>NZ_CP187958.1:0-525000 GCF_049942755.1 Pseudomonas palmensis
GCCGCCCGATTGACTCACTGTGCCGACGATATCAGCCGTTGCGGCAGCCTTTAGGCCCAGGCCTGCCCTGGCGGTCGCTTGTGTGCTGCCGCCTGTACCGCCCTGAGCAACGCTCAGCGCGGTTGTCATGCCGGTCAGTGACGTGATGTCGCTATTCGCCCCGCGCGCCGCGGCGCCGATGTTCTCCCGAAGCTTCGGTGCAGTCGTGGCGACGCCGAGCACCGCCAGAGTCGAGCCGAACTGCTCGACGATCTGCCGAAGGCGGTCGGCTGATTCTTTGACATACCCCTGCATGGGCGCGAGGCCGTAGGTACCGGCCGCGATGGTGGCACCTTGATAGGCAGGATAAATTGAAAGCACTGTACCGCTTGCGATGTTCGTTACTTCATACCAACGGCCATCAGGCCCCTGAAAAGCATCGCCGACGCGAGAGTTCGCTGCGAAGTTTGTACCGGTACCGGTTACGGTGGTTTGTCCTGCCGCGATTGCGACCTTGCCTTCTCTGTACCAGGGCATAAATTCTCCAGGCAATAAAAAACCCGCCGCGGCGGGTAATGTTGATTTTCGAATGCGACTGTTATGTCCCTGGCAAGCGGGCAAAAACAGCTCCGGGCTGACCCAGATCACTCCAGCCCGTGGTCCCGACTGAATAGATTTGCAGCCGGTTGATTGAGTAATTGAATCTTGCACCACACCAATTTGTGAGGATCTGGTTGGGCGCCATGAGCCCACGAGAAAACGGGTTGATCATGAAGTACTCGTCCGAAGCCAGAGCCCCTACAGCTGCGCACAAGTAGTAATAGGCATTCCCCAGTGCCAGCTGGACCATGCCCTGATAGCTCCATGAGTTTGTGGCCTTGGTGAATATGATCGGAGTTGACCCGGAGTCGTAGATGATGACTCCGGCCTCGTCCCACATCCTCAACCCCCAACTCGCTGCTGAGCGGCTGGCAAATACAGCTGCAAACCACTTCCCGGTGGGCCGCCAGGTCACATTGCCGCTCTCGAGCCTGAAGCCTGTCCAGTTGCCTGGAGAGCCGGTAATTGTCATTTCCCGATAGAGAATGTCTGGCTGGCTCGGCGAGTTGCGAATGAAGATGCAGGGCGGCTCTGTCGTTCTTATCGGGGCCGGGAACGAGACGACTACAGTGCTTGAACTTGTCGCGGAGTAAGTCCCGCTGTACAGCGCGCACAGCCTGGGGTTGTCGGAGTCGATCTGCACGTAGTCATCGTCATTTCTAACGTAAAGTCCAAAGCTCAATTCTTGAACCTCATTACAAGAAGACGAAATTGAATGTGTGAGCCGGAATCCTCAGTGCCGGGCTGGTTCGGGTGCTTTGATCGCACGGTCACATTGCCTACCGCCACCCTCATATAGGGCATTGCGCTTTCGTTGAACTCGTTTTTGCGCGCAGTTGTTGGAAGGATCACGGCCGTGCATGTTGCCGGGTTGAACCCTGAAATGGGGACAGAAACGACTGCCCCATTTCCCGTCAGCGTGTAGGTTTGGCTGTGAAGAACTTGGTAGGTGAAGCTGTCGGTATCAAGCTCTACAACACCGTCTTCACTGAATGTCCTTAGACCGTAGCTCATGCCGTCAGATCTCCAAGTTGCACGCGCAGCCGGTCATTGCTGTCGAAAACCTTCACGGCACGGTGCGTGATCGTGAGCCGTCCCTGCCCCGCGATAGCGCCGTTGATCTCGAGCGTTCCGTCCTTGTTCAGTCGCCAGCCTTGGACGCCCGGCACGTAGTTCGTCGAACTGATGAAGCTCCCGATCTTGGCGTTCGTGATCGTGCCGTCAGCGATGAAGGCTGCCTGGATAAACGTCTGCCCATCCTGGATCGCGAAAAACGATGCGGGAGTGCCGTTGATGTCGTTGACCACGGCGAACCTGTCGGCATTGATGATGAACTGGCTCTGCAGGCCCGCTGGTCCGTTCTCGATGCCAAGGCCGATGCCAGCGACAACGTACTTGCCTTGCGAGTTGAGCTGCATCTTCACAGCCCACATCGTCGAGGCCTTTTCATCGGCATTGACCTGGGCCTGGCTGATCGTCTGCACGGCCGCCGTCGTATCATTCATCGTCGCTTCGAGCGTCTCGGTCTTGCGCACGATGACTTCATCGCGAGAGGCGCTGACCTTCACTTCCTCTGCAAATGCAGCTGTCGCGTCCCACTGGTGCAGTGCGCCGGCCAGATCACCTTCGGCATCGTCGTCACGCGCCGACGCGCGCAGGGCTTGCAGGCTCTCGGCTGTCGCCGTGACCTTGCCGTCGACGGTCTCGATGTTGGTCTTGTTCGTCTGCACCTGCTGCGCAAGGCCGTTGGCCGCTTGCACAGACTGACCAACATCGATCCAGAGGTTCGCGTTCGGCGGAGAATTTGCACCCGAGGCATCGGCAGGAACAGGGCCTTTTGCCTGGTAGATCCGACCATCGACCACGACCATCTGGTCTTTCACGTATGGCTCACCTGGGTCGTATGCCTTGAGCCCGTCCAGCGCATCGATCTGGTCTTGCAGGCCATCGATCTTGTCGATGACTTCTTTGCCCAGCTGGGTCTCGCCGATCTGCCCTGCAATGAGGTCGAGGATCGGCGAAGCATCCATGCCGCTCTGCCCCAGTACGCCGTTGTCCACGGGATACCATGGACCGATGTTGCCGGTGCGGTCGACGAGGCGTGCCCAGAAGAAGAACGACACGCCCGCAGCCAGCCCCTGCAGCATGAAGTCGCGCTGCGGGTACGCCAGGTCGGTGAGCTTCGTTGCCACCGACAGGTCGTTGCTTGGGCTGTACCAGATCTCGGTACGCTGTGTGTCCTCGGCGCCGGGCGGAAAGCCCCAGCGCAGCCCGATCGCGAACAGCTCGCTGGTGGCCAGCAGGTGGGTAACTGCCGGCGGCGGCGTTGTCTTGCCCGCCACCTCGGTCAACATTGAGCTGGCAGGCATCGACGCCACGTTCATCGCGTTTACGGCGCGCACGCGAGCCAGGTACTGGCCGGCATACACGCCGCGCACGTCGGCAGAGAGCTCGCCAGTGCGCGGCAACTTGATCCAGTCCCGCGCACCCCAGCGCCATTCGACCTCATAAGCCACGGCCCCCGGCGCGGCATCCCACCCGATTGTCATGGTGGTGACAGCCAGCCCCTGCTCTATCGAGCTGTGGCTCCTGATCAATACCTGCGCCGGAGCTTCCTGCACACCTGGCGGCAGCACGCTGATCGGCCGATCGTCGATCACTGCGCCGTAGTCAATGACATCAAACTTTTCTGGCTCGTGCTGGATCAGCTCGAACTGGAACTGGTGCCATTCCGGGCGCGTCACGTTGCGCACGAAAAACTGCATCAGCTTCAGGTCGTCGAAGTCCAGCGCCCAGGCGCATTCCGACTGCGGGGCCTCGCTGAAATCGGCGATCACTGTCACAGCCCGCCCGGCAACCGATCGAACTTGCCGGGTCTCAGACTTGCCGCTGGGCAGGTTGACCAGCAGGCGGGCACCGGGTGTCACCTCGGTATCCCGGTCGAGGGTGATAACCCGGCCTGCAACTGCAGCGATACGCCCGCCGTTGGCGCGGCCAGAGAGCATCGGATCAGACAGGGCGATCACCTGGCCTGGCCGCGGGATATGCCCATCGAGCCCAACACGAATAGTCGCACCCCGAGTTTGCAGCTGCTCGGTCATTAGCGCCCACTGGCCGGCGCGCTGCGCCTGGCCGAGCGATGTGCACCCCAGCGCCTCGACGGACACTTCGCGCACGCCGATTTCGGCCATGGCCTCGTCGTCGAAGATGGGCTCCTTGTCGGTCTCGAAGCCCTGGGCCGGGTTGTCCCAGGCCACCATCGCCAGGCTGTGCCGGTCACGCAAGCGGCTGCCGCCGTACTTGATTGCGCCGTCGCCCAGGATCTGCGACGGGGTGTAGGTGTATACCGGGTCGCTGGGCATGTCGGCGTTGACGACGATCTGGCTACCGTCCCAGAAAGCCATGCCGTGGAAAATCGAGGCCAGATCCTGGAGCACAGCATAAGCCTCGGCCTGTTTCTGCAGGTAGAGGTTGCAGGTGAACCGCGGCTCCTGGCCGCCGGCGCCGTTCGGCACAAGCTGGTCGCAGTACTGTGCGATGCGGTAAAGAGACCAGCGGTCAATCTGCGTGGCATCGATGCGCTCGCCCAGGCCGTAGTACGGGTGCAGGACCAGGTCATAAAAGACCCAGGCTGGGTTGTTCGTGTAGGCCTGCTTGAACGTGCCGTTCCAGACGCCATTGGTGGTACCAGGGCCGCTGGTGTGATAGGTCCGTGTCTCCGGCTCGTAGTTCGCCGGCACGCTAACAATTCGGCCGCGCATCAGCGCTGCGACTTTGGCGATGTCCCCGCCGAACTGCTCGGCGTCGTACTCCAGGCAGCCGACGGCGGTCAGCGGGTACTCCTGGTCGCTGTCGACGACTTCAGCGATTGCATCGATCCACATCCCATCCTGTACCAGGGAGCTGTTGGCTTCTGGCGTGATGCGGCGAGCACGCACCGACCACCGGCTACCCTCGGGCAGGTTGATGCGGTGGGAGCGCTCGTACTTGGTGATGTTCTTGCGGTTGACCGAAGACGCCAGTACCTGCTGGTACGGGCCGCTATCGGTGGCCACGTCGATCGCGTAGTCAATCCGCACGCCGTTGATGTTGCCGGACTTATCCTGAGACTGGAGCTGCGGCCAGCTGAAGCGCACGCGCACGGCGTCGACCATGGAGTTGGCCACGGTGTAGATGTAGGGCGTGGTGCTGCGCAGCTCCTGACTGACGCCGATCTCGTTACTCGACTCGGCAATACCGTCCAGGCGAGGCTGGTTTAGTTCGCCAGAACGGAATTGCCACTTCACACCCGGGTAGTTGATGGTGCCATTGGCGGCCTGGATAGGCGTGTCGCCGAGCTTGATCGACCGCAGGCCATCCACCGGGCCAACAATTGGCCCCCAGCTCCACAGATAGACGATGCGGGCCGTGGCGATGGAGGGCGTGCTGTTCGATGCAATGCTTGGCTGCTTCGGCTTCGAACTGCCGCCCTTGGCCCCGGCAACACGATTGCGGGATGCCTGCGGCCTCGCTGCAATTGCGCTCATGCAGATCTCCTGAAAACAAAAAAACCCGCCGAAGCGGGTTGGTGGTGGCTCAACAGCTACAGCCTGTCCTGGGTGTAAATCCCGCCAGACTCGATGGCGCCGCCAATCTCGCGCTCGCCGTACAGCAGCGGGTACGGGTTGCCCTGGGCGATGGTTGTGACCGCGCTGCCGAAGCCGTAACTCGGGTTGTTACCGTCTTCGTTCTTGGTTCCGGTACCAGTCCGCGCCGTGGGGGACAGCATCTGCACCACGCCACCGAGCGACAGTGCAGCACCGCCCGCGATCAGTGCCATGCCGAGGCCCGTGGTGGTGCCGCCGGCGAAAAAACCGGCGACGACCAGTACGGCCCCGAGGATCGTCTGGAACATCCCGCCCTGCTTGCTGCCCTGGATGATCGGCGCGATGCGGATCTGTCCTGGGTCATCGCCCTTCAGATCGAGCTCGGAATTGGCCAGGTTTCGGCGGCCAGAGAACACTGCAAAGACCAGACCCCGCTCCTCACCCGTGCGCAGGAACTTCTCGAACCCCGGCACCATGGCGCACAGGGCGCTGATCGCGTCCCGCACGCTGCACACGTCGAGGGTGAACTCATTGCCGAAGTGCTTGCGCAGCACGCCGTAGAGCTTGATGGTTCGCATCATGGCCGGTAATCCTTGTGGCGCAGCACCAGGCGCAGGCGGCTGGCCATCGACCAGCCGTAGATTTCACGAGTCGATGCCCGCCCTGCCATGTGGTGATAGATGAACGGTCCGCTGCCACCCAGGTCCGGGGCTGGCTCGCTGACAAAGGCCGGCTCGTCGCCCAGGTAGATGGCGGCGTGGTTGGGGTGGTGGCATGGCCGGCCTGGTGACGGCACGATGAATACCAGCATGTCGCCGCGGCGGGGCTCGTCAACCAGGTAGAAGCCGGCGTCCGCGAAATTCGCCTCATACAGGCTCGGGCCATCACGCTCTTCCCACCACAGATCTTTGCGCTCGAAGTTCGGCAGCACCAGACCGGCCTCGCGGGCGTACCAGTCGCGGCACGCGCCCCAGCAGTCCAGCAGGCCGCGCGCAAAGTCACGCCCCAGTAGAGGCGCCTGGTAGGCCGAAGGCTTGAACCACTCCATCTCACCGCCGGGCCAGCCGACTATGCCCCACGGCAACTCATGCAGCTCACAGCTCACCTGATCAGCCATGCTGGGTGCCGGCGACTTGTCGGGGTGGCTGTGGATGATCGCGAGGACCTGGCCACGGTCTTCAGCCTGGGCCAGGTCTTCGGGGTTCAGCGAGAACTGCTCGCGAGGTGTGCTGGCCTGGTTGCGGCACGGCACATACTCGCGGCCTTGCTCGGTCTTGATCAGCACCCCGCAGGCCTCGTCCGGGTATGCCCGCTCGGCATGCTCGCGAATGGCGGCTTGTAGTTGTTGGTTGATGCGCATGGTTACCTCGAGCTGGCAATGAGACTGGCGCCCATGGAGCCGCCGAAGCGGCGCGTATTACCCCGAGCCTTGCAGCTCTTCCAGCGCCCGCCACAGCGGTCCAGCGCGGGGTTGTTGGTGGGCTCGTCCTTCTTGGTGAACTTGGCTGTGCCGGTGTAGCCGCACGCCTCCTGGCGGTATTGCCCACGGCAGGCCCAGCGGCACAGCTTGGTGATCTGCTGGGTAGGCAGCATCTGCCCCTCCAGGTCCAGCGGGCTGGAGAGCTGGAAGGTCACCTGCTCCCGGTCCTCATCGGTCTTCTGCTCGATGTACCAGAGGTTGATGCGCGCCTGGTTGGCGGCGGCTGGGTTGCCGTCCGGGAAGTTCGCGGCATCCAGGAAGTGGCGAAAGGTCTCGATGACCTTGACCTTGGCGCCGGCCAGGTCGCGCAGGTGCAGGCATAGCGCTGAAATTGCACCCCTCACCCCACCCAGCTCGTTGGCCAGCTGCAGGGTCGGCGACGAAGGCCGGCCATCGCCGCGGATGTCGAACCCTTTCGCCTCGAGCTGGATCGGCTCGTAGAGGTGGCCCTGCCAGATGATGTCGCCCTCTTGGGCGTGGCCGTGGAAGCGCCAGAGGTTACCGCCCAAGCGCGTGGCATCCACTTCGAACAGCCGGATCTGGTTGCCCGGCTCGAGCTTCTGGATATCGGTATTAAAAGTCATGGGGCCTCAGAAACAAGAAGCCCCGCACGGGCGGGGCTTAGTAAGGGGTGAATCGTTGATCGAACGTCCAGCTGATCGTTACCAGCTTGGGGTTGCCTCTGGCTTTGAGCTTGTAGCCCTTGACCCGATACCGCCCCTGCACTCCACCAGGCGGGGTCCAGAAGAAGGTTTTGTAGCCTTCGTGCCGATCAAGAAATTTGCAGATCTCAAGGGCCTCCTCTCCCTGCTCCAGCAGGCCTGTGTGAGTTGCATTCCAGGACTGCGACTTCGTATTGATGCCGGTACCGCCTGACTGCGCGTAGCCATCGCCGAAGTCGTTATCCCAAGTGCGCTGACTGATGTCGCCATCGGCGTCCGCCTCTATGTCGAAGTCAAAGGTTTCTGTCATTACCGCCTCCACATAGAGCCGCCCTGCCCGAACTCCTCTCGGACAACCTCCCGGCACATTTGCCGGAACCCGTCCTCCATCGCTGCCCCCTGGCGGCGTGCGGCTTCGTCGCTCATACCGGGCTGGGCCTGAACATTGATCGGTGAGTTGATGATGATCGGCGCGGGGCCGCCGGGCGCCGGCGCGGTCGCGGGAGCGCCGCCCGAAGAAGTACCCACCATCCCGATCTGGCCGTTACTCAGCGCCTCCAAACGACCCACGCCAATGCGCGCAGTGGCCTCGGCGTCGAACACGTACTCGCCGCGGTGCACTGGCCCCGCCACCTCATCACGTCGGCCGTGGCCGGTGTAGCCGCCATCCATGAAGCCCGCGCCCGCCATCGCGGTCGCGGTGGATACCGCTGCAACCATGGGTGCAGTTGCAGCAGCAGCCGTAGCTGCCGCGCCCGGGGCCAGGCCAGGCCCCACGACCGGTATCGCAGCCGTGGAGGCATACGCAGCAAGGCTGGCCTGGAACGACGTTGCCTGGGCGTTGGCGACCATGCCAAGGCTCGCAGCGCTCTGCGTCGTGGACCCGACCAGTGCCTGCACCGCCTGATACACAAGCCACTGCGCGGCCATATCGCTGAGGGCGTTTATCATCGACTTCGCCATGCCGGCTGCAGCATCGGCGAACGCATCCTCTGCACTCTTCGACTGCGTGATGATGTCGGAGAAAGCGCCGCCCAGCTCGCTGGTGGCAGACCCAAGCGTGCCACCTACAAAGTCCGCCGCCTGCGCAGCGTAGTTCTGCGCCGCATCAGCGAAGTCGGCCCAGGCGTCCCGAGCTCCATTCACCCAGTTCGATTGGGCCTCATCGACCTGCTCGTAGTAGAACTGCTGAGCAATCAGTTGCTTGTTCAGCTCGTCCTGCAGCACCTTGCTCTGGCTAGCGTACAGCTCCGGACTGATCTGCCCGGTGTTGCTTTGCTCGTTGAGCGCCTTCAGATCCTCGACGTACTTCTGCTGAATCGCCAGGTTAGCGCGCATCCGGTCGCGAGCTTTATCCCCCATGCCGATGCCGGCCAGCTCCTGCGAGTAGCCGTTGATCGTCGTCTGGGTACCGGCAGCCTGGGCGGCCTTAAACGCACTGAGCTTCAGGGCGTCCTCGTTGGCCTTCTTGATCTTGTTCAATCCGTCCAGCTCGGCGGCCAGCTCAAGCAGGCGCTTCTGCTGAACCTTGGACAGATTCCCCAGCTTGCCCTCCTGCAGCTCGAACGAAAGCTTGGCTACCTCGGTGGCGTCCTTCTGCTTGTCGCCGGAGGTGTTGATCAGTTCGATCTGGCGCTTGTAGCCCTCTTCGGTCGACTCGAAATCCTTGAGCTGTTTCTTGCTGGCTTGCTCGCTTTCCGAGGCGCCCTTGCGCTTGGCCTTGTTCGCGGCCTCGTTGACCTTCTTCTGCGACTCAATCGCGTTCGCCGCAGAGATAATCGCCTGACGATCTACTTCGGTGAGATCCGCATTCTCGGCGAGATGCCGGTTGGCGATCTTGAGCGCGTCGCCGTTGTCCTGCAGGCCGGCCAGCTGTTTCTGCAGCGTCTCCAGGTAGGCCTGGCCGGCAGCGCTCATGCCAGCCTTGGCGACATTGTTGGCCTGGGTGGCCGAGGTGTTTTGTTCGGTGACACCGGTTAGCACGCGCAGCGTCTCGGCGATTAGCCCAGAGCGCTGATCGGCGTCACTCACAGCGCCGGCCTGCGTCAGCCATCGCTGCACTGTGCTGGCTGGGATCTGCAACCGATCGGCAACCTCCTTGAGCGTCGGCGAGAGATCTTCCCCGGCGGCGCGCGCCTCGTTTAGCCGATCAATGATCGACCGGTAATCAGCCAACTGCTTGTTGTACTGCCCGTTGGAGTCTCGCGCCGGGGCAGTAACAGTGGCTGAGCGAATGGACTGGGCCAGATCGCCATAGGCATCCTTGACCTTATCCGTAGCCGTGATCTGCTCCTGCTGCCATTTCACCAACGATGCTTCGCGCTGATCCTTGTTGAGCTTGGCGAACTCTTCGCGCAGTTGAGCAACAGGCTTGTGCAGATCGTCGAGGCTCACGCCAGCCTTGTCCGCGTTGTCCCGCAGCAGCAAGAAGCTTGCGGCCGCCGTTCCAGCAAGCAGAGCCAGCCCCATCGGGCCGCCCAGTGCGGCCAACAAGCCGCCAGTCGCTACCCGGGTCAGGTTTGCCTGGGCTACCGCCAGGGCATCTGTGGACGCCTTGAGCGCGGCCTGCCGCGGGATCAGTTGTGTCTGCACCAGCGACAACCGCTGCAGACCACTGGTGGCAGCGACTGAGGCCTGAGCTTGCTGGAGCTGTGCCTGAGCATAGATCCGTTGGGCGTCGGCGGCTCGCAGCGCTGCGCGGGCATTCTCGACCTCGGCAGCGCGCTGGGCCAGTGCAGCCTTCAAAGCCAGGCCGGCCTTCGCGACGTAGTTGGTCAGCGCAGCGGCGCCTGCGCCCCCCATCGCGATGGCGACCAGGTTGACGTGCTCAGCCAAAACCAGAAGAGCCTTGGAAAGCCCGGCCACTAAGCCGGTGCGCTCCTCCATGCCACCGAGAAAACTGCCAATAGCTGTGCCCATGTTGGTCAGCGCGTCCTGCACGCTGGTGGACATGTCCGCCGCTGCCTTACGGTTTACCTCAACCGTACGCAGTAAGCCAGTGTTCAGGTCATCCAAGGCCAGCTTGCCATCAACGCCGAGTGCGCGGATTTCCTTCGCGCTCTTTCCGGTCGCGCTGGCGATCGCGTCTGCAACAGTCGGCATCGCTGCTTGGATAGAGATCCAGCCGTCGGCGGAAACCTTCCCAGTCTGCAAAGCCTTGGAGTAGGCATCAAGTGCTGATCCCGCCTTGTCGGCAGATGCAGCGTTGGTCACAAGCAGGAAGCTGAAGCTATCGGTGATATCGAGCGTCTGCTGGGTGTTGAAGCCTAGGGTTTTCATTACGTCCGCGGTGCGGATGTAAAGCTCTTGTGCCTCGGCCAGCGGGCGGTAGGTCTCCTGGGCGGTACGTAGCAGGTGTTGCTGTACGGCTTGATACTCTTCAGAGCCCCCTGCCGCAGCCCTCATGCGATCCGACATCTGCCCATAGGCGTCGACTTGTTTAATGATGCCGCCAATCAGCCCTGCGCCAGCTACAGCAGCGAACGCTCCCCTGATCAATGTTCCCGCTTGCTGAGCCGCGGTGCCAACTCTATCGAATGCAGTGTCGACCCGTACCAAGTTCCGATCAATAGACTGCGAAGTTCGCCCCACCAACTGATCGGCACTGGCAAGCTCGCGGCGCAACTGGGCGGTGGTGGCCTCAATCTGAACCAGCATCCCCTGGACTTGTTGGTCAGCCATGCTTTTCTCCAGGCAATAAAAAACCCGCCGAAGCGGGCGGTAAAACGAAAAAACTAACGACAGTGCGTTGACCAAGCTTTCTCAAAATCGCCCGGATTCATGCGGCCATCATTTTCGAAAACTACCATTTCCTTGCTTGCCGCGATAAATCTCCTGAAACCAACATAGCCTCCAAAGGAATTTTTAGAATTCACTTCGCCACAAAGCCCGCGCTGATTACGAAATTCAGCGCTGTCGGGATCTTTTAAGGCTCCACCCACAAACTCTCTAGCCACACGCTGGTTTCTTATCTCAGCCATTGCGGCAGCACTTTCTGCCTTCTGGGCATCCGATTGCCCGCATGCTGCCAGCAACAAAAAGGCAGGAAGCATCACCATCATTTTCAGCATCGTCAATCCCTCGCACTTGGACAGGGAAGACTAACAAAATGCTAACTAGCGCGCATTCCCGTCAGCGCCTGCCGCAGCTTCTCAGCAACATCAGCAGGCTTGGGCTTCACCTTCTGGCTGGCTGCTTTGCCGCTGCCAAACGGATTGGTCATCTGCGACCACTCGATCTTGGCATCCAGCGCAATGAACAGTTCGGGCAATGGTGTACTCCAGGCCGTGGCGGGGGTCCATCCCAGCCAGCCTGTCGCGATGGCGTAAAGCCGGTCGACGTAGCTGCCGTCCTCAACGACGCTTACGCCGCCCCGGCTTGGTCGTTTCCCTGGTCACCACCGCGCGGGTTATAGAGTGCAGCGAGGTAGGCGTTCAGTTGCACCGACACTCCCAGCACACCAGCTTGCCAGACCTTCTCGGGGATCGCCTCAGCTGACTTGCCTTCCAGACCGGCGCCGGCGGCAAGGATGATGGCGCAGCCATCCACGCTCATGGCATTGAGAGTCTGCGAGGCGCCGCGCAGCCCGCCAAAGCGGCTTTCGATCGCGCGCACCGCCTTCAGCGTGGGCTGCAGGGTGAACTCCTCGTCGCCCAGCTTCACGGTCAAGGTACCGTGCAAAGTCTTGTTCATGGTTCAGGTCCTGTTGAGGCGGGGCCGAAGCCCCTGTTGGTTACGGGGCTGCGTGTGCTGGAATTTCCAGAATCTCGGTGTTGATGGCGAGAGTGATGTTGCGGCGCACCACGTTGTCAGCCGCACCAGGTGCCACGGTGTTGTTCATCACCTTGACGCCGAAGTAGAACGTGGTCGGAAGGATTGCCGGGGTCGCGCCAGGGTCGCCGTCGTTGAGGGTGACCATGGTGTTGTAGTTGCCCTTGGTGCGGTCCTTGTGCGCGACGGACACCGCTTTCTGGCCGGCATCGCCGCTATCCAGGCCGACAGTCAAAGTGATGTCGCCCGCGTCTGCGGTGCCCTTGTACTTACGCACCCGGCCATCGCTCAGCGCGGTGAAGGTCACGCTGCTGAAGGTGTCACCGAATTCGCCCAGGTCCTCGATCTCTCCCACGTCAATGTAGTCATCGGCCTTGTACTCGGTTTCGGTGGTGGCGGCGGTCTTCCCGCCAAAGCGTAAGCGGCAGCCGGCCGCCGTGTTCAGGTTGTCTTCGGCCATGGGGGTTCCTCCAAAGGCACATCGGATAAAGCCGCGGGGCGGCCGATAGGTGAATCAGTGGGTGGTGATCACGCGAACCGTGATCGAGCCCTGGTACGTGGTGCCATCAGCATCGCGCTGGGCGTCGGCCTGGAGCACGCGCACGGACACTGCCCGCCCGTGCTCGAGCACCAGACGGCGCTCGTCGAGGGCGGCGATGACCTTGCCGTTGATGCGCTTGACCTCTGCCTGGCCAACGGCATCAGACCAGACAGACAGGTAGATCAGGCGCTGCTCGCGCTTGCGCCCAGCGATAGGGCTGATGTTGGTCGAGACCTCACGGTCGATGGACACATAGGGCATCGGGGTGTTGATCCCGGCCCCGTCCAATACAGGACAATCGACCTCGTCGCGCAGGCGGGCGACCAGCGCTTCCTGCAGCGCAAGGGATGGGTCAGCCATTGCCGGCCCCCTGACTTGCTCGCCGCAACGTGCGAGTGATAGTTGCCCCGATCTCGGCCAAGACAAACTCCCGGTTGACCTGCAAAGCTGGCCGAAGCCAGGGGTGCGCCGGCCGTGCCGGAATGTCCGGATACTTGCCAAAGAAGTTGGCACCGTCCGACTTGTTCTTCACCTCGCGCTGCCGCAAGGAATTGCGGCGGCCCCTAAGCTGTGTTGTGTCGCGGTTCTTGGTGTGCGCACCGCCGATGGCATTGCTGTCGGCGCGGCGATAAATGGTGCCGGAATAGCCCTTCGTACCGTACTCAATGAAGCGCATGTAGAAGAACCGCTCGTTGTCCCACTTGCCTCGCAGGCCAACCTGGGCATCCAGCCCGCTCTTCGATACGAACGCAGACAGGGCCGCCGAAGCGGCCCCAGTGTCTTTAGGGATAAGCTGCTGCATGGTGCCGAGGATTCTGTTCGCACACGTCTGCATGGTGCTGCGCAGCTCGTTGTCCATCATATTGTGGATATTGCGTAGCGTCCGCCGCAGCTTGAAGTCACCGCGCAGCCTTGATCGACGGGCCATGGCTTACTCCTTGGCCGGGGCGGCCTTCGGCCTCTCGGCTTTGTCGGTGACCGCTTCGGCGTAGCCGCGAGCAATCAGGCCCTCGGCATACTCCTTGGCCAGCTCGAACTCTTCGCCCTTCTCTCGATCGCCGGAGGCGCCCGAGAGTCGGCCCAGTGCACGAATTTTCATTGGAGGTACCTCATGGGTTGGGGACTGATGAGCACAAGAGCCTCATCATTGAGTTTTCGTTGTCAGGCAAAACAGCCTCGACCTTGTAGGTAATCCCGCGCCTGGTCACCCGCCAGCCCGCAACAATGTCAGTGCGTGACCTGGCGATGATCTCGGCAGTGACGACGGCTTCCAGTCGCTCGGCAACAGATGAAACCCGACCGCTGGGGGTCCTGATTTCAGCCCACATATCAGGACGAGCAGCGGGCAACCACGTCACTGTGGCGCCCCCGGACTTATTGCGCTCCTCGTGCGGGAAGGTGATCTTGCACAGATGACGCAGCGGGCCGGCCCTCATACGCCCCACCCAATGCGGTGCGGCGTCAGGAGTGCCTCCGAGCCTTTCGGCAGCTCAGTGGCGGTGGTCCCGATCACAACGTCCTCACGGTTCGCGTAAAGGTGGCCGAGGATCAGCAGGCAGGCAGCCCTGATCTGCTTGTTGCAGACCATGGGGGACTCGCCGGCAGCTCCGGCGGCGACAGCCTCATCCAGCGCCTGCTGATCGGCATAGAAACGACGGTTCAGGTAGTCCATCGCCTGCCCTTCCGAGGCCTCGATCAGGAGTTCTAGATACTCGTCATCGTCGTCAGGGTCTCGAAGGTGATGGCGTGCAATGGTCAAACTGATTACAGGCATGCCTTCACTCCTCCAGCGGCTCGAGCGATGCCAACTTCCGCTGCACCAGCTCCTCTGCATGCCGGCGTGGCACCATGTAAGCGGGACCGCCGCGGCGACGCAGTTCGCCCTCATCCATGTAGGAGCGCATCGGGTAGATCTGAAGAGTTGCTGGATTGGGGTTAGCTGCAACCAGATCCTCGCCAACTGGCTGGTCGATATCGTCGCCACTCTCAGCCGCCGCTGGGCCGCTCTGTCCTGCGCCTTCCGATGCCCCCGTTTCAGTAGCGGAGGCTTCGGCAATAGTGCTCAGGTCGCTTGCTGAGACGTTCGATCCAGGCCCCGAGTCTCCCGGTGCGGGTGGCAGTGCCTGCTCTGTGCTATCCCCCGAGCCTGGATCAGTTTCAGAAGCGGCCGATTCGCCAGGATTTGGCGAGACTGCATCACCCGGCGAGAGGGCCAAAGCCCCATCTTCAGGCTGGCTGCCGCTCGTTTCAGTGGTCGAGGCAGGATCCTGCGGCTCGACCGTAGACTCTGGTTTTTCCTGTTTACGTGCCATGGGAGTACTCCGTTGAGGCGCCATTTCTGGCGCCGTGTTGCGGAAAGATTAAGGCGTGACCAGCGGGCCAGTGACGAACGCTTCGTCGCGATAGATGGCAAAGGCCAGGCGCTCTTCAGCACGAATCGTTGCCATGTTTTTCTCGAAGTCATCACCGTTTTCGGTCGAGATCAGCACTTCAATTTCCATGCGATCGAAGATCTGAGCGCCGAGCTTGAAGGCGCCGACCAGGAAGTCGTTCTGTGTCATGGCCTGGGTAGAAACCACTGGGCGATTCCAGAGTTTCGCGTTGGTGCCTTCCTGAGGCTGACCGATGATGTAGCGGCCCTCCCCGTCCTTGGTCAGCTCGATGGCCGCCCAGTCGATCGGGTTGAGCACGATGCCGTCGGATGGGAACTCGGCCAGCTCGGCCTGCAGCAGCGCCAGGCGCAGGCGGTCAATGCGCTGCTCGCCCACTACAGCTACGCCAGCCGGGGCGGCGTACAGTTGAGCAACCGTCATGAGGCCCTGCAGGTTCACGCCGGTGCCGTTGCCGTAAAGCAACTGAGCTTCTTCTGCCATGGTGAGGCCATAGCGTGCACGACCGTCGATATAGCTCTGCAGTGCCTTGGCGTCGTCCAGCATCTGGCGGCTGGCTTTGAACAAATGGGCGATGGTCCGCACGTTCGCCGTGGCCAGGCCGAAGGTCAGGTCGGAGTACGGCTTGGCAGTGTTCTCCGCCACAGTGCGGGCGTTGTTGACGAAGCCGGTTTCACGGACGTACTCGATGGAGTTCGATTCGGTGGTACCTGGCGCGACCAGGTCGCGGACGGTCAGTCGGCGCTGAGGCGGGGCAATGATCCCCGGCAAGCGCTGAGTCTGCACCAGGTCACCGCCGGTTGCGGTGGTGATGGCCGCGCGCGGCACGGAGACACGGCGGGAACCACGGAAGGACGAGTTCATGTCCTTCATTTCTTCGCTCTCGATCACAAGAGCGCCTACCGATTTCTGCGGCTCTTCCTGATGGCTCCGATCCCGGCTTGCATTCACCAGTTTCTGCTCTGCCTCGCCCAGGCGCGCCTGAAGTTCGCCCTGCTTGGTCAGCAGTTCATCGACCTTGGCACGGGTTTCGGTATTCATTTCACCGGAAGCCTTGATTTGCTTCTCGGTCGCCTCGGCCTGGCTTTTGATCTGGTCGCCAATGCCCTTGAGGCTGGCGTTGAGTTCTTTGACTTGGGCTTCAAAGTCCATGGTCACTTTCCTTTCAGAGAATTGAGGAGATTGGTTGCCGCGCTCAGAGAGGCGGAGAGGTCTGGCGCGACAGCGCGAGGCTTATCGGTCAGGGCAGCGTTATGCGTGCCCCCGCCGGCAGCGCGAGGCATGCCGGACTTGAAACTGGCGAACAGCTCGCGTCTCTCGGAGCGAGGCATTCCTCCCTTGGCCAGGGCTACATCCATGGCCTTGAGTGCATTGGCCTGGGCAGCGTCTTCGGTTTCGCGCTCGGTGACCTCGGCGGACGACAACAACCCAGTGGCCAGACCAAGCTCCACGGCACGCTTGCCGCGGATGTAGGTTTCGTCGTCCATCAGTTCGGCCATGTCTTCAGCCGACTGCCCGCTGGTCTCGGCATAGAGGTCAGCCATCGCGGCATCGAATTCCTCCATATCGTCGGCGATATCGCGGAGGTAGTTGCGGTTGCCGGCAAGCCAGGTCCAGCAGTTGTGGATCATGAGGAAGGCGCTGCTGGCCACCTCTCGCTTCTTCCCCGCGAGGAAGACAATCGAAGCAGCGCTCGCCGCCATGCCGAGCACCTTGGTGGTGACCTCGTGACTGTGCTCTTGCAGGCGGTTGTAAATGGCAATGCCTTCGAACATGTCACCGCCTGGCGAGTTGATGTAGACGGTGACATCACGCTCGCCGATCGCCCGCAAGGCGGCGTCGATTCGCTTCAGCGTGACGCCCTCGCCATACCAGTCTTCGCCGATCACGCCGTACACGGTGATGGTGTCTGAGGTGTTCTCGACGGCCGCCTGGATCGCGGGATTCCATTTGTCGAGCGCGCGCGGGCTCATCTCGCTGCGCAGGCCGCGAGACTGGATCTTGTGCTTCATGGATTACTCCCGTGATTTACTTTTCGGGCTGTTGGAGCCAGTTCATCAGAGCGGCCCTTGCGGCCTGGCTATCGTTTTGCTTGCCCAACTGGTCAAGTGGAACCAGGTTGGATTGCACGGTCAGTACATCGCCACCCGGCATGCTCGGAAGGTTCTCTTTTCGCCGGCCCTCGTTTCGGGTCAGGTAGCCGTTCTGTCCCATCGTGCTGAGATAAGCCGCACGGCCCGCGCTATCCGCACGCAGGAATGCTTCAAGCGAGTACTCCGCATAAAACTTGATCCGGTCAACCGCCGTCATGCACCACTTGTTCACGCACTGCTCAATCGGCGCCGTGAAGGACATGATGCAGTAGGTGAGAAACGCGATCTGCTGCTGCTCCAGTCCTGTGCCCCAGTTGCTGCCCTTGTCGGTCTTCATCACCATCCAGGGTGGAACCCCGAACCAGCGGCAGATTTCCTCGATGCTGTGCCCTCTCGACTCCAGCAGTTGCGCATCGGCGGGGTTGATGCCGATCATTTCCGGCTTCACGCCCTGCTCGAGCACTGGGCTCTTGCCGGCATTCAATGCCCCGGAGATTGTCTTAACGTACTCACGAAACTCGACGCGCTGAGCCGGGTTAAGCGTCTTGTCGACCGAGAACGCGACTGTGGGCATCATGCCGTTGCGGAAGGTGCTGTTGGCGGCATCGTCTGCAGACATCGCAGAACCGAACACATCTGCGCCGTACCGAATAGCAGAAAGCCCGACCCGCCCATCCAGGGTGAATGCTGGGATATGCAGCATGTCCTGCCGCTGAATCTCTCGGCGGGCTCCCTTTCGGGGCCTGAAGAAGTATCGCAGCCTGCCGTCATCATCGAACTCGAGGTCGACTCGAGACGGCATCAGGAAGTCCAGCGCAATGACCCGACCTGCGGAGCGGTGAATCTCGCAGTAGGCGTTGCCCCACAGCAGCATCGATGCCACGACTGCCTGCCAGAAATGGAAGGCAGCCATGTCTTCGTTGGGGCTGTTGTGCACAACGTCGTACAGCGGGAAATCGCGGGCACTCTCTCGGCTACCATCGGGCATCCGCCGGTAGATGCTCAACGGTAAGCCGGCTACCGAGGTCGAGATGATACGAACGCATGCCCACACGGTGGACAGGCGCATTGCCTTGTCGACGCTGACTGACTTACCACTACTGGACTGGGCGCCGTTAAAGGCGCTCCAGAAACCTCCATCCGACAGTTTGATAGTCTTGCCCAGCCATTCACTCATACTGGCTGAAGGCTTGGTGGCAGCAGCGCCCAGTGCCTGGGATAGGGTTTTAATCACTGACAAGCCCTCTGCGGATGAAGCCGGCGATGCAGAAGAAGCTCAGTGATCCGGCCAGCAAAGCCCAGCCGGTACCAGCCAGCATCCAGACCCCGCTGCATGCCAAGCAGAAAGCGACCACTGCGCAGGCGATGAAAATATGAAATGCGTTCATGCGATCAATGGGTCCCGAATGCCAGCCATGAAGTTTTCCATGCCACCTTGGCCGGCGGGGTTGAGGGCCATAAGCGTCACAGCGTTAAATAGAGCCATCAGCGGGTCAATCTTGGCCGAGCCGCTGGCCTGCTTAGTAATGAGGATCGAGTTGCCACGCGGCTCGACTTTGGCGTTACCGCAGCACCAGGCCATCATCGGCTGGCCCCCGTGTAGCAGCGTGCCCTCGGCCAGCTTGCGTTCGGCAGTCTTGATGGCTCCGCCCAGGCGCCACCCTTGTGAAATACCGTCGATCTTTTCGCGCGGAATACCCATAGCCTCCAGCGCGTCGAGGATCGCGCCGACACCGGCCGGGTCCAGCCCGACCTTGTCCAGCAGGCCGGCCTGCTCGACCTGCGCCACCAGGTGCGCAACCGCTTCAATGTCGTCGCCGATGCGCTCAACAAGGGTAAGGTGCCCATCCTTGGCGAAGTCGCGGATGCGTGGCGCTTCGGCTTTACGCCGTTCCAGTACTGATGGATGGGCCCAGGCGTGAGTCCAGGTCAGCCAGCGCCGTGTGCCCTGCTCTCGGCCAAGTGCTGCAAAGCCAAGCAAGTCATCCAGCCCTCCGCCATCGACACCGATGTCGATCACTTCGCAGCGCTCGATCAGGTCTTCCAACGTGCGGCATAGCTCGGAGGTCTGCGCCTCCCAGAAATCAGCACCAGCCCATCGATCCGAAAGCAGCGCCAAGCCGATCTCGACGTTGAGGTGCTTGGCCAGGAAGACGCGGAACGACTCCTCGCCGTCCAGCTGGGCCTGTGCGTAACCACGCTCGATGAAAGGTTCGTCGACCGACAGCCCAAGGTTAGGGTTGGTGATGTACGCGTTGGAGAAGTCCCGGTGTTCGCCGGCATCCAGCATCGCCTTGGGAAACTCATACAGCACCGGCAAGAACGACTTATCGACGATCTCGCCGTCGCGCACCTTGCGGGCGTACATCAGCTTCTGCCGGAACACACCAGCAGGCGGGGCGTCGGACTGGGTGGTGGCCCAGATGATGAAACCCTCCGGTCGGGATGCCAGGCCACCGGTGGCCTCTCTCAGCATCGCCTCGGCATTGGCGCGCTTGCCGAACACCCACAGCTCGTCGATGAACACGCCGATTGCCTTCTTGCCCGACACCGTCTCGCTGTCTGCCGCAACGACCTTCAGCGTGGCGTTGGTCTGACGGTGGGTCACGGTGCGCAGGTGGTCCTGCACCTTCAGCAAGGCTTTGAGCTCGTCGTCGGCCGCCACCATATCCCTGATCGGCAGGTAAGAGTTGTCCGCGATCTCCTTGGTCGGTGCGAGGATGATGAACTCACCTGAAGCTCGCCAGTTGAGGATCAGCGCGCTAAGCATGATACCGGCGGCGATGGTCGACTTGCCGTTCTTCTTGCTGATAAGCAGCATGAATTCGCTGACCAGGCGCCGGCCTGAGTCTGGGTCGTAGGCGCCGAAGATTGCGGCCACGAACTGGTTGACCCAGTCACGCACGGTCTCGCACATCAACGGACTGCCAGTGGCGTCCACCATGCGCAATGCACCGAACACGTCCAAGGCTTCCTCAGCCTCAGTCGGGAACAGCGGCTCGAATGGGATCAGGCTCTGGCGGGCAACAATGCGCTGCTCCCAGTCTGGACAGGCGGTTGACCACTCCATCATTTCACCGACTGCAGTGGGCCGCGGCGCGTGCCGAACTTGCCGGTGGCCGCTTTCTCGGCATTAGCCTGAGCTTGGTCCTTCTTGCCGCTCTCACCCTTGCGCGGGTGAACGAATGGCATCAGGGCTTTGGCTGCATCAACACGCAGCTTCGGTTCGCTGCCGTGGTCGTTCATCACGGACAGCAAGAAGTCTTTGGGGTCTCGATGCAGGAGCGCCTGGGTCAGGTCGAAACCAGCTGGCTCGGGTTCCGGATGTTCCTCGGCTACAGGGTCCGAATCTGCCGCCTGCTCATCCTTTGCCGAGGCCTTCTCAGCAAGCTTGGCTTTAACATGCGCTTTAACATCGCCTTTAACATCTTGAGGCATCAAACCCAGGGCGCGGAGCTTGAGCAGCTCAGCCGCTACATCCTTGTCCTTGACCAGCCGAGAGCCCGCCGCAGACGCTGTCTTCTCGGAATAGCCGGCCGCCACGGCAGCGTCTCGATTAGACGCACCTTCCCTCAGCGCAGCGATGAAAGCGCGCTTGCGGGATGTTAAAGCCATTTAACAAAAATCCTGTGGGGGAAAAAAATCTGTACATGGGATCGGAGGCGGTCTAGCTAGATGAGAATCCCTAGCTTTTGACCCCCCCTACCCCTTTTTGATGGGAATCAGTCTCATTAGTGACGATTCGGACGCTTCAGCGGCACTTTCGAGGCCGGTCGCACCAATCCGGTGCGAAATGCGGATTTCTACAGCCCTCTCCATCCAATTTTTCTTAGAAAAATAAGATTTTTATAGCGCTATAAGATTCCGGCCGCTTCCTCAGCCTGCTTAACAGAGTCGTGGCAGAGCTTGCAGAGGCTCTGCCAGTTGGCCTGATCCCAGAAAAGAACCATGTCTCCACGGTGAGCAACAATGTGGTCGACAACCCTGGCAGCAGTAGTGCGGCCGTTCCGCTCGCAGTAGACACACAACGGGTTGTCGCGCAGGTACCGATCTCGGGCTTGCTGCCACTTGTAGCCATAGCCGCGCTGGGAGCTGGTCATGCCGCTTCGCCAACTGCCAGGGCTCACCGCCTTGACCCGAGAGCCTGCGCTCTCCTTTATACGAGAGCCGAGCGTCTTGAGCCTGGCCATCAGTCTTTCGACTCGGTGATCAGGCGCACGATGTCATCAGCCCGCTGCTTAACCTCCAGTACCTGACCGTCGAACGTGCGAACGATGGCGCAGATGCCGTGCCACTGACTGCTGGTGCAGGCTTCGTCCACACGTGCGATGGCGGCGGGAGCGAGGTAACGCTTGAGGCCGTTGCTGTCGGTCAATGTGATCATCTGCTTACCCCTGAGCCTTGCGAGATAGGAACAGGTCGGAGTAGCCGCGAAGCTTCTCCACGCCCATGAAACCGACCATGCCGCCTGCGAAGGTGGCCATGCCTTGAGGCAGACCCATCCATTCGAGCAGCGGTACCAAGGCCAGGGTGATGAGGCCGCACAAGGCGCCCTCCAAGAACATCTGCCGGCGGGTGCCACCGCCATACACCACCCGGAGGACGGCGATCGCGACGGAAAGGCCAGCGGCATACAGCTGAGGCTGGTGGGCCAGCACCCAGGTGAGCACAGCGGCCCACAGGCCAGGATCCTTCTCGGGCATGTTTGGCATCTCGATTCCTCCCGTTGCAGGGAGCTTGGTTTATTGGCCGCTGGTAGCTGCAGCAAGCAGAAGTGCCTGCCCTTTCAGCAGCTCGACCACGCCGAAGTTGATCAGCTTGTAGTCTGCCGAGGAATGTCCATGCAGCAGGTTATCCAGCTCTCGTATCTCGGCCTTGAGGTCCTGCACTCGCTTCAGCACGGCGCCGTCATACTCGGCTCGCGCTTGCTCCACGATGGGGAGCACCACACTACGCTCGATCCCGACACCGGAACGATGGGCGGCCCTCGCGAAGATGCCAACCCCGTCGGTGTAAACCGCACCATATACAACCCCGTCCTCGTAGTAGAACGGCGGGAGCGTATTGACCAGGTTAGGGATGATGGCAGTGGAAAGTGACTTCTTCTGATCGGTGTTCAGCAGTTGTCTGGTAGCGTTCAGGAAAATGATGCCATCGCATTTCGACAGGCGACGCAGCGCTGACTCCAGCTTATCGGCATCTCCTGCCACAACTGCGTCCACAACAGCTTGCTCGTAACGCTTGGCCTGCTCGCTCATCCTTCTCTCCAGAAACAAAAAAGGCCCACCGACATGGCGAGCCTTCAAATAGGTCGGCCCCAACAGCACTCCCAGCTCGGAGCGATGGGTGTGGTGTAGCCGAAAACGAAAAAGCCCCGGCGAATGCCGAGGCTTCAATAAAAAACCCGGCCTTTCGACCGGGTATCCCGAACTACCTTGCCGACCCGTGTTGCCACGGGCATGTGCAGTTCGGGCGTCAATACTGCCACGCAATCGCTTCAACCGCCACGTCAGCTGGAGACGCGTCACCGGTGAACCGCAAAAGCTCAACGCAGATACAGCGTTACGCTTGCGGGACGGGAACTTCATCAACGCTGATGCAGTGCTCAATTTCGGTGATCTTCACAAGGGCCTGCTCTGCGAGCGGATAAGCGCCAAACACCCGACCTTGGTAGAACACAACCCATACGAACTCTACCGGTTCAGAGCCACCGAAAGTGCGAACCAGATCTTGGAACCTCTCAGCCAAGTCATCGAAATGCATCTGCGCCATGCCACGCAACACCATGCTGAACGCTCCTTCACTCAAAGCTGCATTCTGCGCTCAGTGAAATGTGTGGGCAACTCGGGGCTTGATTTCAAGGGTGCAGAGGGCCGGTGCTTACCCGGCTTGACGGGCTGGATCGCTGGGTCACGTACCCCAGCCTCTCATCGCGTAACCGATCAGGGAGCGCGCGGCTTTGATCGATGCCACTACCGACTTAGCCCAGCTGCCTGGGCGCGTCATCTGCATAAACGAAAAAGCCCAGCACGATGGCTGGGCTATTTGATAACACTACTCTTCTCAGGATGCCTGGCGACTATGGTGCCAGTAGAGGTATGCAAGGCCCACGGGCGCAATAAAAATAGCGAAGAACCAGCACATAAGCATCGTAATGACCTTCACCATTAACATCAGGGGCGCATTCACGAAGAACACGTTGTTTCCCATGATGTATCCAATGACGCTCTCGTAGACGAAGCGTGAGTAGGGATAGAGCAGCGTGCAGACAAGCGCGAGGGAAATCACGTCAAATGTGACGCCGCTTGGCGACCTCGCCTTCATGAAAATGATGGAGGCTGCGAATAGGGAGCCGAAGATCATCTGGCGAATGTAGTAACTCGGCGTCAGCCCACCGAAAGTCTTGGAGAAAAACTGTTGCATAAGATCCGTCTCAGGCTCGAAAAAGGACGCAAACTTTAACAGCTCTGCTCCACCATTCAAGGAAGTGCTGAAACAGAAAGCCCGACACGATGGCCGGGCTTTCAATTGTCTATCCTCTGAAACGCGCAGGAATGACAGGATGGGGATAATTTCGCTCACGCGCTCACTAATGTCAACAGGCAATTACGCAGCCTCTTGCATCAGCAGCCCTTCAGCTTGAAGGATCGCGCGAACTTCTGTTAGTGCGTCACTAACCATGCCGTCGAGTTTCTCGTTGATATCGGCCCTCCATCGGCGGCGCGTCGACTCCGGGGCAGCATCCAGATCCCAGGTATTCATGTCGTAGAAGCTGTCGACCAGGACGATCACCTCCTCCTGCTGCCCCTCGATGCGGTGCTTCTCTGCCTGGCCTGCCGCCACCGCAGCATTGACCAGCGAATCACGCCGCCAAGCAGGCGCATCCAGCGGCACCTCGACCGATACCGAGCGCGGCGCTTTCCGGCGGGCGCCCTTCAACTTAGGGATCGCCCAGGCCGTCACTGCCTTGAAGATGAACAGCTGCGGCGCAGGGCTGGCAATGCGCGGGCGAACAGCCGTGATTGCCTGCAGCTTCTTCACTTTGTTGGTGCTGTACTTCGCCACCAAGGCATCCCAATGCCAGTCCTTCAGGAGGTGATGAAGACGTGCAGCAATCCAGTAGTCCACTTGCGTCCGGTCAAGACCGTGCGCCTGCCCCCCCAGCGAAGCCAGGCACCCACCCTCCTCTTCAACTGCCCTGTACAGCTTCTGCCACGCCTGCCCCTTTGCTGAGCCCTTCTCGCCAGCCGCCAATGCCGCGACTACCGCCCCCGATACGCTGCTATAGATCATGTCCTTCCCCTCAATCGCCCGTGTAGTTTGTGCCGCCGGCGCCCAGCCGGTTGCCATCCTGATGCAGAGCCTCCGGCCCAGTGGCCCGAGGCTTCTTCAACTGCTCAATCTGCCGTGTCGCGGCCTGCAGCCTCATGCTGAGCTGGGTCACCAGTTCATCCAGGGGCAGGGCCTCGCCAGTTGCAGCCACCACCCAGCCTGAGGCGTTGCAGTGATCGCATGGCAGTTCGTAGAACGTGCCCATCGTGACCGCTCTCCCACGGCACAAAGGGCACTTGCCCAGCTCGATCACGGCCTTCTTGAAGGCTGGACCGTGCTTCCTAATCAACCAATCACCTTCAGTCCCTGAGACTGCAGCGACTTCTCCGCAACCTCCCGAGCCCATGCTGCGTCCGGATCACCCATCTGGACTGGGAACGGATTGGTGACGCGAAGTGCCTTGGTGCAATCCAGCCAGGTCTCCCAGCGGGCCGCGTAGATCGTGTTGAACACATCCGTGCAGCAATCGGCGCACTCAAGAACGTAATAGCCGGATAGCCCGACTACTGGGTCCCAGCGCAGGCCGCTCGGCACCGGATAGCGCCGCTCGAATTCGGCGCGGATCTGGTCAATGCTCTTCATTTCGAATCCTCGCCTATGGTTTGTCGTTGGAATGGCTGGAGCCCGCGCCAATCGCGGCCTCTGCGGAAAAACACGAAACTTCACGTAATGGCTCGGCAATGGTGTGAATCGAGGTGAAGCCACGCCCATCAAGCCATTGGTGCCACTTCTCCAGAGCCTCACGCTTTCCAGTCTCCACCCACGAATGGATGTAGGTCTGCACGTTCCGGCCCATCGCATGGTTGAGCAGCAGCTCGCCAATCAGAAAGTCGATGCCCAGATCCACCCAGGCAGTGCGCGCTACTTTGCGCAGGTCATGGCTGGTCCACTCGCCACGCCCCAGGCGGGTAAAGACGGCAAAAGCCTGGCTGTCGCTCAGCGGCTTGCCGGATTTGGCCGGGAACAGATACAGGCCGCTGTAGCCACTTGCTACCTGTGCACTGCGGTAGCGCTGGAGCAACCCACACACCTGCGCGGTCAGCGGCAAGTTCAGCTCGGTCCGGGTCTTGGTGTTCTTGGCCGGGATATGCCACTGACGCTCCTCCAGGCTGAAGTCCCGCCACGCCGCCAAGCGGGTCTCGGATACACGGGTGCCGTGGGACAGCATCATCAGAGCCAACATGGCCTCGGCCGGTACCTGAGCAAAATGCTCTTCCAGCTGGCTCAGTAGCCCTTCAACCTGAACGTCCCGCAGACGGGCGGGCTTGGGCTTGATCTTTGCCTTGGAGAAGTCACTGAAGCGAATGGCGGCCATGCCATTGGTGGTGATCATGTTCAATCGAGCGGCTTGCTTGAAGGCCAGGGCCAGCAGGCGAAAAATCAGGCGCAGGTACTCCAGCGACAGCTCGGCCTGCAGCGGCCACATCAGGCGCTGGTCGATCTCGGACTTGCTCACCTCCGCCAACGGCAGATCGCCCAGGCGCGGGATCAAATGTTTGGTCATAGCCGAGTGCGCGGTGGACTTGCGCTTGTCCGACAGATTGCGGTCCTTACTCATGCGCTCGTCGAACCACTTCAACAGCTGGCCAGTGGTGAGCCAGGTGCCCACGGACACAGCGGCGCCAGGTTCGCCCGCTATCCGAGCGCGCACGGCCGGCAGCACGCTCAGCACCGCCTTGGTGTTGAGGTCCGGATAGTTGGCGATCTTGCTCCACTTACTGCCATGGACCAGGTACCAGGAGCCGCGGGCGCGGTCCTGCTTGTAGCGGAAGCGGAAGGCTGGCTGCCGGGTGTCTCGAAGGTCGCGGACCTCGCTTTCCGCGTGCCGGCGAATCTCGGCATCGGACAAGGTAACGGTCAGTGTCTTGCTCATGCTGCCACCTTGGTCTGCGGTTGCAGCAAGTAAGCGCGGATTGCTTCCAGCGCATCAATGGAGCCCCGGCAGACGATCGCCAGATAGCCCTGGTCGAGCAGCGCCTGAATGTAGGCGTCTTGGCTCGGCGACACGGCAGCGTCGAATGGCGGCTTGGCCTTGAACTCGATGTACAAGCCGAAGTGTCCGCCGCGGGCCATCGGCAGCACCAGGTCAGGAACACCGGCCTTCACGCCCTGCTCTTTCAGCTTGAGCGCCACCAGCTTGTGCCGGTGCCCGCCATTCGGGACGTGGTAGATCAGCTTGGCAGCTGTCGGGTAGCGCAGCGCGACTTCGTGCATCAGTGAGGCCTGCTCAAGGCCTTCGCGGTCGATGGGCTTGGCGCGAGTCTTCTTCGGGGCAAAAACGCGGGGCTTGGCTTTCAGCATTCGTCGCGCCCCCACAAAAAACCCACAAGCCCCATCGCGTCGGCAATTGCGACAATCGCCCAAAAGGAGGCTGTAGAGTCGCTAGGACCTACACCAGCCTGACAAAGAGCCGCCGCGAGGCCGACAACCAAGACGCACATGAGGGTGAAGAAAATGGTTCTGCTCATGCGGCGACAGCCCCCTCGCGGATCAGAATGGCCTGGGTGCGCATAACGCCCTCGGCGTGGTGCTGGCGGGCTTCGGCGCGACCTATCAACTGGCTGCGTCCGTCACAGGCGTCATGGCAGGCATTGCAAGCCCAGGCGCCCTGCAGATCGTTCGGCTTCATGCCGACGCCGCAGGTACCGGACATCCGGTAGTGGGCCAGCACAGTGGTTTCGGGGTTGCCGCTGCAAACACCCGGAATGCGCACCTGGCATTCCCGGCCGCGCGCGGCTTTGGTCAACTTGGATTGCTTCATGAGCGGTCGTCCTTGTGGAGGTCAACAACGGTGAAGGTGGATGGCCACATGCGCAGGCCGTGCAGCCGCGCCGACTGCTCGTCGCGATAGAGAGCCACGGGCGGGTGAGGTTCGGCGGTGAGGTCGAGCAGATGCCCGCAGGCATAGAGCGCCCATCGGTACTCTGCGAGGTCGGGCGCGGCCAACATCAGATCGGCCATCAGAAGCGATCCTTGTTGGCATAGCGGCTGGCCAGGCTGGTGACTTTTTCAGGCTGGGCCTTCGGTTCGGGCACCCATCCGGCGGCCAGGTTTTCGAACCGGTTGTACTGCCCGAGGAAGGCGGTTCGAACCGTGCCGGTCTCCACGTCTCGCCCCTTGCCGATGATGATTTCGGCGATCCCTTTGGAGTCCGTGTTTTCGTTGTAGACCTCGTCGCGGTACACGAAGAGGATTACGTCGGCATCCTGCTCGATAGCCCCCGACTCGCGCAGGTCGGATGGGATCGGGCGCTTGTTCGGACGCTCTTCGCACTTGCGAGAGAGCTGACTGAGCAGCACGACCGGAATACTTAGCTCCTTGGCCAGCAGCTTGCAGCCACGGCTGATGCTGCTGACTTCCTCGGTGCGGTTGCCCCCCTCACCCTCCGTGAGCTGCAGGTAATCGATCATCAACAGATCGAGGCCATAACGCAGCTTGTGGCGTCGAGCCAGGGCACGGATGCGCCCGATGCTGGTACCGGCGCGATCAGCGATGTACAGCGGCGCGGTGTGAATCGCTGTGGCGGCTACCGAGAGCTGTGCACCATGGCTCTGGCAAGCTGCTCCGTTCTTGATCAGGGTGAGCGGAATTCGCCCTTCTGACGCGGTCAGCCGGTCAATCAGCTGGCCCTTGTTCATTTCCAGGCTGATGACCAAGGACGATTTCTTCTGGCGGATAGCGGCTTCGGCGATGAAGCCCATGGCCAAGGTGGTTTTGCCCATCGCGGGGCGGCCGGCGACAATGTACAAATTATCCGGCTGCAAGCCACCCAGCTTGTCGTCCAGGTCCTTCAGGCCGGTAGAGATGCCAATCAGCGATTCACCGCGAGCCAGGCGATCGTGCCGCTCTTGCCACACCTCGACCTGGTCGGCGATGACATCGCCAGCCTTGACGATGTCGTCATCCCCGGCGCTGCTATCGATAGCCATGGCCGCCGCCTGGATGGCTGCGATCTTCGCCTGCACGTCGCCAGTATCCTGAGCGATCTCCATGGCCTGCCCGCCAAGGTCATACAAGGCGCGCTCGATGGCTCGCTCTCGCACGATTCCCGCGTAGGTCTTGGCGTTTGCGGCGCTCGGCGTGTTGTTGACGATTTCCGCGCAGTAGCCGAGGGGCGTGCCCTCAAACGACCAGACGCCCATCTGGTCGGCCACGGTCAGGAAGTCCACGGCCTTGCCAGCAGATCGCGTCGCCATGATCGCGCGGAACACATCGGCGTTCTCGGCGAAGTAGAACGACTCAGGAGTCAGGTCATCGCGCAGGGTGTCGATGAGTTCGGGGCGGATCATCATCGCGCCCAGCAGGCCGTGCTCGGCCTCTACGCTGTGCAGGTCACGCATTGTAATTTCCTTCCACGACTTTCACGAAGTTGGTCGGCGCAATGAGCCAATCGAAGTTGCACCGGAATGGAGACCCACCAGCAGCGGACACCTCGCCCATCAGGAATTTGCTTGAACGCACCAATGCGAAGTACTCCGCCCAGAAGTTGAGATCCTGGTGCACGTCGCTCTCGTTCCAGCGAGCCCCGATCTTCGCAATCCGATCCTTGGTCAGCATCACGACCCGAGGAAACTCTGGAATCGTCAAGTTGAACAGGTCGACGATTGCCTGAGCCGGGCACTTCGGCTTCGAGATCTTCCGGGGCGCCCCATCGCCACCAAGGGATGACGGTTCACTTGATGGTTCTATTACGGTTCTGGGTGCAGCTGCTGCGGGGGTTTCTGTCGTGAGCTGCGGGGGTGGTGGTGCGGCTGCTGCGGGGTGCGGCTCTTGCGGGGGTGCATATGCTGCTGGGGTTAGGGTGTACATTGTCGATCGCCCCATCCGCTCACGGATGGACAGCAGCCCGACCTGGCACAGCCACTTGATAGCAGTTTGAACCGTCCTTTCCGCAAGGCAGGTTCGTTCCGCGATTCGGGCAACGGAGGGCCAGCAAACGCCCTCGTCATTTGCGTTGTCCGCAAGCGATATCAATACAGCCTTTTGAGGCCCGCTCATGCCTTGCAGCGGCCAGCAAGCGCTCATGATGATGGTGCTCACGCTTTAGCCCTCGGTGAATCGACCTGACGCGACAGGTTCGCGGAGAAACCGAAACCTGACGCGATAGGGCTGGTATTGCTTACATCGATTGCAATGTGCATAATCGACCCCGTTATGTTGTTGAAGAAGCCGCCCTGCCAGGCGGTTTTTTTATGCCTGCAATTCAGGCGCTCAAATGGGCGCCAAGCCTTCCGTGATATCGTTTTGACTCCACTCGAAACGACAGTCATGGGGACTTGGCATGAAGAAACTCAAGGAAGCGTTTAGCGCCTAGAAAATCAGGCACTGGGACGACAAATACAAAGCCATTGATGGGCCGAACCCGTGGCTGGATATCGATAGGCCGCCGCTGAGGCGGCTGTGGGAGAACCACAAGGCCAAGATCAAAACGCTGCTCACTTGGCTAGTCCCTCTGGTCGCAGGCGCGGCTATTCTCAAGGCCTTGGGCTTTAGTTGATCGCCCCGCCCAGATCGCGGCCTCTACCGATTTGATGAACCTCAGCATGTCTTCCTGCGACATCTCCGGATCGAACTGGACGTGTGCAACAGGCCAACGATCTGCCACAGATATGGTTGAGCGGCGTCGAGAGCGACCGGCGATGTGCCCTAGGGCGTAAGCCATGAGCAGGGCGGCACAAGCAAGGAAGATTTGTGCGACCAGGCTCATGCCGAACCTCCATCGCCAGTCACCATCAACCGTTCGGCGAGCTTGCGAACACGCTCTGGCTCGCCCGCGGCGTACAGCAAGCGTTCCTTCTCGGCCTCGTGCCAGGCAGCCCTGTCCTCAATCGTCTCGAAGCCATTCCCTTTGGGCCACAAAACCACCAAGGGCGCTTCAGGACCGGCATCCAGCGCTTCGATACCCGCCAGGATCTGGTAAGCGGCCTCCACGGGAGTGCCTCGAGCCAGTGCAGCGATAGCCTGCACGGCAACTTCCCGATCCAGGCCAAAGAGGCGCGGCCGAACATTGCGCGTGGCCGCCTCAGTGCAAGTGCTGATCTGTTCGCTGCTCATCGACCTCTCCTGCTGGATACATTCACAGGTGTTTTGGTCATCTACTGGCGGTGTGCCAGTGGATGGATAATTGACTCAGTTGACCCTGTCATTGCTGTGCAACGGACGCGCTCGTCGTGCGCAATGCGGGTACTGCTCCTTGCGGTTGGAATTGATTAGGCGGCGGTCTTGGTTGGCGCAGTGGCAGCCAGAAGGCGCTGAGCCTTGAGCGGCTTTCCATTGGCCTTGGCCAGGGCTGCGATCTTTTCGGCGTAGGTTGTTTCGCCGGTGTATTCGGTGCGCGGGAGGCAGCCAGCGGTGAGCCACTTGTAGACGGCGCGCGGCGTTTTCCCGCAAGCGAGCGCAACGGCAGTTACGCCGCCTGCGTCATCGATTGCCTTCTTGAGCTCCTGCATGGGGCCTCCAAACGAAATATGAACTGTCAGTACATATTATGTCGGAACTGAAAGTACATGCAAGCGCGTGCGATATTGAACCTATGGTTCAGATAGAAGAAATACGAGCGGCCTTCGCGGCGCGCTTGAGAGAAGCCCTGATCGCCAACGAAATTCCTTCGTGGGGCGCTGGTGCTCGTCTTGCGAAACTCGCTGGAGTGACGCCCAAGGCCAGCAGTAAGTGGCTGAACGGAGAGTCAATGCCAGGCGGGGCCAAGATGCTTGCCCTAGCCTCTGCGCTCAAGGTGCGTGTTGAATGGCTTGAGTATGGGCGCGGGGGCATGCGAGATGATGATCAGTCTGCTACAAAGCCACTATCCGCGCAGCCAGTCGACATACCCAGCTTCCCTACCGACGAAGATGAGGAGGACACCTACGTCCACATCAAGCAGTACACCGCCTTGGTTTCGGCGGGCCCTGGTCAATCTAATGATCATGTCGAGGTGAGGGGGACACTTGCATTCAAGCGCGAGTGGATCCGGTTCATGGGGCTTAACCCGAAGAACCTGAAGGTCATTTACGCCCAGGGATCAAGCATGGAGCCGACCATCAGTGATCGCGACGTTTTGTTGATTGATGAGTCACGGATCGATCCCGTGGATGGGCAGGTGTTCGCGCTCTTCAGCGAGAACAAGGGCGCCATCGTCAAGCGGCTGATCTTCTCCGATTTGGATGGTTGGATCATTCGCAGCGACAACCCGGACAAAGCGCTCTATGCAGATCTGAAAGTGCCAGACGGGGAAATCCATGAGCACCGCATCCTGGGTCGAGTCATTTGGCGCGGTGGAGTTCTGTAGCCATGCCCCTAACCAGGCCCAACCAGCAACTGCGCCGAGATCTAAAAGAGCAGATTCGCATTAGCAATGCCGCCGCCCTTCGCAAGGCAAAAGCCCGCGATAATTCCAAACAACGAGCCGTATAGCATCATGGATGAGTCAGCAATGAGTCGAAGAATTCACCGTAGTCACTCCGAGCCAGAGCGACTCGACATAGACTGGAATTCGGTTTGGAGGGGTGCCGATCTAGGGTTGATTAAGTCTTGGGAGATCGGCCGTAAGCTCGCGGATCAGAAGCCAGAGTTAGCTGCATGCGCCAAAGCGGAGGAGCTCCCGCCGCTGAACTGGAAGGGCGGCGTCAGCAAAAAACTCAAGAAGCGTGAAAAGTTCGGGTCACTACACTATCTAGCCCAATGGCAAGGGCTGCGCGGTCAAGACCTTGAAATAGACATGGATGCCGAGATCACTCTGACCTGCTCAAAGACTGGGATGGTAGTAACTTTCACTCCAGATCTTCGCAAGCTTGCAAGCCAGCAGAGCGATGGCGAAGAAGAAGTAGCCGCACCTATCTGACCGAGAGTAAGAGCAAGCACCAGGGAGCGGCAATGTGAGCATTATTAAGTTTAGGTATTGCGATTCGAAGGGCCTAACAACGGAGCGCGAGCTTCTTCAGTGGTCCGAAAACTCCAGCTATATCCAAGGCAGAGCTAGCGGTGACGCTTTCCCTAAAACGTTCCGCAAGGATCGGATCGTGGAATTCCTTCTGGGCGAGGATTTGTTGCTCAAGGACGCAGCGCCTCCCGCACCAAGACCTAAGCCCTCAGATCTCGCAGCGGCAGCCGCCATGTCTAACAAGGCGGCTAGGAAATCCTCGAATGGCCCGAACGTTATTCTTTTCACCGGATTTTCCGCCTCCTATAGGTCCGAGCTGGAGCTGCTAGCCGAGGGATTTGGCATGAAGGTACTTAAAACACCAAGTAAGTCGCTGACTTTTCTCTGTTATGGCGATAACGCCGGCCCGAGCAAGGTTGTCAAAGCGCAAGAAGCAGGTGCATTCATCATCAGTGCCGGGGATTTTCTGAACCTGCTCCAAACAGGCGAGCTGCCTTAGCAAATGCCCCTTAAATGCCAGCGGTAAGTAAGCCATGCCCCTAACCAAACCCAACCAAGAACTCTACGAAGACCTCGACGGCCATGCTGCCACTCTGGACTGGATTGCGCTGGAAGTCATCGAAATCGCTAGGCGCATCAATGATGCAGGCCTGCCCGATGATGCCATGGCGCTGCTGGAGGTCAGCAAGACCCTCCGAGGACAGCATGAAGTCATCCTTGATATCGCAGACGACGTTCAGGACGGACTGATCGCCAGGAGCGGAATGTGAATTTAACCACCTCCAACCAGGACCTTCGCCGCGACCTACAAGGCCTGGCCTCTGACCTCAAATGGTCAGCGGTCGAGCTGATGAGGATCGCCGTGCGCCTGAGTGAAGCCGGGAATGAGGCTGACGCCCAGGCAGTGATCAGGATCTGCCAGGTGATGCAGGATGGAGAGGATCGGCTGGAGGGGTATTCGGAGGAAGTGAAGGGTCAACGCATCATCAGGTCCAGCGCAGATATCTAGCACAGCAAGCCTAAACGAATTTTCTCAAAGGATAGAATGATGACTGACGATCCTGAAATGTTGAGTGTTGGCAACATTCATGAAATGGACTACTGGTGTGAACCTCAGAAGATTTTCAAGTATCTCGATACGGTCGCCCCTGTAAGCGGATCGAAATTTAAATGTTCAGTTTGCTCTGGCGAGCAATGGGGATGCTCAACAGTCGGCATCAAAATTGGCGACGCCCCGATGCGCGATCTTGTTACGCCTTGCGATTTTCCCGTCTTGCTTCCGGACGGCAAGCGACTCCAAATGAACGGCCGAGACTACCCAAACTTCCACTACGCTATTGTCTGTCTTACCTGCGCTAATACAGTTTTTCTGAATGCTGCGATGGTGCAAGCAAGGATCAAGGTTACCGAGGGTTTAAAGGATGGCCTCTGAACGCCTCTTCGAGGATCATCATCTTCCGGAAGGCATGAGGATTGCCACAAACACCGGCAAAAGCCTTGACGACGTGCTGGCAGCGATGGAGCTAGCGCTAGAAAAGCAAAGATCAGATGAGACGTCGTTTTATAGAGATCTTTTGCCTGGGCGATCGAAAAGTGACAAGTCAGAACCTAAAGACCATACTGACAGCATGAACGATATCACTCGCGAAGAAATCGATACAAAACTGCAGCTGATCGAGGAGCGCCTAGATCGCAAGGTTTCCGACATCGCTAAATCTGTCAGCGATTTCAACACCGCAAACCAACGGACTGTCGACGCCCTGCAGAACGCAAAATGGTGGTCAATCGGTACAGCTATCGCTGTCTTGGCAGTGTTCATGGGCACCCTGCAATGGGGGCTCTCAGCGCAGAAAGAAGAAAATGCTCGCTTCAGCGGCTACATCCGTGAGGATATTAAATCGATTGGTGATGACGCCAAGGAGATATCCCGAGCCGTCACTGAGATGAAGATTCGCGCAGAATCGAAAGCAGATACGCCGAAAAACTGAATCTCATAAAGCCCGCCTCGGTGGGCTTTTTCATGCCTGCTATTCTGATCTGACCTTCAGAGGGTCTCGCCATGGTCACCGACAAATTCACGCTTGACCTGCTCCCTCGGCTGGCAGACGCACAGCTTGCACTTGCCAGTTCGATGAATGGCGTTTCCTCGTCGAGCCGAAATTACCCGGAGGATTCACTCCGAAGCATCGCCGAGGCCTTGGATGCAATCGATGTGTTGCTGCTTGAGGTCAGCCAATTTATCGAGCGCGGGAGCTTGAGTGTAGATCCTGAGCTACACTGACCAAGCTGACGGCGATTAACTCCCTTTCTCGTCTAGGCATCAGCCCGCCTCGGCGGGCTTTTTCATGCCTGCGCGCAACGGGAGCACAAATGTGCCCCATACAGTATTGCCAGCTACCCCTAGATAAATTACTGTTTATACATACAGTAAATGGAGGATCAGCAATGGCCAAGCAGCAGTCGAAACCCAAAACCCCTGCTCCGCCCACGCCCTACGAAATCATGGGTTCCCGCATTCAAAAGGCCATCAATTCGCCGGCCGCGCAGAAAGCCAGATCGGCGGTGATCGCCAAGGAGGATCATGAAGCCGCCCACGATTGGGAGCGTTTCTTGGACGAGGTGATCGAGAACGACAACGTAGCGCTCGAGCATCGGGATGACGGCTCGGTGCTGCTGACCTGGACAGTGCCCGCCGAAGATTGATTTCTTGATCCCTCCCTTGCCCGCCTTGTGCGGGCTTTTTTGTGGCCGCAGTAAAAATGTGTACTTTTGGTACTTGACGACTGTGAACCATTGGTACATATTTGCACCCATCGAGGCGCTACACAGCCCCTCGGGAGGTCCTCAAGCCTCACCGCTCTTTAAAAACCAAACCGATTCAAGCTTCTGCCGGGAAAGGCGTTAGCGAATCCACATAGCCATGCGGCTCCCTGGGATTGGCCGTATCGACCTCGGTAAGCGGGAGCGGAAACACCAAATTGAATTAGCGTGCCCGATAGCTTCGGCTGGGCGCGCCGGACCTCATGCACCCTGCCCCATTCAGCCGGGCATTCAGAGCTGTAGCGTGCATGTTGTAAGGACCTGTGATCCGTGGCGAACAGATGCTGTTTGACGCCGCGGGAAGGAAGCTCGAAGCCCACACCGACGACGAACGGCCAGCCTTGCAATCAGCGGCGGGTAACTGGCCAACACAACTGACGCATTACCCTGGCCTGTCGCCAGTAGCGAGGCCGGATTCTACGGAAATCATCACCTTTCTATCAGGCGAGTGATGTTTCGCGTGGATTTCACTGACTGACCAACCAGCGCCACGTCAGCCTGACGTTAACTGCCCGATGCCCTACTCCCCATCGCAGGCTGCATCGGGAACCACACTGAACGCGAGTTGATCGCCGCGAATTGTGAGCGTGGGTAGCGCCTCGCCCTTTGGTGAGGCGTCCCGACACCCGGTTTGCCCCGGAGTGTGGTTCCCGATGCATCCCGCCCCCACCCGACACAGGAACGACTCAATGAACGCACAGCAGCAGCTCACCCCGCCGGCCGTTGGCAAGCCCTGGCCAGGCCAAGGCGGTATCTACCTCGGCCTTCGACATTACCCAGAAGGCCTCTGCCACTTAATCGCGGCAGCGAACGATGTGCCAGGTCGTCACGCCTTCGGGGACTACGGCGTCTCGGTAGAAGCCCTCAGCCGCACCGATGGTCGAGCCAATACCAATACCCTGATTGCTCGCGAAGGCAAGCATCCGGCCGCAATCGCAGCAGCAGAGTACGAAGCTGACGGCCACAAGGACTTCTACCTGGCCGCAATTGGTGAGATTCACCACGCATGGCAGTACGCGCCGGAATCGTTCGCGACGGACTGGTACTACATTTCGAGTTCGCAGCGCTCCGCCTACAGCGCATTCACCATGTACTTCGGTGGTGGCTGTCAGGGCTACAGCGGCAAGCTCAACGAGCTCCGTGTCCGCCCCGTCCGCAGATTCCTTCAGTAATTCATTCCTTCAATCGCTTGAGCTGCAAAGTCAACTTTAAGCGGCAGCCTGGGCAGCACCAGGCTGCATTGGTCGTGACGTTCGCCCTCCCCTGGTCCGGGAGGTTCATGGCAGCGAGCGTTACGACCAATGCAGCCCACCCTTACGGAAGTTAATTGCATGACCAAGTCATTCAAGCAAATGATCAAGGATGGCGATGTGCGCCGCGCAGACGCCATGCGGGTGAAGCTGGAAGACCTCAACGAGGAACCCGGCTTCAACCTGCGCATTGAGGGTGAAGCCCTCGAAGCAAGCATTGAGCTGCTGGCCGAGTTCATCGCCAACGGCGGCCAGATCCCGCCCCTTGAAGTGCGGCCGCGGGCTGATGGCGGGGTCTGGATCGTAGATGGTCACCGCCGACGACGGGCCATGCTCAAGCTAGATCAAGCTGGGCGGCTGCCTCGAACGCCCAACAAGGACAACCCCGAAATCCTCGAAGCCTGGGTGCCTGTGATTGCGTTCGAAGGCAGTGATGCCGACCGCGTTGCTCGGATAATTTCCAGCCAGGAGAACGAGAAGCTCTCGCCTCTTGAGCTGGCCGAGGGCTATAAGCGGTTGCGCGCCTTCGGGTGGTTGCCCGAGCAGATCGCCAAGAAAGTCGGCAAGACGCGACAGCACGTTGAGCAAGTGCTAACCGTAGGCAACGCGAACACAGACGTGCAAAACCTGGTTGCGGCGGGTCATGTGTCAGCAACGACCGCCGCACAGGTGGTGCGCGAGCACGGCGACGGCGCCGGCAAGGTACTGGGTGCCGAGCTGGAGAAGGCACAGGCCAGCGGCAAGAAGAAGGTCACGGCGGGCACGATGAAGGGCCCAGCGATACCGAAACCTCGACTCGAAGCCGTGCATATCGCTTCGCGCAACTTGATTGCATCGCTCGGTGCAGTCGACGAAGACAGCAGATCCCTCACCCTACCTACCGCGCTTGTCCTTGAGCTGCGCAAAGCCCTGGACGGCGCACTACCGAGATAAATCATGGATACGATCACCTGCGGCTCATGGACCGGCCGGCTCGGACAGGGCCTGGCTCCGCGAGAGCTGGAAGCACTATTGGCTGTTGCCCAGGGCATGACCGCCAAAGAGATTGCCCGCGTAATGAAGATCTCGCCCGGCACCGTCGCCAACCGCATCGAAAACGCCATGTTCAAGCTTGGCGTACACCGCCGCGCCGCCCTGGTCGCCGAGGCCATGAAGCGCCAGATCATCAGCCCGATGTGCTTTGTGCTCGTCGCACTGATCGCCATGCACTCACTTGCTGCCGGCGGTGGTGACCCGATGCGCCGCGACCGCCGGGCGCCTGAACGGCGCATTGCCCAGGTTCGCGTGCTGCGCCGCGCTGAGAGCGTGGAGCTGCACTCATAGGTGGCCACTGCTTTCCCAGTGGCGCACAACGGAGGATGCCGCCATGTAACCGCCAGCCCTTGCCGTGCCGCCACATGCGGCCTCGGTAGCTCACGTGAGGTGGTACTTACTGAGCCAGCCCGGTACGCCGGGCTTTTTCTTGCCCGTCCCTTGGAGATCCCCATGCACCCATCCATGCAGCAGCGCGTCGACGGCCTGGCCGCGATGCGTGCACGAACCACCCTGCCGCCGGCAAACCTGCACGTCATCCTCGGCCTGACCGCGCCGGCCCAGTCGGTGCGCTACCAGGTCGTCGCTAAGGGCAAGGCCTACCACATCATCGAGCGCGCCACGGGCAAGACCCGGGTGTTCTGCTTCAACTACAAGGTTGCGGTCAACACCGCCCAAGCGCTGGAAGCCGCGGCTGATCGCAAGGCAGGCCGGCAATGAACATCGGCAGCCCTATTCCCGACCCACGGCCTCAGGTGATGGCCGACCTCAGCGCGCAGATCGACCAGTTCTTTGCGGCAGGCCGGCGCCCCGTTGTGATCCCTTCCGGCGTGAGCGGCGAATGCTGCGGCATGAAGAACCCGCACCAGCGCAAGCAGCGCGCCGCACGTGACGCAGCGGCGCCCATGGTGCGCGAGTTGGCAGCCCAGGGCCTGAACGCCCAGGAGATCGGCGAGGCGATGAAGACCAGCCATACGCGCATCAGGCTGATAGCCCAAGAGAACAGCATCACCCTCGGCGGGTCGGCATGATCCGGCGAGCACTCAACCGCGCACGGCACGGCCGGCGCCAGCAGCAGATCACTTTGCCGCCCAGCGGCTTGGGAGGTACCGGCCATGGCCGAGAAGAAGACGGGTGCAGCGAAGCACTCGGCGGATTACCGCGACAGGAGGAAGGCCGAAGCCGAGCGCCTGGGTATAGAGACGCTGCCTGTGGAGTCAGCAGCCGGGACGCGTGCGGAAATGGCCAAGGCGATGAAGGCTCACGGCTACACTCAGTTGCAGGAGCTGCTGCAGGACCTGCACCGGGCGTTCATCGCTGTTGACCATCGAGAGCAGGCGCGCCGCCTGAAAAAGCCCGACGCGCCAGCTTTTAAGATATCGCCAAAACTAGCTCGACGGTTTGAAGCGGCCAGCAGGGCTGAGTTGAAGCGAGAGCCTGGGTGCGAAGCCATTCCCCGTTGACGTGCCGCTCAATCATCCTGATCGGCCTTGTGGATGACGTTTGCGCAGCGACCACAAAAGCCGCCGTTGTGTTTTGCCTCATACTTCTCCGGCCAGTCGATGCCATTACGACACCTTTTGCAGGCGCCGGGATCATGTTTTCGCAGAACAAAATTATCAAAGACGTTTTGCTGGGCTTGCGACAGTTCCTCATCCTTGATAAATGCGTTAGCCGCTCCGATTTCAGGCCCCTGTAAATAGCCTCCCTCGAGAAGCTCACTGACATATCCGCTTTGTCCATCATCTTCTTCAAATGACATAAAACGCTCCTCGATTCGGCCGCATGCCGGTCACCCGTAATACCCCATCCAAAACCAAATTGCCACCATGCCGCATCCAGCCATGGAGGGCGGCGCCATCCTGAGGATCACTCATGAAACCTGAAATGATCACTTTGAAGCACGGCGACACGACGATCAAGATGCCGGCGTCCTCCCTCGCGAAGCTGGCGGTCGCCAGCGTGTTTGCCCAGGTGCTACCCCCTGCGGCCAATGTTCAGCCGATCGCGCAGGCCGATATCCCTGCTGTCGGCCAGCCATGGCCTGGCCAGGGCGGCATCAACGGCGGCTTCGTGCCGGCCATCGGCGACGTGCCAGCGCACTACCTGATCCTCGCCGAAAGCGATGTTGGCGAGCATGAGTGGGGTGGCCGGAACACCGAATCGAAAGCGATAAGCCGGAACGACGGCAAGGCGAATACCGACATCCTGATCGCCGAGGGCGGCCACCCTGCTGCTGAAGCCGCCCGGGCATACCGCGCTGACGACCATGCCGACTTCGACCTTCCGGCCGCATCCCAGCTCTACCAGGCCTGGGTCCACGGGCTGATCACCGAGGGGGCGTACTGGAGCAGTTCGCAGCGCTCCGCCCACTTCGCATTCAACGTGGTCTTCGGTGCTGGCTTTCAGGGCAGCTACGGCAAGAGCGGCGAGCTCCGTGTCCGCCCCGTCCGCAGATTCTTCATTTAATCCTTCATCCATTCGAACAAACGGGCGCATCGGCGCCCTTTTTGTTGCCTGCACACAAGGAGCAGCACATGAGCGCAGTTGAGAAAGCAGCACAATCCACCACCCTCCCAGCAATCGGCAAGGCCTACGGCGGCGGCTTCGTCACCGGCATCACCCGCGATCCGGAAACCGGCGAGCGCCACCTGTGGATCACCGCCGGCGCCGAGCATGAACTTCAAGGCCGCTGGGGCGAGTATGGCGAGAAGATCCATGGCGCCGAGAGCTTCACCAACAGCCGCGCCAACACCGAGGCAATGGCCGCTGCTGGTAGCGCCATTGCCCAGCAGGTCCTGGCGCTGAACATCGGCGGCCACAACGACTGGGCGATCCCTGCACGTGATGTGCAGGAGCTGCAGTGCCGCCACTTCAAGCCGACCACCGAGGAAAACTACTGCTGGAACCGCGATGGCGAGAACCTCAACAGCGAGCCAGCAGGCCAGCTCTACACGGAGGAAAGCCCAGGCCAGACCGTGCACGAGGCGTTCCGCTCTGGCGGCCCAGAGGCCTTCCAGCGCGCCTGGTATTGGTCGTCTTCGCAGCGCTCCGCCTACGACGCATTCGGCTTGGACTTCGGTGTTGGCTGTCAGCACAGCAACGACAAGGACAGCGAGCTCCGTGTCCGCCCCGTCCGCAGCGAAATTATTCAGTAATTCATTCATTTAACCGCCCGGCAACGGGCGGCCACCCAAGGAGGGGCATGCCATGGCAATGCATACCGAGCTTTCCATCTTCAAGGCCGCCAGCGGCTTGTTGCAGATGGCCACGAACCTCACCAAGAACATTCCCCGCGAACTTAAACAGTCGCTGGGGCGGCGAGTGATCGACGAGTGCATTGACGTGCTCATGCTCATTGCCCGGGCAAACGCGACTCAGGACAAGCGACCACACCTGTCGGTACTGGTCGAAAAAGTCCAGGTCATCGAACTGCTCATGCGCCTCTTCAAGGACAACCGATTCATCAGCGTTGAACAGCACGCCAGAACGATGGAGGTCACCACATCGATTGGCAAGCAGGCCAATGCCTGGAAACGCTACACCCCATCCGCGCCCGCTGCCTGAAGGTTACGGCTTCCAGGCCTGTGCGAATTGAATCTGGTCGTGCCGCTGACTCGATGAGTCACCGCCATGCGCACCATGGATACCGCCGGTCTAAAGCGTCCGTGTAGGTCCAGCGCAGTTTGTCCGCCGAGCAATCGGCAGGCCGACGTAGATAGCACGACAGGTCGCAGCGCTCCGCCAACAACGCATTCAACATGAACTTCGATGATGGCTATCAGAACAACAACGACAAGAACAACGAGCTCCGTGTCCGCCCCGTCCGCAGATTCAACGCCCTACCCGTTCAGCGAACTGGTCCAGGCGTACTACGATTGCCGGCGCTCGAAGCGCAACAGCAACAGCGCGTTGGCTTTCGAAGTGAACCTGGAGCGGAACCTGACGGAGCTGCACCGCGACCTGGTCACCGGCCAATACCGGCCTGGTCGCTCTATCTGCTTTGTGGTCACCCGGCCAAAGGCCCGCGAGGTGTGGGCCGCCGACTTTCGCGACCGCATCGTGCACCACCTGCTGTACAACCGCATCGGCCCCGGCATCGAGCGCAGCTTCATAGCGGACAGCTGCGCCTGTATCCCGGGTAGAGGCACCCTGTACGCCGGCAAGCGCCTTGAGGCGAAGATCCGGAGCCAGACGCAGAACTGGTCGAGGCCCGGCTTCTACCTCAAGTGCGACCTGGCCAACTTCTTCGTCGCAATCGACAAGCGCGTGCTGGGCCGCCAGCTGGTAGCCAGGGTCACCGATCCATGGTGGCAACAGTTGGCCCTGCAGGTGCTCATGCACGACCCGCGCGAGAACTACGACGTGCGCAGCCCGGCGCACTTGTTCAACCGGGTACCGCAGCACAAGCGCCTGACCGCGCAGCCAGCACACCTCGGCCTGCCGATCGGTAACCTGTCCTCGCAGTTCTTCGCCAACGTCTACCTCGACGCGCTGGACCAGTTCTGCAAGCACGAACTGCGCGCTAAGCACTACATCCGCTACGTCGACGACTTCGTGCTGCTGCACGACTCAGCGCAGCAGCTGAGCGAGTGGCTACGCAGGATCGAGCAGTTCCTGCCCAGCCTGGGCGCCAGGCTCAACCCGAAGAAGACCATCCTGCAGCCAATTGACCGTGGCGTGGACTTCGTCGGTCACGTGATCAAGCCATGGCGACGCACGACCCGTAAACGATCAGTGGCCCAGGCCATGAAGCGCACCGCAGCCACTCCGACCGAGAACCTGCGCGAGACAGCCAACAGCTACTTCGGCCTGCTCAGCCAGGCCAGTCACAGCCAGAAAGACCGCGCAGCGCTGGCGAACTTGGTACTGCGCCGAGGCCATGTGGTAAACGGCGACCTGACCAAGACCTACCCGAAGCGATAACCCCAACCACATGCCGCATCCGACCACGGAGGGCGGCGCATGCCCAGGAGCAACCATGAGCAGCCAGCCAAAGTACCTTGGCCGAATGGACCACGGAAAGACAGAGTGCGGGCGCATCGTTATGAGTCGCTGGGACAGGCCAACGGAACCAGGCAACGATGCTGATCTGCAGCGCTTCATTAAGGACATTCGCCGAAGCGGATACATCCACTCGAGCGTAGAGCGCCATGAAGGAGATCCTATGCCGGACTGGGTAGGCCAGAGCAACTGCAAAGACCTCAACTGCCGCTGCCAGATTTTCTGATCGAATCCCCGGCGCTGCCCGCCAGCGCGTTGGCGCATTCGGACAACTAGTGCGCAATGCCCATGGCAACAGCTGAAGTCTTCCTGATCAAGGCAACGTCGACGTGGTAGTTGGAGAAATCGCTCGATCTGGCGTCAGTTCGCAATGTTGCGCTAAGGACGACATCTTGTTCCTTCTTCAGCTTTTCCATCGCGTTATAAAACTGATGCTCGTGGACAAGGAGCAGAAGAACACTATCTGCACCTTCGGAAAGTCTCTGCTTCACTTCTTCGGCGCTGAACGCTAAAGCAACGCTGCGCTGGTAAGAGGCAGCAAGATCACGGGTGGCTGCAATATCCAGATTCAGAACACCGTCAGCTCGACGAAGGTTGGCTACCCGCGACTGGGTCAGTACATGGCCACATGCCTGCAAAAACAACGATTCATACCACTCCACAGCGCTCTCCTTGAAATAAGCGCGACACCAATACCCCACTTCAACGAATCACGCCACCCCGGCGAGGGCGGCGCCTGCATGGAAGGACCACGACATGACCGAACAACATCACGACGAAAGCAAACTCGAACGGGTCATCCGCAAAATCAAGCGCTGCCTGGCCCTCTCGAAAAGCTCGAACGAGAATGAGGCTGCAACCGCGATGCGTCAGGCGCAGGCGCTAATGCGTGAATACCGCCTCACTGAAATAGATGTGCACCTGAGTGATGTGGGCGAAGTCGAGTCGGAGAAGGCCAAGGCCAAGCGCAGGCCAACTTGGGACCAGCATCTGGGCTCGATCGTTGGAGAGGCATTCGGAGTTCGGTCGTTCTCCATGCGCCGTTGGTGCAAATCGACCAGCCGCATTATGGACCGCGAATTGTTCGTGGGAGTGAGTCCGGCCCCACAGATCGCTATGTACGCCTACGAAGCACTGCTGACCAAGCTAACTCAGGCCCGACGTGAGTATGTGTCGCAAGTGCGAGCTGGCAAACAGCGCAGTTCCTATTCACCTGAAACTGCTGGAGATCATTTCGCGCTGGCCTGGGTGTCGGCAGTACACGACAAGATTCACGAACTGGTACCCCGGGGCGAAGAAGATCTCGCCATCGGCCAGCACTCCAATGGTCGCGAGCTGGTGGCGGTCGAAGCGAAAGACAAAGCCCTGATCGAGCAGTACCTGTCAGGCAGAGAGATTGGTAAGGCCAGGAAAGCCCGCGATATCGAGCTCGACCTCGATGCCCAGATTGCTGGGCTGCTCGCCGGTCGGCGCGTGGATCTCAATCCAGGGCTGGCCACTGGCGGCCAAGAGGCCCTACAGATCGGCATCGCCTGACAAGGAGACCACCATGAGCACATTCGCAGTCTTTGGCATGACCGCCGACGTAGCGCTGGCTGAGGCCAGGAAGATCACCAAGACGACCAGGCCGAGCGGGAAAGCCGGCGCCCCCCCCCTGCAGCTTACCCTTGCTGAGTGGAATGAGGCCGTGGAGCAGCGCGCCGCAGCGATCATGGCCAGCGAGAAGGTCAAGCAGCTGAGCCATCTGTTCGATGCGCCGCAGTACGCCCAGCAGTTCATTGAGCTGGCCAGAAAGTCAGGCCAGTGCCGCGATCTGCGCATCAGGGCCAAATGCGAGCTCACCGATGCCAAGGGCAAGCCGGTAATCAACCCCAAGACCAAGCTGCCTAGGATCGGCTGGACCGAGTACAGCCACGCAACCTCCAGCGCCGCTTAACCCAGGACAAAACCCATGACCACAGCAATCGATCTGTTCGCCGGCCTCGGCGGATGGAGCACCGGCGCGCGCGCCGCAGGCGTCCAGGTTCTCTGGGCGGCAAACCACTGGCCGGTGGCCGTTGAATGGCACAGCGCCAACCACCCCGACACGCAGCACGTCTGCCAGGACCTGCACCAGGCCCGGTGGGAGCAAGTGCCGGCGCACGACATCCTATTGGCCTCGCCATGCTGCCAGGGCCACGCCAAGGCCCGCGGCAAGAAGTCGGGCAACCCTGAGCACGACGCTTCGCGCTCGACGGCCTGGGCGCCGGTGTCAGCGCTGGAGTTCCACCGGCCGCAGGCGGCAGTGATCGAGAACGTACCGGAGTTCACCGACTGGGTGCTCTACCCGGCCTGGTTGCAGGCTGTTCAGGCGCTGGGGTATCAGGCGGCACCGCATATCGTCGACTGCGCCGACCTGGGCGTGCCACAGCACCGCGTGCGCCTGTTCATGGTGCTTACCCGTAGCAAGGCGCCGCTGATGCTTCAGTTGCCGCAAGAGCGCCATGTACCGGCGAGCAGCTTTCTCGACTTCGATGCCGGGCGCTGGTCGCAGATCGAGAAGCCAGGTCGGGCCCAGGCCACACTCGACCGGGTGCGCAATGGCCGAGCGCGGTTCGGCGACAGGTTCATCATGCCCTACTACGGCAAAGGTTCCGGCACCACCGGCCGCGACATCAACCGGCCAATCGGCACTATTACCACTGTGGATCGCTGGGCTCTGGTCGATGGCGACCGCATGCGAATGCTCAGTGCTGACGAGGGCCTGGCCGCCATGTCGTTCCCGGCCGGCACCCTGCGCCCGGACAACCACCGGCTGACCATGCATATGGCCGGCAACGCGGTACCGCCGCTGGCTGGCCAGCGCATCATCGAGGCTCTGAAGAAGGCCGCGTGATAGCGGCTTGTTGGATCGCCAGACATTGCTCCTTGATCTTGGTGAGGATTGTGTCACCGGGAATGCAAAGGAACTCCTCGCCGGTTGTTGTAGTGGCAAGTGCCCGCAACGTCTTAATGTTCCTCTTCCAGTCAGCCCCCAGCGATTCAGCCATCTTTGTAAACCAGCGCTGATCGTCCACCGAAAATAGCCATTTATTTGCTACACCGGAAGCTTGAAGTGTCGGCAAGTCGTTGCTCAGTTGCCTGTCAAATAACTGGATGAAGCTGCTTCGGTCTTTTTTCTTCCCGAACACCCAGCCAATAGAGTCTGGGTGAAAGCTCCGGTCTCCTGTATTAACCAGTTTGTAAACAATATGCTCTGGGTGATGATCCGATCCTTGCTCCGCCATGAGCATAAGGTTCACCGATAGATTCGCATTCCGTTTGCCACCTTTTGTTGAAAGGTAGAGGGATACTATTACTGCCGATATCGTGCCAATGGCCGCGAGCCAATTTGCGAAGCCGTTAATTACCCCCCACTCCTCCACCGTCAATCCAAACACAGCACACCCCTCCTGAACTTGAACAGATGCGAACTATATCCGCGAGGTATCCCCATGCCCACAGAAAACCGATCCAGCAACACCGAACAGATGGTCAGCTTCCCCTGCGAACTGAGCGACGAGATGGCTGAGCGAATCGCCAGGGCGGCTCATGTCTGTGGTGGCGGAGCCTACGAAATCTGGGAAGCCATCTGCGAGGGGTTCGGCAAGCCCGCCGACCAGCACCAGGGCGAGCCCGTTCTGATCCAGGCCGTAGCCGTGACCCGCGCGGACGACGAGGACGGCCTGCGCCTGGAATGGCTGCTGGAGGGCGGCATTGCTGAAATGGAGTTCCCGGGCCAAGTGCTGTTTGCCATGGCCGAGGCAAACGATCTGTGCGCCGAAGACGGCAGCGCTTATGTGTACCTGCAGCCGCCAGCCGATCCAGAGGGGGTTGAGCGGCTGCACAAAGGGCACGTCAAGGCGCTGGAGGTCCTCAACCAACAAACCGAAAAGCAGCGTGACCACTGGATGGCAGAGTGCGAAGAACTGCGAACCCAATTGCGCCTGATCACCGGCGACTACCGTACGGCCATCGTCAATGGCCATGAGCGCATCACCTTCTTAGGCGGTGACTGCGACAGCGTCGAGAAGATGCTGGCGGACAACCCGAACTACGCGAAGGCCAGAGCGCTGTTGGAGCATAAGCCCTGACCGGAGAACATTTGTGCTCCACCAACATGCAACCTCTCTCCGTCTATTTAGAGGCGGCCAGAAGGTCTGCGTAATGAACGCCCTCAGAGGCGATACGCCGAGCCCGGCCAACACCCCATGCAAGAGCCCTAGTCATTGATTCGCCAGGTCGTGAATCAAAGGCCTCTTCGTGAACAACAAACCCACGTGGAGAGTAAATGCCGATGAACATTTGGGTGTTGCCTGTTCGCGACAGTCGCACTTGCACATCGATGTACGTGCCATCGTCCAGCGTCTCGTCGTGAGTGCGATGGTGAAGCATTGGGTCAGCCCAGTTCCAGAAAACATCACCGCGAATTTTCATGAGAACTCCTACGACTTTCGTCTAAACCGTTATGCGTCTTCCCACCATAGCCCTCTCGGTCGCGAGCACGAACAAATAATCCCGAAATAAGCGGTTATTCGGACTGCCGGGCCGAGTACTTATACCGGTCCTAACTTCTTGTACAACTTACTGCCGCGATATGGCGGCCAAGGAATCGTCATGCCTGAAGAAATCAAGCTGATCCAACGTGTGGCCGTCGAGCGCGATCAGGACGGCTGGTGGAGCCACCCCGACGAGCCGGACTTCGACGAAGACTACGCCGCCTTCAAAGCATGGCTCGTACAGCAAGGCTTGGAGTTGAAGCAGTGGCACATGGATTCAGATATCGGCGACCACCACCCTTACGACGACGGCGAGTGCCACTGCCTCGGCTGGGAGCCGGAATGCCCTGGGCTTGAATGGTTCCTGCTGGGGATCTTCGACACAGAGGATGGCCCGTGCGTCAGCTGGGCCCGGCGGAATGCTGAGGAAGCCTGGTCAGTGAATGGCGATGACGGATCGTGGGACTACCCGAACCTTACCGCTCTGATCCGCGACAACTTCGGCAGCGAGGCGGATGGCACAAGCTTCGGCCCAGGCCGGGGCAACGGCCTCAAAGTGGGCGACACCGTACACACCGGCACCGTTTGCAAGGCAGACCCTGCCGGGTTTCTCCCCGATGCTGATGACATGCTCAATCACATGTTCGAGGCGGCCGCTGGAAGCGACGCGGGGGAATGGGTCGACAACTACCCAGACCTCGACGATGAGGCGACAGCCGCTCTCGAACAAGCGCTGGAGCCGCTGAAGGCTTGGGCCCGCAAGTTCTGCAAGCCCAACTTCTTCACCATCGAGAAGGTGGTTCTGCACACCGTCACCAAGGAAGACGTGCGCCTCGCCAAGGCCAGCGGGGTGCTACTGTGACCCGCCTCGCCCTCTGCCTCCTGCTGCTGGCCACCGGCGCCAGCGCAACCGAAAACATCATCGACATCGAGCACGACAGCCAGCGCGGCGTCACCTGCTACATCCTCAATCACGTAGGCATCAGCTGCATCCCCGACAGCCAGCTGCAGGCCGGCAACGAGCGCCAGCTCTCCCCGCACGAAACACAACCCGAACCTACACCCGCACTGGCGCCTGGGCGCTTGATTGTTGAGAGGTATCAGCTGTGACAGAAGACGACATCATCAAGCTGTCGGCCAAGGCCATGGGTTTTGAGCTGGAATACCGGCGCGGCAGTGACGCCTTCTACTACGACGACCCCGAGGCGGGCCGGGAGGTCTGGCTGCCAATGCAGGATGATCGGCAGACGATGCTCATTATCGCAAAGCTCAGGATGGACATCTGCTGCTTGCACCACCTCGCTCGGGCCGCAGCCCATGTGCCGTATGTCGGCTTTAAGCAGAGCGAGGTGTCGCATGCAGACGAACCCGGCGCCCGGATGAACGCGCTGCGCTTGGCAGTTGCAACAGTGGCTGCCAAGTATGGCCAGGGAATGCTCGTCGGCGGGACAGATGAGCGAGTTCTGGGGCACTTGATCGGCATTGAGGGATCAACCGCCCACGCCATGCGCGGCGCAATCCGCGAATCTCGGGAAGAGATCAGCAAGGCATGCCAGCGCCTGAAGCGAAAGGGCCTGGTGACCAACAAGGGGCCTTACTGGCAGGCGGTGCAGCGATGACCGACCTGATCGAAGTGAAGACTGCTGACCTGGTGGGCGAGCAGTTGGCCTGGGCGGTCGCCGAGGCCGAGGGGCTAGATGTGCATGTGGCCAAGCCGCACTACGGCACGCCGGCCAGGGTGTTCGTCCAGTACCGCGGCGAATCAACCGAACGCTGCGAGCGGTACGACCCTCACGAGAGCTGGGCGCTTGGCGGCCGGCTCATCCAGCAGCACCAGGTCAATCTGCACGCACCGCAAACCAGCGACGACTGTTGGGCTGCATGGGTGACCATTCGCGGAAAGGACTTTTGTCATGGCGGTTGGCAGCCACTTGCGGCGGCCTGCCGCGCCATCGTCGCTACCAAGTTCGGCGATACCGTCCAGGTGCCGAAGGAGCTTACGCCGTGAGCGCCGCAGCCAAAGTGCTCGACCCCTGCAGCGCCAGCCGCATGATGTGGTTCGACAAACAAGACCAGCGTGCCCTGTTCGGCGACATCCGCGACGAAGAACACCTGCTGTGCGACGGCAGGGTTTTGAAGGTCGAGCCGGATGTGCTGATGGACTTCCGGCAACTGCCCTTCGAGGACTCAGCCTTCCGCCTGGTGGTGTTCGATCCGCCGCACCTCACCCGCGCCGGTGTCGATAGTTGGTTGCGCGCCAAGTACGGCCTGCTCACCAGCGACTGGCGCGAAGACATCCGACAGGGGTTCGCCGAATGTTTCAGGGTACTGGAACCTGAAGGAATATTGATCTTCAAGTGGAATGAAACGCAGGTGTTGGTGAGCGAGTTGCTGGCCCTGACAGATGAAAAGCCCCTGTTTGGCCACAAGTCCGGCAAGCGCGAGAAGACGCACTGGATCACCTTCATGAAACGCCCAGCCTAACCCCCCCAACAACTCAAGCCCGCCGACATGCGCGGGCATGGAGAGCTATTGCCATGATCATCGACGACGTGATGACGGACAAAATCACGCTACACGGCCTGGGCTTTGTCCAGGTGCAACTGAAGGGTGACCAGCGCCTGCACGTGTGGCACCCAGAACTGCCCCGCCGCGCCTGCTTCGAGCACTCGGCGATCCACGACCATCGCTTCAACTTCATCTCCCGGGTGCTGGTCGGAACGCAGATCAACCACTGTTACTGGCATATGAGCAACCCCGAAGGCGAATTCGTGTTGTACCTGCATGAAGGCAAGCGCACTGCCAACGGCGGCCGGCCGTGGACGCCAGACGGGCGCGCCGACCTGGTGCACGAAACCACCTTCAAGATCGAGGCCGGCAACGACTACAACACCCAGGCCTATGCGTATCACCGTACGGAGCCAGGCGGTGACGGTCGCGTGGCCACCATCATGCAGAAGCGCGGCGAGTACCCGGCCGGAGCCCATTCCACCTGCCGCCACGGCGTCCAGCCAGACACTGACTTTGATCGCTACCAATGGCCTGCCGCCCGACTCTGGGAAGTCGTGCGCGACGTGCTGCTGGCCTGACCAACCTGCCGCCACCGGCGGCGTGGAGACCACATATGCGCCACGCAGAAAATATTGATCGCTTCCTGCGCATCGATGAGGTGCTGCACGTGACCGGCATCGGCCGGAACACCGTGTATCGCAGAATCCGGGAAGGCACCTTCCCAAAACAGGTTAGAATAGGACCCAACTCGGTCGCCTGGCGGCAGTCGGACATCTCTCAGTGGATGACCTCTTTTGAGCCCAGCGTCGACCAATCAGTACATTGAGCAGTACATCGAATCAGACAATTCCGCTCAAGCCCTTACCCCACCAGCATTACAGGTCCACCAGTGGAAATTTTCAAAGAGTTCACCTTCGAATCGGCCCACCGCTTGCCGAATGTGCCCGCCGGGCACAAATGCGGGCGCCTGCACGGCCACTCCTTCAAGGTTGCCTTGCACCTGACCGGCCAGCTGGATCCGCATACCGGCTGGATTCGCGACTTCTCGGAGATCAAGGCGATTTTCAAGCCGCTGTACGAGCAGCTAGACCACAACTACCTCAATGACATCCCTGGCCTGGAGAACCCGACCAGCGAAGTGATTGCCAAATGGATCTGGGACCAGGTCAAGCCATTGCTGCCAGAACTGAGCAAGGTGCGTATCCATGAGACCTGCACCAGTGGCTGCGAGTATTACGGCGACTGAGCTGACAGTGACATGTCTGAAAACCACCTCCCAAGGTGGTTTTTTTATGCCCGCCTTGCAGGAAACTTTCAGCCCACAAAGACAAAACCCCTACCTGCAGATGCAGATAGGGGTTTCGGAATTTAATCTTGACGATGACCTACTCTCACATGGGGAAACCCCACACTACCATCGGCGATGCATCGTTTCACTACTGAGTTCGGGATGGGATCAGGTGGTTCCAATGCTCTATGGTCGTCAAGAAATTCTGTTGCCAGAAGGCCTTGTTCAGACACTCCAGCGAATCGGGTATGTGATGTTTGTGAGTTACAAATCTTCGGCTTACTGTGTCTTCACAACACCGCAATCTGGTCGTTCGACGCAAATTGCTTGGGTGTTATATGGTCAAGCCTCACGGGCAATTAGTATTGGTTAGCTCAACGCCTCACAGCGCTTACACACCCAACCTATCAACGTCGTAGTCTTCGACGGCCCTTCAGGGAGCTCAAGGCTCCAGTGAGATCTCATCTTGAGGCAAGTTTCCCGCTTAGATGCTTTCAGCGGTTATCTCTTCCGAACATAGCTACCCGGCAATGCCACTGGCGTGACAACCGGAACACCAGAGGTTCGTCCACTCCGGTCCTCTCGTACTAGGAGCAGCCCCTCTCAAATCTCAAACGTCCACGGCAGATAGGGACCGAACTGTCTCACGACGTTCTAAACCCAGCTCGCGTACCACTTTAAATGGCGAACAGCCATACCCTTGGGACCGGCTTCAGCCCCAGGATGTGATGAGCCGACATCGAGGTGCCAAACACCGCCGTCGATATGAACTCTTGGGCGGTATCAGCCTGTTATCCCCGGAGTACCTTTTATCCGTTGAGCGATGGCCCTTCCATACAGAACCACCGGATCACTAAGACCTACTTTCGTACCTGCTCGACGTGTCTGTCTCGCAGTCAAGCGCGCTTTTGCCTTTATACTCTACGACCGATTTCCGACCGGTCTGAGCGCACCTTCGTACTCCTCCGTTACTCTTTAGGAGGAGACCGCCCCAGTCAAACTACCCACCATACACTGTCCTCGATCCGGATAACGGACCTGAGTTAGAACCTCAAAGTTGCCAGGGTGGTATTTCAAGGATGGCTCCACGCAGACTGGCGTCCACGCTTCAAAGCCTCCCACCTATCCTACACAAGCAAATTCAAAGTCCAGTGCAAAGCTATAGTAAAGGTTCACGGGGTCTTTCCGTCTAGCCGCGGATACACTGCATCTTCACAGCGATTTCAATTTCACTGAGTCTCGGGTGGAGACAGCGCCGCCATCGTTACGCCATTCGTGCAGGTCGGAACTTACCCGACAAGGAATTTCGCTACCTTAGGACCGTTATAGTTACGGCCGCCGTTTACCGGGGCTTCGATCAAGAGCTTCGCGTTAGCTAACCCCATCAATTAACCTTCCGGCACCGGGCAGGCGTCACACCCTATACGTCCACTTTCGTGTTTGCAGAGTGCTGTGTTTTTAATAAACAGTCGCAGCGGCCTGGTATCTTCGACCGGCATGAGCTTACGGAGCAAGTCCTTCACCCTCACCGGCGCACCTTCTCCCGAAGTTACGGTGCCATTTTGCCTAGTTCCTTCACCCGAGTTCTCTCAAGCGCCTTGGTATTCTCTACCCAACCACCTGTGTCGGTTTGGGGTACGGTTCCTGGTTACCTGAAGCTTAGAAGCTTTTCTTGGAAGCATGGCATCAACCACTTCGTCGCCTAATGGCAACTCGTCATCAGCTCTCGGCCTTAAGATCCCGGATTTACCTAAGATCTCAGCCTACCACCTTAAACTTGGACAACCAACGCCAAGCTGGCCTAGCCTTCTCCGTCCCTCCATCGCAATAACCAGAAGTACAGGAATATTAACCTGTTTTCCATCGACTACGCTTTTCAGCCTCGCCTTAGGGACCGACTAACCCTGCGTCGATTAACGTTGCGCAGGAAACCTTGGTCTTTCGGCGTGGGAGTTTTTCACTCCCATTGTCGTTACTCATGTCAGCATTCGCACTTCTGATACCTCCAGCAAGCTTCTCAACTCACCTTCACAGGCTTACAGAACGCTCCTCTACCGCATCACCTAAGTGATACCCGTAGCTTCGGTGTATGGTTTGAGCCCCGTTACATCTTCCGCGCAGGCCGACTCGACTAGTGAGCTATTACGCTTTCTTTAAAGGGTGGCTGCTTCTAAGCCAACCTCCTAGCTGTCTAAGCCTTCCCACATCGTTTCCCACTTAACCATAACTTTGGGACCTTAGCTGACGGTCTGGGTTGTTTCCCTTTTCACGACGGACGTTAGCACCCGCCGTGTGTCTCCCATGCTCGGCACTTGTAGGTATTCGGAGTTTGCATCGGTTTGGTAAGTCGGGATGACCCCCTAGCCGAAACAGTGCTCTACCCCCTACAGTGATACATGAGGCGCTACCTAAATAGCTTTCGAGGAGAACCAGCTATCTCCGAGCTTGATTAGCCTTTCACTCCGATCCACAGGTCATCCGCTAACTTTTCAACGGTAGTCGGTTCGGTCCTCCAGTCAGTGTTACCTAACCTTCAACCTGCCCATGGATAGATCGCCCGGTTTCGGGTCTATACCCAGCGACTAAACGCCCTATTAAGACTCGCTTTCGCTACGCCTCCCCTATTCGGTTAAGCTCGCCACTGAATATAAGTCGCTGACCCATTATACAAAAGGTACGCAGTCACCTAACAAAGTAGGCTCCCACTGCTTGTACGCATACGGTTTCAGGATCTATTTCACTCCCCTCTCCGGGGTTCTTTTCGCCTTTCCCTCACGGTACTGGTTCACTATCGGTCAGTCAGTAGTATTTAGCCTTGGAGGATGGTCCCCCCATATTCAGACAAAGTTTCTCGTGCTCCGTCCTACTCGATTTCATGACTAAGAGATTTTCGCGTACAGGGCTATCACCCACTATGGCCGCACTTTCCAGAGCGTTCCGCTAATCTCAAAGCCACTTAAGGGCTAGTCCCCGTTCGCTCGCCACTACTAAGGGAATCTCGGTTGATTTCTTTTCCTCAGGGTACTTAGATGTTTCAGTTCCCCTGGTTCGCCTCTTGCACCTATGTATTCAGTACAAGATACCTGACTTATGCCAGGTGGGTTCCCCCATTCAGAGATCTCCGGATCAAAGTCTGTTTGCCGACTCCCCGAAGCTTATCGCAGGCTACCACGTCTTTCATCGCCTCTGACTGCCAAGGCATCCACCGTATGCGCTTCTTCACTTGACCATATAACCCCAAGCAATCTGGTTATACTGTGAAGACAACATTCGCCGAAAACTTGTAATTACTCACAAATTTTACCTTAGCCTGAACATACACCAGTGAAAGTGCTGTCCAGTCTATCTTTCTATCACATACCCAAATTTTTAAAGAACGATTCTGATAAAGTTCAGAAATCAATATTCGAGGCGAATATTCATTTCTAAGCTTTGACAAACTGGCAAGCGGGGTGGTGGAGCCAAGCGGGATCGAACCGCTGACCTCCTGCGTGCAAGGCAGGCGCTCTCCCAGCTGAGCTATGGCCCCAGCAAATTGGTGGGTCTGGGCAGATTCGAACTGCCGACCTCACCCTTATCAGGGGTGCGCTCTAACCAACTGAGCTACAGACCCAATCGAAGGTTGCTAACCTAATCGTCTTCTTCAATGAATCAAGCAATTCGTGTGGGAGCTTATGAGACAGCTGATGTCGTCGATTAAGGAGGTGATCCAGCCGCAGGTTCCCCTACGGCTACCTTGTTACGACTTCACCCCAGTCATGAATCACACCGTGGTAACCGTCCTCCCGAAGGTTAGACTAGCTACTTCTGGTGCAACCCACTCCCATGGTGTGACGGGCGGTGTGTACAAGGCCCGGGAACGTATTCACCGCGACATTCTGATTCGCGATTACTAGCGATTCCGACTTCACGCAGTCGAGTTGCAGACTGCGATCCGGACTACGATCGGTTTTGTGAGATTAGCTCCACCTCGCGGCTTGGCGACCCTCTGTACCGACCATTGTAGCACGTGTGTAGCCCAGGCCGTAAGGGCCATGATGACTTGACGTCATCCCCACCTTCCTCCGGTTTGTCACCGGCAGTCTCCTTAGAGTGCCCACCATAACGTGCTGGTAACTAAGGACAAGGGTTGCGCTCGTTACGGGACTTAACCCAACATCTCACGACACGAGCTGACGACAGCCATGCAGCACCTGTCTCAATGTTCCCGAAGGCACCAATCCATCTCTGGAAAGTTCATTGGATGTCAAGGCCTGGTAAGGTTCTTCGCGTTGCTTCGAATTAAACCACATGCTCCACCGCTTGTGCGGGCCCCCGTCAATTCATTTGAGTTTTAACCTTGCGGCCGTACTCCCCAGGCGGTCAACTTAATGCGTTAGCTGCGCCACTAAAATCTCAAGGATTCCAACGGCTAGTTGACATCGTTTACGGCGTGGACTACCAGGGTATCTAATCCTGTTTGCTCCCCACGCTTTCGCACCTCAGTGTCAGTATGAGCCCAGGTGGTCGCCTTCGCCACTGGTGTTCCTTCCTATATCTACGCATTTCACCGCTACACAGGAAATTCCACCACCCTCTGCCCTACTCTAGCTCGCCAGTTTTGGATGCAGTTCCCAGGTTGAGCCCGGGGATTTCACATCCAACTTAACGAACCACCTACGCGCGCTTTACGCCCAGTAATTCCGATTAACGCTTGCACCCTCTGTATTACCGCGGCTGCTGGCACAGAGTTAGCCGGTGCTTATTCTGTCGGTAACGTCAAAACAGCAAGGTATTCGCTTACTGCCCTTCCTCCCAACTTAAAGTGCTTTACAATCCGAAGACCTTCTTCACACACGCGGCATGGCTGGATCAGGCTTTCGCCCATTGTCCAATATTCCCCACTGCTGCCTCCCGTAGGAGTCTGGACCGTGTCTCAGTTCCAGTGTGACTGATCATCCTCTCAGACCAGTTACGGATCGTAGCCTTGGTGAGCCATTACCTCACCAACTAGCTAATCCGACCTAGGCTCATCTGATAGCGCAAGGCCCGAAGGTCCCCTGCTTTCTCCCGTAGGACGTATGCGGTATTAGCGTTCCTTTCGAAACGTTGTCCCCCACTACCAGGCAGATTCCTAGGTATTACTCACCCGTCCGCCGCTGAATCGAAGAGCAAGCTCTTCTCATCCGCTCGACTTGCATGTGTTAGGCCTGCCGCCAGCGTTCAATCTGAGCCATGATCAAACTCTTCAGTTCAATACTGCTTGGGTTTTGAGAAAACCCTAAACTTGGCTCAGCATTCTCAAATGACTTACTTTCAAATCTTTCGATTCTCGTGCAGTCACTTGTGATGCTGATAATCTTTCTGACTATCAGTCTGAGCTCACAAGCACCCACACGAATTGCTTGATTCAATTGTTAAAGAGCGGTTGGTCAAGAACTTTTCGTCTCAACCGAGGCGCGCATTCTACGCTTTCCTCAGAGTCTGTCAAGCGTTTATTTTGAAGTTTTTCGTTTCACTTCAAACACTTGACTCGCTTCGATCTCTCGTAGCGGGAGGCGAATTCTACAGCGTTACAACCTGCTGTCAACCACCTTTTTCACCGCTGCCGATCTTTCGATCGAAGCACCTCCAGCCTGACCTGAAACGTCCAACTCGTTGATATTCAAGGAGTTTTTCGTTCCGACTGCGCCGGAAGTGGGGCGAATTATAGAGAGATTAAATCGCACGTCAAGGGTTAATTGGCGATATTCGATGAACAAAGAAAGTTGCGCACTATATTGCTCATCTTCGCCTCCTTGCGCATCATAGACGCCAAGCCACACGCCTCTCTCTATATAAGGAAGCAACTCCAACAATGAACACCCACCCCCGCAGCCTGGCCTCCAGCCTCTTCCCCATTGGCCTGCTGCTAATTGCGATGGCATCCATCCAGTCCGGCGCCTCGCTGGCAAAAAGCATGTTCCCGCTGGTAGGTGCGCAAGGCACCACAACGCTGCGCCTGATTTTCGCCAGCCTCATCATGCTGGTGCTGCTGCGTCCCTGGCGCGCGCGCTTCACCTCCAGCACCCTCAAGTCGGTCATCATCTATGGGCTGGCATTGGGCGGCATGAACTTTCTCTTTTATATGTCCTTGCGCAGTGTCCCGCTGGGTATCGCCGTTGCCCTGGAGTTCACCGGCCCGCTGGCCGTGGCGTTGTACGCATCGCGCAGGGCCATGGATTTCGTATGGATCGGGCTGGCAGTGATCGGCCTGTTGCTGCTGATACCCATCGGGCAGACCGGGGCGGCCATCGACCTGGTAGGCGCCGGCTACGCACTGGGCGCCGGCGTGTGCTGGGCGCTCTACATTCTATATGGGCAGAAAGCCGGGGCCGAGCACGGCATTCAGACCGCCGCACTTGGCGTCATGGTTGCCGCACTGTTCGTTGCGCCGATCGGCATCGTTCATGCCGGCAGCGCCCTGCTCAACCCTGCCCTGCTACCCGTGGCGATTGGCGTGGCCATTCTGTCGACAGCATTGCCGTACAGCCTGGAAATGGTGGCCCTGACACGCCTGCCCGCCCGAACCTTCGGCACACTGATGAGCATCGAGCCGGCATTCGGCGCATTGTCGGGACTACTGTTTCTCAACGAAGTGTTGAGCATGGCGCAATGGCTGGCCATCGCCGCGATCATTACTGCCTCGGTGGGAGCCACGCTGTCCATGCGCAGGGAAAGCCCACCACTGGTGCCAGCCGACTGATTTGAGAAATATTTCCATTTGAACCTGTTTTTGTCATTGTGTCGCCATGGCACCCTGTTTAAGCTGTAATTCAATGCACTGCTTGAAGTTTTAACTTAAGACAAGGACGCGAGAGGCATCAGGAAGAGGCGCAGGTAACCGTCTCGGGCTTGCAGACCCGACACTCTTTGTAAGGACAGGAATGAAACGAATTTTGCTCATCCTAGCCATTCTGGCCATTGCTGGCTGTGCGGCGAACGCCAAAACTGAGGTCAAACACGGCAAGAAGGGCATGCACATCAACTGCTCGGGCCTGTCGTCTTCATGGAACAAGTGCTACGCCAAGGCCGCCAGTTCCTGCGGCACCAAAGGCTACAAAGTCGTCGCCAAGTCTGGCGATGGCGAAGACGAGCCAGGGGACTACCCCTTCGGGCTCAACCCCGCCGGCTACACCAGCCGAAGCATGATCGTCATCTGCAAGTAACGAAAAAGGGCAACCCGCAGGTTGCCCTTTTTCATGTGCCCGATCAGACAGCTTCGGTTCTTTGTTCCAGCCAGTGCAGAGCAGCACCTGCCAGCAGTGGCGAAAGCCGTTCACGCACCGTGCGGTGGTAATCATTGAGCCATTCGCGTTCTTCGCTGCCAAGTTGCTCAGGCAACAGGCATCGTGTGTCGATAGGGCACAAGGTCAGCGTTTCGAATTCAAGAAAGTCACCAAACCCACTCTTGCCCGAATCCCGGGTGAACACCAGGTTCTCGATGCGCACGCCCCACTGCCCAGGCCGATAGGTGCCCGGCTCGATGGAGGTGATCATGCCGGCCTGCATGGCTGTGTGCGGCGCAGGCGAGGCCTGATAGGCGATCACCTGTGGCCCTTCGTGCACGTTCATGAAGTAGCCGACGCCGTGGCCGGTGCCATGCCCGTAATCCACATGCTCGGCCCATAACGGTGCTCGGGCAATCGCATCGAGCAAAGGCGAGGCAATGCCCCGCGGAAAACGCGCCCTGGATAGTGCAATCATGCCCTTGAGCACCCGCGTGCAATCCAGCTTCTGTTCCAGGCTTGGCGTGCCGATGGGCACCATACGGGTAATGTCGGTGGTCCCTCCCAGGTACTGCCCACCTGAATCGATCAACAACAGCCCATCACCTTCGATGAGCGCATGCGAGGCGTCGGTGGCGCGGTAATGCGGCATGGCCCCATTGCTGTTGAAGGCGGCAATGGTGGCAAAGCTTGGGGACACATGACCGGGACGTCGAGCCCGGGCTGCGCCGAGCAAGGTGTCAACACTGACCTCGGTAAGGGTCGAATGCCCCAGTGCGGCTTCGAAGTCCGCGAAGAACTCGCACAACGCCGCACCATCCTGTTCCATCACCTGCCTGATATGAACGAGGTCCGCCTCGCTCTTTCTCGACTTGGACAGAACGCTTGGATTGATGCCTTCGAGCAGTTGCACCTGGGCACCGAGGTTGGCCAGCAACCCGCTGGTCACCCGTGCCGGATCTACCAGCAGGACACTGCCCGCCTCGATGCCTGCCAGCGCGCTGCCCACTGCTTCATACTCGCGCAGTTGCACCCCGTCAGACTCAAGTGCCTCGCGCACAGCGCTGTCGACCTTGCTCGATGCCACGAACAGAATGGCCTGATGCTGACCGATCAATGCGAAGGAAACGAATACCGGGTTGTATGAAACGTCGCTGCCACGCAGGTTGAACAGCCAAGCGATGTCATCCAGCGTCGCAATGAAATGCCAATCTGCGCCGCGCTCCTTGAGCGTTGTGCGCAGTTGCGCCAGCTTGTCGGCACGGCTGACGCTCGCGTGCGGCGGCAGGTGCTGGTAAACCGGGCTGCCTGGCAACGCAGGCCGCTCCAGCCACACCTGTGCCAGCAGGTCCCTGTCACTGAGCAGGCGCACATTGCGCACCCTGAGGCGATCCTGCAGCTGCCGCGCCGACGCCAGTTGCATCACCGCACCGTCTACTGCCACCGTGCCGCCTGCGGGCGCCTGCTCTGCCAGCCAGTCAAGGGCCCCCGGCTGACCCGGCATCAGCTTCATCAACGCGATGCCGCTACCCGCCAGCTCCTTTTCGGCCTGCTCCCAGTAACGACTGTCGGCCCACAGCCCGGCAAAATCGGCCGTCAGCACCAGCGTACCCACCGAGCCATGAAACCCGGACAGCCATTGGCGCCCCTGCCAGTAGCCTGGAAGGTATTCGGACAGGTGCGGGTCTGCCGAGGGCACCAGCAGTGCATCGACCCCTTCGCGGTTCATCACTGCACGCATGCGCGCCAGGCGCGCGGTTACTGCTTCCTGCATTCCAGGCTGACTGTTCATTATGTTGTGCCACCACCGCGACCAATGTTCTGGTGGACGATAATGAAGCAGCACTCAACCGTGGGCAACCGCCCAGAAAGGCACATTGTGTAACGCTGCGTGGATGGCACCGGCAGCGGCGTCGATATCCTCTTCGCGGGTATAGCGCCCCAGGCTCAGACGCAACGTCTGCCGTGCCGCACGCTCGTCATGCCCAAGCGCCAGCAGCACATGCGAAGGCGCACTGCTGGCCGAATTGCAGGCCGACGTCGAGGAAAACGCCAGCGTACGGGCCAGCGCCTGCAGATCGATACCGTCACCGCCAAAGGTCAGGCTCAACGTATGAGGGATGCGCTGGACAGGGCTGCCGTTGAGCCCCAGGCCGGGAATATCGGCCAGCTGCTCCAGCAGCCGCTCACGCAACCGGTGCATACGTGCAACTTCCTGCTGCTGCACCTGCCCGGCCAGTGCGAAGGCAGCGCCCATGGCGGCAATCTGGTGAGTGGCCAGGGTGCCCGAGCGCAATCCGTTCTCGTGCCCGCCACCGTGAATCTGTGCCTGCAGCAGCGGCGCGGCGCGCTTGCCGACGTAGAGCGCACCGATCCCTTTGGGCCCATACACCTTGTGCGCCGAAAACGACATCAGGTCCACCGGCCAGCGTGACAGGTCGATAGGCACCTTGCCTGCCCCCTGGGCGGCATCCACATGCAGCAATGCGCCGTGGCGGCGCACCCGCTCGCCGATGGCCTGCACATCGTTCAGGGTGCCCAGTTCATTGTTGACCAGCATCAGCGATACCAGAAAGGTGTCGTCACGCAGCGCCGCCGATACCGCCTGTTCAGTGATCAACCCCTGGGCATCGGGGCTCAGCCACGTCACCTCGATGCCTGCCAGCTCGAGCTGTCGGGCAGTATCGAGCACGGCCTTGTGCTCGATGCGGCTGGTGATGACATGCCCACCTGTGCGGCCCTGAGCCAGCCCTTTTAGGGCCAGGTTGTTGGATTCGGTGGCACCCGACGTCCAGATGATCTCGTCGGCCCGCGCCCCTACCAGGCCGGCGACCTGGGCCCGTGCCTGCTCGACCGCCAGGCGTGCCTGCTGACCATACCGATGGGAGCTGGAAGCCGGATTGCCAAAACGCCCGGATACCCCCAGACACTCCACCATTACCTGAATGACTCGCTCGTCGACGGGTGTCGTGGCGGCGTAGTCGAAATACAGCGGGAGTGTGGTCATGGCCAGGCGCTTCCTGAATGCGTGGAGTAGTCGTGCATCTATAGTGCACGAACACGCATAGAACCATTAATTATCAATTTTCATATTTATATAACAAAAATATAATTACGGTGATGACTCAGGCTCCCGCGTCAGACGAGCAGCCAATCCCTTGGCCTGCAACGCCACGTCGGTGACGGCAGTACTTTCCCACCACAGGCCACGCAGCGGCGGGCCCATCGCAAACAGGCGCGTACTGACCGCGCCATCGGCATCGATCACTGCGCCCTGCGGGTCGGCATCAATTCCAAGGGCCAGCGGCCCTGGCCGGATCAGCCTGCGCTGCAGCAATGCTTGCGGCAGCGGGCGTGCCACGCGCCGCCAGTCATACTCGATACCGGTGGAGTTGACCAGCGCGGCACCCTCGACCCGCGTCGCCTGGGCCTCGCCGCGAAACCGCAGGCGCACCCCCACCCCGGCTCCGGTAGCCGGTTCGACCCTCTGCAGGGAGGCCGCATAAATATGCAGGCGCCCCTCCTGGCGCAACCGCTCCAGCAGCGCTGCACCCTGGGGCGGCGAACGGTGATGATGGCTTTCCCACCAGGGCCGCACATGGCGCACGAACTGGCGGCGTTCGCGGTCACTGGCCTGGCTCCACAGCCTGGGGATATGCACCCGCACAGTGTCCAGCGGGGCCTGCCAGTCGATGCCCTGGGCCAACGCCAGCCTGCATTGCCGGCGCAGCGCACGCAGCAACTGGCGCGGGCTGCGCAGCGAAGGGTCCGCCTCGAGAAAATCCTCCCAGGGCGGTGGCTGACGGCGCTCGTGGGGCCACAACCCGTGGCGCGAAAATACCTCGACAGGCCCACGATGCCCGGCCAGTTGCAACGACACCAGGGTGTCGACCATGGTCAGCCCGGAACCGATGATCAACACTGTGCCTTGCGGGTCGATCGTGCGCATGGCGGCCACGTCCCAGGGGTCGATGGCTGCGGCGTTGAGGCTGTTCTCACCCACCTGCGCCGTGCGCGCCGCGGCAAACATGCCGGTAGCCAGCACCGCCTGGCGCGCCTGCACCCGGCGCCCATCCTGCAATTGCGCCTGAACCCTGTCATCGTGCACCTGCAGGTCAACCACCTCGGTACACACATGCTCCAGCGTGGAGCCGGCCTTGGCGCCGACACGCTCGGCCTCTGCCAGACGCTGGCGGGCATAGCGACCGAACAGACCTCGCGGCGGGAACAATTCGGCCACCGGCACGCCCTGCTCGGCGGATTCGGGCCACTGCCCGGCATCGATCTGCTGTTGCAGCCAGTGGGTCAGGTCATCGGGATTGTCCGGATCGACGCTCATGCGCGCCGCATTGCCATTGAGGGTATGACCGTTTTCGGTAGCGCTGTAGGCTTCGCCACGCCCCAGCTCCCCACGCGGCTCGACCACCAGCAGGCGCCAGCGTCCGGGGCGACGCAGCAATTGCGCCGCCAACAAGGCGCCGCTCAGGCCACCCCCGATGATCAGTACATCCGCCATGTCGTCGCAGGCAGGTGCCGGTTGTTGTTCGTGCATCGGTATCTCCTTTCCCGGGAGACCGGATAATAAGCAGCAATCCACCGCAAGGGCAGCAGTGCGGTACCAAAGGAGGATCAGCCCGCAGGCCCGACCACGTGCTTGCGGTACTCGCCTGGCGCAAGCCCTGTGACCTTGTGGAAGACCTTGCGAAACGCACCAGGGTCCTGGTAGCCAACACCCCAGGCGATCTGGTCGATGCTGCGGTTGGTGAACTCGAGCATCCGGCAAGCGCGCCCTACCCTCACCTGCTGACAGTACTCGGTGGGTTTGAGGCCGGTGGCGCTGCGAAAACGCCGCAGGAAGGTGCGCTGCTCGAGCCCTGCGCAGTCGGCCATCAAGGCCAGGTTGACCTCCCGCGCCCCCGTGCTCTGCAGCCAGTGCTGCACCTTGAGCACCGCTTCGTCGCCATGGTCCAGGCGCGGGCTGAACACGCTGCCCGGCCCAGGCATGGCATGCACTGGCGCCACCGCGAGAAATCGCGCCGTCTCAGCCGCCAGGGTCTGCCCCTGGAAGCGCTCGACCAGCTTGAGCCCCAACTCGGTCCAGGCCATCAATCCGGCCGAGGTAATGATGTCGCCATCTTCCAGCAACGGCAGGTTGGCCTCGACCTTGACCAGGGGAAAGCGCTCGGCCAGCGATTGGGCAAAATTCCAGTGAGTAGTGGCGGAGCGACCGTCGAGCAGGCCGCTGGCGGCAATGAAGAACACCCCGACACACACCGACACCAGCAGCGCGCCTTCGCGGTGCCACTGGCGCAGGTCGTTGCAGAAACGTTCGATCAGTTCGGGGCCCGGCTCCTCGGTCAGGCTGGGCGGGATGATCATCACTCGTGGGCGGTGATGCGCCTGCGGGTGACTGTCGAAGCTCACCGCCAGCGGCTGTCCCGGCACCTCGGCCCAGTGGCACACCCGCAGCAGCGGGCTGCGTCGCGCCCCGAGGTCGGCGGCCATGCGGTTGGCTACCGCGAACAGGTCGGTCAGGCCGTGCACTGCCGCCATCTGGGCACCTGGGTAAACCAGAATACCGATCTCGACCTGATCGCCGATTGCATCCATTGTCAGTTTTTCCCGCCAATTTGTCGGTCGCGCCAATGCGCAAGCCTGTCGCACAAGCCTATAACTATCAGCACGTCACAACCATTCTCCTGAAGGACTGCACCATGAGCAAACAGGCACTGATCATCGTCGACATCCAGAACGACTACTTCCCCGGCGGCAAATGGACGCTGCACGGCGCCGATGCGGCCGCCGACAACGCCGCACGGATCATCCAGGCCGCCCGCGAAAACGGCGACCTGGTGGTCCATGTACGTCATGAGTTCGAGTCCGCCGATGCACCTTTCTTCACTCCGGGCTCCGAAGGCGCGCAGATTCATCCGAAAGCAGCCGCTCGCGAGGGCGAGCCGGTGGTGCTCAAGCACAACGTCAACAGCTTTCTGGGCACCGACCTCAAGGCCCTGCTCGACCAGCACAAGATTACCGGCCTGACCCTGGTCGGCAGCATGAGCCACATGTGCATCGATGCCGCCGCCCGGGCCGCCTCGGACATGGGCTATGGCACCACGGTGGTGCACGATGCCTGCGCCACCCGCGACCTGGAATTCAACGGCGTGGTCGTACCGGCGGCCCAGGCCCACGCGGCGTACATGGCGTCGCTGGCCTTCGCCTACGCGCAGGTGGTCTCCACCCAGGAGTGGCTTGACGCCAATCGGCGCTGACAGGCCTTCAGATCACCACGTTGCGCACGAAGCGCGTCGCCACGTCGCCATCGTTGCGGTAGGCATGCATGCGGTTGCTGGCGAAGCTGTAGAAATCGCCAGCCGCCAGCACATATTCCTGCGTTTCTATCACCAGGGTAAGGCGCCCCTCGAACACGTAGATCTGTTCGCTCCAGCCGTCGAAATCGGCCTCGGCCGGGTACACCTCGCCCGGCTCCAGGCGCCACTCCCACAACTCCACCTCGCGGCTGGCCCTGGAACTGGCCAGCAACACGGCCTTGCTGCCGGGGTGCACACCGGCCCAGGCCAGTTCGTTGATGCGATCAGGGTCACGGCTGTCAGGTGCCTGGATCAGGTCGCTGAACGCCACCGACAAGGCCTCGGCGATCAGGTCGAGGGTGGTCAGGCTGACATTCTTTTCACCCGCTTCTATTGCCACCAGCATGCGTCGGCTGACACCGGATTTTTCTGCAAGGGCGCTCTGGCTCAGCTCTGCCGCATGGCGCAGGCGCCGGATATTCTGGCTCACGTGCTGAAGCACGGAGGCCCGCTGACTGGAATCTTTGTGCACTATATTGCTCACTCACATGGCTTGCGCAGTATACTGCCCACCTTCCGACGCATTGTGCGTCGCTCGCCCCACGTGTGCAAGCCCATGACCTCGCCGACCACTGCCCGATCCCTCTTCCTTTCATTGCGCCTGAGCAAGGCCGAACTGGTGCTGGTGTTCATCACCATGCTCTGGGGCGCCACTTTTCTGCTGGTGCATAACGTGATGACCGTCAGCGGCCCGATGTTCTTCGTCGGCCTGCGCTTTGCAGCGGCGGCGCTGTTTGTCGGAGCGTTCAGTGCGCGTGCGCTGTCCGGCCTGACCTGGTTCGAAGTCAAGGCCGGCGTGCTGATCGGCGCCTCGATCATGCTGGGCTACGGCCTGCAGACCGTGGGCCTGCAAACCATCACCAGTAGCCAGTCGGCATTCATCACCGCCTTGTACGTACCTTTTGTACCGCTGCTGCAGTGGCTGGTGCTGGGCCGGCGCCCGGGGCTGATGCCGAGCCTGGGCATTGGCCTGGCGTTCGCCGGACTGATGCTGGTGGCCGGCCCCAGTGGCAGCTCGCTGCAGTTCAGCCCCGGCGAAATCGCCACGCTGATCGGCGCCGTGGCGATCGCAGCCGAGATCATTCTGATCAGCAACTATGCCGGCAAGGTCGACGTGCGCCGCGTGACCGTGGTGCAACTGGCTACCGCGTCGGCGCTGTCGTTCATGATGGTGGTGCCCACCCGGGAAGCCCTGCCGGACTTTTCCTGGCTGCTGCTGGGCAGTGCCGTCGGCCTGGGCGCCATGAGTGCGGTGATCCAGGTGGCAATGAACTGGGCCCAGCAATCAGTCTCGCCCACCCGGGCTACGCTGATCTACGCTGCAGAGCCGGTATGGGCCGGTATCGTCGGCCGCCTGGCGGGCGAGCGTCTGCCGGGCATCGCACTGCTCGGCGGGCTACTGATCGTGATCGCGGTGGTGGTCAGCGAACTGAAGATCAAACGCCGTGGCGAGCCCCTCGGCGCCAGTGATGACGATCAACAGGTGCAACAAACGGACCGGTAATCTGCAATAGCGGCACAATTCTTGTAAAAAACTGTTATAAAAAAACGCGTTGATGAGGCGCAAAAGTAGGATTCTGCGACAGCTTGCGTGTTGGTGATCGACGGGACGCCACGTATGATCCCTTACAAACCTCTGCAGATTAGAAATCTATGTCCTTGATAGTTCTACTGCTTCTGCCGTTTGTTGGCAGCTGTCTGGCGGCTGTACTGCCGCACAACGCGCGTAACAGCGAATCACTTCTGGCCGGCCTTGTCGCGCTGGTCGGTACCGTGCAGGTCGCACTCCTGTACCCGCAAATTGCCGATGGCGGCGTCATCCGTGAAGAATTTCTGTGGCTGCCGAGCCTGGGCTTCAATCTCGTGCTGCGCATGGACGGGTTCGCCTGGCTGTTCTCGCTGCTGGTGCTGGGCATCGGCACCCTGGTGTCGCTGTATGCGCGCTACTACATGTCCCCCCAGGACCCGGTTCCGCGTTTCTTCGCGTTTTTCCTGGCGTTCATGGGTGCCATGCTGGGCCTGGTGATCTCTGGCAACCTGATCCAGATGGTGTTCTTCTGGGAACTGACCAGCCTGTTCTCGTTCCTGCTGATCGGTTACTGGCACCACCGTGCCGATGCACGGCGCGGCGCCTATATGGCGCTGATGGTCACCGGGGCCGGTGGCTTGTGCCTGCTGGCGGGGGTACTGCTGCTCGGCCATGTGGTGGGCAGCTATGACCTGGACAAGGTCCTGGCCGCCGGTGACCTGATTCGCAGTCATGCCCTCTACCCCATTCTGCTTCCCCTTATCCTGCTCGGCGCCCTGACCAAGAGCGCTCAATTCCCCTTCCACTTCTGGCTTCCCCACGCCATGGCCGCGCCCACGCCGGTCTCGGCCTATCTGCACTCGGCCACCATGGTCAAGGCCGGGGTGTTCCTGCTGGCCCGGCTATGGCCGTCGCTGGCCGGCAGCGAAGAATGGTTCTGGATCGTCAGCGGCGCAGGGGCCTGCACCCTGCTGCTGGGCGCCTATGCGGCCATGTTCCAGAACGACCTCAAGGGCCTGCTGGCCTACTCGACCATCAGCCACCTGGGCCTGATCACCCTGCTGCTGGGCCTGAACAGCCCGCTGGCAGCGGTAGCGGCGGTGTTCCACATTCTCAACCATGCCACCTTCAAGGCCTCGCTGTTCATGGCCGCCGGCATCATCGACCATGAAAGCGGCACCCGCGATATCCGCAAGCTCAGCGGGCTGTTCCGGCTGATCCCGTTCACCGCCACCCTGGCCATGGTCGCCAGTGCCTCGATGGCCGGCGTACCCTTGATGAACGGCTTTCTGTCCAAGGAAATGTTCTTCGCCGAAACCGTGTTCATCAGTTCCACGGCCTGGGTCGAAACCACCTTGCCGATCATCGCGACCCTGGCGGGCACCTTCAGCGTCGCCTATGCGCTGCGCTTCACCGTCGACGTGTTTTTCGGCCCGCCGGCCACCGACCTGCCCCATACCCCCCACGAGCCGCCCCGCTGGATGCGCGCGCCGGTCGAGCTGCTGGTGCTGACCTGCCTGGTGGTGGGTATCTTCCCTGCGCAGTCGGTGGGCCCGCTGCTGGCCGCTGCCGCACTGCCGGTGGTGGGTGGCACGCTGCCCGAGTACAGCCTGGCCATCTGGCACGGCTGGAATGCACCACTGATCATGAGCCTGATCGCCATGTGCGGCGGCGTGGTGCTCTACCTGGTGCTGCGCAATCAGCTCAAGCGCGGGCGCTTCCTCTACCCGCCGCTGATCGAGCTGTTCAATGGCAAGCGCCTCTTCGAACACGGCCAGGTACTGCTGATGCGGGTGGCGCGCCGCTTCGAGCGCCTGTTCACCACCCGCCGCCTGCAGAAGCAGCTGTTCATGCTGGTGCTCATCGCCCTGCTCGCCGGCGTGCTGCCCATGCTGCAAACCGGGTTGAGCTGGGGCGACCGGCCAAAAATCCCGGGCTCAGGTGTATTCGTGATGCTCTGGCTGATCGCGATCATCTGTGCCATCGGCGCTGCGTGGCAGGCCAAATACCACCGGCTGGCGGCCCTGACCATGGTCAGCGTCTGCGGCCTGATGACCTGCATCACCTTTGTCTGGTTCTCGGCGCCGGACCTGGCGCTCACCCAACTGGTGGTAGAAGTGGTCACCACGGTGCTGATCCTGCTGGGCCTGCGCTGGCTGCCACGGCGTATCGAAGACATCTCGCCCCTGCCCGGCAGCAAGGAGCGCGCTGTGGCACGCCGCCTGCGCGACCTGCTGCTGGCGGTGCTGGTCGGCGGTGGCATGGCCTTGCTGTCGTACGCAATGCTGACCCGCCCGACACCCAACGTGATTTCTTCCTTCTACCTGAGCCGGGCGCTGCCCGAGGGTGGCGGCACCAACGTGGTCAACGTGATGCTGGTTGACTTCCGCGGCTTCGATACCCTGGGTGAAATCACCGTACTGGTGGCTGTGGCACTGAGCGTGTTTGCCCTGCTGCGCCGCTTCCGCCCGCCCAAGGAGAGCATCCAGCTGCCTGCCCAGCAGCGCCTGCTGGCGCCGGACGTGGTCACCGACCTGGTCAACCCGCGTCAGGCCGCCGATACCGCGCTGGGCTTCATGATGGTGCCCGCCGCCCTGGTGCGATTGCTGCTGCCGATCGCGCTGGTGATCTCGATGTACCTGTTCATGCGCGGCCACAACCAGCCCGGTGGCGGCTTCGTCGCCGGCCTGGTGATGTCGGTGGCTTTCATCCTGCAGTACATGGTGGCCGGCACCCAGTGGGTGGAAGCCCAGATGAGCCTGCGTCCGCTGCGCTGGATGGGCACCGGCCTGCTGCTGGCAACCCTCACCGGGGCCGGGGCGATGCTGCTCGGCTACCCGTTCCTGACCACGCATACCGCGCACCTTGACCTGCCGATACTGGGCGACATCCATGTCGCCAGCGCCCTGTTCTTCGACACGGGCATCTTTACCGTGGTGGTCGGGTCCACGCTGCTGATCCTCACCGCACTGGCCCACCAGTCGGTGCGCAGCCACCGGCCGAGCAGCCAGCCCAAACCCACCGTCAACCCGGGAGCCGCCTGATGGAAGAAGTGATTGCAATTGCCATCGGTGTGCTCGCCGCGTCAGGCGTGTGGCTGATCCTGCGCCCACGGACCTTCCAGGTGGTGATGGGCCTGTGTCTGCTGTCGTACGGCGTCAACCTGTTCATCTTCAGCATGGGCAGCCTGTTCATCGGCAAGGAGCCGATCATCAAGGACGGCGTACCCCAGGACCTGCTCCATTACACCGACCCGTTGCCCCAGGCACTGGTACTGACGGCCATCGTCATCAGCTTCGCCATGACCGCCTTGTTCCTGGTGGTGCTGCTGGCTTCGCGCGGGCTGACCGGCACCGACCACGTGGATGGCCGGGAGCCTAAAGAATGAGTGTGATGAACCAACTGATCGTCGCGCCCATTCTGCTGCCGCTGCTGACCGCCGCACTGATGCTGCTGCTGGGCGAAAAGCGCCGGCCGCTCAAGGCCCGCATCAACCTGATCTCCAGCCTGGCCGGGCTGGGTATTTCGATCTGCCTGCTGCTGTGGGTGCAGGAGCAGGGCCAGGCCAGCTCGATTGGCGTGTACCTGCCGGGCAACTGGCAGGCACCTTTCGGCATCGTGCTGGTACTCGACCGCCTTTCGGCACTGATGCTGGTACTCACCGGCATCGTCGGGGTCAGCGCGCTGGTGTTCGCCACCGCGCGCTGGGACCGCGCAGGCGCCAGCTTCCACGCCCTGTTCCAGATCCAGCTGATGGGCCTGTACGGCGCCTTCCTGACGGCCGACCTGTTCAACCTGTTCGTGTTCTTCGAAGTGCTGCTGGCCGCCTCCTACGGCCTGATCCTGCATGGCTCGGGTCGTGCGCGGGTCAAGGCCGGCCTGCACTACATTGCCATCAACCTGCTCGCTTCCTCGCTGTTCCTGGTGGGGGCTGCGATGCTCTACGGGGTCACCGGTACCCTGAACATGGCTGACCTGGCCCTGAAGATTCCGCTGGTGCCCGAGGCCGACCGCGGCCTGCTGCATGCCGGCGCGGCGATTCTGGCCACGGCCTTTCTGGCCAAGGCGGGTATCTGGCCGCTCAACTTCTGGCTGGTCCCGGCCTACTCGTCGGCCAGCGCCCCGGTTGCCGCACTGTTCGCGATCATGACCAAGGTGGGCACCTATACCGTGCTGCGCCTGTGGACCTTGCTGTTCTCCGGTCAGGCCGGCGCTTCGGCGTTCTTCGGCGGCGAGTGGCTGGTCATCGGTGGCCTGGCCACCCTGGGCTGCGCGGCGCTGTCGATCCTGGCGGCGCAACGCCTGGAGCGCATGGCCAGCCTGAGCATCCTGGTCTCGGCCGGCACCTTGCTGGCCGCCATCGGCTTCGGCCAGGCGGCGCTGACCGCCGCCGCCCTGTTCTACCTGGTGAGCTCCACCCTGGCCTTGTGCGCGCTGTTCCTGCTGGCCGAGCTGATCGAGCGCTCGCGCTCGGCCAACGAGATCCCGCTGGAAGACGACACCGATGCGCTGCCCTCGCCCCTGGAATCGCTGCAGCCGCCCAAGGGCATCAACCTGGACGATGAACAGAAGGCGGTGATCGGCCAGGTGATTCCCTGGACCATGGCATTCCTGGGCCTGAGCTTCATCGCCTGCGCGCTGCTGATCATCGGCATGCCGCCGCTGTCCGGCTTCATCGGCAAGCTGAGCCTGATCAGTGCCCTGTTCAACCCCAACGGCCTGGGCGTGCCGGTCGACCAGCCGCTGTCCGCAGCCGGCTGGGGCCTGGTGGCCTTGCTGGTGCTCTCGGGCCTGGCATCGCTGATCGCCTTGACCCGTGTCGGCATCCAGCGCTTCTGGACCCCGCAGGAGCGCCCCTCGCCATTGCTACGGCGCAATGAGTGCATTCCCATCGTGCTGCTGCTGGGGCTGTGCGTGCTGCTGAGCGTGCGCGCCGAACCACTGCTGCGCTACACCCAGGACACGGCGGCCGGGCTCAAGGACCCTGCCAGCTACGTCAATGCGGTACTCGGCACGCGACCGGTGCCCGGCCCCACCAGCGAGGCGATTGCCGGGCAGGTGCAGCCATGAAGCGCCTGTTTCCCGCGCCACTGCTGTCGCTTTCGCTCTGGGGGTTGTGGTTGCTGCTCAACCTCTCGCTGAGTGCCGGCAACCTGCTGCTTGGCGCACTGCTGGCAATCCTGGCACCCATCCTGATGGCGCCGCTGCGTCCGCTACCGGTGCGCATACGCAAGCCGGGCACCATCGTGCGGCTGATTCTGCGAGTGGGGGGCGATGTGGTGATGTCCAACCTGCAGGTTGCCCGTAGCGTATGGCAGGCCGGTGGCCGGCCGCCACGCTCGCGCTTCATCCGTATTCCGCTGGACCTGCGCGATGCCCATGGCCTGGCGGCGCTGTCGATGATCACCACGGTCATTCCCGGCACCATCTGGTCGGAGCTGGCGCTGGACCGCAGCATCCTGCTGCTGCATGTCTTCGATCTGGACGATGAAACGCAGTTCATCGACCACTTCAAGCACACCTACGAACGTCCGCTGATGGAGATTTTCGAATGACTGGCCTGCTCGCCAACGCCATTCTCGCCAGCCTGTTCATCTTTGCCCTGGCCATGGCCCTGACCCTGGTGCGCCTGTTCAAGGGCCCTTCGGCGCAGGACCGGGTACTGGCGCTGGACTACCTGTACATTCTGGCCATGCTGATGATGCTGGTGCTGGGTATCCGCTACGCCAGCGACACCTACTTCGAAGGTGCGCTGCTGATAGCCCTGTTCGGCTTTGTCGGCTCGTTTGCCCTGGCCAAATTCCTGCTGCGTGGCGAGGTGATCGAATGAACTCGACCGTCGAATTGCCGTTCTGGCTTGAAGTGGTCACGGCTGTGCTGCTGGTCGTCAGCAGCCTGTTCGCCCTGAGCGGCGCGGTAGGCCTGCTGCGCCTGAAGACCTTCTTCCAGCGCATGCACCCGCCCGCCCTGGCGTCGACCTTCGGCACCTGGTGCGTGGCCATGGCTTCGATCCTGTACTTTTCGGGCCTCAAGCACTCGCCCGTACTGCACGCCTGGCTGATCCCGATCCTGCTGTCGATCACCGTGCCGGTGACCACCCTGCTGCTGGCGCGGGCCGGGTTGTTTCGCAAGCGCATGGCCGGGGATGACGTACCCGAAGAGGTCAGCAGTGGCCGCGGGCGCGATACCGGGCACTGACACCTGGCCCTATCGAGCTGCCAACACCTGCAGCTCGCGGCGCACCATTGCCGCATATTCCGGCGGGCTCAGCTGATACAGCTGCCCTGCCACCCAGTTCAACCAGGCGCCCTGCAGCACCGCGCGTTGTGCCAGCCACTCCAGGGCCTGGGCCTGGGCGCGGGCCTGATGCTCGGCGTGGAAGCGCGCACGCCCCGACGCCGCAGCGGTACTGCTCACTCGCTGGCCTTGAAGGTCAGTTCGCCCTTGCGCCATTTGGCGGCCTTGGCCGTGGCAGCCTTCAGGGTCTTGGTCAGGCCTTCCTTGATCTGCTCGTGGGCAGCAAACACCATCACCACGGTCTGCCCCTCGCGGAACACGATGCCATGCCCTTCGGGCACGGTCACGAACGCATAATCGCCCAGTTCGTAGACGGTCAGCTTGATGTCGCGAAAGCGGATCTCCAACTTGCCACCTTCGCGGCTGGGCAATACCGCCGCCCGAAAGTGATCGCCCACTTTCAGTTCAAGCCGCTGTTTGTCATCGACCACCAGGGCCTCTTCGGTATCGATCTCGGCAAGGTAGATACCTTCGGCACTTTGTTCGGTCACGTAGACGAAGCGCGATTGAAACTGTTTGACCAACTTGGCCCGCAGGTCGCCCAACACGAAGAGGGCGTGCATATCCAGATTACTGACTGCCAATGATTAATTCCTCAAAACCAGCATCACCCCGCCACCTCGCAGGCGGCACTGCGCCGCAAAGGTCCCGGTTTTCAATTTGAAGTCTGAAAGACTAGTGGATCAGTGCCAGGGTTGTTCGTACGCACAGACACCAGGCTGCGAAGGAAAACACGTCGTGCCCTGCCAGTTGATAACCGGCGGCTACAAACAGCCATTTCCCAAAGTGCAACCGATTTCTCTGACAGCGTGCTCGCTGAAAAAATGCGATAGCTGAAAGAAAGATCCCAGAACGAAGGACCTCTGGACGAACATGTTCACTGCACAGGGAAGCGAATATGCACGAAAACACCGAAACACGTCGAGTGGGCAATACACTAGAAGTATCAAAAAATATCGGGAGCGCATCCGGCAAAACCCGGCCGCGCTACATTGTAGTGCCGGCTGGCGTAGGTTTTTTCCATATCACGGAGTCTGCCACGGGCCGGGTGAAAGGCTTTCGCCGACATCACGGGGAGGCCTGCGACCTGGCAAGGACCCTCGAGGCCAGGCCCCGCGCCTACCCGGCCTGACAGGCGTCCAGCCCCTGCCCATCGAACTCTGCCAGCCAGGCGGCGCGACAGGCGTGTGCCTCGTCACGGCTGGCGAACGCGGTGCCTCTGCGCTCACCGTTGACCAGCACCACCCAGCACACGCGCATGCCCACCGAACGCAGCGAAATGGGAACGCCACTGCCGATCATCACCGCCACATCGACCTTGCACTGCATGATTCCCTCCGGAATTTAATTAGCAGCCTAACGATGAGGCGATGATAAACCCCTGCCCCTTGCGGGAAAAAGCTATCCCCGGCATAGCTGTTTTGCATCAAGCGCAACAAATCCGGCTCAGGAAATCACGCTGTGCTGGGGTCGATAGCCCAGGCGCAAGCCGCCCCAGTGGCGCCCCTGTACCTGGATCGGCACCGACAGGTCATGCATCAGCTCGCCCGTGTCACGGGTATAGGTCTGCAGCAGCACCGGTTGCTGATGGCTGCCGCAACGGATACCGGTACGGTCGTCGAACTTGCGCTTGCTGCGGTTGTGCGCGGTATCGGTCGCCTCGTCACCGGTCAGTGGCTGGCTGAAGGCGTTGTTGTGGGTCGGCACATAGCCCTGCTGGGTACAGGCAATGGCGAACACCAGGCCTTCATGCTGGGCCAGCAGCGGCTCCTGGATCGCGGGCAGTACCTGGTCGGTGTAGTCGTCGAAACGCGTGCGGTAACGGGCCGGGCGGGTACCGGGCAGCAGCTGATACTGGCGATCGAACAGAGCATCGACGCTGATGCGCCCCTGGGCGATGTCGGCCTCGAAGCGTTCGGCAATTTTCTGGGCCCCCTGGCGGGCAAGGTCGTATACGCGCTGGTGGTAGTCATCCAGCCCCACCTCGGCCAGACGCTCGCTGATACGCTCGGCCTGACCTTCCATCTGCACGGCTGCCTGGGCCAGGCGCTGGGTCTGCTGGTCGCTCACCACCAGGTCGCTGCGCATCTGCGCCACGGCCTGGAACAGGCTGTCGAGCTGAGTACGGTTGTTCTCGGTACCGGCAGCGATCGCATCGATCTGCTGCTCGACGCCAGCGGCGAGCCCGGCGATGGCGTCCAGTTGCTCGCCGGTGTGCTCGACCTGGTCCACCCCCTGGTGCAGGTCATCGGACAACTCACGGATCTGTTCCACCACCTGGGCGGTACGCTGCTGGATATCGGCCACCATCAGGCCGACCTCCTCGGTGGCACTGGCGGTACGTCCGGCCAGGCCACGCACCTCATCGGCCACCACGGCAAAGCCACGACCATGTTCGCCGGCGCGCGCGGCCTCGATGGCCGCGTTCAATGCAAGCAGGTTGGTCTGGCTGGCGATGGTCTGGATCACCAGGGTAACCCGGGCGATGTCTTCGCTGCGCTGGTGCAGCGCCTCGATCAGTTCGCGGCTGTCGTTGGCACGGGCGCTGAGCTGGTGCATGCGCTGGATCGACTCGGCCAGCACCGTTCTGCCGGCAGCACTGCTGTGGTGGGCCTCGCGGGCCGCGCCCAGGGCCTGCTGGCTGAGCTGCGAAGTGGCTTTCTCGGTACCGATCATGACTTCGGCACTGCTGACGATCTGCGCCGCCGACACCAGTTGCGATTGCAGCTTGTCGGCCAGTTGCTGCACCGCATGGGCAACGCCAGCGGCAGACAGCGCGTTGTGGCTGGTGGCCTGGGCCAGGTCACGGGTCAGGTCGCCCAGCGGGTCCTGCTCGCTCACCACCTCGGCCGGCCGCTTGCGCATCAACGGCAGCCACAGGGCCAGCAAGGCCAGTGGCAGACACAGGTAGAAGGACACATCGGCAAACGCCATGGCACTGAGCAACACCACCAGCACCAGGCTTTGCAGCGCCGTGCCCGACCAGCGCCGGGCGCCAGTGGACGTACCTTGCAGCGGCACCAGCGTGCCAGGCAGAGATCCTTCTCGCATCATAACAATGGTTCCCGCAGTGTCGTTATTGTGCCCCCATTAAACGCCACTACAAGGCCATTATCCATGCTTCGTTGGATGTAAGACCCTCCTGCTTGATGCAAGGCAAAGAAACGCAAAAGCCCCGGGCTGTGAACCCGGGGCTTGCTGGTACGACAGCGGGCGTCAGGCCTGACGCTGGTGCTTGTCGAGCTGCTCGTGGCGCTCTTGCGCCTCGATGCAGTACTTGGTGGTGGGGCTGATCAGCAGGCGCTTGAGGCCGATCGGCTCGCCGCTGTCTTCACACCAGCCGAAGCTGTCGTCCTTGATGCGGCCCAGGGCAATTTCCAGCTGGGGCAGCAGGCGCTGGTCGCGGTCGATGGTGTTGACCAGCCAGTGACGCTCTTCTTCGACCGAGGCGGCGTCGGCAGGATCAGCAGGGGTGTCCAGGCTTTCGATGGCTACACGACTTTTCTCGATGCGCTCATGGATCTCCACTTTCATCGACTGCAACAGCTCGGTGAAAAAGGCATGCTGCTCAGCGTTCATGTAGTCATCGGCCGGCATGGCCAGCAACTTTTCCTTTGTCATTGATTTCTCTATAAAAAATACGTGCATTTAGGCGATCGGGTGCTACCGGCGAACAGCTCGCCGGCGGCGCAATTCTTCAAGCACCATCCGGCACTCAATTTACAGGGGGCGGCAGTCTAAGGCCGAGTTTCGCAAGGGGCAATACAAATGAAGGTGGTTTTGTCCGAAATGCCCCTCGAACGAGCGTCAACGCTCCCCTGAGGGCGGCCTTTATAGCAAAAAAACTCGTCCGCGGGGGTAGTCTCACTGTTTATCGCACGCCCGCCTCGCCCAGCAGCTGGCTCAGCACCGCACGCAGCTTGCCCGGCTTGACCGGCTTGTTGAGCAATGGCGCGCCCAGGCGCTGCATCGCACGGCGGCTCTGGTCGCTGCGATCGGCGGTGATCATCACGGCGGGTATGGTCACCGCGAAATGCTCACGCAGGTCGCGCACCACTTCGCAGCCGGTCACCCCGTGGTCCAGGTGAAAGTCCGCCAGCACCAGTTCCGGCGCGCGCCCCTGCAACACCTGAAATGCCGTCTCGCGGTCGGTCGCGGTCAGCACCTCGCACCCCCACTGGGCCAGCAGGGCGGCCATGCTCTGCAAGATGCTCAGTTCGTTGTCCAGCACCAGCAGGCGGCGCCCCGGCAGCGGGTCGCCGACGCTCGGCAGCGGTGCTGGCGCCAGCACCGGCGGGCAACGACGTTCGGTGGAGAGCGGCACATCGATGCTGAACACCGAACCGCGCCCCGGCCAGGAGCGCACCCGTACCGGGTAATCGAGGATCCGCGCAATGCGCTCGACGATCGCCAGGCCCAGGCCCACCCCCTTGCGATCGGCGGCGCGGCCCACATCGAGCTGGTTGAATTCGAGAAAGATCGATTGCAGGCGCTGCGCAGCAATGCCGCGCCCGGTATCCCAGACCTCCAGGCGCAGGCAGTCGCCACGCCGCCGCGCCCCCAGCAGGATGCGCCCCTGTTCGGTGTAGCGGCAGGCGTTGCTGAGGAAGTTGCGCAGGATCCGCGTCAGCAGCCGCACATCGGTGCGGATCACCTGGCGCCCGCTGCGCAAACGCAGGCCCAGGCCCTCGGCAGCCGCCACCGGCTGGAACTCCGAGGCCAGCGGCGCCAGCACATCGTCCAGCAGGTACAGGTCAAGGTCAGGCTTGATTGCCGCCTGGTCGAGCCGGGAAATATCCAGCAGATCGCTCAACAGGTCTTCGGCACCTTCCAGCGCCTGGTGCGCGCGCTCCACCAGCAATTGCTCGGCCTGCGGCAACTGGCGCTCGCGCAGGGTCGAAATCAACAGGCGTGCAGCGTTGAGCGGTTGCAGCAGGTCGTGGCTGGCGGCGGCCAGGTACTTGTCCTTGCTGCGGTTGGCGGCCTGGGCCGCATCGCGTGCCTCCATCAGCTGGCGGGTACGCTCGGCCACGCGCTGCTCCAGCTCGTCGTTGAGTTGCTGCAGACGCTCCTGCGCCAGCTTGCGCTCGGTGATGTCGGCGACGAACCCCTCGACCACGCCCTCCTCGTCCGGGCGCAGCAACAGGTTCATCAGCACATCGATGCTGCTGCCGTCCTTGCGTCGCAGCTGGGTTTCGTAACCCAGCAGGGCCTGCTCGCGCTGCAGCACCTGGGCAATGTCCTGCAACTCGGCCTGGCCGCCCACGAACAGGTGGCTGGCCAGGTCACGCCGGGAAAACAGCACCGCCTGGGGGTCGGCATACCCCAGCATGCGCGCCAGCGCCGGGTTGGCGGCGCGCAGGCCATCGTCGAGGCTGGCCTGGAAGATGCCGTGCACCGCATGCTCGAACAGCCACGAATAGCGCTTGCGCTCGGTTTCCAGCTCGTCCAGGCGCGCCGCCAGTTCCGGGTAGTGGCTTTTGCGAACAGTGTGGTTGCTCAGCCCCAGCAGCCCGGCCAGCGCATTCGCGCCAGGCTCAGAGGGCCTCGCCATACACCACCTCGACATCACGCTGGCTCGAGGTCCGCGGGTTGGTGAGGATGCACGGGTCGTCCATCGCATGCTGCGACAGGAACGGAATGTCGCTGCTGCCCACCCCGTGCAAGGCCAGGGTTTCGTGAAAGCCCACGGCGTGCTTGAGCGCGATCAGGTGCTCGACCAGGCGCTGGCGGACCTGATTGTGGTTCAGCCCGCGGCAATCGATACCCAGGGTCTGCGCGATCAACTTGAAGCGATCGGGGGCGGCGCTGTAGTTGAAGGCCACCACATGCTCGACCAGCACCGCATTGCACAGGCCGTGGGGCAGGTCGAGAAACCCGCCCAGGCTGTGGGACATGGCGTGCACCGCCCCGAGGATGGCATTGGAGAAGGCCAGCCCGGCCTGCATGCTGCCGAGCATGATCTTCTCGCGCAGGGCAATGTCCTGCGGGTTGGCGATCATCTGCACCAGGTTGCCGTTGATCAGGCGCATTGCCTCCAGGGCATGGGGATCGGTCAGCGGCCCATGGCCGGTGGACACGAACGCCTCGATGGCATGCACCAGCGCGTCGATGCCGGTACAGGCCGACAGGAACGGGTCCATGCTCAGGGTGGTTTCAGGGTCGATCAGCGACACATCGGGTACCACCGCCTTGCTGACGATGGAGAACTTCATGCGTTCCTGCTGGTTGGAGATGATCACGAACTGCGACACGTCGGCCGAGGTGCCGGCGGTGGTCGGGATCAGGATCAGCGGCGGGCTCGGCACTCGGATGGTGTCGACCCCTTCGAACTCCAGGATGTGCCGGCCGTGGGCCGCCACGATGCCGATGCCCTTGGCGCAGTCCATCGGGCTGCCGCCGCCAACGGCCACGATCACGTCGCACTGTTCGCTGCGATAGCGCTCGGCGCCGGCCATGACCTCTTCGACCCGCGGGTTGGGCGACACGTCGCTGTACAGGCAGTAATCGATGCCCTGCGCCTGCAGGCTGGCCTCGATGTCGCCGACCCAGCCGGCGGCGATCACGCCAGGGTCACTGACCAGCAGTACCTTGCGCGCGCCGAAGGTCCTGGCGTAATTGGCCACATGGTGCCGACAGCCGGCACCGAAGATGATTTCCGGAGAGACGAATTTACGCAACTGGCTCAGGTTCGGGCTCATGCGACGCCTTCTTGTTCTTTTAAGGTAGCGCCAGCCTAAAGCATCAGGAGGGTTTTGCAATCAGACGATAGGGGGGATGCACAAGGCAGCGCCGGTGCCTTGGGGCACCGGCGCAAGAGGGATCAACGGCTGGCGAAGTACATGGTCACTTCAAAGCCGATACGCAGATCAGTGAACGCGGGTTTTTTCCACATAGGTCCATCCTCTTCTGGCACCACAGGATTGCGGTGCGTCTATTAATACACCGTTGCCGGCGCAGGTCGAATGCTACTTTGGAACAGATTTTCCCACAGCCATCGGGCGTCAGAAGAAGCCCAGCGGATTGATGTCGTAGCTCACCAGCAGGTTCTTGGTCTGCTGGTAGTGGTCGAGCATCATCTTGTGGGTTTCACGACCCACGCCGGACTTCTTGTACCCGCCGAACGCGGCGTGCGCCGGGTACAGGTGGTAGCAGTTGGTCCACACGCGCCCGGCCTTGATGCCACGGCCCATGCGGTAGGCACGGTTGATGTCGCGGGTCCACAGCCCGGCGCCCAGGCCGAACTCGGTGTCGTTGGCGATTGCCAGGGCCTCGGCCTCGTCCTTGAAGGTGGTCACGCCCACCACCGGGCCGAAGATCTCTTCCTGGAACACGCGCATCTTGTTGTGGCCCTTGAGCAGGGTCGGCTGGATGTAGTAACCGGTCGACAGGTCGCCGGCCAGGCGCTCGCTGGCGCCACCGGTCAGTACCTGCGCGCCCTCTTCGCGGGCGATGTCCAGGTACGAGAGGATCTTGTCGTACTGCTGCTCGGACGCCTGGGCACCAACCATGGTTTCGGTGTCCAGCGGGTTGCCACGCTTGATCTGGGCGATCTTCTTCATCACCACGGCCATGAACGGCTCGTAGATCGATTCCTGTATCACCGCACGCGATGGGCAGGTGCACACTTCGCCCTGGTTGAAGAACGCCAGCACCAGACCTTCGGCGGCCTTCTCGATGAAACTCGGCTCGGCCTGCATGATGTCTTCGAAGAAGATGTTCGGCGACTTGCCGCCCAGTTCCACGGTGCTGGGGATGATGTTCTCGGCAGCGCACTTCATGATGTGCGAGCCCACCGGGGTGGAACCGGTGAAGGCGATCTTGGCGATGCGCTTGCTGGTGGCCAGCGCTTCACCGGCCTCGCGCCCGAAGCCCTGCACGATGTTGAGCACGCCCGGTGGCAGCAGGTCGCCCACCAGCTCGGCGAACACGGTGATCGACAGTGGGGTCTGTTCAGCCGGCTTGAGCACCACGCAGTTGCCGGCGGCCAGGGCCGGGGCGAGCTTCCAGGCGGCCATCAGCAGCGGGAAGTTCCATGGAATGATCTGCCCGACCACACCCAGCGGTTCATGGAAATGGTAGGCGGCGGTGTTTTCGTTGATCTCGGCGGCGCTGCCTTCCTGGGCACGGATGCAACCGGCGAAGTAACGGAAATGGTCGGCGGCCAGCGGCACATCGGCATTCAGGGTTTCGCGAATGGCCTTGCCGTTGTCCCAGGTTTCGGCAATGGCCAGCACTTCGAGGTTCTGCTCGATGCGGTCGGCAATCTTGAGCAGGATGCGCGAGCGGTCCTGCACGCTGGTACGGCCCCAGGCATCGGCAGCGGCGTGGGCGGCGTCCAGGGCGCGCTCGACGTCTTCGGCGCTGGAACGTGGAAATTCGGCGATGACCTGGGCGTTCACCGGCGAGCTATTGGTGAAGTACTGGCCGTTCAGCGGGGCAACGAACTCGCCGCCGATGTAGTTGCCGTAACGCGGTTTGAAGTTGACAAGGGCGCCTTCGGTGCCGGGAGCTGCATAGATCATGTTCGGGCCTCTGTTGATCCGGGCCTGTCATGACGACAGGCGGTGTACGGATCTTAGGCAGCCCGGGGCGGCTGACGAATCGCCCTTTGGCAGAGGACAACTCGTCATTTGGTAGTAGGCGCGGCGCCGCTACAGGTCCAGGAACAGCGCCCGGGCCGAGCGGCTGTCGATCTGGCTGCGGTAGATCTGGATCACGCGCTCATTGTCGGCGTCTGCCGGCAACTGGTACTGCCCCCCCTCGAACCGCTGTGCGGCGGTTTTCAGATGCGCCGCGGTGTACAGCCCAGGCTCTGCGTCCAGGGTCGCGTAATGAAAGTGCGCGACCCACAGCAACTGCCCCGCCTTGTCGTGGATTTCGTACTCCTGAAGGAAATCCTGGGCATGGCCCTTGCGTTTTCGCGTGGGCTTGCGCGGCTGAAGCCTGTGCAGGCTGACCTCACCCTGGGCCTTGAGGTAGGCCACCCGACTGACCGTCGGCAACTGTGCCAGGGTCATCTGCACACGCAGACGGCGCCCTTCATCACGCAGATGCTTGGCCTGCTCGAGCAGGGCCTTGGCTTGCAGCGCCGCATCCTGGCCGGCAGCAGACCGGTCGGTGTCGTTGCCGGCAGTCAATGCTTGTTCGATCTGCCGGGCCAGCTCGTCAAGCGGGCGCGCCTGGTGCGTCAGGATTTCTTCCATCTCCACCGGAAGCATGGCGGTCCTGGCCTGGGCGACGGCGCGCCTGAGCTGCTGCGCCGAGTCGTTCAGCAACCGCGTGGAGCGCTCCAGCAAGCCCGGCAACTGCGCCTGGGTGGCGCGCGCAGGTGCTGGGCGGGGGCGCTCCACCGGCTGCCAGATACCGGCCTCGGCGGTTTCCTCGTAGCGGGCCAGCTCGCGCTGTTCCACCGGGTCGATCACCACCACCACGTTGCTGTCGGCCCCTGCCAGCCGACGCTGCTGGCCCACCACCACGCCGCGGTTGCGGGTGCGTATCAACGTGCGCGAGCGGCTGCCTGAGGCCGGTGGCGCCGAAGGTTGGCGTGGCAGGTCGCGAATCAGCCCGGCCAGTCGCTTCTGGGCAGCATCATGCAGGGCCTGCAGCACCTGCTGGTACTCCTCCACCTGTGCCGCCCCCTGCAAAACCGCGCTGGAGGCCTTGTACAGCTGGGTGCCCTGCAGTGCACTGGCATAGTGGCGCACACTGCTGTCGAGCATCTGCACCCGTTCCTGATCGGTGAACGCCCCGCCCATCTCGAGCTCCAGTTGCAAGCCCAATCGGGCAGACAATACCGTCTCGTAGATACCCTCGCCTCCGGCGTGCCCGCGGTCTGCCTGCAGCACCAACACCCCCAGCATGTTGATCTGGGACGAACGCCAGGCCTGGACTGCCAGCTCTTCACCGCGCATCGCCTCGATCCTGCTTGCCTGGGCCGGGCCGCCGGGCAGGATCTGGCGCAGCTGCCCGGTCAGGCGATCGAGGGCCTGATAGCAGTCGATGATCTGCTCGGTCAGGGTCTTGGCCCCTTCGAGCAGCACCACCAGTTGCCGATAGGTGGGCGAAGTGCCTTCCAGCACCAGTTCGCGCAGACGGTCCTGACCCTGGCCGCCGCGAAGGTTGTTTATGCCGTCCTTGTTATGCATGAACAGGCTTCGCAAGGCGTACAGCAACTGCACGGTAATGCTGGACTCCTCGAACAGGTAGTTGCCCTGCTGGGCGCGAAAGTTTGCCAGGGTTTTAAGCTGGTTCAGTTGCGCATGGCTTTCCCGCGCCTTGGCCAGCCCCTGCCCGTGCCGTCGCAGATCATCCACATAGCGCTGCAATCGCTCGGCCGAGGGCTGCGGCTCCTGTTTCACCACCTCGTCCAGATCGCGCTTGAGCTGCAAGGCGCTGGCCTGGCGCACCGGCTGGTAGTCGTCCAGTTCCTTCTGCAGAACCTCCACGCGAGCCTGGTTGGCCAGGCGCAACTGCTGGATGCGCCGATTCAGCGGCATGCCGCCACGCAAGCGCAAGCCCAGGTCGAACTGCCAGCTGCCATCGGCGGCGTGCCGCAGCCAGGGCCCGGGAGGCTGTTGCGCGTCGCGGATTCGCAGGCCGGCATCCTCCTCCACCACGGGGTAGACCTGCCCGCTGACACCCACCCACAGACGGTCCTCATGCAGGTACAACCCCTGCCAGGGCCCGTGGCTGATCGGTGCCCCCAGCCCCTCGCGGCCCTGCACGCGCTGCAGGGGCACCAGGCGCGCGCGCTGTTCGCCGTTCAGTCGGTCCGCCGCCGCTGCCCAGCTGAAATCCAGGCTGTCCAGCGCCTGGCCCGAGGGCGAAGCAAGGGCATGGCCGAACTCGGGCTCCAGCACCTGGGCCAGCGGCGACTCGCCCCTCTGCGCAAGGGTTGAGAGCTTGAGCCGGGTGGTATCGGTCCTGCTCGCCAGCAACGTCAGCGCCAGGTTGAACAACCATCCCGCCAGCTGCCCGTCACCCTCGCTCTGGTGTTGCTGCAAGGTATCGCGCAGGCCTGCCGTCAGTTGCACAAGCCAGCCGGCCACCGCAACCGGGCCATTGCACAGTGGCAACAGCGTGTTGAACATCAGCCAGCCCAGTTCGGCATAGGCCGCCCAGCGCTGTTCGCTGGATGACTGCGAGCCGGCCCGGGCGTGGGCCACCAGTTCCTGGGCGCAGCTACGGTACAGATGCACCAGCGGGTCGCCGTCGATCAGCGCGTCGCTGAACGACGCCGGGGCCGGCACCTGAAGGGGAGCGAAGTCTGAGCCGGGCAGAAAGCGCACCGTATGCGGCTGCTCCAGCCCGCCACGCGCGTACACCGGCTGTGCCTTGGCAGGCAGCCGCGCCAGCAGATCATCGTGCAGCGCGCCGGGCTCGCACAACCGCTCGAACAGGGCCTGGCGCGAGCTGAACTCCTGCAGCGGCTCGCGGTGCAGTGGGCGATACAGCAGGCACGGCCCCTGGCGCGGGTCGCGGCCCTCGACCAGGTACGCATTGAGCGCGACATCGGGGTGTGCACCCGCCTCGCGCAACAGGCCCAACGGACGCAGCACCGCGTCGGTTTCCTCGCCACGGCACAGTGCCGTGACACGCCGGGCACTCAGTGCACTGACCCCTTCGCGTTGACGCAGGCAGTACTCCAGCACCAGCATCGGTAGCTGTTCGCGCAACTGATCGACGAACAGCTGCTGGCGACTGGCCGACTGCACAGGGTCATCCAGCAGGCTGTGCTGCAACAGGTCCGGGTAGGTCTGGCCCACATCCAGGCGGGTGACCTGGGCCTTGATGAATGCAAGATCCAGCCATGTCGGCAGCACTGCGCCGCTGCGGCTGCGCAAGGTGACGCTGCCTGCCCTGAGCAGCCCCAGGTTGCCCACCGCCAGTTGGGCCAGGTTCAGCGTCACCTCGCGAATGCTGCCCGCCGGGGCAAAATCCCCCCCACTGCCGCCGGCGCCGGCAATCACCTGGCGGTTGACCAGCTCGACATCCTCCAGCTCGGCACGGGTAAAGCCCGGGTGCCCGGCACGCACCGCCGCCTGCCACTGGGCCCAGGCATACTCCGGCATGCCGGGCAGGTCATGCAGGAACGACTGCCCGCCACTGCGCTGCTGCACCCGCGCCAGGCGCACCAGCATCTCGGTGTACTGCAGGCGCGGCGCCTCGTCAGCGTCGCGCAACCACGTCGGCAACAGCCCGCGCAGGCTGGCCAGGGTCTGGCGCTCGCTCACATCGCATACCTGCACCAGCGAGGTGGCTTCTTCCAGGCGCGCGACCAGCGTCTGCACCGGGTCGACCTGCGAATCGAGAGGTGCTGCGGCGATGGCATCGATCAGGCGCAATTGCTGTTCGAACAACAACCGCGCCTGGGCCTGGAAAATCGACAGTTCGGTCTGGTACAGGTTGAGCTTGAAGGTGCCCGAAGCCTGCGCGCCCCAGCCCCTGGCCAATGCCTCCAGCAGTGCCTGGCGCGAATCGAAGCGATACAGCCCACCCGCCAGGGTGTAGAGCACCACGACAGTGCGCAACTGGCCGAGCACCTGGCGCTCGATCAGCACCGCGCTGGCCAGTTCAGGGTCCAGCCCGCCACCGGGTTCGGCATCCAGGCACAGCAGCGACACGCGTACATCCGCGCCGTTGCCGAACTGCGCGCGCTGCGTCGCCCGTGGATAGATGCCGACCATCGTCGCCGTGGCCAGCTCCAGCCCGTCCAGCACGCCAGCCCCTCGGGCCAGTTCGCAGGCGCTGGAAAAACGGCTTTTGAGGTAATCGGCCAGCCAGTCCCAGCGCGCGGTCTGGCCCGGCTCGGCCTGGCCCCAGTAACAGCTGAGCACACGCTTGTATTCATCGAGCAGCAACGGCCCGCATTCATTGAGCAGGGTTTCGACCGCGTGCAGGTCGACATCGGCGGCCTGCGGATACTCGGCGCCGCGCTGCAGGGTGAGGTAGTCCAGCCCGCTGGCCAGGTTGAGGCAGGTGCGTTCGCAATAGCGCCGTATCAGGGCATCGGCCAGCGTATCGAGCCGCGCGCCCTGCCCCGGCCGCCCCCTGACCAGGGTCAAGGCCGATGGCGCCGGGCCCTTGATCCCGCGCACCTGCCATTGCTGCGCGCACACCTGCGCAGCCACGGCGTGCAACGAGGGCCGGGTGACCATCTGGCGGCCGATGGGGCCGCACAGCGAAGCGTGTGTGGCCAACTGCCCGAAAAGCGTATCTGCTGCATCCATGATGCGACTTCCTTGTGAGTAAAGAAGCCGCAGTACAGCGTCACGCCCTGTCGGGCAGGTGGTAGATGTTGCTCAGCGGTCCTTGAACTGGGCCTCGCGCTTGGCGATGAACGCCGCCATGCCTTCCTTCTGGTCTTCGGTGGCAAACGCGGCATGGAACACCCGGCGCTCGAAGCGCACACCTTCGGACAGGCTCACCTCGAAAGCACGGTTGATGCTCTCCTTGACCATCATCGCCACCGGCACCGACTTGCTGGCGATCTGTGCCGCCACCTTGAGGGCCTCCTCGAGCAGCTGCTCCTTGGGCACGATACGCGCCACCACGCCGGCACGCTCGGCCTCCTCGGCCCCCATCATGCGCCCGCTCAGGCACAGCTCCATGGCCTTGGCCTTGCCCACCGCGCGGGTCAGGCGCTGGGTGCCGCCCATGCCCGGCAACACGCCCAGGTTGATTTCAGGCTGACCGAACTTGGCATTGTCGGCGGCCAGGATGAAGTCGCACATCAGTGCCAGCTCGCAGCCACCGCCCAGGGCGAAGCCGGACACCGCGGCGATGATCGGCTTGCGGCGGTTGGCGATGCGGTCGCTGTCGCTGAACAGGTCGTCGATGTAGATCTGCGGGTAGCTCAGCTCGGCCATTTCCTTGATATCGGCACCGGCGGCGAAGGCTTTCTCCGAACCGGTCAGCACCACGCAGCCGATGTTCGGGTCGGCTTCGAGCTGGTCCAGCGCCTGGTTCAGCTCGCGCACGATCTGCGCGTTGAGGGCGTTGAGCGCCTGGGGCCGGTTGAGGGTGATCAGGCCGACCTTGCCACGGATGTCCAACAGAATGGTTTCGAAACTCATGCAAGCTGCTCCCTTCAAAGATTGCGCGCAATGACCATGCGCTGAATGTCGCTGGTGCCTTCGTAGATCTGGCAAACCCGCACGTCACGGTAGATCCGCTCCAGCGGGAAGTCGCTCAGATAGCCATAACCGCCCAGGGTCTGCAAGGCATCGGAACAGACCTTTTCGGCCATTTCCGAAGCAAACAGCTTGGCCATCGAGGCCTCCACCAGCGCCGGGCGCCCGGCATCACGCAAGGCGGCGGCATGATGCACCATCTGCCGGGCCACGGCGATGCGCGTGGCCATGTCGGCCAGGCGAAACGCCACCGCCTGGTGTTCGATCAGGGGCTTGCCGAAGCTCTCGCGTTCGCGCGCATAGTCACGTGCCACCTCGAACGCGGCCCGCGCCATGCCCACCGATTGCGCGGCAATACCGATGCGCCCGCCTTCCAGGTTGGCCAGGGCGATCCGGTACCCCTCGCCCTCCTCGCCCAGGCGATTGGCCAGCGGCACACGCACGTTCTCGAAGACGATCTGGCAGGTATCGGAGGCATGCTGGCCGAGCTTGTCCTCCACCCGCGCCACCTGGTAGCCAGGCGAGTCGGTGGGCACGATAAAGGCACTGATGCCGCGCTTGCCGGCTGCCGGGTCGGTCACCGCGAACACGATCACCACGCCGGCATTCTGCCCCGAGGTGATGAACTGCTTGCAGCCGTTGAGCACATAGTGATCGCCCTCGAGGCGCGCACGGGTTTTCAGGCTGCTGGCATCGGAGCCCGCCTGGGGCTCGGTCAGGGCAAAGGCACCGAGCATCGCGCCCGTGGCCAGCGGCGTCAGAAACTGCTGCTTCTGCTGCTCGCTGCCGAACTTGAGGATCGGCACGCAGCCCACCGAGTTGTGCACGCTCATGATGGTCGAGCAGGCACCATCGCCGGCGGCGATTTCCTCCAGGGCCATGGCGTAGGCGACATAGCCGGTGTCGCTGCCGCCCCACTGCTCCGGCACCAGCATGCCGAACAGGCCCAGCTCGGCCATCTGCTCGATAGCCTCCCGCGGGAAGCGGTGCTCGCGGTCCCACTGCTCGGCAAAGGGCCGCAGGCGCTCCTGGGCAAACTGGCGAACGGCGTCGCTGATCTGCTGTTGTTCATCGTTGACTAGCATGGTGCACCTCAGTCCAGACACTCGACAGCCATGGCCGTGGCTTCGCCACCGCCGATGCAGATGGCCGCGATGCCGCGGCGCAGGCCCTTCTGGCGCAGCGCGGCAAGCAGGGTCACCAGAATACGCGCGCCCGATGCGCCGATGGGGTGGCCCAGGGCGCAGGCGCCGCCGTGGATGTTGACCTTGTCGTGGGGCAGGTCCAGCTGCTTCATCGCCGCCAGGGTGACCACCGCGAACGCCTCGTTGATTTCGAACAGGTCGACCTCGGTCAGGCTCCAGCCGGTGCGCTTGAGCAGCGCATCGATGGCGCCGATCGGCGCGGTGGGGAACAGTGCAGGCTCGTCGGCGAACGCCGCATGCCCGTGGATCACCGCCAGTGGCTTGAGGCCGCGCTGCTCGGCCTGGGACCTGCGCATCAGCACCAGCGCCGCCGCACCGTCGGAAATCGAGCTGGAGTTGGCTGCCGTGACCGTACCGCCTTCGCGAAACGCCGGCCTGAGCTGCGCGATCTTGTCCAGGCGGGCCTTGGGCGGCTGTTCGTCGTGGCTGACCAGGCGGGTCTGCCTGCCCTCGGTCACCTCCACCGGCACGATCTCGGCGGCAAAGCTGCCGTTCTCGATCGCCTGTTGCGCACGGGTCAGCGAGGCAATCGCAAAGTCGTCCTGAGCCTGGCGGCTGAAGCCCTGGGCCTGGGCGCAGTCCTCGGCAAAGGTGCCCATCAGGCGACCCTTGTCGTAGGCATCTTCCAGACCGTCGAAAAACATGTGGTCGATGACCTTGCCGTGGCCCATGCGGTAGCCGCTGCGCGCCTTGTCCAGCAGGTACGGGGCGTTGGACATGCTCTCCATGCCGCCGGCCACCACCACCTCGGCAGTACCGGCCAGCAGCAGGTCATGGGCCATGATCGCGGCTTGCATGCCCGAGCCGCACATCTTGTTCAGGGTGGTGCAGGTGGTGCCCTTGTCCAGGCCGGCCCCCAGGGCCGCCTGGCGTGCCGGGGCCTGGCCGAGACCGGCTGGCAGCACGCAGCCGAACAGCACCTGGTCGACGCTGTCGGCAGCCACGCCCGCACGCTCGACGGCTGCGCGAATGGCGGCAGCGCCCAGTTGCGGTGCAGTCAGGCTTTTGAGATCGCCCTGCAGGCCGCCCATGGGCGTGCGCACGGCGCTGACGATTACGATGGGATCATGGGACATGCTCATGCGGTTCTCCTGAATTACTTGGCAGCCATGCGCAAGGCACCGTCGAGGCGGATCACCTCGCCGTTGAGCATGCTGTTTTCAATGATGTGACGCGCCAGCGCCGCGTACTCCTGCGGGCGCCCCAGACGCGGCGGGAACGGCACGCCGGCCGCCAGCGAGTCGCGTACTTCCTGGGTCATGCCGGCCATCATCGGGGTTTCGAAGATGCCCGGCGCGATGGTCATCACGCGGATACCGAAGCGCGCCAGTTCGCGGGCGGCCGGCAGGGTCAGGCTGGCAATCGCGCCCTTGGAGGCAGCGTAGGCCGCCTGGCCGATCTGCCCGTCATAGGCGGCGATGGAGGCGGTATTGATGATCACCCCGCGCTCGCCGTCGGCGTCGGCACCGCCTTCGGCCATGGCCGCTGCCACCAGGCGCAGCAGGTTGAAGCTGCCGATCAGGTTGACGTTGATCACCCGGCTGAAGCTGTCCAGGCCGTGCGGCCCCTGCCTGCCCAGGACCTTCTCGGCGCCGACGATGCCGGCACAGTTGACCAGCCCGTGGAGGCTGCCAAAGGCGCTGACGGCCGCGTCCACGGCGGCCTTGGCCGGGGCCTCCTGACTGATGTCGGCCACGGCGAAACGGGCCTTGTCACCCAGGGCTTGCGCCTTGGCTGCAACGGCCTCGGCGTTAAGGTCCACCAGCATCACCTGGGCACCGGCGCCGATCAGCATCTCGGCGGTGGCGGCGCCCAGCCCGGAGGCGGCGCCGCTGACGATGAAGTTCTTGTTGGCAATTTGCATAAGGGGTCCTCAGGCGCTGGCGACGGGCGCCGGCGCGGTGTGTTGTTTGGCTATTTCCTGATTGCGCAGGATGAAACGCTGCAGCTTGCCGCTCGGGGTCTTGGGCAGCTCGCCGACAAATTCGATTTCGCGCGGGTAGGCATGTGCATAAAGGCGCTGGCGCACATGCTGGCGCAGGTTTTCGGCCAGCTCCGGCGTGCCCTCCACGCCGCTGGCCAGCACCACGAACGCCTTGATCAGTTCGGTGCGCTCCGGGTCCGGCTTGCCGACCACGGCGGCCTCGATCACCGCCGGGTGCTCGATCAGCGCGCTTTCCACATCGAACGGCCCGACCCGATACCCGGAGGTGGTGATCACGTCGTCGCTGCGCCCGACAAAGCTGATGCTGCCGTCTTGGTTCAGCTCCACCGTGTCGCCGCTGAGGTAGTACTTGCCGACGAAGGCCTTGGTCTGGACCCCGTGGTAGCCACCGAACCAGCACAGCGGTGACTGCTCGCGGTCCACCGCGAGGATGCCGGGCTGGCCGGGCGGCAGTTCGTGCTGCTGTTCATCAAGCACAACGATGCGATGACCCGGGATGGCAAAGCCGGCCGAGCCCAGGTGCACCGGGTGACGCAGGCCGTGGTGGTTGCACAGCACCATGCCCAGTTCGGTCTGGCCATAGTGATCGTGGATGGGCACCTGCAGGTGTTCGGCGAACCAGCGGATCACCTCCGGGTTGAGCGGTTCGCCGGCGCTGCTGACCACCCGCAGGCGGCCCTTGATCGGCTCGGCGAAGGCCTGGCCGGCAGCGATCAGCATGCGATAGGCCGTGGGCGACCCGGCCAGGTTGGTGATGGCGTACTTGTCGATCACCCGGCAGGTACTTTCGACACTGAACGGGCCGTCGAAGAAGGTGGTGGCCTGGCCCAGCGCCAGCGGCCCGGTGACGGCGTAGTACAGGCCGTAGGCCCAGCCGGGGTCGGCCAGGTTCCAGAAGTTGTCTTCGGGGCGCAGGTCGATGGCGTCGCGCATGTAGCCCTGAAACGCCACGATGGCCCGCAACGGCACCTCCAGCGGCTTGGCCGGGCCGGTGGTGCCGGAGGTGAACATCAGCAGGAAGGGAGCCTCCCCGGACAACAGCACAGGCGCGCAGTCGGCGCTGGCAGCGTCCAGGGCAGTGTGAAAATCCAGGTCGCCGCTGCCGGCCTGGGCATCGACGGTAATGATCCGCGCACAGCCCTCGACCTCGTCGAGCTTCGGGCGGTTGGTGCGGTCGGTGACCACCACGCGGGCGCCGGAACTGTGCAGGCGGTGCTCGATGGCCTTAGGCCCGAAGGCAGTGAACAGGGGCTGGTAGACCGCCCCCAGGCGCCAGGTGGCGAGCACCGTGACCAGCAGCTCGACGGTGCGCGGCAGCAGCCCCGCCACCCGGTCGCCCGGCCCCACGCCCTGCGCCTTGAGCACATTGGCCAGGCGTGCGGCGCGCTGCTGCAGGTCGGCAAAGGTGTACTGCGCGCAGGCCCCGTCGTGGCGCTCCCAGTACAAGGCCACGCCGCCCTCGGCGGCGTGCCGGTCGCAACACTCGACGCAGGCGTTGAGCGCACCCAGGTTGCCCGCCAGCACGGCATCGGCAGTGTGCAGGTAATCGAAAGCAAGCTGCGCGTCGTGGTAATCACGCATTGCCAGACTCCTCGTTTCTTATTGTTGGAATAGAACGAATGATCTGACGATAGTCGCGCCACCAGCGCGCAGCGACAATGGCCAAAGCTGTCAATCTGGATGACTGGTTTGGCCACTGCCTGCACAGCCCCCGGCGCTAGCCCGCAGGCGGCGCGGCAGCCTCCAGCGCCGCCTGGGTCAGGCGCAATGCCAGCGCCTGCACTACCGCCTCGCGTTCGCTGCGCAATGCGTTCATTCGCGTCAGGTACACCCCTTCCTGCAGCGTGCCCTGTTGCGCGGCCAGCACCTCGAGTCGATCCCAGAACGGTTGTTCGACCTGCTCGAACTCGCCTTCGTGAGCCTGGCGCAGGTAGGCCAGCCAGAAATCCCGGCCGCTGATGAACGTTGCCAGCTGGTCGGTCTGCTCGGCAGCCAGCACGACCCGCTGGGCCTCGTGTATCTGTGCCGGGGCCACGGCGGCCACTTCGGCGAACTGCATGTTGCGCGGTTGCCCGGGCAGGTCCAGTGCAGCGGCCAGACGGGTGCGATAGGCCAGGCTCACCTCGACCTCGTCCACCCCACGCGCCTCCTGCGTCCTGGCCTGGATGTCGGCACGCGCGAACTGTTCGACCTGTTCAAGACGAAACAGACGCCGCGCGAAGGCGAGCAACGCTTCGCCCTGCTGCTCGTTAGGGCTGTCTGCGCGCACGGTCTGAAACAGCAAAAACCGCACTTCGAGCGCACTGTAGGTGGACGACACGCTGTCCACGCACGTGGTCGGGCTGGCCGCCAGCTCGAACAGTTCCTCGCGCAGCGCCGTGTGCTGCGCCATCGCCTCGAGCATGCGCCACACGCGCTGGTCCAGTTCGGCCCGGGTATGCTGGAAATCCGCCGACCCGGTCAGTTCGGTCAGCAACTGGAAGAAGTCTGCGGCGCCAGGCTCTGCAATCAGGCTGTCCCAGTAACGGCTGCGCACATCCAGCTGCGCCTCGTTCGCCAGCTCCAGCCACAGTGCGCGGGCTTGCGCAGTCGTTTCAGCACGTACCATGACACCGGCCGCAGCCTCCACCACGGGCAGCAACTGCTGCAGATCGTTGATGCGGTCCCAGGTGGCCTGCGGCAGGGGGTTACGCTGGAGCAGGTAGATGTTCAGCGACTCGGGCACGAAGAACGTCTCCGGTAACTGGGTGATGAGGTTGTCGCGCAAGTCGACCACATCCAGAAACGGACATTCGAGCAACCCGGTCGGGAACAGCTGCAGGCGCGTGCTGCGCAACCACACGTGGCGCAAGTTGTACATGCCGGCCATGTTCGGCAGGATCTCGATGGGATTGTTGTCCAGGTTCAGCACTTCAAGCCGATGCAGGGACGCAAGGGTATTGACCCCGGTGTTGCGCAGGTTGATCTGGTTGAGGTTCAGGTTCACCTCACGCAACCAGTTCATGCCGTTCAAGGCAGGCGGTATGCGCCCGAAGCGGTTGTTGGCCAGGTTGAGCCAGCGCACGCCGACAAAGCGTTGCAGGAAGCTGTTCGACAGCTCGGTCAGCCCCATGCCCACCAGGCTCAGGTCTATCACGTGGGAAAAATCGATACCGGCCCCCAGCGGCGGCAGATGCCCCACCGGCATCGCCACCAGGTTCAGGCGATAGCCGATCAGCGTGCCACCCCCATTGGTCACGCGATCGGTCTGTCGTCGCCAGCACCGGCGCAGCTCATCGGCCACCAGGCGTCGCCACTCGCGGGACTGGCCAAAGACCTCCCGACACCACAGCTGCAGGCTCGCATCGAGGCGCTGGTACTGGTCCAGCAGGCGCATCAGTGCCGTCATCGGTTCAACCGAGCCCCCCTGCAGTTCGGTCAGAAGCACATCGATCTGGAGTTCGTCATAGCCCGGGAACAGCACACGCACCACACTGACCAGGGACCGTCGTGTCGCACTGCCCCGGCCACTGAGCGGATACCCGATGCGACCGTCGGGCAAGCGCTGGGGCGGGCTGAAGCGCCCGGCCGAGCGCGCCTGCCCGATCAGTTGCGCGGCCTCGGAGGGATTGGCCAGGGCCCGCGCAGCCAGGGCCTGGCGCATTTGTGCCGCGCTGTCATGACGCGTCCAGCCCAGGGCGCGACGCTGCTCGCGCGTCAGGCAGCAGGCAATCGCCTCGAACATTCCCTGGGGAGCCGGGATCTCGTCGTCGATCTCGTAGCCTTCAGTGTCGTACACCGAAAACTGCCCGTCGCGACGCACCAGCACGCGGGTCTGGCGGGTATCGCTGAGTGACAACTGGCGCTCGATCACCCGCCCGCTGGACGAACCTTCGCGCAGCTCCAGGTTCAGCCCGTCGGGCCAGGCCGGCATGCGTCGCAGCAAGCCGAAGGCCAGGCCCACGCTGTCGTCACTGTGCACGTTCTGCAGGCACAACCCCTCCAGCGCCCTGCTCAATCGCGCCTCACGCAAGGTGTGGCGTGCCTGCTCGGCGACCGCCAGGGGAATGCGCCGAGTCTGATCCATCATCTGGCGCTGCGTGGCATCGGCCTGCTCTGCCAGCGCCTGGGCATAGCGTCGCGCCAGCCCGGGAAAGTCACGTTGCAACAGGCTCACACGGCTATCGGCAGCGGTCAGCGTGGCCGCCTCAAGGTGCTCGAACAGTTCGAAGCGCAAGCGCGGCATCTGCTCCCAGATATGATCGAGCTCCGAGTCCTGCCCCGCGTCTTCGACACCCTGCAGATGCTCCCTGCAGAAGGCATGGAGCACAGGGTCCAGGCCCTGGGCATCGGTTTGCCGGTGCAGACGCTCGAAGAATGTCGAGATGCGCGTATCGATACCGAAGCGGACCAGGGTATCGCGCAGGCGAACCGGCATGCCCCGGTTCTCCACGTGCAGGCCGCGCAAACGCGCCTCGTCCATACCGGCAATCACCATGACCTGGTCGATCTGCGCATCGCTCAGCCCTTCGGCCAGCGGGCCCAGGCGCCGCATCAGCAGGGCATTGCCCGCCCACTGCAGCGCATGCTCGCCAGGCAGGCGCCAGGCGCCTTCGCCATTGGTTTCCAGGCCGGGCGAGTAGGCTTCGGCACGCTGCGGGGGCACCATAACCCAGCGCCCATCGCGCTGCTGAACCTGATAGGTCTGCCCTTCATGCCTGAGCCACAGCGCGCCTGCATCCTCATACAAGCCATCGCCGCGCGGCACCAGGGTTTCAGGCAAAGGGTGGGCATGACGGTAGCTTGCCAGGTCTTCGTTCCACAGCCTGTATTGGCCCGTGCTGCGCACTATCGGCATGAGGCCGTCGACGAAGGCCGAACGTTTGGCCACCGCCACCAGGCCCGCCACACCCGCCCCTGTTGCAACGCTGGCCAGCACGTTTTCGGCCACGCCGGTCAGATGCGCCAGGGCCTCCTTGCGCTGGCCCTTGCTCCAGTCGACGGCGCCCTCGTAGACCTCGCCCAGCAACTGCCCGACGCTACTGAGCAGCATGATCTGGCCAACCCCGGGGACGAACGAGGCCGCTATGCCGAGCAGGGTTTCACCTGCGGCCAGGTAGGCCTCGCGACGTGCTTCGGCCAGCGCATCGTCGACCCTGGCCGTAGGCACGGCAAGCACCGCTGCGTCGGCCTTGAGCCGGGCGATACGCCATTGCGCAAGGCTGGCGAACAACTCCCCGGCCAGCGGGTAATCGAGCAGCTCCAGGTCCGGGCGCGCCGCGTCTCGCTGCGCCTGCCAGGCCGCGCCGAAAGCTGCACGCTCCTGCAGGCTGATCAGGCTCTGGAAGTAGCTCAGGTAATCAGCCGATTTCAAGGCCAGGCCCAGATCGGTTGCACAGGCATACCAGGTCGGATACTGACGCAGCGGGCGCTGCGGATCGCCAGGCAGAAACACCACCACCTGGCGCACCAGGCCGGCCTCGGTCCAGCGTATCGCCCCCTCCAGGGGTTCGCCACGGGCCAGAAAGGCGACCGCGCCCTGTACCTGCTGCCCCAGCACCTCGATGCTGCGCACCCTTACCGGGTGCTCGGCGTAGGTCACCTGGCTCGCCCCGTCGACCACCTGGCGCAGCATGCGGTAGGCCACCTCGTCGATGTCCTTTTTCAGGTAGCCGACCTGGGCGGCCACATCCAGCTGATCGCGCTGTTCGCGGGCCAGCATCGCATGGCGCTGGCGCTTGAGTGCGTCATCCGGCGGGTCGAGCACACTGTCCAGATGAGCCTGATACTTCTGGCCCAGGTCCAGCGTGCGGCACAGGCCGGCAAACCGCTCGGGCGCGACGCCCAGTGCCTGACCCGCAGACACGATCGCCGTGCCGCGAAAGAATCCCCAGTAGCCGCCGGCAGTCTCGCTGAAGTTCTGCAGGGCACGCTGCAACAGCGGGCTCTGGATCTCGATCGCCTCCAGATAAGGCATGGGCGTGACCGAAAGCCCCGGGCGGTACTGACGCAGGCGCACTTCCTTCCAGTGCGCCGCACGCGTGTCCAGTTGCAGCCCCAGGGTGTCGCGCAAGGCCTTGTCCAGCAGGGGCGCAGCGAACACGTCGGGCGACTGCAGGAGCTGGAACAACTCGGTCAACGCTTCAAGCGACGCCTGATGCCGGATCAATGCAGCGCTCACTGCGCGCGCCTGGTCCCTGGATGCCGTGCGCAGCCAACCCGGCAGGCGTTCGGCGATGAATTGATCGAGAATGGTGGGATCGTCTGTGGTGCCGGTGGTTTTGCGGGTGCTCGAGGTCGGGCTCATGGCGCCTGCTCCATCAAGGGGTGGGCACCCAGACTAGGAACAGCCCCGCCGGCAAGGGAGCGGGAAGGCTTGCCTCGCGGCCTCAGCCCGAACCCAGCACGAGGCTGCGGTAATGCCCGGGGTTGCACCCCGACCACTTGCGAAAGGCCTTGTAGAACGAACTGGTGTCGGCAAACCCCAGGCGTTCGGCGATCTCCACGTAGCTGACCTGCGCATCGGCCAGCCAGCCGATGGCAAGCTCGCGGCGCACGCTGTCCTTGAGGGCCTGGTAGGTCTGGCCCTGCTCGGCCAGGCGTCGGCGCAGGGTGGAGGCCGACAGGCACAGCTGCTGGGCCAGTGCCTCGGCATCCGGCCACTGGCTGGCGGGCAACTGGCGCAGGTCGTCGCGGATCCGCCGCGCCAGGCTGGTGGGGTCGCGGTACTTCACCAGAATGTTGGCCGGCGCCTCGGCCAGAAAACGCTGCAGCTCTTCGGGTGTGCGCCTGAGCGGCAGGTCCAGGCAATCGGCAGCGAAAATCAGCCGCGTGCGTGGGCGCTCGAACTGCAGGTTCTGTGAAAACATCACGCGGTAGTCATCGCAGTAGTCCGGCTCGGCGCAGCGCAATTCGATGGCCAGAATCGGAATGCGCCGACCCGCCAGCCAGCAGGCCACACCATGCACGATCATCCAGAAGGTGAAATAGGTGAAGGGTCGGCGCGGCGCCTCGGCGGGTTCGCCGATCACGATTTCAGCCAGGCTTTGCTGGCGCACCAGCACCGGGTGCAGGTGCTCGAGCATCAGCGACAGAAACCCCAGCGCGCACTCCAGGCCCGCGCCCAGGGTCGGCTGGGCCATGGACGAGCGGCAGATGAACGCCAGGCTGCCGCTGCGCAGCCCGCGCGGGTCCATGCAGAAGAACTCGTCGTTGCAGCGACGCGCCAGCAGCCGCCACAGCCGGGCATAGGCACTGGCCGGCACGCGGGCCTGGGGCTGCTCCAGTTGCTGCGGGTCGATCCCCACCCGCTGCAGCAACGCCGCAGCCGCCGCGCCGGGTGCGCTGCTTTGCAACAGGGCCTCGCGCACCAGTTGCATGGAGATGGTGTCTTTCTCCTTCATCGACCCTCACTCGTGTTGCAGGTGGTGTGTGCCGGCCATCTTAGGGGGCCGACGGCAAAACGCCAACGCCGTGTCATGCCGATGACGCCAGCCCGAGAAAGGCCTGGATCAGGCGCAGCTCGCGGCGCCGCTCCAGGCAACCGAGCATGTGCTGGTTGACCAGCCCTGGCCCCTCTATGGGCCGGGCCACCACCCGCGGATCGTGGCTGGTCTCCATCGACGAGACGATACCCAGCCCCAGCTGCGCGGCCACCGCCTCGGTCACCGCTTCGCGGCTGTCGAGCTCCAGCAGCACCCGTGGCTGCACCCCGGCCCGGGCACAGGCCTGGTCGAAGGTGCGCCGGGTGATCGAGCCGGGTTCGCGCAGCACCATGATCTGCTGGTCCAGTTCGGCAAGGGGCAACTCGGGGCGGCTGGCCCAGCGATGGCCGGCCGGCAGCAAGGCACAGATACGCGACGGGCCCAGGTCCTGCAGGTGCAGGCCCTTGCGCGGTTCGACCTCGGTCAGCACGGCCACGTCGGCATGCTCGGACAGCAGCGCCGCCAGGGTTTCCTGGGCATTGCCCAGGCGCAGGTTGACCGTGATGCCGGGGTAGCGCACGCGCAGTTGGGCCAGCATCGGCATGACCTGGTGTGGCCCGTCGGCGGCAACTTCCAGGCGCCCGGTAAGCAACTGGCGGTTGGCTTCGAGCATCACCTGCGCCTCCTCGGCCAGGCCGAACATAGCGCGGGTGATGGCGGCCAGGCGGGTGCCCTCCTCGGTCAGCTCCACCCGCCGCGCAGTGCGCCGCAGCAGGGTGATCTGGTAATGCTCCTCGAGTGCCTTGATGTGCCCGGTGACCGCTGGCTGGCTGATGAACAGGCGCGCGGCAGCGCGAGTAAAGCTGCCCTCGCGGGCCACCGCATCGAAAGCGCGAAGCTGGAACAGGTTCATATCTATCGGCCTGACTTATGGTTGGCATAACGACAAACAATTTGATTGATGAAGCGCGCAATTGCAACGTAGGCACCGTAGTTTCAGCCCACCGCTTGCGAGGAGCATCGCCATGACCCACACCTCCGTCCTGCTGACGCCGGGCCCCCTGACCACCTCGGCACGCACGCGGCAGGCGATGATGCTCGACTGGGGCTCATGGGACCGCGAATTCAACACCTTGACCGCCAACCTGTGCCAGCAGTTGCTGAGCATCGTCAATGGCCACGCCAGCCACCATTGCGTGCCCCTGCAAGGCAGCGGCACCTTCGCCGTGGAGGCGGCCATCGGCACGCTGGTGCCCCGTGACGGCAAGGTGCTGGTGCTGGTCAACGGCGCCTATGGGCAGCGCCTGGCCAGGATCTGCCAGGTGCTGGGCCGCGCATTCACCACCTTCGAGACCGCCGAAGACCAGCCCACTACTGCCGCCGATGTCCAACGCCTGATCCGCGCCGATGCCAGCATTACCCACGTGGCGCTGATTCACTGCGAAACCAGTACCGGCATCCTCAACCCGCTGGCGCAGATCGCCCAGGTCGTCGCCGATCACGGCAAGCGCCTGATCATCGACGCCATGAGCTCGTTCGGCGCCCTGCCGATCGACGCGGCCCAGGTGCCTTTCGACGCCCTGATCGCGGCGTCCGGCAAGTGCCTCGAAGGCGTACCGGGCATGGGCTTCGTGTTCACCGACAAGGCCGCACTGGCTGGCGCCGAGGGCAACTCGCCGTCGCTGGCCTTGGACCTGCATGACCAGCATGCCTACATGGCCCGCACCGGCCAGTGGCGCTTCACCCCGCCTACCCACGTGGTGGCGGCGCTGCACGAGGCGCTGCTGCAGTACCACGAGCAAGGCGGCCTGGCGGCGCGCCACCAGCGCTATGCAAGCAACTGCAAGACCCTGCTCGACGGCATGGCGGCCATCGGCTTGCGCAGCTTTCTGCCCGCCACCATCCAGGCCCCGATCATCGTCACCTTCCACGCCCCGCGTGACCCGCGCTACCAGTTCGCGGACTTCTACGAACGGGTCAAGGCCAAGGGGTTCATCCTCTATCCCGGCAAGCTGACCCAGGTCGAGACATTCCGCGTGGGCTGCATCGGCTGCGTCGGCCCCCACGAGATGCGCGCCGCGGTCCAGGCCGTGGCCGATGCGCTGCGGGAAATGGAAGTGCTGCACATCTGATTCCGTTTTTTCCCCCTTTTCTGCGGTATACCGATCAAGGAACGCAATGATGAACTACAGCAACCCCACACAGCTGCAAGCGGCCATTCTCGACTGGGCCGGAACCGTGGTCGACTTCGGCTCGTTCGCCCCCACGCAGATCTTCGTCGAGGCCTTTGCCGAATTCGATGTACAGGTGTCCATCGAGGAGGCCCGCGGCCCCATGGGCATGGGCAAGTGGGACCATATCCGCACGCTGTGCGACCAGCCGCAGATTGCCGAGCGCTATCGCGCGGTGTTCGGCCGCGTGCCGAGCGATGATGACGTGACGGCGCTCTACAACCGCTTCATGCCGCTGCAGATCGAAAAGATCGCCACCCATTCGGCGCTGATCCCCGGCGCACTGCAGACCATCAGCGCCCTGCGCCGGCAGGGCCTGAAGATCGGTTCGTGCTCCGGCTATCCGAAGGTGGTGATGGACAAGGTAGTGGAACTGGCTGGGCGCAATGGCTATGTGGCCGACCATGTGGTGGCCACCGACCAGACCCCCAACGGTCGCCCGTGGCCGGCCCAGGCGCTGGCCAACGTGATTGCGCTGGGTATCGACGATGTGGCGGCGTGCGTGAAGGTGGACGACACCGTACCGGGCATTCTGGAAGGGCGTCGTGCCGGCATGTGGACCGTGGCGCTGGTGTGCTCGGGCAACGCGCTGGGGCTGACCCATGAAGGTTACCTGGCACTGGATGCCGAGCAACTGGCCAACGAGCGTGCGCGCATTCATGCGCTGTTCGAAGGGTCACGCCCGCACTACCTGATCGACACCATCAATGACCTGCCGCAGGTGGTGGAGGATATCAATCGGCGTTTGGCGCAGGGTGAGATGCCGCAGGGGGTATAGACCGCGTTGGAGCTTTCGCCGGCAAGGCCGGCTCCTACGTCCGGCAAGGCGGCTCCTGCAGGCCAGGAACCGCCCTCGCCAGCCAAGGGCGCGCCTGGGCCCTATGCCAGGTGCCGCGCCACCCACGCCGCATAACTGTCGATGAAGCTCTGCAGAAACGGCCGGGTCTTCTCCGAAAGCTTGCCATGCTCGTCGAACAGCGTCGCCGCCCCACCCACATAGGCCTCTGGCTGCTGCATGCAGGGCACATCGAGAAACACCAGGGACTGGCGCAGGTGGTGGTTGGCACCAAAGCCCCCCACCGCCCCCGGCGACACACTGATCACCGCCCCCGGCTTCTTGCTAAACACGCTCTGCCCATACGGGCGCGAACCGACGTCGATGGCATTCTTGAGCACGCCAGGCACCGAGCGGTTGTACTCGGGGGTCACGAACAGCACCGCGTCGCTGGCACGCACCTTGTCGCGAAAGGCCTTGTAGGCTGCCGGTGGGTCGGTGTCGATATCCTCGTTGTACAACGCCAGCTCGCCAATTTCGACGATACCCAGCTTGAGGCTGGCCGGTGCCAGCTCTGCAAGCGCCCTGGCGACCTTGCGGTTGATCGACTCCTTGCGCAAGCTGCCTACCAACACCGCAACCGAATAGACCTGGCTCATGACCACGCTCCAACCTGATCGACATAGAGAAGTGGTAGTTATAGACGCTACGGCGCGGCCCACAGGTTTTTTTCCAGGGGGACTAAACTTCCCAGGCAAAACAGTGGTCTATGGCCCATAGAGAACATTTCAGAGGGCACACGCCAAATGACAGCAGTACTGGTCGGACAATTTCATGCTCGGGATGCTGAAGGACGCATCTACCCCGTTCATGAATTTCAGGAAGCCACCCTGCAGGCCGATGGAAGTGCCGACTCCTTGCCGATCACCAGCTATCGCCTGGCCATCGGCGATCGGGTCAACCACCTGGGCGAGGATCGCTTCGAGTTGGTACAGAGCGGCGTGGAGATCACCCGTATCCCCTGATGCACCGCGCGGCCCGAGCAATCCGGCCGCGCCCTTTGCTTCAGGCAAACAAAAAGGGCGACCATTGCGGGTCGCCCTTTTTGTGTTACCGCCAGCAGGGGCGGTGATGTTTGGTAGGCACAATTGGATTCGAACCAACGACCCCCACCATGTCAAGGTGGTGCTCTAACCAACTGAGCTATGTGCCTGCTGCGGGGCGCATTCTACTCAGGTTCAAGCCCCCTCGTAAAGCGAAATGTACAAAAAAATCAGCAGCTTTGCCGCGCCCATGAAAACGGCCCAAACGAAAAAGGCGACCCTCTCGGATCGCCTTTTTCGTGTACCGCCAGCAGGGGCGGTGATGCTTGGTAGGCACAATTGGATTCGAACCAACGACCCCCACCATGTCAAGGTGGTGCTCTAACCAACTGAGCTATGTGCCTGCTGTGAGGCGGCATTCTACGCAATCGACGCAGCGTGTCAATACTTTTTTTCACGCTAAGCCACTGAATACTAATATTTTTTACCCCAGCCCGGGTTTGCGCGATTTTTACCGTCTGGCTGGCGGGTGTTTATTATTGTTGATACGATCTGCACAATCGTAAAAAATATAGAACATACAACTACAAACCCTGAGGTGCCCGCACATGGCCAACACCCCCTACCCCCAGTCGTATTACGCCGCATCGGCCAACCCCGTCCCGCAGCGCCCGAGCCTGCAGGAAGAAGTACAGACCGACGTCTGCGTGATCGGTGCGGGTTACACCGGCCTGTCCAGTGCCCTGTTCCTGCTCGAGAACGGTTTCAGCGTCACCGTGCTTGAAGCCGCCAAGGTCGGCTTCGGTGCCTCTGGCCGCAACGGCGGTCAGATCGTCAACAGCTACAGCCGCGACATCGACGTGATCGAACGTACCGTCGGCCCCAAACAGGCACAGCTGCTCGGCCAGATGGCCTTCGAGGGCGGGCGCATCATCCGCGAGCGCGTGGCCAAGTACAACATCCAGTGCGACCTGAAGGACGGTGGCGTGTTCGCCGCCCTGACCAAAAAGCAGATGGGCCACCTGGAATCCCAGCAACGCCTGTGGGAACGCTACGGCCACACCCAGCTGGAACTGATGGACCAGCGCCGCATCCGTGAAGTGGTCGCCTGCGACAGCTACATCGGCGGCATGCTGGACATGAGCGGCGGCCATATCCACCCGCTCAACCTGGCCCTGGGCGAAGCCGCCGCAGTGGAATCGCTGGGTGGCAAGATTTACGAACAGTCCCCGGCCATCCGCATCGAGCGCGGTGCCAACCCGGTCGTGCATACCCCGCAGGGCAAGGTGCGCGCCAAGTTCATCATCGTGGCGGGCAACGCCTACCTGGGCAACCTGGTACCGGAGCTGGCCGCCAAGTCGATGCCATGCGGTACTCAGGTGATCACCACCGAGCCGCTGAGCGAAGAGCTGGCACGTACCCTGCTGCCGCAGGACTACTGCGTGGAAGACTGCAACTACCTGCTCGACTACTACCGCCTGACCGGCGACAACCGCCTGATCTTCGGCGGTGGCGTGGTATACGGCGCGCGTGACCCGGCCAACATCGAGGCGATCATCCGCCCGAAAATGCTCAAGGCCTTCCCGCAGCTCAAGGACGTGAAGATCGACTACGCCTGGACCGGCAACTTCCTGCTGACCCTGTCGCGCCTGCCGCAGGTAGGTCGTCTGGGCGACAACATCTACTACTCCCAGGGCTGCAGCGGCCACGGCGTCACCTACACCCACCTGGCCGGCAAGGTGCTGGCCGAGGCCCTGCGCGGCCAGGCCGAGCGTTTCGACGCCTTCGCCGAACTGCCGCACTACCCGTTCCCGGGTGGCCAGATGCTGCGCGTACCGTTCAGTGCCCTGGGCGCGTGGTACTACAGCCTGCGCGACCGCCTGGGCGTGTAAGCCGGCAACCCCGGGCCGTCACTGCCCCACGGCATTGACGGCCTGGCGGGCCGCCTGCTCCTGGCCTGCCTGGGCCAGTTCATTGGCGGCCTTGAGCCAGCGCTGGCGGTCCACCTGGGCCGGCAGTTGGCCGGGCGGCTGCACCAGCACCGCCCAGCTCCCCTCCTTCTTCCAGGCTGCGGCGAAATCGTCGAAGTCCATCAGCAACCGCCGATTGTTGCCCGCACGCAGCAGCACCCGCGACTTGTAGCGGTCATAGCCCACCAGCAGGGCATAGCGCGGCTCGCTCCAGAACGCCGAACCTTCCTGATAGCGCAACAGCACCGGATTGCCCGCGGCCACCTGAGTCAGCAACGCCGGCAGGGTGCCGTCGAGCGGGTACACCACCATGCCGTACTGGCGTGCCACGGTCGCTACCGAGGCCTGCAGCCTGTCGACACCTTGTGGCAGTTGCAAGGGCCCTTCGAGCAGGCCGGGGGTGATGCGCACCCCCTGCTGCGAGAGGATCGCGGCCAGCGCCATCGGCGCGCTCTGGTTGGCGTTACCACGGTAGAACGGCACCGCGCCCAGTTCCACGCGCTGGGGCAGGCTGTTGAGCTGGGATGAAGGCTGGCTGGCGCAACCGGCCAGGCTGGCGGCCAGCAGGCAAGCCAGCAGCAGACGATGGGACACGCGACGTTTGGGGGCGGTGGGCAACATGGACACTCGCTTGTGCTGATGCCGGGCAGACGACGCCCGGCCCTGGCTTGCGATCATAGGCTGGCGCGGGCCTGCGGTATAGCCCGCGGCACGCTTAGAGCGAACTGAACCAAGGCGCTGGACCACTGGTCAACCGTCTGTCACAGACGATGGGCTAGACTGAGCTTGTGTCCGAATGGCGAGTGCAGCTTGCCCAGTCGAAGGAGGCACGCAATGAGTCTGACGATGGGAATCTTTCTGTTGATAGGCACGTGGCTGGTGGTAGCCGCAGCCATGCTCTGGGGGGTGTTGCGCATCGCGCGCCGCCACCATCTTCACCATCCGCAGCCGACCAGGGCTGCATCCGAGGCACAGCGGCACGCTCGCCGCCACGCTAACGCGCACTGACGCGACACTGCATAACAACCTTCGCCGACAACGCCGGCGTCTGCAGGTGCGTCCTGCAGAGCCGACGTCGCTGGCGAAGCGGTCAGTCAGGTTTCGCTTGCAGCGCCTCGCGCCGCTCGCGAGCCCGGCGCGACATGATGTTGAGCACCTCGATCGCGGTGGAGAACGCCATCGCCGCATACACATAACCCTTGGGCACATGGGCACCGAAGCCTTCGGCGATCAGGGTCATGCCGATCATGATCAGGAAGCCCAGGGCCAGCATCACCACGGTAGGGTTGTCGTTGATGAACCGGGCCAGCGGGTCGGCGGCCACCAGCATCACGATCACCGCACTGATCACCGCGATGATCATGATCGGCAAGTGCTCGGTCATGCCCACGGCCGTGATGATGCTGTCGATCGAGAACACGATGTCCAGTACCAGGATCTGCCCGATCGCCGCGGCAAAGCCCAGGGTCACGGTAGACGACGCCTTGGTCTCTTCCTTGGCACGCGGGTCGACGCTGTGGTGAATCTCGGACGTCGCCTTCCACAGCAGGAACAGGCCACCGGCGATCAGGATCATGTCCTTCCACGAGAAGGCATGGCCGAACACGTCCACCACCGGCTCGGTAAGCTGCACGATCCACGCCACGGTGCTGAGCAGGCCCAGGCGCATCACCAGCGCCATGCTGATACCGATGCGCCGTGCCTTGGAGCGGAACTGCTCAGGCAGCTTGTTGGTGAGAATCGAGATGAAGATCAGGTTGTCGATGCCCAGCACGATCTCCATGGCCACCAGGGTAGCCAGGGCCACCCAGGCGGTCGGGCTTGCAGCAAGTTCCAACAGGTATTCCATGAATCAATCCTGAATCAGTGTGGGTAAAAAATCAGATTTCCCGGGCGCTGTCGTCGCGCTCGGGTTTGTCCTGGGCCTCATCGGGCTTTTTCGCCAGGGGCGAACCGGTCGCGTCGCTGAGCGCCTGCTGGGCGGCATCGTTGGTCTTGTCGATCGCTTCCTTGGCCGACTGGGCAGCCTGGTTGAGCATCTGCTGGGCAGATTTTTCCGCCTGCTCGCAACCGCTCATGGCCAGCAGCGCCAGCGCCATCACCAGGGGTGTGCCAATCGATTTGAAATACAGCATGGGTTCCTCTCTGAAGGTCTTGCCTTGATAGCGACGCATTCTAAAGAGACTGAAACATCCGGAAAATTCGTATTTTCAGCAGTTATACTTCGATTTTTACGAATCGGAGATGCACATGCTCAACTACCGACAACTGCATTACTTCTGGGTCGTGGCCAAGACCGGCAGCATCGTGCGTGCCGGCGAGCAGCTCAATCTCACCCCGCAGACCATCAGCGGGCAGATCAGCCTGCTTGAGCATAGCTACGGTATCGAATTGTTTCGCCGTGTGGGACGCCAGCTCGAACTGACCGAGACCGGGCGCCAGGCCCTGTCCTACGCCGAGCAGATGTTCCAGATTGGCGGCGAACTGGAAGCAGTGCTGCGCGCCCAGCCCGATGAGCAGCAGATTCTGTTTCGCGTGGGGGTGGCCGACGTGGTGCCCAAGTCGATCGTGTACCGGCTGCTGGCGCCGACCATGGAGCTGCCCGACCCGCTGCGCCTGACCTGCCGCGAGGACAAGCTCGAACGCCTGCTGGCAGATTTGGCAGTACAGCGCCTGGACATGGTGATCTCCGACAGCCCGATGCCCAGCCATCTGGACATCAAGGGCTACAGCCAGAAGCTCGGGGAGTGCGGCATCAGTTTCTTCGCCACCCCGGCACTGGCTGCCCTGCATCCGGCGCCCTTTCCTGTCGGCCTGCAGCATGCACCGATGCTCATTCCCGGCCAGGAGACGGTGGTGCGCAGCCGGCTGCTGCGCTGGTTCGCCGAGCAACAGTTGCAGCCGCGCATCGTCGGCGAGTTCGATGACAGTGCGCTGATGCAGGCATTCGGGCAGTCGGGCAGCGGCATCTTCATCGCCCCCAGCGTGATCGCCGACGAGGTCTGCCGCCAGTACGGGGTGGAGTTGATCGGCCAGACCGATGCCGTCACCGAGTCGTTCTATGCCATTTCGGTAGAGCGCAAGGTCAAGCACCCGGGCATCGTCGCGATCACCGAAGGTGCCCGCCGCGAGCTGTTCAACTGGCCTGCGCCCTGAGAGACACACGGCACCGACATCACATCCCGGGCCTAAACATTCCACGGCCCGCACCGTCGATAGAAGGACGCGCCGACGCATCGCGACAACACGCCCCACCTACCGCCAGGCAGTGTGCTGCGGTCAGGGCCCGCGTGCTGTGCTAAAGTCCCGCCCCTTTCGCCGCAGGGCTTGCCCGCGGCATGCCTTTGCTACGCTATCCGGGCCTCCCGGACCTTGCACAAGAACGAGAAACACCTGTCATGACCCCACTTCTGAACCTGTTGAACCGTACCAGTCTGGTACTGCAGATCGTGATCGGCCTGGTGGCCGGCATTGCCGTGGCGCTGCTCTGGCCAGCCGCCGCGCTGAACCTGGCATTTATCGGCAAGGTATTTGTCAGTGCACTCAAGGCGGTGGCACCCATTCTGGTGTTCATCCTGGTGATGGCTTCCATCGCCAACCACAGGCACGGCCAGGAAACCCATATCCGTCCTATTCTGGTGCTCTATCTTTTCGGCACCTTTTCCGCAGCGGTAGTGGCGGTGGTCGCCAGCATGCTGTTCCCCTCCCAACTGGTGCTGGCCACTCATGATGTGGCGATGAGCCCGCCTGGTGGCATCAGCGAAGTGCTGCAAGGCCTGCTGCTGAGCGTGGTGGCCAACCCGGTGACCGCGCTGATGGAGGCCAACTTCATCGGTATCCTGGCCTGGGCGATCGCCCTGGGCGTGGCTATCCGACATGCCGGTGAAACCACCCGCACCGTGGTCGACGACCTGTCCAAGGGCGTAACGCTGATCGTGCGCATGGTCATCCGTTTCGCGCCTCTGGGGATCTTCGGCCTGGTGGCGGCGACCCTGGCCGAATCCGGCCTGGGGGCCCTGCTGGGCTACCTGCACCTGCTGGCGGTGCTGATCGGCTGCATGCTGTTCGTGGCGCTGGTGATGAACCCGCTGATCGTGTACTGGAAAATCCGTCGCAACCCATTCCCGCTGACGCTGCTGTGCCTGCGCGAAAGCGGCATCACCGCGTTCTTCACCCGCAGCTCGGCCGCCAACATTCCGGTCAACCTGGCCCTGAGCGAAAAGCTCGGGCTGCATGAAGACACCTACTCGGTGTCGATCCCGCTGGGTGCGACCATCAACATGGCCGGCGCGGCCATCACCATCACCGTGCTGACCCTGGCGGCGGTGCATACCCTGGGCATCAGCGTCGACCTGCCCACGGCCATCCTGCTCAGCGTGGTCGCCGCCGTGTGCGCATGCGGCGCCTCGGGGGTGGCGGGCGGCTCGCTGCTGCTGATTCCGCTGGCGTGCGGCCTGTTCGGCATTCCCAGCGAGGTGGCCATGCAGGTGGTGGCGGTAGGCTTCATCATCGGCATCCTGCAGGACTCGGCCGAAACGGCGCTCAATTCGTCCACCGACGTGCTGTTCACGGCCGCCGCGTGCGAGGCCGAGGAACGCCAGGCGAGCTGATCCTGGCAGGCATGAAAAAGCCCGGCAAGGCGTTGACCTTGCCGGGCTTTTTCATGCCTGGGTAATCAGAACGCGCCCATGTAGTCGCGCTTGCCGATTTCCACGCCATTGTGGCGCAGGATGGCGTAGGCCGTGGTCACGTGGAAGAAGAACTGCGGCAGGCCGTAGGTCAGCAGGTAGCTCTGGCCGGTGAAGCGTTTTTCTTTCGGCGTACCCGGACGGGTGATGATCTCGATACCTTCCTTGCCGTCGATCTGCTTCGCTTCGATCTGCTCGACGAAGGCCAACACCTTGGCGATCAGCGCCTGCAGCTCGGCAAAGGTGGTTTCAGTGTCGTCGTACTTGGGCAGTTCGACCTCGGCCAGGCGGGCCGAAACCCCCTTGGCGAAGTCCACGGCAATCTGCACCTGGCGAACCAGCGGGAACATGTCGGGGTACAGGCGCGCCTGCAGGAAGACATTGGCGTCGATATTCTTCGCCTCGGCGTGCGCCTGGGCCTTGCCCAGCACATCGCTCAGGGCATTGAGCATCTGCTTGAAAACGGGAACAGAGGCGGCGTACAGGGAAATGGTCATGACAGTCTCGCTGGGTGATGGATTGAGCGTGGCCGATTATAGACACGCTTGGCGGCGCCCGGCGGCTTGTCTTTTATTCTGCAAGGATTAGGCTAGTTGCCTTCCACAGCATAGGGAACGCGCGATGAGCACTGAGTTGGACACCCCCGTTGACGAGCAGCGCCTCGACAGCACGCAAATCCGTATCCTCGGCGCCTTGATCGAAAAGCAGGCCACCAGCCCCGAAACCTACCCCCTCACCCTCAACGCCGTGGTGCTGGCCTGCAACCAGAAGACCAGCCGCGAGCCGGTGATGAACCTGACCCAGGGCCAGGTCGGCCAGAGCCTGCGTGCCCTCGAAAGCCAGGGCCTGGCGCGCCTGCAGATGGGCAGCCGGGCCGACCGCTGGGAGCACCGCGTCGACAAGGCGCTGGAGCTGGTACCGGCGCAACAGGTGCTGCTGGGGCTGATGTTCCTGCGCGGGCCGCAGACGGTCAGCGAGCTGCTGACGCGCAGCAACCGCATGCATGAATTCGAGGATGCCGAACAGGTGCTGCATCAGCTGGAGCGCCTGGTAGCCCGGGGCTTTGCCCTGCACCTGCCGCGCCAGCCCGGCCAGCGCGAAGACCGCTACACCCATGCCTTCGGCGACCCGGCCGACATCGAAGCGATTCTGGCGGCACGCCAGCAAGGCGCGGAACGCCCTGTCGGCGGCGTGTCGGCCGAGCGCATCGAGGCACTGGAGGCGCGTATCGCGGCGCTGGAAGAACGCCTGGCGCAGCTGGAGTAGCCAGCTCGGCACAGGGTCGAGCAACACGTTGCGGGAGCGCGTTCAGCCGCTCCCGCTCACTGCCTGGCGCGAACCTGCCTGCAGGGCTCAATCGCCCCGCGCAAACGCCACCGCTTCGGCGATCTGCCGTGAATCGGGGCGCACCCCGGTATACAGCACGAACTGCTCCAGCGCCTGCAACGCAATCACCTCCAGCCCGGTAACCACTGGTTTGCCAGCAGCCTGGGCGGCCACGATCAAGGGCGTCTGCGCCGGCATCGCCACCACGTCGAACACCGCCTGCGCCGCCTCGATCTGCTCGTGCTCGAAGGCCAGTTGCTGCGCCTCGGCCCCGCCCGCCATGCCGATCGGCGTCACGTTCACCAGCAACCGGGCCCTCACACCGTGTGGCTCGGCCTGCCAGCGATAGCCACAGGTGCGGGCCAGCCGCTCGCCAGCCTCGCGATTGCGCGCAACGATCGTGCCGTCGCTGAAACCGGCATCGCGCAGCGCGCACGCCACCGCCTTGGCCATGCCGCCGCTGCCGCGCAGCGCCACGCTCCATGCAGGGTCCAGGCGATGCTGGTGGATCAGTTGACGCACCGCCAGGTAGTCGGTGTTGAAGCCCTTGAGATGCCCCTGGGTGTTGACCAGCGTGTTCACCGAATCGATGGCCGCCGCCGACGGGTCCAGCTCATCGAGCAACGCGATGCAGGCCTCCTTGAACGGCATCGACACACCACACCCACGCACACCCAGCGCGCGAATGCCGGCCACGGCGGCCGGCAGGTCGGTGGTGGTCATGGCCTTGTAGTAGTAATCCAGCCCCAGCTGCTGGTACAGATGGTTATGAAAGCGCACGCCGAAGGTACCGGGGCGCCCGGCCAGGGACATGCACAAAACGGTGTCTTTGCTGGGGGTCATCGATTGGCTCCTGAAAACGGCTGGGGCACCAGTATGCACTCACTGCCCACCGAACCGTTGATCGGGGCTTACACAACCTTTACTCAACGCCCGTGCCATTTTTCCGGGGGCTGCGGTCTTATGGGTATCCCCGCGCCACGTCTTGGGTGTCTCGACAGCACCAGCGCCGGGGCTGCAAACCGAGGAGTCTTCATGAACCGTCACATCCCGAGAATCGCCCTGCTGGTTGGCGCCCTGGCCGTCTGCGGGCAAGCGGCCGCCCACGGTGGTGGCGGCGGCTGGCACGGCGGTGCCGGCCCGGTGCTTGGCGCGGCCGTCGTCGGTGCCGTGGTGGGTGCGGTGGTGTCCGGCAACCACGACCGTACCGTCTACGTCGAGCGCCAGCCGGCCTACTACGGTCCCCCGCCGGTGTATGTCCAGGCCCCGCCGCCGGTGTACTACCAGCCGTACCCGCCGTATCCGGTTGTGGAGCGCTACGTACCGGTGCCGCCGCCGTATTACCGCGAGCGCTACTACAGCCCGCCACCGGTGTACTACGGACCGCCCCGCTGGTAGCACCGGCCCTGCGCCCTGCCTGCGGGCAGGGCGCAGGCTGTCGGGGAAACCGCCCGCATTGGCTTGATCGCCGTTCAGGCCTAGGCTGGCAAACCCTCACAGCCTGACCCCAGGAGTTCGCATGACCGCTGAAAAAGGATTTCCAGCCCCGCTCGACCCAGCCCAACACCCCCTCGCCGCCGCGCAGCAGATGACCCTGGCGATCATCCTCAGCGGCCAGTACAAGCTGCCGCAGACGCCCGCCAAAGCGGCCGAGGCAGGTCACGAGCTGCTCAAGGCCGTCACCGCCGGCTACCTCAATTTCCGCTAACATCCCGATTGGCTGGTTCGGCACGCCGATCCAGCCGCTGCAGACGAAGCCCAAGGTTAAATAAATTTCATAGTTCGCCCAATGTTTACGGGGCAATCGACACAGACTCGACCATACTCCTAGAATGTAACGGCTTGTAATAAAAACCCGTGCACAGCCAACGACATACCTACATTTAGTGAGCACCAACGTGAAAACCTCCCTGTCTATTCTCAGCCTGCTGCTGATGCTCACTGGCACTGCCAGCGTCACGTCGAACGCTGTTGCCCAACCGGCCCCCCAGGTCCAGCGCGACCCTGCCAAGCTGCACCTGGCCTCGGGCAGTGCACTGCTGATCGACCTGCAGACCAACAAGGTGCTGTATGCGAGCAACCCGGACCGTGTGGTGCCGATCGCCTCGGTCACCAAACTGATGACCGCGATGGTGGTGCTCGATGCCAAGCAGGCCATGGACGAACCCCTGACCATCACCATCGCCCAGACCAAGGAAATGAAGGGCGTGTACTCGCGGGTTCGCCTGGGTAGCGAGCTGAACCGTCGCGACACCCTGCTGATCACCCTGATGTCCTCGGAAAACCGGGCCGCCGCGACCCTTGCGCACCACTACCCCGGTGGCTACGCCGCCTTCATCAAGGCCATGAACGCCAAGGCCAAGGCCCTGGGCATGAGCCATACCCGCTATGTGGAACCCACCGGCCTGTCGACCAGCAACGTGTCCACCGCCCGCGACCTGAGCAAGCTGCTGCTGGCCGCGCGCAGCTACCCGCTGCTGAGCGAGCTGAGCACCACCCGCGAAAAGACCGTGGCCTTCAAGAAACCCAACTACACCCTGGGCTTTCGCAACACCGACCACCTGGTCAACAAGAGCAACTGGGACATCAAGCTGACCAAGACCGGCTTCACCAACGAGGCCGGTCATTGCCTGGTGCTGCTGACGCGGATGGACAATCGCCCGGTGGCCATGGTGATACTCGATGCCTTCGGCAAGTACACCCATTTCGCCGATGCCAGCCGCATGCGCCAATGGCTGGAAACCGGCGACGCCAAACCCGCCCCGGCCGTCGCGATCCGCTACAAGGCCGAACGCAGCCAGAACCGCCCTGCGGTCGACTGATCGCACACACTGCCGTGCCTCGCGCACGGCAGACACCCCACCCGCCAAGAGCGTGAAGCCACAACTCCGAGCGCGCGCCGGAGGTTGTAAATTTAGCCCTCCATCAATCGTCCTTCCCCTGACACCCGACCTTCGCCTGACACAGCCAGGCCGTCGGACCGATCAGTACTGCGACCGAGATGGCAATGACCAGAACCCGTTCCCGAAAAGCCCTGTACATCGGCCTGCCGCTTGCCCTGGCAGCAGTCGTGGGCGCAGCCGCCGCTGGCTACCTGTACTGGAAGCAAGGGCCTGCCTACCCCCGCGAGATCGTCGAGCAGGCCAATGCCCTGCACGAGCACATGCTGTCCTTCGATAGCCACGTCACCGTACCGCTGGACATGGGCACCGCTGGCCACGAGGTGGACAAGAACAGCGGCGGCCAGCTCGATCTGGTCAAGGCCGGCCAGGGGCGACTATCCGGCGCGGCGCTGACGATCTTCGGCTGGCCCGAACTGTGGAACGGCCCGAATGCGCCCCACCGCCCCACTCCGGGATTTGTCGACGAGGCCCGCCACCAACAGGAGGTGCGCTACAAGATCATCAGCGCCATGGTGCGCGACTTCCCCAACCAGATCGGCATCGCCTACACCCCCGACGACATGCGCCGCCTGCATGGCGAGGGCAAGTTCGCCATCTTCATCAGCATGCTCAACGCCTACCCACTGGGAAACGACCTGTCCCAGCTCGACCTGTGGGCGGCCCGTGGCATGCGCATGTTCGGCTTCAGCTACACCGGCAACAATGACTGGGCGGACTCCTCGCGGCCGCTGCCGTTCTTCAACGACACCGCTGACGCCCTGGGAGGGCTGTCGCCAATCGGCAAGCAGGCGGTCAAGCGCCTGAACGATCTGGGGGTGATCATCGATGTCTCGCAGATGTCGACCCTGGCCCTGGAGGACGTGGCTCGCCTGAGCCGCACCCCGATCGTGGCCTCGCACTCGGCGCCACGGGCGTTGGTAGATATCCCGCGTAACCTCAGCGACAAGGAACTGAAACTGATCAGGGACAGCGACGGCGTGGTCCAGGTCGTCGGCTTCGGCACCTATCTCAAGCCCCTGAGCAAACCGACCCTGGACAAACTCGAGGCTCTGCGCGCCCGCTTCGACCTGCAGCCCCTGCAGGGGCTGGCCAATGCGCTGATGCCGGGCGATGCGGTGATTGCGATCTGGCCCGAGGCGCGCTTTGGCGAGTATGCCGGCAACCTCTACGGCATCATCGATGAGGAGCCCAAGGCCACCCTCAAGGATTTCGGCGATGCAATCGACTACGTCGTGAAGAAGATCGGCATCGACCATGTGGGCATCAGCTCGGACTTTAACGACGGTGGCGGCCTGGACGGCTGGAAGGACGCCAGCGAAACCCGCAACGTGACTGCCGAACTGCTCAGCCGCGGCTACTCCGAAGCAGACATCGCCAAGCTGTGGGGTGGCAACTTCCTGCGCGTGTGGGCCCAGGTGCAGAAAGCCGCACAACCCGTTGCCACGCTAGCCCCCTGACCCTTATCGAGCGCCGACATGACCGACCGTCGTACATTCCTCAAGCAGGCCGGGGTACTTGCCGCCAGCCTGCCGCTAGGCACCAGCCTGCTGCCAGCCGCCCAGGCGGCCCCTACCGCGCAGTTAAACGGCCCGGACAAATGGCGAAACCTGCGTCAACTGTTCCCGCTGGACCCGAATGTGGCCCACTTCGCCAACTTCCTGGTCACCGCCCACCCCAGGCCGGTACAGGAGGCCATCGATCGGTTTCGTGCCGAAGTCGATCTCAATCCCGCCGAGCAGATGGACTGGGAAAGCCAGAACGAGTGGAAGCGTGAAGGCGAAGTGCGCAACTGGGCGGCCCGTTATCTGGAGGTCAAGCCCCGCCAGATCGCCCTTACCGGCAGTACCACCGAAGGGCTGGGCATGATCTACGGTGGCTTGCAGGTGGGCCCCGGGCAAGAGATCCTGACCACCGAGCACGAGCATTACTCCACGCATAAATGCCTGGCCTTCCGCCACCAGCGCCAGGGCACGTCCGTGCGCAAACTGCGCCTGTTCGAGCAGCCCTGGCAGGTGTCCACCGACCAGGTGCTGAGCACAATCGACCAGAATATCCGCCCCAACACCCGCGTGCTCGGCATGACCTGGGTGCACTCGGGCAGCGGGGTCAAGTTGCCGGTGGGCGAGATCGGCGCTCTGTTGCGCCGCCACAATCGCGAACGCAGCGAGCAGGACCGCATCCTGTATGTGATCGACGGCGTGCACGGGTTCGGCGTGGACAACCAGCGCTTCGACGACTTCAACTGCGACTATTTCATCGCTGGCACCCACAAGTGGATGTTCGGTCCGCGGGGTACGGGAATCATCTGCGCCGCCTCGGAAAAAATGCAGCATCTGGTGCCCACCTTCGCGACCTTCTCCGAGGATGAGGACTTCGCCACCATCATGACCCCCGGGGGCTACCACGCCTTCGAGCATCGATGGGCACTGGGCAAGGCCTTCGAACTGCACCTGCAACTGGGCAAGGCGCAGGTGCAGGCACGCATCCACCAGCTCAACAACGCGCTCAAACAGCGCCTGCTCGAACACAAGGCGATCGAGCTGGTGACACCGTTGAGCACCGAGTACTCCGCCGGGTTTACTTTCCTGCGCATCAAGGACCACGACGCCCGCGCCGTGGCCGCCCATCTGGTACGCAACCGCGTGATGGTCGATGCCGTCTCCCGCGATGCCGGGCCGGTGATCCGCTTCGCACCCGGCCTGCTCAACGACGAACAGCAGATCGATCGGGCCATGGCCCTGCTGACCCAATACCTCTGACAGAGCCCGTTTCCAGCCCTGCCGCCGGGCGGCAGGGCTCCCTGAAGCAGGGTCAGCGGTAAATTCCAAGCCTCACAGCTCGTTCTATCGGAGTACCTGAGCAGGATCAGGGGCGCAAAAAACTGGCGCCCCACCTCGACCACACACGGGAGCCGCACCCATGAACCAGCCCTCAACATCCGAAACAATCCACGACCTGATCGGCGTCGGCTTCGGCCCCTCCAACCTGGCCCTGGCCATCGCCCTGGAAGAACTCGCCCAGACCAACGGCCATGCCCTCGATGCGCTGTTCATCGACAAGCAGAGCGACTACCGCTGGCACGGCAACACCCTGGCCACCCAGAGCGAACTGCAGATTTCCTTCCTCAAGGACCTGGTGTCCCTGCGCAACCCCACCAGCCCCTACAGCTTCGTCAACTACCTGCACCAGAAGAAGCGCCTGGCCGACTTCATCAACCTGGGCACCTTCTACCCCTGCCGCCTGGAGTACAACGACTACCTGCGCTGGGCCGCCGAGCACTTCGCCACCCAGGCGGTGTATGGCGAGGAGATCCTGCGCGTGGAACCTGAACTGCTGGACGGGCGTATCGACCACCTGCGCGTGATCTCCCGCAGCGCCCAGGGCCATGAACGACTGCGCCGGGCACGCTCGGTGGTGGTGGGCAGCGGCGGCACGCCGAAGATCCCGCCGGTATTCGCGCCCTTCAAGGACGATCCGCGCGTGTTCCACCACTCCCAGTACCTGAACAGCCTGGAACAACTGCCGTGCACCCAGGGCAAGCCCATGCGCATCGCGATCATCGGCTCGGGGCAAAGCGCCGCCGAGGCCCTGATCGACCTGAACGACAGCTACCCATCGGTCAAGGCCGACATGATCCTGCGCGGCTCGGCACTCAAGCCGGCCGATGACAGCCCGTTCGTCAACGAGGTCTTCACCCCCGACTACACCGACCTGGTGTTCAACCAGCCCCAGGCCGAGCGTGCCAAGCTGATTTCCGAGTACCACAACACCAACTACTCGGTAGTGGACATCGACCTGATCGAACGCATCTACGGCATGCTCTACCGTCAGAAAGTCGCCCATCAGTACCGTCACGCCGTTCTGTGCCGACGCAACATCGAGGCCGCCGTCAGCACCGACAAGGGCATCGAGCTGACCCTGCGCGACCTGGCCACCGGCATCCAGCAGACCCACGTGTACGACGCGGTGATTCTTGCCACCGGCTATGAGCGCCGCTCCCATCGCGAGCTGCTGGCGCCGCTGCAACAGCACCTCAAGGACTTCGAAGTGGACCGCGACTATCGCGTGCTGGCCAGCCCGGAGCTCAACGCGGCGGTCTACCTGCAGGGCTTCTGCGAAGCGTCACACGGCCTGAGCGATACCCTGCTGTCGGTACTGCCGGTGCGCGCAGCCGAGATCGGCCAGTCGCTGTACCAGAGCCTGGGCCAGCGCGCCAGCAACGCCCGCGCCAGCGCGACCCTGGCCAGCGCCTGAACCTGCCCCGTGCTATCAGCGCTGCATGCAGCGCCGATAGCGCTCATCCACCCGTTTGGCAAACCATGCCGTGGTCAGCTTTCGGGTGATCTTGGGGCTCTTGAGTTCGATGCCTGGCAACTGTGCCCGCGGCAACGGCTTGCCCGCAGCCGCCTCGGCCAGTGCATACACCCGCTGATACAGCCGCGTGCGCTCGAATGCCAGGCTGTCCCCCTCCTCCAGCTGACTGCGAATGGTCGGGTTGCGCAGGCCGAGCCTGTCACCCAGGCGCCGTACCGCCTGTTCAGTGGCACCCGGAAAAATCGCCCCTGGCGCGATCAGGTCGCCATCCAGCGCCAGTTCCACGCCCGACGCCTGGCTGACCGCATGCTGGAACGCCGCGTTGCGGCTTGCGTACCAGCCTGCATTGAAGTCGGCAAACCGATACAGCGGCTGCTCGTAGCTGGCTGGGTAACCCAGCAGATGGGCGATGCCGAAATACAGCCCGCCGCGCCGAGTGAACACTTCCTGGCGCAGGGTGCCGCTGTAGGCATAGGGGTAGTCCTGGGCGTGGCGTTCGGCGAACGCGATGCTGACCTGCATCGGCCCCCCGGTGCGCACCGGGTTCAGGTCGCCGAGCAAGGTACGCCCAAGCGGCAGCGAACCGATCAGGTCGTCGAACAGTGCACTCAGCTGCTTCTCGCTGCGCACCGCCGCCAGTCGCTGGCTGTAGGTTCTGCCATCGGGCGAGTGGGTTTGCAGCGCGGCCTCCACCAGCCGCTGCGGTACATGCAGACGCGCCGCACGCCGGTCGATCTCGACGCGGGCAATGCGCCCCAGGCCGGGCACCTGCGGGTCGGCCTGGTAGGTCGACTCCTGCTCGGTCACCGCCAGCACCGCGCACAGGTTGCTGCGGCTGGGGTCGAGCTTCTGTGCGGCAAACGCCGTCTGAATGTCCGCCGCCCACCCTTCACGGTCGCCAGTGGCGGCTGGCATCAGTGCAACCACCGTGGCGCGCACCTGGGCCGGCGTGGCCTGTTGCGCCCCACGCTGGCCGGCGCACCCCTGCAACAGCAGCGCCAGCGTGGCCAGCACCATCCATCCGCGTAAAGGCATACAGCCCCCGGCTATCGGTCGAGGGCCCCACAGTACACAGCCGGGGCCGGCCCGTGCAAACCGTCAGCAGCCCGGCTTGGTCAACTCGGTGCCGATGGTGACCGCATTGACCTTGACCTTGTCGAAGCTGGCCTGCGCCACTTCATCGAAGGTGCGCTCGCAGTTGAAGCGGGTGTCCACCACAAAGTCGTCACCCTTGGCCTTCTGCATGGCCTCGCTCCAGTGACCGGCCGCCGCGCTGGCCTCATCATCCACCAGCACCACCTCCAGCAGCACTTCGGTAAACCCCACTGCCCGCGGTCCTTGCCAGAGCGCGTACACCGACGGGTCGGCGGCATTGCCGCACATGCTCAGGCAACTGGCGTAGAACTCCAGCCCGCCTCCCGAAGACCTGGCCATTGCACCGAACGTCAGGGGCTGCGCGGCCGGCGGCGCAAAGTCGCCGATGAACGTGCTCAGGTCTGCCTTGCAGGTGGGCGAGAGCTCCATGCGCAGCTCGCTGACCGTGCCGCCGCCGGCCGTGGCGGTGATTTCGCAGCCTTGCACCTTGTAAGTATGGGTGTCGCCGAACGAGGTACGCGCAATACCGGCTACCGACTCGAAGAAACGCAGGTTGGTGCCCAGCATCTCGCCATTGAACACCTGGGCCACCGTGGCCTGGGCCAGGGCCAGATTCGGCAGAGCGCTGAGGGTGAGTGCGCAGCAGAAGCCAGACAGTGCACGTGAACGCATCGGAACATCCTGTAAGGGCAGAAAATGAAGCGCGTACTGTAATCCAGGCTAACGGCAAATAGCCATCAAGCTCGCCCATCAGCCCAGCACGATGTAGTCGCTGCGCTGCACCAGCGGGGCATGCTCGCCTGCAATCAGGCGCACGTATCGGCCACCGAGCTGGTCGATGGCGATGCAGTCATCCACGTCCATCACTGCATCGGTGTGCGCCTGGCTCCAGTGACGTGCCATGCGTTGCTTGCCGATGGCCTTGGCCTGGGCCTTGCTGGTGGCCACCACCAACAGGTACTGGTGCGCCTCGCCGAACGCACCGGGCTCGTAGCCGCCCAGGTTGATGAAATACAGGCGTGGCTCGCCGGCAGCCGGCTGCATGTCCGACCAGTGCAGCTTGTAGCCGTCGACCCCGTCGACCTCCAGCCAGGAATCGATGTGCACGCCCCTGGCGCTGCCGAACCATTGCTCGCGCAATTGCGGGTAGGCCGCTTCGAGGGTCGGGGCCACCACGAACACCACATCGTGCACTTCGATGCGGGCCCGGGGGTGTTTGCCCCCCAGCATCACCACGAACAACATGATCCGCCCACCCTCAAGGTTGCTCGCCGACCAGGAAGGTCTTGCTGATGTGGCGAAATTTCTCGTGGCCGGCGCTGCCCAGCAGCTCGAACAGCACCATCTCGCGAGTCACGATCTGCGCGCCGGCATCACGCATGCGCTGCAGGCCGGCGCTCTTGCTGAGCAGGCTGCGGCTGTCGCAGGCGTCCTCCACCACGAACACCTGCCTGCCCAGCGCCAGCAGGCCGAGCACTGTCTGCAGCACGCACACGTGGGTTTCCATGCCGCACACAATCACCTGGTGGCGGGCCAGCAGGCTGGCGGGCAGGCAGTCGGCAGCCACGCAGGAAAAGTGCACCTTTTCCACCACCTCGGCAGCGGGCGCCGCCTCGAGCAGTGCCCCGACGGTGTGCCCGAGGCCCTTGGGATATTGTTCGGAAATCACCGTGGGCAACCCCAGTTCGGCCGTCGCCGCCAGCAACCAGCGGGTACGGGCCAGCGTGCCGGCCGGGTCGCTGACCGCGCCGATGAGTTTTTCCTGAACGTCGATGACCAGCAGCGTGGCCTGGGTAGGGTGGATCAGCATTGCGTGCGCTCCATGGCGGGCGCCGGGGCGATGGGTGTCACCGCCAGGCGGCTTGCGGACAGAAACCCGGGCAGCGCGATGGCTGCCCGGGCCCGGTCGGATGCTACCACGCGAGGCTCATGCGGTCAGGCGGTGCGGCTCCAGGGCCTGGCTGAGCACGCCCAGCACCTGCTCTTCATGCTCATGTATGAAGAAGTGCCCGCCGGGGAAGAGCGCCAGCGAGAAATCACCCTGGCTCTCCTGACGCCAGGCCAGCAACTGTTCCTGGGTCGCGCGATCCTCCTCGCCCCCCAGCACATGCAGCGGGCAACGCAGTGCCGGGCGCTGCCGATAGGCGTAGCGTCCGCACAACAGAAAGTCTGCGCGCAACACCGGCAGGGTCAGGCTCATCAGTTCCTCGTTGCCCAGCACTTCCTCCGAAGTACCGCCCAGGGTGCGCAACTCTTCGATCAGTTGCGGGTCGCTCTTGGGTTCGCGCCAGCTTTCGTCGTCGTAGCCTTCACGACGGGTCGGCGCCGCCGTACCGCTGGCAAACAACGCCACCGGTGGCGGGCAGCCCAGCGCCTGCAGCTCGTGCACCAGCTCGAACGCCAGCAGCGCCCCCAGGCTGTGCCCCAGCACCGCGTAGGGCTGGTGGGCGACAAGGCTCTGTTCGGCGGCCAGTTGCCGGGCCAGGGCCTGCATGTCGGTGTACAACGGCTCGCCAAGGCGTGCACCCCGCCCTGGCAGCTCCACCGGGCGCACGTTCAACCAGGCGGGCACCTTGCGCCGCCAGCGGCTGAAGACCATGGCGCTGGCACCCGAGTACGGCAGGCACAAAAGGGTCAGTGACGACACGTGCCGCCCCTCACTGCGCCGCAGCGGTTTCGGCCATCTTCTGGCGCAGGCTCAGCGGGCGCATGTCGGTCCATACCTCATCGATGTACGCCAGGCACTCAGCCTTCAAACCGCTCTTGCCGACGGTGCGCCAGCCGTTGGGGATAGCCTTGTAGTCCGGCCAGATGGAGTACTGTTCCTCGTGGTTGACCACAACCTGGAACACGATATCGTCGCGATCGAATACGGAAGTCATTGCCTGTCTCCTTGGTTGAATGAGGCTCGTGGCGCGGGAGGCGTACGGGCGCTACTGGAGGAGACGAAGCGGCGTGCGGATAAATTAGCGACGCTGGGAAAATCCCGCGGCACCTGCCGGCGCTAGCAGTTGAAGGTCAGGTTGTAATGCACCGAGCGGTGGTCCGATGCCCCCGGCGCAGAAACGTTCCCCGGCGCCGGCACCTGCGAGGTGCCATTGGTCACCGCATAGTCCAGCATGTTGCTCGGCGCCACGCTGGGGTGGGTACTGCCGCCCGCCAGCTCGATACGGGCGATGTCTTCGGGCGACACCCAGTTGCCACGCGTCGGCACCGGGGGAGTGGTCGGTCGCGGATCGCGGTTGAAATCCCCCAGCAGCGCGAACGGTGTATCGGTGTGCCAGCTGATCTCCCTCAACATGCGCGCGGCGTTGACGCCCCCGCCGGAAATGGCATGCAGGTTGAAGATCGCCAGCTCCGGCGTGTTGCCCGCCAGCGCTCGTCGCCTCACACGCACCCCCATGGCCGGGCGGTAAAGGGGCGGGCCTGCCACCGGCAATTGCCCGTCCGAGATGATGGCCAGTTGACTGACCATGAACTCGCCGGGGTCAGGCATCACGATCGCCAGGTTCACCCGCAACCGCTGCACATCGAGGAAGTAGATCAGGTAGCGCTCGGGCCGGCTGCGGGTGCCGGCCTGCCAGCTGTAGACATGGATGTCGTGGTGACTGCCGAACTGGTCGGCCACCCGTTCGGTGCGGCTGAACACCGCAGAATGCGGGGCAACGCCGACCTCCTGCAGAACCACCACATCGTTGCTGCGCAGCAGCGGCAGGACCCCGGTCAACCATTTGCTCTCGGTGCTGACCGATGCGCCCTGCAGGTTCCAGGTGGCCACCCGTATCGGCACCTCAGTGCGCGCGCTGCGACCTATTTCGATCTGTGCCGAGGGCCCTGCAGTGTTCAATCGGCTGTGGTAGTAATCACGAATGCGCCCATGCAGGCGAATGTGCGCATGCCACGGGCCGAAGATGGCCATGACCCCGTGCTGGAGCATGCGCAAGGGGTCGCCAGGATCCAGCAGGTGTGGCCCCTGTACGCTCCTTAGGCCATTCATGACCAGGGCATGGTGCACACGGTAGAGCCCGATCATCACGCCATGACGATACAGCCCTGGCGAGGCCTGCAGATGCTGCAGCACCGTGGTGTCGCTGTACCAGCGGCGCAACAGGGTGGTCATGCATGCCCCATAGCCGGCCTGTGCCTCATGGTTGCTGCTGCGTATCAGGCGTGCCGAAACGATGTAGTTCAGGTAGACCAGGGTATGCACGCAGTCCCGGGGCCTGGCGGCGGCGAGCAGCGCCACCGCGTCCATGAACACCACGTCGACCTGCTCTTCGAACGCAACGGCCGGCATGTCGGGCACCAGGTTGTTGTCGATGTACAGGCCAATGACACGGTCAACGGGCATGGGAACACCTCCACCGGGTCAGGCCTTCTGGAACAGCGCAAACAGCTCGCCATCGAGCACGCCCAGCCCCACCCGCTCGGTAGCGGCCAGGTTGCTGCTGACCGTTGCCGGGCTGAGGGCATTGCCGTCATAGGCGTATTGATAGAGCGCGCGACCGTCGGCATTGGCAATGCTGCGGGTGAAGGCGAGTTTGAGCAGCCCCGCGTGAACCGTCACACCCGGCATGAACGGGTAGGCCTGCTCGATGAACACCCGTGGCTCTGTCCAGGCCTGCTTGCCGTCGTACTTCACCAACAGGGTCCGACCATCGCCATCCTTGTAGAACAGGTGGATCAGGCCCTGGTAGACAATGGCGATCGGGTCGTCGGGGGTGGTCACCGCTACCCCCCTGGCCCTGAGCACCGGGCCATTGCCCCAGTTTTCCAGGTCTTCACTGCTCAGGCACTCGATCTGCCTCGTGTGGCCGTGCCGATAGAAGGCGTGCAACCGCCCTTGAAACTCCACCAGCGACGGCGAGCCGTGCATGGGCTGACTCAACGTCATGGGCTCGAACCCCATGAGCGTGTCGTTGTAGGAGGCCAGGGTGTATTCACCCTGGTCATCGCTTCGAAACGCATGGACCTTATCCTTGAACACAAAAAGCGCCAGTGACCTGCTCGGGGTCACCATCAGTGGCAGCACCGCCGGCGTCGTCCATACGTCGATGCCACTCACTTTCGCGACGAATTCGGCCACGTTGCCGTCGGCGTTGTAGGCGCAATAGAGCACGCCCCGGTGTACGACTACCCGGCAACCGCCAGCCACAGGCTGCGACTCGGTAGGGAAAGCACGGTTGAAGATGCCGTGCATGTTGGCTGCGTAACAAAGTTGCATCGGCTGCTCCAGAGGTACAAAGAGCCCCCAGTAGAACAGCGCAGCCCGGCCGGATCAGCCGGGCAAAGCCCAGCGTGTACGTGAGAAACCGGAAGTTGCACGGGCCCAGGCGTGACCTGCCGGGCTGGCAGCAGGCGCACATCGCTGTGCGATTGTTCGGGCCAGATGCACAACACGGGGTTCGCACCGGCGCAGCGCAGGCGTATCGTATGCACTCGAATCCTGATAGGTAACACGGAGTTTCCCCATGCTTGGCGTAACGGACTACGGTGCCTTCGTGATTGCCTTCCTGGTGCTGCTGGCGATCCCGGGGCCGGGCAATTTCGCGCTGATCACTGCCACCGGCAAGGGCGGCATCAAAGGCGGCCTGGGCGCCACCTTCGGCGTCATCCTGGGTGACCAGGTGCTGTTGTGGCTGGCCGTGGCCGGTGTGGCAGCGCTGCTCACCACCTACCCGGCAGCGTTCCATACCGTGCAATGGCTGGGTGCAGCGTACCTGGCCTACCTGGGCCTGCGCATGGCCCTGGCCAAACCCGGCAGCACGCCGGTACGGCCGATGAAGTCCAAGCACTACCTGCGCCAGACCATGATGATCACCCTGCTCAACCCCAAGGCGATCATGTTCTACATGGCGTTCTTTCCGCTGTTCGTCGACCCGGTCCGGCATCAGGGCTTCGTGACGTTCGGCTTCATGGCGGTGACCATTGCCGTGCTGACCTTCCTGTATGGCCTGGTGGCCGTGCTGCTGACCCACAACCTGGCCGCCCGCCTGCGCGCCAACCCCAAGGTCTCGAACCTGCTCGAACGCCTGGCCGGCATGTGCCTGGTGGGCTTCAGCATCAAGTTGGCGGTACTGCGCTAAACCCCTGGCGCGGGTCTACTACACTTGCCTGACCTTGAAGCGGCGCGGCAAGTGAGACGACATGAAGCGACTGACACAATTGATCGGCGGCGCCCTGCTGGCACTGGGCCTAGCCTCCCAGAGCCTGGCGGCGCCCGCTGCGGCCCCCATCCACTTTGGCGACATCACCTGGGAAAGCGGCAGCCTGACCACGCAACTGCTGCGCTTTATCGTCGAGAAAGGCTACGGCTACCCCACCGACACCCTGCCCGGCAGCACCGTGAGCATGGAGGTGGCGCTGGCGCGCAACGACATCCAGGTGATCGCCGAGGAGTGGGCTGGCCGCAGCCCGGCCTGGACCAGGGCCGAGCAGGCCGGCCAGGTGTTCAGCATCGGGGACACGGTCAAGGGCGCCGACGAAGGCTGGTACGTGCCCGCCTACGTGATCAAGGGCGATGAACAGCGCGGCCTCAAGGCACTGGCCCCGGACTTGCGTTCCGTCCAGGACCTCAAGCGCCATGCCCCACTGTTCAAGGACCCCGAGTCACCCGACAAGGGCCGCTTTCTCAACAGCCCCAGCGGCTGGACCTCCGAGACCGTCAACAGCCAGAAGCTCAAGGCCTACGGGCTGGACGGGCAGTACGTGAACTTTCGCAGCGGCTCGGGCGCGGCGCTGGACGCCGAAATCACCTCCGCCATCCGCCGTGGCAAGCCGGTGCTGTTCTACTACTGGTCGCCCACCCCGCTGATGGGCCGCTACGAGCTGGTGCGCCTTGAAGAGCCGCCATTCGACGCCCAGGCCTGGGCCACCCTCACCGACCCGGGCAACACCGAGCCCAAAGGCACCCGCTCGCTGCCGGCCAGGCTGTCGATCGGCGTATCGGCGCCGTTTCGCGAGCAATACCCGGAGCTGGTGGCATTCTTCGCCAAGGTCGATCTGCCGATCGCCACCCTCAACAGCGCCCTGGCAACGATGAGCGAGCAGCGCCAGGCGCCGGACGCTGCAGCGCAGGCCTTTCTGAAGGCGAACCCGAGCATCTGGAAGGCCTGGCTGCCCGCCGAGGTGGCGACCAGGGTCGAGTCGGCCCTGTGAGTACGGGCTTTCCCGAGGCGCTGCACGTTTCGTTCGCAGACAGCGTCAATCGCTTCGTCGACTGGCTGGTGCTGGCCTACGGCGACCAGCTTCGGGCGGTCTCGGACGGGCTGCTGCAACTGCTGGTAGGGTTGGAAAACCTGCTGCGCGCCACGCCGTGGTGGTTGCTGCTGGCGCTGGTGGCACTGCTGACCTGGCACGCCACACGCAGTGTGCGGCGGGCGCTGCTGCTGAGCGGCCTGCTGTTTCTGATCGGGGTGGTCGGCCTGTGGGACAAGCTGCTGCAGACCTGCGCGCTGGTGCTGGTGAGTACCGGCCTGTGCCTCCTGATCGGCATTCCGTTCGGCATCTTGCTGGCCAGCCGGCCACTGGCACGCCGGTTGCTGATGCCGGTGCTGGACGTGATGCAGACCCTGCCCAGTTTCGTGTACCTGATCCCGGTGCTGATGCTGTTCGGGCTGGGCAAGGTGCCGGCGATCTTCGCCACCCTGGTGTATGCCCTGCCGCCGCTGGTACGCCTCACCGAACTGGGCCTGTCGCAGGTGGACCCGTCGCTGACCCAGGCCGCTCAGGGGCTGGGCGCCAACCGCTGGCAGCGCTTGCGCCGGGTGGCATTGCCGTTGGCGCTGCCGAGCATCCTGGCCGGCCTGAACCAGTCGGTGATGATGGCGCTGTCGATGGTGGTGGTGGCCTCGATGATCGGCGCGCGCGGCCTGGGTGAGGACGTGCTGGCCGGCATCCAGACACTGAACGTGGGCAAGGGGGTCGAGGCCGGGCTGGCCATCGTTGCGCTGGCGATCGTGATCGACCGCATCACCCAGGCGTATGGCAAGCCGCGGTGAAGCCTTCCTGGTGCAACAGCGTTGATCTGCACCGCCCTTTCAAAGTACTCGTTGCCGGATAGACCAAAGGGGCCGTTCAGCCCGCGCGCACTAAACGCAACTCGTCTACGCTGCTCAAAAGCCTGCCGGCACACTGAAAGGGAGTTCGAGCGTGCGAGCCTACCTTATCCTGTCCGCCGCAACACTGTGCCTGGTCAGTGCATCGGCCAGCGCTTTCCAACTGTCACCCTACGGCAAGGTGAACAATGGTGCCTACACTCGTGTCTTCAGCGAGGCGGTACACGAAAACCTGACCCTGGCATCGATCAGGCAGGCAGCGATTCCCGATGCCCTTAAAGCGGATCAGAACTTCATCGAAAGCCTCATCGCGGGCGCACGCTGGAACGATGATCCGCTGGGTTTCATGAAGACGGGTGTACCAGTGGATTTCTACCTGTCGTTCAAAGACTCCTGCAAGCGTTCAACACAGATCAATCCCACCTGGGACCTCATGTATCGCACCCACTGCGGCGACATGCAGTACCTTCACGCCATGGCCTCAAGCGCTCTGGAAACCACGACACAAACACGCGCCAGAATCATGATGTGGGCCGAATTCACATTCCGTGTTTCCACCGGAGAAATCCCCAAGAACCGCTACTTTCGCAGCGTGCCGCAACTGATGAGCCCCGAAGGTGGCGAGCAGTTCAGCCAGTCGCTCACCCACAGCAACACCCGACGGCTGCTATGGCAGCCCGAAGACCTTTTCAGCAGGAACTGCACGCGTATGCCCGCACTCAAGGCAATGCTGCGAGGACACGGCTGGACAGAGTCGCGCTGTGACGATTCGCACAATGAGCATGCTGCCAGCACCATCCAGAACCTGGCGTTGGGCTCGTTGCTGCACCTGCTGCAGGACTCCTTCTCCGACAGCCATGTACGGCGCTTCCCCCTGCATGATGAGCACGTCTCTCGGCTGGCAGGGGTGCAGGGCGTCGAACAGTTCGGCAACTATGCCAAACAGGACTCGAGCCGCCACAAGGTGGCAGACAGGCTGCCGGAAACGGCCAATGACGCCCAGCCACTTGATCTGAAGCACCTCAGTGCACAGCTGATCGCACTCTCGGTAACAGGGCGCGACGGTACGGGCGCCGCGCAATGGGAGCAAGCCAGGCCGCTACTCGAACACGCCTTCGATATCAGCCGGGCACAACCCGTCTCGGGCGCGATAGGCTATGAAAAACTCGACCGGTAATGGCACTGGAGGGCCTTTACCGACTGCCGCTATCCCCTTAGACTACAGGCCTTTTCCCGCATCCCGAGGTATTCGTCCAATGCGCCATTGATGCCACCGTCGTTTCAGACGGCCCGTCTTCAGCCCCTTCACCGGGGGAAGCACCAGGCATCCTTGGAGGTTCGCATGACGAACACGTCATCCCTGACGCTGGACAGCGTCACCTATGCACTGCCAGACGGCAGGCTGCTGTTTTCCAACCTCACCGAACGTTTCGACCAGCGCCGCACCGGCCTGGTGGGGCGCAACGGCGTGGGCAAATCCATACTCGCACGCCTGATGGCCGGTCAGCTCGAGCCCAGCGATGGCCGCTGCCTGCGCCAGGGGCGCGTGCACTACCTCGCTCAACAGCCGATCACCTCCCGCACCACGGTCGCCGACCTGGCCCAGGTACGCCAGGTGATAGAAGCGCTCCAACGCATCGAGGCTGGCAGTACCGCCGCGAGCGACTTCGAGACTGTCGGCGAACGCTGGAACATACGCGAGCAACTGCACAGCCACCTGGCCCGCGAGCAGCTCGGCATGCTGCGCTGGGATCGCCCCGCCGAAACGCTGAGCGGCGGCCAGGCCATGCGCGTGGCACTGCTGGGTGCGTTTCTCGGCGACGCCGACTACCTGATTCTCGACGAGCCCACCAACCACCTGGACGCCCCCAGCCGCGCCGCCCTGATGATCATGCTCGAACGCTGGAACAAGGGGCTGCTGGTCATCAGCCACGACCGCATGCTGCTCGCCAGCATGCAGCGCATCGTCGAGCTGTCGCCCTCGGGCCTGCACAGCTACGGGGGCGACTACAGCGCATTCACCGCTTGCAAGGCCCGCGACACCGAACTGGCCGAGCGCAATCTCGAGCGTCTGAAGCTCGAACGCCAGCGCCAGGCCCGCGACCTGCAGCGTCAACACGAGCGCCTCGAACGCCACCAGGCCAGGGCCGGCCACGAGGCCAGGCACAGCAACCAGGCGAAGATCCTGCTCGACCGTCAACAGCAACGCAGCGAGGCCACCGCAGGCAGGCAGCAGCGCAACCACCTGGCCACGCGCCAGGCCATGGACGCCCAGGTGCGTGAAGCCGCTCAACGCCTGGACCCACAGCAGCCGGTGGTACTGCACGCGCCGGCACGTCAGTTGCCGCCAGGCAGCCAGATCGCCTGGCTGCGTGACCTTGAGCTACCCCACATCGAGCATCCGCAGGCGCTCGACCTGGTGCTGTACGTCGGCCAGCGCCTTGCCCTCACCGGCGCCAACGGCAGCGGCAAATCCACGTTGCTCAAGGTGCTGGCCGGGCAACTGCCGCCCCGCAAGGGTGAATGCGAGACCCGCGCCAGCGTGGCGTACCTGGACCAGCAGTGCAGCCTGCTCGACCCGAGCGTATGCGTGCTGGAGCATGTGCGCGAGGCGTGCCGTGAACTCGACCAGAGCAGCGTGCGCACCCGATTGGCACAACTGGGCCTGGATGCAGACCGCATCACCCTGCCCAGCGGCCTGCTCAGTGGCGGCGAACGGCTCAAGGCAGCGCTGGCCGCGGTACTCTACAGCGACCAGCCAGCGCAACTGCTGTTGCTCGACGAACCCAGCAACCACCTCGACCTGCCATCGTTGCAGGCCCTGGAACAGATGCTCTGCCAGTATCAGGGGACCCTGCTGGTGGCGTCCCATGACCTGGTGTTCCTGCAACACCTGCAGTTGCAGGGGCAGCTGTGCATGCCGCAATCAGAACTGCACGGCTTCGGTGACGCACAAGGTGGCAAAGCCACTGCCCAGGGTGAGGTTGTGATGGGCGACGATGGCCTCGGCGCCTAGGCTGGGGGTATCCATGCAGGTGTGCGCGTCGCTGACCAGTACCGGGCGCACGCCCAGCTCGGCAGCAACGCGGCAATTGGTATCGACGCAGTACTGGGTTTTCATGCCGACCACCACCAGCTCTTCAACGCCCGCCTGCTGCAGCCACTCACGCAGCGGCGTGTTCCAGAAGGCACTGGGCCGGAACTTGTCGAACACACGGTCGTATTGCTCGTCTACCTCCAGCGCCGGGAGCAGTTGCCAGGGTGTGCTGCCGGCCTCGATCGGCGAACCCTGCGGGCCGGTGTGGCGCGCGACGAATATCGGCGCCCGGGCCGCCCGGGCGGTGCCGATCAGGCGGTTGATGTTGGCCAGTATCCGCTCGCCCTGCCAGGGCTGTTCGGGGCCATGGAACAGGCCTACCTGCATATCCAGAATCAGTAACGCGCGCCGTACGGGCATGGTGTCTCTCCTTAAGATGCCAGCCGGACGCGCCAACCAAAAGGCCCCGTCCATTGCTGGCGGGGCCTTGGGTGACCTGCTGCGTTCGCTTTACACAGCCACCCATCGCCCGCCGATGGCGGTCGTGGTGGTGCGGGTCGAGGTCAACAGGTCGATATTCATGTCACGCACAATGCTCCACGAGCCCTGCGTCGGTCAAGCCCCTGGCGGCGCGACCACTCACGCTCGTCACGCCGGACCTGAAGCGCTGGCGGCCGGGCACCGGCGCAATCGGCATCTGCCCGTTTCCGATCTGCACGGGATGTATTATCGTGGCTGCTTGCGCAATATGCGTGGCCTGACCATACAGGCATTTGCCAACCGATCGAGGGTGCCATGAGTAACGAGAGCATTAACTGGGACAAGCTGGGCTTTGACTACATCAAGACCGACAAGCGCTACCTTTCCTACTTCCGTGATGGCGAGTGGGACAAGGGCACCCTGACCGAAGACAACGTACTGCACATCAGCGAAGGCTCCACCGCGCTGCACTACGGCCAGCAATGCTTCGAAGGCATGAAGGCCTACCGCTGCAAGGATGGCTCGATCAACCTGTTCCGCCCCGACCAGAACGCCCTGCGCATGCAGCGCAGCTGCGATCGCCTGCTGATGCCGCGGGTGCCGACCGAACAGTTCATCGAGGCCTGCAAGCAGGTGGTCCAGGCCAACGAACGCTTCGTACCGCCGCACGGCAAGGGTGCCCTGTACCTGCGTCCGTTCGTGATCGGCGTGGGTGACAACATCGGCGTACGCACCGCGCCGGAGTTCATCTTCTCGATCTTCGCCATCCCGGTTGGCTCGTACTTCAAGGGCGGCATGACCCCGCACAAGTTCCTGATCTCCGATTTCGACCGTGCCGCGCCCCAGGGCACCGGCGCCGCCAAGGTCGGTGGCAACTACGCAGCCAGCCTGCAGCCAGGCTATGAGGCCAAGAAGGCCGGCTTTGCCGACTGCATCTACCTCGACCCGCTGACCCACAGCAAGATCGAGGAAGTGGGTTCGGCCAACTTCTTCGGCATCACCGCCAACAACGAGTTCGTGACCCCGAAATCCGCCTCGGTGCTGCCGGGCATCACCCGCCTGTCGCTGATGCAACTGGCCGAATCGCGCCTGGGCCTGAAGGTGATCGAGGGCGACGTGCTGATCAACCAGCTGGACCGCTTCATCGAAGCCGGTGCCTGCGGCACCGCTGCGGTGATCACCCCGATCGGCGGCATCCAGTACAACGGCAAGCTGCACGTGTTCCACAGCGAGACCGAAGTCGGTCCGGTGACCCAGAAGCTCTACGCCGAGCTGACCGGTATCCAGAGCGGTGACGTCGAAGCGCCGGCGGGCTGGATCGTCAAGGTCGCCTGAATGCATCGCGGGTCAAGCCCGCTCCCACAGGTTCATCGCAACCCTGTGGGAGCGGGCTCGACCCGTGACTGGCTGCGCAGCAGCCCTTTTTCAAGATGAATTTTTCTTTAACCCGGGCACCGCCTATTCTTTGGCACAATCGAGTCTCCACACGCCGCCCAGGTAAAAGCATGCCCCGCGTACTGACTATCGAAGACGATGCCGTCACCGGCCAGGAAATCGTCGCCGAACTCTCCAGCCACGGCCTTGAGGTCGACTGGGCCGACAACGGTCGTGAAGGCCTGGCCAAGGCAATCGCCGGCGGCTACGACCTGATCACCCTCGACCGCATGCTGCCCGAAGTCGACGGCCTGACCATCGTCACCACCCTGCGCAACCTCAAGATCGCCACGCCGATCCTGATGATCAGCGCCCTCTCCGATGTCGACGAACGCGTGCGCGGCCTGCGCGCCGGTGGTGACGACTACCTGACCAAGCCGTTTGCCTCCGACGAGATGGCGGCGCGCGTGGAAGTGCTGCTGCGCCGCAACAGCGTGCCGATGGCCCAGACCCGCCTGCAGGTCGCCGACCTGGAGCTGGACCTGATAAGCCACGAGGCCCGGCGCGGCGAGCAGACCCTCAACCTGCTGCCCACCGAGTACAAGCTGCTGGAATTCCTGATGCGCCACGCCGGCCAGGTCATCACCCGCATGATGATCTTCGAGGAAGTCTGGGGGTACCACTTCGACCCCGGCACCAACCTGATCGACGTGCACATCGGGCGTCTGCGCAAGAAGATCGACGCCGCCGGGCAAACCCCGCTGATTCGCACCGTGCGGGGCTCCGGCTATGCCATTGCCGAACCCGTCTAAGGGCTGGAGTTCGTCCACCAGCCGCCTGCTGGCGCTGTACAGCTTTCTGTTCGTGGCCTGGAGCAGCATCCTCATGGGGGTGCTGTACTTCGAGGTGTCCGGCTACCTGAACAAGCTCACCCGCCATTCCCTGTTGCAGCGCCAGCATCTGTTCGCACACATGAGCGGCAAGCAGCTCGACGACGCCCTGATCGCCAGCCAGGCCTTCGACGAACGCAGCTTCGATGCCTACGGGCTGTTCGACGCGCAGTTCAACCCACTGGGCGGGCAGATCCGCCAGATCCCGCCCGAGCTGGGCCTGGATGGAAGGATCCACGAGCTCAGCCGCTGCCTGGACGCCGACGACCCGCGCATGCCAAAAGACAGCTGTGATGCCGTGGCGCTCAAGGTGCGCGATGGCCGCTGGCTGGTGCTGGTACGCGACAACGGTTCGCTGTTCGTGGTCACGCGGATCATTCTGCATGCGTTGCTGTGGGGGCTGTCGCTGACCATCATTCCCGGCATCGCCGGCTGGTACCTGCTGCGTCGCCGCCCGCTCAAGCGCATAAGGGCGATCCAGGCCAGTGCCGAGCTGATCGTGGCCGGCGACCTCACCCACCGTCTGCCGCTGTCGTCGCGCCGTGACGAACTGGACATGCTGGCAGCCATCGTCAACGCCATGCTCGACCGCATCGAGCGGCTGATGCATGAGGTCAAAGGCGTGTGCGACAACATTGCCCACGACCTGCGCACCCCGCTGACGCGCCTGCGGGCCCAGCTGTACCGGATCCGCCAGCAGGTCGGCGACGACTCGATCCAGGCCGACCAGATGGACCAGGCCATCAGCGAAACCGACACCCTGATGGCGCGTTTTCGCGGGTTGCTGCGCATCAGCGAACTGGAAGACCGCCAGCGCCGTGCCGGCTTCGTCGAACTGGACCCGCGTGCCCTGCTGGTGGAGCTGCATGACTTCTACCTGCCGCTGGCCGAGGACGGCGAAATTCGCCTGACCCTGGTGCTGCCCGACCAGTTGCCGGCGCTCAAGGGCGACCGCGAGCTGCTGTTCGAGGCCCTGGCCAACCTGCTGGGCAATGCCATCAAGTTCACTCCGGCCGGTGGTCAGGTGCGGATGCGAGCCCGTGAAGACGCCCAGGGCGTGCTGATCGAGGTGGAGGACAGCGGGCCGGGGATTCCGGCGGACGAGCGCGAGGCCGTGCTCAAGCGGTTCTACCGCAGCGAGGAAGGTCATCGGCACAACGGGTTCGGGCTGGGGCTTTCGATCGTTGCAGCGATCGTCGACCTGCATGGGTTTGAGCTGGAGGTAGGAGACAGCGAATTGGGCGGGGCGCGGCTGGTGTTGCAGTGTCGGCCGAAGGTGGCCAGTTAGGGCCTCATCGCGGGTCGAGCCCGCTCCCACAGGTTGATCACTGATCTAGAGCACAGTGATCAACCTGTGGGAGCGGGCTCGACCCGCGATGAGGGCAGCGCGATCAGTCAGCCAGGCGCCAGGTCGTCGTGCCCTTGCCGTCTTCCAGCACCACGCCCATGGCGGTCAGCTGGTCGCGGATGCGGTCCGATTCGGCCCAGTTCTTGTCGGTACGTGCCTGCAGACGCGCCTGGATCAACGCCTCCACTTCAGCCGCATCGACCTTGCCTTCGGCGCCCGCCTGCAGGAAGTCGTCGGCCTCCAGCTGCAACACGCCCAGCAGCTCGGCCAGCTCGCGCAAGCGGCCCGCCAGGCCAGCGGCCACCTCAGGCTCGGCCTCGCGCACGCGGTTGATCTCGCGCACCAGGTCGAACAGCACCGCACAGGCTTCAGGCGTGCCGAAGTCGTCGTTCATGGCCGCGGCAAAACGCTCGACATACGCCTCGCCACCTTGTGCGGCCACGCGCGGCAAGCCGCGCAGCGCATGGTAGAAGCGCTCCAGGGCGCCCTTGGCTTCGCGCAGGCTGTCCTCGGAGTAGTTGATCGAGCTGCGGTAGTGGCTCGACACCAGCAGGTAGCGCACCACCTCCGGGTGATACTTGTCGAGCACGTCGCGAATGGTGAAGAAGTTGTTCAACGACTTGGACATCTTCTCGCCATTGATACGGATCATGCCGCAATGCATCCACGCCTTGGCGTACTGCTTGCCGGTGGCCGCCTCGCTCTGGGCAATCTCGTTCTCGTGGTGCGGGAACTCCAGGTCGTTGCCGCCACCGTGAATGTCGAAGCTCTCGCCCAGGCAGCAGGTCGACATCACCGAGCACTCGATGTGCCAGCCCGGACGGCCCGGGCCCCACGGCGATTCCCAGCTCGGCTCGCCGGGCTTGACGCCCTTCCACAGCACGAAGTCGAGCGGGTCCTGCTTGGCCTCGTCGACCTCGATGCGGGCACCGATGCGCAGGTCTTCGATCTTCTTGCGCGACAGCTTGCCGTAGCCGACGAACTTGCCGACGCGATAGTACACGTCGCCATTGCCCGGCGCGTAGGCATAACCCTTGTCGATCAGGGTCTGGATCATCGCGTGCATGCCGGCGATGTGGTCGGTGGCACGCGGCTCCTGGTCCGGCGGCAGGATGTTCAGACGGCGCTCGTCCTCGTGCATCGCGTCGATCATGCGCGCGGTCAGCGCTTCGAACGATTCGCCGTTCTGGTTGGCGCGGTTGATGATCTTGTCGTCGATGTCGGTGATGTTGCGCACATAGGTCAGGTCGTAGCCGCTGTAGCGCAGCCAGCGCGTGACCAGGTCGAACGCGACCATGCTGCGCCCATGGCCCAGGTGGCAGAAGTCGTACACGGTCATGCCGCACACGTACATGCGAACCTTGTTGCCATCGAGCGGAACGAAAACTTCCTTGGTCTTGCTCAGGGTGTTGTAGATGCTTAGCACGTAGAGTTCCTTAGCTGCCCCACGAATCGCGCAGGGTCACGGTGCGGTTGAACACCGGCTTACCCGGCGTGGAGTCTTTCAGGTCGACGCAGAAGTAGCCTTCGCGCTCGAACTGGAAGCGGTCTTCGGGCTGGGCCTGGCCCAGCGAAGGTTCCGCACGACAACCGCTCAGCACCTGCAGCGAATCGGGATTGATGTTGTCAAGGAAGCTGCCGCCGTCGTCGGTCTTCTCGGGGTTGGCCGAACGGAACAGGCGGTCATACAGACGTACTTCGCACTCGACGCTGGCCGCGGCCGGCACCCAGTGGATCACACCCTTGACCTTGCGGCCCTCGGGGTTCTTGCCCAGGGTGTCGGGGTCGTACGAGCAGCGCAGCTCGACGATGTTGCCCTCGGCATCCTTGATCGCCTCGTCGGCGCGGATCACGTAGCTGCCACGCAGGCGCACTTCACCGGCCGGCTCCAGGCGCTTGTAGCCCTTGGGCGGCTCTTCCATGAAGTCGTCGCGGTCGATGTAGATCTCGCGGGCGAACGGCAGTGCACGCACGCCCATGTCTTCCTTGGGGTGACGCGGCAGTTCGAGCTGCTCGACCTGGCCTTCGGGGTAGTTGGTGATGACTACCTTCAGCGGGCGCAGTACGCACATGGCCCGTGGCGCGGTGCGGTCCAGGTCGTCACGGATGCTGAATTCGAGCATCGACATGTCGACCACGCCGTCGGAACGGTTGGTGCCGACCATCTCGCAGAAATTGCGGATAGACGCCGGGGTGTAGCCACGACGGCGGAAGCCCGACAGCGTGGACATGCGCGGGTCGTCCCAGCCCTGTACGTGCTGCTCGTCCACCAGTTGCTTGAGCTTGCGCTTGCTGGTGATGGTGTAGTTCAGGTTCAGGCGGCTGAATTCGTACTGGCGCGGCTTGCACGGCACCGGCAGGTGGTCGAGGAACCACTCGTACAACGGACGATGGCTTTCGAACTCCAGGGTGCAGATCGAGTGGGTGATGCCCTCGATGGCGTCCGACTGGCCATGGGTGAAGTCGTAGATCGGGTAGATGCACCAGGTGTCACCGGTCTGGTGATGATGGGCATGGCGGATGCGGTACAGGATCGGGTCGCGCAGGTTCATGTTCGGCGAGGCCATGTCGATCTTGGCGCGCAGCACGCGCTCGCCATCCTGGAACTCGCCGGCCTTCATGCGCGCGAACAGGTCGAGGTTTTCCTCGACGCTGCGCTCGCGGAACGGGCTGTTCTTGCCCGGCTCGGTCAGGTTGCCGCGGTACTCGCGGGCCTGCTCCGGGGTCAGGTCGCACACATAGGCATTGCCCGACTTGATCAGGTCGACCGCCCACGCGTGCAACTGCTCGAAGTACTGCGAGGCATAGCGCACCGGGCCGGTCCACTCGAAGCCCAGCCACTTGACGTCACGCTGGATGGCGTCGATGTACTCCTGGTCCTCTTTGGCCGGGTTGGTGTCATCGAAGCGCAGGTGACAGGCACCGCCGAATTCCTGGGCCAGGCCGAAGTTCACGCAGATCGACTTGGCGTGACCAATGTGCAGGTAGCCGTTGGGCTCCGGCGGGAAACGGGTGACGATGCTGGTGTGCTTGCCCGAATCCAGGTCGGCCTGCACGATCGGACGCAGGAAGTTCACAGGGACGGCGGGCGCGCCTTTGGCAGCGGCGTTGGGAGCGTTGTCAGCGGTGGGCTTGCTCATAGGATCCTTGAAATACCGGTACACGGCCCGGGTAGGCCGACTGAATCAAAGCGCTTATCATAGCCCAAGCGCCCGAGCTGCCGACAGGGCAGCGCCGACAAACTGGCGCTATATTCGGCTGGCCGGGCAAAAAAACTGCCGTGACGTGCGTATCGTGGCCTGTAAACTGTGCGTCAGGGTTACTACGCGATCCTGCGCACCCATTTCTTGAATGCCTGAAAAGCGAGAATTTGAGCATGACCCAAGTCAAACTGACCACCAATCACGGTGACATCGTCATCGAGCTGAACGCCGAGAAAGCCCCGATCACCGTGGCCAACTTCATCGAGTACGTCAAAGCCGGTCACTACGAGAACACCGTGTTCCACCGCGTCATCGGCAACTTCATGATCCAGGGCGGCGGTTTCGAGCCGGGCATGAAAGAGAAGAAAGACAAGCGCCCGAGCATCCAGAACGAAGCCGACAACGGCCTGAGCAACGACAAGTACACCATCGCCATGGCCCGTACCATGGAGCCGCATTCGGCCTCGGCGCAGTTCTTCATCAACGTCGCCGACAACAGCTTCCTCAACCACAGCGGCAAGAACGTGCAGGGCTGGGGTTATGCAGTGTTCGGCAAAGTCACCGAAGGCACCGACGTGGTCGACAAGATCAAGGCCGTTGCCACCGGTTCCAAAGCCGGCCACCAGGACGTGCCAGCCGAAGACGTGATCATCGAGAAAGCCGAGATCATTGGGTGATACTGCTGATCTCCGATCTGCACCTGCAAGAAGAACGCCCGGACATTACCCGGGCGTTTCTTGATCTGCTGGCCACCCGTGCCCGCAGCGCGCAAGCGCTGTACATTCTCGGGGACTTTTTCGAGGCCTGGATAGGCGACGATGCCATGACGCCCTACCAGGCGTCGATCTGCCTGGCCTTGCGTGCGCTGAGCGACACGGGCACCCAGGTGTTCCTGATGCACGGCAACCGCGACTTCCTCATCGGCCAGGCGTTCTGCAAGGCCGCAGGCGCCACCCTGCTACCCGACCCCAGCGTGGTCGAGCTGGGCGGCGAGCCGGTGCTGCTGATGCATGGCGACAGCCTGTGCACCCGTGACGAAGGCTACATGAAGCTGCGCCGTTACCTGCGCAACCCCGTGAGCCTGTGGGTGCTGCGCCACCTGCCGTTGCGCACGCGGCACAAGCTTGCGCGCAAGCTGCGCAGCGAAAGCCGCGCGCAGACGCGCATGAAGGCCAATGACATTGTCGATGTGACGCCCGAGGAGGTACCGCGGGTGATGCAGCAGCATGGCGTGCGCACCCTGGTGCATGGGCACACCCATCGCCCGGCGATCCACAAGCTGATGGTGGGCGATGCGCCGGCGCGGCGTATCGTGCTGGGCGACTGGGATCGCCAGGGGTGGGCGCTGCAGGTGGATGAACAAGGGTTCCAGCTGGCACCCTTCGACTTTGCCTGAAGGCCGTGCGGGCCCTATCGCGGGTCAAGCCCGCTCCCACAGGTAGATCATTGCTCTGATGATCATTGATGTACCTGTGGGAGCGGGCTTGACCCGCGATGTCAGCGCAGCGCGCTGACGCTGTGGCTCAATGCCCGGCCGACGCCGGCCCGGCCTTGGCCGCGAACGGCGGCTTGGCCAGCCACACCAGCAGCACCAGCCCGACGAACACCCAGCCCATCAACGTGAAGTAATCCACCGTCGACATCATGTACGCCTGGCTGTTGAGCATCTGCTCCAGCTGCGCATACGACTGCCCGTTCGCCCCGCCCAGGTGGCCGAGCATTTCACGGGTGGCCGGCTCATAGGTACTGATGCTTTCGCTCAGGTACGCATGGTGCTGGTCGGCCCGGCGAATCCAGATCCAGGTGGTCAGCGACGCGGCAAAGCTGCCGCCCAGGGTCCGCAGGAAGGTCGCCAGCCCCGAGCCGTCGGCGATCTGCTGCGGCGGCAGGTCCGAAAGCAGGATGCTCAAGGTGGGCATGAAGAACAGCGCCACGCCGATACCCATGAACAGCTGCACCAGGGCGATGTGCTGGAAGTCCACCTCGTTGGTGAACCCGGCCCGCATGAAGCAGCTGGCACCGATTGCCACGAACGCCAGCCCCGCCAGCACGCGCAGGTCGAACTTGTGCGCGTACTTGCCCACGAACGGCGACATCAGCACCGGCAGCAGGCCGATCGGCGCCACCGCCAGCCCCGCCCAGGTGGCGGTGTAGCCCATCTGGGTCTGCAGCCATTGCGGCAGGATCAGGTTGATGCCGAAGAACCCCGCATACCCGCCCACCAGCACAATGGTGCCGATGCGAAAGTTGCGGTGGGCGAACAGGCGCAGGTTCACCACCGGGTGCTTGTCGGTCAGTTCCCAGATGATGAACACCGCCAGGAACACCACCGAAATCAGGCTGCCGATGACGATGAAACTGGACTCGAACCAGTCCAGGTCATTGCCCTTGTCGAGCACGATCTGCAATGCCCCCACCCCGACGATCAGGCTCAACAGCCCGATGTAGTCCATCGGCTGGCGGCTGGTGCTCACCGGCCGGGTACGCATCTGCTGACGCACCACGGCGGCAGCGAACAGGCCGATCGGCACGTTGATGAAGAAGATCCACGGCCAGCTGTAGCTGTCGGTGATCCAGCCACCGAGTATCGGCCCGGCAATCGGCGCCACCACCGTGACCATCGCCAGCAGCGCCAGGGCCATACCCCGCTTGGCCGGGGGGTACACCGCAATCAGCAGGGTCTGGGTCATGGGGTACAACGGCCCGGCCACCACGCCCTGCAACACGCGAAAGCCGACCAGCTCGGGCATCGATTGCGAGATACCGCACAGGAACGACGCCAGCACGAACAGCAGCGTGGCCCAGATGAACAGCTTCACCTCGCCGAAGCGCCGGCTCAGCCAGCCGGTCAGCGGCAAGGCTATCGCGTTGCTCACCGCGAACGAGGTGATGACCCAGGTGCCCTGCTCCGAACTCACCCCCAGGTTGCCGGAGATGGTAGGCAGGGCGACGTTGGCGATGGTGGTGTCGAGCACCTGCATGAACGTCGCCAGCGACAGGCCGATGGTGGTCAGCAGCAGGCTTGGCGGGGTGAACGAAGCCTGCCCGCTCATCGCTGCGCAGTCTTGCCGCTGGCGGCGCTGTTGTCATGGATCAGGCGCGCGATCAGGGTATCGGCCTCCACCAGCTGGCGGTCGTACACCTGGGTGGCGAACGAGGCCTTCTGCGGCGGCTGTTGCGCCAGCACCGGGCCGCTCTGGTCGTGCAGGTCGACGTCGACCTGGGTCGACAGGCCGATCCGCAGCGGGTGTTCGGCCAGTTGCTCGGGGTTGATGTGGATCCGCACTGGCACGCGCTGGACGATCTTGATCCAGTTGCCGGTGGCGTTCTGCGCCGGCAGCAGGGCGAAGGCGCTGCCGGTACCGGCGCCCAGGCTGTCGATGGTGCCGCTGTACTTCACGTCGCTGCCGTACAGGTCGGCAACGATGTCCACCGGCTGACCGATACGCATGTTGCGCAGCTGGGTTTCCTTGAAGTTGGCGTCGATCCACAGCTGATCCAGCGGAATCACCGCCATGGTCGCGGTGCCCGGCTGCAGGCGCTGGCCCAGTTGCACCGTGCGCTTGGCCACATAGCCGGTGACCGGCGCCACCAGGGTGGTGCGGGCATTGTCCAGGTAGGCCTGGCGCAGGTCGGCGGCGGCAGCCTGCACTTCGGGGTGCGAGGAGACCACGGTGTCGTCGACCAGCGCGGTGGTGGTGTTGAGCTGCTGCTGGGCATTGCTCAGCGCACTTTGTGCCGATGCCAGGTCGTCACGGGCGTGGGACAGCTCCTCCTGCGAGATCGCCCCGCCGGCGGCCAGGGTCTTGCGTCGGTTGTAGTTTTCCTGGGCCTTCTGCAGCTCGGCCTTGCGCGCCGCCACCTGGGCCTTCTGCCCGTCGACGTTGCTGTAAAGCCCACGCACCTGGCGCACGGCGCGGGCCAGCTTGGCCTCGGCGCTCTGCAGGCCGACCTCGGTGTCGCTCGGGTCGAACTGGATCAGCACCTGGCCGGCGTGCACCAGGTTGCCATCGTCGGCGCCGATGCTGGTGACGGTGCCGGTGACCAGCGGGGTGATTTCCACCACGTTGCCGTTCACATAGGCGTCGTCGGTGTTTTCGCTCCAGCGCCCGTAGAGCTCGTGCCAGGCCCACACACCGGCGCCAAGCACGAGTACGAGCACCAGCAGCCCGAGCAGCAGCGTCTTGCGCTTGCGCTGATTGTTGAGGTCCTGCTCGGTAGGGGCAGTGTCCGGGGAGGATGCAGTGGCCATGAGAAATACCTTGGCGTTTTATTGATTGCGGGAAGTCGAGGGCAATGCGGCGGCCTGGGTGTCGGCCTGGTAGCCGCCCCCCAGCGCCTGCATCAACTGGATCGACAGGTCGATCTGTTCGGCGTTCAGTTCGGCCAGCTGACGCTGCGACTGCAGCAGCTGCTGTTCGATGCTCAGCACATCCAGGTAGTTGCCGATGCCGGAGCCATAGCGCTGCATCACGGTGTCGTAGGACTGCTGGGCGATGTCGGTGGCACGTTGCTTGGCTGCAATCTGCTGGCCCAGTGCATGCAGCTGGTCGATGCTGTCGCTGACCTCGCCCAGTGCACGCACCAGGCTCTTGTTGTATTGCGCCACGGCCAGGTCGTAGTCGGCATCACGGGCATCGAGGTCGGCGCGCAGGCGCCCGCCGTCGAAAATCGGCAGCGACACGGTCGGGGCGATGTTGAAGAAGCGGCTCGGCGCGCCGAAAATCGCATCACCCAGCAGTGCCTGGGTGCCGGCGGCGGCGCTCAGGTTGAGGTTGGGGTAGAAGCGTGTCTTGCTCGCATCGATCGACTTGCTCGCCGCCTCGACCCGCCAGCGCGCGGCCACCAGGTCCGGACGCCGGCCCAGCAACTCGGCCGGCAGCACCGAGGGCAGCGCCACCGCAGCAGGCTTGAGCACATTGGGGCGGGCGATCTGCTGGCCACGGTCGGGGCCCTTGCCCAGCAGCACCGCCAGCGCGATCTGCGCGCTGCGTAGCTGCTTCTGGGCATTGATGGCCTGCTCCTGGGAGCTGGCCTCCAGGCTTTCGGTCTGCTGCAGCTGGTACTGGCTGTCGATACCCGAGGCCAACCGGCGCTGGCTGAGTTCGAGCATCTGGCGGGTACGCTTGAGGTCTTCCTGGGTCAGGTCGTTGACGATGTGCGCCTGGCCCAGCTGGCTGTAGGCACGGGCAACGTCGGCGGCCAGGGTCAGTTGTGCGGCCTGGCGGTCCACCTCGGCGGCACGGGCCTGGCCCAGGGCGGCTTCCCAGGCATCGCGTTGCCCACCCCAGAGATCGAAGGTGTAGTTGAAGGTCGCGCTCAGGCTGCGCAGGGTGGAGTAGCTGCCGCCCTGCCCCGTCGGGTCCTGGTCACGGGCCAGGCGCGAGCGGCTGACCCCAGCGCTGGCATCCAGCGTGGGCATGCGCTCGGCGTCGGCAGCGTAGGCCGCGGCGCTGGCCTGATGGGCACGGGCGCTGGCAACCTGCATGTCGGGGCTGTCGCGCAAGGCCTCGCCGATCAGGCTGTTCAGTTGCGGGTCGCCAAGGCGGGTCCACCAGTCGCCCTTGGGCCAGGCCGCAGGCGACAGGGCAACGCCGCCGAGGGTCTTGCCAGCCTGCAGGTCGGCGGCGCCGAGGCGCCGGCCCTGGGTATCGAGGCCACTGTAGTTGGCGCAACCGGCCAGGCTCAGGGCAAGCACCAGCAGGCTTGCGCCGGCACGCAGGGCTCGTGGTTTCATTGGGCCTCCACGCGCAGAGCGGTGACGGCATCGCCGGCCGCCAGCAGCACCTTGGTCAGAATTTTTTCCAGGGTCTTGAGCTCGTCCGGGGCCAGCACGCCAACCAGCTCGTTCATCGCCGAGGCACCGATCTGGGGCAACTGGCCGGCCAGCACATCGCCATCGGCGGTGAGCTCCAGGCGTACCTGGCGCCGGTCCTGCGGGCAGCGGCTGCGGGCGATCAGGCCCTTCTGCTCCAGGCGATCGAGCATGCGCGTCATCGACCCGCTGTCCAGGCTGAGGAAACGGCACAGTTCGGCGGGGGTATCGACCCCGTACTGGGACACGATGATCAGCACCTTGAACTGCGCGGCGGTGACGCCGAAGTCCTGCAGGTGGCTGTCCAGAATGCGGTCCTTCACCAGTGCGGCGCGCCCCAGGAGCATGCCGATGGTGCAGGACTGGAAGTTTTCGGGGGTGAAGTGCTGCATGAAGGGAGATACCTGCTTAGGCAGTGGATGCCGCAGATATTACTGCTCAGGCAGCGAATGGCCAAGCATTAATTAGCTTGCTTTCTATTTGGTCGACAAAAGGAGGTATTGCGGCGCCCGTATCGCGGGTCGAGCCCGCTCCCACAGGATGGGTCCATCAGCCTGTGGGAGCGGGCTTGGCCCGCGATGCTTCAGGCCGGCACGCCGCTATGGAAGCGAAACTCCACGTCCGGCGTGGTGATCAGTTCGGCTTCCACCTCGCGCACCCGCTCCACGGTGCGCTCCACATCCGCCGCCTCGCCATACTGATACGCCAGCTTCAGGTACCCCTGGTAATGGCGCGCCTCGCTCTTGAGCAGCCCGTGGTAGAACTTGCCCAGTTCCTCGTCCAGGTGCGGCACCACCGCAGCAAAGCGCTCGCAGCTGCGCGCCTCGATGAACGCGCCGACCACCAGCGTGTCCACCAGCTTCACCGGCTCGTGCGCGCGCACCACCTTGCGCAGCCCCGAGGCATAGCGCCCTGCCGACAATGGGCGCAAGGCCACCTTGCGCTTCTTCATCAGGCGCAGCACCTGCTCGTGATGCACCAGCTCCTCGCGGGCCAGGCGCGACATCATGTTGATCAGGTCGACATGCGTGTTGTACTTGGCAATCAGGCTCAGCGCCGTGCTGGCGGCCTTGAACTCGCAGTTCTTGTGGTCGATCAGCATCGTCTCCTGGTCGGCCAGGGCGGCATCGACCCAGGCATCCGGGGTGCGGCAGGCGAGGAAGGCTTCGATTTCGGGAATAAGGGACATAGGCTCACAAACGGGCATGGGGTGTCGACAAGACCGGCGATTATACCGGCGGCAGTGGCGATCACCAGTGACTATGCTTGATGCATATCAACATCCACCGCATCCGGGGCGCCGACTATAGTCAGGCATCGCATGCCATTGTCGAAGGAGTTCTCCCTCATGCTTTTAGAAGTTCGCAGCATCCTGGTGGTGCTCGACCCCGACCACGCCCACAGCAAGGCCCTGACCCGCGCCAAGCTGATCGCCGGCGTCACCAAGGCACGCCTGCACCTGCTGATGTGCGACAAGAAGCAGGACCACAGTGCACTGCTCAGCCTGCTCGCCAGCCAGTTGCACGACGATGGCTACGACAATGTCACCTATGAGCAGGCCTGGCACGACACCCTGCACGAGTCGATCATCGACGTGCAGAAAGCCGAAGGCTGTGAGCTGGTGATCAAGGAACACCGACCGGAAAACGCGCTGAAGAAGTTCCTGCTGACGCCTTCGGACTGGAAACTGCTGCGCCAGTGCCCGTGCGCGGTGCTGATGGTCAAGACCGAGCGCCCCTGGACCGGTGGCGTGATTCTGGCGGCGGTGGACGTGGGCAACGACGATCAGGAGCATCGCAAGCTGCACGCCAGCATCATCGACCACGGCTATGCCATTGCCAGCGTGGCCAAGGGCAACCTGCACGTGATCAGCGCCCACCCCTCGCCCATGCTCTCGGCGGCGGACCCGGTGTACCAGCTCAAGGACACCATCGAGAAGAAGTACCGCGACGAATGCGCTGCGTTCCAGGCCGAATTCGATATCGCCGACGATCGCCTGCATGTGGCCGAAGGCCCGGCGGACGTGCTGATTCCGCACACGGCTAAAAAGTACGAAGCCGTGGTGACGGTGATGGGTACGGTGGGGCGTAGCGGGATTACCGGTGCGCTGATCGGCAACACCGCCGAGGTGGTGCTCGATTCGCTGGAATGCGATGTGCTGGTGCTCAAGACCGAGGACCAGGTGAAGCACCTGGACGAGCTGGCCAGAGGCTGAAGACCCCATCGCGGGTCAAGCCCGCGCCCACAGGGTAAGCGGTGATCCAGTGGGCGCGGGCGTGACCCGCGATGGGAACACCGCTTAACCCAGCGCATCCTTGAGAAAGCCCGGCGCGATGTAGCGCTGATAGTGCGCCTCGGACAACAGAAAGAATTCCCGATCGATGGCATCGCGCAGCTCGGGCAGCTCCCAGTCGCGAAACTCCGGCAGCAGCACCATCCCGTACGCTTCCAGCTCGCGAATCACCCGCGCACCCCGCGCAATCAGCTGATAAGCCCAGCAATACTCGGACTGATGCGGCACGAATCGAATCTTGCGCAGCTCCAGCTGGCCGCGCAGCTTGTCGGCGTCGAACACCTCCAGCTTGGCCGCCATCACCTGCACCAGCAGGTGTTCCAGGCGCAGCCACACCGCACGCTTTTCATCGTCGTTGTAGCCGTTCCAGTGGATCACCTCATGGTGAAAACGCTTGCACCCGCGACACACCAGGTCCCCGTAAACCGTGGAACACAGGCCGACACAAGGCGTTTTTATTGACTGATTGGACATGAAAGATTCAACGGCATGGCGATGGAACAGACGGCCATGTTAGCCCTTTGTCTAACGGGGGTCACGCCGTAAAGTCGTTGCAATCGCCTTACCTTTGGCGCGTTTTTACCGTAGAATCACCCGGCCTTTTTAAGGCAGCAATGTCCGTTAGAAGCTGTTTTCAAAGCGTCACGAGCACAGTTGATCCGGTAGAACGGCGTTGGCTCGGGGTATTCGAACATCGAATGCACCGCGCCAGCCCTCATCAGCCTCCGTTCTACAGGCGTAAAACTTTGAAAGCAGCTTCTGTAAGGATGTCCTGCAACCCTGGCTACGCGGCTCAAAAAGCCGTATTGCGCATGGGTGCCGGCCATTCTGGATGAGCGTCCCGGACACCCATTTGGGACCACTGATGAGGGTAATAACTGTGCTTGAAGCCTACCGCAAACACATCGAAGAGCGTGCCGCCCAGGGTATCGTGCCCCAGCCGCTTAACGCCGAACAAACCGCAGGCCTGGTCGAGCTGCTGAAGAATCCCCCCGCTGGCGAAGAAGCCGTCCTCGTCGACCTGATCACCAACCGCGTACCACCAGGAGTGGACGAAGCCGCCTACGTCAAGGCCGGTTTCCTGTCGGCGGTCGCCAAGGGCGAAGCCACCTCCCCGCTGATCAGCAAGCAGCGCGCCGTTGAACTGCTGGGCACCATGCAGGGCGGCTACAACATCGCCACCCTGGTCGAGCTGCTGGACGACGCCGAACTGGCCGCCGTTGCCGCCGAACAGCTCAAGCACACCCTGCTGATGTTCGACGCCTTCCACGACGTGGCCGAAAAAGCCAAGAACGGCAACGTTCACGCCAAGGCGGTACTGCAGTCCTGGGCTGACGGCGAGTGGTTCAAGAAGCGTCCGACCCTGGCCGACAAGATCAGCCTGCGCGTCTTCAAGGTCACCGGCGAAACCAACACCGACGACCTGTCCCCTGCCCCGGACGCCTGGTCGCGCCCTGACATCCCGCTGCACGCCCTGGCCATGCTGAAAATGGCCCGCGACGGCATCGTGCCGGACGTGCAAGGCGCCATCGGCCCGATGAAGCAGATCGAGCAGATGCGCAACGAAGGCTTCCCGATCGCCTACGTCGGTGACGTGGTCGGTACCGGTTCCTCGCGTAAATCGGCGACCAACTCGGTGCTGTGGTTCTTCGGCGACGACATCCCTTACGTGCCGAACAAGCGCGCTGGCGGTTTCTGCTTCGGCTCCAAGATCGCCCCGATCTTCTACAACACCATGGAAGACGCCGGCGCCCTGCCGATCGAATTCGACGTGTCGAACATCCACATGGGCGACGTGATCGACCTGTACCCGCACGCCGGCAAGGTGTGCAAGCACGGTACCGACGAAGTCATCACCACCTTCGAGATGAAAACCCCCGTGCTGCTGGACGAAGTCCGCGCCGGTGGTCGTATCCCGCTGATCGTCGGCCGTGGCCTGACCGAGAAGGCGCGCGCCGAGCTGGGCCTGGGCCCGACCGACCTGTTCAAGCTGCCTGAAGCACCTGTCGACACCGGCAAGGGCTACACCCTGGCCCAGAAGATGGTCGGCAAGGCCTGCGGCCTGCCAGTGGGCAAGGGCGTTCGTCCTGGCACCTACTGCGAACCGAAGATGACCACCGTCGGCTCCCAGGACACCACCGGTCCGATGACCCGTGACGAACTGAAAGACCTGGCGTGCCTGGGCTTCTCGGCCGACCTGGTCATGCAGTCGTTCTGCCACACCGCGGCCTATCCGAAGCCGATCGACGTGACCACCCACCACACCCTGCCGGATTTCATCCGCACCCGTGGCGGCGTGTCCCTGCGTCCAGGCGACGGCATCATCCACAGCTGGCTGAACCGCATGCTGCTGCCGGACACCGTCGGTACCGGTGGTGACTCGCACACCCGTTTCCCGATCGGCATCTCGTTCCCGGCCGGTTCCGGCCTGGTCGCCTTCGCCGCTGCCACTGGCGTGATGCCACTGGACATGCCGGAGTCGGTACTGGTGCGCTTCAAGGGTAAGCTGAACCCAGGCATCACCCTGCGTGACCTGGTTCACGCCATCCCTTACTACGGCATCCAGAAAGGCCTGCTGACCGTCGAGAAGAAGGGCAAGATCAACGCCTTCTCCGGCCGCATCCTGGAAATCGAAGGCCTGGACGACCTGACCGTGGAACAGGCATTCGAACTGTCCGACGCCTCGGCCGAACGTTCGGCTGCCGGTTGCACCATCAAGCTGCCTGAAAAAGCCATTGCCGAGTACCTGAAGTCGAACATCACCCTGCTGCGCTGGATGATCAGCGAAGGCTACGGCGATGCGCGCACCATGGAGCGCCGTGCACAGGCGATGGAAGCCTGGCTGGCCAAGCCCGAGCTGCTGTCGGCCGACGCCGATGCCGAGTACGCCGAAGTCATCGAGATCGACCTGGCCGATATCAAGGAGCCGGTTCTCTGCGCTCCTAACGACCCGGACGACGCTCGCCTGCTGTCCAGCGTCCAGGGCCAGAAGATCGACGAAGTGTTCATCGGTTCGTGCATGACCAACATCGGTCACTTCCGCGCTGCCGGCAAGCTGCTGGACAAGGTCAAGGGTCAGCTGCCAACCCGTCTGTGGCTGTCGCCGCCGACCAAGATGGACGCTCACCAGCTGACCGAGGAAGGCTACTACGGCATCTACGGCAAGGCTGGCGCGCGCATGGAAATGCCGGGCTGCTCGCTGTGCATGGGTAACCAGGCACGCGTAGAGCCGAACTCGACCGTTGTGTCGACGTCGACCCGTAACTTCCCGAACCGTCTGGGCGATGGTGCCAACGTGTTCCTGGCCTCCGCCGAACTGGCTGCCGTTGCCTCGATCCTGGGCAAGCTGCCAACCGTCGAGGAGTACATGGAGTACGCGGCGAATATCGACAGCATGGCTGCCGACATCTACCGCTACCTGAGCTTCGACCAGATCGCCGAGTTCCGTGAAGCCGCTGCGAACGCCAATATCCCGGTCGTTCAAGCGTAAGCTGACTTAGCGTGAAAAGAAGCCCCGCCAATTGGCGGGGCTTTTTGTTGCCTTCTGAAAAGCTTCGCCCCTCAGATCACGAACAGATCCATGAACCGATGCACCGCCGTCGCCTCAAGCCTCGCCTGATCCTTGCACAGCGCAAGAATTTCGGCCGAACGCTGCGCAGTAAACCGCGTCGCCAGGTTGGCCTTGAACTTGTCCTCCAGCAGCGGGATGCCCTGGGCGCGTCGGCGCCGGTGCCCGATGGGGTACTCCACCACCACCTGCTCGGTGCTCGACCCGTCGGTGAAGAACACCTGCACCGCGTTGGCGATCGAGCGCTTGTCGGCCTCCAGGTACTCGCGACTGAAACGCGGGTCTTCGATGATCACCATCTTCTCGCGCAAGCGGTCGATGGTCGGGTGCGCCGCATGGAAATCATCTTCGTAATGCTCGGCCACCAGGTTGCCGAAGATCAGCGGCACCGCCGTCATGTACTGCAGGCAGTGGTCCCGGTCCGCCGCGTTGGCCAGCGTGCCGACCTTGGAAATGATGCGAATCGCCGACTCATGGGTGGTGATCACGATGCGCTCGATTTCATGCAGGCGATTGCGCACCTGTGGATGCAGGGTCACCGCCGCCTCGCAGGCGGTTTGCGCATGGAACTCGGCCGGGAAGCTGATCTTGAACAGTATGTTCTCCATCACGTAGCTGCCGAACGGCTGTGACAGACTGAACTCGCGCTTGCCCTCGGGCTTGAGCGCCAGGTCCTTGTTGGTATGGCTGAACAGCACGTCATAGAAGCCCCACTGCGGCGCGGTGAGCACGCCGGGGATGCCCATCTCGCCGCGCAGGGCGATGTCCGCCAGGCGCACCCCGCGACTCGACGCATCACCGGCCGCCCACGACTTGCGCGAGCCGGCATTGGGGGCATGGCGGTAGGTGCGCAGCGCCTGGCCATCGACAAAGGCCTGGGACAGGGCCGCCAGCAACTGCTCGCGATTGGCGCCCATGAGCCGGGCGCACACCGCCGTGGATGCGACCTTGACCAGCAGCACGTGGTCCAGGCCCACCCGGTTGAAAGCGTTTTCCAGCGCGAGCACGCCCTGGATCTCGTGGGCCATGATCATGGCCTCGAGCACCGTGTGCAGGGTCAGCGGCGCGTCGCCGTTGGCCACGCGCTTTTGCGAGAGGTGGTCGGCCACCGCGAGGATGCCGCCGAGGTTGTCGGAGGGGTGACCCCATTCTGCGGCCAGCCAGGTATCGTTGTAGTCCAGCCAGCGCACGATGCAGCCGATGTCCCAGGCCGCCTTGACCGGGTCGAGGCGGTACGCGGTGCCGGGCACCCGCGCGCCATGGGGCACCACGGTACCCTCCACCAGCGGCCCCAGGTGCTTGGTGCACTCGGGAAAGCGCAGCGCCAGCAGGCCGCAACCCAGGGTGTCCATCAGGCAGTTGCGCGCCGTGTCCAGCGCCTCCCCCGGCTCGGCCCTGAAGTGCAGGACATAGTCGGCAATGTCCTGCAGGACCCGGTCGTAGTCGGGACGGTCGTTCAGGTCAACATTGGCACTCATTGTCGTCTCTCTGTTCACATGGGGTGAAAGGAGAGCCGAGCACCGCTGCCTCTAGAAGGTATCGCCAGGTACGCGTACCCAACCCTCCATCAGCACGCGAGCGCTGCGGCTCATGATTGCTTTGGTAACGGTCCAGTCGCCATTCACCTGGCGCGCCTCGGCGCCCACGCGCAAGGTGCCCGAGGGGTGACCGAAGCGCACGGCGCTGCGCTCGCCGCCACCGGCAGCAAGGTTGACCAGGGTGCCGGGGATGGCCGCCGCGGTGCCGATGGCCACCGCTGCCGTACCCATCATGGCGTGGTGCAGCTTGCCCATCGACAACGCACGCACCAGCAGGTCGATATCGCTCGCTGCCACGGTCTTGCCGCTGGACGACTGGTAGTCGGCCGGCGGTGCCACGAACGCCACCTTGGGCGTGTGCTGGCGCTGCGCGGCCTGCTCGACGTGCTCGATCAGGCCCATGTGCACGGCGCCGTGGGCACGGATGGTTTCGAAACGCGCCAGGGCCTCGGGGTCGCCGTTGATTGCGTCCTGCAGCTCGGTGCCGGTGTAGCCCAGGGCCTGGGCGTCGATGAAGATGGTCGGGATGCCGGCGTTGATCAGGGTTGCCTTGAAGGTGCCGACACCGGGCACCACCAGGTCGTCGACCAGGTTGCCGGTGGGGAACATCGAGCCGCCCGCGCCGTCTTCGTCGGCGGCCGGGTCGAGGAATTCGAGCTGCACCTCGGCGGCCGGAAAGGTCACGCCGTCGAGTTCGAAGTCGCCGGTTTCCTGCACTTCGCCTTCGGTGATCGGTACGTGGGCGATGATGGTCTTGCCGATGTTGGCCTGCCAGATGCGCACCACAGCCACACCATTGCGCGGGATGCGACTGGCGTCGACCAGGCCGGCGCTGATGGCGAACGAGCCGACTGCCGCCGAGAGGTTGCCGCAGTTGCCGCTCCAGTCGACGAAGGCCTTGTCGATGGCGACCTGGCCGAACAGGTAGTCGACGTCGTGCCCGGGCTTGATGCTGCGCGACAGGATGACCGTCTTGCTGGTGCTGGAGGTGGCCCCGCCCATGCCGTCGATCTGCTTGCCGTAGGGGTCGGGGCTGCCGATAACCCGCAGCAGCAGCGCATCGCGCGCGGCGCCGGGGAGCTGGGCGGCTTCGGGCAGGTCTTCGAGGTTGAAGAACACGCCTTTGCTGGTGCCGCCACGGATGTAGGTGGCGGGGATTCTGATCTGGGGTACGTGTGGCATGGAAATCTTGTCCTGTAATGTGATCGAGCCACCTGCTCTGTGGCAGCGGGCTCGACCCGCGATGCAAGCGATGCGGTTACAGCCAGTACCGCGTCGCCTGCATCGCGGGTCGAGCCCGCTCCCACAAGGGCGAGGCAAGCTGAGTCTTTTATGCCACCGACGACTCGAGGAAGTCCTGGGCAAAGCGCTGCAGTACACCGCCCGCCTCGTAGATCGACACCTCTTCCGCCGTGTCCAGACGGCAGGTCACCGGCACCTCCAGGCGCTCGCCGTCACGCCGCGTGATCACCAGGGTCAAGGTGGCCCGCGGTGTCCGCTGCCCCACCACGTCATAGGTCTCGCTGCCATCGATACCCAGGGTCTTGCGGTCGGTGCCCGGCTTGAACTCCAGCGGCAACACGCCCATGCCCACCAGGTTGGTACGGTGGATACGCTCGAAGCCCTCGGCCACGATGGCCTCGACACCGGCCAGGCGCACGCCCTTGGCCGCCCAGTCGCGTGACGAGCCCTGGCCATAGTCGGCACCGGCCACGATGATCAGCGGCTGCTTGCGCTGCATGTAGGTCTCGATGGCCTCCCACATGCGCGTCACCTTGCCCTCCGGCTCGATACGCGCCAGCGAACCCTGCTTGACCTTGCCGTTCTCCTGCACCATCTCGTTGAACAGCTTGGGGTTGGCGAAGGTCGCGCGCTGCGCGGTCAGGTGGTCGCCACGGTGGGTGGCGTAGGAGTTGAAGTCCTCTTCGGGCAGGCCCATCTTCGCCAGGTACTCGCCTGCGGCGCTGTCGAGCATGATCGCGTTGGACGGCGACAGGTGGTCGGTGGTGATGTTGTCCGGCAGCACCGCCAGCGGGCGCATGCCCTTGAGCGAGCGCTCGCCTGCCAGCGCGCCTTCCCAGTACGGCGGGCGACGGATGTAGGTGCTCATGGCGCGCCAGTCGTACAGCGGGTCGACCTTGGGTCCGGTGTCTTCGTGCACGGCGAACATCGGGATGTACACCTGGCGGAACTGCTCCGGCTTGACCGCAGCCTTGACCACTGCATCGATCTCTTCGTCGCTGGGCCAGATGTCCTTGAGGCGGATTTCCTTGCCGCCCACCACGGCCAGCACGTCCTTCTCGATATCGAAACGGATGGTGCCGGCAATGGCGTAGGCCACCACCAGCGGCGGCGAGGCCAGGAAGGCCTGCTTGGCATACGGATGGATACGCCCGTCGAAGTTGCGGTTGCCCGACAGCACGGCGGTGGCGTACAGGTCGCGGTCGATGATTTCCTGCTGGATCACCGGGTCCAGAGCGCCGGACATGCCGTTGCAGGTGGTGCAGGCAAACGCCACGATGCCAAAACCCAGCTGCTCCAGCTCATCCTCCAGGCCCGCCTCTTTGAGGTACAGGGCCACGGTCTTGGAGCCTGGCGCCAGCGACGACTTGACCCACGGCTTGCGCGTCAGCCCCAGCCTGTTGGCATTGCGCGCCAGCAGCCCGGCAGCGATCACGTTGCGCGGGTTGCTGGTGTTGGTGCAGCTGGTGATGGCAGCGATGATCACCGCGCCGTCGGGCATCTGCCCCGGCACCTCTTCCCATTGTCCGGCAATGCCCCTGGCAGCCAGCTCGCTGGTGGCCACCCGCGCATGCGGGTTGGACGGGCCGGCCATGTTGCGTACCACGCTCGACAGGTCGAACTGCAGGCCACGCTCGTATTCGGCATTGACCAGGCTGTCGGACCACAGGCCGGCGACCTTGGCGTAGGTTTCCACCAGCTTGACCTGGGCGTCTTCACGACCGGTGAGCTTGAGGTAATCGATGGTCTGCTGGTCGATGGAGAACATCGCCGCCGTCGCGCCGTATTCGGGGGCCATGTTGGAGATGGTCGCGCGATCGCCCAGGGTCAGCGCACGAGCGCCCTCGCCGTAGAACTCGAGGTAGGCGCCGACCACCTTGGCCTTGCGCAGGAACTCGGTGAGCGCCAGCACCACGTCGGTGGCGGTGATGCCTGGCTGCGGCTTGCCGGTGAGCTGCACGCCGACGATTTCCGGCAGGCGCATCCAGGACGCACGACCCAGCATCACGTTCTCGGCCTCCAGGCCGCCGACGCCGATGGCGATCACGCCCAGGGCATCCACGTGGGGGGTGTGGCTGTCGGTACCGACGCAGGTATCGGGATAGGCCACGCCCTGCTCGGCGTGGATCACCGGCGACATCTTCTCCAGGTTGATCTGGTGCATGATGCCGTTGCCGGGCTGGATCACATCGACGTTCTTGAACGCCTTCTTGGTCCAGTTGATGAAGTGGAAGCGGTCTTCGTTGCGACGGTCTTCGATGGCGCGGTTCTTCTCGAACGCCTGCGGGTCGAAGCCACCGCACTCCACGGCCAGCGAGTGGTCGACGATCAGTTGCACCGGCACCACCGGGTTGACCTGGGCCGGGTCGCCGCCCTTGTCGGCGATGGCGTCACGCAGGCCGGCAAGGTCAACCAGTGCGGTCTGGCCAAGGATGTCATGGCACACCACGCGGGCCGGGTACCAGGGGAAGTCGAGGTCGCGCTTGCGCTCGATCAGTTGGCTGAGCGAGGCATCGAGGGTTGCCGGGTCGCAGCGGCGCACCAGGTTTTCGGCCAGTACGCGGGAGGTATAGGGCAGCTTGTCGTAGGCGCCGGGGCTGATGGCGTCGATGGCGGCGCGGGCGTCGAAGTAGTCGAGCGTGGTGCCCGGCAGGTGCTTGCGAAATTCAGTATTCATGGACGCGGGACTCAATCACGGATAAGTCGGCGGTGCGCAGTCCCCCTGATGGCATACCCCGCCCCCTGTGGGAGCGGGCTCGACCCGCGATGGCATCGGCGCGGTATCAGCTACTGCGCGCAGCGGCTATCGCGGGGCAAGCCCGCTCCCACCAGGTTCGGCAGGGCCATATCAAAGGTACTGCACGCCAGTCTCAGCGTTGTTCGATTGGCACGAACTTGCGCTGTTCGACGCCGGTGTATTCGGCGCTCGGGCGGATGATGCGGTTGTTGGCACGCTGCTCGAACACATGCGCCGCCCAGCCGGTCAGGCGCGAGCAGACGAAGATCGGGGTGAACAGCTTGGTCGGGATACCCATGAAGTGGTAGGCCGAGGCATGGTAGAAGTCGGCATTGGGGAACAGTTTCTTCTGCTCCCACATGGTCTTGTCGATGGCTTCGGACACCGGGTACAGCACGGTGTCGCCCACCTCGTCGGCGAGCTTCTTCGCCCAGCCCTTGATCACTTCGTTGCGCGGGTCGGACTCCTTGTAGATGGCATGCCCGAAGCCCATGATCTTGTCCTTGCGCTCGAGCATGCCGAGGGTGCCGGCAACGGCTTCCTGCGGGGTCTTGAAGCGCTCGATCATTTCCATCGCGGCCTCGTTGGCACCACCGTGCAGCGGCCCGCGCAGCGAGCCGATGGCCGCCGTCACGCACGAGTACAGGTCCGACAGGGTCGAGGCACACACCCGGGCAGTGAAGGTCGAGGCGTTGAATTCGTGCTCGGCGTACAGGATCAGCGAAACGTTCATCACCTTGACGTGCAGCTCGCTCGGCTTCTTGCCGTGCAGCAGGTGCAGGAAGTGCCCGCCCAGGGTATCTTCGTCGCTGGTGCAGTCGATGCGCACGCCATGGTGGCTGAAGCGGTACCAGTAGCACATGGCCGCCGGGAACAGCGCCAGCAGGCGGTCGGTCTTCTCGTGCTGCAGGCCGAAGTTGAGCTCCGGCTCCAGGGTGCCGAGCACCGAGGAGGCGGTACGCATCACATCCATCGGGTGGGCGGTGACCGGAATGCGCTCGAGCACTTCCTTGAGCGCCTGGGGCAGGTCGCGCAGCGCCTTGAGCTGGTGCTGGTACTCGCTCAGCTCGGCCTGGGTCGGCAGCTCGCCGTACAGCAGCAGGTAGGCGACCTCTTCGAACAGCGCGTGCTCGGCCAGGTCGCGAACGTCATAGCCACGGTAGGTCAGGCCGGCGCCGGCCTGGCCCACGGTCGACAGTGCGGTTTGCCCGGCCACCTGACCACGCAGGCCGGCACCACTGAGTACTTTTGCTTCGGCCATTGGTTTTCTCCACTTTTGAATTTGTTATGGGAATCGGCTAATTGCGGTGTGCTGCGGTTCAGCTCTTCTTCTGAGCGAACAGTGCGTCGAGCTTCTGCTCGAACACGTGGTAGTCGATGGCATCGTAAAGCTCCATGCGAGTCTGCATGGTGTCGATGACGTTTTTCTGCGTGCCGTCGCGGCGCAGCGCGGTGTAGACGTTCTCGGCCGCCTTGTTCATGGCGCGGAACGCCGACAGCGGATACAGCGCCAGCGACACGTCGGCCGAGGCCAGCTCTTCGGTGGTGTACAGCGGCGTGGCGCCGAATTCGGTGATGTTGGCCAGGATCGGCGCCTTCACGCGGTTGGCGAAGGTCTTGTACATCGACAGCTCGGTGATGGCCTCGGGGAAGATCATGTCGGCACCGGCCTCGATGCACGCCGCAGCGCGATCCAGCGCGGCCTCCAGGCCTTCTACCGCCAGGGCGTCGGTACGCGCCATGATCACGAAGCTGTCGTCGGTACGCGCGTCCACGGCCGCCTTGATGCGGTCGACCATCTCCTGTTGCGAGACGATTTCCTTGTTCGGACGATGGCCGCAGCGCTTGGCGCCCACCTGGTCCTCGATATGAATGGCGGCGGCGCCGAACTTGATCATCGAGCGGACCGTGCGCGCCACGTTGAACGCCGACGAACCGAACCCGGTGTCCACGTCCACCAGCAGCGGCAGGTCGCACACGTCGGTGATGCGGCGCACGTCGGTCAGCACGTCATCCAGGCCGGTGATGCCCAGGTCGGGCAGGCCCAGCGAGCCTGCCGCCACGCCGCCACCGGAGAGGTAGATGGCCTTGAACCCGGCGCGCTTGGCCAACAGCGCATGGTTGGCATTGATGGCGCCGACGACCTGCAGCGGGTGCTCGGCGGCGACTGCATCGCGAAAACGCTGGCCGGGACTGCTTTTCTGACTCATGACTCACCTCGTGGGCTAGGGGCGGTGGCGTCTTTGTAATGACGCTCGATATTGCGCTTGGATGCGCCGATGTGGCGGCGCATCAGTAATTCGGCCAGCTCGCCGTCACGGTCGGCGATGGCATCGAGAATCCGGTGGTGTTCGGCGAACGCCTGGTGCGGGCGGTTGGGCATGGCGGAGAACTGGATGCGGTACATGCGCACCAGCTGGTACAGCTCGCCGCACAGCATCTGCACCAGGGTGCGGTTGCCGCTGCCCTGGATGATGCGGTAGTGGAAGTCGAAGTCGCCCTCCTGCTGGTAGTAGCCCACCCCGGCCTGGAACGCGGCATCACGCTCATGGGTGTCGAGCACCCGGCGCAACTCGTCGATCTCGGCTACGCTCATGCGTTGGGCAGCCAGGCGGCAGGCCATGCCCTCGAGGGACTCGCGAATCTCGTACAGCTCGATCAGCTCGGCATGGCTCAGCGACACCACCCGCGCCCCTACGTGCGGCACCCGCACCAGCAGGCGCTGGCCTTCCAGGCGGTGGATGGCCTCGCGCAGCGGGCCGCGGCTGATGCCGTAGGTACGCGCCAGCTCCGGCTCGGAGATCTTGCTGCCGGGGGCGATCTCGCCCTTGACGATCGCGGCCTGGATGCGCCGGAAGACGTTTTCGGAAAGCGTCTCCGAATCTTCCTGAAGGGGGGCGGAGGCTTGGGCTGCATCCAGCATATTGTCGACACCTTGAAAATCTGTAGGGCCAAAACTAGCTAATTAAGCCACCCCAGTCAAAGACAAATTCAATATTGTCGACAATCGTCTAAGAACGAACTTCGTGTCTGTCGGTGTTGTCTGACTCCAGCCGCTGGCATCGACACACCAGCGTGGTAGAATGCCGCCGCCTCTGAGGGGGCAAACCCCCACAGCATCGCGTCAGGATTTATGAGACTCACACCCTTTCTACTGTTACTCAGCCTCTGTGGGCTGCCTGCCCTGAGCCAGGCGGCAGACAAGACTGTCTATGGCCTCAATGAATATGCCCGCCTTGTCGATATCGACCTCGAGGTTGCGGCCAAGCTCGACACCGGGGCCAAGACCGCCTCGCTGAGCGCGCGCGATATCAAGCGCTTCAAGCGCAACGGCGAATCGTGGGTGCGCTTCTATCTGGCAATTGACGCAGCCCATTCGCATCCGATAGAACGACCACTGGCTCGTGTCAGCAAGATCAAGCGACGCGCCGGTGACTACAACCCGGACGAAGGCAAGGCCTATACCTCCCGCCCGGTGATCGCGCTGAATATCTGCATGGGTACGGCCCTGCGCAGCATCGAAGTGAACCTGACCGACCGCAGTGCCTTCCAGTACCCGCTACTGATCGGCTCCGAGGCGCTCAAGCACTTCGACGCGCTGGTCGACCCAAGCCTTAAATACGCTGCCGGCAAACCTGCCTGCGCCACTGACGCTCATACCGCAGAGTAATTTCGATGCGCTCTCTTACCCTTCATCTGAAAGTCCTGATCACCCTCCTGGTGTTGCTGGGTGTGTCGATCACGGCGTACCAGATCTTCATGCTCGGCATCCCGGTGACCGAAGACGAAACCGACGACCTGTGGAACATCGATGCCAAGGTCGAGTTCGTCGCCAGCCCCAAGGACCCGATCAAGATCCAGATGTTCGTGCCGCCATTGAGCAACGACTACGTCAGCCTCAATGAGAGCTTCATCTCCAACAACTACGGCGTGAGCGTCAACCGTGTCGATGGCAACCGCAAGGTGACCTGGTCGGCGCGGCGCGCCAAGGGCAACCAGACCCTCTACTACCGCCTGGTACTGACCAAGCGCTACAGCAGCGAAAAGGTCAAGATCAAGGGCCCGACCTTCCGTGACAGCCAGCCGGTCGAAGGGCCGGAGAAGATCGCCGCCGAAGCGTTGATGGCACCTATCCGCCAGCACTCGGCCGACGTCGAGACCTTCGTCAGCGAGACCATCAAGCGGGTCAACAACCCCAACGACGACAACGTCAAGCTGCTGCTGGCCGGCGATGCCTCTTCGCTGAACAAGGCCAAGGTCATCGACCTGCTGCTGTCGATCGCCCACGTACCGGTGGAGAAGGTGCACACCATCCGCCTGCTGGCCGACCAGCCGCAGAGCCCGGAACTGTGGCTGCGCAGCTTCAACGGCAACGACTGGCTGTACTTCAACCCGGACACCGGCGAGCAGGGCCTGCCGGCCGACCGCCTGCTGTGGTGGACCGGCGATGATCCGCTGATCACCGTCGATGGCGGCAAGAAGGTCAACGTCAGCTTCAGCCTGAACAACAGCGAGATGAACGCCATCCGCCTGGCCAAGCTGACCGACGAGAACACCGACGCCGACTTCCTCGAATACTCGCTGTACGGCCTGCCGCTGCAGACCCAGCAGACCTTCATGATCATGGTGATGATCCCGATCGGCGTGCTGGTGATCCTGGTGCTGCGCAACCTGATCGGCCTGCAGACCCTGGGTACCTTCACCCCGGTGCTGATCGCCCTGGCCTTCCGTGAGACCCAGCTGGGCTTCGGTATCGCCCTGTTCACGGTGATCACCGCGCTGGGCCTGACCCTGCGTTCCTACCTCGAACACCTGAAGCTGCAGATGCTGCCGCGCCTGTCGGTGGTACTGACCTTCGTGGTGGTGCTGATCGCGGCCATCAGCCTGTTCAGCCACAAGCTGGGCCTGGAGCGCGGGCTGTCGGTGGCACTGTTCCCGATGGTGATTCTGACCATGACCATCGAACGCCTGTCGATCACCTGGGAGGAACGCGGCGGCGGCCACGCCATGAAAGTCGCCATCGGCACCCTGTTCGCCGCCTCGGTCGCGCACCTGCTGATGAGCGTGCCCGAACTGGTGTACTTCGTGTTCACCTTCCCGGCGGTGCTGCTGATTCTGGTGGGCTTCATGCTGGCGATGGGTCGCTACCGCGGCTACCGCCTGACGGAGCTGGTGCGCTTCAAGGCCTTCGTGAAGGCTGACGCCTGATGTTCGGCCTATGGAAAACCTGGAAGGCCCTGGAAGCCAGGGGCATCATGGGTATCAACCGGCGCAACGCGGACTACGTGCTCAAGTACAACAAGCGCAACCTGTACCCGATCGTCGACGACAAGATCATCACCAAGGAGCGGGCGATCAAGGCCGGCATCCACGTGCCGGAAATGTACGGGGTGATCTCCACCGAAAAGGACATCGACAAGCTCGACGAGATCATCGGCGGGCGCAGCGACTTCGTCATCAAGCCGGCGCAGGGCGCCGGTGGTGACGGCATCCTGGTGATCGCCGACCGCTTCGAGAACCGCTACCGCACGGTGTCCGGCAAGATCATCACCCACGAGGAAATCGAGCACCAGGTGTCGAGCATCCTCACCGGGCTGTATTCGCTGGGTGGCCATCGCGACCGCGCGCTAATCGAGTACCGGGTAACCCCGGACCAGATCTTCAAGAGCATCAGCTACGAAGGCGTACCGGACATCCGCATCATCGTGCTCATGGGCTACCCGGTCATGGCCATGCTGCGCCTGCCCACGCGCCAGTCCGGCGGCAAGGCCAACCTGCACCAGGGCGCCATCGGCGTGGGTGTGGACCTGGCGACCGGCCTGACCCTGCGCGGTACCTGGCTGAACAACATCATCAGCAAGCACCCCGACACCACCAATGCGGTGGACGGCGTGCAACTGCCCAACTGGGACGGCTTCATGAAGCTGGCCGCCGGCTGCTATGAACTGTGCGGCCTGGGCTACATCGGCGTGGACATGGTGCTGGACCAGGACAAGGGCCCGCTGATCCTGGAACTCAACGCCCGCCCCGGCCTGAACATCCAGATCGCCAACGATTGCGGCCTGACCCTGCGCACCCACGCCGTCGAGGCGCACCTTGAGGAACTGGCCAGCAATGGCATCAAGGAAAGCGTCGAAGAGCGCGTGCGCTTCGCCCAGGAACTGTTCGGCCACATCCCGGCGCAGTAATCTGCCACCGCCCTGGCGCAGCAGCGCACAGGGCGGTCGCCGATCCGCTAGGAGCATCGCCTGCACAGGGCTACAATGCTCGCCCCGCCTCGACAGCTGTTCACCCGAATGCCGACCTGCACACTTCACCCCCTGCCCTACCAGGCCGACCCGGCCGCCTACTTTGCCCGTATCCGCCAGGCACCTGGCGCCGTGCTGCTCGACAGCGCGCGGCCTGGCGCCGTGCGTGGGCGCTTCGACCTGCTCAGCGCCTGGCCACTGTGCACGCTGACCCCGGACGCCGAGGAAGACGGCCAGCACTACCTGCAGCGCCTGCGCGAGCAACTGGCCGGGCTTGGGCGCGCGCACTTGCCGGCAGGTGTCGAGCTGCCGTTCGCCGGCGGCCTGATCGGCTACCTGAGCTACGACTTCGGCCGGCGCCTGGAGCGCCTGCCCGCCATTGCCTGCGACGACCTGGGTCTGGGTGACGCAAGCCTGGGGCTGTATGCCTGGGCACTGATCAGCGACCATCAGCTGCAGCGCAGCCAGCTGGTGTTTCATCCGGCGCTGCCCGCCACCGAACGCGAGCGCCTGGTGGCACTGTTCGAGCACGACGCCCCGACGGCAGCCGGCGCATTCAGGCTTGCTGCGCCAATGCGCGGCGACCTCGCAGCCGAGGATTACCGTCAGGCGTTCGAGCGGGTGCAGCAGTACATCCATGCCGGCGACTGCTACCAGATCAACCTTACCCAACGCTTTCGCGCACCCTGCCAGGGCGACCCGTGGGCGGCCTACCAGGCGCTGCGGGCTGCCTGCCCTACGCCCTTCTCCGGCTATCAGGTACTGGCCGATGGCAGCGCGCTGCTGAGCTTCTCGCCCGAGCGCTTCATCAGGGTCAGCCAGGGCGAGGTCGAAACCCGCCCGATCAAGGGCACCCGTGCGCGCAGCAGCGACCCCGTGCAGGATGCCGCCAATGCTGCCGAGCTGCTGGCCAGCACCAAGGACCGCGCCGAGAACCTGATGATCGTGGACCTGCTGCGCAACGACCTGGGGCGCAGCTGCGCTACCGGCTCGGTGCAGGTGCCGGAGCTGTTCAGCCTGGAGAGCTACCCCAACGTGCACCACATGGTCAGCAGCGTGACCGGACGCCTGGCACCGGGCAAGGATGCGCTGGACCTGATAGCCGGCAGCTTCCCCGGCGGCTCGATCACCGGGGCGCCGAAGATTCGGGCGATGCAGATCATCGACGAACTGGAGCCGAGCCGACGTGCACTGTATTGCGGCTCGCTGCTGTATGTGGACGTGCGCGGGGAGATGGACAGCTCGATCACCATCCGCAGCCTGCTGGTGAAGGACGGCCAGGTGTGCTGCTGGGGAGGCGGTGCGGTGGTGGCGGACTCGCAGTGGGAGGCGGAGTACGAGGAGTCGATCACCAAGGTCAGGGTGTTGCTCCAGACCCTGCAGGGCCTCTAGAACGCTTCGCCGGCAAGGCCGGCTCCTACAGCGTGCAGGAGCCGGCCTTGCCGGCGAAGGCGGTATTACAGGCTCAACGACCTGTTCGAGGCCTTGATGAACTCTTTCTTCAGCGCCTCGAAATCATGCACCGCCGGGAACTGCGGGAACTCGCGAATCACGTTTTCCGGCGCATGGAACAGGATGCCTGCATCCGCCTCGCCCAGCATGGTGGTGTCGTTGTACGAGTCACCCGCCGCGATCACCCGGTAGTACAGGCTCTTGAATGCCAGCACCGACTGGCGCTTGGGGTCTTTCTGGCGCAGTTGGTAGCCGGTCACACGATCGCTCTGGTCGGTGATCAGGCGGTGGCACAGCAAGGTCGGGAAACCCAACTGGCGCATCAGCGGCTGCGAGAATTCGTAGAAGGTGTCGGACAGGATCACCACCTGGAAACGCTCGCGCAACCAGTCCACGAACTCGATGGCGCCGTCCAGCGGCTTGAGCGTGGCAATCACTGCCTGGATGTCGGAGAGCTTGAGGCCATGCTCATCCAGGATGCGCAGGCGCTGCTTCATCAGCACGTCGTAATCGGGAATGTCGCGGGTGGTGGCCCGCAACGATTCGATTCCGGTTTTTTCCGCAAAGGCGATCCAGATCTCCGGGACCAGTACACCTTCCAGGTCGAGACAGGCAATTTCCACAGCTCACTCCTCGAACAACGCTAAAAATGGAAGGCGCACTCTACAGGCGCGCCGTCTAACCCGGCAATTTTTGTTAACATTCGCCCATTACGAGCGCCAAGCGCCATTCAATGACCGGAAGCCGCCTGATGAGCCAACCCTTCGACGTCGCCGCCCTCGCCGCGACCTATGCCAACAAGTCCCCGCAGGACATCCTCAAGCTCGCCTTCGAACACTTCGGCGACGACCTGTGGATCTCCTTCAGTGGCGCCGAAGACGTGGTGCTGGTGGACATGGCCTGGAAGCTGAACAAGAACGTCAAGGTGTTCAGCCTCGACACCGGCCGCCTGCATCCGGAAACCTACCGGTTCATCGACCAGGTGCGCGAGCAGTACAAGCTGCCGATCGAGATACTTTCCCCCGATCGCAGTGCACTCGACCCCTTCGTGAAGGAAAAGGGCCTGTTCAGCTTCTACAAGGACGGCCACGGCGAATGCTGCGGCATCCGCAAGATCGAGCCGCTGCGCCGCAAGCTGAGCACCGTCAGCGCCTGGGCCACCGGCCAGCGCCGCGACCAGAGCCCGGGCACCCGCAGCCAGGTGGCCGCGCTGGAAATCGACAGCGCCTTCTCCACCCCCGAGCGCACCCTGTACAAGTTCAACCCGTTGGCGCAGATGAGCAGCGAAGAGGTGTGGGGCTATATCCGCATGCTCGAGCTGCCCTACAACAGCCTGCATGAACGCGGCTTCATCAGCATCGGCTGCGAACCCTGCACGCGCCCGGTACTGCCCAACCAGCACGAGCGCGAAGGCCGCTGGTGGTGGGAGGAGTCGACTCAGAAGGAATGCGGGCTGCACGCCGGCAACCTGATTACCAAGGGCTGAACATGCACACCCTGAGCGCAGCACCTGGCCCCACCTGCCAGACATTGCGTCAGCAGTAAGGGCATCGCGGCCAGTGGCTGGGCTACCTGCTCGCGGGGCTATCTGCAGGAGCGCCTTCAGGCCACCGTGCTGGCGGCCTGAAGGCACTGCAAGGGCTTAGTGCACTGGCAGTTCGACGCCAGCGAACAGCTCTTCGAGTTCCTGCTTGTTGTGGCACTGGATGGCCTTGGCCATGACTTCGCGGGTCAGGTGGGGCGCGAACTTCTCGATGAAGTCGCACATGAAACCACGCAGGAAGGTGCCACGACGGAAACCGATCTTGGTGATGCTGGACTCGAACAGCTCACTGGCATCGAGCACCACCAGGTCGTTGTCGAGCTTGGTGTCCACCGCCATCTTGGCCACGATGCCCACGCCCAGGCCCAGGCGCACGTAAGTCTTGATCACGTCGGCATCGGCCGCGGTGAACACCACCTTGGGGGTCAGGCCGCGATGGCTGAAGGCTTCGTCGAGCTTGGAGCGGCCAGTGAAGCCGAACACATAGGTCACGATCGGGTATTCGGCCAACGCCTCCAGGGTGAGCTTGGGCAGCTTGGTCAGGGGGTGACCCTGCGGCACCACCACGCAACGATTCCAGCGGTAGCACGGCATCATCACCAGATCACCGAACAGCTCCAGGGCCTCGGTGGCGATGGCGAAGTCGACGGTACCGTCAGCCGCCATCTCGGCGATCTGCATCGGCGAGCCCTGGTGCATGTGCAGCGCCACTTCAGGGTATTGCTTGATGAACGAACTGATCACCGGCGGCAGGGCGTAGCGTGCCTGGGTGTGGGTGGTGGCGATCGACAGGGTGCCCTTTTTCTCGTTGGAGAATTCCTGGGCGATCTGCTTGATGCTCTCGACCTTGCGCAGAATCTCGCCGGCGGTGGTGATGATGCGCTCACCTGCCGGGGTCACGCGGGTCAGGTGCTTGCCGCTGCGGGCGAACACTTCCACACCCAGCTCGTCTTCCAACAGGCGAATCTGCTTGCTGATCCCCGGCTGGGAGGTATACAGGCTCTGCGCTGTCGCGGAGACGTTGAGGTCGTGGTGCGCCACTTCCCAGATGTAGCGCAATTGTTGAAGCTTCATAGGTATCCCTCAAATCAACTGGGCGTCACCGGCAGCAGCGACGAGTTATAACTATATTAGTGGTTTGAAGAATAAATCTAGAACTATTTCTTCAGCTTTCTTACAACGTCCTACACCGCCTCCCCTATGACTTGCGCCGCCCCAGGTACTGCGCCAGCGGCACCATGTACACAGGCACGGGCGACAGCTGCAGGACGCGAACCGCCGTGCGCCCCAAGGGGATCTCGCTACCGGCGCCCTGGCTGTGGCTGCCGACGATCAGCAGGTCGACGCTCAGGCGCTGGGCCTGCTCCAGGATCACGTCGGCCGGGTCGCCCTGGCGTACCCGCACCGCGCGGATCAGCGCCAGGTCTTCCTTCTCGCCCAGTTCATCCTGAAAGTTCTCCAGCACCCGCTGTTCGATGTTCGCCATCACGGTATTGAGCGCCCGACCGCGCATATGGGACAGGGTATGTTCATCAAGGTAGCTTTCCAGCAGCGATTCGGCGAACTGGCCCATCGGTTCCACGGCATGGACCACGTACAGTTCGGCGCTGAAGCTGCGTGCCAGCGCCAGCGCGTGTTGCATGACATAAGGGGAGTAACAACCGAGGTCGGTGGCACACAGCATCGAACGGATCATTTGACCTCCTAGCTGCCGATACGGCAGGGCAAGGTTCAGCTTAGCAGCGCTGAAACGACGCGCAGAGCCGTCCGGCGCCCTGCCAGGCGGCCTAGCCGGGGGTACGTTCGTTGCTGATGCCGTGGGGCACATGGCCGGTGGCGACCACTGCACTGGCGCGTTCGCAGTGCCCTGCCTGGTCGTCGAAGAACACATCGGCCGCGAACGCCTCGAGAAACGCCGACTTGTCCAGGCCGCCGAGAAACAGCGACTCGTCCAGGCGAATGTCCCATTCGCGCAAGGTGCGGATGACCCGCTCGTGGGCCGGCGCCGAGCGCGCCGTCACCAGTGCGGTGCGAATCGGACAGGCGCCACTGGGGAACTCTTTCTGCAGCACGTTGAGCGCCGCCAGGAAGGCCTTGAACGGCCCGCCGCGCAGCGGCTCGCGGGCCGACTCGCGCTCGCTGGCCTGGAACGCCTCCAGGCCGCCGAGCTGATAGACGCGCTCGGACTCGTCGGAAAACACCACTGCATCGCCATCGAAGGCGATACGCAGCTCCGCGCTGGCCGCACGCCGTGCCCCGCCGGAAAGGATGGTGGCAGCGGCAAAGCCGGCGTCCAGTGCGCGGCGCACATCTTCTGCATCGGTGGACAGAAACAGGTGGCAACCAAAGGCGGCCAGGTACGGATACGGACTGCGCCCGCCAACGAAGGCTGCCCGCGAGATACTCAGACCATAATGCTCGATGGAGTTGAACACCCGCAGCCCGGTGTCGGCGCTGTTGCGTGACACCAGCACCACCTCGACCCGGGCCTGGCCGAGGCTGGCATTGAGGCCCAGCAGCTTTTCCACCAACGGGAACGCATCACCCGGTTGCAGGTATTCGTCTTCGTGCTCGATCTGGTACTGGCGGTAGGCTTCGACACCCTCGGCCAGGAACAGTCGATGGCTCTCGCTGAGGTCGAACAGTGCCCGTGATGAAATGGCTACCACCAGTTTGTCGCCAAGGCCTTTGCTCATCGCCGCTCTGCTCCGCACTGCCCTGCATCGGGCGCCATAAGGTCAAACAATCGACACACTATCAGCCCGGGCGCTGCCGCCCGCAACCTGCGAGCGTGTCGGGTGACGGCACTTTTGATCAGAAAAGCCCATACCAATGGGCCAAAGCGGCAGGAAAGCGGGCCCTGCCCATTGTCGAATCACGGTGTAACGCGCTAAGGTTCGGCACCCCGCCGCGTTCAATCATGCTGCTCCGCCGCGCGGGTAGCTGGCGGCCGGCACCCGTGACCTGACGAGTAACACGATGGCTGATTTACCGATCGACGACCTTAACGTTGCCTCCAACGAGACCTTGATCACCCCCGATCAGCTCAAGAAGGACATTCCACTCAGCGCCACCGCCCTGCAGACCGTGACCGCGGGCCGCGAAGTGGTACGCAATATCCTCGACGGCAAGGACCACCGCCTGTTCGTGGTGATCGGCCCCTGCTCGATCCATGACCTCAAGGCCGCACACGAATACGCCGAGCGCCTGAAGGTGCTGGCCGCCGAAGTCGCCGACACCCTGTACCTGGTGATGCGTGTGTATTTCGAGAAGCCGCGCACCACGGTGGGCTGGAAGGGCCTGATCAACGACCCGTACCTGGATGACTCGTTCAAGATCCAGGACGGCCTGCACATCGGTCGCCAGCTGCTGCTGGATCTGGCGGAAATGGGCCTGCCCACCGCCACCGAAGCCCTCGACCCGATCTCCCCGCAGTACCTGCAGGACCTGATCAGTTGGTCGGCGATCGGCGCGCGCACCACCGAATCCCAGACCCACCGCGAGATGGCCTCGGGCCTGTCTTCGGCCGTCGGCTTCAAGAACGGTACGGACGGCGGCCTGACCGTGGCGATCAACGCACTGCAATCGGTTTCCAGCCCGCACCGTTTCCTGGGCATCAACCAGGAAGGTGGCGTATCCATCGTCACCACCAAGGGCAACGCCTACGGTCACGTGGTGCTGCGCGGCGGCAACGGCAAGCCCAACTATGATTCGGTCAGCGTCGCCCTGTGCGAGCAGGCCCTGGCCAAGGCCAGGATCAAGCCGAACATCATGGTCGACTGCAGCCACGCCAATTCCAACAAGGACCCGGCCCTGCAACCGCTGGTGATGGACAACGTGGCCAACCAGATCCTCGAAGGCAACGAGTCGATCATCGGCCTGATGGTCGAAAGCCACCTCAACTGGGGCTGCCAGGCCATCCCCAAGGACCTTGCCGAACTGCAGTACGGCGTGTCGATCACCGATGCCTGCATCGACTGGGAAGCCACCGAGAAGTCCGTGCGCAGCATGCGCGCCAAGCTCAAGGACGTGTTGCCCAAGCGCAACCGCGGCTGAAAGCCATCAACGAAAACGCCGGGCAATGCCCGGCGTTTTCGTTTTCAACAGGGTGTCAGCAGGCTCAGGCCTTGTTGGAATGCTTTTGATGACGTTCCATGTAGCGCTCGACATAGGAGCACGAGGGGATCACGGTGTAGCCCATGTCCTCGGCATAGGCGAGGGCCTTTTCGGTCAGCGCCGCAGCGATGCCTCGCCCACGCAGCGCATTGGGCACGAACGTGCGGTAGATATCCAATGTCTGCTTACCCAGGTCCATGTAGGTCAGGTAGGCACGATGACCGTCCACATTGGTCTCGAACTGATGACCAGCCTGGTCATGGTGGATGGACAACGCCTCGCTCATCACTACTCCTCGCGGGTCTTCTCGTCAGACCCTTACCTTACCGATGTTTGTCCGGCGAAGGAACCTCTACGCCACCCCGTGCCCGTTTGGACAGCGAGAACAGCCTGGTTGTTCTCTGGCAACTGAGCACCTACAAATAGTAGGCGCCCAGTGCACAGATGCTCAAGGTACTTGATCGTAAAAAACCTGCACTTGCAGCATGCGAACACGGCAGCGAGCCACACTGCCAACAGTAGCCGGATGATGTAGTGGTAAGACGAACAATGACACTTGGAGTCACTTTTAGTTCACTACAAAGACGCATTTACAGCGGTGTTTCAGCGCCGCTACAAAAGCGCCTGCATTCTTTTCACACCCCCGCCGGGGCGGCCTGCGCAACCGCGCAATTTTTTTCCGGTTCTTGCGCTCGGTCAGTTTACTTACTACAAGTAATGGGTACTATGTACGCCGGCCAGTTTCTCTTTGTTGAGAGATGGCTCTTTAATAGAAAGTCCTTGAAGGGGAACACGATGAACAACGTTCTGAAATTCTCTGCTCTGGCTCTGGCCGCAGTACTGGCCACCGGTTGCAGCAGCGTCTCCAAAGAAACCGAAGCCCGTCTGACTGCAACCGAAGACGCAGCAGCCCGTGCACAAGCTCGTGCCGATGAAGCCTACCGCAAGGCTGATGACGCTCTGGCCGCCGCTCAGAAAGCTCAGCAAACTGCTGACGAAGCTAACGAGCGCGCTCTGCGTATGCTGGAAAAAGCCAGCCGCAAGTAATAATCCCTCGGGATTGTTAAAAAGCCGACCCACCTGTGGGTCGGCTTTTTTATTGCCTGCAGAACCGTCCTGCGCAAACGACGAGGCCCGCATGAAGCGGGCCTCGTGCAAACACAGGCGGGTTACTGCATTTCGAGCGGAACGCTCGATACCATCGGCGCACTGGCGTCACCCGGCACCGCGATCTCTACCGGGATACCATCTTCGGCCGCCACCACGTCACGCACCATGTCCCAGTTCATGCGCAGGTTGTTGGCCAGGTCTTCGCGCTTGAGCAGGGCATTGATCACTGCCGTGTGCTTGTCGACCACCGACGGGTCGCCCTTGTCATCCAGCGGGGTATGCGCCTCGAGGTAGACCTTGCCACCACTGAGGCCGAACTTGTACGGCTCGTTGATGATGCGCACCGAAGTCCCCACCGGGGCCATGCTCGCCAGTTGCAGCACGTTGTTGTTGAGCATGCGGAAACAGCCATGGCTGGTACGCATGCCGATGCCGAACTTCTTGTTGGAACCGTGGATCAGGTAGCCCGGTACGCCCAGGGTGAACTTGAACGGGCCCAGCGGGTTGTCCGGGCCGGCCGGCACCACGTTGGGCAACGGATCACCGTCGGCGGCGTGCTCGGCCTTGATCGAGGCCGGTGGGGTCCAGGTCGGGTTCGGCGTCTTGGCCGTGACCTTGGTGTTGGCAATAGGCGAACCCCAGCCTTCGCGGCCGATGCCCAGCGGGAAGGTGTGCACCACGTTCTCGCCTTTGGGGTAGTAGTACAGGCGGTACTCGGCAAGGTTGATCACGATGCCTTCGCGCGGGCCCGGCGGCAGGATGAAACGGGTCGGCAGCACGATCTCGGTGCCGGCGCCTGGCAGCCAGGGGTCCACGCCCGGGTTGGCCGCGACCATTTCCAGGTAGCCAAGGTCGTTGGCGGTACCGATGTCGGCGAAGGTGTCCTCATACTTGGCCTTGATCACCTGGACCTGGCCGATGACATCCTCGCCCGGCGGCGGCAGGGGGAACTCCAGAGCGGCAACAGGGCCCGCCGCCAGCAGGGCGGCCAGGGACAGGCAACGGGTGACGGCGGGAAAGCGCGGCAACATCCGGGAAATCCTTCGCTAATTCAGGTGGGTCAAGCGGGCAATTGTACACCGCCCCCTGCGGGATCGGGAGGCATCCGGGCACAGAACCCTTGCCAAACGTAAAAGATCCGACGTCAGGCCTGCAGCTCGGGCCATACCGGACGCGTGCCGCGCCGCTGCGCCTCGAGGATCGCCCGGCACAGGCGGCACAGGCGCTGGTCACGGTAGATGCTGCGTTCCACACCCGACCAGCGCGGTTGCGCCGGCAACAGGGTGCCACACAGGGTACGGTCGACGGAGCCGCCCAGTTCGAGTTGGCGGGCGATCAGGTGGACGCGACTCTCCTGGCAGGCGAACAGGTCAAGCTGTTCGTCAGGCTCGATCAATTGATAGGCATACAGGGACCAGGCGGGACGCGGCATCGGGGGCTCCAAATCGGGGGCGCAACATTAGCCGAAAGCCGATCAGTATAAAAGCGTCAAAGCAGCGGTTTTATTGATGGCCAGGCATTTTCCAGCAACTGCGCCTGGGCGCCCTGCCCCGGATGGATGCCATCGGCCTGCATCAGCTCGGGTACGCCACCTACCCCTTCGAGAAAGAACGGCACCAGCGGCACGTCCTTTTCCTTGCCAAGATCGGCATACACCTGTGCGAACGCATCGGTGTAGCGCTTGCCATAGTTGGGTGGCAGGCGCATGCCCAGCAGCAGCACCCTGGCACCGGCATCACGGGAGCGATCGATCATCGAGGCAAGATTTTGTTGCAATTGCGCCGGTGCCTGCCCGCGCAGCCCGTCATTGCCGCCCAGCTCCACCACCACCAGGCTGGGCTTGTGCTCTGCAAGCAGCGCAGGCAGCCGCGCCTGGCCCCCGGCACTGGTGTCACCACTGATCGAGGCATTGACCACCTTGTCATCGAAACCCTCGGCCTTGAGCCGCTGTTCGAGCAGGGCAACCCACCCCTGACGGGTATCCAGGCCAAAAGCGGCACTGATACTATCCCCAACGATCAACACCGTTCCTGCCGATGCGCCCTGGGCCATGCACAGCAAGGCCAGGCCTGCACTCAATAACCACACTCGCATTGGATTCTCCATGGGCCCCAGCATCTTGACTGCGCGCAACCTTAGCAAAGTGGTCCCCAGCGCGGAAGGCGACCTGACCATCCTGCACGAACTGAGCCTGGAATTGAAACAGGGCGACAGCCTGGCCATTGTCGGCGCCTCCGGCTCGGGCAAGTCCACCCTGCTCGGCCTGCTGGCCGGCCTCGACCTGCCCAGTGCAGGCTCGGTGACACTGGCCGGGCACGACCTGGGCCCGCTCGACGAAGACCAGCGCGCCCAGGTCCGCGCCGAGCATGTCGGCTTCGTGTTCCAGTCGTTCCAGCTGCTCGACAGCCTCAATGCTCTTGAGAACGTGATGCTGCCCCTGGAGCTGGACGGGCGCCGCGATGCCCGCGAACACGCCCGCAGCCTGCTCGAACGGGTCGGCCTGGGCCAGCGCCTGAGCCATTCGCCACGCCAGTTGTCCGGCGGCGAGCAGCAGCGGGTGGCAATTGCCCGCGCCTTTGCCGCCGAGCCTGCGGTGCTGTTCGCGGACGAGCCCACCGGCAACCTCGACAGCCACACCGGTGAACGCATCAGCGACCTGCTGTTCGAACTGAACAAGGAACGCGGCACCACCCTCGTCCTGGTCACCCACGATGAACGCCTGGCGCACCGCTGCGGCCGGCTGATTCGCCTGGAAGCCGGCCACCTGGTCACCCCGCTGGAGCCCTAGATGGCACACCTGTCGTTTCTGCGCCTGCCGCGCCTGGCGTTGCGTCAACTGATGCGCGATGCACGCGCCGGCGAACTGCGCGTGCTGTTCTTCGCCCTGCTGGTGGCCGTGGCCGCCAGCACCGCCATCGGCTACTTCGGCGCCCGCCTGAACGGCGCCATGCTGCTGCGTGCCACCGAGTTCCTTGGCGCCGACCTGGTGCTGCAGGGCAGCGCCCCGGCCACCCCGGAACAGATCCGCAACGGCGAACAGCTGGGCCTGGCCCATGCGAAAGTGGTCGAGTTCTCCAGCGTGATCGCCACCGACAACGGCATCCAGCTCTCCAGTGTCAAGGCTGCCGGCACGGGTTACCCGCTGCGCGGGGAGCTGCGCAGTGCCGCCGAGGCCTACGGGCCGGAGGTGGCCGGCGGTGGTCCGGCGCCGGGCGAAGCCTGGGTCGAGTCGCGCCTGCTGGCGGCGCTGAACCTCAAGATCGGTGACAGCGTCGACGTGGGCATGAAGACCCTGCGCCTGAGCCGCGTGCTGACCTATGAGCCGGACCGCGCCGGCAACTTCTACAGCCTCACCCCGCGGGTGCTGATGAACCTCGCCGACCTGGATGCCACCGGCGTGGTGCAGCCCGGCAGCCGGGTCACCTACCGCGACCTGTGGCGCGGCGAGCCCCAGGCCCTGGCAAGCTACACCCAGGCTACCAAGGCGGGGCTTGCCGCCCACCAGCAACTGCGCGACTCGCGTGACGGCAACCAGCAGATCGGCGGTGCACTGGGCAAGGCCGAACGCTACCTGAACATGGCCAGCCTGGTGGCGGTGCTGCTGGCCGGCGTGGCCGTGGCGCTGTCGGCCAGCCGTTTTGCCATGCGCCGCTTCGATGCCAGCGCCCTGCTGCGCTGCCTGGGCCTGTCCCGGCGCCAGGCGCTGAGCCTGTTCTGCCTGCAACTGGCGATCCTGGGTAGCGTGGCAGCCCTGGGGGGCGCACTGCTCGGCTGGCTGGCGCAACTGGGTCTGTTCGCCCTGCTGCAGGGCCTGCTGCCTTCGCAGGTGCCGCCAGGCGGCATCGCCCCGGCCCTGGCCGGGATCGCCACCGGGCTGGTGGCGCTGGCCGGCTTCGCCCTGCCGCCATTGGCAGCGCTGGGCCGGGTGCCGCCGCTGCGTGTACTGCGCCGCGACCTGCTGCCGGTGCCGGCAAGCAGCTGGCTGGTGTATGGCGCAGCGCTGTTGGCCCTGGGCCTCATCATGTGGCGCCTGAGCCTGGACCTGCTGCTGACCTTCGCCCTGCTCGGCGGTGGTCTGGTGGCCGCGCTGGTGCTGGGCGGTCTGCTGCTGCTCGGCTTGCGCAGCCTGCGCCGGCTGCTGGCCGGCGCCCCGCTGGCCTGGCGCCTGGGCCTGGGGCAACTGCTCAAGCATCCGCTGGCGGCGGCAGGCCAGTCGCTGGCCTTCGGCATGATCCTGCTGGCCATGGCCCTGATCGCCCTGCTGCGCACCGAGCTGCTCGACACCTGGCAGAACCAGCTGCCCAAGGATGCTCCCAACTATTTCGTGCTCAACATCCTGCCGGACGACAAGGACACCTTCGCCCAGCGCCTGAACGAATTCTCGGTCCATGCCGCGCCGTTGTTCCCGGTGATTCCCGGGCGCCTGACGCTCATCAATGGCGAGCCGGTGCGCGAGATCGTCAGCAAGGAATCCACCGGTGACCGCGCCGTCCAGCGCGACCTGAGCCTGACCTGGGCCGCCGACCTGCCCCAGGGCAACACCTTGAGCGCCGGCCAGTGGTGGCAGGCGCAACCGGCTGCCGATGCATTGCCGGGCGTGTCGGTGGAGGCGCAGTTGGCCGAGAGCCTCAAGCTCAAGCTGGGCGACACCCTGACCTTCAGCATCGGTGGCCTGGAGCGCCAGGTACAGGTCAGCAGCCTGCGCACGGTCAACTGGGACAGCTTCCAGCCCAACTTCTACATGATCTTCCAGCCCGGCACCCTGCAGGACCTGCCGACCACCTATCTCACCAGCTTCTACCTGGCCCCAGGCCACGACCAGCAGGTGGTGGCCCTGTCGCGGGCGTTCCCGGCAGCCACCATCCTGCAGGTCGATGCGCTGCTGGAGCAGTTGCGCAGCATCCTGGCCCAGGTGACCCTGGCGGTACAGTACGTGCTGCTGTTCGTGCTGGCGGCGGGCCTGGCCGTGTTGTTCGCCGGGCTGCAGGCCACCCTGGACGAGCGCATCCACCAGGGTGCGCTGCTGCGGGCACTGGGCGCCAGCCGCAGCCTGCTGGTCAAGGCCCGGCGCATCGAGTTCGGCCTGCTGGGCGCCGCCAGCGGCCTGCTCGCGGCGCTGGGCACCGAACTGATCAGCCTGCTGCTGTACCGCTACGCATTCGACCTGCACTGGAGCCCGCACCCGTGGCTGCTGCTGTTGCCGGTGATCGGTGCGTTGCTGGTGGGGGGTGCGGGGGTATTCGGCACGCGCCGGGCGCTCAATGCCAGCCCGCTGACAGTGCTTCGCGAGGGCTGATAGACTCGGCGGCTACCTACCCGAGCCTGGAAGCCCATGAGCCGATACCGCCCGCCCCGCACTGCCGGCACCGCACTGATCACCCCACAGGGCGAGGCGCGCATGCGCGCCGAGCTGCATGAACTGTGGCATGTGCGCAGGCCCCAGGTGACCCAGTCGGTCAGTGAGGCAGCAGCGCAAGGTGACCGTTCGGAAAACGCCGAGTACACCTACGGCAAGAAGATGCTGCGCGAAATCGACAGCCGCGTGCGCTTCCTCACCAAGCGCCTGGAAAACCTGAAAGTGGTGAGCGAACGGCCCAGCGACCCGAACAAGGTGTACTTCGGGGCCTGGGTCACGGTCGAGAACGAAGACGGCGAACAATCGCGCTACCGCATCGTCGGGCCCGACGAGCTGGACTTGAAACTGGGCCTGATCAGCATCGATTCGCCCCTGGCCCGCGCCCTGATCGGCAAGGCGCTGGACGCTGAAGTGCGGGTGCAGACACCGACTGGCGAACAGACGGTGTACATCGTCGAGATCGAGTACCCCTGAGCGATCAGGCGCGGGTGATCAAGCCCTGGCGGGCTACGCGGGTCAGGTGGTGGATCACTTCGGCGGCATCGGCCCTCGAGGGCGCCTGCACCACGGCCAGGTCGAAACGGTCGTTGCCGAACCGGGCGAGGGTTTCGCAGGAGTCGGCGAACTGGATCAGGAACGCCGTGGCGCGGCCTTTGGGGCGGGGCCAGCCATCGAGGTAGCGCAGCAGGGTCGGCTGGTGTTTGCCGCTCAGCAGAATGCGCGGCGTGCGAGCCGCCTGGCTGGTAGGGAGAGGGGTGAGGCAAACACTGGTACGTGGGCAACTCATGGTGTACTTCTCTGTGCCTCGCAGATCCCGCTGGGCTGCGGTGCGAGGCGTCACCGAACCAGCGCTTTAGCGGTATTCGGACGACCTGCTGGTGGTCTTCCTGCGCCCCGCAAGTAGCTGTTTAAATCGGCGCAAGCCAGCATCCTAGAGAAGCGCCGGCCCGGCTGTCAACAATGCCATCGTCTGATAAACGACCCGCACGCCAGAAAAACAAGCGAGTTTCTCGCATTCGACGGCGACGCCGGTTCCTGCACTTGCCGGCGCCCCTGAAGGCGCCTGCGTTGCCGCAGAAGCAAGCAGCCGGGTCGGGCACAAAAAAGGGCCTGCAATGCAGGCCCTTTTTGTGCCACAACGCCAAGGCTCACTTGGCGATCATGCGGTCCACCGACGCCCTGCCCGCCCCTTCCACCAGTACCGCAATCGCGCCACCCAGCAGCGCCAGGGCGAACTCATAGCCGTTGTTGGCCATGAACAGACCGTTGCCGATGTGCACCGAGAAAATCGCCACCAGCAGCAACCCCACCAGCGCCAGGGCCGCCGGGCGTACCAGCAGGCCGATGACCAGTGCCAGCCCGCCGAAGAACTCGGCACCACCGGACAGCGCCGCCATCAGTGTCGGCGGGGTCAGCCCCAGGCTTTCCATGTACTGCGCGGTGCCTGCCAGCCCGCCGCCACCAAACAGGCCGAACAGCTTCTGCGAGCCATGGGCCATGAAGATGATGCCGATGAAGATGCGCAATACGGTAATGCCCCAGCCGGCACGGGTGAACAATACGGAGTTGATGGCGTTCATGCTGTCTTCCTTAAGCGATGCAGGTGTGTGGTAGAGGTCGCCATCTTAATCATATTTTCAAATGTTAAAATCGCGATTATCTGCACATACCAATCGTAATTTTCGATTACTTGCGTGAGGCCACTTTTCGTCCCCGGGCTTCCAGCGCGTCGCGTTCGCGGTCGAATGCCAGAAAGTACTTGTTGACGCTATTAACATAGCTGACCGGCCCCATTCCCACCTGCTCGAGCGCCACACGTTCTACCTGAAAGAACCACTGGTTGTGGTTCAGGCCGCGTCGCCGCGCCTCGGCCCGCATGGCCTGAACCCGCTCCGGCCCCAGGTTGTAGCCGGCCAGCACGAACGCCATGCGCTCGCGTTCGTTGAGCTGGTTGCTGGAAAAGAACTTGCGCCGGATCAGTGCCAGGTAGCGCGCGCTGGCCTGTACATTGCCATCGACATTGGCGATATCGCTGATCCCCACCCGCTGCGCCGCACCGGGGGTGATCTGCATCAGCCCATGGGCGCCACCTGCGCCCCTGGCCGCCGGGTCGAGGGCCGACTCCTTGAACGCCAGTGCCGCCAGGTTCAGCCAGTCCAGGTTCTGGGCCTGGGCGTGACGCTGCAGCACCGGCCGCAGTTTTTCCAGGCGCTGGCGGTTGGCCTGGGCCAGCGGGTAATGCACCTTGTACAGGCGCCGGTAGATACGCTCGAACGCCACATCCTGATCGGCCGGGGCGTGATACCCCTTGAGGAAGCGATCGACACTGGCGTGCAGCATCGCCGCGTCGCGGCGCACGTACCAATGCATCGCCTCGGGCTGGGCCAGCTGCACCTTGCGCTGCACCAGCAGCTTGGGCATCACCTGCGCCCAGCGCCGGGCAATCGGCTGTTCGACCACGGTCAGGTGGAAGATGCCGGCCTGCACCATTTCCAGCACATCCTCCACCGCAAGGCTGGGGTCCGCCCATTCCACCTTGAGCGGCGCCAGCTTGCGCAGGGCCAGGCGCTGGTTGATTTCGTGGAGGGTATCGCCTGCCGCACTCGAACTGGTCAGGGTCACGGTGCGGCCGGCAAGCTGCTCGACGCGCTGGTAGGTCCGTTCGCCCTTGCGCCCCACCAGCACCAGCGGCACATTCTCCAGCACCGGGTCGCTGGCCATCACCCCGCGGGTGGAACTCAAATCGATCAGCTCGCCGGGCGCCACCAGATCGCCCTCGCCACGCTGCAATGCGCCAATCAACTGGTCCTTGGCCTTGGGGATGATCTTCAGGCGGATCTGCTGACCGTCACGGGCACGCCCGTTGAGGTAGTGCTCGAAGGCGATCAGCCGATGGTATTCGATGCCCACCGGCTGGCCCTTGACCTCGCCGGAGCTGTTGCGGCTCTGGTTGACCAGCACGCGCAACACCCGGCTTTCACGGATCTGCGCCAGGTCGCGCACCTTGGCCGCAGGCACCGCCTGCTGCGGGCCAGGCAGGCGTGCGTGGGCCGGGCCGGCGCACAGCAGGCCCACACACAGCAAAAAAAGCCAAAGTGATCGCGTCATCCGGTCTCCGGCAAAGGGCCGCGATTGAGTATTTGACGCCATAATGAGCGGTCGGTCCGTGAAATTGACCGCAAAAGACCGCGACAACTTCTTGAAGTTCTTGGCGTTATTGGTATTTTTCGGCGCTGCCAAGCGCTTTTGCCGCACAACCTGAGGTAGCACCATGCAACTCATCGACATCGGCGTCAATCTGACCAACCCAAGTTTCGACGGCAAGCACGAGGCCATCTTGCAGCGTGCCGAGGCCGCCGGGGTGCATCAGATGCTGGTGACCGGTACCAGCCTGGCCGGCAGCGAAGCCGCGCTACACCTGTGCGAGCAACTCGACCCGCAGGCCCGGCGCCTGTTCAGCACGGCCGGTGTACACCCCCACGATGCCAGCAGCTGGAACAGCGACACCGCGCGCCATCTGCGCGCGCTGCTCGAACAGCCACGGGTGCACGCGGTGGGTGAATGCGGGCTGGACTTCAACCGCGACTTCTCGCCGCGCCCGCAACAGGAAAAGGCCCTGGAAGAACAACTGGCGCTGGCGGTGCAGCTGCAGATGCCGGTGTTTCTGCACGAGCGTGATGCCAACGAACGCCTGTTGCAGATCCTCAAGGACTACCGCGACCGCCTGCCCGCCGCCGTGGTGCACTGCTTTACCGGCGAGCGCAGCGCCCTGTTCAGCTACCTGGACCTGGACCTGCACATCGGCATCACCGGCTGGATCTGCGACGAACGTCGCGGTACCCACCTGCACCCGCTGGTTGCCAGCATCCCCACTGGCCGCCTGATGCTGGAGAGCGACGCCCCCTACCTGCTGCCCCGGACCCTGCGCCCCAAACCCAAAAGCGGTCGCAACGAACCGGCCTACCTGCCCGAAGTGCTGCGCGAAGTGGCCCTGCACCGGGGCGAGACACCCGAGCAGGTGGCTGCGCACACCAGCGACTGCGCCCGGCGCTTCTTCGGGCTCCCCGACATAGTTTGACGCATATCAAGATTTGTCTTTGAATTGGCTGGCACACTGATGGCACCTTGCCAAATTGTTTCCGCTCAATCAGAGAAGACCTATCCATGGGTGCCTGGCTCAGCAATATCTCACTGAAGTACAAGTTCTGGGCGGTGAACGCAGTCGCCTTCGTCACAACCCTGTTCGTGGTGCTGTATGCGGTGCACCTGGAAACCCGCGCCAGGGCCGAGACGGCCCAGGCCCGGGTGCAATCCGAAGCCCGCCTGCTGGCCGCCTGGCCCGCCGACCAGGCCTTGCCGCAGAACGCCACCTGGGTCAGCTTCACACCCGGGCAGGCGCCCACCTTCGATGGCCAGGCGTTGCCGGCCCTGGCCACTGCCCAGGGCTGGGTCGAGCTGAACGGCATGCCGCTGCTGGGCAGCGACCCGCTGATCGGTGCGCAGGTCATCCAGCGCGATGGCCAGCAGATCGCGGTACTGGCCCAGGCCCCGAGCATGGCGCAGGTGTTCACCGACCGTTTCGTCAACTATGCGGTGTGCGTACTGATCCTGATGCTGGCCATGCTGTGCGCTTCGCAGTTGCTGATCCGCTTCCTGCTCAGCCAGCTCAACATCCTCAAGGACGTGATGCTGCACGTCGAGAAGACCGGTGACCTGTCGGCACGGGTGCCGCTGTCCTGCGGCGACGAGATCGGCCAGATGGCCAGCGCCTTCAACGCCATGCAGACCACCTACCACCGCGTGGTCAACACCGTGGCGCGAACCGCCGCGCAGCTGGATGCCGGCGCCGCGCGCCTGGCCGCCAGCATGAACGAGGTGCGCCACGGCATGCTCGGCCAGCAGAGCGAAACCGACCAGGCCGCCACCGCCATCAACGAAATGACCGCCACCGTCTACCACATCGCCCAGCATGCCGGCGCCACACGCGACCTGTCGCAAAGCGCCGACACCCTGGCCGGCAGCGGCAAGGACGTGGTCAGCCGCGTGCAGTCGTCGATCTCGGGGCTCTCCACCGGCGTGCAGCAGACAGCCGAGATGATTCGTCAACTGGCCGAGGACAGCCAGAAGATCAACAGCGTGGTCGGGGTGATTCACAGCATCGCCGAACAGACCAACCTGCTGGCCCTCAACGCGGCGATCGAGGCGGCCCGTGCCGGCGACCTGGGCCGCGGTTTCGCGGTGGTGGCGGACGAGGTGCGCAACCTGGCCAAGCGCGTGCAGAGCTCCACCGATGAAATCACCACCATGGTCTCTGCCCTGCAGGCCGGCACCCGCGATGCGGTGGAGTTCATGACCGAGAGCTCGTTCAAGGCCGACGACTGCGTCAAGCAGGCCCAGGAAGCCGGCGAGGCTCTGGCGGAGATCACCGGCGCGGTGGCGCAGATGCGCGAGAGCAATACCCAGATCGCCGTGGCGGCCGAACAGCAGAGCCAGGTGGCCGAAGAGATGAACCGCGCAGTGGTGAGCATCCGCGACGTGACCGAAGAGACCGTGCAGCAGACCGTCGACTCGGCCACCACCAGCAGCGAACTGGCCACCCTGGCCGGCGAGCTGAACAAGGCCATCGGTCAACTCAAGCTATAAACCCGATAGCCGCGCGCAATTGGCCCCCTGGCGGGGGCCAAACTACGCTTGGGTTATCCGTTTTGCACCTTGAGGAGAACCGTGATGAACAAGCACCTGTTTCACCTGCCCCACTGGCATCACGCCCCTCGTACCCCCACCAACATCGCGCTGCAGCTGATTGCACTGCCGCTGCTGGCCATCGGCGCGCTGCTGGTATTGAGCGGCGCGCTCGACGCCGACCTGGGCACCCTGGCCGTCGGCGTCATCGGCATGCTGGCCGGTGTGGCGGTGGAGCGCCAGCGCCAGTGATTCAGGCGAACACGGTCACCGTCTGGCGGCTGATGGCAAGCAAATCACCGGCCCCGTTCCACAAGGCGGCCGCCACATGGCCGTAGCCGTCACGCGCGTAGTCGATCTGGGCGCAGTACTGGCACCAGTCCAGGGTGGTCAGGCTGGCCACCGGCTGCACGAACTCGATGGTCCAGGTCAGGGTGCTGCCGGCAGCGGGCTTGCTCAGGTGCGGCATCAACGCCGGTGGCCAGGCATCGACCAGCGCCAGCAGGTGGGCTTCGGTCACCGGCTCCTCGACCACATCCTCACCGCGCAGGCGCACCCAGCCGCCCATTTCGCGTGACCGGCTACCGCTGAACGGCAAGCCGCCAATGCCCCAGCGCATGGCCAGGTGGCGAATGAACTCGGGGGTCACGCCCTTGATGAAGGGCAACTCGGGGCTGGACTCGGCAAGGCTTTTCATCGGCACCGGCGCCAGCCCTGACACCTGCACCACCGAATCGCGCCCGGCACCGAAACTGCCCTGTACCAGGGTCACCACCTGGCCATTCTGTACCGCGCGCCCCAGCAGCGAGCTGACCGCCTTGCCGTCACGCAACAGCTCCACCTCGAAACGGATCGGCACCCCAGGCTCGGCCGGCCCTACGAAGGTGATGGCCAGCGAGCGCACCGGACGGTCCGGGGCGACCTTGGCGTGCATGGCCTCGTACACCAGCGCCGCCATCAGCCCGCCGAAACAGGCACGCCCCTGGGCCCATTCGGCCGGGATGGTCACCGCCTGGGGCTGCAGGCGCACGGCGGTGAGCAGTTGGGAAAAATTCATCGGGACCTCGACCAGTGGGCAAATGTGGCGATGTTAACCAGCCGCCGCGCCGCGCACAGGCCGCATTTGCGCCAAACACGCGACTTATCGACGTTGGATTTCGCTCAGCAGTGTCTCCAGCGTGCGGTCGGCACGTTGCTCGGCCGCCGCCTGTTGCGCCTGCCAGTGCGCCACGCAGGGCGCCAGGCCAGGCTGCTGCTCGGCCTGCAACAGCCACTGCAACAGGTCGTGCCAGTCGCCCAGATCGCCCTGGGCGCGCTTGAGCCCGCGGCGCAGGGCCGGGCGCAGGCGTTCGAGCTGTGGATAGGCCTCGGCGCCATAACGCACCCGCTTGATCAGCAGGCGCAGGCGGTGGCGGTCGTGCGCCGGGTCGTTCATGGCAGCCTGCAGGTTGTGCCACTGCTTGTGCAGGCGCTTGCCCACCCGCGCCTCCAGGCGGCGTACCAGGCCCTGGCGCTGGGCCGCGCGCAGGAACATCGGGAAGGCATCGATGATCGCCAGCAGCCGCGCAAGCTCGGCGCTGGCCGCCACCCGGGCAAAGGTGCGGGCGGGGTCGCCAAGCTGCTGGCGGGCCACCTCGGGCAGCCCGCGTTCGAGCAACTGCGCGGCCAGCACCTCGCGATCGCGCAGCGGCGTGGTCAGGCGCCCCAGCTCGGCGGCAGCATCCTCCAGCTTGTCCACCCCCGGCAGCCCGCGCAGGGGCCGCAGCAGGCTGCGCAGGCGACGCACGCTGGTACGCAGGTCATGCAGCGCCTCACTGTCGGTATGGGCCGCCAGGCGTGCCTGACAGGCCAGCAGGCGCACGTGCAGGGTCAGCACCTGGGCGATCACATGGTCGAGCATTGCCGACATGGCCTGGTCCTCCCTCAGCGCCCGGCGCGCGATTCACGGATGTAGAAGCGTGCCTTCTCGGCCTTGTTGCTGCAGCCTTCGAAGGCTTCGAACTGCTGCTGGGTCTTGGCGCCGGTCAGCAGCGACAGGGCCTTGGAATAGCTGACCGTGCCGGCGAAGCCCTCGGCCTTGGCCAGGTCCAGCTCCTTCCAGGCCGAATCCAGCTGATTGGCGCAGCTGTCCCGGTACGCCGTCTTGCCGGCGCAGCCGCTCAGTACCAGGGCAATCAGGGGCAGGCAGATCCAGGCTTTCATCGGTGTTACCTCAAAAGGAAAATGTTCGGGGTGGCACTTCGACGGCACGCACGCTGAAAAGTGCCCTGCTCAGCGTAGCCCAGCGCTTGTCACGATTGAAGCACAGCCCTGAATGGGTGCATTGTTAGGCCCACGAGCAGAACAGCCGCAAGGAACGACCATGAGCAAACGCGTAGCACTGGTGCTGGGGTCGGGGGGCGCCCGAGGGTATGCACACATCGGCGTGATCGAGGAGCTGGAGCGGCGCGGCTACGACATCGCCTGCATTGCCGGCTGTTCGATGGGCGCAGTGATCGGCGGCATCTACGCCGCCGGCAAGCTCGACGACTACCGACGCTGGATCGAGAGCCTGGATTACCTGGATGTGCTGCGCCTGGTGGACGTGAGTTTCAGGCTGGGCGCGATTCGCGGCGAGAAGGTGTTCGGGCAGATCCGCAAGATCGTCGGCGAGGTCAACATCGAGAACCTGCGCATCCCCTACACCGCAGTGGCGGCCGACCTCACCAACCAGCAGGAGATCTGGTTCCAGGAAGGCTGCCTGCACCAGGCCATGCGCGCCTCGGCGGCGATCCCCAGCCTGTTCACCCCGGTGGTGCAGGGCAACCGCATGCTGGTCGATGGCGGCATCCTCAACCCGTTGCCGATCATCCCGGTGGTGTCCAGCCACTGCGACCTGATCGTGGCGGTGAATCTCAACTCCACCAACCAGAAGCATTACCAGTTGCCGGTGATCGAGCGGCCGGCGGCGTTCAAGTTGCGCTTCGACAACCTGATCAACTCGCTGGGCTCGCACCTGCCGTTCCGGCGCAAGGCCGCCGAAGGGCTGATCCGCATCGAGCAGGCGGCGCCCAACCCGTGGCTCAGCGATGCGGCCGAGCCCGAGGCGCAGCAGCCCTCGGCGGCGCCCGAGACTGACGGCGCGCCGAAATCGGCGGCCGGCTCGTTCATTGTCGACAACGTGGGCCCGGCTTCGCTGCTGGACCTGATCAACCAGAGCTTCGAGGTGATGCAGACGTCGCTGGCGCAGTACAAGATCGCCGGCTACCCGCCGGATGTACTGATCAACGTGCCCAAGCGGGTGTGCCGGTTCTTCGAGTTCTACAAGGCGCCGGAGCTGATCGCGCTGGGACGCGAGATTGCACGCGATACGCTGGACAACTATGAGGCCGAGAGGCGCTAGGCCGGCGAAGAGGCCCTCAAGCCTGCTCCGGCCCGATCAACCGATACCCCACCCCCGGCTCGGTCACGATGAACCGCGGCGCCGTCGGGTCGTCCCCCAGTTTCTGCCGCACATGCGCCACCACGATGCGCAGGTAGTGGCTGTCCTCCACATGGGTGGGGCCCCAGATATCCTTGAGCAACTGCTGCTGGGTGATCACCCGCCCCGGGTGACGCGCCAGTTGCGCCAGCAACGCATACTCCTTGCGGGTCAGCCCCACCTCCTCGCCCGCCAGGGTCACGCGCCGGTAGGCAAGGTCCACGGTCAACGGGCCGAAGCGCGGCGCCGACTCTTCGGCCACCGCCTGGGGCACCTGGCGCAGCAACGCGCGCACCCGCGCCAGAAACTCCTGGATGCCGAACGGCTTGGTCACGTAGTCATTGGCCCCGCCGTCCAGCGCCTCGACCTTCTGCACTTCGCTGGCCCGCACCGACAACACCAGCACCGGCACCTGGCTCCATTCGCGCAGTTCGCGCAGCACCTGCTGCCCGTCCATGTCGGGCAACCCCAGGTCGAGCACCACCAGCTCCGGCCGACCCAGCGCCGCCTGGCTCAGGCCCTCGGCACCGGTGCCCGCCTCCAGCACCTTGTAGCCCTGCGAGCCAAGGCTGATGCGCAGGAACTTGCGGATCTGCGGTTCGTCGTCGATGACCAGCACGGTCGCGGTCTGGCTCATGGGGTCTCGCTGTCCAGTTCAGGTTGGGCCGGAAGCGGCAAGCATAGTGTGATGCAGGTGCCACGGCCATCGATGCCGTCCTCTACACGGATCTGCCCGCCATGGGCGCCGATCATGCCCTGGCAGATCGCCAGCCCCAGCCCCGTGCCCTGCCCGCCCCGGTCCCCGCGCGCAGCGGTGTAGAACATGTCGAAGATGCGCGCCCGGTCCTGCGGCGCAATCCCCGGGCCCTCGTCGGCGACGGCCAGGCACAGCTGCTCGCCTTCCACACTCACCCGCAGTTCGAGGCGCCCGTGGGCCGGCGAGAAGCGTGCCGCGTTCTCCAGCACATTGATCAGGGCCTGCTCGATCAGTGCGGCATGCACGAACAGCAGCGGCAGCTCTGCCGGCACCTCGGTGCGCAACTGCAACGGGGCCAGCACCACGCGCAGGCGGCTCAGGGCGCTGCCGACGATGTCGGTCGGCGCCACCCAGTCCCGCGCGAGCTTGAGCCCGCCATGCCCCAGGCGGGTCATGTCGAGCAGGTTCTGGATGTAACGGTCCAGGCGCTCGGCCTCGTCGCGGGTGCCTTCGAGCAGCTCGCGACGGTCGTGCTGACTGATTGCCTCACCCAGTGCCAGCAGGCTGTCGATGCTGCCGCGCATGGCAGTCAACGGGGTGCGCAGGTCGTGGGACACCGAGGCCAGCAAGGCACTGCGCAACTGTTCGGTTTCGCCGTGCAGGCGCGCCGCCTCCAGCTGATCGGCCAGCCGCGCCCGGGCCAGGGCCTGGGCCAATGGCTGGCTGAGGGCCTTGAGCAGGCGCCGGCGCTGGGCCGTCAGCACCTGGCCCTCGCGCGGGCGTACCCCCAGCAGGGCCAGCGGGCCTTCCTCCACCGACAGCGGCCACCACCACCAGCGCCCGTTGGGCAAGGTGTCGCTGCCAAGGCCGGCGGCCTGGTCATGCTGCCAGGCCCAGTCGGCGGCCGCCCGCTCGGTGTCGTTGAACTGCAGGGCACCGCCGCTGGCCACCTGCAGGCGACCTTCGGCATCGCGTTCGAGCAGGCACATCTGCACGTCCGTCCAGCCCTCAAGGTGGTGGCTGGCGGCATTGAACACCGCCTGGCGGTCGGTGGCCGCGGTCAGCCGGCGGGTCAGGTCCAGCAATTGGCCGGTCTGCTCCTGGGTTTCGCGCAGCGCCTGCAACTGACGCCGCTGGCGCGCCGCCAGGTTGCCGGTCAGGGCGGCCATCAGCAGAAAGAACACCAGGGTCAGCACGTCCTCCTCGCGCTGGATGCTCAGCGAGAAATTCGGCGGTATGAACAGAAAGTCGTAGGCCAGAAACGACAGCGCGGCGCACACCAGCGCCGGGCCCAAGCTGCTGCGCACCGCCACCAGCAGCACTGCTGCCAGAAACACCAGCGAGATGTTGGGCAGCGCCAGCACCCCGGCCACGCCCCAGGCCAGTGCACTGGCCAGCACGGTGGCAAGCAGCGCCAGCAAGTAGTGGCGCCAGGCCCAGGCTCGCGCCACCGGCGCGCTGACCGGTTCTGGCTGTGCGTCGCGGTCGAGCACGTTGATTTCCAGCCCGTGGGCCTCGCGCAACAGGCGCGCCGCCACACCGGCACCGAACCAGCGCCGACGCAGCCGGTCACGCGACTGGCCCACCAGCACCAGGCTCGCACGCCGCTCCAGCGCATGCTGGATCAAGGTGTTGGCCACCTCGCCGGCGCGCAGCACCACCACTTCGCCGCCCAGCCGCTCGGCCAGCTGCTGGGCGGCCTGCAGGCGCTGGCGTGCGGTTTCGTCGCGCAGGCGGCCGTTGTCCACGTGCACCAGGCTCCAGGGCAGGTGGCGGCGCTGTGCCACGCGGCTGGCATGACGTACCAGGCGCTCGGCCTGGGCATCGCCATCCACCCCCACCAGCAGGCGCCCACGCAGCGCCGGCGCATCCTGGCCCAGGCTGCGGTAGCCGTGGGCGAGGTCGGCATCGACCTGGGCGGCGGCGGTCTGCATCGCCAGCTCGCGCAGGGCCGTCAGGTTGGTCTGGGTGAAGAACGCATCGATCGCCGCCCGCGCCTGCTCCGGCACGTACACCTTGCCGTCGCGCAGGCGTTCGAGCAGCTCGCGCGGCGGCAGGTCGATCAGCACCAGTTCGAAGGCTTCCTGCAGCACCCAGTCGGGCAGCGTTTCGCGCACCTGCACGCCGGTGATGCCGCGCACATGGTCATTGAGGCTTTCCAGGTGCTGCACGTTGACCGTGGTGTACACGTCGATACCGGCCGACAGCAGCTCCTGCACGTCCTGCCAACGCTTGGCGTGGCGGCTGCCGGGTGCGTTGCTGTGGGCCAGCTCGTCCACCAGTGCCAGTTGCGGGGCGGCCTTGAGCAGGCCGTCCAGGTCCATTTCCTCCAACTGCACGCCACGGTACTCGGAGCGCACCAGCGGCTGTTGCGGCAAACCGCCCAGCAGCGCCTCGGTTTCGCTGCGCCCATGGGTTTCGACGATGCCCGCCAGCACCCTCACCCCCTGGCGCAACTGCGCATGGGCGGCCTGCAGCATGGCGTAGGTCTTGCCTACGCCGGGCGCTGCGCCCAGGAACACCTTGAGCCGGCCGCGCCCCTCGCGCGGCAACTCGGCCAACAACGCATCGGCGCGTTCAGAATCACTCATGGTCGACACACGTCCTTATTTCGAAGCAGGTGCGAGCTGGTCGAGGGCCGCATTCAGGGCCAGGATATTGACCACCGGCGGCCCCACCAGTGGGTGCAGGGTGGACTGCTCCACCAGGGCTTGCAAGGTGGGCAGCGGCAATTGCCGCGCCGCTGCCACCCGCGCCAGCTGATAGGCCACGGCTGCTGGCGGCAGGTGCGGGTCCAGGCCGCTGCCGGAGGTGGTCAGCAGCGCCAGCGGCACCGGGCCTTGTGCCGGCACATACAGCGCCTGGGCCTGCTCGCCCACGCGTTTGGCCAACGCCGGGTTGCTCGGCGCCAGGTTGCTGGCACCGCTGGACACCGTGGCATAGTCGGCCGCCGAGGGCCGCGGCTGGAACCAGCCCGCGCCACTGAACGGCTGGGCCAGCAGGCGAGAGCCGCGCACCTGGCCACTGTCGTCGCGCAGCAGGCTGCCGTTGGCCTGCTCGGGGAACGCCACCTGGGCGACCCCGGTGACCACCAGCGGGTACACCGCGCCGGTGATCAGGGTCATCAGCACAATCAGGCTCAGGGCCGGGCGTACTAGCGTCGTCATGTTCATCTCCCAGTTCACACAAGGTGCAGCGCATTGAGCGCCAGATCGATCAGCTTGATCCCCACGAACGGCACCAGAAGCCCGCCCAGACCGTAGATCAGCAGGTTGCGCCGCAGCAGGTGGGCAGCGCTGGCGGCCTGCACCCGTACCCCGCGCAGCGCCAGCGGGATCAGCACCACGATGATCAGCGCGTTGAACACGATCGCCGAGACGATGGCGCTCTGCGGGCTGGCCAGTTGCATCAGGTTGAGCACGCCCAGCTGCGGGTAGATCGCAGCGAACAGCGCCGGCAGGATGGCGAAGTACTTGGCCACGTCGTTGGCAATGGAAAAGGTGGTGAGCGCGCCACGGGTCACCAGCAGCTCCTTGCCCACCTGTACCACATCCAGCAGCTTGGTCGGGTCGCTGTCCAGGTCGACCATGTTGGCCGCCTCGCGGGCCGCCTGGGTGCCGTCATTCATGGCCATGCCGACATCCGCCTGGGCCAGCGCCGGGGCGTCGTTGGCGCCGTCGCCGCACATGGCTACCAGGCGCCCGTCGTTCTGTTCCTGGCGAATGCGTGCCAGCTTCTTCTCCGGCGTGGCCTCGGCCAGCACGTCGTCGACCCCGGCCTCGGCGGCAATCGCCGCCGCGGTCAGCGGGTTGTCGCCGGTCACCATCACGGTGCGAATGCCCAGTTTGCGCAGCTCGGCGAAGCGCTCGCGAATGCCGGGCTTGACCACGTCCTTGAGGTGGATAACGCCCAGCAGGCGCTTGTCCACGCACACCAGCAACGGTGTACCGCCACTCTGGGCAATGCGGTCGACTTCACGGGCCAGGGCGGCCGGCAGGTCCAGGCGCTGCATGCCGACGAACGCCAGTACCGAATCCACCGCGCCCTTGCGGTAGCGCTGGGCGCCGAAGTCGACGCCCGACAGGCGGGTTTCGGCGCTGAAGGCCACCGGCACCAGGTGTGCAGCGTCGGGTGGGGTGAAGTCATGCAACTGGCGCAGGTAGTCGACGATCGACTTGCCTTCGGCGGTGTCGTCGGCCAGCGAGGCCAGCAAGGCGCCCTCGCCCAGCTCGCGGGCAGTGATGCCGGGGGCGGCGTGCACCGCACTGCAACGGCGGTTGCCGAAGGTGATGGTGCCGGTCTTGTCCAGCAGCAGCACGTGCACATCGCCGGCCGCTTCCACTGCACGCCCCGAACGGGCAATCACGTTGAGCCGCACCAGGCGGTCCATGCCGGCGATGCCGATGGCCGACAGCAGGCCGCCGATGGTGGTGGGGATCAGGGTCACCAGCAAGGCCACCAGAAACACCATCGGGATGCTGCCACCGGCAAAGTGCGCGAAGGGCTGCAGCGTGACCACTACCACCAGGAAGATCAGCGTCAGGCCGATCAGCAGGATGTCCAGGGCCACCTCGTTGGGCGTCTTCTGGCGTTTGGCGCCCTCGACCAGGGCGATCATGCGGTCCAGGGTCGACTCGCCCGGGTTGCTGGTGATCTGCACCAGCAGCCAGTCGGACACCAGCCGGGTGTTGCCGGTGACCGCAGAGCGGTCGCCGCCAGACTCTCGGATCACCGGTGCGGACTCGCCGGTGATTGCCGCCTCGTTGACCGCGGCGATCCCTTCGATCACCTCGCCGTCACCGGGGATCATCTCCCCGGCATCCACACGCACCACATCGCCTTTGCGCAGGTCACTGGCCGGCACCACCTCGAACTCGCCCGAGGCCATGCGCCGCCGCGCGTTCAGGCCCTGGCTGCCGGCCTTGAGGCTGTCGGCGCGGGCCTTGCCACGGCCTTCGGCCAGGGCCTCGGCGAAGTTGGCGAACAGCACGGTGAACCACAGCCACACGGCGATCTGCACCGATACGCCGGTGGGTACGTCGCTGGGCAGCAGGCACAACAGGGTGGTGAAGATAGCGGTCAGTTCCACCACCAGCATCACCGGGGCGCGCTTGAGCTGGCGCGGGTCGAGCTTGACGAATGCCTGCACCAGGGCCGGACGCCAGAGCGCGGCGAAGGTGGTGCGGGCAGTGGCGGACGGGGCCGCCTTCACTTCGGAAACAGGCAGGTTCATGGTCGGCTCCTCACAAGCCCAGGCTCAGGTATTCAGCAACCGGGCCCAGGGCCAGGGCCGGCAGGAAGGTCAGGCCACCGATCAGCAGGATGGTCACCAGCAACAGCGTGACGAACAGCGGGCCATGGGTCGGGAAGCTGTTCTGGCCCACCGGCGCGCTCTTCTTCAGCGCCAGGCTGCCGGCCAGGGCCAGCACCGGCAGGATGTAGCCGAAGCGCCCGATCAACATGCCCAGGCCGATCATCAGGTTGTGGAAGGTGGTGTTGGCGCCCAGCCCGGCAAACGCCGAGCCGTTATTGGCACTGGCCGAGGTGTAGGCGTACAGCAACTGGCTGAAGCCGTGCGGGCCCGGGTTGCTGACCGCGGCGGCAGGCCCCGGCAGGCTGGTGGCCAGCGCGCCGAGCACCAACACGCCCACCGGCATCACCAGCAGTGTGGCGACCAGTAGTTGCACCTCGCGGGCCTGCAGCTTCTTGCCCAGGTATTCAGGGGTACGACCGATCATCAACCCGGCCAGGAACACCGCGATCAGCACGTTGAGCAGCATGCCGTAGAGCCCGGCGCCGACGCCGCCGAAAATCACCTCGCCGACCATCATGTTGACCAGCGCGACCATGCCGCTGAGCGGGTTGAGGCTGTCGTGCATGTTGTTCACCGAGCCGTTGGAGGCCGCGGTGGTGGTCACGCTCCAGAGCACGCTGGCGGTGGTGCCGAAGCGGCTCTCCTTGCCTTCCAGCGGCGCGGTCTGCTCCACCAGCGGGCTGTTCAGGGTGGGGTTGGGCTGGTACTCCGACCACAGCGCGGTGGCGCCGCCGATCACGAACAGCGCAAGCATGCAGGCGATGATCGCGCGGCTCTGGCGCAGGTCCTTGACGTAGTGGCCGAAGGTGAACACCAGGGCCACCGGAATCAGGATGATCGAGGCCACCTCGAACAGGTTGCTCCAGGCGCTGGGGTTCTCGAACGGGTGCGCCGAGTTCACCCCGAAAAAGCCGCCGCCGTTGGTGCCCAGCTGCTTGATCGCGATCTGGCTGGCAGCCGGGCCCAGCGGGATCACCTGGTCGGCGCCCTGCAGGGTCAGTGCATGCACATAATCGGTGAAGGTCTGCGGCACACCCTGCCATACCAGCAGCAGCGCCAGCAGCAGGCACAGCGGCAGCAGCCCGTAGAGGGTGGCGCGGGTCATGTCGACCCAGAAGTTGCCCAGGGTGCTGGCCGAGCGTCGAGCAATGCCACGACACAGCGCGACCAGCACGGCAAGGCCGGTGGCGGCGCTGACGAAGTTCTGCACGGTGAGGCCGAGCATCTGGCTCAGGTAGCTGAGCGAGGCTTCGCCGCTGTAGGACTGCCAGTTGGTGTTGGTCATGAAGCTGACGGCGGTGTTGAACGCCAGCGACCACTCCTGGCCGGGCAGGTGCTGCGGGTTCAGCGGCAGGTGCCCTTGCAGTAGCAATACGGCAAACAGCAGCCCGAAGCCTGCAAGGTTGAAGGCAAGCAGCGCCAGGGCGTACGTCTTCCAGCTCTGCTCGGTGGCAGGGTCGACCCCGGCCAGCCGGTAGCAGCCCCGCTCCACCGGCCCCAGCAGCGGGCTCAGCCAGGTGCGCTGGCCTTCCATCACCTTGTAGTAGAAGCGGCCCAGCCAGGGCGCCGGCAGCAGCACCAGGGCGAAAAAGCCCAGCAGCAATGCGTAATCGTAACTGTGCATGGCTGCTCCTAACCGCGATCGGCGCGCAGCAGCGCGGCCATCAGGTACACAAACAACGCCACTGCCAGCAGCAGTGACACCCCGTCCAGAATGCTCATGAAGAATCTCCGTCCCGCGGCACGGTGCCGCTGACGGTGATTGTCGGGAGGGGGGGCGTAAAGGGGCGAGAGGGCTAGCGAGGGTTGGGTATAAAGAATGCGTAAAGAGAGCGAATCGGCATGGCTGGGACGCCCCGTTGGCCGGCAGGGCCGGCGCCTGGCAAGGGCGGCCCGGCCAGCCAGGCCGGTGCGATCAGGCCCGCGGCGGGTGCTGCGGCTCGCTGCGGGTCCAGTCCAGCAGCAGGCTGTAGGCCACTGCCAGCAGCGTGGGGCCGATGAACAGGCCGATGAAGCCGAACGCCAGCAACCCGCCAAACACCCCCAGCAGCACGATCACCAGCGGCAGGTTGCCGCCCCGGCTGATCAGGTAGGGCTTGAGCACGTTGTCCACGCCACTGATGATGAACGTGCCCCAGATCCCCAGGAACACCGCCATGCCGTACTGGCCCTGCCACGCCAGCCATGCGGTGGCCGGCACCCAGGCCAGCGGCGGCCCCATGGGGATCAGGCTGAGCAGGAAGGTCACCAGGCCCAGCACCAGCGCGCCCGGCACCCCGGCGATGAGGAAGCCGATCAGCGCCAGCAGGGCTTGCGCCGCTGCGGTGCCGATCACGCCGTTGACCACCCGTTGCACGGTGCCAGCCACCAGGTCCAGGTAGTATTCGGCGCGCTCGCCGATCAGGCGGTTCAGCAGGCGCAGCACGAAGGCCGACAGCCGCGGCCCGTCACGGTAGAAGAAGAACACGAACACCAGGCTCAGGGTCAGTTCGAGAATCCCGCCGCCGATCTGCGCACTGCGGGCCAGCAACCAGTTGCCCACCTGCCCCAGGTGTGGCTTGATCGCCGCCAGCATGGCCGCGCCCTGCTGGTCGAGGGTGTCCCAGAAGCCGACCAGGCGCTCCCCCACGAAGGGTATGCCGCCCAGCCAGGCAGGCGCATCGGGCAGGCCGTCGACCTGCACGTCGCGCACGAACGCGGTGGCATCACGAATATGGTCGGCCAGGTTGAAGCCCAGCCACACCAGCGGCAATGCCACCAGCAGCATCCATACGCCCGTCAGTACGCTCGCCGCGAGGGTTTCGCGCCCGCCGAGCACGCGCGTGAGCAGGCGCATCAGCGGCCAGCTGGCATAGGCCAGGATCGCCCCCCACAGCAGCGCGGAAATGAACGGGGCCATGACCCACAGACCGGCCCCCAGCAGGCCGATAAGGATGATCTGCACCAGCAGGCGATCGTTGTTGAGCATAGCGGCCCCGGTCAGCGGATCAGTTCGACATGCAGCCCGGCAGCCGGCTGCGTACCCACTTCAAGCCGTGCTGCGCGCACCCCGGCCTTGACCAGTTGCTCGCGCCAGGCCTCGGCCTGGGCGCCGGTCAGGGTCACACGCAAGGTACTGTTCAGGTTGAGGCTGCGCGACAGCAGGTTGACCCAGGCCGGCTGCGGTTCGCCCTTGAGGTCGGCATAGTCGAGCTTGCCGGTGCTCAGCAGTTCGCGCTGCACGGTGGCCGGCGTGGGCAACACCTCGCCCAGCGGTGCGTTGGCCACAAACTCCTCGACATGCAGGTACGCGCGCCGATTGCCCTTGGTGATGCTGTACAGCGCAACCAGGGTGTCGCTGGAGGCGCCGGAGCGGCGCAACAGAATGAACGCCTGCTGATTGTCGGCACCGGTCAGGTTGAATCGCCCGGCCAGCTGCGCCGACCACAGGCTGCTTTCACCGCAGTCCTGCCCCTGGCACCAGAACAGCGGATAGCCACCTGCGGTCTGCAAGGCTTCGCGAGCGGCGGTAAAGGCTTCGTTGGCACTGCGCTCGGCCGGCAGCTGGTAGGTGGCATAGCTGACCTTGCCGCGGCCCTCGACCTTGCCCTCCATGCGTACCACATTGCTGATCTTGCGCAGCGAACCGAGGGGGTACACCCGCTCCTGTTCCTGCTCCAGTTCCTGCGCACTGGTCTGGCCCACTACCTTGGCATCCACCGGAATCGGCAGTTGATCGGCCATCAATGGCGTGCTGGCAAGCACGGCCAGGCCGGCAAGGCCTGTTCGAATCAGACGCGAAATACTCATTGGCGGGCCATGGCGCTAAGGGCCTCGATGGCGAAAAAAGGTGCAACGGTGTCGCGCTTGGTCATGGTTGTCTCCCTGTTCAACCCGCCAAGCCTCGACAGTTGCCCGCCGCAAGTCAAGAAATGGCAAAGAAGCGATTGAAACAGTCTGCAACAAGGCTGGCGCCCGACTCGTCGTTCAGGTGCAGGTGGTGCCCGCCCGGCAGCTGTTCCAGCTTGAAGGGTAGCTGCTCGAGCAGGGGGGTGTTGCGCGCCAGCATGCCGTCGGCGGCCACCACCAGTTGGGTCGGACAGGCGATGCGGCGCACGAAGGTCAGCGCCTGTTCTTCGCTCATGCGCAGCGGCGACGGCAGGGTCAGGCGGCTGTCGCTGCGCCAGGTGTAGCCACCCGGCACCGGCATCAGGCCGCGCTGGGCCAGCAGCTCGGCGGCCTCGCGGGTGACCGCGACCATGCCCTGCATGCGCGCCTGCACCGCCAGCTCCAGGGTCGGGTAGACGGTCTTGCCCTTGCCGCCCTGGCGCAACTGCGCCTGCAAGGCCATGCCCATGCGCTCGGCCGTGTCCTGGGGGCCGGCGCCGGGCGGGATCACCCCGTCGATCAGCGCCAGGCGGGTGACCCGCTCGGGCAAGGCACCGGCCAGGATCACCGAGATGATCGCCCCCAGCGAGTGCCCGAGCAGGGCAAACCGTTGCCAGCCCAGTTGCTCGGCTACCCGCAGCACGTCGTGGGCGTAGTCCCACAGCGCGTAGCCGGCGCCCACCGGCCGATGGTCTGAATAGCCATGCCCGGCCAGGTCCAGCGCCACGATGCGCAGCCCATGCAGCCGGGGCGCCAGGCGCGCGAAGGTGTTGGCGTTGTCGAGCCAGCCATGCAGGGCGATAACCGGGATGCCCTGCTGCGGGCCGAACAGGTGAGCCGCCAGTTCGATGTGCCCCAGGTTCAGGCGCACTTCCTCCACGCCACTCATTGCACCGCTTCCTGCCAGCGATCGAACAGGCCCTTGATCAGGCTCGCGGTGTCATGCGGGCGCTCCAGCGGAAACATGTGCCCACCCGGCAGGCTGTGGAACTCGCCCCTGGGCATGCTGCGCACGGCATACGCGTGGTGGCGGCGTACCACGCGGCTCTGGCTGCCACGCACCATCGCCAGCGGCAGCGTCAGCTGGCGGGCCGGGCCGGGGCTTACGTGGGGCAGGCTGCGATAGATGCTGATCTCGGTGGCCGGGTCGAAGCGCAGGCGCAACTGCTCGCCCTCGTCCTGCAGGCCATGTTCCAGATAAGCCTCGAAGCAGTCGGGGTCGAACTGTCGAAACAGCGCCTTGCCGGTGAAGTAGGCCCGGGCGCTCTCGCGGTCGGCGAACGCCTCGCGGCGTCCCAGGGTGCGGCCGGCCGGGGTGATGCGGTCAATGAAGCCAAAGCGCTTGGCCAGCTGGATCAGCCACTCGTCGGCTCGGGTCAGCACCGGCGAATCGAGCATCACCACCCCACGGTAGTACTGCGGGCAGCGCATCGCCGCGTGCAGGTGCAGCACCCCGCCCAGCGAGTGCCCTACCCCCCACACCGGCTCGGGCTGCTGCTCCAGGTGATGGATCAGTTCATCGACCAGGTTCTGCCAGTTGTCGTTGACCGGAAAGCGCGGGTCGTGCGCGTGCTGCGGCAGGTGGGTGACGTGATAATCGGGGGCCAGCGCAGCGAACAGCTTGCCGTAGGTGGCCGAGGGGAAGCCGTTGGCATGGGCGAAGAAGATCTGCTGCGTCATGGTCGCCTGTCCGCGAAGGGGAATCGGGCCATTTTCCCCGCCGCGGCAACACCCGGCAACATCCGTACAGGCCAGGGAGCACGACGATCAGGTCAATTCGCGTCGAAGCTGGCGATCGAACGGCGCAGGCAGGCCTGCAGGTACAGCAACTGGTACTCGAGCGCATCACGTGCCTTGCGCTTGTGCTCGCGGCTCAGTTCGGCCCGGCGCAGTGCCAGGCAAGTGGCCTGCAACTGATGCCCCATCAGGCGGCCCGTCTCGCGCAATTGCCTGAGCTCACGCAGCCCCTCCAGGCGTCGCATCAACTCGTCGAGCTTGGCCTCGGCACTGTCCTTGAGCACGTTGTACTCGGCAAAATCCAGCGCCTGGGCACGCTCGACCTGGCGCACGATGTCGTAGAAGTAGGCCGAGCCTGCCATTTCCGGATCCGGTGTGTTCATCGCCAAACTCCTGTTCGCGCCCCCGATGGGTCCTGGGGGCACGCTAGCAAGGCAGGGCATGGGCAACAACTGGTAGAAATATCAGGTCGCCGGTGGGTTGTCGCCCAGCGCGATGACGGCGATGGTCAGGCGCGAGATGCAGTTGAGCTTGCCGTCTTCGGTGCTCAGGCGGATGTCCCACACATGGGTGCTTCGGCCAATGTGCACGGGCCGGGCAGTGGCCGTGACGCGCCCGCTGCGCACACCGCGCAGGTGGTTGGCGTTGATCTCCAGGCCCACGCAATAGAAGCGCGTGGTGTCGATGCACAGGTAGCTGGCCATGGAGCCGACGCTCTCGGCCAGCACCACCGAGGCGCCGCCGTGCAGCAGGCCGAACGGCTGGTGGGTGCGCTGGTCGACGACCATGCTGGCGCTCAGGGAGTCGTCGGTGAAGCCTTCGAAGCGAATATCCAGCACTTCGCCGATGGTGCCTTTCTGGCGGGCGTTGAGCTGGTCGATATCGGGTTGGGTTTTCCAGAGGCTCATGCAGCATTCCTTGTCGTGGTTGGCGATCAGGGGGGAGTGAGACTGCGCAGTGTCATCAGCCCGGCCAGGGGGTGGTCGCCGTCGAGTTCGGCCAGGCTGGCGGTGCCCATGGGTGCGGGGTCCTTGCGGTGGCCATGCTCGAGCAGGCACACCAGCGTGCCCACCAGCGGTTGATGGCTGACCAGCAGCACCTGCTCCACCCCCAGCCTGTCCAGCTCGGCGATGACCTGCTGCGGGTCGCTTTCGGGGGTGAGCCAGGGCACGGTCTGTACCGGCTTGTCCAAACCCAGCGCCTCGTGGACCAGCGCAGCGGTCTGCTGCGCGCGTACATAGGGGCTGGCCAGGATCACCTGCGGCGCGCAGCCGAGCAACTGGGCGGCACTGCGCAGCACCTGCTCGCGACCGTGGGCGGTCAGCCGGCGTTCGGCGTCGCTGTTGGCGCGGGGCTCGGCTTCACCGTGGCGCAGTACCCACAGCCTCACAGCTTGGGCTCTTCGTCACGCGCCGGGTGTGGCGCAGGCGGCACGCTGTGGGCGGCTTCGCCTTCCGGCGCGCGCGGGGTGGGCCAGTCGGCGAACGGCCAGGGCTTCTGGTCGGTGTGGAAACTGCCGAAGCGACCGATCTGGGCCAGAAACTGGCTCAGGCTGTCGCCGAAGTTCATCAGGCTGGCACTGGGTGCGCCGTAGATCAGCCGGTACACCAGTTGCACCACCACCAGGCCACCGAGCAGCAGCTCGGCCAGTTGCCATACCAGTAGGAACACCAGCATCCACAGCACACGCAAGATGATCGATTCGCGCTGCGCCTGTTTTGGGGACTCGTTCATGCCCTGCTCCTGTAATTCAGTTGAAACCGCTGGTGGAAATGAAGTCGACGTCGGTTTTCGGCTCGCCGCGCATCAGCAGCTCGATCACCTGGCTCAGGGTCCGGCCTTCGAACAGGATGGCATGCAGGCCGGCTACCAGCGGCATGTACACCTGCACTTGCTCGGCCTTGGCCTTGAGCACCTTGAGGGTGTTGACCCCTTCGGCCACCTCGCCCAGGCGGTTGACCGCCTCGTCCAGGCTCAGCCCCTGGCCCAGGGCATGGCCGACCTGGTAGTTGCGGCTCTTGGGCGAAGAGCAGGTGACGATCAGGTCGCCGACACCGGCCAGGCCCAGGAACGTCATCGGGTTGGCGCCCTGGCTGACGGCGAAGCGGGTCATCTCGGCCAGCGCGCGGGTGATCAGCATGCTCTTGGTGTTCTCGCCCATGCCCAGCGCCACCGCCATGCCGGCGATGATGGCATAGACGTTCTTCAGGGCGCCGCCCAGCTCGACGCCAAAGCGGTCGTTGCTGGCATAGACACGGAAGGTACGCCCGTGCAGCACGGCCTGGACCCGCTGGCACAGCTGCTCGTCCTCGCTGGCGACCACGGTGGCGGTCAGCGCGTGCGCGGCCACCTCGCGGGCCAGGTTGGGCCCGGAGAGCACGCCGATGCGCGCCTGTGGGGCGATCTCTTCGAGAATCTGGCTCATCAGCTTGAAGGTGTGCGCCTCGATGCCCTTGGTCAGGCTCACCAGCAGCTTGTTGCTCAGCAGCTCGGCATGGGGCGCCAGCACGCTGCGCAGGGCGCTGGACGGCAAGGCGACGAAGATCAGCTCGCAGGCCTGCAGGGTGGCCAGCAGGTCGTTGACCGGCTCGACGCCCGGGTGGATCTTCACGCCCTTGAGGTAGCGCGGGTTTTCGCGGTTGTTGCGCATGGCCTCGGCTTGCTCGGGGTCGCGCATCCACTGCCGTACCTCGACACCATTCTCGGCCAGCAGGTTCGCCACGGCGGTACCAAAGCTCCCGCCTCCAAGAACTGCAACAGGCTGCTGTTCAGTCATATCCAATCCGTTAAAACCAATAAAGTGGCGACCCCCGCATTATACGGAGCGTTAAGGCCACGGCCAGCGCCAGATGTGCGATTGGACCGCAGCAATGCGGGTTTGATCGCTGGAAAAAGCCGGCTACTCGGTTAACATGCCCGCTCGATACCCGCCATCAAGGCCGCGCCGTGCATCTTGGCCCTCCCCCCTCGCGCCCGCTGGTTCTGCTGACTGCCCTGCTGGGCGGTCCGGCGGTGGCGGACGACCTGTTCGTCGACAGCCAGGCGCTGCCGCAGATCCTGACCGCCACCCGCCTCAGGCAGTCGCCGGCGGCGGTGCCCGGCAGCATGAGCGTGCTCGACAGTGAGCTGATCCGCGCCAGCGGCGCGCGCAACGTACCCGAACTGCTGCGCCTGGTGCCCGGCATGATGGTCGGCTACGGCGCGGGCAACCAGCCGGCGGCCAACTACCACGGCAGCAGCGTCAACGATGCGCGGCGCATGCAGGTGCTGGTCGATGGCCGTTCGGTGTACCGCGCGGGGCTGGCGACGGTGGACTGGGGCGATATCCCGCTGGCACTGGAGGATATCGAGCGCATCGAGGTGTTCCGCGGGCCCAACACCGTCAGCTATGGCGCCAATGCACTGATGGCGGTGGTCAACATCCTCACCCGCAGCCCGGCCGACAGCCATGGCACGCGGCTCAAGGTGATCCGCGGCCAGCGCGGCATCGACGACTGGTACGCCAGCCAGGGCCTGGGCTGGGAAGGCGGCGACCTGCGCCTGTCGCTGTCGGGCCAGCAGGACGACGGCTTTGACCACAACGCGCAGGGCCAGCACTACCGCGATGGCCGCCGCCTGACCCGCCTGAGCCTGAGCGCCAGCCATGCGCTGAACGCCGAGCAGAGCCTGGACTGGCAGTTTTCCGCCAAGGAAGGCAGCGAGCAGCGCCCCTATGCCTACACCCCGGTGTTCCCCGGCGTTAGCGGCGCAGGGGCGAACGCCGACGTGAATGCCAAGGACTACGCCGCCTCGGTACGCTGGAACATCGACCTGGACCCGTGGCACAGTCTGTACCTGCAGGGTTCGGCGTTGCACTGGGATCGCCAGCAGGTGTGGCGCGCGTGCGATGCGGCCATCGCCTTCAGCCCGCAACTGGCGCAGCTGTGGCGGCTCAACCCGGGCTATACCGAACGCCTGGCCCGCAACATCGACGCGCCGATTCCTCCCGGCAGCGACCAGGAGCAGGCGCTGGCCCGCGAGGTCCGCCAGCAGTGGCACAACGGCGGTGCCAACCCGGTGTGCGGCGACATCGACCAGAGTACCCGCGAAAGCCGCCTGGACCTGGAGCTGCAGGACACCCTGAGCCTGAGCGACAGCCTGCGCCTGGTCAGCGGCGTCGCCTACCGCTACGACCGGGCCGACTCGCAGACCTACTACGATGGCAGCCTCGACGACACCACCTGGCGCCTGTTCGGCCAGCTCGAGTGGCGCGCCGACGAACACTGGATCGTGCAGGGCGGCGCGATGTTCGAGGACACCCGGCTGGCGGGCAGCTCGCTGGCCCCACGCCTGGCCGTGAACTACCTGATCACCCCGCGCCACGGCCTGCGTGCGGTGTACTCGGAAGCGGTACGCTCGCCGGACATGTTCGAGAACAACGTCAACTGGAGCTACCGCGTCGACAACCTGCGCCCGGCCGCTTTCGGCCAGCGCCACGCCGAGTACTTCGTCACCACCCGCGGCCCGGGCGACCTCGACCAGGAACGCATGCGCTCGCAGGAGCTGGGCTACAACGGCTTTTTCAGCGAAATCGGCCTGAGCCTGGACATCAAGCTGTTCCATGACCAGCTCACCGGCATGGTCAGCGAACCGCTGCGCAACAACCGGCCCATCGCCAGCAACGCCAACAAGGCGCGTTTCACCGGCAGCGAGGCGCAACTGGACTGGCAACTGCGCAGTGCCGACCGCCTGCGCCTGACCTACGCCTATGTGGATGCCTGGGCCAGCAACCCCGATGACCGCCACCTCAGCGCACGCAACAGCGGCTCGGCCGGCTGGCTGCGCGACTGGGGCCGAGGCTGGTCGAGCGCAGTGTTCTACTACGGCGACGACGCCCTCAACCAGTACCGCTTCGAGCGTGTCGACCTGCGCGTGGCCAGGCGCATCCCCATCCGCAACGCCAGCCTCGAGCTGGCCGGGATGCTTCAGCAACGCCTGGATGACGAGCCCACCAGCAACTGGCAGAACCGCTACGACAGCCGGCAGGTGCTGTACCTGAGCGCGGAGCTGGAATTCTGATGCGCCTGCTGCACGCTTGCCTGGTGCTGATGCTGGCGTGGCCGCTGAGCGCACTGGCGGCCGCAGACATTCTGGTTACCGCCGCCCAGGGCAATGCAGACGTGCGCGACTTCGTCACCGCCCTGCGCGCGCAGCGCCCCACCGATCACGTGCGCTTCACCGCCGTGTCAGAACTGCCTGCCGGGCACAGGCTCAAGCCGGGCACGCGCCTGATTCTGCTCGACCTGGCCGCACTGGACTGGCGCCTGAAACAGGCCGAAGGCCCGCCGACGCTGGCCTTGCGGGTCAGCCGGGTACAGGCCAGCCGGCACCTGGGCGACCGACGCCCGTCCTACCTGAGCCTGCTGTGGAGCGACCCACCGCCCGCGCGTCAGTTGCGCCTGGCCCACTACCTGCTGCCCCAGGCCAGGCGCATTGGTGTGCTATATACCGAGAACAGCCGGTTCCTGCTCGACGAGCTGCGCCAGGCGGCCAAGGCGCTGCGCCTTGAGATCATCGCCCAGGCCTGGCCCGACCCGCGTGACAATCGGCCGCTGCAGGCCGTGCTCAAAAACAGCGATGTGCTACTGGGCCTGGACGACCCACTGCTGTACAACGCCACCACGGCCAAGCACCTGCTGCTGAGCAGCTATGCACGCCAGGTCCCGCTGATCGGTCCGAATGCCGGGTTCGTGCGCGCCGGCGGGCTGGCCAGTACCCTGAGCGACCAGCATGACTGGCTGGCGGTGCTCGACCGCCTGCTCGACCAGCCGCCGGCGGCCTGGCCGCGGACGTTGTACCCCGAGCGATTTCGCGTGGCCGGCAACCAGCAGGTGGCCCGAGCCCTGGGCATCGAGGCGATAGACCCGGTGGCCGCACAGCAGGCCGTGGCCGCAGGAGAGAAGCACCGATGAAAAAACTGACCTGGGACATCAGTACCCGCACCCAGATCATCAGCCTGGGGCCGGCCCTGCTGCTGACGTTGCTGCTGATCAGCTTCTTCACCTTCGTGCGCATCCAGGACTTGCGCCAGGAGCTCAACCATACCGGCCAGCTGATCGCCAACCAGCTGGCACCGGCCTCGGAATACGGGGTCATTTCGGGCAATGACGAAGTGCTCGAGAGCCTGATGCGCGCCACCCTGACCATCCCGCATGTGCGCTTTCTCGAAGTGCAGGACAGCGAAAACCACATCCTGGTGTATGTCGAGCAGGCCGACGAGCACGAGAACCGCCCCCAGCAGGTCGAGGTGTTCCAGGCGCCTATCCGCCTGCAGCGGATCTTTCTGGACAGCGATTTCCTGCACAACGGTGGCTCGGCCTCGACCCGCAAGGACGATTACCTGGGCCGGGTGATCGTGGGCATGTCCGATGACGCCTTCAACCAGCGCCAGCAGGAAATCGTGATCAAGGCCGCGATCCTGGCCCTGTTCGCCCTGCTGTTCACCTTCATCCTCGCACGGCGCCTGGCGCGCAGCCTGTCGCGTCCGATCAGCGACATGGGGCACGCGGTCAAGGCCATCCAGAAAGGCGACTTCAATGCGCCGCTGCCGGTGGTCGACGACAGCGAGCTGGGCCACCTGGCCCGCCACATCAACAACCTGGCCAGCGGCCTGGCACAGGCCAGCCACGAGCAGCAACAGGCCATCGCCCAGCTGATCCAGGCCCGCGAGGAAGCGGAACAGGCGAACAAGGCCAAGTCGGACTTCCTGGCGATGATGAGCCACGAGCTGCGCACCCCCATGAACGGGGTGCTGGGCATGCTGCAACTGCTGCAGACCACCGCGCTGAGCGAAGAACAGAGCGAGTACGCGGCCGTGGCCAGCGAGTCCACCGGCCATCTGCTCAAGGTGATCAACGACATCCTCGACTTCTCGCGGATCGAGCGCACGACGCTGGAGCTGGAGCACATCGAGTTCAACCTGGCCGAGCTGCTGGGCAGTTGCACGCAGTCGTTCCAGCATGTCGCCCAGCAGCGCGGATTGCTGCTGCTGGCGCCACTGCCGCCGGGCATGGAACAGTTGCGCGTGGCCGGCGACCCGACCCGCATCCGCCAGGTGCTGGTGAACCTGATCGGCAACGCGCTGAAGTTCACCGAACACGGCAGCGTGCAGATCGAACCGCGCTGGCAGGTACTGGACCGACAACTGATCTGGTTCACCTGTGCGGTGCGCGATACCGGCATCGGTATCGACAGCGAGCGCCTGGAAACCATGTTCGTTGCCTTCCAGCAGGCCGACAGTTCTATTTCACGACGTTACGGCGGTACCGGCCTGGGGCTGTCTATCGCCCGCACCCTGACCGAGCGCATGGGCGGCACGCTGCGTGCCGAAAGCCGTGAAGGCAGGGGCTCGACCTTTACCCTGGAAATGCCGCTGGCACTATGCATGCAGCAGAACCCCACGCTGCCTGCGCCCAGGGCCGACAACAGTGACCCTGGCCAGGGCCGGCGCATCCTGCTGGTGGAGGACAACCCGGTGAACCAGGCCGTGACCCAGGCCATGCTGCGCAGCCTGGGGTTCGAGGTGTGCGTGGCCGCCGATGGCGCCCAGGCAGTGGCGCTGGCCAGCCGCCAGCGCTTTGCCGCCACGCTGATGGATTGCCGCCTGCCGGTCATCGATGGCTACGAGGCCACCCGGCGCATCCGCCAGATCCCCCATGCCGCAGCCATGCCGATCATCGCCCTGACTGCCAACGCGCTGCAGGGCGATCGCGAACGCTGCCTGGCCGCCGGCATGAACGACTACCTGACCAAGCCGTTCAAACGCATTGATCTGCAGCAGATTCTGCAACGCTGGCTGCCCGCACAGGCATCTGTGACTGGCGATAAATGCTAAAGTGCGGCAGTCTTACAGACTGAACCGGGCCCTTGCCGGGCTTGTCATAAAAATTTCAGTGCACAAGTGTACATCTTCGTCCCCTGTGCTGTGACTTTCACTACAACGCAATAGTCTATGTGTAGGCTGCCGCCCCAAGCCTGAGGCTTTTGGGTCGGTCGGGAAGATCTACCCCGTGCCGCACGGTGACTATTGAGGAGCTCGCATGACCAAACAAAACGCCTTTACCCGGGAAGACCTGCTGCGCTGCAGTCGCGGTGAGCTGTTCGGCCCAGGTAACGCGCAACTGCCCGCCCCTAACATGCTGATGGTGGATCGCATCACGCACATCAGCCAAGAGGGTGGCAAGTACGGCAAAGGTGAGTTGGTCGCCGAGCTGGATATCAGTCCAGACCTGTGGTTCTTCGCCTGCCATTTCGAAGGCGACCCGGTGATGCCAGGCTGCCTGGGCCTGGATGCCATGTGGCAGCTGGTCGGATTCTTCCTGGGCTGGCAAGGCCTGCCAGGCCGTGGCCGGGCCCTGGGTTCGGGCGAAGTGAAGTTCTTCGGTCAGGTACTGCCGACCGCCAAGAAAGTCACCTATAACATCCACATCAAGCGCGTCCTGAAAGGCAAGCTGAACATGGCCATCGCCGATGGCTCGGTCAGCGTCGACGGCCGCGAGATCTACACCGCCGAAGGCCTTCGGGTCGGTGTATTTACCTCCACTGAAAATTTCTAAGGGTTATTCGCATGCGCCGCGTCGTAATCACAGGTCTGGGCATCGTATCGTGCCTGGGCAATGACAAAGAGACCGTCTCCGAAAACCTGCGTAAAAGCCGTCCGGGCATCCGTTTCAACCCGGAATACAAGGAAATGGGGCTGCGCAGCCAGGTTTCCGGCTCCATCGACCTCAACCTCGAAGAGCTGATCGACCGCAAGGTCTATCGCTTCGTCGGTCACGCTGCCGCCTACGCCTACCTGGCGATGCAGGACGCGATCAAGGACTCGGGCCTGAGCGAAGAGCAGGTGTCCAACCCGCGCACCGGTCTGATCGCCGGTTCCGGCGGCGCCTCGACCCTGAACCAGATGGAAGCGCTGGACATCCTGCGCGAAAAAGGCGTCAAGCGCGTCGGCCCATACCGCGTTACCCGCACCATGAGCAGCACCGTGTCGGCGTGCCTGGCCACCCCGTTCAAGATCAAGGGCCTGAACTACTCCATCGCCTCGGCGTGCGCCACCAGCGCGCACTGCATCGGTACCGCGATGGAACAGATCCAGATGGGCAAGCAGGACGTGGTGTTCGCCGGTGGCGGTGAAGAAGAGCACTGGAGCCAGTCGTTCCTGTTCGACGCCATGGGCGCACTGTCCAGCAAGCGCAACGACACCCCGGAAAAAGCCTCGCGCGCCTACGATGCCGACCGTGACGGTTTCGTCATCGCCGGCGGTGGCGGCATGGTAGTGGTCGAGGAGCTGGAGCACGCTCTGGCCCGTGGCGCGAAGATCTACGCCGAAATCGTTGGCTACGGCGCGACCTCCGACGGTTACGACATGGTTGCCCCAAGTGGCGAAGGCGCGATCCGCTGCATGCAGCAGGCGCTGTCCACCGTCGACACCCCGATCGACTACCTGAACACCCACGGCACCTCGACCCCGGTCGGTGACGTTGCCGAAATGAAGGGTGTGCGTGAAGTGTTCGGCGACAAGGCCCCGGCCATCAGCTCCACCAAGAGCCTGTCGGGCCACTCGCTGGGCGCTGCCGGCGTTCACGAGGCGATCTACTGCATGCTGATGATGGAAGGCAACTTCATTGCCGGCTCCGCCAACATCGACGAGCTGGACCCGGAAGTGGCCGACCTGCCAGTTCTGCGCGAAACCCGCGAAAATGCCAAGATCGACACCGTGATGAGCAACAGCTTCGGTTTCGGCGGCACCAATGCCACCCTGGTGCTCAAGCGCTGGGCTGGCAAGTAAGCAAGGGCTCGCCCCTGCTGTAGAAACGCCCCGACAGGTTCGGGGCGTTTTTGTTTGCGGCTTTCGGGGCAATTGGCCGGCAAGGCCGGCTCCTGCAGGGCACGCGATGCCTGTAGGGGCCGGCCTTGCCGGCCAAAGGCGTTACACCGAAAACCTGCCCACCAGCGTATTGAGCTCGATGGCCAGCTGCGACAACGCCTGGCTCGCCGCGCTGGTCTGGTTGGCCCCCGCCGAGCTCTGCAGCGCCAGGTCGCGGATGTTGGTCAGGTTGCGGTCCACCTCCCGCGCCACCTGTGCCTGCTGCTCGGACGCACTGGCGATCACCAGGTTGCGCTCGTTGATCAGGCTGATGGCCGTGGCAATCTCTTCCAGCGCCGTACCCGCCGCATGCGCGCCATCCAGGGTGCCCTGGGCACGCTGGTTGGTCTGCTGCATGCCCTCCACCGCCCGGTCGGTACCCTCCTGGATGCCACCGATCATCTGTTCGATTTCCCGTGTCGACTGCTGGGTACGATGGGCCAGTGCCCGTACCTCGTCGGCCACCACTGCAAAACCGCGCCCGGCGTCCCCCGCCCGCGCCGCCTCGATGGCCGCGTTCAGGGCCAGCAGGTTGGTCTGCTCGGCGATCGAACCGATCACATCCAGCACCTTGGTGATGCCGTGCACCTGCTCGGCCAACTGCCCGACTTCCGCGGCATTGGCGGTAACGCCATCGGCCAGCGCCTCGATCGACGCTACCGTGAGGCGCACCTGCTCGCGCCCCTGACGGGCAATGCGATCGGACTCGGTCGAGGCCTGGGAGGTGGCCACCGCATTGCTCGCCACCTCTTCCACCGCGGCGGTCATCTGGTTCACGGCGGTGGCGGCCTGCTCGATTTCCTGGGTCTGCTGGTGCAGGCCGCGGGTAGCGTCCTCGGTCACTGCGCTGAGCTCTTCGGACGCCGAGGCCAGCTGGTTGGACGAATCGGAAATACGCCCGATGGTATCGCGCAGGCTCTGCTGCATCTGCTTGAGGGCCGCCTGCAAGCGCGCCGGCTCGTCACTGCCCTCCACGTTGATCTGCGGGGTCAGGTCGCCGGTGGCGACCACCTCGGCCACCTGCAGCGATTGCGCCAGCGGGCGCACGATACTGCGGGTCAAGGTCAGCGCCAGCACCACGGTGAGCACCAGTGCGGCCACCAGCAGGCCAACCACCCACACGCGGGCACGCTCATACACCGTGCCGGCAAGCTCGGTGGCCATGTTGGCGTGATGGTTGTTGAGGGCGATCAGCTCGTTGAGGGTGGTGGTGAGCTGATCGGCCAGCTGGTTCATCTCACCGTTGACCAGCGCCACCGCCTCCGTTGTCTGGCCCTGCAGGGCCATCTGCACTACCCGTGCCTGATAGCTCAGGTACTGCTGCTCGAGCTTGAGGTAGCGGTCGAACAGCGCCTGCTCCTCGGGCAATGCAATCAGGGCCTGGTAGCGTTGCTGTTCCTTGCCCAGCTCGCCCTTGATCTGCTCGATGCGTGAATGGGTCTGCTGCTGCGCGGCGTTGTCGCTGTTGAGCAGCAGGCGCAGGGTCAGCGCCCGTATCCGGAACATGTCCTGGCTGATCTGCCCCACCGAGATCACACTGGGCAGCCAGTTGCTGTCGACCTGTTCGGACTGCTGGCGCATGCTGCTCATCTGCAGGAGCGAGAAGGCCCCCAATGCAAACACCAGCAACGCTACCAGACCAAACCCCAGACCTGCCCGCGGCGCAATGTTCAAACGTCTCAAGCTCATCTTCCGGTTCCCTCCAAAAGCGCTGCATCGGTCATGCAGCTGACGTGCTTATTAGAAGGTATCGGCCCTTGAGATTTTTGCGTAAGACGAAAAAGTGATATCAAAACGCCTTGTCATTGCGAGCGCAGGCGGCGCATGCCTCATTGCACGATGAAGCGCTGCTCGGCCAGCAGGCGGTCCCCCTGGAACACCATGAAGTGCCACTGGCCCGGTACCACTTCGTGGTGCTCGGTAAATTCATAGGCCATGACATCCTGCGCGGCCCCCGGTACCAGCTTCTGCACCACCTCGAACTTGTCATGGCGCTGGCCGTCGGGGGTGATCACCCCGGGGGTCAGGTACAGCAGCGTCAGGGGCGTGTCTTCGGCCACCTTGCCTTCAAGGCGATAGCGCAGGCCGAATTTGCTGCCAAGACGGGCCGGCACTCGGTCGGTGTGCTCCAGGGTCTGGCTGGTCTGGGTCAATACCCGTTCACCGGGCTGGAAGTCCTGGTGGCGGGTCTGGAACACGCCGTACTCCACCGGCCCCTGCACCCGCACCTCTGCACCGGCCACCGCACTCACCAGCATCAGCGCGGCCATGGCGCCCAAACGACTCTTCGACATACTGCTCTCCATCAGGTTGATGGCGGCAGGCTATGGGGCTTGCATGACAGGCTGATGACATCAGCGTGACCTGGGCAGTACCGCGAGAAAGTTGTCCTTGGCCACCTTGTGCGCCACGGCCTCGGGCAAGGCATCCAGGAACCGGTCGAACCCGTGCAGTTGCTCGCCCAGGCTGGCGAAGCGGCCGACCACATCGGAACCGAGCATGAAACGTTCGGGGAAGCGCTCCACCAGCGCAACCCATTCGGGCCGTGGCACGCCCTTGTCGTCCAGCAGGTAGGGTTCGAGCACGCTCCACGACAGGTCGATGTACAGGTTCGAATAACGCTCGAGCATGCGCGTCAGGGTCGGCAGCAGAAAGTCCAGCTGGGTCTGGTGGCGGTGAATCTCCATGCTGGTGCCGGCGTGGGCCCAGATGAAACGGGTATCGGGGTGCTCGCGCAGGGGCTGCTCGATCTCTTCCAGGTACAGTGGGTTGCGTTCGCGCTTGGAGGTGATGTTGGAGTGGATCAGCACCGGCATGTCGTGCCTGGCCGCCAGCTGATAGATGAGGCCCAGCGCTTCGTTGTTGGCCCGTGGCGTGTCGCCGCTGGTCAACGCCGTCAGGTCGTCGTGGCGGGTGAATACTTCGCCGATGCCCTGCCACAAGCCGGGAAACAGCTCGAGCATGCGCTCGATATGGGTGGCCGCGTTCTTGTCCACCGGGTTGAAGCCGGTCAGAAACGGGTGAAAGCGCTGGCGCTGCTGCTCGGGCAACTGTTGCAGCGCCGCTGCCACATAGATGTCGGTGGCGCTGTACCAGTAGGCTGCGGCATCATCGCCGGCGTAGTAGCGCGGGCGCTTGGGCTCGTCTTCATGCCATTTCTTGGCCACCGCCACACCCGAGATCATCGACTGATCGATACGCGCCGCATCCATGGCCTTGAGCAACTCGTCCATGCCGGCGCTTTCCTGGAAGAAATCGACATAATGCAGGTGCGCGTCGCTGTAGCGGTACTCCCGCGCCTGGGCCATGCCCGACAGCGTCACCGACAGCAACAGGCACCCCAGCGTCCTGGCCCACATCGCAATCCCCTTGTGCAATTGACCCAGGGTAGACCTGCCGCCGGGCGCAACGGTTCAGCCCGGGCACCTGGCAGGTTATGCTTCCAATTATTTCCATCGCCCTGGTGCCCCTGATGAACCCTCCCCTGGTAATCCGCCCGCGCGCCGAATCCGTCGAAGGCCAATCCATCCTGCGCCCGCTGCCTTCGGCACGGCGGCGCAGCGTCGGGCCGTTCGTGTTCTTCGATCACATGCTGGCGACCGACTACCCGCCCGGGCGTGGCATGGACATTCGCCAGCACCCGCACATCGGCCTGTCCACCCTCACCTACCTGTTCGAAGGCCAGTTGCAGCACAAGGACAGCCTGGGCTCGGATCAGCGCGTGAGTGCCGGCGAGGTGAGCTGGATGACCGCCGGCAGCGCCGTGGCGCATATCGAGCGCACCCCGCCGGAGCTGCTGGGTCAGCCCAAGCGCCTGCACGGGCTGCAGGTGTGGCTGGCCTCGCCGAAGGATCACGAACAGGGGCCGGGGCACTACAGCCATCACCCGGCGGCCAGCTTGCCGAGCAGCGATGCGCTGGGGGTGAGTATCCGCATGATCGCGGGCATGGGGTTTTGCCTGACCTCGCCAGTGCCGGTGTTGTCAGCGACCCTGTATGCCGAGGTGCGCATGCAGGCGGCGAGCACGCTGCTGATTCCCGCCGAACACGCTGAACGGGCGGTTTATGTACTCGACGGTGAGGCGAGCCTTGATGATCAGCCACTGGAGCCGTGCAGCCTGGTGGTGCTGCCCGAAGGCGAAGCGATGAGCCTGTACGCCGACAGCGAATGCCACCTGGTGATCATTGGCGGCGACGCACTGGACGGGCCGCGGCGGATGAACTGGAACTTCGTCGCCAGTGACCCGGCGCTGATCGAGCAGGCACGGGCACGCTGGGCGGCCGGGGATTGGCCGGTGGTACCGGGCGAGATCGGGCGAATCGAGTTGCCTTGAGATTCGCCGGCAAGGCCGGCTCCTACAGAGGCAGGAGCGGGCTTGCCAGCGAAGAGGCCATCAGGCCTGGAACACTTCCCGCAGCAGGGTGTGCATCGCCTGGAACGCGCGCTTGGACGTCCTGGCGTCGTACTTCATCTTGCCTGGCACGTTCGCTGCGGGGTCGGTGAACGAATGCACCGCGCCTCCGTAGCTCACCAGCTGCCAGTCAGCCTTGGCCGCATCCATCTCGGCCTCGAAGGCAGGCAGTTGCTCGCGCGGCACGAGCGGGTCGGCTGCACCGTGCAACACCAGCAACGCTGCCGACACCTTGCCCTCCTGGGCCGGCAGCGGCGTGTCCAGCGTACCGTGGAACGACACCGCAGCGCGCAGACGCTGGTCTTCACGGGCCAGCTCCAGTGCGCAGCAACCGCCGAAGCAGAAGCCGAAGGTGGCCAGCTTGCCCGGCGCAAGCACTGCCTTCGATTGCCCCAGCAACTGATCCAGCGCCGCCTTCATGCGTTTGCGCAGCTCGACCCGATCATTTTTCAGCGGCATCATCGCCGCCCCCGCTTCATCCATGTTGGATGGGCGCAGCGTCTGCCCATACAGGTCAGCCAGCAGCACCACATAGCCCTGGGCCGCCACCTCCCTGGCAATGCGCTCGGCGCCCTCGCCGATGCCCATCCAGTTCGGCGCCATCACCAGGCCCGGCTGTTCCTTTGCGCCGTGGGTATACACCAGGCGGCTTTCGTACACCTTGCCGTCAAGCTTGTACACCAGCGACTCGATCGTCACGTTGCTCATGAACCCCTCCTTGCACAATGAAAAAAGCCCGCCGAAGCGGGCTTTCCTGCAACTGCTTACGCCGACAGTTCGACCAGCAGCTTGTTCAGTCGACGCACATACGCCGCCGGATCCTTGAGGCTGTCGCCCGCCGCCAGGGCGGCCTGATCGAAGAGGATATGCGAGAAGTCGGCGAAACGGTCTTCGCTCTGCTCGTTGTCCAGCTTCTCGATCAGCGGGTGACCCGGGTTGAATTCGAAGATCGGCTTGGAGTCCGGCACCTTCTGCCCGCTGGCTTCGAGGATCTGGCGCATCTGCAGGCCCATGTCCTGTTCACCAATGGCCAGGATCGCCGGCGAATCGGTCAGGCGGTGCGACACGCGCACTTCGCTGACGGTATCGCCCAGCGCGGCTTTCAGACGCTCGACCAGGCCTTCCTTGTCCTTGGCCACTTCTTCCTGAGCCTTCTTGTCCTCCTCGGAGTCCAGCTTGCCCAGGTCCAGGTCGCCACGGGCCACGTCGACGAAGCCCTTGCCGTCGAACTCGCTCAGGTAGCTCATCAGCCACTCGTCGATGCGGTCGGTCAGCAGCAGCACTTCGATGCCTTTCTTGCGGAAGACTTCCAGGTGCGGGCTGTTGCGTACCTGCGCGTAGGACTCGCCGGTGAGGAAGTAGATCTTGTCCTGACCTTCCTTGGCACGTGCCAGGTAGTCGGCCAGGGACACGCTCTGCTCGCCGCTGTCGTCGTGGGTGGAGGCAAAGCGCAGCAGGCCGGCGATCTTCTCCTTGTTGGCGAAGTCTTCCGCCGGGCCTTCCTTGAGCACCTGGCCGAAGTTCTTCCAGAAGCCCTTGTACTGCTCAGGCTCGTTCTTGGCCAGCTTCTCGAGCATGTCCAGCACGCGCTTGGTCAGCGCCGACTTCATCGAATCGATGATCGGGTCTTTCTGCAGAATCTCGCGCGACACGTTCAGCGACAGGTCGTTGGAGTCGACCACACCCTTGATGAAGCGCAGGTACAAAGGCAGGAACGATTCGGCCTGGTCCATCACGAACACGCGCTGCACGTACAGCTTCAGGCCGCGTGGCGCTTCGCGCTGGTACAGGTCGAACGGCGCACGGGCCGGTACGTACAGCAGCGAGGTGTACTCCAGCTTGCCTTCGACCTTGTTGTGGCTCCAGGCCAGCGGGTTTTCGAAATCGTGGCCGATGTGCTTGTAGAACTCCTGGTATTCCTCGTCCTTGATCTCGGTACGAGGACGGGTCCACAGCGCGCTGGCACGGTTGACGGTTTCCCACTCCACGGCCGGCTGCTCTTCGCCTTCGGCGGCAGTCGCTTCCTTGGGCAGTTCGATCGGCAGGGCGATATGGTCGGAGTACTTCTTGATGATGTTGCGCAGGCGCCAGCCATCGGCGAATTCGTCTTCACCTTTTTTCAGGTGCAGCACGATGCGCGTACCGCGCTCGGCCTTGTCCACGGTGGCGACTTCGAACTCGCCCTCGCCCTTGGACGACCAGTGCACGCCCTCGCTCGCCGGAGTACCGGCGCGGCGGCTGTAGACATCGACCTGGTCGGCGACGATGAACGCCGAGTAGAAGCCCACACCGAACTGGCCGATCAGGTGCGAGTCTTTCTTCTGGTCACCGGTGAGGTTCTTCATGAAGTCGGCAGTGCCGGACTTGGCGATGGTGCCCAGGTGGGTGATCACGTCATCGCGGTTCATGCCGATGCCGTTGTCTTCCAGGGTGACGGTGTTGGCCGCCTTGTCGAAGCTCACGCGAATCTTCAGGTCGCTGCCGCCCTCGAGCAGCTCGGGCTTGGCCAGGGCTTCGAAGCGCAGTTTGTCGACGGCGTCGGAGGCGTTGGAAATCAATTCGCGAAGGAAGATTTCCTTGTTCGAGTACAGCGAATGGATCATGAGGTGCAGCAGCTGCTTCACCTCGGTCTGGAAGCCCAGGGTTTCTTTTTGAGTTTCCACACTCATGGTCTTCAACACTCCGATCTGATGGCAGTAGTCACTCGGGCCGACGGCCCCCGCGGGGCAGCGTCCGGCCTTTCGTGGCGGGATGAACAGCAGATGGGGGCTGGCATATCTATTTCAAGGGCACGGGCAGTTCTTTGATCTTGAAATGCGCACGGGCCGTGGCGATGGGCTGGTCCGGGTCGCCCTGCCAGGCGGTGATCGCGACGTTGGTCACCCGCCGCCCCTGGCGCCACAGCTGGCACCGCGCATAGGTATCGCGGTACAGGCCGGCGCGCAGGTAATCGATGGAAAAGTCGATGATCCTGGGAATGCTCGCGCTTTCGCTGAAAATCAGCAGGTACAGCGCCGCCGACAGTTCCATGAACCCGGCGATCACCCCCCCATGGATCGCCGGCAGCAACGGGTTGCCGATATTGTCGGCACTGGCCGGCAGGCAGAACAGCAGGTCGTCGCCGTCACGGCTGCACTGGATGCCGATCAGGCTGGCGTAGGGGATCAGTTGCAGCAATGGCGCGTAGTTGCCCTGGGCATGCGCCTGGCGCAGCTGTGCATGCACGTCCGCGGGAATCATTGCGCCACCGCCTTGAGCTGCCGGCCAAAGCCCAGGCCGCCCTTGATGTCCTTGCCCAGGCGCATGTAGGTGCCCACCACCTGGGCAATCGGCTGGTCGGGGTCGTCCTGGTAGGCGCAGCCGCGGATGAAGATCACGTCGCGGGTGACCCGGTAGCACTGCGCCTGCCCATACACCGCCTTGTCGGCCTGCCCCGGGTGCATGTAGTCGATGCGCAAGTCCAGGGTCGGGCACACCTCGAACTCGGCCAGGGCGCACAGGGTGGCCATGCCCAGCGCAGTGTCCATCAGCGTGGTGATTGCACCGCCATGGATCGCGCCGCTCTGCGGGTTGCCCACGATTTGCGGCGAGTACGGCAGGCACAGCGTGATGCCGTCGGCATCGGCGCGCTCTACGCGCATCTTCAACAACTGGCAATGGCGCAGCGCCGAAAGAAAACGTTCGGCCTGGGCCATCAACGGTGACGGTTCATTCACGGTCAGCTCCTTGTGCAATAACTCAGGTGCTGCATAAGCCTGAGGGAAAGTCTATATGGATCCGGCACTTATATATGTGCAAACGACGCGGAACTTATGTCGCTTACTTGAACTCAGATAATTCAAGCAACTCTATTCCACAAGGAGAAACACCCCATGCGTAAACCCATTGCCTTTGCCGTTATGCTGGCCGCCGCCCTGGGCCTCGCTGCTTGCGATAAAGCCAGCGAAAACAAAGCCCAGGACGCTCAAGAACATGCCGAGCAAGCCCAGAAGAAAATGGACGACGCTCAGGATAAGATGAACGACGCCGCCAAAGAAAACGCCGAAGCCGCCAAAGACAGTGCTGAAGCCGAACAAAAGCGTGCAGAAGAAAACAACCAGGCCGCTCCTGTGACGCCAGCACCAGAAGCCGCCCCGGCAGAACCTGCCAAGTAAGCAACTGCGCTTTAATGAAAAAACCCGACTCAGGTCGGGTTTTTTCATGTCAGGCCAGAAGTTGGCGAAAGGTCGGGCTGAGCATCAGCAACAATGAACAGATCAGCCCGATGGACCAGACCAGGCTGCGCTGCCACGCAAAGTCATACCAATACAGCGGCAGGTAGATGATTCGCGCGATCACGAAGATGATCGCCAGGGTATCGATCAGAAAACCCTGGGTCTGGGTGGTGTGCGCCATCAATACACCTACGGCGAACAACATGAATGCTTCGAAACTGTTCTGGTGCGCCGCCACCGCCCGGGCGCCCATGCCGGTCAGTTGCGCCTGCTGGCTGCGCGGCAGGTGGTTGTCGTAGCTGCCCTGTTGCTTCATCGCACGCGCCACCGGCACCCGCGCCACATAGATCAGCAGTGCGCTGATCAACACACACCAGAACGGAATACTCATGCGACCGGTTCCTTGTTCGGCTCAGGCAATGGCGCCTCTGTAGGGGTATAGACCATCACGTCGAGCACGTCGGAATGAAACTCGCGGCGGTACAGCACCAGTACTACCCCGGTGCTCATCAGCACCAGCAGCCAGGGGCTGATGAACCAGCTGAGCAAGGCCATGCCGAAATAGTACGAGCGCAGCCCGAAGTTGAACTGGTTGGCCGCCAGCGAGATCACCCGCGCCCCGCGCAGAGCGAAGGCCTTGCGCTCCTGCTCGCTGACCTGACGCTCGCCGATCATCGGTGCCGAGCCCACCAGCACGGCGGCGAAGTTGTACTGGCGCATGCACCAGCTGAAGGTGAAGAAGGCGTACACGAACACCATCGCCAGGCATAACAGTTTGATTTCGGACATGCCCTGGGATGTCTGCTGTACCAGCGGCAGGTCGGCCAGCAGCGACCAGGCACGGTCCGAGGCGCCCAGCACGGTGAGGATACCGGCCAGGATGATCAGGGTGCTGGAGGCGAAGAACGATGCGTTGCGCTCCAGGTTGCCGATCACGCTGGCGTCGGCGATGCGGTTGTCGCGCAGCAGCATGCGGCGCATCCAGTCCTCGCGGTACAGGTGCATGACGCTGGCCAGGCAGGCGGTATCACGGGCCTTCCAGCTGGCGTAGCGGGTGTAGCCGCCCCAGCAGGCAACGAACCAGCAGGCGGCAAACAGGTTGATCAGGTTGTTCTGGATGAAGCTCATGGCGCTCCCGAAGAAATGGCACAGGATGGTGCATTGTCCGCCTTTCGACGCTGCCAGCGGCAAAAAGACACGTGGCCCCGAGACGAAAAAGCCCCGCATCCGAATGGATGCGGGGCTCTTCAGAGGCTGGCCCGGCAGGCGATCATGGCTTGTGGCCCTCGCCTGCCGCGGCCGGCACTCAGGCGACCGCTTCGCGCGGCTTGCCGAGCATGCGGTCAAGCACCACGGCAACAGCCAGCATCGCCACCGAAGGCACCAGCCAGGCCAGGCCCTGCTCGCTCAGCGGCAGGTGCGCCAGCGACTCCGGCAGCCAGCCAGCGAGGTTGGCGCCCTTGAGTGCGTCGATCACGCCGAACAGCAGCGACACCGCCATGACCGGGGCCATGATGCGTGTCTGGGAGTTCCACAGGTTGCCGCAGAAACTCAGCGCCACCAGCACGATGCAGGGCGGGTAGATTGCCGTCAGCACCGGGATCGAGAACGCGATCAGCTTGGTCAGGCCCAGGTTCGACACCACCAGCGAGAAGCCGGCCAGCAGCACCACCAGCATACGGTACGACAACGGCAGTACCTGGCTGAAGTACTCGGCGCAGGCGCAGGTCAGGCCCACGGCGGTGACCAGGCAGGCCAGCGCGATCAGTACAGCCAGGAAGCCACTGCCCAGCGAACCGAAAGTGTGCTGTACATAGGCATGCAGCACCGCCGCGCCATTGCTCGCACCGGCGGCGATCTCGTGGCTGCCCGCACCCAGGCGGAACAGGCTGATGTACACCAGCGCCAGGCCGACACCGGCAATCAGGCCGGCGATGATGGCATAGCGGGTGATCAGTTGCGGCGAGTCGACGCCACGCGAGCGGATCGCGTTGACGATGACGATACCGAACACCAGCGCGCCCAGGGTATCCATGGTCAGGTAGCCATTGATGAAGCCCTGGGAGAACGGCGCGGCGACATATTCAGGTTGCGCCACCCCCATGGTGCCGGCCGGCAGCATGAACGCGGCGATGCCCAGCGCGGCCAGCGCGATGATCTTCAGCGGGGCCAGGAAGCGCCCGACGGTATCGAGCAGCTTGCCCGGGTACATGGACACGGCCAGCACCACGGCAAAGTACACCAGGCTATAGATGAACAACGCGGTCGGGCTCTCGCCGGTCAGCGGTGCCACACCTACCTCGAAGGACACGGTCGCGGTACGCGGGGTGGCGAACAGCGGGCCTACGGCCAGGTACGCGGCAGCCGCCAGCAGGCCACCGGCCACCTTGCCGATCGGGCTGCTCAGCGCGTCCATGCCGCCACCGACCTTGGCCAGTGCCACCACGGTGATCACGGGCAGGCCCACGGCAGTGACCAGAAAGCCCAGGGCGGCCAACCAGACGTAGGGGCCCGATTGCAGGCCGACGATAGGCGGGAAAATGATGTTGCCTGCGCCCACGAATAACGCGAACGTCATAAAACCAAGCGCCAGGATGTCCTGGCCTTTCAAGACTTTCATTAAGGAAATACCACACTTCTGAAATCGGGATTTAGAGAGGGACTTCCCCTTGGGTGAGGGAAATGCTGCCTGCCCGGATGGAGCAGACCCGTTTAGCGTGTAGCTCCCTTTTGGGGTGCTGGCACAAAATGAGGGCACAGGTTAACGAATCTGGCCGCAAAACGCACTGCCAGAGGGGTGCTTGTCCGATGAGCGAATATGCATGTCGCGTGGATGACCGACTTTTATGCAAGAACGCGCTGTCTGCTTCGCCGGCAAGGTCGGCCCCTACAGGGGGCAGCGTTGTATACCAGAAAGCACAAAGGCCACCCGAGGGTGGCCTTTGCCGAAGCGTGGAAGGTCAGCCGCAGCTTACTTCTTCACTTCCCAACCGGTCAGCTCGGCCAGGGCCTTGCCGATGTCGGCCAGCGAACGCACGGTTTTTACACCGGCGTCCTGCAGGGCTGCGAACTTCTCGTCTGCAGTACCCTTGCCGCCCGAAATGATGGCGCCAGCATGGCCCATGCGCTTGCCCGCTGGGGCAGTCACACCGGCGATGTAGGAAACCACTGGCTTGGTGACGTTTGCCTTGATGTAGGCAGCCGCTTCTTCTTCAGCCGAACCGCCGATCTCGCCGATCATCACGATCGCCTCGGTCTTCGGGTCTTCCTGGAACAGCTTCAGGATGTCGATGAAGTTCGAACCCGGGATCGGGTCGCCACCGATACCGACGCAGGTGGACTGACCGAAACCGGCGTCAGTGGTCTGCTTCACGGCTTCATAGGTCAGGGTGCCGGAACGCGACACGATACCGACCTTGCCTGGCAAGTGGATGTGACCTGGCATGATGCCGATCTTGCACTCGCCCGGGGTGATGACGCCTGGGCAGTTAGGGCCGATCAGGGTAACACCCAGCTCGTCGCACTTGACCTTGGCATCGAGCATGTCCAGGGTAGGAATGCCTTCGGTGATGCACACGATCAGCTTGATGCCGCCGAACGCTGCTTCCAGGATCGAGTCCTTGCAGAAAGGAGCCGGTACGTAGATGACCGACGCGTCGGCGCCGGTAGCAGCTACTGCTTCTTTCACGGTGTTGAACACCGGCAGGCCCAGGTGAGTGGTGCCGCCTTTGCCTGGGGTCACGCCGCCAACCATCTTGGTGCCGTAGGCGATGGCTTGCTCGGAGTGGAAGGTACCCTGCGAGCCGGTGAAGCCCTGGCAGATGACTTTGGTGTCTTTATTGATCAGGACGCTCATTACTTGCCCTCCGCAGCTTTGACAACTTGTTGAGCAGCGTCGGTCAGGCTGGTTGCCGCAATGATGTTCAAACCGCTTTCTGCCAGTACTTTGGCGCCCAGTTCAGCGTTGTTGCCTTCCAGACGAACAACAACCGGCACTTTAACGCCAACTTCTTTCACTGCACCGATGATGCCTTCGGCAATCATGTCGCAACGAACGATGCCGCCGAAGATGTTGACCAGTACGGCCGCGACATTGCTGTCGGACAGGATGATCTTGAACGCTTCGGTCACGCGCTCTTTGGTAGCGCCACCACCTACGTCGAGGAAGTTGGCTGGCTTGCCGCCGTGCAGGTTGACGATGTCCATGGTACCCATGGCCAGGCCGGCACCGTTTACCATGCAGCCGATGTTGCCTTCCAGGGCCACGTAGTTCAGCTCGAAGCTGGCAGCGTGGGCTTCACGAGGATCGTCCTGCGACGGGTCGTGGAAGGTTTTCAGCTTGGGCTGACGGTACATGGCGTTGGCGTCGATGTTGATCTTGGCATCGAGGCAGTGCAGATCGCCGTCGGCCTTGATCACCAGCGGGTTCACTTCCAGCAGTGCCAGGTCGTGCTCTTTGAACAGCTTGGCCAGACCGACGAAGATCTTGGCGAACTGAGCAACCTGCTTGCCTTCCAGACCCAGCTGGAATGCCAGCTCGCGACCCTGGAATGGCTGAGCGCCAACCAGTGGATCGATAGTGGCCTTGATGATTTTTTCCGGAGTGTCGTGGGCGACTTTCTCGATGTCCACGCCACCTTCGGTGGAGGCCATGAACACGATACGACGGCTCGAACGGTCAACGACAGCGCCCAGGTACAGCTCTTTAGCGATATCAGTGCACGATTCAACCAGGATCTTGGTGACTGGCTGACCATTGGCATCGGTCTGGTAGGTAACCAGACGCTTGCCCAACCACTGGGCAGCGAACGCCTTGGCGTCTTCTTTGCTGCGAACCAGCTTTACGCCGCCCGCTTTACCGCGACCACCGGCGTGAACCTGGGCTTTTACAACCCACTCGGTGCCACCGATCTTGTCGCAGGCTTCTGCTGCAGCTTCAGGGGTGTCGACTGCGAAACCCTTGGAAACTGGCAGGCCGTATTCAGCGAACAGCTGCTTACCCTGATACTCGTGAAGATTCATGCTTTTTACCGTCTTCGTTAGGTACTGCGCTTCGGCGCTGCGCTCCTGTGGAGTGCCGCGCCACCTGTGACCGCTTGCCCCCGGTATGCTCCGGGAGTTCGAGTCCGGCGGACTTTCCGCGGTGAGCCATGCACGCAAGACTCACGACGGGCCGTCCGCCGTGGTTTCTTATTGTTTAACGCTTCTTGCGGTTGGCTACGTGGATGGCACCGCCATTCACGGCCAGAGCGGCTTCGTGCAGCGCTTCAGACAAGGTCGGATGGGAGAAGACCATCATGCCCAGGTCTTCGGCGCTGGAGCCGAATTCCATTGCGATTGCACCCTGCTGCACCAGTTCGGCAGCGCTTGGGCCAATGACGTGTACACCCAGAACGCGGTCGGTCTTGGCATCGGCGATGACCTTGACGAAACCACCGGTGTCGTTGGCCGCCATCGCACGGCCGCTGGCCGCGAACGGGAAGGTGCCCACGTTAACCTCAACGCCTTCAGCCTTCAAGGCTTGCTCGGTTTTACCGACCCAGGCCATTTCCGGGTGGGTGTAGATAACCGATGGGATCAGGTCGTAGTTCATCTGGGCCTTGTGGCCCTTGATGCGCTCGACGACCATGATGCCCTCTTCCGAGGCCTTGTGCGCCAGCATCATGCCACGTACCACGTCACCGATGGCGTAGACGCCCGGTACGCTGGTAGCGCAGTAGTCGTCAACGAACACGAAACCGCGCTCGTCGATGGTCACGCCGCTGTCGGCAGCCAGCAGGTCGGTGGTCACAGGGCGACGGCCGACTGCAACGATCAGCCTGTCGAAGGTGATCTTCTGCTCGCCGTTGGCGTCGGTGTAGGTCACTTCGACTTCGTCGCCGTTGACCTTCGAGCCGGTCACGCGAGCGCCCAGCTTGATGTCCAGACCTTGCTTGGTCAGGGTCTTCAGGCCTTCCTTGGCAACAGCGGTGTCGGCTGCCATCAGGAAGGTGTCCAGGGCTTCGAGCACGGTCACCTGGGCACCCAGGCGCGACCATACCGAACCCAGCTCCAGGCCGATGACACCGGCGCCGATCACGCCCAGGCGTTTTGGCACGGTCTGGAATTCCAGGGCGCCGGTGGAGTCGACGATGACTTTCTGGTCGACCGGAGCCGGCGGAATGTCGATCGGACGCGAACCGGAGGCCAGGATCACGTTCTCGGCTTCGATGATTTCGGTGCTGCCGTCAGGCTTGGTGACTTCGACTTTCTTGCCGGCCAGCAGTTTGCCGTGGCCCTGGATCGAAGTGACGCCGTTGGCCTTGAACAGGGTGGCAACGCCGCCGGTCAGGTTCTTGACGATGCCAGCCTTGCGGCCAACCATCGCAGCCACGTCCATCTTCACTTCGCCAGTGGAGATGCCGTGCACGTTGAAGCTCTCTTTGGCTTCCTTGTACTTCCAGGAGCTGTCCAGCAGCGCCTTGGACGGAATGCAACCCACGTTCAGGCAGGTACCGCCGAGGGCCAGTTTGCCTTCGCCGTCAACGTACTTCTCGATACAGGCAGTGCTCAGGCCGAGCTGGGCAGCCTTGATCGCGGCTACATAGCCGCCAGGACCTGCACCAATCACTACCACGTCGAATTTCTGGGTCATAAAAGATTCCTTTTAGCGTCAAGCGGCAAGCTGCAGGCGGCAAGGCGAACACGCTTCTGCTCGAAGCTTGTCGCTTGCAGCCTGCAGCTGTTTATCAGATGTCCAGCAGCAGACGAGCCGGGTCTTCCAGCAGGTTCTTGATGGTCACCAGGAACGTCACGGCTTCTTTGCCATCGATCAGGCGGTGATCGTAGGACAGTGCCAGGTACATCATCGGACGGATCACGACCTGGCCGTTGACGGCCATCGGACGCTGGATGATGTTGTGCATGCCCAGGATTGCAGCCTGCGGCGGGTTGACGATCGGGGTCGACATCATCGAACCGAAGGTACCACCGTTGGTGATGGTGAAGGTACCGCCGGTCATCTCGTCGATCGACAGTTTGCCGTCACGGGCCTTCTTGCCGAAGGTGGCGATGCCGCCTTCGATTTCGGCCAGGCTCATCTGCTCGGCGTTACGCAGTACCGGCACCACCAGGCCGCGGTCGCTGGACACGGCAACACCGATGTCGGCGTAGCCGTGGTAGACGATGTCGCTGCCGTCGATCGAGGCGTTGACGGCCGGGAAGCGTTTCAGCGCTTCGGTGGCAGCCTTGACGAAGAACGACATGAAGCCCAGGCGCACGCCGTTGTGGGACTTCTCGAACAGGTCCTTGTACTTCGAACGCAGTGCCATGACTTCGGTCATGTCGACTTCGTTGAAGGTGGTCAGCATCGCCATGTTCGACTGTGCTTCGACCAGACGCTTGGCCACGGTGGCACGCACGCGGGTCATCGGCACACGCTTCTCGGTACGGTCGCCAGTGGCGACAACCGGGGCAGCGGCAGCAGCGGCCGGCTTGGCAGCAGCGGCAGCCGGAGCGGCCTTCTTGTTGGCGACGGCAGCGACGACGTCTTCCTTGGTGATGCGACCGCCTTTACCGGTGCCAGCGACGCTGGCCAGGTCGATGGCGTTTTCTTCGGCCAGCTTGCGTGCGGCAGGCGCAGCAATCGGGTCGTCTTCGCCAGCGTCGGCCGGAGCGGCAGCCTGGGCAGGTGCGGCGGCAGCGGCGGCCGGAGCAGCAGCTGGTGCAGCGCCTTCATTGATCGAACCCAGCACTTCGTCGGACAGCACGGTCTCGCCTTCGCCCTTGACGATGTCGCCCAGCACGCCATCGGCGGTGGCCAGCACTTCCAGGACGACCTTGTCGGTCTCGATGTCGACGATCAGCTCGTCACGCTTGACGGCTTCGCCCGGTTTCTTGTGCCAGGTGGCAACGGTGCCATCGGCAACCGATTCCGGGAAAGTAGGGGCTTTGATCTCGATAGCCATTATCAGTGGTTCCTTAAATTCGGTTTCTGGTGCGCGATGGCATTAAACGGTGAAGGCAGCTTGCAGCAGTTTTTCCTGCTGTTCGGCGTGCATCGAAGCGTAACCACAGGCAGGTGCTGCCGAGGCGTCACGACCGGCGTACTCAAGGACCAGGTCCTTGTTGTGACGGCTCAGGATGCGACGCATGTGGTGCTGGCTGCTGTACCACGCGCCCTGGTTCATCGGCTCTTCCTGACACCACACCACGTCCTTCAGACCGGTGTAAGGCGCAAGGATTTCAACCAGATCGTCTTCAGGGAACGGATACAGTTGCTCGATACGCACGATAGCGATGTCTTCACGGCCTTCGGCACGGCGTTTTTCCAGCAGATCGTAGTAGACCTTGCCGCTGCACAGCACCAGGCGCGTCACCTTGGCCGGATCGAGGCTGTCGATTTCCGGAATGACGGTCTGGAACGAGCCTTCGGCCAGTTCTTCCAGGGTCGAGATGGCCAGCTTGTGGCGCAGCAGCGACTTGGGTGTCAGCACGATCAGCGGCTTGCGCAGCGGACGGATGACCTGACGACGCAGCAGGTGGTAGATCTGAGCCGGCGTGGTCGGTACGCAGACCTGAACGTTGTGCTCGGCACACAGTTGCAGGTAACGCTCCAGACGCGCCGAGGAGTGCTCAGGCCCCTGCCCTTCATAACCATGTGGCAGCAGCATGGTCAGACCGCACAGACGGCCCCACTTGTGCTCGCCGCTGGTGATGAACTGGTCGACAACCACCTGGGCACCGTTGGCGAAGTCGCCGAACTGGGCTTCCCAGATCACCAGCGCATTGGGCTGGGTGGTCGAGTAGCCGTATTCGAACGCCAGTACCGCCTCTTCGGACAGGAACGAATCGTACAGGTCGAAACGTGGCTGGCCCGGGAACAGGTTCTGCAGCGGGATATAGGTGCTGGCGTCCTTCTGGTTGTGCAACACCGCATGGCGGTGAGAGAAGGTGCCGCGACCGATATCCTGACCCGTCATGCGGATCGGGTGACCTTCGAAGGCCAGGGTGGCGTACGCCATGGTTTCGGCGTAACCCCAGTTGATCGGCAAGCCACCGGCCTGCATCTTCTGGCGATCTTCGTAGATCTTCGAGACCTGGCGCTGAACCACGAAGCCTTCCGGCAGCTCCAGCAACTTGGCCGAGAGCTCCTGCAGGGTCTTGAGGTCGAAGCGGGTGTCGTGACGCGCGGTCCAGGCGTGGCCCAGGTATGGACGCCAGTCGACGAACAGCTCCTTGTTCGGCTCCTTGACCAGGCTTTTCACAACATGCAGGCCGTTGTCCAGCGCATTGCGGTACTCGTCGACCTTGGCCTGGACGCGCTCGGCATCCAAACGACCGGCCTGGGTCAGCGCATCGGCGTACAGCTCACGGGTGGTGCGCTGCTTGCTGATCTGCTGGTACATCAGCGGCTGGGTGCCGTTCGGCTCGTCGGCCTCGTTGTGGCCGCGACGACGGTAGCAGACCAGGTCGATGACCACGTCACGCTTGAACTGCATGCGGTAGTCGACCGCCAGCTGGGTCACGAACAGCACCGCTTCCGGATCGTCGCCGTTGACGTGCAGGATCGGCGCCTGGATCATCTTGGCGACGTCGGTGCAGTACTCGGTGGAACGCGAGTCCAGCGGGTTGCTGATGGTGAAACCAACCTGGTTGTTGATCACGATGTGCACGGTGCCGCCGGTCTTGAAACCGCGGGTCTGCGACATCTGGAAGGTTTCCATGACCACGCCCTGGCCAGCGAAGGCCGCGTCGCCGTGGATCGAGATCGGCAGTACCTTGTCGCCAACGCTGTCGTTGCGGCGGTCCTGACGGGCACGCACCGAACCTTCCACCACTGGCGAGACGATTTCCAGGTGCGAAGGGTTGAACGCCATGGCCAGGTGAACTTCACCGCCGGCGGTCATCACGTTGGACGAGAAGCCCTGGTGATACTTCACGTCACCGGAACCCAGCTCGACCTTCTTCTTGCCTTCGAACTCGTCGAACAGCTCGCGCGGGTTCTTGCCGAAGGTGTTGACCAGTACGTTCAGGCGACCACGGTGGGCCATGCCGATCACGACTTCCTTGGTACCGTAGGAACCGGAGCGCTGGATCAGCTCGTCCAGCATCGGAATCAGGCTTTCGCCGCCTTCCAGGCCGAAACGTTTGGTGCCCGGGTATTTGGTACCCAGGTATTTCTCCAGGCCTTCTGCCGCGGTAACGCGCTCGAGCAGGTGGCTCTGGATGTCTGCGGAAAATTCAGGACGCCCACGCACGCTCTCCAGACGCTGCTGGAACCAGCTGCGCTGCTCGGAGTCGACGATGTGGGTGAACTCGGCGCCGATGGTGCGGCAATATGTCTGCTGCAACGCCTCGAAGATTTCGCGTAGGCTCGCTTCCTCTTTGCCGATGAACAGGTCGCCGGCACGGAAGGTCGTATCAAGATCGGCATTGGTCAAGCCGTAATGATTGATCGACAGGTCTACTGGCGCAGGGCGCTGCCACAACCCCAGGGGGTCGAGCTTCGCGGCTTGGTGGCCGCGCATACGGTAGGCCTGGATCAGTCGCAGCACTTCAACCTGCTTCTTCTCGTGTTCACTGCTCACGCTACCGGCGGAAACCGGTTGGGCGCGGCGCTGGTTCTTTGCCAGCAGTACGAAATGGTCGCGGATCGTCGAGTGCGATACATCGGTGGCAGTGCTGCCTTCGGCGGGCAACTTCTGAAAGTAAGTGCGCCACTCTTCTGGCACAGCGTTAGGGTCGTGCAGGTAGAGCTCGTAGAGCTCTTCCACATAGGCAGCGTTACCACCTGAAAGGTGGGCGCTGTTCCACATGCGCTGCATCACGCTTTCTTGCATGCTTGGTCACCCTCGGTTAGGGGCCTCGATCGGCAAGAACCACAGCAAGCTGAGTTGAGTCCGTATGCAGCGACTGAACCAAGCCACCGAGAGTTCCGCAGATTTACCGGGTACCAGCCCGGACGCCCCTGCTGGTCTCATATCTTCATAGGTAAAAGCTCGGGCTTTTGGCCTTTGCTCAAGTTGCACCTCGGTGCGGGCAAGGGCCCGCACTTCGGTGTGCTACGGGTACAACACTTTTGAATCAGGTGCCGCTTTGCAGCAGCATGTTACGTACGTGGCCGATTGCCTTGGTCGGGTTCAGACCTTTGGGGCAAACGTTTACGCAGTTCATGATCCCGCGGCAGCGGAATACGCTGAACGGGTCATCCAGGGACGCCAGGCGCTCCTGGGTCTTGGTGTCACGGCTATCGGCCAGGAAGCGATAAGCTTGAAGCAGAGCGGCCGGGCCCAGGAACTTGTCCGGGTTCCACCAGAACGACGGGCAGGAAGTCGAGCAGCAAGCGCACAGGATGCACTCGTACAGACCGTCCAGCTTCTCGCGTTCTTCCGGTGACTGCAGGCGTTCGATCGCCGGCGCCGGGGTATCGTTCTGCAGGAACGGCTTCACCTTCTCGTACTGCTTGTAGAAGATGCTCATATCAACGACCAGGTCACGGATGACCGGCAGGCCGGGCAGCGGACGCACGACCAGCTTGTTCTTCTTCACCACCGCCGACAGCGGGGTGATGCAGGCCAGGCCGTTCTTGCCGTTGATGTTCATGCCATCGGAACCGCACACGCCTTCGCGGCACGAACGACGATAGGAGAAACCTTCGTCCTGTTCCTTGATCAGTGCCAGCACATCCAGAACCATCAGGTCCTTGCCGCCGGTATCGACTTCGAACACCTGGGTCTTAGGTGCCGAGTCGGTGTCGGGGTTGTAGCGATAAACTTCGACTTTCAACATAGTGGCCACCCTTAGTAAGTCCGGACTTTAGGCTCGAACGTCGGAACGGTTTTCGGCGAGAAGTTGACTGCACGCTTGGCAACCCGCTTTTCACCCGGGAAGTACAGGGTGTGGCACAGCCAGTTTTCGTCGTCACGGTCTTCGAAGTCTTCACGGGCGTGGGCACCGCGGGACTCTTTGCGCACTTCAGCAGCGATTGCAGTGGCTTCAGCGACTTCCAGCAGGTTCTGCAGCTCCAGCGCTTCGATACGCGCGGTGTTGAAGGCCTGGGACTTGTCGTTGATCTTGACGTTGGCGATACGCTCGCGCAGGCCAGCCAGCTGTTCGATACCCTTCTGCATGTATTCGCCGGTGCGGAATACGCCGAAGTAGTTCTGCATGCAGCTTTGCAGCTCGCGACGCAGGGTTGCCACGTCTTCGCCGTCGGTACGCTCGTTGAGCTTGTTCAGACGGTTCAGCGCGACTTCCACGTCGGTGTCGCTGGCGTCGCGGTATTCGATACCGTCGCTCAGGGCCTTTTCCAGGTGCAGGCCGGCCGCACGGCCGAACACCACCAGGTCGAGCAGCGAGTTGCCGCCCAGGCGGTTGGCGCCGTGAACCGATACGCAAGCCACTTCACCGACCGCGAACAGCCCTTCGATGATGGTGTCTTCGCCGTCGGCGTTCTGCGAGATCGCCTGGCCATGAATGTTGGTGGCAACGCCGCCCATCATGTAGTGGCAGGTTGGAACGACGGGTACGGGTGCAACGACCGGGTCGACGTGCGCGAAGGTCTTGGACAGCTCGCAGATGCCTGGCAGGCGGCTGTGCAGCACTTCCTCGCCCAGGTGGTCGAGCTTGAGCATCACGTGGTCGCCGTTCGGGCCACAGCCGTTGCCGGCGATGATCTCTTTGACCATGGAGCGGGCCACAACGTCGCGACCGGCGAGGTCCTTGGCGTTTGGCGCGTAGCGCTCCATGAAACGCTCGCCGTGCTTGTTGATCAGGTAACCACCTTCACCACGGCAGCCTTCGGTAACCAGTACACCTGCGCCGGCGATGCCGGTCGGGTGGAACTGCCACATCTCGATGTCCTGCACCGGCACGCCGGCACGCAGGGCCATGCCGATACCGTCGCCGGTATTGATCAGGGCGTTGGTGGTGGAGGCGTAGATACGCCCTGCACCGCCGGTGGCCAGTACGGTGGCCTTGGCGCGAATGTAGACGGTCTCGCCGGTTTCGATGCAGATCGCGATCACGCCGACGAAGGCGCCGTCCTGGTTCTTGACCAGGTCAACCGCGTACCACTCGTTGAGGAAGGTGGTGCCGGCTTTCAGGTTGCCCTGATAGAGGGTGTGCAGCAGCGCGTGACCGGTACGGTCGGAAGCGGCGCAGGTACGGGCGGCCTGGCCACCTTTACCGTAGTCCTTGGACTGGCCGCCGAACGGACGCTGGTAGATACGGCCGGTTTCGGTACGCGAGAACGGCAGACCCATGTGGTCCAGCTCGAACACCGCAGCCGGGCCTTCCTGACACATGTATTCGATAGCGTCCTGGTCACCGATGTAGTCGGAACCCTTGACGGTATCGTACATATGCCAGCGCCAGTCATCGTTCGGGTCGGCCGAAGCGATGGCGCAGGTGATGCCACCCTGGGCCGATACGGTGTGCGAACGGGTCGGGAACACCTTGGTGATCACGGCGGTCTTGTGGCCGCCTTGAGCCAGCTGCAGCGCAGCGCGCATGCCGGCACCGCCACCACCAATGATGATGGCGTCGAAGGAAATCGTTGGAATGTTAGCCATGAATCAGATACCCCAGAGAATCTGCACACCCCAGACGAAGTACGCGAACATCGCGACACCACATACCGCCTGGAACAGGAAACGAACTGCAGTCGCCGACTTGCCCAGCGCCATCGGCGTCAGGTAGTCGGTGGCAATGGTCCACATGCCGACCCAGGCGTGAGCGCCCAGGGCAACGAGGGCCAGCAGACTGAAGATCCGCATCGCGTTATGGGAGAACAGGGCGTGCCACTGGGCATAGTCGATGCCAGGGTGCGCCACCAGGTAGCCGATCAGAAAAATGAAGTAAGCCGCGAGAACGACCGCAGAAACGCGCTGCGCCATCCAGTCATAGAGGCCCGAACGCGACAGGTTCGTGACATTAGTTACCATATCCAAACTCCCGCCAGAACGATCACCACCACGGAAATGGCGATAACGATTTTCGAGCCCAGTTTGCCGCCTTCCAGCGTCTCACCGATGCCCATGTCCATAATCAGATGGCGCACACCGGCAACCAGGTGATACAGCAAGGCGGACAGAAGGCCCCACGCCACGAATTTGGCCAGCGGACTGGTCAGGCATGCCTTCACCTCGGCAAAACCTTCCTCGGAACTCAGGGATTGGCTCAATGCGTACAGCATGATGCCCAGGCCCAGAAAGAGGATGATGCCGGAAACACGGTGAAGAAATGACGTAACGCCGGTAATGGGGAGTTTGATGGTCCTTAGGTCTAGGTTTACAGGTCGTTGGCTTTTCACGGCTTTTTTCACACTGAAGAGCCCCTAGCAAGCAGGGCAAAGTTGTTGGTAAGTGTACTGGTCAGGTACCCACCACCCAGGGAGTGACGACCCCAGAAAAGCGGGCTTTAAAGCCCCTGGCGGTCGGGTGCCGAGTATAGACAGTTAGGCTACTAATGACAACGTGAAGCCCTAGCCCAAATAGCGCATTGCCTTTGGCGAACAAAAGGCGTAAACGGGCCGCAATTTCGCGGAAAAACAGCGCCCAAAGCCCTTTACAACCGTGCTTTAGGCAAATTGACATTCGAATTTATCTCACTATAGTGGTGCGGGCCCTGCGTGGGGGGTCTGTCTGATGATTTCAAGCATTAATAGGAGGCCACATGGCTGACAAAAAAGCGCAGTTGGTCATCGAGGGCGCAGCCCCCGTCGAGCTGCCCATTTTAACCGGCACCGTTGGTCCCGATGTTATCGACGTTAGAGGGTTGGGGGCCACGGGTCACTTCACTTTCGACCCTGGTTTCATGGCGACCGCATCGTGCGAGTCCAAGATCACCTACATTGACGGCGACAAGGGCATCCTGCTGCATCGCGGCTACCCGATCGAACAGCTCGCCGAGCAATCCGACTACCTGGAAACCTGCTACCTGCTGCTCAACGGCGAACTGCCGAATGCCGAGCAGAAGGCTCAGTTCGTCAGCACCGTCAAAAATCACACCATGGTGCACGAGCAGTTGAAGTCGTTCTTCAACGGCTTCCGCCGCGACGCCCACCCGATGGCCGTCATGTGCGGCGTGGTTGGCGCCCTGTCGGCGTTCTATCACGACTCGCTGGACATCAATAACCCGCAGCACCGGGAAATCTCGGCCGTGCGCCTGGTCGCCAAGATGCCGACCCTGGCCGCGATGGTCTACAAGTACTCCATGGGCCAGCCCATGATGTACCCGCGCAACGACCTGACCTACGCCGAAAACTTCCTGCACATGATGTTCAACACCCCGTGCGAGATCAAACCGATCAGCCCGGTGCTGGCCAAGGCAATGGACCGGATCTTCATCCTCCACGCCGACCACGAACAGAATGCGTCGACCTCCACCGTACGCCTGGCAGGCTCCTCGGGCGCCAATCCGTTCGCCTGTATCGCTGCCGGCATCGCTGCACTGTGGGGCCCTGCCCACGGCGGCGCCAACGAAGCCGTGCTGACCATGCTCGACGAAATTGGCGATGTCTCGAACATCGACACCTTCATCGCCAAGGCCAAGGACAAGAACGACCCGTTCAAGCTGATGGGCTTCGGTCACCGCGTCTACAAGAACCGCGACCCGCGTGCCACCGTGATGAAGCAGACCTGCGACGAAGTGCTGCGCGAGCTGGGCATCACCAACGATCCGCAGCTGGAACTGGCCATGCGCCTGGAAGAGATCGCCCTGACCGATCCGTACTTCATCGAGCGCTCGCTGTACCCGAACGTCGACTTCTACTCGGGGATCATCCTCAAGGCGATCGGCATCCCTACCAGCATGTTCACCGTGATCTTCGCCCTGGCGCGGACCGTCGGCTGGATCTCGCACTGGAAGGAAATGCTCTCCAGCCCGTACAAGATTGGCCGTCCGCGCCAGCTGTACACCGGCTACGAGTCACGTGACATCGTCAAACTGGAAGACCGCAAGTAAGCCAAACGGCTCGCCTGCAACAACAAGAAAGGCTGCCCTCGGGCAGCCTTTTTTGTTGCGTAACGCTTCATGCAGGAGGAGCAAGCCTTGGCGGCCCCTACAGTTTAGGCATATTGCAGCCTACCATCAAACTGTTACGGTTTCTCCGCCCGCTCCTTCAACGCCTTGAGCGTATTGAACGGCGCATCGACCACGAACTTGTTCGCCACCATCGCTGGCACACTCCCGCCTGGCTCGGTGTGCACCTGGTATGTCACCTCGGTAGTGTCACCCTTGGGCACCAGCTTCCAGAAACCCTGCACTTCAGCCACCCGCACATAGCCTTTTTCCTCCGGCAGGTACTTGGGCACACCCTCCAGCTTGCGGGTCAGGCTGCCGTCAGCACCTTCGCTGGTGGTTACATGGATGATCGAATCGCGCGGGGTGACCGGCCACGGCGTATTGAACTGGGTGTAGGTCCAGCTCTGGTCACCCTCGTGCTTGAGCAGCTTCTGGCTCTTGCACTCGTGAATCCAGGCACAGGCCCCGGCCACGTCTTCCTGCAGCGCCCGGACCTTGGCCAGCGGCGCCTTGATGGTCGTCACGCCCTGATAGGCCTTGTAGTTCGAACCACTCACTTCGCTCAGCGATACCTTGATGCCATCCCCTTCCTTGGCAACCTTCCAGTCTTCAGCCTGCGCCACCGACATGAACATCGCACTCAGACCACAAATCACCGCTACCCGCTTCATCGAACCCATCGTGTTGTTTTCCTTGTTTGCGAAGTTCCACTCACTCAAGCCGCCGTCACTTGCTCCAGCCAGCCGATGATCCTGATCGCCTCGTCGCGATCATTGCCGCAGGTGTCCACCTCCGCCTGGAAGCCCGAGCACACCGCCGGCCGTTCAGGCTGGCCGAACAGGCTGCAGAGGTTGTGCTCGGACAGTTGCACACAGCGTTCGCCAGCCGGCTTGCCGTGCGGCATGCCAGGAATGGGCGAGCTGATGGAAGGGGCAATGCAGCAAGCGCCACAGCCTTCACGGCAGTTCATGACGACATGGACCTCGGCCTAACAAATGATGGGTGAATGGGGATAGTAACCGCTAAAACAGGTGTTTGAAATTACCGCTCAGATGAAATATCGCCGCGCAGAATGTGACCGGCAGGTCGAGCAGCGTTTATTGCTTGAACTCGAAATCGATGGCTGCACCCTCAATGTCCTGACGGGCATCATTGCGCAACTGCAATTGCATTTCGTTGCTGATCAAGCGGCCATTGAGCTGGAACGGGCTGTCCGCGGCAGGCTTTTCTTCGAACAACGACGGCAGCAGCGGACGTCGCACACGGACTTCCTCCTGACTGCTCGGCTGCAGGTCCTTGACCATCTCCGGGGGCAGGCTCAGATCCAGGCGCGCCTTGGGCAAGGGCGCGGCAATCACCTCGGAGGCCTTGCGCTTGCCCGACTTTACCGCCTTGGCCGGCGTCTTCCTGGGGTCGCCAGCCTTGGTCTTGGGTTGCGCCTTGGGCTTGGCCTGTGGCTTGGCACTCGCTTTTACCGGGGCCTGGGTCGAAGGCTTCCGGTCCGGTGCCGGGGCAGCCGACGCCTGTGCCAGCAGTATCGGCCCCGGTCCGGGCACAGCCAGTGCCGGGCCCGTTGCACACAGGCCCAGCGCACACAACATCACGGCAGCACAGCTCAACGCTTTCATAGGCAACGAGACGTATTCATGAGTCGCACATGCTCCCTGTTCCTGCAGTCGCTGGCAAGCCCGCGATCTAGAGGTATCCGCCCGAGGCGGTTTCCTGGCAAAGCTGATGGGCCAGCATCCCCAATGTCAGCAGCGCCCGCTCAGCCTCGCGGTTCCACGGAATGCCGCAGTTGAGACGAATGCAGTGGTTGAACTGCTCCGTGTTACTGAAGATCAGCCCGGGCGCGATGCTGATGCCCTGCTGCAAGGCACGTACATGCAACTCCTGGGTGTTGACCCGCCCCGGCAGGCTGACCCACAGGATGAAGCCCCCGGTAGGCCGGCTCATCTGGGTGCCTTCCGGAAAGTGCTGCTGTACCGCCAGCTGGTAGGCACTGAGGTTCTTGCGATATTCCTGGCGAATGTAGCGCAGATGGCGGTCATAGCCACCATTTTCAAGGTAGGCCGCCACCCCCATCTGCGTCACACTGCACGCCGAGTGCGTGGTAAAGGTCTGCAGTCGCTGGATTTCCTGCTGATAGTTGCCCGCGATCATCCAGCCGATACGCACCCCCGGCGACAGGGTCTTGGAAAAGCTCGAGCAATAGATCACCCGCCCCAGCCGGTCGAAGGCCTTGAGCGCCTTGGTGCGCCCTTGCTCGAACATCAGCTCGCCGTAGATATCGTCCTCGACGATCTGGATGTTGAAATCCGAGGCCAGGCGCAGCAACTGCTTCTGGCGCTCCTCGGGAATGGTGCCGCCCAGCGGGTTGCTCAACCGCGCAGTCAGCACCAGCGCCTTGATCGACCACTGGTTGGCCGCCAGTTGCAGGGCCTCCAGGCTGATGCCGGTGGCCGGGTCGCTGGGGATCTCGATCACCTTGAGCCCCAGCAGGTCCGCCAGTTGCAGCAGCCCGTAATAGGTGGGCGACTCGGCGGCGATCAGGTCGCCTGGCCGGGTCAGCACCCGCAACGACATCTGCAGCGCATCGACGCAACCGTGGGTTACCACCACTTCGGACGGGTCGACCACCACCCCGGCGTCGCGCATGCGAATGGCGATCTGCCGGCGCAGCGGCTCGAAACCCGGGCTGAACATGTAGCTGAACGCCCGCGGGCTCTGGAACCGCGTGACCTTGGCCAGTTGCTGGTGCAGCGCCCGCACCGGCAGGTAGTCCACATGCGGAACCGCCGCCCCCAGCGGGAACACCCCATCACGCCGGGCTTCGGTCAGTACCTGCTGGATGATGCTGCTGCGCGTGACCAGCCCTGGACGCTCGACCCGCGCGATGTCCGGGGTCTGCGCAGTCAGGGCCGGGGTCTGGTGGACGTAGTAGCCCGATTGCGGCCGCGCGCGAATCAGCCCCTGGTCCTCGAGGTTGGCATAGGCCTGCAGCACGGTGGCATGGCTGACATTGAGCTGCGAGCTCATCTTGCGTACCGACGGTACGCGCTCACCGGGCTGATAGACGCCGCGGCGGATGTCTTCCGCCAGTTGCTGGGCGATGCGCTGGTAGAGCAACAGATTGGTCATGGGACGGATCTCGAAACGCGGGCTATCTAATTGTTCTTGTACAGTCGGCGAAGAATACCGGAACAGTGCATAAGTGTACGGGCACAGATGCCAGAATAGTCGACTACACAGTTGTGTGACAGCGGCTTTTTCAAGCTTTGCGGCATAAAAAAACCGGTGACTATCACCGGTTTTTTGTTTACCTCGACCTCAGCGCGGCGCGCCCAGGTGGCCTTTCTCGTCGGAAAACACGATCTCCACCCGACGGTTCTGCGCCCTGCCCCGCTCCGAGGCATTGGCCTCGATCGGGTACTGGTCGCCATAGCCTTCGACCTGGATGCGTTTTTCGTCGACGCCCAGGTCGACCAGCATGTCCGCCACGGCCTGCGCACGATCACGCGACAGCGTCAGGTTGTCCTCGGGAGTGCCGGTGCTGTCGGTATACCCCTCGATGCGCACAACGCGCCGGGGGTTGAGCTGCAGAAACTGCACCAGCTTGAGCACGGTACGGCTGGCGGAGTTCTTCAATTCGGCCTGCCCGGTATCGAACAGCACGTCACCCAGGGTCATCACCAGGCCACGGTCGCTCTGGGTCGTGGCCAGGCTGACGATCTGCGCCTCCAGCCATTTGCCCTGCTGCTGCACGCTGACCAGCTTGGCTTCGCGCAGGGCCAGCTGCAGGCGCTGGCGCTCCAGTTCGAGCTTGGCCAGGCGCTCCTGATTGAGCACCAGGTTGCTGTGCTCGCGGGCAATCTCGCTGTAGCGCTGACTCAGGTAGGCGTAATGGCGCACGTCCGCACCACTGCCCACGTAGCTGGACAACCGCTCGGCACGGGCCAGCGACTCGCCGGCGCGGATCACGTCACGCGGCGCACTGCGCAGCACATTGGAATCGTCCTTCACTGCCTGGAAACTGGCGGCGGCCTGGTCGAGGGCGGTTTCGCTGCGCTCGCTGGCGCAGCCCTGCAACCCCAGCACACCTGCACATAACACGGCCACCAAGGGCTTGATCGAACTCACTGTTGCTCCCCCAACTGCTTTCGCAGACGATTGACCCGCGATTGCAGCAGCGACAGCTGCTCCTGACTCTTGAGGGTCAGCACCCGGGCTTCGGCCAGCCGCGCATCAAGCTCGGCCTGCTCGGCGCGCAGCCGCGCATCACGGTACGACTCGCTGGCCATGTTGCTGCGGGCGCGGGCAAGCTTGTCTTCGGCCAGCTTCAGCTCGGCCACTTCGTCGGTGGCACCGACGGCCTTGGCCTGCTCCAGCGCCTGTTCGGACAGGCGCATCTGCTCGTGGGGCGCCGGGTCGGCAGCGCAACCGGCCAGGGCCAGTAACGCCATGGCAGCGAAAAGCGGTTGAGTTCTCACACAATCTTCCTACTGTTTGGGGGCGTCGAGCGGTTGCTGCAGCTGCGCCTTCCAGCGCTCGACATTGCGTTGCAGTACTGCCTGAGGCACGCCTGAGGCCGGCAATTCTGTCAGTTTTTTGGCCAGCTGTCCGCGCAACCAGGCGTCATTGCACGCCGAATTGTGCGACAGCGCCAGGTACAGCCCCGGGCGATCCAGCGGCAGGCCGCGGGCGATCAGGTCGTTGGCCATGCCAAGGGTCTGCGCCATGGCCATGCCGGCGTAACGCCCGGCCAGCACATAGTCGACCTGGCCAAGCAAAAGCTTCTGGAATGCCTGGGTCAGGTTCTGCGCCGGCGCCAGCTTCAACTGGTCCTTGGCAAACTGGGCGAACGCCGGGGTCAGCCTGGCCTTCTCCGAGATCGCGCCCTGGTGCTGGTGCAGATCGGCCAGGCCGTCGTAGGCCAGCGTGGAGTCGTGCCGGGTCCACACCAGGTAGTCGTTCTGCAGCAGCGCCGGGTGGATGAAGTCGACGCGGGTCAGGTCTTCAGTGGCCAGCGGCGCATCCACCAGCAGGTCCATGCGCCCGCTGCGCACTTCATCCTGCGCCTCGTTGCGCTTGCCTGCGTACAGCACCTCGACCTTCAGCCCAAGCTCCGTCGCCACCTGCTTGAGCAGGTCGACGTTGGCGCCAATCAGGTGCCTGGGGTCCTGCGGGTCGCGCCAGGCATAGGGCGGCGCATCGGGGCTGCCGGTCGCCACCAGACGCTCGCACTTGCCCACCGCCAGCGCCGCCGTGGGCAAGCAGGCAAACCCCAGCAATCCCGCCATCGCCATTCGGCCAAGCCACCCCATGCACATGCCTCCCTTGCGTCGCGAAATAAAAAAGCCCGATCAAAAGACCGGGCTCTTTATAAGTGAAGCGGCTGGATTAAACCAGCTTCTCCAGCTCAGGTACGGCTTCGAACAGGTCGGCGACCAGGCCGTAGTCGGCCACCTGGAAGATCGGCGCCTCTTCGTCCTTGTTGATCGCAACGATCACCTTGGAGTCCTTCATGCCGGCCAGGTGCTGGATCGCGCCGGAGATACCGACGGCGATGTACAGCTGCGGCGCAACGATCTTGCCGGTCTGGCCGACCTGCATGTCGTTGGGCACGAAGCCTGCGTCGACCGCGGCGCGCGAAGCACCCACGGCGGCGCCGAGCTTGTCCGCCAGCGCGTACAGGTGCTTGAAGTTGTCGCCGTTCTGCATGCCGCGGCCGCCGGAAACGACGATCTTGGCAGCGGTCAGCTCAGGACGATCGGACTTGGCCAGCTCTTCGCCGACAAATGCCGACTTGCCCGCATCGTGGGCAGCGCCAACCGCTTCGACAGCAGCCGAACCACCTTCGGCGGCAACGGCGTCGAAGCCGGTGGCACGCACGGTGATGACCTTGACCGCAGCGCTCGATTGCACGGTGGCAATGGCGTTACCGGCGTAGATCGGACGCTTGAAGGTGTCCGCCGACTCGACCGCGATGATCTCGGAGATCTGGTCGACGTCCAGCAGCGCGGCAACGCGCGGCAGGATGTTCTTGCCGTTGGAGGTGGCTGGTGCCAGCACGTGGCTGTAGGCCTTGCCAAGCTCGGCCACCAGCGGCGCGACGTTTTCCGGCAGCTGGTGCGCATAGGCAGCGTTGTCGGCTACCAGCACCTTGGCCACACCAGCGATTTTCGCGGCAGCTTCGGCAACGCCACCCACGTTCTGGCCAGCGACCAGTACGTGGATATCGCCACCGATTTTCGCGGCGGCAGCAACGGTGTTCAGGGTCGCCGGGGCAACGGCGCCGTTTTCGTGTTCAGCGATAACCAGGATAGTCATTTAGATTACCTTCGCCTCGTTCTTCAGTTTCTCGACCAGTTCAGCCACCGACTTGACCTTGATACCAGCGCTGCGTGCAGCTGGCGCTTCGACTTTCAGGGTCTTGTTGGTAGAGGCGGTGGAAACGCCCAGCGCGTCCGGAGTCACAGTCTCCAGCGGCTTCTTCTTGGCCTTCATGATGTTCGGCAGCGACGCATAGCGCGGCTCGTTCAGACGCAGGTCGGTGGTCACGATCGCCGGCAGGTTCAGAGCAACGGTCTGCAGGCCGCCATCGATTTCACGGGTGACGTTGACCTTGTCGCCGGCCACTTCCACCTTGGAGGCGAAAGTACCCTGGGCATAACCGGTCAGCGCAGCCAGCATCTGGCCGGTCTGGTTGTTGTCGCTGTCGATGGCCTGCTTGCCAAGGATGACCAGTTGCGGCTGCTCCTTGTCGACCACAGCCCTGAGCAGCTTGGCCACGGCCAGCGAGGTCAGCTCTTCAGCCGACTCGACCAGCACGGCGCGGTCGGCACCCAGTGCCAGGGCGGTACGCAGCTGCTCCTGGGCAGTGGCCGGGCCGACGGTAACGACGACGATTTCGCTCGCCACGCCCTTCTCTTTCAGGCGCACGGCTTCTTCTACGGCGATTTCGCAGAAGGGGTTCATGGACATCTTGACGTTAGCAAGGTCTACGCCGGAGTTGTCCGCCTTGACGCGAACCTTGACGTTATAGTCGACCACTCGTTTGACAGCTACAAGAACCTTCATGGATTCCTCGTTACTCTCCGGTGAAAAGAATGTCGCCTGGGCAGAACCGGGCGATTGCGCGTGGGTACAAGGGCACCTCCAAAAACGAACGCGAGCAGGTGAAATTCAACTGACTGTGCAGTCTGTTCTCGACGCTTGCGCGCAAAACCCGTGGGTCATTGTTTGTCGTGGCGTGTAAACTCCACTACAAAGGCGGGTCCTGGCGTAACTGCCCTGCTTTTTGCCTGGTTTTTAGGGGTGCTCCTGCATCCGACGGTCAGCCTACGGCGAGCGTAAAACCGCCCGTATCTTGACCGTAACGCCCAATCCGGTCAATACGGCAAACCAGCCAGCTTCAAGCCGTGCGTCTTTGATTTTACTGGGCTGCGGCAAATTCAAACAAACGTTTGTATTGGACCTCGCAAGTGGTGTAGATATAATGCGCGGCCAAGAGAAAGCGGTGTAGTCCGTCATCACCCGAGCTACACACCCGGGTACTTCGAAATGACCGCCTGACACCCGCCAACAAAGAAAAACCGATGAGCCTTGAGTAGGAGAGAACCTGTGGAACGCGAATACATGGAATTCGACGTGGTCATCGTCGGCGCTGGCCCGGCAGGCCTGTCCGCCGCCTGCCGACTGAAGCAGAAGGCCGCCGAAGCCGGTAATGAAATCAGCGTCTGCGTGGTCGAGAAAGGCTCCGAGGTCGGTGCACACATTCTCTCCGGTGCGGTGTTCGAGCCGCGTGCCCTGAACGAACTGTTCCCGGACTGGAAAGAACTCGGCGCGCCACTGAACACCGAGGTCAAGCGCGACGACATCTACGTGCTGCGCGACGCCAGCAGCTCGGTCAAGGTGCCCGATCTGTTCGTGCCCAAGACCATGCACAACGAAGGCAACTACATCATCTCGCTGGGCAACCTGTGCCGCTGGCTGGCCCAGCAGGCCGAGAACCTGGGCGTGGAAGTCTACCCAGGCTTCGCTGCCCAGGAAGCGCTGTTCGATGAAAACGGCGTGGTCCGCGGGATCATCACCGGCGACCTGGGTGTCGACCGCGAAGGCAACCCCAAGGAAGGCGTATACACCCCCGGCATGGAACTGCGCGGCAAGTACACGCTGTTCGCCGAAGGCTGCCGTGGGCATATCGGCAAGCAACTGATCAAGCGCTTCGACCTGGACAACGCCAGCGACGTGCAGCACTACGGCATCGGTCTCAAGGAAATCTGGGAAATCGACCCGGCCAAGCACCAGCAGGGCCTGGTGATCCACACCGCCGGCTGGCCGCTGGACGTGATGAGCACCGAGAACACCGGTGGCTCGTTCCTGTATCACCTGGAAAACAACCAGGTGGTGGTCGGCCTGATCGTCGACCTGTCGTATGCCAACGCCTACCTCTCCCCGTTCGACGAGTTCCAGCGCCTCAAGCACCACCCGGTGCTCGCCCAGTACCTGGAGGGTGGCAAGCGCATCAGTTATGGCGCCCGTGCCCTGGCCAAGGGCGGCCTGAACTCGCTGCCGAAAATGGTATTCAAGGGCGGCGCGCTGATCGGCTGCGACCTGGGCACCATGAACGTGGCCAAGATCAAGGGCAGCCACACCGCCATGAAGTCCGGCATGCTCGCAGCCGAAGCGGTGGCCGATGCGCTGCTGGCCGGTAGCGAGGGTGGCGACGAACTGACCGCCTACGTCGACGGCTTCAAGGCCAGCTGGCTGTACGAAGAACTGTTCGCCAGCCGCAACTTCGGCCCGGCGATGCACAAGTTCGGCCCGATGCTCGGCGCGGCATTCAACTATGTCGACCAGAACTGGTTCGGCGGCAAGCTGCCGTTCACCCTGCACGACACCAAGCCGGACTACGCCTGCCTCAAGCTGGCGGCCGACTCGAAGAAGATCGATTACCCCAAGCCCGATGGCAAGTTGAGCTTCGACAAGCTGAGCTCGGTGTTCCTCTCCAGCACCAACCATGAAGAAGAGCAGCCGTGCCACCTGAAGCTGACCGACCCGAGCATCCCGATCGGCACCAACCTGCCGTTGTACGACGAACCGGCGCAGCGCTACTGCCCGGCCGGCGTATACGAGGTGATCAGCCAGGAAGACGGCAGCAAGCGCTTCCAGATCAACGCCCAGAACTGCGTGCACTGCAAGACCTGTGACATCAAGGACCCTTCGCAGAACATCACCTGGGTGACCCCTGAAGGTGCTGGCGGCCCGACTTACCCGAACATGTAAGTACCGCCCATAAAAAAAGCCCCCACGCCTTGCGGCGCTGGGGGCTTTTTCGTGAAGGCGTTCGAGCAAACGGTCTCACACCTTCGCCAACACCAGTTCATCCCCGGCCCGCAGGTCCTCCCGCGCACTGAAGTACACCGCCGTGAGCAGGCCCACCGTGCCCATCAGCAGGCAGAACCCCACACACACCCATGGGCTCCACGGCATCAGCGCAATCAGCATCAGCGGCGTGGTGCTGGCCCACAGCGCATAGGCCAGGTTGTAGGTAAAGGAAATCCCCGACACGCGAATGGCCGGCGGAAACAGCCCGACCATCACCGACGGCACCACCCCCACCACACCACAGGCCAGCCCTGCCAGCGCATAGGCCACCCCGGTCCAGCCCCAGCCGCCGATCAGGCTGGCATACAGCGCCCCCACTCCCAGCGGCAGCAACAGGCTGTAGACCATCAGCGCGCGCCAGGCACCTACCCGGTCCACCAGCAAGCCGGCCAGCACGCAACCGATGTTCAAGAACACGATACCCAGCGCGCTCAGGGCGAAGGTGTCGGCCGCGCTCATGCCGAAGCGCTGCTGCATCACCGTCGGGGTAATCACCACCAGCACCACCACCGCCGAGGTCAGCACGCAGGTCAGCAGGGCCGCCGGCACCAGCGCGCGGCGGTGCTCGCGCAGCACCGTGCGCAGCGGGAAGGCCACCGGTTGTTCACGCCGCTCGCGCAGCGCCAGGAACACCGGCGTCTCGCTCAGCCAGCGGCGCAGCCACACCCCGATCACGCCGAACACCCCGCCCAGCAAGAATGGATAGCGCCAGGCGTAGTCCAGAATCTCCTGGGCGGTGAACACCTGGGCCAGCGCCGTGGCGGTCAGCGCGCCCAGCAGGTAGCCGAACGTCAGCCCGGCCTGCAGAAAACCCAGCGCATAGCCCCGCCGCCCGGCCGGCGCATGCTCGGCGACGAAGGTCCAGGCACTTGGCACCTCACCGCCCACCGCCGCGCCCTGCAGAATGCGCAGGCCCAGCAGGATCAGCGGCGCCGCGTAGCCGATGTCGGCATAGGTCGGCATCACCCCGATCAGCAGGCACGGCAGCGCCATCATCAGGATGCTCAGGCTGAACACCTTCTTGCGCCCCAGGTGATCGGCAAAATGCGCCATCAGGATGCCGCCCAGCGGCCGCGCCAGGTACCCGGTGACGAAGATCCCGAAGCTCTGCAGCAGACGCAGCCACTCCGGCATCTCGGGCGGGAAGAACAGCTGGCTCAGGGTCAGCGCGAAGAACACGAATATGATGAAATCGTAGATCTCCAGCGCACCGCCCAGCGCCGCCAGGCCCAGGGTCTTGTGGTCGTCGCGCGAAAGCCGCAGCGGGCGCGCAGGGTTGGTGGCAGTCATAAAGGCATCCGCTTCGATAGGCTCACTGCGCGCAGCAAGGCGCGCCAGGACAGGCGCAGAGCATACCAAAAAGCGGCGAACGGCTCAGGCCTCGCGAGGGAACACCGTATGCCCCATGTTCAGGCGGCGCATGGGGGGCGCGTTACCAGCAGGCCTGTACCCGGGGTTGGGCAACTGCCCCAGCAGCAGCGGGGCATCGATGATAGCCATGAAGGACTGCAGGGCCTCGTTGTCGGGCACCTTGGGCAGGCTGACGCTCACCGCCTGACGCTGGCCAGCAGGCACCGCAGGTACGCGAAGGTGTTGCGACTCATACAGCAGCACATGCTGGATCTGCGTACTCACGCGACAGAACCGCTCCAGATCGACCCCCACGTGGCTGGCCAGGTCGATATTTCCGACCAGCAGACTGAACGGCAAAAGCGCGTTCTGCACCAGGCGCTGCAGGTCGTCGAAGGTCTCGACAGGGGCAATCCGGTAATACCCCAGGCCGTTGAGCATCTTCTCCAACTGCAGCAGTTGGATGGGGTGCTCATCGGCAATCAGGATTCGCATGGACTTGTCGGGCATCGGAAGGGCCTGGATAGAGAGCATGGAAGACATTCCTTGACCGCTACTACGCCACGATAAACCTCAGGCTGCGACAGGCATTACGTCAGGTGACGGATCTGATAGATAGTTGTAGGGAAATGCTGGGAAATCAAGGCGCAGCCTCAATTGTTTATTGCTGACCAGTACATCAGACGGAATTTTGGCGCATCCGCGCCCGGCAATGCTTCATGGCATTGACGATATTTTTTTCCACCAGACTGCGAGAAATTCCGAGTCTTTCGGCAATTTGCTGGTGAGAAAGCCCCTCCAGCTTGCGTAGAAGGAAACTGTCCCGGCACCCAGGGCTTAGTTCCCCCAACGCCTGCTGCATCAGCTCCAGTCGGCGATCCATGTCCATGCGCTGGCAGGGCGCCGGCGAACGGAATGCCTCGTCGGTGTCGAGCACTTCCAGCGGCTCGTTGTGCCGCACCTGACTAAGCCGATGGTCGTCGATCACCAGATTCAGCGCGGTACGGTAGAGAAAAGCCCGCGGATACTCGATCTGCTGTTCGCCATGTCGCTCGAGCACTCGCACATAAGCGTCGTGGGCCACGTCCTCGGCCGCCTGGCGACTGCCCAGCCGAACACACAGAAAGCTCACCAGTTCGCGATAGTAGTTTTCCAAAACGACACCTGGCCAGGATTCGGCGCTAAAGCGCCGAGAATGGAGAATCAGGGTGAAGCCAGTAGGCAACAATACAAATTATTATTATTCTCAGCAACCTCCGTCACGCCTCGCAGATTACCCGACTGCACGGCCTGCGACCCTGAATGTGCACCGGTAAATTCCTGCGCATATAGCTCGTCTAACGAGGAGCCCCCGTGCCTGCGCTGTCTACGCCAGCAACTCGCGGGTAAACCCTTCTGGCTGGAAGCCCGCATGACACGTCTTACGAAAAATCGCCGCCTGTTGCTCTGCGGCCTCGGCCTGCTCGCCGCCGGCAGCCTGGCGGCCTGGCAAACCCTGCCATTGGGTGGTGAGCCCTCGAACACCATCAAGGTCACCCGCGCCGACATCGAAAGCAGCGTGACAGCACTCGGCACCCTGCAGCCACGCCGCTATGTCGATGTCGGCGCCCAGGCCTCGGGACAGATCCGCAAGTTGCATGTGGAAACCGGAGACCACGTCGAGGAAGGCCAACTGCTGGTCGAGATCGACCCTTCGACCCAGAAGGCACGCCTCGATGCAGGCCGCTATTCGATCGAGAACCTCAAGGCCCAGCTGCAGGAGCAGCGCGCCCAGTACACCTTGGCCGAGCATCAGCTCAAGCGCCAGCAGCAACTGGCCGCCAGCGGCGCTACCCGCGAAGAGGATGTGCAGACCGCACAGGCACAACTGAAAGTCACCCAGGCACGCATCGGCATGTTCCAGGCGCAGATCCTGCAGGCCCAGGCCAGCCTGCGCAGCGACGAGGCAGAGCTGGGCTACACGCGTATCTACGCGCCGATGTCCGGCACGGTGGTCGCCGTGGATGCGCGTGAGGGCCAGACACTCAACGCGCAGCAGCAAACACCGCTGATCCTGCGCATCGCCAAGCTGTCGCCGATGACCGTATGGGCTGAGGTCTCGGAGGCCGACATCGGCAACGTCAAACCCGGCATGCAGGCCTACTTCACCACCCTGGCCGGCGGCAAGCGCCGCTGGAGCAGCACCGTGCGCCAGATCCTGCCGATACCGCCCAAGCCGCTCGACCAGATCAGCCAGGGCGGTGGCAGCCCCACCAGCTCCAGCGCCTCCGGCGGTGGGGGCAAGGTCGTGCTGTATACCGTCCTGCTGGACGTGGACAACGTCGACAATTCCCTGATGGCGGAAATGACCGCCCAAGTGTTCTTCGTCGCCGGCCAGGCCAGCAACGTGCTCACTGCCCCGATCGTGGCGCTGGAGCCCGATGCCCGGCAAAACGACATGCGCCTGGTCCAGGTACTGCACCCCAACGGCAAGGTCGAGCAACGCCAGGTTCGCGCCGGCCTCAGCGATCGCCTGCGCGTGCAGATCCTCGAAGGCCTGGCCGAGGGCGACACCCTGCTGATCGGCGCGCCCGCCGCCAGTGGAGGCTGAATGTCCACGCCCCTGATCGAACTGCGCGACATACGCAAATCCTACGGCGGCATCGACACGCCCAAGGTCGAGGTGGTACGCGGTATCAGCCTGGCCATCCAGCCCGGTGAGTTCGTTGCCATCGTCGGGGCTTCGGGCTCGGGCAAGTCGACCCTGATGAACATCCTGGGCTGCCTCGACCGCCCCACCAGCGGCCAGTACTACTTTGCCGGCAAGGATGTCGCCGAACTGGACAGCGACGAACTGGCCTGGATCCGTCGCGAAGCCTTCGGCTTCGTGTTCCAGGGCTACCACCTGATCGCCTCCGGGTCGGCCCAGGAAAACGTCGAGATGCCGGCAATCTACGCCGGTACCCCTGCCGCCGAGCGCCATGCCCGCGCGGCCGGGCTGCTGGCCCGACTGGGCCTGGCCACCCGCACGGGCAACCGTCCGCACCAGCTGTCCGGCGGTCAGCAGCAACGTGTCTCGATTGCCCGCGCGCTGATGAACGGCGGCCACATCATCCTGGCCGACGAACCCACCGGCGCCCTCGACAGCCAGAGCGGCGCCGAAGTGATGAGCCTGCTCGACGAACTGGCAGGCCAGGGCCACGTCGTGATCCTGATCACCCATGACCGCGAAGTCGCCGCGCGCGCCAAGCGCATCATCGAGATCCGCGACGGCCTGATCCTAAGCGACTCGGCCAACGCGGCGGCGCCAGCGCGCGCAGCGGTGGCCAGCCTGAATGCAGACGACCTGCGCCAGCGCCTGGACCGCGGCGCCACCCAGAGCGGGGCCTGGAAAGGCGAGCTCATCGAAGCCCTGCAGGCCGCCTGGCGCCTGATGTGGATCAACCGCTTCCGCACCGCCCTGACCCTGCTCGGCATCGTCATCGGCGTGGCCTCGGTGGTGGTGATGCTGGCCGTCGGCGAAGGCAGCAAGCGCCAGGTCATGGCGCAGATGGCCGCCTTCGGCTCCAACATCCTTTACCTCAGCGGCAGCGAGCCGACGCACAACGCCCCCGCCGGAGTGGTGACCCTCGACGATGTGGCAGCAGTGGCGCAGTTACCGCAGGTGAAGATGATCATGCCGGTCATCGGCAGCGAACTGACGGTGCGTTACGGCAACAGCAACCAGCGCTTCTACGTCGGCGGCAACAACACCCACTTCCCCGAGATCTTCAACTGGCCGGTGGTCGAAGGCAGCTTTTTCACCGACGCTGACGAACATGCTGCCGCAGCCGTCGCGGTGATCGGTCACAAGGTCAGGGAAAAACTCCTCAAGGATGCCGGCGACCCTATTGGCCAGTACATCCTGATCGGCAACGTGCCCTTCCAGGTCATCGGCATACTCGCCGAAAAAGGTTCCAGCTCCGGCAACCAGGACAGCGATGGCCGCATCGTGGTGCCCTACTCCGCCGCTGCCGTGCGCCTGTTCGGCAGCCGCGATCCGGAGTACGTCACCATCGGCGCAGTCGACTCGGGCCGGGTCAAGGAAACCGAGCAGGCCATCGATCACCTGATGCGCCGCCTGCACAACGGCAAGCATGATTTCGAGCTGACCAACGATGCGGCGCTGATCCAGGCCGAGGCCCGCACCCAGAACACCCTGTCGCTGATGCTGGGCGCAATCGCAGCCATTTCGCTGCTGGTGGGCGGCATCGGGGTGATGAACATCATGCTGATGACCGTGCGCGAACGCACTCGCGAAATCGGCATCCGCATGGCCACCGGCGCCCGCCAGCGCGACATCCTGCGCCAGTTCCTCAGCGAAGCGGTGCTGCTGTCGATGGTCGGTGGCATCACCGGCATTGCCCTGGCGCTGTTGATCGGCGGCGGCCTGCTACTGGCCGACATTGCCGTGGCCTTTACCCTGGGCGCCATGCTTGGCGCATTCACCTGCGCGGTCATCACCGGCGTGGTATTCGGTTTCATGCCCGCACGCAAAGCCGCCCGTCTCGATCCGGTCAAGGCCCTCACCAGTGAATGAATCTCCGATGAAACCGCTCTTGAGCGCATTGAGCCTGGCCCTGCTGCTCAGTGCCTGCAGCACTCCACCCACCCCGCCGGACATCGGGTTTGCCCCGCCACAACAGTGGCAGTCAGCCAACACCCAGGCGGTGCGCGACAGCAACCGCGCCTGGTGGCGCAGCTTTGCCAGTCCCGAACTCGACCAACTGATCGCACAGGCCGACAGCGGCAGCTACGACATTGCCGCTGCCATCGCCCGCGTGCGCCAGGCCCGTGCGGCGCGCACCATCGCTGGCGGCACGCTGCTGCCCGAAGTTGGCGCAGCCCTGGCCGGCAATCGCGAAAAACAGATGCACCATAACGGCTACGGCACCTCCAGCAGCACCAACGACCGAGAATCGGTCAGCTACAGCGCCAGCTTCAACGCCAGCTACGAGGTCGACTTCTGGGGCGGCAATGCGGCGGCACGCGACAGTGCCGAGCAGACCCTCAAGGCCAGCGAGTTCGACCAGGCTACCGTCACCCTGACCCTGTTCAGCAACGTGGCCAGCTTCTACCTGCAGGCCCTGGCCCTGGACGAACAGCAGCGTATCGCCAGCCTCAACCTGGCCAACGCCCAGCAGGTACTGGAGGTGGTACGCGCCAAGTACAACGCGGGCTCGGCAACTGCACTTGAGCTGGCCCAGCAGCAAGTACTGGTCGCTGCGCAGCAGCGCCGGCTGCCATTGCTGCGCCAGCAGGCCACCGAGGCCCGCATCACCCTGGCCGCATTGCTGGGCAAGCCGGTGCAGGCCCTCACCCTGCACGCCAGCGATTTCAACCGCATCGCCGCCCCTGGCATCGATGCCGGGTTGCCCAGCGACCTGCTCAGCCGCCGGCCAGACATCGCCGCGGCCGAGGCTCGCCTGGCAGCGGCCAAGGCCGACGTGCAGGTGGCGCGCGCCGCAATGCTGCCCAAGTTGACCCTGACTGCCGGCCTGGGCTCCGGCGCCAACGTCGCCGCCGACGTGCTGCGCAACCCGTTCTACAGCCTGGCGGCCGGCCTCAGTGCGCCGATCTTCAACAATGGGCGGCTCGGTGCCGAACGCGACAAGGCCACCGCCGTGCAGCAGGAACTGCTGGAAAAATACCGCGGCGAACTGATCAACGCATTTGCCGATGTCGAAAAGGCCCTCAACAGCATCGACGGCCTCGATCGCCAGCGCCAATGGCAGCGCGTCGAGCTGAACCAGGCCCAGCAGGCCTTCGACATTGCACGCACACGCTACGAGGCAGGCGCCGAATTGCTGCTCAATGTGCTGGACGCGCAACGCAGCCTGTACGAAAGCCAGGACGAGGCCGTGCTGCTGCATCTGCAGCGACTGCAGGCCAGCATCGCCCTGTACAAGGCTGTGGGAGGGGGGTGGCAGGTGCAATGACTGCACCTGCCCTCAGGTGCGACGCGTGACCACCAGGTGACGCGCGTACCAGGGCCGTTGCGGCACCCGGCGCAGCAACCCCTTGAAACGCTGATTGTCCTTGGTATTGGCGACGATCACCCGCAGCGCCAGCTTCATGGTCTCCGGGTCCATCTCCACACTCTTGCCCGGCTGCAGGCCTGGCGTGGTGCTGCAACCATGGGTCACAGGGCCCAGCCAGGGCTGCCTGATATCGACCCAGCGCCCCTTGGCGAACCACGGCACGCCATTGACCCGGTTGCGCGTCACCTGGCCGGGGTGGAAGCGTTCGTGGGCGCGGAACCAGTCTTCGATACGGTCATCGATCCAGCCATGGAACAGCCAGAACACAGGGTTCACATGGGAGGAAAACGGATCGCCGAGAAAGTCGTTTTCGGGCCCGTACCAACGCGCCGAGAAGTCGTCCAGGTCACGCGCCATGGGTACTGGCGCACCGTTGGACGGGTCACGCGGCACCGACGCCCAGCGCATGTGCAGCCAGTCATGCAGGCCCAGCTCCATCTCCGAGCCCAACTGCCCCAGGGTCAGGCGCGACAGGTAGCGCGGGTCGCGGTACTGCGACTCCCATACCTCGAAATTGCTGTGGTAGGTCTCGGCACTCTTGATGTCACTGACCCACTGGGTGTACTCGGCATCCCCCGGCGCCAGCCAGGTTGGCGGCACCGCACAGCCATCATGGTTGTCGAAGTAGCGCGCAAAGCCCAGGCGGTCGCGTTCAAGCTCCGGCTGTGGCGCCGGAAAGCGCGGCCAGGAAGGCAGGTCCTGCAACCCCCGCGCGGTCTGCAGCATATGTCGATGCATGAACAGAAAATCCACCCCGGAGCCATTGCGGTCCTTGGTCGGCCCCCGCGCATCGCGCTCGCGCTCGCGCGTTCCCGGCTGCCAGCCAAGCCCGCGCAAGGCATTGCGCTTGTCTTCGGGCAACGAGTGCCACTGGTCACGCGAAGCGTGCCAGAGTTGGTGAAACAACCTGTGCTCGTCGGAAATCAGCCAGTTCAGCAGGGCCGGCTGCAAGCCGATGCGCTCGCGTGCTTCCGGGAACAGCTTGCGGGTGGCGACAAAACGGTTGTCCTGCTGTACCAGGGCAAGGCTGCGGTCCAGGCGCGCAATGCGCCCGGTAAGCGTGCCGCTGCCGGCATTGGCAAATTCACCCCACACCTCATCCAGCACCATGCTCAATTCGTAGACCGGTTGCTGCAGCCCCTGCTCCCGATCGAAAAGACGCCACGTCAGCTCCCCCGCTCCCGGCGTGGCCAGGTCGCCCAGCAGGCTGTAGCGCGGGGCCGCGGGGGCACGCAGGGCCTGCGCGGTGTCGATGAAACCGCGAACCGCGCGCCCGCGCGGTGCAATGTCGATGAACACCTCCAGGTCATGCGTGGCCAGGCCGTCCAGTCCCGCATCGCGCCCTTCCAGGCGCAGGCTCCACACCCCGCGCAACTGATCGGCCAACTGGCGTCCTGCCGTATCCGGCAGCTCGACCCTGGCTTCCCCCGGGGTAACCGGATGCTCGGGTCGCGTCAGTTCCTTGTGCGCGTACAACGCAGCAGGCACCGCAGCACCGGTCAGTGCCAGGCCTGCGACAAATCCTCGTCGAGATATCGTCATTGCCCTACCTGTATCAGCCTGGAAGCAGGCTTTATCCAAGCTAGGACGTAGGCTTGAAGGTTAAATTTAGTGTCGGCGCCACACCCGGTGCCGGATAAATTAATCGGCCCTGCGCTCGTTCTTCCTGGGGAGCACACCGCGTACCGTCCCTGCCTGCGTGCAGCGATCCGCCCCTCATGGAGACCCCAGATGATCCCGACCCCCTGGCGCAACGCACTGGCCCTTGGTGCCCTGCTCGCCTGCCTGATGCCCGCCGCACACGCCGCCGTACCGCCCCCGGGCGAGGTGTTCCAGGACTGCAAGGACTGCCCTGAAATGGTCGTGCTGCCCAGCGGCAGCTTTACCATGGGCACCCCTGATGACGAAGTCGGCCGCCAGCCCGACGAAGGCCCGCTGCACCAGGTGACCTTCAGCAAGCCATTTGCCGTCAGCCGCTTCACCGTGACCATCGGCCAGTGGCAGGCATTTCTGCGCGACACCGGCTACAAGATGCCCGACGCCGATGACCGCCCCGGCCGCAAATGCAGCGCCGGCAACCCCAGCTACCCGACCACCGCGCGTCACCCCGCCGTCTGCATGACCTGGCACGAAGCGCAGCGCTACATCGACTGGCTGTCGAACAAGACCGGCAAGCCCTACCGCATGCTCAGCGAATCGGTACGCGAGTACGCCGCACGTGCCGGCAGCACCGGCCCCTTCCCGTTCCCCTTCGACGAAGGCAAGGAATACAGCATCGCCAGGCATGCCAACACCTACGGGCCTGAAGACGGCTTCAGCTTCACCGCCCCGGTGGGCAGCTTCCCCCCCAACGCCTTCGGCATGTACGACATGCACGGCAACGTCTACGAATGGGTCGCCGACAGCGTGCATGACGATTACGTCGGCGCACCCACCGATGGCAGCGCCTGGATCGACTCCAAGCCGAGCGACCCCACCTGCGACTACCGGCACATCCGCGGCAACGACTGGACCGAAGCGCCGATCTTCTCGCGCTCAGGCAACCGCAACGACCGCTGTTCGGACAACGCCGGCGACTGGCTGGGCTTTCGTGTGATGCGCGACCTGTAGCCGACCGGCCAGGGCGCCGGTGCCGCGCCGGCGCCCTCACTAAATCCCCCGCGTATCCACTCGTCCAGTTTCAGACAGCCCGCCGTGCGCGGGTCCACTCGCCCTTAGCACGTAGCCACGTCGCGACCGAGGTAGTTTCATGACCGCAGCACCGCGTAGCGCCATTCGCGAACTCTTCAGCCTGCTCAGGCCTTACCGCGCCATCGTGATCGCCTCGATCGCGCTGGGTATCGTCGGAGGCCTGAGCGTCACCGCCCTGCTGGCCACCGTCAACCAGGGCCTGCACGATGCCGGCGGCATGGGCAAGGGCGTGGTCCTGGCGTTTACCGGGCTATGCGTTCTGGCCCTGCTCAGCACCATCGTGGCCGATATCGGCAGCAACTACGTCGGCCAGAAAATCATCGCCAAGCTGCGCAAGGACCTGGGCGCCAAGGTGCTCGCCGCACCGATCGAGCAGATCGAGCGCTACCGTACCCACCGCCTGATCCCGGTGCTGACCCACGACGTCGACACCATCAGCGATTTCGCCTTTTCGTTCGCGCCACTGGCCATCTCGCTGACCGTGGTGATCGGCTGCCTGGGCTACCTGGCGATGCTGTCCTGGCCGATCTGCCTGATGACCCTGATCGCCATCGGCATCGGTTCGGCGGTGCAGTTCTTTGCCCAGCGCCGCGGCGTCAAGGGTTTCCATGCCGCGCGCGACGCCGAGGACAACCTGCAGAAGCACTACCAGGCAATCGCCGAGGGCGCCAAGGAACTGCGCATCCACCGCCCACGCCGCCACGCCATGTTCACCCGCAACATCCAGGGCACCGCCGACTTCATCTGCGATACCCATGTACGCGCCATCAACATCTTCGTGATCGCCAAGAGCCTGGGTTCGATGCTGTTCTTCGTGGTCATCGGCCTGGCCCTGGCCCTGCAGGCGTTCTGGCCGGCCAGCAACCCCACCGCGCTGAGCGGCTTCGTGCTGGTACTGCTGTACATGAAAGGCCCACTGGAGAACCTGATCGGCAACATCCCGATCATCAGCCGGGCGCAAATCGCCTTCCGCCGCATCGCCGACCTGGCCGAGCGCTTCTCCTCGCCCGAGCCACACCTGCTGCTCAGCGCTGCAGAAAAGCCCGCAGGCGCCTTCGAGGGCCTGGAAATGCGCGACGTTCAATACAGCTTCCCGGCGGCACCCGGCGCCGCGCCCTTCCGCCTGGGGCCGGTCAACCTGAACATCGAGCCCGGCGAGATCCTGTTCATCGTCGGCGAGAACGGCTGCGGCAAGACCACCCTGATCAAGCTGCTGCTGGGCCTGTACACGCCGCAACAGGGCATGGTGCTGCTCAACGGCAAGGCTGTTGATGCGCCTGGCCTGGACGATTACCGCCAGCTGTTCACCACCATCTTTGCCGACTACTTCCTGTTCGACGAACTGGTGCAGCGCGAAGGCGCCTTGCCCGACGATGCCGCGCAGTACCTGGAGCGCCTGGAGATCGCGCACAAGGTCAGCGTGCGCGACGGCGCCTTCACCACCACCGACCTGTCCACCGGCCAGCGCAAGCGCCTGGCCCTGGTCAATGCATGGCTCGACGGGCGCCCGGTGCTGGTGTTCGACGAATGGGCCGCCGACCAGGATCCGACCTTCCGCCGGATCTTCTACACCGAGCTGCTGCCCGATCTCAAACGCCTGGGCAAGACCATCATCGTGATCTCCCACGACGACCGCTATTTCGACGTGGCCGACCAACTGGTGCGCATGCACGGCGGTCGTGTGGTCAGCGAAAAAGTCTTCGCCTGAACGCCTTGAACCGGCGAGCGCACCGCCGCTCGCCGCTGCCCGCCTTTGCAACTAAATCGCATTCGTCGCCCTTCGTCTTCCTGACAACGCTCAATTTCTGCCGACGGCGACGAGATCGACATGAACCAGATGAATCACCCCTCCGACGACGACCTGCTGGCCCTGCTGCTGGCCGACGAAGCCGGCTCCGAACACGTGATCAAGGCCGGTTGCGCACCCACGCATGGCGCCTTGTCCTTCGCTCAGCAGCGCCTCTGGTTCCTGCAGCAGTTCGACCCGCAGAGCTGTGCCTACAACCTGCCGCGCGCACTGCGCCTGAACGGTCCGCTGAACGCCGACGCGCTGGAGCAGGCGTTGAATGCAGTGATCGACAAGCACGATATCCTGCGCACCCGCTTCGTCGAAATCGACAACCTGGCGCAGCAGCAGGTCGACCGCCAGGCGCGACTGATACTTGCACGGCACAATCTGGGCGAACTGCCCGCCACCGAGCGCGACGCAGCCATACGCCGGCACCATGACGCCGACCTGGCCCAACCGTTCGACCTGAGCCAGGCACCTCTGATTCGCGGCACGCTGTTGCGTACCGGTGCCAGCGAGCACGTGCTGCTGCTGAACATGCACCACATCGTGTCCGATGCCTGGTCCAATGCGATCCTGCTGCAGGACCTGGCCCAAGCCTTTGCGCAAGCGCAGGCAGGCCTGCCCGGTGGCCTGCAGCGGCCGTCGATCCAATACGCCGACTACGCGCACTGGCAGCGCCAGCAGTACCCGCTCAGCGCCGCCCACGAACGCGCGACCGCCCATTGGAAGCAAGTGCTCGACGGCGAGCTGCCGAGCCTGGACCTGCCCTTCGACAGGCCGCATGCACCAGACCAGCTACACCTCGTCGGCAACCATTGCCTTACCCTGCCGGCCTCGCTGGGCAGCGCCCTGCAGCGATTCTGCCAGCAACAGGGGCTGACCCCCTTCATCGTGCTGCTGGGTGCCTGGCAACTGCTGCTGGGTCGCTATACCGGCCAGCACGACTTCACCGTCGGCGTGCCCAATGCAACCCGCAGCCAGGGCCAGACACAGGCGCTGGTCGGCTTCTTCGTCAGCAGCCAGGTGTACCGTGCCCGACTCGACGGCGCGCAACCCGTCGCCGAATTTCTTCAACGCCTGCGCGAACAGTCGTTGGCCGCACTGGAGCACGCCGACTACCCCATCGAGCTGATTCTGGAAGACCTGCAACTGCAACGCAGCACCCAGGCCAACCCGCTGTTCCAGACGCTGTTCAACTGGCGCGTGGCCAACCAGGACGCAGCACAACTGCGCCTGGATGGCCTGGAGATGGAATTTCTCGGTGTCGAGCAGCAGCAGGCCAAGTTCGACCTGTCGCTGGAGATCGACTACAGCCAGCAGCAGATCGACGCCACGTTCAGCTACAGCACCGCACTGTTCCTGCCACAGACCATCGAGCGTCTGGCCGGCCACTGGCAGCACCTGCTTCAGGGGCTTGTCGAAACGCCTCAACTGCGCCTGGGCGAGCTGCCAATGCTCGAGCGTGCCGAACAGCAGATGGCCCTCCACACCTGGAACGCCACAGCCACGGACTTCGGCGCGCATGCCAACCTGCAGACCCTGTTCGAACGTCAGGCGCACGCCACCCCGGATGCCGTCGCCGTACGCCTGGGCAGTGCCGCTCTCACCTATCGTCAACTCAACCAGCGCGCCAACCGCCTGGCGCACAAGCTCCTGGAGCTGGGCGTAGGTGCAGAGGTCGGCGTGGGCATTGCGTGCGAGCGCAGCCTGGAGATGGTGATCGGGCTGCTGGGCGTGCTCAAGGCCGGGGGCGCCTATGTGCCGCTGGACACCGGCTACCCGCAGGATCGCCTGGCCTACATGATCGAGCACAGCGACATTGCACTGCTGTTGACCCAGGCATCGGTGCACCCTGGCCTGCTGCTGCCCGAGGCCCTGCCGGTCATGCTGCTGGAGCAGGCCGACAACGAACTGCAGGGGTATGCCGACAGCAACCCGACGCCAGTGATCGACGCGGACAACCTGGCCTACATCATCTACACCTCCGGCTCCACCGGTCGCCCCAAGGGCGTGCAGGTTCGTCATGGCGCACTCACCAACCACATGCTGTGGATGCAGCAGACCCTGCAATTGCAGGCCCAGGACCGGGTGCTGCAAAAAACCGCGTTCAGCTTCGATGCCTCGGTCTGGGAGTTCTGGCTGCCGTTGCTCAACGGCGCGCAACTGGTGCTGGCTGGCCCTGAACTGAACGACGACATGTCGCTGCTGTGGCCCGAAGTGCAGGCCCAGCGCATCACCGTGCTGCAAGCCGCGCCTTCGCTGCTGCAAGCCCTGATGGGCCAGGCCGAGCGCACATCACTGGCCAGCCTGCGGGCAATCCTGCTGGGCGGCGAAGCGCTGAGCCCGGCGTTGGTGCAGCAACTGCGCAGCGTCAGCGACGCCCGTATCTACAACCTCTACGGGCCCAGCGAAGCCACCATCGACACGTGCTGCTACAGCGTGCCGGCCACGCCCGACGGCGCCATCGTGCCCATCGGCCAGCCAATCAGCAACCTGCGCACCCACGTGCTCGACCACGAGCTGAACCCCTGCGCCATCGGCGTCAGTGGCGAGCTGCTGATCGGTGGCGTGGCCCTGGCCCGCGGCTACCACGCCCGGCCCGGGCTGACCGCCGAACGCTTCGTGCCAGACCCCTTCGCCGGACACGGCGAGCGCCTGTACCGCAGTGGCGACCTGACCCGCTATCGCGACGACGGCGTGATCGACTATGTCGGCCGCATCGACCACCAGATCAAGCTGCACGGCCTGCGCATCGAACTGGGCGAGATCGAGGCACGCCTGCTGCAACAGCCCCAGGTGGCCGAAGCCGTGGTACTGGCCCCGGACTACCTGGGCAGCCAGCGCCTGGTGGCCTATGTGGTGGCCACCCGGCCTTTGCCCGATGCTCAGGCGCAGGACCAGTTGCGCCAGGCCCTGATCGCCGGGCTCAAACAGCAACTGCCGGCCTACATGGTACCGGCCCACTTGCTGCTGCTCGACGGCCTGCCCCTGACACGCAACGGCAAGCTCGACCGCAAGGCCTTGCCTATGCCCGACACCGCGCCCACCGGCTACCGGTACGCGGCCCCGCAAAGCGCCATGGAACGCCAGATCGCGATGCTCTGGCAGGAAGTGCTCAAGCAGCCGAACATCGGCTTGAACGACAACTTCTTCGAACTGGGTGGCGACTCGATCGTCTCCATCCAGGTGGTCAGCCGCGCCCGTCAGGCTGGCATTCGCTTTACTCCCAAACAGCTGTTCCAGCACCAGACCGTGCAGGGGCTGGCCCAGGTCGCACAGTTCGACGACCCGGTTGCACACATCGACCAGGGGCCGGCCAGCGGCACGGTCGCGCTGCTGCCGATTCAGCAGGCATTCTTCGATACGCCGGTGCCATCACGTCATCACTGGAACCAGTCGGTCCTGCTCAAGCCGGCCGGGCAGCCACTCGATGCCGCTGTGCTGGAACAGGCAGTGAACACCCTGATCAACCACCACGACGCATTGCGCCTGAGTTTCACCCAGCAGGCACAGGGCTGGAACAGCGTCTACCGCGCGCCTGCCGACGCCCACAACGCCCTGCTACAAGCGGTGGCGTGCGATGATCGCGAACTGGAGCAGTTGTGCGAACGCGCCCAGCGCAGCCTGGACCTCGAACACGGCCCGTTGCTGCGCGCGCTGCTGGTGAGCCTGGCCGATGGGCGTCAACGCCTGTTACTGGTAGCCCACCACCTGGTGATCGACGGGGTTTCCTGGCGCATCCTGTTTGATGACCTGCAAAGCGCCTACCAGCAGTGCCTGGCTGGCCAGCCCCCCCAATTGCCGGCCCGTACCAGTTCGCTGCAGGCCTTCGCCCAGGCGCTGCGCGAGCATGCCAGGGGCCAGGCCATCGGCGAGCTGGACTACTGGCTGGACCAGCACCAGGCCATCGCAGCCGACCTGCCCGATGCCCGGAGCGCCATGGGCGCACCGGCACAGGTCGCGCTGCTCGATTCGCACCTGGACAGCGAACGCACGCGTCGCCTGCTGCAACAGGCTCCTGCGGCCTACCGCACCCAGGTCAACGACCTGCTGCTCAGCGCGCTGGCCCGAGTACTCGCACGCTGGACCGGACAGGCCGACAACCTCATCCAGCTCGAAGGGCATGGCCGCGAAGAGCTGAGTGAAGGGCTGGACCTCACCCGTACCGTGGGGTGGTTCACCAGTGCCTTCCCGCTCCGGCTGTCGGCGGGACATGACCTGCAGGCCACCATCAAGCAGGTCAAGGAGCAACTGCGTGGCATACCCGACAAAGGCATCGGTTTCGGTGCCCTGCGCTACCTGGGCGAGCAAGCCGTGCGCGAGGTGTTGCAGGCGCTGCCAGATGCACGTATCACCTTCAACTACCTCGGCCAGTTCGACACCAGCTTCGATGACACCCAGCAACCGCTGCTGATACCGGCCAGCGAAGCGGCAGGTGCCGAGAAACACGCCGATGCCCCGCTGAGCAACTGGCTGAGCATCAATGGCCAGGTGTACGCCGGCGAGTTGAGCCTGAGCTGGACCTATGACCAGAACCGCTTCGCCCCGCAGGTGATAGAGCGTCTGGCAGAGGACTATGTCGCAGAGCTCGGCGCACTGATCGACCACTGCTGTGACAGCCTGAATCAGGGCGCTACCCCGTCGGACTTCCCGCTGGCCGGGCTCGACCAGGCGCAACTGGATGCCCTGCCGATCGACCTGGCATTGATTGACGACCTCTATCCGCTGTCGCCGCTGCAGCAAGGCATGCTGTTCCATACCCTCTACGAGCAGGAAGCCCACGACCAGGACGGTCGCAGCTACATCAACCAGATGCGCCTGGACATCAGCGGCCTGGACCCCCAGGCATTCGCCGAAGCCTGGCAGGCCGCCGTCGACCGACACGACAGCCTGCGCACGGTGTTCCTCTGGCAAGGCGAAATGGCGCAGCCACTGCAGGCGGTGTACAGGCAGATGCGCGTGCCGTTCAGCCTGCTCGACTGGCAGCAACGCACTGACCTGCCGGGCGCGCTCGACGCACTGGCCGCCGAGCAGCTGCAACAGGACCTGGCGCTGGACAAGGCTGCGCTGTTCAGGCTTGTGCTGGTGTGCACCGCACCTGGGCACTATCACCTGATCCATACCAGCCACCACATCCTGATGGATGGCTGGAGCACCTCGCAGTTGCTCGGCGAAGTGTTGCAACGCTACAGCGGCCAGGCCCTCGCTACCCCGCCAGGCCGCTACCGCGACTACATCGACTGGCTCGGCCGTCAGGACGCCGTACTTGACCAGGCCTACTGGCACACTCAACTGGCCGACCTGGAGGAGCCCACCCGGCTCGCGCATTCGGTCGTCAACAGCACGCCGGCGCAGGGCCATGGCGCCTGCTACCTGAGCCTGGATGCGCCACGCACTCAACGCCTCAACGACTTCGCACGCCAGCAGAAAGTCACCCTCAACACCCTCGTGCAAGCCGCTTGGCTGGTAGTGCTGCAACAGTACAGCGGCCAGCGCTGCGTATGTTTCGGGGCCACCGTGGCCGGGCGCCCGGCTGATATCGCGGGCGTGGAACAGCAGATCGGCCTGTTCATCAATACCCTGCCGGTCATCGCCAGCCCGCGCCCCGACGTCAGCGTGGCCAGCTGGCTGCAGCAGGTGCAGGAAATCAACCTTGGCCTGCGTGAGCACGAACACACCGCGCTGAGCGATATCCAGCGCTGGTCCGGTCAACAGGGCGAGGCACTGTTCGACAACATCCTGGTGTTCGAGAACTACCCGGTGGCCGAAGCCCTGGAACAGGAGGCGCCCGCCGGGCTGACATTCGGTGCAGTCGACTATCACGAACAGACCAACTACCCGCTGACCCTGGCCATCAGTGCTGGCGACTCGCTGCTGCTGCATGCCAGCTATTCGCGACAGCATTTCAGCGACGCGGGCGTGCAGGCCATCGGCGAGCACCTGCTCAACCTGCTCGAACGCATGCGCGACAACCCCCGCCAACACCTGGGCGAGCTGGAGATGCTCGCGTCGACCGAACGCCAGCAGGTCGTCCAGGCGTGGAACGCCACCAGCACCGAATACCCGCTCGAACGCTGCGTGCACCAGCTGATCGAAGACCAGGTCGAGCGGACCCCCGGCTCCCCGGCCCTGGTGTTCGGCGGGCAGCACCTGAGCTATGCCGAACTCAACAGCCGTGCCAACCAGCTCGCCCATGCGCTGATTGCACGCGGTGTCGGCCCCGACGTGCTGGTCGGCATCGCCATGGAACGCAGCATCGAGATGGTCGTCGCCCTGCTGGCGACCCTCAAGGCCGGTGGCGCCTACGTGCCGCTGGACCCGGAATACCCGCGCGAGCGCCTGGGTTACCTGTTCGACGACAGCGGCATCGCCCTGCTGCTGACCCAGCAGCACCTGCTGGCACAGCTGCCGGTGCCCGAAGGCGTACCGCTGCTGGCCCTGGACACACTGGACCTGAGCGAGCACGCCCAGAGCAACCCGGACATTGCCCTGCACCCGGAGAACCTGGCCTACGTCATCTACACCTCTGGCTCCACCGGCAATCCCAAGGGCGCCGGCAACCGCCACAGCGCACTCACCAACCGCCTGTGCTGGATGCAGCAGGCCTACGCCCTGGACGCCAGCGACACGGTACTGCAGAAGACCCCGTTCAGCTTCGACGTGTCGGTGTGGGAGTTCTTCTGGCCGCTGATGACCGGTGCGCGCCTTGTGGTCGCTGCTCCTGGCGACCACCGCGACCCGGCCAGGCTGGTAGCGCTGATCAACCAGCACCAGGTCAGCACCCTGCACTTCGTACCGTCGATGCTGCAGGCCTTCCTGCTGGATGCCGGTGTGCCGAGCTGCACCAGCCTCACCCGCATCGTCTGCAGCGGCGAGGCCCTGCCGGTGGACGCGCAGCAGCAGGTGTTCGCCAAGTTGCCGAACGCCGGCCTGTACAACCTGTATGGCCCTACCGAAGCCGCCATCGACGTGACCCACTGGACCTGCCGCGACGAAGGTCGCAACAGCGTGCCGATCGGCCAGCCGATCGCCAACCTGGGCGCGTACGTGCTCAGTGCCGACCTGCTGCCGTTGCCGGCGGGTGCCACCGGCGAGTTGTACCTGACCGGTGCAGGCCTGGCGCGCGGTTACCACCGCCGTGCCGCGCTGACCGCCGAGCGCTTCGTCGCCAGCCCGTTCGGCGCCGGCCAGCGCCTGTACCGTACCGGTGACCTGGCACGCCAACGCGCCGACGGCGTGATCGACTACATGGGGCGAGTCGACCACCAGGTGAAGATCCGCGGCCTGCGTATCGAACTCGGTGAAATCGAAGCGTACCTGCTCGAACTGAACTGCGTTCGCGAGGCCAGCGTGCTGGCCGTTGAAGCAGGCAGCGGCCTGCAACTGGCCGCCTACCTGGTGGCCAGTGACGCCACCCTGGCGTCGGCCAGCAGTGCGCAGCAGGCGCAATGGCGCGATGCTGTTCGCCAGCAGTTGCTGACCGGTCTGCCCGACTACATGGTGCCAACCCACCTGATACTGCTGGAACAACTGCCGCTGAGCCCGAACGGCAAGCTTGATCGCAAGGCTCTGCCCGGCATCGGCGACGCAGCCACGCGCAGCGAGCATGTCGCTGCCTCCAACCCACTGGAACAGCAACTGGCCGCTATCTGGCAGGCGGTACTCAAGCTTGATCGCGTGGGCGTTACCGACAACTTCTTCGAACTGGGCGGCGACTCGATCATCTCGATCCAGGTCGTCAGTCGCGCCCGTCAGGCCGGTATCCGCTTCACTCCCAAGGCGCTGTTCGAACACCAGACCATCCAGCGCCTGGCCACGGTTGCCCAGACCAGCGATGCACGCTCGGTTGTCGACCAATCGCCCTTGCAGGGCGAAACGGCATTGCTGCCGATCCAGCAGATGTTCTTCGAACTGCCGATGCCCGAGCGGCATCACTGGAACCAGGCCGTACTGCTCAAGGCCAACGCCAGGCTTGATGCGGCGGCGCTGGAGCAGGCCCTGCAAAGCCTGGTGCTGCACCACGACGCCTTGCGCCTGCAGTTCACCGAAACCGCCAGCGGCTGGACCGGCGAGTACCGTTCGCAAGCGGCCCAGCGCGAAGCCTGGGCACACACACCGCTGCTGTGGCAACACACAGTCAGTGATGCGCATGCGCTACAAGCGCTGGCCGAATCGGCGCAGCGTAGCCTGGACCTGGAAGGCGGCCTGGTCCGTGCGCTGCTTGCCGAGCTCGCCGATGGCAGCCAGCGCCTGTTGCTGGTGATTCACCACCTGGCGGTCGATGGCGTGTCGTGGCGCATTCTCTTCGAAGACCTGCAGGCAGCATACCGCCGTGCAGTGGCCGGGCACGCTGTCGAACTGCCCGCCAGGACCCGCTCGCTGCGTGCCTGGGCCGAACATTTGCAGGCGTTCGCCAGGCACACCGGGCAGAACCAGGAACTCGCCTACTGGCAGCAGTTGCACGGAGCGAGCAATGACCTGCCCTGCGACCGTGCAGCCGATCGCCTGATCAACCGCAACAGCAACAGTGTGCAGGTCGTGCTGGACAAGCAACGCACCCGCCAGTTGCTGCAACAGGCACCGGCGGCGTATCGCACCCAGGTCAACGACCTGCTGCTCAGCGCGCTGGCGCAGGTCATCACGCGCTGGAGCGGTCACGACGACCTGCTGCTGCAACTCGAAGGGCATGGCCGCGAGGAGCTGTTCGAAGACATGGACCTGACCCGTACCGTCGGCTGGTTCACCAGCCTGTTCCCGGTACGCCTGACCCCGGCCAGTACGCTGGGTGGCACGATCAAGCAGATCAAGGAGCAACTGCGCGCCATCCCCAACAAGGGCATCGGCTTCGGCGCCTTGCGCTACCTGGGCGATGCACAGATGCAACAGACCATGCAGCAGCTGCCTGTGCCGCGCCTGACGTTCAATTACCTGGGCCAGCTTGATGGCACCTTCGACAGTGACGAGGGTGCGCTGTTTGCCCCCGCTGCAGAAAGCGCAGGTATCGGGCAGAGCCTGGACGCCCCGCAGAGCAACTGGCTGACCCTCAACTGCCAGGTGTTTGCCGGTGAACTGAGCCTGACCTGGGGCTACAACAGCGCAATGTACGATGCATCGACCATTGAAGGGCTGGCCGAAGATTACCTGCATTCGCTGAGCCGCCTGATCGAGCACTGCCTGCAGGCCGACCACCACGGCCTGACGCCGTCGGACGTGCCTCTGGCCCGTTTGAGCCAGGCGCAGCTCGATGCACTGCCCCTTTCGGCCCAGCAGGTTGAAACGCTGTACCCGCTGGCCCCGATGCAACAGGGCATGCTGTTTCACACCCTTTACCAGCAACAAGCAGGCGACTACATCAATCAGATGCGCCTGGACGTACGCGGCCTGGATGCAGAACGCTTCCGGGCCGCCTGGCAGGCCACCCTGGATGCCCATGACATCCTGCGCAGCGGTTTCCTCTGGCAGGGCCAGCTCGACGAGCCGCTGCAAGTGGTGCACAAGCGAGTCGAACTGCCGTTCAGCGTACTGGACTGGCGCGAGCGCCAGGGTTGCAGCGCAGCGCTGGACACCCTGGCTGGCGAAGAGCTGATGCAGCCGTTCGACCTGCAGCAACCGCCATTGCTGCGCCTGTTCATGGTCCGCACCGGCGAGGACAGCCATCACCTCATCTACACCCACCATCACATCCTGATGGATGGCTGGAGCAACTCGCAGATGATGGGTGAGGTGATGCAGCGCTACCATGGCCAGCGCGTGCCCCAGTCCAGCGGTCGCTACAGCGATTACATCGCCTGGCTGCAACAGCAGGACCCGACACTGAGCGAGACGTTCTGGAAAGCCCAGGTACAGACCCTCGATGCGCCCACTCGGCTTGCAGCGGCCATCACTGCGCAACGCTCACCGGGGTCCGGCCACGCACACCTCGAAGCCGCGCTCGAACAGGCCGACACTGCCCGGCTCGAGACCTTTGCCCGCCAGCAGAAGGTGACCCCCAACACACTGGTTCAGGCAGCCTGGCTGATCGTGCTGCAGCGTTACTGCGCGCAGGCGACGGTCTGCTTCGGTGCCACCGTCTCCGGTCGCCCGGCGGAGCTCAGCGGGGTGGAACAGCAACTGGGGCTGTTCATCAACACCTTGCCAGTGGTCGCCACGCCGCTGCCCGAGCTCAGCGTCGGCCAATGGCTGCAGCAGGTGCAGGCGCAGAACCTGGGCTTGCGAGAACATGAACACACCCCGTTGTTCGAGATTCAACGCTTGGCCGGCAAGAACGCCGAAAGCCTGTTCGACACCCTTCTGGTGTTCGAGAACTATCCGATTTCGCAAGCCCTGGAACAGACGCCAAGCACAACACTGCACTTTGGCAGCATCCGTACCCATGAGCAGACCAACTATCCCTTGACCTTGATGGTCGGCTTCGGCGCGATGCTGACCTTGCAGGCAAGTTACGACCAGGCGCATTTCGATACCGCCACGGTCGAGAAGCTCGCTCACTCGCTGCTCAGGCTGCTGAGGGCGATGCTCGACTCGCCAGACCAGGCCATCGGCGACCTGGTGATGCTTGCACCGCAGGAACAGCACACCGTACTGCTCGACTGGAACCTGACATCGACCCACTACCCACTCGAGCAACCGGTTCATCAATTGATCGAGGCGCAGGTCCAACAGACACCGAACGCGCCGGCCCTGGTGTTCGGCGAACAGCACCTGAGCTATGCCGAACTCAACAGCCGTGCCAACCAGCTCGCCCATGCGCTGATTGCACGCGGTGTCGGCCCCGACGTGCTGGTCGGCATCGCCATGGAACGCAGCATCGAGATGGTCGTCGCCCTGCTGGCGACCCTCAAGGCCGGTGGCGCCTACGTGCCGCTGGACCCGGAATACCCGCGCGAGCGCCTGGGCTACCTGTTCGACGACAGCGGCATCGCCCTGCTGCTGACCCAGCAGCGCCTGCTGGCACAGCTGCCGGTGCCCGAAGGCCTACCGCTGCTGGCCCTGGACACACTGGACCTGAGCGAGCACGCCCAGAGCAACCCGGACATTGCCCTGCACCCGGAGAACCTGGCCTACGTCATCTACACCTCTGGCTCCACCGGCAATCCCAAGGGCGCCGGCAACCGCCACAGCGCACTCACCAACCGCCTGTGCTGGATGCAGCAGGCCTACGCCCTGGACGCCAGCGACACGGTACTGCAGAAGACCCCGTTCAGCTTCGACGTGTCGGTGTGGGAGTTCTTCTGGCCGCTGATGACCGGTGCGCGCCTTGTGGTCGCTGCTCCTGGCGACCACCGCGACCCGGCCAGGCTGGTAGCGCTGATCAACCAGCACCAGGTCAGCACCCTGCACTTCGTACCGTCGATGCTGCAGGCCTTCCTGCTGGATGCCGGTGTGCCGAGCTGCACCAGCCTCACCCGCATCGTCTGCAGCGGCGAGGCCCTGCCGGTGGACGCGCAGCAGCAGGTGTTCGCCAAGTTGCCGAACGCCGGCCTGTACAACCTGTATGGCCCTACCGAAGCCGCCATCGACGTGACTCACTGGACCTGCCGCGAGGAAGGCAAGGATGGCGTACCGATCGGCCAGCCGATTGCCAACCTGCAGACCTACATCCTCGGCGACGACCTGGGGCTGTTGCCGGCGGGCGTCACCGGTGAGCTCTACCTGGCCGGCGAAGGCCTGGCGCGGGGTTACCACCGCCGCGCCGCACTGACTGCCGAGCGCTTTGTCACCAGCCCGTTCGGCGAAGGCAAGCGCCTGTACCGCACCGGCGACCTTGCCTGCTACCGCGCCGACGGCGTGATCGAATACCGCGGGCGTATCGATCATCAGGTGAAGATCCGCGGCCTGCGCATCGAGCTGGGTGAAATCGAGGCACGCCTGATGGCACTCGACGCCGTGCGCGAAGCGGTGGTGCTGGCGATCGAGGGTGCCACCGGCCAGCAACTGGTGGGGTATGTGGTGCCAAGTGCTGGTACCGGGCAGGACGACCTGCGCGAGCACCTCAGGCACGCACTGAATGCACATCTGCCGGACTACATGATCCCGGCGCAATGGGTATGGCTGAAGCAGATGCCGCTGAGCCCGAACGGCAAGCTGGAGCGCAAGGCGCTGCCCAAGCCCGATGCCAGCCAGCTGCAACGCGAATATGTAGCCCCGCAAAGCGAGCTGGAGCAGCGCATTGCTGCCATCTGGCAGCACGTGCTCGGCTGCGAGCGCATCGGCCTGCACGACAACTTCTTCGAACTGGGTGGACATTCCTTGATGGTGATTCGCGTGATGTCACGCATGCAACTGGATGTGGGGATACAGGTGAGCCCGCACGAGCTGTTCCAATTCCCTGTCCTGGGTGATTTCACTGCACAGGTGGCGCAACTCGGTGCCCAGGTCGACACCACGAAACTCAGCAAACTCGAAGCACTGTTCGACGAATTGGAGGAAGTGTGATGGACAAGGACATGGCTGCACGGATCGCCAAGCGATTCATCACCCTCCCGCTGGACAAGCGCAAAGTGTTTCTAGAAAAAATGCTCGGCGAAGGCGTGTCGCCGGCCAACCTGCCGATCCCGCAGGTGCAGTCGGAGGTCGAGACGGTTCCGCTGTCCTTCGCACAGGAGCGTCAGTGGTTCCTCTGGCAGCTGGAGCCGCAGAGTGCGGCCTACCACATCTGCATTGCGCTGCGCATGAAGGGCCCGTTGAACGCGAACGCGCTGGAGCGCAGTTTCAACGCCCTGGTGGCACGCCACCAGGCCCTGCGCACCACCTTCGCCCAGACCCACGACGGCCCGGTGCAGCGCATTGCCCCGCACCTGACGCTGGAAATTGCGCGTCATGTGCTGGCCCCCCAGACAGAGGCGGCGGTTCTGGCCTTTGTCCAGGCGCAGACACAGGCCCCGTTCGACCTGGAGCACGGCCCTCTGTTGCGCATCGCGTTAGCATCCTCGGCGCCGGACGAGCATGTGCTGGTGCTGGTTCAGCACCACATCGTGTCGGACGCCGCCTCGCTGGAGATCATGGTCAGCGACCTGGTGCAGTTGTATGCCGGCTACAGCCAGGGGCGCGAGGTGACGTTGCCCGAGCTGCCGATCCAGTACGCCGACTACGCCATCTGGCAGCGACGCTGGATGGAAGCCGGCGAACGTGAGCGGCAGTTGCAGTACTGGACTGAAAAGCTCGGTGGCGAGCAGTCGGTGCTGGAGTTGCCACTGGACCGCCCGCGCCCCTCCGAGCAAAGCCACCGCGGAGCGCGCCTGGATGTCGACCTCGATCACACCGTCGCCCAGCGTCTCAAACACCTGGCCCAATCGCACAACGTGACCCCTTTCATGCTGTTGCTTGCCTCATTCCAGACCCTTCTGCACCGCTACAGTCGTCAGGCGGACATCCGCGTCGGCGTGCCAGTGGCCAACCGCAACCGGGTCGAGACCGAGGGTCTGATCGGCTTCTTCGTCAACACCCAGGTCTACAAGGCCGACTTCAGCACCGCATCGAGCTTTGAGGCACTGTTGCAGCAGGTGAAGCAGACGTCGCTCGAAGCACAGCAGTATCAGGAGTTGCCTTTCGGCTACCTGGTCGAAGCGCTGCAACCCACCCGCAGCATGAGCGTCACACCGCTGTTCCAGGCCATGTACAACCATCGCGGGCTGGTCAATGAAACGCGGCAGGCATCAGACCACTCGGATGCGCTGCAGGTCGAAAACCTGCAGTGGGACACCCACAGCGCGCAGTTCGACCTGACGCTCAACACCGCCGAATCGCCGACTGGCTTCTCGGCAAGCTTCACGTATGCCACCGATCTGTTCGACGCCGCGACCATCGAGCGTCTGGCCCGGCACTGGCAGAACCTGCTGCAGGCGATTGTCGCTGACCCGCAACAGCGCGTCGGCGAACTGCCGTTGCTCGATGCCCGCGAGCAACAGGCCAACCTCCAGCAATGGAACCCGGCGCCTGCGCAGTTCGCCAGCCAGCGCTGCCTCCATGAACTGATCGAAGCCCAGGCTGCGCGTGCGCCGGGCTCCATCGCGCTGACCCTGGGTGACGCCCAGCTCAGCTACCGCGAACTCAACGAACGCGCCAACCAGATGGCCCATGCGTTGATTGCCCAGGGCATCGGGCCAGAGGTGCTGGTGGGCCTGGCCTGCGAGCGCAGCCTGGAGATGGTCGTCGGCCTGCTGGCGATCCTCAAGGCCGGCGGCGCCTATGTGCCACTGGACCCGGCGTACCCCGAGGACCGCCTGGCCTACATGATGGAAGACAGCGGCCTGAGCGTGGTGCTGGCCCAGTCGCACCTGCAACTGCCAGTTCCGCAAGGCGTGCGCACGTTGCTGCTGGACGATGACTTCGGCGCCTTCGCCACGCACAACCCGGCACTCTCGCTGGACCCTGCCAACCTGGCCTATGTGATCTACACCTCCGGCTCCACCGGCAAACCCAAGGGCGCGTTGCTGGCGCACCACAACGTGCTACGCCTGTTTGCCGCCACCGAACACTGGTTCGCCTTCGGGTCGAGTGACGTGTGGAGCCTGTTCCACTCCTATGCCTTCGACTTCTCGGTGTGGGAGATCTTTGGTGCGCTGCTGTATGGCGGCAGGCTGGTCATCGTGCCGCAGGCCACCAGCCGGGCACCGGAAGAGTTCTTCCAGCTGCTGTGCCAGCAGGGGGTCACCGTACTCAACCAGACGCCATCGGCGTTCAAACAGCTGATGCAGGTGGCCTGTGCTCCGGCGCAAGCCGAGATGAAGCCCGCCCTGCGCTACGTGGTATTCGGTGGCGAAGCCCTCGACGTGCACAGCCTGCGCCCTTGGTTCGAGCGCTTTGGCGATCAGCAGCCGCAACTGATCAACATGTACGGCATCACCGAGACCACGGTGCACGTCACTTACCGTCCTGTGTCGCTGGCCGATCTGGCCGGCGATGCGGCAAGCCCCATCGGCGAGCCGATCCCGGACCTGTCGTGGTACCTGCTCGATGCCGACCTGAACCCGGTGCCAAAAGGCGCCATCGGCGAGCTGTATGTGGGCCAGGCCGGCCTGGCGCGTGGTTATCTCAAGCGTGCCGATCTCACCGCCACGCGCTTCGTGCCCGACCCGTTCTCGGCCCGCGGCGAGCGCCTGTACCGCACGGGCGACCTGGCGCGTTATCGCCAGGATGGCATCGTCGAGTACGTCGGCCGCATCGACCATCAGGTCAAGATCCGCGGCTTCCGCATCGAACTGGGTGAGATCGAGGCACGTCTGGCGCAACAGGCTGTGGTGCGCGAGGCGCTGGTGCTGGCGGTGGACGGGCCGAGCGGCCAGCAACTGGTGGGTTATGTACTGCCCCACGATAACGACGCCGACCCCACGGCCCTGCGGGAAGAACTGAAAACCCGACTCAAGGCCGAACTGCCGGACTACATGGTGCCCACGCACCTGTTGTTCCTGGAGCAATGGCCACTGACGGCCAACGGCAAGCTCGACCGCCGCGCCCTGCCGGCCCCGGATGCGAGCCTGCTGCAGGCCGAGTACGTGGCGCCGCAGGGCGAACTTGAACAACAGATCGCCGCCCTCTGGCAACAGATGCTCGGCTGCGAGCGTATCGGCCGTACCGACGATTTCTTCGAGCTGGGCGGGCATTCGCTGCTGGCCACCCAGGTGATCTCGCGGGTGCGTCAGGTGCTGGGCTTCGACGTGGCCTTGCGCACGCTGTTCGAACACAGTCGCCTGGCGGATTTCGTCGCCACGCTGGATGCATTGAAGCGCATTGACGAGCCTGCGCTGGTTGCGGTCGAACGCGGCGTGCCGCTGCCGCTGTCCTACGCCCAGGAGCGCCAGTGGTTCCTCTGGCAGCTGGACCCGCAGAGCAGTGCCTATCACCTGCCGGCGGCCCTGCGCCTGCGCGGCCATCTGGACCTGAAGGCACTGCAACGTAGCTTCGACACGTTGCTAGCGCGTCATGAAAGTCTGCGAACGCACTTCACTCAAGAAGATGACCAACTGCACCAGATAGTCACCCATCAACCAGCCATGCTGATAGAACAGGAAGACCTGACCAATCAGAAAGACCAGATAGACACCTTTGTCGAAGTCGAAATCAACCGTCTGTTTGCATTGGATCAGGGGCCATTGTTACGGGTGAAGCTGCTGCAATTGGCAGCCGATGACCATGTGTTGATCATGACCCAGCATCATATCGTTTCCGATGCGTGGTCGATGCAGGTGATGGTCGACGAACTGATCAGCCTGTACAGCGCATACAGCGCAGGCCAGGATGTTGTGCTACCCGTACTGCCCATTCAGTATGCAGACTATGCGCTGTGGCAACGCGAGTGGATGGAGGCCGGAGAGCGGGATCGGCAACTGCACTACTGGCTCAAGCAGTTGAGCGGCGAGCATTCCGTCATAACATTGCCGACAGACCATGCCAGACCGCCAGAGCAGAGTTTCCGTGGGGACCATCTCGCGCTTACGCTCGATCAACCACTAGCGCTGAGCCTCAAAAAACTTGCACAACAGCGCGGCATCACGCCCTTCATGCTGTTGATGGCCTCGTTCCAAATGCTGCTGCATCGATACAACGGCCAACGCGACATTCGTGTAGGCGTGCCCGTTGCCAACAGAAATCGTATGGAAACCGAGCGCTTGATCGGCTTCTTCGTCAATACCTTGGTGCTCAAAACCGAGATAGAAAGTCAGCACACCGTCGCCACCCTGCTTGATCAGGTTAGAAACATTACTTTGCAGGCCCAAGCTCATCAGGACCTTCCGTTCGAACAGCTGGTTGAAGCGCTGCAGCCTGAACGAAGCCTGAGTCACAATCCGTTGTTTCAAGTCATGTTCAGCCACCAGGGCGAGACACGTGGCGTACAAAGGCAAAACGCGCTGCCAAATTTGGACGTAGAGTTCCTCGCCTGGGACAAGCAGACATCGCAATTCGATCTGATGCTGCATACAACTGAAAGCGCCGAAGGCTTCTCAGCGGTATTCACCTATGCCACCGATCTGTTCGAGGCGGCCACCATCGAGCGTCTGGCCCGGCACTGGCAGAACCTGCTGCAGGCGATTGTCGCTGACCCGCAACAGCGCGTCGGCGAACTGCCGTTGCTCGACGCCCGCGAGCAACAGGCCAATCTCCAGCAATGGAACCCGGCGCCTGCGCAGTTCGCCAGCCAGCGCTGCCTCCATGAACTGATCGAAGCCCAGGCTGCGCGTGCGCCGGGCTCCATCGCGCTGACCCTGGGTGACACCCAGCTCAGCTACCGCGAACTCAACGAACGCGCCAACCAGATGGCCCATGCGTTGATTGCCCAGGGCATCGGGCCAGAGGTGCTGGTGGGCCTGGCCTGCGAGCGCAGCCTGGAGATGGTGGTCGGCCTGCTGGCGATCCTCAAGGCCGGCGGCGCTTATGTGCCACTGGACCCGGCGTACCCCGAGGACCGCCTGGCCTACATGATGGAGGACAGCGGCCTGAGCGTGGTGCTGGCCCAGTCGCACCTGGGTTTGCCAACGCCGGCCGGGGTGCGCACGTTGCTGCTGGACGATGACTTCACTGGTTATGCCGCCAGCAACCCAGGCCTGACGCTTGACCCGGCCAACCTGGCCTATGTGATCTATACCTCCGGCTCCACCGGCAAACCCAAGGGCGCGTTGCTCGCGCACCACAACGTGCTACGCCTGTTTGCCGCCACCGAACACTGGTTCAACTTCGGGCCGAGTGACGTGTGGAGCCTGTTCCACTCCTATGCCTTCGACTTCTCGGTGTGGGAAATCTTTGGCGCGCTGCTGTATGGCGGCAGGCTGGTCATCGTGCCGCAGGCCACCAGCCGGGCACCGGAAGAGTTCTTCCAGTTGCTGTGCGAGCAGGGGGTCACCGTGCTCAACCAGACGCCATCGGCGTTCAAACAGCTGATGCAGGTGGCCTGTGCCCCCGCCAATGCAGCAGCCAAACCCGCCCTGCGCTACGTGGTATTCGGTGGTGAAGCTCTCGACGTGCACAGCCTGCGCCCTTGGTTCGAGCGCTTCGGCGATCAGCAGCCGCAACTGATCAACATGTACGGCATCACCGAGACCACGGTGCACGTCACTTACCGTCCAGTCAGCCTTGAAGACTTGGCCGGCGATGCGGCAAGTCCGATTGGCGAGCCGATCCCGGACCTGTCGTGGTACCTGCTCGATGCCGACCTGAACCCGGTGCCAAAAGGCGCCATCGGCGAGCTGTATGTGGGCCAGGCCGGTCTGGCGCGTGGTTATCTCAAGCGTGCCGATCTCACCGCCACACGTTTCGTGCCCGATCCGTTCTCGGCCCGCGGCGAGCGCCTGTACCGCACGGGCGACCTGGCGCGTTATCGCCAGGATGGCATCGTCGAATACGTCGGCCGCATCGACCATCAGGTCAAGATCCGGGGCTTCCGCATCGAACTGGGTGAGATCGAGGCACGTCTGGCGCAACAGGCTGCGGTGCGCGAGGCGTTGGTGCTGGCGGTGGACGGGCCGAGCGGCCAGCAGTTGGTGGGCTACGTCGTGCCGCAGGACGCCAATGCCGAGCACACCCAGTTGCGTGATCAACTCAAGGCCGGGCTCAAGGCCGAACTGCCGGACTACATGGTGCCCACGCACCTGCTGTTCCTGGAGCAATGGCCACTGACGGCCAACGGCAAGCTCGACCGCCGCGCCCTGCCGGCGCCGGATGCGAGCTTGCTGCAGCGTGAATACGTGGCACCGCAGACCGAAATGGAAAAACGCATCGCCACCTTGTGGCAAGACGTGCTCAAGCTGCCGCGCATTGGTCTGGACGACAACTTCTTCGAGCTCGGTGGCGACTCGATCATCTCGATCCAGGTGGTCAGCCGTGCCCGCCAGAGCGGGATCCGCTTCAGCGCCAAAGACCTGTTCCAGCACCAGACCATCAAGAGCCTGGCCAGTGTCGCGCAGGTCGCCGACACCACGCAGCAGATCGATCAGGGCCCCGTGCTCGGCACCACGCCCCTGCTGCCGATCCAGCAACTGTTCTTGCTCAGCGATACCCCCGAACCGCATCACTTCAATCAATCGGTGATGCTCGAACCATCCAGGCCGCTGGATGCAACCGTACTGGACCATGCCTTGCACGCGCTGCTGGAACACCACGATGCCTTGCGCCTGGTGTTCTTCCTCGACGGCGAACATCCAGGTGCTCGCTACCTGCCAGTGGACCCGACCTGCAAATCGCTGTGGCAGGCCGAGGTCGCTGACGAGCCTGCGCTCAACGAATGGGCCAATCGCGCCCAGGCCAGCCTGAACATCCAGCAAGGCCCGCTGCTGCGCGCCCTGCTGGCGACCCTGCCCGATGGCCAGCAGCGCCTGCTGTTGGTCATTCACCACCTGGCGGTGGATGGCGTGTCGTGGCGCATCCTCTTCGAAGACCTGCAACTGGCCTACCAGCAACGGCTGGTAAACCAGCCGACGAAACTGCCGGGCAAAACCAGCTCGGTCAAGGCCTGGGCCGAGCAGTTGCAAGGCTATGCACACAGCGAGGCCCTGCAAAAGGAACTGCACTACTGGCAGGCGCAACTGCAGGATGTACCCACCACACTGCCCTGCGAGCGCCCACACGGCAGCTTGCTGAACCGCCACGCACGCAGCGTGCAAAGCCGCCTCGACACGCAGCTCACCCGCCAACTGCTGCAGGAGGCACCGGCGGCCTATCGCACACAGATCAACGATTTGCTGCTGACCGCACTGGCACGCGTGATCGGCCGTTGGAGCGGCTCGCCAAGCAGCCTGATCGAGCTGGAAGGCCATGGCCGCGAAGACCTGTTCGACACGATCGACCTGACCCGTACCGTGGGTTGGTTCACCAGCGTGTTCCCGGTCAAGCTCACCCCCGCCAGCGGTATGGGCGAGTCGATCAAGGCAATCAAGGAACAGCTGCGCGCCATTCCCAACAAGGGCATCGGCTACGGCGCACTGCGCTTTCTTGGCGATGGGAGCGCGCGTCAGGCCCTGGGCGAACTGCCCGTCCCACGCATCACCTTCAACTACCTGGGCCAGTTCGACGCCAGCTTCGACAGCAATGAGGGCGCGCTGTTCGCACCGGCCGCTGAAAGCACCGGCGCCAACCAGAGTGCCCACGCAACGCTGGGCAACTGGCTGTCGCTCAACGGCCAGGTGTATGGCGGCGAGTTGAGCATGAACTGGAGCTTCAGCAGCGAAATGTTCGAGGAGGCGACGGTTCAGCAACTGGCCGATGCCTTCTGCCTGGAACTGGCGGCCGTCATTGCGCATTGTCGCGACCCGCAGCACAGGGGGCTGACGCCATCGGACTTCGCGCTGGCGCGTCTTAGCCAGCCGCAACTGGACCGTTTGCCAGTACCGTGCAGCGACGTGCAGGACCTCTACCCACTCTCGCCCATGCAGCAAGGCATGCTGTTTCACACGCTGGAGTCCAACGAGGCCAGCCTCTACATCAACCAGATGAGCGTACCGGTTATCGGGTTGGACCCCGAACGGTTCATCGCGGCCTGGAACACCGCGATTGCCCGCCATGAAATCCTGCGCACCGGGTTCTGGTCGGCCAACGAGCTGAATGAGCCGCTGCAAGTGGTGTACAAACACGCCACCCTGCCGGTGCGTCGCTTGGCCAGGCAAGCCACGACGTTCGATGAAAAGGCCCTGCAACGTATCCTTGAAGCGGACTGCGCCGAAGGCTTCGATCTGCTGCAGGCGCCGTTGACGCGCCTGACGCTGATCGACCTGGGCGAGCACAAGCACCACCTGATCTGGACCAGCCACCACATCCTGATGGACGGTTGGTCCAGCTCGCGCCTGCTCGGCGAAGTGCTGGAGCTGTACCACGGGCGCACGCCACCGGCAAAGCGCGGGCAATATCGCGACCATATCCAATGGCTGCAGAATCAGTCCCAGGCCAGCCTGGAGCAGTTCTGGAAACACAAGCTGCACGACCTTGAAGGCCCGACCCTGCTGGCCGGCAGCATTGCACCGCGTCCGGCCGGCGACCTGCAAGGGCATGCAGCGCTGTATCTGCACTGGGACGAAGCACGCACCCAGCGCCTGCGCGAACAGACCCAGCGCCTGCGTATCACGCCCAACACACTGATCCAGGCCGTATGGCTGCTGCTGTTGCAACGCTACACCGGCCAGCCCACCGTGTGCTTCGGCGCCACCGTGGCCGGTCGCCCGGCCAGCCTGCCCGGTGCCGAAGAAATGCTCGGGCTGTTCATCAATACCCTGCCGATCATTCAGACCCCGCAGCCGCACATGCCGCTGGCGCAGTGGCTGCAAGCACTGCAAACCTACAACCTGGAGGTTCGTGACCAGGAGCATGCCTCGCTGGCCGACGTGCAGCGCTGGTCGGGGCAGAACGGCCAGGCACTGTTCGACAGCATCATCGTGTTCGAAAACTACCCGGTGGACGACCGTCTGCAGGAAGCCGAGCAGAATCAGTTGAGCTTTGGCGAGGTGAACAGTCGTGACGTCACCAACTTCGCCATGGACCTGGCGATCAACCTGGGCCGCACCCTCAAGATCGAGTTCCTCTACCTGCGCAACCGCTTCACCGAGGCTGCCACGGCGCAGATCCGCACCAGCTTCGAAACCTTGCTCGATGCCCTGCTCGACAACCCTCAAGCAACCCTGGGCAGCCTGTCGATGCTCAGTGCCGACGAACAGCAGGCACTTGCACAACACAATCAACTGGCGCCGCCGAGCCACGACCCGGCGCTGCTGGCCGAGTGCATCCGCAGCCATGCCGAACGGCAGCCGCAGCGTATCGCGGTCACCTGCGCCGATGTGCAGTTGAGCTACGGCGAACTGGAAACCCGCGCCAACCGGCTGGCCCACCACCTGATCGCACAGGGCATCGGCCCTGAAGTGTGCGTCGGCATTGCCCTGGAGCGTTCGGTCGACGTGATCGTGGCGTTCTATGCCGTGATGAAGACCGGCGCAGCCTACGTTCCGCTCGACATCGACTACCCGCAGGAGCGCGTCAAGTGGATCGTCGAAGACTCGCGCATGCCGGTGCTGCTGACGCAACGCTCACTCCAGCACCGGTTTGCCGATGCCGGTGCCGGCACCCTGATCACACTTGACCATCTGGCCCTGGACACCTACCCCGCCAGTTGCCCGGCGCCTCGCGCCGACGCGGACAACCTCGCCTACCTGATCTACACCTCCGGCTCCACCGGCAAGCCCAAAGGAGTGGCCGTCAGCCACGGGCAGATCCGCATGCACTGCCTGGCGATTGCCGAGCGCTACGCGATGGACGCCAGCACCCGCGAGCTGCTGTTCATGTCGTTCGCCTTCGACGGTGCCCAGGAACGCTGGCAGTCGACCCTGCTCGGCGGCGGCCAGCTGGTGCTGCGCGACAACCGCCTGTGGACTGCCGAGGAAACCTGGCAGGCCCTGCACGCGCACAACATCGATATCGCCTGCTTCCCGCCCGCCTACCTGCAGCAACTGGCCGAATACGCCGCCAGCGTCGAAGCGCCGCCACCGGCGGTGCGGGTGTACTGCTTTGGTGGTGACGCGGTGGCCGAGGCCAACTTCGAGCTGGTCAAGCGTGCACTCAAGCCGGCCTATCTCACCAACGGCTACGGCCCCACCGAAACCGTGGTCACGCCGTTGCTGTGGAAAGTCGACGCCAGCCAGCAGTGCGGTGCGGTGTATGCGCCCATCGGCACCCGCGTGGGTCGACGTACCCTGTACGTACTCGACGACCAGCTCAACCCGGTGCCCGACGGCGTGGCCGGCGAGCTGTACCTCGGTGGCGAAGGCGTGGCGCGCGGCTATCACCAGCGTCCCGGGCTCAGCGCCGAACGCTTCGTTGCCGACCCGTTCGCGGGCGATGGCAGCCGCCTGTACCGCACCGGTGACCTGGTGCGCCAGCGCGCCGACGGCGTGTTCGACTACCTCGGCCGACTGGACAATCAGGTCAAGGTGCGCGGTTTCCGCATTGAGCTGGGCGAAATCGAATCGCGCCTGCGCCAGCAACCCGGGGTGTCCGACGCGGTGGTGGTTGCACGTGAAACCGGCGCCGGCAAGCAACTGATCGGCTACGTGGTAGCGGACGACGCCGGTGACCTGGGCGAACGCCTGCGCGGTGCACTGCAGGTCGAGCTGCCCGACTACATGGTACCGGCGCAGATCCTCGCGCTGGCCGCCTTCCCGCTCAACCCCAACGGCAAGCTCGACCGCAATGCCCTGCCCGACCCGGACTTCAAGGCGCGTGCCTTCATCGCCCCGCGCAATGCGCTGGAGCAGGGCTTGGCGGCCATCTGGCAACAGGTGCTGGAGGTCGAACAGGTTGGCGTTACCGACAACTTCTTCGAACTGGGGGGCGACTCGCTGCGTGTGCTCAAGGTGCTGTCCAGGGTACGTAGCCAGCCGGAGCTGGGCATCGAACTGAAACTGCGCGACCTGATCGGCAAGCCGACCATCGCCGAGCTATCGGGCTACGAGGCCCAGGTGTCTTCCCTCGACCCGTTGCTGTTGCTCAACAGCCCGGTCGAACAGGCGCGGCCGCTGTTCTGCCTGCACGCAGGCTTCGGCACGGTATTCGACTACGAGCCGCTGGCTCGCCGCCTGGAAGGCCAGCGCAGCGTGTATGGCCTGCAATGTCGAATGCTGCTGGAGCGTAGCTGGGAAGACGAATCCCTCGAGGCCATGGCCATCGACTATGCCCAGTACATCCGCCAGAAACAGGCCAGCGGTCCTTACCACCTGCTGGGTTGGTCACTGGGCGGCACCCTGGCGGTGCTGGTCGCGCAAGAGCTTGAGAAACAGGGCCAGCGGGTGGGTTTCCTCGGCCTGGTGGACAGCTTTCTGCCATCATCTGCGCCTGCGCAGCCTGCAGCCGATGAGGACTGGAGCGAAGACCTTGGCAGCTTCCTGGGTGTCATCATGGGCGTGCCAAGTGACGCGCTGCCGGTGTTGCAGGTGCGCGCCAGCAGCCCTGCCAACCACCTCGAAACGGTGATTGCCCAGGTGCAGGCCCAGGTCATCAGCGCCTCGGCGTTCGCCTCCATCGGCGCTGAAGAACTGGCCCATACCTTCCGTGTAGCCATGAAACTCAAGGCATTGTCCGAGGCCATCGAGGGGCTCCCCGCAACGCAGGTGCCAGCGCAGTGCTGGTGGGCCAGGGCCGGCGCAGGCCAGACCCAGCTGCGCCTGGTGCAGGCGCAACTCAACGAACCGGTCGCCGCCGGCCATTACGACATGCTCAAGCATCCCGAGCTGCTGCGCCGCGTGCTGGAGCAGTTGCAGGAAAGCCACAGCGTCACCTGTTGATACCACCGCCGCCCCGTCAGCCGGGGCGGCGCTTACCGATAGCTTTGCAAGGAACCTCTACATGCCTCTGGATCCCGACCTCGAAGGCTTCCTGGAACTGGCCCAGATGGGCCGCCTGAGTGGCAAGAGCAGCGCGCTGCACGAACTTGATCTGGCACTGGCGCGCACGCAGTTCGAAACCACCTCGCAAGTGCTCGACCCCTGCCCGCCAGGCGCCATCAACGTTACTACCCTGAGCATTCCAACCCGCGACGGCCAGTCCATCGCGGCGCGTCTTTACCGCGCCGATGCCAGCGACACGGCGTTGCTGCCAACGCTGCTGTTCTTTCATGGTGGCGGTTATGTGGTCGGCAGCCTGGACTCCCATGACTCCATCTGCCGCCGCCTGGCAGCAAGCGGGCGCCAGGCGGTGCTGGCGCCGGCTTACCGGCTGGCCCCGCAATACCCGTTCCCGACCGCCGTGCATGATGCGCTGGATGCCGCCAACTGGCTGGCTGAACAGGCCACGGCGCTGCACCTGGACAACCAGCGGGTGACACTCGCGGGCGACAGCGTCGGCGCCACCCTGGCCACCGTGCTGGCGATCACGGCGGTCAAGCAGCCACAGGCGTTGCAGCTCAAGCCCAGGGCGCAGCTACTGTTCTATCCGGTCACCGATACCTCGCGCCAGCGCGACTCGCATCGCCGCTATGCCCATGACTACCTGCTCGAGACCGCCACGCTGGAATGGTTCTACCACCATTACAGTGCCGACCCGGCGCAGCACCTGGACTGGCGCGTCTCGCCGTTGCTGGCCAGCGGGCTGGGCGAACTGGCCCCGGCGTATGTGAGCCTGGCCGAATACGACCCGCTGTTTGACGAAGGGCTGGAATACGCCCGCCTGCTGGAGGCCAGCGGTACTTCGGTGACGTTGAAGGTGCAGCAGGGGCTGACCCACGATTTTCTGCGCATGGGCGGGATTGTGGCGGATGTCGAGGCGATCTATACGGCGGTGGACCGCTGGTTGGCCTCGCTGTAGTCGAGGCAGGTGGCGCCCATGAAAAAGCCCGCAGCGTTGCGGGCTTTTTTGTGGCGTTGGCGATTACCAGAACGTACCCCGCAACGTCAGCATGTGGTTACGCGGCTCACCGTACCAGTTGGCGGCAACCGAAGAGCCTACTGTCGAATAATAGGTCTTGTCGAACACGTTGTTGAGGTTGTAGGTGAGGCTCCAATGATCATCGAGACGATACTCGGCCATGGCGTTCCACACGGCGTAGCCTGCCTGGCGATATTCATAGCTTTCGTTGCGAATGACCGCACCTGTGTTGTCCAGCACCGCTGCGGTTCCACTGACATAGTTGGCACTCTGCAGGTTCACCCCGCCGCCGATTTTCAAGTCATTGAATTCGCCTGGCAGACGATATGTGGACCATAGCTTGAACAGGTGTTTGGGGGTCAGGCTGCTGAACACCGTGTCGTCGTTACGATTCTGGTTGTGGTTATAGGTGTAACCCGCCATCAGGCTCCAGTCGGGAAGCAGCTCACCGCTGACCTCCATGTCCACACCCTTGCTGACCACTTCGCCCTGCGTCACATAACAGCAGCTGCCACCAAACGGAACGGTCGTTACCGGATAAGCAGGGTCTAGAACAGCCTCGTGCTCACGCTTGGTGTAATACAGAGCGAAGGAGGTGTTGACGGCACCGCCCCACAGCTCCCCCTTGATACCGGTTTCGTAGGTCTTGCCGGTCATGGGTTCGATCGAATTGCTGGATTCGGTACCCGGTGCAGGCGTTGGGCCTTCAAGTTTGTTCTGCTGTGGCTTGAAGATTTCCGAATAGCTGGCATACGCCGACCACTCATCATTCAGGTCATATACCACGCCACCATATGGAACCACCTTGGTGGGCTCTCGGGTAGAAAGATAAGCCGGTGCAACGCCCCTTTCCTGATACGTCTGATAGAACTTGTACCGTTGCGCACGAGCACCAACGATCAGGTGCAGAGGTTCGGCCAGTTGCAGCCGCAGGGTCGAGTAGAGACCGTACTGGATCTGGGTATTGGGGTTGTAATCAGCCAGCCAATCCTTGGTGGTGGGTGGGTTTGGCCACGGAGTGGAACCGGGATCGAACACGTTGATTGGCTCGAAGGCGCCTGCCAGTTGCCCGGTGCCCCTCCATTGACTGGTGATTCGCTGATGATCTGCCCCCATCAAAAACTCATGCTGGCGATCGAACAGGTTGAATTTACCCGCCAGGTTAACGTCCGCCAATTGCTGATCGCTGCGGTAGCGCGCCACACTGCCGAAGCGCGTTGCCCCGGTGCCCGTCACCGGGTTGACACTGCCCACGTTGAACGCGCGCTTCTGCAACCCGGAGTCCTGAGTCTGGGTGTAACTGACGTTAAGCTTCCAGTCATCCGACAGCTCGTGATCGACCTTGGCAAACACCTCATCCGACCGACCGTCCTGGAACGCCCAGCTCTCGCTCAGGTTGGTATGGCGCGGCAAACCAAGATCCTTGCCGTCGCTGTAGCGAGGCAGGCCGGCGCTGGCACCGTTCTCATTGATACGCTCGGAACGTCCACCGATGGTCAGGCGTGTGCTGGGCAACACGTCCGCCTCCAGAATGCCGTAAAGCGTAGGGCTCTGCGAACTGCGCTCATCCATGAAGTACTGCCTGTCGGTATAGGCCGCTACTAGTCGCCCCCTCAGCTTGCCGTCGAAGCCCATCGGCCCCGTGATGTCGACCTGGCTACGGTAGTTGTCCCATGAACCCGCAGACGCCTCGAACTTCAATTGATAGGTGTCCAATGGGCGCTTGCGCACCAGGTTGATGATGCCACCGGGGTCGCCCGTACCACCAAAAAGGCCTGAAGCACCACGCAGTACTTCAACGTGATCGAACTCGGCCAGGTTGTAGACCTTGCTTGAATAGAAGCTGCCCGCTGTAGTGCCCAGCGCCATGGGGGCTGCACCATCGATCTGGATGTTCTCGATGGCAAAGCCGCGGGAGTAGAAGTCGTTGATGCGCTCGTTCGAGTTGCGCACAGTGATACCCGGCGTCATCTTCATGGCATCGGTCAAATCGACCATGCCCTTGTCCTGAATCACCTGATGGGTAATGACCGAAACCGACTGCGGCGTCTGGCGCAGGCTGGTCGGGGTCTTGGAGCCGACACTGGTCAGGCTGGGCGTATAGGAACCGGTATTCTCGGTCATCTGCCCCATGCCCTGGCCCTGGATGGTGGTGGTACCGAGTTCCAGAGCCGCCCCCAGCGCAGGAGTTCTTTCGACCAGGATCACATCGCCGCTGAGCCTGGCGCTCAAGCCACTGCCCAACAACAATCGATCAAGCCCCTGCTGTACCGCGTAACGCCCGTGCAGCCCTTGCGAATGCTGGCGGGTCACTACTTCACTGGCAACCATCAGGCGCAACCCCGCCTGATCGGCAAACCGCGTCAGTGCCTGGTCAAGCGGGCCTGGCGCAACATCGAAGACCTGCTCAACGGCGTGTTGGTGATCCACCGCCCTGGCCGGTAGGCTGACACCCACGCAGCTCGCTGTCACGATCGCCAGGCTCAAGGCGGTTTGTCTGATCAGATACGGCATAACGCTCCCCTGCTGAAATCAGCGAAATAAAAATCAATCTCGAAAGGAAAGACGTCAGCCCTCTGAAACCCGACAGTGGCAACAATCAATTATTTCTGCGCAGGCCCTACTTTTGCCGTGCGTCGTCTCGCTCGATCACGGTCAACCATGGGAACTGCCGCACGCGTAGCGGCAAGGTGCGCTGCAGCAATTGCAACTGGGCGTGAGTGTCATCGGTTGCAACGACACCGGTGACCGGCAAGCGGCGCAGGTCGTAGTCGCGCACCCAGATCAGGCCGCGGTGGTAGTGGCCGATCTGCTCCAGCACCTCACCCAGCGGCTGCTGGTTGAACACCAGGCGGTCGCGACGCCACGCGGTTGCCGATGCGATATCCACCGCTTGCGCATCCTCCAAGCCGTGCGGACCGAACTGCACCGCCTGGCCGGCGTCAACGTCAACAGCCTGCGCATCCCCCTCGAGCGTCACCCGCACCGAATGCTCGGTCACCACCATCCGCACCTGCTCGCCCTCGCGTCGCACATCGAAGCCGGTACCCAGCGCGCGCATGCGCCCGTTGCCAGCCAGTACCTCGAACGGACGCTGTGCATCGGCTGCGACCTGCACAAAGAGCTCCCCGGCGTACAAACGCAACACCCGGCGATCGCCTTCCAGATCTATATCCACACGCGTGTGCGGCGCCAGCTCCAGGCGCGAGCCATCGGCCAGGTTCAACGTGCGGTGCTCGCCCAGAGCGGTCACCTGGTCGGCTACCCAACCTTGGGTTTGAGCCTGCCAGTAGAGCCCCCCCGCAAGGCTCAAGGCTATTGTCAAACCCAACAACGGCACCCTGCGCGACGATGCAGGCGGCCGCTCCAATGCACTGCCCAGCCGCTCCCACAGGCGCTCCGCCGCGTGGGCGGCATGCTGGTGTTGCGGTGATGTTTCGCACCACTGCAGGTAGGCGTCCCAGGCAGGCGCCTCGGCGTCGCCCGAATGCAGGTCGACCAACCACTGCAAGGCCTGCTCGGTCAGCACTGTGGATGCCTTGCCTGAACAAAAACCGCTGCTCTCGCGCCTCATTCAGTCATCCATCATTTCGAGGCGTCGAGCACAGTGCAGCAAGGCGCTCATGATGTACTTGCTGACCATGCTCACCGAGACCCCGAGCCGCTCGGCGATGGCCGCATGGCCCAGCCCTTCGAGGCGATTGAGCAGCAGGGCCTGGCGGCAGTTGACGGGCAATTCGTCCAGGGCCTGCTGCAACAGCATCAGTTGCTGGCGCAACTCGAACAGCGCGGCGGGTCCCGGACATGGATCGAGCAGTTCATGCTCGACCTCGTCAAGCGAGCCGACCGGCCCACGCCGAGTGCGGCTGCGCCCCAGGTCGATGATCAGGTTGCGCAGCACGCGGATCAGGAAAAAGCGCGGATTGGCAATCGAATGCGTGCGCTGTTGACGGTCAAGGCCGACGTAACGCACGAAGGCGTCCTGAGTGAGGTCTGCCGCCATTTCCCGATCGCCCAGGCGGCGGTAGGCAATCTGCTGCAGTTCGCGGTGATAGAGGCGAAACAACCGATCCAGATTATCCAATGCACACTCCAGAGCGATCCATGTGCAGGAGCACAGGTGGCGGGAGCGCTAGGGTACGAATTTTGAGAATCGTTCGCAATATCAAAAAACATTGGCGTCATGCAGGAAGCGGACGACCTCCGTTTAAGCCGCCACCGCCCACAAAAAAGCCCGCATCAGAACGGGCTTTTCGAAAAGAGTGCGGATTACCAGAACGTACCACGCAACGTCAGCATGTGATTGCGCGGATCGCCGTACCAGTTGCCCAGTGCCGAGGAGCCGACAGTGGAGTAGTACTTCTTGTCAAACGCGTTGTTGAGGTTGTAAAGCACCGACCAGTGATCATCAAGCCGGTACTCCGCCATGGCATTCCACACCGCATAGCCGGCCTGGCGGTATTCGTAGCGCTCGTTGCCCACCACTGCGCCGGTGGCAGGGTCCAGTACCGATGCCGAACCGTTGACATAGTTCGCGCTCTGGAGATTGACCCCACCGCCTATCTTCAGGTCATTGAAGTCGCCCGGCAGACGGTAGGTCGACCACAGTTTGAACAGGTGTTTGGGCGTGACCCCGCTGAACACATCACCGTTGTTGCGGTTACGGTTGTTGTTGTAGGTATAGCCGGCAATGACGCTCCAGTCCGGCAACACCTCACCACTGACCTCAAGGTCGATGCCCTTGCTGACCACCTTGCCCTGGGTCAGGTAGCAGCAGTTGCCTCCGAACAGCACCGAGGTCAACGGGTAGGCAGGGTCTTCGACGGCCTGGTTTTCGCGCTTGGTGTAGTACAGCGCGATCGAGGTGTTCAACGCACCGCCGAACAACTCGCCCTTGATACCGGTTTCATAGGTTTCACCGGTCATGGCCTCGACCGGGCTTCCCGGCAGCGGTCCTTGAAGGTTGCTTTGCTGCGGCTTGAAGATTTCCGAGTAGCTGGCGTATGCCGACCACTCCTCATTCAGGTCATACACAACACCGCCATAGGGCACGACCTTCGTCGGTTCACGGACCGACACGTCCGAGGCCACTGACCACGCCCCGGTGCTGCCATCGAACTCGCGGTAGACCTGGTCGAACTTGTAGCGTTGCACCCGGGCGCCGACGATCAGGCGCAGCGGATCGGCAACGTGCATCCGCAACGTGGAGTAGAGCCCGTACTGCACTTGCGAGTTGGGGTCATAGTCGCTGACCCAGTCCTTGCGGATAGGTGGTTCGATCCAGGGGGTCGACTTCGGGTCGTAGACATCGATGGCGCCAAAGGCACCGGCCAATTGTGGCGTACCCTGCCAGCGGCTGGTGATGCGCTGATGGTCGGCGCCCATGAGGAATTCATGCTCACGGCCCAGCAGGTCGAATTTTCCGGCAACGTTCACGTCCCACAGTTGCTGGTCGCTCCGATAGCGAGAGTTCGAACCGAGCCACATCGGGCCGAGCCCGGTGACCGGGTTGAGCGCGCCCACGGAAAAGGAGCCTTTTTTCATACCCACATCTTGCGTCTGGGTATAGCTCAGGTTCACTTTCCAGCGGTCTGACAATTCATGGTCGATCTTGGCGAACAGTTCCTGCGAGCGGCCATCCTGATAAGCCCAGCTCTGGCTCAGGTTGGTATGGCGTGGCAGGCCCAGATCACCGCCGGTGCTGAAACGCGGAAGCCCGGTTCCCGAACCGTTTTCATGAATACGCTCGTAACGCCCGCCCACGGTCAGGCGAGTGCCGGGCAGCACGTCGGCCTCGAGCACACCGTAGATCGTGGGCAGCTCGGTGCTTCGTTCGTCGAGAAAATACTGCCGGTCCGTGTAGGCGGTGACCAATCGTCCGCGCAGTTTTCCGTCGAAGGCCATAGGGCCGGTGACATCCAGTTGCGTACGGTAGTTGTCCCAGGAACCGGCCGATGCCTCGACCTTCAATTGATAGGTGTCCAATGGGCGCTTGCGCACAAGGTTGATGATGCCGCCCGGATCGCCAGTGCCGCCGAAAAGACCCGAGGCCCCACGCAGGACTTCGACGTGATCGAACTCTACCAGGTTGTAGTTCTTGTTCGAGTAGAAGCTGCCTGCCGTGGTACCCAGGGCCATGGGCGCCGCTCCATCGATCTGGATGTTCTCGATGGCAAAACCTCGAGAAAAGTAGGTCGACAGCCGGTCGGTGGAATTCTGCACGGTAATGCCTGGTGCAATCTTCATGGCATCGGTCAGATCGACCATGCCCTTGTCCTGAATCACCTGATGGGTAATGACCGAAACCGACTGCGGGGTCTGGCGCAGGCTGGTCGGGGTCTTGGAGCCGACACTGGTCAGGCTGGGCGTATAGGAACCGGTATTCTCGGTCATCTGCCCCATGCCCTGACCCTGGATGGTGGTGGTATCCAGTTCCAGCGCAGAGTTTGAAGCGGCTTCATTGGTCAGCAACACCGTGTTGTCTTCGATGCGATACCTCAGCCCGGCATTGCGCAGCAGCTGCTCCAGCGCCTGCTGCGGCTCCATGGTGCCCACCACGGCCGGGGCCTTCTTGCCAGTGACCAGGTCAGGCCCGTAGAGAATCTGCAAACCGGTCTGGTTGCCCAGATCGATCAGGGCCTTCTCCAGGGATTGGGCGGGGATATTGACCGCCACACTCTGTGCATACACACCGCCGCTGGCACCCAGTGCCAACCCCAACACGATGATGGAAGCCGAAGTACGCCAGGTGGCCAGTGAATTTTTCAGCACACGTGGTGCACGCCTTTTTTGCTCAACCTTCATAGTGTTGGATCACCCCAGATATCATTCGTCGGAAGATCGTCGCCTCTTCAGGGCCACTGATCAGTCAATGGGCATTCCTTGCTGCCACTTCCGCGCCAATGCCTAAGGGGCACGCAGGCCGGACTTCCATCGGATTCTTCGTGGAACCCAATGGAAGACGAATTAAAAATGAAAAATTTAGGAATCGTTCACATTTTCAGTACAGACATACTGAAAAAAGATAGCGCACCGTCTTGCACGGCAGCTGAAACGTCACAGCGAACGGAGCCCATCGACGTCGATGGGCTCCGGCAACACGGACGCGCCTCAGGCGCTGGCGTTCTGCGCCTTGGCCAGCAACTGTGCACGCTGCTCGGGGGTCATGCTGTCCAGACGTAACCGTGCCGCCGCCAGTTTTTCCAGTTGCCCGGGGGCGGCCTCCTGCGAGCGCAACGCCTGCGCCAACGCTGCCACGCTGGGGTTGTCGAACACCACGCCGGGGTGAACATCGCACTGCAGCAACTTGCGAATGCCCGCCACCAGCTTGATCACCAGCAACGAGTGCCCACCGGCAGCGAAGAAGTCCTGCTCCACGCTCAGGCGCTCCAGCCCCAGCAGTTGCGCCATGCGGCTGGCCAGCAGTTCCTCGACGGCATCGCGCGGCGCCACACAGGCCACCTCGGCAGTGGCCAACGGACGCTGCTGCAATGCCTGTCGATCGACCTTGCCATTGGCCAGGCGCGGCATCTGCGCCAGCACCTGTACATGGCGTGGCAGCATCGGCGCCGGCAGCCTCAGGGCCAGTTGCGCCGTCACTGCGGCAGCCGCCTCCTGACCTGCGCCCTCACGCAGCACCAAGAAGGCCACCGGCTCGGCGTCGACCAGCACCGCAACCGCCTCGCTGACCTGCGCCAGGCTGGCCAGCTGCACTTCGATTTCCGCCAGTTCGATACGAAACCCTCGCACCTTGACCTGCTGGTCGCGCCGGCCATACAGCTGTACACCGCCCTCGGGACGGTAGCGTGCCAGGTCGCCGCTGCGGTACAGCCGCTCACCCGGCTGCAGCGGATGCTCGATGAACACCTGTGCCGTTTGCTCGGGCGCATTCAGGTAGCCACGCGCCAGTTGTCGTCCACCGATGTACAGCTCGCCCAGTTCACCAATGGCCACCGCCTGAAGGTGCTCATCCAGCACCAGCACCTGATTGTTGGGCAGCACCTCGGTCAAGGGCACACTCCCTGCGTCCATATCCGCCGCTGTGACCCGATGCACCAACACACCCACGGTGGTTTCGGTAGGCCCGTAGTGGTTGAACACGCGACAGTCCGGACGAATCTCGGCAATGCGCTGCAGCAGCGAGACGCCGATCGCTTCACCGCCCAGCACCAGGGTCGCCGGCAGGTGCGGCGCCTGGGCTTCGAGCAACGCGGCCAGGTGCGAGGGCACGATCTTCAGGCAGTCGATGGCCTGCTCACGCATGAAATGCGCGAACGCCTCGGGCGACTGGATGCTGTCGTCGTCGGCTACATGCAGCGCTGCACCCAGGTACAGCGCGCCCAGCAGCGCGGTGTTGCCAAGGTCGGCAGCCACCGTGGAACTCAGTGCGAAGTGACGGCATGCATCGAGTTGCAGTTGCTGACACACCCCGGCGGCGTAGTTGAGCAACTGCTGATGCTCCACCACCACGCCTTTGGGCGTGCCGCTGGAGCCGGAGGTGAACAGCACATAGGCGACATCGGTCGCACTGAGCGCAGGGCTGGCCACATCGCCGTCGACGTGGCCCAGCAGCGCGATGTCCTGCACGACCATACCCTGCCCGGCCAGTTGGGCCAGATGCGCCTGCTCGGTCAGCACCAGGCCTGGCTGTGCCTGTTCCAGCATCTGCAACTGCCGTGCAACCGGCCATTGCGGGTCCAGCGGCAAGTACGCGGCGCCCACCCGCCAACAGGCCAGCATGGCCACCACCCATTGCGTCGAACGTGGCAAGGCCAGCCCCACCCGCCCACCCTGGCCCACGCCAAGTGTCACCAGGTCGAACGCCAGGCGTGCCACGCGCTGTTCAAGTTCGGCGTAGCTCAGGGTCACGCCGGCACTGACCAGCGCCGGAGCGTCCGGGGTGATGGCGGCCCACTGGGCGATGCGTTCGGGTAACAGCACCCGGTCTTCCAGTGCACGCACTGCGGGGTTGAGGGCAAGCAGCGCGGCGTTGTCCGCAGCCCCCGAGAGGTTGAGCCGGCCCAGGGCCTGTCGACTGTGCGCGGCGATGCTGTGCAGCAGCGCCTGGTACTGTCCGAGCAGCACTTCAAGACCGACCTGGCTGTAGCGCCCCGCTTCGGCGTCAAGACGCAAGGCCGTGTCGCTGACGCTCAGCAGCAACTCGAACCGGGGCTGTGCTTCGGCAAGGCGGGTCGCCTGCCACTGCGCAGTGCCGACAACCTGCTCCAGCAAGGCAGCGCGCGCGGCAAAGCCGTAGAGCGGGTTTTCATACGCCACCGGCAGGTTGCCTGCGGCATATTCCTGCCAGGTTGCATGCTGCTCGAGCTGCGCCGCCAGGTCGGTAACCCACGCTTCGAAGGGTTGCTCCTGATCCACATGCACTACCAGCGGCAGGGTTTTCTCGAACACCCCGATGCTGTTCTCGAAGAACGCGTAATCCTTGCGCCCGTCGTGGCGCCAGCCACCGACAAACCGATGGCGCCCGCTGATGCGTGCCAGCAGCGTCCACCAGGCTGCCTGCAGCACGGTGTCCAGCGTTACCCCCAGGCGTTGCGCCAGGCCAGCCAGCTGCGCCTGCAACGGCGCCTCCAGCGTAGCCTCAAGCTTGAGCGCGGCTGCGGGCTGGGCCGTGGCACGGCGGTATGGCAAACAGGGCGCAACGCACGCTTCGCTGGCCGGCAGGTGCGCCTGCCAGTACGCCTTGGCGGTGTCGGCATCTTCGTCGAACAGCACTTCGCTGCGCCACTCCAGGTACTGCGCAAACTGCCCCGGTTCCTCGTCGTCGACCGCAGCAGCGTGCAGGTAGGCCTGTACCAACGCGTCGAACATTACCTTGAGGCTGCCGGCATCACCGACAAAGCGGGCCAGCGCCAGCACCAGCACCCACCGCCCCTGCGTCACACGCGACAGCAAGGCCTGCACGTGCGGGCCTGCCGCAGGCCAGGGCTCGGCGAGCCACGCCTCGGGCGCCGCATCCGGCTGCACCTGCAGGTCGAACACCTGCACCGATGCCTCGGGCATGAACTGGCGCTGGCCGTGATAGCCGGCCACGCTGCCCAGGCGCATGGCCAGGGCGGCGTGTCGCGCCAGCAGGCTGTCCAGTGCCTGCTGCAGGCGCGGCACATCCGGCTCGCCGTGGATATCGACGCGCAGGCAATGCGCGATGGCCTCGCGCCGTGCACCGGCATTCAATGCCGCGACCCAGGTTTCCTGCTCGGGAAGCAGGGCCAGGCCTGTGTCCTGTGTTTCCAGCTGTGCCGTGCTCATGCGCCCGCCTCGTCCTTTGCCATCGTCCGCTGTTGTGTGTCAGGCAGCGCCTCCAGGGCACTGCGTTCGATCATCTCGCCCATCGCCACGACAATCTTGCGCGGCCCCTCGAAGGGGTCGCGAGCATGGGCGGCAAGCATGTTGTCGAGCAGAATCACATCACCCTTGCGCCACTCGAAACGCACCGCGCATTCCTCGTACAGGTCGCCGATCTGCTGCATGACCTCGTCCTCGATCGGCGAACCGTCGCCGTAGTAAACGTGACGGGGCATGCGCTGCTCGCCGAACAGTGCCAGCAGGTCTTCGCGCACATCCGGGTCCAGGCAGTAGATGTGGTGCAACTGCACCTGGTTGAAGAAGCTCTTCTCGCCCGTGACCGGGTGGCTGATGATCGCCGGGCACGGCGTGCGGATCTGCAGTTCGTCGTTGTCCAGCCAGGTCCACTGGATGCCCGCCGCACTGCAGCGCGCCTCGACCTCGGCACGCACCTCGGTCTTGAAGAAGTGCTGCCACGACACATCGAGCTTGTCGGCAAAGGTGCGCACGTATAGCAGGCCCTTGCCCTCGAAGCGCTCACGCAGCTCGGTCGGCAGCTTCTGGTACATCAGACGGCAGTCCACCACCGGGGTGGCGCCCCCCACGGGTGAAGGCTGCTCACAGAAGAACAGCTGCTTGCGCGGCCAGCGATCCTGATGCGCGCTTTCGTTGTGGAAAAGAATCATCTTCTTCTCCGGATACGGCGTCGAACGGTAGGTGTTCTTGCCGCCTTCCTTCTTCGGCAGGTCACCGTACTGGCCATACAGGCCAGGCTGCACCGCTTCGGCAAAGGCTTCGAAGGCGTGGATATCGCGCAGGGCGAAACCACGGAACAGGATGCCGGCATGCTGGGCAAGCTTGTGCTCCACCAGTGGGCGGTTGTGCTCGATCCACTGGATCAGGTCCAGCCCCGGGTCGGTCGGTTCCCACAGCAGCGGGAACGCCTGGCCCGGCACCATCAGGCTCTCGCGCATGGCGGCTACCGCAGGGCGCGCTGCCGGCCCCTGGGCCTTCTTCAGAAACTTGCCCAGTTTGTCGGCCTTGCTCGGTGCAGCGGGTGTTGCAGGCGCAGCCACAGGGGCCGCGGTATGGGTAGGCATGTTGATTTCCCCTAGACGTTTATCTGGATCACGCACCATCTGTTCGAGAATGGTCATCCAGCCTTTCACGCAGAGCTCGATACGTTCTTGTTGGAATAAGTCGCTGGCGTACTGCCAGGTGCCATGCAACTGGTCGGCCTCCTGGTCGATGAACAGGGCCATGTCGAACTTGGAGTAGCCACCGCCCATCGGCAGTGCCTCGACCCGCACCGCGTCCATCGCCGCCTGGCGCACCGGCAGGTTGTTCATCACGAACAGCACCTGCACCAGCGGGTTGGCGCCCTTGTGCCGAGGCGTCGCGGCAGCCTCGACGATCTGGTCGAATGGCAACTCCTGGTGTTCGAACGCACTCAGTGCGGTGTCCTGGACCTGGGCCAGGTACTCGCGCACCGACAGCTGCTCCTGCCAGCGTGAACGCAGCGGCAGCACGTTGATGAAAAAGCCGATCAGGCCTTCCAGTTCAGGCTGCGAGCGCCCCGCCACGTCCGCCCCGACCAGCACGTCGTGGCTGCCACTGAGCCGGTGCAACATCACCTGGAATGCCGCCAGCAAGGTGCTGTAAAGGGTGACCCCGGCGGTACGTGACAGGCCCTTGAGCTGCTCGTGCAGGGCCGTCGGCAGGCTGAAGTGCAGGTCGCGACCGGCATGGCTGGCCTGGGGCTTGCGCGGGTGGTCGGCCGGCAACACCAGCAGCCCGTCGTGACCGGCCAGGGTGCGCTGCCAGAAGGCAGCCTGTTCGCGCATCACTCCCGCCTGCTCCAGGGCCTGCTGCCACTGGGCATAATCGGAATACTGCAAGGGCAAGGGCGGCAACGGCGTCTGGATCCCGGCCTTGAGGCGGGCGTAAGCCTCGACCACTTCGTTGCTCAGCAGCGCCAGCGACCAGCCATCGGAGATGATGTGGTGCATGCAGAACAGCAGCACGTGGCGCTCCTGACCCAGGCGTATCACCTGGCCACGCAACAGCGGTGCCTGCACCAGGCTGATGGGCTGGCGGGCATTGTGCTCGATCGCCTCGGCCACCCTCGCCTCCTGCTCCCCTGCTGGCAGCATCGACAGATCCAGCAGCGGCAGAGGCAGCGGCACGTCTGTGCTGACCACCGCCAGTGGATCACCGTCGTCATCGGCCACATACGCGGTACGCAGTACTTCATGGCGCCTGATCAACTGCGCCAGGCTGGCTTCGAGCAGCGGCACCGACAGTTCGCCTTCCAGGCGCAGCGCCAGGGGCATGCCATAAGCGCCGCTGGGCGCGGCGAACTGCTCGACCACCCACAGCCGACGCTGGGCCAGCGACAGCGGCGCCGTGGCACGCTCGCCGTAAGCCTGCAGGCTCGGCAGCGCCGCGCGCGACCGGCCATCGCGCTGAGCCAGCAAGGCGGCGAAGGCACCGAGGGTCGGCGTGCCGAACAGGTCACGCAAACCCACCTCGACACTCAGCACCTGACGCAGCCGCGCCACCACCTGGGTAGCCAGCAACGAGTGGCCACCCAGCTCGAAGAAGTTGTCGTCGCGACCAATCCGCGACAGCTCCAGCACCTGCTGCCAGACCTGGGCAATCCTCTGCTCCAGATCACCTTGCGGCGCCACGTACTCGACCTGCAGCAAGCTCGCATCCGGCGCCGGCAAGGCGCGGCGGTCGAGCTTGCCGTTGGCCGTCAGTGGCCATTGCTCCAGGAACAGCAGGTGCGTGGGCACCATGTAGTCCGGCAGTTCGGCCTTGAGCCCGGCCTTGAGTTGATCACGCAATTGGGTGTGCTCGGCACTGGCGTCCTGCGGCACGACGTAGCCCACCAACTGCTGGCCGCTCGGCCCGTCCACCGCCAGCACCAGCGCCTCGCGCACCACAGCCTGTTGCGCCAGACGTGCCTCGATTTCACCCAGCTCGATGCGGAAACCGCGAATCTTGACCTGATGGTCGATGCGGCCGACGTATTCGACGATGCCATCCTGGCGATAACGCGCCAGGTCGCCCGTGCGGTACAGGCGCTCGCCGCGGGACGAGAACGGGTCGGGCACGAAGCGCGTGGCGGTGAGATCGGCACGCTTGAGATAACCACGCGCCAGGCCGGCCTGGCCCACATACAGCTCCCCGATGGCGCCTTTTGGCACCGGGTTCAGGTCGGCATCGAGCAGGTACCACGACAGGTCCGGGATCGGCTCGCCGATGGGGCTTGCCGCATCGCCGGCCAGATCGGCCAGCGACACAGGACGGTAAGTGACGTGCACCGTGGTCTCGGTGATGCCGTACATGTTGATCAGTTGCGGCTGCTGATCGCCAAAGCGCTCGAACCAAGGGCGCAGGCTGTGCACGTCGAGAGCTTCGCCACCGAACACCACGTAACGCAGGGCGGGTTTGGCTGCTGCATTGACGGGGGCACAGGCCACCTGCATCAGCTGTTTGAACGCCGATGGCGTCTGGTTGAGCACGGTGACCCCCTGCTCGCACAGCAACTGGAAGAACTCTTCCGGTGCCCGGCTGGTGGCCTGCGGCACGATGACCAGCCTGCCGCCATACAGCAGCGCACCAAAGATCTCCCACACCGAGAAGTCGAAGGCATAGGAGTGGAACAGGCTCCACACGTCACTCGGCCCGAAGTTGAACCAGTGTTCGGTGGCGGCAAACAGGCGTAGCACGTTGTGGTGCGCGAGCAATGCGCCCTTGGGCTTGCCGGTGGAGCCGGAGGTGTAGATCACGTAGGCCAGGTTGGCAGGGTCAAGAGAGAGTGCCGGGTTGTGCGTGGCGAAGGCGCCGAAGTCATCGTCCAGAAGCAACGTGCGCACGCCTTGCGGAACTGGCAGTTGCAGGTGCGACTGGGCCAGCACCACGCTCAGGCCGCTGTCTTCCATCATGTAGGCCAGGCGGTCCTCGGGGTACGCCGGGTCCAGTGGCACATAGGCGCCGCCAGCCTTGAGGATCGCCAGCAGACCGACCACCATCTCCAGGCTGCGCTCGCAGGCCAGGCCCACCAGCACCTCAGGCCCGATGCCCTGGGCAATCAACGCATGGGCCATCTGGTTGGCGCGTTCGTTGAGTTCGCGGTAGCTGAGCTGGGTGTCACCCAGGGTCAGCGCGATGGAGCCCGGCGCACGCGCAGCCTGGGCTTCGATCAGTTCATGGAGGCAGCGCTGGCTGGCGAACTGCGCAGGCGCCGGGTTCCATTCGGCCAGCACCTCGCGCTGCTCGGCCTGCTCCATCAGCGCCAATGTGCCCAGGGGCCGATCAGCCGCCGAGGGCATGGCCAGCAGCAGGTGGCCCAGCTGCGCGGCGATCTGCTCGATCGTGGCCGGTGCGAAGTGCGCCAGGTCGTAGCTCATGTGCAACGACAGTTCGTCGCCAAGCCCCACGGCCAGGGTCAACGGGTAGTTGGTCTGTTCGTGCTGCTCCATCGCGCCGAAGCGCAGGCCCTCTGGCGCCGCCTGCTCCAGCACCTCGGCCACCGGGTAGTTCTCGAACACCAGGATATTGTCGAACAGCGCCTCACCGCCCTTGCCTGCCCAGCGCTGCACTTCGAACAGCGGTGTGTGCTCATGCTCGCGCAGGCTCAGGTTCTGTGCCTGGACCTGCTGCAGCCACTGGCCGACCGTCAGCTCCGGGCGCGGGCTGGCGACCACCGGCAAGGTGTTGATGAACAGCCCGATATGCTGCTCGACCCCCTTGAGCTCGGCTGGGCGCCCCGCCACCGTGGCGCCGAAGGCCACGCATGCTTGCCCGGTATAGCGTTGCAACAGCAACAGCCAGGCCGCCTGCAGCAGGGTATTGACGGTGACTTTCTGTTCACGGGCAAAGCGTTGCAGGCGCCCGGTGTCGACGGCCTGCAGGGTCAGGTAGTGATTGGCATAGCCATCGCCGGCAGGCGTCGATACCCGGGCCAGGCGTGTCGGCTCCTGCAAGTCGCGCAACTGCTCGCCCCAGAAGGCTTCGCTGCGCTGACGGTCCTGGCGCTGCAACCAGGCGATGTAGTCGCTGTAGTTGCCAACGGCGACCTGCGGTGCCTGCCCGCAATAGCGTTGCAGCACCTCGCCCAGCAACTGCGAATTGCTCCAGCCATCCATCAGGATGTGGTGGTGGGTATAGATCAGGTGGTAGCGCTGCGCCCCGCTCTGCACCAGGTGCAGGCGCAACAGCGGCGCGTGGCCCAGCTCGAAGCCGCGGCGACGCTCGTTGCCAGCCAGCGCGGCCACCGCCTGTGCCAGGTCGTCGCGCTCACGCCAGTCGTGCACCTCGAAACTCAGCGTGGCCTGGCGCAGCACCGCCTGCAACGGCTGCAGCAGCGGCGGCTGCCAGAGAAATGCGGTACGCAGGATGTCGTGCGCGTCCACCGCATCCTGCCAGGCGCGGGCAAAGCGCACGGGGTCGAGCCCGTCGATCTCCAGGCTCATCTGCGTGATGTAGTCGGCACTGTCCTGCTGGTACAGGCTGTGGAACAGCATGCCTTGCTGCATCGGCGACAACGGGTAGAGGTCCTTGAGGGTAGGCGCGGCAATCGGCAAGGCATCCAGCTGGGCCTGCTCGAGTCCCGCCAGCGGGAAGTCCGACGGCGTCACGCCACCGGCCTCGGGGCTGCAGCAATGCGCGATCAGCAGGCCCAGTTCGTGGCCATAAGCATCGGCCAGGCGCTGCACGCTGGCGGTATCGAACATGGCGCGGCTGAAGGTCCAGTTCAGTTCCAGCTCGCCCTTGTAGACCTGGCCATTGATGCTCAGCCAGTTGTCCAGCGGCGCCTCGGCGCTTTGCGGGTTGCCGGCCGCATCGCCGCAGGGCGTGAACAACGCGGTGGCGTCGGCGAAGCTGGCATCGAACTGGCCCAGGTAGTTGAAGGTGATGCGCGGCGTCGGCAGCTCGCCCAGCGCACGGCGCGCCGCCTCGTCGCCCAGGTAGCGCAGGGCGCCGAAGCCGATGCCCTTGTCGGGGATGGCGCGCAGCTGCTGCTTGATTGCCTTGATCGAGTCACTCAGGCCTGCGGCCGGGGTCAGCTTGAGCGGGAACACGCTGGTGAACCAGCCGACGGTGCGGGTCAGGTCCTGGTCCTCGAACAGCTCCTCGCGGCCATGCCCTTCCAGTTGCAGCGCCACTGCCGGGGCCTGCGTCCAGCGGGTCAGCACCCGGGCCAGCGCGGTCAGCAGCAGGTCGTTGACCTGGGTGCGGTAGGCGGCGGGCGCTTGCTGCAGCAACTGACGGGTCTGCGCCAGGTCCAGGCGCGTACTGACACTGGCAGCCTGGCGGTTGCTCAGGTCGCCTTGCGGGTGCTCGCACGGTAACGCCAGCGCCACCCCCTGCAACTGGTGCTGCCAGTAATCCAGCTGGGCCTGCACCGCTTCACTGCGCGCATGCTGCTGGAGCCACTGCGCCCAGCGTCTGATCGATGTGGTCCTGGGCGGCAGCTGCACGGCCTGCCCGTCACGCAAGGCGGCGTAGGCCTGTTGCAGGTCCTCGAACAGCATGCGCCACGATACGCCGTCCACCGCCAGGTGATGGATCACCAGCAGCAGGCGCTGCTCGCCCTGCGCCAGGTCGACCAGCAGGCCGCGCAACAGCGGGCCATGCTGCAGGTCCAGGCTGGCCTGCGCGGCCTCGCCCAAACTGTCGAGCTCGTGCAGCGACGCCGCCTCGCGATGCCACAGCAGCGCCATGCCCGGCTCGGCGACGGCGTGGGCGTGCCAGCCGTCGGCCCGCTGCTCGAAGCGCAGGCGCAGCGCATCGTGATGCGCGACCACCGCCTGCAAGGCACGCTCGAGCAGCGACGCGTCGAGTGCCTGCGACGGCTTGAGCAGCACCGATTGGTTCCAGTGGTGACGATGCACCTGCACACTGTCGAAGAACAGCTGCTGCATCGGCAGCAGCGGTGTCGGGCCGACCAGTGCTACCTGTTCCGGCGCGGTGCCGGCGGTGCCGACCTGCGCCACCGTGGCCAGGCTTTGCACGGTCTGGTGCTGGAACAGATCCTTGGGGCTGATACGGATGCCCGCCTGACGTGCACGGCTGACCACCTGGATCGAGATGATCGAATCCCCACCAAGCTCGAAGAAGTTATCGGTCAGGCCTACCTGCTCGAGCTTGAGCACGTCCTGCCAGATGCTCGCCAGGCGCTGTTCCAGATCGCTCTGCGGGGCCACGTAGACGCTCTGCAGCAAGCTGGCATCGGGTTGCGGCAGGGCCTTGCGATCGAGTTTGCCGTTGCTGGTCAACGGCAACTGCTCGAGGAACAGCAGGTGCGCCGGCACCATGTGCTCGGGCAGGTCCTCGCGCAGCTGCGCCTTCAGCGCCTCGCGCAGTTCGCCCGGGTCGATGCCCGGCGTGCGCGGCACCACGTAGCCGACCAGTTGCGCGCCACTGGCCCCCGCCTGGGCCAGCACCACGGCCTGGCGCACCTGCGACAGTGCCTGCAGCCTGGCCTCGATCTCGCCCAGCTCGATACGGAAGCCACGGATCTTGACCTGATGGTCGATGCGCCCGATGTACTCGATCACCCCGTCGGCGCGATAGCGGGCCAGGTCGCCGGTGCGATACAGGCGCTCGCCCGCAGCGCCGAACGGGTCGGGGACAAAGCGCGTGGCCGTCAGGTCGCCGCGATTGAGGTAACCACGCGCCAGACCCGCCTGGCCGATGTACAACTCACCGATGCAGCCCCTGGCCACCGGGTTGAGCGCGCGGTCGAGCAGGTACCAGGACAGGTCCGGGATCGCCTCGCCGATCGGGCTGCCGGCCTCCCCCGCCAGGTCTGCCAGGCGCAGCGGACGGTAGCTCACATGTACCGTGGTTTCGGTGATGCCGTACATGTTGGTCAATTGCGGCTGCCGATCGCCAAAGCGCTCGAACCACGGGCGCAGGCTCTTCACCTCCAGCGCCTCGCCACCGAACAATACGTGGCGCAAGGCGTTGCGTGCGCCGGCATGCTCGGGCGCACAGGCCACCTGCATCAACTGACTGAAGGCCGAAGGGGTCTGGTTGAGTACCGTGACACCCTCCTTGAGCAGCAAGGCATTAAAGTCCTCCGGCGAGCGGCTGACATCATGTGGCACCACCACCAGGCGCCCGCCATACAGCAACGCGCCGAAGATCTCCCACACCGAGAAGTCGAAGGCGTAGGAATGGAACAGGCTCCACACATCGTCCGGGCCGAACGCGAACCAGTGCTCGGTGGCGGCGAACAGGCGCAGCACGTTGTGATGGGCAAGCAAGGTGCCCTTGGGCTTGCCGGTGGAGCCCGAGGTATAGATCACGTAGGCCAGGTTGGCCGGGGTCAGCACCACCTGTGGATTGTGCGGGCTGTAGCCGCTTGTATCGTCGCTCAGCAACAGGCACTGCACACCGCCGTCAAGCGGCAACTGCGCCAGCAGCGATGGCTGGGTCAGCAGCAGACCGATGCCGCTGTCCTCGATCATGTAGGCCAGGCGCTCGCTCGGGTAGGCCGGGTCCAGCGGCACATAGGCACCGCCGGCCTTGAGGATGGCCAGCAGCCCCACCAGCATCTCCAGGCTGCGCTCGACCGCCAGGCCGACCCGCACATCGGCGCCCACGCCCTGTTCGATCAGGCGGTGGGCCAGACGGTTGGCACGCTCGTTGAGTTCGCCATAGCTGAGCCGGGCCTCGCCGCAGCACAGCGCAATCGCCTGCGGCGTCCGCTCGACCTGGGCCTCGATCATCTGGTGCAGGCACTGTGTGACCGGGAACGCACGGGGCTGGCCATTCCACTGGCGCAGGGTTGCCTGCTGCTCGGCCGGGCCCAGCAGGGGCAACTCGTCGATGCGCCCGGCCGGGTTGGCGAGGATCGCCTGCAACAGGTTCAGCCAGTGCCGGCCCATGCGCGCGGCGGTGCTTGCCTCGAACAGGTCGGTGGCGTAGGTCAGCGCTGCCGCCAGGCCTTCAGGGTTGTCGTAGGTGTTGAGGGTCAGGTCGAACTGCGCGGTGGGGTTGTCCCAGTGCAGCGGCGCCAGGGTCAGGCCCGGCAGTTGCGCCGCCGGGTTGCCCTGGGCCTCGCCCTGGTGGTTGTGCATCACCTGGAACAGCGCGTTATGGCTCAGGTTGCGCTGCGGCTGCAACGCGTCCACCAGCTGCTCGAAGGGCAGGTCCTGGTGGTCCTGCGCAGCCAGCACGCACTGGCGTACCTGCTGCAACAGCGCACGAAACGTCAGGGGCGCATCGAACTGCGCCTTGAGGATCTGCGTATTGACGAAGAACCCGATCAGGCCTTCGGTCTCGACCCGGTTGCGGTTGGCCACCGGCACGCCCACGCGAATGTCGGGCTGGCCGCTGTAGCGGTGCAGCAGGGTCTGGAACGAAGCCAGCAGCAGCATGAACAGGGTCACGCCCTCGGCCTGGGCCAGGCGCTTGAGCCCTGCACCCAGTTCGACGGGCACCTCGATACCCAGTTGCGCGCCCCTGAAGCTCTGCTCGGCCGGGCGTGTGCGGTCCAGGGGAAGCTCCAGCACCGGCTGCTCCCCCCCCAGTTGCGCGGTCCAGTAGGCCAGTTGGCGGTCACGTTCGCCGGCCTCCATCCATTGGCGCTGCCACAGGGCGTAGTCGGCATACTGGATCTTCAGGGCGGGCAGCTCCAGGGTCCGGCCCTGGCTATGGGCGGCATACAGGCGCATCAGTTCGTCGACCATGATCTGCATCGACCAGCCGTCGGAAACGATATGGTGCTGCACGATCACCAGCACATGCTGCGTCGCACTCACCTGCAGCAGCGTGGCACGCACCAGCGGGCCCTGCTGCAGGTCGAACAGGCTGCGCGTCTGCGCCTCGACGAAGGCCTTGATCGCCGCCGCGTCGGCATTGGCCAGGGTCGCCCGGCCAAGGCTGAACGGCACGTGCTCGGCAATCTGCTGCAGGGTCTGCTCGGCGTGCTGGACAAAGGTGGTGCGCAGCGCTTCATGACGCTCCAGCAGCGCTGCAAAGCTGCGCTCCAGGGCCTCGACGTTCAAATCGCCGTCCAGCGACAGCGCGCTGGACAGGTGATAGGCCGCGCTACCGGGGTCCAGCTGCCAGAGGAACCACTGGCGTTCCTGGGCGTACGACAGCAACAGCGGCTCTTCGGGTTTTCGCTTGAATACCGGGGCAATGCCAAAAAGGTTGATGCCCTTCTGTTTGAGCATTATCGCCAAGGCCTTGCGCTCCCTTGGTGACAGCTCGCCCACCGCCCCGATCAATTCTTGCACGCCACTACTCCTGGTTATGAAATCAGCTTCTCGAGCTCTTCAGCTGATAAACGTTTGAGGGCAGCCAAAGATTTAGCCAATTCGTCCTCCACCGGCTGGGTGTCGACCTGCAAGGCTTGCACGCTGGCGCTGAACGCCAGCAGATCCTCGGCAATGAACAGGTCCTTGAGCGGCACCTCCAGTCCCAGCTGCTCGCGCAGGCGCACGATCACCTGGGTGGCCAGCAGCGAGTGCCCCCCGAGCTCGAAGAAGCTGTCGGCCAGGCCGACCTGCGCGCAGCCCAGCACCTGCTGCCAGATGGCAGCGATGCGCTGCTGCAGCTCGGTCTGCGGCGCCAGATACTCACGCTGCAACAGGCTCGCATCCGGGGCCGGCAGGGCGCGGCGGTCGAGCTTGCCGTTGGCCGTCAGTGGCCATTGCTCCAGGAACAACAAGTGCGTGGGCACCATGTAGTCCGGCAGTTCGGCCTTGAGTCGGGTTTTCAGCTCTTCCCGCAGGGCCGTGGGGTCGGCGGCGTTATCGTGGGGCAGTACATAACCCACCAGTTGCTGGCCGCTCGGCCCGTCCACCGCCAGCACCAGCGCCTCGCGCACCGCAGCCTGTTGCGCCAGACGTGCCTCGATCTCACCCAGTTCGATGCGGAAGCCGCGGATCTTGACCTGATGGTCGATGCGGCCGACGTACTCGACGATGCCATCCTGGCGATAACGCGCCAGGTCGCCCGTGCGGTACAGGCGCTCGCCGCGGGACGAGAACGGGTCGGGCACGAAACGTGTGGCGGTGAGATCGGCACGCTTGAGATAACCACGCGCCAGGCCGGCCTGGCCCACATACAGCTCGCCGATGGCGCCTTTGGGCACCGGGTTCAGGTCGGCATCGAGCAGGTACCACGACAGGTCCGGGATCGGCTCGCCGATGGGGCTTGCCGCATCGCCGGCCAGATCGGCCAGCGACACAGGACGGTAAGTGACGTGCACCGTGGTCTCGGTGATGCCGTACATGTTGATCAGTTGCGGCTGCTGATCGCCGAAGCGCTCGAACCAAGGGCGCAGGCTATGCACGTCGAGGGCTTCGCCACCGAACACCACGTAGCGCAGGGCGGGCTTCATCTCGGCTTGCGCCGGAGCACAGGCCACCTGCATCAGCTGTTTGAACGCCGATGGCGTCTGGTTGAGCACGGTGACCCCCTGCTCGCACAGCAACTGGAAGAACTCTTCCGGCGCGCGGCTGGTGGCCTGCGGCACGATGACCAGCCTGCCGCCATACAACAGCGCACCAAAGATCTCCCACACCGAGAAGTCGAAGGCATAGGAGTGGAACAGGCTCCACACGTCACTCGGCCCGAAGTTGAACCAGTGTTCGGTGGCGGCAAACAGGCGTAGCACGTTGTGGTGCGCGAGCAACGCGCCCTTGGGTTTGCCGGTGGAGCCGGAGGTGTAGATCACGTAGGCCAGGTTGGCAGGGTCCAGCGAGAGTGCCGGGTTGTGCGTGGCGAAGGCGCCGAATTCATCGTCCAGAAGCAACGTGCGCACGCCTTGCGGAACTGGCAGTTGCAGGTGCGACTGGGCCAGCACCACGCTCAGCCCGCTGTCTTCCATCATGTAGGCCAGGCGGTCCTCGGGGTACGCCGGGTCCAGTGGCACATAGGCGCCGCCGGCCTTGAGGATCGCCAGCAGACCGACCACCATCTCCAGGCTGCGCTCGCAGGCCAGCCCCACCAGCACCTCCGGCCCGATGCCCTGGGCAATCAACGCATGGGACATCTGGTTGGCGCGTTCGTTGAGTTCGCGGTAGCTGAGCTGGGTGTCACCCAGGGTCAGCGCGATGGAGCCCGGCGCACGCGCAGCCTGGGCTTCGATCAGTTCATGGAGGCAGCGCTGGCTGGCGAACTGCGCAGGCGCCGGGTTCCATTGCTGGAGGTTGGCCTGTTGCTCGCGGGCGTCGAGCAACGGCAGTTCGCCGACGCGCTGTTGCGGACACTCGACGATGGCGCGCAGCAGGTTCTGCCAGTGCCCCAGCATCTGTTCGATGGTGTGGGCCTCGAACACGTCGGTGGCAAAGGTTAGCGAAGCCGCTATGCCCTCCTCACGCTCGAACACCTCCAGCGACAGGTCGAACTGTGCGGTATGGGTATCCCACTGCAACGCCTCCACCTGCAGGTGCGGCAACGGCTGCAGCCCCTGCCCGTTCCGGGTTTGCGCCTGGTAGTTGAACAGCACCTGGAACAACGGGCTGCGCCCCAGGTTGCGGCCCGGCTGCAGCGCCTCCACCAATTGCTCGAACGGCAGGTCCTGGTGCGCATGAGCCTGCAGGGTAGCCTGGCGCACCTGCTCCAGCAGCGCAGTGAACGCCTGTCGCCCGCTCACCTGAGCCTTGAGTACCAGGGTGTTGACGAAGAAGCCGATCAGGCCCTCGGTTTCCAGGCGGTTGCGGTTGGCCACCGGCACTCCGACACGAATATCGTCCTGGCCGCTATAGCGGTGCAGCAGCGCCTGGAACGAGGCCAGCAACAGCATGAACGGGGTAACCCCGCACTCGCGGGCCAGTTGCAGCAGCCCGCGTGTCAGACCGGCGTCCAACGCCACATCGCGCCTGGCGCCGTGGAAACTGCGCTGGGCGGGGTGGGCACGGTCGGTGGGCAACTGCAGCGTCGGCTGCTCGCCCCCCAGTTGCTCCAGCCAGTAGCGCAACTGACGTTCGCGCTCGCCTGCCTCCAGCCACTGACGCTGCCACTGGGCGAAATCGGCGTACTGGATCGGCAGTTCCGGCAGCACCAGTTCCTGAGCGCTGATGCCAGCGCCGTAGCGACGGATCAGTTCGTCGATCATCACCTGCATCGACCAGCCGTCCGAGACGATATGGTGCTGGGTGAGCACCAGTACATGGTCGTCCTCGGCCAGGCGCAGCAGCTTGACCCGCAGCAGCGGCCCCTGGTCCAGGGCAAACAGGCGGCTGCTTTCAGCCGCGACACTAGCCTGGATCTGCGCCGTGCGATCAGCCACATGCGCCAGCACCTCGAAGTCGATAGGCAGCGGCGCCGCTGGGTCTATGACCTGCCTGACATGGGCGTCCACCTGGACGAACCGGGTGCGCAACGGCTCATGCCGCGCAACCAGCGCATCGAAGCTGCGCTGCAACGCCGGCACATCCAGCGGCCCGCGCAGGCGCAGGGCCGCCGGCAGGTGATAGGCACTGCTCTGCGGGTCCAGCTGCCAGAGGAACCACTGGCGCTCCTGGGCGTAGGACAGCGGCAGCGGCACGCCGCGTTCGACCGCAACCAGCGCAGGCTCGTCAATGCGCTTCAATGCATCCAGCGTGGCGACGAAATCCGCCAGGCGACTGTGTTCGAACAGCGTGCGCAAGGCCACGTCGAAGCCCAGCACCTGACGCACCCGCGAGATCACCTGGGTGGCCAGCAGCGAATGCCCGCCCAGCTCGAAGAAATCGTCGGTACGGCCGATACGCTCGCAGCCGAGCATCTGTTGCCAGAGGGCGGCGATCTGTTGTTCAAGTTCGCCCTGCGGCGCCACGTACTCGGCCTGCAACAGGCTCGCATCCGGCGCCGGCAGGGCGCGGCGCTCGAGCTTGCCGTTGGCCGTCAGTGGCCATTGCTCCAGGAACAGCAGGTGCGTGGGCACCATGTAGTCCGGCAGTTCGGCCTTGAGCCCGGCCTTGAGTTGATCACGCAACTGGGTGTGCTCGGCATTGGCGTCCTGCGGCACGACGTAGCCCACCAACTGCTGGCCGCTCGGCCCGTCCACCGCCAGTACCAGCGCTTCGCGCACCGCAGCCTGTTGCGCCAGACGTGCCTCGATCTCACCCAGTTCGATGCGGAAGCCGCGGATCTTGACCTGATGGTCGATGCGGCCGACGTACTCGACGATGCCATCCTGGCGATAACGCGCCAGGTCGCCCGTGCGGTACAGGCGCTCGCCGCGGGACGAGAACGGATCGGGCACGAAACGCGTGGCGGTGAGATCGGCACGCTTGAGATAACCACGCGCCAGACCGGCCTGGCCCACATACAGCTCGCCGATGGCGCCTTTGGGCACCGGGTTCAGGTCGGCATCGAGCAGGTACCACGAAAGGTCCGGGATCGGCTCGCCAATGGGGCTTGCCGCATCGCCGGCCAGATCGGCCAGCGACACCGGACGGTAAGTGACGTGCACCGTGGTCTCGGTGATGCCGTACATGTTGATCAGTTGCGGCTGCTGATCGCCGAAGCGCTCGAACCAAGGGCGCAGGCTGTGCACGTCGAGAGCTTCGCCACCGAACACCACGTAACGCAGGGCGGGTTTGGCTGCTGCATTGACGGGGGCACAGGCCACCTGCATCAGCTGTTTGAACGCCGATGGCGTCTGGTTGAGCACGGTGACCCCCTGCTCGCACAGCAACTGGAAGAACTCTTCCGGTGCCCGGCTGGTGGCCTGCGGCACGATGACCAGCCTGCCGCCATACAGCAGCGCACCAAAGATCTCCCACACCGAGAAGTCGAAGGCATAGGAGTGGAACAGGCTCCACACGTCACTCGGCCCGAAGTTGAACCAGTGTTCGGTGGCGGCAAACAGGCGTAGCACGTTGTGGTGCGCGAGCAATGCGCCCTTGGGCTTGCCGGTGGAGCCGGAGGTGTAGATCACGTAGGCCAGGTTGGCAGGGTCAAGAGAGAGTGCCGGGTTGTGCGTGGCGAAGGCGCCGAAGTCATCGTCCAGCAGCAACGTGCGCACGCCTTGCGGAACTGGCAGTTGCAGGTGCGACTGGGCCAGCACCACGCTCAGGCCGCTGTCTTCCATCATGTAGGCCAGGCGGTCCTCGGGGTACGCCGGGTCCAGTGGCACATACGCACCGCCGGCCTTGAGGATCGCCAGCAGGCCGACCACCATCTCCAGGCTACGCTCGCAGGCCAGGCCCACCAGCACCTCAGGCCCGATGCCCTGGGCAATCAACGCATGGGCCATCTGGTTGGCGCGCTCGTTGAGTTCGCGGTAGCTGAGCTGGGCGTCACCCAGGGTCAGCGCGATGGAGCCCGGCGCACGCGCAGCCTGGGCTTCGATCAGTTCATGGAGGCAGCGCTGGCTGGCGAACTGCGCAGGCGCCGGGTTCCATTGCTGGAGGTTGGCCTGTTGCTCGCGGGCATCGAGCAACGGCAGTTCGCCGACGCGCTGTTGCGGGTCAGCGACAATCGCCTGCAGCAGGTTCTGCCAGTGCCGGGCCAGACGCTCGATGGTCGCGGCGTCGAACAGGTCGGTGGCGTAGACCAGAATCGCCGAAAGGCCATCGGCCGTTTCCGTGGTGTCCAGCGTCAGGTCGAACTGTGCAGTGTGGTTGTCCCAGTCCAGACGCTCCACCTCCAGGCCCGGCAGTCGCTCGATGGCGCGCAGTTCACCGGCATCTTCGCTGTGGTGGTTGAACAGCACCTGGAACAGCGGGCTGTGTGACAGGCTGCGGCCCGGTTCCAGGGCTTCCACCAGTTGCTCGAACGGCAGGTCCTGGTGGGCCTGGGCCTGCAGGGTGGTCTGGCGCACCTGCTGCAGCAGTTCGGCGAACGACAGATCGGCACCAATCCTCGCCTCCAGCACCAGCGTATTGACGAAGAAGCCGATCAGGCGCTCGGTTTCAAGACGGTTGCGGCTGGCCACCGGCACCCCGACCCGCACCTGCGCCTGGCCGCTGTAGCGGTGCAGCAGGGTCTGGAACGAAGCGAGCAACAGCATGAATGGGGTCACTCCTTCGCGCTGGGAAAGCGCGCGCAGGCTACGGGCCAGTGCGGCATCGAGCACGATGTTCAGCTTCGCGCCCTTGAAGCTGCGCGTGGCCGGCCGCGGTCGATCGCTCGGCAGCTCCAGCACCGGCTGCTCGCCGCCCAGTTGCCGGCACCAGTAACCGAGCTGGCGCTCGCGCTCGCCGGCCTCCATCCACTGGCGCTGCCACTGGGCAAAGTCGGCGTACTGGATCGGCAGGGCCGGCAACTGAACTTCGCGCCCCTGGCTGTAGCCCGCATACAAGGCGATCAGCTCGTCGACCATCACCTGCATCGACCAGCCATCGGAAACGATATGGTGCTGAACCAGTACCAACACATGGTCTTGCGCCGCCAGCCGCAGCAGCCTGACCCGCAGCAGCGGCCCCTGGTCCAGGGCAAACAGGCGGCCGTTCTGGGCCTCGATACAAGCCTGGATCTGCGCCGCCGGATCGTCCCCTGCATACAGCACCTGGAGGTCGATATCGACACGGGCCTGCTCGGCAATCAGCTGACGCGGCTCGCCCTGCACCTCGACGAATGTGGTGCGCAGGCTTTCGTGCCGCGCCAGCAGGCTGTCGAAACTGCGCTGCAGCGCCGCAACGTCCAGCGCCCCGCGCAGGCGCAGGGCGGCCGGCAGGTGATAGGCACTGCTCTGCGGGTCCAGCTGCCAGAGGAACCACTGGCGCTCCTGGGCATACGACAGCGGCAATGGCCGGCCGCGCTCGACACAGGTGAACGGGGGCTCGCCGGCGGTCTGCCGCCCCCCCAGCGCTGCCACGAAGTCGCCCAGCCGGCTGCGCTCGAACAGGGTACGCAAGGCAACCTCCAGCCCCAGCACCTGACGCACCCGCGACACCACCTGGGTGGCCAGCAACGAGTGCCCGCCGATCTCGAAGAACGCATCGTCCAGCCCTACCCGCTCCAGCTTGAGCACGTCCTGCCAGATCGCCGCCACCTGTTGTTCCAACGCGCTTTGCGGCGCCACGTAGGTGTGCTGGGCCTGGCTGGCATCGACCGGTGGCAAGGCCTTGCGGTCCAGCTTGCCGTTGGGGCTCAGCGGCAAACGTTCAAGAAACAGCAGGTACGCCGGCACCATGTAGGCGGGCAGCACCGCGCGCAAGTGTGCGCCGATCGCTTCGCGCAACGCCGCCTGGGCCTGCGCCTCCAGTGCCTGGCGGCTGTCGCCGGGCACCACATAGGCAACCAGCTGCAGGCCGTCGGCAGCGGGCTGGGCCAGCACCACCGCCTCGCGAATGCCCGGTTGTTCGAGCAGGCGCGCCTCGACTTCGCCCAACTCGATGCGAAACCCGCGAATCTTGACCTGATGATCGATACGCCCGGCGTACTCGAGCACCCCTTCGGCATTGAAGCGGGCCAGGTCGCCACTGCGGTACAGGCGCCCACCCGGCTGCGCGGCGAACGGGTCGGGGATGAAACGCTCGGCCGTCAGGCCCGGGCGGTTGAAGTAGCCACGGGCGAGCAACTCGCCGCCGATCACCAGCTCCCCCACCACCCCTACCGGCGTCGGTGCGCCGCTTGCATCCAGCACATGGAGGCTGCGCCCGCCGAGCACCCGACCGATCGGCATGCTCAACGGGGTGCTGCGCACACCGCTGACATAATCATCGCATTCGAGGGTGGTGACACAGACCGTGGCCTCGGTGGGGCCATAGGTGTTGAGCAGCGCCACCTGCGACAATCCGGCCTGGCGCCAGGCTGCCACCCCTTCAGGTGGCATTGCCTCGCCGCCGATGTGCACGCGCCTGAGCTTGCCGTAATCGCGTGGGCCAGCGGCGGCAAAGTCCTTGGCCAGCAGGTTCCAGTAGGCGGTGGACAGGTCGGAAACGCTGACCTGCTTGTCGATGACCTCGTGGTAGTAGCGTTCGCTGTCCCAGAGTTCCTGGCCGCGCAGCACCACGGCAGCGCCGCAGATCAGCGCAGGGTAGAACTGCTCGACGAAGGCATCGAAGTTGAAGGTGGCAAACTGCAGGATCCGGTCGTCCGGCCCGAGCCTGGAGAACTCACGCGCGACCTGCGCATGCCCGGCCAGCGCCAGGTGGCTGATGCCCACACCCTTGGGGCGCCCGGTGGAGCCGGAGGTGAACATCACATACGCCAGGTTGTGCGCATGGGCGGTATTGGCCAGGTCGCTGGCGTCGAGCTGGCGCCAGGCCGCATCCTGGTCCAGGCACAGGCTGCGCACCCCGCACGGCAGGCCCAGGCGCGCCAGCAACGGGGTCTGGGTCAGCACCAGCGGCGTGGCGCTGTCCTCGATCATGCACAGCAGGCGGTCCTGCGGGTACTGCGGGTCCAGCGGCACATAGGCGCCACCGGCCTTGAGCACCGCCAGCAACCCGACGATCATGTCGATGCCGCGCTCCACCGCGATGCCGACCGGCACCTCCGGCCCTACCCCGCACGCCACCAGGTGGCGCGCCAGGCGGTTGGCACGCTGGTTGAGCTCGGCATAGCTCAGTTGCGTCGACTCGAAGATCAGCGCCAGGGCCTGCGGGCGCTGCGCCACCTGCGCCTCGAAACGCTGGTGCACGCGCAGGTCGGGACAGGTCAGCGGTGCACGCCCCCATTGCTCGAGCAGACACTCGCGCTCCTCGCTCGAGAGTAACGCCAGTTCGTCGAGGCGACACGTCGGGGTGGCGACCACGGCCTGCAGCAGGGCCACCCAGTGGCGTGCCATGCGCTCGATGGTCGCGGCCTTGAACAGGTCGCTGGCATAGGTCCAGGCCACCTGCAACTGGCCGCCCTGCTCGTAGGTGTCCAGGCTCAGGTCGAACTCGGTGGTACGGCTGCGCCAGTCGAGCATCGACAGTTGCAGGCCCCCGGCCAGCTTGAGCGCGGACACATCGGCCACGTGTGGCTGGTGGTTGAACATCACCTGGAACAACGGCGAATGGCTCAGGCTGCGCTCCAGTTGCAACCCTTCGACCAGGCGCTCGAATGGCAGGTCCTGGTGCGACTGCGCGCCGCTCACCGTGTCGCGGGTAGCCTGCAGCAACTCGAGAAAACTCATGTGCCCTGCCAGCGGGGTGCGCAACACCTGGGTGTTGACGAAGAAGCCGACCAGGCCTTCCAGCTCGCTGCGATTGCGGTTGGCCACGGGGCTGCCGAAGCGCACGTCGGTCTGCCCGGTGTAGCGATAGAGCAGCACGTTGAAGACCGCCAGCAGCACCATGAACAACGACACGTTGTGTTGCCGGGCAAAGCCACGCACCTGCTCGGCCAGCCCTGCGTCCAGCGTCAGGCAATGGCGCTCGCCGTCGAAGCTGGGCGACGAGGGGCGCGGGCAATCGAGCGGCAGTTCCAGCACCGGATGCTCGTCGCCGAGTTTTTCACGCCAGTACGCCAGTTGCCGCGCCTGCTCGCCGGCCTCCAGCCAGCGACGCTGCCACAGGCCGTAGTCGGCGTACTGGATCGGCAGCGCCTCGAACTGCGGCGCAAGGCCTTGGGCACAGGCGTCATAGCTGCGCGCGAACTCGTCGATCAGGATATTCATCGACCAGCCATCGGCGACGATGTGATGCAAGGTCAGCAACAGCACGTGCGCCTGTTCATCCAGCTTGAGCAGGCGCAGGCGCAGCAGCGGGCCCTGTGCCAGATCGAATGCACGCAGCGACTCCTGCTGCGCCTCGTGCTGCACCCGCGCTTCACGCGCAGCGGCCGGCACCGCGCTCAGGTCCAGTTGCTCCAGGCGCACCGCATGCTCCAACGGCACCTGCTGCACGCTGCCATCGGGCCGCGAGCGGAACACCGTGCGCAGCACCTCGTGGCGCGCCACCAGCAGGCTGAACGCACGCTCCAGGGCCGCCACATCCAGCACGCCGTTCAGGCGTACCGCACCCGGCAGGTTGTAGGCGCCGCTGTGCGGGTCCAGCTGCCACAGAAACCACATGCGCTGCTGCGCATAGGACAACGCCTGGCGGTCCGGCACCTGGACCCCGGCAGGAATCGGGAACTGCGAAAAGTCCAGGCCTTCCTTGCTCAGGGCCTGCAGAAACAGGCTGCGCTTTTCCGGCGCCAGCTCGATGAATCGACAGGCCAGTTGGAGGGACTTCTCAGCATTCATCGAATGGTTTCCGTGCAGGGTGGATAGCGGGCAGCGCCCCGGTTATCCCTACGAAACGGATACACCCCAGGAAAAATTAAACACCGCCACGGCCCCCGTTCATTGCTCGCGGCTAAATCAGCCGTGCCGCTAGCCGTCTATCTAGGGAACCCGTAGCAAGAAGGTGCATGCCATGACTTCCGCCTCCTCCCTGACCCGCGCCGTCGGGCGCGGCCTGCGCAAGCTGGCCGGCGCACAGCCCGAGCGCGCCTACCGCCTGTTCGATGTCACCCTCAAGCAACGCATCCAACTGAGCCCGTCGCTGAGCCGCCTGGTGTTCACCGGCCCGGACGTGGCCCGGATGCACACCCTGGCTGCCGATCAACGGGTCAAGCTGTTCTTCCCCGCCGCCGACGGCAGCCCGCCCGAACTGCCCAACGACCTGCACTGGAACGAAGCCCGCCGCGCCCTGGCCGAGGCCAGCCGCCCGCCCATGCGCACCTACACCATCCGTGCCCTGCGCCGCGAACAGGCCGAGGTGGATATCGATTTCGTACTGCACGGGGTCAACGGCCCCGCCTCGGCCTGGGCCACCCACGCCCGCACAGGCGACCGTCTGCAGATCCTGGCACCCAACCTGGCCTTCGCCGGCGACCCCGGGGGCTACGAATGGAACCCGCCCGCCGGGGTACGCAACATTCTGCTGGTGGGCGATGAAACCGCCTTGCCAGCCATTGCCGGCATTCTCGAAACCCTCGCCGGGCAAGATGACCCGCCCCAGGTCGAAGCCTATGTCGAGGTGCCGCTGCAACAGGACTGCCTGGCCCTACGCTGCAATGCCAGCACCACCCTGCACTGGCTGCCACGCGACCAGCAACAGCGTATCCAGGGCCAGGCCATGGTGCATGCCGTGACCCAGCTGGCCACCCTGCCCGCCAGACGCCCGCCCGCCGACACGCGCCTCGAGGAGGTGGACATCGACCAGCAGATCCTCTGGGAACGTGCCAGCGCCAGCCACCAGAGCTTCTACGCCTGGGTGGCCGGGGAATCGGCTGCGGTGATGCAGATCCGGCGCTTTCTGATCAACGAACAGGGCCTGGACCGCAACGCCCTGACCCTGATGGGCTACTGGCGCGCCGGGCGTACGTTCGAGTAGCGCCAGCGGGGTTCAACAGGGCTCCCGGCGGCAGGTCGGGAGCCTTGGAAACATTTGCTTGCATTTTTTAGTGCAGGATTTCTGCTTCTCATTCGTCCTAACAATTACCACTGCACCCTTTCGAGCGAGCCTGAGCCCAGACACCCCGTGCTCCGGAACCTCATGCTCACCACACTCCGAATCGAAGTTGCCTGCCCAATGTCGAAAAAGTCACGTTCAAAACTCTGGTTTCTGGTCCACAGCTGGCTAGCCCTGCCGATCTGGTTCTTCGTGCTGATCGTCTGCTTCACCGGGACGCTGGCCGTGGTCAGCCAGGAAATCGTCTGGCTGGCGCAGCCCGAGGTCCGCGCCTCCAAACCCGACGGCGACCCGCCGATGCTGGGCTTCGACCAGGTGCGCGCCGCCGTCGAGGCCGCGCAGCCGGGGGTGTATGTCAGCACCATCGTGCGCCCGGACGAATCGCATTTCGCCCTGACCGTCAGCGTCACCTACCCCGACTCGCGCTCCACCACGCTCTACGTCAACCCGTACACCGGGGTGGTCCAGGGCGAGGCGGCGCAGTTCAACTTCCAGGCCTTTACCCGCGCCCTGCACGGCTGGTGGCTGGTGCCGTTCACCAATGGCTACAGCTGGGGCTGGTACCTGGTGTCGCTGCTGGGGCTGCCGATGCTGGCCTCGCTGGTCACCGGGCTGGTGGTGTACAAGCGCTTCTGGAAGGGCTTTCTCAAGCCGACCCTGCGCCTGAAGCACGGTGCGCGGATTTTCTGGGGCGACTTCCACCGCCTGAGCGGGATCTGGTCGATCTGGTTCATCGCAGTCATCTCGATCACCGGTACCTGGTTCCTGATCCAGGCGATTCTGTTCGACAACCAGATCTCGATTTCCAGCAACCAGGTGCTGCCGGTGATCGCCCGCGAGAACGTGCCCACCGCGCCCGCCGGCCAGCCGGCCCCGGTGCTGAGCCTGGATGCCATCGAAAAGATCGCCATCGACAAGATTCCGGGGCTGGACGTGAGCTTCATCAGCCTGCCGAGCAACGCCTACAGCCACACCTCGGTGGGGGGGCGCAGCTGGTACCCGCTGATGTTCCAGACCGCATCGGTCAACCCCTACAGTGGCGTGGTCGAGGCCCATGAGCTGCTGTCCGACCGCAGCAAGCTCGAATTCGTCACCGAGTCGATGCGCCCGCTGCATACCGGCGATTTCGGCGGTATCTGGATCAAGCTGATCTGGTTCGTGTTCGGCCTGCTGCTGAGCATGATGGTGCTCAGCGGCCTGCTGATCTGGACCAAGCGCACCGCCATCGCCACGGCCACCGCCCTCAAGCGCAGCGAAAAACCGGCACGCGCCAAGCGCGCCGCCGCTGCCACCCCTACCCCTTCGGAGAGCCAGGCATGAGCAAGGCAATCGCTGCACAACCGCCTTCGCGCCTGCGCCAGTTCTGGCTGAAATGGCGTTTTCACATCAACATACTGCTGTTGTTGGTACCGCTGGGTTTCATGCCCAAGTACTTTGCTGATGCGGCCTTGTTTCGCGGTGACGTGGGCCTGGGCGAACGCGAGATCGGCGAGGTCCAGGTCGGCCCCTGGAGCCTGAAGCTGGCCGAGCTGCGCAACGAGGCGCCGCGCCAGGACGGGCCGGCCGGCTACATGAAGAGCTTCAACGCCAGCCTGTGCGAAGCCTGTATCCCACAGGTCAAGGCCACCTACCTGCGTATCGGCAAGCCGCGCAGCCTGCGCGCCGCCGGCGGAATCTTCTTCGGTTCCCCTTACCGCATGGGCGCCACGGTGCCGGTGCCGCTCAAGACCAGCCCCGACGCCGAACTGTGGGTGACCATGGAAGGCTGGGACGGCAGCATGCACCAGGGTTCGGTCCCGCTCAGCAAGGCCTCGCCAAGCACTGTCGCCTGGCTTCAAAAACAAGGAGGCAAATGATGCCTGTTTCTGACCTGCTGCGTCGCCTGGGTGGCGCGGCACTGCTCACTTCGCTCGCCACCTTCAGCAACCTGGCGCTGGCCCACAACCCGATCTGCGAATGCAAGCAGATCGAAGGCGGCCAGATCCAGTGCACCGGCGGCTTTTCCGACGGAAGCGGCGCCCCCGGCGTAACCCTCGACGTGATCGGCTACGACGAAAGCATCCTGGTGCCCGGCAAGCTGGGCGAAGACTCCAAGCTCACCTTCAAGCGCCCCGATGCCGAGTTCTACGTGCTGTTCGACGCAGGCCCCGGTCATGTGGTGGAAATCGACCAGGCCGACATCGAGGCACCATGAGCACCCCGACCACGACCCAGACCATCCGCCCGGCCGGTGCCGGCCATGAAACGCTGTACGTGCTGCTGTTCTGCGCCCTGGTGCTGCTGGTGGCCGGCGCGGTGGTCAGCTGGCGCGGCGAAACCACCGAAACCAGCGAAGTGGCGGCCCATCAGTTCGATGCGCGCCGCGACCTCACGGCCGGCGAGCAAGGGGTATACGCCGACCTGCGGGTTACCCTGGAGGAGATCCAGCTGCGTCAGCAGGAAGAACAGCGCCTGCCCACCCCGGCCGAGCTGGATGCCGAGGGCTACGCCCCGTTCGCCCGCGACGCCAGCGCCGTGAGCCGTGGCGGCCACACCTGGCAGTTGCTCGAAGGCGGCGCCTACCTGGGGCTCAGCCAGGCCAGCGAAGTGGCCGGCTCGTTCCTGATGCGCCTGGGCGCACAGCCCGACAGCCCGGCCGATATCTGGCTCAACCGCAGCACCGACCTCACCGCCCCCCACGATCTCAGCGACGCCGCCTTGAGCGCTGCGGGCTGGCAACAGGTCGTCGCGCAATTCGATGCCGGGGTCACTCGCCAGCATCGGCACTGAACCCACGGATACACCTGAGAGAAGACCGCCTGCCCATGTCTATTTCATCGTTTCTGGTCAACCGCCGACGCATCCTGGCCGGCATGCTCGCCCTGTGCCTGGCGCCCCTGGCGCACGCCGAAGAGGCCAAGCGCCTGCGTATCGGCATCACCCTGCACCCCTACTACAGCTACGTGGCCAACATCGTCGGCGACAAGGCCGAGGTGGTGCCGCTGATTCCGGCAGGCTTCAACCCGCACGCCTACGAGCCACGCGCCGAGGACATCAAGCGCATCGGCACGCTGGACGTGGTGGTGCTCAACGGCGTGGGGCATGACGATTTTGCCGACCGCATGATCGAGGCCAGCGAAAAGCCTGGCGTGGCCACCATCGAGGCCAACGCCAACGTGCCGCTGCTGGCGGCCACCGGCATCGCCGCACGCGGCGCGGGCAAGGTGGTCAACCCGCACACCTTCCTGTCGATCAGCGCCTCGATCGCCCAGGTCAACAACATCGCCCGCGAGCTGGGCAAGCTCGACCCGGCCAACGCCAAGGCCTACACCGCCAATGCCCGCGCCTATGGCAAGCGCCTGCGCCAGCTGCGTGCCGAGGCCCTGGCCAAGCTCACCAGCGCGCCCAATGCCGACCTGCGCGTGGCCACCGTGCACGCGGCCTACGACTACCTGCTGCGTGAATTCGGCCTGGAAGTCACCGCCGTGGTCGAGCCCGCCCATGGCATCGAACCGAGCCCCAGCCAGTTGAAGAAGACCATCAACCAGCTGCGCGACCTGGACGTGAAGGTGATCTTCTCGGAGCTCGACTTCCCGTCCACCTATGTGGACACCATCCAGCGTGAGTCCGGCGTGCGCCTGTACCCGCTGTCGCACATCTCCTACGGCGACTACAGCGCCGAAAAGTACGAAAAGGAGATGACCAGCAACCTCGATACCGTGGTGCGCGCGATCCAGGAGGCCGGGGCATGAGCGCCATCGAGCCGATCACCCTTGCCAGCCAGGGCCCCGGCGTGGAGTTCGACGCCGTTGGCCTGACCCTGGGCCGCACCACCATCCTCGACCAGGTGAGCTTCAGTGTGCGCCCTGGCAGCGTGCATGCGCTGGTGGGGCCCAACGGCGGCGGCAAGAGTTCGCTGATCAAGACCCTGCTCGGCCAGATGCCCCACCACGGCCGCCTGAACCTGCACTGGGCCGGCGCCCCCGGTTGCATCGGCTACGTGCCGCAGGCCCTGGAATTCGACCGTGGCCTGCCGATGACCGTGGACGACTTCATGGCCGCCATGTGCCAGCGCCGCCCGGCGTTCCTGGGGCTGTCGCGCCACTACGCGGCGAGCATCGGCCAGGCGCTGGAGCGCGTGGGCATGCAGGACAAGCGCAAGCGGCGCATGGGCGCCCTCTCCGGCGGCGAGCGCCAGCGCGTGCTGCTGGCCCAGGGGCTGATTCCGGCGCCGCAACTGCTGGTGCTGGACGAACCGATGTCGGCGCTGGATGAAGCCGGCATCCGCATCTTCGAACAATTGCTGCTGGACTGGCGCGCCAGCGGCACCACCGTGCTGTGGATCGAACACGACCTGGAGGCGGTGAAACGCCTGGCCGATCACGTCACCGGCCTCAACCGGCGCATCCTGTTCGACGCGCCGCCCGAGCAGGCCCTGCGCCCGGAGGCGCTGCTGCAACTGTTTTCCACCCACCCGCGCAGCGCTGCGGTGACCGGGAGCCACGCCTGATGAACTATGAAGAATTTCGCCTGATGATCCAGGGCCTGGCGTCCTCGGGCTACCTGCCCGAAGCCCTGGCCTATGGCTTCGTGGTCAACGCGCTGCTCGCCGGCCTGCTGATCGGGCCGGTGCTGGGCGGGCTGGGCACGCTGGTGGTGGTCAAGCGCTTTGCGTTCTTCTCCGAGGCGGTGGGCCACGCGGCCCTGACCGGGGTGGCCATCGGCATCCTGCTCGGCGAACCCTATACCGGCCCCTACGGCAGCCTGTTCGGCTACTGCCTGCTGTTCGGCGTGCTGCTCAACTACCTGCGCAACCGCACCGGGCTGGCCCCGGACACCCTGATCGGGGTGTTCCTGTCGGTGTCGCTGGCGCTGGGCGCAAGCCTGCTGCTGATACTGGCGGGCAAGATCAACGTGCACATCCTGGAAAACGTGCTGTTCGGCTCGGTGCTGACGGTCAACGGCAACGACCTGCTGGTGCTGGCCATCGTCGGCGCGCTGGTGCTGGGCCTGAGCCTGCCGCTGTACAACCGCATCATGCTGGCCAGCTTCAACCCGCAGCTGGCGGCAGTGCGCGGGGTGGCAGTGAAGACCCTGGACTACCTGTTCGTGGTGCTGGTGACGCTGATCACCGTGGCCGCGGTGAAGGTCATCGGCGCGATCCTGGTGGGCGCACTGCTGGTGATCCCGGCCGCTGCCGCCCGCCTGCTGAGCCAGTCGCTCAAGGGGTTTTTCTGGACCTCGGTGGTGATCGCCACCCTCAGCACCCTGAGCGGCATCCTGCTGCCGATCGTGTTCGACCTGCCGTTGCCTTCGGGCGCCGCGATCATCCTGGTCGCCGGCATGGCCTTCGCCCTGGCCGCCATCGCCCGTGGCACCCTGCCCAGCCTGAAAGGAAACATCGGATGAAGCCGACATTTCGCCAACTGACCCTGGTACTGGCCCTGAGCGGCGCCTTCAGTGTTGCCGCACAGGCCGCCGAAGCCGCGCGCCCGGTGCAGGTACTGGCGTCCCTGCCCATCACCTACGGCCTTGGCCAATTGCTGCTCGACGGCAGCGAGGTGAAGCTGCAACGCGCCGCCGCGGCCAACCTGCCCGGCTCGCGCCAGACCGCCTACTTCAGCGGGCGTGGGGCGCCGGCCCTGCAGAAGCTGGCCGTGAACGCCGATGCGGTGATCGGTCTGCGCTCGGTATGGGCGGACGACCCGCTGTACCCGATGGCGCGGCGCAGCAATATCCGCATCGTCGAAGTGGATGCCGCACGCCCGGTGGATGGCAGCCTGCCCGGCATTGCGGTGCAGCCGGGGGCGCCAAAGGACGGCCTGAACAGCCAGCCGTGGCTGTCGAGCAACAACCTGGGGCGCATGGCCGACGTGACCGCCGCCGACCTGGTGCGCCTGGCGCCGGCCGCCAAGCCGAAAATCGAGGCCAACCTGGCCACGCTCAAGCAGCAGTTGCTCAAGCTCAGTGCCGACAGCGAAGCGCGCCTGGGCGAAGTCGACAACCTCAGCGTGGTAAGCCTGTCGGAGCGCTTCGGTTACCTGATCGGCGGGCTGAACCTGGAGCAGGTGGCCTACAGCGTACCCGCCGAAGACCAGTGGACCCCCGAGGCACTGCAACAGCTGACCGCCCTGCTCAAGGACAACGACGTGGCGCTGGTGCTCGACCACCGCCAGCCGAGCGAGGCGGTAACTGCGGCAATCGCCAAGGCCGGCAGCCACTTGCTGGTGCTGGAGGGCGGCGGCGAAAACCCGGTGAGCGAACTGCAGGGCAGTATCGATGAAGTGATCAAAGCACTCGCCGCGAAGGCCTGAAGACCGGCAAAAACAAAGCCCCAGTGCGCAACGCCTGGGGCTTTTCAGTTGCGCCGAACGCCCGCGTGCGCGCGATCAGCGCGCCGGCAGCGGTTGCGGCACCGGCAGCGGCCTGCCAAGCAGCACACCGACCACCACGGCGAACACCAGCGCCGCCACCCCGGCGCTTTGCAGCACCGTCTCGAAGCCGCCGATGAAGGCGTGCTGCGCCAGCGGCGCGAGGGTTTCGCGCAGTGCCGGGTCGACCATAGCCAGCGCTGCCGGCAGGTCACCGGCGGCAACCCGGGTGGCCATGTCGCCGACCTTGTCCAGTTGCCCAGGCGCCACCCCTGCCACCGCCTCACGCAGCAATTGCCCGCTGCGCGCCGCCAGGATGCCGCCCAGAATGCCGATGGCCAGCACGATGGCACCAAAACGCGTGGTAGTGCTCAGGCCCGAGGCCATGCCGGTGCGCTCGCGTGGCACGCAGGCCATGATGTTCTTCTGCGTGTCACCGTTGAGCAGACCGGCCCCGGCGCCCAGCACGATGCTGGCCAGGGCGAAGCTCAGGTAGCCGCCATAGCTGGCCGCCGCGCCGCACAGCAGGTTGCCCGCGCCCACCAGCAGCAGGCCCAGGGCGAACACCTGGGCGCTGCTCAGCCGCGCCGACAGGCGCATGCCCAGGCGCGGGGTCAGCAGCATCGCCAGGGCAAACGGCAGCATGCCCGCGCCGGCAGCCAAGGCCGACAGTTGCAGGCCGTTCTGCAGGTACAGCGGCAGCAGGGTCATCATCACCTGGGCACAGGCGGCGTAGGCGAACATGCCCAGCAATGCACCGATGAAGCGTGCGCTGCGCATCAGTTGCAGGTCGATCATCGGCCGCGCCTGGTTGCGCTCCACCAGAATGAACAGGCCGAACAGGAACGCTGCGATCACCAGGCGCCCAAGGGTCTGGGCACTGCCCCAGCCGACCTGGTTGGCATCGATCAGCGCCCAGATCAGGTAGCCCAGGCTGCCGGCGAAGGTCAGGCTGCCAAACGGGTCCAGCCGCGCAGCGGCGCTGTCGCGGGACTCCTCGACACTGCGCCGCACCATCACCGCCAGCACCGCCACCAGCGGCAGGTTGATGTAGAAGATCCAGCGCCAGCCCAGGGTGCTGGCGATCAGCCCGCCCAGCAGCGGCGCGAAGGTAATGGTCGCGCCCATGCAGGCGCCCCAGAACGCCCAGGCCCGCATGCGCGCCTCGGGCTCGTGGAAGCGGTGGCCGATGGCAGCCAGTGCCGAGGTCAGCAGCAACGCCGCGCCCACGCCCTTGGCGGCCCGTGCGATGTCGAGGAACACCAGGGTGGGCGCCGCGCCGCAGGCCAGCGAGGCGAGGCCGAACAGGCCCAGGCCCAGTTGCAGCATGCGCCGGCGCCCGAAGCGGTCGGCCAGGCTGCCGGCGGGCAGCAGCAGTGCGGCGAAGGCCAGCAGGTAGGCGCTGACCACCCATTCGATGTCGGCGAACGAGCCGGACAGGTCGCGGGCGATGCTCGGCAGGCTGACGGCGACGATATTGGTGTCGAGAATGATCAGGGCGCACACGGCCGAAGCCGTGAACAGGGTGAAACGGGCGGAGGACATTGCAAGGCTCCCGTGCAAGGCGATCTGGGGCCGGTGTCGCGGTGTCCGAGCAGGCTGCCGCGACAGGGCCGGTGTAGCCACCGGATGCTCATCGGCGCAGCGGCTTTGCCGCCACGTCACGCATCTTGTAGTGTTACTACACATTACCGCCGCAACGGCCTGGCCTTGTTAGCCAGGATCGCCTGCGTCATTAGCCTGCAGCTAACGAGACCCCATGGAAATCCGCCATTTCCGCTATTTTCTCAGCGTCGCCCGCCTCGGCCACTTCACCCGCGCCGCCGAGCAACTGGGCATCGCCCCGCCGACCCTGAGCCGGCAGATCCAGGACATGGAAAGGCAGCTGGGTGTGCGCCTGTTCGAGCGCAGCCAGCGCGAGGTGTGCCTGACCGCCGCCGGCGAGGCGCTGCTGCCCGAGGCCGAACAGGCGGTGCGCCAGTTCGATGCCGCGCAGCTGGGCGCACAACGGGCCGGGCGCGGTGACGTGGGGCGTATCGAGTTGGGGTATGTGGCCTCGGCGGCCTTTTCGGGGCTGCTCCAGCAGCAGGTGACGCGCTTCAGCCAGTCGCACCCGGGGGTGGTGCTGAACATCCGCGAGCAACCCATGGCCGAGTCCCCCGCGCTGGTGCGTGACGGTGTGCTGGATATCGCCTACGTGCGCACGCCGATGGACCTGCCCGACGAACTGGTCGCGATGGACCTGCACGAAGAAGGCTTTGTCCTGGCCCTGCCGGCCAGCTCGCGGTTGAACGAGCTGCCGCAGATCATGGCCGCACGCCTGGCCACCGAAACCTTCATCTTGCCCGAGCAGATCTCCGGCACCCTGGCCGTCGCCGCCCAGGGTGGCTTCGTGCCGCGCCTGGGGCCGCAGCCGGGTAGCCTGGTGGCGGTCATCACCCTGGTTTCGCTGGGCCAGGGCGTGGCGCTGGTGCCCGAGTCGGTGCTGCAACACATCACCCTGCCGCAGGTCAGCTACCGGCGCATCGCCGACAGCCAACCCACCTCGTGCCTCACCGTGCTGCATCGGCGTTTCGAGAAGGCGCCCGCGGTGATGCGCTACATCGAGGCCCTGCGCAGCGGCCAGGGCTGATCGCACCCGCGCGCCTTACAGACGCTGCAGGGCCGCCGGCAAGGCGCGGGCGAAGCGCTCGGCCACGTCGTCCACCTGCGCGGCGGTAATGATCAGCGGCGGCAGAAAGCGCACCACGCAACCGTTGCGCCCACCCAGTTCGATGATCAGCCCGCGCTTGAGGCATTCGTTCTGGATCAGCGAGGCCAGCTTGCCGAACCCCGGCGCATGCCCCAGCGCATCGGCGGCCCCTTGCGGGTCCACCACCTCGACGCCGAGCATCAGCCCGCGACCGCGAATGTCGCCCAGTTGCGGGAAGTCGCGCTGCAGCACCGCCAGGTGCTCGCACAGCCGTGCGCCCATGGCCTCGGCGTGGGCAGCCACGTCGTGTTCCTTGAGATAACGCATCACCGCCGAGCCTGCAGCCATGGCCATCTGGTTGCCACGGAAGGTGCCGGCGTGGGCACCCGGCAGCCAGGTGTCGAGCCAGTCGCGGTACACCACCACTGCCAGCGGCAGGCTGCCGCCGATGGCCTTGGACAGCACCACCACGTCCGGCACGATGCCGGCGTGCTCGAAGGCGAACATCCTGCCGGTACGGGCAAAGCCGCTCTGGATCTCGTCGACGATCAGCGCCACGCCCGCCTGCTCGGTGATGCGCCGCACGCCGCGCAGCCAGTCGAGGTCGGCCGGGATCATGCCGCCCTCGCCCTGCACCACCTCGACGATCACCGCCGCCGGCAACTGCACGCCGCCTTCGGGGTCGCTCAGCAGGTTTTCCAGGTAGCGCAGGTTGACCTGCACGCCCTGCTCGCCGCCCAGCCCGAACGGGCAGCGGTAGTCGTAGGGGTATGGCAGGAACTGAACGCCGTTGCCCAGCAGCGCGCCCATCGGTTTCTTCGGCCCCAGGCTGCCCATCAGGCTCAGCGCGCCCAGGCTCATGCCGTGGTAGCCGCCCTGGAACGACAGCACCGTGCTGCGCCCGGTGGCAGTGCGTACCAGCTTGAGCGCGGCCTCCACCGCATCGGTGCCGGTCGGCCCGCAGAACTGGATCCGGGCCTGGGCGCTGAAGGCCGGTGGCAGCAGGCCGAACAGGTCCTGCACGAACTGGTCCTTGACCGGCGTGGTCAGGTCCAGGGTATGCAGCGGCAGGCCGTCGGCCAGCACCTGCTGGATCGCCTCGATCACCACCGGGTGGTTGTGGCCCAGGGCCAGGGTGCCGGCGCCGGCCAGGCAGTCGATGAACTGGCGGCCCTCGACGTCTTCGACGTAAAGCCCCTGGGCACGCTTGAGCGCCAGCGGAATGCGCCGCGGGTAACTGCGTGCATTGGACTCCTGCTGCTTCTGTCGCGTCAGCAGCGGCGAATCTTCGAAGTGATAAAGCGTTTCGCCAGGCTCGTCGGCTGAAGAAGCCGGCTGTGCCTGGGCAAGGCAGGTAGCGACTGACATCGGAAGTAACCCTCGCAAGCAAGCGGATGGTCCCGCCACGCGCCGATGGCCAGCGTTGTGTCGGGATGTGTACTCGCTTGAAAGACGCACCAACGCCCTGCGGATTTAGCGCGCGGGGCGGTCTTCTAGAAGGTTTTGTGCATCAGTTGCAGGTGCAGGCCATGAAATCCCAGCGCCTCACCGCTGGGCGAATAACCCAGACGTGCGAAAAAATCCTGGGCCGAGGCGGTGCTGTACAGCGATGCATGGGTACAGCCCCAGCGGCGCAAGGCGTGTTCCAGGTCCAGCACCAGTGCCCGACCGATGCCATGCCCTGTGTAGTCGCGCTGCACGAAGCACTGGCAGATCTCGCCGCTGCGCAAGGCCAGCGCGGTAGCCACCGGGCGACCCTGCCAGCGCCCCAGGTTCAGGTACAGGGCCGGGTCGCCCAGCCAGTCGGTGATCTGCGCACGCTGCTTGCTGCGCGACCAGGCGTCGATCACCTGCAGGTCGCCGTGATGGTCCTGGTCGGCTGCGGTGGCGATGCTCTGCTGCATCAGCCGCTCGATCAGGGCGGCCTCGGCCGGCCGGGCCCTGGCAATGCGAATCCGTTCGTCCATGAGTGTTCCCTGGTGCTGTGCGGTCCACACCTTACGGGGGCGACCGGCGCCTGACGAGGCCGGCGGGGTTACATTTGATGTGCACGCAACGGCATCTGCAGCAACACGCGCAAGCCGTCGGCGTGGCTGTCGAACGTCAGCGAGCAGGCGCAGCGCTGCACGATCGCCTGCACGATCGCCAGGCCCAGGCCACAGCCTTCGCTATGGCCATTGCGCCAGAAACGCTGGGTCACATGCTGCAGGTTCTGTGCATCGATGCCCGGCCCATGGTCGCGCACCAGAAAGCCCACGGTGTTCGCCTCGACCTGAACATGCAGCTCCACCGGCGCATCGGCGGCGCTGTGGCGCAGGGCGTTGTCCAGCAGGTTGCGCAAGGCCGCCACCGCCAGCGCCGCGGGCATGTCGGGAAACACCTGGCCCGCCGGCGCCGCAGCCTGCAGCACGATGCGCCGATTGTCGCCCAGGCCCGCATCCTGGATGGCCTGGCGGGCGATCTGCTCGGCGCTGTACTGCACGCCATCATCGAACGACAGACTGCCTTCCACCCGCGCCAGCAACAGCAGTTGCTCCAGGGTACGGTGCAGGCGATCGGCGCCCTGCTCGGCATGCTCCAGGGCCTGCTCGCGCACCTTGCCATCGGTCATGCGGGCCACTTGCAGGTGGGTCTTGATCGCCGTCAGCGGGCTGCGCAGCTCATGCGCGGCATCGCCGGTCAGGCGCCGTTCGCGCTCGATGGTCTGGCCGATGCGCTGGAACAGCTGGTTCTGGGTTTCGAGCAACGGCTGCAATTCGCTGGGCAGGGCACGCACCTGCAACGGCTCCAGCGAATCGGGGCTGCGCCTGCGCAGTGCGTCGCGCATGCGGTTGAGCGGCGCCAGGCCCTTGCCCACCCCCAGCCACAGCAGCCCGAGGCTACCCAGCAACGCCACCAGCACAGGGGCCGAGGCCGCCAGCAGGATCGAGCGGTTCAGCGCCTCGCGCTCCAGGTGCCGGTCGGCAGTGGTGATGCGCACATCGCCGCGTGCATAGGTGAAGCTGCGCCACAGTGCGCCATCGATCATCTGGTCGTGAAAGCCGCTGCGCTGGTCGTCGAGGGTCTGGTCGGCATGGTTGTGGCTGCGCGCCAGGATCTCGCCGCGCAGCGAGCTGACCTGGCAGGCCATGCCATCGGGGATGCTGAACTGGTCGGTGCTCAGGCGCGTGCCCTCGCCCTTGCTGGTCAGCGGCTGCGGCAACTGGTCGATCAGGCCGGCGACCATGCGCGCCGAAGCCACCAGGCGCTGGTCGAGGGAGAACATCATCTGCTGGCGCAGGTCGCACAGCATCCACGTCGCGGCCAGGGCCCAGATCAGGATGAAGGCAGTGCCCAGAATCAGGCTCAGGCGCAGGCGCAGGCTCATCGTTGCAACGCCTGCGGCACCTGGGCCGGCCCCAGGCGATAACCCAGGCCGCGCACGGTCTCGACGATGCCGTTGCCCAGCTTGCGGCGCAGGTGATGGATGTGCACGTTCAGGGCATTGCTTTCGACCTCGTCGCCAAAGCCGTAGACGCTGTCCTTGAGCTGCTCGCTGGACAACACCCGGCCGCGGTTCTGCAGCAGGGCCTGGAGCAGCGCCTGTTCGCGGCGCGACAGGTCCACCGGCTGACCGGCCAGGTGCGCTTCGCAGCTGGAGGGGTCGAAGCTCAGCGGGCCGTGTTCGATGACGTTGACACAGCGCCCGGCCACGCGGCGCAGCAGGGTGTGCAGGCGCGCGGCCAGCTCGCGCAGATCGAAGGGTTTGAGCAGGTAGTCGTCGGCGCCGGCCTGCAGCCCGTCGACCCGGTCGGTGACCGCATCGCGCGCGGTCAGGATCAGCACCGGCAGGCTGTGGCCCTGCTGGCGCAGGCGTTGCAGCAGCTTGAGGCCGTCTTCGTCGGGCAGCCCCAGGTCCAGCACCATCACGTCGAAATGCGCGGCCTGCAGCATCGCCCGCGCCGCACTGGCGCTGGCCACGCGGTCGACGGTCAGGCCCTGGGCACTCAGGCCGGCAATGATGCCGCTGGCGATCAGGTCATCGTCTTCACAGAGCAGTACGTGCATGGGGCGGGCTCGGTCGTTGGCAGAAAGGCCCAGTGGGCCACAGGCGGATTAACCGGGGATTATGCCGCGCCCAGGCGCTCACGTCGCCTGCGAGGCGACGGCTGCCCATCGGTTAACCCTGGGTTAATCCATGCCGGTCAGTCTTGCGGGCTTATCGCACTGCCAAGGCGTCGACATGCGCGTATTTCTGCTAGCCCTGCTGTGGCTGTTCAGTTCGCTGAGCCAGGCCCAGCCCTTCAACAACCCTTTTGCCCAGAGCGAATTCCTGCCCGTGGAAAAGGCCTTCGTGTTCAGCAGCGAGCGCCTGCCCTCGGGGCAGATGCGCCTACACTGGCAGATCAGCGACGGCTACTACCTGTACCAGAAGCGTCTGAAGTTCGATGGCCTGGCCCCCGAGGCGGTACCACCACTGCCGCCGGCCCTGCCCCACAGCGACGAGTACTTCGGCGAAACCCAGGTGTACCGCGGCGAACTCGAGCTGCTGATACCGGCCAACGCCACCGGCCAGTTGCGCATGGGCTGGCAGGGCTGTGCCGACGCGGGGCTGTGCTACCCGCCCCAAACCAGCCCGGTCGACCTGGGCGGGCAGGCCGCAGGCGCCGAGCAGGCCAGCGACCAGGCCCTGGCCGGCAGCCTCGGCGAACACCCGCTGGCCTGGAGCCTGCTGGCCTTCTTCGGCCTGGGACTGCTGCTGGCCTTTACCCCCTGTTCGTTGCCGATGCTGCCGATCCTGGCCGGGCTGGTGATGGGCAACGGCGCCAGCACCCGCCGCGGGCTGGTGCTGGCAGGCGCCTACGTGCTGAGCATGGCGCTGGTGTATGCCGCCCTGGGCGTGGTTGCCGCACTGCTTGGCGCCAGCCTGCAGGCATGGCTGCAGCAGCCTTGGCTGCTGGGCAGCCTGGCCGCGCTGTTCGTGCTGCTGGCCCTGCCGATGTTCGGCGCCTTCGAGCTGCAACTGCCCACCTTCGTGCGCGACCGCCTGGAGCGCGCAGGCCGCAACACCCGTGGCGGCAATCTGTATGGCGCGGTACTGCTGGGGGCCTTGTCGGGCCTGCTGATGGGGCCGTGCATGACCGCCCCGCTGGCCGGCGCGCTGCTGTACATCGCGCAGAGCGGCAATGCCGTGCATGGCGCGCTGGTGCTGTTCAGCCTGGGGCTGGGCATGGGCCTGCCGCTGTTGCTGCTGGTGACCGTGGGCAACCGCTACCTGCCACGTCCGGGGGCCTGGATGAACCGGGTCAAGGCGGTGTTCGGCTTCGTGTTCCTGGGCATGGCGCTGTACACCCTGCGCGCGGTGCTCGACCCTGCGCTGTGGCTGGGCCTGTGCGGGGCCTGGCTGATCGCGCTGGCCTGGGGCGCCTGGCCCGCGGTCCACACCCTGCGCGCCCTGCAACCGGCCGTGCTGCTGGCGGGCCTGTGGGGCGCCTTGCTGGTGGTGGGCGCGGCCGGTGGCGCGAGCAACCTGCTGCAGCCCCTGCAACCCTATGCCGGTGGCACCGGCAATGCCGTGGCTGCGCCCCACGCCGACGCCTTCACCACGGTGCGCACCCCGGCCGAGCTGCAGGCGCAGCTGGACGCCGCCAAGGCCCAGGGGCAGTGGGTGTTCCTGGATTACTACGCCGACTGGTGCGTGTCGTGCAAGGTCATGGAAAAACAGGTGTTCGCCCGCCCCGAAGTGCTCGCCGCGCTGGAAGGCGTGCGCCTGGTACGCCTGGACGTGACCGCCGATGCCCCGGCCAGCCAGCAGTTGCTGCAGCGCTACCAGGTGCCCGGCCCGCCGAGCATGCTGTGGATCGGCCCCGAGGGTGACGAGCGCCGGGCCAGGCGCATCACCGGTGAAGTCAACGCCGCCACCTTCCTGCAACACTGGACCGCCACCCGGAGCCAAGGCTGATGCTGACCGTTAACCTGGGCCCCCTGACCATCGCCCTCGACCACCTGCTGCTGCTCTGCGCCCTGGGCCTGGCCACGCTGGTGGGCTGGCGGGTGGCCAGGCGCGGCGGCGACAACCCCGAGGCCGCACTGTTTCGCCTGTTCCTGCTCGGCCTGCTGTGCGCCCGGCTGGGGTTCGTGGCGCGCTACTGGTCGATGTATGCCGAAGACCCGGTGCAGATCATCGACATCCGCGATGGCGGCTTTTTGCCCTGGGCCGGCCTGGTGGCGGTGCTGCTGGGGGCGGCCTGGTACGCCTGGCGCCAGGCGAGCCTGCGCCGGCCACTGGGCTGGGGCCTGTTCAGCGGCGCGCTGTTCTGGTTGCTGGCCAGCTGGGCCAGCCACCTCTACGAACAGGGCACGCAACTGCCGGACCTGGCCCTGCGCGATGCCCAGGGCCATTCGGTGGCGCTGCACAGCCACCGCGGCCGGCCGTTGGTGATCAACCTGTGGGCCACCTGGTGCCCGCCGTGCCGGCGCGAGATGCCGGTGCTGCAACAGGCCCAGCATGATTATCCGGACGTGACCTTCCTGTTCGTCAACCAGGGCGAAACCCCGCAGATCGTCACCAACTTCCTGGCCACCACCGGCCTGAACCTGTCCCATGTACTGTTCGATACCGGTGGCCAGCTGGCCCAGCAGGTCGGCTCCATGGCGCTGCCCACCACCCTGTTCTACGACGCCGAGGGGCGCCTGGTGGGCAGCCACCTGGGGGAGCTGTCCCGTGCCAGCCTGCGCCATGCCCTCGAATCCTTCGACCGCGATACCGCGCTCGCTCCCACCGTTCCAGCAAGGACGACACCATGAAAGTTTCCGCCATTACCCTCGCCCTGGGCATGTTCGCCACCCAACTGGCCGTCGCCGAAGAATTGCCCAAGGCCGTGCAGCAGATCGAGGCCAAGGGCGCCAAGGTCACCGGCAGCTTCGATGCGCCCAATGGCCTGAAAGGCTATGCCGCGCAGTTCCAGAACCGTGGCGTGGCCCTGTACCTGACCCCGGACGGCAAGCACGTGCTGGTTGGCAGCCTGTTCGACGAACAGGGCCAGGACCTGAGCGAGGCGCCGCTGGAGAAGCTGGTGTATGCACCCATGGCCAAGCAGGTGTGGGCCAAGCTCGACAAGACCGCGTGGATTGCCGATGGCAAGGCCGATGCACCGCGGGTGGTGTACCTGTTCAGCGACCCCAACTGCCCGTACTGCAACATGTTCTGGCAGCAGGCACGGCCGTGGGTGGACTCGGGCAAGGTGCAATTGCGCCACATCATGGTCGGCATCATCCGCGCCGACAGCCCGGCCAAGTCGGCCGCGTTGCTGGCCAGCGCCGACCCGCAGAAGGCCTTGCAGGCCCATGAAAGCGCGGGCAAGGCCAGCACCCTCAAGCCGCTGGCGAAGATTCCGGCGCAGGTGCAGGCCAAGCTGGATGCGAACCTGGCGCTGATGGAGGAGCTGGGATTGTCGGCTACGCCGGCGATCTTCTACCTGGATGACAAGGGGCAGCTGCAGACCCAGCAGGGTGCGCCGCGGCCAGAGATGTTGGGGAAGATACTGGGCAAGCGTTGAGGTTGTTGGGACGACAAAAATCTGAAGCCGGGCACCAGGGCTGGCGATGCAAATCCCACAGGCCATGGCCTGCAGGATCGGTGTTGTCAGCCTTGTTTGTTCGGCCGAAGATCGCAGTAGGGCCATCATGGCCTTTGGGGGTTGGGGTGGCGCTACAGCATCACCAGCGTCAACACCACCAGCAACGGCAACAGCACCGCACACGACCACGCCATGTACCCGAAGAAGCTCGGCATCTTCACCCCGCGCTGCTCGGCTATCGCCTTGACCATGAAGTTCGGCGCGTTGCCAATGTAGGTCATCGCCCCCATGAACACCGAACCCATGGAGATCGCCAGCAAGGTCTGCGGCATGCGCTCCATCAACACCTGCGCATCCCCAGCCGCCATGTTGAAGAACAACAAATAGGTCGGCGCATTGTCCAGGAAGCTCGACAAGGTCCCGCTCAACCAGAAGTACATGCTGTCGATCGGCTCGCCCTGCGCACCACTCACGCTCGCCACCAACCACGCCAACTGGCCGTCACTGCCGGCCCGCAATATCGCAATCACCGGGGCAATGGTGAGAAAGATGCCCGCGAACAACTTGGCCACCTCGACGATCGGCCCCCAGTCGAACTCGTTGGCAACCCGCAGGCCGCGCGGGGTGAACCACAACGACAGCAAGGCCAGTACCACCAGCAGGCCGTCACGCAACAGGTTCTGCACCTCGACCCGAGTGCCCATCAGCTCGACGCCAATCCCCGGTTTCCAGAGGCCCGACATCAATACCGCCAGCACCACGCCCGCCAACAGCAGGAAGTTGCGCTTGCCCAGCAGGCGCAACGGCGCATCCGGCGTCGGGTCTTCGGCCAGCATTTCGTTTTCGCGGCGATAGTAGTAGCGGTCGATCAGGTAGAACACGCCCAGCAACGGCACCGCCAGCAACACCACCGGCAAGGCCATGTGCTGCAGGGTCCAGGCAAAGCTCACACCCTTGAGAAAACCCAGGAACAACGGCGGGTCGCCCAACGGGGTCAGGCCGCCGCCGACGTTGGCCACCAGAAAGATGAAGAACACCACCACGTGCGCGGTGTGCTTGCGGTTGTCGTTGGCACGCAGCAGCGGGCGGATCAGCAGCATCGCCGCCCCCGTGGTGCCCATCACCGAGGCCAGCACCGCCCCCAGCGCCAGCAACCGCGTGTTGAGCCACGGCGAGCCATGCAGGTTGCCCTCCACCACGATCCCGCCCGAAATGGTGAACAGCGCAAACAGCAGGATGATGAACGGCAGGTACTCGGCCAGCAGTACGTGCACGCCCAGCCCCAGGCTGGCGTGCCAGCCGAAGGCAAAGCAGAACGGCAGCGCGAACAGCAGCGTCCAGCCCAGGGTGATCTTGCCGAAATGGTGATGCCACAGCGGTGCGGCCACGATGGGCAGCAAGGCGATGCTCAGCAGGATGCCGGCAAACGGCACGCCCCACAGCAGGCCCATGCGCGCGCCATCGACCTCGGCGGCGCTGGCGATGCCCGGCAGGCACAGCAACAAGAGGGCCGCCAGCAGCGACAGACAGGAACAACCACGAAACAAAGCAGGGAAAAGGCGCATCGATACCGACCGTGTGCAGATGAACAGCAGCGCGCCAGCCCGAAGGCTGGCGCGCATGAGCGAAGCATGGATGCTAAACCAAAATGCCCCGCTCGGCTGCCTACAACGCCTCCAGCGAAGCCATCAGGTTACTCAGCCGGTCGACCTTGTCGTCGCTCAGCACGGTGGCCTCGAGGCCCTCCACATAGATCGCCAGTTCCTCCACGCTGCTGCATTCGAACATGGCCCGCAGCGGCACGTTCAGTTGCAGCACCTTCTGCACCCGCGAAGCAATCTGGGTGGCCAGCAGCGAATGCCCGCCCAACTCGAAGAAGTTGTCGCGCACCCCCACCCGCTCGACCTTGAGCACATCGGCCCAGATGTCAGCCAGTTGCTGCTCCAGTTCACTGCGCGGCGCCAGATAGGCCTGGCAGTGCTGCTGGCCGAACTCGATGGCCGGCAGCGCCTTGCGGTCGAGCTTGCCGTTGGCGTTGCGCGGCAACTCGGCCAGCCACGCCCAGTGCAGCGGCACCATGTACTCCGGCAGTTCGGCGCGCAGGCGCTGGCGAACCTGTTCCAGCAATGGCGCCGTGTCGGCACGGCTGTCGGCCGCCACCAGGTAGCCGACCAGGTGCTTGCCGTTTGCACCCTCCTGCACGCCCACCGCCGCGTCACGCACCTGGACCTGTTCATGCAGGCGTGCCTCGATTTCGCCCAGTTCGATGCGGTAGCCGCGAATCTTCACCTGGTGATCGATGCGCCCCACGTACTCCAGCACCCCGTCGGCACGCCGGCGTGCCAGGTCGCCGGTGCGGTACAGGCGCTCGCCCGGGGCGCCGAACGGGTGCGGGATGAACGCCTGGGCCGTGCGCAGCGGGTCGCCCACGTAGCCGCGCCCTACCCCGGTGCCGGCCACGCACAGCTCGCCCACCGCGCCCAGCGGCACCAGCTCGTGATCTTCACCGAACAGGTACAGGCGGTTGTTGTCGGTCGGCGTGCCGATCGGCAGGTAGCTGCCCTGGGTGGAGGCCGCATCGACGCGGAAGAACGCCACGTCATCGGAGCACTCGGCCGGGCCGTAGGCATTCACCAGGCCGACCTGCGGGTAGCGCTCCAGCCACTGCCAGGCCAGTTCCGGCGGCATCGCCTCGCCGGTGGGCAGCATCCAGCGCAGGCCGCTCAGGTGCTGGCGCTCGTTGCCCAGCATGCCCTGGATCAGCGACGGCACGCTTTCGAGCACCGTGATGCCGGCGGCCTGCACATGCTCCAGCAGCCCTTGCGGATCGTGCGCGATGGCATTGGGCACGATCGCCACCTGCGCGCCGAACAGCGGCGCGGCAAGGAACTGCCACACCGAGATATCGAAACTTTGCGAGGCGGTCTGCGCGATCACGTCCGCCTCGCCCAGTTGCAGGTACGGCACCTTGCTCAGCTGGTTGTTGAGCATGCCGCGCTGCTCGACCATCACGCCCTTGGGCAGGCCGGTGGAGCCGGAGGTGTAGATCACGTAGGCGAGGTTGTCCGGCGCGCTGTAGATGCCCGGGTTGGCTTCGCTGCCGTCGCCGGCCTGAATGTCCTCCCACACCAGCAGGCGCGGCCGCCCGGCACACCCCAGTTCGTCGAGCAGGGCCTGTGCCTGGGCCAGGCAGGCCCGGGTGCAGACGATCACCGGGGTGCGGCTGAGCTCGACGATGCGTTGCAGACGCGCGCCGGGCAGGCCCGGGTCCAGCGGCAGGTAGCCGGCGCCGGCCTTGAAGCTGCCGACGATCATGCCCAGCAGCGCCAGCCCGCGCTCGGCCAGCAGTGCCACCGGCTGGTCGACCTGCACCCCGGCCGCCACCAGGGCATGCCCGAGGCGGTTGGCCTGGCAGTTCAGCTCGGCGTAGCTGCACTGCTGTTCGAGGCAGCGTGCGACCACCCGCTCGGGATGCGCCGCCACCCTCGCCTCGAACAACGCCGCGTAGCTCTGCTGCAGCGGATAGGCATGCTCGCTGCGGTTGCAGTCCTGCAGCAGGAAGCGCTGTTCCTGCTCGCCCAGCATTGCCAGCTGCGCCACATCGCCGTGCAAGCCCTCCATCAGCGCCAGCAGCAGGCGCTTGAATTCGCCCAGCAGGCGTTCGACTGTGGCGCGGTCGAAGTAGCGCTGGTCGAACGACAGGTGCAGGCCCAGGTCGTCGCCGGGGTAGCACACCGCCGTGAGCGGGAAGTTGGTGTGGGTGCGGCCCGAGTCGGAGGTTGCATTCAGGCTCTGGGCGCGGTCCAGCACCGCCACTTCGACCGGGGCGTTCTCGAACACGAACAGGCTGTCGAACAGCGGCTGGCCCTTGGGCAGTTCGCTGCATTCCTGGATGTTGACCAGCGGCAGGTACTCGTACTCGCGCACCTCCATGTTGCGTTCCAGCAGGCCCTGCAGCCACTGGCGCACCGAACACCGCTCGCCGGGGGCCGGCAGGGTGACACGCAGTGCGATGCTGTTGATGAACAGGCCCACGGTGTGCTGCATCTGCGGCAGGCTGACCGGGCGCCCGGCCACGGTCACGCCGAACACCACGTCACGCTCGCCGCTGAAGCGGCTGAGCACCAGCGCCCAGGCCGCCTGGGCGAAGGTGTTGACGGTCAGCTGATGGGCCTGGGCCAGCTCGCGCAGGCGTACCCCGTCCTCCACCGCCAGGCGCGTGTAGCAGTCGCCCACCTGCATGCCGCCGTGATCGCCCGCGTGCTCGCGCAGCAGCGGGCGGTCGCTTGGAAGGTAGGTGGTGCGCTCGAAGCCCTGCAGGTTCTGCCGCCACCACTGGCGCGCCTCGTCCAGGCTCTGGTGCTGCAGCCAGCCGATGTAGTCGCGGTAGCGCGGCGGCGTCGCCAGCTGCGCCTCACGGCCCTCGCCCAGGGCCAGGTAGAGCTCGAAGAAGTCGTTCATCAGCAGCGAGCGGCACCAGGCATCGATGAGGATGTGGTGGTTGCTCATCATGAACCAGTACTGCGCCTGGCCCACGCGGATCAGGCGCAGGTGGAACGGCGCCTGCTGCAACAGCTCGAAACCGGCCTCGCGCTCCTGCTTGTGCAGGGCCTGCAGGCGTGCTTCGTGATCGGCCTGCGGGTCGGCGCTCCAGTCCTGATAGTCGATAGGCGTGGTGCCGGGCTTGTGAATGATCTGCAGCATGCCTTCGCCGGCATTCCAGCAGAACGAGGCGCGCAGGGCTTCGTGCCGCGCCACCACCGCCTGCCAGGCCTGGGCGAAGCGCTGCGGGTCGATCTCGCTGTTGATGCGGTAGCGGTCCTGCATGTAGTAGATGCCGGTGCCCGGTTCGAGCAGGGTGTGCAGCAGCATGCCCTCCTGCATCGGGGTCAGCGGGTACACGTCCTCGATCTGCGCGGCGGGCACCGGCAGGCTGTCGATCTGTGCCTGGGTCAGGCGCGCCAGCGGGAAGTCCGACGGCGTGAAGCTGCCGTTGGCGTCATCCAGGCAATGGACGATCAGGCTCGCCAGCTCGCCGAGGTAGGCGCGGGCCAGCTCTTCGATGGTCTGGGTGTCGAAGCGCTCGCGGCTGAAGGTCCAGCGCAGCTGCAACTGGCCGCCGTACACCTGGCCGTCGACGCTCAGCCAGTTGGGCAGCGGTGCGTCGAGGTCGTGGGCCAGGCCCGCGGGTTCGTCCACCGGCTGATACAGCGCCGCACTGCCGAACTGCTGGTCGAACTGGCCCAGGTAGTTGAAGGTGATGCGCGCCTGGGGCAGCGCGGCCATGGCTTCGCGGGTGGCGTCATCGGCCAGGTAGCGCAGTACCCCATACCCCAGGCCCTTGTGCGGCACGCTGCGCAGTTGCTCCTTGATCGCCTTGATCGAGGCCGCCTGCCCGGCGGCCTCCTCGATGTTCAGCGGGCTCAGGCGCAGCGGGTAGGCGCTGGTGAACCAGCCGACGCTGCGGCTCAGGTCGATCTCGTCGAACAGGGTTTCGCGGCCATGCCCTTCGAGCTGCACCAGCACCGAGGTATCGCCGCTCCAGCGGCACAGCACCCGGGCCAGCGCGGTCAGCAACAGGTCGTTGACCTGGGTGCGGTAGGCCGCGGGGGCCTGCTGCAGCAACTGGCGCGTCTGCCCCTGGCTCAGTTGCACGCTGACGGTGTGCGCCTGGCGGTGCAGGTTGGCACCCTGGGGGTGGTCGCACGGCAGCTCGCGGGTGGCGGCACTGAGCTGCGCCTGCCACCAGTGCTGCTCGTCACGCAGCGAGTCGCTGCCGGCATAGGTGGCCAGGCGTGCGGCCCAGTGGCTCATCGCGCAGGTCTTGGCCGCCAGCGGCTGGCCACGGTACAGCGCCTGCAGGTCTTCGAGCAGCATGCGCCACGACACGCCATCCACCACCAGGTGATGGATCGCCAGCAGCAGGCGCTGGGCGCCCTGCCCGTCCTCCACCAGCAGCGCACGCAGCAGCGGGCCGTCGGCGAGGTCGAGGCTGCGCTGCACATCGCTGTACAGGGCCTGGCAATCCTGCAGATCGGCCACCGAGGCCTGCCACAGCAGTGCGCGCGTATCGGCCGGGGCGTAGCTGGCGCGGCCCTCGCAAAAGCGCAGGCGCAGTGCATCGTGATGCGCCACCAGCGCCTGCAGGGCCTGTTCCAGCGCGGCGCCGGCCAGGCGTTCGGCAGGCGCCAGCAGCACGGCCTGGTTCCAGTGCTGCGGTTGCACCACGTCGCTGTCGAAGAACCAGTGCTGGATCGGCGTGAGTGCTGCGGCGCCGCTGAGCGGGCCCTGTTCGATCAACGTGGCCTGGCTGCGGCTGACCACCGTGGCCAGGGTCTGCACGGTCTGCTGCTGGAACAGGTCGCGGGCGCTGAAGTGCAGGCCCAGCTGGCGGGCGCGGCTGACCACCTGGATCGACAGGATCGAGTCGCCGCCCAGTTCGAAGAAGTTGTCCTGCAGGCCCACGCGCTCGACGTTGAGCACATCGCGCCAGATCGCGGCCAGTTGCTGCTCCACCTCGCTGCGTGGCGCCTCGTAGTGCTCGCCCTGCTCCCTGTCCGGCAGCGGCAACGCGTGACGGTCGAGCTTGCCGTTGCCGGTCAGCGGCATCTGATCCAGCAGCACCAGGTGGGCGGGCACCATGTAGTCGGGCAGGTTCACCCGCAGTTGCGCCTTGAGGCTGTCGCGCAGCGCCGCCTGCTGTTCGGCGCCGGCCTGTGCCTGCTCGCACACCAGGTAGGCAGCCAGTTGCTTGCCGCCGGGCATGTCCAGCGCCAGCACCACGGCCTCGCGCACGTCGGCATGTTCCAGCAGGCGGCTTTCGATTTCACCCAGCTCGATACGGAAGCCGCGGATCTTCACCTGATGGTCGATACGCCCCATGTACTCCACCAGCCCGTCGGCGCGCTGGCGCACCAGGTCGCCGGTGCGGTACAGGCGCCCGCCCCGCTGGCTGAACGGGTCGGCGACGAAGCGTTCGGCGCTCAGCCCAGGTCGATCATGGTAGCCCTGGGCCAGGCCTGCGCCACCGATGTACAGCTCGCCAATGGCGCCCTGCGGCAGCAGCGCCAGGTCGGCATCGAGGATGTACGCCACGCGGGCGCCGATCACCCGGCCGATCGGCACGCTGCCGACGCCCGCTTCAAGGGCCGGTGGTGCCAGGCAGGCCAGCGGCATCACCACGGTTTCGGTGGGGCCGTAGGCATTGAAGAACTGCGCCGGCTTGAACGCCTCGCGAATGCGTTGCAGGTGCTCGCCGGTCAGGGCTTCGCCGCCGGTGATGCACAGGCGCACCGGCAGCTGTTCGTCGCGGCTGGCCAGCCATTGCGCCAGCTGGCTGCCGTAGCTCGGCGTGAAGCCCAGCACGCTGACCTGCTGCTGGCGGATCAGCGTGCAGATTTCCTCGGCGCCCCACTGCCCCTGGGCGCGCAGCACCACCCGTGCGCCGCTGAGCAATGGCACCAGCAGGCGCTCGGTGGCCGCGTCGAAGTTGATCGAATAGAAGTGCAGCTCGCAGTCGTCGCTGCGCATGCCGAACGCCTCGATCACCGCCAGGCAGTGCATGGCGATCTCGCCATGGCTGACCACCACGCCCTTGGGCTTGCCGGTGGAGCCGGAGGTGTAGATCAGGTAGGCCTGATGGCCCGGCAGGCTGAGTGACGGCAAGGCCTCGGCGCTGTAGCCGTGCAGCGCCGCCGCGTCGTCGTCCAGGCACCAGCGGGCCACGCCGGGCGGCAGCTCGCCCAGCCTGTCGAACAGCGCGCGCTGGCCCAGCAGCAGGCCGATGCCGCTGTCCTGGATCATGTACTGCAGGCGTTCGAGGGGGTATTCCGGGTCCAGCGGCACGTAGGCGCCGCCGGCCTTGAGGATCGCCAGCAGGCCGATCACCAGCTGCGCCGAACGCTCCAGCGCCAGGCCCACCCGCACCTGCGGGCCCACGCCACGTTCGCGCAGCATCCGCGCCAGGCGGTTGGCCCGGGCATCGAGCTGGGCGTAGCTCAGGTGTTCGCCGGCAAAGGTCAGTGCCAGTGCATCCGGGGTGCGCTGGGCCTGTGCACTGAACAGGTCATGCACGGTGCGGTTCAGGCCCGGCGCTGCGGGGTCGCCGGCCAGGTTGTCGAACAGGGCCTGGCGCTCGCCCTGGCCCAGCAGCGGCAGTTCGCACAGGCGTTGCTGCGGGTCGGCCAGCAAGGCGTCGAGCAACCGCTGCCAGTGCGCCGCCATGCGCGCGATGCGCGGCGCGTCGAACAGGTCGCAACTGTAGGTCAGGCAGCAGCCCAGGCGACGGTCGAGGTCGGTGACTTCCAGGTTGAGGTCGAACTTGGTCGCCCGGGCGTCGTTGACCAGGTACTCCACCTGCATGCCGGCCAGTTGGCGGCTCTGCTGGAATTCCCAGCGCTGCACGTTGCACATCACCTGGAACAGCGGGTTGTAGGCGGCGCTGCGCGGTGGCTGCAAGGCTTCGACCAGGTGGTCGAACGGCAGGTCCTGGTGCGACTGGCCGTCGATCACGGTCTGGCGCACCTGCTCGATCAGGTCGGCCACGCGCATCTGTCCGTCCAGCTGGCAACGCAGCACCTGGGTGTTGAGGAAGGCGCCGATCAGCCCCTCGCTTTCCGGGCGGATGCGGTTGGCCACCGGTGCGCCGATGCGCAGGTCGGTCTGCCCGCTGTAGCGGTACAGCAGCAGCGCCAGGGTGGCGGTCATGGTCATGAACAGGGTCAGGCCATGCTCGGCATTGAAGGCGCGCACCCTGGCGGCCAGCTCATCGCTCAGGTCGAAGCGGTACAGCTCGCCGCGGTGGCTCTGCACCGCCGGGCGCGGACGATCGGCGGGCAATTCCAGCACCGGGTGTTCATCGCCCAGCTGTGCGCGCCAGTAGTCCAGCTGGCGCTGGCGCTCGCCGGCCTCCAGCCACTGGCGCTGCCACACGCTGTAGTCCAGGTACTGCACCGGCAGCGGTTCGAGCGGCGAATCGCGGTCGTCCAGAAACGCTTCGTACAGCTCGCCCAGCTCGCGGGCAAAGATGTCCATGGCCCAGCCTTCGGTGACGATGTGGTGCAGGGTGAGCACGAAGTAGTGCTCCTGCTCGCCGGCCTTGACCAGGCAGGCACGCAGCAGCGGGCCGGTCTCCAGGTCGAACGGCTGGTGCGCCTGCTCGTCGGCCAGGGCCTGCAGGCGCTGCTGGCGCTGCACCTGGTCGTGGGCCGAAAAATCCAGCCAGTTCATCACCAGCCCGGTGTCGGGCGAAACGGCCTGGTACGGTACGCCATCGATGCTCGGGAAGGTGGTGCGCAAGGTCTCGTGGCGCACGATCAGCGCCTGCAGGGCCTGTTCGAAGCGGCTGACGTCCAGCACCCCGCGCAGGCGTGCCATGCCGCCGACGTTGTAGGCCGGGCTGTCCGGCTCCATCTGCCAGAGGAACCACATGCGCTGCTGCGAGTACGACAGCGGCACCGGCTGGCTGCGGTCGATGCGCGTTATTTCGCCTTGCAGGTTGTGCTGCCCGGCCAGTTGCAGGGCCTCGATGCGCGCGGCGAAGGCGCCCAGCGCGCTGGCTTCGAACAGGGTGCGCAGTGGCAGTTCGACGTCGCAGGCCTGGCGCGTGCGGGCGATGATCTGGGTGGCCAGCAGCGAGTGCCCGCCGAGGGCGAAGAAGTCATCGTCCAGGCCGACCCGCGCCAGGCCCAGCACATCACACCAGATGGCGGCGATCTGCTGTTGCAGCGGCGTGACCGGGGCAACATGCACGCGCTGCTGCCAGCTCGGCTCGGGCAGCGCCTTGCGGTCGAGCTTGCCGCTGGGGCCCAGCGGCATCTGCGCCAGGTGCACCAGTTGCGCGGGCACCATGTAGGGCGGCAATTGCGCCGCCAGTGCGCTCAGCAATGCTTCGCCGCAGTCGTGCGCGTGGGTGTAGTAGCCGACCAGTTGCGGGCCGGCCGCCGTGTCGCGTACCAGCACCACGGCCTGCTCCACGCCCGGCTGGGCCAGCAGGCAGGCCTGCACCTCTTCGGGCTCTACACGAAAACCGCGCAGTTTGACCTGCTGGTCGATGCGGCCCAGGTATTCCAGTGCCCCCAGGTCGGCCAGCCAGCGCGCACGGTCGCCGCTGCGGTACAGGCGCTGGCCGTCGGCGCCGGGCACGAAGCGTTCGGCGGTGAGGCCCGGCCGGCCCAGGTAGCCACGGGCCAGGCCCGCACCGCCCAGGCACAGCTCACCGGGCACCCCCACAGGCGAAAGCGCCAGCTCCTCATCGAGCACCTGGCACTGCACGTTGGCCAGGGGCCGGCCGATGGGCGAGCGCAGGCCGTCTTCACGGCGGCAGTGCCAGTGGGTGACATTGATCGCGGTTTCGGTCGGCCCATAGCGGTTGTGCAGTGCCACGTGCGGCAGTACCTGCAGCACACGGTCGCGCAGCGCCGCCGGCAACGCCTCGCCGCCGGAGAACACCAGGCGCAGGCTGATACAGGCGGCCGCCAGGGGCTCCTGCACGAACACCTGCAACAGCGGCGGCACGAAGTGCAGCGTGGTCACGCCATGCTGCTGCACCAGTTCGGCGATGCGCTGCGGGTCACGGTGCTCGCCGGGGCCGGCCAGCACCAGCGTGCAGCCCTGGGCCAGCGGCCAGAAGCATTCCCACACCGACACGTCGAAGCTGATCGGGGCTTTTTGCAGCAGCACGTCGTGGTCGTCCAGCGCATAGGTGGCCTGCATCCAGTGCAGGCGCTCAGCCAGGGCCGCATGGGTGTTGCCCACGCCCTTGGGCTGGCCGGTGGAGCCGGAGGTGTAGATCACGTAGGCCAGGTTGTCACCGTGCAGGTGCAGGCCCGGCGCCTGGCTGGGCCAGTTGTCCAGGTGCAGGGTGTCCATGGCGATGGTACTCACGCCCTCGACCTGGGGCAGGCATTCGAGCACCTCGCTGTGGCTGAGCAGCAGGCTTGCGCCGCAGTCGGCGAGCATGTAGGCCAGGCGCTCGGCCGGGTAGTCGACGTCCAGCGGCACGTAGGCACCACCGGCCTTGAGAATCGCCAGCAGGCCCACCAGCAGCTGCGGCGAACGCTCGGCGGCAATCGCCACGCACACGTCCGGGCCCACGCCCTTGTCGCGCAGGTAATGGGCCAGGCGGTTGGCCTGGGTGTGCAGGCTCGCGTAGTCCAGGCTGCCGCCGGCCCATACCAGCGCGGTGCGCTGCGGGGTGCTGCGCGCCTGTTCGTTGAGTTGCTCCACCAGCCACTGGCCGGGGGCCGCTGCCGGGGCCTGGCCCCAGTCGAGCAGTTGGGCGCGGCCCGGGGCGTCGAGCAGGTTCAGCTCGGCCAGCGGCAGCTGCGGCGCGCTGCTCACCTGCTGCAGCAGGCTGACCAGTTGCGCGGCCAGGCGCTCGATGCTGGCAGCGTCGAACAGCTCGTCGGCATAGTCGAAGGAAAGGCTGATGCGGCCCTGGTGGTCTTCTTCGCTGTGCAGTTGCAGGTCGAACTTGGCCTCGCGGCTGTGCCACGCCAGTTCGTCGGCCAACAGCCCCGGCAGGCGGCGCAAGGCGCCGAGGTCGCGCTGCTGGTGGTTGAACATGACCTGGAACAGGCCCTGCTCGCGGGCCTCGGGGAAGGCTTCGACCAACTGCTCGAACGGCAGGTCCTGGTTGGCCTGGGCTTCAAGGGTGCGCTGGCGCACCTGGGCCAGCAAGGCACTGAAGGGCTGGCGCGGGTCAAGCTCGGCACGCAGCACCTGGGGGTTGATGAAGAAGCCGACCAGGCCCTGGGTTTCCAGGCGCGGGCGGTTGGCATTGGGCACGCCGACACGGATGTCGCGCTGGCCGCTGTAGCGGTGCAGAAGGGTTTGCCAGGCCGCCAGCAACAGCATGAACAGGCTGGCATCGTGGGCCTGGGCCACCTGGCGCAGTGCAGTGCCCAGCGCCGGCTCAAGACGCAGGCTCAGGCGCGTGGCGCTGTTGCGCTGCTGCACCGAGCGCGGGTGATCGGTGGGCAGGTCGAGCACCGGCTGCGCATCGCCGAGCAAGGCCTTCCAGTAGGCGAGCTGGCGGGTACTTTCCCCCTGGGCCAGCCACTGGCGCTGCCAGCTGGCATAGTCGGCGTAATGCACCGGCAATGCATTCAGTCGCGCCTGCTGGCCCTGGCAGGCGGCGGCATACAGGCGCGCGAATTCGTCCAGCAGAATGTTCATCGACCAACCGTCGGCGATGATGTGGTGCAGGGTCACCCACAGCTGATGGGTTTCGTTGTCCTGGCGTACCAGGGTGACCCGCAGCAGCGGCCCGCGCTCCAGGTCGAAGGGTTGGCGCGCCTCGTCTTCGCGCAACTGCTGAACGCGGGCCGGGGTTTCGTGCCCCAGGTCCAGGCTGTGCACCTGCAACGCCAGGTTCGCCAGCACGCGCTGCACCGGTTGCCCGTGGTGGTCGGCAAACACCGTGCGCAGCGCTTCATGGCGGGCCACCAGCGCCTGGAAGCTGCTGCGCAGCGCGGCCTCGTCCAGTTCGCCGCGCAGGCGCAGGCCACCCGGGATGTTGTAGGCCGCACTGCCAGGCTCCAGTTGCCACAGCAGCCACAGCCGGGCCTGAGCCAGCGATTGCGGCAGCGCCTGTTCGCGGGGCAATTGCGCGATGACGCCCTGGGCCACCCCGCCGTCGATGTGCAGGCGGGCCACCTGGGCAGTGAAGCCTGCCAGGGTCGGCGCTTCGAACAGCAGGCTCAGGCTCAGTTCCAGCCCCAGCTCGTCACGCAGGCGCGCCGTGAGCTGGGTGGCGGCGATGGAGTTGCCGCCGAGCAGGAAGAAGTGATCGTCTTCGCCCACCTCGGCCACGTTCAGTTGCTCGCACCACAGCCGCGCGATCAGCGCCTGCAACCCGTCGCCGCTCGGCGCGGCGTGGCATGCGGCAGGCGCCTGGGCATCCGGGAAGCGGGCGTAGCAGTCCAGGCTGCCATCGTGCAGGCGCAGGCGGCAGGCCGAACGCTGCAACTTGCCGCTGGAGGTCTTGGGCAACGCACCGGGGTTGAGCAGCAGCACCACCGCCGGTGCCTGCTGGCAGGCATCGGCGATGACCTGGCGCAGGGTGCGGATCAGGTTCGCCGGCTCGATGACCTTCTGCACGTTGCGGCTGATCTCCACCGCGATGCCGATACCCTCCTTGCCCTGGTCGTCGACGGCGAACACCGCCACGCGGCCCTTGCGCAGCACGTCGACCTCGCGCTCCAGGGTCTTTTCCAGGTCCTGCGGGTAGAGGTTGTGCCCGCGCACGATGAGCATGTCCTTCAGGCGCCCGGTGACGAACAGTTCGCCGTCACGCATGAAGCCCAGGTCGCCGGTGCGCAGCCAGGTGCGCCCGCCGTGCTCGACGAAGGTCTTTGCGCTGGCCTCGGGGTTGCGCCAGTAACCGTGGGCGATGCTCGGGCCGGCGGCCCAGATCTCGCCCACCTGGTTGTCGCCCAGCACAGCCAGGGTGTGCGGTTCGACGACCTGCACCGCGTGCAGCGGCTGGCTGAAGCCGCAGCTCATCTGCACGCTGCCCTCGCCTGCTTCGGCGCGGTTGTGCGCCAGTGCCGCGCTGTCCAGCGCCAGCGCGGGGATACCGCCGCCGCGCACGCTGCCACTGACGAACAGGGTGGCTTCGGCCAGGCCGTAGCTGGCGAAGAAACTCGAGGGCACGAAACCGCACGCGGCGAATTTGTCGGCAAAGCTGTCGAGGCTGTCCTGGCGGATCGGCTCGGAGCCCGAATAGGCCACGCGCCAGCAACTCAGGTCGAGGCTGGCCAGCGCCGCACTGCTGACGCGCTCGTTGCACAGGCGGTAGGCGAAGTCCGGCCCGCCGCTGATGGTGCCGCGGTAATCGCTGATCGCCTGCAGCCAGCGCTGCGGCCGCGCCAGGAAGTAGGCCGGGGCCATCAGCACGCAGGGCACGCCGCTGAAGATCGGTTGCAGCAGGCCGCCGATCAGGCCCATGTCGTGGTACAGCGGCAGCCAGCTGACGATCACGTCGTCGGGGTTCACGTCGATGCCGAAGCCGTGGCGGATCAGCACTTCGTTGGCCACCAGGTTGCCGTGGCTGACCTGCACGCCCTTGGGCAGCGCGGTGGAGCCGGAGGTGTACTGCAGAAAGGCGATGTCGTCCGGCTTGAGCGACGGGGCCTGCCACTGCTCGCCCAGGCCGGCGTCAAGGTGATCGACGCTGAGCAGCTGCGGCGCATCCTCGCCCTTGAGTGCATCCAGGGCCAGCAGGCTGTTGTGCAGGTTGTCGACGGTCAGCAGCAGGCGCGGCTGGGCGTCCTCGATGATCGACAGCAGGCGGGCCTGGTGGTGGGTGCGCGAGGATTCCGGCGGATAGGCCGGCACGGCGATCACCCCGGCATACAGGCAGCCGAAGAACGCGGCGACGTAGTCCGGGCCACTGGGGAACAGCAGGATCGCGCGGTCGCCCGGCACCGCACGCGCCTGCAATGCGGCGGCGATGCTGCATGCACGCAGGTGCAGGTCACGGTAGCTGAGCACGGCCTGGTCGCGGGCGTCTTCGGCGAGAAAGCGCAAGGCCACCCGCTCAGGGGTCAGCGCAGCACGCTGGGTGAGGGCCTGGACCAGCGTAACCGGGAGTTCGAAGGCGTCCGTCATGGAAAGTTCCTGCCAGTGTCTGTACGTGAAAATCGGCATCGCGGGGCGCAGGGAGCCGGGTGTTCGGGCACCGGCACACGCCCTTCAGGGGCCGAGGATGTACACAGGGGAACGGATGAACGGGTGAAATAATTAGGCGCCACTGTGGCGCGGCGACCGGTGATTTTCGAAGCGGATCACGGGGTGGTGCTTAGAACCAAAAAACAGTTTGAAGTATTACTTTTCGCATTTGACAATAATTATCATTAAGAATAGCTTGTCGCACGTCGTAGGAAGCATCTCCTCGCGGAGTGCTTCGCTTCCCTCTTCGAGAACAAGGTGAAATTTCCATGGCGGAACAACTGTCCACAAGTAAGTGCGATTCACCGTTACTCCAAGCGTTCGTCGACAATCGCAGCATTCTGGTGAAAATTGCCGCCCGGATCACCGGGTGTCGCTCACGCGCCGAGGATGTCGTGCAGGACGCTTTCTTCCGGCTCAGTGCAGCCCCGCAGATCACCTCGTCGTTCAAGGCGCAGTTGAGCTACCTGTTCCAGATCGTGCGCAACCTGGCCATCGACCATTACCGCAAGCAGGCGATGGAGCTGAAGTATTCCGGCAGCGAAGAGGAAGGTCTGAATGTGGTCATCCATGGTGCCTCGCCCGAAGCCACGCACATCAATTTCGCGACGCTTGAGCACATTGCCGATGCGCTGAGCGAGCTGCCGCAGCGCACCCGCTATGCGTTCGAGATGTACCGCCTGCATGGCGTGCCGCAGAAGGACATCGCCAAGGAGCTGGGCGTGTCGCCGACCCTGGTGAACTTCATGATTCGCGATGCGCTGGTGCATTGCCGCAAGGTGTCGCTGGCGCGGGGTGAGGTGGCCTGAAGGGGCCACCCTGCGCCGCTGCTGCCCTGTAGGAGCCGGCGTTGCCGGCGATCCTCCCTCCAGGCCAGATGCCGGGTGTCCGGCAGCACGAGCGCCTTGTGCTGGTTCGCCGGCAACGCCGGCGCCTACAGGATCGGTTGCCGGCCTATACCAGCCTGCAGCGCTCGAAGAAGCGCTCGCGTCCCAGGATCATCAGCGCCGCGCGCTTGTGCGGGAAGTCGAATTCCTTCTCGCAGTGAAAGCACTGGTCGTGCATGTACCCGATCATCTTGGCATTGTCGGCCCGAGGCTCGGCCACCACGCGCTGGGTGCGCGGGTCGTCCAGGAACAGGTAGTGCACCAGCGCCGACAGCCAGCTGGCCACCTTGTGCGGCCCGCGGTGCGTCTGCTCCCCTACCAGCATGTGAATGCCGCGGTCGTAGTCGTCGGCCGCATAGAACGGTGCAATCCGGTCCTCCTTGGCCCAGTAGGCTTCGAAGTAGGCAAACGGCTGGTCGTCGAAGCAGCCGATCAGGGTCAGTGTGTGCGGGTCGGCCTCAAGCTTGCTCAGGTAGTCGCGGTGCTGTTCGAGGCTGCCGCCCTCCTGCCAGAAGCTCAGCACCCGCGGGTTGTTCTGCCAACGGTTGAAGCGCTCCAGGTCGTGGTCGATTTCCAGGGTCCGCAACGAGATCCAGGCCCCCAGCCGCGCATCGAAGCGCCGATACACTTCCCCCCGCGGCTTGGGCGCACGGCGCGGATGACGCTTGCCGGCACTGATCTGCATCTGCTGCGGGTACACGCCCGACAGCGATTCGCCCAACCACGGTTGCGGCAACTGCCAGAACAGCGTGCGTTCGCAGCGGTAGCGCCCCGCCTGTTCGTCGGCCACCAGCAGGCCGCTGGCCAGTGCCGCCTCGGGCACCTGCGCCAGATGCCAGCACAGGCGCTGACACCCCGGATCGCGGGAAAACAGCCAGTAGCACGCGGCCCACAACGCCTGCTGTGGGCGCTCGGGGCAGGTGTATTCAAGGTGCACGTTGAGGTCGTCACCGCGCTCCAGACGCAGGCGCACCAATGGCGTGTCTTCGAGCACCAGGCTCAGGTGGCAGTCGGTTTCATCGGCGCTGAGGCTGCGCCAGCGCGGCAGGGACAACGCGCAGGTTGCGGTATCGGAAGGCATGGTCTTGGGCTCACGAAGTGGAAGAGACAATCTCACTGCTGTTGACGTGAAAACCGTGGGCGAATTTAGGGCGAATGGGCCGCGCTGACACCGATCTGGTAAGGCCCGAAGATGTCCTGCAACTAACCGTTCTCGTGCAGTTGCTGCAACAGACGGGCAAAGGCCTCGCCACTGATCGGTGCCTGGGGACGCAGCAGTGCGTAATGGTGATAGGTCTGGTCGGTACGCTCGGAGGCCAGGAACTGGCCTCGGTAATCCTCGTGGCGCGCCAGAAAGTCGTACAGGTACGAACGGGTCACCAAGGCCACGTCGGCGCGGTCGCGCTGCACCATCATCAGGTTGCTGTCGTGGGAATAGGTCAGGGTGGCGCCGAATGTTTGCTGCAGGTACCTGGCGTCGGCATTGAAACCGGCGAAGGCGTAGTGATAGCCGCTGTACAACGCCAGGCGCTTGCCCTGCAGGCTGTCGAAGTAGCCCTGGCCACGGCCTTCGATATTGTGCGTGACAAAGACTTCGGCATCTTCGAGGCCGAGATCGACCTTGACGAAGTCGATGCCTTTCCAGCCCCAGTCAGGGTTTTCGAAGATCGCCATGTCGATGCGACCCTCGTTGAAGTCGCGAAAGCGTCGCGGTATGGAGGTGGGCACCAGCGTGAAATGGTAGGTGTCCTGAAGCGCGTTCAAGGCCTGGATCAACTGCGCCAGCAGGCCGCTGCCGGTATCGCGTTCGGGATTGACGGTGTACGGCGGAAAGTGCGCTGCGCCGATCCTGATCTGCTCCTGGGCACACGCCGGTGTGGTCAGCCACGCCACCGCGAGCATCGACAGGGAGAGCACGACCTGTGGCAGTGACGCTGAACTCAAGGCAACACACTCTTTACGGGTTCGCGCCTAAACTAGGCGTTTTCCTACGCTTGCACAACTGGCAGAACCATCAGGCAAATGGCCACGGGATACCGCACAGGCCACAGATTGGCTACGCTCAGGCGAGTATCTGTCAAGGAGCCTGCCATGGGCCACTGGTTGGTGATCGACCTGGAAGCTACCACCGACGAGGGTGGCTGGCCGATCGAAGACATGGAAATCATCGAGATCGGCGCCAGCCTGGTCAACCGCGAAGGCCGCGAGGTGGACCACTTCCAGCGTTTCGTCAAACCCGTGCGGCGCCCGCTGCTGACGCCCTTTTGCCGGGAGCTGACGCATATCAGCCAGGCCGATATCGACTCGGCCGCGGTGTTTGCAGAGGTGTGGAAAGCCTTCGAGCGCTGGCTGCAGCATCAGCAGGCGCACCTGCAGGGCTGGGTCAGCTGGGGCGACTACGATCGCCGCCAGCTGCTGCAGGAATGGCAGGTGCACCAGGTGCACAGCCTGCTGGCCGACGCCTGCCACCTCAACCTCAAGCAGCGCTTCGCCAAGGCCCGCCACCTGAAACGCCCGCCCGGGCTCAAGGGCGCGCTGGCCCTGGCCGGGCTGCAGTTTGTCGGGCAGCAGCACCGCGCCCTGGAAGATGCGCGCAATACCGCACGCCTGCTGCCGCTGAGCCTGCCGGCCCAGGGCGCCTGAAAGCGGATGACGCCACCGGGAGGCTTGGGCATACTGGCCAGCCCTTTTTTGCCCCTTTCAGGAGTCGCCCATGTTTAAGGTCAACGAGTACTTTGATGGCACGGTCAAGTCGATCGCCTTCACCAGCGCCGAAGGCCCGGCCACTGTCGGCGTGATGGCCCCGGGCGAGTACGAGTTCGGTACGGCCAAGCGCGAGATCATGCACGTGGTGTCCGGCGCCCTGATCGTCAAGCTGCCGGGCAGCGACAACTGGGAAACCTTTACCGCCGGCAGCCAGTTCAATGTGCCGGCCGACAGCAAGTTCCAGCTGCAGGTGAAGGTCGATACCGCCTACCTGTGCGAATACCGCGACTGATTCAAAGGCTTCGCCGGCAAGGCCGGCTCCTGCAGGGGACTGCGGTCGTTGCAGGAGCCGGCCTTGCCGGCGAAGCGGCCATCAGCGTAAAAACGCCACGATGCTGTCCGCCGCCGCCCCCAGGTGGTGCGCATGGCTGAACCCCGAGGCCTTCAGCGGCTTCAAGTCATGATCCCCTGCCACCAGCCAGCACAGCTCGATGGCTGACGACAGTGCATACCCCTCCACCGTCTCGCGATTGCCCAGCGCATCACGCTCGCCCTGCACGATCAGGGTTGGCGTCTTCAGTTCGGCCAGGTGCGCCACCCGCGGCTTCTCGGGCTTGCCCGCGGCATAGAACGGGTACCCCAGGCACACCAGCGCATCCACCCCCAGTTCGTCCGCCACCAGGCTGGCCATGCGCCCGCCCATGGACTTGCCGCCGATCACCAGTGGCCCAGCGACCAATGGTCGCACCTGGGCCACCACTTCGCGCCAGCAGTCGAGCAGGCGGGCCTGGGGGTTTGGCGGCCTTCTGCCACCATCGAGCCGGCGCTGGGCCATGTAGGGAAACTCGAAGCGCAGTACCGCCAGCCCTTGCGCGGCAAGCCTCTGCGCCATGTCGGTCATGAACGCGCTGTCCATGGGTGCGCCCGCGCCGTGGGCCAGGATCAGGCACCCCAGGGGCGACGCATCTGCCTGATTTTGCGGGGCATCGTACAACCAGCCGCGTTGTTCGACCCACTGCGCCCATTGATCCCCGTCAATACCGGCCACTTGCCCATTACTCATGCTTGCCTCGCTGTTTAGCCTGCCTATAACCGTGGATGGGAACCCATACATGAACACAACCAGCAGTACCGCCTACAACTACCAGGTGGTCCGCCAATTCGCCATTATGACGGTGGTGTGGGGAATCGTCGGGATGGGGCTCGGCGTTTTTCTCGCCGCGCAGCTCGTCTGGCCTTCACTCAACTTCGACCTCCCGTGGACCAGCTTCGGGCGCCTGCGCCCCTTGCACACCAACGCGGTGATCTTCGCCTTCGGGGGCTGTGCACTGTTCGCCGCCTCCTACTACTCGGTACAGCGTACCTGCCAGACCGTGCTGTTCTCGCCACGCCTTGCCGCCTTTACCTTCTGGGGCTGGCAACTGGTGATCGTGCTCGCGGCCGTCAGCCTGCCGCTGGGTTATACCAGCTCCAAGGAATACGCCGAACTGGAATGGCCGATCGACATCCTGATCACCATCGTCTGGGTGGCCTACGCCGTGGTGTTCTTCGGCACCCTGATGAAGCGCACCACCAAGCACATCTACGTGGGTAACTGGTTCTTCGGTGCGTTCATCATCACCGTGGCGATCCTGCATATCGTCAACAACCTGGAAATCCCGGTCAGCCTGACCAAGTCGTACTCGCTGTACGGCGGCGCCACCGACGCGATGGTGCAATGGTGGTACGGCCACAACGCCGTAGGCTTCTTCCTGACCGCAGGCTTCCTGGGCATGATGTACTACTTCGTGCCCAAGCAGGCCGAGCGCCCGGTGTACTCGTATCGCCTGTCGATCGTGCACTTCTGGGCCCTGATCACCCTGTACATCTGGGCCGGCCCGCACCACCTGCACTACACCGCCCTGCCCGACTGGGCGCAGTCGCTGGGCATGGTGATGTCGCTGATCCTGCTGGCGCCCAGCTGGGGCGGCATGATCAACGGCATGATGACCCTCTCGGGCGCCTGGCATAAGCTGCGCAGCGACCCGATCCTGCGCTTTCTGGTGGTGTCGCTGGCGTTCTACGGCATGTCGACCTTCGAAGGCCCGATGATGGCGATCAAGACCGTCAACGCCCTGTCGCACTACACCGACTGGACCATCGGCCACGTACACGCCGGCGCTCTGGGCTGGGTAGCGATGATCTCGATCGGCGCGCTGTACCACATGATCCCGAAAGTGTTCGGCCGCGAGCAGATGTACAGCCTGGGCCTGATCAACGCGCACTTCTGGCTGGCGACCATCGGCACCGTGCTGTACATCGCCTCGATGTGGGTCAACGGCATCGCCCAGGGCCTGATGTGGCGTGCAGTCAACGCCGACGGCACCCTGACCTACTCCTTCGTCGAAACCCTGGTGGCCAGCCACCCTGGCTTCATCGTGCGGTTCGTGGGCGGTGCGATCTTCCTCACCGGCATGTTCCTGATGGCCTGGAACACCTGGCGCACCGTGCGTGCCCCAGCGGGCGAGACCGCCAACGCCACTGCGCAGCTGGCCTGAGGAGAACCTGATGAAACACGAAGTAATCGAGAAGAACGTCTTCCTGCTGGTGCTGTTGATGGTGTTTGCCGTCAGCATCGGCGGCCTGACCCAGATCGTCCCGCTGTTCTTCCAGGACGTCACCAACAAGCCGGTCGAAGGCATGAAGCCCTACACCGCGCTGCAGCTGGAAGGCCGCGACATCTACATCCGTGAAGGCTGCGTACAGTGCCACTCGCAGATGATCCGTCCGTTCCGCGCCGAAACCGAACGCTACGGCCACTACTCGGTAGCCGGTGAAAGCGTGTGGGACCACCCGTTCCTGTGGGGCTCCAAGCGTACCGGGCCTGACCTGGCCCGCGTCGGCGGCCGCTACTCCGACGACTGGCACCGTGCGCACCTGTACAACCCGCGCAACGTGGTCCCCGAGTCGAAGATGCCGGCCTACCCGTGGCTGGTGGCCAACCCGGTCGACAGCAGCCATACCGAGACCAAGCTGCGCGTGATGCGCACCCTGGGCGTGCCCTACAGCGACGACGATATCACCGGCGCCGTGGCCTCGCTCAAGGGCAAGTCCGAGATGGACGCGCTGGTCGCCTACCTGCAGGTGCTCGGCACCGCGATCAAGAACAAGAGGTAAGCGCCATGGACTTCACACTGGATATCGGCCAGTTGCGCGGCCTGGGCACCCTGCTGGTAGCCATCGCCTTCATCGGCCTGGCGCTGTGGGTGTTCAGCGGCCGGCGTGACCGCGAGTTCGCCGAAGCGAGCCTGCTGCCGTTCGCCGACGACCGCCTTGTACCTGCCGCCAAAGAATCCGAATCGAGGAGTAACGGGCAATGACCACCTTCTGGAGTACGTACATCTGCGTACTGACCATCGGTAGCCTGATCGGCCTGACCTGGCTGCTGCTCAGCACCCGCAAGGGCCAGAGCAAGGGCACCACCGACCAGACCATGGGCCACAGCTTCGACGGCATCGAGGAGTACGACAACCCGCTGCCCAAGTGGTGGTTCTGGCTGTTCGTCGGCACCCTGGTGTTCTCGGTGGGCTACCTGATCCTGTACCCGGGCCTGGGCAACTGGAAAGGCATCCTGCCCGGCTACGAGAACGGCTGGACCGGCGCCAACGAGTGGCAAAAGGAAATGGACCGCGCCGACGCCAAGTTCGGGCCGATCTTCGCCAAGTTCGCCGCCATGCCGGTGGAAGAAGTGGCCAAGGACCCGCAGGCGCTGAAAATGGGCGGTCGCCTGTTCGCCTCCAACTGCTCGGTGTGCCACGGCTCGGACGCCAAGGGTGCCTACGGCTTCCCCAACCTCACCGACAATGACTGGCGCTGGGGCGGTGACCCGGAAACCATCAAGGCTTCGATCATGGGCGGTCGTCACGGCGTGATGCCGGCCTGGGCCGAAGTGATCGGCGAGCAGGGCGTGGCCGATGTGGCCGGGTTCGTGCTGACCAACCTCGATGGCCGCACCCTGCCCAAGGACGCCAAGGCCGACGTGGAAAACGGCAAGCAGCTGTTCGCCACCAACTGCGTGGCCTGCCACGGACCGGAAGGCAAAGGCACCCCGGCGATGGGCGCACCTGACCTGACCCACCCGCAGGCATTCATCTACGGTTCGAGCTATGCCCAGCTGCAGCAGACCATCCGTTACGGCCGTCAGGGCCAGATGCCGGCGCAGCAGGACATTCAGGGCAACGACAAGGTCCACCTGCTGGCGGCCTATGTCTACAGCCTGTCGCAACCGGCAGAGAACGTAACTGCCAAGTGAAACGATGATGTAACTGAGCCTTGACTCAAACCGCCGCATCGACAACGGTGCGGCGGTTCCCACCGCCCCTTGCGACCAAGTGTCGCACCCCGCCGCACACCCGCCTTGCACCCCCCCTGATCGAGACTAAGCTTGTTGCCACAGTGGCTTGAAGTCTTGCACCTGAATGCACCTTTTTGGCGCACTTTCTGTTCGCGAGCCACCACCAAAGGCTGATGGATCCCGGCCCAAGTGCGAATTGCCTGCCCTGACCACGCAGGACGATAGTGCCAAGGCAGCTTAATGCGTGCACAACGAAAGCGGAATAATGGTGCACATTATCGCCTTGCGATTGTGTACACTTCCCACCGCCAATCGGCTGGAAACGCCGTAAAATCGGCCTTCGCAAGGTGCGGCGCGATTTCCATCGCGTTGCAATAACCACACGGTTTATACATACTTGCGCCGATTTTTTAACCAACAAAAACACCCAAACCGTGGAACCTTAGAATGAGCACAGCAATCAGTCCGACTGCTTATAACTATAAGGTCGTCCGCCAGTTCGCCATCATGACGGTGGTCTGGGGGATCCTTGGCATGGGCCTCGGTGTCTTCATCGCCTCGCAACTGGTCTGGCCTCAGCTGAACCTGGACCTGCCGTGGACGAGCTTTGGACGCCTGCGCCCCCTGCACACCAACCTGGTGATCTTCGCCTTCGGTGGGTGCGCACTGTTTGCCACTTCCTACTATGTCGTGCAGCGAACCTGCCAGACGCGACTGATTTCCGACAGCCTCGCGGCCTTCACCTTCTGGGGCTGGCAAGCGGTGATCGTCGGCGCGCTGGTCACCCTGCCGCTGGGCTACACCACGACCAAGGAATACGCAGAACTGGAATGGCCTATCGCCATTTTGCTGGCCATCGTGTGGGTTACCTACGGTGCGGTGTTCTTCGGCACCATCGTCAAGCGCAAGACCAAGCACATCTATGTGGGCAACTGGTTCTACGGTGCCTTCATCGTGGTGACCGCGATGCTGCACATCGTCAACCACGCCTCGCTGCCGGTCAGCCTGTTCAAGTCGTACTCGGCCTACTCGGGCGCGACCGACGCGATGATCCAGTGGTGGTACGGCCACAACGCCGTAGGCTTCTTCCTGACCACCGGCTTCCTGGGCATGATGTACTACTTCGTACCCAAGCAGGCCGAACGCCCGATCTACTCGTATCGCCTGTCGATCGTGCACTTCTGGGCGCTGATCACCCTGTACATCTGGGCCGGCCCCCACCACCTGCACTACACCGCGCTGCCCGACTGGGCGCAGTCGCTGGGCATGGCGATGTCGATCATCCTGCTGGCCCCGAGCTGGGGCGGCATGATCAACGGCATGATGACCCTGTCGGGCGCCTGGCATAAGCTGCGCACCGACCCGATCCTGCGCTTTCTGGTGGTATCGCTGGCGTTCTACGGCATGTCGACCTTCGAAGGCCCGATGATGGCGATCAAGACCGTCAACTCGCTGTCGCACTACACCGACTGGACCATCGGCCACGTACACGCCGGCGCTCTGGGCTGGGTAGCGATGATCTCGATCGGCGCGCTGTACCACATGATTCCGAAAATCTATGGCCGCGTGCAGATGCACAGCGTGGGCCTGATCAACGCGCACTTCTGGCTGGCGACCATCGGCACCGTGCTGTACATCGCCTCGATGTGGGTCAACGGCATCACCCAGGGCCTGATGTGGCGCGCCATCAACGACGACGGCACCCTCACCTACTCCTTCGTCGAAGCGCTGCAGGCCAGCCACCCGGGCTTTATCGTGCGTGCACTGGGCGGTGCGTTCTTCGCCTCCGGCATGCTGCTGATGGCCTACAACGTTTGGCGCACCGTCCGCGCCTCGCAGCCGGCCGAAGCTGAAGCCGCCGCTCAGATCGCTGTCGTTGGAGCTCACTGATGAAGCACGAAGTAGTCGAGAAGAATATCGGCCTGCTGGCCTTCTTCATGGTCATCGCCGTGAGCATCGGCGGCCTGACCCAGATCGTCCCGCTGTTCTTCCAGGACGTCACCAACAAGCCGGTCGAGGGCATGAAGCCCCGCGTCGCGCTGGAGCTGGAAGGCCGCGACATCTACATCCGTGAAGGCTGCGTGCAGTGTCACTCGCAGATGATCCGTCCGTTCCGCGCCGAAACCGAGCGCTACGGCCACTACTCGGTAGCCGGTGAAAGCGTGTGGGACCACCCGTTCCTGTGGGGTTCCAAGCGTACCGGGCCTGACCTGGCCCGCGTCGGCGGCCGCTACTCCGACGACTGGCACCGCGCGCACCTGTACAACCCGCGCAACGTGGTGCCGGAGTCGAAGATGCCGGCCTACCCGTGGCTGGTGGAGAACACCCTCGACGGCAAGCTGACCGCCAGGAAAATGGAAGTGTTGCGTACCCTCGGCACGCCCTACACCGACGAGGACATCGCCGGTGCCCGCGACGCGGTCAAGGGCAAGACTGAAATGGACGCTCTGGTTGCCTACCTGCAAGGGCTGGGCACCATCATCAAAAGCAAACGGTGACCTTGATGGATATCGGGATGATTCGTGGCCTGGGCACCGTCGTGGTGATGGTGGCCTTCATCGGCCTGGCGTTGTGGGTATTCAGTTCTCGGCGCAAGTCCGAGTTCGACGAAGCGACCATGCTGCCCTTCGCGGATGATCCCGAAGCCAGCAAGCACGTCGAGCAAGCGCAAGCGAGCGCTTCTAGGAGTAACAAAGAATGACTACCTTCTGGAGTCTGTACGTCACCGTTCTGAGTCTGGGTACCATCTTTGCCCTGACCTGGCTGCTGCTGTCCACCCGCAAGGGCCAGCGCAGCGAAACCACCGAAGAAACCGTGGGCCACGCCTACGACGGCATCGAGGAATACGACAACCCGCTGCCCAAGTGGTGGTTCATGCTGTTCGTGGGCACCATCGTGTTCGCCCTGGGCTACCTGGTGCTGTACCCGGGCCTGGGCAACTGGAAAGGCCTGCTGCCGGGCTACCAGTACCTGGACAACGAAAACAAGGTGGCCTTTGCCAACGGCGAGTCGGGCTGGACCGGCGTGCACGAGTGGGAAAAGGAAATGGCGCGTTCCGATGCCAAGTTCGGGCCGATCTTCGCCAAATTTGCAGCGATGCCAATTGAAGAAGTGGCCAAGGACCCGCAAGCCCTGAAGATGGGTGGCCGCCTGTTCGCCTCCAACTGCTCGGTATGCCACGGCTCCGACGCCAAGGGCTCCTACGGCTTCCCCAACCTGACCGACGACGACTGGCGCTGGGGCGGCGAGCCCGAGACCATCAAGGCCACCATCATGGGCGGTCGTCACGGCGTGATGCCGGCGTGGGCCGAAGTGATCGGCGAGCAGGGCGTGGCCGATGTGGCCGGGTTCGTGCTGACCAACCTCGATGGCCGCACCCTGCCCAAGGACGCCAAGGCCGACGTGGAAAACGGCAAGAAGCTGTTCGCCGCCAACTGCGTGGCCTGCCACGGGCCGGAAGGCAAAGGCACCCCGGCGATGGGCGCGCCCAACCTGACCCATCCGCAGGCGTTCATCTACGGCTCGAGCTACGCCCAGCTGCAGCAGACCATCCGTTACGGCCGCCAGGGCCAGATGCCGGCGCAGCAGGACATTCAGGGCAACGACAAGGTCCACCTGCTGGCGGCCTATGTCTACAGCCTGTCGCACCAGCCAGAGAAAACCGCCGAAGCGCAGTGAACATGCCCCGGCTGTGAAAAGGCCCCGCCAGTGTTGCTGGCGGGGCCTTTTTATTGGCGCAGGCCCCTTCTGCCGGCTAGCCGGTCAAGGGGCCGGATCTGCCACCCACGTGACTCAGGTCAATTGACAAGCTCCACTACACTATCGCCCGCCACTAACCAACGCGACCAAAGGTCGCACTGCACCCTGTACCGCAATGACAGGCGTATCATGCGCCCTAGAGCAGCAACAACTTCTGACTGCGGTCGGCATGTACTGGCCGCGGCACTTTTCCACTGCCGTGGGACTCAATGATGAGCAAACAGATTCCAGTACATGACGTCACCCCACCTGCCAAGAAAGATGCCGGCGGCGTCGACCTCTATGCCGCACGGGAAAAGATCTACACCCGCGCCTTCACCGGCCTGTTCCGCAACCTGCGCATGGCCGGCGGGGCCCTCCTGTTCCTGCTGTACTTCGGTACCGTCTGGCTGAACTGGGGCGGGCACCAGGCCGTGTGGTGGAACCTGCCCGAGCGCAAGTTCTACATCTTCGGCACCACCATCTGGCCCCAGGACTTCATCCTGCTCTCGGGCATCCTGATCGTCGCGGCCTTCGGCCTGTTCTTCATCACCGTGTTCGCCGGGCGCGTGTGGTGCGGCTATACCTGCCCGCAAAGCGTGTGGACATGGATCTTCATGTGGTGCGAGAAGGTCACCGAAGGCGACCGCAACCAGCGCATCAAGCTCGACAAGGCGCCCATGAGTGCCAACAAGCTGGTGCGCAAGCTGGCCAAGCACAGCCTGTGGCTGAGCATCGGCTTCGTCACCGGCATGACCTTCGTCGGCTACTTCAGCCCCATTCGCGAACTGAGCATCGAATTCTTCACCGGCCAGGCCGACGGCTGGGCCTACTTCTGGGTCGGCTTCTTCACCCTGGCCACCTACGGCAACGCCGGCTGGCTGCGTGAGCAGGTGTGCATCTACATGTGCCCGTATGCGCGCTTCCAGAGCGTGATGTTCGACAAGGACACGCTGATCGTGTCGTACGACCCGCGTCGCGGCGAAACCCGCGGCCCGCGCAAGAAGGACATGGACTACAAGGCCAAGGGCCTGGGCGACTGCATCGACTGCACCATGTGCGTGCAGGTGTGCCCGACCGGCATCGACATCCGCGACGGCCTGCAGATCGAGTGCATCGGCTGCGCCGCCTGCATCGATGCCTGCGACACCATCATGGACAAGATGGAGTACCCGCGCGGGCTGATCAGCTACACCACCGAGCACAACCTGTCGGGGCAGAAGACGCACATGCTGCGCCCACGCCTGATCGGCTACTTCGTGGTGCTGCTGGTGATGATCGGCCTGCTGGCCACCGCCTTCCTCATGCGCCCGCTGGTGGGCTTCGACGTGAGCAAGGACCGCGTGCTGTACCGCGAGAACGCCCAGGGCCGCATCGAGAACGTGTACAGCCTCAAGGTGATGAACAAGGACCAGCGCGACCACGTGTACGTGCTCGATGCCTCCGGCCTGCCGGACCTCAAGCTCGAAGGCGCGCGGGAGATCCGCGTGGCGGCCGGCGATATCGTCAGCCTGCCGGTACAACTGTCGATGGCACCGGAAGATCTGCCTTCGACTGCCAACGAAGTCACCTTCACCCTCAAGGACGCCGACGACAACGGCACCCAGGTCGAAGCCAAGAGCCGTTTCATCGGCCCCAACATTCGCTAAGAGAGTAGAGACATGCCTGCAAACGCCTCCAGCCCCTGGCACCACCACCTCTGGCCGTGGATCATCATCGGCGTGCTGGCCACGTCGGTGACTTTGAGCCTGACCATGGTGACCATCGCGGTGAACAACCCGGACAACCTGGTCAACGACAACTACTACGAGGCTGGCAAGGGCATCAACCGCTCGCTGGACCGCGAGCTGCTGGGGCAGAGCCTGAAGCTCAAGGCCAGCGTGCACCTGGACGAGCTGACCGGCGAAGTGGACCTGCGCCTGAGCGGTGACAGCCAGCCGCAGACCCTGGAGCTGAACCTGATCTCGCCGACCCAGCCGGAGAAGGACCGCAAGATCATGCTGACCCGCAGCGAAAGCGAGCCCGGGCGTTACCTGGGGCAGTTGAGCGACAAGGTGGAGGGCCGGCGTTTCGTCGAGCTGCTGGGTACCGAAAAGGGCCAGGTATGGCGCCTGTTCGAAGAAGAGCAAGTGGCGCACGACACCACGCTGATGCTGGGTGACGAGGCGCTGCAAGGGGCTGAGCACCTCGAGAAATGAGTCGACTGCAATCGCGGGTCAAGCCCGCTCCCACAGGTTTTCGGTGCTCAGACACCCTGTGGGAGCGGGCTTGACCCGCGACAAGGTCACCACCCATCTGCGATAGATAACAATGACCAGCCCCACGCCTTGCTACCACTGCGCCCTGCCCGTCCCGGCCGGCAGCCACTTCACCGCCGTGGTACTCGGCGAACCCCGTGCATTCTGCTGCCCCGGCTGCCAGGCCGTGGCCGAAGCCATCGTCGCCGGCAACCTGGAAAGCTACTACCAGCACCGCAGCGAAGCCAGCGCCAACCCCGACGCGCTGCCCGTGCAACTGGTCGACGAACTGGCCCTGTACGATCGCAGCGACGTGCAGAAGCCTTTTGTGCGCCACACCGGCGAACTCGCTGAAACCACCCTGATGATCGAAGGCATCAGTTGCGCCGCCTGCGGCTGGCTGATCGAAAAGCACCTGCGCAACCTGCCGGCGGTGGCAGAGGCGCGACTGAACCTGTCCAACCATCGCCTGCAGGTGCAATGGGCCGACAGCCAGCTGCCGCTCTCGCAACTGTTGGGTGAACTGCGCCATATCGGCTACGCCGCCCACCCCTACCAGGCCGACCGCGCCGCCGAGCAGCTGGCCAGCGAGAACCGCACCGCCCTGCGCCAGCTCGGCGTGGCCGGCCTGCTGTGGTTCCAGGCCATGATGGCAACCATGGCCACCTGGCCCGAGTTCAACATCGACCTGAGCCCGGAGCTGCACACCATCCTGCGCTGGGTGGCACTGTTTCTCACCACGCCCATCGTGTTCTACAGCTGCGCGCCGTTCTTCAAGGGCGCCGCCCGCGACCTGCGCACCCGCCACCTGACCATGGACGTCTCGGTGTCGCTGGCCATCGGCCTGGCCTACTTCGCCGGGATCTGGACCGCCATCACCGGCAGCGGCGAGCTGTATTTCGATGCAGTGGGCATGTTCGCGCTGTTCCTGCTGGCCGGGCGCTACCTGGAACGCCGTGCCCGCGAGCGCACCGCCGCAGCCACCGCGCAACTGGTCAACCTGCTGCCGGCCTCGTGCCTGCGCCTGGATGCCGACGGCAACAGCCAGCGCATCCTGCTGCGCGAGCTGCAGACCGGCGACCGGGTCCTGGTACACCCGGGCGCGGTGCTGCCCGCCGACGGGCGCATCATCGACGGCCAGTCGAGCGTCGACGAATCGCTGCTGACCGGCGAGTACCTGCCGCAACCGCGCCAGCGCGGCGATGCGGTGACGGCCGGCACGCTGAACATCGAGAGCGTACTGACCGTGCAGGTGCAGGCCCTGGGCCAGGACACCCGACTGTCGGCCATCGTGCGCCTGCTCGAACGCGCCCAGTCGGAAAAACCTCGCCTGGCCGAGATCGCCGACCGTGCCTCGCAGTGGTTCCTGCTGTTCTCGCTGGTGGCCGCCGCGGCCATCGGCCTGCTGTGGTGGGAACTGGACCCCTCGCGGGCGTTCTGGATCGTGCTGGCCATGCTGGTCGCCACCTGCCCCTGCGCACTCTCGCTGGCCACCCCCACCGCGCTCACCGCGGCCACCGGCACGCTGCACAAGCTCGGCCTGCTGCTCACCCGCGGCCATGTGCTGGAGGGCCTGAACCAGATCGACACGGTGATTTTCGACAAGACCGGCACCCTCACCGAGGGGCGCCTGACATTGCGCGCCATCCGCCCGCTGGGGACGCTGGACGCCGACCAGTGCCTGACCCTCGCCGCCGCCCTCGAAAGCCGCTCCGAGCACCCGATCGCCCGCGCCTTCGGGCGCACCATCACGGTCGCCGACGACGTGCAGAGCACGCCGGGGCTGGGTCTTGAGGGGCAGGTGGAGAACCGCCGCCTGCGCATCGGCCAGGCCGACTTCGTGTGCGCCCTGAGCCACAGCGCAGTGCCGGCGATGCCCGACGAACCCGGGCAGTGGCTGCTGCTGGGCGACAGCCACGGGCCGCTGGCCTGGTTCGTGCTCGACGACCGCCTGCGCCATGACGCCGCCGACCTGCTGGCAGCCTGCCGTGCCCGCGGCTGGCAGACCCTGCTGCTGTCGGGCGACAGCTCGCCGATGGTGGCCAGCGTCGCCGCCGAGCTGCGCATCGACCAGGCCGTCGGCGGCCTGCGCCCGGACGACAAGCTGCAACGGCTCAAGGCCCTGCAGGCCAAGGGACACAAGGTGCTGATGCTGGGTGACGGGGTCAACGACGTGCCGGTGCTGGCCGCGGCGGACATCAGCATTGCCATGGGCTCGGCCACCGACCTGGCCAAGACCAGCGCCGATGCGGTGCTGTTGTCCAACCGCCTGGAGGCGCTGGTGCAGGCTTTCGGCCTGGCGCGCCGCACCCGCCGGATAATCATCGAGAACCTGCTGTGGGCTGGCCTGTACAATGGCCTCATGCTGCCGTTCGCCGCACTGGGCTGGATCACTCCGATCTGGGCGGCGGTCGGCATGTCGGTCAGTTCGCTGATCGTGGTGCTCAACGCCCTGCGCCTTACGCGCATCCGCGAGCTGCCTGCCACCGCCCCTATCGTCGACGCCGCACACCCCGCGACGGCCTGACCCGGAGACCCCATGCCCGCGCTCTACGTCATGATTCCCGCCGCGCTGCTGATCGTCGCGATCGCCGTGTACATCTTCTTCTGGGCCGTGGACAGCGGCCAGTACGACGACCTCGAAGGCCCGGCCCACAGCATCCTGTTCGACGACCAGGACCCCAAGCACCAGGCCGCCCTGGACCAGGCCGAGCCGCGCAAGCCCGACGACAGCGGCGCCCCGCCCCATGCTTGACCTGTTGCCGCTGCTGAGTTCGGCGCTGATCCTCGGCCTGCTGGGGGGCGGCCACTGCCTGGGCATGTGCGGCGGCCTGATGGGCGCACTCACCCTGGCCATTCCCAAGGCGCAGCGCAGCCGGCGCTTTCAGCTGCTGCTGGCGTACAACCTGGGGCGCATCCTCAGCTATGCCGCTGCCGGCCTGCTGCTGGGCCTGGCCGGCTGGGCGGTGGCGGGCGGCCCGCTGGCCACCGGCATGCGCGTGCTCGCGGCGCTGCTGCTGATCAGCATGGGCCTGTACCTGGCCGGCTGGTGGAGCGGCCTGACCCGCATCGAAAGCCTGGGGCGCGGCCTGTGGCGGCACATACAGCCGGTGGCCAATCGCCTGCTGCCGGTGTCGAGCCTGCCGCGCGCGCTGCTGCTGGGCGCGCTGTGGGGCTGGTTGCCGTGCGGGCTTGTCTACAGCACCCTGCTGTGGGCCGCCAGCCAGGGCAACGCCACCCACAGCGCCCTGCTGATGCTGGCCTTCGGCCTGGGCACCTGGCCGGTGCTGCTGGCCACGGGGCTGGCTGCCGAGCGCACCAGTGCCCTGCTGCGCAAGCGCGGGGTACGCGTGACGGGAGGCCTGCTGGTGATCCTGTTCGGCCTGTGGACCCTGCCGGGGCCGCACCAGCACTGGCTCATGGGGCACTGAACACCCGTTGATACAAATCAACACGCCCTGACACAACGCTCCCTAGACTCCGGACACTGCCGCCATTCCAGGGACTGCCACCATGCTCGACGCCCTCCACTGGGACCCCGACCTTATTCGCCGTTACGATCTGGCGGGCCCGCGCTACACCTCCTACCCGACCGCCGTGCAACTGCACAGCCAGGTCGGCTCGTTCGACCTGTTGCACGCCCTGCGTGACAGCCGCCGCGCCGCGCGCCCGCTGTCGCTGTACGTGCACGTGCCGTTCTGCGCCAACATCTGCTACTACTGCGCCTGCAACAAGGTGATCACCAAGGACCGCGGCCGCGCCCAGCCCTACCTGCAGCGCCTGGAGCAGGAAATCCAGCTGATCGCCTGCCACCTGGACCCGCGCCAGACCGTGGAGCAGTTGCACCTGGGCGGCGGTACACCGACGTTCCTCAGCCACGCCGAACTGCGCCAGCTGATGACGCACCTGCGTCAGCACTTCAACCTGCTGGATGATGATTCAGGCGACTACGGCATCGAGATCGACCCGCGCGAGGCCGACTGGTCGACCATGGGGCTGCTGCGCGAACTGGGCTTCAACCGTGTCAGCCTGGGCGTGCAAGACCTCGACCCGGTGGTGCAACGGGCCATCAACCGCCCGCAAAGCCTGGAGCAGACCCGCGCGATCATCGAGGCCGCGCGCACCCTGCAGTTTCGCTCGATCAACCTCGACCTGATCTACGGCCTGCCCAAGCAGAGTACCGAAGGCTTTGCACGCACCGTCGAGGAAGTGATCAAGCTGCAGCCCGACCGCCTCTCGGTGTTCAACTATGCGCACCTGCCCGAGCGTTTCATGCCCCAGCGGCGCATCGACAGCAGCGACCTGCCGGCGCCTGCGCTGAAACTGGAAATGCTGCACAACACCATCGAGCAGCTGACCGAGGCAGGCTATCGCTACATCGGCATGGACCATTTCGCCCTGCCCGACGACGAACTGGCCATTGCCCAGGAAGAGTCGACCCTGCAGCGCAACTTCCAGGGCTACACCACCCACGGCCACTGCGACCTGATCGGCCTCGGCGTGTCGGCCATCAGCCAGATCGGCGACCTGTACTGCCAGAACAGCAGTGATCTGAACGAATACCAGAACACCCTCGGCGCCTCGCAGTTGCCCACCAGTCGAGGCCTGATCTGCAACGAGGACGACCGCATCCGCCGCGCGGTGATCCAGCAGCTGATCTGCCATTTCGAACTGGAGTTCGAGACCATCGAGCGCGCCTTCACCCTCGATTTTCGCGGTTACTTCAACGCGCAGTGGCCTGCCCTGCTGGGCATGGCCAAGGACGGCCTCATCAGCCTGGATGCCAACGGGATCAAGGTGTTGCCGGCGGGGCGCCTGCTGGTACGCTCGGTATGCATGGTGTTCGATGCCTACCTGGACCTGCACAACCGCCAGCGGTTTTCGCGGGTGATTTGAATCAGCCCATCAACTCGAACACCTTCGCGACCTGATCAAGGCTCAGGTTCTCCTGCTTCATGGCCTTGTTCAGGTTGGCGGTGGCGGTGGTGATTGCCCCCGTCAGCGTGGCGATCTCACCCTGCAGCGATGAGACCTTTTGCCGCATCTGCTCGGGGGTCAGGGAGTTGTCTCGCATGACGGCCTGCATCTGCTGCATCTTTTCAGCCAGTTGCTGCTGCAGCTTGCGGATGGTCTTGAGGGTCTGCTGGATGGTCTGGGGCAGACCGCTTTCCTCGATGTCCTTGTTGCCGCCGCTGCTTTTGGACGCCTGCAGGCCCGCCAGGGACAGGTTGACCCTGACCCCCTCCTTGGCAGGAGCCTTGGCCGGTTGGGCGCTCTGGGCACCGTCGACATTGGTCTTGGCGACAGGGGGTTTGAGCTGGGTTGCAGCGCTATTCAGAGGATTTGAATCGATAGAGAGCATGGACAGTCTTTCCTGTTAAGGACACTATTCCAGGTCATCGGCCAAACATCGCCGATCTTGAGCCCAGCACGCACCAAAAGCGCGCACGCTGGCCTGAACCCGGCCGTCTGAGTTACCCTTACGGCTTATGTGTGCTTTCCCCAGAAGGATCGAATGAAAATGTCCGAGCCAGTTAAACTGCGCCCTCACAACCAGGCCCATTGCAAGGATTGCAGCCTGGCGCCCTTGTGCCTGCCTCTTTCGCTGAATCTGGAAGACATGGACGCACTGGACGAAATCGTCAAGCGCGGGCGTCCGTTGAAAAAAGGCGAGTTTCTGTTCCGCCAGGGCGACGACTTCGGCTCGGTTTACGCCGTGCGCTCCGGCGCCCTGAAGACCTTCAGCCTGAGCGACGCGGGCGAGGAGCAGATCACCGGCTTCCACCTGCCCAGCGAACTGGTCGGGCTGTCGGGCATGGACACCGAGGCCTACCCGGTATCGGCGCAGGCCCAGGAAACCACTTCGGTGTGCGAGATCCCCTTCGAGCGCCTGGACGAGCTGTCGGTGCAACTGCCGCAGCTGCGTCGCCAACTGATGCGGGTGATGAGCCGCGAGATTCGCGACGACCAGCAGATGATGCTGCTGCTGTCCAAGAAGACTGCGGACGAGCGCATCGCCACCTTCCTGGTCAACCTGTCGGCGCGCTTTCGCGCACGCGGCTACTCGGCCAACCAGTTCCGCCTGAGCATGTCGCGCAACGAAATCGGCAACTACCTGGGCCTGGCGGTGGAAACCGTGTCACGGGTGTTCACGCGCTTCCAGCAGAACGGCCTGATCGAAGCCGAAGGCAAGGAAGTACGCATCATCGACCCGATTCAGCTGTGCGCCCTGGCGGGCGGCTCGCTGGACAGCTGACACCTGGCGCAGCAGGTATACTGGCTGGCGTTTGCCCTTCAGGATACCTGCCCCATGCCGACCGATGCGTTCGACCTCAAATCCCTGATCCGCCCGGTAACGGACTTTCCCAAGCCGGGGGTGATCTTTCGCGACATTACCCCGCTGTTCCAGTCCCCTCGGGGCCTGCGCCACGTTGCCGACCAATTCATCGAACGCTATGTCGAGGCTGACTTCAGCCATGTCGGGGCGCTGGATGCGCGCGGCTTCCTGATCGGCTCGATCATTGCCCACCAGCTCAACAAGCCGCTGATCCTGTTTCGCAAGCAGGGCAAGCTGCCGGCCGATGTGCTGGCCGAGGGTTACCAGACCGAATATGGCGAGGCGTTTCTGGAAGTGCATGCCGACAGCCTGTGCGAGGGCGATGCGGTGCTGATCATGGATGACCTGATCGCCACCGGCGGCACCCTGCTGGCAGCGGCCAGCCTGATACGGCGCATGGGGGCGGCCGTGTTCGAGGCGGCGGCGATCATCGACCTGCCGGAGCTGGGCGGCTCGCAGAAGCTGCAGGCGGCAGGGGTGCAGACGTTCTGCCTGACCGAGTTTTCGCTCAGCGAATATTGAGCGCGCACTGACCCCTTCGCCAGCAAGGCTGGCTCCTACAAAGGCCGCATGCTCTTGTAGGAGCCAGCCTTGCTGGCGAAGGGGCCCCGCACGCTCACAGCGCGATTGGTTTACGCCCCGCGAACGAATGCGCCAGCGTTCCGCCATCCACCAGTTCCAGCTCCCCGCCCAGCGGCACACCATGGGCGATGCGTGAAGCCACCAGCCCCTTGTCCGCCAGCAGCTGCGCGATGTAATGCGCCGTGGCCTCCCCTTCCACCGTGGGGTTGGTGGCCAGGATCACCTCGGTGAAGCTGCCCTGCTCGGCAATGCGCGCCAGCAACTGCGGAATCCCGATGGCCTCCGGCCCCAGGCCGTCCAGTGGCGACAGATGCCCCTTGAGCACGAAGTAGCGGCCGCGATAACCGGTCTGCTCCACCGCGTACACGTCCATCGGCCCCTCCACCACGCACAGCAGGGTGTCGTCACGCCGTGGGTCGGCGCACTGCGGGCACAGCTCCTGCTCGGTCAGGGTGCGGCACTGACGGCAATGCCCCACCCCCTCCATGGCCTGGCTCAACGCCTGGGCCAGGCGCACGCCGCCGCTGCGGTCACGCTCCAGCAGTTGCAGGGCCATACGCTGGGCGGTTTTCTGACCCACACCCGGCAGCGTGCGCAAGGCGTCGATCAGTTGGCGAATCAAGGGGCTGAAGCTCATGGTAAAAGGCCTGGCAGATCATCGGTTGAACGGAAAAACGACGATGGGAGCGACAACCGACTGGCTGTGCTCCCACCGAGGGTCACGCAGGCAATGCCTCAGAACGGCATCTTGAAGCCCGGCGGCAGTTGCATGCCGGCGGTCATGCCACCCATCTTTTCCTGGCTGTTGGCCTCGACCTTGCGCACCGCATCGTTCACGGCCGCAGCGATCAGGTCTTCCAGCACTTCCTTGTCTTCCTGCATCAGGCTGTCGTCCAGGCTGATGCGCTTGACGTCATGGCGACCGGTCATCACCACGCTGACCAGGCCGGCGCCCGATTGGCCGGTCACTTCGGCGTTGGCCAGCTCTTCCTGCATCTTGGCCATCTTTTCCTGCATCTGCTGTGCCTGCTTCATCAGGCCGGCCATGCCACCTTTCATCATGGGAATCACCTCGGTATCAAGTTACTTGGCACACCGCGGCAGACCGCGGTGCTGGGGTAAACGGGTTATTCGCCCTGGGCCACCAGGGCGTCGACAGGTTCAATAGTATCGTGACGCACGGTGGCGCCGAACTGCTGGATCATCTGCTGGATGAACGGATCGTTCTCGATCGACGCCTCGGCCTCGCGCTGACGGTCGGCACGCTTGCGCGACGCGGCCTGGGCCGGGGTTTCCTGCTCGGGGCGGATCAGCTCGATGCTCAGGTTCAGGGTACGCCCAAGGTGCTGGTTGAGCGCATCGTTCAGGCGCCGCTGCTGGGTGGCGTTGAACAGGGCGCTGTGCGCCGGGTCCAGGTGCAGCAGCCAGTTGTCGCCGTCCATCGCGATCAGCGTGCAGTTGGCGGCGATGCTGCCGGTCATGCCCGAAATCGGCAGCAGCGGGAACATCTCCAGCCATTGCAACGCCAGGCCGGTGGCCGGTTGCGCAGCAGGCTCTGGCTCGGGCTCCGGTGCAGGCTCCGGCGCGGTCTCGCTGGCCAGCTCGTCCAGGTAGCTGTAGCCCACCGGGTCGATCTCGGCGTCGTAGTAATCTTCGTCCAGCGGTGGCTCGTCGTCGCGCTCCATGCCCGCCGGGCTATAGCTGGCGTGGTCGGCGATCGGTGGCTCATCGTGATGCGCGATGGCCGGCGCGGGCGCGGCTGGCACGGGCGCAGCAATCGCCTCGGGTTCAGGTTCGGGTTGCGGCTCGGGTTCCGGTTCGGGTTCAGGCGCCGCAGCAAGCTCGGGCGCAGGCGCGGCCGGCTCGTTCCAGGGCAGGTCGACCTCGGGCGCGGGCGGCTCGGCAACCTGCGCTTGCAGTACTGGCGCAGCCTGCACCGGCGGCTCGGGTTCGGGCTGCGGGCGGGCAACAGGTTCGGCAACGGGCGTGGGCACGACCGGTGCAGCCACCACCGGCGCGGCGACCGCTGCCACCGCGGGTGGGGAGTCAGCTGTGGCCTGGCTGATCCCCGTCGACTTTAGCGTCGGTGTCGGCGCATCGACGGTGTCGGCCGGGCGGAACGCCAACATGCGCAACAGCACCATCTCGAAGCCGCCACGCGGGTCGGGGGCCAGCGGCAGATCGCGCCGGCCGATCAGGCCCATCTGGTAATAGAACTGCACATCTTCGGCCGGCAGAGCGCCGGCCAGCGCCAGCACGCGGTCACGATCACCCTGGCCGTTGTCCACCGCCTCGGGCAGCGCCTGGGCCACCGCCACGCGGTGAAGCACATTGAGCATTTCAGACAGCACGCCGTTCCAGTCCGGCCCCTGCTCGGCCAGGTGCCGCACGGCCTCGAGCAGGGCTCGTGCGTCCCCTTCGAGCAGGGCCTGGAGCACGCCATAGACCTGGCCGTGATCGAGGGTGCCGAGCATGGCGCGCACATCCGCCGCCAGCACCTTGCCTTCGCCAAAGGCGATGGCCTGGTCGGTGAGGCTCATGGCATCGCGCATCGAACCGTCGGCGGCGCGGCCCAGCAACCACAGGGCGTCGTCTTCGAACGGCACGTTCTCGACCCCGAGCACATGGCTCAGGTGCTCGACCACCCGCTCGGGGGTCATGTTCTTGAGCGAGAACTGCAGGCAGCGCGACAGGATGGTGGCGGGCAGCTTCTGCGGGTCGGTGGTGGCAAGAATGAACTTGACGTAGGGCGGCGGCTCTTCAAGCGTCTTGAGCAAGGCGTTGAACGAGTGGCTGGAGAGCATGTGCACTTCGTCGATCAGGTAGACCTTGAAGCGCCCGCGGCTTGGCGCGTACTGCACGTTGTCGAGCAGCTCGCGGGTATCCTCGACCTTGGTGCGGCTGGCGGCGTCGATCTCGATCAGGTCGACGAAGCGCCCCTCGTCGATCTCGCGGCACACCGAACAGGTGCCGCACGGTGTCGAGGTAATGCCGGTTTCACAGTTGACGCATTTGGCGATGATGCGCGCGATGGTGGTCTTGCCCACCCCGCGGGTGCCGGTGAACAGGTAGGCGTGGTGCAGCCGCTGGTTGTCCAGCGCGTTGATCAGGGCCTTGAGCACATGGGTCTGGCCGACCATTTCGCGGAACGAGCGCGGACGCCATTTACGTGCAAGAACCTGATAACTCATCGAAAACCGTCGGATAGATAGACCAAAGACCGCTAATCCTAGCGGAGCAGGGGCAAAAATGCATCCGCCGTGCATGGGCACGCCGGCCAGTCACCGTTGATCGGACAACGGCCCGGGCTGGCCGGTTGCCTGTCCTCTGACTGAACACGCGCCAGGCAAAGCTTGGTAACCTATGTGCCAATCGTGAAACAAACTGATATATGTCAGCACGACTTATCAGTCATTTCCTACAAGCTAGGCTAAGCTTTATGCCGTTCGTGCCGACCTTGTTCAAGAACGGCATCCATCGTGCAGATGCGCTGCACAGGCAGCGACAAAACAGTCAAACTTATGGCGGTATTTTTTTAACTCGGCGAAAATGCGAAAAACCAGCCCAGAAACAAACAAAATATTGACACTATCAGTTTGATATCACACATTAGCATCCTAGCAGTGTGACAGACCTTATCTGCCCCAGCAGTTGATCAGATAGCCGTAGGCCGGGATTACACATATGAGTCATGCAGACGACATTGGAAATCTGTTCACCAGGTTTGGGGCAAGTGCGGACAGCTATAAAGAAATCGACACCGAGTTCGAATACCTCGAACCCGCGCTGACGGTGGCTGAACCGATCACACCTGCTGCCGCGCCCGAGCCGGTTGCCCCGGTGGCCGCGACCCTGGCGGCCCTGAAGCTGCCGCCGACCCTGGCATCGGTGCCTGCGCCGGTACAGGCACCAGCTCCTGCGCCGGCAGTCGTTGCGGTGCCCGCGCCCGTGAAGCGTATACCGCCCGCTCCCGAACCGGCTGCACAGCCCGCCGGCGCCCCCCTGTCGCTGCGTGAACAACTCGAAGCGGCGGCTCGCCTGCGCCATGCCACGGCCCAGGGGCTGAATCAGGGTGCACTGGAGCATGCCATGCACAAACCGGCACCGACACGCCCCCAGGCCAGCATCATCGCTGTGGTTTCGGCCAAGGGGGGTGTGGGCAAGACCACCTTTGCCGCCGCGCTGGCCAAGCTGCTGGAGCGCCCGCACGGTCGCGTGGTGGCACTGGACCTGGACCCGCAAAACAGCCTCGCCAGCCAACTGATGCTGCCGCGTACCGCCCCCGGTCTGAGCCAGGCTACCGACAGCGACGAACCCTGGAGCATCCACTGCCACCCAGTGCCCGACTCGACCGCCGAATGCCTGCCATTCGGGCACGCCGACGCCACCCAGTTGCGCAGCCTGGAGCAGCGCCTGGCCAACCAGCCTGGCTGGCTGCTGCAGCAATTGGCAACGCTGGCACTGACACCCGCTGACGTACTGATCATCGACATGCCCACCGGCGCCACCCCATGGCTTGCGCCAGTGCTGGAGATGGCCGACCAGGTGGTGGCCCTGACCCTGCCGACTCCAGCCGCCTACCGCGTGCTGGATGAACTGCAGGCCTGGCTTGCGCCCCTGCACCAGCGCAGCCCCGCGCCGCGCTGCAGCTACCTGATCAACAAGGTCGACCCCACCCGCGCGCTGGACCTGGACATGTGCCAGGTACTGCGCCAGCGCATCGGTCGCGAGCTGCTGGGCATGGTCCGTCTCGACCACAGCCTGGACGAAGCCCAGGCCTTCGAATTCGATCCGTTCGTCAAGGTGCCCGACAGCCCTGCCTGCCAGGACCTGCGCGACGTGGCGCATGCCCTTGGCGCCCACCTCGCCCATCACCACCAACAGTCCGGTACCCCATGACCGCCCCCTTAGACCAGGCGTCTGCAGTGCAGGCGCCCAACACGGTTGCGCGCTTGAATGTCTGGCTCGAACGCTTCGGGCAATGGCCCGCCCCGGTGCTGCGCGCGCTGAAGATCGGTGCCGGCCTGATCGGCGCCCTGCTGCTGGTGGCCGTGGTCACCGCACCTCTGGAGCTGGAGCGCCAGTTCGCCTTTGCCGCCCTGTGCTTCGCCGGCCTGCTGATACTGCGCAAGCTGCCCGGGCGCCTGCCGGTGCTGGCCATGGTGGTGTTGTCGCTGGTGGCCACCCTGCGTTATGTGTACTGGCGCGTCACCGACACGCTGGGCTTCGACAGCTGGCTGGACATCGTGTTCGGCTACGGCCTGGTGGCAGCAGAGTTCTATGCCCTGGTGGTGCTGGCGTTCGGCTACATGCAGACCGCCTGGCCCTTGCAGCGCAAGCCCAAGATTCTTACCCAGGACCCCAAGGACTGGCCCACGGTGGATGTGTTCATCCCCACCTACAACGAAGCGCTGAGCATCGTGAAGCTGACGATCTTCGCCGCCCAGGCCATCGACTGGCCGCGCGACAAGCTGCGCGTGCACGTGCTGGATGATGGCCGCCGCGACGATTTTCGCGAGTTCTGCCGGCAGATCGGGGTCAACTACATCGTGCGCGCCGACAACGTCCACGCCAAGGCCGGCAACCTCAACGAGGCCCTGAAGGTCACCGACGGCGAGTACATCGCCATTTTCGACGCCGACCACGTGCCCACGCGCTCCTTCCTGCAGGTGGCGATGGGCTGGTTCCTCAAGGACCCGAAACTGGCCCTGCTGCAGACCCCGCACTTCTTCTTTTCGCCCGACCCGTTCGAGAAGAACCTCGACACGTTCCGCTCGGTGCCCAACGAGGGCGAGCTGTTCTACGGCCTGGTGCAGGACGGCAACGACCTGTGGAACGCCACCTTCTTCTGCGGCTCGTGTGCAGTGATCCGCCGCAGCCACCTGCTGGAAGTGGGCGGCGTGGCCATCGAGACGGTGACCGAAGATGCGCACACCGCGCTCAAGCTCAACCGCAAGGGCTACAACACCGCGTACCTGGCGATCCCCCAGGCTGCGGGCCTGGCCACCGAGAGCCTGTCGCGGCACATCAGCCAGCGCATCCGCTGGGCACGCGGCATGGCGCAGATCTTCCGTACCGACAACCCGTTCATCGGCAAGGGCCTGAGCTTCGGCCAACGCGTGTGCTACGTGAACGCCATGCTGCACTTCTTCTACGGCCTGCCGCGCCTGGTCTTCCTGACCGCGCCGCTGGCGTACCTGATCTTCGGCGCGCAGATCTTCCACGCCTCGGCGCTGATGATCACCGCCTACGTACTGCCGCACATCTTCCACGCCAGCCTGACCAACTCGCGTATCCAGGGGCGCTTTCGCCATTCGTTCTGGAACGAGGTCTACGAGTCGGTGCTGGCCTGGTACATCATGCGCCCGGTACTGGTGGCGCTGATCAACCCCAAGCTTGGCGGCTTCAACGTGACCGACAAGGGCGGCATCATCGACAAGGAATACTTCGACTGGGAGCTGGCGCGCCCCTACATCATCCTGCTGACCCTGAACCTGATCGGCATGGTGTTCGGTGTGGTGCAACTGATCTGGGGCGACCCGGCCGCAGCCATCACCATCATCATCAACCTGGCCTGGACGATCTACAACGTGATCATCACCAGCGCTGCCGTTGCGGTTGCCAGTGAAACCCGCCAGGTGCGTTCCGAGCCGCGCGTGCGCGCCGAGCTGCCGATTCAGGTGCAGACCGCCGACGGCACCACCATCGACTGCACCACCGTGGACTTCTCGCAAAAGGGCGTGGGCTTCAAGCTTCCCGAGGGCCAGAGCCTGCACAAGGGCCAGGACATCCAGGTGATCCTGATGCGCAAGCAGCAGGCCTGCGTACTGCCGGCCACCGTGGTGTTCAGCCGTGGCGCCATGGTCGGGGTGCAGTTCAAGCCGCTGACCTTGCGCCAGCAGAGCGACTTCGTGCGCCTGACCTTCTCGCGGGCCGACACCTGGGCCGCAACCTGGGGTGGCAGCAAGCCCGACACCCCGTTGAGCGCCCTGCACGATGTGAGCCGCATCGGCGTGCGCGGCATCATGGACCTGGCCCAGGCGACCCTCAGCGCCTTGCGCCATCGTCGCTACAAGCGCAAGCAAGCCCCCACCCACCTCGAACCTTCGTTGGACTCGCAATGACCGTCATGCTTCATACCGACCAACAAGTGAACCTGTCGCGCCGTTCTCGCCGTCTGCTCGCCGGCTCGCTGCTGTGCCTGGGCAGCCTGCTGCAACCTGCCCAGGCCGATGAGGTCGCGGCCAGCGCAGCGGCGCCCGCCACGGAGCCCGCCGCCAGCGAAACGGCGCCGGCGGCACCGGATGCGGCCGGCGAAAAGTACCAGCTCAGCCTCAAGCAGCTGGGCAAGAACTACACCATGAGCCTGCGTGGCGTGGAGTCGACCGACACGGTCAACTTCGACGTGCGGGCCGACGAGGTGGTGACTGGCGCGCAACTGACCCTGCAATACACCTATTCGCCAGCGCTGCTCAGCGACCTCTCGCAGATCAACATCCTGGTCAACGACGAAGTGGCCGCCAGCCTGCCGTTGCCCAAGGAAAACGCCGGCGTCCTGCAAAAGCAGGTGATCGACATTCCGCCGTACCTGATCACCGAGTTCAACCGGCTCGGCGTGCAGTTGATCGGCCACTACACCATGCAGTGCGAAGACCCGCTGCATTCGAGCCTGTGGGCCAAGATCAGCAACGAAAGCCAGCTGAGCCTGCAGGTCAAGCCGGTGGTGCTGCCCAACGACCTGGCCCTGCTGCCGCTGCCGCTGTTCGACCGTCGCGACCCACGCGCCCTGAGCCTGCCGTTCGTGTTTGCCGTGGCCCCCGACAACACCACCCTCGAAGCGGCGGGCGCGGTGTCGTCGTGGATCGGTGCACTGGCCAGCTACCGTGGCGCAAACTTCCCCACCAACCTGCACAGCCTGCCCGCCAGCGGCAACGCGGTGGTGCTGGTCAACACCGCCGAGGCCAACCAGGTCGAGGGCCTGACGCTGCCCGACCTCAAGGGCCCGACCCTGTCGCTGGTGAGCAACCCCAACGACCCGCACGGCAAGCTGCTGGTCATCGCCGGACGCGACAGCGCCGAACTCAAGCGCGCCGCCACCGCCCTGGTGATCGGCTACCGCAGCTTCTCCGGCCCCAGCGTGCAGATCGACACCGTCAATGCGCTGCAGCCACGCCAGCCGTATGACGCGCCCAACTGGCTGCCGACCGAACGCCCGGTGCGCCTTGGCGAGCTGATCGACCCGCGTCAGCTCAATGTGTCGGGCTACAACCCCGGCATGATCACCGTGCCGGTGCGCCTGCCACCCGACCTGTTCAACTGGCGCGAACAGGGCGCCCGGCTGGACCTCAAGTACCGCTACACCCCACAGCAGACCTCGTCCAACTCTTCGCTGCTGGTGAGCTTCAACGACACTTTCATCAAGTCGATGAACCTGCCCTCGATCGAGCGCCTGGGCGGCAGCGACAGCCTGCTGGCAGCCCTGAAGAAAGACGACAGCATCGCCCGCGAGGCGAGCATGCTGCTGCCGCTGGACTCGGTCGCCCTGCAGTCGCGCCTGCAGTTCCGCTTCATGTACGACTACATCAAGCAGGGTGAATGCCGCGACATCATCATCGACAACATGCGCGGCGCCATCGACCCGGACTCCACCCTGGACCTGAGCGGCTACGACCACTTCATCGCCATGCCCAACCTGGGCGTGTTCAAGGACAGCGGCTTCCCGTTCACGCGCCTGGCCGACCTGTCCGACTCGGCGGTGATCCTGCCGGACAACGCCGGCAGCGCCGACTGGAGCGCCTACCTCACCGTGCTCGGACGCTTTGGCGACTCCACCGGCTACCCGGCCACCGCCGTCACCGTGGCCCAGGCCGGCCAGGTCGATGCCCTGGCCGACAAGGACCTGCTGGTGCTGGCTTCCGGCGACAACCAGCCACTGCTCAAGACCTGGGCCGACTACCTGCCCAGCAGGACCCAGGACGCCAGGCATTACGTGGAGTTCTCCGACCTGCCGATGCGCCTGCGCGAATGGATCAGCCCCGATCCCAAGGCCAACCTGCGCGCCGCGCGCGGTGCGCTCACCTTCACCGGCGAGAACCGCAGCTCGTACGTCACCGGGTTCGAGTCGCCGCTCAAGAGCGGGCGCAGCGTGGTGGTGCTGTCCAGCCCGCAGCCGCAGAACCTGGTGGAGGTCACCGACGCCCTGATCGGCGGCGAACAGTACACCCAGGCACTGCAAGGCAGCCTTGTGGTGATCAACGGCAGGAATGTCGAATCGCTGGTGGCCGAGCAGGCCTACTACGTGGGGCACCTGGGGCCGTTCCGTTACATCCAGTGGCTGCTGTCCCAGCATGTACCGGCGCTGCTGCTGTTGACCCTGCTGGGGGTTGCCCTGGTCAGCCTGGTGGCGTTCTTCTCGCTGCGCGCCCAGGCCAAACGTCGCCTCAACATCGAGTAATCGCATGCCTCTGCCAACCGGACACACCGCACCGTTGCCCGCCAGGCGTTCGCGCTCGCTGCTGCGCCGCCTGCTGGGCGCCAGCGCCCTTACCCTGCTGCTGCCCGGCGTGAGCCAGGCCAACAGCTGCCAGGCCGACCCCTGGCCGTTGTGGCAGGTGTTTCGCCAGCACTTCGTGCAGCCCGACGGGCGCGTGCTCGATGCCAGCACGCCGCAGCAGCACAGCTCGTCCGAAGGCCAGTCCTACGCGATGTTCTTTGCCCTGGTGGCCAACGACCAGGCCAGCTTCGACAAGCTCTGGCTGTGGGCCAGCAACAACCTTGCCGGTGGCGACATCAAGCAGAACCTGCCGGGGTGGATCTGGGGCCTGGACGACAAGGGCCAGTGGCGCCTGCTGGACCACAACTCGGCCTCGGACGCCGACCTGTGGTTCGCCTACGCGCTGAGCGAGGCCGCGCGGCTGTGGAACACCCCGGCCTACAACGCCCAGGCTGCCCAGCTGCTGGCCAATATCAAGGCCCGCGAAGTGGCCGAGCTGCCGGGCCTGGGCATGATGCTGCTGCCCGGCGTGGAGGGCTTTGCCAAGCCCGATCACTTCTGGCAGCTCAACCCCAGCTACCTGCCGGTGCCGGTGCTGCGACGCCTGGCGGTGGTCGACCCCAAGGGGCCGTGGAGCCAGATCGCCCGCAGCACCGCCAGCCTGATCAAGGGCGTGAGCCACAACGGCTATGTGGCCGACTGGGTGGGCTACCGTGCCACCGGCCCGGACAAGGGCCTGTTCGTGATCGACCCGGTCAAGGGCGAAACCGGCAGCTACGACGCCATCCGCACCTACCTGTGGGCCGGCATGACCCCGGCCAAGGACCCACTGGCCAAGCCGATCCTCGACAGCCTCGACGGCATGGCGCGCAGTGTCGCGACCCACGGCGTACCGCCAGAGAAAGTGCAGGTGCAGGCCAACACCAGCAGCGGCGATGGCCCGTTCGGCTTTTCTGCCGCCCTGCTGCCGTATTTCAAGGCGCGCCAGCAACCCTGGCTGCAGGAACAGCAGCGTGCCCGTGTCGACCAGCTGATGAGCAAAAGCCTGAGCCCCGAAGCGCTGCAGGCCAGACAACCCCCTTACTACGACTTCGTGCTGAGCCTGTTCGCCCTCGGCTTCATGGATGATCGTTACCACTTCCTCGACGACGGGAAGCTGCAACCACTCTGGGAGACTTCATGCCCTCGCGCCGCCAAACCCTAGCCATTGGGGTGCTTGCCGCCCTGATCCACAACAGCAGCTTTGCCGAGCTCAGCGAGAACGGCAAGGTCCTGCTGGAACAGGGTCAATACTGGCAGGCCCGCAAAGACATCACCCGCGCCACCGAGGCATGGCGCAAGCTGCTGCTGATCGATCCGCAGCAGGCCGACGCGTTGTACGGCCTTGGCCTGCTGGAGCTTGATGGCAATCGCCCGCAGGGCGCCAAGCGCTACCTCGACCAGCTCAGGCAGGCGCACCCCGGCGAGCGTCAGACCCTGTTGCTGCAACAGGAGATCGCCCTGCACAGCGCCGATAACACCGCGCAACTGGAGCAGGCCCGCCAACTCGCCGAATCGGGCGAGCTGGATCAGGCTGTGGCGGCATACCGCACGCTGTTCAGTGGCAGTGCACCCCAGGGCGAACTGGGCCTGGAGTTCTACAGCTACCTGGGCTACACCGCCACCGGCTGGCAGGAAGCGCGCCAGGGCCTGGAGCGCCTGCAGGGCCAGTCGCCGGACAACCCCAAGATCAAGCTCAACCTGGCCAAGCTGCTGCTGCGCAACGAAAGCACCCGGGTGGAGGGCATTCGCCGGCTGGCGTCCTATGCCAACGACCCGGTGATCGGCAGTGAATCGATCGAGGGCTGGCGCCAGGGCCTGTCCTGGCTGGGTGCGCCGCGCCCCGCCGAGGTGCCGTTGTTCGATGCCTACCTCAAGGCCTACCCGGACGACGAAGAGATCCGCAACCAGCTCAAGAGCGGTGCCCGTGCCAGCCAGGCCAGCGCCGTCCAACGCCAGAACAGCCACCTGGTGCGTGGCTTCAAGGCGCTGGACGCCAACGACCTGCCCCAGGCCGAGCAGTCGTTCCAGGCCCGTTTGCGCGAGCAGGCGCAGGATGCCGACGCCCTCGGCGGGCTGGGCATCGTGCGCCAGCGCCAGGGCCGCCTGGGCGACGCCGATGCACTGTTCAAGCAGGCCATCAGCCGTGGCAACAGCAGCCGCTGGCAGAGCGCCCTGCAAGGCAACCGCTACTGGGTGCTGCTGGACCAGGCCAATGCCGCCCGCGACGCCGGCAATCCGCAAGACGCCCGCGAGCTGCTGCAACGCGCCATCGCGATGAACCCGCGCCAGGTGCAGGGGCCTGTCAGCCTGGCCGACCTGCAGGCCGCCCAGGGTCAGTTCGACAGCGCCGAAACCACCTATCGCCAGGCCCTGAGCCTGGATGCCGGCAACCCCGATGCGCTGCGCGGGCTGGTCAGCGTGCTGGCGCAGAACGGCAAGCTGGGCGAAAGCCAGCGCCTGATCGACGGGCTCAGCGATGCCCAGCGCGAACGCCTGGGCGACCTGCGCGTGCTGCGCGCGGCCATCGCCGTAGGCCAGGCCCGCGACGCCGAGCGCAGTGGCGACCTGGCCGGCGCTCGCAAGGCGCTGGAAGAGGCCGTGCGCAACGACCCGCAGAACGTGTGGGCGCGTTACGACCTGGCGCAGGTCTACCTCAAGAGCGATGCCTCCGGCAAGGCGCGCCAGACCATCGACGAGATGCTCAAGGCCAACCCGCAGCGGGCCGAGGCGCTGTATGCCAGCGCGCTGTTCTCCAGCCGCCTGGGCGAGTGGCAGTCGGCCCAGCGCAGCCTGGCGCAGGTGCCCGCGGCCCAGCGCAGCGCCGCCATGCACACCCTGGCCGAAGAGATCGAACTGCACCTGCTGACCCGCCAGGCGGCAGACCTGGCCAAACAGGGCCAGCGCCAACAGGCCATGAAGCTGCTGCAACGCGCCGAACCGGCAGCGGCCAACAACCCCGGCATGCTCTCGGCGCTGGCCGCGACCTATATCGATATCGGCCAGACCGAACATGCGCTGGGCATGCTGCGCACCGCCATTGCCCAGAGCAGCACGCCCTCCCCGTCCCTGCGCCTGGCCTATGCCGGCGCACTGCTCAAGGCCGGCGACGACGTGCAGGTGAACCAGATTCTGCGCGAGCTGCGCAGCCAGCCACTGCAGGCCGGCGACCAGCGCAGCTACGACGACCTGGTGTTCCAGTACACCGTGCGCCAGGCCGACCTGCTGCGTGAAAAGGGCGACCTGGTGGCCGCCTACGACACCCTCGCCCCGGCCCTGGCGCAACGCCCGCAAGACCCGCAGGCAGTGTCGTCGCTGGCGCGCATGTACCTGGACAACCGCAACCCGGCCAAGGCGGTGGAGCTGTTCACCCCGCTGCTGCGCCAGTACCCGGACAATGCCGACGTGCAGATGGGCGCCGCCCAGGCCTTCGTACAGGCCGGCGATGCCGACAAGGCCGAGCGCGCCGTTGAAAAGGCCCTGCAACTGGCCCCGCAGAACCCGCAGATTCTCACCAGTGCTGCCGGCTATTACCGTGGCCGCGGCAAGCTGGCCAAGGCCGAGCAGCTGTATGCCCAGGCCCTGGCCTTGCAGGCGCCGCCGGAGCAGAACGTGCTCAACCCCTTCGGCCAGGCGATTGCCGTCAACCCCTTCGTCGGCCAGCCGGGCCAGCGCAAGCAGTCGCGCCTGAGCGAAACGGTGCTGGCCGAGATTCCCGAGCCGGCACAGACCCAGGTCAGCAGCCGCGCCAACGAGGCGTTCGACGCACCGGTGCTGCTGGCCAGTCGCGACAGCGAACCTGGCCTGCGCACGGCCAGCCAGGCCACGCCGCAGCTCGCCACGCCGGCACCGGTCGACCCGCGCGCCGCGCTGCAGACCGAGCTGGATACGATTCGCGAGGCGCGCAGCCCGCAAATCAAGCAGGGTGTCACTTTCCGCGGTAACGACAGCGAATCGGGGCTGGGCAAGATTACCGATGTGGAGGCGCCGCTGGAGATCAGCGTGCCGTGGAACGACGATCGACTGGCCCTGCGCATCACGCCAGTGTCGCTGAACGCAGGGGGGGTGAAAAACGAGCTGAGCGCCAATTCGCGCTTTGGCGGGATCACCAGCGAAATGGCCAGGAACATACTCGCCATGCCGCTACCCGACCTGCTTGCAGAAGCAGAGGACTTCTACATCGACAGCCCCGGCTCGCAGAAGGACAGCGGCGTAGGCGTGGCCGTAGCCTACGAGAACCCGTCGCAGGGCCTCAAGGCAGACCTGGGCGTGAGCCCGGTAGGCTTCCTGTACAACACCGCCGTGGGCGGCATCAGCCTGGATCGCCCCTTTGCAGAAGGCAGCAACTGGCGCTACAACCTCAACCTGTCCCGGCGCTCGGTCACCGACAGCCTGACCTCCTTCGCCGGAGCCCGCGACAAGCGCACCGACCTGCAATGGGGTGGCGTAACCTCCAACGGTGGTCGTCTGCAGCTGGGTTATGACAATCAGACCTACGGCATGTACGGCTATGGTTCCTGGCACAAGCTGCTGGGTCACGACGTGGAGTCCAACACCCGCAGTGAACTGGGCAGCGGCATCTACTGGTACCTGCTCAACAATCAGGATGAACGCCTTACCGCTGGCCTGAGCGTGTCCGGGGCGCATTACGCGAACAACCAGAGCTTCTTCACCTACGGCCACGGCGGCTACTTCAGCCCGCAGAACTTCTTCTCCATCGGTGTGCCGGTCAGTTGGGCGCAGCGGGGACCGAACTTCAGCTACCAGGTGCAGGGTTCGGTGGGCATGCAGCACATCGAGCAGGACAGCGCACCGTACTTCCGCGACAGGCAGTCACAAGCGGCGCTGGAACGAATTTCCCAGGCCTTTGCCACGGACGGTACGACCCTGCGCACCACCTATGCCTCGCAGAGCAAGACCGGCATCGGCTACTCGCTGGGCGCCAGTGGCGAATACCGGCTGGGCGATGGGTTCTTCTTCGGCGGCACCCTGGGTGTGGACAACGCCCGCGACTACCAGCAATGGACCGGTGGCCTGTACCTGCGCTACCTGTTCGACGACGGCCGCGGCGCCATGCCGTTGCCCGTCAACCCGTACCGTTCCCCTTATTCGAATTGATTTGCAGGAGTATCAACCATGGCTAGTTCACTTCTCGCAGGCCTGACCATTCTGATGATCGGCGACAGCCACCTGGCGACCCCCGATTACCTGATCAAGAGCCTGCACGACAACCTCGTGCAGCAAGGTGCCCAGGTGCACTCGCTGGGTATCTGCGGCGCCAATGCCGGCGACTGGCTCAAAGCCACCCCTGGCACCTGCGGCGGTTCCGAGCGCCGTGGCACCGAGAAGCCCGTGGTACTGGGCAGCAAGGCGGCCACCCGGCCGATCGGCGACCTGATCAAGGCCGACAAGCCGGACCTGGTGGTCGTGGTGATGGGCGACACCATGGCCAGCTACACCAAACCGGCCTTCCCCAAGGCCTGGCTGTGGCAGCAGACCACCAGCTTTGCCAAGGAAATCGCCAACACCGGGGCCAAGTGCGTATGGGTCGGCCCCAACTGGGGAACCGAAGGCGGCAAGTACGGCAAGACCTACGCCCGCGTCGAACTGACCTCCAAGTTCCTCGCCGCCAACGTGGCACCGTGCGACTACGTCGACTCGCTCAAATTCTCCAAGCAAGGCGAGTGGGCCACGGTCGACGGTCAGCATTTGACCGCCCCGGGCTACCTGGCCTGGAGCAAGAAGATCAGCGAAGAGATCGTCAAGGCGCCGGTCGTGACGAGCATCAAGAAATGAAGCGCGCCCTGCACGCTGTACTGCTGGCCCTGCCCGCCGCCCTCGGCGCGGGCCTGGCCCAGGCCGAGATCGCGCTGTACCCCACCGGCCCCAGCGAAGACTCGGCGTTCTTGCGCTTCGTCAATGCGGCCCCCGGCACCCTGCAACTGGTGGCGGACGGCTCCAAGGCCAGCCTGCAGCTGGACGCGGCCAAACCGGTGTCGGCGTACCTGCCGGTACCGGCCAACAAGGCCATCAAGGGCACCCTCAGCCGTGACGGCCAGCGCTCGGCCCTGCAGCTGAGCGTTGCTCCTGGCGAATTCGCCACGGTAGTCGCCCTGCAGGACGCCAGCGGCATCCGGCAACGCGTGGTACGCGAGCAACCCGACGACTTCAATGCGCTGAAGGCTTCGCTGGCCTTCGTCAACCTCGACCCTTCCTGCCAGGGCGCAAGCCTGCGCCCTGCCGGGCGCACGGCGGACCTGTTCAAGGACGCGCCAGAGGCCAGCGTGCAGCGTAGATCGATCAACCCGGTGAAGCTGTCGGTGCAACTGGTGTGCGCCAATGCCAACGTCGGCGGCCCGGTGGACCTGGGCGAACTCAAGGCCGGCGAGCGCTACAGCGTATTGCTGCTGCCCACGGCGAGCGGCCCGCAGCTTGTGCCCGTCACGGACACGCTCTCCAACTGATCGGACGTCTTCACCACCATGGTATTCGCCTCACTCGAGTTCCTGACGCTGTTTTTGCCGATCTTCATGCTGGTGTACGCGCTGAGCCGTCCGGCCTGGCGCAACGGCGTACTGCTGGTCGGCAGCTGGCTGTTCTATGGCTGGCTGAGCCCGCTGTTCCTGCTGCTGCACATGGCGCTGACCGTGGTCGCGTGGGTTGGCGGGCTGCTGGTGAACCGCAGCCATGAGGACTCGCGCGGGCGCATACGCCTGCTGGCCTCGCTGATCGTGTTCAATACGCTGGTGCTGTGCTGGTACAAGTACGCCAACATCCTGGCCGCCAACTACAACGAGCTGATCACCTATTACGGTGCATTGCCGATGGAGTGGCAGCGGGTGGCGTTGCCAGCGGGACTGTCGTTCATCGTGCTGCAGGCGATTTCCTACCTGGTGGATGTGCACCGCCATACCGTGCCGGTAGAGCGCAGTTTCGTGAACTTCGCCACCTACATCTCGATGTTCGGCCACTCGATCGCCGGCCCGATCATCCGCTACGACTGGGTACGCCGCGAGCTCAACCAGCGCTACTTCAACTGGCAGAACTTCTCGCTGGGCGCGCGCCGCTTCATGATCGGCATGTGCATGAAGGTGCTGGTGGCCGATACCCTGTCGCCGCTGGTGGACGTGGCCTTCCACCTGGACAACCCGTCGTTCCTGGACGCGTGGCTGGGCTGCCTGGCGTATTCGCTGCAACTGTTCTTCGACTTTGCCGGCTACAGCTGCATGGCCATCGGCCTGGGCCTGATGCTGGGCTTCCACTTTCCCGAGAACTTCAACCGGCCGTACCTGGCCAGCAGCATCCAGGACTTCTGGCGGCGCTGGCACCTGTCGCTGTCGAGCTGGCTGCGCGACTACCTGTACATCGCCCTGGGCGGCAACCGTCACGGCACCTGGAACACCTACCGCAACCTGTTCCTGACCATGGCCATTGCCGGCCTGTGGCATGGCGGGGACAGCTGGAACTACCTGCTGTGGGGCTCGGCCCACGGTATCGCGCTGTGCGTCGACCGGGCCTGGAGCCGTTCCAGCCTGCCGGCGATCCCCAAGGTGCTGTCGCACACCCTGACGCTGCTGTTCGTGTGCCTGGCCTGGACGCTGTTCCGCGCCCCGGACTTTCATACGGCGCTGTCGATGTACGCCGGCCAGTTCGGCCTGCACGGCTTTGCCCTGGGCGAGGCACTGGCAGCCACCGTACGCCCGGTGCACGGTCTGGCGGCGTTGCTGGGCGTGGCGTGCATCATCCTGCCGATCTGGCAGACACGCGCCGAGCACCGCTTCGCCAGCCGCGCGTGGTTCGTGCATGCCGCTGCCCTGTGGCCCGTGGCCGGCTTCGTGCTGTCGTTCGCGTTGATCGCCAGCCGTGATTCGGTCCCCTTCCTGTACTTCCAGTTCTGATGACGATGAAGACACCTCCTCCCAGTACAGCGCCCACGCCCCCCAGTGCACTGGCCCTGCGCACCAGCCCGATCGCCGGCGTCACCCTGGCGCTGTTCCTGGGTGCCGGCCTGCTGTCGTGTGGCTGGCTGGTGGCCAGCGGCAAGCTCGAGCTGATGCCCGACAAGCACCTGTCCAATGGCCAGGTGCTGCACGGCGAAATCACCCACCGCATTGCCAAGGAGCTGGCCAAGGCGCCGCTGCCGAGCGAGGCCGCCGACCTGGAACGGGCCGGCAGTTGGCTGCTGCTGGGCGACACCGGGCCGCGGGTGCGGCCGGGCTGCACGCAGTGGCTGTTTCTGAGCGATGAACTCAAGCTCGACCGGCACGCGGCCGACAACGCCCAGGCCAAGGCCGATGCGGTGATCGCCCTGCAACGCAGCTTGCAGCAACGGGGTATCCGCCTGCTGGTGAGCGTGGTGCCGGACAAGAGCCGTATCGCCGCCAGCGAGCTGTGCGGGTTGACTCGCCCCACGGCCTCGCAGGCGCGCATCCAGCAGTGGGCGCAGAAACTCCAGGCGGCCGGCGTGACCACCCTGGACCTGACTGCCAACCTGCAGCCGCTGGGCGCCAGTGCGTTCCTGCGTACCGATACCCACTGGAGCGAAGCCGGCGCCCAGGCCGCTGCCCAGGCCATTGCCGAGCAGGTCAAGGGCATGGGCTTGAGCGCCACCCCCAGCAAGACCTTCGACACCCGCCAGGAGCCTCTGGCACCGCGCCCCGGGGACCTGGTGCGGCTGGCCGGCATCGATTGGCTGCCAGTGGCCTTGCAGCCGCCGCAGGAACAGGTGGCGCCAACGGTCATCACCGAGCGGGCCGAGGCCGTCAGCGATGCGGGCGACAACCTCGATGACCTGTTCGGCGACGACAACCTGCCGAATGTCGCGCTGATCGGCACCTCGTTTTCGCGCAACTCGAGCTTTGTCGGCTTTCTGCAACGTGCGCTGTCGGCGCCTGTGGGCAACTTCGCCAAGGACGGCGGCGAATTCTCCGGAGCCGCCAAGGCCTACTTCGACAGCCCGGCGTTCAGGCAGACGCCGCCACAGCTGGTGATCTGGGAGATACCCGAGCGCGACCTGCAGACGCCCTATGCGGGTGACGTGCAGCTGCCCCTCAAGCCATGACGCACCACGCCCGCTGCGCGCGTTGACACGGCGCAGCGGGCGCTGGCGACTGCTCAGGCAAGCTTTTTCAGATCTGCCGCTGAATCGAACGTGGTGAAGTGGTAGATGCCGTGGATCTTCTCCAGCTGGCAACACCAGCCCTCCTGCTCGCCGGCTTGCACCACGAACCTCAGTTCTTCGATACCCGCCATATTGGCGGCAGCTTCGAGCAGGGTCTTGACGCGCTTTTCGACAAGAGCGTCGTAGGCCAGTTCGTATGACTTCTCCCAGGTGGCGTCGGCATTGCGAAATCGCTTCCAGTTATCGTCCTTGAGCACCTTGCAAAAGGCCACGCGCTGAACTTCGCCGGTATTGGACAGGTCGAGGGACAACAGGCAGAGGGTCATGGTGGGCTCCCATAAGCAGTGAAATTCCCTTGCAACCTAGTCACTCGCTTTTCATCCATCAATGCTAAATGGCCATCACCTGAGAGTTAAAATAATTCAAGAATTTACCAAAAAACATCAACTAAACAACTTAGCCAAGGCCATGTAGGAAAGTTACTACGCAAAGAAACACGAGCTATAAAGTCTTTTTATGGAACAAAGGGCTTTCAGGCACTTTAAAATAAACAGAAACATTCAAAGGCGTGCCGTTTCGGCGCAATTACAGCGTCTTGAAGCGAGCGCTGCGCTTCTGCAATCATGCCCGCCGGGCGCTGCCAGCGGGCAGCGTCGTCCCTTAGCGCACCGCACAAAGGAATGACTCAATGATCAGGGTATTGCTTTCGCTGGACCTCACCAACAAGGAATCGGAACGAGACAACTTCAACAACTTCCTGGCAGAACAACAATGGAAGAAGTTGGCTGGTGTGAATACCGTCTGGGCCATCGAGTATGATGATTTCAGCCAGACCAACGAGCAACATGTGACAAACGTCAAAAGAGACCTGTCCAAAGTTCTGCTCACCGCGGCACGGGAATTCAAACCGGACCGTATTACCTACGTTGCACAGATAGCCAACATTGAATGTATCGGGCGCTATATCTACCGGGAGGGTGGCGATTACAAGGCGTTCATTTACGAGCCCTGCTGATAGCGCTGAAGAGAGTGAAGTGTCTGCGACAGTGATCCGGTCGCAGGCATTTTTCGTGCGCGCGAAGGGAAAGCAGTGCACTGCATGCGTATTCGGGGGAAAGGGAACTGGATAGAGGCGGCCCCTGGCAGACAAGGGCTTGCGTTATGGAGGCAACCCCACCAGCCACACCCCGGCACACGATGTTCCCGCTGTGGCTGCTCCCTTCCGGGCCTGACCAGGTTTACGGGTAATCGTTGCGGGGGGACCGATGGGGTCACCATAACGATGCTCGCCTGGCAGCGAGCGGGGCCATTGTACCGGTCTGACGCGAAGTTACAACCTCTGTACCGTGAAAAAACCACTCTGGCTCAAGGACTTGTGACTGCCGCCGGGGCATCGCCCTGGATCACGCAGTGAATGAAGTGCAGCTTGGCCACCACCGGCGCACTCAGCACGAACGGGTAGAAGTCGGTCTGGCCCATGCTGCGTGACAGCTCGTTGAGCATCGCCGACAGCTCCACCCAGGCATTGATGAACGCCAGGAACGCAGGCGCCCCAGGGTGCTCGGGCTGGTACAAGCTGCGGGCATCGAACGGCGGATAGTCCAGGTCCATCACCGAGGCGTCCATGCCCAGCGCAAGGGCGGTGTCCACCGCATCGGTCATGTGCAGGTAGTGCGCCCAGGTTTCGGCCCAGTCCTCCCAGGGGTGCATGGTGGCATAGGCGCTGACGTGGGCGACGGCCCAGTCCAGCGGAGCACCTTGCTGGTAGTGGCGCTCCATGGCCTGGGCGTAGCTGGCGCGCTCGTCGCCGAACAGGCGGCGGAAGTCCTGCAGCCAGGCGCTGCTGGCCACCAGACGGTCCCAGTAGTAATGCCCGATCTCGTGGCGCAGGTGGCCCAGCACGGTCCGGTAGGGCTCCTGAAGCTGCACGCGCACCTGCTCGCGCCAGTCGTCGTCGGCTTCGCGGATATCCAGGGTGATCAGGCCGCCAGCGTGGCCGGTGGTGGGGGGATTGCCGGCAATGTCGATGCCGATGAAGTCGAAGGCGATGCCCTCGCCGGCTGCGCCTTGCTTGGGCGTGACCGGCAACCCCAGGTGCAGCAGTTGCGCAATCAGGCGGCGCTTGGCGGTTTCCAGCTTGCGCCAGCGCAGGTGGTTTTCGGTGAACGACAGGTCGGGGATGGTGCGGTTGAGGCGACAGGCCAGGCAGAACGCTTCGGGGTCGTCGGCAGCCAGCAGCCAGTTGCAGCAAGCCGGGGTGTCGAGGTTGGCGCAACGCTTGAGCGGGCCGAGTTCTGGCTGGCCGTCCAGGTACCACTGGCCGTCCACAGCCGCCGGCAGCAAGGTGCCGACATGGTGGGTATCGGGCCAGTAGCCCAGGGACGCCTGGCAGGCCAGGCATTGGCTGTTGCGAAAGAACACGGACTGTCCGCACTCGCATTGCCACACGCGCGTGCTGCGGCGTGCCTGGCTGACGAAGGGTGCGGCGATACGGGCGACGAGCTGTTCGAAGAATGGGTACATGGGGCCACCTCCTGGCTGGAGCCTAGCCTACACCATGTGCGTGACAGCGCTTGCGGTGTGCCTGACGCACCGTGCGCTCAGGTGTTGCGAGCGCTTCGCGCTCGATCGCGGGTCAAGCCCGCTCCCACGCCCTTCGGGCAGAAGCGGGCCGCGTGACCGCTACACCGCTATGCCCTGCTCCGACAGAAACGCCACGAACGCATCCTCATCCAACACCCTGAGCCCCAGCTCAATGGCCTTGGCCAACTTGGAGCCTGCCCCCGGGCCCGCCACCACGCAGTGGGTCTTGGCCGAAACAGACCCCGCCACCTTGGCCCCCAGGCTCTCCAGCTTGTCCTTGGCGACATCCCGGCTCATGCGCTCCAGCGAACCGGTCAGCACCCAGGTCTGCCCCGCCAGCGGCAAGCCCTGGGCAACCTTCTTCTCGCTCTCCCAGTGCATGCCGAACTCGCGCAGTTGCGCCTCGACGCTGCGCGCCAGTGCCTGGTTGGCCTCGACCAGGAAGAACTCGCGCACCGCATCAGCCTGCTTGGCTGCCAGCGCCTGGCGCAGGTCGATGCCGTCGGCGGCAATGATGCGCTCAAGGCTTTGCAGCTTGGCCACCAGCTTCTCGGCACCCGTCGGGCCGACAGAAGGGATGTCGAGCTTGGCGATCAACCCGGCCAGGGTCGTACTGGCCGCGAACTCGGCGGCCAGCTCGCCCTCCTCCTGCAACTGCAGGCCGTTCTCGAGCAGTTGCGCGATGACGCTGCGGTTATGCTCGTCCTCGAAGAAGTTGTGGATCTCGTGAGCCACTTCCAGGCCGATATCCGGCAGGTAGGTCAGCACCTGCGGCAACGCCACCATCACGCGCTGCAACGAGCCCAGCGAGCGCGCCAGCACCTTGGCGGTCTCCTCGCCCACATCGGGGATGCCAAGGGCGTAGATGAAGCGTGCCAGGCTCGGGCGCTTGCTGTCGGCAATGGCAGCCAGCAGCTTGTTGCTGGACACCTCGGCAAAGCCTTCGAGGTCGACGATGTCTTCGAATTTCAAGCGGTACAGGTCTGCCGGCGAGGCAATCAGCCCTTCATCCACCAATTGCTCGACGCTCTTCTCACCCAGGCCCTCGATGTCCATGGCGCGTCTGGATACAAAATGAACAATGGCTTGCTTAAGCTGAGCAGCACACGCCAATCGTCCCGTGCAGCGATAAACCGCTCCGTCAGTCATGCTGACACGTCCCTTTGCTCTCTTTTTGAGCTGTGTCGGCTCTACGAGCGACCCGCAAATGGGGCAAGCTTTCGGTACGGGTATTTCCTCAGCGTCTGCTGGGCGTTTCTCGGTTATGACCTTTACAACTTGGGGAATAACATCTCCGGCGCGCCGTATCGATACCGTATCGCCGACCATTAGACCCAAACGAAAAATTTCTCCCATGTTGTGGAGCGTCGCATTAGACACAACAACCCCTGCAACCTGCACTGGCTTCAACCTAGCAACAGGTGTCACAGCACCCGTTCGACCAACCTGAAAATCGACCCCGACAACTACTGTCTCGCGCTCCATCGGTGGATACTTGTGCGCGAGTGCCCAACGCGGCTCGCGCGAACGAAACCCAAGCTGCTGCTGATCGGCGATACTGTTTACTTTGTAGACAACACCGTCGATATCGTATGCAAGGTCATCACGACGCTCCCCAATACTCTTGTGGTACGCCAAACAGGCATCAATGCCTTGTACAACCTCGAGCTCTTCGCTAATGGGAAAGCCCCATTGGCGCAATTGCTCCAAAATTGCTGCGTGCGTATCCGGCATCTCATTGTGCCCACCTGGTACTCCATAGGAACAAAACTCCAGCGGACGTCTCTTTGTAATCCTCGAGTCAAGCTGCCTCAGACTACCCGCGGCAGCATTTCTTGGATTCGCAAAGGTTTTTTTCCCTATTTCCTCCTGCGCAGAGTTGAGACGTTCGAGACCGAGCTTGGTCATATAAACCTCCCCCCGCACCTCAAGAGGGCTAGGCCAACCTGTTCCTGTTAGCCTGTGGGGAATTGAATTTATAGTGCGCACATTTGCCAGCACGTCCTCCCCAGTAGTGCCATCACCTCTAGTTCCGGCACTAGCCAACACGCCATCTATGTACACTAAGCTCACCGCCAAACCGTCCAATTTAGGCTCGCAGGCGTACTCAACTACGGCTGCGCTTGCGAAAAGGTCGGTTGGGAGTTGGCTAATCCCGCCTCGTACACGGCGATCAAAATCACGCACCTGTGACTCATCAAAAACGCTTTGAATGCTTAGCATCGGTACGCTGTGCGTGACCTGCTTGAATCCTGGTAGCACCGCGGCACCGACTGTTTGCGTCGGCGAGCTCTCACTGAAAAACTCCGGATGTTTCGCCTCCAGAGTCTTGAGTTCGATAAAAAGCTGATCGTACTCAGCATCCGAGATGCTCGGTTCATCATCTTGATAATAACGACGGTTGTGCTCGAGCAATTCGGCGCGCAATTCGAGGATGCGGGTTTCGGCGGTCATGTGTGTCGTCTCTAGCAAAGCAAAAGAGCAGCTCGGGGCTGCTCTTGGCGTTTTATTCCTGGGGCTGCGGCGCAGCCTTAGCTGGCAAGCCAGCTCCCACAGAGTCGGTGACAACCTCTGTGGGCGCATTCATCGCAATCAGCGTTTCTGGGTCAGGGCGCGGCGCTCGAACTCGACGATGCGCTGGCGGTAGTGTTCGATGGTCTGCGCGGTCATCACGCTGCGCTGGTCATCCTTGAGCTCGCCATTCAGTTCATGGGCCAGCTTGCGCGCCGCCGCCACCATCACGTCGAACGCCTGCTTGGGATGGCGCGGGCCCGGCAGGCCAAGGAAGAAGCTGACCGCACGGGTGCTGAAATGGTCGATGTCGTCCAGGTCGAAGACCCCAGGCTTGACCGCGTTGGCCATGGAGAACAGCACTTCGCCATTGCCGGCCATGCTTTCGTGACGGTGGAAGATGTCCATCTCGCCAAAGCGCAGGCCGCTTTCCAGGATGTTCTGCAGCAGTGCAGGGCCCTTGAAGCCGCTCTCGTCGCGGGCAATCACGCTGATCACCAGCACTTCCTCGACCGGCGGCAGGTCCTTGCCTTCGCTGGCACCGAAGCCGGTGCTCTTGGGGCTTTCGTCCGGGAAGTCGTCGTCGGCATTGCCGAACAGGTCAGACTCGCGTGGCTCGGCCGCCAGGTTCAGGTCGCCCTGCTGCGGCTCGCTGGTACGTTTGGCGCGCTTGGACCCCTTGCCCACCTTCGGCTCGCGCTGCTCGCGCGCAGCCGTCATCGACGGCAGGTCGTGCTCGTCGAGCTGGGGCTCCTTGTGGTCGTCAAGCACCCGCGGCGGGCCCAGCACTTCGGCGCTGGTCTCTTCGTCCGGCAGGTTGGAGAAGCTGCGGTCCAGACGGAATTTCAACTTGCCCTTGCCGCCGCGCATGCGACGCCAGCCGTCAAAAAGAATACCGGCAATGACTATGATGCCGATGACGATCAGCCACTCGCGCAGACCGATTTCCATGTAATCCCGTGCCTCTGTGAAAAATGCTGAAAAATAAAGGGTTTAAACCCCTTTAAAACGTGGCGCCAACTCTATGTTCTGACAGGCGTTTTACCCACGCATAGAAAAATTTACATTAAGCTAGCACGACCAAAGATAACTTTACACCGTCTGTCGCAACTGACAGGGGCATTTGCTGCAAGTTCGTGCGTTATATCCGTTTTTCAGGCGTCGACCATGGCCATCGCCTCCTCCACGTCCACCGCCACCAGCCGTGAGCAACCGGGCTCGTGCATGGTCACCCCCATCAGTTGATCGGCCATTTCCATGGCGATCTTGTTGTGGGTGATATAGATGAACTGCACGGTCTGGCTCATCTCCTTGACCAGGCGCGCATAGCGTCCGACGTTGGCATCGTCCAGCGGCGCATCGACTTCGTCGAGCATGCAGAACGGTGCCGGGTTCAACTTGAAGATGGCAAACACCAGGGCCAGGGCCGTCAGCGCCTTCTCGCCGCCCGAGAGCAGATGGATGGTGCTGTTCTTCTTGCCCGGCGGGCGCGCCATGATCGTTACCCCTGTATCGAGTAGATCTTCGCCCGTCAGTTCCAGATAAGCGCTGCCACCACCGAAAACTTTTGGGAAAAGTGCCTGTAATCCGGCATTTATCTGATCAAAGGTATCCTTGAAGCGGTTGCGCGTTTCCTTGTCGATCTTGCGAATCACGTTTTCCAGGGTATCGAGGGCCTCGACCAGGTCGGCATCCTGGGCGTCGAGGTAGCGCTTGCGCTCGGACTGCTGCTGGTACTCGTCGATGGCCGCCAGGTTGATCGCGCCCAGGCGCTGGATGCGCGCATCGATGCGCTCCAGCTCAAGTTCAGCCTCCTGCTCGCTGGCCTCGGCCAGCAAGGTCGCCAACACGCCTTCCAGATCATAGCCGTCAGCCTGCAACTGTTCCTGCAGGGCCTTGCGCCGCACACTCAGCCCCTGCCATTCCATACGGTGCTGTTCGAGCTGACCGCGCAGCAGCTGGGATTGCTGTTCGGCCTGGGTACGACGCTTTTCGGCCTCGCGCAGTTCGCGGTCGGCCTCGTCCATGTGCAGGCGCGCCTGACGCATTTCCTCGTCGACACTCATGCGCTTTTCCAGCAGCGCCTCAAGCATCATGCGCAGCTCTTCGAGGGGCGCCTCGCCCTCCTCCAGGTTCAGGCTCAGTTGTTCACGTTTTTCGTTCAGGCGCTCCGACTGCAGCTCCAGGCGCTCGAGGGCCTGGCGCGTGGAGTCGTGCTGGGCACGCAGCGAACCCAGGCGTACCGCCAACTGATGGGCGTGGTCCTTGTGCTGGCGGGCTTCCTGGCGCACGCGGTCGAGGCGTTCGCGCAGGTTGTCGCGCTGGGCCAGCAAGGCCTCGCGCTGTTCGGTGTCGTGGGCCATCAGGTCGAGGGCTTCCTGCAGGTGCAGGCGCGACTCGCCCAGGCTTTCGTGTTCGATGGCGCGCTGTTCCAGCAGCTCGGCCAGCTCTTCTTCAAGGCGCCGGCGGCGCAATGTCAGCTGCTCGGCGCGGGCCTTGCCGGCCGACAGATGGGCCTTGAGCTCACCTTGCTGGCGGGCTTCTTCCTGGGTGCGACGACGCAGTTGTTCACGGCTGTCTTCCTGCACGCGCTGCTGTTCACGCAGGGCCAGCAACTGCGCTTCGAGCTGCTCCAGGGCAGCTTCCTGCTCCAGACGCTCCAGGCCCAGCAGCTCAAGCTCCTGCCCGCGGGCCAGCACGCCGCCCTGGGCATCGTTGCCACGGCTGACCCGCAGAAAGTGGCGCCCCACCCAGTAGCCGTCGCGGCTGATCAGGCTTTGGCCGTCGGCCAGCTGGCCGCGCAGGCTCAATGCCTGCTCGAGGCTCTCGACCGGCTTGACCTGGCCCAGCCAGGGGGCCAGGTCAACGCCGCCCTGTACTTTGTCCAGCAGGCTGCCGGCAAGGCGCTTGCCGGTGCCGGCGGCCTCCAGCAGACGCAACTCGCCCTGCTCGAAGCCCGTCAGGTCGAGCCCGGCCAGGTCGTCCACCAGTACCGCGTGCAGGTCGGCGCCCAGCACGGTTTCCACCGCCAGCTCCCAACCCGGCTCCACGCGCAGGCCTTCAGCCAGGCGTGGGCGTTGCTCCAGGCCCTGCGCGCGCAACCAGTCGAGGGTACCGCTGCCTGGGTCCAGCGCGGCCTGCTGCAAGGCTTCGAGCGATGCCAGCCGGCCACCCAGGCGCTGCAGTTCACCCTGGGCCTGCTGCTGCGCCTGGGCGGCCTGCTGCAACTGCTCGCGCAGCGCGTCGAGGCGCTCGATCACCTGCTGTTCTTCCAGGTGCAGGTCTTCGAGCAGCAATTCGCTGCTGGCCAGTTGTTCGTTGAGTTCCAGGATGGCCGCATCTTCAGGGTCGGCGCTCAACTGGTCGCGTTCTTCGCCCAGCTTGCGCTGGCGCTCCGAGACGCGCTCCAGGCTCTGCTCCAGCTGCTGGATGCGCGACTGCTGCACCTCGGCCTGGCGGCGCGGCTCGGCGGAGCGGGTGTTGAAGCTGTCCCACTGCTCCTGCCAGCCATGCATGGTGGTCTCGGCTTCCTCAAGGGTCGCGGCGGCCTCCTCGGCTGCCGCCAGCGACAGTTCCTGCTCGGGCTCGATCATCTCCAGCTCTTCGCCCAGGGTCGCCAGCAAGGTACGGTCGTGGCCCAGGTGCGATTCGGTTTCCAGACGCGCGCGTTCGGCTTCCTTGAAGTCATCCTGCAACTGGCGCAGGCGCTGCTGGCCGTGCTGGATGTTCTGCTCGACCCGGGCGATGTCGCCGCCTACCGAATAGAAGCGCCCCTGGACCAGATTGAAACGCTCCGACAGGTCGTGGTGACCGTCGCGCAGGCGCTCGATGCTCGCATCGGCATTGCGCTGCTCGGCCACCAGGGCCTCGAAGGCCACTTCCTGGTCGCCGATGATCGCCTCGCGCTGGCCCACCTGATCGTTCAGCGCACGCCAACGCAGGGCCGCCAGCTGGGCCTTGAGCTGACGCTCCTCGGCCTTGTATTCCTTGTACTTCTCCGCTGCCTGGGCCTGGCGGTGCAGGCGTTCGAGCTGACGTTCCAGCTCTTCGCGCAGGTCGGTCAGGCGCTCCAGGTTCTCGTGGGTGCGGCGGATGCGGTTTTCGGTTTCGCGGCGGCGCTCCTTGTACTTGGAGATGCCGGCGGCCTCTTCGATGAAGTTGCGCAACTCTTCGGGCTTGGCCTCGATCAGCTTGGAGATCATGCCCTGCTCGATGATCGAATAGCTGCGCGGGCCCAGGCCGGTACCCAGGAAGATATCGGTGATGTCGCGCCGACGGCACTTGGTGCCGTTGAGGTAATAGGTGTTCTGCGCGTCGCGGGTCACCTTGCGCCGGATCGAGATCTCGGCATAGGCGGCATACTCGCCCACCAGGGTGTTGTCACTGTTGTCGAACACCAGTTCGATACTGGCCTGGCTGACCGGCTTGCGGCTGGTGGAGCCGTTGAAGATGACGTCGGTCATCGACTCGCCACGCAGGTTTTTCGCCGAGCTTTCGCCCATCACCCAGCGCACCGCATCGATGATGTTGGACTTGCCGCAGCCATTGGGGCCGACCACGGCCGCCATGTTGCTGGGGAAGTTGACGGTAGTCGGGTCGACGAACGACTTGAACCCCGCCAGGCGAATGCACTTGAGGCGCATGCTCAGCCAGCAACCAGCGAGGACAGCACCAGCGTGCAACTGCGCTCGCAGTACTGCGTCAGCACCTCGCGGATACGCGGCAGGTCGCCACCCACCACCGCTTCGAGCAATTGGGCGAACAGCACCAGGAAGTCGTTCATGTTGGCCTTGCGCTGGTCCAGCGCCAGGTAATAGGTGCGGCTCATGGCCGGCTGCAGGTTCTCGACGGTTTCCTGCAGGTAGGGGTTGTTGGCGAACGGGTACGCGGCGCGCATCACCGCGAAGCTCTCTTCGACGAAGGCCTTGATGTCCTGGCGCGCACTGGCGGCGTGCAGACGCTGCTGGATGACCAGAAACGGTGCAAGTTCGGCTTCGCTGCGCGGCGCGCTGGCCACGGCATTGCCCAGCAGGATGTACAGCTCGCTCATCAGGGTGCAGAGGCTGCGCACGTTGTGCTCGTTGAGCGCCGTAACCTGCGCGCCACGGCGCGGCAGGATGGTCACCAGGTGCCGGCGCTCGAGTATCAGCAGTGCCTCGCGCACCGAGCCACGGCTGACATTGAGCGCCTGGGTGACCTTCTGTTCCTGGATGCGCTCGGCAGGTTTGAGCTCACCGCGGATGATCCGCTCGGCCAGGTAATGGGCAATTTGCTCGGAGAGGCTGTCCGGCGCCTTGAACGTCATGGTTTTCCTTCAAAATCATTGAACTGTGCACAAGCGCCGATTGTAGCGCACTTGCCTGCACCTCGCGCAGCGGCACAGGCACGCAGTTGGCACGATTGAAGCAAAACAATCGTCAACCCGGCCCCGGTTCTATGCTGAATACAGAGGCTATCGAGGATGACAGGATCAGCACGCACAAAAAGCTGACCTTGAAGTCAGAAAGCAGTTGACCGGCAAGTCAAGTCTGCCTACAGTCGACCCCGTCCACTCAACAACAATAATTCGCTTGTGAGGCCTTCCGTGATCCAGTTTCTACTCAACCAGGAGCTGCGCAGTGAGCATGCCCTGGACCCCAACCTGACGGTGCTCGAGTACCTGCGCGAGCACCTGGGCAAACCCGGTACCAAGGAAGGCTGCGCGAGCGGCGATTGCGGCGCCTGCACCGTCGTGGTCGGTGAACTGGCTGCAGATGAACACGGCCGGCAGCACCTGCGTTATCGCAGCCTCAATTCATGCCTGACGTTCGTCTCGTCGCTGCATGGCAAGCAGCTGATCAGCGTCGAAGGGCTCAAGCACCAGGGCAAGCTGCACAGCGTGCAGCAGGCCATGGTCGACTGCCATGGCTCGCAATGCGGCTTCTGTACCCCGGGCTTCGTGATGTCGCTGTTCGCCCTGCAGAAGAACAGCGACGCCCCCGACCTGCACCGCGCCCAGGAGGCCCTGGCCGGCAACCTGTGCCGCTGCACCGGCTACCGGCCGATCCTGGCAGCCGCCGAGCAGGCCTGCTGCCAGGCCGCCCCCGACCAGTTCGACAGCGCCCAGGCACAGACCATCGCCCGGCTCCAGGCGATTGCGCCCAAGGAAACCGGCGAACTCAACAGCGGCGACAAGCGCTGCCTGGTGCCGCTGACCGTGGCCGACCTGGCCGAGCTGTACGGCTCGCACCCCGAAGCCCGCCTGCTGGCCGGCGGCACCGACCTGGCGCTGGAGGTCACGCAGTTCCACAAGACCCTGCCGGTGATGATCTACGTGGGCAACGTCGCCGAGATGAAGCGGGTCGAGGCCTTTGACGATCGCCTGGAAATCGGCGCCGCCACGCCACTCACCGACTGCTATGACGCGCTGAGCCGTGAATACCCCGACTTCGGCGAACTGCTGCACCGCTTCGCCTCGCTGCAGATCCGCAATCAGGGCACCCTGGGCGGCAACATCGGCAACGCCTCGCCGATCGGCGATTCGCCGCCCCTGCTGATCGCCCTGGGTGCGCAGATCGTGCTGCGCCGGGGTCAGGAGACACGCACCCTGGCGCTGGAAGACTATTTCATCGACTACCGCATCACCGCACGCCAGGAAAGCGAGTTCATCGAGAAGATCATCGTGCCGCGGGCCAACCTGGCCTGGGCATTCCGGGCCTACAAGGTGTCCAAGCGACTGGACGACGACATTTCGGCGGTGTGCGCCGCCTTCAACCTGCGCATCGACAACGGCGTGGTGGCCGAGGCCCGTATCGCCTTCGGCGGCATGGCCGCCATCCCCAAGCGCGCCCGCGCCTGTGAAGCCGCCCTGCTCGGCAAGCCGTTCAACCAGGCCGGCATCGAGCGCGCCTGCCAGGCGCTGGGCGAAGACTTCACCCCGCTGTCGGACTTCAGGGCCAGCAAGGAATACCGCCTGCTCGGCGCGCAGAACCTGCTGCGCAAGTACTTCATCGAACTGCACACGCCGCACATCGAAACTCGGGTGACCGCCTATGTCTAACCATCCTCACGTGGCCAGGAGCCAGGCCGAACTGGCCGAGCTGTTCGCCCAGGGCCTGACCAGTGGCGTCGGGCGCAGCATCAAGCACGACAGCGCCGACAAGCATGTGTCCGGCGAGGCGGTGTATATCGATGACCGCCTCGAATTCCCCAACCAGTTGCATGTGTACGCTCGCTTGTCGGACCGCGCCCATGCACGGGTGCTGAGCATCGACACCCGCCCGTGCTACGCCATCGAAGGCGTGCGCATCGCCATCACCCACGAAGACATCCCGGGCCTGAAGGACATCGGCCCGCTGCTGCCGGGCGACCCGCTGCTGGCCATCGACACCGTCGAGTTCGTCGGCCAGCCGGTGCTGGCCGTGGCCGCCTGCGACCTGGACACCGCCCGCCGCGCAGCGATGGCCGCAATCATCGAATACGAAGACCTGGAGCCGGTGCTGGATGTGGTTCAGGCCCTGCGAAAGAAGCATTTCGTGCTCGACAGCCACACCCACCAGCGCGGCGATTCGGTCACCGCGCTGGCCAGCGCCCCGCATCGGGTGCAGGGCACCCTGCATATCGGCGGCCAGGAGCACTTCTACCTCGAAACCCAGATCTCCTCGGTGATGCCCACCGAGGATGGCGGCATGATCGTGTACTGCTCCACGCAGAACCCCACTGAGGTGCAGAAGCTGGTGGCCGAAGTGCTGGACGTGCCGATGAACAAGGTCGTGGTGGACATGCGTCGCATGGGCGGCGGCTTCGGCGGCAAGGAAACCCAGGCCGCCAGCCCCGCCTGCCTGTGCGCGGTGATCGCACGCCTGACCGGGCAGCCGACCAAGATGCGCCTGCCAAGGGTCGAGGACATGCTGATGACCGGCAAGCGCCACCCCTTCTATATCGAATACGACGTGGGGTTCGATGACAGCGGCCGCCTGCATGGCATCAACCTGGAACTGGCCGGCAACTGCGGCTGCTCGCCGGACCTGTCGGCCTCGATCGTCGACCGTGCGATGTTCCACTCCGACAACGCCTACTACCTGGGTGACGCCACCATCAACGGCCACCGCTGCAAGACCAACACCGCCTCCAATACCGCCTACCGCGGCTTTGGCGGCCCGCAGGGCATGGTTGCCATCGAAGAGGTGATGGACCGCATCGCCCGCCACCTGGCACTGGACCCGCTGGCGGTACGCAAGGCCAACTACTACGGCAAGACCGAGCGCAACGTCACCCACTACTACCAGACGGTCGAGCACAACATGCTCGAGGAGATCACCGCCGAGCTCGAAGCCAGCAGCGACTACCAGCAGCGCCGCGAGTCGATCCGCCGCTTCAACGCCAACAGCCCGGTGCTGAAAAAGGGCCTGGCGCTGACCCCGGTGAAGTTCGGCATCTCGTTCACCGCCAGCTTTCTCAACCAGGCCGGTGCGCTGGTGCACATCTACACCGATGGCAGCATCCACCTCAACCACGGCGGCACCGAGATGGGCCAGGGCCTGAACACCAAGGTGGCCCAGGTGGTGGCCGAAGTGTTCCAGGTGGACTTCAGCCGCATACAGATCACCGCCACCAACACCGACAAGGTGCCCAACACCTCGCCCACGGCGGCCTCCAGCGGCGCCGACCTGAACGGCAAGGCGGCGCAGAACGCAGCCGAAATCCTCAAGCAGCGCCTGGTGGCATTTGCCGCGCGCCAGTACAAGGTCAGTGAAGAAGACGTCGAGTTTCGCAACGGGCACGTGCGCGTGCGCGATGAAATCCTCACCTTCGAGAGCCTGGTGCAGCAGGCCTACTTTGCCCAGGTCTCGCTGTCGAGCACCGGCTTCTACAAGACCCCGAAGATCTACTACGACCGCAGCCAGGCGCGCGGGCGCCCGTTCTACTACTTCGCCTTCGGCGCGGCGTGCGCCGAGGTGATCGTCGACACCCTGACCGGCGAGTACAAGATGCTGCGCACCGACATCCTGCATGACGTGGGCGCCTCGCTGAACCCGGCCATCGACATTGGCCAGGTGGAGGGCGGGTTCATCCAGGGCATGGGGTGGCTGACCACCGAGGAACTGGTGTGGAACGCCAAGGGCAAGCTGATGACCAGCGGCCCGGCCAGCTACAAGATCCCGGCGGTGGCGGACATGCCGGTGGACCTGCGGGTGAAGCTGGTGGAGAACCGCAAGAACCCCGAGGACACGGTGTTCCATTCCAAGGCGGTGGGCGAGCCGCCGTTCATGCTGGGGATCGCGCCGTGGTGCGCGATCAAGGATGCAGTGGCCAGCCTGGCGGATTATCGCGAGCAACCGCAGATCGATGCCCCGGCCACCCCCGAGCGGGTGCTGTGGGGCTGCGAGCAGATGCGCAAGGTGGTGGCGGGCCGGCAGGCGGCTGCCGAGGTGGAAACCGTTACACCGTAGTGCGCCTTTCGCCGGCTAGGCCGGCTCCTACAGGGCGCGATTGCTGTAGGAGCCGGCCTTGCCGGCGAAGAGGCCCGATCAGGCACTGAAGAGGCAACCGACTATGCACACCTGGATCAACGCCCTGTCCGACCTGCACACCCGGGGCGAACCCTGCGTGCTGGTGACCATCATCGAAGAGCTGGGCTCCACCCCACGCAATGCCGGCTCGAAGATGGTCGTCAGCGCGACCCAGCTGTTCGACACCATCGGCGGCGGGCACCTGGAATACAAGGCCATGCACATCGCCCGGCAGATGCTTGCCGAAGGCCGCGAAACCACCCACCTGGAGCGCTTCAGCCTCGGCGCCAGCCTTGGCCAGTGCTGCGGCGGCGCCACCGTGCTGCTGTTCGAGCCCATGGGCGGCGTGCAGGCGCAGATCGCGGTATTCGGCGCAGGCCATGTCGGCCGCGCTCTGGTACCCTTGCTCGCCGCGCTGCCCTGCCGGGTACGCTGGATCGATTCGCGCGAGCAGGAATTCCCCGACATCATCCCCACGGGGGTGAGCAAGGTCGTCAGCGAGGAACCGGTCGACGAGGTCGATGAACTGCCCGCCGGCAGCTATTGCATCGTCATGACCCACAACCATCAACTGGACCTGGAACTGACCGCCGCGATCCTCAAGCGCAACGATTTCACCTGGTTCGGCCTGATCGGCTCCAGGACCAAGCGCGTGAAGTTCGAGCACCGCCTGCGCGAGCGCGGCTTTGCCGCCGACAGCCTGGCACGCATGCGCTGCCCGATGGGCCTGGCCGAGGTCAAGGGCAAGCTGCCGATCGAGATCGCCGTGTCCATCGCCGCCGAAATCATCGCCACCTACAACGCGAACTTCGGCCAGCATACCGGCTCGGCCACCACCCAACCCATTGCCAAACTGCTGCCGCCGTCACGGCGCAGCCAAGCCATTTGACGAGAGCCACATGAGCGCAACCCGCAAAGCCTACCGTGCCGCCCTGCTGCACAGCCTCGCCGACCCTGCCGAGGTAGGCGTCGAAGCATCGTATGAATATTTCGAAGACGGCCTGCTGGTCATCGACCAGGGCAAGATCAGCGCCATCGGCCACGCCAGCGAACTGCTGCCAGGCCTGGACGCCGACATCGAAGTGGTGCACTACCAGGACGCCTTGATCACCCCGGGGTTCATCGATACCCATATCCACTTCCCGCAGACCGGCATGATCGGCTCCTACGGCGAGCAGTTGCTGGACTGGCTGAACACCTACACCTTCCCGTGCGAGCGCCAGTTCGAAGACAAGGCTCACGCCGACAAGGTGGCCAAGCTGTTCCTCAAGGAGCTGCTGCGCAACGGCACCACCTCGGCGCTGGTGTTCGGCAGCGTGCACCCTGCCTCGGTCAACGCCCTGTTCGAGGAAGCCGAGCGCCTGGACCTGCGCCTGATCGCCGGCAAGGTGATGATGGACCGCAACGCCCCCGACTACCTGACCGACACCGCCGAGTCGGGCTACGCCGACAGCAAGGCGCTGATCCAGCGCTGGCACGGCAAGGGCCGCCTGCACTACGCGGTGACCCCGCGCTTTGCGCCCACCAGCACCCCGCAACAGCTGGCCCTGGCCGGCCAGTTGCTCAAGGAGTTCCCGGACCTGTACCTGCACACCCACCTGAGCGAAAACCTCAAGGAGATCGAGTGGGTCAAGGCGCTGTTCCCCGAGCGCAGCGGCTACCTGGATGTGTACGACCATTTCGAACTGCTGGGCGAGCGCTCGGTGTTCGCCCACGCCGTTCACCTGTGCGATGCCGAGTGCCAGCGCCTGGCCGAGACCGGTTCGGCCGTGGCGTTCTGCCCGACCTCCAACCTGTTCCTGGGCAGCGGCCTGTTCAACCTGCCCCAGGCCGAGCAGCACAAGGTCAAGGTCGGCCTGGGCACCGACGTGGGCGCCGGCACCAGCTTCTCGCTGCTGTACACCCTGAACGAAGCCTACAAGGTCATGCAGTTGCAGGGCGCACGCCTGAGCCCGTTCAAGTCGCTGTACCTGGCCACCCTGGGCGGTGCGCGGGCATTGAACCTGGAGGAGCGCATCGGCACCCTGCAACCGGGCAGCGATGCCGACTTCATCGTGCTCGACTACAAGGCCACCCCGTTGCTGGACTACCGTCTCCAGCAGTCCGGCAGCATCGAGGAGACCCTGTTCGTGCTGACCACCCTGGGCGACGACCGTACCATTCGCGAAACCTTTGCCGCCGGGCGCAGCGTGCACCAGCGCTAAGGCGTTCGAAACAGGCCGCGGTACAACGCGCCGCCGATCACTGCCCCGATCAGCGGCGCCACCCAGAACAGCCACAGCTGATGCAGCGCCCAGCCACCGACGAACAGCGCCGGCCCGGTGCTGCGTGCCGGGTTCACCGAGGTGTTGGTAACCGGTATCGACACCAGGTGGATCAGCGTCAGCGCCAGCCCGATGGCGATCGGCGCAAAGCCGGCCGGCGCCCGCGAATCGGTGGCGCCCATGATGATCAGAATGAACATCGCGGTCATCACCACCTCGCTGACAAAACCTGCCCCAAGCGAGTACTGCCCCGGCGAATGCTCGCCATAGCCGTTCGAGGCAAGCCCGTTCGACAGCTCGAAGCCGACCTTGCCGCTGGCGATGAGGTAGATCACGCCGGCAGCCAGGATGGCGCCCACCACCTGGGCGATCACGTACGGCACCAGGTCCTTGAGCGGAAACCGCCCGCCCACGACCAGGCCCAGCGATACCGCAGGGTTGAGGTGACAACCGGAGATATGACCGATGGCAAATGCCATGGTCAGCACAGTCAGCCCGAAGGCCATGGAGACACCGACCAGGCCAATGCCGATCGGAAAAGACGCAGCCAGTACCGCGCTGCCACAACCCCCCAACACCAACCAGAACGTCCCTATCAATTCAGCTCCCATGCGTTTGCTCATGGGCATCGACATCAGTCAGTCCTCAAGAAGTGGTACGCCTGAAGCGCAAGCCCAACTGCTTGATGAAGGTTTGCGGGAGTGCAACAGATAGAAATCTAGCAGAGGTTGGCTCAAGTGCCAGCAGCCCTGAAAGCATCGCGGGTCAAGCCCGCTCCCACAAGGACCGAGACAATCCTGTGGGAGCGGGCTCGACCCGCGATTGCAGGCGACGCGGTATCAGCCCTTGGCCGGCACCGAGCTGCCGCGCTTCTTGGTTTGCAGCAGGTGCGAGAACACCGCGTGCAGGTCATCCGACGCACTCTCCTCGTCGAGGTTGAGCTTGCTGTCGATGTGGTCCATGTGGTGCATCATCAGGCTCACCGCCTGGGCCGCATCACGCGCCTCGATGGCGTCGATCAGTTGCATGTGCTCGTCATACGAGCAGTGCGAGCGGTTGCCGCTTTCGTACTGGGCAATGATCAGCGAGGTCTGCGATACCAGGCTGCGCTGGAAGCTGATCAGCGGTGCATTGCCCGCCGCTTCCGCCAGCTTGAGGTGAAACTCGCCAGACAGGCGAATGCCGGCACCCCGGTCGCCGCGCGAGAAGCTGTCGCGCTCCTCGCGCACCATCTGGCGCAGTTCGTTCAACTGCTCGGCGGTGGCGTGCTCCACTGCAAGTTCGGTGATGGCACGCTCGACCATGCGCCGCGAAAAGAACACCTGACGCGCCTCTTCGACGGTCGGGCTGGCCACTACCGCACCGCGATTGGGGCGCAGCAGCACCACGCTTTCGTGGGCCAGGCGCGACAGCGCACGCCGGATGATGGTGCGGCTGACGCCGAAGATCTCGCCCAGGGCTTCCTCACTCAACTTGGTACCCGGCGCCAGGCGTTGTTCGAGGATTGCCTCGAATATGTGCGCGTAAACGATATCGTCCTGGGTGCCGCTACGACCGGCCTTGCCGGTGCGCGTGGGTTTCTTGAGGGGTTGCAGCTGTTCGTTCATGGGCGCTCGAGCACGGAGATCCACCTATCGGACCCTGACTGTAATACCAGCCAGTAGGGCGATGGCAAGTCCTGGATAGAAAATTAGACGTTCATGGTATTGACGCATTGTACACAGGCTTGGCGATTTCTGCAGAGTGCCATCACGTTATAGCCGTGGCGACAATTTACCTGCACACACCGACAAAAACATTATTTGCATTATTTGTATACAAACGCATAATCCAGCCGTGCAACTTCCTGACCCGCAGGTCAACAACAGGTCCGGTCGCCATGCCCTCCCCCTCGCAGAGCCCCCAGTCAACGCGCAGGACAAGCTCTGAACAACAAGAAAAGACGTGAGGAGTACACGCTGTGGAAAGCCGCAAACCCCAAGCCCCTACGCTGGATCTTGCCCCACCGCTCGAAACGAGCTGGCTGGAGCGGATTTTCAAACTCAAACTGCACGGCACCACTGTCAGGACCGAACTGATCGCGGGTGTAACCACCTTCATCACCATGGCCTACATCATTTTCGTCAACCCCAACATCATGGCCGACGCCGGCATCGACCACGGCGCCGCGTTCGTGGCCACCTGCATCGCGGCGGCGCTCGGCTGCCTGCTGATGGGCCTGTATGCCAACTGGCCGGTGGGCCTGGCACCCGGCATGGGGCTGAATGCCTTTTTCACCTACACCGTGGTCGGCACCATGGGCTACACCTGGGAGGCCGCGCTGGGTGCGGTGTTCGTATCGGGTGTGCTGTTCATGCTGCTGACGCTGTCGCGGGTGCGCGAATGGCTGCTCAACAGCATCCCGCTGAGCCTGCGCCACGCCATGGGCGCGGGTGTGGGGCTGTTTCTCGGGGTGATCGGGCTGAAGACGGCCGGCATCATCGTCGCCAGCCCAGCCACCCTGATCAAGCTCGGTTCGCTGCACGAGCCTGGCCCGCTGCTGGCGGCGGCGTGCTTCCTGATGATTGCCGTGCTCAGCTACCGCCGGGTGTTCGGCGCGATCCTGATCAGCATCATCGCCGTGACACTGGCCGGCTGGGCCCTGGGCCTGGTGGAATATGGCGGCGTGTTCTCGCTGCCGCCGAGCCTGGCGCCCACCTGGATGGCCATGGACGTGGCGGGCGTGTTCAACGTCAGCATGATCAGCGTGGTACTGGCGTTTCTGTTCGTGCACATGTTCGACACCGCCGGCACGCTGATGGGCGTGGCCCAGCGCGCCAACCTGGTGAACGCCGAGGGGCGCATCGAAAACCTGTCGCGGGCGCTCAAGGCCGACAGTGCATCGAGCGTGTTCGGTGCAGTGGTGGGTGTGCCGCCGGTAACCAGCTACGTGGAAAGTGCTGCAGGTGTGGCGGCCGGCGGGCGCACGGGGCTCACGGCTGTGGTGGTCGGCCTGCTGTTCGTCGCGGCGATGTTCTTTGCGCCGCTGGCGGGCATGATCCCGGCGTATGCCACCGCCGGCGCACTGATCTATGTGGCGATGCTGATGATGGGCAGCATGGCGCACATCAACTGGGATGAAGCCACCGACAGCATTCCGGCGATCGTCACGGCGATCATGATGCCGCTGACATTCTCGGTGGCGGACGGCATTGCGCTGGGCTTCATCACCTATGTGGTACTCAAGGCCGGCACCGGGCGCTACAGGGAGATCTCGGCGAGCCTGTGGGTGCTGTGTGCGATCTTTGTGGCCAAGTTCGTGTTCCTGTAAGCACTGCGTCGGTTCAAGGAGCCTCGCCTTCGGGCGGGGCTTTTTGTTGCCTGTGCCGCTCTGCCAGCGAACAGCCCTGCAGGCGCGCCCTCGAAACCGAGGCAAAAAAAGCCCGCCAGTGAGAGCGGGCAAGGACCTACGAAGATTCATCTAGCGACCAACTAGCTTCCGCGATAGGTCGAGTAACTGTACGGCGAGATCAGCAACGGCACGTGGTAGTGATCCTGCTCGGCGCTGATGCCGAAACGCAGCACCACCACATCCAGGAACGCCGGCTCCGGCAACTGCACACCACGGGCACGGTAATAGTCACCGGCACTGAACTGCAGCTGGTACACACCGCTGCGGTAATCCTCACCCTGCAGCAGTGGCGCATCGCAACGGCCATCGCTGTTGGTCAGCGCCGTGTTCACCAGCTCAAGCTGCTGGCCTTCGACCCGGTACAGCTCGACCTTGATCGAGCTGCCAGGGCAGCCATGTGCGGCATCCAGTACATGCGTGGTCAAACGTCCCATTGCGTGCGCCTCGTTTCAATCTATGGGCAAAAAATACCCGCACGGCACCGGGATGAAGCAGGGCAGCGTGCGGCTGTCGGATTATTAAGACATTTTCAGCTAAAATTGTACACAATAAATTCGACGATTTTGTTAGCCTGCCGAGCGTGGCCTGTAAATACGCCATCAGTCGCAAAGCCTCGGTCCTGGCGGACGCTATCGTCATTTACTGACCAATCAGGCAGGTTTCTTGCAACCTTTTTCAAGGCCAAATGGCGGAAGAAATGCGAAAAAACAGGCTTACAAATCGTCAATAAAGTTGTATACAATCACTCCATCGTTGTGGCCGATGACCTGACTCAGACACCACACCCCCGTTTTCACGTACAAGAAGGAAGGCTGCAGTGAGCGCTGATTATCCTCGCGACCTGATCGGTTACGGCAACAACCCACCCCATCCGCGCTGGCCGGGGAATGCCCGCATCGCTTTGTCTTTCGTGCTCAACTATGAAGAAGGTGGCGAACGCAACATTCTTCACGGGGACAAGGAATCCGAAGCCTTCCTTTCCGAGATGGTCTCGGCGCAGCCCCTGCAGGGCGCCCGCAACATGAGCATGGAATCGCTTTACGAGTATGGCAGCCGCGCCGGTGTGTGGCGCCTGCTCAAGCTGTTCGAAGACACCGGCGTGCCGCTCACCGTGTTTGCCGTGGCCATGGCCGCCCAGCGCCACCCCGACGTGATCCGCGCCATGGTCGCCGCCGGCCATGAGATCTGCAGCCACGGCTACCGCTGGATCGACTACCAGTACATGGACGAGAACCAGGAGCGCGAGCACATGCTCGAGGCCATCCGCATTCTCACCGACCTCACCGGCGAGCGCCCGCTGGGCTGGTACACCGGCCGTACCGGGCCCAACACCCGCCGCCTGGTAATGGAGGAAGGCGGCTTCCTCTACGACAGCGACACCTACGACGACGACCTGCCCTACTGGGAGCCCAACAACCCCACCGGCAAGCCGCACCTGGTGATCCCCTACACCCTGGACACCAACGACATGCGCTTCACCCAGGTGCAGGGCTTCAATTGTGGCGAGCAGTTCTTCCAGTACCTCAAGGACGCCTTCGACGTGCTCTACGCCGAAGGTGCCGAGGCGCCGAAGATGCTCTCGATCGGCCTGCACTGCCGCCTGATCGGCCGCCCGGCACGCATCGCCGCGCTCAAGCGCTTCGTGGAGTACGCCAAGAGCCATGAGCAGGTGTGGTTCGCCCGGCGCGTGGACATCGCCCGCCACTGGCATGCCACCCACCCTTTCCAAGCCGAGAGCGCCAAATGACCGACTTCAAGACCCTCAAGCCTTCGACCCTGGACCGTGCCGCGTTCGTCGCCGCCTTCGCCGACATCTACGAGCACTCGCCGTGGGTCGCCGAAAAAGCCTACGACCTGGGCCAACTGCACGAGCTGGACCAGATCGAAGCCCTGCACCAGCGCATGAGCGACATCCTGCTCAGCGCCGATCACGCCAGCCAGCTGGCCCTGATCAATGCTCACCCGGACCTGGCCGGCAAAGCCGCCGTCCAGGGCGAACTGACCGAATCGAGCACCAACGAACAGGCTGGCGCCGGCATCCACCAGTGCACCGCCGAAGAGTTCGCCCGTTTCACCGAACTCAACGACGCCTACAAGGCCAGGTTCCAGTTCCCGTTCATCATGGCGGTAAAAGGCAGCAACCGGCACCAGATCCTCGCCTCGTTCGAGAAACGCATCCACAACTCGGTCGAGGCCGAGTTCAAGGAAGCCCTGGCGCAGATCAACCTGATCGCCCTGTTCCGCCTGCAGCAGCTGTAACCGGCGCGCCTTGGCAGGCACTGGCCTGCCGGCATTCGCCAAAGCCCCGACAACACATAATTAGAGAACACCCGCATGCGCACTTTAGTGATTGAGCCCCTGACCAAAGAAGCCTTCGCCCCTTTCGGTGACGTGATCGAAACCGACGGCAGCGACCACTTCATGATCAACAACGGTTCGACCATGCGCTTCCACAAGCTGGCCACGGTAGAAACCGCCCAGCCCGAGGACTCCGCCATCATCAGCATCTTCCGCGCCGACGCGCAGGACATGCCGCTGACCGTGCGCATGCTGGAGCGCCATCCGCTGGGCAGCCAGGCCTTCATCCCGCTGCTCGGCAATCCCTTTCTGATCGTGGTCGCGCCCGTTGGCGATGTACCTGTATCGGGTCTTGTCCGCGCCTTTGTCAGTAATGGCAGGCAGGGCATCAATTACCATCGCGGCGTCTGGCACCACCCGGTGCTGACGATCGAAAAGCGGGATGACTTCCTGGTGGTTGATCGCAGCGGTTCCGGCAACAACTGCGACGAACATTTCTTCAATGAGGATGAGCAACTGATCCTCGCACCCCACCAATAAGAGAAGGTCGGTCACTGGCCTGCGGTGACCGGCAAGAGGTAAAGACTGTGGAAGCACATCTGTTGGAATGGCTGAACCTGAGCGTGCGCTGGGTTCACATGATCACTGGCGTGGCCTGGATCGGCGCGTCGTTCTATTTCGTATGGCTGGAGAACAACCTCAACCGGGCCAACCCGCGCGACGGTCTGTCGGGCGACCTCTGGGCGATTCACGGTGGCGGTATCTACCACCTGGAAAAGTACAAGCTGGCCCCGCCGAAAATGCCGGAGAACCTGCACTGGTTCAAATGGGAAGCCTACTTCACCTGGATGTCGGGTATTGCCCTGCTGTGCCTGGTGTTCTACTGGAACCCCAGCGTCTACCTGCTGGCCCCCGGCAGCACCCTGAGCGGTGGTGAAGGCATCGCCATCGGCGTCGGTTCGCTGATCGCCGGCTGGTTCATCTACGACGTGCTGTGCGACTCGCCCCTGGGCAAGCGCCCCGGCCTGCTCGGCCTGGTGCTGTTCGTGCTGATCATTGCGGCCTGCTACGGCTTCAGCCAGGTGTTCAGCGGCCGTGGTGCGTACCTGCACACCGGCGCGATCATCGGCACCATCATGGTCGGCAACGTGTTCCGCATCATCATGCCGGCCCAGCGTGCACTGGTCGCCGCCATCGAGAAGAACGAAACCCCCGACCCGACCCTGCCGGCCAAGGGCCTGCTGCGTTCGCGCCACAACAACTACTTCACCCTGCCGGTGCTGTTCATCATGATCAGCAACCACTTCCCGAGCACCTACGGCAGCCAGTACAACTGGCTGATCCTGGCCGGGATCGCGATTGCAGCGGTGCTGGTGCGTCACTACTTCAACACCCGCCACGACAGCGCCAAGTACGCCTGGACCCTGCCCGTCGGCGCCCTGGCGATGATCTGCCTGGCCTACGTCACCGGCCCCAAGCCGATGCCGACCGCCCCTGAGCAGGCCGCTGCCAAGGTCCAGTACCAGCCGCTGCCGGAAACCGCACTGGGTGGCAAGACCGCTGCCGAGAAAGCCGCCGAACAGGCTGCCAACCCGGCACCTGCCGCCAACCCGGCCGAAGCACCCGCCACTGCCACCGCTGCGGCGGACAGCGGCAACTTCGACAAGATCCACAGCGTCATCCAGGAACGCTGCACCGTGTGCCATTCGGCCAAGCCGACCAGCCCGCTGTTCAGTGCCGCCCCGGCCGGCGTGATGCTCGATACCCCGCAACAGATCCAGCAACTGGCCCCACGCATCCAGGCACAGGCCGTCGCCAGCCAGATCATGCCCCTGGGCAACATCACCCAGATGACCCAGCAGGAACGTGAACTGATTGGTGCATGGATCGCCAAGGGTGCGCCAACCAACTGATACAAGCTTCAAGCGGCAAGCTACAAGCTGCAAGCCAGGCGCGGCCTCCTGCTTCTTCGCAAGCAGGGCGCCTGAGCCTGCAGCTACCCAGAATAAAAACAAAACCTGAGGTGCTGCATGTCCGAGTCACGCAAGGCGTACATCCCCGTTGCGCCGCCACGACAGCCACTGCCCCTGCTGCAACTGATCCTGGTGGGTTTGCAACATGTTCTGCTGATGTACGGAGGTGCCATTGCGGTGCCGCTGATCATCGGGCAGGCCGCCGGGCTCTCTCGTGAAGAAATCGCATTCCTGATCAATGCCGATCTGCTGGTCGCCGGTGTCGCCACCGTGGTCCAGTCGCTCGGCATTGGCGCACTGGGCATCCGCATGCCGGTGATGATGGGCGCCAGCTTCGCCGCCGTCGGCAGCATGGTGGCCATGGCCGGCATGCCCGGCGTGGGCCTGCAGGGGATTTTCGGCGCGACCATCGCCGCCGGCTTCTTCGGCATGCTGATCGCCCCGTTCATGTCCAAGGTGGTGAGGTTTTTCCCGCCACTGGTCACCGGCACGGTGATTACCTCCATCGGCCTGTCGCTGTTCCCGGTCGCCGTCAACTGGGCCGGCGGCGGCGCGGCGGCCGCGCCGTTCGGCTCGCCGATCTACCTGGCCGTGGCCGGCCTGGTGCTGACCACCATCCTGCTGATCAATCGCTTCATGCGTGGCTTCTGGGTGAACGTGTCGGTACTGATCGGCATGGGCCTGGGCTACATCATTGCCGGCGCCATCGGCATGGTCGACCTCAGCGGCCTGGCCCAGGCCCCCTGGGTACAGGTGGTCACCCCGCTGCACTTCGGCATGCCCACCTTCAGCCTGGCGCCGATCCTGTCGATGTGCCTGGTGGTGGTGATCATCTTTGTCGAGTCCACCGGCATGTTCCTGGCGCTGGGCAAGGTCACCGAGCGTGAAGTGACCCCGGGCATGCTGCGTCGCGGCCTGTTCTGGGACGCCGGCGCCTCGTTCGTGGCAGGCTTTTTCAACACCTTCACCCACTCCTCGTTCGCACAGAACATCGGCCTGGTCCAGATGACCGGCGTGCGCTGCCGCTACGTGACCGTGGTGGCCGGGCTGTTCCTGATCGTGCTCAGCCTGCTGCCCAAGGCGGCATTCCTGATTGCCTCGATCCCGCCAGCGGTACTGGGCGGCGCCTCCATCGCCATGTTCGGCATGGTCGCGGCCACCGGCATCAAGATCCTGCAGGAGGCCGACATCGGCGACCGGCGCAACCAGTTGCTGGTGGCCGTCAGCGTCGGCATGGGCCTGATCCCGGTGGTACGTCCGGAGTTCTTCGCGCAGATGCCGCAGTGGATGGAGCCGATCACCCACAGCGGCATCGCCATGGCCACCGTCAGTGCCCTGGTACTGAACCTGCTGTTCAACGTATTGGGCGGCGCCGAACGCGCCGCGCACAACGACGCCGTGCACCAGCACTGATACACGGGGCGGCGCCTGCCGCCCCGGTCAACCCGAGCACCACGCAGTACCGTCGGCCCCTGGGAGTGGGCCGCTCGGGGCGCGTTTGCGCCGAAAAAACCGCAATCCAACAATAACAATAGCCGGGAATAACCACATGAAACGCATCACCTCTTCCCTCTTGCTGGGCAGCAGCTTGCTGGCCACGCTTCCTGCGGTAGCGGAGGACCTGCTGCTCTGGCACACCAACAGCCTGACGTATCTGTACGGCAAGGACTTTCAGGTCAACCCGCGGATCCAGCAGACGGTGACTTTCGAGCACGCCAACAAATGGAAGTACGGCGACAACTTCCTGTTCGTCGACAAGATCTTCTACAACGGCGGCCAAGACCGTAACAAGGGCAAGAACACCTACTACAGCGAGATCAGCCCGCGCCTGTCGTTCGGCAAGATCTTCGACCAGAAGCTGGAGTTCGGCCCGATCAAGGACGTGCTGCTGGCCATGACCTACGAAACCGGTGAAGGCGACAACGAGGCCTACCTGATCGGCCCGGGCTTCGACCTGGCCATCCCCGGCTTCAACTACTTCACCCTCAACTTCTACCAGCGCAACACCGAAGGCAGCCGCCCGGGTGATCGCGTGTGGCAGATCACCCCGGCGTTCTCCTACACCATCCCCATGGGCCGGTCCGACCTGCTGATCGATGGCTACATGGACTGGGTGGTGGACAACGACGAAAGCCGTCGCGGCACCTACCACGCCAACCTGCACTTCAACCCGCAGGTCAAGTACGACCTGGGCAAGGCGCTGAACATCGGCGCCAAGCAGCTGTACGTGGGTATCGAATACAGCTACTGGAAGGACAAATACGGCATCGAGGACAGCGATCGCCTCAAGACCAACCAGAGCGTGACCAGTGCGCTGATCAAGGTTCACTTCTAAAACCTGATCGAACGCACAGTTTTTGTCGCACACGCTCCATAACGGAGCACTTGAGGGACGGCGCGCAAGCCAGTAATCTGCGCGCCCCCTCGCTCAGGGTAGGACCCCTCCTACCTGCGTTTACTGACCGCTCAGTCAATGAATTCGGGCGGTTGGTAAGCGTATTGCCAGCCTCACGCCCCTTGTTCAACTGTTCAGAAAGACGTCGAGCAGGCCCGTTGCGCCAACCCGCCAAGGTTGGCTCAGCTCTTGCGAACGCGCTGTGGCCGATCGAAAAAAGCTGACCAAAAAGACAACACGTTGAACCAGAACGGCGCCGACACAGAGTGCCGAATCAATCAAGGGAGCACGCAATGCGCATTACCAACAGCCTGATGCTTGCAGGCGGCCTGCTGGCGGCAAGTACCGCCACCGCCGGTGACCTGCTGCAGTGGCAGAACAACAGCCTGACTTACCTCTACGGCAAAGACTTTACGGTCAACCCGCAGATCCAGCAGACCTTCACTTTCGAGCACGCCGATGCCTGGAAGTACGGCGACAACTTCCTGTTCATCGACAAGATCTTCTACAACGGCAAGAAGGACGGCAACGTCGGCCCGAACACCTACTACGGCGAGTTCACCCCGCGCCTGTCGTTCGGCAAGATCTTCGACCAGAAACTGGAGTTCGGCCCGGTCAAGGATGTGCTGCTGGCCATGACCTACGAGTTTGGCGAGGGAGACAACGAGTCGTACCTGATCGGCCCAGGCTTCGACCTGGCCATCCCCGGCTTCGACTACTTCCAGCTCAACTTCTACCAGCGCCACACCGAGGGCAGCCGCGCCGGTGACAACGTTTGGCAGATCACCCCGGTGTGGTCGTACACCATTCCCGTGGGCAAGTCGGACATCCTGATCGACGGCTACATGGACTGGGTGGTGGACAACGACGAAACCCGGCGTCGCGGCACCTATCATTCCAACCTGCACTTCAACCCGCAGATCAAGTATGACCTGGGCAAGGCCCTGAACCTGGGCGAAAAACAGCTGTACGTCGGTTTCGAATACGACTACTGGAAAGACAAGTACGGCATCAAGGACAGCGACGCCTTCGATACCGACCAGAACACCGCGAGCCTGCTGGTGAAAGTGCACTTCTGAGTCAGCGGCGCGGCCATCGCGGGTCAAGCCCGCTCCCACAGGGTACTTCACAGCCCTTGTGGGAGCGGGCTTGACCCGCGATGCTCTTGATCAGCCTTTGATGGCCTTCCAGAGCTTGCCCACCACCGCAACCACCGCCAGCACCGCAGCCCCCGCCACTACGCCCACGCCGGCATTGAGCAAGGCCGTCGTCAGCGCCCCGCCACGCCCTTCGCCGAAGGCCTCGATGGCATGATGCAGCGGCGCGATGCCATGCACCAGAATCCCGCCACCTACCAGGAACATCGCCGCGGTGCCGATCACCGACAGGCTTTTCATCATGTAGGGCGCCGCACTCAAAATGCCGTTGCCGATGGCCTTGGCTGCACGCGAGGCCTTTTGCGTCAGCCACAGGCCCAGGTCATCCAGCTTGACGATCCCCGCCACCAGCCCGTACACGCCAATCGTCATCACGATCGCGATGCCCGACAGCACGATGATCTGCTGGGGCAGTGGCGCATCGGCCACGGTGCCCAGCGTGATGGCGATGATCTCGGCCGAGAGAATGAAGTCGGTACGCACCGCGCCCTTGATCTTGTCTTTCTCGAACGTCACCAGGTCGACCGCCGGGTTGGCCACTGCTTCGGTCAATGCCGCATGCCCGGCCTTGGCCTCCTCGGCGCTGTGCAGAAACCTGTGCGCGAGCTTTTCGAACCCCTCGAAGCACAGGTAGGCGCCGCCGAGCATCAGCAGCGGGGTTACCGCCCACGGGATGAATGCGCTGATCAGCAACGCAGCCGGCACCAGGATCAGCTTGTTCAGGAACGAGCCCTTGGCCACCGCCCACACCACCGGCAGTTCCCGCTCGGCGCGCACACCCGTGACCTGCTGGGCATTGAGTGCCAGATCATCACCCAGTACGCCGGCGGTCTTCTTGGCCGCGACCTTGGTCATGACCGAGACATCGTCGAGTACCGTGGCGATATCGTCGATCAGTACCAGCAAACTGCTTGCAGCCATGATTCATGTTCCATTGAGGTGAGATGGCGCCAAGCTTAGCCTGTCGATGGGCAAAAGGGGCGACCTTGAGCGCTTCGCGAACGCGGTGCTACCATGCGCAACCGCCTGCCCAGGCCTGTTGCCGCACGCGGCCAGATACAAGGAACAGCGCCACCATGAGCACCATTCGCGAGCGCAACAAAGAACTGATCCTGCGGGCCGCCAGCGAGGAGTTCGCCGACAAGGGCTTCGCAGCCACCAAGACCAGCGACATCGCGGCCAAGGCCGGCCTGCCCAAGCCCAACGTCTACTACTACTTCAAATCCAAGGAAAACCTCTACCGCGAGGTGCTCGAAAGCATCATCGAGCCGATCATGCAGGCCTCCACCCCGTTCAATGCCGACGGTGAGCCGCAAGAGGTGCTCAGTGCCTACATCCGCTCCAAGGTGCGCATCTCCCGCGACCTGCCCTTCGCGTCCAAGGTGTTCGCCAGCGAGATCATGCACGGCGCGCCGCACCTGAGCGCCAGCCAGGTCGAGCAGCTCAACGTGCAGGCACGGCACAACATCGAATGCATCCAGGGCTGGATCGAACGCGGCCTGATCGCCCCGGTCGACCCGCACCACCTGATGTTCAGCATCTGGGCTGCAACCCAGACCTATGCCGATTTCGACTGGCAGATCTCGGTGGTCACCGGCAAGGCCAAGCTCGAGGACAGCGACTACGAGGCGGCGGCGCAGACCATCATCCGGCTGGTGCTCAAGGGCTGTGCGCCGGACGCCTGACAGATAGCGGCGACTGCATCGCGGGTCAAGCCCGCTCCCACAAGAACACCAGTGATCTTTGTGGGAGCGGGCTTGACCCGCGATAGGGCCTTAAGCCGCTACCCCCGCATCCGCCGTCAGCCCCGCCTCTTCGATCGCACTGATCGCGCACTGCTCGTCGATATCCGACGTATCACCGCTGATGCCGATCGCGCCCAGCACTGCCCCGCTCTGATCCCGAATCAGCACCCCACCCGGCGCCGGCACCACCGGACTCTGGCCCAACCCGTTGAGCGCGGCGAAGAACGCCGGGCGCTGCTGCGCGTCCAGCGCCAGCAGGCGCGAGCCCTTGCCCAGCGCAATCGCGCCCCACGCCTTGCCCATCGCCACCTGCGGACGCAGCAGGCTGGCGCCGTCCTCGCGCTGCAGGGTCAGCAGGTGCCCACCGGCATCGAGCACCACCACGGTCAGCGGCGCCGCCGAAATCCTGCGGCCGGCCGCCAGCGCGCCATTCACCAGGCTCACCGCTACTTTCAAGCTCAGAACGTTCATCCAAAGGTCCTCTTGTTGTTAGAAGCCCACGTGGGCAAGTGAAAAACCAATACAACAAATAGAACACAATGAAGAATATTTTTGTATACAATAATTCACTCCATCCGACCAAAACCCGTCACAACCCCTTTTTTACGGGGTAACGACGAAAGCACCCGGTGGCGGATGAAAATGGATTGACCAGAGTCGCCTGCCGTGAATACACTCTGTCGAAAAGCAATTTGTATACAATTACAAAATCTAAGAGGCACAAAACCATGAGCAAAATGAGAGCAATCGATGCAGCCGTGCTGGTCATGCGCCGTGAAGGCGTCGACACCGCATTCGGCATCCCGGGCGCCGCGATCAACCCGCTGTATTCGGCCCTGAAGAAAGTCGGCGGCATCGATCACGTCCTTGCTCGTCACGTGGAAGGTGCCTCGCACATGGCCGAGGGCTACACCCGTACCAAGGCCGGCAACATCGGCGTGTGCATCGGCACCTCCGGCCCTGCCGGCACCGACATGGTCACCGGCCTGTACAGCGCCTCGGCCGACTCCATCCCGATTCTGTGCATCACCGGCCAGGCGCCCCGCTCGCGCCTGCACAAGGAAGACTTCCAGGCCGTCGACATCACCAGCATCGTCAAGCCGGTCACCAAGTGGGCCACCACCGTGCTCGAACCTGGCCAGGTGCCGTATGCGTTCCAGAAAGCCTTCTATGAAATGCGCACCGGCCGTCCTGGCCCTGTACTGATCGACCTGCCGTTCGACGTGCAGATGGCCGAGATCGAATTCGACATCGACGCCTACCAGCCGCTGCCGGTGAGCAAGCCGTCGGCCAACCGCGTGCAGGTCGAGAAGGCCCTGGCCATGCTCGACTCCGCCGAGCGTCCGCTGCTGGTGGCCGGTGGCGGCATCATCAACGCCGATGCCAGCGACAAGCTGGTGGAATTCGCCGAACTCACCGGTATCCCGGTCATCCCGACCCTGATGGGCTGGGGCACCATCCCCGACGACCACCCGCTGATGGTGGGCATGGTCGGCCTGCAGACCTCGCACCGCTACGGCAACGCGACCATGCTCAAGTCGGACGTGGTGCTGGGCATCGGCAACCGCTGGGCCAACCGCCATACCGGCTCGGTGGATGTGTACACCGAAGGCCGTCGCTTCATTCACGTCGACATCGAACCGACCCAGATCGGCCGTGTGTTCACCCCGGACCTGGGTATCGTGTCCGACGCCGGCGCCGCACTGGACGTGTTCCTGGAAGTGGCCCGCGAGTGGAAAGCCGCCGGCAAGCTCAAGGACCGTGGCGAGTGGCTCAAGGACTGCCAGCAGCGCAAGGCCAGCCTGCACCGCAAGACCCACTTCGACAACGTGCCGGTCAAGCCGCAGCGCGTGTACCAGGAAATGAACCAGGTGTTCGGCAAGGACACCTGCTACGTCAGCACCATCGGCCTGTCGCAGATCGCCGGTGCGCAGTTCCTGCACGTGTACAAGCCGCGTCACTGGATCAACTGCGGCCAGGCCGGCCCGCTGGGCTGGACCATTCCTGCGGCACTGGGCGTGGTCAAGGCCGACCCGTCGCGCAAGGTCGTGGCACTGTCGGGCGACTATGACTTCCAGTTCATGATCGAAGAGCTGGCGGTGGGCGCGCAGTTCAACCTGCCGTACATCCACGTGGTGGTGAACAACTCCTACCTGGGGCTGATCCGCCAGGCCCAACGCGGCTTCGAGATGGATTACTGTGTACAGCTGGCGTTCGAGAACCTCAACGCCCCGGAACTGAACGGCTACGGCGTGGACCACGTCGCGGTTGTAGAAGGTCTGGGTTGCAAGGCACTGCGCGTGTTCAAGCCGGAAGAAATCCAGCCGGCCCTGCGCAAGGCCCAGCAGATGGCCGAAGAGTTCAAGGTGCCGGTCGTGGTCGAGGTGATCCTCGAGCGCGTGACCAATATTTCCATGGGTACCGAAATCAACGCGGTCAACGAATTCGAAGACCTGGCGCTGGTCGGCAACGACGCGCCAACCGCGATCTCGCTGCTCGACTGACTGTTGTAGCGGCCCTGCTGCCCCGCGCACAGGGCCCACTTTTGCAAGGAGACAACCATGCCTCGTTTCGCCGCCAACCTGTCCATGCTGTTCACCGAGCAGGACTTTCTCGCCCGTTTCAAGGCTGCTGCCGACGCTGGCTTCAGCGGGGTCGAGTACCTCTTCCCGTACGATTTCAGCTCGGCTGAAATCAAGCAGCACCTGGACAGCAACGGCCTGACCCAGGTGCTGTTCAACCTGCCGGCCGGCGACTGGGCCAAGGGTGATCGCGGCATCGCCTGCGACCCGTCCCGTGTCGAGGAATTCCGTGCCGGCGTGGACCTGGCCATTGCCTACGCCCAGGTACTGGGCAACACCCAGGTCAACTGCCTGGCCGGTATCCGCCCACAAGGCCCGGACTGCGCCACGGTGCGCAAGACCTTCGTCGACAACCTGAAGTTCGCCGCCGACAAGCTGCAGGCAGCAGGCATCAAGCTGGTGATGGAGATGATCAACACCCGCGACATCCCGGGCTTCTACCTGAACACCACCAAGCAGGCGCTGGAGATCCAGGCCGAAGTGGGCAGCACCAACCTGTTCCTGCAGTACGACATCTACCACATGCAGATCATGGAAGGTGACCTGGCCCGCACGATGGAAGGCAACCTGGCCAAGATCAACCACATCCAGCTGGCCGACAACCCGGGCCGCAACGAGCCGGGCACCGGCGAGATCAACTACCGCTTCCTGTTCGAGCACCTGGACCGCATCGGCTACCAGGGCTGGGTAGGCTGCGAATACAAGCCGCTGACCACCACCGAAGCGGGCCTTGGCTGGCTCAAGACCCACAACGCGATCTAATCATCTTTCTGCCGGGACGCATTTCCTGTGGGAGCGGGCCTGACCCGCGATGCGATAGCGCGTTCACCGCCGCTATCGCGGGTCAAGCCCGCTCCCACAGGGTCCCCACAACAAATACAAGAGGCAACTCTCATGGCTAAAATCGGATTCATCGGCACCGGCATCATGGGTCTTCCAATGGCTCAGAACCTGCAGAAGGCAGGTCACAGCCTGTTCCTTTCCTCGCACCACGGCGCCGCGCCGAGCGACCTGATCGCCGCCGGCGGCGTGGCCCTGGCCAACCCCAAGGAAGTGGCCCAGGAAGCCGAATTCATCATCGTCATGGTGCCGGACACCCCGCAGGTCGAAGCCGTGCTGTTCGGTGAAAACGGCGTGGCCCAGGGCGTTGGCCCGAACAAGGTGGTGATCGACATGAGCTCGATCTCCCCTACCGCCACCAAAGCCTTCGCCGAGAAGATCAAGGCCACCGGCGCCACCTACCTCGACGCCCCGGTGTCCGGTGGTGAAGTCGGTGCCAAGGCCGCGACCCTGAGCATCATGGTCGGCGGTTGCCCCAAAGCCTTCGAACGTGCCCAGCCGCTGTTCCAGGCCATGGGCAAGAACATCACCCACGTGGGTGGCAGTGGTGACGGCCAGACCGCCAAGGTCGCCAACCAGATCATCGTGGCCCTGAACATCCAGGCCGTTGCCGAGGCCCTGCTGTTCGCCGCCAAGAACGGCGCCGACCCGGCCAAGGTGCGCGAAGCACTGATGGGCGGCTTTGCCTCCTCGAAAATCCTCGAAGTGCACGGCGAGCGCATGATCAAGGGCACCTTCGACCCGGGCTTTCGCATCAGCCTGCACCAGAAGGACCTGAACCTGGCCCTGCAGGGTGCCAAGGAGCTGAACATCAACCTGCCCAACACCGCCAATGCCCAACAGGTGTTCAGCACCTGCGCGGCCATCGGTGGCGCCAACTGGGACCACTCGGCGCTGGTCAAGGGCCTTGAGCACATGGCCAACTTCTCGATCCGCGGCGACAAGTAAGCGTCAAGCGGCAGGTTTCACGCGGCAAGACCGGCAGACCGCGCATCGGTCCGCTGTCTCTTGCAGCTTGTAGCCTGAAGCTTGCCGCGCTAAAGAGCACCACCCGCCCTTGGGCCCGTCTGCACGGAGGCAGGCCCAGGGGCGTTTTCGATTCTGCAAAACAATAAGATTTGGGAGCCTGCCATGTCGGTCGATCCGCAACACTTTCTGCGCGAGCTGTTCGCCACGGCCATCGATGCCGCGCATCCACGCCAGGTGCTCGAAGCCCACCTGCCCAGCGACCGCAGCGGCCGCGTCATCGTCATCGGCGCCGGCAAGGCCGCCGCCGCCATGGCCGAAGTGGTCGAGCGCAGCTGGCAGGGCGAAGTCTCGGGCCTGGTCGTGACCCGCTACGGCCACGGCGCCAGCTGCAGCAAGATCGAAGTGGTCGAAGCCGCCCACCCGGTACCGGACGCCGCCGGCCTGGCCGTGGCCAAGCGTGTGCTGGCGATGGTCAGCAACCTCAGCGCCGACGACAGGGTGATCTTCCTGCTCTCCGGCGGAGGTTCCGCTCTGCTGGCCCTGCCCGCCGAAGGCCTGACCCTGGCCGACAAGCAGCAGGTCAACAAGGCCCTGCTCAAATCCGGCGCTACCATCGGCGAGATGAACTGCGTGCGCAAGCACCTCTCGGCGATCAAGGGCGGCCGCCTGGCCAAGGCCTGCTGGCCGGCCACGGTGTACACCTACGCGATTTCCGACGTACCCGGCGACCTCGCCACCGTGATCGCCTCCGGCCCCACCGTGGCCGACCCGAGCACCTCGGCCGAAGCGCTGGCGATCCTCAAGCGCTACAACATCCAGGCCCCGGCCGCCGTCACCGCGTGGCTGAACAACCCGGCCTCCGAAACCGTCAAGGCCGATGACCCGGCCCTGGCCCGCAGCCACTTCCAGCTGATCGCCCGCCCCCAGCAGTCGCTGGAGGCCGCTGCGGTAAAGGCGCGCCAGGCCGGCTTCAGCCCGCTGATCCTGGGTGACCTGGAAGGTGAGTCGCGTGAAGTGGCCAAGGTGCATGCCGGCATCGCGCGCCAGATCGTGCAGCACGGCCAGCCACTGGCGGCGCCCTGCGTGATCCTGTCGGGCGGCGAAACCACCGTCACCGTGCGCGGCAATGGCCGCGGCGGGCGCAACGCCGAGTTCCTGCTCAGCCTCACCGAAAGCCTCAAGGGGTTGCCCGGCGTGTACGCACTGGCCGGTGACACCGACGGCATCGACGGCTCCGAAGACAACGCCGGGGCCTTCATGACCCCCGACAGCTATGCGCGTGCCCAGGCCCTGGGCCTGTCGGCGGCAGACGAGCTGGACAACAACAATGGCTACGGTTATTTCGCCGCGCTCGACGCCTTGATCGTTACCGAGCCCACGCGCACCAACGTCAACGATTTTCGCGCCATCCTGATTCTCGAGACCGCACAACATGACGCCTGACAAGAAAGTCAAAATCCTCGCCACCCTCGGCCCCGCGACCAAAGGCATCGACGACATCCGTCAGCTGGTCGAAGCCGGGGTGAACATCTTTCGCCTGAACTTCAGCCACGGCGAGCACGCCGACCACGCCATGCGTTTCGAATGGATCCGCGAAGTGGAGCGCCAGCTCAACTACCCGCTGGGCATCCTCATGGACCTGCAGGGCCCCAAGCTGCGCGTCGGGCGTTTTGCCGAAGGCAAGGTGCAGCTGCAACGCGGCCAGGCCCTGCGCCTGGACCTGGATGCCACACCGGGCGATGCACAGCGGGTCAACCTGCCCCACCCGGAGATCATCGCCGCGCTGGAGCCGGGCATGGACCTGCTGCTCGATGACGGCAAACTGCGCCTGCGCGTGACCGCCAAGCACGCCGACGCCATCGACACCGAGGTGCTCAACGGCGGCGAACTGTCCGACCGCAAGGGCGTGAACGTGCCCCAGGCGCTGCTCGAGCTCAGCCCGCTGACCGAAAAGGACCGTCGCGACCTGACCTTCGGCCTGGAGCTGGGCGTGGACTGGGTGGCCCTGTCGTTCGTGCAGCGCCCTGAAGACATCATCGAGGCGCGCCAGCTGATCGGCGACCGGGCCTACCTGATGGCCAAGATCGAGAAGCCCTCGGCGGTCACGCAACTGCGCGAGATTGCCCAGTTGAGCGACGCGATCATGGTCGCCCGTGGCGACCTGGGCGTGGAAGTGCCGGCCGAAAGCGTGCCGCAGATCCAGCAGCGCATCATCACCACCTGCCGCCAGCTGGGCCGCCCGGTGGTGGTGGCCACGCAGATGCTCGAGTCGATGCGCTTCAGCCCGGCCCCGACCCGCGCCGAGGTCACCGACGTGGCCAACGCCGTGGCCGAGGGCGCCGATGCGGTGATGCTGTCGGCCGAGACCGCCTCGGGCGACTACCCGCTCGAAGCGGTGCAGATGATGAGCAAGATCATCCGCCAGGTCGAAAGCGGCCCGGACTACCAGGCCCAGCTGGACGTGGGCCGGCCACAGGCCGAGGCCACGGTGTCGGATGCGATCAGCTGCGCGATCCGTCGCATCAGCGGCATACTGCCGGTGGCGGTGCTGGTGAACTACAGCGAGTCGGGCAACTCGACCCTGCGCGCAGCGCGTGAACGGCCGCGTGCACCGATCCTCAACCTGACCCCCAACCTCAACACCGCACGGCGCCTGAGTGTGGCCTGGGGCGTGCATTCGGTGGTCAACGATCGGTTGCGCCAGGTGGACGAAGTGGTGTCCACGGCACTGGAGATTGCCCAGGCCCAGGGCATGGCCAGCCGTGGCGACATCCTGTTGATCACTGCCGGTGTGCCTTTTGGCAAGCCGGGGTCGACCAATACGCTGCGGATCGAAACCCTGCTCTGATTTGATTGGGGCGGCTGCGCCGCCCATCGCGGGTCAAGCCCGCTCCCACAAGGATCACATCGGCCCTTGTGGGAGCGGGCTTGACCCGCGATGGGCGCATTGACACACCACACCGTGGGACAACAAAGCCCGAAGAGGCGCCCCACTCCACCCACCCTGACCCACTGCCATGTACACCAAGAACTTCGTCAACCCGTGCCCCGACTGGGCCACCGCCTTGCTCAACGGTTTCAGTCAGGTGCTGCTGCAGCGCAACCCGCTGTGCGGCCTGCTGTGCCTGCTGGCCATCCTGATCACCGCCCCCGAACTCATCGGCGGTGCGCTGCTGGGCGCCCTTGCCGGGCTGCTCACCGCGCAGCGCCGCGGCTACAACCGCGCCGACCGCCAGGCCGGCCTGTACAGCTACAACGGCGTGCTGCTGGGCCTGCTGCTCAGCCACGCACTGCCCTGGTCGGCCCTGCTGCCCCCGCTGATCATCGCCGCCGCGGGCCTGAGCAGCATGCTGGTGCACCAGTGGCTCAAGCGCAAAAGCTCTCGCCTGCTGCCCGCCTACACCGCGCCCTTCGTGCTGATCGGCTGGGCGGTACTGGCGCTGGCCGAGCCTTCCAGCGCCGGCTACGGCCCGGTCGCGGCCAACCCGCTGTTCGCCCTGGGCCGCGGCCTGGGCCAGATCTTCCTGCTCGACCAGCCGCTGGCTGGCCTGCTGATTGCCCTGGGCCTGCTGATCGCCAACCGCTACGCCGCCGCCTGGGCGCTACTGGGCGCCGCCCTGGGCGGCAGCGTGGCGCTGCTCGGTGGCGAGGCCGGTGCCGGCTACTACGGCCTGTACGGCTTCAATGCGGCGCTGGCCGCGCTGGCCTTCAGCCAGACCCGCGCACAACCCTGGCGGCCGTTGCTGGCCATCGTTCTGGCCATCGTGCTGCAACCGCTGCTGGGCCTGTTGCCGGTGCCGGGCCTGACCGCGCCGTTCATCCTCGCCTGCTGGCTGCTGCAACTGGGTACCGCTGCCCGACGTCGCCCGCTTGCACAGCTGCGGGCCAGCCCCTAGGCTCTGCTCCATCTTGTAATGGAAAGCGCCCATGAGCACCCCTTCGAGCTGGCGCGAGCGGCTCTACGTCATCGTCTTTCAAGCCGACACCGTGGCCGGCCGGCGCTTCGACAGCATTCTGCTGCTGATCATCCTGGCCAGCCTGATCACCGTCATCCTCGACAGCATCGACGAGGTCCACCAGGGCTACGCCGGGCTGCTGGCCTGGATCGAGTGGGGCTTTACCGCCATCTTCCTGGCCGAATACCTCACCCGCCTGTACTGCTCGCCCAAGCCGCTGCGCTACGCCTTCAGCTTCTACGGGCTGGTGGACCTGCTGGCGATCGTGCCGGGGATCATCGCCATCTACTACAGTGACGCGCAGTACCTGCTGATCATCCGCGTGATCCGCATGCTGCGCATCTTCCGCGTGCTCAAGCTCGGCCCGTACCTCAAGCAGGCCAATTACCTGATGTCGGCGCTGCGCGGCAGCAAGCAGAAGATCATCGTGTTCCTGGTCAGCGTGTCGACCCTGGTCACGGTGTTCGGCACCCTGATGTACGTGGTCGAAGGCCCGGAACACGGCTTCACCAGCATCCCCAAGGGCATCTACTGGGCCATCGTGACCCTGACCACCGTGGGCTTTGGCGACATCGTGCCCAAGACCCCGCTGGGCCAGGTGATTTCCTCGCTGGTGATGATCACCGGCTATTCGATCATCGCCGTGCCCACCGGCATCTTTACTGCCGAGCTGGCCAACGCCATGCGCGGCGAACAGCTGCAGCACGCCTGCCCCACCTGCCACAAGGGCAGCCACGAGCAGAGCGCCGCGTTCTGTTCACGCTGCGGCAATGCGCTGTTCAAGAAAATGGAATAACCACAGCACTTTTTAATCTTTAAGCGACTAAGGCCGAGCCGCTATAGTCGCTGGCATAATGCCTTTCTCCCAACTCGAACAAGGAATGCGCAGTGAAAAAACTCTTTGGTGCCTCGCTTCTGGCCGCAGGCCTGGCCCTGGGCAACCTCGCCCAGGCCGCCCCGACCACCCTGCTCAACGTCTCCTACGACGTGATGCGCGACTTCTACAAGGACTACAACGCCGCGTTCCAGAAGCACTGGGAAGCCGAGCACAAAGAGAAGATCAACGTGCAGATGTCCTTCGGCGGTTCGAGCAAGCAGGCGCGCTCGGTGATCGACGGCCTACCGGCCGACGTCATCACCATGAACATGGCCACCGACATCAATGCCCTGGCCGACAACGGCAAACTGGTGCCGGACAACTGGGTCACCCGCCTGCCCAACAACAGCGCGCCCTTCACCTCCGCCACCGTGTTCATCGTGCGCAAGGGCAACCCCAAGGCCCTGAAGGACTGGCCCGACCTGCTCAAGGACGGCGTACAGGTGATCGTGCCCAACCCCAAGACCTCGGGCAACGGCCGCTACACCTACCTGTCGGCATGGGGCTATGTGCTCAAGAACGGCGGTGACGAGAACAAGGCCAAGGACTTCGTCGGCAAGCTGTTCAAGCAGGCACCGGTGCTCGATACCGGTGGCCGTGCCGCGACCACCACCTTCATGACCAACCAGATCGGCGACGTGCTGGTGACCTTCGAGAACGAAGCCGAGATGATCGCGCGCGAATTCGGTCGCGACCAGTTCGAGGTGATCTACCCGAGCGTGTCGGCCGAAGCCGAGCCGCCGGTGAGCGTGGTCGACAAGGTGGTGGACAAGAAGAAAAGCCGTGCCACCGCCGAGGAGTACCTGAAGTACCTGTGGTCGCCTGAAGCCCAGGAAATTGCCGCCAACAACTACCTGCGCCCACGCGACGCGACCGTGCTGGCCAAGTACACCGACCGCTTCCCCAAAGTCGACTTCCTGTCGGTGGAAAAGACCTTCGGTGACTGGCGCACCGTGCAGAAGACCCACTTCAACGACGGCGGGATCTTCGACCAGATCTACACCGGGCAGTAAGGCCGGGTGACGAATCCGGGGCCTGTGACGGGCCCCGGATTTTTTGTGGCCGGCGTTCGGGCCTGTCGCGGTTCAAGCCCGCTGCCACAAGGTGATGTGCCGATTTCAAGGGCGATGTCGCACCTGTGGGAGCGGGCTTGACCCGCGATGAATTCACCTCGGTTTCGAACTTGCCCGGCAAATACCGATCAGTTCCTTGGACTACCCTTTCCGTCATTCACGGCTCAAGGAGTGCCCAGTGACCCGATTGCTCACCCTGTTGCTCGGTTGCCTGCTCAGCACGCAACTGCTCGCCGCCAGCCTCATCCCCGGCACCGACAGCGCCGAAACCGCCGAAAAAGCCCCGGAACCCGTGGTTCAGGGCGGCCTGCTCGGCGCCCTGGCCAACAGCCTCGACAGCGTCACCCAGGAAATCGACGTCGACGGTCACCTGGTCGACGCCTGGCGCCTGCGCGCCAATCGCGCCAGCAAGGAGGCCAACCAGCTGGTCGACCGCCACGCCGAAGACTCCTTCGACCTGCTGGTGGACTTTGCCCTGCTCAGCCTCACCTGGCTGGTGGTGTTCGGCGTGCTCACCAGCCTGGGCCGCGTGCTGTCCCACCACATCAATCGCAGGCGCCCGCTACGCGAACGTCCGCGGTTGCAGAAACTGCTCGGCTACCTGCTGCCCTACACCCTGCCGGCCCTGGCCAGCCTGCCCGCCACCCTCTACGCCAGCACGCGCCTGCTCGACCCCTCGATCGGCCGCGCGCTGGGCCTGAGCCTGGCCTACGCCACCAGCAGCGGCCTGTTCTCGACGTCGATCATCCTGTGCCTGATCACCGTGTTCGACACCGGCCACAAGCGCACCGCCGTGCGCATCATCCGCAAGATCGCGCCACGCCCGTTGTTCATGATCGGCTTTCTCGCCGCCTGGGCCGACGCCCTGACCAGCCCGCAGATCACCCGCCAGATCGGTGGCAACCTCACCAGCAGCATCGCGGTGATCACCGGCCTGCTGGCCACCTTCGCCTTCGCCGCGCTGGTAATCCGCCTGCGCCGCCCGGTGGCCCACCTGATCCGCAACCGCGACCTGCACGACCGCCTGCAGCACCGCGCCCTGCAGGAAACCCTGCGGATCTTCTCGTGGCTGTGGTACCTGCCGATCCTGATGATGATCCTGGTATCGGCGATCAACCTGATCGGCGCCGGCGAAGAAAGCCAGAAGGCCCTGCAAAAGGCCCTGCTGACCACGGTGCTGCTGGTGGGCACGGTGTTCCTGAGCACGGTGCTGCAGCACCTGTTCAAGTCCCGCGAGGTCGACCCCGGCCAGCGCCTTCGCCCCTACAAGGAACTGGTGCGCAACCTCGCCCACGCGCTGCTGCGCATCGGCATGGCCATCGCCTTCATCGAGCTGTTGGGGCGCATCTGGGGCTTTTCGGTGCTCGAATTCGCCGTGCGCAACAGCCTGGGCCGGGCAATCAGCGATTCGCTGAGCAGCATCGGGTTGATCTTGCTGGTCACCTGGCTGCTGTGGGTGGTGATCGACACCGCCATCCAGGAAGCCCTCAAGCCCAGCGCCGGCCGGCGCGCTTCGCGCCAGCCCAGCACACGGGTGCGCACCATCCTGCCGATGCTGCGCAACGCGGTGAAGATCGTGCTGGTGGTGATCTGCACCATCACCACCATGGCCAACCTGGGCATCAACGTGGCGCCGCTGCTGGCCGGTGCCGGGGTGGTCGGCCTGGCCATCGGTTTCGGTTCGCAGCAGCTGGTACAGGACGTGATCACCGGCCTGTTCATCCTGATCGAGGACACCATCGCCATCGGCGACTGGGTGGTACTCGACTCCGGCCACGCCGGCACCGTCGAGAGCCTGACCATCCGTACCCTGCGCCTGCGCGACGGCAAGGGCTTCGTGCACTCGGTACCGTTCGGCCAGATCAAGGCCGTCACCAACCAGTCGCGCCAGTTCGCCTATGCGTTCTTCTCGGTGCAGTTCAGCTACCAGACCGATGTCGACAGCGCCCTGCACCTGATCCGCGAGGTGGGCCAGTCGATCAGCGAGGACCCGGTGCTGCGCCACAGCCTGCAAGGGCCGCTGCAGGTGTTCGGGGTGGACGCCATGAACCTCAACGGCATCACCCTCACCGCCCAGTTCCGCACCACCTCGGGCGGGCAGTACGCGGTGAATCGGGCGTTCAACGAGCGCCTGAAAAAGCGCGTGGACCAGACCGACGACGTGAGCTTCGCGCAGTATTACCCGCAGCCGGCCCACGTACGCGACGAAACGGTGTAGACACTGCGGCGTTCAACCTTCCCGGCATGGGAAGGTGGTGCTAAAGTCGCCGCCATGAAATTTACCCGTGCCGACCGCTCGCTGATTGCCTGGACGCTGTACTTCAGCGTCCTGTTCAATCTGTTCGCCTGCGGTATCGGCCACGGGCAGATGATGGGCCTGCAGCTCAACGGCATCGGCGGAGCCTTCTGCTCGGCCATGGGCACCCCGGGCCCGACCCTCAAGACCGATTACAGCGACGCCTCCATCGCCGGCTGGGACAGCCTGCAAACCTGCCCGGTGTGTGCCGCGGCCGTGGTGTGCCTGGCCCTGAGCCTGGTGATCGGCTGGCTGCTGGCGTTCACCCGCACGCGCCGCTACCACCGCGAACTGCGCAGCAAGGCGCCACCTCGCTACTGCTGGCCCTCGGCCAACCCGCGCGCCTCCCCCCTGCTGGCCTGATCCAACCCGGCAGCCTTGCCGCTGCCCGTACCGGCACACGCCTGCGCCACTGCGCGGGGGTGCCGTTGGCTCACCTGCAGAGTTCGCTCAATGACCCCTTTCCCACGTTTGCAGGGCTGCACTGCCCTGCTCTGCGCCCTGTCGCTCAACGCCGTTGCCGACGAGGCACTCGTGCTGCCCGATGTACTGGTCAGCGACCGGCCGATCCCGGTGGACGGCGTGTTGCTCGACACCCCCTCGCAAACCGGTTCGCGCCTGGGCCTCACGCCCCGCGAAACCCCGGCCTCGATCAGCATCGTCAACCGCCAGCAGATCGAACAGCGCGGCGCCAGGACCACCCAGGACATGCTCGCCGGCGTACCCGGCCTGAACGCCGCCTCCCCGCCCGGCTCGGCCGGCTCGGTATCGTACCGGGGCTTTTCCGGGGCGCAGATCACCCAGCTGTTCAATGGCATCAGCGTGCAGTACGACTCGATCGCCGCACGCCCGGTCGACAGCTGGATCTATGACCGCGTCGAAGCGGTCGGCGGCCCGTCCAGCTTCCTGTTCGGCGCCGGCGCCGTAGGCGGCTCGATCAACTACATCACCAAGCTGGCCAACCGCGACGAAGACTTCAATGAAGGCCGCGTCAGCTATGGCAGCTACGACAGCAGCGAAACCTCGTTCGGCTTCAACCACGCACTCAACGACACCAACCATGCGCGCCTGGATTTCAGCCATACCCGCAGCAATGGCTACGTCGACCGCGAGGAGCGCGATGCCTGGAGCGTGGCGTTCTCGCTGCTGACCGACATCAACGACCAGCTGTCCCACACCCTGGCACTCGAATACCAGAACGAGAGCGTCGACAGCCCCTACTGGGGCAGCCCGGTGCTCAACCCGCTGGGCGGCCAGATGAAGGTCGACAAGAGCCGGCGCTTCGAGAACTACAACGTCGAGGACGGGCGCTACGAGCAGCGCGTGCGCTGGCTGCGCTCGATCACCGAGTACCGTTTCGACGACGCCACCTCGCTGCGCAATACGCTTTACCACTACAACGCCGGGCGCAACTTCCGCAATCTCGAGACCTACACCTACAACGCCGACAACAGCCGCGTGCAACGCGCCGGCAGCCTGCTGCAACGGCACGACCAGGAGCTCAACGGCAACCGCGTGGAACTGCTGCATGACGGCCAGCTGTTCGGCCTGCGCAGCCAGTGGTCGACGGGCCTGGACTACAGCCACAACGTGCAGATGACCTATCCGCGCTCGGGCACCGCTGCCGGCAGCGTCGACCCCGACCACTTCGACCCGGGACACTTCTACGACCTGCCGGGCATGTTCCCCGGCTACGAGAAGAACCGTCAGAACACGGTCGACACCTGGGCCGGCTTTTTGGAGAACCGCCTGACCCTGACCGATCGCCTGACCCTGCTGACGGGCCTGCGCCACGACAGCATCGACCTGCAGGTACGCAACTACCGCGCCGTCAACGAGGCCAACCCGGCGCAGTTCAAACGCCGCTACCAGCCCACCACCGGGCGTGTGGGCCTGGTGTTCGAGCTGACCCCGTCGGCCAACGTGTATGTGCAGTACAGCACCGCCGCCGACCCGCCCGCCGGCATGCTCACCACCGCCAGCTTCGGCCAGGTGCGCGACTTCGACCTGAGCACCGGCAAGCAGCTGGAGGTGGGCAGCAAGTTCGACTTTCTGGACGGACGCGGTTCGGCCACCGTGGCCGCCTACCGCATCGAGCGCGACAACCTGGCCACCGCCGACCCGGCCAACCCCGGCTTCACCCAGCCGGTGGGCAAGCAGTCGTCACGCGGTATCGAGGTGGCGGCGGCGCTGCGCGTCACCCCGCAACTGCTGGCCGAAGGCAACTTCGCCTATGTCGATGCACAGTACGACGCGTTCAACGAAAACGTCGGCGGCCAGTCGTTCTCGCGCAAGGGCAACACCCCCACCAACACCCCGGACCGGGTGGCCAACCTGTGGCTGACCTACGACCTGGACCCGCAGTGGCAGGTGGGCGGCGACAGCCGCTATGTGTCGTCGGTGTACGCCGATGCGGCCAACACCCGCTACGCGCCGTCGTACACCCTGTTCGGGGCCTTCGTCGGCTACAAGGTGGATGCCGACACGCGCATCACCGCGCGGGTGCGCAACCTGACCGACGAGGTGTACGCACGCTGGACTTCGTCGAGCATGCTCTACCTGGGTGCACCGCGCACCTTCGAACTGGCGGTGCAGACCCGCTTCTGACTGGGCCGGGCCGGGGCGTTCGCGCCCCGGCCCTGATGGAGCGTTGCAATGAAGCGTTATCTGTATCTGTGGCATCGCTGGCTGGGGATCGTGACCTGCGTGTTCATGGCGCTGTGGTTCGTCTCGGGCATGGTGATGCTGTACGTGGGCTACCCCAAGCTGACCCCGCGCGAGCACCTGGCGCACCTGCCGGCGCTGTCGGCGCAGGGCTGTTGCGTCTCGCTGGGCGAGGCGCTGGCGGTGGCCGATCCGCAACCTGCACGCATACGCCTGAGCAGCGTGGCGGGGCAGGCGCTTTACCTGTTCGACTATGCCAGCGGCAAGGCCCTGGCGGTGGACGCAACTAGCGGCCAGCGCATCGCCCCCACCACCCGCGAACGGGCGCTGGCCAGTGCCGGGCAATACGACCCGCATGCGCCGCTGACCTATCGCGACGCGGTGCAGGAAGACCTGTGGAGCCATTCGCGCGCACTGGATGCGCACCGGCCGCTGCATCGCGTGCAGTTGAGCGATACGGACGGCACCTTGCTGTACATCAGCGGCCAGACCGGCGAAGTGGTGCGCGATGCCAGCGCCAGCGAGCGCGGCTGGAACCTGATCGGCGCCTGGCTGCACTGGCTGTATCCATTGCGCGGCATCGGCGTGGACGGGCTGTGGAGCAACCTGGTGATCTACCTGTCGCTGGCGGCCAGCGTGATGGCGCTGCTGGGCGCGGTGGTGGGGGTGATGCGCTGGCGTTTCAGCCGGCCCTACCGCAGCGGTTCGCGTTCGCCGTACAAGGGCTGGGCACGCTGGCACCATGTGGGCGGGTTGCTGTTCGGTGCCCTGGCCATCACCTGGATTTTCAGTGGGCTGATGTCGATGAACCCGTGGCGGCTGTTCAGCAGTGCGCAGCCGCTGGATACCTCGGCGTATCAGGGCGGGCCGCTGAATGCGGCGGCGTTCCCGCTGTCGGTGCCCCAGGCACTGGCGCGCTTTGCCGACCAGGGCTTCACCGCCCGCGAGCTGGAGTGGCGGCTGATCGGGGGCGCGGGGTATGTGGTGGGCCAGGACGGCGCGGGACGCACGCGGGTACTGTCGATGCACGACGGCCAGGTGCTGCAGCGTCTGCCACGGGCGGTGCTGGAGCAGGCGGCGCGGGCGATCGGGCCGGCGATGCAGGTGCAGCAGTTGGAGGCCTACGACTTCTACTACTACGCACGGGCCGAGCAGAGCATGCTCGGGCATCTTGAAAAGCGTCTGCCGGTGCTGCGGGTGCGCTTCGACGACCCGGCGCAGACCTGGCTGCATCTGGACCTGTACACCGGTGAAGTACTGGGGCAGCTGGACCAGCCACGGCGCGTGTCACGCTGGCTGTTCGCGTTGCTGCACAGCTGGGACTGGCTACCGCTGCTGACGCGGCGGCCGTTGTGGGATGGGTGGATGATCGTGCTCAGCCTGGGTGGGCTGGTGCTGAGCGTAAGTGGTGTGGTGATGGGGTGGCGGCGTTTGCGCCGCTAGCCTTCGGATCGCATCGCGGGTCAAGCCCGCTCCCACAGGGTTAGTGCCAATCCTTGTGGGAGCGGGCTTGACCCGCGATAGGCCAGCACTGGCAAAACAGATTCACCCCTGGCGAAACACCAGCGCCTTCAGCCCGCCCGCCGGATCACTGTCCGCAAACTCCGGTGGATTGGCCAGACGCTCCACGAACACCAGCCCCGGCGCCTCGGCTGCCATCCCCTCGATCAGAAAGTCAGGCCCGATGGCCGGGTCGTTCACGCACGCCAGCACCGTGCCGCCTTCACTCAACAGCTCCGGCAGGCGGCGCAGGATCTTGCTGTAGTCCTGGGTCAGCACAAAGCTGCCCTTCTGGAACGTCGGCGGGTCGATGATGATCAGGTCATACGGCCCGCTCTTGCGCACCTTGCCCCATGACTTGAACAGCTCATGCCCCAGAAACCCCACCCGCCCCAGGTCATGCCCGTTGAGCCGATGGTTGTCGCGCCCGCGGCTCAGGGCCGAGCGCGCCATATCGAGGTTGATCACCTGCTCGGCCCCCCCGGCAATCGCTGCCACCGAAAACCCGCAGGTGTAGGCGAACAGGTTGAGCACCCGCTTGCCCGCCGCCTGCTCCCGTACCCAGCGCCGGCCATAGCGCATGTCCAGGAACAGCCCGGTGTTCTGCTTCAGGCCCAGGTCCAGCTGATAGCGCAGGCCATCCTCGTCGATCACGCGGTGCTCGCTCGGCTCGCCCAGCAACCACTGGCCGGGGCTATCGGGCAGGTAGCGGTGCTGAATCAGAATCGCCTGCCCGGGCCAGCCAGGGCTGGCGGCCAGGGTGCGCAGCATCTGCTCCAGCGTGGCCAGCTGCCCTTCGGGCGGTTCGCGAAACAGCGAGACCAGCAGCACGCCCTGCAGCCAGTCCACGGTGATCTGTTCGAGCCCCGGCCAGCAGCGCCCGCGCCCATGGAACAGGCGCCGGGTTTCGGCAGGCGCAGGGTTCAGGGCACCGAGCAGGTGGGCGTGAAGGGTGGCAATCGGCATGGCAGGATTCACTGGGACAAAAAGGGCTATTTTAGCGGCAAGCTTCACGCAGCAAGCGACAAGTTTGCGCCGGGCGCCTGTTTACTTGTCGCTTGTGGCGTGCAACTTGCCGCTCGCCCTCCACCACCAGCCCTGCTGCATGCCGGCAGCCGCCAGCAGAATCGCCGCCACCCCCAGCCATTGCAGCGCGCTCAAGCGATGGCCAAAGGCAAACCAGTCGACGAAGATCGCCGCAATCGGGTAGATGAACGACAGCGCCCCGGTCAACGCGGTCGGCAGTTTCTGGATGGCGCCATACAGCAGCACGTACATCAGGCCGGTGTGCACGATACCCAGCGTCACCAGGCTGGCCAGCGCCCCCGCAGTGCCCGGCAGGCCGCCGGTATTGGCAAAGGGCGCCAGCAACAGGATACCGGTGCTCACCTGGATCAGCGCGATCAGGTGCGGCGGCGTGCCACTCAGGCGCTTGATGATCAGCGCGGCCACCGCGTACAGAAACGCCGCGCCCAGCGCCAGCGCGATGCCCAGCAGGTAATCCTCGCCACTGCCCTGCCCGCTGCCGTGGGCACTCACAATGGCCAGCATCCCGGCAAACGACACCCCCAGCCAGAACAGCTTGGGCACACTGAGCTTTTCACCCAGAAACACCGCCGCCAGCCCCACCAGCATGAACGGCTGCACGTTGTACACCGCCGTACCGATGGCAATCGAGGCCCGTGAATAGGAGCCGAACAGCAGCACCCAGTTGCCCACGATGGCCACCCCGCTGAGTACCGCCAGGGCAAAGCTGGCACGTGTGAGGATGCCCGGCCGCAGAAAGCCCAGCACGGCGCACACCAGCAACAGCGTGCCGGCGCCGAACACGCAGCGCCAGAACACCACGTCCAGCACCGGTTGCCCCGACACCAGCACGAACCAGCCGATGGTGCCGGATATCAGCATCGCGGCGACCATTTCCAACGACCCACGGCGTATTGAATTGTCCATCTCTCACCTCCCAGACGATGGACAGATTATGCGAGCAAGAAGCCAGGGCACTCCATAGCAAAAACAAGGCTAGACTCAAGCCTTGCCTTTTTTATCAAGGCAATTTCATTGATCTGCCTGACGAGGATTGCATGACTGACGATATCGACCAGCTGTTGATCAAGGCGCTGATGGAAGACTCGCGGCGTTCGCTCAAGGCGCTGGCGCACCTGAGCGGGCTGTCGGCGCCCAGCGTCAGCGAGCGCCTGCGTCGCCTGGAAGAACGCGGCGTGCTCAAGGGCTACACGGTCGACATCGACCCGCGCAGCTTCGGGTACCAGTTGCAGGCCATCGTGCGCATTCGTCCGTTGCCGGGGCAGTTGCAGGAGGTGGAGCGCCAGATCATCGCCATCCCCGAGTTCACCGAGTGCGACAAGGTCACGGGTGACGACTGCTTCATCGCGCGCCTGCATGTACGCTCGATGGAGCAGCTCGACACCTTGCTCGACAAGCTCAACAGCCACGCCGAAACCAACACCGCCATCGTCAAGAAAAGCCCGGTGAAGCGACGGCTGCCGCCGATGGCATAAGCGCCATACTGGCGGGCGGCGCGGGATTCGCAGAGCAACGGCACGTTCCACACATATGCTAGCCTTGCGCCCCTCTCCCGCAAGGACGCATCATCACCATGTTCGCTTTCCCAAGGCCCCTCTGCATGCTGGGCCTGGCGCTGGCCTTCACCAGCGCCCACGCCACCGACCCGATCAACCTGTACCAGGGCACCCTCGGCGAGCGCAAGGTCGAGGTCGCCCTGCAATACACCTCGCAGTACGAGTACGTGCAAGGCTACCTGCTGGACACCGAGCACCACACCAGCCAGCCACTGGAAGTGACGCCCTACAGCAAGGACGTGCCACTGCTGATCAACATCATGGACAACCCGCGCATGCCCGCCGCAGCATTGCGGGTGCGCCCCTTCGTGTTCACGCACGATCGCGACTTCAGTGGCGAATGGATCGACCTGCGCACCCGGGAACGTGTGCCCTTCAGCCTCACGCGCCAGACTCGCTTCAGCGACGAGCAGCGCTCCAGCTGGCAAGGCGCGCTGCTGCAACAGCCGCAGAACCGCAGCAAGAGCTTCTATGTGCACGCCAGCAAGGCCGAGGGCGAATACACCGGCAAGGTCGATCGCATCACCATCATCGACCTCGCCAGCGGCAGCACACTGCAGGTGCTGGACAACCTGGCGCTGGCGTTCAACGGCACCCGGACCCTGACCTTCGCCGACTACAACGGTGACGGCATCATCGACTTCAGGGCCTCGCCCATCGGCCAGCGCGCCACCGGCGGCGCCAACCAGGAGCCGGACCAGTTCTACCTGTACCAGCCCACCAGCAATACCTACCAACGCCACACCGAACTCGAAGCGCTGGGCGACAAGGGCGCGCTCAAGTTCCCCGCCCCCGGCTGGGTAGCCCAGCGCCAGGGCAGCAACTACGACACCGGGACCAGCGACTGGCAGTACTACCACTTCGTCGACCCCAAGCAACTGGTGTGGCAGCGCCACAGCGTGGAGCCTTTCTGATGCCGTTTCGTACCCTGTTCGCCTGCCTGCTGCTGTGCCTGAGCGCCAATGCCCTGGCCTACCATTCCGTGTACCAGGGCAAACTCGGCGGGTTGCCGGTGACGCTGGTGATCGAGCGCACCAACGACTACGTGACCGGTATCTACTACTACGAGCGCTACCACACGCCGATCCGGCTCAAGCCCACGCGCAACACCGATACCTACAACTTCGCCATGGACGAACTGGACAGCGGCGGCCTGCCCACCGCGCGCCTGCATTTCCAGAAAGCCGATTTCAGCAGCCGTGCCCAGCCGCTGCAAGGCACCTGGACCGCCTACGCCAGCGGCAAGCAGCTGCCCTTCACGCTCAAGCTGGTGGCCGACATCGGCCTGCAGACACCCTCGCCGGGCGCGGTACTGCCCCAGGCCGCATCCACCGAACGCTTCTACTTCCAGTTGCCGATGGACATGGACTATGCCGCCCTCGAAACCATCCAGGTAATGGACAAGGCCACCGGCAAGCTGCAGCAGACGCTGGAGGTGAAGGTGCCGGGCTGTCGCAGCAAGGGTATCGACACCGTCCAGGTACGCCTGCAGGGTGGCGCCACCCAGGTGCTCATCCCCTCCAGCCCGTATTGCCTGGGCAAGACGTTCGAGTGGCGCGAGGCCAGCGCACGCTTCGAGGTGGTGAACTAGCCCTCAGCTCGGGCAGGCGAGGTCGCCGTTGTCCAGCCCCTGCTTGTAGTTGCGGCTGAGCAGGCTGGCCTTGCCGTCGTGCCAGGTCAGGGTCAGCACATACAGCGAGTCGAAATCCTCGCCGTCCCAGTCGTCGGTGATGGTGCGTTTTTCGCCCAGCGCCTTGCCGGCCACGGTGTTGATCAGCTCGGGCAGGTAGCCGTGTGACCACGCGGTGTAGACCGTGGCGTTGCGGTACTTGTCCTGCAGCAGCTCGTCGGCCAGGTCGCCGGTGTCGTTGGCGCCGAAGTCGATGTTCACCGGCAGGCCGAGCTTGATCGCGCTCGGGCTGATGGTCATCAGCGGACGGATATAGCTGTAGGCATTGTCGTTGCTGCCCTCCTCCACTTCGCGGCTGGGGTTGGCGGCAAACACGTAGTCGGCGGGGCCGAATTTTTCCGGGAGCAGAGTGGCCAGGTCCAGGGCGCGGTTGAGGCCCTGGCAGTTCAGTTGCCCGAGGCCTTCGCCGGGCTTTTCTGCATGGCGCAGGAAGACCAGGGTCTGGGTGCCGTCCACCGGCTGGGCTCGGCTTTCGAGCGCTTCGAAGGTCAGCAGGGTGGCGCCGACGACCAGCGGAACGGAAAACAGCGCAGGGCGATAACGCCGAAAAAAGGAGGGCAACTTCATGGCACGGGCTCTTTGCGACAAATAGGGTTGAGGCTGACCCGCCTGTGCCACCCCGCAGCCGAGGCTGCGGGGTGATCCCTGTCTGTCGTTCCATCCGTGGAAACGGGCGTGCTTGAGAGTGTCGCAAACCCGTTTGGTTCATCCGTGCCGGCTCAGCCTTGAGCCCGCGCCAGTCTGGCGCAGGGATGTTTCGCGATGATGACGCTCAGATCAGCTTGCGCCGGATCGCTTCTTCAACCGAACTGCGGCTCAGGTGCTCGATGATGGCATCGCCCGAATCGTTGAACGGCACCGCGAAGATCAACAGCAATTGCATCCAGGTGGTGATGGTTTCGCTCTTGCTGACCTTGCCGATGAGTTTGCCTTCACGGTCCTTGTACAGCGTCTCCAGGGTCAGGGTGTTGTCGAAGGTGGACGGGATGATGAACAGCGTCGCACCGGTCAGCGTCGCCGCCAGCACGTTGCCTTGCTCGTTGTTCCTGAGTGTGACGTAGGCGTACACGTCGGAGTCGACCTTCTCGCTGGTCACCCGTGTGAAGCGCTCGCTCTGTTCATAGCTCTGCACCAGGGTCTTTTCGAAACGCATCAGGTTGGCGTTGCTGGCGCGCGGCTGGCCGTTGAACTCGTACAGTGTGTTGAAGCGCACATAGGCGGTCTTGTGCGCGGGCGCCGCATCGGCGGCAGGCAGCGGCGGCCAGGCTTCGACCACCGGCAACTGGTGCTGGGAGTAGCTGATGCAGCCGGTCAGGGCCGTGCTGAGGGCCAGCAACAGGGCCATTAGGCAATGACGCATGGTTGAATTCCTTTCAGTGAGTGGCCAATTGCGGGGCAGCCGTCGCGGTGTCGAGCAACCTGGTGATCAGCTGACGCAACTGCACGCCCCCCAGGCTGCCGTTGGCATAGTCGTTGTCGTACAGGCCGACATTGTTGTCGAGCTTGACCTGCTCGGTGACGCGGGTGAGGCGCTTGCCGTCGCGGTCTTCGATCACCAGCTCGCCGGCCAGGTCGTACTTGTCGACATAGATCGGGCCGTTGAACCAGATCCAGAACGTCAGCGTCACCAACGCGCCGGGAACGTAGCCGGGGTGCGTGGTGCGCTTGCCCTTGAGCGAGGTGATGGTGAACTTGAGCACTACATCCTGCTCGCCCAGGGTGGCGGGGAATTCCACCAGTTTGGTGAAGTACTCGCCGCGGTCGACGTAGTGGCTGATCTGTGCGGTGAGCTGGCGGCTGATGTTCAGGCGCACGTCATCCTTGAGGTCGGGCGCGGTGATGGCCACGTCGGCGATCTGGGCGCCCCGCTGTGCAGTGTTGTCGGCCACGGTGACCGGTTCGCCGATCGGGCCCACCGGTGTGAAGGAGTAGCAACCGGTAAGGCCGAGGCAGGCCAGGAAAAGAAAACAGAAAGTACGCAGCACGCAAAATGTCCTTGCTTCGGGTGAGAGACAGGCTGTTATCGGCATCAGGGCCAAAGACTGTAATGAGAATGACTCAGCCCTCAATCGTCGCGGGTGAGGACCTCGAGCAGCTCGATCTCGAAGGTGAGGGTCGAATTCGGTGGGATGCTGCCTACGCTGCGCGCGTCGTAACCCAGGTGCGCCGGCACGATCAGCTTGCGCTTGCCGCCCACCTGCATGCCCATCAGGCCCTGGTCCCAGCCCTTGATCACGCGGCCGGTGCCGATCACGCACTGGAACGGCTTGCCGCGTTGGTGGGAGGAATCGAATACGCTGCCATCGTCCAGCCAGCCGGTGTACTGGGTGGTGATCAGTGCCCCCTTGACGGCCGCCTTGCCGTCGCCCAACTGGAGGTCGATGATTTGAAGTTCGTTGCTCATGGGTGATCTCTGACGGCTATGGGACGTTTTCTGCCGATGCGTTTTCGCAGCAATGGCCGTGTTTTGCAAGGCTGTGGGGAGCGAACGCGGATCATGAAGTGGCGCCGGCTGTCACCGGCTCGTGCTGGCGCATCGACCAGCACACCCCGCCCACCACCAGCACGATCGCCGCGCCCTCCAGCAGGTTCGGCCCGCTCTGGCGCCAGATGAACGCATACAGCAAGGCAAACAGGGTCTCGAACACGATCAACTGCCCGCTCAGGGTCAGCGGCATGCGCTTGGCTGCCGCATTCCACAACACCCCCGCCAGCCACGAGCCAAACAGCGCGCAACCCAGGCTGAACGCCCAGAACAGCTGCCAGCGCTCAGCAGTGGCCTGCACCTGCAACTGCTGCGGCTGCCACACCCACAGCAGCGCCACCAGCACCAGGCTGAACACGCCGGTCACCACTCCGGTGAGCACCGACCACTGATGGCTGTCCAGGTGCCGGCACTGCTTGAGATAGCGGCTGTTGTAGGTCGCGTACCAGGTCCAGCAGGCCAGCGCGGCCAGCGCATAGAGCAGCCCGGCGAGCTTGCCCTGCACCGCCCCCGGCTCCACCGCGAAGGTCTGCAGGTTGATGCACAGCATGCCCGCCAGGATCAGCGCCAGCGGCCCGGCCAGGCGCGACAGGGCCACCGCGCCGCTGTCATTGCGCCCGTACAGGGTGATGGTCAGCGGCAGCACACCAACGATCAGCGATGCCGGCGCCACGCCCAGGCGCTGGATCGCCGCCACCAGGCACATGAAGTACAGCAGGTTGCCGATCAGCGCCAGGCGCGCCAGCATCCACACGTCTGCCCGTTCGAGCTGACGCAGCGCCTTGCGCATTGGCAGCAGCAGCGCGAGCGATACCGCCCCCAGCAGGACGAACCGCGCACAGGCCAGCAGCACCGGGCTGAACTCCGGCAGCAGTTGCGGCACCATCAGCACCATGCCCCACATCGCACCGGCCACGCCGGCATACGCCACACCCCGTTTCACTTGCCTGCTCCTCATTTTTCAGAGCACGCAGGCTAGCCAAATGCAGGCGTCCAGGCAAAAGATCATTCGGCATGCAGGCATTCCCATGGGGAATACCTTTAAAGCGCAAAGCACCGGGTTTACCATCCAGCCATTCCCTGAACCGAAGACACCGCAATGAGCCGCTTCAGCCGTCACCTGCCCCCGCTGGATACCCTGATCGCTTTCGAGGCGGTGGTACGCACCGGCAGTTTCACCCGCGCCGCCGCCGAGCTGTCGCTGACCCAGAGCGCGGTGAGCAAACAGATCAAGCTGCTTGAAGAACACCTGGGTGCGCCGCTGTTCGAACGCCGCGCACGCGGCATCACCCTGACCGCCGCCGGCAGTGGCTTCAATGCCATCGTCGAGCCGATGCTCGACAGCCTGCTGGCCAATGTATTGCGCCTCAAGAGCGGGCACGGCAGCCGCAATGTCAGCGTGATCTGCACCCATGCGGTGGCACAGTACTGGTTGTTCCCGCGGCTGCTGCGCTTCAACGCACAGCACCCCGAGCTGACAGTGAACATCCATGCCAGCAACGAGATGGATGAACGCGTGGTGGGCAACTATGACTTCGGCGTGCTGTACGGCCATGGCCGCTGGAGTTCACTGCAGGCCGACAAGCTGTTCGATGAATGCATCTACCCCATCGTCAGCACCCAGCGGGCCCTGCCGCCAGCCGATTCGCTGGCGGCGCTGCAGGCCCTGCCGCTGATCCAGCTGGATGCCTCGGCCTGGAACTGTCTGGATTGGCCCGACTGGTTCGCGCACCTGGGGGTGCGCTACAAGGCGCCGGCCGATGCGGTGACATTCAATCAGATCACCCTGGTGTTCGACGCGGTGATGCAGGGTATGGGGGTGGGGTTGGGCTGGGAGTTCATGGCCCGCGAGCGTATCGCCAGCGGGCAGGTGCGGCCGGTGTCGGAGTTCGTCGTGCACACCGGCCAGGCCGACTACCTGGTGCACGACAGGCAGCGCGTGTGCTCGCCGGCGGCCCAGGTGTTCAGGGACTGGTTGCTTGCGCTCAACTGAACTGCGCTTGCACCTCCGCGCCGGTGAGGGTCTGGGTCTGGTTGGCGAAGCAGTAGTAGCCCGGCTTCTGATCGATGTAGATCTGCAGTTCCAGCGCCCAGTCACTCTCGCCATCGAGCACGCCCACCGGCACGGCGTCGAAGCCGCCGGCCTTGAGGCGATAGAACAGGTGGGTGCCGCAGGTGCCGCAGAAGCCGCGCTGGGCCCACTCGGAGGAATCGTAGATGCGCGGGGTGTCGCCGCTGAGCCTGAGGGTCTGGGTGCTGTGCACCACCATCAACGGGCCACCGGACCATTTGCGGCACATGCTGCAATGGCAGGCGCTGACACTGGCGTTGTCGAGGCTGACGCTGAGGTGAATGGCGCCGCACAGGCAGCTGCCGTGTTTTTCCTGGGGTTGGGACATGGTGCAGGGTCCTTGCGGTGAGCGGTAGGGCTGAAGTCTAGCAGCAGTCGGCCCCGGCCCTTTCGCCGGCAAGGCCGGCCACTACAGCGGATTACGCCGTCACCGGGGTCAACACCGGTTCCCCGGCAAAGAACGCCTGCAGGTTGCGCAGCACCAGCGCCACCGTATCGCGCGCCGCTTCCGGCGACTGTCCGGCCACATGCGGGGTCAGCACCACGTTGTCCAGCGCCTTGAGTGCCTGCGGCACTTCAGGCTCGGCATCGAACACATCCAGCCCGGCCCCGGCAATACGCCCTTCGCGCAACGCCGCCACCATCGCATCGGTGTCCACCACGCTGGCCCGCGCAATGTTCACCAGAAAACCCTGAGGCCCCAGTGCGTCCAGCACCGCCGCGTCGACCAGGTGGCGCGTACCGGCCCCGCCCGGGGTGGCAACGATCAGAAAGTCCACCTCCCCCGCCAGCGCCAGCGGGCTTTCGCACCAGGTGTAGGGCACGTCGGTGCGTGGCCGGCGGTTGTGGTAGCTGACCTGCATGTCGAAGCCCAGCGCCGCACGCCGGGCAATCGCCAACCCCGTCGCGCCAAGGCCCAGTACCCCGAGGCGCTTGCCGCTCAGCGACGGGCTGATCACACGGTTCCACTGCCCCTGGCGGGTGGTGGCATCGGCACGGGGAATATCGCGCACGATCGCGAACAGCAGCGCCAGGGCATGGTCGGCCACCGCCGTGGCGTTGGCACCGGCGCCATTGGTCACGGTGATGCCACGCGCAGCAGCCGCTGCCAGGTCCACTTCCTCATAGCCGGCGCCGATGACGCAGATGATTTTCAGATGGGGCAAGGCGGCGATTTCGTCGGCTCGCAAGCCCAGCGGCCCGCGGGTCAGTACCGCATCGATTGCGCCGCCGTGGCGGGCGATGGCCTCGGCACGCAGGGCCGGGGTCTGTGCCCGAATCAGCTCGAAGCCGGCCTGTTCGAGCAAGGGCAGGTAGTCATCCACCGTTTCTACCAGCACCAGTACCTTGTGTGTCATGCCCTGCCCCCTGGCCATTCGCAAAAGGGGCATTATGCCGGCTTGGGCTTACTGGGCGAAAGCCCGTCCCAGGCCGCCCGGCACGCCGCTGCTGTCGGTGTCCTGCCAGGGGCCGTCAGGGCTGGTGGCCCAGCTCCAGCCATTGCTGAAGCGGTAGTAGGTGCGTTGGCGGTAGAAGGTGTTGGTCTTGCCTTCGAGCACGTACACCCCGAGTTTAGGGTCCCAGTGGCTGGCGCCACCCGGCGGCGGCGCGAAGCTTGCCGAGGTGCGTGGCATCGGCTTGGGCGTCGGCAGCGTGGCCGGGGTACCTGGCTTGGGCCCCGGCACCGGCTTGATCACCGGCCCGGTCGGCGGCAGGGTTTCGATCGGCGGCACGGTGGGCTCGCTGGGCCGATGCACCGTACACGCACTCAAGCCCACGGCCAGGGCGATCAGGGTGAGGCGTGCGATGCTGTTCATAGTGGTCTCTCTACGGGTCCGGGCTGTCGATGGTCAGGTGCTGCGGCGCCTCGGTGCTGCTGGCCAGCGGGCTGCCACGGCCGATCCACTCGCCCTTGGTCGGCTGGCCGGCACGGGAGACGCGCGCAACCAGTTGGACTTCGGGGAAGCTCGACAGTTTCATGTTCGGCATCATCGCATCGCTGTCGCTGAGCTGAACCTCGATCGGCAGGTCGGCCACGGTCACGCGCTTGGCCGCCAGCGGCATCGGCGGCCCGGAACTGGCGCGGGCAAAGATGAACACGCTGTCATCGGGACGCACCTTGTCCTTGAGCGCCGGCGCCAGCTCGACCCGCACCGTCAGGCGTGCGCTGGTGGCCGGCGCCTGGCCCGCGGCCTTGAGCCGTTCGCCAGCACGCTCGATGCCGCCCTGCAGCGCGGCACGCGAGGCATCGCCCTCGGGCAGCTGGGCAATCAGACGGTTCCAGTAGTCGATGGCCTGCTGGTAGCGCCCGTCCTCGAAAGCGGCGATACCCAGCAGCCCCAGGCTGGTGACTTCCGCCGGATCGGCCTTGAGCGCTTCGTCGGTCAACGCCTGCATCTGCGCTGTCCACTGCTTGCCGTTACCGAAGTACAGCGCCTGCGCCCATTGCCCAAGCAGCTCAGGCTGACGCCCGGCCAGGGCGGCAGCGCGTTCGAAGGCCTTGGCGGCATCGGCGGCGCGTTCCTGGGCCATGTAGGCACGGCCCAGCAGGTACAGGCCTTCGGCCGAGTCTGGCTGGGCCTGCACCGCACGCTCCAGGCGCGAGGTCATCTCCTGCACCGACTGCGGCGCCTGGGCGAACTCGCGGGTCAGCTCGACCTTGTCGCTGGCGCCAAAGTGCAGGTACAGCCCGAGGCCCATCACCGGCACCAGCACCGCGGCCAGCAGCGGCAAGGTCTTGCCCAGGCGCGCACTGCGGTCGGGTTCGGCGTTGTCGGTGTCGGCCAGCAGTTCGCGGGCGGCCTCGTCGCGGCCACGGTCCAGTTGCTCGGTGGTGAGCACGCCGGCCTCGCCCTGGGCCTGCAGTTCGGCCACGCGCTCCTGGTACAGGGCCACGTTCAACGCGGTACGGTCTTCTTCCTGTTGCGCACGACGCACGCGCAACACCGGGATCAGCAGAAAGCTCAGGGCTACCAGTAACAGCAGGCCTGCGGGAAGCCAGAATTCAGTCATGGGTGCGTTCTTTGTCCAGCAGTTTGGCGAGGCGCTCACGCTCCTCGGGGGAAAGGTCGACGGTGCCGCCTGCCGCCTGGGTACGGCGCTTGCGCACGATCAGCGCCAGCATGCCGAAGCCGCCCAGCAGCAGGATGCCCGGGCCGAACCACAGCAGCCAGGTACGCGCCGTCAGGGCCGGCTTGTAGCGCACGAAGTCGCCATAGCGGTCGACCATGAAGTCGATGATCTGCTGGTTGTCCTTGCCTTCGCCGAGCATGCGGAAGATCTCGCGGCGCAGGTCGGCGGCAATCGGTGCGTTGGAGTCGGCGATGTCCTGGTTCTGGCACTTGGGGCAGCGCAGTTCCTTGGTCAGCACGTGGTAACGCTCGCGCTCGGCGTCGTCGGCGAACTGATAGGTGTCGATGGCCGCGTGGGCCACGCCGGCGATGCTCAGGCCCAGCAGCGCGCCTGCCAGCCAGCGCCTCATTGGCCGGCCTCGTCGAGCAGGCCCTGGTACAGCGGCGCCAGTTGCTCGCGCCACACGGTCTGGTCGACCACGCCGACGAACTTGTGCCGGATGATGCCCTTGGCGTCGATGATGAAGGTCTCCGGCGCGCCGTACACACCCAGGTCCAGGCCGAGGGTGCCGTGCTCGTCACGGATGCCGATCTGGTAGGGGTTGTGGAACTCGGTCAGCCACTTGATCGCAGCCGCGTTCTCGTCCTTGTAGTTGACCCCGTAGATCACCACGCCCTGCTCGGCCAGCTTGTTCAGCACCGGGTGCTCGACCTTGCACGAGGGGCACCAGGTGGCCCACACGTTGACCAGCGCCGGCTTGCCCAGCAGGTCGTCGCGGGTCAGGGTCCGGTCGCCTTCCACGGTCGGCAGCGAGAACGCCGGGAAGGGTTTGCCGATCATCGCAGAGGGCAGCTCGGACGGGTCCAGGTACAGGCCCCGGTACAGAAACACCGCCACCAGCAGAAACACCGCCAGCGGCAGCACCATGATCCAACGCTTCATGCAGTTGCTCCCGACATGCCCAGTACTTCACGTACCCGGCTTTTCACCTTGACCCGATACCGCTTGTCCATCGCCGCCATCAGGCCGCCCAGGCCGGTCAGCAGGCCGCCCAGCCAGATCCAGCGCACGAACGGCTTGACGTGCACGCGCACGGCCCAGGCGCCGTTGTCCAGCGACTCGCCCAGCGCCACGTACAGGTCGCGGGTGAAACCGGCATCGATGCCGGCCTCGGTCATCACCGACTGCTGCACGGTGTACAGGCGTTTTTCCGGGTGCAGCACGCTGATTTCACGACCGTCCCGCAGCACGCGCACGGTGCCCTTGTCGGAGGTGAAGTTCGGCCCTTCGAAATGCTTGGCGCCTTCGAACACGAACTGGTAGCCGCCCAGTTCCATCGACTCGCCCGGCGCCAGGCGCAGGTCGCGTTCGGCGCTGTTGTTGCTCGACAGCACCACGCCCAGGGCGCATACCGCGATGCCCAGGTGCGCCACGTGCATGCCCCAGTAACTGCGGCTCAGGCCGCGCATGCCCTTGAGCAGGCCCTTGTGACGGGTCTTGTCGAGCAGGTCGCGCACGCCGGCCAGCAGGATCCACGCCGCCAGGGCGAAGGTGGTCAGTACCTGCCAGTCGAAGTCGTCCACCAGCAGCCCGCCGATGGGTGCCAGCACCACGCTGCCGATCGCCACCGGGGTGAGCATGCTCACCAGCCATTTCGTCGGGGTGTCCTTCCAGCGCACGATCACGCCGACCGCCATCACCACCATCAGCAGGGCCATCAGCGGGATGAACAGCGCATCGAAGTAAGGCGGCCCCACCGACAGCTTGGCCCCGGTCAGTGCATCGAGCACCAGCGGGTACAGGGTGCCCAGCAGGATCATCGAGGCCGCCACCACCAGCACCAGGTTGTTGGCCAGCAGCAGGGTTTCCCGCGACCACAGGGCAAACCCGACCTGGCTCTTGACCACCGGGGCGCGCAAGGCGAACAGAGTCAGCGAACCGCCGACCACGAACAGCAGGAAGATCAGGATGAACACGCCGCGCTCGGGGTCGGCGGCAAAGGCGTGCACCGAGGTCAGCACGCCGGAACGCACCAGGAAGGTGCCCAGCAGGCTCAGCGAAAACGCAGCGATCGCCAGCAGCACGGTCCAGCTCTTGAACACGCCGCGCTTCTCGGTGACGGCCAGCGAGTGGATCAGTGCGGTGCCCACCAGCCACGGCATGAACGAGGCGTTTTCGACCGGGTCCCAGAACCACCAGCCACCCCAGCCGAGCTCGTAGTAGGCCCACCACGAGCCCAGGGTGATGCCGATGCCCAGGAACGCCCAGGCCACGATGGTCCAGGGCCGCGACCAGCGTGCCCAGGCCGCGTCCAGGCGCCCGCCGAGCAAGGCGGCGATGGCGAAGGCGAAGGCCACCGAGAAGCCCACGTAGCCCATGTAGAGCATCGGCGGGTGCACGATCAGGCCGATGTCCTGCAGCAGCGGGTTGAGGTCGCGACCATCGGCAGGCACCTGCGGCAGCAGACGCTGGAACGGGTTGGAGGTAACGATCAGAAACGACAGGAAGCCCACGCTGATCATGCCCATCACCGCCAGCACCCGGGCCAGCATCACCTGCGGCAACTGGCGCGAGAAGATCGACACGGCGAAGGTCCAGCCGCCCAGGATCAGCGCCCACAGCAGCAGCGAGCCTTCGTGGGCGCCCCACACGGCGCTGAACTTGTAGTACCAGGGCAAGGCGCTGTTGGAGTTGCTGGCCACATACGCCACCGAGAAGTTGTCGGTCATGAAGGCATGGGTCAGGCAGGCGAAGGCAAACGCCAGGAAGACGAACTGGCCCCACGCCGCCGGGCGTGCAAGGCTCATCCACAGGCTGTCGCCCCGCCAGGCGCCGAGCAGCGGCACGCTGGCCTGAACGCCGGCAAAACAGATGGCCAGGATCATCGCCAACTGGCCCAGCTCGGGAATCATCAGTGCAGCATTCATGGCTTGGCTCCGCCGTCGGTGGACACCTGGCCGCTTTCCTTCAGGGCCTTGGTGACCTCGGGCGGCATGTATTTTTCGTCGTGCTTGGCCAGCACCTCGTCAGCCACCACCACGCCCTCGGCGTTGAGCTTGCCCAGGGCGACGATGCCCTGCCCTTCACGGAACAGGTCGGGCAGGATGCCGCGGTAGGTGATGGGCACCGACTTGTTGAAGTCGGTGACCACGAAACGCACGTCCAGCGAGTCGCCGGAGCGTTGCAGGGAACCGGCCTCGACCATGCCGCCGGCCCGGATGCGGGTATCGAGCGGGGCTTCGCCGTTGGCGATCTGGGTAGGGGTATAGAACAGGTTGATGTTCTGCTGCAGCGCGCTCAGGGCCAGGCCGACGGCGACGCCGACACCCACCAGCAGGCCGAGGATGATGAACAGACGCTTCTTGCGTTGCGGATTCACTTGGACTTCTCCCGGCGCAGGCGGCGCGCTTCTTCTTGCAGATACCGGCGCTTGCTCAGTACGGGCGCGGCAACATTGATGGCCAGCACCAGCAGGCAGATGCCATAGGCCGACCAGACATAGAGGCCGTGATGGCCCATGGCGAGGAAATCATTGAAGCTGGCAAAACTCATCGTGCGGTCTCCCGCCCCAGGTGGCCCAACACTTCATCCTTGACCCAACTGGCGCGTGCCTCGCGCCGCAGCACTTCAAGGCGCATGCGCAACAGCAGCACCGCGCCGAAGAAGCAATAGAACCCCAGCACGGTCAGCAGCAGCGGCAGCCACATCTCGGCAGGCATCGCCGGCTTTTCGGTGAGGGTGAAGGTGGCGCCCTGGTGCAGGGTGTTCCACCACTCCACCGAGTACTTGATGATCGGAATGTTGATCACGCCGACAATCGCCAGTACCGCGCAGGCCTTGGCCGCGCTCTCACGATTGCTGATCGCCTGGCCCAGGGCAATCAGACCGAAGTACAGAAACAGCAGGATCAGCATCGACGTTAGTCGTGCATCCCAAACCCACCAGCTGCCCCAGGTCGGCTTGCCCCAGATGGCACCGGTGCTCAGGGCCACCACGGTCATCCAGGCGCCGATGGGCGCGGCGCATTGCAGTGCCACGTCGGCGATCTTCATCTTCCAGACCAGGCCGACCACGCCGGCCACCGCCAGCATCACGTAGCACGACTGCGCCAGCATGGCCGCCGGCACGTGGATGTAGATGATTCGGAAACTGTTGCCCTGCTGGTAGTCCTGCGGGGCGAAGGCCAGGCCCCAGACCACGCCCACGGCGATCAGCAGGATGGCGGCGATGCTCAGCCACGGCAGCATGCGGCCGCTGATGGCATAGAACCATTTGGGTGAACCCAGCTTGTGAAACCACGTCCAGCTTATTGCGCTGCTTTTCATCACGGTACATCCAGGGTCTTTGCTGGGCGGGGCCCAGACCTCATTATTCGCCGACGCTGATCTTCAGGCCAGCCGCTATTGCAAAGGGTGCCAGGGTTACTGCAAGGGCGGTCAGGCTGCCAAGCCAGAGCAGGTAACCGGTCGCCGGCATAGCTTGCAGTGCCGCCTGCAAGGCGCCACTGCCCAGGATCAACACCGGGATATATAACGGCAAAATAAGCAGTGCCAGCAGCAGGCCACCGCGCTTCAAACCCACGGTCAAGGCTGCGCCCACTGCACCCAGCAGGCTCAGTACCGGGGTACCGAGCAGCAGCGAGGCCAGCAGTACCGGCAGGCATTGCACCGGCAAACCGAGCATCAGGGCCAGCAGCGGCGACAACAATACCAGTGCCAGGCCGGAAAAGGCCCAGTGTGCCAGCACCTTTGCCAATACCAGAAGCGCCAGGGGGTGCGGCGAAAGGACCCACTGCTCGAGGGATCCGTCCTCGAAATCACTGCGAAACAGCCCGTCCAGCGAGAGCAGAACGGATAAAAGGGCGGCCACCCAGACTAACCCAGGGGACAAGTTTTGCAACAATTGCGTCTCCGGCCCGACCGCCAACGGGAACAACGCGATCACGATCGCGAAGAACACCAATGGGTTGGCAAGCTCGGCCGGACGGCGGCACAGCACCTGCGCTTCTCGGCGCAGCAAATGAACGAACACACTCATGCCGCGTACTGCCCCAGGTTCAGTTCTCGGTAGCCGGACGGCGTCTGCGCCAGCGTGTGGTGGGTGGTCAGCACGACCATGCCGCCGCGCTCGCAATGCGCCGCCAGGTGCGCTTCGAGCTGGGCCACGCCCTGCTTGTCGAGGGCGGTGAAGGGTTCGTCGAGAATCCACAGCGGCGGGCTGTCCAGGTACAGCCGCGCCAGCGCCACGCGGCGCTGCTGGCCGGCCGACAGGGTATGGCAGGCAACATCTTCGAAGCCGCGCAGGCCCACGGCCGCCAGTGCCTGCCAGATCGCCTCGCGGCTGGCAGGCTGATGCAGGGCGCACAGCCAGGCCAGGTTTTCCTCGGCGGTGAGCAGGTCCTTGATGCCGGCCGCATGACCGATCCACAGCAGCATCCTGGCCAGTTCGCTGCCCTGCTCGGCCAAGGGCTTGCCGTCCAGGCGGATTTCACCGCTGGTGGGCCGCATCAACCCGCTGAGCAGGCGCAGCAGGCTGGTCTTGCCGCTGCCATTGGGGCCGCTGATCTGCAGCATGTCACCGGCCGCCAGTTGCAGTTCGAGGTGTTCGAAAAGCATTCGCCAGTCGCGCTCGCAGGCCAGGCCCACAGCTTCGAGTCGAGGGGTCACAGGTTCGCCTTATGGTTCGGTCTCAAGTCGGTCCGGGCCTGGCCGTTATACTGAGCAACAGCTGTACGGCATGGCCGGTCGCATCGGGCACGCCACAGGACGTGCGCACCCGCCAGGAACGGGCGGCATTATACATGGCATGTCCTACTGCAAAGAGGGCTATTTCCACAGGTTGCAACGTGATGACAGGCGAAATCAACAGCCTTGGCCCGCAGGCCCTGGCCAACCCCCAGGCGCGCAGCGCGGCGATGACCGGCGAACTGCTCAAGCTGCTGCAACCCCAGCCTGCCCTGCTCGCCCCGGGCGAGACCGCGCAGGCACAGGTACTGTCGTTGCGCCAGGTCGGTCAGGACTTCCAGCTGCTGCTGCAACTGACCCAGACCAACGGGCGCCAGACCACCGTGCAGACCAGCGCCAGCCAGCCCCTGCCCCAGGGCAGCGAGCTGACGGTCAGCCAGCCCAATGCCGGCAACCTGAGCATCACCGTGCAGCAGGCCATCGCGCGCAACGTGGCCACCCTCACCCAGCTCGACACCCGCCAGTTGCCGCCGGGCACCCTGCTGCAGGGCAAGGTACTGACCACCCAGGCGCTGCCCCAGGCCGCCGGGCAGCCGGCCTTGTTCCGCTCGTTGGTGACCCTGCTCAACACCGCCCAGGCCGGCGCCACCCTGAACATCGACAGCCCTCGGCCACTGGCGCTGGGCAGCCTGCTCAGCGCACGGGTACAGGGTGAACAGTCGATCAGCTTCGTGCCCCTGAGCGGGCGCCAGGAACAACTGGCGATCACCCAGCACCTTAGCGCGCAGCTGAGCCGCCAGGCCTCGCTGCCGGGCCTGCTCGCCAGCCTGCAACAGATGAGCGCCGAGCAGCGCCTGCCGGCCGATGTGCGGGCCAGCGTGAGCACCCTGCTGGCCAGCCTGCCGGACATGGAACAGCTCGGCACGGCCAAGGGCCTGGCCCAGGCCCTGAACAACAGCGGCGCGTTTCTGGAAGCCAAGCTGCTGGCTGGCGCCCCCGCCGCCCTCGCCCCCGACCTCAAGGCCCAGGTGATCCGGCTGGTGGCGCAGTTGCTGCCCGGCCTCCCCGGCAGCACCCAGTTCAACCCGGCCGTGGCCGCCAGCACCCTGGCCCAGGTGCTGCCGGGCATGGTGCGCAACGCCCTGGGCATGCTCGGCCAGGTAAGCCCGCGCCCGGCCCCGGGAAGCTTTCCGCTGCCCTCGCGGTTGCTGCAAAGTGGCGACGAAGAAGGCGACCTGGAACACCTGCTGCGCCTGGCAGCGGCAGCCATTTCACGCCTGCAGAGCCACCAGCTCGCTGGCCTGGAGCAAACCCGCACCACCGCCGACGGCAACCTGCAGACCACCTGGCAACTGGAGATACCGGTGCGCAATGGTCAGGAGTTCATGCCGCTGCAAGTGAAGCTGCAGCGCGAGGAAACCCCCGAACAGCAGGCCGACCCGGAACGCGAACAGCGCGACCCGCTGGAGATGCTCTGGCGCGTGGATCTGGCATTCGACCTCAGCCCGCTGGGGCCCTTGCAGGTGCAGGCGCAGATCAGCCAGGGCAACCTGTCCAGCCAGCTGTGGGCGGAGCTGCCGAGCACCGCGCAACTGATCGACAGCCAGCTCGGCAAGCTGCGCGCGCGGTTGGTGGAGCGCGGGCTCAACGTCGGTGAACTGCTGTGCCATCACGGTACGCCGCCACAGGGGCCGCGTACGCATCTGGAACAACGCTGGGTGGATGAAAACGCATGAGCCAGACCCCGCCACGTCAGGCCATTGCCCTGACCTACGACGGCCAGCAGGCCCCGACCTTGAGCGCCAAGGGCGACGACGAGCTGGCCGAGGCGATCCTGGCCATTGCCCGCGAACACGAAGTGCCGATCTACGAGAATGCCGAGCTGGTACGCCTGCTGGCGCGCATGGAGCTGGGCGATCAGATCCCGGAGGCGCTGTACCTGACCATCGCCGAGATCATCGCCTTCGCCTGGCAGCTCAAGGGCCAGGTGCCGGAGGGGTTCGTGGACAACGCCCCGCAGGAGCGCGACATTACCCCGAACCTGTACAGACTGCCTGCGCCGGACTGACGCCGCGCAGGCCGGGTGCCTTGCATCAGCTGCGGTGCAGCTTGCTCATCAGCTCGGCTTCGGCCTGGGTCAGGCCGCAGGACTGGGTCAGCTCGTCGACGCTGGCGCCCATGCCCACCAGCCGCGCCGCCTGGGCGAACGACAGGCTGTTGGGATCGCGCTGCTCCAGTTGCATCAGCTTGTCCGGCAACGGCGCCACCACGGCGCGCAGCTCGTGCAACGCGTCGCCCATGCGCACCGTACCGTTCTGGTAATCGTCCACACGCTTGGCCAGGTCCTTGATGCGCTGGTCACGCAGCGCATCGCCCTGAGCCTGCTGCGAGGCCAGCTCGCGCTGGCGCTTGCTGTAGCCGTAGAACAGCCACAGGCTGAGGATCCAGACCAGCGCCAGAAATATGACAGCACCCTCGAGAATCAACTCAGATATTCTCCAGCTCGGACCACTCTTCCTCGGTCATCATCTTGTCCAGCTCGACCAGGATCAGCAGTTCGTTGTTCTTGTTGCACACGCCCTGGATGAACTTGGCCGATTCCTCGTTGCCGACATTCGGCGCGGTCTCGATCTCCGACTGACGCAGGTACACGACCTCGGCCACGCTATCGACCAGGATGCCGACCACCTGCTTGTCCGCCTCGATGATCACGATACGGCTGTTGTCGGAGATTTCGGCAGACATCAGGCCGAAGCGCTGGCGCGTGTCGATCACGGTCACCACATTGCCGCGCAGGTTGATGATGCCCAGCACATAGCTCGGCGCGCCCGGCACCGGAGCGATTTCGGTGTAGCGCAGCACTTCCTGGACCTGCATCACGTTGATGCCGTAGGACTCGTTGTCCAGCTTGAACGTTACCCACTGCAGAATCGGATCGTCGGAACCCTGCGCAGTCATGTTTTTCATTCCCCTAACCCTCAAAAGCCGTTCTCGGCGGTGTACTCAGTGCGGTCGCGGCAGTTGCGACCGATTATTTATGCGTACCGTGCATCTGCTTGACGGCGCCGCTGGCGATCAGCTCGGCCAGCTCAGCGACATCCAGCAGCGCGCACATGTGTTCGATGACGGTACCGGCAAGCCACGGGCGCTGCCCACGCTGGCTGCGCCACTTGATCTCGCTCGGGTCCAGGCGCAGCGAGCGGCTGACCTGATGCACCGCCAGCCCCCACTCGTAGCCCTGTACCGAAATAACGTATTGCAGCCCCTGGCGGAAGTCGTCGCGGTAGCGGTCGGGCATGACCCAGCGCGCCGTGTCGAGCACCTTCAGGTTGCCCGCCTGGCTGGGCAGGATGCCCAGGAACCACTCGGGCTGGCCGAACAGCGGCGTGAGCTCCTGGCCGGCCAGCGAGTAGATCGAGCCCAGGCACACCAGCGGCACCGCCAGGGTCAGCCCGGCCACGTCGAACAGCAGGCATTCGAACGGCTCGGCGGCCCAGGCCGGGCGACCGTCGCCCGTCAACGGCGGCACCGGCTGGTCCGGTGCTGCGGGCAGGTGCACCTGCACCAGCGGCTCGACCGGGGTCGGCACGTCGGCGATGACCGGGGCGACCACCGGGGCCGCCTCCACCACCTTGGCCACCACCGGTGGCGCCATCACCGGCATTACCAGCCGCGTCGGTTCGGCGAATACCGGCGCTGCGGTCTTGAGCCGGGCGTCACGGGCCTGTTCTTCGAGCACTGCTGCCTGGAACTCGTCGATCGCTTCAGGCGCCGTGACGACCACCGGGGCCGGGGCCACTGCGACGCGTTCGGCCACCGCCAGGGGCAATGGCTGCAGCTCTTCGGTGGCCTCCTGCAACAGGCCGTCCAGGTACGACTGCAAGGCCAGTTGAGGCTTTATGGTGACCTGCTGCGGGCTGTTCATCAGGCCACCTGCGCAACGGCATTCTGCGCCAGCAGATGCTTGAGCAATGCCCGGTAGGCAATCACGCCACGGCTCCTGCCATCGAACTGCGACGGCGTGAGCCCGGCACGGCTGGCGTCGCGCAGGCGCGTATCGACTGGAATGTAGCCCTGCCAGATGGTCTCGGGATAAGCGTCGCGCAGCACCCGCAGGGTGCCCATCGAGGCCTGGGTACGGCGGTCGAACAGGGTCGGCACGATGTGGTACGGCAAGGCCTGCTTGCGCGAGCGATTGACCATGCTCAGCGTGCTGACCATGCGTTCGAGGCCTTTCACCGCCAGGTATTCGGTCTGCACCGGGATCACCAGTTGCTGGCTGGCTGCCAGCGCATTGACCATCAGAACGCCCAGCAACGGCGGGCTGTCGATGATCGCGTAGTCGAAATCCTGCCACAGCTGCGCCAGACTCTTGGCGATCACCAGGCCCAGGCCACTCTGGCCCGGTGACTGACGCTCGAGCACCGCCAGGGCGGTGCTGGAAGGCAGCAGCGAGATGCGCTCGTCGCTGGTGGGCAGCAACAGCTGACCCGGCAGCCCTTCGGGCACCGTGCCCTTGTGCAGGAACAGGTCGTAGCTGCTGTGCTCGAGGGTGTCCGGGTTGTGACCGAAGTAGCTGGTCATGGACCCGTGCGGGTCGAGGTCGACCACGACCACGCGCTTGCCCGCCTCGGCCAGCAGGCCGGCCAGGGCGATGGATGTGGTGGTCTTGCCGACACCACCTTTTTGATTGGCTACTGCCCAGACTCTCATTGCGCTGCTTCCTCCCGGTCGGGTCGGACCCTGCCGGGATCGATTAAAGGGTCGACGACGGGGAATTGACGGGATTGCGCCCGGCCGTCGGTGCTACGGCTGGCGGTGCAGTTTGTGTGCCAGCACGCTTGAGCGCCGCATCGGGTGTGGCATTGGCGCTGCCGGTACCGGTCAGGCTGCGGCGCACCTCCAGATTGCGCGAGATCACCAGCACCACCCTGCGGTTCTGCGCGCGCCCTTCAGGGCTGGCATTGCTGGCGATGGGCTGGAACTCGCCGTAGCCCACAGAAGCCATGCGTGCCGGGTTGACCCCTTCCATCGCCAGCAGGCGCACGATGCTCGCCGCCCGTGCCGACGACAGCTCCCAGTTGGTCGGGTACTGCGCCGTGCGGATCGGCTGGTCATCGGTGAAGCCTTCGACGTGCACCGGGTTGGCGAACGGCTTGATGATGTGCGCCACCTTGTCGATGATGTCGAACGCCTTGTCGCTGGGCATGGCATCGCCACTGCCGAACAACAGGGAGGAATTGAGCTCGATCTCGATCCACAGTTCGTTGCCGCGCACGGTCATCTGGTCGGACTTGATCAGGTCGCCAAAGGCATCGCGCACATCGTCGGCGATGGTCTGCAGCGGGTCGCTGGAGCTTTGCCCCAGGCCCGCATCGACCTGCTCGCTGTCCTTGATCAGCGGTTCGGCCGGCTTGACGCTGAGGGGGCGCTCGTCGCCTATCGGAATCGGCTTCATGCTGCGCTCGGGGTCGTTGAACACGCCGATCAGCGCCTGCGAGATGACCTTGTACTTGCCCTCGTTGATCGAGGAAATCGAATACATGACCACGAAGAAGGCGAACAGCAAGGTGATGAAGTCGGCATACGACACCAGCCAGCGTTCGTGGTTTTCATGTTCCTCGGGTTGACGACGACGGGCCATGGCTTACTCCATGAAGCCCTGAAGCTTCAGTTCGATTGAACGTGGGTTCTCGCCTTCGGCAATCGACAGCAAGCCTTCCAGGAGCATTTCGCGATAGCGCGACTGGCGCATGGCCAGGGCCTTGAGCTTGTTGGCGATCGGCAACAGGATCAGGTTGGCACTGGCCACGCCGTAGATGGTGGCCACGAACGCCACCGCGATACCGCTGCCCAGCTGGGTCGGGTCGGCCAGGTTGCCCATCACGTGGATCAGGCCCATCACCGCGCCGATGATGCCGATGGTCGGCGCATAGCCGCCCATGCTCTCGAACACCTTGGCGGCCTGGATGTCACGGCTTTCCTGGGTGTAGAAATCCACCTCGAGGATGCTGCGGATGGCTTCGGGCTCGGCGCCGTCGACCAGCAGCTGCAGGCCCTTGCGGGCATACGGGTCGGGCTCGGCATCGGCCACGCCCTCAAGGCCCAGCAGGCCTTCCTTGCGTGCGGTGAGGCTCCAGTTGACCACCCGGTCGATACCGCCGGCCAGGTCGACCCGCGGCGGGAAGAGGATCCAGCGCACGATCTGCAGGGCGCGCTTGAACGCGCTCATGGGGGCCTGCAGCAGCGAGGCCGCCAGCGTCCCGCCGATCACGATCAGCGCCGCCGGGCCATTGATCAGCGCCGACAGATGGCCGCCTTCGAGGTAGTTGCCGCCAACGATGGCGACGAACGCCAGGATGATCCCGATAAGGCTCAACACGTCCATCAGATGCACGCCTCTACCAGGTGCCGGCCGATCTCGTCCAGGCCGTACACCGCATCGGCCAGGTTGGCCTTGGCAATGGCCATGGGCATGCCATAGATCACGCAGCTGGCTTCGTCCTGGGCCCACACCTGGCTGCCGCCCTGCTTGAGCAGGCGCGCGCCTTCGCGGCCATCGGCGCCCATGCCGGTCAGCACCACGGCCAGCACCTTGTCGCCATACGACTTGGCCGCCGAACCGAAGGTGATGTCCACGCAGGGCTTGTAGTTGAGGCGTTCGTCACCTGGCAGTATCTTCACCGTGCCGCGCCCGTCGACCATCATCTGCTTGCCGCCCGGTGCCAGCAGGGCCAGGCCGGGGCGCAGCACGTCGCCGTCCTCGGCTTCCTTGACGCTGATGCGGCACAGCTTGTCCAGGCGCTCGGCAAAGGCCTTGGTGAAGGCCGCCGGCATGTGCTGGATCAGCACGATCGGCGCCGGGAAGTTGGCCGGCAGCTGGGTCAGCACGCGCTGCAGCGCCACCGGGCCACCGGTGGAGGTACCGATGGCCAGCAGCTTGTAGGCCTTGCGCTTGGGCGCTGGCGAGCTGGGTGCAGCGGCCCGCGCAGGGGCTTGCGGGGCAACCGGGGCGGCGCGCATGGACGCTGCCGGGGCGCTGCTGCCGGCGCTGTGCGACGGTGCAGGCGCTGCCGCCGGTGCCGGGCTGGCATAGCTGCTGAAACGGCGGTTGCTGCGCGAAATGGTATGCACCTTTTCGCACAGCATCTGCTTGACCTTCTCGGGGTTGCGCGAGATGTCCTCGAAGTTCTTCGGCAGGTAGTCCACCGCACCGGCGTCCAGTGCGTCGAGGGTGACGCGGGCGCCTTCGTGGGTGAGCGAGGAGAACATCAGTACAGGCGTGGGGCAGCGCTGCATGATATGGCGCACGGCGGTGATGCCATCCATCATGGGCATTTCATAGTCCATGGTGATGACGTCGGGCTTGAGCGACAGCGCCTGATCGATCGCTTCCTTGCCGTTGGTCGCGGTACCGACCACCTGGATAGTCGGGTCCGCTGAAAGAATTTCCGAGACACGGCGGCGGAAAAAACCGGAATCATCCACCACCAGGACCTTGACTACCATAAACACTCCATTACGGTGCGCGGCCACCTGGCCACGCCACCGGGATCAGATACGCCGAGCGGCGTAACGCTTGAGCATGCTCGGCACGTCGAGGATCAGCGCAATGCGCCCGTCACCGGTAATGGTGGCGCCCGACATGCCCGGGGTGCCCTGCAGCATCTTGCCCAACGGCTTGATGACCACCTCTTCCTGGCCCACCAGCTGGTCGACCACGAAGCCGATGCGCTGGGTACCCACCGACAGGATCACCACGTGGCCTTCACGCTGCTCCTCGTGGGCTGCCGAGCTGACCAGCCAGCGCTTGAGGTAGAACAGCGGCAAGGCCTTGTCACGCACGATCACCACTTCCTGGCCGTCGACCACGTTGGTGCGCGACAGGTCCAGGTGGAAAATCTCGTTGACGTTCACCAGCGGGAAGGCGAAGGCCTGGTTGCCGAGCATCACCATCAGGGTCGGCATGATCGCCAGGGTCAGCGGCACCTTGATGACGATCTTCGAGCCCTGGCCCTTGGTCGAGTAGATGTTGATCGAGCCGTTGAGCTGGGAAATCTTGGTCTTGACCACGTCCATGCCCACGCCGCGACCGGACACGTCGGAGATCTCGGTCTTGGTCGAGAAGCCCGGGGCGAAGATCAGGTTGTAGCAGTCGCTTTCGCTGAGGCGATCGGCGGCGTCCTTGTCCATCACCCCGCGCTTGACCGCAATGGCGCGCAGGACATTGGCATCCATGCCCTTGCCGTCATCGGAGATCGACAGCAGGATGTGGTCGCCTTCCTGTTCGGCAGCGAGGATCACCTTGCCATTGCGCGACTTGCCGGCGGCTTCGCGCTCTTCCGGGGTTTCCACGCCATGGTCGACGGCGTTGCGCACCAAGTGCACCAGCGGGTCGGCCAGGGCCTCGACGAGGTTCTTGTCCAGGTCGGTCTCTTCGCCGACCAGCTCCAGGTTGATCTCTTTCTTGAGCTGGCGGGCCAGGTCGCGAACCAGACGCGGGAAGCGCCCGAAGACCTTCTTGATCGGCTGCATGCGGGTCTTCATCACCGCGGTCTGCAGGTCGGCGGTTACCACGTCCAGGTTCGAGACGGCCTTGGACATGGCTTCATCGCCGCTGTTCAGGCCCAGGCGCACCAGGCGGTTACGCACCAGCACCAGTTCGCCGACCATGTTCATGATCTCGTCCAGGCGCGCGGTGTCGACCCGCACGGTGGTCTCGGCCTCGCTGGCCGGATGCTTGTCGGCAGCGGGAGCCGCCTGACGGGCCGGCGCGGGGGCGGGTGCCTTGGCCGGTGCCGGTGCAGCGGCTGCCGCTGCGGGCTTGGCCGCCGGCTTGGCCGCAACCGTCGCCGCAGCAGCAGGCGCGCTGGCAGCGCCAGCGCCGCTGACGGCGTCGGGCGCGAACTTGCCCTTGCCGTGCAACTCGTCGAGCAGGGCCTCGAATTCGTGTTCGGAAATATGGTCACCCGCCGCTGCGGGTGCGGCAGCGGCCGGTGCGGCGGCCGCTACAGCGCCGGGCAGTGCATCGGCGGCAAAGGTGCCCTTGCCGTGCAACTGGTCCAGCAGTGCTTCGAATTCATCGTCGGTGATGTCACCGCTGGGCGCCGCGTCCGCGCCAGGTGCAGCAGCAGATGCCGCCGCCACGCTGTCGGGGGCGAACTGGCCCTTGCCATGCAACTGGTCCAGCAACGACTCGAACTCGGCGTCGGTGATTTCATCGCTGGCAGCGTCCACGGCCACCGGCTCGGGCGCCTCGGCCTGGGCCTTGGCGGCATTGAGCGAGTCGAGCAACTGCTCGAACTCGCTGTCGGTGATATCACCCCCGCTCGCCTCGGCCTCAGGCTCCGGCTCGGCAACCGCCGCCACCGGCGCAGGCGCCGCCGCTTCGGCACCGGCAGGTTCGGCCAGGCGCGCCAGGGCGGCCAGCAGTTCCGGAGTGGCTGCGGTGATGTCGGTGCGCTCGCGCACCTGGCCGAACATGCTGTTGACGGTGTCCAGGGCTTCCAGGACCACGTCCATCAGTTCGGCGTCCACACGTCGTTCGCCCTTGCGCAGGATGTCGAAGACGTTTTCGGCGATGTGGCAGCACTCCACCAGCTCATTGAGCTGGAGGAAGCCGGCGCCCCCTTTTACAGTGTGAAAACCGCGAAAAATTGCATTGAGCAGGTCGGCATCATCCGGGCGGCTTTCCAGCTCGACCAGTTGCTCGGACAGTTGCTCAAGAATTTCGCCGGCTTCTACCAGAAAATCCTGGAGGATTTCTTCATCGGCGCCGAAGCTCATTAAACGTGCTCCCTAAAAACCCAGGCTGGACAGCAGATCGTCGACATCGTCCTGACCGGACACAACGTCTTCACGTTTATCGGCATGAATCTGTGGTCCTTCACCCCGAGTCGGATGTTTTTCTTGATCTTTTTCGGCACGCAGCTGGTCGTGGTCATGCTCGATGCCGGCGAACCGGTCGACCTGACTCGCCATCAACACGAGCTTCAGAAGATTGCTTTCTACTTCGGTGACCAGTGCCGTGACGCGCTTGATCACCTGGCCGGTCAGGTCTTGGTAGTCCTGAGCCAGAAGAATGTCGTTGAGATGGCCGGCGACCTTGCGGTTGCCCTCGGCGCTGTGCGTCAGGAAACTGTCGACGCGCTTGACCAGCTCGCGAAACTCCGGAGCCTCGACTTCGCGGCGCATGAAGCGCTGCCAGTCGCCACTCAGGCTGGCCGCCTCGGCACTGAGGTCGTTGAGTACCGGCGTGCTTGCCTCCACCAGGTCCATGGTGCGGTTGGCAGCGCCCTCGGTCAGCTTGACCACGTACGACAGGCGTTCGGTGGCGTCGGTAATCTGCGAGACTTCCTCGGCCTGCGGCATGTGCGGATCGATCTGGAAACTGACGATCGCACTGTGCAGCTCGCGGGTAAGCTTGCCGACTTCCTGGTACAGGCCAAGGTCACGGGTCTGGTTCAGCTGATGGATCAGTTGCACCGCGTCGCCGAACCTGCCTTTTTCAAGGCTGCTGACCAGCTCCTGGGCATGTTTCTTCAGAGTCGACTCGAAGTCGTCCAAAGATGATCTTTTTTGCTCCATAAGCGCCCCCGTGGCGTACCTCAGCTATTGACGCGCTCGAAGATCTTTTCGATCTTTTCTTTCAGCACCTGGGCGGTGAACGGTTTGACCACATAGCCGTTGACGCCCGCCTGGGCGGCTTCGATGATCTGTTCGCGTTTGGCTTCGGCCGTCACCATCAGCACCGGCAGGTGCTTGAGGCGTTCATCCAGACGTACCTTGCGCAGCAGGTCGATACCGGACATGCCGGGCATGTTCCAGTCGGTCACCAGGAAATCGAAGTGACCGCTTTCGAGCATCGGCAACGCGGTGTTGCCGTCGTCGGCTTCCTGGGTATTGGTGAAGCCCAGGTCACGCAACAGGTTCTTGATGATCCGCCGCATCGTCGAAAAATCGTCGACGATGAGGATTTTCATGTCTTTGTTCAATTAGACCTCCAAGCAGTCTTTAACGCGCTCAGCGCTGAACGCGCATTCAATCAATTCGGGCACTACATTTCACGACTGTATGGAACGGCTGCTCAACGCGCCCGCCATTCCCCCAGGCGACCGCGCAAGCGTGCGGCGCACTGGCTGTGCAACTGGCTGACACGCGACTCGCTGACCCCCAGCACCTCGCCGATTTCCTTGAGGTTCAGCTCTTCGTCGTAGTACAGCGCCAGCACCAGGCGCTCGCGCTCGGGCAGGTTGGCGATTGCATCCGCCAGGGCTGCCTGAAAGCGCTCGTCTTCCAGATCGCGCGATGGCTCGAGCTGGGCACTGGCGCCGTCCTCGTGCAGGCCTTCATGTTCGCCGTCCTGCAACAGGTCGTCGAAACTGAACAGGCGACTGCCCAAGGTATCGTTCAAAATCCCGTAATAATCATCGAGACTCAATTGAAGTTCGGCAGCAACCTCGTGATCTTTAGCATCACGACCGGTTTTTGCTTCAATTGCACGAATCGCGTCACTCACCATGCGGGTATTGCGGTGTACCGAACGCGGCGCCCAATCCCCCTTGCGCACCTCGTCGAGCATGGCCCCACGGATGCGGATACCGGCATAGGTCTCGAAACTGGCACCCTTGCTGGAGTCGTACTTGTTGGAGACCTCGAGCAGCCCGATCATGCCGGCCTGGATCAGGTCTTCCACCTGCACACTGGCTGGCAGACGCGCCAGCAGGTGATAGGCAATGCGCTTGACCAAGGGTGCGTACCGCTCGATCAGCTCGTACTGGGCATCACGCGAAGCCTTGCTGTACATCCGATAGCCGCTTGCACTCATAGCACTGGTCCCGCACTGGTCGGTTGCACCAGCCGTTCGACGAAGAACTCCAGATGACCACGCGGGTTGGCAGGCAACGGCCAGCTATCGACCTTCTGAGCAATGGCCTTGAAGGCCAGCGCGCACTTGGAACGCGGAAAGGCTTCGTAGACTGCTCGCTGCTTCTGCACTGCCTTGCGGACACATTCGTCGTAGGGCACAGCACCGACGTATTGTAAGGCGACATCCAGGAAGCGATCCGTGACCTTGGTCAATTTGGCGAACAGATTGCGACCTTCCTGAGGGCTTTGTGCCATGTTGGCCAGCACCCGGAAACGGTTCATGCCGTAATCGCGGTTCAGCAGCTTGATCAGGGCATAGGCGTCAGTGATGGACGTGGGCTCGTCGCACACCACCAGCAGCACTTCCTGGGCCGCGCGCACGAAGCTGACGACCGAATCGCCGATGCCGGCCGCGGTGTCGATGACCAGCACGTCGAGGTTGTCGCCGATCTCGCTGAACGCCTGGATCAGCCCGGCATGCTGGGCCGGCGCCAGGTGCACCATGCTCTGGGTGCCGGAGGCCGCAGGCACGATGCGTACCCCGCCAGGCCCCGGCAGCAGCACGTCGCGCAGCTCGCAGCGGCCCTCGATGACATCGGCCAGCGTGCGTTTGGGGGTCAGGCCGAGCAAGACGTCGACGTTGGCCAGGCCCAGGTCGGCGTCCAGCAGCATGACCCGACGGCCAAGCTCAGCCAGCGCCAATGACAAGTTCACTGACACGTTGGTCTTGCCGACGCCACCTTTGCCGCCTGTCACGGCGATCACCTGTACGGGATGCATGCTGCCCATGTTTGTTCTTTACCTTGTCTTACTTAGACCGAGGCCACATGACTGGCTGCGCTTTCAACACCTGAAAAATGCCTGGCAGACCATTGATGTAGGTACTTTGCAACGTATACACATTTACCTCAGCCGACACGCTTGCCGTCGCTGTGGTACAGATCGGCGAACATGTCGGCCATGGCCTCTTCGCTGGGATCGTCCTGCATTTGTACACTGACCGCGCGACTGACCAGATGGTGCCGGCGCGGCAAGTGCAGATCGTCCGGAATGCGCGGCCCATCGGTCAGATAGGCCACCGGCAACTCATGCGTGATGGCCAGGCTCAGCACCTCGCCCAGGCACGCCGTTTCGTCGAGCTTGGTCAGGATGCAACCGGCCAGCCCGCAGCGCTTGTAGCTGTGGTAGGCAGCGGTCAGCACCTGCTTCTGGCTGGTGGTGGCCAGCACCAGGTAATTCTTGGCCTGGATGCCGCGCCCGGCCAGGGTTTCGAGCTGCATGCGCAGTGCCGGGTCGCTGGCCTGCAGGCCGGCGGTATCGATCAGCACCACGCGCTTGCGCAGCAGAGGGTCCAGGGCCTGGGCCAGCGACTGGCCGGGGTCGACGTGGGTCACCGACACATTCAGGATGCGCCCCAGGGTCTTGAGTTGTTCCTGGGCGCCGATGCGAAAGCTGTCCATGCTCACCAGCGCGATGTTCTGCGCGCCGTACTTGAGCACATAGCGCGCCGCCAGCTTGGCCAGGGTGGTGGTCTTGCCCATGCCGGCCGGGCCGACCATGGCGATCACGCCGCCCTCTTCGATCGGCTCGATTTCCGGCACCTGGATCATGCGGGCCAGGTGCGCCAGCAGCATGCGCCAGGCCTGGCGGGGCTCTTCGATGTCGGCAGTGATGTCCAGCACCTCGCGGGCCAGCGGCCCGGCGATGCCGATGCGCTGCAGGCGGCGCCAGAGGTTGGCCTGGTGCGGCTTGCTGCCCTGCAGCTGGGTCCAGGCCAGCGAGCCGAGCTGCACTTCGAGCAGCTCGCGCAGGCCCGAGAGCTCCGAACGCATGGAATCGAACAGACGCTGATCGACCGGCGCCGGGGCTGCTGCCTGAGGCCGCACGGGGGCCTCGACCTGCGGCTCTACCAGCGGCTCGGAGGCGGTCAGCGGCAGGCCGGCGAACAACTGGCGGTTGCCCTCCTCGCCTTCGACCCGGCTGCTGAGCTCGGCCTGCGCGGTGACGATGCGCGACTGGGTCTTGCGCAGTTCGTCCTCGAGCTCGACGTTCGGCACCCGCGGCGCAAGCGCGGACAGCTTGTAGTCCAGCGCCGCCGTCAGCTCGACACCGCCAGCAATCCGTCGGTTGCCGATGATGGCGGCCTCTGCCCCCAGCTCATCACGAACCAGCTTCATGGCCTGACGCATATCAGCGGCGAAAAAACGCTTAACTTGCATATCCCACTACCTCAGCCGTTGGGGCCTACTGTGGCAACGATGGTAACTTGCTTGTTGTCAGGTATTTCCTGATACGCCAAAACATGCAAATTCGGTACAGCCAGGCGGCCAAAACGCGACAGCATCTGTCGAACGGGTCCTGCGACCAGCAGGATTGCAGGTTGCCCTTGCATCTCCTGACGCTGGGCGGCCTCGATCAACGAACGCTGAAGCTTTTCGGCCATGCTCGGCTCAAGAAGAACACCATCTTCCTGACCCTGCCCGGCCCTTTGCAAACTATTGAGCAAAATCTGTTCCAACCTTGGCTCAAGCGTGATCACAGGCAGCTCGGACTCAGTTCCTACAATGCTTTGCACGATTGCGCGGCTCAATCCTACGCGCACCGAAGCCACCAGCGCGGCGGTATCTTGACTCTTGGCGGCATTGTTGGCGATGGCTTCGGCAATGGTGCGGATGTCGCGCACCGGCACCTGCTCGGCCAGCAACGCCTGCAGCACCTTGAGCAGACCAGACAGCGGCAGCACCCCCGGCACCAGTTCCTCGGCCAGCTTGGGCGAGCCCTTGGCCAGGACCTGCAGCAGTTGCTGTACCTCTTCGTGACCGATCAGCTCGTGGCAATGCTTGTAGAGGATCTGGTTGAGGTGGGTGGCGACCACGGTGCTCGCGTCCACCACGGTGTAGCCCAGCGATTGCGCCTGGCTGCGCTGGGCCACATCGATCCACACTGCCTCCAGGCCGAAGGCCGGGTCCCTGGCGGCGATGCCGTTGAGGTTGCCGAACACCTGCCCCGGGTTGATCGCCAGTTCGCGGTCGGGGTAGATCTCGGCCTCGGCCAGGATCACCCCCATCAGCGTCAGGCGGTAGGCGCTGGGGGCCAGGTCGAGGTTGTCGCGGATGTGCACGGTGGGCATCAGGAAGCCCAGGTCCTGGGACAGCTTCTTGCGTACCCCCTTGATCCGCGCCAGCAACTGCCCACCCTGGTTGCGGTCCACCAGCGGGATCAGCCGGTAGCCGACTTCCAGGCCGATCATGTCGATCGGGGTAACGTCGTCCCAGCCCAGCTCCTTGGTTTCCTGAGCACGCTGCGGCGACGGCAGCAGGTCCTGCTGGCGCTGCACTTCCTGCTGTGCCTTGACCTTGGCCTGGTTCTGCTTGCGCCACACCAGGTAAGCGCCGCCCGCGGCCATCAGGCCGAGGCTGAGGAATGCCACGTGCGGCATGCCCGGCACCAGCCCCATGACGATCATCAGGCCGCCGGACACGGCCAGCGCCTTGGGCGAATCGAACATCTGCCGGTTGATCTGCTTGCCCATTTCCTCGGAGCCCGAGGCACGGGTAACCATGATCGCGGCGGCGGTGGACAGCAGCAGCGAAGGCAACTGCGCCACCAAACCGTCACCGATGGTGAGCAGCGCATACACGCGACCGGCGTCGCCGAAGGTCATGCCGTGCTGGAAGATACCCACGGCCATGCCGCCGATCAGGTTGATGAACAGGATCAGCAGGCCGGCGATGGCGTCACCGCGCACGAACTTGCTGGCACCGTCCATCGAACCGTAGAACTCGGCCTCCTGGGCCACTTCGGTACGCCGTGCCTTGGCCTGGGCCTGGTCGATCAGGCCGGCGTTGAGGTCGGCGTCGATGGCCATCTGCTTGCCGGGCATGGCGTCGAGGGTGAAGCGCGCGCTCACCTCGGAAATGCGCCCGGCACCCTTGGTCACCACCACGAAGTTGATGATCATGAGGATCGCGAACACCACGATACCGACCACGTAGTTGCCGCCGATCACCACCTCGCCGAAGGCCTGGATCACCTTGCCCGCGGCTTCGTGGCCGTCGTGGCCGTGGAGCATCACCACCCGCGTGGACGCCACGTTCAGCGCCAGGCGCAGCAGCGTGGCCACCAGCAGGATGGTCGGAAACACGGCGAAATCCAGCGGGCGCAAGGCGTACACGCACACCAGCAGCACAACGATGGACAGGGCGATGTTGAAGGTGAAGAACACGTCGAGCAGGAACGGCGGGATCGGCAACATCATCATTGCCAACATCACCAGCAGCAACAGCGGCACCCCCAGGTTGCCCCGGCCGAGCCCGGACAGGTTGCTACGGGCGCTGTTGATTAACTGAGAGCGATCCACCGATATTCCTCTTCAAGCAAACTTTTGACGCCATGCGGGCGCTTGGCGCTGCTATTGCAAGAAGCTTTCCAACTTTGGATTAGTGACGCGACCTTCGCCGACACTGCCGGCTCCTGCAGCGAAGGGGCCGGCACCTCGGCGCCGACGGGAAGAGCTCAAACGGTTCAGGAATCGCGGCGCAGGTCCGGCGGAATCGGCAGATCCTTGAGCGGCTCCGGCGCCTTGCCCTTGCCCGCCCGGTGCTGGCGAATCTGATACACGTAGGCCAGCACCTGGGCCACGGCCAGGTAGAGGCCGGCCGGGATCTCTTCCTCGAGCTCGGTGGAGTAGAAGATCGAACGCGCCAGCTCAGGCGATTCCAGCACCTGGATGTTGTGGGCATTGGCGATTTCGCGAATCTTCAGCGCCAGGAAATCGGTGCCCTTGGCCAGCAGCGTCGGCGCATTGCCCTTCTCGGGGTCGTACTTGAGCGCCACCGCATAGTGGGTCGGGTTGGTGATGATCACGTCGGCATCGGGGATCGCCGCCATCATGCGCCGCTGCGACATCTCGCGCTGCAACTGGCGAATACGCTGCTTGACCTCCGGCTTGCCCTCGCTGTTCTTGTACTCGTCGCGCACCTCCTGCTTGGTCATCAGCAGCTTCTTGTGCGACTGGTACAGCTGCAACGGCACGTCCACCAGGGCAATCAGCAACAGGCCGGCGGCCATCCACAGGGCACTCCAGCCCACCACCTGCACGCTGTGGATGATCGCCTGCTCCAGCGGCTCGTTGGCAATGGCCAGCAGGTCGTCACGGTCCGACGACAACACCACCAGCGCCACGATCAGGATCACGAAGAACTTCGCCAGGGCCTTGAGCAGCTCGGTCAGTGCGTTCAGGGAAAACATGCGCTTGATCCCCGACAGTGGGTTCATGCGGCTGAACTTGGGCGCCAGGGTGCCGCCGGCAAACAGCCAGCCACCCAGCGAGATCGGCCCGATGAAAGCCACGATCAGCGCCACCAGCAATACCGGCTGCAGCGCCATCAGGGCCATCTTGCCCGAGGCCAGCAAGAAGGTGCCCATCGAGCGCTCGTCGATCAGCGTGTCGCGCGACAGGGTGAAGTTGATGCGCATGATGTCCATCAGCACTTCGGCCAGGCCACCACCGAACACCAGCAGGCCACCGGCCCCGGCCAGGGTCACCACCACCGTGTTGAGCTCCTTGGAACGGGCGATCTCGCCCTTCTCGCGGGCGTCCTTCTTCTTTTTCTCCGTGGGGTCTTCTGTCTTGTCCTGACCGCTTTCGCTCTCTGCCATGCTCAGCTCGCCCTCGCCAGCTCACGCAGCCACTGCAGGGCCTCGGAGGCCAGCGCCTGGTAATGGGAAAGGATGTCGGCCAGGACAACCCAGAAAATCCCGAGCCCCAGCACCAGGGTCAACGGGAAACCGATGGAGAAGATGTTCAGCTGCGGCGCTGCACGGGTCATCACGCCGAAGGCGATGTTCACCACCAGCAGCGCGGTGATCGCCGGCAACACCAGCAGCAGCGCCGCGCCCAGCACCCAGCTCAGCCGCCCGACCAGGTCCCAGTAGTGGTTGACCATCAGGCCGGTGCCCACCGGCAAGGTGGTGAAGCTCTCGGTGATCACCTCGAACACCACCAGGTGCCCGTTCATCGACAGGAACAGCAGCGTCACCAGCATGCTCAGGAACTGGCTGACCACCGCCACGTTGACGCCGTTGACCGGGTCGACCATGGAGGCGAAGGCCATGCCCATCTGGATGGCCACCACCTGCCCGGCCACTACGAATATCTGGAAGAACAGTTGCAGCGACAGGCCGAATACCGCACCGATGAGGATCTGCTCGGCAATCAGCAGCAGCCCGCTGAGCGACAGCGGATTGACTTCGGGCATCGGCGGCAGGCCCGGCACCACCACCACGGTGATCGCCAGGGCCAGGTACAGGCGGATACGCCCCGGCACCATCTTGGTCCCGATGATGGGCATGGTCATCAGCACGGCGGCAATGCGAAACAGCGGCAGGATGAAGCTCGCCACCCAGGTGGCGATCTGCGCATCGGTCAACTGGAGCATCGCGCGCTCAGCCGATCAACTGGGGAATGCTGCCGTACAACGACAGGATGTATTCCATGAACTTCTGCACCAGCCAGGGCCCGGCCACGATCAGCGTGATCAGCATCACCAGCAGGCGCGGCAGAAAGCTCAGGGTCTGTTCGTTGATCTGGGTGGCGGCCTGGAACATGGCCACCATCAGGCCCACCAGCAGGCTCGGTACCACCAGCACAGCCACGATCATGGTGGTCAGCCACAGCGCATCGCGGAACAGGTCGACAGCAACTTCTGGGGTCATGTTGTTCTCCTCGGCGCGCTAGACGCCACCGAAACTGCCGGCCAGGGTGCCCATGATCAACGCCCAGCCATCCACCAGCACGAACAGCATGATCTTGAACGGCAGGGAGATGATCAGCGGCGACAGCATCATCATACCCATGGCCATCAGCACACTGGCCACCACCAGGTCGATGATCAGGAACGGGATGAAGATCATGAAGCCGATCTGGAACGCGGTCTTGAGTTCGGAGGTGACGAAGGCCGGTACCAGGATGGTCAACGGCGCCTCGTCCGGCGTGGCGATATCGGTACGCTTGGACAGGCGCATGAACAGGTCGAGATCGCTCTCGCGGGTCTGCGCCAGCATGAAGTCCTTGAGGGGCACCTGGGCCTTGGCCACCGCGTCCTGGGCCGACAGGGTCTCGGCCAGGTACGGCTGCAGGGCATCCTTGTTCACCCGGTCGAATACCGGCGCCATGATGAACAGGGTCAGGAACAGCGCCATGCCGGTGAGGATCTGGTTCGACGGCGTCTGCTGCAGGCCCAGGGCCTGGCGCAGGATCGAGAACACGATGATGATCCGGGTGAAGCTGGTCATCAGGATCACGAACGCCGGAATGAAGCTCAGCGCCGTCATGATCAGCAGGATCTGCAGGCTGACCGAGTACTCCTGCTGCCCATCCGCCCCGTTGGACAGGGTGATCGCCGGAATCGACAGCGGGTCGGCGGCCAGGGCCAGCGGCGCTGCGAACATCAGCAGCAGGGTCAACAGCATGCGCAATGCGCCCATCACGACTTGTCCTTTTGATCCTTGCCCAGCAGCTCCATCAGGCGCTGGGCGAATTCGGGCGTAGCCTGGCGGGCGCTGGCCGGTACCTGCACCGGCTCGGCCAGCACATGCAACGCGGTAAGGCTGCCCGGCGTATGACCGATCAGTATCTGTTCGTTGCCCACCTGCACCAGCAGCAGCCGATCACGCGGGCCGACCACGCGCGTGCCGACGATCTCGATGACCTGCTGGCCACGCGGCGTCACGTTCTGCACCCGGCGCAGCAGCCAGGCGAGAAAGAAGATCAGGCCCAGCACCAGCAACAACCCCAGCACCAGACGGCCCAGCTGCCCGCTGGCACTGCCGGCTGCTGCCGTGGTCGCCGCGGCTGTCGTGGCCGCGGGCTGTGCCGCCAGTGCCAGGTCGAGCCAGAGCAGGCCGACCCCAGTCAGCCCCGCTTGCAGAAGACGCTTCACTCAGCGCAGCTTCTTGATGCGTTCGCTCGGGCTGATCACGTCGGTCAGGCGGATGCCGAACTTCTCGTTCACCACCACCACCTCGCCGTGCGCGATCAGGGTGCCGTTGACCAGCACGTCCAGCGGCTCGCCGGCCAGGCGGTCCAGCTCGATCACCGAACCCTGGTTCAGTTGCAGCAGGTTGCGGATGTTGATTTCGGTGCTGCCCACTTCCATCGAGATGCTCACCGGAATATCCAGGATCACGTCCAGGTTCGGGCCGTCCAGGGTCACTGCATCGCTGCCCTTGGGCGAGCTGCCGAATTCTTCCATCGGCAGGCGGTTGGGCGAGCCGGCACTGCTGCCGCCGTCAGCCGCCAACAGCGCGTCGATGTCGGACTGGCCGGCGTCGCCGGTCTCGCTCAGGGCTGCTGCCCACTCATCGGCCAGAGCCTGGTCTTCCATGGAGGTGATATCGTTTTCGTCAGCCATCTTGTCCTCGACGGGGCAATCAATTCGGAGTTAAAGCCAGGGTACCGATCAGCGGCGCTCGATCGGCTCGGTTACTTGCAATGCCAGCGTGCCCTTGTGCGAGCCCAACTTGGCCTTGAACGACGGTACGCCATTGGCGCGCAGTACCAGCTCGTCCGGCAGTTCGACCGGGATCACATCACCCGGCTGCATGTGCAGGATGTCGCGCAGGCGCAGCTCGCGGCGTGCCACGGTGGCGCTGATCGGCACGCTGACGTCCAGCACGTCTTCGCGCAGGGCCTTGATCCAGCGTTCGTCCTGGTCGTCCAGGTCGGACTGGAAGCCCGCGTCGAGCATTTCGCGCACCGGCTCGATCATCGAGTAGGGCATGGTCACGTGCAGGTCGCCGCCACCGCCATCGAGTTCGATGTGGAAGGTGGACACCACCACCGCCTCGCTCGGGCCGACGATGTTGGCCATGGCCGGGTTGACCTCCGAGTTGATGTACTCGAAGTTGACCGGCATGATCGCCTGCCAGGCTTCCTTGAGGTCGACGAAGCACTGGTCCAGCACCATGCGCACCACGCGCAATTCGGTGGGCGTGAACTCGCGGCCCTCGATCTTGGCGTGACGACCGTCACCGCCGAAGAAATTGTCCACCAGCTTGAACACCAGCTTGGCATCGAGGATGAACAGCGAGGTGCCGCGCAACGGCTTGATCTTCACCAGGTTGAGGCTGGTGGGCACGTACAGCGAGTGCACGTACTCACCGAACTTCATCACCTGCACGCCCCCCACTGCCACATCCGCCGAGCGGCGCAGCAGGTTGAACATGCTCACGCGGGTATAGCGGGCGAAGCGTTCGTTGATCATTTCCAGGGTCGGCATGCGCCCGCGCACGATCCGGTCCTGGCTGGTCAGGTCGTAGCTCTTGATGCTGCCGGGGTCGGCGCCGCTATCGGTTTGCACCAGCCCGTCGTCGACGCCGTGCAGCAAGGCATCGATCTCATCCTGGGACAGCAGGTCCTGCATGGCCATCTTGGGCTCCTACTGCAATACGAAATTGGTGAACAGCAACTGGTCGATCACCAGCTTGCCGACTTCTTTCTGGGCCACTTCCTGCACGCTGGCGGTGGCCTTCTGGCGCAGCATCTCCTGGCCGACCGGGGTCGCCAGGGAGTCGAACGGCTGGCCGGAAAAGAGCATCACCAGGTTGTTGCGGATCACCGGCATGTGCACTTTCAGCGCATCCAGCGCAGCCTGGTCGCGCCCCTGCATGGTGATGCTCACCTGCATGTAGCGCTGACGACCGTTCTGGTTGAAGTTGACGACGAAGGCTGGCGCCAGCGGCTCGTAGATGGCCGCAGGCCTGACGTTGCTGACGGTTGCCGGGTCGACCTGAGGTTTGCTGTCGCCCCTTTGCAGGAAGAACCAGGTGGCGCCCACCGACAAGCCGATGGCCAGCAGCAATGCCAGCACCAGCAGCAGGATCAGCTTGAGTTTGCCTTTTACGGCGGGGTCTTTCACTGCTTCGCTCTTCGCCATGCCAATAATCCGTCACTCACAAGAGGTTTGTCCCACATGGCGAGGGTTGAGCAAGTGTTATGCCAGATTTGCGGGCCACACCGGCCCGATTGAGGAAGGCGACGAACGCAGGGGCAGATTCATCCGTGAAGGGCTGGGCAGCCGCCCCGCAACCGCCCAGCCCTACCCGTGCAATCAGGCGTAGAAATCGACCGCGCTGGACCCCAGCACCACCGGTCGCTCCACCGGCTGGGCCGCCGCGTCGGCGTCGGCCTCTTCGCCGCCCGCGCCTTCATTGCGACGCGCGGCCACGCCGCTGAGCTTCGAGGTGCCGTCCTGCGAGCCCTGCTGCTGCTCGCGGGACTGGTCGGCCACGTTAACGTCAGGTTGCGCCAGGCCCTGTTCGGCGAACATTTCCTTGAGCCGGCTGGCCTGGTTTTCCAGCGCTTCGCGCACCACCACGTTGCCACTGGTGAAGGTGATCTGCGCCTGCTGCTCGGGTGTCATGTGCACGCGAATGTCCAAGCGCCCCAGCTCGGCTGGCTCCAGCTTGATTTCAGCCGACTTCAGGTTCTGGCTGGACAGGTACATCACGCGATTGACCAGGCCCTCGGTCCAGCCACCCTGGTGCATCGCCAGCGGCTGGTTCAGCGGCATCGCCACCGGCACCGCATTGGCGGTCTTGGGCGTCGCGGCCTGGGTCAGCGCGCTGAGGCGCTCGGCAAAGTCATCGACACGGGTATCGCTGGAGGCGCCCTTGAGGTCCTTCAGGCCGTCATCGAGCAGGTTGCTGAAGCCCTTCTCGCCCGGCTCGCTGTCGCCCGGATCGGCCTGACGCGGGTCGAGCATGGCCGCCAGGGTATTGACGGCAGGCTGGCCCTGGGTGGCTTCGGGTTGCGCCGTGGTCGGCTTGCTGGCATGGGCAGAGGTGGTGCCCTGGGCCTGGGCGTTCTGCTCCAGGGCCAGGCGCAATGCCGGCAGGTCCTCGAGCACGTCGCCGGCCGGGTCGAAAGCGGGTTCTTCCGGGGCCGGTGGCTGCGGCGCGACGGCCGGGGCCTGCACCTGGGCCTGCAACTGTGCGGCAGCCGCCTGCACCACTGGGGCCACCGCTTCGGCCTGAGCCTGGATCAGCTGTGCGCCGGCCTGGGCGTCAGTAACCTGACCCGCCACCAGGCTCGAATCGAGCAGTTGAAGGTCATCGGCAACTGGCGTCGACTCGTCCGATGCCGGCTTCTGTTCAGGCAATGAATTGCCGCTGTCGGCAACAGTGCGCTCCTGATCGGTCGCCGTCTTGCCGGCATTTGCCGCCCCGGCTGCAACGCCCGCCTTGTCGGCATTGGGCACATCCGCCTTGGCCGGCAGCTTGTCGCGGGACTGATCGGCATACACCTTGGAGAAGCCCGCAGCCTTGTCATTGGCGACCTGGGGCACCTTTTCGGGCGCTGGCGCAGCCGTGCGCGAGGCCTTGGCCACGGCGGACGGTTGCAGCAGCGGGTTTGAAGCGACAGGCATGGGAAGGGTCTCCACTACAGAAGCGCGAACTTGAATAGCGAAGAGACTGCAAGAGTCGCGCCAGGTTTGCGCTACACAGGATGCCTGGCCGCCTGCGGCGACACGCGCTCCAACTCGGCGACATAGAAGGGACGCACTTCGAGGTACTCGCACCTGATCTGGCTGATCAGGTCCTCGATGCCGTGTGCCGGCTGCTCCATCACGCGCACTTCCAGCTGCCGACACAACTCGGCCAGGTCGGTGGCGCCCATGTTGCTGCAGCTACCCTTGAAACTGTGGGCAGCCTCACTCAGCTGCCGGGGGGAGCGGGCGTCGCGCAGTTGCACCATGCGCTTTTCGCAATCGGCCAGGAAGGTCTCCAGCAACTCGGCATACTGGCTACCCATGACCTCCCGCAACTCGCCCACTACCTTGTTATCGATACGCTGATCGGACACTTGCTCACTCCTTGATCAAGTTCAATTATGCCAGAGCCACCCAGGCGAACTCCACGCGGGCCCTGCGCCCTCCGTCGGCCCATTCGGCGTGACGGCTCAAACGCCGGATCAGGCTCAGGCCACGCCCGCACAACCGCTGCTCCAACACCGGTCGGGCCAGCACTGTACCCACATCGAAGCCACTGCCGCTATCTTCGATCTCAATCACCAGACGCCCGCCACCCGCTACGGGTTCAACCTGAAGGTGCAAGCGTATGTAACCTTCCTGCAATGCCTGCAGGCGTCGGCTGCGCTCCTGATAATAGGCGGCAAACCCCTGGGCGTCGCGCTTGAGGGCCGAGTCGAGGGCCAGCACACCGTGCTCCAGTGCATTGGTGTAGAGCTCGTTGAGCACGCTGTGCAGCGCACCGCTCTGGGGGCGCAGGCCGTGTATTTCCTGCAGTACCTGCAACAGATAGGGCAAGGGGTTGAAGCGTTTGAGGGTCTGCGCGCGAAACTCGAACGACAGCGACCAGTCCAGCGGGCTGGACTGGCCGCTGTCCGAATAGACAAGCGGCGGCGGGGCCAGTGTCTGGGGCTCGACCACACTGATCTCGAGCATGCTGACATCGTCGCGGGACTGGCCGCGAAAGTCTTCGAGCGCCTGCAGTACATCCTCGAACAGGTGCTGCGGCGCACGGTTGCGCGCAAACACCTGGCGCAGGCGTTCCACCCCGAACAGCTGCTCATCCTGGTCGCAGGTATCCACCACCCCATCGGACAGCAGGAACAGACGATCCCCCAACGCCAGCGATACCACCTCGGGGTGCTCGTCGAAACGCTCCGGCGCCAGCACCCCCAAGGGCAAGTGCCGCGACACCAGCGCCTGGGGCTCGCCACCGGCCGCGGGCAGCAGGTAGCCGTCCGGCATGCCGCCGTTCCATACCTCGGCCAGGCGTCGTTCGAAACTCAGGCTGAGCATCATTGCGCAGCAGAACATGTCGACCGGCAGGATGCGCTTGAGCTTGGCGTTCATCTCGCGCAAGGTTTCGGCCAGGCCGTAGCCCTTGGCGGTCATGCCGTAGAACACCTCGGCCAACGGCATGGCGCCCACTGCAGCCGGCAGGCCATGGCCAGTGAAGTCGCCCAGCAGCACATGCATTTCACCGGTCGGCGTGAACGCCGCCAGCAGCAGGTCGCCGTTGAACAGCGCATAGGGAGATTGCAGGTAGCGGATGTTCGGCGCATTCAGGCACCCCGAGTGCGTGACCTGATCGAACACCGCCTTGGCCACCCGCTGCTCGTTGAGCAGGTGACCGTGGTGGCGCGCCAGCTCGTCGCGCTGCTCCAGCACGGTCGCCTGCAGGCGACGCAGGCGATCCATCGCCTTGATCTTGGCGGCCAGGATCACCGGGCGATAAGGCTTGGGCAGAAAGTCGTCGCCACCGGCCTCCAGGCAACGCACCAGGGCCTGCTCCTCACTCAGCGAGGTAAGAAAGATGATCGGCACCAGCGCCTGGCCAGCCATCAGCTTGATCTGGCGAGCCGCCTCGAAGCCGTCCATCACCGGCATCAGCGCGTCGAGCAGCACCAGTTGCGGACGCAGCTCGGCAAACAGCGCCACTGCCTGCGCACCGTTCTCGGCCGTGATCACCGAATGCCCCTGCTCGCGCACGATGCGCGCCAGCAACAGGCGGTCGGTGGCGCCATCTTCGGCAATCAGCACGGTCAGCGACGACTGCTCGTTCACGAGGTCGCTCAAGTGATCTCGAACAGCTTGTCGAAATTGGAGATGGCGAGGATCTTGCGAACGTCGGAGCTGGCGTTGATCACCCGTATATACGCATCGTCGCCGCCGGCGTGGTCACGCAGCAGCAGGAGCATGCCCAGGGCGGAGCTGTCGAGATAGGTGGCGTCCTTCAAGTCGACGACCACGCCCTTGGAAGGTACTGGCTCGCGCTCGTAGCATTCACGAAACGCCTGGTGCTTGCCGAAATCGAACCGTCCCTTGACCCTGATCGTCAGGCTGTTCCCATCCGGCGATAGATCGTGCTCCACGGCCATATGCTCGACTCCTTCGATCATGGCGATTGCAGACACCACAGGTTTAGCAGCCCGCCCGCCCATGGGCAACCTGCGCCGACCAATGCCGTGCTAGAAGCGATCGTGGCGCGGCAATCGCTGGGACAATTCGTCGAGCAGCTTCTGCTCGCGCTTGTCCTCGAGCATGCGGGCTTCATCGCGGTAGCGCTGTACCAGCTTGCGCAGGCCCTCGACCCGGGCGTAGGCCTGCTGCCAGGTGGCCCGTGCGTTGTTGAGGTTGGTCTGGTGCCACACCAGGCTCTGGTGTTGCTGGGCCACGGCGGTGTCCAGCTGGCTGAGAAAGCGCTGATAGCCCAGCAGCCAGCTGCCTGAAACGCCCTGGCCGCCCTTTTCCATCCACTGGTTCTGGTACTCGCTGCGAAACTGGTCCAGTTCCCGGAGCTTGGTTTCGGCCATGCTCACCTGCTGCTGGAAATGCCCGAGGCGCTGCACAGCCTTGCGCTCGGCCTCCTCGGCCATCTCCACCACCGGCACCAGGCGCGCGGCACGACTTGGCAGGGCCATCGGTTATCAGCCCGAAGCCGCTGGGGCGAACACCGCCGCCAGTTCATCGCGGCTCTGCTCATGGCTGACGTTTTCATTGAGCCCCTGGCGCAGGTACTGCACCAGCTTGGGTTGCAGGGAAATCGCCAGGTCCGTCTCGCGGTCGCCGCCAGCCACATAGGCACCCACGCTGATCAGGTCGCGGCTTTGCGACAGGCGCGACCAGAGCTGCTTGAACTGCTGGGCCTGGGTCATCTGCTCGGGGCTGACCACCTGCGGCATGACCCGGCTGATCGAAGCCTCGATATCGATGGCCGGGTAGTGCCCCTCTTCGGCCAGGCGCCGGGACAGCACGATATGGCCGTCGAGTACACCCCGCGCGGAGTCGGCAATCGGGTCCTGCTGGTCGTCGCCTTCGGACAACACGGTGTAGAAGGCGGTGATCGAGCCACCACCGGCCTCGCCGTTGCCGGCGCGCTCCACCAGCTTGGGCAGCTTGGCGAACACGGAAGGCGGATAGCCCTTGGTGGCTGGCGGCTCGCCGATGGCCAGGGCGATTTCCCGCTGGGCCTGGGCGAAACGGGTCAGCGAATCCATCAGCAACAGCACGTTCTTGCCCTTGTCGCGAAAGTACTCGGCGATCCGCGTGCAGTACATGGCGGCGCGCAGGCGCATCAGCGGCGCATCATCGGCAGGGGATGCCACCACCACCGAACGCTTGATGCCCTCCTCGCCCAGGATGTGCTCGATGAACTCCTTGACCTCACGCCCCCGCTCACCGATCAGCCCCACCACGATGATGTCGGCCTCGGTGAAACGGGTCATCATGCCCAGCAGCACACTCTTGCCCACGCCGGTACCGGCGAACAGGCCAAGGCGCTGGCCACGGCCCACCGTCAGCAGGCCATTGATGCTGCGAATGCCCACGTCCAGCGGCTGGCTGATGGGGTCGCGGTTGAGTGGGTTGATGGTGGGGCCGTCCATCGGCACCCAGTCCTCGGCCTTCATCCCGCCCTTGCCATCCAGCGCCCGGCCGGCACCATCCAGCACGCGACCGAGCATGCTCATGCCCATCGGCAGGCGGCCGCTTTCGGCCAGCGGCACCACCCGCGCACCGGGCGCGATGCCGGCAACGCTGCCCACCGGCATGAGAAATACCCGGTCACCGGCAAAGCCCATGACCTCGGCCTCGACCTGCACCGGATGGTAGCTGTCGTCGTTGATCACCAGGCAGCGGCTGCCGACGGCAGCGCGCAGGCCTTCGGCCTCCAGGGTCAGGCCGACCATGCGCAACAACCGCCCCTCCACCACCGGCTGCGCCGGCAGGCTTACGGCCTCGGCATAGGTGCCCAGGCGCTTGCCGAAGCTGGTGCGGTCAAGGCGCATCGGGCGTGGCCTCGCGGGTGCCCGCGTCGCCAGCAAGGTCGACGTGCAAGTCTGGCGCGGCAGGGTGCAGGCCCTGGTCATGCAACTGGTCGAACAACTGGGTCATGGCCTTTTCGATGCGGGTCTCGACGGTGGCGTCGATACGGCTGTGCAACGTCTCGATGCGGCAACCACCGGGCAACAGTGCGTCGTCTTCGAGCAGGCGCCAGTTTTCCTCATGACGCTCGCGCAGGGCCTTGGCCAGCTCGAAGTCCTGCGGATTGACATGAATGCGGATGTTTTCGGCGCCCATCGGCAGCAGCTTGAGGGCCTCGCGCAGCACGTGGGTGATCTGGCTGGAGTCGGTGGCCAGCTCACGCCCGATCACCTCGCGGGTGATGCGGCTGACCATGTGCACCAGGGCCTTCTCGATCTGGTTGTCCTGCTCGGCGATCGGGTCGAGCAGGTGCCCCATCAGCTGCTCCAGGCTCGCCAGCTTGGCGCTCAGGGCCACTTCGGCCTCCTGGCGGACCTTGAGCTGGGTGCTGTGAAACCCTTCGCGCTCGCCGGTGGCAAAGCCTTCGTTGTAGGCTTCCTGGCGAATGCTTTCGAGCTCTTCGAGGGTCAGCGGCTGGACTTCTTCCAGCGGCACTTCTTCGACTTCCTCGACGATTTCCGGCTCGGGTTCGGGCTCGGGTTCCGGCTCCGGGTCGAAGCTGGGCAGCGCCCAGCGGTCGAAGCCCTCGACGTCGCGGGCGGGGATCAGTTCACTCAGGTGCTCGTTGGTCGACATGATTCCACGCGTTCAATTGGGTAGGCGCCGGGGTGGTCGGCGATGCGGCCGCCAGGCACCGGCGGGTACCGCGTTGAGGCATCCGCCGGCAAGGCCGGCTCCTGTGGAGGAGCCGGAACCGGCGAACGGCTTTAGATCATTTCTTCGGCGCCCTTGCCGCCGAGCACGATCTCGCCGGCTTCGGCCATGCGCCGGGCAATGGTGAGGATCTCTTTCTGCGCCGTTTCCACGTCGCTGACCCGCACCGGGCCCTTGGCCTCGAGGTCGTCACGCAGCAGCTCGGAAGCCCGCTTGGACATGTTCTTGAAGATCTTGTCCTTGACCTTCTCGTCGGCGCCCTTGAGCGACACCACCAGCACGTCCGAGGACACTTCGCGCAACAGCGCCTGGATACCGCGGTCGTCGACATCGGCCAGGTTGTTGAAGACGAACATGAGGTCTTCGATCTGCTCGGACAGCTCGCCGTCGACGTCGCGAATCGCGTCCATCAGCTGGCCTTCGACCGAACTGTCGAGGAAGTTCATGATGTCGGCCGCGCGCTTGATACCGCCCAGGGTGGTACGTGCCGCGTTGGAGTTGCCCGAGAACTGCTTCTCCAGAATCTGGTTGAGCTCCTTGAGCGCCGCCGGCTGCACGGTGTTGAGCGAGGAGACGCGCAGGATGATGTCCAGGCGCACCTTGTGATCGAAGTTGCCCAGCACCTCACCGGCCTGGTCGGGGTCCAGGTAGGCCACCACGATGGCCTGGATCTGCGGGTGCTCGTAGCGGATCACGTCGGCCACGGCACGCGGCTCCATCCACTTCAGGCTGTCCAGGCCGCTGGTGTTGCCACCCAGCAGGATGCGGTCGATCAGGCCGTTGGCCTTGTCCTCGCCCAGGGCCTGGGTGAGCATCTTGCGGATGTAGCCGTCGGAGCCGACACCCAGGCTGGTCTGGTCGCCGACGATCTCGACGAACTCGCTCATCACCTGCTCGACCTGTTCGCGATGGACGTTGCCCATCTGCGCCATGGCCACGCCGACCCGCTGCACTTCCTTGGGGCCCATGTGGCGCAACACCTGCGCCGCATCGGTTTCACCCAGCGACAGCAGCAGGATGGCCGCCTTGTCGACACGGGTCAGTTTGGCGGTAAGGGCTCGATTATCACTCATCGGCGTTGATCCACTCTTTCACGACCTGGGCCACACGACCCGGGTCTTCGGCCACCAGGCTCTTGATTGCGTTCAGCTGAGCGTCGTAACCCTCGCTCGGGCTAGGCAACAGAATGCTTTGCGGACCACCCAGGCTGACGCGGTCGTTGGCCAGATCGCCATCCAGACCGAGCATGCCGCCCAGTTCCATGTCGCCATCGGCACCGGCGCCCTGCTTGCCGTTGCCGGTGATGTTGTTGAGCACCGGGCGCAGCACGCCGAACACCAGCACCAGGATGAACAGCACGCCCATGACCTGCTTGATGATGTCCCAGAACCACGGTTGCTGGTAGAACGGAATCTCGGTGAACACTTCGCCACGGTCGGCGGCGAATGGCACGTTGATCACACTGACGCTGTCACCGCGGCTGGCATCGAAGCCGACGGCGTCCTGCACCAGGCGCGTGAAGCGCGCCAGGTCTTCGGCCCCCCATGGAGCGCGGGTCGACTCGCCAGTGGCCGGGTCGAGCTTGACCTGGTCGTCGACCACCACCGCGACCGACAGGCGGCTCAGGCGCCCCTGCTGCTGGCGGGTGTGGCTGATGGAACGGTCCAGTTCGAAGTTCTTGGTCGACTGCTGACGCTTGTCGGCCGGGTACGGTGCGAGCATCGGCTGGCCGGTGGCCGGGTCCATGATCTGCTGGCCGTTGGCGTCCAGCAGCGGCTGGCCTGGTTGCACCATGCCCGCGGCAGCCTGTGCCTGACCGGTCTGCTGTGGCGCAGTGGCCGGGCCGGGTGGCTGGTTGCTCAGGGCACCAGGCACGCCCTGCGGGCCCATGCTGCTGGAGCGTTGTTCGTTCACCGACTGCTCGCTGCGCAAGGCAGGCTGGTCGGGGTTGAACTGTTCGGAGGTGGACTCGACCGCACTGAAGTCGACGTCGGCGGAGACTTCGGCCTTGTAGCGGTCGTTGCCCAGCACCGGCAACAGAATGTTGTGCACGCGCTGGGTGAGCATGCCTTCCATGCGGCGGCTGTAGTCGAACTGCTTGCCGGCCATGGTCAGCTCGGAGTTCTCGCCCTGGTCGGACAGCAGGTTGCCCTTCTGGTCGACCACGGTCACCTGGGACTTGTTCAGTTCCGGAACGCTGGACGCCACCAGGTTGACGATGGCCGCCACCTGGCCGGGCTCGAGGCCACGCCCCGAATACAGCTCGACCAGTACCGAGGCACTGGGCTTGCGCTCGTCGCGCACGAACACCGAGCTTTTCGGAATGGCCAGGTGCACGCGGGCACCCTTGACGTTGTTCAGGCTGGAGATGGTACGCGCCAGCTCACCTTCCAGGCCGCGACGATAACGGGTGGCCTCCATGAACTGGCTGGTGCCCAGCCCCTGCTCCTTGTCGAGCAGTTCGAAGCCGACGTTGCCGTCGCCTGGCGCCACGCCGGCCGCGGCAAGTTTCAGGCGCGCACGGGAGAGGTCTTCGGACTTGACCAGCAGCGCCCCGGAGCTGGGCTCGACGTTGTAGGCGATGTCGGCGGCGGACAGGGTGTCCATGACCTGCTTGGTGTCCATGCCGGCAAGGCTTGGGTACAGCGGGCGGTAGTCGGGCTGCTGCGACCACAGCACCACGGCAAAGCCGATCGCCACGCTCGCCGCCAACCCGACCAGCAGGCCGACCTGACGCAGCATGGGCATCTCTGCGATGTTTTCCAGAAAGGACATGCCGAACAGCGGCGGCTTGGGCGCCGGGCTGCCTTTGGCGGGCACGTTATCAACGACTGCTTCGGCCATGACTCAATCTCGCCCTTATACCGGCATCTGCATGATGTCTTGATACGCCTGCACCAGCTTGTTGCGCACCTGGGTCAAGGCCTGGAACGACACGCTGGCCTTCTGCGAGGCGATCATCACGTCGGTAAGGTCGACGCCGCTCTTGCCGATCTCGAAGGCGTTGGCCAACTGGGTGGACGCCTGCTGGGTATCGCTGACCTTGTTGATGGCCTGGCCAAGCATGTCGGCAAAACCGCTCGAGCCAAGCTCTGGCGCAGGGGCAGCCTTCGACATCGACATGGCGTCCGCCTGCATGGCCCGCATGTCCAACATCAATCGATTAAATTCAACACCTTGGCTCATTGACTCTTCTCTCCGACGACCCGCATTTTTTTGACACTACGCAGCGGACAGGCAGAACTTAGCAACAAGAGTGCCAGCTCTACCCACAGGACCAACAAAAACGACCGGTTACGGCGTCACACGCCGCTGGCGTAGAGACTCGCCTCCACATCCAGGCCGGCATCACGCATCTGTGCCAGCTTGTAGCGCAAGGTGCGCGGGCTGATGCCCAGACGCTCGGCAGCCTCCTTGCGGCGCCCGCGCTCGGCGCGCAGGGTATCGATGATCATCTGGAACTCGTGGCGGCGCAGATCATCCCCCAGCCCGGCTGGCTCGGACGGCTCGGCCAGCACCGGCACCGGCTCTACGGGCGATGCCGCCAGCAGCGGCAGCACCCCGGCCAGGCAGAAGTCCGCCGCCTCGATCACCCCGCCCTGCTGCAGGATCAGCGCCCGCTGGATGGCGTTGTCCAGCTCGCGCACGTTACCCGGCCACGGATAGCCTTGCAGGCAGGCCTGGGCCTGGGCCGACAGGCGCACGGGGGCATGCTTCATTTTATTGACGTGTCGCGCCAGCAGACGCTCGGCCAGCGGCAGAATGTCGGCGCTGCGCTCGCGCAGCGGTCGCCAGGCCAGCGGGAACACCGACAGGCGATAGAACAGGTCTTCGCGAAACCGCCCCGCCGCCACTTCGCCGGCAAGGTCGCGGTTGGTGGTGGCGACCACGCGGATGTCCAGCGCGATCGGCTTGCGCCCGCCTACCCGCTCGACCTCGCGCTCCTGCAGCACCCGCAGCAGCTTGGCCTGCAGCCCCAGCGGCATTTCGGAAATCTCGTCGAGCAGCAGCGTGCCACCGTCGGCCTGCTCGAACTTGCCTGGCTGGGCGGCTATCGCCCCGGTGAACGAGCCCTTTTCATGACCGAACAACGTGGCTTCGAGCATGTTGTCGGGGATGGCGGCGCAGTTGATGGCCACGAATGGCTGGTCGGCACGCAGGGACTGCTGGTGAATGTAGCGCGCCAGCACCTCCTTGCCGGTGCCCGATTCGCCGGAAATCAGCACGGTGGAATCACTGCGCGCCACCCGCGCGGCCAGTTCGAGCAACTGCGCACTGGCAGGCTCGCGCGCCACCGGACCGTCGGCGTCCGCGCCGCTGGCAACGCCCAGGGCATGACGGGCCACCAGGTCGAGCAAAGCGCGTGGTTCGAAGGGCTTGACCAGATAGTCCGCAGCGCCCTGGCGCATCGCATCCACTGCACGCTCAACGGCAGCGTGCGCGGTCATCAGCAGCACCGGCAACTGCGGCTGGCGGGCCCGCAACGCGGCCAGCAACTGGTGGCCGTCCATTCCCGGCATGTTGACGTCGCTGACCACCAGGCTGAAGGGCTGACTGGCCGCCACTTCCAGCGCTTCTTCGGCCGAGCCCACTGCATGATAGGCAAAACCGCCCAGCTCCAGGGTATCGGCCAGGGCCTGGCGCAGTACGCGGTCATCCTCGACCAGCAGAACCTTGATCGCCCTCATGCCGTTGCCTCCAGCGGTGCGCCGATCAGCGGCAGGGTCACCAGCGCACAGGTACCGCGCCCGGGGCGCGAGCGCAGCTGCACGGTGCCCTGGTGTGCTCGGGCAACCGCCATCACCACCGCCAGGCCAAGCCCGGTGCCAGTGGCCTTGGTGGTCAGGAACGGCTCGCCCAGGCGCGCCAGCAATGCACTGTCGATGCCCGGCCCGGCATCGCTGATGCACAGGCGCAGGCTCTGCCCGCGACGATACAGGTGTACCTTGAGCCGAGCAGCGCCGGGCGCGGCCTGCAGGGCGTTTTCAATGAGATTGAGCAGCGCCCCCACCAGGGTGTCGCGGTTGCACAGTAATTCGCCCAGGTGGCTGTCGCACTGCCAGCGTACAGCATGCCCCTGTACATGTACCTGCGCGGCCTGCTGCAGCGCCTGGAACAACGCCTTGGGGGTCACGCGGTCGGTCAGCGGCAGTTCGCCGCGGGCGAACACCAGCATGTCGCGTACCTGGTGCTCGAGTTCGTGCAGACGCTCCTTGAGGCTGCCGGCAAAACGCTGACGGGTGTCCAGCGGCAGGTCCTGCTCGGCCAGGTGACTGGCATACAGCAAGGCGGCCGACAGTGGCGTGCGGATCTGATGCGCCAGCGAGGCCACCATTCGCCCCAGGGTCGACAGGCGCTCGTGCCGCGCCAGCTGGCTTTGCAGGTGGCGGGTTTCGGTGAGATCGGTCAACAGCACCAGCTGGCCCGGCTCGGCATCCAGCGAGCGGGTAGCGATCGACAGGCGGCGACCATCGCGCAGCGACACTTCGTGGCCGTCGTCCTCGCGCGGCGCAAAGCTGCGGGCGATCACCTGACGCCACAGCTCGCCCACCAGCGGCTGACCCAGCAGTTCGACGGCGGCCGGGTTGGCCTCGCGCACGCGGCCCTGGCCGTCGATCACGATCACCCCGCCGGGCAACAGCGACAGCAGGTTCTGCAGGCGGTTGGCCAGTCGCTCCTTCTCCGCCAGCTCCGCCATGCGCTGCGCACTGACCACGGCCAACTCCCCCTTGAGCTCGGTGACACGGGCCTCGAGCAGGTTGTAGGACTGGCTCAGCTGGGTCGACACCTGGTCGAACAGGGCAAACGCCTGCTCGAGCCCCTGACGACTCTGCTGTTCGGCGGCGTCAGAACGCCTGGGCTCGGCGGCGGGGATGTGGGCGGCGTGGGGCATGGGTTGCTCTCTCGCATGGCTCACCGTCATAAAACGGTATGTTGCCAGCGGTATAGCAATAGACGTGCCGGATACTTTGACGGGGGGTTGCCAGCAGCAGCGGCGCGCCGCCCAAAGCCAGCAAGGGCAGGCTTTACAGCCCTGTGGAAAATAGGGGTATTGCGTTCGGCAGGCCCCGGTCGGGACCTGCCGGCAGGAAGCAGGCGTCAATCCTCCGCCTGTTCGTCTCCATCGCGACGGCTCATGCCGTACTTGCGCATTTTTTCCACCAGCGTGGTGCGGCGGATGCGCAGGCGCTCCGCGGCACGCGCCACGATACCGTTGGCATCGTCCAGCGCCTGCTGGATCAGGCCCTGCTCGAGGCTGCCCAGGTAGTCCTTTAGGTCGAGACCTTCGGGCGGCAACATCGCATGGTTGCTGAAATTGGGCGTATGGCCGTTGATTGCCACGCGCTCTTCCAGGTCCGAGCGCAGGCTGTCGACCAGTTGCTCGTCTTCATCATCGACGTAGCGGAACTTCTTCGGCAGCTCGGACACGCCGATCACGCCATACGGGTGCATGATCGCCATGCGCTCCACCAGGTTCGCCAGCTCGCGCACGTTGCCCGGCCAGCCATGGCGGCACAGCGACATGATCGCGGCGGAATTGAAGCGGATCGACCCCCGCTTCTCGTGCTCCATGCGCGAGATCAACTCGTTCATCAGCAGCGGAATGTCTTCGACCCGCTCACGCAGCGGGGCCATCTCGATCGGGAACACATTGAGGCGGTAGTACAGGTCTTCGCGAAAGCTGCCCACCTCGATCATGCTCTCAAGGTTCTTGTGAGTGGCGGCGATGATGCGCACATCGATGCTCTGGGTCTTGTTGCTACCCACACGCTCGAAGGTGCGCTCCTGCAGCACGCGCAGCAGCTTGACCTGCATCGGCAGCGGCATGTCGCCGATTTCGTCGAGGAACAGGGTGCCGCCATTGGCCAGCTCGAAACGCCCGGCACGGCTGGTGATGGCGCCGGTGAACGCCCCCTTCTCGTGACCGAACAGTTCGCTTTCGAGCAGCTCGGCCGGGATCGCGCCGCAGTTGACCGGCACAAACGGCGCTTCACGGCGCTTGGAATGGTAGTGCAGGTTGCGCGCGACCACTTCCTTGCCCGTACCCGACTCGCCGAGGATCAGCACGCTGGCGTCGGTGTCGGCCACCTGCTGCATCATCTGGCGCACATGCTGGATGGCGCGGCTGGTACCGACCAGGCTACGGAACAGGTTGGGCTCGCGCTGACGACCGCGCTCGCGGGCCTGGTCGTACATCTCGCGATAGACCTGGGCACGGTGCAGCGAATCGAGCAGCTTGCTGTAGCTGGGCGGCATCTCCAGGTTGGAAAGCACCCGGCGGCGCAGGTCCTCGGGCAACTCGGCAGAAGATATTTCACCCAACAGCAATACCGGAAGGAACTCATCCCAGGCAGCCACGGTCTTAAGCAAGCCCAAAAGGCTTGCCGGAGCGTTCACGGTGCCGACCAGGACACAGAGTACTTCACGGCTGGATGACAACGACTGAACGACCTGCTGCCAATCGTGGCTGGAGCAGGAAAGATTTTCTTCGCCAAGAAAATTCAGCACCACCGCCAGGTCGCGGCGGCGAGCGTCATCGTCATCGATCAGGAGAATTTTGGTTTCACGCCACATGCAATCGAAACTTCCCTAGTCAACTCGACACCCAATGTGGGCATGCTCGACATCCATTCCGACTGGAGCGGTCAGTGATCGGACGTCTGAAATTAGAAAACAGCCACTAGTTAAGTCAAAAAATCGTACACAGTCAAATTTATGGCGCACTGCATTTTCGAACCGTCCAGCGTCAGCTGAACAGATGGTATACCTTTGCGGCGTTTTTCGCTTGGCGGATCTGCGTCATCTCGTCGACTATTGTTTGACGTTCACCACTTGCAACATCAATTAGTTGGCGGTAGACGTCGAGCAATTCCTCAAGACTGGTGCGCAGGACCTGTTCGTTGGTCGATGCCTCGGCCAGTACGTCCTCGACGCAAACACGGCAGCTCAGGTCCAGTTCGGTGATCGTTTCCCAGTCGCGGCTGGCCAATGCCCCGAGCAGGGCTTCGCGGGTTTGTTCGATACGTTCGAGCACGGCACTCATGGCGTTCTCCTAGACGTCGGCGACCTGATCGCCGATCGCGTCCCAACCTTCCTTGACGGTAATCAGCAGGCGTGCGACTTCATTGAGGATCTCCGGGTCGTTCTGCACGTTGGCCTCGACCAGGCGCCTGCTCATGTAGGCGTACAGCCCATCGATGTCGGCCAGTGCCTCGGCCTGGTTTTCGAGGTCGAGCCCTTCGCGCAGACCGCCGATGATCCCGATGGCCTTGCCGATCAGGATGCCCTTCTGGGCCAGGTCATTGCGCGCGATTGCACCTTTGGCCTGCGCGATGCGATCCAGCCCGCCCTGCATGAGCATCTGCACGAGACGGTGCGGGCTGGCCTCGGAGGTCTGCGCCACGCCGTTGACTTTCTGGTACTGCCGAAGGGCCAACATAGGGTTCATGTTCTACCTCGTAACAAACGAAAAGGTTCATATACCGCCTGTATCGCCTGCGGGTCAAAAAACTTTAACCCCGAAAACGAAAAGCCCGGAGCACCCGAAGGGGTGCTGCCGGGCTTTTTTGCGGCCCCTGCTATCAGGAGTTCTTCTGCTGCGCTTCGATCGAGGCGAACATCGAGGCAATGTTCTTGCGCTGCGCCTCGAGCTTGCCGACCAGGGTATCCATGGCCACGTAGCGTTTGGTCAGCGACTCGGTCAGCGACGCAATGCGCCGATCCAGCGCCTCCTGCTGGTTCTCGAGGTCTTTCTGCAGCCTGTCCAGGCCGTTCTTGCGCGAGTCGAGAATGCCACCGGTTTGCAGGTACGGTTCGATCGCCTTGTTCATGTGCGCGAACACACCATTCTTGCCGGTGAAGAGCTCCTGCACGTCGGCACCGAGCTTCTTGTCCTTCATCGCTGCGTCGTACTTGACGGAGTTGAACTCGAGGGTACCGTCCTTCTGGGTGTTGATGCCCAGCTGGCTGAGGGTGGTCAGGCGGGTACCGTCCGACTCGGTCGCCAATTGGCTGCGCAGGTCGCTCAGCAGCGAACGGGTGGTCGGGTCGTTGGTCAACGGGCCCAGCACGGTGTTGCCATCGGCATCCTTGCTCACGGAGGTCAGGTTGGTGACCGCCTTGATCAGGGTGTTATAAGCATCGACATAGGCCTGCACCGATTTTTTCAGGCCATCGGTATTCTCGCCCACCGTAACCTGTACAGCCTTGCTGGCGTCGGAGCCGGTTGCCTGAAGCAGGTCCAGGCTGATGCCACTGATGGCCCCGGTGACGGTGTTGCTCTTGCTCGTGACCGGCAGGCCGTCGACGTACAGATTTGCATCCTGGGCCGGCTTACCGATGTAGCCGGCACCGTCACCATTCATCTCCACGCCCGGCGCGATCTTGAGCGCGTCGATGGTGCCGTCGACGGAAATGTCCGTACCCTCACCGGTCTTGGTCGAACTGAACACCAGGCGCGAACCGTCTGCACCATTGACCAGGTTGGCAGTGATGCCTTTCTCGGACAGCGAGGAGTTGATGGTGTCGCGCACAGACTGCAAGGTTGCACCAGGGCCGACCTTGACGGTGTGGGTGACACCGTCCTGGGTAATCAGCAGGTCACCTTCGGGAATCGGCGTGGTGGCACCGGTGTCGAAGTTCTGGCTGGCCACCTTGGACGAGGTGGCCAGGTTGTCGACACGGATCGTGTAGGTACCAGGCACCGCGGTATTGTTGGAGGTTGCCTTGATCGCGGCGTCGTTGCTGGACGTTGCCGCATAGGCATTGAACGACGGCGCGAGGGGATCATTGAGTTTCTTCATCGCCGCCTGATAGACAGACAGCGCGCTCTTGAGCGATGCGACACCAGAAAGCATGGCCGAGTTGTTGGCAGTCTGGCGTTTGATCTGGTTGGCTTTCGGATCGGTTTCAGACGCCACCAGCGTGCTGACGATCTTGTTGATATCGACGCCAGAACCCAGACCGGTGCCCGGTAAAATTGAACTCGCCATTGCTATTCCCTCTTGGTTGCGCGCCGCCCCTAGCCGATCAAGGCTAGCGAACGTGCTGCTCGGACGCCAGCATCAGACCTTGGCGTTGAACAGCAGGCTGTTAACATCGCTCAGACTGTGGGCAATTCTCAACGCCTCTTCCGAAGGAAGTTGGCGGATCAGCTCACCGGTTTCACTGGCGATGACTTTAACTACAATTCGGCCGGATTCTTCATCCGTGGAAAATTCGAGATTGCGACGCGACGAGGCGAGAAACTTCTCGATGTCCTTGAGCGCGTTCTTGACCTTCTCAGCTTCGGTCAGGCCGCTGTCGGCGCTTTCCTTCGCTGGCTTGATGGATTCGACAGCCTCCACGGGCTTGACCGCAGGGCGCTCGGTGGGCTGCTCCACAGGCTTCGCAGCCTGGTAGGACAGGTTCAGCTTGACGCTCATATCCATGCCAACCACCTCTCAATGCAAAAGGCGGGGGAGCGCCACAGGTGCACTCCCCCGCCGATAACCATCAGGCGATTACTGAAGCAGTTTCAGTACGGCGGATGGCAGTTGGTTGGCCTGGGCCAGAACCGAAGTCGAAGCTTGTTGCAGAGTCTGCTGCTTGGTCAGCTGAGCGGTCTCGGCAGCGAAGTCGGTATCTTGTACACGACCACGGGCAGCGTCGGCGTTTTCGTTGATGTTCTGCAGGTTGTTGATGGTGCTGGTCAGACGGTTCTGAACGGCACCCAGTGCAGCACGGCCTTCACCGATGGTCTTGACCGCGGCATCGATCGCGTCCATTGCAGCCGAGAAGTTGGTCTCGGCAGTGGCGCTGTCGCTACCGGCGATGGTGATGGCGTTGGTGATACCCAGGTCGCTGGCCAGGTACTTGCCGGTCAGGTCGATGCTGATCTGGTTGATGCCACCGGTTTCCGAACCGACCTGGAAGGTCATGGTGCTGGCGGAACCGTCCAGCAGGTTCTTGCCGTTCAGCTGGGTGGACTGAGCGATACGAGTCAGCTCGTCACGCATCTGGGCGAATTCGGAGTTCAGCGAGTCACGGTTGTCCGAATCGTTCGAGTCGTTTCGCGATTGCAGAGCCAGTTCACGCATACGCTGCAGGATGTTGACCTGCTCTTGCATCGCGCCTTCAGCGGTCTGGGCGATCGAGATACCGTCGTTGGCGTTTTTGATTGCCATGGTCTGACCGCGGATCTGCGAGGTCATACGGGTAGCGATCTGCAGGCCAGCGGCGTCGTCTTTGGCGCTGTTGATTTTCAGGCCGGAAGACAGGCGAGTCATCGAGGTGCTCAGGGCGTCGGAAGCGCGGTTCAGGTTTTTCTGAACGTTCAGCGACGTGACGTTGGTGTTTACGGTTAATGCCATGACGAATTCCTCGTTTGTGGGTATTGCGGCTTCCGGCCCTGGCAAGCGCCGGGTGTGGCCTAGAGAACCTTCGTAATAGTTATCGTCGTCTGTGCAGGTTGCTTTAGGGGTTTTTTGAAAATTTTTACTGGCACCCTGCCACCCCAATGAAATCAAGGGTTTGACGCCGGGTTTCTGGCCACTGTGCCAGGGCCCAAACAGTGGCCACCGGTCAAGACAAAAAAAACGCCACCCTTAAGGCAGCGCTTCTGCGTACAGCAAGCCAGCTCAGTCCCGACGCTCGATGATTGCCGAGCCCCACGACAGGCCCACGCCAAAACCGCTCAGTGCGACCCGCTTGTGCTGCGAACCCAGCACATGCTTTTCAAGCAGTAGCGGAATGCTCGATGAAACGGTATTGCCCGTCTCAGCCATGTCCTTGACGAAGCGCTCAGGCTCCCCGCCCTCGAACCGCTGGGAAACGGCATCCACAATGGCGGCACTGCCCTGGTGCAGGCAGTACAGGTCGATATCGTTGGCCTGCAGATGGCTGACGTCCAGCAACTGCTGCAAGTGAGCAGGCACCTTGATCAGAGCGAAGTTGTAGACCTGACGACCGTTCATGAAGAACTTGCCAGCAGTAGTCCGCAAAAACTCGGCGCCTGCGCCATCTGTGCCGAAAAGAGACTTGCCCAACTGCCAGTCTGCCTCCTCCCCCATCCATGTCACCGTTGCAGCATCACCAAACAGCATGGTGGTATTGCGATCCTCGGGGTCGACAATCTTCGAATACGGGTCGGCAGTGATCAACAGCCCATTCTTCAAGCCGGCAGCCTCCATGAAGCCTTTCATGGCATACAAGCCGTAGACATAACCGGAACATCCCAGAGAGATGTCGAAAGCGGCGATATTTGTCGGCAGACCCAGCTTGTGCTGGACGATGGCAGCTGTGTGCGGCAGGCCCTCAGCATCGCCATTCTGGGTGACAACGATCACGGCGTCGACAGAGGCCGGGGTCAGTGCGGCGTTGTTGGCGAACAGGGCCTTGACGGCCTCGACACACAAGTCGGAAGTTTCCTGGCCAGCACCCTTGCGCGGCAGGAAAGTCGAGCCGATCTTGCCAAAGATGAAATCCTGATCCTTGCCGAATTTCGCGCCTTGAGCGTAATTGTCCAGCCCTTCAGCCGGCACGTAACTGGCGATACTTTTAATGCCAATCATATGGCTTCCCAATTCAGAAAAAGCAAATTTCCACTGTGTTCCACGAAGACCAGCCAGCTATTCCAAGCTTCTGGCAGTGCCACCCGCAGGCTCAGTTGCTCCCGGTTACGGGAATGATAACAGTGAAGATGCCCGTCGTGACTCACAAGTCACGCGCTTTTATCGAATCGGTTGCCGATACGATCAGATACCGCACGCGGCTCATCCGAAGCCGGGTATGTGCAGGCGCCGGGTACGCCGGGAGAAACAGTGCTGTTGAAGCCAGCCTGATCTCCCAGCGGGAAGGGTGCACATCTATGACAAATACACGACTCGGGCGCATAGGAGCGCCCTTGGCACCCGCAATCGATCGATTCGTTGCGGCCACTACAGATTGCCCGGCCTCAACGAAGTGACGACACTCAACCGTGCACCTGTGGTGCAGCGGGTAACGTGAAGCATCGGCTACTAGCTCGCCTGCCCCTTGGTGAAGGTCAACAACTTCTCCAGCACATCATTCACCACAGCTTCACGCCCTTCCATAGCTGCCAACCGCTGCACGGCATCATTCAATCGCCGGATGTCCTCCGGAAACTGGGTGAAGCTGTAAATCTGATCACTGCCTGACACCTTGCCGTTCTCGAACTTTTCAACAGCCTTGATCATTCTGTTGGGGTACTGATGCAGGAAACGTTCATCTTTCACGAAAACCGCCAGGAAGTCGTTCCATACATCTTGGTGTTGAGGGGTAATGAACGACTCCAGCAAAACGGGGTTCATGCCCTGACGCTTGGCCCAGGTGACCAGCGCACTCCCCGCATCAGGGTAGAAGCGCCAGCAGTCAACCGGGTAACGGTGGAATGCGCCGTTGGAAGGCACGTTGATGAACAACAGACCATCCGGCTTAAGGATCCTCAAGCACTCGGTAAACGACAGCCAGAACATCTCCGAATGCTCCAGGCACGAGGAACTGACAACGACGTCGACAGACTCGCTTTCAAACGGAAGGCAATACGGGTCGGTCAGTACAACATCGACACCTTTGCCGACGACAAAGTCCACGCCAATGTAGCGTGCGCCCGGTGGCGCGACCTCTCGAAGAGACCCATTGACGTTTTGCGCGCCGATTTCCACAACCACACAGTTCGAGTTTTTACCCAGGTAAGTATCGAAAAACAGTTGTCCATTTTGCATGGCGGTAGGGTGCATTTATTTCAAGCTTCCAATCCGAGTTAGATGATTTAGTTAGCCGACTTCAACCGACCACAGCCCTGAACACGTACTGCAATGGCAGCGCATCCTGAACAGCCATCTCAGGATCCCTTCCCGCCGCGCTCGCCATGGCATGAATTATCGGGAGAAATTTTTCACGCTGGGGCTCGTCAAAAACACGCGGCACCCCCGCGTCGACGGTCAAACCTGCCTGAGCGAACATTTCAAGCATGGTGACCAGTGTGAACCAGCGAATATGCGTCCTGTCAAACAGCCCGGAATCCTCGTAGCGGAAGTCACCGACACTGAGTCGAGCCTGCACGCTCCAGTGTTGCGCATTCGGAATACATGCCACCACACAGCTACCCGGCGCACTGGCTTCACGAATTTTTTGCAGCAGGTGCCATGGGTCGTACAGATGTTCAAGCACATCCCCAAAAACCCAGCAGTCAGCCGCCAGATCGCCGGCGAGCAATTCGGTACAGGCGTTTTCGATATTCATGTCGAGAACACGATCACAGTGTTCACGGGCTAACTCGGCGTAACTCGGATCGATCTCGATTCCCGTGTAATGTACGTGCGGGTTGAGTTTTTTATATTCGCGTGCGAGCGCACCCGAACTGCATCCGATCTCCACAACTCGCCTGGCATTGACAGGCATCAGCTTGAGCAGGTCCGGGTTATGAAACTGATGAACCGGGGTTTGTTTTTGCACAGTGGCCTCCTGGGGCTTGCGAGTGCCTGCTACGGCATACTTATCTTGGTAGCGCTGAAAGCTCTCGCGCCACGCGGGGGAGCCAAACGCCCCTCCGCTTTCATGAACGACGCTCAACGGCCACGTGCCCATGCTCAACCCGCTCAGCTCCGCCGAGCGACAGAAATCCATGTCGTAGAAGTGAAATTCAAATTGCTCGTCAAAGCGTACATTGCGCTGCTGAGACGCTCGCTGTCCACGGCAAGCAACAGCCCATCGAGCAATTTGCAGGGCTGGGGCACGGGCCCGAAATTGGAGACCGCACAAGGGAAACCCTTGCCGTGCCCGACGATCCCGCTCAGGAAACACTTCTGATCCCAGGTAAACTGGTCATCAATGAAAGCCCACGCGGGCTGCCCCTCGACACGCCGGGTATTACCAGCCAGCCCGATAATATCGAAGGCTGCAACCGCTTCGCGGATTCGCTCGCTCCACAGAAAGTCGCACAGGTGCACGTCGTCATGAACGAATACCAAAATGGCGGGATCGCCCCTGGCCTCATCAATGACGCGGTTGTAAATCGTCGAAAGCCCCTGGGTATTCTCTGCAAACAGCCGGATATCCACAGGATTGGCCGCCTGGTGGATCTGCAAGGATCGGCCAAGAGCGGTCTTTGTGGAGAACTCCTGCTCGGAAACGCGCGTTCCACATACAACTCGAATAGGTTTCATGCAGGCACTTAGTTATTTAATTATGACAAGGCTGCCCGGTAAGCGACGCACCAGCATCCGCAGAACCGGGTACCGAGTGAAGCACGATCCGAGCCCCTCCAAGCACAGAGGGACCCAGGGCAAATCACACCAACACGCTTACAGCTTCGCCACCCAGGCCAACTCTCCCCCAGGGCTCAACTCTTCGTCGAATGCACGACCGGTGAAAGCCTGCGGCCACCGCTCAGCCAACCCCAGGGCAACGCTGGTATCCGGTACCGACTGCTCTACGACGCGCACCTGGGCCTGTGGTGTCCACACCACCGCCAATCCTGCGCTCTGCACTTGCAGGCACAACTCGATATCCGCCCCCGGCATTGCCTGCAATCCACCACACTGTTCCAGCAGAACCTTGCTCACCATCAGGCAGGCACCGGAAACAGCCGCGCAACCACGCACGGCCGATTGCCACTGATCCGCGGTGCCCAGCCAAGGCGCGCCAACCCGCGGGCCGCTCAGTAGACCATAACCGGCATGGACCAGGATCGAATCGTCACTGTACAGCGCGCCGCCCACAACGCCGACTTCCGGGCGCTGGGCTTCGTTGAGCAACCCTTCTAGCCAGGCTGGGCTGATGACATCTGCACCCGCCGACAACAGCACCAGATATTCGCCCTTGGCCTGGCTCGCTGCCAGGTTGAGCAAGTCGCTGCGCGAGGCGCCGGGGGATGCGTTCACCACCCGTACCCGGTTGCCCAACCCGGGGAACTCGGCCGCTTCTTGAGCAATCTGATCGCCAGAGCACGCTACGATCACTTCGTAGCGCGGGTAGCGCGTACGTTGCAGCACACTGGCCACACTTGCCTGCAAGGACGCACTGCCCTCCTCGCCCGCCACCAGGATGCTGACCAATGGCGTGCCGGCATGACGAAAATCGACCTGCAGGCCGGATACGCTGCCTTCACTAACGTGCCCACGATAGCCCAACTGCCCCAGATGCCGTTCGAGCACCACCTTGGCCTGGGCAGTCAATGCCGGCGAAGATTGTTCGCCAAGCACCAGATAATCATCCAGATGAGCCAGGCAAGCCAGACCATGGGTCTCGACCAGACGCAATAGCAGGTCAAGCTCGACGGCATCACGCTGGGCGTCGCTGTAGCCTCCCAGCTCGAGCACCGCCTGGCGTCGCATCAGCCAGTGGCGCGACATCAGTGCAGGTTGCCCACGTAGCAGGTCCAGGTCGGCACCTGGACGTACCACACTGTTCAGGCGTCCTTGCTCATCGCGCTGAACCTCGTTGGCACAAATAGCCTGACAAGCCGAAGCGCCGGCCAACTCCAGTGACAGATGCAGCAAGCCCCCAGCGAGCAGTTGCTCGCCAGCCTGCAGCAGCAACAGCCACTCACTCGGCAACTGGCGCACCGCATGATTGAGGTGGGCGACCCAGTTGTCCTGCGTAACCTGAATGAAATGCAAAGTGTCACGCGCGGTAGTGATAACCGGCGGCTTGCCAGCCTTGAGGACCAGCAGTTTGAAATGGCGCAGGCCGCTGGCAAGTAGGCTGTCGAAGGTAGCTTGCAGAGCGGCATCATTATCAGCCAGGTCCAACACCACAAAGGCAATCTGCGTAGCCGGCGAAGGCTTCAGACGCGCCATGATACGCGCACGCGCGGCATCATCCGGCGTTGCGGCAGCCAGCTTCGCAAGCACCTTGCCGGAGGACGTGGCGGCCAACCCCTTCTGCGGATCAAGCGCAGGGATTAGGGCCAGACGCTCCAGCCAATCGCTCATTTCGGCAGCATTGGCCTGATCGTCCTCACTGGTCAGAGAAGCGGCCAAGCGCTGACAGACCTCACGATTGAACAGGCCCAGTTCCAGCGCCTCCCAATAGCGATGCTGAAGGGTTTCGAGCGTATCGTTGGGGTGAGTGAGCAGCAATTCACGCTGGCGTACCCAACTGCCTTCCAGCGCGTGGTGCTGGCGCTCACCAGCAGGCCAGGCATGGCAGAGAAACTCCAGCGTGGTCAGGAACGCGAACAATGCACCGTTGTAATACGGCAGTTCGACATACTGACGCGGCTCAAACAGACGCTCAGGCGCCTCTGTCACACGCGTCCAGGATGAGGTGAAGAGCAGCGGTTGCTCCAGCGAAGCGTACGTGTTGCGGACAAAACGATCGAGCAGCGCAAAGCCTGGCTCATCGACGCACAGCCCGAAGGTGGCGATATCCCACTGCCGCAATGCGCGAGCAGTTTGAGTGAAGCGCTCTTCCAAAGCAGCAGGCGGCAGTGCGCTAGGCGCGTATTCCGAGACCACATCGGTCTGGTCAAGGGATTGGATCGCCCCTTGCGCCAGCAATGCGTAGGATAACGCCACCCTCCAGCCGGAAAAGTCCAGGTGCTCGGGTAACTGCGCCAGTGCCACCTGCAAGGCGCTGACCTGTAGTACCGCTCGCCAGGCAGACTGTGCGGCTTGAGCGTACTGGCCCAGGCGCGCGGTGGCACTCTCGGCAGACACGGGTTCCAAAGCAGCACCCAGCTTGTGATAGGCCACTTGCCCATTAGCTACCGCATACGCCAGTGCGTAACCCTGAGCACCAATTGATTGCGATGTAGCGCTCAAACACACTGCAGCGTTATCCAGGGCTGCGGGCAAAATGAAATCGGAATCCAGCGACAGCACCACCCATGGGGTAGTCACCTGCTGCAGTGCCTGAGCCAACCTCTGGCTGCAGGTCTGACTGCTGCTGACCAGCAATGACTCCAATGGCAAGCAAGGCACACCGGCCTGCTGGTAGAAGTGCTGTGCCCGTGCACGGTGATCGACCTGCTCATGTCCAAGCAGAACGACCGTTACATCACTGCGCGACCCGGTTCCAATTGTGTTCATAACGTACCTGTTTCAAATGATGGAGTCGGCGCCCGGCGTGACCGAGTGCCAGGATTCAGTCCGCCAGCCAGGCATTTGCCCAATGCTGGAGGTGCCGCTGTGTAAGCAGATAGTCTCGCAGTACCGCTTCACGCAGGGCATCACCCTGCTGGTAGCTGGCTTGTGGGTCAGACAGATGCATGCGAATTGCCTCCAGCCACTGTTCGGTCGAATTCTCGCGTACCCGCGTACAGGGCAGGTAACCACCGTAGGCCTTGGTCTCGGTGCAGATCACCGGGAAACCGCAAGCACCGTATTCCAGCAGGCGCAGGTTGCTCTTGCAGTCGTTGAACAGATTCTGCTCGAGCGGCGCCAGCGCCAGATCGAGGTTCAGGCCCGCCAGCTTCTGTGGGTACAGGTGCAGCGGCACGCCGGCATGAAACTCCTTGATGTAGGGACGCAGCAGCTGCGGGCACATGCCGAAGAACACCCAGTCGACCTCATTGGCCAAGGTCTTGACCACCTCGGCCAGCAGTTCGAGGTCGCCGCGGTGACTGGTGCCGCCCGCCCAGCCGACACGCGGACGCGCCGACGTCTGGCGGCGCCCCTTCAGGCCGCCCCACAACGAGCGCGAGAGCATGTTGGGGACCACGCGAATATCCCGGTGCATGCTCGACAGCGCGTCGGCCAGTGGCTCGGTGGAGACCACCACCCGATCACACAGGGCGATACCGCGGCTGACCATTTCGCGCATGTTGCCGGGCATGTTGCGCCGGTGTTCATTCTTCTCGGGCACATCGATGATGTAGTCATCGATCTCGTAGATGCGCCGAGCCGAAGAAAGTCGCTGGATGCGCGCCATCTCCTCAAGCGAGCCGGTGGTATAGCGGCACTGCAGGATGATCACATCCGGCTTGCAACGCTCAAGCTCCACCATGCTCGGCAGCACATAGTTCAACTGTCCCTGTATCCAGCCGGCCCGTTCCAGCTCCTTGAACGGCTGGCTGACGCGATAGTGTCCGACCGCAGTGGTGTTGATTGGCAAGGCCATGACAAAAGGCAGCACCGGCTGGATGAACGGCACCCATCCCTCGCGCAGGCCCGGCTCCAGGTTGAAACTGGCCATGCGCAAGCTGAGGTTGTGGTTGTACGCCGGGTCATTGGCCACGCGCGGCAGCCAGCGCTCGTAGAAGCTGTCCTTGTGCTGCTCGTCCAGGGCCACCGTCTGCGAGGTGGCCTTGGCAACCACCGCAAAGGGAGTCCAGACGATCAGATAGCCATGGTCGCGCATACGCAGGCAAAGGTCGGCATCACTCAAGCCGGTCGAGAAGGTTTCGCCGTCCAGACCGCCAAGCTGGTCGAACAGCTCGCGACGTACCATCAGGCAGACGCCACTCACGGCGCTGTAGTTCTGCACGCAGGCCAACCGATTCATGTAGCCATTGGCGTCTGCGGGCTGGCCGAAAAACGGACTGCTGGCAACGCCGTGCAGCCCCAGCACCAGGCCTGCTCCGGTCACGTTGCCAGTCTGGTTGCACAATTTTGGCCCGACGATGCCGACCTCTGGGCGCTGGGCCTGACCTACCAGTTCATCAAGCCATTGCGCATCGAAAAACACGCAGTCCGAATCGAGCAACAGCAGGTAGCTGCCACGTGCCTGCAGGCTGGCCTGGTTGTAAAGCGCCGGGCCATTCGCCGAGGTTACCGGCACAATGCGCAACTGCTCGCTGCCAAGCCCCTGCATTGCAGCCAGCCAGCCTTGTACCGGCATCGACTCACGACCACTGACAGCAATCAGGATCTCGTAGTTGCGGTAGGCGGTGTGCTCGAAAATTGATTCGACGCAGCGCGTCAGTGCCTTTACGTCATCGCCTGCGGCAACGATGATCGACACCGCCGGCGTATCGGCATGTCGATACTGCACATGGGCAAACATCGAGCCTTCGGCGCTGACCACCTCGGCCTCGACGCCCAGGCGTGCCAGATGCGCACGCAGCACCCTGGGTGCCTGTACGGCACAGGCCGCTTCCCGCTGCCAGGCCTCATAGCCGTAGCGACATTGCACCAGCAGCTCGGCGACATGCCCCACCGCGCCCAACCCTTGACTCTCGACCAGTTTCCAGAGCATGTCGTGGGGAGCCAGCGACTCGAACTGCGGGTCGAAACCGCCCTGCTCACGCACCCGGGCGGTATCGAAGGCCAGCAGCCTGCCTACGTAGGGAACACTGCGCATCAGGTCCAGGTTGAAGTCCGGCTTGAAGATCGGCTGGCTGGGCTGCAGGTTGTCGTGGGTGCCTTCATCGGTGTACAGGCACGCGCAGTCGGGTTGCAGTGCCATGCGCTCGGCCATGATGACCAACGCATGCGGGTGCAGGCAGTCGCCTGCGCGCAGCAGAAATACCCAGTCGCCCGCCCCATCGCGGGTCACGCAGTCATTGAGCTGCTCGATGGCGTGGCCCTGGGCGTGCACCTGCACGAACTTGGGGTTCAACGGTTGCAGCGCTGCCGGGCCCAGCACGCAAATGGCCGCAGCGGCATAGGACTGTTGCTCCAGGCTGTCCAGCGTGGCCTTGAGTGCCACGCCATCGTCTTGAGCAGCGAGCACCAGCACGTCGATGCGCGGGCGACGCGGCCATTGCGCAATGCGCTTGGGCAGCAGGTCAAGCTGCGCCGCCGACAATACCCGACACCCCAGCCACTCGCCATACAGCTCGGTGAAGCTCAGGCTGCTGGTGCCGACCTGTTGCTGAAAGCTGGCGACCTGGCGCGCATACAGGCGCGTCAGCTCGAACTCTTCCCAGGCCTTGTCTGCGCCGACGGTGTAGAGCTCCAGTGGAATGTGCCGCACCCAACCGCTGGCCGGCGCCGGTTCACTGGTGCGCGAGGCGAGCATCTGGCGCAACCACTCGCTTTCGGTAGCGAAAGCCAGGGTCATGCTGGGGTGATGGCTCAAGCGCCCGGGGTGAACGCGCTCCAGGCTGAGCATGGTGTTCAGGTAGGCCAGGTGGCCACGGCGCAGCAGGCAGATGAACAGCGCTTCGACCAGACGCGCACGAAACCCTTCGCCCTCCTGCACCAGCTGCGGCAAAAAGTCCTGAACCTGGGCACGGCGCAACAGCGCATGGCTGATACCCCCAAACAGGTTCGGCAGGTTGCTTTCGAGCGCCTCCAGCAGGTCGCCGCCGTTGATCAACGCGCTGGTGGGGGAAATGATGCAGTTGGCCTGGCGCATGGGCAGTACCGTTTCGTCCGCCGCGCATATCAGCCGATGGTGAACCAGCACATTCACATCCGGGCAGTCGAGCATCACCTGCACCGACTGAGCGATGCAGTCACTCACCAGCCAGTCGTCATCGCAGAGAAACTTGATGAATTCACCCTGCGCCTGCTCCAGGCACATCAGCACATTGCGCGAAAAGCCCAGCGTCGACGGGTTGCGCACATACCGCAGCGCGCACGTGGCCTGGCCTGCCCACAGGTCGAAAATCGCCTTGATCTCGTCACCCTGGCTGTCGTCGCACACGACCACTTCCACGTTGGCATAACGCTGGGTAATGGCACTGTGCAGGGCGCGACTGAAGAATTCGGGGTTGAACGCGGGGATGGCGATGCTGACGAGCGGCAGTTCGTTCATTGAGATAGACCTGGAGAAAACCCCGGGGGCGACTGAGCGCCCCCGGGTGGGTACTGCAGAAAAGGGTCAATCAGAGCCGGTTGAACAGCCCGAGCGCGGCCAGCTTGCTGAAGGCCAGTTGCGAGGCTTGCAGCATGTTCTGCTGAAGCGTGAGACGGATCATCGTCTCGGCAGGGTCGGCGTTGCGGATCGAGTTCTGCGTGATGGTGTTGGCCGACTGCAAGGCTTCGTTGGTTTCTGCCTGCACATCCAGTGCCGCACCGCGTCCACCGATGGAGCTGATGGATTCGGCGATCTTGTCCGCTGCGCTGGCCAGGTTGGAGATAGCCGAGTCCATCGACGCGAGGAAGTTGCGGCGGGCTGTCGGATCGTTGTCGACAGGTGTCAGCAGCGCGGTACGCAACTGATGGATGGTGTCGAGCACGTTCTGGTTCTGGTGGTTGTTGACCTGCACCGAGTACTGGTCGCCATCTTTCGGAGTACCAGTGAAGGTGAAGTCGACGCCGGCCACACGGGTCGGGCTGACGGTGGTATCACCGCTGCCCACAGGACGGCTGTCGGCGGTCATCGGCTGGGCATAGACATCGAACGTGGTGTCGCTGGTGAACTTGACGATCGCACCGCCACCGGGGAACGCAGCGTCGTATTTTGCCTTGTCCGCGATCGACAGGCCGCTGAGCTGGCCGTCGGGCGACACGTTGCCGGGGCTGCGGGTGCCGGTGATTTCGTCGGGCTTGGAAGCGAGGGTGAACTCGTGCCCGCGCACCGCGTCGTCAGCGGCGGTGGGGTCGGTCAATTCGTCGCCCTGCAGGCCGACTTCCATGCGGATGTCGACGCCGCGGAAATTGATGGTGGTGTTGCCGCCCTTCGGGTTGAAGACCCCGCCATTGGTGGCTTCCAGGGTACGGTCGACGTTGTTGACGTCGGTGATCTTGAATTCGGTGGCGCTGACGAACTCGATCTTGTACGGCTCGCCGCTGCGGAACAGGTCGTTGTAGGTCGAGCTGCCGGAGACCTGGCCATTGGACAGGTTGACACGCACGTCGGCCGGGTTGGCAGGCGCGGTCATGGTGGTCTGGCTGCGGCTGGTGTTTAGCGCCTTCTGGAACACGTCGTAGCCGGTCTCGTTGGTGGCCACGCTGAGCATGTCACCGACCTGCAGGTTGGTGGTGCTCTGGTCGCCCTTGTACGAGTAGGTGCCATCGGCATTGCGTTCGAACGGCTGGGTGTCACCACGCGAACCCGAGAAGATGTACTTGCCGTTCTCGTCGCGGCTGTTCATCAGACTGAACAGTTGCTCTTCGAGCTGCGACAACTCCTGCTCGTTGGCCTTGCGATCGTTGTCGGTCATGTTGCCGCTGCCGGCGCCGATCGCCAGCTCCTTCACCCGCGACAGCACATTGGTGATGCTGTTGAGGGTGGCCTCGGAGGTGCCCAGGCTGGAGCGTGCACTGGAGATGTTGCCACTGTACTGGGTGATCAGGTTGTTCTGCTGTTCCAGTTGCAGCAGGCGCGCGGCACCGACCGGGTCGTCCGCGGCGGTACGTACGCGCAACTGGTCACTGGCCTGCTGCTGGGACTCCACGGCCTTGGCGAAGTTAGCCTGATAGTTGGAGGTGCTGGTCTGGTAGAACTGGGCGGTGGAAATGCGCACGATCTACGACTCCTTAAAGGCTGTTGATCAGCGTGGAGAAAATTTCCTGCGCGATCTTGATGATCTGCGAGGAGGCCGTGTAGTACTGCTGGAACTTGATCAGGTTGCCGGTTTCTTCGTCCAGGTCGACGCCGGACACCGAAGCGCTGGCGGCTACCGCAGACTTCTGCAGGGCCCCGGTGGCCTCGGTATCGAGCTTGGCCTGGGCCGCCTTGCCGCCGACGTTCTCCACCAGCTTGCCGTAGGCATCGGTCAGGCTGATGCCCTTGCCGTTGGGGCCGACGTCGACGGTGGCCTTGGTCTGCAGATCGATCACCGCCTGGCCGTTGCGGTTGTCGGCCGAGCCGGCACCGGTCATGCCCACCGTGTAGTTGTCGCCCTGCTTGGGCGAACCGGCCACGGTCATTTCAAAGGTGATGTTCTTTTGTGGCGTACCCACCGGGTTGCCGCTGGCATCGACCATCGGCACGTTGATCTGCAGCTTGTTTTCCTGGCCCGGAATGATAGTACCGCTGCCGATTTCATCGCCCTGGGCGTTGTGGATCTTGTAGGTCTGCGGGTTGGTGCTTTCATCACCGAACACCAGCTTGACCGGCGTCGAGTACTTCAGGCCGTTCTGCAGCTCGATGCGCTGGGCCGAGTCGTAGATATCGATCATCGAAGTCAGGTTGGGCTGACCGATGATGCCGGTACCCTGGTTGCCTGCACCGCTGGTGCCGGTCAGCGGCGCCGCCAGCGCGATGCGCTTGGGGTCGGTGAGCACGGTGTCGAGGCTGCCCGCGGCGCCGCGGGTCGGGGTGATCTTGAACGAGTCGCCCTTGCTGGGCAGGCCACCGTTCATTTCCAGGGTGAAGCCGTCGATCACCGGCGGTGGGGTCTCGTCCAGCTTGTAGGAGCCCACTGCAGTGCCACCCGGGAGCCGGGTGACGGTGTAGTTGTTGTCGTCGGTAAAGGTCACCTGGTAGTCGCTGGTGGTCAGCTTGCCGGTGTCCTTGATGTTGACGTTAAGGCTGCCGGTGGCGGCGTTGTTGCCCGCCTTGGCGATGCTGCGCTGAGCCATCATGGTGGCGTTGTTGATATCGTTGAACAGGGTCGCGCCGAAGTCACCGTTCTTGTCGATACCTTGCGCCAGCTGGCTGTTGATCCGGTCGGCCACCACCAGGGCCACACGGCCGAGTTCGTTGAGCGCCGGTTCCAGCACGTCATTGCGGTAGGTGATCAGGCCGCCGATCTCGCCACCGCTGACGCTGTTGGTGATATCGATCTTGGTGGTGCCGCGGTTGAGCACCAGGTTGGAACGGGTCGGGTCGGTCGGGCTGTTCACCGTCTCGAGGGTGTTGGTGGTCTTGCCGAGCACCAGCGACTGGCCGTTCTTGAGGTACACGTCGAGGTTGCCCTCGCGCTCGACCACATCCACGCCCACCAGGTTGCTGAGCTGGCGCACCGCTTCGTTGCGCTTGTCGAGCAGGTCGTTGGGGCTGCCCTGCAATGACGACACGCGGGAGATCTGGTCGTTGTAGTTGGCAATGGTGGCCGTCAGGTTGTTGACCTGGGTGGCCATCGACGACAGGTTGCCGTTGATGTTGGTGTTCTGCTGGTTGAGCTGCGCGGCGATGGTGTTGAAGCGCTTGCTCAGTGCCTGGGCGCTGGTCAGCAGCAACTGGCGCGAGGCGTCTTCGGTCGGCTTGGCGCCAGCGCTCTGCAGGGCGGTGAAGAAGCTCTGCAGGGCGCCGGTGATACCGGTGTCCTTGTCCGACAGCAGCTTGTCGGTGGGGCTGACCTGGTCGAGAAAGGCGTTGGCCTCGCTGCTCAGCGAGTTGGTGGTACGCAGCTGGTTTTCCAGGAAGTTGTTGTACACGCGGCGCACATCGGCCAGCGTGGTGCCGGTGCCGATGAACACCTGGCCTTCGCGGATCGAACTCTTGGAGTTTTGAATGTTCTGCTGGCGCGAGTAACCAGCGGTATCGACGTTAGCGATGTTGTTACCCGTGGTGTGCATGCCCGATTGGGCAGCGCTGGCACCGGATAAGCCGATATTGATCAAACTCGCCATAATTCAAACCTTATAGTTTCGTTGTAGTAGCGACAGCTGCGTAGCTCTCGTACGACTTCATCTGTTTTGCGATCTGCGAGATCTTGCTGGCGTAGTCCGGATCGGTTGCATACCCGGCCTTCTGCAGCTCTCGCACAAACTGTTCAGGCTTATCGGCCGCATTTACCGCATCTTTATAGCGAGCATTGTTTTGCAACAGGCTCACCAGGTCGTGGAAGCTGTCCTGGTAGGAGTCATAGGAACGGAACGCAGCGGTTTCCTTGACGAACTGCCCGTCACGGAACTCGCTGGTGATCGCACGTGCCTGATCGCCTTTCCAGTTGCCGGTGGCCTTGATGCCGAACAGGTTGTGGCTGCTGCTGCCATCGGCCTGGCGCATCACCGATTTGCCCCAGCCGGTTTCCAGGGCGGCCTGTGCCACCAGGTACCGCGGGTCGATGCCGATACGCTTGGCGGCCTGCTCGGCCATCGGCAGCATGGTGGTGACGAACTCGTCGCTGGAATCGAACGCGCGCTTGGCCGGGGCCAGTGGCGGCTGCGCCACGGCACGTCCGTAGATACGCATCGAGCCCGGCGCGGCAAAAGTCTGGGCCGGGGCCCAGTCGCCCTTGACCAGCGCATCGGTCATGGCCGTGGTGCGCTGCGGCAACGCGGCGGTATTGGTGGTGGCTGGCGTTCCATCTGCCGACGGCACGATACCGGCCAGCAGGCGATCGGTGAGCTTGCCGGGCAATGCCAGGCGCCGCGAATTGAGCGCCGCCATGTCGTTGCGGTGGCTGGTGCTGGCGGCATCACGCAGTGGCTCGGCCACCTTGGTCGCCCACAGGCTGCGCTGCTGCAGATCGACCCGCGGGAACGGGCTGCTGGCCGCCGCTGCAGCGTTGGTGGCCTTCTGCTTGGACAGCTGGCGCATCAGCACATCCTGCAGGCCGATGCCGCCGCCCTCGCGGGACATGCTCACCGCCAGCTGCTGGTCGTACATCTGCTGGTACTGCTTGGTGGTTTCGGTATTGAGCGGGTTGTCCTTGGCCAGCACATCGCTGGCCGAGCGCATCGACTTGAGCATCTCGTTGAGGAACAGCGACTCGAATTCCTGGGCGACCTTGCGCAGGTTGGCGTCGCTGTCGCGATCACCCACCTTGAGCGAGTTGAGGCGGTTGAGGTCGGTGTAGGCACCACTGTCGGCGGCACTGATGCCGCTTTTAGGCATATCCATGACCAGCCCCTCAGATCACGATCAGGTCGGCTTGCAGCGCGCCGGCCTGTTTGAGGGCTTCGAGAATCGCCATCAGGTCACCGGGGGCCGCGCCCACCTGGTTGACCGCACGCACGATCTCGTCGAGCGTAGTGCCCGGCCCGAACTTGAACATCGGCTTGGCTTCCTGCTCGGCGTTGACCCGCGAGCGCGGCACCACTGCCGTCTCGCCATTGGAGAACGGGCCGGGCTGGCTGACGATCGGGTCTTCGGTGATGGTCACGGTCAGGCTGCCGTGGGTGACCGCCGCTGGCGATACCTTGACGTTCTGGCCGATCACGATGGTACCGGTACGCGAGTTGATGATGACCTTGGCCACTGCCTGGCCGGGGTCGATCTCGAGATTCTCCAGGATCGACAGGTAGTCGACGCGCTGGCTCGGGTCCAGGGGTGCGGTGACGCGCACCGAGCCACCATCCAGCGCCTGGGCCACACCCGGGCCGAGCAGTTCGTTGACCTTGTCGACGATACGCTTGGCGGTGGTGAAGTCGGGGCGATTGAGGTTCAGGGTCAGGCTGTTGCCCTGGTTGAAGCCGCTCGGCACCGAGCGCTCTACCGATGCACCGCCCGGAATACGCCCGGCCGATGGCACGTTGACGGTGATCTTGGAACCATCACGGCCCTCGGCATCAAAGCCGCCCACCACCAGGTTACCCTGGGCAATGGCGTAGACGTTGCCGTCGATACCCTTGAGCGGGGTCATCAGCAGGCTGCCGCCGCGCAGGCTCTTGGAGTTGCCGATGGACGACACCGTGATGTCCACCACCTGGCCCGGCTTGGCGAACGCCGGCAGGTCGGCGTGCACCGACACTGCCGCGACGTTTTTCAGTTGCACGTTGCCCGAGCCCGGCGGCACCTTGATACCGAACTGCGAGAGCATGTTGTTGAAGGTCTGCAGGGTGAACGGGGTCTGGGTAGTCTGGTCACCCGTGCCGTTGAGCCCCACCACCAGGCCGTAGCCGATCAACTGGTTGGTACGCACGCCGGAAATGCTGGCGATGTCCTTGAGGCGCTCGGCATGTACGCCGAACGCGGTGGACAACAGGACAGTCGCGGCAATCAGCTGCTTGATGTTGAACATGATCATCCGAACCTAGAAAGGCCAAAGCGGGCTGATGAAGAAGCGGTCCAGCCAACCGGGCTGGCTGGCATCGGCAAACGAGCCGGTGCCCGAATAGGTGATGCGCGCATCGGCGACCCGGGTCGACGGCACGGTGTTGTCGGTGGCGATGTCGTCGGCGCGTACCATGCCGGCAATACGCACCAGCTCGTCGCCGGTGTTGAGGGTCATCCACTTCTCGCCGCGTACCGCGATGATGCCGTTGGGCAGCACGTCGGCCACGGTGACGGTGATCGAACCGGTCAGGGTATTGCCCTGGGCCGCCTTGCTGTCGCCCTTGGTGGCGCGGTCGCCGCTGTAGCCGGCGCTGAGGCTCAGGTCACCGTCGCCAAACGGATTGTTGGTGTTGACCCCGGCACCGAACAGCGAGGTCAGGCCAAGCTCAGCCTTGCTGTTCTTGGCGATCTGCGAGTTGGCGTTCTTGCTCGCCTGGGTACGCTCGTTGAGCGTGATGGTGATGATGTCGCCCACCCGGAACGCCTTGCGGTCGCTGTACAGGTTCTGCTCGAAACCGGCCTGGTAGATGGAGCCGTTGTTGGCCGCTGCAGGCAGGGGTGTACGCGGCAACACAGGCGCGTAGTACGGGTCGTTGGGCTTTGGCGTCGGCGCGACGCAACCGGCCAGCAACACCACCCCACCCAGGGCGAATACGGACAACAAACGGCTCATGACTCTGACCTCACGGTGTAACAGGCGCCGCATCAGCGCCCCTGGGGCTTCACTTACAGGTTCTGGGTAACGAACGAGAGCATCTGGTCGGCGGTGGAAATCACCTTGGAGTTCATCTCGTAGGCACGTTGGGTGGTGATCATGTTGACCAGCTCTTCCACGGTGCTGACGTTGGAGTTTTCCAGGGTCTGCTGCAGGGTGGTACCGAAGCCGTTCAGGCCCGGCGTGCCGATCTGTGGCGCACCGCTGGCGGCGGTTTCCAGGAACAGGTTGTTGCCCATGGCCTGCAGGCCGGCCGGGTTGATGAAGTCGGCGGTCTGGATGTTGCCGATGATCTGCGCGGCCGGGTTGCCGGCGGTGGTGATCGATACGGTGCCGTCCTGGCCCACGGTGAAGGTCTGCGCGTCTGGCGGCACGACCACGGCAGGCTCCAGGGCGAAACCGTTGGCGGTGACCACCTGGCCATCGGAGTTCAGGTGGAAGGTACCGTCACGGCTGTACGAAACGGTGCCGTCTGGCTGCAGTACCTGGAAGAAGCCGCGACCGTTGATGGCCATGTCCAGCGGGTTCTCGGTGGTTTGCAGGCTGCCGGTGCTGAAGTTTTTCTGGGTGCCGACGATGCGCACACCAGTACCCACCTGCAGACCCGATGGCAGCTCGCTGTCCTGGGTCGACTGGGCACCTGGCTGGCGCTTGATCTGGTAGAGCAGGTCCTGGAACTCGGCACGATCACGCTTGAAGCCGGTGGTCGAGACGTTGGCCAGGTTGTTGGAAATGGTGGTCAGGTTGGTGTCCTGGGCGGACAAACCGGTTTTACTGACCCAAAGAGCCGGAAGCATGCTGTTCTCCTCGTGCGCCTGTTTTACGGCGCTACGTCTGTGTAATTAGCCGATTTGCAAAACCCGAGCCATGGCTTCGTCGCCTTCCTTGGCCGTGGTCATCATCTTGACGTGCAGTTCGAATTGACGGGACAGCGCCAGCACCGAGGTCATTTCCTCGACAGCGTTGACGTTGCTGGCTTCCAGGAAACCGGACACCACCTGCACGTTGGCATCGGCATCGGCAGGCTGGCCGCTCTTGGTGTGGATCATGCCGTCCAGGCCCTTGTTGAGGGTCTTGACGTCGGGGTTGACCAGCTTGATGCGATCGACCTCGGCCATCACCCGCGGGCCTTCACCCATGGCGCGAATGCTGATGGTGCCGTCCTGGCCGATCTCGACCTTCTGCTCAGGCGGCACGGCAATCGGGCCACCATTGCCCATCACCGGCATGCCGTTGCCCGCGCGCAGCACGCCCAGGGCATCGATGTTGAGGCTGGCGGTACGCACGTAGGCTTCGCTGCCATCCGGGGCCTGCACGGCGATGAAGCCGTCGCCACCAATGGCGATGTCCAGGTCGCGGCCGGTCTCCTGCATGGCACCGGGGCTGAAATCGGTGGCAGGACGTTCGGTCATGGCATAGGCACGCGCCGGAAAGCTGTCACCAAACACCGGCATCGAGCGCGCCTGCTCCAGGTCGCGCTGAAAGCCGCTGGTGGAAATGTTCGCCAGGTTGTTGGCATGCGCCCGTTGCGCCAGTGCGTTCTGGCTGGCACCGGTCATGGCCACGTAAAGCATCTTGTCCACAGATCATCCTCCGCTGCGCTGGCGAACACTTGCCGTTCACCGCTGCTTTGCCGGTCACTCAAGCAAGTTTCAAACCAACTCTGCAAAACAGGGGTAAAGCCCCGTCAATGCGGGGGCTGGAGCACAGGCCAGCGCCTGCGCGTGCGATGCACCGTCGAAAATACGGCGCCAGCTTGCCGCTAGCGGCAAACCTCAGTTGTCACGGCAAGCGCCATTGTTGAAAGGCCCGGCAAACCGACGCCAGCCCTCGCCCGGCGAAACCTGCGAACAGACGAGCCGGCCATCGGCCTGGCTTTCCCAGCGATACCAGGCGGCCATGTCGGCGCCGACCTGCACAGCCACCACCAGCAAGGCGAAGCCCACGATTGCGAGTGCGCACTTCATTTCTACTGCCTCCGAAACAACGAACCCCTTCCGAGAAAGGGGTTCGTCCATGCTCATTCCATCAGGCGATCATCAGGTCATCTGGATGATGGTCTGCATGATGGTGCTTTCGGTAGAGATGGTCTTGGAGTTCGCCTGGAAGTTGCTCTGCGCCTTGATCAGCTCGACCAGCTCCATGGTCAGGTTGACGTTGGACGCTTCCAGTGCGTTGGACTCGATCGAACCCAGGGTACCGGTCTTCGGCGTGTCGATGCCCGGGATGCCCGAGGCGTAGGTCTCTTTCCAGCGGGTACCACCCAGCTGCTCCAGGCCCTGCTCGTTGGCGAAGCTGGCAATCGCGACCTGGCCGATGGCGCGGGACTGCTGGTTGCTGAAGCTGGCGAACATCACACCGGTGGAGTCGATGCTCAGGCTGGACAGGATGCCGGTGGCATAGCCGTCCTGCGCCTGGGACATGCGGGCAGTGTCGGTGTTGTACGACGTGGTGCTGGTCATGTTCATACGGATGCCGTCGGCATTGCCGGCCGAACCGTTGGATGCCCACTTGTCGGTGGCCTTGTCGTAGGACGCCGGCACCCAGCCTTTCATGGTGAAGTTGTTGTTGACCACGGTGAATTCGGAGCCCGCCGGGTGACCGGTATTGTCGGCAGTCATGGCCTTGACACTGCCATCAGGATTGAAGCTGATGGTGCCGGACAGTGGCTTGGTGCTGGCAGGGTCGAACGGGTTGCGACCATCGACCAGCGTGTAGGTGGTCCACTGGTTGTCGCCGGTCTTGCGATAGAACTGCTCCATCGTGTGCTCGTTGCCCTGACTGTCGTAGATCTTGGTCGGGAACGATTTGGTGTAGGTGCTCTCGTCCGAAGGGTCGAACGTCTTGTTGTCCACCAGCACCGGCGGCGTGCTGTCATCCAGTACCTGCAGCGGGATCGACGGCGCCGAGGAGTTCAGGTTGATGCCCTGATCGATCAGCGTGGTGGTCTTTGGCGCCAGCGCGGAGGTGTCGATCTTCAGGTCGGTCAGCACGCCCTTGATGATCTTGCCGTTGACGTCGGCCGCGTAACCTTGCAGACGGATACCGTCCGAGGTCACCACGTAGTTGTCCTTGTTGGTCTGGAACGCACCGGAACGGGTGTAGCTCAGCGAGCCGTTGTCGCTCAGGACGAAGTAGCCCTGGCCCTGGATACCCATGTCCAGTACGTTGCCGGTGTTGTTGATGTCACCCTGACCGAACTGCTGGGAGACTGCAGCCAGACGCACCCCGTTGCCGACGGTCTTGCTGCCCACGCCCAGTTTGCTGGCCGAGTACACATCGGCGAACTCGGCGCGCGAGGCCTTGAAGCCGGTGGTCGAAACGTTGGCGATGTTGTTGCCGGTGACAGCCAGTTGCTTGTTGGCTGCATAGAGACCGCTAAGGCCGATATTGAAAGACATCTTTCCACTCCTTGTGCCGCGTTAGCCGGCTCTATATACCGATAGTTTGGACTTTGGACAGCGCAACGCTGCCCAGGCCAGCGAGGTTGAGCATCAGCTCGCCGCCGGTCTGACTGATGGTGACGCTGCTGACGGTGGCCGGCAGCAGGGTGTACATCTCGGCCGACTTGCCATCGACGGTGGTCTTGGCCGTGAAGGTGTAGGTACCCGGGTCGACCTTTTCGCCCTTCTCGTTGGTACCGTCCCAGATGAAGTCGGCATTGCCGGCCTTCTGCTCGCCCAGGTCGATGGTCTTGATGGTCTTGCCATCCTTGTCGGTGACAGTGACGGTGCCCGAAGTGATCGACTGCGGGACCACCACCTGGCCAGTGAAGCTCTTGGTGGTATCGACCACGGCCTTGTCGGCCTGGGTGATCACCGAGCGACCGACCAGCCCGGAGGCCTGCAGCGCCTGCGAGGAACCCATGGCCCCCGTGATGGCGTTGACCGAATCGTTCAGCGAGGTGATGCCTTCGAGGCTGGAGAACTGCGCCAGCTGGGCCACGAACTCGCTGTTGTCCTGCGGGTCGAGCGGGTTCTGGTGCTGCATCTGGGTAACCAGCAGCTGCAGGAACGCGTCCTTGCCCAGGGTCTGGCCGTTGGCGGTCTTGCCGCCCAGGCCGCTTGCCGCGTTCGTATTGCTGGAGTTCTTGACGCCGGAATTGGAAATGACGTCGTTCAGGTTTACATCAGCCATAAAAAACGCCCCTTATCACTGACCCAGGGTCAGGACCTTCTGCATCATGGTTTTGGCCGTGTTCATCAGTTCGGCGTTGGTCTGGAACGAGCGGCTGGCGGAGATCATGTCAGCCATTTCCTCGACCACGTTGACGTTCGGGTAGTAGACGTAGCCGTCCTTGTTCGCCGCCGGATGGTTGGGCTGATAGCGCGCCTCGAGGTTGCTCTGGTCTTCGACCACACCCAGTACCTGAACGCCCTGCCCGGCTTCGCCCTGGTCCTGGAACAGCGACTGGCTGACGCCATTCTGGGCCTGCTGGAACGTGGTGGCGAACACCGGGTGGCGGGCACGGTAGGTCTGGTCGATGCTCGAGGAAACGGTCTCGGCGTTGGCGATGTTGGAGGCAACGGTGTTCAGGCGCGTGGTCTGCGCGCTCATGCCGCTACCGGCAATGTTGAAAACGCTGGCAAGGGACATGACTTACTCTCCGCGCAGGGCTGACACCAGCCCTTTGAATTTACTGTTGAGCAACGTGAAGCTGGCCTGGAAACCCACGGCGTTCTCGGCATAGCTGGATTGCTCGAGCTGCGCGTCAACGGTGTTCTGGTCGATCGAGGGCTGCATGGGCGTGCGGTACTGCAGGGTTTCGTCACCCATCGCCAGGCCTTGGGCCTCGATGTGCCGGGTGTTGGTGCGCTCGAGGGAGAAATGGCCGTTCTTGACCTTGTCGGTCTCGGCCGCCAGCACGGACGAGAAGTCCATGTCGCGCGCCTTGTAGTTGGGCGTGTCGGCGTTGGCGATGTTGTTGGCCAGCACTTCGGCACGCTGGGCGCGAAAGCCCAGTGCCTTTTCGTGAATGCCAAGCGCTTTGTCGAAACTGATGCTCATGTCGGGGAAACCTTTGAAGGTTGACCGTAGGGTTCGTTGCCGGTGACAGAGCAAGTCCCGTGCCAAAATACAAAACCCAGCAAAGCCGGGGCTTTGCCGCGTTTGCCAGCCATGGCAATGCCAGAAAAGCGGCAACGGATTTCCGCCAGACACCGGCAAAGCGGCAATTGCCTGGCAGCGGCAACCCCACCCTACGCCCTTTTGGCGTCAAAAATTAATGTCAATTCGCCATCTCTCATCTAAGATCCGTCCCGCTCCGCTGCGTGGCATCTGGCTATCACCGCACAGCCGTCATGCCACGCAGGCAAGCGCCGAATTCAATACGCTGTGTTTAAGGAATAAACCGTGACTCCTGTGATGTTTCGCAAGACCCTGCTCGCCCTGGCAATCACTGCCACCGCCCTGCCTGTCGGCGCCCAAACCATCAAGTTGACCGATGCCGGCTTCATCAGCGAGCACAAGACCTACGAAGGCAACCTCGAATTCACTGGCGCCTACACCGGCAGTGCCGCCGAAGACGCGATCGAATTCAACGGCAACCACGTCAAGGGCGACCTGATTCTCAACACCACGATCAACAGCAGCGGCAACTTTGCCGGCGGCATCGACCTGGACGCCTGGGAAGACGGCAGCAGCTGGGCCAGCAACCAGATCGACGGCAACCTGATCAACAAGGGCAGCATCAGCGCCGTGGGCGGCGGCTCCAATGCCCTGATGATCGACCCGGCCACCATCAATGGCAGCGTCATCAACCAGGGCCTGCTCAGCGCCACCGGCGAACCGCTGCTCGACGGCAGCGAAATGGACGTGGCCCGTGCACTGGACTTCACCGGCACGATCAAGGGCGACCTGCTCAATGACACCACTGGCCGCATCATCGCCAAGGGCACCAGCGCCAAGGGCATCAACCTGGAAGGCGGCCGTATCGGCGGCAAGCTGATCAACAACGGCCTGATCCAGGTTACCGGCGACGGCGCTACCGCCATCGACGCCACTACCAGCTTCAACGGGCAGAATGTGGACATGGTCGACCTGGCCGGCATCGTCAACAACGGCACCATCATCGCCACCGGCGATGACGCCGAAGGCATCCGTGTGGACGGCGCCAGCTTCACCACCGCCGAGCGCCAGATCGTCAACACCGGCACCATCAAGGCGACCGATGCGGCCATCGTGATCGGCAACTTCGACATCGATGCCTACGATGACAACCGGCTGTACAACAGCTATGCAGGGCTGGAAATCGTCAACAGCGGCACGCTGATCTCCGAAGACGAAGCGGTCGATGCCTCCGAAACCGAGCGCAGCGTGTACCTGACCTTGCTGGACGGCAGCAAGATCACCGGCAACCTGATCGACCTGACCACCGTCGAGGTGTACGGCAAGGTGGACTTCAGCGGCACCGACAGCAGCAGCGACGGTGCCAACATCCGTCTGCGCCAGGGCGGCTGGATGGACGTGGGCAGCGTCAGCCGCAATGCGCCAGCGCACCTGAACTTCGTGCAGCCGCACACCACCATCGACGGCAACCTGTACGTGGCCGGCAACTCGTCGCTGGACTTGAACCTGAGCAGCGCCACCCGTGCCGATACCGCCGTGGTGGCCGTCAGCGGTACTGCCGAGTTCGGCAAGGGCGCACAGATTCGCCTGGCCGCACAGGGCAGCGACTTCAGCGCCCAGGGCAGCACGTACAACCTGTTCCAGGCCGGGCGCATCGATCTGCTGGACGCTTCCGACAATGTCGACGCCAACGGCAAGCTGAACCTGGTGAGCAGCTCGGCCCTGCTCAAGATCGACAGCTACAGCCTGCAGGACAACAAGCTGGTGGCTACCGTCACCGGCAAGGGCGCCGAAGAAGTCACCGACATCCTGGTCGGCCAGGGTGCCTCGGCCAACAGCCAACTGGCCCTGGGCAGCCTGAACCGCGACAGCATCCTGAGCAAACTGAGCGCCAACGACCCGCTGCTGCAAGCCTTCGCCAATGCCGACGAGGCCCAGCTGGCCAAGCTGGCCGAGCAACTGACACCTGAAGTCAACGGCGGCGCCACCCAGGCAGCCACCACCAGCCAGAACCTGGTGAGCAATGTCACCGGCAGCCGTACCAGCAGCCTGCGCGGCGCCTCCTCGGGCGAAGCGTTCAAGGACACCGGCGTGTGGGTGCAGACCCTCTACAGCGATGCCAGCCAGGACCTGCGCGACGGCGTGGCCGGCTACAACGCCTACAGCCGCGGCATCGCGGTGGGTGCCGACGGCAAGCTCAACGACAACCTGACCCTGGGCCTGGCGTACAGCTTCATCAACACCGACGTCAACGGCAAAAGCGGCAACCAGACCAAGGTGGACAGCCACGCCTTCACGCTGTACGGCGGCTTCGAGCAGGGCAACTACTTCGTCGATGCCAGCCTGAGCTATGGCTTGAACGACAACGACAGCAAACGCAAGATTGCCGGCACCTCGGCCAAGGCCGATTACGACAGCGACCTGCTGGGCCTGAACGTGGTGGGTGGCTACACCTATCACATCAACCCGCAGATGCTGGTCGAGCCGCGCATTGCCGCACGCTACAGCCTGGTGAACATCGACGGTTACCGCGAGAAGGGTTCGTCGGCTGCACTGAAGGTCGAAGACCAGCGCTACGAGGCCATCGAGCTGGGCGCAGGCCTGCGCGTTGCCGGCGAGTATCCGCTGGGCGCCGGCACCCTGCAGCCACAGGCTCGCCTGATGGCATACCATGACTTCGCGGCGGACGAAGCCAAGAGCACCTCGACCTTCCTGCTGGGTAGCACCCCGTTCGTCACCAGCGGCGCCAAGGCCGTGCGCAACAGCTACGAAGCCGGCGTAGGCGCCGACTACAAGCTGGGCGCGGTGACCCTGGGCGTGAACTACGACTACATCGGCAAATCGGGCTTTGACGCCGATGTGTTCTCGGCCAAGGTGCGTTACGACTTCTGATCGATGACAGCAGCTGCATGAAAAAGGCCGGTGTCTCGCGACACCGGCCTTTTTCGTTTCACTTGGCCTGGTAGATGATCCCCGGGCTGCACTGCACCATCTGGTAATGGTCGGGCAGCCCGTTGAGCGCCTCGGACGCCCCCAGGAACAGGTAACCGCCGGGCTTGAGCGTGCCGTGAATGCGCAGCAGGATGTCCTTCTTCACCTGGGCGGAGAAGTAGATCAGCACGTTGCGGCAGAACACGATGTCGAACTTGCCCAGGCTCGCGTAGCTGTCGAGCAGGTTGAACGAACGAAACTCGACGCGGCTGCGGATCGGGGCCTTGACTGCCCAGCGCCCCGGCCCCTTGGGGTCGAAATAGCGTTGCAGGCGCTCCTGGGACAAGCCACGGGCAATGGCCAGGCTGTCGTACTCACCGGTCTTGCAGTTGGCCAGCATCGAGCCGGACAGGTCGGTGGCGACGATCTGCGCCCCCATCTTCAATTGCCCGATGTTGCTGCGCTCGAACTCGTCGATGGCCATGGAGATCGAGTACGGCTCCTGCCCCGACGAACAGGCCGCCGACCAGATGCGCAGGCGCTGGCCAGGGTTGGCCTTGATCTGCTCGGGCAAGACCTTGTTCTTGAGCACCTCGAACGGATAGTTGTCGCGAAACCACAGGGTTTCGTTGGTGGTCATCGCATCGACCACCTGCTCGCGCAAGCCGCTGCGCGGCTGGGTCTGGATCCGCTGCACCAGCTCGCTCAACGATTTGATGCCCTGCTGTTCCATCAGCTTGTTGAGACGGCTGGAGACCAGATACTGCTTGTTTTCGCCCAGCAGGATGCCACAGGCTTTTTCCAGGAAGACCCGGAATTGTTCGAAATCCAAATTACCCGTAGACAATGATGCCGCCTCTTAAATCATGTGTAACGCCAGGGACGAGCCCTGGCCGTTAGTGGGTGGCCTTGATCCGGTCGACCACGCGTTGCGCCAGGTCATCCGGCCGGAACTTGGCGAGAAAATCATCCGCGCCCACCTTCTTGACCATGGCCTGGTTGAAGACGCCGGAAAGCGAAGTATGCAGGATGATGTGCAACTTTTGCATGCGCGGGTCGTTGCGGATTTCTGCAGTCAGGGTATAGCCGTCCATTTCCGGCATCTCGATGTCGGAAATCATCATCAGGAATTCCTCTTCCGGATGCTTGCCCTCATCGACCATCTTGCGCAGGTAATCCAGCGCCTGCCGGCCGTCGTTGAGCGCAACCACCTCGACCCCCACCGTCTGCAGGCAACGGCTGACCTGCTTGCGTGCCACCGAGGAGTCATCCACGGTGAGCACGCGCAGCGACACGGCCTTGACCTGCACTTCTTCGTCGACCACACCCAGGGAGATCGCCTCGGAGGTCGGCGAGACCTCGGCGAGGATCTTCTCCACGTCGATGATCTCGACCATCTTGCCGTCCACCCGGGTCACGGCCGTCAGGTAATGGTCACGACCGGTGCCCTTGGGTGGCGGATGGATCTCCTCCCAGTTCATGTTGACGATGCGTTCGACCGAGTGCACCAGAAACCCCTGGGTCTTGGTGTTGTACTCGGTGATGATCACGAAGCTCTTGCTGACATCTTCACTCAGACCGGGCATGCCGGTCGCCATCGCCAGATCCAGGATCGGGATGGTTGCCCCACGAATATTCGCCACACCGCGCACCACCGGGTTGGACTTGGGCATCACGGTCAGGTTCGGGCATTGCAGCACCTCCCGCACCTTGAACACGTTGATCCCGTACAGCTGCTCGCCATTGAGGCGGAACAACAGCAGTTCGAGACGGTTCTGCCCTACCAGTTGTGTGCGCTGGTTAACCGAATCCATTACACCAGCCATGCCAGACTCCTCGACCAAATGCTCGAGCGTCGTACCGCAGTCGGCACGCGCCTTGCTTTTTTAACTGTATGAACACGAAAACGACATTTTTCCGACGCCTGACCCGCCCCTTGCCCGGCATCCTTGCTGCGCTGTGCCTGCTGGCCCCCGGCGTTCGAACTCTGGCTGACGCTTTCACCTTGCCTGAACAGCTTATCGGTGTCACTCAGGGGTTTCTTGAATTCACGGTCGAGGATTACCTGGCGACCAGCCAGACCGAAGGGCGCTTCGAGATCCAGGTCAACAGCCTCGACCCGCGCCTGCGCATGCCACTGTGCGACCAGCAACTGGGCGCCACCCTGGAAAGCCCGGCGCAACCGCTGGGCAGGGTGACCGTGCGCGTACGCTGCGATGGCAGCTCCCCGTGGACGGTGTTCGTGCCGGCCCAGGTGCGGCTGTTTCGCAATGTGGTAACCGTGGCGCGTCCGCTCAAGCGCGACAGCGTGGTCGGCGAACAGGACGTGAGCCTGCGCGAGCGGGACGTGGGCATGCTCAACCAGGGCTACCTGACCAGCCTGGAGCAGGCCGTGGGCCTGAAGGTCATCCGACCGACGGTCATCGATCAGGTGCTCACGCCGCTGCATCTGGAGCAGGCCGAAGTGGTCCGCAAGGGCGATCATGTGGTCATCATCGCCCGCAGCGGCACGCTGAGCGTGCGCATGCCGGGAGAAGCCTTGAGCAAGGGCGGCATCAGTGAACAGATACGGGTACGCAATCTGAACTCCAAACGGGTGGTGAAGGCACGGGTCACTGGACCAGGGCAGGTGGAAGTCGCGATGTGAAGCGGGTCACGACGCCAGAACAAACAAGGCTGGCGATCAGGAACCGCTTTTCCTAAACTGTGTCGAACCGGGTTGATGGGCTGGCCGCGCAAGCTGCACTGCATTTGCGTCTAAAGTTTCTTTCGGGTTGGCCGAAAACAAGGCAAGCGTCCAAACACCCAGAGGTTTTCTGATCATGGTCATCGACTTCAGTCGTTTGAATAATTCCCCGTCCGTGACGGGCGCCGTGCGCACTGGCAACAGCCAGGAAAGCACGGCCACTGCTCGCACCGCCACCAGCGCTACCGAGGCTGGCCAGAGCGGAGAAGCCGTACACCTGAGCCACGAGGCCCAGCAGTTGCAACAGGTCAGCGACAAGCTGCGCGATCAACCGGTTGTCAACAGCGCCCGCGTGGCCGAGTTGAAACAGGCCATCGCCGACGGCAGCTACCAGGTGGACGCCCAGCGCGTCGCCAGCAAACTGCTTAATTTCGAAGCCCAGCGCTAGCCCTCTGGCGCGCTGACTTCAGGACGCTAGAACCAAGAGCCAGCCAATGCACGACACTACTCTGCTGCAACTGATCGAAGATGATATTGCTCCAGCGCAACAACTGCTCGAGTTGTTGCAGGCTGAAGCCGTGGCCCTGCATGGCCGCGACATGCCCTTGCTGGAAAATATTCTGGCCCGCAAGCAATCGCTGGTGGTGCTGCTCGATCAAGGCGGACAACGACGTAGTGCGCTGCTTGCGAACCTGGGCCTGCCGCAAAGCCGCGAAGGTGTAGTGGCCATGGCCGAGCAATCGGACCTGGGCTCCCTGCTCATCGAGCAGCTCGATGTGCTGGCTGCGCTGATGAATGATTGCCAGGCGGTCAACGCACGCAACGGCCAGGCGATCCAGCTTCAGCAGTACACCACCGAAAACCAGATCAAGATCCTCATGGGTGGCGAATCACCGTCGCTCTACGATGCCCGTGGCACTACATCGCCGCTTTCAAAGCCTCGTGCACTCAGCCAGGCGTGACCCCCTCTATCAAGGCACGATTCATGCTGGCAGAATGCCAGCAATTGCCTGTGTCGTTTTTGCCTGGAGATTCATCAACCGTGTTCAATGACGAAGAAGCTCCTCAGCCTCCGAAGGTGCTGACTACGCCTTTGGAAATTGCCGCTCATTTGCGGATGTTGCTAGAGAGCCATGACCCACTGATCATCACGTTCCCCGAACGCAGCCAGCGCTTCCAGAGTTATGTGGTGGAGGTAGACCGGGACAGCAACAGCATGGCCCTGGACGAAATGATCCCGCGCGATGGCGAACGCTTCCTCGAAAATGGCGAACCATTCCGTATCGAAGGCTTCCATGACGGCGTGCGCATTGCCTGGGACTGCACTACCCCGCTGAGCATCAGCACCTCTGACGGCTCACGCTGCTACCGCGGCAGCCTGCCCACAGAAGTTACCTATCACCAGCGTCGCAATGCGTTTCGCGCAGCACTGAAGCTGTCGCAACTGGTCGACGTGATTTTCGACGGCGAGAAACTGCGGGGCGAGCACCCGCTCAAGGGCAAGCTGCTGGATATTTCGGCTACTGGCTGCAAGCTTCGCTTCGAGGGCGATATCGAGGAGCGGTTGCAGTTGGGCCAGGTCTATGAGAAGTTTGCTACCGGCCTGCCGCTGGGGCTTTCTCAGGTAATGGTCGAGCTGCGCCACCTGCACTATGAAGAGCGCCTGAACGCCACCTTCGCCGGCATTCGCTTTCATAACGTGACAGGACAGATGGCGCGCAAGATCGAAAGCTTTGTGTACCAGCTGCAACGTGAAGCGCGACGCTTCGACAAAGACGATTACTGATAGACATCACGCTTCACATTTCCAAGGGTCGCTACCCATTCAGCGGCAACGGATTCATCCGCAAAGGGGCGCCTGGCGCCCCGCCTGCCAGCGGAACTCAGACGCAGCCCTTCGCCACTATCTGCCCCCACGCCACTCACACTTCTGGCGCAGGCTTGACAGGTTCAACGCCCTCAGCCTCCCCGGGCGTGCCCTCCTCCTCGGTATCTTCGGCACCTACCGGTGCCTGCATCTGATCCTGCACCACCTGCTCATCAACCCGCGGGTCGAGCGCCGCAGACAGCGGTGAACCTGCCGCCGGCATCGCTACGTGAAGCAATGGCGCATCCTCGACCTGATGCAGGTTGGTAACCGCTTTGGGACGGATGCGCCACACCAGCACCAGCGCGAAGAAACAGAAGAACGCGTAAAGCATCTGGTCGCCCAGGGTCTTCATCAGCACACCGGCCACCAGCGGCCCGATGCTCGCCCCCACGCCATAGGTCACCAGCAGCATCGCGGTGAGCGAGACCCGTCGCTCGCTTTCAACGTGGTCGTTGGAAAACGCCACCGCCAGCGGGTAGAGGCAGAACTGCAGCAGCGAGACCGCAAAACCGGTGATGAACAGCACCTCGAGCGGCACGCTCGGCAGCAGCGCCAATGGCAGGGAGGTGACGGCCAGCCCCACCGCCACACTGCGAATCAGCACGGCCCGGTCGTAACGGTCCGACAACCAGCCCAATGGCCACTGCACCAGCAGGCCGGCAAAGATGCAGCAGCCCATGAACACACCGACCTGTTCTGTACTGAGCCCCTGCTTGGAGGCGTACAGAGGCGCCAGACCATAGAACGATCCCACGATCAGCCCCGCCCCGAGTACCGTACTCAGCGACTGCGGGACGCGCTTGATGAAGAACCGCGGCTCCATGGGGGCCGGACGCAGCGGTGCGGGGTGGATGCGCCGGGTCAGGGCCACCGGAACCAGGCACAGCGCAAAGCACATGGCCACCAGCATCAGCAGCTCCAGGCCCAGCTGCGGGTGAACCACCAGAATCAGCTGGCCCAGTACCAGGCCCAGATAGGAGGCGATCATGTAACCGCTGAACACCGCCCCACGCTGCTTGGCGTCGGCCTGTTCGTTGAGCCAGCTCTCGATCACCATGTACTGGCACATCATGCCCAGGCCGACGATCACCCGCAGCAGCAGCCAGGCCGGCAACCAGCTGACCAGACCATGACCAAGCACCGCTGCGCCGACGATGCCGGCACACGTAGCGTAGGCGCGGATATGCCCCACCCTGGCGATCAGCCGGTGACCGATCTTGCCCCCCAGCGCCAGGCCGAAATAGTTGGCCGCCATCAGCGCACCGACCCACAGGCTGTCGACCTGATCGGCCGCCAGTCGCAGGGCCAGGTAGGTGCTCAACAGGCCGGAACCGATCAACATCATCAATGCGGCGAAATACAGCGCGCGAAAAGACTTCCAGATACTTCGCATCGACGTCCCTGAGGGCCCCTTGAGCAGGTGAAAAAACTGCTTGAAAGCATAAGTGAAAAAAACGCCGACGCGGCGGGCCGGGCATAAAAAAACAGGTGACAAACCATGATCTCGATCATGGCTGCCACCTGCCTCCGCTTACCCTGGCGCCAGGCGGCATTGCCGCCCCGCAGTTACGCCTGTGCCGCCAGCACGCGCCGCTCCCACGGGGTGATCTCGTCGAAGAAGCTGGTCAGTTCCAGGGTCTTGGACGCGATGTAACCTTCGATGAACTCAGTCCCGAACAGTTCCCTCGCCAACTGGCTGCGCTTGAGACGCTCCAGTGCCGCGTGCAGCGTGCAGGGCAGTGAAAGGTTGTCGGGCACCTCGAATTCGCCCTGGATCGCCGGCGCCGGCTCCAGCTGCTGTTCGATACCGTACAAGCCGGCCGCCAGGCTGGCGGCGATGGCCAGGTAGGGGTTGGTATCGGCCCCGGGCAGGCGGTTTTCGACCCTGCGCGCTACCGGTGCGCTGGCAGGGATACGCAGGCCCGCAGCGCGGTTGTCCTGCGACCAGCAGGCATTGTTGGGCGATGCATAAGGGTGGCACAGGCGCTGGTAGGAGTTGACGTTGGGTGCGAACAACGCGGTGAAGTCGGCCATGCATGCCTGCTGGCCACCAATGAAGTGATAGAAGGCAGGAGTTGGCTGCCCCTGCGCATCGCTGAACACGTTACGGCCGTTGTCGATCTCGACCACGCTCTGGTGAATGTGCATCGAACTGCCTGGGGTTCTGGCCAGCGGCTTGGCCATGCACACCACATTCAGGCCATGCTTGAGCGCAACCTCCTTGAGCAGGTGCTTGAACAGGAAGGTCTGGTCGGCAAGCAGCAGCGGGTCACCGTGCAGCAGGTTGATCTCGAACTGGCTGACGCCCATCTCGTGCATGAAGGTGTCGCGCGGCAGGCCCAGGGCCTCCATGCAACGGTAGACCTCGCTGAAGAACGGGCGCAGGCCATTGTTGGAACTGACGCTGAACGCCGAATGGCCGTCCTCGCGCCGACCGTCCAGCCCGGTGGGCGGCAGGAACGGCTGGCTCGGGTCGGGATTGGGAGCGAACACGAAGAACTCGAGCTCGGTGGCCACCACTGGCGCCAGGCCGTGCGTGCGATACCGCTCGATCACCGCCTTGAGCTGGCCGCGGGTGGACAAGCCCGAACTCTGTCCATCGAGCTCATTGGCATCGCAGATCGCCAGTGCCCTTGGTTCGTCGCTCCAGGGCAGGCGGTAGATATGCAGGGGGTCGGCCGCCAGGGCAAGGTCGCCGTCGTCGCTGCCATAGAAGCGTGCCGCAGGGTATCCGCCCATGATGCACTGCAGCAGCACGCCGCGTGCCATCTGCAGGCGCCGCCCTTCCAGGAACCCCTCGGCGGTCATCACCTTGCCGCGAGGCACGCCATTGAGGTCGGGGGTGACGCATTCGATTTCATCAATGCCCGTCAATCGCTCGGCGAGAGAACGTTGGCCATTGGTCGTCATGACTTGATCCTTGTTATTTTTAACAAGCCGCGAACGGCGACCCGAACAACATAGTCCGGGGGTGTTAAAAATATCAAGCACCATATAGTCCCGATCGCTGGACGAACGCCGCCAGCCAACCCGTAGAAGCTGTCTACACTGTGCCTGGCAGCGTAATACCGTTGGCCGGCAGCGGCAGCGCAGTCTTGTAGCGCACCTGCTTGAGGGCGAAGCTGGAGCGAATATTGGCCACCCCGGGCAAGCGGGTGAGGTAGTCCAGAAACCGCTCCAGGGCCTGGATGCTCGGCAGCAGTACACGCAGCAGGTAATCCGGGTCGCCGGTCATCAGGTAGCACTCCATCACTTCCGGGCGCTCGGCGATTTCCTCTTCGAAGCGGTGCAGCGATTGCTCCACCTGTTTTTCCAGGCTGACGTGGATGAACACGTTGACGTCCAGCCCCAGCACTTCGGGCGACAGCAAGGTCACCTGCTGGCGAATCACGCCAAGCTCCTCCAGCGCCTTGACCCGGTTGAAACAGGGGGTGGGCGACAGATTTACCGAACGGGCCAGCTCGGCGTTGGTGATGCGGGCATTGTCCTGAAGGCTGTTGAGAATGCCGATGTCAGTACGATCCAGTTTGCGCATGAGACAAATTCACCTGCTTCTTGTTCTTTTGAAGAATGTTTATCCGCAAGCCAGCCCAAAGGCAATGAACTTGAGAAAAATATTCTTCCGCCAGCGGAATATGATGTAGGCAAGACTGACTCTCCGGTCACAAGCCGGGTTCAGTAGCGACCGCTTCAAAGCTCAACAAAAACACAAGACAGAGCGAGCGTAAAAAAGCATGAACGAGTACGCCCCCCTGCGTCTGCATGTGCCCGAGCCTACAGGCCGGCCAGGCTGCCAGACCGATTTTTCCTACCTGCGTCTGAATGACGCCGGTCAGGTCCGCAAACCCGCCATCGATGCCGAACCCGCCGGTACCGCCGACCTTGCCTACGGGCTGATCCGCGTGCTCGACGAACAGGGCCGTGCGCTTGGCCCCTGGGCCGAGGACATCGGCCCCGAAGTGCTGCGCCAAGGCATGCGCGCGATGCTCAAGACCCGGCTGTTCGACAGCCGCATGGTCGTGGCGCAGCGCCAGAAGAAGATGTCCTTCTACATGCAGAGCCTGGGCGAGGAAGCCATCGGCAGCGGCCAGGCACTGGCCTTGAACCGCAGCGACATGTGCTTCCCCACCTACCGCCAGCAGAGCATCCTGATGGCCCGCGACGTGTCGCTGGTAGAGATGATCTGCCAGCTGCTGTCCAACGAGCGCGACCCGCTCAAGGGTCGCCAGCTGCCCATCATGTACTCGGTGCGCGAAGCCGGCTTCTTCACCATCAGCGGTAACCTGGCGACCCAGTTCGTGCAGGCGGTCGGCTGGGCCATGGCCTCGGCCATCAAGGGCGATACCAAGATCGCTTCGGCCTGGATCGGCGATGGTGCTACGGCCGAGTCGGACTTCCACACCGCGCTGACCTTCGCACACGTGTACCAGGCCCCGGTGATTCTAAACGTGGTCAACAACCAGTGGGCCATCTCCACCTTCCAGGCCATCGCCGGTGGTGAATCCACCACCTTCGCCGGCCGCGGCGTTGGCTGTGGCATCGCTTCGCTGCGGGTCGACGGCAACGACTTCATCGCGGTGTACGCGGCCTCGCGCTGGGCCGCCGAACGTGCCCGCCGCGGCCTGGGCCCGACCCTGATCGAATGGGTGACTTACCGCGCCGGGCCGCACTCCACGTCGGACGACCCGTCCAAGTACCGTCCGGCCGACGACTGGAGCCACTTCCCCCTCGGCGACCCGATCGCCCGCCTCAAGCAGCACCTGGTGGCCATCGGGCACTGGTCGGAGCAAGAGCATCAGGCGGTGACTGCTGAGCTGGAAGCCGAAATCATCAGTGCGCAGAAGGAAGCCGAGCAGTACGGCACCCTGGCCGGCGGGCAGATGCCCAGCCCGGCGAGCATTTTCGAGGATGTGTACAAGGAAATGCCGGAACACCTGCGGCGCCAGCGCCAGGAACTGGGGATCTGACATGAACGATCACAACACCACTATCCAGTTGGAAACCGCCATGGCGACTACCACCATGACCATGATCCAGGCCCTGCGCTCGGCCATGGATATCATGCTTGAGCGCGATGACAATGTTGTCGTCTATGGCCAGGACGTCGGTTACTTCGGCGGCGTGTTCCGCTGCACCGAAGGGCTGCAGAACAAGTACGGCAAGTCGCGGGTGTTCGACGCACCGATCTCCGAAAGCGGTATCGTCGGCACCGCCGTGGGCATGGGTGCCTATGGCCTGCGCCCTGTGGTGGAAATCCAGTTTGCCGACTACTTCTACCCTGCCTCGGACCAGATCGTCTCGGAGATGGCCCGCCTGCGCTACCGCTCTGCCGGCGAGTTCGTGGCCCCGCTGACCCTGCGCATGCCGTGCGGTGGCGGCATCTACGGCGGCCAGACCCACAGCCAGAGCCCGGAGGCGATGTTCACCCAGGTCTGCGGCCTGCGTACCGTGATGCCTTCGAACCCCTACGACGCCAAGGGCCTGTTGATCGCCTCGATCGAAAACGACGACCCGGTGATCTTCCTGGAGCCCAAGCGCCTGTACAACGGCCCTTTCGACGGGCACCACGACCGGCCGGTAACGCCCTGGTCCAAACACCCCGCCAGCGCCGTACCGGATGGCTACTACACCGTGCCACTGGACAAGGCTGCCATCACCCGCCCAGGCAATGCGGTGACGGTACTGACCTACGGCACCACGGTGTATGTATCCCAGGTGGCTGCCGAAGAGACCGGCATCGACGCCGAGGTCATCGACCTGCGCAGCCTCTGGCCACTGGACCTGGAGACCATCGTCGAGTCGGTGAAGAAGACCGGCCGCTGTGTGGTCGTGCACGAAGCCACCCGCACCTGCGGCTTTGGCGCCGAGCTGGTGGCGCTGGTACAGGAGCACTGCTTCCATCACCTCGAAGCCCCGATCGAACGCGTCACCGGTTGGGACACCCCCTACCCGCACGCGCAGGAATGGGCATACTTCCCCGGCCCATCGCGAGTGGGTGCGGCATTGAAACGGGTCATGGAGGTCTGAATGGGCACGCACGTCATCAAGATGCCGGACATCGGCGAAGGCATCGCACAGGTTGAGCTGGTGGAGTGGTTCGTAAAGGTCGGCGATACCGTCACAGAAGATCAGGTGGTCGCCGACGTCATGACCGACAAGGCCACCGTGGAAATTCCTTCGCCGGTCACCGGCAAGGTGCTGGCCCTGGGCGGCCAGCCCGGTGAGGTCATGGCCGTAGGCAGCGAGCTGATTCGCATCGAGGTCGAAGGGGCCGGCAACTATCAGGAAGGCGCCGGCAAGCCGGCAGCAGCCACGCCGCCTGCGGTAGCTGCCGCACCGAAGGCCAGCGTACCCGAAGCCCAACCCCAGCCCGCCGTCGTGTCTACCCCGGCAGCGGCACCTTCAGGCAACGCACAGCGTTCATCGACGATCGTGCCACGTGAGGCCAACGAGCGTCCGCTGGCCTCCCCGGCGGTGCGCAAGCGCGCGCTGGATGCGGGCATAGAGCTGCGCTATGTACATGGTAGTGGCCCTGCCGGGCGCATCCTGCACGAAGACCTGGACGCTTTTCTCGTTCAACCGAGTACCAGCAGTGCATCGGGCCCCGGTGGCTATGCAAGGCGTGATGACAGCGAGCAGGTGCCAGTGATCGGCCTGCGCCGCAAGATCGCGCAGCGCATGCAGGATGCCAAGCGCCGCGTCGCGCACTTCAGCTATGTCGAGGAAATCGACGTGACCGCGCTGGAAGAACTACGCGTACACCTGAACAAGAAGCATGGTGACAGCCGCGGCAAGCTGACCCTGCTGCCCTTCCTGGTACGGGCAATGGTGATCGCCGCGCGCGAATTCCCGCAGATCAACGCCACCTATGACGACGAAGCCCAGCTCATTACCCGCCATGGTGCAGTGCATGTGGGTATCGCCACCCAGGGCGACAACGGGCTGATGGTACCGGTGCTGCGCCATGCCGAGGCCGGCAGCCTGTGGAGCAATGCCAGCGAGATCGCCCGGGTAGCCAACGCCGCCCGCAACAACAAGGCCAGCCGTGAAGAGCTGTCCGGCTCGACCATTACGCTCACCAGCCTCGGCGCACTGGGCGGCATCGTCAGCACACCGGTGGTGAACACGCCGGAGGTAGCCATTGTCGGGGTCAACCGCATCGTCGAGCGGCCAATGGTGGTCAACGGCCAGATCGTGGTGCGCAAGATGATGAACCTGTCCAGTTCGTTCGACCATCGTGTGGTCGACGGCATGGACGCCGCGCTCTTCATCCAGGCCATCCGCGGCCTGCTCGAACAACCTGCCAGCCTGTTTGTGGAGTGACCATGCAGACTCTCAATACCACCCTGCTGATCATTGGGGGCGGCCCCGGCGGTTATGTCGCGGCGATTCGTGCCGGTCAACTGGGCATCCCCACTGTACTGGTCGAAGGCCAGGCACTGGGCGGCACCTGCCTGAACATAGGCTGTATTCCATCCAAGGCACTGATCCATGTAGCGGAGCAGTTCCACCAGACTTGTCAGCACAGCCAGCATTCCAGCCTGGGCATCAAGGTACAGGCTCCCAGCCTGGACATTACCCAGAGCGTGGGCTGGAAGGACGGCATCGTCGACCGCCTGACCAGCGGCGTTGCCGCCTTGCTGAAGAAACACGGCGTGACGGTGATTCATGGCTGGGCAAAGATCGTCGACGGCAAAACCGTCGACGTCGAAGGCCAGCGCATTCAGTGCGAGCACCTGCTGCTCGCCACGGGCTCCAGCAGTGTGGAGCTGCCCATGCTTCCACTGGGCGGCCCGATCATCTCGTCCACCGAAGCCCTGGCCCCGCAACGCCTGCCAAGGCGCCTGACGGTGGTGGGTGCAGGCTATATCGGCCTGGAGCTGGGTATTGCCTACCGCAAGCTGGGGGTCGAGGTAAGCGTGGTGGAGGCGCGCGAGCGTATCCTGCCTACGTATGACAGCGAGCTCACTCAGCCGGTAGCCGAGTCGCTGAAGAAACTGGGCGTGACGCTGTACCTCAAGCACAGCGTCGAAGGCTTCGATAACGCCACCCAGTGCCTGCAGATCAGGGACCCGCATGGCGAACAGTTGACGCTGGAAACCGATCAGGTGCTGGTTGCCGTAGGACGTCGGCCACGCACTCAAGGGTTCAACCTGGAAACCCTGGAGCTCAAGATGAATGGCTCAGCCATTGCCATCGATGAGCGTTGCCAGACCAGCATGCGCAATGTGTGGGCAATCGGCGATCTGAGCGGCGAGCCGATGCTGGCCCACCGCGCCATGGCCCAGGGCGAGATGGTGGCCGAACTCATCGCCGGCAAGCAGCGGGTTTTCGATCCGGTGGCCATCGCGGCAGTGTGCTTTACCGACCCCGAGGTGGTGGTGGCAGGCAAGACACCCGAGGCCGCACAACAGCAAGGCCTGGATTGCATCGTTGCGCAGTTCCCGTTCGCGGCCAATGGCAGGGCCATGACGCTGGAATCCAAAAGCGGCTTCGTACGCGTGGTGGCGCGTCGCGACAATCACCTGATCCTGGGCTGGCAGGCTGTCGGCGTGGGGGTTTCGGAACTGTCTACCGCGTTTGCACAATCACTGGAGATGGGCGCCCGGCTCGAGGATGTGGCCGGAACCATCCATGCCCACCCTACCCTCGGAGAGGCTGTGCAGGAGGCTGCATTGCGTGCCTTGGGGCACGCGTTGCACCTGTAGCCAGTACCACTGGGCGTCGATCATCGACGCCCAGGCATCAGGCGATCTGGTTCTTGCCGCCGGCCTTGGCGCGATAGAGCGCCTGGTCGGCACGGGCGACCAGTTGCTCCGGGCGCTCGCCGCCACGCCACTGGGCGATGCCAAAACTCAATGTGACGCGGTGCTCGCCAATTGGGGGCAACCTCAACACCTGCTGGCGGATGGCATCGGCTACCGCCATTGCTGCCTGCAGGTCACTCCCTGGCATCAACACCATGAACTCGTCACCCCCCCATCGGGCAAGCAGGTGCTCGGGGCCGACACACTTACGGATCTGTTCGACCACCTCTACCAGGGCGGTATCGCCACGGGCGTGGCCGTAACGATCATTGATCGGCTTGAAATCGTCGAAATCCATCAGGATCAGGCTCAAGGGCAAACGAAAGCGGCCGGCACGTTCGCATTCCTGAAGCAGGGCCTTTTCCAGGCGATAACGATTGGCCGCCAGGGTCAACGAGTCGCGCTCGGCCAGGTCACGGTTCTCATCGAGCTGACGTTTCAGTTGCTCGTTCACCCAGCACAGTTCCCGGGTCCGTTCGGCAATCAGTGACTCCAGCGAGCTGTTGCGCTGCTCCAGATGGGCAACCAGGCGCTTGCGGTCGTCGATGTTGCGGTGTGCACCGAACATCCTGGCCACCGAGCCATCAGGGTTGCGCGCAACCACATGCCCGCTGTCCTCGATCCACAGGTAGCTGCCATCCTTGCAACGGCAACGGTACTCCACCTGGTAGCTGGGCGCGCGCTGGCTCAGGTAGTCCTCGAAGCAGGCCATCACCCGCGGGTAGTCCTCGGGGTGAATGACGTTTTCCCAGGTGAACACCGTATTGTCCAGCGAGTGGCTGGGGTAGCCCAGCATGCGATACCAACCCGGGTTGCGATAGACATGGCCGGTGTTGGCGTTCCAGTCCCAGATGCCATCACTGACCAGGTCCAGGAGGGTTTGCAGTTGCTCTTGCCCCAGGTCGCTCAATGGCGCCATCACGCAAGCGGTATTCTCACTCATGGACACTCTCCCCTGTCCAGCAACTACGCCCCAGCTCAATGATGGTGCTGCCGATTGTTATGCGCCAAAGCCTGCGCGAAATTTCGAACAATATACTCGCGAAAGAATGGAAGCGGCAGGCGGAACCGACCGCACGTCCAACTGCAAGCCTTGGCTGTTGCCGCCTGCGGCAATCATCCGCCTCTTTGGGGCAACAGCGTGCCAGAGTTAAACGGCCGAGCATTGCTGCCCCCTTGTAATACAGAGGGTTCAGAGCGTGAGGTAACTGGCACAGCCCTTGCTCTTCCCTTGCTCTGCACAGTATCGGGAGACCTTCAGGTGAGCATCATCAATGATTATGGTTGGCAGGTAGCCGCTACCACTCAGCAACGTAGCAGTGTTTCTACAGACAGCGATGCTGTGCCGTATGTACCTGTTTCAGTTGCCATTCAGTCGACGTCCGACACGCGTGGGAGTACCAGTCACTCCGAGCAGCGCTTTCACGACAACCAGCAAGAAGCGTTCGCAAAGTTCAAGGTCAGTCTGCAGAACCTGGAAGAGATCTTTGACACGAAGGAACCAGAGAGCACTGCCTTGCAAGAGTTTCGCGACTACATGGCACTGTCTCCCGAGCAGAAAATTCGCGAGAAGATGCTGCGCGAACTTGGGCTGAGCCTTGAAGAATACGAAGAGTTACCCCCTGAGAAGAAGGAGCTGATCGACAAGCAGATCGCTCAACGCATCAAGGAAGAAATGGAGATAAAAACCATGGCCAAGCTGCAACCGCCTCAACAGATGGATGCGGTCAGTGCACTGGCAGGTTCACAGACACTGTCGGCAGAAGGCACCGACGAGAAGGACAGGACGGACCCGCTGGCCTGAATCGTATTACGCAAAAAACCACCTCCCGAGGTGGTTTTTTTATGCCCGCCTTGCAGGAAACTTTCGGCCCACAAAGACAAAACCCCTACCTGCAGATGCAGATAGGGGTTTCGGAATTTAATCTTGACGATGACCTACTCTCACATGGGGAAACCCCACACTACCATCGGCGATGCATCGTTTCACTACTGAGTTCGGGATGGGATCAGGTGGTTCCAATGCTCTATGGTCGTCAAGAAATTCTGTTGCCAGAAGGCCTTGTTCAGACACTCCAGCGAATCGGGTATGTGATGTTTGTGAGTTACAAATCTTCGGCTTACTGTGTCTTCACAACACCGCAATCTGGTCGTTCGACGCAAATTGCTTGGGTGTTATATGGTCAAGCCTCACGGGCAATTAGTATTGGTTAGCTCAACGCCTCACAGCGCTTACACACCCAACCTATCAACGTCGTAGTCTTCGACGGCCCTTCAGGGAGCTCAAGGCTCCAGTGAGATCTCATCTTGAGGCAAGTTTCCCGCTTAGATGCTTTCAGCGGTTATCTCTTCCGAACATAGCTACCCGGCAATGCCACTGGCGTGACAACCGGAACACCAGAGGTTCGTCCACTCCGGTCCTCTCGTACTAGGAGCAGCCCCTCTCAAATCTCAAACGTCCACGGCAGATAGGGACCGAACTGTCTCACGACGTTCTAAACCCAGCTCGCGTACCACTTTAAATGGCGAACAGCCATACCCTTGGGACCGGCTTCAGCCCCAGGATGTGATGAGCCGACATCGAGGTGCCAAACACCGCCGTCGATATGAACTCTTGGGCGGTATCAGCCTGTTATCCCCGGAGTACCTTTTATCCGTTGAGCGATGGCCCTTCCATACAGAACCACCGGATCACTAAGACCTACTTTCGTACCTGCTCGACGTGTCTGTCTCGCAGTCAAGCGCGCTTTTGCCTTTATACTCTACGACCGATTTCCGACCGGTCTGAGCGCACCTTCGTACTCCTCCGTTACTCTTTAGGAGGAGACCGCCCCAGTCAAACTACCCACCATACACTGTCCTCGATCCGGATAACGGACCTGAGTTAGAACCTCAAAGTTGCCAGGGTGGTATTTCAAGGATGGCTCCACGCAGACTGGCGTCCACGCTTCAAAGCCTCCCACCTATCCTACACAAGCAAATTCAAAGTCCAGTGCAAAGCTATAGTAAAGGTTCACGGGGTCTTTCCGTCTAGCCGCGGATACACTGCATCTTCACAGCGATTTCAATTTCACTGAGTCTCGGGTGGAGACAGCGCCGCCATCGTTACGCCATTCGTGCAGGTCGGAACTTACCCGACAAGGAATTTCGCTACCTTAGGACCGTTATAGTTACGGCCGCCGTTTACCGGGGCTTCGATCAAGAGCTTCGCGTTAGCTAACCCCATCAATTAACCTTCCGGCACCGGGCAGGCGTCACACCCTATACGTCCACTTTCGTGTTTGCAGAGTGCTGTGTTTTTAATAAACAGTCGCAGCGGCCTGGTATCTTCGACCGGCATGAGCTTACGGAGCAAGTCCTTCACCCTCACCGGCGCACCTTCTCCCGAAGTTACGGTGCCATTTTGCCTAGTTCCTTCACCCGAGTTCTCTCAAGCGCCTTGGTATTCTCTACCCAACCACCTGTGTCGGTTTGGGGTACGGTTCCTGGTTACCTGAAGCTTAGAAGCTTTTCTTGGAAGCATGGCATCAACCACTTCGTCGCCTAATGGCAACTCGTCATCAGCTCTCGGCCTTAAGATCCCGGATTTACCTAAGATCTCAGCCTACCACCTTAAACTTGGACAACCAACGCCAAGCTGGCCTAGCCTTCTCCGTCCCTCCATCGCAATAACCAGAAGTACAGGAATATTAACCTGTTTTCCATCGACTACGCTTTTCAGCCTCGCCTTAGGGACCGACTAACCCTGCGTCGATTAACGTTGCGCAGGAAACCTTGGTCTTTCGGCGTGGGAGTTTTTCACTCCCATTGTCGTTACTCATGTCAGCATTCGCACTTCTGATACCTCCAGCAAGCTTCTCAACTCACCTTCACAGGCTTACAGAACGCTCCTCTACCGCATCACCTAAGTGATACCCGTAGCTTCGGTGTATGGTTTGAGCCCCGTTACATCTTCCGCGCAGGCCGACTCGACTAGTGAGCTATTACGCTTTCTTTAAAGGGTGGCTGCTTCTAAGCCAACCTCCTAGCTGTCTAAGCCTTCCCACATCGTTTCCCACTTAACCATAACTTTGGGACCTTAGCTGACGGTCTGGGTTGTTTCCCTTTTCACGACGGACGTTAGCACCCGCCGTGTGTCTCCCATGCTCGGCACTTGTAGGTATTCGGAGTTTGCATCGGTTTGGTAAGTCGGGATGACCCCCTAGCCGAAACAGTGCTCTACCCCCTACAGTGATACATGAGGCGCTACCTAAATAGCTTTCGAGGAGAACCAGCTATCTCCGAGCTTGATTAGCCTTTCACTCCGATCCACAGGTCATCCGCTAACTTTTCAACGGTAGTCGGTTCGGTCCTCCAGTCAGTGTTACCTAACCTTCAACCTGCCCATGGATAGATCGCCCGGTTTCGGGTCTATACCCAGCGACTAAACGCCCTATTAAGACTCGCTTTCGCTACGCCTCCCCTATTCGGTTAAGCTCGCCACTGAATATAAGTCGCTGACCCATTATACAAAAGGTACGCAGTCACCTAACAAAGTAGGCTCCCACTGCTTGTACGCATACGGTTTCAGGATCTATTTCACTCCCCTCTCCGGGGTTCTTTTCGCCTTTCCCTCACGGTACTGGTTCACTATCGGTCAGTCAGTAGTATTTAGCCTTGGAGGATGGTCCCCCCATATTCAGACAAAGTTTCTCGTGCTCCGTCCTACTCGATTTCATGACTAAGAGATTTTCGCGTACAGGGCTATCACCCACTATGGCCGCACTTTCCAGAGCGTTCCGCTAATCTCAAAGCCACTTAAGGGCTAGTCCCCGTTCGCTCGCCACTACTAAGGGAATCTCGGTTGATTTCTTTTCCTCAGGGTACTTAGATGTTTCAGTTCCCCTGGTTCGCCTCTTGCACCTATGTATTCAGTACAAGATACCTGACTTATGCCAGGTGGGTTCCCCCATTCAGAGATCTCCGGATCAAAGTCTGTTTGCCGACTCCCCGAAGCTTATCGCAGGCTACCACGTCTTTCATCGCCTCTGACTGCCAAGGCATCCACCGTATGCGCTTCTTCACTTGACCATATAACCCCAAGCAATCTGGTTATACTGTGAAGACAACATTCGCCGAAAACTTGTAATTACTCACAAATTTTACCTTAGCCTGAACATACACCAGTGAAAGTGCTGTCCAGTCTATCTTTCTATCACATACCCAAATTTTTAAAGAACGATTCTGATAAAGTTCAGAAATCAATATTCGAGGCGAATATTCATTTCTAAGCTTTGACAAATTAGCAAGCGGGGTGGTGGAGCCAAGCGGGATCGAACCGCTGACCTCCTGCGTGCAAGGCAGGCGCTCTCCCAGCTGAGCTATGGCCCCAGCAAATTGGTGGGTCTGGGCAGATTCGAACTGCCGACCTCACCCTTATCAGGGGTGCGCTCTAACCAACTGAGCTACAGACCCAATCGAAGGTTGCTAACCTAATCGTCTTCTTCAATGAATCAAGCAATTCGTGTGGGAGCTTATGAGACAGCTGATGTCGTCGATTAAGGAGGTGATCCAGCCGCAGGTTCCCCTACGGCTACCTTGTTACGACTTCACCCCAGTCATGAATCACACCGTGGTAACCGTCCTCCCGAAGGTT
>NZ_CP187958.1:527500-2095000 GCF_049942755.1 Pseudomonas palmensis
TCGCCAGGGGGCAGCACGAACGTCAGCCAAGGTAGCGAATCATGCGCAGAAACGAGGAGGGATGGATGGAGCAGAAGAAGAGAAGGTAAAGCGCAGGAAGCAGCCAGCCCTCGAACGAAGGATGGTGTCCCAGGCAGGGTTCGAACCTGCAACCTTCCCCTTAGGAGGGGGATGCTCTATCCAATTGAGCTACTGAGACATGCGTCTGGCGTACATGGCCCGCCATACGGAACGGCGAGCATGTTACCCAGCGAGCCAGGATTTGTCATGTCGTCTCTGCGCTTTTTACCAGTAGGTGGTTTCCAGCCTCAGGCACGTACGCCTGCCTCCTGCAAAACCATCAGCAGGCGGCGCACTGCATCGTCAAGACTGGTCGAGTTGTCCACCCGCCGGACCCGATCATCAACCTGTGTCATGGACTGCTGGTTGCGCGCCATTCGCTGCTCGATCTCGTGCTGCCCCTCCCTGCCCCGTTGAAGCAATCGCCCGCGCAATACCTGCGGATTCACACAAAGCAATATGGGCAACAGGTCCGGGTACTTCGCCTGCGCCACCGGCAGGTGCGCGCGCGACCCGTTGACCATCACGTGCCAGCCTTCGGCAAGCCACGCATCTATATAAGCAGGAACCCCATAAGCCAACCCATTGGCGCGCCACTGCAGGGCAAATTCGCCACGGTCAGCCATCTGCTCGAACTGCTGGACCGATACGGCGACTGCGTCCTCCCCCACCGCCTCGGCGGAGCGAGTGATGACACGCTTAGGAATGCGCACCTGGTTTGCCAGCAAAAGCTCACGCGCCGCATCCAGAAGACTGTCCTTGCCGGCACCGGACGGCCCCATCAAATAGATCACCCTGCCCGCCCCCGCCAAGGGAACGTCGCTTGCGTCATACTGCATAGCCACTATGCTCAGAGAAAGGAAAGCTCGCGCATTTTAGGCGCATTGCACGGTCTTTGCGCCTTTGCCGGTGATGAAAAGTCGAGCCGCCGAGGTGGCCAGGCCGAGCGCCAAATGAAAACTTTTCAAACCAGTGCGCATTTCTGATAATTGGTACTGGCATAACGCCTTTACCCAGTTCAATATTTGTCACAGAATTGACGCCAAGGAACCGGCGACACTGAGGCATGATGAAGACCTCATTCGTACTCCAGGTTGAACATTTTGTCTTAACGATGGTCGTAACACTCATCGTGCGGCCGATTTCGAGAACCGCTTCCCCCTGAACTAAACCGGTCAATTATATGCGCCCAATGAAACAGGCTATCTACTCAAGCCGCACCGCTGACAAATTTGTCGTCCGCCTGCCAGACGGAATGCGTGAGCGCATTGCCGAGGTTGCGCGTAACCACCACCGCAGCATGAACTCCGAGATCATTGCACGCCTGGAGCAGAGCCTTATTCAGGAAGGTGCACTGGGCGACGAGCTGAGCATGCGCCTGGACAGCCCAGAGCTGTCACTGCACGAACGTGAACTGCTGCAACGCTTCCGCCAGCTGTCCCATCGCCAGCAAAATGCTCTGGTCGCACTGATCGCCCATGACGTCGAGATGGCCGCAGACGCTTCCTGACTCCACCCACGCACAAAAAAGCCAGCTTTCGCTGGCTTTTTTTATGCCTTGCCTTTTTACAGCAAGAAGATCGTAGCAAGGCCCAGGAAGATGAAGAACCCGCCACTGTCGGTCATGGCAGTGATCATCACACTTGCGCCCATCGCAGGATCGCGCCCCATTCGAGCAAGCGTCATCGGGATAAGAACGCCCATCAGGGCCGCCAACAGCAGGTTCAGGGTCATCGCCGCAGTCATCACTACCCCCAGCGACCAGCTGCCATAGAGCAGGTAGGCCACAACGCCGATCACGCCCCCCCACACCAGGCCATTGATCAAGGCCACCGCAAGCTCCTTGCGCATCAATCGCGTAGTATTGCCCGGGCTGACCTGATCGAGCGCCATGGCACGTACGATCATGGTAATGGTCTGGTTGCCGGAGTTGCCCCCGATACCGGCCACGATGGGCATCAGTGCAGCCAACGCCACCAGCTTCTCGATCGACCCCTCGAACAGGCCGATCACTCGCGAAGCGACAAAGGCCGTGATCAGGTTGATTGCCAGCCATGCCCAACGGTTGCGAAGCGAACGCCAGACCGAGGCGAAGATGTCTTCCTCCTCACGCAGACCCGCCATGTTGAGGACTTCGTTCTCGCTTTCCTCACGGATCAGGTCGACCATTTCGTCGATGGTCAAACGGCCGATCAGGCGATCGCTCTTGTCCACCACCGGGGCCGAAATCAGGTCATAGCGCTCAAAGGCCTGTGCCGCATCGTAGGCGTCTTCATCGGGATGAAAACTCACCGGGTCACTGGCCATGACCTCGGCAACCTGCTTGTCGGGGTCGTTCACCAGCAGCCGCTTGATGGGCAGCACACCCTTGAGCTTGCCGTCGTAATCGACCACGAACAGTTTGTCGGTATGGCTTGGCAGTTCCTTGAGCCGGCGCAGGTAACGCAACACCACCTCAAGGCTGACGTCCTCGCGGATGGTCACCATCTCGAAGTCCATCAAGGCACCGACCTGGTCCTCGTCATAGCTCAACGCGGAGCGTACGCGCTCACGCTGCTGGGCATCGAGGGTTTCCATCAGCTCATGCACGACGTCGCGCGGCAGCTCCGGCGCAAGGTCGGCCAGCTCGTCGGCGTCCATCTCCTTGGCAGCGGCAAGCAGCTCGTGATCGTCCATGTCGGCGATCAGGGTTTCCCGAACCGAATCGGATACCTCGAGCAGGATGTCACCATCACGCTCGGCCTTGACCAGTTGCCAGACCGTCAGACGATCATCCAGCGGCAGGGCTTCGAGAATGTAGGCAACGTCAGCGGAGTGCAGATCATCGAGCTTGCGTTGCAGCTCGACCAGATTCTGGCGGTGTACGAGATTTTCGACCCGATCGTTATGGTGCCCTTCCTGACGATGTGTCAGGTCTTCGACCACTCGTTGGCGCTGCAGCAATTCGACCACCTGGGCCAGGCGATCCTGCAGGCTTTCTTGCGATTTTTTTACTTCACTTTCGGTCATACGCGTACTCCACTCCCAGCAGCGGAGCACGCCAGGAGAATCAATCAGTCAGATCGTGATTGGCAAAACAAGCTATTGAGTAACTACTGGGTAAGTCCATGGTGGTATTCCACAAGCCCCGGCGGAGCTGACGGGCGCAATCATACACGGCTTGGGCTGCTCGGGCTGAAAATATTGGCCAGAACAATCGCTTGCGAGATAAAGCTGTGACAACGTCCAGCTCTGACAGTGCGACGGCTGGCACACCCCAAAGAACACATTGAAGACGCAAAAGTTAGCAGAGGCCGGTAAACGCATCGATGACAGTTTATTCATCGCGCCTTACGGAAAAGTGAAAAGCCGAAAAGCAGAAGGCCCGCTTAAAAGCGGGCCTTCTGTTGTATGGTGCACTCGACAGGATTCGAACCTGTGACCGCTCGGTTCGTAGCCGAGTACTCTATCCAGCTGAGCTACGAGTGCAGGGTTGGCGCTTGATAGACCAGATCACCTCTGGTTGAAGCTGAAACAACTTCCAGACTGGAAACTGCTTCGTCGTATGGTGCACTCGACAGGATTCGAACCTGTGACCGCTCGGTTCGTAGCCGAGTACTCTATCCAGCTGAGCTACGAGTGCAGGGTTGGTACTTGATGGACCAGATCACCTCTGGTTGAAACTGAGGCAACTTCCAGACTGGAAACTACTTCGTCGTATGGTGCACTCGACAGGATTCGAACCTGTGACCGCTCGGTTCGTAGCCGAGTACTCTATCCAGCTGAGCTACGAGTGCATTTGTTGCCGCGCATTATAGACCGCTTAATCGATTTGCCAACCACTTTTTCGTTTAATTTCAACTACTTAGCGATTCAAGCAAGATTACAGCGCCCTACATGAATAATGGCGGAGAAGGGGGGATTCGAACCCCCGATACCCTTGTGAGGTATACTCCCTTAGCAGGGGAGCGCCTTCGGCCACTCGGCCACCTCTCCGCAACACGGGGCGTATAATAACCAGAGCCTTCCCCGTTTGCAAACCCTTTTTTGAAAAAATATCGATAAAAATTAATGGGTTGGTTCTTCGTCCTTCTCTTTCTTGATCCGCAGGTAGATTTCCTCACGGTGCACGGCCACTTCCTTGGGCGCGTTCACCCCAATCCGTACCTGGTTTCCTTTGACGCCGAGCACGGTCACGGTGATTTCGCCGTCGCCAATTATCAGGCTCTCTGCGCACCGACGAGTCAGAATCAACATACCTTTCTCCTCACGCAATTCAGTTCAGGGATAACAGTCTGCAAAAAAAGGGCTTCAACCCGCCGCCAGAACAGCGGCGGACCTACGCCTGAACGTTGATCGACACCCGACAACCCACAGGTTTCTTGTGCCGTTCAAAAACACGAAGGGCGCGGCCAGGCCGCGCCCTAGTGAGCACAACGCTTACTCGCCCTGACGGGAAGGCGCGTCGAGTTCGAAAGCGGTGTGCAAGGCACGCACAGCCAGTTCCAGGTACTTCTCTTCGATAACCACCGACACCTTGATTTCCGAAGTGGAGATCATCTGGATGTTGATGCTCTCCTTGGCCAGCGATTCGAACATGCGGCTGGCAACGCCCGCATGCGAGCGCATGCCCACACCCACGATCGATACCTTGGCGATCTTGGTATCACCCACCACTTCGCGGGCATTGAGCTTCAGGGCGGTTTCACCCAGTACCTTCTGCGCCTTTTCGTAATCGTTGCGGTGTACGGTGAAGGTGAAGTCGGTAGTGTTATCGTGCGAAACGTTCTGCACGATCATGTCGACTTCGATATTGGCTGCACTGATGGGGCCCAGAATCCCGAATGCCACGCCCGGGGTATCCGGCACACCGCGAATGGTCAGCTTGGCTTCATCGCGATTGAAGGCGATGCCGGAAATGATCGGCTGTTCCATGGATTCCTCTTCATCAATAGTAATGAGGGTACCCGGACCCTCCTGAAAACTGTGCAGTACACGCAGCGGTACGTTGTACTTGCCGGCAAACTCCACGGCCCGAATCTGCAGCACCTTGGACCCGAGGCTGGCCATTTCCAGCATCTCTTCGAAAGTGATCTTGTCCAGCCGCTGCGCCTGGGACACCACGCGCGGGTCGGTGGTATAGACACCATCGACGTCGGTGTAGATCTGGCACTCGTCAGCCTTCAATGCAGCCGCCAAGGCCACGCCGGTGGTATCGGAACCGCCACGCCCCAGCGTGGTGATGCTGCCGTGCTCGTCAACGCCCTGGAAACCGGCTACCACGACCACGCGACCTGCCTTGAGGTCGGCACGAATCTTCTGATCATCGATCTGCAGGATGCGCGCCTTGTTGTGCGCACTGTCGGTGAGAATACGCACCTGGTTGCCGGTGTAGGACACCGCAGGCACACCCCGCTTGATCAGCGCCATGGCCAGCAACGCGATGGTCACCTGCTCGCCGGTGGACACGATCACGTCCAGCTCGCGCGGAACCGGCTGATCGCTGATTTGCCTCGCCAGCTCGATCAGACGATTGGTTTCCCCGCTCATTGCCGACAGCACGACCACCAGGTCGTCGCCAGCCTCGCGGAACTTCTTCACCTTGTCGGCAACCTGTTCGATGCGCTCGACCGTGCCCACCGAGGTGCCGCCAAATTTCTGTACGATCAACGCCATTTCAAAGCCGCCTCAGCCCGTGAAGGGCACCCAATAAACACAATTACCCAACGCCAGGGCCCGCCATCGGATGGCGGGCCACCGGGCGCTTCAGACACCCTGTTCTACGAATGGCACGGTCAGAGCCAGTGCACCGTCCAGCGCTGCGGCATCCACGCCACCGCCTTGCGCCATGTCCGGACGACCACCGCCTTTGCCGCCCACCGCTGCAGCGGCTTGCTTCATCAGATCACCGGCTTTGAGTTGGCCGGTCAGGTCCTTGGTCACGCCTGCGACCAGTACGACCTTTTCTTCGTGGACACTGCCGAGCAGGATCACTGCGCGGCCGAGTTTATTCTTCAACTGGTCGACCAGGGCCAGCAAGGCTTTGCCGTCCTGCCCGTCCAGACGCGCGGCCAGCACCTTGACGCCCTTGACGTCGACTGCGCTGGCAGACAGGTCATCGCCGGCAGCACTGGCGGCCTTGGCCTGCAGTTGCTCCAGTTGCTTTTCCAGCTGACGGTTGCGCTCGAGCACCGCCGACAGCTTGTCGACCAGGTTCTCGCGGCTGCCCTTGACCAGCTGGGCAGCTTCCTTCAACTGCTCTTCGGCAGCGTTCAGGTAGGCCAGTGCGGCGGCGCCAGTGACCGCTTCGATACGACGCACCCCGGAGGCCACACCGCCTTCGCTGATGATCTTGAGCAGACCGATATCGCCGGTGCGCTTGGCATGGATGCCGCCGCACAGCTCGACGGAGAAATCACCGCCCATGCTCAGCACGCGCACGCTGTCGCCATACTTCTCGCCGAACAGCGCCATGGCGCCCTTCTGCTTGGCAGTCTCGATGTCGGTCTCTTCGGTCATGACCTCGGTGTTGTTGCGCACTTCGCGGTTGACGATGTCTTCCAGCGCCTTGAGCTGCTCTGGCTTTACCGCCTCGAAATGGCTGAAGTCAAAACGCAGGCGCTGGCTGTCGACCAGCGAGCCTTTCTGTTGTACGTGCTCGCCCAGCACCTGACGCAATGCCGCGTGCAGCAGGTGGGTGGCCGAGTGATTGAGCGAGGTGGCATGACGAACCTGCGCATCGACCCGGGTTTCAACCTGGGCACCGACGCTCAGCTTGCCGCTGGCAACCACACCGTGGTGCAGGAAGGCACCGCCGGTCTTGGTGGTGTCACGGACATCGAAGCGGACGGCACCGGCCTGCAGGTACCCGCAGTCACCCACCTGGCCGCCGGACTCGGCGTAGAACGGCGTGCGGTCGAGGATCACCACACCCTCCTCGCCTTCACCCAGCTGCTCGACGGCCTTGCCGTCCTTGTACAGTGCAACGACGCTGGCAGCGCCTTCGGTGGTGGCATAACCGGTGAATTCGGTGGCCACATCGACCTTGACCAGGGTGTTGTAGTCCAGGCCGAAGGCGCTGGCCGAACGCGCGCGCTCACGCTGCGCCTCCATCTCGCGCTCGAAACCGACTTCGTCGATGGTCAGGCTGCGCTCACGGGCGATGTCGGCCGTCAGGTCCATCGGGAAACCGTAGGTGTCATACAGTTTGAACACCACGTCACCGGGCACCACGCTGCCCTTGAGTTCGGCCAGGTCCTGCTCGAGGATCTTCAGGCCCTGCTCCAGGGTCTTGGCAAACTGCTCTTCCTCGGCCTTGAGCACGCGCTCGATGTTGGCCTGCTGCTGCTTGAGTTCCGGGAACGCCTCGCCCATCTCGGCAACCAGCGCCGCAACTATCTTGTAGAAGAAGCTGCCGGTGGCACCGAGCTTGTTGCCGTGACGGCAGGCGCGACGAATGATGCGACGCAGCACGTAGCCACGGCCTTCGTTGGAAGGCAGCACGCCATCAGCAATCAGGAAGCTGCACGAACGAATGTGGTCCGACACTACCTTGAGCGACGACTGGTCTTCGTTGCTGCAGCCGATGGCGGCAGCCGACGCGCTCAGCAGGTTCTTGAACAGGTCGATTTCATAGTTCGAATGCACATGCTGCATCACCGCACTGATGCGCTCCAGGCCCATGCCGGTGTCCACCGACGGTGCAGGCAGCGGGTGCAGCACGCCGTCGGCAGTGCGATTGAACTGCATGAAGACGTTGTTCCAGATCTCGATGTAACGGTCACCGTCTTCTTCCGGCGAGCCTGGCGGGCCACCCCAGATGTCGGCGCCGTGGTCATAGAAGATCTCGGTGCAGGGGCCGCACGGGCCGGTATCGCCCATGGTCCAGAAGTTGTCCGAGGCGTAGGGCGCGCCCTTGTTGTCGCCAATGCGCACCATGCGCTCGGCCGGCACACCGATGTGCTGGGTCCAGATGTCGTAGGCCTCGTCATCGGTGGCATACACGGTGACCCAGAGCTTTTCCTTGGGCAGTTGCAGCACGCCGGTGAGGAAGGTCCAGGCGTAGGTGATGGCATCACGCTTGAAATAGTCGCCGAAACTGAAGTTGCCCAGCATTTCGAAGAACGTATGGTGACGCGCGGTATACCCGACGTTTTCCAGGTCGCTGTTCTTGCCGCCGGCGCGCACGCACTTCTGGCTGCTGGTGGCGCGGGTGTACGCGCGCTTTTCCTGGCCAAGGAAGCAGTCCTTGAACTGGTTCATCCCCGCGTTGGTGAACAGCAGGGTCGGGTCGTTGCCCGGGATCAAGGAGCTGGAGGCAACTCGGGTATGGCCCTGCTCTTCGAAGAAGCGAAGGAAGGCTTCACGGATTTCTGCGCTTTTCATAGGTTCTTCCACGGAAACGGCGGCCTGCGTCAAATTGACGAAACGACGGCAAAGGGCCGCATTATATCGAGCCTTAACACGAGGTGCAGTGAGTTTATACATCGCCAACCGCCATTTGAGGATGAAATGACCTTCATCCGGCGCGGTTTGCTTAGCAGGCTATACGTTCTGCCGACATCTATGCTACAACGTGTGCGTCGCCAGCCACTGGCGGCACGTTCTCAGGGCGGGGTGCAATTCCCCACCGGCGGTAATTGCGCCCATTGCGCATAGCCCGCGAGCGCTTGCAGGCAACCCTGCAAGGTCAGCAGACCCGGTGTGATTCCGGGGCCGACGGTCATAGTCCGGATAAAGAGAGAGCGGGATAGGCACGCGAGTGCCTGCGTCTGCACATCTGCGCAACGACAATCCCCTTCGATCCACTGCCCTGTTTCTCATACAAACAGGAGTTCGTTTCAATGCAAGCTACCCCAATCGACAGCAAAGGCCATCACAACGATCGCATCGCCTTCGTCCAGGCCTGCTGGCACAAGGATATTGTTGACCAGAGCCGCAAGGGTTTCGTCGAAGAGATGGCCAAGCAAGGCTATCAGCTGAGCGATATCGACTTCTATGAAGTCGGCGGTGCCTTCGAAATCCCGCTGCACGCCAAGCTGCTGGCCCGCAGCGGCCGTTACGCCGGCATCGTGGCTGCAGGCCTGGTGGTGGACGGCGGCCTGTACCGCCATGAGTTCGTCGCCCAGTCGGTGATCAGCGGCCTGATGCAGGTGCAGCTGGAAACCGAAGTGCCGGTGTTCTCGGTGGTACTGACCCCTCATCACTTCCATGCCGGCGACGAGCACCAGAAGTTCTTCTTCGATCACTTCGTGCACAAGGGCGCCGAAGCGGCAGTGACCTGCGCCGACACCCTGCTCAAGCTGCGCTCGCTGCGCCGCAATGAAGTACCGCAGAAGATGGCGGGCTGATTGCCCTACCCCTTTCGCCGGCAGGGCCGGCTGCTACGGGATACGCGGCACCTGTAGCAGCCGGCCTTGCCGGCGAAGGTGTTTCATCTTCAGCCCAACTGCTCATCCGACGCAGGCACGATCAGCATCCCCGCACGCAGCCCGTTCTTCACCTTGGGGTTCGGGAAAATGATCCGCGCGCCCTCCTCCTCGACAACCCAGCGCGTCTCGGCCAGGTCCTCGGCCAGCAGATACCCTCTGGAAAGCTCGGAAAAGTTCTCGATATCCGCCGGCAGGTGCAGGTGGAAGCTGTCGCTGTGCTTGATGATCTCGCGCGCGACGCTGAACAGTTGCAGCCCGCCGATCCCTTCATCTTCAGCCGGCTCGTTACCCTCGATGATCGCCCTGAGCCGCGCTTCGAGCTTGCCGAGCTTGATCTCGCCGTTCTGGCCGAACGGCCGCGCCTTGCCCAGCTCGAGGGTGAACGCTTCGGCCCCCAGGGTTTCGTAGGTGAATGCGGTAAAGGTGATCGAAGGCTTGCTCTGCAGCAGCACAGCCTGCATGCCGGCGGCGCGCAAGCGAGCCAGTTCCCGACGCGAGTGCTGACGGCCTTCCTTGTAGGGATACAGCGCAAACTGCTCGATCTTGGAGCCGCGAATGGCGGTGTGCAGGTCATAGTGCAGGCGGGTACGGCCCTCTTTATAGAAAAAAAAGGCCGTTGCCAGACGCTCCAGCGCACAGGCACGCAATGCCTCGACACCACTGGACTGCTCATGACGCCGGTTGAACAGACGGTTGACGTCGTGCTCGATATACCGCGCGCCCGTGCGCATCGCCTCGGGGTTGCCGAACAGGAACAGCACACGCGCCCGCGGCTTGATCTCCCCCCTGGCAATGCCATGCAGGAGTTCGTCGAGCAACTCGATCGGTGCAGTCTCGTTGCCATGAATACCTGCAGACAGCAGCAGGTCCATGCCATCGTCACGCCCCTCGGGCGGGGTCACTTCAAGCGCCCCCTCGTCGAGCCAGCGCATGCGCACGCCTTCGACAGTCAGCTGGGTCTTCTCTGCCGGTTCACGACCGGCAAGGGTCAGTTCAAGCAGTTTGCCGAGGGCGAGCATGGGCGGTGTTCCTTAGTGGTGATGCCCGCAATCGGGGCCATGGACGTGGTCGTCATCTTCGCCAGCATCGGCCGGCTCCATTTCCAGCTGCAGGCTCACCAGGTTGGTGGCCAGCGGGCGCAGCAGCAGGTTGGCATACTCGGCGTCGCCTTCTTCAACATCGACACCGATCAGCAGCTGGCCGCGGCCATCCTGCTGAATCCACACTTCCTTGCCTTGCCACAGCACGGCAAAACGGGTGCAGGAAGTTTCCAGCTGGGTGCCATCTTCATCTTCAAGGATCAGCTGCAGGGCGTCGGACATAATCGAGTTCTCTTTCAAGGTTGGAGTTGGAACGGATACACCGAACCCAGCTTGAGGATCTGGGTCAGCTCATCCAGTGCCGTACGACATTCCAGCAACAGCTGCGGGTCAGCCAGGTCGCGTTCGCTCAGGCTGTCGCGGTAGTGCCTGTCGACCCATTGGGTCAGGGTGTCGTACAGCGGCGCGGTCATGATAACCCCTGGGTTGACGGCCGCCAGTTCCGTTTCGTTGAGCGCCACGCGCAAACGCAGGCACGCGGGGCCGCCGCCATTCTGCATGCTCTGCTTGAGGTCGAAGACCTTGACCTCGGTCACCGGCCCGCCCTGGCCGGTCAAGGCCGACAGATAGGCCCAGACCCGCTCGTTGTTGCGGCATTCCTCCGGCACGATCAGCAGCATCGAACCGTCTTCACGGGACAGCAACTGACTGTTGAACAGATACGAACGCACGGCGTCCTCGACCGTCACCTGGGCCCGCGGCACGCAGATGGCCTTGAACTTGCCGCCACATCCGGCCAGTTTAGCCTGCAGCTCGGCCAGCACCGCTTCGGTGTCGAGGAAGGCGTCCTCGTGATAGAACAGCACCTCGCCGTTGCCCACCGCGATCACATCGTTGTGAAACACGCCCTGGTCGATCACGGCAGGGTTCTGCTGAGCATAGACCACGCCGTCGGCACTCAGGCCATGCAGCCGGGCAACCGCCTGGGAAGCCTCCAGGGTCTGGCGGGCCGGGTATTTGTGCGGCGCCGGGTAGCGCGCATCGAATGCACTGCGCCCGAACACGAAGAACTCCACGCCCGGTTCGCCATAGGCACGGCAGAAGCGCGTGTGGTTGGCAGCACCTTCGTCACCAAACTGCGCCACCGCCGGCAACGCGGCATGGTGGGCAAAGTGCTGCGCATTGGCGAACATCGCGCCCAGCACACGACTGGTGGTCGGGTGCTCGATACTGCGGTGGTACTTGCAGTTCAGGTTGGCCGCCGTGAAGTGCACGCGTCCATCGGCCGTATCGGCGCTCGGACTGACCGTGGCGGCGTTGGCCACCCACATGCTGGACGCAGAGCAACTGGCGACCAGCAACGGCATCGCCTCCCTGGCCGCCCGCTCGATGACCTGTGCATCGCTGCCGCCAAAGCCCAGGCGACGCAGCGCAGCCACATCCGGACGCTCCTGCGGGGCCAGTACGCCCTGCACAAAGCCCATCTCCATCAGCGCCTTCATCTTCGCCAGGCCCTGGCGCGCCGCTTCACGCGGGTTGGATGCCTGCTGGCTGTTGCTCTGCGAAGCAACGTTGCCGTAGGACAGCCCGCCGTAGTTGTGCGTCGGCCCCACCAGGCCATCAAAATTCACTTCAAATGATTTCATCGGCTAAGGCTCCGTGAAGCTGTTGTTATAGGGTGACGCCGGGCGTCAGCGTGGCGGGCAGCACAAGGCTGGATGCCTCCAGCGACGCCACCGGGTAGGCGCAGTAGTCGGCCGCGTAATAGGCGCTCGCCCGATGATTGCCACTGGCCCCGACACCACCGAACGGTGCGCTGCTGGCGGCACCGGTCAGTTGCTTGTTCCAGTTGACGATACCGGCGCGGCTTTCCAGCCAGAACTGCTGGTAGCGCGCCTCGGAATCGGACAACAGCCCTGCGGCCAGGCCGTACTGGGTGTTGTTGGCTTCGCGGATCGCGGCATCGAAATCGCTGTAGCGGATAACCTGCAGCAGCGGCCCGAAGAACTCCTCGTCCGGGCGCTCGGCCACCGAGGTCACGTCGATGATGCCCGGGGTCAGCAACGCCGCATCGGCCTGTGGCTGGGTCATCGGCAGCAGCGACTGTGCGCCGCTGGCCAGCAACTGGGCCTGGGCATCGAGCAGCGCGCGGGCTGCCCCCAGGGAGATCACCGAGCCCATGAACGGCGCCGGCTGTTGATCGAACGCGCCCACCGAAATGTTCCGGCTGACGGCCACCAGCCGCGCCAGCAGGGTGTCGCCCCATTCGCCTTGGGGTACCAGCAGGCGGCGTGCACAGGTGCAGCGCTGGCCGGCGGAAATGAAGGCCGACTGGATGATGGTGTATACCGCAGCGTCCAGGTCCTGCACCTGGTCGACCACCAGGGGGTTGTTGCCCCCCATCTCCAGGGCCAGGATCTTGTCCGGGCGCCCCGAGAACTGCTGGTGTAGCAGGTTGCCGGTGCGGCTGGAGCCGGTGAAGAACAGGCCGTCGATGCCGGGGTTGGCCGCCAGGGCCACCCCGGTTTCCCGCGCCCCCTGCACCAGGTTGAGCACGCCAGCCGGCAGCCCGGCCTCGATCCAGCACCTGAGCGTCAGCTCGGCCACTTTCGGCGTGAGCTCGCTGGGCTTGAACACCACGCTGTTACCGGCCAGCAGCGCCGGCACGATATGCCCGTTGGGCAGGTGGCCCGGGAAGTTGTACGGGCCGAACACCGCCACCACACCGTGGGGCTTGTGCCGCAGTACCGCCGTGGCGTCAGCCAGCGGGCCGCTCTTCTCGCCGGTACGTTCGCGGTAGCTCTGCACCGAAATGGCCACCTTGTTGACCATGCTGGTCACTTCGGTGGTGGCCTCCCACAGCGGCTTGCCGGTTTCTTCGCCGATGCAGCGGGCCAGTTCATCGGCGTGGGCCTTGAGGCTCGCGGCAAAGGCTTCGAGCACGCTGATACGCGCCTCCAGCGGCTGGCGAGCCCAGCCAGCAAAGGCTTGACGCGCAGCCTGTACCGCGGCCTCGACCTGCCCCGCGTCGGCGCCCTGGCCCTGCCAGATCACCTGTTGGCTGACCGGGTTCAGCGACTGCAGGGCCTCGCCCTGGCCGGCCTGCCATGTACCGGCAATGTAGTGCGTGGTCATTATTTGGCCTCCCGTGCTGCGGACAGTGGCACCGCACGTACCTGGTCACCGGCGCTCAGGCGCAGGCGCTTGGCCGTCAGCGGGTCGACCACCAGGGTGCCCGCAGCCAAGCGCGCGGGCGCTGCGGTGATACGGCAGTCCTCGCGCTTGCGGTTGTGGATGATGAAAGGGGTGGCATCGTCGCCCGGCGTGCCGATCGCCAGCACCAGGGCCTGGCTGTCGTGCACCGCGCGAATCTTGCTGGTCTGGCACTCGACCGCCGGGCCCGCGTCGAAGATGTCGACGTAGCCCTGATAGCTGAAGCCTTCGCTCTGCAGCATGGCCAGCGCCGGTTCGGTATCGGTGTGCACGCGCCCGATCACATTGCGCGCCGCCTCGGACAGAAAGCAGGTGTACAGCGGGAACTTGGGCATCAGCTCGGCGATGAACGCCTTGTTGCCGACCCCGGTCAGGTAGTCGGCCTGGCTGAACTCCATCTTGAAGAAGTGTCGGCCCAGGCTCTCCCAGAAGGGCGAACGGCCCTGCTCGTCGGACATGCCGCGCATTTCGGCAATGATCTTGTTGCCGAACAGTTCGCTGAATTCGGCAATGAACAGCAGGCGAGCCTTGGCCAGCAGACGACCATTGAGGCCACTGCGGTAGTCGCTGCGCAGAAACAGGGAGCACAACTCGGAGTTGCCGGTCAGGTCGTTGGCCAGAAACAGCGTGGGGATCTCGCGGTAGATGTCCAGTTCCTGGGACGCGCTGACGGTCAGGCCCACCCGGTAGTTGTACCAGGGTTCACGCAGCCCAACGGCACCGGCGATGGCCGAAATGCCCACCACTTCGCCTTCGTCGTTCTCGAGCACGAACAGGTAGTCGGCATCGCCACGCTCGGCTTCGCCGCGGAAGGTCTTCTCGGCCCAGCCCACCCGGTGGGCCAGGCGCTCTTCGTTGGCCGGCAGAGTGGTCAGGCCGGTGGTGCCGGTGCTGCGCGCCAGCTCGATCAGCGCCGGTAGGTCGCTGCTGCGTACGGGACGAACAATCATGCTATCTCCTCGGGCAGGTGCCTGCTGGCCCCTGCGAAACTCGACCTGGGGTAGCCAGGCAATCAGACCGCGACCAGGCGCACGCTGGCGCCCTCACCCACTCCCAGCGCCTCGGCGGCGGCCAGGTCCAGCTGCACCGGCTTGCCAGGGGCCCAGTCCAGCTCCAGCATCACGGCGCGGTAATCCTGCAACTGGCCGTTGGATACCAGGTACGGGCGCCCGCCCTTGACGGCCTGCTCCTGCAGCTTGACCGGCACCAGCCGGCTCTGGGCGATGGAGCGGATGCCGGACACTCGCGCATGCAGGGTCGGCCCACCGTCGAAGATGTCGATGTAGTGATCGGTCTCGAAGCCTTCGCGCATCAGGATGTCGAAGGTGATCTGCGCGCGCGGGTGCACCTGGCCCATGGCCTCCTGCGCGGCATCCGGCAGCAGGGGCACATAGATGGGGTAATGCGGCATCAGCTCGGCAAGGAAGGTACGGCTCTTGAGCCCGCACAGGCGCTCGGCGGCAGCGTAGTTGAGGTCGAAGAAGTTGCGCCCGATGGCATCCCAGAACGGCGAGTCGCCGTGCTCGTCGCTGTAGCCGACGATCTCGGTCACCACCGAATCGGCAAACCGCTCCGGGTGCGCTGCCATGAACAGCAGCCGGCCGCGGGAGTTGAGCTCGGCCCAGCCGGTGCCCACCAGTTCGGGCAGCACGTAGAAGCTGGTCAGCAGGCTGTTGCCGGTCAGGTCGTGACACTGCGACAGCACATGGATCTTGTTGTGGATCTTCAGCTCGCGCGAGGCGTGCACGAAGGTCTCGTTGCGAAAACTGTAGAACGGCTCGGAATAGCCGGCCGAGGCCACGATGGCCGAACAGCCGACCAGCTTGCCGGTCTCGCTGTCTTCGAGCACGAAGAAGTAGCTCTCCTCGCCATTGAAGCTGACTTCGGCGGCAAAGGAGGTTTCGGACGCGGCGATCTTGTCGCCCAGGCGACCGGCATCATCCGGCAGGGACGTGACACCGATGGGACTGTCCGCGGCCAGACGCTGCACTTCACCCAGGTCAGCCATTTGCGCGGGGCGCATCACCAGCATGGTGTCACTCCTTTAGGGAAAATCGGGCCGACAGCTGCCGGCGCAGAAGAAGCGGCACGTGCCACGGGCACGGGCCACCAGAATCGGTTCGCTGGCCACCGGGGCCAGCGAAGGACCGCAGGCCGGTATCAGGCCTTGGTCAGTGCAGCGGCAGCGCGTTCGAAGCGGTCCAGGCCTTCATCGATGTCGGCATCTTCCACCACCAGGCTGGGGGCGAAACGCACCACGTCCGGGCCGGCCTGCAAAACCATCAGGCCTTCTTTCTCGGCAGCATTGAACACGTCCTTGGCCTTGCCCTTCCAGGCATCGGACAACACGCAACCGATCAGCAGGCCCAGGCCGCGGACCTGGGTGAACAGGCCGTACTGCTGGCCGATCTTCTCCAGGCGCGCCTTGAAGCGCTCGTGCTTGGCCTTGACGCCCGCCAGCACTTCGGGGGTGTTGACCACATCCAGCACCGCAGAGGCCACGGCGCAGCCCAACGGGTTGCCGCCATAGGTGGTGCCGTGGGTGCCCACGGCCAGGTGCTTGGCCAGCGCTTCGGTGGTCAGCATCGCGGCAATCGGGAAGCCGCCGCCCAGGCTCTTGGCGCTGGTCAGGATGTCGGGGGTCACGCCGTAGTGCATGTAGGCGAACAGCTCGCCGGTACGGCCGACGCCGGTCTGCACTTCGTCGAAGATCAGCAGTGCGTTGTGCTTGTCGCACAGCTCGCGCGCGCCTTGCAGATAGGCCTTGTCGGCCGGCACCACGCCGCTCTCGCCCTGGATCGGCTCGATCACCACCGCGCAGGTCTTGTCGCTGATCTGCGCCTTGAGCGCTTCGAGGTCGTTGTACGGCACATGGCTGATGCCGGTGATCTTAGGGCCGAAGCCGTCGGAGTACTTGGGCTGGCCACCGACGCTCACGGTGAACAGGGTGCGACCGTGGAAGCTGTTCACGGTAGCAATGATCTCGTGCTTTTCAGGGCCGAAGCGGTCGTGGGCGACACGACGGGCCAGCTTGAAGGCGGCCTCGTTGGCCTCGGCGCCGGAGTTGCAGAAGAACGCACGCTCGGCAAAGGTGGCGTCGACCAGCTTGTGGGCCAGGCGCAGGGCTGGCTCGTTGGTGAACACGTTGGACACGTGCCACAGCTTGTTGGCCTGCTCGGTCAGCGCACCGACCAGCGCCGGGTGGGCGTGCCCCAGGACGTTTACGGCGATGCCGCCAGCGAAATCGATCAGCTCGCGCCCCGCCTGGTCCCATACACGGGAGCCCTGGCCACGCACGGGGATGAAAGCGGCCGGCGCATAGTTGGGGACCATTACCTGGTCGAAATCGGCGCGTTGCACCGGAGCTTGCTCAACGGACATCGGAGTCTCCTGAAGAGGAACGCCTGCCTGGAACTGGCGAGCGATGGGGGGATTGTAAGGACTGATGAACGCCCGGCCTTGCCGCCAAGCGACAACTTCTTATAGCGCCAAACCCTGTTTTGCCAAGGCTTTCGGCAATGCGACAAATAGGGTCGCAAAGGCGCAGTTTAAACGGTGCGCGGTGCTGGCGGGGAGATTGTGTCACGCACGGATTTGCGGGGGCTTCTTCGCTGGCAAGCCAGCGCCCTCGGGCCGGTGCAGCCCCCTTCGACGCTGCGGGCGCTGGTTTGCCGCCGAAGGTCGCGCTGCGCTACCGAATCAGCCGCGCTCGGCAGGCGCCGACGACAACTCGAACGGGCTGTTGCTGCGGCGCTGGTTGCGGTCTTCGCGTGGCGTTGCGCCAAAGAAGTTGCGGTACGCGCTGGAAAAATGCGGCCCCGACGAGAACCCGCACGACAGGCCGATCTGGATGATCGACTTGCTGGTCTGCATCAGCATCTGGCGCGCCTTGTTCAAGCGCAGCTCCAGGTAATACTGGCTGGGCACCCGATTGAGGTACTGCTTGAAGATCCGCTCCAGCTGCCGGCGCGATACGCACACATGCTGGGCAATCTCGTCGGTGGTCAACGGCTCTTCGATATTGGCCTCCATCAGCAGCACCGCCTGGGTCAGCTTCGGATGGCTGGAGCCCAGGCGATTCTGCAACGGGATGCGCTGACGCTCGCCCCCCTCGCGAATGCGCTCGACCACCAGCTCTTCGGACACCGCACCGGCAAGCTCGGCGCCATGGTCACGGGCCAGCACGGCCAGCAGCAGGTCCAGTACCGACATGCCACCACACGCGGTCAGCCGATCGCGATCCCAGTCGAACAGGTGGCTGGTGGCGATGACCTTGGGGAAGCGTTCGGCGAAGTCATCCTGCCAGCGCCAGTGCACCGCGGCGCGATAACCATCCAGCAGGCCCAGCTGGGCCAGCGGATACACACCTGCCGAAAGACCACCCACCACGCACCCCGAGCGCACCAGTTGCTTGAGCGCGCTGCCCAGCGCCGCGCCTACCGCCTGCGGCGGCTCATCGGCCAGCAGAAACAGCTTCTGGCAACCTTCCAGCCGCCCCACCCAGGCTTCGCCAGGCAAGCGCCAGGCGCCCTCCGGCGCAGGTTCGGCCTGCAGGAACAGCAACTCGTAGACCACTTCGGGGTGCACCTTCTGGGCCACCCGCAAGACCTCTTCGGCCAGCGCCAGGGTCAAGGCCTTGGTGCTGGGCCAGAGGAGAAAACCGATTCGCTGGGTGGTCATTGGGTAAGGTCCGAAACCTGAGAGGAGTCTGGGAGAAAAGCCTCGATCGAGGCGCAGCATGCCCTATTCTGGTGCAAAGCGGCAGCCTCGAACTGTAGCACGGTCGATTATTTCAGGCTGCCGGACAGGAACTGCTGCAACCGCTCGGACTGCGGGTTGACCAGCACTTCACGCGGGTTGCCGCTCTCTTCGACCACACCCTTGTGCAGGAACACCAGCTGGTTGGACACCTCGCGGGCGAAGCCCATCTCGTGGGTCACCACCACCATGGTGCGGCCTTCCTGGGCCAGCGCCTGCATCACCTTGAGCACATCGCCCACCAGCTCCGGGTCCAGCGCCGAGGTCGGCTCGTCGAACAGCATCACTTCAGGCTCCATCGCCAGTGCACGGGCAATCGCCACACGCTGCTGCTCACCACCGGACATATGGCCCGGGTAGGCATCCTTGCGATGGGACACACCGACCTTGGCCAGGTAGTGCTCGGCCTTTTCCAGCGCGTCCTTGCGGCTCATGCCCAGCACGTGCACCGGTGCCTCGATGATGTTCTCCAGCGCAGTCATGTGCGACCACAGGTTGAAGTGCTGGAACACCATCGACAGGCGCGAGCGCATGCGCTGCAACTGCTTGGGGTCGGCCGCCTTCAGCGCGCCGTCCTTGTTCGCCACCAGCTTCAACTCTTCGTTGTTGAGCAGGATCTTGCCGGCATGCGGCTGCTCGAGCAGGTTGATGCAGCGCAGGAAGGTGCTCTTGCCCGAGCCGCTGGAGCCGATGATGCTGATCACATCGCCCGCCTTGGCCGCCAGGGACACACCCTTGAGCACTTCGTGACTGCCATAGCGTTTGTGCAGGTCTTGGACTTCGAGTTTGTACATGCTGTCGGTTCTCACAAAGCGTCAGTCCCGGGCCTGCGCCCGGGGCGAAAAAGTTGCCGCCGGGCTCAGCCCTTGCGCGGCGCCAGGTAGCCGAGCCAGCGGCGTTCAGCCAGCTTGAACAGGCGCACCAGAATGAAGGTCAGGCACAGGTAGAACACACCGGCGGTGATGTACGCCTCGAACGGCAGGTAGTACTGGGCATTGACCGTGCGCGCCGCACCGGTGATGTCGATCAGGGTCACGATCGACGCCAGGCTGGTGGTCTGCAGCATCATGATCACTTCATTGCTGTACTGCGGCAGCGCCCGGCGCAGGGCCGAGGGCAGCAGGATGCGGCGGTACATCTTGACCCGCGACATGCCCATCGCCTTGGCCGCTTCGATCTCGCCGTGGGGCGTGGCCTTGAGGCTGCCGGCGATGATTTCGGCGGTGTAGGCACTGGTATTGATGGCAAAGGCCAGGCACGCACAGAAGGTCGCACTGGACAGCCACGGCCACAGGAAGCTCTCGCGCACCGCCTCGAACTGGGCCAGCCCGTAATAGATCAGAAACAGCTGCACCAGCATCGGCGTGCCACGAATCACGTAGGTGTAGAGCCAGGCGCTCATGTTCACCAGCGGCTGCTTGGACACCCGCATCAGGCCCAGCGGCACTGCCACCAGCAGGCCGAACAGCAACGACAGCGCCAGCAGCTTGAGCGTGGTCAGCATGCCGCTCAGGTACAGCGGCATGGCTTCCCAGATGACGTTGTAATCGAAAATCATAGATCAGCCGCCTTTACGCCAACCGAGTAGCGTTTCTCGAGGTAACGCAGGGCCAGCAACGAGACGCTGGTGAGCACCAGGTACAACGCCGCGACCGCCAGGAAGAACGTGAACGGCTCGCGGGTCGCGTCCGCCGCCTGCTTGGCCTTGAACATCATGTCTTGCAGGCCCACCACCGAAATCAGTGCGGTGGCCTTGGTCAGTACCAGCCAGTTGTTGGTGAAGCCAGGGATCGCCAGGCGAATCATCTGCGGCACCAGCACCCGGAAGAAGATCTGCAGGCCGCTCATGCCATAGGCCATGCCGGCTTCGGCCTGCCCCTTGGGGATGGCCATGAAAGCGCCGCGGAAGGTTTCGGACAGGTATGCACCAAAGATGAAGCCCAGGGTACCGATACCCGCCATCAGCGGATTGAGGTCGATGTAATCGTCGAAACCGAGCAAGGGTGCGACGCGGTTGAGCAGGTCCTGACCGCCGTAGAAGATCAGCAGGATCAGCACCAGGTCGGGGATCCCGCGGATCACCGTGGCGTACAGGTCGCCCAGCCAGGCCAGCCAGCGCACCGGCGACAGCCGCAGCGCCACGCCGATCAGGCCCAGTACGATGGCCAGGGCCATGGACGACAAGGCGAGCTGTAGCGTCAGCCATGCTCCATCGAGGATGACTGCCCCGTAGCCTTTCAACATGTTGAGGTCCTCGACCTTAGGGATGAAAAAATGGTGCAAACCTCAGCGCTTCTGCTGCTTGCACCATTGAACAGGTGAAACGTCGACGGATTACTGCGCGTCAGGGCCGTAGATGTCGAAGTTGAAGTACTTGTCCTGGATCTTCTTGTACTCGCCATTGGCACGGATGCCGTCGATGGCGGTGTTGATCTTGTCCTTCAGGGCGTCGCCCTTGCGCACGGCGATACCGATACCGTCACCGAAGTACTTGGCGTCGGTGAAGGACGGGCCTACGAATGCATAGCCCTTGCCGGCGTCGGTCTTGAGGAAGCCGTCTTCGAGCAGGGTAGCATCGGCCACGGTGCCATCCAGACGACCGGCGGCAACGTCCAGGTAGATTTCGTTCTGGGTGCCGTAGGGAACGATGGTGGCGCCTTTGGGGGCCAGCACTTCCTTGGCGAAACGGTCGTGGATCGAGCCACGCTGAACGCCGATCTTCTTGCCCTTGAGTTCGTCCAGGCTGTCGCTGACGGTGGTACCGTCCTTCATCACCAGGCGGGCCGGCGTGAGGTAGTAGCGCTTGGTGAAGTCCACGGACTTCTTGCGATCATCGGTGATCGACATGGACGACAGGATGGCGTCGATCTTGCGCACCTTGAGCGCCGGGATCAGGCCGTCGAATTCCTGCTCGACCCAAACGCACTTGACTTTCATCTCTGCACACAGCGCGTTGCCGATGTCGTAGTCGAAGCCCACGATGCTGCCGTCCGGCGCCTTGGAAGCGAACGGTGGGTAGGCGGCCTCGATGCCGATCTTCAGTGGTTTTTCATCAGCCAGCGATGCCAGGGAAAACACGGACAGCGCCAGGGCGCCAAGCAGTGCGAGTTTCTTCATCTGGGAACTCCATCGGTAAAGGGCAATACGTGACAGGCCGATTGGCCGTCGACGTTGCGAATGGGTACAACGCGAGCTGCGCAGGGCTCGACGAAACAGGGTCGAGGCATCACGAGCGAGTGATTGGCATTTTAGCGACAGCTCCGAACCCGATATTTCTTCAATGCGACAACTAGTTACAGAAGCGCCGGAAGTCAGGGCCGGAGATATTGACAGCTTTCGCGGAATATGCAAAAGCGAGAGACAAATAACCTATCAATCAAGCAATAACCGCGCCCATTATTGGCAAAGCCTTGTAATCCGGCAAGTGCAGCGTGGCAGCCATGCAAAATTGGCGTGGTGGATGCGCCCGGATCGGGCGGCGGCGTTTCCCAATGCCCCGTTTGTGTGCGAAACCGGTGACAGAAAAGGTTACCGATGAAAGTCGGCGTAACAGGCATGAAAAAGCCCCGCAGTGCGGGGCTTTGTGCTGACAGCCAACCGGCCCTATCGCCGGAGGTCGCCCCCTACAAGGGCCGGCCTGCCGGCGATGACTCAGGCCGAAGCCAGGTTCATCGACTTGTGCGTGTCGATCAGGTGCTGCACCACACCCGGGTCGGCCAGCGTCGAGATGTCGCCCAGGCCGTCGTACTCGGCCGTGGCGATCTTGCGCAGGATACGGCGCATGATCTTGCCCGAGCGGGTTTTAGGCAGCCCTGGCGCCCACTGGATCACGTCTGGCGAGGCGATCGGCCCGATCTCCTTGCGCACCCAGTTCTTCAGCTCCAGACGCAATGCTTCGCTCGGCTCCTCGCCACCGTTGAGCGTGACGTAGACATAGATGCCCTGCCCCTTCAGATCATGCGGCACACCGACGACCGCCGCCTCGGCGACCTTCGGGTGCGCAACCATGGCGCTCTCGATCTCGGCGGTCCCCATGCGGTGGCCCGAGACGTTGAGTACGTCGTCGACCCGGCCGGTGATCCAGTAGTAGCCGTCTTCGTCGCGGCGCGCGCCGTCACCGGTGAAGTACATGCCGCGGAAGGTCTTGAAGTAGGTGTCGACGAAACGGTCGTGATCGCCGTACAGCGAACGCGACTGGCCCGGCCACGAATCGAGGATCACCAGGTTGCCCTCGGCGGCGCCGTCGATCAGGTTGCCCAGGTTGTCCACCAGCGCCGGCACCACGCCGAAGAACGGACGGGTGGCCGAGCCCGGCTTGAGCGCAGTGGCGCCCGGCAGCGGGCTGATCAGGATGCCGCCGGTCTCGGTCTGCCACCAGGTGTCGACGATCGGGCAACGCTCCTTGCCCACGGTGGTGTGGTACCAGTTCCAGGCCTCAGGGTTGATCGGCTCGCCCACCGAGCCCAGCAGGCGCAGGCTCGAACCGTCGGCATCCTTCATGGCCGCCTGACCTTCGGCCATCATCGCGCGAATGGCGGTGGGCGCGGTGTAGAGGATGTTGACCTTGTGCTTGTCGACGATCTTCGCCACACGGGTGATGTCCGGGTAGTTCGGCACGCCTTCGAACAGCAGGGTGGTGGCGCCGTTGGCCAGCGGGCCATAGACGATGTAGCTGTGACCGGTTACCCAGCCCACGTCGGCGGTGCACCAGTACACGTCACCAGGGCGATAGTCGAACACGCGCTCATGGGTCAGCGAGGCGTACACCAGGTAGCCGCCAGTGGTGTGCAGCACGCCCTTGGGCTTGCCGGTGGAGCCGGAGGTATAGAGGATGAACAGCGCTTCTTCGGCGCCCATCTCTTTCGGCGCGCAGTGGGCAGAAGCCACTTTCATCAGGTCTTCGTACCAGATGTCGCGGTGCTGGTGCCAGGCAATGTCGCCACCGGTGCGCTTGCACACGATGATCTTCTGCACGCTGGCGGTTTCCGGGTTGGTCAGCGCCAGGTCAACGTTGGCCTTGAGTGCGGTACGACGCCCGCCACGCAGCCCTTCGTCGGCGGTGATCACGACCTTGGACTTGCAGTCGATGATGCGCCCGGCCAGCGCCTCGGGCGAGAAGCCGCCGAACACCACCGAGTGGATCGCGCCGATACGCGCGCACGCCAGCATGGCGACCACGGCTTCGGGAATCATCGGCATGTAGATGGTCACCACATCGCCGCGGTGCACGTCCTGGCCACGCAGGGCGTTGGCGAACTTGCAGACCTGCTCGTGCAGTTCGCGATAGGTGATGTTGCGGTGCTCGGAAGGGTCGTCGCCCTCCCAGATGATCGCCAGCTGATCGCCACGCTCGGCCAGGTGACGGTCCAGGCAGTTGTAGGAAACGTTCAGAGTGCCGTCGGCAAACCACTTGATGTCGACATGGTGGTCGTCGAACGAGGTCTGCTTGACCTTGGTGAAGGGCTTGATCCACTCGAGGCGCTGAGCTTGCTCGCGCCAGAAGCCGTCAGGGTTGATCACCGACTGCTGGTACATGGCCTTGTAGGTCGCCTCGTCGGTCAGCGTGTTGGCCGCAACCTCGGGACGCACGGGATACAGGGGAGCCGCACTCATCTTTGTTACCTCGGTGTAATAGTTGTTTTTGTATGACCTCGTTTTAACTGTACCAGAGCGCCAAGGGCCATTCGACGTTGGTAGTAACGGGACCTGCATTTGGTCCAACACGGCGCGTCGACCGCTCTGGCACGGGCGTTCCAGCGCGGCAACAGATAGAAAAATAAATCCCGAGGTGAAATTTCAACTGATTGTTACAGTTTCCGCCAACAGTGTTTATCAAAACGGGCTCTGTTTCGGGACCCGCCACACTCCTAGAATTCACCTCGCCAGCAACGGCAACGCGAATTAACTGGTAACAGCCCCCACGAAGGCATGTTAATCCCGCGATAACCCTGAAAGTTTCAACTTGCTGCACACGCCGCGCCACAAGCGCAGCGTGACCCCTTACGACCTTAGACAGGTAACTTGAAGATGAAAGCTTTACTGGTATTGGCACTCGGTAGTTTTTGCGCATCGGCCATGGCGGCTGAAGTTGCAGATGTTTCCGCCGAGCAGATTCCGGTTGAACAATACAGTTACTCGCAACATCTGGACATCGCCAAAGTCATTTCCATGACCGAAGTCCCGAACGTCTGCGAAGTGGTTCCGGCCCGCATGACCTACGAGGACTCCCAAGGCCAGAAGCACATTCTCGAATACCGCGTCATGGGTAACGGGTGCTCCAACGGCTGATAGAGCACACTGACGGTAGTTGCGCCTCGGGCCTTGTGTCGACGAGGCGCACCCTCGCTGCAAACAGTAACTTCCCCGCCTTTCAAGTCACTCCACAACTTTGCCGATTGCGTAATCACGCAACTTGTTGGCAATGGTGGTATGCGAAACGCCCAGGCGTTTACCCAGTGCTCTGCTACTGGGGAATTCACCCTGCAAACTTTCAAGTACGGCTTTTTCGAAACGACCGACTATTTGCGACAAGTCACCTTCCAGGGAAAACTCGCCCAAAGGTTGGCGCGCGCCATAATCGGGCAGGCGAATATGCTCGGCCTTGACCACCCCGCCGTCGCACAATGAAACCGCCTGGAACAGTACGTTCTCCAGTTGCCGAACGTTGCCCGGCCAATGGTATTGGCTCAGGCGCTCCATCGCCGCCGGTGCCAGGCTCGGCAACGGGCAGCCAATCTGACGGCTGGCCTGGTCGAGAAAATGCTCCACCAGCGGCGCCAGGCCGTCCAGGCACTCGCGCAGCGGTGGAATGTGCAGCGACAGCACGTTGAGGCGGTGATACAGGTCCTGGCGAAACTCGCCGCGGGCGCACAACTCCGACAAGTCCACCTGGGTCGCGCAGATCACCCGCACATCCAGGTACACCTCCTCGTCACTGCCCACCCGGCGAAAGCAACCGTCCTGCAGAAAGCGCAACAGCTTCACCTGCAGGCGCGGGCTCATCTCACCCACGCCGTCGAGAAACAGCGTGCCGCCCGCGGTCAGTTCCAGCAGGCCAAGCTTGCCCTCGGCGCGGGCGCCTTCGAACGCCCCCGGCCCGTAGCCGAACAGCTCGGTCTCGGCCATCGACTCGGGCAGCCCGGCACAGTTGAGCGCCATCAGCGGCGCCTGCCCACGCGGACTGGCCAGGTGGCAGGCACGGGCCAGCAACTCCTTGCCGGTACCGGTCTCGCCCTCGATCAGCAGTGGCGCATCCAGCGGCGCCATGCGACGTGCCTCGCGCACCACCGCCGCCATCACCCTGGAGCTCTGGAAAATGCTGTCGAACCCACGCAGCTCCTGCTTGCGCACGTTGTAGATGCGTTCGCCGATGCGGTCAGCCCGGTGCAGGGTCAGCACGGCCCCTGCCAGCGCCTCGCTGTCATCGTGCTCGGACTGCAGCGGTGCGATATCGGCCAGGAACACATCGCCTTTGATCTTCACCCGCAAGCCGTTGATGCGTGACTTGTTGGCCCGCACCAACTCCGGCAGGTCGAAATCCTCGGCATACCGCGACAATGCAATGCCCGGCACTTCGTCCACCCGTACCCCGAGCAACTGCGCCGCCGAACGGTTGGCCGCGACGATCGAGCCCCCCATGTCGATCGACAGCACGGGAAAATCCAGCGCACCCAGCAAGGCATTGAGCTCCATGTGCCGGCGCTCGCTGGGCATCAGGCCCACGCGCTTGACCCCGAACACACCGGTAATGGCTTCGAACTTGGGGCGCAGCGCCTGGAACTGCAGGTTGATCAGGTTCGGGCAGTGCAGGTAGATGGCATTGCCATGCTCGCCCCCCACCTCGCCGCGGGCCACGTTGATCCCGTACTCGACCAGCAGGTTGAGCATGTCGCGCAAGATACCGATGCGGTTCTGGCAGTGCACTTTGATACGCATGAAAGGTCCTACAAACAAGAAGACGAGGCCAACTATCTGCACAACGGCATGAATTCTCGTAAAGAATACGTTACAAAAAGGCGAATTCACAGCTACCAGCACCTGCGTTTTCTCGGCACTTCGGCACCACCGTAAAATCTGCGTTACAAAAATACGGTTGAACCGCCCGCCGGGCACGAGGCAACGGGATGCAAACACCAGAGTGAGGGGGTATTCCTAGGGCATGGCGAAAGCCACCCTATAACAATAAAGGCCCTCATCAGGAGAGCAGCATGAAACAGACGCACTACGTGGCCCGCGAGCCCGATGCGCAGGGTTTTATCGATTACCCGCCGCAGGAACATGCGGTGTGGAATACCCTGATCACCCGCCAGCTGAAGGTGATCGAGGGGCGCGCGTGCCAGGAGTACCTGGACGGCATCGAACAACTGAACCTGCCTCATGACCGCATTCCGCAACTGAGCGAGATCAACCAGGTACTGGGCGCCACCACCGGCTGGCAAGTTGCCCGCGTGCCGGCCCTGATCCCCTTCCAGACCTTCTTCGAACTGCTGGCCAGCAAGCGCTTTCCGGTGGCCACCTTCATTCGCACCGAAGAAGAACTCGACTATCTGCAAGAGCCCGACATCTTTCACGAGATCTTCGGCCACTGCCCGCTGCTGACCAACCCCTGGTTTGCCGAATTCACCCACACCTACGGCAAACTCGGCCTGGCCGCGACCAAGGAACAGCGCGTCTACCTGGCCCGCCTGTACTGGATGACCATCGAGTTCGGCCTGGTGGACACCCCGCAGGGCCGCAGGATCTACGGCGGCGGCATCCTCTCCTCGCCCAAGGAAACCGTCTACAGCCTGTCCGACGAACCGGAACACCAGGCCTTCGATCCGCTCGAGGCCATGCGCACGCCGTATCGCATCGATATCCTGCAGCCGGTGTACTTCGCCCTGCCGCAGCTCAAGCGCTTGTTCGACCTGGCCCACGAAGACATCATGGGCATGGTTCAACGCGCCATGCAGCTGGGCCTGCACGCCCCCAAATTCCCCCCCAAGGTGGCCGCTTGAGCCACCCTGTACACCTATAACAACCACTTGCGGAAGAATCACCTATGAACGCCTTGAACCAAGCCCATTGCGAAGCCTGCCGTGCCGACGCCCCACAGGTCAGCGACGAAGAACTGCCGGTACTGATCAAGCAGATCCCGGATTGGAACATCGAAGTGCGCGACGGCATCATGCAGCTGGAAAAAGTGTTCCTGTTCAAGAATTTCAAACATGCCCTGGCGTTCACCAACGCAGTGGGCGAGATCTCCGAAGCCGAAGGCCATCACCCTGGCCTGCTGACCGAGTGGGGCAAGGTCACCGTGACCTGGTGGAGCCACTCGATCAAGGGCCTGCACCGCAACGACTTCATCATGGCCGCGCGCACCGATGAGGTCGCCAGCACCGCAGAAGGTCGCAAGTAATGCAATTCGGCGCCATCGCGCGCGTGCCGGGCGACCCGATTCTGGGGCTGATGGAGGCGTACGCCAGGGACACCAACCCCGACAGGTTCGACCTGGGGGTTGGCGTGTTCAAGGACGCCCAGGGCCTTACCCCGGTGCCCAAGGCGGTCAAGCTGGCCGAACAGCGCCTGCTCGACGGCCAGACCAGCAAGAGCTACGTAGGCGGTCACGGGGATGCAGCCTTCGGACAACTGATCGCGCAACTGGTACTCGGTGACGACGCGCCACTGCTCGCAGCCCGGCGCGCAGGCGCCACGCAAACCCCGGGCGGCACCGGCGCACTGCGACTGGCGGCGGAGTTCATCCGCCAGTGCCTGCCAGGGCGTGGCATCTGGCTGAGCGACCCGACCTGGCCGATCCACGAAACGCTGTTCGCCAGTGCCGGCCTGAAGGTCAGCCACTACCCCTATGTGGGCGCAGACAACCGCCTGAACGTGACCGGCATGCTCGCGGCACTGGAATCGGTGCCCACGGGCGACGTGGTGCTGCTGCACGCCTGCTGCCACAACCCCACCGGCTTCGACCTGTCGCAGCAGGACTGGCAGGCGGTGCTGGAAGTGGTCAAGCGCCGCGAACTGCTGCCGCTGATCGACTTCGCCTACCAGGGCTTCGGTGACGGGCTGGAGCAGGATGCCTGGGCCGTGAGGCTGTTTGCCCAGGCCCTGCCGGAGCTGCTGGTGACCAGTTCGTGCTCGAAGAACTTCGGCCTGTACCGCGAGCGCACCGGTGCGCTGCTGGTATGCGCCGACAGCGCCGAAAAGCTGCAGGATGTGCGCAGTCAGCTGGCATCGATTGCACGCAACCTGTGGTCGACGCCGCCAGACCATGGCGCGGCGGTGGTGGCGACGATTCTTGGCGATCCGGCGCTCAAGCGCCTGTGGGCCGACGAAGTCGACGCCATGCGCCAGCGCATCGCCATGCTGCGGGTCGGCCTGGTCGAGGCGCTGCAGCCCCATGGGCTGAGCGAGCGGTTCGCGCATATCGCCGCGCAACGCGGAATGTTCTCCTACACCGGCCTCTCACCGCAGCAAGTGACGCAACTGCGGGAGAAGCACAGTGTGTACATGGTCGGTACCGGGCGGGCGAACATCGCCGGGGCGGATGCGGCCAGGCTGCAGGTACTGGCGGCGGCCATCGCGGACGTCTGTCGCTGAAGCCTTCGTCGGCAAGGCCGGCTCCTACAGGGACGACGTCGATCCGTGTAGGCGCTGGCCGTGCCGGCGAAGCCGTTGAAGGCCACCAATCAGCAGGAAAATTCATACTGTCATCCAGACTCCTGTATCCTGCCCAGGCTTTATCGAAGCCAAGCGCGCCTTGCGCAGCCTTTCCACCTTATAAACTTGCGAGGAACGACGAGATGCATGAAATCCCGAATCTTCCCTTCCCAAGCCTGAACCAAGCCGAGCAGCCTGCTGCTCCTCTCAGCGCCGAACCTGCCCACGTGGCAGATTCCGATGGCGACGAAACCCCGAGCGCCGAACAGGAATAAACCGCGCACTACCCGGCGTGTGAAAACCACTACGACAGGGGACGACCCCGGCAACGGGTTTTCACACCGCCAAGAACCCTCCCCGCGCTCCACAGGTCTATGATAGGCACTCCAGCCCGTCACCTCCCGGACCTTCCATGCCTGTCACACCGCGCCCCCTGGCGGCCACCCTGCAAGTCGTCTCCATCGTGCTGTTCACCTTCATCGGCTACCTCAACATCGGCATTCCCCTGGCCGTGCTGCCCGGCTTCGTGCACGACACCCTGGGGTTCGGCGCCGTGGTCGCCGGCCTGGTGATCAGCGTGCAATACCTCGCCACCCTGCTCAGCCGCCCCTATGCCAGCCGCCTCATCGACAATCAGGGCTGCAAGCGTGCGGTGATGTACGGCCTGGCCGGCTGCGGCCTGAGCGGCGTGTTCATGTTGCTGGCCGCCTGGCTGCAGGCCACGCCCTGGATGAGCCTGACCAGCCTGCTGGTGGGGCGCCTGGTGCTGGGCAGCGCCGAAAGCCTGGTGGGTTCGGGCGCCATCGGCTGGGGCATCGGGCGGGTGGGCGCGCAGCACACCGCCAAGGTGATCTCCTGGAACGGCATCGCCAGCTACGGCGCGCTGGCCATCGGCGCACCGCTGGGGGTGGTGCTGGTACAGCAACTGGGGCTGTGGAGCATGGGCGTGAGCATCCTGCTGCTGTGCGCGGCAGGCCTGGCGCTGGCCTGGCCCAAGCAGGCGGCGCCGATCGTCAGTGGCGTGCGCATGCCGTTTCTGCATGTGCTGGGGCGGGTGTTCGGGCATGGCTCGGGGCTGGCGCTGGGCTCGATCGGCTTTGGCACCATCGCCACCTTCATTACCCTGTACTACGCCAGCCAGTCCTGGCACAACGCCGCCTTGTGCCTGAGCCTGTTCGGCGCCAGCTTCATCAGCGCACGCCTGCTGTTCGGCAACCTGATCAACCGTCTGGGCGGCTACCGTGTCGCCATTGCCTGCCTGAGCGTGGAGACGATCGGCCTGTTGCTGCTGTGGCTGGCCCCCAGCGCCGAACTGGCACTGGCCGGTGCGGCACTGAGCGGCTTCGGCTTTTCGCTGGTATTCCCGGCGCTGGGGGTAGAGGCGGTCAATCTGGTGCCGGCGGCCAACCGCGGTGCCGCGGTGGGGGCCTACTCACTGTTCATCGACCTGTCGCTGGGTATCACTGGCCCACTGGCGGGGGCTGTGGCGGCAGGTTTCGGCTTTGCCTCGATCTTTCTGTTTGCGGCAATCGCCGCCTTGTGCGGCCTGCTGCTCAGCCTTTACCTGTACCGCCAGGCACGACTGAACCCGGTACGCCACACGCTTCAGTAGTCGATCTTGCCGCGCCCGGCCTTGATCGCCCCGCGCTTGCTCTTTGACTCCAGGCGACGGGTCTTGGAGCCCAGGGTCGGGCGCGTAGGCCGCCGCGCCTTCTCGACCTTCACCGCCGCCAGAATCAGTTCGCGCAAGCGCTCCAGGGCGTCGGCCCGGTTCTGCTCCTGGGTACGGTATTGCTGGGCCTTGAGCACGATCACCCCGTCGCTGGTGATCCGGCTGTCACGCAGGCCCAGCAACCGTTCCTTGTGAAACGGCGGCAGTGACGAGGCATTGATGTCAAAGCGCAGGTGCACGGCGCTGGAGACCTTGTTGACGTTCTGCCCACCGGCGCCCTGGGCGCGAATGGCGTTCAATTCGATCTCGTCATCGGGAATGTGCACGGCGTTGGAAATGATCAGCATGGGCCTGGCTTTGCGCGAATTGGCCTTCAGGATACCCGCCCTGGTGCACAAAACCAAAAAGCCCGGCACAAGGCCGGGCTTTCATTGCAGCATCCTGCGCTTACTTGAGGGCGGCGCTCGGCACTGCAGGGGCGCCGTTGGCGCTGCGCTTGCTCTTGAGCCAGTAGAAGCCCCACATCACCACCAGCCATACCGGAATCGCGTACACCGATACACGGATGCCCGGCATCAGCAGCATGATGCCCAGGATGAACACCACGAACGCCAGGCAGAGGTAGTTGCCGTAGGGGTAGATCAGCGCGCGGAACAGCGACTTCTGACCGGTACGGTCCATGTGCTGGCGGAACTTGAGGTGCGAGTAGCTGATCATCGCCCAGTTGATCACCAGGGTCGCCACCACCAGCGACATCAGCAGCTCCAGGGCGCTGTGCGGCATCAGGTAGTTGAGCAGCACCGCCACCACGGTAACGGCTGCCGACGCCAGAATCGAGCGTACCGGCACGCCACGCTTGTCGATCTTGGCCAGGCTGGCCGGCGCATCACCCTGCTCGGCCATGCCGTAGAGCATGCGCGCGTTGCAGTAGGTGCCGCTGTTGTACACCGACAGCGCCGCGGTCAGCACCACGAAGTTGAGGATATGCGCTGCGGTGTTGCTGCCCAGCAGCGAGAACACCTGCACGAACGGGCTGGCGCTGTAGGCATCGCCCGAGCTGGTCAGGCTGCTGACCAGGCTGTCCCACGGGGTCAGCGACAGCAGTACCACCAGGGCACCGATGTAGAAGATCAGGATGCGGTAGATGACCTGGTTGATCGCCTTGGGGATCACGGTCTTCGGCTTGTCGGCCTCGGCTGCGGTGAACCCGAGCATTTCCAGGCCGCCGAAGGAGAACATGATGATCGCCATGGCCATCACCAGGCCGCCGACGCCGTGCGGGAAGAAACCGCCGTGGGCCCACAGGTTGGTGACAGAGGCTTCAGGGCCGCCGCTGCCACTGACCAGCAGGTAGCTGCCCAGGCCGATCATGCCGACGATGGCCAGCACCTTGATGATCGCGAACCAGAACTCCGCCTCGCCGAACACCTTCACGTTGGCCAGGTTGATCGCGTTGATGAGGATGAAGAATGCGGCTGCCGAGGCCCAGGTGGGGATCTCCGGCCACCAGTAGTGGACATACTTGCCGACCGCGGTCAGCTCCGACATCCCCACCAGGATGTACAGCACCCAGCAGTTCCAGCCCGACAGGAAGCCGGCGAAACCGCCCCAGTACTTGTGGGCGAAGTGGGCGAAGGAGCCGGCCACCGGCTCTTCGACGATCATCTCGCCCAGCTGGCGCATGATCAGGAAGGCAATGAAGCCGCAGATCGCATAGCCCAGGATCATCGACGGGCCGGCCGATTGCATCACCCCGGCCGACCCCAGGAACAGGCCGGTGCCGATAGCGCCACCGAGGGCGATCAGCTGGATGTGGCGGTTTTTCAGGCCACGCTTGAGCTCACCTGAATGCGAGTTTTGTCCACTCATGAACGGAGTCACCTGTTTGTTTTTATCTGTGACGGAATCGGACCCACCGCGCTCGTGGCGCAGCGGAATTAACAAGGTGGTATACCTTGAGGAGTCTTGGACCAGAGCCTTCGGTACGGGCGGCAGCCCGAGGCGAATCAGCCCGGAGTCAGCAAGGTTGCGCGGTACGCAGTTGGGTCACAGTTAAAACGCGGCGCATTGTATACCCTTGCTTTGGCGCAGGGGTCAACACGTTGCGTGACTGTCGGATGACAAGACGCAGCGGTCCGGCGGGGGTTCTGAAGCCTGGGGGAGTGTACGGCGTGCATGGCGCCTCCATTTTTTGTTATGGCTTGCCCAGCTCTGCGGCGGGGCTTTTGCACTTGGCAATGGCGGCTATCACACCGTGGTTGCGGGGGTTGGGCAAGAGGTTGACGTGGACGGAAGGTGAGCGTCGCCGACGTTTTCGGCAAGGTTTGTTTACAGCCTGAAGGATGGGCGGGCTTGCCCAATCAGTACGCCACAAGTCGTAACGAATTATTTACGACGCGGTTCAAAAAGTTTCCACCGGTTGCCTTGAAGTGTCTGCGCCGGCCCTTCGCCGGCAACGCCGACTCCTACACTGCGAGTGCAATGCCTGTAGGAGCCGGCCTTGCCGGCGAAGGGCACGTGAAAACACCACAGGCACAAAAAAGCCAACCCGAAGGTTGGCTTGTGTGAGCGCTTACTCAGCCCGCGGCGGCTTGCCACGGCTGCTGCCCGGCCGCTTGGGTGCGGAGCCGGCCGGCTTGCGCTTGTTCATGTCGCTCGGACGCTCGGCCACGGTGCTGCGGCCCTTGCGTGGCGAGTCGTCACGCGGCTGGCGCGCTGCGCGCTCGGTGGTCGCGCCACCTTCCTTGGCCGGGCGCAGGGTGCGCACGCGCTCGCCACGGCCCACTGGCTTGGACGACTTGCGCTGCATGCGCTCGAGCTTGTCCTTGACCTTGGCCTTCATCGCTGGCATCGCCACCGGCTTGAGCCCCACTTCGGCAGCCAGGATGTCCACTTCGCCCTGGCTCATTTCGCGCCAGCGGCCCATCGGCAGGTCGCTGTTGAGGAACACCGGGCCAAAGCGCACACGCTTCAGGCGGCTGACCACCAGGCCCTGGGATTCCCACAGGCGGCGCACCTCACGGTTGCGGCCTTCCATCACCACGCAGTGGTACCAGTGGTTGAAACCTTCACCGCCCGGGGCTTCCTGGATGTCGGTGAAACGCGCCGGACCGTCTTCGAGCACCACGCCCGCCTTCAGGCGCGCGATCATGTCTTCGTCCACTTCGCCGCGTACACGCACTGCGTATTCACGGTCCATTTCGGACGACGGGTGCATCAGGCGGTTGGCCAGCTCACCATCGGTGGTGAACATCAGCAGGCCGGTGGTGTTGATGTCCAGGCGACCGACGTTGATCCAGCGGCCCTCTTTCGGGCGCGGCAGGCGATCGAACACGGTCGGGCGACCTTCCGGGTCGTCACGGGTGCAGATCTCGCCGTCGGGCTTGTTGTACATGATGACGCGGCGCACGGTCTCTGCGGCTTCTTCACGCTTGATCAGGCGGCCGTCGACCGAAATCGCGTCGTGCATGTCGACGCGCTGGCCAAGGGTGGCGTCCACGCCATTGACCTTGATGCGACCCTGGCTGATCCAGGCCTCGACGTCGCGGCGCGAACCCACGCCAATGCGCGCGAGTACCTTTTGCAGTTTTTCGCCGGCTGGACGCGGCGGGCTATCGTGCAGATCCTGTTCACTCATCTGGGCACCTCCCGGTGTAGTGCTGCTGAAAATCATTGAATTGGCCAAACAAGCGCCAAAAAAGGTCGCGAATCATACGCCGAACCGACGACAAACGCACCACAGACTAGCCGATATTGCACCCCAGGACGCTGTTTTCCGCTCGAAGGCCGCTCAGCCCTGCGGCGAACCGGGCGCTGCCTGGCCCTCATCGGGTTCATCGGCCTCCTCGAGCAGGTCGTCGAAGTCGGTCTTGAGCCCCTGCTCCATCGAGTCCAGCTCCAGCAACAGGCTGTGAAAGCTGGTCTCCTCGACCGGTGCTTCGGGCTCGGCGCTCTCGTCGGCCAGGGCCTGCAGGTGGGCTGGCACCGGTGCGTCATCCACTTCCAGCAATGGCTCGGGCTCCATCTCGCGCAACTCGGCCAGCGAGGGCAGCTCGTCGAGGTTCTTCAGGTTGAAGTGGTCGAGAAAGGCCTTGGTGGTGGCGAACATCGCCGGTTTGCCGGGCACTTCGCGGTAGCCCACGATGCGCACCCACTCGCGCTCGAGCAGGGTCTTGATGATATTGGTGTTCACCGCCACGCCCCGCACATCCTCGATCTCGCCACGGGTGATCGGCTGGCGATAGGCGATCAGCGCAATGGTTTCGAGCAACGCACGCGAATAGCGCTGCGGCCGTTCTTCCCACAGCCGCCCGACCCAGGGCACGTAGTCCTCGCGGATCTGCAGGCGGTAGCCCGAGGCCACTTCCTTGAGCTCGAACGCGCGCCCGGCACAGGACTTGCGCAGCACCTCGAGGGCCTTCTTGAACACGCCGGGCTCAGGGCGCTCGGCCTCTTCGAACAGCTCGTACAGGCGCTCCAGCGATTGCGCCTTGCCAGAGGCGAGCAGGAAGGCTTCCAGCAGCGGCGCCAGGTCACGGGGGTCGGTCAGGTTCATTAGGGTGCTCGTGTACGGTTATTCGGCCCGGGCGCGGACATGGATGGGAGCGAAGGGCTCATTCTGCACCAGTTCGACGAGAGATTCCTTGACCAGTTCGAGGATGGCCATGAAGGTCACCACCACCCCCAGCTTGCCCTCCTCGGCCGTGAACAGCTCGACGAAGGGCACGAAGCCGCCGCCCTTGAGGCGCTCGAGCACATCGCTCATGCGCTCGCGGGTCGACAGCGCCTCGCGGCTGACCTGGTGGCTCTCGAACATGTCGCCGCGGCGCAGCACCTCGGCCATCGACATCAGCACCTCTTCCAGCGCAACGTCGGGCAACAGCTTGCGCGCCTTGGCCTGGGGTGCCTCCAGGCGCGGTACGATCACCTCGCGGCCAACCCGGCTCAGGCCGTCGATGCCTTCGGCGGCGGCCTTGAAACGTTCGTACTCCTGCAGCCGGCGAATCAGTTCGGCACGCGGATCGTCCTCTTCCTGCTCCACTTCGGCAGAGCGCGGCAGCAGCATGCGCGACTTGATCTCGGCCAGCATCGCGGCCATCACCAGGTACTCGGCGGCCAGTTCCAGGCGTACGGTCTTCATCAGCTCGACATAGCCCATGTACTGGCGCGTGATCTCCGCCACCGGGATGTCGAGAATATCCACGTTCTGCTTGCGAATCAGGTACAGCAGCAGGTCGAGCGGGCCCTCGAAGGCTTCGAGGAACACTTCCAGCGCATCGGGCGGGATGTACAGGTCCACCGGCATCTCGGTCATGGCTTCGCCATACACCATCACCAGTGGCAGCTCCTGCTGGGCGCCGGCCTGTGGGTCCAGGGCCGGCTCGACCGCAGCGACCTGGTTCACGCTTCGGCCATGAAGGGCGCCGGGTCGCCGCAGCCTTCACGCACCAGCACCGCCTCCTCCCCGGTCAGGTCGATGATGGTGGAGGCCTTGAGGTCGCCGTAACCGCCGTCGATGATCAGGTCGACCTGTTTTTCCAGGCGCTGACGGATCTCGTACGGGTCGGTCATGGGTTCGTCGTCGCCTGGCAGGATCAGGCTGACGCTCATCAACGGCTCGCCCAGCTCTTCGAGCAAGGCCAGAAGAATGGGGTTTTGCGGCACGCGCAGGCCGATGGTGCGGCGCTTCTCGTGCAACAGCAGGCGCGGTACTTCGCGGGTGCCATTGAGGATGAAGGTATAGGGCCCCGGCACATGCGCCTTGAGCAGGCGGAACGTGGCGGTGTCGATCTTGGCGAACAGGCCCATCTGCGACAGGTCGCAGCAGATCAGCGTGAAGTTGTGGCTCTTGTCCAGCCCGCGCAAGCGGCGCACGCGCTCCACGGCAGACTTGTCGCCGATCTGGCAACCCATGGCGTAGGACGAATCGGTAGGGTAGACCACCACCCCACCCTTGCGGATGATCTCGACGGCCTGCTTGATCAGGCGCGGTTGCGGGTTTTCCGCATGAATCTGGAAAAATTGACTCACGTTTTCTACCTGTTCAGACGGGTGCAGTGGGCTGCTCATGTTTGAATCGACGCCACAGGGGTGGCAGGTCCTCCGGCAACGGCCGGTAGACACCGATCTCAGACCAGGCGCCCGGGCCATGGAAATCGCTGCCGGCGCTGGCCAGCAGACCGAACTCACGGGCCAGGATCGACATCGTGCCCACCTGTTCGGCGGGCATCATCCCGTTCACCACTTCCAGCGCCTGGCCACCTGCTTGAATATAGTCGGCAATCAGGCGTCGACGCTTGCTGCGGGTTAATTCGTAGTGCATCGGGTGGGCAAGGCTGACCCATGCGTGGGACTGGCGCAGGGTCTGCACGGTGTCTTCCAGGCTTGGCCAGTGCAGCTTCACATCCCCCAGCTTGCCGGCGCCCAGCCACTTGCGAAAGGCTTCGCCGCGGTCCTTGACGTGGCCGGCACGCACCAGGTACTCGGCAAAGTGCGGACGGGCCGGCGCATTGCCGCTGTCGCCCAGCTCCTGCTGGATGGCACGGGCGCCGTCCAGCGCGCCGGGCATGCCCTTGAGCGCCAGCCGCCGGTCGATTTCCTCGGAGCGCAGCCAGCGTCCACGGTGCAGCGACTCGACGGCGCGCTGCAGCGGTTCGGCATCGAGCGGGAAGTTGTAGCCCAGGATGTGAATCGTCGCCCCGCCCCAGGTGCAGGACAGCTCGACCCCGCTGACCCACTGCATGTCCAGCGCCTGGGTGGCAGCCTGGGCTTCGAGCTGGCCTTCGAGGGTGTCGTGGTCGGTCAGCGAAAGCATCCGCACGCCGTGTTCGTGGGCGCGAGCGACCAGCGCCGTGGGCGACAGGGCGCCATCGGAAGCGGTGCTGTGGCAGTGCAGATCAACATTCATAGGTGGCGCATACGCTCTCATTGATGTTTGTTATTATGCCGTCACATCCTGCTTCTGGCTGCCACTGTGAAACAATTCATCGATTTCATCCCGTTGTTCCTGTTTTTCATCGTCTACAAGCTCGACCCGCGCACGGTCGACGTTGCCGGCCAGTCGTTCGAGCTGGGCGGCATCTACAGCGCCACGGCGGTGCTGATCATCAGTTCGCTGGTGGTGTATGGCGCATTGCTGATCCGCCAGCGCAAGCTGGAGAAGGGCCAGTGGCTGACCCTGGTGGCATGCCTGGTATTTGGCGGCCTGACCCTGGCCTTCCACAGCGAGACCTTCCTCAAGTGGAAGGCCCCGGCGGTGAACTGGCTGTTCGCCACCGCTTTTGCGGGCAGTCACTTCATTGGTGACCGTGTATTGATCAAGCGCATCATGGGCCATGCGCTGACCTTGCCCGAGCCGGTGTGGACGCGCCTGAACCTGGCGTGGATCGCGTTCTTCCTGTTCTGCGGCGCGGCCAACCTGTTCGTTGCCTTCACCTTCCAGGACATCTGGGTGGACTTCAAGGTATTCGGCAGCCTGGGTATGACCGTACTGTTCCTGGTGGGCCAGGGTGTCTACCTGTCCCGTCACCTGCACGACAGCGACCCTACTACCCCCAAGACCGAGGACTGACATGCTCTACGCCATCATCGCCACAGACGTTGCCGATTCGCTGCAAGCCCGCCTGGCTGCACGCCCGGCGCACCTTGAGCGCCTGCAGCAGCTCAAGGCCGAAGGCCGCATCGTACTGGCCGGCCCGCACCCGGCGATCGACAGCAACGACCCTGGCGCGGCCGGGTTCAGTGGCAGCCTGATCGTCGCCGAGTTCGACTCGCTCGAGGCTGCCAAGGCCTGGGCAGATGCGGATCCTTACATTGCGGCGGGTGTATATGCCGAGGTGCTGGTGAAGCCGTTCAAGCAGGTCCTGCCGTAACCTGATCGGCGCGACGAGCCCGTCGTCGCGCCGGTTCGCCTCACCTTCTGCGCACCCTCGCACATACTCCCTGCCCCCCTTCCTGGCTTTGCCCACTACAGCGGGTCTGTAGTGCTACGCCTTAAAATCCACTCGAATGTTCATCATTCTCGTCCACCTGCCGACAACCTACGCAACACCCGATTGGAATCAAGGAGTTCCGATGCGTCAAGGTCCGTTGTCCATGCTGCTGTGCCTGTTGCTGCTGACCCCGCTCGCCAAGGCCGCCGAAGCCTCCGCCAGCACCCCTTTGTCGTTGAGTGCGGGTAGCCAGATCTCCGAGCTGCAGCAACGTCTCAAGGAAAGTGAGCGCCAGCACGAAGCGCTCAAGCAGCAGCTGAAAAATGCCGAGAACGAACGCGAAAGTGCCCAGCTGACCCGCCTGCGCCAGGAGAACCAACGCCTGAAGCAGCAGCTCGAGCAACCCCAGGCCAACCCGCTGCCCAAGCTGCTCACCGATCAGCAGCAATGGTTCGTGATTGGCGCCGGAGTTGCCCTGTTGGCCGTGCTCTGCGGTATCTTTGCCAGTGGCAGCCACAGACGGCGCCGGCAATGGTTGAATTGAGTGAGACATGAGCGAGCTGCTACTGATTGATGATGACCAGGAACTGTGCGAGCTGCTGAGCAGCTGGCTGACCCAGGAAGGCTTTCAGGTGCGTGCCTGCCATGATGGCCAGAGCGCCCGCAAGGCCCTGGCCGAGCACGCCCCGGCAGCGGTGGTGCTGGATGTGATGCTGCCCGACGGCAGCGGCCTGGAACTGCTCAAGCAATTGCGCAGCGACCACGCCGAACTGCCAGTGCTGATGCTGTCTGCTCGCGGCGAGCCGCTGGACCGTATCCTGGGCCTGGAACTGGGCGCCGACGACTACCTGGCCAAGCCCTGCGACCCCCGCGAGCTCACCGCGCGGCTGCGCGCCGTGCTGCGCCGCAGCCACCCGGCCGCCACACCCACCCAGATGGAAGTGGGCGACCTGCGCTTCAGCCCCGCCCGTGGCGTGGTCGACATCGACGAACGCGAGCTGACCCTGACCCTTTCCGAAAGCCGCATTCTCGAAGCCCTGCTGGGCCAGCCGGGTGAGCCGCTGGACAAACAGGAGCTGGCGCAGCTCGCCCTGGGCCGCAAGCTGACCCTGTACGACCGTAGCCTGGACATGCACGTCAGCAACCTGCGCAAGAAGATCGGCCCGCATCCCGATGGCAGGCCGCGCATCGTCGCCCTGCGCAGCCGCGGCTATTACTACAGCCTGTAGGCGCCAGCCTTGCTGGCAAAGGGGCGCACGCCAACGCCCCACCGTGTAAACACCCTCGCCCACCGTCTTTACCCAAGCTTTACCCTTGCCTGACCGCCGCTGACCTTGATCTCCCTAGACTGGGCACATCCGGTAACGACCGGCCTCAACAAGGAGAGTCACCATGCGCAAGACCCTTATCGCCCTGATGTTCGCTGCCGCCCTGCCAACCGTAGCCATGGCCATGCCCGATGGCGGCCCCCGTCACGGCGCCGAGCACCAACGCGGTGGAGCGCCTTTCGCCCAGCTGGACCTGACCCGCGAGCAGCGCCAGCAGATCCGTCAACTGATGGGCGAGCAGATGAAGAGCCGCCACGAAATCACCCAGCGCTACCTGGCCAAGCTGCCGGCAGCCGACCAGAAGGCACTCAAGGACGAACTCAAGGCAAGCCACGACAAGGTCGACACCCAGATCCGCGGCATGCTCAAGCCAGAGCAGCAGAAGCAGTTCGATGAAATGAAGAAGAAGCAGGCAGAGCGCAAGGCCGAGTGGGCCGAGTTCAAAGCCTGGAAAGCTGAAAAAGCCAGCAAGGCCCAGTAAGCTGTCCACACCCCGCCCGACCTGCCCCCGCAGGTCGGGCTTCTTTCGTTTGAGGTAATGCCCTTGCGTTCACTGTTCTGGCGCATCCTGGCCAGCTTCTGGCTGGCCATCACCCTGGTTGCCGGGCTGTCGATCCTGCTCGGCCACATGCTCAATCAGGACGCCTGGATCCTCAGCCGCCACCCGGGGCTCAATACCCTGGCCATGAACTGGTCGGCGCGCTACGAACAGCAAGGGCCCGAGGCCGCGCAGCGTTATCTGGAGCTGCGCAAGCGACGCTACAACATCGACGTGCAGGTGCTCAACGAAAGCGGCGAGGCGGTGGTGCCAGGCACGTTCCCGCGCCGCGCAGCAGCCTTCGAGGCGCGCCGGCACAACGGCGAGCCGCTGCCCTGGCGACGCCTCACCGAGGAGTACACCAGCCCCGGCACGGGCGACACCTACCTGCTGATCTACCGCATCCCTCACCCCGAACTCGACGCCTGGCACCGCGACAGCCTGCTGTGGCCGCTGAGTGCATTGGGCATTGCCCTGGTGGTACTGACCCTGTTCAGCCTGCTGGTAACCCTGTCGATCACCCGCCCCCTCAGTCGCCTGCGTGGCGCGGTACATGACCTGGGGCAGACCACCTACCAGCAGAACAGCCTGGCACGCCTGGCCAACCGGCGCGACGAGTTCGGTGTGCTGGCCAATGACTTCAACCGCATGGGCGCACGCCTGCAGAGCCTGATTGCCAGCCAGCGCCAACTGCTGCGTGACGTGTCCCATGAACTGCGCTCACCGCTGGCACGCCTGCGGATCGCCCTGGCCCTGGCCGAGCGGGCAGAGCCTGCACAGCAGCAGGCCTACTGGCCGCGCCTGACCCGCGAGTGCGACCGCCTCGAGGCTTTGATCAGTGAAATCCTAGTGTTGGCGCGGGTGGATGCCGAAAGCGCCAGCGCAGAACCGGTCGACCTCAATGCGCTGCTGGCCAGCGTGCGCAAGGATGCTCAGCTCGCAGCGCCGGAACAGGACATCCAGCTGCACGACACGCCTGGGCTGAGCCTGCAGGGCTGGCCGACACTGATCGAACGTGCGCTGGACAACCTGCTGCGCAATGCCGTGCGCTTCAATCCGCCGGGGCAACCGATCGAGATGAGTGCACAGCGTGAAGGCGAGCGTATCGTGCTGACGGTGCGCGACCACGGGCCGGGGGTGGCCGACGAGCACCTGGCGCAGTTGGGCGAGCCGTTTTTCCGCGCTCCGGGGCAGACCACGGCCGGGCATGGCCTGGGCCTGGCGATCGCGCGCAAGGCGGCGGAACGTCATGGTGGCAGCCTGGTGCTGGGCAACCATGCGCAGGGCGGGTTCGTGGCGACGCTGGAGTTGCCGGTGGCGGGGCCGGCTAGCGCCTGAATAAAGACGGGTGGTGGCTTCTTCGCTGGCAAGTCAGCCCCTACAGGCATGTCACCGTCCTCCAGGGCAAGTGCGCACCTGTGGGAGCTGGCTTTGCCAGCGAAAGGGCCATCTGATGCCTGTACAGCTTAGCGGGGCTGCTCCCAGGCGCTGACAAACGCCTCGACAGACACCACTGGCGCCGTACGCGGCGGGTTAAGCGGCGTGCCCACATACAGGAAGCCGATCAGCTCTTCGGTATCCGCCAACCCGAGGCCCTTGGCCACCTGCGGGCTGTAGGACAGCTCGCCGGTTCGCCACACCGCGCCGATCCCCTGGGCATATGCCGCCAGCAGAATGGCATGCGCCGCACACGCGGCCGCCAGCCGCTGCTCGGACTTGGGCACCTTGAAGTGATCCTGCACGTTCGCGATCACCACAATCAGCAACGGCGCCCGCAGCGGCATGGCATGGGCCTTTTCCAGCGCTGCCTCGGTGGTTTCGCCCTGCGCCTGCACCGCCTCGGCCAGCAGCGCCCCCAATTGTTCGCGGGCCGCGCCTTCGATGGTCAGGAACCGCCAGGGCCGCAATTGGCCATGGTCCGGCGCACGCGAGGCCGCCCGAAACAGCAACTCGCGCTGCGCAGCATCAGGTGCCGGCTCTACCAGGCGAGGAACGGAAACACGGTTGAGCAATGCGTCGAGAGCCTCCATCGGCTACCCCCTGTCGAGAAATGTGCGGCTATTCTACCGTTTACTTAAAGAGGCCCATAGGTAGAATGGCGCCCCTCCGTTTCAACCCAGAGCAGATCACATGGCGTTGCCGACCTTAAGGATCATCGGTTTCATTATCGGCATCTTCCTGATTACCCTGGCGATCAGCATGACCGTGCCCATGGCCACCCTGGTCATCTACGAGCGCACCGGCGACCTGCCGTCGTTTCTGTGGGCCAGCCTGATCACCTTCATTGCCGGCCTGGCCCTGGTCATACCCGGGCGCCCCGAGCACGTGCACCTGCGCCCGCGCGACATGTACCTGCTCACCGTGAGCAGCTGGCTGGTGGTGTGCATCTTCGCCGCCCTGCCGTTCCTGCTGACCCAGCACATCAGCTACACCGATGCCTTCTTCGAGAGCATGTCGGGCATCACCGCCACCGGCGCCACCGTGCTCAGTGGCCTGGACAGCATGTCGCCGGGCATCCTGATATGGCGCTCGCTGCTGCACTGGCTGGGCGGCATCGGCTTCATCGGCATGGCGGTTGCGATCCTGCCGCTGCTGCGCATCGGCGGCATGCGCCTGTTCCAGACCGAGTCCTCGGACCGCTCCGAAAAGGTCATGCCCCGCTCGCACATGGTCGCCAAGTCGATCGTGGCGGTGTACGTGGGCATCACCACCATCGGCGGGCTGGGGTTCTGGCTGGCCGGCATGAGCCCGTTCGATGCCATCAACCACGCCATGTCGGCGATTTCCACCGGCGGTTTCTCCACCTCCGACCAGTCGCTGGCCAAGTGGGACCAGCCGGCCGTGCACTGGGTGGCGGTGGTGGTGATGATCCTGGGCAGTGTGCCGTTCACCCTCTACGTGGCCACGATGCGTGGCAACCGCAAGGCACTGATCAAGGACCAGCAGGTACAGGGCCTGCTCGGCCTGCTGGTGGCCACCTGGGTGGTGCTGGGTACCTGGTACTGGGCCACCACCAGCCTGCCGTGGTTCGATGCCTTGCGCCACGTGGCGCTGAACGTGACCTCGGTGGTCACCACCACCGGCTTCGCCCTGGGCGACTACAGCCTGTGGGGCAACTTTTCGCTGATGCTGTTCTTCTACCTGGGTTTCATCGGCGGCTGTTCGGGCTCGACCGCGGGCGGGATCAAGATCTTCCGCTTCCAGGTAGCCTACATTCTGCTCAAGGCCAGCCTAAATCAGCTGATTCACCCGCGTGCGGTGATCAAGCAGAAATACAACGGTCACCGCCTCGACGAAGAGATCGTGCGGTCGATCCTGACCTTCTCGTTCTTCTTCGCCATCACCATCTGCATCATCGCGCTGCTGCTTTCGTTGCTGGGCGTGGACTGGATGACTGCCCTGACCGGCGCGGCCAGCACCGTATCCGGCGTGGGCCCGGGCCTGGGCGAAACCATCGGCCCGGCGGGCAACTTCGCCACCCTGCCCGACGCCGCCAAGTGGATCCTGGCCGGCGGCATGCTGCTGGGCCGCCTGGAGATCATTACGGTGCTGGTTCTGTGCATGCCGGCGTTCTGGCGACACTGACGCCCTGGGCCGACGCCTCGGGGCCGGCACTGCGCGCCAGCTCCATACGGGTGCGGTATTCCCCGGGGGTGAGGTCGAACCAGCGCCGGAAGGCCCGGAAGAAGTTGCTCGGGTCGGCAAAACCCAGCAGGTAGGCAGCCTCCAGCAATGTCATGTTCGGCTGCGCAAGGTACTGCTCGGCAAGTTCGCGACGGGTATCGTCGAGCAGGGTCTGAAAGCTGGTGCCCTCCTCCTGCAGGCGCCGCTGCAGCGTGCGCTGCGACAGGTGCAGAGCCTGGGCGACCATTTCGCGCTTGGGTTCGCCCTGGGGCAGCATGCGGCACAGCACCTGACGTGCACGGTGGGTCACCCGGCTTTCGGAAAAACGCGCCAGGTACTCGCCGGCAAAACGGTCGTGCAGAATTGCCATGGCCTCGTTGGCCGTGGGCAACGGCGCCTCCATGTCGGCGCGCTCGAACACCAGCGCATCGTGGGGCGCGCCAAACACCAGCGGGGCACGAAACGCCTGCTTGTAGGGTTCTATATCCTGAGGCTGCGGGCCTTGTACCAGCACGCGGCGCAGTTGGATGGTGCGCCCGCTCAACCAGCAGCACAGCGCCAGGGCGCAGGCCAGCGAGGCCTCGGCACTGTGCCGGGTGGGCGGCAGGTGATCGCCATGCACGGTCAGCACCAGCGAGTAGCCTTCCGGCCCCAGGCGAAAGCTCAGGTCGGAACTCTCCGCGATAATGCGCTGGTAACGCACCAGGCGCTCGAACCCCTCGGCCAGGGTGCGGCTGGACATCAAGGCATAGCCGACCACGTGAAACGATGCCGGGCGCACCACCCGCGCCATGTTCAGGCCGATGGCACGGTTGCCCGACAACTCTTCGGCCAGTTGCCACAAGCGGGTCATGGAGTCCTGGGTGAAACGTGCGTCGGGGTCGTCCAGCGCGGCGAAGTCCAGGCCGAGCTGCTTGAACAGCGCAGGGCAATCGAGCCCTTCGAATTCAAGTGCCTTGACGATCCCCGAGGCCCAGCTTGCTGACGTGGTTCTTTCGCTCATGGCTGGCTTCTTTTGGGTAAGACCGCTCCTGCGGTGAACGCAAAGGATACTAAAGTGGCGCTTATTGTCACTGACTGATACTGCGACACAATTCTAGACTCGGTTCAGGCTCCACGCCGTGCATGTTTCGCCACCTTAGACCGATACGGGAGCGACGCAGTGAACAGCCCCCCACGCTTCAACAGCTTTGCCGAGTTCTATCCGTATTATCTGGGTGAGCATAGCAATCCTGTCTGCCGCCGCCTGCACTTCGTCGGCACCAGCCTGGTGATCGCCCTGCTGGCCTACGCCCTGGCCAGTGCCAACGGCTGGCTGCTGCTGGCGGTCCCGGTGGCCGGCTACGGCTTTGCCTGGGCAGGCCACTTCTTTTTCGAGAAGAACCGCCCCGCCACCTTCACCTACCCCTTCTACAGCCTGCTGGGCGATTTTGTCCTGTACCGCGACATGCTGCGCGGCAAGGTGCAGTTCTGACCATCGCCCGCCCCCTGCGCGTGGCCTAGAGGCTGGGCTCACCCACCGCCCGGGCCTGGCGCAGGGCCTCCCGGGCCTGGGCGTCGGCCAGGCGGTACAGCTCGATCGTACCGTCCCAGTGCTCGATCAAGGCAGTGCACGACTCCACCCAGTCGCCGCAATTGAGGTAGTCCACCTCTCCCACCTTGCGGATTTCGGCGTGGTGGATGTGCCCGCACACCACCCCGTGAAACCCTCGCTTGACGCATTCGCGTGCAATCGCCTCCTCGAAGTCGCTGATAAAGCTTACCGCAGTCTTGACCTTGTGCTTGAGGTAGGCCGACAGCGACCAGTAGCCATAGCCATACCGCGCGCGCCAGTGGTTGAGCCAGCGGTTGAGGGTGAGGGTCAGTTCATAGGCCCAGTCACCCAGGAAGGCCAGCCAGCGGTGATAGCGGGTAATCACGTCGAACTGGTCGCCATGGATCACCAGTAGCCGCCTGCCGTCGACGGTGAGGTGCTCGGCCTGGTCCACCAGCTGGATATTGCCCAGCACCAGCTTGGAGTAGCGACGCAGGAACTCGTCGTGGTTGCCGGTCACATAGATCACCTCGGTGCCGCGCTTGCTCATGGTCAGCAGGCGCCGGATCACGTTGGTATGGGCCTGGGGCCAGTACATGCCACCCCGCAGCTTCCAGCCGTCGATGATGTCGCCCACCAGGTAGATGCGATCGGCCTGGTAGCCCTTGAGAAACTGCGACAGATGCTCGGCCTGGCAGTCGCGGGTGCCAAGGTGCACGTCCGAGATCCACAGCGTGCGCACGCGCTGCTTGCGCGAAGGTTTGCCAAGCTCGGCATGGGTCATGGGCAGGCTCCGGGAGAGTTTGTGCGAGCTTGCCTGTGGGCAGTGAATCGACCATGACCGTTGTGCGGCAGTCCTGTGACAGGACGTCGGGGCATGTACACTGCGTGGCCTGTACTCCCGATCCAAGGCAACCGCCCGCCATGACCCCTCGTACCGCCCTGGGCGCCCTGCATGCAGGCGCACTGTTGTTCGGCCTGACCGGCGTGCTCGGCAAGCTGGCCAGTGCCGGCCCGTCGGTCATCGTATTCGGCCGTGCGGCCTTCGCCGTGCTGGCCCTGGCCATCTTCGTCGGCGTTGCCCGACAACACTGGCACCCCCTGAAGGCGCGGGACTGGCGCGGGCTGACATTGGCCGGGATGTTGCTGGCCGGCCATTGGGTCAGCTTCTTCGTCGCGGTCAAGGTGGCCGGCGTGGCCATCGCGACCCTGGGCTTTGCCAGCTTCCCGGCGTTCACGGTCATTCTGGAAGGGCTGTTGTTCCGTGAGCGCATCCGTCGCAACGAAGCCTTGCTGGTACTGCTGGTGAGCATCGGCCTGGTGTTGGTGACGCCCGATTTCGACCTCGCCAGCCAGGCCACCAGCGGGCTGCTGTGGGCGTTGTTCTCCGGGTTGCTGTTCGCCCTGCTGTCACTGCTGAACCGTGCAGGCTCGCGGCACATTCCGGCGGTACAGGCGGCGCTGTGCCAGAACGCCGTGGTGGCACTGTGTCTGCTGCCGGTGGCGGGCCCGCTGCTGCCTTCGGTGAGCGCGCTGGACTGGCTGTGGCTGGGGCTGCTGGGGGTGTTCTGCACCGGCGTGGCACACAGCCTGTTCGTGGCCAGCCTGGCGGTGATCAAGGCCCGTACCGCCGCCGTGGTGTTTGCCATGGAGCCGGTCTACGGCATCGCCATGGCCTGGGTGATCTTCGCAGAGCAGCCCACCTTGCGCATGCTGATGGGCGGGGTGCTGATCATTCTGGCCATCGTGATTTCAAGCCGTCTGGCCGCCGGCGCACCACACACCGCACCCGCCACCTCCGGCGGCTGAGTCAGGCGCGGTCGTTGTGGCCCAGGTCGCGCTGCGGGTCGATCTGGTCGCGGACCCGCTGCTTGAGCACCTTGGCCTCGGGGAAACCGCCATCGGCCTTGCGTTCCCAGATCTGCACGCCATCGCAGGTGATGCGAAAGTTGCCGCCCGTGGCCGGTTCCAGGGCCACCCGGGCCAGGTCGTCACTGAAGGTGCTCAGCAGTTCCTGGGCCAGCCAGGCGGCGCGCAGCAGCCATTGGCACTGCGTGCAATAGGTGATGACAATTTCGGGTTTGGATACGGACATGGGGTAACGGTCTCCTGATAGGTGGTCGCGCTTATACTAGCCACCTTTAGCCTTTGCTCCGAGAGCCGCGATGCGTCGTCTGCTGTTGTGCCTGTTGCTGTCCCTTACCTCCCTTGCCCTCTGCGCCGCCGAGGCCGCCCGGCCCAAGGTCGGCCTGGTGCTGTCCGGCGGCGCGGCGCGCGGCCTGGCCCACATCGGTGTGCTCAAGGCGCTGGAAGAACAGGGGGTGAAGATCGACGCCATCGCCGGCACCAGCATGGGCGCGGTGATCGGCGGGTTGTACGCCTCGGGCTACAAGATCGACGAGCTGGAGAAGCTGGCCCTGGCCATCGACTGGCAGCAGGCGTTGTCCGATGCACCGCCGCGCAAGGACATCCCCTTCAGGCGCAAGCAGGACGACCGCGACTTCCTGGTCAAACAGCGCCTGAGCTTTCGCGACGACGGCAGCCTGGGCCTGCCGTTGGGGGTGATCCAGGGGCAGAACCTCGCGCTGCTGCTCGAAAGCCTGCTGGCCCACGCCAGTGACACCCGTGACTTCGACAAGCTGCCGATCCCGTTCCGCGCAGTGGCCACCGATATCGCCAGCGGCGAGAAAGTGGTGTTTCGCAAGGGCCACCTGCCCCAGGTGATCCGCGCCAGCATGTCGATCCCGGCGGTGTTCGCCCCGGTCGAGCTGGACGGCCGCCTGCTGGTCGACGGCGGCATGGTCGACAACATCCCGCTGGATATCGTGCGTGAGATGGGTGTGGACATGGCGATCGTCGTCGATATCGGCACGCCGCTGCGCAATCGCAAGCAGTTGGCCACGGTGGTCGATGTGCTCAACCAGTCGATCACCCTGATGACCCGGCGCAACTCCGAAGAGCAACTGGCCTCGCTGCACCGCGACGACATCCTGGTACAGCCGCCGCTGTCGAGCTTTGGCGTCACCGACTTCGGCCGGGCCCAGGACATGATCGACGCCGGCTACCGCGCCACCCGCCTGCTCGACCCGCGCCTGGCCAGCCTGCGCCGGGTCAACGACACGGCGGTGCAACTGGCCGAGGCGCGCTCGGCCGGGCAACGCACCCCGGTGATCACCGCCATCAAGGTCGAGAACGACTCCAAGGTCAGTGACGACGTGATCCGCTACTACATTCGCCAGCCCATCGGCGAACCGCTGGAGCTCGAGCGCCTGCGCACCGACATGGGCACCCTGTACGGCCTGGACTACTTCGACCGGGTGCAGTACCGCGTGGTGCACAAGGGCGACGAGAACACCCTGGTGATCAACGCCCGGGGCCGACGTGGCGGCACCGACTATCTGCGGCTGGGGCTGAACCTGTCCGATGACCTGCGTGGCGACAGCGCCTTCAACCTGGGCGCCAGCTACCGCGTCAACGGCATCAACCGCCTGGGCGCCGAGTGGCTCACCCGAGCCCAGATCGGCGACAAGCAGGAGCTCTACAGCGAGTTCTACCAGCCGCTGGATACCGGGTCGCGCTACTTCGTGGCGCCCTACCTGGACATCGGCTCGCAGAACATCGAGGCCACCCTGGACAACGACCCCATCGCCGAGTACCGCCTCGAACGCTATGGCTTCGGGCTCAACCTGGGCCGCCAGATCGGCAACAACGGCGAAGTGCGCCTGGGGGTGGGCCAGGCCTGGGGGCAGGCCGAGGTACGCATCGGCGAACAGGGCCTGCCCAAGGTGAACTTCAACGAAGGCTTCTATGACCTCAAGTATTCGTTCGACACCCTGGACAACGTCTACTTCCCCCACAGCGGCGAAGACGTCAGCCTGACCCTGCGCCAGTTCGAGCCGGGCCTGGGCTCCGACCAGCGCTATCGCCAATGGGACATGAAACTGGACAAGGCCCTGAGCAGCGGGCCGAACACCTGGGTATTCGGCGGTCGCTATGCGCGGACTCTGGATGATGCCGAGGTGGTCACCTCGAGCTTCGTGATGGGCGGCGCCCGGCAGCTGTCGGGCTTTCGCCAGGACTCGGTGTCAGGCCAGAACCTGAGCCTGATGCGCATGGTCTACTACCGGCGCCTGACCCCGCGCTCCTACCTGCCGCTGGACTTCCCGCTGTATCTGGGCGGCTCGCTGGAACGCGGCCGCGCCTGGAACAACGACAACGAGTTCGACAGCGGCTACATCAACGCCGCGAGCATCTTCCTGGGCTTCGAAACGCCGCTGGGGCCGCTGAACTTCAGCTACGGCATGAACACCGAGAACCAGAAGGCGTTCTACCTCAACCTGGGGCAGACCTTCTAGGACTTCTCCAGGTTGCCCAGGATGCGCGCGTGCACCCGCATGCACACGCGCAGCTCTTCTTCGTCGATGCCTTCGAACAGCTCGACGCGCAAGGCGTTGGCAATGGTCTCGATCTGGTCGATCAACGGCTTGGCGGGCGGGCACAACACGATCTTCTTGGCGCGCCGGTCCTCCAGCACGGCCTGGCGCTTGACCAGGCCCTGGGCCTCGAGGCTGTCGAGCAGACGGGCCAGGGTCGGCCCTTCAACCCCCACGCTCTGCGCCAGTTCACGCTGGGTGGGGGCCTCGTCGAAGCGCGCCAGGTGCAGCAGCACCAGCCAGCGCGCCTGCGACAGGTTGAGCCCGGCCAGGCGGCGGTCCAGCTCGGCGCGCCAACCCCGGGACATATGGGCCAACTGCATCCCGAAACGGTGGTGATCGGTCAACGGCATAGGAAACTCATCATCAGAACTAATTAATAGGCAGCTAATCATGCCCTTGGGCCTTAGGCAAGGCTCATGCCGTCGGCAGGCGCTGCATAATCGTCATAAATGATGACAAACAACCTTTCTACATCTCGAACTCGGCCGCCAGTGCGGCGCGCACGCAATACAGCACGCCCTCAGGCACGCGTCCGCCAAACTGCTCGATGATCGCCGACACCGGCGGCAACTCGCCTTCGCCGTCGAGGAACGCGTCCTGGATCTCGCCCATCAGGTCCTCGGGCAGGTCCAGCGCCTGTTCCAGTGACAGCTGTTGGCGACCGATGGCCTCGGCCAGCAGGCTGTAAACATTCTTTTCACTGCATTGCAGCTGGCCGGCGATCTGCAGCGGAGTCATGCCCGCGCGGGCCAGGCTGATCAGCTCGTGGCGCAGGTCGGCGACCGGGGCCGGGGCCTCTGCAGCGCCGCCCAGCACCTCGAGGAAGGCCTGGCCGTAGCGCTCCAGCTTGCGTGCCCCCACGCCACTGACCTGGGCCATCTCGCTGAGGCTGCCGGGCTGACTGCGCAGCATCTCCAGCAGGGTCGAGTCGGGGAAGATGACATACGGCGGCACGCCATGCTCCTCGGCCAGCTTGCGCCGCAGGGCGCGCAAGGCGTCCCACTGTTCGCGTTCCTCACCGCGCACCAGCTGGCTGGCCGGGCTGCCCGAGCTGCTGCTCTTGCTGCTGGTCTGCGGCTTGAGGTCGCGGCGCAGCTCAAGGGTGACTTCGCCACGCAGCAAGGGCCGGCACGTATCGGACAGGCGCAGCCCGCCATAGCCTTCCAGGTCGATATCGGCCAGACCACGCGCCACCAGCTGGCGGAACAGCGAACGCCACTCGCCTTCTGCGCGAGCCTTGCCCACGCCATACACGGCAAGCTTCTCGTGCCCGAAGCTGCGGATCTTCTCGTTGTCCTTGCCCAGCAGCACGTCCACCAGATGGCCCACGCCGTAGCGCTGGCCAGTACGGTAGATGGCCGACAGCGCCTGGCGCGCAGGCTCGGTGGCGTCCCAGGTCTGCACGCCGTCGACGCAGTTGTCGCAGTGCCCGCAGGGCTGGGGAAGTTCTTCATCGAAATAGTTGAGCAGGGTCTGGCGACGGCAGCGGGTCTCTTCGCACAGTGCCAGCATGGCATCGAGCTTGTGCTGCTCGACCCGTTTGTGACGCTCGTCACCTTCGGAGTTCTGCAGCATCTGCTTGAGCATCACCATGTCCTGCAGGCCGTAGGCCATCCAGGCATCGGCGGGCAGGCCGTCACGGCCGGCGCGACCGGTTTCCTGGTAGTAGGCTTCCAGCGACTTGGGCAGGTCCAGGTGGGCCACGAAACGCACGTTGGGCTTGTCGATGCCCATGCCGAAGGCGATGGTCGCGACCATGATCAGGCCTTCCTCGTTGAGGAAGCGGCGCTGATTGCTGGCGCGGGTCTCGGCAGGCAGGCCGGCGTGATAGGGCAGCGCCGGGAACCCCTGCTCGCACAAAAACGCGGCCACATCGTCGACCTTCTTGCGCGACAGGCAATAGACGATGCCGGCGTTGCCGCGCCGCTCGTTGAGGAACGCCAGCAACTGTTTGCGCGGCTGTTCCTTGGGCACGATGCGATAGAAGATGTTCGGCCGGTCGAAACTCGACAGAAAGCGCTCGGCGTTCTGCAGGTGCAGGCGGGTGACGATCTCTTCGCGGGTACGCATGTCCGCGGTGGCGGTCAGGGCAATGCGCGGCACGTTGGGGAAGAGTTCGGCCAGTTGCCCCAGTTGCAGGTATTCAGGGCGGAAGTCATGGCCCCATTGCGACACGCAGTGCGCCTCGTCGATGGCGAACAGCGCGATGTCCAGGCTGCGCAGAAAATCCAGCATGCGTGGCTGCACCAGGCGTTCCGGGGCCAGGTACAGCATCTTGAGCTCGCCGCGACGAATGCGCATGGCCAGTTCGCGCTGCTGGTCGGCGCTCATCGTGGAGTTCAGCGAAGCCGCGGCGACACCCAGCTCGTCGAGGGTCGCCACCTGGTCGTCCATCAGCGCGATCAACGGCGACACCACCACTGCCAGGCCTTCGCGCAGCAGCCCCGGAACCTGGAAGCACAGCGACTTGCCGCCGCCGGTGGGCATCAGTACCAGCGCATCGCCGCCCTTGGCCACGCATTCGATGATCGCCCCCTGGCGCCCGCGAAAGCTGTCGTAGCCGAAGATGTCCTTGAGGACGCGCTGAGCCTGTTCGAGCATAAAAACTCCATAAATCGCAGAACCATCCTGGCCACAGGCTGGATGAAAAGCTTCCCCGCCACACCTGAAATTGCGTAAGCGGCTTTTGCCGGGGCCGCATGCTGGCGTGACCGGGCGCAAAAGCCGGGCATTATACCGGACACGGCGCCCGTGCAGGGGGCTCTGCGATAGGCGTCATCCTTTGCCTCGCAGGCGCCGCAAGATGCTAGAATTCCAGCATCGTTTATTCCCAAGGTAGCCCTGTAATGTCCTTCGCTGAGCAATTAACCCGCCTGCAAGCCTTCCTCGACGCTGACGAGCTGCACGAAGAAGCGCTGGACTACGTTGCCGCACACGGCTACCTGACCGCGCTGTCGATCTGCTCCGAAGCCGTTCCCGAGCGTGAATGGATCGACGCCCTGTTCGCCGAGCCGCCGCACTACAAGGACGAGGCCCAGCGCGAAGAAATCGAAAGCACACTGATCAAGCTCAAGGAGCACATCGCCCGCCAACTGGCCAGCGATGAGGAGTTCGAGCTGCCGTGCGACCTGGACCTTGGCGACGAGCCGGACGACTCCGAGCTGCGCGGCTGGTGCATCGGCTTCATGGAAGGGGTGTTCCTGCGTGAAGCGGCCTGGTTCGAAAGCGCCGAGGAAGAGGTCAGCGAAATGCTGCTGCCGATCATGGTCGGTTCCGGCCTGTTCGACGAAGAGGCCGAGTTCGCCGACATCGCCAGCGACGCCAACCTGATGGACGACATGATCGTGCAGATCCCCGAGGCGCTGACGGCCTTGTACCTGCTGTGCCATGCCCCGGACGAGAAACCTGCGCTGCTCAAGCCTCGCCACCACTGAGTCTGCATCCATGCGCTACCTGCTGCTGGCCATCGGCTGGCTCAGCGTCGCGCTGGGGGTGATCGGCATCTTCCTCCCGGTGCTGCCGACCACCCCTTTTCTGTTATTGGCGGCAGCCTGCTTTGCGCGCAGCTCGCCCCGCTTTCACGCATGGCTGGTCAATCACCCGCGGCTTGGGCCGTGGATTCGCGACTACCTGGGCGGTGAGGGCATTCCGCTCAAGGCCAAGGTATACGCCATCGGGCTGATGTGGCTGAGCATAGGTTTTTCGTGCTACCTGGTGCCCTTGCCGTGGGCACGCGGGTTCATGCTCACCAGTGCGGTACTGGTGACCGTGTACATCGCGCTGCAGAAGACCTTGCGCAAGCGTACCTAGGCGCAACCACGCGCCCACCCCATCGCGGGCCAAGCCCGCTCCCACAGCTACTTCATTGCTCTTGTGGGAGCGGGCTTGGCCCGCGATGGCGGCGGCAGGTCAGCTGCGCCATCTACGCCTCATGTCACACCGTATCCACCTTCAACGAATGATCATTGAGCATCCCGTTGATCACCGTGGCTGTATCCGCCCCCGCCGAGATGACCCCACCCGCGCCCGCCGTCACCCCATAGTGATGGGCAAGGTCCACGCCAGCCAGTTCGATGGTCTGGGTCGGCGCCGCGCCGGCCACCGCACTCACCTGGATGGTCGATATCACGCCGTTGCCCGTGCCCGTCACCGTGAAGTGCAGGTAATCGTCCAGCGACGCCGACGTCGCGTTCTCGCCCTGCAGCAATTGCGAGAGGTCCAGCCGATCGGTACCCGGGGTAAAGTCGGTCACCTTGTCGTGGCCAGTATTGCCCTGTTGCCACAGGAAGGTATCGCTGCCCGCGCCACCGGTCAGGGTATTGTTGCCCGGCCCGCCGATCAGCAGATCGTCACCGCCGCCCCCGATCAGGATGTCGTTGCCCAGGCCGCCGATCAGCGTGTTGGCGTTGTCGTCGCCGGTCAGCTTGTCGTCGTGGTCGGAACCGATCAGGTTCTCGATCGACACCAGCTTGTCGAGCCCGGCGCCGATCGTGTTCTGCTCACCGGTCAGCGCCAGGCTCACCGTCACCCCAGCGCTCGCCCCGGCGTAGCTGGCGGTGTCGTTGCCAGCGCCACCGTCGAGCAGATCGTTGCCGTTGCCGCCGATCAACAGGTCGTTGCCCTCCCCCCCGTAGAGCTTGTCGTTGCCATCGCCGCCAATCAGCACGTCGTTGCCTGCACCGCCATTGAGAACGTCATCACCGCTCCCGGCCAGCAGCACGTCGTCGTGGCTGGTGCCTTCCAGGGTACTGCCGGCCTGGTAGGTGATGTCCACCGCCCCCGTGGCGCTGCCGCCATGGCCGTCGCTGACGGTATAGGTGCCGTTGTAGGTGGGCGTGTAGTCATGCGCCCCGGCGTAGTTGATCGACATGTTCAGCTGGTAGCTTTCTGCGCCCTTGCCGCCGTCGTCATTGACCTGGTTGACCAGATGGATGCTGTACACCCCATCATGGCTGGCGGTGAAACTGCCGCCATCGGCGATGGTGTGGTAGGTGCCGCCCTCATCCTTCCACTGCATCAGCAAGTTGCGATCAGCGGTGCGGTTGTGGTCCAGGGTCAGGGTTTCGCCCTCGCGCAGGCTTACCTTGATCACGTCTTCGTCATTGCCATTGGCAGCACTCACCGCCCCCAGGTAGCCACTGACCACCAGCGCCGCGGTCATCGACCCGGCTGCGCCGGTAAAGGCACTGCGCGCCAGAACCCGCTCCTGATTGGCCAGCGTGTCGTCCTGGCCGGTGAAGGTGATGACCGTCTTGCCGTTGCCGGCCGTGAAATCCGCCCCCTTGGTCCAGCCGGTGTTGAAGGTGATCGGCGCCGCACTCAGGCGATCGTGGTTGGCGTCGCTATCGTTGGCCAGCAAGGCGGCGGCCGGGACGCTGATGCTCGGCGCAAGGATATTGGTGATGACATGATCGGCACCGGCCACCGGCGCAGCATTGGTGTTGACGTTGATCACCAGGTTGGCACCGCTCAGGTCGCCGTCGTTGTCGCTGGCCACGAAGCGGATGGTCTCCACCTGATTGCTGCCGCTGTCCTTGGGCGGCGTATAGGTGAACTGGCCGTTGTCCATGTCCACCACCAGCGTCCCGCCCAGCGCGGTCTTGACCGTGATGCTGTGGCTGTTCGCGTCGAAGGTGCCGCGGTCTGCACCGCCACTGGCTGCATAACTGGGCTGGTTGGCGTTGCCTTTGGGGTCGAAGGTGTAGGTGGTGCCGTCGATCAACAGAGACTTGATGAAGCCACCATCGGCACCGAAGTCGCCACCGCTCATCAGGCTGCCGGTGATCGGCGCGCCCTGCACGGTGCCCGACAGCACGTTGTCCAGTTGCGCCAGGTCGGTGACCACCACCGAGTTGGTATTGGTGTGGGTACTGCCGTCATAGGCAGCCGGGTTGAGATTGCCGGTGTTGACGCCGCTGCCCAGCCCGATCGCATACGACTTGATGCCGTTGTCGCCCAGGAAGTTCTCCCAGTTGCCGGTGCGCGTTTCGGTCAGGGCATGCCCCGAGGTCGGCGCACCGTCCGAGAAGAAGTAGCTGACGCTCTGCGCGCCCTCCAGCTTGCCCGGCGTCTGGTAGGCCGTCTGCGCCACGTTGACTGCCGAGTCGTAATAGGTCGAGCCACCCGGGGTCAGGTCCTTGATCAGGGCCTTGGCCTCGGCCACCGTCACCCACACGTCGGTGCGATCACTGGCACCGGTGGAGAACGTGACGACCTGCACCTTCACATCGCCCATGTCGTCGTACTTGTCCAGCAGTGCGCCGATGGCCTCCTTAGCCAGCTCCAGGCGCGACAGGCCGCGCACCCCGGAATTGTCGGCCATGCTGCCGGACACATCGATGATCAGCATGACGTTGGTGTCTACCTGCCCCGGCGTGGTCGAACGCACGGCGTCGGCCGTTGTGGGCACGTCATCGACGATATTGATCACGATGTTGCTGGTGGTCGAATTGCCGGCCGCATCGGTGGCCTTGTAGACGAAGGTCTCGCTGGTGACCACGTTGGGGCCGTCGTTGAGCCCGCCTGCGGTTTTGGGTGCGGAGGTGAGGGTGTACTTGAAGCTGCCGTCGGCGTTGAGCTGAATCTGCCCATAGGCGCCCGTGCTGCTGCCCACCAGCGTATAGGTGATCGCGCCGCTGGCTCCGCTGACCGAGCCCACCAGGCTGCCGGTCGCGGTTTCACCCGCTGAGCCGGGGTCGCTGCCGGTCACGGTACCGGGGGCGAGGTCGTTCGGGTCCTGGCTAAGGTCCAGGGCCTTCTCGTACACCGTGACCTCGTTGTTGGGGCAGGCGACGATCTTGCTGTCGGTGACATTGATGGTGATGGTGGTGGTGCTTTCGTCGCCGTCCGCGTCACGAATGGTGTAGGTGAAGGTGTCTTGGGCACCGTCCTGCGTCACCGCATTGGGGTTGGCCTTGTACTCGGCCTCGCCGTTGGCATGCAGGATGAGGGTGCCATAGGTGCCGGCGATGCCCACGCCCAGCGAGCCGATGGCCGAGGTCGAGGTGTCGGCGCCGAACCGCACACCCACCACCGCCCCGCCCTGGGCCGGGCCGTCTGCCCCCAATGTGTCGTTATCCAGCACATTGCCGGTGACCGTACCGCCCTCCACCACCGTGGTGCTGTCGGACTCCGCCCTTGGCACGTCATCCACGATCTTGATCACGATGGTGCTGGTGACGCTGTTGCCCAGTTGGTCGGTCGCCTTGTAGGTAAAGGTCTCGGACGTGACGATATTCGCCCCGTCGTCGCCGTTGCCGATGTGCGGCGCCGAGGTCAGGGTGTACTTGTAGCTGCCGTCGGCATTGAGCTGAATCTGCCCATAGGCACCTGTAGTGCTACCCACCAGCGTGTAGGTGAGCGCGCCGGAACCGCCCGTGACCGAGCCGACCAAGGTGCCGATACCCGTCTCGCCAGGCGAGGTAGGGTTGCTGCCCACCACCGTGCCCGGGGCCAGGTCCTGCGGGTCCTGGGTCAGGTCCAGCGCTTTTTCGTAGACTTTCACCTCGGTATCGGCGCAGGCCACCAGCTTGCTGTCGGTGACATTGATGGTGATGGTCGTGGTGCTTTCGTCACCGTCCGCATCGCGGATGGTGTAGGTGAATACATCCTTGGCGCCGGTTGGCGCTACCGAGTTGGGGTCGGCCTTGTAGATCGCCTCGCCATTGGCGTTCAGGATCAGCGTGCCGTAGGTACCGGCAATGCTCACGCCCAGCGAGCCAATGGCCGAGGTCGAGGTGTCGGCGCCCGCCCGCACACCCACCACCGCACCGCCCTGGGCTGCGCCGTCTGCACCCAGGATGTCGTTGAGCAGCACGTTGCCGGTGACCGTTCCGCCTTCCATCACCGTGGCACTGTCCGATTCGGCGATGGGCATGTCGTCGACGATATGGATCACGATGGTGCTGGTAACGCTGTTGCCCAGCGCATCGGTGGCCTTGTAGGTGAAGGTCTCGGTGCTCACGACGTTGGCGCCGTCGTTGCCGTTGCCGATATGCGGCGCCGAGGTCAGGGTGTACTTGTAGCTGCCGTCGGCGTTGATCTGAATCTGCCCGTAGTTACCAATGGCGCTGCCTTCCAGGCTGTAGGTCAGGGCACCGGAGCCACCGCCCACCCGGCCTTGAAGGTTGCCGACCGAGGTTTCCGTGGCCCTGGTCGGCGCGCTGCCTTCTACCGTGCCAGGCGCCAGGTCCCAGGCGTCCTGCACCAGGTCCAGCCCGCGCTCGTACACCTTGATGTCATCGTCCGGGCAAGCGACGAGCTTGCTGTCGGTGACGTTGATGGTGATGGTCGTGGTGCTTTCGTCACCGTCCGCGTCGCGGATGGTGTAGGTGAACACGTCCTTGGCGCCGGTTGGCGCTACCGAGTTGGGGTCGGCCTTGTAGATCGCCTCGCCATTGGCATTCAGGATCAGCGTGCCGTAGGTACCGGCAATGCTCACGCCCAGCGAGCCAATGGCCGAGGTCGAGGTGTCGGCGCCCGCCCGTACACCCACCACCGCACCGCCCTGGGCTGCACCGTCTGCACCCAGCGTGTCGTTGTCCAATACGTTGCCGGTGACCGTACCGCCTTCCATCACCGTGGCACTGTCCGATTCGGCGATGGGCATGTCGTCGACGATATGGATCACGATGGTGCTGGTAACGCTGTTGCCCAGCGCATCGGTGGCCTTGTAGGTGAAGGTCTCGGTGCTCACGACGTTGGCGCCGTCGTTGCCGTTGCCGATATGCGGCGCCGAGGTCAGGGTGTACTTGTAGCTGCCGTCGGCGTTGATCTGAATCTGCCCGTAGTTACCAATGGCGCTGCCTTCCAGGCTGTAGGTCAGGGCACCGGAGCCACCGCCCACCCGGCCTTGAAGGTTGCCGACCGAGGTTTCCGTGGCCCTGGTCGGCGCGCTGCCTTCTACCGTGCCAGGCGCCAGGTCCCAGGCGTCCTGCACCAGGTCCAGCCCGCGCTCGTACACCTTGATGTCATCGTCCGGGCAGGCCACCAGCTTGCTGTCGGTGACATTGATGGTGATGGTCGTGGTGCTTTCATCGCCGTCCGCGTCGCGGATGGTGTAAGTGAACACGTCCTTGGCGCCGGTTGGCGCTACCGAGTTGGGGTCGGCCTTGTAGATCGCCTCGCCATTGGCGTTCAGGATCAACGTGCCGTAGGTGCCGGCGATGCTCACGCCCAGCGAACCGATGGCCGAGGTCGAGGTGTCGGCGCCCGCCCGCACACCCACCACCGCACCGCCCTGGGCTGCGCCGTCTGCACCCAGCGTGTCGTTGAGCAGCACGTTGCCGGTGACCGTACCGCCTTCCATCACCGTGGCACTGTCCGATTCGGCGATGGGCATGTCGTCGACGATATGGATCACGATGGTGCTGGTAACGCTGTTGCCCAGCGCATCGGTGGCTTTGTAGGTGAAGGTCTCGGTGCTCACGACGTTGGCGCCGTCGTTGCCGTTGCCGATGTGCGGCGCCGAGGTCAGGGTGTACTTGTAGCTGCCGTCGGCGTTGATCTGAATCTGCCCGTAGTTACCGATGGCGCTGCCTTCCAGGCTGTAGGTCAGGGCACCGGAGCCACCGCCCACCCGGCCTTGAAGGTTGCCGACCGAGGTTTCCGTGGCCCTGGTCGGCGCGCTGCCTTCTACCGTGCCAGGCGCCAGGTCCCAGGCGTCCTGCACCAGGTCCAGCCCGCGCTCGTACACCTTGATGTCATCGTCCGGGCAGGCCACCAGCTTGCTGTCGGTGATATTGATGGTGATGGTCGTGGTGCTTTCATCGCCGTCCGCGTCGCGGATGGTGTAAGTGAACACGTCCTTGGCGCCGGTTGGCGCTACCGAGTTGGGGTCGGCCTTGTAGATCGCCTCGCCATTGGCGTTCAGGATCAACGTGCCGTAGGTGCCGGCGATGCTCACGCCCAGCGAACCGATGGCCGAGGTCGAGGTGTCGCCGCCTGCCCGCACACCCACCACCGCACCGCCCTGGGCTGCGCCGTCTGCCCCCAGGATGTCGTTGAGCAGCACGTTGCCGGTGACCGTACCGCCTTCCATCACCGTGGCGCTGTCCGATTCGGCGATGGGCATGTCGTCGACGATATGGATCACGATGGTGCTGGTAACGCTGTTGCCCAGCGCATCGGTGGCCTTGTAGGTGAAGGTCTCGGTGCTCACGACGTTGGCGCCGTCGTTGCCGTTGCCGATATGCGGCGCCGAGGTCAGGGTGTACTTGTAGCTGCCGTCGGCATTGATCTGAATCTGCCCGTAGTTACCGATGGCGCTGCCTTCCAGGCTGTAGGTCAGGGCACCGGAGCCACCGCCCACCCGGCCTTGAAGGTTGCCGACCGAGGTTTCCGTGGCCCTGGTCGGCGCGCTGCCTTCTACCGTGCCAGGCGCCAGGTCCCAGGCGTCCTGCACCAGGTCCAGCCCGCGCTCGTACACCTTGATGTCATCGTCCGGGCAGGCGACGAGCTTGCTGTCGGTGACATTGATGGTGATGGTCGTGGTGCTTTCATCGCCGTCCGCATCGCGGATGGTGTAGGTGAACACGTCCTTGGCGCCGGTTGGCGCTACCGAGTTGGGGTCGGCCTTGTAGATCGCCTCGCCATTGGCGTTCAGGATCAACGTGCCGTAGGTGCCGGCGATGCTCACGCCCAGCGAACCGATGGCCGAGGTCGAGGTGTCGCCGCCTGCCCGCACACCCACCACCGCACCGCCCTGGGCTGCGCCGTCTGCCCCCAGGATGTCGTTGAGCAGCACGTTGCCGGTGACCGTACCGCCCTCCACCACCGTGGTGCTGTCCGACTCTGCCCGTGGCACATCGTCCACGATCTTGATCACGATGGTGCTGGTGACGCTGTTGCCCAGCGCGTCGGTAGCCTTGTAGGTGAAGGTTTCGGAGGTGACCACATTGGCCCCGTCGTTGCCACCGCCCACCTGCGGCGCGGACGTCAGGGTGTACTTGTAACTGCCGTCGGCGTTGATCTGGATCTGCCCGTAGGCGCCGGTGCTGCTGCCCACCAGCGTGAAGGTCAGCGCGCCGGAGCCACCACCGACCGAGCCGGCCAGCGTTCCGGTCGCGGTCTCGCCCGCCGAGCCCGGGTTGCTGCCCACCACCGTGCCCGGCGCAAGGTCTTGCGGGTCCTGGACCAGGTCTAGGGCCTTTTCATACACCGTGACGCTGTCCGGGCAGGCGACGAGCTTGCTGTCGGTGACATTGATGGTGATGGTCGTGGTGCTTTCATCGCCGTCCGCATCGCGGATGGTGTAGGTGAACACATCGGTCGCGCCCGCTGGCGGCACGGCGTTTGGGTCGGCCTTGTACACCGCCTCGCCGTTGGCGTTGAGCACCAGCGTGCCGTAGGTACCCGCAATGTTCACGCCCAGCGAGCCGATGGCCGATGTCGAGGTATCGGAGCCGGCCCGCACACCGACCACCGTGTGCTCGACCGGCGGGCGATCGGCGCCCAGGCTGTCATTGTGCAGCACGTTGCCGGTGACGGTACCGCCTTCGACTACCGAGGCGCTGTCGGGCCTGGCCTGCGGCACGTCATCGACAATGTTCACGTCCAGGCTGCCGGTGGCCTTGCTGCCATCGCTGTCGATGGCCACCACGCTGAAGCTCTCACCGATGTTGTTGATGCCCTGGCCAGCGGGATGAGCTTCGTTGTCGAGCAAGGTGTAGCTGTAGCTCACCACGCCTGTGGCGGGGTTGTAGCCGGTGATGGTGAGGGTATTGCCCAGCCCCGTGGTGATCGATTGCGGAAAACCACTGACCACCCCGCCGATCACCACGTTGATGCCCCCGACGGTAAGCGTGTGCAGGCCATCGGGGGCATGCACGGTAAAGCTGCCGCTCTGGGTCAGCGCGCCATTATCGGGGCTTGAGCCATCGGCCAGGTTCTTCTCGTACACGGTCAGTTCACCGCCATTCACCTCCAGCCCGTCCAGTGTCACCGGGTGGTCGATGGGCGGCTCAACCGGCGGGATCACCGGCGGCACGAAACCGCCAGGGCCCTGGTCATCACCCCGCGCGCCAATCCACGGTTCGGGAATCTCGGGGATGCTGTTGAAACCCGCCGTCGGAAAGCCGATCACCGGGTCCAGGTGCCCTCCCACCTCGGTGAGCTGCACGAACGAATGGCCGCCGCCCAATGCGCTTGGCGAACCGCCGTTGCCGGGGCCCGCCGCCGGAGCTTCGCCCTCCTGGCTGGGATCGGCGCCCGCCGCAATGGCCTGCTGCAGTTTCTCCACATCGGTCAGTTGTGCCTGGCTGGGCGTCACCGTCTCGGGCGCGTTCACGTGCGAGGCATGGTTGGCCAGCAGGTCGGGAGACAGCTGCAGGCTGCTGTCACGGCCCAGAGTCAGCTCGGCACCGTTTTCCAGGTGCACCGCCACTGCCCCGGCCGCGCCGGTTTCCAGTTGTTCCCCGGCATAAAGGCGGTCGCCTTCCACCAGGGCACGTCGACCGCCATCGGCCGCTACCGCGAATACCTGGCCGACAACCTTGCTGACCACACCGATTAAATTAGCCATGAGCATGCCTCCATTGCCGAAGGTTTTCGCAAACACGTGCCGGGGTATCGCGAAACCTGGCGCGGGCAATGCCCGGCCGACTCGGAGAACAACCTTGCGACCGCACGCACCGATCTCAACGAAATCAATGCATTCGGCCTGCCCATGCTCCGGTTAAGTCACGCTGCGATCTGGCAATCGGCCATGAGCCAAAATTTTGTCGCCATATTTCGCCGCGTTGACCTCCCCTCCGCTCACTCCATACCCAATGCTGCAAAAAACGAGGAACTTTATCGGACGCCCTGACAGGCCAACATCTGCGCCTGTTTTCGAGCTATCTGAAGAGAACAATGTCTTGCTTTGAGCACAGCGCATAAGTTTTTTTTCGCATATCGGTTATGAGAAATACTTCTTAGGTTGGCCGTTAAATGTTCTTAGCTCTGTTGTTACAAGCCTGAAACGGTTTGACCTCCATTTTTCGTCATTTTTTTGGCGATTGAGAGACCACAAGAAATCAGGGAGATGTCATCCATGCGCGTTTTGACCCCCATCAGCAGCGCGATTCTGTTCGCCATGATCTGTGCCAACGCGCAGGCCATGTCCTTGTCACAAGCCGTGCAGAGCGCCGTGGACTACCACCCGGAGAACAAGGCCGGGATCAATAGCCGGCTGTCCGCCGACGAGGATGTGAAGGTGGCCAGAGGGGGCTACTTTCCCACCGTCGACCTGGTGGCCGGCTACGGACGCGAACGTTCAGACAACACCAACACCCGCGGCTTCAACGCCGACGGCAGCCGCAATCACAACAAGGAAACCCTGAACTACACCCAGTCCGAACTGCGCCTGCGCCAGATGCTGTTCGACGGCTTCAATACCGCCAATGAAGTGGGCCGCACCGAGGCCGTGGTCAATTCACGCGCCTACTACGTGCAGGCCACCTCCGAGACCATCGCCCTGCGCGCCATCGAGGTGTACCTGGAAGTGCTCAAGCGCCGCGAGCTGGTGACCCTGGCCAAGAACAACCTGCAGGCACACCTGCGCGTCAACGACCAGATCGGCCTGCGCAGCGAGCGCGGCGTGGGCAGCAATGCCGACCTCGACCAGTCCACCGCACGCCGGGCGCTGGCCGACAATAACCTGTACACCGCCCAGGTCGACCTGGCCGATGCCGAAGCCAACTTCATCAGCGTGGTCGGGCGTGCCCCCGACGAGCTGGAAACCCCGGTGTCGATCAAGGGCGAGATGCCCGGCGACCTGACCCAGGCGCGCCAGGCCATGTTGCAGAACAACCCCTACCTCAAGTCGGCCCAGGCCGACATCCAGGCCGCCGAGCAACAGTACGAAGTGGCCAAGTCGCCGTTCTACCCGCGCCTGGATGCAGAGCTCGCCACCGGCGCCAACAACAACATCGCCGGTGAACCCGGGCATGCCAACAGCGATTGGCGAGCCGGCGTGGTAATGAGCTACAACCTGTTCAAGGGCGGCAGCGACAAGGCCCGCCTGCAGTCGGATGCGCACAAGATCAACCAGGCTATGGACATCCGCAACAACGCCTTGCGCACCCTCAACGAAAACCTCGCGCTGTCGTGGAACGCCATGACCAACGCGCGCCTGCAAACCCCGACTGCACGCGAATACGCCGACACCACCACCCGTGTGCGCGCCGCCTACCAGGATCAGTTCGGCCTGGGCCAACGCACCCTGCTCGACCTGCTCGACAGCGAGAACGAGCTGTACAACGCCAACCGTCGCTACACCGAAGTGCGCTACACCGAGGAGTTCTCGATGTACCGGGTGCTGGCCAACATGGGCGAGTTGCTGAGCAAACAGAAGATCTCGCTGCCACCGGAGGCCATTGCACGCAGCGAAGTCAGAAGCGACGCCACGCTGCCAGACCTGCGTTGAACACGTTCGACCGCCCGAGGAGCCGCCCATGACCAGCATGCAGCCGGCCGGCACCGCCGACCCGCGCCAGAGCTTCGATGACCCGTTGCTCGACGGGCTGCTGATACTGTGCAAGCTGCACGGCGCTGCGGTCAGTCGCAGCAGCCTGTGTGCCGGCCTGCCGCTGGCCGAACAACGCATGAGCCTCGACCTGCTGCCGCGCGCAGCGGCCCGGGCCGGCCTGCAGGCACGGGTACTGCGCCGCGAGCTGGGCGCGATCTCGGCGCTCAACCTGCCGGTGCTGCTGTTGCTTGCCGATGGCCGCAGCGCCGTGCTGCGGCGCTGGGGCGAGAACGACCAAGCCCTGATACTGCCCAGTGAAGCCGAAGGCGGCGAGCAGTGGGTCAGCCGCCAGGAGCTGGCCGACGTCTACAGCGGCCAGGCCCTGTTCGCACGCCCGCGCCACGAGGTCGAAGACCTGCGCACACCGCTGCTGCCCAGGGTCAACGCCTGGTTCCGTGACACCCTCAAGCAGTCGCGCTGGCTCTACAGCGACGCCTTGCTGGCCAGCCTGCTGATCAACCTGCTGGGCCTGATGGTGCCGCTGTTCGTGATGCAGACCTACGACCGGGTGGTGCCCAACCAGGCCACCTCCACCCTGTGGGTGCTGGTCATCGGCCTGATGCTCGGCACCCTGTTCGAGCTGGTGCTGCGCGTGGTGCGTGCGCACCTGCTGGACCAGGCCGGCAAGAAGACCGACCTGATCCTGTCGGCCACCCTGTTCGAGCGCATCACCGGCATGTCGATGAAGGCCCGCCCGGCCACCATCGGCGGCTTCGCCCAGAGCATCCACGACTTCCAGGGCCTGCGCGAATTCCTCACGGCGGTGACCCTGACCAGCGTCATCGACCTGCCCTTCGTGGTGCTGATGCTGCTGGTGATCGGCCTGCTGGGCGGCTGGCTGGTGGTGATTCCGCTGGTGGCCTTTCCGATCACCATCGCCTTTGCGCTGTTCATCCAGGCACGCCTGCGCGATACCGTGGAAAAAAGCCTGAGCCTGGGCGCGCTGCGCCAGGCGCTGCTGATCGAGACCCTGGGCGGCCTGGAAACCCTCAAGGCCTGCGGGGCCGAAAGCGAGCGCCAGCACCAGTGGGAAAGCACCCACGGCGCCCTCACCCGCCTCGACGTACAGGCGCGCAACCTTTCGGCACTGGCCACCAACGGCACCCTGTTCATCCAGCAGCTGTGCGGCATGGCCACCATCGTCGCCGGGGTGTACAGCATCATTGCCGGCAACCTCAGCGTGGGTGCCCTGGTGGCCAGCTACATGCTCGGCAGCCGCGTGCTCGCACCATTGGGCCAGATCGCCGGGCTGATCACCCGCTACCAGCAGGCCCAGCTGACCATGCACAGCACCGACGCGCTGATGGCCCTGCCCCAGGAACGCCCTGCCGGCCAGCAGACCCTGGAGCGCACCCAGTTGCACGGCGCGCTGCAGGTCAGCCAGGTGACCTTCCGCTACAACGGGCAGAACGCCGCAGCGCTGGACAACGTGAGCTTCACGGTCAAGCCGGGCGAGCGCATCGGCATCATCGGTCGCAGCGGCTCGGGCAAGAGCACCCTGGCACGCCTGCTGATGGGCTTCTACGAACCCGAAGAGGGGCAGATCCTGCTCGACAACCTCGACCTGCGCCAGCTCGACATCGCCGACCTGCGCCAGCAGCTCGGCTACGTGGCCCATGACCTGCCGCTGCTGGCCGGCAGCCTGCGCGACAACCTGACCCTGGGCGCACGCTACGTCAGCGATGCGCGCATGCTCGAAGTGGCCGAGATGACCGGCGTGAGCGAACTGGCCCGCCAGCACCCGCAAGGCTTCGAACGGCCGGTGGGCGAGCGCGGCATGCTGCTCTCCGGCGGCCAGCGCCAGACCGTGCTGCTGGCCCGCGCGATGCTGCTGGAACCGCCGATCCTGATCCTCGACGAGCCCACCAGCCATATGGACAACAGCAGCGAAGACCAGCTGCGCCAGCGCCTGCACGGCTGGGTGCAGGGCAAGACCCTGCTGCTGGTCACCCACCGCACCTCTATGCTCAGCCTGGTCGACCGCCTGGTGGTGCTGGACAACGGCAAGGTGGTGGCCGACGGGCCCAAGGACGCGGTCATCGATGCACTGCGCAAGGGCCGTGTCGGCTCTGCACTCTGAGGGGTATTAGCATGTCTGCATTGTCCGGCCTGGGCGATTACATCCGCAGCTTCGGCAAGACTGCCGAACGCGAGTACATGCCAGACCTGGCCGGCGCGACGCTGCAGGACTCGCCCCGCCTGTCGCGTATCACCGTGTGGCTTGCGGCAGGCTTGCTGCTGGTGGCACTGGTGTGGGCCAAATTCGCGGTGCTCGATGAAGTCACCATGGGCGAAGGCAAGGCCATCCCGTCGAGCAAGGTGCAGGTGATCCAGAACCTGGAGGGCGGCATCGTCACCGAGATCTTCGTGCGCGAGGGGCAGATGGTAAACAAGGGCGACACCCTGCTGCGCCTGGACGACACGCGCTTTCTGTCGAACAAGGGCGAAAGCGAAGCCGACCGCTATGCCCTGACCGCGCAGGTCGAGCGCCTGTCCGCCGAGGCCGAGGGCCGCCCCTTCCAGCTTTCGGAGGTGGTACGCAGCAAGGCCCCGCAGGTGGCCGAGGACGAACTGTCGCTGTACCAGTCGCGCCAGCGCCGCCTCACCAGCGAGAAACAGACGCTCAACGAGCAACTGCGGCAGAAAACCCAGGAGCTGGCCGAGTTTCGCTCCAAACTGGAGCAGTACCGCTCGGGCCTGGCATTGCTGCAGCAAGAGCTGAACATGTCCACGCCGCTGGTGGGCACCGGCGCGATTTCGCCGGTGGAGATCCTGCGCCTCAAGCGCAGCGCGGTGGAGGCTCGCGGCTCGCTGAACGCCACCAGCCTGGCGATTCCGCGGGCCGAAGCGGCGGCGGCGGAGATCCGCAGCAAGATCGAGGAATCCGAGGCAGGCTTTCGCTCGGAGGCGGCCAAGGAACTCAACGACAAGCGCACCGAGCTTTCGAAGATCACCGCCACCAGCATCGCCATCGACGACCGCGTCACCCGCACCACCGTGGTGTCGCCGGTGCACGGCATCATCAAGCTGCTCAAGGTCAACACCATTGGCGGTGTGGTGCAGCCGGGCAGCGACCTGCTGGAGATCGTGCCGCTGGAAGACAACCTGCTGATCGAGGCCAAGGTGCGCCCACAGGACGTGGCCTTTCTGCACCCCGGGCAGACCGCGATGGTCAAGTTCAGTGCGTACGACTACACGATCTATGGTGGCCTGAAGGCCAAGCTGGAACTGATCGGCGCCGACACGGTGACGGACGACAAGGGCAACGCGTTCTACCTGATCCAGGTGCGCACCGACAAGAACCACCTGGGGGGGGACAACAAACCGTTGCTGATCATCCCGGGCATGACCGCCACGGTGGACATCATCACCGGGCACAAGAGCGTGCTGGATTACCTGCTCAAGCCGGTGCTCAAGGCACGCACCGAGGCGTTGCGCGAGCGCTAGCGCCCATCAACGCAGGTGGTTGCGCTCGTAGGTCTGTTGCCCCATCGCCGCAATCTGCCCCTCGATCAGGGCATCGAACGGCCGCAGCAGCGCATCGAACAGCGCCGGCGCCTCCAGCACGTTCAATGCCTGCGCCACTGCCTCGATGGTCGACAAGGCGCCCTCCCCGGGTGCCTTGCGCAACCGATAGCGCGACGGCTGCAACGCCCCCAGCGTGACCCGTGGCAACGTTGCCAGCAAAGGGTTCACATGCAGCAACTTGCGCGCCTTGCGCCAGGTGCCGTCGGGCACCACCAGCAACCACGGTCGCTCATCGCCAGCATAAGCCTGCAGCGCCTGCGCGCCCTCACCCGGGAACAACAGGCCGGTGCGATACCCCGGCTGCGTCAGCCACTGCTCGAGATCCTCGAACACCTCGCCCACCCGCAACTCGGCATTGCACAGGCCCAGCGCCGCCAGCCTGGCGGTGTTCAAGGCATGGTTCACTTCGCTGGGATGCTGCAGCAGCAGTACACGGGTGCGGCTGTCCAGGCGGGGGATCAACGCGCAAAGGCAATGGGTTTGTGGGCGCAAGCAGCGCTCGCAGTGAATTCTGGACATCGGGTTCTCCTGGGGCGCGAAGTGTGCCACAGCAGGCCCGCGAAATACCTCACCGCCCTGGGTCAAACGCGCGGATTCAGCGATTGAAGCGTTCGGCCAGGCTGTACAGGTAGTCGGCCATGCGCTGCAGGTCCTGGCTGATCTCGGCGCCCTGCTTGGCCTGCCCGGCGCTGTGGTCGCACAGCTGGGCGATGCGCGTGATCTGCTGGTTGATGTCTTCGGCCACATGGCTCTGCTGTTCCGACGCCGTGGCCATCTGCTGGCTCATGCCGGTGATGCGGCTGACCGCCTGGCTGATGCCCACCAGCGCGGTCTGCACGGCCTCGACACTGTGCACGCTGTCACGCGAGATCTGCTCGCCGCGGCTGGCACTGCTCACCGCCCGCTCGGCCCCGGCACGCAGGCTGGCGATGATCTGGTGGATTTCCTCGGTCGAGACCCGCGTGCGCTGCGCCAGCGACCGCACCTCGTCGGCCACCACCGCAAAACCGCGGCCCTGCTCGCCGGCCCGCGCCGCCTCGATGGCGGCATTGAGCGCCAGCAGGTTGGTCTGCTCGGCGATCGAGGTGATCACATCCACCACGCTGCCGATGGACTGGGTTTGCCCGGCCAGTTCGTTCACCGCCTGGCCGATCTCGGTCACCGCATCGGCCATGCTGCCCATTGCCTGCAGGCTTCGTTGTGCCAGGTCGCTGCCCTGGCGGGCCAACTGGTCGGCATCGGACGCCGCCGTGGCGGTGTCCTGCACGTTGTGGGTGACCTGCTGGATGGTTGCCGCCATCTGCGCAATGGCGGCCGCCGACTGGTCGGTCTCGCAGCGCTGGCGGTCGAGCATCTGCGCCTGGGCCCCGGACAGGTCGCTCGATTGCGTGGCCCGTGCCTTGACCCCGACGCCGGCGTCCACCAGCCGCGTGAGCGCGGTCTGCAGGCGCGCTTCCTCGCTGATGATCGCCAGGTCCAACTGCCCCTGCAGGCCCCGGTTGTCACTGTAGGTCAGCGCTACCAGCGGGCTGGTGAAGGCCCTGGGGTGCTCGGCCAGGGTACGCCGGATCATCCGGTCGTGATGGGCCTCGATCAGGTACCAGGCACTGAGCAGGCTGGCCATCAGCACGCCCAGCGCCGCGTACTGGGGCAGCCACAGGTAGCCGGCGGCCGACAGCAGCGCCGCCCCTACCAGCGGCCAGCCCAGCTCCAGTTGCACCGCTGCACGCGCGGCCCAGGACATGGCGCCCCGGCCCTGGCGCAAGCGTGCATACAACGCCGTGGCTCGACGGATCTGGTCCGGGGTGGGCACCGAGCGCACCGACTCGTAGCCACTGATACGGCCATCCTCGTAGATGGCCGTCACGTAGGCACTGACCCAGTAGAAATCGCCGTTCTTCGCGCGGTTCTTGACCACCCCCATCCAGGGCTTGCCTTGCTTGAGGGTGTCCCACATGTGCCCGAACACCGCGGGCGGCATGTCCGGGTGGCGTACAAGGTTATGGGGCTGGCCCACCAGTTCGTCGTAAGTAAAACCGCTGATACTGACGAAGGCGTCGTTGCAGTAGGTGATGCGACTGTTGAGGTCGGTGGTGGATATCAGGCGCTGATCGCTCGGGAAGGTTCTTTCATGCTCAGTGACGGGCAGATTCGTACGCATCTCGGCGATCCCTGCTTGGAAGATGTTGGGAATTTTCAACAAGCAAGAACAGGTTTAGCAGAGCATTTACGGGCTTGTAGGGCTTGTCTGAAGGATTTTTCTTCTATTTGCGCAAAAGATTTTCATGCGCATCCGATCAGGCCGGCGTGAGCTGCGCCTTGAGGCGGTCGCGAAAGGTCTGGATCAAGGGTTCGCGGCTGCGGCCCCGGCGAATGATCAGCGAGAACGGCGCCTGATAGCCGAAGGTCGCCGGCGACAGCACCCGCAGGTCGCCCTTGTCCACCCAGGCCTGGGCATAGTGTTCAGGCAGGTAGCCGATGTAAGCCCCCGACAGTACCAGGATCAGCTGTGCCTCCATGCTCTCGACCGTGGCGGCGCTGTGCTTGAAGCCGTGGCGGGCCAGTTCGGCCTGGCTCCAGTAGCCTCGACCGACCATGCGCTGCTGGGTGATCACCTGTTCGGGAATGCGCCGCTCGGTGAACAGCGAATGCCGGTTGCTGCAGTACAGCCAATGCTGCTCGCGGTACAACGGCTGATACACCAGCCCGCTCATGCGCGTGGAGAAAGCGCCGATGGCCAGGTCCAGGCGGTTGTCCTGCACCCCCAGTTGCAGTTCGTAGGGGCTGGACACCGACAGGTGCAGGTGCACGGCCGGGTGTTCGAGGCTATAGGCACCGATGGCGTCGGCCAGCGGCAATGCGCGATCGCCGACCGTGGAGTCGATCACCCCCAGGTTCAGGGTGCCGCGCAGCTCGCCCTTGAGCGCCGCCGCGTACTGCTCGAAACCGTCCATTTCGGCCAGCAGGCGCAGGGTCTCCTGATGGAACAGTTCGCCCTTGCTGGTGAGGCTGAAGCCGCCGCGCCCACGGTGGCACAGCACGATACCCAGCGCCGACTCCAGCTGGCTCATGTAGGTACTGATGGCGGACGTGGACAGGTTCAGCTCGCGCTGGGCATTGGCGAAGCCCTGGTGGCGTACCACGCTGACGAAGATGCGCAGCAATTTCAGATCAGGCAGGGCCGAGGCCATGGCAAGGGCTCCAACAGGGCAACGAATACGCGCCAGTCTACCCGCTGATCGCCATTAGTTCATGAAAACCTGAAGTAAGTATTTGCCTGTAGCGATTCTCTTGGCGCACTACCTTTTGCAGACTCTGCGCCAATGCACCTGTCCTCGCGCATTGCTGCACCTGTTCGCAGGGTGGCCGGACAGGTTCCAACAACTAGAACAATCCAAACCGTGAGGCCCGACCGTGGACAAGATTCTTCACCAACCACTGGGCGGCAACGAAATGCCGCGTTTCGGCGGCATCGCCACCATGCTGCGTCTTCCCCACCTGCCCAGCGCCGCCGGCCTGGACGCTGCCTTCATCGGCATCCCGCTGGACATCGGCACCTCGCTGCGTTCCGGCACCCGCTTCGGCCCGCGCCAGATCCGTGCCGAATCCGTGATGATCCGCCCGTACAACATGGCCACCGGCGCCGCCCCGTTCGACTCGCTGTCGGTCGCCGACATCGGCGACGTGGCAATCAACACCTTCAACCTCCTCGACGCGGTGCGCATCATCGAAGAGGCCTACGACGAGATCCTCGAGCACGACGTGATCCCCATGACCCTGGGCGGCGACCACACCATCACCCTGCCGATCCTGCGCGCGATCCACAAGAAGCACGGCAAGGTCGGGCTGGTGCACATCGATGCCCATGCCGATGTCAACGATCACATGTTCGGCGAGAAGATCGCCCACGGCACCACCTTCCGTCGCGCCGTCGAAGAAGGCCTGCTGGACTGCGACCGCGTGGTGCAGATCGGCCTGCGCGCCCAGGGCTACACCGCCGAAGACTTCAACTGGAGCCGCAAGCAGGGCTTTCGCGTGGTGCAGGCCGAGGAGTGCTGGCACAAGTCGCTGGAGCCACTGATGGCCGAAGTGCGTGAAAAGGTCGGTGGTGGTCCGGTTTACCTGAGCTTCGACATCGACGGCATCGATCCGGCCTGGGCACCGGGCACCGGCACCCCGGAAATCGGTGGCCTGACCACCATCCAGGCGATGGAGATCATCCGTGGCTGCCAGGGGCTGGACCTGATCGGTTGCGATCTGGTGGAGGTCTCGCCGCCCTACGACACCACCGGCAACACCTCGTTGCTCGGCGCCAACCTGTTGTACGAAATGCTGTGTGTTCTGCCTGGCGTAGCGCATCGCTAACGGCCATCGGCCTGGAGTTTCACCCCCGGATGGAGCCTTTCGGCGGGCCGTACACGCGGCCCGCTTGCGGATGAATGACGCCTGGCGCACGCCACCGGCGATCGATCTCACCATAATAAAGATAATCGGAGACACCCCATGGCCTTGGACATATTCGTTGTACTGATATACGCCGCCGGCATGCTGGTACTGGGCTGGTTCGGCATGCGCCGCGCGAAGACCCACGAAGACTACCTGGTGGCCGGGCGCAATCTGGGCCCAAGCCTGTATATGGGCACCATGGCCGCCACCGTGCTGGGCGGCGCCTCTACCGTCGGCACCGTGAAGCTGGGCTATGTGCACGGCATTTCCGGCTTCTGGCTGTGCGCCGCGCTGGGCCTGGGCATCATTGCCCTGAACCTGTTCCTGGCCAAGCCGCTGCTGCGCCTGCGCATCTTCACCGTGACCCAGGTGCTGGAAAAGCGCTACAACCCCATGGCCCGCCAGGCCAGCGCCGTGATCATGCTGGCCTACGCCCTGATGATCGCCGTGACCTCTACCCTGGCCATCGGCACCGTGCTGCAGGTGCTGTTCGACCTGCCGTTCTGGGGCGCCATCCTGCTCGGTGGTGGCGTGGTAGTGGTCTACTCGACCATTGGCGGCATGTGGTCGCTGACCCTGACCGACATTGTGCAGTTCGTGATCAAGACCGTGGGCCTGATGTTCATCCTGCTGCCGATCTGCCTGTACCGGGTGGGCGGCTGGGACGAACTGGTGGCCAAGCTGCCGGCTGCCAGCTTCAACCTGACCACCATTGGTTGGGACACCATCATCACCTACTTCCTGATCTACTTCTTCGGCATCCTGATCGGCCAGGACATCTGGCAGCGCGTGTTCACTGCCCGTGACGAAAAAGTCGCCCAGCGGGCCGGTACCACGGCCGGTGTGTACTGCGTGATCTACGGCCTGGTGTGTGCCCTGATCGGCATGTGTGCGCATGTGCTGCTGCCTGACCTGGGCAATGCCAACAATGCGTTTGCGGCGATCGTGAAGTCAGCGTTGCCCGACGGCATCCGTGGGCTGGTGATTGCCGCGGCCCTGGCGGCGATGATGTCCACCGCCAGTGCCGGCTTGCTGGCTGCCTCCACGGTGCTGACCGAAGACCTGCTGCCCAAGCTGCGTGGCGGCAAGCAGTCGAGCCTTGGCATCAACCGGTTGTTTACCTTGCTTACGGGTATTGCGGTGCTGGGGATCGCGCTGGTGGTAGTGGATGTGATCAGTGCATTGACCCTGGCGTACAACCTGCTGGTGGGCGGCATGCTGGTGCCGTTGATCGGGGCAATCTACTGGAAGCGTGCAACCACGTCCGGGGCAATCACCAGCATGGGGCTGGGGTTCGTGACGGCGCTGGTGTTCATGTTCAAGGATGGGATGGATGCCAATACGCCGATCTACTACAGCCTGGCGATCGGGTTGGTGAGTTTTGTGGTGGTGAGTTTGATGTCGCGTCGGCCGATGGGCGCGGTGAATCTGGCATAGGACGCCCCGCCCGGGTAGCGGGGCGGAGGGTCATGGACGACCTGTAGGAGCGGGCCTTGCCCCGCGAAGGCAGCAACACGCCTGCGTCAGCAATAGGCTCTGTAACATCGGCAAGCGCAGGCCTATCCAGCATGGATGCAGCCAGCAAGGGCCCCTTCCGCTCTTACAGCGGCTTACTTTTTTCTTGGAAAAAGTAAGCAAAACCGCTCCCGTCCATCATCCGGCCCTACGCTTCGCTACGGGTCCCCTCATTCCACCCACGCTCCGTGGGGCCACGCCGAACGGGCATCCCTGCCCGTCGGCGCTTTACAGGCCATCCATGGCCCTCCACCCCACTACGCGCAGGTTCCATTCGGCCTCCTGGGGACGGGAAGATCAAGATCAAGATCAAGATCAAGATCAAAAGCCAAAGCCAAAGCCAAAGCCAAAGCCAAAGCCTTTCAGAGATTTCGTGGGAATGGGGACGACTGAAAAATCGCAAAAGAATACCGACGCATTGCGCAATGCGTCGGTTTCAGCAGCACGCTAGCGCCGAGGTTGGCGTTTGCGTTGCTCCTCATCGGTAGGGATCGGTACAGGCTGCATGGGTGGCGGGACAAGCCCCAGTGCCACAGCCAGGTCGTGGAGCCAGTTGAACAGATCGTTTCTCATAACTCCCCCTCACGGGTCATCTGCGCGCGAAGTACGGCGGCGGCGCTACAAACTCATCATAGCCCCATGTGCAGCATCACGCCCGGGTAAAAACTTCTCTATTGATTTCAGTCAGGCACGCAGGGCCACCTCGGCATCATCGCTCACCTGCCCCTTCACCGCTTCCTGCACCGCTATCCAGGCACTCAGGTTGGCCCCGCACATGCCCTTGCGCCACATCAGCCAGGTGGTGGTCTGGTCGAACGGCGACTGCAACGGGTGCACCGTGACCCGTTCACGGCCCGGCAGGCTTTCAAGCATCGAGGTCGCCATCAACGCCACACCCGCCCCGGCGATCACGCAGGCAAGCATGCTGGGATACGATTCGATTTCCATCACCCGCCCCATCGCCGCACGATCATGGGCGTACCAGGCCTCCAGCCGCATGCGGTACGAGCATCCCTGGCGAAACGTGAACACCGCACGCCCAGCCACGTCCCGGGCACTGTGCACCGGCGGGTGGTCGGCCTCGGTGAGCAGCACCAGGGTCTCCTCGCACAAGGGCACCCCGTCGAGCCCGGCCAGGGCCAGCGGTCCATCCACCAGCGCCGCGTCGAGACGCCCGCTGAGCAGCCCTTCGAGCAATTCGCCGCTGGGGGCGGTCTGCACCTGCAGGTTCACCGCCGGGTAAGCTCGGTGATAGCGCGCCAGCAGCTCAGGCAGATGAATGGCCGCTGAACTGTACATGCTGCCCAGCACGAAATTCCCCGCCGGCTCGCCCCCCTGAACCGCCGCAAAGGCTTCGTCATGCAACGTCAGCATGCGTGCGCTGTAGTCCAGCAGCACCTTGCCAGCCGGCGACAGCTGCAGGCGCTGGCGCTCGCGCCGAAACAGCTCCACACCCAGTTGCTCTTCCAGCTGGCGCAGGCGCGTGGACAGGTTGGAGGGCACGCGGTGCAGGCGCTCGGCCGCGCGGGTGATCGACCCCTCTTCGGCGACCGCCTGAAAGATGCGCAGTTGACTCAGCTCCACGGTAATTCTCCAAAGCAGAACAAGTTCCTCATCATTATTCAATTTTTATGAAAGTCAACCCGCAGTAGCCTGACGGTCAACGCTCATCGCACAGGAACCCGACCATGTCCTCGACAATGCGCCTGCTGGCCAGCTTCGTTGCCCTGATGATGGCCATGGGCATCGGCCGATTCGCCCTCACCCCGCAACTGCCGCACCTGATCAGCGAAGGCCAGATCAGCCTGACCGCCGCCGGGCTGGTAGCCGCCGCCAATTACCTGGGCTACCTGCTCGGCGCCCTCGACGCGATGTTCGCGCACCGCCCCGCCCAGGTGCGCAGGCGCCTGCTGGCCGGGTTGTGGCTGTGTGTGCTGCTGACCCTGGCCTCGTTCTGGGCCCACGGGTTCTGGCCGCATATGGCGCTGCGCCTGGGCATCGGCATCGCCAGTGCGTGGGTGGTGGTGACGCTCACCGGCATGACTCAGCACCTGGCCGCTCAAAGCCGGCAACCGCGTCTTGGCGCATTGGTGTTCGCCGGCCCTGGCATGGGTATCCTGCTCACGGGGATGCTGGCACTGGGCGCCAATCTGCAGGGGCTGGGTTCGGCACCGCTGTGGCTGATCTACGCCACCGTGGCGCTGCTGATGCTGCTGGTGATCCAGCCCGCGCTGCCACACCCGCAACCAGTGCCCGCGCACAAGGCCACCGCGCAGGGTGCGACACCCGGCATCGGACGGCTGGGGCTGATCTATGCACTGTACGGGGTGGGATACATCATTCCGGCCACTTTCATGTCGCAGATGGCCAGCGCACGTTTTCACGGCCAGTGGCTGGCCGACCTGTTCTGGCCGGCCTTCGGCCTGGCTGCCGCCATGGGTGTGGTGCTGGTCAGCCTGCGCCGCCCGCACCACGGCAGCACGGCGCGCTGGCTGATGGCAACGTTGTGGCTGCAGGCCGCCGGGGTACTGGCCTGCCTGCTGGGCAGCGGCGCCGGCCTGGCGCTGGGTGTACTGCTGTGCGGCACGCCGTTTCTGGCCTGCATGCAGTTGGTGATGCAGCGCTCGCGCGAACTGGCCCCCCACGCCACCCACCGCAATGCCGGCCTGCTGACCACCTGCTTCGCCCTCGGCCAACTCAGCGGCCCGCTGCTGGCGGCGTTGAGCAATCAGTTCAGCGCCAGCCTGCAACCGGCGCTGGTAGTGGCCGCCAGCGGCCTGATCATCGCCGGGGCCCTGCTGTTGCGCCCGGCTACTGGCCGAGCAGGCGCCGCAGACGCCTGCGTACCCACTGCTCGGCACTGACCAGGGTAATGCCCAGCAACACGCAGACGGCGCCCAGGATGAAGTTCAGGCTCAACGGCTCGCCCAGCAGCAACACGCCGAACGTCACCCCGAACAACGGGGTGATGAACGAGAACACCGCCAGGTTGGACGCCAGGTAGCGACGCAGCAGCCAGAACCAGGTCAGGTAGCTGAAGAACGACACCACCACCGCCTGGAACAGCACGCTGCTGATCGATGTGGCGGTCAGCGTCACATGGCCGACCTGCCCGGTCAGCACCGCGATCAGCAGCAGGCCGACGAAGCCGACCATCAGCTGGTAGAACAGGGTCAGGGTAGCCGGTGCCTCCGACAGGCGCGAAGCCCGCACCACGACGGTGGTCGCGCCCCAGGCCATGCCGGCCATCACGCCCATCGCATCGCCCAGCAGCATGCGCCCATCGAGGTTGTCCAGCGACAGTCCGCCGGCAAAGGCCACGGCAATACCGGCGAACGCCAGCAGGATGCCGAGCCACTGCAGCGGGCGCAGGCGCTCGCTGGGCAGCATGAAGTGCAGCCCCAACGCAGTGAACACCGGCGCGGTGTAGAGGAACACCGACATGTGCGCCGCGGACGTCAGTTGCAGCCCTTCGGCGATCAGCAGAAACTCCAGGCCGAACAGCGAACCGGCCAGCAGACCGCCCTTCCAGGTGGTGCCCAGCTGTTCCCAGCCACCCCGCCAGCACATCAACAACGCGACCATCAGTGCCGAGATGCCCGAGCGCGCGGCGGCCTGCATCACCGGTGCGATGTCCGGCGCGGCCCACTTGATCATGACCTGCTGGATGCCCCAGATCAGGCACAGGCCCAGCATGACCTGCAGAGCGAAGGTGTCGGTATTCTTACGAAGGGCGCTCAAGGGCGACCCCCATTATCGCGGCACGGCATGGCAGGCTCTCGGCAATAGTGGATCCAGCGCCGATTATCAGGGCCTGCTGCCAGCGATTACCAGCCCGATCAGGCGATTTGTGCCTTTGACGCCACTTCGTCGAAGGTCGCCTCATCCAGTGCATCAGCCTGCTCGTTCAACACCTGGCGCGGATGATCATTGCCCGGGATTGCGCTGTCGATAAGGCTGAGCAGGCGCGAGCCTCGTTGGGTAAGGACGAAGTTCTCGCCATTGCCCCCTTCCTCTTCAGGGCGCGTCTCGATAAAGCCGCGCTCGAACAGCAGCTTCTCGTATTCGCAGGCCTTGGTCTTCAGATGATCAAGCTCCGGCACTGCATCGCCTTTGGCAGCCAGGCCGGCAGCATGCTGCTCGGCATACGGGCGCGGGGTAAAGCTGTGGCCGGCGCCGTTCTGCACTTCGTGCAGCAGGCGCTCCATCAGGTCCCAGTCATAGGTAGTGCTCATCGGTCCAACCTCCAGCAAGGGGATGTAAGGGTGTGACAGGCGCGCGCGGCAGCGGTTCGACTGAACTTTCCGGCCGGCACAGCCCTCCACCGAACACCTTCGCCCGTAATGGAACACGAGGTCCGACCATGAAAACGCTGATGAGCATCACCGCTGCCGCTGCCCTTCTATTTGCCGTGCCCACCTGGGCCTGCACGCTGGAAGAGGCCACGCAGAAACGCGAGGAGCTGGCCAAGGAGGTCAGCAAACTGACGGAGCAGAACCCGCAGAAGGCCAAGGAGATCAATGAAGAATTGCAGGGGATGAAGCTGGGAACCGAGAGCAAGGACCTGCCGGACAAATGCCAGCTGATCGACAAGCGCATGCAGGAACTGAAGGCGGCAGAGAAGAAAGTCTGAATCGAGGATGACGCGTTCGCTGGCAAGACAGCTCCTGTAGGAGCCGGCCTTGCCGGCGAATAGGCCCTGCAACCTTACTCGGCAGCCGGGGCCGGCTTGCGCTTCTTCAGCGGTGCCATGCCGTCCTGGCTCACCAGGGAGGGAGCATTGGGCTTGGGCTTGGCGGTCGGCTTGCGTTTGGCCACCACCTTCTTGTCGGTCTTCTTGTCGGTCTTTTTCTTCTTGACCCCGGCGGCCTTGCCCGACGCCTTGACCTTCTTCGGCCCGGTATAGGTGCCTTTGACTTCCTTGATGGTGCGGCGCTCGAAGCTCTGCTTGAGGTAGCGCTCGATGCTCGACATCAGGTTCCAGTCACCATGGCAGATCAGCGACACTGCCAGACCTTCGTTGCCGGCGCGCCCGGTACGACCGATACGGTGGACATATTCGTCGCCGCTGCGCGGCATGTCGAAGTTGATCACCAGGTCCAGGCCGTCCACGTCCAGGCCACGGGCCGCGACGTCGGTCGCCACCAGCACCTTGGCGCCGCCCTGCTTGAGGCGCTCGATGGCCAGCTTGCGGTCCTTCTGGTCCTTGTCGCCGTGCAGCACGAATGCCTTGATGTCCTTGGCAACCAGGTGACCGTAGATACGGTCGGCCATCACCCGGGTATTGGTGAAGATGATTGCCTTCTGGTAGGTCTCGTTGGCCAGCAGCCACTGCACGATCTGTTCTTTGTGCTGGTTGTGGTCGGCGGTGATGATCTGCTGGCGGGTGCCGTCGTTGAGCTGGCTGACGGTGTTGAGCATCAGGTGCTCGGGGTCTTTGAGTACCTTGCCGATCATGTCGCGCAGGCCGGCACCGCCAGTGGTAGCCGAGAACAGCAGGGTCTGCTCGCGGTTCGCGCACTCGTTGCACAGACGCTCGACGTCTTCGGAAAAGCCCATGTCGAGCATGCGGTCGGCTTCGTCAAGCACCACCGCCTGCACATGTTCAAGGTGCAGGTTGCCGGCATTGAGGTGTTCGAGCATGCGCCCCGGGGTGCCGACCAGGATGTCCGGCACCTTGCGCAGCATGGCGGCCTGTTCCTTGAAGTCTTCACCACCGGTGATCATGCCGGCCTTGATGTAGGTGAACTGGGCGAAACGCTCGATTTCCTTGAGGGTCTGCTGGGCCAGCTCGCGGGTCGGCAGCAGCACCAGGGCACGGATCTCGACACGGCTCTGCTTCAGGTCCACCAGGCGGTTGAGCACGGGCAGCATGAAGGCGGCGGTCTTGCCGCTACCGGTTTTCGCCGTCACCCGCAGGTCACGCCCTTGCAGCGCCAGGGGGATGGCCGCCGCCTGCACAGGCGTGGGCTCGACAAAGTTCAGTGCGGCCACGGCTTTGAGCAGGCGTTCGTGCAGGGCGAATTGGGAAAACACGGGTGTACCTCGGGCAAGTGCAGAAATTCAGCCATATAGGGTAACGTTTTCCGGCGCTCACGCCGAATTTCTTTTGGCATTGTCACGACTTTCCGCGTTCTAATTGCACTTCCACTCTTTTTGCGGACACCTTTACTAAGGCATGGATATTCAATTGTTCTGGCAAAACGCCCTGGATCTGTGGGGCACCCTCGATCAGCACCCGCTGCTGCACGCCGGCCTGGGCCTGGCGGTACTGCTGCTGGCCGCCCTGGTACTGGGGCGTGTGGCACGCTTCATGATCCTGCACGCCGTCCGGCTGCTGAGCCGCCAGCCGGCCCTGCACTGGCTCAACGACCTTCTGCACAACAAGGTATTCCAGCGCCTGGCGCAGATGGTGCCCTCGCTGGTGGTGCAGTTCGGCCTCAAGCTGGTGCCGGAGCTCAGCGCCACCAGCCAGCATTTTCTGGGCAACGTGGCGCTGGCGTTCACCATCCTGTTCCTGGTGCTGGCCATCAGTGCACTGCTCGATGCCCTGCTCGATATCTATGCCCGCACCGAACATGCGCGTACCCGTTCGATCAAGGGCTATGTGCAACTGGCCAAGATGGTGCTGTTCGTGTTCGGCGCGATCATCATCGTCGCCACCCTGATCGACCGCTCGCCGTTGTTGCTGCTGTCGGGCCTGGGTGCGATGTCGGCGGTGATCCTGCTGGTGTACAAGGACACCCTGCTGTCGTTCGTGGCCAGCGTGCAACTGACCAGCAACGACATGCTGCGCGTCGGCGACTGGATCGAGATGCCCCAGGTGGGCGCCGACGGCGACGTGGTGGACATCACCCTGCACACGGTCAAGGTGCAGAACTTCGACAAGACCATTGTCTCGATCCCCACCTGGCGCTTGATGTCCGAATCGTTCAAGAACTGGCGTGGCATGCAGCAGGCCGGCGGTCGGCGCATCAAACGCAGCCTGTTCATCGATGCTGGCGGCGTGCGCTTTCTGACCGATGAAGAGGAGCAACGCCTGGGCAAGGTGCGCCTGCTCACCGACTACATGACCCGCAAGCGTAGCGAACTGCAGGCCTGGAACGAAGCCCAGGGCCCTGTGGCAGCGCTGTCGGCCAACCGCCGGCGCATGACCAACATCGGCACCTTCCGCGCCTATGCCCTGGCGTACCTGAAAAGCCACCCGGACATCCAGCCGAACATGACCTGCATGGTGCGTCAGATGCAGACCACCGCCCAGGGCGTGCCCCTGGAAATCTACTGCTTCACCCGTACCACCGCCTGGGCCGATTATGAACGTATCCAGGGCGATATCTTCGACTACCTGCTGGCCGTGATGCCCGAGTTCGGTCTGGGCCTGTACCAGCAACCCAGCGGCAGCGACCTGCGCGCCGGGCTGCTACCGGCCGGTGCCGTTCGCGAGCAACGGGCGTTGAGCACCGAGTCGGCTGAGCCATAGCGAGGCCAGTATCACCGCACCACCGATGAACAGCCGGCCCAGCGGCTCGTGCTGGTTCCAGATCAGCAGGTTGAGCATCAGCCCGACCGGCACATGCAGGTTGTTCATCACCGCCAGGGTGCCGCCTGAAACCAGGCAGGCGCCCTTGTTCCACCAGTACAGCCCCAGCGCCGTCGGGCACAATCCCAGAAACAGCAGCACCAGCCACTGCACGTCGGTGCTGGGCAGATGTTGCGCGTTGCCGAACAGCAGGAAGGCCGGCAGCACCACCAGCAGGGCGCCCAGGTAGAAGTAGCCGAAGCGTCGGTAGTGCGGCAGGTCACTGGGGTAACGGGCAACCAGGTGCTTGTACAGCACCTGACCGGCGGCATAGGTGAAGTTGGCCAGTTGCAGCAGCACAAAGCCCATGAAGAAGTCCGGGCTGATGCGGTCGAAGCGAATCACCGCTGCGCCCCCCACCGCCACCAGTGCGGCCACCAGTGCCCACGGGTTGAAGCGCCGGTTCAGGGCATCCTCGATCAGGGTCACGTGCAAGGGTGTAAGAATGGTGAACAGCAGCACTTCGGGCACGCTCAGCACACGAAAGCTCAAATACAGGCACACATAGGTGATGCCGAACTGCAACGCGCCGATCAGCAGCATGGCCCGCATGAAGCGCGGCTCGACCTTGCGCCAGCGGGTCAACGGCAAAAACACCAGGCCGGCCAGCAGTACCCGCGCCAGCACCGCGAAGTAGCTGTCGACATGCCCGGCCAGGTATTCGCCGATCAGGCTGAAGGAAAACGCCTGGATCAGCGCGACGATCAATAAGTACCCCATGTATGCCCCCTGATATGCAGGCGGCGACCTTAGCGGTTGACCAACGGGCCGGCAACCGCTTTTGAAAGGCCTGCACTCAAGGTGCCAGCAGGCTCAACGGGTCTGATCGGCCGTGATGAACTGGAAGCGTGCGGGGGTGGCGCCAGAGGGCAAGGTCACCGCGATGATCGGCACCAGGATGCCCGTCTGGCTGAAGAAGTCCCGCTGATCCGCCTGCGCCCCCGCCCTTCCGCTCGCGCTCCCGCCAATATAGAAGAAGGCTTCCATCGGCAATTGCCGACCGATGTTCTGCGGCCACAGGGCCATGCGCACTTCGTTCTGGATGCCGCCAAGGTTGGCGCCGGGCAGGTTTCTGGCACGCAGGCTCTGATAGAACGCGATGGCGCCTTCTTTGTTGAGTTCATCGCGAACATTGAAGCCGCACTGGCGTGCATTGATCCGGTTGGCGTTGTAATGCGCCAGCCATTGTTCGGCTGTACCGATGCCCTGCGCCCTGCACTCGCGACTCACCGTGGGATAACCGACATTCTGCCCGCACCCCTGCGATTCTCGCCTGTTGGAATCGGCGTCCACAGGAAACGAGCACAACACACGGGGCTTGTATTGATTGTTGGCGTACAAGATAGGCACGAAGATGAAGCCGTTAGTGTACCCATAGGCCAACCGACTGAACGCAGAGTCGGCGCGCAGGTAGGAGAACGACACGCCCGAGGCGGTGGGGTTCGGGTTCCACGAATGAAACGCCGGGCTGTTCTGCGTAGCGCGCATGAGGATGCCGCTGCACAGAAAGGCCGGCGCGCTGGAGGCGTTACAGTTCTGCCGGGTGTCGCGGTAACGTTCCTGCAGGTGGCGGGCAACCGTGGCTCCGGAAACAGCCGCCGTACCTGCACGGGACTGCAACGCAGCGGCCTGGACCGCTGGCGGCACCGAGCTTGCCTGCGCAACCTCGTCATTGGCAGGCTGCACCGGCGCCCGGCTGGCGCAGGCTGTCATCAGGCTGATCAACAGCAACAGTGTGAACGTGTTCAACATGGTGCCTCCCTGCGCTCGCGCCGGCTTTGAACCCTTGCTTGCGGGTCACGCCTTGCTTGGCGGGCGTTTCGCAGGTTTTCCAGGCACTTTCGCAGGTGCTTCTGACGCCTTCGCAGGTTTTTTCACCGGCACTTTCGCAGGGACCTCAGGCGCCTCCTCAGATGCCGGGGGCACCTCCAGGCTCGGGATATAAAGCAGCCTGGAAAATTGGTAGTCCGAGCCCGTAACCGCTTCAAGCGCATAATTGAGCCACACTGGCTGGCCTCTGTTCTGCTGAAACCAGCTCAGTGGAATTTCAAACTGGGCTTTACCACCCTCCATGGATTTCCACCCCAGGTCCTCATGCCCTGTCATGGTGAAACCTCTTAGACGAACCTTGTGTGAACGGTGCCATTTGGGATATGTAACCGTGGCCACGCGAGAACCGCGCTCAAGTGTTGGCCGGTCCAATGGATCGAAACTTTGGACTTGCACCGTATAGTAACGACTCTGCGAAACCACCCATGCTCCGCCATTCCTGCTCAGCGCGAAATTTACCTGTGCCGTTTGACCGGAACTGCTGTACATCAGCGCTTTTGGACAAGAAGAGTACAGCGCTTGCGGCGGGTTTTTGATGACCTGCACGGGCAAATCGAAGATGATACCGGAAGGTTCAACAATTCTTACCCTGACCCTGTCACCGGCGTACATACCGGCTGATATGAGCGTCCTGACTGACAAAAAATCCGTATTGCTGCCGCAGTTGAAGATCCCCCTTATCAGGAAATACCTTCTTGACGGGTCTTGGGGGTAATCGGGATGTGGAATCGAACAGTCGATCGTCGGGGCATCCCAGGCATATAGCTTGGACTCAATTTTAGCAGGCATAGGTACGCATCCTTATATCCGCGAGGCAAGTTACAGACTTTCACTGCGGAAAGTCTGTCCGTCACCTGTATATAAACAGCTAGGCATTCAAGCGCGCACCTGACAAAACTGTCAGTTCTCTATAAACAATCAACCTGGCAATGACAAGTTTTATAACCACCCACAAAAAAGCCCGGTCAAACCAGTGTCTGACCGGGCAGGTACACCCAAAGGAGCAAAGGTGTCAGGCGGGGGGAAAATCGGTACGGCTCAAGCTACCGCAGCCAGCAGCGCCTTGGCCTGGTTCAGGCCTTTTTCGTGGAAGTCGCCGCCCATGTTCAGGCCCTCGGCGTGAATGAACGTCACCTCGTGAATGCCGATGAAGGCCATCACCTGGCGCAGGTAGGGCTCCTGATGGTCGCTACCGGCCCCGGCGTGGATACCGCCGCGGGCCGTCAGCACATAGGCGCGCTTGCCGGTCAGCAAGCCCTGCGGGCCGGTCGGGGTGTATTTGAAGGTGACGCCGGCACGCAGCACATGGTCGAGCCAGGCCTTCAGCGTACTGGGGATGGTGAAGTTGTACATCGGCGCCGCCAGCACCAGTACATCGGCGGCCAGCACTTCGTCGGTCAGTTCGTTGGAACGTGCCAGTGCCTGCACTTCTTCGGCGCTGCGCTGGGCTTCGGGCTTCATCCAGCCACCCAGCAGATGGCTGTCCAGGTGGGGTACCGGGTTCAATGCCAGGTCGCGCACGCTGATCTGGTCGGCCGGGTTGGCCGCCTGCCACTGGCTGATGAAATCACGGGTCAGCTGACGAGACACGGAGTCCTGCAGGCGGGCGCTGCTTTCGATGATCAGTACGCGGGACATGGGTTGCCTCCATCGGCAAGTTCGCTAAGTCGATGGAGGCAAGATTAGAGATTGACCTATCGATAAAAAAGCGTAAAAACTGGGTTAAATCTATCAGTTAACCTGTTTTATTGCGGTTTGCAGTCCAGCGCGATGCGCAGCTTGAGGATTTCGCGGTTGAATTTGGCCGTCACGTCGACGCTCTTTTTCGCCGGTACCTGTATGCGCCGTACCCTGGGGGCCTCCGGGCCGTTGCGGAAGGTGACCTTGCACGTCGCTGCCACATCGCCGTAGTTGTTCAGGCTGATCGAGCCGATGTCACGGTCGGTGTCGTAGGTGGTGTAGTCAAGCTTCACCCCGTCGGTGTTCTTGGTCACGTCGATGGGGTAGGCCAGGGCCGTCAGCGGCAGCAGGGCCAGCAGTGCAACACAGATTTTCTTCATAACGGCGCTCTCCATGAAAGTGCGCCAGCTTAGGACAACAGGAGCCGAAGATGAAAGCGCCGCGCGTTACCCTGGATCAGTGGCGGACTCTGCAGGCGGTGGTCGACCACGGCGGCTTTGCCCAGGCCGCCGAAGCCCTGCACCGCTCCCAATCGTCGGTGAGCTATACCGTGGCCCGCATGCAGGACCAGCTCGGCGTGCCGTTGCTGCGCATCGACGGGCGCAAGGCGGTGCTCACCGATGCCGGCAGCGTGCTGCTGCGCCGCTCGCGCCAGTTGGTCAAGCAGGCCAGCCAACTCGAAGACCTCGCCCATCACATGGAGCAGGGTTGGGAAGCCGAGGTGCGCCTGGTGGTCGATGCCGCCTACCCCAATGCCCGACTGGTACGTGCCCTGAGTGCGTTCATGCCGCAAAGTCGCGGCTGCCGGGTGCGCCTGCGCGAGGAGGTGCTGTCAGGGGTCGAGGAAGTGCTGCACGAAGGGGTGGCGGACCTTGCCATCAGCGGCTTCAGCATCCCCGGCTACCTGGGCACCGAATTGAGCGCGGTGGAGTTCGTGGCCGTTGCACACCCCGAGCACAGCCTGCACCGCCTGGGCCGCGAGCTCAGTTTCCAGGACCTGGAGAGCCAGTTGCAGGTGGTGATCCGCGACTCTGGCCGGGCACAACCGCGGGATGTGGGCTGGCTGGGCGCCGAACAGCGCTGGACGGTCGGCAGCCTGGCCACCGCCGCCACCTTCGTCAGCAGCGGCCTGGGCTTTGCCTGGCTGCCACGCCACCTGATCGAGCGCGAACTGCGCGAAGGCGTGCTCAAGCCACTGCCGCTGGACCAGGGTGGCAGCCGTCACCCGCTGTTCTACCTTTACTCGAACAAGGACAAACCCCTGGGCCCGGCCACGCAGATCCTCATCGAGTTGCTGCGCAACTTCGACACTGCGCCGCTGGACGTGCCCTTCGCCGCCCCCGCCCAAGCCTGACAGGTAACGCCCATGGCCTATTTCGAACATGAAGGTTGCACCCTGCATTACGAGGAATATGGCCAGGGCGAGCCCCTGGTACTGCTGCACGGCCTGGGCTCGAGCTGCCAGGACTGGGAATACCAGGTACCGGAGCTGGCCCGTCATTACCGCGTGATCCTGCTCGATGTGCGCGGCCACGGGCGCTCCGACAAGCCTCGCGAGCGCTACAGCATCGCCGGCTTCAGCGCCGACCTGCTGGCCCTGCTGGAGCACCTGAACACCGGCCCGGTGCACCTGGCTGGCCTGTCGATGGGCGGCATGATCGGCTTCCAGTTTGCCGTCGACCATCCCCACCGGTTGCGCAGCCTGTGCATCGTCAACAGCGCACCCGAGGTCAAGCTGCGCAGCCGCGACGATTACTGGCAATGGTTCAAGCGCTGGAGCCTGGCCCGCCTGCTGAGCCTGGAGACCATCGGCAAAGGCCTGGCCGCACGCCTGTTTCCCAAGCCGGAGCAGGCCGAGTTGCGACGCAAGATGGCCGAGCGCTGGGCGCGCAACGACAAGCGTGCGTACCTGGCCAGCTTCGATGCCATCGTCGGCTGGGGGGTACAGGAACGCCTGGGCCAGATCCGCTGTCCTACGCTGGTCATCAGCGCCGACCACGATTACACCCCGATACAGCTCAAGCAGCGCTACGTCGCGCTTATTCCTCAAGCACGACTGGCGGTCATCGAAGATTCACGGCACGCTACACCGCTGGATCAACCCCGGCTGTTCAACCAGACCCTGCTGCAGTTTCTGGCAACGGCTTCAACCACTTCTCAAGGATCATTGAGTTCATGCTGAAAAAACTTCTGCTTGGCGCCTGCTCGGTCGTCTTCGCCACCAGCCTGATGGCTGCCGAAAAAGCCCCGCACGTACTGCTCGACACCAGCTTCGGCCAGATCGAAGTGGAACTGGACCCGGTCAAGGCGCCCATCTCGACCAAGAACTTCCTCGAGTATGTCGACAGCGGCTTCTACACCAACACCATCTTCCACCGCGTGATCCCTGGCTTCATGGTCCAGGGCGGCGGCTTCACCGCGCAGATGCAACAGAAGTCGACCAAGGACCCGATCCGCAACGAGGCCAGCAACGGCCTGCACAACACCCGCGGCACCCTGTCGATGGCCCGCACATCCAACCCGAACTCGGCCACCAGCCAGTTCTTCATCAACGTGGCCGACAACGCCTTCCTCGATCCGGGCCGCGATGCCGGCTACGCCGTGTTCGCCAAGGTGGTCAAGGGTATGGACGTGGTCGACCAGATCGTCAACTCGCCGACCACGCGCAAGAACGGCATGGCCGATGTACCGGTCGATCCCGTGCTGATCAAGTCCGCCAAACGCATTGACTGAGCCCGTGTTCACAGGGACGTGAACCACGACCGGCCCGGTCGAGTCAGACAGGAGTTAGAGTTTTGAGGTTGTATCGCTATTTCGAAAAGCTGATCGACATCTTTCGCGAAGCACCGACCGCATCGCCGCCGGGCAAGGTCCTGCCGTTCTATTTCTACTACCTGCGCCAGGTGTGGCCCAGCTTTGCCGCACTGCTGGTGGTGGGGCTGGTGGCTTCGCTCATCGAAGTGGCGCTGTTCAGTTACCTGAGCCGCATCATCGACCTGGCCCAGGGCGCGCCAAACCCCGATTTCTTCAGCGATCACGCCAGCGAGCTGATCTGGATGGTGGTGGTCACGCTGCTGCTGCGCCCGCTGTTCTTCGGCCTGCACGACCTGCTGGTGCACCAGACCATCAGCCCGGGCATGACCAGCATGATCCGCTGGCAGAACCACACCCATGTGCTCAAGCAGAGCCTCAATTTCTTCCAGAGCGATTTTGCCGGGCGCATCGCCCAGCGCATCATGCAGACCGGCAACTCGCTGCGCGATTCGGCCGTGCAGGCGGTGGACGCCCTGTGGCACGTGCTGATCTACGCGATCAGCTCGCTGGTGCTGTTCGCCGAGGCCGACTGGCGCCTGATGCTGCCCCTGACCGTCTGGATCTTCGCCTACATCGGCGCACTGTGCTATTTCGTGCCCAGGGTCAAGGAGCGCTCGGTGGTGTCATCGGATGCGCGCTCCAAGCTGATGGGCCGCATTGTCGATGGCTACACCAACATCGCCACCCTCAAGCTGTTCGCCCACACCGACTTCGAGCGCCAGTACGCCCGCGAAGCGATTCGCGAGCAGACCGAAAAGACCCAGCTGGCCTCGCGGGTGATCACCAGCATGGATGTGGTCATCACCAGCCTCAACGGGCTGCTGATCGTCACCACCACCGGCCTGGCGCTGTGGCTGTGGAGCCAGTCGCTGATCACCGTGGGCGCCATCGCCCTGGCCACCGGCCTGGTGATCCGCATCGTCAACATGTCGGGCTGGATCATGTGGGTGGTCAACGGCATCTTCGAGAACATCGGCATGGTGCAGGATGGCCTCAAGACCATCGCCCAGCCGGTCACCGTCACCGATCCGCCAGATGCTCCGGCGCTGAAGGTCGATCGCGGCGCGGTGCGCTTCGACAACGTCGACTTTCATTACGGTCAGGGCAGCCGGATCATCAGCAACCTGACCCTGGACATTCGCCCCGGCGAGAAGATTGGCCTGATCGGCCCCTCGGGCGCCGGCAAGTCCACCCTGGTCAACCTGCTGCTGCGCCTGTACGACCTGGAAAGTGGCCGTATCCTGATCGACGGCCAGGACATTGCCCAGGTGAGCCAGGCCAGCCTGCGCGCACAGATCGGCATGATCACCCAGGACACCTCGCTGCTGCACCGCTCGATTCGCGACAACCTGCTGTATGGCCGGCCGGATGCGACAGAAGAGGAGTTGTGGGAGGCGGTGCGCCGGGCGCGGGCCGATGAGTTCATCCCTCAGCTGTCCGATGCCCAGGGGCGCACCGGTTTCGATGCGCATGTGGGCGAGCGTGGCGTGAAACTGTCCGGCGGCCAGCGCCAGCGCATCGCGATTGCACGGGTGCTGCTCAAGAATGCGCCGATCCTGATCATGGACGAAGCTACTTCGGCGCTGGATTCGGAAGTGGAGGCAGCCATCCAGGAGAGCCTGGAGACCCTGATGCAGGGCAAGACGGTGATCGCCATTGCTCACCGCCTGTCGACCATCGCGCGGATGGACCGGCTGGTGGTGCTGGAGCAGGGGCGGATTGCCGAGATGGGCACCCATGCCGAACTGCTGGCGCACCAGGGGCTCTACGCACGGTTGTGGCATCACCAGACGGGTGGGTTTGTCGGGGTCGATTGAACACCGCGGCGACGGTATCGCGGGTCAAGCCCGCTCCCACAGGGATTTCACTGCGCCTGCGGGAGCGGGCTTGGCGTTCAGACTTGCCTGAAGGGCAGCGCCGTACGCGCCTCCTCGGCATACCCCAGCACCCCCACCCGCTCCTGCGCCAGAAAGTCCTGCACGGCCGCCTTCAACCCCGGATGCAGCAGGTAATGCCAGGACCGCGTGATCACCGGTTCGAACCCGCGAATCAGCTTGTGCTCGCCCTGCGCCCCGGCATCGAAACGCTGCAACCCTTCGGCAATGGCAACGTCCATGCCCTGATAGAAGCACGTCTCGAAATGCAACCGGTCGAACTCCGCCAGGCAGCCCCAATAGCGCCCATACAGGCTGTCACCGCCCACCAGGCTGAACGCCATCGCCACCGCCCGCCCGCCCTGATGCGCCATCACCACGCGGATCGACGCGGGCATGCGTTCGGCCAGCAGGCTGAAAAACGCCCGGGTAAGGTACGGGGCACGGCGGCGCACGGCGTAGGTGTTGGCATAGCATGCGTACACGAAATCCCACTGCGCCTCACTCAGCTCATGGCCGTGGTACCACTGAAACTCGATACCCTGCCCCGACACCTGCTCGCGTTCCTTGCGCATCTGCTTGCGCTTGCGCGAACTGAGGCTGTCGAGAAAATCCTGGAAGTCCCGATAACCCTGGTTGCGCCAGTGAAACTGACACCCCAGGCGCTCCATCCAGCCCGCACGCCCACGCAATACTTCGTCGCTGGCCGGGTCGGTGAAGTTCACGTGCAGGCCCGACAGCCCCTGTTCGAGCAAAGCATCGCTGACGCCGTCGATCAGCTCACCCGCCGCCTGCGCGTCGCCCAGCAGGCGCGCGCCGCTGACCGGTGAAAACGGCACCGCGCACAGCAGCTTGGGGTAATAGTCGATACCGGCGCGGTCGCAGGCGTCGGCCCAGCCGTGATCGAACACGTACTCGCCGAACGAATGGGTCTTCACGTAGGCCGGCATGGCCGCCCGCACCTGGCCCTGAGTGTCCGTCAGGACCTGGTGGGCCGGTGCCCAGCCGGTGCGTGGGGTGACGCTGGCGCTGTCTTCCAGGCTGCGCAGGAAGGCATGGCGCAGGAACGGCTGGGCATCCGGCACCAGGGCATCCCAGGTGGCGGCGTCGATATCGGCAAGGTGCGGCAGAATTGAGATGGGCATGCGCGCAGTCTGCCCCCTCGTGCGAGCAAAAAAAAGCCCCGCAGGTGCGGGGCGAAGATCTAACGGATGAAGGAGTGTGTTGCAGGGGTAACGCTTAGAACACGTACTGCGCGCGCATCACGAAACCGTCGCCGCTGTCGTCGCCGGCAGCGTTCTGCGCGTTGTCGGTCTTGGCCTTGACGTACACGCCGCTGAGCTTGATCGACTCGTTGGCGTACCAGTTCACACCCAGGTTGTGCACCTTGGCTTCCACGTCACCGATGTCGGCAAATGCGCCGTTGTTGTCGTCGACGCTCAGGTGGTCGTAGCGGTAGAACACTTCCCACGCACCAATCTGCTTGTTGGAAGGCTTGATACTGTCGAACTTGCCGAGTTTGTAGCCACGCGCTTCACCGGTGATGGTGTAGGCCACCTGGCCGTAGTAACCCTTGGCCTTGATGTCGGAGAAGGCCGAGTCGTCTGCCTGAACATCACGCTTGATGTACTCGCCCTGCACCGAGAACGGGCCCAGCGCGTAGGCGGCTTCCAGGCCCCAGGCCTTGTCGGTGTCGTAGGCACCGGCCGGGGTGGTGGCGTTGCCGCCCAGCACCAGGCGGTTGCCGTTGTTGCCGGCGTCCTGGCCACCGTCGGTGCTCACCCCACGCATGCCCAGGCGGCTGCGGATACGGCCGTCGAACGCGGTGTCGGAAAGGTCGCGCTGGGCGTAGTTCAGGCCAACGTGCAGTACGTTGCCGGCCTCGTGCATCGGTGCGAACACACCGCGCAGGTTGAACTGCTTGGAGCTGTCGCCGTCCTTGTCCTGGTTGGTGGCGTCCTTGGCGAACAGGCCGGCCGAACCGTACAGCGAGTCACCGGCGTTACCCGATGCCTGGATACCGAAGCCGCCGTTGTGCGAGTTGGTCCAGTCCACCAGGTCGTAGGCAGCGGTTCGCTCCTGGGCAGTCACCCACTTGGAGCTGGTGGCTTTTTCCAGGCCGAACTCGGGGTCGAAGCGACCGACCTTGATCGATACCGGCTTGAAGCCGTTGTAGGCCAGCGACGCTTCGTCGAAGTAACCGTCTTCGGAACGGTTGTCGCCACCGGAGTTATGCGAGAAGTCGTAGGCGATCTGGTAGGCCCAGTCGGTGTACATCACACCGCCCAGTTCCAGGTAGGCACGGCGGAAGTAGCCCGCATCGGCGGTATTGCCGTTCTTGGTGTAGAAACCGTCGAAGCGGCTGTAGTCGGCCTGGACCCGGCCACCCAGCTTGAAGCTGAATTCCTTGTCAGCGGTAGCGACCTCCAGGCCACCCTTGGTCTTGACTACGATATCGGCGCCGTCAGTAGTCACGGTGCCCGCGAAAGCCTGGGCGGTAACGGCCATTGCCAAGGCGCTGGCTGCGAAACCTGCGAAGTGCTTACGGATCATCGAAGGAACTCCCCTACGTTCATAACGTTTATGGTCTTGATTACGTTGAAAAAACACGCGGCTCAGGCCACTTGTGCTGGGGACGAATCTTGGCGGGGGGTTATTTCAGATCAGTGGCTGTTAGATAAATATTTAGTGACAGGGGAACTTTTTACTTCGAATGTGAATAAGACAATCAGCCCCGTTGCAGGGCTGGTTGCGGGGTTTCAGCGCGTTGCCCGGCGCTCGGCGGCCAGCCGCGCCGCAAGGGCCTCGGCCCCCTCCACAGGCGCCGGCGGCAGCACCTTGAGGGTTGCCTGGGCCAGGCGCAACTGCTTGATGAAGCGACGACAATTGCGACAGAACAGCAGGTGCTGGCGCGTCATCAGGCGCTCGCCCAGGGTCAGTTGCCCGTCCAGGTAATCACTGGAGCAGGCGACCAGTTGCTTGCAGGTCAGCATTGGCCGGTGTCCTCGAAATGTTCCAGGGTCGCGAAGACCTTGAGGCGTGCACGGTGCAGCAGCACACGCACATTGGAGAGCGACAGGTCGAGCAGATTACAGATCTCCACCAGTTCGAGGCCCTGGCGCTCACGCAACAACAGCACACTGCTCTGCAGTTGCGACAGGCTGAGCAGGGTGTGCTCCAGGCATTCGCGCAACTGCTCCTGGCTGAGCAGGGCCTCGGGGCTGTCTTCGTGCCAAGCCGAAGGCGCCAGCAGCCAGTGACCGTCGCTGGCGAAACGCGCGTCGTCGATGCTGCCATGGGGGGCCGGCAGGTCGTCGAGCAGCACCTCGCGGCGGTTTTGCCGGTAACGGGTCTTGGCCGTATTGGCGGTGATGGTCAGCAGCCAGGTCTTGAGGCTGGAGCGGCGCTGGAAGCCCGCCAGACCGCGTACCGCCGCCAGCCAGGCATCCTGCACCACCTCGTCGGCGCCACGTTCGCCGACGATGGCATAGGCCACCGCGCGCATGGCGCCCTGGCAGGTCTGAACCAGTTCGGCGAACGCGCGCTGCTCTCCCGCCAGCAGGCGGTCGAGCAAGCGCTGTTCGTCAGCCGTCACTGGCGTGGGCGATCAACGTTTGCGCAGGATCACGCTGCCGATCGAGTAGCCGGCACCGAACGAACTGAGCACCCCGAGGGCACCCTTGGGCAGGTCGTCCTGATGCTTGTGCAGCGCGATCACCGAGCCGGCCGAACTGGTGTTGGCGTAGGTATCGAGAATCACCGGGGCCTCCTCGACCAGCGCGTCGCGGCCCAGCAGCTTCTTGACGATCAGGTGGTTCATGCTCAGGTTGGCCTGGTGCAGCCAGAAGCGCTTGACGTCACTGACGTTGAGGTTGTTTTCGCTCAGGTGCTGGCCGATCAGCTCGGCCACCATCGGGCACACCTCGCGGAACACCTTGCGGCCTTCCTGCACGAACAGCTTGTCCGGCGCACCGATACCCTCTTCCGCCGCGCGGTTGAGGAAGCCGAAGTTGTTGCGGATGTTGTTGGAGAACTGGGTCAGCAGCTTGGTGCTGACGATATCGAACTGGTGCGCCGAGGTAGCGAGGTCGGCACGTTCGACCAGCACCGCCGTGGCGGCGTCGCCGAAGATGAAGTGGCTGTCACGGTCACGGAAGTTCAGGTGGCCGGTGCAGATCTCGGGGCTGATCACCAGCACCGAACGGGCCTGACCCAGTTGCACGCTGTTGCAGGCGACCTGAATGCCGAAGGTCGCCGACGAACACGCCACGTTCATATCGAAACCGAAACCGGCGATGCCCAAAGCCTGCTGCACTTCGATGGCGATTGCCGGGTAAGGGCGCTGCAGGTTGGAGCAGGCGACGATGACCGCGTCGACATCGGCTGCGGTGCGCCCGGCACGCGCCAGGGCCTGCTCGGCGGCGGCCACGCCCATCTGGCAGAGGATCGACGGCTCGTCGTTGCTGCGCTCCGGCAGGCGCGGCTTCATGCGCTGCGGATCGAGGATGCCGGCCTTGTCCATCACGAAGCGGCTCTTGATGCCCGAGGCCTTCTCGATGAACGCAGCGCTCGACTCGGCCAGTGCCTGCACTTCGCCCCGTTCGATGGCAGCGGCATTGTCGGCGTTGAACTGCTGCACATAGGTGTTGAAAGACTCGACCAGCTCTTCGTTGGAAATGCTGTTGGCCGGGGTGTACAGGCCGGTGCCGCTGATGACGACGTTATGCACGGTCGTTCCTCTGTTCGGGGCCGCTGCCTGCCGGGCAACGGCCTGTTCTGTCGGTCAAATGGCACGAAAGTACCAATTAATACAGGCAATGCACCCGACGAGCGGGGCAGTACGCTGTGCTGCATTCTGTAGCTACCGTGGCAGGTACCTGACACGGTAGCGAAGTTCGCCAAGTGTGCCACAAGTTCCGGGGATTAGGCTTCCACCAGACTCCATTGCTTGGCCAGGCGCTTGTCGGAAATCGGTACCTTGGTACCCAACTGCTGGGCAAACAGCGACACGCGGTATTCCTCGATCCACCAGCGGTACAGCACCAGTTGCTCGTCGCGCTTGCCCTCCTGGGCATGCTTGTCGGCACGCGCCTTGTACTGTGCCCACAGACCGCTAAGCTCGCCGCTCCACACGCGGTCCTTCTGCACCTGCGAACCGAGTTTTTCCAGACGCAGCTCCACTGCCTTGAGGTAGCGCGGCAGTTCCTTGAGCCAGATGCCCGGGGTTTCCCGCACAAAACCCGGGTACACCAGGTTGGCCAGTTGCTGCTTGATGTCGTTGAGCGCCACGGCCTGGGCCAGGTCGATCTTGCCCTTGAAGCGCTTCTGCAGACCGTGCCAGAGCTTGAGTATCTCGAGGGTCAGGCGGGCCAGGCGCTCGGCGTGATCGGCCCAGTGGCCGCGCTTGCGTTCGGCCAGCGAAGCAAGCCCGGCACCGTCGCGCGGCAGGCTGCTCTCGCCGTCGAGGATGCAGGTGTCCAGGCTGGCCAGCAGGATGTCCTCGACCAGCGCATCGACACGCCCCAGCTCGCGGTACAGCAGGCCCAGTTCGGTCAGCCCCGGCAGCTTGCCGCGCAGGAACTTCGCCGGCTCGGCCAGTTGCTGCAGCAGCAGCCGCTGCAAGGCTCGGCGGTGCTGGAACTCCGCTTCGGCCTGGGTCGAGAAGCGCCCTTCCTTGACCGTACCGCCCTCTTCCACCAGCGCCGGGTACACCGTCATCGACAGCCCGGCGATCTTCTGCTGGGCGGTCTGGGCCACCTCGGCAAACACCTTGGCTTGCACCGGCTGCTGGGCCTTGGCCGATTGCGGCACGGCCAGCGCGGCCTGGCTGGCAGCAACGAAGCGCGCCGTCAGCTCGGTCAGGTCGCGGCCTTCACCCAGGAACTTGCCCTGGGCATCGACCACTTCGATGTTCATGCGCAAATGGCCTTCCACCTGCGCAGCCGCCTCGGCCCAGGCCTCGTCGCTGACCCGCGCACCGGTCATGCGCAGCAGTTCGCGGCCCAGCGCCTGGGGCAGCGAGCCGTCGGCGAAGGTCATGCGCTGCAAGGCGGCCTTGACGAAGTCGGGCACCGGCACGAAGTTCTTGCGCAAGGCCTTGGGCAGGTTGCGTACCAGCGCAATGCACTTGGCTTCCAGCAACCCCGGCACCAGCCATTCCAGGCGCTCGCCCGGCAGGCTGGGCAGCAGCGGCGCCGGCACCCTCACGGTAACGCCGTCGCGGGGGTGGTTGGGTTCGAAGTGATAGCTCAGCGCCAGGCTCAGGTCGCCGATGCGCAGGGTATCGGGGTACTGCGTGGCGGTGACTTCACTGGCCTCGCGGGCCAGCACGTCCTCTTCGCGCATGATCAGCAACTGCGGGTCTTTCTGGCTGGTGACGCGGTACCAGCTGTCGAAGGTCGCGGTCTGGTGGATCTCGGCCGGCAGGCGCGCCTCGTAGTAGGCGTACAGGGTCTCTTCATCAGCCAGGATGTCGCGCCGGCGGGCCTTGGCCTCCAGCTCGTCGAGCTGCTCGAGCAGGCGCGTGTTGGCCGCCAGGCACTTGGCCCGCGACTGGATCTCACCGCCCACCAGGGCCTGACGGATAAACAGCTCGCGCGAGGCCTGCGGGTCGATCGGCCCGTAGTGCACCGGGCGCCGGCCGACCACGATCATGCCGTACAGCGTGACCTGCTCGAAGGCCACCACCTGGCCGCGCTTCTTCTCCCAGTGCGGTTCGAAGTGGTTCTTCTTGATCAGGTGCCCGGCCAGCGGCTCGATCCAGTCCGGCTCGATCTTGGCCACCATGCGCGCATACAGCTTGGTGGTCTCGACCAGTTCGGCGGTCATCAGCCATTGCGGGCGTTTCTTGCCCAGGCCCGAGGACGGGTGTACCCAGAAGCGCCGCTGGCGCGCGCCCAGGTAGTCGCCGTCCTCGGTCTTCTGGCCGATCTGGCTGAGCAGCCCGGACAGAATCGCCTTGTGCAGGCGCGGGTAGTCGGCCGGCTCCTTGTTGATGCTCAACTGCAGGTCGCGGCAGATCAGGCTCAGTTGCCGGTGTGCATCGCGCCATTCGCGCAGACGCAGGTAATTCAGGAAATTCTTGCGGCACCAGTTGCGCAGCGGGCTGGCCGTCAGGGCCTGGCGCTGTTCTTCGAAGCCGCGCCACAGGTTGACCAGCGCGGCGAAGTCCGAGTCGCTGTCCTTCCACTGCGCATGGGCCTGGTCGGCAGCCTGCTGGCGCTCGGGCGGACGCTCGCGGGGGTCCTGCACCGACAGTGCACTGGCCACGATCAGCAACTCCTGCAGGCTGCCCTGCTTGGCGCCTTCGAGCAGCATGCGGCCCAGACGCGGGTCCACCGGCAGGCGCGCCAGCTGGCGGCCCAGCGGGGTCAGCTGGTTCTCGCGATTGACTGCCGAGAGTTCCTGCAGCAGGTTGAAGCCGTCGCTGATGGCCTTGCCATCCGGCGGCTCGATGAACGGGAAGGCGTCGATCTCGCCCAGGCGCAGGTGCAGCATCTGCAGGATCACCGCGGCCAGGTTGGTGCGCAGGATCTCGGGGTCGGTAAAGGCGGGCCGACCATTGAAGTCGTCCTCGCTGTACAGGCGCACGCAGATGCCCGGTTCGACCCGCCCGCAACGGCCCTTGCGCTGGTTGGCACTGGCCTGGGACACCGCCTCGATGGGCAGGCGCTGCACCTTGGCACGGTAGCTGTAGCGGCTGATGCGCGCCGTGCCGCTGTCGATCACGTAGCGAATGCCCGGTACGGTCAGCGAGGTTTCCGCAACGTTGGTGGCCAGCACCACGCGCCGCCCCGGATGGGACTGGAAGATCTTCTGCTGCTCGGCCGGCGACAGCCGTGCATACAGCGGCAGGATTTCGGTGTGGCGTAGCTGTGCCTTGCGCAGCATCTCGGCGGCATCGCGAATTTCGCGCTCGCCGGGCAGGAACACCAGCACGTCGCCCGGGCCCTTGCCGATGCTGCGCTCATGGGCGGCAATCTCGTCGAGGGTGGCCAGGATCGCCTGGTCGACGGTCAGGTCGTCCTCGACGCGGTTGCCCTCCTCGTCCTGCTCGCTGGTCAGCGGCCGGTACCAGGTCTCGACCGGGTAGGTACGCCCGGACACCTCGATGATCGGCGCATCGTTGAAGTGCCTGGAAAAGCGCTCCAGGTCGATGGTCGCGGAGGTGATGATGACCTTGAGGTCGGGGCGCCGCGGCAGCAGGGTCTTGAGGTAGCCGAGCAGGAAGTCGATGTTCAGGCTGCGTTCGTGGGCTTCGTCGACGATGATCGTGTCGTAGCGTTCCAGAAAGCGGTCGTGCTGGGTTTCGGCCAGCAGGATGCCGTCGGTCATCAGCTTGACCAGGGTGTTGGCATCGCTCTGGTCTTCGAAGCGCACCTGGTAGCCGACCAGCGCGCCCAGCGGCGTACCCAGCTCTTCGGCCACGCGGGTGGCCACGCTGCGCGCGGCAATCCGGCGCGGCTGGGTGTGGGCGATCTGGCCATGCTGGCCGCGGCCCAGTTCCAGGCAGATCTTGGGCAACTGGGTGGTCTTGCCCGAGCCGGTTTCGCCCGCGATGATCAGCACCTGGTGGGCGGCCAGCACCTTCTTGATTTCGTCACGCTTGGCCGCGATCGGCAGGCTGTCGTCGTAGTGGATGCGCGGCACGCTGGCCTTGCGCGCGGCGACCTGGTCGCAGGAGGCCTGTACCCGGGCGGCCCACTGGGCCAGCTTGGCCTCGTCGGGGCGCTTGCGCAGGTCATGCAGTTGCCGACGCAGGCGATGGCGCTCGGCGATCATGGCGTGGTCAAGGTTTTTCAGCAGTTGCTCGATGGCGGCGTTCTGGTCAGTCATGACGTCTTTTTAATAATGCAGGTGAGCCTGCTTTCACATGATCGGCGTAGTTTGGTCGGGGATTGTCGCAGATTTGCCCTGCCACGGCACGGTTCGCCATGCAGGGCCATTGTTTAGCCATTGATTAACTGAAGGTATACAAAGGCCGATTTAATGAACCTTCCCACGCGTGGGAGTATCCGTGCATGACTTTGCCAGCGTGTACGCCCCGCCCCCTGATGCGCCCTTCGTTCCCGAAGGTGCGGGCGCGCCCCGGTGAAAATCCGCTGTTCAATAGCATCCTCGCGTTCTGGGCCTTGTGGCATTGCCGCCATGCCCGCCCACCAGATACCGCCCTCGCACCCCACTGATACCGCTGGCCCGGTTGCGGCCACCCTGTCGACCGATCGACGTGCCCACTGGCGCGCGATCCTGTACGCCGCCACGGCGTAAGCGAGTGCACCATGCAGTTTGCCCCTGTTTCCGAGGCCGAGGATTTCCTGGCCGCCAACCCCGATATCGACATGATCGAGTTGTTCATCCTCGACGCCAACGGCGTGCCCCGCGGCAAGCTGCTGCACCGCGAGGAACTGCTGGCCGTGTATGAAAGCGGGCGGCCGCTGCCCAGCACCATCCTCGGCCTGACCCTCAATGGCGACGATGTGGAGAACTCGGGGCTGGTGTGGGACGTGGGCGATATCGACTGCCGCGCATACCCGCTGGCCGGCAGCCTGGTGCGCATGCCGTGGCGGCAGATCCCCACGGCGGCATTGCAGGTGAGCATGCACCCCAGCGAAGGCCTGCCGGCCACCGTCGCCGACCCACGCCAACTGCTGGCCAAGGTGATCGACGCGCTCAAGGCCGATGGCTATGAGCCGGTAATGGCCTGCGAGCTGGAGTTCTACCTGCTCGACCAGAAGCGCGATCACCTGGGCCACCCGCAACCGGCACTGGATACCGACGGCGGTCGCCCCCGCGCCACCCAGGTATACGGCCTGCGCGAGCTGGAGCAGATCGAACCGTTTCTGGCCGACCTGTACAGCGCCTGCAAGGCCCAGGGCATCCCTGCGCGTACCGCGATTTCCGAATACGCCCCCGGCCAGGTGGAGATCACCCTGGAGCACGGCGACGCCTTGCTGGCCATGGACCAGGCGGTGCGCTACAAGCGCCTGGTCAAGGGCGTGGCACACAAGCACGGCATGCAGGCCTGCTTCATGGCCAAGCCGTTCGAGCACCTGGCCGGCACCGGCATGCACATGCACGTGAGCCTGGCCGACGCCGCCGGCCACAACCTGTACGCCAGCGAAGACAAGGCCGGCACGCCCCTGCTGCGCCAGTCGGTGGGCGGCATGCTGGCCATGCTGCTCGACTCGCTGCTGCTGTTCTGCCCCAACGCCAACTCCTATCGCCGCTTCCAGGCCAACAGCTATGCACCGCTGGCGCCGACCTGGGGTGTGGACAACCGTACCGTGAGCCTGCGCGTGCCCGGCGGGCCGGCCAACACCCGACATATCGAACACCGCATCTGCGGCGCCGATGCCAACCCGTACCTGGCAGCCGCAGCCATTCTGGCCAGCATCCACCATGGCATCCGCCAGCAACTGGACCCCGGCGCCCCGGTGCAGGGCAACGGCTACGCCCAGGCCAAGACGCTGCTGCCCACCGACTGGCTGACCTCGCTGACCGCGCTGGAGCGCTCCAGCTGGGCGCGCGAAGCGTTCGGCGAGGCCTTCCTCGGGGTGTACCTGGCGGTCAAGCGCGCCGAGTACCGCCAGTTCATGGCCGAGGTCGGCGAGCAGGACTGGCGCTGGTACCTGACCCAGGCCTGAGCCCCCTATTCTTCAAGGAACACACCCATGAATGCAGCCCTCAACCACGGCACCGCCCAGCGCAGCGCCTCCTACTACACCGCCAGCCTGAACGACACCACCCAGTACCCGACCCTGCAGGGCACGGTCGAGGTCGACGTGGTGATCATCGGTGGCGGCTTCACCGGCGTGGCCAGCGCGGTGGAACTGGCCGAGCGCGGCCTGAAGGTGGCCATCGTCGAAACCAACCGTATCGGCTGGGGCGCCAGCGGGCGCAACGGCGGCCAGGTCACCGGCAGCCTGTCGGGTGACGAGGCCATGCGCAAACAGATGCGCAAGCGCCTGGGCGATGACGTGGACGATTTCATCTGGCAACTGCGCTTTCGCGGCCACGACATCATCCAGCAACGGGTCGAACGCTACGCCATCGACTGCGACCTCAAGCACGGCCACCTGCACGCGGCCATGAAGCCTGCGCACATGACCGAACTGCAGGCCTTCGCCGACGAAGCCCAGCGGCGCGGCATGGGCGAGCAGGTGCAGATGCTCGACCGCGAGGCGGTGCGCCAGCACCTGGACAGCCCGTTGTACCTGGGCGCGCTGAAGAACCTGCGCAACCTGCACCTGCACCCGCTCAACCTGTGCCTGGGCGAGGCGCGGGCAGCGCACCAACTGGGCGCGCTGATCTTCGAGAACTCCGAAGTGCTGGAGATCGTGCATGGCGACAAACCTGCGGTTGTCACGGCCAAGGGCCGGGTCAACGCACGCCAGGTGATGCTGGCCGGCGACGTGTACCACAAGCTGGAAAAGCCCCAGCTCAAGGGCAAGATCTTCCCGGCCATGGGCGGCATCGTGACCACCACCCCACTGGGCGAGCTGGCCCGCAAGCTCAACCCGCAGGACCTGGCGGTGTACGACTGCCGCTTCGTGCTCGACTATTACCGCATGACCGCAGACGGGCGCCTGCTGTTCGGTGGCGGGGCCAACTACTCGGGACGTGATTCGCGGGATATCGCGGGGGAGCTGCGCCCGTGCATCGAGGCGACCTTTCCGGCGCTCAAGGGCGTGCCGATCGAGTTCCAGTGGAGCTGCGCGATGGGCATCGTGGTCAACCGCATTCCGCAGTTGGGCAAGCTGTCGGACAACGTGTGGTACTGCCAGGGGTATTCGGGGCATGGCATTGCCACCAGCCACATCATGGGCGAGATCATGGCCGAAGCGATCACCGGCACATTGAGCCGATTCGATACCTTTGCCGGCTGCAGCCACATCAAGGTGCCGATGGGCGATGTGCTGGGCAACCCATTGCTGGCGGCGGGGATGTGGTACTACCAGATGCTTGAGAAGCTGCGTTGAAAACATCGCGGGTCAAGCCCGCTCCCACAGGGATCACTACTGTCCTTGTGGGAGCGGGCTTGACCCGCGATGAGGCCCGAAGGTTAAACCTCAGGCGATCTTCTTGAGGCCCAGCTTCTTCAACTCTTCATCGCGCAACTCGCGCCGCAGGATCTTGCCCACGTTGGTGGTCGGCAAGGCATCGCGGAACTCGATCAGGCGCGGCACCTTGTACGCCGTGACATTGGCGCGCATGTGCTCCATCACCTGGTCCTTGGTCAGGGTCACACCCGGCCGCGCCACGATGAAGATCTTGATCAGTTCGCCCGATTTCTCGTCCGGCACGCCAATGGCGGCGCACTGCAATACGCCCGGCAGGGTCGCCAGCACGTCTTCGAGTTCGTTCGGGTAAACGTTGAAGCCAGACACCAGAATCATGTCCTTCTTGCGGTCGACGATGCGCATGTAGCCATCGGTCTGGATCACCGCGATATCACCGGTCTTGAGCCAGCCGTCGGCATCCAGGATCTCGGTGGTCGCCTCTTCGCGCTGCCAGTAGCCCTTCATCACCTGCGGGCCCTTGATGCACAGCTCGCCAATCTCGCCCAGCGCCAGCTCCTTGCCATTGTCGTCGATCACCTTGCACAGGGTCGACGGCAGCGGAATGCCGATGGTACCGATCTGGTTGTGCTCGGCCGGGTTGACCGCCGCCACCGGGCTGGTCTCGGTCATGCCGTAGCCTTCGCAGATGGAGCAACCGGTGACGCTCTTCCAGCGCTCGGCCACCGCCACCTGCAGGGCCATGCCGCCCGACAGGGTGAGCTTGAGCCCCGAGAAGTCCATCTTGCGGAAGGTCTCGTTGTTGCACAGGGCCACGAACAGGGTGTTCAGGCCGACGAAGCCGGTGAACTTCCACTTGGACAGTTCCTTGACCATCGCCGGCAGGTCGCGCGGGTTGCTGATCAGGATGTTGTGGCTGCCGATCAGCATCATCGCCATGCAATGGAAGGTGAAGGCATAGATGTGGTACAGCGGCAGCGGCGTGATCAGCACCTCGCAGCCCTCGCCCAGGTTCGAGCCCATCAGCGCACGGCATTGCAGCATGTTGGCCACCAGGTTGCGGTGGGTCAGCATCGCACCCTTGGCCACACCCGTGGTGCCACCGGTGTACTGCAGCACGGCGACATCGCCGCTGTCGGGGCTGACTTCGTTGACCGCCTTGCCCTGCCCCTTGGCCAGCGCATCGTTGAACTTGACGGCCTTGGGCAGGTGGTAGGCCGGCACCATCTTTTTCACGTACTTGATCACACTATTGATCAGCAGACGCTTGAGCGGTGGCAGCAGGTCGGCCACTTCGGTGACAATGATGTGCTTGACCTGGGTCTTGGGAACGACCTTTTCGGCCAGGTGGGCCATGTTGGCCAGGCACACCAGCGCCTTGGCACCGGAATCGTTGAACTGGTGTTCCAGCTCCCGCGCGGTGTACAGCGGGTTGGTGTTGACCACGATGAGCCCGGCGCGCATCGCACCGAAGACGGCCACGGGGTATTGCAATACGTTTGGCAGTTGTACCGCGATGCGGTCACCGGGCTGCAGGTCGGTATGCTGCTGCAGGTAGGCGGCAAACGCCCCCGACAGCTCATACAGCTCGCCATAGGTGAGGGTCTTGCCCAGGTTGCTGAACGCCGGCTTGTCGGCGAAACGCTGGCAGGACTGCTTCAATACCGCTTGAATGTTCGGATACTCATCAGGATTGATTTGCGAGGCAACCCCGGCTGGGTACTTATCCTTCCAAAAGTGTTCGATCATGGAAGCCCACTCCTCCAGCAACAGCGAAATCTTCTCCGCAGTCGACGCGATTATTATTGATATGTGATGACGGATTGCTACAAACCGAAGCATCAGAAGCGCGCCGAGAGTAGCAGCTTTGCCAGAGGGCGCCTAGAGCCAAAGTGGGCCGCAAAGTCACATAAATGACTAACGAATACCCAGTAGTCATTTTTAGAGTAAAGGGTCTATTCAGCAAAAGCTTCGCCGGCAAGGCCGGCTCCTACACGGCAAAGTAGGAGCCGGCCTTGCCGGCGAATGGCTTTCAGGCGATATCACGCAATTCCCGGCGCAGGATCTTGCCCACCGGGGTCATCGGCAGCGAATCGCGCAGCACGATCTGCTTGGGCACCTTGTAGCCGGTGAAGTTGGCCTTGCAGTAGGCCTTGAGCTCCTCGACGCTCACGCCGCCATCGCGTGGCACCACGAACAGTTTCACCGCCTCGCCGGAACGCTCGTCCGGCACTCCGATGGCCGCGCAGTTGGCCACCTTGGGGTGCGCCATCACCACGTCCTCGATCTCGTTGGGGTACACGTTGAAGCCCGACACGATGATCATGTCCTTCTTGCGGTCGACGATGCGCGTGAAGCCGTCCGGGTCGATCACTGCAATATCGCCGGTCTTGAGCCAGCCCTGCGCATCGAGCACCTCGGCGGTGGCGTCCGGACGCTGCCAGTAGCCCTTCATCACCTGCGGCCCCTTGATGCACAGCTCGCCGCGCTCGCCCAGGGCCAGCTCGTTGCCGTCATCATCGATCACCTTGTACGCGGTATCGGGCAGCGGTATGCCGACCGTACCCAGGCGCGCCTGCTGGCCGTAGGGGTTGGTGCTGGCCACCGGCGAGGTTTCGGTCAGGCCATAGCCTTCGACGATGCGACACCCCGTGATGCTCTCCCAGCGCTCGGCAGTGGCCTTGACCAGCGCCGTGCCGCCGGAGTTGGTGACCTTCAGCGAGGAGAAGTCCAGGTTCTTGAAATCCGGATTTTCCATCAGTGCCACGAACAGCGTGTTCAGGCCCAGCAATGCCGAGAAGCGCCACTTTTTCAGCTCTTTGACAAAGCCCGGTATGTCGCGCGGGTTGGTGATCAGCACGTTGTGATTGCCGGTGACCATCATGCACATGCAGTTCGCGGTGAAGGCATAGATGTGATACAGCGGCAGCGGCGCGATCATCACCTCCTGGCCTTCCTTGATCATTCTCTGCCCGTCCGGCCCCAGCTGCGAAAAGCACGCCAGCACCTGCAGCATGTTGGCCACCAGGTTGCCGTGGGTGAGCATCGCGCCCTTGGGCAGGCCGGTGGTGCCGCCGGTGTACTGCAGCACCGCCACGTCATCGAGCGTCACCTGCACCGGCTTGAGCGCATGGCCACGGCCCTGGCGCATCACCTGCCGGAACGGCACCGCCTGGGGCAGGTGATACGCCGGCACCATCTTCTTGACCCGTGCCACAACGGTGTTCACCAGCCAGCCCTTGGCCAGCGGCAGCAGGTCGCCCATCTTCGCCTCGATCAGCACCTCGATGCCGGTATCGGGCAGCACCTCCTGCACCAGCTTGCCGAACATGTTCAGGTACACCAGGGCACGGGCGCCGGAGTCCTTGAACTGGTGGCGCATCTCGCGCGCGGTGTACAGCGGGTTGGTGTTGACCACGATCAGCCCGGCGCGCATCGCGCCGAACACGGCAATCGGGTACTGCAGCACGTTGGGCATCTGCACCGCGATGCGATCACCCGGGACCAGGTCGGTGTGCTGTTGCAGGTAGCCGGCAAAGGCCGCGGACTGGCGATCCAGATCGGCGTAGGTCAGGGTGACGCCCAGGTTGGTGAACGCCGGGCGGTCGGCGAAGCGCTTGCAGGAGCGCTCGAACACCTCCAGCACCGACTTGTAGACAGTCAGGTCGATATGTGAGGGCACGCCCGCGGGGCGCTTGTCATTCCAGAAGTCAGCTTGCATTTATTCTTGTCCTCATTCCTGAGCCTGTGGGCTGCCTGCATGCAGAAAATCGCATCGTGTGCCGACGTTAGCAGTTAAGCCGCAGGGGGCAAACATGCCAAGACCTGTCATTAACATTCTGAATCTTGTTGCCATCATCCGTTCAATTACACAAATGGGCTATACACTTGCAGGATCAGCCACTTGCGCAAGGGAACCGCCATGAACCACGACGTGTTCTGGCTGCCGGCCAGCAACCATTGCAGCCTGCATGTGTATCAATGGCTGCCCGCCGCGCCGATCCGGGCCGTGGTGCTGCTGGCCCATGGCATGGCCGAGCATGCCGGGCGCTACCAGCGCCTCGGGCAGGCCCTGAGCGCTGCCGGCTTCGCGCTGTATGCCCACGACCAGCGCGGCCACGGGCGCACCGCCGAACACGGCACCCTGGGGCTGTTCGCAAGCCACCAGGGCTGGGACAGCGTGGTCAACGACCTGGCCAGCCTGGCCCAGCACATCGGCCAGCAGCACCCGGGCGCCCCGCTGTTCCTGTTCGGCCACAGCATGGGCAGCTACATCGTCCAGGCCTACCTGCTGCACCACAGCGCCAGCCTGCAGGGGGCGGTGCTCAGCGGCTCCAACTTCCAGCCACCGGCGCTGTACCGCGCGGCCTGCGTGATCGCCCGCCTCGAAGCCTGGCGCCAGGGCCCGCTGGGACGCAGCGCCCTGATCGACTGGCTGTCGTTCGGTTCGTTCAACAAGGCGTTCAAGCCCAACCGCACGGGCTTCGACTGGCTCAGCCGCGACAGCGCCGAGGTCGACGCCTACGTGGCCGACCCGCTGTGCGGGTTTCGCTGCACCAACCGCCTGTGGGTCGACCTGCTGATGGGCCTGGAACACATCAGCCAGCCGCGGCACCTGGCACAGATCGATCCCAACCTGCCGATCCTGGTGATGGGCGGCGAATGTGATCCGGTGAGCGCCGGCAAGCGTCTGAAGGATCTGGTCGGCGCCCTGCGCCTTGCCGGCAATCAGCGCGTGCAATTGCAGCTCTACCCGCAGGCACGCCATGAACTGCTCAACGAAACCAACCGTGACGAGGTGACGGCGGCGCTCATCGCCTGGCTCGAGCAGGGGCTGACCCAGGGCCGCCCTGCCCGCAGCGAGTGATACAGTACGCACCTTGTCCGAACCTTGAAGGAAACAGCCTGCATGACCCAGGTCACCAACACGCCTTACGAAGCCCTCGAAGTGGGCCAGACCGCCAGCTTCAGCAAGACGGTCGAAGAACGCGACATCCAGCTGTTCGCCGCGATGTCCGGTGACCACAACCCGGTGCACCTGGATGCCGAATTCGCGGCCAGGAGCATGTTCAAGGAACGCATTGCCCACGGCATGTTCAGCGGCGCGCTGATCAGTGCCGCAGTGGCCTGCGAACTGCCCGGCCCCGGCACCATCTACCTGGGCCAGCAGATGAGCTTCCAGAAGCCGGTGAAGATCGGCGACACCCTGACCGTGCGCCTGGAAATCCTCGAGAAGCTGCCCAAGTTCCGCGTGCGCATTGCCACCCGCGTGTTCAACCAGCACGACGAACTGGTGGTGGACGGCGAAGCCGAGATCCTCGCCCCGCGCAAGCAGCAGAGCGTCGATCTGGTGAGCCCGCCGCCGATCACCATCGGCTGATAGCGTCCCATGGCGCTGGTTACCGAGCACCTGCAGGCGGGCGGCCTGGTCGAGGCCTACTGGGTCAGGGCCAGCGCCGCCAGCTTTCCGCGTCATGCCCATGACGAGTATGTGCTGGGCGTTAACCTGAGCGGTTGCGAGCAGATCTGGCTGGACGGACGTGAGCTGCAGGCGGCGCCGGGTCAGGTGACCCTGTACAACCCGCTGGCGGTGCAGGCCTCCACCTTCGACCCGGCAGGCGTGGAGTACATCAGCCTGCACATGGCGCCCGAGGCGATTGCCCGGTTGGTCAGCCAGAACAACCTGAACAGCCCGCTGTTCGAGCAAGGCGTGTTCGACCAGCCTGCGCTGTGCCAGGCGATCGTGGCCTTCGCCCGTGCGCCGGCACACTCCGGCCATCAGGAGGAAGCCTTGTTGGCCCTGCTGGCGCAATGGCTGGAGCAGTCGCCCGGCAGGCCCGGCGAATACAGCCACGCATTGGCCCAGGCGCTGCAGTTCATGCGCCAGCACCTGGGGCACAAGCTTGAGCTGGACGAGCTTGCGCAGGTGGCCGGGTTGAGCAAGTACCACTTCGTGCGCAGCTTCAAGAAGGCCACAGGGCTGGCACCGCTGCAGTACCACATGCAACTGCGCCTGATCGAGGCACGCCGTTGCCTGCGCGCCGGCCTGCACCCGCTGGACGTGGCCCAGCTTCTGGGCTTCTACGACCAGAGCCATTTCATCAACAGTTTTCGCCGGGTAATGGGCGCCACGCCCCATCATTACTGGCAGGCGTTCAAGCCTTCATAAGCAAAAGAGCTGCTGGCGCAGCCCTGACCGGTCAATGCGGCAAAAAGCCTGCCGTCCCGTCCTTGGAACGTTTTGCCGTGCGCTTTTCCTTGGCGGTTTTGGCGGGTTTCTTCTTGACCGATTTTTTCGCATCCAGACCTTTCATGACAGGCCCTCCGCTGAGCGCGACACCTGCTTGCCGGTGACCGACTGATTATAGACCCGCCCCGGCGACCGGCGCGGCGAGGATGAATTCGCGGTAGCCCGATACGATCACGTACACCGCGAAATAGCAGAAGATGCCCGCCGAGGCCAGGTACGACCAGGTCAGCAGACGGTCGCCCAGCAGGCGCCCGCCGTGGCTGGCCAAGGTGCACAGCGACGCGCACCACAGCAGCCCGGCAATGAAGAACCCGCTGAGAAACAACCCGGCCTCGAGCATGCCGCCTGCGCCGGAGCGCGAGATCAGCACCCCGCCGACCGCGGCAAACCACAGGATCGCGCTGGGCGAAGACATGGCCAGAAAGATGCCGCGCAGAAACTCGCGCCAGGGCGATTCGCGCACCACCTGCTGGCTGGTGTCCATATGCGCATTGCCGCGCCAGGCGGCCAGCAGCATCTTCAGTGCAAACCACACCAGCAAAAGCGAACCGCCCACCCACAACACCCAGCGCACGCTGGTGAACTGCAGCAGCACGGTCATGCCGAGCAATGCCGCCACGGCATAGATCAGATCCCCCACACAGGTGCCCAGCCCCAGCCAGAAGCCCTGCAGAAAGCCGCGCTGCATGGCCAGGGTGATCATGGCGATATTGGCCACGCCGATATCCAGGCACAACGACAGGCTGAGAAGAAATCCGTTGGAAAATGGCATGAACGCTCGACTACCGACGATGAAGGGCAGGCGCCATTAGACTCAGTGATGGAGGGTGTTGTATTGGAAGAAATTGCCGTGCTCAGGCCCGCGCGGCCCGCTCGAAGACCTCATCGGCCCATTGATTGAGACTCTTGCCTGCAGCCTGCGCCGCGATGCTGGCAGCGGCGTGCACCTCTGGCCGGATACGCAGCATCACCTTGCCAGAAGCCGGTTTCTCGGGAGCGATGCCCTGTTCAGCACAATCGGCCAGGTAGTCTTCAAGCGCCAAGCTAAACGCTTCATGCAGCGCACTCACGGAGCTTGCGTGAAAACTGATGATGTCTCGAACCCCGAGTACCCGCCCGACGAAGATATCGTCGCGTGCGTCGTATTCGACACGGGCCGAATAGCCCTTGTAAGTCATGCTGCTCATACCTGAACTCCTGCCCGCGAGAGAAATTCACGAGCTTCTTCAACCTGATATCGCTTGGCCTCTTTGCCTGGGTGCGGGCGGTGGCAGCGCCACTGCTGATCGCCCAGCACCAGCTTGAGCCTTGAGCCCTCACGCTCGATGACCCGCCCCCCAAGATGGAGAACCAGCGCTTCAATATCGGAGAAGACCACAGAAGAAAGGGTCGGTATCCGAAAAATGGCATCGAGGGTCTTTCGATATCGATTGTTCATCGGAAAATGCTATCAAAATAAGATAGCATTTTTTCCAAAGGAGTCATTCAGGATCTTTCAGTGACCCGCCAGCACCTGCGCATACCGCTCCCGGTCGATATTGGCGCCACTGAGCACCACTGCCACCTTGCGCCCCTGCTGGCGCTCGCGCTCCTGCAACAACGCCGCCAGCCCCGCCGCACCGGCGCCTTCGGCGGTGTTGTGCGTGTCTTCGTGGAAGATGCGCATGGCGTTGGCGATTTCAGGGTCGCTGACGCGCACCACCCGCGCCGCGCCCTGGCGGATGATCTCGAACGCCTCGGGCAAGGGCATGCGGCATGCCATGCCGTCGGCGAAGGTGTTGGCGGTTTCGGTGGTGACGATGCGGTTCTGCTCGAAACTCGAGGCAAAGGCATCGGCCTCGGTGGACACCACCCCGACGATCTCGGTGTGCAGCCCCAGCAGGTCACGGGTACGAATCAGCCCGCAGATGCCCGAGCCCATGCCGATCGGCACGTACACGCAGTCCAGCGCCGGTACGGCCTCGAACAGCTCCAGCGCGTAGGTGGCCACGCCGCGGATCAGGTCCGGGTGGAACGGCGGCACGCTTTCATAGCCGTGCACCTGCGCCAGTCGCGCCGCCTCGGCCCGCGCCAGGTCGAAATCGGCGCCATGCTCCACCAGTTGCGCACCCAGCGCGCGCATGGCGGCATTCTTTTCCCGCGAGTTGCCCTCGGGCACCACGATGATGATCGGCAACCCGGCACTGCGCGCCGCCAGCGCCAGGCTCTGCCCGTGGTTGCCACGGGTGGCGGTGACCAGCCCGCGCACCGTGGGTGAGCGCGCCAGCAGCGCCTGCACGTACAGCAGCCCGCCGCGAACCTTGAAGGCACCGGTGGGCGCGTGATTCTCGTGCTTGACCCACACCTGGCAGCCCACGCGTTCGGCCAGGCGCGGCCAGGCGTACTGGGGCGTGGCAGGAACGCGGGTGTGTACCAGGCGGGCAGCGTCGCGCAGGGCGGACAGGTCGAACATGAGGCACCTCGATGGCCAGGGGAATTGACCTGATCCTAGTCGCGCCGCATTGTATGGGTGAACCCTTATATTGCATGGCCAACAATAAATGTGGACCCCCACCCTAGGCGACACCTCCCTGCCCCGCTACCTCGAACTGGTCGAGGCGATTGCGCGGGCGATCGAAAGCGGCGAGCTGAAAGTGGGCGAGCGCCTGCCGCCGCAGCGGCGCCTGGCCTGGAACCTGGGCCTGAACCCCAGCACCACCCAGCAGGCGTACCGCGAGGCAGCGGCCCGGCATCTGGTGTCCGGGGAGGTAGGGCGAGGCACCTACGTGCTGGCGGGCAGCAAGGAAGCAACGCTGTTCCGCCTCAAGCAACCCGGCCAGCAAGCGACGCAGATCGACCTGTCGACCAATGTGCCGGTGGCCGACGACAGCAGCCCCGACCTGGCGCATGCCTTGCGCCATCTGCTGGAACAAGGCCCTGCCGGCCAGCTCGAGCATTACCTGGGTGCCGAACAGTTGCTGCGCGGGCGCCTTCAGGGCGCCGCCTGGCTGCACCGGCGCGGCCTGCAACTGGACGAGCGCCAGGTGCTGCTGTGCGGCGGTGCCCAGCTGGGGTTGTTCAACGTGCTGCTTTCGCTGTGCCAGCCCGGAGACGCCGTGATGGTCGAGGCCTTGACCGCACCCGGCATCAAGGCGGCCTGTCGACAATTGCGCCTGCCGTTGCACGAGGTTGCGCTGGACGGCCAGGGCATCCTGCCCGACGACCTGGACCGTGTCGCACGTGCCACCGGCGCGCGGGTCGTGGTGCTGACGCCGACCCTGCAGAACCCCACCGGCGCCTGCATGGGCGCTGCGCGCCAGGCCGCCATTGCCGCAGTGATCGAGCGCCATGCCCTGACCTTGATCGAGGATGATGTCTACGGTGCCCTGGCCGATACCCCGGCGCTGCTGGCACAGGTGGGCGGGCGCGGCGTGCTGGTCACCAGCCTGTCGAAGAGCGTCGCGGCCGGTTTGCGCCTGGGCTGGATCGTCGGCAGCGCCGAGTTGCTGGCGCGCATCGACCCGCATGCCCAGGCAACACACTGGCCGGTGTCGCCGCTGGACCTGGAGATCGCCTGCCGCTGGATCGATGACGGCACCGCGGCGCGACGCGTGGCCTGGCAGCGTGAAGAAGTGGGTCAGCGCTGGCGGATGGCCAGGCGGATACTGGGCAAGGCATTGGTGGGGGATGTGCCTTCGCCGCATGTCTGGGTCAACGGTGTGCGCGCCACAGCGTGCCGTGATGCTGGCGTGGCAGTGGTGCCAGCCGAGGTGTTCGCGGTGCGCCAGGGCGACCGGGCAGCGGTGCGCATCAGCCTGTCGGCGGCGCAGAGCCGGGCGCAGTTGAAGCAGGCGCTGGAAAGGGTGGCGGAAGTGGTTTCAGGGTGAGCGGGCCGCCCCTTCGCCGACAAGGCCGGCTCCTGCAGTGAACGCGGTACCGGTGCCGGCGAAGAGGCCCTCCAATTCAATCGCAACATCCGGAGTGAAACCCCAGTCACCTTTTCTACACTGAACCTGCTCCCTTACCCACGGAAACCGGCATGAACCCGCTGTTCTACACCCAGGCCTGCGCCCACCTGGCCAGCCTCGACCCGAAGTGGGCCGCGCATATCGAGCGCATCGGCCCATGCCTGCACCAAACGCTGCCCACCCGCGACCCGTATCAGGCGCTGGTCAGGTCGATTGCCTACCAGCAATTGCACGCCAGGGCCGCCGAAGCGATCCTGCGGCGGTTCCTGGCGCTGTACCCCGGGCAGGCCTTCCCCAGCCCCGAGCAACTGCTGGCCACCGCGCCCGAGCAACTGCGTGCCTGCGGGTTTTCCGCGAGCAAGCTGGCCACTATCCAGGGCATCGCCCAGGCTCGCCTCGACGGCCTGGTACCCGACCATGAGCTGGCCCGCCGTCTCGACGAAACCAGCCTGATCGAGCGCCTGACGCAACTGCGCGGGGTTGGACGCTGGACCGTGGAGATGCTGCTGATCTACACCCTTGAACACATGGACACCCTGCCCGCCGATGACTTTGGCGTGCGCGAAGGCTACCGTCGCCTGTTCGCCCTGCCCGCCCAGCCCACGCGCAAACAGATGCTGGAACTGGGCGCCCCGTGGAGCCCGTATCGCACCGTGGCCGCCTGGTACCTGTGGCGCGTTCCCGCCACCGGCTGAAATCCGGGCGAATTCCACCGCAAGACCCGGAGTGCCGCCCCGCACGGCACCACCTACCCTCACCACATCGCCCTCAGCCAAGAGCCATACGCCATGCCCCGCACACCTTCGATCGATGTCAACGACCCACGCTGGCAAGCCGTGCTGGCCCGCGACGCCGCGGCGGATGATGATTTCGTCTATGGGGTTCGCACCACCGGGGTCTACTGCCGCGCCTCCAGCCCGTCACGGTTGCCGCGCCCGGAGAACGTCGAGTTCTTCGACACTGCCGCCCAGGCCGAGGCCGCCGGCTATCGCCCCAGCCGGCACTACGCCGCCGACCCGCGCCAACTGGCCGAGCAGCATGCCACCCAGGTCACCCGGGCCTGCCAGCTGATCGAAACGGCCGAGGTCGAGCCCAGCCTCAAGCAAGTGGCCGCCCATGTCGGCATGAGCCCGTATCACTTCCACCGGGTGTTCAAGGCCGCGACCGGCCTCACCCCCAAGGCCTACGCCAATGCCAGACGCGCGCACAAGGTACGCCGGCAGCTTGAGCAGCCGGGCTCGATCACCGACGCCCTGTACAAGGCTGGCTACAACTCCAACAGCCGTTTCTACGAAGACAGCAACGCCCGGCTGGGCATGACCCCGGCCGCCTATCGCGCGGGCGGCGCCAATGCCTCGATCCGCTTTGCCATTGCCCAGTGCTCACTCGGCGCGCTGTTGGTGGCCCAAAGCGAGCGCGGGGTGTGCGCCATCCTGCTGGGCGACGACCCCGAGGCGTTGCTGCACGACCTGCAGGACAAGTTTCCCAAAGCCGAACTGATTGGCGCCGACGCCGAATTCGAGCAGTGGGTGGCCAAGGTGGTGGGGTTCATAGAAGCGCCCGCCCTGGGCCTGGACCTGCCACTGGACCTGCGCGGCACGGCCTTCCAGGAGCGGGTGTGGCAGGCGTTGCGCAGCATCCCGGCAGGCAGCACCGCCAGCTACGCCGAGATCGCCCAGCGCATTGGCGCGCCTAGGGCAGTCAGGGCGGTGGCCCAGGCGTGCGCCGCCAACAGCCTGGCGGTGGCAGTGCCCTGTCATCGGGTGGTACGCAGTGATGGCAACCTGTCCGGCTACCGCTGGGGCGTGGAGCGCAAGCAGGCGCTCCTGGCCCGAGAACAACAGCCCAGTGACCTGTGATGATCAGCCCTGGCTGCAGCCATCGCCCATGGCGCGGTATTCGATGGTGTGGCGCTGGCCCTGATGGTCTTCATAGGTCATGGTGGCCGGCACCACTTCGCAGACATTGGGCAGGGTCGAGAGGCTGATCACCCGGGCGATGTCCAGGTTGGTCGAATAGTCATATTGCTCGACCACCGGCTGCGCAGCAGCGGTCTTGACCTCGTCCGCCAAGGCGAACGAAGAGACACCCACCAATACAAGTGCAAGTAAGGTTTTCATGGTATTAGGCCTGCAAAGCAATCAAACGAAGTGTTTGACTTCATCAGCCGAGTTGGCGCGGAGAAGTTGTCATATCAACGAATGGACATAACACGAAGTACCGATCCCGTTACGCTTCTAGTTGCTGGGATGGGTCAAGTTTATAAGGTTGCGAAGGTGGTTGAAGCCCGAAGCCGGACATTCACTGTTACCGCCTCGGTAACAATAACCGCACGGCAAGCCCTCGACAGCCTACCCAAGCCCGTGTAAAAGCCCGTGCCAGAGCCCTTGCTGGAAACCGCCGTGAGTGAAATACGCTACAGCCTGCTAAGCGCTGCCGAGCGCCCTTTGCTGAACAAATTCTATCGCGCCGAAGGTACGGCCATGCGTGCCAGTGCCAAGGGCGAGGCCTGGGTGGCGCGTGCGGGTGAGCTTGTCGCCGCAGTGAACATGAGCGCGGTACCCGAGGGGTTCTGGCTGACCGGCTTGCTGGTGGCACCCGCCTGGCGCGGCCGGCGCATTGCACGACAACTGATCGAGCATGCCTGCGCCGGCAAGCCGGGCACGGTGTGGCTGTTCTGCCACCCGGACCTGCTGGCCTTCTACCAGCCACTGGGGTTCAGCCCTGCCGGCGCACTGCCGCTGCAGCTCAATGAGCGTCTGGCGCGCTATCAGCGCAGCAAATCGTTGATCGCGTTGGCGCGGGATCAGTCGTCGCTGGCCGGGTCCAGCCCCGGGAACAGCACCTCGGTATAACCGAACTTGCTGAAGTCATGAATGCGCGAGGGGTACAGGCGACCGATCAGGTGATCGCATTCGTGCTGCACCACCCGCGCATGAAAACCCTCTGCCGAGCGCTCGATGGGCTGGCCCTGCGGGTCGACCCCGCTGTAGCGAATGTGCCGGTAGCGGCTGACCACGCCGCGCAGGCCGGGCACCGACAGGCAGCCCTCCCAGCCATCCTCGACCTCGGTGCCCACCGGGGTGATCACCGGGTTGAGCAGAATGGTCTGCGGCACGGGCTCGGCATCCGGGTAGCGCTCGCTACGCTCGAAGCCGAAGATCACCAGTTGCAGGTCGACCCCGATCTGCGGCGCCGCCAGCCCCACGCCGCCCACGTGCTGCATGGTGTCGAACATGTCGGCAATCAGCTGCTCCAGCTCGGCAGTGCCGAACAGGCGGGCCGGTACGGGCGGTGCAACACGCAACAGGCGCTCGTCGCCCATCTTCAGGATGTCACGAATCATGCGGGGCTCGGCTCACGGGTTCAGGCGCGGAATCGGACGGGATGGAGTGATCGCGCCCCAGCCCGGAAACATGCTTTTTATCATGTTCCGGCGCATCGTCGTCGGGCATTTCCTTCTCGCCAGGGTCCTTGCCTTCGGCCGACATGTGCTCGATCACCGCGTTCATCTCCGCCCCCAGCAGCAATACTGCGGCAGAAATATAGAAGTACAGCAACAGCACGATGATCGCACCGATGCTGCCGTACATCGCGTTGTAGTCGGCAAACGTCTTGACGTAGTAGCCAAACCCCAGCGACGCGATGATCCACACCACCACCGCCAGTACCGAGCCGGGGGTGATGAAGCGAAACTCCTGCTCCACATCGGGCATCACGTAATAGATCAATGCCACCGCCACCATCATCAGGATGATGATGGCCGGCCAGCGCAGAATGGTCCACAGCGTGACGATGAACTCCTGCATGCCTACCTGCGAGGCGATCCATTCCATCACCTGCGGGCCGAGCACCATCAAGGCGGCGGCGGCCAGCAGCATGCCGGCGATTCCGACGGTATACAGCACCGAGAGCGGGATGCGCTTCCACACCGGGCGCCCTTCCACCACGTCATAGGCGGCGTTCATCGCGCTCATCATCAGGCGCACGCCCGCCGACGCGGTCCACAGGGCGATCACGATACCTACCGAGAGCAGCCCGCCCTTGGATTGCTGCAACTGGTCGATCACCGGGTTGACCTGCTCCAGCGCCTGGGGCGGCAACACCAGTTCCGACTGCAGGCGCAGCCAGGTGAAGAAGTCGGGCAGATGCAGAAACCCGATCAGGGCGATCAGGAACAGCAGGAAGGGGAACAGCGAAAACAGCATCTGGTAGGCCAGGGCCGACGCATAGGTGGACATCTCGTCATCGAGAAACTCGCTTACCGTGCGCACCAGAACACGATGCAACGGCAGGCCGTGCAAGTTGGGGAAAATCATAGCGTCTCCTTTCGCCGCTCCACTGTCATAGGCAGTAATCCAAGCGTTGGGGGGGTGTTTTACCTGACGGTAGTCTAGTAGACCACGTCTGTGAGGTTACGATTGATTGCCACAGACAGCAGAACGGCCACCCGAAGATGGCCGTTATCGGCTACACGCGCAGCCGGTCAGGGCTTTTTCACAGCATCCTTGACCGCATCCTTGGCCTTGCCCACTGCCTGCTGGGTTTCGCCCTTGACTTCCTGGGCCTTGCCCTCGGCGCGCAGTTTATCGTTATCGGTCACCTTGCCCACGCCTTGCTTGATGTTGCCTACCGCTTCGTTGGCCAAGCCTTTTGCTTTGTCCGAAGTGCTGCTCATGGCATTTCTCCTGAAGGGGAACAGATAGCTGTCAGTGTCGACAGTCAGTGGACCCGCCCGCTTCTGCGAGAGTTTCAAATATTTTTGGGCGGTGTGTATTCCCACAATGGATAAACAGCGGGCGAATATCGCACCCAATCGTGCCTGGCCTGCGCCAGGGGCTGTCGGCTTTGCCTAGAATCGGGCACCAGCGCCCTGCAGCCCGGGCGCGATAAAAACAACAGACACAGCGATCACTACCCATGCGTATCTCCCCCTTGCTGACAGCCCTGCTGCTGGCCGTACCTGCCCATGCCCTGCACGCAGCACCTGCCGTACAGCCCGCCGCCCTGACCACCCTGGTGGTCGATCGCTATGCCGACGACGAACAGCCCGGCAGCCTGCGCTGGGCCATCGAGCGCAACAACCAGGCGCCCGGCACCTACCGGATCGAGATCCGCCCGGTCGGCCAGCCGCCCTACGTGATCAAGCCCGCTTCGGCCCTGCCGCCGATTCTCGGCCCGGTCAGCCTCGAAGGTGCGGCCTGGAAGCGCAGCGGCGAGTACATCGCCATCGACGGTTCGGCCTATATCGTCGGCAACGGCACGCGCGCATGCCCTGGCGCCGTGCCCGGACAGTTCGGCACCAATGTGCGCACCACCACCGGCCCGGGGCTGGTGATACGCGATACCCAGGGCGTGGAGATTTCCGGCCTGGATGTGCGTAATTTCTGCATCGGCATCCTGGTCAACCGCGCCAGCCACACCATCATCCAGGACAACCGCATCACCGCCAACAAGGGTGGCGCCGGCATCATGCTGACCGGCGACGACGGCCAGGGCAATTCGACCGCCACCACCACGGTGAACAACAAGGTGCTGCGCAACCAGCTGGTGGACAACGGCGACGGCCTGGAGCTGACCCGCGGCGCGGCGTTCAACCTGGTGGCCGACAACCTGTTTCGCTCCACCCCGGCCAACGCGGAGCCCTCCCAGGGCATCGAGATCCTGTGGGGCAATGACAACACGGTGGTGCGCAACCGCTTCGAGGACTATTCCGACGGCCTGCAGATCAACTGGGGCCAACACCTTTACCGGCAACTCCATCGGCGTGAGCGTCAGCGGTGCGGGCAACATCCTCGATGGCAACCTGATCCACGGCAACCGCATCGGCGTGGCGCTGCGCCCGGAGCCGACCTCCACCAGCAACCGCCTGACCGCCAACCGCATCTGGAACAACAGCCAGGATATCCGGCGCTGCGAAGCGGGCGGTTCGTGCGTGCCCGATCAGCGCACCGGTGCCATCGTGTTTTCGGTGCCGGCGCTGGAGCATGCGATCTATGTGGGTTCGCGCGGCATCGGTGTCGACCCGTCGGGCACCAACCGGGCGATCATCTGCACCGACAAGGCCGCACCGCAGGGTTGCCAGCCGGTACCCAATCACGATCAGGCGGCCCCGCTGCTCAAGGCAGTCAAAGGTGATCGCTTGCTGGGCCAGGTGAGTGGCGAGCCCGACAGCCTGTTGCGGGTGGAGGTGTTCGGCAATGCTGACTCAAAGGCCGGTGAAGCGGAGCAGTATCTGGGCGAAGTGATGGTGGCGACGGATGCCAAGGGTCAGGCGCAGTTCGAGTATGTATTGCCGCAAGCAGATGGGCTGCAGGCGTTCACCGCGACGGTCACCCGGTCCGACGGGGCCACCTCGGAGTTGAGCAAGGCGCTGGCGCGCTGAGGACCGCGGGGCGGCCATTCGTCGGCAGGGATTGTCTGCAAATGGTCGGCCCTGTCAGCAGGCCCCGCTTTAGTTTTCAGCGCAATCCCAGCACAATGGCCGACCTTTCAAGCGTCACCCGTAGGAACCTGCATGAAACTCGACAAACCCACCGCCATCGCCCGTCGCAACCAGGCGCTGGAACGCCCTGTGCTCAACAGCGACAACACCCTGTTTGCCGTGCTCGATACCAAGCGCAGCCTGTGGTGGTTCGATGTGCCGGTGAAGCTGGTGCTGCCCAAGAGCGTGGCCGACTGGGTCAACCTGCTGCTCTACACCCCGGAGACCGACCAGTTGCAGCACCTCAAGGTGCCGGTCAACTTCCTGCGTGCGCACCTGGAGAAGATGGAAGTACGCAAGCCGGGCAAGCGTCGCTCGACCATCAGCCTGGCGCTGAGCGCCGACCGCGACTCGCTGCTGCAGGACTTGCGTCCGGGCGGCGAAAACCTGAGTTTTGCCGCCTTCGTGCAGGTCTGATCAGACCAGTTCGATGCGGTCGGCGTGAATCACGATGCGCCCGTCCTTGTACAGGGCGCCGATCGCTTTCTTGAAGTTGCCCTTGCTCACCCCGAACAGGTCGCTGATCACCTGCGGGTCGCTCTTGTCGCTGACCGGCAGCACGCCGTTGGCGGCCTTGAGCTTGTCGAGGATCTTGTCGTTCAGCGTGCTGGCCAGGGCCTGGCCGACCGGCTGCAGGCTCAGGGCGATCTTGCCGTCGCTGCGCAGCTCCTTGATGTAGCCCTTCTCCTGCTTGCCCGAACGCAAGAACTTGAACACTTCGTTCTTGTGGATCAGGCCCCAGTGCTTGTTGTTGATGATGGCCTTGAACCCCATCGGGGTTTCCTCGACCACCAGCAGGTCGACTTCCTGGCCCACGCTGTAGTTGGCCGGCAGCTTGTCGAGGTAGCGGTCCAGGCGCGCGGTGGCGGTGATGCGCCGGGTGCGCTTGTCGAGGTAAGCATGCACCACGCAGTACTCGCCCGCCTTCATCTGGCGTTTTTCTTCGGAGTACGGCATCAACAGGTCCTTGGGCAGGCCCCAGTCGAGGAAGATGCCGATGCTGTTGATTTCCACCACCTTGAGGCTGGCGAACTCGCCCACCTGCAGTTTGGTCTTCTCGGTAGTGGCGATCAGCTTGTCTTCGCTGTCGAGGTAGACGAAGACGTTGAGCCAGTCCTCGACCTCGGTGGGCGTGTCCTTGGGGATGTAACGGTTGGGCAGCAGGATCTCGCCGTCCGCCCCGCCGTCCAGGTACAGACCGAAATCCGTGTGCTTGACCACTTGCAAAGTGTTGTAACGCCCAACTAAAGCCATTTGCTGAAATCCTCGTTGCGAGGCTGGCATTCTACACGCTACGGGAACCGCCAGGCGCGCCGTTGTTCTATAAACACAAGCACGCCCCTGCAAGGATATGCACCCATGGATGCCTGCCTGTCCACGTTGTTTCGCTGCCTTTCGCTGCTGGTGCTGTCGACGCTGCTGCTGGTCGGCTGCAACCGCATGGACCTCGCCTACCGCAACCTCGATGTACTGGTGCCCTGGTCGCTGAGCGACTACCTGAGCATGAATCGCCAGCAGAAAGGCTGGCTGGACGAACGACTCAAGGCGCACCTGGCATGGCATTGTCGTACACAGCTGCCGGGCTATCTGACATGGCTGGGCGATATTCGACAGATGGTCGCGCACAACGAGGTCACCGACGCGCAGCTAAGGCTGCGCACCGAGCAGGCCAAGCAGGCCATCGCCGAGGTGGCCGACCAGATCATGCCGTCGGCCACGCAGCTGCTGCGCGGCATGGACGACGAACAGGTCAGCGATATGCGCGAGGCGTTTGCCGAAGACATTCGCGAGCGCGAGGCCAAGTACGTGAAGACGCCGCTGGCCAGGCAGATCGAGCAGCGCCAGCAGCGCATGGAAAAACGCCTGACGCCATGGCTGGGCGAACTGAACCCGCAGCAGCGCCTGCGCGTGGCGCAGTGGTCACAGGCGTTGGGCGAACAGAACCGTCAGTGGATCGCCAACCGCGCACACTGGCAGGCGCAGTTCAGCGCGGCGATGGAGCAACGGCGCAGCGAGGCATTCGAACCAAGGCTGGAACAACTGCTCAAGCAGCGCGAAAGCCTGTGGACGCCGGAGTACCGCATGGCCTACCAGCGTACCGAACAGGAGGCGCGCAGCCTGCTGGTGGACCTGATGGCGCAGAGCAGCGAGCAGCAACGTCAGCACCTGCAGGGCAGGCTGGCCAAGGTGCAGCAGGACTTCAGCAAGCTCAAGTGCCTGCAATCCTGAACCGATTCGCCGGCAAGGCCGGCTCCTACAGGCGCGACGCGCTTCCCCTTGGCGCCGGCAAGGCCGGCGAAGCTGCTCAGTTCTCCCGGCACTTGCGCCGGTACGGGAACACATCGATCACCTTCCCCTCCCGTATCGCCGCCTGCAGCCCCTTCCAGTAATCGGCGTCATACAACTCGCCATGCAACTGGCTGAACAGCCGCCGCTGACCGATGTCGGCAAACAGGAACGGCGGGAACTCCTCGGGGAACACGTCCAGCGGCCCGATCGAGTACCACGGCTCGCTGGCCATCTCGTCCTCGGGGAACCGCGGCGGCGGGATATAGCGGAAGTTGGCTTCGGTCAGAAAGCAGATCTCGTCGTAGTCATAGAACACCACCCGCCCATGCCGGGTAACGCCAAAGTTCTTCAGCAGCATGTCGCCGGGGAAGATGTTCGCCGCCGCCAATTGCTTGATCGCCAGCCCGTAGTCCTCCAGCGCCTCGCGCACCTGGGCCTCGTTGGCGTTTTCCAGGTACAGGTTCAGCGGGGTCATGCGCCGCTCGGTCCAGCAGTGGCGGATAAGCACCGTGTCGCCCTCCACCACCACGGTCGACGGCGCCACTTCCAGCAACTCGGCCAGGCACTCGGGCTCGAACTTGCCCAGCGGGAAGCGAAAGTCGGCGAACTCCTGGGTATCGGCCATGCGCCCCACGCGGTCGACGCTCTTTACCAGGCGATACTTCTCGATGACCGTGGCGCGGTCGACACTCTTGGACGGCGAGAAGCGGTCCTTGATGATCTTGAACACGGTGTTGAAGCCCGGCAGGGTGAACACGCTCATGACCATGCCGCGCACGCCGGGGGCCATGATGAAGCGGTCATCGGTACTGGCCAGATGATTGATCAGCGCCCGGTAGAACTCGGACTTGCCGTGCTTGTAGAAACCGATGGAGGTGTACAGCTCGGCGATGTGCTTGCCCGGCAGGATGCGCTTGAGAAAGCCCACGAACTCGGCCGGCACCGGCACATCGACCATGAAGTACGAGCGAGTGAACGAGAAGATGATCGACACATCGGCTTCATCGGTGATCAGCGCATCGATTTCGATGCCGTGGCCTTCGTGGTGCAGCAGCGGAATCACCAGCGGCCACTGTTCATCGTGGGTGAACAGCCGGCCCACCAGGTAGGCCCCCTTGTTGCGATAGAGCACCGAGGAAAACAGCTCCACCTGCAGTTGCGGGTCCTTGCACACCCAATCGGGCAGGTTCTCGCGCAACTGCGCCTCCAGGCGCGCCAGATCACCAGGCAGGTCGGCGAAGGGCACCGCGAAGGCGTAGTCGGCGAAGACCTGCGCGAGCATCTCGCCCAGCCCGCCCTGGGGGCGGTAGGTGCGGGTCTGCGCGGCGCGCTCATAGGCGCGCAGTGCCGGGCGCGTGGTATGGATGAACATGCAGCCGTCGCTGATCAGGTCATGGCTGAACAGGCTGCAGAAAATCGAGTTGTACCAGGTTTCGGAAAGCTCATCGTCCAGCCGCGGGTCGATCAGGCTGATGTAGGCGCTCTTGACCAGCGGCCAGAACGTCGCATCCAGCAGAACCTCGGGCTCGAAAGCGCCGGCCAGCCAGCCGCTGACCTCGCTGACCTTTTCCTCGTAGAGATTGATACGTGCCGCCGAGGCCGTCTGGATCTGCTGCCATTGCGCGAGCTCGAAGCGTTGGCGTGCCCCGTCGGTGATCTGGCGAAAGTGCTCACGGTAGCTGTCGAAGCCATCGAGAATCATCCGGGCGATGGCGGCGGCCGGCCATTGTTGGGGCATGGGTAAGACCTCTGCGGGAATTTCAAAGACCTGAGCTTAGCCAGTCACGCAAGGCTGCGATAGCCTACTTAGGAACCGTTTCGCGCCCTTCGCCGGCAAGGCCGGCTCCTACAGATACCGCCCCCACAGCATGAGCCAGCGGTGCTGGCGAAAGCGCCCGAATTGACACCGCAAGAAAGCGAGAGAGCCCACCCTGGCTTTTACCGTAAACTCCCGCCCCTGCCCCTGTTACCCGGAGAACCCCCGTGAGCCCCATCGCCATCACCCGACTGTTGATTCTCGCTGCCGTGTGGGGGGCCAGTTTTCTGTTCATGCGCATCATTGCGCCGGTGCTGGGCACCCTGCCCACCGCCTTCTTTCGCGTCTCAATCGCCTGCGCCGGGTTGCTGGTGATTCTCGCCCTGCTGCGCGTGCGCTGGGACTTCCAGGGCAAACTCAAGGCCTGCCTGTTTCTGGGCATGATCAACTCGGGAATACCCGCAACGCTCTACTCGGTGGCCGCACAGGTGCTGCCCGCCGGCTACTCGGCGATCTTCAACGCCACCACGCCGCTGATGGGCGTGCTGATCGGCGCGCTGTTCTTTCGCGAGGCCATGACCCTGCCCAAGCTGGGCGGCATATTCCTGGGCCTGTTCGGGGTCGGGATTCTCAGTGGTGCGGGGCCGGTGGCCTTCGACGCCAGGCTCATGCAGGGCGCCCTCTCGTGTCTGGCGGCCACCACCTGCTATGGCTTCTCGGGGTATCTGGCGCGGCGCTGGCTCGACCAGCAGGGCGGCCTGGACAGTCGCCTGTCGGCGCTGGGCAGCATGATGGGCGCCACCTTGCTGTTGCTGCCGCTGTTCAGCTTCAGCGTGATCACCCAGCCACCTGCCAGCTGGGGCGGCTGGCAGGTGTGGTTGTCGCTGCTGGGGCTGGGCCTGTTGTGCACCGCCTTCGCCTACATCCTGTACTTTCGCCTGATCAGCGAAATCGGCCCGGTAAAATCCACCACCGTGACCTTCATGATCCCGGCCTTCGGCGTGCTGTGGGGCGCGTGGCTGCTGGACGAGCCCCTGTCGATGGCGCACCTGTATGGCGGGCTGCTGATTGCCGTGGCCTTGTGGCTGGTGCTCAAGCCGGCCCGCCAGGCCCGTCAGCTGGCCAGCGACTGATCCACCGTGTCAGGCTTGGTCGCGGGCTTGCGGAACACGAACAGCAGGCCCACCACGATCAAGCCCATGCCCAGCAGGCTCAAGGCCGCCAGGCGATTGCCGAAGATCAGGTAGTCCATCACCGCCGTCACCGCCGGCACCAGGTAGAACAGGCTGGTGACATTGACCAGGTTGCCCTTGGCGATCAGCCGGTACAGCAGCAAGGTCGCCAGCAACGACACCACCAGGCCCATCCATAGCACCGAGAACACAAAGCTGGCATTGGGGTTGACCGCCAGCGGCTGGAACGGTGCAAACAGCGCGCACATCAGCAGCCCCGCCAGGTACTGCAAGGGCAGCGTGCCCACCGGGTTGCTGGTGATGCGCTTCTGCATGATCGAGCCGAACGTCATGCTGGCCAGCGCCAGCAGCGCGAACAGCATGCCCGCCAGCGAGATGCCGCCCAGGCCGATGCCCTGGTACACCACCATCACCAGCCCGATCAGCCCCAGGCTCAGGCCGAACAACCGGCTGAACGAACGCTTGCGCTCCATCAGCACCACCGTGAGGATCGGCTGCACGCCCATCACGGTGGCCATGATGCCGGGCGTCACCTTCAGGTCCAGCGCCAGCAGGTAGAAGATCTGGTAGGCACCGAGCAGCACGCAGCCGGTGGCGATGGCTTGCAGCAACGGGCCGCGACCGCGTGGCCAGTGCAGGCGCAGCAACGGGCCGAGCAGCAGCAGGCCGACAAAGGCAATCGCAAAGCGGATCAGCAGAAAGGCAAAGGGCGAGGCCTGCGCCAGGCCGAGCTTGGAGACGATGGCGCCGCTGCTCCAGAGCAGGACGAACAGGCTGGTGGTGGCCGCCGAGGCCACGGATTGTTTCGAGATAACTGACATGAAATGCCACCTGTATTCGGGCAAGTAAGCCGAACGGTCGAGCTGCGCGGTGCAGCCGGCCGTATTCAGTAGGGTTCAGGTGTGGTGGGGGCGCAGCCAGTGGCCGCTCAGCCCAGCACTACAACCACGCCGGGTGGTGCGACAACGCACGCCACGGGGCTACTGACAGGTGGTGGGTAGTGACTGATCATGACCGGCTGCTGGGACCCACGCACGACCACGACCGCGTCGGGCGCGGTAGCGAATACGGTGGCGGGGCGGGAAGCTGGCATGTGCAGGTCTTCGGTGAGGTGAACTGTGGGTGAATATAGCCACACTCGCGACACGGTGCAAGGCCCGCCCCGGCAGGGGCCAACCTTGCACCGAGTGTGGTCAGAACAGCCAGCGGTACAGCAGGTAAGCAACCAGCACCGCCAGCACCGGGCGCAGCACGCGGTAGGCCTTGGGGTTGGCGCGCTTGAAGGTCTTGACCCGGCTGCTGATCACGGTACTGAAGCGTTTGCTCCAGGCATACGCCTGGTTGATGCCGCCCACGCGCTCGTCGTCGGTGTTCTGCGGCGCGGTGGCCCGGCCCAGGAAGGCACTGACCTTGCGGTTGATGCGGGTCATCAGCGGGCTGGTCAGCGGTCGCTCGATATCGCAGAACAGGATCACCCGGGTGGTCTCGGTTTCGTTCTTCACCCAGTGCACGTAGGTTTCATCGAACATCACGTCTTCGCCATCGCGCCAGGCGTACACCTGGCCGTCGACATAGATGCGGCAGTCGTCCGAGTTCGGCGTGGACAGCCCCAGGTGATAGCGCAGCGAGCCGCCGAACGGGTCGCGGTGCGGGTTCAGGTGGCTGCCGCCCGGCAGCAGGGCGAACATCGCGCCCTTGACGTTGGGGATGCTGTTGACCAGCTCGACGGTGCGGGGGCACAGCGCCTCGGCCGATGGCAGCGCCTTGTCGTACCACTTCAGGTAGAAGCGCTTCCAACCCTTCTTGAAGAACGAACCGAAGCCGGCATCGTTGTCTTTTTCGGCGGCGCGGATGTAGCCCTCGTCGAACAGGTGCATGGCCTCCTCGCGGATCACCTGCCAGTTGTCCTTGAGCACGTCCAGCTCGGGGAAGCGACTACGGTCCAGGTAGGGCTTGGAAGGCACCCCGGAAAACAGGTACATAAGGGCGTTATAGGGGGCGAACAGCGCCGAATGGTTGACGAACTGGCGCAACACGGGCAAACGCGCCTTGCCGCGCAGGTGCACGTACAGGGTGCTGCCGAAGAACAGCAGCAGTACACCTGCCTTGGCGACAAAGGAAAAGGTCATGCAACACTCCTTGAATTTCGATCAGGCCATCGCTGCCGGATAATCGGACATGATAAACCGATCCGGCCCCGGTAAAAACAACCGGGGCCGGACATTCAGTGTTGGCAATTGTGCAACAACGCAGTGCGCCGAACATTGAGGCGGATCAGCCTCGGTGGAGCCTGGCGGTGGTTACTGCTGGTTTTCCTGCTCGGTGAACAGGTCGCTGAAGAGCATGCTCGACAGGTAGCGCTCGCCCGAGTCGGGCAGGATCACCACGATGGTCTTGCCCTGCATTTCCGGCTTTTCGGCCAGGCGTACCGCCACGGCCATCGCCGCGCCACAGGAGATACCGCACAGGATGCCTTCCTCCTGCATCAGGCGAAGGGCCATGGCCTTGGACTCCTCGTCGCTGGCCAGCTCGACCTGGTCGACCATCGACAGGTCCAGGTTGTTGGGTACGAAACCTGCGCCGATGCCCTGGATCTTGTGCGGGTTGGGCTTGATTTCCTGGCCGGCCAGGGCCTGGGTGATCACCGGAGACACCAGCGGCTCGACCGCCACCGAAAGAATCGGCTTGCCCTGGGTGTTCTTGATGTAGCGCGACACACCGGTGATGGTGCCGCCGGTGCCCACGCCGGCAACCAGCACGTCGACCCCGCCGTCGGTGTCGTTCCAGATTTCCGGACCGGTGGTCTTCTCGTGAATGGCCGGGTTGGCCGGGTTGTCGAACTGCGCCGGCATGAAGTAGGTGGCCGGGTCGCTGGCTACGATTTCGGCGGCTTTCTCGATCGCGCCCTTCATGCCCTTGGCAGGCTCGGTCAGCACCAGCTCGGCGCCCAGCGCCTTGAGTACCTTGCGCCGCTCGATGCTCATCGAGGCCGGCATGGTCAGCATCAGCTTGTAGCCGCGCGCAGCGGCCACGAAGGCCAGGCCGATACCGGTGTTGCCCGAGGTCGGCTCGACGATGGTCATGCCCGGCTTGAGCCGGCCGCTGCTTTCGGCGTCCCAGATCATGTTCGCGCCGATCCGGCACTTGACCGAATAGCCGGGGTTGCGCCCCTCGATCTTGGCCAGGATGGTCACGCCCCGCGGGGCGATGCGGTTGATCTGCACCAGCGGCGTGTTGCCGATGGAGTGCGCGTTGTCAGCGAAGATACGGCTCATGGCTTGGGTCCTTTTGGCACCGTGCGAAAACTTCAAGGGTATGCCTGCCCCTGCGGTGCGTCCACCCCGAACGAACCGATGCGCCCGTGCGGCGGTCAACCGATCATCCTCAATCACGGAACCCACGCCGATGAAACGCCGCTACCGCTGGCCCCTGTGGGGGCTGCTGGGCATTGCACTGTTGCTGCTGGCCCTGCACCTGACGCTGCCGATCCTGGTACGCAACTACTTGAACGAAAAGCTCGCCGACATGGGCGACTACCGCGGCCAGGTCACCGATGTCGACCTGGCATTGTGGCGGGGTGCCTACAAGATCAACGGTCTGACCATCGTCAAGACCACGGGCAAGGTGCCGGTGCCGTTTCTGGAGGCGCCGCTGATCGACCTGTCGGTGAGCTGGCATTCACTGTGGTACGACCATGCCGTGGTGGCCGAAGTGACCTTCCTGCGCCCGAAACTGAACTTCGTCGATGGCGGCAACACCCAGGCGTCGCAGACCGGTAAGGGCACCGACTGGCGCGCGCAGCTGAGCAAGCTGCTGCCGATCACCCTCAACGAGCTGCGCATAGACGACGGCACCCTGACCTTTCGCAACTTCAATTCCAAACCGCCGGTCAGCCTTGAAGCGACCCAGCTCAACGCCAGCGTCTACAACCTGACCAACGTGGTGGACGTCGAAGGCAAGCGCGACGCCCGCTTCGAGGGCAAGGCCCGGCTGCTGGGCGACGCGCGGGTGGAAAGCACGGCCACCTTCGACCCGCTGAGCAACTTCGAGGACTTCCAGTTCCGCCTGCGCGCCACCGGCATCCAGCTGCGCCAGATGAACGACTTTGCCAGCGCCTACGGCAAGTTCGACTTCAATGCCGGGCACGGCGACGTGGTGATCGAGGCCGAGGCGAACAAGGGCCAGCTCAAGGGCTACATCAAGCCGTTGTTGCGCGATGTCGAAGTGTTCAACTGGCAGCAGGACGTGGACAACAAGGACAAGGGGTTTCTGCGCTCGATCTGGGAAGCCCTGGTGGGCGGTACCGAAACGGTGCTCAAGAACCAGCGCAAGAACCAGTTCGCCACGCGCGTGGAGCTCAGCGGCAGCGTGCATCACAGCGATATCAGCGCGTTCGAGGCGTTTTTGCAGATTCTGCGCAACGGCTTCGTGCAGGCATTCAATGCGCGGTATGAACAGGGGCCGCCGAAAGCTGACTGATCCATCGCGGTACTGGCCCTTTCGCTGGCAAGCCAGCGACGAGGCCAGGCCTGCCACCCCGGTTCCATGACCAATCATCCACAGACTGAATACCCCGTCCGCGTTCACAGCCACGCAAGCCCCGCGTTATAGTCGTCGCATGATAGTCACCGCATGACCATTTTTTGAGGATCGGTACATGAAGTTCGAAGGCACCAGCGCATACGTCGCCACAGATGACCTGAAACTGGCCGTCAACGCGGCGATCACCCTGGAGCGCCCGCTGCTGGTCAAGGGCGAACCCGGCACCGGCAAGACCATGCTCGCCGAGCAACTGGCCGAAGCCTTCGGTGCCAAGCTGATCACCTGGCACATCAAGTCCACCACCAAGGCCCACCAGGGCCTCTACGAGTACGATGCGGTCAGCCGCCTGCGCGACTCGCAGCTGGGCGTGGACAAGGTGCACGACGTGCGCAACTACCTGAAAAAGGGCAAGTTGTGGGAGGCCTTCGAAGCCGAGGAGCGGGTCATCCTGCTGATCGACGAAATCGACAAGGCCGACATCGAGTTCCCCAACGACCTGCTGCAGGAACTCGACAAGATGGAGTTCTACGTCTACGAGATCGACGAGACCATCAAGGCCAAACAGCGTCCGATCATCATCATTACCTCCAACAACGAGAAGGAACTGCCCGACGCCTTCCTGCGTCGCTGCTTCTTCCACTACATCGCCTTCCCCGATCGCGCCACGCTGCAGCAGATCGTCGACGTGCACTACCCCAACATCAAGCAGGACCTGGTCAGCGAGGCGCTGGACGTGTTCTTCGACGTGCGCAAGGTGCCGGGCCTGAAGAAAAAACCCTCCACCTCCGAGCTGGTCGACTGGCTCAAGCTGCTGATGGCCGACAACATCGGCGAAGCGGTATTGCGCGAGCGCGACCCGACCAAGGCCATCCCGCCGCTGGCCGGTGCGCTGGTCAAGAACGAGCAGGACGTGCAGTTGCTGGAGCGCCTGGCGTTCATGAGCCGGCGCGGCAACCGCTGAGCCAACGGGGTCATTGCCATGCTGCTGAACCTGTTCAATGAAATGCGCGCGGCCAAGGTGCCGGTGTCGGTACGCGAGTTACTCGACCTGCTCAATGCCTTGAAGCAGCGGGTGATCTTCGCCGACATGGACGAGTTCTACTATTTGGCGCGCGCCATCCTGGTCAAGGACGAGCGCCACTTCGACAAGTTCGACCGGGCCTTCTCGGCCTACTTCAAGGGCCTTGAAAACCTCGACCACCACCTGGAGGCGCTGATCCCCGAAGACTGGCTGCGCAAGGAATTCGAGCGTTCCCTGACGGATGAAGAGCGTGCGCAGATCCAGTCCCTGGGCGGTCTGGACAAGCTGATCGAAGCGTTCAAGAAACGCCTGGAAGAACAGAAGGAACGCCATGCCGGCGGCAACAAGTGGATCGGTACCGGCGGTACCAGCCCGTTCGGCTCGGGCGGCTTCAACCCCGAGGGCATTCGCGTGGGCGATGCCGGCAAGCGCCAGGGCAAGGCGGTCAAGGTATGGGACCAGCGCGAGTACAAGAACCTTGACGACGGGGTGGAACTGGGTACGCGCAACATCAAGCTGGCCTTGCGCCGGCTGCGCAAGTTCGCCCGTCAGGGCGCGGCCGAAGAGCTGGATATCGACGGCACCATCGACCACACCGCGCGCGATGCCGGGCTGCTCAATATCCAGATGCGTCCGGAGCGGCGCAACAGCGTGAAGTTGCTGCTGCTGTTCGACATCGGCGGTTCGATGGACGCCCACGTGAAGATCTGCGAAGAGCTGTTTTCGGCCTGCAAGACCGAGTTCAAGCACCTGGAGTACTACTACTTCCACAACTTCGTGTACGAGTCGGTGTGGAAGAACAACCTGCGCCGCACCTCCGAGCGCACCTCGACCATGGACCTGCTGCACAAGTACGGCGCCGACTACAAGGTGGTGTTCGTTGGCGATGCGGCCATGGCGCCCTACGAGATCACCCAGCCCGGTGGCAGCGTGGAGCACTGGAACGAGGAAGCCGGGTATGTGTGGATGCGCCGCTTCATGGAGAAGTACAAGAAGCTGATCTGGATAAACCCCTACCCCAAGGACACCTGGGGCTATACCGCTTCGACCAACATCGTGCGCGAGCTGGTCGAGGACCGGATGTTCCCGCTGACCTTGCGCGGGCTGGAGGAAGGGATGCGGTTTCTGTCCAAGTAGCGGTGAGCCCTTCGCCGGCCTTGCCGGCGAAGAGGCCCTGTCAGTCGGCAAACCTCTGCAGATAAACCTGCTGCTCTCGCCATGCCATCTCCTGCACCACGGCCCGCAACCGCACCACACGCCCCGGCAGCAACTGCGCCAGGCCAGCCAGCGCCAGCGGGGTCAGCGCCCCCAGTCGCGGATAGCCGCCAATCGTCTGCCGATCATTGAGCAACACGATCGGCTGCCCATCCGGCGGTACCTGCACCGCGCCCAGCGGTATCCCCTCCGAGATCATCGGCTGCCCCTGATACTGCAACGCCGGGCCCAGCAGGCGCATGCCCATGCGGTCGGCGCGGGTGTCCAGGGTCCAGTCGCGGTTGAAGGCATCGAACAGACTCTGCCCGGCAAACTCGCCGATCTGCGCCCCCATCACCAGGTCCAGCACGGTGCAGGTACCAGGCACGGGTCGAAGCCCTTCGGGCACCTCACGCACACCCGGCGCGTTGCCGGCGTAGCCCAGGCACTCGCCTCGGGCCAATGCCCTGCCCAGTCCCGTCAGCCCGCCCAGCTCCTCGCGCACCACCGTAGCGCAACTGCCCAGCACCTGCGGCGCAGCGAATCCCCCTGGCGCCGCCAGGTAGGCCCGCACACCCTGCAGCGGCTGGGTGAACTGCAGGCGCTGCCCCTTGGCCATCACGAAACTGCGCCACGGCGCCAGCGGCTGGTCGTCGAGCCGTGCGCCCAGGTCAGCACCGGCCAGTGCCAGGCAGCACGCCTGCTCGGCCACCAGCGTCAGCCCGCCCAGGGTGATCTCCACCACCGCCGCCTGCGGTGCATTGCCCAGCAGCCAGTTGGCCCAGCGCATCGATACCCAGTCCAGACCACCGCCCTGGGTCACGCCCAGGTGGCGCACGCCAAAGCGCCCGGCATCCTGCAACAGGCACAGCGGCGTGCTGGCCTCGATCAGCAAGCGGCTCACGGCGACACCTGCAGGGGCGTGTCGTCGCCGCCGAGTGCAAGGAATTCGGCATGCTCCACCGCCACGAAGCGCACCCGGTCGCCCGGCTGCAGCAGGCTGTAGCCCTCGCGCTGGCGATCGAACAGGCGGCTGGGGGTACGCCCGATCAGGTTCCAGCCCCCGGGCGACACCGCCGGGTAGGCCGCCGTCTGGCGCTCGGCGATGCCCACACTGCCGGCTGCCACGCGCTTGCGCGGGGTGGCCAGGCGCGGCGCGGCCAGCGCCTCCTCGACCAGCCCCATGAACGCGAAACCCGGGGCGAAGCCCAGGGCGAACACCTGGTACTCGCGCGCGCTGTGGCGGCGGATCACCCCCGCCACGGAGTCGCCGCTGCGCTGCGCCAGCAAGGCCAGCTCGGGCCCGACGCTGGGGTCGTACCACACCGGAATGTCGTGGCGCTGCCCTGCCCCGCCCTCGTCGGGGCGAAGACCTTCGAGCGCCTGCGCGATACGCTCGCGGGCCTGGGTGGGCGACAGGTCGAAATGCACCATCACGGTGGTGTACGACGGCACCAGATCGATCAGCTGCGCCGCAAAGGCTGCACGCAGACGCTGAGTGGCAGCGAGCATCCAGGGCATGTTGGACTCGTCGATCGCATCGAACAGGCGCACCATCAGGCAATCGACAGCAACCACCTCGACGCGCCACTTCATGGCGCCGCCTGCGCATCGAGAGCCTGACGAATCTGCCGCACCGCAGCCACCGAGCTGGCATTGTCGCCATGCACACACAGCGTATGGGCCTGCAGGCGCAGTGCGCTGCCATCACTGGCAACCAGCGGTTCGCCCCGTGCCAGGCGCAGGGCCTGCTCGACGATCAGGGCCGGGTCGTGGTGCACGGCACCGGGCAGGCGCCGCGACAGCAGGCGTCCGGCGGGGTCGTAGGCACGGTCGGCAAAGGCCTCGAACCACAACGTGACGCCATATTCGTCACCCAGTGCCTGGGCCGCGCGATTGTCGGCCGTGGCCATCAGCATCAGCGGCAGGCTGCGGTCGTAGGCGGCCACCGCCTCGATCACCGCACGCAGCTTGCCCGGCTCGGCCATCATGTCGTTGTACAGCGCGCCGTGGGGTTTGACGTAGGCCACCTGGGTCTTCTGGGTACGGCAGATACCGTCCAGCGCGCCGATCTGGTAATGCAGCAGGTCGCGAATCTCTTCATTGCTGCAGGCCATCGAGCGGCGCCCGAAACCGGCCAGGTCCTGGTACGCCGGGTGCGCCCCCACCAGCACGCCCCCGGCCACGGCCAGCGCCACGGTGGCGCGCATGATGCCCGGGTCGCCAGCATGAAAACCGCAGGCGATGTTGGCGCAATCGATAAAGGGCATCACTTCGGCATCCAGCCCCATGCTCCAGCTGCCGAAACTTTCACCCATGTCGCAATTGAGTAGCAGGCGGCTCACGCGCGTTGCTCCTGTGTCGGGTGGGGGGGCGGCCCGGAGGCCGTCTAGCGCCAGCTCGGCTCCACCGGCTTGCGCCGACCGCCGAGGATCGCCCAGCCGATCAGCATCAGCAGGCTCTCGATCACCAGTGCCAGCAGCATGGCGCTGGCCAGGCCCCAGGCCATCGCCTCGGGCGCCAGCAGGATCTGGTAGCTGTAGCCCTTGAGGGTTTCCTCGCGCAAGGCCGGGTCGGCCGCCACCAGTACGTGCCAGGTGCGTACCAGCCACGGGCGCTGCAGGGTCTGCCACTCTTCTTCGAGCAGGCGATTGCGCGCCACCAGGCTGTCGATGCTGTCGGCATCGCTGTTGAACACCGGGTCGTCGCTGGCACGGTAGTGACGTACCAGCGCCTGCAGGTCGCCATTGAAAAAGCGCTGCGCGGTCTGATTGAAGCCCTTGAGGCCCTCGCGCGATTCGAGCAGGTGCGCCTCGACCCGCTGGGTGTAATCGTTGATCAGCCCGGGGATCTGCACACCGACCAGCAGGCCGAAGGTAAACAACAGCAAACGCAGGTAACTTCTGAACATGAAGGCTGATCCTTAGCTGGCCTGACCCTGGGCAATGCATTCACCGCGCCGCCACAGGCCCCACTGGCCAGGCTCGTAGCGGTGCCAGATCTCGTCCTCGGTCAAGGCCTCGGTGGCAATGACGGTGACCACGTCGTTGGGCGTGGTCTCGGCCTGGAAGTCGACGATCATGTCCACGTCCTTGAGCCGCGCCGGGCCGAACGGTGCGCGCCGGGTGATGTGTACCAGCTTGGTCGAACAGAAGCAGAACAGCCAGTCGCCATCGCTGAGCAGGCAGTTGAACACGCCCTTGCCACGGAACTCGGCGCAGGCCTGCACCAGCACCGGGATCAGCTCTTCGACCTCGACCGGTTCGGGGAATGCCTCGCGGATGCGGTTGAGCAGGTCGCAGAAGGCGGCCTCGCTGTCGGTATCGCCCACCGGGCGGTAGAAGGTGCGTTGCCCCTGGAAGTCGCCCAGCTGGCCGTTGTGTGCGAAGCACCAGTTGCGCCCCCACAGTTCGCGCACGAACGGGTGGGTGTTGGACAGGCACACCTTGCCCACGTTGGCCTGGCGAATGTGGCCGATGACCACCTCGCTCTTGATCGGATAACGCTGCACCAGGTTGGCGACTTCCGACTCGCAGCTGGCCGCCGGGTCCTGGAACAGGCGCAGGCCACGGCCTTCATAGAAGCCGATGCCCCAGCCGTCACGGTGCGGCCCGGTACGTCCGCCACGCTGCATCAGCCCGGTGAAGCTGAACACGATATCGGTAGGGACATTGGCGCTCATGCCCAGTAATTCACACATGCAGGGGTCGCTCCAGGGCGGATCTTACAAACGCGGTTCGAGGCGCTCGCGGCTGCCGCCGGCGGGTGCTTCAGGGGGTTCGCTGCGGTAGCGGTCACGGCTGTCGGCGGCGAACGGCTGGTCGTCCAGCGGCTCGTCGGCATCGCGCCTGGCGGCGGCTTCGGCAGCGGCGCGGCGGGCCTTGGCACGGCGCTCCAGCGGCCAGCGCAGCAGCACGAACACGCCATACAGGATGAACGCGATCATGCCGTACATGGCCAGGTCGGACGCGGCGCGCAGCACGTTGTTGCCGACCTTGAAGGCCAGGTCCAGGGCAGTGATGGCAATGGCCGGGGCGAACTTCTCCTTCACCGGGTCGATGATGGTCGGGGTCAGCAGCAGCACTGCCATGATCACCCGCAGCGGCTCGCGCAACCAGCGCCACATCCACGCGGTCAGGCGAAAGCCCACCAGCAGGCAACCCAGGGCGGCCAGGGCATAGAGTCCCCAGGCGAGCAGATAATCGTTCTCGGTCATGGCGTCCGTGGCAAGCTAGGCAAATAGATGCTTATGATAACGACTTTTCAGCGCGCAGGCGCGCCCCAGCAAAGAGAACCCCGCATGTCCGCAGCTGCCAACGCCCCCCAAGCCCCGATCGCCCGCCAGGATGCCGGCACCGATCCCTATGCCTGGTTGCAGGCCCGGAACACTCCCGAGGTGCTGGCCTACCTGAACGCGGAAAACGCCTATCAGGAGGCGCAACTGGCCGACCAGGCCGGGTTGCGCGAGCAGCTGTTCGAAGAGATCCGTGGCCGCATTCTCGAAACCGACCTGTCGCTGGCCTCGCCCTGGGGCCCCTACCTTTACTACACCCGCACCACCGCCGGCGACGAGTACCCGCGTCATTACCGCTGCCCACGCCCGGCCGACGATTCGCCGACGGTCGATGAAAGCCGCGAAGAGCTGCTGCTGGACCCCAACCTGCTGGCCGCCGGCGGCTTCCTCAGCCTGGGCGCCTTCAACATCAGCCCCGACCACCAGCGCCTGGCCTACAGCCTGGATACCAGCGGCGACGAGGTCTACACCCTGTACGTCAAGGACCTGGCCAGCGGCGCGGTCGAACAGCTGCCGTTCGAAGACTGCGACGGCAGCATGACCTGGGCCAACGACAGCCAGACGCTGTTCTTCGCCGAACTGGACGACACCCACCGCCCGCACCGGCTGATGCGTCATCGCCTGGGCACCCAAGGGGCGGTGCAGGTGTTCGAGGAGGCCGACGGTCGCTTCTTCCTGCACTGCTACCGCGCCAGCTCCGAGCGCCAGCTGATCCTGCTGCTCAACAGCAAGACCACCAGCGAGGCCTGGGTACTGGATGCGCACACCCCGGAACAGGCGTTCACCTGCCTGGCACCACGGGTCGAAGGCCATGAGTACTACCCTGACCATGGCCAGTTGAACGGCCACTGGCACTGGTTCATCCGCAGCAACCAGCAAGGCATCAATTTCGCCCTGTTCCACGGCCCGGCCGACACCCTGCCAACCCACGAGCAGTGGCAGGTACTGGTGCCGCACCGCGACACCGTGATGCTCGAGGGGCTGACCCTGAACGCCAGCGCCCTGACCCTGAGCCTGCGCGAGGGCGGCCTGCCGATCATCGAGGTGCGCCCCCACGGCCTGCCCGCCTACCGCGTCGAGCTGCCGGATGCAGCCTACAGCCTGTACGTGCAGGACAGCCTGGAGTTCGACAGCCCACGCATCCGCCTGCGCTACGAGGCGCTGAACCGCCCTGCGCAGGTACGCCAGCTGACGCTTGCCGATGGTCAGCAGCAGGTGCTCAAGCAGACCCCGGTGCTCGGCCCGTTCGACCCCGACGCCTACGTCAGCCAGCGCCTGTGGGCCACCGCCGGCGACGGCACGCAGGTACCGATCAGCCTGGTTCAGCGCCGTGAGGACCTCGGCAAGCCGGTGCCGCTGTACCTGTACGGCTACGGTGCCTACGGCGAAAGCCTGGACCCGTGGTTTTCCCATGCGCGCCTGAGCCTGCTGGAGCGCGGCGTGGCCTTCGCCATTGCCCACGTGCGCGGCGGCGGCGAACTGGGCGAGGCCTGGTACCGGGCCGGCAAGCAGGAGCACAAGCCCAACACCTTCAGCGACTTCATCGCCTGCGCCGAACACCTGATCGCCACCGGCGTGACCGATGCCGAGCACCTGGCGATCAGTGGCGGCAGTGCCGGCGGGCTGCTGATCGGCGCGGTGCTCAACCAGCGTCCCGAGCTGTTCAAGGCGGCGATTGCCGAGGTGCCGTTCGTCGACGTGCTCAACACCATGCTCGACCCCGATCTGCCGCTGACCGTCACCGAGTATGACGAGTGGGGCAACCCGCAGGAGCCCGAGGTGCACGCGCGCATCAAGGCGTATGCGCCCTACGAGAACGTGAAGGCCCAGGCCTACCCTGCCCTGCTGGTGGTGGCCGGTTACAACGACAGCCGCGTGCAGTACTGGGAGGCGGCCAAGTGGGTGGCCAAGCTGCGCGTGCACAAGACCGATGACAACCTGCTGCTGCTCAAGACCGAGCTGGGCGCCGGGCATGGCGGCATGAGCGGGCGCTACCAGGGGCTCAAGGACGTGGCACTGGAGTACGCGTTCGTATTTAAAGTGCTGGGCCTGGTGTAATTCAGGATTTCTGTTGTCTGAATCAGCAATTCGCCGGCAAGGCCGGCTCCTGCAAGCTATGCACTGGACATTGCAGGAGCCGGCCTCGACGGCGAAAACCAGACACCACAAACCTCCAAGAAAAAGACCAACCGCGATGCCCGACCCGACCTCCCTGAACAACGAAATTCGCGACATGCTCATGGACTGCGGCCTGTTCGACCAACTGCTGCCGCCTGACTTTCAGACCGCTGCCGGCTACTTCAGCATCAGCACCATCGCCCAGGGCGAGGAAATCTTCCACGAAGGCGATGCCGGCACCTTCATGTGCATCATCCACTCGGGCCAGGTATCGGTACGCAAGACCGACCCCGACGAGCATCAGGTGGAGATCGCCACCCTGCGCAAGGGCCGCGCCTTTGGCGAGATGGCCGTGCTGGACGGCGAACGCCGATCGGCCAGCTGCGTGGCCGCCAGCGACTGTCAACTGCTCAACCTGGGCAAGGACTCACTGGAAAAAATGCTCAACGAAACGCCCAAGGTGGCCGCCAAGATCATCCGCGCCCTGGCCGTGGCACTGTCGCGTCGCCTGCGCATGCTCGACGGCCAGCGTCTCTCGCAGCAGGTCTAGCCCTCGCGCGGTTTGTCCTTGCCGGCATCCGGCGCAAGCCCTGGCAGCGGCTGGTCCTTCGGCGGGCTGGGCAAGGGAATCGGCGGCAACAGCGGCGCACCCGACGAGCCCTGCCCTGCACGGGGGATGGTCGACGGGGCCACCTGCGGGTAAGGGGTGGGCGTGGGCGTACCCGGTGCACCCGGTACCGGTGCGAGGGTGCGTGGCTGCAGGTCCGCAGCCTGGGCCTGGCCGAGCCAGGCAATCAACAGCAGGGCAATGCTCGCATGGCGCATGGGGCGGGCTCCTGGAGAGTGCTGCCTACAGGCTACGCGCAAGCGCTGCGGTTTGCCTGTCCGAAATGCCCGTCATGGCGCTAAACTTCACGGCATAACCGTAACAAGCCCGAGAAAGGTACAACCATGAGTTCGGCAACCTCTTCCGCCGCCGCCACCGCGCGGCTGGACCGCATCCTCGCCGATGCCAAGCGCGACAAGGAAATGGGCTACCGCGACAAGGCCCTGCGCATGTACCCCCACGTGTGCGGCCGCTGCGCCCGCGAATTCGCCGGCAAGCGCCTGAGCGAACTGACCGTGCACCACCGCGACCACAACCACGACAACAACCCCCAGGACGGTTCGAACTGGGAACTGCTGTGCCTGTACTGCCACGACAACGAGCACTCGCGCTACACCGACCAGCAGTACTTCAGCGAAGGCTCCACCGCCAGCCCAAGCATCGCCAAGGCCACCCATAACCCGTTCGCCGGGCTGGCCGGGCTGCTCAAGAAAGACTGACCCTGCGCCCCACCCGTGCCGGCAAGCCCGTATAATCGCGTCTTTTTTCTCAAGGGCCCCGGCACGTGGCGAACAAACGGTACAGCTGCATTGGTCTGTTCAACCCCAAATCAGCGGAGAACGTCGGTTCGGTGATGCGTGCGGCGGGTTGCTATGGCGTGAACTCGGTGTTCTACACCGGCAAGCGCTACGAGCGCGCCCGCGACTTCGTCACCGACACCAAGCGGGTGCACTATGACATCCCGCTGATCGGCATCGACGACCTGCAGAAGATCATCCCGCTGGGCTGCACACCGGTTGCCGTCGAACTGGTCGAGGGCGCCCGCCCGCTGCCCGAATACACTCACCCCGACCGCGCGATCTACATCTTCGGCCCTGAAGACGGCTCGCTGGATGCCGACGTGCGCGCCTGGTGCGAAGAGACCATCTACATCCCGACCAATGGCTGCATGAACCTCGCTGCCACCGTCAACGTGGTGCTCTACGACCGCATGGCCAAGGGCCTGAACACCCGCTCCGGGCCCAAATTCAAGTAATCCGCGGGAACGTCCTGGCGGCCCTGGCGGTCTGCTGACTATCCATGCCCCCACAGGAGTACGACCATGTCCCAGAACAAGACCCTGACCCTGGCCACACCGTTTCAGAGCAAGACCGAACACAACGTGCAAGGCTGGGAGCGCGCTGGCTCCCTGGCCACGGGTGTGGTGATGGTCGGCAAGGGACTGCGTCGCGGCGGTTTCTTCGGCCTGATCCAGATCGCCATCGGCGGCGTGGCGCTGGCCCGGGGCATCACCGGACACAGTTCGGCCAAGAGCCTGATCGAGCGCGGGCGCCGCGACCTGGATCAGATCCGCAGCAAGATCGAACGCACCGGTGAAGAGCTCAGCGTGCTGAAGGCCAATGCGCAAGCGGCCACCCACAGCGCCACGGTCACCGGCAACGACTCGCTCAAAAGCCCCAAGGCCTAACGCAACAGCTTGGTGTCCAGCACCTCGGAGCCACGTCCCAGCACGTTTTCACTGAGCTGGATGAACTCCGCGGTGCTGACGCTGTTGAGGCGCATCAGGCCCTGGGTCACGTCGTCCAGCGAACGCTGGTTATGCGTGTGCAGGCGGATCTCGCGGTCCAGCGCCTGCAGCAGCAACACCGCACGGGCCACCCCCGCATCGGTGATCTGCTCGCCGCGCAGCGTGGTGACCTTTTCACCTTGCCTGGCCAGCCGGGCCTGAACCGCCTGGTAGCGGTCCTCGGTGATGCCGCCGGCACGGCGCAGCAGTTCGATGCCGTAGTACTCGGCCAGCCCCTCGCCAATCCAGTCACTGCGCTCCTGGTCGTTGACCTGGGCGAACACCCGCACCAGTTCGCGCAACAACGGGCTGCTGCCGTTCTCGTTGACCAACGGGCGATTGCTGTTGAGGTAGATCGAGTGGTAGCCGGCCCGGGTGCCGCGCCACAACTGGTCGCGGGCGCCCACCAGCAGCAGCTTGGGCGGGTTGCGCGGAAACACGCTCTGCAGCTGTGGCCACACGAAGGTCAGCAGGGTCAGGGTGTCCATGCGCCGCAGGCCCTGGCCCTGGGGCCCGGCGACGGTGACCTCGGTCTCGCCCAGACGGGTGCGCCGGCTGCCCAGGTTGCCGGCGAGCATCCAGCCGGTAGGTCGGTCGAACAACCGCGAAGGGTTGTCGATGCGGAAACGCTGCTTGCCAATCCGCGGCCAGGGCGTTTCGACACTCTTCCAGTCGCCCGGCAACTCGAACACCAGGCGCGCGATCAGCTCGGTGCCGTCCTGCTGGTCGAGGCGCGCGGCAGGCACCAGGTCATCGCCCCGGAACAAGGCCCATTGCGCAGTGATGCGGCTGTCGTAGCCGGCGTTCTTCAGGGCATGGTTAAGCTGTACCCGGTAGCTCAGGCTGGACACTCCCGCCTCCGGCTGCCACAGGCCACGGCGCGCTCCGGCCTGCAACTGCCAGGCGCCATCGGCCTTGAAATCGCTGTAGACGGCTTCCTTGCCCAGGTCGAAATCCAGGCTGCGCACCGCTGCGCCGTCGGCCAGGGTCAGGCGCACCTCGGCCTGCCCGCTCTGGGGCAACAGGCGCACGTGGTAATCCAGGTCGACCTTCTTCGCCCAGGCGCCATGGCTCGCCAGCAACAGCGCAGCCCCCAGCAAACAGCGACGTATCTCCATTCACATCCCCTTGCGCCGCAGCCTCAGCCGGCGCGGAAAATCAGATAGTCTTCCCAATCGTCTTCGGCCACGCTGTCTTCACTGAGCATGCGGCCAGACCACGAAATCCGTTGCTTGTGCACCTGCTCGCGATCGCCACTGACCAGGTGATGCCAGCTGGGCAGGTCCTTGCCCTCGCTGACCAACCGATAGCCACAGGTGGGCGGCAGCCACTTGAACTGGTCGGCCTTGCCCGGGGTGAGCTGGATGCAGTCGGGTACCGAGGCAAAGCGGTTGGGGTAATCGCTGCACTGGCAGGTCTTGAGGTCGAGCAGCTTGCAGGCAATGCTGGTGTAGTAGACGCTGTTGTCGTCTTCGTCCTCGAGCTTTTGCAGGCAGCACAGGCCGCACCCATCGCACAGCGACTCCCACTCCTGGCGATCGAGCTGATCGAGGGGCTTGCTGATCCAGAAGGGTTGGGTGGCAGGCATGGTGCGTTTTGTCCTGTTTCAATTCAAGTGCGCGCGCGTGGCGGCGCCAGTCTAGGGCGTGTGGCCGGGCTTTGCCAGACCGCTTGTCAGGGCTGGCGCCACGCAGTAGTTTGACAGGCTGTGTGTTTTCCCACCCCGTCAGGAACCCCTCCATGAGTGCCAACCCTCGCGTTGCCGACTATGCCATTGCCGAGCAGTTCATCCAGCGCTGGTCGCCCCGGGCGTTTACCGCCGAACCGATTGCCGAAGACACCCTGCTGAGCTTCTTCGAAGCGGCGCGCTGGGCCCCCTCGGCCTACAACTCGCAACCGTGGCGCTTTCTGTTCGCGCGCCGTGACACGCCGAACTGGGAGCGCTTCCTGGGCCTGCTCAACGAATTCAACCGCAGCTGGGCCCAGCACGCCTCGGCGCTGGTGCTGGTGATTTCCAAGACCACCTTTACCGCCCCTGGCGCCAGCGAAGAAACCCCGGCGCTGTGGCACACCTTCGACACCGGCTCGGCCTGGGGCCACCTGGCGTTGCAGGCCAGCATCAGTGGCTGGCATACCCACGGCATGGCCGGGTTCGACCAAGTGCTGGCGCGCAAGGAGCTGAAGATTCCGGACGGCTATGAACTGCATGCGATGGTCGCCATCGGCAAGCTGGGCGACAAGGCCAGCCTGGCCGAGTACCTGCAGGCCCGTGAAGTGCCAAGCCCGCGCAAGCCGTTGAGCGAGCTGGCGGCCGAGGGTGATTTCAGCCTGTAGGGCTGAAGTTCGCGGCTCCCCTTTCGCCGGCAAGGCCGGCTCCTGCAGGCATCTCCTGTAGGCGCCGGCCTTGCCAACGAAGGCTGCGACGCGGTTTCAGTCAGTAGCCCCGCTCGAAATCCACCTCGCCACGCAACGCCTGCCCCGTCTCGTATGCCCGCAGATTCTCCACGAACAAACGCACCATCGCCGTCGGCGAGGTCGGCGCCGAGCTGTGCCCGGTCAGCAGCAGGCCCCAGGCGGTCCAGAACGGATGACGCTGCGGCAGCGGCTCCTGGCGGCATACATCGATCACCGCGCCCGCCAGGTGCCCCAGCTTCAGCGCCTCGACCAGATCGGCATCGACCACCGACACCCCACGCCCGGCATTGATGAACAGCGCCTGGGGGTTGAACCTGGCGAACAGCGCGGCGTTGTACAGGTCGTGGGTGGCAGGCGTGTCGGGCAGCAGGTTGACCACATAATCCACCTCGCCCACCAACCGCCCCAGCTCATCCAGGCCGGCCACCTCGACAAACGGCGCCTGTACGCGGGCCTGGCTGGCCACGCCATACAAGGTGACACCGAAGGGCAGCAGGAACTCGGCAACCTGCTGGCCGATGTCACCGGTGCCCACGATCAGCACGCGCCGCCCTTCCAGGCTGCGCCCCAGGCGCCCGTCCCACTTGCGTTCCACCTGGCTGAGCACGCGCGCGAGCACCTCGCGCTCATGGCCGAGCATGTAGGTGAGCACGTACTCGGCCATCACCTGGCCAAAGATGCCCACCGCCCGCGTCAGGCGATAGCCACGCGGCAAGCCGTCGACCAGCAGCGGGGTGATGCCGGCCCAGGTCGACTGCACCCAGGCAGGGCCGTGGCCCTGACGCAGCAGGGTGGCCAGCAGATCGGGCTGGCCGAGCCACACCGGGCATTCTGCTGCCAGCTTCGACAGTTCGGCAGAGTCGCCGCTGGTCACTACCTCGAGGTCCGGTGCCATCTCGCGCAGCAGGCGAGCGTAAAGGGCATGATCCTGTTCAACGATCAGAACGCGCATGTTTTGGATAACCTTGGCATAAACCACGGCGCTGGCCCGCTCACTGCGCGGGCCGCGCCATGCAAGACAGAAAAAAGCTCAGACCGGGTCGTTGCGCCGCAACAGCTCTTCGGGAAGATGCTCGATGTACTCGTCTTCAAGTGGCGGCATCTGCAGGTGGTAGCCCTGCTTCTCCAGATTGGCCAGCACCTGGGTGATGTCTTCGCGGGCCAGTTGGCGTTCGGGGGTCAACACCAGGTCGAAGGCATGCACCGGCTTGCCAAAGGCCGGCAGCAGCCCCTCGGGCACGCGCTCCAGGCCATCGGCCTTGAGCACGTAGAGGTACATTTCATTCTTGCGCGGGCTCTTGTAGATCGAGCAGATACGTTTCATGGCTGGTCTCCGGTGCCGGCCAGGCAATCGAGCAGCGCCTGGCCCATCCGCTCGCGGCGCCAGCCGCGCAACGAATCAGGCAGTTGATAGGGCCCGTTGGGGTAGCCGCTCTTGAGCAGCGCCTCGAGGGTTTTCTTGCGCAGCATCAGTTCGGGCGCGATGCCCAGGCGCTCGCCTTCGGCCTGGCCGATGGCACGCAGCTGCTTGAGCAGCGCCGAAGCCTCGATCGGCAAGGGCTCGGGCAGGGCCGGCGGCCACTCGCTGGGCGGCACGCTGGCGGCCTTCTTTATCAGCTCGAGCAGGAACTCGCCATCCTGGCGAATGGTGCGCGGGTGCATGTCTTCGATCTTGGCCAGGGCCGACAGATTGTCGGGCTGGGTACGGGCCAGAGGCCACAGCGATTGCTCGCGCAGCACCCGGTTGCGCGGCAGGTTGCGCGCACGCGCCTCGCGTTCGCGCCAGGCGCACAGCTCGCGCAGTACCGCCAGTTGCGCACGCGACAGCTTCCAGGCCAGCTTGGCATCACGGTACAGCTCGTAGGGGTCGGTTTCGCGGCGCAGTTGGGCCACCAGCTCGGCGCCGTCTTCCAGCACCCAGGCATTCTTGTCTTCGGACAACTGCGGGCGCAGGCGCTCGTAGACTTCGGCCAGGTGCACGGCATCTTCGGCGGCGTAGCTGACCTGGGTTTCCGACAGCGGGCGCTGCAGCCAGTCCGAACGGGTCTCGCCCTTGGGCAGCTCGATGCCGAGTACTTCCTGCACCAGTCGCGAGTAGCCCATGGAGAACCCGAGATTCAGGTAGCCGGCGGCCAGTTGGGTGTCGAACAGCGGCGCCGGCAGGCTGCCGGTCAGGCGCATCAGCACCTCGAGATCTTCGCTGCAGGCATGCAGCACCTTGGTCACGGCGCTGTCTTCGAGCAGCTCGGCCAGCGGCTGCCAGTCGCCGATCAGCAACGGATCGATCAGAAAGGCACGCTGCCCGTCGCCGACCTGGATCAAACCGGCGATGGGGTAAAACGTGTCAACCCGCATGAATTCGGTATCAAGCGCTACATAAGGCAACTGCCGCCACTGTCGGCAGTGCTCGGCCAGGCTGCGGTCGTCGCAAATCCAGTGAATATCGATGGCCACAAGGCTCTCCCACGAACAATGGCGCGCAGTATATACGGCGCAGGCCACCGCCGGGAAACCGCTCGACCGCCGTTCCCTCGCCAGCCTGCGCACGCGGTCAGTGTGTAGCGACCACCGGACGGCAACTGGCGAACATGTCCAGTTGCGGGTCGTACACCGAGGTGTGCACCCGCAGCAGGCCGAGCATCGAATGGAACAGGTTGTCCTGGCTCAGCGGCTGGTTGCGCGAGCGCTGCAGGCAGTCGGTATCGACGGCGTAGTCCTTGCGATAGCCATCGGAAAACCACGCCAGCATCGGTATGTGCTTCTGCTGCTCGGGAGCGAGCATGTAGGGCGTGCCGTGCAGGAACAGGTTGTACTCACCCAGCGACTCGCCATGGTCGGACAGGTACAGCATGGCGGTGTCGACCTTGTCCTGGCGACTGCGCAAGACGTCGATCAGCGTGGCCAGCACGTGGTCGGTGTACACCAGGGTGTTGTCGTAGCCATTGATGATGCTCTGGCGGTCGCACTTGTCCAGGGCATTGCTGCGGCACACCGGGGTGAAACGCTCGTAGGCCTTGGGGTAGCGCTTGAAGTACTCCGGCCCGTGGCTGCCCATCTGGTGCAGTACCAGCACGGTGTCCTGCTGCAGGTTGTCGAGCATCGCCTCCAGCCCCTTCAACAGGATTTCGTCGTGGCATTCGCTGTCGGCGCACAGGGCCGGGTCCTTGAGGTTGCTGACATCCTCGAACGCCACGCGATCGCAGGTGCCCTTGCAGCCGGACTGGTTGTCGCGCCAGTGCACTGCGATGCCGGCACGCTGCAGCACGTCGAGCAGGCCCTCCTGGTTCCTGGCCTTGCTGGCGTCATACTGCTTGCGGGTGAAGGTGGAGAACATGCAGGGTACCGACACCGCCGTTTCGGTGCCGCACGAATGCACGTCGCTGAAGGCCACCAGCCCCGCCTCCTTGCTCAGCTGAGGCGTGGTATCGCGGTCGTAACCGAGCAGGCCGAAGTTCTGAGCGCGGGCGCTCTCGCCCACCACCAGCACGGTCAACGACTTGCGGGCCTGGGGCGTTACCGCCAGCGGGCGCACGGCATCTTCGCCAATGCGGCGCAACGGTACATGCGCGCTGCCTAGCTGCTCGCTGACATAGGCTACTGCGGCGCCGACATAGTTGCTGGGCACGACCATCAGGTGCAGTTCATGGTGATTGCGAAACAACGAGGAAAGCCCCTGGTAATTGAGCAATGCCACCGCGCCCAGTACTGTTGCGCTGGCCGTACCGACCACCAACTTGCTCAACAACTCGCGGGGGAAGGTGCGATAAAGAATCGGGGTTTTATATAAAAGAATACTCGGCACTACGCCCAGTAACAGGATATAGCCGGCCAACGTGAACGAGAGCAGATCACGCACTTCGGTGGCATTGGTTTCCATTGTATTGCGCAACATGCCCACATCGATCAGCACGCCGTAGCGGTTCATGAAGTAGGTCACCCCCGCGCTGACAAGGAACAACCCCGCCAGCACCGGCTTGAACACGGGCCGGAAGGCCACCAGCGTCAGCACCAGGTTGAACGCGCAGAACACCAGCACGGCAAACGCCAGGCGCAGCACCAGGCCCGGGGCATCCCCCGGCACGATACTGAAAACATGCTGCCACAGCACCGCGTTGAAACCGATCAACAGATACAGGCTGGCAATCAACGTTACCCATTCGGCACGCAGGGGCTTTAACTTGAACATGGCGCTTCGCTTCTTGAAAGTCCGGGACGATGTCATTGCAACATCAATTAAAAACAAGGCGGACTGTAGGCAGGGTGCCATCAATTTTTCGTGAAAAAGACGCCAACAAATAATTGCACTTTATTGAACGAAGGGCAGAACACTTCTTGTTCAGCCTTTATTCAGGAACAGGGCCTTGTCGCCCTGCCCCCGAACAGCGGTCAGGCGGGCAACAGCACCTTGGCGTAGCTGTCGCGGTCCATGTCGACAAGCTCGACGCTCAACTGAAGCTCGCGACCGCTCACCTCGACCACCGCATCCTTGAGCACCTCGAGCAGGCTGCCCGAGAGCTGCTTCTTGACCTCCGGGGAGCGGCCGCTGAGCAGCGACAGCCGCACACAGACAAATGCCCGCTCGACCGGGGCCACGCCCACACGAAAATGTTCGAAGGCGCGCGCGCGACTCTTGATATCCAGTTCCTGGGCGAACTGACCACTGCCGACAAGCGCGTGATTCAGGCGCAGCAGAACCTTGTCGACTTCAAGCTCGCGCAGGTTGGCGCTGTATTCCAGGTGCAGATGGGGCATGACTCGGGCGTCCGTCGGGGGAAATGATTCGACAGACTACCCCATCTGCGGGGGGCGGCAAACGCGTCTATCCTGAAGGTTCATGCCCACCAACCTATCAACAGAGGTGAAGAGATGCCGGTCAAACACGATTTGCTTGCAGACCTGAATCTGACCAGGGAAGCCTTCGACGAAAAAAAGAAAACCGACCCGCGGCTCAGTACGTTGCACGAGAAGTACAACGCGATCGACGCCCAAGTGGTCGAGGCAGAAAGCGGCAGCGCCACGGACGATCAGGTGACGGAACTGCGCAAGAAACGGCTGCTGACCAAGGATGAGATCGTCGACCATCTCAAAGCCTAGGCGTTGTACCGCTTGCCATGCTGGATAAATCTTAGTTGACCACAACAGTTAATATCATTTTGATATCAACTTTTTGCCAGGTAATTGGCAAGCCAAAAAAAACCCCGACACTTGGCGTGTCGGGGTTTCTTGATCAGGCCGCAATGGCCTGATCACGCCAAACTTACTGCTGCTGCGGCAGTTTGTCGATTGGACCGCAGCCACCAATAACCTTGGAGATGGAAACCGAAGGGTGGAACAGGTAATCGTACGAGCAGTTCTTTGGCTGGTTGTACACTTGGCCAGTGCAACCGGACAGCAGGGCAACACCCGAAACAACAGCGATTGCGACCGATGCCTTGATAAACTTTTTCATTCTAAATCCCTTAAATTACGATTCGCCGTCTTACTGATGGCGCGGCGATTGTAAGGAGGCCAGCACAATAAATCAAAAGATTTGTTACACCTTTCAAAGTCTTATGGAACGTTCGTGCTAGTTGCCCGGGCAGGGCCTGCGAATCGACTTCGACGGTCATTCTGATTTTCGGCTCAGATTCTCGAGCTTCACACCGGCGACACTTCGCCTGCTGCCGAGGCTTCGGCGGGCATGGCAAGGCGCAGTGCGCGCCTGATGTCTGCATTGATATCGTCGGTGTCTTCCAGCCCCACAGAGATCCGGACCAACCCGCGAGGTACGCCCATTCGCTCCAGGTCGGTGCCGCCTGCTCGGGCAAAACTACCGTAGTGATAACACAGGGATTCAATGTTCCCGAAGGTGGTACCTGTTCGTATCAATTGCAGTTGACTAACAAAGATTGTGCCCGCTTCCTGCGAAGGCAACACAATGGCAATAAGACCTGTATGCAATGACGGGTCAATGCCGTTGGCCTGTGCGCTCCTGGTCGACCATACGGCACGCCATTGCAACGTGGGAAACTCCTGATTCAACATGGCAATGACAGCAAGTGCATTGTCGGCATGCTTTTTCAATCTGAGCGCAAGTGTTCTCAAACCACGCACCGTAAGCCAGGCCGAAAACGGGTCGAGGATCAGCCCGGCACTTTCCCTGTGAGACTTCAATGCCTTGAACAGATCCGGGTCATTGGTACTTACCATCCCGCCCATTACATCACCGTGCCCATTGATATGCTTGGTGGTGGAATACAAGGTCACTGCCGCCCCCAGCGACAACGGCTTCTGGCAAAGTGGCGTTAGAAAGGTATTGTCGACAACCAGAAGAACGGCGTTCTTCATGCAAAGTTTCGCCAGTTCCGCAATATTGATGTCCAGAAAAGCCGGGTTGGTGGGTGCCTCGATAAAGATCATTCTGGTGTCGGGCCGCAGGGCCGCCTGAAACGCCGCCGTTTCGTACGCTTCAATGACCGACAGCGTCATGCCACGCTGACGTGTTTCATGCTCAAGCTGTTCGATCACTTCATAGAACAGGCCGCGGGGCACGATGACGTGGTCACCTGCGCCCAGCAGCGCACGAAAGACCAGCAGGCAGGCGGTCATTCCGCTGTTGACTGCCAGACTGTAGGCGCAGTGTTCGATGGCACGAAACTTCGCCTCCAGGACGGAAACGGTGGGGTTGGCGTAGCGCTGGTAGGCAAAGTTTTCCCCCTCTGCATTGCCGAGCATGTCCCTCCCCGCTTCAACGGAGTCCAACAGTGCCGCGGAATTGCAGATCAGTGCGGGCACTGGAAACTGATCCAGGCCCGACTCATGTTGCCCCAGGTGGATCGCGCGGGTAGCAGCGCCGAGTGGCGAAGACAGCAGATAATCACGGCGCTGCCGTTCACGCGGGCTCACGTTTTTGGTTGGGCTCATGAATGGCCTGATTCCGAAAGAGAGGGCTGATCCAGCCCGTTGATGATGACCTGCCCCTGGCGACCTGAGGGTGGTGCCGTTTACTCGTACTTGTAGCAAGGCACCACTTTTCCACCCAGCGAGACGATGGAGAACCTTTCCATTTTCGGCATGACGGCACAGGCCAGGCTCACTTGGGCCGCGCTGCAATGCAGCTCCTTTACCCAGATGGGATGATCCGCCTTGAAGCACTCGTGCTTCAGGTGCAGCAAATGTTGATCCAGTGGCATTCTGTCCGGGTCGCGTGGCATGGGGGCAGATGTCATCCTGGCGCGCTGCGTCGAATCAAACGCCAGGCGCAGGCACCGCAGCAGCCGTGGGTGCCGTGCCAGGTTGTTCCTTGAACCTGTCCATTCCCGGGTGACCTCTTCCAGGCCTTCGGCGACTTTGTATTGCTGCACCAGCTCCTTGATGGCGCGTGCTGCGGCGTGGCTCGGGTACAGCGAACAGCCACCGCCAACCACATGCACATCGGCGATTGTCTTGTCTGGGCAATAGGCAATGAAAACGGGATAGGGTATCTGGCTGGTGGCGTCGAACACTTCGATCGAGGCCCCGATGGCACCTTGCGCATCGCGCAAGGTTTGCAGCAATGCTTGCGGCATCGAGGCGTGAGCGATCTTTCTTATGGGTGTTTTGCACTCGTAAAAGAAGTGCTGTGCAATAAAGCGGCCGATACCGTGGCGCTCTATGACTTCGCTCGCGGCATGTATCGCCGCCTCGGCGAACCCGTAGCCTGCTGCCACACCCGTACCACAGGAATATCGGCGCGCAGCGCCATAGTCGGTATCATCGCCAGCGATGGCTTCATTGGCATACTGATGATTGATCAGGAATGACGGGTAGTGCAGATCAGCGCCGCCTGATGCTTCATGCGCCGCAAAGTGGATGACAGCCATCTGTGCAGTCTTCGAATGACGAAGCATCTGCACCGGCAGTACGTCCTGCAGGGCCGGTTGGGAAACAACCGAATCAAAACACTGCAAGGCGCTATGGGAGCGTAGTTGAAGTGGCCCCATGCTATGTTCATACGCTTCATACTTGGCGCCGATGCGCGCCTCTGCTTCATACCCTTTTCCGCAGCCGACAGACTCCATGTCACGGCTGTCAAAGGGGAATTCAAGCGTTGCCACAGTGCTGGACAGCGGGCTACCGTAACGGTTCAGGGTTACCTGTATTCCTTCGTTGATAAAGTGCTGATCTATCACACTTTCTGCATCTTGCAATGACAACGTTCGTTCGGGAGCAATCATGTTCATCGGCTGGAATTTCCATATACGCTGAAAGAAAAATGAGGCGCAGCAAGCGCCTCATTCATTTTCATCACTCAGCCAGTACAGCAGCTTCTTCTGGCGTGAACTCTTCTTCCAGCTTGACGCTATCCACTTCGTCTTCAGCAGGTTGGTCGACCTTGAACTCGTTGATATACATGCAGCAGTACTTACCCATGGAAATATCCTTTTCATGATGGATTCATGTGCGCACTTGTTTTCAGGTGCAGGTCGAGAGTAATACCGGCCACTTTCACTGCCCATAGGAAAAGTCCTGACTCCAGGCGTGAATACGTGGTTTATGGGGTGTTACTTGAGTGCCAGAATGCGCCGAAACAGGGAACAGTGTTTCCTACGCACAATTGCTGTGCGCACGCGAAAAGCAAAAAGCCCCTGAAACCGTAGGTTTCAGGGGCTCTTGCATGTATGGCGGAGAGATAGGGATTTGAACCCTAGGTACTGTTGCCAGTACAACGGATTTCGAATCCGTCCCGTTCGGCCACTCCGGCATCTCTCCAGTGGCGCGCATGATACCAGCAGTTTTCCCAAACGCAAAGCTTCTTGTGAAAAAAATTCGCGTGGTATCAGGCGCTTGCGTCAGTCACGCGCTTACAGCGGCACGCCCAGACGCTTGGCAACTTCTTCGTAGGCTTCGATCACGTCGCCCAGACCCTGACGGAAGCGGTCCTTGTCCATCTTCTTGCGGGTTTCCTTGTCCCACAGGCGGCAACCATCCGGGCTGAACTCGTCACCCAGCACGATCTCGCCATGGAACACGCCGAACTCGAGCTTGAAGTCCACCAGCAGCAGACCAGCGTCGTCGAACAGCTTGCTCAGCACTTCGTTGACCTTCAACGACAGCGCCTTCATTTTCACCAGCTGCTCGGCGGTGCCCCAGCCGAACGCAACCACGTGGGATTCATTGATGAACGGGTCGCCCTTCTCGTCGTTCTTGAGGAACAGCTCGAACGTCGACGGCTCCAGCTTGATGCCCTCCTCCACGCCCAGGCGCTTGACCAGGCTGCCGGCTGCGTAGTTGCGCACCACGCACTCGACCGGAATCATGTCGAGCTTCTTGACCAGGCATTCGTTGTCGCCCAGCAGCTTGTCGAACTGGGTTGGAATGCCGGCTTCTTCAAGCTTCTGCATGATGAAGGCGTTGAACTTGTTGTTCACCATACCCTTGCGGTCGAGCTGTTCGATACGCTTGCCGTCGAACGCCGAGGTGTCGTTGCGAAACAGCAGGATCAAGCGGTCGGCGTCGTCGGTCTTGTACACCGACTTGGCTTTGCCGCGGTAGAGTTCTTCACGTTTTTCCATGATGGGCTCCGCTTGCTAAATTGAAATGGGCTAGGCGATTTCGCGCCAGTCGAGCCCGTAATCCTGATTCGCCACTTGCAGCCAGTCCGGGTCACACCCGAGGGCGTCGACGAAACATTGCCGGGCCAGCTGTGGCAGGTTGTTCTTGCTGCTGAGGTGGGCCAGCACCAGGTGCTGCAGGTTCTGCCAGCCCAACTCCGACACCAGGCGCGCGGCCTGGTGGTTGTTCAAATGTCCGTAGTCGCCACCCACGCGCTGCTTGAGGAACATCGGGTAATGCCCGCGGCCCAGCATGTCGCGACAATGGTTGGCTTCGATCAGCAAGGCGTCCAGGCCCTGATAGCTGTCGAGCAGGGCCGCGTCGTACGAGCCCAGGTCGGTCAGCACGCCAAACCGGCGGCGGCCATCGCTGAACACATACTGCAAGGGCTCCAGCGCATCGTGGCTGACGCCAACGGCGGCAATGCTCAATGCACCCAGCTGCAGGGTATCGCCAGCTGCCAGGAAGCCGCTGGGCTCCACGGGCTTGCGCATCCCGCGCAAGGTGCCACGACTGAGGTACACCGGCACATTGTAGCGCCGCGCCAGCAAACCCACCCCATGCACGTGGTCGGCATGCTCGTGGGTCACCAGCACCGCGCTCAACTGCGCCGCCGACACGCCGAGCAGCGCCAGACGCCGCTCGGTTTCGCGCAGGGAGAACCCGCAATCGACCAGTACGCAGGTACTGCCACTGACAATCAGCGTGCCATTTCCCTGGCTGCCACTTCCGAGTACGGCGAAGCGCACTTAACCCAGGTTGTCCTGGATGACGCTCAGCACGCGACGGGCCACATCGGCCGGGGCCACGGTGTTGATGTTCTTCTCGACCGTCACCTGCACGCTGTCACCCACCTTGCTCAGGCGTACCTGATAGCGCTCGGCGCGGGCTTCACGCTCTTCCTTGCTCGGCGCGCTGCCGAACAGGCGGCTGAAGAAACCAGGCTCCTGGTCCTTGGCCTCGGCTTTTTCGGCAAGGTTGATGTAGTACAGGCCCAGGCTGCGGTTGATGTCCTCAACCCGCCATTCGCCCTGTTCCAGGGCACGGCCGACGCTGGACCAGGCGCGATCGAGGTCGGCGCCCAGGTTCAGTACCGGGTTGCCGCTACCGTCTTCGCTCAGGCTGACACGGCTCGGGGTATCGAAGTCACGGGCCGCCAGCAGCGATACCGAACCGCCCTTCTCGGCGCTGCGGGTCATGCTGGCAAGCATTTCGTCGACCAGTGCAGCGTCCACACCGGTGTTCTCGGCGCGTGCCGGGAAGTCCTGTTCGGTGGCGCTGCCGGCAGCACGCTCGACGGTCACCACATAGACTTCACTGGTATTGCGCTGTACGCCCGGCTCGATGCGAACCCGGGCACGGATTTCATTGTTGCTGCTGCCTGCAACACCGCCCAGGCGCTGGGCCATGGACGCCGACAACTCGTCGAAACGCTGCCAGGTGGTGCTGAACTCACCGGTCTGCGGGCGCTCTTCGGCGATGCGGAAGCCGTTGTCCTCGAAGAACTGGTGGGCCACCGGCCACACCTCGGCCGGGGCGCGCTGGGCCAGGACCCAACGCGAAGCGCCGCTCTTCTGCAGGCTGAAATCGCTGATGTCGGCACCTGCCGCCAACGGCTGTGGACGCGGCACTTCGAACTCGCCCTTGACGTTGTCGTCGGCGACGTTGCGCGGAATCGGCAGCAGCGGGTCAAGACGCTTGACGTTGCTGACATCCGGCGGCAGCTGCATCGGCGGCTTTTGAGTGGCCTCCAGATAATCGCTGCCCCGGTCACGGAAGTAACCCTCTTCGCCCCAGAGCCAGCCACAACCACTGGTGCTGGAGATGATCAAGGCAAGGGCGGAAAGACCAGCCAATCGCTTCATGCGGTGTACGTCCTCAATTAAAACTTCAGGCCGCACTGGCGCATGGCCTGGCGTACCGTATCGTGACAGGATTCGCTCAGCCAGGTCAGCGGCAGGCGGATGCCCTTGTGCATCAGCCCCATTTCGACCAAAGCCCACTTCACCGGAATCGGGTTGGCTTCGACGAACAGGTCCTTGTGCAGGGGCATCAGTTTTTCGTTGATGGCGCGGGCCTCGTCGGCCTTGCCTTCGAGTGCGGCGTTGCACAGGTCGGCCATTTCGCGCGGGGCGACGTTGGCGGTCACCGAGATGTTGCCTTTACCGCCCAGCAGGATCAGTTCGACGGCGGTCGGATCATCGCCGGACAGCACGATGAAATCCTTGCTCACGCCATCCAGGATCGCCTTGGCACGCTTGAGGTCGCCGGTGGCTTCCTTGATGCCGATGATGTTCGGCACGCTCGAGAGACGGATCACGGTCTCGGCCTGCATGTCACAGGCGGTACGGCCGGGCACGTTGTAGAGGATCTGCGGGATGTCGACGGCTTCGGCAATGTGCTTGAAGTGCTGGTACAGGCCTTCCTGGGTCGGCTTGTTGTAGTAAGGCACCACCAGCAGGCAGGCGTCGGCACCGGCGTCCTTGGCATTGCGGGTCAGGTGCACCGCTTCGCTGGTGGAGTTGGCACCCGTACCGGCGATCACCGGAATACGGCCGTTGACCTGCTTGACCACGGCCTTGATGACTTCGATGTGCTCATTGACATCCAGGGTCGCCGATTCGCCGGTGGTACCGACCGCAACGATGGCGTGGGTGCCGTTTTCCAGGTGGAAGTCCACGAGTTTGCTGAGGCTGTCCCAGTCAAGACGCCCTTGTGCATCCATGGGTGTGACCAATGCCACCATACTGCCCGCAATCATGAAGCTGCTCCTGCCGGAAAAAGAGAGCGGTAATGGTACTGGCGCCACAGGGCTTGCACAAGCGAAGCAGGCGGCAGGAGCATTCCCCTCGGCGACCATTTTCGCTACCCTTCTCTCTTTGATCGGTACACAGCGGCCCGCCGGGCTGCCGACAACGCGCCCCGACAGTGCCCGAGCCCTCGATCCTGAGCCACGGAACCACGCCGACAAGCCTATTTGCCCCGTCACGTACCGACCGCTCATCGCTTTAGGAATGCTGCATGTCCACCCCCACCGTTCGCGAACAATTCCTTGTCATCAGTGCCCTGGGCGCCAACCCCATGGAACTGACCAACATTCTGTGCCGGGCCAGCAACGACAATCGCTGCTCGGTCGTCACCTCGCGCCTGACCCGCCACGGCGAGTGCAGCGCACTGGTGCTGCAGGTCACCGGTAGCTGGGACGCCCTGGCGCGTTTCGAAGCGGCGCTGCCGACCCTGGCCAAGAAGCACACCTTCACCGTGAATGTGGTGCGTAGCGCCGAACTCGAAGTGCGCCCGCTGTCGCTGCCCTACGTCGCCTATGTCAGTGCCGCGTACCGCCCCGACATCATCAACGAGCTGTGCCAGTTCTTCATCGACCACAACGTCGAGCTGGAGAACCTGACCTGCGACACCTATCAGGCACCACAGACCGGCGGCACCATGCTCAACGCCACGTTCACCGTGACCCTGCCGGCCGGCACCCAGATCAGCTGGCTGCGTGACCAGTTCCTGGACTTCTCCGACGCCCTGAACCTGGATGCGCTGATCGAACCGTGGCGCCCACAGAACCCCATGTAAGGAAACCCGCAATGGCCGTAGCACTCGACCAACCCGTCGCCGATTTCGAGGCGCAAGCCACCGGCGCCAAGACCGTCAGCCTGAGCGGCCTGAAGGGTCGCCAAGTGGTGATCTACTTCTACCCCAAGGACAGCACCCCGGGCTGCACCACCGAAGGCCAGGGCTTTCGCGACCAGTACGCGGCGTTCCAGGCGGCCAACACCGAGGTGTTCGGCGTATCGCGTGACGGGCTCAAGTCCCACGAGAACTTCAAGGCCAAGCAGGGCTTCCCGTTCGAGCTGATCAGCGACAAGGACGAAGCCCTGTGTCAGCTGTTCGACGTGATCAAGCTCAAGAAGCTGTACGGCAAGGAATACATGGGGGTGGACCGCAGCACCTTCCTGATCGACAGCGAGGGTGTGCTGCGCAAGGAATGGCGCGGCGTGAAGGTGCCCGGGCATGTGGAAGCGGTGCTGGCGCAGGCGCAAGCATTGAACAAGGGCTGAAGCGCTTCGCCGGCGAAGCGTGCGCCGCGGCTAGAGCAGCGGCGCCACCACCGGCTCACGCCGCGGCCAGGCGTCGAGCACCGCCTTGAACAGCGTCGCCAGCGGGATCGCGAAGAAGATCCCCCAGAAGCCCCACAATCCGCCAAACAGCAGTACTGCGCAGATGATCGCCACCGGGTGCAGGCTGACCGCTTCGGAGAACAGCAGCGGCACCAGCACGTTGCCGTCCAGCGCCTGGATGATCGCGTACACCGCCATCAGGTAGATGAACTGGTCGCCCCAGCCCCACTGGAACAGGGCAATCAGGGTCACCGGTACGGTTACCACCACCGCCCCCACATACGGCACCACCACCGACAACCCCACCAGCAGCGCAAGCAGCGCCGCATAGTTCAGGCCCAGCGCGATGAACGCGATGTAGGTGGCCACGCCGCAGATCAGGATCTCGATGCCCTTGCCGCGAATGTAGTTGGCGATCTGGCGGTTCATCTCCTCGGCCACGCGGGTCATCAGGGCCCGCTCGCGCGGCAGGTAGCCGCTGACCCAGCGCGCGATCTGCTCGCGGTCCTTGAGAAAGAAGAACACCAGGATCGGCACCAGCACCAGGTAGATCATGATGTTGACCAGCAACGGCAGGCTCGACAGCGAGAAGGTCAGCGCCCATTGACCGAACTTGCCGATCTCGCCGCGCATCGCCTCGATGGCCTGCAGCACCTGCTCATCCGAGACCAGATGCGGGTAGCGCTCCGGCAGCAGCAACAGCAGCGACTGCCACTTGCCAAGCATGCCCGGCAGTTCGTTGAACAGGGTGATCAACTGGTGCCAGAGCAACGGCACCAGCACCAGCAGGAACACCGCCAGCGCGCTCAGGAACAGCAGGAACACCAGCCCCACCGCCACCTTGCTGGGCACCCGCAGGCGCTCCAGCGCATTGACCAGGCCCTGCATCAGGAACGCCAGCACCATGCCCGCCAGCACCGGCGCCAGCATGCCGCCCAGGGTCAGTATCGCGGTGAACCCCAGAAACAGCAGGACCGCCAGCACCACCGCTTCTTCATCCGAGAAATAGCGGTGCAGCCAGCCACGAAGCACTTTGAACATCGGTGATCCTTAAAGAGAAAGGTTCAGGCTTTCTTGAGCCAGTAGGTGTAGACCCCGGCGTCGGCCTGCTCATGCAGCAGCGTATGACCGGCCAGGCGGGCAAAAGTGCGGAAGTCGCGCTGCGAGCCGGCATCGGTGGCCACCACCTTGAGTACTGCACCACTGCCCAGGCGGTTGAGCTCCATCTTGGCCTTGAGCAACGGCAAGGGGCAATTCAGGCCGCTGGCATCCAGTTCGGCGTCGCAGGGTACGGCATCGGTCATCGGGCTTCTCCAGGCAGGTGCATGCCCACGGCAGGTAGCGGCATGCACAGACCTCGTAGGATACCGCCACTGGTCGTCAACGTGTGAGCCGGCTACAGTAAGGTTCTTTGTCGACCCGAGCTTCGTGCATGAATTTTCTGCGCCCTACCCTGCTGACGCTGGCTTGCCTGCTGGCTCTACCGAGCCATGCCGACGACCTGCCGTCACTCGGCGACGCCAGCTCGGCCATCGTTTCCCCGCAACAGGAACACCAACTGGGCCGCGCCTGGTTGAGCCTGCTGCGCGGCAACGTGCGCCAGTTGTCGGACCCCCAGCTCAAGGACTACGTCGAAACCAGCGTCTACCGCCTTGCCGAAACCAGCCAGCTGCAGGACCGGCGCCTGGAGTTCATCCTGATCGACAGCAAGGAACTCAACGCCTTCGCCGCCCCCGGCGGGATCGTGGGGGTCAACGGCGGCCTGTTCCTGAACGCCCAGACCGAGGGCGAGTACGCCTCGGTGCTGGCCCACGAACTGGCGCACTTGTCGCAACGCCACTTCGCCCGCGGCGTGGAAGCCCAGCAACGCATGCAACTGCCGATGATGGGCGCCCTGCTGGTGGGCATCATTGCCGCCGCGGCCGGGGCTGGCGATGCCGGCATCGCCGCGATTGCCGGCACCCAGGCCGCCGCCATCCAGGAACAACGGCGCTTCTCGCGCCAGAACGAACAGGAAGCCGACCGCATCGGCATCCTCAACCTGGAAAAGGCCGGCTACGATCCGCGCAACATGCCGACCATGTTCGAACGGCTGATGCGCCAGTACCAGTACAGCGCCAAGCCACCGGAGTTTCTGCTGACTCACCCGGTTACCGAGTCGCGGGTCGCCGACACCCGCAACCGTGCCGAACAGGCCCCCAAGGGCGGTGTGGACGACAGCCTGCGCTACCAGTTGATTCGTGCACGCCTGCAACTGACCTACGAAGGCACGCCGGGCCTGGGTGCCAAGCGCTTCCGCGCCCTGCTGGACGAGAACCCCAACCTGGATGCGGCGCGTTACGGCCTGGCACTGGCGCAGATCAAGGGCGGCCAGCTCAACGAGGCCCGCGAGAGCCTCAAGCCCTTGCTCGCCAAGGCACCCAACGACATCACCTACAACCTTGCGCAGATCGACCTGGACGTCACCAACAACCGCCTGGCCGATGCCCAGCAACGGGTGGAGAAGATGCGAGCCCTGTACCCGGGCAACTACCCGCTGCAGCAGTCACGCATCGACCTGCTGCTCAAGCAGAACCGCCCGGCCGAGGCAGAGAAGGCGCTGGATGCGCTGCTCAAGAATCGGCCGCAAGACCCGGATGTCTGGTATGAGGTGGCGGAGGTTCGCGGCCTGTCGGGCAACACAATCGGCCTGCACCAGGCTCGCGCCGAGTACTTTGCCCTGGTGGGCGACTTCGACCAGGCCTTGCAGCAGCTCGACTACGCCAAGCAGCGGGCGGGCAACAACTTTGTGCTGTCGTCGAAGATCGATGCCCGTCAGCGCGAGCTGATGGAACAGCAGCGGATGGTCAAGGACATGATGCGCTGACACGCATCAAGGTAGCGCGCACACCATATCGCGGGTCAGCCCCGCCCCCTTGTGGGAGCGGGCTCGACCCGCGATGCTGCTTTCAGGCGTTGCCGGAGAGCTTGAGCCGCGCCGCCTGGGTGAAGTCCAGCATGCGCTTGAGTGGCTTGAGTGCCTGCGGGATAAGCGCCGGCTCGACGAAGATCTCGTTGCTGCCCTCGCGCAGGCACTGCAAGGTGCGCTCAAGCGTGTTCATCGCCATCCACGGGCAGTGCGCGCAACTGCGGCACGCCGCGCCGTTGCCGGCAGTGGGCGCCTCGACGAAGATCTTGTCCGGGCACAGCTGCTGCATCTTGTAGAAAATGCCGCGGTCGGTGGCCACGATGAAGGTCTTGTTCGGCATGCGCTGCGCAGCCGCAATCAGCTGGCTGGTGGAACCCACCGCATCGGCCAGGTCGATCACCGCCTCTGGCGACTCGGGGTGCACCAGGATCGCCGCGTCCGGGTACAGCGCCTTCATGTCCAGCAACTGACGCGACTTGAACTCCTCGTGAACGATGCAGGCACCGTCCCACAGCAGCATGTCGGCGCCGGTGTTCTTCTGGATGTAACGGCCCAGGTGCTGGTCAGGCCCCCAGATGATGGTCTCGCCGTTGTCCATCAGGCTTTCGACGATCTCCAGCGCACAGCTGGAGGTCACCACCCAGTCGGCCCGCGCCTTGACCGCCGCCGACGTGTTGGCATACACCACCACGGTGCGCTCGGGGTGCTTGTCGCAGAACGCCGAAAAGTCCTCCACCGGGCAACCCAGGTCGAGCGAGCAGGTGGCCTCCAGGGTCGGCATCAGCACGCGCTTTTCGGGGTTGAGGATCTTCGCCGTCTCACCCATGAAGCGTACACCGGCCACCACCACGGTCTTGGCCGGATGCTGGTTGCCGAAACGGGCCATCTCCAGCGAGTCGGACACGCAACCGCCGGTCTCCTCGGCCAGGGCCTGGATCACCGGATCACAGTAGAAGTGGGCCACCAGCACGGCGTCCTGAGCCTTGAGCTCGGCGGCGATGGCGGCACGGTAGTCAGCCTCTTGCTCGGGCGTCAGCGGCTTGGGCTGCTTGGCGTCGAGGTGGGCCTGGACCAGAAGGCGTTCGGAAATCTGGGTCATGTTCGCAAGACCTGCAGGCGCTAGTGCGCGTAAGTCGAGTGTATCACCGAGCCCTGGCAAATCGGATAACGGTTCAGCCTGTACGACAGAACCAAAGACCCTCTGCGGCCTCGGGTTTTATGGGTTGCCGAAGGCTACAGTTAATCGAATGAATTCTAAAGGGTTTTTTGCCAAACCAGGCTGGCGGGGCAAGCCCGCCAGCCCAGCGGTCAGTTGCCTGCCGGTTGCAGGCCGCCGAGGCTGGACATCACCAGCGCGGCGAACTCTTCAACGGTCATCTTCTGCCCGTTGAAGGCCACCTGGCCATCGGCATAGTGCAGGTTGGCAATGATGTCATTGCCCTTGAGCGTGGCCAGCTTGGAATACAAGGCCATCTGCCCGACCATCTCGCCGGCCATTGCGGCCTGCTTGACCTGCGCCTCGTCCTGCCCTTCCAGGCTGGCCTGCAAGGCTGCCAGGTCACCGATCATCGGCTTGGACAGCGACAAGCTGCTCTGCAGTTTCTCGATCATCTGGCGCACCAGCTGATCGGAAGGCAGGTCGGCCGACGTCGGCTTGGCCAGGTCCAGGGTGAGGTTGAAGCGACTTTCACCGTTGGCGGTCTTGAAGGAAAGGTCCTCCACGGCCACCTGAGGCTTGCCCGCCAGCAACTGCATCATCTGCACCTGCATCAGCGCCTGCTCTTCGGCATTCAGCTCCAGCTCGGGCGGTTGGCCGGCAGCGGCCGTCTCCTGCAACTGGGGCATGTGCTTCTCATAGATCGCCATGATCGCCTGCAGCGCAGGGATATCGAAGCGGTTGACCGCCACCACCAGTTGCCCGCCGCCCACGGCCTTGCCGTCATAGGTGATGGCGTCGACCTTGTAGGCGGCCCTGGCATCGACCTTGTCGCCGTTGACCTTGTAGGTGTTGCGTTGCTCCACACCCTTGACGGTCAGCGGTACCTGGCGTTCGCCAAAGGTGAAGGCGCTGTCGTCCAGGGTCACGTCGGCCTGGCCTTCATAGAAGTCGTAGGGCGTCAGGGTGAGGTCTGCAACCAGTTTCAGGCCCTTGAGGTCGAACTTGAGCGGCGGCGTCTCGCTATCGACCATCGACACCTGCAAGGTGCCCATGCTGCCGTCGAGCTTGAGGCGCTTGCCTTCGAAGTCACCGCTCATGCCCAGGTCGAAGCCGGAGAACTTCACCGACGAACCGTCCTTGGCGATGTCCAGCGGCATCAGCCTCAACGTGCCGTCATACGACTGGTCATAGCCCAGGCTGAACTCGCCCTGCACCGGCGAGACATCACCGCTGGCCGCATACCACTCGGCTGTGGTGGCATCCTTCTCGATCGAGGTGCTGGATGCCGCCATCACCGGCATCAGCTTGAATGCCTTGACCCGCTGCCAGGGAAACGGCCCGTGCTCGATGCGATCGACCAGGGTCAGTTCCAGGTTGCTCGGCTCATCGCCCAGCTCCAGGTTCTGCACGGTGAACCTGTAACGCGCGACACTGCTGAACAGGTGTTGCTCCAGCGATACCAGCTCAAGCCGCGCCGTGGCACCCAGGCCCTTGAACGACTTTTGCATCTGCAGATTGGACTGTGCGGTAGCGTGCTCCAGCACGCCAGGCAACTGCTTGCCCGTATACCACGCCCCGGCCGTGCATACGGCCGCTACGGCGACGGCAAGCCCGCACACCACTCCCAGTGTTTTCTTCATGAATTGATCCGTTTGCTATCCATATTGAGGTGAAGCGATGTTACTCGTTGACGTCCATGAACTCCCGCGCCCAGACGATGTAGTCGCCGGGTACGGTGTAGGTATGGGTGAGTTCGGTGGCACTGAGGTCCGAGGCGCTGCTGGTGATGCGGCGCTGCTCGCGCAGGCAGTCGTAGGTGGCCTTGATCGCGGCGAAGTAGGCGCCATGGCCATCCACGGCGATACGCACGCCCAGCTCGGCCAAGCGCGTGTCGTCGTGCAGCTGCGGGTTGCCGTAGGTCACCAGCATCAGCGGCACGCTGACGTGGCGGGCAATCTCTTCGAGGTGATCGAAATCGCGGATGCCGACCATGCACACGCCGTCCGCGCCAGCATTCTGGTACGCGACCACGCGGGCAATGACTTCTTCGACCGGGATCAGCGCGGCATTGGTGCGCGCGATGATCGACAGCTCCTGGTCGACGCGAGCCTCCAGGGCAGCGCGGATCTTGCCCACGCCTTCGTCGATGCTGATCAGATCGGTGGACTTGCGCCCGAACTGGGCAGGCAGCAGGGTGTCTTCGATGGTCAGCGCAGCCACGCCGGCGCGCTCGAGCTCGGTGACGGTGCGCATCACGTTCAGCGCGTTGCCGTAGCCGTGGTCGGCGTCGGCGATCACCGGCAGCTGTGCGACACGCCCGATGCGCGTGGCCTGCTCGGCAAATTCACTCAAGGTGATCAGGGCAAAGTCCGGAGCCGCCAGCACCTGTAACGAAGCCACCGAGCCGCCCAGGATGCCGACTTCGAAGCCGAGGTCGGCGGCGATTCGCGCAGACATCGGGTCGAACACGGAAGCCGTGTGATAGCAGACCGGGGAGGCCAGGAGTTTACGAAAGGCACGGCGCAAATCTTGGTGGGAGGCTCTAGGCATGATCATTCCAGTTTCTTCATCTTCATTCTGGAGGAGAACATACCATTCCTGCCCGACACTCCGACAGTCGCCAGACCCGAACCCAAACAAAAATAAGCGAACAGAAAACGAAAACGCCCCCCCCTCCAGAAGCCCTGCACGCGCTGACACCCCTCATTCTGAGGGAGAGACCAGTCGCGGCTTGCAGGGCTGTCGAGAGTGACCGCCCAAGGGCAATCTCAGACCGAGGCCACGATGAAGGTGCGCTTGAACGGGAACAGCGTGCGCCCGTCGTCCTCACGCGGGTAGTGCGCTTCCAGAAGCCTGAGGTACTTGCGCAGAAAGGCCTCACGGTCCTCGTCATCCAGGGAGCTGAGCACCGGGCGCAGTGCCGAAACCTTGACCCAGTCGAACACCGGCGACTGGCCTTCGACCACCTGCAGATGCTCGGTTTCCCAGATATCCAGCTTGCTGGTAAGCGGCGCCAGCAACCGGTAGTAGCAGTCCAGGGACAGGACATTGCGCGCCGACATGAACTTGCGCAGCTCCAGCGTGCCGATCACCCGGCCCGCAGGCCCGCATTCGCTCAGGGCCCTGAGCATCAGGTGGTACCAGGGTGCATCCCGCCAGTTGGGCATGTGCAGCGCCAGGTAGCCGCCGGCGTGCAGATTGCCGAGCAGCCGCGGCAGCAGGTTTTCGTGGTCCTCCATGAAATGCAGCACGGCAGCGGCGAACAGCAGGCTTGCCGGCTGCTTGGGCTCCCACTGGCCTATGTCGCTGTTCAGCCATTGGGCATTGACCGGCAGGGCTCGGGCCTCGGCGAGCATTTCCGCCGAGCTGTCGACGCCGAACAACTGTGCCTCCGGCCAGCGTTCGGCCAGCAGCCGGGTGGCGATTCCGGTACCACAGCCCAAATCATAGATGGACGCTGGTGCCTGCAACGGCAGGTGATCGAGCAGCTCGATCACCGGACGCTCCCTCAAACGCGAAAACTGCTGATAGCCTTGCGGGTCCCAGGTCGTACTCCCGCGCAGACCCTGTTGCTGTTTTACAAGCATTGCCACGTTCCTCTCGCTCCATGCGATCAATATTGCCGTCCAAGATTGTTCAACACCCTCAACACCAGCGCGATACCACGTCGCGTTTGCGGCTCGCGCAGCAGTTGCACCAGGCCCAGCAGGCTTGGTGGCTGGGTATCGCTGCTCTGCGCCTGCGCCATGCGCAGCGCGTTGCCCACGGTCCAGGTCAAGGCTGTCACGTCCTCGAACCCATGGGCCAGCTTGTCCACCATCGCGGTGTCGAGCAGGTCGACCAGGTCGGACCCCAGCGACAGCAAGTCGATGATGTTGTCCATGCGACCACTGACCAGCAGCGGTTCGAGTTTTTTCATCAGGGCGTCAACGCCCGGGTGAGCAAGGTGTTCCACGGTAGGTTCGAAGGTTTCCATATCGACGTACTCCTGCACCGCTCGACTCAGATCATTCCACGGGCAACCGCCCAGTAGAGACCCCGGTTGAATCCATTGCGCAACAGGCCGCCCAGCTTGGTCGGCGGGGTGGGCACCACATCCTGCTGGTAGTTGTAGGTCAGTGGCATGCCGGCGTTGAGGCCCATCTGCGCAACGGCCTGGACCTTCCCGTCGTAGACGGCGCAGGGGGTGCCCAGGCGGATCTCGCCGGCGATGTTGTTGGCCACCACCGGTGCCTGGTTATGGCAGGCACCGCCCGCCTTGCTGATGGGCAGGTCCATGGTGTCGCCGATCACGTAGACGTTCTCCAGGCCGTAGACCTGCAGGGTCTCGTGGTTGGTCGGCAGCCAGCCCTCGTTGTTGGGGGCCTGGGACGCACCGCTCTGTATCACCGCGTCCACTGCACGAATGGGTGGGGTCGCCATCAGGATGTCGAACGGCTGCGCCTGGCCTTCGGCCGAATAGGCAATACGTTGATCCGGGTCCACGCGGTCCAGGGTGAAGCCACGCTGAAACCTGATGTTCTTCTGTTCAAAAAGGGTGGGCAACAGTTCTCCGGTTGGCCGCTGCATGAACAGACAGTTTCTGAGCAATTGCGCAGTGGTCGGATAGGTATAAACAATTTCAATGTTATTGCGAACACCGCGACGGCGCAGCAAGTCATCCAGCATCAAGGTAGTTTCCACCGGCGCAATACCGCACTGATGCGGAACATTGGGCGTCTGTGGGAAAGAAACGGATATGAAGATGCGCCCTTTTTCAATCGTCATCAGACGTTGCGCCAATTGTCGCGCCGCCTTGTATTGATAGAAATGATCCCCCGCCTCCTGCAGCCCCTCGATGCGCTCGGGAGCGGGTACGCAGCCCGTCGCGATCACCAGAAAGTCATAGCCCACGCGCCTTCCAGAGCGGGTGTGCAGGGTTTGCCCGGTGAAGTCGAAGCGGGTCACCTCCTCCACCTGGAAGTCGATTTCAGGCCGCAACAGCGAACGCTCGGGCCGTTTCAGGTCTTCCTGGAAATAGCTGTTGAAGGCAACGTACATGAAGGCAGGTTTGTAATAATGATCCGGCGAATTCGACAGCAGTTTGACCGTGACCTGATGTTTGAGTATTTCCGGGTATAGTTGTCTGACCAATTGATTGGCGAGCATCGTGCCGCCTACACCTCCCCCCACGACGACAATAGTTTTAGACATAGCCCCACTCCCTGGCTGGTTTTGAATCCATGCCAAGTACCATAGCAATTATAAAAAAATGCCATATACAGAATCGCTATAGCAAAACAGACATTAATTGCTGTTTCAAAAAACATTACCCTTCCACCGGTGAAACTCTGCCCACTCAGCATTATTTCTTGGCACAGGCAGACTCTCCTCTGCCGCTGACTGGTTTGTGTGAAATTTTATTAACGTTTCAATTTTCACGCCTGATTGCTGTTGACTTCGCTCCCCCTCCTGAGTAAATTGCGCGGGCCGGAAATCCGGCCTTTTTTCAACTCACCAAAGAAGCCAATGGACATAGTATCTAGACGCTGTCTGGTCATTGCCGCTGCGCAACGCCAGGCACTTAACCCTGAAAATGACGGGACTCGACTCCGCGGTCGGGTAAGCTGCGCTAGGGCTTGATGCTCCAACGTGGCTTGCCTCCCCGGTTCGTCCGGTCGCGAGGCACACGTTATGTACTTCACTTCTTCTGCAATACCGGGCGTACGCGCCTTCACTTCAGCCCTGCGGGCCAGGCTTCTGCGCGCGCCCAGGCTGCCCGTGCGTGCGCCAAGCCTCCCCTGCGACTCCCCTGCCAGCAGCGCCTTGCGGGCCCGTTGGCGCGCCTGCTCCACAAGCGGCCAACGCCAGCAGCGCTGGAGCCTGGACGACAGTCAGGACCCACCGAGTCGGGGCGCCGCCCTGTTTCTGCAGCACGCCTGATCCAGGTTTGCATGCATTCGGGGTGCGTACTTCCCCTTGAATAAACGGCAACTTTGCGCTTATTAAAAAACGAATTTCCTAGTTGGAAAATTCGCCGGCAATTTATTGCCTTCGCATTAATAAAAATCTGTGGAGCACATTATGGAAGAGGCCAGTAGTCGGTTCGCTGCCTGTGCACGTTCATTCAACAGGCAGCGAACGTCACCGCTAAAGATCCCACTCTTCGAATCGATCGCCTGCCCGCGACTCGACATACTTTCACTCGCCTATGATTAGTTGAGTTGTCGGTGTGTCGTGCCGCGAGCAGGCGGCAGGAGCACAGACCATGACTGTAAAAAACCCAACACCCCGCCACACCCACCCCACCCGTGACAGCAACAAGCTGTCGATGCGCGCCGCGCGCGAGGCCCAGAACGGCCTGGCCGTTACCCTGGCCAACGTCAACTCCAGCCCCGCCGGGCTCACCGAAGAAGAAGCCCAGGGCCGCCTGCAACGGGACGGCCACAACGAAGTCGCCCATGACCGTCCGCCCCATGCACTGGTGCAGTTGCTGCACGCTTTCAACAACCCCTTCATCTATGTGCTGATGACCTTGACGGGTATCAGTTTCTTCACCGACTTCTGGCTGCCGCTGCAGGCCGGCGAAGAAACCGACCTGACCGGCGTGATCATCGTGCTGGTGATGGTGTTGGCGAGCGGCGTTATGCGTTTCTGGCAGGAACACCGATCGGCCAAGGCCGCCGAAGCCCTGAAGGCGATGGTGCGCACCACCGCAGCCGTGCTGCGGCGCGAGCAGCTAGGGGCCCAGGCGCGGGTTCGAGAACTACCCATGCGCGAACTGGTGGTGGGCGACATCATCCAGCTGTCTGCCGGCGACATGATCCCCGCAGACATTCGCCTGATCGAGTCCCGCGACCTGTTCATCAGCCAGGCGGTACTGACCGGCGAAGCCTTGCCAGTGGAAAAGTACGACACCCTGGGTGCGGTGCAGGAAAAATCCGCCAAGGCCCAGGCCGCCGACCAACAGGACCTGCTGGACCTTCCCAACATCTGCTTCATGGGCACCAACGTGGTCAGCGGGACCGCCACGGCCGTGGTGGTCGCCACCGGGGCTCGTACCTATTTCGGCTCACTGGCCCGCTCCATCGTCGGCTCCCGCGCGCAGACCGCCTTCGACCGCGGGGTCAACAGCGTGAGCTGGCTGCTGATCCGCTTCATGCTGGTGATGGTGCCCATCGTGCTGCTGATCAACGGCTTCACCAAGGGGGACTGGGCCGAAGCCTTCATGTTCGCCCTGGCGGTAGCGGTTGGCCTGACCCCGGAAATGCTGCCGATGATCGTCAGCGCCAACCTGGCCAAGGGCGCGGCCGCCATGGCCAGGCGCAAGGTAGTGGTCAAGCGCCTGAACGCGATCCAGAACTTCGGCGCCATGGACGTACTGTGCACCGACAAGACCGGCACCCTGACCCAGGACCGCATCATCCTCGAACACCATGTCGATATCGGCGGCAACCGCTGCGACGAGGTGCTGCAACTGGCCTGGCTCAACAGCCACCACCAGAGCGGCATGAAAAACCTCATGGACCGCGCCGTGGTCAGTTTCGCCGAGGACAATCCGCAGTTCACCCCTCCGGCAGCCTGGCGCAAGGTCGACGAACTGCCCTTCGACTTCGTACGTCGGCGTCTGTCGGTGATACTGGCCGATGCCAGTGGTGGTCACCTGCTGGTGTGCAAGGGCGCCGTGGAAGAGATGCTGGAGACCGCCAGCCGGGTCCGCCAGCAGGGCACTGCCGTAAGCCTGGATGCCGAGCGCCGTTCGGCCCTGCTCAAACTCGCCGAGGCCTATAACCGCGACGGCTTTCGCGTGCTACTGGTGGGTACCCGCCAAATAGCCGCAGGCGAGACGCAGACCCAGTACAGCGCCAGCGATGAGCGCGAGCTGATCATCGAAGGCTTGCTGACCTTCCTCGACCCGCCCAAGGAAAGCGCCGGCCCGGCCATCGCCGCACTGCGCGACAACGGCGTGACGGTCAAGGTACTCACCGGCGACAACCCCACCGTTACCGCCAAGATCTGCCGGGAAGTGGGCCTGGAGGCAGGCGAGCCGCTGCTGGGCCGCGACATCGAGCACATGGACGATGAGGTGCTCGCGCGCCAGGTGGAAGAGCGCACGGTGTTCGCCAAGCTCACGCCACTGCAGAAGTCCCGTGTGCTCAAGGCCCTTCAAGCCAACGGCCACACCGTCGGTTTTCTGGGTGACGGGATCAACGACGCCCCTGCCCTGCGCGACGCCGACGTCGGCATCTCGGTGGACAGCGGCACCGACATTGCCAAGGAGTCGGCAGACATCATCCTGCTGGAAAAGAGCCTGATGGTACTGGAGGAAGGGGTGATCAAGGGTCGCGAGACCTTCGGCAACATCATGAAGTACCTGAACATGACCGCCAGCTCCAACTTCGGCAACGTGTTCTCGGTGCTGGTCGCCAGTGCCTTCATCCCCTTCCTGCCGATGCTGGCGATTCACCTGTTGCTGCAGAACCTGATGTACGACTTCTCCCAGCTGGCGCTGCCATGGGACAAGATGGACAAGGAGTACCTGGCCAAGCCACGCAAATGGGATGCCCGGAACATCGGGCGGTTCATGCTATGGATAGGGCCAACCTCATCCATTTTCGACATCACCACCTTCGCGCTGATGTGGTACGTGTTCGCCGCCAACAGCGTGGAAATGGCCAGCCTGTTCCAGTCGGGCTGGTTCATCGAAGGGCTGCTGTCCCAGACCCTGGTGGTGCACATGCTGCGCACCCGCAAGATCCCGTTCATCCAGAGCACTGCAGCCTTGCCGGTAATGCTGGCGACGGGGCTGGTGATGGCGCTGGGAATCTACGTGCCCTTCTCGCCGCTGGGCAGCATGGTCGGCCTGGTTCCGCTGCCGTGGGAATACTTCCCTTGGCTGGTGGGCACACTGCTCAGCTACTGCGTGGTCGCCCAGACCATGAAGACCTTGTACATCCGCCGCTTCAAGCAGTGGTTCTGAAGAACGTGGCTCAGGGAGAACGCCTATGCGCGTACTGATTTGCGCCGGCCGCCATTACGCCGACAGCCGGGTGTGCCGGCAGGTTCTGGAAGCTTTCCAGCGCCTGCACCCGGTGCAGGTGGTCATCCACGGTGGCAGTCAGTTCCTCGGTGCACATATCGAGGACTGGGCCCGGGAAAACGCAGCCCACATCGTGCGCTACCCACCCAACTGGCAGCACCACGGCAAACAGGCCGAACGCCTGCGCAACCGCTTCATGCTGGCCGATAGCCGACCGGACATCGTGCTCGCGCTGCCCGGCGGGGCAGACACCGAAGAACTGCTCGAGCAGGCCCGAAGCCAGGGCCTGCAGACACTCTCGGCAGGCAACCCGTAAACCGGTGACCCCCTCCCGCGCCAGCTCGCACCCAGCCGAGCTGGCGCGAACGCAATCTCCAGGTCAACCCGCAGATCACGGTTCAGTTGCTGAACAGGGAGGGAAATTCAACAGACGAAAAAAAACCCGCTTTCTCATGGAAAGCGGGTTTTTCGAAATGGTGGGTCGTGTAGGATTCGAACCTACGACCAATTGGTTAAAAGACAATTGGGATCTAGGCCGAAATTTCCATCTAGGGAGGGGTTTTAAGCACCATTCCAGCGCCTAGGCACGCAGCCTCTAATGAAATCCACATTAGAGGCATGGCAATGACACATCCGAAGAAAGCAAGACGAGCAGGTAAGGTTTCCACCAAAGGCGGCACCGGTAAATCCACCGGGTCCACCAATCTGGGAGCATTCACTGCAGACGCTGGGCTGCGCACCCTCCTCATCGATCTGGACCCCGTCCAGCCTTCCGCATCATCCTATTTCCCCCTGGAGTACACCGCCCCGGGCGGCATTTTCGAGCTGCTGTCGTACAACGAGACCGACCCGGCCAAGATCATCTCCCGCACGTCGATCAAGAATCTCGACGTCATCATCTCGAACGACGCCAACAACCAGCTCAACAACCTCATACTGCAGGCGCCTGATGGCAGACTGCGACTAGCCAACCTGATGTCGGCTTTCGATGCCGATTACGACCTCATCCTCTTTGACACCCAGGGCGCCCGCTCTGCGATGCTGGAGATGGTCGTTCTTGCATCCGACATCGTCCTCTCCCCCCTCCCCCCGAACATGTTGGCCGCGCGCGAATTCAGCCGTGGGACCATCCATATGATGGATGGCCTGCGCAGTTACGCACGCCTCGGCCTCACCATTCCCCACATCAACATCATCATCAACGGCCTGGATGAAACTGCTGACGCGCGCGAGATCCACCGCACCGTCCGTGAAATTTTCGACGGGAACCCTGACTACACCGTCCTGCAATCGATCATTCCAGATGCCGTCATCTTCAAGAAAGCCGCGAGCCAAGGCGTGCCGGCGCATCGGCTTGAATATCGTCAACCGTCGAACCGTAAGTCGCCGTCGGCGCTGAACGTCATCCGCAGCCTGGCTATCGAGGCGTTCCCAGAATGGAAAGACCGCTTCGAGGCAATGACCGAAGAGCGTGTTGCCGAGATCGCCAAGGAGGCCCGCCGCGATGAGTAAGCACGCGATTACCGAGGCTGCCGGGATCACGGCCGATGAAGTCCTCAGGATTGGGAAACTCTACAGCTCCAATGAGTTACGCGGCATCCAGAAAAAGCTGACATCCGCGTCTGGAGACCTGCACAAGCTAGCCAACGGTTGGAAGATGGGTGCCGGATTGCTCGGTTCGCTCGGTGACCTTCTGAGCATTGAACAGCGCGAGCTACTGCGTAGTGCCGCACAACTCGTTGATTCGATCGGTCACAACGTGACCCATGCGAAGGAAAAGCGCGTTCGTTCCGAGAAAGAATCGAAACGCCGGCAAGATGCGCGTGATGCTCAGTCGAAACAACTGGTAGCCCGTACGTTCCCCTTGCCTACCGAGACTCACGAAGAACTGCTGGAGACGATCAAAGCCGCACTCATTCTGAATCGTGCACGGCAGTTAAACACCTCCTACAACCCTTCTGAATTCAACGTTTACATCAGAAACGAGCTGAAGACACCTGCTCGGCTCCATGGGCATTCAGTGGAGCAACACCGAGCCGGGAATGTCAGATCACTCCGCTACTTCATGATCAGCGACCTGACCAGCCACCTTGCTTATGACGATGGTTCATCGGTTGAAGAACGCCTGCGGCTCCTGCAGGAGAAAGTGGCCGAAGCTGTAGGCCTGGCTGCCTTGACAGCAGACGAACGCGAGACCCTTCGCCTCTGGCAAGAGGCCTTGGTGCCTGCAGCGGACAGGCAGGAGGGCCAAGCATGAGCTTTGCCCACATATCTCAATTCGCGGGCTCGCTTTGCCTGTATCTCATGAACTGCTCTGTGGCACTGGCCACTGCCTATGGCTTGGGCTCGATCTTCAAAGCCCCCCATGTCGAGCTCGCGTTGCAGGGAGCGGTCTACTCAGCCTATGCGCTCTGTGTCTTCGGCGTGCTGAACACCCTGGCCTTGGTCGCATCCGCGCTGCGCAGCCGACCTCGCCGCGCAGGGGAGGGTTCATGATGGACAAGCAGAAGATCCTCGACAAGGTCACCAAGCTGATGTCCTTGGCCAATAGCCCGGGGGCAAACACGAACGAGGCCGCAACCGCATTGCGCCAGGCCCGCTCGCTGATGGCCAAGTACAACATCGAGTCCGACGAACTTCGAGCCAGCCAGGTTCTAGAAACAAGCGTCCCCACTGGCACTCGCCGCTCCCCGGCTGATTGGCTGCACTCCCTGGCCGCAACGTGCGCAGCCGCTTTCGACTGCAGCCACCTCTCCTACTACCACCCATTGAAAGGGTACTGCTTCAAGTTCCTGGGCAAGGGTATCGGCCCGGATCTGGCTGCTTATGCCTACAGCAGCCTCGTCCTGCAACTGCAGAAAGCACGTCGCGAGCATGTCTCGCAGCAGAAACGGTGCCAGCTGAAGACCAAACGACGTCGCGGCCAACTCTTTGCTGAGGGCTGGATCGGGGCAGTGGCCTACAAAGTTCGAGAATTCGCTGGTGACCTAGCCCCAGATATCCAGGCTGATATCACTGCCTACTTGACCTTACATCACCCTGAGTTGAAGCGCTTCGACATCACGCCAAGCGAAGCCAAGGGCCACGATCGTAGCTCGCTGTACGCAGGAATTAAGCAGGGTCAGCGTGCTCAGCTCCACCGGGGAGTAGGCCGCAGTGAACAGCCAGGAATTGCCCAGGGAGGTGCCAGATGACCGATCTGATCCTTTCCCCTCCTCATTCAGTCGAGGCTGAACAAGGCGTTCTGGGCGGGCTGATGCTGGACAACGAAGCCTGGGATCTGGTCGGTGATCTACTGCAGGCCGACGACTTTTTTCTATCCCAACACAGGCTGATCTTCACTGCCATCCAGGAGCTGTCAGAAAAAAACAGCCCATTCGATATAGTGACGATTTTTGAGGCGATGGCCATCCCTGAGGAGGTTGGAGGCCTCTCCTACCTGGCAGAGCTGGCCAAGAACACTCCGTCTGTAGCGAATATCCGGTCGTATGCTGAGATAGTGCGCAACCGCGCCCATCTCCGCCGCATCATGTCCCTGTGTTTTCAGGGGACTCGGGACGCTGCTGAACTCGCCGCTGACGCGGCTGAGGTCCAGGACACGCTAGAGCAGAAGCTGTTTAAACTGGGCGAAGGTCGTGTGGTTAGCGAATTCACCGACATGAATGAGGCATTGCTCTCTGTCGTCGACAAGATCGACGCCAATTTCAATGGCCATGTGACGGTGACCGGTGTGCCGACCGGGATAACCGACCTTGACGAGATGACCCGTGGTTTGCAGCCAGCCGATCTGATCATCGTAGGCGCGCGCCCCTCCATGGGCAAAACCTCGTTCTGCTTGAGCACCGTCGATGCTGCGCTGACCAATTCGCCTGACGAGATCGTGCTGGTTTTCAGCATGGAGATGCCTACCGAGGCCCTGATTTATCGAATGCTGGCCATTCTGGGCCACATCGATCTGAGCAGGCTACTTTCGGGTCAGCTGCAGGATGAGGACTGGCCCAAACTATCAGCCGCCGTCCATCGCATGAACGCCTATGGCAACCGACTGGTCATCGATGACAGCGCGAACCTGACCCCTGCCGCTATGCGAGCCAAGGTTCGACGTGCTAGCCGGCGTTTCGGGAAGCCTTGCTTGATCATGGCGGACTACCTGCAGCTCATGCGGAGTCCTGGTCAAGAAAACAGGGTCAACGAAATCAGCGAAATATCCCGATCACTTAAGGGGATCGCCAAGGAATTCAACTGCCCCTTCATGGCCCTCTCCCAGCTCAATCGGGAACTCGAGCGCCGTCCCAATAAGCGCCCCGTGAATGCTGATCTACGGGACAGCGGGGCTCTCGAGCAGGACGCGGACCTCATCCTCTTTGTCTATCGGGACGAGGTGTACAACGAGGACACCGAACTCAAAGGCGTTGCCGAACTGATCATTGGGAAACACCGCAATGGCCCCGTCGGCTATGTCCGTGCAGCCTTCATCGCCAACCAAACCCGATTCGCAAACCTCACTGCCGATCATTGGCAAGGAGCTGCCGCATGACGTCCATGCAACCCCATCCGATTACGCATGCCTGCCATAGCTGTGGCCGGCACTTCGCGCTGCATCAAGTACGGCAGGTGCATCCCGCCGAGCACACCCCTGAAGGTGAGGCAGAGGTCCTGGTATGCCCGGTCTGCGGCAGCTACGACCTCGATCCTCTTTCGGAGGTGCCCAATGCAAGTTGAGCAAATCTACCCTTCGATCCCTGCGATCGCAAACACCGACCAATCGGCCTTAGCCTTTGCGCACCACTCTGGCGTAAACGCGGTTTGGCTGGATGCTCTCGGCCAGGTTATCTCACGGCTCACCCAGTTCGGTGAAACCACGCTGCCTGTTGAGCTGAATGAGGCTATGCAAGAGCTTGCCCGGCTGCAGTACATCGAGCTGGAAAGCGATGATGCTGGAACGCTGACAGCGACCCTTCTTGGCCAACCAGCCCTGCTGACCAACTATTTCTGGTCCGTATGGGTACCAAGACATCTCCTGAGCTGCGGTCTGAAGGTGGCAGTAACCCCCTATCTGACCAGCTCCGAGGACGAGGCTCATCATTGCACCGTGGTCTTCCGCATCCCTGGATCGCGCGAAACTGCACGTGAGTTCCTCACCGACCTTGCCACCCAATACCCCGGCTGCACCCCGGAAATCGTGGCCATCCAAGCCGGTGATGCACTTTGCCAGAAGGAGGCCAGCTCCAATGCGTAACCTCCTTCGCGGCGCGCACGACAGTGTTCGCCGGCTTGCGGAGTTCGCCCTCTCCGAAGGCTGGACTCTCTCCCGCTCCAACAGCGGGCACCTGAAATTCAGCAAGTCGGGCTTTACACCGATTTTCACGTCCTGCACGCCCAGCGACCGCCGTTCCGAGCGTAACACTCGGGCGCTGCTCCGCCGTGCCGAGGCCCAAAACATCACCTCCCGGGGGATTCAATAATGCCGATCCGACACGCAATCGTTCACCAGCTCGATAAGCAGCCCGACGGCAACCCGGCCGTCCTTCACGCACGTGACACAGAGCTCCCGGCCACGGATGCCGTCGAGAGCCTCCAGGCCGACCTGAACGACAGCTATAACGCCAAGCAAGGCAAAGCGTGGGGCTTCTTCCATGGGGAGTCGGGTGCGTACCCATTCAGCGGTTGGCTGAAACAGTACCTGGAGGAGCAGCAAGACTTCACCAGCTTCAGCCGTGTGTCTGTCGAGCACCTGCAGAAACTGATCGAAGAGGTCAACCTGTCCACTGGCGGCCATGTGCTCTTCAGCCACTACCAACAAGGTCTGACTGAATACCTGATGATCGCCGTCCTCCAGCAGGTCGAAACCGTCGGCCTGGACGGTGATCTTAATGTTGTGGTCTCTCGCTACCTGGACACCAGCAACTTCTCCTGCGCGGCCCGGATCAACCTGAGCGAGTGGCGCAACAACCCAAACTCGAAGCAGTACATTTCCTTCGTTAAAGGCAAGAACGGCAGGAAGAGTTCGGACTACTTCCGCGACTTTATCGGGTGCCAGGAAGGCGTCGACGGGCCAGGTGAAACCCGCACGCTTCTCAAGGCATTCACCGAGTACGTCGAGAAAGAAGATCTCCCAGAAGAAAGCGCCCGGGAGAAAACCCACGCGCTACTCGACTATGCCACCACCCAAACGAAGCTGGGGCAGCCCCTCTCTCTTCAAGAGCTGTCTCAGACTCTCGATGAAGACCGCCCTCAGGCGTTTTACGACCACATCCGCAATAGCGACTACGGCCTATCCCCGGAAATCCCGGCCGATAAGCGCACGCTCAACCAGTTCCGCCGTTTCACCGGCCGCGCCGAAGGTCTGTCGATCAGCTTTGAGGCGCACCTGCTCGGTTCCAACGTCACCTACGACGCCGACACCGGCTCGCTGACGATCAAGAACCTGCCCACTCAGCTCACCGACCAACTCAAGCGCCGCCAGTAAGGAGAACACCATGAACGCAACCAATTCCCGCACCGCTGACAAATTTGTGGTCCGCCTGCCTGATGGCATGCGTGAACGTGTCGCTCAAGTCGCCCGCGACAATCATCGCTCCATGAACAGCGAGATCATCGAGCGCCTCGAGCAATCGCTGCTCAATGACCAACACAATACTGCTCAGGTCCAGGCCGGCTCACCAGACGACAATCTCAAGTCAGAGCTGGCTCGCGCTTACAAGATCATCGATCGACTGCTGCAAAACGCCGTTCCTACACAGGACGACATCCAGGAGGTGTTGCACCTGGTCCGCAAGCAAACTCCACTGGCTCTGTCCCACGTTGCTGCGGTAGGAGCTTGATATGGCCGCTACAGACCTCAAATCCAAGCTCCTGGCTCCAGGCTTCAGCCCTACAGGTTCCGCCGCCGCCATGAGTGACCCTATCGCTGATACCCCACTCGTGCTGAGCATCGACGAGGTCCTCCCTTGGGAGGACAACCCTCGTACCACCCGTAACCCTCGGTACGATGAACTCAAGGAGTCGATACGCAACCGCGGCCTCGACACTCCCCCGCCTGTAACTCGTCGGCCAGGGGAAGAGAAGTACCGTATCCGCAACGGTGGCAATACTCGCATTTCGATCTTGAAGGAGCTGTTCCAAGAGACCAACGACCCGCTGTACCAGCGCCTCCACGTGCTGTTCCGCCCTTGGGACCAAGCCCGCGGCGAAATCATCATGCTCACCGGCCACTTGGCTGAGGATCTCAAGGGTGAACTCAAGTTCATCGAGCGCGCCGTGGGTGTGGGGAACGCAAAAGCGCTGTATGAATCCGAGAGTGGGGAGGTGATTGGGATTCGAGAGCTCTCTCGCCGTCTGACGAAGGACGGATACCCAATCTCCCCTTCTCATATCAGCAGGATGCTAGACACGGTTCAGCACCTGCTCCCTGCCGTACCTGCTCTCCTCTACAACGGTCTCGGCAAGCCACAGATCGAGAAAATACTGTCGTTAAGGAAGTCGGCGCTGGCCTGCTGGGAAAAGCACTACAGCAATGAAGGCGTCGACTTCGAAATGTTGTTCCAGGACGTTCTTGCTCAGTTCGAAGGCGAGGCAGAAGAGTTCCTGTTCCAGCGCTTTCAAGACGAGCTCATCGGCACGATGAAAAAATCGCTGCTGTTGGGCTATGAGGACATTCTGCTGGAAATCACTCAACAGCAGGACAAGCTTCGTCGCTCGACGCCGGTGGTTGAATTGCCGATCACCAGTTCGACTTCTACTCTACCTGCGCCTGCGCCAGGCACTGGGGCAGGCTCTACCCTTCCGCCATCGCAACAACCATCTGAGGATACTGGTCTTTCGCAGCGGCCTCTGCAGACACCACCACAGCCAGCAGCTCCAGCGCCGGGAGCTTCGCTCACACCAGAGGAGCAGCAGGAGCGAGTTGCAGGGCACATTGCGTCCCCAGCGAACCTCAGCCAGCGGGTGATCGAGACTAAAGCGAAGGTTGCCGCCCTCAGTGGGGAAACCCTACCCGATTTCAACGCGAACTGTCTGGTCGCCATTCCCGTACAGGCCGGCGGACTGCACCCCATCACAGACCTTTGGTACATCGAGCGGCAGATTGACCAGGCTGCAGAATTGCGCAACCAGGTAGCCCAGCTGGCAGTTGAGATTCTCGAGTCCGTCAACGGCCCAGGCGATATCCAGGCAATCGATGGCGGGATCGGTTTCAAATACAAACAGCCCGACACCGATGTCGAAATCACTGCAACAGCTCAACATACCGTGACGCTGCTTCAGTCATTGAGCGGGGCCATGGCTATCGCTCTGAAGATGCTGAACGAGCAACCAGATCCTACCAGCGCATTAGCTGAGTTTGAATTTGCAGCCGGCTTAGGCCAACTGCTGTTGGGCCAGCCCTTGAGTGCTGAACAGTCTCCAGGAGACGACGGCCGTTTGAGCGACGGCGCGCTGGTCAAACTGTTCCGCATCATTCGACTGGCTCGCCGGTTGATCGACTTGGAAATCGAAGAGTTCAAACGGTCCTCGGAAGCCCAGGGCAACTGAACACTCGATGAGATGAATGGGAGGGAGTCTCAATGTCCAAGTCAACACTTAACGAAGCAGTTCTGTCGCAGCTTCTTGACCTGATGCGCAATGGCCAACTCCAGCGCTGTGTGGAGATGGGAGTTGAACCCGAGGTGCTGGGCCAGATCCAGCATCCCACAGTTCTCAGCTTGCTCCGCAACACACCGGTCAGTTGGGTCAACGTGTCTATCAACAGCTCGATGATCCTCAAGCTTCTGACCGGGGCTGCTCGCTCAGAAGAGGAAACCCGCCTTATTGAGCGGGCAATTCGCTTGGGTGCCACTACCAGCTTGCTCAACAAGTTCTTCGGGCTCACTCCTCAAGAGATCGCCCTTCAGCGTACCGTCATTGGGGTTCGAGCCCCGCGCGGACGCTGGCCCGAGCTTTCCGAGGATCAAGATCATCATATTTGGCACCGCTGGACCAAGTTGATGGATGAAAACCGAGTCGAGCTCGAGGACAGCCTGGCCATGCTCGACGTTGCCATGCTGGTTGCAGAAGAACTGAGCACAGATGGCTTAACGCTTGCGCAGATCTGGTCTCGTATCACTCAGTGGATCGAACAAGGTCTGTATCCCAGCAGCAAGGAAAAGTCCCGAGTAACTGAGCGTCGACAACTCACTCTGCTGGACGAGGGTGGCATACGCCGTGTCGAAGAATGCTGCCCCGCCTCTGCCCACTTTGGAGAAGGCGAACATAGAAAATGAAGCTCGCACGGTTCCCGATTTCCACGCTCCTAGATTCGGCCTCGGGGCAACTCGAGGCCCATGTACAGAAGAAGAGAGCTGAGGACACCGCCCCTACTGCTGCACCTGCTACCCCCTACTCCGGGATCATATTCAGCGGTAATCCGCATGAAACTGTCCCGCGTAAGCTCCTGCTCGACAATCGGCTCACCCCCTTGGAACGCAATTGCTGGCAAGTATTCCGATTACTTGTCAACGAAGATGGCATCACTGCCTTCCCCACCTATGACCAGCTACGGCCATACCTGGGCATGAACCCAGGGAAACATGCCTCTCGAGAAACCGTGGCAAAGGCCCTGACCGTGCTCCGTCTAACTCGTTGGTTGAGCTTGGGTAGGACCGTCCGCAATGAGATCAACGGACAGGTTCAGGGGAATGTCTATCTGCTCCACGACGAGCCAATAACACCGGCAGAGGCCCTGGAGTTCGACAAGGACTACATGACTTTGCTGATGCAATCCATGGAGCATCAGAACAAAGCGATCAAGGACATCGCAGCGATCACCTGGCGCGAATTCACCAGCGATCCCGATGTCGGCCGACGCCTCCCCTCGCGCATTGACACGATTAGCGATCGGCTGAATGCCCAGACCTGGGCTGTAGAGACCAAGCATAACGCGCTGCCCGCACCTGAGTTCGGAATCCGAACTCAGCAAGATTTAGCCCCGGAAGGACTGAGTTCGGAGTCCGAACTCAGTGCGAACTCAGCGAAACAGGGGGATCTTCCCCTCAGTTCGGAATCCGAACTCAGCCTAAAACCACTGAGTACACCCTCAGTTCGGAATCCGAACTCTGACAGTACGTATACAAATACAGACAAGTCTGTATCTAAAAGCTTTGTACAACCGCGCGAGAGTGCAGGTGTGAATTGGTTGCTTGCCCTGGATCTTCTCAAGCCAGAGGACCGTGTGAAGGCAAGAGAGATCATGGGGCCTGTACCGGAGCATGTCCGAGAGGCGGTGATCAACCAGTGGAAACATCGATGCACAACTGGGAGCGTGGCCAAGCCACTTGCATACCTGACGACCCTTGCTGGCAAGGCCATCCGGGGCGACTTCAACGCCGAGTGGAACCCTTCAGCGCCCGCCGCAACTCCGACGCCAACACCTCCACCGGCCCGGACGGTTGCACGCCCTGCCCAGTCCCCCGCTCAGAAGCCGGCACCGACAGCGACCGCGATGCAGACAGCGAACTCCGCCCTGACTTCGCTCCAAGCCCTGCTTGACCCACGTCGCCGCGAGGAGTCCATCGATGAGTGAGTGGATGGGGCTTGAGATCACCCTTGGGCTTGGCTCCATCGTTTTGGGCATGCTGGCCGGTCGCCTCAGTACTTGGGTTGCCTGCTGGCTGCCTGCTCTCCTCGAGCAACAATGGCAGCGGGATGCTCGTGAACTACTCGGGCTGGATCTCGATAAGCCTTGCGAGCTTCAAACGACCGGATCTCCGGTGCGTGGAACTTGGGCCGCGCAAATCGGCTGCGCTGTCTTGTCGTTCGTGGTGACGGTGCATTATGGGCCAACCATGCAGGCATTCTTTGCCCTGGTGTTCACTTGGTGTCTTCTGGCTTTAAGCTTGATCGACAGTGAGCACCATATGCTGCCGGATGCGCTGGTAATACCCATCCTCTGGATCGGTCTCGCACTCAACTCCTTTGGAGTTTTCACGACACTGCACGAGGCACTTTGGGGCTGTGCCATGGGCTATCTGAGCCTTTGGGCAGTTTTCCACCTGGTCAAATACATTACCGGCATAGAAAGCCTGGGCGCTGGCGACTTCAAGATGCTGGCCCTAATTGGGGCGTGGACTGGCTGGCAAGCACTTCCCTGGACAGTAGTTTGTACCTTAGTACTTGCAGCCCTGGCATGTGGATACCTCAAGCTGCAAAAAGCTCTGTCCAGCACCTCAAAAATTCCTTTGGGTCCGTTCCTGGCGATGGCTGGCTGGGCAGGCATGCTGCTGCCACATCAATGGTAGGGCGTGTTGCCACTGGCAACACCATCCACCGATGCCGCCCATCTGAGCGGTGTTCCCGCGGGAAAACGGCCCGCCACTTCATCGGCCCGAACAACTTTTCCACTGTTGCCACTGGCAACACTACGCACAGCCAACCAGACACACGGTCTTCACCCGGGGGCGACGGTGACCGGCTGTTGCCACTGGCAACACAAAGCAGCGCCAACTGCCAGGCGGTCTTCACCGGCGCCGACGGTTTACCCACTGTTGCCACTGGCAACACTATGCACAGCCCAACCAACACACGGTCTTCACCCGGGGGCGACGGTGACCGGCTGTTGCCACTGGCAACACCAAGCAGCGCCGACTGCCAGGCGGTCTTCACCGGCGCCGACGGTTTACCCACTGTTGCCACTGGCAACACTATGCACAGCCCAACCAACACACGGTCTTCACCCGGGGGCGACGGTGACCGGCTGTTGCCACTGGCAACACCAAGCAGCGCCGACTGCCAGGCGGTCTTCACCGGCGCCGACGGTTTACCCACTGTTGCCACTGGCAACACTATGCACAGCCCAACCAACACACGGTCTTCACCCGGGGGCGACGGTGACCGGCTGTTGCCACTGGCAACACCAAGCAGCGCCGACTGCCAGGCGGTCTTCGCCGGCGCCGACGGTTTACCCACTGTTGCCACTGGCAACACTACGCACAGCCCAACCAACACACGGTCTTCACCCGGTGGGCGACGGTGACCGGCTGTTGCCACTGGCAACACCTCACGGTGGGAGGCCACATCACCAAGGCACCGTTGAACCAATGACAAATCCAGCACCCCGGGTTCTTCATTTATTACTGCGCCACAAACGGCCCGACAGCAGCATGGACATCGTTCACCCACCTTATATAAGGAAACCATGTCCATGGCTGACAACTATCAGCTCAACATCGGCTCCCTCAGGAGCCAGGTCCAGCTGACTCTCCACACCCATCATGCTGCTCGAATCTGGCTGGGTCGCCAGAAGACCGATGACAAACACAGCATCCTCGGGCTGGCCGGCTTCTGCCTCAAGATCAACCAGATCGACCGCGCCGCCGCACAGGATGATCCGTACTCCGACTGGTGGATGATCAGGATCGAGGAGAAGATCCAGGAAGTAGATGATGCCCTCAAGGCCATCGACAGCCGCCTTGATGGAGTGATGGCCCAACTCCCCAAAGCACTCGAGATCGGCGAGAACCTCTCCATCCAGCCGCTGAAGCTGCCGCTCTTCATCTCCAACCCGCTGGGCTTCAAGGGCGTCCATCTGCTGACTCAGTACGACGAAGTCGTCCGTCGCATCCTGCTGGCTCAGCACGTCGCCATGATCGGTCGCCGCGATGGCGAGATCTGGATCGATGAAGGTGCTCACCTGCTTCGCAGTCTTTTTGGGCTGGCCCAGCTCCATCGATTCTCCGGCGCATCGCGTGACGACTTCGCTGCCAACAATGCTCGGGCTGAAAATGCGCGCGAAATGTACAAGCGCTACGGCGATATCCCCCAGGACATCCTGGAAGGCACACGCCGCTCGAACTTTGCCCCGCCCATCCGCCGTGGCTCCGCAGGCCCGGTCGAGGATGTGGATGACGAATTCGAAGGCGAGGCATGACGCTCATGCGATCGGACACCCGACCAACGGAGGCACTGCAACACGGTGCCTTCAAACCGCTGCAACAGGGTGCCTATCAGGGGCTACAACAGAGTGCCTCACTAAAAGGCCTTTTAAAGCCCTTTAAAGGTAAGGGGGAGCTGGTTCAGTTGGCGGAGCATTGCGCATCGCTGGAGGCGGGGCTGCGCACCCTTACCCAGGAAGTGCTGGCCCAGGTTCGCCAACATCCATTCGCTCTGCTGCCCGTCAGGCTCATCGAGCAAAACACAGCAGCTGGCACAACCTTTCTTCGCTGGCAAAGCGTGCAAGAGCGGCGCATGGGTGTCGGCGTATGGGCTCAGATGGTCCACGCCCCCAAAACACCAATCCACTTGCTGCAGGACCTGTTTGCCCTGGAGCAACACCGAATCACCCTGAACATGCAGATCAGCCTCATCCACTCCATCGGCAAACAGGCCGCCGAGTGCGCAGAAAAGATGGGGCAGGCCGAGGCCGAATATCAGGCTCGACTGCAGCAGGTCATGAACCCACCTCAACACTGAACGGAGATAGACCATGGGTACACCAGTAGTTTGGGAAGGCAACGTCGGTAACGCAGCTGAGCATCGTTCGTTCGCCAACGGCAACAAAGATCCGCGGCACATGCTGCGACTCAATGTGATGTTCGACAACTCGATCCCTGATGGCCAGGGTGGCTACAAGGATCGTGGGGGGTTCTGGTGCAACGTTGAGTGGTGGCATCAGGATGCCGAGCGCTTTGCTGAACTGTTCCAGAAAGGTATGCGGGTCCTGGTCATTGGCCGGGCGATCATGGACACCTGGAAAGACAAGCAAACGGGTGAAGACGTTTCGGCGCTGAAGGTCGAGGCAAGCCGCATCGCGATCCTCCCGCATCGTATCGAACAGATCACCCTGGCATCGAACGGCAATGGTCAGCGTCCGGCCAATCACCAGCAAGGTCAGGGGCGCAGTCAGACCAGCGGCGGCCACGCTCAAAACGTTCCTCAGCCGAGCCCCGACGACATGCGCCACTACAGCGAAGGCTTTGACGACGACATCCCCCTGTAGCCCCCCCTTAATTTGGCGCGCCACATCGCGAAGCTCCTGGTGACAAGGACGTCACTTCGAGTTTCCCCTCCCTTCGATGGGGCATCTCCACGGCATTCTAGCCACAGCCTGGCAGGCGATTTTTCAGGCGCCTCTCGTGAAGTCACTGGGGGCAAGGACGGATCGTCGCCACCTCATTCCGCTTCGAGGTATCGCCCCATGCACCACGACTACCCGGAATATCCATCCGTCAAAGCGACTGTAGACGCCTCGCGCTACATGGATGCCGTTCGAGCTCTCAATGGCGTCCGCCAGATCTTTTGCGACGGCGAATCCATCATGCTGCCGGAGGCCGAAGTGGAGGCCATCGAAATGCTTCGCCTCCGGTTCAATGCCACCTTTGAGTATGGGCAGGCCCAGGAGTATGAGTTTGCGACCAAGGCCCGGGATGCAGGAGTGAAAGCTGAGCTCCTTCGACTTGGGCAGGCAGTTTGCGACATCACAGGTCAACACACTGAGGTGATGGTTCGTGCCGCACTGGAGGACCCCAGTGCGACGCTGCTGGCATGGTCGGCACTCTACCGCTCAAGCATGATTCCCCACTAGCGGTGGTACACGGGCATTGGCGTGACAGCTATTTTCAGGCGCGCCACTCGTGAAGGTTCCGGAGACAAGGACGAATCGTCGCAGCCCCTTCCTCTGGACCTGCCGTCTGATGCCTCGCATTTCTGGCGACAAGGACCTTCTGTTGCGGCCGCAGCTCGTGAAGCTCCTACGACGAGGACGCGAACTCGTAGCCGAAGGGGCGCTGCAAGCAGCGCTTGCCCAGGTCAGGGGCACATTTGAAATGCCAGCGTTGGCAAATTACCTTTTCCTGAAGGCATCTCCGCTCTACGGCTGCTAACTTGTATCGAAGTGAGCCCCAGGGTCGTAAAAAACGCCCTTGTCGGGGAATTGCTGGTGGCCAGGTCGTTTGAAGCGTGACACGCCCGGCGTGAACAGTGGCGCTGATGAGGAACAATCGATGCAGAACGAAGATGCCCAGGAGCGAAAAGCGGACAGGCGCCAGTTCAATAACCCCCATCCTGCGGTGGAGGCCGCTGGGGTTGAAGCCGCCGAGAAAGGGCTGCCCATATATGCCTGCCCCTACAAGCACCCTGCCATGCTTGCCTCCTGGCTGAAAGGGTACAAGCGCGCCCAGCAGCTCACTCTCAATTTTTGACCCTTCCTCCGTGGGCCTGAGCCCTACCGAATTCCCTCCCTTCCAGTTGACCATTTCGCGTTGTGCCGTCCCCGGTCGGCGGCAAGAGTTCTCCCTGATTTATCTGTGCAGGGGCACCCTATGAAACTCATGATCATCGAGGCACCGGGCAAGCTGAAGAAGCTTGGGCCCATGATGAAGAAGATCCGCCCTGGCGAGCACTGGGTGGTGGTGGCATCTGGTGGCCACATCCGTGATCTCCCCCAGTCGGGTCAGGACGACACGATGATCACAACCGGCGTCTTGAAGACCCTTCGTCCGGTCTACGAGATCCTGCCCAAGAGTGCCCGCAACGTCGGCACCATTCGCAAAGCGCTCAAGGACGCCACGGAGGTGTACATCGCCACCGACCCGGATCGGGAGGGGGAAAGTATCGCCTGGCACATACAGCAGGCGCTGGGGATCCGCGAGTACAAGCGAGTCACGTTCAATGAGATCACCCAAGCCAGAGTACGAGAGGGCCTGGCCAATGCACGGAGAATCGATGGGCAACTCGTTGCCTCACAAGAGTGCCGGCGAGTGCTGGACCGCCTGGTGGGCTACCTGGTCACGCAGGAGCTTCGCAGAGTCCTGGGCCAACCTACCTCCGCTGGTCGAGTTCAATCACCTGCCCTCTACCTGGTGGTGTTGCGCGAGCGAGAAATCAGGAACTTCAAGGTGGTCCACCACTTCGGGGTAGAGCTGACCTTCAAGGACGAAACCACCGGTATAGACTGGACTGCCGTATGGCAACCGATCCCCGACTTCGCGAGCAAAGAAAACCCCTATATTCGGGATGGCACACTCGCGGCAAGGGTTGCCGCAACACGCGCGGTCATTGTCGAGTCATGTGAAGACGGCAAGAAGCGGCGCCCGCCACCCCCACCGTTCATTTCATCCACCCTGCAGCAGGCGGCCAGCGTAGCGCTGAAATGGGACCCGGACAAAACCATGCAGGTAGCGCAGCGCCTGTACGAGCAGGGCGTGATCACCTATCACCGGACGGATAACCCCAACTTGGCCGATGAAGCCATGCCAGATATCCAGGCAGTGGCTCGCAGGCAAGGCCTCGACGTTGTTGACGAGCGCCGGACGTTCAAGGCTGCGGATAGCGCCCAGGAAGGTCACCCCGCAATTGCGCCAACCGCGTGGGAGGATGAAGTCGCAGGCGAGTCTGCTGAAGAGCAAGCGCTGTACAAGCTCATCCGGATCAGGGCGCTGGCCAGCCAGCTCGCAGACGCCATCTACGACGTGCGCATGGCCAAACTGCTGGCCAGGGGGCCGGATCAGAGGCCTCTGCGCTTCGCCGCGACTGGCAGCGCTGTCGCCTATCTCGGCTGGATGAAGCTTTTGCAGAAGGACGAGACGGATGAAGAGTCGACCGACATCCCCAAGAATCCGGTGCCTGTGCTCGAACCCAAACAGATCCTCAGCGTGCTTCAGGGTGAGGTGCTCAACCAGAAGACGAAGGCGCCGGCACGCTTCACCAAGGCAAGCCTGATCAAGGAGCTGGAGCGACTGGGGATCGGACGCCCCAGCACGTTTGCATCGATCATCAAGAACATCACCGGCAAAGGCCTGGTGGTTGAGGAGAAGCGCAAATTGGTCCCTGGCCCGTTGGGGGTGAGCACCATCGACCAGTTGGAGGGCCGCTTCAGCTTCGTCGAGCTGGCGTTCACCAGCACGCTGGAGAAGGACCTGGACCGAATCGCACGGGGGGAGGAGCAGTATGGCTCGGTGGTCGCCAAGTTCTTTCAGCATCTCCAGACGGAGCTCGCAGCCCTCCGCCAGGCGCCCTCGGTGACTATGGTAACGCGTGTATCCGGATCCGGCTCTAGCAACGGGGAAGGCCATGTCTGTGGCAAGTGTGGAATGCCACTCGCACGCAGACAGAAACGCGGTGAAGGCGGGTATGATTTCTGGGGGTGTACGGGGTACAAAGCCAGTGGCTGCAAGGTCAGCTACCCCACAGTGAAAGGCAAGCCAGACATGACTAAGCCTAAGGGCCTTTAACCCCAGCCGGAGAAGACGGAATGTCTGTATACCAACGATTCTATGTTAAGACTGCTAAACCCCAGGAGGTTGAGCAGATGTTAATCGAGGCTCTAGGCGGGCCTGGGCAGTTTTATAAGGATGACAACGGAAGGTATTTGCGCCCAATCAAGGTCACGCTCGTGGATAACAGCTCAATCCAGCCCGAGCGCACCCATTGTGGAACACCCATCGATTCGAACGTTGAGACTGGCTGGTATTGGCTGGAATCCATAATGGACGTTGATAGCATCGAAGCGTCATGGGCGGCTTGGTTCTTTCTCATGTCGCCCCACGTTGAGACCGTCGCCGAGGACAACGAAATCTCGGGAGACGAGGTTGATGCGAAGGCAAATGTCATTGACCTGCATAGCCCTCCCTTCGGACAGACTTCCCCACTCTTCGGTCCTCTGGCAGGTGAAAATCCCCTCCCTGAATCGCCGGGACATCGGGAGGAACCACGACAGGCTCCTTGCTCCAGCCCACAAGGGCTGTTCAGCAGCTTGCTGCAATATGCCCGACGTTTTAGATGACTTAAAGGCCATCAGGCGTTAATTTCCGAGCGTTCGGATAATCATTCCCGCTGTAATCACGGTGAATTGATTGACAACCTGCTCGCTCCTCCAGGAGCGGGCACATGATTGCAACCACCATAGATCAAACCCCCATCATTACAGTTGATATTCCCTCCCGCCCGGTAGGGGGTGGAGACTGATGAAGCGCCCACGCCTGCTGAATAGCCAACCAGTGCTGCTCGAAGCAGCCGTGTTCGACGGCTACGACCTGGGCATTCTCATGTCCTACATCGAAGGCGCGAACAAGGTCATGCTCGCCCGTAGCGGGTTCTTCATCCGCCGCGGCGACCACCCGCTCTGCCGCTATTGGCGCGTGCCCAAGGCCAAGCTCATCGACGAGCTGGACCTCGTGTACCACCAGTTGATCGAGCTGGCCGGTGGCAAGATCACAGAGTCATGGCAGGCATTCCGCCAGAAGATCGAGGCCGCGCTGAGTGCTCCTCAACGTGACGCCTTCTCCTGGGGGATTTTGCTGCGCATCGCGCCGCTGGCCGACGGCGGTGTCCTGCTATCAGGTGACTACCACCCCGGCGTGGTCGCCGTCGCACGCCGGATGCGCGGCGTATTCCTAGGCCGATCAAGCTCCTGGCGCATCAATGCGACCGCAGAGATCCTGCGGAGCAACTTGATCCTGGAACTGGGCCTGATCGAGGAGCAGTTTGAGATTCTGGACGTTGTGCAGGAGCTCCTCGGCGATGGCTCTGTCGTGCCGGCGGCTGAGATTCCCCGCATCAGCCTGGGCGGAGCCCCGCAGGAACCCTCGGCAACCGCTAGTGGCGAGGAGACCTCCAACGACATCTACCTCGCTGCCGTCTCGCCGATCGAGCGCACTGATTTCTCTGATGACGCGATCGCCCAGGCCTTGGTCGGCTACTCCCTGCTGGATCACCAACCTGCAGGAATCGCTCACCTTCTCCAGCGCACCAGCGCACTGCTGGCTGACGATATGGGCCTCGGCAAGACACGCCAGGCCATCATCGCGGCGCATATCAGTGCAGCCGGTCGCCCGATCCTGGTGGTGACCCTTTCCTCGTTGCTGATCAACTGGCAGCGTGAAATCCTGGCGGTCTACCCCGACGCGACAGTCGCTGTGCAGAAGCAAGACCCGCTGGTCCAATGGATGCTGATCAACTACGAGCGCCTCGGCGACTACGTACTGTTGGCTGAGCATTACCACGTTCTAGTGGTCGACGAGGCGCACCAGTTGAAGGAGCCGACTGCCGAGCGTACACGCCATGGCTTCGATATCGCAGCCAAGGTGTCGAATCGCTATCTGCTGACAGGCACGCCTGTCCTCAATCGCGAGACGGAGCTGCACACCCTGCTACGTCTATCGGGGCACCCGGTCGGCCAGTTGCCCCTCAGCGATTTCTGCGAACGCTTCGCCGGCAGCCCAGAGTTCCGGCAAAACCTCCGGGCAGAACTGGGCGACTGGATGCTTCGCAGGCGCAAAGACGTTCTGCCCGGGCTCAAGGGTAAGCACCGGCAGTTGCTGCCCGTGGCGATGGGGGTGGAGGAGCGGAAGAAGTACGACAGCATTCGCCTCGAGGACAGGCCCATCTTTGCCAGGCTCGGCGCGCTTCGCCACTACCTGGAACAGGTGAAGGTCAGAGTCGCTATGGACCTGCTGGGCGAGCTGGACCCCGAAGACAAGGTCATCCTGTTCTGCGAGTTCAAACCCACCGTCGCGCGCCTCAAGGAGCTGTGCGACGCAGCCGGTATCGGGAACGTCACCCTGGTCGGCAGTGACTCACTCACCAAGCGCCAGAAGGCGATCGACAAGTTCCAGGGCGACCCCGACTGCAGGGCTTTCATCTGCACCACCCAAGCCGCCGGTACCGGCAACAACCTCACGGCCGCCAACTACGTCTTCTTCCTGGGCCTGCCCTGGACACCCGGACAACAGGATCAGGCCGAGGACCGGGCGTACCGGAATGGTCAGCTCAGGACGGTGATCGTGAAGATCCCCCTCGTGGAGAACAGCATCGATCAGCAGCTCTGGCAGATGCTCTTAGCGAAACGCCAAGTCAGCTTGGAGCTCATTGAGCCGGAAGAGCAGCAGGACGCCTTGGCCAAGGCTATGCTCGCCGCGACCATCAGCCAGTAGATCCGCGTGGGAGGTCGACCAGCAAGCGTGCGATCTCCCAGGCCCATCCAAACTCAACGTAGATTGGTGAACCATATTTGTCGCCGGTCTTCCGACAAACCCAGCATTCGCCATCAAAACGCACTCCCCTGATGATCTCGGTAACATCATAAACATCATCAGGTACGAGCACCCCTTCCCCGCCCAGAATTCCTTGGGCGATCGAATGGTTACCGCCGTTGACCCAAGCTATGTTCAACGGCTGCATCAGGGTCACACGATGGTTTGGGTCCTGCACGAACGCGCCGAGCTCACGCCCCTCCCCGATCATGCCGAGGCTGTTGAGTATGCTGCTTTCCGACCACAAAGTTGGGATTACCATGTCACTGGCCAACCGGATGCTTGAGCTCTGATCAACTGGCCGACTGCAATTTTTCAGCAGATATGCGGCCCAAGTGCCGTTATCGGCGTAACCATCCCACAGCCCCCCAAGTGAGTTCATCCAGTGCAGCGACTGAGGGCCCGCATGCCGAGGTCGAAGCAGTGCGCCTCGTAAGTGGATGGCCTGAACGGGCCTGAGCACAATTTTTATGAGGTCTTCCAGGCCGCGTCGATTGTGTTCAGCGCTGAGACTGTTCGCCCAGTCCATCAGGTGTTCGAAAGCGGCAATTCGACTGTCGAGCATTATCACCTCCGTTGATCTTTTCCAGTTCGAGGTCAGGCCAACCTCGGCGCCCCAAGCGGTAACTTACTTGCGTTCCATCAAGCGCGCCGGAAATTCTAACTCTGTGTGATATTGATTTCCTGCTGCATGAGAATCTGCTGGCTGTCACCGTGCCCTCAATGACTACAGGGGGCCTCATGATCAGGCAGTTGACCACTCTCTCGCTCGCCGCACTCGTTGCTGGTTGTGCGATTCAGAAGGCTGAGCAGCCGCCGAAGCCGGCGTTCAATAGCAGCCGCAATCCCGAATGGCTGTCTCCGGACATCTACCCGAACGGGGCGACCCCGGAAAAAGAGCCGGTTGTTCGGTATGGCCGCTACACCTTGGTGAGCACCCAGCCCGACGCGAGCCAGCGGGACCTGATGGCACAGATCATCGACGTGACCATCCCGTCCAGCATGAACCCGAGTGTTCGGGACGCCATGCTCTACGTGGTCGACCGGTCAGGCTACGCCCTCTGCCCGCCCAGCTCGCAGCACGTCGACATTCTGTACACCCGCCCCCTGCCCGCGGCTCAGTACAAGCTCGGTCCGATGACGCTGCGTAACACCCTGCAGGTTCTCGCAGGCCCGGCCTGGCAGGTGAAAGTGGATGAAGTGAACCGTCAGGTGTGCTTCGTGCTTCGCCCTGGCTACCAATTGCCAACCCCGTCGGCGCCGACGGGCCAGCTCTACGCCCATAAAGCGCGTGCACCTGCCACCAGTTCCGCCACCCCGGCCACGACGTCAGGCGTTGTTGTCGCCGCTGTACCTGCTCCCACCCCAATCACCACGACTACCACCACTGTCGCAGTTCAAGCACCAGTGGCCCCCGTGCTCCCCCCAGTGGCACCCGCCAAGGATGGCTCTATCCCGGCTGCGATGGTAACCACCGCGGCTAAACCTTTGACACCTGCGTCCCCAGTACCGAAGGCGCCCAACCAACTTGCGGCATCCAAGCCAGCGGCTGCGGTGACCACAACAGCAGGGGCGACCCCGGCCATCGAGGTCAAGCCCGCCCCACCACCCCGGCCGCTGCCCCAGGTATGGACGGCCGAAGTTGGATCAACCTTGCGCGATAGCGTTGAGGAATGGGCCAAAAAAGCCCGGTGGCGCGTGATCTGGGCCCAGGAGGACCTCAACTATCCGATCGAGGCGCCGCTGCACTTCGAGGGCTCGTTCCAGGAAGCCGTCAAGCAGCTGTTCCCGCTCTACGACAATGCCCCGCGATCCTTCGTAGTCGATGGTAGCGAAGGCTCCCAGAGCGTCTTGTACGTCGCTGAGAGGAAGAAGAAATGATCAAGTCTCGTTGGGCCCACTGGGCACTGACTCCAATTGCCCTGGCCCTGCTGAGCAGTTGCGCCGTGCAACGGGTCAATGAGTCGTTCGACCGAGCAGAGTTCCAGGGCCGCACGGCTAGCCAGTACAACAAGTTCCTGCAGAACCAGCAGCCACAGCAGAACCGCGACACGGTCGTATTCAGCAATAAGCCGTGGGTCTCTACGGAGCCGCTGGTGACCAGGCGCGGGCTTCCGTTCAGCCTAGACCGTGACATTGCCTATCGGCCTGCAGGCCCAGTATCGATCACCGACGTCGCTCAGTTGATCACCAAGGAAACCGGTCTGCAGGTCATTGTAGCGCCTGACGCATTGAACCCCGGGATCCTCTCCTCGAAGTCCGCAGGCACTACCGCACGCGGCGCCACTCCGGCTGCACCTGATCCAGACAGCCTAGCTGGCCTTCTGCCAAATGGCTTAGCAGGCGCAATGCCTGGCAGTGCAAGCTCATTCGACCTGGGTCTCAGCAGCGGAGGGCTGATTTCCGGGCTGAACTACAACGGCAGAACCTCCGGGCTGCTGAACCAGGCCACATCACGCCTCGGGCTCTCCTGGCACTTCGATCCGGAGGTTCAGGCCGCGCGCATTACCTACTTCGACACCCGCACCTTCGACGTGTGGACATTCGGTGACGAGCTGGAGATCGAGAGCACTGTCAAGTCTGGTCTGCTCACCTCAACCGGCAACGGCGACTCGGGATCTTCGACCTCTTCAGGCGGAGCCACGGGTGAATCCGGCAGCAACCAGAGCACCAAATCGACCTATAAGACCTCACTGATGAGCGACATCGAGAGCAACGTCAAGTCGATGCTCAGCATGCAGCCGCCAGGGCGTCTGTATCTCTCTCGCTCCACTGGGACACTCACCGTTAGTGACCGCCCGGAGGTGCTGAATCGAATCTCGGCCTACCTGAAAGAGACCAACCGCAGCATCACTCGACAGGTGCTGTTCAACGTCAAGGTCTACGAGGTGAACTTCAGCGATAGCGACCAGACGGCGGTCAACTGGAGCGCCGTCTACAAATCCATCTCTGGAAAATGGGGCTTCGGCCTGAGTAACACCGTCGCCGGCATCAGCTCCGAGGCGATCTCGGCCAGCGGCAGCATTCTCGATACGTCCAGCTCTCCGTGGGCCGGCTCCAAGGCCGTCGTCCAAGCCTTGTCAGAACAAGGGCGCGTCTCCGAAGTGCGTTCACCATCGGTGACCACGCTGAACCTGCAGCCGGCACCGATCCAGATCGGCAACGTCCAAAGCTATGTCGCCTCCAGTTCGACCACCACCACAGCATCAGTCGGTTCCAGCACCGCACTGACGCCGGCGACCATCACCAGTGGCTTCAACATGATGTTACTGCCCAAGCTCCTGGACAAAGAAAACATGCTGCTGATGATCACCCTCAGCATCAGCAGCAAGCCGATCTTCAAGGATTTCGAGAGTAACGACTCCAAGGTCCAGACCACGGACTACGACACCAAGAACGTCGCGCCAAAGGTCCGTCTGCGCAGCGGCGAGACGTTGATTCTCACCGGATTCGACGAGAACGGGGACGACGCGCGTAAATCAGGCGTTGGCAGTCCCAGCTTCTTTGGCCTGGGCGGAGGGCGAACCCGATCGACGTCCCAAAGTGCCCTGGTGGTGCTGGTGACGCCAATTGTCCTCCCGGACAACTTGTAAGTGGCGGCGCTCATGAACACCGACACTTCCAAACCGTCGAGCCGGGTGCAGACCATCCAGCATCGAGGGCGCGTCTTCGTCACTGGCATGCTTTGGACGCCCCTGGGCAACATGACCAGTTACATGAAGGAAGCCCGTCAGTATGGCCATGAGCACGGCCTGGACATCGTGGCTATCCGAAGAACGTCGCTGATGATCCAGGCGGGCTTTGTCTCGCGCTCCTCTGACGTTCACAAAGGCATGTACTCGTTGGCTGCGACCTTGGCTGGCCAGCTCGGTGATTCGTGGATTGCTGCCTGGGCCGTCGACGCCGATCAAGATCGCTATGCCATCGTCGCTGTCCATGAGGGCAGGATCATCCCGGGTTGCGACCTGATTGCCACGGCATCAGAGGTCCGTAAACGGGTGTTGCAGCAACGCAGCCGCGGCATCCAGTTCGAGCGAGAGTTCTTGCCGACCGAGTTTGCCATGGGTGGCGAGCTCATCGACATCGATGAGCTACTCCAACCATCTCGGCTCAAGCGTGAGTATCGGCTACGTCCCCTCGTGTTTGGGATGTCCAAGTCTGAACTGGCCCAGCTGTTCCTGGTGGTCCTCTTGATCGGTGGCGGCCTGCTGGCCTGGTCACAATGGAAATCCCACCAGGCAGAGATTGCGCGCCAGGCTGCCATCGAGGCGGAGAAGAAACGCCTCGAGGAGCTGGCCGAGCTACAGCGGCAAACAGGTACAGAGCAACCTCTCCAGGCGCTGGAACATCCCTGGGCGAAACAACCCTCGGTCACTGACTTCGTAGCGGCATGCAGCCATGTGATGTACCAGTTGCCCTTGAACATTCAGGGCTGGCCCATCAACAAGGCCGAGTGCAACGGTTCTCAAATCGTGGCGACCTACGACCGTGCTGGTAACAGCACTGCTCACAATTTCACGACGGCCGTCAGAGAGCTTTTTTCCATACACCCGGAATTCACCGACCAGGCAAAGTCCGGGATCCTGAGGTTCGACATTGCCATTGACGCTGCGGGTGACGACGCATTGGTCGAGGCCAAGGACGCTCTCGAGAGTTTGACCAGTTGGTTCCACAGTTTCTCTCAGGAGCCACAGTTGCAATCCATGCCGGTGGTTATTCCCCAGGAGCCAGTTCTGCCGGGCCAGCCGGCTCCACCGCCCCCGCCACCACCTCAGTGGAAGCAATACCAGCTTTCCTACACCACCGGCGTTCTGCCTTACGACTCCTTCAATGGCGCGCCGACCCAGGGACTGCGCCTTCAGGAGATCAAGACCGAATACAAGGCTGACCACCTGATCTGGTCGGTCACAGGAGTCCTGTATGCGAAATAACCTCAGCCTTTTGTTACTGGCCTGCTGGCTGCCGATCACCAATGCCCTTGCTGCCGTCCCCGACCTCTCGGGCATCAACGTCGGCGAGCTCGGCAAGGTGCAGAGCGAAACCATCCTGTTTAAGGCTAAGGCCGAGCGCAGCAAGGCCGAACTCGAAGCAAACGGCACACTTCCTAGCGCCACTCAGCCAGTAGCGCAGTTCCCTGCTCCTGGATTCACTCCCACCATGACCCCAACCTCCCCTGCACCACGCCAGTCGTCCTTGCCGGTGGTGAAAGAAATCAGCGGCTCAGGACAGAAACTGCGAGCAAGCCTGATCTACAGCGACGGCAGCGAGGTCGATGCCAAGCCGGGAAACGAGGTACCCAACGGGTTCCGAGTCCAACAGATCACGCTCGATGGGGTGGTGCTGAGCAAGGAGGGCAAGCGGTTCCCCTTGGGGTTCGGAAACCGGGTGGTATCCCAACCACAACAGAGCCTGCCTGGCCTCATGCCCGGCCAACCCTGAGGAGCATTGACCATGACCGAGCTATCCGCAGAGCCCGTCGACCTTGAGCTTGTCGACTTGGCATTGGCACCCTTGCCAGTGGCGGTGCTGACTGCACCGGGAGGCCCTCATCCAATCAAAGACGACCTGCGACAGGTCCTTGCGCTGACCGCCGATGGGAAGTTGTACATCTCCCCTCAGCATGTCCGCGACCCTTACGTCATGTCCTTCATGGACCAGTTGGACCACAAGGGGATCAACTTCGAGGTCATCTCCGCATCGATCACGGAGATCAAAGCGCTGTACCAGGCCTCAGCGTCGACGGGCATGAAGGCACTGGTCGAGACTCAGCGCCAAGCCCAGGTGGTGGAGTTCATGGGGGATGCCCACCGTCGCGGCGCGAGTGATATTCACATTGTCGTTTCGCACGACGTCACTCGGATCAAATACAGGCTCTTCGGCGTCCTGCAGGAGGTCCGTCAGGAAAAAAGCGACGTAGGCCGTGAGTTCTGCGCTGCGCTCTACAACAGTATGTGCGACGTCTCGGGCGATTACTACCAGCCCCACATCGCTCAGGATGCGCGGGTTAGCCGCAAATTCGTCGACCAGTTGGGCCTGTATGGTGCTCGGGTCGCAACTCGGCCACTGGTGGATGGTCCGCTGATGGTGATGCGTTTGCTGTACGACGACACGTCCAAGCAAAGCTTCGAGGAACTAGGCTTTCTGCCTCAGCAGACCGAGCACTTCAGAAGACTGCGACGTCTTCCCTATGGGCTAAACCTGATCACTGGACCAACCGGCTCCGGTAAATCGAAGACCCTGCAGGTCAACCTCAATGAGTTGTACGACGAGACCGACGGCGCCCGGCACATTCTCACGCTCGAGCATCCTCCGGAGTATCCGCTAAAAGCTAACCAGTCCCCCATCTACGCAGGCGAGACTTGGGGTGACGGTATTACTAACGCGGTACGGCTTGACCCCGATGTCCTGATGTACGGCGAGCTGCGCGATTTAGCGTCGGCACAGGCCGCATATACCGGTGCCATGACCGGTCACCAGAGCTGGTCGACCCTACACACCAACAATGCGATCGCCTCCATCCAACGACTGATTGATATGGGTGTAGCTGACTACCTGGTTACCGACCCACTGCTCACCACCGGAATCGTGAACCAGTCTTTGGTGCCGGTTCTCTGCCCCGCTTGCCGAGTTCCGCTGAGCAACCACAAACATGGAATCAGCAGCGATCTTTTCGCCCGACTGGAGCAGTTGCAGATTGTCGACCAGGTCAATCTTGTCGGTGATGGCTGCAGCCAGTGCAGAAACCTCGGCGTTGTCGACCGCACTGTCATCGCCGAAACGTTGCTGACCAGCGTCAAGCTCATGGAAACGTTCACCAAGCGAGGCGCGAGCGCTGCCCGCAGATACTGGGTGAAGGAGATGGGCGGGATCACCAAGATCACCCACGCGATCATGAAGATCTCCGCAGGAATCGTGGATCCACGCGATGCAGAGCTCTTTGCGGGGCCGCTCGATTTCGACAGGCAATTGATGGAGGAATCCGATGCTTGAGGCCCTTCGAGACTTCTGGGCAGGCTTGCGAGAGGCAGCTCAGGGATGGGTAGTCACCTTCTACGCCAAGCAGTTTGGGAAGAACGAGCGAATCCAGTTCTACGAGAGCCTGATGGGTGTGATCGAGGACGGGATTGCGATCGAGGAAGCGCTGGAGACCGTTGCGAAGGCATTTAGCAGCGACGGTCAAACCATGCACCCTGTGTCGGTCATTTGTGGCCAGGTGGCAATGCTAGTGCGTGGTGGTAAATCTCTCGCGGATGCCTGCAGGAGCCACTTGCCGTATGACGAGGCTTCCCTGGTAGAGACTGGTGAGAAGACCGGCAACCTGGTCGGAGCGTTCCGGGATTGCGTACGGCTCATCGAGGCCCGTCAACGCATTGCTCGCTTGGTCATCTCCGTCGTAGCGCTTCCCTCGATCACCTGGAGCCTGATGGGGGCACTGCTGTATGTCATCGCCACCTGGATGGTGCCGTCGATGACTCAGCGCCAAGACCCTGAGCTGTGGACCGGCATTCCCAGTCTACTGTATGCCCTTTCCAATCTGGTCACGCACTATGGTCTGCTGATTGTAGCGGTCGTGTTGACCTTGATCGTCGTCTCCTTCGTCACACTTCCATACTTTTGCGGCTTGCAGGTTCGACCCAACAGCCCGGTATGGAAAACACAGCTTAGCCTGCTACTGCAGACTACCAGGATGCGCCTCGAGAGTATTCCACCCTGGTCGATCTACAAGGTCCTGCATGGCTCGATCTTCCTGCTGAACATGTCGGTAATGCTCCGCGCCGGCGTGGGCCAGCTGAGCGCACTCAGCATCCTCAGCCGCAGCGCTTCACCCTGGCTGCGAGAAAGGATCGACGCCATCAACTACGGCGTCAGCTCGGGTAAAGACTTTGGCACTGCGCTCAAGCTGGCCGGGCACCAGTTCCCTGACCAGATGGCCATCCACTTCCTGCAGGTCTTGGCCACCCGACAAAGCTTTGCCACGTCGATGGAGCGGTTTGCCAATCGTTGGCTCGAGCAAATGCTCAAGCGCGTGGAAACGATCTCAAAGTCCCTTACAGCCATATCCGCCGTAATCATGGGCCTGCTCATGATTTTCGTGATGGTCGGCATCTTCCAGCTCGCCATCGGCCTGATGGACTCAATTCAACACTAAGCACACAGCCCAGAGGCAACCAATGACACTCTCTACCCCTAAAAACCAACGTGGCTTCCTGTCCATCGACGCCGTGATGTGGATCATGCTCGTCACGGTCGCTTTGGGCTTCATCGCCTTCATCGGCTACAAGATGCTCGGCAGCTCTGATGCCGCTGTAGAACAAAGCAACGTCACCACCATCATCACCAACGTCAAGAAGCTCAAGGGGTCGTCTGGATACGGCACCTCCGGGACCAACCTGGTCCCTTCGCTGATCGCCATTGACGGTACCGGTTCAATGGGCGTTTCGGGCACCACCCTGACGAATCAGTGGAATGGCGCCGTCACGCTTGTGAGCAATGGCATGACCTTCACTCTCTCCGAGAGCAACGTCCCCAAAGCGGCATGCATCACACTGACCACCAAAATCGCCAAGGACAAGCAGACCACCACCGCCATCAACGGTGGCTCGGCAACCAGCGGCGAGGTACTTCCCGCCGCCGCTACAACAGGCTGTTCCAACGACATGAACTCGATCTCCTGGACCACTTACTGAAGGCCGACAGAGTGAGCTTGATTGCAGATGCTGATTTCGTGGACCTCTACCTCGGCCACGACTTTGCCGATGTGAAGGGGCTGGCCGGCCAGCCCCGCAAGGCCCCCGTTCCTACGGAATGGTTGACCGAGATTCAGGAGCTTCGCGCACAGTGTCTGCATCAGTACGAGACGACACGCGAGCCTGAGTTCGCCCTCGTGCTCGAGGAGCGAGTGCTCTTGCGGGTGACGTACAACCTGGATGTCTTCACCAAGCCATTTTTTGTACTGAACCGCTCAAGAGCAACCATCATCCCCCTCGAGGATCTTGGACTACCGGATCATATTTACGAGTGCCTGCTCGCAGAGGAAACCAGAGGCCTGGTGTATTTCGCAGGAGAGATGGGGACGGGGAAGACCAGCAGCGCAGCCTCGGCGGTCAAGGCTCGCCTGACGTCCCTCGGAGGCCTTGGCCTGACGGTAGAGGATCCGCCAGAAACTCTCCTGCAGGGAGAGCATGGCCCGGGACGTTGCATCCAGTTGCCAGTCTCCCGCATCCAGGGCGGTTACTCAGAAACGCTGATCCGTGCCCTTCGCACGCGTGCAGACCTCATCCTGGTCGGAGAAGTGCGGGACACAGCTACTGCAGTTGAGGTCATCAAGGCATCCATCAACGGCCACCTCATTTTTTCGACTGGACATGCAGGCAGCATAGGGGGGGCCATCAAGCGTCTGTCTGTGCTCGCCGAGCCAGTGATGCCCAATGCCATGGAGGTGCTCTCCCAGGGGCTGACGGCGGTAATTCACCAAACCCTCCTGCGCCCCGACCACGGACAGCCGAGGCTGAAACTCCAAACCCTGTTGCTCACCCTGGATGACGCACCGTCTATTCGCGAAAAGATCCGCAGCGGGCACCTCCAGATGATCGAGCAAGACATCGTCACACAATCGAACAGGAGTCTCTGGCATGGCCAGTAAACGCGGGCAAGCTGGCTTCTTTACCATCGATGCGCTGTTCGGCCTGATCGTGCTGAGCATCATGCTCTCTCTCGCGGGCTGGTGGATGCTCCGTATGGGGAATCACCAGGACTACAGGATCGCCGCCGAACAGCAGCGGACCGTGGCAGATGCCTTTGCCAAGTACCTGAAAGACAACTACGCCGTGGTGCTCTCCAACGCTGGCCCGACTACGCCCGTCCAGGTCACCGTGGACATGATGCAGAACACCAAATATCTGCCGGCGGGCTTCAGCTCAACCAATAGCTTCGGCCAGACCATCGTTGGTCTGGCCAGGCGCCTGAATGCCAACCAACTGGAGGCCATTGTGGTGACGACCGGTGGCCAGGCAATCCCTGAGCTGGGCATTCGCTCAATAGCTGAGCACCTGGGCGGGCCGGGCGGCTTCATTTCGGCGCTCAAGCCCGGGGTAATCCAGGGTATCCGTGGGGGCTGGGAGCTCGCATTAAGCAACTACGGCATCAATCCAGGGCAGGGCCATACCGCGAGCGCTCTGTTCCTCATGGATGGTGACCTCGCCAACGACTACCTCTACCGAAACGCTGTGCCAGGCCACCCAGAGTACAACCGGATGAACACAGCGATCGATATGGGCGGTAACGACATCAACAATGCCCGTGCTGTCACCGCGACAAACGACATCACCAGTAAGGACGGCTGGTTCAGAAGTCAGAACGATACCGGCTGGGTGAACGAGAAGTGGGGAGGCGGCATCTATCAGTCCGATGCTGACTGGGTCAGGGTCCTGAACGACAAGGGCCTGTTGACTGGAGGGAAGATCCGCGGTGCCACGCTGCAGGCGGACGGACGAGTGACAGTTGGGGAGTACCTGGACATCGAGAGCACCGCAGTCGAAGGACAGGCCTGCCCGAAGATCGGTATCCAGTCGAAAAACAACCTGGGCGCGCCGCTGACCTGCCAGTGCCTCACACCTTCTTGCCAATCCGGTGTGTGGACTGCTAGCAAAGGTAGTCTTGATGGCCCTTACCGCGTGTCTGGATCCTCCCTAGGGGCTTGGACCATGTGTACGCTTAACTACGGCAGCGGGAATTCAAAATCCTTAATCTTCAGCAATGGGAATTGGTTTTACTCCGGGAGTGGAACGCAAGTAGTTTACTGTTACAAATAGGATTGGCAGCGCAGTTTTGCAGATGAAGCTATTTCAGAATTTGGCAAGCCATATGGTAGCTGTCGAGGCTTTTGTCATTAATCAAACCAATTAGAACCGCTCCCTCCGGACAGTATGCAGCACTTGAATTCGACGAGTCGTGATAGGACACGTAACCGCCGACTACCTTTTCTCCGAGCTTTACTGCCGAGGCGGTCGTCCACACCCCGGACTGGCAATCACATCGGCGTCACGCATGAATACAAATAGTTGTTATCAGCCTGGAATACCAAAACTCGATTGTATCCAACAGGGCATGCAAGTCGGGGGTCCAGCCCCTTGCAGGGCAGTATGTTTATATACCCTTTGGAGTGGTCATTTGATGAGAAGCCACAAACATCACCAACTTTTGCCGCCCCTGATTGCCACACCCCGGATTGGCAATAGGATCTCCCTGAGATGCCCAGCCTACCTGGCCAGGGCAATCTCTAGGCATCACCTAATCACCGCAAAAAAGTGTGATTCCCTTTTTGCGCAGCTCGGCCAACACCATGCCGAATGCATGATTGTGCTTTTTCGAAGAGTCTGGTTGTAATTCCAAAAGTCCAACCCGAGATCACGAGATCAAAGGTCAGAATTCTCGGGTTGTTGACTATAATCGTCAGCGGACTATAGTCCACAACGCTCATACCCCAGGATTTCTTCATGTACATCTACTGGATCGCTATGACCCTACTGATCGTTGCAGGAGGCATCTTCAGCCAGGTGCAGCACACCGACGAGGTCACTTCCGACCAGGCTGCAGTCGATGCCCTGAGCCGAAGTATGCTGATCTATCGCTCAGCCGCAGCAGAGTATGCCCGGGCCAATCCTGGGTTCACTGGAGCACCGTCTGACGCATTGTTGAATCTTCCGCCCTGGTACACCAAGCAGAGCGGGATCGCCACTTACGTCGTTGGTGGTGTGTCCTACACTTACATCACCGGAACGGTTCCTGCCGGGCTCCCTTCCGCACTGACCGAACGGACTGAGTCGACATCCGTTGGTGTGAAGAGGTCTGGGCAGCTGTTCTCGCCTAAGGGTGGGAACATGGCGATAGCTGTTCCAGCGCCAGTCCCCGAGGGGGCGGTCGTTGCGGTCTATTGACCGTTGACGCCTTGGGAAAATGCCTACGAGCCTTGCATCTCGGCCATGGTACAACCCATAATGACATCAGTTTTGGTTCAACCCCGCTGGCTACTGACGGTCATCAGTAGCGCCCAGGTGTTGTGGTTCGCCTCGACACCAAACCGTAAGCACGCTATAGCTCCGGGAAGGGCGTGCGGATCTGGTTGAAAGCTCTCCCTGTGTCTCCCTGCTCTCTCTAGTCGCGCAGCCGTCTAACTCGTGATGATTGAGTTCACAGGCACATAGAGTTTCAAGAGGTTCGGTGCTTCTTTGCTCCAAGGGCCACATTGGTAATGTGGCCCCTCCTCTTTTCTTTCCTTTGGGTAGCCTGATGGACTTGTCGAAGGTCCATCAGGCTACCCAAAGGGTACTCTCCCCCCTGCCGGTGGCCCGCCGGCGATAAGCCGGGCTCCTTTTGTGCGCGGATGCGTGCCTCACGTTTGCTGGCCAAAGCCACGAGAATGGCCAGGTGATGAGAATCGAGACGATCAATGCCCAGGGATCGACGATTCCGACACAGGTGGCTCCTTCAACTTTTTTTCAAGTCACGGCTGGGTCACCTTTCAAGGTATGATCCAGCCGGCCTTCTCCCTCCCCTCTCGCCCTTTCCATCCCCTCCCGCTTGACACAACCCCTCCCCACTCCGATTATTAAGCCGTGATCTGCTGACGTCGTCAGCAACATGCCCCATGCAGCTCGGATCCGTAATGCTGCAGCACGTCAATCGTGTGGTCCTCCCCAAGGTCGTTTAGCTTCTGGTAGCACGACCGATCGACATCCGTCGATAGAAGCTCCTTCCGCAAACACAGCGGGGAATTCACTTCCCCGCCAGGGACAGTGTTTCTCCGCATTTCTAAACCGCAGGAGAAACACCATGACCGCAATGTCCGCACCATCGACCGGCTTCCGTTTTGGCTACGCGCTCGGCACCCTCACTCGAGAGTTCCTGCGCTCTATGAAACGGACAGTTCCACGTGTCCAAGCCCAGGCCCAGGTTCAGCCTGCTGCTCATTTTGCGAGCATAACGCCCACCCGAAACGACTGGGATGAGCTTTGCCGCATTCCTACGATCGCACGCCGCGGCGTTGATCTGAACCAGTGGTTCGATGCCAACACCAAACCGGTACCACCGACCAAGCGCCGTAACCGTCCACGCAAGCCGGATCAGCGCAAAACACCAGAGCTCCGTATGGGCTCTCTGGACGATCTCATAGCTCCAGTAGCAACGATCTAACCCTTCTCGCACCCCACCCTGCGCCAGGCACCCTACCTGGCAAGGTGAGGGCCTGGCGATCTAAGGAAAGCCATGGCATCTAAAAAACGCGTCGCCATAGCGGACGACCTTCGCAAGATAGGCACCACAGCGGTCGCCGTCGCCCTCGTGGGTATATTTCTGAGCAATGATCGGTTGCTTACTACTTACGCCCTAGCTGTAGGTGCTGTAATCTGGCTAGCAGGTATTTACCTCACACCGGAGGACTGACATGAGCCAGACCACATTCGGTATTATTTTGCTGACTTCCCTGCTCATACTCTGCTTGGGTATGGCGGTTTGGGCAGATTGGCCCAATGTCAAACGTAAATGCCAGAAGCTTCTGCGAGTGCATTGAACGTCGATTCCCCTTCAAACCCTCCTCTTGGAGGTTTTTTTGTTCAAGGGCTTGACAAAGTATTCCGCCGTTTCCATCCTTGGACCTGTGAGCTGCTGACGTCGTCAGCACCCCAAGCCCGAGTAGTCATGATCTGAAAGACTGCCACGCCCCTTCAGGCGTTGATCAACCCAAAATCGCCAAGCTTCCGGAAGCGCGATTGGTCAATCTCTCGATTGATGGAAGCCCACCCTACTTGCTACATCCCAACCCACGCGGGGAATACTTTCCCCCACGGGCGAAGTGTTTCTCCGCTTTCACCTTTGAAACTGGAGAATCACCATGAGCAACCAATCCAACGAAGCCAAATTCTTCGACCTGCATACCACTGGCATCGGCTACCTCAACCGTATCCGTGAAGTCAGTCCCCGCAAGGGCAAACCCTTCACCTGTGTCACCGTTGCAGCTTTGCACGGTGCAACTGATAAAGCCGAGTACTCCTACATCGACTGCAACATTGTCGGTGCCGAGGCAGAATCGCTGGTTAAACGCTGCCAGCAAGCCGTTGAAGCTAAAAAGAAGGTGCTCGTTTCCTTCCGAATCGGCGACATCTGGGCTGATGCTTTCACTTATGATAAAGGCGAGAAGAAGGGTCAGGCCGGCGCAAGCCTCAAAGGCCGTCTGCTCTTCATCGGCTGGATCAAAGTCGACGGCAAGCTGGTGTACGAAGCGAAGACGAAAAACTCTACCCCGCTCTCTGACCATCAGGCACAACCTGATGCTTATCAAGCGTTGAATCAGGAACAACCTGACCGACCCGTGAGTCAGGGGCAGAGAGTCGCCGACCATTTCGGTGAACAGCTCCAACCTGACTCCGGTATGGATCTTTCCCAGGAAGCCAACCAAGCTGCATGACCCCTACCAAGGCGCTGACTTCAGCGCCTTCACAATCTGCCAAGGAGGCAGTCATGAAAATTCTCTTACTGACTCACTGACTGCATACACCCCAACCAACATGGCACAACCATGCACTTAAAAAAACTGTTGAAGTTCATCTATCACACTGTACTTCATCGCTGGTACAGCCTCATCAATGACGGTGGTTCCGCTTTAGCGCACTCAGTGTCAGCAGACTGCCATTTAATGCATCTGGCCGAAAAGCCCTCTTTCATCACTGACAACATGGTACGTGTATTAGGACATCTCGACGCTTACGCTGAATGGCAAAACTTTCACGCGTCGAACGATAAACAAATGATCTGTAAGATCACTGCATAATTTCGACCTGGCCGTGGGTGAACTCCCCGCCAGGCCACCGAGTTCCTGATTGGTTCACTGTCGTTGACAGTGCCTCCCGGAGCCAGGGTTTAAGGCTCCAGCGCGTTGCGCCAACCCACCCAAGATCGCCTAGCACTCGGCAGCGCGATCACATCACCTAGTGATGGAGTGCCTTCTACATTACCTAGCCGCGAGGATCTCATCCTCGCGGACTGAGGCCTCGCTCATTCTGGAGACCTCTGATGTCCATACCCTCCGCCTCGACCGAGGCATACCTCACCCTTCCGGTTGTCTTGGACAACGCTGCGTGGATGCGTGCGGTCTTTCTCAAAAATCCTGAGCGGGTAGCCGAAATGAGCCAACGCCTCGCCACCGTCGTACAAACGGCGTGGCAAGAACTCAAGCAGCAACCCCTGGCCAAGGCTTTCACCTTCGGCGTGTACACAAAACGCCACACTGGCCGCCAACGTGACTGGGTTGCCCTCGCTTTGCGAGTCGTCACCCCCGAGAACGAGCCTGCCTACATTCAGATCCAGCTGCAGCCCGCTGCAGACCCCGCCTGACACAGCCAGTTAATCACCCAGAGGGGTCGCCCTCTGGGGTGGCTTCCTCTCAACCAGGAGCACGCCACATGGCACAATCACCCAACCCCTTTAACATTGCTACCAGCGATCACTCTCTGGCCCATCCTTGCTGCAGCCCAGCATTCGAAATCGCCTCTGCACACTTGCCCGAGGACGACTGGGCGGACCTACAAGCACTTGCTGAAAGTGCTGATACATCGTTGCTTCAATTCGAGTGCTTCACCCTGCCTGACAGTGACGCCATTGGCTTCAAGATCTTCAGCACGCCCTGGACAGACCAACATCTGGGACAGTGCTAGGGCTACGACCTGTCGACACTTCAAGCTCTGCAAGCTGCCGAGGGCTTCAGCGAGGAGACCATTCGAGTGCTCACCCTTGCCGCTCAGGCTGCAGTGAGGTTCTTGGTCATCGATCCCAACAGCAATGTTCTCAACGGTCTGCCCCTGTTCGACTGCTGACCACCTTCCACCCTCGCGGGGAACGCCCGCCGGGAGTTCCCCATGTTTTACGGGGAGCGCACATGATCTCCATCACTGGCCAGTTGGCCATACGCACCATCTCCGGCAGGCTTGGGCTCTTCAACGTCGGCCGCCTCAGCACCTCGATCGGTGAATTCACGATCAAGGATGCCCTCCTGGACCAGTACCAAGAGGGCAAGTACAACGGTGACTTCGCGATCAAGCAGATTCGCCCCTCGTATTACTCCCATGGCGGCCGACTCGTTGTTGAGATCAGGGCAGAACTCGAAGGCATGACCCTAGAGGATGTCACAGGCCTCAGCCGCGAGGACGAGGAGCACCTGCCGACCAATGTCCCTGACCCTCTGGAGGAAGATGGGCCGGCGCCCCCGCAGGCACCGCCCTTACGCACTCCAGTTAACCCCACCCCACCGCCCCAAACCGATGCTCTGGCCTCGAATGAGCCATTCGGGATGGATCAGCCGGCATCATCAACGGCTGCTGACCCAGACGCCGAGCTATTCGGTACGGTCTGGCCATTGAGCGAAACCGTAAGGCTCGACACCACCGTAGACCGACAACGGCTGCGCGCCCAATGCACGCGACTGGACCAGCTCGGTTTCACCATGGACTTCAAAACTCAAACCTGGACCAGGGCCTCACCTTAGAGCGACCAATCAAGTCACGGCAGTAGTCAACCTGAACCACACACCCTGAGGAGCCTCCTCGGGGGCTCCATTTTTCCACCTGGAGCATGACCATGAACGCCATGTTCAGCAACTTGAGCAAACAAACCCTCGCCAACATTGAGGACCAGCTGTCCAACAACGAAGTGTCGACTGACGAGGAGCTCGTCGACTTCTTCATCGAAGAGTTGGAACTCACACTGGACCAGGCTGAGGCCGCTATACGTCTCCGTGAGCAGTACCGTATCCAAATATTCCTTGAGGGTCACGGACCGCTTCACCAACAAGTCAGCGTGGCTTTCGATCCAGACACCATGACCTTCAACTAAACATCAGACCACCCCGGGGGGCGTTTCCGCCCTCTGGGACGGACGCCTCCACAATGGAGGCCATCATGCACCCATCCCCCCTGTTCCAGATCGAGGAATGCCCAGACCTGTACGTCGACGCCTGCGTGTGCGACGAGCAGCGCAACCTGGTGTTCATTTCGGCCTGGGGTCGTGACACCGCCCTGCAGGAGTTTCTGGCCAGGCTCACGCTTGGCCGGGAAGACAACGGCCTCGAGCAGTTTCACATTCTCGTCGACGGGCGGAGTATCCCCGTCTTCCCCAACCAGGACCAGCTGGAAAAGCGCACCACACAGCAATTCCGCGGGACTTTGTTCGGCAGCATGTTGCACCTCTGGCTGTTCGATCGACGCGCCTCGGTGCCCGACCAAGCCAATCACTTCGCCTTCGCCCTCTTGGAGCGAAATGAAACCCCACACCATCGACTCTGGCCGCTGGTGATCGAGACCTGCCCGCTTCCCCTTCTCTCCCACTGGCGCGAGCCCGTGATGGAAGTCCTCACCCAGCACCAGATGCTGATCGCCCTCCCTGGAGCGGTCGGCAATGTCTGCGCCTGGCGACTCGCCATGAAGCTCGAGGTACTCGAGCCTGCTGTCGGAGAGCTGATTCGCCAGGGCGTACTCACCACTGAAGCTCAGGCGCCTGCCTGAGCTCATTCACCAACTCAAAGGACTCCCTATGGCCCTCATGTTTCCGCGCCTGGCGCACAACTTTGCCCGCAACGGCTACTACCCCAGCGATGAAATCACTCTTGAACGCACCCTGCAGGCACTCACTCCCGCCACTTCGGGCAGGATGAGGATCTGCGACCCTTGTGCCGGTGAGGGTGTTGCCCTTGCTGAAGCGGCTCACTTCCTGGGCCGCGATCAGGTCCAAGCGTTCGCGGTCGAGTACGATCGCGAACGCGCGGATCACGCGCGAGGTCTGCTCGACCGGGTGCTACACAGTGACCTCTTCGACACCTTGATCAGCCGTCAGTCGTTCGGCTTGCTCTGGCTCAACCCACCCTACGGTGACCTGGTCGCAGATCACTCCGGTGCATCACAGTACCAAGGCAGCGGCCGCCGGCGCTTGGAGAAAGCCTTTTATCAACGCTGCCTCCCGCTTCTGCAGTACGGCGGTGTTATGGTGCTCATCGTTCCTCACTACGTGCTGGACGACGAGTTGACAGGATGGCTGAGCAACCACTTCGCCGAACTGCGCGTGTACGGTGCTGCAGACCCCACCTTCAAACAGGTGGTGATCTTCGGCATTCGCGTACGCCGGCAAGACCTGGCTCGGGCCACCACCAACCAGGTGAGGTCCCGCCTGCAGGCGATCGGCGCTGGGCAGCAACCGGCCGAGGAGATCCCTGCCACCTGGCCATGGGAGCCGTATCTCGTTCCGTCAGTTTCCAGCGAGCTGGAGCACTTCTACCGCATTACCCTGGAGCCGGAGCAATTCGCCACCGAGATTCTGCGGCTGCGAGGCCTCTGGCCCGACTTCAACTTGCATTTCGGTCAGGCCGGCCTTCAACCCCGAGCCCCTGTCCGCGAGCTTTCTCGCTGGCACCTCGCTCTGGCCCTGGCCGCCGGCGCAATCTCGGGTGTTGTACGTTCGAAGTCGGGCCGGACCTTGGTCGTGAAGGGTGACACCTACAAGGACAAGGTGCGCAAGACCGAATTCACCGAGGATGAGAAAGGCAACGTCTCAGAAGTCAGGATCCTCACCGACCGGTTTATTCCGATCATCCGCGCTTGGGAGATGACGCCCTCCTCGGAGAACCACGGCCACGTGATGATCATCAGCTCCTCGCCGGCGAGCATCGACGAAGCGCCTGCAGCTGATGAGCCAGTTGCAACGTCACTGTTCAACCCGGGGCAGATCAGGATGAGCCCCGCTGTCAGCCATCTGGTCGAAACCGGGCAGCTCAATCCTACTCCTGCCCTGAAACGCCATCTAGCTGGCGACTGGGGCGAGCTATGCGATGACGATCGAGCCTCCAATCAGCTTGCGCTTACCCACGGAGACCGTTTGTTCTCAGGCTACGACATCGACGCGGGCGACGAGTCCAGGCTCTGGATCATCACCGAAGCCGACCGCAGCTCCACCACCCTGCTGCTTCCCAGCGACTACTGACCCACGCCGCAACGGCGACAACCCCACACCGACCCACAGGGTATGCCCATACCCGCTGGGGTTTGTGCATGCCCTGCCTTCCCTGCAGGAGATGCACATGAACGCACTGACCCAAGCAGCCGCCTCGGCCAACTCCCCACTGAATATCAACCTGACGGATTTCATCGACGAATTCGGCGATGAGCTACTGGAGTCGCTCAACCGCTCCAACCCTCCGGTTTATACCGGCAGCATTAACGAACAGCGCCAGGCCGTGATGGCAAGTCTCAAGCGCACGCCATTCGTGGCGCAAGCTGAGGTTGTCCAAGCCATCACGGCGCTTCTGCTCGATCGCAACGAGCAAGCTGCGATCATCAACGCCGAGATGGGTACCGGGAAGACGATGATGGCCATCGCAGTCGCTGCCGTGCTCCACGCGGCAGGCTACCGTCGAACCCTCGTCATCTCACCACCCCACCTGGTCTACAAGTGGCGGCGCGAGATCCTGGAGACCACGCCAGGCGCCCGCGTCTGGGTGCTCAACGGCCCGGACACCTTGATCAAGCTGCTTAAACTGCGTGACCAGGCGGGGGAAACCTATGACGGCCGGCCGGAGTTCTTCATCCTCGGCCGCGTCAGGATGCGGATGGGTTTCCACTGGCGACTCGCCTGCTGGAAGCGGCGCACTGCAGGTGGCCAGCGGCTGGCGGCATGTCCAGATTGTGGCCGGGGCCTCGAGGACCTGGAAGGCAACCTGGTCACCGTGGATGAATTCGAGCGCGGTGATCGCCGTCGCAACTGCACTGCCTGCAACGCTGCCCTCTGGACGCTTATGCGCCCAGGCAAAGCCGATGGTGGAGACCGACGATCGACAATCCTGAAGTCGATGTGCCGGATACCAACGATCGGCCCGGTCCGGGCGGAACGGCTGCTGAACGACTTCGGCGAGGACTTCCTGGCCTCAATGCTGGTCGACAACGTCTCAGAGTTCATCAACTTGATGGACGCGAAAGGCAACTTCGTCTTCAGCGATCGCCAGGCCAAGCGCATGGAACGGGCGATGGCCAACATCGAGTTCGGGTTCGGCGAAGGCGGCTATCAGCCGACAGAGTTCATCAAGCGCTACCTACCCGATGGCTTCTTCGACCTGCTGGTGGTCGACGAGGGGCATGAGTACAAGAACAGCGGTTCGGCCCAGGGCCAGGCCATGGGGGTGTTGGCCGCGAAGGCGCGTAAAACCGTGCTTCTCACCGGGACCCTGATGGGTGGTTACGCCGACGACCTGTTCTACCTTCTGTTCCGCATACTCACCCTGCGCATGATCGAGGACGGCTACCGACCCAACGCACGCGGCAGTATGGCTCCTGCAGCCATGTCGTTCATGCGCGATCACGGCGTGCTCAAGGACATCTACACCGAGCGCGATGGCGATTCGCACAAGACCGCCAAGGGCAAGAAGCTGTCAGTACGCACCGTGAAAGCCCCAGGCTTCGGCCCTAAAGGCATCCACCGGTTCGTGCTGCCATTCACCGTGTTCCTGAAGCTCAAGGATATCGGTGGCAATGTGCTGCCCAACTACCGGGAGGAGTTCATCGACGTGCCCATGGCGCCGGAGCAGGCCTCGGCCTACCTGCGCTTGGCGGCCACGTTGACAGCTGAACTCCGCCAGGCTCTGGCCCGGAGAGACACCACCCTTCTGGGAGTGGTGCTCAATGTGCTGTTGGCCTGGCCGGATTGCTGCTTCCGATCGGAGATGGTCAAACATCCTCGCACCCGAGACACGCTAGCCTTTGTGCCGGCGCTCTTCGGCGACGATGAACTGATGCCCAAGGAGCAGGCGCTGCTGAACCTGTGCCTCGAGGAGAAAGCGAACGGCCGCAAGGTCCTTGCATACACCGTCTACAGCGGGACGCGCGACACCACGTCCAGGTTGAAGAAGGTCCTCGAGCAAGCCGGTCTGCGCGTTGCGGTACTGAGGTCCACGGTTGAAACGGCTCGGCGCGAGGACTGGATCCTCGACCAGGTCGACCGCGGTGTCGATGTGCTACTCACCAACCCGGATCTGGTCAAGACCGGGCTGGACCTGCTGGACTTCCCGACCATCGCGTTCCTGCAGACGGGGTACAACGTGTACACCTTGCAGCAGGCAGCGCGTCGGTCGTGGCGGATCGGGCAAAAGCACCCAGTGCGCGTGGTCTTCTTCGGCTATGCCGGCAGCTCGCAGATAACCTGTCTGCAGCTGATGGCCAAGAAGATCGCAGTGGCTCAGAGCACTTCGGGAGATGTCCCAGAGTCAGGACTCGACTCATTGAACCAGGATGGGGATTCGGTGGAAATGGCTTTGGCCAGACAACTAATTGCAGCGTAAATTCGGCCACCCATTCGGGTGGCCTCTTCATTGATGGACTTCTGGTTTTGTTCGGATGACTATACTGCGCTTCAAAATTGTCTTTTGGCACTGTTATTGAGGAACTGTAGTCCCTCTGACCATCAATCAGATTCTGCTAAACGAATAAGTGAGCCAAACCCGCAATCCCAAAGATAAAGCCTACGAGCAGCGTCACTCTGAAACGCTTCTGGTAGGGGCGATAATGGGAGCTTTCAATCTGCTTGAACTCTGCTGCTCCGATCTCAACCTCCCTCCTAGCGTGCAAGGCGATTTGCAAACTACGCTTAGATAGTTCTGGATTCCGCTTCGCTTCAACGTAACGTGAATAGTTCCAGTACGAACACCAAAGTGCTCCAGCGCACAGCGTCCATATTACGGACTGGATGATGAAGACTCCCATAAATTTTCCTGCTTGATCCTAGGGTGCGAAAAGCATCCCTCTCTACTGGCTAAGCCCCGGTTTTCAGGCCAGGGCTTAGGTTGCAGCTGAGCAATTTTTTTGCCTACCCGACTCAGTCGACAGTGCGGGTGCGCCACTGCGCCTCTCTGCTCTTTGCAACATTTCCTATACGCCCCACCACGCAGTGATACCTCCGGCCTCAACAAACAGAGCCGCCACCTCTTCCCCACAGATAGGGCAGTCAATATCCTCACGTTCTTTACCGCCTGGATACTCACGGCTAAGGGTGTTTTTTTCAAACACCGTCTGGCATTTAGGGCATTGGTACATTGGCGACAACTCCATTTCCGCTTTGCCACGGGCGCGAAAGCCGCACCCCTCTACGGCCTCGGCCCCACGTTTTGACGGCGGGGCTTTGACGTACCTAGGCGATATCCTCGGTTTTCATTGTGGCTCAGCGTCTCATGGGTTCTAGAACGCAAGGCCATCATCGGGCCGGCCGGTGCGTGCCACCATTCTCAAACCACACGCAACTATTCTGTCCGTTTCGATAACCATCCTAGCGGGTAGTATTGCCGGTACTGACGTCCAGATAGACCTTGTTGCTGTTGGTCATGCCGCCACAGTAAGTGAAGTAGGCATTGGGCCCTTGTCTGGTGGACTTCATCCATCCACCCATCTCTAGGAAGTCACCCTCTGTGCAGGTGCGGGCATCGATCAATTTCCGGGCCGCGGTGGCGAACTCGGCCTGGTGCAGGCGGAAATCGTCAGAATCTTTGACCAGTTCTGCGTCCCCGCTGGCGCCTTCTGACGGATCTGCTGGGCGTTCCGAGCTGAGCTGTTTGGATAACACCCACTCAGCCAAGTCCCCATCTACGATGCCGTTGGCCTGTGTGCAGGCTTTGTTTCCCCGTTTTACGTATTGGCTGTTGCCGAATGAATTGCACGACGCCGAGTAGGGCTTGCTGATGCGACTCCATGTTCCGTTGACCTCGTACACGGTGACACCCTCTCGGAACATCAACTGGCCGACAGCCCCACACTTTTCAGAAGGGCAGGTTCTTCGTTCCAAGCGATCTGAGGTAACCCAGAGTTTGGACTCAGCCGAAACAGAGGTCGCGCCGGCGGCCAGAGCAACCACTACAGCCAGCGCCTGGATTGGAGTTCGAATACTTCCTTTGCTCAGCGACTTGATTATAAGGTTGTCGGTCACGCCTTTACTCATCGGTTCGGATCCTCACAGGGGGATGGTCGGGGGCGCTAACACGCCCCGGTACCGCGAAAGCCCGCGCTGGGCGGGCTGTCGATCTACAACGTTTTCCTCAGTCCTCCGTAGGCCAGCTACAGTCTTGATCCTCAATCAGCATGAAACCAAACCCACTGACCAGTTGACGGACAACGCGCCCGGCGATCACCTTCCCGTCCGGTAACTGAAGCCGGGCCGAGGTCGGCCCTTTGGCGAGATCCAACCGAAGGTCTGAACCAATGCTGACCTCAACCTCTTGACCCAACCCAGGATTGTTGACCTTTAGCTCGACTCCAGGCCGGTCGGCAATGCGGGTCAGGCCTGGCACTTCGCCGTAGCGCAGCATCAGATCAACGGGCCCTTGATACGAAAACAAATTCATACAGTCAGTCCTTTGATGAATTGGACGCCAGTGCGGCATCCTTCTACTGCCGCTGCCCAGCATGAGCTGGGCTTGGGCGTACCTGGGCGACTTCCCAGATTCCTGCTTACTAGGCTCACTCAGCAGCGCGTGTACGCAACTGCGCCTCGGCCTGCTCATAGAGGGCCTCGGTCAGGGCCTCCTCCGCCTCCGCCTTGAGGGGTGTGCAATGCGTCCGTAGATCGCTCACGCCGGTGAAAGCCTGCTTTAACTCCACCGACCAATTATCAGGATTGAGCGCATGTACCGCCTTGCGGTATGCATTGAAATGCTCCAAGTCTCGACCACTCAGGGTCAGCTGAATCGTTAGCGATTCTGTCAGCGGAGTCGGCGCGGGCGTCGGGATGGGCTCTTTGCCAGGGCGGTGCATGTGTTGGGTTCCTTTTTCTTACTCAATCATGAGAGCCGAAAGTGGCCCTACTCCTACGGCATCGGCCCAGCATTGCTTGGCTTGAGCGTACCTTGGCGTTTTCCTATCCTGACGGGATCATGCGGCAAGGATGCGGCGAAGCATTCTTTCGGTCTCAGCATCATCGCTAGATTGACACCTTCCCGGAACTGATACCTGGAGCTGTTCGAGCCGAGAGAAGACACTGACCAGCCGCCTCGTAGCGTCACCTTAAAAAATTAAATTCACGCTGGCCTCTTGAAATCTACAGAAACGACGTCACTTCAGCATCATAAGGCCACTACGATGGAGCGTTCCATGGCGGCACATAGCGGTAGCATAAAAATTCTCAGCCTAAATGGTGGGGGGGCTAGAGGTCTGTTTACCATCAATGTGCTCGCTGAGATTGAGCGAATCATTGAACAACAGCCCGGGCAGTCGAACGTAAAAGCAGGTGAGTACTTCGACCTGATTACTGGCACCTCAATTGGTGGAATTCTGGCGTTAGGGCTCGCAGCCGGAAAAAGTGCAAGGGAGCTAGAGGCGGTCTTCCGTGTCCAGGCCCCCCTAATCTTTCCGCGTATCAGCTCTTGGCGGAAAAAATGGAAGGCTGCTTTTAGTGCTCGATACAGCAGCGAACCACTTTATGACGCCGTCGTAAGCATGATTGGAGCCGAAGCCACATTTGGTGACTTGACACGTCGTGTCATGATTCCCGCTGTGAACCTCTCGACCGGCAAACCCCAATTTTTCAAAACTCCTCACAATCCGGCGTTCAATCGTGACAGCCGCCTCAAGCTGATAGATGCAGCAATGGCTACATCGGCTGCACCTACCTATTTTGCGCCTCATCATTGCGTGGACTTGGATGCGTACTTCGCCGATGGAGGCTTGGTTGCAAACAATCCAAGCTTCATCGGACTACATGAAGTTTTCCGGGACATGACCAGCGACTTTCCGGATGCAACAGTTGCCGATGTCAGGATATTGAATATCGGCACTCTGGGTGAGGAGTATACGGTCAGTCCAGCCGCGCTGGAGTCAAAACGCAACAACGGCTATCTCGGGTTGTGGGGCATTGGTGAGCGGTTGGTGCTGACTACCATGACCGCGAATCAGCAGCTTCATAAAGCAATGTTGGAGCGGGAGCTCAGAACCCATAACGCATCAGAAAATTACGTCTATCTGGACGATATCGTTCCTAACGAGGCAGCATCCGACATCACTCTGGATAACGCCAGTGAAAGTACCTTGCGTAACCTCGCTAGCCGGGGAAAACAGCTGGCTACGAACGAGTTCACCAAGAACCTTTTATTGCAAGCTTTCTTCAAACAACAGGCAGCGCCCTTTACTGTATCTGGCCCCGTTCAGCAGGAGCAAAAGCTATGAGCTGGAATTTCCACCGCTATTACAACGACAGCACTGACGGGCTCATTGGTAAGTTGAGATTAGCAGAGCCTCGTGTCGCGAAGCTTAAAGGGTTGCGTGACCTAGTCCGAAACCGCACAAAAGATGTTTTCAACGAAGCGAAAGAGGTCGTCAAAACATTCAGCGCGAGCACCTCTCTCGAAAGTATTACAGCTCGAGTGGCGAACACTCGACTGAAATATCTTAGCCCTCAAGCTCAGGCTGAAGCGGCAAAGCTTCTCAGAGACATGGATGATGAAGCACGGAAAGCCTTCCTGGCTCTTACACCGCGCTTCTGGACGCAGGGGAGTTTTCAGTACGATACACTAAATTACCCATACGCCACTCCGCCTCAGGAAATGGATATAGATGATGGCACGTACCTCCCAATGACCATCTTTGAAGATCGCCCCATCATTGGGCACCAACTGCTCCTGCTTCTTGTGGACTCATCCCTGAAGTCGTTGGTGCATGAAAACGAAGGCTGGCAATTTGAGGCCAAGCGAACCTGTGCTCGAATCAAAATTCCCGCAGAGCACACACACATTGATGTCCCTATGTATGCAATTCCAAAAGACCAATTTTTGCTCAAGGAAGCAGCCCTGGCGAAAAGTCGGAGTACGGTCTTTGATTCGATAAATGGGTCGCTTTCATTAGAGAGTGCCGACTATGAACTAGATGAGGACTGCGTTAACCTGGCGTTGCGCGAAGGCGATCAAAAGTGGATGAAGAGCGATCCAAAAATTGTCGAAGACTGGTTCAACGATAGCTGTCGGCGTATTGGTCCTCACCTGCGCAATATTTGCCGCTTTATGAAGGCGTGGCGAGATGTTCAATGGGAAAAGGGTGGTGGCCCTTCGTCCATTTCACTAATGGCCGCTACCGTCAGTATTCTCGATCGTATTGCACATGATAAAAATGATCTTGGGGCAACGATGCGAATGCTCGCAAAGTACCTCCCTGACGAGTTCTCAAATGGGGTGGAAAGCCCAGACCACACTGACGAAAAGCCGCTGTTTCCGCCGCGAATCGAGCACGGAGAGCGTGAGTTGGAGATCATGGCGAGACTCTCTGAGCTATACGGTATTTTGATTGATGCTCAGCAGAGCTCATCTAAAGAGCTCGCTCTCAAATCCATTAATCGTGCGTTTGGCCAGCGGGTACTAAAAAGCGACCTTATAGTAAGTGAAAAGTCTGCCCCTGCGTTTGCCAATCAGCCTACACGTGGCTCCCAAGCTACGACCATCAGCACCACCATGGCGAGCGGTTAACACTGGATGCTTAGTGAACTTCATCAGGTATTGCTGGGATGCGGGTATCAATACACCAAAGCCCAGCACATCCCTGAAGGCACGCCTCTGCGTCTCCTCAACCCCGCCAAAGGCTTTTACGTCAAATCTTATGGAACTATGGGGGGCGAATTCAGCATTGCTTTGAGTCTCCCTATAGATCCCTATATCACTTTACCTAATGCGTACATTCTCAAAAAGCCTGACCGGTACAAGAGTCGATTGCTGCCACATGTCAATCTTGGGTGGTACCTGTGCTATGCCCGAGAGATGGAAGCTGACTGGGATGCGAATAATCTGCGGGAGCTCTATCTGCAGGTCGATTACCAAATCCAAACAACGCTAGATGCCGCAGTCAACTCAGCGGATCAAGGTTCACCCGATGACCGGGAATTGGAGGGCGAGTTCTCATCCTATTGGCTGCCCAGAAAGAAGCTATATCTTCTCTCAGATGCATCAGAAAAATTAGAAATGCAATGCTATGTGACTCTCAATGAGAATGGATTAGCAAGCCCAGAAAAGGCCTCAGGTGAGGAGTGGGTTGCCTATGAGAAAGAGGACGAAAGCGAATTCAATGAGTGGTTACGGCAGAGACGCCTTACGAAGCAAGACGGAAGGACGATTCTCACAAGCTATTTCAAAATCAACCCTTCCCGCCTAGCTGGTGTGAAATGGCCGCCAGAAAATCTCGGGGAGCTCCTGCAGTGGCTTACCGAGGTAGATTTGAGTGCTCGTAGCCGCTTGCTGGATCACTTTGTGAATAATCCGGTGAAACGACATGTGCTTCTTTTCGATGTTCGTCACCAGGACTTAGTAGGGCTCTTTATTGAACTCGATATCGCTGCGACGGGATTGAATGCCTATCCCCAGAAAAACAACCGGAAGAAGTACACGGGGCGGGTAGTCAAATCGAAGACGCTGATCACATGTCTTTCCGCAAAGCGCTCAGTTCATAAATTCTTTCGACTTGGGGTAACCAGAGCAGACAGAAAGACGATTTTGGGCCGCAACCGCCGTCGATCAGCGACCGGCGACTTGAGTACTAAACGCATTGCGCTCCTAGGCTGTGGAACCATAGGTGGGTATCTATGTGGGTTGCTGCTTCGCTCTGGCGCAGGTTGCGGAAACGCTCGATTTGATCTCTACGACGACGACTCATTCGGCCCTCAAAACTTTGGACGCCATCCACTCTCAACCGTGAACTTTGGGCAGAACAAAGCAGAAGCTTTAGCTGCAACGCTCAAATCCTCTACACATTTGAATTGTAAGGTAGAGGGAAAACCCTCTCACTTTTCAATTACCCCTGAGCTGCTGAAACAGTATGACATCGTCATTGATGCAACTGGCCGGCCTCCAGTCGCTAAACGCTTGGCTCACGTAGTTCGCACAATACCAAACGACAAGCGCCCCAAAATTGTTCACGGATTCAATGACGGTAACGGTCGCTCATCGAAAGTGATGATTGACGACGGTAGTTGCTGCTATGGGTGCATGGTTACCGACCCCGCCTTTTACAATAATGGCTTGGACCTACGGTTCAGCAAAATCAATACGGACAAGGAACGCTTCGTCAGTTGCGGGAATACCTTCACACCCTATGACGCAGCGGTCAGCGTTATCTCTGCGGCGATGATGCAGGAAGCTGTACTTTCAATTTTGGAGCCAAACCTTAGTTGGACGTACAGCGAGCACATGCTAGACGGCAGTCGTTCCAAGCAAACTCGACTCTTACCTCGACAACGCAACTGTCCCATTTGCCATGATTGACATTGAACTTACATTTACAGATAAACATGGTGGGTTGCTTGTGATCATGCCCACTCCTCTAAAGAAAATGCTGGCCTACCGCCAATTAGGTCGGTTTAGCACCGAAGCTGCCGGTGTACTCATCGGAGAGCGTCGAGGACCTCACTTGGTGGTGCATGAGATATCCGAGCCTGGACCTGGCGATATCAGGCGCCGATGCTTTGTGGACAGAAGAGGGGCGCATCATCAGATTGCTGTAGATGAAGCCTTCATTAGCTCGTCAGGGATGCTTCAATATCTTGGAGAATGGCATACCCACCCGGAGGACTCCCCCTCTCCTTCATCTACAGATTTAGGCTCATGGCAGCGGCATCTGATTGGCGGCCATGAAAAAATGGTCTTATTGATAATAGGTCGTAAGGAAATCTGGGCAGCCAAAAAGGACGCTCGAATAATTACTCCTCTTTATGTGGCTTAACAAAGGCTCTTCACTTTAAGTTTTCGAAAAGGCGCAGCAATTGCAAAGAAAAAAGATCATTGTTCGGACGATACTAAGTGGCGGACCGCTCATGGCCGCTCTCTGCCGATAATGGTTACAAAGCGCACTGGTCAAATCCAATGCAATCGGTGATCAGAGCGGATGCAAACGAGAATTCAAGCGGAGGTAATTTAGCAAAGAGCTCTAATTAACTCACTTAAATTTCGTACTTTTCTCAATAAACCTGTAAACCTCAGCATTCTTTCGTGACCACTATCAGCGATTGAGTCGAGCTGCCAGGGATTTGTTATCGAGCACCGTCTGCTCCAATTCTCGTACACGCTCCCACAACTGAAGATTCTGTGTAAGAACTCGGTTACTTTGCTTCTGACTCATTGCAAGTTCAGTGGGCGAGGCGTTGGGCTGGCGAGTCACCTTCCTCAGCATTGGCGCAGTGGCGCTGGCCACCATGCTGTGCTAGATGAGTTCGTTGCCGCTCCTGCCGAGTCAGAACTCGGGGTCCTTGCATAGCCTGCCCGTGTTGTTCAAGCGGCCGGCGCTGGTGTAGGCTCTCAAAATAGATGACTCAGGTTTGTTACTGAACTGGCTTTCGCTGGGCGATTCGGCGATGGAAGAAGATTTGTACGAGGTCAACTCAATGTGCCAGTTTGCTCAGCTGACGCTCAGCGCTCAGGGGCCTCGAAGACACGACGATCATGATTTTCCGGCAATTGCTGGAGAAGCATCAACTGGCGGCAGGCATCCTAGAAACCATCAATGCCTACCTGCACTTGCTGCACCAGGGCATTGAGGCAAAGTCTAACCAAGTGTTGTAGAGTATCTAGACACTTATTGCAAACTCAACCTAGCATAGCCAGCCGGCCTAAAATGCAAAAAAATAGACTTGAGAAGCCATTTAACAATTTTACAAAGGAGCAGTCGTAGTGGCAACAAAAAAAGGAATAAGAAAGAGCTCGTCAACCATTGATCCTACAATTTACTTTGCGAGCCACAAATCTAATCCGGCCATTAAGATTCTGCGCAAACTTTCCGAATTGAATGCTGCAAGTCGTCCAGATCTCATATTTAGCCTTTCGGCTAATCGACTGCTGCCTAAAACATTACTGCCGATTTATAACGAAAGCAATTACTACAACGCCTACTCGATCACCAGACATGTCAGCAAAGAGAATAGCGTTTTCTGGATTCTTGGCCTATTCAAAAACTCATCAAAAATACTGAAAAAATTTGTACGTTTAAGAGAGCAGTTTAACAGTCATCTTCTGGCAAGTGATATTGAAAGCTCTAAAGCTGTCCTGGACTCTTTAGATTCCGTTTCTCTTAGTTGGTGGTCGATGGAAAATCGAGCACACTTAATTAAAGAAATAGACAAGCAGGACACCAAAGAATACCTAAAAGACTTGGAGCGTTTTTTTCCAGGCTCAGACGTCAAGAACAAGCTTAATGACTTGATCCTTCTTTCAGAAAGTAGTTCTGTCGGTTTTTTCATTGAAAGTATTACTGAAAGACTATCGGAGTTCCGAAACTCAGGAGACGGCGTAGCTAGTGATTGGGCGTCCAGTGTATCAACAATGATGCTTCCAATCATGTACGATGTTGAACGAGAGCTGGACCCATCAATCTTATACCAATATAGAAATGAATCTATATTTGATCAGTATGTGCTTTTCAAAAATATAATCATTGAAATGCATGCAAAAGGGAAGGTGCTACCAGATAGAATTTTCAAAATCGCGCACCAACTTGTTTATGATATCGGTGATAAGGAGCTAGTTCATCTAATGAATAAGCTGCCAAATTGCCAAGAGAGCGACCTGGTCAACTCAGTAGTCACAGAGTACACAAAAGGTGAATACAACACGGCTATTGGCCAAATTTCAAATGCTCTCAGCCTTCGATCCCCGGAAGTCTTTGGCCTGCTAGAAATTTATGCTAGAGCCAAAAAATATACCGCTACCGAATTTGGCTCAACCCTTTTTGATCAAATTGCAAGTGCCCTTGCGGATATAGTATCTGTTGATTCTACTAGTAGAGAAAAAATCGAATACTTAACGAGGCTGCTCGTTAAATTTAGAAATGAGTCGTGGTGTAAGTCGTTAAGCTTTCACTTACTTTCAATTCTATCCGAGATACACGGATCTGCAAAAATTGAGCTTAGTCGAAGAATAATTGGTGGTTTAAGAGAGATCAATACCCCTAAAGCTAGCAACCAGAATTTCACACTAACCTTAAATAACAATATTGCATTGCAAGAAGTCCCATATCATCGAGCAGTGAAATATGATCTTAAGAAACAGTTATCTATGGAATTGGAACGCAGTCAGTTTCCGATGCTATCCGACTATCTTCAGCAACAATCAAAACTGTATATCACTAACAAAGAGTGGAGTAAATTAATTGATTTCTCTATTCGCGAGTACCTATCTAACAAAATTGCATTTTTCTACATACCTATCAGCCGACTCTGCAGTGAGATTGTAACCCTTTCTCCAAAAGGTATAAATGCCTCTACTATCGCATCAATCGTAGTCCTGGATATTTATGGCCGAGAATTCAATAGTGCATACGACGACTACAAAACTGAACTTTTTGAAGAGTGGTTAGAAGGGCATAACACGCACCGTCCATCAAAAATATTTGATAGCGTTGAGCTGAGTGATGTAGATGAGTACTTTCTTACGAACATATGCACGCCCAACCAACTAGACAACATAGCCCTGTATAGCAGCAATCTTGAAGTAATCCATGAGAGGGTCACAATTCTTAACATACTGATCTCTAAAAGTAATCGCTCAAACACAAATCTTGTGAAAGAGAAGATCCGGATTATTGAAAACTTATTTGCAGATCAGTTTAGAACAAAAATCGAAACAGGCAAATTATTTGTCGATGTGCAAGCATTAGAAACACACCGCAAAAATATATATACCTCAATGTTTGAACAGGTAAAATCGATTGAGGGCGGAGTTATTTTGGATGAACTGGAGGATGATATAGCTACCAGTGCGTCCAAAGACATATTTAACCTAGAGAAAAAGACCGAAGGTGGCATTCAGCTGGTAGCGCCGACAAGCGAAAAAACAGATGCATTAGCGAAAATTTTTATACAGATCTCAAAAGACTTTTCGTCTAATGAGAACTATGGACTTGATAAGTATCTTAGTGCGGAAATTCGGCATGTAGTTTTTGAAGAACAGCTTAGGTCGTGTTTTGAAAAAACCAAACTCATAACCATGATGGAAGGAGGAGTTTACTCGTCCAATTTATTTTGGCACGCACGCTACAGCTATGTTCAATCAAATATACTAGACAAATTGGATGATGCCTTCAGGGATTTTTCGTCTGAGGTCGACAGTACCCTTAAGCAAATTAATAATAGGTTTAGAGTTGGTGCAGACTTTAAAAAATCAGGGGATTACATTTTTGACTATTCTCCTTATTATTCTTACTTGGTTGAAGTTTCCAGGATAGTTGATAGCAGCGGTGCGTATGATGATTTCTTCGCTAGTTTAATAGGCTTTATGTGGGAGCTGACAAACGAAAGCGCTCGGGAGGCCCAAGCATTAATTAACGACACCCTCAAGGTAAAGATTTTAAGTGAAATTGACACCTTGGAGCAGAAAATAATTCTGGCCAAAGGTAATGTCCCCATGAACGAATTAATGCAAGAGATTAGAGAGGCACGATCTCTATTTAGTAAGGCTATTGAAGTAGTTCTCAATTGGTTTAGATTCGTTGGAGCTGAGGATAGCACTAATTTTGAGCCTCTAGAAGTTGTGGTAGAGGCCGCCGTACGATCGGTAGACTCATTCTATAAACATAAAAATGTAAGCTTATCCTTAAATCAGGCGGGGTCTCGATTAGAACTAAGCTATAGGGAGGCTAGAGCTTTATTTGTTGCGCTTTTCACAGCTCTTGAAAATGCATTCCGCTATAACTTTGAGTCAAGACAGATCAGTGTATCTTTGGTTAAAAATAACAAAGCAGATATCATCGAAGTGCTAAATCACACCGAACCATCTCGCTTCATAAATCCAGAAGAATTTATTCAGGAGCAAAGAAGAAAGTGGAACGATCGAAACTCAAATCTAAGCAGGAAAGAAGGTGGCTCCGGACTATATAAAATTCACAATCTGCTATTAAACTCATCGAGTGGTTTTGAGTTTGATATTGCTTATGATCAGGGTGTTTTTTCAGCCATCATTAGGTTAAATCATGAACATTTTATTAGTGGAAGATAATCACTTTAAGCGCGACAAGGTAGTTGAATTCATCCTTCAATTTCCTGGCGTACGCGTTTCTGAAGCGGCCTCGTATAATAGGGGCCTAGCTGTAGCATCACAAGAAAAATTCGACCTGATCATTCTCGATATGAGTATGCCTACGTTTGATAGAACGGAAGCTGAAAGCGGCGGGAGATTTAGAGTTCTAGGCGGCAAGGAAATAGCGTCACGACTGAAAAAGCAAAATAAACTCTCTCCTTTTGTTGTTCTCACTGGCTACTCCAACTTTAGCGAGGGCAGTGACAAACTAAGTCTAGAGCAGATAAATGACTTACTAGCTATGTTTGAAGAAGACTATAAAGGCACTATATTTTTCGACTCTGCAAGCTCTGTTTGGAAAGACGAGTTGACTGCCACAATTGAGAGCTTATCGAATGATTAAAATTCTTATTGTTGACGACAACATTAAACGAACAGATCTGATATTGAGCGAAGTAAAAAGTCATGGTCTTTTAGACCGTGTGTCTATCACTGTATGCAACTCCGCGGACGCCGCAAGGCTTGAGTTGCTTTCGCTGTTTGATTTAATGTTTCTTGACGTCCTTCTTCCTAAGAAAAGCGATGGTATTCCTCAAGCAACTCATAGTCTAAACCTCCTTGAAGACATCTATAATCCAGCAAAAAAGTACTTGAAACCAAACTTAACTGTTGGTTTGACCGCAGAACTTCAGGATATAGGGGAGTACAAAGAGAAATTTGAAGAAAGATTTGCGATTGTAATTCCTGCATCCATGAACAGCACAGACTGGCTAAAAAAAATAGTCTACTCTATTGAAGGTGTTCTTGGTCACGAGCAAAAAGTAATTAGCCACAATATAGATAAGCTTTTGGTAACCGTTCATGGGATCCGTACCTATGGAAAATGGCAGAAATCACTTCAAGAATCGATCCACAAGTATTCTAGAGACTTCGAGCCAGTGGAGATGAAATACGGCTTCTTTGACCTGATCTCATTTTCCGTTCCTTATTTGAGGGATCGCAAAGCAGATAAAATAGCGACAAGACTTGTTAGCATCTTGAATGGCAACAAGGACAAGAATATATATATAGTCGCACATAGCTACGGGACCTATATATTGTCTCGTGCGCTATCTAGAAAGGAATTTTCTGGAAAAATAAAATTAACAATTTTATGTGGCAGTCCAATCCGTCATGGAGATAACATAGACCACATAGTTAATTCTTCTGAATTAACTATTAATGAATGCGGTGTGTCTGACTATGTACTTATGATGGCCCGCGCCTTGGTGATCGGCATGGGAGATGCGGGGAGAATTGGGTTCTCCAGAGAAAACAGCCGAAAGTTCATAAATAGATTTCATGCCGGAGGCCACTCACTTTATTTTGTTGAATCGGAGAAGCCAACCTTTTACGAAAAACACTGGATTCCCTTATTTACTACAGACTCACCCCCTACATATATCGACAATCGCACTGGCTTTATAGGCGAGGACTTTGTCGACCTTACAATTAAATTGTTCGGATTTGTAAAGCCTATTATTTACTTGGCGCCTATTTATTTTGGGGTTAACTATCTGATCGGATGAAGCCCCTGGGTCACGGTGGGTAGCAGTCACGAGGACAACATGACCGGTGCAACTGAGCAGATATGATCTGATCCGGTCAAAATTAAGATCCCTGTAAACCACTCTTTCGAGTTGTTAACCACTGTGGTTTACAGTTTAAAAAGTGGTTTATATGACGTCATAAATTTCAATTTTTGTCTTGGCTCCTGAGGCTCGTTCCGAAACGCCCAGCTGCCTTGAGATAGTAAGAAACAATACGTTCTGAGGTCAGCTACACTACCCATGAACCATGTCCAAGGCCTTGATCGCTACTTGGAATAAGGCTTGGATCATTCCCCCACTCACGAAGGCGCTGTCACCAAAATGACTCAAAAAACGCCAGTGCTATACCCAGATCATCCCATGTACACCGACGCTGTGGACGCAATGAGGCGGTACCACGAGGCACAGGCTTCTGGCAGGCCCGCGGAAGAACTCGAGCGGTTGCGTCAAATTGCAGAGTCGCAATTCCGAGCGGTGAACGAGTTCCAACTTAGATCTATATGTCACCCAGGCCAGGTTCATTGATAAACGCGAATCACTGTCAGTGCGCTGCAATCACCAGCCTTCACACCTACGCTTTAGACTTTGCTGCTATCCGTTAAAATCTACAAAGCAGCCGATTCTCTCGTGTCCAAGTTCGACCAGATGGGCGACTGCGGCACTGATCCCTTCGCGGTTATCTGCCCCGACATAGTGATCCTGATGCTTCGAGCTGCGGCGCTGTAGCAGTACGAACGGCGGTCCCTCGCAGAGCAATTTGCGTACCTCCGGCTCTTCACAGAATTGCGACAGCGATACGAGGCCATCGACCCTTCGGTCAATGAGCATCTTCATCTGGGCAATCTGTTTTTCCTGATTCGCGGGCCGCAACGCTCTTCTGCTGCGCAAGAGCGCCTTCGTGCATTCCAGGAGTGTTTGGACGCATATGGTGTGAAGTGCGACCCCGCGCTGATCGTTCAAGGAGATTACTCCTTGGACGGTGGCTACCTGGCAGCGAAGCAGTTCTTCGCCATGGAGAACCCGCCCACCGCGATCATTGCTGCGAATGACATGAGCGCCCTCGGGGTGATTAATGCTGCTGCTGAAGGGGGGGCGCCATTCCCAATGCGCTCTCGCTGGTTGGGTTGCTGGATGAGGCTGACCCACCGAACCAGGAAATCTGCTGCAGCCGGATGTTCGGCAAGAGAATGGCAGAACTGACGCCAATCAAGCAGGCGGTGGCCACCTATGCAGCACGAGCAGCCGAGAAGCTGCGGGCCCAAGGATCGGTGTGCAAACGCATGCGAGTGTCGATCCGCACCGGCATGTTCAATCCCAACGAACTGCATTTGGCGAAAGGGGCGCTGGTTGAGCTGCCTTACCCCACGAACGATACCCTATTGCTCACGCGGGCGGCGACTGAGGCTGTGGAGAAGGTCTACCAGGACGGTTACCGCTACAGCAAGGCCGAGGTTCTACTGCTCGATCTACGGCAACCGGGTGAGTTCACTGACGATCTGTTCGCGGCAACGCAACCAGTTGCCTGCGATCGCCTGATGTCGGTAATGGATGGCATAAACCAGCGGTACGGCAAAGGCACACTGAGATCTGCCAACGTTCCAAGAAGCCCTGAGTGGGGCATGCGTCGGGAACTGCTGAGTCAGTCGTTTACGACCCGGTTAGATCAGCTATGGCGGGTTTACTGCAGATGAGGGTGGCGCGCCAGGCATTGGCCATGCTCTGTCTTAATGCAAAAAGCCCCGCCCTGGCGAACCAGAACGGGGCTTCCCCATTAATTAGAACCAGTCTTCATAATGGTCCCGCAGGAACTCGTACAGCTTGAAAGCTCTGTAACCATTCCAAACGAGGTCCCACAAACGTCCAAATTTAGACATTTCGGCCTCCTAAGTAGGCAAGGCCGAACCTCCAGCGCTTTTTCCAGAACACATAGCGCCTTCGAGTTACCGTTGATGGTCCCTGTGAGGTGGCCGGTTGAGAACCCCCGGATGGTCATCTGGCGCGGGTTCCTACGCCGCGTCTGGGGGATGAAACTGTTGCGTAACTGGCCACCTGCTTCGGGCAACGTGAGTGCAGGCAGCGCCATAATAGCTGCAAATCTGGCATTGTGCGATCATGGGCGGAAGCAGTCAGCTTTCAGCCAGGCCGAAAAGCGGATCGGTTTTCAGGCCACCGAAAACGGTCGCTACGTTCGTCGCATGCCAAAACGCAATCCCAATCGGACCACCACCATTTGCAAATCGTAATTTACGAACGTAAACTGAACGCACGTTGATGGTCCCTGTGAGGACTCGCAATTCAGCCTCCTAATCTGGATTGCACAAAAACCGCCTTCCCTAAAGGCGGTTTTTTTTTGCCTGCTGGAAAGTGAATCCAGTGTAACCCACAGATGGCTGGTTCTAAACATTCGTGGCAATCGTTCACTGGCCGTCAGCCGAGAAAACCGTTTGTCCAACACGCTCGTCCTGAGCGACCTGGACTACAAAGGTGGGTTTGCAGTCGCGGCGCTCGCCAGCAGATGGCGGGCCCTTTGGCATCGATCAATAAATTCCACACGGTCGGGCTAAGTATTTTCTGCTGAAACAGCATCGTGGTTGCGCGAGGGTGTACTCGGCTTCGAGAGGACACCCATGAAACTGCCGATCCGAAAATATCTGCCCATCGCCGCAGGACTGCTCATCCTGGGCGGCATCATCGCGTTCCAGCAATACCAGCTGTCGACTCTGTCTCGCGCTGTGAACGGAGCAGCAGAGAAAATTTCCATCGACGCACTCCAGAGCAGGGTGAGCGCGATCGACGATCGTCTCGACACTGTGTCAGGCAAACCCCTGGTCACGATGGAAGACTTCCGTGTTAGCCAGCAAACACTCTCGAGCCGGATTGATGCTGTGCAAGCCACGGCAAAGCAGGCCCACGAAGCTGCAGTTGAAGCCACTCGCTCATCCGCGACTGCAGGCGATCTCCTGGTACTGAAAGCCGACCTTGAGTCGCTTGACGGCAAACTGCAGAAAATGAGCAGGCCACAGGCCCAGGCAACTGCACCAGCTCCTAAAGCCTCCACTTCCAAACCGAAGGCGAAGCCCGCACCGGTTAAAGCCACGCCCATCCCGCAAGAGCCTCCGCCATTTCAGATGGTCGGTCTCGAATACCGAGGTGGCGAGCGCTTTCTGTCTGTTGCCCCCACCGGTAGCACGCGACTGAGCCAGATCTACCTGCTTCGGCCAGGCGAAGTGGTCAGTGGCAGCACCTGGCGACTCAAGGCTGTAGATGAACGAACTGCAACCTTCGACGCCGGCGGCACAACCCGAACCCTGAGCATCCAGCCTTGAGAAAAGCATCATGAATCTACCGATCGTTCGAGCCATCGCCTGCGCCTGCGCATTTACTGCTGCGGGCATTGAAGCCGCGCCGCTTCCTTCCGCTGCAGGAGGAGCGGCCCCCAGTGTTCAACAGCTCACCAGCGAAAGCACCCTGTCGGAGGACAAGCTTCATGATAAAGCAGCGCAGGAGTGGGGCCTGACCTCCAAGGAATACGAGCGATATCAAGAGGTGATGCAAGGGCCTCGGGGGGTGTATTCGCCGGGGCTTGACCCGCTCACTGCACTCGGAATCGAAGCCCGATCGGATAGTGAGCGGCGCCGGTATGCCGAGCTCCAGGTTCAGGCAGAGCGTCAGCGAGTCGACAGGGAGCTCGCCTACCAGCGAGCCTACGATGAGGCGTACCAGCGTCTGTTCCCGGGCATCAATGCCATTGAGATTTCGGCCTCCCCTTCGGCCCGGGCCGGGTCCGGGAGCGGCCCAGCTCTGGAAGGTAACGGGCGAATGGCACTCTTCGTCAAAGACGACTGCCTGCCCTGCATCGACCAGGTCAAACGCCTGCAGGCGTCCCAGACGCCGTTTGACCTCTATTTCGTCGGCAGCCAGAACGACGATGAGCGGATTCGCCGCTGGGCAATTCTCGCGGGTGTTGACCCGTCCAGCGTTAAAAGCCGACTGATCACACTCAATCATGACCAGGGCCGTTGGATTCGCCTCGGTCTCGGCGGCTCGCTGCCAGCGGCCGTGACGCAGGTGAACGGATCATGGCGCCGTCAATGAGTTGGTGGCAGCTCTGCCTTCTGCCGGCGCTACTGCTCGCCGGCAATGCGTGGGGCGTGGAAGATCCGCCACCAGCTTACAAGGCGATCGCCATCAGGCACGGGGTTCCACCGGTCGTGCTCTATTCAGTGGCGCTGCAGGAAAGCGGCACCCGCCTTCGGGGTCAGCTTGTCCCCTGGCCGTGGACGTTGAATGTCGCGGGCACCGGCTATCGCTTCGCCACCCGCGCAGATGCTTGCCGAGCGCTGTTGGTCGCAATTGCGACAGCTGGGCCCGCTCGAGTCGACGTGGGACTGGGGCAAACCAATATTCGCTCGAACGGGCATCGCTACAGCTTTCCCTGCGAAGGCCTGGACCCCTACAAGAACCTGGCGGTGACCGCCCAGATCCTGGCTGAGCAAAAGGCCAAGGGGGGAACCTGGATCGATGCTGCCGGGCGGTATCACCGCCCGGCAGGCGGCGCGCCGGCGGCAAAGTACCGTGGCTACTTCGCGAAACATCTCAGCCGGGTCACCGGCATCAATTTCGAGGTACGGACCCCATGACATATCCCCACGCCTGGCGGTCACACGTCTTGCAAGTCCTAGCCTTCGCGATAGTGACCAGCCTGGCCCTACCCACCAATGCTGACCAGCAAGCGGTGCTCACAGTAGTGGAGGACCGCGGCGGAGCATCCGCATTGCCCTACTACCAGGACATTGAGCCCGAGCCTGCGCACGCTCCCCCGGTTGTGACTGGTGTCAGGGCTGGAGGGGCTTTCCCGGTGTTGACTCCAGAACTGAGCCCGGGCCCAGTACAGGGACGGGTCATCAATGCAGCTGGACTGCAGCCGATGTTCATCGTCGGGGATGATCCAATGTCGCAGGCCTGGCTCAAGCAGAATCTGCCGGCACTTCAAGGCCTGCAAGCAGTGGGACTCGCCGTGAATGTCGGCAACGCAGCACGACTGCAAGAGATCCGCCGCTGGGCTCCCGGGTTGCAAGTGATGCCCGTTCCTGCCAGCGATATTGCTGGTCGCTTGGGGCTGCAGCACTACCCGGTGCTGATCACAGCCACAACCCTTCAGCAGTGAGACCCGGTATGCGCCCAACACGACCTGTATCGCCGGTGTTCACGCTGATCATCAGCCATCCCCTGCATCGACCCGGCCGGGAGCAAATGATCGAGCAGGTCCGCCACGTGAGCGAGCTCTACGGTGCGCGCTTAACCGGGATCTCCGAGTTCAACGAACACGCATTCGCCCAGCGCCTGGCCGAACGGCTGACTCCGGACCAGGTCGAGGCAGCACGCGCTGAAGCCGACGCCCTGACCTACACCTCGAGGACGTGAGATGGCGACATATACCCTTGAATCTCTGCTCCGCCCCCCAGTGGAACTATTCACCACTGCCGTCTGCTATGTAGCGGCTGCACTCTGCATTGGCGCACCCTGGGCTTTCGCCCTGACACCGTTGTTCGGGATTGTCGCCGCCCTGGGCTTTATCTATCTGGGCACCATTCGGCTCCTGCAGGCGCGGAGGGTCCTACGCTACCAGGCGAATCTACGGCGGCTGTCCCACTACACCATGACCAGCGCTGAAATACCGATCAGCAACGAGCGCCTGTTCATCGGTCGTGGATTCCGGTGGACACAGAAGCACACGCAACGCCTGGCCGACACCTATCTTCCCCAGTTCGCGGCCTACGTCGAGCCGACGAACCTCTATATGCGTGCGCGCTGGCTGGAAGAGCGTCTGGAGTTCGCCCCCTTTCCACTGAAGCTAATCACCAAGGTCACTGGCTGGGACTCCAACTGGAACCCCGCCAGGCCGCTGCCACCCGTGGGTGGCCTGCCCAGACTGCATGGAATCGAGCCTGATGAGCAGAACGTTAGCCTGCCTCTCGGTGAGCGCGTGGGCCATACATTGGTGCTGGGAACCACACGGGTAGGCAAGACTCGTCTGGCTGAGGTCTTCATCACGCAGGACATTCGCCGAACGCATCGACGCGGGCCGCGAGTCCGTATGGGGCGCCGGAGCCAAACCTCCCATCGCTGGAGCCGGCGCCGGCGTGCAGAGGCACAGGCCGACCACGAGGTTGTGATCGTCTTCGATCCGAAAGGTGATGCGGATTTGCTCAAGCGCATGTACATCGAGTGCAAGCGCGCCGGACGCCTCGACGAGTTTTATGTGTTTCACCTGGGCTGGCCGGACATTTCCGCGCGCTATAACGCCATCGGCCGCTTTGGTCGGATCAGCGAGGTCGCCACCCGTATCGCTGGCCAGCTCTCCGGCGAGGGCAACTCTGCTGCGTTCCGGGAGTTCGCCTGGCGATTCGTCAACATCATCGCGCAGTCGTTGGTCGCCCTGGGCCGCCGCCCTGACTACGAACAGATCCGCCGGCACGTCATCAACATCGACGAGCTATTCATCGAGTACGCCCAGAAGTACTTCGCAGAACATGATCCGAAGGCCTGGCAAGCCATCGTTGAAGTTGAAGGCAAGATCGATCGGAAGAACCTGTCATTCGCCATGAAGGACCGTCCGCTGCGCGTCGTGGCCATCGACATGTACTTGACCCAGAAACGCATCAACGACTCTGTCATGGATGGCCTGCGCAGTGCCGTGCGCTACGACAAGACCTACTTCGACAAGATCGTCGCGTCCCTGCTGCCGCTTCTGGAGAAACTCACCACTGGTCGTATCGCTGAGCTACTCGCGCCCGACTACCTGGATCTCGCTGACCAGCGACCGATTTTCGACTGGATGCAAGTGATTCGGAAGCGCGCGGTCGTATACATCGGCCTCGATGCGCTGTCCGACACTGAGGTCGCTGCGGCGGTGGGCAACTCGATGTTCAGCGACCTGGTCTCCGTCGCCGGTCACATTTACAAGCATGGCATCGATGATGGTCTGCCCGGCCATATGGCCGGTGGCAAGGTTCGCATCAACCTCCACGCTGACGAGTTCAACGAACTGATCGGGGACGAGTTCATCCCCATGGTGAACAAAGCCGGCGGCGCGGGCATGCAGGTCACCGCCTACACCCAGACCATGAGCGACATCGAGGCGAAGATTGGCTCGAAAGCCAAGGCCGGCCAGGTGATCGGTAACTTCAACAACCTGTTCATGCTGCGCGTCCGTGAAACTGCGACTGCCGAGCTGCTGACCAACCAGCTGCCCAAGGTGCAGATCTATAACAGCACCCCGGCGAGCAGTGCGAACGACTCGGTCAACGGGAAAACAGCATTCACCTCGAGCTCACATGACCAGGTGCAACTGGCGAGCGTGCCGATGATTGAGCCCGCCCACGTGGTCGGGCTGCCCAAGGGGCAGGCCTTCGCGCTCATTGAGGGTGGGAACCTCTGGAAGGTCCGCATGCCGCTTCCCGCGAACGACCCCGACGAGGTCATGCCCGGCAATCTGCAGGACCTGGCCGCAGGCATGCGACGTTCGGCGGCGTCCTCAAGCGACTGGTGGGAAGCCCCGGGCTATCAGGAACTGAAATCTGCGTTACCCGAAGACCTGGTTGAAGATTTCCGTCAGGTGGCCACCGATGACGCAGCTTGAGGTGTAGGCCATGGCAGACGACGTTTCAAAGAAGGCCGAACAGCAGCAGGAGCGACAGGAATCGCTGTTCAGCAAGATCTTCTGGTTCCCGTTCAACTTTCTCGGAGTGATGTTCGGCTCGCTGCTCGTCGCCATCTTGGTCGACTGGGTATGCCTGTACTTCTTCTGGCCAGAAGCCGGATGGCGACACGGTCAGCAAATGCTGGTCAGCGAGGTCAGCTGGTTATCCAAAGGCTTGGTCCACAGTGCCATCGTCCAAGAGCCGGGACGCACTGCGACATGGCTGGTCACCGAAGCTTATGACTGGCTGATCGTGAAGACCGGGATGCTCAGCTGGGTCCAGGGGATGGAGTCGATCGCCCACGCCGGGCCCCGCAACGAGATGGACATGCGCTACTGGGCCGCGCAAAGCGTCACAACGGTCCAGAACTATGTGCTGGCGGCTCTCTTCACCGTTCTGGTGTTTTGCGTCCGTTTGGTTGTATTGCTGATGACCATACCGCTGTTCGCCATGGCGGCACTGACGGGCCTGGTCGACGGCCTAGTGCGCCGAGATTTGCGCAAATTCGGCGCAGGTCGCGAATCCAGCTACCTCTATCACAAGGCCCGCGCAACGATCATGCCGTTGGCTATTTTCCCCTGGACCTTCTACTTGGCACTCCCGATCAGCATCAGTCCCATGCTGGTGCTGCTCCCCTGCGCCGCCCTGCTCGGTGTGTCCGTGAGCATCACGGCCGCGAGCTTCAAGAAGTATTTGTGAGGAAGAGCACGATGCAATGGACCCACGAACAGTCGCCGATCATCCAGTCGGAGGCTCCGAAACTCCTCATCCAGGCCGGCGCCGGCAGTGGAAAGACCACCACGCTGGTGGGATACGCTCAACATCACTCCCGACTGCGGATTCTCTATCTCTGCTACAACAAGTCAGTGGAGATCGCCGCACGGGGACGCTTCCCGCGCAACGTGGTGAACAAAACCGCACACGGCCTGGCATACGCCGTCTATGGCACACAGTTCAGCCATAAGCAGACCAACAACTTGCGGCTGACCGACATCGCCCGTGCGATCGATACGCAGGACTGGGAGTTGGTCAGAGACGTGCTGACCACCCTCAACAACTACATGGCCAGCGCCGACGATCTTATCGAACGCTGCCACTTTCCGCGGCTCCGTGACCGGCCGATGCTTACCTCCGCCCAGGAGCGCTACCTGAAGCAAGCGCTCGTAGCAGCGATGGGCATCTGGAAGCGAATGACTGACCTGCAGGACACAGCGGTGCAGATCACGCATGACGGTTACCTGAAGCTGTACCAGCTGAGCAAACCCGATCTGAGCCAGCGCTTCGACTGTGTTCTGCTCGATGAGGGGCAGGACGTAAACCCTGTGATCGCAGACATCGTGCGCATACAGAGCATTCGCAAGGTGGCAGTGGGTGATCGTCATCAGCAGATCTATCGCTTTCGAGGCGCGGAAGATGCTCTCAACGCCAGCTGGATGGCCGGGGCTGAGAAGCACTACCTGACCCAGAGCTTCAGGTTTGGGCCGGCAGTCGCCCATGTCGCCAACATCATCCTGTCCTACAAGGGAGAAACCAGGAAGCTGCAGGGACTGGGCGAGAAGACGTTAGTGAAGAAAGCGCTGCCGGCTGGACTGCCGCACAGGACGTACATTCATCGAACCGTCATTGGGGTGATTGAAAACGCTCTGTGCCTGGTCACCGAGAAGCCCAAGATCTACTGGGTTGGCGGCATCGACAGCTACTCAGTGCGCGACCTCGAGGACCTGTTCTATTTCAGTCGACAGCAGCGCGACCTGGTCCAGAACAAAAAACTGCTCCGTGACTACCGGGACTATGCCCAGTACGTAGAAATCGCCGAGGTGAGCCAGGACAGCGAGATGATCCGCTCGATCAAGATCATCAACATGTATCCGGATCTGCCCCAGCGAATCTTGGCTCTACGCTCATGCACGGTGGATAAGGAGCTTGACGCAACTATTACGTTGACCTCTGCCCACAAGTCGAAAGGCCTGGAGTGGGATTTTGTCGGGCTCTTCGACGACTTCACGTCAGACCCGCTCTCACCGGATATCGATCCAGGCCGACGAGATGATGAGCTGAACCTTCTGTATGTGGCCGTCACCCGAGCGATGAAGATCTTGGCGATCAACAGTCTGGTGCTGTCCATTATGGAACGCTACGTCGACGCGCTCGCCCCCGGGGCACGTCAAGCGCGCGGCTGATTAAGTAAAGGAGGAACCATGAGCAAGAAATTCGAACACCGCGCTGAGTTTGTCGCTATCCCATTCAAGAACACGACTAGCGGCGCATGGATCTTCAAGAGCACGGAGCAGACGTTGGAACCCGATGTTGTGTCTCTCTTGTCCGAAGACGAGCCGCTGCAGACGAAGATGCTCGAGCTCGGCGCCGATGGCTGGGAACTCGTCAGCACGCAGCCAGTGTGCCGAGGGGAGATCAAGGTGGGCAATCAAAATGCCCAGGCCTGGTCCTACGGATTTCCCATGCCGATCGGATATCTGCTCTTTTTCAAGCGCGAGGCCGGGAACAGCGAGTTACCAGCCTGACCCATCCGTTGCCTAGCCTTCATGATCGTAACCAGGGAGAAGGGCCAACATGGCATTGGCTCTTCTGACCATCTCGATCAACTCCGACGAGCTAACTGCCCGACTGTGCTGCAACAGCTCAGCGGCCAGGACCGCTTTATCGTAGCAACCCTCATCTCGGAAATGCACACCGAGAAAGTCCGAGACCCAAGTATCAAACGCCGGCGAACAAGTTTTTTGCTGCGGCATAGGACTCCCCACAGATCAGTATTCCAGTACACCAACTCCCTGGCTTGACTCCGGCTCATCGTAATCGATGCAGTGGGCTCAGGCCGAACTGGGCTGATCAACTGCCTTATCGAGACAGGTTAATTGTACGGTTTCAAACCCTGATTGGCCTCGAGAAAAAATTCTACGGCCCCCAGATAAGTATTTCTTGAGGCGCCCCCCCACCTGGTCTCGGCATTCTGACATCCACAGTCAGTCGTCCCAGAGCCCAGCCGTGAACAAGCCATCCCTCCACCTTGTATCTCCTCGCCGAATCCTGCTTGGCGCGCTGATCAGCGTCAGCGGCGGCTTTTCACTAATACCCAGCGCTCAGGCGGCCGGTGCATCAGAACAGGCCAACATCGAGGTGATGATCCGCCAGCTGAACGCGCTGGAGGACTCAGCTCGCCGCAGCGCCACGATCGCCAGCGAACCTGGCCAGCGCTACTACTTCGACTATGAACGTCTGGCCGGCGATATCCAGCGCGTTCGCCAGGGCCTGCAAGAGTACCTGACCCCAAGTCGCGCACAGCCACGGGATCCGGCAGAGCTGGCGGGAAAATACACCCTCACCGGCGGGCGGATGCCATGAGCATGAGCGGCACTCAAGTCGCAGCTTTCAACGCTGCCAGCGGCATCACCCCGCAGGCCAGCACCGTGCTGTTCGTAGGCACCGTCATCGCACTGTCGACCCTTTGGGGTGCCTGGGCGCTGTACAGCATCTACCGGGGCTGGGCGACCCAGAACATCGACAGAAACATTGCAGCCGCGTCGACCGTCAAGGTCATCGTCCTCCTGCTGATCCTCTCCACACTCGTTCTCAGCTAGCCAAGGAGCTAACCGATGTCTATCCGCACCATCACCAAGTCACTTACCGGCGCCGCCGCAATGATCATGGGTCTGCACCCAGTCATTGCCGCTGCCGCCTTGCCAGGAGCACAAGCCCCCACACGCGGCGAGGGAACGAGCTGGCTGCAAACCATCCAGAACTACGGTTACGACGGTTTCATGCTTATCGGGCTGTTTCTGCTCGGAGGCATGATGGTGGGGGTCGCCTCCCATGCCTACGGCGTTTACCACGATATCCATGAGGGCAAGAAAAAGTGGCGAGACCTGGGGCTCACCGCCGTTGTCGGGATCTGTCTGATCGGCGTTGGCATCTTCATGGTCACCAAAGCTACCGGCGTCCTCTAACTGGTGATGCGACATGGCTGAGACCACTTACCTGAAGGATGGAACGCTCGACTTCCTCCCCCACAACCTGAATAGGCAGCCCATCGTCATGGGTGGCCTCACTGCTGATGAAATGTGGGGAACGGTCGGTGTTTGTGGGGGGGTCGGAGTGATTCTGGGCATCCCTGTGTCGTTCTTGTTCGGCAACCCAGCTCTTTTCATCGCTTGCGCTCTTGTAGGTGGAGCTCTGGGCTTGACCGTGGCAAGCCGAATCCTCCGGAAGATGAAGCGCGGCCGGCCGGACACATGGTTTTACCGCCAGCTCCAGTTCTATAAGGCTCAACACCTCCCCTTCCTCGGTGGCCCCCAGTTGGTCACCCGGAAGGGTGCGTGGACATGCCGTCGTACAGGAAAGTAGGGATCTTCATGAGTTTTCGAAAACGAGTGGATGCTCAGCAGGCACACATCCTTAGCTTGCGAATCGCGGTCATTGTGCTGGGCGCAGTCAGTCTTTTTGCGTTCTACGGCTGGCACAAAGCCCCCGAAGACCTGACCGTGCATGTGCCGCCGGACCTCCGCTCCGGCAGCACTCGCAAATGGTGGGAAGTGCCGCCAGAGAACGTGTACGCCTTCGGGTTCTATATCTTCCAGCAGATGCAGCGCTGGGAGAAGAATGGGGACGACGACTACCAGGACAACATCGAACGCCTGGCCTCCTACGTTACCCCTGGTTGCAAGGAATACTTGAAGAAAGACTACGAGATGCGCCGTAACGCCGGTGAGCTGCGTCGCCGTGAGCGGAACGTCTCTGAAATCCCGGGTCACGGGCTGACCGACCCTGGCGTGCTGCGCGTAGAAGAAATCGGGATCAACGATTGGACAGTCAACCTGGATCTGCTCGCTGACGAGTCGGTGAACGGGGAGCGGGTCAAGCGCGCCATGACCCGCTACCCATTGTCCATTGTCCGTGCCGACGTCAACCCAGAGAAAAATCCATTCGGGTTGATGTGGAACTGCTACGCATCCAACCCACAACGCATCGAGGTCGATCTGCAAGCCACCGGGGTGAAGCCATGAATCTGCGCGCCTGGCTTCTTGCTCTGGGCCTCTTCGCAGTTGCCGATGTGAAAGCGGTAGAGCTACTGCAGTGGGACCGTATCCCCATGGCAATCCCGCTGATTGTAGGGCAAGAGCGCATTGTGTTCGTCGACCAAAACGTGCGCGTAGGGATGCCTCCCCAGCTTGTCGGCATGCTGCGCGTCCAGAGCACCGGTGGCGCGGTCTACCTCTTGGCCAGCCACGAAATTCCACCGACCCGGCTCCAGCTGCAGAACGTGGCCACCGGCGAGATCATGCTGGTGGATATTGCCGCGACACCGGCGGCAGAGGGCCAAGCCAAGCTCGAGCCTGCCAAGATCGTCGCCGGTGCGGCCCCTTCCACCTACTACGGCGATATCACCTCCGCACGAACTTCGACGAAGCGATCCGCGACGTCGGAGGAGGAGGAGGAGGATGTTCCGCCGGCCCCCCGCCATGAGACTCCAGCGCCGGTGGCCCTGACCCGCTATGCGGCACAAATGCTGTACGCCCCACTTCGGACCGTTGAGCCTGTCGCCGGCATCAGCCAGGTGCGTGTTGACCGGGCCCTGGATCTGAGCACTTTGTTGCCGGTGTTGCCGGTGGAGGCATCAATCCTGGGGGCTTGGCGCCTCGACAACAGTTACGTCACTGCAGTAAAGCTGAGGAATCTGAGCGCCCAGCAGCTGACGATGAATGCCACAGAGCTGATGGGTAACTTCACCACAGCGACATTCCAGCACCCGTACCTTGGGGCTCGCGGAAACGCCAGCGATACCACCACGCTTTACCTGGTCACCCAAGGCAAAGGGCTGAAAGAGGCTCTGCTGCCGTCCTCGTTCAGCCAAATTGATCCGAAAGCAGGAGGGCGCCGTGGGCAGTCTGAAAAGTAATCCACTCCTCAAGTACCTGCTCATTCCGGTGCTGATCGTTGTGCTCATCATCCTGTTCAAGGGCGGGAGTAAAAAAGAAGAGGTGAAGGCTCCTGAAGATGAGCCGATCATCATCGGCGGCGACACCGCACGCAAGCTAGGGGTGGACGGTGATACCCCGGCCGACACCCTGCGCACAGTGGTCGCTGAAAGTCGGGAGGTGAAAGACCAAATCGCGAAGGTGCTGACTGACAACAAAGAACTCAAGGACCAGAACGCAGCGCTCCAGCTCCGGCTCTCGAACATAGATCAGAATGTTGACAGCAAGCTGAATGATGCGAAGGGCGAGCTGCAGGAGCAGGTTAAGAACCAGAGCCTGGGCCTACTGGACCAGCTCCAGCGTCAGTTGGATAACCTGTCGCAGAACCCCAATGCCGCTGGGCAAGACCTGCCTATCGGACTTGGCGTGCAACCTGGTGACGGCGCAGGTTTCGACAAGGGTGCGAAGTCCAATGGCCTCGTGTGGGTGGAGCCGACCGACGCCACTGCCGTGGACGCTAGCGGTAAACCACTTCAGCCCGGCTCCGCCCAGGCGGCTAGCGGTTTCAATTTTCCCACCAGCTTTGGCAACACCCTGGACAAAGGTCAGAGCGTTCTCAGCGCGACGGCGCAAAACGTCGGTTCGGAGATATCTCCCCAGGATACCCGCAAGCAAGTGCGCAAAGCCTATACCTTGCCTCAGAACTCGACCTTGATGGGGTCGGTGGCCATGTCGGCGCTCATTGGTCGCGTACCGATCGATGGGACGGTCAATGATCCCTTCCCCTTCAAGGTCTTGATCGGCCCGGACAACCTAACCGCAAACGGCATCGAGCTTCCTGACGTCGTCGGCGCAGTCGCCAGCGGTACCGCCTCGGGCGACTGGACGTTGTCTTGCGTGCGCGGGCAAGTCCGGAGCCTGACCTTCGTGTTCGCCGACGGCACGGTCCGTTCGTTCCCTGCCCCAGCAGAGGAGGCCAACGGCAGCCAGAACAACAACCAGAACAGCAGTAACGGGAACGGGCAACCTGCGATCCAGGGCGGACTCGGCTGGATCAGCGACTCCTACGGAATCCCTTGCATCTCCGGCGAGCGCCGATCCAACGCCAAGGAGTACTTGACCAACCAATCCCTGGTGACGGCCGCAGGCGCCGGCATCGCCAAACTGTTGAAGGCTGATGAGCAAAATAGCTCGACGACCTTCAGCAGTGGCGGAACATCCTTCGGGACCACGGGCTCCTCGGGGAACTCCGCCATGGGCGCCATCCTCACCGGCGGGGTCAGCGACATCCGCTCCTGGATGAACAAACTCTACGGCGAAGCATTCGCCGCCGTGTACGTCCAGCCCGGGGCAAAGGTCGCCGTGCATCTGGACCAGCAGCTCGCCATCGACTACGAGATCAAAGGCCGCAAGGTCGATTACAACGCCGGAGCCAACCATGTATCCGCAAACCTGGACTAAGCCCCACCTGCAGGCCGGGGCCTGGCTCGTGCTCGCCCTCATTCTCGGCGGATGCACGACTGACAAAGACGAACTGCTGCCCCACGGGGAAGCCAACATGATGGACGTCTGGCAACACGGCACGTCTGGCGGGAGCTCTGGCAGCTCCAACAGCAGAATGCTGCTGGATGCTCGCCAAGAGCTTCGTCGGCCGCTCGATGAGGCGCAGGTGGTTCGCCAACAGGCAGGTGCTGACGCCTTCACTCGCACGCCCCAGAACGAGATTTACAGCCAGTTCAAGCGCCTGCCGAATCCTGACCTGGTGATGTACGTGTTCCCGCACCTGGCTGGAACGGACCCGGTACCGGTCCCGGGCTACACCACGGTGTTCCCAATGTATCAACGGGTGCAGTACGCCATGCCAGGCGAGCGGACGGAGGAGTACTGATGCAGATGATCCGCAAATGGCTGGGCAAAGCCCCTGTAACGCCGATCGAGCCCGTGCTTGGCCAGACAACTGCCGGGCACGAGTCAGTCGATGACTTTCCCGCAACGGCCAGTACGACCTTCAGCGAAGAGGACCGCCAGGCTGCGACTGACCGGTACATCACCCGCCTGGAGTCCATGGGCATCCCGTCCCCCATAGACTGGCAGAACCCCAAACGTCGCCCGGCGACAAAAGCGGACGTGTCGAGGATGTACGAGGTCAACCCGTCGTTCGTAGACATGCTGCCATGGGCAGAATACCTGCCCGAGGAGGAAGCCATGCTCCTCGAGGATGGCATCTCCAGGGCCGCGTTCTTCGAGCTTGTCCCGATCGGCACCGAGGGGCGATCCGACAGTTGGCTTCAACAAGCCCGAGATGCGTTGCAGGGTGTCCTGCAGGACAGCTTCGACGAGCTGGAAAGCTCCCACTGGGTAGTCCAGCTCTACGCCCAGGACGAAACAGACTGGGGTGACTACCTGCAAAGACTCAAGGCCTACGTCCAGCCGCGGGCTGAGAACACGGATTTCACTAAGTTGTACCTCGCGCTGTTCCGCCACCACCTCGAATCCATCTCCAAGCCGGGTGGGTTGTTCGTCGACACCGCAGTCAGCAATCTCCCGTGGCGTGGACAGACCCGGAAAGTCCGCCTGGTGGTGTACCGCCGGGTAAAGAAACAGGACCTCGTGGTTCGCGGACAGGATCCAGCCGCCTACCTCAAGTCAATCTGCGATCGTCTTAAAGGATCCTTGGCCAACGCCGGCGTTACAACCAAACGTATGGATGGCCACGCAATCAAGCGCTGGCTCGTGGGCTGGTTCAACCCACACCCTGATCACCTGGGCTCGACTGATCGCGATATCCGTCGATTTTACGACACAGTTTGCCAACCACCCCGCGAGCTCGATGAGGGTGAGCTTCCAGTGGCAAGCGGTACCGACTTTTCGGAGAACTTGTTCTACCGAGAGCCGCGTTCGGATGTCGACAGCGGCCTTTGGTCGTTCGACGGCATGCCGCACCGAGTTGTGATACTCGATCGCCTGAAAAATGCTCCCCTCACCGGGCACCTGACCGGTGAGACCAAGCAGGCAGATTCCTTGAACTCGCTATTCGACCGTCTGCCTGAGGATACCGTGCTGTGCATCACCATGGTCCCGACGCCACAGGATCTGCTGGAAGGGCATCTTGAACAACTCTCCAGGAAGGCCATCGGCGACACCCAGGCGTCCAGCCACACCCGGGATGACGTTCAAACGGCACGCTCCATCCTCGGCCGCAAGCACAAGCTCTACAGGGGCAGTGTTGCTTTCTTCCTCCGAGGTCAGAATAAAACTGTGCTCGAGGAGCGCACGACCAGCTTGTGCAACGTCCTCCTCGGCGCCGGCATGCAGCCGGTCCAGCCACAGGACGAGGTAGCTCCTCTGAACAGCTACCTGCGGTGGTTACCGTGCAATTTCGATCCGAATGAAAACCGTGCCTTGGATTGGTACACCCAGCTGATGTTTACCCAGCACATCGCGAACCTGGCCCCAGTATGGGGGCGCTCCACTGGAACAGGTAACCCCGGCTTCACGCTATCCAACAGGGGTGGGGCAACGCTGACCTTCGACCCATTGAACAAGCTTGATCGCCAGATGAACGCCCACTTGTTCTTGTTTGGGCCGACCGGTGCGGGTAAGTCTGCGACAGCCAACTACCTGATCATGCAAGCCATTGCACTTTATCGCCCAAGGTTCTTCATCATCGAGGCTGGCAACAGCTTCGGTCTGCTAGGTGATTTCGCCAAGCGGCTCGGCCTGACCGTAAACCGAGTGCGGCTCGCGCCCGGCAGCGGCGTTAGCCTCGCCCCGTTCGTCGACGCGGTGCAACTCGTCAAAAACAAGGACCAGGTCAAGGTTCTGAATGCGGCGGACGTGGATGCTTCGGACCAACACTTGGCCGATGCCCTGGCGGGGATGGAGGACGAGCAGCGGGATATCTTGGGCGAGCTGGAGATCACTGCCCGATTGATGATCACAGGCGGCGAGTCCAAGGAAGATGCTCGCCTCACTCGGGCTGACCGCAGCGCCATCCGCCAGTGCATCCTCAACGCGGCTGAACTGTGTGTCAGCGAGAGCCGTCCAGTGCTCACTGAAGACATCAGCGCAGCGCTGCAAGCGATGGCCAGCGACGACAAACTCCCTGAAAGCCGGCGCAACCGATTCATGGAGATGGCCGAGGCCATGGGGATGTTCACCATGGGTACAGAAGCCGAGATGTTCAACCGTCCTGGTACCGCCTGGCCGGAAGCTGACATCACGATCGTTGACCTGGCTACCTACGCGCGTGAGGGTTATCAGGCCCAGATGGCCATCGCCTACATCTCACTGCTGAACACCATCAACAACATTGCGGAGCGGGACCAGTTCAAAGGTCGACCACTTATTGCCTTCACCGACGAAGGCCACATCCCATTGAAAGTTCCATTGCTCTCCCCGTACTCGGTGAAGATCACCAAGATGTGGCGAAAATTGGGTGCCTGGTACTGGATGGCAACCCAGAACGTCGACGACATCCCCCCAGAAGCATCCGCGCTGCTCAACATGATCGAGTGGTGGATCTGCTTGAACATGCCGCCCGACGAGGTGGAGAAGATCGCGCGCTTCCGTGAGCTCACGCCGGCCCAGAAGACGATGATGCTCTCGGCAAGGAAGGAGAACGGCAAGTTCACCGAGGGCATCGTCCTGGCCAAGCGGATCGAGATGCTGTTCCGGGTAGTGCCGCCCAGCTTATGCCTCGCCTTGGCCATGACCGAGCCAGAAGAAAAGCGGCAACGTTATGAAGCCATGCAAGCGCTCGGCTGCGATGAATTACATGCCGCGCTGCAGGTGGCCGCAGACCTGGACCGTAAACGCGGTATCACCCCCTTCCCCATCACCTTTCCCGAACAAAAGAAGGCCGTGGAGCGCGTGGCATGAGAGTCATGAATACCCTGACCCAGAACATCATTGATAACCTGACCCAGCTGCTCAAAGACCCCGGGCACGACACACTCCAGTCGCTGTCGGTTTGCGCACCAGTGCTCATTGACGAGCTGCAACAGATCAAAAATAACGCCCTCGATCGTCGCGACATCATTCCCCTGGTTCAGTCCGTGTTGGATGAGTGGCTGAAGCAGCATCCTCAACCGGAGGGGGCAATCCAGGATCTCCAAGTTGCGTTGCAGAATCTCGGCCGGCCTGGAGCCAATCCTGGTGAGTTAGGGGGGAAGCATGCCTAAGCTTAGGCTCAACCTCATCTTGTTTATTGTCGTGGTGATCGCAGGCGTAGGTGCCTGCTGGCAGCTCGCGACGAGTTCGAATACCAGAAGCCCCGATGAGACCTGGTACTTCGGTCCCACGAATGCCAGGTGGGTAATCACTGAGTATGCAGACCTCGAATGCCCTTATTGCAGGGCATACACCCCGCAACTGAAGCACTGGGTGAGCGGGCAAGAGAACGTGAAGCTCGCGTGGCACCATTTCCCCCTCGATATCCATGGAGTTGCCGCACAATCGGAGGCGCGACTCGTTCAATGCGCAGGGTACTTAGGGGGGGCGGCGGTATTCTGGCAGGCGATCGAGCTGGTTCTGCTGCGCACACGGGGTAATGGACAAGGACTCGCAGGGGAGCTGGAGGTGCCCGGTGTGTCCACCGAGGCTCTTTCCAGTTGCTCTAGAGCAAACATGGACATCCGTGGAGTTGTTGAGGGACAGATTGCTGTGGCCAAGAGCCGCGGCATTGCCGCTACCCCTACGATCGAGGTCACCGACAGTTTGACGGGGCACAGCATGCGTCTGGAGGGCCCTGTGGACAGCGCCGCGCTGTTGTCGGTCATCGATGCTCTCGCCGCCCAGGCCCCACTGCGCAAGGACTAGTCCAGGTAATGTTCAAACTCACGGTATTGCGCAACGACAACAATGAAGAAGAAAGCAACCTGCCAAGCAGGTTCTTTCCCAGCGCAGGCTCTGGCCATGGATGGTTTCAGCTTGAGCCGGCTGGGGCTGGGGAAGAGTCACCCTCACACTCGGAGCTAAGCTGGGCTCTCCAGGAGTGGAATGACGACTGCGTACTCATGGAGTACGACGCTGCTACAGGCAAAGGACGCTTCGTGATCGTCGACTGGTATGCGCCGGCGCCGGGGACAGTGCTCGAGCTAAACCTGCAGCGCGACAGGTCCTCACCGAGCGATCGACAACAACTCACTCAAGCTCTCGGCGATCAAGAGGACCTCGAGGAGGTGTGACGGTCAGGGTGAAACTCCCGGTGAGGCCTTGTCGCAACTCCTGGGGCATCCAGTAGGCAAACTGGACTAGCCACGCGCCATCCTTCAGCCGATGGGTTTCCTGGCGAAACTCTTCAACGGATGGTTCATCTATGCCGAGAATGGTCGCTACTTCTGGGTTGGTGGGTATGCATTGAACTGACACCAACCGTCTATCGGTCGGACAGCTTGCCCGTTGTCATCCAGGAACAAGCGCGCTGAAGCGCCCATGACATTGCCGTAGTCATCGTCTGATCTTTGCAGTCCAAATAGCCCTCCTCGAGCAGCAACTCACCATCCTGGGCATAAATCCCGAGAAACAGCTGAGTCTGGTTCGCCTTTGAGACCCGTACCTGGATGTTAATGAGGGAGCCATCCGCCATCCTCTCATCGAAGTTTCTGAAGTGCAGATCTGGATCTGCCCACTCCCAGAAAATTTGACCTCTGTTGCGCATGTCCCGTCCCAGGGTAAGTGACAATCCAGGCAGTATGAGCCATATCCACAACCCTGCCACGGCAAAAGCGCTCCGTCTGTTCCACCCGACCTAACTCCCCGATAAATCCAAGCACCCTCGGATATCTATTTCCTACTGCGCCTGGTGGGCCGATCCGTTTTCCTGTATCGGTCCCCAATTCAGGTGCAGTCCCATGTTCAATCCCCCCCCGCCCTCATGGCGAGCAGTCCCGTTGCTCGTTGTCGCGTTGGCCACCGGCACCGCCCATGCCGAGATCTGGGCCATAACAGACTCAGCGCACCCACTGACCTCCGTACCAGCAGATGTGCGTGTCATCAAGCTCGATGACCAACAGCGCATCGAAGAGCAGTTGTCCCGAGAGCTGCCACCTAACCCTCACCAGGCCGCTCTCGCCGCGCGACGGCTGATGAGCACTCCGGCAGGTGCCGCACTGATGCAACAACTGGCCACCGCCCAGCAGGGAAATGCCGATGCCTGGAGTGTCGGTGTTTCGAAGGTGCCGGCGGTGGTCGTCGATCGCCGGTATGTGGTGTACGGCCAACCCGACGTGGCAGCAGCCATGCAGACCATCAACCGTGCAAGGGGGCAATGATGGGACGAATCTCCAGACTCACCCTGACCGGTCTTCTTACAGCATCACTCCCGTTCTCAGCATCAGCGGCCATCAGTTCGGCGGCGATTATCGCCTCCACCAGTTCGCCTACCTGCCTTGAGTACAAAGTGGTCGGCATCTGCTACTGGCTGCTCTGCACCCCTGTTGGCTGCACGGTCAAAACCTCCACCAAAGTCCGGCACTACATCCCGGACGCGGTGGTATCTGCCTACGCCAATACCGGGGAAAACCCTTGGACAGAGGTGAGCCCCATGGGGGCGCCGAATGCGGCAGCGCAAGCCGGTAATGATGGAACAACCAACCACAACGCCGAGAACAACATCGCCAAGTTCAAGGAGGCAGACGTTATTGGCCATCCTGGAGCTGCGGTGTTCAGCCGGTTCGCCAGTTCCTTTGGCTATTCCTGCCACGGCGCGACCACGCCCTACGTTCCATACATGCTCAGCACGCTGGACACCCTTGCATGGCGGTACGGAGTACCCGAGTCCGTTTACCCGGAGGCCCTGATTCCGGGCATGCGTGAAGTCGGCGGCCTTCTATCGGCAGACATGTGGGGAAGCGTTTACCCACGCAGCGGCTTTATCCACCAGGTCGACGATTTTAAAGCCGGTGCTGTCATCGCCCAGCGCGCCGGCGACGTCACCACCCGTGTCGGTCAACCCCACGTGTACCTGCCAATGCGCGGTCTTGCAGAGCCAGGCTACTGGCCTGCCGGCGAACTGAAAGAAGGCGATGCCAGCACAGGAAAGTGGCAGCAACTCACGCCAACCATGAGCCCCACCTGCGCCGTATTCCCCTCCCCCGGCCCTAATGCCGACGCTGTCGACGAAGCCTATGCGTGGGCCCTGTGGCGGCCCTACTCATGCTGCCAGCGCAAGGGCCAAACCTTCCTGGGAAGCACTGACTTCCAATGAGATATGACTGGAGAGCTCAATGAATAAATTATCCATCGCGATCATTCTCGCAGCTGGCATGACCAGCACCTGGTGCATGGCCGAGGCCGCCGACCCGATCAAGGTCGAATCCCAGGGCAGCGTGATCGGAGACGACGTGCTCTACAGCATCGGTGGTGGCAGTGCTGTCCAGATGGGCAGCGCTGGCCAGATGGAGAGCATCACCGTCGGTGCCGGCTGGCAGAACAACCTGGTCTGCGGAAACATGGACCTCAGCAACACGCTGCAGAACCAGCTGAACGGCGCAACGCAGGGTTTCCAACAGATCATGGGCAGCGTCATCCAGAACGCGACCGGCGCAGTCACGTCACTGCCGGCGTTGATCCTGCAGCGGGCAAACCCCGCCCTCTACAACCTGCTGACTAATGGGATTCTTCAGGCACGCCTCGACTACGACCGTTCGAAGGGAACCTGCAGGGCGATGGCCGAACGGATGGCCGACATTGCGGGTGGCCAGATGGGGTGGGGCAAGGTTGCTGAAGGCCAGAAGATGGGGCAAGCCCTAGCGTCAAGCAATGATGCGGTGGCGGTGGTGGACAAGGTCGAGGAAGCACCAGGATCGAATGGCGTGACCTGGGTCGGCGGGAAACAGGCCGGTGGCAATGGGCAGCAGCCCATCAAGGTGGTTGGGGACGTCGCCAAAGCAGGCTACAACCTCCTCAACAACCGCGCAGCTCAGGAGACCTCGAGCATCCCGCAGTCCAGTTGCTCCAATGGACTGGTATGCGGCAGTTGGGAGTCTCCGGCTGAAGCCGCCCAGTTCGCAAACCGGGTCCTGGGGGAGCAGCAGCTGCAGACCTGCGAAGGCTGCACCACCACCTCGACTCCGGGTGTGGGCTTGACGCCGCTGATCCAGGAAACTTACGACAAGAAGCTCGCGGCCCTGCAGGAGCTCTTGAAGCCCGGGACACAGATCACCTCCGAGAAGCTGCGTCAGGCAAGCAGCGACTCGCTCCCCATCACCCGGGGCGTGGTTACAGCCCTTCGTGACGAGAGGGATCAGGCAGTGTTGGCCTCCCGCCTTGCATCCGAGGTCGCCCTGGCTGATGTCCTGGAGAAAGGCCTGCTGCTGCAGCGCATGCTGATTACAGGCAGCAAGGAACCCAACGTGAGTGCGAACAAGCTGGCCGTAGAGGCCACACTCGGCCAGGTCGACACGCTTCAGCAACTCATCACCAACCTCAAGACCGAGCTCGATATGCGGCAGCAGCTCGCCAATAACTCCCCGATGAAGATCATCGAGCGCAGCAAGTCGCGTGCTGAAAACTCCCGCTCGATTTACGAAGCGGCACCTGACCAGGATCGCCTGCTTCAGTTGCAGAAGCCTGCCGGCAAGGAGTGACTATGTCCGACGATGTCGAGAAAAAAACCCACCCCCTCAAAGTCTTGTTGGGAGGCGTGTTATTGAGCGTGGTGATGCTGCTGCTGAGCGTGTTTCTCGGCATCATCGCGGTCAATCATCTGGAGGTGTTCGACACCTGGTTGAAGTGGCGTGAGGGCAATTACTTACCACTGTTGCTATGGCGACTTGCCCTCTACGGCAGCATCGTCTTCGCCTGGTTGAAGCTCAAGGCGCGCCTGCCCGGGACGCGGGAAGATCAACCATCCAAGGGTACTCAGCGAATCGAGTTCTTGGTTCTCCTGCTGTTCGTGATCATCGAGATCTCGAAAGCGCCAATCACCTGGTCGGAGGTGCTATGACGCTCTATACGAACGACTACCTAGAGTACTACCTCACCCTGGTAGGCTGGATCATCAACAACGGGATCTGGGACATGATCTCCGACACGGGGCTGTTCGCCTTGCCCTTCATCATCATCGTGGCGCGTGAGTGGATCAAGGTACGAGGAGAAGGTGCCGACGAAGGCAACAAGGGTGTGCTGTCCCTGGCTCGCATCGAAACCCAGCTGTACGTCGGGTATGTGGTCGTTTCACTGTGTGCTGTGCCAGCCATCTCCGTGGGGTTTGACACTCTGCAGTTCGACCAGGCTCGAGGGAAGCAGTGCCAGGTGCTGACGCCGGCGCCCTCGGAGACAGGCTGGAACACCACCTTCAGCTCGTTGGCCGGCAAGAGCGCGAAGGTGCCGGTGTGGTGGGCGCTCGTACACGCGCTGTCCAAGGGGTTGAATAGCGGTGCTGTTGCAGCAATCCCCTGCGGGACGGATCTCAGGCAAATGCGCATGGAGGTCGACGCGATGAAGATCGGCAATCCCCTGCTCGCGCAGGAGGTAGCAGACTTCACCCATGATTGCTTCGGTCCTTCCCGCGCGCGCCTGTTCATGCGTCAGCCCGACATTGGGTCGATCGCCAAGGACCAGAAAGCCCTGCAGGACCTGAACTGGATCGGGTCCCACTACTTGCTGAATACGGCTGGTTACTACGACACGGATTACTCCAGAACACCACGTACATCCTGGCCGTATGACACGAAACGAGATGATGGCATGCCTCAGGTGACCGGGGGTGGTGGGTACCCCACCTGCAAGCAGTGGTGGTCCGATGGGAGCATCGGCCTACGGGAGCGGCTGAAAGCCCAGGTCGATCCAAGCCTGCTGAATCAGTTCCTCGGGTGGGCAAAGTGGCTGTCTGACGAAGAAGTAACCGATTCGATGATTCGCCAGCTCGTGTCGCCATCCAGCCAGGTCAACGGCGACGTCTACACCGACTACGGAGGACAAATTGATGGCACGATCTGGAACGGCATGGCACGCACTGCAGGAGGGCTCGGTGTCGCTGTCGGTTCCCTCGCATACTTCCCAGGTATGGATGTTGTCCGCCAAGCATTGCCTATGGTCATGGCATTCCTGAAAATGGCCATGGTTATATGCATTCCGATTGTATTGATTATCGGGGCCTACCAGCTCAACGTTGCGATGACCATATCGGTGGTCTTCTTTGCACTGATCTTTGTTGACTTCTGGTTCCAACTAGCCAGATGGATTGATAGCACAATCCTGGATGCATTTTATGGTTCGGGTTCCCCACACTTGTCTTTCGATCCGGTCATGGGGCTGAATGCGACAGTTCAAGATGCAATCCTGAACTTCGTGATGGGAGCGATGTTTATTATTTTGCCGACTTTTTGGATAGCTGCCTTAGGCTGGACAGGGATGAAAACAGGGACAATACTCAGCGGGTTGTCCGATGGAACTATCGGAGCTCAAAAGGCAGGGCATTCGGGTGGAGACATGGCTAAAAAAATAACGCTGTCAAAAAACTAACACTACCAAACTTACTGGATGCTGAATCCAGAATACGCAACTGAGTCAGCATCCACTTCTCAAAGACACTACTAGAAAGGTTTCCCTCTAGAGTCAAGTGGACGCCCAAAAACATCACGTCCATAGGGAACGTCTTCGCCATCCTCTCCAAAGAAATCTATTTTGTCAGGGTCGACCTTGGAAAACGCATACATACCCGCCACTAGTGAGACTGTGGTCAAAATCGTTGAGAAGATCCAACCGAGATTGCTAACGAGCAGAAACAGTAGCGGACAAACGAAGACGACTCGTTTTAGCCAACGAACCTTAGGGTTGCGATCATGAAAACAGAAGCGCACAACAAGGCCCACGGCGCGTCCTAGGCGAAAGGGTATCGAGTGTTTGACGACTGTAGCCATGATCCATCTCCTTGCTCTGTGAGAGCACCTTGCCATCAGATATACGACACCTTTGGCACTTTCGCAAGAGGTATGGCATAAAACGCCATTACCACTCATCAGGTCCAAATCCATGGCCACCCATAATGTCGTCGTTCCAAAGCCGATGGAGCAGTCCATTGATGATCTAGTCAGCACTGGTCGGTACCAGAACTTCAGCGAAGTCGTGCGTGCAGGCATTCGGATGCTGCTTGAGCATGAAGCAGCTGAGGCAGCCAGGCTCGAAGCGCTGCGCAACGCAACATCAGTTGGCATCATGCAGGTCGAAGCAGGCCAGTACGATGAAATCGATCCGACCAATCTGGCAGCCTACCTGGACAAACTTGGAAGACTAGCGGGCGATAAAGCATGAGCAGGGTCATGGTCCGCATGTCACCCCAGGCATGCATCGACATCGCCGATACGCTTCGCTTCACTGAGGTGAGGCTCGGACAGTCCGTCAGGAATCGGTATCAAGACCTGCTACAGGAGACGTTCCTCGCCCTAGCTGAACAGCCGACACCGGTAGACAGTAAAATGCGTGATGAGCTTTCCCCGGGCCTTCGCAGCCTGCATCTTTCATTCAACGTGCTGCAGATGACTGACGGCCGAGTGATTAGACCTCGACATATCGTGTTCTACCGAACTGGGACAGATCAAATCGTTGAGATACTACGAGTCCTCCACGATGCTATGGAGGTCACACAGAATTTGAAACACCTGCATCAGCAATAAAGGGGTAAATGGCTCAGCACCAAACGGGTTTGAAAGGATAATGGAATGGATCAGAAGGGTAAGAGCCCTACCTGAAAGGGCTTTTCTGAAAGAGTATTAAACTCAAAACAATGGACCAACTCGAGCAATGAACTCCACAAGCAAAAAAAACGAAAAGAAAGAAAAACACGAAGAAGAAATTTTAAAACTCGCAGAACATAATCTGCGAGGAATTTATGGGGACTACGATATCTGCAAGACCCAGAAAGACAAACCAGACAAAGCAATAATCCTCTCAAAACCCAAGCCGAAACTTATACGAGGCTGGTTTAAAGATCCTAAAGTTGGCATAGAGATCACTACCGCTGATCCACGCGAGTACCTGGCATACTACAACGACCGAAAATCCGACAGAGAAGTTATTCATGCACAAATCGAGGAGGCACTTACAACTCGCACTGCCCCTCAAAAACCTTTAAAGAAAATTGACAATGTAATGCATCGCGACTGGATCTTCAAGGGGATAGAAGACAAAGCAAGCAAGCATCAAAGCTACGTTGAGAAGGGAGAATTCTTAGAGCTTGTACTTCTATGCTTTAGCGACATCATCGACACAACAAACTACATATACTACGACGACCTTAAAGAGTGGACCGAATACTTGCTCGGGCAAGAAAACTTCCCATTTGATCGCGTACTATTCATAGGCGGCAATAATGTTTGCGAGCAAGTCTACAAAAAATCCAAAAAAACTAAAACACAACCTTCCCCCTTTAAGTTTGAAGGCTGGACAATATCTTCATCCACTCCTGGGATGATCCCTATTGGTGTCGATTTCAATTTCAAAACGGCTCATACAGCAGCGCCTATCATTGAACCTGAACAAGCCGTAGTCGATCGTAGAACAAGTTCGCTAAAGCCGAAACGAGGAAAATGATGGCCATCTGCCAAGAAATCCACACCCCTTGGAATTCGCTTTACGGTTGATGCCATCTTGGCATTAAGAGAAAAGCCCGCTCCATGCACACCCCATGGAGCACCCTATGCAACTCTTCTCCTGGTTGAGCCGCAAACCGGCTAAACCAACACCAGAAGCCTCACCGCAGGGCTTCCACCTGCCCGCGAAGGCTTCTGCTCTGCTGCAGAGCCCCCTCCGCCAGCAGCTCCTGGAGAATATCTGGCGGCGGGCTTCGCTCTCACGAGCTCAGTTCAACACCCTCTACCTCAAGCCGCTCGAGCGCTACGCAGAGCTGGTGCAGTTGCTCCCTGCTTCTGAAAACCATCACCATGCCCACCTTGGGGGCCTCCTGGACCATGGCCTGGAGATCATGGCTTACGCCCTCAAGATCCGTCAGACACACCTTCTGCCGATCGGAGCGCCACCGGAGTCGCAGTCGGCCCAAGCTGAGGCATGGACCGCAGCCGCAGCGTACGGTGCGTTGTTGCACGACTTGGGAAAGATCGCTGTTGACCTCCGCGTGGAGCTCGAGGATGGCCGAACGTGGCACCCGTGGCATGGACCGATCAGCCGTCCCTACCGGTTCAAGTACGTCAAAGGCAGGGAGTACCAGCTACACGGTGCTGCTTCAGCCCTGGTGTATATGCAGGTCCTGGACAGCGGGATTCTCGACTGGCTCAGTGGTTTTCCTGAACTATGGAGGCAGCTGATCTACCTCCTCGCAGGTCAATACGAGCACGCCGGCATCCTCGGCGAAATTGTGGTCCAGGCAGACAAAGCTTCCGTTGCCCAGCAACTGGGAGGAAATCCAGAGCGCGCGCTTACTGCCCCCAAACAATCACTGCAGCGGCAACTCGCCGACGGCCTGCGATTCCTGGTGCGGGAGAAACTCAAGCTCAATCACCAGGACGGACCTGCAGATGGCTGGCTGACTCAGGATGCGCTTTGGCTGGTGAGTAAGCCTGCAGCAGATCAACTCCGGGCATACATGCTTACCCAGGGTATTGAGGGAGTGCCAACCTCCAATGCCCCGTTCTTCAACATGCTGCAGGATCAGGCAATCATCCAGACCAACGCGCAGGATAAAGCGATCTGGAAAGCCACCATTGATAATGGCCGCGGCTGGAAGAATAGCTTCACCTTCTTGAAGATCTCGCCAGCACTCGTATGGCCCAATCCAGACGATCGCCCTCCCCAGTATGCCGGCACCCTCACCCTGGAGCAGGAACCGGAAGCAGTCACGCAGCGGAGTACCAGTGAAGAAACAGTTTGCGCGGTACCGGAACAGTCCATCGACACCAGTGACGACACACCTCAACCGCCGGCACGGCCCCGAGCGCTGGTACAGCCAGCTCCAAGCCAAGGAATCCAATCATCTGAGCGTGAAGAACTACTGTCGCTGTATAGTAATATCACTGCGCCATCAGAAGAGCTAAGTGCTAGCCAAGGCTCAGCAGCCGCCTCCCCTCCCCAGCAAGGACTCGAGGAGGTAGAGCCGGCTGACGATTCTCTAGCGGCCATAGCAAGGAATGCTGCACAAAAAGATGTCACCAAAATGCCTACGAGTAGTTCGCTGGGAGTGGCTTTCATCGCTTGGATAAAAGCAGGCGTCGCCTCCCACAAATTGATCATCAACGACACCAAGGCCCTGATTCATACCGTCGACGACACCGCAATGCTCGTTACGCCTGGGATCTTCAAGCGATACGTGCTGGAGCATCCGGAGCTGGAGAGAACTGCCGGGAAACCGGGGACAACGGCCTGGCAACAAGTCCAACGCGCATTTGAGAAAGAGAAGAGGCACCAGAAGACCAGCAAGCAGTTGAACATCTGGACCTACGATGTAATAGGCCCAAGAAAGACCACCCAATTGAGGGGTTACCTGCTTGTGGACCCGAAGCTGTTATTCCCTGAGCAGCCCATGAATAACCCAAGCTTGAGACGGGTGACGGAAGGGGGCGCTGAATGACGCCCGAGAAATTGCTACGGGAATACCTGGTCGATCACGAGCTCCGCCCTGCCAGCGCGAAAATCTATGGCGCGGCAATGAAGAAACTGGAGAAGAACTTCGGCAAGGATATGGACGTCGAGTCAATTGATCGACGGGACATCCTCGCCTTGAGGAACAAGCTGATTGAGGGTGGCCTATCAAAGCGCAGCTGGAATACCTACTCCAATCACCTCCGAACCATCTGGGGCTACGGCATAGAATACGGGATTCTGCCCAACATCGATGTGAACCCATTCAAGAAGACAACGGTAATTGCCCCGAAACGACCGAGCAAAATCATTGCCGGCGAGGCGATCGTCCGTGCGCGGCGATGGCTAAGAAGTCTGGCCGACCAGGAAGAGTCAACTGGCGACCGCGCGAAAATCACGCCAGGGTGGTTCTGGCTCGTCACATTCGAAATTTTCTACTACACCGGCATTCGACTGAACGCGCTGCTGTGCATTCGGTTGAAGGACGTCGACTGGGATCGACAGCTCATCCTGGTACGAGGTGAAACAGAAAAGACCCACCGGGAGTTCCGGATCCCGATCATGGATGGGCTTGCGCCACATATGCGCCGGCTCCTGGATGAAGCTGCTCAGGCTGGCTTTGCCGCCGAAGACCAACTCTTCAACGTCAATCGTTTCTCTCGGCACTACAAGCGTCGCGAAATGAATTCCGACCAGGTCGAGGCGATGTACAAGAAGCTGATCATCAAACTCGGAGTTCGGATGACTCCGCACCGGTTCAGGCACACGCTTGCGACCGATCTGATGAAGCAACCGGAAAGAAACATCCACCTGACCAAGAACCTGCTGAACCATTCGAACATCGCTACCACGATGAGCTACATCGAAGCCGACTATGACCACATGCGAGACGTGTTGCACGAGCGGAGCATGCAGCAGGGCGCGTTACGTTTTGTCCGGCGGGTGGATGACAGTGGGGCACCAAATCCACGAACAGCAGAAAACCAGGCACGTAAAGAATCTAGTCAGCGACGAACAAACCAACAAGATCATTACGGAGGTGGTGCGCCTGCACCAGGACATCTGCTGATTGAGTTCAAGCAGGTCTGTGCCAGCGCTTTGCTACCGCCCGAAGATCTCTTTCAACCTAGCCTTCTATTCAGCCTGATGGCATCGACGACAGGGTCCACACCCTTTGCTCGATCTCATTCCGCTGATCCAGGCACCGTCTACAACGCACGCGCCTCCCCGAAGCGATAAATCGACGAATGGCAATCAGCCACTACATCGACAGCTGAAGAAGGCCAATTAGGTGAAGCTGTCCCAGGTCTCTGGTGCTAGGAAACTGGCGCCATGCCTTTGGCTGCGCGGGTTTTAGAGGCAACTCGAATGGAGGCTTCGCAGAGCTGAGCAGCCCGCAAATCCGCTAAGTCATTGAGTTTTTTGGCCCAGACATGAAAAAGCCCGCCATGAACGGCGGGCTATTCCATATTGACATCACGTTGAAGCGAGCCTAAGGTTCGCTCCAGACGGCTGCAAGACTAGACAATGGCTGTGGCAAGCCCCCCTCTCTAGTACTCACGAACCGCTGTGAATGTGGTGGGTCGTGTAGGATTCGAACCTACGACCAATTGGTTAAAAGCCAACTGCTCTACCAACTGAGCTAACGACCCGTTGCGTGGGGCGTATAATACTGATTTCCTTAAGGAAATCAACACCCCACCGTAAAAAAAATCAAAAATATCGGGTAGGGTCGGTCACGCCGGCTGCCCGGAAGCCATCTGCACGCAGGCGGCAGCTGTCGCACTTGCCACAGGCACGGCCTTGATCGTCAGCCTGATAGCACGACACAGTGAGGCTGTAGTCGACACCACGCGCCATGCCCGCCTGAACTATCTGCGCCTTGCTCAGGTTCTGCAACGGTGCCTGGATGCGAAAGCCCTGCCCCTCGACACCGGCCTTGGTGGCCAGGTTGGCCATGCGCTCGAATGCCTCGACGAACTCGGGACGGCAATCCGGGTAGCCCGAGTAATCCACCGCGTTCACGCCGATGAAGATATCCCGCGCCTGCAACACCTCGGCCCAGCCCAGCGCCAACGACAGGAACACGGTATTGCGCGCCGGTACGTAGGTCACTGGAATGCCTTCACCCGGCGTCTCGGGTACATCGATGCTACTGTCGGTCAGCGCCGAACCACCAATGCCATCCAGGCTCAGGCCGATCACCTTGTGCTCGACTGCACCCAGGTCACGGGCAACTCGCGCAGCGGCGTCCAGTTCGGCGCGATGACGCTGGCCGTAGTCGAAACTCATGGTATAGCAGCTGTAGCCTTCGGCCTTGGCCATCGCGACCACCGTGGCCGAGTCCAGGCCACCAGACAGCAGGATTACCGCACGTTTCTCAGTCATGACATCACTCCCCAATCAGCGTCCCGGCTCGTCGTTCCACAATTGCTTGTGCAACTGCAGTTGAAAACGAACCGGCAAATTATCGGCCACGATCCAGTCGGCCAGGTCGCTGGCCTTGACCTGATGGTGGCTCGGCGAAAACAGCACCTCCCCGGCACGCTTCTCCAGACCATACTGGATCAGCTTGGATACCGCCCAGTCATAGTCTTCACGGGAACAGATGACGAACTTGACCTGATCGTTCGGGGTCAGCAGCTCGATATTCTCGTAGAGGTTGCGGTGCATCTCTTCGGAGCCCGGCGTCTTGAGGTCCACCACCCGGCTGACGCGCTGGTCGACCTTCGAGATGTCCAGTGCTCCGCTGGTTTCCAGCGACACCTCATAGCCGGCGTCGCACAATTGCTTGAGCAAGGGGATGGCGTTGGGTTGGGCCAATGGCTCACCGCCAGTGACGCACACGTAACGCGGGCGAAAACCAGCCACCTGCTCGAGAATCGAGTCGAGGCTGCGCACGGTACCACCACTGAAGGCATAGGCACTGTCGCAATACTGGCAACGCAAAGGGCAGCCGGTGAGACGTACAAATACCGTGGGCAGCCCAGCGGTACGCGTTTCACCCTGCAACGAGTAAAAAACTTCGGTAATTCGTAATGTGTCTTGCATAGTCGCCACGGGCGTAACAGCTAAACAGGCTGTCCGCCTCCGTCAGGCACTGCAGCGAACCCGGCATCGCGTAGTTCGCAGCAGCGTGTGTCAATAAAAGGGCATCGATTCTAACGAAAAAACCCGCGGCTAGCGCGGGTTTCTTCCAGGCGGGCAGTTCAGAGCTTCTGCAGGTCGCGCTGGGCCAACTGTGCGGCGGAGGTACCCGGGTACTGGGTGACCACCTGCTGCAGAATACCCTTGACCCGGTCGGTGTGACCCAGGCGGCGCTCGACATCGGCCAGCTTGTACAGCGAGTCCGGCACCTTGCTGTGCTTCGGATACAGCTGGCTGACCTTGGCAAACGCCTGGCCGGCGCCCTGCAGGTCGCCCTTGGCAAGGTTCACTTCACCCAGCCAGTACTGGGCATTGCCGGCGTACTGACTGTTGGGGTACTTGCGCAGGAAGGCATTGAATGCCTGGCTGGCCTTGTCGAAATCCTTGGCCTTGATCAGGTCGAAAGCAGCGTCGTAATAGAGCTTTTCTTTCGCCGGGTCGCCAGGTTCACTACTGGCTGCAGGGGCGGTGGCCGCGCCTGCAGCGGCACCGGCGGCTACATCACCACCGGTGGAAGAATTCTCGGGAGTTGCAGCGGGTGCACCGCCGGCTCCGATACGTCGATCCAGGTCCTGGTAACGCTCCAGGCCTTCCTGTTTCAGGCGGGCTACATCGTTTTGCAGTTCTTCGATCACGCCTTGCTGACGCGAAATCTGATCCTGCATCTGCTGCAATTGCATGAACAGCTGACCCTGCGCCGAGGCAGGGGCCGAAACCCCTCCCCCGGCGTAGGCGCCGCTCGTACCATAACCCGCTGGCGGATAACTGCTTGCGCCGTTATAGCCAGCGTTGTCATCAACAACAGGAACCTCGGCCCAGGCCACGAGTGGCAGGGCGAGAGCCAGGACGGTTACAGCACGGCGGCACGTTCGCATATCGAATTACTTACGCAGTTCGACGCGACGGTTCTGAGCCCAGGATTGCTCGTCGTTACCGGTAGCAACTGGACGCTCTTCGCCGTAGGAAACCAGTTCCAGTTGGGCTGGGGAAACGCCTTGCAGTACCAGGTAGCGCTGTACGGCTTTAGCACGACGCTCGCCCAGGGCCATGTTGTATTCGCGAGTACCACGCTCGTCGGTGTTGCCTTCCAGGACGACGCGAGCGCCATTGCCTTTCAGGTCTTTGGCGTGAACGTCCAGAGCGCGCATGGCTTCTGGCTTCAGGTCCGAGCTGTCGTATTCGAAGTAGAAGGTGGTGATTGCGCGCAGAGCGGCTTCTTCGCTCAGGGAACCGTCAACAGCACCGGTGTTAGCGCCGTAACCAGCGTTTGGATCAACAGCGCCTTCACCAGCGTTGTCGCCGCCCTTGGAGGAGCAACCTACAGCTACAGCCATGGCCAGAGCCAGCGCAGCAAACTTACCAAACTTCAGCATTTCCATCGTGAAACTCCTAATGAACCCCAATGTGTTAAGTGTTACGTAAAGCGCCGCGTCAGTTCAGGTAAGGGGACCAGGACGGTTCTCTGACTTCGCCTTGAGCGGTAGGAAGCGGGAGCCTCACGCGTCCGTTGAGAGAGACGAGCATCAAGACTCCCCGGCCCTGCTGGCGGGTGGCGTAGATTAGCATGGTGCCGTTGGGCGCAACAGTGGGTGACTCATCAAGACTTGTTTCAGAGAGGATTTTTACACTTCCTCGCTGCAAATCCTGCGCGGCCACCTTGAAGTTGGTGAAACCTTGCTGGCGATGAATCATTACCAGGGTCTTTTCATCCGCCGACAGTTTAGGGTTGGCGTTGTAGTTACCCACGAAAGTTACACGCTCGGCACCACCACCCGAAACGTTGGTTTTGTAGATCTGCGGCTTGCCGCCACGATCCGACGTGAAATAGATGGTCGAACCATCCTTGCCCCAGAACGGCTCGGTGTTGATACCCGGGCCGGCCGTGACACGCGACATCTGGCGCGAAGCCATGTTCATCACATAGATGTCAGGGTTGCCGTCCTTGGACAGCACGAACGCCAGGCGCGAACCATCGGGCGACCAGGCTGGTGCACCGTTGAGGCCTTCGAAGTTGGTGATCTGCTCACGACGGCCAGTGTCGATGTGCTGTACGAAGATACGCGGACGACGCTGTTCGAACGACACATAGGCAATGCGCTTGCCGTCTGGCGCGAAGCGCGGCGACAGGATCGGCTCGCGCGACTGCAGCAGGGTCACGGCGCGGGCGCCGTCGTAGTCCGAACGCTGCAACGTGTAACGAGTGTTGTCCTTGGAGAAGCGTTCGGCGGTGACGTACAGCATGCGCGTGGAGAACGCACCCTTGATGCCGGTGAGCTTCTCGAACGACTGGTCGGCAATGTAGTGCGACATGTCACGCAGCTGGTCGGTAGTGCCCGAGACGCTGCCGGTCAGCACTTGCTGCTCGGTGGCGACGTTGAACAGCGCATATTGCACCTGCAGGCGACCGCCCGCTGGCACGATGCTGCCTACCATCACGTACTGGGCGCCCAGGGCCTTCCAGTCGCGGAAGATGACTTCGCTGGCCTGGCTAGGCTGGCTGATCATGTTCTGGCGCGGAATCGGCGCGTAGTAGCCGGAGTTGCGCAGGTCATTGCCAATGATATCGGCCATGTCCTCGGGCAGCACACTGCCACCCTGCAGGGCGAACGGCACGACCGCGATCGGCGTGGCACGGTCACTGCCGCTGGTGACCAGGATGTTCTTTTCTTCTGCAACGGCCATCCCTGCTGCGCAGCAGAGAACGACCAGCAGTCCTCTAAGAAGGTTAATCACAAGGCTAGATCCTCAGGTGTGAATGTCATCTTGAATGAACGATAGGGATTGAATTCGCTCGGTTTCAAGCCCTGCATTTCGGTCAGGCGGCCAATGTTCTTGACCGCTGCTACCGCAGAAGCATCGAACGGACCATCACCACTGGAGCGTGCAACGCTCACCGTGGTCACGGTGCCATCGGGCAACATGCCAATCTGCAGGACCACCGTCATGTTCTTGCGTGCAGAAGGTGGGCGCGCCCAGCCTTCGGCTGCGCGGGCACGTATCAGGTCGTCGAAGTCGCCGGCCACCTGGTCACCCTGCTCGTCGGCCAGCGCCTGCTGCCGTTCGGTAGAGTCGGACAACAGCTCGGCCAGGGCCTGGGCTTTCTTGTCTTCCGCCGCCTTGCGCGCCGCTTCTGCTGACTTCTTCTTGGCCGCATCGGCTGCGGCTTTCTTCTTGGCATCCTCGGCGGCCTTTTTCTTGGCCTCTTCGGCTGCCGCTTTTTTCTTCGCATCCTCGGCTGCCTTTTTCTTGGCATCCTCGGCGGCTTTCTTCTTGGCGTCTTCAGCGGCCTGCTTCTTGGCCTCTTCTGCTGCCTGTTTCTTGGCCTCTTCCTCGGCTTTCTTCTTGGCGAGGTCGGCCTGCTGTTTCTCTTCGACCTTCTTGGCTTCCTCGGCTTTCTTGGCCGCGTCCGCTTTTTTGGCCTCGTCGGCTTTCTTGGCCTCGTCGGCCTTCTTGGCTTCGGCCGCCTCGCGGGCTTCTTCGGCCTTTTGAGCCGCCTCTTCTTTCTTTTGTTCCGCAGCCTTCACCGCTTCCTGCTTCTGCTGCTCGACCTTCTTCTGTTCCATCTGCTCGACTTCGGTCTGGCGCGCAGCGGTTTTCTTCGCTTCACCCGCAATCTTCTGATTGGTCTGGGTGGTGGCCTGACTTTTGGACTTCAGCTGGTACAGGGTCGCCTGGACAATAGGCTTGGCCGGCGGCAGTTCCGGGGTCATGGCAAAGCTGACGAACAGCATGCCGAACACCAGAACGTGCAGCGCGATGGCCCAGACGCTGGGCCAGAAATAGCTTTCCGAGGCGGATGGCTCTCGCTGTTGCATCAGGGCGCCTCGGTAATCAGGCCAACGTTACCGACACCGGCCTTCTGCAACCCGCCCATGGCGCCCATCACCGCGCCATAGTCGACGGCCTTGTCGCCACGGATGAACACCTGGGTCTGTTTGCCCTGGTCACGTCCGGCCGCGATGATCTTGGTCACCGCGTCGGTCATTTGCGGCAAGGTCATGGCCTTGTCCATCTGCTTTTCGGTGTCGACTTCGCTGCCAAGGTTCCAGAAATAGGTCTTGTCGGCCTTGATCGAAATGGTAAGGATCTGGACGTTGTTGTCCTGCGGCAAGGCTTCGCTGGAAACCTTGGGCAGGTCGACCTTCACGCCCTGGTTGAGCATCGGTGCGGTCACCATGAAGATGACCAGCAGTACCAACATCACATCGATGTAGGGCACCACGTTCATCTCCGCGACCGGCTTGCGTTTGTGTCGAACTCGAGCCATGGGCTTTTACCTGATCACTCTTCGCTGGTGTGCACTTTACGGTGCAGGATGGCCTGGAACTCGTCGGCGAACGTGTAGTAGCGGCCGATCAAGACTTCACTGCGTGCAGCGAAACGGTTGTAGGCAATAACTGCCGGGATTGCGGCGAACAGGCCGATCGCGGTGGCGATCAGTGCCTCGGCGATACCCGGAGCCACAGTGGCCAGGGTCGCCTGCTGGGCCGAAGCCAGGCCGCGGAAGGAGTTCATGATGCCCCATACGGTACCGAACAGACCGATGTACGGGCTGGTGGAACCGACGGTGGCGAGGAACGGCAGGCTCTGTTCGAGCTTCTCTTCTTCACGCGAGATGGCCACGCGCATGGCCCGGCCAACGCCTTCCATCACGGCGTCAGGGTCGACACCCGGTTGCTGGCGCAGGCGCGAGAACTCCTTGAAGCCGGCACGGAAGACCTGCTCCACACCCGAGTCCGGGTCCGGGTTGCTACCGGCCTGGCGGTACAGCTTGGACAGGTCGATGCCCGACCAGAAGCGCTCCTCGAAGCTTTCCAGCGCACGACGACCGGCACGCAGCATGGTGCTGCGCTGAAAAATCATGATCCACGAGGTCACCGATGCGGCCACCAGAATCAGCATGACCAGCTGCACCACGATGCTGGCATTACTGACCAGGCTCCACATGGAGGTATGGTCGACGACGTTAGCTTCCACGCTTAATCTCCTGCAATTGTTTGGTTACCCGCACCATCCGCCGCCACAAAGGCTGCACGCAGCTCGGAAGGAATGGCCCGGGGTTTGAACGTATCGGCGCGCACACAGGCCACCAGGAACTGCCCCTCGCAGAGCAGCGTTGCATCACGCTCGCGCCAGACCTGCTGCACGAAGCGCAGGCTGGCACGATTCAATTCAAGCACTTGTGCGGTGACCCGCAATTCATCGTCCAGGCGGGCCGGCGCGTGGTAGCGCGCCTCGCTGGAATGAACGACGAACAAGGTGTTCTGTTCTGCCATCGCAGACTGGGCAAAGCCCAGCTCGCGCAACCGCTCGGTGCGGGCACGCTCCATGAATTTCAGATAATTGACGTAATACACCACGCCGCCCGCATCGGTGTCCTCGTAATAGACGCGACAGCGATGTGCGAACGACTCAACCCCATTTTGCGCGCGCATACTCTAGTGCTAACTCCTCAGCTTGCCAATCCGCCCCACCAACTGTTTTTAACGGATTATGTCGTATTGCCAGCGCGACTCATGCGTGTCCGCCGATAGGACCACGAAAACGCCGGATAAGTCTGTCATTCATCGGCCAGGTCGGAAAAACCCTCGCCGTTGACCGACTCGCCCATGCGGCCCGGAATGTTCAGGCCAAAGTGCAGGTAGGCGTGCCGGGTCACCACGCGCCCACGGGGTGTGCGCATGATGTAGCCCTGCTGGATCAGGTAGGGCTCCAGCACGTCCTCGATGGTGTGACGTTCTTCGCTGATCGCCGCCGCCAGGCTGTCAACACCCACCGGGCCACCGTCGAACTTCTCGATCATGGTCAGCAGCAGGCGCCGGTCCTGGTGATCGAAACCACGCTCGTCCACGTCCAGCAGGTTCAGCGCCAGGTCGGCGATGGCCTTGGTGATGTCACCTTTGCCACGCACCTCGGCGTAGTCGCGTACACGACGCAGCAGACGGTTGGCGATACGCGGGGTGCCGCGGGCGCGCCGGGCGATCTCGAAGGCGCCCTCGTCCTCGATCGGCAGGCCCAGAATCCCGCCCGAGCGGCTGACGATGGTGGCCAGGTCTGCGGTGTTGTAGAACTCCAGGCGCTGCACGATACCGAAACGGTCGCGCAGCGGATTGGTCAGCATGCCGGCGCGGGTGGTTGCCCCGACCAGAGTGAACGGCGGCAAATCGAGCTTGATCGAACGTGCGGCCGGCCCCTCGCCGATCATGATATCCAGCTGGAAGTCTTCCATGGCCGGGTACAGCACTTCCTCGACGATCGGCGAAAGCCGGTGAATCTCGTCGATGAACAGTACATCGTGGGGTTCCAGGTTGGTCAGCAGCGCCGCCAGATCGCCCGGGCGCTCGAGGATCGGCCCGGAGGTGCTCTTGATCGAAACGCCCATCTCCTGCGCGATGATGTTGGCCAGGGTGGTCTTGCCCAGACCCGGCGGGCCGAAGATCAGCGTATGGTCCAGCGACTCGCTGCGCCCACGTGCCGCCTGGATGAACAGCGCCATCTGCTCGCGCACCACTGGCTGCCCGATGTACTCGTCCAGGCGCAATGGCCGGATCGCCCGGTCCTGGACCTCTTCGCGGTCGCGCCCGGTAGCGGCTATGAGTCGGTCGGCTTCGATCACTTAAATCATCCCCTTGAGGCTGCGCCGGATCAGCTCTTCGCTGCTCAGGCCCTTGGCATCGATGGCCGCCACGGCGCGGCTGGCTTCCTGCGGCTTGTAGCCCAGCGAGATCAGCGCGCTGACCGCATCGGTTTCGGCAGTGGAGGCACTTGCCACCGGCTGCGGGCCGTCGGACACCAGGGTAAACAGGCTTGGCGCGGTTTCCCAGGCCTTGAAGCGGTCCTTGAGTTCGACCAGCAGGCGCTCGGCGGTCTTCTTGCCCACCCCCGGCACCTTGACCAGCGCCGAGGTGTCCTGGGCCTGCACGCAGCGTATCAGGTCGTCGACCTCCAGGCCCGACATCAATGCCAGGGCCAGCTTGGGCCCTACGCCGTTGAGGCGGATCAGCTCGCGGAACAGCTCGCGCTCGCGCTTTTCGTGAAAGCCATACAGCAGGTGCGCGTCTTCACGTACCACCAGGTGGGTGTGCAGCGTCACTGCCTCGCCAACCTTGGGTAGGCGATACAGGGTGGTCATCGGCACCTCGAGCTCGTAGCCCAGGCCGTTGACATCGACAATCAGGTGCGGCGGCTGCTTTTCAGCCAGGGTACCGCGCAAACGTCCAATCACGTTCAGGTCCTTTATCCAGGGCGCCGGGGCGATCAAGCCCGCCATCAGCCGCCATGATTGCAAGCCGGCGGTGGCCGGCAAGCGAAATTGTGTTAACCGATGATGCTATCAGAGCCGCAGGCGGCCACTGCGGCTGCGTGCAGCGCCCAGCCCGTGCGGCACCAGGCTGGAACGGGTATGGGCATGGCACAGGGCGATGGCCAGGGCATCGGAGGCGTCTATCTGCGGCTTCTGGGTGAGCTTGAGCAGGTGCATGACCATCATCTGCACCTGCTCCTTGTTGGCCCCGCCCGTACCGGCGACCGCCTGCTTGACCTGGGTGGCACTGTACTCGGCGATCTCCAGGCCCTCTTCGACCCCGGCGACGATGGCGGCGCCGCGCGCCTGGCCGAGCTTGAGCGCCGAGTCGGCGTTGCGCGCCATGAACACCCGCTCGATACCCATGGTCACCGGCCCGTGCAACTGGATGATTTCGCGCACGCTGCGGTATACCACCTGCAGGCGCTCGGGCAGCTCGCCGCTGCCGGTACGGATGCAACCGGAGGCCACGTACTCGCACCCGCGCGCCGTGTGGCGCACCACACCATAGCCGGTAATCCGCGAGCCGGGGTCAATACCAAGAATCAGAGTCATATCGCCTGCGCAACCAGTGGCGCACCGGGGCGCCATTAAAAAGACAGAAGCCGGACCCGTCACAGGCACAAGGTGCCTGCGGACGAATCCGGCCTCGAGTACGCCAGAACTGAACCTTAGCCGAGTTGTTCCATGACTTCGTCAGGAATTTCGGCGTTGGAATACACATTCTGCACATCGTCCAGGTCTTCAAGCATGTCGATCAGCTTGAGCACCTTCTGTGCGCCCTCCAGGTCGAGTTCGGCGCTGGTGGTCGGCTGCATGACGATTTCCGCGTCCGCAGCCTTGAAGCCGGCAGCCTCCAGGGCAGTACGCACCGCATAGAAGCTGGCAAACGAGGTGAACACGTCGAACGAGCCATCTTCGTTGCTGACCACGTCGTCGGCATCGGCCTCCATCGCCGCTTCCATCAGCGCGTCTTCATCGACACCGGCGGCAAAGCTGATCTGCCCCTTGCGCTCGAACAGATAGGCCACCGAGCCATCGGTGCCCAGGTTGCCACCGCACTTGCTGAAGGCATGGCGCACGGCCGCGGCGGTGCGGTTGCGGTTGTCGGTCATGGCCTCGACCATGATCGCCACGCCGCCCGGGCCGTAGCCTTCGTAGCTGAGCTCTTCGACATTGTCGGCTTCGGTTGCGCCTGCACCACGGGCCACGGCGCGATCGATGATGTCGCGGCTCATGTTCGCGCCCAAGGCCTTGTCCAGCGCCAGGCGCAGGCGCGGGTTGGAATTCGGGTCACCACCGCCCTGCTTGGCAGCGACGGTCAGCTCACGAATCCACTTGGTGAAGATCTTGCCTCTCTTGGCATCCTGGCGCTCTTTGCGGTGCTTGATGTTCGCCCACTTGGAATGACCCGCCATAACTGACTCCAGAAATCCTTGAAACAAAACCACGCCCCCGCCAGAAGAAAACCTGGCGTGGGCAATCAATTCGGTATGCCGTAACGCAAAGGCGCATCCAAGTGGATGCGCCCCGGGCCCGCTTACTCAGCCTTGGGCTGTTCGCGCAGACGGATGTGCAGCTCACGCAGTGCCTTGGCATCGACCAGGCCTGGGGCCTGGGTCATGACGCACGCAGCGCTCTGGGTTTTCGGGAAGGCGATCACTTCACGAATCGACTGGGCGCCGGTCATCAGCATCACCAGGCGGTCCAGACCGAAGGCCAGGCCACCGTGCGGCGGTGCACCGAACTTCAGCGCGTCGAGCAGGAAGCCGAACTTCTCTTCCTGTTCCGCCGCCTCGATGCCCAACAGGCGGAACACGGCCTGCTGCATCTCTTTGCGGTGGATACGGATCGAACCGCCACCCAGCTCGGTGCCGTTGAGCACCATGTCATAGGCGCGCGACAGCGCGGTGGCCGGGTTGGCCTCCAGCTCTTCAGGGGAGCATTTTGGCGCGGTGAACGGGTGGTGCAGCGCCGTGAAGCTGCCATCGTCGTTCTCTTCGAACATCGGGAAGTCGACAACCCACATCGGTGCCCATTCGCAGGTCAGCAGGTTGAAGTCGTTGCCGACCTTGATGCGCAGCGCGCCCAGGGCTTCGCTGACGATCTTGGACTTGTCGGCACCGAAGAACACGATGTCGCCATCGACCGCGCCCACGCGATCGAGGATCACGTTCAGGTTGGCCTCGGGGATGTTCTTGACGATTGGCGACTGCAGGCCCTCGACGCCCTTGGCGCGCTCGTTGACCTTGATGTACGCCAGGCCCTTGGCACCGTAGATGCCGACGAACTTGGTGTACTCGTCGATACGGCTGCGCGGCATGCTCGCCCCGCCCGGTACACGCAGTGCGGCAACGCGGCATTTCGGGTCGTTGGCCGGGCCGCTGAACACCTTGAAGTCGACCGCTTGCAGCTGGTCGGCCACATCCACCAGTTCCAGCGGGTTGCGCAGGTCAGGCTTGTCCGAACCGTAGCGGCGCATGGCCTCTTCGAAGGTCATGTGCGGGAATTCGCCGAACTCCAGGTCGAGGACTTCCTTGAACAGTTTGCGGATCATGCTTTCGGTCAGGCCCATGATCTCGGTCTCGTCCAGGAAGCTGGTCTCGATGTCGATCTGGGTGAATTCCGGCTGGCGGTCGGCGCGCAGGTCTTCGTCGCGGAAGCACTTGGCGATCTGGTAGTAGCGATCGAAACCGGCCACCATCAGCAGTTGCTTGAACAGCTGCGGCGATTGCGGCAGGGCAAAGAAGCTGCCGGCGTGGGTACGGCTTGGCACCAGGTAGTCACGCGCGCCTTCCGGGGTAGCGCGGGTCAGGATCGGCGTCTCGACGTCGAGGAAGCCGTTTTCGTCGAGGAAGCGACGGATGCTGGTGGTGATGCGCGAGCGCAGACGCAGCTTCTCGGCCATCTCCGGACGACGCAGGTCGATGAAGCGATAGCGCAGGCGGGTCTCTTCACCCACGTCGGAGTACTCGTTGAGCGGGAACGGCGGGGTTTCCGCTTCGTTCAGCACTTCGAGCTCGTAGCCCAGCACTTCGATGGCGCCCGAGGCCATGTTGGCGTTGACTGCGCCTGCAGGGCGCGGACGCACCTTGCCGGTGATTTTCACCACGTACTCGCTGCGCACGCGGTCGGCGGCGGCAAAGCTTTCTGCGCGGTCCGGGTCGAACACGACCTGAGCCATGCCTTCGCGATCACGGATGTCGAGGAAGATCACCCCGCCGTGGTCGCGACGACGATGGACCCAGCCGCAAAGGGTAATTTCCTGACCTTCCAGGCTCTCGTTCAGTTGGCCGCAATAGTGGCTGCGCATCATGATGGTGGTTTCGCTTCTCGTCATTCGTGAATTCGGGTGTGGACCTTGCCGGCCCCAGGGGGCCCATAGTGCAAGACCCTGGCAGTACAGTTCAACTCAGTCGGCCTTGTCGGCGCCCGCCAGGTTCTTTTTGGTGCCGGTCTTGAAGTCGGTTTCATACCAGCCGGTGCCGCCCAGGCGGAAGCCCGGGGCAGAAATCAGCTTCTTCAGGGCAGGTGCCTGGCAGGCCGGGCAATCGGTCAGCGGCGCTGCGCTGATCTTCTGCAGAACTTCCATCTGGTGGCTGCAGGAACCGCATTGATAGTCGTACAGGGGCATTGGCGTATCTCGTTGACCACTGCGCGGGCCGCGCCACGCAGCAAAAAGCGGGATTATATATGGTTAACCGGGGCTGTGCAGCCCGCCCGCCGTGCCAGCGCACGAATGGTTCAGGGCTTGGCGCCGCCCCCCAGCACGTAGACCACGCAGATCACCCGCACCAGGCCGCTGAAATTCTTGACGCCGCCGTGGCGAAGGTGGACTTCGCGGTCCACATGGGACAGCACCGCATTGACCGTACACCGGTTGGCGGCGGCAATGCGCTCGAGGATTTTCCAGTAGACCTCTTCCAGGCGCAAGCAGGTGGCGAAGCCGTTGAGTCGCACCGAACGCGACAGCGGGCGCGCCAGGCCCATATTGAAATCTGCCTGAAAAGGATCACCAGGGGCCATACGAAGTTGCTCGGCGGTGCATGCACGTTCATTCACGACTCGCGACATATTCATCCCACGCATTGACTGACAGGAAGTTCATCACCGGGATACTTGCTATCCAGGTACCTGCCTATGAAGCGCTGTTCATCGTATTGCAACCAGCAGACCGCGAGCCTGCGCAGCGTAGGAATAACCTTTTAGTTGAGTTCATGTACCACACCTGCTGAAACTGTTCCACGCCGGCCGCAGCACGCAGGAAGTACCCATTAAAAAGCCCGATTCCTCTAAGGAAGAATCGGGCTTGCGTCTTTCAACAGGCGCCTTTACAGGCGCCGAACACTCACTTGGCCAACAGCGAGCGCAGCATCCAGGCAGTCTTTTCATGGGCCTGCATGCGCTGGGTCAACAGGTCGGCGGTCGGCTCGTCGCTGACCTTGTCCAGCAACGGGAACAGGCTGCGCGCGGTACGCACCACGGCTTCCTGGCCATCGACCAGTTGCTTGATCATCTCTTCAGCCGCCGGCACACCTGGCTCCTCCTTGATCGAGGACAACTTGGCGTAGGTGGAATAAGTACCCGGCGCCGGGAAGCCCAGTGCACGAATTCGCTCGGCGATGGCATCGACTGCCAGGGCCAGTTCGTTGTACTGGCCTTCGAACATCAAGTGCAGTGTATTGAACATCGGCCCGGTCACGTTCCAGTGGAAGTTATGGGTCTTCAAGTACAGTACATATGTATCCGATAACAGATGCGACAAGCCGTCAACAATGGACTTGCGATCTTCTTCACTGATACCAATATCAATTGCCATGTACATTTCCTTCCTGTGATGTCAGTTCAACATGCTGGAAGCACTGTACCAAGAGTTGCGCGTGCCTGCAGCTCCGATTGCCGGTCTGGCGTGCGACACAGGGCTGCAGCCGCGCGGCCCGTTTGGCCCGCTGATTTGAGAAGCACCCGGCTTTGCTGTTAAATAGGCACTGTGCCGTCATTGCGCATTTTTTGTGCAATGGCGCATAGGCTGCAGCCACGCTTTGGCGCCTCATCGGTAACCGCGCACCGTGGGTTCAGCTCTTCCTGTGATATGCCTGAATAAAATGTGAGCCAAACCACCATGTTCAAGATCGTTCACCTGTTGACGGGCGCAGCTGCCTTGCTGCTGTCTCTGATTCCTAGCCTGAGGGGCGAAGCTGTCCCTTTCCTGCAACAACCCGATGCCATCTACCTGGCGCTGTTCGGGCTGCTCAACCTGATCCTGGTGCCTGTGCTGCCAATGCACTACCGCGGCGCGCGCCAGTACCTGCAACACACTGCCAGCGCGCTGCTGGTGCTTGCAGTGGTATTGCAAGCGGTCACTGTGCTGCTGCGCCCGGAGCTGGGCAATGTCGCGGCCATGGTCTGCGCCCTGCTGGCCGTGCTGCTGCATCTGGTGGCGGGCCTGGCCAAGGTTGGCCGTGCGCGCAGCCAGGCACCTGCCTACGACATGAGCAACCGCGACACGGGCACCGTGAAGTGGTTCAACACGTCCAAGGGCTTTGGATTCATTTCGCGGGATTCCGGCGATGACATCTTCGTGCACTTCCGGGCCATTCGTGGCGAGGGTCACCGGGTGCTGGTGGAGGGTCAGCGTGTGGAGTTTTCGGTGATGAACCGGGACAAGGGCCTGCAGGCCGAGGATGTGATTGCGGCACCGCGTCGCTGATCCTCGCGTGAAGAACCGCGACGGCCACTCGGCCGATCGCGGTTTTTTTACGCCTACTCACCCGCCCTGTTCTGCTGTCGATCTGCACTGAGCCTTTAGGCCCGCTGCGCGAGGCGCATGCATCAATAGTGCGGGGGCGGCGCTTCTTCCTCGTTGGACTCGTACTGCCCCACCATCTCCTCATAACGCTTGAGCAGCGCGCCCATCTGCAGCTGCAGCCGTTCAACCACCCGCTGCTGCTCCACCAACACATCGTTCAGCGCCAGCAGCGTATCGTCCTGAAATGCCAGACGACTCTCCAACTCGGTTACCCGTGCTTCCAGGGTCATGATTCAAGCCTCGATCGGTTGAAGATAATCACCAAGCTCACGCTCGACGATGCGGCGCACATGAGCCAGCGCCTCGGCTGTATAAACCAGCGCCGGCACGCGCCCCCACACCGGGCCAGGCCATGCCACATCGCTCTGGCGTCGCACGATCACATGCATGTGCAACTGGCTCACGACGTTGCCCAGGGTCGCGACATTCATCTTGTCGGCATCGAACAGCCCGTCGAGCAACTTGGCCAGCAACGTGGTCTCTTGCCAGAATTGCTGCTGCGCCTCTTCATCAAGTTCGAATACTTCGCTGACAGCAGGACGCCGCGGCACCAGAATGAACCACGGATAGTTAGCATCCTTACTAAGTAACAAGCGACAAAGAGGTAAGTCCCCCAACGCAATCGTGTCTTGTTGCAAACGTGAATCAAGAGCAAACACAGAACAATCTCCTCGCACCTTTCAATCCCGATACCTGCACCCGGCAGGTGATTGACGCAAGGATACTCCCGATTGGAGTCACAGGCATGAGTACATGGCGCTCCATCCCGGGGCAGGCAGACCACACTGCACGCAGGAGGTCCGCTCACGCCGGTAACAAAACGCTACTTTTCGCACCAAAATAGCGCCTCGCGAACACAATCAGCACCGCCTCCTACCGAAAACTACTCACTTGTCCTACAAGCCGGTAACGTTTTGACTTCAAAGTCGATTTTTTGCTTATTCCGCGACGGCATCGACCCTCAAACCAAAAGATCTGTACACCCCCGGTTTTCGGGCACCACGCGCCCTTTGGCCAACGAAATGTGAAAATTTCATCAACGCACCGCGCAATTGAGCACGCTTGTTGCATTCATCTCTGCCCAACGTCGGCATGGCGCCTGCATAAGCAAGCCAAGTGCGACAAATAACAACAGCTGCAAGGGCAACCAGGGAGTTTTGGCATCAAAGGCTTCGCGTGATTGCGCTGCCTTTGCTGCTCTGCGAAACAGCGCTGTAGTTGAACGCACCGGTCATGCCGGGGCGTAATTTGCGACAGGGATTTAACCGTTTGCGACGGGACCATAAAGTTAATGAAAGGTTCCTTTCGCAAGTATCGCCAACGACAGTCAGCGTGATATACATTTCGCCGACTCAAAAAAGAAAGAGCCGCCCCATAAAAAAACCAGGGGGCAAGGCCGTAATCTTCCAAAACCAAAGGAGCAAATCACGATGCGCGTGATGAAGTGGAGCATAATCGCCCTGGCCGTAGCGGCAGGCACCTCGCAGCTGGCCATGGCGTCTTCTCAGGATGAATCCAAGGGGTTTGTAGAAGACAGCAGCTTGAACGTCAAACTTCGCAACCTGTACTTCAGCCGTGACTACCGCAACGTCCCCAACACCGAGCAGAGCCGCGCTGCAGAGTGGGGCCAAGGCTTCATCGGCACCTTCGAGTCGGGCTTCACCCAAGGCACCATCGGCGTCGGCGTCGACGCAATCGGCATGCTGGGTCTGAAACTGGACGGCGGCAAGGGCACTGCCGGCACCGGCCTGTTCCCGACCGGCTCCGACGAACGCTCGCAGGACGACTACTCCAAAGGCGGCGCAGCCATCAAGTTCCGGATTTCCGACACCGTCCTGAAAGTAGGTGACCAGTTCACCTCGCTGCCAGTGCTGGCCACCGACGACAGCCGCCTGCTGCCTGAAATGGCCCAGGGCGCGTTGATCACCAGCAACGAAATCAAGGGGCTGACGCTCAACGCCGGTCGCTTCACCAGCATCACCGCACAAGACCAGACCAACCGTGACGGCGGCATCCACCTGACCAAGGCCGACGTACTGGGCGGCACCTACGCGTTCAGCGACGAGCTCAGCACCAGCCTCTACTACTCCAAGGTCGAAGACTACTGGCGCAAATACTACGCCAACGTGAACTGGAGCCTGCCGATCAACGACGAGCAGGGCCTGGTGTTCGACTTCAACTTCTACAACACCAAGAGCACCGGCGCCGCGCTGGAAAAAGCCTACGACGGCGACAAGATCGACAGCCGTGCATTCAGCCTGTCCGCCGCCTACACCATCGGCGCGCACACCTTCACCCTGGCGCACCAGCGCATCAGCGGCGACGGCGGCTACGCCTACGGCGTCGACGGCGGCGGTACCGTGTTCCTGGCCAACTCGGTGGCACGTTCGGACTTCAACTCCGAAGACGAGAAATCCTGGCAGGCTCGCTACGACATCAACATGGCCACCTTCGGCGTACCGGGCCTGAGCTTCATGACCCGCTACATCCGTGGTACCGATGCCAACGTTTCCTCCGGCAACAACGGCAAAGAGTGGGAACGCGACATCGAAGCCAAGTACGTACTGCAGGAAGGCCCGGCCAAAGACCTGAGCTTCCGCGTTCGCCAGGCCACCTACCGCTCCAGCGATGCGGTGTACAACAACTCGTCGCCTTCGATCGACGAACTGCGCCTGATCGTCGAGTACCCGCTGAGCATCCTGTAAGCCTTCCGGCTCACGGACCTCAACTCGAAAAAGCCCGGCCCTGCCGGGCTTTTTCTTTTGTGTTGATGCACTTGGCGCAGTTTCCCGCGCCACCATCCTATACGTCACCGAATCGCCCCCGTACAATGCGGGGTCATTTCAGTTAAGCAACCGACAACGGCCTACCATGCGCACCAGTCAATATTTGCTCGCCACACAGAAAGAAACCCCTTCCGACGCGGTCGTCATCAGCCACCAGCTCATGCTGCGTGCCGGCATGATCCGCAAGCTCGCATCCGGCCTTTATACCTGGCTGCCGATGGGCCTTCGCGTGATGCGCAAGGTCGAAGCCGTGGTACGCGAGGAAATGAACGCCGCAGGCGCCCTGGAAGTGCTGATGCCGGCCATTCAGCCCGCTGAACTGTGGCAGGAGTCCGGCCGCTGGGAGCAGTACGGCCCCGAGCTGCTGCGCCTGAAGGACCGTCATGGTCGCGAGTTCTGCGTGGGGCCTACCCACGAAGAGGTCATCACCGACCTCGCGCGCAACGAGCTGAGCAGCTATAAACAGCTGCCACTGAACATGTACCAGATCCAGACCAAGTTCCGCGACGAGATCCGTCCGCGCTTCGGCCTGATGCGCGGTCGCGAGTTCATCATGAAGGATGCCTACTCCTTCCATGCCGACCAGGCGTCCCTGCAGCAAACCTATGACCGCATGCACCAGGCGTACTGCAATGTGTTCACCCGCCTGGGCCTGGATTTCCGCCCCGTGCAGGCCGACACCGGCTCGATCGGTGGCAGCTGGTCCCACGAATTCCATGTGCTGGCCGAGTCCGGTGAAGACGACGTGATCTTCAGCGACAGCTCCGACTACGCCGCCAACATCGAGAAGGCCGAAGCGATCCCGCGGGAAACCGTGCGCCCTGCCCCCACCGAGGAGCTGCGCCTGGTCGATACCCCGGACGCGAAAACCATCGCCGCCCTGGTCGAAAACTACGGCGTGCCGATCGAGCGCACCGTCAAGACCCTGATCGTGCATGCCGCCGAAGAAGGCAAGCTGATTGCCCTGATCGTCCGTGGCGACCACGAGCTCAACGAAATCAAGGCTGCCAACCTGCCACAGGTGGCCAGCCCGCTGGTGATGGCCAGCGACGCCGAACTGCGCGACGCCATCGGCGCCGGCGCCGGTTCCCTGGGCCCGCTGAACCTGCCGCTGCCGTGCATCATCGACCGTTCCGTGGCCTTCATGAGCGACTTCGGCATCGGTGCCAACATCGACGACAAGCACTACTTCGGCGTGAACTGGGAGCGCGACCTGCCCGTACCGGAAATCGCCGACCTGCGCAACGTGGTAGCCGGCGACCCGAGCCCGGACGGCAAGGGTACGCTGATGATCAAGCGCGGCATCGAAGTCGGGCACATCTTCCAGCTGGGCACCAAGTACAGTGAAGCACTCAAGTGCCAGGTGCTGGGCGAGAACGGCAAGCCGGTGACCCTGGCCATGGGCTGCTATGGCATTGGTGTTTCGCGCGTGGTCGCCGCTGCCATCGAGCAGAACTACGACGACAAGGGCATCATCTGGAGCGATAGCCTCGCGCCATTCCAGATCGCCCTGGTACCGCTGCGCTACGAAACCGCCGAAGTGCGCGAAGCCACCGACAAGCTCTACGCCGAGCTGACCGCCGCCGGTTTCGAAGTGCTGCTGGACGACCGTGACAAGAAAACCAGCCCGGGGATCAAGTTCGCCGACATGGAACTGATCGGCATCCCGCACCGCATCGTGGTCAGCGACCGGGGCCTGGCCGAAGGCAACCTGGAATACAAGTACCGCAAGGACAGCGAGGCCCAGGCCTTGCCCGTGGCCGAGGTGCTGTCGTTCCTGCAAGCCCGTATTCGTCGCTGATAGCCAACACAAGAGTAGCCATGTTCAAGCGAATCACCTTCGGAGGCGCCGCCCTGTGCGGCGCCGTGCTGCTCAGCGGCTGCGCCAACCAGATGTCCCAGCGCAGCGAGCATGAGGAGCGGATCGAGCGCAAGCTGCTCGAGCACAGCCTGCAGATCGATGTCGGAGAGCCCAAGGTACTCGAGCTGCCGCAACGGCGCGTGCGCGTTCACGAACAGAAGAACTTCGAAGTCACCGAATTCGAAGTGACCCGTCGTTATGATCGCTACACGCCCTACCAACCCTGGCGCGAAATCTACGAGATCCCGCTGGGCGCAGTGGCCGTGGTTGCCGGTATCGGCGCCAATGTGGTCAACGTGTTCGCACTGGGCAACCTGCCCGACAGCGTGACCCATGACTGGCTCAGCTATGGCGTGGCCGGGCTCAACCCGTTCATGAACGTGCAGTCCAACGGCCGCGCACAACAGAACCTGGCCAGTATCAGCGAAGTGCAGAAGGACAAACGCCAGGAGTACACCAGCCTGCCGTGGGGCGAACGCCCGGTCGAGGTCAAGGCTGGCAAGCTCACCCACGAGCTGACCACCGACCGCAATGGTGTGTTGCGCCTGAACCTGCTCGACAGCCCGTTCACCGAACAGAACCTGACCCAGGTGGGCACCTTGCACCTGGCCGTGGCCGATGAAGAAAACAACGTGCGTGCCGACGCCAGCCTGCTGCTCAGCCCAACGCTGCGCGGCAAACTGGTCGAAGCCCATGAGCTGATCTACGACGACCTTGAAGACGACGAGGTGAGCGAGTGGGTGCACCGGGTCAAGCGCTTGTCCGAACTGGGCCTGGAAGAGGAAGCCAGCGAGCTGGAACAGAGCCTGATCGAGCTGACCCGCAATGATCCGGAGCTGCAACAGGAGTTTCTCAAGGCGCTGACCAGGGATGCCGGCCGCCTGGTGGCAGACCCCGGCGCGAAGTAGCTCCAGCACCATGAACGCCAGGCATCGACCACGATGCCTGGCGTTTCACTCGGGCGTGAACAGCTCCAGCTGAACATGCGCCCCGCGCAAGTCGTGCAACCGCACGCCAATTCCCAGCAACCTGACCGGCTTGGCGCCGCGCGCGAAAGCCTGGCTGAGCAGTTGCCGGTAGCTTTCAAGATCACGCCCCGCCCCCGCCTGCTCCAGGGTGGTCTGGGTGAAGTCATGGAACTTGACCTTGACGAACGGCTTGCCCGGCCGGTAACTGTCGTCGATCCGGGCCATGCGACCGCCCAGCGATTCCAGCAGTTCAGGCAGTTTTTCAAGGCAGCTGGCCAGGTCCGGCAGGTCGCTGTCGTAGGTGTTCTCGACGCTCACCGACTGGCGCCGGCTGTCGTTGTGCACCACCCGCTCGTCAATGCCGCGCGCCAGCCCGTAAAGACGCTCGCCGAAACTGCCGAACTCGCGGACCAGGGCCAGGCGGCCCCACTCGCGCAGATCCTTGCAATCGACAATGCCCAGGCGCCCCAGCTTGTCAGCCGTGACCTTGCCAACCCCATGCAGCTTGGTCACTGGCAAGCAGGCGACGAAGTCTTGCACCTGTGCCGGGGTAATCACGAACAAGCCGTTGGGTTTGCGCCAGTCACTGGCAATCTTGGCCAGGAACTTGTTGGGCGCCACCCCCGCCGATACCGTGATGTGCAGGCGCTGGGACACCCGCCGGCGAATGTCGTCGGCAATGCGCGTGGCACTGCCGGAAAACTTCGGGCTGTCGGATACGTCCAGATAGGCTTCATCCAGCGACAATGGCTCGATCAGCTCGGTGTACTCGCGGAAGATGTTGTGAATCTCCCGCGAGGCTTCCTTATAGGCATCCATGCGCGGCTTGACGATGGTCAGGTCGGGGCACAGCTTCAACGCGTGGTGCGACGACATCGCAGAGCGTACGCCAAAGGCCCGCGCTTCGTAGTTGCAGGTAGCAATCACCCCGCGTCGGTCGGCCGAGCCACCCACGGCCAGAGGCTTGCCGGCCAGCCGCGGGTCGTCGCGCATCTCGATGGCTGCGTAGAAACAGTCGCAATCGATGTGGATGATCTTGCGTTGGGACATGGATGACCGTTAACACCGTTGATTCGTACGCGCAGTATCTCACTCGTCACCACCGGCTGCACCCTGCACCCGTCACCCCGGGCAAATGCCCTGCAGCCCCCGCCTTAGCGCGCCCGCAGCCAGATCACAAACGCTAAGCAATTGAACAAAAAAGGATTTCTGGATTTTAGCGGTTGACACGTTCTGAGATATCTGTAGAATCCACTCCACAGACGCGGGATGGAGCAGTCTGGTAGCTCGTCGGGCTCATAACCCGAAGGTCGTCGGTTCAAATCCGGCTCCCGCAACCAAACATCAGAGAAGGCCACTTGAAAAAGTGGCCTTTTTTGTTGGGCGCTGTTTGGCCCATAGCAGGTTTTTGTTGTAAATCAACAATTAAGCATTGACAGCATCTCCATACGCTGTAGAATCCGCCCCACAGACGCGGGATGGAGCAGTCTGGTAGCTCGTCGGGCTCATAACCCGAAGGTCGTCGGTTCAAATCCGGCTCCCGCAACCAAACAACAGAAAAGGCCACTTTGAAAAAAGTGGCCTTTTTTGCGTCTGGCGAAAAATACCTTCCCTCCATGCCCTTGCGGCAGCATGAAACTTCTTTAACTATCCTGATGGGCGCGGATCGGCATGATCGCGAGTAAGATTCAGACATTATTTTTCCATAGGGATTGGTAACTTGGTCGGATACATCGTCCAGTCGCGCGCAATCCAAAAAGGTGATTGATGCGCCCACAAACGCCCGAAGCAGAAACCCCCGTTAGCGCCGCCCAGCCCATCGCCCCGCATCGCCTGCGCTGGCTGGAACTGCTCAGTCGGTATCGTCAGCCGATCGGCCTGGCGGTCACCCTGCTACTGTTCGGCATCGCCCTGATTGCCTGTCGCCATCTGCTCAGCGAGCTGGATATCTATGCCCTGCACGATTCGCTGCTGAGTGTGCCCAAGCCCGCCCTGGCCGGTGCACTGCTGGCCACGGTCGCAGGCTTTGTCATCCTGCTGGGCTATGAATGGTCAGCCAGCCGTTATGCCGGGGTCCGGCTGCCTTCAGCCACCCTGGCCATGGGCGGCTTCTGTGCATTCGCCATCGGCAACGCGATCGGGTTGTCGCTGCTGTCCGGAGGCTCGGTGCGTTACCGGTTGTACGCCCGCCACGGCATAGGCGGTGCCGAAGTGGCCCGCATGACGCTGTTTGCCAGCCTGTCGCTGGGCTGCGCGCTGCCGCCGCTGGCAGCGCTGGCCACCCTGAGCAACCTGCCCGCCGCGGCCATGGCGCTGCGCACGCCGGCCCCGGTACTGGCCGCCATCGCCGTCGCGGTACTGGGCCTGAGCATGGCCCTGGCCTACGGGCTGTACCGGCGTCGACTGCCGGAACAGCCGCTGGCCGACAACCTGCTGGTACGCATACGCCGACGCACGCTGCGCCTGCCGGGCGCGCGCCTGACCTTGCTGCAGCTGCTGATCACCGCACTGGACGTGGCCGCCGCCGCCACGGTGCTGTACCTGCTGCTGCCCGAGGCTCCGCCCTTCGGTGCGTTCCTGCTGGTGTACCTGCTAGCCCTGGCTGCCGGTGTGCTCAGCCACGTGCCCGGCGGGGTCGGGGTCTTCGAGGCCATCCTGCTGGCCGCCTTCGCCGACCAGCTGGGGGCTGCGCCACTTGCCGCTGCGCTGCTGCTGTACCGCCTGATCTATGTCGTGCTGCCGCTGCTGGTGGCCTGCGTGGTCCTGCTGGCCAGCGAAGCCAAGCGCTTTCTGTTCGCGCGCCAGGCCATGAAGGTGGCCTCCGGGCTTGCCGCACCGGTACTGGCGATTCTGGTGTTCCTGTCGGGCGTGGTGCTGTTGTTCTCCGGGGCCACGCCTGAAATCGACACGCGCCTGGAGCACCTGGGTTTCCTGGTGCCGCACCGCTTGATCGATGCCTCGCACTTCGGCGCCAGCCTGATCGGCGTGCTGTGCCTGCTGCTGGCCCAGGGCCTGCGGCGGCGCCTGTCGGCAGCCTGGATACTCACCACCGTGCTGCTGCTGGTCGGCGCCCTGCTGTCGCTGCTAAAGGGCTTCGACTGGGAAGAGGCCAGCCTGCTGACGTTTACCGCCTGCCTGCTGGCAGTGTTCCGCGGTTCGTTCTACCGGCCCAGCCGACTGCTCGAGCTGCCCTTCTCGCCGGTCTACGTGGTGGCCAGTGCCTGCGTGATCGGCGCGTCGGTGTGGCTGCTGCTGTTCGCCTACCAGGACGTGCCCTACAGCCACCAGCTGTGGTGGCAGTTCACCCTGGACGCCGATGCCCCGCGCGGGCTGCGCTCATTGCTCGGTAGCGCGGTACTGCTGGTGATCGTTGCACTGACCTGGCTGCTACGTACCGCACGCCCTACCATCCACCTGCCCACGGGTGACGAGCTGCAACGGGCCAACCGCATCCTGCAGAGCTCCGACCAGCCCGATGGCGGCCTGGCGCTGACCGGCGACAAGGCGTTGCTGTTCCACCCTCAGGATGACGCCTTCCTGATGTACGCCCGCCGCGGGCGCAGCCTGGTGGCGCTGTACGACCCGATCGGCCCGGCCCAGCGCCGCGCCGAGATGATCTGGCAGTTTCGCGACCTGTGCGATATCCACCACGCTCGACCGGTGTTCTACCAGGTGCGTGCCGAGAACCTGCCCTTCTACATGGACATCGGCCTGACCGCGATCAAGCTGGGCGAAGAGGCCCGCGTGGACCTGCTGCGCTTCGACCTCGACGCCAAGGGCAAGGAGATGAAAGACCTGCGCTATACCTGGAACCGCGGCGGGCGCGACGGCCTGAGCCTGGAGATCCACGAGCCCGGGCAAGCCCCGCTCGAGGAACTGAAGGTGATTTCCGATGCCTGGCTCGAAGGCAAGAACGTGCGCGAAAAAGGCTTTTCGCTGGGCCGCTTCAGCGCAGAGTACCTGCAGCACTTCCGCATCGCGCTGATTCGCTTCCAGGGCCAGCCGGTGGCCTTTGCCAACCTGCTCGAAACCCACAGCCGCGAGCTGGCCAGCCTGGACCTGATGCGCGCGCACCCGCAAGCACCAAAGCTGACCATGGAGTTTCTGATGATCGGCCTGATCCAACACTACAAGACGCATGGATATGCGCGCTTCAGCCTCGGCATGGTGCCGTTGTCCGGGCTGCAGCCGCGTCGCGGCGCACCTCTGACCCAGCGCCTGGGCTCGATGGTGTTCCAGCGCGGCGAGCAACTGTACAACTTCCAGGGCCTGCGCCGCTTCAAAGACAAGTTCCAGCCTGACTGGGAACCCCGTTACATGGCCGTACCCGCCGGGCTCGATCCCCTGGTGGCCCTGGCCGATACCGCCGCCCTGATTGCAGGCGGCCTGACCGGATTGGTGAAACGCTGATGATTCGACGCTACTGGCTTCATGTACTGGCCGCCCTGGTGCTGGCCCTGCTCGCGGCGGCCCTGGGCTTCTGGCTGTGGGCCCGCCCTGCCCCGCAACCGCACCTTGAACATTTGACCCTGGCCGATGGCAGCAGCCTGGTGCGGGTTACCCCAAGCTCGCGAGGCAAGGACCTGGTGGCCGTGGCCGTGCCGCAGAACCAGGCCCTGAGCGACAAGCAACTGATCGACCTGAGCCAGAGTGCCCGCGCCCAGCTGGTACAGGTGATCCTGCCGCCGAGCGACTGCAACCTGCAGCAGCAGGCGCTGCAGCAGGCCTTGCAACAGTTGCAGGGCACGCCGACGCTGGTTGCCGGCATCGGCCCGGGAGCTGGGCTGGCCTGGAGCTGGCTGGCCGGGCAGACCAACGACAAGGCCCAGGCCATCTCCGTGGGGTTCAGCATCGAGCAGCCCGGCTGCAGCGCCGCGCTGCCCAAGTCGGCCGCCCATGGTCACTGGAACGTGGCCTGGAACGACAACCCGGATGACGCCAGCGCCGCCTTCGTGCGCGACCAGGCCAATGCACAGACCAGCATCAGCGATTACGACATCCACCTGCCCCAGGTGCTCAAGGCCCAGCTGACCCAGGCCCTGCTGGGCGTGGATGGCAATGCACTGAGCATTCCGGTGGTGGAAGTGCCGGCCGGCCAGACCACCGACACCGTGACGCTGTTCCTGTCCGGCGATGGCGGCTGGCGCGACCTTGACCGCGACGTGGCGGGCGAGATGGCCAAGCTGGGCTACCCGGTGGTGGGCATCGATACCCTGCGCTACTACTGGCAGCACAAGACACCGGAGCAGAGCGCAGTCGACCTGTCCGAGCTGATGCAGCACTACCGCCAGAAGTGGGGCACCAAACGCTTCGTACTGACCGGCTATTCATTCGGTGCCGACGTGCTGCCGGCGATCTACAACCGCTTGCCATCCGAAGACCAGAAGCGCATCGATGCGGTGATTCTGCTGGCGTTCGCGCGCAGTGGCAGTTTCGAGATCGAGGTCGAGGGCTGGCTGGGCAATGCCGGCAAAGAGGCGCCAACCGGGCCTGAGATGGCCAGGATGCCGCCGAGCAAGGTGCTGTGCATCTATGGTGAAGAAGAGGCCGATGAAAGCGGCTGCACCGACCATACCGCCGTGGGTGAGCGCGTGAAGCTGCCTGGCGGGCACCACTTCGACGAAAACTACCCGGCCCTGGCCAAGCGCCTGATCAGCGAGATCGAAACGCGCCAGGGGAAGTCCAGCATCGCTGAACAGTAGAAGCCTCGCCGGCAAGGCCGGCTCCTGCAACGGATCGCATCCTGCAGGAGCCGCCTTGGCGGCGAAAGGTCCCGCTAGATCTCCACCTGCGTACCCAGCTCGATCACCCGGTTCAATGGCAGGTTGAAGAACCTCAGGTTGCCGTTGGCATTCTTCAGCAGGAAGGCAAACAGCACCCCACGCCAGCGCGACATGCCCACCAGCTTGGATGCGATCACCGTCTCGCGGCTGAGGAAGTAGGTGGTGCGCATGGGGCTGAAATCCAGCTCGTCCAGGTGACACAGCTTCAACGCCGCCGGCACGTCCGGCTCGTCCATGAAGCCGAAATGCAGGATCACCCGGTAGAACCCCTCGCCATACCCCTCCACCTCGAAACGCCGCTGTGGCGGTACCCGCGGTGAATCCTCGTTGACCACGGTGAGCAACACCACCTGGCGGTGCAGCACCTGGTTGTGCAGCATGTTGTGCAGCAGCGCATGGGGCACCGCGTCCGAACGCGCGGTCAGGAACACCGCCGTACCTTCCACACGGTGCGGCGGCTGCACGCGGATGCTGGCGATGAACACCGGCAATGGCAACGCGCCTTCATCCAGGCGCTCCACCAGGATCTGCTTGCCGCGCTTCCAGGTGGTCATCAGGATGAACAGCGCAATCCCTGCCAGCACCGGGAATGCCCCACCCTGCAGCACCTTGGGCACGTTGGCGGCAAAGAACAGCCCGTCGACGAACAGAAAGCCCAGCAGTACCGGTACCGCCAGCAGCGGTGGCCACTTCCACAGCAGCAACATCACCGCCGACACCAGGATGGTGGTGATCAGCATGGTCCCGGTTACCGCGACGCCATAGGCCGACGCCAGCGCGCCGGAGGACTCGAAGCCCAGCACCAGCAGGATCACCCCGACCATCAGCGACCAGTTGACCGCCCCGATGTAGATCTGCCCCTGCTCGTCGCTGGAGGTGTGCTGGATCTGCATGCGCGGCACATAACCAAGCTGGATGGCCTGGCGGGTGAGGGAGAAGGCCCCGGAAATCACCGCCTGGGAAGCGATCACGGTGGCCAGGGTGGCCAGCCCGACCAGCGGCACCAGCGCCCAGCCGGGGGCCAGCAGGTAGAACGGGTTGCGTGCCGCTTCGGGGTTCTCCAGCAGCAATGCGCCCTGACCGAAATAGTTGAGCACCAGCGCCGGCAGCACCAGCGCGAACCAGGCCCGCGCGATCGGTTTGCGGCCAAAATGCCCCATGTCGGCGTACAAGGCCTCGGCCCCGGTCAGCGCCAGCACCACGGCGCCCAGAATCGCCACGCCCATGCCGGGGTGGACGATGAAGAAGCGCACGGCCCAGATCGGGTTGAGCGCCTGCAGCACTTCGGGGCGCTGGATGATGCCGTGCACGCCCAGGGCCGCCAGCACCACGAACCAGGCCACCATCACCGGCCCGAACAGAATGCCGATGCGCGCGGTACCGTGCTTCTGGATCAGAAACAGCGCCACCAGCACGACCAGCGCCACCGGTATCACCCAGTGATCGATGCCATCGAACGCCAGTTGCATGCCTTCGACCGCCGACAGCACCGAAATCGCCGGGGTGATCATGCTGTCGCCATAGAACAGCGCCGCACCGAACAAGCCGAACACCACCAGCAGCGCACGCAACCTGGGATAAGGCGCAGCCGCTCGTCGGGCCAGCGCGGTCAGGGCCATGATGCCACCCTCCCCCTGGTTGTCCGCGCGCAGGATGAACAGCACGTACTTGATCGACACCACCCAGATCAGCGACCACAGGATCAACGCCAGGATGCCCAGCACACCATCATGGTTGACCGGCACCCCGTAGCCGCCGGAGAAGACTTCCTTGAGGGTATACAAGGGGCTGGTACCGATATCGCCGTATACCACCCCGACTGCCGCCACCAGCAGGCTCAGCGGCTTTGCCGCCGTATGCCCGGCATTGGCCTGACTGCTTGCCTGAACCATCAACCACTCCCGCAACCAAGACCCAGAGGCCGGCGAAATTCGCGCCAGGCGCTATCATTTTTGCAACCCGTCGCAGCGTGCCGAACGCAGCGCTGAACGACGCGGGAGCGATGGCGCGAAGCATAGCGCAGCGTTCGTCGCATTTCTGCTAGTCAAGCGCGTTGTGCCTCGCTAGAATTGCGCACTTTTTGATCAGAGGCGCCCCAAAGCGCCCGTCAGGGCTGCCACCTTCGCGTGCCAAGCAGCCCCTCTACACCGAGGTTAACCATGTCCACCACCGCCACGCCCACCACGCCAAAGGTCGGCTTCGTTTCCCTGGGTTGCCCCAAAGCCCTGGTCGATTCCGAGCGCATCCTGACCCAGCTGCGCATGGAAGGCTATGAAGTCGTGCCCACCTACGAGGATGCCGACGTGGTGGTGGTCAACACCTGTGGCTTCATCGACTCGGCCAAGGCCGAATCGCTGGAAGTGATCGGAGAGGCCATCAAGGAAAACGGCAAGGTCATCGTTACCGGCTGCATGGGTGTCGACGCCAACAACATTCGCGACGTGCACCCCAGCGTGTTGTCGGTGTCCGGGCCGCAGCAGTACGAGCAGGTGGTCAACGCCGTGCACGAAGTGGTGCCACCACGTCAGGACCACAATCCGCTGATCGATCTGGTGCCGCCCCAGGGTGTCAAGTTGACCCCGCGTCACTACGCCTACCTGAAGATTTCCGAAGGCTGCAACCACACCTGCAGCTTCTGCATCATTCCGTCGATGCGTGGCAAGCTGGTCAGCCGCCCGGTGGGCGAGGTGCTGAGCGAGGCCGAGCGCCTGGTCAAGGCCGGCGTCAAGGAGCTGCTGGTGATCTCCCAGGACACCAGCGCCTACGGCGTCGACGTCAAGTACAAGACCGACTTCTGGAACGGCCGGCCGGTCAAGACGCGCATGCTCGAGCTGTGCGAAGCGCTCGGCAGCCTGGGCGTGTGGGTGCGCCTGCACTATGTGTACCCGTACCCGAACGTCGATGACGTGATCCCGCTGATGGCCGCCGGCAAGCTGCTGCCGTACCTGGACATCCCGTTCCAGCACGCCAGCCCCAAGGTGCTCAAGTCGATGAAGCGCCCTGCCTTCGAAGACAAGACCCTGGCACGCATCAAGAAATGGCGCGAACAATGCCCGGAGCTGATCATCCGCTCCACCTTCATCGTCGGCTTCCCCGGCGAGACCGAGGAAGACTTCCAGTACCTGCTCGACTGGCTCACCGAAGCCCAGCTCGACCGCGTCGGCTGCTTCCAGTACTCGCCCGTCGAAGGCGCACCGGCCAACGACCTGGACCTGCCCGTGGTTCCTGATGACGTCAAGCAGGACCGCTGGGATCGCTTCATGGCCCACCAGCAGGCCATCAGCAGCGCACGCCTGCAACTGCGCATCGGCAAGCGCATCGAAGTGCTGATCGACGAAGTGGAGGAGCAGGGCTCGGTGGGCCGCAGCTTCTTCGACGCCCCGGAGATCGACGGCAATGTGTTCATCGACGGCGACCACGGCTTCAAGCCGGGGGACAAGGTCTGGTGCGTCGTCACCGATGCCGACGAATACGACCTGTGGGCCGAGCCTGTCTGACGCTTTGCGGCCTGGAAAAGCCCTGCCATCATGGCGGGGCTTTTTATTGGACTATCGTGTCCAGTACGGACACCCCAGGAGACCCTGCGATGCGCGCGCATTTCACCGTGCAAACCCCTAGCCCCCACGACTACCCTCGCCTGCTGCAGGTATGGGAAGCCTCGGTACGTGCCACCCACGATTTTCTCCCCGACAGCTACATCGTGCTGCTGCGTGAACTGGTGCCCAAGTACCTGGATGCAGTGATGCTGATCTGCTGCAAGGACAGCCAGCAACGCATCACCGGCTTTGCCGGTGTAGCGGCCGGGCGTGTCGAAATGCTGTTCGTCGACCCGCAGTATCGCGGTCAGGGCATCGGCAAGCAGTTGCTGCGGCATGCCATCAATGAGCTGAACGCCGATGAGCTCGACGTCAACGAGCAGAATCCCCAGGCCATCGGCTTCTATGCCAGCCAAGGCTTCGAAGTCATCGGGCGCTCGGAAAAGGACGGCATGGGCAAACCCTACCCCCTGCTTCACCTCAGGCTAGGTCGTACACAGTCTGCGAGCACGGGCTGAAGGACGCTGTAAGGCCGATCCGAAAATCATCCCCTCACGGCATTAATAGCCGCCCGGCACGAATGTAGCCGGGCCTTCGCCCGCCCGGGCGGTTACAATGGGCGCCTTTCCCTGTGCCACGGCCGCCGTCATGTCTGAACCCATTCGTCTTTCCAAACGCCTTATCGAACTGGTCGGCTGCTCCCGACGGGAGGCCGAACTCTATATCGAAGGCGGTTGGGTGACCGTTGACGGCAACGTCGTCGACGAGCCACAGCTCAAGGTCGACGGCCAGGTCGTCGCCCTGCTGCCGGGCGCCAAGGCCGAAGCCCTGGAACCGGTAACCCTGCTGCTGCACCAGGCCGCCGACCAGGACAGCGAAAGCGCTCGCCTGAGCATGACCCCGGCCACCTTGTCCGAGGCCCACGCCGAAGGGCATCGCCCGCTCAAGGGCCACTTTGCCCGGCTGACCTGCGTCGCCGAGCTGCAACAGGGCGCCAGCGGCCTGCAGGTGTACAGCCAGGACTGGCGTGCCGTGCGCAAGGTCACCTCGGACCTGGCCAAGCTGGAGCAGGAGTATGTGGTCGAGGTCAGCGGCGAGATGGTTGCCCATGGCCTCGAACGCCTTAACCGCGGTTTCACCTGGAAGGGCCAGGAATTGCCCCGCATCAAGGCCAGCTGGCAGAACGAGACGCGCCTGCGCATGGTGCTGAAAAACCCGACGCCGGGGCTGATCGAACTGCTGTGCCGCAGTGTCGGTGTCAGCGTGGTCAGCATGCGCCGTATCCGCCTGGGCGGCGTGGCCATGAGCAAGCTGCCGCTGGGCCAGTGGCGCTACCTGTCCAGCAAAGAAAAATTCTAGGCCTCGCCACTCGGGCGTTGCCACTTGATCAGGATTGTCCAATGATTCACAACGATGTGCTGCGCAGCCTGCGCTACATGCTGGATATCAGCGATGCCAAACTGGCAGAGATCACCCGCATCAACGGTTTTGACGTCAGCGATGCCGACATTGCCAGCTACCTGAAAAAAGACGAGGAAGAAGGCTTCGTGCGCTGCCCGGATGAGGTCATCGCGCATTTTCTCGATGGCCTGGTGGTGTTCAAGCGTGGTCGCGACGAGAGCCGCCCGCCTCTGCCGGTCGAACTGCCGGTCACCAACAACATCATCCTGAAAAAACTGCGGGTGGCCTTCGAGCTCAAGGAAGACGACCTGCATGCCATTCTCAAGGCGGCGGATTTTTCGGTATCCAAGCCTGAACTCAGCGCCCTGTTCCGCAAGGTCGGCAATAGCAACTACCGCCCCTGTGGCGACCAGTTGCTGCGCAACTTCCTCAAGGGCCTGACCCTGCGAGTGCGTGGCTGATTCGATCATGGCCTACAGTGTCGAGCCGGTCGGCTACGTGCGCTCCTGCTTCAAGGAGAAGTTCGCCATCCCGCGCCAACCGCAGCTGGCTCCGGCTGCGCGCGGGGCGCTGGAGCTGGTATCGCCTTTCGATCAGGGGGAAGCGGTTGCCGGGCTAGAGCAGGTCAGCCACGTGTGGCTGCTGTTCCTGTTTCATCAGGCCCTGGAAGAGAAGCCGCGCCTGAAGGTGCGCCCGCCGCGCCTGGGCGGCAACACGTCGATGGGCGTGTTCGCCACCCGCGCCACCCACCGGCCAAACGGCATCGGGCAATCGGTGGTGAAGCTGGAGGGCGTCGAGGCCGGGCGACTGCTGCTGTCGGGCATCGACCTGCTGGACGGCACGCCGGTCATCGATATCAAGCCCTATGTACCCTATGCCGACAGCGTAGCCGGGGCGGTCAATCACATGGCCAGCGCCCCGCCTGCGCCGATCACGGTGCAGTGGAGCGACTCGGCACTGCAGCAGGCCCATGCGCATGCGCTGCGTCTCGCAGAGCCGTTGGTGGAGCTGATAGAACAATGCCTGGCACAGGATCCACGCCCGGCCTATCAGGTGCCCCCGGTCGAGCGCGTGTACGGGGTCAGGTTCTGGGACGTGCAGGTACGCTGGCACTACCCTCAGCTGGATACGATCCGGGTGCTGGAGGTGGTGCGCGAGGCGTAGGGCCGGCGCCCGCGAGGTCGCAGGAACGCCGCGCCGGCGAATGCCACACCACAAATCCAGGGCAAAAAAAAACGCAGACCACGGTCTGCGTTTTTTACTGGTACTGCCTGCTTACTTCTCGACGAACGCACGCTCGATCAGATAGTCACCTGGCTCGCGCATGCGCGCGGAGACTTTCAGGCCGAAGCTGTTCAGGACTTCGCTGGTTTCATCCAGCATGCTCGGGCTACCGCAGATCATCGCACGATCGTCCTGCGGGTTGATCGGCGGCAGGCCGATGTCGCTGAACAGTTTGCCGCTGCGCATCAGGTCAGTCAGGCGTCCCTGGTTCTCGAACGGCTCGCGGGTGACGGTGGGGTAGTAGATCAGTTTTTCACGCAGCGCCTCGCCGAAGAACTCGTTCTGCGGCAGGTGCTCGGTGATGAACTCGCGATAGGCCACTTCGTTGACGTAGCGCACACCGTGGACCAGGATCACTTTCTCGAAGCGCTCGTAGGTTTCCGGGTCCTGGATGACGCTCATGAACGGTGCCAGGCCAGTGCCGGTGCTCAGCAGGTACAGGTGCTTGCCCGGGTTCAGGTCATCCAGCACCAGGGTGCCGGTAGGCTTCTTGCTGATGATGATCTCGTCGCCTTCCTTCAGGTGCTGCAACTGCGAGGTCAGCGGGCCGTCCGGCACCTTGATGCTGAAGAACTCCAGATGCTCTTCCCAGTTAGGGCTGGCGATCGAATAGGCGCGCATGAGCGGGCGGCCGTTAGGCTGTTGCAGGCCGATCATCACGAACTGACCGTTCTCGAAGCGCAGGCCCGGGTCGCGGGTGCACTTGAAGCTGAACAGGGTGTCGTTCCAGTGATGAACACTGAGGACACGTTCGTGGTTCATGTTGCTCATGTACGGGGGCTCCTGAAAAATAACGCAGCGCTGACCGTGAGCGCGATTGCGCGATAGTTTAGTGCGAGCGACAATATCTGTTAAATGAATTATCAAGATATGTCTTATCGGTTATATAGATATGCGATTTACACTGCGTCAACTTCAGGTCTTCGTGGCCGTCGCGCAACACCAGAGCGTCTCCCGTGCGGCCGGGATACTGGCGCTGTCGCAGTCGGCTGCGAGCACCTCCATCACCGAGCTTGAACGGCAATCCAGCTGTCAGCTGTTCGATCGTGCCGGCAAGCGCCTGAGCCTCAATGCACTGGGGCACCAGTTGCTGCCCCAGGCCGTGGCCCTGCTCGACCAGGCCAAGGAAATCGAGGACCTGCTCAACGGCAAGTCCGGCTTCGGCTCTCTGGCAGTGGGCGCCACACTGACCATCGGCAACTACCTGGCCACCTTGCTGATCGGCAGCTTCATGCAGGTTCACCCGGAGAGCCAGGTCAAACTGCATGTACAGAACACCGCCCATATCGTGCATCAGGTCGCGCACTATGAAATTGATCTGGGTCTTATAGAAGGCGATTGCAACCACCCCGACCTGGAGGTTCAGCCCTGGGTCGAGGACGAACTGGTGGTGTTCTGCGCGCCGCAGCACCCCTTGGCGCTCAAGGGTCGCGCCAGCCTTGAGGAACTGACCCATGAAGCCTGGATTCTGCGCGAGCAGGGTTCAGGCACGCGCCTGACCTTTGACCAGGCGATGCGCCACCATCGCTCGACACTCAACATCCGCCTGGAACTGGAACATACCGAAGCGATCAAGCGCGCGGTGGAATCAGGGCTCGGGATCGGCTGCATTTCACGTCTGGCGCTGCGCGATGCGTTTCGTCGCGGCAGCCTGGTGGCGGTGGAAACCCCCGACCTGGACCTGGCGCGGCAGTTCTACTTCATCTGGCACAAGCAGAAGTACCAGACCTCGGCGATGCGCGAGTTTCTGGAGTTGTGCCGCAACTTTACTGCCGGGGTACGACGCAGCGACGAAATCGTGCTGCCGCACATTGCCTAGAGCAGAATCACCGCCCACACCACCGCCACGATGCTCAACGCCACGAACTGGGCAGCACTGCCCATGTCCTTGGCGTTCTTGGACAACGGGTGGCGGTCCAGGGAAATACGATCGATCGCGGCTTCCACGGCAGAGTTGAGCAGCTCGACGATCAGCCCCAGCAGGCACACCGCGATCAGGATCGCGCGCTCGGCACGGCTTACATCCAGCCAGAAGGCGACCGGGATCAGCATCACGTTGAGCAGCACCAACTGACGAAACGCCGCTTCGCCGGTAAAGGCGGCGCGCAGGCCGTCGAACGAATAGCCGGCGGCGTTGAACACTCGTTTAAGGCCGGTCTGGCCCTTGAAAGGCGACATAGAAAGCCACTTGAACCCAATGAGGAGCGGTGCAGGCTAGTGCACGCCGAGTCAAAAAAGCGTGAAGGCCAGTGGCCTTAATTCGTTGAAACCGATTCCAATTGTTGCAGCAACAACGCGGCCTGGGTGCGCGTACGCACGCCCAGCTTGCGGAAAATCGCGGTGACGTGGGCCTTGATGGTGGCCTCCGACACGCTCAGCTCATAGGCAATCTGCTTGTTCAGCAGGCCTTCGCACACCATGGTCAACACGCGGAATTGCTGTGGGGTAAGGCTGGCCAGGCCCTCGCTGGCGGCCTTGGCTTCAGCGGACACATCGATCTTCTCGAAGGCTTGCGGCGGCCACCAGACATCGCCATCGAGCACTTTCTTGACCGCGTCCTGAATCTGCTCCAGCGGGCTGGATTTTGGGATAAAGCCGCTGGCACCGAATTCTCGGGACTTTACCACCACGGCCGCCTCTTCCTGGGCCGAGACCATCACCACCGGGATTTGCGGATACTGACCGCGCAGCAGCACCAGCCCCGAGAAACCATAGGCACCGGGCATGTTCAGGTCCAGCAGCACCAGGTCCCAGTCGTTTTTCTCGGCCAGGCGGGTTTCCAGTTCGGCGATGCTTGCCACCTCAACCAGTCGAACGTCCGGACCTAGGCCCAGGGTAACGGCCTGGCGCAGCGCACTGCGAAACAGCGGGTGGTCATCGGCAATCAGGATTTCGTATGTGGCCATCGATCTAATGATCCTGTTCTGTGCAGGCGCAGCCAGCGTGGGGGCGCCTGGCGGGGCAGCTCAAGGGCATCGGGCGGCAGTGCCGGAAGCCAAAAAGGCACGTCGGGGCCAGGAAAACAGCATTCAAGCCTTCGTCGTGCCCGAATCGGCGCCAAGGATGCCGAGCCCGGACCGGGTGGTCAAGTTCAAAGCCCGGTGGTTGTCTCGTAGCCCATGGCGCCAGTGCACACATTATGAAGCAAAGTGGCGTACTTGCCCCTTGAACTATAGGAAGGGCCGCAGTTTTTGGTGCACGGCATCGTCTTCATCCAGCACAAGCCTGTTCTTGGCGCCCAGATAATGGGTGCTGAATACGTCCAGATAGGCATCCAGTGCCTGCGAGGCCTGCTGGTCATCGGCCAGCTCCAGACACATGGCTGCCACTTCAGCGGTACAGAAATGGTCGTCGCGCCGCGAGCGGCGCAATGTGTAGCGCGAGATCTGTTCAGGCTGCAGATTGAGCACCGGGAACCGTTCCAGGTACGGGCTTTTGCGAAACATCTTGCGGGCTTCGGGCCACGTGGCATCCAGCAGAATGAACAGCGGGCGCTTGCCCGACGCTGGGGCGACGCTGCTGACCACTCGCTCCGGCGCCACGAATTCACCCGGGAAAACGATGTAGGGCTGCCACTGTGGATCATCGAGCAGCGCCTGCAACTGTGCATCCACCGCCTTGCGTTCCCAGGCAAACGCCGTGGTGTCACCGATCACGTCGGCAATCAGCCAGCCCGTGTTCGTAGGCTTGAGTGGTTCGGTGTCATGCATGAGCAGGCAAATGCCCGAGTGCGCCTGCACCCGCGGGCGCCAGGCACACAGACAGTATTCGGGGATTACCCGGCAGCCGGGACAGCGTGGCGCACGCGAGCCGCGCGCGACGAAGGGTTTGACACTGCGCGCCAGGCGCTCGGCGCGCAGGCGCGAGACGGCATGGCTCATGACAGGGCGCAACGGTGGCAATGGGGATGGCAATAAAGGCAGGGCACGACGCAGGCTCAGCGAGACTAAAACCCCGGCAGTTTACCAGAGCCCGCCTCCACTGGCCGTATTTGCCGTGCAGCCTTGCGCGCTACTCCCTTATAATCTCCAGCCTGTACAGACCTGCCAGTACTGCCATAGCGCCTGTGACGGAACACTGCGCGCAATGACCGGTCAAATCGCCAGTTATCGAACCAGGAGAGATTCATGCTGCGTTTCATTGCCCCATCCTTGAGCCTGTTGCTTGCCCTGCCGTTGGGCGCGCATGCCGTCTCCAAGCAAGAGTACGCCCTGAACCAGAAGCTTCAAGAAGTCGCCAAGGAAAGCAGCGTGGGTACCCCTCGGGCAATCAACGAAGACATCCTCGATCAGGGCTACACTGTCGAAGGCAACCAGTTGATCAACCACCTCAGCGTTCGCGCCGGCCATGCACAAAAAATGCAGCAAAACCCGGAAGTCATGCGCGGCCAACTGGGAGACAGCGTGTGCCGTAACACCGGCTTTCGCCAGTTGATGGACCGCGGTGCTGTGCTGACCTACCGTTTCACCGAGTACAAAACCAACCGCCCGGTGATCGACCAGTCGTTCAACAAGGCCAGTTGCGTTTCCGGGCAGAAGAAGAAGTAACCAGCGTTCTCTGTTGCGCCGCTGCTCGCCATCGGCGCGCAGCTCAGCGATCAAGGCCTGAATGTGACGCGTACTCTACGCACGGTCACTACAGGCCTTGTCACTTCAGGCCCCGGTTGTTGGCCTGTACTGCGCAGTTCGGGCCCGGCTTGTCCGCCCGGCTCCCACCTGAACATCATGTACAGCCCATTGCCTGCCGCGTCCTCGCGAGCCCACGATCGACACCGGCATAACCCTGCGACAAGGTCTAGATTTATAGCCAGGACCTTTCACTTTGCGGACAAGCAGAGGGGCCTGACCGATGTGCGGCCAGGCCGAAGGTTTTGCTGCAAAAGGAGAAGTTGAATGCCGTACCAGACCAACGAATTGCTAGCCAACCATTTCAAGAACAATGCAATCGACCTGACCCACCTCGAACAACAGCTCAACCTGGTCGCCCCCAACAGCCCCAACCTGCCACTGTACCGGGACATGATGCTGACCGTGTTGCGCATGGCGCACGATGACAGCGACCGCTGGAGCGCCAAGATCACCCTGCAGGCACTGCGTGAACTCGACCACGCCTTCCGTGTGCTGCACCAGTACAAGGGGCGACGCAAGGTCACCGTGTTCGGCTCGGCACGCACCCCGGTCGAACACCCCATGTATGCCCTGGCCCGCGAGTTGGGTGCGACCCTGGCGCGCTCGGACCTGATGGTGATCACCGGGGCCGGGGGCGGCATCATGGCTGCGGCTCACGAAGGCGCAGGCGTCGACAACTGCCTGGGCTTCAACATCACCCTGCCCTTCGAGCAGCACGCCAATGCCACGGTGGATGGAACGGACAAGTTGCTGCCGTTCCACTTCTTTTTCATTCGCAAGCTGTTCTTCGTCAAGGAAGCTGACGCGCTGGTACTGTGCCCGGGCGGTTTCGGCACCCTGGACGAGGCCCTGGAAGTGCTGACCCTGATCCAGACCGGCAAGAGTCCGCTGGTGCCGGTGGTACTGCTCGACTCACCGGGGGGGACCTTCTGGCAGGATGCACTGGACTTCATTACCCGCCAGCTGGAAGGCAATCGCTACATCCTGCCGAACGATCTGAAGCTGGTGCGCCTGGTGAACAACGCCGACGATGCGGTAGCGGAAATCAACCAGTTCTACAGCAACTACCACTCCAGCCGCTGGCTGAAGAACCAGTTCGTGATTCGCACACACCACCCGCTCAGCGAAGCGGCCCTGCTCGACATCCAGCAGTCCTTCGCCGACCTGCGCCTGAGTGGCGACTTCCATCAGCACGCCTATGCAGGCGAGGAGCATGACGAGGCACAGTTCAGCCACTTGTCACGCCTGGCTTTTGCCTTCAATGGACGCGATCAGGGCCGCCTGCGCGAGCTGGTAGACTTCATCAACCGGTCGGAAAACTGGGCAAAGCCTCAGCACAATGAAGCCCAGCAACGGGCACGTGAACCCCTCAAGGTCACCTGAAAAGCCACACCGTGAACATGCCTGGCCTACCCCCTTTCGGGTCGGCCATCGCTCAATCGTCCAGGCTGCGACCACTCAGCACACGACCGACCATCTCCATGGAAAAACCACGGTAGACCAGAAAACGGGTTTGCTGTGCGCGACTGCGCGGATCGGAGGGCAGTTGCCCGGAAAACTTGCGTTGCCATACATCGATCAGCAGGCTTTGCCAGTCGATGCCGCACTCACGCAAGGCCTGTTCGATATCACTACGCTGCAAACCGCGCTGACTGAGCTCTTCACGGATACGCGCAGGGCCATAGCCCGAACGGGAGCGGTAACTGATGAAACTTTCGAGATAGCGCGCTTCGCTGAGCAGGCCCTCTTCCGTCAGACGGTCGAGTTCCTGGTCGATCAATTCGAGCTCAGCGCCGCGCTGACGCAACTTGCGCGTCAGCTCGACACGACCATGCTCGCGTCGCGCGAGCAGGTCCATAGCTGTCCGCCTTATGGCGACGGGGGTATCGAGTACGACGGACATGGTCTATCTGCAAATCAGAAGTTGGCGTCGGCGTCAGCGTCGACCAGATCATCTTCAGGTTCTGCAGCAGCCGTTTTACCAGCAGCCGCAGCAGCTGCAGCTTCAACACCACCGGTCAGCAGCTTGTCACGGATCTGCTTCTCGAGGGTCGCGGCGATTTCCGGGTTCTCTGCCAGGAACTTGGCGGAGTTGGCTTTACCCTGACCGATCTTGCTGCCCTGGTAGCTGTACCAGGCACCGGCTTTTTCGAGGAAACCGTGCAGCACGCCCAGGTCGATGATCTCACCGTTGCGGTAGATGCCCTTGCCATACAGAATCTGGAACTCGGCCTGGCGGAACGGCGGCGCCACCTTGTTCTTGACGATTTTGACCCGGGTTTCGCTGCCGACCACTTCGTCGCCTTCCTTCACCGCGCCGGTACGGCGGATGTCCAGACGTACCGAAGCGTAGAACTTCAGCGCGTTACCACCGGTGGTGGTTTCCGGGCTGCCGAACATCACGCCGATTTTCATGCGGATCTGGTTGATGAAGATCACCAGGCAGTTGGCGTTCTTGATGTTGCCGGTGATCTTGCGCAGTGCCTGGGACATCAGGCGAGCCTGCAGGCCCACGTGCATGTCGCCCATTTCGCCTTCGATCTCGGCCTTGGGTACCAGGGCCGCCACGGAGTCGACGATGATCACGTCGACAGCGTTGGAGCGCACCAGCATGTCGGTGATTTCCAGGGCCTGCTCACCGGTGTCCGGCTGCGAGACCAGCAGGTCGTCGACATTGACGCCCAGCTTGCCGGCGTACTCGGGGTCGAGGGCGTGTTCGGCGTCGACGAATGCGCAGGTGGCGCCGGCTTTTTGTGCCTGGGCGATCACCGACAGGGTCAGCGTGGTCTTACCCGACGACTCAGGACCGTAGATTTCGACGATACGGCCCTTTGGCAGGCCGCCGATGCCCAGAGCAATGTCCAGACCCAGCGAGCCGGTCGAGATTGCCGGAATCGCCTGGCGATCGTGATCGCCCATGCGCATGACCGCGCCTTTACCGAATTGACGTTCGATCTGACCCAGGGCCGCAGCCAAGGCACGCTTCTTGTTGTCGTCCATTGAAGTCCTCACGTAATCATCGATAGGGCCTGACGGCCACAACACCTGTATAAGTAGCCAGTATTATTCCACAGGGTTTTCTTTCCGCCTACCCCCGATTTGCGATTTACTCTGCGCCAAGCTGTAACAAGCCCTCTAGGGCGGCGATTACCGTTTGTCGGCGCACCGCATCGCGGTCGCCATCGAAGTGCCGGCGCTCGCTGGCCACATGCGCACCGTCGCCCCAGGCCAGCCATACAGTGCCCACCGGTTTGGCCGGCGAGCCGCCATCGGGCCCTGCCACACCGCTGACCGCCACGGCAAAGCGTGCCCCGCTGGCAGCCTGGGCGCCGCGCACCATGGCCTCGACCACTTCCTGGCTGACCGCACCAACCTGCTGGAACAGTGCCTGGTCTACCCCCAGCTGGCGAGTCTTCTGGGCGTTGGAGTAGGTCACGTAGCCCGCTTCGAACCAGGCCGAACTGCCAGGAATACGCGTGATGGCCTCGGCGATACCGCCGCCGGTGCAGGACTCGGCCGTGGTGACTTGGGCATTGTAACGGCGCAGGTGTTCCCCCAGCCGGGCAGAAAGTGCGGTGATCGGGTCCATGGCGGGCTCCTTGAAGGTCTGGCGCCTACCCTACACCAGCTATCGGCGTGGCTGAACACTCAAGGTGTGAGCGCGCGTATGTAACCCTGGCAGGCGCGCAGGGCGATCAGTCCGGCGTCACCGGCATCGGTGATGGCGATAATTCGTCGAGCATGCGCCGGGTCAAGTCGGGCGCGTGGGGCGCCATGATCCAGGCTGCCGGCGCCGGGGGCGGCAGGCAGGTCGGGGGTGGCGTCGCGGTCGAGAAGGACCGACAACCGCAGATCAGCAGTAGCCAGCCGATCACGCAAGCGTGCCTGAGCCTGTTGTGCATCGAGAAGCTCCTGATAATGGGTGTTGTCGTTCAAATCCAGCTGGCGCTCCAGCACATGACGTTGCTGGCGTTCGCCCTGCAGCTCGGCGGCAGCACGCTCGGCCAGTTGCTGGCGTTCGAATGCCCAGGCCTGTTGCTGCTGCGCCAGCTGGCGGCCCAGGCGCCAGCCCTGGACCTGCCAGGTCAATGCGCAGGCCAGCAGCGCCAGGCTCAGCAGCACGCCAGCGTGCAAGCGGTTCAACACAGCACCTCGCGGGCGCGGGCCCAGAGTTTGAGGCGATCCTCCAGGCCATTGAGGCCACCGTTGATATGCCGCGTGATGCGGTTGAACTCACCGCGGTCGGCCAGCGCGTTAAGCCCGCGCGAGTGCCAGAACCAGGCAGCCGACTCGGCGGCCCAACGCGGTTGCTCGAGCAACTGCGGCAACTCCAGCAGACGCTCGTCGCCAAACAGCGCCATGCTGCAGGCGCGGTAGTTGTTGCGCCCTGTAACCTGGATCAGCCCCCTGCCGCAGTACCGCTGACCGTCGCCGTCCGCCTCCGGCGTGTTGCCCAGGCGCAGGGCCAGGGCGCCGGTGTCGTAACGGGACAGGTAGCGATCGCTGCCCAGCTCCTTCACGTAACGCAGGTGGCCCGACTCGTGGCCGATCTGCGCGAGGAAGGCGGCAATGCGTCGGGGGTTGTCGATTTCCCAACGGGCCATGGCGGTGTTCAGGGCGGGTACAAAAATGCCGGCATTGGCGCCGGCACCGGGAAGAATCTGCATCAAGTTCTGCTGAGTGATGACCATCATCATTCTCCAAAATGCATAGGGGTTCAGGCCTGTCCGGCCTTGAGCGAACGACCGGCATTACCCTGCCCGCCCTTGGCCCTGGCCTTGCCTTGCTTGCCGCCATTGCACTCGACCGTGGTGCTCCACCCGGACGCGCTGAACACCTGCTCGATCGACTCGATCAGGTACTCGCCATCGAGGCCGGGCTTGAAGCCCTGGGCATCGAGGGTGCGTTCGACGAACAGGTCGGTGCGGCCCGGCATTTCCAGGCGCAGGCTGGCGGTGCTGCGGTTGAGCGCCGCCAGGCGGGCCTTGGCGGCCTGCTCGGCAGCGCTACGGTTGGGGTACAGGTGGCGGTCGGTGTGCACAGGCGACAGGCCGTCGGGCGCGTCGTCGTTGGGCAGGTCGACCACGCTCTGCTGGCCGGTCTTGCTGTCCAGATGACGGGCTTGCACGGCCTTGTGGGTACCTTTGTCGGTCATGCGAAACTGCCAGCTGCGCACGTCGCCACGGCTGATTCTGACGTTACCAAGGGCCTTGCCGCTGGCGCTCTTGCCGGCCTGGCGCGGCATCACCAGCAGCGCGCCGTTCGCTACCTTGGCGGTGCAGTCGAACAGGCGCCCCAGACGGGTGATGAAGTTGAAGTCCGACTCGTTGAACTGGTCGATGCGCGGTATGCGCACCGTCACCGGGCACGCTGGCTGCCAGCCATTGCGCGCGGCGATCTCGCGTACGATCTGCTGCAGGGTGACGTTCTCCCAGCTGCCGCTGCGGGTGGTCTTGCCGCTGCCGCGCATGTCGCTGGCCTTGCCTCGGATCACGATGCTGTCGGGCGGCCCGGACAGCTCCACCTCATCCACGGCGTAGCGCCCCAGGCGGGTCAATGCCTGGCCAGCATAGCCCAGATGCACCTCGATGAAGGCACCGCGTGCCGGCAATGCCACCTCGCCGTCGCGATCGTCGATACGCAGTTCGAACTCGTCCGAGTCCATGCCCGGCTTGTCGGTGGTACGCAGCGACAGCAGGCGATCATTGATCAGCGCGGTGATGTCCTTGCCATCGGCCACGATGCGAAACACAGATTGCATGGTTGCTGCTCCAGAAGGGCCTGCCCGCGCACGCAGCGCTGGCAGGCAGGGGGGGGGCGCGCCAGCTCAGTCCCACAACTGCACCAGGGGCTGGCGGGCGGGCGTCAATGCGGGCAGCCTGATGAGCACCCCGGCACCAAACGGCTGCGCCTGGTCGGCCAGGCCCTGGTTGGCATCGAGTACCGCTTCGACGCTGCCGTTGAGGTGCCCGTAGTAGTGCTGGCAGAGGCTGTCGAGCAGATCGCCGTCAGAGGTTCTGCAGATCGTCGCCATAGCTCACGAACTCCAATGAAAAGCCTTGTTTGCGAGGAATGCCGCCAGCCACCAGGCTGCTCTGGTCCTCCTCGATGCTGGTCAGGCACCAGTTGCCCAGTACCTCTCCGTAGCCGGTGGTCAGGCTCAGTGGCTGCAATTGCCGACCGATGCTGCGCAGCGCCTGCAACTGGCCGAGCCCGCTTTTGGCACCGGGAAAGATCGTGCCCTTGAGGGTGATGCGCTCTTCGCCAAGCCCGACCGCCTGCTGCGCCGGGTGGCGGCTCAGGCGCTCCTGGCCCGCCCAGCGAAAGCCGCTCTGGCGACGCAGTTCATCGAAGGTCGCGGTGTCGAGGTTGAAGTAGTAAGGCTGCGCCTGCGCCTGCAACGACTGCAGAATGAGCAGGTGCGGGAACGGCTTGACCACCTCGGCTGCCGGCGTGACCGACGGCGCGAAACTGCCGGTGGGCAGCAACGTGCCCAGCGACGGGCTGATGCGACCCGCCACCTTGTTGATGGCTGCGGCAGCCTTGGCCGCCTTCTGCTCGAATATGACGATGCGCTCCTGCACCAGCGCAACCTTGGCCACGGCGCGGCTGTAACGGCCCAGCACCTTGTCGACGCCCTGCTGCGCCCGGTTGATGGCGCGCATCGTGCGTTGCAGCCTGGCGCCGATCAGCGGCCCGACGTAGGGGATATCCTCGAGCGCGGCAGCGGCTTCGGCGATATCGCTGATGGCGCCGGTCATGGGCTCCAGCATCTCGTCGGCACTGCGCCGGCCCGCCTCCCCCGCTGCGATCAGCGCCCGCAGGGCCGAGTGCAACTGGTCCATGTAGGTCATGGCAGCTCCTTATACAAATGTGGGGTCGGCCAGTTGCCGCATCGAAGCCTGACGGGTCAGTTCGAGGAACTGACGTCGAATGATGGGCTCGATGTTCATCGCCAACTGGGCCGGGTCGGTGACACTGCCCTGCACGGTGATGGGCATGTTCGGGGCGAAGGTGATCTGTTGGGCAATCGGCTGCGGCGCAGGGCTGATCGAAGGTGGCGCAGGCGGCAACGACAGAATTGTCATCGGCTCGCCAGCGCCGGGATTCATCGAACGAGCGACATCGCCCAGCGACTTGGACAAGTGAGTGGGTTCGCCAGCAGGAGGCTTGGCAGCATCGTCGTCTGCAAACCACTTCTTGGCTAACGAGGAGCCCCACTCGCTGAACACAATACCCCCGATCACCGAACCGATCGCAGGACCGATGACAGGAACGAAAGCGCCCAGCGCAGCCCCGGCCAGTGCGCCACCAAAACCGCCCACTGCCCCACCATATCCCTCGGCCTTCTGCTCGGTGGTTTCTGCAGTGAGGAAGGTCTTGCCGAACTTGTAGATGGCCTCGACGGCTGCGGGCGCTCGAGCGGCCTTGATCGCCGGAACAGCCTTGCCGAGGTAACCTTTGATGCTTTCCCAGCGCCCAACCGGAGCAGATGAAGGTCGGCGCCTGGAGGGGCTGTTCTTTCTTCCCCCTCTACCCCTTCTCGAAGTTATCGCGCCGCAGCAAAAGTCCTGGGCATTGACGACAAACACGCGTTGCGGCGCCCTTGCGCCTTTGGGAGCGTCGCCACCCAGCACGCCAGCCTTCCGTGGCCCTGCCCTGAAAACACTGGCAACAGCGATGATACCTATGGGCTGCGGCCCCTTTGCCGGAGGCCCGGTATCATCGCTCCCCGCCATCCTCCTGCTGAGCGGGTCGGATACCCGACCCGCCGCAGGTGTCCCATCGGTTGGCAGAGATGCAGGCGCTGCAGTCTCCAGTGAAGCAGCCGCAGCTGCCCCTGCGGGTGCCTGCGGTGCCGCTTGCGATCTGATGTTTACGAATACCCTGGCGGGCTTCGATTGCGAAAGCCGGCGCGCAACATCGGCGACCTGGAAACTGATCACCTGCAAGTGCCCGTCGATGCTCTTCAACAATGTCAGCCTGTGCCGGGAGCCCTGTGTTTCAGCAGCCTGTACGACGCCCCCGGTCTTTGCTTGAGTTCTCGCGCCTGGCGGATCACCAGAAGCGCTGTCGAGCATCCCGTTGCCCAGCGTCTCGTGCCCGAGTGGGTACAGGTCGCCCTTGCCTTCGCTGCTCAATTGCCTGAGTTGCCGGATCCGCGCCTCAAGCAGCTTGAATGATGCGCCGATCGTCGAACTGACCGAGGCGCCGATAACCAGTTTCAACGCTAACGCGTTTGCCATACGGTCCCCCTGTGCGTGCAAAACCGGCTCACTCAGTGAGCCACCAGACCATGTCGTTGAACGACATGGTCATGATCTCGGTGGCAGAAAAATTCAGCTCACGGGCAAGCCGCCTGGCGGCCACCTTCTGAAGGGAGGGGTCAAAGCTCGTCGTCTTGCACCAGGCGAAAATAGCCCGCCTGCAGGCGGCCATAGTCCTTGAGCGCGAGGCCCTCCAGGTCCTTGATGCCCACCTCGGCGAGGGAGGCGAACAGGTTCAGCTCACGCTGCTCGTCGTCGCCGCTGCCGGCCGACTGAGCCGCACGAATGTCGCGTACCGTAGGCGAGCGCAACGACAGGCTGTCGACCTTGATGCCATTGGCTTCGCTCGGCCGGGTCAGCGCCACCACCACGCCGTCGGCGCTCAGCTTCATCCAGCTGGGGATCTTTGCTTGGGTCATGAGAAGTCCTTACAGGCCCAGGGCCGAACGTTGTGCCGCGAGCTGGTCGACGCCGTCGATCACGCGCTTCATGCCGATGGGGTCGATCTCGTAGATCAGGCGTCCGCCGACTTCCAGCTTGTAGTAGGTGACGGCGACGGTGTGCTTGACCTCGGCCTTGTCACCGGCCTTCCAATCGCCCATGTCGACTTCCTTGAGCGCGCCGCGCAGGGTCACGATCACCGGGGTGACAGCGCCCTTGAGGCCCTTGAAGGCACCGCGGAAGGTGCCGTTGAACGCAGAACCATCGGCCAGGCCGAAGAACTTCAGCGACTCACGGCGCACACCGGTAGTGGTGAAGCCGGCTTCCTGCTTCTCCATGCCCATGTCCATCTCGATGGGCATGTCCATGCCGCCCACCCGGTGCTCTTCCATTTTCAGGGTGAGCTTGGGCAGGGTCAGGCTGGTGACATCGCCCTGGAAGCTGGTGCCATCGACGAACAGGTTCAGGTTCGCCAGGGTTTCGGGAATCATTGCCATTGCTAGTGCTCCTTAAGCTGCGTTATCGAGAACTTCGGTCAGCCACTGGTTGGTGACCTCGACGCGGAAGTTGGGGTTTTCGGCCGGTGGTACGTCGGTGAAGCGGATGTTCCAGTACACCTTGCCCTGCTCCAGCTGGCTGGCACTGTTGAGTTCCGGGTCGGCGAACACTTCGAAGTTGATGATCGCGCCCTGGGCCTTGAGGTCGCGCATGAACGCCTGCAGGCCTTCGGTCACGTCCTTGACGTAGGTGGCGGTGATCGAACGGTCTACTGCCCATTTGTGCCCGTAGAGAATCGCGTCCATCACGATGTCCATGGTGCGCACGCGGGTGACGAAGGCCCACTTCGGGTCGCTGCTCAGGGTGCGGTTGCCCCACAGGCGATAGCCGTCATCGCGGATGATGGTGGTGATGTTGGCGTTGTTGAGCAGGTTGGCGCGGCAGGTCTCGTCGCCATCGAGGAACTCGATGGGGCGGGTGGTGCCGGTGATGCCGACGAACTCCTTGTTCGAGGGCGAGGCCCAGAAGCCGTACTCGTTGTCGGTCCAGGCGAACAGGCCGGCGACCCAGGCCGAGGCCGCTGCATCGACGGTGGCGCTGGTGGTGGTGTCCCAGTACTGCACGCCCGGGTCGACCAGGAAGGCGCGCTTGGCACCGAAGTTTTCGGCGTAGGCCAGGGCGGCCTCGTCGGTGGTGGCCGGGCCGTCGATGATGGCCAGGCCGCGCAGCTTGTCGGCCAGGGCCACCAGGGCGGTGGCGACGGCTTGAGTTGCGCTGTGCTTTGGAGTGACCAGCAGGCGCGGCTGGGCGTTGAAACGGCTCTTGCCGTCGAGCAGCGCTTGCAGGCCGGTACGCTTGCCGTCGGCCAGCACGCTGCCGATGATGGCCGAGGTCTGCTCGGCGGCGTCGGCTACCTTGGCCACGCCGCAGGCGACGATGACCGCCTTGGCGCGCTGGTAGATGGCCTGGCAGGCACGGGTGATGGCCGCGTCGGCGCCGAAGGCGGCGATAGCTTCACGCTCGCTGGTGATCAGCACCAGGTCGTTGAACTTGGCGCTGGCGGTCGGGCCTTCGGTGAAAGTGTCCACCAGGCCGATGATCGAGGACGACGGCAACGCGATGGTGCGGGCGCCGGTGTCGACGTTGGTGACGGTGACGCCGTGAAAGAAACCACTCATGGGTAAACTCCGGGTATGAAAAAGGCCCTGCGGTGCAGGGCCTTGTAAGGTTGGATCGGCAACTATCGGGGTGAACCGGCCGTTGCAGGTACAGATGCGGTGGCCAAAATCAGGCGAGGAAGTCCCAGGTCAGCGAGATCGCGGCGACAGAGTTGTTCGAGACGGTCCACAGCCCGTAGCCAGCAGGGATAAGCAGTGGGTAGGGTTGGGTGTACTGCCAGTTGTTGCTACTGGCTACTCCGCCCATGATGGCGTGCACCGTCATGTCACCCAGACGAGCAGGTGCCTTGGGACCGCTGTACAGGTTGATGATGCCGCCGCCGGTGCAAATGGTGGCGGTGCGCAGATAGACACCTTCCTTGTTTTCTTCCGGGCTGAAGACTTGAGTTACCGTGGTCGGGTGAGCGTTGAAGAAATGCTTGCCTACTTTTACTGGTTCCATGATTTTTCACCTATCGAGTCGAATGCTGGGTAGCGGAACATTCCGCGTTCATGTCGCTCACAGGCGATGGTTCGAGGCTCGTGGCCTTCACATGATTCAACGTTCCGCAGCGGGAACATTTGATCTGGAGTTCTGTGAACTCGCCCATACGGGCAAGCAGTCGTTTGCACCTGCCGCATCTGCATTCTTTCAACATCTGCGATGCCTTGTGATTATCTGCTGGAGGGTCTTGAAGAATGAAAAAGCCCCGACAGTGCGGGGCTTCAGGGGGTCATGCTTTCCAACCAGAGCGGCGGTACCGGCCGGTGCTCAGATACTGGGAACAGCTCAGACTGGGGCCAGTCGCGCAGGGCCTGGCGGTACTGCAGCAGCTCGGCGAACTGCTCGGCTGACAAGCTGGTAGTCAACTGCATGTCAAGCTCATCTCTATGGCGAGTGACTAACCATTCCGTAGCACCTATTTGCGAATCACGGCCTGCGCGCTCGCGGGCCGAATGTTCTTCCAAAGTCAGTACCACCGGCGGGGGCTCAATCAGAATGGGCAGCCCATCGGGGTCGTGGGAGCGTACCTTGCTCGGATCAGGATTGGCGATCACGTCAAGAAAAAGCGCTTCGGTGATAGGGCGGGCATCCGGTGGCATTTCCAGGTGAATGCCCTCCAGGTAGGTAGTAGCGGTGGAGAGACTGTAGTAGCGCTGCATATTTATCGTCCTAGGGCGAGCCAACGTATGGATTGAGCGGCCTCTGCATAGATCACCGCACCCGACTTCGACAGTGAGTTCACCCACTGGTCGTTGTACTCGCCGACGGTCGCCTGGCTGGCTTGTCCGGTGAGCATCAACTGCAGGACACTGCTCGGAAATTCAAGAGGGAAGTTGAGGTCACGCACTCCCGCGTTACCTGACAGCGCGCCCCACTGCACAGTGAACCCACCAAGCCAGGAAGGGAAAACCAGGTAGCCATTGGTAGTGAAGCTGGCCGTGAGCCCCCAGCGCAGTTTTTTGGGTGTAACGAGCACATCATCGGCCAAGCCTGCGTTGACCTGCGCTTGGGTGGCGATTCTCACCATACCCAAATTGGTTTCGGTCGCTTGAGCGGCCAACGCGGCCAACGCAGCAATATCAATGTTTCCTTGATTGATCGGCGCACTCCAGGCCTTGATGCACCAGACCACAGAAACGTTGCGCATGCGGGTTTCAGAGGCAGTACGGGCTACAAGCCCCGTATCGAACTCAGTACCCTGAAATGCTCCACTGGTGCTGCCATTTGCAACATAAAAGCCGGCGGTAGTAGTTGAGGACGCTTTGAAAGCCCCTTCCTGATCGGCAACCATAACGCCGCCCTGATAGGCACCACGGATGCCAAATTTGCCAGTAATCCGCTGCATCGCATCAAGCTGCTCGTCACCCAGCGCACGGCCGACGTCGATACCACGGCCATGATCCCAGCCCCGCAATGCAGCGCCGCGCGACTCCGGCAAACGGAAGTAACCCGCCGGTTCTGTGCCGTTGTTGTAGGCGCCGCCAAGGAACGCAGCCAAGTCGGGATAAGCAGCGATACTCTTCGCACTGTTATCGACCTCAAGCCAGCCTGGCGGGATCTTGTTCACCGGCAGTGCTGCCATGACTCCCACCGGCATCGCCGAGGCCTCGGCGATCATCTCTTCAATCTGCGCTTTGGTGTAACTGTCGGTGATGCCATACCCGCTCAGCGTGGTCGGATTCGTCGCGGCGACAACGCGGCCGTAAGCATCCACCTTGACGCTGCGATAGGTGCCAGCGGCGACCCCGCTGCGCCCGAACGCCATTTCAAACGCCAGCGCCGTTACGCCCAGAGTAATGGGGGCATCCGTGGTCAGTTGCCAGGCGCTGTCACCGTTGGCCGTACCCCGCTCCACCAGCACCAGCAGGCCGGGCGTGACCTTGGCGCTGCTGTCCGCATCCGGGCAACGTGTCCACGCTCCACTGGCAACCAGATACAGGCCGTTGTCCTTGGCAGCGGCCTGGTTCTTCACCAGCACGCGCGCGCCCGCCTGTAGCGCAACACCATCCATCGTCTGCAACCCGCTCAAGGTGATCGCGGCCGTGGTCGCAGCCAGCACCGAGTGCTTGAAGTCGCGCTTGGCCAGTTCCTCGGTCACGAACTCGCGGGTCGCCAGCACTACACCCGGATCGATCTTGAGTTGCACATTGCTGGCGCTGCTGACCACCAGGTTCATGCGCACCACCTGGGTACGACCCGAGCCCTGGTTGAGCAGCGGCTTGTAGGTAGGCGCACAGTTGGCCACCGCCACCAGGTCGCCGTCGGCGTCGTACAGCCCCACCTCGCGAATCCAGCGACCGCCGATCTCGGCCGGAATCACCTGCTCGGCGACGATGACCGCACTGTCCTTTTCGTCGACCTTGAGCTGGTTCAGCGGCGCCCGCCGCCACTCGTTGAGCAGGCTGGTCCAGCTCGCGTCGGGCATTGGCAGCGGCGGGTTGTCCAGCCCTGCCGGACTGGCGTCACCGACGGCCATGTGTGTGATTTTCCAAGGAATGCCCAGGGCATCCGCATTGGCCTGTTTCGCGGCCCCCACCTTGGTCAGGATCGCGTAGAACTGGGAGTTCTGATCAACCATTAGTAAATGTCCAGATAGTCAATGGTGTGTTCTCGCCCACCACGCCCGATGGCCCCCATGACCATGAGGTCGGCCGGCGCAGGCGGGTAGATGTCAAGTTCGTCGCCGTCTTGCAGCGCGGCGCCGAGGTAAAGCGACCCAGCGGTTTCCAGGCTGATGACCAGGCCACTCAGGTGTCGGCTGACGGGCCTGGCGTCGTCGATCAGCCAGGTCAGTTCCTGGTACGTCTGTTCGCTGATCCCCGCCTCGGACACGCCGATCTTCAGCGCGAAAGTGCCGGGCACCGACGGGGGCGTGGCCTTGAACCACTCGATCACTTCGATCAAATAGCCAAACGGCTCCACCACGCGGCGCAATGCGCCGATCGTGCCCTTGTGGGCATGCACGTAGAACGAGGAGCGAATCACCGAGCGCTTGATCGCCTCGGGCCAGGTGTCGTCCCAACGGTCCACCGACCAGGCCCAGGCCAGCTGGTACAACAGGTTCGCCGGGCACGTATCGGGGTTGTACAGGGTGCGCAGGGTGACCTTGAGGTCTTCGTTGGAGGCCGCCTCGACGGCCCGTTCCAGCTGCGTGCTGTTGAGCGGCAGGAGGCTGTGCATGTCAGCCCCCCCGCGTCAGTTCGAACCCGGTGCACCAGGCCGCCTGCGCCTTGCTCGGGCGGATGTCGGTCCAGTTGCGCAGCTCCACCCGGCTCACACCGGCGATGTGCAGTTGCGCATCGATGGCCGAGCGCGAGACCTCCACGCCCAAGCGTCGTCGGGGGTTGACCCAGGCCTGCAGGCGCCGCTGGCACTCGGCCAGGGTCGCTTCGTTCTCCGGCCCCGTCCCGGCCATGTAGAGCACGGCATCGATGCGATAAGGAATCACCTCGGCACTGCGCACTTCCAGGCGGTCCGCCACAGGGCGTACATCGTCGTCGTTGAGGTAGGCGGCCACTTCGGCCAGCAACTGCGCACTGGCGATGCCGTTCTCCTCCAGGCTCAGCACCGTCACCTCCACCACTGCCGGTGACGGGCTTTCTGCAGAGGCATCGGCCACCTGCCCCGAGGCATTGCGTGCATGCAGGATGTAGCTGTTGCGCGGGCCGGCGGTGGTCAGGCCCTCGTACACCAGTTGCACCCGCTCGCGCAGTGCATCGTCTTCCTCAAGCACTTCGAGGGTCGGTGGCACACTGTTCGCGTCTTCGGCCTGTACCACCAGCCGCTTGAGCTGCACGTTGGCTGCCAGCTGGTCCAGGTCGCTGCCCTGGGCATAGGCCAGCAGCAGCGCCTTGGCGGCATCGTTGACCCGCGCCCGATTGAGCAGCTTGCGGTACGCGCCCACCTCCAGCAGTTTGGTTACCGGGTCGCTTTCCAGCAGCGCGTCCCAGTTCTCGCCCATGTGCGACCGAAAGGCCGCCAGGTCATCCTGGAAGATGTCCTCGAAGTCGAGGTCTTCCAGCACCTGCGGCGCGGGCAGCGCCGACAGTTCCACGTTGCTCATGCCGTTATCTCCAGCAGTTGGCTGTCGCCCAGGTACTGCCCGCTCAGCTGCAGGCTGATCTGCCCGCCCACTACCGCCACCACGCGCACCCGCTGCAATTTCAGGCGTGGTTCCCAGCGGGTCAGGGCGCGGGCGACCTCGGCCTGCACCGCACTCTTCCAGCCCTCGTTGACTGGCAGGTCGATGAAACGGCGCAGCTTGCTGCCGTAGTCGGGGCGCATGCGCCGGCTGCCCAGCGGGGTGGTGAGGATGTCTTCGATGGACTGGCGCAGGTGCCCGATGCCGGACAGCGTCTGCCCGCCGTGGCGGCTCATGCCGATCATCGCGGTACCTCCCTGGCCTGAATGCATTCACTAGCCATGTTGTCTCCAGGCATAAAAAAGCCCGCGTCGGCGGGCGGGGTTCAGTGCTTGTGATTGGCGGTGTTGCCGCCGGTGTCGATGATCTTGCCGGCCCCCAGAATGTCACCGGTCACACGCAGGCCACCGTTGATGCTCACCTCACCGGTCAGGGCAATGTTGGCGGCGTTCAGGGTGATTGCGTTGTCGGTGACCAGCAGCGAGCTGCCGGCCACCTTGAGGCTGACGGTGCCACCGGGCAGCTCGATGCTGTAGCTGCGGGCCTGCCAGTCGTAGACCAGCGAGCCACCGTCATCGAAGCGCCATACCTCGACGTGCTCGCGGTTGTCGGGTGGCGCGCCGGCATTGCCGTACAGGCCCGGTACGAAGGTGCCCTGCGCCGGCTCACCGCTGGGGCTGAGCAGTGCGCCCTGCTCGTTCAGGCTCGGCGCACGCCAGTGGCGGGCCTTGCCTGCCGCGTGGCTGTGCCAGCGCACCCAGGCGCTGGTCCAGCCGGCGCCATCGGAGACCCGTACCCGCGCTGCTGCCAGGTCGATGCCGACCACCCGACATGGAATGACCAACGCCGCCAGCATGCGGTCATGCATGGAGCTGGCGTAACTCATGCCATGTCCTCCGGTGCCTGGTAGCTGTCCTTGTGCGCGGGCCCTGTGTCAGGGCTGAAGGCGAACAGCAGCGAACCGGGTGGCTGGTCTGGCCAGGGCCACTGCAGGTCGCCAAGGTAAACGGGCTGCTGCCATTGCACCCGCCATTCCAGGGTGCCGGGTACTTCGGCAGGTATGGCCGTCTGCGCCTTCACATTGAGGGTCGCCGCGACGAAATCCACGCCCCAGAACTGCTTGTGCAGCACAAGCGTTGATTTCGCCGCCAATGTGGCGGCTTGCAGGGCGGCGTGTTGCTGCTGTGCATCCACCAGGATGCGTGCCTCGAAACGCGCCAGGATGCACAAGCGTCCATCGCCGGGGTCAACGCTTGCCTCCATAGCGGTGATGGTGTGACACAGTGCCGGTTGCGGAGTGTGCTCGTTGACTGCGCTGAACGCTTCAACCGTCGCGAAATCAGGTACACCCGCCTGGAATGTTGCGGTAATGGCCTGGCTCAATAGCTTGAGTTCGTTCACAAGCCCTCCTTTCGTGTCTTCTTCGGCAAGCCGCCCACTGCGGTTGCAGCGGGCGTTGCGTTCACTGCGGCGACTACGGCTCGAACCAGCCGGTCGGCGCAATCCGGCCCTCGGAGCGCTTGGCTGCCAGCGTGCCGGCATTCTTGAAATTGAAGGTCTGCGGGTACAGGAACGCCAGCGATACGCCACCGAACACGAAGCTGCGCGAGCCGCTGTTGTCCTTCAGGTCGTAGTTGGTACGTACATCGTGGTTTCCGCTGTCGGGCGAGAAGTACTCGGCGTAGTCACCGGTGGCAGAGGTGCTCATGACGCACCTGGAGTCCATTCGAACGCCGGTAGCCAAGGGTGCGATATACCCGGAGCAGTCCATCAAGGTGCCGACAGGGCCTGGACTTGCACCGGGCGTTTCGGGTCGTAGCAGGTAAATGCCTCTGGACACCACCTCGGTGCCGGTGTCGTAGATGTTGCGCACCTCATGGGTGTCCAGATAGAACGACGCCAGGTAGCAGAAATGTGCGAACCCGGGGGGCGCGGGCAACAAAAATGCGCCGAAGGACAGCGCCCCTATGTTGTCGAGCGTAAGGGTGGTTGCAGTGTTAGCGACGACGGTCGCTACCCGGCCGGACCACTGCCCGCCCTCACTGATGACCAGGCACTGCACACCGGCAAGATTGTTGTCGGCCATCCAGTCGTAGCTTTTTTCAGCGATATCGTGGGTACCCTCGCCGGCCTTGTTCAGCGTGATCACGTTGCCGCTGATACTGCCCACGCGCAGGAACGGCATGGTTTTCACCACGGCACTGGCGTCACCTTCATTGGCACAGGCAAAGGCGGCGTACCAGCTCTCTTTGCAGTTGCTGCGTTCGGCACCGAGACCGGCTGGCGCCACGCTGGCGACCTTGTCAGCCATCGCGAAGGTCGGAACCATGCCCCGTGTGTATTGGCCGCGAAAGCGAAAACCGCCCATCGCAACAAAATTCCTGCTCAGCCTGACCGACGTGGCAGAGCCGTAGATCACCGCGTCGCGCGGCCCCTGGGCCAGGGTTAGGCCGACGTTGCCGGCATTCTCGTACAAGCGGGTGTTATCAGACATAGGTTTCTCCGGACATGAAAAAGCCGCTTCAAGCGGCTTTCGATAGTGTTGCGATGATCATTGCTCCTGGTCGCGCTCACGCAGGTCGCGCTGCAGTGGCGCATCCGATGCCAGGGGCGGCACGCCCTGTGCCACACCCAGCCGCTTCGCAGCCCAGCGCTCGTAAAGCCCGATGGCCACGTCGGCGCCCGCCATGGCGGTCAGGCAACCAAAGGCTGCGGCGCTCCAGATCGACAGCCCGCTGGCATACAGCAGCATCACGGTCGATACGCCGCAGACCATGCAGGCCCCGGAGCGCAGCAGCAGTCGCCTGAACAGGCCCCAGCCGCGGGCGCCCTCCTTGTCTGCGCGCCACATCTCGCCAGACAGACCGCCCAGCAATGCCAGGACGATCACCAGCCAGATCGGCATTTCCAGCAACGTCTGTTGCTCGTTTGTCATGCTCGTGCTCCCTTGTTGAACAGCCGATCACTCGGCATTCCAAAAAGCCCGGTCGCCCAGGCTTTTCAGTAATGCGTTGTCGGACCGCCGGCCACTGCTGGTGCGCCGTGCGATCCCGCCTCAAATTGTTCCTCCGACCGCGGCCGCCTGCCCGCCGGATAACTGCTTACGGTGCTTTACGCTGCACACCCGGGTCAGTTGCCAACCCTCTGAACAGTTCAGGCCTGTTCATCGCTGCCTTTGCCACTGCCGGTGTCTGACCGGCTTGAGACAAAGGTTATGCATCAATGCATATGCAGTCAATGCATTTTTGGAAATATTTATGCACGCGGTTTTGCGCTAACGCATGAAAGCCTTGCCCTGCTTGCGCTGCAGTGCTGTCTTGAGGGGTAGATTTTTTTGCAGGAACCGGCCTTGCCGGTGAAGGATTCAGTGGGATTGCCGCAAATATTTGGTGCGATCATTCGCCGGCAAGGCCGTCCCCTGCAGGCATTTGCAGGCACAAAAAAACCCGCCGAGGCGGGTTTGATGTAGCGACAGAACCTAGCGGGCGTACATGCCCCACCAGAACACATGCCCGAGGATGCTGATCTGCTCCTCCTGCATCTGCTGGAAGGTGTAGTCCTCGTCCGGGTGCTCGTCGCGGTTGAAGCTGCGCAGGCGGATACCCGTGGGCAGGCGATACAGCTGTTTCACGCGCAACTGGCCATTGTGGTTGATGGCATACAGGTCGCCGTCGACAATGTCGCCGATGCCGCTCTTGCCCGCATTCACCCCCACCGTGGCGCCATCACGCAGCACCGGCAGCATGCTGTTGCCGCGCACCGTCACGCACTTGGCCTGGTCGAACTGCACGCCGTTGTGACGCAGGCTGCGCTTGCCGAAGCGCAGGCTGGCCTTCTCGCTTTCCTCGATGACGAATCGTCCTGATCCTGCTGCCAACTCGACCTCACGAAGAAACGGAATGGACACCTCGTCGTCCTCGACGGGGGTGTCGTCATCCCACAGGCTGATGTCCTGCAGCTGCACGTCGGCGCGCGGCGCGTTCGCCGGGCGGGTATCGCCCAGGTCGGCACGGCCGCGCAACTGATCGGTGCTCACGCCGAAGTACTCGGCGATCTTCGACACATGCTTGTCGGAAGGATCGACGATCTTCTCGCTGAGAATCCGCGACAGGGTGGATTGGGGCACGCCGGTGCGACGGTGAAGCTCCGTGGGGGAGATCCCGTGGCGGTCGAGCAATGCTCTCAAGACGGTAGCTACGTTGCGTTTTTGCATAACGTGCATAGTACCCATCTCGTGCGCAAATGCAAATTCAAATATGCATTAACACAATACCAGAGGCAAAAGGTCGCTGCGCAGCGTTAGGCCCGGCAACGGGGAAAAAATCCCTGTACCATTGCCCGCTGCCTTTGGTCTAAACGACACTGCGAGCCAAGTTTCTGTAATGAGCGATCTTTCCGCACACACCCCGATGATGCAGCAGTACTGGAAGCTGAAGAACCAGCACCCGGACCAGCTGATGTTCTACCGCATGGGCGATTTCTACGAGATCTTCTACGAAGACGCGAAGAAGGCCGCCAAACTGCTGGATATCACCCTGACCGCCCGCGGGCAGTCAGCGGGCCAGTCGATCCCCATGTGCGGTATCCCCTACCACGCCGCCGAAGGCTACCTGGCCAAGCTGGTGAAGCTGGGCGAATCGGTGGTGATCTGCGAGCAGATCGGCGACCCGGCCACCAGCAAGGGCCCGGTGGAACGCCAGGTGGTGCGCATCATCACCCCAGGCACGGTCAGCGACGAAGCCCTGCTCGACGAGCGCCGCGACAACCTGATCGCCGCCGTACTGGGTGACGAACGCCTGTTCGGCCTGGCCGTGCTGGATATCACCAGCGGCAACTTCACCGTGCAGGAGTTCAAGGGCTGGGAAAACCTGCTGGCCGAGCTCGAGCGGGTCAACCCCGTGGAGCTGCTGATCCCCGACGACTGGCCCCAGGGCCTGCCCGCCGAGAAGCGCCGTGGCTCGCGCCGCCGCGCACCATGGGACTTCGACCGTGACTCGGCGCGCAAGAGCCTGTGCCAGCAGTTCGCAACCCAGGACCTCAAGGGCTTCGGCTGCGAGAAGCTGACCCTGGCCATCGGCGCCGCCGGCTGCCTGCTCGCCTACGCCAAGGAAACCCAGCGCACCGCCCTGCCGCACCTGCGCAGCCTCAAGCACGAGCGGCTGGACGACACCGTGGTGCTCGACGGCGCCAGCCGGCGCAACCTGGAGCTGGACGTCAACCTGGCCGGGGGCCGCGACAACACTCTGCAATCGGTGATCGACCGCTGTCAGACCGCCATGGGCAGCCGCCTGCTGACCCGCTGGCTGAACCGGCCGCTGCGTGACCTGAAGGTGCTGCAGGCCCGCCAGAGCTCGATTCGCTGCCTACTCGACGGCTACCGCTTCGAGAAGCTGCAACCGCAACTGAAGGACATCGGCGATATCGAGCGGATTCTCGCCCGTATCGGCCTGCGCAATGCTCGCCCACGGGATCTGGCGCGCCTGCGCGACGCGCTTGGCGCGCTGCCTGAACTGCAGAACGCCATGGCCGAGCTGGAGGCACCGCACCTGGCGCGCCTGGCGGCCATCGCCGGTACCTACCCGGAACTGGCCGACCTGCTGCAGAAGGCGATCATCGACAACCCGCCTGCGGTGATCCGTGATGGCGGCGTGCTCAAGGTCGGCTATGACGCCGAGCTCGACGACCTGCTGTCGATGAGCGAGAACGCCGGGCAGTTCCTGATCGACCTCGAAGCCCGCGAAAAGGCCCGCACGGGCCTTGCCAACCTCAAGGTCGGCTACAACCGCGTGCATGGCTACTTCATCGAGCTGCCGAGCAAGCAGGCCGAACAGGCGCCGGCCGACTACATCCGCCGCCAGACCCTCAAGGGCGCCGAGCGCTTCATCACCCCAGAGCTCAAGACGTTTGAAGACAAGGCGCTGTCGGCCAAGAGCCGCGCCCTGGCGCGCGAGAAGATGCTCTACGATGCGTTGCTCGAAACCCTGATCGGCCACCTGGCCCCGCTGCAGGACACCGCCGCGGCGCTGGCCGAACTGGATGTGGTCAGCAACCTGGCCGAGCGTGCGCTGAACCTTGACCTCAACTGCCCGACATTCGTCGACGAACCGTGCATGCGCATCAGCCAGGGTCGCCACCCGGTGGTCGAGCAGGTGTTGACCACGCCGTTCGTGGCCAACGACCTGGGCCTGGACGACAACACGCGCATGCTGGTGATCACCGGCCCGAACATGGGTGGTAAGTCCACCTATATGCGCCAGACCGCACTGATCGTGCTGCTGGCGCATATCGGCAGCTTCGTGCCGGCCGCCAGCTGCGAGCTGTCGCTGGTGGACCGCATCTTCACCCGTATCGGTTCCAGCGACGACCTGGCCGGTGGGCGCTCTACCTTCATGGTGGAGATGAGCGAAACCGCCAACATCCTGCACAACGCCACCGAACGCAGCCTGGTACTAATGGACGAAGTGGGCCGCGGCACCAGTACCTTCGACGGCCTCTCGCTGGCCTGGGCCGCCGCCGAGCGCCTGGCCCAGCTGCGCGCCTACACGCTGTTCGCCACGCACTACTTCGAACTGACCGTGCTGCCCGAAAGCGAGCCGCTGGTGGCCAACGTGCACCTGAACGCTACCGAGCACAACGAACGCATCGTGTTCCTGCACCATGTGCTGCCAGGGCCTGCCAGCCAGAGCTACGGCCTGGCAGTGGCACAACTGGCAGGCGTGCCGGCACCGGTGATCCAGCGAGCCCGCGAGCACCTGGGCCGCCTGGAAACCAACAGCCTGCCCCACGAAACCGCGCCAGCAAGCCCTGGAGCGCCCAGCACGCCGCACCAGAGCGACCTGTTCGCCAGCCTGCCGCATCCGGTGATCGAGAAGATCGGCAAGCTCGACGTGGACAACCTGACGCCACGCCAAGCTATCGAAATGCTCTATACACTAAAGACTCTGTTATAACGCCCCATCGCACAAACTGATAGAATCCCGCGCGGTTCGGCGGGGCAGCGAGTTATTAGCCTGGCTCGCTGCCGACCTACCGAACCGAGCGGCCCTGTCTGGAAGGGAACGCTGCCGTCGCCTGAGGAGAAAATTAGAAATGACCTTCGTCGTCACCGACAACTGCATCAAGTGCAAGTACACCGACTGTGTAGAAGTCTGTCCGGTGGACTGCTTCTACGAAGGCCCGAACTTCCTGGTCATTCACCCGGATGAGTGCATCGACTGTGCACTGTGCGAGCCTGAGTGCCCCGCCGTTGCGATCTTCTCGGAAGATGAAGTGCCGGCCGGCATGGAAAACTTCATCGAGCTCAACGCCGAGCTGGCCGAAATCTGGCCGAACATCACCGAGAAGAAGGATTCGATGCCAGACGCTGCAGAGTGGGATGGCAAGCCGGGCAAGATTGCAGATCTGGAGCGTTGATCGACGCCGGATCAATGAAAAAGGCCCTTCGGGGCCTTTTTTATGTTCGCTGCAGGGCCAGCCACTTTTTCGCAGGCAAAAAAAAGGGGCGGTATGACCCGCCCACATTTTTTTCCGTAGTCCCTGTATTCCCTATCATCATCCTGATGAATCGCATCCCGCGATGTCCTTGGCGCTCATCCTTGAGAACCTGTGTCAGTCCGTAGACACAGTTCAGATACTATCCCCTGCAGCCGGCAGAGCAACTGGTAAAAGCTCTCAAAAAAAGTCCGGAAGGTGACGCCACCTTAAAATAAACTCTTTCAATATCAATTGTTTAGACAAAATACCACGTCAAAACCGACTGGAATTTACACCCTCTTGATGTAAAGGCTTACGGATCTTGTAAGCGATAACCTACAAATCCAATAACAATATGCAACCGGGAAAGGTTGCCGCCGTGGTATCGGTGTTTCTGCGCGTGTCTTAGCGCTTGAGACAGCCACGAACAAAAACGCCTCGACGGGGTCGAGGCGCCTTTTCACAGCCGTCGCAGTTACTGGAACAGCGACTCGCTGGACAGACCGTTCTTCTCCAGGATCTCCCGCAGCCGCTTGAGGCCCTCCACCTGGATCTGACGTACCCGCTCCCGGGTAAGACCAATCTCCAGGCCAACATCCTCCAGGGTGCTGCTCTCATGCCCGCGCAGGCCAAAGCGGCGAATCACCACCTCACGCTGCTTGTCGGTCAGTTCGCTCAGCCACAGGTCGATGCTCTGGGACAGGTCGTCGTCCTGCAACAGCTCGCAAGGGTCGGTGGGACGATCGTCGGTGAGGGTATCGAGCAGGGTCTTGTCCGAGTCCGGGCCCAGTGAAACGTCCACCGAAGACACGCGCTCGTTCAGGCCGAGCATGCGCTTGACCTCGCCTACGGGTTTTTCCAGCAGGTTGGCGATCTCTTCCGGTGACGGCTCGTGATCGAGTTTCTGGGTCAGCTCGCGTGCTGCACGCAGGTAGACGTTCAGTTCCTTGACCACATGGATCGGCAGGCGAATGGTGCGCGTCTGGTTCATGATGGCGCGTTCGATGGTCTGCCGGATCCACCAGGTGGCGTAGGTCGAGAAACGGAACCCACGCTCGGGGTCGAACTTCTCGACTGCGCGAATCAGGCCCAGGTTGCCCTCTTCGATCAGGTCAAGCAGCGATAGCCCGCGGTTGACGTAGCGGCGCGCAATCTTCACCACCAGGCGCAGGTTGCTTTCGATCATGCGTTTGCGCCCGGCAGGGTCGCCACTTTGCGACAGACGCGCAAAATGAACTTCTTCTTCCGGGGAAAGCAGGGGCGAAAAGCCGATTTCGTTGAGGTAGAGCTGAGTTGCATCAAGTGCTCGAGTGTAATCGATGTACTTGTGCTGTTTGAGCGGTGAGCCTTGTTTGGCCCGGGTCCGAACCGGAGATACAGCAGGTTCGTCTGACACCACATCCGTTTCCAAAACGATGCCGGTTTCCATAAGGAGCACCTCATCGTCGATGTCAAACTCCGGCACTTCTTTACTGAGAGCCATTGTTATAGTCCTTTGCTGAGTTCGAACTCAGACTCAAGCGGCGCCTTTATCCTTGGCAACGCTGAGCCTGTCCCCACTACGCGAAGGAACAGGCCGGGTACATGCTTATCAACGACGTGGCAGGAATTGCAACGGATCTACAGGTTTGCCCTGGCGGCGAATCTCGAAGTGAAGCTTCACCCGGTCGGTGCCCGTGGACCCCATTTCGGCAATTGTCTGCCCAACCTTGACCTGCTGTCCCTCCCGAACCAACAGCCTGCGGTTGTGACCGTAGGCACTGACGTAGGTATCGCTGTGCTTGATGATTACCAGTTCACCGTAGCCCCGCAAGCCACTTCCGGCGTACACAACGGAACCATCCGACGCAGCAAAAACAGGCTGTCCCAAATCACCGGCGATATCAATGCCTTTATTCAAACTACCGTTTGAAGCGAATTTTCCAATCAGCACACCGTTGGCCGGCCATGCCCAGCCACCGGCCGAACGCTCCGAAGCCGGCACCTGGACGGGGGTGGTGGCGACGACGGGCGGCGCGCTGGTACCGCCTGGAGACGTGGTTTTTGCCGGTGCCGGGGTACCTGCCGGACGACGGGTGACCGTGGTCTTGCTGGAGGGCGAGGTGGAGGTGACGACCCGCGAGCCGCTGCTGGTAGCCGTGCCGGAGCCGAAGCGGATCGCCTGGCCGGGCCGGATGGTATAGGGCGCCGGGATACCGTTGCGCGCAGCGAGCTCCTTGTAGTCCCAGCCGTAGCGAAAGGCAATCGAGAACAGCGTATCGCCCGGGCGAACCACGTACTGCCCCGTAGTGACCACCGGGCGCTTGGGCGCGGCGCTGTTGCGGTCGACCACCCGCACGCTGCTCGAAGATGAACTGGAACACCCTGAAACCAGGGTTCCCAAGGCGAGTGCAATCACCAGAAGCTTTAAGCTCGATAGACCCATGCGCTGCCGAATGACTGTGTGACTCACCCGCCGCTCCCTTATGTGGTGACCGATGTAGGAATGCAATATTGTTGCAATTATAACCGAGCGCACAGGCAATGCAGATCAACTGCTTGCCAGGTTGTGCGATCGTTCAAGAAACCGCACGCCCCATAGACCCGGCAATGCACCGGGAATTCGACGCCCGCGAAAAAATCGACTCAGCTCAATGTGCCATTGAGCAACGGCACGAAGCGTACGTCGCACAGTTTGCGCCGCGAGAAGCCCTGTTCTTCGCGCACTATCAACAGCAATTGCTGTGTCTCGCCACTGGCGCCCACCGGTATCACCATGCGCCCGCCCGGTGCCAGCTGGTCGAGCAAGGCCTGGGGCACTTCGGGTGCGCCGGCGGTGACGATGATGCCATTGTAGGGGGCCAGTGCCGGCCACCCCTCGAAACCGTCGCCCCAGCGGAACACCTGGTTGCGCAGGTTCAACTCGACCAGCCGTTCCTTGGCGCGGTCCTGCAGGGGCTTGATGCGCTCTACCGAGAACACCCGCTCCACCAGCCTGGACAGCACTGCGGTCTGGTAGCCAGACCCGGTGCCGATCTCCAGCACCTTGTCCAGCGGACCGTCCTCCAGCAGCACCTCGCTCATGTACGCGACCATGAACGGCTGCGAGATGGTCTGGTTGTTGCCGATGGGCAGCGCGGTATCTTCATACGCACGGTGCGACAGCGCCTCGTCGACGAACATGTGCCGCGGGATGTTGCGCAAGGCCTCGAGCACTCGCTGGTCCTTGATGCCTTCCTCGATCAAACGCTGGATCAGCCGTTCACGGGTTCGCTGCGAAGTAAAACCGATACCATGGCGCATCAGATCCTCCGGCTCTCGCATCAGAGCAGCCCCTCCAGCCAACCCTCGAGACGGTCGAAGGCATCGTTGAAGGTGCGGTCAAGCTGTAGCGGGGTGATCGAGACATAGCCCTGCATCACCGCGTGAAAATCGGTACCCGGGCCGCCATCCTCGGCGTCGCCGGCCACCGCGATCCAGTAGCCTTCCTTGCCCCGCGGGTTGACCACCTTGGTCGGCGCCGCCGCACGTGCACGATGCCCCAGGCGTGTCAGTTGGATGCCACGGATGTGTTCCAGCGGCAGGTTGGGAATGTTCACATTGAGTACGGTGCGCGGTGGCAGCTCAAGGCTTGCATGCGCCTCGACCAGCTTGCGCGCAAAATAGGCGGCAGTGGGCAGGTTGTCCGGCAGGCGCGAGAGCAACGAGAAGGCAAACGAGGTGCCCCCCAGGAATCGACCTTCCAGCGCCGCGGCGACCGTGCCCGAGTAAAGCACGTCATCGCCCAGGTTGGCGCCCAGGTTGATACCCGAGACGACCATGTCCGGCGGATGCTCCAGCAGCCCGTTCAGGCCCAGGTGCACGCAATCGGTCGGTGTGCCGTTGAGGCTGATGTAGCCGTTGGCCAGGGTCTGCGGATGCAGCGGGCGGTCGAGCGTCAGCGAACTGCTGGCGCCGCTCTTGTCCTGGTCCGGGGCAATCACCACGCACTCGGCATAATCCGCCAGCGCAGCATGCAGCGCGGCGAGACCGGGTGCGGTGACCCCGTCGTCGTTCGAAATCAGAATACGCATGGGCTGTCCGTCTGCCCTGCCGGCACCAGATCGACGAGTTCGCGCACCACCACGGTGGCGAAGCATCCGGCCGGAAGGACGAATTCCAGTTGCAGGATATCAGGCTCGGGATAATGCCACGTCAAGCCGCCAATGGGCAGCCGCAGAATGCGCCGTTCCTGTTTGAGGTTGGCATTGCCCAGCCATTGGCACAGGGCTGCCTCCTGTTCGGCCACGCGTTGCTCGATCGCACCGCCTGCCCCACTGGTGGCCGGCAGGCCCTCGCCCCACAGCGGCCCGGTAGGGTGCAGGTCGAGTATTGCCAGGCGCGGATCGCTGCACTCGGCCTCGCCCGCCGCGAAAAAGCTGCGGCTGTCGGTGAACGCCAGCAGGTCGCCGACCTGAGCCTGTTGCCAGCTGCCATCGGCAACCCGCTCGGCCAGCACCCGGTTGAACAGGTAGCTACGTGCGCTGGACAGCAGCCGCGAGCGCACATTGCGCTGCTCGGGCAGGGCCTTGCGCTCGGCCCACTGGCGCGCATCGTGCACGTTGCCGCCCGCAAAGCCGAAGCGCTGGCTGCCGAAGTAGTTGGGCACGCCTTGTATGCGCAATTGCTCGAGGCGCGCGTCCAGGGCCTGGTGATCGGCGCTGAGCGCTGTGAGGCGCAGGGTGAAGCCGTTGGCCGAGTGCGCGCCACGCTGGAGTTTGCGCGAGTGGCGGGTGTGTCTGAGGATGCTCAGGGTTTCGTTTTCAGCCGCGCTCAGGTCAGGGTCGGCCTTGCCCGGCAGGTGCAGGCTGAACCATTGGCGAGTCAGCGCCTGACGGTCCTTGAGGCCGGCATAGCTCACGGTGCGCAGCGGTACGCCGGCGGCGCGGGCCAGGCGGCGGGCGGCCTCCTCGGTATTGAGGTCGCGTTTCTCGACCCACAGCCACAAGTGCTCGCCTTCACCCGACAGGGGAATGTCGAGCACTTCATCGACCTGGAAATCTTCGGCCGTGGCCTTGAGGATGGCGCTGCCCAGCGCCGGCCCGGCTGCCTGCGGGCCGAGCAGTTCGAGTTCGGTCATGCGCGCAGCAACAACGCGACGGCGTGAACGGCGATGCCTTCTTCACGGCCGGTGAAGCCGAGCTTCTCTTCGGTGGTGGCCTTGACGTTGACCTGGTCGAGCTCGACCTGCAGGTCCTGGGCGATCAGGGTACGCATGGTTTCGATGTGCGCGGCCATCCGGGGTGCCTGGGCCACGATGGTGGCGTCGACGTTGCCCACCTTCCAGCCCTTGGCATGGATGATCGACAGGATGTGGCGCAGCAGCACGCGGCTGTCGGCGCCCTTGAACTGCGGGTCGGTATCGGGGAAATGCTTGCCGATGTCACCCAGCGCGGCGGCGCCCAGCAGTGCATCGCTCAGCGCGTGCAGCAGCACATCGCCGTCGGAATGGGCCAGCAGGCCGAACTTGTGCGCAATGCGCACCCCACCCAAGGTGATGAAATCGCCTTCCGCGAAGCGGTGCACATCGTAGCCGTGGCCAATACGCATAAAAAAACGCCCTGATTGAGTCAGGGCGTGATTCTACCTGCTTTGCCGGGGGTTTGGCTTATTTGTAGGACTAGCCCTACGCCCGCCCCAATGCCGCCGCATGGTGGCGCAGGTGGTCATCGATGAAGCTGGCGATGAAGTAGTAGCTGTGGTCGTAGCCAGGCTGCAGGCGCAACGTCAGCGGGTAGCCAGCCGCCTGCGCGGCCTGGGCCAGCACTTCGGGCTTGAGCTGGGTTTGCAGGAAGTCGTCGCGATCGCCTTGGTCGACCAGCAGCGGCAGCGTTTCCTGCGCCTGCGCGATCAGTACGCTGGCATCCCATTCGCGCCAGCGCGAACGCTCCTCGCCCAGGTAGCGACCGAACGCCTTCTGGCCCCAGGGGCAGTCCATCGGGTTGCCGATGGGCGAGAACGCCGACACCGACACATAGCGCCCGGGGTTGCGCAAGGCGCACACCAGCGCGCCGTGCCCACCCATGGAGTGACCGCTGATGCTGCGCGCAGCGGAGGCCGGGAAATGCGCCTCCACCAGTGCCGGCAGCTCATCCACCACGTAGTCGTGCATGCGGTAGTGCTCGGCCCACGGCTGTTCGGTGGCATTGAGATAGAACCCCGCGCCCAGGCCGAAGTCCCAGGCGCCGTCCGGGTCGTCCGGTACCTGTGGCCCGCGCGGGCTGGTGTCCGGCGCCACGATGATCAGGCCGAGCTCGGCGGCAAGCTTGTGCGCGCCGGCCTTCTGCATGAAGTTCTCGTCGGTGCAGGTCAGCCCGCTCAGCCAGTACAGCACCGGCAGCTTGCCGCCCTGCTCCGCCTGCGGCGGCAGGTAAACGGCAAACACCATGTCGCACCCCAGCACGCTGGAGCGGTGCCGGTAGCGCTTGTGCCAGCCGCCGAAGCTCTTCTGGCAGGAGATGTTTTCCAGGCTCATGGCAGACCTCAGAAGTGGATGACGCTGCGGATGCTCTTGCCTTCATGCATCAGGTCGAAGGCCTTGTTGATGTCTTCCAGGCCCATGGTGTGGGTAATGAAGGTGTCCAGCGGGATCTCGCCCTGCTCGGCCATGTCCACATAGCTTGGCAGCTCGGTGCGACCACGCACGCCACCGAATGCCGAGCCGCGCCAGACGCGGCCGGTGACCAGCTGGAACGGACGCGTTGCGATCTCCTGGCCGGCACCGGCGACGCCGATGATCACCGACTCGCCCCAGCCCTTGTGGCAGCACTCCAGGGCCGCACGCATCAGTTGCACGTTGCCGATGCACTCGAACGAGAAGTCCACGCCGCCATCGGTCAGGTCCACGATCACTTCCTGGATCGGGCGATCGTAGTCCTTGGGGTTGATGCAGTCGGTGGCACCCAGCTGGCGTGCGATCTCGAACTTGGCCGGGTTGATGTCGATGGCGATGATGCGGCTGGCCTTGGCCTTGACCGCACCGATCACGGCCGACAGGCCGATGCCGCCAAGGCCGAAGATGGCCACGGTGTCACCCGGCTTGACCTTGGCGGTATTGAGTACCGCACCGATGCCGGTGGTCACGCCGCAACCAAGCAGGCACACCTTCTCCAGCGGGGCCTCTTTCTGGATCTTGGCCACGGAAATTTCCGGCAGCACGGTGTATTCGGAGAAGGTCGAGGTGCCCATGTAGTGGAACAGCGGCTGACCCTTGTAGGCAAAACGGGTGGTGCCGTCGGGCATCAGGCCCTTGCCCTGGGTCGCGCGGATGGCCTGGCACAGGTTGGTCTTGCCCGACTTGCAGAACTTGCACTGGCGACATTCCGGGGTGTAGAGCGGGATCACGTGATCGCCCACCACCACCGAGGTCACGCCCTCACCGATGGCCTCGACGATGGCGCCGCCTTCATGGCCCAGGATGGACGGGAAGATGCCTTCCGGGTCGGCGCCCGACAGCGTGTAGGCGTCGGTGTGGCAGACGCCGCTGGCGACCACGCGCAACAGCACTTCGCCGGCCTTGGGCATGGCCACGTCGACTTCGACGATCTCCAGCGGTTTCTTGGCTTCGAAGGCAACGGCAGCACGGGACTTGATCATCAAGGTTCTCCACAAAGGTTTCAGTTCAGGCGTGAAGTGTAATTCATCGTCTTTTGATTAATAATCGAGCCAAACACAAAACATTATTGCCATGCAGGGATAATCGATGAGCAGCCGCTGGGAAGGGATCGACGAATTCGTCGCGGTGGCCGAATCGGGCCAGTTCACTGCGGCAGCCGAACGCCTGGGGGTATCGTCGTCGCACGTGAGCCGTGCGGTGGCGCGCCTGGAAGATCGCCTGCAGACGCGCCTTTTGTACCGCAGCACGCGCAAGGTGACCTTGAGCGAGGCCGGGCAGACCTTTCTTCAGCACTGCCAGCGCCTGCAGGATGGCCGCGAAGAGGCCCTGCGCGCCATAGGCGACCTGACCAGCGAGCCCAAGGGGCTGCTGCGCATGACCTGTGCGGTGGCCTATGGCGAGCGCTTCATCGTGCCGCTGGTCACCCGCTTCATGGCGCAGTATCCGCAGTTGCGGGTGGACATCGAGCTGACCAACCGCACCCTCGACCTGCTGCACGAAGGCATGGACATGGCGATTCGCCTGGGTCGGTTGCAGGAGTCACGCCTGGTGGCGGCACGCCTGGCCCCACGGCGCATGTACCTGTGCGCCTCGCCAGCGTACCTGGAGCGCTATGGGCGGCCCCACAGCGTGTCGGAGCTGGCGCGGCACAACTGCCTGATCGGCAGCACGGATATCTGGGCCTTGCAGCAGGAGGGCCGGGAAATCAGTCAGCGGGTGCAGGGCAACTGGCGCTGCAACAGCGGGCAGGCGGTGCTGGATGCGGCGCTGCAGGGGATGGGCCTGTGCCAGTTGCCGGACTACTACGTGCTGGAGCATCTGGGCAGTGGCGCGCTGGTGTCGCTGCTTGAAGCGCATCAGCCGCCGAATACGGCGGTGTGGGCGTTGTACCCGCAACAGCGGCACCTGTCGCCGAAGGTGCGCAAGCTGGTGGATTATCTGAGGGAGAAGTTGGGACAGCTGCCTGAGTACCGCAGCGTGTAGAAAACGTCGCGGGCTCCCACAGGCAGTTCACCCGCCCTTGAACGTACTGCAGTCCCTTGTGCAAGGCTGGCTTGCCAGAGAATGGGCCACCGCGGTCAATTGCCGCGATTGGCCCAGCGCTGCCTCAGCCACTCCAGGTCTTCCGGTCGCGTCACCTTGATATTGTCGTTGCGCCCTTCGACCAGCCGCGGCGCCTGCCCCGACCATTCGATGGCCGACGCCTCGTCGGTGATAGCCACGTCCGCCACCAGGCTGTCTGCCAGCGCACGGTGCAATGCCCCCAGGCGGAACATCTGCGGGGTGTACGCCTGCCACACCGTGCTGCGGTCGATGGTGGCGCTTACCCGCCCGTTGGCATCGGCACGCTTGAGCGTGTCGCGCGCCGGCACCGCCAGCAGCCCGCCCACCGGGTCATTCGCCAGCTCGCCCAGCAGGCGGTCGAGATCGTCGCGCGCCAGGTTCGGCCGCGCCGCATCGTGCACCAGCACCCAGTCGTTGTCGGCCGCGCCCTGGGCATGCAGCAGCAGCAAGGCGTTGAGCACCGAATCGGCACGCTCGCGCCCACCTGCCGCACGCTGGATGCGCGTATCGCTGGCGCAGGCCAGGCCCGGCCAGTAAGGGTCGTCGGCAGCAATGCTGACCACCACGCCCTTGAGGCATGGATGGTCGAGAAAACAGTCGAGGCTATGCTCGAGAATCGTCCGCCCGCCCAGTTGCAGGTACTGCTTGGGACGGTCGGCCGCCATGCGGGCACCAACACCCGCGGCAGGAATCACTGCCCAGAAGGCAGGCAGGGACGCCGTCATTGGGCCAACTGGTAGAGGGTTTCACCCTCCTTGACCATACCCAGCTCATGACGAGCGCGTTCTTCGACGGTTTCCATACCTTTCTTCAACTCCAGCACTTCGGCATCAAGCACGCGATTACGCTCCAGCAGACGCTCGTTTTCAGCGTGCTGGTCGGCGATCTGCTGCTTGAGGTCGGCAACCTGGGCCAGGCTGCCGTTGCCCACCCACAGACGGTACTGCAGGCCACCCAGCAACAGGAGCAAGACGAGGAACAACCAATAGGGACTACGCATCAGGGTATCCACTGGAAAAAGGCCGCCCGTGCACAAGGGGCTGATGGCACGAAGCCTGACCGAAGCCAGGCTTTGTGGGGAAAGCACTTGCTGCACAGGGTTGCTGAAAGATTAGCTGCGTCTTTCAGCCTCACACTGCGGCCTTTTTACCATCTCTGGCTTAGCCGCGAAACTCGCCGCGACCACGGTACACAGCCTTGCTGCCCAGTTGCTCTTCGATACGCAGCAATTGGTTGTACTTGGAGACGCGGTCGGAGCGGCACAGCGAACCGGTCTTGATCTGGCCGGCAGCGGTACCCACGGCCAGGTCGGCAATGGTCGAATCTTCGGTTTCGCCCGAACGGTGCGAGATCACCGCGGTGTAACCGGCGGCCTTGGCCATCTGGATGGCTTCCAGGGTTTCGGTCAGGGTGCCGATCTGGTTGAACTTGATCAGGATCGAGTTGGCGATCTTCTTGTCGATGCCTTCCTTCAGGATCTTGGTGTTGGTCACGAACAGGTCGTCACCGACCAGTTGCACCTTGTCGCCGATCTTGTCGGTCAGGATCTTCCAGCCAGCCCAGTCGGACTCGTCCAGGCCGTCTTCGATCGAGATGATCGGGAAACGCTCGGTCAGGCCCTTGAGGTAGTCGGCAAAACCGGCTGCGTCGAACGACTTGCCTTCACCGGACAGGTTGTACTTGCCGTCCTCGTAGAACTCGCTGGCCGCACAGTCCAGCGCCAGGGTCACGTCGGTGCCCAGGGTGTAGCCGGCGTTGGCGATGGCTTCGGCGATGGCCGACAGCGCGTCTTCGTTGGAAGCCAGGTTAGGTGCGAAACCACCCTCGTCACCCACGGCGGTGTTCAGGCCACGGGCCTTCAGTACTGCCTTGAGGTGGTGGAAGATCTCGGTGCCCATGCGCAGCGCGTCGGAGAAGGTCTTGGCGCCGACCGGCTGCACCATGAACTCCTGGATGTCGACGTTGTTGTCGGCGTGCTCGCCGCCGTTGATGATGTTCATCATCGGGACCGGCATCGAGTACTGGCCAGGGGTGCCATTGAGGTTTGCGATGTGCGCGTACAGCGGCAGGTCCTGGTCCTGTGCAGCGGCCTTGGCGGCAGCCAGGGACACGGCGAGGATGGCGTTGGCGCCCAGGTTGCCTTTGTTTTCAGTACCGTCGAGCTTGATCATCGCCAGGTCGAGCGCTTTCTGCTCGACCGGGTCCTTGCCCAGCAGCAGGTCGCGGATCGGGCCGTTGATGTTGGCGACGGCCTTCAGTACGCCCTTGCCCATGTAACGGCTCTTGTCGCCATCACGCAGCTCCAGCGCTTCGCGCGAGCCAGTGGAAGCACCCGACGGCGCACAGGCGCTGCCGATGATGCCGTTGTCGAGCAGTACGTCCGCTTCGACGGTAGGGTTACCGCGCGAATCGAGAACTTCACGACCTTTGATGTCGACGATTTTTGCCATTGTTGTAAGCACTCCAGAATTGACGAAAACAACGCAGCTGAGAAAAAAACCGGGTCCGTCACAGGCGGTCGGCGCACGGGCAGGCCTGACGAGGACAAGCCCCTGACCCGGGGGTCAGGGGATGAACGGGCGGTACTTTACCGGAGAATCGAGGTTTACGCGGTTTCTACCGTCGGAAAACTCTTGACCAGTTCGTCCAGTTGCTTGAGCTGGGCCAGGAATGGCTCCAGTTTGTCCAGGCGCAGGGCGCACGGGCCGTCGCACTTGGCATTGTCAGGGTCCGGGTGGGCCTCGAGGAACAGGCCCGCCAGCCCCTGACTGAGGCCGGCCTTGGCCAGGTCGGTGACCTGGGCACGGCGGCCACCTGCGGAATCGGCGCGACCACCCGGCATCTGCAGGGCATGGGTCACGTCGAAGAACACCGGGTACTCGAACTGCTTCATGATGCCGAAGCCGAGCATGTCCACCACCAGGTTGTTGTAGCCGAAGCTCGAACCACGCTCGCAGAGGATCAGTTGGTCGTTGCCGGCCTCTTCGCACTTGCTCAGGATGTGCTTCATCTCCTGGGGTGCGAGGAACTGCGCCTTCTTGATGTTGATCACCGCGCCGGTTTTGGCCATCGCGACCACCAAGTCGGTCTGGCGCGACAGGAAGGCCGGCAGCTGGATGATGTCGCACACGTCGGCCACGGCCTGCGCCTGGTGCGGCTCGTGCACGTCGGTGATCACCGGCACGTTGAAGGTGCGCTTGATCTCTTCGAAGATCTTCATCCCCTCTTCCAGGCCAGGGCCGCGGTAGGAGTTGATCGACGAACGGTTGGCCTTGTCGAAGCTGGCCTTGAACACGTAGGGGATACCGAGCTTCTCGGTAACCCGCACGTACTCTTCGCAGACCTTCAGGGCCAGGTCACGGGATTCCAGCACGTTCATGCCGCCGAACAGGACGAACGGCTTGTCGTTGGCGATCTCGATGTTACCGACGCGAATGATCTTCTGGGTCATGGATCAGGCCTTGTTCTTTTGAGCCAATGCAGCTTTGACGAAGCCGCTGAACAGCGGGTGGCCGTCACGCGGGGTAGAGGTGAACTCCGGGTGGAACTGGCAGGCCACGAACCACGGATGGTCCTTGGACTCGACCACTTCGACCAGTGCGCCGTCGCCGGAACGACCCGAGACCACCAGGCCCGCCTCGATCAGTTGCGGCAGCAGGTTGTTGTTGACCTCGTAGCGGTGACGGTGACGCTCGACGATCACGTCCTTGGCGTAGCAGTCGTGCACCTTGGAGCCGCTTTGCAGCTGGCACTCCTGGGCGCCCAGACGCATGGTGCCGCCAAGGTCCGAGGCTTCGGTACGGGTCTCGACCGCGCCGGTGGCATCTTCCCACTCGGTGATCAGGCCCACCACAGGGTGACCGCTGGCGCGATCGAACTCGGTGGAGTTGGCGTCCTTCCAGCCCATCACGTTGCGGGCGAATTCGATGACCGCCACCTGCATGCCCAGGCAGATACCCAGGTAAGGCACCTTGTTCTCGCGAGCGTACTGAACGGCAGTGATCTTGCCTTCCACGCCGCGCAGGCCAAAACCGCCCGGTACCAGGATGGCGTCCACGCCTTCGAGCAGGCCGGTGCCCTGGTTCTCGATGTCTTCGGAGTCGATGTAGCGCAGGTTGACCTTGGTGCGGTTGCTGATGCCGGCATGGCTCATCGCTTCGATCAGCGATTTGTAGGCATCGAGCAGCTCCATGTACTTGCCGACCATGGCGATGGTGACTTCGTGCTCGGGGTTGAGCTTGGCATCGACCACCGCGTCCCACTCGGACAGGTCGGCGCTGCCGCACTGCAGGCCGAAACGCTCGACGACGAAGTCGTCCAGGCCCTGGGAGTGCAGGATGCCCGGGATCTTGTAGATGGTGTCGGCGTCTTCCAGCGCGATCACCGCACGTTCTTCAACGTTGGTGAACTGCGCGATCTTGCGGCGCGACGAGCTGTCGATCGGGTGATCGGAACGGCACACCAGCACGTCCGGCTGCAGGCCGATGGAGCGCAGCTCCTTGACCGAGTGCTGGGTAGGCTTGGTCTTGGTCTCGCCGGCGGTGGCGATGTACGGCACCAGGGTCAGGTGCATCAGCATCGCGCGCTTGGCGCCCACTTCGAAGCGCAGCTGGCGGATGGCCTCAAGGAACGGTTGCGACTCGATGTCACCCACGGTACCGCCGATCTCGACCATGGCCACGTCGGCATCGCCGGCGCCCTTGATGATGCGGCGCTTGATTTCGTCGGTGATGTGCGGGATCACCTGGATGGTGGCACCCAGGTAGTCACCACGGCGCTCCTTGCGCAGCACGTGCTCGTACACGCGGCCGGTGGTGAAGTTGTTGTTCTGGGTCATGGTCGTGCGGATGAACCGCTCGTAGTGGCCCAGGTCCAGGTCGGTCTCGGCGCCGTCGTGGGTGACGAACACTTCACCGTGCTGGAACGGGCTCATGGTGCCCGGGTCGACGTTGATGTACGGGTCCAGCTTGAGCATGGTGACCTTGAGCCCCCGCGCCTCCAGGATGGCCGCCAATGAAGCCGAGGCAATGCCTTTCCCCAATGAAGAAACAACACCGCCCGTGACGAATATGTAGCGCGTCATGAAAAACCCTAGAAGTCTGCGTTAAAGCGGTCAGTGCCGCCGGGGAAAGCGAAGGAAGGCCGAAGCCCCCGATCACCTGCGTCAATCACAGTGCATCTTAAAAAACTGCCGCGCCTGGTCAGACCGGGGGTTGAAAACCCGGTAAGGAGCTCGCTAAACATTTTTAGAATCGCCCAGCAAAAAACTGCTTGGTAATCGGCAACTGCCGTGATTCAGCTGAAGTCACAGAAGTTGTATCAAGAAGGGAGCGTAGTCTACCGGAATGTCCCTTTCATCTCAAACCTTGCGCGCTTGTCGGTACGCACCAGTGCAGTTGCCCGTCGGCAAGCCCCAGCCCCGGCAGGTTGGCCACCGCCAGCAACTGCCCGTCGCGGTACAGCAGCGGCACGCGCTGGCGGGCGAACAAGGGTAGCTGGCGCTCGTTGAGCAACCGCTTGAGGTCGCGATGGCCTCTACCCTCGACCGCCATCCTCTCGCCGCCCTGGCGATAGCGCACCTGCAGCGGGCCCTGCGGCAACCTGCCGCTGAGTGTCAACTGGCCATTGCCGGGCAGTGCAAGCGGCTGGCGCGGGTCGAGCCAAGGCCCCGGCTGCGCCGGCGGCGTGAGCCAGTGCGCATCCAGCCAGTAGATACGCAGGCCACTGCGGTGCAGCTCGCCATCGGCCAGACGCCATACAGGACGCCCTTCGCCGCCGGCATCGCGCAGGTCTTCCCAACCCGACCAGTGGCGGGTGTCCGGCAGGCGCGTGCGCGCCGCCAGCCAGTACTGCAGGGCGTTGCGCTGGCGTGCCGGGGACAGTTGGCGCAGCACCTCCAGATCCAGCGACGGGCAGCCCAACCAGGCGAAGGCATCAGGGGTCGAGGCTTGTGCGAGGTCCTGCTGCGCCACTTCATCGAGCAGGCCCTGCGCCTCGGCCAGGTGCGCGGCGCTGCGCGCCAGGCTGCGCGCCGCCTGGGGCCAGCGTCGGGTCAGCGCCGGCAGCACCTGGTGGCGCAGGTAGTTGCGCGAGAACTGGGTGTCATCGTTGCTGGGGTCTTCTATCCAATGCAGGCCATGCGCGGTGGCGTAGGCCAGCAGTTCATCACGCGGGGTATCCAGCAAGGGTCGCAGCAGGCTGCCCTGCCCCAGCGCCCGCTGCGCCGGCATCCCCGACAGGCCACGCAGGCCGGCCCCGCGCAACAGCCGAAACAGCAGCGTCTCGGCCTGGTCGTCGCGGTGCTGGCCGGTCAGCAGCAGTTCGCCCGGGCGCAGGGCCTGGGCGAAGGCTGCATAGCGCGCGTCCCGGGCGCCCTGCTCCAGGCTGGCGCCAGGGGCGACGTGCACATGGATGATGTCCAGCGGTACGCCCAGGCTGTCGCACAGGCGCTGGCAGTGGGCCGGCCACGCATCGGCAGCGGCTTGCAGACCGTGGTGGACATGGAGGGCACGAAGGGGCGCAGTCGGCTGTTGGGCCAGCAGGTGCAGCAGGACGGTGGAGTCGAGGCCGCCAGAGAGGGCGACGCACCAGCCGGTAGCTTGGTGCCAGGGGGACAGGGTGTTGCGCAGGTCGATCATCGGTGGCCCTTCGCCGGCAAAGCCGGCTCCTACAGAAGCGAAAGGGCCACCGATGAGTTCAGATCAGAGCCCGTAGCTCATCAGGCGATCATAACGGCGCTTGAGAAGCGCGTCGTTGTCGAACGCCTTGAGCATGTCCAACTGCTCGATCAGCGAAGCGCGGATGTTGGCCGAGGCTGCCGCCGGGTCACGGTGTGCGCCGCCCAGAGGTTCGCCGATCACCTTGTCAACGATACCCAGGCCCTTGAGGCGCTCGGCCGTGATGCCCATCGCTTCGGCTGCGTCAGCAGCCTTCTCGGCAGTCTTCCACAGGATCGAGGCGCAGCCTTCCGGCGAAATCACCGCGTAGGTGGAGTACTGCAGCATGTTCAGCTGGTCGCAAACGCCGATGGCCAGTGCACCGCCCGAACCGCCTTCGCCGATCACGGTGGCGATGATCGGCGTTTTCAGGCGAGCCATCACGCGCAGGTTCCAGGCAATCGCTTCGCTCTGGTTGCGCTCTTCGGCGTCGATGCCAGGGTAGGCGCCCGGGGTGTCGATGAAGGTCAGGATCGGCATCTTGAAGCGTTCGGCCATTTCCATCAGGCGGCACGCCTTGCGGTAGCCTTCAGGGCGTGGCATGCCGAAGTTGCGGCGTACCTTCTCGCGCACTTCACGGCCTTTCTGATGACCGATCACCATCACCGGCTGGTCGTCCAGGCGGGCGATGCCGCCAACGATCGCGGCGTCGTCGGAGAAGTGGCGGTCGCCATGCAGCTCGTCGAACTCGGTGAAGATGTGGTCGATGTAGTCCAGGGTGTACGGACGACGCGGGTGACGCGCCAGGCGCGCGATCTGCCAGCTGGTCAGGTTGCCGAAAATGCTCTCGGTCAGCGTGCTGCTCTTGTCTTGCAGACGGGCGATTTCATCGCCGATGTTCAGCGAGTTGTCATTGCCGACCAGGCGCAGCTCTTCGATCTTGGCTTGCAGGTCAGCAATCGGCTGTTCGAAATCCAGAAAATTCGGGTTCATAGGCATCCGTCTTGGGTCGACGGCCAGGCGGCCGGCCGGTTGATCCGTTTGGCGCCCTACCTTAAGGGATCAGGCGCATTCAGGTCGAGATTAAAAATTCATCAATTCATCGATATTGCAGGAAGACGTTCTCACGCCCGAACTGGTCACGCAGGGCCTGAATCAGTCCGTCCGCGGGGTCGATGCGCCAACCTTCGCCAAACTGCAGCAGGGCGCGCGCATCGTTGCCGGTGTATTCCATGCTGATCGGGCACGCGCCACGATGGCGCTTGAACAGCTCGCCCAGCCACGCCAGGCGGTCGCCCTTGAGGGCGTCGGCATGGATCTTCAGGCGCAGGCTTTCGGCCAGGTTGGTACGTGCATCTTCCATGCTCATCACGCGCTTGACCCGCAGGCGCAGGCCACCGGAGAAGTCGTCATTGCTGACCTCCCCTTCGACCACCACCATCGCGTCGGTCTGCAGCAAAGGCTGCGCGGCCATGAACGCATCGGCAAACAGCGACGCCTCGATGCGCCCGGAGCGGTCGTCAAGGGTCACGAAGCCCATCTTGTCGCCCTTCTTGTTCTTCATCACGCGCAGCGCAATGATCATGCCGGCCACGGTCTGGGTATCGCGGGCCGGCTTGAGGTCGATGATGCGCTGACGGGCGAAACGGCGGATCTCGCCTTCGTACTCGTCGATCGGGTGGCCGGTCAGGTACAGGCCCAGGGTGTCCTTCTCGCCGCGCAGGCGTTCCTTGAGGGTCAGCTCGCGGGCGTTGCGGTGGTTGGCATAGACGTCGGCGTCGGCCTCCACGAACAACCCGCCGAACAGGTCCGAGTGCCCGCTGTCGTGGGTGCGTGCGGTCTGTTCGGCCGACTTGATCGCCTCTTCCATCGCCCCCAGCAGCACCGCGCGGTTACGGTCGATGTTGGCCTGGTAGGCCTTGATTTCGTCGTGGAAGAACGGCCCCAGGCGGTCCAGCGCACCGCTGCGGATCAATGCATCGAGGGTGCGCTTGTTGATGCGCTTGAGGTCGACCCGCTCGCAGAAGTCGAACAGGTCCTTGAACGGCCCGCTGCTGCGCGCCTCGACGATCGCGTCGACAGGGCCCTCGCCCACGCCCTTGATCGCGCCCAGGCCATACACGATGCGGCCGTCGTCGTTGACCGTGAACTTGAAGTCGGAGGTGTTCACATCCGGTGCATCGAGGCGCAGCTTCATGCTGCGCACTTCCTCGATCAGGGTCACCACCTTGTCGGTGTTGTGCATATCCGCCGACAGTACCGCAGCCATGAACGCGGCCGGGTGATGGGTCTTGAGCCAGGCGGTCTGGTACGACACCAGGCCGTAGGCGGCGGAGTGGGACTTGTTGAAACCGTAACCGGCGAACTTTTCCACCAGGTCGAAGATGTTGCCCGCCAGGTCCGGGTCGATGTTGTTGGTGGCGCAGCCTTCGATGAAACCGCCACGCTGCTTGGCCATTTCCTCGGGCTTCTTCTTGCCCATCGCCCGGCGCAGCATGTCCGCACCGCCGAGGGTGTAGCCGGCCATCACCTGGGCGATCTGCATCACCTGTTCCTGGTACAGGATGATGCCGTAGGTCGGCGCCAGTACCGGCTTGAGGCCTTCGTACTGGTAGTCGGAGTGCGGGTAGGCCAGCTCGGCGCGGCCGTGCTTGCGGTTGATGAAGTCGTCCACCATGCCCGATTGCAGCGGGCCCGGGCGGAACAGCGCCACCAGTGCGATAAGGTCTTCCAGGCAGTCGGGCTTGAGCTTCTTGATCAGCTCCTTCATGCCGCGCGACTCGAGCTGGAACACCGCAGTGGTCTCGGCCTTCTGCAGCAGGTCGTAGGTCTTCTTGTCGTCCAGCGGGATGAAGTCGATGTTCAGGTCCGGCAGGCCGGCCTTGGCCTGCTCGCGGTTGATCGTCTCCATCGCCCACTTGATGATGGTCAGGGTACGCAGGCCGAGGAAGTCGAACTTCACCAGGCCGGCCGCCTCCACGTCATCCTTGTCGAACTGGGTTACCAGGCCGCCGCCCTCTTCGTCACAGGCAATCGGCGAGAAGTCGGTGAGTTTGGTCGGCGCGATGACCACGCCACCGGCGTGCTTGCCGGTGCCCCGGGTAACGCCCTCGAGCTTGAGGGCCATGTCCCAGATTTCCTTGGCATCCTCGTCGGTCTTGAGGAAGTCGCGCAGCATTTCCTCCTGCTCGTAGGCCTTCTCCAGAGTCATGCCGACTTCGAACGGAATCATCTTCGACAGGCGGTCGGCCAGGCCGTAGGACTTGCCCTGCACCCGCGCCACGTCACGCACCACCGCCTTGGCCGCCATGGTGCCGAAGGTGATGATCTGGCTCACCGCATTGCGCCCGTAGGCATCGGCCACGTACTCGATCACGCGGTCGCGACCGTCCATGCAGAAGTCGACGTCGAAGTCGGGCATCGAGACCCGTTCAGGGTTGAGGAAACGTTCGAACAGCAGGTCGTAGGCCAGCGGGTCGAGGTCGGTGATCTTCAGCACGTAGGCCACCAGCGAGCCGGCACCCGACCCCCGGCCCGGACCTACCGGCACGCCGTTGTTCTTGGCCCACTTGATGAAGTCCATAACGATCAGGAAGTAACCGGGGAAGCCCATCTGGATGATGATGTCCAGCTCGAACTTCAGCCGGTCGAGGTAGACCTGGCGCTTCTCTTCATAGTTGGGCGTGGTGTCCTTGGGCCAGAGCACCGCCAGGCGCTCTTCCAGGCCTTCATGGGACACATGGCGCAGGTATTCGTCGATGCCCATGCCGTTGGGCGTGGGGAAGTCGGGCAGGAAGTGCTTGCCCAGCTGCACCTCGATGTTGCAGCGCTTGGCGATCTCGACCGTGTTGGCCAGGGCGTCGGGCAGGTCGCTGAACAGCTCGGCCATTTCTTCCGGGCTTTTCAGGTACTGCTGGTCGCTGTAGTTGCGCGAACGCCGCGGATCGTCCAGGGCACGGCCTTCGCCGATGCACACCCGGGTTTCGTGGGCGTCGTAGTCGGTCTGCTTGATGAAGCGCACGTCGTTGGTGGCCACCAGCGGCGCGCCCAGGCGGTCGGCAAGGGCCACGGCGGCGTGCAGGTACTCTTCGTCGCCGCTGCGGTTGGTGCGCTGCACCTCGACATAGAAGCGATCGGGGAACATCGCCATCCAGTCGCGCAGCAGGGCCTCGGCTTCCTGCGGGTTGTTGCCCAGCAGTGCCATGCCGATATCGCCTTCCCTGGCCGCCGACAAGGCGATCAGGCCCTCGCTGGCCGGGGCGATCCACTCGCGTTCGATGACCACCACGCCATTGCGCTGGCCGTCCATCCAGCCACGGGAGATCAGCTCGGTGAGGTTGCGGTAGCCCTTGGCGTTCATCGCCAACAGGCAGATGCGCGACAGCGGCAGGTCGGGGTCGGCGTTGGACAGCCACAGGTCGGCCCCGCAGATCGGCTTGATCCCGCTGCCCATGGCGGTCTTGTAGAACTTGACCAGCGAGCACATGTTGCTCTGGTCGGTGACGGCCACCGCCGGCATGTTCATCCCGGCCAGGGCCTTGACCAGCGGCTTGATCCGCACCAGGCCATCGACCAGCGAGAATTCGGTGTGCAGGCGAAGATGAACGAAAGAAGCCGACATGATGATCCTATAGCAGCACAAAACAACAAGGCCCGGATTGTACCGGGCCTCGATCAAAACTACAGCCTGCGCGGGAGTGGTCAGGCTGAACGGGGGTTGCCTCTACACCGGCAACAGGCCGTTGGCCTGCAGGCCACGGGCCTCGAATGCAGCCCGTACCGGGGCGAACGAGCGCCGGTGAATCGGCGTGGGGCCAAGCCGGGCCAGGGCTTCAAGGTGCAGCGGGGTCGGGTAGCCCTTGTGCCCGCCGATGCCGTAGCCAGGGTAGATCAGCTCGAAGGCAGCCATTTCCCGGTCACGGGTCACCTTGGCCAGGATAGAGGCCGCAGCGATGGCCGGCACCTGGCTGTCACCCTTGACCACCGGCGCCGATGGCACGTTGAGCTTGGGGCAACGGTTGCCGTCGATCAGTGCCAGCTTGGGCGTGATGTGCAGGCCTTCGACCGCGCGCTGCATGGCCAGCATGGTGGCATGCAGAATGTTCAGCTGGTCGATCTCGTCGACCTCGGCGCGGGCGATGTGAAAGCTCAGGGCCTTCTCGCAGATCTCGTCGAAGAGCTTTTCGCGGCGCGCCTCGGTGAGTTTTTTCGAATCGTTCAGGCCCAGGATCGGCCGGCTCGGGTCGAGGATCACGGCAGCGGTCACCACCGCGCCACACAGCGGGCCGCGGCCGACTTCGTCAACCCCGGCGACCAGGTCTTCGACCAGGTTGAAATCCAGTCCGATTTGCATTTATCGATGTTCCAGCAAGGCCAGTACCGCGTCGGCTGCCTGGTTGGAGGCATCGCGGCGCAGGGTACGGTGAATCTGATCGAAGCTCTCGGTCTGCTGCTCGCCACCGCTCACCAGTGGTGCCAGGGTCTGCGCCAGGGCCTCGCTGGTGGCGGCCTCCTGCAGCAGTTCGGGCACCAGCAGGCGCTGGGCCAGCAGGTTGGGCAGCGATACATAAGGGCTTTTGACCAGGCGCTTGAGAATCCAGTAGGTCACCGGGGCCACGCGGTACGCCACCACCATGGGTCGCTTGAACAATAGCGCCTCCAGGGTAGCGGTGCCCGAGGCGATCAATACCGCATCGCAGGCCGCCAGGGCCTGGTGCGACTGGCCGTCGAGCAGGGTCAGTGGCAGGTCGCGGCCTTCGAGCATCTGTTCGAGCTGGGCACGGCGCACCGGGTTGGCGCAGGGCGAGACGAAGCGCACCCCCGGCACCAGCTCGCGAAGCCGCTGTGCGGTATCCAGAAACAGTGCACCCAGGCGCCCTACTTCGCCGCCACGGCTGCCAGGCATCAGCGCCACCAAGGGGCCGTCGGGCAGGCCCAGTGCTTCACGCGCTGCAGGGCGGTCGGCCTGCAGCGGGATGGTATCGGCCAGCGGGTGGCCGACGAAACGCACCGGCACGCCCTGCTCTTCATAGAACCGCGCCTCGAACGGAAACAGCGTGAGCATCAGGTCGCAGCCTTCGCGGATCTTCAGCACGCGCTTCTGCCGCCAGGCCCATACCGAAGGGCTGACGTAGTGCACGGTCTTGATGCCGGCCTGGCGCAGTTTCAGTTCGATGTTGAGGGTGAAGTCGGGCGCATCGATACCGATGAACACGTCCGGCTTCTGCTCGATCAGCGTCTGGATCAGCAGCTTGCGGCGCTTGAGCAGCTCGCGCAGGCGACCCAGCACTTCGACCAGGCCCATGACGGCCAGGCGCTCCATGGGAAAGTAGGAGCTCAGCCCCTCGGCTTCCATCAATGGGCCGCCGACGCCGATAAAGCGTACCTGCGGATGGCGGGCCTTGAGTGCACGCATCAGGCCGGCGCCAAGAATATCGCCGCTGGCTTCGCCTGCCACCAGCGCTACACAGAGTGGCGCCATGTCAGCGGGTGATGCCGCGGGCGGAGTTCTGGATCGACTTGACGAACAGGTCGACCTCGGGGAACTGCTGGGCGGGCTCGGCCAGTTCGGCGATGGCCTGGTCGACCGTCAGGTTCTGGCGATACACCACCTTGTAGGCGCGGCGCAGGGCATGGATAGCTTCATCGCTGAAACCGCGACGGCGCATGCCTTCGAAGTTCATGCTGCGCGCCTCGGCCGGGTTGCCGAACACGGTGACGAAGGCCGGCACATCCTTGCCGATGGCGGTACCCATGCCGGAAAAGCTGTGGGCGCCGATATGGCAGAACTGGTGCACCAGGGTAAACCCGGACAGTATCGCCCAGTCGCCCACATGCACATGCCCGGCCAGCGCGGTGTTGTTGACTAGGATGCAGTGGTTGCCGATCACGCTGTCGTGCCCGATATGGGCATAGGCCATGACCAGGTTGTGATCACCCAGGGTGGTTTCGCTACGGTCCTGCACGGTGCCACGGTGAATGGTCACGCCTTCGCGGATCACGTTGTGGTCGCCGATCACCAGGCGCGTCGGTTCACCCTTGTACTTGAGGTCAGGGGTGTCTTCGCCGACAGAGGAGAACTGGTAGATGCGGTTGTGCTTGCCGATGCGGGTCGGCCCTTTGAGAATCACATGCGGACCAATCACGGTCCCTTCCCCGATCTCGACCCCGGCACCGACGATCGACCATGGGCCGACCTCGACGCCGTCGGCAATCTTTGCCGATGGATCGATGATTGCCCGAGGGTCAATCAAACTCATAGTTTGCGTTCCGCGCAGATGATCTCGGCCGAGCATACCGGCTTGCCGTCCACCGACGCCTGGCACTCGAACTTCCAGATCTGGCGCTTGCAACTGATGAACTTGGCTTCGAGGATCAGTTGATCACCCGGCAGTACCGGCTGGCGAAAGCGCAACTTGTCGGAACCGACGAAGTAGTACAGGGTACCGTCCGCGGGTTTGACGTCCAGCATCTTGAACCCGAGGATGCCGGCTGCCTGGGCCATCGCTTCGATGATCAGCACGCCGGGCATGATCGGGTGCGCCGGGAAGTGACCGTTGAAGAAAGGCTCGTTGATGCTGACATTCTTGTAGGCACGAATGCGCTGGGCCTCTACGTCCAAGTCCACCACCCGGTCCACCAGCAGGAACGGGTAACGGTGAGGCAAATATTCGCGAATCTCGTTGATGTCCATCATTTCGGGGGGAAGCCTGTAGTAAAGATAGGGAGCGCGCACGTTCGAGCGGCGCTCCTTTAGCAAATCAAGGAGCGCAGTCTAGCGGCTGGGCGCTCTTGATCAGGAAATGGTATCAGCCTTCTGATGAAGCTTTGTCGCCCGAGGTCACGGCCTCGAGTCGCTTTTCCACTTGTTGAAGACGTTTGGCCATCTCATCCAGCTGGCGAATGCGCGCGGCACTCTTGCGCCACTCACCCAGCGGCTGCATGGCCGTACCGGACGAATAGGCACCTGGCTCGGTGATGGAACGGGTGACCATGGTCATCCCGGAGACGAACACCCCATCACACACATCAATATGCCCGACCATGCCGACACCGCCGGCGATGGTGCAATGCTTGCCGATCTTGGTGCTGCCGGAAATACCGACACACGCGGCCATTGCCGTGTGGTCGCCGACCTGTACGTTATGGGCGATCTGGATCTGGTTGTCGAGTTTCACGCCATTGCCGATACGGGTATCGGCCAGTGCACCGCGGTCGATGGCGGTGTTCACGCCGATCTCGACATCGTCGCCGATGCTCACGCCGCCGATCTGGGCAATCTTCTGCCATACGCCCTTTTCATTGGCGAAACCGAAACCTTCACCCCCCAGCACGGCGCCGGACTGGATCACCACACGCTTGCCGATATGCACATCGTGGTACAGCGTGACACGCGGGGCCAGCCAGCCGCCTTCGCCGATCACGCTGCGCGCACCGATGAAGCAGTGGGCACCGATGGTCACGCCAGGGCCGATCTGCGCCCCGCTTTCGATCACTGCACAGGCACCGATGCTGGCGCTGGCATCGACCTGTGCGTCTGCAGCCACCACGGCGCTGGGATGAACTCCCGCCACAGCCCTGGGCTTTGGATCGAACAGGTGGGAAACACGTGCGTAGGCCAGGTAGGGATCTGCAACGATCAGCGCGTGACCGGCAAAGCCCTCGGCATCGGCAGCCTTGAGCAGGACCGCAGCGGCCTTGCTCTCAGGCAGGAATTTGCGGTACTGCGGGTTGGCCAGGAAGCTCAATTGTCCCGGGCCAGCCTCGTGCAGGGTCGCAAGGCCAGTGATGTCGAGCTCCGCCGGGCCACTGAGGGTGGCCCCGAGGAACTCGGCCAGCTGGCCGAGTTTCATGGTCGCAGTCATGTTCAACGGGACTGGTTCATGCGCTCGATGACCTGGCGGGTGATGTCGTACTGAGGCTTGACATCAATGACCGCGCCACGCTCGAGTACCAGGTCGAAAGCACCCTTCTTGATCACTTCCTCCACTGCGCCGTCGAGCTTGGGCTTGAGCTGTTTGAGCATCTCGCGGTCGGCAACGGCCTTGGCTTCGTTCAGCTCCTTGGACTGGAACTGGAAGTCACGGGCCTTTTGCTTGAATTCAAGCTCCAGACGCTCGCGCTCGCCCTGGGCCATCTTGTCGCCACCCTTGACCAGACGGTCCTGGATGCCCTTGGCGCTGCTTTCCAGGTTTTTCAGCTTGGTCAGTTGCGGGCCGAATTTCTTCTCCGCATCGACCGCGTACTTCTTGGCCGCGTCCGATTCCAGCAGCGCCATCTGATAGTTCAGGACGGCAATTTTCATCTCGGCAAATGCCGGGGTCGCGATCAGGGTCGCAGCCAGTACAGCCAGTTGAGTCAACTTACGCACGATGCACTCCTACAGAATCCGTTGTCGTTTACGCGGGGCAGACCCTTAGAAGGTCTGGCCCAGAGAGAATTGGAACACCTGGGTATCGGCATCGTCCGGCTTCTTGACCGGCATCGCCAGGCTGAAGCTCAACGGGCCCAGTGCAGTAATCCAGGTCACGCCCAGGCCGACCGAACTGGCCAGGCCGCTGAGGCCGACCTTCTCGCAATCCGGCTTGGAGCCGCAGTTGGTGTCGAACACGTTACCCACGTCCCAGAAAACCGAGGTGCGCAGCGAACGCTGGTCCTTGACGAACGGCAGTGGGAACAGCAGTTCCACGCCGCCCTGCACCAGCACGTTGCCGCCGAACGGCAGTGGGTCCTGGTCCGGGTCGCGCGCAGTGCCAGGGTTGTTGCCTTTACTCGGGGTACTGCGCGGGCCCAGGCTGCTGTCCTTGAAGCCACGCACGGAGTTGAAGCCACCGGCGTAGTAGTTCTCGTAGAACGGCAGGCCCGAGGTGCCGCCGAAGCCGTCGCCGTAGCCCAGTTCGGTGTGCAGACGCAGGGTGTAGTCGTTGTTGATCGGCTTGAACAGCTGGCCACGGTAGTCAAGCTTGAAGAACGACAGGTCGCTGCCCGGGGTGGTCGCCTCGAGCACCAGGCTCTGGGAGTGACCACGGGTAGCCAGCACGCCCTTGTTCAGGGTGGACTCCGACCAGCCGGCCGATGCCTTGAAGTTCAGGTAGTTGTCGCCTTCCTTTTTGACGAAGTCGAAGATCTCGTCAACGGTGTAGCGACCGGTCTTGATCTTGTCCTGCTGGGCGGTGAGGCCGAAGGTCAGGCGCGAAGTCTCGCTGATCGGGTAGCCGACGCTGACGCCCGCACCCAGGCTGTCCACCGCATAGCTGGCCACGTCGACGTCGAGGTCGTCGTAGTCGGTGGTGCGGTAGAAGGCGTTGTAGCCAAGGCTCACGCCATCGGCAGTCCAGTAGGGGTCCACGAAGCCGAAGTTGTAGCGGCTCTGGTATTCGGAACGGGTCAGGCCGATGGAGACCTTGTTACCGGTACCCAGGAAGTTGTTCTGGCTGATCGAACCACCCAGGATCAGGCCGGCGCTCTGCGCGAAACCGACGCTGGCGGTGATCGAACCCGATGCCTGCTCTTCGACGCTGTAGTTCACGTCGACCTGGTCGTCGGTGCCCGGTACGGCCGGGGTCTCGACGTTGGCTTCCTTGAAGAAGCCCAGGCGCTCGAGGCGGGTCTTGGACTGGTCGATCAGGTAGGTCGATGCCCAGCCACCTTCCATCTGGCGCATCTCGCGGCGCAGCACTTCGTCCTCGGACTTGGTGTTGCCACGGAAGTTGATGCGGTTGACGTAGGCACGCTTTCCCGGGTCGACGACGAAGGTGATGTCGACGGTGTGGTCGTCATCGTGAGGCTGCGGCACGCCGTTGACGTTGGCGAAGGTATAGCCTTCGTTGCCCAGGCGGCGGGTGATCAGCTCGGAGGTGGTGGTCATCACCTTGCGCGAGAACACCTGGCCAGGCTGCACCAGCATCAGTGCCTTGACCTGGTCTTCCGGCACCTTCAGGTCGCCGGACAGCTTGACGTCACGAACGGTGTACTTCTCGCCCTCGTTGACGTTCACGGTGATGTAGACGTGCTTCTTGTCCGGGGTGATCGACACCTGGGTGGAGGCGATGTCCATGTTGATGTAGCCGCGGTCCAGGTAGTAGGAGCGCAGGCGCTCAAGGTCACCGGACAGTTTTTCGCGGGCATACTTGTCGTCGTTCTTGAAGAACGACAGCCAGTTGGTGGTCTTGAGCTCGAACAGGCTGGCCAGCTCGTCGTCGCTGAACTTGGTGTTGCCCACCACGTTGATGTGCTGGATGGCAGCGACGGTGCCTTCGTTGATCTTGATTTTCAGACCTACGCGGTTGCGCGGTTGCGGCACCACCTCGGCGTCGACCTCGGCCGAGTAGCGGCCCTGGGCCACGTACTGGCGCTGCAGCTCGTTGCGCACACCTTCGAGGGTGGCACGCTGGAAAATTTCACCTTCGGCCAGGCCCGACTGCTTCAGACCCTTCATCAGGTCTTCGGTGCTGATGGCCTTGTTGCCTTCGATCTCGATGCTCGAGACGGAAGGACGCTCGACCACGGTGATGATCAGGACGTTGCCGTCGCGACCCAGTTGGATGTCCTGGAAGAAGCCGGTCTTGAACAGCGCACGGGTGGAATCCACCAGGCGCCGATCATCGGCCTCGTCCCCAACGTTCAATGGCAAGGCGCCGAACACGCTGCCCGCGGAAACCCGCTGCAGACCATTGACACGAATATCGGAGATGGTGAAGGACTCGGCGTGAACTTCAGCGATCATCAGTACGGCGAGAACCGCAGTTAGCAGCAGACGTTTCATGAAGTCCTTTCTTATTCCAACTGGCAATAAACGACCCACCGCGGGACGCGGCAGGTTCGCAATTGAGCGAAGCGTTACAGTCGACCCAAATCGTTGATCAGGGCAAGCAACATCACCCCGACTACCAAACTGATACCGATCTGGACCCCCCAACCTTGCACCCGATCCGAAAGCGGACGACCACGCGCCCATTCGATCAGGTAAAACAGCAAATGCCCCCCATCCAGTACAGGAATGGGCAGCAAATTAAGAACCCCCAGGCTAATGCTCAGGTAGGCGAGGAAATTCAGGAAATCCCCAACGCCGGACTGGGCCGAAGCGCCCGCCACTTTAGCAATGGTTATCGGTCCGCTCAAGTTTTTTACCGAGAGCTCGCCGAACAGCATTTTCTTCAGCGAATCGAGGGTCAGCACGCTCATGTTCCAGGTGCGCGAAACACCCTCGCCCAGGCCCTGCAGCGGGCCATAACTGACCTCGCGCAACATGGCCGCAGGCCACTCCACCGGCGCCACGCCTGCCCCCAGGTAACCACTGGCATTCTGGCCTTCGCCACGGCTGGCGAGGGTTACCGGCAACTCCAGCGTCGCCCCGTCACGCGCCACGCTCAGCACGATGCGGCTGCCGGCACGGCCGCGCACGGTGTCCACCACCTGCTGCCAATCGTCAAGCGCCTTGCCGTCGAGGGCCAGCAGGCGGTCGCCGGTTTTCAGACCGGCGGCCTGGGCCGGCCCCTTGGGATCAAGTTCGGCCAGCACCGGCACCAGCGCCGGGCGCCATGGGCGGATGCCCAGGGAGCGGATCGGGTCGGGCTCGTCGGCACCCTTGAGCCAGGCATCGAGCTTGAGCACATGGCTGCTGTCGGTGCTGGCACCCTCTTCACGCACGCTGACCTGCAGCGCACCGCTTTCACCCAGCCGGCGCACCAGCTGCAGGTTGACCGCTGCCCAGCCGTTGGTCGGCTTGCCGTCGACCGCGACGATCTCCTGGCCGGCGCTAAGGCCTGCGGCGGCCGCCAGGCTGCCAGCCTCGACCGCGCCGATGACCGGCCGCGCCTGCTGGCTGCCAAGCATGGCCAGTGCCCAGAAGAACACGATGGCCAGCAGAAAGTTGGCAATGGGGCCGGCGGCGACGATAGCGATGCGCTGGCGCACGCTCTTGCGGTTGAACGACTGCTCCAGCTGGTCGGCAGGCACTTCGCCTTCGCGCTCGTCGAGCATCTTCACGTAGCCGCCCAGGGGAATGGCGGCCACCACGAACTCGGTGCCATGGCGGTCATGCCAACGTACCAGCGGCATGCCGAACCCTACGGAAAACCGCAAAACCTTGACGCCGCAGCGCCGCGCCACCCAGAAGTGACCGAACTCGTGAAAGGTGACCAGCACGCCCAATGCGACCAGGGTGCCGATAATCATGTAGAGCGCACTCATGTCTTTCTCCGAATAGCGTTCAGCGGGAGCGGGCGCAACCCGTGGCGACGTCGCACCTCAGACCCCGTGACGATCCAACCAGTGCCCGGCCAGGCTGCGTGCACGCTGGTCGGCTGCAAACACCGCCTCCAGCGTCGGCACGGCAACGACCGCTTCCTGGTTGAGCACGTGCTCGATGATACTCGGGATCTGCGGGAAGCGGATGCGCCGCTGAAGAAATGCCTCGACGGCCACTTCATTGGCCGCATTGAGCATCGCAGGGGCACTGTTGCCGGCGTCCGCCGCTTCACGCGCCAGGCGCAGACACGGAAAGCGCTGCTCATCCGGCGCCTGGAAATCCAGGCGGGCAACGGCGAACAGGTCCAGCGGCGCCACACCCGAGTCGATGCGCTGCGGCCAGGCCAGGGCGTTGGCGATCGGCGTGCGCATGTCGGGGTTGCCCAACTGCGCCAGCACCGAACCATCGACGTAGTCGACCAGCGAGTGAATCACGCTTTGCGGGTGGACCACCACCTCGACCTGGGCAGGCCTGGCATCGAACAGCCAGCACGCCTCGATCAGCTCCAGGCCCTTGTTCATCATGCTGGCCGAGTCGACGGAGATCTTGCGCCCCATGGACCAGTTCGGGTGCGCACAGGCCTGCTCCGGGGTGACGTGCTCCAGCTCGGCCTGCGGCGTTTCACGAAACGGACCACCGGAGGCGGTCAGCAGGATGCGCCGCACACCCACCTGGGCCAGGCCGCGGGCATAGTCACCGGGCAGGCACTGGAAGATCGCGTTGTGCTCGCTGTCGATCGGCAGCAGTACCGCACCACTGCGCTGCACGGCCTGCATGAACAGGGCGCCGGACATCACCAGCGCCTCCTTGTTGGCCAGCAGCACCTTCTTGCCCGCCTCCACTGCGGCCAGGGTCGGACGCAACCCCGCCGCACCGACGATGGCCGCCATCACCGCATCCACCTGCGGGTCGGCCGCCACCTGGCACAGGCCCTGCTCGCCCACCAGCACCTCGGTACTCGACCCCGCAGCACGCAGGTCGGCCTGCAACTGCTGCGCGGCCTCATCGCCCGGCACCACGGCAAACACTGGAGCATGGCGCAGGCACAGGGCCAGCAGCTCGCCCAGGCGCGAATAGCCGCTCAGGGCATAGGCCTGGTAGCGCTCGGGGTGACGGGCAATCACGTCCAGTGTGCTCAGGCCAATGGAGCCTGTAGCGCCCAGCACCGTGATCCGTTGCGGGCGGCTCACAGCGCGCCCCAGTTGGCGGCCCACAGCAGCACGGCAAACAGCGGGATGGCAGCCGTGAGGCTGTCGATGCGATCCAGTACCCCACCATGCCCCGGCAGCAGGTTGCTGCTGTCCTTGATTCCGGAACGGCGCTTGAACATGCTTTCGGTCAGGTCGCCGACCACCGACACCAGTACCACGACGGCGGCACCGAACAGACCGAGGATCAGCTCGCCGGCGCTCCACTCGCGGGTCACGCCCACCACCGCCGTGATCACCAGGCTCAGCGCCAGGCCACCGTAGACACCTTCCCAGCTCTTGCCGGGGCTGACCTGCGGCGCCAGCTTGCGCTTGCCAAAGGCCCGGCCCGAGAAGTAGGCGCCGATATCGGCGCCCCATACCAGGACCATCACCGCCATGATCAGCCAGTTGCCCAGGGGCCAGTGCTTGATCAGCACCAGGCCTTGCCAGGCCGGCAACAGCACCAGCAGGCCGATCAGCAGGCGGCAGGCCACACTGGCCCACAGCTCGCTGGTACGCGGGTAGGTCAGCACCAGCCAGGTGGCCAGCGCCCACCACAGCACCGAAACGCCCAGCACCCAGGGTGCCAGCTCCGGCATCAGGTGCAGCAGCATCAGCAGGCCGGCGACCACCACGGCATAGGCAACCCGCAGGCCCTGGGCGATCAGCCCGGCCAGGCGGGCCCATTCCCAGGCCCCGAGGGTGACCACCAGGCCGATGAACAAGGCAAAGTTCGCCCCGTCGAGCAGGAAAAACCCGCACAGGGCAATCGGCAACAGAATCAGCGCAGTGATGATGCGTTGTTTAAGCATTAAGCACGGGCTCCAGCCTCGACCTGCTCGCTGGTTTTACCGAAGCGGCGCTGGCGCGAAGCGAAATCGGCCAATGCAGTGCGCATGGCCTCGTGTTTGAAGTCCGGCCAGAACAGGTCGGAGAAATACAGCTCGGCGTACGCCAGCTGCCACAGCAGGAAGTTGCTGATGCGGTGCTCGCCACCGGTGCGGATGCACAGGTCGGGCAACGGCAGATCGCCTGTCGCCAGGCACGGCTGCAGCAACTCGGGGGTTATGTCTTCCGGGCGCAGATGCCCGGCCTGCACTTCACGCGCCAGGCGCTGGGCGGCCTGGGCGATATCCCACTGACCACCGTAGTTGGCGGCGATCTGCAGGATGAAGCGATTGCTGCCTGCGGTCAGCGCCTCGGCCTCGCGCATGGCAGCCTGCAACTCAGGGTGAAAGCGCGAGCGATCACCGATGATGCGCAGGCTGATGTTGTTCTCGTTGAGCCGCCTGGCCTCGCGGCGCAGCGCCGAGAAGAACAGCTCCATCAGCGCACCGACCTCGTCGGCCGGGCGCTGCCAGTTCTCGCTGGAGAACGCGAACAGGGTCAGGACCTCGACCTTGGCCTCGGCGCACACCTCGATGACCGCGCGCACCGCATCCACGCCTGCCTTGTGCCCGGCAACGCCGGGCAACAGGCGCTTCTTCGCCCAGCGATTATTTCCATCCATGATGATCGCGACATGGCGCGGCACCGATGGAGGCACACCCTGCTTGGTCTTTTCCATTGAAAAAAGTCCCGGCCCTTAAACGGCCATCAGGTCCTTTTCTTTCTCTTCGGTGGCCTTGGTGATCTGGGCCTCGGTATCTTTGGTCAGCTTGTCGATATCAGCAATGGCGCGACGCTCTTCGTCTTCACTGATTTCCTTGTCCTTGACCAGCTTCTTCAGTTCACCCAGAGCATCGCGGCGAATGTTGCGCACAGCAACGCGCGCGTCTTCGGCCGCACTGCGCGCCTGCTTGGTGAAGCCCTTGCGGGTTTCTTCGGTCAGGGCTGGCATGCTGATCAGCAGCAGCTCACCCAGGTTGGTCGGATTGAGATTCAAACCGGCGCTCTGGATGGCCTTGTCGACGGCAGCGAGCATGTTGCGCTCGAACGCCACGACTTGCAGGGTGCGCGAATCTTTCACGGTGACGTTGGCCACGCCGCTGATCGGGGTGTCGGTACCGTAGTAAGGCACCATCACGCTTGCCAGGATGCTGGGGTGTGCCTTGCCGGTACGAATCTGGCCGAACGCATAAGCCAGAGACTCCAGGGATTTCTGCATACGCGCTTGGGCGTCTTTCTTGATTTCGTTGATCATTTTTGAACTTCCTCGATCAGGGTCCCTTCAGCGCCACCATGCACGATGTTCAGCAGGGCGCCAGGCTTGTTCATGTTGAAGACGCGCAACGGCATCTTGTGGTCTCGGCACAGACAGATAGCTGTCAGGTCCATCACGCCCAGCTTGCGATCCAGCACTTCATCGTAGGTAAGATGATCGAACTTCTCGGCATGCGGGTCTTTGAATGGGTCTGCAGTGTATACACCATCGACCTTGGTTGCCTTCAATACCACGTCGGCATCGATTTCGATGGCGCGCAGGCAGGCGGCGGAGTCGGTGGTGAAGAACGGGTTGCCGGTACCGGCCGCGAAAATTACCACTTCTTTCGAGTTCAGGTGGCGCATGGCCTTGCGGCGATCGTAGTGATCGGTCACGCCTACCATGGAGATCGCCGACATGACGATGGCGGTGATGTTGGCGCGCTCCAGCGCATCGCGCATGGCCAGTGCATTCATTACCGTGGCCAGCATGCCCATGTGGTCGCCGGTAACGCGATCCATGCCCGCTGCGCTGAGCGCCGCGCCACGGAACAGGTTGCCGCCACCGATCACCAGGCCGACCTGCACACCGATACCGACCAGCTGGCCGACTTCCAGCGCCATGCGATCCAGCACCTTGGGGTCGATGCCGAACTCTTCCGAGCCCATCAGGGCCTCGCCGCTAAGCTTGAGTAGAATGCGTTTATAGCGAGCTTGATAACCACTGCCCTGCTGAGCCATTGCGAATCTCTCCTGCGGCGTTTTGAAAAAAAATCTGGGCGGGCTGTTTTCAGCCTGCTAACTGTAGCGTGGCGCAGCGACTGCGCCAGCGAAAGGGCGGCGTTGTAAACCGCCCCCGCTTTGACAAAGAGGCTGCGCGCGTGAGCGGGCAGCCTCTTTGGGGCGACAGAGGTGACTCTGTCTTACTGCTTGGCAGCAGCCAGCTGTGCAGCAACTTCTTCAGCGAAGTTGTCGACTGGCTTCTCGATGCCTTCGCCTACCTTGAAGTAGGTGAAGGAAACGATTTCGGCACCGGCTTTCTTGGCCAGCTCGCCGACCTTGATTTCCGGATTCATGACGAAGGCTTGCTCGACCAGGCTGGCTTCGGCCAGGAACTTCGAGATACGGCCTTTGACCATGTTCTCGACGATGTTCTCAGGCTTGCCTTTGATCTTCTCTTCGTTCAGCTGCAGGAACACGGCTTTTTCGCGCTCGATCGCTTCAGCCGAAACTTCCGACGGCAGCAGGAACTCAGGGTTGCTTGCCGCCACGTGCATGGCGATCTCTTTGGCCAGTTGGACGTCGCCGCCCTTCAGGACCACTGCAACACCGATCTTGTTGCCGTGCAGGTAGGTACCGACAACGTCACCTTCAACGCGCACCAGGCGACGGATGTTGACGTTTTCGCCAACCTTGGCCACCAGGGCTTCACGAGCAGCTTCACGCGCAGCGATCAGCGGCGCAGCGTCGGTCAGTTTTTCAGCGAAGGCTTGCTCGACGCTTTCGGCGACGAAGGCCTTGAAGTCGTCTTGCAGGGCCAGGAAGTCGGTCTGCGAGTTCACTTCCAGCAGGACAGCGGACTTGTCGTCGGCCTTGATGGCGATGGCGCCTTCAGCGGCAACGTTGCCAGCTTTCTTGGCTGCCTTGATGGCACCCGAAGCGCGCATGTCGTCAATGGCTTTTTCGATGTCGCCGCCAGCCTTTTCCAGGGCTTTCTTGCAATCCATCATGCCTTCGCCGGTACGCTCGCGCAGTTCTTTTACCAGCGCTGCAGTAATTGCTGCCATTTCAAATTCCTCTTGGATAGGTTTTCAACCATTCCACCCGATACCTGACGGGCGTTCAATTCTGGAAATCCACTGCCAGAGCACATGCAGTTCGCAATGATGCAACGGCGACGCTGACAAGAGGATTTCAAGGTGGCAAAAAGGGGGCCAAGCCCCCTTTTTGCGTGCCGAGTCGACGCTAAGCGTCAGCTACTCAGGCTTCGGCAGCCGGTGCAGCTGCTTCTTCTGCGAACACTTCGGTGCCGCCGGCAACGTTGTTGCGACCACGGATAACGGCGTCAGCCATCGAACCCATGTACAGCTGGATGGCGCGAATGGCGTCATCGTTGCCTGGGATGATGTAGTCAACGCCTTCCGGGCTGCTGTTGGTATCGACAACGCCGATGACCGGGATACCCAGCTTGTTGGCTTCGGTGATAGCGATGCGCTCGTGGTCAACGTCGATCACGAACAGGGCATCAGGCAGGCCGCCCATGTCCTTGATACCACCCAGGCTGCGGTCCAGTTTTTCCAGATCGCGGGTGCGCATCAGCGCTTCTTTCTTGGTCAGCTTGGTGAAGGTACCATCTTCGGCCTGGGTTTCCAGGTCGCGCAGACGCTTGATCGAAGCACGGATGGTCTTGTAGTTGGTCAGCATGCCGCCCAACCAGCGGTGATCGACGTACGGCGAACCGCAACGTGCTGCTTCTTCAGCAACGATCTTGCCAGCGGAACGCTTGGTGCCGACGAACAGAATCTTGTTTTTGCCCTGGGCCAGGCGCTCTACGAAGGTCAGTGCCTCGTTGAACATCGGCAGGGTTTTTTCAAGGTTGATGATGTGGATCTTGTTGCGCGCGCCGAAAATGTACTTGCCCATTTTCGGATTCCAGTAACGGGTTTGGTGACCGAAGTGCACACCGGCCTTCAGCATATCGCGCATGTTGACTTGGGACATGATAGTTCCTTGATAAGTCGGGTTGGGCCTCCACGTATCCCAATGACCAACCCCGAAACCGAAGTCAGGGGCACCCAGGCCATCGTGTCGACACGTGTGTGGGTTTGAGCAGACGGGGCTATCCCCGAAAGCGGCGCATTTTATACCACACAAGTGAGCCGAGCGAAACCGAAAAAACAGACGACACCCGAGGGTTGCACCCGCCCTGCTCACGCAGCGACCGATGCAATCAACATAAATAGTAGGCAATGCCCCGCAGCCCAGGCCCCAGCCCGCCGCCTCGCTCTGTTAGAATCACGCCTTTCCCGTTTCATTTGCGCCTGCGCGCGCCGTAGAGAGCCTGCAATGACCGTCACTATCAAAACCGCCGAAGACATCGAAAAGATGCGCGTCGCCGGCCGCCTGGCCGCCGAAGTCCTGGAGATGATCGAAGAACACGTCAAGCCCGGTGTCACCACCGAGGAACTCGACCGCCTGTGCCACGACTACATCGTCAACGTGCAGCAGGCCATCCCCGCGCCCCTGAACTACAAGGGCTTCCCCAAGTCGATCTGCACCTCGGTCAACCACGTGGTGTGCCACGGCATCCCGGGCGACAAGCCGCTCAAGGATGGCGACACGCTGAACATCGACGTGACCGTGATCAAGGACGGCTACCACGGCGACACCAGCCGCATGTTCCACGTCGGCACCGTGCCGGTATGGGCCGAGCGCCTGTCCCAGGTCACCCAGGAGTGCATGTACAAGGCCATCGAGCTGGTCAAGCCGGGCTGCCGCCTGGGCGACATCGGCGAAGTGATCCAGAAGCACGCCGAAAAGAACGGCTTCTCGGTGGTGCGCGAGTTCTGCGGCCACGGCATCGGCAAGGTGTTCCATGAAGAGCCGCAGATCCTGCACTACGGCCGCGCCGGTACCGGCATGGAACTCAAGGAAGGCATGACCTTCACCATCGAGCCGATGATCAACCAGGGCAAGGCCGACACCAAGGTGCTGGGCGACGGCTGGACCGCCATCACCAAGGACCGCAAGCTCTCGGCGCAGTGGGAACACACCCTGGTGGTCACCGCCACCGGCTACGAGATCTTCACCCTGCGCAAGGACGACACGATCCCGCGCACTTCGGCCTGACCCTCACAGGAACGTCATCGATGCCCCAGGTGGACCCCGAGCTGTTCGACCGCGGCCAGTTCCAGGCGGAACTGGCCCTCAAGGCCAGCCCCATAGCGGCCTTCAAGAAAGCCATCCGCCAGGCCGGCGAGGTGCTCGACGGGCGCTTTCGCAGCGGCCGCGAGATCCGCCGACTGATCGAGGACCGCGCCTGGTTCGTCGACAACATCCTGCAACAGGCATGGAACCAGTTCAGCTGGAGCGAAGCCGCCGACATCGCCCTGATCGCCACCGGCGGCTACGGGCGCGGCGAGCTGCACCCCTACTCCGACATCGACCTGCTGATCCTGCTCGATGACGCCGACCACGAGGTGTTTCGCGACTCGATCGAGCGCTTCCTCACCCTGCTCTGGGACATTGGCCTGGAAGTCGGCCAGAGCGTGCGCTCGGTGGACGAATGCGCCGAACAGGCGCGCGCCGACCTCACGGTGGTCACCAACCTGATGGAAAGCCGCACCATCTGCGGCCCCGAACACCTGCGCCAGCGCATGCTCGAGGTCACCAGCACGGCGCACATGTGGCCGAGCAAGGAGTTCTTCCTGGCCAAGCGCGCCGAGCAGAAGGCGCGCCACCACAAGTACAACGACACCGAGTACAACCTGGAACCCAACGTCAAGGGCTCCCCCGGCGGCCTGCGCGACATCCAGACCGTGCTCTGGGTAGCGCGCCGCCAGTACGGCACGCTCAACCTGCATGCGCTGGCCGGCGAAGGCTTCCTGCTGGAGAGCGAGAACAACCTGCTGGCCTCGTCACAGGAGTTTCTGTGGAAGGTGCGCTACGCCCTGCACATGCTCGCCGGGCGCGCCGAAGACCGCCTGCTGTTCGACCACCAGCGCAGCATCGCCGCGTTGCTGGGCTTTACCGATGACAACCCCAAGCGCGCCATCGAACAGTTCATGCAACAGTACTACCGGGTGGTGATGAGCATCGCCGAGCTCAGCGACCTGATCATCCAGCACTTCGAGGAAGTCATCCTCGCCGATGACAGCGCCAGCAGCACCCAACCGCTGAACCCGCGCTTCCAGCTGCATGACGGCTACATCGAGGCGGTGCGCAGCAACGTGTTCAAGCGCACCCCGTTCGCCATGCTCGAGATCTTCGTGCTGATGGCCCAGCACCCCGAAATCAAGGGCGTGCGTGCCGACACCATCCGCCTGCTGCGCGAGCACCGGCACCTGATCGACGACGAGTTCCGCAACGATATCCGCAACACCAGCCTGTTCATCGAACTGTTCAAGTGCGAGATCGGCATCCACCGCAACCTGCGCCGCATGAACCGCTACGGCATCCTGGGGCGCTACCTGCCCGAGTTCGGCCTGATCGTGGGGCAGATGCAGCACGACCTGTTCCACATCTATACGGTCGATGCGCACACCCTGAACCTGATCAAGCACCTGCGCAAACTGCAGTACACCCCCGTGTCCGAGAAATTCCCGCTGGCCAGCAAGCTCATGGGGCGCCTGCCCAAGCCCGAGCTGATCTACCTCGCCGGCCTGTACCACGACATCGGCAAGGGGCGTCAGGGCGACCATTCCGAGATCGGTGCGGTGGACGCCCAGGCATTCTGCAGCCGCCACCAGTTGCCCGCCTGGGACAGCCGGTTGATCGTGTGGCTGGTACAGAACCACCTGGTGATGTCGACCACTGCCCAGCGCAAGGACCTCTCCGACCCGCAGGTGATCCACGACTTCGCCCAGCTGGTCGGCGACCTGGTGCACCTGGACTACCTCTATGTGCTCACCGTGGCCGACATCAACGCCACCAACCCGAGCCTGTGGAACTCCTGGCGCGCCAGCCTGTTGCGCCAGCTCTACACCGAAACCAAGCGGGCCCTGCGCCGCGGCCTGGAAAACCCGCTGGAACGCGAAGAGCAGATCCGCCAGACCCAGAGCGCAGCTCTGGACATCCTGGTACGCGAAGGCACCGACCCGGACGACGTCGAACAACTGTGGTCGCAACTGGGCGATGACTACTTCCTGCGCCACACCGCCGCGGACGTGGCCTGGCACTCCGACGCGATCCTGCAGCAACCGGCCGACGGCGGCCCGCTGGTGCTGATCAAGGAGACCACCCAGCGCGAGTTCGAGGGCGGTACGCAGATCTTCATCTATGCCCCCGACCAGCACGACTTCTTCGCCGTGACCGTGGCCGCGATGGACCAGCTCAACCTGAACATCCACGACGCACGCATCATCACCTCCAGCAGCCAGTTCACCCTCGACACCTACATCGTGCTCGACAACGACGGCGGCTCGATCGGCGACAACCCGCAGCGCGTCAAGGAAATCCGTGAAGGCCTCACCGAAGCCCTGCGCAACCCCGACGACTACCCCACCATCATCCAGCGTCGGGTACCGCGCCAGCTCAAGCACTTCACCTTCGCGCCCCAGGTGACCATCCTCAACGATGCCCAGCGCCCGGTGACCATCCTCGAGCTCAGCGCCCCGGACCGCCCGGGCCTGCTGGCACGCATCGGCAAGATCTTCCTGGAGTTCGACCTGTCGCTGCAGAACGCCAAGATCGCCACCCTGGGCGAGCGGGTGGAAGACGTGTTCTTCATTACCGACGCCGACAACCAGCCGCTGTCCGACCCTGAACTGTGCCGCCGCCTGCAGGCCGAGATCGTCGAGCAGTTGCGCGTCGACCAGGCCACCGGCGTCGAGATGACCCGCCTCACCCTTTGACCGATTGACGAGACCCAGCGCCAATGAACAACGCTTTGAACCAGCTTCAGCCCTACCCGTTCGAGAAACTGCGTGCCCTGCTCGATGGCGTGACGCCGGCCGCAGACAAGCGCGCCATCGCCCTGTCGATCGGCGAGCCCAAGCACGCCTCGCCGGCATTCGTGGCCAAGGCGCTGGCCGACAACCTCGACAAGATGGCGGTGTACCCCACCACCCTGGGCCTGCCCGCGCTACGCGAAAGCATCGTGCACTGGAGCGAGCGCCGCTTCGGTGTACCGGCCGGCTGGCTGAATGCTGCACAGCACGTGCTGCCCGTCAACGGCACCCGCGAGGCGCTGTTCGCCTTCACCCAGGCTGTGGTCAGCCGTGGTGAGGACGCGCTGATCGTCAGCCCCAACCCGTTCTACCAGATCTACGAAGGTGCCGCGTTGCTCGCCGGCGCCCAGCCGCACTACCTGCCGTGCCTGGACAGCAACGGCTTCAACCCGGACTTCGACGCGGTGCCAGCCGAGATCTGGCAGCGTTGCCAGATCCTGTTCCTGTGCTCGCCAGGCAACCCGACTGGTGCACTGGTGCCGCTGGACACCCTGAAAAAACTCATCGCACTGGCCGACGAGCACGACTTCGTGATCGCCGCCGACGAGTGCTACAGCGAGCTGTACTTCGACGAGCAGGCCCCGCCACCCGGCCTGCTCAGCGCCTGCGTGGAACTTGGCCGCAGCGACTTCAAGCGCTGCGTGGTGTTCCACAGCCTGTCCAAGCGCTCCAACCTGCCAGGCCTGCGTTCGGGCTTCGTGGCCGGCGATGCCGAGATTCTCAAGGCCTTTTTGCTCTACCGCACCTATCACGGTTGCGCGATGCCGGTACAGACCCAGCTGGCGAGCGTCGCCGCCTGGAACGACGAGGCGCATGTCCTGGAGAACCGCGACCTGTATCGCGAGAAGTTCGACGCCGTGCTGCAGGTGCTGGCCCCGGTAATGGATGTACAGAAGCCCGACGGCGGTTTCTACCTGTGGCCGAAGGCCCCCGGCGATGACGCGCAGTTCTGCCGCGACCTGTTCGAACAGCAGCACGTGACCGTGGTGCCGGGCTCGTACCTGTCTCGCGAGGTGGAGGGCTTCAATCCGGGGGCCGGACGCGTGCGCCTGGCGCTGGTGGCCCCGCTTGCCGAATGTGTCGAGGCGGCCCAGCGCATCCGCGCATTCGTCGAAGGCTGAGCCGGTACGCCTGGTCGGCCGACCGATAGATAAGTAACGCCCAAGGCCCGGTCGGCCCGCCAATCATGGAGCTCCACTCAACAGGAGCTCCAGCATGGACATACCAACCTTGTGCAAGGTCACCCAGGTGGCCGATCAGCAGCAATCCTACGAAACAGCCCTGAAAGAAAACCCGCTCAACGCCCCGCAGCCCTCGCGCTCGGGTCGTCAGAAACGCGGCGTTGCCTACCACAGCCGCCTGTGGGCGCCGGGCCGCACCCTGCTCATCGCCTTCGCGGCCGACGTACCGGAACAGACGCAACAGAGCATCTTCGAGGTTGCCTGCCAATGGCTGGCGTACGCCAACCTCAAGTTCCAGCGCACCGCCGACTGGGCCGAGGCACAGATCAGGATCGAGATGAAGCCAAGCGGCACGGGGATCAACCATTCACTGGTCGGTACCGACGCCTTGCTCCGCGAAGACAGCACCATGACCCTCAGCGACTGGCCTGGCGATGAGCAGTTCCAGCGCAGCGTGCTGCATGAGTTCGGGCACGCGCTGGGCCTGGACCATGAGCATCAGCACCCGGATGCGGACATCCAGTGGAACCTGGCCAAGCTGCTGGAATACGCCGAACAGGTCGGCATGCCCATGGAAGAGATTGCTGAAAACTTCCTCAACAGGATCGAACGCACGCAGGCATTGCACAACGCCTACGACCCGGGTTCGGTCATGCACTACCCGATTCCGGCCACCTTCACCCTGAACAATGTGGCTTTCACCGGCTCGGCGCAGCTCAGTGACGGCGACAAGGCGCTGGCGGGCAAGGCCTACCCCTTCACCCCGGTACACCCGTGAAGTACACCCCGCCCAGCCCGGCAGCGGGCGAGACCTAGGCGCCAGCATGCGCCTGACCTGTCCGCGCGACTGACCCCCAGCGCGGGGCCGCCATGCGACCCCGAGCACTTCACTTGACCGGCCCCAGGTTGGCCTCGCTCATGTCCAGCTCACCCAGCACCTGGCGCACCACGTCATCACCGATCTGGTGCTGGCGGTGCAGGCTGTACAGCTCCAGGCGCTGCGCCCGCAGCGCCCGCAGGCGCAGGCGTCGCTCCAGCTGATCCATCTGCGCGGCCAGCGCCTGGGCCTCGGCACTGTCGTTGAACACGTCCAGTTGCTGCCGGTACTCGGCCATTAGGCGCGCCTTCAACTCGGCGGCCAGTGCGGCCTGGGAGGCATCCTGGGGCGCGCCGGGCTCCACCAGTTCCTCGGCCTCCAACGCATGGATCGCCGCCTCGGCGGTGCGCCGCCAGGCCTCGCGCGCCTCCTGGCGCAGGGTATCGTCGGGGCTCTTCTCCACCCCGCGCAGCAGCAACGGCAAGGCAATGCAGGCCGATACCAGCGACAGCAGAATCACCCCTGCGGCAATGAAGATCAGCAGGTCGCGTTCGGGGAACGCCTTGCCCGCGCCGATCAGCAGCGGCACCGACATCACGCCCGCCAGGGTCACCGCCCCGCGCACGCCGCCCACGGTCAGCAGCCAGCACGAACGCGCGTTGGGCACCAGCACCAGGTCTTCCTTGCCGCGCCAGCGCCGGATCACCCCGATCAGGCGCCAGATGCTCTGCACCCAGATGAACCGCAGCGCCAGCAACACCAGGAAGATCGCCACCACATCCAGGCAGCGGTACAGCAGGGTTGGCCACAGCGATGCCTCATGGCTGGTCACCGCCTTGGCGATATCGGGCAGTTGCAGGCCCAGCAGCAGGAAGATCAGGCCGTTGAAGGCGAACTCCAGCAGCGACCACACACTGCGGTTGAGCAGGCGCGTGCTGGTCTGGCGCGGCAGCAGGTCAAGCCAGCTCTGCATCATGCCCGCCGCCACCGCCGAGAGAATGCCCGAGGCGCCCAGGCGCTCGGCCAGCACATAGGCGGCGAACGGCAGCAACAGCATGAACACCACGTGGGTGGCCGGGTCGTCCCAGCCGCGCGCGATCATCCACACCCGCAGGCGCCCCACCAACCAGCTCAGCGCCACGCCGATGGCCAGGCCACCCACGGCCACCAGCACGAAGGTCACACTGGCCTCGGCCAGCGAGAACACCCCGGTGATCGCCGCCACCAGCGCAAACTTGAACGTCACCAGGCCCGAGGCATCGTTCATCAGCGCCTCACCCTGCAGCATGTGCATCAACGGGGTGGGCAGGCGATCCTGGCTGATTGCCGACACCGCCACCGCGTCGGTGGGCGACAGCACGGCGGCCAGGGCAAAGGCCACCGGCAGCGGTATGCTCGGCAGGATCCAGTGGATGAAATAGCCGGCCCCCACCACCGTGAACAGCACCAGCCCCACCGCCAGGGTCAGGATCGGCCCGCGCAGGCGCCAGAACTCGCGCTTGGGCATGCGCCAGCCATCGGAGAACAGCAACGGGGGCAAGAACAGGAACAGAAACAGCTCAGGGTCCAGGGCCACGTGCAGGCCCAGGGTCGGCCAGGCCAACAGCGCACCGGCACCAATCTGCACCAGCGGCAGTGGCAGCGGGATCAATCGCCCCACCAGTTTCGAGACACTGACCAGCATCAGCAGGATGAGAACGGTATAGGCTGACTGCATACGGCGTGTTTTTCCTGTTCAGTTTCAAATACGCTCAACGGCCAGGGTTATGCCATTGAAACAACATGTTACCGGGATCTGCATGAACACAACCGCTCCACCTAAGTCGCAGACCCGCCGGCAATCTGTAACACAATGCTACAAATGAGGAGCCTCGCATGATCACCCCCGCGTCGACCCTATTGACCCACGATAGCCCCAACCGTGCGCTGCTGGTCATCGATGTGCAAAACGATTTCATCCCCGGCGGCGCCCTGGCGGTGCCCGGTGGCGACGAGATCGTGCCGCTGGTCAACCAGCTCGGCCGCCAGTTCGAGCGCGTGGTGCTGGCCCAGGACTGGCACCCGGCCGGGCACGCCTCGTTCGCCTCGAGCCACCCGGGCAAGAATCCGTTCGAGGTCATCGAACTGTCATACGGGCCGCAGACACTCTGGCCCGACCACTGCATTCAAGGGAGCCCCGGCGCACAGTTTCACCCGGACCTGAACATTGCCCACGCACAGCTGATCGTGCGCAAGGGCGGCAACCGCCAGGTCGACAGCTACTCGGCGTTCACCGAAGCCGACCAGACCACCCCCACCGGCCTGGCCGGCAACCTGCGCGAGTGCGGCATCGACACGCTGTTCCTGTGCGGCCTGGCCCTGGACTTCTGCGTGGCCTGGACGGCACTGCACGCACGCCGCAAAGGGTTCACCACCTATGTGGTGCTGGACGCCTGCCGCGCCATCGATACCGCAGGCTCCTGCGCGGCGGCGATGGCACAGATGCAGGCTGCCGGGGTGCAGTTCATTCAGGCGCGGCAACTGGGCGGCGCCAGCCGTGGCGCCCTGCCCGATGTTGTCGCATAATCCAGCCCACCCATTCTTCGAGGAGTTTCGGGGCGGCTGCGGGAACGCCCGCGCGCCCTTAACGTTCAATGGCTTATATTCTCTTCGGCATCAAAGCCTGTGACACGATGAAGAAAGCCCGTACCTGGCTTGAAGAACACCACATCCAGTACGACTTTCACGACTACAAGACCCAGGGTATAGACCGGGACCACCTGAACCGCTGGTGCGACGAGCACGGCTGGCAGGTGGTACTCAACCGCGCAGGCACCACCTTCCGCAAGCTCGATGACGCGCAGAAGGCCGACCTCGACCAGGCCAAGGCCGTCGAGCTGATGCTGGCACAACCCTCGATGATCAAGCGCCCGGTGCTCGACCTGGGCGGCAAGACCCTGGTCGGTTTCAAACCGGACCTGTACGCGGCAGCCCTGCGCTGAACCGCGACGCCTTCACTCAATTTCGCAAGAGGTAACCGCATGTCCACTTCACTGTTCAGCCTGGCCTTCGGCGTCGGCACTCAAAACCGTCAAGGCGCCTGGCTGGAAGTCTTCTACGCGCAGCCACTGCTCGCCCCGAGCGCCGAGCTGGTCGCAGCCGTCGCCCCGATCCTGGGCTATGAAGGCGGCAACCAGGCCATCGCGTTCAGCAACGCCCAGGCCGCGCAACTGGCCGAGGCCGTCAAGGGCGTCGACGCCGCCCAGGCTGCACTGCTGACCCGCCTGGCCGAAAGCAACAAGCCGCTGGTGGCCACGCTGCTGGCCGAAGACGCCACCCTGAGCTCCACCCCTGAGGCCTACCTCAAGCTGCACCTGCTGTCGCACCGCCTGGTCAAGCCCCACGGCCTGAGCCTGGCCGGCATCTTCCCGCTGCTGCCGAACGTGGCCTGGACCAGCCAGGGCGCCATCGACCTGGCCGAACTGGCCGAGCAGCAACTCGAAGCCCGCCTCAAGGGCGAGCTGCTGGAAGTGTTCTCGGTCGACAAGTTCCCGAAAATGACCGACTACGTGGTGCCGAGCGGCGTGCGTATCGCCGACAGCGCCCGCGTGCGCCTGGGTGCCTATATCGGCGAAGGCACCACCATCATGCACGAAGGCTTCGTCAACTTTAACGCCGGCACCGAAGGCCCGGGCATGATCGAAGGCCGCGTTTCGGCGGGCGTGTTCGTCGGCAAGGGTTCGGACCTGGGCGGCGGCTGCTCCACCATGGGCACCCTGTCGGGCGGCGGCAACATCGTCATCAAGGTCGGCGAAGGCTGCCTGATCGGCGCCAACGCCGGTATCGGCATCCCGCTGGGCGACCGCAACACCGTCGAAGCCGGCCTGTACATCACCGCCGGCACCAAGGTGAACCTGCTCGACGAGAACAACGAGCTGGTCAAGGTGGTCAAGGCCCGCGACCTGGCTGGCCAGACCGACCTGCTGTTCCGCCGCAATTCGCTAAACGGCGCGGTCGAGTGCAAGACCCACAAGTCGGCCATCGAGCTGAACGAAGCGCTGCACGCCCACAACTAAGTGGTACGATCGGGTCTGGCCCTCTGCCAGACCCGATATCAGGCCCTACACATCATGTTCCAGCCCTCTCCCTGGCGCGCAGACTTCCCTGCCATCGCCGCCCTGCAACGCCAGCACCAGACCTACCTGGACAGCGCTGCCACCACGCAGAAACCCCAGCACCTGCTCGACGCCCTGAGCCACTACTACACCCAGGGTGCGGCCAACGTGCACAGGGCCCAGCACCTGCCCGGCGCACTTGCCACCCAGGCCTTCGAGGCCAGCCGCGAAAAAGTCGCCGCCTGGCTCAATGCCGCCGATGCGCAGCAGATCGTGTTCACCCATGGCGCCACCTCGGCGCTCAACCTGCTGGCCTATGGCCTGGAATGGCGCCTGGAGGCGGGCGACGAGATCGCCGTCAGCGCCCTGGAGCACCACGCCAACCTGCTGCCCTGGCAGCAGTTGGCCCAGCGCCGCGGCCTCAGGCTGGTGATCCTGCCGCTCGACGCCAACGGGCATATCGACCTGGAGGCGGCCCTGCAACTGATCGGCCCGCGTACCCGCGTGCTGGCGGTGAGCCAGTTGTCGAATGTGCTCGGCACCTGGCAGCCGCTGCAACCGTTGCTCGACCACGCCCGCGCCCAGGGCGCCCTCAGCGTGGTCGATGGCGCCCAGGGCGTGGTGCACGGGCGTCACGATGTACAGCAACTGGGCTGCGACTTCTATGTGTTTTCCAGTCACAAGCTGTATGGCCCGGACGGCCTTGGCGTGCTCTATGGGCGCCGCGAGGCGTTGGGCCTGCTGCGTCACTGGCAGTTCGGCGGCGAGATGGTGCAACTGGCCGGCTACCAGCAGTCGAGCTTTCGCCCCGCCCCGCTGGGTTTCGAGGCCGGCACGCCGCCGATCGCCAGCGTGATCGGGCTGGGTGCCAGCCTGGATTACCTGGCCAGCCTCGACGCTACCAGCGTGGTCGAACATGAAGCCGCCCTGCACCGCCATCTGCTGCGCGGCCTCAACGATCGTGAAGGGGTGCGGATACTGGGCGCGCCGCAACTGGCCCTGGCCAGCTTCGTGGTCGAGGGCGTGCACAATGCCGACCTTGCGCACCTGCTGACCGAACAGGGCATCGCCGTGCGCGCCGGCCATCACTGCGCCATGCCGCTGGTCAACAGCCTGGGCCTGGACGGCGCGATCCGCGTGTCGCTGGCGCTGTACAACGATTCCCACGACCTGGAGCGCTTCTTCAGCGCCCTGGACCAGGCCCTGGAGCTGCTGCGATGAGCCTGCCCGACGCCGCCCGCGAGGCGCTGGATGTATTCGAACAGGCTGCCGGCTGGGAGCAGCGCGCCCGCCTGCTGATGCAATGGGGCGAGCGCCTGGCCCCCCTGGACGCGACGCAGCAGTGCGAGGCCAACCGCGTGCACGGTTGCGAAAGTCAGGTGTGGCTGGTGGCCGAGCAGGTCGAAGGTCGCTGGCACTTCAAGGCCGCCAGCGATGCGCGGCTGCTGCGCGGCCTGCTGGCGCTGCTGCTGGTGCGGGCCGACGGCTTGACCGGCAGCCAGCTGCAGCAGCTGGACCTGCCCGCCTGGTTCACCGCCCTGGGCCTTGGCCGACAGCTCTCGCCGTCCCGCAGCAACGGCCTGAACGCCGTGCTGCAGCGCATGGCTCAGCTCGCCGCCGGCGCCTGAGCCGCTACGCGATCGGCCGGGCGGCGCTTGCCACCCACCAGTTTCTCCACGGCCTTGCTGGCAGCCACCATGCCGAAGGTCGCCGTCACCATCATCACCGCGCCGAAACCGCCCGAGCAGTCGAGCTTGACCCCGTCCCCGACGAAGCTCTTCTGCAGGCAGATACCGCCATCGGGCAGCGGATAGCGCAACTGCTCGGTGGAGAACACGCACGGCACCCCGTAGTTGCGGCTCACGTTGCGCGAAAACCCGTGGTCGCGGCGCAGCGTCGAACGCACCTTGGAGGCCAGCGGGTCGTTGACCGTGCGGTTGAGATCGGCCACCTGGATCTGCGTGGGGTCGAGCTGCCCGCCCGCACCGCCGGTGCAGATCACCTGGATCTTGCGCCGCTTGCACCAGGCAATCAGCGCAGCCTTGGCCATCACGCTGTCGATGCAGTCGATCACGCAGTCGATATGGTCGGTGATGGTCTGGGCCAGGTTGTCGCGGGTGACGAAGTCCACCACCGCGTGCACCTTGCAGTCCGGGTTGATTGCGCGCAGGCGCTCGGCCATCACCTCGACCTTGGGCTTGCCCACGTTGCCCTGCAGCGCATGCAACTGGCGATTGGTGTTGCTCACGCACACGTCATCCAGGTCGAACAGCGAAATTTCGCCAACGCCGCTGCGGGCCATGGCCTCGGCCGCCCACGAGCCGACACCGCCGATGCCGACGATCGCCACATGCGCCTCGCGCAGGCGTTGCAAGCCCTGCTGGCCATACAACCGGGCAACACCGGCAAAGCGTGGATCTTCTGTACTCATGGCCCAACCCTGAAAAAACCGGCGCGCATTATAGGCCCCACAACGCAGGATGACAGCCCGCAACCGACGCACTGATTGCCATGAATTGGTAAACCTGGCGCCAACCCTGCTTTAATGACCGGTGCAAACCCTGCTTTGGACGGCAATTGTACGGGCTTCAGAACTTCAGCATCTGAGGAAAATCCAAGCGCTACATGCACCCGTTTCCTATACCACGCTACCTGCCTGGTGCGTAGGATCCGTGCCCGCCGGCGCTTGCCCGTTCCACTTTTCGGAACCCGAAATATCTATGTCATCGCGTAAATTTGGTATCAACCTGGTGGTCGTCATGGCGATTGCCGCGCTATTCACCGGGTTCTGGGCACTGATCAACCGCCCGGTGTCCGCCCCCGACTGGCCGGAGCAGATCTCCGGCTTCTCGTATTCGCCTTTTCGCCTGGGCGAAAGCCCGCAAAAGGGCCAGTACCCGACCGAAGCCGAGCTGCGCGAAGACCTCGAGCAACTGAGCAAGCTGACCGACAGCATCCGCATCTATACGGTGGAAGGCACCCAGGCGCTGATCCCGCGTCTGGCCGAAGAGTTCGGCCTGCGCGTGACCCTGGGTGTGTGGATCAGCCCCGACCTGGAACGCAACGAGCGCGAAATCGAGACCGCCATCCAGTTGGCCAACACCTCGCGCAGCGTGGTGCGGGTGATGGTCGGCAACGAGGCGCTGTTTCGCGAAGAGGTCACCCCCCAGGCCCTGATGGACTACATGGACCGCGTGCGCGCCGCAGTGAAGGTGCCGGTCACCACCAGCGAACAGTGGCACATCTGGAAGGAAAACCCCGAGCTTGCCGGGCACGCCGACCTGATCGCCGCGCACATCCTGCCCTACTGGGAATTCATCCCGGTGAGCCAGGCCGAGCAGTTCGTGCTCGACCGCGCCCGCGAGCTCAAGCAACTGTTCCCGCGCAAGCCGCTGCTGCTGTCCGAGGTCGGCTGGCCCAGCAATGGCCGCATGCGCGGCGGTGCCGACGCCACCCAGGCGGATCAGGCCATCTACCTGCGCAGCCTGGTCAACCTGCTCAACCGCCAGGGCTACAACTACTTCGTGATCGAAGCCTACGACCAGCCCTGGAAAGCCAGTGACGAAGGTTCGGTGGGCGCCTACTGGGGCGTGTTCAATGCCGCGCGCCAGCAGAAATTCAACTTCGAGGGCCCGGTGGTGGCCATTCCGCAGTGGCGCGTGCTGGCCGTGGGCTCGGTGGTGCTGGCGATGCTGTCGCTGACCCTGCTGCTGATCGACGGCTCGGCGCTGCGCCAGCGCGGGCGCACCTTCCTGACCTTCATCGCGTTCCTGTGCGGCTCGGTGCTGGTATGGATCGGCTATGACTACAGCCAGCAGTACAGCACATGGTTCAGCCTCACCGTGGGTTTCCTGCTGGCGCTCGGCGCGCTGGGGGTGTTCATCGTGCTGCTGACCGAGGCCCATGAACTGGCCGAGGCGGTATGGACGCACAAGCGCCGCCGGCTGTTCCTGCCGGTGGAGGCCGACAGCGCCTATCGGCCCAAGGTGTCGGTGCATGTGCCGTGCTACAACGAGCCCCCGGAGATGGTCAAGCAGACCCTCGATGCCCTCGCGGCGCTGGACTACCCGGACTTCGAAGTGCTGATCATCGACAACAACACCAAGGACCCGGCCGTGTGGGAACCGCTCAAGGCCCATTGCGAGCTGCTGGGCGAGCGCTTCAAGTTCTTCCATGTGGCACCGCTGGCAGGTTTCAAAGGTGGTGCGCTGAACTACCTGATCCCGCACACCGCCAAGGACGCCGAAGTGATCGCGGTGATCGACTCGGACTATTGTGTCGACCGCAACTGGCTCAAGCACATGGTGCCGCACTTTGCCGACCCCAAGATCGCCGTGGTGCAATCGCCGCAGGACTACCGCGACCAGAACGAAAGCACCTTCAAGAAGCTCTGCTACGCCGAGTACAAGGGCTTCTTCCATATCGGCATGGTCACCCGCAACGACCGTGACGCAATCATCCAGCACGGCACCATGACCATGACCCGGCGCTCGGTGCTCGAAGAGCTCGGCTGGGCCGACTGGTGCATCTGCGAAGATGCCGAACTGGGCCTGCGCGTGTTCGAGAAGGGTTACTCGGCAGCCTATTCCCACGAGAGCTACGGCAAGGGCCTGATGCCCGACACCTTCATCGACTTCAAGAAGCAGCGCTTTCGCTGGGCCTACGGCGCGATCCAGATCATCAAGCGCCACACCTCCAGCCTGCTGCGCGGCAAGGACACCCAACTGACCCGCGGCCAGCGCTACCACTTCCTGGCCGGCTGGCTGCCGTGGATCGCCGACGGCATGAACATCTTCTTCACAGTGGGTGCGCTGCTGTGGTCGGCGGCCATGATCATCGTGCCGCAGCGGGTCGACCCGCCGCTGCTGATCTTCGCGATCCCGCCGCTGGCGCTGTTCGTGTTCAAGGTGGGCAAGATCGTGTTCCTGTACCGCCGCGCGGTAGGGGTCAACCTCAAGGACGCGTTCTCGGCGGCGCTGGCGGGGCTGGCGTTGTCGCACACCATTGCCAAGGCGGTACTGTACGGGTTCTTCACCAGCAGCATTCCGTTCTTCCGCACGCCGAAGAACGCCGACAGCCACGGGCTGCTGGTGGCACTGGCAGAGGCCCGCGAGGAGCTGTTCATCATGCTGCTGCTGTGGGGCGCGGCGCTGGGCATCTACCTGGTGCAGGGCCTGCCGAGCAACGACATGCGCTTCTGGGTGACCATGCTGCTGGTGCAATCGCTGCCGTACCTGGCGGCGCTGATCATGGCCATGCTGTCGTCGCTGCCCAAGCCCGCGGATGTCACGCAGCCCGCACCTGCCGCCTGATAAACCGCCATCGCGGGTCAAGCCCGCTCCCACAGGGATTGCGCAGTACCTTGTGGGAGCGGGCTTGACCCGCGATAGGCCCGCACAGACAGCACAGATCCACAGTCCCTTCCCCGCACTTTTGCTATAAGATAACGCCCCTTCTTTTTGCCCCAGCCTTGCACCCCGGAGTCCTTCATGACGGCCCCAGCCGACCTCTCGCCTACCCTTGAACTGGCCTGCGACCTGATCCGTCGTCCCTCGGTGACCCCGCTGGACTTCGACTGCCAGAAACAGATGATGCAGCGCCTGGGCGATGCCGGCTTCATGCTCGAACCGATGCGCATCGAAGACGTCGACAATTTCTGGGCCACCCACGGCAGCGACGACGGCCCGGTACTGTGCTTTGCCGGCCACACCGACGTGGTGCCCACCGGCCCGGTGCAGGCCTGGGCCAACGACCCGTTCGACGCCCTGATCGACGCCGACGGCATGCTCTGCGGGCGTGGCGCGGCCGACATGAAGGGCAGCCTGGCCGCCATGATCGTGGCCACCGAGCGCTTCGTCGCCGACTACCCGAACCACAAGGGCAAGGTCGCCTACCTGATCACCAGCGACGAGGAAGGCCCGGCCCATCACGGCACCAAGGCCGTGGTCGAACGCCTGGCGGCGCGCAACGAACGCCTGGACTGGTGCATCGTCGGCGAGCCGTCGAGCACCACCCTGGTCGGTGACGTGGTCAAGAACGGCCGTCGCGGCTCGCTTGGCGCCAGGCTCACCGTGCGTGGCGTGCAGGGCCACGTGGCCTACCCGCACCTGGCGAAGAACCCGATCCACCTGGCCGCCCCGGCCTTGGCCGAACTGGCCGCCGAGCACTGGGACGAGGGCAACGATTTCTTTCCCCCCACCAGCTTCCAGATCTCCAACCTCAACTCGGGGACCGGCGCCACCAACGTGGTGCCAGGCGAGCTGACCGCACTGTTCAACTTCCGCTTCTCCACCGAGTCGACCGTCGAAGGGCTGCAGGCCCGCGTGGCGGCGATCCTCGACAAGCACGGCCTGGACTGGCAGGTGGACTGGGCGCTGTCGGGCCTGCCGTTCCTCACCGAACCGGGCGACCTGCTCGACGCGGTGTCGGCCAGCATCAAGGCCGTGACCGGCCGCGACACCCAGGCCTCCACCAGCGGCGGCACCTCCGACGGGCGCTTCATCGCCACCCTGGGTACCCAGGTGGTCGAACTGGGCCCGGTCAACGCCACCATTCACCAGGTCAACGAGCGGGTCCTGGCCAGCGACCTGGACGTGCTGACCGAGATCTACTACCAGACCCTGACCCGGTTGCTCGTCTGATGCTCATCTGCCCCATCTGCAGCGCCGCGCTCGGCGCCCTGGACAACGGTGTCGGCTGCCCTGCCGGGCACCGCTTCGACCGGGCGCGCCAGGGCTACCTGAACCTGTTGCCGGTGCAGCACAAGAACAGCCGTGACCCTGGCGACAACCAGGCCATGGTCGAGGCACGTCGCGACTTCCTCAATGCCGGGCACTACGCCCCGGTGGCACGGCGCCTGGCCGAGCTTGCGGCCGAGCGCGCCCCCGCGCGCTGGCTGGACATCGGTTGCGGCGAAGGCTACTACACCGCGCAACTGGCCGACGCCCTGCCCCAGGCCGACGGCTATGCCCTGGACATCTCCCGCGAGGCGGTCAAGCGTGCGTGCCGGCGCAACCCGGCACTCACCTGGCTGGTGGCGAGCATGGCCCGGGTGCCACTGGCCGATGCCAGCTGCCAGTTCCTGGCCAGCGTGTTCAGCCCGCTGGACTGGCAGGAAGCCAGGCGCCTGCTCAGCCCCGGCGGCGGCCTGATGCGGGTCGGCCCCACCCGCGGTCACCTGATGGAACTGCGCGAACGGCTGTACGATGAAGTGCGCGACTATGCCGACGACAAGCACCTGGCACTGGTGCCCGAGGGCATGCACCACGCCCACGGCGAAGTGCTGGAGTTTCGCCTGAGCCTGGCGGCCCCGGCCGACCGCGCCAACCTGCTGGCCATGACCCCCCATGGCTGGCGCGCCAGCGCAGAAAGACGCGCGGCCGTCATCGATCACCCCGAGCCCTTAGAGGTGACGGTATCGATGCGTTACGATTACTTTGTGCGCCAAGACTGAGCCGCACCCGGAGAGCCCCATGCGCCAACCCGATATCGAGATTTACCTGAAGGACGCCGACGTCGATCACAAGCAGATCGCCGCCTGGCTGGGCCAGGCCCTCGGCCCGTGCAGCGACTGGCAGCAGAAGGGCCAGACCTACAAGTGCAAGGCCGGTAACGTACCTGTTACCTGGCTGCCCAAGGCTGTGGGCAAATGGAACAGCCTGTACCTGGAAAGCGACCAGACCCCGTGGGAGGACGACATCGCCTGCGCCCGCGCCGCATTCGCCGCACTCAATGTCGAAGTGCGCTGCGCGCCGGGTAGCTGGGTGGAAGAGGAAGGTGAAGAAGACGCCGACCGCTGGATCCGCATCAGCGCCGATGGCGAGGAAGAGATCACCTGGCGTACCAGTTGAGCCGTTGACCGGCTTTGCTTAGGCGCCAGCCTTGCTGGCGAAGCCCGGCATCGCCGGGCCAAGGGGCTGCTGCGCAGCCCATCGCCAGCAAGGCTGGCGCCTGCCGCTTTACAGCCCCACTACGTCTTCGGCCTGCAGGCCTTTCTGGCCCTGGGTCAGGTTGTACTCGACCTGTTGCCCTTCCAGCAGGGTGCGATGCCCTTCACCGCGGATCGCGCGGTAATGCACGAACACATCCGCACCGCCCTCACGCTGAATGAAGCCATATCCCTTGGCGTCATTGAACCACTTCACACTTCCAGTCTCACGAGACGACATCTGAACTACTCCGGATTTTTATTTTGGAATCGCCTTGTCGGCAGGACCTCACCAGGCCCCACCTACGCCGCTTGCGGATTTGTCCTGCAAGTGGCGGACCGACTATAACGCAGCCATTCAACAATTTTCATGACCGGGGCGCTTTTTGCTGAACTTGCGCGGATACGGCACACTAACCTACTGAGCATCTGCTCGAATCCCATTACCCAGGGCACCTACCGAATGACCCGTTCCCCCTTGCGCCGCCTGATCTTCGGCGCCCTGCGCCGACTGCTGTACCTGTGGGTGCGCTCCGAAACCATCAACCAGTCATCCTTCTCGCTGAACCTGGACCGCAGCCGTCCGGTGTTCTACGTGCTGCAATCACCCGCGCTCACCGATCTGGCCGTGCTCGACCGCGAATGCACCAAAGCCGGGCTTCCGCGCCCGGTGCTGCCCGTGGCGGTAGGCCCGATGATGGAGCCGGCGGCGTTCTTCTACCTGACCCCCGAACCCGACTGGCTGGGCCGCCACGACAAGCGCGGCGCACCGCCGACGCTGACGCGCCTGGTCAACCTGGTCAGCCAGCACGCCGAACAGGACGCGCAGATCATTCCGGTCAGCGTGTTCTGGGGCCAGTCGCCGGCCAGCGAATCGAGCCCGTGGAAGCTGCTGTTCGCCGACAGCTGGGCCGTCACCGGGCGCCTGCGCCGGTTGCTTACCGTGCTGATCCTGGGGCGCAAGACCCGCGTGCAGTTTTCCGCGCCGATCCATCTGCGTGAGCTGGTCGAGCACAACAAGGGCCACGAGCGCACCGTGCGCATGGCCCAGCGCCTGCTGCGGGTGCATTTTCGCAACCTCAAGACCGCCGTCATCGGCCCCGACATCTCGCACCGGCGCAACCTGGTCAAGGGCCTGATCCACGACCCGCTGGTACGCCAGGCCATCAGCGACGAGGCCCAGCGCGAGAACATCCCGCTGGCCAAGGCCGAGGCCCAGGCCCTGCGCTATGGCAACGAGATCGCCTCGGACTACACCTACACCGCCATCCGCTTCCTCGAAGTGGTGCTGAGCTGGTTCTGGAACAAGATCTACGACGGCATCAAGGTCAACCATATCGAACAGGTGCAAGGCATCGCGCCGGGGCACGAGGTGATCTACGTGCCCTGCCATCGCAGCCACATCGACTACCTGCTGCTGTCGTACCTGCTGTTTCGCAACGGCCTGACGCCGCCGCACATCGCCGCCGGCATCAACCTCAACATGCCGGTGATCGGCAGCCTGCTGCGCCGCGGAGGTGCGTTCTTCATGCGCCGCACCTTCAAGGGCAACCCGCTGTACACCGCGGTGTTCAACGAGTACCTGCACACCCTGTTCACCAAGGGCTTCCCGGTGGAGTACTTCGTCGAGGGCGGGCGCTCGCGCACCGGGCGCATGCTGCAGCCCAAGACCGGCATGCTGGCGATCACCCTGCGCAGTTTTCTGCGCTCCTCGCGCACCCCGATCGTGTTCGTGCCGGTGTACATCGGCTACGAGCGCGTGCTCGAAGGCCGCACCTACCTGGGCGAGCTGCGCGGGGCGAGCAAGAAGAAGGAATCGATCTTCGACATCTTCAAGGTCATCGGCGCGCTCAAGCAGCGCTTTGGCCAGGTGGCCGTGAACTTCGGCGAGCCGATCCGCCTGGCCAGCTTCCTCGACCAGCAGCAACCGGGCTGGCGCGAACAGGACCACAGCCCGCAGTTCCGCCCGGCCTGGCTCAACGAAACCACCTCGCGCCTGGGCGAGAAGGTCGCGCAGCACCTGAACGAGGCCGCCGCGATCAACCCGGTCAACCTGGTGGCCCTGGCGCTGCTGTCCACCAGCCGCCTGGCCCTGGACGAACGCGCCCTGGCGCGGGTACTGGACCTGTACCTGGCGCTGCTGCGCCAGGTGCCCTACTCGGCCCATACCACCCTGCCCGAAGGCGACGGCCTGGCGCTGATCGGCCACGTGCGCGGCATGGACCTGCTGGCCGAGCAGCAGGACGCGCTGGGGCGCATCCTGTACCTGGATGAAAACAACGCGGTACTGATGACCTACTACCGCAACAACGTACTGCACATCTTCGCCCTGCCGGCGCTGCTGGCAAGCTTCTTCCAGAGCAGCTCGCGCATCAGCCGCGAACTGATCGGCCGCTACACCCACGCGCTGTACCCGTATCTGCAGTCGGAGTTGTTCATCCGCTGGGATGCCCAGGAGCTCGACGGGGTGATCGACCAGTGGCTGGAGGCATTCGTCGAACAGGGCCTGCTGCGTTTCGAGAACGGCGTGTACCTGCGCCCGGCCCCGAGTTCGCGCCAGTTCGTGCTGCTGACCCTGCTGGCGCGGGCCATCACCCAGACCCTGCAGCGTTTCTACATGGCCACCGCGCTGCTGCTCAACAGCGGCCAGCACACCCTCAGCGCCGAAGAGCTGGAAGACCTGTGCGTGGTCATGGCCCAGCGCCTGTCGATCCTGCATGGCCTGAACGCCCCGGAATTCTTCGACAAGAGCCTGTTCCGCCACTTCATCCAGACCCAGATCGAACAGGGCGTGCTGCGCCCGGATGCGGCGGGCAAGCTCGGCTACCATGAAAAACTCAGCGAGCTGGCCGAAGGCGCCGCCAAGCGCGTGCTGTCGGCCGAGGTGCGCCTGTCGATCCGCCAGGTGGCCTTGCAACGCAGCGACGAAACCACCGAACACACCGAGCAACAAGTCTGAACAGGAGTACACGATGAAGAAATTGACCCTGGCTGTGCTGGGCAGCCTGCTGGCCGCCTGCAGCAGCACCCCGTCACCCTCCAAGGCCAGCCTGGACGGCGAGGTGTTCTACCTGCAGCGCATCGCCCTGCCACCGGCAGCCACCCTGAGCGTCAGCCTGCAGGACGTGTCGCTGGCCGATGCGCCAGCCGTCACCCTGGCCAACCAGAGCGGCCCGGTAAAAGGCCAGGTGCCCCTGCCGTTTCACCTGAGCTACGACCCGGCACAGGTCAAGCCGGGCCACCGCTATGCCGTGAGCGCGCGCATCGAGCTGGACGGCAAGCTGCTGTTCATCAACACCGAACACCACGGCGTGCAGCTGGACGGTAGCGACGCCCAGCCTGTACGAATCAAGGTCGACGCCGTTCGCTGATCCCCTTTTTGCCTTTGGATAAGGATGCTGCCATGTTCCGCCCTGCTCTTACCTTTACCGGCCTGTGTGCCGGCCTGCTGTTGTCGGCCAGTGCGCTGGCCCTGTCGCTCGGCGACCTGTCGCAGAAGGACGCCACCGGCGGCCTCAAGGATGCCCTGACCCAGGGTGCGCAGATTGCCGTCAAGCAACTGGGCACCCCAGGCGGCTTCAGCAACAACCCGGACGTGCGCATCGAGCTGCCGGGCAACCTGGGCAAGGCTGCCAAGGCCATGAAGAAATTCGGCATGGGCGCCGAGGTCGACCAGCTCGAGGCCAGCATGAACAAGGCGGCCGAGGCGGCAGTACCGCAGGCCCAGGCGTTGCTGGTGGATGCGGTCAAGAAGATGAGCGTGGCCGACGCCAAGGGTATTCTCAGCGGTGGCAACGATTCGGCCACCCAGTACCTGAACAAGACCAGCCGCGAGCAGATCCGTGCCAAGTTCCTGCCCATCGTCAAGCAGGCCACCGACCAGGTCGGCCTGGCCAAGCAGTACAACAGCTTTGCCGGGCAGGCCTCGTCGCTGGGCCTGCTGGACAGCAAGAACGCCAACGTCGAGGGTTATGTGACCGAACAAGCGCTGGATGGCCTGTTCGAGATGATCGGCAAGCAGGAAGCGACGATCCGCCAGAACCCGGCGGCCGCGGCTACCAGCCTGGCCAAGAAGGTCTTCGGCGCCCTCTAGGGCCCTTCGCCGGCAAGGCCGGCTCCTACAGGATGCGCAGTGCCCCCGTAGGAGCCGGCCTTGCCGGCGAACGCCTTCTCAGGGCTTGCGCACCTTGAACCACGCCGCATACAGCGCCGGCAGGAACAGCAGCGTCAACGCCGTGGCCACGATCAGCCCGCCCATGATCGCCACCGCCATCGGCCCGAAGAACACGCTGCGCGACAACGGAATCATAGCCAGCACCGCCGCCAGCGCGGTCAGCACGATCGGCCGGAAGCGCCGCACCGTGGCCTCGATGATCGCCTGCCAACGGTCCAGCCCGGCCGCGATGTCCTGCTCGATCTGGTCCACCAGAATCACCGAGTTGCGCATGATCATCCCCGACAGCGCAATGGTGCCCAGCATCGCCACGAAGCCGAACGGCTGGCGGAACACCATCAGGAACAGCACCACCCCGATCAGCCCCAATGGCGCGGTGAGGAACACCATCACCGTGCGCGAGAAGCTGCGCAACTGCACCATCAGCAAGCTCAACACCACCACGATGAACAATGGCACCCCGGCATTCACCGAGTTCTGCCCGCGGGTCGAATCCTCCACCGTACCGCCCACTTCCAGCAGGTAGCCATCCGGCAGCTCGGCACGCACCGGCTCCAGGGTCGGCAGTATCTGCTTGACCAGGGTCGCCGGCTGCTCCTTGCCATAGATGTCGGCACGTACCGTCACCGTCGGCAGGCGATTACGGTGCCAGATGATGCCTTCCTCGAAGCCGTACTCCAGCGTCGCCACCTGCGACAGCGCAACGCTGCGCCCATTCTCGGTGGGCACCGCCAGGCTCGACAGGTTGGTCAGCTCGGTGCGTTCCTGGCGCGTGCCGCGCAGCAGGATCTCGATCAGCTCGTTGTCTTCGCGGAACTGGCTGACCGACGAACCGGTCAGCGAGCTTTGCAGGAACTTGGCCAGGTGCGCGGTGCTGATCCCCAGGGCCCGGGCACGGTCCTGGTCGATACTCAGGTAGATCACCTTGCTCGGCTCTTCCCAGTCCAGGTGCACGTTCACCACATGCGGGTTCTCGCGCACCCGGGCCGCCACCTTGCGCGCCAGTGCACGCACCTCCTCGATGTGCTCGCCGGTGACCCGGAACTGCACCGGGTAGCCCACAGGCGGGCCGTTTTCCAGGCGCGTGACCCGCGAACGCAGGTCCGGGAACTGCTCGTTCAGGGTCTCGATCAGCCAGCTGCGCAGCGCCTCGCGCTCCTCGATGGTCTTGGCCAGCACCACGAACTGGGCGAAGCTGGTTGCCGGCAACTGCTGGTCCAGGGGCAGGTAGAAGCGCGGCGAGCCGGTGCCCACGTAGGCCACATAGTTGTCGATGCCGGCGCGCTCCTTGAGCAGGGCCTCCAGGCGCGTGACCTGCTCGGCGGTGTTGCTCAGCGAGGCGCCCTCGGCCAGCTTCAGGTCGACCATCAGCTCCAGCCGTCCGGAGGCCGGGAAGAACTGCTGGGGCACGAAACGAAACGACAGCACGCTGAGCACGAACAGGCCCAGGGTCGCCACGATCACCGTCTTGCGGTGCGCCACGCACCAGCCCACCAGCCGCCGTACACGCTGGTAGAACGGCGTGCCATAGGGGTCGGTGGCGCCATCGGTGGTGCCGTGCTTGGCCGCGTGCAGCTTGGCCAGGTCTGGCAGCAGCCGCTCGCCCAGGTACGGCACGAACACCACGGCAGCGATCCACGAGGCAATGAGGGCAATGGTCACCACCTGGAAGATCGAGCGGGTGTACTCGCCCGTGCCCGACTGCGCCGTGGCAATCGGCAGAAAGCCCGCCGCGGTGATCAGGGTGCCGGTGAGCATCGGGAAGGCGGTGCTGGTCCAGGCGTAGCTGGCGGCCTTGAAGCGATCGAAGCCCTGCTCCATCTTGATCGCCATCATCTCCACCGCAATGATCGCGTCATCCACCAACAGCCCCAGCGCCAGCACCAGTGCCCCCAGGGAAATCTTGTGCAGGCCGATCCCGAGGTAATACATCGCGGCAAACGTCATCGCCAGCACCAGCGGAATCGCCAGCGCCACCACCAGGCCGGTGCGCATGCCCAGCGAGAAGAAGCTCACCAGCAGCACGATGGCCAGTGCTTCCACCAGCACCTGCACGAACTCGCCTACGCCGGTTTTCACGGCGGCCGGCTGGTCGGACACCTTGCGCAGCTGCATGCCGGCCGGCAGATTGGCCGATATACGGGCAAACTCGACCTCAAGGGCCTTGCCCAGCACCAGGATGTCACCACCGGCCTTCATCGATACCGCCAGGCCGATGGCGTCTTCGCCCATGAAGCGCATGCGTGGCGCGGGCGGATCGTTGAAACCGCGGCGCACATCGGCCACATCGCTGATACGGAAGGTGCGCTCGCCCACCCGAATCGGGAACTGCTCGATCTGCTCCACCGTCTCGAAACGCCCGCTCACGCGCAGTTGCAGGCGCTCGCTGGGGGTTTCGAAAAAGCCTGCGGTGGTCACCGCATTCTGTTCCTCCAGCGCCTGCTGCACGGCTTCAAGCGGCAGGCCCAGGGTCGCCAGCTTGAGGTTCGACAGCTCGATCCAGATCTTCTCGTCCTGCAGGCCGAGCAGCTCGACCTTGCCCACATCCTTTACCCGTTGCAGCTGGATCTGCACGCGGTCGGCGTAGTCCTTGAGCACCGCGTAGTCGAAGCCTTCACCGGTCAGTGCATAGATATTGCCGAAGGTGGTGCCGAACTCGTCGTTGAAGAACGGCCCCTGGATACCCGGCGGCAAGGTGTGGCGAATGTCCGCGACCTTCTTGCGGATCTGGTACCACAGCTCGGGAACATCCTTGGAATGCATCGAGTCGCGGGCCATGAAAGTGACCTGGGACTCACCAGGGCGCGAGAACGAGACGATCTTCTCGTACTCGCCTGTCTCCATCAGCTTCTTCTCGATGCGTTCGGTGACCTGGCGCGAGACTTCCTCGGCGCTCGCCCCCGGCCAGTTGGTCTTGATCACCATGGCCTTGAAGGTGAACGGCGGGTCTTCGCTCTGGCCCAGCTTGGTATACGAAAGCGTGCCGACCAGGGCCAGCAGCACCATCAGGAACAGCACGATCTGGCGATTGCGCAGCGCCCAGGCGGAAAGGTTGAAACCCATCGGGACTTACTCCTTGGCCGCCAGATTCACCACGCGATTGGACCGGTCCACCGGTCGTATCTGCTGCCCCTCGTGCAGCACATGGCCGCCAGCCGCCACCACCCAATCGGTGGGCTTGAGGCCTTCGAGCACCGGCACGCTGGCCTGGCCGTAGGCGCCAACCCGCACCACGGTGCGCGTGAGCGTATTGTCAGGCTCCACCCGCCACACGTAGGTCTGGCCGTTCTCGGCGCTCAGGGCCGACAGCGGCACCGCCAACGGCACCTGCTCGGCGTGCTGGATGAACACCCGTGCGCTCTGCCCCAGTTCTGCGGGCACCTTGCCGGCCGCGAACGCGATGCGCGCAGCGAAGGTACGTGACCGCGGGTCGGCGGCCGGCGACAGCTCGCGGATGCGACCCTCGAAGCGCGTATCCGGTTGCGACCACAGCTCCACCGACACCGGCTGGCCGACCTTGAAGCGCCCGAAGTTCTGCTCCGGCAGGCTGATCAGCACCTCGCGCTCGCCATCGGCGGCCAGGGTGAACACGGTCTGCCCGGCAGCCACCACCTGGCCCACCTCGACCTGACGCTTGGCTACCACCCCGTCCTGTGGCGCGCGCAGCACCGAATAGCCGGCCTGGTTGCCGGCCACATCGAATTCGGCGCGCACCTGGTTGGCTCGCGCCAGGCCTGCGCGGTACAGGTTTTCGGCGTTGTCGAACTGCGAGCGGCTGACCATCTGGCGTTCCAGCAGGGTCTGGTAGCGGTCGCGCTCGGCCTTGACCAGGCTCAGGTTGGCCTGGGCCGCTGCCATCTGCGCGCGGCTGGCCTCCAGCTGCAGGCGCACGTCCTGCGGGTCGAGCTCGGCCAATGGCTGGTCGGCCTTGACCCGCTGGCCCTCCTCCACCAGGCGCTTGCTGACCTTGCCGGGAATACGAAACGCCAACTCCGGCTCGAGCCGGGCGCGCACTTCGCCGGGGTAGCTGTCAACCGCCGCCGTGGACAGCTGCGGCTGCACCACCATGGCCGGGCGCAGGGTGCTTGGCGGGGGACTCTCCTGCCCGCAGCCGCTCAGCAGCAAGGCAAGGGTAAGCGGGAATGCAAGGGGCAAGGCATGGCGCAACATGATCGAGAACCTTCCGTGAGTAGCGCATCTAATATTTATACCGGCGGGTATAGTAAATCAGCGCAACGGCGCCGGGAAGCGATTGTCGGACAGAAATTTCAGGGTCGTCGCACGCACCGAACTGACACCTGGACCTGCCGCTTGGGCCCTCCGTGGAGCCGAAAAAGCCACTTCCACCCGCCATCACTGGCGCTGATAGGCGTTCAAAGCGCAGATTGCAGCCCCCAGGCGGCGACCACGGTGTACCCTGTACCCCTTAACGAACCTGTACGTGTCATTCATGCCAAACGAAACCAGCGCCCCCAACGGCCCCGGCCGGCCCAAGGACCTCGCCAAGCGCCAGGCCATCCTCGAGGCGGCCAAAGCCCTGTTTCTCACCCACGGTTACGCCAACACCAGCATGGATGCGGTCGCGAATGCGGCAGGGGTTTCGAAACTGACGGTCTACAGCCACTTCAACGACAAGGAGACACTGTTCTCCTCGGCTATCGTGGCCACCTGCACGGCCCAGTTGCCCGAACTGTTCTTCGAACTGACCGAAGGCACGTCGGTGGAGCAGGTCCTGCTGAACATCGGGCGCGGCTTCCAGGCGCTGATCAACAGCGATCAATCGGTCAAGCTCAGCCGCCTGATCATGGCCCTGGGCACCCAGGACCCCAAGCTCAGCCAGATCTTCTTCGAAGCCGGCCCGTTGCGCGTGCTGCGCGAGATGGAAGCACTGCTGCAGCGCGTCGACCAGCATGGTCTGCTGCGTATCGAGCAGCCGGCCAGGGCGGCCGAGCACTTCTTCTGTCTGCTCAAGGGGGCGCCGAACTATCGCCTGCTGCTCGGCTACTCCCCGGCGCTGGACGCCGAGGCTGCCGAGGCACATGTGCAGGACGTGGTGGCGGTGTTTTTGCGGGCCTACCGCCCCTAGTCAGGGCTTGAGGGCTTTCTTGGGGTAGATGTCGTAGCGGCTCGACTTGCCTTCCAGGCTATGGCTGGGCTTGGGCCCGTCGATGATCGGCGCCTTGCGCGGGCGCTTGACCACCACCCGGTGGCTGGCCAGGGCCAGGGCGGCCTCCAGCAGTGCCGGTGCATCCAGGTCATCGCCCACCAGCGGGCGGAATACGCGCATCTCCTTTTTCACCAGGGCGCTCTTGTCGCGGTGCGGGAACATCGGATCGAGGTAGATCACCTGCGGCGGTTCGCCCTGCCAGTCGCGCATGCGCTCGATGGAGTTGCCTGCCAGCAGCTGCATGCGGGCCACGATGGGGCCCACCTCAGCATCCGCTGCCGCACGCGCCAGGCCATCCTCGAGCAGCGCCGCCACCAGCGGCTGGCGCTCGATCAGTTGCATCTGGCAGCCCAGGCTGGCCAGCACGAAGGCGTCCTTGCCCAGCCCTGCCGTGGCATCCAGCACCCGTGGGCGCACGCCCTGAGCGATGCCGACCGCCTTGGCGATCATCTGCCCGCTGCCCCCGCCGAACACCCGACGATGGGCCGCCGCGCCCTCGACGAAATCCACCCGCACCGGGCCCGGTGCCTGCGGGCCCAACTGCTGGATCTGCAGGCCGGTCTCGCCCACCTGCACGGCAAAGGCCGCCGACGCATCCTGCAGCGGCAAGCCCAGGCGCACCGCCCAGTGCTCGGCCTGTGCCTGATACTCGGCAGCCAACGCCTCGACCCGGATACCGCCGTCCGCCAGTTGCTCCACCGCTCACCTTCCCCACACAAAAAAATTAAATGATTGCCGGCCTGTGCCGATAACCGCAGTAATCGCTATTTTGCCAGACCCGGACAGCCTTCGACTGCCATGTCAGACATTCTTCAGCTCCCTTCCGGTTATTTGTCGCCCGTCGGCGACTTTGCCCGGCACAACACCCAGACCCTCGGCGGCGTCAGCCACCTGTGGCAGGACTTCTTTGCCCAGGCGTTGGCAGAGCAGCAGGGTGAAGGTGCGCAGGAAGGTCAGTTGGCGGTCCCCGAGGTCGACACCGTCACCGGCGAACCGATTGCCGGCAGCCAGACCCTGGCGCAGATCCACAGCCAGCGCCTGTGCGACGTGCACGACACCATCGTCGCCCCGCCCGAGCCGCTGTTCCTGCCGATTGCCGAATTCGAACTGGACCTGCTGGACAAGCCTGCGCCGCCATTCAGCGCGCTGGAACTGGTGGAGCAGCAGCGCCAGCTGGACATCAGCAACAACTGGGTGCGCCCGGTGGTGATGAGCCAGGGTCATCCGCTGCCGCAGCCAGGCCCGGCGCCGCAACCCTACCCGCTGCACCTGCCGATCGCGGAGCTGGAAGCCAGCCTGCTCGACCCGGCGCCGGAGCCGTTCGACCAGGCCACGCTGCTCAAGCAGCAGTCGGAGCTGGAGTTCGACCTCAGCTGGGCCCGTCCGGTGGTACTGAACAACGTGCGCATCGCCGCCTAACGGCAGATCTGCCAGAAGCCCATATCCAGGTGGAAGTGGTTGCGGTGGGCAGCGTTGTAGTCAGGCCCCAGCACCGTGTTGAAACTGTCGCAGCCGCCAGCCTGCACCTCGCGTAGAAACTTCGCCTTCACCCCCTCACCCGGCCAGTCGCGCAGCACCTCGATGCGCTGCCCATCGGCCAGCCTGAACCCGGCGATGTCGAGCGCATTGGCGCTGGCATGCTGGCTGCGCCGCCCTTCCTTGCGCCCGTACATATTGCGACAGGCAAAACTGCCCAGGTGATCGACCTGCACCACCGCCTGGCCGAATGCACGCTGCGCGGCCGGTTGCAGGCCGTGGCGCTCGAACAGCGCGAAGGCCACCGCGACTGGGCAACTGGCCAGAAAACTGCTGCTCAGGCGCACGCCCGAGCCCTGCACCCGCACCACGTTGTGCAGCGGGCAGGCCACATCTGGCGCGCTGTCGGCCTGCTTGCTGTAGCGCAGCGTCGAGGTGGCCAGGGCCTGTTCGCAAAGCCTGGGGTCATCCTGCAGGCGGCTCAGCTTGTAGGGGGTCAGCAGGTTCGGGGGCGCCTTGACGTCCAGCACCGCCCACGGGTTCCAGGCAGCCGGCAGGCGCCAGCCCTGTTGCCAGGCCACCAACCCCGCAGCCATCGCTATCACCAGGAAAATGCCCACTCCCCGCATGGACGATCAGCGCCTGAACAACTGGTTGAGCTGGTCGAACGGCAGCGCCTGTTCGGCATAGTCGAAGCGGCCCTGCTGCTGGATCCGTTCGGCGGCGTGGAAGAACGCGCCGTAGGCCGCACGCGCCAGCGACGAGCCGACGCTGATGCGCTTGACCCCGAGCGCCTGCAGGTCGCTTACGCTCAGGCCCACCCCGCTCAGCCCCATCAGCACGTTGACCGGCCTGGGCGCCACGGCCTGCACCACCTGGCGAATCTCCTCGGCGCTGCGCAAGCCCGGCGCGTACAGCACATCGGCACCGGCCTCGGCAAAGGCCTGCAGGCGCTTGATGGTGTCGTCCAGGTCCAGGCGCCCGTGCAGCAGGTTTTCGGCGCGGGCACACAGGGTGAACGGGAACTCCAGGCTGCGCGCCGCCGCAACGGCTGCCTCGACGCGCTCCACTGCCTGATGAAAGCCATAGATCGGCTCTTGCGGGTTGCCGCTGGCATCCTCGATGGAGCCGCCTACAAGCCCCACAGCGGCGGCCTGCAGGATGGCCTCGGCGCAGCCCTTGGGCGTATCGCTGAAGCCGTTCTCGAGGTCTGCAGCCACCGGCAGAGCGGTGGCATCGACGATGCTGCGCGCGTTGCCCAGGGTTTCCTCCAGGCTCATGGCGCCTTCGGCATCGGGGCGCCCCAGCGAGAACGCCAGGCCGGCGCTGGTGGTGGCCAGCGCCTCGAAGCCGAGGCTGGCCAGCAGCTTGGCCGAGCCTGCATCCCAGGGGTTGGGGATGACAAAGGCGCCATCACGTTCATGCAGCGCCTTGAAGGCTTCGGCACGCAGGGTTTGCACATCCATGATCACGACTCCAGAGCAGGCGGTACGGGGCGGTCAGAGCAGGCCAAGCTGCTCGGCTGCGGGCGCCCTGTGCAGTTCAGGCAAGGCCGGCAAGCCGGGCAGGCGCTCCATCAGGCCCTGATGAAAACGCTGCGCCAGCGCGGCTGCCAGGCGGTTGTCGGCAGTATGCAGGAAAACGTACGGGGTGCGCCCCTCCTCGATCCAGGCCGCGACCTTGTCCAGCCACGGCAGCAGAAACGGCTCGTTGGCCGCCAGTTCCGGGTGGCCGATGAAGCGCACCTGCGGGCTCTGGCTGAAGGCGGCAGGGCGTGGCGGCACCCGCGGTTTCTTGGACTGGGCATGCAGCACGCCCGGATCGCGCGAGGTGCAACTGAACAGGGCACGCGGGTCCAGGCAGATGCGTTCGACGCCGCGATCGAGCAACAGCCGATTGAGCAGACGTTCCTCCTCACCCTTGGCGAAGAAGGCCTTGTTGCGCACCTCCACCGCCAGCGGCACGTCCACCTCGTCGATAAATGCCACCAGCTCGCCCAGGCGTGCCGGACCGAAGCTGGCAGGCAGCTGCAACCAGTAGGGCGCCACACGGGCGCCCAGCGGCTTGAGCAGGTTGATGAAGGTGTGCGCGGCCACGCATTGCTGACGCAGGTCGTCTGCGTGACTGATGTCGCCGGGGAACTTGGCGGTGAAGCGAAAGTGCGCGGGCATGATCTGCGCCCAGCGTTCCAGGGTGGCGGGCGCGGGGCGCGCATAGAAGGTGGTGTTGCCCTCCACCGCATTGAACACCTGGCAGTAGAGGCCGAGAAAGTCGCTGGATCTGGCCTCGGCGGGGTACAGGTACTCGCGCCAGGCGTTTTCACTCCAGGACGGGCAACCGAGAAAGTAAGGTAAAGGCGTCATGCCTCAAATGTACAGGTCCAACCCCAGCACTTCCATCTCCCAGTCCACGAAGCCGGCAGTGGTCAGGTAGCTGGCCAGGGCCTGGGCGGTGCGCTTGTTGCGCGCCCGCGGGAAGATCATGTCCTGCTGGCGCACCGGCAGGCCGCTGCGGCTGGCGCCGCCTGCAGCACCTGATGGCGACGGCTGCGCCTCGAACTCGCCCGGCAGGTCTTCGTCCACGTCCTCTTCGCGCACCGGCGGCTTGCGCAGCGGGCGCTTGATCGGATAGGACTGGGAAGAGAAGCCGTCGACACGCATGAACGATTACTCAGGAGCAATGATGGCAATTTAGCGGCACCTGAGAGACTTCGCAAATGCCCGACTGATAACTGGACCACATATCGAGCAAAAGGTTTATGCGCAACGGCGATAGACGACCAGCGGTTTACCGCGCCTTGGGCGTGGCCACCTTGTCGCGCAGGTACACCGGTTGGGCGAGATCGGGCGCAATACCTTCGCCCCGGTCCCAGGCGAACCGCGCCAGGGTCAGCAGGTCGAGGGCGTGGGGCAGCATGCCGGCGTCCTGGCCACTGACGGCAACCGGCAGGCGCTCGGCGTAGCCCCAGCCGGTACCGGCACCGAACCAGTCGCCGGCCGCGCCCGGCGGCAGGCTGACCTGTTCGGGGGCCAGCACCGCCTCGCTGCCCAGCAGGCGCATTTCGCCGGCCTGCTGCTGGTAGCAGCCCCAGTACACCTCGTCCATGCGCGCATCGATCGCCGCCGCCACCTGCTCGGCGCCGTGCTCGCGCAACGCGCGCTGGGCCAGTAGCGCCAGGTTGGACACCGGCAGCACCGGACGCTCGAGGGCGAACGCCAGGCCCTGCACCACGCCGATGGCGATCCTCACCCCGGTAAAGGCGCCGGGGCCGCGGCCGAAGGCAATCGCATCGACGGCCGACAGGGCGATGCCCGCTTCGGCCAGCATCGTCTGGATCATCGGCAGCAGCTTCTGCGCATGCAGGCGCGGGATCACCTCATAGTGGCTGAGCACCTTGCCGTCATGCAGCAAGGCAACGGAGCAGGCTTCAGTGGCGGTATCCAGGGCCAGCAAGGTGGTCATCGGGGGTTCCAGGGGGCAAGAAAAAAGAACGGCATTATAAACAACAACGGCCCGCAAGCGGGCCGTTGTGTGCACATCCGAGCGGTGATCAGCTCAGAGCGGCCAGCACCTTGGCGGTGATGGCATCGACCGAGCCCACGCCTTCGATGTGGCTGTACTTGGGCTTGCCACCGTTGGCAGCCGACAGCTTCTGGTAGAAGTCCACCAGCGGCTTGGTCTGCTCGTGGTAGACCGACAGGCGATGACGCACGGTTTCTTCGGTGTCGTCCTTGCGCTGGATCAGCGGCTCGCCGGTCTCGTCGTCCTTGCCTTCAACCTTCGGCGGGTTGTAGACCACGTGGTACACGCGACCCGAACCTTCGTGCACGCGGCGGCCGGCGATACGCTGGACGATCTCTTCGTCGGCAACGGCGATCTCGACCACGGCATCCAGCTCGACGCCGGCGCTCACCAGGGCTTCAGCCTGGGGAATGGTGCGCGGGAAACCGTCGAACAGGAAACCCTTGGCGCAGTCGGCCTGAGCGATGCGGTCCTTGACCAGGTTGATGATCAGCTCGTCGGACACCAGCTTGCCGGCGTCCATGATCGCCTTGGCTTCCAGACCCAGCGGGGTGCCGGCCTTGACCGCGGCACGCAGCATGTCGCCGGTGGAAATCTGGGGAATACCGAACTTCTCGGTGATGAACTTTGCCTGAGTACCTTTACCGGCCCCGGGAGCTCCCAGCAGAATTACGCGCATCTTGTGCTCCTCAATTTTTTATAAGCAAATCAATGGATTCGCCACTCAGGGCCAATCCCAAGAATCGGGTGATGACCGCAAATCGGTCAAAAGGCTGCTCAAGATACACAGCGCACCCGGACCACACAAGCGGTCGAAAGTCGGAAAAAAATACTGCGTGAGGCCCGTTCGTGCCCGGGTTGCGCCCGGCGCAACCGGGGGCGAAACCGCTTCGCCCGGGTGCTCGGGGCGCGCGCCGGGCACTGGCGCGCCACCCCTGCCCCGCCCTCAACCGGTGTTGCGCAGACCTGCCGCAATACCCGCCACAGTCACCAGCAGCGCCTGTTCCAAGGGGCTGTCCAGAGCGGCTTCGCGTGCGCGCGAGCGTGCCAGCAGCTCGGCCTGCAATAGATGCAGTGGGTCCAGATAGGTGTTGCGCAGGCGGATGAATTCGAGGGTGTCAGGGCTGTGCGCCAGTAGCACCGGCTGCCCCGTGAGACCCAGCACCACCTGGCACGCCTGCGACAATAGGTCGCGCAGATGGGCACCCAAAGGTCGCAGTTGCGGTTGCACCAGACGTTCGTCGTAGAAGCGCGCGATGTCGGCGTCGGCCTTGGCCAGCACCATCTCGAGCATGTCGATGCGGGTGCGGAAGAACGGCCACTGTTCGCGCATCTCGGCCAGCAGTTCGCCCTGGCCACGGGCCAGCGCGTTGTTCAGCGCCGCCTCCCAGCCCAGCCAGGCGGGCAGCATCAGGCGCGTCTGGGTCCAGCCGAAGATCCACGGGATCGCCCGCAGGCTCTCGATGCCGCCCGCGCGCCGCTTGGCCGGGCGACTGCCCAGTGGCAGGCGGCCGAGTTCCTGTTCCGGGGTGGACTGACGGAAGTACTCGACGAACTCGGGGTTGTCGCGCACCACGCCACGGTAGGCCTTCACGCCATCGGCAGCCAGCTGGTCCATCAGTTCGCGCCAGGCCGGTTGCGGCGGCGGTGGCGGCAGCAGGGTCGCCTCCAGCACCGCAGCCAGGTACAGGTTGAGGTTCTGCTCGGCGATGTCCGGCAGGCCGAACTTGAAGCGGATCATCTCGCCCTGCTCGGTGGTACGGAAGCGCCCCGCCACCGAGCCCGGCGGCTGCGACAGGATCGCCGCATGCGCCGGGCCGCCACCACGCCCCACGGTGCCGCCGCGACCGTGGAACAGCAGCAGTTCGACCTGTTCTTCACGGCAGATGCGCACCAGGGTTTCCTGGGCACGATACTGCGCCCAGGCCGCCGCGGTGGTGCCGGCATCCTTGGCCGAATCGGAATAGCCGATCATCACCTCCTGCGGCCCGTGCAAGCTGGCGCGATAGCCCGGCAGGCCGAGCAGGCGTTCCATCACCGGGCCGGCGTTGTCCAGGTCGGCCAGGGTTTCGAACAGCGGCACCACGCGCATCGGCCGGCGCACGCCGGCTTCCTTGAGCAGCAGTTGCACGGCCAGCACGTCGGAAGCGGCGCCGGCCATCGAGATCACGTAGGAGCCCAGCGAAGCGGCAGGTGCGGCGGCCACCTCGCGGCAGGTGGCGAGCACCTCGGCGGTATCGGCCTGGGGCTTGAAGTCGCCAGGCAGCAGCGGCCGGCGGTTGCTCAGCTCCTGCTGCAGGAAACGGATACGCGCGTCTTCATCCCAGTCGGCGTAGCGCCCCAGGCCCAGGTACTCGGTGATCTCGCTGAGTGCGTCGGCGTGCCGGGCGGCGTCCTGGCGCACGTCCAGGCGCACCAGAAACAGCCCGAAGGTAACGGCCCTGCGCAGGCAGTCGAGCAGCGGGCCATCGGCGATCACGCCCATGCCGCACGCGTGCAGCGATTCGAAGCACAGCAGCAGCGGCTCGAACAGGTCGCGGTTGTCGTGCAGCACCTCGGCGGGGGCCGGCTGCGGGCTGGCCAGCGAGCTCTGGGCCCAGGCCCGCGTCACCCGCAGGCGATCACGCAGTTGCTTGAGCAGGGTGCGGTAAGGCTCGGCCGAATCACCGACCTTGGCACGCAACGCCTCGCTGGCCTGCTGCATCGAAAGTTCGGCGGCCAACGAATCGATGTCGCGCAAAAACAGGTCGGCGGCCATCCAGCGCGCCAGCAGCAATACTTCGCGGGTGACCTTGGCGGTGACATTGGGGTTGCCGTCACGGTCGCCGCCCATCCACGAGGCGAAGCGGATCGGCGCAGCCTCCAGCGGCAGGCGCAGGCCGGTGGCCTCGTGCAGCGCCTTGTCGGCCTTGCGCAGGTGATGCGGTATGGCGTGCCAGAGCGAGTGCTCGATCACCGCGAAGCCCCATTTGGCTTCGTCCACCGGTGTCGGCCGGGTACGGCGGATCTCTTCGGTGTGCCAGGCCTCGGCGATCAGCCGTTGCAGACGCTGGCGCACCTGGTCGCGTTCGGCGGGGGTCAGGTCGCGGTGGTCCTGGGCGGCCAGTTGCGCGGCGATGGCGTCGTACTTCTGGATCAGCGTACGGCGCGCGACTTCGGTCGGGTGGGCGGTCAGCACCAGTTCGATACTGAGCTTGCCCAGCTGGCGAGCCAGGGCGTCGTCGCTGTGCCCGGCGGCCTTGAGCCGGGCCAGCAGCTCGGGCAGCACGCGCGACTCGAACGGCGCGGGCTGGTCGGCATCACGACGGCGAATCAGCTGGTACTGCTCGGCGATGTTGGCCAGGTTGAGGAACTGGTTGAAGGCCCGCGCCACCGGCAGCAGTTCGTCTTCGGCAAGATCGTTCAGGGTCGAACTCAGCTGCTCGGCACTGCCGCTGCGGTCGGCCTTGGCGCTGCGACGTATGTCTTCGATCTTTTGCAGAAAGGCTTCGCCGTACTGCTCGCGCACGGTGTCGCCCAACAACTCGCCCAACAGGTGAACATCTTCTCGCAAGCGCACATCGATATCGGTCATCAGCCTTGCCTCCGCATCCTGGGAAAACAGCTCTGGGTCCAGAGTGCCCCGTCGAGGTTGGGCTTTCAAGCCGGGTGGGCGATGCAACCAAACTATGTGCGGTGGCGATGCTCTAACGAACACATCCACCTGTGGGAGGCCACCATGAAGATCCGTGATTTAGCCGAGCATTGGGAACACAGCGCCAAGGGCCCGTTGAGCGCCACCGGCCACGTCCTGCACCTGGACGTCGAAGCGGCGGCGCGCCTGGCGGCGCTGAGCGAAATGTACCCCAAGCGCCGGCCCGAAGAGTTGCTGGGCGAATTGCTCGGCGCGGCGCTGGAGGAGCTTGAGGCGAGCTTTCCGTATGTGAAGGGCCAGCAGGTGATCGCCACCGACGAGGAAGACAATCCGCTCTACGAAGACGTCGGCCCCACCCCTCGGTTTCTGGCGTTGTCACGCCGTTACCTGCGCGACATGAGTGAGCGCAAGGACGGGCCGGCGCACTAGTGATCCGCTGGCCGGCTGCGGGCTGCGCTGTGGAGCGCCACAGCCCGCAGGCCTCTGCGACGGGCCGTGCAGCCGCCTCGAGAACCCCGCATTCAAGGCCCTTTGATGGCCCGAACCACAAACCCCGTCTATACCCATACAGGCACGCGTACTACGCACGCGCTGCAAAGTTCCCCCGAAAACCTACTGACCGATCAGTCAGATAAAAACACGATAAGGCGAGACTTTTTTCTGAACTATTCAAAAAACGCTTCGGTCACAGCCAATAGCCATTACGGCAAAACCCCTAAGCTACGGGCATATCGTGTTCCCCAGGCTGACGGGCCATGCCGATGGATTGTTACGGAATTCGTTGTTCATCAGGAGTGATCCAATGGAGTTGACCACCATGAAGACCCGCACCGAAAAAACCTCCTTCACCCAACTGCGCGGGCTCAAGCTGGCTGCGCTGGCATTGGGCAGCAGCCTGGTTCTGGCCGGCTGCGCAGGCAATCCGCCAACCGAGCAGTACGCCGTAACGCAGTCAGCGGTGAACTCCGCCGTCAGCGCGGGCGGTACCGAGTTCGCGGCGGTGGAAATGAAGGCGGCTCAGGACAAGCTCAAACAAGCTGAAATCGCCATGCATGACAAGAAGTACGACGAGGCCAAGCGCCTGGCCGAACAGGCGGAATGGGACGCTCGCGTCGCCGAGCGCAAAGCCCAGGCGGCCAAGGCCGAAAAAGCGGTGCAGGACGCCAACCAGGGCGTGCAGGACCTGCGTGAGGAAGGCATGCGCAGCGTGCAGTAAGCCGCTCGCCTCACCGACCCATGCATTCGTAATCGATAAAGGATGACCCACTATGCGTAAACACGTGATGATCCCCGCCCTTCTGGCCTTGAGCGTTGGTCTGGCTGCCTGCTCCACGCCGCCTAACCCGAACCTGGAATCCGCCCGCACCAACTTCTCCGCCCTGCAGAGCAACCCGCAGGCGAGCAAGGTCGCGGCGCTGGAAACCAAGGACGCGCAAGACTGGCTGAACAAGGCCGACCAGGCCTACATGAACAAGGAAGACGAGAAGAAAGTCGACCAGCTCGCCTACCTGACCAACCAGCGCGTGGAAGTGGCCAAGCAGACCATCGCCCTGCGTGACGCCGAAAACAACCTGAAAAGCGCTGCCGCCAAACGCGCCCAGGCTCGCCTGGATGCCCGTGATGCGCAAATCAAGCAGTTGCAGAACAGCCTCAACGCCAAGCAGACCGAACGCGGCACCCTGGTGACCTTCGGCGACGTGCTGTTCGACTTCGACAAAGCCAACCTGAAAAGCAGCGCCCTGCCGAACATCACCACCCTGGCGCAGTTCCTTCAGGAAAACCCTGACCGCAAGGTGATCGTCGAGGGCTACACCGACAGCAAGGGCTCTGCCAGCTACAACCAGTCGCTGTCCGAGCGTCGCGCCAACGCGGTTCGCACCGCACTGGTACGTGCCGGCGTAGACCCATCGCGCATCGTGGCCCAGGGCTACGGCAAGGAATTCCCGGTGGCTGACAACTCCAGCAACTCGGGCCGTGCGCAGAACCGTCGCGTGGAGGTCACCATCTCCAACGACAACCAGCCGGTAGCGCCACGCTCGGTAAGCAAAGCCTACTGACAGGCTGAGCAACCCGCAGAATCCCGCCTGTTACAGGGCGGGATTTTTTTTGCCTGCCCCTTGCGCAAATAACTACCACCGCCACCTGCCGGGCATCTGGATCAATGCCACATTCCCCCTCCACCAGGACTGTGCACCATGCCCACTTCCAACACCGACGCGCAGGTGCGTCAATTCGATACCCTGTTCTCGCCGCTTGAAACCCAGGAGCAACCGGCCTGGCTGCAGCAGGCCAGCCCCGAGCAACGACGCCAGCTGCACCAGTACAAGGTACTGGGCCGACTGGCCCGACGGCGGGCAACGCAGGCATTCGCGCAGGTTCAGAGCCTGTACACCTACAACCTTCTGGACCTGTCTGCGAAGGACTTCGCCACCGTCACCGCACAGGTGTTCCATCGCGTGCAGCAGCGCAGGAGCCTGGACGAGGTCTACCTGACCTACCTGCAGGCCATGCTCCAGCGCCGTACGCTGCTTGACGCCAAGCAGGATGCCTACCTGGCGACCCTGCGCGAGGAATACAGCATTGCGCACATCCGGGGCCACCTGGGCAGGCAAGGCAGGCAGCTGCTCGAGTGGATCATCGGCGCCTATCCGGACGGTTCGGTGGAGTTCCCGCAACAGGGCCCGTACTTCGGCCCGGATGTAACGGTGTGCGCATCGCTCAGGCTGTTCGACGACCTGCTGGTGCCCGGCATCCTTCTGCTCGGCCCGCCGGTAGACGATGCCCCGTGCGTCGCGTACATGCCGGGCCACCCGCAGCACCCGCTGAAGCAGTACCCCTCGCGCACGCACTTCTTTTCCAACCTGCGCGGCGCGCTGGCGAGCACCGCCTTCCAGCAGTACTTTCTGCGCTTCATCCCCCTGCGTCACCAGCAGCGGGTGGTGAGCAGCTGGCAGGCCAGCGACGCGATGCTGGACCTGCCGATGGACACCAGCGCCTTGGACCAAGGGCTGCGCTGGTTCGTGCAGAAACACATGATCGAGCGCCTGCTCGACGATGCGCGCCTGCTGATCCCGACCACACCGCAGCAGGCCGACAGCCTGAACACCCTGTGCACCCCGTTCGCCAGCGCCCTCGAAGCGCATCTGCTGATCGGCGCCGGCGCGGGCCTGTGCTGCACCGAGGAAGACGAAGGCCAGGCACCTTCGCAGTGGGTCACACCGCTGCGTGTGATCAAGCCGGCACCCGCCGACTATCGGCGCTGGCTACCCGACCTGAGCAGTTACCGCCTTGACGCCGCCAGCTCCCCGACCGGGCAACCCGATGCCATGGGGCTCTACACCCAGGGCGCGCACAAGGCGATCATGATCAACCAGGCGTTCTACCGGGTGGAGCAGGCCCCCGAGGGCCACTGGCAGATACGCCACCCCACCGACAAGAATGCCTACTGCCCGCCTCTGTACCACAACGGTGCCGGAGCCTGGCACCATCGCCACGAGCAGCCCCAGCGCTGGGAACGCCTGTCGCTGCTGCGTCGCATGGGGCCGCTCGCGGCCGGCTTCGACGATGCGCGCCTGCTGGAGCTGGGTCGCGTCAGCGGGGCTGACAATTCAAGCCTGCGCCAGATGTACCTGCGCGACCGACCCGCGCCCGCGCTGCTGGTGCATGTGCTGCAGCGGGCACGCACTCAGGACCAGGTAGCGCGCAGCATGGCCCTGATCGCCCAGGGGCTGGCGGTACCCGAAATCGATGATGTGCCCCAGTTGCAGGCCTTCTACCGGGCCGTGGCCGTCTATCTGGGCAAGGAACCGGCATCGAGACGGACCCGTCGCAGCGGCGATTCGACCCCTACCCCCGGCGACACCGCCACCCCCTGCACCACTGGCTGCAACCCGCCGCCGGCCGACCTGTACGATGCCTGGTCACCTCGGCTCAATCGGGCGATTGCCTTGCACCGCTTCGAACTGGCACAACTGGATACCGATCATGCGGTGCTGGAGCTCCAGCAACGCTATCCGAACCTGCCACTGAGTGTCGCGCAACGACTGCTGGACGAAAACCGCCAGCGCATCTATGCCCCGCTGCAGGCGACCCCGCCGCTGCCCCTGCCTCTGGACGTGGCCGAGCAGGCGCGTGCCCTCGACCATGACGCGCGCCTGAGCAATGCCCTGGAGGGCTTTACCCAGCCGGCCTCGATCAACCAGGACACCTTCATCCTGGCCGTGCGCCTGCTCGAACACCTGGACCACTGGCCGGCCGGTACCGCGCTGCTGCTGCGCAGCGGCGCACGGTTCGGCACCCCGCTTGCAGCGCTGGGCCAGACCGATGTCGATACCACCTCGGTGTACCTGGATGAAGACGAGGGCTGGCACGCGATCAGCGCGACCCAGGTGCTGCTGGCCCAGGACACCAGCGAGTTCGGGTTCTACCGAGCATTGCTGCATGCACTGGGCGAGTCGCGCAGCGCCCGCCTGGGCTTCGGACTCAACGAGCCGCAGCGCCTGCACCAGCGCCTGATGGAAATGGCGCTGGCGCGCCCCACCCGCGCCCGCCTGCTGCTGGGCCTGCCGGTGCAAAGAAGCTGGTTGACCACCACCGCCAATGCCCCGACCCAACGCAGCCCCAGTCGTGGCGAGCAGAACATGTTCAATCGCGAACCACTGCATACCCGCCTCGAACGCCTGATCAGCCACCATCGGCTGCCCATTGCGCGCCGCTACGTCAATGCCTACATCGCCCATCTGCTCAGCCAGAACCAGCCCATCGGCGCGCACGTGACGCAGCTGGAACAGGAGCGCCTGCAACTCGATGGCAGCCTGGACCGGTGGGTCGAGCAAAGTGCCGATGCCACTGCCCGCGCCGAGCGCACAGAGGTGGCGCAGCAGCTGGTGCGGGCCTGGGAATGCCGCATTCTGCGCCGGCGGGACGAGGTTCGCATCGACAGCCAGCAGGCGTTGCCACCGTTGTCGGTGACGTTGCCGGCAGTGGTGGCGCTGAGGGTCCTGGATACACCGCGCATCGACGGCCTGGCAGCCTTCGTGCAGCGCTTTCCGAACCTGCACAGGCTGGAACTGGTCAACCTGCCCCTGACCGAGCTGCCGCAAGGTCTGGAGAACCTGCACCGGCTCAGCCACCTGAACCTGTCGCGTACCCGGCTGACACCGACCCGCCTGGCCGAACTGGGCACCCTGAGCGGCTTGCAGACCCTGATCCTGAACGACATCGACGTGCCCGACTTCAGCTGGACGGCCCAGCACATGACCCGTCTGCTGACCCGCGACTCGCTGCGCATTCTGACCCTGCAGGGCTCGAGCGCGCGCTTCGAACAGGGCGTTTTCGCCGCACTGCAGCAGGCAACGCACCTGCACACCCTGAACCTGGCGCAGAACCTCATCAGCTTGAGCGAACAGGACATCATCGATCTGGGTGGCCTGCAGCGCCTGGTCAGCCTCGACCTGTCCGCCAACCCGCTTTCACGCATGCCGGACGTGACCCGCCTGCAGGCCCTGGAAGAGCTCGACCTGTCGTACCTGGCCTCGCCCGTCGACCAGTGGCCAACGGGCCTTGAGCGACTGCCCCGGGTGCACAGCGCCGACCTGCGCGGGCTGGCCATTGCCAGCGTGCCCGAAGGGGCCGGCCTTGTACGCGGCCTGCGCATGGCATACGAGTACCTGCCCGAATCACAGCGCCAGCGGTTCGAGGACGACATGATCGCCACGGGCAACACGCTGCAGGACTCCGATGCATCCAGCGCCGGGAGCTCCGACTCGCAGGGCTCCACCGACGTCGAACCGGCCTCGGTGCGCCACGCCACGGCACTGCGCGACGCACCGCGCCTGTTCGAAGGCATGTCCGCTGACGATCAGGCACGGGCCCGGCAATTGCTCGAAGACAACGGCTCGGCGGTGATCGAGTTCTTCGCCTTGCTGCTGCGCCAGGACCGTCTGCACGCCTTGCCGCCAAGGCACACGGCAATGCGCACGCGAATCCAGGCATTGATCCGGGGGGCTTTCGGCCAGGACCTGCGCAGAACCCTGTATGAGGTGGCACTCGAGGCGGTGAGTTGCATCGACCGCGATGCGGTGGTGTTCTCGCAACTGGAAAACCTGCTGCACGCCGACCTGGCGCTGGCCAGCGTGGGCGATGCTGCAGCCGAGGGCGAACTGATCGACATGGCGATCAGCCATTGGCGCGCACTGCGCCTGCGCGAGCATGTCAGCGCCAACCTGCCGGGCTGGCGCCGCCTGGGGCACCAGATCGACTACAGCGAAATCGAACTGCACTTCAGGATCGCGTTGACCACGCGCCTGGGGCTGCGCGACCAGCCGGCCACCCAGGCCTTCACCGGCTACACCCGCTGGGTTACCCCGGCAATGCTCGATGAAGCCTGCGAGGCCGTGTTGCGCTCCCAGATGAGCCAGTTGCCCGACTACCTCTATGGGCAGGCCTACTGGCAGCGCTACCTGGATTTTGCCGCGTCACCGCAACTGGAGCAGGTCAACCGCTGGCGGGATCGAATCAGCGAATACCTGGACGCCGTCAGCAACGAAGAACTGCCGCCGCCCTTGAGCGAGGATGAACAGGCGCGCCTGCGCGACATCCTGCACCTGAGTGGTCGGCTGGGCCTGCATGAAGCGCTGCCGGACATGCTGTCGCTCAACAGCAGCGAATACCGCGCGGCCTACCAGGCCTTGATGAAACGGGTCGAACAGGCCCGCATGGAACTGACCAGGACCATTCTGCGCGAGCCGCGCCCGGGCCCTTCGTCACGTAGCTGACGCGTGCCCGGTACGCCGCAGGTGTTCACGCGGCGTACCGGGAACCGCTTACTGCTGGACCTGCTGGGGCGTCTCCTGCCCCATGCAGCGCACCGCCTGCTTGCGGTTGTCCACCAGCACGCCGGTCAGGCCCTTCTGTTCGGTGTCGAACAGCACCAGCACGCCATCGATGCACTGCGCCACCTGCGCCGCCGGCTTGAGCGAGATCTTGTAGTCCTCCCCCGGCACCGTCTTGAGCATGGTGTAGTCGGCCAGCAACAGTGCATCCTGGGGCTTGGCGAAATGCAGGTAGCCGTAGTACCAGAGCACGCCCACCGTACCGATGATGCTGCAGATACCGGTAATGATCAGCGGGATGGCGTTGCGTTCTTCACTCATTGCGACTTCTCGTCAGGGTAATTGGGGACTTCGGCCAGGCGCCGCAGCCCGTTGAAATGCTCGGGGTCATCCAGAAAGCGCAGCATCACCTGGCGCCAGGTCTTGTCGGCGAAGGTCTGCACATGCCCGCCACGGGTCAGTTGCAGAACCCGCGGTGGCGGCGCGGCGCGGTACAGCGCCAGGCCGTTGGCCAACGGCACGATCGGGTCGTCGATGCTGTGGAAGAACAGCTTGGGCGGCGAGCTCAGCTGGTCGATCGACCCGATGGCGCTGTCGCCATCGGGTACCAGCCACGACAACGGCACCTGGAACGGCCAGGTCAGCCAGGAAGTGCTCAGGGCAAACTGGCCCACCTTGCGGTAGCTGGCCGGCACCCCGTCGAACACCAGGGCCTTGAAGCGCTGGCGCTGCTCGGGATGCTGCGCCAGGTAGTGAATGCCCATCGCCCCGCCCAGGCTCTGCCCCAGCAGCACCAGCGGCTTGCCCTGCACTTCGGGAGCCTGCTGCAACCAGTCCAGCGCCGCGGCGATGTCCTGGTACACCGCCGGCAGGGTCGGTTCGCCCTGGGACACCCCGTACCCCCGGTAGTCCACCAGCAGCACCTGGTAGCCCTGCTCGGGCAGCCACCAGCTGGCGCCCAGATGCCAGGCCAGGTTACCGCCATTGCCATGCAGGTGCAGTACCGTGCCCTTGACCGGCACCCCGGCCTTGGCCGGCAACCACCAGCCGTGCAGGCGCGTGCCGTCCTCGGTGGTCAGGCTCACGTCGCGGTAGGCCAGCCCGGCCTTCTCGGGCGTGAACGGCAGGCCACGCTCGGGGTAGAACAACAGCGAACTGCAGCCGGCCAGGCTCAGCAGCGCGGCCAGCAGCCCGACCCGCCAGTGCTCAGAGAATGTTCGAATAATCGGCTTCAATCCGGTCCAGGCTCAGATGGTTGAGGAAGTTGGAAAAACACATCCAGGCCGACAGCGCGTTCAGGTCGCGGAACTGCTCGGGCAGGTACTTGGGTGGCTCCACCAGGCCTTCATCGACCAGTTGGCGCAGGGTGCGCATGTCTTCCAGGGTGGTCTTGCCGCAGAACAGCAACGGAATCTGCTCCAGCTTGCCCTTGCGCACGGCCAACTGAATGTAGTTGTAAACCATGATGAAGCCCTTGAGGTAGGACAAGTCCTTGGTGAATGGCAGGCCATTGGGCACCGAGCCGCGGAACACGCGGCTGGCATTGCCATAGCTTTCGGCCATTTCAAACCCCTGGGCACGGAAGAACTCGTACACCTGCATGAAGTCCGCCCCCTCCTCGACCATGTGGATGGCGCGGGTGCGGTTGGTGAGCTTGCGCAGGCGGCTGGGGTAGGAGGCAAAGGCGATCACTTCCATCAGGATCGCCAGGCCTTCCTGGGTCACCGTCGACGAGGGCGGGCCCTTGGCCAGGAAGGTGCAGATCGGCTGGTTGAGGCCGTTGAGCGTGGTGCCCACGTGCACCAGCCCTTCATGCACCTCCAGCGCGCGCACGTCGCGGCTGTTGAACATCGCGTCGCTGCGGATCTTGATGTAGTCGGCGCCCGCCGCCGCGTCGGCGACGATACCGTCGGACTCGAACACGCGGATGGTTTCCTCGGCCTCGCCGAACACCTTGTTCAGGCGGCCCTGGAGCAGCTCCACGGCCTGCTTGGCGGTGAGGTCCTTGGGTTCGTCCTTGAGGTCGCCGCGCCCGTCGATGTTGTTCAGGTAGTCCGAGAGCATCAGGCCCAGGTCGGCCAGGGTCGGGTCGCCGGCATGGAAGGCGTCGGAGGCGGCGCCGTAAAGCTCCTGGGAAATCAGGCCGAAGTCTTCGGTGCCGCGCGCCTCGAGCATGCGCACCACCATGCGGTATTCCTTGCACATGCGCCGCATGATCTGCCCGACCGGGTTGAACTGGCCGAGCTGGCGGGTGATGTCGCGCTCGATGTTCTGGAACTCGAGCTTCACCGCGCTGGAGTCGAACGACAAGGGCCTGCCCTGGTAGTAGGCGCGGTCCACGGCCGGCATTTCCCGGCCCTTGGCCTTGAGGAAACCCTGGCGAATGCTGTCGTCCCATTTCACCGCATCGAGTACGCGAATGGGGGTTTGCGCCAGGACAATGCGATCAGACAGGGTGCGTATCGTCTGCTGGTACTCGTCCACCCGAAACTCCTTGTGTTGGCCAGCCTACTTGCCGGCCCGCTGAAAACGTGCGACTTCGATGAACAGGTCGGAGTTGGCCGGGTCGTCCAGGTAGGCCAGCACCCGCGCCGCCGGGCTGTCGATGAGCACGCCCTGGCCGTTTTCCTCCGGTACCTCGATGGCGCGACCGCTCAGTTCCTTGTTCTTCAGGGCCTGGTTGATCTGCTCGACATCCAGGTTGTAGATCACCAGTTGCTTGTTGTCGATCACCTCGAACCCGCCGATCAGGAAGTTGCCCCCCAGGCGCTTGGGCACGGCGGCCGAGAGGTACCAGCGGTTGCCATGGCGGGCCACGGTGAAGGCGTAGGTTTCAGGCTTCTTGCCCTTGGCGGTGGCCACCGCCTTGTAGGCGTTGTCGCCCCTGCGGCTGATCTGCAACGTCAGCGGCTCGCCCCAGGCGTCCTTGCTGGTCCATTTGCCGAGCAGGGCCTTGGGCGCCGGCTGGTTGGTCGGGATCGGCTCGTTGAACGTCACCAGGCAACCACTCAACAGCACAAACGACAGGGCCAACAGCACACGCCAGGCTTTCATCCGATACTCCTTGAATTAGGTAGAGCCTCAGGCCGATGCCAGCACCAGATGCAGGTATCGGGTAAGGATAGCGAGCATCTGCGCTTCGGCCTGGGGTTGTGCAGCATCGAGCAGGCCCTGATATTCCATCTGCTCGATGATGGCCGTCAACACTATGGCATCTTGCTGTGGCTGGCGCGAACCCACCACCTGCAACAGCTGGCAGGTGCCGCGCAGCAGGATCTGCGCATGCAGGCGCACCAGTTCGGCCAGCCGCGGGCACAGCAGCGCTTCCTGGCGAAACGCCTGCTCGGCCATCAGGAAGTCGCGGCGGTTGTGCAACTGGCGCTGCACGTACTCGGCGCCCATCTTCGCCACTTCGTCGGCCAGCTGCGCGCGGGCGCCGGGGCTGCCGTCGCCCTTGGCGATCAGCTGGCGCAACAACACCTCGGTGTTTTCCCACAGCTTGGCCATGTAGGCCGCGCTGCGTTCGACATACTGGGCGAAGGTGTCGGTGAGCAGGTCTTCGATGTCCTTGAAATAGTAGGTGGTGGCCGACAGCGGCACACCGGCCTCGGCGGCCACCGCACGGTGGCGCACGCCGCGCACGCCATCACGCACGATGATGCGCATGGCCGCGTCGAGGATCTGCTGACGGCGCTGCTCGCTGCCCTGGCGGCTGGCCTTGCGCCCCTGGTACTGAACACTTTCGGCTACCGCTGTGGCCACGCCAGCAGCACCTTGTTGAGCCATTGCAGTCGTCACTGGGGTCTACCTCGTTGAATGCTGACTGATCGATCAGCTTGTCGCAGACATGAAAAAGCCGCCCCTAGAGGCGGCTTGTTCAAGACACTCAGGCCTGCGGGCGCATGTGCGGGAACAGGATCACGTCGCGGATCGACGGCGAGTTGGTCAGCAGCATCACCAGGCGGTCGATACCGATGCCCTCACCGGCAGTGGGCGGCATGCCGTACTCCAGGGCGCGCACGAAGTCGGCATCGTAGTGCATGGCCTCGTCGTCGCCGGCGTCCTTGTCGGCCACCTGGGCCATGAAGCGCTCGGCCTGGTCCTCGGCATCGTTGAGCTCGGAGTAGGCGTTGGCGATCTCGCGGCCGCCGATGAACAGTTCGAAGCGGTCGGTGACGTTCGGGTTCTGGTCATTGCGACGGGCCAGCGGCGACACTTCGAACGGGTACTGGGTGATGAAGTGCGGCTGCTCCAGCTTGTGCTCGACCAGCTCTTCGAAAATCATCACCTGCAGCTTGCCCAGGCCTTCGAAGCCCAGCACCTTGGCGCCGGCCTGCTTGGCGATGGCGCGGGCCTTGTCGATGTCGTTGAGGTCGTCGGCGGTCAGCTCGGGGTTGTACTTGAGGATCGAGTCGAACACCGACAGGCGCACGAACGGCTCGCCGAAGTGGAACACCTTGTCGCCGTACGGCACGTCGGTGCTGCCCAGCACCAGCTGCGCCAGCTCGCGGAACAGCTCTTCGGTGAGGTCCATGTTGTCTTCGTAGTCGGCGTAGGCCTGGTAGAACTCGAGCATGGTGAACTCGGGGTTGTGCCGGGTCGAGACGCCTTCGTTACGGAAGTTGCGGTTGATCTCGAAGACCTTCTCGAAACCACCGACCACCAGACGCTTGAGGTACAGCTCCGGCGCGATGCGCAGGAACATCGGCATGTCCAGCGCGTTGTGGTGGGTTTCGAACGGCTTGGCCGCAGCGCCACCGGGGATGGTCTGCAGCATCGGCGTTTCCACTTCCAGGAAGTCGCGCTGGATGAGGAAGTTGCGAATATGGTTGATGACCTGCGAGCGCACACGGAAGGTGTGGCGGGTTTCCTCGTTGACCATCAGGTCGACGTAGCGCTGGCGATAGCGCTGCTCGGTGTCGGTCAGGCCGTGGTGCTTGTCCGGCAGTGGGCGCAGCGACTTGGTCAGCAGGCGCACGTTGGTCATCTCGACGTACAGGTCGCCCTTGCCCGAACGGGCCAGGGTGCCTTCGGCGCTGATGATGTCGCCCAGGTCCCAGGTCTTGACCGCTGCCAGGGTTTCCTCGGGCAGGGTCTTGCGGTTGACGTAGACCTGGATGCGCCCGGTCATGTCCTGGATCACCATGAACGAGCCACGGTTGAGCATGATGCGACCGGCAACCTTGACCGGGATCGCTGCAGCTTCCAGCTCTTCCTTGGTCTTGTCGACATACTGTTTCTGCAGGTCGTTGCAGTAGCTGTCACGGCGGAAGTCGTTGGGGAAGGCGTTGCCCTTGGCGCGCTCTGCGGCAAGCTTTTCCTTGCGCAGGGCAATCAGGGTGTTTTCTTCCTGTTGCAGGTCTTGCGGGTCGAGTTTGAGGTCGCTCATGTGGTCACATTTTCCATCAGGGGTTCATTGCCCCCGCCCGCAGGCGAGGGTCTTGTAGCGGGTCGCGAAACTTACAGCCCCTGCTTGAGGCTGGCTTCCAGGTACTCGTCGATATCGCCGTCGAGCACCTTGTCGCAGTCGCTGCGTTCGACGTTGGTGCGCAGATCCTTGATCCGCGAGGCGTCGAGCACGTACGAACGGATCTGGTGACCCCAGCCGATGTCCGACTTGCTGTCTTCCAGGGCCTGCGACGCGGCGTTGCGCTTCTGCATCTCCAGCTCGTACAACTTGGCCCGCAGCATCTTCATGGCGGTGTCCTTGTTGGCGTGCTGGGAACGTTCGTTCTGGCAGCTGACCACGGTGTTGGTCGGCACGTGGGTGATACGCACCGCCGAGTCGGTGGTGTTCACGTGCTGGCCGCCGGCACCCGAGGAGCGGTAGGTGTCGATACGCAGGTCGGACGGGTTGATCTCGATTTCGACCTTGTCGTCGATCTCGGGGGACACGAACACCGCCGAGAACGAAGTATGGCGGCGTGCGCCGGAGTCGAACGGGCTCTTGCGCACCAGACGGTGCACACCGATCTCGGTGCGCAGCCAGCCAAAGGCGTACTCGCCCTTGATGTGCACGGTGGCGCCCTTGATGCCGGCCACATCGCCTTCGGACAGTTCCATGATGGTGGCGTCGAAACCACGCTTGGACGCCCAGCGCAGGTACATGCGCAGCAGGATGTTGGCCCAGTCCTGGGCCTCGGTGCCGCCGGAACCGGCCTGGATGTCCAGGTAGGCGTTGTTCATGTCCATCTCGCCGCTGAACATGCGACGGAATTCGAGCTGGGCCAGGGAGTCTTCCAGGCCCTGGAGCACTTCGACGACGTCATTGACGGCGCCTTCGTCGTTCTCCTCGACAGCCATGTCGAGCAGCTCGCGGGCGTCGACCAGGCCGCCGGACAGTTCGTCCAGGGTGTCGACGATCTGCGCCAGCATGGCGCGTTCGCGGCCCAGTTCCTGGGCGTACTCGGGCTTGTTCCAGACGTTCGGGTCTTCGAGCTCGCGGTTGACTTCGATCAGGCGGTCATGCTTGTGATCGTAGTCAAAGATACCCCCGAATGGATTCGGAGCGCTCGGTCAGGTCCTTGATGGTGTTCAGGATCGGTTGGATTTCCATGGGCGGGCAGCTCTCGTGCGTATTCTGTGAAAAGCCGGAGAGTATAAACGAGTCTGCAGGTGCGCGGCAGCCCGTCGGGCGGCCTTTGGAGAAGCCGGCGCCTGATCGCGGATCAGCCGCCCCCACAAGGGCGGCACGATGCCCGTGGGAGCGGGCTTGGCCCGCGATGGCGGTCTGTCAGGCCACCCCGACCTGATTGCGCCCGCCATTCTTGGCCTGGTACAGGCCCTTGTCCGCCGCCGAGATCAACTGTCGGCAATGGCTGCCGACTGCCGGCGTGTGGGTGGCCAGGCCGATGCTGATGGTCAGCACGCTGCCCGCCTGCGGCATGTTGTGCGAGATGGCCAGGCCCACCACGGTCTGGCGCAGCTTCTCGGCCACCAGCCGCGCCCCGCCCGGCGAAGTGTTGGGCAGCACCAGGGCGAATTCCTCGCCACCGTAGCGTGCCGGCAGGTCGCTGGGGCGGCTGCACGAGGCACGAATCGCCTCGGCCACCTGGCGCAGCGCCTCGTCCCCGGCCAGGTGGCCGAACGAGTCGTTGAAGGCCTTGAAATAGTCGACGTCGATCATCAGCAACGACAGCTGCGACTGGTCACGCATGGCCCGGCGCCATTCCAGTTCCAGGTACTCGTCGAAATGCCGGCGGTTGGACAGCCCCGTCAGGCCGTCGGAGTTCATCAGCCGCTGCAGCACCAGGTTGGTGTCCAGCAACTGCTGCTGGCTGACCCGCAGCGCCCGGTAGGCTTCGTCACGCTGCAGCAGGGTGAGGTAGGAGCGCGAGTGGTACAGGATGCGCGCGACCAGCTCGATGTTGTCGGGCAGCTTGACCAGGTAGTCGTTGGCCCCGGCGGCGAACGCGGCGCTCTTGACCAGCGCGTCTTCCTTGGACGACAGCACGATGATCGGGATGTCCTGGGTGGCCGGGTTGCTGCGGTACTCGCGCACCAGGCTCAGGCCATCGAGGCCGGGCATGACCAGGTCCTGCAGGATCACCGTGGGCTTGATCCGGATCGCCTGCGCAACTGCCTGATGCGGGTCGGCGCAGAAGTGAAAGTCGATGTTGGCCTCGTTGGCCAGGCCGCGACGCACGGCTTCGCCGATCATCGCCTGGTCGTCGACCAGCAGCACCATCGCCGAGTTTTCATTGGTGGTCGGGAACCCCACGAGCGGTAGATCATTCATGCGCGCCCTGCTCCCTGGCGAACGACCGGTTTGGTTCATTACACATCGTCATTTCGAAAAAATCTCCATCAGGCGCGGCGCAATGCGCTCCAGCGCACGTATCTCGACGGCGGCATCGATGGCCGCAGCCGCCTTGGGCATGCCGTAGACCGCACTGCTCTGCTGGTCCTGGGCGATGGTCAGAAAGCCCTGCTCGCGCATCAGCTTGAGCCCCTGTGCGCCATCGCGGCCCATGCCGGTCAGCAGTACGCCCACCGCATCGCCCTGCCAGAAGCGCGCCACGCTCTCGAAGAACACATCGATCGAAGGGCGGTAGATCGCGTTGACCGGTTCGGCGGTGTAGGCCAGGGTGCCGTCCTTCAACAGACGGATATGGTGGTTGGTGCCGGCCAGCAGCACCTGCCCGGGCTGGGGTGCTTCGCCCTCGCGGGCCAGGCGTACCGGCAGGCCGGAGGCGCTGCTCAGCCACTCGGCCATGCCGGCGGCGAACACCTGGTCGACGTGCTGGACCAGCACGATGGCCGCGTTGAAATCCTGCTCCAGGCTCTTGAGCAGCACCTCAAGCGCCGCCGGGCCACCGGCCGAGGAACCGATCGCCACCAGGCGCTGACGTTGTGCGCCCTGGCGCTGAGGGGCTGCCACTGCCCGCACACGGTTGCTGCCGTGCTGGCCGATCAGCCAGCTGATATTGAGGATCTTGCGCAACAGCGGCGCGGCCGCCTCACGCGGGTTGCCGGCGCCTACCGCCGGGGTGTCGACCACGTCCAGGGCGCCGTGGCCCATGGCCTCGAACACGCGGTGCACGTTCTGCTGGCGGTCGACCGTGACGATCACGATGGCGCAAGGGGTCCGGGCCATGATCTGGCGCGTGGCCTCCACGCCGTCCATGACCGGCATGATCAGGTCCATCAGGATCAGGTCGGGGGTGTGCTCGGCGCAGCGCTGCACCGCCTCGGCGCCATTGCCGGCCACCCAGATCACCTCGTGCTGCGGCTCGAACGCCAATGCCCGGCGCAGGGCTTCCACGGCCAGGGGCATGTCGTTGACGATGGCGATCTTCATCCCTGGGCTCCCCCGATAAGCTCCACCACGGCTTCCAGCAAGGCATCATCATGAAAACTGGCCTTGGCCAAATAGTAGTCGGCCCCGGCGTCCAGTCCACGACGACGATCTTCCTCGCGGTCCTTGTACGACACCACCATCACCGGCAACGACTGCAACCGGCTGTCGCGGCGCAGCAGGGTGACCAGTTCGATGCCGTCCATGCGCGGCATGTCGATGTCGGTGATCAGCAGGTCGAAATCCTCGCTGCGCAAGGCGTTCCAGCCATCCATGCCGTCCACCGCGACGGCCACTTCGTAACCGCGGTTGGTCAGCAGCTTGCGCTGCAACTCGCGCACGGTCAACGAGTCATCCACCACCAGCACGCGCTTGCGCGTCGCTTCGCGGGCGGCGCGCTGGCCGCGCTCGATACGTTCCAGGCGGCCGGTGCTGAGCAGCTTCTCGACCGAGCGCAGCAGGTCCTCGACGTCCACGATCAGCACCACCGAGCCGTCATCGAGCAGGGCCCCGGCCGAGATGTCCTGCACCTTGCCCAGCCGCGCGTCCAGCGGCATCACCACCAGCACGCGCTCGCCGATCAGACGCTCGACGGCCACGCCATACAGGGTGTCGCGCTCACGGATGACCACCACCTTGATGGCCTGTTCCGCCGCCTGGCTGGGCGGCCGGTTGAGCAACTGGGAGGCGGCCACCAGGCCGATGTGCCGGCCTTCATGCCAGAAATGCTGGCGCCCCTCGATCTGCACGATGGCCTCGGCGGGCAGGTCCAGGGTGCGTTCGATATGCGCCAGCGGGAAGGCGTAGGCCTCGCCCCCCACCTCGACCACCAGGCTGCGCACCACCGACAGGGTCAGCGGCACCTCCAGGTGAAAGCGGCTGCCCTTCCCGCTGTGCTGGCTGAGGTCGATGAAGCCGCGCAACTGGCGCACGCTGTGCTGCACCGCATCGAGCCCCACGCCGCGCCCGGAAACCTCGGTGACCTTGTCGCGCAGGCTGAACCCCGGCAGGAACAGGAACGTCAGCAGTTCGGCTTCGCTCATCTGCGCCACGGTGTCGGCCGGCGACAACTGGCGCTCGACGATGCTGTGGCGCAGGCGTTGCAGGTCGACGCCGCCACCGTCATCGCTCAGTTCCAATACCAGCAGGCCGGCCTGGTGCGAGGCGCGCAGGCGGATCAGGCCCTCGGCCGGCTTGCCTGCCAGCAGGCGTTGCTCGGGCAGTTCGATACCGTGGTCCACGGCGTTGCGCAGAAGGTGGGTGAGCGGCGCCTCGAGTTTTTCCAGCACGTCACGGTCGACCTGGGTCTTTTCGCCCTCGATCTCCAGACGCACCTGCTTGCCCAGCGACCGCCCCAGGTCGCGAACCATGCGGCTCTGCCCGTTGAGCACGTCGGCGAACGGGCGCATGCGGCAGGCCAGCGCGGTGTCGTACAGCAGTTGCGCGCGCTGGCTGGCCTGCCAGCCGAACTCGTCCAGGTCGGCGGCCTGCTGCTGCAGCATCTCGCGGGTTTCGCCGAGCAGGCGCTGGGCCTGCGCCAGCGCTTCCTGCACCTCCGGTCGCTGGCCGCCGGTGTCCAGCTCGGCCTTGAGCGTATCGAGGGCGCGAATGCTCTGGCCGTGCATGCGCTTGAGGCGCTGCAGGGTGGCCAGGTAGGGCTTCAGGCGCTGGGTTTCGACCAGCGACTTGCTGGACAGGTCGAGCAGGCTGTTCAGGCGCTCGGCCGTGACCCGCAGCACCCGCTCGCCGCCTTCGCTGCGCTTGCCCGGCGCAAGGGCCACGGGCTCGGCAGACGCCTCCGGTTGCGCGAGCGCCTCAGGCTCGGGCGCCGGGGGCACCAGCTGCGGCGCAGCCGGTGCGGGTTCAGGATTCTGCGTCGGCTCGGGCGCGTCGCCGATTGCCGGCCCCGTCGCCATCAGCGCACTGGCCGGATCGAGCAGCACGGCCATCTGCACCACGAAGGCCTGGACCGCCGCCTCGGTGGCCGCACCGCCCAGGGTGGCGATGCGCATCAGCAGGTCGGTGCCCTGCAGCAGCGCATCGATGTGCTCGGGGCGCAGGCGCAGGCGGCCTTCCTGGGCCTCGACCAGGCAGTCTTCCATCACGTGGGCGACGCTGACCCCGGCGTCGATCCCCACGATGCGCGCCGCGCCCTTGAGCGAGTGGGCGGCGCGCATGCAGGCCTCGAGCTGGTCACTCTGGGTAGGGTTGCGTTCCAGGGCCAGCAGGCCGGCGCTGAGCACCTGGGTCTGCGCCTCGGCCTCCAGGCTGAACAGCTCGAGCAGCGAAGCGTCGCGCATTTGCTCTGGGGTCATGACAGGCTCCGGTTCACGGCAGACAACAGCTGTTCTTCATCCAGCACCCGCACGCTGCGACCGCGCCATTGCAATACCGCTTCGGTGAAGCGTGCATCGGTGGCGGTGTCGCTGGCCGGCTGCCCGGGGTCGAGGGCATGGATACCGTCCACTTCGTCCACCGGCAGCACCACGGCGCCGCCGCTGGCACCCAGGATCAGCATGCGTGGCATGACCCGCGCCGACACCGCTACCGGGCTGCCAGGCTCGAGCCCCAGCAGGTCGCCCAGCGACAGGCACGGCACCAGCGCACCGCGCACATTGGCCACCCCCTGCAGCACCCGCGAGCGCTGGTGCGGCAAGGAGTGCACCGGCTGCAGCGGCGCCACCTCGACCAGGCAGCGGGTCGCCAGGGCCAGCCATTCCTCGCCCAGGCGAAACAGCAACAGCGAGCGCCCGACACTCACCGGTGCCTGCACATGCGTCTGCGCATGGGCGTCCTGGGCCAGCGCATAGCGGTCCAGCAGGCGCGTGGCCGCTGCCGCGTACACCTGGCAGTTGCGACAGTGAATATGCTCGGCCAGCAACGGGCAGCTCTTGTCGCCGTGCACACCGATACGGTTCCAGCAATCGTCGATGGCCTCGACCGTGGCGGCCATCACGCCCAGCTCTGCCTGGCCGCTCATCGTTCAGGCTCCCGCTCGCTGCGCTCTCGGCGCGCCGCACGCTCCTGCAGGCGCCGGGCGCCCACCTCATCGCCCTGGGACGCCAGCAGCGCCGCCAGGTGCGCCAGGGCCTCGGGGTGCTGGGGTTGCAGGTACAGCACCTTGCGGTAGTGGCTCACGGCCTGGGCCGCATCGCCGGCGGTATCGCTGAGCAGGCCCAGCCAGTAATACACCTGCGCATCCGGTGCATGCTGCTGCAGATAGCGTTCGCAGGCCGCGCGTGCCTCGTCGCTGCGGCCCTCGTTGGCCAGCGTGGCGATCTGCGCCAGCAGCTGTTCGGCGCCGGGCTTGCCGGCGGCTGGGGGCGCAACCCGGGCAGGCTGCGGTGCCGGGGCTGGCGCACGGCGCGCCAACGGCGCAGGCGCCCGCCGTGGACTGGGTGCAGGCATCGGGGGCGGCGGCGAAAGCACTGGGGGCGGCTCCTGCGGGATATGCCGTACATAGGCGAACGACTGCGCGATACCCAGCGGGCGCATGCCCATGCGTGCCAGCAGGCTGCCTTCGGCCGGGCCGATGAACAGTACGCCGTCTTCATGGGTGAGGCTTTTCAGTACGTCGAACACCCGTTGCTGGGTGGGTACATCGAAATAGATCAGCAGGTTGCGGCAGAAGACGAAGTCGTAGCTGCCCCTGCGGGTGCGCAGCGCCGGGTCGAGCACGTTGCCCACCTGCAGCTCGACCTGCTGGCGAACCCGCTCGTCGAGGCGATGGCCCTGCTCCACCTCGCTGAAGTGGCGCTGGCGGAAGGCGATGTCACTGCCGCGAAAGGAGTTGCGGCCATACACCGCCTGTTCGGCGCGGGCGATCGAGTTGGGGCTGATGTCGATGCCGTCGACGCGAAACCCGGGGCCGGCGATACCGGCATCGAGCAGGGCCATGGCAATCGAATAGGGCTCTTCACCGGTCGAACACGGCAGGCTGAGCACCCGCAGCGGCCGGGTGCCATTGAGCTCGGCCAGGCGCCTGAGGGCAAGCCCGGCCAGCGCGCTGAACGACTCGGGATAACGGAAGAACCAGGTTTCAGGCACGATCACCGCTTCGATCAGCGCCTGCTGCTCCGGGGTCGACTGCTGCAGGCGCACCCAGTAGTCGTCCAGGTCGCGGGCCTGCAGGGCAGCACAGCGCTGGCGCAGGGCCCGCTCGACCATCGGCGCGCCAACCGAGGCGACATCCAGGCCGATACGCTCCTGCAAGAAACGAAAGAACCGCTGCTCGTCGCTCATGGCTGCACCTCCACGGGCGGGTACAGCAAGGCGCGGGCCTGGTCGGTCAGCAGGTCCTGGACGCTGATGCGTTGCATCAGGCCCTGGGCATCTTCGCGCACCGGCCCCAGGTAGGGGGCCTGCAGGTTGTCGACGCCATAGGGGCGAAACTCGTCGGGGTGGCAACGCAGGGTGTCGCTGGCCTGCTGCAGGATCAGGCCCAGCAACTGCGGCTCGGCCTGCGCCTGGCCCCGGTAGTGCACCAGCACCAGCCGGGTGCTGGTACGCAGCGGCGCCGGGGTGCCGAACCCCAGGTCGCCCACGTCGATCACCGGTACCAGCGCACCGCGATGCGCCAGCACCCCCGCCACCCAGCGCGGGGTGTGGGCGATGGGCTTGAGTGGCAGGCGCGGCAGCACCTCCACTACCTCATGGGTGTCCAGGGCAAAGCGCTGCTCGCCGATACGAAATACCAGGAACAGGCGCCCTGGCGTAGGCACCGAAGTGTCGCGGCGTGACTGAAGGTCGCTCATCGGGGCTTCAGACTTTGAACCGCGACACACCACCACGGAGGCCGACCGCTACCTGGCTCAGCTCGTCGATGGCGAAACTGGCCTGGCGCAGCGACTCCACGGTCTGGCTGCTGGCATCGCCCAGCTGCGCCAGTGCATGGTTGATCTGCTCGGCACCGGTGGCCTGGGCCTGCATGCCTTCGTTGACCATCAGCACCCGTGGCGCCAGCGCCTGCACCTGGTGGATGATCTGGGTCAGTTGCTCGCCCACCTGCTGCACCTCGGCCATGCCGCGACGCACTTCCTCGGAAAACTTGTCCATGCCCATCACTCCGGCCGACACCGCCGACTGGATCTCGCGCACCATCTGTTCGATATCGTAGGTGGCCACGGCGGTCTGGTCGGCCAGGCGGCGCACTTCGGTGGCCACCACGGCAAAGCCGCGGCCATATTCGCCGGCCTTCTCGGCCTCGATGGCGGCGTTGAGCGACAGCAGGTTGGTCTGGTCGGCGACCTTGACGATGGTGACCACCACCTGGTTGATGTTGCCGGCCTTCTCGTTGAGGATCGCCAGCTTGTTGTTGACCAGGTCGGCCGCGCCCATCACCTGGTGCATGGTCTCTTCCATGCGCGCCAGGCCCTGCTGGCCGGAGCCGGCCAGTACCGAGGCCTGGTCGGCGGCGCTGGTGACCTCGGTCATGGTGCGCACCAGGTCCCGGGAGGTGGCGGCGATTTCCCGCGAGGTGGCACCGATTTCGGTGGTGGTGGCGGCCGTTTCGGTGGCGGTGGCCTGCTGCTGCTTGGAGGTGGCGGCAATCTCGGTCACCGAGGTGGTGACCTGCACCGACGAGCGCTGGGCCTGGGACACCAGCGTGGTCAGCTCGCTCATCATTTCGTTGAAGCCGGTTTCCACCGCCCCGAATTCATCCTTGCGGTCAAGGCTCAGGCGCACGCTGAGGTCACCGCCGCGCAGCTTGTCCAGCGCCCGCACGATCAGTTGCATGGGGCCGGTGATGGCGCGCATCAGCATCAGGCCGCAGATGCCGGCTGCAATGATCGCCAGCACCAGCGAGATCATCATGCTGACCTTGGCCGTGGTCACCGCGCTGACGATGGCACCGGTGGCCTGCTCGGCCGACACACGGTTGCCTTCGATCACCGTGTTCAGGTGCTTGCGGCCCTCGTTCCAGGCCGGGGTCATGCTGTCCTGCAGCAGGCGCTGGGCCTCGGCGTAGTTCTTCTGCCGGTAGGCCTCCAGCACGCTGTCGAGCAGCTTCAGGTAGCCCTGCTCCAGGCGCACGAACTCCTCGTAGCTGGACTGGTCTTCGGTGGACTGGATGGTCTTCTGGTAATCGGCCATGTTCTGCTTGAGGCGATCCTCGAAGCTCTTGTACAGCTCGGCGTCGGCATTGGTCAGCTCGCGGTGGTTGCTCAGGCCGAGCAACTGCTGGGTGTTGACGTAGCTGTCGACCCAGGCGCTGCGGATCATCGAGCTGTAGTACACGCCAGGGATGCTGTCCGAACGCACCGCCTCCTCACTGGACTCGATCGCCACCAGGCGCGAGTAGGCAGCGACCACCATCAACAGCATGATGGCAATGATCATGGCGAAGCTCGCCAGGATGCGTTGGCGCAATGTCCAGTTCTTCACAGTCAGCCCTCAAGGATTCTACGCGAGCAGAAAAATGCGCAGATTATAGCCCACGCACCTTATCTGCACGCGCTCTGGATCAAGACGGCTCGGGCAAAATGGCCTGCGCGATGGCCATATGCCCGCATTTGCTGACTCAGGCCTGGCGAACCTGTTTTTCCAGCTCGGCCTTGAGGGCCGGGTCGAGCTTGAGCTGCTTGGCCAGCTCGTCGAGGTAGGCGCGCTCCATGAAGTGTTCCTCGTCCACCAGCATGACGCTGGCGATGTACATCTCGGCCGCCATTTCCGGCGTTGTGGCGGCGCGAGCGACGTCGGCCGGGTCCAGCGGTCGGTTGAGTTCGGCATGCAGCCACTGTTGCAGCTCGTGGTCGTTGTCGAGCTTGACGAACTCGCCTTCGATCAGCGCCTTCTCGCGCTCGTCGACATGCCCGTCGGCCTTGGCCGCAGCCACCAGCGCCTTGAGGATGGCCTGGCTGTGCAATTCGACCTGGGCGGCAGGCAGGCGATCGAGGGTCTGCGGTTCGCGCTGCGGCGCACTGCCCTGCTGGGCCTGCCAGTTGCCGTAGGCCTTGTAGGCCAGCACACCGAGGGCGGCCAGGCCACCATAGGTGAGCGCCTTGCCCCCCAGGCTGCGCGCCTTCTTGTTGCCCAGCAGCAAGCCCATCGCGCCCGCCGCCAGCGCACCACCGCCGGCACCGGAGAGCAGCCCGCCCAGGCCACCGCCACCGGCGCCGCCGAGCAACCCACCCAGCCCGCCACTGCCCCCTGGCTTGGCGCTGGCACCTTTGCCGGCCTGGTTCTGCAGCAGCTCCTGGCCGGACTTTAGCAACTGGTCGAGCAAACCTCGGGTGTTCATCTGAACGTCCTCAACAAGGAAATGAAACGCCAGAGTAAAGCCTGACCTGCGTCGTCACGCTGCGCATTTGCTTCTGGATGTTGCATTCGCGGGAACGCACTACGCTAGTAGGGAATGCACCGCTGCAGCACCGTCATCACTGCCCCTGCACAATTCCAATAAAAGAGGGAACATCATGCTTGTGCACACCACCGCATTGCTTGGCGCCCTGGGCGCCGGGATCCTCGCCAGCGCCAGCCTGCAGGCCGCCGAGCCGCTCAAGGCCGTGGGTGCCGGCGAAGGGCAACTGGACATCGTGGCCTGGCCCGGCTACATCGAACGCGGCGAGAGCGACAAGGCCTACGACTGGGTCAGCGGTTTCGAGCAGGACACCGGCTGCAAGGTGAGCGTCAAGACTGCCGCCACCTCCGACGAGATGGTCAGCCTGATGACCAAGGGCGGCTACGACCTGGTGACCGCGTCGGGCGATGCCTCGCTGCGCCTGATTGCCGGCAAGCGTGTGCAGGCGATCAACACCGACCTGATCCCCAACTGGAAGCACCTCGACCCGCGCCTGAAGGACGGCCCCTGGTACGTGGTCGACGCCAAGGTCTACGGCACGCCGTACCAGTGGGGGCCGAACGTGCTGCTGTACAACACCGAGGTGTTCAAGCAGGCGCCCACCAGCTGGGGCGTGGTGTTCGAGCCGCAGGACCTGCCGGACGGCAAGCCGAACAAGGGCCGTGTGCAGGCCTATGACGGGCCGATCTACATCGCCGATGCGGCGCTGTACCTGAAGACGGCCAAGCCGGAACTGGGCATCAACAACCCCTACGAGCTCAACGAAACCCAGTACAAGGCGGTGCTCGACCTGTTGCGCCAGCAACGCCCCCTGATTCACCGCTACTGGCATGACGCAACCGTGCAGATGAGCGACGTCAAGAACGAAGGCGTGGCGGCTTCCAGCTCCTGGGGCTACATGGTCAACGGGCTCAAGGCCGACAAGCAGCCGGTGGCCTCGACCATCCCCAGAGAAGGCGCCACCGGCTGGGCCGATACCACCATGCTGCACGCCGAGGCCAAGCACCCCAATTGCGCCTACAAATGGATGGACTGGTCGCTGCAGCCCAAGGTGCAGGGCGACGTGGCGGCGTGGTTCGGCTCGTTGCCGGTGGTGCCGGCGGCGTGTTCGGGCAGTGAACTGCTGGGGGCCGACGGGTGCAAGACCAACGGTTTCGACCTGTTCGACAAGATCGCGTTCTGGCGCACGCCGCAGGCGCAAGGGGGCAAGTTCGTGCCCTATAGCCGCTGGACCCAGGACTACATCGCGATCATGGGCGGCCGTTAGGGCCTCTTCGCCGTCAAGGCCGGCCCCTGCAGGCGACTCGCACACCTGAAGGGGCCGGCCTTGACGGCAAAGCGAGCGCACCGCCCTCGCAGAACCGTGGAGTACCCCGCATGCCCCCAGCCGTACAGTTCACCCAAGTGTCCCGCCTGTTCGGCGAGGTCAAGGCCGTCGACCGGGTCTGCATCGACATCGAAGACGGCGAGTTCTTCTCCATGCTCGGCCCTTCGGGCTCGGGCAAGACCACCTGCCTGCGCCTGATCGCCGGGTTCGAACAACCCAGCCACGGCTCGATTCGCATCCACGGCGTGGAAGCCGCCGGCGTGCCGCCCTACCAGCGCGACGTCAACACGGTCTTCCAGGACTACGCGCTGTTCCCGCACATGAACGTGCGCGACAACGTGGCCTACGGGCTCAAGGTCAAGGGCGTGGCCAAGGCCCAGCGCCATGCCCGCGCCGAAGAGGCCCTGGGCATGGTGGCCCTGGCCGGCTACGGCGAGCGCAAGCCGGTGCAGTTGTCCGGCGGGCAGCGCCAGCGCGTGGCCCTGGCCCGCGCGCTGGTCAATCGTCCCCGGGTACTGCTGCTGGACGAGCCCCTCGGCGCGCTGGACCTCAAGCTGCGCGAGCAGATGCAGGGCGAGCTGAAGAAGCTCCAGCGCCAGCTGGGCATCACCTTCATTTTCGTCACCCACGACCAGACCGAGGCGCTGTCGATGTCCGACCGCGTGGCGGTGTTCAACCGCGGGCGCATCGAACAGGTCGACACGCCGCGCAACCTCTACATGCAACCGGCCACCCCCTTCGTTGCCGAGTTCGTCGGCACTTCCAACGTGCTGCGCGGCGAGCTGGCCCAACACCTGGTGGCCAGCCCGCAGCCGTTCTCGATCCGCCCGGAACACATTCGCCTGAGCGCGTCGGCCATCCCGGGCGACGTCCTCCAGCTCAGCGGCGTGCTGCACGATATCCAGTACCAGGGCAGCACCACCCGTTACGAACTGCAGCTGGACAACGGCCAGTTGCTGGCGGTGAGCCAGGCCAACAGCCAGTGGCATGCCGACGCCGCCCCCTGGCAGCCCGGCCAGCGCCTGCACGCCCACTGGCCGCGCGAGGCCATGACCGCGCTGCGCGAAACCGTGCTCGACGAGGGCCGCTGAGATGATGCGGCGCCTGGCCACCCTGCTCTACCGTCGCCCCAACCTGTACCTGGCGATGCTGTTGATACCGCCGCTGATCTGGTTCGGCGCGATCTACCTGGGCTCGCTGCTGGCGCTGCTGTGGCAAGGTTTCTACACCTTCGACGACTTCACCATGGCGGTGACGCCCGAGCTGACCCTGGCCAACTTTGCCGCGCTGCTGCAGCCATCCAACTTCGACATCATCCTGCGTACCCTGGGCATGGCGGTGGCGGTGTCGATCGCCAGCGCGGTGCTGGCGTTTCCCATCGCCTACTACATGGCCCGCTACACCCGCGGCAGCACCAAGGCGTTCTTCTACATCGCGGTGATGATGCCGATGTGGGCCAGCTACATCGTCAAGGCCTATGCCTGGACCCTGCTGCTGGCCAAGGGCGGGGTGGCCCAGTGGTTCGTCCAGCAGCTGAACCTGGAGCCACTGCTGCAATGGCTGCTCGGCATTCCCGGGGTGGGCGGCAGCACCCTGTCGACCTCGCACCTGGGGCGCTTTATGGTGTTCGTGTACATCTGGCTGCCGTTCATGATCCTGCCGATCCAGGCCGCGCTGGAGCGCCTGCCGCCCTCGCTGCTGCACGCCTCTGCCGACCTTGGCGCACGCCCGCGCCAGACGTTCGTGCAGGTGACCCTGCCGCTGGCGGTGCCGGGCATCGCCGCCGGCTCCATCTTCACCTTCTCGCTGACCCTGGGCGATTTCATCGTGCCGCAGCTGGTGGGCCCGCCCGGCTACTTCATCGGCAGCATGGTGTACGCCCAGCAAGGCGCCATCGGCAACATGCCGATGGCCGCCGCCTTCACCCTGGTGCCGATCATGCTGATCGCCGTGTACCTGACCCTCGTCAAACGCCTGGGAGCCTTCGATGCACTCTGACAACGCCTCGCCGGGGCTGCGCCTGGCCGCCTGGGGCGGGCTGCTGTTCCTGCACTTTCCGATCCTGATCATCGTGCTGTACGCCTTCAATACCGAAGACGCGGCCTTCAGCTTTCCGCCCCGGGGCCTGACCCTCAAGTGGTTCGGCGTGGCGTTTTCGCGCCCCGACGTGCTCGAGTCGATCAAGCTGTCGCTGCAGGTGGCGTGCCTGGCCACGCTGATCGCCCTGGTGCTTGGCACCCTGGCCGCCGCGGCCCTGTACCGGCGCAGCTTCTTCGGCAAGGAGAGCCTGTCGCTGATGCTGATCCTGCCCATCGCCCTGCCCGGCATCATCACCGGCATCGCCCTGCTGTCGGCGTTCAAGACCCTGGGCATCGAGCCCGGAATCTTCACCATCGTGGTGGGCCACGCCACCTTCTGCGTGGTGATCGTCTACAACAACGTCATCGCGCGTCTGCGGCGCACCTCGCAGAACCAGATCGAGGCGTCGATGGACTTGGGCGCCGACGGCTGGCAGACCTTTCGCTACATCGTGCTGCCCAATCTGGGGTCGGCGCTGCTGGCGGGCGGCATGCTGGCGTTCGCGCTGTCGTTCGACGAAATCATCGTGACCACCTTCACCGCCGGCCACGAACGCACCCTGCCGATCTGGCTGCTCAACCAGCTCAGCCGCCCGCGCGACGTGCCGGTGACCAACGTGGTGGCCATGCTGGTGATGCTGGTGACCATGCTGCCGATTCTGGGCGCCTACTACCTGACCCGTGGCGCCGAGAACGTGACCGGCAGCGACGGCAAATGACCTGAACCAGGAGGATCGAACACCATGCAAACCCGACTGCTGATCAACGGCCAGCTCGTCGCCGGCGAAGGGCCGGCCCACAGCGTGCTCAACCCCGCGCTGGGCAGCGTGCTGGTGGACATCAACGAGGCCAGCCAAGCGCAGGTGGATGCGGCGGTGCGCGCCGCCGACCATGCCTTCGACGGCTGGTCGCAGACCGCACCGAAAGACCGCGCCGCACTGCTGCTCAAGCTGGCCGACCTTATAGACGCCCATGCCGGGGAGCTGGCCAGGCTGGAATCGGACAACTGCGGCAAGCCCTACCCGGCCGCGCTGAACGACGAACTGCCGGCAATCGCCGACGTGTTCCGCTTCTTTGCCGGGGCCAGCCGCTGTCTGGGCGGCTCGGCGGCGGGCGAGTACCTGGCGGGGCACACTTCGATGGTGCGCCGCGACCCGCTGGGTGTGGTGGCGTCCATCGCGCCGTGGAACTACCCGCTGATGATGCTGGCATGGAAGATCGCCCCGGCCCTGGCCGCCGGCAACACCGTGGTGCTCAAGCCTTCGGAACAGACCCCGCTGACCGCCCTGCGCCTGGGCGAACTGGCGGCCGAGCTGTTTCCGGCCGGGGTGCTCAACATCCTGTTCGGCAAGGGCCAGAGCGTAGGTATGCCCCTGGTCACCCACCCCAAGGTGCGCATGGTGTCGTTGACCGGCTCGATCGCCACCGGCAGCCAGATCATCACCGGCACCGCCGACAGCGTGAAACGCCTGCACATGGAACTGGGCGGCAAGGCCCCGGTGATCATCTTCGACGATGCCGACATCGACGCTGCGGTGGAAGGCATTCGCACCTTCGGCTTCTACAATGCCGGGCAGGACTGCACCGCAGCCTGCCGGATCTATGCCCAGGCCGGCATCTACGACACCTTCGTGAACAAGCTCGGCGAGGCGGTGGCCAGCCTCCGGCACGGGTTGCAGGACGACCCGGACACCGAACTCGGGCCGCTGATCAGTGCCGCACACCGCGACCGGGTGGCAGCGCTGGTGGAGCGCGCCGTGGCCCAGCCGCATATTCGCCTGGTCACCGGCGGCAAGGCGGTGGCGGGCGGCGGGTTCTTCTTCGAGCCGACGGTGCTGGCCGACGCCCAGCAGGATGACGAGATCGTGCGCCGCGAGGTATTCGGGCCGGTGGTGTCGGTGACCCGCTTCGAAGACGAAGCGCAGGCGCTGGCCTGGGCCAACGATTCGGACTACGGCCTGGCCTCGTCACTGTGGACCGCCGATGTCGGCCGCGCCCACCGGGTGTCCGCCCGGTTGCAGTACGGCTGCACCTGGGTCAACACGCACTTCATGCTGGTCAGCGAAATGCCCCACGGCGGGCAGAAGCTGTCGGGCTACGGCAAGGACATGTCGATGTATGGGCTGGAGGACTACACCTGCGTGCGGCATGTGATGTTCAGGCATTGAGGCCAACGGCGCAGGCAGGCGGTACCTGCGCAGGAGGGCCGCTCGGCGGCCTTTTGGCATAGCCTTCAGTCGCGCAGGTCGGACTCGTGGATCGGCTGGTCGCGGTGGGTCGCACGCTGGTACTGCGCCGGCCATATGGCCTTCTGCCCGCCCAGGTCGTCGTCGGCATGCAGCGGCCAGTACGGGTCGCGCAGCAGCTCGCGGGCCAGCAGGATGATGTCGGCCTGGCCGGTGCGCAGAATGTGCTCGGCCTGGGCCGGCTCGGTGATCATGCCCACCGTGCCGGTGGCGATCCCCGATTCCTTGCGCACCCGCTCGGCAAAGCGTGTCTGATAGCCAGGCCCGGTGGGAATCTCGGCATTCATCGAGGTGCCGCCCGACGACACGTCGATCAGGTCGGCGCCCAGGGCCTTGAGGCGCTTGGCCAGCTCGACGGTTTCATCCGGGTTCCAGCCATCCTCCACCCAGTCGGTGGCCGATATCCGCACGAACAGCGGCAACTCCGACGGCCACACCTCGCGCACCGCCTCGGTCACCTGCAAGGTCAGGCGAATGCGGTTCTCGAACGAGCTGCCGTACTGGTCGCGACGCTGGTTGCTCAATGGCGAGAGAAACTGGTGCAGCAGGTAGCCATGGGCGGCATGCACTTCCACGACCTTGAAGCCGGCCACCAGTGCACGTCGGGCGGCTTCGACAAAGGCCTGGATCACCTCGTGGATCTGCCCTTCGCTCAATTCGGTGGGCGCCGTGTGCTGCGGGTCGAAAGCGATTTTCGACGGCCCCACCGGCACCCAGCCACCGTCCTCGGGCTTGACGCTGCCGTGCTTGCCCAGCCACGGCCGATGCGTGCTGGCCTTGCGCCCGGCGTGCGCCAGCTGGATGCCGGGCACCACGCCCTGGGCTGTGATGAAGCGGGTGATGCGTTGCAGGGGGGCGATCTGTTCGTCGCACCACAGGCCCAGGTCCTGGGCGGTGATGCGGCCCTCGGCCGTGACGGCGGTGGCTTCGGTGAAGATCAACCCGGCACCGCCGACCGCGCGGCTGCCCAGGTGGACCAGGTGCCAGTCGTTGGCCAGGCCGTCGACGCTCGAATACTGGCACATCGGCGAGACCGCAATGCGGTTGGGCAGCGTCAGTTGACGCAGGGTATAGGGCTCAAGCAGCAGGCTCATGGGGCACCTCTCCAGTCTCCGAATGGTGGACCGGACCGAGCGCCTTGGCTTCCCCGCGGCTCAGTGCCGGTCTCTGAGAGACTAGACCAGTTTGCCCACCCAGGGGTTCAGCGCGGCTCGATGTGGGCGATCATCAACTGCACCGTCTCGTTGCCGCGAAACTCGTTGACGTCCAGCTTGTAGGCCAGCTCCACCCAGCGCACGGTGGGGTTGGGCCATACCTCGCGGTCGATGCCAAAGGCGATGCCGTCGAGGGTCACCGAACCGCATTCGCTCTTGAGCACCACCTTCAGGTGACGCTCGCCCACCACCCGCTGCTGCACCAGCTGGAACACGCCATGAAACAACGGCTCGGGAAAATGCTGCCCCCACGGCCCGGCGTTGCGCAGGGCGCGGGCCAGCTCCAGGTGGAACTCCTCGACCGCCAGGCTGCCGTCGGACAGCAGCCGGCCGGTGAGGTCGTCCTCCTGCAACTGGCGGCGGACTTCTTCATCGAACGCCTGGGCGAACGCCGGGAAGTTCTCGGCCGGCAGCGACAGCCCCGCCGCCATGGCGTGCCCGCCGAACTTGCTGATCAGCTCCGGGTTGGCCGCCGCCACGGCGTCCAGCGCATCGCGAATGTGAAAGCCCGGCACCGAGCGCGCAGAGCCCTTGAGCATGCCTTCGCCGGCATCGGCAAAGGCGATGGTCGGGCGGTGATAACGTTCTTTCAGGCGCGAGGCCAGAATGCCGATCACGCCCTGGTGCCAGTCAGCCTCGTACAGGCACAGGCCGAACGGCATCGACTCCAGCGGCAGGTCCTTGAGCTGGGCCAGCGCCTCGCGCTGCATGCCCTGCTCGATGGACTTGCGGTCCTGGTTCAGTTCGTCCAGCTGCACCGCCATCTCGCGGGCCAGGGTCGGGTCGTCGCTGAGCAGGCATTCGATGCCCAGGCTCATGTCGTCCAGGCGCCCGGCAGCATTGAGCCGCGGGCCCAGGATGAAGCCCAGGTCGGTGGAGGTGATGCGCGCCGCTTCGCGCCGGGCCACCTCGAGAATCGCCTTGAGCCCCGGGCGCGCACGACCGGCACGGATGCGCTCCAGGCCCTGGTGCACGAGGATGCGGTTGTTGGCGTCCAGCGGTACCACGTCGGCCACGCTGCCCAGCGCCACCAGGTCGAGCAGCTCGCCGATGTTCGGCTGCGGGCGGTCGTCGTAGCGGCCCAGGCTGCGCAGGCGCGCACGCAGCGCCATCAATACGTAGAAGATCACCCCGACCCCGGCCAGTGCCTTGCTCGGAAACTCGCAGCCCGGCTGGTTGGGGTTGACGATGGCATCGGCCGCCGGCAGCGCATGGCCCGGCAAGTGGTGGTCGGTGACCAGCACCTTCAGGCCGGCCGCCTTGGCCGCCGCCACGCCTTCGACGCTGGAGATGCCGTTGTCCACGGTGATCAGCAGCTGCGGCGTGCGCTGCAGTGCCACCTCGACGATTTCCGGGGTCAGCCCGTAACCGTATTCGAAACGGTTGGGCACCAGGTAGTCGACGTGCGCGGCGCCCAGCAGGCGCAGGCCCAGCACGCCCACGGTGCTGGCCGTGGCACCGTCGGCGTCGAAGTCGCCGACGATCAGGATGCGCTGGCGCTGGTCCAGTGCCTCCACCAGCAGGTCTACCGCCGCGTCGATACCCTTGAGCTGCTGATAGGGCAGCAGGCGTGCCAGGCTCTTGTCCAGCTCGACGGCGCTCTGTACGCCACGGGCGGCGTACAGGCGGGTCAGCAGGGGCGGCAGGTCGCCAAGAAACGGCAGGGTGGACGGCAGTGAACGCGGTTCGATACGCATGGAGTGATCAAGGCTTCTCTGGTTTGAAAAAGGTCGGCGGGCGGATCAGCCGCGCTCGCCCAGCAGCCATTGCAGCTGGACTTCGTGCTGGCCGCGGTCGTCGGTGACGAACACCGTGCCTTCGCTGATCATCACATCCCACTTGATGGCGCGTGGCATGTCCTTGGCCAGGACTTCCAGCACCTCTTGCGGCACGGCGGCGATGTTGAGGTTCTTCAGGTTCTTGACCGCCGGGATCACCTTGGTTTCCCATACCCGCAGGCTGCCGTAGGCCAGCAGGCTGGTGCGCTCGGTGCGGCGCGAGCACCAGGTCAGGCGGTCGGCATCGGGCTGGCCGACTTCGATCCAGTGCAGCACCCGGTCATCCAGGCTTTTTTCCCACAGCGCCGGCTCGTCGACGTCCGACAGGCCGCGACCGAACGACAGCTGCTCGTTGTACCAGAGGGCATAGGCCAGCAGGCGCACGGCCATGCGCTCTTCGGTTTCCGAAGGGTGGCGGGCGATGGTCTGCTTGACGCTTTCGTACACGCCGCGGTCGAGATCGGTGAGGTTCAGTTCAAACTTGTAGGTGGTGGACGGCTGGGCCATGGACGGGCTTCTGGTAACAGGAAAAGTCGCCCAGTCTAACCGATGCGCTGGCAATCAACGAACCGAACCGTACAATCTGCGGCCAACAGCAGTATCTGCCGCTGCCGCCCTGTGATAAAAACTAGCGCTCTGCCCTGCTGCCACGGAAGCCCCATGTCGTTGCCCACCAAACCGCTTGCCGGCCTCAAAGTCATCGAACTCGGCACCCTGATCGCCGGCCCCTTCGCCTCGCGCATCTGCGCCGAATTCGGCGCCCAGGTGGTCAAGGTCGAATCGCCCGATGGCGGCGACCCGCTGCGCAAATGGCGCAAGCTGTACGAGGGCACCTCGCTGTGGTGGTTCGTGCAGGCGCGCAACAAGCAGTCGCTCACGCTCAACCTCAAGCACCCCGAAGGCCTGGCCATTCTCAAGCAGCTGCTGGGCGAGGCCGACATCCTGATCGAGAACTTCCGCCCCGGCGTGCTGGAAAAGCTCGGCCTGGGCTGGGAGGTACTGCACGCGCTGAACCCGAAGCTGGTGATGGTACGCCTGTCCGGCTTCGGCCAGACCGGGCCGATGAAAGACCAGCCCGGCTTCGGCGCGGTCGGCGAGTCGATGGGCGGGCTGCGCTACATCACAGGTTTCGAGGACCGCCCGCCGGTACGCACCGGCATTTCCATCGGCGACTCGATTGCCGCGCTGTGGGGCGTGATCGGCGCACTGATGGCGCTGCGTCATCGCGAGGTCAACGGGGGCCAGGGCCAGGTGGTCGACGTGGCCCTGTACGAGGCCATCTTCGCGATGATGGAGAGCATGGTGCCGGAGTTCGACGTGTTCGGCTTCATCCGCGAGCGCACCGGCAACATCATGCCGGGCATCACCCCCTCCTCCATCCATACCAGCGCCGATGGCAAGCATGTGCAGATCGGCGCCAATGGCGATGCGATCTTCAAACGCTTCATGCAGGCCATCGGGCGCGACGACCTGGCCGCCGACCCGGCGCTGGCCAGCAATGACGGGCGCGACCTGCGCCGCGACGAGCTGTATGCGGTGATCGACCGCTGGGCCCGCAGCGTGCCGCTGGACACCCTGATGCAGGTGCTCAACCAGGCCCAGGTGCCGGCCAGCCGCATCTATTCGGCCGAGGACATGTTCAGCGACCCACAGTTTCTCGCCCGCGAGATGTTCCTCCAGGCCAGGCTGCCCGACGGCAAGCCGTTCAAGATGCCGGGCATCGTGCCCAAGCTGTCGGACACCCCAGGCTCCAGCGAATGGGTGGGGCCGGCGCTGGGCGAGCACACCGCGCAGTTGCTGGGCGAGCTGGGCTATGACGCGGCGCAGATCGCCCATCTTCGCGAACAGGGCGCGGTCTGAGTCGCGCCATGTGCTGCAACCTGCACGGCGCACTGCTGGCTGTGCTGCTGAGCCTGCTGCCTGCCTCGAGCTGGGCCAAGGAAACCCTCACCTGGCTGTTGCGCGACCTGCCGCCGCTGACCGTGTTCGAGGGCCCCAAAACCGGCCAGGGCGCCATGGACCAGCTGCTGCCGCTGCTCATCGCGCAGATGCCCGAGTACCAGCACAGCATCGTGCGGGTCAACCGCGCGCGCGGCATGCAGATGCTCCAGGAACCCTCCTTCACCTGCGACCCCACGCTGCTGCGAACCCCGGAGCGCGAGCGCTTCGTGAAGTTCTCGATACCGGCGCTGGCTGCGCAGAGCAACATGGTGATTGCCCGCCAGAGTGACCAGGCAAGCCTTGCGCCGTACCTGCACGATGGCGAAATCGACCTGGACGCCCTGCTGGCAAGCAACACGCACAAGCTCGGTGTCGTCGGCCAGCGCAGCTACAGCCCCGCCGTGGACGCGATACTGGCCAACGCCCCGCCCGCCACCATCAGCCGCCATTACGGCAACGATGCGGTGGGCAGCCTGCTGCAGATGCAGCAGCTGGGGCGCCTGAACCTGCTGCTGGCCTACTGGCCGGAAGTGCGCTACATGAACGAAAAGCAGCCGCAGCCCCAGGCCCTGACGTACTTCCCGATCAAGGGCGTGGCGCGCTACCAGCTGACCTACGTGGGTTGCTCCGACACCCCGCTGGGCCGCGAGGCCATCAGCCACCTCGACCAGTTGCTGCGCAACCTGCGCCTGCAGACCCTGGCACCGCTGTATGCACAATGGCTAGAGCCCGACCAGCGCAAGACCTACCTCGATGCGGCGCGCGAGCTGCTGAGCCAGCACTGACCCCGGCACGCGCTTTTACCCAGGCAAAAAGAAACCCCGAGCGGTGGGGAGGCCGTCGGGGTTAAACGAGGGCTGCTTGGAGCCTCGCACGAACAGCCTGGCGGCATCGGAGCAAAATGCCGTTCAACTGTCCTTAAGCTGTCTGAGTACCTGTCTGGACAAAGGTTCCCGTCACGCCGCAACGATTTGCGCGCGGCCCTGGCGGGCATGTTTGAGGGCTGCGATCACGCAGGGTTGCAGGCGTCCTTCGTGGATGCGCAGGTCACGTTGGATACCGTCCACCAGGTCGATGAGCAGGCGCTGGTCATGCAGCTGGCTGGCCTTGACACTGCGCTGCAGCACGGTGTCGCCGGCAGGGTCGACCAGCTGCAGGTCGAAGTCGGCACTGGCATGCCGGGAGGTCAGCGTGACCTGATAGGGCGTCAATGCTTCACTTAGCAACAAGCTGATATTGTCCATCCATTCACCGTTCACGTTGTTGTTGAAGGGGGTCTTTCACTGACCCTCGGCACAGGCTGAAAGTTCTGCCGCGGCGCGCTGCACGTTCATCGAGCATGCCCGGTGCACATGACAGATTCATGCCACGGGCCCGGCCTCCGGGTGTTGCAGCAGCAACGGGTGCAACTGGCTGGGGCTGGCTGGCGCGGGGGTGCTGCCCAGCACCCGCAGGCCCGACAGCTCGATCAGTTCGACAACCCCCTGGAGCACGCTGCGCCTGGCGCCACTGAGGACAATCAGGGCACTGGCGAGGCCGTGCAGCGCCAGGTGCTCGATGAAGCCCATGCCATCGTGCTCGGGCGACAGCGGGTCACAGATGACGATATCCACCGGCCCCCGTCGTTCGAGCACACCGTGCGCCTGGAGGGTCGTTTCAGCCACGCGCACGTCGTAGATGCCCATGCCATTGAGCATCTGGTGCAGGTTCATCAGCCGATAGGCATGGGGCTCCAGAAGCAGAACCTTGAGTGAGCGCATGGGCGACTCCGGATTGGACGGGCGCCCACTCTAGGAAAGCCCGCGCGGGCGTCCCATAGGAAAAATCCGAAACCAGGGGGCGGCAACGTCCTCGTGTCGCCACGGTATCGACGCGTCGCGTCGGTTCGCCAGCAAGCCAGGTTCCTGCCGTGGCATGGCGGGCCGCGCAACAAAAAGCCCCGGGGCTTGCGCACCGGGGCCTGGTTCAACGCTGCATACCGCTGCCGTCAGAGCGGCTTGCCACGGTTGCCGTGCTGGCTGACGAAGGCCTGCACCGCTTTCAGGTCGTTGGGCAGTACCGTGCATTTCTCCTCGCGGGAGAACAGGTCGGTCAGGTGCGCCGGCAGCTCCAGGGCCTTGCCCACGCCCGCCTTCTCCACCGCCTCGGGGAACTTGACCGGGTGCGCGGTACCCAGCACCACCATCGGCGTGTCCAGGCTGCGACGGCACTCGCGGCCGGCCTTGACGCCAATCGCGGTGTGCGGGTCGAGCACTTCGCCGGTTTGCGCGAACACGTCGGCGATGGTCTCGCAGGTTTGCGCATCATCCACCGCCAGCGAATCGAACAGCTTGCGCGCCTCGGTCCAGCGGTCTTGCTCGACGCTGAAGCCGCCACCCTGCTTGAAGGTGTCCATCAGGCCGGCAATCTCGGCGCCATTGCGACCGTGCAGGTCGAACAGCAGGCGCTCGAAGTTCGACGACACCATGATGTCCATCGACGGCGACAGGGTGGCGTGCAGGGTTTCCTTGACGTACTGGTTGCCGCTCATGAATCGGTGCAGGATGTCGTTGCGGTTGGTTGCCACGATCAGCTGGCTGATCGGCAGGCCCATGTTGCGCGCCAGGTAACCGGCGAAGATGTCGCCGAAGTTGCCGGTAGGCACCGAGAACGCCACCGAACGCGCCGGGCCACCCAACTGCAGGGCGGCGTGGAAGTAGTACACGATCTGGGCCATGATCCGCGCCCAGTTGATCGAGTTCACGGCCACCAGGCGGGTGCCCTTGAGGAAGCCCTGGTCGGCGAAGCTGGCCTTGACCATCTCCTGGCAGTCGTCGAAGTTGCCTTCGATGGCGATGTTGTGGATGTTCTCGCCGAAGATGGTGGTCATCTGGCGGCGCTGAACTTCCGACACACGCTGGTGCGGGTGCAGGATGAAGATGTCGACGTTGTCACAACGCCGGCAGCCTTCGATGGCAGCCGAACCGGTGTCACCGCTGGTGGCACCGATGATCACCACGCGCTCGCCGCGCTTGGCCAGCACGTGATCGAGCAGGCGGCCGAGCAGTTGCAGGGCGAAGTCCTTGAACGCCAGGGTCGGGCCGTGGAACAGCTCCAGCACCCACTCGTTGCTGTTCAGCTGACGCAGCGGGGCAACCGCGGCGTGGGCGAACTCGCCGTAGGTTTCTTCGAGGATCTTCTTGAAGTCGGCATCGGCAATGGAGCCGGTGACGAACGGGCGCATCACCCGGAAGGCCAGCTCGTGGTACGGCAGGCCGGCCCACGAGGCGATTTCTTCCTGGGTGAAGCGCGGCAGGTTTTCCGGCACGTACAGGCCGCCATCGCTGGCCAGGCCGGCCAGCAGGACATCTTCAAAATTCAGGGCCGGTGCCTTGCCGCGGGTACTGATGTAACGCATGACCTATTCCTCTAACTCAAAGACGGCTCAGTTCAGTTGTTCGACGCGGATGCGCACAACGCTGCCAACCACATCCTGCAGGGCTTCCAGGGCGGTGATCGCGTCGTCCATGCGCTGCTCGAGCACGCTGTGGGTGAGCAGGATCATCGGCACCAGGCCATCGTGCTCCTCGACTTCCTTCTGCATGATCGACTCGATATTGATGCCGCGCTCGGACAGGATGCTCGCCACCTGGGCCAGCACGCCCGGACGATCCTTGGCCTGGATGCGCAGGTAGTAGGCGCTCTCGCAGGCTTCGATCGGCAGGATCGGGTGAGCCGACAGCGAGTCGGGCTGGAAGGCCAGGTGCGGCACGCGGTTTTCCGGGTCGCTGGTCATGGCACGGACCACGTCGACCAGGTCGGCGATCACCGACGAGGCGGTCGGTTCCATGCCGGCGCCGGCGCCGTAGAACAGGGTGGAGCCTGCGGCGTCACCGTTGACCATCACCGCGTTCATCACGCCGTTGACATTGGCGATCAGGCGGTCGGCCGGAATCAGCGTCGGGTGCACGCGCAGTTCGATGCCATTGGCCGTGCTGCGGGCCACGCCCAGGTGCTTGATGCGGTAGCCCAGCGCTTCGGCGTAGTTCACGTCGGCCGTGGTCAGCTGGGTGATGCCTTCGGTGTAGGCCTTGTCGAACTGCAGCGGGATACCGAAAGCGATGGACGCCAGGATGGTGAGCTTGTGCGCGGCGTCGATGCCCTCGACGTCGAACGTCGGGTCGGCCTCGGCATAGCCCAGCGCCTGGGCTTCGGCCAGCACGTCGGGGAAGGTGCGGCCCTTCTCGCGCATTTCGGTGAGGATGAAGTTGCCGGTGCCATTGATGATACCGGCCACCCAGTTGATGCGGTTGGCCGACAGGCCTTCGCGGATCGCCTTGATCACCGGGATGCCGCCGGCCACGGCCGCTTCGAAGGCGACGATGACGCCCTTCTCGCGCGCCCTGGCGAAGATTTCGTTGCCGTGCACGGCAATCAGCGCCTTGTTGGCGGTGACCACGTGCTTGCCGTTCTCGATGGCCTTGAGCACCAGCTCGCGGGCAATGGTGTAGCCGCCAATCAGTTCAATGACGATATCGATCTCGGGGTTGCTCGCGACCTCGAACACATCAGCGGTAATGGGGGTACCGGTAATCTGGCAGTTCGGGTTTGGCGTACGCATGGCGATTTGTGCCACTTCGATTCCACGCCCGGCGCGGCGGGCAATCTCCTCGGCGTTACGCTGAAGTACATTGAAGGTACCGCCACCGACGGTCCCCAACCCACAGATGCCTACTTTGACCGGTTTCACTGTGAACTCCCCATTGAACGACCGGCCATGCGCCGGTCGAAAAAACAGCCGTCTCCCCATGGTGACGGCTCACTGATTGAATTACTTGCTTGCGGTCAATGCCAGCTTGGCCACTTGCGGGGCCGGCTGATAACCCGGGATCACCTGACCGTCCTCGAGCACGATGGCCGGCGTGCCATTGACGCCGATCGACTGCCCCATCTGGAACTGCTTGCTGACCGGGTTCTCGCACTTGGCGGCCTTGATTTCCTTGCCGTCGACCATCTTGTCCATGGCCGCCTTGCGGTCGGTGGAACACCATACCGCCTGCAGCTGCTGGTCACCCGACGAGCCCAGGCCCTGACGCGGGAAGGCCACGTAGCGCACCTCGATGCCGCGCTTGTTCAGCTCGGGCACTTCGGCATGCAGCTTGTGGCAGTACGGGCAGGTGGTGTCGGTGAACACGGTGATGTGCGACTTGGTTTCGCCCTTGGCAGGGTAAACCACCATTTCGGAAGCCGGAATCGCATTGATGGTCTTGGCGATGGCCACGCGCTCGGCCTTTTCGGTCAGGTTGACCGGCTTGCCGTCCTGGATCTGGAACAGATAGCCCTGTACCAGGAACTGGCCGTCGGCGCTGGCGTACAGCACACGGCCGCCCTTGAGCTTGACCTCGTACAGGCCGTTGACCGGGCTGGCAGCGATGCTGTCGACCGGTATTTCCGACTCCAGCGACTGCAGCGACTTGCGAATCGCCTGCTCGGCATCGTTGGCCGCAGCCACGGCGAAGGAACTGGCCAGCGCCAGGGCGGCGGCGGCTAAAATCTGGGTCACGCGCATGAAAACTCCTGAAGGCGGACAGGGGGCCGAAAGCGGAACAGACGTACCGAAAAACGGCCGCGATCCAGGGCCCGGGTGTAAACCGCGAAAGCGTACCACATTCGCCGCCCTGCATTGACTGCTGGCGACGCATGCAATGTGCGATCAGCGCTCAGCCGCGCGGGTGATGACGGGCATGCAGTTCCTGCAGGCGGGCGCGGGCCACATGGGTGTAGATCTGGGTGGTCGACAGGTCGCTGTGGCCCAGCAGCATCTGCACCACGCGCAGGTCGGCGCCGTGGTTGAGCAGGTGGGTGGCGAAGGCATGGCGCAGGGTGTGCGGCGACAGCGCCTTGCCGATCCCGGCCACCTGGGCCTGGTGCTTGATGCGGTGCCAGAAGGTCTGGCGGGTCATCTGCTCGCCACGCTGGCTGGGGAACAGGACATCGCTGGAGCGGCCGTTGAGCAGTTCGACGCGGCCGTCGCGCAGGTAACGTTCTACCCACACCACCGCCTCCTCCCCCATCGGCACCAGGCGCTCCTTGCTGCCCTTGCCCATCACCCGCAGCACGCCCTGGCGCAGGTTGACCTGATCGAGGGTCAGGCTCACCAGCTCGGTGACGCGCAGCCCGCAGGCATACAGCACCTCGAGCATGGCGCGGTCGCGCTGGCCGATGGCCTCGCCAAGGTCGGGAGCCTTCAACAGGGCCTCCACATCGGCCTCGGACAGCGACTTGGGCAACGGCTTGCCCAGTTGCGGCATGTCGACCTGCAGGGTCGGGTCGAGGGCGATCAGCTTCTCGCGCAGCAGGTAGCGGTAGAAGCCACGCGCGCCCGACAGGAACCGCGCCGTGGAACGGGGCTTGTAGCCCTGGTCGAGGCGCCATGCCAAGTGGTCCAGGATCAGCTCGCGACCAGCATCGGGCAACACCATGCCACGTTCCTGAAGCCAGCCGTTGAACAGGGCCAGGTCGCTGCGGTAGGACGCTCGGGTGTTGTCGGAAAGCCCCTTCTCCAGCCACAGGGCGTCGAGGAACTGGTCGATCAGCGGGTGGTCGATGGCGGGCATGAAGACTCGGTGGTAGGCCGTAAAAATACCGCTAGTCTTCCATAACACCGCCGGCATAGGGAGCCCGAATGAACGAACAAGAGATATTGCTGGCATTCGGCGGGATCGGTGTCGCGGCCCTGGGCTGCCAGTGGCTGGCCTGGCGGCTGAAGCTGCCGGCGATCCTGTTCCTGCTGCTCAGCGGCATAATGGCCGGGCCGATCCTGGGTTGGCTCGACCCGCAGGAACTGTTCGGCCCGCTGCTGATGCCGCTGGTGTCGCTGGCGGTGGCGCTGATCCTGTTCGAGGGCAGCCTGACCCTGCACCTGTCGCAATGGCGCGAGATCGGCACGGTGGTGCGGCGCATGGTGACCCTCGGCGCGCTGTCCACCTGGGTGGTGATCAGCGCGGCCACCCACTGGCTGCTGGGGTTCGACTGGCTGCTGGCGATCCTGTTCGGCACCCTGACCCTGGTCACCGGGCCGACCGTGATCGTGCCGATGCTGCGGGTGGTACGGCCCAAGGCGGCGGTGGCCAACATCCTGCGCTGGGAAGGCATCGTCATCGACCCGATCGGCGCCCTGCTGGCGGTGGTGGTGTACAGCTTCATCATTGCCAGCGCCGCTGGCGACGGCCTGAGCCAGAGCCTGCTGACGTTCGCCGGGGTGATCCTGTGCGGCAGCGCCTTCGGCGTGGCCGGTGGCTGGCTGCTGGGCCAGGTGATCCGCCATCAATGGCTGCCCGAGTACCTGCACAACCTGGCCTCGCTGGCAGCGGTGCTGGGGATCTTCATCGCCTCCAACCAGGTGATGCACGAGTCGGGGCTGCTGGCGGTGACCCTGATGGGCATGTGGCTGGCCAACATGAAGGGCGTGGATGTGCGCCAGATCCTGCACTTCAAGGAGAACCTCAGCGTGCTGCTGATCTCCGGCCTGTTCATTCTGCTGGCGGCGCGCCTGGACTTGAATGCCCTGCTCGGCCTGGGCCCTGCGGTGCTGGCCCTGCTGCTGGTGATCCAGCTGATTGCGCGGCCGCTGAACGTGGCGCTGTCGACCTGGGGCTCGCAGCTCAACTGGCGCGAGCGTGCGCTGCTGGCCTGGATCGCCCCGCGCGGCATCGTGGCCGCGGCAGTGTCGGCGATTTTCGCGATACGCCTGGACGAGGCCGGGCACGCGGGGGCCTTGCTGCTGGTGCCACTGACGTTCGCGGTGATCATCGGTACGGTGGTGCTGCAAAGCGCCACGGCGCGGCCGCTGGCGCGCCTGCTCAAGGTGGCCGAGCCTGCCCCCAGCGGGTTTCTGATCGTGGGCGCCAACGCACCAGCCAGGGCCCTGGGCACGGCCTTGCAACAACTGGGCAGCCGGGTGCTGCTGGCCGATTCGAGCTGGGAGAACATCCGCGCGGCGCGCATGGAGGGGTTGCCGACCTATTTCGGTCACCCGGCCTCGCAGCATGCCGATGCGCACCTGGACCTTGTAGGCCTGGGGCACCTGCTGGGGCTGTCGCCGGCGGGCGAGCTCAACACCCTGGCATGCACGCGCTTTCGACATGATTTCGGGCATCAGCGTCTGTTCGTGCTGGCCAGCGGGCTGGAGCGCCAGCGCAGCGACAAGCACCGCGCCAGTGACGAACATCGCGGGCGCCTGTTTGGCAGCCAGGCGTTGACCTATGTGCAACTGGCCAACCTGTTCAACCAGGGCGCCGAGCTGTACACCACACACCTGACCGAGGCGTTTGGCTGGGCGGACTACCAGGCGTTGCATGGCGATCGCGCGACCTTGCTGTTTGCCCGCGATGCCAGTGGCTGGGTGTATGTGGTAGGGCCGGATACGGCGTTGAAACCGGGGCCTGGGTGGACGCTGGTGGCGCTGGTCCAGCCGCAGGCAGGTTGATCGCGCGGGCTTGTTGGCCGTTCAGAAGCCGGGCAACACCGGCACCGGCCGCTTGTCTTCGTCGATGGCGACGAAGCTGAACAACCCGTGAATCGCCTTCTCGCGACTGTCGCAGCTCATGCTTTCGACAAACACCTCCACCTCGACCTTCAGGCTGGTGGTACCCACCTTCACCACAGTCCCCACCAGTTCCACGATCGAGCCGGCGGCAATCGGGTGCTTGAAGTCGATGCGGTCGGTCGACACCGTCACCAGCGGCAAGCGGCAGAAGCGCGTGGCGGCAATGAACGACACCTCGTCCATCCACGCCAGCGCGGTGCCGCCGAACAGGGTGTTGTGATGGTTGGTGGTCGAGGGGAACACCGCCTTGGTCACGCGGGTCACCGACAACTGGGTACGGCGCTGGATCTCTTGCTCTCTACTGTTCATGACATCTCTGAAACACGAATGACGGACAACAAAAAAGCAGCCCGAAGGCTGCTTTCTTTTCGCATGGCGGTCCCGTGCCCGCCGGTCAAACTAGCCTCAGGCCAGTTTTTCCTTGATGCGAGCGGCTTTGCCGGACAGGTCGCGCAGGTAGTACAGCTTGGCTTTACGCACGTCACCACGACGTTTCACGGCCAGGCTGTCGATCTGCGGGCTGTAGGTCTGGAAAGTACGCTCTACGCCAACACCGTTGGAGATTTTACGAACAGTGAAAGCACTGTTCACACCACGGTTACGCTTGGCGATAACAACACCTTCGAACGCCTGCAGACGCGAACGGTCGCCTTCCTTCACTTTCACCTGAACGACAACAGTGTCGCCTGGGGCAAAGGTCGGGATCTCTTTGGTCATCTGCTCGGCTTCGAGTTGCAGAATGATTTTGTTGGTCATGCTGTGCTCCTAAGATAGGTCGTCAGACCCACCATCGATACGTTAACTATCGTCCCGCTCTCGGAGATACTCCTCGAGCAGCTTCTTCTCTTCTCCAGAAAGTGAGCGACTTTCCAGAAGATCGACGCGTCGTTCATAGGTCCGCCCAAGGGACTGCTGTAAACGCCAGCGCCGGATGTGTGCATGGTTGCCACTGAGCAACACGTCGGGAACACGCTGATCCGCATACACCTCCGGTCGGGTGTAGTGCGGGCAATCGAGCAGACCATCGGTGAAGGAGTCTTCCTCCGCCGAGTCCGCATGCCCTAAAGCTCCGGGCAGCAGCCGCGTAACCGCATCGATCAGGACCATCGCCGGCAGCTCGCCGCCAGACAGTACATAGTCGCCAATCGACCACTCTTCATCGACATGAGCCTGAATGAACCGCTCGTCAATGCCTTCATAACGACCTGCGATGAGAATCAACGACTCTGCATTCGCCAGTTCGCGTACCGCCGACTGATTCAGCTGACGGCCTTGTGGCGACAGGTAGATCACCTTCGCCGCTTCCCCTGCCTGCTGCCTGGCCTGAACCAGCGCATCTTCCAGGGGCTTGATCTTCATCACCATGCCCGGACCACCGCCAAACGGCCGATCATCCACGGTGTGGTGGCGATCTGTGGTGTAGTCCCGCGGATTGTGGCAGGTCAGTTGCAACAACCCCTGCTTCACCGCGCGGCTGGTAATGCCGTACTCACTGATGGCCGAGAACATCTCGGGGAACAACGTAATGACTTCGACACGAAGGCTCGCCATCGTCTAGAAGTCCGCGTCCCATTCCACCCTCATTTCGCCTGCAGCCAGGTCGACCCTCAACACGCACTGCCCGGTATAGGGCAACAGGCGTTCACGATCATCCAGGCTGCCCACGCAGGGCTTGACCACCATTACATCGTTCGCGCCGGTCTCCAACAGGTGATCAACCGTGCCGAACAGCTGTTCGTCCTGGTTGATGACTTTCAGACCTACCAACTGGTACCAGTAGTACTCGTCTTCGGTCAGGTCGGGCAAAAGGCTACGCGAGATGCAAATCTCGTAACCGCTCAGAAGACGGGCTTCATCGCGATCGTCGAGGCCTTTGAGCTTGGCAACCAGATCCTTTTGAGTGGATCGGCCGCTGACCAGCTCGACCTGCTTGACCACACCTTCGCGCCGGAGCGTCCAGTTGCGGTAATCCAACAGGTTTTCAATCGGATCGGTAAAGGAAAAGACCTTCACCTCGCCGCGAACGCCGTGAACCGAAAAAATCTTGCCAACAACGATCAGGTCATCAGCTTTTTCTGGCGTCGCGCTCATACTATTCAGGCAGCAGCCTTAGCAGCATCTTTCAGCAGTTTTGCAACGCGCTCGGATGGCTGTGCGCCAACGCTCAGCCAGTGAGCAACGCGATCCTGCTTAACGGACAGGCGAACTTCCTGGCCACGAGCGATAGGGTTGAAGAAACCAACCTGCTCGATGTGCGAACCGGTAACCGGGTTACGCGAGTCGGTCACGGTCAGGGTGTAGAATGGGCGCTTTTTGGAGCCGCCACGGGCAAGACGGATGGTTAGCATAGAACATCGTTCCTGTAGTCGGTGCTGCAAATCATAATGCACAGCGGGCACACGGGTGCCCGAAAGGCCGCATATTCTCAAGGAATACACGGACTTTTGCAAATGCCTTTTAACGGCGAGCGACAAGCCGCCGTGCTGATCTGCGAATGAGCCGCTTCTGTATATAGAAGGCGGCACGGGTCCCGCCAGCGGCGGGGTTCCGGTCGGTGCCCCACGGGAGGCACCGGCCTGAATGTGGTTACAGCTTGGGCATGCCGCCGCCAGGCAGCATGCCGCCAAGGCCGCGCATCATCTTCGACATGCCGCCCTTGGTGGAAAACTTCTTCATCATCTTCTGCATCTGCTTGTGCTGCTTGATCAAGCGGCCGATGTCCTGCACCTGGGTGCCCGAGCCCATGGCGATGCGGCGCTTGCGCGAACCGCTGATCAGCTCGGGGTCGCGGCGCTCGGCCGGGGTCATGGAGTTGATGATCGCCTCCATCTGCTTGAACTGCTTCTCTGCCGCGCCCTGGGCATTGCCCATCTGCGACAGGTTGACGCCGCCGATGCTCGGCATCTTGTCCATCAGGCCGCTCAGGCCGCCCATGTTCTTCATCTGCTGCAGCTGGTCGCGGAAGTCCTCGAGATCGAAGCCCTTGCCCTTCTTCAGCTTCTTGGCCAGCTTGTCGGCCTTTTCCTTGTCCAGGGTCTGCTCGGCCTGCTCGATCAGGCTGAGCACGTCGCCCATGCCCAGGATCCGCGAGGCAATGCGGTCCGGGTGGAACGGTTCGAGCGCTTCGCTCTTCTCGCCCATGCCGATGAACTTGATCGGCTTGCCGGTGATCGCGCGTACCGACAGCGCGGCACCGCCACGGGCATCACCGTCGACCTTGGTCAGGATCACGCCGGTCAGCGGCAGCGCCTCGCCAAACGCCTTGGCGGTGTTGGCGGCGTCCTGGCCGGTCATGGCATCGACCACGAACAGGGTCTCGATCGGTTTGACCGCAGCGTGCAGCTGCTTGATCTCGCCCATCATCTCGGCATCGATGTGCAGACGCCCGGCGGTGTCGACGATGACCACGTCGATGAACTTGAGCTTGGCTTCGCGAATCGCCGCCTCGGCGATGGCCACCGGCTTCTGGGTGATGTCCGACGGGAAGAAGGTCACGCCGATGTCGTTGGCCAGGGTTTCGAGCTGCTTGATGGCCGCCGGACGGTACACGTCGGCCGACACCACCATCACGCTCTTCTTCTTGCGCTCCTTGAGAAAGCGCGCCAGCTTGCCGGCGGTGGTGGTCTTGCCCGCACCCTGCAGGCCGGCCATCAGCACAACGGCAGGCGGCGCGCTGTTGAGCGCGAGGTCTTCGTTGGCCGCGCCCATCAGCTCTTCGAGTTCGGCCTGGACGATCTTCACGAACGCCTGGCCAGGCGTCAGGCTGCGCGACACCTCGGTGCCGACCGCGCGCTCCTTGACCTTGTTGACGAAATCCTTGACCACCGGCAGGGCGACGTCGGCCTCGAGCAACGCCATGCGCACTTCGCGCAGGGTGTCTTTAATATTGTCCTCGGTGAGCTTGGCTTTACCGGTGACATGGCGCAGCGTCTGTGACAGACGGTCGGTCAGGTTTTCAAACATGGGGATCCTTTCAGGCTCTGTAGAACCGAGGTTTATCAGCTGCCCCTGGCGCATTCGGCCAGCCTTGGGCAAGGGCAGGCCGGCGATTATAGCGAAGACTCGCGCACGCGCACACCATGGCGTCGGCCACCAGTCTTCCTTGGCAGGCGCGTTGTATGCCAAACTCAGGGCCTTTCGGGCTTGCCTAACAGGACTTATGCTCCCCTTGTCACCCAGCTTGCTACCCAATCTGATCGCCGCCTGCCTGTACGCCGCCGCGATTTTCTATCAAGGCACCCGCCTGGCCCGAGGCACCAAGGCCGACAAGCGGCTGCTCGGAATGCTCGGCGCCTTCGCCGTGGTCGCTCAGGGCACCGCGTTGTGCTGGCAGCTGCTCACGCCGCTGGGCCTGAGCCTGGACTTCTTCAGCGCCGCCAGCCTGATCGCCACCGCGGTGATTGCCCTGACCCTGGTCGCCACCCTGCGCATCCCGGTGGAGAACCTGTTGCTGCTGCTGTTCCCGCTGGGCCTGCTGACCGCGCTGATGGCGCAGTTCGCGCCCTCGGGCACGGTGCCGCTGGTCAACGAGGAGCCCGGCATCCTGGCGCATATCCTGCTGTCGATCCTGGCCTACGGGCTGTTCACCATCGCGGTGTTCCAGGCCTTGCTGCTGCTGGTGCAGGATTACCAGCTCAAGCACAAGCACCCCTCGGGCCTGATCCGCAACTTCCCGCCGTTGCAGACCATGGAGAGCCTGCTGTTCGGCTTCCTGTGGGCCGGCTGGGCGCTGCTGTCGCTGTCGCTGATCTCCGGCTGGCTGTTCCTGGACAACCTGTTCGCCCAGCACCTGGTGCACAAGACCCTGCTCGCCTGCGTGGCCTGGATCGTCTTCGGCGTCCTGCTGTGGGGCCGCACCCGCCTGGGCTGGCGCGGTCACAAGGCGATCCGCTGGACCCTGGCCGGTTTCTGCCTGCTGATGCTGGCGTATTTCGGCAGCAAGCTGGTACGCGAATTCATTCTGCATATCTGACAGGCGACCTATGAACACTCTGCCGTTAGGCCCACAGGTCGCGGTACTGGCACTGACCCTGGTGTGGTCGGCGCTGTTCAGCGCAGTGGATGCCGCCCAGCAGCAACAGGGCGGCACCCGCCGCAATGGCCCCAGAAGCGAACGTGCACTGATGCTGGGCGCCACCCTGGGCAAGCTGCTGGTGTTCGCCCTGGCCTCGCTGCTGGGCTTTGCCCATGCCGGCGAGCGCGGCTTCTGGCTGGCCTGCGCGGCAGCGGCACTGGCCGTGCTGGTGCTCACCGACTACCTGCCCCGCCAGCTGGCCCGACGCTACCCCGACGCCCTGCTGGGCCTGGGCGAGAGCCTGCTCAAGGTGCCGCTCATGTTGCTGCAGCCACTGGCATGGCTGCTCGATGGCGTTGCACGCCTGTTGCTGCGCCCCTTCGCGGGCAAGGTCACGGCCGTCACCCAGCATGACAATCGCCACGACACCCCCGGCGCCTCCGGTGCGCCGGACGAGGAACATGCCCAGCACAGGAGCGACCTGCTCGGCAGCCTTCAGGCGCTGGACAAGGTGACGGTCAACGACATCCTGGTGCCGCGCAACGATGTCGACGGGATCAACCTCGACGAGCCGATCGAAAAGATCATCGAGCAACTGATCGTCAGCCGTCACACCCGCCTGCCGGTGTTCCACAGTGATATCAACCAGGTCGAGGCGATCCTCAACACGCGTCAGATCAGCCACCTGCTGCCCAAGGCCGAGCTGACCCTGGCCAACCTGCTGGCGGCGTGCTACGAGCCATACTTCGTGCCCGAAAGCACCCCGCTGCAGTTGCAGCTGCTGAACTTTCACAAACAGCAGCGGCGCCTGGGCGTGGTGGTGGACGAATATGGCGAAGTGCAGGGCATCGTCACCCTGGAAGACATTCTTGAAGAGATCGTGGGCGAGTTCGAGGAAGAGCACAGCCTGGACAACCCGCACATTCACCCGCAGCCCGATGGGCGCTACGTGATCGAGGGCAACATTTCGATCCGCGAGCTCAACCGCAGCCTGGGCTGGCACCTGCCCAGCGACGGCCCGAAAACCCTGAACGGCCTGGTGACCGAGGCGCTGGAAAGCATCCCTGCCAGCGCGGTGTGCCTGAAAATGGGCCGTTATCGCATGGAAATCCTCGAAACCGAGGACAATTGCGCCAGCCGCATACTGGTCTGGACCGTTTCCCGCTAGCTATACTCGAGCCCGCCGGCGCTTGCCCGCGGCAGGTGCCGGAGCCTTCGCAGCACTCGACAGGGAAACGTTCATGACGACCAGCAGCACCTATAACAACAACGATGAAACCGCAGCGCCCCCAGTCAACTCGCCCGCCCGGGTAGCCACGGCCAGCTTCATCGGCACCGCCATCGAGTTCTACGACTTCTACGTATACGCCACGGCAGCGGCCCTGGTGATCGGCCCGGTGTTCTTCCCGCAGACCTCGGGCACCGCGCAGATGCTCTCGGCCTTCCTCACCTTCGGCATCGCGTTTCTGGCGCGCCCGCTGGGTTCGGCGCTGTTCGGCCATTTTGGCGACCGCATCGGTCGCAAGTCGACGCTGGTGGCCTCGCTGCTGCTGATGGGCATCTGCACCACGCTGATCGGCGTGCTGCCGGGTTACGACAGCATTGGCGCCTGGGCACCGATCCTGCTGTGCCTGCTGCGCTTCGGCCAGGGCCTGGGGCTGGGCGGCGAATGGGGCGGTGCAGCGCTGCTGGCCACCGAGAACGCGCCCAAGGGCAAGCGGGCGTGGTTCGGCATGTTCCCGCAGCTGGGCCCTTCGATCGGCTTTCTGGCGGCCAACGGCCTGTTCCTGACCCTGGCCATGACCCTTTCCGACGAGCAGTTCCGCAGCTGGGGCTGGCGCATTCCGTTCCTGCTCAGCGCCGCGCTGGTGATCGTGGGGCTGTATGTGCGGCTCAAGCTCGAGGAGTCGCCGGTGTTCGCCAAGGCCGTGGCGCGCCACGAGCGGGTGAAGATGCCGGTGGTCGAGCTGTTCGCACAGTACTGGGCGCCGACCCTGCTGGGCGCGGCGGCGATGGTGGTGTGCTACGCGCTGTTCTACATCTCGACGGTGTTCTCGCTGAGCTACGGGGTATCGACCCTTGGCTACAGCCGCGAGACCTTTCTGGCACTGCTGTGCTTTGCGGTGGTGTTCATGGCCCTGGCCACGCCGCTGTCGGCCTGGCTGAGCGACCGATACGGACGCAAGCCGGTGCTGATCGTGGGTGGGGTGCTGGCCATCCTGTCGGGGTTCACCATGGAGCCGCTGCTGACGTCGGGGTCGACCGCGGGCGTGGCGCTGTTTCTGGCCATCGAACTGTTTCTGATGGGGGTGACGTTCGCGCCGATGGGGGCGCTGCTGCCTGAGCTGTTCCCCACCCACGTGCGCTATACCGGGGCCTCGGCGGCGTACAACCTGGGCGGGATCGTCGGAGCCTCGGCGGCGCCGTTCTTTGCACAGAAGCTGGTGGCCATGGGCGGCCTGAGCTGGGTGGGCGGGTATGTGTCGGCGGCGGCAGTACTGAGCCTGATTGCAGTGCTGTGCCTGAAAGAGACCCGGCATACGGAGCTCTGAAGACGGGCTGCTGCGCAGCTATCGCGGGTCAGGCCCGCTCCCACAGGCATCATCACTGTTTCTGTGGGAGCGGGCCTGACCCGCGATGACGTACTAAAGCCTTACAGCTCTACGCTGACTGCCTGCGAAGCCCGGGTCGCCTTGGCCCGCGCGGCTTCGATCGACTCGTCACGCGCCAGGCACACGCCCATGCGCCGCTGGCCATTCACCTCTGGCTTGCCGAACAGGCGCAGCGCCGTGTCCGGCTCGCTCAGCGCCGCGCCGAGGTTGGCGAAGGCGGTCTGCTGCGAAGTGCCTTCCACCAGAATCACTGCCGAAGCCGACGGCCCGAACTGGCGAATCAGCGGAATCGGCAGGCCCAGGATCGCCCGCGCATGCAGCGCGAACTGCGAAAGGTCCTGGGAAATCAGGGTCACCAGGCCAGTGTCGTGCGGGCGCGGCGAGACTTCGCTGAACCACACCTGGTCGCCCTTGACGAACAGCTCCACGCCGAACATGCCGCGACCACCCAGGGCCTCGGTCACCGCACGCGCCACGCGCTCGGACTCGGCCAGCGCCTTGGGGCTCATCGCCTGCGGCTGCCACGACTCCTGATAATCGCCCTTCTCCTGGCGATGCCCGACCGGCGCGCAGAAGGTGGTGCCGCCCACATGGCGCACGGTGAGCAGGGTGATCTCGTACTCGAAGTCGATGAAGCCCTCGATGATGACCCGGCCCTTGCCGGCACGCCCGCCTTCCTGGGCATAGTCCCAGGCAGCCTGCACGTCATCGACGCCCTTGAGCAGGCTCTGGCCCTTGCCCGACGAGCTCATCACCGGCTTGACCACACACGGGAAGCCGAGGTCTTCGACGGCCTTGCGGTAGTCTTCGAAGGTGTCGGCAAAGTGGTAAGGCGAGGTTGGCAGGTCCAGCTCCTCGGCGGCCAGGCGGCGGATGCCCTCGCGGTTCATGGTCAGCTGCGCGGCGCGTGCGGTCGGCACCACGGTAAAGCCTTCGGCTTCCAGCTCCACCAGGGTGGCGGTGGCGATGGCTTCGATTTCCGGCACGATGTAGTGCGGCTGCTCGGCCTCGATCACCGCGCGCAGGGCGGCGCCATCGAGCATGTTGATCACGTGGCTGCGGTGCGCCACCTGCATGGCCGGGGCATCGGCGTAACGGTCCACGGCAATCACTTCAACGCCCAGGCGTTGCAGCTCGATCACCACTTCCTTGCCCAGTTCGCCACAGCCACACAGCAGTACTCGGGTCGCGGTCGGCGACAAGGGGGTTCCGATACGGGTCATCTCAGGTCCTCAGAGGGAAGGAATCCAGGGCCGCCCCAGCACGGTGCAACCCGGTGAAAAGAAGCGCCATTTTACATGGCGCAGGCGTTCTTGCGTGCGCGCCAGGCCATCGCCAGCCACACCACCGTCACCCCGGCGAACTTGGAGCCCAGCGCGGTACCGACCACGGCCGGGGTCAGTGCGCCGATCATGCCGAAGAAGATGAAGGTATCCAGCGGGATGCTCAGCGCCGAGCTGAGCCACAGGCGGTCATGCAACGGGCGCTTGGTGATGCTGAACACCAGCCAGTCGATCAGCTCCGATACCGCGAACGCGGTGGCGCTGGCCAGGGCAATGGCAGGCTCGGAGGTGATATAGGACAGCACCAGGGCGCCAAGCATGGCCAGCAGGGCGCCGTGGCCGAAGCGGGTCTGCACCATGTCGCGCAGGATGAACACCAGCCCGCCCCAGGCGGACCAGATGACGTCCAGGTGCGGGGCACTGGAGAACGCGTAGTTGATCAGCACCACGCTGGCGATATAAGCAATCAGAAAGAACATAGAAACACCGGTTGGCAAGCCGTACAGGGTACTTGAGTGCCCCCGCACGGCCAAGCCCGGGATCAGCCGGCGGCCTTGCCCACCGTCATCACCAGGCCCGCCGCCACGGCGCGCTCATGGCACAGCACCAGCACCTGGCGCCGTTCGTCGTTGGCCATGCGGCCCCAGCGCGTGATCTCGCTGGCGGTGCGCTGGCAGCCGGTGCAGATATCCTGCTCGTCCAGCGCGCAGATGTGCACGCAAGGCGAGGCCACCGGTCGTTCAGGGCTGCTCATCAGTCCTCCTGGGGTACAAGGTCACGGGCATAGCGCTGGGCGTTGTGCACATAGTGGGCAGCGCTGGCCTCGAGCAGTTGCTGCTGCGCCGGGGTCAGTTCGCGCACCACCTTGCCCGGCGAGCCGACCACCAGCGAACCATCGGGAATCTCGCGCCCCTCGGGCACCAGCGCATTGGCGCCGATGATGCAGTGCTTGCCGATGCGCGCACCATTGAGGATCACCGCACCGATGCCCACCAGGCTGTAGTCGCCGACCGTGCAGCCATGCAGCATGGCGTTGTGGCCGACCGTCACGCCCTTGCCCAGGGTCAGTGGCCAGCCCATGTCGGTGTGCATCACCGTACCGTCCTGCACGTTGCTGTTCTCGCCGATGTCGATCAGCTCGTTGTCGCCGCGCAGCACCGCGCCGAACCAGACGTTGGCCCCCGCCTGCAGGCGTACCTTGCCGATCAGCGTGGCGGTGGGCGCTACCCAGCTCTGTGGGTGGGTTTCGACGCGCAGGTCGCCCAGACGGTATTTCATGCGTGGTTCCTCACGGTGGGAAGGCGGCGGGTGGGCCCGCTCATCTTGTAGGGGTGCGCTCAGGCGGGTGGTGCAGGCTGATGCGCGCATCGTAAAGCAGGTTGACCAGCTCGACGATCATGATCGCCGACAGGCCCCAGATCTTGTACTCGCCGAAACGGTAGCTGGGCACGTACCAGCTGCGGCCCTGGTAGTCGATGCGGTGGGTATGGTCGCGCGGGTCCTGGCGGAAGAACTCCAGCGGCACGCTGAACACCGCGGCAATCTCGGCATCGTTGGCGCGGTACTCGACATAGTCGGGAATCAGCCCGACAAACGGCGTGACCTTCAGCCCGTGCAACGAAACCAGCGGGCTCAGCGGGCCGATGACTTCGACCAGCCCGGGCGGCAGGCCGATTTCCTCCTCGGCCTCGCGCAGCGCGGTGAACACCAGGTCCGGGTCTTCGGGGTCTCGCCGCCCGCCGGGGAAGGCCACTTCGCCGCCATGGGTCGAGAGCCCCTTGGCGCGCAGGGTCAGCACCAGTTCGGGCGACTCGCTGCGGGTGATGGGCAATAACACGGCAGCCTCGGGGAACCGACGATCGGTCTCCAGGGTGCCCGGCGTGTGACTGCTCATTCGGCGAAGTAACTCGTCCAGCATGGTCTCTCTCGTTCTGTCGGGTCTCTGCATGATGCACCAAAGGCGCAGCCCGCCCAAGCCCCCGCGACAATCGCGCTTGCGGGCCTGCGCGCACTGGCGCGAAGATAGGCGCAGCCACCAGGAAGATAAGCATGAATTACTGCAGTGCGTGCGGCAAACCGGTCACTCATCGCATCCCCGACGGCGACAACCGCCTGCGTCATGTCTGCGATCATTGCCATACCATCCATTACCAGAACCCCAATATCGTCGCCGGCGTGCTGCCCAGCCATGGCAGCCAGGTGCTGCTGTGCCGACGCGCCATCGAGCCGCGGCGTGGCTACTGGACCCTGCCGGCCGGCTTCATGGAAAACGGCGAGACCATGGAACACGCCGCACGCCGCGAGGCCGACGAGGAAGCCTGCGCGCGCCTGGGGCCGATGGCCCTGTACCAGCTGTTCGACCTGCCGCACATCAACCAGGTGCACGTGTTCTACCGCGCCGAGCTGGCCGACCTGGCATTTGCGGTGGGCGTCGAGAGCCTGGAAGTGCGCCTGTTCGAGGAAAGCGAGATCCCCTGGGACGAGCTGGCTTTCAGGACCGTGAGTCGTGCCCTAGAATGCTACTATCTCGACCGCCAGGGGCAGCATTACCCGGTACGCACCGAATGCCTGTCCCCGCGGGTCGAACCGCTCACTTGAACCCATACGTCGCCACTTTCAGGGATACCGTTTCATGCGCTGGTTGCTTGCCCTCTTCTGCCTCGGTGTGGCGTCGGTGTCCCAGGCGGCGTTTACCGAAACCATTGTGCGAAAACCGCTTGGCCAGGTGACGCCCTCGACCCCGGCGCCCACCCCCTCCGGCGCCCCGTTGATCGACAAGGTGCTGGTGATCAAGTCCGAACGCCGCCTGCAACTGATGAGCGGCGACACCTCGATGAAGAGCTACCGCATCTCGCTGGGCAAGCAGCCCACCGGTGCCAAGCTGCGCGAGGGCGACAAGCGCACGCCCGAGGGGTTGTACTGGCTCGACTGGCGCAAGGTGTCCGACCGTTACAACCTGGCCATCCACGTCTCCTACCCCAATGTCAGCGACTCGGCCCGTGCCCGCCGCGAAGGGGTGAAGCCGGGCAGCATGATCATGATCCACGGCACACCGGACAGTGCGGACTACCCCGAGGCGCTGTTCCACACCCTGGACTGGACCGAAGGCTGCATCGCCATGACCAACCGCGACATGCGCGAAGTGTGGAACCTGGTCAGCGACGGCACGCTGATCGAGATTCGGCCCTGACCGAGCGTGCCCCTTCCCCGGCTCCTACCTGCCGCCCCCCCAAACCTGCAGGAGCCGGCCTTGCCGGCGAAAAAGCGCCCACTGGCGAATCACCAATTGAAGGACCACCGCACCGCGTGCTCTCCGGCCTGCAGCCACTGCCCGCCGACCAGCACCGGATACAGTGCCGCCCCCTGCTCCACCTGCCCTTGCAGCGTACCGCCTGCCACCCCCGCATCCAGCGCCAGGTGGTGCTGCCCCGCCGCCGCCAGTCGCGCCGATAGCCGCCAGCCTTCGTTGCACACCACGCGCACCTCGCCGCGCCCCAGGGCCAGCGTCCATGGCGCCACCAGGGCCAGCTGATCCGCCACCAGCGCACCCTGCCCGCTCACGCACCGCGCGCCACGCCCACTCAGTGCCAGTTGCCCCGACCACTCCCCCCCCAGGCGATACGCCGAAGCCACACGGCTGGCCGGCCCCTGCGGCATGACGCTCGCTTGCCAGTCCCACGGCCAGCCGCGCAATACCAGCCCCCAGCGCTGGCCCTGATACCCTGCCTGCACCTGCACCGCCCACGGGCGCACCTGCCAGCTCAACGGGCCAACGTCGCCGATCCGCCCGGCCTGCCCCTGCCACACGCTACCGGCCACGCCCTGCGCAGGCCACGGCGCAGCCTTGAACAACCAGCGCGCCGGCAACCCCGCCAGCAACGTCAGGCAGAACACCAACAGCATCCACCCCAACCTCCTGCGGCTCATCGCGCCAGCACCAGATCGAAACTCAGGCCCGACGGCGCCTGCTCCAGCCCCCATTGAAGCGGCTGAACGCCTTCACGCTGCAAGCTCAGCAACCACGCCTGAAGCCGCCGCTCGTCCTTGACCTGGCCGCGCACCTGCCACCCCGCGTCAACCGGCTGCACGTCGCTGAGCACGAGCTGCTGCGCCGCAGCCGACTGCTGCAATCGCTCCAGCGTCACCTCGGCGCCTGAGTGCATGGCCGTCGCCGAGGCGGCCAGTTCGCGCCACTGCGAAAGCTCGCGCCATTGGCCAAGGCCCTCGCGCACCACCAGGCTCAACAGCAAGAGGGCCACTGCGGTCCAGGCCAGCGGCATCAACCAGCGCCGTGCGGTGACGCTGCTCATGCTCCTGCCCCCAGGTCGAACACCAGTTGCACGGCATCCGCCGTGGTGGGCTGCACCGCCACCTGCGCCCCGGCACTGGCGGCCATGGCAGCCCACGGCGTGTCCGACGGTGCCTGCGCACCCTGCAACTGCAAGGTCCAGCGTGTGCCATCAAAGCGCGCACGCTGCAGCCGCCAGCCAGGCTGCGCCGAAAGCCACTGCACCATGGCGCCCTGCAATGCCTCCAGCTGGCGCAGTCGCAGGTTGCGCTCATCCCGCGTCTGGCGCTCGCGCTTGAGCCACTGCGTAGCCTGGCGCGGGGTGCTCAGCGGCCCGGTCACGGCCACCACCTGCGCCTTGTACAGCGTGGCCTGGCGCCACTGCAGGCCGAGCCACAGGGCACACCACACCACACCCAGCACGGCGCAGGCCGTCGCCAGGCGCCGTTGCCCCTGTGCCAGGTGCGGTCGCGCGCGGGGCGTGCGGCGCAGCTCGAACAGGCCGGGCAGACGTTCCAGCGCCGCCAGCGACGCCGGCCACGCGCCCTCGAATGCCTGCACCTGCCTGTCGCACCACACCGGCGGCGGGGTTGCCCCCAGCGCCGTCGGCCAGGCCAGCCACGCCTGGCGCCGGTCGGCGCCACAACTCTTGAACAGGCTCAGGTCCGGGCTGCGTCGCCAGCACCAGGCATCGCCGGGGGCAAGCTCCGGCAGCAGCTGGAACTCCGCCCAGCAGCGCTCGACCTGCAGGCCCCAGCCCTGGCAAGCCTGCAACCAGCCCGCCAGGCGTTGCCGGTCAATCACCGCCAGCTCAAGCCATCCCGAACCTCGCGACACACAACCGACATGGATCGCCTCGGCTGGCTGCAACACGCGATCTTCAAGCAGCAATGGCCACTCTTCACGCTTGAGACCCGGCGGCGCCTGCAAATGGAAGTGCGCGCATTCACTGCCCGGCACCACCAGCGCCACGCGACCGGCACCTTCCGGCGGTTGCCCGTGCCCCGCGCGCAGCACCTCACCGGCCCGCACCTGCAGCCAGCTCCAGCCGGCCTCATCGGGGCGCACCAGCAACCACGACCCAGGCTGGCGCCGTCGCCAGTATCGAATGTCAATCATTGGCTCTCCGGCAGGGCAAACGTACACACATAGGGGGCTCCATCACGCTGGAACTCGAGCCGTACACCACGATCGGGCGCAGCGCGTTCGGCAGAGGGCCAGGCCAGCCAACGGCTGCCCTGGCGAAACTCGAAAACGGGGCTGGACACCCCGGCCAGGCTGTCGCGCAGCACCCAGTGCGGGCGCTCGACGGCATACAGGTCGGCAGAGGTCTCCAGCAGCAGGCGTGCATCGCGCCGGTCATAGCGCAGGCGTTGGCGCTGCAAGCGCGAGCCGCCTTCGGCCGCCGGCCACGCCGCCAGCGCCACCCATTGCAGCTGCAACTCGGCAGGCTGCCAGTCCAGCCAGTTCAAGGCCAGGGGCAGGCGCTGCTCGTACAACTGGCGCAGCACCGTGGCGTCGAAGCGGCGCTCCAGCCCCAGGCAGAAGCTCAGCACCGGGCTCGCCTGCGGCGCTTGGTCGAGTCGCTCACGTACGCTCAGCCAGCCATTGACCAGCGCCGCCAGCAGCACACCCAGTACAGCGGTCAGTGCCAGCGCCACCAGCAGTTCGAGCAGGGTCAGGCCCTGCTGCCTGCGCCTCACGGGCGCACCAGAAACAGGCGGTACTGACCCAGCGGCTCACGTTCATCGCGGTCGGCAAACAGGCGCAGTTCGCCACCGCGCAGGTTGCGCACGCCGGTGGAACCCAGTTGCAACCGCCAGTGGCAGGTGCCCGGCCCCTGACGCAGCTCGCCGCTACTCAGTGCCTGCGCCGGCCAGTACTGCTCCACCACAAAGCGCGCCTGCAGTTCCCGGGCACACAGGCTGCCCAGCCAATGCTGCTGCACGCCCTGCTGCACCACCAGGCGCTGACGCAGTACCTGGCTGCTGATGATCGCCATGGTCGCGGCGATGCCCAGGGCCACGCTCACTTCGAGCAGAGTGAAACCACGCTGGCGAGCCTTCATGGCACGTTCACCACCTGCAGGCCGGCAGCATGACGCCAGTGCCAGCGCTGCCGGCCCTCGGCCCAGCGCCACTCCAGCCTCACCGGTCGGGCCAGCCCGGAGGGGGTGAACATCACCCGTGGCGTGCTGCCCGCAGGCCAGTCCGGGCGCAGCCCGGCCGGCCACTCGCCCAGCGCCACCGGCTCCACCTGCCACTGGTCGCCCTCGACCAGGCGCACGAACTCGGGCCGCTGCCCGTTCCAGCGCAGGCCGCGCACCTGCCCGCCATGCAGGGCCAGGTCGGCCTGCGCCCGCGACGCCGCGGCCAGGCGCTCCAGGGCCTGGTGCAAAGGCGCCTTGGCACTGTCGAGCGAGGCCACCGCCAGGGCGCTCATCAACCCGGCGATGGCGATCACCACCAGCAGCTCCAGCAGGGTGAAGCCACGCTGGGCCGGCATGCCTAGAGGTCCCAGTTACCGATGTCGGCATCGATCCCCTCGCCGCCCTCCACCCCGTCGGCACCCAGCGAATAGATGTCGATGCGCCCATGCTGCCCCGGCGCCCGGTACTGGTACGGTGTGGCCCACGGGTCCTGAGGGAGCCTGCGAATATAGCCATCGGCCCGCCAGGCACGCGGCACCGGCTCGGCCTGCGGCTTGCTCACCAGGGCCGACAGCCCCTGCTCGGCGGTGGGGAAGCGCAGGTTGTCGAGGCGGTACATGTCCAGCGCCTGCTCCAGGCTCGACAGGTCGGCCATTACCTTCTGCTTCATGGCCTTGTCCTGGCTGCCCAGCACACTGGGCGCCACCAGCGCGATCAGCAGGCCGATGATGAAGATCACCACCATGATTTCCATCAGGGTGAAGCCGTGCTGGCGGGAACGTCGTGTCTGCATGGTAGTGCTCCTATTAAAGTGTGAGGCCCTGGTTGAGCTGCATGATCGGCAACAGCACCGCCAGCACGATGAACAGCACCACCGCGCCCATGACCAGGATCATCAGCGGCTCGAACAACGCCATCACGGTGTCGACCTGACGGGCAAAGCCGCGCTCCTGGTTGTCGGCCACGCGCTCGAGCATGTCGGGCAAGGTGCCGCTGGCCTCGCCGCTGGCGACCATGTTCAGCAGCATCGGCGGGAACTGCCCGCTGGCATCCAGCGCGCGGTGCAGGCTGACGCCGCCTTGCACATCGACCTGCACCCGCTCCAGCGCCAGGCGAATGCGTCGGTTTTCCAGGGTGGCGGTGGCCACCTGCAAGGCTTCGAGCAGCGGTACCCCGCTGCCGACCAGAATCGCCAGGCTGCGCGACAGCCGCGCGCTTTCCAGCACCCGCAGCAGCGCACCCACGCGCGGCAGGCGCAACAGCAGGTCGTCACGGCGCAGGCACCAGTGCGGCCGACGCAGCAGCCGCGCCGCGCCTGCCGCACCCAGCACCGCGGCGCCCAGCAGCCACGGCCCGGCCAGCAACAGCGCTTCGCTGGCGCCGATCAGCAGGCGCGTGATCAACGGCAGGCTCTGCCCGGAATGGGCGAATTGTTCGGTCAGCCTGGGCACCACGAAGCTCATCAGGCCGACCACCACCGCCAGCGACACCCCCATCAGCACGCACGGGTAGATCAGCGCGGTACGCGCCTTGTGCTGCTGACGCTGCACCTGCTCAAGGTGGTCGGCCAGGCGTTCCAGCACCTGGGCCAGGCGCCCCGAGCGTTCGCCGGCCTCGACCAGCGCGCAGTACAGCGCTGAAAACACCCCGCCCTGGCGTGCCAGGCTGCGGGCCAGGCCCAGCCCCTCTGCCAGCGCGCCGCGCACCCCCACCAGCAGATTGCGCAAGGCCGGCTCCACCAACTGCCGCTCAAGGGTGGCCAGGGCATCCACCAATGCAATGCCGGCCCCTGTCAGCGTGGCCAGTTGCCGGGTCAATTCACACAGCTGTGCGCGGCTCACGCGCTGGCGCCGTGGCAACACCTGCGCGTTGCCCTGCACCTGCAACTGGCGCGCGAACAGCCCCTGTTCGCGCAGCAACTGGCGGGCATGGCGCTCGCTTTCGGCCTGCAGGCTGGCCTTGAGGGTGCGCCCGGCGAGGTCAACGGCCTGGTATCGGTAGGTCGGCATGGCTCAGCCCTGCACCGCGCGCAGCACTTCGGCCAGGCTCGTCTGGCCCTGGCGCAGGCACTCGCTGGCCATGCCGGCCAGGCTCTGGCGCCGGCCCTGCAGATGCGCCTGCATGGCCACCTCACTGGCCCCGTCATACAGCAGGCCGATCAGCCCGGCGTCCAGCTCGATGAACTCATACAGCCCCAGCCGGCCGCGATAGCCGCTGCCCTGACACTGTGCGCAGCCCACTGCGTGATAACTGTGCTCAAGCTCGACCAGCTCCGGCCACAACGCCCGCTCGGCCGCCTGCAATGGCTGCGCCACGGCGCAACTGCACAGGCGCCGCACCAGGCGCTGGGCCATGACCCCGCGCAGGCACGAGGCAATCAGAAAAGGCTCCACGCCCATGTCGCGCAGGCGCGTCACCGCGCCCACCGCACTGTTGGTATGCAGGGTCGAAAGCACCAGGTGGCCGGTGAGGCTGGCCTGCACCGCAATCTGCGCGGTTTCGCGGTCGCGGATTTCGCCAAGCATGATCACATCCGGGTCCTGGCGCAGAATCGCGCGCAAACCGCTGGCGAAGGTCAGCCCGGCACGCGGGTTGATGGCGGTCTGGCCGATGCCGGTGATGGCGTACTCCACCGGGTCCTCGACGGTGAGGATATTGCGGCTGCCGTCGTTCAGGCTGTTGAGGCTGGCGTACAGCGTGGTGGTCTTGCCCGAACCGGTCGGGCCGGTGCTCAGCACGATACCGTTGGGTCGCCCCAGGCAGGCGCGCAGGCCCGCCTCGACGGCACCGGGCATGCCCAGGTTGCCCAGCGAGAGCAGGCTGGCCTGCTTGTCGAGCACGCGCATCACCACTCGCTCGCCGTGGATACCCGGCAGCGTCGAGACACGCACATCGACCTCGCGCCCACCCGAGCGCAGGGTGATGCGCCCGTCCTGGGGCTGGCGCTTCTCGGCGATGTCCAGGCGCGCCATGACCTTGATCCGCGACACCAGCATGGCCGACAGCGCACGTGGCGGGCGCAGCACCTCGCGCAGGTGGCCGTCGACCCGCAGGCGCACCACCAGGCTCTGCTCGAAGGTTTCCACATGGATGTCCGAGGCCTGCTGACGCAGCGCCTCGCCGAACAGCCCGTTGATCAGGCGGATCACCGGGGCTTCGTCATCGCTTTCGAGCAGGTCCTCGACCCGCGGCATCTCGCTGATCAGGCCGTCCAGGTCGACCTGTTCGCCAATGCCCTCGATCAGCGCCGCCGTGGCGTTCTCGCCGGCCTGGTACAACTGGCCCAGGCGCGTGTCGAACTCCCCCGCGTCGAAATGGCACACGGTCTGGGGCGCGCCATACACCCGCAGCAGCTCGTGCAACTGGTCGCTGTCGACATCCGGGCGCAGCCACAGGCTCCAGCCGTCGGCGCCAGGCGCCATGGCCAGCCCGCCCTGGCGCGCCAGGCGATAGGGCAGCAACGGCTTCACCAGGTGCCCTCGTCCAGGCGCTGGCGGCTGGCCGGGAACACCCGCAGCAACTCGCTGCCATCGGCCAGGCTGGGCAGGGCAAGCGGCGTGGTCTGTTGCAGGCTGCGGTATTTTTCGCTGCTGAGGCTGGTCAGGCTGGCCCCGTCACGCAGGATCCGCGGGCGGATGAACACCATCAGGTTCTGCTTCACGCCACGGCTGGCATCGGAGCGGAACAACCGGCCCAGACCGGGGATATCCCCCAGAAACGGCACCTTCTGATGGCTGGAGGTGACCTCGTCGCTGATCAGCCCGCCGAGAATGATCAGGCCGTTGTCCTCGACCATGACCTTGGTCTTGATCTCGCGCTTGTTGGTGATCACGTCGCTGGCCGCAGCGGTGTCGGCAATCGACGAGACCTCCTGCACGATGTCCAGGCGCACGGTGTTGTCACTGTTGATCTGCGGCTTGATGCGCAGTTTTACACCGACCTCCTTGCGCTCGATGGTCTGGTAGGGGTTGGTGTTGTCCTGGGTTACCGAGCCGGTCACGAAGGGCACTTCCTGGCCGACCAGGATCGACGCCTCGGCGTTGTCCAGGGTCAGCAGGGTCGGGGTCGACAGCAGGTTGAAGCCACTGTTGCTCTTGAGTGCATTGACCAGCATGGCGAAGTTGAAGCCGCCGCCGAAGTTGCCGATGCCGGCCGTCACGCCGTTCACGCCCGACAACAGTTTGCCCAGCGCCGCGTTGTCGCCGCTGGCCACGGCCCCGGCAATGCCGGTGATGCTGGCACCGCCGGTACCGAAGTTGACCGCGCCGGCACCGAATTTCTCGTCGGCGAACAGCCACTGCACGCCCAGCTCCTGGGCCCGCGAGTCGGACACTTCGGCGATGATCGCCTCGACCACCACCTGCGCACGGCGGATGTCCAGTTGCTCGACGATGGTGCGGTAGGCCGCCAGCTCGCTGTCGGGCCCGACCATGACCACGGCGTTGGTACCCTCCTCGTATTCCAGGCGAATGCCCGAAAGGTTGACCGGCACGGGCGCCTTGGCGTCCTTGTCAGCTTCGCCCGGCGCAGCGCCGGCATCCTGGCTGAGGCTGCGCAGCACCTTGACCACCTCGCCGGCATTGGCGTGACGCAGGTAGATCACCTGGGTGTTGGAGCTACGCAATGCGTCGCCGGGGCGGTCCAACTGCGCCAGCAAGGCACGCACGCGCTCGCGGCTGTCGGCACTGCCGCGCACCAGCAGGGCATTGCTGCGCGGGTCGGCGACCACCTGGGCACTGTCGGCGCCCTGCTCGCGGGCCAGCAGGCGGGTGATCAACTGACCGGTATCGCTGGCGCTGGCATGGTGCAGCGGCATCACCTGCAGCGGCTCCTCGCTGACCTGATCGAGCTGGCGCAGCAGGCTGTCGATGCGCTCCAGATTGCTGCGCCAGTCGGTCACCACCAGCAGGTTGGCGGCCGGGTACGGCGTGATCACCCCCACACGGGGGTCGATCAGCGGCTTGAGGATCGCCAGCATCTGTTCGCTGGCGGCGTTGCGCACGTTGAACACCCGGGTGGCGATGCCATCGCTGCCGGCCTGGGCCTTGCGCCCGCTCTCGACGGGCACCGGCTCCAGCCGCGCCGCCTGATCGGGCACGATCTTCACGCTGCCGTTGGGCAGGTCCACTGCAGCAAAGCCCTGGGCCCGCAGCTGGGCCAGGAAGATATCGTAGATCGCCTCGCTGTCGTGACGGTCCACCGTACGTACCGTGACCTTGCCTTTTACCCGCGGGTCGACGATGAACGTGGTCCCGGTGATGCGCGACACGCTGTCGATGAACTCGCCCAGGTCGGTGTCGACGAAATTCACCTCGTACAGCGGTGTACCGTCTTCGTCCGCTACCGCTTCGGGCTCGTCGAACGCCCAGGCCAGGTTGAGCCCCAGGGCCAGTACGCCAGCCACGCAGAATCTTGCGATCATCCCTTCATCCTTGGCGCTTGAAGCCGGTCACGGCGGGCCGTGGCGGCCAGGGCAAGCGCTCGCGCCGCCCCTGGTTGTCGAAAATCAGGCCATCGTCATCGATGTCCTGCAGCACGATGCCCGGTGCCAGGCGCTGGCCGCGAACGTAGGTACGCACCGCCTGCTCGTAGCGCAGCACCACCACTGTGGCGCTGGCGGGCACGGCCTTGAGGCCGCCCAGGTAATGCACGGGCAAGCGCGTGAGCGGCAGCGCGTCACTGGCCGGCGGCGCCTGCCAATGCCCGACCAGCAGGCCGGGCAGCTCAGCCGGTTCGGCCTCTGCGGCCGGCGCCGGCAGCGGCTCGCGGGCGGCCAGCAGCACGCACTGCGCAGCCAGCCAGCCGGCCAGGCTCAACAGCACGCCGTCGAGCACGCGGCCCGGGCTGATCAACTGGCCAGCCCGCGCGGGTGCCAGCCAGGGTGGCCCTGGACGTAACGCACCTGCGGCAGGGCCAGCGGCGGCAACTGCCAGCCCGGGGGCTGCTGCGCCAGCCATGCTTCCACCCGCTGCCACAGTGGCTCGCCGGCGTCGCTGTCGAATTGCAGGCCGAAGGTGCGGCACTGGCCATCCTGTGCGGCTACCCCGGAGACCCGTTTGCCGCCCGGGCTGTAGCTGACCTGCCAGGGCGCGCCAAACCAGCGCGGCAAATCCTGGCTGTTGTCGAGCAGCAGCGGCGTGCCGAACAGTTGCTCGGCAGCGTTTTCCAGCACCTGCTGTACCTGGCGTGCCGGCACCTGCACCACCGGGGCCGGGTAGCTGCCGGTGAGGCTGATCAGGTGTTCGCGGGTGATCGGCTGGCCGGCCGCCAGCGGGCTGTCGTAGCGCAGCCCCGGCAACAGCACCGGTGCCCCGCTGTCATCGGCCAGCGCCTGGTGCAGCAGGTTGTCCCAGCTGCCGCCACGGGTATCGCGTCGCCACAGGTTTTGCGGTGCCTGCGCCAGGGGTTGGTCGAGCCAGGCGGCATGCCCGGCGCGCTGTTGCTGCAACTGCGCGCGCAACGGCCCGACCCGCGCGCGGGCAGCCGGCGTGAGGCGGTGTTCGAAGGCGGGATGAAACTGCGCGGTGAACTGCCAGCGCCCGTCGCGATGCAGGCAGTTCACCGCGAACACGCCGCTGGCACGGTTGCCGGCCAGCAGCACCGGCACCTGCTTGCCGCTGGCCTGCAGTACCGAGACGGGCTGCGGCCACAGGTCCTGGCCACGGGCGCACAGCAGCAGGTCGGCGTCGCTCAGACGCTCGGCCAGCCACAGCCCGGGGCCGGTGCCCACGTCCGCCAGGGCGATCACCAGGTCCGCCGCCTGGCGTGCCTGTTCGAAGGCCGGCAGCAGCGCCTGATACCACTGTTTGAGGGATGCGTTCTGGTCGCGGGCGTACGGGTCGGTAATGCCGACCACCGCCACCCTCACGCCGCCGCGGTGCAGCACAGTGAAGGCCGGCGTGCCCAGGGCCTGGGCGCGTTCGGGGGCCAGCCCCGCACCAAGCACGGCCTGACCGTACTGGCGATACAGGCCGGCGCACTGGCGCGGCCACAGCACCCGCTCATCGCTGCTCACGCGTACCTCGCTGCCCAGCATCCGGCTGCCCTGCACGCCACTGGCGCCCTGGGTCAGGTAGGCCAGGCCACTGCCGTTCCAGCCCTGGCCATTTTCCAGGGTCAGGCAGTTGCCCCGCCCCGCCGCATCGCGCAGCTGTTCGAGCAGGGCACCCAACACCGCATACCCGCCGGTCTGTACGCCTTCGGCAAGGCTGGCGTCGAGCAGCGGGTTGAGCTCGGCACGCCCCTGGCGGGCATTGATACCGCTCATCCACGGTGCCTGGCCAAGGTGGCTCACCGGCCCCAGGCGCGTCGCCGGCACCACGGGCATGCCGGGTTGGCGCGCATCCAGGGTGTCGGCAAAATACAGCAGCTCCACCGTGCCGGCCTCTGCCGTCGACGGTGTGGCCAGGCTGGAACAGGCGGTCAGCAGCGGCGCCATTGCGCCAACGCCCATCCAGCCCAACACATCGCGTCTGTACATGCTCGCCATCTACTCCATCGCCCTCGGGCTGATCAACTGTCGCAGCGGATAGTGCGGCGAGGGGATTACAGTTTGATGGCAGTTATTCGACAGGGCGTACAAAACCCCATCCAAATCAAATGGTAAGGATTCATTTCCTTAAAGGTCTGTTCACAAAACTGCCAATCAATCATCACACTCGCTCTCTACAGTGCCGGTTTCCGCAGAAGCCACTTCACCCAACAAGGATATGAAGAGATGAGTCGAGACACCGGCGACAACCTGGACCGCAACACCAGTGGCAACCTGCCAATGGCGACTGTCCTGGATGCCTACCTGAGCCGCCGCAGCGTGGTGCGCGGCAGCCTCGGTGCCGCGATCGCGATGATTGCAGGGACGGGCCTGAGCGGCTGCTTCGACAGCGGCGGGGGCTCGAGCCACAAGCCGACCCCTCCGGTGGAACCCGAGAAACCGAAACTCAAGCTGGGCTTCAACTCCATCGCCGGTTCGCGCACCGACGCCTGCGTGGTCGCCGACGGCTACAGCGCCTACGTGCTGGCGCCCTGGGGTACACCGCTGAACAGTGCGGGCAACCCGTGGAAAAGCGACGGCACCAACACTGCCGCCGACCAGGCCAACGCCATGGGCATGCACCATGACGGCATGCATTTCTTCCCCATCAACGGCAGCTCCGACGACGGCCTGCTGGCGATCAACTTCGAGTACATCGATGCCGACGCCCTGCACCCGGCCGGCCCGACCGTGGACGGCAGCGGCAAGCGCCCGGCCGAGGAAGTGCGCAAGGAAATCAACGCCCACGGCGCCGGCGTGGTGCGCCTGAGCAAGGTCAACGGACGCTGGCAAGTGGTCGACAACGACCCGCTCAACCGCCGATTCACCACCGCCACGCTGATGGACCTGGCCGGCCCGCTGCGCGGCAGCGACCACGTCAAGACCGTGTTCTCCAACACCGGTACCCAAGCCCGCGGCACCAACAACAACTGTGGCAATGGCTTCACCCCGTGGGGCACCTACCTCACCTGCGAAGAGAACTGGCCAGGAATTTTCGTCAACACCAGCGGCGCCGTGCCGGACGATCAGCGCCGCATCGGGGTGAGCACCAGCAAGGGCAACTACGCCTGGGAAAGTGCCGCCGGCGATGCCAGCGAAGTGGACGGCGAGTTCACCCGGTTCATCCTTGACCCCACCGGCGCGACGGCCACCGACGACTACCGCAACGAAGCCAGCACCTACGGCTACATCGTCGAGATCGACCCCTATGACGCCAGCACCCGTGCGGTCAAGCGCACCGCCCTGGGGCGTTTCCGCCATGAAGGCTGCTGCCCGGCGCTGCCGGTAGCCGGCAAGCCGGTGGTGTTCTACATGGGCGACGACTCCAACAACGAGTACCTCTACAAGTTCGTCTCCACCGCCCTGTGGGACACCGCCGACGCCAACCCGAGCAACCGCCTGGCTACCGGTGCCAAGTACATGGACGACGGCAAACTGTACGTGGCGCGCTTCGACGCCGACGGCAGCGGCCACTGGCTGTTGCTGGACGTCGCCACCACCACCAAGGCCGGCACCACCCTGGGCGCGCTGTACACCGACCTGCCGGGCATCATCCTCAACACCCGTGGCGCCGCCGATGCCGTGGGCGCAACGCCTATGGACCGTCCGGAGTGGACCACGGTCAACCCGCTCAACGGCGACGTGTACCTGACCCTGACCAACAACAGCAAGCGCACCCCGGCCACTGTCGACAACGCCAACCCACGCGGGCCGAACAAGCATGGCCACATCATCCGCTGGCACGACAGCGACGACCACCTGAGCTTTACCTGGGACATCTTCGTGTTCGGCGCCAACGCCGCCGGCAGCGCCGACATCAACCGCTCGGGGCTGACCGAACTCAACCAGTTCGCCAGCCCCGACGGGATGAGCTTCGATAGCCGTGGCATCCTGTGGTTCCAGACCGACAACGGCGAATCGACCCTGACCGACTACACCAACGACCAGATGCTGGCGGTGATCCCCACCGACCTGGTCGATGCCAGCGGCAAGCAGGTGCCGATCAATGCCCAGAACCAGGTCGACCTGCGCCGCTTCTTCGTCGGCCCCAACGGCTGCGAGGTGACTGGCATCGCCTTCACGCCGGACAACAAGTCGATCTTCGTCAACATCCAGCACCCGGAGAACTGGCCGTCGACCGACGTCGCAACCACCGTCACCCCCGCCGGCACTACCGTGCGCCCACGTGCCTCGACAGTGGTGATCCAGCGTAACGATGGCGGTGAAATCGGCGTCTAGACCCGACCGGCACCGCTGCCCTTACCAGGGCAGCGGTTCGCGCCGGGTTACCCGCACCTGCTGCACCGGCACCAGGGCATGCCACTGCACCACGCCACGGGCATGTACCTGGTACTGGCTGCGCAGCACGTGAGCGTCCTGCTCGATCTCCAGCTGCAACAGAAAGTCCCCGCTGTTGAGCAACAACCCCTCACTCAAGCGTTCGAAGGTCGCATCGTCCAGCGCACCGAGTGCCTGGCGCAAGGCGCCGGCATCCCGGTAGCCGGTGGCCGGGCGTGCAGTGACCACCCGGCTCAGCAGTGAGCGGCTCATCTTTCCCTCATACAGCGCCTCCAGCAACGGCAACTGTTCAAGGCTCAGCGCATTCGCATTGAGCCGCCAGTGCGTGGTTTCGGGCAACGCACACAGCTGCGGGTAACGGGCCTGGCGTTGCGGGTCGGGGCCCAGCAGCAGGTTCAACTCGCTCATGTCCAGCATCAGCTGATTGGCCGCCAGGCGCGGCGGCGACTGGCGCAGGTAATGATCGTTCTCGGCGCCCTCACGACGCGTCTGGTGATCGCTGTCGATCCAGTCGGCCAGGGCCTGGGCCAGCTGCGCGGCGGCCATGTCGCCGCCCAGCAGGTACTGCAGTTGGCGTTCGGCACGCTCGGCATCCTCGCCCACCAGGCTGTTGACGTTGAAACAGGTGTGCAGGTCGCGGATGCGCAGGGTCGCCGAACCGCCGTCGAACGCATACGGCAGCGCCTGGCCACGCAGCGCCTGCCAGAACAGCGGGCTGGCACGCCAGCTGGGGTCTTGCAGGGCCTGCTCGGCAAAGGCCAGCCCGGCCCGCTCCAGCCCGCGCGCCTGCACGCGCTGCTGCACCAGGCGCACCGCATCGACCTGGGCGCGTCCCTCCTGTACCAGCCATGCCAGGCCACCGGCGATCATCGCCAGCACCACCAGCACCATCAGCAATGCCGCGCCCTGCTGTCGCTTGCAACCCATCGTCACGCTACCTCTGCCAAAGAGCGGCCAGTCAACACGGCGGATGTTTCAGGCACATGGCAAAGGCGTTGCCCGTCACCTTTGCGTCATAAAGCGCAGGCAGGATAAACCCTTCTTTTTCATGACCTTGGAGTGCTTCACATGGGCGGTATCGGGATCTGGCAACTGGTTATCGTGTTGATGATCGTGTTCATGCTGTTCGGCACCAAGCGCCTCAAGGGCCTGGGCGCGGACGTGGGCGAGGCGATCCAGGGCTTTCGCAAATCCATGGGCAACGGCCCGCAGGCCGACACCCCGGACGCCCCTGCCCCGGTGCAGCAGGTACAGCAGGGGCAACCGGAACAACGCAGCTGATGTTCGAGATCGGCTTTACCGAGCTGCTGCTGGTGGGCGTGGTGGCGCTGCTGGTGCTGGGCCCCGAACGCCTGCCGGTGGCGATGCGCACCGTGGGGCGTGGCGTGGGCCAGGCCAGGCGTGCCATGGGGGCGCTGCGTGCACAGGTGGAGCGTGAGCTCGACACCCAGGCACTGACCCAGGAGCTGGATGCCGAGCCACTGCGGCGTCTGGAACAGGAACTGCGCCAGGGCGTGAACCTGCAGGCGCAGCCGACCCCGACTTCGACCAATGGACCCTGCCCATGACTGATACCCAAGCGGGCATGCCCCTGACTGCCCACCTGACCGAACTGCGGCGGCGCCTGGTGCGCTGCCTGCTGGCCGTCACGCTGGTGTTCCTGGGTTTGTTCCCGTTCGCCCAGACCCTCTATACCGCCGTGTCCGAACCCTTGCGCCGTTACCTGCCCGAAGGCGCGAGCATGATCGCGACCAGCGTGACGTCGCCGTTCCTGGCGCCCTTCAAGCTGACCCTTATGGCTGCGCTGTTCGTCGCCATGCCGGTGCTGCTGCACCAGGTGTGGGGGTTCGTGGCACCGGGGATGTACCGCAAGGAACGGCGCATCGCCTTGCCATTGCTGGTATCGAGCATCGTGCTGTTCTATGCCGGCATGGCCTTCGCGTTCTTCGTGGTGTTTCCGATGATGTTCGGTTTTTTCGCCAGCGTGACCCCGGCCGGGGTGTCGATGATGACCGACATCAGCCTGTACCTGGACTTCATCCTGGCGCTGTTTCTGGCGTTCGGGCTGGCGTTCGAGATACCGGTGGCCACCTTCATCGTGGTGTGGGCGGGGGTGACGGATGTGGCGACACTGCGCAAGAGCCGGCCTTACGTGATCGTCGGATGCTTTGTGGTGGGCATGCTGCTGACCCCGCCGGACGTGTTTTCACAGACCTTGCTGGCGGTGCCGATGTGGATACTGTTTGAAGTGGGGTTGCTGGCGTGTGCGGGGGTGCAGCGCAAGCAGGAGCAGAGGATGGAGGTTGCCTGATCGGACCTCTTCACCGGCAAGGCCGGCGAAGAGGCAGACCTGCCAATCAGAAATCAGCGAGCTGCCAGACCTCGTAGGCCGGGGTCTCGTAGGGGTGGCTCGCCTTCAGGGCCGCGACTACCGGCCCCACCAGCGCATCGTCCACCACCAGCTCGACCCGCCACTCCTCGACCTGCTCGACCACCCCGCTCTGCCCGATGAACGGCTGGCTGCCGCTCAACGGACGGAACTGGCCCTGGCCCAGCACCTGCCACGCACAGCTGTCGTAGGCGCCGATGCGTCCGCCACCGGCGGCGAACACAGCGGCCTTGACCTGCTCCACATGGCTGGGCGGCACGAAGAAGGCGAGTTTGAACACCCTCAGTTCACCCAGGCCCGCGCGTTGCGGAACATGCGCATCCAGGCGGCGTCTTCGTTCCAGTCATCCGGGCGCCACGAGTTCTGCACCGCACGGAATACCCGCTCAGGGTGCGGCATCATGATGGTGACGCGCCCGTCGCGGCTGGTCAGGCCGGTGATCCCGCGCGGCGAACCGTTCGGGTTGGCCGGGTAGGTCTCGGTGACCTTGCCGTGGTTGTCGACGAAACGCAGGGCCACGCAACCGGACAGGTCGGCTTCCAACAGTGCCTCTTCGCTGGCGAACTCGGCATGCCCTTCACCGTGCGCGATGGCGATCGGCATGCGCGAACCGGCCATGCCCTGCAGGAAGATCGAGTTGGACTCCTGCACCTGGACCATCGCCACGCGCGCCTCGAACTGCTCGGAGCGGTTGCGCACGAAGTGCGGCCAGAACTCGCTGCCCGGGATCAGCTCGTGCAGGTTGGACATCATCTGGCAACCGTTGCACACACCCAGGGTGAAGCTGTCGCTACGCTCGAAGAAGCCCTGGAAGGCGTCGCGGGCGCGGCTGTTGAACAGCGCCGACTTGGCCCAGCCTTCACCGGCACCCAGCACGTCACCGTAGGAGAAGCCGCCGCAGGCAACCATGCCCTTGAACTCGTTCAGGTCGACGCGACCGGCGAGGATATCGCTCATGTGCACGTCGATGGCGTTGAAGCCGGCACGGTCGAACGCCGCAGCCATTTCCACCTGGCCGTTGACGCCCTGCTCGCGCAGTACCGCCACCTGTGGGCGAATGCCCTTCTTGATGTAAGGCGCCGCGATGTCGTGGTTGACGTCGAAGCCCAGCTTGACGCTCAGGCCCGGGTTGTCTTCCTCGAGCAGGCCGTCGAACTCCTGGTCGGCGCAGTCGGCGTTGTCGCGCAGGCGCTGGATCTGGTAGCTGGTCTCGGCCCACTGGCGCTGCAGCAGGCGGCGGTCGCCGGTGAACAGCACTTCGCCGTTCAGGCTGATGGCCACGTCGGCACAATTGACCGGCTTGCCGATCACCGCCACGCAGTCTTCGCCAAGGCCGGCGGCGCTGAACTGGGCCAGCACGTCCGGGGTGGCGTCCTGGCGCACCTGGATCACCGCACCCAGCTCTTCGTTGAAGAGGATGGCCGCGACTTTCTCGCGCTTGCCGGTCAGGGTGTCCAGTTCCAGGTTCAGCCCGCAATGGCCGGCGAAGGCCATTTCCAGCGCGGTGGCCAGCAGGCCGCCGTCGGAGCGGTCGTGGTAGGCCAGCAGGTGACCGTCGGCGTTCAGGCCCTGGATCACCGCGAAGAACGCCTTGAGGTCTTCGGCGTCGTCGACGTCCGGTGCCTGGCTGGCGAGCTTGCCGTGGGTCTGGGCCAGGATCGAGGCGCCCATGCGGTTCTGGCCGCGACCCAGGTCGATCAGGATCAGGTCGGTTTCGCCCTTGTCCATGCGCAGTTGCGGGGTCAGGGTCTTGCGGATGTCGGTAACCGGGGCAAAGCCGGTCACGATCAGCGACATCGGCGAGGTCACGGTCTTCTCGCGACCTTCATCTTCCCAGCGGGTCTTCATGGACATCGAGTCCTTGCCCACCGGAATGGTCAGGCCCAGCTCGGGGCACAGTTCCATGCCCACGGCCTTGACCGCGTCGTACAGGCGCGCGTCTTCACCGGGGTGGCCGGCAGCCGACATCCAGTTGGCCGACAGCTTGATGTCGGACAGCTTGCCGATGCGCGAGGCCGCCATGTTGGTCAGGGTCTCGCCGATCGCCATGCGCCCGGACGCCTGGGCGTCGAGCAGAGCCAGCGGGGTGCGCTCGCCCATGGCCATGGCTTCGCCGGTGTACACGTCGAAGCTGGTGGCGGTGACGGCCACGTCGGCCACCGGGACCTGCCATGGACCGACCATCTGGTCGCGGGCGACCAGGCCGGTGATGGTGCGGTCACCGATGGTGATCAGGAAGTTCTTGCTGGCCACGGCCGGGTGGCGCAGCACGCGCTGTACCGAGTCGGCGAGGTCCAGGGTGCTCGGGTCGAAATCGTCGCCCAGCTCGGCTTCGCGGCTGACCGAACGGTGCATGCGCGGGGCCTTGCCCAGCAGCACTTCCAGCGGCATGTCCACCGGGCTGTTGCCGAAGTGGCTGTCGGTGACGGTCAGTTGCGGTTCGGCAGTGGCTTCGCCGACCACCGCGAACGGGCAGCGCTCGCGTTCGCAGATGGCGGTGAAACGCTCCAGGTCCTTGGCGTCGACCGCCAGCACGTAGCGTTCCTGGGACTCGTTGCTCCAGATTTCCAGCGGCGCCATGCCCGGCTCGTCGTTGGGCACGTTGCGCAGCTCGAAACGACCGCCACGGCCGCCGTCGTTGACCAGCTCGGGGAAGGCGTTGGACAGGCCGCCCGCGCCGACGTCATGGATGAACGCGATGGGGTTGGCATCGCCCAGCTGCCAGCAGCGGTCGATGACCTCCTGGCAGCGGCGTTCCATTTCCGGGTTTTCGCGCTGTACCGAGGCGAAATCGAGGTCGGCAGAGCTGGCGCCGGTGGCCATCGACGAGGCAGCACCGCCACCCAGGCCGATCAGCATGGCCGGGCCGCCGAGCACGATCAGCTTGGCGCCGACGGTGATCTCGCCCTTCTGCACATGGCCTTCGCGGATGTTGCCCATGCCGCCGGCGAGCATGATCGGCTTGTGGTAGCCGCGCACTTCTTCGCCGTGGGGGGTGTTGATCGACTGCTCGAAGGTACGGAAGTAACCGGTCAGTGCCGGGCGCCCGAATTCATTGTTGAACGCCGCGCCGCCCAGCGGGCCTTCGATCATGATGTCCAGCGCGGTGACGATGCGCTCCGGCTTGCCGTAGGGCTTTTCCCACGGCTGTTCGAAGCCCGGGATCTGCAGGTTGGACACGGTGAAGCCGGTGAGGCCGGCCTTGGGCTTGGCGCCGCGACCGGTGGCACCTTCGTCGCGGATCTCGCCGCCGGAACCGGTGGAGGCCCCCGGGAACGGCGCGATGGCGGTCGGGTGGTTGTGGGTCTCGACCTTCATCAGGATGTGCACCGGCTCCTGCACCGCACCGTACTGGCGGGTTTCAGGGTTCGGGAAGAAGCGCCCGGCGGTGGAACCGACGATCACCGAGGCGTTGTCCTTGTAAGCGGACAGCACGCCTTCGCTGTGCATCTGGTAGGTGTTCTTGATCATGCCGAACAGGCTTTTTTCCTGGCTCTGGCCGTCGATATCCCAACTGGCGTTGAAGATCTTGTGGCGGCAGTGCTCGGAGTTGGCCTGGGCGAACATCATCAGTTCGATGTCGTGCGGGTTGCGCTTGAGGCCCTGGAAGCTGGTGACCAGGTAGTCGATCTCGTCTTCGGCCAGGGCCAGGCCCAGCTCGACGTTGGCTTTTTCCAGCGCGGCGCGGCCACCGCCGAGGATGTCGACGGCGGTCAGCGGCTTGGGTTCGGCATGGCTGAACAGGCCGGCGGCCTCTTCGAGCCTGCCCAGCACGATCTGGGTCATGCGGTCGTGCAGCAGCTCGGCGACGGCGGCCACATCGGCCTCGCTCAGTTCACCGCCGACATAGAAGGCAGTACCGCGCTCCAGGCGCTTGACGTTCTCCAGGCCGCAGTTGTGGGCGATGTCGCTGGCCTTGCTCGACCAGGGCGAGATGGTGCCGAAACGCGGCATGACCAGGAACAGGCGACCGCTGGGCTCCTGTACCGGCACGCTCGGGCCGTACTTGAGCAGGCGCGCGAGCACATGCTGTTGGTCGGCACTCAGCTCGCCGTCAACCTCGGCGAAATGGGCGAATTCAGCGTACAAACCACTAACAGCGGGGACTTTCTGGCTCAGTTGCTCGAGTAATTTACCGTGGCGAAAGGCAGAAAGGGCAGGAGCGCCGCGCAGGATCAACATCGTCGGGACAGCCTCAGGAAGGGGGTGTGCTTAGAGGCCGTGCATTCTAGCCTAAACCGCCGCCGACGGCACCCGAAACGCTGCATCGGCGACAGGCCGAATGTCGGCAAGCCGACAAGAGTGCTTCACGAGATGACAAAAACCCGTCCCGACGCGGTTTTATCGGGCTGTGCTAGCAGACAAGCCGGATGTTGTCGAGATATGGCGCGGCAGGTCCTTTGCGTATACTGCACCCTATGTTTGCCCAGACTGCTTTGCGCCAGCGTTGTGCCAAATGGCTCATCGCAACCGGACTCTTCCTGATGCTCGGTGCCTGTGTTGAAAAACCCAGCACCCTGGAGCGTGTCAAGGAGGACGGCGTGCTGCGCGTGATCACCCGCAACAGCCCGGCCACCTACTTCCAGGACCGCAACGGCGAAACCGGCTTCGAGTACGAGCTGGTCCAGCGCTTTGCCGACGACCTGGGCGTGAAGCTGCAGATCGAGACCGCCGACAACCTCGACGACCTGTTCAACCAGCTCGGCCAGCCGAACGGCCCGGTGCTGGCGGCAGCGGGCCTGGTAAGCAGCGAGCAGCGCAAGCAGCAGGTACGTTTTTCCCACCCGTATCTCGAAGTCACCCCGCAGATCATCTACCGCAACGGCAAGCCCCGCCCCACCGACGCCGGCGACCTGGTCGGCAAGCGCATTCTGGTACTCAAGGGCAGCAGCCATGCCGAACAGCTGGCAGAGCTGAAAAAACAGTACCCGGCCCTGCAATATGAAGAATCCGACCAGGTCGAGGTGGTCGACCTGCTGCGCATGGTCGACGAGGGCCAGATCGACCTGACCCTGGTCGACTCCAACGAAGTGGCGATGAACCAGGTGTACTTCCCCAACGTGCGGGTCGCCTTCGACCTGGGCGACGGGCGCGACCAGCGCTGGGCGGTGGCGGCCGGCGAAGACAACAGCCTGCTCAACGAAATCAACGAATTCATCGACAAGGTGCACAAGAACGGCACCCTGCAACGGCTCAAGGACCGCTACTACGGCCACGTGGACGTGCTCGGCTATGTCGGCGCCTACACCTTCGCCCAGCACCTGCAGCAGCGCCTGCCGCGCTACGAGAACCACTTCAAGACCTCGGCCAAGAAGGAACAGGTGGACTGGCGCCTGCTGGCGGCGATCGGTTACCAGGAGTCGATGTGGCAGGCCGAGGTCACCTCCAAGACCGGCGTGCGCGGGCTGATGATGCTGACCCAGCGCACCGCCCAGGCCATGGGCGTGTCCAACCGGCTCGACCCGCGCCAGAGCATCGAGGGCGGGGCCAAGTACTTCATGCATGTGAAGAAGGAGCTCGATGACGACATCGAGGAGCCGGACCGCACCTGGTTTGCCCTGGCCGCCTACAACGTGGGCAGCGGCCACCTGGACGATGCACGCAAGCTGGCCAAGCGCGAGGGGCTGAACCCGAACAAGTGGCTGGACGTGAAGAAGATGCTGCCGCGCCTGTCGCAGAAGCAGTGGTACAGCAAGACCCGCTACGGCTATGCCCGTGGCGGCGAGCCGGTGCATTTCGTGGCCAACATCCGGCGCTACTACGACATCCTGACCTGGGTGACCCAGCCGCAGCTGGAGGGCAGCCAGGTGGCCGAAGGCAACCTGCATGTGCCGGGGGTCAACAAGACCAAGCCGGCCGACGCTTCGCCGCCGCTCTAGTTTGCAGCGCCTGTATCGCGGGCCAAGCCCGCTCCCGCAACAACAGGGGAGCGGGCTTGACCCGCGATGGGCACACCACGGTTATCAGGCCTTGGCCCGCCGAGCCCTGAAGAACTCGGTCAGAATCGCCCCGCACTCCTCGGCCAGCACCCCGCCCTCGAACAGCACCCGGTGGTTCAGAAACCCCTGGGTAAAGAATTGCCCCTGGCTCTGCACGATCCCTGCCTTGGGCTCCAGGGCCCCGAACACCACGCGGTTGACCCGCGAATGCACGATCAGCCCGGCGCACATGCTGCACGGCTCCAGCGTCACATACAGCGTGCTGCCCGGCAGCCGGTAGTTGCTGGCCGCCTGCGCCGCCGCGCGAATGGCCACCATTTCGGCGTGCGCGCTGGGGTCGCTGCCGCTGATCGGGCAGTTGAAGCCCTGCCCGATCACCTCGCCGTGCTGCACCAGCACCGCGCCCACCGGCACCTCGCCCAACGCCGCCCCCTGCGCCGCCAGCTCCAGCGCCAGGCGCATGAAGTGCTGGTCGCGGTTGCGATCGATGATCTGCGGCTGACGCATCACGCCACCTCGATGGCGGCCATCAGGCCGGTTTCCATGTGATCGATCACGTGGCAATGGAACATCCAGGTGCCGGGGTTATCCGCCACCAGCGCCACCTGCGCCCGCTCGTTCTTGCCCAGCAGGTAGGTGTCGGTGAAGTACTGCTCCGGGATCTTGTGGCGATTGGAGCTGAGCACCTTGAAACTCATGCCGTGCAGGTGGATCGGGTGCTGGTACTGGGTCATGTTCTTGAGCTCGAAGATGTAGCTCTTGCCCTTCTTCAAGGTGGCAATCGGCCGGTCGGAACAGGTCTTGTCGGTGATGTCCCAGGCCTGCCCGTTGATCTGCCACAGGCTTGGCGGCTTGCCGTTCTCGGTATTGACCGACACCGAGCCTACCCACTCGAAATTGAAGTTGATCTTCTCGGCGTTGGCCAGGTCCGGCTCGGCGATGGGGTTGGCCGGCAGCGCCGGTGGCCAGTCGCCCGGTGCCTCGCTGCTGGCCACCGAACGCAGGGTGCCCAGGCGCACCGAGCCGTCGCGCAGCGACAGCTCCTCACCGGCTGCCGGCATGCGGATGGCCAGGCAGATGCGCATGCCGGGGCCCAGCCAGTAGTCCTTGCCCAATGGGCGCGGGGTGATCGGGTTGCCATCCAGCGCATAGATGCGCGCCTCGAAGTCGCCCTTGAGGTTGATGCGGTAGGTCAGGGTGTTGTCCAGGTTCAGCAGGCGCACCCGCACGATCTGCCCGGCGGGCATTTCCACCACCGCGTCGGGCTGCCCGTTGATGGTGATCAGGCGCCCTGCGGTACCGCCACGGGCCGCTTCGCGCGGCACGCTGAACTCGACGAAGTTGCCCTGCTCGTCCACGTGCCAGTTCTTCAGGCTCAGGGTGCGCTCGTGCTTGAAACCGGTGGGCTCGCGCTCCTCCACGATCAGCGGGCCGACCAGGCCGCGGCCCAGCTCTTCGCTGCTGTTGACGTGGGGGTGGTACCAGAAGCTGCCGGCATCCGGCACGCGGAACCTGTAGTCGAAGTACTCGCCCGGCAGCACCGGCAGCTGCGAAACGTAGGGCACGCCGTCCATTTCCAGCGGCAGGCGGATACCGTGCCAGTGGATGGTGGTGGCCACCGGCAGGTGGTTGATGAACCGCACCCGCAGCCACTGCCCCTGACGCACCCGCAGCTCGGTGCCCGGCGCGGACGGGCCGAACGCCCAGGCCTGGGTGGTGTGCCCGGCCACCAGCTCGACGTCCAGCGGCGCGGCGATCAGTTCATAGTCATGCCCGGCCTGCTCGTCCTCGACCTTGCCCATCCAGTAACGTGCGGCGCCCCCGGCGCCCAGGCCAACCACCACCAGGCCAGTCAGCCCCTTGAGCATTTGTCGACGGGTAAAGGACATCGGAACAGGCACCTCGTATCGCGAAAACAGCCTGCCAGCCATGACCGGGCTGGCGGTAAGGGCGAATACGATACACCTGCATTTGCGAAACTTTAAGTGAAGAGTTGCCCCGGCAGCGGCACACGATGCCGCACCCACCCGCGCAGCACTTTCTACCGCACCTGCCCGCTGGAGCCAGCCCATCCTGCCATGGCCCAGACCAAGGAAGGATCGCCATGCCCCAGCCCCCCAACCCACAACGCGCGCAGCTTCAGGACATTGCGCGCCAGCTCGTCGTCAACTGCCCGGACATGCGCCAGATGGCCCGTGAGGTGGCCGTCGACGCCCTGAAGAAGTTCGCCCGCAGCAGCCTCGATCCGGACACCGTGTACCTGCACCGTTTCAAGGCGGCCCAGTCCAACCCCAGAAGCTTCAGCGGCTGGGAGCACCGTGAGCTGCCCTACCAGTCGCTGACGTTGCCGCAACTGGTGATGCAGCGCTTCGACGCCAACGACCAGGACAACGCCGACCTGCTCGGCTACCGCACCGGCTTCTACCGCGAAGGCGCGCATGCCGGGGTGTTCGACGAACGCAACGAAGTCCCCATGGCACCGGCCGATGTGCTGCGCTACTTCTGGCAGATCGACTTCAGCTCGGTCTTCAGGCAGAAGATGCAGGCGTTCTGGGCCGACAGTGCAGAGGCGTTTCGCAGCATGGCCAAGGCCAACTTCCTGAGCAAGGTGGTGGAAGCCTGCGAACACGCAGACCTGCCCGAACAGCGCAAACGCTACCGCCTGCTGGCCCGGGCACTGGCCGGCACCACCGACTGGCCGCCCACCCTCGAACAACTGCAGCACACGCATGTTCCCGACCAGGGGGTGCGCCTGCATGCCTTCGACATCGGCGGCTACGTCGCCAGCGACATGCTGCGTGCCGTACTGCCCGATGGCTACCAGGTGCTGTACATGCCCGGCGAGGTCACGGCCCTGCACCTGTTTGCCAACCCTGCGCAGCTTTACTGGTGGGTGCTGCAGAACACCAATGCCGCAGATAACCGCGCGCGCCTGATGGCCCACTTCGCGTTGTCCAGCCATGCCGAAAACCCCGCCGGGGTCGGGCTCGAGCATCTGATCGACCTGCTGTTCTCCAACTGGGCCGGCAGCGCACACGATGCCATCAACCTGCTGGACAAGCCGGTCGAGCAGGATGCATTCAGCTACCTGCGCGATGCGGCGCGACAGCGCATGAGCGACGACGCGCACTTCGCCCTGCGCTCCAACGCCGACCTGCGCAAACAGATGTGGGTGGCGGACCTGCACGCCTTTACCCGGTTCGCCGGGGCAATGGCCGCCTTCGACTGGCCGGTTGCACTGGCTGCCGTGGGCGCAGGGCTTGGCGAGACCGGCCTGTCCATCGACGAGGCGATCAACGGCCACACCACTGCCGAACGCCAGGCGGGCGTCATAGGCGCCGTACTGGCCTGCATCGACACGCTGTTCAACGCGACGCTGCTCGGCGAGGAGACCGGTGAAGCGATACGGGTCGACAGCGAGGTGCCCGCCGTCGCCGAGCCCTATGTGGAGGCCGAGGACGAACCCCTTGCCACTGCCGAGGATATTGAGGCCCAGGTACCCGCCCCCCTGCGACCGACACCGGCTTCCCAGCGCCTGGCCACCTTCGAGACCAATGCCCTGCTCGACGGCGAGAAACCCGGGGTCGGCAAGATGCAGGGCATCTACTCGCTGGCCGACGGTTTCTATGTAGCGATCGGCGATTTCGCCTACCAGGTGCGGTACGTGGGCGAGCTCAAGAGCTGGGTGGTGATCGACCCGAACGCGCCCTTTTCGTTCTACCGCAACGTGCCCATCCGGCTCAATGCGCAACAGCAGTGGGAGCCCGTCGCACAGGGCCGCCTTCTGGGGGGTACACCGCGCTTTCGCCTCAAACTGTGGGGTCGCAGCGACTACGCGCCACCCCCTGCCGAACGTATCCCCACGCCCTACGAGTTGCTCCCGCGCCAGCAGGCACAGCTGCGTTCGGTGGATGACGAACAGCTCAGCGGCATTACCTACCGGGCCAATCAGCCACACTTGGAAGAAGCCTGCGACCTGTTTCGCAAGCTGCGCAGCAAGCTGCTGAACGACGCCAGGGAGTACCTGAGCACGGTGGAGCTGCCGCCACGCCCGCAACTGCCGCTGTTCGAAAGCAACCCGGCGCCCAAGCAGATCTTGCGTGGTTGCTACTCCCGCTGCGACGGCGTGGTGATCGGCGAATGCCACGCACACCTGGGCAGCAAACGCTTTCTGATCGACAACATGGCGCAACTGCGCAAGCAGAAGGTCAAGGTGCTGTACCTGGAGCATCTGCTGACGGACTTTCACCAGGCCGACCTCGATGCGTTCAACCGCACAGGCAACATGAGCCAGCACCTGCGCGACTATGTGGCCGAACTGGACCGAAGCCAGGCCACCGACAGCAGCGGACGCTATACCTTCCAGCAGGTGATGCTCACCGCACAGGCCAACCAGGTCCGCCTCCAGGCCATCGACTGCATGGCCAGCTATCGTCAGGCCTGGCTGGCCACCCCGCCGGGCCCGATCCGCCAACAGATGATGAACTTCTTTGCCCATCGGGTCATTGCAGCAGACCAGGCCCTGCACCCCAGCAGGTGGATCGCCTTCGTGGGCAACACCCACACCAATACGTTTGACGGCGTGCCAGGGCTTGCCGAGCTGCAGGGCGCCATCGGCCTGCGCATCGAAGACATCGAGTGCGGGCTGCCTGTGCGATTCGGCGTGGACCCCGGTATCCAACCCGACCAGGCGGCCAACCTGGCGGCGGTCAAATGCGACCTGCTGCTGCAGGTGCCCATTGCTCCCGCACACGGCGTGGCACGCACCCTGGAAGAAAAGCTGCGCGCTGTCGGCTCCTTCAGTTTCACCCAGGTGGAGGGGACCTTGCAGATGATCCACCGCAGCAAGGACCTGACGCTGCACTACACCCCCATCCAACGGGACGGCACGTTCTACTACATCGATCGGGCGAGCTGGCCACGCGTGGACAAGCGCCGCATGCCAAGCCTGGCGCAACTGTCGACCCTGGTGACATCCAACGGGCTGACCTTCGTGCCACTGTAACGGCGCTGCCCAGCTTTGCTTGCTGCCTGGACGGCCCGGGCTGGCTGGGCGGCCCGCACTACTTACTTACCGCACGCTGCTCGCCGCCCCCGGCCAAGCTGGCCCCTCGCCCCTGACACGGAAGTACCGCCATGCCCCTGACCGCCCAACAGACCCACGACCATGAACAGCTGCAGAACCTGGCCCGACAACTGGTCAAGCATTGCCCCGACATGCGCCAGATGGCCCGCGAAATCGCCAGCCATATCCTGAAGAAACACACCCGCAGCACGCTGGACCCGGACGCGGTGTACCTGCACCGGTTCAACACCGCGCATAGCAGCCCGCGCACCTTCAGCGGCTGGGAACACCTCGGCCCGCCCAGCGAATCGCTGACACTGCCGCAACTGGTGATGCAGCGGTTCGATGTCAACGACCAGGACAACGCCGACCTGCTCGGCTACCGCACCGGCTTCTACAGCCGCGGGCCGGGTACAGGCCTGTTCGATGAGCGCGATGAAGTGCCGATGGCCCCGCGCGAGGTACTCGACGAGCTGTGGAAGGTCGACTTCTGCAGCGCCTTCCACCAGGACCTGACCCGCTTCTGGGCCCGTCATTCGGACAACTTCCGCACCCTGGCCAAGGCCAACTTCCTGAGCAAGGTGCTCGAAACCTGCGCACACCAGACCGACCCCGCCCGCCTGGCACGCTTGCGGCGGGTGGCCACTGCCCTGGCCGGTGACGCCAGCTGGCCGCCCTCGCTGAGCCAGTTGCAACAACAGGCCAGGCCGGTGGCGGGGGTGCGCCTGTGCACCTTCGACATCGGCGGCCATGTGGCCACCGATATCCTGCGGGTAGAACTCGACGACGGTTACCAGTTGCTCTACATCCCGGGCGAGGTCGACGCCCTGCACCTGTTCGCCAACCACAGCGAGCTGTACTGGTGGGTGCTGCACAACACCAATGCGGCGCAGAACCGCGCACGCTTCATGACCCACTTCGCCCTTGCGGACCACGGCGAAAAAGCCAGCGCGGTAGGGCTCGAGCACCTGATCGACGTGCTGTTCAACAACTGGGGCGGCAACGGTCACGACGCACTCAACCAGTCGAACACGACCGTGCATGGCGATGGGTTCACCCACCTGCGCGATGCAGCGCGTCAGCGCATGATCGACGATGCGCACTTCTCGCTGCGCTCCAACGCCGACCTGCGCAAGCAACTATGGATCGGCTACCTCAAGGCCTTCGGCACGTTCGCCAGTGCCATGGCCGCGGTCGACTGGCCGGTAGCGCTGGCTGCAGTGGGCGCCGGGCTGGCCGAAACCGGCCTGAACATCGATCAGGCGGTCAACGGGCACACCACTGCCCAACGCAAGGCCGGCGTGATCGGCGCCGTGCTGGCGGCCATCAACACGCTGTTCAATGCCACCCTGCTCGCAGGCCCGGCCGTCACCGGTGAAATCGCCGAGATCGAACCCAGCCTGGACGCGGGCACGCAGACTGGACCCATCGAGCCCGAACACACGCCAATGGCCACCCCGGCGGAACTCGCCGAGTGGGCGCCTGCGCCGCTGATACCGGCCGAGCGCTCGCAACTGCTGGCCCCGTTCGAAACCAACGTGCTGCTGGACGGGCACGCCACCGGCAGCGGCAAATTCCAGGGTATCTACACCCTGGACGATGGCTTCTATGCCCAGATAGACGGGTTCCCCTACCACGTGCGCTACATCGGCGAGCTGCATTCATGGGCGGTGGTCGACCCGCAAAACCCCTACTCGTTCTACCGCAACGTGCCCATTGGCCTGAATGACGAAGGCGTGTGGCAACCACTGGAGCAGGGTCTGAAAGGCGGGGCGCCACGCTTTCGCCTCAAGCTCTGGGGCCAGGCCCAGGTACCCGCGCCCGGCCCGGAACGCGTGCCCACCCCCTATGAAGTCGACAAGGCGCTGCAGCCCGAATTGCTCAAGGCCTCCAACGGTGGCGAGGAGTCGAACCTGAGCGGGCGCACGTTCTCCCCCAACAACCCCGCCCGCGAACAGGCCTACGCGCAATTTCGCACCTTGCGCGACCTGCTGGTCGACGACGCCGAAGCGTTTTTCAGCACCGCAAGCCTGCCGCAGCGGCCACCGCTGCCAACATTGGCTGCCGATGCCAGCGCCAGGCAGATCATTCGCAGCGTGTACGAAAACAGCGAGGGCCTGGTGGTCGGCGAAGCCCATTCACAACTGGGCAGCAAGCAGTTTCTGATCGAGAACATGGCCCTGCTCAAGCAGCAGAAGGTGCGGGTGCTGTACATGGAGCACCTGATGACCGACTTCCAGCAGGCCGACCTGGACCTGTTCAACCAGACCGGGCAGATGCCCCAGGCACTCAAGACCTACGTGACCGATCTGGACCGCGGCTGGCACACCGACCCCGCCCAGCGCTACACCTTCATGCAGGTGCTCAGGAGCGCGCAGAAACAGGGCATCCGGATACAGGCCATCGATTGCATGGCCAGTTACCGCCAGGCATGGATGGGCCCCCGACCACCCGCGATTCGCCAGAAGATGATGAACTTCTTCGCCCACCGCGTGATCGCTGCCGACCAGGCTGCCCATGGCGCCGGCAAATGGGTTGCACTGATGGGCAACACCCACGCCAACACCTTCGAGAGCGTACCCGGGGTCAGCGAACTGCAAGGTGTGATCGGTGTGCGCGTCGAGGACATCGAAATCGGCAGCAGCGCAAGCGTCGGCCGCGACCCGGGGCTTTACGCAGTGGACGACGGTATCCGCGAAACCCGCGTGCAGGGCGACCTGCGCCTGCAGGTGCCGATTGCCCAGCCGCCCTCGGCCTCGGGCACGCTGGAAAGCCGGCTGGCCAAACCGGGGGCGTTCGGCTTCAAGGACATCGACGGCAAGATGACCCTGGTGCACCGCAGCAAGGACCTGGCGCTGCACTACACGCCCATCGCAAGGGACGGTGAGTTCATCTATATCGAACGCGCCAGCTGGCCATGGCTGGACAAGCGACGCCTGCCGGACCTGTCGGAAATGGCCTTCCAGCTGTCCCGGTACGGCTTGAAGTACGTGCCGCTGTGACGCCAGGCAGGCGGCGATGAAAAAAGGGCAAGGCCGCCTGGCCCTGCCCTTGCTTTCGCCTCGCGGCAACCGGGCCGCTAGGCCTGGTGCGTCAACTAGTGCTTGAACATCACATGGCGCACGGTGGTGTAGTCCTCCAGGCCATACATCGACATGTCCTTGCCATAGCCGGAGAGCTTGGCGCCGCCGTGGGGCATTTCGCTGACCAGCATGAAGTGCGTGTTGACCCAGGTGCAGCCGTATTGCAGGCGTGCGGCCAAACGGTGGGCGCGGCCCACGTCGCGGGTCCACACCGAGGAGGCCAGGCCGTAGTCCGAATCGTTGGCCCATGCCAGGGCCTGAGCCTCGTCGTCGAAGGCGGTAACCGTGACTACCGGGCCGAAGATCTCATGGCGCACCACCTCGTCGTCCTGCCGGGCGCCGGCAAGTACGGTCGGCTCGAAGAAGAACCCTGGCCCGGCGACACGCTGGCCACCGGTCACCACCTCGATGTGCGACTGCTCGCGGGCGCGCTGCACAAAGCCTTCCACGCGCTCCAGATGCTGCTGGGTGATCAGCGGCCCGAGCTCGGTGTCAGGGTCGTCCTGCAGGCCGTAGCGGATGCTGGCCACCGCCTCGCCGAGCTTCTTCACGAACGCCGCGTACACGCCCTTCTGCACATACAGGCGGCAGGCGGCGGTGCAGTCCTGGCCGGCATTGTAGAAGCCGAAGCTGCGCACGCCTTCGACCACGGCATCGATATCGGCATCATCGAACACGATCACCGGGGCCTTGCCGCCCAGCTCCATGTGCATGCGTTTCACGCTGTCGGCGGTGCCGGCGATGATGCGGCTGCCCGTGGCCACCGAGCCGGTCAACGACACCATGCGCACCTTGGGGTGCCCGGTCAGGGGCTTGCCGACACTCGGGCCGCGGCCGAAGACCACGTTCACCACGCCTGCCGGGAAAATCTCCGCCATCAGTTGCGCCAGCTTGAGGGTGGTCAGCGGCGTCTGCTCGGACGGCTTGAGCACCACGGTATTGCCTGCGGCCAGGGCCGGCCCGAGCTTCCAGGCGGCCATCATCAGCGGGTAGTTCCACGGTGCGATGGAGGCCACCACGCCCACCGGGTCGCGACGGATCATCGAGGTGTGCCCTTCCAGGTACTCGCCGGCGGCACTGCCTTGCAGGCAGCGGCTGGCACCGGCAAAGAAGCGGAACACGTCGGCCACGCCCGGCAGCTCGTCGTTGAGTGCCGCCGCGTAGGGCTTGCCGCAGTTGTCCGCTTCCAGGCGCGCCAGCTCCGGGGCGTGGGCGTCGATCGCATCGGCCAGTTTGAGCAGCAGCAGCGAACGGTCCTTGGGGGTGGTCTGCGACCAGCTGTCGAACGCCGCATCCGCAGCGCACACCGCGGCATCGACCTGGGCCAGGCTGGCCTCGGGGATCTCCACCAGCGTGGCCCCCAGGGACGGGTTGAGCACCGCCAGGGTTTCGCCTTCACCGGCGATGAGTTGTCCATTGATCAGCAGGCAGGTTTGCATGGGTTCTCCTGTGCGGCGAGGTTGGCCGCCGCCATAAAAAAGTCGCAAGCGCCCCGTGCCCGCAGCCGGGCTGCGCACAGGGGGAGCATTACAGGGGGGGCAGGCGCCGGGCGCCCGCAGGTTCAGAGTGCGGCTTCAGGCACTGCCGTGCTGAACAGCCGGGTGCGCCAGGCCAGGTACACCAGCCCCAGCAGCACCCAGCAACAGCCGAGAATCAGCGCGTCGGCATCCAGGCTGATCAACATCCAGCCCGAGGTGAAGGCGCCGGCCAGGGGGAAGATCACCCCGCGGACCACGCCGGCCTTGTCGCCGATGCTGCGGTCGAAGGTCAGTTTCAGTGCGCACAGGTTGACCGAGGTGAAGGCCAGGAAGGCGCCGAAGTTGACCAGCGAAGTAGCCGTGGCGATGGTCAGGCCGAACCCGACGAAACCGAAGGCCCCGCACAGGGCGATGTTGAATACCGGGGTCCTGTAGCGCGGGTGCAGCACGCCGAACAGCTTCTGCGGCAGCTGGTTGTCGCGGCCCAGGGCATACAGCAGACGCCCCACGCTGGCCTGGAACGACAGGCCGGCGGCGAAGTGGGCAATGATGATGCCGGTGAGTACCACGCCGAAGAACAGGTCGCCACCGATGGTCTTGGCGATTTCGAAGGCCGCGCCGTCGATGTTCTCGAACAGGCCCGCCGGGTGCGCCAGGTACATGAAGTACGAAGAGCCCACGTACAGGCTGCCGCCGATCAGGGCCACCAGCAGGATGGCACGCGGGATGGTGCGCTCGGGCTCGACGGTTTCTTCGCTCAGGGTCGACAGCGCGTCGAAGCCCAGGAACGAATAGGCGGCGATCGCGGCCCCGGCCATGGTGGCCGAGAACGGCACGTCGGCATTGAAGAACGGCTTGACCGAGAGCAGACCGCCCGGGCCGTTGATGGCCGACACGTAGTGCCAGCACAGCGCGATGAACACCGCGATGATGGTCAGCTGGATCAGCATCAGGATGATGTTGAAGCGGTTGGCGACCTGGATGCCCAGGATGTTGAGCAAGGTGGTGGAAACGATGAAGCCGGTGATCCAGCACCACTGCGGTACATCCGGGAACGCCAGGCTCAGGTAGCTGGCCCCCAGCAGCCAGATCAGCATCGGGATGAAGAAGTAGTCCAGCAGCGCGGCCCAGCCGACCATGAAGCCGATGCCGGGGTTGAACACCTTGCGGGTGTAGGTGTAGGCGGAACCGGCCGCCGGGAAGATCCGCACCAGGCGCCCGTAGCTCAGGGCGGTGAAGATCACGCCGATGGAGGCCACCACATAGGACAGCGCCACGGTGTTCTGGCTGGCCTGGGCGATCACGCCATAGGTGCCGAACACGATCAGCGGGGCGATGAAGGCCAGGCCGAACAACAGCACGGACACCGGCCCGAGGGTCCGGCGCAGGTGCGCGGGGGAAGTCGATGCGCTCATGGTTAGGGCCTCAGGCTGCGTAGGTGTAGGCGGCGCGGATCACGTCGAGGTAGCTCTCGACTGACATCTCCTTGGCGTTGCTCGCATCGGAAATGTTGCTCTTGGACTTCTCTGCGATGGCCAGGAAGTCCTCCTCGCGCACCCCGGCCACATCGGCGAAACGCGGAATACCCAGCTCGCGGTTCATGCGGAACAACTGCTCCACGCCCGCTTCGGCGGCAGCGCTGGCGCCAAGATTGGGGTCGATACCCAGGGCATAGGCGACATCGGCATGGCGGCGCAGGTCGGCGTCGCGGTTATGGCTGAACACGAACGGCAGGAAGATCGCGTTGCCCACCCCGTGCGGGGTGTCGTACATCCCGCCGATGGCTTCGGAGATGCAGTGCACGCTGGCGATGTCGGCATTGCCGAAGGCCATGCCGGCAATCAGGCTGGCGATCAGCATCTGTTCGCGGGCCTCGCGGTTGTCCGGCTCCTGCACGGCGGGCTTGAGGTACTGCGCGATCAGGCGGATGGCGTGCAGGGCCAGGCCGTCGCTGATCGGGTTGGCCGGCTTGCCGGTGTAGGCCTCGATGGCGTGGGTCAGCGCGTCCATGCCGGTGGCGGCGGCGATGTGCGGCGGCAGCGTGGCGGTGATGTCCGAGTCGAGCAGCGCCAGAACCGGGCCGATGCGGTAGTCCAGGATGCTCATCTTGAACTGGCGGCGGGTGTCGGTGATCACCGAGAAGAACGTGACCTCGCTGCCGGTGCCTGCGGTGGTCGGGATCGCCACGATAGGCAGCACCGGGCCCTTGAGGGTGAAGGCACCTTCGTAGTCCTCGACCTTGCCGTCGTGGGTCAGCAGTACGCTGATCGCCTTGGCCGCGTCCATCGCACTGCCGCCACCCACTGCCAGCACGCCATCGATGCCCTTGCCGCGATACAGCTCGGCGGCGCGGTTGACGTCTTCGCTGCGCGGGTTGGGCTTGACGTCGACGATCTCGTCATAACGCACGCCGGCCTTGTCCAGGCTGGTATAGATGCTGTCGAGCAGGCCGGCGTTCTTCACGCCCGGGTCGGTGACCAGCAGCACGTGGCGCAGGCCCAGGTCGGTCAGGTGCTCGCCGGTACGCTGGCGCAGGCCAGGTTCCATGACGATCTTGGTAGGTAACAGAAACTGGAATTGCATCGGTAGGTTCCTCTCGCACTGGGGCGCACTTGCAATGTTGTAGTTATGGCAGACGAGTCAGAGGGGCCGCCTGGGCGGTGGGTGTCTGGTTATTGTTGTGGCGGTTGCCGATCGCCGAAGCCGATGGACCGCTTGTCCAGGCGCTGCACGGTGGGCACAGGCCGGTATGGGGCCAGACACTAAGACACGGGTAGCGGATCGACAATTACTAAAAACTCAAGGGAGCATTCGATTAAATCGAATGCTCCCCGTGCACCGGGGGTAGCGGCCTACAGGTGCTGCCCGTGGCGCGCCATGATGTGCCGCACCACGCTGTAGTCCTGCAGCGAGTCGCTGGACAGGTCCTTGCCGTAGCCCGAGCGCTTGAGCCCGCCGTGGGGCATTTCGCTGACCAGCATGAAATGGCTGTTGATCCAGGTGCAGCCGTACTGCAGGCGCGCCGCCACCTGCATGGCCTTGTCCAGGTTCTGGGTCCACACCGACGAGGCCAGGCCGTATTCGGAGTCGTTGGCCCAGTCCACGGCCTGGGCCAGCTCGTCGAAACGGGTCACGGTGACCACCGGGCCGAACACCTCGCGCTGGACGATCTCGTCGGTTTGCCTGCAGCCTGCCAGAAGCGTCGGCTGGTAGTAGAACCCGGGCCCGGCATGCATCGCCGCACCGGTGACGCACTCCACGTGCGGCTGGCTGAGGGCGCGCTCGACGAAGCTGGACACCCGGTCGCGCTGGCGCGTGCTGATCAGCGGGCCGATCTCGTTGTCGGCATCGTGCGTGCCGGCATAGCGAATGCTGCTGACCGCAGCCCCGAGTTCGGCCACCAGCCGGTCGTGGATGCCGGCCTGGGCGTAGACCCGGCACGCCGAGGTACAGTCCTGCCCGGCGTTGTAGTAGCCATAGGCACGCACGCCCTCGACCACCGCCTGCAGGTCGGCATCGTCGCAGACGATCACCGGGGCCTTGCCGCCCAGTTCCAGGTGGGTGCGCTTGAGGGTTTTGGCCGCTGTGGAGAGGATCTTCTGCCCGGTGACGATATCGCCGGTCAGCGAGACCATGCGTACCTTGGGGTGGCCGACCAGGTGAGCGCCGACGTTCTCGCCACCGCCGCAGATGATGTTGATCACCCCGCGCGGCAGGATCCGCGCCAGCGCCGGCGCCAGGGCCAGGATCGACAGCGGGGTGTGCTCGGACGGCTTGAACACCAGGGTGTTGCCTGCGGCCAGGGCCGGCGCGATCTTCCAGGCGGCCATCATGATCGGGTAGTTCCACGGCGCGATCGATGCCACCACCCCGATCGGGTCGCGGCGCACCATGCTGGTATAGCCAGGTACGTATTCACCGCTGAGCTGACCGGTCTGGCAGCGCACCGCGCCGGCGAAGAAGCGGAACACATCGACGGTGGCGCTCAGGTCGTCCTTGCGCGCCAGGTGCAGCGGCTTGCCGCAGTTCAGCGCTTCGAGCCGGGCGAAGGCGTCGGCGTGCTGCTCGATGGTACTGGCGATCTCCAGCAGCAGGTTGGAGCGCTGCTGCGGCGTGGTGCGGGCCCAGCCGGCGAACGCGCGGTGGGCGGCCAGGATCGCGGCCTCGGTCTGCTCGGCGCTGGCTTCGGCGATAGGGGTCAGCACCTGGCCGGTGGCCGGGTTGAGGATCGGCTCGACGACGCCCTCGCCTGCGACTAGTTCGCCATCGATCAGGAGTGCGGTGGACAACGGGGTCTGCGCGACTGGCATGTGCAGGGTTCCTTCTTGTGGTGTGGCCATGCGGCTAAAGGGATGACTTGCGCCCGCCGTGGGGCTGCTCGCGGGCGACCGTCAGAAACGGGTCGACCAGCGCCGGGCGCGCCGTGCCGCGGCGCCAGGCCAGGCCCACGTCGAGGGTCTGGGTCAGGTCGGCAATCGGGCGGGCCTCGATGATGTCGCCTTCCAGCGACCACGGGCGGTAGGTCATGTCAGGCTGTATCGACACCCCCAGGCCCGCTGCCACCAGGCTGCGCACCGCCTCGGTGGAGGCCGTGCGCAGGGTGATACGCGGCTGCAGCCCGGCCTGCGCCCACTGGCGCTGGGCGGTGTGGTCCATCTCGTCGACGTTCAGCTGGATCAGCGACTCCCGGGCCACGTCGCCCAGGTTGATGCTGTCGTGTTCGAGCAACGGGTGCTGGGCCGGTAGCCACAGCCGGTAGGGCGAGTGGGTCAGCACCTCCGATTGCAAGGCGTGACGGTCTTCGAGGTTGGAGAGTATCAGCACGCCCACATCGATTTCGCCGCTGACCAGCAGGTGCTCGATGTACGGTCGCTCGTCTTCCATCACGCGGATTTCGACGTTGGGGTAGGCACGCTGGAAGCGCGTGAGCAGGTCGGCCAGGTAGTAACCCGCCACCAGGCTGGTCACACCCACCACCAGCTGGCCGGCGACCTGGTCGGTGCTCTGCTGCAGGCTGCGCTTGGCGTTGTCCACCGTGGCCAGGATCAGGTGCGCCTGGCGCAGGAACTGATGGCCCTGGTGGGTCAGGTGCATGCCCTTGGCGTGGCGATTGAACAGGCTCACGCCGATTTCCTGTTCCAGCTGCTGGATGGCCAGGGTCAGGGTGGACTGGGAGATGTACACCGCCTGGGCCGCAGCCGAGATCGAACCGGTCTCGGCCACGGCAATGAAGTGGCGGATCTGACGCAGAGTCATCATGGGCATTACCCGGTACGTTGTTTTTATAGATGCAGGCGAGTGTATATCTTTTTTATCGATGGCTTGGTGAAAACCGCCGCGCCTGCGGTTCAACGTGAAACCGCGTGGGCGGCCCCGGGTGGTTACAAAAAAGTGCGTACTTGTGGGGATCTGACGCCCGCCCTAGATTGCCCGCCTCAATCACTGGAGTACCGAGCCATGCGCACCCTGATCATTCTCGCCCACCCCAACCTGGAAAAATCCGTGGTCAACCAGGCCTGGTTGAAAGCCCTTGAAGCCAGCGACATGAACGTCACCCTGCACCGCCTGTACGAGGTGTATCCCCAGGGCGGCGCGCTGGACGTGGAAGCCGAGCAGGCACTGGTTCGCGCCCATGACAGCATCGTGTGGCAGTTCCCGTTCTACTGGTTCAGCACCCCGCCGCTGCTCAAGCAATGGCAGGACGAAGTGCTCACCCACGACTTTGCCTACGGCCACGGCGAAGGGCAGCGCCAGCTGGCGGGCAAACGCATTGGCATGGCGATTTCTGCCGGCATCAGGCAAGACGATTACAGGGCCGGCGGGCGTTACAGCTACAGCCTGGACGAACTGCTGCGCCCGCTGGAAGTCACCCTCCGCTACATCGAAGCACTGCCGGTACGCCCGTGGGTGTTCTATGGCGCCGAGTACGCCATCGACCCGGCGGAACTGGAGGCCAACGCCGAAGGTTACCTGGATTACCTGCGCCAATTTGCCCAGGCAGCCTGAGTTCAGCCTTCGGCGGGCGCCGGCGGTGTCTCGGTGGCGAGCGCATTACCTGAATGCAGGGCACCCCACTGGCACATCGCATCGATGATCGGCTGCAAGGTGCGGCCGTGCTCGGTCACCCGATACAGCACCTTGGGCACCTTGCCAGGGAAGGCTTCGCGCTCGACCAGCAGATCGCCCTGCAACTCCTTGAGTTGCTCGGTGAGCACCTTCGACGACAAGGGGCGCATCAGGCGCAACAGCTCGCCTGTGCGCTTGGGGCCTTCCATCAGGTGGCACAGGATGGAGCACTTCCAGCGCCCGCCGATGGCCTCGATGGTAGCGTCGATGGGAAAGCTGAACACGCGGTTGACCATGTACTTCTCCTGACAAAAGGCGCGTAGCAAAAAGCCCGCAATTACGCGGGCTTTCGGCTGTAGGTCGCTAGCGGGTTCCGGCGGATGCCGGACGCCCGATCATTCCCACTCGATCGTCGCAGGCGGCTTGCTCGATACGTCGTAGGTGACGCGCGAGATGCCTTCGATCTCGTTGATGATGCGGCCGCTGACGGTTTCCAGCAGTTCGTATGGCAGGTGCGCCCAACGCGCGGTCATGAAGTCGATGGTCTCGACCGCACGCAGCGCCACCACCCAGGCGTAACGACGGCCGTCACCGACCACGCCCACCGATTTCACCGGCTGGAATACCACGAAGGCCTGGCTGACCTTGTGGTACCAGTCGGCCTTGCGCAGCTCTTCGATGAAGATGTGGTCGGCACGACGCAGCAGGTCGGCGTATTCCTTCTTCACTTCACCCAGGATGCGCACACCCAGGCCCGGACCCGGGAACGGGTGACGGTAGACCATGTCGTACGGCAGCCCCAGCTCCAGGCCCAGACGACGGACTTCGTCCTTGAACAGTTCGCGCAGCGGCTCGACCAGCTTGAGGTTCATTTCCTCCGGCAGGCCACCGACGTTGTGGTGCGACTTGATCACGTGGGCCTTGCCGCTCTTGGCACCGGCCGACTCGATCACGTCGGGGTAGATGGTGCCCTGGGCCAGGTACTTGATGTTGTGCAGCTTGTTCGACTCGGCATCGAACACGTCGATGAAAGTGCGACCAATGATCTTGCGCTTCTTCTCGGGGTCCGCTTCGCCGGCCAGGTTGTTCAGGAACTGGTCCTCGGCGTTGGCACGGATCACCTTGACGCCCATGTTCTCGGCGAACATGGCCATCACCTGCTCGCCTTCGTGCAGGCGCAGCAGGCCGTTGTCGACGAACACGCAGGTCAGCTGGTCACCGATGGCCTTGTGCAGCAGCGCCGCAACCACCGAGGAGTCCACGCCGCCGGACAGGCCCAGCAACACGTTGTCGGTGCCGACCTGGGCGCGCACCTGGGCGATTGCGTCTTCGGCGATCTTCGACGGGGTCCACAGTGCTTCGCAGCCGCAGATGTCGAGGATGAAGCGCGACAGGATGCGACCGCCCTGCTTGGTGTGGGTCACTTCCGGGTGGAACTGCACGCCGTAGTAGCCGCGATCATCGTTGAACATGCCGGCGATCGGGCAGCTTGGGGTGCTGGCCAGGATGTGGAAGTCTTCCGGGATGCGGGTGACCTTGTCACCGTGGCTCATCCACACGTCCAGGCCGAATACGCCGTCAGCGTCGACGTGGTCTTCGATGCCGTCGAGCAGGCGGCTCTTGCCGACCACATCGACACGGGCGTAGCCGAACTCGCGCAGCTCGGAACCTTCAACCTTGCCGCCCAGTTGCTCGGCCATGGTCTGCATGCCGTAGCAGATACCGAATACCGGTACGCCCAGGTCCCATACGGCCTGTGGCGCGCGCGGGCTGTCGGCTTCGTGCACCGACTCGGGGCCGCCGGCGAGGATGATCCCGCGGGGGGCGAATTCGCGAATCGCCTCGTCGTCCATGTCGAACGGGTGCAGTTCGCAGTACACGCCGATTTCGCGCACGCGGCGGGCGATCAGCTGGGTGTACTGGGAACCGAAGTCGAGGATCAGGATACGGTGAGCGTGAATGTCGAGGGCCATGACTCAATCTCGTCAGTGGTAATCGGAAACGACGCGGGGCTGTCGTGAACAGCCCCGCTTACAGGTATTGCCAGGAGCATCAACCTACGCGGTAGTTTGGCGCTTCCTTGGTGATCTGCACGTCATGCACGTGGGACTCGGCCATGCCGGCACCGGTGATGCGCACGAACTCGGGCTTGGTACGCATTTCTTCGATGTTGGCGCTGCCGGTGTAACCCATCGAGGAACGCAGGCCGCCCATCAGCTGGTGGATGATCGCGGTCAGGGTGCCCTTGTATGGCACGCGACCTTCGATACCTTCCGGTACCAGCTTCTCGGCACCGGCCGAGGAGTCCTGGAAGTAGCGGTCCGAGGAACCCTGGGCCTGGGACATCGCACCCAGCGAGCCCATGCCGCGGTAGGCCTTGTAGGAACGACCCTGGAACAGCTCGATCTCGCCCGGGGCCTCTTCGGTACCGGCGAACATCGAACCCATCATCACGGCGCTGGCGCCGGCGACGATGGCCTTGGACAGGTCACCGGAGAAGCGGATGCCACCGTCGGCGATCAGCGGTACGCCGGTGCCTTCCAGCGCGGCAGCCACATTGGCGATGGCGCTGATCTGCGGCACGCCGACGCCAGCGACGATACGGGTGGTGCAGATCGAGCCAGGGCCGATACCGACCTTGACCGCGTCGGCGCCGGCTTCGGCCAGGGCCTTGGCGGCTGCGCCGGTGGCGATGTTGCCGCCGATCACCTGCACGTCGGGGAAGTTCTGCTTGACCCAGCGCACGCGGTCGATAACGCCCTTGGAGTGGCCGTGGGCGGTGTCGACCACCACCACGTCGACGCCGGCAGCAACCAGTGCGGTCACGCGGTCGCCGGTGTCCTTGCCGGTACCCACTGCAGCACCGACGCGCAGGCGACCCTGGTCGTCCTTGCTGGCCAGCGGGTACGCCTTGGCTTTCTCGATGTCGTTGACGGTCATCATGCCCTTGAGGGCGAACTTGTCGTCGACGATCAGTACGCGCTCGATGCGGTGCTTGTGCAGCAGCTCGCGGGCCTCGTTCTTGTCGGCGCCTTCGCTGACCGTGACCAGACGCTCTTTGGGCGTCATCACTTCACGCACGGTGGCGTCGAGGCGGTTTTCGAAGCGCACGTCACGGGAGGTGACGATGCCGACCAGGTCGCCGTTGTGCAGCACCGGCACGCCGGAGATGTTGTGCAGGCGGGTCAGTTCGAACAGGTCGCGTACGGTGGCGTCGGCCTCGATGGTGATCGGGTCCTTGACCACGCCGGCCTCGAACTTCTTGACCTTGCGCACTTCGGCTGCCTGCTGCTCGATGGTCATGTTCTTGTGGATGATGCCGATGCCGCCTTCCTGGGCCATGGCAATGGCCAGACGGGCTTCGGTCACGGTGTCCATGGCGGCGGAAACCAGTGGAATATTCAGCTCGATGCCACGGGTCAAACGGGTCTTGAGACTGACTTCGTTAGGTAGCACCTCGGAGTAACCGGGTACTAGGAGAATGTCGTCGAAGGTCAGGGCTTCTTGGCTGATACGCAGCATCGCGGGGGCTCCCGGGCGGGAAAATGGAAGCGCGCCATTATACTCATGCGCGCCGTGTGACTCAATGTAAAGATGGGCCTTCGGTCAGTTGTCTTGCAGCTTTACCTGCACCACTGCCACCGGCTGGTCGAGCCAGTCGGCAAAGGCATCGATGAAAGACGGCTTGAAACCGGCCTCGCCCCAGTTGTTGAAGATGAACCCCAGGTTGGAAAAGGCACAGGGCTGCAGGTAAAGGAAGCCGTTGATGTCGTCTTCATGGCCGCAGCGCGGGCAGGTGAAGTTGTCGCTGATGCCGGGCATCCACTCTTCCAGGCTGGCGAACAGCTCCACCCCCACTTCCCGGCGGCACTCGGCGCAGCCGGCTTCTTCGAGAAAGCCTTCGGTGGGCGTATAGATGCAGCGCTTGTAGATGACTTCCAGGCCATTGACGGGCTGGCCGTACGGTAGCAGCTGCGGCCGCTCGACCACCTTGCGCGCACCCTCGGCGATGGCATAGCCCATGCGGTTGCCGGTGCGCCCGCAGGTGCTGAGCTGTTCCTCGATCACCTTTTCGCGTACCAGCCAGCGCAGGATCGCGCGGGCGCGCGGCTCGTGCACCGGCACGGTGGAGATCTTGGGGACGATGATGCTCTGGAATGTCATGAAGGCGGCCGAACAGGTTAAAGGTGCCAGTTTACCTCACTCAGGTAGCGCGCGATCAGCGCGATGCCGCTGGCCAGCACCAGCCAGGTGACCAGCCGCACGAAGGTTTCGCGGGACATCTTCAGGGTCAGCCGGCGCCCAACCCACAGGCCGGCGAACATCATCGGCAGCAGGCACAGGGCAAGCAGCAGCAACGGCAGGTCGGCGTATACCCCGGCAATCAGGAACAGGCTCAGGCGCACCACGGTGCTGCAACTGATCAGCGCGCTCTGGGTCGCGCGCACCTGCTCCTTGGCGTCGAGCCGGGCATTGAGGTAGATGGCATAGAGGAAGCCGCCGCTGCCGAACAGCGCACCGAACAGGCCGCCGGTGATACCCATCGGCACCGACCAGCCGGCATTCAGGCGCGCCGGCTTAACCTTCACCGCCAGGCTGTAGAGCGCATAGGCGCTGATGAACAGGCCCATCAGCAACAGCAGCAGGTCGGACTTGAGGTTGAGCAGGAACACCACGCCCAGGGTGCAGCCGATGGCCATGCACGGCAGCAGGCGCAGCAGTTCGCCGCGCACCACGGCCTTGCGCGCCGGCAGCCAGTTGCCGAAGGCAGCGACGAAGTCCAGCAGCACCAGCAACGGGATGATGCGCGACAGCGGCATGAAGTTGATCAGGACCGGCCCGGCGACCAGCGCGGTGCCGAAGCCGGCGATGCCGAACACGATGTAGGCGACGCCGATGCCAAGCAGTATCGGCAGCCATTGGAGCGCAGTGAAAGGGAGCGAGTCGAGCAGTGTGGAGAGCATGGTGTATGCCTGAGTCGTGAGTGAGGCAGCGTTCAGACGAACTTTAGCCATTGGCCAGCCATGCCGACTAATATGCAATTGCGCCATCAGCCATCTCGAAAAGGCATCCCTCATGATCTCTACCCGACAGTTGCGCTACTTCGTCGAGATTGCCGAGTCCGGCAGTTTCAGTGCTGCCGCCGAGCGCCTGTTCGTCGCGCAGTCGGCGCTGAGCCGGCAGATAAAGGAGCTGGAGAGTCAGCTGGCCACCCCGCTGTTCGAACGCACCGCCCGCCAGCCGCGCCTGACCGCAGCGGGCCTGGCGTTTCTGCCGCGGGCCCGCAACCTGCTGGGCGAGCTGGAGAAGGCCTGCCGCCTGGCCACCGAAATCGGTCAGGGCCTGCGCGGCAGCCTGCGCCTGAGCCATTCGAGCACGGTGCCGCTGACCGGCGCGCTGCTGGATCGGCTCACGGGCTACCTGCAGCACAACCCCGGCGTGTCGATGGACATCGCGCAGCTATCTTCCGAGGCGCAACTGGAGGAACTGGCCGAAGGTCGCCTGGAGTTCGGCCTGCTGCGCCTGCCGGTGCTGCGCCAGCACGAAGGGCTGTGCGTGCAGCCGCTGTTCGACGAACCGCTGCTGCTGGCGGTGGCCGCAGACCACCCGCTGGCCGATGAGCCGAGGGTGTACCTGGCGCAGTTACGCGACGAGGCGTTCATTTCCATCCCCCACCGCCAGCGCGGTGGCTTGAGCTACCTGTCGGCCGAGCTGTGCATGCGTGAAGGGTTCTTCCCTCGGGCTGCGCGGGTGGTGTCGCGCAAGACCACGCAGTTGCAGTTGATCCAGGCCGGGTTCGGGGTGGCCTTGCTGCCACGGTGCATGCGCGATATTGCGCCGGCGGCGCTGCGCTTCGTGCCGCTGGCCGACGCGGGGTGCGTGAGTACGGTGGCGCTGGCCTATCGACGCGATGCCGGGCCGTTGGTGCATCAGTTTGTGGAGCACATGCAGGGCTGAGCCGGCAACGTCGTCTCCTGCAAGAGACCGCGCATGACCTGTAGGAGCCGGCAAGCAGCGCCGCCACCTGCCGGGACTGCAAAGACCGCGCGATTCCCTTTATGATGCCCCGCATGATCAAAGACCCTTTCGAAAGACTCGGCCTGGACCGCGAGGTCCTTACCGTCAGCCAGCTCAACGGCCGCGCCCGCGTGCTGCTCGAGGACGTGTTCAGCAACATCTGGGTCGAGGGCGAAATCTCCAACCTCGCCCGGCCCGCCTCCGGCCACGTCTACTTCACCCTCAAGGACAGCGGCGCCCAGGTGCGCTGTGCACTGTTTCGCAACAACGCCGCCCGCGTGCGCCAGGCATTGCGCGACGGCCTGGCGGTCAAGGTGCGTGGCAAGGTCTCGCTGTTCGAGGGGCGCGGCGACTATCAGCTGATCCTCGACACCGTCGAACCGGCCGGTGACGGCGCCCTGCGCCTGGCCTTCGACGCGCTCAAGGAAAAGCTCGGCAACGAGGGCCTGTTCAGCAGTGAACGCAAGCGCGCCCTGCCCGCCCACCCGCAGCGTATCGGCATCGTCAGCTCGCCCACTGGCGCGGTGATCCGCGACATCATCAGCGTGTTCCGCCGCCGCGCCCCGCAGGTGGAGCTGACCCTGATACCCACCGCCGTGCAGGGCCGCGAAGCCATCAACCAGATCGTGCGGGCCCTGCAACGCGCCGATGCGCAAGGCTTCGACGCGCTGATCCTGGCCCGTGGCGGCGGCTCGCTGGAAGACCTCTGGTGCTTCAACGAAGAAGCCGTGGCCCGTGCCATCGCTGCCTGCGTCACGCCCATCGTCAGCGCCGTGGGGCATGAAACCGACGTGTCGATCAGCGACTTCGTCGCCGACGTGCGCGCCCCCACCCCTTCGGCCGCCGCCGAACTGCTGGCCCCCGACAGCAGCGACCTGGGCCGACGCCTGGAAAGCCTGCAACGCCGCCTGCTGCTGCGCATCCAGAACCGCCTGGCCCATGACCGGCTGCGCCTGGACAGCCTGGCGCGGCGTCTGCGCCACCCCGGCGAACGCCTGCGCCAGCAGGCCCAGCGCCTCGACGACCTGGACATGCGCCTGCGCCGCGCCTTCGAGCAGCGCCTGAACCAGCGCCGCGAACGCCTGGCACGCCTGGATACCCGCTTGGCCGCGCAGCACCCCGGGCGTGCCCTGGCGCTGCTCAAGCAACGCCTGGACAACCTCGCCGAGCGCCTGCCGCGAGCCATGCGCCAGACCCTCGCCACCCGCCGCCAGCACCTGCAGGTGCAGGTGCAGACACTGCAGGTGGTCAGCCCGCTGGCCACCCTCAGCCGTGGCTACAGCATTCTGCTCGACGAGCGCGGCCAGGCCATCCGCAGCGCCGCGCAGACCCGCAACGGCCAGCGCCTGACCGCCCGCCTGGGCGAAGGCGAGCTGCAGGTGCGGGTCGAAGACAACCACCTGACCCCGGTCACGCTCTCTCTACTGGACTGACTCATGCCCCGACTGTTTGCCCCGCTGCTCGTCCTCTGCCTGGCCTTCGCCGGCACCGCCCAGGCCAGCTACATCACCCGCCAGTTGAACAAGCCGGTGCCCGGCGGCGTCGCGGTGGTCGACCTCGGCCCCGCCGCCCAGGCCCCTCAGGCACGCTTCGACGGCAAGCCGGTGCTGGTGGTACGCGAGCAGGACACCTGGCTGGCCATTGTCGGCCTGCCGCTGACCCAGAAGCCCGGCACCGCCAGCCTGACCCAGGGCGAGCGCACCCTGAGCTTCACGGTCGCCAGCAAGAAGTACCCCGAGCAGCGCATCACTCTGAAGAACCAGCGCCAGGTCAACCCCAACCCGGCCGACCTCAAGCGCATCGACGCCGAACTGGCCGAGCAGCTCAAGGCCTACCGCAGCTTCAGCCCCAACCTGCCGAGCAACCTGCTCCTCGACAAGCCGGTCAACGGCCCGCTGTCGAGCAAGTTCGGCGTGCGTCGCTTCTTCAACGGCGAGGAACGCAACCCGCATGCCGGCCTGGACTTCGCCGTGCCCGCCGGTACCCCGATCAAGACCCCGGCCAACGGCAAGGTGATCCTGATCGGCAACTACTTCTTCAACGGCAACACCGTGTTCGTCGACCACGGCCAGGGCTTCATCAGCATGTTCTGCCATATGTCGAAGATCGACGTGAAACCCGGCCAGCAACTGAGCCGTGGCGCCATCGTCGGACGGGTGGGCTCCACTGGCCGCGCCACCGGGCCGCACATGCACTGGAACGTCAGCCTGAACGACGCACGGGTCGATCCGGCGATCTTCATCGGGGCCTTCCAGCCTTGATCAGCGTCTTGCGCCAATCAAAAAGACCGCGCAACTGGCGCGGTCTTTTTGATTGGTCGGCGCTATAAAATCACGACATTCTTCAGTTTTTAAGCATTCCTCTCAATTTTTTTGCAGTGCTTGCCATCGTTCACCCCACTGGTTAGGGTTGAACCCATGAAAACCACGCACACCCTCATCCTGCTTCGCCAACATCGCAGCCTTTGCCTGGTCAGTGCCCGACTACCAAGCTGAATCGCGTCGCCTCGCCCATTCATCACTTGTACGTTCGGCGGGCCCCTTTCAAGGCCGCACAATAAGGATTGCTTTCATGACCATGCTCAAAGACCCTTCGAAAAAATACCGTGCCTTCGCTCAGGTAAACCTGCCTGACCGCACCTGGCCCTCGAAGACCATCACAGCCGCGCCGATCTGGTGCAGCTCGGACCTTCGCGACGGCAACCAGTCGCTGATCGAGCCGATGGATGCGGTCAAGAAGCTGCGCTTCTGGAAGACCCTGGTCAGCGTGGGCGTGAAAGAAATCGAGGCCTCCTTCCCATCGGCCTCGCAAACCGACTTCGACTTCGTGCGTACCCTGATCGAAGACGGCCACATCCCGGACGACACCACCATCCAGGTGCTGACCCAGGCCCGTGAAGACCTGATCGCACGTACCTTCGAATCGCTGCGCGGGGCCAAGAAGGCCATCGTGCACCTGTACAACGCCACCTGCCCGGCATTCCGCCGCATTGTCTTCAACCAGGACAAGCAGGGCGTCAAGGACATCGCGGTGAACGCGGCCAAGCTGTTCGTCAAGTACGCCGCCCAGCAGCCGGAAACCCACTGGACGTTCCAGTACTCGCCAGAGACCTTCAGCGCTACCGAACTGGAGTTCGCCAAGGAAGTCTGCGACGCGGTGATCGAGGTGTGGAACCCGACCCCCGAACACAAGGTGATCCTCAACCTGCCAGCCACCGTGGAAGTTTCCACCCCGAACATCTATGCCGACCAGATCGAGTGGTTCGGGCGCAACGTGTCGCGCCGTGACAGCGTGATCATCAGCCTGCACACCCACAACGACCGTGGCACCGGCGTGGCTGCCACCGAGCTGGGCCTGATGGCCGGCGCCGACCGTGTCGAAGGCTGCCTGTTCGGCAACGGCGAGCGTACCGGCAACGTCGACCTGGTGACCCTGGCCCTGAACCTCTACACCCAGGGCGTGGACCCGGAGCTGGACTTTTCCGACATCGACGGCGTGCGCAAGGTGGTCGAAGAGTGCAACCAGATCCCGGTGCACCCGCGTCACCCGTATGTGGGCGACCTGGTGCACACCGCGTTCTCCGGCTCGCACCAGGATGCGATCCGCAAGGGCTTCACCCAGCAGAAAGAAGACACCCTGTGGGAAGTACCGTACCTGCCGATCGACCCGGCCGACATCGGCCGCAGCTACGAGGCGGTGATCCGCGTCAACAGCCAGTCGGGCAAGGGTGGCATCACCTACCTGCTCGAACAGGAATACGGCATCAGCCTGCCGCGTCGCATGCAGATCGAGTTCAGCCAGGTGGTACAGGGCGAGACCGACCGCCTGGGCCTGGAAATGACCGCCCAGCAGATCTACAAGCTGTTGCAGAGCGAGTACCTGCAAGCCAACGCCCCGTATGCGCTGGTCAGCCATCGCCTGCAGGAAGAGAACGGCCACAGCGCCGTGGAAGTGGAAGTGGCCGGTGAAGGCGAAACCACCCTGCACTGGCGCGGCAAGGGCAACGGCGCCCTCGAGGCCCTGGTGGCCGGCCTGCCGGTAGCCGTGGAAATCATGGACTACAACGAGCACGCCATCGGTGCCGGTACCCACGCCAAGGCGGCGGCCTACATCGAACTGCGCGTGGCTGGTGGTCGTCCGGTGCACGGCGTGGGTATCGATGAAAACATCACCACCGCCAGCTTCAAGGCGCTGTTCAGCGCACTGAACCGCTCGCTGAGCCAGCAGGCTGCTAAGGCGGCGTAAACGCCAACTGACACGCTGCTGCATGCAATGCCCGCCTCTGATACGGAGGCGGGCATTTTTTTTGGTTGTGCGAAAGCCTGCGGGGCGCTGGCGTGCTCGGTATACTGCCGGCCTCATTATTTTTGCCACACCTGTAAGGACACTCAATGAGCCACTACCTGGAACGGGCACTCACCAGCCTGCGCACCATCGGCATCAACTTCATCCAGCCCGTTCAGGATGCCCCGGTTCTGGTACTGCTGGACCGCGTGGCCCACTACGACACCACCAAGGTCACCTCCATCGCCACCGTGCTGCAGCAGGCCACCAGCTTCAACAGCATGGTGCGCGAGCAGATCGAAGGCATGGACATCTCCACGCGCTTCATGGACATCACGCAGAGCTTCACCTCCATCCGCGAGGACGCCGCCGCCATGGCCGGCTGGATGGATGACGGGCGCCTGGACGCGATGGAAAAGATCAAGCTGACCTGGATGAACGTGCGTCGCGGCTCCATCCCCAGCCGCTTTGCCGATATCCGCGAAAATTACCTGAAGGTGTGCAAGTCGGCCAACGACCAGATCGCCCGCGAGAGCGTGATCCTGGAGTCGTACATGGACTTTCGCATGGCCATGAAAGCCGCCGAGGTGGAAGCCCAGCAGGTGCTGGCCATCGCTGGCGAGGCCCTGCAGCAGCGCACCCTGGCCCTGAACGAGGCCAACGCCCGGGTCGCCGACGCCGAAAGCGCCGAGCCCGCCGCACGCGCCGCGCTGGAACTGGGCCGCGATGAAGCCGTGCGCGCCCTGCAGGACGAAGACAAGCGCTACCAGATCATCAAGGACATCGCCGATGACCTGAAGGTCGGCTACAACACCGCCGAAATGGTCTTTGCACGCATCAATCAGGTGCACGTGATCAAGGAGCGTCAATACCAGCGCATGGTGTCGTTCTTTTCCACCAACGAAGTGGTGCTCACCGGGCTTGCCGTGTCGTTCACCGCCAACAGCGGCCTGGCCGAAGCCACCCACACCCTCAATGCCACCACCGACGGCATCAGCCAGGGCCTGGAGTCGCTGGGCAGCACCGGCAACCAGCAGCTCGAAGCCGCGGTCAAGGCCAGCTACGGCTCGACCATCAAGGTCGACTCGGTGCGCGCCCTGGCTGACGCCACGCTGTCGTTCCAGACCGACATGAAGCAGATGGCCGACACCTACCGCGCAGAGTCGAGCAACGCCGCCCGGGATATCGCCGAAGCCGTCGAAGAGGCCAAGCGCAAGTTCGCCGCCCTGCTGACCAAGGCCGCCTGATGAGCAGTGTTCCTCTGTCCGAACAGCTGGGCGCGATGGCGGTGGTCGACCAGCTGCGCCATCAGCAGATGCAGGTGCAGGAGCACCTGAACCTGCCGCAGCGCCGTGCTGAAGTCGCCGAGCGTATCCGCACCTACTACCAGGCCCAGGGCATCGCCTATGACGATGCGCTGATCGAACAGGGTGTGCGGGCGTTCTTCGCCCGGCGCCTGGCCTTCGAGGCGCCCGAACAGACCGCACTGCAACGCCTGACCACGCGCCTGCTGCTCAACCGCAGGAAGCTCATGCGCATCCTGCAACTGATCGTCGTCGCGCTGCTGGCCGTACAGTGCACCCGGGTGGTGAACGACACCGCCAAGAGCTCCAAGGTGCAGGACAACGTCCGTACGGCCGAGTATCGCAGCAGCGATCTGAGCGCCGACCTTGCGCAGCACCAGTCGCGCCTCGATGCGTTGCAGCAAGCCGTCGCGCAACAGCCCGAGCCCGCGGCCACGCGCCTGCTGGGGCCGCTTGCCGAGCGGCTGACGCAGGTTCAGACACTGCTGACGCACCGACCGTGGCCGCAACTGATCGACAGCGACAACCGCGACAGCGTGCAGCAGGACCTCGATACCTACGAACGCAACACCCAGTCGGCGCGCGCGCAACTGAGGCAGGCCGACAAGGGCCTGAACGACGTCCAGGCCATTATCGATGCCCGCAACCGCCTGCAGGCCGTACTGCACAACCCGGCGTTCACCGCAGGCGCCAAGCGTTTCGGGGTGATGGCGCAGCAGGCCCGGGTGGCCGACCAGGCCATCGGCAACGCCGACACCCAGGGCATCGAGGTGGTCGACCGTGAAGTCGGTGAGCTCGAAAGCCAGCTCGATCGCATTCAGCAGGTCCAGCCGCTGATCCGGCGCCTGGACGAAATCGAGCAGCAGTTGCCCGCCCTGCGCCTGCCGCCGAACGACCTGCGGGTGGTGCGTGCCCAGGCCGCCCAGGTCGACAAGGCCATCGACGCCCTGCAGGCACGCCAGGCCAGCGACCACCTGTCGACGCTTGACAGCCTGCTGGTGTTCGCCCGTCAGGCACTGGAGCTGCGGGTGGTGGACCGCTACGGCGTCAAGTCGGGGGTCGAGCGCTGCTATGACCAGGCGCTGTGCAACCAGGGCGGTGACTCCCTGCAGGGCAAGAGCTGGTACCTGGTGGTCGAGGCCGTGGACGCCGCCGGCAACCCGATCAGCGTGCCGGTCACCAGTTCGGAAACCGGCGAATCGCGCTGGGCGTCCTACTTTGGTGTGCGGGTCAGCCAGGCCGAGTACCTCAAGGTCAAGGAAGACAAACTCAGCGACGGCCACATCGACGACCTCGCCATGGGCAGCAAGCCTGCCAACATGCTGAGCCTGAAATTCAACCAACGTGTCGCCAAACCCGACATGATCCTGGACTGGTGATGACATGAGACCCAGCAAGCTCATCGGTATCGTCGCCGACAATGCACGCAGTTTCGAGCACGTGCTGCGCGACGCAGAACAACAACTGGCCAGTGCCACCGAGCGCCAGATGGCGCTCGAACAGGACATCCTGACCCGCCTGCGCAGCATCGCGACCCTGCAGCTGGAGCACGCCCCGTCGCTGCAGGACGAGGTGGTTCAGGCCCTGCACGAACGCCAGCTGGCCCAGGGGCAGTTGCGCCAGCAACTGCTGGAGGTCGAGCAGCAGATCGCCCAGTCGCTGGAGGCGACCGCGCAGGTACAGGAGCGCCTCGACGACCTCGACCGCCAGGCCCGCGACCAACTGGCCCAGGACCCGACCTACACGGCGCAGATGCACCAGCTGGAACAGGCCATCGCCGCCAACCTCGAAACCGTCACCGGGTATGCCGACATACGCCAGGAGTGTGCCGACAAGCTGCCGATGTTCGGCCGCAACCCGATCTACCACTTCCTGCGTGATCGCGATTTCGGCACCGAACAGTATCGGTTGGGCCGCATCAGCCGCTGGCTCGATGGTTGGCTGGCCAGGCAGGTCGACTACAGCGGCAACCGCAGCAACGAGCTGAACCTGCTCAACATGCAGCAGCGCAACGAGGCACTGCAGCTCGAACGCGACGCGCACATTGCCGCGCTGGAGCAAAGCACCGGCCAGCAACTGGCCGACGCCCAGCAGCAGGCAGGCATGGAGCCGCTGCGCGAAGCGCACAAGGCGTTGTACAAGCAGACCGTGGCCAGCAAGCAGCAGGCCAACGACATTCACGCGCAACTGACCGCATTCACCCACAACCAGGACCCGCACTACCTGCGTGCCCGCCAGTGGCTCACCGACCAGTTGCAGGCCAAGAGCATCGAGCAACTGCTCGAGCAGGTGAAGAAGACCCCCGATACCGCAGACGACCAGATCGCCTTGCAGCTGCAGCGGCTGTACCCGCAGGTCGACGGCGTGGAACGGGCACTGGCCGAGGCGCGCCAGACCCATGGCCTGGCCCAGCAGTCCTATGACCGGGCCAAGGAGCTGGAGCGCGCGCTGCGCACCGACTTCTTCCGTGACGACGGCTATCAGTACAAGGCAACGCTGGGCATCGAACGTCTGCTGTCGGACTACATGACCCGCGATGTCACCCTGGGCTATCTGGTCGGGACCATCCGCGAACACCGCGAACTGGTGCCGCGCGTCGCCGTCGAGCGCAGCTCGTACAGCAGTAGCAGCTCGGGGTCGAGCTGGAGCAGCTCCAGCTCCAGCAGTTCGAGCAGCAGCTCCAGCAGCAGTGGCGGCTTCTCCAGCTCCGACAGCAGCGGGGGCGGCGGCTTCAGGACCTCGGACAGCTTCTGATGGCATGCCCGCTGGCCTGCCGACGCAGGCCAGCGCAGCGCATCACCCGCGCGGGTAGCGCTCGTTCACGCTGAAATCGAAGCGCCAGCAGCCCGCGTTTTTCCGGGAACTGTAGTGCTCGAACAACACCTTTTTCTGCAGTTCGTCCCAGCCGAGCGGGTCCACCGAGGCCTCCTCCAGCACCGTGACCAGCGTGTCGGTGGCAACCGACGACAGGTAGATCAGGTCTTCGCGCATCACCTGCGCGTCGGCATCGAGAATCGGCAGCACCTTGTTGTGCTCGAAGTAGTAATCGATCTCCGACGCGCCCATCACACAGTGTGCGTACAGGATGTGCACCTGATAGGCATAGAACACCCCGGGGCCGACCAGCTTGCGGGTGTGCTTCTGGGTGGTGGAGTCGTTCCAGCTTTGCGCAGCCTGGAACGATACCCGGACCTCTGAACTCACCCCCACGCCCTTGAATTCCAGCTGCACGCCACCAGACACTTCGGTGGTACGGCTGAAGCTTCGGGTAAAGCCATGGGTGACCTCGAAGGTGCGTTCATCCTCGCCGTTGCTCGGCACCTGGACGGTGCCGACATGCTCCACGTAAGCGGCAACCGGCACCGAATACATGTCCCACCACCGCTTGCCGTCGAACATCTGGCCGAACTCGGTGGCATCCTTTATCCAGCAGGCCTGGCGTACCTTGTCACCGCCAAAGAGGTACTTGTCGATGTGGTAGCTCCCGCGCTGTGCGGGGGAGTCGGCGCCAAACACGTTGTCTTCACTCATGACGGTTCCCTCAGTACTTGTAGTGAATCTTCTGGCTTGCGGAAAAATCGAACGACCAGGCGCCGGCATTGCATTCAACCTCGTAACCTTCGGTCAGCACCTTGCGCTGCAGGGCATCCCAGGCAATCGGAGGGGTGGCCGCGGCATCGGCCACCGCCACATACACGGCCGTGCTGATGGCCGACAGGAAGTACAGGTCGGTACGCCCCTGCGTGGCCAGCGTCTTGCTGGTGCGAAACGCCTTGTTCAGCTGTCCGGCCGAGGTCGCGCAATGGGCATACACCAGGTTCATCTGGTAGATGGCGAACACCCCGCTGCCGGGCAGCAGCAGCGTCAGGCGGTTGTCGTTCGGCGCCCCCCAGGCGATGTCGTCGACAAAGCCGGTGTGCAGGCTGGACAGGATATTGACCCGCTCGATGGCCGACGACACCGAATAGGGCGCGTCCACTTCACGGATGAACTGCTTGCTGTGGCCCTGGGCAAAGGTGATGGCATGGCGCTGGTTGCTCAGGCCGTTGAGCCGCAGGGTATCCACCGCTGACAGGTAGGCGAACACCGGTCGGGTGTAGGTGGCCCACGCACTGGAGCCAATGCGGATATCGCCGTAGACGGTCTTGCCGTTGACCCAGCAGCCGGGTGCCAGGCGCTTGCCGCCGATCAGGTGGCGCTCGAGCGAATAGGACCCGGTCTTGACCGCGTAGCCGTTGAGTCGCGGGTTTGTAGCGTGTTCGATTTCGTCGTCCAAGGTATGCACTCCCTGCAGAAAACCCATGAGTTTTCGATACTAGGGAGGCCGCGACAGGCTCGGCAGCGGGACGTGCTTCCTGGATGGGCAGCGGCCTTGCCGGTCAATGGCGCCGGCAAAAAAAAAGGTGCGCCGACCAAGCGCACCTCAAAGCCGTACAGCACACAACGAATTCTCTAGTCCAGCAACGCCAGCGCCTGGGCACTGCACGCCTGCACGCGTGCCCACTCGCCGTTCTTGATCCAGCTACTGTCGAGCATCCAGGTTCCGCCCACGCACATCACATTGGCCAGGGCCATGTACTGCTTGACGTTGCCCGGGTTGACCCCGCCGGTGGGGCAGAAACGCACCTCGCCGAACGGCCCGCCGAATGCCTTGATCGCCGCCGCCCCGCCGCTGATCTCGGCCGGGAACAGCTTGAAGCGCCGATAGCCCAGCGCGTAGCCCATCATGATCTCCGAGGCGCTGCTGATGCCCGGCAACAGTGGCAACGGGCTCTCGACCCCCGCCTCCAGGATGTCCTGGGTGCACCCCGGCGTGACCACGAACTGCGCACCGGCCTGTTCCACTGCCGCCAGCATGCTGCGGTCGAGCACCGTACCGGCACCGACGCACAACTCCGGGCGCTGTTCGCGCAGCAGGCGGATGGCGGTCAGGCCGTGTTCGGAACGCAGCGTCACCTCGAGCGTCTTCAGCCCCCCGGCCGCCAGCGCATCGGCCAGCGGCAGGATGTCCTGCTCGCGGGCGATGGTGATCACCGGCAGAATGCGCGCCTGGCCGCAGATGCGGTCGATCAGGGCAATCTTGTCGGCCATGGAAATGCCCGGCTGTGAAGGTTCAAGGGTTGTCATAACGGCGTGTCCTTGGTTCATGGGCACCAGTAGATTTCCAGGGGGTCTTGAAGAAAGGCGCGAATCGGCATCTGCGCCGGGTCGTCACCGCCCAGCGCGGCGCGCAGGGTAGCGAGTTTGCCTGGCCCTTGCACCGACAACAGTGTCGCACCTGCACCGGCCAGCACACGCCGGGTCAGGGTCAGGCGCTGATGCGGCACGCTCGGCGCCAGCATCGGCAGTACCCGGCGCTGGCTCTGGGCCTGCAGGCCCTCGGCCAGGTTGGGGCTGCCCGGAAACAGCGAGGCGGTGTGACCGTCATCGCCCATGCCCAGCACCAGCACATCGATCGGCGGCAGCTGGGCAAGCGCCTGGTCCGCCTGCTCGGCAGCGGCTTCGAGGCTCACGGCGGGACGGTACAGGCCGACGAACCGCGCCTTGGCCGCCTCGCCCTGCAAAAGGTGCTGCGCCACCAGGCCGGCATTGCTGTCGGCATGTTCCACCGGCACCCAGCGCTCGTCCGCCAGGCTGACCACCACCCTGGACCAGTCCAGCGGCTGCCTGGCCAGGCGCTGGAAGAACGCCACCGGGCTGCGCCCGCCCGACACCACCAGGGTGGCCTGGCCGTTTTCGTCCATCGCCGTGCGCAACCGCTGCGCCACATCCACAGCCAGGCCCTCGGCCAGGCGCGCCGCATCGGCAAACTCATGTGCCGTCACGCTCGCCGGCAGCTGCAGTTCAGATATCGCCATACCATGCCCTCCCATCGCGGGTAATCAGTGCTATAGAGCTCATCGGCCCCCAGGTGCCCGCCGCATACGGCTTGGGCGCATCACCGGCGTGTTTCCAGCCGGCGATCAACTGGTCGCACCATTTCCACGCATATTCGATTTCATCCTTGCGTACAAACAGGTTCTGGTTGCCGCGCATCACTTCCAGCAGCAGGCGCTCGTAGGCATCCGGAATGCGTGCGCTGTGCCAGGTATCGGAAAAATTCAGCTGCAACGGGCCGCTGCGCAGTTGCATACCCTTGTCCAGGCCCTGCTCCTTGGTCATCACCCGCAACGAAATGCCTTCGTCCGGCTGCAGGCGGATGATCAGCTTGTTGCCGATCTGCAAACGTTGTTCCGCCGCGAAGATGTAGTGCTGCGGCTCCTTGAAATGGATGACGATCTGCGACAGTTTCTGCGGCATGCGCTTGCCGGTGCGCAGGTAGAACGGCACCCCGGCCCAGCGCCAGTTGCGGATATCGGCCCGCAGCGCGACGAAGGTTTCGGTGTCGCTCTGGGTATTGGAGTTTTCTTCCTCGAGGTAGCCGGGCACAGCCCGCCCCTCGCTGTAGCCCGCTATGTACTGGCCACGCACCACCTGGGTGCTCAGGCCCTCGCCGCTGATCGGTGCCAGTGCCTTGAGCACCTTGACCTTCTCGTCGCGAATGCTGTCGGCCGAGAGGTCGCTGGGCGGGTCCATGGCGATCAGGCACAGCAACTGCAGCAGGTGGTTCTGGATCATGTCGCGCAGTTGCCCGGCCTTGTCGAAGTAGCCCCAGCGGCCCTCGATGCCGACCTTCTCGGCCACGGTGATTTCCACGTGGGAGATGGAGTTCTGGTTCCACTGGGTTTCGAACAGGCTGTTGGCAAAGCGCAGGGCAATGAGGTTCTGCACCGTCTCCTTGCCCAGGTAATGGTCGATGCGATAAACGCGGTTTTCGGGGAAGTACTGCGCCACCGCGTCATTGACCCTGCGCGACGACTCCAGGTCATGGCCGATGGGCTTTTCCAGCACCACGCGGGTGCGCTCGCTCAGGCCGACCTTGTCGAGGTTCTCGCAGATGCCGCCGTACACCGCCGCGGCGGTGGCGAAATAGGCGATCAGGGGCGCGTCGGGTTGTACCTGTTCGAGCAGCGCCGGGTAGTCCTGAGCCTGAAGAAAATCCACATGCAGGTAGCTCAGGCGCGCCATGAAGCGCTGCAGGGCCAGGGCCTCGATATCGCTGCCCACGTGCTTGTGCAGGTGCGCCTCGATCGTCGCCAGGTGCTCCTGCGGGCTGCCGGCTTCGCGGGCCAGTGCCAGCACGCGGGTCTGCTCATTCAGCAGGCCCGCGCGATCGAGCTGGTACAGCGCCGGGAACAGCTTGCGCAACGCCAGGTCGCCCAGGGCGCCGAACAGGGCAAAGGTGCAGGGTTCAACGGTGATCGAAGCCATGATGTTGGTTCTTTTATCAAGTTGACGTAGAAATACCGGTTTCAATCGCAGTTTTCAAGGGCTAATGTAGTAAAACTAACAACATATTGCCGTGTATACAGAATCAAGTGGTGCGCCAACCGTGCCATCAGTACGATAGGCCACCGCGTAAAAAGCCGTCTGCCCCTGGCAGCCGGCGGCCTCCCCGACCCAAGGACATACCCCCATGGACCGCGTGCGAAACCTCCTGGAGCAGATCCAGGGCCGCCTCGACGAGCTGAACAAGGCTGAGCGCAAAGTCGCCGAAGTCATCCTGGCCAACCCGCAGCAAGCCACCCGCTTCAGCATCGCGGCGCTGGCCCAGGCAGCCAAGGTCAGCGAACCCACCGTCAACCGCTTCTGCCGTTCGTTCGGCGTCAGCGGCTACCCCGAGCTCAAGCTGCAACTGGCGCAGAGCCTGGCCAGCGGCGCCGCCTATGTCAGCCGTGCGGTAGAAGCCGACGACGACCCTGCATCCTATACCCAGAAGATCTTCGGCAGCGCCATCGCCTCGCTCGACAGTGCCTGCCAGCAGCTCGACCCGCAACTGGTCAGCCGCGCCGTCGACATGCTGATCCAGGCGCGCCAGATCCACTTCTTCGGCCTGGGCGCCTCGGCCCCGGTGGCACTGGACGCACAGCACAAGTTCTTCCGCTTCAACCTCGCCGTGTCGGCGCATGCCGACGTGCTGATGCAGCGCATGCTGGCCTCGGTGGCCCATACCGGCGAGCTGTTCGTGATCATCTCCTACACCGGGCGCACCCGCGAACTGGTCGAAGTGGCGCGCCTGGCGCGGGAAAACGGCGCTTCGGTGCTCGGCCTCACCGCTGCCGACTCGCCACTGGCCAAGGCCAGCAGCCTGAGCCTGAACATCCCGCTGCCTGAAGACACCGACATCTACATGCCGATGACCTCGCGCATCATCCAGCTGACCGTGCTCGACGTGCTGGCCACCGGCATGACCCTGCGCCGTGGCGTGGACTTCCAGCCGCACCTGCGCAAGATCAAGGAAAGCCTCAACGCCAGCCGCTACCCGATCGACGACGAACTCAATTGAGCGAATGCGCCTGCAACTGCAGGTGCGCCCGCTCCCCCGGCGCCAGGCTGAGGCTGTCGCTGCTGCCACTGGCGGCCTCGACGCAGATGAAGCCCTGGGTCTCGCTGCCGCTCACGCCCATCAGCGGCCGGCTGCCCGGATGCCACACCACGGTGTCGTCGCTGTCGCCGGTATCGATGCACAGCTGACGCTGCCAGGCCGGGTCGTTGACCTGCAGGGTCGCAGCATTCTGGAACACCCGCTGACAGCCGCCCTGCACTTTCAAGGCGCCCTTCTGCTGGCATGCCTGACGCCTCAGATGATCGTACCCCCTCGCATTCTCGAGCCCAGATAGCGCTATCTCGGAAACGTCACTAATACGCCAGTAGGCCAGCAGAGCATGACTCAACTGGCACGGCAGGCTGTCCTGGTGCTCGGTGCTCAGTTGCAACTGCATGCGCTGGCCCAGGTTGGCCACCAGGTCGACCTGCCAGTCGCACAGTTGCAGGCGCCACGTGAGGGTCACACCCTCGTCGCTTTCGCTGCTGTCGATCAGTTTCCAGTCGAGCAGGCGCGCCCAGCCGTGGGCCGGCCACATGTCTTCACTTGGGTGACGGCCGTACCAGGGCCAGCACACCGGCACACCGCCACGAATGGCGCCGACCTGCGGCCACTGCGCCGCGCACCACAGCCACGGGCGTTCGCCACGGGGCTGGAAGTGCAGCAGTTGCGCGCCCTGGCGACTGAACACCGCCTGGCACTGGGGGTGATCGATGATCAGCACGTCGCGCTGCTGGTAACGCTCCCACTCGAAGGTCGGTCGCGGCCGCTGCGAGGCGAAGAAGCGTTGAAGCGGGTGCTCGGACATGTTTCGGGACTCTTGTTGTTAGGGGGGCCTGTTCGCCGGCAACGCCGGCTCCTACAGAAGTCGACCTTGCCGGCAAAACGCCGAATTGGCGTAAATTTACAACATATCCCCTCAGAACGACGACTGAATCTTCAGCCCGGCGACGACCGCGTTGTCCACCTCGCTCACCCCGCCCGGGTGACGGATGTACTGAAGGTTGGGGCGCACGGTCAGCCAGTTGGTCACGTGCACGCCGTAGTACAGCTCGGCGTTGTACTCGGTACGCTGGATCGGCACGAAGCCCATGTCGTTGTAGTCATCGATACCGCTGACCCCATTGAGCTGCTGCGCACGCTTCTTCACGTCATCGTTGACATGAATGCGCGCCACGCCGAAGCCGATGTCGTCCTTGGGCCGCGAATCGAAGGCGCCCTTGTACACCATGCCCACCTGCTGGTAGTTGTCGACCACGTTGGTGGCCTTGTCGTGCACGGTAAAGTTGGCGAACAGGCTCAGGCCGCGATTGGCATCGCCGTTGTGCGCAGTAACCTGCTGCTGCGCCACCACCCACCAGCCATGCTTGCTCGAATGCGACTTGGGGTCTGCGCCAGTCAGACCCTGGGGTTGGCCATTGACGTCCTCGTAGATGTCATCGGCCTTGGCAGTGCTGTAGTAGTAACCCAGGCGGTACTCGCCGGGCAGGCCGTTGACCCTGGGGGCCCACACCAGCTCCACCGGCAGGATCATGCCCTTGGTGCCGCTGCCGCTGAGCTTGAAGCCATTGCCCGTCTCAAGGTTCGAAGGGTTCTGCTCGAACACCCCGACCTGGGCGAAGAACTCCGGCGTGAGGTTGTATTTGGCGCGCAACGCCCACTGGCTGACCGGCCAGTTGTACCAGATGCTGCCCACCCAGTTGCCCACCTGCGAGCCGCAGAAGGCCAGGTTCTGGAAATCGCAGGGGAAGCTGTTGAACTCCTCGCCCGGGCCGAAGCGCCCCGCCTTGAGGTCGAGCTTGCCGTCGAAGTAGGTCTGCTTGACCCACATCTGGGTCAGGCGCCAGGTCTGCCCGCGGCCCCACACCTCCTGCACCGAGCTGAACTGCCCGGCCCGAGGGTCGCTGATGCGGTCGTTGGAAAGGTTGCGCCCGCTGCGCTCGGTGATCGCCAGCTTGAACTCGGCGTCGTGCCAACCCAGGATCTTCTCCAGGTCCATCTTCACGCCCAGGGCGAACTGGTCGCTGTAGCGCGCCGTCTTGTCGTTGTTGTAGCCACCCTTCAGGTTGCCGGCAACCTCGCCCACGTAATCCAGCGAAAAATCGTAGCCCTTGTCCAGCAACTCGGTGCGTGTGCCGCCCCAGTCGCCACTCATCCACTTCGACTCCGGGTCGAAGGCGCCGGCAGCGTGCGCCCCGCAACTGACCCCGAAGGCCGCCAGCAGGGTCATGCAGCCCCGCGGCAAAACACGTTTGAAATGATCCATCCCCTGTGTCCTCGTCTTATTGTTTTCGATGGTGTCCATGCTTTACAACGAATTCAGCGGCCCCTGAATTGGGCAATGTTGTCGGTGCCGACCGTATCGAGCGGTGCACGCCCGCGCCCCAGCCGTTCGCCCGTTTCTGCATCGAACAGCAGCACCCGCGCAGGATCGAACTGCAAGCTCAGGCTTTCGCCGACCTGCGGCGCGAACTCCGGTGCCAGTCGGCAGCACACCTTGGTCTGGTTGAGGGTCACGAACACCAGGGTGTCCGGCCCGGTCGGCTCGGTGACCTGCACCTGGGCGCGAATGCTCGGCAGGCCATTGCCTTCGACCCCCGCCAGGCTGATCTGCTCCGGGCGAATGCCCAGGATCACCTCGCGCGCCTCCAGCCCCGCCTCGCCGGTGCCCAGCGGCAGTTCGCAGCGCCCCTGGCCGCTGTCGAGCAGGGCCAGCAGGCGACCCTCCTGGCGTTGCAGGCGCAAGGGTATGAAGTTCATCGGCGGCGAGCCGATGAAACTCGCCACGAACAGGTTGGCCGGGTCGTTGTAGATCTGCTGCGGGGTGCCGAACTGCTGGATCAGCCCATCCTTCATCACCGCCACCTTGTCGCCCAGGGTCATGGCCTCGATCTGGTCGTGGGTCACGTACACCGTGGTGGTCTTCAGGCGCTGGTGCATCAGCTTGATCTCGGTGCGCATCTCCACCCGCAGCTTGGCGTCGAGGTTGGACAGCGGCTCGTCGAACAGGTAGATCCTGGGCCGGCGTGCCAGCGCCCGGCCCATGGCCACGCGCTGCTGCTGCCCACCGGACAGCTGGCCGGGCTTGCGCCCCAGCAGGTGCTCGATCTGCAGCAGCTTGGCCACCCGCGCCACCTCCTCGTCGATGGCCGCCGGGGTCATCTTGCGAATCTTCAGGCCGAAGGCGATGTTGTCGCGCACGTTCATGGTCGGGTACAGCGCATACGACTGGAACACCATGGCGATGTCGCGATCCTTGGGGCTCATGCCACTGATGTCGGCGTCGTCCACCAGAATCGCCCCGCCGCTGATCTGCTCCAGCCCCGCGATGCAGTTCATGAGGGTGGATTTGCCGCAGCCCGAAGGGCCCACCAGGATCAGGAACTCGCCCGAGCCGATCTTCAGTTCGATGTTCTTCAGCGTGTCCGGCAGGCCGCTGCCGTAGGTCTTGTTGACGTTGCGCAATTCAAGCGTTGCCATGTTCTACCCCTTGACCGCGCCGGCGGTGAGCCCACGCAGGAAATACTTGCCAGCCAGCACATAGACCAACAGGGTCGGTAACCCGGCGATCATCGCCGCCGCCATGTCGACGTTGTATTCCTTGGCCCCGGTGCTGGTGTTGACCAGGTTGTTGAGGGCCACGGTGATCGGTTGCGCGTCGCCACTGGCGAACACCACGCCGAACAGAAAGTCGTTCCAGATCTGGGTGAACTGCCAGATCAGGCACACCATGATGATCGGGATCGACATGGGCAGCAGGATGCGCCCGAAGATGGTGAAGAACCCCGCGCCATCCAGCCGCGCCGCCTGCACCAGGGCCTGGGGCACGCTGGTGTAGTAGTTGCGGAAAAACAGCGTGGTGAAGGCCAGGCCGTACACGATGTGCACCAGCACCAGGCCGGTGGTGGTACTGGCCAGGCCCAGCTTGCCGAGGGTGAACGAGGCCGGCAGCAGCACCGTCTGGAATGGCAGGAAGCAGCCGAACAGCAGCAGCCCGAAGAACAGCTGCGAGCCACGGAAGCGCCACATCGACAGCACGTAGCCGTTGAGCGCCCCCACCAGGGTGGAGATCAGCACCGCCGGCACGGTGATCTTCACCGAGTTCCAGAAATAACCGCCCACCGCGTCCCAGGCCTTCACCCAGCCGATGCCGGTGATCACCTCGGGCCAGCTCAGCAGGTTGCCGGTGCGGATGTCGTCGGGGCTCTTGAAGCTGGTCAGCAGCATCACGATCAGCGGCACCAGGTACACCAGGCAGGCCGCGATCAGGGTGGCGTAGACCGCCAGGCGGCTCAGGCTCGGTCGACGAGCAGCAAGTGAACTACTCATGGCGCTTGCTCCTGAGTTCCGAATACAGGTACGGCACCAGGATCGCCAGGATCGCACCCAGCATCAGGATCGCGCTGGCCGAGCCCATGCCCATCTGGCCGCGGCTGAAGGTGAACGAATACATGAACATCGCCGGCAGGTCCGAAGCGTAGCCCGGGCCACCGGCGGTCATTGCCGCCACCAGGTCGAAGCTCTTGATCGCGATGTGCGCCAGAATCATCAATGCACTAAAGAACACCGGGCGCAGGCTGGGCAGCACGATGCGCAGGTAGATGGTCGGCAGGCTCGCGCCATCGACCTGGGCTGCGCGGATGATCGACGGGTCGACCCCGCGCAGCCCGGCCAGAAACAGCGCCATGACGAACCCCGAGGCCTGCCACACGGCAGCAATCACCAGGCAGTACACCACGCGGTCGGGGTCGACCAGCCAGTCCAGGCGAAAGCCTTCCCAGCCCCAGTCGCGCAGCATCTTGTCCAGGCCAAGGCCGGGGTTGAGCAGCCATTTCCAGGCGGTGCCGGTGACGATCATCGACAGCGCCATGGGGTACAGGTAGACGGTGCGGATAAAGCCTTCGCGGCGGATACGCTGGTCGAGCAGCACCGCCAGCAGCACGCCGACCACCAGGCTGATGCCGATGAACATGCCGCCGAACAACAGCAGGTTCTTGCTGGCGACCCACCAGCGGTCGTTGTCCATCAGGCGGGCGTACTGGGCCAGGCCCACCCACTTGTAGCTGGGCATGAAGCTTGAATTGGTGAATGACAGGACGAAGGTCCACAGGATGTAGCCGTAGAAGCCCACCAACACGATCAGCATGCTCGGCGCCAGTACCAGTCGGGGCAGCCAGCGTTGCAATGCATCGAGGGGTGAGGCCTTGTTGAGGACGGCGATAGTGCTCATCGGAAGGTTCTCGGTTGGAAAGGCGGCGCGTTGCGCCGCATCGCGGGTCAAGCCCGCTCCCACAAAGTCATCGCAGTACCTGTGGGAGCGGGCTTGACCCGCGATGAGGCCCGAAAGATTCAGCGGATCATTTAGCCGACTTGATCGCCGAATCCAGCTGCTTGACCGCCTTGGCCGGGTCGGCCTTCGGGTCGTTGAGGAAGTTGGTCACCACATCGAAGATGGCGCCCTGCACCGCCAGGCTGGTGGCCATGTTGTGCGCCATGCTCGGTTGCAGGCCATCGCCCTGCTCGGCCGCCTTGAAGTCCGCGGCGGACTTTTGCGTGCAGGCATCGAACGGGCCCATGTCCATGTCCTGGCGTACCGGCAGCGACCCCTTGTTCTGGTTGAACACGGTCTGGAACGCCGGCTCCAGCGCCACCTTGGCCAGGTCGTTCTGGGCCTTGATGTCGTTCTCGTCCTTGAGCCTGAACATCACCAGCGAGTCGATGTTGTAGGCAAAGCTGCCCTGGGTACCGGGAAACGCTACGCACTCGTAGTCCTTGCCGGCGATCTTGCCCGCAGCGGTCCATTCGCTCTTGGCCCAGTCGCCCATGATCTGCATGCCGGCCTTGCCGTTGATGACCTCGGCGGCCGCGACGTTCCAGTCACGCCCGGCACGGTTGGGGTCCATGTAGGTGCCCAGGCGCTGCAAGGTACTGAACGCCTCGATCATCTGCGCACCGGTCAGGGTCTTTTCATCCAGCTCGACAAAGGCTGCGTGGTAGCCCTTGGGCCCGAGAATGCTCAGCACCACGTCCTCGAACACGGTGCTGTCCTGCCACGGCTGGCCGCCGTGGGCCAGGGGCACGAAGCCGGCAGCCTTGAGCTTGTCGGCGGCGGCAAACAGTTCGTCCAGGGTGGTCGGCACCTTGGCCCCGGCCTTGGCGAACACCTGCGGGTTGATCCACAGCCAGTTGACCCGGTGGATGTTCACCGGCACGGCCACGTAATGACCGTCGTACTTCATGATGTCGGCAACCTCTCTGGGCAGCAGCGCGTCCCAGTCGTTGGCCTTGGCCACATCGTCCAGGTTGGTCAGCAGGCCCAGCGCACCCCAGTCCTGGATGTCCGGGCCCTTGACCTGGGCAGCGGCTGGCGGGTTGCCGGCCACCGCGCGGCTCTTGAGCACGGTCATGGCGGCCGCGCCGCCGCCCCCGGCCACGGCGTTGTCCTTCCACACAAAGCCGTCCTGTTCGATCTGCTTGCGCAGCGTGTCCACGGCCGCCTTCTCGCCACCGGACGTCCACCAGTGGGTCACCTCGACCGTGCCGGGTTCGGCAGCCAGGGCGCTCAATGGCAACAGGGAAGCAAGGGAAACAACGGCGGCGAGGCGATTGATCGCATTCATCAAGGGAAACCTTTCTTGTTGTTATGCCGGTGCAAGTCATGCTGCTTGCGCGTGAATCGAAGTCTAGCCACCCCCTGGGGCGGCAGAAGTAACGAAGGGATGCGCGAATGTCACCGACCTGTGACATTCACCCGCTGGCCCGCACTGCGCGGCAGGCTCAGGGTGACCCGCAGGCCGCCTTCGCGCAGGTTGCGCAGGCTCACCTCGCCGCCGTGGCTGTGGGCGATATTGCGCGCGATGCCCAGCCCCAGCCCGTAGCCCTGCTGCTGGCCGGCCAGGCGCACATGTGGCTCGAACACCTGTTCCTGACGCTGCTCCGGCACGCCGGGGCCCTCGTCGTCCACCTGCAGCACGAAGCCGGTGGCACTGTCGATGATGCGCAGGTGCGCACGCTCGCCGTACTTGAGCGCGTTGTCGATCAGGTTGCCGATGCAGCGCTTGAGCGCCAGCGGCTTGCCCGGATACGCCGCCAGCGCCCTGCCCTGCACGGTGACGCGCGCACTGGCCAGGTAGGGCTCCACCAGGCAGTCGAGCACCTGGTTGAGGTCGATGGGTTCGATGTTCTCGTGGATGTCGGTGTCCTTCACGCACTGCAGGGCGCCCTTGACCAGCAGCTCCAGCTCGTCCAGGTCACGGCCGAACTTGTGTTGCAGCTGTTCATCCTCCAGCAGCTCGACGCGCAGGCGCAGGCGCGTGATCGGCGTGCGCAGGTCGTGGGAGATCGCGCTGAACAGTTGGCTGCGCTCGGTCAGGTAGCGGCTGATGCGTTCGCGCATGGCATTGAAGGCGCGCCCCACCTCCACCACTTCGCTGCCGCCGCCCTCTACCTCCGGCGGCGCGTCGGCGCCCAGCGACAGCTCCCGCGCCGCGCGTGCCAGGCGCTTGAGCGGACGGGTCTGCCAATGCACCAGCAGGCCGATGAACAGCAGCAGAAAGAAACTGGTCAGTGCGATGAACCCCACCTGCTGGCGCGGCAGGCCCTCGGCCTCGAGGCTGGTGTAGGGCTCGGGCAGCAGCGAGGCGATGTACAGCCATTCGCCCTCGCCCAGGCGGATCTGGGTCACCAGCACCGGCGGGTTGACCGGCTCCAGGGTCAGCGAGTAGTGCGCCCAGGAGCGCGGCAGTTCATCGAGCTTGAGCCCGCTGTTGAACAGACGCAGTTGCTCGGGGCCGACGAACTCCACCGAGATTTCCATCTGCTCGCCCAGGCGCTCGTGCAGTACCTGCTCGAACGCCTCGATCACCGCCTGCTTGCGCGGGGTCACCGGCAGCACCTGCATGTCCAGCGGCCGGTCATTGAGCGACACCACGAAGCGCGTGCCCCCCATGCTGCGCAGCTGGTCCAGCACCAGCGGCCGGTAGGCCAGCGGCAGCGAACGAAAGTAACTGACGCTGGCGGTCATCGAATGCGCCAGGCTGCGCGCGCTGGCCAGCAGCCCTTCGAGCTGGCTGGCGCGCAACTGCGACACCCAGATCACGCTGGACAACCCCTGGGCCGCCGTCACCACCAGCAGGGTCAGCAGCAGCATGCGCCCCAGCAGCGAGCGTGGCAGCGGCAGGCGCCAGCGCCGCTCAGTGCGCGGGCGCAACACTGGCCGCCAGCAGGTAGCCGCTGCCGCGCACGGTGCGGATCAGTCGCGGAGGTTTTTCGGTATCGCGCAGGCGCTGGCGCAGGCGGCTGACCGCCATGTCGACGATACGGTCCAGCGGCATCGGCTCGCGACCACGGGTGGCATTGCCGATGGTGTCGCGGTCGAGGATCTGTTGCGGGTGGTCGAGGAACAGCTTGAGCAGGGCGAAATCGGCGCCAGACAGGATCACCTCTTCGCCGTCGCGGTGGAACAGGCGGTGGCTGACCGTATCCAGGCGCCACTCGTCGAAGGTCAGCACGTCACCGCCGGGGCGTTCATGCATGAAGCCGGCGCGGCGCAGCAGGGCCTTGATGCGGGCTTGCAGCTCGCGGGGGCTGAAGGGTTTGCCCAGGTAATCGTCGGCGCCCAGTTCCAGGCCGATGACGCGATCGGTTTCGTCGGAACTGGCGGTGAGCATGATGATCGGCACCCGCGCCTGACGCGGATGCTGTCGCACCCAGCGGCACAGGCTGAAACCGTCTTCGTCGGGCAGCATCACATCGAGGATCACCAGGTCGGCGCCGTGTGTGTCCAGAGCCTGGCGAAAACCCTGGCCATCGGCCTGGGCCTGCACCTGGAAGCCGCATTTGCTCAGGTAGGCCTGCAGCAGTTCACGGATGTCCTGGTCGTCATCGACCAGCAGAATCGACTTGGTCACGGTTGTTGTCCTTGTCAGTGCATTCCTTGGCGGCCCCATCGCGGGTCAAGCCCGCTCCCACAGGTACGGCATCGAACCTGGTGGGAGCGGGCTTGACCCGCGACAGGGACCGGCCAGTCACTCCAACTCAGGCGTGCTGGGCCAGTGCCTGCTGCAACGCCACTCCCGCCCCTTCCAACCCGGAATACTCCGCCGTCACCAGCCACACCGGCACCCCTTCAAGGTAGGCGCTCATGCAGCCCTTGTCGGCAAAACTCGCGGCAAAGCCGCTGCGCAGGAACAACTCGGCAAAGCGCGGAATCACCCCGCCCACGATGAACACCCCGCCACGCCCGCCCAGGGTCAGCACATTGTTGCCGGCCACCCGCCCCAGAAAACGGCAGAACTGCTCGATCACCTCCAGCGCCACCGGGTCGTCGTGCAACGCCGCGTCGGTGATCTGGGCCGGCGTGCCCAGCGTGGGGGCATGCCCGTCCAGTGCACAGATGGCGTGGTACAGGCGCAGCAGCCCGCCGCCACTGAGCACGGTTTCGGCGCTGACGTGGCCGGTGTCCAACGCGATCGCCTGGCGAATCGCCGCCTCGCGCGCACTGCCCACCGGCAGGTCGACATGCCCGCCCTCACCCGGCAGCGCCAGCCAGCGCTGCTCGCCAAGGCCAAGCAAGGTCCCGACACCCAGCCCGGTACCCGGCCCGATCACCACCGCCGGACGGGTGGTGTCCGGGGTGCCGGCGCACACATTGCGCACTTCATCCGGCTGCAGGCGGGTCATGCCCAGCGCCATGGCGGTGAAGTCGTTGATCAGCAGCAGGTGCTCGACCTGCAGGTTGGCGCAAAATGCCTTGCGGCTCAGGCGCCAATGGCTGTTGGTAAAACGAAATTCATCGCCGCTGACCGGCCCGGCCACCGCCAGGCACACCGCCGCCACCTCGCCCTTGGCCAGGCCCTGCGCGGCCAGGTACACGCCGATGGCCTGCTCGGGGCTGGTGTAGTCAGCCGTGGGGAACACCTGCACCGCGTGCAGCGCGTTGTCGCGCCACAACGCGAAGCGGGCATTGGTGCCGCCTATGTCACCGACCAGTGCGACCTTCATTTGAAGTTCTCCAGGGCCGAGGTGAAGGCGCTGGCGCCCTGCTCGGCCGAGCTCAGCGCCACGCGCAGGAAGCCGAACAGCTCGCGCCCGCAGCCCAGGTCATTGCCCAGCGGCGCTGCCGGCAGCTCGCGAGCGGCCAGTTCGGCCGGCTCGACGCGCACCTGCAAGGTGCCGGCCACGCCGTCCACGCGCACGATGTCGCCATCGCGCACCCGCGCCAGCGGGCCGCCATCGAACGCTTCCGGGCACACATGAATGGCCGCCGGAATCTTGCCCGAAGCTCCCGACATGCGCCCGTCGGTCACCAACGCGACCTTGAAGCCGCGGTCCTGCAGCACACCCAGGAACGGGGTCATCTTGTGCAGTTCGGGCATGCCGTTGCAGCGCGGGCCCTGGAAGCGCACCACGGCGACGAAATCGCGCTCCAGCTCGCCGGCCTTGAACGCATCGGCCAGTTCCTGCTGATCGTGGAACACCCGCGCCGGGGCTTCGACCACCTGGTGCTCGGCCGCCACCGCAGACACCTTCATCACCCCACGGCCAAGGTTGCCTTGCATCACCCGCAGGCCGCCCTCGGCGGAGAACGGGTTGGCCACCGGACGCAGGATGCTTTCGTCAAGGCTGGCCTCGGGGCCTTCGCGCCATACCAGCCTGCCGTTGTCCAGGAACGGCTCCTGGGTATAACGGCGCAGGCCGGGGCCGGCCACGGTGTTCACGTCCTCGTGCAGCAACCCGGCATCGAGCAGCTCGCGGATCAGGAAGGCCATGCCGCCCGCCGCCTGGAAGTGGTTGATGTCGGCCTTGCCGTTGGGGTACACGTGCGACAGCGTTGGCACCACCTCGGACAGGTCGGCCATGTCCTGCCAGGTCAGCTGGATGCCGGCCGCCTGGGCAATCGCCGGCATGTGCAGGGTATGGTTGGTGGAGCCGCCGGTGGCGTGCAGCGCGACGATGGAGTTGACCAGCGACTTCTCGTCGACGATCTCGCCCAGCGGCATGAAGTTGCCACTGGCCCTGGTCAGGCGCGTGACCTGCTGCGCGGCCTCTACGGTGAGCGCATCGCGCAGCGGCGTGTACGGGTTGACGAACGAGGCACCGGGCAGGTGCAGGCCCATCACTTCCATCAGCAACTGGTTGGTATTGGCCGTGCCGTAGAAGGTGCAGGTGCCGGGGCTGTGGTAGGACTTCATTTCCGACTCCAGCAGCTCTTCGCGACTGGCCTTGCCCTCGGCGTAGCGCTGGCGCACGTCGGCCTTTTCCTTGTTGGAGATACCCGAGGGCATCGGCCCGCCCGGCACGAACAGCTGGGGCAGATGGCCAAAGCGCAGCGCCCCCATCAACAGGCCCGGCACGATCTTGTCGCAGATACCCAGCAGCAGCGCCGCGTCGAACATGTTGTGCGACAGCGCAATCGCGGTAGACATGGCGATCACTTCACGGCTGGCGATGCCCAGCTCCATGCCCGGTTCACCCTGGGTGACGCCGTCGCACATGGCCGGCACCCCGCCGGCAAACTGGCCCACCGAGCCGATTTCGCGCAGCGCCTGCTTGATCTGCTGGGGGAAGTGCTCGTAGGGCTGGTGCGCCGAGAGCATGTCGTTGTAGGCCGAGACGATGGCGACGTTGGCCGCGTTCATCATGCGCAGGCTGTGCTTGTCGTCGCTGCCGCAGCCGGCCACGCCATGGGCGAAGTTGGCGCATTGCAGCTTGGCGCGCATCGGGCCGTCGCTGGCCGCCCCGCGAATCAACTGAAGGTAGCGCTCGCGGGTAGGACGGCTACGGGCGATCAGCCGTTCGGTGACCTCAAGAATGCGCGGATGCATGTACTGGACTCCAGGCTAAGGGGCAGCAACCTCTGCGGCGGTTTCCCTTACAAACGATTGCGACCTAGGCTCAAGGCAGGGGCGCGAATGTCGATGGGTAACGGCTTGGCCGGTCACTCGTTGTAGATTGAACAAAATACTGCCAGCAAAAAGGCTTGTTTTCTATTTTTTTACGAATAATCTTGTAATTCCAACAACAAAATCAGATTCAGGCTCTTTCCGGGGCTCAGACAGTCTGCCAGAGGTAGCTCCATGACATTACGTATCGCAATCAATGGTTTTGGCCGCATCGGCCGCAACATTCTTCGCGCACTGTATACCCAAGGCTACCGTCAGGACCTGCAGGTCGTCGCCATCAACGACCTGGGCGACAGCTCGATCAATGCGCACCTGCTCAAGTACGACAGCGTGCACGGGGCATTCGATGCACAGGTTCACAGCGATGGCGAGAGCATCACGGTCAACGGCGACCGAATTGCCGTCAGCGCGATTCGCAACCCTGCCGAGCTGCCGTGGCAGGCGCTGGGTGTGGACGTGGTGTTCGAATGCACGGGCCTGTTCACCGAGCGCACCCGGGCCGCGGCCCATCTTACTGCCGGGGCACGCAAAGTCATCATCTCGGCCCCCGGCAAGGGCGTGGACGCAACGGTGGTGTACGGGGTCAACCACGACATCCTGCGCCCCTCGCACCAGATCATCTCCAGTGCTTCGTGCACCACCAACTGCCTGGCGCCGGTGGCGCAGGTACTGCACCGCGAACTGGGCATCGAACAGGGCCTGATGACCACCATCCATGCCTACACCAACGACCAGAGCCTGACCGACGTGTACCACAGCGACCCGTACCGGGCGCGGGCGGCCACCCAGTCGATGATCCCGAGCAAGACCGGCGCAGCCGAGGCCGTGGGCCTGGTGTTGCCGGAACTGGCCGGCAAGCTGACCGGCATGGCGGTGCGGGTGCCGGTGATCAACGTGTCGCTGGTGGATCTGACCCTGAACGTGACACGCGAGGCCAGCGTGGAAGAGGTCAATGCGCTGATTAAAGAGGCCAGCCAGCACTCGAAGATCCTCGGTTACAACACCCTGCCGCTGGTGTCGTGCGACTTCAACCACAACCCGCTTTCGTCGATCTTCGACGCCAATCACACCAAGGTTGCCGGCAAGATGCTCAAGGTGATGGCCTGGTACGACAACGAATGGGGCTTTTCCAACCGCATGCTGGACAACTGCCTGGCGCTATGGGAGGCGCAATAGTCTCAACCCGCAAGCTTCAGGCGGCAGGCAAGCAGGGGGCAAGCCTGCTTTTCCTCCTGCCGCCTGGCGCTAAAAGCTTGCCGCTGCTTTTCCCCCTTGACCAACAGCATTGATGATAAGCATTATCATTCGCTGAAATCCCGGTCAGGTATCGCTGTGAGTCAGTCCCACTTCAACGCCGTCTTCCTCGCCCAGCGGGTCACCCTGCTACGCACCCTGCAGCGCATGGTCGACAACCCCAGCACCGCCGAAGACCTGCTTCAGGAAACCTACCTGCGCGTCACCCGCGCCCTGGGCGAACGCCCCATCGAGCACCTCGAACCCTTCGTGTTCCAGACCGCCCGCAACCTCGCCCTGGACCACCTGCGCGCCCGCCGCGTGCAAGCCCGCACCCTGCTCGACGATGTGCCCGAGGCGGTGCTGCACAACGTGGCCGCCAGCCACGGCAGCGCCGAGGACGCCACCCACGCGGAGCAGTTGCTGCGCCGCCTGAGCACCTCGCTGGGCGAGCTAAGCGCCCGCCAGCAGCGCATCTTCATCCTCAGCCGATTGCACGGCGCCAGCTATCTGGAAATCGCCGAACAACTGAAGGTGTCCGCCAGCACGGTTCAGAAGGAACTGAAACTGATCATGGCCATCTGTGTAGGCGTAGCCGATCGTCTCAATCGCGATTGAGCCTGCTTGCCTCACATGCCGATACACTTGATCATTACCTGATACACAAGCATGCCAAGGACCCTCCGTGACCGACAGTGCCCCTGACCGCCCTGCGCCGCCAGACCCGGCTGCCTGCGACAGCGCCATGGACCAGGCGCTGGACTGGCTGATACGCCTGCAATGCGCCACGCCCGAAGACACCCGGGCCTTCGAGGCCTGGCTCGAGGCCGACCCGGCCAATGCCCCGGCCTACGTGCAGGCCGAAGCCCTGTGGCACGGCGACAGCGTGCGCGCCGCCGCGCTGCAGCTGCAGCAACGTCAGCGCCCCTCACGCCTGGCCCGCCTGCGCCCGCACTGGAAGCCGCTGGCCACCGCCGCGGTGCTGCTGGTGGGTGTGTTCACGGTCGGCAACCTGCCCATGCGCCTGCAGGCCGATCACCTGACCGTGGTCGGCGAGCGCCAGCGCCTGGAACTGCAGGACGGCTCCAAGGTACTGCTCAATACCAATTCGGCGTTCTCCAGCAACATCAACGACCGCCAGCGCATCGCCCGGCTGTACCAGGGCGAAGCCTACTTCCAGGTCCCCGGCGGGCAGCAGCCCTTCGAGCTGCGCGCCGGGCCGTTGCGCGCCAGCGTGCGCGACACCGATTTCGCCGTGCGCTACCTCGACGGCCAGGCACAGGTGCGGGTGCAGCGCGGCGACGTCGACCTGCTGGGCAACAGCGACCAGCGCATCCGCCTGTCGGCCGGCGACAGCATCAGCCTCGGCCCCAACGGTTTCAGCCAGCGCGAGCGCCTGGACGGGCAAAAGGACCTGGCCTGGATCGAGGGCCGGCTGGTGTTCGAGAACTGCCCCCTGAGCCAGGTGCTGGCCGAGTTGGGGCGCTACTACCCGGGCTGGATCATCAACACCAGCGAGCGCCTGCAGAACGTCGCCGTCACCGGCAACTACCGCCTCGACCAACCCCTCGAAGCGGTGCGCTCGCTGGCCCACATCACCTCCGCACGCCTGCAGGAGTACCCGGCGCTGGTGATTCTGAACTGAATCGGAATCTTTTTTTACGCGATGCCCCGTGGTCACACGTCTCGTTATAGCCAATGCAACTGATTCTTATTTTTGAATCGGCCGCACCTATAACATTCGCGCGACAGGGAGCGCTTTCGATGTCCAGAGGTTTCACTCGCCGGTCTACCGTCTCCACCCGCACAGCGGGCCTGCAACGTTGCACGCTGTCGCTGCTGACCCTGGCCATGCTGGCCGGCGGCGTCTGCAGCCTGCCGGCGCTGGCCGCCGAGCCCGCCCAGGCAGCCAACCCGCGCATGGGTGACTACCGCTTCGCCATTGCCCAGCAGCCGCTGGTGTCGGCGCTCAACGCGTTTACCGCCGTCACCGGCTGGCAGGTGGGGTTGTCCGCCGAGCTGGCCGAAGGTGTCGCCTCGCCAGGCGTGCGCGGCTCGATGCCGCCCGAGCAGGCCCTGCGCCAGATGCTCGCCGGCACCCAGCTGAACTACCGCAAGCTCAGTGCCGGCAATGTGGTGATCGAGCGCGCCGCCTCCAACGCCATCACCCTGCAGCAGGTGACCGTCAGCGCCACCCGTACCGCGCAGGACGTGAACCAGGTGCCAAGCACGGTGAGCGTGCAGACCCGCGAGCAGCTGGACCGCAGCAACGTCAACACCATCAAGGACCTGGTGCGCTACGAGCCAGGTGTCTCGGTCAGCGGCGTCGGCCAGCGCAGCGGCCTCAACGGCTACAACATCCGCGGCATCGATGGCGAGCGCGTACTGACCCAGATCGATGGCGTGTCGATCCCCGACAGCTACTTCTACGGCCCCTACGCCCAGACCCAGCGCAACTACGTCGACCCCGAGATCGTCAAGCGCGTGGAGATCCTGCGCGGCCCGGCCTCGGTGCTGTACGGCAGCAACGCCATCGGCGGCGCGGTCAGCTACTTCACCCTCGACCCGGACGACATCATCAAGCCGGGCAAGGACGTGGGTGCACGCCTCAAGGCCGGCTACAGCTCGGCCGACGAGAGCTGGCTGACCTCGGCCACCGTGGCCGGGCGCGAGGGCGATTTCGACGGCCTGCTGCACCTGAGCCAGCGCAACGGCCACGAGACCGAGTCCTACGGCAGCCACAGCGGCGATGGCCTGGCGCGCACCGAGGCCAACCCGCAGGATGCGCGCACCACAAACGTGCTGGCCAAGCTGGGCTGGAACTACGCCGACGACGCGCGGCTGGGCCTGACCTACGAGCGCTACAAGGATGATCGCGATACCAACCAACTGAGCGCAGTGGGTGGGCCGTTCATTCCCGGCTTTGGTGCCTCCAACTCCTACCGCGTACGTACCGGCAACGACACCGTCACCCGCGAGCGATTTGCCATCAACCACGAATTTGCCCTGGGCAGCCTACTGGCCGACAACATGAAGTGGAGCCTGAACTACCAGATCGGCAAGACCGACCAGCGCACCGAAGAGGTGTATGCGGCCAGAGGGCGCGAGGTGTTCCGTGATCGCCAGACCCTCTACCAGGACCGTCAGTGGGTACTCGACGCCCAGCTCGACAAAGCCTTCAGCCTTGGCGATACCGAACACCTGCTGACCTACGGCACCACGCTCAAGCAGCAGAAGGTCACCGGTTCGCGCAGCGGCACGGCAACCTGTCTGAATGTGGGCGGTACCTGCCGCGCCGTTGGCGATGCCAGCCCTGTGGACGCCCAGGTCAAGGTCAGCGACTTCCCGGACCCGACCATCAACACATACAGCCTGTTCGCCCAGGACGAGATCCGCTGGAACGACTGGACTTTCCTGCCGGGTGCACGCTATGACTACACCCGCCTCAAGCCCGACATGACCGACGAGTACCTCGGTGCACTGGGCAGCGCCAACAGCGTCAATGACGCCGAGAAGAAATGGCACCGCGTCTCGCCCAAGCTGGGTGTGACCTACGCCTTCAACGACAACTACACCTGGTACGGGCAATACGCTGAAGGCTTCCGCACGCCGACGGCCAAGTCGCTGTATGGTCGCTTCGTGAACCTGGCAGGCGGGTATACCGTGGAGCCGAACCCGAACCTGGAGCCGGAAAAGAGCAAAAGCTACGAAACCGGCCTGCGCGGCAACTTCGATGCGGGGCACTTCGATGTGGCGGTGTTCTATAACAAGTACCGCGACTTCATCAACGAAGACGCCGTGCAGTCGTCCGACCTGGGCAACACCTTCGCCGCCAACAACATCAAGCACGCGACCATCAAGGGCGTCGAGTTCAAGGGCCGCCTGAGCCTGGCGCCTTTTGGCGCGCCAGAGGGCCTGTATGCTCAGACCTCCCTGGCCTATGCCAATGGCCGCAACGACGACACCGGCCAACCGCTCAACAGCGTCAACCCGCTGACCGGGGTGTTCGGCCTGGGCTACGAACAACGCGACTACGGCACCCTGCTCAGTTGGACCGTGGTCAAGCGCAAGAACCGCGTCGATGACACCAACTTCTTCGCCCCCGACGGCAGCAGCGGCCGCTTCCGCACCCCGGGCTACGGCACGCTGGATCTGAGCGGGTTCTACAAGGTTACAGACGACATCACCATCAATGCCGGGGTGTACAACCTTGCCGACAAGAAGTACTGGCAATGGGATGACGTGCGCAGCTACGCCACCGTGGGCAAGGATGGCCTGGGTGAAGCGGCGGTTACCCAGCCGGCCAATCTGGACCGCCTGACCGCACCGGGGCGCAACTTCGCCATCAACCTGGTGTGGGATATCTAGACGCTACGCCGGCAAGGCCGGCTCCCACAGGGAGCTGGCCTGCCGGCGAATGGCCCGCAACCTTTTTTACTATTTCCACGCCCCTCATTCGTCTAGTTACTAACGTCTAGTCACCCGCTCACCATTTCCCAAGGATGCCCCATGACCGCAACCGCCGAACGCCCTGCCCTGCGCTCGCAGCGCCTCAACCAGCTCACCCATGCGCCGCACAGCGAGCTCGATGCGCTGGTCAAGTCCCATGCCCCCTTCGACACCCGCGAAAGCTTCGCCCGTTTCGTGGTCGCCCAGTACCTGTTCCAGTCCGAACTCCAGGCGCTGTACAACGACCCGCAACTGATCGCCATCGTGCCCGACCTGGCCGAGCGCTGCCGCGCCGAACAGGCCCGCCTCGACCTCGCCGACCTCGACACCGCAGTACCGGCCGCCTTCCCCGGCGCCGTGCACAACCCGAGCCTGGGCGCCGCCATGGGCTGGATATTCGTCTCCGAAGGCTCCAAACTCGGCGCCGCGTTCCTGATCAAGCGCGCCGTCGGCCTGGGCCTGTCGGACAGCTTCGGTGCCCGTCACCTGGGCGAGCCGGCCGGTGGTCGCGCCGAGGGCTGGAAGCAGTTCACCCGCATCCTCGATGGCCTGGAGCTCAGCGCCGAAGAAGAAGCGGCCGCTGAACAAGGCGCCGTGGCTGCGTTCGAACGTTTTACCGAGTTGCTCAAACACGCCTACGCCACCGCGCCCAAGGCCGAGCTGGCCTGATGCGTGCCGGGCCGGCCAGCCGCGCTGGCAGCCGGCCCTCACCTGTGCAGTCAATGGACCCCATGACCCGCCCATCCACCTCCAAGCTGTCCCGCGTGCTGTTCGGCCTGCTTGCCTATGTAAGCCTGGGCATCGGCCTGGTGGCCATCGTGATCCCCGGCCTGCCGACCACCGAGTTCATCCTGCTCGCGGCCTGGGCTGCCACGCGCAGCTCGCCGCGCCTGAGCGCCTGGTTGGAAAACCACCGGTTGTTCGGGCCGATCCTGCACAACTGGCGCAACGGCAAGGTGATTCAGCGCCGGGCCAAGGTCAGCGCCACGCTCAGCATGCTGCTGTGCGCCGGCCTGATGCTGGTGTTCATCGGCCTGCGCTGGCCGGTAGGGCTCGCCATCGGCGGCATGGCCCTGGGCAACCTGTGGATCTGGTCGCGCCCCGAGCGCGTGCCTGCCGCCCCGCATTTGACCAATCAGCCCTGATGGTCTGCAATGGCCCACCAACGGGAGGGCCAACCATGAGTCATGTTCTCAACAGCATCGTCAGCGCCCTGGGGTTAGCCCAGGATGCGCTTGAGCACCTGCACCTGCACACTGCAGGAGCCCTGCCATCGACCTTCGAAGTCACCGAACTGGCCAGTGCCAGCATTGCCGCCACGGGCCTGGCCATCGCCGACCTGCTCGCCGGCCAGACCGGCACGCGCCCCGGGGTGCAGGTGGACCGACGTCTGAGCTCCCTGTGGTTCGCCACCAGCATTCGCCCCCAGGGCTGGAGCCTGCCGCCGCTGTGGGACGCCGTGGCAGGCGATTACCCGACCCGCGATGGCTGGATCCGCCTGCACACCAATGCCGCGCATCACCGCGCCGCTGCCGAACGGGTGCTGGGAGCGGTACACGACCGCGATCAGATGGCCCGGCGGGTTGTCGAGTGGGAGGCAGAGGCGCTGGAAACTGCCGTGGTGGCTGCGGGCGGATGTGCCGCGCAGATGCGCAGCTGGCAGCAATGGTCGGCGCACCCGCAGGGCATGGCGGTCAATGCCGAGCCGCTGATCGATCGCAAGGCTGGGCCGGCTGGCGAACTCAAGGGCTGGACCGGCACCGCGGCGCAGCCGCTCAAGGGGGTACGCGTGCTGGACCTGACGCGCATTCTTGCCGGGCCCGTTGCCAGCCGCCTGCTGGCGGGGTTCGGTGCCGACGTGTTGCGCATCGATCCGCCGGGCTGGGAGGAGCCCTCGGTGGTGGCCGAGGTGACCTTGGGCAAGCGCTGCGCGCGCCTGGACCTGCATGCTGCAGAGGACCGCGCGGTGTTCGAAGGCCTGCTGGCAGGTGCCGATATCCTCCTGCACGGCTACCGCGCCGACGCGCTGGAGCGCCTCGGCTATGGCGCCGAACAACGGCGCAGGCTCAACCCCGGGCTGATCGATGTCAGCCTCAATGCCTATGGCTGGAGCGGCCCGTGGCAGCATCGTCGCGGCTTCGACAGCCTGGTGCAGATGAGCAGCGGGATCGCTCGCGAGGGCATGCGCTGGCGTCAGGGCGAGCGGCCGGTGCCGTTGCCGGTGCAGGCCCTGGACCATGCCACCGGCTACCTGATGGCGGCTGCCGCGATCCGTGCACTGGATGAGCGGCTGCGCAGCGGCTGTGGCGGCTCGGCGCGTCTGTCGCTGGCGCGCACGGCCAAGCTGCTGGTGGACCAGGGCACGGTGATCGAGGACTTGCCGTTGGCCGGCGAAACCGAGGCAGACCTGGCCCCGGCCGTGGAGCAGACGCCGTGGGGGCCGGCCAGGCGCCTGCAGGCGCCGTTGCAGGTGCAAGGCGCGCCGCTGGTATGGGCGCGGGGGGCTTGCGAGCTGGGGTCGGCCGAGCCTCGCTGGTGACCGCCAGAGGCTCTTCGCCGGCAAGGCCGGCTCCTACAGAAGGTCGCACCAACCTGTAGGAGCCGGCCTTGCCGGCGAACACCTCGGCACCGCTCTAAAGCGTCAACCACCCCGCATACAACGCATACGCCGCCACCCCCGCCCCCACCAGCACCGCCGCGAAAATCAGCTTCTCCCACCCGGTGAACAGCGGCTGCCCCTGCTCGTGCTTGGCGCGGTAGAACAGGATCACCCCCGGCGCGTACAGCAGCGCCGACAGCAGCAGGTACTTCAGCCCCCCGGCGTAAAGCAGCCAGATTGCATACACCAGCGCCACCCCGGCCACCAGCAGGTCCTTGCGCCGCGCCCCGGGGTGGCGCTCATAGGTTTCCCCGCGCAGTGCCAGCAGAAACGCATAGGCCGCCGACCACAGGTACGGCACCAGGATCATCGATGACGCCAGGTAGATCAGGCTGGTGTAGGTGCCCGCAGAGAACAGCGTGATCAGCAGGAACAGCTGGATCATGCAGTTGGTCATCCACAGCGCATTGACCGGCACATGGTTGGCATTCTCACGGGTCAGAAACCGCGGCATGGTCTTGTCGCGGGCGGTGGCGAACAGGATCTCGGCACACAGCAACGCCCACGACAGCAGCGCCCCCAGCAGCGACACCGCCAGCCCCAGGCTGATCAGCAGCCCGCCCCAGGGCCCGACGATATGCTCCATCACCGAGGCCAGTGACGGGTTCTGCAAGCCGGCAAGCTCCGGCTGGGTCATCACCCCCAGCGACAGCACGTTGACCAGCACCAGCAGCGCCAGCACCCCGAGAAAGCCGATCACCGTGGCCTTGCCCACGTCCGAACGCCTTTCGGCACGGGCCGAATACACGCTGGCGCCCTCGATGCCGATGAACACGAACACGGTCACCAGCATCATGTTGCGCACCTGGTCCAGCACCCCGCCGAACTTGGGGTTGCTCAGCCCCCAGATGTCGCGGGTGAAGATATCGGCACGAAACGCCACCGCCGCGATCACGATGAACATCACCAGCGGCACCACCTTGGCCACGGTGGTCACCAGGTTGATGAACGCCGCCTCCTTGATGCCGCGCAGTACCAGAAAGTGCACCGCCCACAGCAATAGCGAAGCGCAGGCGATGGCGATCGGCGTGTTGCCCTCCCCGAACACCGGAAAGTAGAAGCCCAGGGTGCTGAACAGCAGCACGAAGTAGCCCACGTTGCCCAGCCAGGCGCTGATCCAGTAGCCCCAGGCCGACGAAAAGCCCATGTACTCGCCAAACCCGGCCTTGGCATAGGCATATACACCCGAATCGAGCTCGGGCTTGCGGTTGGCCAGGGTCTGGAACACGAACGCCAGCGCCAGCATGCCCACGGCGGTGATGCCCCAGCCGATCAGCACGGCGCCGACGTCGGCCCGCGCGGCCATGTTCTGCGGCAGCGAGAAGATACCGCCACCGATCATCGAGCCCACCACCAGCGCGACGAGCGCACCCAAGCGCAGTTTCTGTCCTGGTTCGGACATGCAGTTCCCCTTTTCGTCCCGCGTTGTCATGGTGCTGTTACACACTAGGCCTAAATATAAGCACAGCCCTGACGTTTATAGTGGATTGTCTTCAAAACTATAACCTTCATAACTAGTACGTCTATGCCGAGGCGAACTAAACAGTGAGTTTTGCGTACCCCATCTACTTCATCAAGCAAACAAGATCTTTTCTCGTCAAAAATTTGCTAAACCCGTAAAAGCGACTAGCTTCAAATCTCGCAGCCATTCAGAGCGAATGCTCTAGAAAAAGGCTGGAGGTGCCATTGCACAAGGCTTGCGGGGTGTCGGCGAGGCGCCGGCTGCAGCGCTTCAAGTCCTTCAACAACAATGGAATGTATCAATGAACTGACCTGAATCAGCTCTCGTCACGCTTGCTGGATTTATTCTGGCATCTCTCTTCTCCTGGAATGGAGTTATCCAATGTCAGACACTCCCGGAAAACTACGACTGGGTGCGTTAGTCGCACTTGTAGTGGGTTCCATGATCGGCGGCGGCATCTTCTCGCTGCCGCAGAACATGGCCGCCAGCGCCGATGTCGGCGCCGTGCTGATCGGCTGGGGCATCACCGCCATCGGCATGCTGACCCTGGCCTTCGTGTTCCAGACCCTGGCCAATCGCAAACCTGACCTGGACGGCGGCGTATACGCCTACGCCAAGGCCGGCTTTGGCGACTACATGGGCTTTTCGTCCGCCTGGGGCTACTGGATCAGTGCCTGGCTGGGCAACGTGGGCTACTTCGTGCTGCTGTTCAGCACCCTGGGCTACTTCTTCCCGATCTTCGGCGAAGGCAACACCCCGGCGGCGATCATCGGTGCCTCGATCCTGCTGTGGGCAGTGCACTTTCTGGTGCTGCGCGGCATCAAGGAAGCAGCGTTCATCAACCTGGTCACCACCGTGGCCAAGGTCGTGCCACTGGCGCTGTTCATCCTGATTGCCCTGTTCGCGTTCAAGCTGGACATCTTCACCGCCGACATCTGGGGCACGATGAACCCGGACCTGGGCAGCGTGATGAACCAGGTGCGCAACATGATGCTGGTCACCGTGTGGGTGTTCATCGGCATCGAGGGCGCCAGCATCTTCTCGGCCCGCGCCGAAAAACGCTCCGACGTGGGCAAGGCCACCGTGATCGGCTTCATCACCGTGCTGTTGTTCCTGGTACTGGTGAACGTGCTGTCGCTGGGCATCATGACCCAACCGGAACTGGCCAAGCTGCAGAACCCGTCGATGGCCGCCGTGCTCGAGCACGTGGTCGGTCACTGGGGCGCGGTGCTGATCAGCGTCGGCCTGATCGTCTCGCTGCTGGGGGCCCTGCTGTCGTGGGTACTGCTGTGCGCCGAGATCATGTTCGCCGCAGCCAAGGACCACACCATGCCGGAGTTCCTGCGCCGCGAGAACGCCAACCACGTGCCGGCCAACGCCCTGTGGCTGACCAACGCCATGGTGCAGATCTTCCTGGTCATCACGCTGTTCTCGGCCAGTACCTACCTGTCGCTGATCTACCTCGCCACCTCGATGATCCTGGTGCCCTACCTGTGGTCGGCGGCCTATGCGTTCCTGCTGGCACTGCGCAGCGAAACCTATGAACAGGCCCTGGCCGAACGCAAGAAAGACCTGATCATCGGCGGTATCGCACTGCTCTATGCCATCTGGCTGCTGTACGCCGGTGGCGTCAAGTACCTGCTGCTCTCGGCCCTGCTGTATGCCCCTGGCGTGGTGCTGTTCGCCAAGGCCAAGCGCGAGGTGGGCCAACCGATCTTTACCAACGTGGAGAAGCTGATCTTCGCCGCCGTAGTCATTGGCGCCCTGGTGGCGGCCTATGGCCTGTACGACGGCTTCCTGACTCTGTAACCCCCCGTATTCGCAACTTGGAGGAAATGAACCATGTCCACGGAAAAAGCTAAGTACGGCGTACATTCCGAAGCCGGCAAACTGCGCAAAGTGATGGTTTGCTCCCCAGGCCTGGCCCACCAGCGCCTGACCCCGAACAACTGCGACGAACTGCTGTTCGACGACGTACTCTGGGTCGCCCAGGCCAAGCGCGACCACTTCGACTTCGTGACCAAGATGCGCGAGCGCGGCATCGAAGTGCTGGAAATGCACAACCTGCTGACCGACATTGTCGCGATGCCCGAAGCACTGGACTGGATTCTGGAGCGCAAGGTCACCGCCGACTCGGTGGGCCTGGGCCTGATCAACGAAGTGAAATCCTGGCTGCGCAGCCTGGAGCCGCGACACATCGCCGAGTACCTGATCGGCGGCGTCTCGGCCGATGACCTGCCCGACAGCTTCGGTGGCAAGACCATCCAGATGTTCCGCGACTTCCTGGGCCACTCCAGCTTCATCCTGCCGCCGCTGCCCAACACCCAGTTCACCCGCGACACCACCTGCTGGATCTACGGCGGCGTGACGCTGAACCCGATGTACTGGCCGGCGCGTCGCCAGGAGACCCTGCTGACCACCGCCATCTACAAGTTCCACCCGCAGTTCACCAACGCCGATTTCGAGATCTGGTACGGCGACCCGGACAAGGACCACGGCAACTCCACCCTCGAAGGCGGCGACGTGATGCCTATCGGCAACGGCGTGGTACTGATCGGCATGGGCGAACGCACGTCGCGTCAGGCCATCGGCCAACTGGCGCTGAACCTGTTCAAGAACAAGGCCGTGGAACGCGTGATCGTGGCCGGGCTGCCGAAGTCCCGCGCTGCGATGCACCTGGACACCGTGTTCAGCTTCTGCGACCGCGACCTGGTCACGATCTTCCCCGAAGTGGTGAACCAGATCGTCGCCTTCACCCTGCAACCCGACGAAAGCAAGCAGGGCGGCATCGACATCCGCCGCGAAGAAGCCAGCTTCCTCGATGTGGTGGCCAAGGCCCTCAAGCTGCCCAAGCTGCGCGTGGTTGAAACCGGTGGCAACAGCTTCGCCGCCGAACGCGAGCAGTGGGACGACGGCAACAACGTGGTGGCCGTGGAGCCGGGCGTGGTCATCGGCTACGACCGCAACACCTACACCAACACCCTGCTGCGCAAGGCCGGTGTCGAGGTCATCACCATCAGTGCCGGCGAACTGGGCCGCGGACGTGGGGGCGGCCACTGCATGACCTGCCCGATCGTGCGCGACCCAATCGACTACTAAAACGACCATCGTCCGGCCGCGCCCACAAGGCGCCGGCCGGGCCGATCAGCCCTTTGCGTTCTAAAAGAACAGGAGCAACATCATGGCGTTCAACATCCACAACCGCAGCCTGCTGAGCCTGGAACACCACACCCCGCGCGAGCTGCGCTACCTGCTGGACCTGTCCCGTGACCTCAAGCGTGCCAAGTACACCGGCACCGAGCAGCAGCACCTCAAGGGCAACAACATTGCGCTGATTTTCGAGAAGACCTCGACCCGCACCCGTTGCGCCTTCGAAGTGGCCGCCTATGACCAGGGCGCCAACGTCACCTACATCGACCCCAACTCCTCGCAGATCGGCCACAAGGAGAGCATGAAGGACACCGCCCGCGTGCTCGGGCGCATGTACGATGCCATCGAGTACCGTGGCTTCAAGCAGGAAGTGGTCGAGGAACTGGCCAAGTTCGCCGGCGTACCGGTGTTCAACGGCCTCACCGACGAATACCACCCCACCCAGATGATCGCCGACGTGCTGACCATGCGCGAGCATGCCGACAAGCCGATCCACGACATCAGCTACGCCTACCTGGGCGATGCGCGCAACAACATGGGCAACTCGCTGCTGCTGGTCGGCTCCAAGCTGGGCATGGACGTGCGTATCTGTGCGCCCAAGGCCCTGTGGCCGCATGACGACCTGGTGGCACGCTGCAAACAGTACGCAGAGGAAAGCGGTGCCCGCATCACCCTCACCGAAGACCCGAAAGCTGCGGTCAAGGGCGTGGACTTCATCCACACCGACGTGTGGGTATCGATGGGCGAGCCGGTCGAAGCCTGGGGCGAACGCATCAAGCAACTGCTGCCATACCAAGTCAACGCCGAGCTGATGAAGGCCACCGGCAACCCACGCACCAAGTTCATGCACTGCCTGCCGGCGTTCCACAACTCCGACACCAAGGTCGGCAAGCAGATCGCCGAGCAGTACCCGCACCTGGCCAACGGCATCGAAGTGACCGATGACGTGTTCGAGTCGCCGGCCTGCATCGCCTTCGAGCAGGCGGAAAACCGCATGCACACGATCAAGGCGATCCTGGTGTCGACCCTGGCCGACCTGTAACCCCGCCAGGAGCCGGCGCTGCCGGCTCCTGCACCCTAGAAAGGACATCATCATGCGTATCGTTGTTGCATTGGGCGGCAACGCCCTGCTGCGCCGCGGCGAGCCCCTGACCGCCGACAATCAGCGCGCCAACATCCGTATCGCCGCCGAACAGATCGCCAAGATCCACCCCGGCAACGAACTGGTCATCGCCCACGGCAACGGCCCGCAGGTCGGCCTGCTGTCGCTGCAGGCGCAATCCTACAAACCCGACGAAGCCTACCCGCTGGACGTGCTCGGTGCCGAAACCGAAGGCATGATCGGCTACATCATCGAACAGGAGCTGGGCAACCTGCTGGATTTCGAGGTGCCCTTCGCCACCCTGCTGACCCAGGTGGAAGTGGACGCCAACGACCCTGCCTTCAAGGACCCGACCAAGTTCATCGGCCCGGTCTACGGCAAGGAAGAAGCCGAGCGCCTGGCCAAGGAAAAAGGCTGGGTGGTCAAGGCCGACGGCGACAAGTTCCGCCGCGTGGTGGCCAGCCCCAAACCCAAGCGCATCTTCGAGATCCGCCCGATCAAGTGGCTGCTGGAAAAGAGCAGTATCGTGATCTGTGCCGGGGGTGGCGGCATCCCCACCATGTATGGTGAGAACGGCAAGCTGCAGGGCATCGAGGCGGTGATCGACAAGGACCTGTGCTCGTCGCTGCTGGCCGAACAGCTGGACGCCGACCTGCTGGTGATTGCCACGGACGTGAACGCGGCGTATGTCGACTTCAACAAGCCGACCCAGAAAGCCATCGCCCAGGCCCACCCGGACGAACTGGAGCGCCTGGGCTTTGCCGCAGGCTCCATGGGGCCGAAGGTGCAGGCCGCTTGCGACTTTGCCCGGCACACCGGCAAAGTAGCGGTTATCGGCTCGCTGGCCGATATCGAAGACATCGTCAAGGGCACTGCCGGCACTCGGGTGAGTACGTCCAAGCCGGGTATCGACTACCGTTGATGCAGTTGGGCGGATCTGCAGGTCCGCCCGTTTCAACCTTCCAGAGGAGCCGCCATGGCCATATTCGAACCCGGTCATCTGCACATCGAGCGCCATGCGCTGAACAAGGCCGATTACAGCTACAACCTGTGCATCGACTACAAGGTTGAGCAGGATCCCAAGGAAGGCAAAGGCATGAGTTTTCGCATGCATGGCACCATCGAGGACAAGCCGATGGACGAAACCTTCTTCATGCCCAAGGACCAGGCCTTCGACTTCGCGCGGCAGGCCTCGATCATCGCGCAGAAGTACGGCATGCCCAAAACCGCCAGCATCAGCTCGCTGCACAAGATCTACGACATGATGTTCGAGGATGTGCGCGCACAGCTCGATGTGAAATCGGGCGACCCGGTCAAGCCCGAGCACCTGGGCTAGCCCACCACGACCTCATCGCGGGTCAAGCCCGCTCCCACAAAAATCACCTGCGCCTGTGGGAGCGGGCTTGACCCGCGATTCGACCGCGCAGCGGTCGCAGGGCATACTTGCCATCCCGGCAAGCCAGAACATCCCCCATGCGTATCCACGTCAGCTTCATCGACCGCGTCGGCATCACCCAGGAAGTGCTGGCCCTGCTCGGTGCCCGCCACCTCAACCTGGACGCCGTGGAGATGGTGCCGCCCAACGTCTACATCGACGCCCCGACCCTGAGCCCCGACGTGCTCGAAGAGCTGCATGACGCGCTGTTCAACGTGCACGGCGTGCAAAGCGTGAAAGTGGTCGACATCCTCCCCGGCCAGCGCCGCCACCTGCAGCTCGATGCCCTGCTCGCCGCCATGAGCGACCCGGTCCTGGCCCTGGACAGCGCCGGCCATGTGCTGCTGGCCAACCCCGCATTGATCGCCCTGTGCGGCCAGGACCCGGAGGGCCGCTCGGTGGGTGAGCTGTTCGGCGACCCGCAACTGCTCGATGCGCTGATCGAACAGGGTTTCCACCTGCCCCTGCGCGAAGTCACCCTCAACGGCCAGACCCTGCTGCTCGACGCCACCCCGATCACCAACGCCGGCGCCCTGCTGACGCTGTACCAGGCCAACCGCATCGGCGAACGCCTGTCGGCCCTGCACCACGACCATGCCGAAGGCTTCGACGCGCTGCTCGGCGACTCGCCGCCCATCCGTACCCTCAAGGCCCGCGCCCTGCGTGTGGCGGCGCTGGATGCGCCGCTGCTGATCCACGGCGAGACCGGCACCGGCAAGGAACTTGTAGCCCGTGCCTGCCACGCCATCAGCAGCCGCCACAACGCACCCTTCCTGGCACTGAACTGTGCGGCGCTGCCGGAGAACCTGGCCGAGAGCGAGCTGTTCGGCTACGCCCCCGGTGCCTTCACCGGCGCGCAACGCGGCGGCAAGCCGGGGCTGATGGAGCTGGCCAACCAGGGCACCGTGTTTCTCGATGAAATCGGCGAGATGTCGCCTTACCTTCAGGCCAAGCTGCTGCGGTTTCTGAGCGATGGCAGCTTTCGCCGCGTGGGCGGTGATCGCGAGGTCAAGGTCAACGTGCGCATCCTCAGCGCCACCCACCGCGACCTGGAAAAGATGGTTGCCGAAGGCAGTTTTCGCGAAGACCTGTTCTACCGCCTGAACGTGCTCAATCTGGAAGTGCCGCCGCTGCGCGAGCGTGGCCAGGACATCCTGATGCTGGCGCGTGCCTTCATGCGCCAGGCCTGCACGCAGATCCAGCGTCCGCTGTGCCGGCTGGCGCCGGGCACCTACCCGGCGTTGCTGGGCAACCGCTGGCCGGGCAACGTGCGCCAGTTGCAGAACGTGATCTTTCGCGCTGCGGCCATCTGCGAGAGCAGCCTGGTGGATATTGGTGACCTGGACATTGCCGGCACCTCGGTGGCGCGCCAAAGCGATGGTGAAGTGGCCAGCCTGGAGCAGGCCGTGGAGAACTTCGAGCGTGGCCTGCTGGAAAAGCTCTACGTCACCTACCCCTCCACCCGCCAGTTGGCCAGTCGCTTGCAGACTTCGCACACGGCTATTGCGCATCGGCTGCGCAAGTATGGCATTCCCGGAAAGGAAACCCTTCCGTAGCGAATTCGATACACCGTATCGATTTCGCTACATCGCCCGTTTGCCACTGTAATGCAAGGTTTTGATCCCTCTGCGCTTTTTCAATACTCGACAGGTGTAGCGATTTCGCTACGACCTGCATAACGAGCAGCGCCGACAAATACATAACTAATTGATTTGTAAGCATTTTTTATAAATGGCCACGAACTTGCTAAGGAGATGTCAGTTCCGGGCTGGCCTGATGGTGAGCCCTACCGCACCCCTGAGGAGTTCCCATGAGCGAGTTGCGTTTTACCGAAGATCACGAATGGCTGCGCGCCGAAGCCGACGGCAGCGTCACGGTCGGGATCACCGCCTTTGCCCAGAACGCGCTGGGTGACGTGGTCTATGTGCAACTGCCGGAACTGCAAACCTACGAAGCCGGGGCCGAAGCCTCCACCGTCGAATCGGTCAAAGCCGCCAGCGGCGTGTACATGCCGCTGACCGGTGAAGTGGTGGCAGTCAACGAACAGCTGCAGGACAGCCCCGAGCTGGTCAACGAAGACCCGCTGGGCGAAGGCTGGTTCTTCCGCTTCATCCCGGCCGATGCCGGCGCCGTCGCGCAACTGCTCGACCAGGACGCCTACGACCGTCTGATCAAAGCCAACGCCGACGCCTGAGGAAATCACCATGACCATCAACCTCGGCACCGCCAATCAGTTCATCGCCCGTCATATCGGCCCGCGCGACACCGACGAGCAGGCCATGCTCGCCACCCTGGGCTTCGACTCGCTGGAGGCCATGAGCGCCGCCGTGATCCCCGACAGCATCAAAGGCACCAGCGTGCTCGAGCTCGGTGACGGGCAGAGCGAAGCCGATGCCCTGGCCTCGCTCAAGGCCATCGCCAGCAAGAACCAGCTGTTCAAGAGCTTCATAGGCCAGGGCTACTACAACACCCACACCCCGGCACCGATCCTGCGCAACCTGCTGGAAAACCCGGCCTGGTACACCGCCTATACCCCCTATCAGCCCGAGATTTCCCAGGGCCGCCTGGAAGCGCTGTTGAACTTCCAGACCCTGATCAGCGACCTCACCGGCTTGCCGATCGCCAACGCCTCCCTGCTCGACGAAGCCACGGCCGCCGCCGAAGCCATGACCTTCTGCAAGCGCCTGAGCAAGAACAAGGGCAGCCACGCCTTCTTCGCCTCGGTGCATTGCCACCCGCAGACCCTCGACGTGCTGCGCACCCGTGCCGAGCCGCTGGGCATCGAGGTGGTGGTGGGCGACGAGCGCGAGCTGGGCGACGTGAGCGCCTTCTTCGGCGCCCTGCTGCAGTACCCGGCCAGCAACGGCGAGGTGTTCGACTACCGCGAACTGGTGGAGCGCCTGCACGCCGCCAACGCGCTGGTGGCGGTAGCCGCCGACCTGCTGGCGCTGACCCTGCTGACCCCGCCGGGTGAGTTCGGCGCCGACGTGGCCATCGGCAGCGCCCAGCGCTTCGGCGTGCCGCTGGGCTTCGGCGGCCCGCATGCGGCGTACTTCTCCACCCGCGATGCGTTCAAGCGCGACATGCCAGGGCGCCTGGTCGGCGTGTCCATCGACCGCTTCGGCAAGACCGCCCTGCGCCTGGCCATGCAGACCCGCGAGCAGCACATCCGCCGCGAGAAGGCCACCAGCAACATCTGCACCGCCCAGGTACTGCTGGCCAACATCGCCAGCATGTACGCCGTGTACCACGGCCCGCAGGGCCTCAAGCAGATCGCCCAGCGCACCCACCAGCTGACCGCGATCCTGGCCAGCGGCCTCAAGGCACTGGGCGTGAACGTTCAGAACGCCGCGTTCTTCGACACCCTGACCCTGGCCACCGGCGGCGCGACTGCCGCGCTGCATGAACAGGCGCGCGCCCGCCAGCTCAACCTGCGCCAGATCGATGCCGACCACCTGGGCCTGTCGCTGGACGAAACCAGCACCCAGGCCGATGTCGAGGCCCTGTGGCAGCTGTTCGCCAATGGCCAGGCCGTACCGGACTTCGCCGCGCTGGCCGCTGCCACGCCAGCACGACTGCCGGCCGCCCTGCTGCGCCAGTCGGCCATCCTCGAACACCCGGTGTTCAACCGCTACCACAGCGAAACCGAACTGATGCGCTACCTGCGCAAGCTGGCCGACAAGGACCTGGCGCTGGACCGCACCATGATCCCGCTGGGCTCGTGCACCATGAAGCTCAACGCCGCCAGCGAAATGATCCCGGTGACCTGGGCCGAGTTCGGCAACCTGCACCCCTTTGCCCCCGCCGAGCAGAGCCAGGGCTACCAGCAACTGACCGACGAGCTGGAGGCCATGCTGTGCGCCGCCACTGGCTATGACGCCGTGTCGTTGCAGCCCAACGCCGGTTCGCAGGGCGAGTACGCCGGCCTGCTGGCGATCCGCGCCTACCACCAGAGCCGGGGCGATGCCCGCCGCGATATCTGCCTGATTCCCTCGTCGGCCCACGGCACCAACCCGGCCACCGCACACATGGCCGGCATGCGCGTGGTGGTCACTGCGTGCGATGCCCGTGGCAACGTCGACATCGACGACCTGCGCGCCAAGGCCATCGAGCACCGCGACCAGTTGGCCGCGCTGATGATCACCTACCCGTCCACCCACGGTGTGTTCGAGGAGGCCATCGGCGAGATCTGCGCGATCATCCACGACAACGGCGGCCAGGTGTACATCGACGGCGCCAACATGAACGCGATGGTCGGCCTGTGCGCCCCGGGCAAGTTCGGCGGCGACGTGTCCCACCTGAACCTGCACAAGACCTTCTGCATCCCCCACGGCGGTGGCGGCCCGGGCGTCGGCCCGATCGGCGTCAAGGCGCACCTGGCGCCGTTCCTGCCGGGCCATGCGCACCTGCACAACCCCCAGGGCGCGGTATGCGCAGCGCCGTTCGGCAGTGCCAGCATCCTGCCGATCACCTGGATGTACATCCGCATGATGGGCGGCGCCGGGCTCAAGCGTGCGTCGCAGATGGCGATCCTGAATGCCAACTACATCGCCCGCCGCCTGGAAGAGCACTATCCTGTGTTGTACACCGGCGGCAATGGCCTGGTGGCGCACGAGTGCATCCTGGACCTGCGCCCGCTCAAGGACAGCAGCGGCATCAGCGTCGACGACGTGGCCAAGCGCCTGATCGACTTCGGCTTCCATGCCCCGACCATGTCGTTCCCGGTGGCCGGCACGTTGATGATCGAGCCGACCGAGAGCGAGGCCAAGGAGGAACTGGACCGCTTCTGCAACGCCATGATCTGTATTCGCGAAGAGATTCGCGCAGTGGAGAACGGCAGCCTGGACAAGGACGACAACCCGCTGAAGAACGCCCCGCACACCGCGGCCGAGCTGGCCGGCGAATGGCCCCACGGCTATAGCCGCCAGCAGGCGGTGTACCCGCTGCCATCGCTGGAGGAGGCCAAGTACTGGCCACCCGTGGGGCGTGTCGACAACGTGTTCGGCGACCGCAACCTGATCTGCGCCTGCCCGTCGATCGAAAGCTATCAGGACGCCTGAGGGCCTCTTCGCCGGCAAGGCCGGCTCCTGCAGAGCCCGCGCGCATCTGTAGGGGCCGGCCTTGCCGGCGAAGCTTTTCAACCTGCACGAGGGTACGACCATGTCACTCAGCGTCTTCGACCTGTTCAAGATCGGCATCGGCCCCTCCAGCTCCCATACCGTCGGGCCGATGCGCGCAGCCGCGCGTTTTGCCGAGGGCCTGCGCCGCGACGACCTGCTGGCCAGTACCGCCAGCGTCAAGGTCGAGCTGTACGGCTCGCTCGGCGCCACCGGCAAAGGCCACGGCAGCGACAAGGCGGTGCTGCTGGGGCTTGAGGGCGAACACCCCGACAGCGTCGACACCGACACCATCGCAGCGCGCCTGCAGGCGATCCGCAGCAGCGGGCAGCTCTACCTGCTGGGCGAGCACGCCATCGAATTCAACGAAAAACAGCACCTGGCGATGATCCGCAAGCCGCTGGCCTTTCACCCCAACGGCATGATCTTTCGTGCCTTCGACGCCGCCGGCCTGCAGGTACGCAGCCGCGAGTACTACTCGGTGGGCGGTGGTTTCGTGGTCGACGAAGGCGCTGCGGGGGCCGATCGTATCGTCGAGGACAGCACCACACTGCCCTACCCGTTCAAGACGGCCCGGGAACTGCTTGACCACTGCACCACGCATCACCTGAGCATCAGCCAGGTGATGCTGGCCAACGAATCGGCCTGGCGCCCCGAGGCCGAGACCCGCAGCGGCCTGCTGCACATCTGGCAAGTGATGCAGGGCTGCGTGGCCGCCGGCTGTCGCAACGAGGGCATTCTGCCCGGCGGGCTCAAGGTCAAGCGCCGCGCTGCTGCCCTGCACCGCCAGCTGTGCGCCAACCCCGAGGCGAGCCTGCGCGATGCGCTGTCGGTACTCGACTGGGTCAACCTCTATGCCCTGGCGGTCAACGAAGAAAACGCCTCCGGCGGTCGAGTGGTCACCGCACCCACCAATGGCGCTGCCGGCATCGTGCCGGCGGTGCTGCACTACTACATGCGCTTCATCGGGGGTGCCAGCGAAGACGGCGTGGTGCGCTTTCTGCTCACCGCCGCTGCCATCGGCATCCTGTACAAGGAAAACGCCTCGATCTCGGGGGCCGAAGTGGGCTGCCAGGGTGAGGTCGGGGTGGCCTGTTCGATGGCAGCCGGGGCCCTGTGCGAGGTGCTGGGCGGCAGCGTGCAACAGGTCGAGAACGCCGCCGAAATCGGCATGGAACACAACCTGGGCCTGACCTGCGACCCGATTGGCGGGCTGGTCCAGGTGCCCTGCATCGAACGCAATGCCATGGGCTCGGTCAAGGCGATCAACGCAGTGCGCATGGCCTTGCGCGGCGACGGGCAGCACTTCGTCTCGCTCGACAAGGTGATCCGCACCATGCGCCAGACCGGCGCCGACATGAAAAGCAAATACAAGGAGACCGCCCGCGGCGGTCTGGCCGTCAACATCATCGAGTGCTGACAACCTCAAGCCTCTAGAAGGAGTCATCAATGTCCACCGACACACTGCTGCAAACACCGCTTCATGCCCTGCATCTGGAACTGGGCGCGCGCATGGTGCCGTTCGCCGGCTACGACATGCCCGTGCAGTACCCGCTGGGGGTGCTCAAGGAGCACCTGCACACCCGCGAACAGGCCGGCCTGTTCGACGTGTCGCACATGGGCCAGATCCGCCTGGTGGGCGCCGATGCCGCCAAGGCCCTGGAAACCCTGGTGCCGGTCGACATCATCGATTTGCCGGTGGGCATGCAGCGCTACGCGATGTTCACCAACGAACAGGGCGGCATCCTCGATGACCTGATGGTGGCCAACCTGGGCAACGACGAACTGTTCCTGGTGGTCAACGCCGCCTGCAAGGACCAGGACCTGGCCCACCTGCGCCAGCACATCGGCACGCTGTGCCAGGTGCAGCCGCTGTTCGAAGAGCGCGCCCTGCTGGCCCTGCAGGGCCCGGCGGCAGTCAAGGTACTGCAGCGCCTGGCCCCCGAGGTGGCGGACATGACCTTCATGCAGTTCAAGCCCGTGGTGTTGCTGGGCGTGGACTGCTACGTGAGCCGTTCGGGCTACACCGGCGAAGACGGCTTCGAGATCAGTGTGCCCAGCGCCAGCGCCGAGGCCCTGGCCCGCCACCTGCTGGCCGAGCCGGAAGTGGCCGCCATCGGCCTGGGCGCGCGCGACTCGCTGCGCCTGGAAGCCGGCCTGTGCCTGTACGGGCATGACATGAATGCCGACACCACGCCGATCGAGGCAAGCCTGCTGTGGGCCATCTCCAAGGTACGCCGTGCCGATGGCTCGCGGGCGGGAGGCTTCCCCGGCGCTGCTGCGATCTTCGCCCAGCAGCACAGCGGCGTGGCGCGCAAGCGCGTCGGCCTGCTGCCGCAGGAGCGTACCCCGGTGCGCGAAGGGGCCGAGATCGTCGATGAGGCCGGCACGGTGGTCGGCAGCATCTGCAGCGGAGGCTTCGGGCCCACGCTGGGCGCGCCAGTGGCGATGGGATATGTGGACCAGGCCCATGCAGCGCTCGATACACCGCTGTGGGCCATCGTGCGCGGCAAACGGGTGGCGATGAAAGTCAGCAAGATGCCGTTCGTTGCCCAGCGCTACTATCGCGGCTGATACAGCGCAATTGAAACAAGGTGTCATGGCGCGTTCGGGATATTCGTTTTCGAACGCGTTTTACAACTTTCGAACACGCCCGACAACGGCCCGCAAACAGCCCCGGAAATTTCCCGCCAGGCCCCGTGGTGCGGCGCTCTGCGGGACTTGTTTTTGCAATCGAAATGAGTGTAGATTCACTGCACTGTGTTTGCATGGGTCGCTATGGTTCGTGACCTGGGCAGTAGCGCCGAGTTTTGCTACAACCCGTTCGACGTCTCTTACTTTCCTGCAACCCAGCCCAGTACTCTTTCAATGAAAGAAACTGTTACTAATTCTAAGTTTCAAAGGAAATAAGACAATGTCCCAACGTCAGAGCGGTACCGTCAAGTGGTTTAACGACGAGAAAGGTTTTGGTTTCATCACTCCAGAAAGCGGTCCGGATCTGTTCGTACACTTCCGCGCTATTCAGGGCAACGGCTTCAAGAGCCTGAAAGAAGGCCAGAAAGTGACCTTCGTTGCTGTGCAGGGCCAAAAAGGCATGCAAGCCGACGAAGTTCAAGCCGAAGCCTGATCTTCATCAACGAAAGAGCCCCTGCTGGCAACAGCAGGGGCTTTTTTGTGCGCGCAATTCCGTAGAATGGGCGCTTTGTCACCCGGAGCCTGAGCGCATGCCCAAGCAACTTCTTCAACCACAGGGCGAGTTCCCCGTGGTCGGCCTGGGCCGTCGCCTGGCCGCGATGTTCTATGACTTCCTGTTGTGCACCGCCCTGCTGATGGTAACCACGCTGGTGTACAAGATGGTGCAGATGGCGATCATCGGCGAGACGCGCATGCGCGCCCTGACCGAGGCGGGGGCGCTGGATGGCGATCCCTTGCTGTCGACCGTTCTGCTGTTCATGCTGTTCGGCTTCTTCGCCAAGTTCTGGACCCACGGCGGCCAGACCCTTGGCATGCAGGTATGGGGCATCCGCGTGCAGAATGCCGACGGCAGTGCCATCAGCCTGTGGCAGGCACTGCTGCGCTTTGTAGTGTCGATTGCGTCGTGGCTGTGCCTGGGCCTGGGGTTTCTGTGGTCGCTGGTGGACAAGAAAAAACGCGCCTGGCATGACATGTACTCGGAAACCCAGCTGGTGCGGATTCCCAAGCGCAAGAAGTAGAACCGCAGCGCACCGTTCGCCGGCATAGGCAACCAATGAAAAAGCCGACCCTGAGGTCGGCTTTTTGTTGGCCAGGGTAATCGCTACCCCGCCCTGCGTAGCAACCACACCCCCGCCAGCGCACAGATTGCCGCCGGGATCACCACCGCCAGCAGCGGCGGGAAGCCGAACACCTGGCTCGAAGGGCCCAGCAGGTCCTGGGCGATGCGGAACACGAAGCCCACCAGCACCCCGGTGAACACCCGCTGGCCCAGCGTCACCGAACGCAGCGGGCCGAAGATGAACGACACCGCCATCAGTACCAGCGCCGCCGTGACCACCGGTTGCAGCACCTTGGTCCAGAACGCCAGCCAGTAGCGCGCGTTGTTCAGGCCCTGGTCGGAGAGGTAGTGAATGTAGTCCCACAGCCCGCTGATCGACAGCGACTCGGGCGCCAGTACCACGGTGCTGAGCAGCTCGGGGGTCAGGGCGACGTCCCAGCGCTCCTCGGCATTGTGGATGACTTCGGTGTGGTCCCCACGGAAGTGCGTGGTGGTCACGTCGGTCAGTTCCCAGTGGCCCTGGGTGTATTGCGCCCTGCGCGCAAAGCTGGAGGTCTGCATGTGACGCTCGTTGTCGAAGCGATAACGCGTCACGCCCAGCAACAGCCCATTGGGCTGCACGGTGTTGATGTGCACGAACTCCTCGCCCTGGCGGTGCCACAGGCCGCGCTTGGAGCTTTGCGCCTCACCGCCACCCTGCGCCAGCGAACGGTCGGCCTGGGCCTTGTTCTCGGTCACGGGTGCCAGGTACTCGCCCATCAGCACGCCGATCAGCATCAGTACCAGCATCGGCTTCATGACCGCCCACACGATGCGCCCGATGGACACGCCGGCAGCGCGCATGATGGTCAGTTCGCTGCTGCTGGCCAGGCTGCCCAGGCCGATCAGGCAGCCGATCAGCGCGGCCATCGGCAGCATGTCGTACAAGCGCCGTGGCGCGGTCAGCAGCACGTAGTTGCCCGCGTCCCACAAGGTGTAGGTATCGCTGATGTCGCCCATCTCGTCGATGAAGGCGAACAGCGACGCCAGGCCGAGGATGATCCCCAGCACGGCGAGGATGGCCATGAACACGCTCTGGCCGATGTAGCGATCGAGTTTAGCCACGGGCCACCTCCGCACGACGGCTGGCGCGCTTGAGGCGCAGCGGTTCCCAGAACATCAGGCCCAGGCCGATCAGCAGGAACAGCCCATGCACCGGCCACAGCCCCAGGCCGATCGGCAACTTGCCTTTCTCCAGGGCGCCGCGGGCGGCAATCAGAATCGTCAGGTAAGCCATATACAGAAGGATCGCCGGCAGCAGCTTGAGGAAACGGCCCTGGCGCGGGTTGACCCGCGACAGCGGCACCGCCATCAGGGTCACGATGAACACCAGCAGCGGCAGCGACAGGCGCCACTGCAGTTCGGCACGCTCGCGCAGCCCGGTACTGCCGATCAGTTCGGACGTCGGGATGGCCTCGCGCTCGGTGACTTCCTGGCTGACCTCCGGCTTGGGCAGCAGCACACCGTAGGTGTCGTACTTGATGGCGCGGTAATCGGCCTGGCCCGGGTTGCCGTCGTAGCGGTAGCCGTTTTCAAGGATCAGGTAGCGGTTGCCGTCGGCCTGCACTTCCTGACGGCCCTTTTCGGCCACCAGCACGGAGATGCCACGGTCCTTGCTCTTGTCCTGGGACAGTCGCTTTTCCGAAATGAACACGCCGGCCAGCTTTGAACGGTCATCCGACAGCTGCTCGGTGTAGGTGACCCGCGAACCGTCGCGCAGGTTCTGGAAGCGGCCCGGCACCAGGGTGTCGAACTCGGTCAGCGCATCCTGCTGGTTGATGATCTGCGATACCTGGGTCACGCCCTGGGGCGCCAGGCTCAGGCTCAGCCAGGCTACCAGCACCGCGATCAGTGCAGCCGGCATCAGGGTCATGCCCAGCAGGCGCTGCTGGCTCATGCCGGTTGCCGAGAGCACGGTCATCTCGCTTTCCAGGTACAGCCGGCCGTAGGCCAGCAGGATGCCCAGAAACAGGCCCAGCGGCAGGATCAGTTGCAGAAAGCCCGGCAGGCGGTAGCCCATGATCAGGAACAGTACGCCCGGATCGAGCATGCCCTGGGCCGCCTGGGCCAGGTATTTGATGAAGCGCCCGCTCATGATGATGACCAGCAGCACAGCGCTGACGGCACTCAAGGTCACCAGGACCTCGCGGGACAGATAACGGAAGACGATCAAACCAGACACTCCTGGGTTGTCAGGCTCGGACAGCCGAACAAGGGAAAACGTTGCAACCAAGATAGTCGCCCGCCCGCCAAAGGCGAACCCGGACAAAAGTGCGCGCATTATCCTGTGAATGGCCGTGCCTGTCACTTGGCGCCGTGCAAAGCTTCATCTCGGGGTTGTCAGCGCGCCCGCCGCAGGCTCAAACTGGGCGCTTTCTGACTGGCCCGCCACGGCGCGCCAGGCCGCTTCGAGCGCCTGCACCGCCAGCGCGCACTGACAGTTCATTCGGGGACCCTGACATGGAATTGGTTGTAAAAAGCGTAGCCGCAGCATCCTTGAAAACCGCCACCCTGGTACTGAGCGTGGGTGAAGGCCGCACACTGGGCGCTACCGCCAAGGCCGTGGACGACGCCAGCAACGGCGCCCTGAGCGCAGTGCTCAAGCGCGGCGACCTGGCCGGCAAGGTCGGCCAGACCCTGCTGCTGCAAGGCCTGGCCGGGGTCAAGGCCGAGCGCGTATTGCTGGTGGGGACCGGCAAGGACGCCCTTGCCGACCGCGCCTGGCGCAAGCTGGCGGGCAGCGTGCTCAACGTGCTCAAGGGCCTGGCTGGCAGCGATGCGGTGCTGGCACTGGACGACGTTGCCGTGACCGGCCGCGATGCCAACTACGGCAAGGTACGCCTGCTGGCCGAGAGCCTGCTCGATGGTCAATATGTATTCGATCATTACAAGAGCAAGAAGGCCGAGCCGATCGCCCTGAAGAAGATCACCCTGCTCAGCGACAAGGCCGGCCTGGCCGAGGTGGAGCGCGCCGTCAAGCACGCCACCGCGATCGCCAACGGCATGGGCTTCACCCGCGACCTGGGCAACCTGCCGCCGAACATCTGCCACCCAAGCTATCTGGCCGAACAGGCCAAGGCGCTGGGCAAGGAGTTCAAGGGCCTCAAGGTCGAGGTGCTGGACGAGAAGAAGATCAAGGACCTGGGCATGGGCGCGTTCTACGCCGTGGGCCAGGGCAGCGATCAGCCGCCACGCCTGATCGTGCTCAGCTACCAGGGCGCCGCCAAGAAGAGCGAGAAGCCTTACGTACTGGTGGGCAAGGGCATCACCTTCGACACCGGCGGCATCAGCCTCAAGCCCGGTGCCGGCATGGATGAAATGAAGTACGACATGGGCGGTGCAGCCAGCGTGTTCGGCACCCTGCGTGCCGTGCTCGAACTCAAGCTGCCGATCAACCTGGTGTGTGTACTGGCCTGTGCCGAGAACATGCCCAGCGGTGGCGCCAGCCGTCCGGGCGACATCGTCACCACCATGAGCGGGCAGACCGTCGAAATCCTCAACACCGACGCCGAAGGCCGCCTGGTGCTGTGCGACGCACTGACCTATGTGGAGCGCTTCAAGCCGCAGGCGGTGATCGACATCGCCACCCTGACCGGCGCCTGCATCGTCGCCCTGGGCAGCCATACCTCGGGCCTGATGGGCAACGACGACGAACTGATCGGCCAACTGCTGGACGCCGGCAAGCGTGCCGACGACCGCGCCTGGCAACTGCCGCTGTTCGACGAATACCAGGAGCAGCTCGACAGCCCGTTCGCCGACATCGCCAACATCGGCGGCCCGAAGGCGGGCAGCATCACCGCCGGCTGCTTCCTGTCGCGCTTTGCCAAGGCCTACCACTGGGCCCACCTGGACATCGCCGGCACGGCCTGGACCAGCGGCGGCAAGGACAAGGGCGCCACTGGCCGCCCGGTACCGCTGCTGACCCAATACCTGCTCGACCGCGCCAACGCCTGAGGCGCCGTCCACCGGCCGCGCTGCAAGGCGTAGCCGGTGGGCCACCCCACCATGAGCAAAGTCGACTTCTATATCCTGCCCAGCCCCGCGCCTGCCGCGCGGCTGGATTTCGCCTGCAAGCTGTGCGAAAAGGCCTGGCGCCTTGGGCACCGCGTGTACCTCAACTGCAGCGATGCGGCCCAGCGCGACGAGCTGGATGCGCGGCTGTGGGCGTTCAAGGGCGAGGCCTTCGTACCCCACAGCGCGCTCGAAGACGACCCGCACGGCGCGGTGGCGCTGGGGGTCGGTGACGACCCGGGCGATCATCAGGACCTGCTGGTCAATCTCGACCTGAAGGTACCCGGTTTTGCCGCACGCTTTGCCCGCATTGCCGAGATCGTGGTGGAGGAGCCGGCCATTCGTGCGGCGGCGCGGGAGAGTTTCCGTTTCTACCGTGAACAGGGCTATGCTCTGCAAGACCACCGTTTACAGCGACTCTGATGATGGACAAACCTGCCCCCATGCCAAAACCTGCGCATTTGCTGGACGATCTGGAGTCGATTCGCCAGTTGCTGGGTGACGATGCCCTGGAACCGCCACTGCTGACCGAGACCGTCGAGGAGCAGATACCGTTGCTGCTCGAGCCGGCCGAACCGGCAGCGCGGGCCCCGGTGGCTGCCGAGCCGGCTGCCGAGCCCGACCCGCAGGCGCGCCGCCAGGACACCCTGCTGCACCTGGACAGCGAACTGCGCGCGGCGGCGCAGTTGATCATGCAGGATGTGATCAAGGACTTTACCCCGCATATCGAGAACGAGATCAAGCGGCGCCTGGATGCCCGCCTGGAGCGGTTGTTGAACTCACGCTCGTAATCAAAAACGGGGGCGAGCCTTTGGCTCGCTTCGCCGGCAAGGCCGGCTCCTACGCGAAGAATTCCCCACAGTTTTTTGCCCCACTCCCGCACCTCACGCTACGCCCCGGCCCTTATCCCCGCTATACTTCTCGGCTTTCCTGAATAAATGCCATAGGGTCCCGCCGCGCATGGATAAGACCTACCAGCCGCACGCCATTGAAAGTTCCTGGTACAACACCTGGGAGTCAGAGAATTATTTCGCCCCGCAAGGCGCGGGCGATTCGTACACCATCATGATCCCGCCGCCGAACGTGACCGGCAGCCTGCACATGGGTCACGGCTTCAACAACGCGATCATGGACGCCCTGATCCGTTTTCGCCGCATGCAGGGTCGCAACACCCTGTGGCAACCAGGCACCGACCACGCCGGCATCGCCACGCAGATGCTGGTGGAGCGTCAACTGGAGGCCAAGGGCCAGAATCGTCACGACCTGGGCCGCGACAAATTCCTCGAGAAAGTCTGGGAATGGAAGGATCAGTCCGGTGGCAACATCAGCCGCCAGATCCGCCGCCTGGGCTCGTCGGTAGACTGGAGCCGCGAGCGCTTCACCATGGACGACGGCCTGTCCGAAGCGGTCAAGGAAGCCTTCGTGCGCCTGCATGAAGACGGCCTGATCTACCGCGGCAAGCGCCTGGTCAACTGGGACACCAAGCTGCACACGGCAATCTCCGACCTCGAAGTGGAAAGCCACGACGAGAAAGGCCATCTGTGGAACCTGCGCTACCCGCTGGCCGACGGTGCCACCACGGCCGACGGCAAGGACCACCTGGTGGTCGCCACCACCCGTCCGGAAACCCTGCTCGGCGACGCCGCCGTGGCCGTCAACCCGAACGACGAGCGCTACCAGGCGCTGATCGGCAAGTTCGTCAAGCTGCCGCTGGTCGGTCGCCTGATCCCGATCATCGCCGATGACTACTGCGACCCCGAATTCGGCACCGGCTGCGTGAAGATCACCCCGGCCCACGACTTCAACGACTACGAAGTCGGCAAGCGCCACAACCTGCCGCTGCTCAACATCTTCGACAAGAACGCTGCGGTGCTGCCGGCAGCCCAGGTGTTCAACCTCGACGGCAGCCTGAACGAAAGCCTGGACGCCAGCCTGCCTGCCGCCTACGCCGGCCTCGACCGCTTCGTGGCGCGCAAGCAGATCGTTGCCGACCTGGATGCCGCAGGCCTGCTGGTCAGCGTCGACGACCACGCCTTGAAAGTGCCCAAGGGCGACCGCTCCGGCACCATCATCGAGCCATGGCTGACCGACCAGTGGTACGTGTCGACCAAGCCGCTGGCCGAGCCTGCGATCGCCGCTGTCGAAGACGGCCGCATCCAGTTCGTGCCCAAGCAGTACGAGAACATGTATTTCTCTTGGATGCGCGACATCCAGGACTGGTGCATCAGCCGCCAGCTGTGGTGGGGCCACCGCATTCCGGCCTGGTACGACGTGTCGGGCAAGGTCTATGTGGGGCGCAGCGAAGAAGAAGTGCGCGCCAAGCACCGGCTGGGCGACGACGTGGTCCTGAACCAGGACAACGACGTGCTCGACACCTGGTTCAGCTCGGGCCTGTGGACCTTCTCCACCCTGGGCTGGCCGCAGCAGACCGAATTCCTCAAGACCTTCCACTCCACCGACGTGCTGGTGACCGGTTTCGACATCATCTTCTTCTGGGTTGCCCGGATGATCATGTTGACCATGCATCTGGTGAAGAACGAGGACGGTACCCCGCAAGTGCCGTTCAAGACCGTGTACGTGCATGGCCTGGTTCGTGATGGCCAGGGCCAGAAGATGTCCAAGTCCAAGGGCAACGTGCTCGACCCGCTGGACATCGTCGACGGCATCACCCTGGACGCGCTGCTGGAGAAACGCACCAGCGGCCTGATGCAGCCCAAGCTGGCCGACAAGATCGCCAAGCAGACCAAGGCCGAGTTCCCCGAAGGCATCGCCAGCTACGGCACCGATGCCCTGCGCTTCACCTTCTGCTCGCTGGCGTCCACCGGTCGCGACATCAAGTTCGACATGGGCCGCGTCGAAGGCTATCGCAACTTCTGCAACAAGATCTGGAACGCCGCGCGCTACGTGCTGGACAAGGGCGAGGACTGCGGCCAGAACGGCGAGGCCTACGAGCTGTCGCTGGCCGACCGCTGGATCATCTCGCAGCTGCAGCGCACCGAAGCCGAAGTGACCCGCCAGCTGGACCAGTTCCGCTTCGACCTGGCCGCCCAGGCGCTGTACGAGTTCATCTGGAACCAGTACTGCGACTGGTACCTGGAGCTGTCCAAACCGGTACTGTGGGACGAGAACGCACCGGTCGAACGCCAGCGCGGCACCCGCCGCACCCTGGTCCGCGTGCTGGAAGTGGCGCTGCGCCTGGCGCACCCGTTCATGCCGTTCATCACCGAGGAAATCTGGCAGCGCCTGGCGCCGCTGGCCGGTATCGAAGGCAAGACCATCATGCTGCAGCCGTGGCCGGTGGCCAACGAAAGCCGCATCGATGAAGCCGCCGAAGGCGATATCGAGTGGCTCAAGGAACTGATGCTGGGCGTGCGCAACATCCGTGGCGAAATGAACATCGGCCCGGGCAAGCCATTGCAGCTGTTCCTCAAGAACGCCAGTGCCGAAGACGTGCGTCGCCTGCAGGAAAACGAGGCACTGCTCAAGAAGCTGGCCAAGATCGAATCCTTCACCGTGCTGGGCGAGCAGGACGAGGCGCCGCTGAGCGCCACCGCCCTGGTCGGTGACCTGCAGGTGCTGGTGCCGATGGCCGGGCTGATCGACAAGGATGCCGAGCTGGCGCGTCTGAACAAGGAAATCCAGCGCCTGCAAGGCGAAGTGCAGCGGGTGGGCGGCAAGCTGTCCAACCCGGCGTTCGTCGACAAGGCGCCGCCTGCGGTGATCGACAAGGAGCGCGCCAAGCTGGCCGAGGCCGAACAGGCCCTGGCCAACTTCACCGAGCAGCATGCGCGGATTGCCGCCTTGTAATAGCGCTGATCACAGCGACGCCATCGCGGGTCAAGCCCGCTCCCACAAGGAACTGTGCATGCAGCCCCTGTGGGAGCGGGCTTGACCCGCGATGCTTTTCACCGGACACAAACATGACCACACCCAACAAACCCACCCTGCACCCGCGCAACCGCCACCAGGGTCGCTACGACTTCCCGCAACTGATCAAGAGCAGCCCGGAGCTGGGCCGCTTCATGATCACCAACCCCCACGGCAAGCCGAGCATCGATTTCGCCGACCCCGAGGCAGTGCGCGTGTTCAACCGCGCCCTGCTCAAGGCCCAGTACGGCATCCAGCACTGGGACATCCCGGCCGACTACCTGTGCCCGCCCATACCCGGCCGCGCCGACTACCTGCATGGCCTGGCCGACCTGCTGGCCACCGACAACGGTGGCGAGATTCCGCGGGGTGCGATGATCCAGGCACTGGATGTGGGGGTCGGGGCCAACTGCATCTATCCGCTGCTGGGTCACGTCGACTACCGCTGGCGCTTCCTGGGCTCGGACATCGACCCGGTGGCCCTGGGCGCCGCCAAGGCCATCGTGCAGGCCAACGGGCTGGGCAAGGTCATCAGCCTGCGCCAGCAGGGCAATGCGCGGCAGATCCTCGCCGGCCTGCTCAAGAGCGACGAACGCTTCGACGTCACCCTGTGCAACCCGCCCTTCCACGCCTCGCGTGACGAAGCCACCCGTGGCAGCCAGCGCAAATGGCGGGCGCTGGGCAAGGCCGACCCCAAGCGCAAGCTGCCGGTACTGAACTTTGGGGGGCAGAACAACGAGCTGTGGTGCGAAGGCGGTGAAATCCGCTTTGTCAGCCAGCTGGTGAATGAAAGCGTGGCCCTGGGCCAACAGGTGCTGTGGTTCAGCAGCCTGGTGTCGAAGGCATCGAACCTGCCGGGTATCGAGGCGGCCCTGAACAAGGCCGGCGCAGTAGAGCACCGCGTACTGGAGATGGGCCAGGGGCAGAAGCAGAGCCGCCTGGTGGCCTGGACCTTCCAGACACCTCAGGCGCGCGCTGCGTGGCGCCAGCTGCGCTGGACGAAACCCGCCCCCTAGGGGCATGCGCAGCACCCACAAAAAAACCGCGCCTGGCTCGCACCGGACGCGGTTTTCAGAAGCTGTTTACAATTACTTGTTTACAGCGTCGGTCAGCACTTTGGCTGGAACGAACTTGACGACTTTCTTGGCAGCGATTTCGATGGCAGCGCCAGTCGAAGGGTTACGACCGGTACGGGCAGGACGCTCGGTGATCTTCAGCTTGCCGATACCCGGCAGGGTGATTTCGCTGCCATTTTCCAGTTGATCAGCAACGATCTGGCCCAGTTGCTCCAGAGCGTTACGCGCGGTGGTTTTCGGCGCGTCGATAGCTTCGGCGATATCGGCGATCAGTTGGTCTTTGGTCAATGCCATGGTGGTGTTCCTTCCCTATCAAATTCAGTTGGTTTGCAGAGTGCAGCGTCAGCCATCGGCCCAGACCCGCGAGTCTTCGGCGGTCCGGGGTATATCCATTGCCAATCGCGTATGTAGATACACAAAAATGCGTTTGGTTCGACGTGACATCAGCGGTCTGCCAGCAATGCGCCACACGCGGTGCGCAAGACCGGGCAAAACTACCACACGAAGCGATAAATATCCGCCTCCCACAGGCCAAATGTTCTGGTTTTTCGGGGGTTTGCAGCAAATTTCGCAAAAAATCGCACAAAAAATGAACAACCCTTACGTCGACACACATCCATACCCTGCTCAAGCCCCCGGCTGGGTTACACTTGGCCGCTTTGCAGCGCCGTATGTCGCGCCCTATTTTCAGCCGAGAATCCCATGCCGATCCGTCATTGCATCGTCCACCTGATCGACAAGAAACCCGATGGCAGCCCTGCCGTGCTGCACGCACGCGACTCGGAACTGGCCGAGTCGACCGCCATCGAGAACCTGCTGGCCGACCTCAACGACAGCTACAACGCCAAACAGGGCAAAGCCTGGGGCCTGTTCCACGCCGAGTCCGGCGCCCATCCGTTCAGCGGCTGGCTGAAGGAATACCTGGATGAAGGCAAGACCTTCACCGCCTTCAGCCGCGTGGCCGTCGAGCACCTGCAGAAGCTGATGGAAGAGTCGAACCTGTCCACCGGTGGCCACGTACTGTTCGCCCACTACCAGCAAGGCATGACCGACTACCTGGCCATTGCCCTGCTGCACCACAGCGAAGGTGTGGCGGTGAACGCCGACCTGGACGTGACCCCCTCGCGCCACCTGGACCTGGGCCAGCTGCACCTGGCTGCTCGCATCAACATCTCCGAGTGGCAGAACAACAAGCAGTCCAAGCAGTACATCTCGTTCATCAAGGGCAAGAACGGCAAGAAGGTCTCGGAGTACTTCCGCGACTTCATCGGCTGCCAGGAAGGCGTCGACGGCCCGGGAGAGACCCGCACCCTGCTCAAGGCCTTCAGCGACTTCGTCGAGAGCGAGGACCTGCCCGAGGAAGCCGCCCGCGAAAAGACCCAGACCCTGGTCGAGTACGCCACCAGCCAGACCAAGGCAGGCGAGCCGGTGACCCTGAGCGAGCTGTCGGAACTGATCGACGAGGACCGCCCACGGGCCTTCTATGACCATATCCGCAACAAGGACTACGGCCTGTCGCCGGAGATCCCGGCCGACAAGCGCACCCTGAACCAGTTCCGCCGCTTCACCGGCCGCGCCGAGGGCCTGTCGATCAGCTTCGAGGCACACCTGCTGGGCTCGAAGATCGAGTACGACGAAGAGGCCGGCACCCTGATCATCAAGGGCCTGCCCACCCAGCTCACCGATCAGCTCAAGCGTCGCAAGGACTGAGCCCCGTCCAGGAGGCCACCAGTGCCTCCTTGGCCGACTTGCGCAGCTTCTTCACCAGGCGTTCCTGGCGCAGCGCCTCGGCCTTGTCCGGCCAGGCTTCCACATACACCAGCGCCACTGCCGGGCTGGTGCTGAAGTAACGCGCACCGCGGCCGCTCTGATGGGCATTGAAACGGCGCTCGGGGTTGTCACTGATGCCGCAGTACAACGAACCGTTGGCGGTGCGTACCAGATAGACATACCAGGGTTTGCGAGAGGTGGGGGTTTCGGTCACGGGCATCTGCGTACAGGGGTGAAGGCGACAGCTTACCCCGTCAACGCCCGGCCTGAAATGCGCGCAGGCCTTTTGCCGCCTGTTGGCGAATCTTGCCCTGTACCAGCGGTGTCCAGCCCAGCAGCAGGCCCTTGGTACCCAGCGCCTGGCGGGCCCAGCGCCACAGGTCGAAATGATCGTGATGCTCGACGATCAACCCGTCGCGGATCACGAAACGTGCCTGAATGTCGTTGACCACCACGCGACCGGTCTGGCTGAACAGGTAGGTGGCCACCCAGTGCGCAGTGGCGCTGCGCTCGTCGGCGCGCACGCTGTCGAAGGTCAGGGAGAAATCCTTGGCGCGACTGGCGAGCATGCGCCACATGTCGGCGGCGTCCTTGCCACGCAGGGTACCGAAGGCCGGGTCGCTGAACACCACCTCGGGGCTGTAGCAGGCGACCATGGCCTCGGCGTCGAGGCGCTGGAAGGCCTGGTAGAAACGTGTGATCAGCGCGATGTTGGCGTCGCTCATGGGCGCGGTCCATTACAGGGGAACGGACGTGAACGATAGGCCGAGTGATGGCTGAAAGCTACGGGTATATACGGTGCGAATGATGTGCCCCATCGCAGGTCAGGCCCGCTCCCACAGGTGCAGTGCAGACCCGCGATGGCAGCCACGCGAAGTCAGACCCGTTCGCTGACCACACCCACCTGCAACGCCCGCCCGGCCTTGAGCCCGAAACCGATCGCACCCACGCCCAGCACCGCGAAGATCCAGCCCACCGCGTCCCAGCCACCGGTCACGTCATGCACCAGGCCTACCGCGAACGGCCCCATCGAGGCCAGGGTATAGCCGATGCCCTGGGCCATGCTCGACAGGTTGGCCGCCACATGCGAGTCCTTCGACCGCAACACGATCAGGGTCAGCGCCAGGGCAAAGGTGCCGCCCTGCCCGATACCCAGTACCACCGCCCAGCCCCACAGCCCGCCTAACGGGGCATACAGGCAGCCGAACAGGCCGGCCAGGGTCAGCAGCATCACCAGCACGATGGCCAGGCGCTGGTCCTTGCCACGGGTGGCCAGCCACGGCGCGGTCAGGGCACTGGCCAGTTGCACGATCACCGAACCGGACAGCACCAGCCCGGCCTCGGTCGGGCTCAGGCCACGGCCGATCAGAATCGAGGGCAGCCAGCCGAACACGATGTACGCCAGCGACGACTGCAGGCCCATGTACAGGGTCACCTGCCAGGCCAGCGGATCGCGCAGCAGCCCCCTCACCCGATAAGCCACCGCATGCTTGCCATGCCCGTGGCGCGCCTGGGGCAGCCAGAACAGCGCCGCCACCACCGCCGGAATCAGCCAGACACCCAGGCCCAGCGCCCAACTGTCGTCGAAGTGCTGGCTCAACGGCACGGTGGCGCCGGCCGCCAGGGCCGCGCCCAGGCACAGGGCCATGGTGTACACGCCGGTCAGGGCGCCGGCATGCTTGGGGAAGTCGCGCTTGACGATGCCCGGCAGCAGCACGCCAATCACGCCGATGCTGGCCCCGGCCAGGATGCTGCCGGCAAACAGCCCCACACTGCCCAGCGAGCTGCGCAGCAAGATGCCGCACGCCAGCGTGAGCAGAATGCCCAGCACCACCCGCTCGCTGCCGAAGCGACGCGCCAGGATCGGTGCCAGCGGCGCGAACAGGCCCAGGCACAGTACCGGCAGCGTGGTCAGCAGGCCGGCCTGCGAAGCACTCAGCCCCAGGCTGTCGGACACCTGCCCGAGCAACGGCGCCATGCTCGACAGCGCCGGGCGCAGGTTCAGTGCCACCAGTACCAGCCCCAGCAGCAACAGCCACGGGCGCTGCAGCACGGCGGGCGGTTGCAGCTGGGCGTCGTCGGCTTCGGCGTCGATCAGGAGTTCTTCGAGCGGCGGGTTGGGTTTGGGCATGGCTGTCTCTGCGTCAGGCTTCATTGATAAGGGTTCTGCTCAGGGCCTTGGCCCGTTCCGGGTCGCGTTGCTCGACCGCCCGCAGGATGTCGCGGTGCAGGTCGAACACGTCCTGGCAACGCGATTCGCGCATGTTGTGGTGCACGGCGCACGCCACCACGGCGGAGAAGTAGCGGTACAGCTCGCTCAATGCCGGGTTGTGTGCGGCGTCCACCAGGCGCTGGTGAAACACCAGGTCGCAGGCCACGTAGCTGTCGAGGTCGTCGTGAAAGTGCTCGGCGCTGTGCTGCAGGGCTTCATGCAGCCCCTTGAGGTCGTCGTCGGTGCGGCGCAGCGCCGCCAGCCCGATGGCCTCGGCTTCGAGGATGTGCCGGGTTTCGCGGGCCTGCTCGAGGCTGCAACGCGACAGCACCTGCACGGTGGCCAGCGGGTCGACATTGGCGCGCAGGTAGGTGCCGTCGCCCTGGCGCACTTCGACCAGGCCGCTGAAGGCGAGCACGCGCATCGCTTCACGCACGGTATTGCGGCTGATGCCCAGTTCCAGGGCCAGTTCGGGCTCGGTGGGCAGGCGCTGGCCGACGGCCCAGGCGCCATCGGCGACGCGCTGGCGCAGTTGTTCGACGGCCTGCTCGACAAGGGAGCGTTTGATGAGTTGAGTCATTGACGTGCTTACATCCAATCATCGGACGAATCTGAGGAGCGGAGAATAGCCTGTCGGGCCACGTCGATGCAATCGCCAGCTAGGCCGGCTCCCGCAGGAGCCCGCCTAGCTGGCGATTGCAAGGCGCGATCAGTTCAAGGCGTCAAGCAGCGCCTGGTTCTGCTCGGGCGTACCGATGCTGATACGCAGGAACTGCACGATGCGCTGCTGCTTGAAGTGGCGCACGATCACGCCCTGCTCGCGCAACTTGGCCGCCAGCGCAGCGGCATCCTGCTCGGGGTGACGGGCAAAGATGAAGTTGGCCGCCGACGGCAGCACCTGGAAACCGCGGTCGGTCAACTGCGCCACCAACTGCTCCCGGCTGTCGATCACCTGACGGCAGGTCTGTTCGAAATACGCCTGGTCCTCGAACGCCGCCGCCGCGCCGACGATGGCCAGGCGATCCAGCGGATAGGAGTTGAAGCTGTTCTTGATGCGCTCCAGCGCCTCGATCAGGTCCGGGTGGCCGACCGCCAGCCCGACCCGCAGGCCGGCCAGGGAACGCGACTTGGACAAGGTCTGGGTCACCAGCAGGTTCGGGTAGCGGTCCACCAGGCTGATGGCGGTCTGGCCGCCGAAGTCGATGTAGGCTTCGTCGACCACCACCACCGAATCAGGGTTGGCCTGCAGCATCTGCTCGACTGCCTCCAGCGCCAGCAGGCAGCCAGTGGGTGCGTTCGGGTTGGGGAAGATGATGCCGCCGTTGGCGCGCTGGTAATCCTCGACACGAATCTGGAACTGCTCGTCCAGCGCTACCGCCTCATACGGGATGCCGTACAGGCCGCAGTACACCGGGTAGAAGCTGTAGCTGATGTCGGGGAACAGCAGCGGCGCATCGTGCTGGAACAGGCCGTGGAAAATGTGCGCGAGCACTTCGTCCGAACCGTTGCCCAGGAACACCTGGCTGGCCTGCACGCCGTAGTAGCTGGCCACCGCCTGCTTGAGCCGGTCGCCATTGGGGTCCGGGTACAGGCGCAGGTTGTCGTTGAGCTCGCCGCGCATGGCCTCCAGCGCCTTTGGCGAAGGGCCATAGGGGTTTTCGTTGGTGTTGAGCTTGACCAGCTTGCTCAGCTTGGGCTGCTCGCCCGGCACGTAAGGCACCAGGTCCTTGACGAAGGGGCTCCAGAATTTGCTCATGCTCAGTTGCCCTCTTTATCGACAGGGGTGTGATCGCCAAGGATGCGGTACTCGGCGCTGCGTGCGTGCGCGCTCAGGGATTCGCCACGGGCCAGCACCGACGCGGTGCGACCCAGGTCCGAAGCGCCCTGCTCGGAACAGAAGATGATCGAGGAACGCTTCTGGAAGTCGTACACCCCCAGCGGCGAGGAGAACCGTGCGGTGCCGGAGGTAGGCAGCACGTGGTTGGGGCCAGCGCAGTAGTCGCCCAGCGCTTCGCTGGTGTGGCGGCCCATGAAGATCGCACCGGCATGGCGGATCTGCGGCAACCAGGCCTGCGGGTCGGCCACCGACAACTCCAGGTGCTCGGGGGCGATGCGGTTGGCCACCTCGATGGCCTGCTGCATGTCGCGCACGTGGATCAGTGCGCCACGGCCATTGATGGAGGTCTGGATGATCTCGGCGCGGTCCATGCCCGGCAGCAGCTTGTCGATGCTTGCGGCCACGCGGTCGAGGAAGTCGGCGTCGGGGCTGACCAGAATCGCCTGGGCGTCTTCGTCATGCTCGGCCTGGGAGAACAGGTCCATGGCGATCCAGTCCGGGTCGGTCTGGCCGTCGCACACCACGAGGATCTCCGACGGGCCGGCAATCATGTCGATGCCCACCTGGCCGAACACATGGCGCTTGGCGGTGGCCACGTAGATGTTGCCCGGGCCGACCACCTTGTCTACCTGCGGCACGCTCTCGGTGCCGTAGGCCAGTGCGGCAACCGCCTGGGCGCCACCGATGGTGAACACCCGATCGACCCCGGCGATGCACGCCGCAGCCAGCACCAGCTCGTTGATTTCACCACGCGGGGTGGGTACCACCATGACCACTTCGGACACCCCGGCAACCTTGGCCGGAATCGCGTTCATCAGTACCGACGAGGGGTACGACGCCTTGCCACCCGGTACGTACAGCCCGGCGCGGTCCAGCGGCGTGACCTTCTGGCCCAGCACGGTGCCGTCGGCCTCGGTGTAGGTCCAGGAGTCCTGCTTCTGCCTTTCGTGGTAGCTGCGCACCCGGCGGGCGGCGGTTTCCAGCGCCTCGCGCTGCGCCGGGGTAATGCGGCTCAGGGCCAGCTCCAGGCGCTCGCGCCCCAGGATCAGGTCATCGATGGAGGTGGCCTGGACGCCGTCGAAACGCTGGGTGAATTCCACCAGCGCCGCGTCGCCGCGCTCGCGCACGGCCTTGATGATGTCCAGCACCCGCTGGTTGACCGCATCGTCAGACACGCTTTCCCAGCTCAGCAGATGATCCAGATGTCGGGCGAAATCCGGGTCAGCAGCGTTGAGTCGGCGAATTGCAGTGGACGTGGTCATGGCTAAGGCCTCGGTAAATGGCGGATGCTCAGGCGCCCTAAGCTACCAGTCCATCCGCGCGGGCACCCGAGAAAATTGGCTATGACGCGGATAGACGGGCGCGACAGCGAAGGTCGCGCGCAGGGGTCAGCCGCGGTGTCGCGATTCCACGGCCAGACGCAAGGCGTCGATCAGGCTCTGGATGCGTGCGTGCTGCATCTTCATCGAGGCCTTGTTGACCACCAGCCGGGAGCTGATGGTGGCGATCAGTTCCTGGGGTTCCAGGCCGTTGGCACGCAGGGTGTTGCCGGTGTCGACCACGTCGATGATCTTGTCGGCCAGGTTGATCAGCGGTGCCAGCTCCATCGAGCCGTACAGCTTGATGATGTCGACCTGACGGCCCTGCTCGGCGTAGTAGCGCTTGGCGACGTTGACGAACTTGGTGGCCACGCGCAGGCGCCCCTTGGGTTCGGCAGCGCCGATGGCACCGGCGGTCATCAGCTTGCATTGGGCAATCTGCAGGTCCAGCGGCTCGTACAGGCCCTGGCCGCCGTACTCCATCAGCACGTCCTTGCCGGCCACGCCCAGGTCGGCGGCGCCATGCTCGACGTAGGTCGGCACGTCGGTGGCACGCACGATCAGCAGGCGTACATCGTCCTGGGTGGTCGGGATGATCAGCTTGCGGCTTTTGTCCGGATTCTCGGTAGGCACGATGCCCGCCTCTGCCAGCAATGGCAGGGTGTCGTCGAGAATGCGGCCCTTGGACAGCGCGATGGTCAACATGGGAAACGTCAATCCTTAAGCGGCTTTAGCCGCCGGACCCGTGCAGGCGCCCGACGGCAATCGATTCTTGTGGCGCGTCCCTGCGCCGAGTGCAGGGCTAGCCCGGTACGCGACGGATCTTCGCGCCCAGCATCTGCAGTTTCTCTTCGATGCACTCGTAGCCACGGTCTATGTGGTAGATGCGATCGATCAGGGTGTCGCCCTCGGCGACCAGCGCCGAAATGACCAGGCTGGCCGAAGCCCGCAGGTCGGTGGCCATGACCGGAGCGCCCTTGAGGGTCTTGGTGCCGGTGACGATGGCCGTGTTGCCTTCGACCTGGATCTGCGCGCCCATGCGGTGCATCTCGTACACGTGCATGAAGCGGTTTTCGAAGATCGTCTCGATCACCGCGCCGGTGCCTTCGGCAATGGCGTTGAGGGAGATGAACTGCGCCTGCATGTCGGTAGGGAACGCCGGGTACGGGGCGGTGCGCAGGTTCACGGCTTTCGGCCGCTTGCCGTGCATGTCCAGCTCGATCCAGTCTTCACCGGTGGTGATTTCGGCACCGGCTTCCTTGAGCTTCTCCAGTACCGCCTCGAGGATGGTCGGATCGGTGTCCTTGACCTTGACGCGACCGCCGGTCACGGCAGCGGCTACCAGGTAGGTGCCGGTCTCGATACGGTCGGGCATCACGCGGTATACCGCCGAACCCAGGCGCTCGACGCCGTCGATGGTGATGGTGTCGGTACCGGCACCCTGCACCTTGGCGCCCATGGCGTTGAGGAAGTTGGCCAGGTCGACCACTTCCGGCTCGCGCGCGGCGTTCTGCAGCACGCTGCGGCCCTTGGCCAGGGCAGCGGCCATCATGATGTTCTCGGTACCGGTCACGCTGACGGTGTCGAAGAAGAAGTGCGCACCGCGCAGGCCGCCTTCAGGCGCCTTGGCCTTGATGTAGCCGCCTTCGACTTCGATCTTCGCGCCCATCGCCTCGAGGCCGCGGATGTGCAGGTCGACCGGGCGCGAGCCAATGGCGCAACCGCCAGGCAGGGCCACTTCGGCCTCGCCGAAACGGGCGACCATCGGGCCCAGCACCAGGATCGAGGCGCGCATGGTCTTCACCAGCTCATACGGCGCGACCAGGGTCTTGATGGTGCGTGGGTCGATCTCCACCGCGAGCTTCTCGTCGATCACAGGCTCGATGCCCATGCGACCGAACAGCTCGATCATGGTGGTGATGTCGTGCAGGTGCGGCAGGTTGCCGACGGTGACCGGGCCGTCGCACAGCAGGGTGGCCGCCAGAATCGGCAGCGCTGCGTTCTTTGCGCCGGAAATGCGGATTTCGCCATCGAGACGAACGCCGCCAGTGATAATCAGTTTGTCCATTGGAATCTCGCCGCCAAGTTGGCTCAGGTGCGCTCAGCCCAGGCTGCGCTGCTGAAAAATTTCATGGTTACCGCATGGATGCTGCCATCGGTGATCCACGGGTTCAGGTGAGCATAGATCTGCTGCTGACGTTTGACCGGGCTCAGGGCCGCCAATTCGTCACTGATTACGTTCAGCTGGAAGTTGCAGCCTTCGCCTTCAACTTCGACCCGGGTTCCCGGCAACTTTTCTTCAAGGAAGTTCTTAACTTCTACGGCCTGCATGCTCAACCTCAATCGGCGCCCTGTGCGCGCGGGTCGGCCATCATACAAAAAAGCCCCTCGCCTGCGAACCCCGTAAACGAGGACTCTGACAGAGGGGCCCGTCGCGCACCCGTATTTATTGACCGGCCAGCAGCTCGCCGAGCCCGTACACCTGAGCGATTTCGTGCATGCCATGGGGCATGCCGCGCACCTCGATGGTTTTGCCCGCCGCCTGCCCGTCACGGGTGAAGGCCAGCAGCAGGGACAGACCCACGCTGCTGGAAAGCTCCACCGCCGAACAGTCCAGCACCAGCGAAGGCTCGCGACTGGCAGCAATCAGGGCCCTGCCCTGCTTGCGCAGCACCGGGCCGGTGCGGTAATCCAGCACACCGGACAGGCTCAGCACGCCGGGTGCGGCAAGGGTGACTGCCGCACTCATTGGGCCTGCTTCTCGGCCGCTTGCTCGGTGGTTTCCTTGGCCTTGGCCACTTCGCCGGCCCAGCCGTCGATGGTCTTGTCCAGGTCGTTACCGTTGCGCTGCATGGCGTCGGCGAACTGGTCACGGAACAGCTTGCCGATGTTGATGCCGTTGACGATGACGTTACGCACCTTCCACTCGCCATTGAGCTTGGTCAGGGTGTAGGAAACCGGGTAGACGGCGCCGTTGTTGCCCTTGACCGTCATGTCGACGCTGGCACGGTCGTCGCCGTCCTTCTTCTCGGCGCCCACGGTGATGCCCTGGTTGTTGTATTCCAGCAGGGCGTTGCCATAGAACTGCATCAGGCTGCGCTTGAAGTTTTCCTGGAAGCGCTGCATCTGGGCCGGGGTAGCCTTGCGCGAGTACTTGACCGTCATGATGCTGCGGGAGATGCCATCGGCATCCACCACCGGTCCCAGGTTGGCGTTGAGCGCATCGTAGAACGCGCTGGGGTTGGCCTTGTACTGCTCCTTGTTCGCCTTGAGGTCGGACAGCAGTTGCGTGGTGGTGGTCTGGATCACTTCTTTGGGCGATTGCGTGGCCGCAACGGCCATCAACGGCAGGCTCGCCAGCAATACCAACAGGCCGCGTCGCAGGATGGAAATCATGGAAACTCCTTATTTAGCTTCTTTGCCAACGGTATTGAGCAAAAACTTGCCAATCAGATCTTCCAGTACCAGCGCCGACTGGGTGTCATGGATGGTTCCACCTTCCTTGAGCACCGCCTCCTCACCGCCCACGCTGATGCCGATGTACTTCTCGCCGAGCAACCCGGCGGTCAGGATCGAGGCGGTGGAATCGGTCGGCAGGTTGTCGACGCGTTTTTCCAGCTGCAACGTCACCCGACCGGTATAGGTATCGCGGTCCAGATCGATGGCCGTGACCTTGCCGATGGTTACACCGGCCATGGTCACTTTAGCTCTGACAGTCAAACCGGCGATATTGTCGAAGTAGGCGTAAAGTTTATAGGTATCGCTGCTCGGGCTGGCGGACAGGCCGCTGACGCGCAGGGCCAGCAGAAGCAGTGCCAGGATCCCGGCCAGGAGGAACAGGCCGACACCGATTTCCAGGGTGCGGTTTTGCATCAGAAATCTCCAAACATCAAGGCGGTCAGAATAAAGTCCAGACCCAGGACTGCCAGCGAGGCATAGACCACGGTCTTGGTAGTGGCACGGCTGATCCCCTCTGAAGTGGGCTCACAGTCATAGCCTTGGAATACGGCAATCCAGGTGACGACGAAGGCAAACACGAGGCTCTTGAGCACCCCGTTGAGTACATCGTCGACGAACGAAACGCTGTTCTGCATGTTCGACCAGAAGGAACCTTCATAGACTCCCAGCCAGTCCACCGCCACCCAGGACCCGCCCCAGATGCCGACCACGCTGAAGATCATCGCCAGCAGCGGCAGCGAGATGAAGCCGGCCCACAGGCGCGGTGCAACGATGTACTTGAGCGGGTCGACGCCGATCATCTCCAGGCTCGACAGCTGCTCGGTGGATTTCATGTTGCCGATTTCGGCCGTCAGCGCCGACCCGGCCCGCCCGGCGAACAGCAGCGCGGTCACCACCGGGCCCAGTTCACGCAGCAGGGTCAGGGCAACCATCTGCCCCACCGCCTGTTCCGAACCGTACTTGGTGAGGATGCTGAAGCCCTGCAGGGCCAGCACCATGCCGATGAACACGCCGGACACGACGATGATGGCCAGCGACATCACGCCGACCGAGTACAGCTGCTTGACCAGCAACTGGAACCCGCCGCCAATCCCGCCGCGCCCCACCAGGGCATGCAGCAGGAACAGGCAGGAGCGCCCCAGCACGGCCACCACGTCGATCGCGGAGCGACCAAACAGACGAATACGTTCGAGCAATGACTTTCTGCGCATCAACGCTTCCCCAACAGATCGGCGCGGTAATCAGGCGCAGGAAAATGAAAGGGCACCGGGCCATCCGGATCGCCTTTCATGAATTGGCGGATACGCGGGTTGTCCGACTCCATCAGCTCCTGCGGCGTACCCTGGCCCAGTACCTGGCCGTCCCCCACCACATACAGGTAGTCGGCAATGCTCGCGGTTTCTGCAAGATCGTGCGAAACCACGATGCTGGTGATGCCCAGCGCATCGTTGAGCAGGCGGATCAGGCGTACCAGCACGCCCATGGCGATCGGGTCCTGGCCGACGAAAGGTTCGTCGTACATGAGGATCTGCGGGTCCAGGGCAATCGCCCGGGCCAGCGCCACACGGCGCTTCATGCCGCCGGACAGTTCGTCGGGCATCAGTTCGATGGCACCGCGCAAGCCCACGGCCTGCAGCTTCATCAGCACGATGTCGCGGATCATTTCCTCGGGCAGCTGGGTATGCACCCGCAGCGGGAAGGCGACGTTCTCGAACACGTCGAGGTCGGTGAACAGTGCACCGCTCTGGAACAGCACGCCCATGTGCTTGCGCGCGTCGAACAGGTCGCTGCGCGACAGGGTCGGCAGGTTTTGCCCGGCCACCCACACCTCGCCGCTGGCAGGGCGCAGTTGCGCGCCCATCAGACGCAGCAGCGTGGTCTTGCCGCACCCGGAAGGCCCCATGATGCCGGTAACCTTGCCGCGGGGAATGCGTATGTCGACATTATTGAAGATGCTGCGCGCGCCGCGCTTGAAGGTCACGCCCTTCAATTCGACCGCGTAGGCGTTATCAACGCTCATCTAAACTCCTTGCGATGCAGCCTTTTCACTCAGACGCCAACCTCCTTCATGGAGGCACGCACGCTCCGAGCGGGCCGAACAGGCGGCGAACTATAGCACCGCTGATAGAGCCACCCCAAGGCCATCACCGAGGCTGTTCAGCTCAAGTTAAGGCTCACTTAAGGTTTCTGGCAGAGCATCCTTGCAATCACAGGTGAGGCTTTGGCGCATTACCGCTATAATCCCCGCCTTTTCATCAGGCAATCCGATCTACGACATGAGCCAATCCACCGACCTGATCCAATCCGCACAGCGCACCATCCGTCTCGAGATTGAAGCGGTAGAGGGCCTGCTGGCCCATATCGACGCCGATTTCGTCAAGGCCTGCGAGCTGATCCTGGCCAGCAAGGGCCGGGTCGTGGTGGTGGGCATGGGCAAATCCGGGCACATCGGCAACAAGATTGCCGCCACCCTGGCCAGCACCGGCACCACGTCGTTCTTCGTTCATCCCGCCGAGGCCAGCCACGGCGACATGGGCATGATCACCCGGGACGACATCATCCTGGCACTGTCCAACTCGGGCACCACCAACGAAATCGTGACCCTGCTGCCACTGATCAAGCGCCTGGGCATCAAGCTCATCAGCCTCACCGGCAACCCCGACTCGCCGCTGGCCAAGGCCGCCGAGGTCAACCTGGACGCCCGCGTGGGCCAGGAGGCCTGCCCGCTGAACCTGGCCCCGACGTCCTCCACCACCGCTGCGCTGGTACTCGGCGACGCCCTGGCCATCGCCCTGCTCGAGGCGCGCGGCTTCACCGCCGAAGACTTCGCCTTCTCGCACCCGGGCGGTGCCTTGGGCCGACGCCTGCTGCTCAAGGTCGAGAACGTGATGCACGGCGGTGACGAACTGCCCCAGGTTCAGCGCGGCACGCTACTCAAGGACGCCCTGCTTGAAATGTCTCGCAAAGGTTTGGGCATGACCGTGGTGCGCGAAAGCGACGGCCGCCTGGCCGGGGTGTTCACCGACGGCGACCTGCGCCGCAGCCTGGATCGCAACATCGACGTGCACACCACGCTGATCGACGAAGTGATGACCGTACACGGCAAGACCGCCCGCGCCGAGATGCTCGCGGCCGAGGCCCTGAAGATCATGGAAGACCACAAGATCAGCGCGCTGGTGGTGGTGGACACGCTCGACCAGCCGGTCGGCGCCCTGAACATGCACGACCTGCTGCGCGCCGGAGTGATGTAAATGAACGACGATCTGCTGCAACGCGGCAAGGCCATCAAGCTGGCGGTATTCGATGTGGACGGCGTGCTGACCGACGGTCGCCTGTACTTTCTCGAGGACGGCAGCGAATTCAAGACCTTCAACACCCTCGACGGCCAGGGCATCAAGATGCTCATGAACTCGGGCGTGACCACCGCGATCATCAGCGGGCGCAAGACGCCGGTGGTCGAACGTCGTGCGAAAAACCTCGGCATCCCGCACCTGTACCAGGGCCGCGAAGATAAACTGGTGGTGCTCGACGACCTTCTTGGTCAACTGGGCCTAAGCTATGAACAGGTTGCCTACCTGGGCGACGACCTGCCAGACCTGCCGGTGATTCGCCGGGTCGGCCTGGGCATGGCCGTAGCCAGTGCCGCTCCGTTCGTGCGCCAGCACGCCCATGGCGTGACCCTTGCGCGCGGTGGCGAAGGCGCAGCCCGCGAGTTCTGCGAACTGATCCTGCAAGCCCAGGGCAACCTGGACGCGGCGAATGCCAACTACCTGTAGAGCGATCCATGTTCAGTAAAAAGATCCGCAATATCGCGCTGTTCAGTGTGATCGCTGCCTTGTTTGCAGCGGTCGGCTACTGGAACATCAGCCCCGAGACGTTCCTCGACGAGCCCGCAGCGCAGGTCGACGAAAGCGCCATCGACTACTACGCCATCAATGCCCACAGCGTGCAGTTTCTGCCCGATGGCAAGCTGCAGTACGAGATGACCGCCGACAAGGTCGAACACCTCAAGGCCAGCGAAGTGACGCTGCTGACCACGCCGGACCTCAACATGTACCGCGGTACCGCCTACCCGTGGCACGTGCAGAGCACCCGCGGCGAGGTCAACCCGGACGGCACCGAAGTGGAACTGATCGACAACGTGCGGGTTGCCCGCACCGACGACCAGAACCGCGAAACCATCATTACCACCACCCGCATGACAGTCTTCCCGCAGAAGCAATATGCGCAGACCGAGCAAGCCGTTAGAATCGACGGCGCCGGTGGCACAACTACGGGCAAGGGAATGAAAGCGTATCTGAAAGACGGCAGGATGAACCTGCTGTCCAACGTAAGAGGACAGTATGAGGCTCGTTAAAACCCTCCCCTTTTTGCTCAGCCTGAGCGCAGCACTGGGAAGCGCGAGCGCCTGGGCCCTGCCGAACGACCGTGATCAGCCTATCCGTATCCAGGCTGACCAGGCTCAACTGGATGACAAGAAAGGCGTTGCCACCTATACCGGTGACGTGATCATCACCCAGGGCTCGATGATGATCAAAGGCAACACCGTGACCATCACCCGCACTGCCTCCGGCGATATCGACGTCGTGACCTCGGTGGGCAACCTGGCCTACTTCGAGCAGCAGCAGAGCGCAGCCAAGCCGGACAAGATGCAGGGCTACGGCAAGACCATTCAGTACAATGCGCCACAGAACCGCATCGTGCTGATCGACCGCGCCAAGGTCATTAATGAAGGCAACACCACCGAAGGCGAGAAAATCGTCTACGACACGGTGAAGCAGATCGCTACCGCTGGTCGCGGTGGCAAAGTCACCGAGTCGCGTCCGCGCATCGACATGGTGATCCAGCCGAAGAAGAAGGCCGAGTAGATGGCAACCCTCAAAGCCCAGCACCTGGCCAAGGCCTACAAAAGCCGGCAAGTCGTGCGTGATGTCAGCCTGTCCATCGACAGCGGCCAGATCGTCGGCCTGCTCGGCCCCAACGGCGCCGGCAAGACCACCTGCTTCTACATGATCGTCGGCCTGGTACAGGCCGACCAGGGCCGCGTGCTGATCGACGACCTGGACGTCAGCCACCAGCCCATGCATGGTCGCGCACGTGCCGGCATCGGCTACCTGCCGCAGGAAGCCTCGATCTTTCGCAAGCTGTCGGTGGCCGACAACATCATGGCGATCCTCGAGACCCGCAAGGAGCTCGACCGCGATGGTCGCCGCAAGGAGCTTGAAAGCCTGCTGCAGGAATTTCACATCAGCCACATCCGCGACAACCTGGGCATGAGCCTGTCCGGTGGTGAGCGGCGCAGGGTGGAGATTGCCCGGGCACTGGCCACCGCGCCCAAGTTCATCCTGCTCGACGAACCTTTCGCCGGTGTCGACCCGATCTCCGTGGGCGACATCAAGCAGATCATCCACCACCTCAAGGCCAAGGGCATCGGCGTGCTGATCACCGACCACAACGTCCGTGAAACCCTGGATATCTGCGAGACCGCCTACATCGTCAACGATGGCCAGTTGATCGCCGAAGGCGATGCACAGACCATCCTGGCCAACGACCTGGTGAAAGAGGTGTACCTCGGCCACGAGTTCCGCCTGTAAGCTGCGGCACATGGCTGAACATGGCGCTGCCTGGGCGCTGGCAAATGGCTCCACCCGGGGTTAATTGTTCCAGCGCTCTAGGCAAACGCTTTGATTTCAGGCATATAATTTGCTTAAAGTTGGCGCCTCTCGCGCCCTTGTAGTAGATGGCGCCTGTGCGCCGGCGAATAAGGTGTTAAGCCCCAGCCATGAAACCATCGCTCGTCCTAAGAATGGGCCAGCAACTGACGATGACTCCTCAGTTGCAACAGGCTATCCGACTGCTCCAGCTCTCCACCCTGGACCTGCAACAGGAAATCCAGGAGGCGCTGGAGTCCAACCCGATGCTCGAACGCCAGGAAGAAGGCGAGGATTTCGACAACAGCGACCCGATGGCCGACAACGCCGAGACCAAGCCGGTTGCCGAACCTCAGGAGAGCAGCTTCCAGGAGTCCGCCCCCACGGTGGACAACCTCGAAGAAGGCGAATGGAACGAGCGCATCCCCAACGAACTGCCGGTCGACACGGCCTGGGAAGACATCTACCAGACCAGCGCCAGCAGCCTGCCCAGCAATGACGATGACGAGTGGGACTTCACCACCCGCACCTCTGCCGGCGAGAGCCTGCAGAGCCACCTGCTGTGGCAGCTCAACCTGGCACCGATGTCCGACACCGACCGGCTGATTGCCGTGACGCTGATCGACTGCATCAACAACCAGGGCTATCTCGAGGAAACCCTCGAAGAGGTGTGCGAGTCGTTCGACCCGGAACTGGACATCGAACTCGACGAAGTCGAGGCCGTGCTGCACCGTATCCAGCAGTTCGAGCCCGCCGGCATCGGTGCCCGCAACCTCAGCGAATGCCTGCTGCTGCAACTGCGCCAGCTGCCGCCGCGTACGCAGTGGATGGCCGAGGCGCAGCGCCTGGTCAGCGACTACATCGACCTGCTCGGCAGCCGCGACTACAGCCAGCTGATGCGTCGCATGAAGCTCAAGGAAGACGAACTGCGCCAGGTCATCGAACTGGTACAGAGCCTCAACCCGCGCCCCGGCTCGCAGATCGAGTCCAGCGAAGCCGAATACGTGGTGCCCGATGTCATCGTGCGCAAGGATTCCGACCGCTGGCTGGTCGAGCTGAACCAGGAAGCCGTGCCGCGCCTGCGGGTCAACCCGCAATACGCCGGCTTCGTGCGTCGCGCCGACACCAGCGCCGACAACACCTTCATGCGCAACCAGTTGCAGGAGGCGCGCTGGTTCATCAAGAGCCTGCAGAGCCGCAACGAGACGCTGATGAAGGTGGCCACGCAGATCGTCGAGCACCAGCGCGGCTTTCTCGACCACGGCGACGAGGCGATGAAACCGCTGGTACTGCACGATATCGCCGAGGCGGTGGGCATGCACGAGTCGACCATTTCGCGGGTGACCACGCAGAAATACATGCACACCCCGCGCGGCATCTACGAACTGAAATACTTTTTCTCGAGCCACGTGAGCACCTCCGAGGGCGGCGAATGCTCGTCCACGGCGATCCGCGCGATCATCAAGAAACTGGTCGCGGCTGAAAATCAGAAAAAGCCATTGAGTGACAGCAAGATCGCTGGTTTACTGGAGGCACAAGGCATCCAGGTAGCCCGTCGCACCGTCGCCAAGTACCGCGAGTCCCTTGGCATTGCACCGTCGAGCGAACGCAAGCGATTGATGTGACATCCCCTGAGATGTGCCACCGCAATTCAGTGGCAGGCGCAACACCTGCCTCTTATGCACCGGCAACAAAAGGAGAAGCTGTATGCAAGTCAATATCAGTGGACAGCATGTAGAAGTCACTCCGCCACTGCGCGAGTATGTCGAGCAGAAGCTGAAACGACTGGAGGGTCACTTCGACAAGATCACCAACGTGACGGTGATCATGAAGGTCGAAAAGCTTCAGCAGAAAATTGAGGCTACCTTGCAGATCCCGGGCGGCGAAGTGGTTGCCAACGCCGAACATCAAGACATGTATGCAGCGATCGACGCCCTTACCGACAAGCTCGACCGCCAACTGAAAAAACACAAGGAAAAACAGCAAAGCCTCCTGCAAGGTGCAGCGGCCCGCTGATCCCCCCCACCCATGATCCGACTAGAAGATATCCTGACCCCCGGCCGTTCCCTCGTGAACGTGCCGGGCGGCAGTAAAAAGCGTGCGCTCGAACAGATTGCCAATCTGATCGGCAAGGAAGTACCCGAGCTGGACACCCAAACCGTGTTCGAGAGCCTGATCGCCCGTGAAAAACTGGGTTCGACCGGCTTCGGCAATGGTATCGCCATCCCGCACTGCCGCTTGAAAGGTTGTGAAAAACCGGTAAGCGCCCTGCTGCACCTGGACGCTCCCATCGACTTCGACGCCATCGATGGCGCTCCCGTCGACCTGCTGTTTCTGCTGCTGGTCCCGGAAGCCGCCACCGATGCGCACCTTGAGCTGCTGCGCCAGATCGCCAGCATGCTCGACCGCAAGGACGTGCGCGACAAACTGCGCGCGGCCACCGATAGCCAATCCCTGTACCAGGTCGTACTGGACGTGCAAAACGGGCACTGAACATGCGCTTGATCATCGTCAGCGGTCGCTCCGGCTCCGGCAAGAGCACCGCGCTCGCGGTACTTGAGGACAACGGCTACTACTGCATCGACAACCTGCCTGCCGGGCTGTTGCCGCAACTGGCCGAAAACGCACTGATCAATACCGAGCTGCTGCAGCCGCTGGTGGCCGTTTCCATCGACGCGCGCAACCTGCCCAGCCACCTGAGCCGCTTCCCCGAGCTGCTGGAGGATGCCCGCAGCAAGCACATCCATTGCGATGTGGTGTACCTGGACGCCGACGAGGAAACCCTGCTCAAGCGCTTCTCGGAGACGCGCCGGCGCCACCCGCTGACCAACACGCAACGCTCCCTGGCCGAAGCCATCCGGGTAGAGAGCGACCTACTGGGGCCGATCGCCGACCTGGCCGACCTCAAGATCGACACCACCAACCTCAACCTGTACCAGCTGCGCGACTCGATCAAGCTGCGCCTGCTCAACCAGCCCGAGCCGGGCACGGCGTTTCTGGTGGAGTCGTTCGGCTTCAAGCGTGGCATGCCGGTCGACGCCGATCTGGTGTTCGATGTGCGCTGCCTGCCCAACCCCTATTGGAAGCCCGAGCTGCGGGATCATTCGGGGTTGGAGCAACCGGTCATCGACTACCTGGCCGCGCAACCGGACGTCGAGGAGATGTTCCAGGACATTTCGTCGTACCTGCTCAAGTGGCTGCCACGGTTCGCCGCCAGCAACCGGGCCTATGTCACCATCGCCATCGGCTGCACCGGCGGTCATCATCGCTCGGTGTACATCACCGAACGCGTGGGCCAGGTGCTGCAACAAACATTGAAGAACGTCCAGGTTCGCCACCGCGACCTCTAGCCCTCAGGATCCCGCCCGCGATGCCCGCCATTGAAATCGAGATTATCAACAAGCTGGGGCTGCACGCCCGGGCAGCGGCCAAGTTCGTTGGCGTGGCGGGCAAGTACCCGTGTTCGGTGCGTGTAGGCCGTACCCCGGAGTCGATGGTCGATGGCAAGAGCATCATGGCCGTGATGATGCTCGCCGCCGGCAAGGGCACGAGCATCCACCTCAAGACCGAAGGCGAACAGGAAGCCGAAGCGCTGCAAGGCCTGGTCGAACTGATCAACAACTATTTCGACGAAGGCGAGTAACCTCGCCTTCTCGCTTCAGGACAACGCGGTATCCATCACCATCATCAGGCAGAACCCGATGCACAGCCCCAGGCTGGCCAGGCGATGATTGCCGTTGCTGCGTGACTCGGGAATGATCTCCTGGGTCACCACCAGCAACATGGCCCCGGCAGCGAAAGCCAGGCCCAGCGGCAGCATCAGTTCGGCGACGCTCACCACCCACGCGCACAGCACCGCCGCCAGTGGCTCCACCAGCCCGGATGCCGCGCCGATCAGAAACGCCTTGAAACGGCCCATCCCCGCTCCAGCCAGCACCAGCGCGATCACCAGCCCCTCTGGCACATCCTGCAGGGCGATACCCATGGCCAGGCTGTCGGCATCCGGCATGCCGCCACCGGCCGACACCCCGATGGCCATGCCTTCGGGGATGTTGTGGGCAATGATGGCAATCACGAACACCCAGATGCGCGCCGGAATCACCGGCCTGCCGGGCACGGCGACCAGGTCGTCCGGTGTTGCGCCCGAGACCCTGCGGTCCACCAGGTAGATGCAGAACGCACCGAACAGCAGGCCGAAGCTGATCAGGCCACCTGCCCCCCATTTTCCGAAGCCGACCGCCTGTGCGGCGTCCAGCCCCGGGATGATCAACGAGAACGCCGTGGCGGCCAGCATCACGCCTGCACCGAACCCCATCAGGGTATCGGCCACGGCCACCGGCATGCTGCGAATCACCAACACCGGCACTGCGCCCAGGGCAGTGCCCAGCGCACACATGGCCCCACCCTCAAGCGCACGCAACATCCGCGGTTCCAGGTCCAGCCAGGCGAAGCCCTGTACCAGCAGCAACGCCGTCCCCACCAACAGCAGCAGTGTGCCCAGCGCCAACCTGAACAGGCGCACACCGCCAATGGCCATCACCTCCGAGCGCATGCCGCTAGGACTCACACCAGGGCAGCAACGTAGCGACGCTCTACTTCGGACCAGTTGATCACGTTGTAGAAGGCGCCGATGTATTCGGGGCGACGGTTCTGGTACAGCAGGTAGTAGGCATGCTCCCACACGTCCAGGCCAAGAATGGGCGTATTGCCATTCATCAGCGGGCTGTCCTGGTTGCCGCTGCTCTCTACCACCAGGGTTTTCTGCGGCGTTACGCTCAGCCACGCCCAGCCACTGCCGAAGCGGGTCAGCGCAGCCTTGGTGAAGGCGTCCTTGAATGCCTCGAAACCGCCCAGCTGGTCATCGATCGCCTCGCCCACCGCGCCGTGGGGCTGACCGCCGCCGCCGGGCGCCATCACCGTCCAGAACAGACTGTGGTTGGCATGCCCGCCGCCCTGGTTGATCACTGCGGCCTGCAGATTCTGCGGCAGGCTCTTGACGCTGGCGACCAGCTGCTCGATCGGCCACTCGGCGTATTCGGTGCCCTCGATGGCGGCATTGAGGTTGTTGATGTAGGTCTGGTGGTGCTTGCTGTGGTGAATCTGCATGGTCTGGGTGTCGATGTGCGGTTCCAGCGCATCGTAGGCGTACGGCAATGCAGGCAAGGTATGCGGCATATCAGTGGGTTCCATAATGAAGGGCTGGGGGCTGTAGTTGTTCCTGGCCGGCAAACAGCGCCTGCTGCGCCCCCTGGCGGTAGAGCAGGCGTTCGGTACGGGGGTACTGGCCATACTCGCTGATGAAATTGAGCAGTTCGGTGTAGGTCTTGCTGCTCTGGCGCAGCGCCGCGTCGCGCAGCAACGGCGAAAGGCGCTGATCCTGGCTGGCCTGCAACAGGCGCTGGTGGATGGCGCACAGGTACTCGGCGCTCTCCTGCGGCTGCTTGAGGCGCAAATGCAGGTCGGCCAGGTTGTGGTGTGAAATCACACAGGCGGCCACCGCCTCGTCGGCGTCCTGCCAGCGCTCGAACAACACCTGGGCCAAGGCCAGGGCCTGCAAGTACAACTCGCGGGCATCCACCAGATCGCCCTGTTGGAACAGGCGGTTGGCTATTTCAGTGGTGCGTTTCCAATGCTGCATGACAGAAACCTCCGAAGCGGTGGGCGGTGTCAGATACCGCCGGCCGTGAGTTTTTCAGGGTCGAGCAGGACTTCCAGCTGGCTGCGCGGCAGGTCGGTGTGTTCCAGCGCAACCTCGATGATCGGGCGCCCCTGCTTGTAGGCGGTCTTGGCGATTTCGGCAGCCTTCTGGTAGCCGATGATCGGGTTCAGCGCGGTCACCAGGATCGGGTTGCGCGCCAGGGCTTCCTTGAGCTTGGGTTCGTTGACCTTGAAGGTGGCGATAGCCTTGTCGGCCAGCAGACGGCTCACATTGGCCATCAGCTCGATGCTGCCCAGCAGGTTCTGCGCAATGATCGGCAGCATCACGTTCAGTTCGAAGTTGCCCGACTGGCCCGCCACGGCGATGGCCGCATCGTTGCCGATGACCTGCGCGGCCACCATGGCGGTGGCTTCCGGAATCACCGGGTTGACCTTGCCCGGCATGATCGAGGAGCCGGGCTGCAGCCCTTCAAGCTCGATCTCGCCCAGCCCGGCAAGCGGGCCGGAGTTCATCCAGCGCAGGTCATTGGCGATCTTCATCAGGGCCACCGCGGTGGCCTTGAGCTGGCCGGAAACAGCCACGGCGGTGTCTTGCGAGCCGATCAGGGCAAACAGGTTTTCCCCCGGCACGAACTGCAGCCCGGTCAGGCCGCTCAGTTGCTGGCTGAAGCGCGCGGCGAACGCGGGGTGGGCGTTGATCCCGGTGCCCACCGCAGTGCCGCCCTGGGCCAGGGCCTGCAGGCTTGGCAGGGTGTCGTTCAAGTGACCGATGCCCGCCTTGACCTGTGCCGCCCAGCCGCCCAGCACCTGGCTCATGCGCACGGGCATGGCGTCCATCAGGTGGGTGCGACCGGTCTTGATGAACGGGTGCACTTGCTCGGCCTTGTGCTCGATCACCTGCACCAGGTGCCTGAGCGCCGGCAGCAGTTGTTCGTGCAGGGCCAGCGCGGCGCTCACGTGGATGGTGGTGGGGATGATGTCGTTGCTGCTCTGGCCGCAGTTGACATGGTCATTGGGGTTTACCGTGTCGCCCAGCACACGGCTGGCCAGGGTCGCGATCACCTCGTTGGCATTCATGTTGGAGCTGGTGCCGGAGCCGGTCTGGTACACGTCGACCGGGAAGTGCTGCATGAAATCGCCAGCCAGCAACTGTTCCACGGCGGTGACGATGGCAGCGCCCTGTGCCTGGCTGATCTGCTCCAGCTCGACGTTGGCCTTGGCGGCGGCGGCCTTGGCCAGCAGCAGGGCCCGGATGAACTGGGTCGGCATGCGCTGCTGGCTGATCGGGAAGTTGTTCACCGCGCGCTGGGTCTGGGCGCCATACAGGGCCTCGGCCGGCACCTGCAGCTCACCCATGCTGTCACGCTCGATACGGGTATTACTCATCATCAAGTCCTTGCATCAGTTCAGCGAAAGAAATCGAAGGCAGCAGCGTGCAGTTCGCCAGTTGCAGGGCGAAGGGCTGCCAGCGCTGGCCGTGCTCGCCGCCGTCGAGCTTGCGCAGCTGCAGCAGCGGCTTCCAGGCCTGGTCCAGGCACAAGCAGCGCCAATGCCACGGCAGCATGCGGTCGCACGCGGTGTCGAGCAGCAGGCGGAAGGAAGTCAAGGCGACGGTCCAGGCCGAGGTCTCGGTGCAGCAGACCAGGTAGCGACCTTCGGCCAGGTAGTGTTCGATCAGGCGCGGCTCGTCGGGCTCGAGGGCACAGCGAATTCGCCGGCTCAGCCAGCGCCAGTTTTCGAGGTAGGGCAATTCGTGAAGGACAGGTCTCATGAACATCATCGCCTAGATAATGATAGTCATTATTAAGTGATAATCAGAATCAGTTCAAGTGCGACCAAAGGCGAAAAGCAAAAAGCCCGGCACGGGGCCGGGCTTCGATGTGTAACCTGAGGTGGCCCCTTCGCCGGCAACGCCGGCGCCTACGGGGACCGCGCACAGGCCGGCGGTGTCAGCTGCCGGCGACCGTCATGCGCTCGATCAGCACCGAGCCTGTGTGAATATTGCTACGGGTTTCAAGATCGTTGCCGATAGCGACAATCTGCTGGAACATGTCCTTCATGTTGCCGGCAATCGTGACTTCCTGAACCGCAAACTGGATCTCGCCGTTCTCCACCCAGTACCCCGCTGCGCCGCGCGAATAGTCACCGGTCACCATGTTCAAGCCATGCCCCATCAGCTCGGTCACCAGCAACCCGCGCCCCATGCGGCGCAGCAATGCAGCCTGATCTTCGACCCCATGCGTCACGAACAGGTTGTGCACGCCACCGGCGTTGGCGGTGCTTGGCAGCCCCAGCTTGCGTCCGGAATAGGTGCTCAGCACATACGACACCAGCTCGCCATTTTCGACGAACGGCTTGGCATAGGTCGCCAGGCCGTCCCCATCGAACGAGGCACTGCCCAGGGCACGCTGCAGGTGCGGCCGCTCGTCCAGAGTCAGCCAGCTGGGGAACAGGCGCTGGCCCATGCAGCCTTCCAGAAACGACGACTTGCGGTACAGGTTGCCGCCGGAAATCGCCGACAGGAAACTGCCGAACAACCCGCCGGCCAGCTCCGCCGAGAACAGCACCGGTACCTCGCAGGTCGGCACCGGACGTGCGCCCAGGCGCGCCGCCGCACGCTGCGCAGCGCGACGCCCGATACTCTGCGGATCGGCCAGCAGCTCGCCCTGGCGGTTCACGTCATACCAGTAGTCACGCTGCATCTGCCCGTCACCTTCGGCGATCATCACGCAGCTCAGGCTGTGGCGGGTGGAGGCGTAGCCACCGATGAAGCCGTGGCTGTTGCCGTACACCCGGCATCCCTGGTGGGTGCTGAGTGTGGTGCCATCGGCGTTCTTGATGCGGGCATCGGTGTCGAACGCCGCGGCTTCGCAGGCCAGGGCCTTTTCGATGGCCTGCTCGGGGGTGATGTCCCAGGCGTGATAGAGGTCGAAATCCTGCAGGTCACGGGCCATCAGGGCCGGGTCGGCCAGGCCCGAGCATTCGTCCTCGGAGGTGTGCTTGGCAATGGCCAGGGCCGCCGCCACGGTTTCGCGGATGGCATCGCTGCCACTGGCCGAGGTGCTTGCCGAGCCCTTGCGCTGGCCCACATACAGGGTGATGCCGAAGCCCTGGTCGCGGTTGAACTCCACCGTCTCCACCTCGCGCTGGCGCACCGAGGTCGACAGCCCCTGCTCCAGCGATACGGCCACTTCGCAGGCGCTGGCGCCCTGGCGCCGGGCTTCGGCGATGATCTGTTCGACCTGTTCCTGCAACGCCGGCAGGGCCTGCGGACCTACGCTCTGGACTGCACTCATGGTTTTCTCCACTCAAATTCTGCGTTCGGCTCGGGTCAATCTACGACCGGACCGGACAAGCGGCCCCCGACTGGTTATCATGGCGGCGATTCTCAGCGGACTGCCCCCATGGTTGATTCTTACGACACCGCCTTCGACGGCGAAAAAAGCAAAACCCAAATCAAGCGCGAGATGCAGGCGCTGGTTGATATGGGCGAGCGCCTTACCACGCTCAAGCCCGATATCCTGGCCAAACTGCCCTTGACCGACGAACTGCGCGCGGCCCTGGAAGAGCACAAGCGGCACACCGCGAACGAAGCCAAGCGCCGTCACAAGTCGTTCATCGGCAAGCTGATGCGCGACCAGGACATCGACGCGATCCTCGCGCTGCTCGACCAGCTCGACGCCTCTTCGCGCCAGTACAACGAACGCTTCCACAACCTCGAACGCTGGCGCGACCGGCTGATCGGCGGCACCGACGACGTGCTGGAGAAGTTCGTCCAGGAATACCCGGACGCCGATCGCCAGCAGCTGCGCTCGCTGATCCGCCAGGCCCAGCACGAGCTGGCGCGCAACAAGGCGCCCACCGCCAGCCGCAAGATCTTCAAGTACATCCGCGACCTCGACGAAATCCAGCGCGGCCTGCGCTGATTCTCGCCACCGGGCAGGCACCCTGCCCGCCCGGTTTCATGCTCATGCGCCCGTGCCACCCACGGTGATCGCATCGATCTTCAGGGTCGGCTGGCCAACGCCCACCGGCACCGACTGCCCATCCTTGCCACAGGTGCCCACACCACTGTCCAGCGACAGGTCGTTGCCGACCATCGACACCCGGCTCATGGCCTCGGGGCCGTTGCCGATCAGCGTCGCACCCTTGACCGGCGCGGTGATCTTGCCGTCTTCGATCAGGTAAGCCTCGCTGGTGGAGAACACGAACTTGCCGCTGGTGATGTCCACCTGGCCACCGCCGAGGTTGGCGCAGTAGATGCCACGCTTGACCGAGGCGATGATCTCAGCCGGGTCGCTTTCGCCGGCGCGCATGTAGGTGTTGGTCATGCGTGGCATCGGCAGGTGCGCATACGACTCGCGCCGCCCGTTGCCGGTGACTGCCATGCCCATCAGGCGGGCATTGAGCTTGTCCTGCATGTAGCCCTTGAGAATGCCGTTCTCGATCAGTGTGGTGCATTCGGTCGGGGTGCCTTCGTCATCCACGCTCAACGAACCGCGGCGCCCTTCGAGGGTGCCGTCGTCGACGATGGTGCACAGGCTGGACGCGACCTTCTCGCCCAGGTGGCCACTGTAGGCCGAGCTGCCCTTGCGGTTGAAATCGCCCTCCAGGCCATGCCCGACCGCCTCGTGCAGCAGCACACCGGACCACCCGGCGCCCATCACCACCGGCAAGGTGCCGGCCGGTGCCGGAATGGCCTCGAGGTTGACCAGTGCCTGGCGCAGCGCCTCGCGGGCAAAACCCATCACCCGCTCGTCGGTGAAGTAGCGGTAGTCGGTGCGCCCGCCGCCGCCATGCCCACCACGTTCGCGACGGCCATTCTGCTCGACGATCACACTGACGTTGAAGCGCACCAGCGGCCGCACGTCGGCCGCCAGGCTGCCATCGGCAGCGGCCACCAGAATGCGCTCCCACACCCCGGCCATGCTCACGCTGACCTGCTGGATACGCGGGTCCAGGGCACGCGTGGCCACGTCGACACGCTTGAGCAGCTCGACCTTCTCGGCGCGGCTGAGCACATCCAGCGGGTTGCCCGGCGCATACAGCGCGGTCACGTCCTGGCTCTTGAAGGCCTGCACGCTGCCATTCTGGCCGGCGCGGGAAATGGAGCGCGCGGCGCGTGCAGCGGAAGTCAGGGCTTCGAGGTTGATCGCGTTGCTGTAGGCAAAGCCGGTCTTTTCACCAGACTGGGCGCGTACCCCGACCCCCTGGTCGAGGTTGAAGCTGCCTTCCTTGACGATGCCGTCTTCAAGCGCCCAGGACTCTGAAATCTGGCCCTGGAAGTACAGGTCGGCGGCGTCGATTCCCGGCCCGGCCAACTCGCCCAGCACCGATTGCAGGCTGTCGAGGGTCAGGCCGCCCGGCGCCAGCAGGTGATCGCTGACAGTGGATAACAACTCGCTCATAGTCACTCCGAGGTGTGCGCAGGCCGCAATGCGTCCTGCGAAAAAAAGCGCCGGTGCGAGGCCACCGGCATCCGCGCCCGAATGGACGCCTGTTCGCTGCTGTCGCGGGGCGCCAGCAGCACCGCTTCACCGCTGGCCTGCTGGGCAACGATACGCCCCCAGGGGTCGACGATGGCGGCATGGCCATGGGTTTCCCGTGGCCCCGGGTGCGTGCCGCCCTGGGCGGCCGCCAATACGTAACACTGTGTCTCTATGGCCCTGGCGCGAATCAGCACGTCCCAATGGGCCGCACCGGTTACTGCAGTAAAGGCTGCCGGTGCACTGATCAGTTCGGCCCCGGCCGCACGCAGCGCGCTGTACAGCTCGGGAAAGCGCAGGTCGTAGCACACGCTCAGGCCCAGGCGCCCCACCGGGGTATCGGCCACCACCACCCGCGCGCCGTGGGCATAATCGTCCGACTCGCGGTAGCGGCCACGGTTGTCGGCCACATCCACATCGAACAGATGCAACTTGTCGTAGCGGGCCACCTGCTCGCCGTGCTCGTCGACCAGCAGGGAGCAGGCATGGGCTTTGGCCTCGGGCCGGTCGAGCGGCGGCAGCGGCAAGGTGCCCGCTACAATCCATAACCTGAGGTCGCGGGCGGCCTGTTTCAACCAGGGCAGGATCGGCCCCTCCCCCAGCGCCTCGGCCCGGCCGATGGCGGCACTGTCGCGCCGGCCCATGGCAGCGAAGTTTTCCGGCAGCACCGCCAGCCGCGCGCCCCCTTCGGCAGCCCGCTCCAGCAGGGCACGGGCCCGCGCCAGGTTGCCCGGCACATCGTCCTGGCTGACCATCTGAATAACCGCTGACGTCATGTCCATGTTCTAGCGCGACTTCTCGAAAGGTTTGATAAAGCTAATCTTAGGCTCTTTCCACGGGCCCTCGACGCGGTAATGCACACTGGCATAGCGCGCCACCCGATCCCCCAGCAGCCGGTCCACCAGGAACAGCGCCCCGCCCACCGCTGGCGCGCCCACGATCAGCGCCGCCAGGGGCAGGTTGTTGGTCACCGGCAAGGTCACCTGCAAGGTCGCATCGACCCGGTCCCGAACCATGTCCAGGGTGCCATCGAGCTCGAGGTTGCTGGACGGGCCGGTCAGGGTGATCGGCTCGCGCGTCACATACACCCCCTCGCTTGCCACCAGCAGGCCCTTGACCCGGTCGTAGCTCAGGCCCTTGTCGAGCAGGTCGGAGAAGTCCAGGCGCAGGCGCCGGCCGATCGAGTTGAAATTGAGCAGACCGAACACGCGCAACGCCTGCGCCCCGCCTTCCACTTCGACGAACTGCCCCTTGCGCAGCAAGGCATCGAGGTTGCCGGAGAAGTGCTTGAGGCTGACCCAGGCCGGCGACCCCTGCCAGCGTCCGTCCACGTCCAGGCGGAAGTCGCGGCTGGTCACCGTCGGCGCGAAGCCCCAGGCGGTCAGCACATCGGCCAGGTTCTTGCCTTCCAGGCGCCCCTTGTACCAGCTGTCGCTGCGCCCCGGCGTGCCTTCCCAGGTGGCGGTGCCATCGATCGCCAGGCCCTTGAGGTTCAGGTCCAGGTCGTTCAGGGCCACGCCCTTGGAGGTGGGACGGGTTTTCAGCGCGACGCTGCCGAGCAGATCATCGCCAAGGAACAGCCTGCCGATGCTCAGGTCGATCGCCGGGATCTTGCGCGGGTCGACATCGGCCAGCGGGTCCGGTCCGTCCACTGCGCTGGCGTCGGCCGGGTCGGACGGCGGCAGGTGGAGGGTCGGCAGGTTGATCACGATCGGGGCGCCCTTGGCATCGGGCAGGCGGGCCGTGCCGATGACCTCCTTGCTGTCCAGGCGCAGGTTCCAGAAGTTGCTCCCGCGGTCCAGGCGTACCACTGCCTGGTTGAGGGTCTGGCCAAAGCCCTTGAGCTGGCCGATGCTCACGTCCACGCTGTTGAGCACCTGCCGGGCATTGCCGCCCGGATCGTCACCGGCCATCTGCTCGAACTGCTTCTGCCAGGGCTCAATGTCCAGCTGCGCGAGCCGGCCACGCACCCGCAGGCCCTGACCGGCCGGCAGTTGCGCCGTGCCGTTGCCCAGCAGCAGCTCACCGCGCCCCTGGCCGAGCTTGCCGGCAGGCGCGGCATAGGCCAGCCTGGCGACGTCGGCGTAGGCCACATCGAAGCGCTGTTGCGGCCCTTGCAGGTTCATCTTGAACTGCGTGGCCCGGGATTCGCTGACCGCCTTGCCGAACGGCGCCGGCAGGTCCACTTTCAGGCCCTTGAGGGTAGAGTCGATGCTCAGCTGGTTTTCGCGGCTACCGACACTGACCTGCAACTGGTAGGGGATTTCTCCGGAGGCTGGCAAGGGCTGGGTGAATTTCAGCCAGTCGGTCAGCGCCTTCAAGGCGATCTGGCCCTTGGCGGCGATACGGGTCTGCAGTTGCCCAGGCTGCCCCTCGGCAAAGATCTGTGCGCTGATGGGCTTGTCGAAGGCGCGCGCGGTGATGTTCTGGCCGCTGAGCCCCTTGTCGAAGTCGAAGCGGAAAGTGCCGTTCAACTGGCTCAGCTCCAGCGGCGGTTCACTCAGCTTCAGGCGCGCCTGTTCGGTGCTGAAGTCCACCAGCACCTTGGGCTGCTGGCCGTGCTCCAGGGGGATATCAAGCTTGAGCTTGCCCTGCAGCGGGCCCTCGCCTTCCCAGCCGGCGAAGGTCGGGCCGGTACCGATCGGCGCGTCCTGCAGGATCTTCACCCCGTCGGCCAGGCGCCCGTCGAACTCTCCGTCCAGGTACAGGTGGGTATGCTCGCCTTCGTTCACATGGGGAATGTTCACGTCCACATTGCGCACCCGGGTGCCGAGCAACTGGCCGCTGCGCGCCTTGACCCGCACACCGGTGTCCTCGATGAACACGTCGCCATCGACCTTGCTCACGTGGGGCCAGCCGGGCTGGAAGTCCAGCTCGGCGTCATGCACCTTGAAGAACAGGCTGATGCTGCGCGACTCGGGGGTCGCGCCGTGGTGCAGCGAGCCCTGGTACTGGAAGTAGCCTTCATCCACCGCGCCCTTGAGGATTGCGGTGCGCAACCAGTGGTCCAGCGCAGGGCTGAGCACTTCGGGCAGGTACTTGGCGGTGTAGCGGCCATCGCCGTCGACCAGGCCCACACGCAGGTCCATGTAGTCTTCGCGTGCATCGTCGAAAAGCAGCCGGATCAGGAAGTCGCCGGCAATCCTGCCCTCGTCACCCAGCACCTTCAGGTACGGCGCAACCAGGGTGAAACCCTCGGAGTCCAGTCGCCAGGTCAGGCGTGCATTGGCCTTCAGGTAATGCCAGGGGTCGGCGAAGATCGGCGTCAGGTGCAGCATGAACTTGTCGGTGTCCAGGCGCAGCTCGCCCTGGCCCAGGTCGCCGCTGATGCTGCCGCTGACATTCCCGGCAGCGGGGGCGCCGTGGTAGGCATTGAAGCCGACGCGGTCCAGGTTGGCTGCAAAGCTCAGGCGCTGATCGCCTTCGGCCCTGGGCCGCACGTCCAGGCGCACATTGCGCAGGCCGCCGGTGACCTTGAGGCCCTCGACCACGGCCATGCCCGCCTCCGGCAGCGGCGCGAGCGCCTGGATCAGCGGGGTCAGCGGGGTCAAATCGAGGCGGTCGGCCTGGATTGCCCACACTTCATCGGCCGGCTCGGTGGCGGCGCTCTGCCTGAGTTGAACGTGGGATTCCCAGCGGGTGTCGCCCAGGCTCATGGCCAGGGAATCGAGCACCACGTCAAAGCCCTTGTCGCTACGCCTGAACCAGGCATTGAGCGCCAGGTTCTCGACCTTTACCGCCTTGCGACCGGCATGCGCACCCTTGAGCTGCGGCGCGTTGAGGCGCAGCGTCGCGGTCTGCAACTGGCCTTTGCCCCACCCTACCCAGGCCTCGCCACCGGCACGCAGTTCGCTGGCCGTGTACGGGCCCAGCAGCCGCGCCGGCACCCATTTGGCCCAGTCGCTCTGTGGCAGGCTGAGGTAGGCATCCACCGCACCGTCGCGCCACTGGTCGGCGCGCACGCGGCTGCGCAGGCTCAGGCTCATCGGCTGGCCGTCGGGCAGGGTCAGGCGCGCATCCAGGCGCTGGCGCACGCTGCCGGTCTGCAGCCCGAGGCTCACATAGGTCAGGGTCATCGGCTCATGCGCGAACGGCTCCAGGGTCACCTGGCTGTCGAGCACCGACACCTTCGCCACCACCTGGCTGCGTTCGAGCAACTGCTGTACATCCAGTGGCTGATCGTCCTGCACCGGCAGACCCTTGAGGCTCCAGTGACCGTTTTCATCTTCGTGCAGGTTCAGTTGCAGGCCGCCCAGTTCGACCTGGGCCAGGCGGACCTGACGCTGCATCAGGCTGGCCCACAGGTCGGGCACCACCTTGACCTCGTCCAGGCGCAAGGCGCCGGCGCCTTCGCCCAGCTGCACGTCGCGCACGCGCAACACCGGCGCAAGGCCGCTCCAGCGGCCTTCCAGGGCACCGATATGCACCGGCATGCCCAGTGCGGCCTCGGCCTTCTGCTCCACCTCGGCGCGGTACTCAGCAACCAGTGGCACCAGCTCGCGGCCAAGGCTGACGTACAACGCCACCAGCACGGCAAGCAAGGCGCACAGGCCAAGCCCCCAACGGGTCAAGATGCCCAGAACGCGGATCAGACGCTCCATGGCAAGGGCTCCCCGTGTGGTCCGTTAACTATGGCCCGGTACGCGCAGTTTTCCAGCGCAGGGTAGGTTTCAACGCGAGTCAGAGCAGCACCACATCGTATTGTTCCTGGGAATACATGGACTCCACCTGGAAGCGGATGGTTCGCCCGATGAATGCCTCCAGCTCCGCCACGTTGCCCGATTCCTCGTCGAGCAGGCGGTCCACCACCTTCTGGTTGGCCAGCACCCGGTAGCCTTCGGCCTGGTAGGCGCGGGCCTCGCGCAGGATCTCGCGGAAAATTTCGTAACAGATGGTCTCAGGGGTCTTTAGCTTCCCGCGGCCCTGGCAACTGGCGCATGGTTCGCATAGCACCTGTTCAAGGCTTTCGCGGGTGCGCTTGCGGGTCATCTGCACCAGCCCCAGCTCGGTGATGCCGATGATGTTGGTCTTGGCGTGATCACGTTCCAGCTGTTTTTCCAGGGTACGCAGCACCTGGCGCTGGTGTTCTTCGTCTTCCATATCGATGAAGTCGATGATGATGATGCCGCCGATGTTGCGCAGGCGCAGCTGGCGGGCAATCGCCGTGGCAGCCTCCAGGTTGGTCTTGAAGATGGTCTCTTCGAGGTTGCGGTGGCCGACGAAGGCCCCGGTGTTGACGTCGATGGTGGTCATCGCCTCGGCCGGGTCGACCACCAGGTAGCCACCGGACTTGAGCGGCACCTTGCGCTCCAGGGCGCGCTGGATCTCGTCCTCGACGCCATACAGGTCGAAGATCGGCCGCTCCCCCGGGTAGTGCTCCAGGCGGTCGGCGATTTCCGGCATCAGCTCGGCGACGAACTGCGTGGTCTTCTGGAAGGTTTCCCGCGAATCGATGCGGATCTTCTCGATCTTGGGGTTGACCAGGTCGCGCAGGGTACGCAGGGCCAGGCCCAGGTCTTCGTAGATTTCGGTGGGTGCGCCAACGGTCTTGATCTGGGCCCCGATCTGGTCCCACAAGCGACGCAGGTAGCGGATGTCCATGACGATCTCGTCGGCGCCGGCGCCCTCGGCCGCGGTGCGCAGGATGAACCCGCCGGCGTCCTGGATGTTTTCCTGGGCGATGCAGTCGGTGACCACCTGCTTGAGCCGCTCGCGCTCGCCTTCGTCCTCGATCTTGAGCGAGATGCCCACATGGCTGGTACGCGGCATGTACACCAGATAGCGCGACGGGATCGACAGCTGGGTAGTCAGGCGTGCGCCCTTGGAGCCGATCGGGTCCTTGGTCACCTGCACCACCAGGCTCTGGCCTTCGTGCACCAGGGCACTGATGGTCTCGACACTGGCGCCTTCGCGCTGGGAGATTTCCGAGGCGTGGATGAACGCCGCGCGCTCCAGGCCGATGTCGACGAACGCCGCCTGCATGCCGGGCAGCACCCGCACCACCTTGCCCTTGTAGATGTTGCCGACGATGCCCCGCCGCTGGGTGCGCTCGACGTGCACCTCTTGAAGAACACCGTTCTCCACCACCGCCACGCGTGATTCCATCGGCGTGATATTGATCAGAATCTCTTCACTCATGGCAGGCTCTCGTCAAAGGTCTTCAGCTAATGATGGATTGCCCGGCGGTTGCTGGCGAGCAATTAAAGGGGTACGGGCAGTTCCTCGCTCAACGGGGCGGCAGGCCTTGCCAGCAGGGAATGGCAAATTGCTCCAGCAGCTCGGCGGTTTCGCTCAGCGGCAAGCCGACCACCGCCGAGTAGCTGCCCTGCAGCGCCTTGACGAAAATTGCCGCCAGGCCCTGAATCGCATAGCTGCCGGCCTTGTCCTGCGGCTCGCCGCTGGCCCAGTAGGCCAGGGCCTGTTCGGGGCTGATGGGGCGCAGGCTGACGCGGCTGGCAACGTTCACGCTCAGGCAGCGCTCGCCATCGGTCACCGCCACTGCCGTCAGCACGTCGTGCTCGCGTCCGGACAATGCGGCCAGCATGGCCAGGGCGTCGGCCTGCCCCTGCGGCTTGCCGAGGATCTGCCCGTCGAGCACCACCGCAGTGTCGGCGCCCAGTACCGCCAGGTGCCCTTCCACGCCGCTGGCGCGCAACACCGCCAGGCCGGCAGCCGCCTTCTCGCGCGCCAGGCGCTCGACATAGGCGTCAGCCGGTTCGGCATCCAGAGGGGTTTCATCGATGCTGGCGGCCACCGGGGTGAACGGCACGCCGATCTGGGAGAGCAGCTCACGTCGGCGTGGCGAACCAGAGGCCAGGTACAGCGGGGTCATGTGACGTCTCCGTGTCAGCGTCGGTGGGCAACGCGAATCAGTTGATACTCAGGCGTCGGCGCAGGCCGCGCAAGGCGAAGCTGATCCAGGGCCACAGCAGCGCACTGATCACCGCCGGCCACACCAGCGCCAGGGTCGGCTGGCGGTTGCCGGTCAGGGCGCTGAGCCACAGCTGAACCAGCTGGGCCAGGCCGAAGATCACCAGAATCACCAGGCTCTGCTGCCACATGGGGAACATGCGCAGGCGCTGCTGCAGCGACAGCACCAGGAAGGTAATAAGCACCAGCACCAGGGCGTTCTGCCCCAGCAGCGTGCCGTACAGCACGTCCTCGGCAAGCCCCAGCACGAATGCGGTGGTCATGCCGACCTTGTGCGGCAGGTGCAGCGTCCAGAAGGCCAGCAGCAGGGCCAGCCACAGCGGACGGAAAATCTCCATGAACGGCAGCGTGGGCCACACGCTCAGCAGCAGGCCGATCAGGAAGGTCAACCAGACCACCCAACCGTTGCGGCTACGGGTACTGCTCATCAGTGTCTCTCCCGAGAAGTGGCCGGTGCGGCTGCAGGGGCAGCGGGCGCGGCGGCAGGAGCAGGTGCAGGGGTTGGCGCAGGCGTGCCCGGCGCAGCGGGTGCGGCAGGTGTACCCGGCGCGGCAGCCGGCATGCTGCCATCGATCGGGCTCTGCGCCTGGCGATCAGCCGCTTCCTGAGCCTGCGCGGCATCGGCGGCGCGCTGTTCGGGGGTACGGCTGTCGGAAAACACCAGCAACATGTAGCGGCTGCGGTTGAGCGCCGCGGTCGGCACCGCCCGCACGATGGCGAACGGCTGCCCGGAGTCGTGGATCACCTCGCGCACCGTGGCCACCGGGTAGCCGGCCGGGAAGCGCTGGCCCAGGCCGGAACTGACCAGCAGGTCGCCTTCCTTGATGTCGGCGGTGTCGGCCACGTGGCGCAGTTCCAGGCGTTCGGGATTGCCGGTGCCGCTGGCAATTGCGCGCAGGCCGTTGCGGTTGACCTGCACCGGAATGCTGTGGGTGGTGTCGGTGAGCAGCAGTACCCGCGAGGTGTACGGCATCAGCTCGACCACCTGGCCCATCAGGCCACGGGCGTCGAGCACCGGCTGGCCCAGCACCACGCCGTCGCGTTCGCCCTTGTTGATCAGGATGCGGTGGGTAAAGGGGTTGGGGTCGACGCCGATCAGCTCGGCCACCTCGACCTTCTCGTTGACCAGCGCCGAGGAGTTGAGCAACTCGCGCAGGCGCACGTTCTGCTCGGTCAGGGCCGCCAGCTTCTGCAGGCGACCTTGCAGCAGCAAGGCTTCGGTCTTGAGTTTCTCGTTCTCGGCGATCAGCTCGGTGCGGCTGCCGAACTGGCTGGCCACCCCCTGCCACATGCGTTGCGGGAAGTCGCTGATGGTATAGGAAGGCATCAGCACCAGCGCCATCTGGCTGCGCAGCGGCTTGAGCAAGGTAAAGCGGGCGTCCACCACCATCAGGGCGATAGACAGCACAACCAGCACAAGCAGGTGCACGCCCAGCGAAGGGCCTTTGGCGAAAAGCGGTTTAATAGGCCGCTCCTCGAAGATTCAGGGGGTCATTCATACGGCAACGCACCGGCCTGCTTGCAGGATGGATGGAAACGACGCCCACACGCGCCACCAGCACATACAGGTAGCACTGTGGGCGCTACCTGTAAACCGGGGGACGGGGTGGGCGGTCAGCAAATCACTCGCTGGAGAGCAGGTCCATGGTGTGTTTGTCCATCATCTCCAGCGCGCGACCGCCGCCACGGGCGACACAGGTCAGCGGGTCTTCGGCGACGATCACCGGCAGGCCGGTTTCCTGGGCCAGCAGCTTGTCCAGGTCGCGCAGCAGCGCACCACCACCGGTCAGCACCAGGCCGCGCTCGGCGATGTCCGAAGCCAGCTCAGGTGGCGATTGCTCCAGGGCGCTCTTGACCGCCTGCACGATGGTCGCCAGCGATTCCTGAAGGGCTTCGAGCACTTCGTTGGAGTTCAGGGTGAAGGCACGTGGCACGCCTTCGGCCAGGTTGCGGCCGCGTACGTCGACTTCACGCACTTCGCCGCCCGGGTAGGCAGTACCGATTTCCTGCTTGATACGCTCGGCGGTGGACTCGCCGATCAGGCTGCCGTAGTTGCGGCGCACGTAGGTGACGATGGCCTCGTCGAAACGGTCGCCACCCACACGCACGGATTCGGCGTATACCACACCATTGAGGGAGATCAGTGCGATTTCGGTGGTACCACCACCAATATCGACGACCATCGAACCACGGGCTTCCTCGACCGGCAGGCCGGCACCGATGGCGGCGGCCATTGGCTCTTCGATCAGGAACACTTCACGGGCACCGGCACCGAGGGCCGACTCGCGAATGGCGCGGCGCTCTACCTGGGTCGACTTGCACGGAACGCAGATCAGCACGCGAGGGCTGGGCTGCAGAAAACTGTTTTCGTGAACCTTGTTGATGAAGTACTGCAGCATCTTTTCGCAGACGCTGAAATCGGCGATCACGCCGTCCTTCATCGGACGAATGGCAGCGATGTTGCCGGGCGTACGGCCGAGCATGCGCTTGGCCTCGGTGCCGACAGCGACGACACTTTTCTGGTTGCCGTGAGTACGAATGGCCACAACCGAAGGCTCATTCAGGACGATACCGCGCTCACGCACGTAAATAAGGGTGTTGGCAGTGCCCAGGTCGATGGAAAGATCGCTGGAAAACATGCCACGCAGTTTCTTGAACATGGGAAAGTGACCCTAGGCAACGCGTGGGTAAAAAAGTGCGGCAAACTCTAACAACGGCGGGGATTTTGGGCAAGGCGCCAATATGTTAAATTGGCAGTTTTTCCGAGCAAGCCAGCACACAATCGCGGCCTTATGACCGTAAATCTGCCAGCATGTTCCTCATTCGCGGACCAATTCCGTTTTTTGTTTTCCCCTGGAGATCCCCATGGCGCTTGAACGCTGCGACGTGGAAAAGATCGCTCACCTGGCCCGCCTGGGCCTCAATGAAGCCGATCTTCCGCGCACTACCGATGCCTTGAACAGTATTCTGGGTTTGGTCGACCAGATGCAAGCGGTCGACACCACTGGCATCGAGCCACTGGCCCACCCCCTTGAAGCCCGTCAGCGCCTGCGTGCCGACGTGGTAACAGAAAGTAACCAGAGAGACAGCTACCAGGCCATCGCCCCGGCGACCGAAAGCGGCCTGTACCTGGTTCCTAAAGTCATCGAGTAAGGGAATAGAGCCTGCCATGCATCAACTGACCCTGGCCGAGATCGCCCGCGGACTCGCCGACAAAGCCTTTTCTGCCGAAGAGCTGACCCGCACGCTGCTGGCGCGCATCCAGCAGCTCGACCCGCAAATCAACAGTTTCATCAGCGTCACCGAAGACCTGGCCCTGGACCAGGCGCGTGCCGCCGACGCCCGCCGTGCTGGCGGTGAAACCGGCGCCCTGCTGGGCGCCCCCATCGCCCACAAGGACCTGTTCTGCACCCAGGGCGTGCGCACCAGCTGCGGCTCGAAGATGCTCGACAACTTCGTCTCGCCGTATGACGCCACCGTGGTCAGCAAGCTGGCCGAGGCCGGCATGGTCACCCTGGGCAAGACCAACATGGACGAGTTCGCCATGGGTTCGGCCAACGAATCCAGCCACTACGGCGCGGTGAAGAACCCGTGGAACCTCGAACACGTGCCGGGCGGTTCGTCCGGCGGTTCGGCCGCTGCCGTGGCCGCGCGCCTGCTGCCGGCCACCACCGGCACCGACACCGGCGGTTCGATCCGCCAGCCGGCGGCGCTGACCAACCTCACCGGCCTCAAGCCGACCTACGGTCGCGTGTCGCGCTGGGGCATGATTGCCTACGCCTCCAGCCTCGACCAGGGTGGCCCGCTGGCGCGTACCGCCGAAGACTGCGCGCTGCTGCTGCAGGCCATGGCCGGTTTCGACGCCAAGGACTCCACCAGCATCGACGAACCGGTGCCCGACTACAGCGCCCCGCTCAACGCCTCGCTGCAGGGCCTGCGCATCGGCCTGCCGAAGGAGTACTTCGGTGCCGGCCTGGACCCGCGCATCGCCGACCTGATCCAGGCCAGCGTCAAGGAGCTGGAAAAGCTCGGCGCGGTGGTCAAGCAGATCAGCCTGCCGAACATGCAGCACGCGATCCCTGCGTACTACGTCATCGCCCCGGCCGAAGCCTCGTCCAACCTCTCGCGTTTCGACGGCGTGCGCTTCGGCTACCGCTGCGAAGACCCCAAGGACCTCACCGACCTGTACAAGCGTTCGCGCGGTGAAGGCTTCGGCCCCGAGGTGCAGCGGCGCATCATGGTCGGCGCCTACGCGCTGTCGGCCGGCTACTACGATGCCTACTACCTGCAGGCGCAGAAGATCCGCCGCCTGATCAAGAACGACTTCATGGCCGCCTTCGAAGAGGTCGACGTGATTCTCGGCCCGACCACGCCCAACCCGGCCTGGAAGCTTGGCGCCAAGAACAGCGACCCGGTCGCCGCCTACCTGGAAGACGTCTACACCATCACCGCCAACCTCGCCGGCCTGCCAGGCCTGTCGATGCCGGCCGGTTTTGTCAACGGCCTGCCGGTCGGCGTGCAACTGCTGGCCCCGTATTTCCAGGAAGGCCGCCTGCTCAACGTCGCGCACCGCTATCAGCAAGTGACTGATTGGCACACCCGCGCACCTACCGGCTTCTGAGGGACAGACACATGCAATGGGAAGTTGTGATCGGGCTGGAAATTCATACCCAGCTCGCCACCCAGTCGAAGATTTTCTCCGGCAGCGCCACCACGTTCGGCTCCGAGCCGAACACCCAGGCCAGCCTGATCGACCTGGGCATGCCCGGCGTGCTGCCGGTGCTCAACGAAGAAGCCGTGCGCATGGCCTGCATGTTCGGCCTGGCGATCGATGCCGAAATCGGCGAGCACAACGTGTTCGCGCGCAAGAACTACTTCTACCCCGACCTGCCCAAGGGCTACCAGATCAGCCAGATGGAGCTGCCGATCGTCGGCAAGGGCTACCTGGACATCGCCCTTGAAGACGGCACCGTCAAGCGCATCGGCATCACCCGCGCACACCTGGAGGAAGACGCCGGCAAGAGCCTGCACGAAGACTTCAGCGGCGCCACCGGCATCGACCTGAACCGCGCCGGCACGCCGCTGCTGGAAATCGTCTCCGAGCCGGAAATGCGCAGCGCCAAGGAAGCCGTGGCCTACGTCAAGGCGATCCACGCACTGGTGCGCTACCTGGGCATCTGCGACGGCAACATGGCCGAGGGCTCGCTGCGCTGCGACTGCAACGTGTCGATCCGGCCCAAGGGCCAGGTCGAGTTCGGCACCCGCTGCGAGATCAAGAACGTCAACTCGTTCCGCTTCATCGAGAAGGCGATCAACACCGAGGTGCAGCGCCAGATCGAACTGATCGAGGATGGCGGCCGGGTGATCCAGGAAACCCGCCTGTACGACCCGAACAAGGACGAGACCCGCTCCATGCGCAGCAAGGAGGAGGCCAACGACTACCGTTACTTCCCCGACCCGGACCTGCTGCCGGTGGTCATCGAGCCGGCGTTCCTCGACGCCATCCGCGCCACCCTGCCCGAACTGCCGCCGCAGAAGCGCGAGCGCTTCCAGAGCCAGTTCGGCCTGTCGGCCTACGACGCCAACGTGCTGGCCTCCAGCCGCGAGCAGGCCGACTACTTCGAGCAGGTGGTCGGTGTGTGCGGCGATGCCAAGCTGGCGGCCAACTGGGTCATGGTCGAGCTGGGCAGCCTGCTGAACAAGCTGGGCCTGGAGATCGACCAGGCGCCGGTCAGCGCCGCGCAACTGGGCGGCATGCTGCAGCGCATTCTGGACAACACCATCAGCGGCAAGATCGCCAAGGTGGTGTTCGAGAAGATGGCCGCCGGTGAAGGCGATGCCGACCAGATCATCGAGGCAGAAGGCCTGAAACAGGTGACCGACACCGGCGCGATCGAGAAGGTACTGGACGAAGTGCTGGCGGCCAACGCCGAGCAGGTCGAGCAGTACCGCGCGGCGGACGAAGCCAAGCGCGGCAAGATGTTCGGCTTCTTCGTCGGCCAGGCGATGAAGGCGTCCAAGGGCAAGGCCAACCCGCAACAGGTGAACCAATTGCTCAAGAGCAAGCTCGAAGGCTGAACCGCGTCGCCTGCATTCGCCGGCAACGCCGGCTCCTACAAGGACGCACCAATCCCTGCAGGAGCCGGCGTTGCCGGCGAAGGCCACACCACGGAGTAACCGGATACATGTGGCGTCCCCTCAGCGCACTGCTCGCGCTTTTCACCCTGCTCGCCGGCTGTGCCAGCCACACCCTCGACCCCCGCGGTTACGACCAGACCGGCACTGCCTCCTATTACGGTTCCCGCCATCACGGCAAACGCACCGCCAGTGGCGAACCCTTCGACCAGCACGGCCTGACCGCCGCCCATCGCAGCCTGCCCTTCGGCACCCGCGTGCAGGTCACCAACCTCGCCAACGACCGCCGCGTCGTGGTACGCATCAACGACCGCGGCCCGCATACCCGGGGTCGACTCATCGACCTGTCACGCGCCGCCGCCGACCAACTGGGCATGCTCCGTAGCGGAACCGCGCGGGTACGGGTACAAAGTCTCAGCAACTGACCCTGCTTCGGAGCACGACCATTTTCGACCTGGCCGCTTTACCCACCTTCAGCCTGCTGCAACTGGCCCTGGGCCTGCTGCTGCTGATCACCGGCGCCGAACTGCTGGTGCGCGCCGCCCTGCGCCTGGCCGCCAGCCTGCAGGTGCGTCCGCTGATCATCGGCCTGAGCCTGGTGGCCTTCGGCAGCAGCGCCCCGCAACTGACCGTGAGCCTGCAGGCGGCCTACACCGGCGCACCCGACGTGGCGGTGGGCAGCGTGATCGGCAGTAACATCTTCAACGTGCTGGTCACCCTGGGCCTGGCCGCCCTGATCATCCCCCTGCGCGTTTCGCGGCAACTGGTACGCCTGGATATCCCCCTGATGATCGGCGCCAGCCTGCTGGTGTACCTGCTGGCCCTGGACGAGCGCATCGGCCGCCTCGAAGGCGCCCTGCTGCTGCTCGGGCTGGTTGCCTACCTGGCCATCCTGTGGCACCAGTCACGCCACCACGCACGCACCTACCCCGCCCCCGGCCCGCGACCGCAGCGTGGCGTCGGCTTCTGGTTCGGCACCCTGGCACTGATGCTCACCGGCCTGGGCCTGCTGAGCCTGGCCGGGCACCTGTTGCTGGAGGCAGCAGTGGAAGTGGCCGTCGACCTGGGCCTGTCGGAGCGGGTGATCGGCCTGACCGTGGTGGCGGTATGCACCTCGCTGCCGGAGCTGGCCACCTCGCTGATCGCCGCCTTGCGCGGCGAGCGTGAAATCGCCGTGGGCAACGTGATCGGCAGCAACCTGTTCAACCTGCTGGCGGTGCTCGGGCTGACCGCGCTGGTGGCCCCGGTGCCGCTGTCGATCTCGCCCAACGCGCTGGCCTTCGACCTGCCGGTGATGCTCGGCGTGGCCGTGCTGACCCTGCCGGTGTTCTATTCCGGCTACCGCGTCACCCGCGCCGAAGGTCTGGTGTTCCTGTGTCTTTACCTGGCCTATGGTCTGCACGTGGTGGCCTTCACCACCGGCATGCCGCTGGCCAACCGTCTGGAGCAGCTGATGCTGCTTTATGTCCTGCCGACGCTGGCGGTGGTGCTGTTGTACACCACCGTGCGCGCCTGGCGCCGCCAACACTAAGGAAAACAACATGGGCGAGAGCAACAAAACCGGCGAACAGGTTCGCCGCCAGGTCATGGGCGATGCATTCGTGGACCGTGCACTGGGCAATGCCACCGAGTTCACCGAGCCGCTGCAGGCGTTCGTCAACGAGCACGCCTGGGGCAGCGTGTGGAGCCGCGAGGGCCTGCCGCTGAAAACCCGCAGCCTGATCACCCTGGCGGCGCTGACCGCGCTCAAGTGCCCGCAGGAGCTCAAGGGCCACGTGCGTGGCGCCCTGAACAACGGCTGTACGGTGGAAGAGATTCGCGAGGCGTTGCTGCATTGCGCCGTGTACGCCGGCGTACCGGCGGCGATCGATGCGTTTCGCGCCGCCCAGGAAGTGATCGACAGCTACCAGCAGGGCTGACCGATCACCCCGCAGGGCCGTCAGCCGGCGACGGCGGCGGCCTTCTGCCCCTTCTTCTTGAGCCAGAACGCCACGCCCAGGGTGGCGATCCAGGCCGGAATCAGCAGTACCGAGATGCGGATCGGCGGGGTCAGGTACATCACCACCAGAATCAGCACGATGAACGCCAGGCACAGGTAATTGGTCACCGGGTGCCCCCAGCTCTTGTAGAAGGTCGACTCGCCGGCAGCGATCTTGGCCTTGCGAAACTTCAGGTGGGTGATGCTGATGCTCGCCCAGTTGATCACCAGTGCCGACACCGCCAGCGCCATCAGCAGGCCGAAGGCTTCGCCCGGCATCAGGTAATTGATCAGCACGCACAGGCCGGTGGCCACCGCCGATACGCCCAGCGCCGCCAGCGGCACGCCACGACGGTTGATCTTGAGCAGTGCCCGCGGCGCATCACCCTGGCTGGCCAGGCCGAACAGCATGCGGCTGTTGCAGTAAACGCAGCTGTTGTACACCGACAGCGCGGCAGTCAGCACCACCACGTTGAGAATGGTGGCCACCAGGTTGCTGTCCAGGTTGTGGAAGATCATCACGAACGGGCTGCCGCCCTGCACCACCTTCTGCCAGGGGTACAGCGACAGCAGCACCGCCAGTGCGCCGATGTAGAAGATCAGGATGCGGTACACCACCTGGTTGGTCGCGCGTGGAATGCTGTAGCGCGGGTTGTCCGCCTCGGCCGCGGTGATGCCGACCAGCTCCAGCCCGCCGAAGGAGAACATGATCACCGCCATCGCCATCACCAGCCCGGTGATGCCATTGGGGAAGAACCCGCCGTACTGCCACAGGTTGGCCACGCTGGCATCCGGCCCGCCGCTGCCGCTGGCCAGCAGCCAGGCGCCGAAGCCGATCATGCTGACGATGGCGATCACCTTGACCAGCGCGAACCAGAATTCCAGCTCGCCGTACACCTTGACCTGGGTGAGGTTGATCAGGTTGATCGCCACGAAGAAGATCGCTGCAGTGGCCCAGGTGGGGAAGTCCGGCCACCAGTACTGCACGTAGATACCCACCGCCGTCAGCTCGGCCATGCCCACCAGCACATAGACCACCCAGTAGTTCCAGCCCGAGACGAAGCCGGCGAACTCGTTCCAGTAGCGGTGCGCAAAGTGGCTGAAGCTGCCCGCCACCGGTTCCTCGACCACCATCTCACCCAGCTGGCGCATGATGAAAAAGGCCATCAGGCCGGCGATGGCGTAGCCCAGCAGCACGGCAGGGCCTGCCATCTGGATGGTCTGGGCGATGCCCAGGAACAACCCGGTGCCGATGGCGCCGCCCAGCGCGATCAACTGGATGTGACGGTTCTTCAGGCCGCGATGCAAACGCTCGGGCGTGATCTGGTCTTGCATGAAGTGTCCTCAGGCAGGGAGGCCGTTATTTTGAGTGTGGGCGACAGGATCTAGATCCAGCCGCCCCACTGCAAGATAAATATGCCGATATTCGTCGTAACTGCGGCCATCAGCGTGGTAATCACGATGATCGAGGCGGCCAGCTGGTGATTGCCGTTGGCCGCGCGCGCCATCACGTAGCTGGACGCGGCGGTGGGGCTGGCGATGTACAGGAACAGCACCCCCAGCTCCGCGCCGCGAAAGCCGCACAACCAGGCACCGAAGGTGGCCAGCAGCGGCAGCCACACCATCTTTACCAGGCTGGCACTCAGCGCCATGCGCCCGCTGGCGTGCAACGAGGCCATCGACAGCGTGCCGCCGATGCAGATCAGCGCCAGCGGCAGGGTCATCTGCGCCAGATAGTCACCGGAGGTCAGCAGCCAGTTGGGCAGCCCCACCTTGGCATACGCCAGCACGCCGGCCACCAGCACACTGATGATCAGCGGGTTGCGCAGGATGCTCTTGAGGATGCTCCAGGGGTCGGACTTGATGGTCGGGCTGTACACCGCCAGCACCACGGCCGACAGCGAGTTGTAGAGCAGGATCACCAGCCCGGCCAGCACCGCGCCGATGGAGATGCCATGATCGCCGTACATGCTCCCGGCCAGCGCCAGGCCGATGACCGCATTGTTGCCGCGAAAGCCGCCCTGGGCGTAGATGCCGCGATCTTCACGGGGGCAGCGCCAGATCGCGATCAGCCAGGCCAGGCCGAAGCTGCCCAGGGTGGCGACGGTGAAGTAGAGCAGTAGCGAGGGTTGGACCGCCGCCTCGAGATCGGCGTGGTAGATGCCCAGAAACAGCAGCGCCGGCATGCTCACGTTGAACACCAGGGCCGAGGCGGTCTGGATGAAGCTGTCGTTGATGGCGTTGATGCGGCGCAGCAGCACGCCCATGAACATCATCGCGAACACCGGCGCGGTGATGTTCAGGGTCTGGAGAAAAAGGGCGAGCATGCAGGTGGTCCCGTCGGCGTCGTTAGGGAGCTAATCATACGTCAACCTTGGGGCTGCCATGCAGCCTCTTCGCCGGCCTTGCCGGCGAAGAGGCCCTGAGGTTCAGCGCCGAACCGGGCGCTTCTGCAATTTGCGCTGCAGGGTACGCCGGTGCATGCCCAGCGCCCGCGCCGTGGCCGAGATATTGCCCTCATGCTCGGTCAGCACACGCTGGATGTGCTCCCACTGCAGGCGGTCCACCGACATCGGGTTTTCCGGTACCAGCGTGTCCAGGTCGGCGTGCTCGGACGCCAGCGCCGCCAGCACGTCGTCGGCATCGGCCGGCTTGCACAGGTAATTGCAGGCGCCGCGCTTGATCGCCTCCACCGCGGTGGCAATGCTCGAATAGCCGGTGAGGATCACCACGCGCATCTCCGGGTCCAGCTCCAGCAGCTTGGGCAGCAGCACCAGCCCGGAGTCGCCCTCCATCTTCAGGTCCAGCGTGGCGTAGTCCGGCACGTCCTGCTGGGCAATCTGCAGGCCCTCTTCGGCAGAACCCGCCGTGCTCACGCGAAACCCGCGCCGGCTCATGGCCCGGGCCATCACCCGGGTAAACGTGGCGTCGTCATCCACCAGCAGCAGGTGCGGCAGCTCTTCGCCTTCAGCCTGAATTTCATCACTCATCACACGTCTCCTCGCGCGTCACGCGGCAGGCGCAGCTCGGTGAGCGTACCGCCTTCCTCATGACTATAGAGTTTTACCGAGCCGCCAGCACGGGTCACGCTGGCCTTGCTCAAGAACAGGCCCAGGCCGAAGCCCTTGCCCTTGGTGGTAAAGAAGGGTTTGCCGATCTGCTCGGCGATCGCCACCGGCACGCCGGGGCCATGGTCGCGAATGCTGATCACGATGTCCTCGGCGTCCCAGTCCAGGTACACCTCCAGGTCATTGGGGCAGGCATCGGCTGCATTGTTCAACAGGTTCAGCAGGGCCTGGGTCAGGTCCGGCGGCGGCGCCAGGCGCGGCACCGTACCCTGGCCCAGGCGCTGGAAGCGATAGCTGGCCTCGGGGCGCATCAGGTGCCAGCGGTTGAGCGCCTCGTCCAGCCAGAAGCTCGCCTCCTGCTCCTGCACCGCCATGCGCCGGTTGGCCTCGGCGGCGCGCACCAGGTTCTGCAAGGTGTGCTTGCACTGCTTGACCTGCTCCTGCAGCGTCTCCAGGTCTTCCTGCAGCAGCGGGTCGGTGTGGTCCTGGCGCATCTCGTTGATCAGCACGCTCATGGTCGCCAGCGGCGTGCCCAGCTCATGGGCGGCACCGGCGGCCTGGGTGGCCACGGCCAGCAGTTGCTGGTCGCGCAGGCCTTCCTCGCGGCGCTGGGCCTGGAACTGCTGCTGGCGACGCAGCTCTTCGGCCATCTTGGCGGCAAAGAAGGTGATCACCCCGGCGGCCAGGGCAAAACTCAGCCACATGCCGTAGATCTGCATCTTCTCGCGGGCCATGGGGAAGGTTTCGAGCGGGAAGTACTGCACCAGCAGCAGGGTGTAGGCCACCAGCGCAATGCCCGACAGAATCAGCGAATACAGCCATGGCAGCGTCACCGCGGCAATCGCCAGGGGCACCAGGTAATAGGACACGAAGGGGTTGGTCGAGCCCCCGGAAAAATACAGCAGCGCACTGTGGATCAGCAGGTCGCAGGCCAGCTGCACCGCATACTCCAGCTCGGTGACCGGCAGCGAGGTGCGCAGCCGGATGGCCGTGAGCACGCACAGCACCATGGAGAACCCCAGGGTGATGCTCAGCGCCAGCCACGGCAGTGGCAGCAGTTCGGTCCAGTAGGCGACCGCCACCGAACCGGCCTGGGCGGCCAGCACCAGGGTGCGGATGAAGGTCAGGCGCCAGAGGTTCTGACGTGTGGCAGACAGCATGAGTACGGGGGCGAGCATGAGCTCTCCTGATGAGTGCTCCAGGTGAATCGTGGCGAGTATACCCAAGCTGCACCCCGCGCTGCAGCAATGCGGCAAAGCGCCACAGGCACACCGGCATCGATGATGGCTTTTTGAACCTCGTCGGTTTGTGCGAGTCTGATGGGGTCTGCGTGGTCGGGATCGACCGCCGCCACGCCTCAATTTCAAGGAGTTGCCCATGCACACTGTGTCTCGCGCCAGTACCACCCTCGTCCTCGCGACCGGCCTGTTTGCCAGCTTTGCGGCACTGGCCGACGAGCCTCGCTACAACCAGGTTTCACTGCGCGCCGAAGCCAGCAAGGAAGTCGCCCGCGACCTGATGGTCGTGACCCTGTACACCGAGGCGCAGAACACCGACCCGGCCAAGCTGGCCAACGAGATCACCACCAGCATGAACAAGGCGCTGGAAAAGGCCCGTGCGGTCAAGGACGTCAAGCTCAGCCAGGACAGCCGCAACAGCTACCCGATCTACGACAACAAGAACCAGAAGATCACCGGCTGGCGCGAACGTGCCGAGCTGCGCCTGGAAAGCGCGAACTTCCCGGCGCTGTCCAAGCTCACCGGCGAGCTGCTGCAGGACCTGAAGATGGGCGGGATGGATTTCGCCATCGCCCCGGCCACCCGCAAGAGCAGCGAAGACGCCCTGCTCAAGGATGCCATCGACGCCTTCAAGGCCCGCGCCCAGCTGACCACCGAAGCCCTCGGCGGCAAGGGCTACAAGGTGGTCAACCTGAACCTCAACAGCAGCGGCTACCCGCACCCCTACGCCCGCGGCGCCATGATGATGAAGGCCAGCATGGACGCCGAAGCCGCGCCAAGCCCGGAAATCGAAGCCGGTACCAGCCAGGTCAGCCTCAGCGCAGACGGCACCATCGAAGTGCTGATGCCCTGATTCACCTGCGGGCAACGCCTGCATCGCTGTCAGCTATGGTTTGAGGGTCGCGCTGGTCAACAGGCCAGCCTCCCTGCCCGCCGAGCGGCCCCACTGGCCGCCCGGCGCACCAATGACATCGATGAGGCCAACAATGCTCAAACACGCGGTCCTTCCCTACCTGCTCGGCGCAGGCCTGCTGGCCGGCGCACCGCTGGCCCATGCCGCCAGCAACCTGGTGTTCTGCTCCGAGGGCAGCCCGGCGGGCTTCGACCCGGGCCAGTACACCACCAGTACCGACTTCGACGCCTCGGCCGAGACCGTCTTCAACCGCCTCAGCCAGTTCGAACGCGGCGGTACGGCGGTGATCCCCGGGCTTGCCACACGCTGGGACATCAGCGACGACGGCCTGAGCTACACCTTCCACCTGCGCGAAGGCGTGCAGTTCCACAGCACCGACTACTTCAAGCCCAGCCGCCCCTTCAACGCCGATGACGTGCTGTTCACCTTCAACCGCATGCTCGACAGGAACCTGCCGTTTCGCAAGGCCTACCCCACCGAGTTCCCCTACTTCACCGACATGGGCATGGACAAGAACATCGTCAAGCTCGAAAAACTCGACGAACACACGGTCAGGTTCACCCTGGCCAGCGTGGACGCCGCGTTCATCCAGAACATGGCCATGAGCTTCGCCTCGATCCAGTCCGCCGAATACGCCGAGCAACTGCTCAAGCAGGGCAAGCCTGCCGACATCAACCAGAAGCCGATCGGCACCGGCCCCTTCGTGTTCGCCAAGTACCAGAAAGACGCGCAGATCCGCTTCAAGGGCAACAAGGCCTACTGGCAACCGCAGGACGTGAAGATCGACAACCTGATCTTCGCCATCACCACCGACCCGTCGGTGCGCATGCAGAAACTCAAGAAGAACGAATGCCAGATCACCCTGTTCCCGCGCCCGGCCGACCTCAAGTCGCTGGGAGCGGACCCCAACCTGAACCTGCCGCACCAGGCCGGCTTCAACCTGGGCTACATCGCCTACAACGTGACCGACCCGATCAAGGGCACCACCGCGCCCAACCCCATGGCCCAGCTCAAAGTGCGCCAGGCCCTGGACATGGCGGTGAACAAGCAGCAGATCATCGACGCGGTGTACCAGGGCGCGGGGCAACTGGCAGTCAATGCCATGCCGCCCACCCAGTGGAGCTACGACGACACCATCAAGGACGTGCCCTACGACCCGGCCAAAGCCAAGGCGCTGGTGCACGAGGCCGGGGTCAGGGAGGGCACCGAGATCACCCTGTGGGCCATGCCGGTGCAACGCCCCTACAACCCCAACGCCCGGCTAATGGCCGAGATGATCCAGGCCGACTGGGCGAAGATCGGCATCAAGGCCAGCATCGTCAGCTACGAGTGGGGCGAATACATGAAGCGCGCCAAGGCCGGTGAGAACGGCGCCATGCTGATCGGCTGGAGCGGCGACAACGGCGACCCGGACAACTGGCTGGGCACCCTCTACGGCTGCGACGCGGTGAACGGCAACAACTTCTCCAAATGGTGCGACCCCGCCTACGACGCGCTGATCAAGCAGGCCAAGGCCACCCCCGACCAGGCCCGACGCACCGAGCTGTACAAGCAGGCGCAGCACATCATCAAGGCGCAGGTGCCGATCACCCCGATCGCCCATTCCACGGTGTACCAGCCGATGCGCAAGACCGTGCAGGACTTCAAGATCAGCCCCTTCGGCCTGAATGCCTTCTACGGCGTAAGCGTCAGCCAATAGACACGCAACGCGATGTTTAGCCTGTCCCTGCGGGCGCCGAGCTCATCGGTGCACGCGGGGCACTGATACCTGCTTGAAAATTACGACACCACACCAAGATTTTTCCCACGCCTCACACCCACTTCCTTACCTGCACGCCCGCCGCCCGCGTCCCTACCGTGGAGCGCGTGGTGGTGCTGGCACCCTGCTGTCGCCGCGCCCCCCACGCCTCGTACAACAAAAAAGGAATGGGACCGCATGCGTATTTCTCCGGTTTTCGCCGCACTGCTGGGCCTGGGGGCACTGGCCTATGGCCCGACAGCCCTGGCCAAGGGCAACCTGGTGTTCTGCTCCGAGGGCAGCCCGGGCGGCTTCGATATCGCCCAGTACACCACCTCCATCGAAAACGACGCCGCCGAGCCGCTGTACAACGGCCTGGTGGAATTCGAACGCGGCGCCACCCGCGTCATCCCCTCGCTGGCGACCGGCTGGGACGTTTCCGATGACGGCCTGACCTATACCTTCCGCCTGCGCCAGGGCGTGAAGTTCCACGCCAACAAGGACTTCACCCCCACCCGCGACTTCAACGCCGACGACGTGCTGCTCACCTTCCAGCGCATGCTCGACCCGCAGCACCCGTTTCGCGTGGCCTACCCGGCCGAGTTCCCCTACTTCGTCAGCATGGACCTGGACAAGAACATCGCCCGGGTCGAAAAGCGCGACCCCTACACGGTGGTCTTCACCCTCAACAGCGTCGACGCCGCCTTCATCCAGAACCTGGCCATGGGCTTTGCCTCGATCGTCTCGGCCGAATACGCCACCCAGCTGATGGCCAGCGGGCGCCTCAGCGACTTCGACCAGAAGCCGATCGGCACCGGCCCCTTCGTGTTCCAGCGCTACCAGAAGGATGCGCAGATCCGCTACCGGGCCAACCCCGACTACTGGGACCCGCAGCAGGTCAGGCTCGACCAGCTGATCTTCTCGATCAACACCGACGCCTCGGTGCGGGTGCAGAAGCTGCGCAAGGGGGAATGCCAGGTCACCGTCAACCCGCGCCCCGCCGACCTCAAGGCCCTGGCCGCCGACCCGAAGATCAACATGCTCGACCAGCCCGGCTTCAACCTGGGCTACATCGCCTACAACGTGCAGCACCCGCCGTTCGACCAACTGCAGGTGCGCCAGGCCATGGACATGGCGGTGAACAAGGCGGCCATCGTCAAGGCGGTGTACCAGGATGCCGGCCAACTGGCCGTGAACTTCATGCCGCCCACCCAGTGGTCCTACGACCCGAGCATCCGCGATGCCGGCTACGACCCCGACAAGGCCCGCGCCCTGCTGGCGGCCGCCGGGGTCAAGCCCGGCACGCCCATCACCCTGTGGGCCATGCCGGTGCAACGCCCCTACAACCCCAACGCCAAGCTGATGGCCGAGATGCTCCAGGCCGACTGGGGCAAGGTCGGCCTGGACGTGAAGATCGTCAGCTACGAATGGGGCGAGTACATCAAGCGCACCAAGAACGGCGAGCACGACGTGATGCTGCTGGGCTGGACCGGTGACAACGGCGACCCCGACAACTGGATGGGCACCCTCTACAGCTGCGGTGCCATCGGCAGCAACAACGTGTCGATGTGGTGCGACCCCGAATACGACGCCCTGGTGCAGCAGGCCAAGCGCATCACCGACCCCGCCGCGCGCACCGCGCTGTACCAGCAGGCCCAGCAGCGCATGAAGCAGCAGGTGCCGATCACCCCGGTCGCCCACTCCACCGTGCACCAACCGCTGAGCGTCCGGGTACAGGACTTCAAGGTCAGCCCGTTCGGGCGCAACAGTTTTTCGGGCGTCAGCGTCGACTGACCTCTGCCCGCCCCCTCCCAAGGTTCACCGCCGCACCCGCCGGGCTCACGAGGCCCGGCGGCTAATAAAAACATGCAAAGGAGCATCACCTTGAGACCTACCCGACACGCAGCACTTTGCCTGGCCCTTGGCGGCCTGAGCGCGCTGGCCCAGGCCGAGCCCGTCAGCCAGGATTTCGTTGCGCTTACCCTGCGCACCACCTCCGACCAGGCCCAGGCCAGCGGCTTTCTCGACGGCCAGCGCCTGTCCGGCTCGACCCGCAACTGGTACGCCCACGAGCACGCCACCCGCGGGCCACTGTGGTCCTACAGCAAGCGCGACGGCAGCCGCCACCCCACCAGCAGCCGCGACAACTGGGTCCAGGGCACCCTCCTCAACTACACCTCCGGCTTCACCGAGGGCACCGTGGGCCTGAGCACCGAAGTGGCGCTGTACAACGCGGTGGCCCTGCAGCGCGGTCGCGCCAGCGTGGCCGGGCCGAACAACCGCACCCTCACCCACGGCGACGGCGAGATGCTCGACCAGTGGAGCAAGGTCGGCCTGGCCAACCTCAAGGCCCGGGTGTCCAACACCACCCTCACCGCCGGCCGCCAGTCCATCGACACCCCGGTGATCGCCTACATCGGCAACCGCGCACTGCCCTCCAGCTTCCAGGGCGTGAGCCTGCACAGCGCCGAGTTCGACAACCTGAGCTTCGACCTGGGCACCTTCGACCGCGTGTCGATGCGTACCGAGCAGGGCCAGAGCAAGTTTCGCTCCGAGTATGGCGATTCCCGCCAGTTCACCGACCGGGTCAGCATGGCCGGGGTCAACTACCAGCCGCTGCAGAGCCTGAGCACCAGCCTCTACGTGTCCAAGGTCGAGGACCTGTGGAACCAGTACTACTTCGGCGCCAACCACCTGCTGGGCGACAACGCGGTGCTGGGCCTGAACACCGGGCTCAACTACTACAAGACCCGCGACGCCGGCCAGAGCAAGCTGGGCGCCATCGACAACGACACCTTCAGCCTGTCGCTGGCCCTGACCCACCAGGCGCACACCGTGTCGGTCGCCTACCAGCAGGTCAACGGCAACGAGTACTTCGACTACCTGCACGACACCAACGCGATCTTCCTGGCCAACTCGCTGCTGTCGGATTTCAACGGCCCCAACGAGAAATCACTGCAGATCGGCTACGTGCTGAACATGGCCCCCTTCGGCGTACCCGGCCTCAAGTTCAACCTGTACAACGCCCGCGGCTGGGGCATCGACGGCACCCATTACAAGGGCGGTGGCTACGACGTGAAGAACCTCGACGGCGAGCACCACGACGAATGGGGCATCGGCACCAGCTATGCCGTACAAGGCGGCGCGTTCAAGGACACCACCGTGCGTGCCACCTACACCACCCACCGCGCCAGCAAATTGCAGGGTGACGGGAGCCTGAACGAGGTGCGCGTGGTCACAACCATTCCGTTCAACATCCTCTAGGGCGGCAGGTCGCGGCCGATTCGCCGAATCGGCCGCGATGGCTACGCTGGTTTAATCGAATGCAGGGAAGTGTCATGAAACAGTCAACCCTACAGGCTGCCCTTGCAGCCATCCTGTTGAGCGCCGCAGCCCCGCTGATGGCCAAGCCCCTGGTGGTGTGCACCGAGGCCAGCCCCGAGGGCTTCGACATCGTGCAGTACACCACGGCCGTCACCGCCGATGCCGCCGCAGAAACCCTGTTCAACCGCCTGGTGGACTTCAAGCCCGGCACCACCGAGGTGCAGCCGGCCCTGGCCGAACGCTGGGAGGTCAGCCCCGACGGCCTGACCTACACCTTTCACCTGCGCAGCGGGGTCAGGTTCCACACCACCGACTACTTCACCCCCACCCGCGACCTGAACGCCGACGACGTGCTGTGGAGCTTCCAGCGCCAGCTCGACCCCGCCCACCCCTGGCACGACAAGACCAGCATCGGCTTCCCCTATTTCGAGAGCATGGGTTTCCAGCACCTGCTCAAGTCGGTGGAAAAGCTCGACCCGCACACCGTGGCGTTTCACCTGACCCGCCCCGAGGCGCCGTTTCTGCGCGACCTGGCCATGGCCTTCACCTCGATCTATTCCGCCGAATACGCCGACCAGTTGCTCAAGGCCGGCACCACCGCCGAACTCAACAGCAAGCCGGTCGGCACCGGCCCGTTCATCTTCCAGCGCTACAACAAGGACGCGCAGGTGCGCTACAGGCCCAACCCGGACTACTTTCGCGGCAAGCCGCCGAGCGATGCGCTGATCTTCGCCATCACCCCCGACAACAACGTGCGCCTGCAGAAGCTGCGCGCCAACGAATGCCAGGTGGCGCTGTACCCCAAGCCCGACGACATACCCGGCATCAAGGCCGACGCGCGCCTGAAGGTGGCCGAAATGGAGGCCCTGACCACCGGCTACATCTCGCTCAACACCGAGCACAGGTACCTGAGCGACGTGCGCGTACGGCGCGCCATCAACCTGGCCTTCGATCGCGAACACCATGTCGAGCAACTGTTCGGCAAGGGCAACGCCCTGCTGGCGGTGAACCCCTACCCGCCGACCCTGATGGGCTACAACAGCCAGAACCGCAACCCGCCCCGCGACCTGGACCAGGCCCGCGCGCTGCTCAAGGAGGCCGGCGTACCCGAAGGCACCGTGCTCACCCTGTTCACCCGCAACGGCGGCGGGCCCACCAACCCCAACCCGCGCCTGAGCGCCGAGATGCTTCAGGCCGACCTCGCCCAGGTCGGCCTGAAGGTCGACATCCGCGTGATGGAATGGGCCGAGATGCTGCGCCGCGCCAAGGCCGGCGAAGCCGACATGGTGTCGGCCGGCTGGGCGGGCGACAACGGCGACCCGGACAACTTCCTGACCCCGCTGCTCAGCTGCGCCGCAGCGAAGAATGGGGAAAACTACGCACGCTGGTGCAACCCGCGATTCCAGGTGCTGATCGACCACGCCCGCGAAACCGCCGACCCCGATCAACGCGCCGCACTCTATGTCCAGGCACTGGCGGTGTACGATGAGGCCAAACCGTGGATCAACATGGCCCACCCGAAGGTGTTCACCGCCCTGCGCGAGAACGTCGAGGGCTACGTCATCAACCCGATGACCAACAACAACTTCGCCACCACGCGGGTGAAGTAGAACGATAACGCTTGCAGCGCCCGCCCCCGGGCGCTCGCAGGCATGCCTTAGGCTGATGAGGTACACCACACGATGTTTAGTTTTATTGCACGGCGTCTGGGCCTGTTGATCCCGTCGTTCTTCGGCATCACCCTGCTCACGTTCGCGCTCATACGCCTGATCCCCGGTGACCCGGTGGAGGTGATGATGGGCGAACGCAGGGTCGACCCCGAGATGCACGCCCAGGCCATGGAACGGCTCGGCCTGAACAAGCCGCTGGCGCAGCAGTACCTGGACTACGTCGGCAAGCTGGCCCAGGGCGACCTGGGCGAGTCGCTGCGTACCCGCGAAAGCGTGTGGCACGAGTTTCTCGCGCTGTTCCCCGCCACCCTCGAACTGGCCATGGCCGCGCTGCTGTTCGCCGGCATCGTCGGGCTGCTGGCCGGGGTGATCGCCGCGCTCAAGCGCGGCTCGCTGTTCGATCACGGGGTCATGGGCATCTCCCTGGCCGGCTACTCGATGCCGATCTTCTGGTGGGGCCTGATCCTGATCATGTTCTTCTCGGTCGGGTTGGGCTGGACGCCGGTGTCCGGGCGCATCGACCTGCTCTACGACATCGAGCCGACCACCGGCTTCATGCTCATCGACACCCTGCTCAGCGACGAGGAAGGCGCGTTCAAGGACGCGTTGATGCACCTGATCCTGCCGGCCATCGTGCTCGGCACCATCCCGCTGGCGGTGATCGCACGCATGACCCGCTCCTCGATGCTCGAAGTGCTGCGCGAGGACTACATCCGCACCGCACGGGCCAAGGGCCTGTCGCCGGCACGGGTGGTGTTCGTGCACGGCCTGCGCAACGCGCTGATCCCGGTGCTTACGGTGGTCGGCCTGCAGGTCGGCACGTTGCTCGGTGGCGCGGTGCTTACTGAAACCATCTTTTCCTGGCCGGGCATCGGCAAATGGCTGATCGAAGCCATCGGCGCCCGTGACTACCCCGTGGTACAGAACGGCATCCTGTTGATTGCCTGCCTGGTGATCCTGGTCAACTTCGTCGTGGACATCCTCTACGGCCTGGCCAACCCACGCATCCGACATCAGCGCTGAGGCCTTCGCTCATGACCAATCCGCTTGCAAAGACCACTGCCGTCGACGCCGCGCCGCTCGACCAGAGCCTGCTCTACCCCTCCCCCTACAAGGAATTCTGGCACGCCTTCTCGCGCAACAAGGGCGCGGTGGCCGGCCTGCTGTTCATGTGCCTGATCGTGTTCTGCGCGCTGTTCGCCCCGTGGGTGGCGCCGCACAACCCCAGCGAGCAGTACCGCGACTTCCTGCTGACCCCGCCGGTATGGCTCGAAGGCGGCCAGTGGCAGTTTCTGCTGGGTACCGACGAGCTGGGCCGCGACCTGCTCTCGCGGCTGATCCAGGGTTCGCGCCTGTCGCTGCTGATCGGCCTGTCATCGGTAATGATCTCGCTGATCCCGGGCGTGCTGCTGGGCCTGCTGGCCGGTTTTTTCCCACGCCTGCTTGGCCCGTCCATCATGCGCCTGATGGACGTGATGCTGGCGCTGCCCTCGCTGCTGCTGGCGGTGGCCATCGTGGCGATCCTGGGCCCTGGCCTGATCAACACCGTGATCGCCATCGCCATCGTCTCGCTGCCGGCCTACGTGCGTCTGACCCGCGCCGCGGTGATGGGCGAGCTGAACCGCGACTACGTCACCGCCGCACGCCTGGCCGGGGCACGCCTGCCGCGCCTGATGTTCGTCACCGTGCTGCCCAACTGCATGGCGCCGCTGATCGTGCAGGCCACCCTGAGTTTCAGTTCGGCGATTCTCGATGCCGCCGCGCTGGGCTTCCTGGGCCTGGGCGTGCAACCGCCGACCCCGGAGTGGGGCACCATGCTGGCCTCGGCCCGCGACTACATCGAACGCGCCTGGTGGGTGGTCAGCCTGCCGGGCCTGACCATCCTGCTCAGCGTGCTGGCAATCAACCTGATGGGCGACGGGCTGCGCGATGCGCTGGACCCGAAACTCAAGAATGCCGCCTGAGGAGAAGCCCATGTCACTTCTACACATCAAGAACCTGAGCGTGCGCTTCGGCGACGCCTCGGCGGTACCGGTGGTCGACGGCCTCGACCTGAGCGTGGAAAAGGGCGAGGTGCTGGCGATTGTCGGCGAGTCCGGCTCGGGCAAGTCGGTGACCATGATGGCGCTGATGGGCCTGATCGACGCCCCCGGGCGCATCACCGCCGACGCCTTGACCTTCAACGGCAGCGACATGCTCACCCTGAGCGGCCGGCAGCGGCGCAAGGTGGTCGGCAAGGACATGGCGATGGTCTTCCAGGACCCCATGACCGCACTCAACCCCAGCTACACCGTGGGTTTCCAGATCGAGGAGGTGCTGCGCCAGCACCTGGGGCTGCGCGGCAAGGCGGCTCGCCAGCGTGCGCTGGAGCTGCTGAAGAAGGTCGAGATCCCGGCCCCGGAAAGCCGCCTGGATGCCTACCCCCACCAACTCTCCGGCGGCATGAGCCAGCGCGTGGCAATCGCCATGGCGATTGCCGGCGAACCCAAGCTGCTGATCGCCGACGAGCCCACCACGGCCCTGGACGTGACCATTCAGGCGCAGATCATGGAGCTGCTGCTCAACCTGCAGAAAGAGCAGGACATGGCGCTGATCCTGATTACCCACGACCTTGCCGTGGTGGCCGAAACCGCCCGCCGCGTGTGCGTGATGTATGCCGGCCAGGCAGTGGAAGTCGGCCAGGTGCCCGAGCTGTTCGAGGTGCCTGCGCACCCCTACAGCGAAGCCCTGCTGGCAGCGATCCCCGAGCACAGCGAAGGCGCCGAGCGCCTGGCGACCCTGCCCGGCATCGTGCCCGGACGCTACGACCGGCCCCACGGCTGCCTGCTGTCGCCGCGCTGCCCCTACGTGCAGGACCACTGCCGCCAGCAGCGTCCGAGCCTGGACCCCAAGGCCCACAGCCTGGCCCGCTGCTTCTACCCGCTCAACCAGGAGGTGGCGTGATGAGCGTCGTACTGACCGCCCGTGACCTCACCCGTCATTACGAAGTGTCCCTGGGCCTGTTCAAGGGCCATGCCCTGGTACGCGCCCTCAATGGGGTGTCGTTCGAACTGGAGGCCGGCAAGACCCTGGCCGTGGTCGGCGAATCCGGCTGCGGCAAGTCGACCCTGGCCCGCGCCCTGACCCTGATCGAGGAACCGTCGTCGGGCTCGTTGCAGATCGCCGGGCAGGAGGTGGCCGGTGCCAGCAAGCAGCAGCGCCGGCAACTGCGCCGCGATGTGCAGATGGTGTTCCAGAGCCCCTATGCCTCGCTCAACCCGCGCCAGAAGGTCGGTGACCAACTGGCCGAGCCGCTGCTGATCAACACCCGGCTGTCCAGGGCCGAACGCCGCGAGAAGGTGCAGGCGATGATGCAGCAGGTGGGCCTGCGGCCCGAGCACTACCAGCGCTACCCGCACATGTTCTCCGGTGGCCAGCGCCAGCGCATCGCCCTGGCGCGGGCCATGATGCTGCAACCCAAGGTGCTGGTGGCGGACGAGCCGACCTCGGCGCTGGACGTGTCGATCCAGGCGCAGGTGCTGAACCTGTTCATGGACCTGCAGAAGGAGTTCAACACCGCCTACGTGTTCATCTCGCACAACCTGGCGGTGGTGCGGCATGTGGCCGACCAGGTACTGGTGATGTACCTGGGGCGCCCGGCGGAAATGGGGCCCAAGGAGGATATCTATGCCAGGCCTTTGCACCCTTACACCCAGGCCCTGCTGTCGGCGACCCCGACCATTCACCCCGACCCGCTCAAGCCAAAGATCAGGATCGTGGGCGAGCTGCCCAACCCGCTGAACCCACCGCCGGGGTGCGCGTTCCACAAGCGTTGCCCGTATGCCACCGAGCGCTGTGCCAGTGAAGAGCCGGCGTTCCGGCCAGTGGGTACACGGCAGGTGGCGTGCCACTATGCGGAGCAGTTTCTCTAGAACCGCTGCGCCAGCAATCGCGGGTCAAGCCCGCTCCCACACGGATCACTGCTGTCCTTGTGGGAGCGGGCTTGACCCGCGATAGGGCCCTGCAGGTATTCTGCTTTCCTACCTCCAATGAGCCAGCCCCATGGCCGCACACCCGATCCCCGACGGCCCCGAACACACCGCCGAAACCGCCGCCACCGTGCTGCGCTACCACCTGTGCTGGAAACACCGCGACCTCGACGGCGTGATGGCGCTCTATCACCCCGACATCCAGTACAACGACTTCTTCCAGAACCGCGTACTGCACCTGGCCGAGCTGCGCGAATACGTGGCCGCCAGCATGCCGCGCCAGGATGGCGAGGACATCGTGCACAGCGACCGCATCCGCACCGACGGCTGCACCGCCTTCATCCAGTACCAGGTAACGCTGCGCGGCGGCGACGGCATCACCGCGTTTCGTGCCAGCGAGGCCATCACCGTGCGCGACGGCCTGATCTGGCAGGTCAACGAATACGCCTCGCTGGTGCGCGAGCCTTCACGCCACACCGGCCACCCCAGCCTGCGCCCGGCCGCCAGCCGCCTGGGCCTGTCACCGCGCCAGCTGAGCTTCATGGCCCAGGACCTGCAGCACTACTTCACCCGTCGCCAACCCTATCTGGACCCGCAACTGGACCTGCAACAGGTCGCCCGCGAGTGCGGCTACAGCCGCAACCAGATCTCCTACCTGCTCAACCAGGTGCTGGGCCAGAGCTTCTACCGCTACGTCAACCAGGCCCGCCTGCAGCATCTGCTGGCTGAACTGGAGCGCGCAGGGCCGGCGCCCAAGGTCGATGACCTGGCCTTCGCCGCCGGCTTCAATTCACTGTCGGCGTTCTACAAGTGCTTTCGCCAGCACACCGGCCTGTCGCCCAAGGCCTACGTGCAACAGATTTCTCTGCGGACACGCACGCAAGACAATCCGCCCGCCCAGCCCTAGCATCGGCCCACACCGTTACGGATGTGGAGCCGAACACAATGCAGGCATGGCGCAGTATCAGCCTTTGGATGGACCAGCTTGACGAGCCGCTGATCGCGCGCCCGGCGTTGCGCCAGGACCTGGACGTGGATGTATGCATCATCGGCGCCGGCTACACGGGCCTGTGGAGCGCCTACTACCTCAAGCGCCAGGCACCGCACCTGAACATCGCCATCGTCGAGGCCAACATCGCAGGCTTCGGCGCCTCGGGGCGTAACGGCGGCTGGCTGATGGGCAACCTGCTGGGCGAAGACCGCCTGCTGGCCGACTGCTCCCCCGAACAGCGCCGCGACGCCTATGACCTGCTGCACGGCATCCCCGACGAAGTGGAAACGGTACTCGAGCGCGAAGGCATCCACTGCGACTACCGCAAGGGCGGCGCCCTTTATTGCGCGGCGCGCTACCCCGAGCAGGAAGCGAGCCTGCGCAGTTACCTGCAAAAGCTCTACCGGCAGGGCCTGAACGAGGCCGAGTATCGCTGGCTGAGCCCGGTCGAACTGGCCGCGCAGCTGCGCATCGCCAAGCCCTATGGGGCGATCTACACGCCGAACGTGGCCACCGTGCACCCGGCCAAACTGGTGCGCGGCCTGGCCCGGGCCGTCGAGCGTCTGGGGGTGAAGCTCTACGAGAACAGCCCGGTCATCGACTGGCACAAGGGGCAGGTACGCACCGCCCAGGCACAGGTGCGCTGCCAGTGGGTGGTGCCGGCGGTGGAAGGCTATGCCGTCGGGCTGCCGCCGCTGGGTCGCTATCAGTTGCCGGTACAGAGCCTGCTGGTGGCCACCGAGCCGCTGCCTGAGCAGGTGTGGGAGCAGATCGGCCTGAACGCCGGTCAGGCCTTCAGCGAAAACAGCCGCCAGGTCACCTACGGCCAGCGCAGTGCCGACAACCGCCTGGTGTTCGGCGCCCGCGGCGGCTATCGCTTCGCCGGGCGCCTGCGCGAAGACTTCACCCTCAGCGACAGCGAAATCGGCCTGCGCCGCTACCTGTTCGGCGAGCTGTTTCCGCAGCTCAAGAACGTCGACATCACCCACGCATGGGGCGGCAACCTGGGCATGGCGCGGCGCTTTCGCCCGCACATGCTGTGCGATGCCGAGCAGGGAATCGCCCTGGCCGGCGGCTATGGCGGCGAAGGCGTGGGCGCCAGCAACCTGGGCGGGCGCACCGTGGCGGCGCTGATCCTGGGCCAACGCAACGCACTCACCGCCCAGCCCTGGGTACACCCCGCGGCGCGCCTGACCAGCCTGGCGCGCTGGGAGCCCGAGCCATGCCGCTGGCTCGGCTACAACGCGATCATCAAGAGCTTCGTCCACGAAGACCAGACCCTTGCCAACCCGGCCAGCGCCCCCTGGCGCCGGCGCCTGGCCAGCGGTGTGGCGGACTTCATGGAAAGCCTGATGCACTGACTTCCCCCTGCACAGGACCACCGGCATGCGCATTACCCAGTTCAAGCACACCCATAGCGTCGCTCTCGAACAGTCAAACCCGGTGGCCGTGCCCCTGGGCGAGCCGGTGGCGGTCACCTCGGTGACCTGCGTGGAGCGCAACGACGGCGTCGAAACCGGCATCTGGGAATGTACCCCGGGCCGCTGGCGGCGCCAGATCGAGCAGCAGGAGTTCTGCCACTTCATCAAGGGCCGCTGCACCTTCACCCCCGATGGCGGCGAGCCGCTGACCATAGAAGCCGGCGACGCACTGATGTTGCCGGCCAACAGCACCGGTATCTGGGATATCCACGAGACCGTGCGCAAGACCTACGTATTGATTTTCTGATCCTTTGATCGCCTGCCTCCTTCGACAAAAACAGACCAAGCAAGGAATCCGGACATGCGCCCATTGCTCTTCGCCCCGCTGTTGCTGGCCGCCTCCATCGCCCAGGCGGCCGACTCGGTAAAAATCTACAACTGGTCCAGCTACATCGCCCCCGACACCCTGAAGAACTTCCAGGCCGCCAGCGGCATCGTGCCCACCTATGACGTGTTCGACAGCAACGAGACCCTCGACGGCAAGCTGATGACCGGCAATTCGGGCTACGACGTGGTGTTCCCCTCCAACCACTTCATGGCCCGGCAGATCCAGGGCAAGGCGCTCAAGGCGCTGGACAAGCGCCAGTTGCCCAACTGGAAGAACCTCAACCCGGTGCTGCTCAAGGCGCTGGAAGTCAACGACCCGGGCAACCGCTACGGCTTCCCCTACCTGTGGGGCAGCACCGGCATCGGCTACAACATCGACAAGGTCAAGGCGGCGCTGGGCGAGAATGCCCCGGTGGACTCCTGGGACCTGATCTTCAAGCCAGAGAACATCAGCAAGCTCAAGAGCTGCGGCGTGGCGATCCTCGACAACGGCCCCGAACTGCTGCCGATCGCGCTCAACTACCTGGGCCTGCCGCACCACAGCCAGGACCCGGCCGACTACGAGAAGGCCAAGGCCCTGCTGATGAAGGTGCGCCCGTACATCAGCTACTTCCACTCCTCCAAATACACCGGCGACCTGGCCAACGGCGATATCTGCGTGGTGGTGGGCTTCTCCGGCGACGTGCTGCAGGCCAGAAACCGTGCAGAAGAGGCCAGAAACGGGGTGAAGGTGGGCTATGAGATTCCCAGGGAAGGCGCGCCGATGTGGTTCGACATGGTCGCCATGCCCGCCGATGCCCCGGACGAAAAGGCCGGCTATGCCTACATGAACTACCTGTTGCAACCCGAGGTGATGGCCGACATCAGCAACCATGTGCAGTACGCCAACGGCAACCAGGCAGCCGACCGCCTGGTGGACCCGGCACTCAAGGCCAACAGCATGATCTACCCGACCGATGCCATGCTCGGCAAGCTGTTCGCCCTGCAGGCCATGCCGGCCAAGATCGACCGCCTGCGCACCCGTATCTGGACCAGCATCAAGGCCGGCAACTGAGCCACCCTGCAATAGATACCACCCTCGGCCTGTGTGCCCCGGCAGCCTGAAGCCCTTGCCGGGGCAACAGCGCAGCCCGCCCGTTGCCCGGCGCCCACCCACTGCCGAGCACACACCATGCCCTTGAAGACCCTGCCGTACTTTCACCGCGTTGCGCTGCGCCAGCGCTTTGCCGATCACCTGGCACAGGCCCGAGACAGCCTCGATGAAGAGGAGCATCGCTGGCTGCAAGGCTGGCTGCAGGCGCCAGGGCCCGACGCGCCGCGAATCGACCGCCTGAGCGCGATCACCGCCAGCGCCCACGCCAGCGAACTGACCGCCAGCCTGCTGCTGAGCCGCAGCACGCACCCCCGTGTTTTTTTCTACCACCCGTTGCTGGGGCTGCTGCGCTTCGAAGACCGTACCCAGCTCAAGCACCACCTCGTTGAACTGCTGAACAGCGGCCACCCGCACGTACTGCTGCACTACATCGCCCCCAGGGATCGCCTGCTGGCAGGCCAGGGCGGCATCGTGGATGTTCAGGTCGAACGGCTGGAGGACGAGGTGTTCGAGTACCTGATGCTGGTCATCGCCGCTCGCCAGGGCCAGGCGCTGAGCGAGCTGCAGCAGCAGGTACTGGGCCAGCCGCCAGCCGACTCGTTGTGGGAGCAGGCGCTGGCCACCACCACCGCTACCGCTGCAGCGGCGCCGCAGCGCCTGGCGGCGGCACGCGACTGCCAACGGCAACTGCACCGGTACTGGCATACCGCCAAGGCCGGCAGCGAAACCCCGGCCCGGCAACTGGCCCGCCTGATGGGCGCGCGCGTGCGCGAGGCGATCACGCGCCAGGCCTGGGCCGGCGCCCTTGCCGAAACCGACCATGCAGCGCTGCTGCAATGGCTGGACACCGAGGCCCTCTCGCCCCTGCAGGCGTTCAGCCTCAACGTCACCACCGCGCAAGGCCACAGCCAACTGCTGGAGGGCGTGCTCGCGCTCGACACCCGTGCCGGCCCGGTGTTCACCTGGTGTGCTGCACGCGGGCTGGAGCGCCATGCCAGCAAGCGGGCGTTGTTATCGTCGCTGACCGACCCCCGGTTGCGCGACAGCTGGCGCCCGGTGGTCAGCCCATCGCGGCAGAGCCAGCTGGGCGCCTGGCGCATCAGCGCCCTGCACCTGCAACCGCTGGCCGCCCCTGCACTGGACAACTGGGTTGGCCAGGTGCTGAGCGCCCAGCAACAGGACATCGAAACACAACTGCGCCATGACAGCGGCCAGGACGGTTATCAGGCATGCCGCCAGGCGCTGGACCTCGACAGTCGACTGGCCGGCGAACTCGCGCGTCTGGGCACCTCGCCCCACGCCCACGACAGCCCGGCCACCCTGGCCCGGCTGCAAGCGTCGGCACAGGCAGCCGGCGCTGACCTGGAGGAACTGAACCGGCTGGTGAGCGCACTGACCGGCCACGCGCAGGCACTGTTCGAAGAGGTACCAGGCCTGGAGACGGTGACTGCGGCAGGGCTCGACCAGGCCCTTGCCGCAGTGCTGGACAAGGGCCCGCCAGTCCCCCAGGTACGCCTGGGCCAGCCCGGCGCCGGGCGCACCTGGCTGAGCCTGGCCGAACTGGTGTGGCAGCGGCTCGGCGGTATCGGTACCTCGCTGGATGAACGCTGGCTGGTCAGCGGCCCGGTGGTGGCCGAACAGCCTGTGGCCTTGCCTGCGCTCGACCTGGCGCTGGCCCGACAGGCTGTCGCACAGGTCGCCGATGCCACCGGCAGCCAACTGGCGAGCGCCCTGACGCAGTATCAAGCGCAGCGACGCACGTACCTCAAGCACCTGTGGCAACTGGCCCTGACCCTCGAATACCGCCTGCTCGACCACGACAGCCTGCTGCCAGCCCCGGCACGCGCGCTGATTCACGCCGCCCTGTTTCCGGCGCCCTCGCCGGCAGCGCCGGCCTGGGCCTGGCAACTGGCCCTGGACCAGGCGCCCAGCAGCGAGGCCCTGCTGCTGACCCGCCAGCCGCTCGAGGCACAGCCCGATCTGTGGCTGCTGTGGACCCTCGACCAGGGCTTTGCCGCATTCACCTCGCGCCTTGCGCTGGAGCAGGCCGTCGCAGCGCGCTACCCCGCCGCGCAACGCTTTCAATGGCTGGCGCTGGCAGGCGCGCCTGCGCACCACCTGCAGAGCTGGCAGGCCGAACACGACGTGGCCGCAACGCGGCGCGCCTTCGACCGGCTCACCCGGCGCGGCGTGCCTGCCGCACACCTGCCCGACCTGCTGCGCAGCACGCTCGACACGCCTGGCACGCTGCGCTACCTGCAGCGTCTGCAGCGCCTGGCCAGTGCCCGGCGCCTGCGTGGCCATCTGCCTGACTGGCTGGCGCAGGCCGCCCCCAGCGAACAGTACGGCTACCTGCAGGTTCTGGGGCGCAACCTGCTGCAAAGCCCGTCACCACAGGACTACCTGTTCGACATCCCGGCGGTGACCGACTATGCCCGCCAACGGGTTCAGGCCCGCCTGGACCAGGACTTCGCGGCCGGCCGCTACCCTGCCGACCAGCTGTTGATCACCACCACGCGCTGGGTCACCGCGTTGCCGCCCACCGGTGAGGTCCCCACAGGCGAAGCGGCCGCCAGCATCCAGCATCGCCAGACGCTGGTCGACTACGCGCTCAACCATTACCGCGACTGGGACCACGCCATCACCGCAATCACGCTCGAGGGCGACATGACCGTGCCTGCGCGCATCGATGCCGCCTACCTGCGGGCGCTGGTGCGCGAACTGGACCTGGGTCAAGGCTATCGCCAGCTGCTGGCCGAGCAACTGGACCGCGACCATGCGAGCTACCCCAGGCGCCTGCGGCTGTTCTGCCGGCAATTGCCGGGGCAACTGCTGGAAGCGGCGTGGCGCGCCCGGCTCCAGGGGCAACTGGGCGCAGCCGACGTCGAGTGCATCCGCGCCGTCGTCGAGCAGCCCGACGCCACCGCCCGTGACCAGCTGCCAGCCCCCGCCGCACAACTGGTGCCCCTGGAACTGATCGCCGACAGCGGCCTGCCCCCCGATACCGTGCCCGGGGTGTACCTGTTCATGTACGCCAGCCCCGCGCCCGGCCCCGTGGTGATGTACACGCCGTACCAGGCCGGCGGTCTGTTCCAGGCCTTCAGCAGTTCGGCCGACCTGCTGCAGCAGCTTCGCAGCGTGCCGGCCCTGCAGGCCCGGATACTGGCCTGCATGCCCGACACGATGCGCCCGCGCTACGACCACGGTGGGTTCACCGAGGCCCACCTGCCCTACAGCGCCGAATTCGATTTCGAGCTGCCCCTGTATGCCCAGCAGCCGGTGACCCTGGCCTGGCGCCCGGTGCATGGCAACGCCCTGCAGTACCTGTTCGAGACCAATGCAGCGTTGCTGCAGGGCATGGCCCATACGCAACTGGTGAGTACCGCCGAAGCCCGCTGGGCCACCCTGAAAGAGGTACTCGGGCTGCTCTGGAGCCAACTGACCCTGTTCATCCCCGGCCGCATCGGCCTGCTGCTGGCCGCGTGGCAGGGCGAACTGTCGCTGCTGCAATTGGCCGAGCGCCCCTCGGGAGACTGGGCGCAGGCCTTGTCGGAACTGACCTGCACCCTGGTGCAGGGCCTGCTGGCCGGGCATGGCGTGCGCGAACAGGGCCCTGGCGCACTGCCGGCCGACGAAGGCGAATTCTGGCGGCGCCTGGGGCAGGCGTCGCACCAGCGGCTGTCCGCCTACGAAGTGCCGCAGCAGTCCCTCGATGGCCTGGCCAGCCGCGAGCAGATCTATACCGACGTCGATGGCCAGACGCAGTTCGCCTGCCTGGAGGGCAAGGTGTACGGCGTTCGCCAGCTGGACCAGCGCTGGCACCTGAGTGCGCCGGACATCGACGAACCAGGGCCACGCCTGCGCAGCGAAGGCAACGGCCGCTGGCAGATCGACCCGCAGCAGGCCATACCCGTGCTAAGTGGTGGCATCATCGGCAGGCTGGGCGGGTGGGCCTCGCGTCAGGTGATGGCCGGCAACGATATCGTCATCCGGGCCGTGGGCATGCGCCAGATCCAGCGACTCATGCCGGCCCGCGCGCGCATGCTGCGCCAGGCTCACCGCACGGCGCTCGACTACCTGGGCATCTGCCTGGACAACCTGCAGCAGGCCAGCCCGGTGCAACGCATGCCGGCACAGACCCGCACGATCCTCAGCGATTTCTTCGGCGTCGAACCCGACGAAGCCCTGCTGCAGCGCGTACGCGAACCGGTGGAAAAACTCTTCGAACTGATGACCTCGCAGGACTATTCGGTCGCCACGTCCAGGCGCTACATCCTGGCCAGCAATATCGGCAACTACACCGGCATCGCCTTCACCTCGCCCCATGACCCGCTCCGGCAACTGTTTCTGCTGGACGCCTATTTCGACGTCAGCTACCTGGGCAGGCTCCAGCTCAGGCCCGAGCTGTCCTGGCAGGAAGCCGATGCCATTGCGCGTGCCAACTGCCTGCTGCACGAGTTCTCGCATATCGCCTATGACACACGCGACATGCGCTACCTGGATGCCTCGCTGGCATTTGCCGACCTGCTCATGCCCGGCGAGCAGCAGGATTGGCTCAGGCGCCAGCACGACGAGGCGTTCTCTCACCGTTCACCGGCCCGGCGCCTGTTCGTGGTGCGCTCACGCGACGGTACCCGACGCGACATCACCCGTGACGACAACAAGGGCCTGAGCCTGATCCTCAAGATCGCCGACACCCGTGACCTGGCGGTCGCGCGCCAGCGCTTTCTGGACGATGCGGTGGTGCGCTCGCGAATCATGCTCAAGAACGCCGACTCGCTGACCCTGCTGGTCTACCGCCTGGGCCAGGCAAGCCATCGCCCACCGGCGGCGGGGGGCTGAAACGAAAACGCCCGCGCAGCCAGGGGGCTGCGCGGGCGTGGGGTGTGCGAAAACTCAGTGGTGTTCGCGGGTGGCGCGGAATTTCACGTCCGGCCAGCGTTCTTCCATCAGCGCCAGGTTGACCCGGGTCGGCGCCAGGTAGGTCAGGTGACCGCCACCGTCGATGGCCAGGTTTTCCACGGCCTTGTTGCTGAATTCCTCGAGTTTCTTCTTGTCGTCGCAGCTGATCCAGCGCGCCGACCACACGGTGATCGGCTCATAGCCGCACTCGACCTTGTACTCTTCCTTCAGGCGGCTGGCGACCACGTCGAACTGCAGCACACCCACGGCGCCGAGGATGATGTCGTTGCTGCGCTCGGGGAAGAACACCTGGGTGGCGCCCTCTTCGGCCAGTTGCTGCAGGCCCTGGCGCAGCTGCTTGGACTTGAGCGGGTCCTTCAGGCGCACGCGGCGGAACAGCTCAGGGGCGAAGTGCGGGATACCGGTGAAGCCCAGGCTCTCGCCCTCGGTGAAGGTGTCGCCGATCTGGATGGTGCCGTGGTTGTGCAGGCCGATGATGTCGCCGGCGAACGCCTCTTCGAGCTGCTCGCGCTCGGACGAGAAGAACGTCAGGGCGTCGCCGATGCGCAGGTCCTTGCCGGTGCGCACGTGGCGCATCTTCATGCCCTTCTCGTACTTGCCCGAGCAGATGCGCATGAACGCGATGCGGTCGCGGTGCTTGGGGTCCATGTTCGCCTGGATCTTGAACACGAAGCCGCTGAACTTCTCTTCGGTCGGCTCCACGGTGCGCTCATGGGCCACACGTGGCAGCGGACGTGGCGCCCAGTCGACCACCGCGTCGAGCACATGGTCGACACCGAAGTTGCCCAGCGCGGTACCGAAGAACACCGGGGTCAGCTGGCCGTTGATGAACTCGTCCTGGTCGAACTCATGGCAGGCGCCCTGCACCAGTTCCAGTTGCTCGATGAAGCGCTCGTACTCGTCACCCAGGTGGGCGCGGGCTTCATCCGAGTCGAGCTTCTCGATGATCTTCACCTCGGTACGCTCGTGGCCGTGGCCCGGGGTGTACACGATGATGTAGTCACCGGCCAGGTGGTACACGCCCTTGAAGTCGCGGTAGCAGCCGATCGGCCAGGTGATCGGCGCGGCCTTGATCTTGAGAACCGCCTCGATCTCGTCGAGCAGCTCGATCGGGTCGCGGATATCGCGGTCGAGTTTGTTGATGAAGCTGACGATGGGCGTGTCACGCAGACGGCACACGTCCATCAGGGCGATGGTACGTGGCTCTACGCCCTTGCCGCCGTCGAGCACCATCAGCGCCGAGTCCACTGCGGTCAGGGTGCGGTAGGTGTCTTCGGAGAAGTCTTCGTGGCCGGGGGTATCGAGCAGGTTGACCATATGGTCGCGATACGGGAACTGCATCACCGAGGTGGTGATGGAGATGCCGCGCTGCTTTTCCATTTCCATCCAGTCGGAGGTGGCATGGCGGTCGGACTTTCGCGATTTCACCGTACCGGCGACGGCAATCGCCTTGCCCATCAGCAGCAGCTTCTCGGTGATGGTGGTCTTACCCGCATCGGGGTGGGAAATGATGGCGAAGGTGCGGCGTTTCGCGACTTCGGCGGCCTGGTTGGTCATGGGAAATCGCCTGACTGGAGATTCAAAAAAGGGCGGCGATTATAGCCCAAACTCACCCCCTAACTGAACCACTGGGTCGATCTGCGCTGGCCAAATGCCGCTTCGGATGGGAACCTTTGCAACTGCGGAGACGTCCACTGCCCTGTTACGAGATGTTACGTATACGGTTTTCAACCGTTCGTCAGGGTGGGTTTCATCGGCAACATGCGCCTGACGAGGCTGCGCTCATGGCGTGTTCCGCTCTACCGGAGCGACCCGCTGCTTATCGCGATCACACTGCCTGCTGCCTGGACCGGCAGCCGCCACGGGAGTGTGCCCGCCGACAAAAAAAGGAGTCCGCCTGTGGCTAAACGCTATGGCAAGGGGCTGATGGGATGGGCCGCCGCGCTCGTCATCCTGGCCCTGCTGATCCACTGGATCGGCATCGATACGATCGCGCACTACCGCGCCGATCTGTGGTTCTACCTGCAAGCGCACCTGATGCTGGTGGCGTGCTCGATGGTGGCGGCGCTGGCCGTGGGTATCCCCGCCGGCATTGCCTTGAGTCGACCGCACCGGGTCGACCGCGCCGAACGCTTCATGCAGATCTTCAACATTGGCAACACCGTTCCCCCCCTGGCCGTTCTGGCCATCGCCCTGAGCTTTCTGGGCATCGGCGCAGGCCCGGCAATCTTCGCGCTGTTCCTCGCCTCCCTGCTGCCCATCGTGCGCAACACCTACGAAGGCCTGAAAAACGTCCCCGCCTCGCTCAAGGAAGCCGCCACCGGCATCGGCATGACCCCGCGCCAGACGCTGTGGCGGGTCGAGCTGCCCAACGCGGTACCGATCATCGTCGGCGGCGTTCGAGTGGCACTGGCAATCAACGTGGGTACCGCGCCGCTGTCGTTCCTGATCGGCGCCAACAGCCTGGGCAGCCTGATCTTCCCCGGCATCGCCCTTAACAACCAGCCGCAACTGTTGCTAGGCGCCGCCACCACGGCCTTGCTCGCCCTGCTGCTCGATGCGCTGGTCAGCCAATGCAGTCGCCGCTGGCTCGAACGCGGCCTGGCCAACTAAGCGAAGGAACCCCCATGAAAAGAATCGCCTTGTTGCTGGGCGCGGCCCTGCTGTTCGCAGGATTCGCCCAGGCCGCCGACAAACCCCTGATCCGCCTCGGCGCGCGGGTGTTCACCGAACAGACCGTGCTGGCCGAAATCACCGCGCAGTACCTGCGCAGCCACGGCTTCGACGTGCGCATCACCGGCGGCCTGGGCAGCACCCTGGCGCGCAGCGCGCAGGAAAGCGGCCAGCTGGACATGGTGTGGGAATACACCGGCGTGTCGCTGGTGTCCTACAACCATATCGACGAACGCATGGACAGCGCCGAGGCCACCTACGCCCGGGTCAAGCAGCTGGACGCGAAGAAGGGCCTGGTGTGGCTGGCACCCTCGAAGTTCAGCAACACCTATGCCCTGGCGCTGCCGCGCAACATCGCCGAGCAGTACCCGCAGGTCAACAGCATCAGCCAGCTCAATCAGGTGCTGCGCGACGAGCCCGACCGCAGCCATGTACTGGCGCTGGACACCGAGTTCGCCAACCGCCCCGACGGCCTGGTGGGCCTGACCCAGACCTACGACCTGCAGTTCACCCGCCGCGACATCCGCCAGATGGACGCCGGGCTGGTGTACACCGCGCTGCGCAACGGCCAGGTGTTCAGTGGGCTGGTGTACACCACCGACGGGCGCCTGAGCGCCTTCGACCTCAAGCTGCTGGACGACGACCTGCACTACTTCCCCGACTACACCGCCGCCCCGGTGGTGCGCCAGGCCGTACTCGACGCCCATCCGCAACTGGCCGGGCTGCTCAAGCCGCTGGCCGAGCAACTGGATGACGAGACCATGCGCCAGCTCAATGCCAAGGTGGACGTCGAGCACCAGAGCCCGAGCAAAGTCGCCGCCGCCTACCTGCGCCAGCATCCACCTGCCGAGGAGCAACCATGAGTCTGCTTGATACCTTCGCCCACCTGGACTGGGCCCAGGTGCTGCAACTGACCTGGGAGCACATCACCCTGGTCGGCATCGCGGTCACCCTGGCCATTCTGATCGGCGTACCGCTGGGCATTCTGATGACCCGCTTTCCGGTGCTTGCCGGGCCTCTGCAGGCCAGCGCCACGGTGCTGCTGACCGTGCCGTCGATCGCCCTGTTCGGCCTGCTGCTGCCGTTCTATTCCAAGTTCGGCCAGGGCCTGGGCCCGCTGCCGGCGATCACCGCGGTGTTTCTGTACTCACTGCTGCCGATTCTGCGCAACACCTACCTGGCGCTGACCAACGTCGAGCCCGGCATACGCGAAGCCGCCCGCGGCATCGGCATGACCTTCGGCCAGCGCCTGCGCATGGTCGAGCTGCCGATTGCGGTACCGGTGATTCTGGCTGGTGTACGCACCGCCGTGGTGATGAACATCGGCGTGATGACCATTGCCGCGACCATCGGTGCCGGTGGCCTTGGCGTACTTATCCTGACCTCCATCAGTCGCAGCGACATGTCGATGCTGCTGGTCGGCGCCGTGCTGGTGAGCCTGCTGGCCATCTTCGCCGACCTGCTGCTGCAAGCCCTGCAACGCTCGCTGACTCCAAAAGGACTGCTCAAATGATCGAACTTCAGAACCTGTGCAAGACCTTCCACAGCAACGGCAAGGACGTAAAGGCCGTCGACTCGGTAAGCCTGACGGTCAACGAAGGCGAGATCTGCGTGTTCCTCGGCCCGTCCGGGTGCGGCAAGAGCACCACCCTCAAGATGATCAACCGCCTGATCGCGCCCACCTCGGGCAAGGTGCTGATCAATGGCGAAGACACCACCGACCTGGACGCGGTGACGCTGCGTCGCACCATCGGCTATGTGATCCAGCAGATCGGCCTGTTCCCCAACATGACCATCGAGGAGAACATCACCGTGGTGCCGCGCCTGCTCGGTTGGGACAAGCACAAGTGCCACGAGCGGGCCCGCGAGCTGATGAGCATGATCAAGCTCGAGCCCAAGCAGTACCTGCACCGCTACCCGCGTGAACTGTCCGGTGGCCAGCAGCAGCGTATCGGCGTGATCCGCGCGCTGGCGGCGGATGCGCCGCTGCTGCTGATGGACGAGCCGTTCGGTGCGGTCGACCCGATCAACCGCGAGATGATCCAGAACGAGTTCTTCGAGATGCAGCGTGCATTGAACAAGACCGTGATCATGGTCAGCCACGACATCGACGAGGCGATCAAGCTGGGCGACAAGATCGCCATCTTCCGCGCCGGCAAGCTGATCCAGATCGACCACCCCGACACCTTGCTGGCGCACCCGGCAGATGACTTCGTGAGCAACTTCGTGGGCCAGGACAGCACCCTCAAGCGCCTGCTGCTGGTGCGTGCCGAGGATGCGGCGGACAACGCGCCATCGGTGAGCCCCGAGACGTCGGTGGCCGATGCGCTGGAGCTGATGGACGAACATGACCGTCGCTACGTGGTGGTCACCGATGGCCAGAACAAGGCGATGGGCTATGTGCGCCGGCGCGACCTGCACCGTCAGCAGGGCACCTGCGCGGACTTCCTGCGCACGTTCAACGCCACCGCCGCGCATGACGAGCACCTGCGCATCCTGCTGTCGCGCATGTACGAGTTCAACCGTTCATGGTTGCCGGTGCTGGACGCCGAGAACGTGTTCCTGGGCGAGGTCACCCAGGAATCGATTGCCGCGTACCTGAGTTCGGGGCGTTCGCGGGGCATGAAGACCAGCATCGTGTCGCCGGCCGAAACGGTGGCCTGAATAGCTCCACCGCGATCTACTGCCGAACAGACAAGGCTGATAACGCCGGTCCGGCAGGCCATGGCCTGTGTGATCGGCGTAGCGAAGGCGTTGTCAGAACCCTACACTGGCCTGCACATAGAACGTGCGCGGCTCGCCCAGGTAGATCCCCGAATTGTTGTCGCTGGAACGGGTGAAGAACTGCTTGTCGAAGATGTTCTTCACCCCCGCCGCCAGCTTCAGGTTCGACAGCTGGGCACCAAAGTCATACCCGCCCCGCGCACTCCAGGTCACATACCCCGGAATGTCGCCATACTGCCCATCAGCCGTCGGTTCGGTGATGTAGTCGCCGGTGAAGGCACCTTTGCTGGTCATGCCGGTACCCGGAGCACGCTGTTTGGATTGCGCATAGGCGTCCACATTCCAGGTCCAGCGGTCCACCTGGTAACGCAGCCCGGCATTGGCGATCTGTCGTGAGTAGAACGGCAGGTCGCGCCCTTCGAAGCCCGGGATCGCCCCTTCATAGGTGGCGCGGGTGTAGGTGAAGCCGGCGTTCGCGCTCAAGCCCTGCAGACGCGGGTCCAGCCCTGCCAGGTCGTAGTGCATCGAGGCCTCGATGCCCTGGTGCTTGGTCGCGCCCAGGTTGGTCCAGCCCACGTCGTTGCTGATGTACTGCAGCTCGTCATCGAAGTCGATGTAGAACGCGGTCAGCTCGCCGCCCCAGTTGCCGTTGTCATAGCGCGTGCCGATCTCGTAGGTCTTGGCCTTCTCGGCCTGCAGGCCGTTGGCGGTCTGGTCGCCCTGCCCGCCCTGGCCCAGCTGGAAGTACTGCAGGCTGCCGAACGAGGTCTCGTAGTTGGCGAACAGCTTCCACGCATCGGACAGGTGATACATCACGCTCAATGCCGGCAGCGGTTCGTTGCTGGTCACGCTGCGGCTCTTGGCCACCACCGGCTTGTTGCCCAGGCCCATGACCGGGCGATCGTTCCAGTCGGTGTTGATGTGCTCGAAACGCACGCCCGGGGTGATGGTCCAGTTGCCCACGTCGATCTTGTTGTCGATGTAGTAGGCGCTGGCCTCGGTGCCGCCGGTACGGTCCTGGTACACGTGGCCGTCGGATTCCGGGGTCACGGTGGGCACGTTGTCGATCAGCGCCAGGCGCGTGGCCTGCTCGTGCATGGCTTCCTTGAGGTAGCGATAACCGACGCTGACCTCCTGGGTGGCCGGGCCGGTGACGAACACCCGCGACAGGCGCGGCTCGACGGCAAAGGTGTGGTAACTGCGCGGGTACGACGACAGCGTCTGCTGGTCGCGCGCGGCAATGCTGCTGCCACGGAAGCTGTCGGTGTAGTAGGTCTGCACCTCGAACTGGGTCACGTCGTCGATCTGGCGCAGGTACTTGAGCGAGACATCCTTGCGCCGACCGGTGAAGTTGTCGTGGTCGCGGTCGGACTGGTAGGGGTTCTTGTCGAACTGGGCCTGGGTCAGGCCGCCGGGCATGTCGGCCTTGCCATCGTAGTAATGGAAGTTCAGCGACAGCTCGTCACGGTCGGTCAGCGCCCAGTGGGTCTTGAACAGCACGTCGTCGATGTCGTTGCTGTTGTTGCTGCTGCGGTAGCCATTGCCCTTGACCCCGGAGTACAGCAACGCCGCACCCAGGCCATTGTCGGCGGTGCCGCCAAGGAAGGCCGACTCGATGTGCTTCCAGCCGCCATGACGCGAGGTCTGGATCGTGGTGCCCAGCTCGCCGGTGGCCTTCTCGGGGATGGCTCGGGTGACGAAGTTGATCACCCCGCCGACGTTCTGCGGCCCATAGCGCACCGAGCCTGCGCCGCGCACCACGTCGATGCTGTCCAGGTTGCCCGAGGAAATCGGCGCCATCGACAACTGCGGCTGGCCATACGGGGCGAATGCGGCGGGAATGCCGTCGATCAGCACCGTGGAACGCGGCGACAGGCGCGAGGTGAGCCCGCGCACGCCGACGTTCAGCGCGATGTCGCTGCCGCCGGTGCCGTTGGAGTCCTGCACCTGCACACCCGGCACCCCGCGCAGCACGTCGCGCACGCTCAGCGCGCCCTGCTCGACCATGGCTTCACGGCGTACCACGGTGCGCGCACCGGGGTGGTTCTGTACCACGCTTTCCTGGGCGTCGCCCAGCCAGTCGCCGACCATGCTGATGTCGGTAGGCGCCAGCTCCAGGGTGCCGGGCGCCGTGCTCACCGGCTGCGCCGCGTGCAGCACCACGGTGCCCTGGGAAATCTCGTAGGTCAGCCCGCTGCCCTGCAGCAGGGCCTGCAGCGCCTGTTCGGGGGCCAGGTTGCCGGACACCGCCGGGGCCTGCTTGCCGGCCACCAGGTCGGGGCTGAAGAACAGTTGCAGCGATGTCTGCCGGCCCAGCTGGCCCAGTGCCGCGGCCAGCGGCTGGGCCTGGATCTGGATGCTGGTGGGTGCCGAATCGGCGTAGCTGTTGGCGATGCCGCCGCTGACGGCCAATGCCAGTGCCAGCGGCAGCCAGCGTTTGGAAACCTTGTTGTTGTTCACGTCGTCGAGAAGTCCTGAGGGTCAGAAAATCGGCCACTGCCTGCGAATGAAAATGCTTGGCAGTTGCAGTTGGGCAGGAAGACGAACAACGGGAAAAAAACCTGAATCTATTTTGCGATTATTTCTTGCGAGCCATCGGCATGGGCCTTGATGGCCACCGGCAGGATGCTGGGCAAGGCGCGCAGCAGGGCGTCGGTGTCATCGGTGCTGAAGCTGCTGCTGAGGCGCAGCGCCGCCGTTTTGCCGGGGGCCACGCGCAGCGGGTGTTCGCGGTAGCGCGACACCTCGCGCACCACCTCGCCCAGCGGCACATCGTTGAACACCAGTTTGCCGCCGCGCCAGGCGGTCAACGCGGCGGCGTCCACCGTATAGGGCGCTGCCACCGCGCCATGGGCATCGATGTGCGAACCGAGGCCGGCGCTCAGCAGCGCCTGCCCCTGGCCGTCGCCCTGCACGCGCACCGAACCCTGCTCGACCGCCACACGGGTCTGCTCGCTGTCGCGGCGCACATCGAAGCGCGTACCGGTGACCGTGACCTTGCCATGGCCGGTGCTGACCACGAAGGGGCGGGCCGTATCATGGGCAACGCTGAACATCACCTCGCCCTGCTCCAGGCGAATGTCCCGCTGCCCGGCACTGAAACTCACCTGCACCCGCGTGCGGCCGTTGAGCTCCAGGCGCGAGCCATCGGGCAGGTCGAGCTGGCGACGCTCGCCCAGGCCGGTCTGCATCTGGCCCTGGTAATTGAGCTGGTGCTGCTGCCAGCCTAACCAGCCAAGCCCTGCCGCGACCGCCACCACACTGGCTGCCAGGGCCTGGCGCAACAGGCGTCGACGCGGCAGCTGGCGCACCGGGTCGGGCGCGCACAAGGCCTGCAGGCGCTCGCGCGGCAGCAGGTCGGCCGCGCCCCACAGGCGCCCGAGCAGGTCGTACTCATATTTATGCTGGGGGTGCTGCGCCAGCCAGGCATGCAGTTGCGCCTGCTGCTGGGGCGTCAGGGGCGCATCGCGGCCACGGGCGAACCATTCGGCGGCCTGGTCGCGCACGGCGTCATCGCCGCAGGGGCATGTGCCCTGATTCATGAAAACATTTGCCTGACTCATCTCGTTGACACATCCAGGTGCTCACGCAGATGCCGGAGCGTGCGGATCATATACTTTTCGACCATGTTCTTGGTCAAGCCCATGCGCTCGGCGATCTCGGCCTGGGTCAGGCCTTCGAGCTTCTGCCAGATGAACACCTTGCGGCAGTTGAGCGGCAGCTCGGCCAGGGCGCGTTCCACGCTGTCGGCCAGCTCCAGTGCATGCACATAGGCCTCGGGGTCATCGCCCGGGGTGGGCGACAGGTCCAGCCCTTCCTGCTCCAGGGCCTGGCGCCGGTCTTCGCGCCGGTAGCCGTCCACGGCAATGTTGCGTGCCGTCTGGTGCAGATAGGCGCGCGGCTGCTCGACTGGCAGGGCGGGGTTTTCCAGCACCCGCACAAAGGCATCGTGCGCGAGGTCCTCGGCCTGCTGACGACTGCGCAGCTTGCGTGTCCAGGTGCCGATCAGCTCATGGTAGTGGTCGAGGAAGCCTTTGTGTCGAGACACGGTGCGGGGGTCGTCGCTAGGCGGGAGGGAGGTTGCGAATAGTAATGTTTCTTATTAAACCCGGCAATCACCGCCGAGCGATTGCCCTGCAACAGCGCCCATGCGAGCGGCTAAAAATATGCACACACGCCCCGCTGCGAACGGTGCCCGTGCCCTGCCCGTTCAAGCTGTTTGCGTGCGCTTGCCCAACCTTTTGGGGCCATCGTCGCCGAAGTTGACGCCATCGTTGTTTTAGCTGAGTTGGCCTGCAAAAGCTGCGAACGTGCGGGTATTTTTAACGCTTCGCAAAACTTCGGGAACATCTGCCTGTCATCCGGGTCGGTTAAAACGAGGGGTGTCTGCAACGTGCGTCAGCGTAGCGAAAAAACGCGAGATTTTTTGTTGATCTTGAATCCTTCAGGTCCTAAAGTTCGCGCCGAGCGTCCATGCTGGAAACGATCCATCCGGCTCAAGTACTGACGACGAGACAGCAAGGTCACCCGCTGCGCAGCTTCTGCGACCCGGTTGACCTTTTTGCTTTCGGCGACATGCCTTGGGAAGTAGGCGAACCAAAGTGGGGATACGGAGGGCGCTCAGTTGCAGCCACTTATTCATTCAGTTTGCCCATGGAGTCCCCCAGCATGTCGATCCAGGTCGAAGACTACTTCGCACGCGATACCTTCAACAAAATGAAGGCGTTCGCCGACAAGCAAGAAACCCCGTTCGTGCTCATCGACACGGCCATGATCAGCAAGGCCTATGACGACCTGCGCGCCGGTTTCGAATTCGCCAAGGTGTACTACGCGGTCAAGGCCAACCCTGCGGTCGAAATCATCGACCTGCTCAAGGACAAGGGCTCGAACTTCGACATCGCCTCGATCTACGAGCTGGACAAGGTAATGGCCCGCGGCATCGGCCCGGAGCGCATCAGCTACGGCAACACCATCAAGAAATCCAAGGACATCCGCTACTTCTACGAGAAGGGCGTGCGCCTGTACGCCACCGACTCCGAAGCCGACCTGCGCAATATCGCCAAGGCCGCACCGGGCTCGAAAGTGTATGTACGCATCCTTACCGAAGGCTCCACCACCGCCGACTGGCCGCTGTCGCGCAAGTTCGGCTGCCAGACCGACATGGCCATGGACCTGCTGATCCTGGCCCGCGACCTGGGCCTGGTGCCTTACGGCATTTCCTTCCACGTGGGTTCGCAGCAGCGCGACATCAGCGTGTGGGATGCGGCCATCGCCAAGGTCAAGGTGATCTTCGAGCGCCTGAAGGAAGAAGACGGCATCGTGCTCAAGCTGATCAACATGGGTGGTGGCTTTCCGGCCAACTACATCACCCGTACCAACAGCCTGGAAACCTACGCCGAAGAGATCATTCGCTTTCTCAAGGAAGACTTCGGCGACGACCTGCCGGAAATCATCCTGGAGCCTGGCCGCTCGCTGATCGCCAACGCCGGCATCCTGGTCAGCGAAGTGGTGCTGGTGGCGCGCAAGTCGCGTACCGCCGTGGAGCGCTGGGTATACACCGACGTGGGCAAGTTCTCCGGCCTGATCGAAACCATGGACGAGTCGATCAAGTTCCCGATCTGGACCGAGAAGAAAGGCGAGATGGAAGAGGTGGTGATCGCCGGCCCGACCTGCGACAGCGCCGACATCATGTACGAACACTACAAGTACGGCCTGCCGCTGAACCTGGCCATCGGTGACCGCCTGTACTGGCTGTCGACCGGCGCCTACACCACCAGCTACAGCGCGGTGGAGTTCAACGGCTTCCCGCCGCTGAAGGCGTACTACCTGTAACCACGGGTCAGTTGCACACGAAAGGCGACGGTTGCAACCGTCGCCTTTTTTCATGGGCCCACGCGGTCAGCTCAGCACACGCAGTACATGTGCCTCGAACTCGAGGTTCTCCCCGCTGATCACATTCAGGTAATCCATGCCGTCGGAGTGACGGTAGTTGCCGATGCTGCACTCGTAGGTGTCATAGAGCTTCAGTCGCAGCACGTCATGGTCGCCCCACTCCCCCATGGGCTTGACCAGCCAGGGCTCGCTGGTACCCCCCGGGAACAGGCCCACATAGTGATTGAAGTTCTTGCCCACCGCCGCGCCCCGATAGAACCCGGTATCCGAAGAGCTGGAGATGTTGTAGGTAATGCGCCGGTCGGTGTGGGAGACGTAGTCGAAACGAAAATTGACCGGCTTGATGAGCCGGGTGTCGGTCATCACCTGCAACCAGCCATCGTTGTCGATGCCGCCTTCGACCAGGCTGATACCGATACGGCCCTTGTGGCCCGGCGTCACCGAGTAGAGGCTGGCGATGAATGAGAAATTCCAGGTGTCACTCATGGCGACCCCCTGCGCAGGCAAGGCCCGGGTGACTGGCAAGACGGTGGTTGCTGTTCATGGTCGATCTTCCTTGAGAAGCATGGGAGTGATCGAGCATAGAAAGGCGGCAGGCTAAACCCGAGAGTGAAGGCTTTCCGTGGCCTGCCGCGACACCTGCTCCAGACGTTGCCGATAGGCCCCCGCCATCGCCTGGATCTGCGGCTGCTCGGCCTGCTCCAGGCTGGCCACTGCAGCACGCAGGAAGTTGCCGTTACCCTGCTCCAGGGCCTTTTGCAGCCACGCCAGCGACTGCTCCATGTGGCCTTGCTCGGCAAGGATCGCCGCATGGCTGAACTGCCCGCGAAAATCGCCGGCCTCGGCAGAAAGACGGTACCAGTGCATGGCGGCGTGCCGGTCGGCCGCGCAGGCCAGCCCCTGCTCCAGGTAACGTCCCAGCAGGTTCATCGACTTGGCGTGGCCGGCGTGGGCGGCCTGCTGATACAGGTGCAGGGCCGCAGCATGGTCCTGGCCCACACCCCGCCCCGTGGCCAGCAGGTTGGCCAGGTTGTACTGACCCCAGTCCAGCCCTGCGGCAGCGGCCGCACGGTAGTGAGCGGCCGCCGCCGCCAGGTCGGCCTGCCCTCCCCACCCATGCTCCAGGCAGCGCCCGAGCATGTTGTGCCCCATCGCACTGCCCTGGCGGGCGGCAATGCCGAACCAGGTCCGCGCCAGTGCCGGGTCCTGCTCGATGCCACGCCCGTCGAGCAGGATCTGCCCCAGCAGCAGCTGGGCCTCGACAACGTTCTGCGCGGCAGCCGCCAGCAGGGCCTGGGCCGCCTTGCCCGGGTTGTGTTCGATGAGTTGATGCAACTGGTCGATATCGACCTGTTCTTCACGACGCAGGCTGAAGGTCACGGCTCAGACCTCTGCCCAGCGGCGCAGCAGGTTGTGGTAGGTGCCGGTGAGCTGAATCAGCGACGGGTGGTCGGGCACATCCACCGTGAGCTGCTGGATGGCGTTGTCCATCTCGAACAGCAAGGCCCGCTGGCTGTCCTCGCGCACCATGCTCTGGGTCCAGAAAAACGCCGCATAGCGCGCCCCACGGGTTACCGGGTTGACCTTGTGCAGGCTGGTGCCGGGGTACAGCACCATGTCGCCTGCCGCCAGTTTGACCTGCTGCAGGCCATAGGTGTCCTGGATCTCCAGCTCGCCACCGTCGTATTCGTCGGGGTCGCTGAAGAACAGCGTCGACGACAGGTCGGTACGTACCCGCTCATGGCTGCCGCGCGGCTGGCGAATGGCGTTGTCGATGTGAAAGCCGAAGCTGCCCCCTTCGCGGTAGCAGTTGACCAGCGGCGGGAACACCTTGAACGGCAGCGCCGCCGACATGAAGCGCGGGTTGCTCCACAGGCGCTCGATCATCGCGCTGCCGATTTCCTTGGCCAGCGGGTGCGCCTCGGGCAGCTGCAGGTTGTGCTTGGCCTTGGCCGACTGGTAGCCCGCGGTGATCTTGCCGTCGGCCCAATCGGCCTGCTCCAGCGCCTGGCGAATACGCTGCACTTCTTCGCGGGTGAACAGGCCGGGAATGTGTAAAAGCATGGCGCAGGCACCAGGGGTCGGCTAAAGGGCGTCAATGGTATTGATTCTTATTGAACCAGTACAAGCCCCTTGCGAGGGGCGGGACGTTTCAGCAGGCATAAACCGCCACACAAAGGTGTAAAGAATGTAAATTCAGTACGAATAGCAATTGATCTCAATTGTTACTCATATTTGTTTACATTATATTTCGGCGCCTTCACACCTTGGGGACCTTCCGATGTCGCGCCATTACGTGCCTACCGCTGTCAGTTCACCACGCCTGCTTGCTTCTGCCATCGGGGTCGCGTTGAGCGCCACGTCCGCCGGCCACCTGGCCTATGCGGCCGACGCAGCCCCGGCCACAAGCGGCTCGATCGCGCTGGATGCCACCAGCATCAATGGCCAGGCCGATACCGCCAGCACCGACTACAAGGTCGAGAAGTCCTCATCGCAGAAGTACACGGCGCCGCTGGTGGACATCCCGCGCAGCGTGACCGTGGTGCCGCAACAGGTCATCAAGGACACCAACGCCCTGACCCTGCAGGATGCCCTGCGTACCGTGCCGGGCATCACCATGGGCGCCGGCGAAGGCGGCAACCCGTCGGGCGATCGCCCTTTCATTCGCGGCTTCGACTCGCAAGGCTCGATGTACCTGGACGGCGTGCGTGACGTGGGCTCGCAGACCCGCGAGATCTTCGCCATCGAATCGGTTGAAGTGGCCAAGGGCCCCAACTCGACCATCGGCGGGCGCGGTGCAGCCGGCGGCACCATCAACCTGGTGACCAAGAAGGCCCACCTGGGCAACAGCACCGACGGTGCCTTCACCTGGGGCTCGGACCAGACCAAGCGCTACACCTTCGATGGCAACTACCAGTTCCTCGACACCGCAGCGTTTCGCCTGAACCTGATGAGCCACGAAAGCAACGTGGCCGGTCGCGACGAGGTCAACTACGACCGCTGGGGCGTGGCCCCGTCCCTGGTATTCGGCCTGGGTACCCCGACCCGCGTGAGCCTGGACTACTACCACGTGGAGAGCGACGACCTGCCGGATTCGGGCATCCCCTACGGCCTGCGCTCGGGCAGCACCGCCGGGCGCACCTCGGCCAACCCGGACAAGCCTGACGATGGCGGCCGCAGCAGCAACTACTACGGCCTGGTCGATCGCGACTTCTACAAGACCCGTGCCGATATCGCGACCATCGCCGTCGAGCACGACCTGAACGATGCGCTGACCCTCAAGAACACCCTGCGCCACGGCAACACCCTGCAAGACTTCATCTACAGCCAGCCCGACGACAGCAAGGGCAACATCCTCAACGGTGAAGTCTGGCGCCGCCCGAACAACCGCGTGGCCAACACCCGCACCACCACCAACCAGACCGACCTGTTCGGCGAGGTGTACATCGGCGGGTTCAAGAACACCTTCTCCACCGGTATCGAGCTGAGCCGCGAGGCCTCCACCAAGGAAGGCTACGACATCACCGGCTTCCGTTCCGGCAACTGCTCTTCGGCCACCGGCCAGATCCCGGGTGTGTGCACCTCGTTCCCCAATCCCAACCCGAACGAGGCCTGGGGCGGCGACGTGACCCGTACCGATGCCGGCGCCGACACCACCAGCAGCACCCGCGCCATCTACCTGACCGACACCCTGGAGCTGAACCCGGCCTGGCTGCTGACCATGGGCCTGCGCTACGACCACTTCGACACCAAGGCCAAGACCAAGGTGGCGGGCGGTGCGACCAGCTTCAAGACCGAAGACACCAGCGAGTTCGTGACCGGCCAGCTGGGCCTGACCTGGAAGCCGACCGACAACGGCAGCGTGTACATCTCGTATGCGACCTCGGCCACCCCGGCCGGCGCTTCGCTGGGTGAAGGCAGCGACGGCAACCCGCTGCTGACGCCGACCACCACCAGCGACCTGAAGGCCGAAGAGACCACCAACTACGAAATCGGCACCAAGTGGGACCTGCTCGATCAGCGTCTGAACCTGACCGCCGCGATCTTCCGCACCGAGAAGGAAAACGCCCGCGTACTGGTCGATGCCAACACCTACCAGAACGCCGGCAAGAGCCGCGTCGATGGCCTGGAGCTGACCGCCACCGGCAAGCTGACCAATGACTGGCAGGTGTTCGCCGGCTACACCTACATGGACGCCAAGCTGGTCGACGGTGGCGCGCAGTCGGTCGGCGGTGTGCTGGTGGACGGCTACAACGACGGCAACCAGATGCCCAACACGCCGAACAACAGCCTGACCCTGTGGACCACCTACAACGTCACGCCAAAACTCACCCTCGGCGGTGGTGCCTTCTACGTCGACGACGTGTTCGGCAACGTGACCAACAGCGTGATGGTCGATTCGTACTGGCGCTACGACGCCATGGCCAGCTACAAGCTGACCAAGAACGTCGACCTGCAGCTGAACGTGCAGAACCTCACCAACGAGGTCTACTACGACAAGGCCTACGCGGCGCACTACGCCAACCAGGCGGCCGGTCGCACGGCGCTGCTGACCACCAGCTTCCACTTCTGACGGCAGCTGGCAGGCCCGGCCCCGTTCACTTCGGTGATCGGGGCCTTTGTGTATCAAGGCATAATGCGCGGCGCATTCACGCAACCCGCAACACAAGGTGGTCGATGTGGTGAAGAAAAGCCTGTTTCAACTGCACTGGTTCTTCGGCATCACCGCCGGGCTGGTGCTGGCGCTGATGGGAGTGACCGGGGCAACCTGGTCGTTCCAGGACGAATTGCTGCGCCTGTTCAACCCACAGGTGCTCAAGGTGCAGGTGCGCGACGAAGGCGTGCTGCCGCCGGCCGAACTGGTGCGCCGCGTCGAGGCCGAACAGGGCGACAAGGTGTCGATGCTGTGGGTGAACGTGCGCAGCGACGAAGCTGCGCGCATCTTCTTCACCCCACCGCCGGGCGAGCGCCGCGGCACCCTGCGCTATGCCGACCCCTACACCGGCAAGCTGCAGCCCCCGGTCAGTGGCCAGGGGTTCTTCGACCTGATGCTGCAGTTGCACCGCTTCCTCGCCATGGGCGACACCGGCCGGCAGATCACCGGCGCCTGTACCCTGATGCTGATCTTCTTCTGCCTGTCGGGGCTGTACCTGCGCTGGCCGCGCCAGGCGCTGAACTGGCGAACCTGGCTGACCCTGGACTGGGCGAAGAAAGGTCGTGCCTTCAACTGGGACCTGCACGCGGTGGCCGGTACCTGGTGCCTGCTGTTCTACCTGCTGTTTGCCCTGACCGGGTTGTTCTGGTCCTACGAGTGGTACCGCGAGGGGCTGAACCGGTTGCTGGGCGATGCACCGGCCGCTGGCGAACAGCGCAAGCGCGGCGAAGGCCGTGGCCGCCCGCCCGCACCCGGCAAGGATGCGGCGCCGCTGGTGGTGGACTACGACGCCATCTGGACCAGCCTGCAGGCAGCGGCCGGCCCGGGCCTGCGCACCTACAACCTGCGCCTGCCACCGGCCGGCGGCCAGCCCGCCACCCTGTTCTACCTGCTCGACAACGCCGAGCACGAGCGCGCGCTCAACACCCTGAGCCTGGACCCGGCCACCGGCGTGGTACGCCAGCACGATCGCTACACCGACAAGTCGTTCAAGGCGCAGCTGCTGGCCAGCGTGTATGCCCTGCATGTGGGCAGCTACTTCGGGCTCACCGGGCGCATCCTGGTGACCCTCGCCAGCCTGAGCATGCCGCTGTTCTTCATCACCGGCTGGCTGCTGTACCTGGACCGCAGGCGCAAGAAGCGCCAAGTACGCGAGGCCCGCAAGGGCCTGAACCCGGCCGGCGACACAGGCAACGGATGGCTGGTGGGGTTTGCCAGCCAGAGCGGCTTCGCCGAACAACTGGCCTGGCAGAGCGCCGGGCAACTGCAGGCGGCGGGCCTGGCGGTGCGCGTGCAGCCTCTGGCGACGCTGACCGAAACCGATCTGCAGCAGGCGCAACGCGCGTTGTTCGTGGTCAGCACCTTTGGCGACGGCGAGGCGCCGGACAGCGCCCGCGGCTTCGAGCGCAAGGTGCTTGGCCAGCCGTGGACGCTGGGTAACCTGAACTACGCCCTGCTCGCACTGGGAGACCGCCAGTACCCGCATTTCTGCGGGTTTGCGCGCAGCTTGCAGCACTGGCTGGAGGCTCGCGGTGCCACCGCCAGTTTCTCTGCCGTGGAAGTCGACAGTGCAGATCCTGCTGCCTTGCAGCAATGGCAGCAGCAGTTGGCGGCATTGACCGGCGCAGCGCCGCTGTCTGCCTGGCAGCCGCCGCAGTTCAGCGCCTGGACCTTGACCCGGCGCGAGCTGCTCAACCCCGGCAGCCAGGGCGCACCGGTGTACCTGCTCGGCCTGCAACCGTCGCAGCCAGAGCGCTGGGATGCCGGGGACCTGGTCGATGTACTGCCGCGCAATGCCGGTTCGACGGTCAAGGCGTTGCTCGACGGACTTGGCCTTGAGCCTCACACGCCTGTGCGAGTGGACGGCCTGGAGGAGCGCCTGGACCATGCACTGGGCGGGCGGCTGTTGCCGGCCAGCCGCGGCCACCTGATCGGCCTGCACGCGCAGGCGCTGGTGGATGCGTTGATCCCGGTGGCAGCGCGCGAATACTCCATCGCCTCGATTGCCAGTGACGGTGTGCTGGAGCTGATCGTGCGCCAGGAGCGTCATCCGGACGGCACGCTGGGCCTGGGCTCGGGCTGGTTGACCGAACACCTGGCGCTGGGCGCGAGCGTGAGCGTGCGGTTGCGCCGCAACAGCGGTTTCCATCTGCCGACGGCTCCGGCACCGATGATCCTGATCGGCAACGGTACCGGGCTGGCCGGGTTGCGCAGCCTGCTGAGGGCGCGAATCGTGGACGGCGAGCAACGCAACTGGCTGCTGTTTGGCGAACGTAACCGGGCGCATGACTTCCTGTGCGAGGAGGAACTGCAGGGCTGGCTGGCGAGTGGTGAACTGGCGCGGCTGGACCTGGCGTTCTCGCGGGACCAGGCGCAGAAGGTGTATGTGCAGGATCGGCTGCGCGAACAGGCTGATGAGCTGCGCCGATGGCTGGCGGAGGGAGCGTCGATCTATATCTGCGGCAGCCTTGAAGGCATGGCGGCGGGTGTGGATGCGGTGCTGGCCGAGGTGCTGGGGGCTGAAGAGCTTGAGCAGTTGATCGAGCTGGGGCGGTACCGGCGGGATGTGTATTGAGCGTCACTCTTTGCCGGCAAGGCCGGCGCCTAGGGGCTGGTGGATGCCCGTAGGCGCCGGCCTTGCCGGCGAAGGGGTCAGTGCAGGTCGAAGGTATCGGCATCCAGGTTGGCCGGGAACCGCGTGCGGTATGCAGCCAGGTCCGCCGCACTCAGCACCACGGTGAACACGCCGTCGGCCTCGCCGGCACTGAGCAGGCTCTCGCCCTGGAAGTCCAGCACCTGGCTGTCGCCGCTGTAGCCAAAGCCCTTGCCATCGGTGCCCACGCGGTTCACTGCCGCCACATAGCACAGGTTCTCGATGCCCCGTGCCGGCAGCAGGCGGTTCCAGTGCAGGCGCCGTGCCGCCGGCCAGTTGGCGGTGTACAGCAGCAGGTCGGTGTCCTGTGCATCGCGGCTCCACACCGGGAAGCGCAGGTCGTAGCAGATCAGCGGGCGCACCCGCCACCCCTTGAGCTCGAACTGCACCTGGCGCTCGCCGGGGGTGTAGTGCTTGTGCTCGCCGGCCATGCGAAACAGGTGGCGCTTGTCGTAGAACAGGATCTCGCCGTCCGGGCGCGCCCACAGCAGGCGGTTGCGGTGGCTGCCGTCCTCGGCCTGGATGATCACGCTGCCGGTCACCACGGCATCGAGCTTCCTGGCCTGGCTCTTGAGCCATTTGTAGGTGGGGCCGTTTTCCGGCTCGGCCAGGCTTTCGGAGTCCATCGAAAAACCGGTGGTGAACATCTCCGGCAGGATGATCAGGTCCGCGCCGCGGGCCTGCTCCAGCAGCACCTCGAAATGCTCGTAGTTGGCCATGCGGTCCTGCCAGGCCAGGCTGGTCTGCACCAGCGCCACGGTCAGGTTGGGCAATGTACTCAGATCGCGCATAGTTTTTCCGCTGCCTGACGCAGCGTCTCCTCGCGTTTGGCGAAACACAGGCGCACCAGGCGCTGCTCGGGAATGGGTTGCTGGTAGAACACCGACACCGGAATGGTCGCCACGCCGTGTTCGCGGGTCAGCCATACCGACATCTGCACGTCGTCGAGGTCCGGGCGAATCGCCGAATAGTCCACCAGCTGGAAATACGTACCGGCCACCGGCTTGAACTGGAAGCGAGAGCCTTGCAGCAGGCCACAGAACAGGTCGCGCTTGGCCTGGTAGAACGCCGGCAGCTCTTCGACATGTTCCGGGTGCTCGGCCATGAAATCGGCCAGCGCCCACTGCAGCGGCGTCACGCCGCAGAAGTTGACGTACTGATGCACCTTGCGCAACTCGGCACTCAGGGCTGGCGGCGCGATCACATAGCCGGTCTTCCAGCCGGTCACGTGGTAGGTCTTGCCGAACGAACTGACCACGAAGGCCCGCGCGTACAGGGCCTCGTGGGCCAGCACGCTGGCGTGGCGCGCGCCGTCGTACACCAGGTGCTCGTACACCTCGTCGCTGAGCACATAGATGTCACGGTCGGCGATCAGCGCCGCCAGCTGGTCCAGCTCGGCACGGGTAATCAGCGCGCCGCTGGGGTTGTGCGGCGAGTTGATGACGATCATGCGGGTACGCGGGCTCAGCGCATCGCTGAGTTTCTGCCAGTCGATGGCAAAGCTGTCGGCGCCCAGTTGCACGTGCACGCAACGACCACCGGCCAGTTCCACGGCGGGTTCGTAGCTGTCGTAGCAGGGGTCGAAGACGATGACTTCGTCGCCGGGGCGGATCACCGCGTGGATGGCGCAGAAGATCGCGGCCGTGGCGCCGGGGGTGATGGTCACCTCGTGGTCGGCATCGACCGTCACGCCATACTGGCGAGCGACCTTGGCCGCTACCTGCTGACGCAGGGCCGGCAGGCCGGTCATGGGGGAATACTGGTTGTGGCCGGCACTGATGTGCCGCCCTACCGCGTCCAGCAGCGCTTGCGGGCCGTTGAAATCGGGAAAGCCCTGGGACAGGTTCAGGGCGCCGGTTTGCACGGCGAGCTGGGACATGGTGGTAAAGATGGTGGTGCCGACGTTCGGCAACTTGCTGCTGATCATGGAGCCCTCTTTCCTGCGCGGTCAGGCTCCGAGCATAGCGGATTGGACCGCCAGGTTGTAGGAGCCAGCGTTGCTGGCGAAAGGGTAAGCGCGGTTCAGTTGATCCGCGCTGCCCATTTCGCCGGCAAGGCCGGCTCCCGCACCATCAGCGCTTGTCCTTGCGCTTCTTGGCCGACTTCTTGTGGTGCGACATCAGGCGGCGCTTCTTGTTGACCTGGCGGTCGGTCAGGGTGTTCTTGTTGCCTTCGTACGGGTTCTCGCCACCCTTGTACTCGATGCGAATCGGCGTACCGACCAGCTTGAGCACACGGCGGTAGGTGTTTTCCAGGTAGCGCGAGTAGGACTTGGGCACCTTCTCCACCTGGTTGCCGTGGATCACGATGATCGGCGGGTTGGCCCCCCCCAGGTGGGCATAGCGCAGCTTGATGCGACGGCTGTTGACCATCGGCGGCTGGTGCTCGCTGACCGCGTCTTCGAGGATCTGGGTCAGGCGGCTGGTCGGCCAGCGGGTGACCGCCGACTTGAACGAGTTCTGCACCGACTGGTACAGGTTGCCCACGCCAGTGCCGTGCAGTGCCGAAATGAAGTGAATGTCGGCGAAGTCGACGAAAAACAGCCGTCGTTCCAGCTCGGTCTTCACGTAGTCACGCTCGCCCGGCTGCATGCCGTCCCACTTGTTGAGCGCGATCACGATGGCGCGACCGGCTTCCAGGGCGAAGCCCAGCAGGTTCAGGTCGTGGTCCACCACGCCTTCGCGGGCATCCATGACGAAGATCACCACGTTGGCGTCCTTGATCGCCTGCAGGGTCTTGACCACCGAGAACTTTTCGACTTCCTCGTGGATCTTGCCGCGCTTGCGCACACCGGCGGTGTCGATCAGCGTGTACTTCTCGTCATTGCGCTCGAAGGGAATGTAGATGCTGTCGCGGGTGGTGCCGGGCTGGTCGTACACGATCACACGGTCTTCACCGAGCATGCGGTTGACCAGGGTCGACTTGCCGACGTTGGGGCGACCGATGATGGCGATCTTGATGCCATCCTTCTCGCTGGGGCCAGGAATGCGCACGGCTTCCTCGCCCTCGGCGACGTTCATGTCGATCTCTTCTTCTTCCTTGTCCCGCGGGAAGTCGCTGAGCACAGCCTCGAGCAGGTTGTTCACGCCACGGCCCTGGGCGCCGGCCACGCCGATGGCGTTGCCCATACCCAACGGTGCGAACTCGGCAATGGCGGTGTTCGGGTCGATGTTGTCGATCTTGTTGGCCACCAGGAACGAGCGCTTGTTGCGCTTGCGCAGGTGCTCGGAAATCATCTGGTCGGCAGCGGTCAGACCGGCACGGGCATCGACCAGGAACAGCACCACATCGGCTTCTTCGATGGCCAGCAGCGACTGCTCGGCCATTTTTTCGTCCATACCATGTTCGTCACCGGAGATACCACCGGTGTCGACCAGGATGTAGGAGCGCCCTTGCCAGCGCGCCTCGCCATATTGACGGTCACGGGTCAGGCCAGACAGGTCGCCAACGATGGCATCGCGGGTCCTGGTCAGGCGGTTGAACATTGTAGATTTGCCGACGTTCGGTCGGCCCACCAGGGCGATTACGGGAACCATGCGGCTCTCCACTGCTTGAATTCAAAAAATACAAAGGCCGCTGCAGTGCAGCGGCCGGAGTTCGGGCGGCGCCCCGAAGGCGCCGCAGCCCGAGGCCCGCAGGCCTCAAGCATAGACTCAGCGAATGGTCAGCGCCTCGAGTTTGCCGCTGTTGCCAAACACATAAATCATGTCACCTACCACCAGCGGGCGTGCACGCAGGCCATCGCTGTCGATGCGCTCGCGACCCACGAAGCGGCCGTCCACCTGGCTCAGCAGGTGCAGGTAACCTTCCAGGTCACCCACGGCCACGTAGCTGGAGAACACTTCCGGTGCCGACAGCTGGCGACGGGCCAGCGAGTCGTTGCTCCACAGCGCCGACGAAGAACGCTCGTCGATGCCTTCGACCGTACCGGACGCCAGGCTCACGTAGACGTTGCCAAAGCCCTGGGCCACACCGGCGTAGCTGGAGGCATCGCGCTGCCACAGCACGCGACCGCTTTCCAGCTCGAGGCCGGCGACGCGCCCCTGGTAGCTGGCCACGTACAGCACACCGCCCGACAGCAGCAGGCCGCCGTCGATATCCACCACGCGGTCCAGCTCGGAACGCCCTTGCGGAACGGCAACGCGTTGCTCCCAGACCGGCACGCCGTTCTGGGTGTCCAGCGCCACGACCTTGCCGGTCGAGAGGCCGGCCACGGCCAGGCGGTTGGTCACGATCGGCGCACCGGTACCGCGCAGGGTCAGTACAGCCGGGGTGCTTTCGTAGATCCAGCGGCGGTCGCCGGTGCTGGCATCCAGGCCGATCACGCGATCGTCCTGGGTCTGCACCACCACCACGTCACCGTTGGTCGCCGGGGGCGCCAGTACTTCACTGGTGACCCGCGCACGCCACTTTTCTTCGCCGGTGCTGGCATCCATGGCGATCACTTCACCCTTGAGGGTGCCGAGCATGACCAGGCCGTAGCCGACACCCACCGCACCGGATACCGGCAGGTCGAGGTCTTTCTTCCAGATCACGTCGCCGTTCATGCGGTCCAGCGCCATCACCACGCCGGTCACATCGGCGGCGTAGATGCGGTCGTTCTCGATGGCCGGGACGAGCATGTTGAAGCTCTCGCCCTGGCCGTCACCGATCGAACGGCTCCACTGCTTCTTCAGTACCACCTCTTCGGTGAACTTGGTCAGCTCGGCCGGCGGCAGTTCCTTTTTGCTGTTGCTGCTGCAACCAACGGCCAGAAGGGCCACGGCCAGCACTGCTGCATGTTTCCAACCGATCACGTCACGCATCCCCTTTGGCAAGGTCGTCGAGCTTGAGTTGCAGGCCACCGATCGCGGCGTCATCCGACAGCGCGGCCTTGGCCTTCTGATACGCGGCGTGAGCATCATCGGCGCGACCCAGCTGTACCAGCAGGTCGCCCTTGAGTTCTTCACGGCTGGCCAGGAAGGCCTTGTCGGCATCGCCATCGAGCAGCTTCAGGGCGTCATCGACCTTGTTCTGCGCGGCCAGTACACGGGCCAGGCGCTGACGGGCAATTTCGCCCAGGGTGGCGTCGGCCGGCTTGTCGAGCACGCTTTTCAGTTCGCTGGCGGCGTCGTCGAGCTTGCCGCTCTCGACCGCGACCTTGGCCACGAACAGGCTGGCGTACTGCGCGTAGGCCGTGCCGCCGAACTCGCTCTTGAGCTTGCCCGACAGGTCCGCGACCTGGGCCATGTCCGGCTGGCCGGTCGGCGTCAGGGTGGTTTCAAGCAGGGCCTGATAAAGGTTCGAAGCACCTTGGGACTGGTTGCCCTGGTACTTCTGCCAGGTCTGCCAGCCCAACACTACCACCAGCGCCAACAGGCCACCGGTCAGCAGTGGTTTGCCGTTGCGCTGCCACCAATCCTTGAATGCGGCCAGTTGTTCATCATCGCTACTCGACACCCCAATACTCCTTTTCACCAAATCGGCTGTTGACCCGCTTCACGCCTGCGCGAGGGAAGCTTCCAGGTGCTCGGCCAGAGCATCCCAGGCAATGTTTTGTTGTTCGCCCTGACCACGCAGGGGTTTGAAACCTACCACTTGTTGCGCCAGTTCGTCGTCCCCCAGGATCAAGGCATACAGAGCGTTGCTCTTGTCGGCCTTCTTGAACTGGCTCTTGAAGCTGCCGCCACCGGCATTGACCTGCAGGCGCAAGCCCGGCAGGCGGTCACGCAGACGCTCGCTCAGGGCCAGCCCGGCGAGTTCGGCCTGTTCGCCAAAGGCGCACAGGTAGACGTCGATCTGACGCGAAATCGACTCGGGCACCTGGCCCAGGGTCTCGATCAGCAGCAGCAGACGCTCGATGCCCATGGCAAAACCCACGCCCGGGGTCGGCTTGCCGCCCATCTGCTCGACCAGGCCGTCGTAGCGGCCACCGGCACATACGGTGCCCTGGGAACCGAGCTTGTCGGTGACCCACTCGAACACGGTCTTGCTGTAGTAGTCCAGGCCACGCACCAGCTTGGTGTTGATCACGAACGGAATGCCGGCGGCGTCCAGACGAGCCTTGAGGCCCTCGAAGTGCACGCGCGATTCTTCGTCCAGGTAGTCTTCGAGCTTCGGTGCACCCACCAGCGCCGCCTGGGTGTTGGCGTCCTTGCTGTCGAGGATGCGCAGCGGGTTGGTCTTGAGGCGACGTTGGCTGTCTTCGTCCAGTTGCTCCAGGCGCGCCGAGAGGAACTCGACCAGCGCGTCACGGTAACGGCCGCGGGCTTCGCTGGTACCCAGGCTGTTGAGTTCGAGCTTGACCGCATCGCGGATGCCCAGCAGGCCCCACAGGCGCCAGGTGAGCACGATCAGCTCGGCGTCGATGTCCGGGCCATCGAGGTTGAACACCTCCAGGCCGATCTGGTGGAACTGGCGATAGCGGCCCTTCTGCGGGCGCTCGTGGCGGAACATCTGGCCGATGTACCAGAGCTTCTGCACCTGGCCACCACCGCTGATGCCGTGTTCGAGCACGGCGCGCACACAGGCGGCGGTGCCTTCGGGGCGCAGGGTCAGGGAGTCGCCGTTGCGGTCGGCGAAGGTGTACATCTCTTTTTCGACGATGTCGGTCACTTCACCGATGGAACGCTTGAACAGCTCGGTCGGCTCGACGATCGGGGTGCGGATCTGGCGATAGCCGTAGGTGTCCAGCAGGCCGGCCACGGTGCTCTCGAAATAGCGCCACAGCGGGGTCTGCTCGGGCAGGATGTCGTTCATGCCACGAATGGCTTGCAGCGATTTGCTCACGGTAAATCCTTAACGAAATCGGTGTCGGTCAACCGCGGGCAATCACTGCCGCGTCGGCCTCGGCCTTCTCGGCCGCTTTCTGGCGGATGAGTTTTTCCAGCTCATCCACCAGGTTGTCATTGGTCAGCTTCTGCGCCGGCTTGCCATCGATGTAGATCAGGTTCGGCGTGCCGCCGGTGAGCCCCACGTGGGCTTCCTTGGCTTCGCCGGGGCCGTTGACCACACAGCCGATCACCGCCACGTCCAGCGGTACCAGCAGGTCTTCGAGGCGCCCTTCGAGCTCGTTCATGGTCTTGACCACATCGAAGTTCTGCCGCGAGCAGCTCGGGCAGGCGATGAAGTTGATGCCACGCGAACGCAGGTGCAGCGACTTGAGGATGTCGTAGCCGACCTTCACTTCCTCGACCGGGTCGGCGGCAAGCGAGATGCGGATAGTATCGCCAATCCCTTCGGCAAGCAGCATACCGAGGCCCACGGCCGATTTCACCGTGCCCGAGCGCAGGCCGCCTGCTTCGGTGATGCCCAGGTGCAGCGGCTGCACGATCTGCTTGGCCAGCAGGCGATAGGCCTCGACGGCCATGAACACGTCGGAGGCCTTCACGCTGACCTTGAAGTCCTGGAAGTCCAGGCGATCGAGGTGCTCCACATGACGCATGGCCGACTCGACCAGGGCCGCCGGGGTGGGCTCGCCGTACTTCTTCTGCAGGTCCTTTTCCAGGGAGCCGGCGTTGACGCCGATACGGATAGGGATGCCGCGATCACGCGCGGCATCCACCACCGCGCGCACGCGGTCTTCACGGCCGATGTTGCCGGGGTTGATGCGCAGGCAGTCCACACCCAGCTCGGCCACGCGCAAGGCGATGCGGTAGTCGAAGTGGATATCGGCCACCAGCGGCACGCTGACCCGCTGCTTGATGCGGCCGAAGGCTTCGGCCGCGTCCATGTCCGGTACCGAGACGCGCACGATGTCGACGCCGGCATCCACCAGGCGGGTGATCTGTGCGACGGTGGCATCGACGTCGTTGGTGTCGGTGTTGGTCATGCTCTGGACGGCGATGGGTGCATCGCCGCCGACAGGCACATTACCTACCCAGATTTTGCGCGATTCGCGACGTTTGATCGGAGATTCGCCGTGCATGACTTATTGTCCCAACTTCAGGCGAGCAGTCTCGCCACTGGTGAACGGCGCCACGTCGACGGGCTGGCCGTTGAAACTGATCTGTGCGCCACGGGCAAAGCCCAGGCGTACCGCGAACGGCGGCTTGCCGGTGAGCTCGAGGGTCTCGCCCTTGCGCTTGGTGGCATTGACCAGCACCTTGCCGTTGCCGTCGGTGACCGAAGTCCAGCAATCGGCAACGAACTGCATGTGCAACGAGGCGCTGCCGGCAGCCGGTGCAGCCGCTGGCGCAGCGGGGGTGGCAGGCGCAGGGGCGGCAGCCACAGCCGGGGCGCTGGCCGCAGGGGCCGGCGCTACGGGAGCCGGGGCTACGGGTGCGGCAGGCGCAGCTGGCGCCGGGTTGCTGGCGGCCGGGGCCTGTGCGGCAGCCTCGTCGGTGGCAGGCTGGGCCTGCTCGGCCGGTGCGCTGGCAGCCGGCGCTTCCTGGCTTTCGGCCACGGCCTGGTCTTCAGGCTCGTCCAGCGGGTGGATCTGGGTGGTACCGTCGGCGCTCTCGACCTCGACGTGTTCCATGGCCAGGCTGGCCAGGTCCTTGCCGCGCAGGCTGGTCTGGTCCTGCCACCAGAAGAAGCCACCGCCGATCACCAGGATCAGCAGCAACAGGCTGACGATGCGCAGGATGTTGTGCGACAGGCGTACCGGCTCTTCGATACGCCCCAGCGCATGCACGTCGCTGCCCTGGGAATTGCTGCCAGTGGCCTGGTCGAAGGCCAGCACCAGTTCGGCCTGGTCCATCTCGAACAGCTTGGCGTAGGCACGGATATAGCCGCGGGCGAAGGTATGCCCTGGCAGCTTGTCGAACGCGCCGGTTTCAAGGTTGTTCAGGGAACTCACGGTCAGGTTGAGCTTGCGGGCCACTTCGGCCTGCGACAAGCCCTTGCTTTCACGGGCCTGACGCAAGGTCTCACCGGGATTCTGGCGAGTCGCTGCTGCTACTTCGGGATGCGCCGCTTTCATCATTGCTCCGACAGGTATTGCTGATATTCCGGCGTACCGGGATAAAGTCGTTGTAATTGCACGCCCAGTTCGGCGGCCTTGTCAGGTTCTTCGAATACAGTTGCCAGGCGCGAACCCAGCAGCAGGCTGCGGGGGCCGTGATCGCTCAGCTGGCTGAAACGATCGTAGTAGTCGCGCGCCGGCACATAATGCCTGTCTTCGTAAGACAACTCAGCCATTTCGAGCAACGCGCGCGGTTGCTGCTGGTTGAGCCGTAAAGCCTTTTGCAGGTGTTCACGCGCCTGCTCGCGCTGACCCAGCTTGATGGCGGTCAGGCCAAGGTTCTCGAAAACCCGGGAGCGTTCAGGATACAGGGTATCGGCCGCCGCTTGGCGAAACATCTGCTGCGCCTGGGCATAGCGCCCCTGTGCATACAGGAAACTGCCGAAATTGTTGCGAATACGGGGGTCGTCGGGGTTGGCAGCCAGGGCCTTGCGGTAATACCCCTCGGCCAGCGCCGGCTCGTCCTCGCGCTGGAACACCAGGGCCAGCGCGGCATTGGCTGCCGGGTCGCGAGCGTCCAGTTCAAGGGCCTTTTTCAGCGGCACCTTGGCGCGTTCGGTCAAACCTTGTTGCAAATAACCCAGGCCCAGTTGCACATAGGCCTGGCGTGCCTCTTCGCGCCCCTTGCCGCTTTGCAGCGGGTCGGAACTGCCGCTGCCGACGCAGCCGGCAAGCAGCGTCAGCAACAGGGTTGGCAGCGCGGCGCGCAGGCCCATGTCGGCCTCAGTTGCCCGCCGCGCCGGTTTGCGGCATATCGGCGTCGGCATTGAGCTGCCGTACCGCGATATAGCGCTCACTGCGGCGCGTGCGGTCCATCACCTGCCCCACCAGCTGACCACAGGCCGCGTCGATGTCCTCGCCACGGGTGGTGCGCACGGTAACGTTGTAGCCGGCCTGGTGCAGGTGGTCCTGGAAGCGGCGGATCGCGTTGTTGCTCGGACGCTCGTAGCCGGAGTGCGGGAACGGGTTGAACGGAATCAGGTTGATCTTGCACGGGATGTTCTTGAGCAGCTCGACCATCTCGACCGCGTGCTCGAGCTTGTCGTTGACGTCCTTGAGCAGGGTGTACTCGATGGTCAGCACACGCTTCTCGCCGAGTTCGGCCATGTAGCGCATGCACGACTCGAGCAGCATCTTGAGCGGGTACTTCTTGTTGATCGGTACCAGCTCGTTGCGCAGGGCGTCGTTGGGTGCGTGCAGCGACAGCGCCAGGGACACGTCGATGTGCTTGGCCAGCTGGTCGATCATCGGCACCACGCCGGAGGTGGACAGGGTCACACGGCGCTTGGAAATGCCGTAGCCCAGGTCGTCCATCATCAGGTGCATGGCGGCGACCACGTTGTCGAAGTTGAGCAGCGGCTCACCCATGCCCATCATCACCACGTTGGTGATGGCGCGGTCGATGGTGGCGGGAATGCTGCCGAACGACTTGTTGGCAATCCACACCTGGCCGATCACTTCGGCGGCGGTGAGGTTGCTGTTGAATCCTTGCTTGCCGGTGGAGCAGAAACTGCAGTCCAGGGCGCAACCGGCCTGGGACGAGACACACAGGGTGCCACGCTTGCCCTGGGGGATGTACACGGTCTCGACGCAGCTGCCGGACGCCACGCGCACCACCCACTTGCGGGTGCCGTCGCTGGAGATGTCCTCGCTGACCACTTCGGGGCCGCGAATCTCGGCAACGGCCTTGAGCTTCTCGCGCAGGGCCTTGCCGACATTCGTCATGGCGTCGAAATCATCGACGCCAAAGTGGTGAATCCATTTCATTACCTGGCCGGCACGGAAACGCTTCTCCCCGATGGACTCGAAGAATTTTTCCATTTCCGGCTGGGTCAGGCCCAACAGGTTAGTTTTACCAGTCGATGTCGTCATGGATTCACCCTCACTCGTAAGCTGTCGCTTAGCGAGCGGTTACCTCGGTAGCTGCGAAGAAGTACGAGATTTCGCGAGCAGCAGCGGCTTCGGAGTCCGAACCGTGAACGGCGTTGGCGTCGATCGACTCGGCGAAGTCGGCACGGATGGTACCGGCAGCAGCTTCTTTAGGGTTGGTGGCGCCCATCAGCTCACGGTTCAGAGCGATGGCGTTTTCGCCTTCCAGAACCTGTACAACGACCGGGCCGGAGATCATGAAGGCAACCAGGTCACCGAAGAAGCCGCGCTCTTTGTGCTCGGCGTAGAAGCCTTCGGCTTCGGCTTTGGACAGTTGCTTGAGTTTCGAGGCAACGACGCGCAGGCCGGCTTTTTCGAAACGGGTGGTGATCTCGCCGATCACGTTCTTGGCAACGGCGTCAGGCTTGATGATGGAGAAAGTACGTTGAACAGCCATGGTGTAACTCCAGAAACAGTAAGTGAAGCGAAAAATTAAACCCGCGAATTATACGCGGGTTCCGGGGGATTGCCTAACCTGCCGAGTGCGCTCAGTCGGCTTCTTCGATCCAGGCGGCCTGAATGGCTTCAAGCACCTTCTCTCCGCCACGGTTCGGATCGTCGCTGAAGTCGGGCAGGGCCTGCACCCAGCGGCTCAGTTCGACGAAATTCACGTAGCGAGGATCGACTTGCGGCTTGCTTTCGGCAAGCTGAATTGCAATTTCAAGTACATCAACCCATTTCAGGCTCATGATGACTCCAACGGTCAGTGCGGCGCTTCGGCGGCGTGGTTGAGCGAGTATTTCGGGATCTCGACGGTCACGTCCTCGGTGCCGACCTTGGCCTGGCAGGTCAGGCGCGACGTGGGCTCCAGGCCCCAGGCGCGGTCGAGGTAGTCCTCTTCCAACTCGTCGGCCTCGTTCAGCGAGTTGAAACCCTCGCGGATCACGCAGTGGCACGTGGTGCAGGCGCAGACGCCGCCGCAGGCGCTTTCGATCTCGATGTGGTTGTCATGGGCCACTTCAAGGATGGACTTACCGGTTTCGGCCTCCACCACCATTCCGTCCGGACAGAACTTCTCGTGGGGCAGAAAAATCACCTGCGGCATCAGTTACTCCTCGATCTCATTCAGGTTGCGCCCGGCCAAAGCGGCTTTTACCGTCGAATCAAGGCGACGGGCGGCAAAGGCATCGGTCACTTGCGACAGACGCTTGGTCTGCTGCTCGATGGCGGCGCCATCGGTACCGTTCATCAAATCACGCAAGTCTTGCATCTGTTGTTCGATCGCCAGGCGCTCTTCGGCGTCCAGCAGGCGCTCGCCATCGGCGTCCAGCGCGCCCTGCACCGCTTCGAGCAGACGCTCGGCGTCGACCTGGTGCTCGCGCAACTGGCGCGCCACCTTGTCATAGCCGGCATGCTCGAAGGAGTCCTTGAGCATGCGAGTGATCTCGCCGTCGGTCAGGCCGTAGGACGGCTTGACCTGAATGCTCGATTCCACACCCGAGCCCAGCTCGCGCGCCGAAACGCTGAGCAGGCCGTCGGCGTCGACCTGGAAGGTGACGCGAATCTTCGCCGCACCGGCCACCATGGCCGGAATGCCGCGCAGTTCGAAGCGCGCCAGGGAGCGGCAGTCGCTGATCAGCTCACGCTCACCCTGCAGCACGTGGATCATCATGGCCGACTGGCCATCCTTGTACGTGGTGAATTCCTGGGCACGGGCAACCGGGATGGTGGTGTTGCGCGGGATCACCTTCTCCATCAACCCGCCCATTGTTTCCAGCCCCAGGGACAGCGGAATCACGTCGAGCAGCAGCAGTTCGCCGCCGTCGCGCTTGTTGCCGGCCAGGGTATCGGCCTGGATCGCGGCGCCGATGGCCACCACCTGATCGGGGTCGATCTCGGTCAGCGGGGTACGCCCGAACAGCGCGCCCACCGCCTCGCGCACACGCGGCACGCGAGTGGAACCACCGACCATGACCACGGCTTCGACTTCATCCAGCTCGATGCCACTGTCGCGCACGGCGCGGCGACAGGCCTTGAGGCTGCGCGCCACCATCGGTTCGATCAGCGCGTCGAAGCCGGCACGGGTCAGCTCGCCCTGCCAGGCGCCATGGCTCACGGACACGACATCGCTGTTGGTCAACGCTTCCTTGGCCGCACAGGCAGCTTGCAGCAGTTGACGCTGGGTGCCGGGGTCGAGGTCGGCAGACAGGCCCGCCTGCTCGATGATCCAGCCGGCCGCCGCATGGTCGAAGTCATCGCCGCCCAGGGCGCTGTCGCCGCCGGTGGCCATCACTTCGAACACACCGCCGGTCAGGCGCAGGATGGAAATGTCGAAGGTGCCGCCGCCCAGGTCATAGATGGCCACCACGCCTTCGGCGTTCTGGTCCAGGCCATAGGCCACAGCCGCAGCGGTCGGTTCGTTGAGCAGGCGCAGCACGTTCAGCCCGGCCAGGCGCGCAGCGTCCTTGGTGGCCTGGCGCTGAGCGTCGTCGAAGTACGCCGGCACGGTGATCACCGCGCCGACCAGCTCGCCACCCAGGGTGGCTTCGGCGCGCTGGCGCAGCACCTTGAGAATGTCGGCCGAGACTTCCACCGGGCTTTTCGGGCCCTGCACCGTGTCGATGAACGGCATATGCGACTCGCCGCCGACAAAGCGGTAGGGCAGTTGCTCGCCCAGTTGCTTGACGTCGGCCAGGCCGCGCCCCATCAGGCGCTTGACCGACAGAACGGTGTTCAGCGGGTCGCTGGAGGCTGCGTCACGGGCACGGTAGCCCACGTCGACATGGTTGGCGTGATAGCGCACCGCCGACGGCAGGATGACCCGGCCCTCGGCGTCTGGCAGCGGTTCGGAAATGCCGCTGCGCAATGCAGCGACCAGCGAATTGGTAGTGCCAAGGTCAATGCCCACGGCCAGGCGGCGCTGATGGGGCTGTGGCGTCTGACCGGGTTCGGCGATCTGCAGTAGGGCCATGCTTATCTGATACCAGGGGTGTCGCCAACGGCGCCACCGGGTTAATCGTCGAGGCGCTCTTCCAGCTGGCGCACTTCATAGGCGAGCTTGTCGAGGAACTGCATGCGGCGCATCAGGCGCTCGGCCTGTTCACGCTGCGCAGCATCCTCCCAGCAGGCGGCGAAGTCCTCGTTGAGTGCTTCCTGGGCGACCTTCAGGCGGCGCTTGAACGCGGCCACGCCATCGAGGTCGGCACTGTCCTGCAGGTCTTCGAGCTCTTCTCGCCATTGCATCTGCTGGAAGAGGAACTCGGGGTCGTGGACAGTGACTTCCTGCGGCACTTCGTGGCCCCCCATCGCCAACAGGTAGCGCGCCCGCTTGGGCGCACTCCTGAGGGTCTGGTAGGCGTCGTTGAGGCCGGCCGAGCGCTCCAGCGCCAGGCGCTGTTCACGCTCGGGGGCATCGGCGAAGCGGTCCGGGTGAACCTCGCGGGCCAGCTCGCGATAGCGCGCGGCCAGCTTGTCGAGGTCCAGGCGAAAGCCCGGCTGCAGGTCAAACAGGGCGAAATGACAAGGAGTACCCACGCGCAGCCTCAGACGTTGAAGCTTTCGCCGCAGCCACACTCACCGCGCACGTTGGGATTGTTGAACTTGAAGCCTTCGTTCAACCCTTCCTTGACGAAATCCAGTTCGGTTCCGTCCAGGTACACCAGGCTTTTCGGGTCGATGATCACCTTGACGCCGTGACTTTCGAACACCTGGTCCTCGCTGTCCGGCGCGTCGACGAACTCCAGCACGTAGGCCAGGCCCGAGCAGCCGGTGGTGCGAACGCCCAGGCGAATGCCGTCACCCTTGCCGCGTCCTTCGAGGGAGCGCCGCACGTGGTTGGCGGCGGCTTCTGTCATGCTGATAGCCATCGAGACTCCTTACCTGCAACAGGCGAACTTAGAGCAAACCTTTCTTCTGCTTGTAATCGCGCACGGCCGCCTTGATGGCGTCCTCGGCGAGTACCGAGCAGTGGATCTTCACCGGCGGCAACGCCAGTTCTTCGGCCAGCTGGGTGTTCTTGATGGTTTCGGCTTCGTCCAGGGTCTTGCCCTTCATCCACTCGGTAGCGAGGGAGCTGGAAGCGATGGCCGAACCACAGCCGTAGGTCTTGAACTTGGCATCTTCGATGACGCCCTGCTCGTTGACCTTGATCTGCAGGCGCATCACGTCGCCGCACGCAGGCGCGCCGACCATGCCGGTACCGACATCCGGGTCCTCGGCATTCATCTTGCCGACGTTGCGTGGGTTTTCGTAGTGGTCGATGACCTTTTCACTGTAAGCCATGGTGCTATTCCTTCCTCATCAGAGAGCCGCTCTTGCTGGCGACTACTTAGTGCGCAGCCCACTCGATCTTGGAGATGTCGACGCCGTCTTTGTACATATCCCACAGCGGCGACAATTCGCGCAGCTTGGTCACGGCCTCGCAGACCTTCTGCGCGGCGTAGTCGATTTCTTCTTCGGTGGTGAAGCGACCGAAGGTGAAGCGGATCGAGCTGTGCGCCAGTTCGTCGTTGCGGCCCAGGGCGCGCAGCACGTAGGACGGCTCGAGCGATGCCGAGGTGCACGCCGAACCCGAAGACACTGCCAGGTCCTTGAGGGCCATGATCAGCGACTCGCCTTCGACGTAGTTGAAGCTCAAGTTCAGGTTGTGCGGAATACGCGCGGTCATGCTGCCGTTGATGTACAGCTCTTCAAGGTTCTCGACCTGCTTGTAGAAGCGGTCGCTCAGGGCCTTGATACGCAGGTTCTCGCTGGCCATCAGCTCCTTGGCGATGGCGAAGGCTTCGCCCATGCCGACGATCTGGTGGGTAGCCAGGGTGCCCGAACGCATGCCGCGCTCGTGACCGCCGCCGTGCATGGTGGCTTCAAGACGCACGCGCGGCTTGCGGCTGACGTACAGCGCGCCGATGCCTTTGGGGCCGTAGGTCTTGTGCGCCGAGAACGACATCAGGTCGACCTTCAGCTTCTGCAGGTCGATCTCGACCTTGCCGGTGGACTGCGCGGCATCGACGTGGAACATGACGCCACGCGAGCGGGTCAGCTCGCCAATGGCGGCGATGTCGTTGATGGTGCCGATTTCATTGTTCACGTGCATGATCGACACCAGGATGGTGTCTTCACGCAGGGCTGCCTCGACCATGGCCGGGGTGATCAGGCCATCGGCGCCCGGCTCGATGTAGGTGACTTCGAAGCCTTCACGTTCCAGCTGACGGGTGCTGTCCAGAACGGCCTTGTGCTCGATCTTGGAGGTGATCAGGTGCTTGCCCTTGGTGCCGTAGAAGTGCGCGACGCCCTTGATTGCCAGGTTGTCGGACTCGGTGGCGCCACTGGTCCAGACAATTTCCCGCGGGTCGGCGTTGACCAGGTCGGCGACCTGGCGGCGAGCGTTCTCGACCGCTTCTTCGGCTTTCCAGCCAAAGACGTGGGAACGCGACGCCGGGTTACCGAAGTTCCCGTCGACCAGCAGGCAATCGCTCATCTTCTGGGCGACACGTGGGTCGACCGGGGTGGTCGCGGAGTAATCGAGGTAGATCGGCAACTTCATTGAATATCTCCTATCAGGCGGGCTCATCGCACAGTCGAAACGGTCATTCGACGGCGGATGTCTCAATCTTGTCCAGATGCGGTGTCCGGCCCGCCATGCGGCGCAGGTCCTGACGCTGGGCGACTTCTTGCACCTCACGGCGAGTAACAAGGTCAGCCAGGCTGATACCGCTCAGAAATTCGTGAATCTGCTGGCTGAGATCACACCACAAGTGGTGGGTCAGGCAGGTATCGCCAGCGTGGCAATCACCCAGGCCCTGGCAGCGTGTAGCGTCGACCGATTCGTTGACCGCATCGATCACCTGGGCTACCTGGATGCTTTCCATCACGCGCGACAGCTGGTAGCCGCCGCCTGGACCGCGCACACTGGAAACCAGACTGCTGCGACGCAGCTTGGCAAACAGCTGCTCCAGATAGGAAAGGGAGATGCCTTGGCGCTCGGAAATGTCGGCCAGGGACACCGGCCCGTTTTGCGCGTGCAACGCCAGGTCAAGCATGGCAGTCACGGCGTATCGGCCTTTTGTAGTCAGTCGCATGGCTATTTGGTACCACGGGAGTTACGGGATGTGTGCGAGTATGCGATTCCCGAGCATTTAAGTCAACTATAAGACCTACTGCTTTAGTCGGGATTGCGCCTGAGAGGCGGCGCAGAGTGTAGCAAAGTCGGGCGCGCCAGCGCACGCCCTTCTGTCAATGCGTCGACGCGTCGCTGCGGGCGTCGGCCTTCACATCCGCGAAGTCTTCGTCACGCAGGGCCGGCAGTTCCTTGGCGCAGTAGTCGCTGCCCAGGTTCTTGAGCGCACCGCACATGTCCTCCAGGCGCCCGTCCACCGCTTGCAGGTGGTCGAGCAACTGGCCGATGGCGCGGGCCACCGGGTCGGGCATGTCTTCGCTCACGCCGTAGGCGTCGAAGCCGATCTTCTCGGCCATGGCCTTGCGCCGGGCCTCCTGCTCGGCGTCGGACTTGACGATGATACGCCCCGGGATGCCCACCGCCGTGGCGCCGGCCGGCACCGCCTTGGTGACCACCGCATTGGAGCCGATCTTGGCCCCCGCGCCCACGGTGAACGGGCCCAGCACCTTGGCGCCGGCCCCCACCACCACGCCGTCCTCCAGGGTCGGGTGGCGCTTGCCCTTGTTCCAGCTGGTGCCGCCCAGGGTCACGCCCTGGTACAGGGTCACGTCATCGCCGATCTCGGCGGTTTCGCCGATCACGATGCCCATGCCGTGGTCGATGAAGAAGCGCCGGCCTACCTTTGCACCGGGGTGAATCTCGATGCCGGTCATCCAGCGACCGAAGTTGGACACCAGCCGCGCCAGCCACTTCCAGTCCCGTACCCACAGGGCATGCGCCGCGCGGTGCAGCCAGATCGCATGCATGCCCGGGTAGCAGGTCAGCACTTCAAAGGCATTGCGCGCCGCCGGGTCACGGTGGAAAACGCTTTGGATATCTTCACGCAGACGCTCGAACATTTACTGATCCTTCCGCTTGTGCGCATCGCCCCGGGCCGCTTTCTGGGTTTCGGTGAGGATGCCGCGCAAAATGCTTATTTCCGATCGACTCACCGCGCTGCGCCCGTACAGGCGACGCAAACGCGGCATCAGGTGCTTGGGCTTGGTCGGGTCGAGAAAGCCGATGTCCACCAGCGCGGACTCCAGGTGCTGGTAGAACAGCTCCATTTCGTCCATGGTCGCCAGCTCTGCGCTGCGCACCGAGGCCACTTCGACCTTCTCGACTTTCGACGCCTGCCCGTCGGCTGCCAGCCAGGCCATGCGCACTTCATAGGCCAGGACCTGGACCGCAGCCGCCAGATTCAGCGAACTGAAATCCGGGTTGGACGGGATATGCACGTGATAATGACATCGCTGCAGCTCGTCGTTGGTCAGGCCGGCATGTTCACGGCCGAACACCAGCGCCACCTCGGCACCCTCGCCTGCCTGCTCGACGACCTTGGCGCCGCATTCGCGCGGATCAAGCAGGGGCCACGGGATGCGCCGGTCGCGGGCACTGGTGCCCACCACCAGGGTGCAGCCCACCAGCGCATCCTCGAGCGTGGCCACCACCTCGGCACCCGCCAGTACGTCATCGGCGCCGGAGGCACGGGCACTGGCCTCGTGGGAAGGAAAGTCGTTCGGCTCGACCAGCACCAGGCGCGACAGGCCCATGTTCTTCATGGCGCGCGCAGCCCCGCCGATATTGCCGGGGTGACTGGTATTGACCAGGACGACACGAATTCTTGGCAGCACGGGCACGGCTCACAGACACGGAAGGAAGGGAGCAAATCTTACAGAAGCGACCGGCATTACGCTATGAAAGCAAATGTCGCCCTTCTTCGTTCAAAGTTTTCTGCTAGAATGTTCGGCTTTCTTTAACGACCCAGGTGAAACGTCCATGCAGCCCATGCTGAATATCGCGCTGCGCGCCGCCCGCAGCGCCAGTGAATTGATTTTCCGCTCCATCGAGCGCCTGGATACCATCAAGGTAGATGAGAAAGACGCCAAGGATTACGTCTCCGAAGTCGACCGCGCGGCGGAAAAAGTCATCGTCGACGCCCTGCGCAAGGCGTACCCGAACCACTCCATCTACGGTGAAGAAACCGGCCTGCACGCTGGCAACGGCGAAGAAGGCAAGGACTACCTGTGGGTCATCGACCCGCTCGACGGTACCACCAACTTCCTGCGTGGCGTCCCTCACTTTGCCGTGAGCATCGCGTGCAAGTACCGCGGCCGCCTGGAACACGCCGTGGTCCTCGACCCGGTACGCCAGGAAGAATTCACCGCCAGCCGTGGCCGTGGCGCCCAGCTCAATGGTCGCCGCCTGCGCGTCAGCGGTCGCACCAGCCTGGACGGCGCCCTGCTGGGTACCGGCTTCCCGTTCCGTGACAACCAGATGGATGGCCTGGACAACTACCTGGGCATGTTCCGCGCCCTGGTCGGCCAGACCGCCGGCATCCGCCGCGCCGGCGCCGCGAGCCTGGACCTGGCCTACGTGGCCGCCGGCCGCTTCGATGCGTTCTGGGAGTCGGGCCTGAGCGAGTGGGACATGGCGGCAGGCGCACTGCTGATCCAGGAAGCGGGCGGCCTGGTGAGCGACTTCACCGGTGGTCATGACTTCCTCGAGAAGGGCCACATCGTTGCCGGCAACATCAAGTGCTTCAAGGCGGTGTTGACGGCGATCCAGCCGCACCTGCCGGCTTCGCTGAAGCGCTGAGTTTCAGCCGGGCAATAAAAAAGCACCCTTCGGGGTGCTTTTTTGTGGCTGGCTTTCGGGCCTCTTCGCCGGCAAGGCCGGCGCCTACAGGTTGCGCATGGCTTTGTAGGAGCCCGCCTTGCCGGCGAAAGGGTCATCACTGCCCAGGCTGCGCCTGCGTCAGTACCAGCTTGCCATTCTCGTCCAGCGGGATCTGCGAACCCGGGTCGCGCTCCATGCGCACCTGCCCGGCCTTGTCGCCAATCGAATACTTCACGTCGTACCCCACCACCTTCTCGCTCAGGTCATTGACCGTGTTGCAGCGGGTTTGCGTGGTGGTGTAGGTATCGCGGTTCTGCATGCCTTCCTGCACCTTGTTGCCGGCATAGCCACCACCGACGGCACCGGCCACGGTCGCGATCTTCTTGCCATTGCCGCCGCCGATCTGGTTACCCAGCAACCCACCTGCCACGGCGCCCAGCACGGTACCGGCGATCTGGTGCTGATCCTTCACCGGCGCCTGACGGGTCACCGTGACATCCTTGCAGACTTCCCGTGGCGTCTTGACGGTCTGCTTGACCGGCTGCACCGACGTCACCTGCGCGTATTGCGGCCCGCCCTTGACCAAGCTGTAGGTAGCCACGGCACCTCCGGCAGTGACACCGACAGCACCCAGCACCGCACCCACCAGCATTGACTTGTTCACGTGAACCTCCTGATTTACCTGCGGGAACACGCCCGCGCTTCTCCCAGCCTTGGAGCATAAAAAAAGGCGCGAGTTCAATACTCGCGCCTTCTTGTACCGCTCAGGACAGTGGCAAAAAGCCTTATGGACGCTCGTCCACACCCTCGGTTTTCACCGGCGGGATCAGGTCTTCACTGTTCAGGTTCAGCCAGATCAGCACCACGTTGGCGATGTAGATCGACGAGTAGGTACCGGCCATTACACCGATGAACAGTGCCAGCGAGAAGCCCCACAGGTTGTCACCACCGAAGAACAGCAGTGCCGCGATCGCCAGCAAGGTGGACACCGAGGTGGCCACGGTACGCAGCAGGGTCTGGGTGGTCGAGACGTTGATGTTCTCGATCAGCGAAGCCTTGCGCATCACGCGGAAGTTTTCCCGTACCCGGTCGAACACCACGATGGTGTCGTTGAGCGAGTAGCCGATGATCGCCAGCACCGCCGCCAGCACCGTCAGGTCGAAGGTGATCTGGAAGAACGACAGGATGCCCATGGTCACGATCACGTCGTGCACCAGCGACAGGATGGCGCCCACCGCAAACTTCCACTGGAAGCGGAAAGCCAGGTAGACCAGGATGCCGCCCAGCGCCAGCAGCATGCCCAGGCCGCCCTGGTCACGCAGTTCCTCGCCCACCTGCGGGCCGACGAACTCGACACGCTTTACCGTGGCCGGGTTGTCGGTGCTGATCTTCTGCAGCGCCTCGGCCACCTTGTTGCCCAGCATCGGGTCGTCGCCCGGCATGCGCACCAGCAGGTCGGTGGTAGCACCGAAGCTCTGCACCACGGCATCGTGGAAGCCGGACCTGACCAGCTCTTCACGAACCTCGCCAAGGTTGGCCGGGCGCTCGTAGGTCAGCTCGATGAGCGTACCGCCGGTGAAGTCCAGGCCGAAGTTGAGCCCTTTGTAGAACCAGCTGAACAGTGCCAGCACAGTCAGCAGCAGGGTGACGCCGAACGCGACGTTCCGCACACCCATGAAGTTAATGGTACGTAACATGGCAGCCCCTTATACCCACAACTTCTTGATATCCCGCCCACCGCAGGTCAGGTTGACCATTGCGCGGGTGACCATGACGGCCGTGAACATCGAGGTGAAAATCCCGAGGGACATGGTAACCGCGAAGCCCTTGACCGGACCGGTACCCATGGCGAACAGGATGCCGCCCACCAGCAGGGTGGTCAGGTTGGCATCGACGATCGCGGTGTAGGCACGGTTGAAGCCTTCGTGGATGGCGCGCTGCACCGACATGCCATTGGCCAGTTCTTCACGTATGCGCGAGAAGATCAGTACGTTGGCATCGACCGCCATACCCATGGTCAGCACGATACCGGCAATGCCCGGCAGGGTCAGCGTAGCCCCCAGCAGCGACATCAGCGCCAGCAGCAGCACCATGTTGCCCGCCAGGGCGATGGTGGCGATCAGGCCGAAGGCACGGTAGATGGCCATGATGAACAGCGACACGAACAGCATGCCCCACAGCGATGCATCGATACCCTTGGTGATGTTGTCGGCACCCAGGCTCGGGCCAATGGTACGTTCTTCGGCGAAGTACATCGGCGCCGCCAGACCACCGGCACGCAGCAGCAGGGCCAGTTCGGACGACTCACCCTGGCCGTTCAGGCCGGTGATGCGGAACTGGCTGCCCAGCGGCGACTGGATGGTCGCCAGGCTGATGATGCGCTTCTCTTCCACGAACGACTGCACCGGCACGTCTTTCTCGACACCGTCGACCATCTGCTTGACGTAGCGGGTAACCGGACGCTGTTCGATGAAGATCACCGCCATGCTGCGCCCGACGTTGCTGCGCGTGGCGCGGCTCATCAGCTCGCCGCCGTGGCCATCCAGGCGGATGTTCACCTGCGGGCGACCCTGCTCGTCGAAGCTGGCCTGGGCGTCGGTGACCTGGTCACCGGTGATGATCAGGCCACGCTCGACCGCTGCCGGTGGGCGACCGCCCTCACGGAACTCGAAGGTCTCGGTAGTAGCCTTGGACGCACCCGGCTCGGCACCCAGACGGAACTCCAGGTTCGCGGTCTTGCCCAGGATACGCTTGGCTTCGGCGGTGTCCTGCACGCCTGGCAGCTCGACCACGATGCGGTTGGCACCCTGGCGCTGAACCAGTGGCTCGGCCACACCCAGTTCGTTGACGCGGTTACGTACCGTGGTCAGGTTCTGCTTGATCGAGTATTCACGGATTTCCGCGACCTTGGCCGGGGTAATCGCCAGACGCAGCACCGACAGGCCGTTACGCTCGGTGGTGGTCAGCTCGAAATCGTTGAAATTCTTGCGGATCAGGCTGCGAGCCTGTTCGCGGGACTGGTCATCGGAGAAGCCCAGTTGAATGCCGCCATCTTGCTGCGGCAGGCTGCGGTAGCGCACACGCTCCTTGCGCAGCAGGCTTTTGACTTCGCCTTCGTACACCTTCAGACGTGCCGCCATGGCCTTGTCCATGTCCACTTCAAGCAGGAAGTGCACACCACCGGACAGGTCCAGGCCCAGCTTCATCGGGCTTGCACCCAGGTTGCGCAGCCATTGCGGAGTGGTCGGGGCCAGGTTCAGTGCAACGACGTAGTCGTCACCCAGCGCCTTGCGCACAACGTCCTTGGCCGGCAGTTGGTCGTCCTGTTTGGCCAGACGCACCAGTGCGCCCTTGCCCTTCTCGCCCAGGCTTGCACCCTTGACCGCGATACCGGCGTCGGCCAGTGCCTTGGTGGCACGGTCCAGGTCGGCCTGGCTGACCTGCAGCGCCGTGCTGGCACCACTGACCTGAATAGCCGCGTCGTCAGGGTAGAGGTTGGGAGCGGAATAAATAAAACCGATCGCCAGTACCGCCAGGATCAGTGCGTATTTCCATAGAGGATATTTGTTCAGCATCACGCCGCCCGTTCAAGACGCGGGGCGCCTTGCGCGCCCCGTCGATTGTAGAAAATCTGAAACTTAGATCGCTTTGAGCGTGCCCTTGGGCAGGGTCGCGGCAATAGCACCCTTCTGGAACTTCAGTTCCACGGTGTCGGACACTTCCAGCACCACGAAGTCATCGGCCACTTTGACGATCTTGCCGGCAATACCGCCGTTGGTGACAACTTCGTCACCTTTCTGCAGGTTGCTCAGCAGGTTCTTCTGCTCTTTGGCACGCTTGGCCTGTGGACGCCAGATCATCAGGTAGAAGATGACCAGGAAGCCGACCAGGAAAATCCACTCGAAGCCGGTACCGGCTGGGCCGGCGGCAGCTGCAGGGGCTGCTGCGTCCGCGTAAGCGGCAGGAATCAGAAAGCTCATTTAGCACTCCAAGTTGCAAGTTGTTGTACGTGTGTCAGGTTCGACAGAACATCAATCCAAGGGCGGCACAGGCAGCCCGCGCTTGGCGTAAAAGGCATCGACAAAGGCGGCCAATGTACCCTGTTGAATAGCCTCGCGCAAACCAGCCATCAGGCGCTGGTAATGACGCAAGTTGTGGATGGTATTCAACATGCTGCCCAACATTTCGCCGCATTTATCCAGGTGATGCAGATAAGCGCGGGAGAAGTTCTGGCAGGTGTAGCAGTCACAGGTCGGATCCAGTGGCGAATCATCATGGCGATGGAACGCGTTACGGATTTTAAGCACGCCGGTATCGACAAACAGATGACCGTTGCGCGCATTGCGCGTGGGCATCACGCAATCGAACATGTCGACGCCGCGGCGCACACCCTCAACGAGATCTTCCGGCTTGCCTACCCCCATAAGGTAACGAGGTTTGTCAGCCGGCATCATGCCCGGCAGGTAGTCCAGCACCTTGATCATCTCGTGCTTGGGCTCGCCCACCGACAGCCCGCCAATGGCCAGGCCGTCGAAGCCGATCTTGTCCAGGCCCTCGAGCGAACGCTCGCGCAGGTTGCGGTGCATGCCGCCCTGCACGATGCCGAACAGCGCCGCGGTGCTGTCGCCGTGGGCGTTCTTGGAGCGCTGGGCCCAGCGCAGCGACAGCTCCATGGAGATGCGCGCCACATCTTCATCGGCCGGGTACGGGGTGCACTCGTCGAAAATCATCACCACGTCCGAGCCCAGGTCGCGCTGCACCTGCATCGACTCTTCCGGGCCCATGAACACCTTGGAGCCGTCCACCGGGGAGGCGAAGGTCACGCCCTCCTCCTTGATCTTGCGCATCGCGCCCAGGCTGAACACCTGGAAGCCGCCGGAGTCGGTGAGGATCGGGCCCTGCCACTTCATGAAGTCGTGCAGGTCGCCGTGGGCCTTGATCACCTCGGTGCCCGGGCGCAGCCACAGGTGGAAGGTGTTGCCCAGGATCATCTGCGCGCCGATGGCCTCGATGTCGCGCGGCAGCATGCCCTTGACCGTGCCATAGGTGCCCACCGGCATGAAGGCCGGGGTTTCGACCACGCCCCGGGGGAATGTCAGGCGGCCGCGACGGGCCTTGCCGTCGGTGGCCAGCAACTCGAAGGACATACGACAGGTGCGACTCATGCTTGATCCTCGGGCCCGCGTGGCGCCGGATTGCGGGTGATGAACATGGCATCACCGTAACTGAAGAAGCGGTAGCCGTTTTCCACCGCTGCGGCGTAGGCAGCCATGGTCTCGGGGTAACCGGCGAAGGCCGAAACCAGCATCAGCAGCGTGGATTCGGGCAAATGGAAGTTGGTCACCAGGGCGTCGACCACGTGGAACGGGCGGCCCGGGAAAATAAAGATGTCGGTGTCGCCGCTGAACGGCTTGAGCGTACCGTCGCGCGCCGCGCTTTCCAGCGAGCGCACGCTGGTGGTGCCGACCGCGATCACCCGCCCGCCGCGCGCCCGGCATTCGGCCACGGCGTCCACCACGTCCTGGCCCACTTCGAGCCACTCTTTATGCATGTGGTGATCTTCGATGCGCTCCACGCGCACCGGCTGGAAGGTGCCGGCGCCCACGTGCAGGGTGACGAAGGCGGTGCTCACGCCCTTTTCGGCGATCTTGCCCATCAGCTCTTCATCGAAGTGCAGGCCGGCGGTGGGCGCGGCCACGGCGCCGGAGCGCTGCGCATAGACCGTCTGATAGCGCTCGCGGTCGGCGCCTTCGTCGGGGCGGTCTATATAAGGAGGCAACGGCATGTGGCCGACGCGGTCGAGCAGTGGCAGCACCTCTTCGGTGAAGCGCAGCTCGAACAGCGCGTCGTGGCGCGCGACCATCTCGGCTTCGCCGCCGCCGTCGATCAGCAGCTGGGTGCCTGGCTTGGGCGACTTGCTCGAGCGCACGTGGGCGAGCACGCGATGGCTGTCGAGCACGCGCTCGATGAGGATCTCCAGCTTGCCGCCGGAGGCCTTCTGGCCGAACAGTCGGGCCGGGATCACCCGGGTGTTGTTGAACACCATCAGATCGCCCGGGCGCAGGTGCTCGAGCAGGTCGGTGAACTGGCGATGCGCGAGCGCGCCGGTAGGCCCGTCGAGGGTCAACAGCCGGCTGCTGCGCCGTTCAGCCAATGGATGGCGGGCGATCAGGGAATCTGGAAGCTCAAAGGAGAAATCGGCGACGCGCATGATGGTGATCGGTTTGACAGGGCCGCAAAGTCTAGCGGAAAGCGGCAAAATTGACCATGAAAGCTGATTGACCAACGGTAGGCGCCTCACTATACTTCGCCGCCACAAGCCCTGATGGCGGAATTGGTAGACGCGGCGGATTCAAAATCCGTTTTCGAAAGGAGTGGGAGTTCGAGTCTCCCTCGGGGCACCATCATATTGTTCCAAGCGGTCCCTACCAGACCCGGAACACCAGAGAAACCGGCCACTTGGCCGGTTTTTTTGTGCCCATCGTTCCCAGTGGTTCCCTTGTAAGCCCGCAAGTATGTGAGTAGATTTGTGAGTAGGACGAGTTCGGTCCAGAATCCTACTCACACACCGACCGCAATCCAGCGCGGTTCGGCACTGCAAGGGAATAGCCGTGGCGCTCACAGATACCGCCATCAGCACCGCCAAACCACGCGACAAGCTCTATCGCCTCGCTGACGCCCAAGGACTTTGCCTTGAGGTGACGAGCGCTGGCGGGAAGCTCTGGCGCCTTCGCTACCGATTCGAGGGCAAGGCCAAGATGCTGAGCCTTGGCGCCTACCCCGCCGTCACACTCGCCCAGGCACGCGAGCGCCGGGATGCCGCACGGAAGTTGCTGGCGCAGGGGATAGACCCAAGCGCCCATAAACAGCAGGCAAAAGCTGCTGCCGCCGCCCAGGTGCTCACCCTCGAAGTGCTGGCGCGGGAGTGGTACGACTACAACCAGCCACGATGGGCGCCAGCTACCGCGTCGAAGGCCCTGCAGTACCTGGAGTCAGACATTTTCCCGGTGATTGGCAAGCGGCCCGCCGCCTAGGTCCAGCGCCCCGAACTGGTAGACCTGGTGCGCAAGATCGAGCAGCGAGAGGCGTTCAACGTCGCCCGCAAGGTTCGCCAGTGGCTGAGCCAGATATTCCGCTTCGGGTTGGCCAAGGGTGTGGTACCCGGCAACCCCGCCACCGATCTGGACGTGGTAGCCGCCCACGCCCCACACACTCGCCACCATCCGCACGTATCAGAAGGCGAACTGCCCGAGTTGCTGGAGAAGCTGGACGCGGCCCAGTGCGATATCACCAGCAAGATCGCCATTCGCCTACTGTTACTCACAGCAGTGCGACCCGGCGAGCTACGACTGGCTCCCTGGGAAGAGTTCGACCTGGAGTCTGCAACCTGGACTATCCCAGCAGCACGGATGAAGGCACGGCGCCCCCACTGAATCGCCCCGGGTTTCGTAGACACCTCTTTGCCTTAAACTGAGGCCAATTAGGAGGTGCCATGAGCAACCCGCGTTACCCCGAAGAATTCAAAATCCAAGCAGTCAATCAAGTGACCGAAAAGAAGCTGCCTGTCGCTGAGGTAGCGGCCCGTCTCGGCGTGTCGACGCATAGCCTCTATGCCTGGATAAAGCGCTACAGCAAACCTCAAGAAGAACGGCAGCAGGATGATGATCAGCACGCTGAGCTGCGTCGTCTGCGAGCGGAACTCAAGCGCGTCACTGAAGAGCGAGACATATTAAAAAAGGCCGCCGCGTACTTTGCCAAGGAGTGCGGCTGAAGTACGCCTTTATCAAGCAGCGCGCGGGCGACTATTCGATTCGACGGCTTTGCCTGACGCTGAAAGTCCATCCCAGCGGCTATTACGCCTGGCTGTCTGAGCCGCAATCTGTACGCGCCAAAGACGACCAGCGACTGCTGGGTTTGATCAAGCATTCCTGGCTGGAGAGCGGCGGCGTTTATGGCTATCGCAAAATCCATGACGATCTGCGCGAGGTCGGTGAGGATTGTCGTCGTCATCGTGTGGCAAGGCTGATGCGTCTTGAAGGTCTGCGTTCTCAGTCAGGTTATCGACGTCGCCCTGGAAAGTACGGCGGTAAGCCAGCGGTCGCCTCACCCAATTTGCTCAAGCGCCAGTTTGATGTCGTAGAACCCAACAAGGTTTGGGTCACCGACATCACCTACATTCGGACGTACGAAGGCTGGCTGTATTTGGCAGTGGTGCTGGATCTGTTTTCTCGTCAGGTCGTTGGCTGGTCAATGAAGTTGCAGATGACCAGTGATTTGGCCATTGATGGCGGTTTGGAGGCGAAAACCGAAACAGGAGGTGATGGTTCACTCCGATCAGGGCAGCCAATACAGCAGTTCCGATTGGCGCAGCTTTTTGAAGGCGAACAATTTGGTTGCCAGCATGAGCCGCCGAGGCAACTGTCATGACAATGCCGTGGCCGAGAGCTTTTTCCAGCTTCTGAAACGGGAACGGAACAGGCGGAAAATCTACACCACGCGGGAAGATGCTCGGAGTGATGTGTTCGATTACATCGAGATGTTCTACAACCTAAAACGTCGGCATGGCTTCAACAATCAGCTGTCGCCGGTAGAGTTTGAAAAGCGTTACGCAATGAGCTTGCAAGGTGTCTAGAGAATCCGGGGCGATTCAGGTAACGGGTTTGACGCACAGATCCGCTAGCAAGATAGGTCTATTTTTTATGTGCTATTTTTACGCTTTATGTGTGGGATGCTGGGTTCTCTCGCTCGAGCCTCCACCAAACTTTGAATAGCTGAGGGATGCATGAGTATTCTTGAAATGGAAGTGTCGACTCTGGAGTTTTTGGATGTTCTGAGGCAGCCCGCATTTGACAAGATTTTGAAGTGCTCCGAGGTCTCTGAATTACTGAAGCTTGACGGCTCAGACGCTGAACATTTCCTTCATTGCATATTCACTATGATGTTCGAGCCTGAGAATAGCCGAGATCCTTTTTCTCCTTTCTTTAGATACGGACGATCTCACAGCCCCGGCATCGGTGATTTCAATGGGAACTCTATGTTTTGCCTCGCAGCAGCATGTCTTGAAGTCAAAAATCCGGAGCTTCGGGCTCGCATTTGCGATCTGATCTGGTGTGAGAAAAAGGGATCAAATGTTTTCATCGCACATATGGCTGTCGACGCATATATTGAATCGGCAGAGGCCCTTATTGAGGCGGGCGAGTCAATCAGTGCAATGCGCAGGATTGAGCGAGCCCTGCGCCTCAGTTATCTTCTGAGAAGGGCGCCGGAAAATCGTGTTGGCACGGTTACTGACTACGTTTTGAAAATTATAAATGATGATCAGTTCCTTGGTTATCCTGATCGAATGCTGAGGCTGGCATACGAATTTGGCATCGGGGAGCTAGAGCTTCTGTACAGCCTGTCAAGACAGCAAGCAACTGAAATGGGGGCCGAAGGGAAGTACCGTGCCGCGATCGATATGCTTGAGCTCTCGGTGAGTTGTGCCAAGCAGTTACAGGACAAGGCAAAAGAACATGAGGTGTACATAAATATGGCCTCATGCTATGAGGCCGAGGCAGAATCTATGCCCGAGGCACTTGGTTGTGGCCCTCTTATGTCTGCTATCGAAGCGCTCCGAGCGGTCCCCGAAACTCGAGAACGCCAGGAGGCGCTATTCCGAAAGCTGCGGGATCATCAACGCGCGCTGCAGCATAGCATGATCACCTTTTCGATCCCCTCGGGAGATCTTTCGGAATTAGTGAATAGATCCGTACGCATGGTACGTGGTCAAGATTTTATTGATTCTATATTCAGGCTGGTTCTGGCGGTGCATAGCCCTACAAATATTGATAAGTTGAGGCAGACTACCGCAGAAGCATTAGAAGGATCGATATTCTTCGATTTAGGAGCAGAGCATTATGACGGTGATGGCCTACCTATAGCGGTAACCCCCGGAGTTAACGACAGCACAAATGCTCGAGAAATAGCTTTAGAAAATCACTTGGCACAAGCATTAAAGCGTGACCATCAAGTCGTAGTTCGTGCTTGCTTGCTGCCAGCGATTGAAGAAATAGCTAATAGCTATTTTGTAGGAAAGGATGGCTGGGCGCCATTCCTAATTAACAATTACTTTGTGCCGAGAGATCATATAGAGTTCTATGACCGTGGTTTGACTGCGGGGCTAAAAGGTGATTTTATGCTTGCAGCCCATATCTTGATACCTCAGATCGAAAACTCACTGCGATATGTAATTGCGCAAAGTGGTCAAGAACCTACTCGCTTATTTGGCAATGGCGATCAAGATAGGGAGGGGCTGAAGGCTCTGCTTGCCAATCCAACAATCGAGCAAATATTCGGCAAGGATGCTACGTATGCTCTCAAGACGATCCTTACGGATAAGGTATATGGAGACTTGCGAAATCAGATCTCCCATGGCTACATATCCAGCAACGAAGCTAATGGTGACGCTTCGGTGATGTTATGGTGGATTGTGCTATGGATACTTGCACTGCCATACCGTGACTATTGGGCTGCAAAATATAGCGCTGAATTTTTCGCGGAGTGGCCACGGCGGACTGCTGACTAACAAGCGCGTCAAGCGGAAATAGCCCTGACGATATCCGAATAGGTCAACCAAATTGGGCGTTACTCCAAGACCCCATCTCTAGACCATTCACGTTTCGAAGGAGTGGAGGATATCGCCACTCCTTGAAAATCATAGTCGAGCTTATCTTAGTCCTGAGGAGTGGAGCTAGGATCGGAACTATCGCAGTTTCCTTGCTGCGCCTGCGAAACCTGGCTTGCGGCACGCGATCGCCGCATGCGACGAAACTCCCTGGCCACCCGGCGTTTTTCCTGTGATCTATCGATAGCTGTGTAGAGGTCAACTTTGAGACGCTTGGTGCCTGTCAGGCTGGACAGGCTCTTTTCCAGGCCCTCCAAGCTACGAGCTATTCCAATCACCGGGTCTCGCCCCAGCTCACTGGCTCCCGCATAGTCAGCCACATCCAGCGTATAGACGTTGATCTCTCTCGGTTTCTCCTTGCTGCCTCGGCGCCACGAAATCGTAACTTCGAAAGCCTTTCCCTCCAGAACGCTGATGTCAGCAAGGTAGCTTCGCAAGCCCTGTCCTGGCTTCAAAACGCTTACGCTTTCAAAAGGAATTTTTGCATCTTCCTCGCGAGCCTCACCGTTCTCAAGCGGAGGATCGAAGCAAACTTGAATGTCGTAAGCCGTAGCATTTCCTGTGTTATCCACAAGCAAGTCGAAATGCCGAAGTGACCAGCGATTAGGGCTCAGGGTCGCGACCACGTGCGGCTGATCTGATGCTTCAACCATCCTGGTGGTTTCTTTTGCAAGCAGCTTCGTCACACGCCAGAGAAATATCGTGGCGACGGCTGTCACGACTGTCGCAAGCATGCCCCCCACACTGAGCGCTGTGGTTAGCCATGATGGCTGATCGGGCATAGATTCTCTCCTGAGACGAGTTCCGTAAAATTCTCCAGGATTCTAGGATCTCCCCAGATCTTAGGACACCCTTTTTGATTGAGGTGAAGCACAATCTATGAAACGGGGAACGAACGGGGAAGGCGCCCTACCTTAAACAAAAAAAAAGGCCTGCGATTTGCTCGCAAGCCTTTGATTTTTATGGTGGGCCCACACGGACTCGAACCGTGGACCAAAGGATTATGAGACGGGCGATCGCAGCGCCAACATGTAGAAATTTTCCCATCACCAGAAACGCATGATATACGTCGCGATCCGCCAACCAATGAAGATGAGCCTATGCCCAGCCTACCCTTGCCCAGCGTCGCGGTAATCGAAAGCGCTGATAGCTACCTCGATTCCGCCTTGATTCTGACACGAGAGTCGCGGACGAACCTTGAGCTGTTCCGACCAGCCTGCGTGTTAGCAGCGCTGGCTATTGAAATCTACCTGAAGGCATTCACCGCAAAGGATCAGAGCGTTGCAATAGCGGAGATGAACGGCATCACGATCTACGGGGGTGCGCTGGGCACAGCTCATGGTCACCCTCTCACCAAAATCTTTAACAACAAAATTTCAGCGGACTGGCGCAAGGAAATTTTGGACCAGTCAGCGGCTATGAACGACGGGGTCGATTTGGTGGCTGGGTTGGCCGAGTACGACGAATTCTTTACCACCGCCCGCTACGGCCATGAAGCCGATACAGTTGGAGTCCTGCGCAGCGATTTGATTGACCTGGCGGTGCACGTCCGCGACTGCTGCAAGGCGCTTCAGCCTACCGCTGTTCAAATGGATTAGAGGCCTTTCACTCACAGCAAATTGTGAGTAGGAATGTGAGTAGCCGATAACGGAAAATCCAGAACGATCAGTAATGTCAGGGGTTGAAGGCTAGTCTTCGAGCCTCCCTCGGGCACCATACAAATCCTAGTAAATCAAGTACTTAGAGAAGTGGTAGAAAGACATTTCTACCCCTTTTCTATCCAGAAAATCTGTTCTTCTCAAACCCATTTCCCTCGGAAAATGCGGCCCCAAAGCGTTACACCACGCGAAGCCAAGATCATACAAACCCACAAAAATCAATAGATTTTATGGGTATTCAAAAACCTTCGCGTCTCCGGCAAGGTCGTTTTTTGTGGTTGAACGTGCTCAAGCATGAAAATTGAGCACACATAAAATCTTATATAGCAGCGCCGATTAAGGTCTACCCCTAACTTTTAATTTTTGACAACTACCATCCAACCCTACATATATTTTCAATCTACCATTGACACAATATTTCGTTGCATTAAGCCATTATTTGACTGTCATCGAAATTAAAAGACCGAACAAATCAAGCATTCAACAATGCTTGGCAACTGTATAGTAGGCATTGAAAAGGCCACCTTGAAAGGCAGCCTGATAGTTATCGACCATTATACGAACGCGGTCTATCTTCTCTTCATCGACCTCAAATCAACAAAAACACCGATGTGCTTTATTGTCGTTTACACACTTCAAAAAACAGTGCCATCATCCAAGGCAGACTTCAACTCGCTCTTGTAATTACTCTTATTAAAACTGTCGACTTTCTTGTAAGTATTCAGCTTTTCAGGAGAGCGATATTGCGTATCACTTGCGAACGATTGAAAGGTGTCATCGTCAACCATTCTTATATGCATTTGAAGCTCCCTTGAATCATAACCATAAAACTCAACAAAGCCGGGAATTTGACTTTGACGTGCAACCATCAACGCTTCTTTGACTGGCTTGTCATAGAGATAGAATGTAGCAGTCACCATAATGGCACCCCCGGATTCAGTATTGTTCTTACCGAATTGGGGATTCACATAAGGGGTGAACACGACCCCACCATCCATAGCCTTGGTTTGTCCTAGCCATTTACGCTCTTTAATAGCACTGATTGTCTTATTGATAGGTCCAGAATACTCAACGCTTCTTCTGTCTTTATCAAGCTCGACGTGTTCAAAGGTTTCTGCTGATGCTGTGCACGCAAAAGCAGCAATCAACGAGGCCAGCACAAAGTTTTTAATTTTTTCCATTTTTTCCTTATCCATTCAGTTGAATCGCGGGAGCCAAGTCTTGCCACCAAGGCAAAATGCTATCACCATTTGAGTGATAGTTAAACGCTAGCATTCCAACATCGCGGGGATGTAATATATTTAAGACTGGAACTTGTATGCGAGTTCTTCAAGTGCTTTCCTTCGGAATACCTGTCAACAGTCATCCGCAACAAACCCTCTGCTTTATGACCTACCCATGAAATGATGACAAGGTTTTTACATCTGCACGCTCTAATGTAGCAATTACGGTTTTCGTATGCGGTGGAAAACACATCGCTTATCAAAGCCCAACTCTGTTTTGGATGGGCTTACCGAATGACTTCCAAACCCATTATTATTTCGATGTACATAGCCGTCCAACGACGACTACGCAACACCCATAAAGCCCGCTGACTGCGAGCTTTTTAGTCTCTGGGGTTTCATCCCCTTCCCTGGCAAGTCAACGCATCAGCGCCAACAATCCAATTGCCCTTGCGCACGAGTGCTGAAGATCGTCAGCAGCTCGCCCAGTGTATGCGGTGGCGGTTCGGCAGCGCGGGTCACCGCGTACAGGGTGATCGGCAACGCTGGGGCCAGGGGGCGAATGGCGGTGGCCCCAGGCGACGCGCTGAGGGCGGTGAAGGGATCGATCACCGCCAGCCCTGCACCGGATTCGACCATCGCCCTGGCCAGTGAATAGGTTTGCACCGCGATGCTCACCCGTGGCGGCGGCTCTACCGCCTCGAGATAGCTGTCGAGGCGGGCCGACAGCGGATCGGCACTGGACAGCCCGATCAGCGGCGCGTCGGCCAGGGCCTGCAGCGGCAGCGGCTGGCCTTCTTCCTCCTGGGGCCAGTAACCGGCCGGCGCCAACGCCACCAACACCCCACTGGCCAGCGCCTGGGCCTTGAGCCCCGGGTGATCGGGTAGTTGCAGGGTCAGGGCGACATCGATTTCGCGCATCAGCAGGTTCTGCACCAGCTCGCGGCTATGGGCACTGGACAGCTCGCAGGCGATCTCCGGATAACGTTGCGTCCATTCATGAATGGCCGGCGGCAACAACGACAGGGCCAGTGCCGGGGTCGCGCCGATCCGCAGGCTGTGGCCCGGCTCGCGGCGCAGGCTCTGGGCCAGGCGTCGCACCCCTTGCAGGCTTTCGGTGACCTTGTCGACCTCACGCTCCAGCTCCAACGCTTCCGGGGTGGCCTGGAGTTTGCCGCGCACCCGTAGAAACAACGGGAAACCCAGATGCTGCTCAGCGTGTTGCAGCACTTTGGTCACGGCGGGTTGGGAGACGTGCAGTAACTGCGCGGCAGCGCTGACCGACCCGGTCTGGCGGATGGCCTGGAAGATCTCGATGTGGCGAAGGCGCATGGCGAGTCCATAACCTTTGTTTATGGGATGACCATCTTTATTCATTGTTCGGCGCCTGTCACCTGGCTCTAACCTCGGTCTCGTCTCAACCCCGGCTAAGGACTGACATGGCTCAGCGTATATGCATCATCGGCGGCGGCGTCATTGGCCTGGCAACAGCTTACGCACTGGTGCGCGATGGCGTTGAGGTGACCCTGGTCGAGGCGCGGGATTCGCTGGGCAGTGAAACCAGCTTTGCCAATGGCGGCCAGTTGTCCTATCGCTACGTAGCGCCCCTGGCCGATGCCGGCGTGCCATTGCAGGCCATCGGCTGGATGCTGCGCGGTGACTCACCGTTGAAGCTGCGCCCCCGCCTGGACCCGGCGCAGTGGCGCTGGATGGCGTCCTTTCTGGGGGCCTGTCGCTCCTCCGTCAACCGCACCAATGCAGCCCACCTGCTGCGCCTGGCGTTGTTCAGCCAGGCCACCCTGCAGGCCTGGCGCGAAGACGATGCCCTGGACGGTTTCCACTGGCGGCGCAATGGCAAGCTGGTGACCTTTCGCAACACCGCGAGCTTCGAGCACGCCCGCCACAGGCTGGCCGCCCCCCAGCAACAGCAGGTGCTGTCGTCTGCCGACTGCGCCCGCCTGGACCCGGCGCTGGCCGATGCCCCCTTTATCGGCGCGATCTACACCCCCGATGAAGAGGTCGGTGACTGCCACGGCTTCTGCCAGCAACTGGCGGCGCGTTTGCGGGCCTCGGGCCGTTGCGAGTTCCGCCTGGGCCAGGCCGTGACCGGTATTCGCCAGGCCAATGGCATGGTGAGCGCAATTGAACTGGGGGATGAAGTGCTGCCAGTGGAGCATCTGGTGATTGCCGCCGGCCATCGCAGCCCACTGCTGACGTTACCAGGGGTGCACCTGCCCCTGTACCCGCTCAAGGGCTATAGCCTCACCGTGCCGATCGGCGCCCACCACCGGGCCCCGGACCTGAGCATCACTGACTATGACCGCAAGATCGTCTACGCCCGCATCGGCGAGCAACTGCGGGTAGCGGCCATGGTCGACATCGTCGGCTTTGAACCGGCGCTGGACCCCAAGCGGCTGGCCCTGATCAAGCGCCAGGCGCGTGACACCTTCGCCAATGCCGGCGACTACGAGCAGGCCATCGAGTGGGCCGGTATGCGCCCGGCGACCCCTAGCGGCGTGCCGCTGCTGGGCGCAACCGCGTATCGCAACCTGTGGCTCAACCTCGGCCATGGTGCCCTGGGCTTCACCCTGGCCTGCGGCAGTGCGCAGTTGCTCGGCGAGCTGATCGGCCAGCGCCGCCCCTCCATTGATCTGCAGGGCTTTGCGCCCCGTGTGGCCTGAAATTACCCAAGAGAAGGACTATCCGATGACCATCAGCCGCATCCAGACCAATCCACGCTTGTCCGCTGCCGTGACCTTTGGCGACCTGGTGTTTCTCTCCGGCCAAGTACCGGGTGATGCCACCGACGCCGCTGGCCAGACTCGCCAGGTGCTGGCAAAAATCGACGCGCTGTTGGCCGAGGCGGGCAGCGACAAGGATCACCTGCTCAGCGCGACCATTTACCTGAAGGACATAGGTGAGGATTTCGCGGCGATGAACTACGTATGGTCGGACTGGTTGTCGCCTGGCCAGGCACCGAGTCGCACGACCTTGCAGGCCGAGCTGGCCCGCCCGCAGGTGCGAGTCGAAATCAGCGTTATCGCGGCCCGCCGCTAAGCAATCCATCACCCACAACGGAGAATAACAATGCAAAAAATCACGTTGCTCGGCTGCACCCTGGGCATATTGCTCGGCACTCAAGTGCAGGCTGAAGAAACCTCGCTGGGGCCGACCCTGAGCAAGATTGCCAGTACCAACAGCATTACCCTGGGTTATCGCGATGCGTCGGTACCCTTCTCCTACGTGGGCGATCACTCGGGTCAACCGATGGGTTACTCGGTGGACCTGGCGAACAAGATCGTCGAGCGCGTGCAGCAAAAGCTCGCGGCGCCCCAGCTCAAGGTCAAGTACAACCTGGTGACTTCGCAAACCCGCATTCCGCTGGTGCAGAACGGCACGGTCGACCTGGAATGTGGCTCGACCGGCGTGACCGCTGAGCGGCAAAAACAGGTGGCGTTTTCCTACGGCTTCATCTATGTCAAAGGCCAGTTGTTGACCGCCAACGACAGTGGGATCAAGAGCTTCGCCGACCTGCGCGGCAAGAACGTGGTGACCACCGCCGGCACCACCAACGAGCGCTATCTGAAGAGCTACAACATCGATAACAAGATCGACATGTTCGTGATCAGCGCCAAGGACCACGGCGAAGCCTTCCAGCTGTTGCAGTCCGGTCGGGCAGCGGCGTTCTACATGGACGATGCGTTGCTCTACGGCGAGCGCGCCAAGGCTCGCGATCCGCACAAGTGGGTAGTGGTTGGGGAGGAGCAGTCGCGGGAAATCTACAGCTGCATGGTGCGCAAGGACGATCCGCAATTCCTCGCACTGGTGAATTCGACACTGGGCGAGCTGTACAGCTCGGGGGAGATCAACGGGATCTACCAGCGCTGGTTTGAGCAGCCGATCCCGCCAAAAGGCTTGAACCTCGAGTTCCCGATGACCAGTGAACTCAAGGCGATCATTGCCAAGCCGGTGAGTGATCCGGTGCAGTAGCGATCAGTGCCCTCACCGGTTGGCGCGGGCTACCCGCCACCAGGGCTTGGGGATTGCTATCCCCCAAACGGTAGGTCGAGCAGCAGTGTTCCGCTGAGTTCTTCAGCGTTCACTCTGAGGCGATTCACTGAGGACACGGTGATTTTTCTGGGCTGCCACACAGGCAGCTCAGAAGTTGTTTCCAGACAAAAAAGTCGCTGAAGCATTCCAGAATCAACCTACACCGAAGCCCCTCGATGCGAGCGCGCACAGAGTTCGATTCCCAGCGCATGCATCACCTTCAGCACCGTATCGAAACGAGGCTTGGCGCCTGGCGCGAAGGCCTTGTAAAGGCTCTCTCTTCCCAATCCAGTCTCTTTGGCAACCAGCGACATTCCGCGCGCTTTGGCCACGTACCCTATTGCACGTAAAAGCTCGTCGCTGTCGCCCTCTGCCAGCACCTGAGACAAGTATTCTCTGATGGCTTCATCACTATCAAGCAGTGCCGCCATGTCGAATGGAATCAATGTAACGCTCATGGTCAAACCTCTTTGGCCAACCGCTTGGCCATCCGTATATCTGCCACTCAAGCAAGATCACGTTTGGATGCTTACCAGACTGCCGGTGAATCGCTCGCCTTTCGAACGAGCAACTGGAATACGATGGGCGCTTGCGCATGCCTCTGGAACAAGACAATTCCTTATTTGAAGCGGTACATTTCCCAAGGTTAAAAAACCTCCAGCTATTGCAGCTGCAAGAGCATGTCACCTCCCTTCGCCAGCAACGCTGGCGCCTACACCGTCTCGCGCTCCCCTGTAGGCGCCAGCCTTGCTGGCGAATGCGCCCGCCCAGGCCACTTCACGAACCCCGCCCCCAGCGCCGCCAGAATCAACCCGATCGAAACCGCCTCGTGCGCATCCACCCGGTGCCCCAGCAGCACCATCGACCCTGCCACCCCGAATACCGGGATCAGCAACGACAACGGCGCCACCTTCGACACCGGGTACTCGCGCAGCAGCAGGTTCCACCCCCAGTAACAGAAGTGCGTCGCCGCATACACCTGGAACACCAGCGAAAACACCGCCACCCACCCCACCTGCGCAGCCACCCCGGTGAACGGCGCGGTGCCATGCATCAGCCAGGTGAGCAGCACCAGCGGCAGCGGTGCGAACAGGCTCGCCCACACCACAAAGGCAAACATCTCGCGCACCTTCGAGCGCTTGATGATGACGTTGCCCACACTCCAGCTGAACGCACTCACCAGCAACAAGCCATAACCCACCACCGAGCCATCGCCGGGCCTGCCATCGATGATGGACACCAGCCCCAGCACTGCCAGCCCCACCCCGACGCCCTGCCCCACGCCAAGGCGTTCGCGAAACAGCAACACGCCCCAACCCAGGGTGAAAAACGCACTGAACTGCACCAGCAACGCCGCCGTACCCGGCGGCACGCCCAGCTCGATTCCCAGGTTGATCAACGCCCACATCGCCACGCCAAAGATCAACCCGTACGCGGCCACCCAGCCCAGGCCGACCGCCGGGCGCCGGATGAAGAACACCCACGGCAACGCCGCCAGGGTGAATCGCAACGCCGTCAACAGCAGCGGGTCAATTGCGGCCAGGCCGAGCTTGGTGATGGGAAAGTTGAACCCCCACACCGCCGTCACCAGCACGGCCAGGGCCAGATGTTTCTTTTGCATGGCGTACCTATCCCGAAAGTCAGGGCGCCACTATGCGCAATGAGCACACTGGCTCGCTTGCACTATCAGGTCATAGATCATTAAATTCGGGCCATGCGCGAAATCGACATCGACCCCTATGAACACACCCCCCGCGACGCCGTGGTCACGGCCAACGACTATGGCGACGGGCAGCATTTTGCCTTGCATACCCATCAGCGTGGGCAGTTCGCCTATGCGGCCTGCGGGGTGATCACGGTGTTCACCCGCCAGGGCAACTGGGTGGTGCCGCCGCAGCGGGCCATCTGGGTGCCCGCAGGCGTGCCCCACGAGATGAGCATGAACGGCCCGGTGACGATGCTGAACACCTATGTGCGCCAGCCTGCCGCCACCCGCCTCGGCCTGCCCGAACACTGCCAGGTGTTCGGTGTGTCGACGCTGCTGCGCCAACTGCTGCTGGGCGCCCGGGATGTGCCGGCGCTGTATGCCGAAGGCAGCCGCGAGGGCTACCTGATGAACCTGCTGCTGCACGAGATTGCCGACATGCCGGCGCTGTCGCTGAATGCACCGCTGCCCAGCGAACCCAGGCTCGCCCTGGCCTGCCAGCACTTGCTGGCACAGCCCTCGCTGGATACAGGGATCGATGACATGGCCCGCCAGGTGGGCATGAGCCGGCGCACCTTCACCCGGCTGTTTCGCCAGCACACCGGCATCAGCTTCGTGGCATGGCGACAGCAGGCATGCCTGATGGCGGCGGTGGTGCGCCTGGGCAATGGCGAGGCGATCACGCGGGTGGCGACGGACCTTGGCTACAGCAGCCCCAGTGCGTTCACCAGTGTGTTCCGGCGCGTGCTGGGCGCGGCGCCCAGCCAGTACTTCGCCAACGCGGTAAGTTGATGCAACACGATTCGCTGCAACCCAAGCAGTAGCGCGCCAGGCCTACACAGATAGCCAAGTGTCTGCCCAGCAACTGTTGCCCCAGCAACAGCCAGCCAACAAAAACCTCCCGCACCAACACCATTGCCACCTCACTACCGCGCCAGGCCCAGCAAAAACGGGGCCTGCGACTGTGGTACGGCTCTTGCTCAAGCCTGGGTAACGCTCTGAGCGCAGGGCCACACCACAGGACGCACACATGACCGCAGCACTCAAGGTCGTCGCCGTTTCCGGCGGCGCCTATCGCCCCTCACGCACCCTGGCACTGACCGAGGCGATCGTCGCCGAGCTGGGCAAGCACCTGCACATCGACGCCCAGCTCATCGAGCTGAGCGAGATCGCCCGCCCGGTAGGCGGCGCCCTGTCGCGCGCCGAACTGCCGGCCACGGTCGAACAGCAGCTGCAGGCCATCGAGCATGCCGACCTGCTGATCGTTGCCTCGCCGGTTTACCGCGGCTCCTACCCCGGCCTGCTCAAGCACCTGTTCGACCTGGTGGGCCAGGACAGCCTGATCGACACCCCGGTGCTGCTGGCCGCCACCGGTGGCAGCCCGCTGCATGCGCTGGTGATCGACCACCAGCTGCGCCCGCTGTTCAGCTTCTTCCAGGCGCTGACCCTGCCCATCGGCGTGTATGGCAGCGAAGGGGACCTGCAGAACTACCAGGTCAGCAGCCCGGTACTGCAAGCCCGTGTCAGCCTGGCCGCCGAGCGTGCCGCACCGTTCTTCGCCGCCCACGCCCACAGCCAGCGCAAGCTCGCCAGCGGGGCCGAACGATGAACGTGTTCTGGTTCCTGCCCACCCACGGCGACGGTCATTTCCTCGGCACCAGCGACGGCGCGCGCCCGGTCACCCTCAACTACCTCAAGCAGATCGCCCAGGCCGCCGATGGCCTGGGCTACCACGGCGTGCTGATCCCCACCGGCCGCTCGTGCGAGGACTCCTGGGTGGTCGCCTCGGCCCTGGCGCCGCTGACCGAACGCCTGCGCTACCTGGTGGCGATACGCCCCGGCATCATCTCGCCCACCGTGTCGGCGCGCATGACCGCCACCCTGGACCGCCTCTCCGGCGGGCGCCTGCTGATCAACGTGGTCACCGGCGGCGACCCCGACGAGAACCGCGGCGACGGCATCCACCTCAGCCATAGCGAACGCTACGAGGTCACCGACGAGTTCCTGCGTATCTGGCGCCGCGTACTGCAAGGCGAGTCGGTGGATTTCGAGGGCAAGCACTTCAAGGTCGAGAACGCCAAGGCGCTCTACCCACCGGTACAAAAGCCCTACCCGCCGCTGTACTTCGGTGGCTCGTCCGACGCCGCCCATGACCTGGCCGCCGAACAGCTGGACGTGTACCTCACCTGGGGCGAACCGCCCGCCGCCGTCGCCGAGAAGATCGCAGATGTGCGCGCCCGCGCCGCCAGGCACGGGCGCACGGTGAAGTTCGGCATCCGCCTGCACGTGATCGTGCGCGAAACCGCCGAAGAGGCCTGGCAGGCCGCCGACCGCCTGATCGCGCACATCAGCGACGACACCATCGCCGCGGCGCAACAGTCCTTCGCGCGCTTCGACTCCGAAGGCCAACGGCGCATGGCTGCCCTGCACGGCGGTCGCCGCGACCAGCTGGAGATCGCCCCCAACCTGTGGGCCGGTGTGGGCCTGGTACGGGGCGGCGCCGGCACCGCGCTGGTGGGCGACCCGCAACAGGTGGCCGCGCGCATCAAGGAATACGCCGACCTGGGCATCGAAAGCTTCATCTTCTCCGGCTACCCCCACCTGGAGGAAGCCTACCGCTTCGCCGAGCTGGTGTTCCCGCTGCTGCCAGAACCCTACGCCAGCCTGGCCGGGCGCGGCGTCACCAACCTGACCGGGCCGTTCGGCGAAATGATCGCCAACGATGTGCTGCCCAAGGCGCAGACCGCATGAGTGCCAAGCAACCGGAACCCACCCTGCTCAGCCCGCTGCAGACCGCGCGCGCGCTGGCCGCCGAGTTCGCACTGACCGCCGCCGAACGCGACGAGCGTGGCGGCACACCCAAGGCCGAGCGTGACGCCATTCGCCACAGCGGCCTCTTGGCCCTGAGCATTCCCACGCAGTTCGGCGGCATGGGCGCCAGCTGGGGCGAAACCCTGAACATCGTGCGAGAGTTCGCCAGGGTCGACAGCTCCATCGCCCACGTGTTCGGCTTCCAGCACCTGATGCTGGCCACCGTGCGCCTGTTCTCCAGCCCCGACCAGTGGCAGCCCTGGTTCGAGCAGACCGCCCGCAAGAACTGGTTCTGGGGCAACGCCCTGAACCCGCTCGACACCCGCACCGTGGTCAAGAAGTACGACGGCTGGCGCGAATTCTCGGGCAAGAAGAGCTTCTGCTCCGGCGCCAGCGACTCGGAAATGCTGATCGCCTCGGCGGTGGATGAAAGCGCCGGCGGCAAGTTGCTGATCGCCGCCATCCCCACGGCACGTACCGGCATCACCCTGCATGGCGACTGGAACAACATGGGCCAGCGCCAGACCGACAGCGGCAGCGCCACCTTCGAGCGCGTGCGCGTCGAGGAATCCGAACTGCTGCTCGACCCCGGCCCGCTGAGCACCCCGTTCGCCTGCCTGCGCCCGCTGATCGCGCAACTGCACTTTGCGCACATCTTCCTCGGCATCGCCGAAGGTGCGCTGGAAGAGGCGCGCCAGTACACGCTCAAGGAAGGGCGACCGTGGTTCAAGTCCAATGCCCGGCACGTCAGCGAAGACCCGTACATCCTGCGCCACTATGGCGACTTCTGGGTGGGCCTGGAAGGCGTTCGGCTGCTGGCCGAACGCGCCTGCAACCAGCTCGACGAAGCCTGGCACAAGGGCCCCACGCTGAGCAGCGACGAGCGCGGGCAGCTGGCGCTGTCCATCGCGGCGGCCAAGGTGGCGGCCACCCGCACCGGCCTGGACCTGTGCAACCGCCTGTTCGAAGTGACCGGCGCGCGCGCCACGCATGCCTCGCTGCGCTTCGACCGCTACTGGCGCAACCTGCGCACCCAGACCCTGCACGACCCGGTGGACTACAAGGTCCACGAGCTGGGTGACTGGGCCCTGAACCGGACGGTGCCCGCCCCGTCCTTCTACTCCTGAGGGCTGCCCATGCACCTGTTGACGCTCCCGCCATCGCCAACCCTGGCCACCTCGATCAGGGCCACCGCACAGGTGTTCGAAGACCCGAGGTCGCAGGCGCTGCTCGCCCACCTGCAGCAGGTCGCGCCGAGTGAGGCCAGCGTGCTGATCATTGGCGAAACCGGTACGGGCAAGGAGCTGGTGGCGCGACATATCCACAACCTCAGCCGGCGCCACCACGGGCCGTTCGTGGCGGTCAACTGCGGGGCGTTCTCCGAGTCGCTGGTCGAGGCCGAACTGTTCGGCCACGAAAAGGGCGCCTTCACCGGCGCCCTGGCGTCCAAGGCCGGCTGGTTCGAGGAAGCCGACGGCGGCACGCTGTTTCTCGACGAGATCGGCGACCTGCCGATGGCCATCCAGGTCAAGCTGCTGCGCGTGCTGCAGGAGCGCGAAGTGGTGCGCCTGGGGTCGCGCAAGAGCATCCCGATCAACGTGCGCGTGCTGGCCGCCACCAACGTGCAGCTGGAAAAGGCGATCAACGCCGGGCACTTTCGCGAAGACCTGTTCTACCGCCTCAACGTGGTCAGCCTGCAGCTGTACCCGCTGCGCGAGCGCCCCGGCGATATCCTGCCGCTGACCCGCCACTTCATGGCCAGCTACAGCGCCCGCCTGGGCTATGGCGATGTGCAGTTGAGCAGCGAGGCCGAGCACAAGCTGGCCAGCTACGACTGGCCGGGCAACATCCGCGAGCTGGAAAACGTCATCCACCACACCCTGCTGATCTGCCATGACGGCGTGATCCAGCAGGACGACCTGCGCCTGTCCAACCTGCGCATCGAGCGGCCCGAGGGCACACCCGCCCCGGACACATCCGCCAACGCCCTGTTGCAGCGCGCGTTTCAGAAGCTGTTCGAAGAAGAGCACGGCGCGCTGCATGAAAAGGTCGAGGAGGCGCTGCTGCGCAGTGCCTACCGCTTCTGCCACTACAACCAGGTGCACACCGCGCGCCTGCTCGGCCTGAGCCGCAACGTCACCCGTGCCCTGCTGATCCGCATCGGCGAACTGGTGGTGAACAAGCGCCAGCCGCCACCGGAGCCGAACGCCACACGCGTCATCAACCTGTCGATCTGACCCAGACTTGCCCAAGCAAGCAGCGACTTCACCCACCTTGCGTTGCACGCCGTCCCGGCCGGGGCGGTGGCCCATTCTTCCTGCAACGAGCACCCCACCATGAGCCTCGATATCTTCTGGTTTCTGCCCACCTCCGGCGACACCCGCTACCTCGGCCACTCCGCCAGCGGGCGCCCGGCCACCAACGCCTACATGCGCCAGATTGCCGTGGCCGCCGAGAACCTCGGCTATGACGGCATTCTCATCCCCACCGGCAGTAGCTGCCTCGACCCCTGGGTCACCGCCGCCAGCCTGGTGCCGGTGACCCACCGCCTCAAGCTGCTGGTGGCCCTGCGCACCTCGCTGGGCAACCCCACCGCGTCGGCGCGCCAGGCCGCCACCCTCGACCAGGCCAGCGGCGGACGCCTGCTGCTCAACGTGGTGCCCGGCGGCGATGCCACCGAGCTGGCCGCCGATGGCGTGTTTCTCGCGCACGACCAGCGCTACGACGCCGCCGACGAATTCCTCACCGTGTGGCGTCAACTGCTCAGTGGCGAACGGGTCGACTTTCACGGCGAGCACCTGCGGGTGGAGGGCGCGCAGAACTTCTTCGCGCCGGTGCAGACGCCCTACCCGCCGCTGTACTTCGGTGGCTCGTCAGCCGCCGCGCACGAGCTGGCGGCCAGGCATGTGGACGCCTACCTGACCTGGGGCGAGCCACCCGCCGCGGTGGCCGAAAAGATCGCCGACGTGCGCGCCCGTGCCGCCCGCCACGGGCGCACGGTGCAGTTTGGCGTGCGCCTGCATGTGATCGTGCGTGAAACCAGTGAACAGGCCTGGGCGGCGGCCGAGGAACTGATCAGCCACCTGGACGAGGCCACCATCGCCGCCGCACAGGCCAACTACGCAAGCATGGATTCCGAAGGCCAGCGGCGCATGGCCGCGCTGCACGGCGGGCGCCGCGACCGGCTGGAAGTCTCGCCCAACCTGTGGGCCGGGGTCGGCCTGGTGCGTGGCGGCGCCGGCACCGCACTGGTCGGCGACCCGGCCACGGTGGCGGCACGGCTGCAGGAGTACGTCGCCCTGGGCGTGGACCGCTTCGTGCTGTCGGGCTACCCGCACCTGGAGGAAGCCTACCGCTTCGCCGAACTGGTGTTCCCGCTGCTGCCCGGCAAAAGCAAGGTGACGGTGGATGGCGCCTTCACCGGGGGCGCCTTCGACGTGCGTGCCGGCCAGGCCAGGCCCGCCGCCAGCCAGTAACGGGCAGGGCCCGGGCTACCCGGTGCAGGCCGGTCGGCTCAGGCCCGTGCGGCCACCCGCTCGACGCTGTCGGCCACTGTGCGGGCCTGCTGCAGCACCTGCGCACACACCTGTTCAGGGGCCTCCACGCGCACGCGCAGACGGCCAAGGATACGCCCCTGGATACGCTCGATATTGGCCTGCACCAGGTGGGTCGGGTAACCCAGTGCCGCGCTGATCGCGCTCAGCTCCGGCGCCTGGCCACGGGCCCCGGTGTAATGCAGGTCGAGCAGCCAGTCGCCGGCGCTGGCTGGGGCCAGGTCATGGGCGCCGCCAGGGTGCAGGGTGCGCAGCAGGGTGCGGGTCACCTCGTGGCACGGGCAGCCGAACACCCGCCACACCTCGCCCTGCTCCACCACCTCGCCCGCCTCCAGCACCACCACGCGGTCGCACAGCTCGCGGATCACTTCCATCTCGTGGGTAATCAGCACGATGGTCAGGTTCAGGCGCCGGTTGATATCGCGTAGCAGCGCCAGAATCGACTGGGTGCTTTGCGGGTCCAGCGCCGAGGTCGCCTCGTCGCAAAGCAGCAGGTCGGGCTGCAGCACCAGCGCCCGAGCGATGCCGACGCGCTGCTTCTGGCCACCGGACAGCTGTGCGGGGAAGGCATCGCGCTTGTCCTCCAGGCCCACCAGTTGCAGCATCTCGCTCACCCGCCGCTCGCGCTCGGCGCGGCCAATGCCGGCCAGCTTGAGCGGCAGGCCGATGTTCTCGCCGACGGTTTTCACCGACATCAGGTTGAAGTGCTGGAAGATCATGCCGGTGCGCTGGCGCTGGCGGGCCAGTTGCGCGGTGTCGTAGCCGGCGATGTCCTCGCCGTCGATCAGCACCTGGCCGTTGCTGGGTTGCTCCAGGCGGTTGAGCGAACGCAGCAGCGACGACTTGCCCGCGCCGCTGCGCCCGATGATGCCGAACACCTCGCCCCGGCGTATCTCCAGGTTGATGTCGCGCAGCGCATGCACAGTGCGCTCGCGCCCCGGGTACTGCTTGCCGAGCCCCACCAGGCGGATATGCACGGCGCCTGCCAGCGGCTGTTGATTGAAACTGACCATGGATCAAGGCCTGCCCTGCGAAGGATGCGATTCGACCAAGGCCCGCGCTGTCGCCAGCGCGGGCCACCGGGGCTCAGAAGCCGGGCACTATCTGGCCCTTGTAGCGGGTCAGGATGAAGTCGCGCACCTGTGGCGAGTTCAGCGCCTTGGCCAGCTTCTGGATGCGCGGGTCATCGATGTTGTCGGGGCGTGCGACCAGGTACTCCACGTACAGGTCCTTGCCCTTCTCCACGATCAGCGCGCTGCTGGTATCGATGCCCGCCTCCAGCGCGTAGTTGGCGAAGACGAACGCCAGGTCCACCTGGTTCACCGCACGGGCCAGCAGCGCGCCTTCGAGTTCGCGAATCTTCAGGTGCCTTGGGTTGGCCGCGATGTCGCGCTGGGTCGCCAGGGTGTTGCTCGGGTCCTTGAGGGTTATCAGCCCGGCTTCGTGCAGCAGCACCAGGGCACGCCCGGCGTTGACCGGGTCGTTGGGGATGGCGACGCTGGCACCGTCCTTGAGCTCGGCGATGCTCCTGATGCGGGTGGAGTACGCACCGAAAGGCTCGATGTGCACGCCCACCACCGGCACCAGGTCGGTCTTGCGGGTGGCGTTGAATTCGTCGAGGAACGGCCGGTACTGGTAGTAGTTGGCGTCCAGGTTCTTCTCGGCCAGTTGCAGGTTGGGCTGGATGAAATCGCTGAACACCTTGATGTCCAGGTCCACGCCTTCGGCCGCCAGCGCCGGTTTGACGAACTCGAGGATCTCGGCATGCGGCACCGGGGTGGCGCCCACCACCAGTTTCTCGTTGGCGTGCGCCGACAGCGACAGCACGGCGGCCAGTACGGCCAGGGTCTTCTTCATGGGCTTGCTCCTGAACAGGTAGAACATTGGCCGCCGTGGGATACGTGGGCCGGCGGCAGCGAAACCCGGCTGCCGCTGACGGGAAACACAATTCAACGCCGGGTGAAGCGCCGCACCAGGCGGTCGCCACTCACCTGCAGCACCTGCACCAGTACGATCAGCAGCAGCACGGTCACCACCATCACGTCGGTCTGGAAGCGCTGGTAGCCGAAGCGGATCGCCAGGTCGCCCAGGCCGCCGCCGCCGACCACCCCGGCCATCGCCGTGTAGTCCACCAGCACGATGGCGGTCACCGTCACCGCCGCGATCAGGCCGGTGCGCGCCTCGGGCAGCACGGTGTGCCACACGATCTGCCAGGTGCTGCCACCCATCGACTGGGTGGCCTCCACCAGGCCGCGGTCGACCTCGCGCAGGGCGATTTCCACCAGCCGCGCAAAGAACGGCGTACAGCCGATCACCAGCGGCGGTATGGCGCCGGGCACGCCCAGCGAAGTACCGGCCACCACCTGGGTGAGCGGGATCAGCACAATCAGCAGGATGATGAACGGCATCGAACGCAGCACGTTCACCACCACCGACAGCACGCGGTACACCAGCGGCGAGGCCAGCAACTGGCGCTGGCCGGTGAGGTACAGCAGCACCCCCAGCGGCAGCCCCATCAGCACCGTGAAACCCAGCGCTACGCCGAGCATGCTCAAGGTGTCGAGGCAGGCCTGGCCCACCTCGGGCCAGTTGACATGGGCCAGCAGCTCGCTCATTGCCCAGCGCCCCTGCGCAGCGCGGCGGCCGGGTGCGGCGCGCCCAGCCGGTCACCTGCGTCGAACAGCTTGTTGCGCAGCGTGCCCGGGGCGTAATCGCGCTTGAACAGGCCACGGGCCTGCAGCTCGGGCACCAGCAGGTCGACCACCGCCTCGAAGGTTTCCGGGGCCACCACGCTGGCCAGGTTGAAGCCGTCCACGTCGGTCTCTTGCACCCATTCCTGCAACTGGTCGGCCACCGTCTGCGCCGAGCCTACCAGCACCGGGCCGTCGCCACCGATGGCGCAATAGTCGGCAATTTCGGCGGTGGTCCAGGTGCGGCTGGGGTCGGCACGGGTGAAGGCTTCCACCGCCGACTGGATCGCATCGCTCTGCACTTCGCGCAGCACCTGGTCGCTCTGGTACTGGGCGAAGTCGATGCCGGTCCAGCCCGACATCAGCGTCAGCGCACCGCTGGCGCTGGCGTACTCGCGGTACTCGCGCAGGCGCGCCAGGGCCTGTTCATCGGTGGGGGCGACAATCACCGTAAGCTGCTCCAGCACCAGGATATCGCCCGGTGCGCGGCCGGCCGCCACCGCCGCAGCGCGCACCTGCGCCACCTGGTTCTTGAGCACCGTCTTGCTCGGCGCAGCAACGAACACGCACTCGGCGTTGGCCGCCGCAAACGCCCTGCCGCGCGTCGAGGCACCGGCCTGGTACAGCACCGGGGTGCGCTGGGGCGAGGGCTCGCACAGGTGAAAGCCCGGCACCTGGAAGAACTCGCCCTGGTGGCCGATGCCGTGCACCTTGGCCGGGTCGGCATACACCCCGCTGGCGCGGTCGGCGCGCACGGCGTCGTCTTCCCAGCTGGCCTCCCACAGCTTGTAGCAGACCTGCAGGTACTCCTCGGCCAGGGCGTAGCGCTGGTCATGCGACAGCTGTTCGCGCTGGCCCAGGTTGCGCGCCCCGCTGGACAGGTACGAGGTGACGATGTTCCAGCCGGCGCGGCCACGGGTCAGGTGGTCGAGCGTGGACATGCGCCGGGCAAACGGGTACGGGTGCTCGAACGACACCGAGGCGGTCACGCCAAACCCCAGGTGCTCGGTGACGGCGGCCATGGCCGGCACCAGCTGCAGCGGGTCGTTCACCGGCACCTGCGCAGCCGTACGCAGCGCCTCGTCGGCGTTGCCGCCGTACACGTCGTAGGCGCCCAGCACATCGGCGATGAACAACCCGTCGATCTTGCCGCGCTCCAGGGTCCTGGCCAGCTCGGTCCAGTAGTGGATGTCGGTGTAGCGCGTGGCCTGGTCACGCGGATGGCGCCACAAGCCCGGCGACAGGTGGCCGACGGTGTTCATGGCAAAGGCATTGAGGCGTATCTGCTTGGGCATGGTGGCGGCCTAGTTCCAGTCGTGACGCTGTGGCTTGGCCCCGTTCAAGGCCCAGTTGCCCACCAGGTGGTACTTCCAGCGCACCGGGTCGTGCAGGGTGTGCACGCGGGCGTTGCGCCAGTGCCGGTCGAGGTTGTGGCGCACCTGGGTGGAGCGCGTGCCGCCCAGCTCGAACAGGCGGTTGCTGGCCTCGATCGCCGCTTCGGTGGTCAGCACCTTGGCCTTGGCCACGGCCACCGAGGCCTGGGCCACCGAGTCCTCGTCGGGGGCCAGGCTGGCCCGGTCGAGCACCTTGCCGGCGCGCTCCAGCAGGGCCTCGGCGGCTTCCTGGCGAATCTCCAGCGCGCCGATCTGCACGATGGTCAGCGGGTCCTGGCTGGCCTGCTCCACGCCCGCATCGATCCACGGGCGGGCCTGCTCGCGGATGAAGGTGATGGCGTCGTCCAGCGCCGCACGGCCGATGCCGGCGTCGATGGCGGCGGTGGTCAGTTGCGCGAAGGGGCCGGCCAGGGTCGGGGTTTCGTACGAGCGGTAGGTGGGAAACAGGTTGAAGGCCGGTACGATCAGTTCCTGCGCCAGCACCGTGCCGCTGGAGGTGGTGCGCTGGCCGATGTTGTCCCAGTCATCGACGATCACCAGGCCCGGGGTATCGCGGCGCACGAAGGCCAGTTGCGAGCGGTCCTGCGCGTCCAGCGCCAGCACCCCCAGCCAGTGCGCGTACAACGAGCCGGTGCAGTAACCCTTGCGCCCGTCGATGCGGTAGCCATCGGCATGGGGCACGATGCGGGTCTGGATCTCCTTGACGTTCTTGCCGCCGGTTTCCGACAGCGCATTGGCAAAGCGGTGCCCGGTCAGCACCAGGTCGAAGAAGAAGCGCTTCTGCTCTTCGCTACCCTGCAGGCGGATGTCTTCGAGCAGGCAGTAGTGGTTCTGCGGTATCTGCCCCAGCGAAGGGTCGGCGGCGGAGATGATCGCGATCACTTCGGCCAGGGTGGCGAAGGACACCTGCGCCCCGCCGTATTGTTTCGGTACGGTGATGCCCCACAGGCCGCTGTTGGAGAACGCATCCACCACGTCGGCCGGGACCTGGCGGCTGCGGTCGCGCTCGGACGCGCCTTCGCGCAGCAGCGCGGCAACCCGATGGGCAATGGCGATGGCTTCGGCATCGTCACGGATGACGTGGGCATCCGGCTGGCGGATGTCGTAGTGGGCAGAAACAGGGGTGGCAGTCATGGTCTATCTCGATGAGTACACAGAGTCCCCCGTGAGATAGCACAACCCATGCCACTTGAATTTCACCTATAAATCAATTAGTTACGCACAACAGAAAGCGGCATGGCTGGATGCACGGCAACAAAGTGTTGGCCAACTGTTCGTAGTGCAACAGTACGACAGCGGTCAGTTGCTCCCCGTACACCGCGCGCCTATTCGCAGTAACGGGCGGGCATGAAAAAACCGGCTACTGCGAGCCGGTTCCCATGCAGTACCGCCAGCCTCAGCCGCCGCTGGCTGCCACGCTCTTGCGTTCAGCCACGAAGAACAGCGGGCGAATCCGCACCCCCACCACGTTGCCGGCATACGCCGCCACCAGCCACAGCCAGCCATGCACGCTGCCCGAGGCGATACCGCTGAAGTACGCGCCGATGTTGCAGCCATACGCCAGCCGCGAGCCGTAGCCCAGCAGCAGGCCGCCGATCACCGCGGCCAGCAGCGAGCGCAGCGGAATCTTCAGGCTCGGCGCGAAGCGCCCGGCCAGGCCTGCTGCCAGCAACGCACCCAGCACGATGCCGATGTCCATCACCGTGGTCACGTCCTCCCACAGCGGTGCAGCCAGCGCCTTGGCGTTGCCCGGCATCTGCCAGAACGCCCAGCTGCCCACGTCCACGCCCAGCCCGCTCAGGGTCTTGGCGCCCCACAGGGCGAACGCCGAGGTGATGCCCCAGGGCCGGCCCGCCAGTGCCAGGGTCGCGTAGTTCAGCAGCGCCAGGCCGATCGCGCCCCACACCAGCGGCCACGGGCCACGCAGGAAGCGACGCAGGCCCTCATGCTGGCTGCCTGCCGGGGCCTCGAGGGCGCCGTGGCGACGCTTCTCCAGCACCACCGTGCCCCAGGCGATCAGGCCGAACACCACCAGGTTAAGCACCAGCGCGGGGGCCACGCCAAAGGTCTGCACCACGGAGGTGGCCGGGAACGACGGCAGCGCGAACCACCAGTCGGCGTGGTGGGTTGCAGTTACCGAACCGATGATGAAGAACAGCAGCGTCACCAGCATGCGCGCGTTGCCACCGCCCACGGTGAACAGGGTGCCCGAGGCACAGCCGCCGCCCATCTGCATGCCGATGCCGAAGATGAACGCACCGAACACCACCGACACCCCGGCCGGCGCCACCAGCCCGGTCACCGGCTGGCCGAACAGCGTGCCGGCGCCCAGGGCCGGAAAGAACAGCAGCACGGCGATAGCCAGCATCACCATCTGCGCGCGCAGGCCGGCGCCACGGCGCTCATTGATGAACACCCGCCAGGCGGACGTGAAGCCGAACGCGGCGTGGTACAGCGTGAGGCCCAGGGCGGCGCCGACGATCAGCAGCAGCACCTGTTTGATGCCCACGCTGGCATTCAGAAAGACGGCGCCGACCACCAGCAATGACAGCGCAACCAGTGGCGCGCCGAGACGGCGCTCAGGCGCCGCAGAGAGAGAAAGACCCATGACGATACTCGGATATAGACGGAACAGGCCGCGAGTATACCGTCACCAGCCACCGTGCGGGCTCACGGATAGAACAGCGGGTACATCGCAAGCGCCAGGGTCGAGGCGCAGGCATGCATCGCCATGGGCACCAGCAGGCCGCCGGTTCGGATCCGCGCATAGGCCAGCATCAGGGCGAGGATGAACAACAGCACCACGGTCGACCTGAAGGTGTACTGCAGGTGGATGGCGGCAAACGCCAGGGCGCTGACCACGATCGCCACCACCGCCCACAGCGGCTTGCGGAACGGGAACAGGTTGAGCAGAAAATGCCGGAATGCCAGCTCTTCGCCCAGGGGGGCGAGCACGATGACCATGCTGGTCAGCAGCACGCGATCGGCCAGCGAACCGGCACCGAGCAGGGTCATGAACTGCAGCATGAACGGCTCGGCGGGCTGGTCGACCAGGGCGGCGTAGTTGTAGGCCAGCAGGTAGACCACCACCACGCTGGTCAGGCCAAGCCAGAGGGCCTTGTAGCTGAAGTTGGCCCCCCTGAAGGCATGCCCGGCCAGCGGGTTGCGCCGCAGCAACAGGTACAGCCCGCCGATGGCTGCACACGCCACCAGGTGGGCGCCGAACAAAGCCAGGGTGAAGTCCAGGCCACTGCCGAACAGAAAGGCGCCGGCGAACTGCGCGGTGAAGTACAGCAGCAGACCCAGCAGCGCGAGGCCGATGCGCTTGCCGGCGGTGCTGGCGATGTAAGGGGTGGTCACGGGACTTCCTTGTACGGGGTTGTTCACAGCGTTCTCCTTGGCGGGGGGCGCATTATGGCGAGTTTCGCGGCTGCTGCGCAGCCCATCGCCGGCAGCCGGCTGCTACAGGCTAAGCGCTCAAGTAGATTCACATCTGGATACATCCGGCCATTTGCCATTCCCCTCGCCCTCTGTTTGCATCCGCGCTCTCTCCCCGTGCAGACAAGGAAATCACCCCATGAAAACCCTGGTAGTCGGTGCCAGCAAAGGGCTGGGCAAGGCCCTGATCGAAGGCCTCGGCGAGGCGGGCGACACGCTGGTCGGCGTGTCGCGCACGCGCCCCGACGGCATCGCCGCCAAGGCCGGCGTGCAGTTGAACTGGGTCGAAGCCAACCTGGCCGAGCCGGCCAGCGCCGCGCACGCCATCGCCCAGGCTGTGGCAGAGCACGGCCTCGACACGCTGATCTACAACCTCGGCATCTGGGAAGAGCTGGCCTTCGACCCGGCCTACGACTTTCTCGGCGACAGCGACGCGCAGGTACAGGCCATCGTCAGTTGCAACATCACCGCCACCCTGCTGCTGATCAAGCGCCTGCTGCCCACCCTGCTGCGCAGCGCCACCCCGCGCATCATCCTCACCGGTTCCACCTCCGGCCTGCCCCAGAGCGGGCGCCCCGAGGTGGCCTTCGGCGCCTCCAAGTTTGCCCTGCGTGGCATCGCCGATGCGCTGCGCGAAGGCTACCGCGAGCAGCGCCTGGCCGTGACCTGTCTGAACCTGGGTTACCTCAACACCGAAGACCCGCTCAGCACGCCCCGCGACGTGGCCGAACAACGCGGCGAAGGCCAGCTGATCCCCGTGCACGACGTGGTGCAGGTGGTGCGCATGGCGCTGAGCCTGTCGTCGGCCAGCTACGTCAAGGAGCTGACCTTGCCGGCCCTGCTCGACGAGCGCTTCTGAGCGCTGATCAGCACGCTGGATAAAAACCGGCGAAAGCGCCATCCTTCCCGCCTTTGACGCGCAGCCTGGCTGCGCCCACCGTTATGTGAAGGACCTTTTTCATGCAGACGCTCAACGACACCGACTTCGAGTTCATCGAAGACATCCTGCTGCAGTATGGCGATGACCATTCGGTGCTCAACGCCTCGGAACTGGACGGCTACCTCACCGCGCTGGTGTCCGGCCCGGCGCCTGTGGCTATCGACGAATGGTTCCCGGGGATCTTCGGTGGTCGCCAGCCGGAATGGGAAAGCGCTGCAGACTGCCAGCGCTTCGTCGAGCTGGTGACCCTGCACGCGAACAACCTGGCCGAGCGTTTCTCGCCGCGCTTCGAAGAGACCGAGCACAACGGCCAGCCGCTGACGCTGGCCGAAGAGTGGTGCTTTGGCTACCTGCGCGGTGCAGGCCTGGCCAACTGGCCGGCCTTGCCGGCGGCGCAGCAGGTGGCACTGGATGTGATCGAGACCTGTGCCGCACAGGACAACTTCGAACTGCCTGCCGACCTGGATGTGGTGCTGCATCGCCAGCGCGTGGCCGCCATCGAGCCGGCGGCGCGGGCGTTGCAGGGGTACTGGGCGACGCAGCGCTGAAGCGGGCTGCGGCGCCGCCCATCGCGGGTGGAGCCCGCTCCCACAGGTTCGGCGCAGTTCCTTGTGGGAGCGGGCTTGACCCGCGATGACGCCAGCACATACCCCAACAATCCGGAGCAGTGCATGCCCACCACCCTCACCGCCGCCTTCCCCCACCACCTGGCCCGCGAAGTCCAGGACCTGGCCCGGCACCTCGACCTGCCCAACGGTGACCAGGGCATCGCCGTCACCCTCGACGGCGAACCCCTGACCCTGCCCTACCGCCTTCACCTGCCGGCTGCCGATACAGCCCGGTCACTGATCCACGCCTGCCTGCTCACCCGCCACCCCGACGGCCACGTGCGCGAGCGTTACCTGCAGCAGATCATTCGGGCACCAGAGACGTGGGTCATCCCGTTCGTGTTCCAGCTCACCGGCGAATACGTGATCGAGCTGCTGGCGCTGTGCGAGGCCAACCTGCCGATCCTGGACGCCAGCGCCTACGGCCGCTTCTTCAACGACAACCCCGCCTACTTCAGCCTCACCCGCGCACGCATGGTCAGCTACTGGGATTGCTACCACCGCAGCCGCCACCCGCACCTGCGCAGCTACGTGGGCACCCGCCTGTTCCGCGCCTTCAGCGACTTCACAACGACCACTTCACGGTGAACATCACATTGCGCGGCTCGCCGAAGATGTTGGCCCCGGCCGGGTTGCTGATGCTCTGGTAGTAACGCTTGTCCGCCACGTTGTTGAGGTTGGTCTGCAACGTCACCGCCGGCGTCACGCGGTACTGGGTCATCAGGTCGACCACGCTGTACCCGCCCTGCTTCACGCTGTAGCTGGTATAGGTGCGGCTCTGGGTGCGAAAGGCCCCGCCCACGCTCCATTGATCGAGGTCGCCCGGCAACTGGTAGCTGGTCGCCAGCTTGAACAGGTTGTACGGCGAATCACTGTCGAAGCGGTCACCCTTCTGCGCCGAGCCGGTCGCCTTCACATACTCGGCCGCCGCATAGGTATAGCCGGCCGACGCCTGCCAGCCCGGCGCCAGTTCGCCGCCCAGCTCCAGTTCCAGGCCGCGGGTACGAATTTCGCCGGCCGCCTCGTAGCAGGCATCCATGGTCGGGCAATCACCTGCCGGCAACGACTTGGCCAGGTTCTCCTGGTCGAGCTGGAACAGCGCGAAACTGGCGTTCAACGCGCCACCGAAGTACTCGGCCTTGAGCCCGGCCTCGTAGTTGGTGCCGGTTACCGGCGCCAGCAGGCCACCGCTGCTGTTCTGGTACTCCTGCGGCTTGAAGATGCGCGTCCAGCTGGTGTAGACCGAGTAGGTGTCGTTCAGGTCATAGATCAGCCCCGCATACGGGGTGACCTCGCGGGTGGCCTTGTAGTCGGCGCCGAAGGCGTAGGCCCCGACCTCGGTGTGCTGCTGGTACTCATACCAGTCCAGGCGCGAGCCGAGGATCAGCTTCAGGTCATCGCGCAGGTTGAAACGCACGGCGGTGTAGGCACTGGACTGATCCACCTTGCCCTTGCGCGACCAGTTGTAGTCGATGGCCGGCCGGGGCACGTCCTTGTAGTGGAAGTTGTTGGGGTCCACGACATAGTTGAAGCTCGCATCCGGGCCGCCGCCAGGGCCGTCGTCGGTATCGTCGCGGCGGTAGCTCGCCCCCACCACCAGTTCATGGGTACGCCCGAACAGGCTGAACGGCCCGCTGGCATAACCATCGACACTCTTCTGCGTATGTTCGTAGGAGTAGCGCCCCACATTCAGTTGCAGCTCGTCGGCGGTCGGGTCCAGCCGGTAGTAGCTGCTGCCCAGCATCTCCAGGTTGGCCTTCAGCCAGCTGGCGCTCAGGCGCAGGCGCCAGTCGTTGTCCAGGCGATGTTCCACCTCGGCGAACACGCTCTTGTTGGTCTTGTCCCAGTAGGTCCAGTCGGGGCTGAAGCGCGACGAGCGGGAAATGTCGAGGAAGCTGCCATCGGCATGGGTCGGGCTGCCGTTCCAGTCCGCGCCGGGGTTGTCCTCGCGGTTGTAGTAGCCGCCCAGGGTCAGCGTGGTGGCGTCCGACAGGTCGAATTCAGTGATCCCGTACAGCAACTGGCGCTGGTTGCTGTAGGCATCGGTAAAGCTGTTCTTGTCCTGGTAGCTGCCCACCACTCGCCCGCGTACGGTACCGGCATCATTGAGGCTGCTGCTGGCGTCGATTTCGGTACGGTAATTGTCCCAGCTGCCGGCTGCCGCCGTGAGGGTGATCTGCGGCGCCAGCGTGGGGCGCTTGCGCACCAGATTGAGGGTACCCGACGGGTTGCCCGAGCCCACCATCAGGCCGGAAGCCCCGCGTACCACCTCCACCCGGTCGAACATCGCCAGGGTCGCGGTGCCCAGGGTGTCGCTGTCGTAGGCGATGGGCAGGCCGTCGACCATGATGTTGTCGATGGCCGCACCGCGCGAGTAGAACTGCGGGCGCTCGCCGCCGGTCTTGCGCAGGGTCAGCCCCGGCGTGTAACTGGCGATGTCGTCCAGGGTCTGCATGTTCTGGTCGTCCATGCGCTGGCGGGTGACCACGGTCACCGACTGCGGGGTTTCCCGGGCCGAGGCCTTGAACTTGGTGGCCGTGGCCATGCTGGCGGTGGTGTAGGAGCCAGTGTTTTCCGTGACCTCGCCCAGCGCACTGCCGGTGATGCTGGTGGCACCCAGTTGCAGCGCATCACTGCTGTCGGCCTTCTCCAGGGTCAGGGTGCCGTTGTCGGTCACGCGCAGTTGCAGGCCGCTGCCCGCCACTGCCTGGCGCACCGCTGCCTCGGCGCTCAGTTGCCCGTTCACCGCCGCGCTCTGGCGCCCGCGCAGCAGCGCCGGGTCCACCACCAGGGTGCTGGCGCTTTGCCGGGCGATCTGGCGCAGGGCCTGGTCCAGTGGTTGCGCCGGCAACGCATAGCGCTGCATGGCTGGGTCCGCCCAGGCGCGGTTCAGGTCGAGGGAGCAGGCAGAAACGGCAACCGCGACAGCCAGTGCCAGGCGCGCGGGGCTCAGGAGTTGGGGACGCATGTGAAGGGCTTTCCTCGCAGGAAGTGAATGGGCGTTTCCTGCTATGTCCAGCGAGCCGAAAAAAGCCTTCACCCTGGCGGAATGTTTTTTCAGCGCAGGTCGATCAGGGTGATCGGCCCAAACGCCTCGACACTGATCGGCAGCACCTGCGCCAGCGATTGCAGGGCGCGGTCGCTGTCGTCCAGCGGGAACACCCCGAACACGCGCAGTTGCGCCGCCGCCGGGGAAACCCGCAGCACGCCGTAGCGGTAAGGGCGCAAGGCATCGATCACGCTGCCCAGCGACGCGTCGTCCACCTCCAGGCGACCTTCCATCCAGGCATCCAGGCGGCCTTGCTCATTGCCCAGGGGTGAGAGTGCATCGTCGGCAAAGCGCAGGGTCTGCCCGCTGTCCACCACGATGCTCTGCCCGGCGCGATTGCGCACCTGCACGCTGTGCTGCTGCACGCTGACGGCACTGCGCTGATCCAGCGTGGCGACACTGAAGCGCGTGCCCAGGGCCCGCACCCGGCCTTGCGCAGTGACCACCTCGAGGGGGCGGTGCGGGTCGCGGGCCACCTGGATGTTCAGCTCGCCGTGACGCAGATGGATCACCCGGGCTTCGGCACTGAACGCCACCTCCACGGTAGTGCGCGCATTGAGCAGCAGCACGCTGCCGTCGGCCAGTTGAATGCGCCTGCGCTCGCCGGTGCCGCTGTAGTGGTCGCTGAACATGGCGTCCAGTGGCATGCGCCGTTGCACCGTCAACAACGCCGGCAGGCCCAGCATCAGCAGCAAGGCGCTGCCGCCGCGCAGCAACCGGCGCCGCTGCAGCGACAACCCGCTGCTGCGCAGGGCGCGCGTGGCCGCACTGGCGCTGCCGGGCACTTCCAGCAAGGGGTTCAAGGGTGTGTGGGTGGCCTGGGTAACCGCCTGCCAGGCCTGGCGATGGCTTGCGTCCAGCGCCTGCCACTGCTCGAAGGCGTCGCGGTCGGCTGCCGTCGCCGCCCCCGAGCCCAGGCGCACGCTCCATTCGATGGCTTCGCGCACCGCCGGGGTCAGCGCTGCCAGGCTGCGGCCGCTCACGTGCCCGCGCCCAGTTTCGCCAGGTAGCAATGGGTCACGGCGCGCCGCACCCAGCGCTCGACGCTGCTCAACGACACCTGCATCTGGTCGGCGATCTGCTGGTGGGTCAGGCCCTCCAGGCGGTTGAGCAGAAAGGCATGGCGCACCTTGGCCGGCAACCCGGCCAGCAAGGCATCCACCGCCTCCAGCGCCTCGCGCAGCACCGCCAGGGTTTCCTCGCACGGCGCCACCGGCTCGGGCAGGTTGGCCAGCGCTTCAAGGTAGGCGCGCTCCAGCTCGCCGCGACGCCAGAAGGTGTACAGCACCCGCTTGGCGACCATGCACAGGAACGCCCGCGGCTCATCCAGCTGGCCCAGGTGCGGCGAAGTCAGGGTACGCAGGAAGGTGTCGTGGGTGAGGTCCGCGGCATCGGCGTGGGAATTGAGCCGACGGGCCAGCCAGCCGCGCAACCAGTGATGGTGTTCGGCGTACAGCAGGTGCAACGGGTGCTGGGCGGACGGGCGCGGGTTGGACATGCGAGGGGCACACTAATGGTAATTGTTCGCATTCTTATCCCTCGCCCTGGGATTTGCAAGCCGTGCCCTACTCGCGGCAACTGGGCGAGCCGCCCCAGCGCATGTTGCGAATGCAGAAGTAGCGGTCCTTTTTCAGGGTCACGGGGGCGATCGTGCAAGGCAGCACCGCCGGGTCGATCTCGATCGACATCTCATCGGCCGCGTAGCGATCGTCATCGAATTCGATCACGCAGGTGCCGTCCTCCTGCGCCCGCTCGGGAAAGCGCAGGCCCTGTACCACCTGATCGCCCATCTTCACCCGCAGCGGGCTCGGTGCCGATGAGCTGCACGCCTTGAGGGCCGGATGGTTGACGGTTATCCACAGGGGGTACTCGCCGCCTGTGCGGTCAGGGAACAACGGAATGAACAACAGCGACTGGTAGGTCGACTGACCGTGATTCACCACCTTGAGCCACAACGGGCTGGCGTTGCAGGTGGCGCCCAGCGACGCGCCGTAGCGCAGCTTGGGGTCGGTGTGGTCCTGCCAGCCGCCCAGGCGGTCGGGCTTCCAGTCATGGCCCCATTTGTATTCGGTACAGCCGCCCAGGGTGAGCAGCAAGCACAACAGCGTGGCGATACGGTGCACGGTGAAGTCCTTCCTTGGTGGAGCATCCATCGGGAACACATTGTCGGGGCCAGGCGCCTCGCCGGCAAGGCCGGCTCCTGCACGCCGGCTCCTGAACGGCTCAGCCGCGCTGGAAGCAGCCCGGGGTGATGCCGACCACTTTCTTGAAGGCCCGGGTCATGTGGCTCTGGTCGAAGAACCCGCAACGCAGCGACGCCTCGGCGATGCCCACGCCACTGCGCAGCAACTGCTGCACCCGCGCCACCCGCGTCTGGATCTGATAGCTGTGCGGCGATACGCCCACGCTCTTCTTGAACACCCGTATCAGGTACAGCGGATCGAGCCCCACCCACTGCGCCAGGTCGTTCAGCGCGATGTTCTGCGCGTACTGCTCGTCGAGCATCTGCCGCACCCGTCGCACCACTTCGCGTTCGTCGGCCACCGCCCGGGGCTGCGGCCCGCCGCACCGCTCGAACAGCTGGCTGACCAGGTGCAGCAGCACGCTCTCGCGCTCAAGGCTCGAACACGACTGCTCGATCACCTGATGCTGGTGCAGGAAGGCCTGGGCAAAGCCCATGTCGTGGGTCAGCGCCTGCTGGAACAGGTGGATATGCCCGTCACCGAAACGCCCTTCGAACACCGCACGGTTGAGCCACTGCGGGTCGAGGTAGAGCATGCGGTAGCTCCAACCCTCGGCGCTGCCCGGCACGCCGTCGTGCATCTCGCCCGGGGTCAGGGTGACGATGCTGCCGGCGGTGCCCAGGTGCTGGGTGCCACGGTAGAAGAGCTTCTCCACGCCCGCGCCGATCACCCCCACCGCGTAGCGCTCATGGGAATGGCGGCCGAAGGCCCGTGCGCTGTAGCGCGCCGCCAGCAATTCACAGCCTCCTTCGGGGACGCGCCAGAAGCGCGAGAAGTCCTGTTGCTCCATAGCCTGTCCAGTTTTGTGCAATACGCGCGCAGGGCGGGTGGATAAATTTGCCCGACTTCTTCGCAACAGACCAGAGAAAACCATGCAGTCATCCAACGGGGTCACCCTCTCCAGCAACCGGGCCATCGTCGAACTGACACTGGGCGGGCTGATGCTCAGCCTGTCGGCGCTGGCGGTGGCCTTCGCCCATATCGGCGCCGGGGGCGCGGGTTTCTACCGGATGCTGATCGCCTCGGTGCTGTTCTACCTGCTGCTGCGGGTGAGAAGGCAACCTGCTCGCCTGGCCCACCCCAGGGCTCGACGCTACACCGCCCTGGCCGGCGTGTTCCTGGCCATCGACCTGATCCTGTGGCACCACAGCATCTACATCGTCGGGCCGGGCATCGGCTCGATCCTGACCAACTGCCAGGTGTTCTTCATGACCTTGCTCGGGCTGTGCCTGCTCAAAGAGAAACCGTCGCTGTATTTCGTCGCCTCCATCAGCCTGGCCTTCGTCGGCCTGTACCTGTTGCTGCTGCCGGAGATGGGCAGCGCGCTGGGTATCCAGGGCGTGGTCTATGGCGTGCTGTCGGGGCTGGCCTATGCCGTGTGCGTGTACTACCTGAAAGTCACCACCCAACTGCCCCAGGGCGGCGGCGACAAGATCGCGCAGATGCTGCACCTGAGCCTGTGGGCGGCCGGGGTGATGCTGGGGTACGCGCTGTTGCGGGGCGAGAGCCTGGCCATCGCCGACCAGCAGACCTTCTACATGCTGGTGATCTATGGCGTGCTGGTGCAGTTCGTCGGCTGGTTGCTGGTCAACCGCTCGATTGGTGCCATCAGCCTCGGGCTGGCAGGGCTGATCCTGCTGCTGGAGCCGGTGATCACCTACTTCATCGACGTGGCGTTTCTGGATAAGGCCAGTTCGGCCATGCAGATCACCGGGGCGCTGGTGACGGTGCTGGCGGTGTACATTGGCTCGATAAAGCCGCCGAGCAAGGCCCCGGCGCTGAGCGAGCCGGCCTGACACGGCGCTCGCGCAGCTGCTGCCTGAGCACATGCAGGGGCGGTGCGTAGAGGAAGCCGAACGACACGCTGTGCCTGCGCCCCTTCACCGCGTGGTGCATCAGGTGTGCGTGGTACAGCCGACGCAGATAGGGGTGGCGCGGCCTGGGGCGCGCGGGCCAGTGGCGGTGCACGATGCCGTCGTGCACCAACACGTAGATCAGCCCGAACCCCGCCACCCCGGCGCCCACCCACTGCAACGGGTCGTGGCCGGCATTGCCCAGCACGATCAGGGTGATCGCGGCCAGGGCCAGGATCAGCAGGTAGATATCGTTGGTTTCAAGCGTGCCCAGGTGCGGTTCGTGGTGCGAGCGATGCAGAAACCAGCCCCAGCCGTGCATCACGTACCTGTGCGCCAGATAACCGACACCTTCCATGGCGACCAGGGTGCAGAGAAAAATCGCGAAGTGGGCAATCATGGTCGGTACGGGGTTGGGAAATGACGGTGTCAGGGTATTTGATCGGCGGCCGATGGTCCATGCCCACCGGTAGCCAGGGCCAGCATCTGCATGGCCGGCGCCACTGCCTTGAGCAGGCGCTCACGCGCGACCCCGTCGCGGGCCTGCACCGACAACCCATGCAGCAGCGTGGCAAAAAAATCGCCCAGCGATTGCACATCGACCTCGGGTTTCAACTCGCCCGCCTCGGCCGCCTGCTGCAAGCGCTGAATGATCGACAAGGTTTTTTCGCGGCGGTGGTCGGCCAGCCATTCACGCACGGCGTCGTTGTCGGCCGAGCAGTTGGTGGCTGCCGACACCACCATGCAGCCCAGTGGACCCGCTGGGCGGGTGTACAGGTCGACGGCATCGAGCAACAGCCGCTCGATGGCCTGGTAGGCCGTGGGTTGCTCGCTCAGCGCCTGGGTCGAAAATGCGCCCTCTTCGCGCTCATACAGCTCGATGGCCTCCTTGAACAAGCGCTCCTTGGAGCCGAACGCGGCATAGATGCGCGCCGAAGCGATACCCAGCGCAGCTACCAGGTCGCTCATGGACGTGGCTTCGAACCCTCGTGCCCAGAACACATCCCGGGCGGTGCGCAACGCGGCTTCACGGTCGAACTGGCGTGGTCGGCCTGCCATCTCGATAGTCTCCAACCAGGAATGAAGGCGGCATTATCCGTAATTGTTTGTCGAAAGACAAAGAATACTTGACGGCGCGCAGACTGCATCCTTATTGTTTGTCGATCAACAAACAATAGGAGTTCCACATGATCACGTTGAAAGGCCCCAGCCTGCATCTGGCGCAATTCAGTGCCGACCAGGCACCGTTCGACTCACTGCCCAACATCGCCCGGTGGGCTGCGCACATGGGCTTCAAGGCGTTGCAGATACCGGCCTGGGACAAGCGTCTGTTCGATGTCGAGCTCGCCGCAAGCAGCCAGGCCTACTGCGACGACATCACTGCCATGCTGGCCGAACACGGGCTGGTGATCAGTGAGCTGACCACGCATCTCTTCGGCCAGCTGGTGGCGGTACACCCGGCATACGACGCCTTGTGCGACAGTTTTGCACCGGCCCACCTGCAGGGCGACGCGGCTGCCCGCAGTGCCTGGGCGGTGCACCAGCTCACCTGCGCGGCCATCGCGTCGCGGCGCCTGGGCCTGAGCGACATGGGGACTTTTTCCGGTGCACTGGCATGGCCGTACGTCTTTCCCTTCCCGCAACGACCCGACGGCCTTGTTGAAACAGCCTTCGCCGAGTTGGCCAGGCGCTGGCTGCCGGTGCTCGATACCTGCGCCGAACAGGGCATCAACCTGTGCTTCGAAATTCACCCCGCCGAAGACCTGCACGACGGTGCAAGCTTCGAGCTGTTTCTCGAACACGTCGGCCACCACCCGCGCTGCAAGATGCTGTTCGATCCCAGCCACCTGATCCTGCAGCAACTCGACTACCTGGCGTTCATCGACCACTACCGGGACTACATCCGCATGTTCCACGTCAAGGACGCCGAGTTCCTGCCCACCGGCAAGCAGGGCCTGTTCGGCGGTTATCAACCCTGGCTCAAGCGCGCCGCACGCTTCCGTTCGCTGGGGGACGGGCAGGTCGACTTCAAGGGCATCTTCAGCAAGCTGGCCGAATACGACTACAGCGGCTGGGCCACGCTGGAGTGGGAGTGCTGCCTGAAAAACCAGCACGATGGGGCACGTGAAGGGGTGGCGTTCATCAACCGGCACATCATCCAGGTCACCGACACGGTGTTCGACGACTTCGCCGGTACCCCGGTGGCGCCGGCGGTCATCGCCAGGATGCTCGGCCTTGAAGGCAACCCTGTCGGGGAGCTGCAACGATGAGCACGCATTCTCACCATTACGCCCATGTGCACGGCCTGCGCCTGCACTACGTCACCCAGGGCGAAGGGGCACCGGTACTGCTGATCCCCGGCTGGCCACAGACCTGGTACACCTGGCGGCACGTCATGGCGGCCCTGGCCGACAACGGTTACCAGGCGATTGCCGTGGACCTTCCCGGCATGGGGCTTTCCGACAAGCCGCTGGACGGCTACGACACCGGCACCTGCGCCGCCCGCCTGCACGCGCTGATGGGGCAACTGGGGCACGAACGCTATGCCGTGGTGGGCCACGATGTGGGCATGTGGGTGGGGTATGCCCTGGCCAGCGATTTTCCGGGGGTGGTGAACCGGCTGTGCCTGAGCGAAGCGGTGATTCCGGGCCTGGCGCCGGCGCCGTCGATCTTCGCGCCGCCGGAGCAGAACATCTTCCTGTGGCACTTCATGTTCAACCAGTTGCAGGACCTGCCCGAGGCGCTGATTACCGGGCGCGAAGCGCAGTACCTGAGGTTCATGTTCGAGAAATGGGCTGTGCGCCTGGATCGGGTGGCGGTGGATACCTATGTGCAGGCGTACTCGGCGCCGGGGGGCTTGCGTGGCGGGTTTGCCTACTACCGCGCGATACCCGAAACGATTCGCCAGAACCAGCAGCGCGGGCAGGTGCCACTGGGCATGCCGGTGCTGGCGATCGGGGCGCAACTGGCAACCAATGATGCGCCGCGGGTAACCCTGGAGGGGCGCGCCGCCACGTTGCAGGGCGCGATCATCGAGGGCTGCGGGCACTTTGTGACCGAAGAGGCGCCCGAGGCATTTGTCGGGCACCTGCTGCCGTTTCTGCGCTGAGGGTTGCGGCGCGGCCTTCGCCAGCAAGGCGCGCGCCTGTCATCGAGCGCGTGCCATTGCCGGCGAAGGGCGTTCAAGGCGCCTGCAATGCCTCCAGCTCATCCGCGCGTTCGGAGGTCATGCGCAGGCGGCAGCCACCGCCATTGAGGATGTCCATGGTGCCGCCGGTCTGCGTGAAGTAGAAATCGCAGTTGCTGTCGATGTACTTGATCCACGCCCGCTGCGCATCCCGGAGCTTGCCCTGCTGCACCGGCCCAAACGCGGCCATGGCCTTCTTGTAGACCTGGTTCAGGCGTTTGTCCTGGCGGGCGATCTCGGCGTTGTTGCATTCGTTCATGCTCACCGTGGTGTTCGCGGTGTCCATGCAGGCCTTGTACGCCACCGAAGTCTTGTCCTGCGCCAGCGCCAGCGGCGCAACTGCCGCCAGCGACAGCACCGCAACCCCCATCATCCGCTTGATACTCATGGCTTGCCTCTCCTGTTCTGACTGCCTAGGGCGCACAGGCTCGCATGACCTGCTCGCGCAACCAATGGTGCGCCGCTTCCTTTTTGCGTCGCTCGTGCCACACCTGCTGAAAGGCGAACGCGCGAATCGCCAGCGGCGGCTCGAAACAGCGCAACCCACGCAGCGCCTTGATGTTCTGCACGCTGCGCCGCGCCACGGTCAGCACCAGGTCGGTACCCACCAGCACGTCGCTGGCCGCCGCCCAGTGCGGCAACGCCAGCACCACCCGGCGCTGCTGCCCCAGCGCCGCCAGGGCCTGGTCGATCTCGTTGTCGGCCCCGGGTCGCATCGCCACCAGCACATGGGGGCGCGCCAGCCAGGCGGGCAATGTCAGCCCGCCACGGGCCGGCAGCGTGGCGCGGTCGGCCACACACACGAACCCCTCCTCGAACAGCGTGGCGGCCTGCAACGGCTCGGCCAGGGTGGGGAATACGCCCAGCGCCAGGTCCACCTCGCCATCGAGCAACTGGCCGAGCATCGCCTCGCGGCTGCCCTGGCTGACCACCAGGTCGATGCCCGGTGCGGTCTCGCGCAGGCAGCGCATCAGGCCCGGCAGCACCACCCGCGCGCCATAGTCCGACATCGCCAGGCGAAAGCTGCGCCGCGCCCGCGCCGGCTCGAAACCGGGGCTGCCCAGCAGCGCATCCAGTTGCTGCAGGGCATCCTGCAACGGCGCCGCCAGTTCCAGCGCACGCAACGTGGGCTGCAGGCGGCCCGCACGGCGCACCAGCAGCGGGTCCTGGAAGATCTCGCGCAACTGCGCCAGCGCATGGCTCACCGCCGGCTGGCTGCGGTGCAGGCGCAAGGCCGCGCGCGAGACGTGCTGCTCGGCCAGCAGCGCATGCAGGGTCAGCAGCAGGTTGAGGTCGATACGGCGCAGATCATCCATGTGGCGAATAGCCCCTGTGCACAATTCGAATTTCCATCAGTGAAACAGATAACCAAGACTGTACCAAGCCCTCCATAGCCAGAAGGAAACCACCATGAACCTCAACCTCGCTGTCGCCATACCGCTGCTTGTCGCCCTGCTGGCCGGTGCCGCCGTGCCGTTCCAGGCCGGCGCCAACGCCGCGCTCGGGCGCCTGCTCGGGCACCCGCTGTGGGCCACGCTGATCTCGCTGGCGGTGAGCGTGCTGATGGTGCTGCCGGCCCTGCTGCTGATGCGCGCACCGCTGCCGCAACTGGCCAACCTCGGCCAGGCGCCGTGGTGGGCGTGGCTGGGTGGCGTGGCCGGGGTGGCCTACATCACCGCGGCGCTGATCCTCACCCCGCGCCTGGGCGCGGCCGGTTTCATCGTGTGCGTGATCGCCGGCCAGGTACTCTCGTCGCTGATCATCGACCAGTGGGGGCTGATGGGCCTGCCATCGCGCCCGGTCAACGGCCTGCGCATCGCCGGGGTGGCGCTGATCATCGTCGGCATGCTGGTGGTGCAATGGGGCACCCGCGCCAACCGTTGAGGGCTCACCAGGGGTGGGTGCGCTCGAACACGTAGCCGTGCTGGGGGAACGCATTGAACAGGATCACCCCCAGCACCACCAGCAACAGCAGCCAGTCGACAACGCGCAGACGCGGCACCTGGCGCACCTCGCGCCGGTCATGACAGTGCAGCGCCTGCCCCAGGGTCATCAGTACGAAGGCGCCGATCCACAGGTAGTACCCCACGCCCAGCGCGGTGAGTTGCACGAAATCGTAGGACTGCGGCGTGTTGTCCGGCACCGTGCTCACCACCAGGAACGACAGCCCCAGCAGCAGCGCCAGCACCGACAGGCCCAACCCCACCCGCGGCCACCAGCGATGGGCCAGCAGCGCCAGGCCGAAGACCGGGTTGGCAAACCAGCCATAGATCTGGAACGGGATGCCCCACAGCCCGTACACCAGCAACCATACCGAACTCATGTGGGCACCGTTGTCGGTGTAGTAGGCATTGAAATACAGGCAGGCCACGTACAGCACCAGGCTGAGCGTGAGGTAATGACGTTTCACAGGAGTGTCCGCAGGTCAGATGGAATTGGAGGGTATTGCCGGGGCCGAGGGCGTGACATTGGCGCCGCTGCCCACGCTGAACGAGAACGCCGCCGTGGCATAGATCGCCGCCACCAGCACCCAGGCCAGCCAGCCCTGGCCCGGCCCGCCCGGCGCCTGCCGACGGTTGAGAAACTGGCCGGCTACGTATGCCGCCAACGCCAGCAACCACAGGTAGTAGGCGCCGAGCAGGTTGGCCTGGCCATTGGCCTTGCGCGGCACCAGCGCGCTGTCGCCCCAGCCGATCACTGGCAGCCACTGCGCCGCCAGCACCAGTGCCGCGACCGCCGCCAACAGCGACAGCAGCGGCCGGTTGCGCCGCAGCATCAGTGCCAGGCACAGCAGCGGGTTGGCCCACCAGGCGCTGCCACCCAGCCAGCCGAGGGTCAGCACATGCATGCCGCGCATGGTCACCTCGCTGACCGGCACGGCATCCAGAAACAGGCTGCCCAGGTACAGCGCCAGGCTCAGTACCACGTAATGCCGCTTGAACAGTGCCAGCATCTAGTTGACCCCGAGTTCGCAGTCGTCGCAGGCCGCTGGTGGCTCGCCGAGGTTCATGTAGACCGGTCGCGCCGGCGCGACGGTGGCCTTGACGAACGACAGTGGAATGGTCAGCACGATACCCGCCACCAGCACCCAGTGCAGCCAGCCCAGCGCTGGCTGGGTAAGCCTGGGCTGGCGCCGGTAGCGGTGCTGGCCGATCACGAATGCCAGCATCGAGGCCAGCCACAGGTAGTAGCCGGTGCGCACGTCAGGCCCGCCGTGGGGCGCCGGCGGGATCGGCGACCAGTCGGTCCAGCCCAGCGCCAGGGCCGAGCCCGCCAGCAGCAGTGCGCACCAGCCCAGGCGGTAAGCGGTTTTGGGGTCTTTGCGGTGGGTTGCGAAGGCGCCCAGCAGCAGCGGATTGGCGAACCACAGGCCGCCGGCCAGCCAGCCCATCGACAGCGCGTGCATGCCGCGCAGCACCGAATCGTGCCCCCAGGCGCAGGCCTCCGGGTACAGGCAGGCGAGGTACAGCAGCAGGCTCAGCAAGCGGAAATCGAAGCGCACCAGTAAGTCCATTCAGCCGGGTGGGAAGCGGGGCGCGACGATAGCCCATCGCCTGCCCCGCTGTCCAAGTCATTCAGGCCGATTCGAGCAGCAGCCCGTACAACGCCGAATCCGACACCTCGCCGGCGATGCACCAGCGCTCGCGCAGCAGCCCTTCACGCTCGAAGCCCATGCGTTCGAGGGTGCGCGCCGAGGCACCGTTGCGCGGGTCGATCTCGGCCTCGAGGCGGCGCATGTTCAGGCCGATGGCAAGGTACTCGACGAACAGCTCCAGCGCCTCGCCCATGTAGCCCTGGCCCTGGGCGCTGCTGGCCAGGCAGTAGCCGATTTCGCCGCGGCGCGACTCGGCGTCGATGTTGAAAAACTGGCACATGCCCAGCAGCAGGTCGCTGCCCTGCGGGTAGATACCCAGCTTGAGGCTGCGCCCGGCCAGGTAGGCGGCGCGGTCGGCCAGCAAGGCCACTTCGGCTTCGTCCAGGGTCTGCCACGGCCCGTGGTGCCAGTAACGCATCACCTCGGGGTCGGCCATGATCCCCAGCCACTGCTCGGCATCGCGGGCCTGCATGGGCCGCAGTTGCAGGCGCGGCCCGTTCAGGCACAGCGCGGTGTCGAAAGCTTCAGGCAAACTCATGAAATTACTCCTGGTGGGTGAACCTGCCACCACGCCACCACGCCCACCGTTACCAGCAGGACCGCGGCCTGGGCCAGGTTGAATTCGTAGAGCCGGTGCAGCGTCACCCACGGCTGGCGCCACGCCGGGCCGCCTTCCTGTGGTGGCTGATACGGCAACAGGCCAAGCAGCCCGACAGCGAAGTAGCCCGTCAGCGCGACGATACCGGTCCACGGGTGGGTACCGGCCAGCATCGGGTAGATCGGCAGTGCCAGCAGCAGGCGCGGCACGCCATGGCGCAGCAGCAGACGCTCGCCATCGGGGTTGAGCCGACGCGGGATCAGCCATTCGCTCAGGCGCAGGTCCAGCGCCAGCAGGTTCGGCGCGGTCCACAGCCAGAAACGCATGAACACCGCCGACAGTTGCACCGTCAGCAGCGAGCCCACCACGGCGGCAATCAGTACATTGGAGGGGTGCGCGAAGAAATCCGGCCCCGCCAGCCACAGCACGATCACCAGCACCATGCAGCTCATCACCCGCAGGTAGCTGCGCGGGTGCAGCGGGCGCGGCGCCAGCCTGCGCCAGAAGTACAGGTCGCGGTGCGGCACCTGGTCGAGCAGTTCAGGGTAGTGGTAGAGCAGGGTTTGCGTCAGGTGCTCACAGGCTTCCCAGTCGGCCTCGCTGAAGCCCTGGGCCAGCGCCACCTGCTGCTTGAACTCGAGGTTGCGCAGCAGCAGGTAGGCCGCATTGCCCTCGGGGTTGGTGTGCCAGTGCCACTGCTCGGCCAGGGCCTGCTGGCGGGCGAACCAGGTATCGCGACGGCAGCGCTCGTTCAGGCCCTGCCACAGGTGCGCGGGCCGGGGGCCACCGTCATCGTCGCTCCAGTTGAAGTAGCCGCACACGCGTTCGAACAGCGCGGTGCTGCTGCCGGGGTGATCGTGCAGCAGCTCCAGCAGCATGGCCTGGAACTGCTCGCGGCGGTCGAAGGGCTCCAGCCAGGCCTGCCCGCCCCAGTGCTGCAGGCTGGCGAAAAACGCCTGTTCGTCGCCCGCCTGCAAATAGTGCTGCAACTGCGCGTGGCAGGCTTGCCAGAGGCTGCCCAGCAGTTCGTCGCCCTGGTACGCGCCGATCGGCACCGCCTGCCAGGGGGTGAACCAGCCACGCCTCGGCACCGCCCAGTGCAGGATGGGCAGGCGCAGGGTTTCGTCATCCAGGCTGCGCTGCAGCAACTGCTGCTCGAAGGCCGCCTCGCACCCCAGTTCACCGGCCTGGCGCCACAGGTTGTCGAGCTGCGCAGGGTCCAGCCCTTCGAGCAGCGCGCGGGCCTGTTGCTCCCTGGCGGGTGTGGGTTCGACGTCGACGTGCACCGCCGCGGCCTGCGGGGCTGGCACATCGGCCGATTCCAGCGCTGGCGCTGCATCGTCCTCGTGTGCCCAGCGGCTGCGCGCCAGCGCCTGTTCATAGGCCTCGCGCAGGCGCTGGAAGGCCTCGGGGTCCTCGTCGGGGCGGTGCACCTTGAGCAGGCGCGCATACTGGCGCCTGATACTGCGTTCATCAGCGCCCGGGGCCAGGGCCAGCACGCTCCAGCAGTCTTCGATCACGTCACTCATTGCCGCTCCTTCAGCGCCAGCTGTCCTGGCCCAGTTCATTCACGCGCTGTTCGAGCTCGTGGCGCACCTCGCGGATCTGGCGCTCGTCCTGGGTTTCCAGCACGCGCTGGAACTGCGCGGCCCAGGCCCCGATCAGCTCACGTACCTCGCCCAGGCTTTCCTGATACAGGCGCTCCAGGCGCGCCAGCAACAGGGTGTTGGGTTGCTGGTCACGCGGGTGGGTCTTGAGCTCGGCCAGCGCCGCCAGGCGTTCGCGTACCTCTTCGGGGCTGAGTACGCCGGGGTTGTTCTCGATCACCAGGGCATGCTGCTCGCCGGTCAGCGGGATGCTCACCTGGGCTTCGAGAATGCCGTTGATGTCGTAGGTGAAGCGCACGTCCAGGGCCACCTCGCCGGCCTTGCGCCGTGGCACCGGAATCTCCAGCACGCCCAGCAGCACGTTGTCGCGCACCAGGCGGCTCTCGCCCTGGAACACCTTGACCAGCACCTGCTCCTGCTGGTCGCCGACGGTGTACACCGTCTGCACCCGGCTCACCGGCACCACGCTGTTGCGCTCGATGATCGGCAGGTAGTGCCCGCTCTCGTGGCGGTCACCGACCTGGCGCACGGTTTCCATGCCCAGGGTGTAGGAGCACACGTCGGTCAGCACCACCTCTTCGAGCGCGGCATCCCGGGCCTTGAGCGCGGCCTGCACGGCGGCGCCGTGGGCCACCACTTCATCGGGGTTGAGGCTGATCGAAGGGAAGCGCCCGAACAGCCCGGCCGCCAGCTTGCGCACCAGCGGCATGCGCGTGGTACCGCCCACCAGCAGCACTTCGTCCAGGTCCGAGGCGCGGATGCGCGCATCGCGCAGGGCGCGTTCGATAGGGGTGCGCAGGCGTGCCAGCAGCGGTGCGAACAGGTCGGCCAGGGCGTCCTGGGTGTACACGTGGCGCCATTCGCGGCCCTCCACGCGCACCACGAAGTCGGCCTGCTGGGCCTGACCCAGCTGCCGGCGTACACGCTCGGCCTCGCGGCGCAGCGGCTGCAGCAGCGTGGTCGCGCCGGGGAAGTCGTTGCCCTGCTGGGCCTGCACGAAATGCTTCAGCAGCAACTGGTCGAAGTCTTCACCGCCCAGGTAGTTGTCGCCGGCGCTGGCGCGCACCTCCATCACCCCTTCGAACAGCTCCAGAATCGACACGTCGAAGGTGCCGCCGCCCAGGTCGAAGACCAGAAACGAGGTTTCCTTGTCGCGCTGGTGCAGGCCATAGGCGAGTGCGGCGGCGGTGGGTTCGTTGATCAGTTTGTCGACGCGCAGCCCGGCCAGTTCGCCGGCCACGCGGGTGGCCTTGCGCTGGGCATCGCTGAAGTAGGCCGGCACGCTGATGACCGCCTCGGTGACCGGCTCGCCATAGGCACGCTCGACGTCTTCCTTGAGGCTCTTGAGCACCAGTGCCGAGAGTTCTTCGGGGCGGTAGGCACGCCCACCCAGGGTGACCTGCTGATTGCTGCCCATGTAGCGCTTGAACAATGCGGTGGTCAGGTGCGGATGGGTGTGCAGGCGCTCGCGCGCCGCCTGCCCGACCAGCACCCGGCCCTGGTCGTCGAGCCCCACCACGCTGGGGGTGAGCGTGTGGCCGAGTGCGTTGGCCACCAGTTCAGTGGCGCCATCGCGCCACACCGCCACCAGGCTGTGGGTCGTGCCCAGGTCGATACCGACGATCATCAGCGACTTCCCTCTCATCAAATCAGAGGGCGATGGTACTTGAGGTACCTGCGCTCAAGCCACCGCCTTCACGCGCCGTGATCGTCGTTCGCCGACTAGAACCCCATGCTGAAACTCACCGTTACCGCATGGTCGCGGGTGTCGCTGGACAGCTGCCCCGAATAGCCCAGGCCCAGTTTGCCGGCCTGCCCGATCGACAGGTCCAGCCCCGCCTCGACCACCGCCGCATCGCGGGCGATCGGCACGCCCTGGGTGGTGAAGCCGGCGCCGCCCTCGATGAAGCGCAGGTCGGCATCAGGCTTGGTGTCGCCGTAGGCATGCCGCCAGCCCAGGCTGCCACGCGGGGTCAGGGTGCTGCCGTTGGCCAGCTTGAACGCCTTGCCCGCCCGCAGGCCCACGGTGGAGAAGGTGATGTCCTGGTCGGCACTGGCCTTGAGCCGCGCCGCGCCGCCCTTCTCGCGTGCAGTGTCGCTGTCGTAGTTGACGTAGGCCAGGCCCGCGAACGGTTCCAGCGCCACGCCGCCTGCCTCGATGGCGTAGCTCACCTCGCCGAACACCTGCGCGGTGCGCGCCTTGTACTTGGCCTTGAGGCGGTCGTCGTAGCTGCCGATGGCGACGTCACGCTTGCTCTCGATGTCGTGCCAGCTGTACGCCGCACCCACGCGGGCCGAGAAGGCATCGAGCTGGTAGCCCAGGTAGGTGGCCAGGTGGTAGCTGTCGATGCTCGCATCGGAACGGCGGCCGCTGGCATCCAGGTCGCTGCGGGTATAGCCGGCGGCCACGCCCACGCGCCAGTCGCTGTTCAGGCTGCGGTCCACCCCGAGCAGGAAGCCCTGCACGTTGCGGTCGATGCTGGCGCTGTTGCTGTTGCCGTCCATCTTGCCCCAGGTGCCCAGTGCCTGCGCCCAGCCCACGGCCTCGTCGTGGCAACCGTCGCTGGTGAGCTGGTTGGCGTTCGGTGCCAGGGCCCGACGCGGATCCTCCTCGCGCATGCAGCCTGGCTGGCGCAGGCGGTCGTTGACCGCTTCGCGCACGTAGCGCGAGTCTTCGATCAGCGCACTGGCGGTACTGGCATGGATCTCGCCCGACAGGCTGTCCAGCGCCGCCTGAACGCCACCACGGTTCTGCGCCATGACCGCGCCCAGCACCGCCGCCGGTGCCCCGCTGCTGCCCAGTGCGCCGGCCACGGCCTGCTGGTTGGGGGTCGCAGCCACATCGCCGAGGCTGGTGCCGTTGCGGCTGATGGTGACGCCGACCTGATTGCTGCCGTAGTTGAGCGTGGTGTCGTAGAACGGCGTATCCGGCAACTGCACGGTGGTGAAGGTGCCATTCACCCCGCCGCCGGCAGTCACCACGGTGTACTGCGCGTTGCCCGAGGCCGGTGCCGAGTTCAGCACCACCAGGCTGCCGCCCAGGTTGGCCGTGCCGCCCACGGTCAGGCCGCTGCTGGCGGGGTTGCCGACCACCACCTGCAGGGTGCCGCCCGGGGCGTTGGTGAAGTTGCCGCCGACCTTGAGCCCGCTGGCCGGGTCAGGCTGCACCACACCGTTGTTGACCAGCGAGCCCACGCTGCCGTTGCCGCTCAGTGCGGCACCGGCCCCCACCGTGACCTTGGCCCCGAGCACCGTGCCCGGGTTGGCCGCATTGCCCACCAGCAGCAGGCCCTGGTTGACCGCCAGGTTGCCGCTGAACGGCTGGTTGCCGGTCAGCAGCAGGCTGCCACTACCCTGCTTGACGGTGTTGCCGGTGCCGCTGAGCACACCGTTGAAGCGGCCGTCGGTGTCCTGCTGGAACACCAGGCTGGCGTTGTCGACGATGTTGCCTTGCAGGCTGGTGGTGTTGCCCACCAGCGTACCGCCGCTGACCCTGGTGCCGCCGGTGTAGGTGTTGGCGCCGCTCAGGATCAGCGTGCCTGCGTCGAGTTTTTCGATACCGCCCGCGCCCACCAGCGGCGCGGAGATCTGCGTGCTGTCGCCGGTGTTCACGCGCACGGCGGCCAGGTCGCCATTGGCTGCATTGACCGGTGTCAGGCTGCCGCCGCTGCCGGCCACCAATTGGTAGCCGCCGCTGAGGAACTGCAGGCCGGTGAAGGACTGGTTGCCGGCCACGGTGACGGTCCCCGCCTGGCCACCGAACACGCCGAACTGCGCATCCCAGGTTTCGCTCAGGTTGCCGTTGACGTCGGTCCAGTTGGTGCCGTTGCCCCAGGTACCGCTGCCGCCACCGATGGTGCCGTCGGCATTGGTCTTGCCGCCGTTCCAGAACTGCAGTGCGCCACCTGCGCCCTGCACCACCAGGTTGATCTGCTGGGCGATGGCCGTCTGCAGGGTCAGTTGGCCTGGCAAGGTGCCGCCTGGCAGCAGGCCGAACAGCAGGCCGTTGTCGGTCAGGTTGCCACCGTAGCTGAACAGCTGGTAAACGCCGCTGCCGAAGCCACCGGCATTGCTGATGTTGAGCGTGCCATCAAGGGTGAGGTCGCCCGCCACCTTGACCACGGTGGTCGAGGCCGATGCCTGCCCGAGCGCCAGGTCGACATTGCTGCCGGCATCCAGGTTGAGCGCGCCGACCTTGAGTGGCGTGGCGCCGCTGCCCGCCGCCAGGGTCGCACCGCTGGCCAGGTTGACCGTGCCGGCGTAGTTGCCGCTGCCGCCCAGGGTCGCCCCGTTGTTGACCTGCACCGTGGCACTGGCCAGGCTGCCGTTGACCAGCAGGCTGCCGGCGTTGACCGTGGTGGCGCCGGTGAAGCCGCTGTTGCCGGTCATCAGCAGTTGCCCGCTGCCGATCTTGATCAACGTGCCGCTGCCGGTGAGGTTGCCGGTGTAGGTACCGTTGCTGGCCTGTTCGAAGGTCAGCGCGGCGTTGTTGAGGATCGCGCCCTGCAGGCTGCTGGTATTGCCCTGCACGCTGCCGGCGTTGAAGGTGCTGCCGCCGCTGTAGGTGTTGGCACCGCTCAGCAGCAGTGCGCCATTGCCGTTTTTCACCAGGCTGCCGTTGCCGCTGATCACCCCGTTCAGGGTCAGGTCGTGGCTGCCGCCCAGGGTCAGTTGCGAGGCCAGGCTGACGGCGTTGCCCAGTTGCAGGTCAAGCGTGCCGTCCAGCTGCGCAGTGCCACCCACCGTAAGCGCGCCGCTGCCCAGTGCAGCGTTGTCGCCCAGGGTCAGGCTGCCGGCATTGAGGCGCGTGCCGCCCTGGTAGGTGTTGGCGCCGGCCAGGGTCAGGTCGGCCGTACCGTTCTTCACCAGGCTGCCGCTGCCGCTGACGAGGTTGGTGAGATCAAGGTCATTGCTGCCCGCGATGGTCAGCGCACCGCCGAGCGTCACGGCGTTGCCCAGGGTCACGGCCTGGTTGGCATCCAGCATGGTGCCGTCGGCAGCCGTCAGCGCGCCGCTGCCCAGGGCGGTGTTGCTGCCCACCACCAACGTGCCGCCGTTGAGCTGGGTGCCGCCGGTATAGCCGTTGTTGCCGTTGAGCACCAGGGTGCCGCCTTCGAGCTTGGCCAGGGTGCCGCTGCCGTTGATGTCCACGTTCAGTGTGGCGCTCACGCCGTTGCCGATACGCACGTTGCCGGTGCCCTGGGCACCGTTGGTGAGGTTCAGCGCGTCACCGCTCAGCACGTAGCCATTGTCGAGGAACTGCAGGCCGTTGACGGTCTGCACACCATCGACGGTCACCGCGCCGCCCGTGCCCTGGAACACCGCGAAGGTGCCGTTCCAGGCCTGGTTGAGCGCTCCGTTGGCATCGGTCCAGTTGGTGCCGCCGACGCTCCAGACACCGGCGCCGCCGTCGACCGATCCATTGCCGACGGTCTGGCTGCCGTCCCAGAACAGCACGTTGTTGTTGCTGCCGCCCACCACCAGGTTGACCTGGTTGTTGACGGCGGTCTGCACATCCAGATCGCCCGCGATGACCCCATTGGGCACGCTGCCGATGGCCAGGCCGTTGTTGGTCAGCGCGCCGCTGTAGTCGATCAGGCGATACACGCCCGCACCGAACCCGCCCAGGTCGGTGACATTGAGCTTGCCGTCCAGGGTCAGGTTGCCGCCCACGTTGATCAGCGCCGGGGTACCCACCACAGGGGCGCCCAGGGCCGCATCCAGGTTGGCGTCCGCGCCCAGTACCAGCGAGCCGACGCTCAGGGTATCGCCGCTGCGCAGCGACAGGTGCCCGCCGTCGGCGACGGTCAGCGCGCCGCCGAGGCTGCCGGTGCCGCCCAGGGTGCTGCCGCTGTTCACCGTGACCGTGCTGCTGGCCAGGCTGCCATTGACGATGAGGCTGCCGCCGCTGACGGTGGTGGCCCCGCTCAGGGTATTGCCACCGCCCAGGGTCAGCGTGCCGGTGCCGGTCTTGTCCAGCGTACCGGTGCCGCTGAGCACCCCGCCGAACGTGCCCTCGCCCACTTGCAGGCCGGTACCGGCGCCCACGTTCACGGTGCCGCTGCCGCTGAGCTCGCCCAGGTTGGTGGTGCCGCCCAGGTTGAGGCTGGCGCCGTTGCCCAGGTTGAGCTCGGCCGGGTTGCCGAGTGCACCGCTGCCCACCGTGCTGAGGCTGCCGGAGAGAATGTTGAGGATGCCGCTGAAGCTGTTGTTGCCGCTGAGGGTGAGGTTGGCCGCACCGTTCTTGTTCAGGGTGCCCGCACCGCTTAGCACGCCGGCCAGCGTCAGGTTGTTGGTGCCCGCCACGTTGAGCGTGCCGCCCACATCCACCGCGTTGGCCAGGGTCATGGCGCTGGTGGTGGTCAGGGTGGAGGTGCCGCTGACACTCAGGGCACCGCTGCCCAGCGCCGAGCCGTTGCCCAGGGTCAGGTTGCCGGCACCCAGCTGGGTGCCGCCGCTGTAGGTGTTCACCCCGGTGAGGGTCAGGCCGCCGCTGCCGGTGTGGTTCAGGCTGCCCGTGCCACTGATGACACCGCCCAGGGTGAGGTTGTTGCTGCCCGGCAGGGTCAGGCCGGCGTTGAGCACGATGGCATTGGCCAGCGACAGCGCACTGCCATTGACCAGGCTGGAGGCGCCACTGACGGTGAGCGCACCACTGCCCAGCGCCCCGGCGTTGCCGACATTCAGGGTGCCGCTCTGCAGTACGGTACCGCCCGTGAAACCGTTGGCACCGTTGAGCGTGAGGCTGCCGCTGCCCTGCTTGGTGAGGCTGCCGGCGCCGTTGACCAGGCCATTGAGGGTCAGGTCATTGCTGCCGAGCAGCGTCAGGTTGCCGCTAAGGTTGAAGGTGTTGGCCAGCGACAGTGCGCTGCTGCTGTCCAGTTGCGTGCCCGCGGCCGCGTTGAGGGCGCCGACGCCCAGTGCGGTGTCACTGCCCAGTACCAGCGTGCCGGCATTCAGGGCGGTAGGGCCGGTGTAGCTGTTGTCGCCGTTGAGCGTCAGGCTGGCGCCGCCCGCCTTGAGCAGGCCGCCGGTGCCGCTGATGTCACCGTCCAGCGTCAGTGCGTTGCTGCCGGCAATGCTCAGTTGGCCGAGCAGGCCGATGGTGTTGGCCAGGCTCACCGCCTTGTTGCTGTCCAGGGTGGTGCCATTGGCCGCAGTCAGCGTGCCGCTGCCCAGCGCGCCGTCATTGCCGACCACCAGGGTGCCGCCATTGAGCTGCGTACCGCCGGTGTAGCCGTTGGCGCCGTTGAGCACCAGCGTGCCGCTGTCGAGCTTGGCCAGGGTCGCGCTGCCATTGACCGGCAGGCCCAGGGTGGCGGTCACGTTCGGGTCGACACGTACCGCAAAGCTGCCACTGTTGCCGTTGACGGCGTTGAGCACGCCGCCGCTGCCGGCGACCAGCTGGTAGCCGTCGGTGATGAACTGCAGGGCATTGACGGCCTGGCCACCTTCGACCGTGACCACGCCGCCCGCAGCGCCCTGGAACACCGCGAACTGCCCCTGCCAGACGTCGTTGACGGTGCCGTTGAGGTCGGTCCAGTTGGTGGTGGTGCTGTTCCAGGTGCCGCTGCCGCCCTGCACCACGCCATCGGGGACAGTGCCCGCCCCATCCCAGAACTGCACGATCAGGTTGGGCGAGTTGACCAGCACGTTGACCTGGCCGGTAATCGCGGTTTGCAGTTGCAGCTCGCCGGGCGTGACGCTGCCCGGCAGGCTGCCCAGCACCAACCCGTTGTTGGTCAGCGAGCCGTAATCGAACAGGCGATAGATACCATTGCCGAAGCCGCCGTCATCGGTGATGTTGAGCGTGCCACCCAGGGTCAGGTTGCCGGCAACATTGAACAACGAGGTACCGCCGGTGACGGGCGAGCCGAGTGCGACGTCGATGCTGGCGTTGGGCGCCAGCGCCAGCGAGCCGAAGCTGAGCTGGGTGCCGCTGGTGCCGGCCAGGTGGCCGCCGTTGACGATGGTGGTCAGCCCGCCCACGCTGCCGCTGCCGGTCAGGGTCGCGCCGGAATTGACCGTCAGGTTCCCCCCGTTCAGGGCGCCCGACACGTTCAAGGTACCGCCGCTGACCTGGCTGGCGCCGCCCAGGTTGCTGATGCCGGCAAGTTCCAGCACGCCGGTGCCGACCTTGTTCAAGCCGCCGCTGCCGACCAGGGCACCGGCGAAGACGCTGTCCAGGTTGGTACTGCCCAGGCTCAGCGTGCTGCCCAGGCCGATATTGGTGGTGCCGCTGCCGGTGAGTGCACCGATGCTGGTGTTGCCGTTCAGGTTCAGGTCGGTGCCGCTGCCCAGGTTGACACTGGCGACATTGCCCAGGGCGTTGCTATTCAAGGTGGTCAGCATGCCCTGGGTGATATCGAGTGTGCCGCTGAAGGTGTTGTTACCGAACACCACCAGTTCCTGGGCGCCGCTTTTGATCAGGTTGCCCGAGCCACTGATAACCCCACCCAGGGTCAGGTTGGCGGCCGTGTCCAGGGTCAGGTCGCCATTGACCGCGATGGCATTCAGCAGCGTGACAGCCTGGGTATTGCCCAGGGTGCTGGTGCCCGTCGCGCTCAGTGCGCCGCTGCCCAGCGCAGCGCCATTGGTGACGGTCAGGGTGCCGCCGCCCAGGCTGGTACCACCGGAGTAGGTGTTGGTGCCGCTCAGGGTCAGGTTGCCGCTACCGGTCTTGATCAGTTGGCCGTTGCCGCTGATCACGCCGCCCAGGCCGAAGTCGTTGCTGCCGTTGACGGTGAGGTTGGCATTGAGGCCGATGCCGTTGTTCACTACCACGGCGCTGTTGCCGCTGCTCAGGGTCGAGTTGCCGGTGACCGACAGCACCCCGGTGCCCAGCGCATTGTTATTGCCCAGCACCAGGGTGCCGGCGGTGAGGATAGTCTCGCCGCTGTAGGTGTTGCTGCCGTTGAGGGTGAGGGTCGCAGCGCCGTTCTTGGTCAGGTCGCCGGGGCCGTCGATCACGCCGTTCAGGGTCAGGTCGTTGCTGCCGCCGACGTTCAGGTTGCCGACAATGTTCAGCGCATTGCCCAGCGTCACCGCCGTGCTGGCATCGAGGATGGTGTTGTTGCTGGTGCGCAGGGTACCGACGCCCAGTGCGCTGTCGCTGCCCACGATCAAGCGGCCGGCGCCCAGCAGGGTGTCGCCGCTGTAGGTGTTGGCGCCGCTCAGGGTCAGGTCGCTGGCACCGGTCTTGACCAGGCCGCCCGCGCCGCTGATCGCGCCCGTCAGGGCCAGGTTCTGCGCGCCGAGCAGGGTCAGGTTGCCGGTCAGTACCAGGGCATTGTCCAGGGTCAGCGCGGTGCTGGTGTCCAGCGTGGTGGCGCCGGCGGCGGTCAGGGTGCCACTGCCCAGCGCCGTGGCCGAGGTCAGCAGCAAGCCGCCGGCATTGAGCGCGGTACCGCCCTGGTAGGTATTGTTGCCGCCCAGGGTCAGCACCCCGGTGCCGGTCTTGATCAGGCCGCCCGCACCGCTGATGTCGCCGCCCAGGGTCAGGCCGGCGCTGTTGGCGACGGTCAGGTCGGCATTCAGGCCGATGGCGTTGCCCAGGTTCAGCGCGGTGTTGCTGGCCAGGGTGGAGGCGCCGCCGACCGTCAGCGCGCCGCTGCCCAGTGCGGTGACGTTGCCTACGGTGAGGGTGCCGGCATTCAGGGTGGTGCCGCCGCTGTAGGTGTTGGCACCGGTGAGGGCGAGGTTGCCGCCACCGGTCTTGATCAGCCCGCCAGTGCCGCTGACCACGCCCGTCAGGCCCAGGTCGGTGTTGCCGGCGACCGTCAGGTTGGCGCCCAGGTTGACCGCGTTGGCCAGGTTCACCGCAGCGCTGCTGGCCAGGGTGGACGCCCCGCCCACGCTGAGGCTGCCGTTGCCCAGCGCCAGCGCATTGCCCACGGTAAGGGTGCCGGCGTTCAGGGTGGTGCCGCCCTGCCAGGCGTTGGCACCGGTCAGGGTCAGGTTGCCCGCGCCATTCTTGGTGAGGCTGCCGGCACCGTTGACCTGGCCGCCCAGGGTGATGTCGTGGGTGCCGCCAACGGTCAGGTTGCCGGCCAGCGATACGGCGTTGAGCACGGTGACATCCAGGCTGCTGTCCAGCGTGGTGCCGCCTGCTGCCACCAGGTTACCCAGGCCCAGCGCCTGGTCACTGCCCAGGACCAGGCGGCCGCCATTGAGCAAGGTGTTGCCCAGGTGGGTGTTGCTGCCCGACAGGGTGAGCGTCGCGCCACCATTCTTGCTCAGTCCGCCGCTGCCGGTGAGGTTGCCGGCAAGGGTCAGGTCGTTGCTGCCGACCACCGTCAGGCCGCCGAGCAGGCCGATGGCATTGCCCAGGGTCACGGCGCTGCTGGCGTCCAGTGACGTGCCGGCCTGTGCAGTGAGCGTGCTGGTGCCCAGTGCGGTGTTGCTGCCGACGATCAGGGTGCCGCCGGCGAGGCTGGTGCTGCCCTGATAGGTGTTGTTGCCATTGAGGGTCAGGCTGGCCGAACCGTTCTTGACCAACCCGCTGCTGCCGCCGATCACGCCATTGAGCACCAGGTTGCTGGTGCCCGGCAGGGTCAAGTCGGCGCCCAGGTTGATCGCGTTGGCCAGGCTCAGCGGGGTGCTGGTCGCCAGGCTGGACGCGCCGGTGACGTTCAGCGCACCACTGCCCAGTGCCGCACCATTGCCCAGGGTGAGGGTGCCGCCGCCGACGCTGGTGCCGCCCTGGTAGGTGTTGGCACCATTGAGGGTCAGGTTGCCCGTGCCGGTCTTGTTCAGGGCACCGCTGCCGCTGACGATGCCGTTGAGGGTCATGGCGTTGAGGCCGTCGAGGGTCAGGTTGGCGCCCAGGTCGATGGCGTTGGCCAGGTTGGTCGTGGTAGTGCCTGCCAGGCTGCTGGCAGCGGTCACGTGCAGCGCGCCTGTGCCCAGGGCCAGGTCATTGCCCAGCAGCAGCCGGCCAGCGGCCAGGGTGGTGCCGCCGGTGTAGCTGTTGGCGCCGCCCAGGGTGAGCGTGGCAGCGCCGTTCTTGGTCAGGTTGCCGGCGCCGTTGATGCTGCCGTTCAGGGCCAGATCGTTGCTGCCGGCCACCGTCAGGCCGCCGAGCAGGTTGACGCTGTTGCCCAGGGCGATGCTGGCGTTGCTGTCCAGCGTGGTGCCGTTGGCGGCAGTCAGCGCACCGCTGCCCAGCGCCAGGTTGTTGCCCACCACCAGGGTGCCGCCATTGAGGGCGGTGCCGCCGCTGTAGCTGTTGCTGGCGTTTAGCACCAGCGTGCCGCTGTCGACCTTGCTCAGCAGGCCGCTGCCGCCCAGGGCGACACCAACCGTGGCGGTCACACCCGGATCGACACGCACCGTAGTGGCGCCATTGCTGCCATTGACCAGGTTCAGCTGGCCGGTCACGCCATTGAGCAGGCGGTAGCCATCGGTGACGAACTGCAGGCCGGTGATCGACTGCGCGCCATTGACCAGCACGTCGCCTGCGGCGCCCTGGAATACCGCGAAGTTGCTGCTCCAGTCACGGTTGCCGGTGCCGTTGACCGTGGTCCAGTTGGTACTCAGGGCATCCCAGGTGCCGTTGCCGCCCTGGATCACGCCGTTGCCGACCAGGCCGGTGCCGTCCCAGAACAACACGCTGCCATTGGCGCCACCGACCAGCAGGTTGACCTGGCTGCCGATCGAGGTCTGTACCTGCAGGTCGCCCAGCTGCACGCTGCCGGGAATGCTGCCGATCACCAGGCCGTTGTCGGTGAGCTGGCCGGTGTAGTTGATCAGGCTGTAGATACCGGTGCCAAAGCCGCCGATGTCGCTGACATTGAGGGTGCCGTCCAGGGTCAGGTTGCCGTTGACCTTGATCAGCGCATTGCCGCCGGTAGCCGGCGAACCAAGGCCCACGTCGAGATTGGAGTTGGCGTTGAGCACCAGCGAGCCCAGGGTCAGGCTGCTGCCGCTGTTGGCCGCCAGGTGGCCGCCATCGGCGATGGTCACCGCGCCCAGCACGCTGCCAGTGCCGGTACTGGTGAGGGTGGCGCCGGTATTGACCTGCACCAGGTTGCTGCCCAGCGAACCGGTGACGTTCAGGGTGCCGCCATTGACCTGGGTGGTACCGCTCAGCAGGCCGTTGTTGCCGGCCAGTTCCAGGCTGCCGCCGCCGACCTTGATCAGGCCACCGGCCCCGGCCAGGCCGCCGGTGAATACGCTGCTGGCATCCCCCGCGCCCACGCTCAGGTTGGTACCGGCCCCCAGGTTCACGCTGCCGCTGCCGGTGAGGCTGGCAAGGCTGCTGCTGTTGCCCAGGTTGAGGCTGGCGCCCAGCCCCACGTTCACCGCCGAGGCGTTGCCCAGCGCGCCGGCACCGACCGTGGTCAGGCTGCCGTTGAGCACGTTGACCGCGCCGCTGAAAGTGTTGTTGCCACTCAGGGTCAGGTCGGCCAGGCCATTCTTGATCAGGCCACCGGTGCCGCTGATCACCCCGCCCAGGCTCAGGTCGTTGTTGCCCGCCAGGCTCAGGTCGGCATTGAGTATCAGGTTGTTGCCCAGTGCGAAGCTGGCGCTGTTGTCCAGGCTGGCGTTGCCGGCCACGGTCAACGCGCCGGTGCCCAGGGCATTGGCATTGCCCAGGGTCAGGCCGCCGGCATTGAGCACGGTGCCGCCCTGGAAGGTGTTGACGCCATTGAGGGTCAGGTTGCTCGCCCCGTTCTTGACCAGCCCGGCGGCGCCGCTGATCACGCCGCCCAGGGTCAGGTCGTTGCTGCCGGCCAGGGTCAGGTTGGCACCCAGGTTGATCGCGTTGGCCAAGGCGAAGCTGGCGCTGTTGTCGAGGCTGGCCGCACCGGTCACGTTCAGTGCGCCATTGCCCAGCGCCGAGGCATTGCCCAGCACCAGCGCGCCGGCGTTGAGCAAGGTCCCGCCGGTGAAGGTGTTGAGGCCATTGAGGGTCAGGGTGGCGGCACCATTCTTGATCAATTGGCCGGCCCCGGCGATCACACCGCCCAGGGTCAGGTCATTGCTGCCGACAACGCTCAGGTTGGCGTTCAGGTTCACCTGGTTGGCCAGGTTGAGCGCCACGCTGTTGTCGAGCGTGGCAGCGCCGCCCACGTTCAGTGCGCCGCTGCCCAGTGCCTGGTTGTTGCCCAGGCTGAGGCCGCCGCCATTGAGGTTGGTACCGCCTTGATAGGTATTGGCCGCGTTCAGGCCGAGGGTGGCCGTGCCCGTCTTGGTCAGGCTGCCGGTGCCGCCCACCACGCCGTTGAGCGTCAGGTTCGCGGCCCCGCCGATGCCCAGGTTGCCGGCCAGGTTGACCAGGTTGGCCAGGCTGACCGCCGTGCTGGCCTCCAGTTGGGTGTTGCCGGCTGCGTTCAGCACGCCGGTGCCCAGCGCGGTGTTGCTGCCGACGATCAATTTGCCGGCGTTCAGGTTGGTGGCGCCGCTGAAGGTGTTGGCACCGCTCAGGGTCAGGTCGGCACCGCCGGCCTTGGTCAGGCCGCCTGCGCCGCTGATCACGCCGCCGAGGTTGAGGGTGTTGCTGCCCAGCAGGTTGAGGTTGCCGGCCAGGGTCACGGCATTGCCCACCGTCAGGGCTTTGGTGGCGTCCAGCGAGGTGTTGCCGGCAGCAGCCAGCGTACCGGTGCCCAGTGCGGTGTTGTTGCCCAGGATCAGCGTGCCGGCATTGAGCGCCACGCCGCCACCGAAGGTATTGGCAGCGCCCAGCGTCAGGTTGGCCGCGCCGTTCTTGCTCAGGCCCGAGGCGCCGCTGATGACGCCGTTCAGGGTCAGGTTGCTGGTGCCCGGCAGGGTCAGCACGCCATTGAGAACCACGGCATTGGCCAGTACCAGCGGTGAACTGTTGGCAAGGCTCGCCGCGCCGCCGACAGTCAGGGCGCCGGTGCCCAGCGCTGCGGCACTGGCCAGGGTCAGGGTACCGGCGTTCAGGGTGGTACCGCCGAGGAAGGTGTTGTTGCCGCTGAGGGTCAGGTTGGTGGTGCCGTTCTTGATCAGGCTGCCATTGCCGCTGATCAGGCCTTGCAAGGCCAGGTCGTTGCTGCCGTCGAGGGTCAGCGCGCCGTTGAGCGTGAGGGCGTTGCCCAGGGTCACGCCCGGGGCGGCGTCAAGGCGGGTACCGTCCGCCGCGATCAGTGCGCCCTGCCCCAGCGCCGTGCTGCTGCCGAGCACCAGCTTGCCGGCGTTGAGCCGGGTGTTGCCCACGTAGGTGTTGTTGCCGGAAAGGGTCAGGTCGGCCGCGCCGTTCTTGATCACGCCGCCCGCGCCACTGATCGGGCCGCCCAGGCCAAGATTGGCCGTGCCGCCGACGGTCAGGTCGGCGCCAAGGTTGACCGCGTTGGCCAGGCTGAGTGCCACGCTCGCATCCAGGCTGGCGGTGCCCGTGGTGTTCAGGGCGCCGCTGCCCAGGGCGTTGGCCGCGCCCACCATCAGGCCGCCGGCATTGAGCGTCACACCGCCCTGGAAGCTGTTGTTGCCGTTGAGCGTGAGCAACGCGGCGCCGTTCTTGACCAGCCCGCCGCTGCCCGACACCACGCCGCCGAGCGTCAGGGCATTGCTGCCGGCCAGGGTCAGGTTGCCGCCCAGGCTGATGGCATTGGCCAGTGCAACCGAGCTGGTGCTGTCCAGCGTGGTGCCATCGGCCACGGCCAGCGTGCCGGTACCCAGCGCCGCATTGTTGCCGACGATCAGCTTGCCGGCCTGCAACTGCACGCCGCCGCCGAAGGTATTGGCCGCGCCCAGGGTGAGGTCGGCCGCACCGCTCTTGATCAGCCCGCCCGTACCGCTGACCACGCCCCCCAGGGTGGTCGCGCTGGTGCCCAGCAGGCTCAGCGTGTTGGCGCCGAGCACCACGGCGTTGTTGAGGTTGACTGCGCTGCTGGCGTCCAGGCTGGCATTGGCGCCCAGGGTAAGCGCGCCGGTACCCAGCGCCGCACCGTTGCCTACGGTCAGGCTGCCGCCGTTGAGCAGCAGGCCGCCGGTGAAGGTGTTGGTGCCCGTGAGGTTGAGGTTGGTGGTGCCGTTCTTGACCAGGCTGCCGTTGCCGCCGATGACGCCGCCGAGGGTCAGGTTGTTGCTGCCGGTGAGGGTCAGCGCACCGCCCAGGCTGATGGCGTTGGCCAGGGTCAGCGCACTGCTGGTGTCCAGGCTGGTGCCGGCGGCCGCAGTCAATGTACCGCCCCCCAGCGCGGCGGCATTGCCGAGAATCAGCTTGCCGGCGCCCAGCGTGGTACCGCCGCTGTAGGTGTTGCTGGCGGCCAGGGTCAGGTCGCCGCTGCCGGTCTTGTTCAGCGAACCGGTGCCGCTGACCACACCGCCCAGGGTCAGCGCATTGCTGCCGGGCAGGCTCAGCGCTGCCGACAGCTGCACAGCGTTGCTCAGCACCAGCGGTACCGAGCCCTGCAGGCTGCCGGCCCCGGTAACGCTCAGGCTGCCGGTGCCCAGGGCCGCGGCGTTGGCGAGCGACAGTACGCCAGCATTGAGGAAGGTGCCGCCGGTATAGGTATTGGCCCCGCTCAGGCCCAGGGTGCCGGCGCCTGTCTTGGTCAAGGGGCCGCTACCGCTGACGATGCCGGTGAGGGTCAGGTTGTTGTCGCCGATGATGCCGAGCCCGCCGGCACCGAGGGTGACGGCGTTGGCCAGCGACAGGTTGGCCGCGCCCGCACCCAGCGCGCCACCGTTGGCCGCGATGGTGCCGGTGCCGAAGGTCGAGGCGTCGTCGAACACCAGCGAGCCGCCGTTGAGGCTGGTGCTGGTGACCCCGAGCAACGCGCCGGAGAGTGTCCAGGTGCCGCTCTGCACGAGCAGGTTGTTGAAGTTGATGTAGTTGCTGGCCGAAAGCGTGCCCGTGCCGCCGGTACCGGTGCCCCCGCCGATGGCGTTCTGCAGGGCAAGGGTGTTGCTGCCGCCGGCACCGCCGTCGACCTTGCCGCTAGGCGCATACAGCAGGTTGATGCCGGCGATGCCCAGGTCGACGCCTACACCTCCCCCGCTACTGACACTGGAACCTGTGATTGCGTTGAAGCGGTTGGTGGAGTTCGCCCCCATCGACACGCCGCCACTGATCGCGCCACTGTTGGTAAAGGTATTGCCGGTGGCAGTGCCCGATGCCTGGAACGCCACGCGACCGATGATGGTGCCGGTGTTGGTCATGTTCACGCTGCCGCCGCCATACACCGCCACCACCGGGGCGTCTGGGGCCAGCACGCTGACGCCGACAATGTTCGATGAACCGATGGTGCCGTCGTTGACCAGCGTGGTAACGCCACCGTTGCCGTTCTGCACGCTCAGGGCCAGGCCGTTGAGGTTGAGCAGGCTGGCACTGAGCACACCGGTGGTGCCCTTGATCACGCCACCGCTGAAGTTGGTGATGCTGACCGTGCTGGCCGCCGAGTTGCCGACCTTGATCCCGGAGCTGAGCCCGCTCAGGATCCCGAGGAATGCGGGGTCGATGGTGCCCGAGTTGTTCAGGGTGACGTTATTGCCGCTCAGGTTGACTGCCGTGCCGAGCAACGGCGCGTTGATCTGCGAGCCATTGCTCAGGTTAAGGGTCAGGTTGTTGGCGGAGGAACTGACGTTGCCGTTCAACCCCGGGGTGCAGGTGACCGTCGCGCCCGCACCGGGGATCAGCGGGGTACAGGCGGCACTGGCCGTTGCACTGAACAGGCCGAAAGCGATTCCCGCGGTGGCCAGGCTCACGGCCAGCGACAAGGGGCGAACACGGGTGGGGGCAAGCTTGACGGCACGTCTGTCCACGGGCGACTCCTTCGTGGATCAGGCAGTTCGTTCCTTGAATGCGTGCGACGGGTACGCCGTGGAAACTACACACACTAACGTCGAAATGCCTGACCTTGGCGACTACGATTCCAGTGCTGGAATATGTAGCCGCTTTCCCGGAGCCCTTGCGCAAAGGCGTTACGTCAAATGGTGTTAATACTTTGGCAATGGGCCCCGTGAATACAGGGCCTCGTCAAACTTACAGCGTCAGCCAACCGACGAACGGTCAGGCCACCTCCGGGTCTTCGGCGGGCCAGAACGGCTCGTTGGCTTCCAGAGGGGGCAGGCCGTGGGCGGCCCGCGCCGCGTTGCAGTCGTCGTTGGGCTGGCCATTGTCCCAGGCGGCATCGAACTCGCGGCAGGGGCTGGAGCGCTGGGCATAGAGCGAACAGCTGACGCTCTTGCCGATCTCGCCTTCAAGCCCTATGCAGCGACACGGCTTGGCGTCGGTGCCGATCATCGCCACCCGGGTCGGGTTGATCTGCACCACCAGTTCATCAGGCACGACACCCCCGGCCGAGGTGCATTCACCCCAGAAAAAGGACACACGGAAATACGCGCAGCAGGCACCGCAAGTCAAACAAGGATTGTTTTCGGACATGATTTGGGAGGGGGGGAGAAGTATCGTTGGAGGGAGAAACCCGACGATCATTCTATGCTTCGGCGTGGCGTTGAAAAGGGGGGCAGTGAAAGAAATATGGGCGGCCGACGGAAGGCGGTGTCGCGCCCTTCGCCGGCAAGGCCGGCTCCTACGGGAGCAGGCCTTGCCGGCGAGGTGCATCACGACGTGCGTGAAGCCCTGGCCGCCTTCGGCGCCTCGATGCCATCGGCACGGAACATCTGGCGGATGCCGCGCACCGCCTGGCGAATGCGGTCCTGGTTCTCGATCAGGGCAAAGCGCACATGGTCATCGCCATAGTCGCCAAAGCCGATGCCCGGCGACACGCATACCTTGGCTTCGGCCAGCAGCTTCTTGGCGAACTCCAGCGAACCCAGGTGCGCGTACTGCTCGGGGATCTTGGCCCACACGTACATCGAGGCCTTGGGGTTCTCGACCATCCAGCCGGTCTCGTGCAGCCCCTTGACCAGCACGTTGCGCCGCTGGCGGTACTGCTCGGCGATGTCGCGCACGCACTGCTGGTCGCCTTCGAGCGCCGCGATCGCCGCCACCTGCAACGGGGTGAAGGTGCCGTAGTCGTGGTAGCTCTTGATTCGCGCCAGGGCGTTGACCAGCTCCGGGTTGCCGACCATGAAGCCGATCCGCCAGCCGGCCATGTTGTAGCTCTTGGACAGCGTGAAGAACTCCACGGCGATGTCCTTGGCACCCGGCACCTGCATGATCGACGGGGCCTTCCAGCCGTCGTAGACGATGTCGGCATAGGCCAGGTCGTGGATCACCAGCACGTCGTACTGCTTGGCCAGTGCCACCACCCGCTCGAAGAAGTCCAGCTCCACGCACTGCGCGGTGGGGTTGGAGGGGAACCCCAGGATCATCATCTTGGGCTTGGGGATCGACTCGCGGATCGCCCGCTCCAGCTCGTTGAAGAAGTCCACGCCGGGCACCAGCGGCACCGAACGCACCTGGGCCCCAGCGATCACCGCGCCGTAGATGTGGATCGGGTAGCTGGGGTTGGGCACCAGCACGGTATCGCCGTGGTCCAGGGTGGCCAGCATCAGGTGGGCCAGGCCCTCCTTGGAGCCGATGGTGACAATGGCTTCGGACTCGGGGTCGATCTCGACGTCGTAGCGGTCCTTGTACCAGTGCGAGATGGCCCGGCGCAGGCGCGGGATACCGCGCGAGGTGGAGTAGCCGTGGGTGTCTTCGCGCTGGGCGACCTGTACCAGTTTTTCGACAATGTGCGGCGGCGTGGCCCCGTCGGGGTTGCCCATGCTCAGGTCGATGATGTCTTCGCCACGACGGCGCGCGGCCATCTTGAGTTCGGCGGTGATGTTGAATACGTAGGGGGGGAGACGATCTATGCGCGCAAAGCGGCGCGGCGAACCTTGGTCAGCCATGGTTACCTCGAGGACGTAAGCGCCCGGAACCGTCCGAGCGACGTTGGCCACTGCGGTGGCCGAGGCAGAAGATAGTGCCTGCAGGCAATGCCTGTAAAGTGGATTCGATCGCGGGCCGCGCAGCGCGGCCGCGACCGATGCCGCGGTGTCAGCACAGACGCTCGAACGACAGCGAGCGCCAGCTCCCCACATCCAGGCCCTCCTCCGGCGCCATGTGGGCCCCGCGCACGAAGCTGAAAGCCTTGCGCATATCGCCCTGGTGGACCAGCCGATGCTCCCCTTCGGACTCGCTCAGCAGCGTGTAGGAGTGCTTGCGCATGGCCCTGTAGCGGGCATCGTCGCGGTCCATGGCATCCAGGTAGTCGGCCACCTGCCCTTCGCTCAGCTCAAGGCGTTTTTGCAGCGTCACGCCCCAGCGGGTCAGGCAGGTTTCGGCAAAATGGCGCACGATCAGGCCCGGGTCGGGCAGCTCGTTGCCGGCACTGGCGCCATCGGCCGAGGCATTGCCCACCAGCGTGGCGTGGCGTCCTGGCAGTGGAAAGATGTGGACACGGGTATCGGGGTAGGTGGACGGGATGACGCAGGCGAAGCCCTTGGAGCGCTCGTCGCGAGAAAAGAAACCCACGTACTCCTTCACGTTGGTGCGCAGGTGCAGGCGGTGTGGCTGCAGGTTGTTGATCCCGGGCACGGGGTCGATGGCAAAGATGTTCACCGGCACGTGGGCCAGTTGCGGGTCGTCGGCCATGGCGTTGGCGAGCATGTGGGCACTGATGCCGCCGCGGCTCCAGCCCACGATGTTGACCTGATCGGGAATCAGGCCGTCCTTGCGGTGCATGCGGATGATGCCTTCCTGGAGTTGCTGCGGGGTCACGCCGCGGTCGCCATAGTCGTACTGGCGCCAGAACCAGGAACCCTCCTTCTTCACGTCCTCGATCGGCACGCCGGCTGACTTCAGGCGGTTGTAGTCCTGCTCGGTGAGTTTTTCGCGCTGCCAGGTGCAGGAGCCCTTGATGACCTGCAGGGCGTGGGCCACGTTCTGCTCCCAGCCGGCGCCGAACAGGGTGCCGGTGAGGCCGTATTCCTTGTTTTCGATGAACAGGTCATCGGCCTGCAGGTTGCCGCTGCCCGGGCCGTCGATGGCGATCCAGTTGGCGAACTCGCGGCTCTGGTCGTTGGAAGCAAGGGTGGCGACCAGTTCGCCGTTCCAGAAATTGGGGTTCTGGTCATCGAAACGGTGCGATCCGGTGCCGCAGAAGTAAACGGTCAGAATGCTCATGGCGGTGTGCTCCTTGGGGTGGGGAGCCGTCACGCTAGCAATGCCGGGGGTTGCGTGTTCAGCGGGGAGTGGTGCCCGGGTGGGAGGGATTGCCGGCCGTTGCCACGCACCGATCCAGAGGCCTTGCTCCGGCTGGTGATCTTGCTCTGGTTTTTGATCTGCTTTTGATCTGCTTTTGATCTTCTGGCCCTTCAGGAGGCCGAGTGGAGCGCCTGCGTAGTGGGGTGTAGGGCCATGGATGGCCCGGAAAGTGCCGACGGGCAGGGACGCCCGTGCGGCGCGGCCCCCGGAGCAGGTGCGGAGCGAGGGGACCCGGAGCGAAGCGTAGGGCCGTATGCAGGGCCCAGCCTTTTTGGTTACTTTTGGGGCGTTTGCCAAAAGTGACCCGCTGTAAGAGCGGAAGGCGCCGCTCGCAGCGCTATCCATGTCGGATAATCACACCGACTGTAGTGGTCTAATGAAACCGGACACCCATTTAGGCGAGAATGCTCGCCATAGAGAGGTGTCTGATGACCAAGCAACGTCGTACCTTTACCCCTGAGTTCAAGCGCGAGGCTGCGTGCCTGGTGCTCGACCAAGGCTACAGCCATATCGAAGCCGCCCGTTCGCTCGGATTGGTCGAATCGGCGCTTCGTCGATGGGTGAGCCAGCTTCAGCAAGAACGTAGCGGTGTTACTCCCACCAGCAAGGCTCTGACACCTGAGCAGCAAAAAATCCAGGAACTCGAAGCCCGTATCAATCGGCTAGAACGGGAAAAATCGATCTTAAAAAAGGCCACCGCGCTCTTGATGGCCGAGGAACACGAGCGTTCGCGTTAATCGATCAACTGCGGGCTCAAGAGCCTGTTGATCTGTTGTGCTCGGTATTTGATGTCACCCGATCTTGCTACTACGCGTACTGCCGGAAACGTCGGTATCCGGATGCCGAACGAGTAGTCTTGCGTAGCCGCGTGAACGAGTTGTTTACGCAAAGCCGAAGCGCTGCGGGCAGCCGGAGCATCATGCTGATGATGAAAGAGGACGGCATGCAGATCGGGCGATTCAAGGTACGTAGGTTGATGCGCGAGCTGAACTTGATCAGCAAACAGCCGGGCTCCCATGCCTACAAAAAGGCTACCGTGGAGCGGCCTGATATCCCGAACGTGCTTGATCGCGGGTTCAGCGTGGCATCCCCGAACACAGTCTGGTGCGGTGACATTACGTACGTCTGGGCTGAAGGCCAATGGCACTATCTGGCGGCTGTCATCGACCTTTGTGCCCGGCGTGTTGTAGGTTGGGCGTTCTCAGCCAAGCCTGATGCCAACCTAGTGATCAAGGCATTGGATATGGCCTATGAGCAGCGTGGCCGGCCTCAGAATGTGCTGTTTCACAGCGACCAGGGCAGCCAATACGGCAGCCTGAGTTTCCGCCAGAGACTATGGAGATACCGCTTCACGCAGAGCATGAGTCGGCGCGGCAACTGCCACGACAACGCGCCGATGGAGCGGCTATTTCGCAGCCTGAAGACTGAATGGATACCGACGGTGGGCTACATGAGCGCTGTGCTGGCGCAGCAAGATATCAGTCGGTTTTTGATGGAGCGGTACAACTGGCGGCGACCGCATCAATTCAACGAAGGGCTACCGCCTGCGGTCGCAGAGGAAAAACTCAATTCAGTGTCCGGGATCAGTTGACCACTACAGACATGAAAATCGACAATCATGTGCTTATCCAGCATGGATATCGACATTTAGGGCCCCTTCCGCTCTTACAGCGGCTTACTTTTTTCTTGGAAAAAGTAAGCAAAACCGCTCCGTCCAGCATCCGGCCCTACGCTTCGCTACGGGTCCCCTCACTCCACCCACGCTCCGTGGGGCCGCGCCGCACGGGCGTCCCTGCCCGTCGGCACTTTCCGGGCCATCCATGGCCCTACACCCCACTACACGCGGGCTCCATTCGGCCTCCTGAAGGACGGAAAGATCAAAAGCAAAAGCAAAAGCAAAAGCAAGAGCAAGAGCAAGAGCAAGAGCAAGAGCAAGAGCAAGAGCAAGAGCAAGAGCGGGAGCGGGAGCGGGAGCAAGAGCGAAGCCGTTTCTGAAGGGCAAAAAAAACCCCGGCACCTTTCGGCCCGGGGTCTCTTTCAACACATCAGATCAATGCGCGTAGGTCAGCAGCAGTTCGGTCGGCACCTTGGTGTCCAACGACATCATCACGCTCAACGCAGTGATGGTGAAGATGGAAAACACGAACAGCTTGCGCGCCCACAGGCGATCATCCACAGCCTTGTAGCCGGTCCAGGCCATGTACAACCAGTACATGCCCATCGCCGCGGCCACGGCCATGTAGCTCATGCCGGCATAACCACCGATGGTCAGCATCAGGGTCGCTGCCAGGAACGCCACGATGTACCAAAGGATGTGCTTCTTGGCCACCAGGATGCCACGCTTGACCGGCAGTACCGGAATCGAGGCCGCCAGGTAGTCGTTGAAGCGGAAGATCGCGATCGCATAGGAATGCGGCATCTGCCACAGGCTGAACATCACCAGCAGGGTCAACGCAGCCAGGTCGAAGCTGTTGCTCACGGCGCAGTAGCCGATCACCGGAGGCATGGCACCGGACAGGCTGCCTACCAGGGTGCCGTGCACCGATTTGCGCTTCAGGTACAGGCTGTAGAAACCCACGTAGATGATGAACCCGATCAGGCCGAACAACGCTGCCAGGGCATTGGCCTGCACGTACAGCAGGCCAAGCCCGGCCACCCCGAGCAGGGTGGCGTAGGCCAGCGCGATCTTCAGCGAGACCTGCCCTTGAACCATCACACGGTTCTTGGTGCGCTCCATCTTGATGTCGATGTCACGGTCGATGCAGTTGTTGAACACGCAACCGGACGCCACCACCAGCGAAGTGCCGATCACCGTGGCCAGGAACAGCATGAAGTCCACATGCCCTTGCGCGGCAAGGAAGAAACCGCCTGCCACAGAAAGCACGTTACCGAAAATGATCCCCGGTTTGGTGATTTGGATAAAGTGCTTAAAGGACATGCCGTCTTACCTCACTTCGCCATCATGCTGGTGTGGATGCTGAACATGATCCACAGCGACAGGCCGACCAACAGTGCAATGACCAACCCGGTGAACAGGAAGGCGCTGACGTTCTCACGCTGCTCTGGCGAACGGTCCAGGTGCAGGAAGTAGTACAGGTGCACGACGATCTGGATGACCGCGAAGGCCACCACGATCAGTACGGTCATGTCTTTGGGCAAGGTCGGGTACATCACCAGACCGAACGGGATCAGCGTCAGGATCACCGACAGTACGAAGCCGATTGCGTACGACTTCACGCTGCCGTGGCTGCCCTCGGCGTGCTCGTTATGTGCGTTAGCCATTTACAGAACCCCCAGCAGATAGACAACGGTGAATACGCAGATCCAGACCACGTCCAGGAAGTGCCAGAACAGGCTCAGGCAACCCATGCGGGTCTTGGCCGAACCGGTGATGCCCTTCTTCTGGATCTGGTACATCATCACGGCCATCCAGATCAGACCACCGGTCACGTGCAGACCGTGGGTGCCGACCAGGGCGAAGAAGCCCGACAGGAAGCCGCTGCGCTGCGGGCCGAAGCCTTCGCTGATCAGCAGGTGGAACTCGTTGACTTCCATGACGATGAAGCCAAGGCCGAGCAGGAAGGTGACTGCCAGCCAGGCCAGTACACCGTTCTTGTTGCCCTTGTACATCTGCAGCATGGCGAAGCCGAAGGTGATACTGGAGAACAGCAGCAGCGCGGTTTCAGCCAGTACATACGGCAGTTCGAAGATGTCGTGACCCGACGGGCCGCCGGCAAAGTTGCCGGACAGCACCGCGTAGGCTGCGAAGATCGACGCAAACAGGATGCAGTCGGTCATCAGGTACAGCCAGAAACCGAATACGGTCATCTGGCCCGAGTCGTGGTGTTCTTCGTGCCCATGGTCGTGACCATGAGCAGCATCAGCATTGATTACATGACTGGACATTGATTAAACCCGTTCAAACGATTCGACAGGCGCACCGACTGGCGAGCCGGTAGCCAGACCGAGGTGCTTCAGACGCTCACCTTCGATACGTGCCACTTCCTCGGCAGGAACCATGTAGCCCTGGTCGTCACGCGCAGCGTGAGCAACGAAGACAGCGATGGTGCCGATCAGGCCGACCGCGGCCAACCACCAGATGTGCCAGATGGTGGCGAAACCGAAGACGGTCAACAGCGCGCCCATATACAGACCGGTAGCGGTGTTGTTCGGCATGTGGATCGGTGCGTACTGGGCCGGAGCCTTGTAGGCGATACCGGCGCGCTTGGCTTCGGTCCATGCGTCCAGGCCGACTTTTTCCGGCATGGTGGCGAAGTTGTAGAACGGCGGTGGCGACGAGGTCGACCATTCCAGGGTGTGCGCATTCCATGGGTCGCCAGTGACGTCCATGTTGTCCTTGCGATCGCGGATCGACACGTACAGCTGGATCAGCTGGCAGGCGATACCGAACAGGATCAGCACGGCACCGACCACGGCCACGTACAGGTACGGTTCCCAGGCAGGGTTGTCCGAGTGGTTCAGACGACGGGTCATGCCCATGAAGCCCAGTGCGTACAGCGGCATGAAAGCCACGTAGAAACCGGAGATCCAGAACCAGAAGGCAGCCTTGCCCCACTTCTCGTTCAGGGTGAAACCGAAGGCTTTCGGGAACCAGAAGGCGAAGCCGGCAATGTAGCCGAACACCGCACCACCGATGATCACGTTGTGGAAGTGAGCGATCACGAACAGGCTGTTGTGCAGCACGAAGTCAGCACCAGGTACGGCCAGCAGTACGCCGGTCATGCCGCCGATCGAGAAGGTCACCATGAAGCCCAGGGTCCACAGCACTGGCGCGGTGAAGCGCAGACGGCCCTGGTAGATCGTGAACAGCCAGTTGAACAGCTTGACCCCGGTCGGGATCGAAATGAGCATGGTCGCCAGACCGAAGAAGGTGTTGACGCTGGCGCCCGAACCCATGGTGAAGAAGTGGTGCAGCCATACGCCGAAGCCCAGAACCGAGATCGCACCCGAGGCGTAGATCATCGACTTGTGGCCGAACAGGCGCTTGCCGGTAAAGGTCGAGATGACTTCCGAGAACACGCCGAACGCCGGCAGGATCAGGATGTACACCTCAGGGTGACCCCATGCCCAGAACAGGTTGACGTACATCATCGGGTTCCCACCAAGCTCGTTGGTGAAAATGTGGAAGTCCAGATAACGGTCAACGGTCAGCAGTGCCAGGGTCGCGGTCAGGATCGGGAACGAAGCCACGATCAGGATGTTGGCCCAGGTGCAGGTCCAGGTGAAGATCGGCATGTCCATCAGCTTCATGCCAGGGGCGCGCATTTTCAGCACGGTGGCCAGGAAGTTGACACCGGTCAGCGTTGTCCCCAATCCGGATATCTGTAGCGCCCAGATGTAGTAGTCGACACCGACCCCAGGGCTGTACTGGATACCCGCCAGCGGTGGATAGGCCACCCAGCCGGTCTTGGCGAACTCGCCCACGCCCAGGGAGATGTTGACCAGCGCAACGCCGGACACCAGCAGCCAGAAGCTCAGGGAGTTGAGGAACGGGAAGGCAACGTCACGTGCACCGATCTGCAGAGGCAGGGCCAGGTTCATCAGGCCGGTGAAGAATGGCATCGCCATGAAGATGATCATGATCACACCGTGAGCGGTGAAGATCTGGTCATAGTGTTCAGGAGGCAGATAGCCCTCGGCGCCGCCAGTGGCCATGGCCAGCTGGGTACGCATCATGATGGCGTCGGCAAAGCCGCGCAGCAGCATGACCATCGCGACGATGATGTACATCACCCCGATCTTCTTGTGGTCGACCGACGTCAGCCACTCGGTCCACAAGTAGGTCCACTTGCGGAAATAGGTGATTGCAGCAACCAACGCGAGACCGCCGAGCGCGATCATGGCGAGGGTCACCATGACTATCGGCTCGTGATACGGGATCGCGTCCAGACTAAGTTTACCGAACATCTTTTACTCCTCTGCCCCAGCAGCTGAATGCATACTCACGTCCATCGCTTCGGCCGCTTCTTTGTGCTCTTTCTTCTCGTGCACCACCGGCTTGCCACGGTTCATGCCCTCGTACTTGTCGACGATGGACTGGAACATGTTTTCCGGGGCCACGCTGTAGAGCGCAACCGGGTTGTTTTCGCTAGGTTTGGCCAGAGCCTCGTAGGTGGCCTTGTCCAGTTGTTGCGGCGACTGCTTGACCTCGTTGACCCACGCCTCGAAATCTTCCTGGGACGTGGCGATCGCCTTGAACTTCATGCCGGTGAAGCCGGCACCGCTGTAGTTGGCGGAGATCCCGTCGAACTCGGCGTTCTGGTTGGCAATCAGGTGCAGCTTGGTGGTCATGCCCGCCATCGCGTAGATCTGGCCGCCCAGGCCCGGGATGAAGAACGAGTTCATCACGGCGTCGGAGGTCACGCGGAAATTGACCGGGGTGTTGGCCGGGAAGACGATCTTGTTGACCGTGGCAATACCCTGTTCCGGGTAGATGAACAGCCATTTCCAGTCCAGCGCGACCACGTCGATCTGCACCGGCTTCACGTCGGAATCCAGTGGACGGTACGGGTCCAGCTTGTGGGTGGAGAGGTAGGTGACATAACCCAGGGCGATGATGATCAGCACCGGGATGGACCATACGGCCACTTCGATCTTGGTCGAGTGCGACCAGTCAGGGGTGTAGGTGGCAGCCTTGTTGGAGGCGCGATACTTCCACGCGAACGCGATCGTCATGAAAATGACAGGAATCACCACCAGCAACATCAGGCCGGTAGCGATCAGGATCAGGTTCCTTTGCTCAATGCCGACCTGGCCCTTCGGGTCGAGCAGGGTCCAGTTGCACCCACTGAGTAAAAGCATGCCTAAAAAGGGCAGAATGCCAAACAGTCTGGGGTAACGCTTTTTACTCATCTCACGACCTCTAGAGCAGCTTGCTTCAATGCAATTTGTGTTTTGGTCGCCAACACTTCGTCCTGCCAAGCGTCAGCATTTATGGGATCGAATACGGTCACGCCGGAATTCAGCTGCGGCTGCTCGGCAGAACCGGTGTGCAACGGTGCTTATTGTTTTGACTTCGTAGGCAATCAGGCCTGTTTACAGACCAATTCCATTTGGTGCGGAAAATCACGGGAGGGGGGTCAGCCCGGCATCGCCGCAGGCGATGCTCGTCAGAGTCACGAAAGGGGCCGGAGCTCCTTTAATCCTGCAACTCGCAAGCGGTGCCGAACGGAAATTGGGGGCGATTGTAGTGACGTAACATGGCCATGACTATGACTTATTGAGCAACAGTCCTTTACAGAAAACGTAACAATAGCGCAGCAAAAATCAATTTCGCGACAGTTTGTCGCACCCCTGGCTGTAGCCCTGAAATGCCCGTACCGCAAGGGTTGGGACTTGATCCAGGTCAACCTGGAGGCGACTTCTTCGGAAAATTCTCAAGCCCTGAGCACTTGCCTCGACACGGGACTTTTGTCTAACGCTGGCGACGGTTGCGGTAGATGCCCAGCGGCACCAGCACGGCGGTCAGCACGAAGGCCAGCAGCGCCCATTGCGCCAGCGACAGCCCCAGCACCGGCGGGTACGGCGTCGAGCAGAAACCATCCACCTGGAACACCAGCGGCAGCACCGAGGCCAGCGGCAGGCCGTCGACGATCGGCTGCAGTGTGTCGATGCCGCAGCTGACGGCCGGGTTGGCCAGAATGTAGGCGTGGTTGCCCGCTGCAGCAATGCCGCCGATGGCGCTCAGCACCACCAGGGCCTCGAACAGCGTGAGGCTGCGCCGCCCGGGCATGGCCGCACCGATGAAGGCGAACAGGGCGATGAACAGCAATGCATAGCGCTGCAGGATGCACAGTGGGCACGGTGCCTCGCCCAGCACGATCTGCATGTACAGGGCACCGCCGATCAGCGCCAGGCAGATGGCGCCCAGCAGTACCAGAAAGCGCCGTTCCCGATTCAGGCGCTGCGTTAGATCGTTCATTCCCGTTCCCTTCACTAGATAGGTGGCTCAAGCCTGGGCGCAATTCTACACGCCGACCATGACCACAGGGAGTGAAGGTTAAACCGATTAAAAGAAGATTAAGGTCGGCAGCTTAGCCGGCGCCTGCAGCACATACGCTTAGCTGCAGGCGCCGGCATTGCCGGCGAACAGGCCCCGGCCCTTACTCGAGTGCCGCCGCCGGCCCGAAGAACTCGTAGCGGCTCTGCTGCTCCGGCACCCCCAGGGCCTTGAGCTGACGCCTGATCGCCGCCATGAAGCCCTTGGGCCCCAGGAAGTACGCGTCCAGGTCACGCTCGACCGGCAGCCACTGCGCCAGTTGATCCTGGCTCAGCAGCCCCACGGCGTCGGCCGGCAGGCTCACCCCGTCATCCTCGGCGTAGCAATAGAAGCGCTTGAGCTGCGGATGACGCGCCGCGCGTTCGTCCACCCAGTCGCGAAACGCATGCACCGCACCGTTGCGCGCGCAATGAATGAAGTGCACCAGGCGACCGCTGGCCAGGGCCGCGTCGAGCATCGCCAGGGTCGGGGTGATCCCTACCCCGCCGCTGATCAGCACCAGCGGCTTGTCGCTGGCGCTCAGGGTGAACTCGCCCGCCGGCGGGAACAGCTCCAGGGTATCGCCCACCTGCAGGTGCTCATGCAGGTAGTTGGACACCTTGCCGCCCGCCTCGCGCTTGACGCTGATGCGGTACTCGCGGCCGTCACCCAGCGCCGACAATGAATAGTTGCGCCGGTGCTCCTGGCCATCGATCTGCACCTTCAGGCCCAGGTACTGACCGGGCTCGCCCTTGAGAACCGGGCCGCCATCGAGCGGGGCGAAGTGAAACGAGACGATCTCGCTGCTCTCCTGCACCCGCGCCGCCAGCCGGAACGCCCGCGCACCGCGCCAGCCACCCGGCGCCTGGGCCTTCTGCTGGTACAGGCCCTCTTCGGCGCCGATCAGGATATCGGCCAGTTGCTGGTAGGCCGCGCCCCAGGCCGCGATGACCTCGGGGGTGGCGACCTCCTTGCCGAGCACCTCTTCGATGGCACGCAGCAGGCAGGCGCCGACGATCGGGTAATGCTCGGGCAGGATCTGCAGCGCCACGTGCTTGTTGATGATCTGGTTCACCAGGCCGCCCAGTTGCTCGAGCTGGTCGATATGGCGTGCATACATCAGTACGCCATTGGCCAGCGCCCGCGGCTGGTCGCCGCTGGCCTGGTTGGCCTGGTTGAACAACGGACGCACCTCGGGGTATTCGCTGAGCATCAGTTTGTAGAAATGCGTGGTCAGCGCCTCGCCGCCGCTTTCCAGCAGCGGAACGGTGGCTTTGACGATGGCACGATCTTGGGCATTGAGCATGGGTAACTCCCGGGCCTTATGGCTTCTGGATAATCTGCCCGGGTTGTTTCAGCTTTCGTGCCAACTATTAAATCCATATAAATCAATAGCTTGAATATTTTTGAGTCAAATTGACCACAGCCCTGCTAGAGTCATAAAGACTCGAAGGAGTCATCATGACCGCAAAATCCCTGCTTACCGCACTGCTGCCCCTGGTCAGCGACCTGTCTCGCGAGCTGCCCGAACGCGAACGCTACCGTCGCCTGCTCGAAGCCATGCGCGCCCTGTTGCCATGCGACGCCGCCGCGCTGCTGCGCCTGGATGGCGAATGGCTGGTCCCCCTGGCGGTGGACGGCCTGAGCCCCGACACCCTGGGCCGGCGCTTCAAGGTCAGCGAACACCCGCGCTTCGCCGCCCTGCTCAGCCGCAACGAGCCGACCCGCTTTGCCAGCGACAGCCAGTTGCCCGACCCCTACGACGGCCTGGTCGAGGGCCTGCACCAGCACCTGGAGGTACACGACTGCATGGGCTGCCCGCTGTTCGTCGACGAACGGCCCTGGGGCCTGATCACCCTCGATGCGCTGGCCCCGGAGCGCTTCCAGCAGGTCGAGCTGGACGCCCTGCAGGCCTTCGCCAGCCTGGCCGCCGCCACGGTCAACGTGGCGCAACGTATCGAACGCCTGGCCCTGCGCGCCGAAGACGAACACCAGCGCGCCGAGATCTACCGCCAGGCCAGCGGCCAGCAGCACCAGGAACTGATCGGCCAGAGCAAGGCCCACAAGCACCTGCTCGAAGAGATCCGCCTGGTCGCCGGCAGCGACCTGACCGTACTGGTCACCGGTGAAACCGGGGTCGGCAAGGAGCTGGTGGCCCAGGCCATCCACCAGCAGTCGGCGCGTGCCGACAAGCCGATGATCAGCCTCAACTGCGCCGCCTTGCCCGACACCCTGGTCGAGAGCGAGCTGTTCGGCCATGTGCGCGGCGCCTTCACCGGCGCGGTGGGCGAGCGACGCGGCAAGTTCGAGCTGGCCAACGGCGGCACACTGTTTCTCGACGAAGTGGGCGAACTGTCGCTGGCCGTGCAGGCCAAGTTGCTGCGCGTGCTGCAAAGCGGACAGCTGCAGCGCCTGGGCTCGGACCAGGAGCACCAGGTGGATGTGCGCCTGATTGCCGCCACCAACCGCGACCTGGCCGAGGAAGTGCGTGCCGGGCGCTACCGCGCCGACTTCTACCACCGCCTGAGCGTGTACCCGCTGCGGGTGCCGGCGCTGCGCGAGCGCGGGCGCGACGTGCTGCTGCTCAGCGGCTACTTCCTGGAGCAGAACCGCTCGCGCATGGGCCTGAACAGCCTGCGCCTGAGCAGCGATGCCCAGGCCGCGCTGCTGGCGTACGACTGGCCGGGCAATGTGCGCGAACTGGAGCACCTGATCGGCCGCTCGTCGCTCAAGGCGCTGGGCCAGCACCCCGAGCGGCCGAAGATCCTCACCCTGGAGGCCCGCGACTTCGACCTGCCCGGCGCCGGCCCGGGGGCAGCGCCCAGCGTGGCGGCGCCACTGCCACCGCCGCCCGGCACCGACCTGCGCCAGGCCCTGGACCTGTACCAGCGCCAGCTGATCGAGGCCTGCCTGGAGCGCCACCAGCACAACTGGGCCAGTGCCGCGCGCGAGCTGGGCCTGGACCGCGCCAACCTCAGCCGCCTGGCCCGCCGACTGGGGCTACGCTGAAGTGCAGTGGCGGATTAAAGCCTGGCGCGCTCGGGTCGATAACCCGGCAGATCCCTTATTCTCTTTGCCCTGAAGGTGCCTATGGCCTCGCAAAATGCCCGCGCCGACTCGCTGTCGCTGCTGCTGTTCACCCTGCGCAGCGGCAAGCTGATGGCAATCAACCTGCTCAAGGTCAGCGAGATCATCCCTTGCCCGCCCCTGACCAAGCTCCCGGAATCGCACCCGCACGTCAAAGGCGTGGCCACCCTGCGGGGCAACTCGCTGTCGGTCATCGACCTGTCGCGCGCCATCGGCGAACGCCCGCTGGAAGACCCCAACGGCGGCTGCCTGATCGTCACCGACATCAGCCGCTCCAAGCAGGGCCTGCACGTGCAGGCGGTGAGCCGCATCGTGCATTGCCTGAGTACCGACATCAAGCCGCCGCCCTACGGGTCGAGCAGCAAGGCATTCATCACCGGGGTAACCCAGGTGGACGGCACGCTGGTGCAGGTGCTGGACATCGAAAAGGTCATTCACGGCATTGCGCCGCCGCCGCGTGAAGTGAGCAGCAGCGAGCTGAACCCCGAAGACGCCGCCGTTCTGCAGGCCACCAACATACTGGTGGTCGATGACAGCCATGTGGCACTCCACCAGTCGGTGCTGACCCTGCGCGGCCTGGGGCTGGAATGCCACACCGCCAAGAGTGCCAAGGATGCCATCGACACCCTGCTGGAGCTGCAGGGCACCGACCGGGAGATCAACGTGGTGGTCTCGGACATCGAGATGTCCGAGATGGACGGCTACGCCTTCACCCGCACACTGCGCGAAACGCCTGACTTCCAGCACCTCTATGTACTGCTGCACACCTCGCTGGACAGCGCGATGAACAGCGAGAAAGCCCGGCTGGCAGGGGCGAACGCGGTGCTGACCAAGTTCTCCTCGCCGGAGCTCACCGATTGCCTGATCGTGGCAGCGCGGGCGGTGGCTTTCGCCGAGCGCTGAGCCGGCCCCCTTCGCCGGCAGGGCGACTCCTATAGGGGCCGCGATCCCTTGCCGGCGAAGGGGCCAGGACAAACGCTGAAACGCTCCTGCTCCTGCAAAAACCGATGCTCTGGCATAATCAGCGGCCTCTCCCCTCATGAGCCGCCCATCATGAAAGCCCTCACCTTCGCCCTGCTGGCCCTGTTCAGCCTCGGCGCCCATGCCTCCAGCGACCAGGCCTGGGCCGACCACGAACAAGCCCTGACCAGGGCCTGCCTCGCCGCCAGCCAGTTCAAGGATGCCCGGCCCGCCAGCAAGCCGGCCGAGTTCGACGACCGCGTCGGCTACAGTGCCCTGCTGATCAGCGGCCACTACCCGCAAAAGCACATGAAGAACCAGAAAGGCAGCGAGCTGTGCCTGTTCGACAAGCAGCGCAAGACTGCCTTCATCACCGAATGGACCCCCGCCAAACCGTGACCAGCGCTGCAACCTCACTCCAGTTCGACTGCACCGGCTGTGGCAAATGCTGCAATGGCCACCACGTTCCCCTGACCCTCGACGAAGCGCGCCACTGGGTGGCAGATGGCGGCCAGCTCATCGTGCTGGTGGAAGCCTTTCTGGCCAACGGCCTGGGCCTGCCCGACGCCCAGCGCGAGCACGCCACCCGCCGTGCCTGCGCCGTGCCCTGCGGCAGTACCCAGGCACACGTGGCCATCACCTTCGCCGCGTTCAACCCCGGCGCCTGCCGCAATCTGGATGCCGACAACCTGTGCCGCATCTATGAGCGCCGGCCGCTGGTGTGCCGCATCTACCCGATGGAAATCAACCCGCACATCCCGTTGCGCCCCGACGCCAAGGACTGCCCGACCGAAGCCTGGCAACGCGGCCCGGTACTGATCCACGGCAGCCAGTTGATGGACCGCCAACTGGCCGAGCTGATCGAGCGCTCGCGCCAGGCCGACCGCGACGATATCCACGCCAAAGTGCAGATCTGCCAGCAACTGGGCATCACCACCAGCGCGCTCAAGGGCAACGGCTTCACCGCCTACCTGCCCGACACCGGGGCGCTGCACGCCGCCCTGCACGCCCCGGGCAACGCCGCGCTGGCGCCCTGGACCCTGCACGTGGAAAACCCGGCACTGGTCGAGCAACTGCATCAGGCCGGCGCCCGGGTGTGCAGCACATCGGCTGGCCACTACAGCTTCATCGGTTTCTGAGCGGCGCCTAGCGGCGCTGCCAGAACTCCTCGGCCAGGCGCCGCAGGTCTTCGGCCAGGCCGGCCACGTCGCTGGCGTTGGCATGCCCGTGCTGACCGGCCACCACGCTCTCTTCGCTGGCCTGGCGAATGCTGATGATGTTGCGGTTGATATCTTCGCTGACCAGGCTCTGCTGCTCCACCGCCGCAGCAATCTGCAGGCTCATCTCGCTGATCTGGTTGACCTGCTGGCTGATGCCGTCCAGCGCCACCGCCGCCTGCTGCGCCTGCTCGACGCTCTGCCCGGCATGCTCGCGGCTCTCGTGCATGGCCTGCACCGCATCGCGGGTGCCGCGCTGCAAGGCGCTGATCATGCGCTGGATTTCGCCGGTGGACTCGGCCGTGCGCTTGGCCAGGCCGCGCACCTCATCGGCGACCACCGCAAAGCCACGCCCCTGATCCCCCGCCCGCGCCGCCTCGATGGCCGCGTTCAGTGCCAGCAGGTTGGTCTGCTCGGCGATGCTGTGGATAACCGACAGCACTCCGGAAATTTCCATGCTGTGGCCTTCCAGGGTGTGGATAACCTCGGTGGCAGCGCTCAGTGCGCTGGCCAGTTCGAGGATGCTGCTGCGGCTGCGGTCCACCAGCTGATGACCATTCTGGGTGGCATCCTCGGCATGCTCGGCGGCCTCCGAAGCCTGCTGGGCATTGCTGGCCACCTCGGCCACGCTGGTGGTCATCTGGTTGATTGCCGCCGCCACCTGATCGGCCTCGCCCTGCTGGCCCAGGGTGGTGGTGTGGCTGTGCTGCAGGTGCTGCGCCAGCTCTGCGGTGTGGCCGGCCAGGCGCTGCGAGGTGTCGCCAATGCGCCCCACCACCGCCCCGATCTGCGCCTCGAGCATCAGCAGGGCGAACTCGATCTGCCCCACGGCGCCCGCCTTGCCGGTATACAGCTGCTGGCTCAACGGGTTGTCGGCAATCGACTGCGCCCGCACCCGCAGTTGTTCCAGTGGGCGCAGCAGCACCGACACCAGCAGCGCACTGAGCCCACCGGCGGCCACCAGCTCCAGTAGCCACTGCCACGGCAGCGTCGGCAACAGCAGGCGGCTGGTGCCCAGCACCACTGCCAGCACCAGGCCTGTGCCCAGCCCCAGCTGCAACGCCAGGCCAGGGCGCGGCAGGCGTTGCCACCAGGGCAACGGGCGCTGCTGGCGCAAGCGTGCATAGCAACGTTCGGCGGCCTCCACCTGCGCCGGGGTGGGCTTGGTGCGCACCGACTGGTACTCCACCGTCTGGCCCTGGCTGGTGACCGGCGACACGAATGCGCTGACCCAGTAATGGTCGCCATTCTTGCAGCGGTTCTTCACCAGCCCCATCCACGAGCGGCCGGCCTTGAGGGTCTGCCACATCTGCGCAAAGGCCTGGGAAGGCATGTCGGGATGGCGTACCACATGGTGCAACTGGCCAATCAGCTCGTCGCGCTCGAACCCGCTGACCTTGAGAAAATCCTCGTTGGCATAGGTAATGGCGCTGGTCAGATCGGTGGTGGAAAGGATATTCGCGTCACCGGGGTAATCTACATTGCGGCCGGTCACAGGCAGATTGCTCTTCATCGAAAGCGCTCGCGTTTTTATAGGTGGAGGGGCGGCAGGGCGAGAGACTCTACGGGGCAACATTTAGTAAAACCTTGATCCAGCGCAGACTATTGGCACTTGGCCATCTGCCAGCTGACAGCGCTGACAGGTGGGCGTCACACTGCTGACCCCCAGTAGCAGCTATAACCTACTGACAGCCCTCCTTTTTCTGCCCTGGCGCCGTGCACGCATGCGAATTTCCAGCTCTCGAGTGTTTTTTTTCGGCCTGATAGCGTTGCTGCTGGGCCTGGCGCTGTACCTGACTTTCGGTCGCCATACGGCCAGCCAACCGGCCATGCCCGTGGCCACCCCGGTCAGTGTGATCCAGGTGCAGCAGCAGGATGTGCCGCACTACCTCAGCGCCATCGGCGCGGTGCAGTCGCTGCACAGCGTGCAGATCCGCCCCCAGGTGGAGGGCGTGCTGACCCGGATCCTGGTCAAGGAGGGCCAGCCGGTGCAGGCCGGTGACCTGCTGGCCACCCTGGATGACCGCAGCATCCGCGCCAGCCTCGAGCAGGCCCAGGCGCAACTGGGCCAGAGCCAGGCCCAGCAGCAGGTGGCCGAGGTCGACCTCAGGCGCTACCGCCTGCTCAGCGAAGACAACGGCATCTCGCGCCAGACCCTCGACCAGCAGCAGGCGCTGGTCAACCAGCTCAAGGCAAGCATCCTCGGCAACCAGGCAGCGATCGCCGCGGCCAAGGTGCAGTTGTCGTACACCCAGATCCGCTCGCCGGTCACCGGACGGGTGGGCATTCGCAACATCGACGAAGGCAACCTGGTGCGCACCAGCGACGCCCAGGGCCTGTTCAGCGTGACCCAGATCGACCCCATCGCGGTGGAGTTCGCCGTGCCGCAGCAATGGCTGCCGACCCTGCAGGGGCTGGTGGCCGCCGAACCCCCGGCGCCGATCCGTGCCTACCTCGAAGGCAACGGCGACAGCGGCGGCCTGCTGCTGGGTGAAGGGCACCTGAGCCTGATCGACAACCAGATCGCCGCCAACACCGGCACCCTGCGCGCCAAGGCCGCGTTCGACAATGCCCAGGCCCGCCTGTGGCCGGGGCAACTGGTGAGCCTGAAGATCCAGACCAGCATCCAGCGCGATGCGCTGGTGGTGCCCCCCGGCGTGGTGCAGCGGGGCATCGACCAGCACTTCGTGTACCGCGTCGAGGGCGACAAGGTCGCGGTGGTGCCGGTCAAGGTGCTGTATCAGGACAGCAACCTCAACGTGATCAGCGGCGTAGCGGTCAACGACACGCTGGTGGCCGACGGGCAGTCGCGGCTCAGGCCCGGCGCCCGGGTCGAGGTGCTGGCAGCCCCGCCCGCCGCGCCCGTCGGCGACGATGTTGCCGGCAGCGGTGTGCAGCCATGAGCGGGCGCAGCTCGATCAGTGCGTGGTGCATCGACCGCCCGGTGGCCACCCTGCTGCTGACCTTCGCCCTGGTGCTGCTGGGCGTGGTGGCGTTCCCGCAGTTGCCGGTGGCACCGCTGCCCGAAGCGGACTTCCCCACCATTCAGGTCAGCGCGCAGCTGCCCGGCGCCAGCCCCGAGACCATGGCCTCGTCGGTGGCCACCCCGCTGGAGGTGCAGTTCAGCGCCATCCCCGGCATGACCCAGATGACCTCCAGCAGCGCACTGGGCTCCACCAGCCTGATCCTGCAGTTCACCCTCGACAAGAACATCGACACCGCCGCCCAGGAAGTCCAGGCCGCGATCAACACCGCCTCCTCGCGCCTGCCCCAGGACATGCCGAGCCTGCCCACCTGGCGCAAGGTCAACCCGGCCGACAGCCCGGTGCTGATCATGACCGTCAGCTCCGCGCAGATGCCGGCCAACGAACTGAGCGACTACGCCGAAACCCTGCTGGCACGCCAGCTGAGCCAGATCGACGGGGTCGGGCTGGTCAACATCACCGGCCAGCAGCGCCCGGCGATTCGCGTGCAGGCCCAGCCGGAAAAACTCGCCGCCATCGGCCTGACCCTGGCCGACCTGCGCCAGGCCATCCAGCAGACCAGCCTCAACCTGGCCAAGGGCGCGCTGTACGGCGACAGCAACGTGTCGACCCTGGCCACCAACGACCAGCTGTTCCACCCCGATGAATACGCCCAGCTCATCGTCGCCTACCGCGACGGCGCCCCGGTACACCTCAAGGACGTGGCCACGGTCATCAACGGCGCCGAAAACGCCTATGTCAAAGCCTGGTCCGGCGACCAGGAAGGCCTCAACCTGGTGGTGTTCCGCCAGCCCGGGGCCAACATCGTCGACACCGTGGACCGGGTCATGCAGGCGCTGCCGCACCTGGAAGAAATGCTCCCGGCATCGGTGCAGGTGTCGGTGCTCAGCGACCGCACCCAGACCATCCGCGCCTCGCTGCACGAGGTGGAGATCACCCTGCTGATCGCCGTGCTGCTGGTGATCGCGGTCATGGCGCTGTTCCTGCGCCAGTGGTCGGCCACGCTGATCGTCTCCAGCGTGCTGGGGGTATCGCTGGTGGCCAGCTTCGCGCTGATGTACCTGTTCGGCTTCAGCCTGAACAACCTGACCCTGGTGGCCATCGTCATCGCCGTGGGGTTTGTGGTGGACGATGCCATCGTGGTGGTGGAAAACATCCACCGGCACCTGGAGGCCGGCGACGACAGCCGCACGGCTGCCCTCAAGGGCGCCGGCGAGATCGGCTTCACCGTTGTCTCGATCAGCTTCTCGCTGGTGGCCGCGTTCATTCCGCTGCTGTTCATGGGGGGCGTGGTGGGGCGGCTGTTCAAGGAGTTCGCCCTCACCGCCACCTCCACCATCCTGATTTCGGTGGTGGTCTCGCTGACCCTGGCGCCGACCCTGTGCGCGCTGTTCATGCGCCGCCCGCAACACCCCGAGCACGCCGCACCGACCTTCGGCGAGCGCCTGGTGGCCGGTTACGATCGTCTGCTGGTCAGGGCCCTGGCGCACCAGAGGCTGATGCTCGGGCTGTTCTTCGTGACCCTGGCCCTGGCCATCGGCGGCTACGTGGCCATTCCCAAGGGCTTCTTTCCGGTGCAGGACACCGGCTTCATCCTCGGCACCACCGAGGCCGCGGCCGACGTGTCGTACCCGGACATGGTGCGCAAGCACCAGGCGCTGGCGAAGATCATCGAGGCCGACCCTGCGGTACGCGCGTTCTCGCACTCGGTGGGGGTTACCGGCAGCAACCAGACCATCGCCAACGGGCGCTTCTGGATCGCCCTCAAGGACCCTGCCCAGCGCGACGTGTCGGCCAGCGAGTTCATCGACCGGCTGCGCCCCAAGGCCGCCCAGGTGCCGGGCCTGGTGCTGTACCTGCGGGCCGGGCAGGACATCAACCTCAGCTCCGGGCCCAGCCGCAGCCAGTACCAGTACGTGCTCAAGAGCAACGACGGCCCGGCGCTCAACCTGTGGACCCAGCGCCTGACCGAACGCCTGCACGCCAACCCGGCGTTCCGCGACCTGTCCAACGACCTGCAGCTGGGCGCCAGCGTGACCCGCATCGACATCGACCGCCAGGCCGCCGCGCGTTTCGGCCTGACCACCGCCGACGTCGACCAGGCGCTGTACGACGCCTTCGGCCAGCGTCAGATCAGCGAGTTCCAGACCGAGACCAACCAGTACAAGGTGATCCTGGAAATCGATGCACGCCAGCGTGGCAAGGCCGAGAGCCTGGCCTACTTCTACCTGCGCTCGCCCCTCAGTGGCGAGATGGTGCCGCTGGCGGCGCTGGCCAAGGTCGCGGCGCCCAGCACCGGGCCGCTGTCGATCAGCCACGACGGGCTGTTCCCGGCCGCCAACCTGTCGTTCAACCTGGCACCGGGGGTAGCCCTGGGCGATGCGGTGAGCATCCTCGAACGCACCCAGCGCGAGCTGGGCATGCCGGCCTCGATCATCGGCACCTTCCAGGGCGCGGCCCAGGCCTTCCAGAGTTCGCTGTCGAGCCAGCCGTGGTTGATCCTGGCCGCGCTGGTGGCGGTGTACATCATTCTGGGGGTGCTCTACGAGAGCTTCGTGCACCCGCTGACCATCATCTCCACCCTGCCCTCGGCGGGCCTTGGCGCACTGGCGCTGCTGTGGCTGATGGGCCAGGACTTCACCATCATGGGCCTGATCGGCGTGGTGCTGCTGATCGGCATCGTCAAGAAGAACGGCATCCTGCTCATCGACTTTGCCCTGGAGGCCCAGCGCCAGCGCGGGCTTGCGCCAGAGGCGGCGATCCACGAGGCGTGCCTGACGCGCTTTCGTCCGATCATCATGACCACCCTGGCCGCCCTGCTGGGCGCGGTGCCACTGATGCTCGGCGCCGGGGCCGGGGCCGAGCTGCGCCAGCCGCTGGGCATCGCGGTGGTGGGCGGGCTGCTGGTCAGCCAGGCGCTGACACTGTTCACCACGCCGGTCATATACTTGGCCCTGGAGCGCCTGTTCCACCGCCGCCGCAACGACCTGCCGGCGGCCCGGCCGATCGAGAACTGAGAGCCGACCATGCGCGTGCTGATTATCGAAGACGAACAGAAGACCGCCGACTACCTGCATCGCGGCCTCACCGAACAAGGCTTTACCGTGGACCTCGCCCCGGACGGCATCGAGGGCCTGCACCTGGCCCTCGAGGGCGACTACTCGGTGATCGTGCTCGACGTGATGCTGCCGGGCCTGGATGGCTACGGCGTACTGCGCGCCCTGCGTGCACGCAAGCAGACCCCGGTGATCATGCTCACCGCCCGCGAGCGCGTCGAAGACCGCATCCGCGGCCTGCGCGAAGGCGCCGACGACTACCTGGGCAAGCCGTTCTCGTTCCTCGAACTGGTGGCGCGCCTGCAGGCGCTGACCCGCCGCAGCGGCGGGCACGAGCCGGTGCAGATCCAGGTCGCGGACCTGTGGGTGGACCTGATCAGCCGCAAGGCCAGCCGCGCCGGCCAGCGCCTGGAACTGACCGCCAAGGAGTTCTCGCTGCTCAGCGTGCTGGCGCGCCGCCAGGGCGAGATCCTGTCCAAGACCGCGATTGCCGAGCTGGTGTGGGACATCAACTTCGACAGCGACGCCAACGTGGTGGAAGTCGCCATCAAGCGCCTGCGCGCCAAGCTCGACGGCCCGTTCGAGACCAAGCTGCTGCACACCATCCGAGGCATGGGCTATGTACTGGAAAGCCGTGCGCACTAACTCCATCGCCCTGCGCCTGAGCCTGCTGTTCAGCCTGGTGGCGCTGGGCGTGTTCCTGCTGATCGGCGGTGCCCTGTACAAACAGGTCGACCGCAGCCTCGACCTGCTGCCGGAGGCCGAACTGGACGCCCGCTACAGCGTGCTGGAATCGGCGCTGACCCGCTATGGCACCCGGGAGCACTGGGCCAAGATCACCAACAAGCTCAACCTGCTGGGCGAGGAAGACCGGCGTATCCGCTTCTGGGTGGTGAGTGGCGACGCGCACTACGAGTACGGCCAGCCCGACGCCGCGCTACGCGACTTTGCCGCCGGCCCGCTGGGCATGCGCGACCTGCAGCTGGAGGGGCGGCCGTACCCGTACAAGGTGCTGGTGAGCGAGCTGCCGGCGCTGGACCGGCGCCCTGCCCTGCGCTTTCTGCTCGGCATCGATACCGAAACCTTCTGGCACACCCAGCACACCCTGCTGGGGGCATTGATCAGCCTGGCGGTGATCGGCGTGCTGCTGGCCTCGGCCCTGGGCTACTGGGCTGCCCGCATCGGCCTGCGCCCGCTGCGGGCGCTGTCGGCCGAGGCCCAGCAACTGGCGCCACCGCACCTGAGCGCACGCCTGTATGCGGCCGACCTGCCGCCAGAGCTGCAACAGTTCGCCGGCACCTTCAATGCCACCCTGGAGCGGGTCGAGCAGGCCTATTCACGCCTGGAGGGGTTCAATGCCGACGTGGCCCATGAGCTGCGCTCGCCCCTGACCAACCTGATCGGCCAGACCCAGGTGGCGCTGACCCGCGGTCGCAGCGCCGAACATTACTTCGAGGTATTGCAATCGAACCTGGAGGAACTGGAGCGGCTGCGCAGCATCGTCAACGACATGCTGTTCCTGGCCAGTGCCGACCAGGGCAACAAGGCCACAGCGCTGACCAGCAGCTCGCTGGCCGAGGAAGTGGCGACCACCCTGGACTACCTGGACTACATCCTCGAGGACGCCCAGGTACGGGTGCAGGTCAGCGGCGATGCACGGGCGCGCATCGAGAAAGCGCAGTTGCGCCGGGCGCTGATCAACCTGCTCAACAATGCGGTGCAGCACACGGCCCGCCAGCAGGTGATCCAGGTGCATATCGAGCGTCAGGGCGAGCAGGTATGCATTGCCGTGAGCAACCCGGGCCCGGCCATCGAGGCCGTGCACCTGCCTCGCCTGTTCGAGCGCTTCTACCGGGTGGATGCCGCGCGCAGCAACAGCGCCGTGGGCAACCATGGGCTGGGGCTGGCGATCGTCAAGGCGATTGCGCTGATGCATGGCGGCAGCGTGTTTGCCCGCAGCCAGGCGGGGGCCAATACCTTCGGGATTCTGTTGCCGGCCTGAAGCCCCCATCGCGGGTCAAGCCCGCTCCCACAAGGGCCAGCGAACACCCTGTGGGAGCGGGCTTGACCCGCGATGGGCCAAACGCTGCGCTCGACTGTTACCCGAAATGCAACAGTGCATTGCCCAATCCCCTCTGTTTCAAGCCCCCACCGAGGACTATCGTACCCACACCAAATAGATAGCTTGCTATGCAAGAAGGTAGCTTCAAATGTCCAACAGTATGGGTATTGCCAGTATTTTCGTCCTGTCGTCCGTATTGCTCTCGCCCCTGGCCATGGCCGAGGAGTCCCCTGCTTTCGTGGCGCAGTACGCCGCCCGCGCCGCTGCCGCGCAGCAAGGCCGCGAAGCCCTCGCCCAGCAGCAGGACCACGCCAAAAACCTGGAGCAGACCGCGTCCAAAGGTTCTGCGAGTGCCGACAAAGACAGCTGATACGCTGCCTCTGCCTCTCTCCTATTCCCTCGACTGCTGCGCTGGCGACGTGTTCGCCTGCGTGGCCGTCTTTCAAAGCCGCTGCTATCAGCGGCTTTTTTTTGGCCTGGACAAAAGGTTCTGCGGCCAGAGATGTGTCCTCACAAGAAAACACCGCTTCGCACAATAAAAAGCTGCATCCCTCACCTCAAGGAGTCCACACCGGTGATCCACGCGTTTCGCTTGACCCCGCTGTTCGTTGCGCTGGCTGCAACGATGCCCCTGCACGCCCAGGCCGACGAGGCCGAAGGCTTCGTCGAAGGTGCGCACCTCGACGTGCTCAGCCGCAACTACTACCTCAACCGCAACCAGCTGCAGCGCGGCAACCACGACAACCGTGAATGGGGCCAGGGCTTCATCGGCAAGTTCGAGTCCGGGTTCACCCAGGGCACCGTGGGCTTTGGTCTGGATGCCCATGCCATGCTCGGCCTCAAGCTGGACGGCGGTGGCGGCACGGCGGGTTCGAGCATCCTGCCCTACCACTACAAGGACGATGGCGAACTGGGCAAGGCCCCGGATTCGTTCTCCAATGCCGGCGCTGCCATCAAGCTCAAGGCCTTCGACACCGTACTGCGTGCCGGCGACCTGTTCCTGACCAACCCGGTGATCGCCGGTGGCGAGACGCGCATGCTGCCGCAGACCTTCCGCGGCGTCAGCCTGACCAACAACAGCATCGACGGGCTGCAACTGGAAGGCGGCCAGGCCAGCTTCACCAAGCTCTACAACCAGAGCGGCCACAAGCGCATCGGCGCTACCTACGGCAACCTGCCAGATGACCGCGAAAGCCGTCACCTGAACTGGGCCGGCGCAGCCTGGGCACCGGTCGAAGGTTTTACCAGCAGCCTGTACGCCGCCGAACTCAAGGACGTGTGGAACCAGTACTACCTGGACCTGGACTACACCTGGCAGCTCGCCGACGGCGTCAGCCTCAACCCCGGCCTGCACTACTACCACACCCAGGACACCGGCGATGCGCTGCTGGGCAGCATCGACAACAACACCTACAGCCTGCACCTGGCGCTCGGCGTGGGTAACCACACCGTCACTGCGGTGTACCAGCGGGTCAACGGCAACACGCCGTTCGACTACATCACCCTGGGCGACAGCGTGTACCTGGACAACTCGCAGATGTACTCGGACTTCAACGGGCCTGGCGAGCGTTCGTGGAAACTCAAGTACGCCTATGACTTCGCCGGCGTCGGCATGCCCGGCCTGACCACCGCCGTGTCGTACTCGCGCGGCAAGCTGGACCTGAGCAAGGTCGACCCGGCCAGCGCCGGCTACAGCAACTGGTACAGCGCCGACGGCGACAATGCCCGTCACTGGGAACGCGACATGGACCTGGCCTACGTTTTCCAGCAAGGTTCCCTCAAGGACCTCAGCGTGCTGCTGCGCTGGGCCTCGCACCGTGGCAGCCAGGGCTACGCCCAGGTCGACAACGATGTGGACGAATACCGCGTGATCGTCGAATACCCGCTCAACGTCTTCTGATCCCACCGCCATGCGCCAAAGAGCTTGCAGGATGCAGGCTCTTTTCCTGCAAATAGCCCCAAGATGCCGTACATCAATCGGCACCAGCAACAGCTTGTCCGACAATCTGCACCCGCCTAGAATACCGCCGCCTCGCACCTGCCCTTTCAACGACAGCGGTACGAATCACCTCCATCATGCCTTCGCGCCTTCCGCCCCAGCGCCCGACCCTGTACAGGACTCATCCGGAGTTGATCCTTAACCTGGGCAGTTGCCTGGCGGTTCTGGCCATCATCACCATCGTGACCTTCCTGCTGGTACGCGAAAAAGCCAACGTGGGCCAGGCGGCCGCACGCTCGGCCAGCAATATCGTGCAGTTGATCGACACCGACATCGTGCGCAACGTCGAGCTCTACGACCTGTCGCTGCACGGACTGATCTGGGCCATCCAGCGCCCTGAGCTGGCCAGCGTGGCCGCGCCGCTGCGCCAGCAACTGCTGTTCAACCAGGCCTTCACCGTGCCGTTACGCGGCGACATCCTGTGGCTGGACCGCAACGGCAACGTGGCGGCCGACTCCACCAGCGTGGTGCCACGCAGCGCCAACTTTGCCGATAGCAAGGTGTTCCAGGCCCATCGCGACAACCCCGGCCTGGGCCTGGTCATCAGCCCGCCATTCAAGGCACGCCTGGGCGAGCTGGACTGGTGCATCAGTTTCAGCCGGCGCATCAACGATGCCGATGGGGCCTTCGCCGGTATCGCGTCAGGCGCCCTGCGCCTGGCCTACTTCAGCGAGCTGTTCCAGCGCCTGGACATCGGCCGCGACAGCAGCGTCAACCTGTTCAACAGCGACGGCGTGATGCTCGCCCGCCACCCTTCGCTGCCCAGCGACCCGCTGATCGGCGCCGACCTGTCCGAGCAACCCAACTTCAAGCGCGCAATGGCCCAGGGCAACGGCAGCTTCACCGCGCGTTCGAGCCTGGACGGCAAGCATCGCCTGTACACCTTTTCACGGGTGGACGACCTGCCGCTGCTGGTGGTGGTGGCCTTGTCCACCGACGAGGTCTATGGCTCGTGGCGGCGTACCGCACTGGTGGTCAGTATCGCTACCGGCCTGTTGTGCATCGGCATCCTCTGGCTGTCGTTGCTGCTGGGGCGCGAATTGCGCAGGCGCCACAGCGCCGAGCAGGGCCTGGCCGAACTGGCAGCCACCGACAGCCTCACGGGGCTGGCCAACCGTCGTCAGCTCGACCAGGTACTGCGCCGCGAATGGGCACGTGCCCAGCGCAGCCAGCGCCCGCTGGCGGTACTGATGGTGGATGTGGACCACTTCAAGGCGTTCAATGAACGCCACGGTCACCAGGGCGGGGACGAAGCGCTACGCCAGGTGGCGACGACGATCGCGCACAGCATCCGCCGCCCGGCGGACCTGGCCGCACGATATGGTGGGGAGGAATTTCTGGTGATCGTGCCCGAGACCGACCTCAACGGCGTGCTGACCCTGGCCGAACGTATCCGCAGCAGCGTCGAGGCACTGCCGCCGTTCGGCGACGACCAGCACCCGGTGACCGTCAGCATTGGCGTGGGCCTGCAGACGCCAGAAGCCCAGCAGGATCTTTCGACCTTGCTGGGCTGTGCGGACGATGCGCTGTATTGCGCCAAGCGCAACGGGCGCAACCGGGTAGAGGTGTACGCCGGTTAGGAACGTGCGCGGGCCGCGTCGCGCAGCACCTTGACCTGGTCATGGTTGCGCTGCACGCCATGGTACTGGCGCTCGACCAGGGCATATGCCGGGTCACTTGCCGGTACATTCAGCTTGGCCAGTTTTTCCAGGGCATCCTTGTAGGCTTTGAGGGCGTGGTCTTCACCGCGCTCCACTTCTTCCAGCACCGCCTTGTCGTCGTTGCTGGTCAGCGAAGACTTGAGGTTGACCCAGGCGCGGTGCATGTCACCGCTGAGGCTGGTGGTGGTTTCCGGGTCGCCGCCCAGGGAACGCACGTGCTGCTGCAGATCTGCGGCGGCGCTACGGCATTCGCCTTCACGCTGCAGGAAGAACGCCTTCAGGTCCGGGTTCTTGGCATCCTCGGCAGAAGTCTTGAAGCCCTTCTCGCCATCCTTGCTGTACTCGATGAGGTTGTTCAGAACCGAAATAACGTCTTTGTTCACGTTGGTCATGACAGTGCTCCTTTGCATGAGGGTGGTTGCGTAGTACAGGAGCAGTGTTCATGCCAGCTTTTCTGTAAAAATTAAATCTTTTAAAATCAACAACTTATAAAAATTTTGAACCTTCCCCAAGCAGCGTTTTGCATGAACGGACCTTTGGTCTCGTGCAGATTGCATGTATTGTCGGGGCCTTTCCTGCACTGCTGCGCCGAGCCCATGACTCCCGAGACACTCGAACTGCTGGTCACCCGCGAAATGCCCTATGGCAAGTACCAGGGCCGGCTGATCGCCGACCTGCCCGGCCACTACCTCAACTGGTTCGCCCGCCAGGGCTTTCCCAAGGGCGAACTGGGCGGGCTGCTGGCGCTGATGCACGAGGTCGACCACAACGGCCTGGCCGACCTGCTCGAACCGCTGCGCAAGAAGCACCCGCGCCCACGCCCCTGATCAGGCCTTGGCCGGCTCCAGTGCCAGCTCGGCCACGTCCCTGCGCTTGAGCACCGCGTACACCACAGCGGTCAGCAGGCTGCCGGCGGCGATGGCCAGCAGGTACAGCAGGGCGTGGTTGATCGCGTTGGGAATCAGCATCACGAACAGCCCGCCGTGGGGCGACATCAGCTTGCAACCGAAATACATCGACAGCGCGCCGGCCAGTGCACCGCCGACCACGCTGGCGGGGATCACCCGCAGCGGGTCCTTGGCCGCGAACGGGATCGCCCCCTCCGAAATGAAGCACATGCCCAGCACCAGCGCCGCCTTGCCGGCCTCGCGCTCGCTCTGGGCGAACTTGCGTCGCGCCAGGAAGGTGGCGATGCCCAGGCCGATCGGCGGTACCATGCCGGCGGCCATGGTCGCGGCCATCGGCGCCATGCTCTGGTTGGCCAGCAGGCCCACCGAGAAGGCATAGGCGGCCTTGTTCACCGGCCCGCCCAGGTCCACGCACATCATGGCGCCGAGCAGTATGCCCAGCAGCACCGCGTTGGCAGTGCCCATGCTGTCGAGAAAATGCGTCAGGCCATCGAGCATGCCGGCCACCGGCTTGCCCACCACGTAGATCATCACCAGGCCGGTGAACAGGCTGGCCAGCAGCGGGATGATAAGGATCGGCTTGAGACTCTCCAGGCTGCTGGGCAGGCGGACCCAGTGGCTGATCGCCTTGGCCGCGTAGCCGGCCACGAAGCCTGCGACGATGCCGCCGATGAAGCCGGCGCCCAGCGAACTGGCGAGCAGCCCGCCGATCATGCCCGGCGCCAGGCCCGGGCGGTCGGCAATCGAATACGCGATGTAGCCGGCCAGCAGCGGCACCATCAGCTTGAATGCGGCGTCTTCGCCGATCTGGCGCAGGGCGGCGGCCAGGGTGCCCGGCTCCTTGTAGGCATCGAGCCCGAACATGTATGCCAGGGCGATCAGCAACCCGCCTGCCACCACCATCGGCAACATGAACGACACCCCGGTCAGCAGGTGCTTGTACACCCCGGCCCTTTCACTGCGTGCAGGTGCGGCGCCGGCGTTGCCGGCGGCACGCTCTTCGCGACCTTCGGCCAGCGCCTTGTTCAAGGTGGCCTGGGCCTGCTTGAGGGCCACGCCGGTGCCACAACGGTAGATGCGCTTGCCGGCGAAGCGCTCGGTGGGCACTTCGATATCGGCGGCCAGCAGTACCACGTCGGCTTCGGCGATGGCCGCGGCGCTCAGCGGGGTGCGTGCCCCCACCGAGCCCTGGGTTTCGACGGCCAGTTGATAACCCAGTTGCCGGGCCGCCTGCTGCAAGGCTTCGGCGGCCATGAAGGTGTGCGCCACCCCGGTGGGGCAGGCAGTGACCGCAACGATCTTCTTCACCGCCCCCGCTGCGGCCGGCGCAGGCGCCATGGCTTCGGGGTGATGCACCTGGGCCTGTTCGGCGGCCAGGCGCAGAAAGCTCTCCACATCCTGCAGGGCCTGGGCCGGGGTGCTCTGGAACAGGCGCTTGCCGGCAAAGCGCTGCAGGTCGAACGGGCCGGTGCTGATCACCAGCACCCAGTCGGCGGCGGCGATCACTGCCGGCGAAAGCTGGCGCTCGGGATGGTCGGGGTCGTGCACCTCGACACTGGTGCTCCAGCCCTGGCGCTGCGCGGCCGCATCCAGCAGGCGAGCGCTGAGCAGGCTGGACACCTGGCCGTTGGGGCAGGCGGTGACGATGGCGATCTTCATTGTTCACCCTCTTGTCGAGCGTGGGGAATCTGCACCCGGACGGCATCTGCGAGCTGCGCCAGTTGCACGCGGTCGCCGATGCCGAAGCCGATCTGGGTCACGGCCTGGGCGGCAATCGCGGTGGCGCGGCGCAAGGTCTGCGCGGCAGGCTCGGCACTGAGCAGGCCGTGCAGCATGCCGGCCAGCAACGAATCGCCCGCGCCCACCGTGCTGGCCACCATCACCTGGGGCGGCAGCGCCTGCAGGGCGCCGTCGCGCCGGAACCAGATCACCCCCTGCTCGCCCTGGGACACCACCACATGCTCGACGCCCTGGTCGATCAACTGGCGGGCAGCGGCCTGCTGCTCGGCAATGCTGTGCAGCGGGCGGCCCAGCGCTTCGGCCAGTTCGTCGGTATTGGGCTTGACCAGCCACGGCGCGCTCTTGAGCCCGGCGATCAAGGCCGCACCACTGCTGTCCAGGATCACCTTCAGGCCCAGCGACTTGAACCACGCCAGCAGCATCTGCAGCCACTGCGGGCTCACACCCGGCGGCAGGCTGCCGGCCACCACCACCGCGTCATACCCGCTGGCCAGGTGCTGCAGGCGTGCCAGCAGCTCGCCCTGGGCGTTTTCGTCGACCTGCGGGCCCACGCCGTTGATATCGGTGACCCGGCCATCGCCCTCCACCAGCTTGAGGTTGCTGCGGGTTTCGCCGGGCACCCGCACGAAGCAATCGGCAAAGCCGCGACGGGCCATCAGGGCCTCGAAGGGCTGCAGGTTGTCCTGGCCCAGGAAGCCGCCCACCGTCACCGAATGCCCCAGGTCGGCCAGCACCTGCGCCACGTTCAGGCCCTTGCCCGCCGCGTGGCTGTGCTGCGCGTGGCTGCGGTTGACCGCGCCGGGCTGCAGGGTGGCGAGGCTGACGGTGAGGTCCAGCGCCGGGTTGAGGGTCAGTGTGAGTATCCGTGCCATCAATGCATCTCCACCCGTGCGCGCACATCGGCGGCACTGCCCTGCACCAGCGCATCACGCGCCAGTTGCCGGGCCTGTTCAAAATTCAGTTCGCGCACCACCGCCTTGACCTCGGCAATGCTGCGCGCCGCCACGCTCAGTTCATCCACGCCCAGCCCCACCAGCACCGCCACCGCCTGAGGGTCGGCGGCCAGTTCCCCGCAGATGCCCACCCACTTGCCGTGGGCATGCGCGGCGCGCACGGTGATGTCGATCAGCTGCAGCACCGCTGGGTGCAGGCCATCGGCCTGGGCCGACAGGCTCGGGTGGCCGCGGTCGATGGCCAGGGTGTACTGGGTCAGGTCGTTGGTGCCTACACTGAAGAAGTCCACCTCCGGCGCCAGCACCGGTGCCAGCAGCGCGGCCGAAGGCACCTCGATCATGATGCCCACCTGCAGGTCGCCGACCGGTATCTCCTGGCGCAGGCGCTCGACCATTGCTCGGGCCTGGCGCCACTCCTCCACCTGCCCGACCATCGGGAACATGATGCGCAGCGGTCGCTCGCCCGCCGCGCGCAACAGGGCGCGCAACTGGCTTTCCATGACCTGCGGCCGTTGCAGGGTCAGGCGAATGCCGCGTACCCCCAGAAACGGGTTTTCCTCCTTGGCGATGGGCCAGTAGGGCAACGGCTTGTCGCCGCCCACATCCAGGGTGCGCACCACCAGCGGCCGGCCCTGCAGGCCGTCGAGCACACGGCGGTACTCGGCTTCCTGGGTGGCCTCGTCGGGCACCTGTGGATGGGCCATGAAGATCAGCTCGGTGCGCAGCAGGCCGATGCCTTCCGCGCCCAGGTCGATCACCTGTTCGATACCCGCGCTTTCACCGATGTTGGCGAACACTTCCACGGCATGCCCGTCGCGGGTCACGGCAGGTTCCAGGCGACGCGCCCGGGCCGCCTGCAGGCGCTGTTCGCGCTGCTCGCGCTCGGCCAGGGCGCGCTGCAGCTCGTCCGCCGCCGGGGCCACGGTCAGGCGCCCACGCTGGCCGTCCAGCAACAGCTCGGTGCCGGCGGCGATCAGCAGCACCGCCGCGCCGGCCCCCACCACCGCCGGGATGCCCAATGCCCGCGCCACGATCGCGCTGTGCGCGGTGGCGCCACCCCGTGCGGTGAGAATCCCGGCCACCCGCGCCGGATCGAGGCGCGCCACATCGGACGGGCCGACTTCGTCCATCACCAACACATACGGCTGTTGCGGGTCCGCCACCTCGGCGGCCCCGCACAGGGTGGCCAGCACACGGCGGCCCACGTCGCGCAGGTCGGCGGCGCGTTCGGCCAGCAGGACGTCTTGCAAGGCCTCCTGCTGCCGCGCTGCGGCCTCGATCACGGTCATCCAGGCCGCTGGGGCGCTTTCGCCCTGGAGCAGGCGCAGCTCGACTTCATCGCCCAGCCCCGGGTCGCTGAGCATTTCCTGGTGAGTGACGAAGATCTCGCGGATGGCCTTGGCCGGGCTGCGCCGGATCAGCGCTTCGAGCTCACTGGCCACGGCGGCCAGGGCACGTTGCAGGCGGTCGCGCTCGATCACCGGCGACTCGCCCCGCAGCGGGTAGTCGAAATGGCGCAGCACCTGCACATGCGCCGGGCCGCAGGCGATGCCCGGCGATGCGGCCACGCCCTGGACCTGCGTGCCCGGCAGCGGCGCGCTCAGCACAGGCTCGAGCACCTGGGGCGCCGCTACCTCGCTCACCGGCGCCAGCGCCTCGACCGCTTCGCCCAGACCTGCCTGCACCGCCGCCAGCAACGCCGGCAGCGCGCTGTCGGCCACGCTCGGCTCGGCGATGAACTCCAGTACCTGGCCACGGCGTGCGCCCAGGCTCAACAACTTGCTCAGGCTCTTGACCGACACGGCGGCCTCGCCGCTGTCGACCACGCGCACGCGCACCTCGCCCTCGAAGGCCTTGGCCAGTTGCGCCAGCTCCTTGGCCGGGCGCGCATGCAGGCCGTGGGCATTGGCCAGACCGACGCGAACGCTGGGCCAGTCGGCCGGCAGCTCGCCGCCCAGCACCTCCAGCACCGCACGGCTGCTGGTAGCGCGAAACAGCTCCTGCGCCCGACCTTCGATCAGCAGGCTACACAGACGTTCGAGCAGGGCCTGGTGCGCCGCGCCCAGGCTGGCCAGGCAGAACAGGCCGTTGAGCGGCTGGCCCAGGTAGCGCAGCGGCTGCTGCGGGGTGACGAACGCCAGGCCCGGCTTGCGCACGGTCTGCTCGCTGTGCAGCCACCACAGGCCATCGCCCAGGGGCAGCGCCTCGACCTGCTGCAGCACGGCGGCAAAGCCATTGCCGGCGCAATCGGCACGGCGCAGCAGGCGGGCGCCACGCCATACCAGCTCTTCGAAATCCTCGGCGGGCACACCCAGGCCGATCATCTGTGCATCCAGTGCCAGCTCCTGCGGCGCCCCCTGCAGCAGTTTGAGCAACGCCTCGGCGCTGCCGGCCCGGCGCAGCGCCTGGGCCAGGTCGGTCTCGCCCAGCGCGCGGGTGAGCAATTGCAGCAGGCGCAGGTGCTCGTCGGAGCGCGCGGCGATGCCGATGGCCAGGTACACGATCTGCCCGTCGCCCCAGTCCACGCCCTCGGGGAACTGCAACAGGCGCACGCCGGTGGCATGCACCAGCTCGCGGGTCTGCGGGGTACCGTGGGGGATGGCGATGCCCTGGCCGAGAAAGGTCGAGCCCTGGGCTTCACGCGCCTGCAGCCCGGCCAGGTAGCCCTCGGCCACCAGCCCGTCGGCCACCAGGCGCTCGGCCAGCAGCTGCAGCGCGGCGGTCTTGTCCACGGCCGACTGGCCCATGGAAATCTGCTCTATGGTGAGCTCGAGCATGAACCTCTCCTTTGCAGCGCCGGGCCGGCGCCGAGGTATTGTTGTGAATTTAGCAGCACCCGACACTTCGCAGGGCCGGGCGCAGGCGAAGGCCACGGCAGAAAAATCGCCTGCTGAATCGTTTAACCTAGAATAGCGTGCACGTTACTCGATAACCTGCGAACAATGAAAGCCCCATTTTGTCGGACAATTGCGACAATGGTCGTCTGCGCCGATGCTTCGCAATCGGCGACAATACCCGGTCAGGCTCTGCAGCCAACCCCGGTAATAACAAGGAAAATTCGGTGAAACTCAGCGATATCGCCCGTCTGGCCGGTGTGTCCGTTACCACTGCCAGTTATGTCATCAATGGCAAGGCCGAACAGCAACGCATCAGCAGCAGCACGGTAGAGCGTGTGCGTGCGGTGGTCGAGGCCCATGGCTTCACGCCCAACCCGCAGGCGGCCGGGCTGCGCAGCCGTCACACGCGCACCCTTGGCTTCATCCTGCCAGACCTGGAAAACCCCAGCTATGCGCGCATCGCCAAGCAACTGGAACAAGGCGCAAGGGCCCAGGGCTACCAGCTGCTGATCGCCAGCAGCGACGACCAGCCCGACAGCGAGCGCCAGTTGCAGCAGCTGTTTCGCGCACGGCGCTGCGACGCTCTGTTCGTCGCCAGCTGCCTGCCCGAAGACGACGACAGCTACCGCACGCTGCAGGCCAACGGCCTGCCGATCATCGGTATCGACCGCAGCCTGGACCCGGCGCAGTTCTGCTCGGTGGTCAGCGACGACGAGCATGCCAGCCTGCACCTGACCCGCAGCCTGCTCGACAGCGCCCCGGCGCATATCGCACTGATTGGCGCACGCCCGGAGCTGAGCGTCAGCCGCGCTCGCGCACGTGGTTTCGACCAGGCCCTGCAAGGCTTCGACGGACGGGCCAGCCAGCACCAGGGCGAAGCCTTCAGCCGCGAGTGCGGGCGCCGCCTGATGAGCGAGCTGCTGGCCGACCTGGGGCGCCTGCCCGACGCACTGGTGACCACCTCCTATGTACTGCTGCAAGGCGTGTTCGATGTGCTGCAGACCCGCCCGCCAGCATCGCGCAGCCTGCACCTGGGCACCTTCGGTGACAACCAGTTGCTGGACTTCCTGCCCCTGCCGGTCAACGCCATGGCCCAGCAGCACGGCCTGATGGCCGAAACCGCCCTGCGCCTGGCGCTGGAGGCGGTGGAGAAGCAGCACTACACGCCGGGTGTGCACGCGGTGGCGCGCACCTTCAAGCAACGCCTCTTCAAGGCCTGACCATGCGCCTGGTAGACACCCACACCCACCTGGACTTCCCCGACTTCGATGCCGACCGCAGTGAAGTGCTGGGGCAGGCGCGCCGCGCCGGGGTCGAGCGCATGGTGGTGCTGGGGGTGTACCAGGACAACTGGCAGCGGGTATGGGAGCTGGTCAAGAGCGATCCGCAGCTGTATGCGGCGTTCGGCCTGCACCCGGTGTACCTGGAACAGCATCGCCCGGAACACCTGCTGGCGCTGGGCGACTGGCTGAGCCGACTGCGTGGCGACCGGCAGTTGTGCGCGGTGGGCGAGTTCGGCCTGGACTACTACGTGGCCGAGCTGGACCGCGAGCGCCAGCAGGCGCTGTTCGAGGCCCAGTTGCAGCTGGCGGTGGACTTCGACCTGCCGGCGCTGCTGCATGTACGGCGCAGCCATGCCGACGTGATCGCCCGGCTCAAGCGCTTCAAGCTGGCGCGTGGCGGCATCGTGCATGCGTTTGCCGGCAGCTACGAGGAGGCCCGCGAGTACCGCCGCCTCGGGTTCAGGCTGGGGCTGGGCGGTGCGGCCACCTGGCCCCAGGCGCTGCGCCTGCGCAAGGTGCTGCCGCGCCTGGGGCTGGACGGCGTGGTGCTGGAGACCGACTCGCCGGACATGGCCCCGGCGATGTACGCCGGGGTGCGCAACAGCCCTGTGCACCTGCCGCAGATTGCCGTGGCACTGGCTGAGGTGATGGGGGTTGCGCCCCAGGTGCTGGCCGAGGCCAGCACGCGCAATGCCTGCGAGCTGTTTGGCTGGTAATACCGGCCCTGCGCCTTGCCGGCGAAGGGCCCAGCCCTCGCTCAGACCCTGAACGCCCCGATCAACTGCTTCAACTCCATCACCTGCGCCGACAGCTGCCGGCTCGCATCTTCGGTCTGGTGCGCGCCCTCGGTGGTGTGCTCGGCCGCGCGATTGATCTGCACGATGTTCAGGTCGATGTCATGCGCCACCGCCGTCTGCTGCTCCACCGCCGCCGCAATCTGCTGGTTCTGCTCCACGATGCTGCCCATCGCCCCCAGAATGTTGACCAGCGCCTGCTGCACCTGCTGCGACTGCCCCACGGTGCCCGCCGCCATCTGGTGACTGCTGTCCATCGCCCGCACCGCCGCCTCCACCCCGCCCTGCAGGCGTGAGATCATCTGGTCGATTTCCTCGGTCGACTGCTGCGTGCGCTTGGCCAGCGTGCGTACCTCGTCGGCCACCACCGCGAAGCCACGCCCCTGCTCCCCGGCCCGCGCCGCCTCGATGGCGGCGTTGAGCGCCAGCAGGTTGGTCTGCCCGGCGATGCTCTTGATCACCTCCAGCACCTGGCTGATCTGCTGGCTGTCGCTGACCAGCTGGTTGATCACCCCCACCGACTGGTCGATTTCGGCCGCCAGCCCGGCAATGCTGCCCTGCTGCGACTCCACCAGCTCGCGCCCGCTGACCGTCTCGCGGTTGACCCCGTGGGCGCTGTTCACGGCTGCCGCAGCGCTGCGCGCCACTTCCTGGGCAGTGGCCGACATCTGGTTCATGGCCGTGGCCACCTGCTCGATCTGCCCGCGCTGGCCGCTTACCGCCTGGTTGCTGCGCGCCGATACCGCATGCACCTGCTCGGCCTGGTGTTCCACCTCGGCCACCGTCTGCCCGACCCGCTCGATCAGGTCATGGATGCGCCGCACCGTGGTGTTGAACACCTCGCCCAGCTCGCCCAGCTCGTCGCGACTGCGGGCCTGGAAGGTCACCGTCATGTCGCCCCCGGCCACCTTGTCCATCACCTTGCCCAGGGTACGCAGGGTGCTGCGGGTGGAGGCATAGAAGCCGCCATACAGGTAGCCGATCAGCATGAACACCGCCGCCAGGGCCAGCACCAGCAGCACCATGTGCTGGCGGTAGTCGCCCAGGCGCGCCTGCAACTGCTGTTCGAGTACCTGCAGGGTGGCGCCATTGAGCAGGTAGGTCTGCTCGATCAGGCCGCTGACCTGCTGGTAGAACGCCGGCCACGGCGCATCGAGGGTATCGGCCATCACCACCTGGTCTTCGAGCAGCTCGCTGGCCTGCTTGAGCGACGCCTGGCTGCTGGCGGCCTGGCTGGCCAGCCGCGGCTCGTCGCCCAGGGCGTCCTGCAGGCGAATGGCGTAGTCGGCCGACAGCTTGTCGAGGCTTTTGAGCAGTTCTTCGAAACGGGTACTGGCCGATGAGTTGAGAAACCCCTGGCCCAGCGAGTAAGCCCCGATTGCGCGGCCTTCACCCAGGGTCTGGGTGACCTGGGCGGTGACCGTGGTCAGCAGCTCGCCCATCTGGCGCACGCCGGCATCGCTGTCCTGGCCAAGGCCCGACTGGCTGACCACCAGCTTGCCAAGCAGCTGCGCCTGCGCCAGCAGGGCGTCGTACAGGGCTGCACGGGTCTGCAGCGAGGAGTCGGCTCGCGCCGCCTCGAGCCCTGCCAGCAACTCGTCGCGCCGGGCGGTGAAGGCCTGCACCTGGGCCGGGTCCTCGGTCATCGGGGCCAGCGCGGCCACGCGCTTTGCCACCTGCTGTTCCAGCGCATCGATGCGCGCCTCCAGGTCGTCGGCCTTGCCGGACTGCCCCAGCACCGCGTTGATCTGCACCAGGTTGCCCAGGCTCTCCAGATCACCGCGCACGGCCAGGCTCTCGCTCAGCAGGCCGAGGCTGTGCAGCTCCACACGGGTGGCGTGGAACTTGGCATAGGCGTCGCGCACCAGATAGAAATTGGTGACCAGCATGGGCAGAAAGAACAGCACGCTGATCAGGCTGAACTTCATGCCGAAGCTCAGCCGGTTCATCAATGCGATTGCCGGATACAAGAGGCGCTTCAAGGGTCGTCTCCTTTCGATTTCTTATTGTTTTCTGCGCAATAGCACTAGGCCACTGGCGATCGTCAGCAGCCTCTGTATAGCGCATATCGAAGGGAAGTTTTGTAACTTAAGGTTAACCACCAGTAGCGGCGGCCTGTAGGAACGAGCCGCCGTTGCGGCAGCCCGTTTACACGTTGTGAGTCAGCCGAGCACGGTCCACAGGGCAAAGCCCGCGTACCAGAGCACTGCGGCACGCAGCAGCAGTTCCCACAGGCTGTCGAGCCCGGCCAGGCCTTGCGGGCCGGCCTCGACGTCGGCGGGAATCTCCGCCGCTGCCGTGCCCGCCTGCTCCACCAGGCGCGGCGCGCCGATGTGCCAGTTGAGCAGCTCGTGCAGCATCATGCGGCTGACCGCCACAAAGTTGCCCACCAGTGCAAAACTGGCGGCCAGTACCCGCACCGGCGCCCAGTCGAAGGCGTGGCGCAACTGCCGGGCGCGTTCCTGTACCGCCGGGTTGCCGGCCCGCTCGCCCGTCAGCGCCAGCAGCCGGTAAGCCAGCGCTGCAGCCGGGCCCAGCAGCACATACCAGAAGATCACCGCAAAGAAGCTCTGGTAGGCCTGCCACAGCAGGTGCCCCTGCACCTTCTGGATCAGGCCCTGGCTGTCGTCGGCCGTCACCCCCAGGTCGCGCTCGGCCACGTGCACGGCCGCCTGTTCATCGCCGCGTCGCCAGGCATCGCGAAACGGCCCCAGCGCCGCCTTCACATCGCCCCGGCCCAGGCTGTAGATCAGCACCAGCAGGTGCACCGGCAGGGCCAGCAGGCCATAGGCGACCGGGTCGAGCACGTGCAGCAGCAGCGCCAGTACCACTACTGGCAACAGCACCAGAATGCCCAGCACCCACCAGGGGTCGGCCTTGGGCCTGCGCTCCAGGCGGGCCAGTTCGGTGAGAAAAAAGCCGTCGCGTTGCAGGCGCTGGCGCAGCGCCGAGAACTTCTCGACCCACAGCACCAGCAGTAACACCAGAAAACTCATGATCTGTCCTCGTTGACGTGCAGGCTGGCGCGATAGCGTTCCCAGTCGAACGCCGGCCCCGGGTCGGTCTTGCGCCCCGGCGCAATGTCGCTGTGGCCGCGGATTCGCCCCGCGATGGGCCAGGCAGCCTGCAGTTGCAGGGTCAAGTGTTGCAGGGCAGTGTACTGGGCGTCTGTGAACGGCGTCTGATCGGTGCCTTCGAGTTCGATGCCCACGGAAAAGTCGTTGCAGCCCTCGCGGCCCTCGAAGCGCGATACCCCGGCATGCCAGGCCCGGTCCAGGCACGAGACGAACTGGGTGACCCTGCCGTCACGCTCGATCAGAAAGTGCGCCGATACACGCAGGTCCTTGATCTGCTCGAAAAACGCATGCTCGGCGATGGGCAGGCGGTTCTGGAAGAACGCCTGCACCTTGCCGGTGCCGAACTGCCCGGGCGGCAAGCTGATGTTGTGGATCACCAGCAGGCTGATGGCTTCGCCCTCGGGGCGCGCGTTGAAGTTGGGGGAAGGGCAATGGGTGACGCCAGCGACCCAGCCAGTAGCGTGGTCAAGTTGCATAGAAGATCCTGAAGCATGAGGGCTCTGGCGCAGTATGCCCCGAGGAATCGACGGTTGTATCGTTAAAAAGTGCGGGCGCTCAGGGTTGGCGCTGGCGCAGTTGGCTGACCACCGAACCCAGTGCACGTTCGAACAGCTGGGTGGCATCGAGCAGGCGTACCTGGCCCTGACTCAACGCCCCGGCAAGCCCCTGCTGCGACCATTCGCGCAGCTTGCGCCCGGTACGGTCGACGAACACATAGGTGTGAGTGCTGTCGATGATCGCGATCAGCTTGCCGCGCACCGGCTCGTCATCCTCGTCGCGCAGCTCGATCCAGGCCCCCGGGCGCAGGTCGCGCACCTGGTGCAGCGCCGGGTCGTCGTCGGGCAGGCTGGAGCACAGTCCGCCCGCCGCCACCGACTCCGGCCCCAGCAGCACGATCCGATCACGCACCAACACCCGCTCGATACGCGCCTGGCCGGGGTGCCCTGCCCCTTCCACAGCCTGCAGGTGCAGCGCTTCGAGCTGGGCGAAGAACTCGCTGGTGGCAAAGGGATCGTAGGCAACCCGGGTCAACCCCTCGCGCAGGGCCTTGAGCAGGCCCGGCACCTGCTCCAGCAGCCGTGCACGGTCGTCGCCTGTGTGTGACTCGACACTCCAGAGCAGCAGGTCCATGTTGGCCAGCGCGCCCTGCCACTGGGTCGAACCCCGCCCATGCTTGAGGCAGGCCAGCAGCAGCACCTGGCTCCAGGCCTGCTCGATCACCCGTACCACGCCTTGCGGCAGGCACTTGCCGAGCAGGCGCAGGTTGAGTTCGCTTTCAACCTGCTGGCGCGCCAGCACGGTGCGTGCCCGGCCCTCTTCGGCATCGCGGGTGCGCTGTTCGAGCAACTCGGTACGGCGGCGCTCATCGGCACTGAAAGCAAGGAACTCGGCCAGCAGCTCGGCGAAGATCTGCGGGTCGTCGGCAAAATCGGTGAGCAGGCGCTGCACGATGGCCTCGACCCGCAGGTACAGCTCGTCGCGCTGCACGTCATCACGCGCGCCCCAGCCCATCGCCACTGCGGCAATCTCGTCGAGCAGGCGGCGCGCCGGGTGGGTGGCGCGGCTGAAGAAGCTCTTGTCGAGCAGCGCCACCTTGAGCATCGGGATCTGCAGGCGTGCGATCAACTGGCGCAGCGAATGCGGCAGGTTGCGATCGCCGAGGATGAAGTCGAAGAGCATGGCGATCAGGTTGATCACATCCTCATCGATCACCTCGACCCTGCGGTACTTGCCACTTTGCACGCTGGCCCGGGTCAGCAGCTGCTCCAGCTGGTGGCGCAGGTCGAAGTCCTGCACCTCCTCCGCTGCCGGCACGAACTGCTGCAGGTGCGAGAGCAGGCGCAGCAGATCCTGCCTGCTGATCGGCTGCACCCGGTCATAGGGCTCCAGGCGCGGGGCCACCCGACCGCGCACCGGGGACAACAGCACCTGCAGCGAGGCGAAGGCGGCCTGCGCCCCGGCATCGGCCATCAGCGGGGCTGGCTTGACCTCCGGATCGCCGGCCGGGTGCGCCGGTTCGGCCGCCGGGGTGCGCCAGCCCGGCGCGCTCTTGAGGTCGGGCAGGATCCCGGTGGCGCTCAACAGCTGGTTGGCTTCGCCGTACAACTGGCCGACGTCGCACAGCACGTAACGCTCGAACAGCTTGAGCAGTATCAGCTTGACCTTGATGCCCACGCCCAGGCTGCGCCCGGCCTGCAGAAAGTACTCGCACAGCAGCGCCGGCCCCAGCGGGTTGGCGCGATCGTCCAGGCGCTGGCTGATCAGGCTGTTCATGCGCAGGGTCAGTTGGCCGAGGGCGAAGCCGTCACGCGTGGCCACGCGGGCCACCATCGTCTCCACGGCCTGGGCCCGCTCACGCGCATCGTCGGCCATCAGCGCCTGCCTGTCGTAGCCACGGCGCGCCAACGGCGCGGTCGGGTCGTTGCCGGCAATATCGATGAAGGCGTCATAGAACAGGTCGAGGAAGGCACGCTCGATGCTCTTGCGCTTGAGGCGCAGGTCGCGCATCGCTTCGAAGAACAGGCTGCGGTCATGGTTGTCGGCGGCCGTGTCGGCCATTTCGAAGAGTGTGTCGTCGGCGTTGTCGAACAGCCCCTGCAGCGCCTGGCGCAGGTGCTGCGCTGCCTTGTCGCGCACTTGCAGCAGGATGACCGGCAGACGAGCGAACGGCGTGCGTGACGCCTGATCGGTGGCCGCCTTGAACGGCACCACCTTCCCGTCATTGGGCATCCCGGTCTCCTTGCTGGGTTGGCTACGAAGTGGATTGAATGGCTGTCAAAGTCATGACGCCAATTACAAGGCGCGCATTATCTGGCAAAAACGCGCGGCCTGCCAGCGAACTGTGCAGTACGTTTCGGCCAGCCTGTGGATAGACCGCCATGGGGCGCAAATGCTCATTTGCTGCGACCAAAGGCGGATTGCTGCACGCCCGCCCCGGGCTGCCCTATAATCGCGGCCACCTAGCTTGTGGAGCCCACCATGCCGAATCTACGCCTCGCCGACCTGACCGCCGAAATCGAAGCCAACGTGCGCCGTGCGTTGCTCGAAGATGTCGGCAGCGGCGACATCACTGCCCAGCTGATTCCTGCCGAGCGCCTGGCCAAGGCCACCATCATTACCCGCGACGACTGCGTGATCAGCGGCACGGCCTGGGTGGACGCGGTGTTTCGTCAGCTCGACCCGCGGGTGGCGGTGCACTGGCAGGTCAAGGACGGCGACCGGGCCACGGCCAACCAGGCACTGTTCCACCTGGAAGGGCCGGCCCGCTCGCTGCTGACCGGCGAGCGCAGCGCGCTGAACTTTTTGCAGCTGCTGTCGGGGGTGGCCACCCATGCGCGGCACCTGGCCGACCTGGTGACCGATACCCAGGTCAAGCTGCTGGATACGCGCAAGACCCTGCCGGGCCTGCGCCTGGCGCAGAAGTACGCAGTGACCTGCGGCGGCTGCCACAATCATCGCATCGGCCTGTACGACGCGTTTCTGATCAAGGAAAACCACATTGCCGCCAGCGGCGGGATTGCCGAAGCGATCGCTGCGGCGCGCCGCATTGCGCCGGGCAAGCCGGTGGAAATCGAGGTGGAGAGCCTGGATGAACTGCAGCAGGCGCTGGAGGCCGGGGCCGACATCGTCATGCTCGACGAGCTGAACCTGGACGAAATGCGCGAGGCGGTGCGCCTCAATGCCGGCAAGGCCAAGCTGGAAGCCAGCGGCGGGATCAGCGAAAGCACGTTGCGCGCAATTGCCGAGACGGGGGTGGACTACATCTCGATCGGGGCAATGACCAAGGATGTGAAGGCAGTGGACCTGTCGATGCGCCTGAGCCTTTGAAAGCATCGCGGGTCAAGCCCGCTCCCACAAGGACAGCAGTGATCCCTGTGGGAGCGGGCTTGACCCGCGAAGGGCTGCGAAGCAGCCCCAACAGTCCTCAGAACGAAGCGTTCTGCAGGCCGTCCAGGTAACGCTCGACATCCAGTGCCGCCATGCAGCCGGCACCGGCCGAGGTGATTGCCTGGCGATACACGTGGTCGGCCACGTCGCCGGCGGCGAATACGCCCTCGATGCTGGTGGCGGTGGCATTGCCGTCACGCCCGCCGTTGACCACCATGTAGCCATCCTTGAGCGCCAGCTGGCCTTCGAACAGCGAGGTGTTGGGGGTGTGACCGATGGCGATGAACACGCCGTCGACCTTCACTTCATCGAAGCTGCCGTCGTTGTTCTTCAGGCGCGCACCGGTCACACCCATGTTGTCGCCCAGCACTTCGTCCAGGGTGGCGTTGAGCTTGAGCTCGATCTTGCCTTCGGCCACGCGGGCGTGCAGCTTGTCGATCAGGATCTTCTCGGCGCGGAAGGTCTCGCGGCGGTGCACCAGGGTCACCTTGCTGGCGATGTTGGCCAGGTACAGGGCTTCCTCGACGGCAGTGTTGCCACCACCGACCACGGCCACCGGCTTGTTGCGGTAGAAGAACCCGTCACAGGTCGCGCAGGCCGAAACGCCCTTGCCCATGAACGCCTCTTCCGACGGCAGGCCCAGGTAGCGCGCGCTGGCGCCGGTGGCGATGATCAGTGCGTCGCAGGTGTAGGTGGCGCTGTCGCCCTTGAGGGTGAACGGCTTGTTGGCCAGGTCCACGGCGTTGATGTGGTCGAACACCACTTCGGTCTCGAAACGCTCGGCATGCTCCTGCATGCGCTGCATCAGCGCAGGGCCGGTCAGGCCATGTGCATCGCCCGGCCAGTTGTCGACTTCGGTGGTGGTGGTCAGCTGGCCGCCAGCCTGCATGCCGGTGATCAGCAGCGGCTTGAGGTTGGCACGGGCCGCGTACACGGCGGCGCTGTAACCGGCAGGGCCGGAACCGAGAATGATCACTCGCGAATGACGAACTTCAGACATGAAACGCTCCTGTCGAGCTGGCGAGCCAGCCACATGACGCCGGGGGCACCGGCTGGAATAAAAAAGAACCCGCGAAGCACTTGGGGAAGGCTATTGGCCGCAGGTTCTGGAAACCGTGAAATTGGTGCGACTGTAACGAGGAGGCAGAGATTAAGGAAATATCCTTAGACAATCCACCTTATAGACGACCTCTATTCACCTGCCGAGCACCGGCCGCTTTGCCTATTAAATGATCGACAGGGTTTTGTTACCGGGGGTTGCGCGCATTTCGCCGCGCTTTCGCCCAGGCGTCAAACTCGGTAAGGTCGGCGCGTTTACCACCGCTCGGAGCCTTTTATGCAAGCCCCTGTCCTGTCCGGCCCCCAATACCTGCGCGAGGGCCTGAAACTGGTCCTGAGCCCGGGCCTGCGCCTGTTCGTGCTGCTGCCGCTGGCGGTCAACCTGCTGCTGTTCGTGGGCCTGATCTATTTTGCCGGTCACCAGTTCAGCCTGTGGGTGGACTCGCTGATCCCGACCCTGCCGGGCTGGCTGAGCTTTCTCAACTATGTGCTGTGGCCGCTGTTCGTGGTGCTGGTGGTGCTGATGGTGTTCTTCACCTTCACCATGCTGGCCAACATCATCGCGGCACCGTTCAACGGTTTTCTGGCCGAAAAGGTCGAGGTGGTGGTACGTGGCACCGACCCGTTCCCGGCCTTCAGCTGGGGCGAACTGGCGGCCATGGTGCCGCGCACCCTGAGCCGCGAACTGCGCAAGCTGGGCTACTTCGTGCCGCGCGCCCTGGCGCTGTTCATCCTGTCGTGGATCCCGGTGGTCAACATCGTGGCCGCGCCGCTGTGGCTGCTGTTCGGTGTCTGGATGATGGCCATCCAGTACATCGACTACCCGGCAGACAACAACAAGATGAGCTGGCAGGACATGCTCGCCTGGCTGCGTGCCAAGCGCTGGCAGAGCCTGGGCTTTGGCGGCTCGGTGTACCTGGTGCTGCTGATCCCGTTCGTGAACATCGTGATGATGCCTGCCGCCATCGCCGGTGCCACGCTGTTCTGGGTGCGCGAACGCGGCTGACGGTTGCCGGGGCGACGGTGCAAGGCCGCCGCCACCGCGCCGTCAGGGCGCCAGCTGGTTGGAGAACTGGCCGACCGCGTCCACCACCTTCTGCGCGCCGTCCTGAATCTCGACGATCACCGTGCCGGTCTGCCCGGCCAGCGACAGGCCCTCTTCGGCCTGGCGCTTGCTGTTGTCGATGATGTCGACCGCCGCCTTGGCCAACTGGGCGTTCTGCTGCACCACCCGGGCGATTTCCTCGGTGGCGCTGCTGGTGCGCGAGGCCAGTTGCCGCACCTCGTCGGCCACCACCGCAAAACCCCGACCCTGCTCGCCGGCACGCGCGGCTTCGATGGCCGCATTGAGCGCCAGCAGGTTGGTCTGCCCGGCAATGTCGCTGATGGTCTTGATGATCGAACCGATCACCTGGGACTGCTTGTCCAGCGCCTCGATGCCGTCGGCGGCCTGCTGCATGTACGTCTCCAGGCCGCGCATGACCTCGACCGTCTGGGTCACCACCTCGGTGGCGCGACGTGCACTGGAGTCGGTGTCCAGGGACGTGGTGTAGGCGATGTCGGCGGCGTGGGCCACCGCCGCTTCCTGGTTGACCTGGTCGGTGATCACGGTGGCGAACTTGACCACCTTGTACAGCACGTCATGGGCGTCGATGATCGGGTTGTACGACGCCTCCAGCCAGACCACGCGGCCATGGGCATCGATGCGCTTGAAGCGCTCGGCCACGAACTCGCCACGGCGCAGTTTTTCCCAGAACTGCTGGTAATGCGCCGAGTTGTACTCTTCCGGCTCGCAGAACATGCGGTGGTGCTTGCCGCGCACCTGCTCCAGGGAATAGCCCATGGTCTTGAGGAAGCGGTCGTTGGCCGCCAGCACCTCGCCATTGAGGTTGAACTCGATCACTGCCGTGGAGCGCATCAGGGCCTTGATCAGGCTCTCGTGCTCGCGTGACGTCTCGATGGTGCGGGTCAGGTCGCTGGAGTGCAGGGTGAAGTAGCGCAGGCGCCCGTCACTGCCCTTGACCGGCTGCAGGATCGAGCGCAGCCAGGCTTCCTCGCCGTTGCCGCGCAGCAGGCGAAACGCGCCGTTGAGGTGCTCGCCGCGGTTGATCGCCTGTTTCATGCGCTGGTAGAAATCCAGCGGCTTTACATGCGCCGGCACGATCTCTTCGATGTTGCGGCCCAGCAGCTGCTGGCTGCTGTAGCGCATCTCTTTCTCGAAGTTGCCGTTGACCGCTTCGATGCGGCCCTGGGGGTCCAGTTGCAGCACCAGCATCTCGCTGTCCAGGCTGCACTTGACCTGCTCCATGGTCATCAGCTCTTCGCGCAGCCTGGCATTTTCTTGTTTCAGTTTGCTGTTGAACATCACCGCTCCTGGAGCGAAAGTCTCATTCGAATGCAACTTCATCGGCTGGCGATGCGGCATTCTTGAGGCGCTGGCCAAGCTTATTTTCACAGCGCAAAAGCGCCAATGATCGGGCGTCATGTATCCGTCATTTTGCTGTCATCCGGGCGCAATCGGCACCTCGGAAAATCCTCCCATGACCAGTCCCGCCGCCCTGCACATAACCCTTGTCAGCGAAACCTTCCCACCCGAAATCAATGGCGTGGCCAACACCCTTGGCCGCCTGCACGAAGGCCTGCGCCTGCGCGGCCACCGGGTGGAGCTGGTGCGCCCGCGCCAGGCCGACCTGCTGTTGTGCCGTGGCTGGCCCCTGCCCGGCTACCCCGGCCTGCAATGGGGGCAGGTGTCGATGCACAAGCTGCTGCGCCGCTGGCGCCGCGACCGCCCGGACGTGCTGTACATCGCCACAGAGGGGCCACTTGGCCTGAGTGCACTGCGGGCGGCGCGGCGCCTGGGCATCGCGGTGGTCAGCGGCTTTCACACCAACTTCCAGCAGTACTCCGGCCAGTACGGCTTCGGCCTGCTCACGCGGCTGGTCACCCGTTACCTGCGCGGCTTCCACCATCGCTGCCACAGCACCCTGGTGCCCAGCGTCAGCCAGCGCCTGGAGCTGCAGCGGCGCGGCTTCGAACGCCTGACCCTGCTGTCGCGCGGGGTCGACAGCAGCCTGTTCAACCCGGCCCGGCGCCGCCAGAGCTTGCGCGACCAGTGGGGCCTTGGGCCCGACGACATCGCCCTGCTGCATGTGGGGCGGCTGGCCACCGAGAAGAACCTGGGCCTGCTCGGCCAGTGCCTGGACGCCCTGCGCAAGGCCTACCCCCTGCGCAACCTGCGCCTGATCGTGGTGGGGGACGGCCCGCAGCGCGGCGCACTCGAGCAGCAGTTGCCAGGTGCAGTGTTCTGCGGGGTACAGCGCGGCGAATGCCTGGCCGAACACTACGCCTCGGGGGATATCTTCCTGTTCCCGAGCCTGACCGAAACCTTCGGCAACGTGGTGCTGGAGGCGCTGGCCTCCGGCCTTGGGGTAGTGGCCTACGACGAGGCCGCAGCAGCCCAGCACATTCGTCATGGGCACAGTGGCGCACTGGCCATGCCGGGAGATGCAGAGGCCTTCATCGATGCCGCCAGCTGGCTGCTGGAAGACAGCGAGACCTTGCGCCGGGTGCGCCTCAATGCCCGCCAGCATGCCAGCCGCCAGGGCTGGCCGGCCATCGTCGAACAGTTCGAGGCGCACCTGCGCGGCGCCTGCGAACAGGCACCGGCACCGTCTCAGCGCCGCGTCGATGCGGCGCTGCTGGTCAAGCCAGGCTCGTCAGCGCCTCGCGGCTGAACGGCAGGATGTCCTGCTCGCGCCCCTCACGCACCTTGGCCGCCCACTGGGCATCCACCAGCAAGGCACGCCCTACGGCCACCAGGTCGAACTCCTGGTCGCCCAGGCGCTGCAGCAGTTTCTCCAGGCTGGCCGGTTGCGCCACCTTGTCGGTGTCGACCATGAACTGCAGAAACTCCCCATCCAGGCCCACGCTGCCCACGGTGATGGTGGGCTTGCCGGTGAGCAGGCGGGTCCAGCCAGCCAGGTTCAGGTCCGAGCCTTCGAACTCAGGCTCCCAGAAGCGGCGCGTGGAGCAGTGGAAGATATCCACGCCGGCGTCGGCCAGCGGGCGCAGGAACTCGCCCAGCGCCTCGGCGTTGTCGACCAGGCGGGCGCTGTAGTCCTGCTGCTTCCATTGCGAGAAGCGCAGGATGATCGGAAAGTCCGGGCCTACGGCGGCGCGTACCGCCTGCACCAGCTCGATGGCAAAGCGCGAGCGGCCGGCCAGGTCGCCGCCGTACTCATCGCTGCGCTGGTTGCTCGTGGCCCAGAAGAACTGGTCGATCAGGTAGCCGTGTGCGCCATGTATCTCGACGCCATCCATGCCGATGGCCTTGGCATCGCGGGCAGCCTGGGCGAACGCCTCGATCACGTCGCGGATGTCGGCATGACTCATGCCGTGCACCACCACCTGGCCATCCTTGAGTTTTTCGCTGGGGCCGTAACCCGGCACGCTGGCGTCCGGCTCGGTACCCAGGCGGCGCACGCTGCCCACGTGCCACAGTTGCGGCACGATCCTGCCGCCTTCGGCGTGTACGGCATCGACGACCTTCTTCCAGCCCGCCAGGGCATCTTCACCATGAAAGCGCGGCACGTTGGGGTAACCGTTGGCGGCCGGGTGGTCGACGGTAGTGCCTTCGGTGATGATCAGGCCGACATCGGCAGCGGCGCGGCGGCGGTAATACTCGACCACCTGCGCATGAGGCACACCGCCGGGGCAGAAGGTTCGGGTCATCGGTGCCATGACCACACGGGTCGGCAGCTCGAGGGCGCCCAGCTTGAAGGGGGTGAACAGGGCTTGAGCAGGCATTCGGCGCTCCTGGGAAAGGGATGGCGCCTGAGCATAGGGCGGGATTGTCGCTGACCCCAGTACTATTGATAGCGGTGATCGGGGTGGATTTTTCGCCGGCAAGGCCGGCTCCTGCATACGACGGTGCATCCATTGCAGGAGCCGGACTTGCCGGCGAAGGGGCACGTCAGGCCAAGGCTTTCTCGATAGCCTGCACCACCGTGGCATCATCCGGCGCAGTACGCGGCGCAAAGCGCGCCAGCACGCGGCCGTCCTTGCCTACCAGAAACTTCTCGAAGTTCCAGGTGATATCCCCCGGGAACTCGGCGCCTTCACCGGCCAGCAGGCGGTACAGCTGATGCCGCTCCGGGCCGTTGACCTCCAGCTTGCTGCCCAGCGGGAAACTCACCCCGTAGTTCAGGCTGCAGAACTGGGCGATCTCCTGCTCGCTGCCCGGCTCCTGCCCGGCAAACTGGTTGCACGGCAGGCCCAGCACGCTGAAGCCCTTGTCCTTGTAATGCTGGTAGAGATTCTCCAGCGCCGCATATTGCGGGGTCAGGCCACATTTGGAGGCGACATTGACCACCAGCACCACCTGCCCCTTGAACGGCGCCAATGGCAACTCCTGGCCATCCAGCGCCTGCAATTTCAGGTCGTGAAATGCACTCATGACGTACTCCCCTTTCCAGTTCCCGGCCAGTTACCGGCATCGGTCCCGGCTGGCGCAACAAATGCTGCCCACTAAAAAAGCGCCCGGCCAAGCCGTCTGCCTCCAGGGAGAACACGACAGACTTGCCCGGGCGCCTTAGCGACCTTCTGAGCTTAGCGCAGAAATCAGTGCTGATGGCCACCTTCGCCATGCACGTGACCATGGGCGATTTCTTCTTCGCTGGCATCACGCACGGCAACGACCTTGACCTTGAAGTTCAGGCGCTGGCCAGCCAGTGGGTGGTTGCCGTCGACGGTCACGTCGTCGCCGTCCAGGTCACGGATGGTCACGATCTGCATCTGGCCATCAGGCGCGGACGCGTGGAACTGCATGCCCACTTCCAGCTCGTCGACACCTTCGAACATGCTGCGGTTCAGGGTGCTGACCAGTTCGGCCAGGTATTCGCCATAGGCGTCTTCCGGCTCGATGGCAACGTCCAGCTCGGCGCCGGTATCCTTGCCTTCCAGGGCTTTTTCCAGGCCCGGAATGATGTTGCCTGCACCGTGCAGGTAAACCAGCGGCGCGCCGCCGTTGGAGCTATCGATGACCTCACCAGCGTCGTTGGTCAGGGTATAGTCGATGGAGACAGCCTTGTTGGCGGCGATCGGCATGGGGCGAGACCTTTTGCATAAGAATGTAGAACGAACAAGTGTAACCAACGCATCGCCTGAAAGCGAACGCAACCCGGACAAACGGGAAGCCGCTTTTCCCAGCCGGGTGCTGGGTTTTCATCAGGACGAGCATGGCCACTGGGTGGTCGAACTGTCGTGCGGGCATACCCAGCACCTGCGCCACGAACCGCCGTGGCAGTCGCGTGGCTGGGTGCTGGACGCAGACCTGCGCCAGCAACGAATCGGCCAGCCATTTGCCTGCGGCTGGTGCGCTCAGGGGGTCGATAGCGCTACCCTTGGCAATTGATTCTTTTGCAACAGCTCACTTCGAGAAGCTCGCATGCAGACATTTTTCATCGCGCCGACCGACTTTGGTGTCGGCCTGACCTCCATCAGCCTGGGCCTGGTGCGCACCCTGGAACGCGCCGGACTCAAGGTCGGCTTCTTCAAGCCGATCGCCCAGCCCCACCCCGGCGACACCGGCCCGGAACGCTCCACCGAACTGGTCGCCCGCACCCACGGCCTCAAGCCGCCGCAACCGCTGAGCCTGGCGCATGTGGAACGCATGCTCGGCGATGGCCAGCTGGACGAACTGCTCGAAGAGATCATCACCCTGTACCAGCAGGCCTGCATCGGCAAGGACGTGCTGGTGGTCGAGGGCATGGTGCCGACCCGCCATGCCAGCTACGCGGCACGGGTCAACCTGCACCTGGCCAAGAGCCTGGACGCCGAGGTGATCCTGGTGTCGGCGCCGGAAAACGACGTGCTGGCCGAGCTGTCGGGCCGTGTCGAGCTGCAGGCCCAGCTGTTCGGCGGCCCGCGCGACCCCAAGGTGCTGGGCGTGATCCTCAACAAGGTGCGCAGCGACGAACCGATGGACACCTTCGCCAGCCGCCTGCAGGAGCATTCGCCCCTGCTGCGCAGCGGCGAGTTCCGCCTGCTGGGCTGCATCCCGTTCCAGGCCGGGCTCAACGACCCGCGCACCCGCGACGTGGCCGAGCTGCTCGGTGCCCAGGTACTCAACGCCGGCGACTACGAAACCCGGCGCATGAACAAGATCATCATCTGCGCCCGCACCGTGGCCAACACCGTGCCGCTGCTCAAGCCCGGCACGCTGGTGGTGACCCCGGGTGATCGCGACGACATCATCCTGGCCGTCAGCCTGGCGGCGATCAACGGTGTGCCACTGGCCGGCCTGCTGCTGACCAGCGACAGCAAGCCCGACCCGCGCATCCTCGAACTGTGCCAGGGCGCCCTGCTGGCCGGCCTGCCGGTGCTGTCGGTGAGTACCGGCTCCTACGACACCGCCAACCAGCTGAACCAGTTGAACAAGGAAATCCCGGTGGACGACCGCGAGCGTGCGGAGATCATCACCGACTTCGTGGCCAGCCACCTGGATGCCGACTGGCTCAACCAGCGCTGCGGCACCCCGCGCGAGATGCGCCTGTCGCCTGCGGTGTTCCGCTACCAGCTGATCCAGCGAGCCCAGCAGGCCAACAAGCGCATCGTGCTGCCCGAAGGCGCCGAGCCGATGACCGTGCAGGCCGCCGCCATCTGCCAGGCCCGCGGCATCGCCCGCTGCGTGCTGCTGGCCAGGCCCGAGGACGTACAGGCAGTGGCCCGCGCCCAGGGCATCAGCCTGCCCGAGGGGCTGGAGATTCTGGACCCGGACCTGATCCGCGAGCGCTACGTCGAGCCTATGGTCAGCCTGCGCAAGAGCAAGAGCCTGAACGCGCCGATGGCCGAGCAGCAGCTCGAAGACCCGGTGGTGATCGGCACCATGATGCTGGCCCTGGACGAGGTCGACGGCCTGGTCTCGGGCCTGGTGCACTCCACCGCCAACACCATCCGCCCGGCCCTGCAACTGATCAAGACCGCCCCCGGCTGCAGCCTGGTGTCGTCGGTGTTCTTCATGCTGTTCCCCGAGCAGGTGCTGGTGTATGGCGACTGCGTGATGAACCCGCACCCCACTGCCGGCGAGCTGGCCGAAATTGCCCTGCAAAGCGCCGATTCGGCCGAAGCCTTCGGCATTACCCCGCGGGTGGCGATGATCAGCTATTCCAGTGGCGATTCGGCCAGCGGCGAAGAGGTCGAGAAGGTGCGCGAGGCCACCCTGCTGGCCCAGGAAACCCAGCGTGGCCTGCAGATCGATGGGCCGTTGCAGTACGACGCCGCCGCCAACCAGGACATCGCCCGCCAGCTGGCGCCCAACAGCAAGGTGGCCGGACGCGCAACGGTGTTCGTGTTCCCCGACCTGAACACCGGCAACACCACCCACAAGGCCGTGCAGCGCAGCGCCGATTGCGTGAGCCTGGGGCCGATGCTGCAGGGCCTGCGCAAGCCGGTCAACGACCTGCCGCGTGGCGCCCAGGTCGACGACATCGTCTACACCATTGCCCTGACCGCGATTCAGGCCAACCGCTCGCTGGATAACTGACCATGCTCGCTTTTCTGCCCGCGCCCGTGCGCGGAGTCATCGGCTCGCTGCTGCTGGCCGCCAACACCATCCTGTGCTGCACACCGCTGTTCATCGTCAGCCTGTTCAAGCTGTGCCTGCCCTTTGCCGCCGCGCAGCGCGTCACCGACGAACTGATGCGGCACATCCACGAAGCCTGGATCAGCAACAACAAGGGCTGGATGAACCTGGTCGGGCGCACCCGCTGGGACATCGAGGGGCTGGCCGGGCTGGACTACCAGCACAGCTACCTGGTGACCAGCAACCACCAGAGCTGGGTGGACATCATGGTGCTGCAATACGTGCTCAACCGACGCATCCGACCGCTCAAGTTCTTCCTCAAGCAGGTGCTGATCTGGGTGCCGGTGATCGGCCTGGCCTGGTGGGCGCTGGGCTTTCCGTTCATGAAGCGCTACAGCAAGGCCTACCTGGCCAAGCACCCAGAAAAACAGGGCAAGGACCTGCAGACCACGCGCCGTACCTGCGCCAGGTTCCGTGGCAAGCCCACGGCGATCTTCAACTTTGCCGAAGGCACGCGTTTCACCCCCGCCAAGCATGCCGAACAGGGTTCGCCGTTCCGGCACCTGCTCAAACCCAAGGCGGGCGGCATTGCCTTCGTGCTGGATGCGATGGGCGAGCAACTGGAGTCGATCATCAACGTGACGATCCATTACCCGCAGGGCACACCGGGCTTCTGGGACCTGCTGTGCGGGCGAGTGGCGCGGGTGGAGGTGACGTTCGAGGCGCTGGCGATTCCCAAGGAATTCCTGGGACGCAGCTACGACCAGGATGAAGCCTACAGGCTGGCGTTCCAGCAGTGGATCAACCGGTTGTGGGAAGAGAAGGATGAACGGCTGGAGCGGATGCGCCAGCAGTGAGCCCTTCGCCGGCAAGGCCGGCTCCTACAACGGCGTGAGCTCCCTGTAGGAGCCAGCATTGCTGGCGAAAAGATTTACTGGTACTGCTGCCCAGGAATCGGCTTGAGGTTCACCTCCACCCGACGGTTCTGCGCACGCCCGTTGGCATCGGCGTTGCTCGCGATCGGCTGGTCCGGGCCCAGGCCACGCGCACTCACGCGCGAAGGGTCGACGCCCTGGGAGGTCAGGTAGGTGCTCACGGCCTGTGCACGACGCTGCGACAGGTCCATGTTGTGCTGGCGACTGCCGGTGCTGTCGGTGAAACCGACCACTTCGATGGTGTTCTGGTTGAACTGCTTGAACGAGTTGGCCAGGTTGTTCAGCGGCGCGTAGAAGCTTGGTGCAATGCTCGCCGAGTCGGTGGCGAAGGTGATGTTGCCCGGCATGATCAGCTTGATCTGGTCGCCTTGACGCTGCACTTCGACACCGGTGTTGGCCATGCTCTCGCGCAGTGCCGCCTCCTGGCGGTCGGCGTAGTAGCCGTAGCCGGCGGCGGCGGCGCCCACCGCGGCGGCGCCGATCAACGCACCCTTGCCACGGTTGTTGTGGTCGATGGCGGCACCGGCAACGGCACCGGCCAATGCGCCCAGGCCGCCGTACTTGGCGGTCTTGCTCATCCCGGTGGAGCCTTGCGCCTGGCCCTGGTTGTCATAGGGGTTCTGACTGGCGCAGCCAGTCATCAGGGCAGCAGCAGTAGCGACGATAATCAGACGACGCATGGTGAACATGGACAAGCTCCTACAGAATTCGTGTATGCAGCGGACCGACGGCGGTTCCCTGCCAGGCTTGGAACGCGAGCTGCGATAAAAATTCCCTCGGGACAAACTGTAGTCTACTGGCTGCCACGGTAAACCCGAAAAGTGCGAAGCCGGCGGCCCCCCAAACAAACAGGATGTTCATCACGCGCACCGGTCAGAACCGAGTGCACGTCTGCGCCCTGCAAATTCGACGCTGTTCACCCCATGTGCGGCAACCGGAAACCTCCTACACCCGTTACAAAAATGACGTCAATTAGCCATCACCTCGACGCTTTTTTGCAGTATCCTGCGCCGCGTTTGTAGGAAACAGACGTTCTTTTTGCATAACGAGTGATGGATCACCCTCATGCTCTACCTCTTCCGTCGCCTGGCTTTCGGCCTGGCGCTGCTGCCGTTTTTCGCCTCGGCCGACCCGCTGCAAACCCCAGGCGACCGCGACCTGATCCGCGACCGCCAGGAGCGGCTGCTGCAAGAACAGCGCAAACGCCTGCAGGAGCTGCAGAGCCTCCCAGGCAGGGCTGCGCCCCAGGTGCCAGCCAGCACACCTGAAGACACCCGTTGCTTTACCATCCGTCACATAGTGCTCGAGGGCGCCGAGCACCTGGGCGAGCGCGAGCAGCGCCGTCTGCTCGAACCCTACGAAGGCCAGTGCCTGGGTGTCGGCCAGCTCAATGCGCTGCTCAAGGTGGTCACCGATCACTACCTCAACCGTGGCTACATCACTACCCGCGCCTACCTGCCCCAGCAGGACCTGTCCTCCGGCACCCTGCAGATCACTGTCGTCGAAGGGCGCCTGGACGGCCTGGACAGCTCCAGCCTGGCCAGCCCGCGCGAGCTGGCCATGGCCTTCCCCGGCACCACCGGCGAGGTACTGAACCTGCGCGAACTGGAGCAACTGGTCGACCAGCTGACCCGCCTGCCCTCGCGCCAGGCGCAACTGGAACTGGTGCCGGGCGACGAGGTGGGCAGCAGCCGGGTGCAGTTGCAGGGGCAACGCGACAAGCCCTGGCGCGTGTCGGCCACGCGCAACAATGACGGCGACCGCAGCAGCGGTGAACAGCAGATGGGCCTGGGCCTGGACTGGGACAGCCCACTGGGCCTGGCCGATCAGTTCAGCCTGAGGGCCAATCAGGACGCGGTCAGCGACCACTGGCGCCACTCCGACAGCCAGTACCTGAACTACAGCGTGCCATGGGGCTGGTGGACCTTCACCTACAGCTACAACCAGAGCTACTACCGTACCCGCGACGATTCCAGCGGCTTTCCCTTCAAGCTCGATGGCGACAGCCAGATGCACCAACTGCGCGTCGAGCGCGTGATACACCGCGATGCCCTGAGCAAGACGGCGGTCAACCTCGGCATCAGCCACCTGCGTACCAACAACTACCTGGACGACAGCCTGATCGACGTGTCGAGCACGCGCCTGAGCGAAAGCCAGCTGGGCGTGAACCATGGGCGGCGCATCGGCACCGCCTTCCTCAACCTCGACGCCGGCTGGCAGCAAGGCATCGGCGCCTTCGACGCCCAGGGCGCGGGCGACCCGCACGGCACCGAACCGGTTGCCCGCTACAACAAATACAGCCTGACCCTGAGCTACCTGCAGCCGTTCACCCTGTGGGGCGAAGCATTCAGCTTCGACAGCCTGGCCACCGGCCAGCGCAGCGAAGACCCGCTCTACAGCCCGCAGCGCATCAGCGTGGGCGGGCTCAACTCGGTACGCGGGTTCAAGCAGCAGACCCTCACCGGCAACAGCGGCGGCTACTGGCGCAACCAGTTGCGCTGGCGTCGCCCGGTGAGCTGGGCGCCCTTGCAGCCCTTCGTGCAGGAGTACGGCGCGGCACTGGCCTACGACGTGGGCGTGATAAAGGGCGACCACAACAACCCCGACACCCATGGCCGCCTGAGCGGCAACGCCGTGGAACTGAACCTGCGCGGGCAGTACTTCGCCGCCAGCGTCAGTTTTGCCCGCTCGTTGCAGCGGCCCGACAGCCTCGAACGTCGTGAACACCCGATCTACGTGCGCATGGACGCGTTCTTCTGACCGGCCCCCCAGCCGATTAACGTGCCCTGATGGAGGGGCACCGATTTTCCGGAGTTTTGACATGGACGCCCGCAGCCCGTTGAACCAGTACCTGGCCCTGATCGTTGCCGGGGTCATGTTCCTCAACCCGATCGTCGCCACCGCCGCGCAGGTTACCGTGGATGCGGCGGCCAAGGCCGGCACCACGGTGGGCGCAGCCGGCAACGGGGTGCCCATCGTCAACATCGCCCGCCCCAACGGCAGCGGGCTGTCGAGCAACACCTTTCGCGACTACAACGTCGGCAAGCAGGGGCTGATCCTCAACAATGCCACCAACAAGACCCAGAGCACCCAGCTGGGCGGCATCATCGTGGGCAACCCCAACCTCAAGGGCCAGGCGGCCAAGGTCATCCTCAACCAGGTGACCGGGGGCAACCGCAGCACCCTGGCGGGCTACACCGAAGTGGCCGGCTCCGCTGCGCGGGTGATCGTGGCCAACCCCCACGGCATCACCTGCAACGGTTGCGGCTTCATCAATACCCCGCGCACCACGCTGACCACCGGCAAACCGATCATGGACGGCGAACGCCTGGACCGCTTTCAGGTCGATGGCGGCGACATCGCGCTCGAAGGCGCCGGGCTCAATGCCAGCAATGTCGAACAGTTCGACCTGATCACCCGCAGCGCCAAGCTCAACGCCACGTTGCACGCCCAGCAACTGAACATCGTTACCGGACGCAACGACGTCAAGGCCGACAGCCTGCAGGTCACGCCACGGGCGGACGACGGCAGCGGCAAACCCTTGCTGGCCATTGACAGTTCCGCACTGGGTGGCATGTACGCCGGCGCCATCCGCCTGGTGGGCACCGAAAAGGGCGTGGGGGTGAAACTGGCCGGCAACATGGCCTCCACCGCCAGTGACGTGCAGATCGACGTGAACGGCAAGCTGAGCCTGGGCAATGTCACCGCCGAGCGCGACCTGAAAATCGCCGCCCACCAGGTGGAGCTCGAAGGCAAGACCTACGCAACGCGCAACGCCGAGATTCGCAGCGCCGAGCAACTGGTCAACCGGCAAAGCCTGGCTGCTCGCGAACGCATCGACGTGGCAGCCAGGCAGATCGACAACCGCGGCGTGATCGAAGCCGGTGTCGAAGCCAACAACACCCGCAACAACCGCGGCGACCTGCACCTGGCCAGCCAGGACCTGCGCAACAGCGCCAGCGTGGTTGCCAGCCGCCAACTCGAAGTGACCGCCCGCGCCAACCTGGACAACCAGGGTGGCAGCCTGAAGGGCGCTACCACCACGGTGACCGCCGGCAAGCTGGACAACCGCCAGGGCCAGGTACTGGCCAGCCACACCCTCACGCTCAAGGCCGACACGCTGGACAACCGCGACAAGGGCCTGCTGCATAGCCAGCGCAGCACCGTGGTGCAGGCCAACTCCGGCCTGAACAACCAGGGTGGTCGAGTGATCGGCCTCGACAGCCTGGCCATTGACGCACCGCAGCTGGACAACAGCAACGCAGGATTGCTGGCCAGCAACCGGCAGGTGGTGATTCAAAGCCACGCGCTGAACAACCAGGCCGGCGAGGTTTCCGGCGCACGCAACGAAGTGCGCAGCGCCAGCGTGAACAACCAGGGCGGCAAACTGCTTGGAGGCGACGTGCTGCTGATCGCCAGCGCTGCCATCGACAACCGCCTGGGCCTGATCTCGGCCAGTCAGCACCTGGACATCCAGGGCCTTGGCCTGAACAACAGCAACAAGGGCGCCCTGCTCAGTCAGGGCACGCTGAACACCCGCATCAGCGGCCTGCTGGACAACCGCAACCAGGGCAACGTGGTGAGCGAAGGCGCGCTGCAGGTCACGGCCGGCCAATTGAACAACAGTGGCAGCGGCCTGCTGTCGAGCAAGGCCACACTGACGCTTTCGGGTGAGCGGCTGGACAATCGAGGCGGTGTACTGGTTGCCGATCAGGGGCTGACGGTGGTCGGCGACACCCTCGACAACAGTGGCGGCGGCAAAGCCAGCACCCAGGCCGACCTGGTCGTTGACGTGGGCACGCTGCGCAACCATGACGCCGGCAAGCTGCTCGGCCAGGGCCGCGTGACCCTCGACGCCAAGCACATCGACAACCAGCGCGCCGGGCAGATCGTCGGCAACGATGCGGTGACTATCACCACCCACGACCTGCTCAACCAGCAAGGTGTGGTGTCGAGCATCGGCACGGTGGGCATCGCAGCTACCGGGCAACTGGACAACACCAGCGGCAAGGTCATCGGCGACAGCGGCCTGACCCTCACCGTGCAGCGTCTGCTCAACCAGAGCAAGGGCCTGCTGGCTGGACGCGATGGGGTAGTACTGCGCGGCGCCGAGTTGCTCAACAGCGATGCCGGCCGGGTCAGCAGCCTGGCTTCGGTCGATATCGAACTCAGCGGCACGCTGGACAACAGCGTGGGCGGCGAGCTGGTCAGCGAGGGCCGCCTGAGCCTGAGTGCAGCTCAGTTGGACAACCACAACAAGGGCCTGGTATCGGCCATCGATACCTTGAATGTGGTCAGCCACGGCGCCCTGAACAACCAGGGCGGGACCCTGGTGACCGACGCCGCGTTGTCGATCCGCAGCGCGAACCTGGACAACCGTCATGGCGGCGCAATCAGCGCGGTGGGCGCACTCGAGCTGCGCAGTGGCGGGCTCGACAACCGCGACAAGGGCCGCATCGGCAGCGACACCGGCATCACCCTGCATGGCGCCCAGTTGTACAACGGCGAACAGGGCCGCATCACTTCCAGGGGCAAGATCGAGGCCACCCTCAGCGGGCTGGACCAGCGCGATGGCGGCTACCTGTTCAGCGCAACCGGCATCAGCCTGGACCTGCAGGGCGGCACACTGATCAACCGCGACAAGGGCGTGATCGCCAGCCCCGGCCAACTACTGCTGCGCCAGATCGGCGCGCTGGACAACAGCGCCGGTGGCGAGATATCCAGTGACCTCGGCTACAGCCTGCACACCGATCGCCTGGACAACCAGGGCGGGCGCCTGATCAGCGCCGACAGCCTCATCCTGCGCATCGCCAACGCCCTGGACAACAGCCGCAACGGCGTACTGTCGGCGGGCGCCGGGCTGGATATCGAAGCCGGCAGCCTGAGCAACACCCATGGCGGCACCCTGGCCAGCCGTGGCGACATCGGGCTGACCCTCGAAGGCCTGCTGGCCAACCAGCATCAGGGCACCCTGTCGGCAGGCGGCAATCTGCGCCTGCACAGCGGCGTTTTCGACAACAGCGACCAGGGGCTGGTATCCGCCAACCTGGGCTTGCACATCGACACCGGCACCCTGGACAACAGCCAGGGCGGCCAGTTGATCAGCCAGGGCGATGCACGCATCGACAGCACTACGCTGGATAACCGCAGTGGCGCCATCACCAGCGCCAAAGCCTTGCTGTTGAACAGCACCGACCTGCGCAACGGCGCCTACGCCAACGCCCTGCCCGGTGGCCGCATCAGCAGTGACGCCAACCTCACGATCACTGCCCGCCACCTGGACAATGGCCCGCGCGGCGAACTCTCGGCCAAGGGCGACCTGCGCCTGAGCGTACAGCGACTGATCCAGCAGCAAGGCCGCCTGATCGGCGAACAGGCCGTGCACCTGAACCTGCAAGGCGGCACGCTGGACAACCAGGGCGGGCTGATTCACGCCCGCGGCCCGCTGACCTTCGAGCGCCTGGGGCTGGTCGACAACAGCAATGGCGGTGAGATATCCAGCGAGCAGGCATTCAGCCTGCTCGCCACGCAACTCGACAACCAGCACAAGGGCCGCCTCATCAGCGCGGGCACATTGCAGGTCGAGGCCACCAGCATCGACAACAGCAACGCGGGGCTTGTCTCGGGCCTGCAGGGCCTTGAGGTCAGGGGCACTACGCTGGACAACCGCGGCGCCGGCACCCTCTCCAGCCAACATGGCCGCCTCGACGTGCACCTTGAAGACACCCTGGACAACCGCGACCAGGGCGCACTGGTCAGCCTTGGCAGGCAGCAGATCACTGCCACGCGCCTGGATAACCGACACGGCATCATCGCCGGTGAAGCCGATGTGACCCTGAGCATCGACGGCCGGCTCGACAACAGCCAGGGTGGCCTGATCGCGGCCACCCAAACCCTGAGCCTGAACCGTACCAGCAGCGTGATCGACAACAGCGGCGGCCAGCTCAATGGCCAGCGCCTGGAAATCGACGGCAAGCAGCTGAACAACCAGAACGGCCAGGTGACCAGCCAGGGCGCACTGCGCGTCACCCTGCTCGGCGCGCTGCTCAACACCCAGGGCGCACGCCTGGCCAGTGGCGGCGACCTGCTGCTAAACAGCGCCAACCTCGACAATCGCGGCGGCAGGCTGGTCAGCCAGGCCTTGCTGCGCATCGACGCCGACAGCCTGAACAACAGCGCTGGCGGCACACTGGCCAGCCAGCAGAACCTGGTATTACGTCTGAAGGGCGACCTGCTCAACCAGCAGGACGGCCTGGTATTCAGCGAACGCGGCAGCCTCGACATCCAGGCCCAGGCCCTCGACAACCAGGCGGCGAGCCTCAAGGCCCAGGGCAATATCCTGCTGCGCCTGGGCGACGACCTGCGCAATCAGGGCGGGCGCGTGGACAGCGTGGCCGGCAACCTCGATATCCACAGCACCCACCTGAACAACAGCGCCGGCGGCATGCTCAATAGCAGCCAGGGCCGGCTCACGCTGGTCAGCGGCCTGCTCGACAACAATGCTGGCACCCTCCAGGCCCAGACGCTGGACCTCGAGGCCCGCGACGGCCTGCAAAACCGCAAGGGTTTCATCTCTGCCTTGTCCGGCGACAACCGCATCGCCACCGCCACATTCGACAACCAGGGCGGCGGGCTGTATGCCGCAGGATGGCTGGGTGTGAACGCCGGGCAGTTCCTCAACCAGGCCGGCAAGGTGGGTGCCGGGCGCATCGACTTCGACCTGTCGGGCCTGCTCGACAACCAACTGGGCCAGCTCGAGAGCGAGGCTGACCTGGCCCTGCGCAGCCAGACGCTGAACAACGCCAATGGCAGCCTGCGCGCGCTGGGGCGCAGCGGCACCACCCTGATCAGCACCCGCGAGACGTTCAACAACAACGCTGGCCTGCTGGAAACCGCCAACCAGCACCTGGACCTGCAAGTCGCCGGCCTGAGCAACAACAGCGGGCAGTTGCTGCACACCGGTAGCGGCAACTTCGGCCTGGCCGCCGACAAGGTGATGCGTGCGGGCGGCCTGCTGTACACCAACGGCCTGCTCGACATCAAGGCCGCCAACTGGACCAACAGCAGCGTATTGCAGGCCGCGCGCCTGAACCTGGACATCGGCCAGTTCACCCAGACCGCGAGCGGCAAGCTGCTGGCGGCGCAGAGTTTCACCGGCAAGGGGGTCAATTGGCGCAACGACGGCCTGCTGGCCAGCGACGGCAGTTTGCGGCTCGACCTCACCGGCACCTACAACGGCACCGGGCGCACCACCAGCCTGGGCAACCTGACCCTGAACGCGGCCAGCATCGACCTTGCCAGCACCAGCACCCTTACCGGGGGCGCCACCAGCGTGGTGAGCGCCACCAACACCTTGACCAACCGCGGGCGGATCACTTCGGCGGGCAATCTGACCGCCACGGCCGGCACGCTCGACAACTACGCCACCCTGGGCAGCGCCACGGCCTTGCGCATCAATGCCGACACCCTGCGCAACGACCGCGGGCTGATCTTCAGCGGCAACGATATGACGCTGCGGGTAGGCACCTTCACCAACACCTATGCCGACCTGTACAGCCTCGGCGGGCTGAGCATCGCCCGTGATGACCGAGGTACCCGCGCCACGCACGTGGAGAACATTTCCGGCAGCCTGGAAAGCGCCGGCAACATGAGCCTGCTGGCCGACACCCTGATCAATCGCAAGGACAAGCTCACGGTCCGGACCGAACGGGTATCGGGGAGCATCAACACCTATGCCGACGACCATTGCAAGGGTAAGGGCTGCGAGTTCCAGTTCACCGCCGTCGAGATCTCCCACGATGTCATCGACCAGGACAGCCAGGCCGCATCGATCACCACAGGTGGCAGCCTGACGTTCAGCGGCAACGAGTTCAGCAACCGTTACAGCAGCGTCTCTGCCGCCCGCAACATCAGCATCGACACTGCCGTACTCAACAACGTTGGCGTGAGCGGTGGCGTGCAGCGCAACTTGAACGGTAGTTTCTACAGCCGTAACCGGTCGCACTATTCCGGCTTCATGCAAAAGAAGAACGCGTTCAACCAGTCCGGCGTACCCGGCATGGAAACCCTGGACCAATTCCTGGCCGCCGGCGGCTACCCCGGCAAAGGCGTATACAGGTTGAGCGACAACCGCACGCCCATCGCTGGCGCCGTGGTCTCCCCTGCCGTCATCCAGGCTGCGGGCGCCGTCACCATCAACGCCACCGAGCGCATCGACAACAGTGTGGTGCGCGCCAATGCCAGCGGGGTCGGCGGCATCGGCCAACGCGGTGCCAATGCCGACAAGGCCACCGCGCAAACCTCGGTACGTGCCGTTACCTCGCAGTTGCCGCCCGACCTGGCACAGCGCCAGGTCAACCCGGTCACGCTGCCAAGCTTCAGCCTGCCGCAGGGCGAGCACGGCCTGTTCCGCCTTAGCGGGCAGACCGGCCAGACAGCCCAGGCCAGCGGTGCACTGGCCGCAGGTGCCGACCTGACTCAGCACGGGCAAGCCGGCACGCTGGGCAGCCTGGCCAACACTGCCACCGGCAACGCCGGCCAGGGTCACTGGGCAGGCCCTGACGCACAGGCTGCCAGCGTTGCCGGGCAAACCGGTACGGGCCTGGACGGCTTGCCGGCAGGCGTGAAGCTGGTACAGGGCGTGCCAACCCCGGCAACTGCCAGCCAGCCGCACAAGTACCTGGTGGAAACCAACCCGGTGCTCACCGACCTGAAGAAATTCCTCAGTTCCGACTACCTGCTGGGCAGCCTCGACATCGACCCCGACGCCACCAAGAAGCGCCTGGGCGACGGCCTGTACGAACAGCGCCTGATCCGCGATGCGGTAGTGGAGCGCACCGGGCAGCGCTTGATCGCCGGGCTGGACAGCGACGAGGCGATGTTCCGCTACCTGATGGACAACGCCATTGCCAGCAAGGATGCGCTGAGCCTGAGCGTAGGCGTGTCGCTGAGTGCCGAGCAGGTGGCCGCCCTCACCCACGACATCGTGTGGATGGAAACCATCGAGGTCAACGGCGAGCAGGTGCTGGCCCCGGTGCTCTACCTGGCCCAGTCCGAAGGACGCCTGGCGCCCAACGGCGCGTTGATCCAGGGACGCGATGTCAGCCTGATCAGCGGCGGCGAGCTGAACAACGTCGGCACCCTGCGCGCCAGCAACAACCTTTCCGTCACCGCCGGCAACATCGACAACAGCGGCCTGATGGAAGCCGGCCAGCGCCTCGACCTGCTGGCCACCGATTCCATCCGCAACAGCGCCGGCGGCATCCTCAAGGGCCGCGACGTGAGCCTGTTGGCCCTGACCGGCGATGTCATCAACGAGCGCAGCGTCACCCGCCTGGACGATCGTGTCGGCGGCGAGCACGTGGTGCAGAACATCGTCAACAATGCGGCGCGCATCGAGGCTGCCAACGACCTGACCCTCTCGGCCGGTCGCGACATCGGCTTTGTCGGTGGCGTGGCCACCGCCGGCGGCAACATTGCGCTGAGCGCCGAGCGCGACCTCTACATCGCCAGCCAACAAGTCACCGACAGCCACGAGTACCAGCGTCGCCGCGTCAGCGGCTACGACAGCACCACCACCCAGTACGTCAGCCAAGTGCAGGCTGGCGGCAGCTTCAGTGCCTCGGCCGGGCAAGACCTGTCGGTCATCGCCAGCGAGATCGAGGCACGTCGCGACATCGCCCTGGAGGCTGGGCGCGACGTGTTCATCGCTGCTGCGGCAGACGAAGAACATGCCTATTCCAAAGGCAGAAAAGGCAACACCAAAACCGAGAAACAGCACGACAGCGTGCGCCAGCAGGCGGCCGAACTGACTGCCGGCGGCTCGCTCAGCATCGAGGCCGGCGACAACCTGCTGATGGTTGCCAGCAAGGCCACGGCGGGCGGCGAGGCCTACATCTCCGCCGGCAATACCCTGCAGCTACTGGCCGCCAACGACAGCGAGTACTCGCTGTACGACATGAACAAGAAAGGCAGCTGGGGCAGCAAGAAGACCCAGCGTGACGAAGTCACCGATGTAAAGGCGGTGGGCAGCGTGGTCACCAGCGGGGGTGACCTGACCCTGGTGAGCGGCGGTGACCAGTTGTACCAGGGCGCCGCCCTGGAGTCAGGCCGCGACCTCACAATAGAAAGCGGCGGTGCGGTGACGTTCGAAGCCGTCAAGGACATGCATCAGGAGAGTCACGAAAAGAGTAAGGGCGACCTGGCGTGGACCAGTGCCAAGGGCAAGGGGCAGACGGATGAGACGCTGCGCCAGACGCAGATGGTGGCCAACGGAAACCTGATAATCAATGCGGTAGACGGCATCAAGGTCGATATAAAAAAGATCGACCAAAGGACTGTCAGTCAGTCCATCGACGCCATGGTGAAGGCTGATCCGAAACTGGCATGGTTGAAAGAAGTGGAAGCCAGGGGTGGTATCGACTGGCGCCAGGTGGAGGAAATTCACTCTAGCTTCAAGTACGACAATTCCGGTTTGGGTGTTGGAGCACAACTGGCTGTAGCTATCCTGATGGCCGCCGCAATGGGCCCGGCAGGATTCGGTCTCACGGGCTTTCAGCTAGGCGCAGCAACAAGCCTGGCAACAACCGGTGCGGTCAGTACGATCAACAACCAAGGTGATCTCGCAGCAGCGCTCAAGGAAACACTAAGCAAAGACAGTCTGAAGAATGCAGCAGTCTCCTCACTGACGGCAGGTTCATTTGAATACGTAGACACTCACTGGTTCGGCGTAGAACAAAGCGGTCAAGCGGGCGGATTCGCGAAGGCTGCCGATGGCACCCTCATTCCGGTTTCCAGCAACCCGCGCAACGTACTCACATGGGCGAACGCCTCAGATACGCTCATTCGGGCTGGTGCGCACTCGCTTGTTTCGAGCGGAATATCTACGGCCATCAATGGCGGCAGCTTCAGCGACAACCTGGGTAATGCTCTAGTCGGCCAGGCAGGCAGCATCGCCATGGCCACGGGCTTCAAGTTTGCCGGTGACCAGACCATTCGATTTGAGAACGGCAGCCTGCCCAAAATTGTGGTTCATGCCGTCATGGGTGGTTTGCTGGCAGAGGCCACGGGCAGCGATTTCAAAACTGGCGCCATGGCTGCGGGCTTGAACGAAGCCATGGCAGATACGCTGTCAACGTTATCCGGTGGCGACACCAACGTTCATGTGATGCTGTCCCAATTGACTGGTGTGCTTGCCGCCGCAGCCGTCAACGGTGATCTTCAGAAAGGCTCCGAGGTTGCTCAGAGTGCAACCATTTACAACCATGACCTGCACAGGAAGAATGCCGAAAGCTTCGCCAAAGGCATCGCCGATGCATGCAGGCAAATGCCCGGTTACTGCGCGCCAGGGGCTGAAAACGTAACTGAACAGCAGATGGTTCAAGCGCTGGAAGCCACCGCGCGGCATGGTCAAGGGAGGGAAAAGGTCGATCCTGCTGCGCTGCAATTGGTCAGTCAGTTTCTGAACCAGTTTGAGAGCACCAAAGATACGCTGTTTACGCCGACCGAATCGGAGAGTCATCGGCTTGGGGTGGAGGCAGAAGCGGAACTGGCGCTGGCGATTATTTCGCTGGGAAGTGCTGCTAAAGCTGTGGCTTCGAAAACGCCAGGGTGGCTTGAGAAGCTGGCGGGGATGTTGCAAAGCGGGGAAAAAAATGCAACAAAGGCTGCAAAAGGAACTGTGCCTAGTGGGTTTGCGAATACAAAGGAGTTTTCTAGTTTCGGCGGCAGTGTAAGAGATGGTTTATCGAAAGCTGGTTACGGAAATGTTGAGCCCATTCTTCAGGGGAGCGCGGTAACAGGTAAAAGTTACCGAACTGGACAGGCGTTTGATGTGGGGAGGACTAGTGACTTTGATATTGCACTGGCAAGTCCGGAACTTTTGCGAAAAGCAGAATCTTTGGGGATTGGGTTAAGAAGTGGCGGGGCACGAACTGGTCCACTAAGCATGAGAGACCTAAAAGCGTTAGGTTTAAATGATCTGGCTAGTCAGCTGACTAAACAAGCCGGCCGAGATGTTAACTTCATGATTTATGGTTCGACATCCTCAGCAACAAGTCGAGCTCCAAGTCTTATTTTACCTAAGTGATTAAAATGCCTGCTTATGATTTATATGGTTTCAAGGGTGCGGCTATTTTGGAGGCCAAATCAAAAATCGAGGAAAAGTTAAATTTTTCTTTTGAGGAGAGAGATAGTTCATATCAAGGAGGGATCTATTATAAGTTTGGCGACAAGGAGTCAGAAAGCTTTGTTCTGAAAGGAAATATTGACCCTTTTGATGGAGAGTCTGTTGAGCAAATGTTCTCGGACTGTCCGATTTTGCTTTATGTGGACATGACTCTGCGCTCTGAGGAGATTAAATTGTTGTTAAGTACAGACTTTTATTTGCTCAGGCATGAATTGTTTGATTAGAAATATCCCCCGGCGTTGCCGGGGGATATTTTCACTCTGCCGTAATCACCAAACACCCCTTCATCACCCGCACTTTCACGTTCTCATTCACCTCAAACCCCGCCTGCCTTAGTCACAGCCCGCGTAACCTGACCTAGGGCACGGACCGGGCGCTAGCGTAGTCATTGTCCTTGTCGCTGGCCGGGTAGAAATCGGCGTTCAGTGCATGCACCTTGATTGCACTATTTCTGAACCCTATTTGCATCTTAAGCGCTCCATGAACCCCACATTCCAAGCACTTATCTGATGCTTGATGCTGTGGTCCTGATTTCTTTCTGAAGCTCAGCACCCTCATTCCGGTTTCCAGCCCCCCCGCACAACGTACTCACATGGGCGAACGCCTCAGATACGCTCATTCGGGCTGGTGCGCACTCGCTTGTTTCGAGCGGAATATCTACGGCCATCAATGGCGGCAGCTTCAGCGACAACCTGGGTAATGCTCTAGTCGGCCAGGCAGGCAGCATCGCCATGGCCACGGGCTTCAAGTTTGCCGGTGACCAGACCATTCGATTTGAGAACGGCAGCCTGCCCAAAATTGTGGTTCATGCCGTCATGGGTGGTTTGCTGGCAGAGGCCACGGGCAGCGATTTCAAAACTGGCGCCATGGCTGCGGGCTTGAACGAAGCCATGGCAGATACGCTGTCAACGTTATCCGGTGGCGACACCAACGTTCATGTGATGCTGTCCCAATTGACTGGTGTGCTTGCCGCCGCAGCCGTCAACGGTGATCTTCAGAAAGGCTCCGAGGTTGCTCAGAGTGCAACCATTTACAACCATGACCTGCACAGGAAGAATGCCGAAAGCTTCGCCAAAGGCATCGCCGATGCATGCAGGCAAATGCCCGGTTACTGCGCGCCAGGGGCTGAAAACGTAACTGAACAGCAGATGGTTCAAGCGCTGGAAGCCACCGCGCGGCATGGTCAAGGGAGGGAAAAGGTCGATCCTGCTGCGCTGCAATTGGTCAGTCAGTTTCTGAACCAGTTTGAGAGCACCAAAGATACGCTGTTTACGCCGACCGAATCGGAGAGTCATCGTCTTGGGGTGGAGGCAGAAGCGGAACTGGCGCTGGCGATTATTTCGCTGGGAAGTGCTGCTAAAGCTGTGGCTTCGAAAACGCCAGGGTGGCTTGAGAAGCTGGCGGGGATGTTGCAAAGCGGGGAAAAAAATGGTGCAAAAGCTACTGGTGGCGCTGCTGGAAAGGTAGATGATGTTGTAGCTCCATCGTCTAAACCTGAATGGTTGCAACGGCTTGATGCGGGTAATGAGTTTAATAAGGTACAGTCTAAAAACTACCCGAATAACGAAGTTTATATTCAGCGACCTGACGGGAATGGCTATTATCGTGTTGATTCGTATAATCCCATAAAAGGCGAAATCGTCTCTCGTAAATTGACACAGCTTTCTGAGGTTTCAGAGGCGACAGCAAAGAGCTACATAAATGAGGCCATTACGAAATACCCTTCTGGTGCGACCATTGCGAAAGTTCCATCTAGTGGGTCTTTGGGTGGTCAAAAATTGCAAAGTACTGTTATTCTGGAGGTTCCTCCACAGAATGGAGTAATTCCAAAAGCCATCTTGGACTCTGCCAATAAAGCAGGGGTTTTAATTAGAGATACTAATGGGAAGGTGTATTGATGGAGCTACCTATTTATTATTGTAAGACTTGGTTTCGGATGAAGAAGTTTGCGATAGAGCCTATGGATGAATCTCTGGCACATTCTAGGCATCTCTCGGGTGAGTCATATACGGCTCTCATTGGCTCGGACTCTGCGCCATCTTGCTTTGTTGAGTTCTCCATAGATAAAGGAATGGTTGGTGTCGGTTTTTTAGATAAAAAATGTCGTGAGTACCTGACCTACCAATTTCAAGTAACAGATTCGGATAACTTATTTTTGACTATGGCGACTCATCGTGAGTTTGAAGGGGATGGAGACGAGGTCATAGGTGGGGAGTCCTATATTTTCAATGAGGAAGGCGGTCTTGTTATTAGGCGAGAAAAATTTAATCCTCATGAGATTGAAGAGGCTAGATCAAGTTTCGAACCGTCTCGAAATTATGAAAAAATTCCCGAGTTTGGTTGTTACTCTAATTTAACAAAAGCTGATAGATGAAACAGGCAGGTGAGTTCCATTATAAATTTTAAGGGGTCTGAGTTGATATGGCACCGGCCTTGCGCCGGTGTTTTTGCACCCTGTCTGCACCCTTTTTGCCGCCTTCTTGCATCCTATTTGCATCCTTTCTGCAGTCAAGTTGCATCCCTTTTGCACCCACCCTGACGACCTACGGTCTAGCTGCTCAATACGCCCTTTTTGAGCATGATTTTTCGCTACTTAACAGGAGCAAAATCTCAATACACAACACGCACCCCCGTCCGGGGTAAGTGTTTCCTTGTAGATCAACGGATTAGCCATTTTTCGTGCTGATTGATGGCTATACATTTGTAATACAAAACAGAGCTAACTATTTGATTTGTCTAGGATCATGTGTATAGCTTTTGTTATACATCGCTCCATAGCTTCGCTTGCTTAGCTGTTTCGCCTGTCCCGAGCCTTTTCCAACGGATCAACCAGTTGCTCTGTCATGGCCAGCAGAAAGAATCCCCAGACGATAGCGGCATAAGCCCAAAAGCTATTGAGGTACTGTAGCCAAATGAAATGATCGTGACCAAATATGCTCAGCAGAGCATAGGCAAACAACAACGCTGCGATAACTGGAAATAGCAGAAAATTTGTCTTTAGGTACAGCTCAAAATGTAGTTCGGCAATTAGTTTGTAAGTGAGAAGTCAACAATCAGCTGTCGCCGGTAGAGTATGAGAAACGCTATTTTCTGAGCTTGGAGAATGTCAAGGAAACCAGGGGCGATTCAAACTGCACCTGGAAGAACGCAAGCTCATCTCCGAGCAAGCCAAGGCGCTCGCGCAAAAGCATAACATCAGCATGGCCGAGGCATTTGCCTACTACACCGACAAGGACTGGCAGACCACGATCAGCGCTGCGGGCGTGAAGTTCGACGACAGCACCCTCGCCCACCTCGGGCAGGCGCTGGCGCCGCTCGGGGCGAACTATGCGACCACGGACAAAGGGGATGTGCCGAGCATCAGCGAACCGCACAAGGTGTATACCGCCTCGGAAACGTTGGCGTTGCTCAAGAACTACGAGATCAACCACGCGAACTTCTATGATCCGAAGGTGAATCAGGAATACCTGATCAACGACAGATTCCTTCAGAACTGGGAACAACTCGCCTATTACGACCGCAACCTCAATTACGGCAAAACCGATCTGCTGGGTGGTGGGATTGGCGTAGGGCAAGGCATTGCGGCGGCAGTGGCCGAGTCAGCCAAAAACATCTACGGCTTGGGTGAAGGGCTGGTCACGGACTTTAGTGGCACCAGTTCTCGTATCACCAACGGACTGATTCAGAAGGCCAGCAATCCGTACGAAGTCGCACAAGCCTTTGAGAGCGCCAAGCAGGACGCGAAAGTCCAGGCATTTGTTTTGCGCCTGCAAGGCCAGGAACAGGCTGCCCTGCGGGTGGAAATGCAGTGGGAGACCGAGTTCGCCCTGAGCTTTGCGGTGATCAACAAGGCAGGGAAGCTGGGGCAGGTTGCGAAAGCGCTTGGGGAGCGGGAGACGGCTTGGAAGGCGTCGAGCCTGGTGGACAACGCTGGTGGTAAAAATGGGCCACCTGGAAAGAATCCGAATTCGACAAGTGGTATAACGGATGCGGAGGCAGGGATGCCTTATGCGCATTCGGTGGGGGGTGCAAAAGGAACTGGGGCTGTTGTAGATGACACGATCAAGGCATTACCAGCCCCAAGACAAATAGATGCATCGTGGAGCGCGAGCACTTATAACAAAGGCGGTTTGATGACAGGTATTGAGCATGTATTCTATCGCCATGGACCTGATTCAGGATTTGCGAATGTTAGTAAGTTCTCGCAAGGAACATCTGTTAAAGATGTCTCTAGTTATGTTGATAACGCACTGAAATATGGGAAGGTAACTCCTAATGGCCCAGGTGGGCACGTTATTGAGTACAATGCAGGTAAGGTGATTGGAACAAACGTCTCAGGCGCTCCAACATCGACAATCAAAATAAATGTTCGGGATGGTGTGATTCAGACTGCATTCCCGTACTAGTTAGGAATGGTTATGAGCAGTGGCGGCACACTAATAGAACGATTTGTCGCCCAAGAGTTGGACGACAGCGTTCGCTCTATTTTGAAAGATGCCTTTGATGAGCGGATGTGCTCAAAGAGCGTTCTGCTCAGGGAGTTCGAGTTTAATTGCTTTGACGTTTCTTTGGACTTTGAAAAAGGCATCGTCACATTGCAAGATGTTCTTTCCGCTGGAGAGAGTAGCTTTCTTGATATACCGATACGTGATTTTATCTCTGCTTGCGGTTTGAATGTCTCTTGTTAATTGTAGAAGCCTAGGTGTGATCTGACACCGGCCTAGCGCCGGTGTTTTTGCACCCGATCTGCACCCTTTTTGCCGCCTTCTTGCATCCTTTCTGCAGTCAAGTTGCACCCCTTTTGCACCCACCCTGACGACCTACGGTCTATCTGCTCAATACTCCCTTTTTGAGCATGAATTTTCGCTCCTTAACAGGAGCAAAATCTCAATACACAACACGCACCCCCGTCCGGGGTAAGTGTTTCCTTGTAGATCAACGGATTAGCCATTTTTCGTGCTGATTGATGGCTATACATTTGTAATACAAAACAGAGCTAACTATTTGATTTGTCTAGGATCATGTGTATAGCTTTTGTTATACATCGCGCCATAGCTTCGCTTGCTTAGCTGTTTCGCCTGTCCCGAGCCTTTTCCAACGGATCAACCAGTTGCTCTGTCATGGCCAGCAGAAAGAATCCCCAGACGATAGCGGCATAAGCCCAAAAGCTATTGAGGTACTGTAGCCAAATGAAATGATCGTGACCAAATATGCTCAACAGAGCATAGGCAAACAACAACGCTGCGATAACTGGAAATAGCAGAGAATTTTTCTTTAGATACAGCTCAAAATGTAGTTCGGCAATTAGTTTGTAAGTGAGAAGTCAACAATCAGCTGTCGCCGGTAGAGTATGAGAAACGCTATTTTCTGAGCTTGGAGAGTGTCTAGGAAACCAGGGGCGATTCAAACTGCACCTGGAAGAACGCAAGCTCATCTCCGAGCAGGCCAAGGCGCTGGCGCAAGAGCAGAACATCAGCGTGGCCGAAGCCGAGCGGCGCATGGCCGAGGCATTTGCCTACTACACCGACAAGGACTGGCAGACCACGATCAGTGCTGCGGGCGTGAAGTTCGACGACAGCACCCTCGCCCACCTCGGGCAGGCGCTGGCGCCGCTCGGGGCGAACTATGCGACCACGGACAAAGGGGATGTGCCGAGCATCAGCGAACCGCACAAGGTGTATACCGCCTCGGAAACGTTGGCGTTGCTCAAGAACTACGAGATCAACCACGCGAACTTCTATGATCCGAAGGTGAATCAGGAATACCTGATCAACGACAGATTCCTTCAGAACTGGGAACAACTCGCCTATTACGACCGCAACCTCAATTACGGCAAAACCGATCTGCTGGGTGGTGGGATTGGCGTAGGGCAAGGCATTGCGGCGGCAGTGGCCGAGTCAGCCAAAAACATCTACGGCTTGGGTGAAGGGCTGGTCACGGACTTTAGTGGCACCAGTTCTCGTATCACCAACGGACTGATTCAGAAGGCCAGCAATCCGTACGAAGTCGCACAAGCCTTTGAGAGCGCCAAGCAGGACGCGAAAGTCCAGGCATTTGTTTTGCGCCTGCAAGGCCAGGAACAGGCTGCCCTGCGGGTGGAAATGCAGTGGGAGACCGAGTTCGCCCTGAGCTTTGCGGTGATCAACAAGGCAGGGAAGCTGGGGCAGGTTGCGAAAGCGCTTGGGGAGCGGGAGACGGCTTGGAAGGCGTCGAGCCTGGCTGACAACGCTGGTGGTAAAAATGGGCCACCTGGAAAGAATCCGAATTCGACAAGTGGTATAACGGATGCGGAGGCAGGGATGCCTTATGCGCATTCGGTGGGGGGTGCAAAAGGTACTCCTGCTTGGGACAACGCTATATCTAAAGCTGACGGAGACTTCGGGTATCTCCCACCTGTCCGACAAAACTATGTTAAAGATGTTTACGACTTGCAAGGTGCTGTGGACAAAATGCGTGCCGGCGGCGCTAGCGCAGAAGAAGTCGCAAAATATGCATATGGCGCAAGAAACGAGTTGAAAGTAAAGTATAGGGAGTATACGCCTCCGGATATGCTTGACGTAATCGATGCAAGAAATTTAGAGCGATATGGTAACAAGATCGGCCCTGCATTTGATGATTTAGTTAAAAAGGGAAAAACTTTTGATCAGATAATTGAGAGCTCTACGCGAGCTGGTGGTGGAGATCTTTTTCAATGAAAAAATTTATTGATGAAAAAGTGTTTTCTCTTGGCCGCATGAGGTCTGGGAGACTGTATGCGGAGCTGACTTCTGATGTGGGCTGGGAAGGCTTCCCTAATTATGCCGAAGAATTCGTTAAGTTATTTTCTGGAAAGATTATTAGCAGAAGTGATTCTGTTGATACTAGAGTGTGGGGGGTGATTATAAAAGACCGGCTCCTGCGATTGGTTTATGAAGACTTTCCTGTGATGATTAGTTTGGAGTCGCAAAGTGAGGAGGGGGATCGACTTATCGAGGAATTAAAAGAAATTTCTATTAAGTAGAATTAGTCCTTCGGTGCAAAAGGCGCAGGTGAGGTTGCCTCTATAGGCGGAAAGGCCTGTGTTTATAACTGCGTTATTGATGGCGTGACTCGTTACGTTGGAAACCGACGACATAGTTAAACGCAGTCAAGCTCACCTCAGACAAAAAGGTATAGTGGTTTCCGAAATCAGAGGGCTTGAGAATATTTCTCGTGCTGACGCTCGGGCAGTTGAGCAAACACTGATCGATTACGATGGCCTTGGTAAAGATGGCGGCACGTTAATCAATACTAACTCTACATAGTCCATCAAAAAACCGACCAAGTATGGTTTGTTTTGCGCCTGCAAGGCCAGGCGAAAGGTGTCCCGCTGAGTGTGTTTCAAAAACAATTTGGCTCTAAATTTGGCCCTATAACGGCGCCTGACAATATTGCGCAGCAAATGGCAAGCTCCGGAAATGGCGCTCGGGGAGTTGTGTTTGGTTCTTATGGGCTGGGTCAGCCAGGGCATGTTTTCAATGTGTTTAATCAGAATGGTGTTGTTAGATTCCTTGATGGGCAGACCGGGAAGCCAGCAAATCTCAGTAATTTCAAAATACTACGCAGTCTGGTGCGCTTCATGTTCTTGGAACAGCAAAGCCCTTAGAAAGTTATTTGGAGGACTACATAAAAGAGAAGGCCGTGAAATCTAGGTGATTTAACGGTGCAAAAGCAACTGGTGGCGCTGCCAGAAAGGTAGATGATCTAGCTACTAGTGGCTTAAGCTCAGCGTCAAACCTTCCAAGTGGAACAGGTCTTGGGCCACGCTTACGCACAGTGGTTTCCTGCTGCTGACCAAACAGCTCTTCGAGTTTGGTCGAAAGCAGTCGGGCCAGCTCTCATCGCTGGAATAATTGTCAATGCACGGCGGTATGGATCTCTGACATTCCGCACAAGGGCGGGTGGGCCGGGTGGCTCGCTCTGGCTGTGGGACGGTGACGAAGAGTATCGACCGGACAGGGCATTCAGCTCGCAAGAGCAGAAGTACCCCACCCGAGGATTAATCAGCGCGCCCTTGCTGGTCGAGCGCATCGAAAAAAACTACAGGGCCCAGCCCCATGAAGTCTGGTGAGGCTTGCCGCTGGTAGCCGGCCCTTTCAATGCATGACCGCCCGCGTAATCAAAAAGCTCAGCAACTCGCCCTCGTCATCCAGTTCGATGGCCTGCACCGGCCGTGGCAGGTTGTCGAGCACGCTGCGCCAGAACGCCTGTGAGGTTTCATCCTGGTCATAGAAGCGCACCAGCCAGTCCCCTTCCCCACTCATCAGCACCTGGGTAGCCAATGCCTGGCCGATGCCCTTGCGCCGGTAGCGCTTGAGAATGAACAGGTCGGCCAGCTCCTGTGCGTCCAGCCCTGCCAGTTCGCTGCGCTCGACCAGCAGGAAGCCGGCGATGTAGCCATCGACCAGGATCAGGTTGGCGCTCCACTGCGGCTCCTGCCAGTAGCGGGCTAGGTGTTCGTCGTGGATGTAGAAACGGCCGTCCACCTCGACGTCTTCCTGCTCCCAGTCCGAGGACTCGTAGGCATAGAACTGGTAGAGGTTGCGGATCAGCTCGATGTGTTCAGGGCCGGTCGGGATCAGTTCGACGGTGAGTTCACTCATGGCTACGGCAGGGGCTCGATGAAAAAGAGCGCGCAGTCAGCCACGATTCGCGTCACAACTCAACCCATTCGCCCTGCGAGTAGACGCTGAACCGGTTCGACTCGGAAAGCCGCATGGTGTAGGACGATTGCACGTGGTGGGTCTGCCCGCCGTCGCCGAGCAGGCGTACTTCGGCACCGCAGATGAAGTTCGAATCGCGGTCCGGGCCCATCGATGCGCAAGAGACAGTGGAGACTTCTATGCGGCCCAGCACCTTGATCGGCGACGTCATCCGGCCACTGGCGTGAAGCTTGCGGGTGAAGTCAGCCATGGCATCTTGCACCTGGCCCTGGGTCGGCATCCAGTCGGGGCAGACATAATCGTCACCGCTGCAACTCTTGTCCGAGGCCGCAGGGGCGGCGTAGGTGAAAACCGGGAAGGAGAACAGAGCTAGGGCAAGCAGTGAAGTGCGAAGCATGAAGGCAGGCCATCCTGGGCGATCTGGGCGCGGGATGATGTCATGCACCCCTCTTCGCCAGCAAGGCTGGCTCCTACAGTCCTGTGCAGGGGTCAGCCTCCCGGCGAACAAGCGCATCGCGCTCACTCCATCAGAACTGCACCTTCACCTGTACGCCGGCCAGCAACGCGTCCTGGGTGTCCTTGCCGGAAAATGCACCCGGCTCCATCACGTACTGCACGCTCGGGCGCACCGTCAGCCAGCGGGTTACCTGGGCGGTGTAGCTCAGTTCCACCAACTGCTCGCCCATGTCCAGGTTGCTGACACTCTGCGCCTGGGCCAGGTCGCCACCGCGCTCCAGGTTGGCGATCTGGACATCGCGGCTGCGCGAGTTGAACACCGCACGGCCGTATGCCAACCCCACGTTGTCATGCTCGCGCGAAGCGAACGGTCGGCTCAGCACCGCTCCGGCCGCGTACCAGTGCGAGAACGGCGAAGTGGCCGTGTCGGTGTCGGTGGCCTGCGCGAACAGGCGTACGCTGCGCCCCCGGGTCGAATCCGAACGCCATACCATCTGATCGACCAGGACATAGGCACCGTGACGCCCCGCCGCCTTGCTGTCGGGCTGGCCGATGCGCGCAGTGTCGGAGGTGTCGTAATACCAGCCGAACTTGTACTGCCCATCATAGGTAGCCAGGTTGTTGTAAATCAGCTCCACCGGCAGGATGGCCCCGGTGGTGCCGCTGGAGGTCAGGTCGAAGGCCTTGGACGAGGCGCTGTTGGTCTCGGGGTTCACGTTGAACCAGGCGGTCTGCACCGTCCACTCGGGGCTGATGCGGTATTTCAGTTCCATGCCCCAGTGCGCCGTGGGGTAGTTGCCCCAGCCACTGCCACCGGACATGCTCAGCGGGTGCGCGCAGAAACCTGCGTTGACGAAGTTGGTGAGGATGCCCATGCCGCCGAAGTCATTGCCCATGGCCATCCAGCCGAGCTTGACGTTCAGGTCGTCGGTGAACAGGCTGCGCGCATAGCTCAGTTCGCTCAGGCGCGTGTACAGCCCGCCATAGATCTCCTGCACCGGCAGCCGGTTGCCCACCAGGTCTTGCGAGGCGCTGTTGCCGCGCCGGTCATTGATCGTCAGCTGGACCGTGCCTGCATCCGCCTCGCCCAGCAATGTCTCGAGGTCGAAGGTCGCGCCCAGGCGGACCTGCTGCGCATAGCGCGCACCGTGCTTGAGGCCACCGCTGACCAGGCCCATGGTTTCCGACACATATTCGCCGGTGAGCTTGACGCCGCTCGCCTCCAGGCGTGAGCGGCTGCCGCCCCAGTCGCCGGTCAGGGTCGGGCTGTCGACAAGGTTGTCGAATGCATCGGCCTGCACCGCACACGCCAGCAGGCTGGAAGAAAGGCCCACGGCAAACGCGAGGGGGCTGAACGGAAAACGCGAAAAGAGGCTCAAACGGCCCTCCCGAAAGACAATAGATCACCACCCGGTCAGCGACGAAGGCGCGAACCGGGACACAAGAAATGCAGGTGGCCTATGTTACGGGATTTTATGTACTAACCGTTTAATTTGTAGACTTTGGTGCAACGCCCTGGCCGACCGGCGGCTGGCTCAGGGCAGGTACAGCTGGAACAGGCCGCCGCCCAGGGCACCGCCATTGGCGATCTCGATGCGCCCGCGCACACCGTTGCGCTCGTGCAGCGCAGCAATGCGTTCAGCGAAGTACAGGCCCAACCCGGTGCTGCCGGTGTGCAGGTTGATGCCCTGCACGTAGTCGGCCTGACGGTCGATCATGCCCTGTGGATAACCCGGGCCGTCGTCATTGATGCTCAGCACCAGTTGTTCGCCCTGCTCGGTCACCGTGACCAGCAAGGCGTGCCCGGCATAGCGGATGGCGTTGTTGATCACGTTGGAGATCACCGAACCGACCAGCTCGCGGTCGAAGAAGCCCAGCGGGTTGAAGGCATCGATCTCGTAGCGCGCAATGATCTCGCGGCTGTCGATGATCGGCTGATTGGAGGCCAGCAGGCCGCCGATGAAGTCGTCCAGGTCATGGTAGTCGGGGCACATGGGCAACTGATTGACCCCGAGTTTGTACAACCCCAGCAGCTGCACGAGCATGCCGTTGAGGTGCGCGAACTCGTGCTCCACCACCGCCTGCTCCGGGCCTTGCGCCTGGGCGGCCGGCAGGCGCGACAGCCACTGGCTGTGCGCCTGCATCAGCATCGCCAGGGAGTTCTTCATGTCGTGTACGGTGGAGGCGATCACCGTGGAAAAATCCAGCCCCTGGGAATCGTTGCTCATGAGCCCACCGCCCGGATACGCAGTTTTCGATAGCGCTCGTAGCGCGGATCGGTATTGGGAATGCCCGCCACCTTGGCCAGGCACGCGCGGCATTCCTCCAGCGCGGCGCTCGAGGGGTTTTCCCCGGCCATGCGCAGCAGCGCCTGGGCAGTGTTCAGTGCAATGCTGATGTTCTTGGGCTGCAACGCCAGCGCGCGCCGGAACTGCTCCAGCGCCTCGCCGACCTTGCCGGCCTGATAGCTGCGCACGCCCTGGCGGTTGAGGTCGACGGCTTCGTTGCCGGCGCCCAGAATCGTCGGATCGTCGGTCAGCTTGGCGATGCTCTGCATCACGCTCGCGTCGTCACCGTAGACTTCCACGCAGTTCTTGAGGATGGCCGTGCCCGCCGCCTCCTGGCCCAGTTGCTGCAACTGCGCAGCCACTGCCAGGGCGGTTTCGGCCGAGAAGAACTGGTCCATGTTCTCCAGCCGCGCAACCGCCGCCTCGGTGAGCTTGGCGGCCGTCTCGGCATCGCCCGCCTGCGCCAGGCCGGTGGCCTTGATCAAGCGCGCACGTACCTGCAGGCCCTGGTCGTCGGTGTACTCCTTGGCCACATCGCCCAGCACCTGATTCAGCTCCACGCGTGTGCGTGCATCCAGGCCGTTGCCCACGTTCTTCTGGATCAGCGCCTGGGCCAGGCCCAGGTTGCTTTCAGGGTCTTTGAAACGCGAATTCTGGCCCTGGCTCACGGCCTGGCGATAGGCCCGCGACGAGGTGTCGAAGTCGGCGTTGCCCAGGGCCAGCTTGCCCAGTTGCATCTGCCGGCGGACCGCCAGCGGCGACAGGCGTACGGCCTCTTCGAGCACCGACTGGGCACGGCGGGTTTCACCTGCGGCAGCCAGCACGTCGGCCAAGCCGTCGTACAGGCCGGGCATCATCGAAAACGCCTTGATCGCCTGTTCGTAGATTTCCTTGGCCTGGACGGCCTGGCCGCGCTTGAACAGCAGCTTGCCCAGCGCCGCGTACGCCCACGGCGTAGGGCGGTTGGCCAGGATCGCCTTGAGAAAGCGCTCCAGCTCTTCATGCCGGTTGAGGGCGCCCAGGGCGTCGGCACGGTAGCGCAGGCACAGCGGCGCAAAGCGCGGGTCCTGCTTGCACAGGTTGTCGCAGGCCAGCAGCACTTCGGCCGGTCGGCCACGGTCCAGCGCCTGCAAGATAGGCTTGAGCAGGGTCTTGCGCTGTACCAGCTTGTCCAGGCGCTGGGTCAGCCCCAGGCGGTTGAAGGGCTTGGTCAGGTAGGCATCCGGCTCGTGCTCCAGGGCACTGAGCACCACCGCCTGGCTGCTCTCGGCCGTCACCATGACAAAGATCGCCTCGTGGCTGATCAGCTTGTCGATCATCAGGTCTTCCAGCACCTGCTGGCCGTTCTTCTTGCCGTCGCCCAGGTGGAAGTCGTGCAGGATGAAGTCATAGCGCTTCTGCCCGCACATGCGAATCGCCGTCTCGCCGCTCTCGGCGGTATCGACGTCGCGGATACCCATTTCCCGCAACATCGAACGCACGGACGTGCGGAAGTCGGTGAAGTCATCGACGATCAGAAAACTTTTTTGGCTATACACCAACATCCACAAAACCTGACTTGGAAGAAAGAAGAGCGGCGCCAAGGCGCCTACAGGGACAGGCTCGGCTTCAGGACGCAAGCAGCGCGACGATCATCGCCAGCGCATGCTGCTTGGCAAGCAACGTCAACGGCTGCAGGCCTCGGAAAGGCTATCGGCAGCACGTGCACTTTGCTTGAGGCGCCGCAAGCATGCGGCACGAAGCCAACGCGCCAAGTGTGATGGCGCGATGCCATCATACTTGGCCGACTGCCGTGCTACAACAGGCCCAGCGCCTTGGCCCGGGCGACCGCCTGGGTGCGGCGCTCGACGCCGAGCTTGCTGTTGATGTGGCTGGCGTGGGTCTTGACGGTGTGCAACGAAATGAACAGTTGCTCGCTGATCTGCTGGTTGGAACACCCCAGCGCGATCAGCTTGAGCACCGACATCTCTCGCGCACTCAGGGCCTCGGTGCCCGCCCCGGGGGCCGGCGAGGTATCAACCACCGGCAACAGCGACAGCAGGCGCGCCTGCACCGGCCCCGCCGGCTGGGCCAGCAACTGCTCGCGTATCCACTCGGGGTGATCTTCCAGCAGCCGCTGGAAGGGTTGCAGCACGCCCCCCTGCGCGGCCTCCAGGGCCTGGGGCAGCAACACCACGGCCGCCTCTGCAGCACCGCTCGCCAGCAACAGGCCGATATGCTGACACACCGCGGTGGTGCCGAGCAGCTGGCCGCCATTGCTGCGCCCGTGCTCGGTCAGCGCCTGCAGGCGTTGTGCGGCCTGTGCGGTACGCCCCTGGGCCTGTTCCAGCAGGGCCTGCTGCAGTTCGATGTGCAAAGGCAGCAGCGGATGGAACTCCGGTGCGGCGGCGGCACGTTCGCCACCGTAGGTCTGGCCCAGGCGCAGCAGCCAGGATTCGGCCAGGTCCATGCGCCCCTGGGCCAGCCACAGCTCGCATTTGACCAGGGTGATCATGGCCAGGTAGAACACCGGCGGCACGTCCCAGATATGCATCAGGCGCTCGGCCTCGGCCAGCTCGCAGAAGGCCTCGGTAAAACGCCCCTCGCGCCCGTCCAGGGTGGCCAGCACGCAATGCCCGATCAGTACGCTGATGTCGCGACAGGCACGCGCTTCCACCAGCCCGGCACGCAAGCGCGCACGCCCTTCCTGCGGCTGCAGCCCGGCGACCAGCAGGTAGCCTTCGTACAGCGCCAGGCGCGCACGCGCCGCGTACAGGCGCTGGGCCGACAGCCCTTGCAGGCGTTGCAGGCCGTGGCGCACCTCCTCCATCGAACGCAGGACCTCGCCACGGGCATGCAGCACCCGCGCGCGATCGTAGTGGGCCAGGGCCTCGAACAACGGGTTGCCGACCCGCCGTGCCAGCTCCAGCGCCTCGCGGTTCCAGCCACGGGCGTGCCAGAAATCGCCCTCGGCGATGGCCAGGTTGGACAAGGTGGACAGGCACATCAGGCGCTGGCCGTAGCGCTTGGTGGGCAGGCTGCGCAGCGCCTGCTGGCAGTACGAGCGAGTTTTCAGACGGTCGCCGCGACCGCGGGCGATGATTCCGCTCAGGGCCAGCCATTGCGCCAGCATGGACTTCTGCGCCGTGGCCGAAGGCGCCGGCAGGAACCGGCTGAGGTGGCTGACCAGTTCCTCGGCCGCATCCAGCTGGCAGGCCAGCCCCAGCGCCCAGCTGTACAGCACGATCAGGCGCGGGGTGCTGATCAGCAGGCTGTCGGGCAGGTCCATCTTCCAGCGCAGCAGCATGCCGACGTTCTGTTCGGCCAGCAGTTGCTCTTCGGACAGGTTCTGCACCAGGTTGGCCGCCACGTCCAGGTGACCGGCGCGCAGGGCCTGCTCCACCGCCTCGTCGAGCAGGCCCTGGGCGTGGAACCAGCGGCACGCGCGCAGGTGCAGGCTGGCCAGCGGCTGGCTGGCCTGGCGGGTGCGCAGCAGGTCGGAGAACAGGTGGTGATAACGCAGCCATTGACCCTGCTCGTCCAGCGGTACCAGAAACACCTGGTGTGCCTTCAGGTAACGCAGTATCTGCGCGCTGTCGTGGCTTTCGCGCAGGGCATCGCACAGGTCGGCGCAAAAACGCTCCTGGCAGGCGGTGTCGTAGAGAAACGCCTGCACCTCGGGCGGCAGGCAGTCGATGACTTCTTCGAGCAGGTAGTCGCGTATCAGCCCCTCGCCGCCATGCAGGGCGTGGGGCAAGGCGCTGTCGACCCCCGCCTCGGAGGCGGCCAGCAGCCAGAAGCGCAGGCCGGCGACCCAGCCATCGCTGCGTTGAATCAGGTTGTCCAGGGCCTGGCCACGCAGCGTGGTGGGGTGCTGGTCGAGCACGGCCAGGGATTCCTCGGGGCTCAGGCGCAGGTCCTGTTCGGTGAGTTCGAGCAACTGCTGCGACAGGCGCAGGCGCGCCAGGTGCCAGTCGGGACGCTGGCGGCTGGTGACCAGCAGCACCAGGCCAGGCGGCAAATGATTGAGGAAGAACTGCAGGCAGCGGTCGAGCACCGGGCCCTGGGCCAGATGGTAGTCATCGAGCACCAGCAGCAGCGGGTTCTGCGGGTGCAGGTGCAGGGCCAGTTCGTCGAGCAGGCTATCGAGCCACTCCTCGAAGGCAAAAGGCTGGTGCCGCTGGCGCATCTTGAGCAGGCCCAGGGCCTGGTTGCCCAGGTCCGGGCAGAACTGCTGCAGCCCTTCGAGCAGGCGCTCCAGAAAGCGCCCGGGGTCGCTGTCGCGCTGGCTCAGCCCCAGCCACAGGCTGCCCCACGAGGCGGGCAGGCTCTGGCAGAACTCCACGGCCAGCGAGCTCTTGCCGAAACCGGCGGGCGCCGAAACCAGCAGCAGTCGACCGCTCAGGCCGGCGTGCAGGCGCTGGCATAGCCGCGGGCGCGGCACGTGCCCCTCGGGCAGTGGTGGACGGTAGAAGCGGCCCTCCACAGCGCTGATGGCCTGGCTGGCGAACCCTTGCATACGCGACAGATCAGTCATGGCCGGCTCGTTTTAGTTGGAAGTCTTCGGCAGAACAGACCCGCCGAGACTAGCGCTTTAAACGGCACATTTGAAGATGATTGGCGCAGAGGTCGGAAAAAAGACTACAACAAAAAGCGACAAAAACTCACGAAGCGCAGCATTGCGCGCAATTCATCCCGCATTGCCCCTCACGGCCTGTTGTCGGGCCACACACAGAAACGCCCCGGTCAAGCCGGGGCGTTCTGGGGATCACACGGAGGAGGTTCTAACTCAGCGCACACCATCCTGGCGCAGCGCTGCCGGCTGGAAGTCGGCCTTGCTGGCAGTGAAGTCGAAGTTGTAGGCCTTCTGCTCTTCGTTCTTCATGCCCAGCGCCAGGTAACGGCCCGACTGCAGGTCGTAGATGGCTTCCAGGGTGTACCACGGCACCTGCTTGTTGTAGTAATCCTGGGCATGTGCCTCGGATACCCGCCACAGCTGGCCGCGGCCGTCGTACTGGTCGATCACGGCCGCTTGCCAGGTGTCTTCGTCGATGTAGAAGTCACGCTTGGCATAGATGTGCCGCTGGCCCGGTTTCAGGGTGCCCACCACATGCCACACGCGACGCAGCTCGTAACGGGTCAGGTCCTGGTTGATATGCCCCGGCTTGATGATGTCGGCATACTTGAGGCTCGTCGAATCGAGCTTGTAGCTGTTGGAGGCAATGTACATCTCCTTCTTGCCTTCCAGCTTCCAGTCGTAGCGGTCCGGCGCACCGTTGAACATGTCCAGGTTGTCGGAGGTACGCAGGCCGTCAGCGGCGGTACCCGGGCCGTCATACGACACTTGCGGGGCCTGGCGCACGCGGCGCTGGCCAGCGTTGTACATCCAGGCCTTGCGCGGCTCCTTGACCTGGTCGAGGGTCTCGTGAACCAGCAGCACGGTACCGGCCAGGCGCGGCGGGGCGGTCACTTTCTGCTTGAAGTAGAACAGCACGTTGCCAGGGTTGGCCGGATCGAAATCCTTCAGGCGATCGCGGAACATGAACTGTTCCTCGAGCTTCACCATGCTGTAGCTGCCGTTCTGCTGCGGCGTGGCCTGGTTCACCACACGCGTGACGCCACCGCCACGGTAGCGGGTGATGTGGTTCCAGATCACCTCCACACCGCTTTTCGGGATCGGGAACGGGATCGCGATCTGGAAGTTCTCCAGCCCGTTGCCGCCAGCTACCAGGTTGGTGGTGGTGGCGTTCTTCTTGATGGCGGCGAACACCGAGTCCGGCACCGTGGAGCCACGCTGGGTCGGGTACACCGGCAGCTTGAAGGTGTCCGGATAGCGCTTGAACATGGCCAACTGGCCAGGGGACAGCTTGTCCTTGTACTGGTCGACGTTCTGCGCGGTGATGGTGAACTTGGGCTTGTCGTTGCCGTACGGGTCGGACAGGAAGCCCTTGGCATCGACCGAACCGGCCGTGGTGCTCAGGGGCTGCCAGGCAGTGATCGAACCGTCGGCATTGCCGGCCTTCTCGGCGCCCATCGGGGTCAGGCTGGTGCCCAGCTTGGCGGCTTCGTCGGCGGACACCGCCGCCATCACGCCGGTGGCGAGCAGCGACAGGCTCAGCACACCGATTTTCAACAGACTCTTGGTTGCTTTCATGATCTTGGTCTTCCCGGATCAGTGCTTAGAAGTTCACGCCGAAGCTGAGGGCGATGAAGTCGCGGTCATCCACGGTGGTGTACTTGCCATCGAAGAAGTTGGTGTACGACAGGCTCGCGGTGTAGGTGTTCTGGTATTCGGCGTCCAGGCCCAGGCTGACCGCCTTGCGCCCTTCCTCAAAGTTGCCGCCCGGGCCTGGCGAGTAGCCGGACACGTCATGCGACCAGGCCACGCTCGGCTTGAGGTTGACCCCGGCGAACACATCGTTGTAGTCCCAGATCACGCGGCCACGGTAGCCCCACGAGGTGCTGGTGGTGTAGCCGTCCTTTTCGCACTTGCGGCTGCGGTTGGCGGAGGAACCACCGCCAGGCGCGGCGCCACCGATGGTGCCGGCGTTGAGGATGTCCGTGCAGGTATTGAGGCCGAAGGTATCCGGCAGCGGGCCAGGGCCATACACCGGATCGCGGCCGTAGCGCAGCTTGTCGGCGCTTTCCAGGCCGCCCACGTGGGTCACGCCCACTTCACCTACCACGGTCATGCGGCTGGCGCCCATCACCTGGTCGAAGAAGTGCGTCAGGGTGGTCTGGAACTGGGTGATTTCCTTGCGTTTGTAGCCGTGCAGGTCGGTATCGGCCTGGCCCTTGAGCAGCGAGGCATTGCCGAACGTGCCGCCCAGCTGGGTGACCCCGGCGTACAGGATGTCGGTGGTGTTCAGCTGCACCGGTGCGTTCGGCCGGTAGCTGATTTCACCGCTCCACGCGGTGCCGGTAGGCAGGGTGGTGGAGAAGCTCAGGCCGTACAGGCGGATGTCTTCGGGATACTCGACGAAGTACTTGGAGTTGCCCGCCACGATGGCGGCGCCGGTGCGCGGGTCGACCATGCCGGCAATGGCGTAGGCCTGTGCAGAAGCCCCCGTGGCGCTGAAGATCGGCGCACGGCTGTGGTAGTTCATGGCGTAGGCGCCGAACTCGGTATTGAGCGGTTCGAACATGTAGCGCAGGGCAACACCGAACTGGCCGCTGTCACGGGCATCGCGGTCGGGGCCGCGCGCCACCTTGATGCCTTCCTCGTTCACGTCCACGCCGAAGTTGGCCAGGCCGGCGATCTGTGCCGGGGTCATGGTGCGGCTGCTGGACAATACGCGCAGGTTGTCGGTGCAACCGTCGGCGATGATGTCCGGCTGGGAGAAGAAGGTGCCGCAGTTGTCGACGACGGTCTGGTCCCATTCCAGCTGGTAGAAGGCTTCGGCCGACAGGTTGTCGGTCAGGCTCTGGGAGATGTAGAACATGTTGACCGGGATCAGGCCTTCCTTGATCTCGGCACCCGGGCGGCGGAACGCGGAAACGTCGATGGGGTTGATCGAGTTGATGCCACCACCGATGAAGGTACTTTCACCCCAGCTCACCACCTGCTTGCCGAAACGCACCGAACCCGGCAGTTCGCCAATCGAGTAGTTGTGGTAGACGAAGGCGTCGAGCAGCTCGGCACCGGACGACTTGGCGCCCTCTTTGCGGTTGGAGTCGCTGATGTCCTTGAACTGGCGGTGTTCGTCCTTGAGTTCGAAGTCGTACCAGTACTTGCCACGCACGAACACGCCGGTGTCGCCGTACTTGAGCTCCAGGTCGTGGATGCCCTTGAAGATCTTCGAGAAGGTCTCGCCGCGCTTGAAGTTCAGGTGGCCGTCGTCGGAGGTCTGCGACAGACCCTTGCCGCCGTTGTTGACGCCGATCAGGTTCTGGTTCGGCTTGGCCGTCGACCAGCTGGCCCCCACGGACAGCGACGAGTCGAACTGACCTTCGATTTCACCGATGTTGAAACTGACGCCGAATGCAGGGCCGGCGAGCGTAGAAGCGAGGCTGACGGCCAATGGCAATTTCGCCCGGCGCCAGAACAGATTTACTGATGTCATCGACGCTACTCCATGTACTTTATTTTTATGGCAGTGAGTCCTTTGAGAAACGCATCGAACGACCGACGTGAATACGCCTGCTGGTCGACCAACGTGGCAGTGCGCAGTCATTTGCGCGGGCCCCCGTCCCTAAAAATCCCCTGACCCGACTATAGCCAGCAGGTACCTGTGCTTGATCCCTCTAAAGTGTGATTTGCACGTTGGTACTACACCCAAAGAGCTGATTCGCTCGCCAACTGCGCGGGCAGCGGCAAGGATGGCCTATTTTTTCGCTTTGACAAGGCGCGCAGGTGTCTGGCGCAAGGGTCGCACCCGCCAGGGCGCGACCGGCCCGCCTTCAGAGGGTGGACAGAAATGCGCTGTTGCTGGCCTGCCAGTGGCTGATGTCGACGCGGATGCGCTTCTTGTCCAGCTTGCCCACGCTGGTCTTGGGAATTTCGGTAACAAGGGCGATCTGGCTGGGGATTGCCCACTTGTTGATCATGCCCAGCTCCACGTAGGGCTTGAGGTGCTCCTTGAGCTCGCGGGCGTCGATGCTGGTGCCGTCACGCACCACCAGCAGGGCAAACGGACGCTCGCCCCACTGCGGATCGGGTACACCCACCACCGCCACTTCGCGCACCGAGGGGTGGCGGCTGACGAGGTCTTCGAGGGCCAGCGACGACACCCACTCCCCGCCGGTCTTGATCACGTCCTTGATGCGATCGCGGATATCGACCACGCCCATGCTGTCGATGGTCGCCACATCCCCGGTGTGCAGCCAGCCGCCCTGCCACAGCTCGGCGCCTTTCTCCGGTTCGCGGAAATACCCCATGCTCAGCCACGGCGCGCGTAGCACCAGTTCGCCCTGGGACTCGCCGTCAGCCGGCAGGAAGCCGCCTTCGGCATCCATCACCGCGGCCTCCACCAGCGGCACCGGCACGCCGGCCTTGATGCGGTAGCTGATGCATTCGTCGTCGCTGCCGGCCAGCAGCTCTTCGTTGAGGTGGGCACAGGCCACCAGCGGGCAGGTTTCCGACATGCCATAGGCCGCCGTGAGCTGGATGCCCTGGGCCTTGGCCGACTCATACAGGGCGCGGTTGAGCGAGCTGCCGCCAATGATGATCTTCCAGCCGCCGAAATCCTGGCCCTGCGCGCCCTTGGCGTTGAGCAGCATCTGCAGGATGGTCGGTACGCAGTGCGAGAAGGTGACCTTTTCGTCCCGCCACAGCTGACACAGCATCTCCGGCTCGTAGCGCCCCGGGTAGACCTGCTTGAGCCCGAGCATGGTGGCCACGTAGGGGATGCCCCAGGCGTGCACGTGGAACATCGGGGTGATGGGCATGTACACATCATCGGTGCCCAGCAGGCGGATGCTGTCGATGCTGCCGGTCACGGTAGCCACGCCCAGGGTGTGCAGCACCAGCTGGCGGTGGGTGAAATACACGCCCTTGGGGTTGCCGGTGGTACCGGTGGTGTAGAAGGTGGTGGCCACCGAGTTCTCGTCGAAGTCGGGGAAGTCGTAGGTGGTGGCCGCGCCCGCCAGCAGGTGCTCGTACTCGCCCACCAGGTTCGGCAGTTCGGCATGCTTGTCGGGGCCGTCAGTGAGCAGCAGGGTCTTCTCGACCGTGGTCAGTTGCGGCGCGATGGACTGATACAGCCCGATGAAATCGCTGTTGACCAGCACGAAGCGGTCTTCGGCGTGGTTCATGGTGTAGAGGATCTGCTCGGGCGACAGGCGCACGTTGATGGTGTGGGCCACCGCGCCGATCATCGGGATGGCGAACATGCACTCCAGGTAGCGATGGCTGTCCCAGTCCATCACCGCCACGGTGTCGCCGGCCTTGACCCCGGCTGCGGTGAGCACGTTGGCCAGGCGCGCGATGCGCTCGCTCAGGGTCAGGTAGTTGTAGCGCAGCTGATCGCGGTACACGATCTCGCGGGTTTTCTCGTAGCGGCTGCCCGACATCAGCAGGCGCTTGATCAGCAGCGGGTATTCGTAAGCGCCCGCAGCGGGGGCGATAATCCTGGTTTGCAGCATGGGAGTCCCTTTTTCGAGTACGCAGGCATGGCAATACGGCGCTTACTCTAGAACGGGACGGGGGCGCTCAAATCAGCCAAAGGAATGATTTGCGCGCCCGCAGGGATGACAGGCCAATGGCCATCAACCGCCTCAGTGCATCTCGGTGAAGGCGATCTTGATACCCAGCGCCACCAGCACCGCGCCCATGCCGCGATCGAACCAGTGGCCCATGCGCGCAAACCCGGAGCGCACGCGGGCGTGGCTGAACAGCAGGGCCACCAGGCAGAACCACAGGCCGGTGGCCAGTGCCAGGTAGGCCCCGTAGCCGGCCTGTATCAGCAGCGGCGTGTGCGGGTTGATCACCACCGTGAACAGCGACAGGAAGAACAGCGTGGCCTTGGGGTTCAGGCCGTTGGTCATGAACCCTGCCACAAAGGCGGCACGCGGGGTGCGCGCCACGGTCGAGACCTGCACGCTCTCGCTGCCGGCAGGCGCCGGGCGGGCACGCAGGGCCTTGATGCCGATGTACACCAGGTAGGCCGCAGCCAGCCACTTGAGCACGTTGAACAGCATGATCGACTGCGACACGATCAGGCCGATGCCCAGCAGCGAATAGCCCACATGCAGGAAGATCGCCGTGCCCACGCCGAAGGCGGTCCAGGTACCGGCGCGCCGACCGTGGGTAACACTTTCGCGCACCACCACCGCAAAGTCCGGGCCGGGGCTGGCCACGGCCAGCAGGTGGATCAGCGCAACGGTGAGAAATTCTGCCCAGTACATGGGGTGACGCTCCTGGCAAACGATCGGGTGGCGTACCTTACCCACTGCCTGGCAGTTCTGAAAGATACAGTTACAAGTGAATCGGCACAGTCACCTCCCGTGCAGCCGGATGCCTGGCTTTACGCCCACGGCGATGCAGGCTCTAATGCCCCACTACCTGCTCAAACCACACCCCAGGAGCCTGCCCCATGACCTTGCGCCGCGCTGTATTCCTCGACCACAGCTCCCTGGACCTGGGCGACCTCGACCTGAGCCGCCTGCGCGGCTGCTTCGATGAACTGCAGTTGCACCCGGCCACTGCCCCCCACGAGGTGGCCGAGCGTCTGCAGGGCGCGAGCGTGGCGATCACCAACAAGGTGCACCTGGACGCCGCCGCCCTCGCCGCCTGCCCCGACCTCAGGCTGATCCTGGTGTCGGCCACCGGCACCAACAACGTCGACCTGCAGGCCGCGCGCGCCCAGGGCATCGTGGTCAGCAACTGCCAGGGCTACGGCACGCCCTCGGTGGCGCAGCACACCCTGGCCCTGCTGCTGGCGCTGGCCACTCGCCTGCCCGATTACCAGCAGGCGGTGGCCGACGGCAAATGGGCCCAGGCCAGTCAGTTCTGCCTGCTCGACTTTCCCATCGTCGAACTGGAGGGCAAGACCCTCGGCCTGCTCGGCCACGGCGAACTTGGCGGTGCGGTGGCGCGCCTGGCCGAAGCTTTCGGCATGCGCGTGCTGTGCGGCCAGTTGCCCGGCCGCCCGGCCCGCGATGATCGCCTGAGCCTGGCCGAGCTGCTGCCGCAGGTGGATGCGCTGACCCTGCACTGCCCGCTCAACGACAGCACCCGCAACATGATCGGCGCCGCCGAGCTGGCCCTGCTCAAGCCCGGCGCGTTCGTGGTCAACACCGCCCGTGGCGGGCTGATCGACGAGCAGGCGCTGGCCGACGCACTGCGCAGCGGGCACCTGGGTGGCGCCGCCACCGACGTGCTCAGCGTGGAGCCTCCGGTCAATGGCAACCCCCTGCTGGCAGGCGATATCCCGCGCCTTGTGGTCACCCCGCACAGTGCCTGGGGCGCGGTCGAGGCGCGCCAGCGCATCGTCGGCCAACTGGCCGAGAACGCCGAAGCCTTCCTGCAGGGCAACCCGCGCCGAGTGGTCAGCTGAGTTCTGCTAGAATTCGCGACTTTTTGCAGAGGGGCGCCGACCATGGACCCGCGTAGTGAAGTGTTGCTCCGTCAGGCCGAGCTGTTCAAAGGCCCCGTGTTGCTGGCCGGCCTGCCCGCCGACGACCTGCTGGGCAGCCTGCCCGATGCCCGCGCCTGGAGCTGGCACGCCGGCGACCAGGCCGCGCTCGAGGCGCGATTTGCCGGGCGCAGTCACTATGGCGTGGAGGTGCCGCCGGTGGCTTTCGACGGCGCCGTGCTGTTTCTGCCCAAGTCCCGCGATCTGGCCAACTACCTGCTCAATGCCCTGGCCTCGCGCCTGGGTGGGCGCCAGCTGTACCTGGTGGGTGAAAAGCGCGGGGGTATCGAGGGTGCGGCCAAGCAGCTGCACGCCTTCGGCAAGCCGCGCAAGCTCGACAGTGCACGCCATTGCCAGCTGTGGCAGGTCACGGTGGACACCCCGCCAGAGGCGCAGCCGCTGGAAAGCCTGGCGCAACGATTCGAACTGCCACTGGCCGAAGGCCCGCTGCAGATCGTGAGCCTGCCCGGGGTCTTCAGCCATGGCCGGCTGGACCGCGGCAGCGCGCTGCTGCTGGATAACCTCGAGCAACTGCCCGTGGGCCATGTGCTGGACTTTGGCTGCGGCGCGGGCGTACTCGGCGCGGCGATCAAGCGCCGCTACCCACAAAGCCGGGTAACGCTGCTGGACGTGGATGCCTTCGCCGTGGCCAGCAGCCGCCTGACCCTGGCCGCCAATGGCCTGGAGGGGGAGGTCATCGCCGGTGACGGCATCGATGCCGCGCCCCGCGAGCTGAACGTGATCCTGAGCAATCCGCCGTTTCACACCGGGGTTCACACCAATTACCACGCCTCGGAAACCTTGCTGAAAAAATCGGCCGATCATCTGAAAAAAGGCGGCGAACTTCGACTTGTGGCCAACAGCTTCCTGCGGTACCAACCGCTCATCGAAGGCGCCTTGGGCAACTGCCTGATTCGCGACGAGGGACAAGGCTTTCGGATCTACCAGGCCACACGAACTTAAAAACTTCGCTTGCCCAAACGGTTTTGCCTAGGCAGAATCCGCTCCGTCCTAGGGGAGTAGTCTCCCGCGAGCACCCAGCTCGCCCGGTACGCGTCAACATACTTGGTCCTCAGACCATGGCGCGTACGACCCACGGTCCGCACAGACGGATCCAGGGTTTGACAAGACCTATGACACGCACACCTTACCCGGGGCGGGAAGGCTGTACGTGTCATAGCCGTGTCGACCCGCCCCCGTAGGAATCCTGATGCTGGAATCATTGCTGGTCCCCACCGCCATCGTTGCGCTCGCCGAAATCGGCGACAAGACGCAACTGCTCGCGCTCATCCTCGCTGCACGCTTTCGCAAACCCTGGCCGATCATCGCCGGTATCGTTGCCGCGACCCTGGCCAACCATGCGGCGGCCGGTGCAGTGGGTGCGTGGTTCGGCAGTTTCTTCTCGGAGGCCACGTTGCACTGGATCCTGGCCGCAAGCTTTGCCGCCACGGCCCTGTGGACCCTGGTGCCGGACAAGATGGATGACGATGAAGCCAGTACGGCGCGGCGCTTCGGCCCGTTCCTGACCACGCTGATCGCGTTCTTCATTGCCGAGATCGGCGATAAGACGCAGGTGGCCACGGTGATGCTGGCGGCGCAGTACCCGCACCTGATCATGGTGATCATCGGCACCACCCTGGGCATGCTGATTGCCAACGTACCGGTGGTGCTGGCGGGCAATTTTGCCGCCGAGAAGCTGCCGTTGACCCTGATCCGTCGCCTGGCGGCCACGGCATTCGTGGTGCTGGCGCTGGTGGCGGTGTATTCGGCGATGAAGGTCAGCGGGTGGGTGGGCTGATACCGGCTAGCGTGTGAAGCATTCGCCGGCAAGGCCGGCTCCTACAGGTTCAGGTAGGAGCCGGCAGTGCCGGCGAAGGTCACGGCGCTATTTTCTGGCTTGCTCGTACAACGGCATCACCTTGGGAATCGCCGCCTGCAACGACGCGATACGGCTGCTCGAAGCCGGGTGAGTGCTCATGAACTCAGGCTGCGAACCACCCGACGCTTCGGTCATCTTGTTCCACAGGCTGATCGCCGCATTCGGGTTGTAGCCCGCACGCGCCGCCAGCTCCAGGCCGATCAGGTCGGCTTCGTTCTCGTTGCTGCGGCTGTTGGGCAAGGTCATGCTGTACTGCACCACGGTGTCGGCCAGCGCCAGGCTGTCCTGGCCCAGGCCGAACAGGGCACCTGCGCCCTGGCGCGCCATCTCAACACCATAGGCCTTGGACATCGCCTCGCGACCATGCTCGCGCAGGGCGTGGGCGATTTCGTGGCCCATTACCGCCGCGATCTCGTCGTCGGTCAGCTTGAGCTTGTCGATCAGGCCGGTATAGAAAATGATCTTGCCACCCGGGCCGCAGTTGGCATTGAGCTCGTCGCTCTTGATCAGGTTGACTTCCCATTTCCACTGCGCCGCATCGGGGCGGAACTTCGGCGCCTGCACGATCAGCCGATCGGCAATGGCCTGCACCCGCTTGGCGGTGGCACTGGTCTTGTCGAGCATACCTTTGGTGGATGCCTCGCCCAGGGTCTGCTGGTACGACTGCGCGTACATCTGGTTGACCTCATCGGTCGACAGCATGCTGAACATGTACTGTTTGCGCTCCACGCCTACCGCTCCACCACTGGTGGTGTTCACGGCCTGGCAACCGGCCAGCAGCACACTGGCGCTCAGGGCACCGATAACAACTGATCTACGCATGAAAACACTCCCTTCGAACATGCGGCGTATCCTAGGCCGCGCATCATAAACGCGCTACAGCCGTTCGCGAAGAATTGCATCGCCACACTCATGCTTTGCCCCCGGCGCGCCGATAACGCCCAGACAGGCGACCCTCTTTGCGCTCGGAGCTCCCATGAAGTTCAAGTCGATCCAGTTTTCCGTGGCCGCGCTGGCCGGTGCCATCGTGCTGAGCATCGTTGCAGCACTGGTGCTATACGCAGTGTATTCCGGTGCCCGCACCCAGACGCTGGTGCACAACCGCACCCAGCAACAGTTCGAGGCAGTGATCGAGCAACGCCTGACGGCCCTGGCCCAGACCCAGGTCAGCCAGATCCAGCGCAGCCTCGAGGCGCCGCTGCTGATCGCCCGCGGCCTGGCCACCACCAATGCCCTGATCGGCATGCAGGATGCTGCCGGCAACCCGCAGCTCAAGCTCGAACGCGAACAGATGATCGCCCTGCTCAGGCAGACCGCCCTGGACAACCCGCTGTTGCTGGGCGTTTACGTGGGCTGGGAGCCCAATGCGCTGGACCACGACGATGCCCGCTATGCAGGCAGCACGCTGGCGGGCGTCAACCCGCAGAGCGGGCGCTTTCTGCCGTGGTGGTACCGTAACGACGACGGTAGCCTGACCCTCGACAAACTCCAGGATGTGGACGACCGTACCCTGCTGCCCACGGGCGTGCGCACCAGCGAGTACTACCTGTGTTCCAAGGAGACCGGCAAGGCCTGCGCCATTGACCCGGCCCCGTACCAGGTGGGCAACAAGACCGTGATGCTGGCCTCGTTCGTCGAGCCGATCATGGTCAACGGCCAGTTCCAGGGCATCGCCGCCGCCGACCTGTCGCTGAACTTCATCCAGGATATGCTCAAGGCCGCCGACGCCCAGCTGTATGACGGTGCGGGCGAGATGGCGCTGCTGTCCAACAACGGACGCGTGGTGGCCTATACCAAGGATGCGAGCACGTTCGGCAAAAAAGCCAGCGATGTGCTGCAACCCAATGAAGTGGCGGTGCTCGGCAACCTGTCGGGCAAGGCGCTGCACTACGAAATCGACCATGCCAGCGGACAGATCGAGCTGTTCGTGCCATTTGCCGTGGGCAACACCGCCTCGCGCTGGACCTTGCTGCTGCAACTGCCGGTCAGCGCGGTGATGGCCGACCTTGACGCGCTGCAGCGCGAAATGAGTGCCCAGCGCAGCACCGACCTCACCGGCATGATCGTGGTCGGCCTGGGCATCGCCGGGCTTGGCCTGCTGGTGATCTGGCTGCTGGCCCACGGCATCGCCCGGCCGCTGCGCCAGATGGTCGGCATGCTGGACGACATCGCCCAGGGCGAAGGTGACCTGACCCGGCGCCTGAGCAGCGATCGCGCCGACGAACTGGGCGCCATCGCCCGTGGCTTCAATACATTCCTGAGCAAGCTGCAGGCAATGATCAGCCAGGTGGTGGTGTCGGTGCAGAAGGTCAGCGACTCGTCCGAGCACACCGCCGACATCGCCATTCGCACCAACCAGGGCGTGCACAAGCAGATGGCCGAGATCGACCTGGTGGCCACTGCGGTGCATGAAATGACCGCGACCGCCCAGGACGTGGCGCGCAATGCCACCCATGCAGCGCAAGCGGCCAGCAATGCCGACCAGGCCGCCAACCAGGGCCTGGAGATCGTGCGCAACACCTCCACCTCGATCAGCGCCCTGGCCGAGGAGATCGGCCGTGCGGTGGGTGTGGTACAGGCCCTGGCGCGCGACAGCGAGAACATCAACGCGATCCTGGTGGCGATTCGTGCAATTGCCGAACAGACCAACCTGCTGGCGCTCAACGCGGCCATCGAGGCGGCGCGAGCCGGTGAACAGGGACGCGGGTTTGCCGTGGTGGCCGATGAAGTGCGCAACCTGGCGCAGAAGACCCAGCAGGCTACCGAAGAGATCCAGCAGATGATCCAGCAGCTGCAGCAGGGCACGCGGGATGTGGTGCAGGTAATGGAGGACAGTCAGGGCAAGACCGAAGTCAGCGTGCAACAGGCGGCGCAGGCGGCCCAGGCGCTGGAGAGCATCACCCGGGCGGTGTCGGTGATCAACGACATGAACACCCAGATCGCCAGCGCGGCGGAGGAGCAGAGCGCAGTGGCCGAGGACATCAACCGCAACGTGATCAATATCGGTCAGGTGGCCAACGAAGTGGCCGGTGGGGCGGACGAGTCGAGCACAGCGAGCGCGGAGCTGACCAAGCTGGCGGAGCAGCAGCGCCGGTTGATCAATCAGTTTCGCGTCTGAGCCAGAAGCTTCGCCGGCAAGGCCGGCTCCTACAGGGGCATGCAGTGCCTGTAGGAGCCAGCCTTGCCGGCGAAGGGCTCCCCACTTACGCCGGGGTCAGGCACTCCGGCGCATTCAACTTCGGATCATTCACCAGGTTCGCCAGCACCCGCTCGCGCAAGGCGGCCTGCGGGCCAGCGAGCAATTCCTGCAACTTCACCAGCGGCGTCTGCGGGTCCAGCCACGCGGCCTGCCCTGCCGCATCCAGAATCAGCGGCCGGCGCTGGTTGACTGCGGCCTGGGTCACCACCGCCGTGCTCAGCCACACCTGGTCCTGCACCGGGTAGGCCTCCCACACGCCGGCAAAGAACAGCGAAGACCCCTCGCCCGGCGTCAGCCAGTAAGGCCGCTTGCGCGCGGTGCCGCGCCACTCATAGAAGCCGTTGGCCGGCAGCAGGCAACGGCGCAGGCGAAACGCTTCGCGAAACATCGGTTGCTCGGCCAGGGTCTCGGCGCGCGCCTGGGCCGGGGTGCGCGACAGGTCGGTCAGCCACGCCGGGGTCAGCCCCCAGCGCGCCCGCGCCAGCTCCAGCTGGCCTTCGCGCTGACGCTGGATCAGCACCGAGGCGCCGGGCGAGATGTTCCATTGCGCCTGCTGGTCAGGCGGGAACCCGGGCAGCGCGGCAAACGCCGAAGACCAGCGAAACAGGGCGTAACGTCCACACATGAGCAAAACCTAGCAAATCAGTATTCCCGGAAGGCTCTCCGGCTCGTCGCCAGGAAGCGGCTGGGCGCCATTGTACGCGGCGATCAGCTGGCGTGCGTATTCGGCCTGCGCATCGGGCACCGCCAGGCCCAGCAGCCCCTGCATCGGCAGCTCGCCCACGGCGCCCATCAGGTCGCGCCCACTCAGGTGCGCCTGGATCCCTTCGCTGCGCAGCATGCCGATCAGAAGCTCGGCCTCCAGCAGACTTTCCGGCTCGTAGATACGCTGCATCACTCGTCCTCGCGCTTGACGTCCAGCATCCACTCCTCGCCATGCACCTGCAGCACGAACACGATCGGCCGGCAACAGACCTGGCAGTCCTCGATATAGCTCTGGTCGCCACCGGACAGGTCAACGGTGGTTTCCACTTGCTCACCGCAGTAAGGACAATCATAGAAAGCAGATTCCACCATCGCAGTCTCCCAGGTGACTTGTGCGTATAATTGCCGGTCTATTTACAGGCCTTGCCGGTGTCTGAGCCGTTTTTCAGTCCGCAGCCCTACTATTACCCTAGCCGTTTCCAACAAGAGAGCATGATGGGCGAATTCGATGCCATCCGACCGTACAACGACGCCGAGGTGCCCGCCGTGCTGGCGCGCCTGCTCAGCGACCCGGCATTTCTGGATATCCTCACCCACTTTCGCTTCCCGCGCATGGCCGGGGCCTTCGGCTGGCTGCTCAAGCCGCTGATCGCTCGGCGCCTGCGCAAGGAATTTGCCGGGGTCAGTTGCGTATCGACCCTGCAGGACAAGGTCGAATACTACGTCGACCACACCATCGACCGCGCCACCGACGGGGTGACCTACACCGGTGTCGAGCAGTTCAAGTCCGGCAGTGCCTACCTGTTCCTGGCCAACCACCGCGACATCGTGATGGACCCGGCCTTCGTCAACTATGCGGTGTACCACGCCGGCCTGCCGACCCCGCGCATCGCGATCGGCGACAACCTGCTGCAAAAGCCGTTCGTCAGCGACATGATGCGCCTGAACAAGAGCTTCATCGTGCACCGCTCGATCACCGGGCGGCGCGAAAAGCTGGCGGCCTATCAGCTGCTGTCGGCCTACATCAACCACTCGATCCGCAACGACTGCGCCTCGATCTGGATCGCCCAGGCCGAGGGCCGCGCCAAGGATGGTGACGACCGCACCGATTCGGCGATCCTCAAGATGTTCCACATGAGCCGCAAGGACGAACCGTTCGGCGCGGTGATCCAGTCGCTGAACCTGAGCCCGGTGTCGATCAGCTACGAGTACGACCCGTGCGACCAGGCCAAGGCCCGCGAGCTGTACATCCGCGCCACCACCGGCACCTACAGCAAGGCGCCTGGCGAGGATGACGTGAGCATCGCCCAGGGCATTACCGGCTACAAAGGTCGCGTGCACATCAACTTCGCCCCGCCGGTGAGCGAGTACTTCGAAGACACCAAGCAACTGGCGGCGGAAATCGATCGGCAGATACTGGGTGGCTACCGGTTGTTCCCGGTGCATTACCTGGCGTATGCACAGTGGGCCGATGCCGACCCGCAGTTGCAGGTGCCCAGGGCCGCCGAGGTGTTCCCGGCCGATGAGCTGGCCCGAGCCCAGGCCGAGTGGCAACGGCGCCTGGATGCCTGCCCGGTGGAACACCAGCCGTACCTGGTGCTGCAGTATGCGATGCCGGTGCGCAACCAGTACCGCGTCAAGGCGGGGTTGGCGCTCTAGAGCGCGTCGCCCGTATCGCGGGTCAAGCCCGCTCCCACAGGGATATCACTGGCCTTGAGTACAGTGCAGAACATGTGGGAGCGGGCTTGACCCGCGATGGCTTCACCTCAGATCCAGGTACTGAACCACGACAGCAGCAGCGCCATCGCCAGGCACGAAAACCCCAGGATGTAGTAGAACCGGTTCACCCGCAGGTTCATCCCCTCCACCATCACCTCATCACGCGCCAGCCCCGCCAGCGCCTGCGCGCCACGACGCCGCGCCGCTTGCAACAGCAACCCGCCAGGGCAGGTAATCAACAAGGCCAGCACATTGATCAGCTTGGCCGGGTGGGCCGCCAGCAGCCCCCACATCACTTGCAACGACATCGCACAACCTCGATAAAAAACCAGACCTCGACACGCCGCGCATTCTACCCAAGCGCCAGCGGCTCTCTCGTACTTTGCGACCGATGACAATTAAATCCGGCCGTCACACGTTCGTCATCCCGACAAGCCACTCTATTGCCCTTCAACACTCAGGGAGCTTGTCATGCTGCACGCCGAAAACCAGGACCGCCTCTATCTGATCGCCCCCAGCGATGAACAACAGGCCTTGATCGACGGCCTGGCGTTCAACGTCCAGGACCGCCAGTGGCTGGTGTACTGCGCACTTGGCGGGCATGCCCACCATGACCTGCCGGAGGTCGACCAGGGCACCGGCATCAGCCTGCTGGACTTCTACGTCGAAGCCGCCTGAGCAGGTCACGCCCACTAAAAAGCCCGATGCCTGCAACGAGGCATCGGGCTTTTTCGTTTGCCGTCAGCGGGTTTACTCGCCCAGTACCTGACCGACCGTCGGGTCCTTGAACAGGCGGGTCAGGGCGTCGCTGAGCACGTCACCCACCAGCTTGGTGTTGGTTTCCTGGTTGGGCGCCATGCCGAAGCGCTGGTCCAGCGAGGCGCCGTAGCGACCGCTGTAGCGGCGGTTGGCATTGGACACGTCGGCACGGAAGGTGGCGCCGATGGTGGCCTCGGTCACGTACAGGCCTTCCTTGGGCGACTGGTACTTCAGCTCGGCCAGGGTCACGGTCAGCTGCGGGGCGTTGTAGGCGTTCGCCGTGGGCGTGAAGCCCAGCAGGCGCACCGCTGCCTCGGCCTGGGCCTGCAGCTTGGGCACGATGTCATTGCCGTTCACGGTGATGGCGCTGGTTTCCGGGTACAGCCCGCCGCGGGTACCCAGGGTTTGCGAAGGACGACCATCGACCACCTTGACCACCACCGGCTGGCCACGACCCACGGGCGCGAGCTGGGCAGTGAGTTTGGGTTGCGGGCTGAGTTGTTGCGGGCTGTGGGCACAACCGACCAGGGTCAGGCTGGTGACAGCGATCAAACCGAACAACAAACGTTGCAACATGCTCATCTCTCCAGGAATAGCAGCAAAGGTCGCCAGTATAACCACCCGGGACCACCCCAGCCATCGGGGCCAGCCACTGTCACAATCGTTTCATCATCGACCGCGTAGACTGCCCACCTGCGCCGGTGAGCGCTCTGTTCAGCCGCCTGCCCCCTGCAGGCCAGCCCGCCACGGCGTGGCCGGCGAAGCAAAGCGCAACAAAAGTCGTTAATAAAGATCGTTTCTGCCCGCGACCTCGTTATAATCTCCCCCCGATTATAAGGACGTCTCCTGATCGGGCCTCGCAGCACCGCCAATGCCATTGCATCGGCATCCCCGAATCGCCCACAGAGAGCCGCCCACACAGGTCTTGCCAAGCTGGTGTGCCCGCGTTCCTTCGGCGCTCTGCTCTGCCTGAACCTGCCGGGTTTGCCATCGTGCACACCCTTTTTGAGGTTCACGACTCCAAAAGAGCGTGAAAAAACGGTTTTCACAACTTCACGAGAGTGTGGCGAGCAATGAACAGTCTGGCATGTGTAAAAGCAGCAACTGCGTCCCTGAAAGCCCCAAACAGCTGGCAACAGCACTCATCTGCGATGGGTGACTAAGGCCGGTCCATAGCGCACGATGGACACCTTGACCATAAGTCGAATTGCCGCACGGGCGGTAAAATGCGTTCATAGGCAACGCAAAGCCCGGTTGGTGGTGTCCGCGGAAGTTGAAAAACCTGCGAAGTAGCGGACATGGAAATCCCGGCCAAGCCTGGGAGCCATGCTGTCAATTTGGTGCTGAAGATTTTTGGAGACGCGTTAATGGCGCAGAACGAAGCAGTCGATGTAGTACTGGTAGGGGCCGGCATCATGAGTGCCACCCTGGCCGTACTGCTCAAGGAACTCGACCCGGCGATGAAGCTGGAAGTCGTCGAGTTGATGGATTCGGGTGCCGCGGAAAGTTCCAACCCGTGGAACAACGCCGGGACCGGCCATGCCGGGCTGTGTGAGCTGAACTACACGCCGCAGGCCGCCGACGGCAGCATCGACATCAAGAAAGCGGTGCACATCAATACCCAGTTCGAGGTATCCCGGCAGTTCTGGGCCTACCTGAGCAAAAAGGGCGCCTTCAAGAACCCGCGTGCCTTCATCAACCCGATCCCGCACCTGAGCTACGTCGAAGGTGACAAGGGCGTCGCGTTCCTGAAAAAGCGGTTTGAATCGCTCAAGCCTCACCACGCCTTCGCCGAGATGGAATACACCGAAGACAAGGCGCTGATGAACGAGTGGATGCCGCTGATGATGCCGGGCCGCCCCGCCGACCAGCACATCGCCGCCACCCGCGTGATGAAAGGCACCGACGTCAACTTCGGCGCCCTGACCAACAAGCTGCTCAAGCACCTGGCCGACACCCCCGAGTCGCAGGTCAAGTACAGCAAGAAGGTCACCGGCCTGCGCCGTAACGGCAGCGGCTGGACCGTCACCATCAAGGACGTCAACAGCGGCAGCAGCCGCGACGTCGATGCCCGCTTCGTGTTCCTCGGCGCCGGTGGCGCGGCCCTGCCGCTGCTGCAGCTGTCGGGCATCGAGGAGAGCAAGGGCTTCGGCGGTTTCCCGGTCAGCGGCCAGTGGCTGCGCTGCGACAACCCCGAGGTGGTCAAGCGCCACCAGGCCAAGGTCTACAGCCAGGCCGCCGTGGGTTCGCCGCCGATGTCGGTACCGCACCTGGATACCCGCGTCGTCGACGGCAAGACCTCGCTGCTGTTCGGCCCGTACGCCGGGTTCACCACCAAGTTCCTCAAGCACGGCTCGTTCCTCGACTTGCCGCTGTCGGTGCGCCTGGGCAATATCGGGCCGATGCTGGCCGTGGCCCGCGACAACTTCGACCTGACCAAGTACCTGGTCAGCGAGGTGATGCAGTCGATGGAACAGCGCCTGGAATCGCTGCGTCGCTTCTACCCTGAAGCCAAGGCCGAAGACTGGCGCCTGGAAGTGGCCGGGCAACGGGTGCAGATCATCAAGAAAGACCCGAAAAAAGGCGGCATCCTGCAGTTCGGCACCGAACTGGTGGCGGCCAAGGACGGCTCGCTGGCCGCCCTGCTGGGCGCCTCGCCGGGTGCTTCGGTCACCGTGTCGATCATGCTGGAACTGATCGAACGCTGCTTCCCCGAGCAGGCCAAGGGCGCCTGGGCGGCCAAGCTCAACGAGATCTTCCCGGCACGGGAGAAGGTCCTGGCGACCGACGCTGCGCTGTACCACAAGATCAGCGCGCAGAACGACGAGGCCCTGGGCCTGGTCGAGAACCAGCCGACGCAAAGCTACGCGTAAGCGTGATGCATGAAAAAACGCCCCTCGGGGCGTTTTTTCATGGCTGCGATGTACTCACTTGCGGGCGCTGTCGATGATCTCGATGTACTCGGGCGCATTGCGCTGGTCGCCGATCACCTGGGCGAAGGTGTTGCCGTGCTCGTCCTTGCCGTCCACATCGTATCCGGCCTCGACGAAGAAGCCGACGAAACGTTCGAAGTCATCGATGCGCAGGCCGCGATAGGCCTTGATCAGTTTGTGGTGCGAGGGCGAGCTGGCATCGGCCGGTTCGAACTGGAGAAACGACTTGATGTAGTCGTCGCTGATCTCATCACCAATCACTTGCTTCTTGTCTTTACGCATTGCCGACTCCAACTGAACCATCACGGACATTTTTCACGGGCCGGCAGTTTACCCCCCGGCAGCGCTGTGGCTCAACGCGCGCGTAGGGTGCCGGTGTGCACATCGGCCCAGATATGACCGTTGGCATAGCTGAGGAACTGCACGTACAGGGTGTCGTTGCGCAGCAGGTCGAGAATCACCCGGTACTGGCTGGCGGGATAGTTGAGGGTCAGGGTGCGGCTCTTGGCGTCGAACGCCGGTTTGCGCAGGCTCTTGCCTTCGCCGTCGAAGCTGATCAGCACCTCGCTGATGGTGGCGCCCTTGTTCAGGGGCTTGCCCTTGAGGCGCATCAGCACCGGTGCCGTGACCGGTATCGGTTGCTGGTTGGACTGTCGCTGGTTGCCGACCACCACCGAATACTGGGTCACCTGCAGCAGTTGCTGGGCTTCGGGGGTTTCCTGGCGCAGGGTAAGGTCGTCGGGCGGCAGGAACTGGCTGTGCAGCGGCGCGGCGGCCAGGGGCAGGCTGGTCAGCAGCAGGAGGGCGAGGATGGCGCGCATGGCAGGCTCCTTGGGGGCGGCCTGGCACTCTAGCATGAGAAATGTACGAAGCTGACGGCCTCTTGTGGGAGCGGGCCTGACCCGCGATGCAGGCACCGCAAATAGCTGATACCGCATCGCCCCTTTCGCGGGCCAAGTCAGCTCCCACCCGGTTTTACATGCCCTTCACGGCATAGATACCCGCCGCATTGCGCCAGTAGCCCTTGTAGTCCATGCCGTAGCCGAACACATAGCGGTCAACGCAGCTCAAACCGCAGTAGTCGGCCTTCAGGTCAGGGCTGGCCTTGCGGTCGTGGTCCTTGTCCACCAGCACCGCGCTGTACACCGCCTTGGCACCGGCATGCTTGCAGAAGTCGATGATGGCGCTGAGGGTGTGCCCTTCGTCGAGGATGTCGTCGATGATCAGCACTTCTCGATCGATGAACGACACTTCGGGCTTGGCCTTCCAGAACAGGTCACCGCCGCTGGTCTGGTTGCGGTAGCGCGTGGCATGCAGGTAGGACGCCTCCAGCGGGAACTGCAAATGGGTCAGCAGCTTGCCGGAGAAGATCAGGCCACCGTTCATCACGCAGAACACCACCGGGTTGCGGTCGGCCAGGTCGGCGGTGATCTGCGCGCCCACACGGGCAATCGCCGCTTCGACTTCGGCTTCGCTGTGCAGGCAGTCTGCTTCACGCATGACTTGACGGATATGCTCGAGATCAGCGGACATGACGCTCTCCAGGGGGCTGCGGTTGAGAAAAGCGGGCAAAGGTACGCACCCTCACGCATCAGATCAAGCATTTATGGACTAACGTGCACAATGCCTATAGGACACCTGCGGCCGAATAGATTACTCTAGCGCGGTTTTTTTGCCCGCCCCCCGGAGCCTTTCCCTATGCCAACCCGTGAGATCCGCCATCCGCTGATCCGTCACAAGCTCGGCCTGATGCGCCGCGCCGATATCAGCACGAAGAATTTTCGCGAACTCGCCCAGGAAGTCGGCGCGCTCCTGACGTACGAGGCAACCAAGGATCTGCCGCTGGAAAGCTACGACATTCAAGGCTGGTGCGGCACCGTACAGGTCGAGAAGATCGCCGGCAAGAAGATCACCGTGGTGCCGATCCTGCGCGCCGGTATCGGCATGCTCGACGGCGTGCTCAGCCTGATCCCGGGCGCCAAGGTCAGCGCCGTGGGCGTTGCCCGCAACGAGGAAACCCTCGAAGCGCACACCTACCTGGAAAAACTGGTACCCGAGATCGACGAGCGCCTGGCCATGATCATCGACCCGATGCTGGCCACCGGCAGCTCCATGATCGCCACCATCGACCTGCTGAAGAAGGCCGGCTGCAAGGACATCCGCGCCATGGTGCTGGTGGCAGCGCCCGAAGGCATCGCGGCGGTCGAGGGTGCACACCCCGACGTGCACATCTACACCGCCTCGATCGATGAACGCCTGAACGAACACGGCTACATCATTCCCGGCCTGGGCGATGCAGGCGACAAGATCTTCGGCACCAAGCAGAAGGACACCTGAACATGCAGGACGAGTTCAACGACCCGCTCTGGCGCCAGGTCGTCTCCGGCGCGCAGATGCTCTTCGTGGCATTCGGCGCGCTGGTGCTGATGCCGCTGATTACCGGCCTCGACCCCAACGTTGCGCTGTTCACTGCGGGCCTGGGGACTCTGCTGTTCCAGGTGGTCACTGGCCGTCAGGTGCCGGTGTTCCTCGCCTCCAGTTTTGCCTTCATCACCCCCATCATTCTCGCCAAGGGCCAGTTCGGCCTGGCCGAGACCATGGGCGGGGTAATGGCGGCCGGGTTCGTCTACACCTTCCTGGGCCTGGCCGTGAAGATCAAGGGCACCGGCTTCATCGACCGCCTGCTGCCGCCGGTGGTGATCGGCCCGGTGATCATCTCGATCGGCCTGGCGATGGCGCCGATTGCTGCCAACATGGCCATGGGCAAGGCCGGCGACGGCGCCGAACTGCTGCCCTACAGCACCGCGATGATGATCTCGATGCCAGCGCTGCTCACCACCCTCATCGTGGCGGTGTTCGGCAAGGGCATCTTCCGCCTGGTGCCGATCATTGCCGGGGTGCTTGTGGGCTTTGGCCTGTCGTTCTACTTCGGTGTGGTCGACACCGCCAAGATCGCCGCCGCCCCCTGGCTGGCCCTGCCGCACTTCACCGCGCCGGCCTTCAACTGGCAGGCGATCCTGTTCATCGTACCGGTGGCCCTGGCCCCGGCGATCGAGCATATCGGCGGCGTGATTGCAGTGGGCAGTGTGACCGGTCGCGACTACCTGAAAAAGCCCGGCCTGCACCGTACCCTGCTGGGTGACGGCATCGCCACCACCACCGCCGGCCTGTTCGGCGGCCCGCCCAACACCACCTACGCCGAAGTGACCGGCGCGGTGATGCTGACCAAGAACTACAACCCCAAGATCATGACCTGGGCGGCCGTGTTCGCCATCAGCCTGGCCTTCGTCGGCAAGTTCGGCGCGTTGCTGCAGAGCATTCCGGTGCCGGTGATGGGCGGCATCCTGTGCCTGCTGTTCGGCTCGATCGCGGCAGTGGGCATGAACACCATGATCCGCCACAAGATCGACCTGAGCGAAGCGCGCAACCTGGTGATCGTCTCGGTGACCCTGGTGTTCGGGATTGGCGGTGTGCTGGTCGGCACCGGTACCGGCCCGGACGACTGGGGCCTGAAGGGTATCGCGCTGTGCGCCGTGGTGGCCATTGCGCTCAACCTGCTGCTGCCGGGCAATGACGGCTGGAAGAACAAGGTGCTGGACGACCATTTGCCTTGATCTGAAACGCTTCGCCGGCAAGGCCGGCTCCTACAGGGGTTCGCGCAAACCTGTAGGAGCCGGCCTTGCCGGCGAACGCTGCACTACCTAACCCGCCTGCTCACACAACTGCGTAAGCGCCTCCACCCACTGCGGGTGATCATTCAGGCACGGCACCAGCACCAGCTCTTGCCCGCCCGCCTCGACAAACTGCTCGCGCCCGCGATCGCCGATTTCTTCCAGCGTCTCGATGCAGTCGGCCACGAACGCCGGGCACATCACCAGCAGCTTCTTGACGCCTGCCTTGCCCAGCTCGTCCAGGCGCGCCTCGGTGTAGGGTTCGATCCACTTGGCCCGGCCCAGCCGCGACTGGAACGACACCGACCATTGGCCCTCGGCCAGGCCCATCTTCTGCGCGAACAACTGTGCCGAACGCAGGCACTGCGCGCGATAACACACCGCCAGCACCTCGGGCGAAGCGTTGCGGCAGCAGTCGGCATTCTGGAAACAATGCGAACCGGTAGGGTCGAGTTTCTTCAGGTGCCGCTCGGGCAAACCGTGAAAGCTCAGCAGCAGGTGATCGAAGCCCTGCTCCAGGTACGGCCTGGCACTGGCCACCAGCGCGTCGATGTACAGCGGCTGGTCATAGAACGGACGCAGCACCGGCATCTGCAATGCCAGCTTGTGCTCGGCCACCACGGCCTTGGCCTGCTCGATCACGGTGGTCACGGTGCTGTCGGCAAACTGCGGGTACAACGGCGCCAGGGTCACCTTGGTGACGCCCTGGCCGGCCAGACGCTGCAACACCGTGGACAGCGAAGGCTCGCCATAGCGCATGGCGATTTCCACAGGCCCGTGGGCCCAGTGCGCGCCCATGGCCTGCTGCAGGCGCCGGGTCAGCACCACCAGCGGCGAGCCTTCCTCCCACCAGATGGAAGCATAGGCGTGGGCCGACTGCTCCGGACGCTTGATCAGGATCAGCGAGACCAGCAGGCGACGCACCGGCCACGGCAGGTCGATCACATACGGGTCCATCAGAAACTGGTTGAGGTAACGACGCACGTCGGCGACGGAAGTGGAAGCCGGTGAACCCAGGTTGACCAGCAGCAGAGCATGATCGGTCATGCAACATCCTTTTCAGAGGCGCGCGGACAAGTCATCCAGCGCCGATTGCACATCGTTGTAACGGAACGTGAAGCCTGCCGCCAGCAAGCGCACCGGGCGCGCCCGCTGGCCACCCAGCAGCAATACCGACAGTTCGCCGAGCCCGGCGCGCAGTACCAGCGCCGGCAACGGCATGAACGCCGGGCGGTGCAGCGCGCGCCCCAGGCGTCGGGCAAATTCACGGTTGCGCACCGGCTCCGGCGCGCAGGCATTATAAGGACCGCTGGCATCCTCGCGCTGCAACAGAAAATCAATCAGGGCGATTTGGTCGTCCAGATGGACCCACGGCATCCACTGGCGACCACTGCCAATCGGCCCGCCCAGCCCGAGCTTGAACGGCAGGCGCAGGCGCGACAAAAAGCCGCCCTCGGCCGCCAGCACCAGCCCGGTACGCACCAGCACCACCCGCATGCCCAGGGCCTCGGCGCGCAGCGCGGTTTCTTCCCAGGCAATGCACAGCTGGCTGGCAAAGTCCTCCTTGACCGGCTGCGACAGCTCGGTCAGCTCGCGCTCACCACCATCGCCATACCACCCCACCGCCGACCCCGAGATCAGCACCGCAGGGCGCTGCTGCCGGCCTTGCAGCCAGGCGATCAACTGCTCGGTGAGGGTGATGCGGCTAGCCCATAGCAGCGCGCGTCGGTGCGACGTCCAGGGGCGATCGGCAATCGGCGCACCGGCCAGGTTGACCACGGCGTCCACCGGCTCCTCGCCCAGTTCGTCGAGCCGGGCAATGCCGCGCACCCCTGCCCCGCACACCTGAGCGACCTGCGCCGGACGCCGGCTCCACACCGTCAGGCGGTAACCCTTGTCCAGCCAGAAGCGGCAAAGGTGTCTGCCGATCAGGCCCGTACCACCGGTCAGCAATATATGCATGGCTGTGTCCTCACATGGCGCGCGCTGGTCTATTTTTAAGTTCAAGGCACTTTTTTGACCGAACGCTCTCGGATAAACATAGGCCAACCTGCAACGTCGAGCGGAATCATCTTATACAAGCTGGAGATATTGTACAGGCTTGTCGGGCAGCGTAGGCTGTTTCCAAAAGGTTCGAAGAGGCCATCATGACTGTTCCTATCGCAATCATCGGTGCCGGCATCGCCGGCCTGTCCGCCGCCCAGGCCCTGCAGAAGGCCGGGCACACCGTGCACCTGTTCGACAAGGGCCACGGCAGTGGCGGACGCATGGCCAGCAAACGCAGCGAAGCCGGCGCCCTGGACCTGGGCGCGCAGTACTTCACGGCCCGCGACCGACGTTTCGTCGAACAGGTCCAGGCCTGGCAGGCCAAGGGCTGGGCGGCCGAATGGAAGCCGCAACTGTACAACTACCGCGAAGGTCAGCTGACCCCCTCGCCGGACGAGCAGATCCGCTGGGTGGGTGTACCGCGCATGAGCGCCATCACCCGCGGCCTGCTCAAGGATGTCACCGTCAACTTCAATTGCCGCATTGCCGAGGTGTTCCGCGGCAAACAGTACTGGCACCTGCAGGACACCGAGGGCGGCAGCCACGGGCCGTTCAGTCGCGTCATCATTGCGGTGCCGGCGCCCCAGGCCACGCAGTTGCTCAGCGCCACCACCAAGCTGGCCGGCATGGCCGCCAGCGTGCAGATGGAGCCCACCTGGGCCATTGCGCTGGGCTTCGATACTCCCCTGGACACCCCCATGCAGGGCTGCTTCGTGCAGGGCTGCGACCTCGACTGGCTGGCGCGCAACCGCAGCAAGCCCGGGCGTGACGAAAAACTCGACACCTGGGTTCTGCACGCCACGGCCAGCTGGAGCAAGCAACACATCGACCTGTCGCGCGAGGCCGTGATCGAGCACCTGCTGGGCAACTTCGCCGAACTGGTGGGCTGCGCCGTGCCGGCCCCCACCTTCACCCTGGCCCATCGCTGGTTGTATGCCCGCCCGAGCAGCAGCCATGAATGGGGCGCCCTGGCCGATGCCGACCTGGGCCTGTACGCCTGCGGCGACTGGTGCATGTCGGGGCGCGTCGAGGGCGCATGGCTCAGCGGCCAGGAAGCGGCGCGGCGCCTGCTCGAACACCTGGAATGACCCCTGCACCGGCTGAAGCTGTACAGAACATTTGACTTGTACAACGCGTTATCTATGATGAGCGAAGCTGTACATAATTTTGTTTCTGTACAAATTTCAGTCGAGAGCGACCATGGCGGCCACCAGACCAAAGATTGCCATCAGTGCATGCCTGACCGGCGAAGAGGTCCGCTACAACGGCGGGCACAAGGCCTCGCGCCTGTGCAATGAAGTGCTGGCCGAGCACTTCGACTTCATCGGCATCTGCCCCGAGGTTGCCATCGGCCTGGGCACACCTCGCCAGGCCATCCGTCTGACCGGTGACCCGGCCAACCCCAAGGCCGTGGGCAGCCGCGATGCCAGCCTGGACGTCAGCCAGGCACTGGATGCCTACGGCGCAGAAATGGCCGGGCAACTGACCGACATCTGCGGCTACATCTTCATGCAGAAATCGCCATCCTGCGGCCTGGAACGGGTCAAGGTGTACCAGGCCAACGGCTACCCGGCCACCGAAGGCGGTCGCGGCCTGTATGCCGCACGGTTCTGCGCCCAGCGCCCCGACCTGCCGGTCGAAGAGGATGGCCGGCTGTGCGATCCGGTACTGCGGGAAAACTTCATCACCCGCGTGTATGCCTACGCCGACTGGCAGCAATTGCTGGCAGGCGGGCTCAGTCGTCATGCCCTCATCGCCTTCCACTCGCGCTACAAGTACCAGTTGATGGCGCACAACCCCCAGCAGTACAAGGTGCTGGGCAAGTTGCTGGGCAGCATGCAGCGCCAGGACGACCCCACCCAGATCGGCCCACGGTATTTCAGCCAGCTGATGAGCGCCCTGAGCCGCTGCGCCAGTCGCGGCACCCACGGCAACGTGCTGATGCACCTGAGCGGCTACCTGCGCCGGTTTCTCGACCCCCGCGACAAACAGGAAATCCGCGCCCTGATCGAGCAGTACCAGGCCGGCATCGTCCCGCTGGTGGTGCCGCTGACCCTGCTCAAGCACCACCTGCGCCGCCACCCCGATCCCTACCTCATGCAGCAGGTCTATCTGCAACCGCACCCGGAAAACCTGAGCCTGCGCAATGCCATCTGAAGACGACCTGCTGCCCATTCGTGAAGTCACCCGCCTGACCGGGGTCAACCCCGTGACCCTGCGCGCGTGGGAGCGTCGCTACGGGCTGATCGTGCCGCAGCGCACCGGCAAGGGTCACCGGCTCTACAGCGCCGCACACGTGCAGCGCATCCAGCAGATTCTGCAATGGCTCAACCGCGGAATCGCGGTGGGCCAGGTCAAGCCGCTGCTCGACACCTCCCCAGCAGTGCAACCCGCACCCGGCAACGACGACTGGCACACCCTGCGCCTGCAACTGGTCGACTGCATCGCGCAACTGGCCGAACGCCGACTCGACCAGTTGTTCAACCAGGCCATGGCCCTCTACCCCGCCGCCACCCTGTGCGAGCAACTGTTGCTGCCGTTGCTGCAAGAACTCGACACCCGCTGGCACGGGCACTTTGCCGCCCGCATGGAGCAGGTGTTCTTCCATACCTGGCTGCGCAGCAAACTTGGCGTGCGGGCGTATCACAACAACCGTCAGCTGAACGCCGCGCCCGCCCTGCTGGTCAACGCCTCGGCCCTTCCATTCGACCCGCAGCTGTGGCTGTGCGCCTGGCTGCTCAGTGATGCCGGCTGCGCGGTCGAGGTATTCGACTGGCCGCTGCCACCTCGAGAGCTGGCGTTTGCCGTGCAGCAGCTCAAACCCTGTGCGTTGGTGATGTGCCTGAACGCGGCGCTCGATCCGCGTGAACTGCAGCGCAGCCTCAATGCGATCGATCTGCCGACCCTGCTGCTGGGCAGCATGGCCGCGCTCTACAAGGAGCATGCCGAGGCGGCGGGCCTGCAGGCAGGCAACGTGCATCTGCCGTCCTCTGTGGTGGCGCTGCCCGCCCTGTTGCTGGGCCTGCTGGCCACCTGACGTCTCCCCCACATTCACAGGATTTCGTATGCAACTGATCTGGCTGCGCAACGACTTGCGCGTTCACGACAACACTGCGCTGGCCGCTGCCTGCTCGCGCGGGCCCACCCTGGCGGTGTGGCTGGTAAGCCCCGGGCAGTGGCTCGCCCACGACGACGCCCCGTGCAAGGTGGACTTCTGGCTGCGCAACCTGCACAGCCTGCGCCAGTCACTGGACGCCCTGAACATTCCCCTGCTGATCGTGCATGCCGACCAGTGGGCCGATGCGCCTCGGGTGCTGCTCGCGCTGTGCAGGCAACATGCGGTCAGTGCCGTGCACCTGAACGAGGAATACGGGGTACACGAACAACGTCGCGATCAGGCCGTGCAGCAGGCATTGCGCCAGGCCGACATCCAGGTGCACAGCTACCTAGACCAGTTGCTGTTCAAGCCCGGCAGCATCCTGACCCGCAGCGGCGGTTACTTCCAGGTGTTCAGCCAGTTTCGCAAGGTGTGCTACGAACGCCTTCACCTGGGGCTTCCCTCACGGGTAGCGGCGCCGGCAGCCCAGGCCCGGCTGGCCATTGCCAGCGACACCGTCCCCACCCAGGTGGCCGGCTTCGAGACGCCGCCCGACGCGTTGCGCACGCTGTGGCCGGCAGGCGAGGATGAAGCCGCGCGCCGCCTGGCGCGCTTTGTCGACGAGGCCATCGAGGATTATCCGGTACAGCGCGACCTTCCTGCCGTGCCTGGCACCAGCCAGCTGTCGGCCTACCTCGCCGCCGGGGTGATCTCCCCCCGCCAGTGCCTGCATGCCGCCTTGGCCTGCAACTTCGGCGAATTCGACAGCGGGAATGCCGGCGCCATCACCTGGATCAACGAACTGCTGTGGCGCGAGTTCTACAAGCACATTCTGGTGGGCTACCCGCAGGTTTCCCGCCACCGTGCCTTCAGGTCACATACCGAAGCCCTGCCCTGGCGCAACGCGCCACAGGACCTGCTGGCCTGGCAACAGGGCTGCACCGGCATCCCTATCGTGGATGCGGCCATGCGCCAGTTGCTCGCCACAGGCTGGATGCACAATCGCCTGCGCATGGTCACGGCCATGTTTCTGACCAAGAACCTGCTGATCGACTGGCGTGAAGGCGAACGCTTCTTCATGCGCCACCTGATCGACGGCGACCTGGCCGCCAACAACGGCGGCTGGCAGTGGAGCGCCTCGACCGGTACCGACGCCGTGCCCTACTTTCGGATCTTCAATCCGGTGAGCCAGTCGCAACGCTTCGACCCTGCAGGGCGATTTCTGAAGCACTGGCTGCCTGAACGCGGCAAACTGGACCACAAGGCCGTCCATTTACCCAATGTCCAGAACGATTTGTTTGCAATAGATGTCTATCCTCATGCAATTGTAGACTTAAGTTCTAGTCGCCAACGCGCACTGGATGCGTTCAAACACTTACCTAAACGCAACGATTGAGGAAAGGATCTTGAGCAGTGATCGACCTCGGCGCATCTGGATTACCGGTGCCAGCAACGGACTTGGGCATGCCTTGGCAGAGGCGCTGCTTGAACAGGGCTGCAAGGTGGCGCTCAGTGTTCGCAATCGCGACGATGCACACCCCCTTGAGACCGACTATCCCGGTAGGGTCCTTGTGCTTGCCGGCGACCTGCACCAGATGCCGCAGGCCAGGCGCGCCTGCGCCACCCTGACCGAACAATGGCAGGCCATCGACGGCCTGATCGTCAACGCCGGCACCTGCGACTACCTGCCGTTGCCGATTACCCAGACACTGCTGCAGGACGTGGTGCGAAGCAACCTGGCCGCCGCCTCGCACTGCCTCGATGGCGCGCTCCCCCTTCTGGACAAGGGGCGCGCCCCGCAGGTGGTGGGGATTCTCAGTGCGTACTCTGCCCTGCAGCTGGGCGAACCCGGCCAGCCGCGGCGCCCTGCCAACAGCATCGCGTCACTGTTCGAAGACGCCCGCCCCCTGCTGGTCGCACACGGCATCGACCTGACCATCGTGGCCCCTCAGACGCCTGCACAGGCCATGAACACACCCACTGCCATCCCGGATGAGTGGGACGCCAGTTCGGCTGCCAGCGCCATCCTGCAACGCCTGGGCGAACGCCCGCAGCAGTTGACCCTGCAGGCGCTGGCGGTCAATGAGCTGTGGCCGCTGCCAAAATGAAAAAAGGCCCTGACGCAAGTCAGGGCCTTTTTCGAGGTGCAGGGTACCGGCCGACCGTCAGAGCGGCATGCGGTAGTGCAGCGAATAGCTTTCCACGCCATCGTTGGGGCTTTGCAGGCCCGCGTTCGAATAGTGGATGGCGCGCACGCCTACCTCGTGTCCGCCCGCGAAGCGCAAGCCGAACCCGATGCGGTCTTCGAACTGGAACGACGAGCCGAGCTTGTTGGTTTCAAGCTTGGTGCTGGAGAAGGCCGCTACACCGATACCCGCCTCGATGTAGGGTTTGACCGACTCACCGGCGAACTCGTAGACGAACACGGGCGCGAACGAGAGGCTGTGGTTGCTGGAAGTCTTGTCGCCGTCCCAGTAGGTGTAGGCACCGTCCCAGTAGCCGGTCACGCGGCCGACGCTGGTCTGCCACCAGCTGGCGTCCCAGTTGGACTGCAGCCCAAGGCGATAGACCATGGTCGAGTCACCGGTCTGCCCTACGGAAAACGAGGCGTCAGCGGCGTTTGCGGTGAAAGAGTGCCCCAGGGTAACGGCTGCAATCGCAGCCAAGCAAAGCAGTTTCTTCATGAGAAACGTCCCTTTTCCTAAATGCTGTTGTGGTTTTGTGTCTCATCAGACGATTGAATAGAAATCGGCAGTAGTACGATAGTTCAGGAAAAAAATGCATTTTTCACAGTTTTTTTACAAGTCGAAGCTTCGCACACTGTCAGATTTATTCCACAACATCGGCAGAATCTTTACCAAATGTGCCGGACTGCCGCTGGTCCAGAACTGCGCAGGCTGCGCCGGGCCGTGGGCCAGCAGGTCCCGTTCACCCAGCAAACGCTGGAGTTGCCGGGCAACGGCAGCGCCGGTATCGATGATGGCCACGGCAGGCGGCACCATGTGCGCCAGCAGCGGTTTCAGGAAGGGGTAATGGGTGCAGCCCAGGATCAGGGTGTCGCAGCCGGCGGCCAGAAGCGGCTCGACATAGCCCTGCAGCAACTGGCGCAGCGCGGGGCTGTCCAGGTCGCCCGCCTCGATCAGTTCCACCAGCCCCGGACACGGCTGGGTAACTACACGAACGTCGCTGGCAAAGCGGTCCAGCAACGCGGCGAACTTGGCGCTCTGCAGGGTGCCGGTGGTTGCCAGCACCCCTACCACGCCACTGCGGGTGGCCGCTGCCGCCGGCTTTACCGCCGGCTCCATGCCCACCAGCGGCCAGTGCGGGTAGCGCTCGCGCAGATCGGCCACCGCCGCCACGGTGGCGGTGTTGCAGGCCAGCACCATGGCCTTGGCGCCCTGTTGCTGAAAGAACTCGGCTACCAGGCGGCAGCGCTGGCGGATGAACTCGGGCGACTTCTCGCCATAGGGAATATGCCCGCAGTCCGCCACATACAGCAGCGACTCGTCGGGCAGCAGGCGGCTGATTTCCGCCAGCACCGACAGCCCGCCCACGCCGGAATCGAACACCCCGACCGGCGCTTCACGCATGGCCGGCGCCACACACGCTGCAGGCCGGGTCGCGCTTGACCCGCAGCTCGCGAAACCGCGTTCCCAGGGCATCGACGAGCAGCAGGCGACCCACCAGCGGCTCGCCAAACCCGGCCAGCAGCTTCAAGGCCTCCAGCGCCTGCAGGCTGCCCACCAGGCCTACCAGCGGGCCGAGCACACCGGCTTCGCTGCAGGTCAGCTCGGCTTCGCTGCCATGCCCGTACAGGCAGTGGTAGCAGGGGCTGAGCGGGTTGCGCGGATCGAACACCGACAGCTGGCCTTCCAGGCGAATGGCCGCACCGCTGACCAGCGGCTTGCCGGCCGCGACGCAGGCAGCGTTCACCGCCTCGCGGGTGGCAAAGTTGTCACAGCAGTCCAGTACCAGGTCGACCGCCCCCACCGCCTGGGCCAGGGAGTCGTCATCCAGGGCCTGGCGATGGGCAACCAGGGCGACCTGCGGGTTGATCGCCTGCAGCCGGGCCATGGCCGAATCGACCTTGCTCAGGCCCACGGCGGCCGTGTCGTGCATCACCTGGCGTTGCAGGTTGGTCAGGTCGACCGTGTCGAAGTCGGCCAGGTGCAGCTCGCCGACCCCGGCCGCCGCCAGGTACAGCGCCACCGGCGAACCCAGGCCGCCCAGGCCGACGATCAGTACCCGGCTGCCCTTGAGGCGCAACTGCCCGTCGATATCCACCTGGGCCAACAGGATCTGCCGGCTGTAGCGCAACAGCTCCTCGTCGTTCAGCATGCCAGGCGCCCGAGGCTGATGCGCTCATGGCCGCCAAGGTCGGTGCGGCTCTGGATCTGCTCGAACCCGTGTCGCGCCAGCAGTTCGCGCACCGCTGCAGCCTGGTCATAGCCATGTTCCAGCAGCAGCCAGCCGCCGGGCAGCAGGTGCTGCGGGGCCTGTGTGATGATCTGGCGCAGGTCGTCGAGCCCGTCGCTGCCGGCCACCAGCGCACTGCTGGGCTCGAAGCGCACGTCGCCGGCCGCCAGGTGCGGGTCCTGCTCGGCGATGTAGGGCGGATTGCTGACGATCAGCGCAAAGCGCTGCCCTTGCAGGGCGTCGAACCAGTGGCTGGCAAGCACCTTGGCGTTGTCCAGCTGCAAACGCTGGCGGTTGAGCTCGGCCAGGGCCACGGCTTCGGGCACCCGGTCGACGGCCGTCACCTGCCAGCCGCCGCGCTCGCTGGCCAGGGCCAGGGCGATGGCGCCGCTGCCGGTGCCCAGATCGAGCACCTGCAATGGCGTTGCCGGCAGCAGCTCAAGGGCGACCTCCACCAGCAGCTCGGTGTCCGGCCGCGGGATCAGCGTGTGCGGGGCTACTTCCAGGTCAAGCTTCCAGAAACCCTGCTGGCCGAGGATATAGGCCACCGGCTCGCCTTCGCTGCGTCGCTGCAGGTAGGTGGCGAAGGTTGCGGCCGCTTCGCTGCTGACGATGCGCTCGGGCCAGGTGTGCAGGTAGCTGCGCGATTTGCCGATGGCCGCAGCCAGCAGCAGCTCGATATCCAGGCGCGCGGTGGGCGAGTCGGGTAGCTGCGCCCCGCGCAGCAGGCTGGCAATGATGGTCATTTACTCACCCAGTGCGGCCAGTTGATCGGCCTGGTATTCGGACAGCAGCGGCTCGATGATCGCATCGACGCCGCCCGCCAGTACTTCATCCAGCGAATACAGGGTCAGGTTGATGCGGTGATCGGTCACCCGGCCCTGTGGATAGTTGTAGGTACGGATACGCTCGGAGCGGTCACCCGAGCCCACCAGCAGCTTGCGCTCGCTGGCGATCGCGTTCTGCGCGGCACTGGTCTGCATGTCGTTGAGCCTGGCCGACAGCCAGGACATCGCACGGGCGCGGTTCTTGTGCTGCGAGCGCTCTTCCTGGCATTCGACCACGATGCCGGTGGGCAAGTGGGTGATACGGATGGCCGAGTCGGTCTTGTTCACGTGCTGGCCGCCCGCGCCGGAGGAGCGGTAGGTGTCCACCCGCAGGTCGGCCGGGTTGATCTCGATGGCCACCTGCTCGTCGGGCTCGGGCAGCACCGCCACGGTGCACGCGGAGGTGTGGATGCGGCCCTGGGACTCGGTTTCCGGCACCCGCTGCACGCGGTGTGCGCCAGACTCGAACTTGAGCTTGCCGTACACGCTGTCGCCCTCGACGCGGGCGATGATTTCCTTGTAGCCGCCGTGCTCGCCCTCGTTCTCGGAGAGGATTTCCAGGCGCCAGCCGCGACGCTCGGCATAACGCGAGTACATGCGAAACAGATCGCCGGAGAAGATCGCCGCCTCGTCGCCACCTGTGCCGGCACGGATCTCGAGGAACACGTTGCGCCCGTCGTTGGGGTCCTTGGGCAGCAGCATGCGTTGCAGTTGCCCTTCGATAGCGGCCAGTTGCTCCTTGGCCTCGCGTACTTCCTCGACCGCCATTTCGCGCAGGTCCGGGTCGCTGTCCTTGAGCAAGGCCTGGGCGCCCTCCAGGTCAGCCTGCACCTTGCGCCACTGCGCGTAGGTCTGTGCCACGGGCTCGACCTCGGCATATTCGCGCGAGTAGGCACGGAAGCGCGTCTGGTCCGAAATCACTTCGGCATCACCCAGCAGGGCGGTCAATTCCTCGAAACGGTCCTGGAGCGTGTCCAGTTTATTCAGCAGCGACGCTTTCATTGCGGGGTTTTATCCGTGGAGCCCTCGTTGAGGGCAAAGAGTTCCTGGGCCATGGCCAGCGCATCGAGGCGGCCTTCGGCAGACAGCTTTTTCAGTTGCACGCTCGGCGCGTGCAGCAACTTGTTGGTCAGGCCGCGGGCCAGCTGCGCCAGCACCTCTTCGGCGTTGCTGCCGTTGGCCAGCAGGCGCTGGGCCTTTTGCAGCTCTTCGTCGCGCAGGCGCTCGCTCTGCTGGCGGTAGGCCTTGAGCACATCCACCGCAGCCAGCTCGCGCAGGCGCAGCATGAAGTCCTCGGCGCCCACGGTGACCAGCTCTTCGGCGGCCTGGGCGGCGCCCTGGCGGCTCTTGAGGTTTTCGGCCACCACATCGTGCAGGTCGTCGACGGTGTACAGGTACACGTCGTCCAGCTCGCCCACCTGCGCCTCGATGTCGCGGGGCACGGCGATGTCGACCATGAAGATCGGCTTGTGCCGGCGCTGCTTGAGTGCACTCTCGACCGCGCCCTTGCCCAGGATCGGCAACTGGCTGGCAGTGGAACTGATCACGATATCGCTGTTGACCAGCTCCTGCGGGATGTCCGACAGCAGCACCGCATGGGCACCGAACTGCTCGGCCAGGGTGCTGGCGCGCTCCAGCGTGCGGTTGGCCACCACGATGCGGCGCACGCCCTGCTCGTGCAGGTGTCGCGCCACCAGCGTGATGGTTTCTCCGGCACCGATCAGCAGGGCCTGGCTGCGGCCCAGGTCGCTGAAGATCTGCTTGGCCAGGCTCACGGCGGCAAATGCCACCGACACCGGGTTTTCACCGATGGCGGTATCGGTACGCACCTGCTTGGCGGCGCTGAAGGTCGCCTGGAACAGGCGCCCCAGCAGCGGGCCGATGGTGCCGGCCTCGCGCGCCACGGCATAGGCCGATTTCATCTGGCCGAGGATCTGCGGCTCGCCCAGCACCAGCGAGTCGAGCCCGGAGGCCACCCGCATCATGTGCCGCACGGCGCCATCATCTTCATGGATATAGGCACAGGCGCGCAGTTCATCCAGGCTCAGCTTGTGATAATCGGCCAGCCAGCGCAGTACGCTGTCCGCCGCCAGGTGATCCTGTTCGATGTACAGTTCGCTGCGATTGCAGGTCGAAAGGATCGCAGCTTCGCGGCTGGCGGTCAGTCGACACAGCTGCTGCAAGGCTTCGACCAGCTGCTCGGGCGTAAACGCCACGCGCTCGCGTACGTCTACCGAGGCAGTCTTATGGTTGATACCGAGGGCAAGAAAGGCCATTCAAGGTCGCTGATTGTGACGAGAAGCCGATAATTGTCCTACTTCGCCGGATAGAGAACAACCACCGCTCGTTATTGTCTCTTATAGTCTGTATCCAAAAGCCCCATCGACGATGGGTTTGCCATGATCCTTGTGTCATGATGATCCGACCGCAGGTAAGCCGCCCAAATCCTCCCTATGAATAGATCTTCCGCGTTATTCCTCGCCTTTGCCTTGCTCCAGGGTTGCCAGACGCTGACCCCGGGCGCCCGGGACGCCACGGCGCCTGCCGACGATGCGGCCACGGTCGCCGAGGCCAAGAAGCCCACGGTGTACGGCTCGTTCACCCAGGACACGGTGTACAGTCTGTTGACCGCCGAGCTCGCAGGGCAGCGCAACCGCTTCGATATCGCCCTGGACAACTACGTCACCCAGGCGATCAAGACCCAGGATGCGGGCATTTCCGAGCGGGCCTTTCGCATTGCCGAGTACCTGGGCGCCGATCAGGCCGCCCTCGATACCGCACTGATATGGGCCAGGAACGACCCCGAGAACCTCGACGCACAACGCGCCGCCGCCATCCAGCTGGCGCGCAGTGGACGCTATGACGATTCGATGGTGTTCATGGAGAAGGTGCTGCAGGGTCAGGGCGACACGCATTTCGACTTTCTCGCGCTGTCGGCGGCCGAAACCGACCAGGACACCCGCGACGGCCTGCAGAAAAGTTTCGACCGCCTGCTGGTAAAGTACCCCGACAACAGCCAGCTGGTGTTCGGCAAGGCCCTGCTGCTGCAGCAGGACGGCAAGTCCGAGGCCGCCCTGGCGCTGCTCGAAGCCCACCCGCCGGCGGACGGTGAAATTGCCCCGATCCTGTTGCGCGCGCGCCTGCTGCAATCGCTCGACCGTGGCCCCGAAGCCCTGCCGCTGCTGCGCAAGGCCATCGCCCGCAACCCCGACGACAAGCGCCTGCGCCTGACTTACGCGCGCACCCTGGTGGAGCAGGACCGCATCGACGACGCCAAGGTCGAGTTCGCCAACCTGCTGCAGCAATACCCCGAAGACGACGAACTGCGCTATTCGCTGGCGCTGGTGAGCATCGAGGCCAAGGCGCTCGACGAAGCCACCAGCTACCTGCAGGAACTGATCGAGCGCGACAGCCACGTGGATGCGGCGCACCTGAACCTGGGGCGCATCTTCGAAGAGCGCAACGATTCCGAAGCGGCCCTGACCGAGTACGCCCTGGTCGGCCCTGGCAACGACTACCTGCCCGCGCAACTGCGCCAGGCCGACATCCTGATTGCCAACGGGCGCACCGACGAGGCCAGCCGGCGCCTTGCCGAAGCCCGCGAGGCGCAGCCGGACTACGCGATCCAGCTGTACCTGATCGAGGCCGAAACCCTTGGCAACAATGACAAGGACGCCCAGGCCATGCAGGTGTTGCAGGCAGCGATCCGGCAGTACCCGGACGACCTGAGCCTGCTGTACAGCCGTGCCATGCTCGCCGAGAAGCGCGACGACCTGGCCCAGATGGAAAGGGACCTGCGCAGCATCCTGCAACGCGAACCGGAAAACGCCATGGCGCTCAATGCGCTGGGCTACACCCTGGCCGACCGTACCACCCGCTATGCCGAAGCCAAGGGCCTGATCGAGAAAGCCCTGCAGATCAACCCCGAAGACCCGGCCGTGCTCGACAGCCTGGGCTGGGTCAACTACCGCATGGGCAACCTGGACGAGGCCGAGCGCCTGCTGCGCCAGGCCCTGGAGCGCTTCCCCGACCACGAGGTCGCGGCGCACCTGGGCGAAGTGCTGTGGGCCAACGGCAAGCGTCGTGAAGCCCGCCAGGTTTGGGCCAAGGCCTTCGAAGGCCAGCCCGACAGCCCTATTCTGCGCAAGACCGTCTTGCGCCTGACCGGATCCGAGACTCTATAAGCTTATGTTACTGCGCCATTTCATCACCTTCAGCCTGATCGCCGTGCTTGCCGGCTGTTCCAGCTTCGGCTCCCGCGAGGCCGTGCAGGGCCAGGGCAACGCGCAACTGTGGCGTGAACACAAACAGCAGTTGAGCACCCTCGACGGCTGGCAGATCAACGGCAAGGTGGGCATCCGCGCACCGAAAGACTCCGGCAGTGGCACCCTCTTCTGGCTGCAACGCCAGGACTACTACGACATTCGCCTGTCCGGCCCGCTGGGTCGCGGCGCCGCACGGCTTACCGGCCGTCCGGGCCAGGTGGTGCTGGAAGTGGCCAACCAGGGCCGTTTCGAGGCACAAAGCCCGGAAAGCCTGCTGGCCGAGCAACTGGGCTGGGAGCTGCCGGTATCGCACCTGGTGTGGTGGGTACGCGGCCTGCCCGCCCCCGACAGCAAGAGCCAGCTGACCCTGGACGGCGACAGCCGCCTGGCCAGCCTCAAGCAGGACGGCTGGAGCGTCGAGTACCTGAGCTACACCGAACAGAACGGCTACTGGCTGCCCGAGCGCCTCAAGCTGCACGGTCAGGACCTCGACGTGACCGTGGTGGTCAAGGAATGGCAACCGCGCCAGCTGGGGCATTGATGATGAGCCGATTGACCCTGCCGGCCCCGGCCAAGCTCAACCTGATGCTGCACATTCTCGGCCGCCGCGCCGACGGCTACCACGAGCTGCAGACGCTGTTCCAGTTTCTGGACCATGCCGACGAACTGAGTTTCGACCTGCGCGACGACGGCCAGGTCATCCTGCACAGCGACCTCAAGGATGTGCCCCACGAGAGCAACCTGATCGTGCGCGCGGCGCGCAAGCTGCAGCAACTGACCGGCTGCCCCCTGGGCGTGGACATCTACCTGAAGAAGGTACTGCCCATGGGCGGCGGCATCGGCGGTGGCAGTTCGGATGCCGCCACCACCCTGCTCGGTCTCAACCACCTCTGGCAGCTTGGCTGCAGCGAAGACCAGCTGGCCGAGCTGGGCCTGACACTGGGCGCCGACGTGCCGGTTTTCGTGCGCGGGCACGCGGCGTTTGCCGAAGGCGTGGGCGAGAAGCTCACCCCCGTCGACCCCGAGGAACCCTGGTACGTCGTGCTGGTACCGCAAGTATTTGTAAGTACAGCAGAAATTTTTTCGCATCCGTTGTTGACACGTAATTCACCGCCCATTAAGATGCGCCCCGTTCCCAAGGGAAACAGTCGTAATGACTGCCAACCGGTAGTAGAGCAGAGTTACCCGGAAGTACGTAACTCACTGAATTTACTAGGTAAATTCACGGATGCTAGGCTAACCGGAACTGGAAGTTGTGTGTTTGGGGCCTTCCCAAGCAAAGCTGAAGCTGATAAAGTTTTGGCCCTTCTTACAGAGACCCAAACAGGGTTTGTGGCTAAAGGAAGCAACATCTCAATGTTGCATCGCACGCTGCAAGGTCTGCTCTAGGAATCGAGTATCAGGTACTCGCAGCAACAGATACAGGGGCGTCGCCAAGCGGTAAGGCAGCAGGTTTTGATCCTGCCATGCGTTGGTTCGAATCCAGCCGCCCCTGCCATTTTCCTATACTCATCCAGGTATACCCTCAGCCTTCAGGTACTGCGCGTGTCCAAGATGATGGTCTTTACGGGGAACGCTAACCCCGATCTGGCTCGGCGTGTCGTACGTCAGCTGCATATCCCTCTCGGTGACGTCTCTGTCGGTAAGTTCTCCGACGGCGAAATCAGCACTGAGATCAATGAAAATGTTCGTGGTAAAGACGTTTTCATTATTCAGCCGACTTGCGCGCCAACCAACGATAACCTGATGGAACTGGTAGTGATGGCCGATGCCTTCCGCCGCTCCTCAGCGTCTCGAATCACTGCCGTGATTCCTTACTTCGGATATGCCCGCCAGGATCGCCGTCCGCGTTCGGCGCGTGTAGCTATCAGCGCCAAAGTGGTTGCCGACATGCTCACCGTCGTCGGGATCGACCGTGTTCTCACCGTCGACCTGCACGCTGACCAGATCCAGGGTTTCTTCGATATTCCGGTAGATAACATCTACGGCTCCCCCGTTCTGGTGGATGACATCGAAGACCAGCGTTTCGAGAACCTCATGATCGTGTCCCCGGACATCGGCGGCGTCGTGCGTGCACGTGCTGTTGCCAAGTCCCTGGGCGTCGATCTGGGTATCATCGACAAACGCCGCGAGAAGGCCAATCACTCCGAAGTGATGCACATCATCGGCGACGTCGAAGGACGTACGTGTATTCTCGTCGACGACATGGTCGACACCGCCGGCACCCTGTGCCACGCGGCCAAGGCCCTGAAAGAACACGGCGCGGCAAAGGTTTACGCCTACTGCACGCACCCTGTCCTGTCGGGTCGCGCGATCGAGAATATCGAAAACTCCGTGCTGGACGCACTGGTGGTGACCAACACCATCCCGCTGTCCGCTGCAGCACAAGCCTGTGACCGTATTCGTCAACTGGATATCGCACCGGTCGTGGCCGAAGCGGTTCGCCGCATCAGCAACGAAGAATCGATCAGCGCGATGTTCCGCTGAGGGCCTGGCCCTCGCGAGATCACGTTGACGTAAAGCGCCCCGCCCCAGCACTGGTTGTTGGGGCGGGGCTTTTTTGCCCTCCCCGGTTTGGCGCTGGTCGCAAACGCCGCCGGGGTCTGGCTATTTTGGAGAAACAACATGACTGATTTCACTCTGAACGCCCAAGCGCGTACCGACCTGGGGAAAGGTGCGAGCCGCCGCCTGCGTCGTCTCGCCGCCCAAATTCCTGCCGTTGTCTACGGTGGTGACAAAGAAGCGCAATCCCTGACCATCGTGGCCAAGGAAATCGCCAAGCTGTTCGAAAACGAAGCTGCCTTCAGCCACGTGATCGAACTGAACGTTGACGGCACCAAGCAGAACGTCATCGTCAAGGCCCTGCAGCGTCACCCAGCCAAGCAGTTCATCATGCACGCCGACTTCGTGCGCGTTGTTGCTGGCCAGAAACTGACCGCTATCGTTCCTGTGCACTTCGTCAACGAAGAAGCACCGGTCAAGAAAGGCGGCGAAATCTCCCACGTAGTTTCGGAGATCGAAGTTTCCTGCGAAGCCAAAGACCTGCCTGAGTTCATCGAAGTCGACCTGGCCAAGGCCGAAATCGGCACCATCATCCACCTGTCGGACCTCAAAGCTCCGAAAGGCGTAGAGTTCGTCGCTCTGGCCCACGGTGATGACAAGGCTGTTGCAAACGTTCACGCTCCGCGTGTTGCGCCTGAAGCAGAAGGCGCTGCCGAGTAATCCACTCGACACGCCGGCGTTGACCGGGTTGCAGCCCCGCGCTGCAACCCACAACTCCAAGGAAGAGCCCCTGACGTGACCGCCATCCAACTGATCGTCGGCCTGGGAAACCCCGGCCCCGAATACGAACAGACCCGGCATAACGCAGGGGCTCTTTTCGTGGAACGCATTGCCAGCGCCCAGCGCGTCAACCTGACCGCTGACCGCAAGTATTTCGGCCTGACGGCTAAATTCAGCCATCAGGGCCAGGACGTTCGTCTGCTGATCCCCACCACCTACATGAACCGCAGCGGCCAGGCCGTTGCTGCACTGGCGAACTTCTTCCGCATCCCGCCAGATGCCATCCTGGTGGCCCACGACGAACTCGACCTGCCCCCCGGCGTCGCCAAGCTCAAGAAAGGCGGCGGCCATGGCGGGCACAACGGCCTGCGCGACATCATCGCGCAGCTGGGCAACAACAAAGACTTTCACCGTCTGCGGCTTGGCATCGGCCACCCGGGTGACAGCACCAAGGTGTCCGGTTTTGTCCTTGGCAAGGCGCCCCGCGCCGAGCAGGAAAAACTCGATGCCAGTATCGATTTTGCCCTCGGCGTGCTGCCGGACATCCTCGCCGGCGATTGGACGCGTGCGATGAGAGAGCTGCACAGCCAAAAGGCCTGACTCCACGAAGAGGGATTCACCATGGGTTTCAATTGCGGCATCGTCGGCCTGCCCAACGTCGGCAAGTCCACCCTGTTCAACGCCTTGACCAAATCCGGCATCGCGGCAGAAAACTTCCCCTTCTGCACCATCGAGCCGAACAGCGGCATCGTGCCGATGCCCGACCCACGTCTGGATGCCCTGGCTGCGATCGTCAAGCCCAACCGCGTGCTGCCGACCACCATGGAGTTCGTCGACATCGCCGGCCTGGTGGCAGGTGCGTCCAAGGGTGAAGGCCTGGGCAACAAGTTCCTGGCCAACATCCGTGAAACCGATGCCATCGCCCACGTGGTCCGCTGCTTCGAAGACGAGAACGTGATTCACGTCTCCAACAGCGTCGACCCCAAGCGCGACATCGAGATCATCGACCTGGAACTGATCTTCGCCGACCTGGACAGCTGCGAGAAGCAACTGCAGAAGGTCGCGCGCAACGCCAAGGGCGGCGACAAGGATGCCCTGGCACAAAAGGCCATCCTCGAGAAGTTGATTGCGCACTTCACCGAAGGCAAGCCGGCGCGCAGCCTGATGAAGACCATGGCCGACGACGAGAAGGCACTGGTACGCGGTTTCCACCTGCTGACCAGCAAGCCGGTGATGTACATCGCCAACGTTGCCGAAGACGGCTTCGAAGACAACCCGCACCTGGACGTGGTCAAGGCCATTGCCGAGGAAGAGGGCGCGATCGTGGTACCGGTCTGCAACAAGATCGAAGCCGAGATCGCCGAGCTGGAAGACGGTGAAGAGAAAGACATGTTCCTCGAAGCCCTGGGCCTCGAAGAGCCAGGCCTGAACCGCGTGATCCGTGCCGGTTACTCGCTGCTCAACCTGCAGACCTACTTCACGGCCGGCGTGCAGGAAGTGCGGGCCTGGACCGTTCGCGTGGGCGCCACCGCGCCTCAGGCGGCCGGCGTGATCCACACCGACTTCGAAAAGGGCTTCATCCGTGCCGAAGTGGTCGCCTACGACGACTTCATCCAGTACAACGGTGAAAGCGGCGCGAAGGAAGCCGGCAAATGGCGTCTGGAAGGCAAGGACTACATCGTCAAGGATGGCGACGTGATGCACTTCCGCTTCAACGTCTAAGCCCCGAGCCGGGTCGCCACGACGCCCGACGCACACCAAACCCCTTGAGCGTTTACGCCTCAGGGGGTTTTGTTTTTACCGGTGTCGGTCACGCCTTCGGGTGACATGCCAAGACTTCCGGGCAAAAAGCCGGATAATGGCGGCCAATTCGTTTCGCACTTTCAGCACGGTATTCCCGCATGGAAATCAAGGTCAATTTTCTCGACAACCTTCGACTTGAAGCCAAGTTCGATGACTTCACGGTGGTGGCCGACCAACCCATCCGCTACAAGGGCGATGGTTCGGCACCCGGCCCGTTCGACTATTTCCTGGCCTCCTCGGCCCTGTGCGCGGCCTACTTCGTCAAGCTGTACTGCGAAACGCGCAACATCCCCACCGACAACATTCGCCTGTCGCAGAACAACATCGTCGACCCGGAAAACCGCTACAACCAGATCTTCAAGATCCAGGTCGAGCTGCCGGCCGACATCTCGGCCAAGGACCGCCAGGGCATCCTGCGTTCCATCGACCGCTGCACCGTGAAGAAGGTGGTGCAGACCGGTCCCGAGTTCGTGATCGAGGAAGTCGACAACCTCGATGCCGACGCCCAGGCCCTGCTGATGCTGGACGCCCAGGCGCAGACGCGCACCGTGATCGCCGGCAAGGACCTGCCGCTGGAACAGACCATCGCCAACATGTCGGGCATCCTCGCCAGGCTGGGGATGAAGATAGAGATCGCCTCGTGGCGCAACATCGTGCCCAACGTCTGGTCGCTGCACATCCGCGATGCGCATTCGCCCATGTGCTTCACCAACGGCAAGGGTGCAACCAAGGAAGGCGCACTGGCCTCGGCACTGGGCGAGTTCATCGAACGCCTGAACTGCAACTTCTTCTACAACGACCAGTTCTGGGGCGAGGACATCGCCAACGCCGACTTCGTGCACTACCCCGACGAGCGCTGGTTCAAGCCGGGCCGCAAGGACGCGCTGCCGGCCGAGATCCTCGACGCCCACTGCCGCGACATCTACAACCCCGACGGCGAACTGCGTGGCTCGCACCTGTACGACACCAACTCGGGCAACACCGAGCGTGGCATCTGCGCCCTGCCCTTCGTGCGCCAGTCCGATGGCGAGGTGGTGTACTTCCCGTCCAACCTGATCGAAAACCTGTACCTGAGCAACGGCATGAGCGCCGGCAACACGCTGGCCGAGGCGCAGGTGCAGTGCCTGTCGGAGATCTTCGAGCGCGCGGTCAAGCGCGAGATCCTCGAAGGCGAGCTGGCCCTGCCCGACGTGCCGCAGGACGTCATCGCCAAGTACCCCGGCATCCTCGCCGGCATCCAGGGCCTGGAGGCCCAGGGCTTCCCGGTGCTGGTCAAGGATGCGTCGCTGGGCGGTGAGTTCCCGGTGATGTGCGTGACCCTGATGAACCCGCGCACCGGCGGCGTGTTCGCCTCGTTCGGCGCGCACCCAAGCCTTGAAGTGGCGCTGGAGCGCAGCCTCACCGAGCTGCTGCAAGGGCGCAGCTTCGAGGGTCTGAATGACCTGCCGCAGCCGACCTTCGAAAGCCAGGCGGTGACCGAGCCGAACAACTTCGTCGAGCACTTCATCGACTCCAGCGGCGTGGTGTCGTGGCGCTTCTTCAGTGCCAGGGCCGACTTCGAGTTCGTCGAGTGGGACTTCTCCGGCCAGGGTGAAAACTCCAACGCCGAAGAAGCTGCCACCCTGTTCGGCATCCTCGAAGGCATGGACAAGGAAGTGTACATGGCGGTGTACGAGCACCTGGGTGCCACCGCCTGCCGCATCCTGGTACCGGGCTACTCGGAGATCTACCCGGTCGACGACCTGGTGTGGGACAACACCAACAAGGCGCTGCTGTTCCGTGCCGACATCCTCAACCTGCACCGCCTGGACGATGACGCCCTGCAAGCGCTGGTCGAGCGCCTCGAAGACAGCGAACTGGACGACTACACCGACATCACCACACTGATCGGCATCGAGTTCGACGACAACACGGTGTGGGGTCAGTTGACCATCCTGGAGCTCAAGCTGCTGATTCACCTGGCGCTGGAGCGTTTCGAGGAGGCCAAGGAGCTGGTGGAGACCTTCCTGCAGTACAACGACAACACCGTCGAGCGCGGGTTGTTCTACCAGGCGTTGAACGTGGTGCTGGAAGTGGTGCTGGACGACGAGATGGCGCTTGAAGACTACGCCGTCAACTTCCGGCGCATGTTCGGGGACGAGCGCATGGATGCCGTACTGGGCTCGGTGGATGGCAGCGTGCGTTTCTACGGCCTGACCCCCACCAGCATGAAGCTCGAAGGTCTGGACCGTCACCTGCGCCTGATCGACAGCTACAAGAAGCTGCACGCGGCACGTGCCCGTGCGGTAGCGGGCACACGCTGATACAACGCCGATCCTGCAGGCCATGGCCTGCAGGATCGGCGTTGCCAGGCTTGTTCGTTCGCCAACAGGTCGTGGTGGCGGCCAACAAGCCTCGAACGATCACCCCAGCTCGTTGCGCAACAAGCGGGCAGCACTCACCATGTTCGCCAGCGCCGCCTCGGTTTCCGGCCAGCCGCGGGTCTTCAGGCCGCAGTCCGGGTTGACCCACAGGCGCTCGACCGGAATGCGCCGGGCAGCCTTGCGCAGCAGCTCGGCCATTTCCGAAGCCTCCGGCACCCGGGGCGAGTGGATGTCGTAAACCCCCGGGCCGATCTCGTTCGGGTAGTGGAAGGCTTCGAATGCCTCCAGCAGTTCCATGTCCGAACGCGAGGTTTCGAGGGTGATCACGTCGGCATCCATGGCGGCAATCGATTCGATCACATCGTTGAACTCGCTGTAGCACATGTGGGTGTGGATCTGGGTTTCGTCACGCACGCCCGAGGCGCACAGGCGAAACACTTCGGTAGCCCAGTCAAGGTACTGCTGCCACTGCGCCCGGCGCAGCGGCAGGCCCTCACGAAACGCCGCCTCGTCGATCTGCACGATCTTGATGCCGGCCGCCTCCAGGTCCACCACTTCATCGCGGATGGCCAGCGCCAGTTGCCGCGCCTGCACCTCGCGCGACACATCTTCACGCGGGAACGACCACATCAGCAGGGTCACCGGCCCTGTCAGCATGCCCTTCATCACCTTGTCGGTCAGGCCCTGTGCGTAGCGGATCCACTCCACCGTCATGGCATGCGGTCGGCTCAGGTCGCCGAAGATCACCGCCGGTTTCACACAGCGCGAACCGTAGCTCTGCACCCAGCCGAAGCGGGTGAACACGTACCCATCGAGCTGCTCGGCAAAGTACTCGACCATGTCGTTGCGCTCGGCTTCACCGTGCACCAGCACGTCCAGGCCCAGGCGCTCCTGCACCTGCACGGCGTGGCGAATCTCGCTGTGCATCGCCTCCACGTATTGGCCCTCGCTCAGCTTGCCCTGCTTGAACGACTGGCGTGCCAGGCGAATCGAACCGGTCTGCGGGAACGAACCGATAGTGGTGGTCGGCAACAGCGGCAGGTTCAGGCGGGCACGCTGGCGGGCGATTCGCGTGGCAAAGGGCGAGTGGCGCTGGCTGTCCTTCTCGCTGATGGCGGCCACACGGGCCTGCACCGCCGGCTTGTGGATGCGCGTGGAGGCAGCGCGGCTGGCCTGCACTGCACGGCTGCGGGCCAGGGCCTGCACCACCGGGGCCGCCTCGGACTGGTCGAGGGCATGGGCCAGGATCGCGACTTCCTCGCACTTTTGCACGGCAAAGGCCAGCCAGCTCTTGAGCTCGGCATCGAGGGCGTCTTCACGGCCCAGGTCTACCGGGCTGTGCAGCAGCGAGCACGACGGCGCCACCCACAGACGCTCGCCCAGGCGTTCATGGGCGTGCTGCAGCACGGCCAGGGCCTTGTCCAGGTCGCAGCGCCACACGTTGCGGCCGTTGACCACACCCAGCGACAGCACCTTGTAGGCCGGCAGGCGGTCGAGAATGGTCGGGTACTGCTCGGGGGCGCGCACCAGGTCGATGTGCAATCCGTCGACCGGCAGGTTGGCCGCCAGCCCCAGGTTCTCCTCCAGGCCACCGAAGTAGGTGGCAACCAGCTTTTTCAGCGGGTCGCGCTGGATCAGGTTGTAGGCACGCTCGAAGGCGTTCTTCCACGCCTGCGGCAGGTCCAGCGCCAGGATCGGCTCGTCGATCTGCACCCACTCCACACCCTGTGCCGCCAGGCGCTGGAAAATCTCGCCGTACAGCGGCAGCAGGCGCTCGAGCAGCTCGAGCTTGTCGAAGTCGCCGCCCTTGGTCTTGCCCAGCCACAGGTAGGTCAGCGGGCCGATCACCACCGGCTTGACGTCGTGGCCCAGGGCCCTGGCCTCGGCCACTTCCTCGAACAATTGTTCCCAGCCCAGGCCGAACTGCTGGTCGGCGCTGAATTCAGGCACCAGGTAGTGGTAGTTGGTGTCGAACCACTTGGTCATCTCCTGGGCATGCGCACCACCACAACAGCTGTTGCTGACGCCACGCGCCATGCCGAACAGGGTCTGCAGGGTGGCCTTGCCGTGCTGCGGGCGAAAGCGCTCGGGCACCACGCCGAACATCAGCGAATGGGTCAGTACCTGGTCGTACCAGGCAAAATCGCCCACCGGCAGCAACTGGATGCCGGCCTGGCGCTGCAGGGCCCAGTGGGCCTTGCGCAGTTCGCTGCCCACAGCACGCAGGCCCGCCTCGTCGAGCTCGCCTTTCCAGAACGCTTCCTGCGCCTTTTTCAGTTCGCGGTCGCGACCGATACGGGGGAATCCGAGTGAGTGGGCCAATGCCATGACAATGCTCTCCTTAGGGGGTGATGGCAGCCATTGTCGGCAGGCCCGCAGAATGAGACAAACTCATTTAATTTCACATCAAATCAAGTTCTGCTCATGTAAAGACATCGACAGCGCTGCGCCTGGAGACGCAACCGGCTGGCCGGACAGGGTTGCGAGGCCCCTGATCTGCGCCTAAGGTCAAACGACCCCGAAGCGAGATGACGTCATGCCCAACGCCTCGAACCCCGCCGTACTTGCCCTGATCGGCAACACCCCGATGGTGCAGGTGAGCCGCTTCGATACCGGCCCCTGCACACTGTTCCTCAAACTCGAATCACAGAACCCCGGCGGCTCGATCAAGGACCGCATCGGCCTGGCCATGATCGATGCCGCCGAGCGCGACGGGCGCCTGCGCCCCGGCGGCACCATCGTCGAGGCCACCGCCGGCAACACCGGCCTGGGCCTGGCGCTGGTCGGGCGGGCCAAGGGCTACCGGGTGGTGCTGGTGGTGCCCGACAAGATGTCCACCGAGAAGGTGCTGCACCTCAAGGCCATGGGCGCCGAGGTGCACATCACCCGCTCCGACGTCGGCAAGGGCCACCCCGACTATTACCAGGACGTGGCCGCACGGCTGGCGGCGGACATCCCCGATGCGTTCTTCGCCGACCAGTTCAACAACCCCGCCAACCCGCTGGCCCACGAGACCAGCACCGCCCCGGAAATCTGGGCGCAGACCCAGCACGATGTGGACGCCATCGTGGTCGGCGTGGGCTCGGCCGGCACCCTTACCGGGCTGACCCGTTTCTTCAAGCGCGTACAGCCGGGCCTGGCCATGGTGCTGGCCGACCCGGTGGGCTCGGTGATGGCCGAGTACAGCCGCAGCGGCACCCTGATCACGCCTGGGGCGTGGGCAGTGGAAGGCATCGGCGAGGACTTCGTGCCCTCGATCGCCGACCTCTCCAGCGTGCGCCAGGCCTACTCGATCAGCGACGAAGAAAGCTTCGAGCATGCGCGTCAGCTGCTGCGCGCCGAAGGCATTCCGGGCGGCTCCTCCACCGGCACCCTGCTGGCCGCCGCGCTGCGCTACTGCCGCGAGCAGACCGAACCCAAGCGGGTGGTCAGCTTTGTGTGCGACACCGGCACGCGCTACCTGTCCAAGGTCTACAACGACCAGTGGATGACCGACCAGGGCCTGCTGCAGCGCACCCGCTACGGCGACCTGCGCGACCTCATCGCGCGGCGCTTCGAGGATGGCCGGGTGATCAGCGTGCGCCCCGACGACACCCTGCTCACTGCCTTCCAGCGCATGCGCCTGGCCGACGTGTCGCAATTGCCGGTGCTGGTCGACGGCCAGCGCCTGGTGGGCGTGATCGATGAATCCGACATCCTGCTGGGCATGCATGAAGACCCGTCGCACTTCTCCCTGAGCGTGGCCAGCGCCATGACCGACCAGCTGGAAACCCTGCCGCCGTCTGCCAGCCTGGCGGCGCTGCAGGCCGAACTGGACCGAGGCCTGGTGGCGATCATTGCCGACGCCACGGGCTTTCACGGCCTGATCACCCGTGTCGATATGCTTAACCACTTGCGCAGAGCACTCCCATGACCCAGCACGACAAGACCGCCTTCGCCACCCGCGTGATCCATGCAGGGCAATCGCCCGACCCGTCCACCGGCGCGCTGATGCCGCCGATCTATGCCAACTCCACCTACATCCAGCAGAGCCCCGGCGTGCACAAGGGCCTGGACTACGGGCGCTCGCACAACCCCACGCGCTGGGCACTGGAGCGCTGCGTGGCCGATCTGGAGGGCGGCACCCAGGCGTTCGCCTTCGCCTCCGGGCTGGCGGCGATCTCGGCGGTGCTCGAACTGCTGGATGCCGGCTCCCACATCGTTTCGGGCAATGACCTGTACGGCGGCACCTTCCGCCTGTTCGAACGGGTGCGTCGGCGCAGCGCCGGGCACCGCTTCAGCTTCGTCGACCTGTCCGACCTTGCCGCGTTCGAGGCAGCGTTGCAGGACGACACGCGCATGGTGTGCATCGAAACCCCGAGCAACCCGCTGCTGCGCCTGAGCGACCTGGCGGCCATCGCACGCCTCTGCCGCGCACGCGGCATCCTCTGCGTGGCCGACAACACCTTTGCCAGCCCATGGATCCAGCGCCCGCTGGAACTGGGTTTCGACATCGTGGTGCACTCGAGCACCAAGTACCTCAACGGGCATTCGGACGTGATCGGCGGCATTGCCGTGGTGGGTGACAACGCCGAGCTGGCCGAGCGCCTGGGCTTCATACAGAACGCAGTGGGCGCCATCGCCGGCCCGTTCGATGCCTTCCTCACCTTGCGCGGGGTCAAGACCCTGGCCCTGCGCATGGAGCGCCACTGCAGCAATGCCCTGGCACTGGCGCAGTGGCTCGAACAGCAACCGCAGGTGGCGCGTGTGTACTACCCCGGCTTGCCCTCGCACCCGCAGCACGCCCTGGCGCGCCAGCAGATGCACGGTTTTGGCGGGATGATCTCGCTCGACCTGGCTACCGACCTGGCCGGTGCCCGACGCTTCCTGGAGCAGGTACAGATCTTTGCCCTGGCCGAAAGCCTGGGCGGTGTGGAAAGCCTGATCGAGCACCCGGCGATCATGACCCATGCCACCATCCCCGAGCAGACGCGCGCGCAACTGGGCATTGGCGACGCCCTGGTGCGCCTGTCGGTAGGCGTGGAAGACCTCGATGACCTGCGCGCAGACCTGGCCCAGGCACTCGCACGTATCTGACCCCCATCAGCGCAAGCCAGCCCCTTGCTTGCGCTGATTGCTCAATGCCCGCCGGCTGAATATACTTGATAACTATTCTCATTCGGTACGGGCGCCACACGATGACCTCCCCTCCTTGCGGCTACCGTACCAACGTGGCCAGCCTCTACAGCGACAATCACGGCTGGATCCAGCAGTGGCTGGCACGGCGTCTGGGCAACGTGCACGATGCCGCAGAGCTGGCCCACGACGTATTCCTGCGCCTGCTCGCGCAACCGCGCGAGTTCAGTAGCGACGGGCATGCGCGGGCCTACCTGAGTACGGTGTCCAAACACCTGTATGTGGATTTCCAGCGCCGCAAGCAGGTCGAGCGTGCATGGCAGCAGACGCTGGCCAACCAGCCGCAACGCATCGCCCCCTCCGAAGAGCACCAAGCGTTGATCCTGGAGACCCTGGGCCAATTGCAGGCCATGCTCGAACGCTTGCCGGCACCTGTGGCCGAAGCCTTTTGCCTGGCGCAACTGCAGGGCCTGAACTATCGCCAGATCGCCACGCAGCTGGGTGTAAGCGAACGCACGGTCACCAAGTACATGGCCCAGGCCATGCTCCAATGCCTGCTGCTGGAAGTGGAGCTGGACGGGGCCTTGCTGTGAGCGCGGCCCTGGACTCTGCCACCCTGGAGCAGGCCGCCGACTGGTTCGCACGCCTGCGCGCCGCGCCAGCCGATGCGGCCTTGCGGGGCCAGTGGCAACAGTGGCTGGAACAACAGGAACAGCATCGTATCGCCTGGACCTACGTGGAGCGCATCAGCCAGCGCTTCGACAGCCTGCAACCGCAAGCCGGGGCGGCGCATCAGACGCTCGCCAGCCTGCGGCGCACGCAACGCTCCCGCCGCCAGGTGCTAAGCAGCCTGTGCGTGCTCAGCGGTGGGGTGACGCTGGGCTGGCTGGGCTGGCAACGCCACTGGGTGGACGACCTGCAAGCGCTCACTGCCGGCACCACCACCGCAGTGGGCGAGGTACGTCGCCAGGTGCTGGCCGACGGCACCCTCCTGTGGCTCAACAGCGCCACCGCCCTGGATGTACAACTGGACGGGCAGCGCCGGCTGCTGACCCTGTACAGCGGTGAAGTGCTGATCGAGACCGCCGCTGAGGCGCGGCCCTTCCAGGTGCAGACCCGGGCCGGCAGCCTGGTGCCCCTGGGTACGCGCTTCAGTGTGCGCCAGCAGGGCGCCCGCACCCTGCTCAACGTGTACGACGGCGCGGTACGCGCCACCTGTGCCGCCAGCGCAATACAGCGGGTCGCCAATGCGGGGCAGGGCCTGGGCTTCGATGCCAGCACCATGGCCGCCACCACGCCGGCCTGCGCCCAACGCCAGGCCTGGAGCCAAGGCCTGCTGGTGGCGCAGGACATGCCACTGGGGGATTTCATTGCAGAGCTGGCCGACCATCGGCGCGGGCACCTGGCGGTGAACCCGCTGATCGCATCGTTAAGGGTCATGGGCACCTACCCGCTCAACGATACCGACCAGGTGCTTGCCATGCTCGAAAGCGCCTTGCCGGTGCGAGTGTCACGACGCTTCGACTGGTGGGTGACCCTGGAGCCTGCCGAAAAATAAAAAGCGTCAGGTGCTTCCGGTTTTTGCGGCTCATTCGAATTAGAGGAGAACACCCTTTCACCCCTGTGCGCCCGAAGGATTCTGCATGCCACTCGCCTCTGCCCCTGCCCTGTTGAAACGCCCCCTGGCCCTGCTCATTGCACTCGCCAGCGGCGCCGCCACCGCCGCGCCACTGGACATCCCTGCCGGCCCCCTGGCCAGCCAGTTGAACCAGCTGGCAAGCCAGGCCGGTATCTACCTGGCCAGCGACGCCGCCCTGACCGCCGGCAAACAGAGCCGGCCCGTGACCGGTGCAAGTACCCCTGAGCAGGCCCTGCACGGCATGCTTGCCGGCACGGGCCTGAGCGTGGTGCGCACTGGCGAAAATCGCTACCAGCTGATCACCGCCCCCACCGGCAACGCCGTGGAACTGGGCGCCACCAGCATCAACGGCGCAGGCCTGGGCGAGACCACCGAGAACACCGGCGCCTACACCACCGGCCAGACCCGCACCGCCACCAAGCTCGGCCTGTCATTGCGCCAAACCCCGCAGTCGGTCACCGTGATCCCGCGCCAGGTACTGGACGACCACAAGCTTGCCTCGCTCGACGATGTGGTCAAGTTCACCCCCGGCCTGTCGAGCAACCACCGCGACAGCGACCGCTATACCTTCTACTCGCGCGGTTTCCAGATCCAGAACATACAGTACGACGGCATCCCGACCCAGGTGGCCAACGAGTCGCAGCAATTCACCAGCACCCTGTCGGACATGGCGATCTACGACCGTGTCGAAGTGGTGCGCGGTGCCACCGGCCTGCTCAGCGGTGCGGGCTCGCCCTCGGCCACCCTGAACCTGGTGCGCAAGCGGCCCACGGCCGACTTCCAGGGCTACGTCTCGGGAGAAGCCGGGGCCTGGGACCGCTACCGGGGCGAATTCGACGTCGCCGGCCCGCTGACCGACTCGGGTACTGTGCGCGGCCGCCTGGTCAGCGCCTATGAAACCGCCAACTCGTTCGTCGACTGGTACAAGACCGACAAGCGCGTGATCTACGGCGCACTGGATTTCGACCTGAGCGAAAGCACCCTGCTGCGCGTGAGCCTGGACTACCAGAACAACAACTCCGACGGGGTCAGCTTCGGGCACATTCCGCTGTTCAACAACAATGGCAGCGCGACGAACTTTTCCCGCTCGTTCAACCCCGGAGCCCGCTGGAGCTACCTGGACAACACCCAGTACAACTTCACCAGCGTGCTGGAGCAGAAACTCGCCAACGACTGGAGCCTCAAGACGTCCTACAGCCACCAGTACGCCTACCGCCGCGGCGTGACCGGTTCGGCCAGTGCCGGGGCGCCCGACCCGCAGACCGGCGCCGGCGTGTCGATGTACATCAACCGCCTGGACAGCTACCAGACCCAGGACAACGCCGACCTGTACGCCAGCGGCCCGTTCGAACTGGGTGGGCGCGAGCATGAACTGGTGGTGGGTGCCAACATCGCCTACACCCACCTCAACTACCCGACCTATCAACGTGCCAACCCGGCGGTCGACGATATCAACCAGTGGGATGGCAACCCGGGCGGCAAGCCGCACCTGTCCAAGACCGAAGAAAGCCTGACCCGCCTGAGCCAGTCGGGCACTTACACGGCCCTGCGCCTCAAACCCTATGACCCGCTGTCGATCATCCTCGGCACCCGGGTCAGTTGGTGGGATCAGAAAGACGACAGCAGCGACGAACTGACCGGCGCCAGCACCAGCCGCGACCGTACCAGAAAATCCGGCGTGGTCACCCCGTATGCCGGTGTGGTGCTGGACCTGAACGACACCTTCTCGGTGTACGCCAGCTACACCAACATCTTCCAGCCGCAGACCTACTACAAGACTGCCAGCAACACCTCGCTGGAGCCGCTGCAAGGCGACAACTACGAACTGGGCATCAAGGGCGAGTTCTACGACGGTGCGCTGAATGCGAGCCTGGCACTGTTCGAAGTGCAGCAGAAGAACACCCCGCAGTACGTTGGCGAGTCGCCCCAAGGGCGCGAAATCTACCGGGCCATTGCCGGTACCACCACGCGCGGCATCGAAACCGAAGTGTCCGGCGAAGTGCTGCCGGGCTGGAACATCATCGGCGGCTATACCTACCGTGAATCCCACGACAAGGACGGCAATCGGGTCGAAACCAACCAGCCGATGAACCTGTTCAAGCTCGGCACCACCTACCGCCTGCCGGGGCAGCTGAACCGCCTGACCGTGGGCGGCAACCTGGTCTGGCAGAGCGACATCTACGCGGTCAACGGCACCTACGGCACCAAGGCACACCAGGGTGACTACGGGGTGGTCGGGTTGCTGGCCAACTATGCGGTGGATGAACACCTCACGGTCGGCCTGAACCTCAACAACCTGTTCGACACCCATTACTACGACGGCCTGGGCACCTTCAACTCAGGCTCCTACGGCGAACCGCGCAATGCCATGGTGAATGCCAAGTGGACGTTCTGAGGCTGCATCAAGTGCGAACGTAGCGCTGCGCCAGCAACTGCAGCAGCTGATCGTCGGCACCCGCCGCACCGATCACCTGCAGCCCCACCGGCATGCCCCGCACCTGCCCTGCCGGCAGGCTGATGGCCGGCAGGCCGGTGAGGTTCCAGGCACTGGTGTAACTGAGCACTGCAGCACGCACGTCGATACGTTGCTCACCCACCTGTACCTCGCGTGCATCCACCGGCGTCGCGGTGATCGGCACGCTGGCCGAGACCAGGAAGTCATAACGCTCGAACAGCCGCGCCATCGCCGCCTTGAGCCGAGCCTGGCCGGCCTGGGCGCGAATGTACTGCCAGCCCCTGACCTCGCGTGACAGCTCAAGGCGTTCGCGCACCTCCTGCTCGAACAGCTGCGGCGCCGTCTGCATGCGCTCGGCATGCACGTCGTAGGCCTCGGCGCGCTGCAGGGTGAGCAAGGTGTCCTTGAGCTGCGCCACCAACGGCTCCAGCTCGCCGGTCTGCTCCAGTGCATCGCCAAACAGCTGCTGCGCAGCCTGGTACACCTGCCCCTGAACGTCGGCGTCCAATGGCCCGAAAGTGCCCGGCTCGATCCAGCCTACACGCAGCGGGCGACGCAGCGTGGCCGGCGCGCAGGTACGCGCGGCGATCACTTCGAACACTACCCGGGCATCGTCCACATGGTTGGCAATCGGGCCCACGTGGTCGAGGCTCGACGACAGCGGGAACACCCCGTCCAGCGGCACGGCAGCGAACGACGGCTTGAAGCCGACCGCGCCGCACAACGCCGCCGGAATGCGGATCGAGCCGCCGGTATCGGTGCCCAGTGCCAGCGGCACCATGCCGCTGGCCACCGCCGCTGCACTGCCGGCGCTCGAACCGCCGGTGATGCAGCGCGCATCCCACGGGTTGCGCGCCGCGCCCTGCAGCGAGCGGTCGCCGGTGGGGCCATAGGCGAACTCGTGGGTCAGGGTCTTGCCCACGATTACCGCGCCGCCCTCGCGCAGGCGCTGCACGCACAGGGCGTCCTGCGTGGGGCGAAAGCCTTCGAAGTGCGCCGAACCATAGGTGGTCACGTGGTCGAAGGTGTCGATGTTGTCTTTGATCGCTACCGGTATGCCGTGCAGCGGGCCCAGGTCCAGGCCCTGGGCAAACAGTTCGTCGGCCTTGCGCGCCTGCGCCAGCGACACTTCGGCATCCACGGCGACAAAGGCATTCAGTGCCGGGTTCAGGCGCTCGATGCTGTCGAGCGCGGCCTGGGTCAGCTCGACACTCGTCAGGCTGCCGGCGCGCAGGCGCCGCGCCAGGTCGCCGACCGACAGGCCAAAAAAGTATCCAGTGTGGGTTGGCTTGGCCAGGTTCATACAGGCAACTCCATCAAACCGTTGCAGGTGTAGGGGAAGGGACAACCTGCCGGCTGCCGGGGCGCACCATCAGCATCGCGCTCATGCCCAGGGCCGTGGCCACGGCGGCGGCCACGAACATCGACGAGTAGCCATAGCGCACGGTCAGGTAGCCGGTGAGCATCGGCGCGATGAACGAGGCGGTGTTGGCGATGAAGTGGGTCATGCCGCTGTAGGCACCGACGCGGTTGGATGGCGCGGTGTCGATCACCACCGCCCAGTAGACCGAGTTGGGCAGCGCGTTGAGGGCGTTGGCCAGGGTCATCAGGGCGATCACGCCCCATACGGTCTGGGCCTGCGACACCAGCATGAAGCACAGCGTGGTCAGCAGCAGGCAGGTTGCGGCCAGCCAGCTGCGCGCCACCTTCAGGTTGCCGGTGCGACGCAGCAGCAGGTCGGAGATCTTGCCGCCCAGCAGCACGGTGAAGCAGGCGCCGGTCCACGGGATCATGCCCATGTACCACAGCGACGACAGGTTGTAGTGGAACTCGTCCTGCAGGTACTTGGGGGTCCAGGTCAGCAGCAGGAAGGTGACGTACACGAACGAGAAGTAGCCCACCGCATTGAGCAGCAGGTCCTTGTTCTTGAAGAAGTGCCAGATCGGCGCAACGCTGGTGGTCGGGGTGCTGGCGTTGGCGGCAGCGGCGCGCTCCTGGCGCAGGAACTCGCGCTCGGCCTCGGACACCCGCGGGTTTTCATCCGGGGTGTTGGTGAAGCGGGTCATGAAGAAGATCAGCAGCGCCAGGCTGACCACGCCCAGTACCACGAACATGCTGCGCCAGTCGCCGGTCAGGGTCTGCAGGCCGACCGCCACCGGGGCGGTGAGCAAGGCGCCCAGCGGTGTGCTGAGCAGGCCCACCGAGACCACGAAGCCGCGCTCCTTGGGCGTGGCCCAGTTGGCCACGCTCTTGTTGATCACCGAGTACGCCGGGCCTTCGGCAAAGCCGAACAGCACGCGGATGGTGGCAAAGCCGGCCATGGCCGAACCGCCCATGAAGGCCAGGCCCATGTCGCCGGCAAAGGCGGTGGCGATCTCGAAGATCGACCAGGTGCCGCCGGCGATCAGCCATACGCGCTTGGCGCCGAAACGGTCGGCCAGGATGCCGCCGATCAACGCACCGACGATGTAGCCGTAGCCGAAATAACCCAGCACGTTGCCCCAGTCGGCCTTGTCGAAACCGTACTCGGGGAGAATGCTGGCCGAGGCATACGAAATGGCACCACGATCGATGTAGTTGAGCAGCGCCATCAGCATGATCAGGAAGAAAATCTGGTAGCGAAAGCGCGGAACGGGTGGGTTGTTCATAGGGATCTGACTCTTCAAGTGATGGCAGAAGTCAAAAATGCGGCCGCGTCCGGCGTATTTTTATTGTGTTGCCCAAACGTTTGGGTTGAGCGAATGTATTCACACAAAAACATTTAGTCAATCGTTTGGGTAAAGGTTGTTTGCCGAGACAAGCCGTCGATTGGGTTAGAATCGCGCCCCGAAATCAGCCACGGTTGGAAGCCCCTCGAACATGCCCACTCCATCACGCCCTGCCACCTTGAAGTCCATGGCAACCGCCCTCGGGGTGCACGTTTCCACCGTGTCGCGGGTGCTCAATGGCGACCCTGCCGGGGTCGAGCGCGCGGCATCGGCCGAGGTGGTGGCGCGCATTCGCGCGTTGGCGAAAGAGCTGGATTATCGGCCGAACACGCAGGCATCCAACCTGAAGTTGCGCAAAAGCCAGGAGATCTGCGTGCTCATGCCGCGCCTTACCGACCTGGTGATGGCGACCATCTACGACAGCATCGACGCCGCCGCCGAACAGGCTGGCTACCTGACCTTCGTGTCCAATACCGACGATCAGCAACCCCGCCAGCTGGCGCGGGCCGAGCATGCCCTGCGCCGCTCGGTGGCGGGGTTGATCGTGGGCGACTCGCACGTGGGCGAGCAGCAGCCATTGCTGGAGCTGCTGGGGCGCAAGCACATCCCCTACGTGCTGGTCAGCCGGCAGATTGCCGGGCACCTCACGGCGGGCAGCGATGACGAGTTGGGCGGCTGGCTGGCGGCCGAGCACCTGTACCGCCTGGGCTGTCGCGACGTGGCGATCCTGGCGGGCGAGCGGCACGCCTCCACCGGTGCCGACCGCACGCGAGGCTTTACCCGGTACTACCGCGAACAGGGCATTACCCTGCGCCCGGAATGGACGCTCAATGGCCCGTTCGACAGCCTCACCGGGCACAAGCAGGGCGAGTACCTGCTGGGGTTGAACCCGCGCCCCCAGGCGTTTTTCGCGGTGAACGACTTTCTGGCCATCGGCCTGATGGGCGCCGCGCGGGACAAGGGCCTGGAGCCGGGCAAGGACATCGCCGTGGTGGGTTTCAACGACACACCATTGGCCAACGAACTGATCGTGCCGCTGACCAGCGTGCGCCTGCCGCTGGCCGAGATGGGTCGGCATGCAGTGGAGTTGCTACTCAAGCGCATCAAGGGTGAAGCGGTGGAGTCGATCATTCTGGCGCCGCAGTTGCAGGTGCGGGCGAGCTCGGGATTGCGGGTGGCTGGCTGAAGAACGGCTGGCAAAGCGGCCCGCACGCCCACCAATTGCATCGCGCCCTGCTCCCCGCATAGAATGCGAACGATTCACAATCACTTCTTGCGCGCAGGCCCCGACCGACGATGCCCACCAGCGACACGCTCCCTCCGTCCGAGGTCGACCTGCTCTACCGTACCCACCACTCCTGGCTCAACACCTGGCTGCAGCGCCGCGTTGGCTGTCACGCCCACGCCGCCGACCTGGCCCAGGACACCTTCGTGCGCCTGCTCAAGGCTCGCCACGCGCACCCGCTCAAGCAGCCGCGTGCCTACCTGAGCAGCATCGCCCGCGGCCTGATGATCGACCAGTTTCGTCGCCGCGCCCTGGAACAGGCCTACCTCGAAAGCCTGGCCCACCTGCCCGCCGCGCACGCGCCCAGCGAAGAACAGCGCTGGATGATCCTCGATACCCTGCAACGCCTCGACCGCCTGCTGATGCAGCTCAAGCCACGGGTGCGCCAGGTGTTTCTGCACGCGCAACTGGACGACATGAGCTGCCCGAAAATCGCCGAACAGCTGGGTGTGTCCCGCGCCACGGTGGAGCGCGACCTGGCCAAGGCCATGGGCGTCTGCTATCGGTTGCGCCATGCCCGGGGCTGAGCCAGCACCGGGCCAGGCCCACGTCGACCAGGCCATCGAATGGCTGGTGCAACTGCGCTACAACACGCCCACCGTACAGGCCGAACAGGCCTTTGGTCGCTGGCTCGACCAGCACCCGCACAACGCCCTGGCCTGGGCCCAGGTCCAGGCCATGAGCGAGGAGTTCAGCAGCCTGCCCCGCGAGCTCAGTCGGCGCACCCTGGAGGGCACGCAGCGACGCAGCATCAGCCGGCGCGACAGCCTCAAGCTGCTGGGCCTGCTCGGCGCCGCCGGCACCCTGGGCTGGGTCGGTCGCGAGCCGCTCGGGCTGCCCACCCTGCTGGCCGACAAGCACACCGCCACCGGTGAGCGGCGCACCTTCCACAACAACGACGGCAGCGTGATCCAGCTCAACACCGCCAGCGCCATCGACCTGCGCTTCGCGGCCGACCTGCGCGCGCTGAGCCTGATCCAGGGCGAGGTGTCCATCGATACCGGCAACGACCCACGCCCACTGCGCGTGACCACCCGTGACGGTGTACTGCAAACGCAAGGCTCGCAATTGCTGGTACGCGAACGTACCGACGGCACCCTGCTGGCGGTGCGCCAGGGCAGTGTGACGCTGTACCCCGGCAACGGCACCGCGCCGCGCATCGCCCGCCCCGGCGAGCAACTGCTGTTCAGCGCCAGCGGCCAGGTCGGCCCGGCCGTGACTCACGCCGACCCGTGGGGCTGGCGCGAAGGCGTGCTCAGCGTGCAGCGGATGCCCCTGGGCGAGTTCATCGCCGAGCTGTCGCGCTACCGCCCCGGCGTGCTGCGCTGCGCCGAGGCGGTGGCCGGGTTGAAGGTGTTCGGCACCTATCAGCTGGCCGACACCGACCAGATCCTGGCGCTGGTGGCCGAAGCACTGCCGATTCGCATCGACTACCGCACCCGCTACTGGGTCAGTGTCAGCCCGGCTTGAATCTGTTTGAAAAATAAATGAGGTGGTTTCTCATTCAGCTTCGGCCTGTAGGGATAAAGGCGAAACGTCTGTCTCTTCTCAGGAGCCCCGAATGATCCACCCCAGTGTTGCCCGCCCCGATCCCCTTCAGCGCGCCGTGCGTGGCGCCTTGCTCGGCCTGGCCCTGAGCGCCGCCGCTGCGCCGTTGCTGGGCGCTGCCGCACCTGCGGCCACCCAGCAGGTGCAACGCTGGAACATTCCCGCAGGGCCCCTGGACGCAGCACTTGAGCAGATGGCCCGCCAGGGTGGGCTGAACCTGTCGTATGACGCCGCCAGCCTGCAGAGCAAGACCACCGCCGGCGTGTCCGGCAGCCACGACAACGCCCAGGCCCTGGCGCTGCTGTTGCAGGGCAGCGGCGTGCAGGTGCAGCAGAAGTCGGCCAACAGCTTCCTGCTGCTGCCGGCGGTGGACATCGGCGACGCCCTGGAGCTGGGCGCCACCAGCATCTCCAGCGACCGCCTGGGCGAAACCACCGAGCACAGCGGCTCGTACACCACCGGTGCGGTGACCATCGGCAAGATGCCCCAGACCCTGCGCCACACGCCGCAATCGGTGTCGGTGCTGACCCGCCAGCGCCTGGACGACCAGAACATCACCAACCTCACCACCCTGATGGAGCAAACCCCGGGTGTGGTGGTCGACTACGTCGACAGCGAGCGCGTCACCTACTACTCGCGCGGCTACCAGATCGACGCCATCCAGTATGACGGCGCCACCGTGGTGCAAGGCAGTGGCGGCGGCTCGTTCATCCAGAGTGACTCGGCGATCATCGACCGCGCCGAGATCCTGCGCGGCGCCACCGGCATGCTGCGTGGCGCGGGCAACCCCTCGGGCACCGTCAACCTGGTGCGCAAGCGCCCTACCCGGGACTTCCAGGCCTCGGCCAGCGTCACCGCCGGCTCCTGGGATGCGCAGCGCTACGTGGCCGACCTGTCGGGCGCGTTGACCGACAACGGCGCGATCCGCGGCCGCATGATCGCCGTGCACGATGACAAGGACTCGTTCCAGGACAGCCGCATGGAGCGCAAGAACGTGTTCTACGGCGTGCTGGCCGCCGACCTGGGCGAACGCACCACACTCACCGGTGGCATCGAATACACCGAGCTGGAGGCCACCGGCTCGTGGGGCGGCCTGCCGGCCAACTTCGATGGCTCGCCGCTGAAGCTCTCGCGCAGCACCTACCTGGGCGCCGACTGGAACCGCTGGAACCGCAGCAACCTGCAGACCTTCGCCGAACTCGAGCATGTGTTCGACAACGACTGGACGCTCAAGGTATCGGGCACCCGCACGCAGTTTCGCCTCGACGACCACGGCTTCAAGCAGACCTACTTCACCCGCGCCAGCACCACCAACCCCTACCTGATGAATTACCAGGTGACCGAGGGCGACGGCGGCGAAAGCGAGCAGACCAACCTCAGCGCCACCCTCAACGGCCCCTTCCAACTGCTGGGCCGCGAGCACGAACTGATGGTGGGCGTGGAGCGCATCCGCAACGACTCCACTGCCTCGGCCACCAACTTCACGGCCTCCGGGGTGTTCGACATTCGCGAATGGGACCCCAAGACCAGCCTGCCCGAGCCGTCGATCAACATCAGCGCAAAGCCGGTGATGACCCGCACCACCCAGCAGGCGGCGCACGCCACCTGGCGCATCTCGCTGGCCGACCCGCTGACCGCGGTGATCGGCGCGCGCATCAACTGGTACGACTACGAGCAGGAAAACAACCTCAAGACCTCAGGCAAGTACAGCGTCGACCGCGAGATCGTGCCGTATGCGGCGCTGATCTACGACCTGAACAACAACCTGAGCCTGTACGGCAGCTACACCGAGATCTTCAACCCGCAAAGCGCCACCGATGCGTCCAACGCGGTGCTCGACCCGGTCACTGGCGAAGCCTACGAGCTGGGCGTGAAGGGCGAGTTCTACGATGGCAGGCTCAACACCTCGCTGGCGGTGTTCCGCATCTACCAGGTGGGCAACGCCCTGGATGACCTGGGCAGCCCCGACCCGTGCCTGCCCAACTACACCAGCGGCCACTGCAAGGTGGCCGCCGGCAAGAACCGCAGCGAAGGGTTCGAACTGGAAGTGACCGGCGAAGTGCTGCCCGGCTGGCAGGTCTCGGGCGGCTACACCTACACCACCACCGAGTACCTCAAGGACACCCTCAGCAACACCGGCAACGTGCTGCGCCCCACCGACCCCAAGCGCCAGTTGAAGCTGTTCACCAGCTACCGCCTGCCGGGGGCATACGACGCCTGGACCGTGGGTGGCGGGGTCAGTGCGCAAAGCGACATCTACTCGCGCAACGGCAATGCCGTGGCCTCGCAAAGCGGCTATGCGGTGTACAGCGCGCTGCTGGGCTACCGCTTCAACCAGCACTATTCGCTGCAGCTCAACGCCAACAACCTGTTCGACAAGCACTACTACAAGAAGGTGGGCGCCACGGCCACGGGGTACTACTACGGCGACCCGCGCAACGTCTCGCTGACCCTGCGCGCAAGCTTCTGAGGCCGGCCGCTACTGCGCGGTGCGGGCCGCATAGGCCTTGCGCCGCGAGCTGCGGGCAAAGCACACGAACAGCGCGGCCATCGCCGCCAGTGCCATCGGCAGGCCATGGGGGGCGACGTCCATGGCCGCGCCACTGACCAGCGGCCCCACCAGGCTGCCCACACCCCACAACAGGCCGACGCTGGCATTGGCCGTGACCAGGTCCTGGCCCTTGAACTGCTGGCCGATCAGCACCAGCGCCAGGGTATACACCCCGCCCGCCACCGCCCCCAGCAGCACCAGCGCCGGCCACAGCAGCCACTGCACCTGGATCAGCCACGGCAGCGCCAGGCCGATCAGCATCGCCACCACGCCGCACACCAGGTGTACCGTGGTGCGCTCGCAGCGGTCGGCCAGCCAGCCCAGCGGCAACTGGAACAGCATGTCGCCGGTCAGGATCACCGTGACCATCAGCGCTGCCACGCCCACCGCATAGGCGTGGTTGGTGGCGTACACCGGCAGCAGCGAGAGAATCACCGCATCGAAGAACGAGAAGAACAGCACGCCCATGCAAAGGGCCGGCGCCACACGAAAGAAGCCGCCCAGCGTAAAGCTCTTCTCGCCGTCGTCACCGTGCTCCACATAGTCGTTGGGCACTGTCCACACGATGCTCGCCAGGGCCAGGGCATAGCAGCCGCTGACCACGATGATCACCCAAGGGCTATGGGTGCCGAACAGCGCAAGCATGGTCGGGCCGAGCATCTGGCAACCGGTGAAGGCGGTGGCGTACAGCGCCATGACCTTGCCGCGGTTGTGCTCTTCGCTCAGTTCGTTGACCCAGGATTCGCCCAGGATGATCGCGATCCCCATGCCTACGCCCATGCCCAGGCGCAGCAGGCCGAGCAGCCAGGTGGAGTCGAACGCCCACTCGATCAGCCCCACGCTCAGGGCGCACAGGCCGAAGCTGAGCAGGTAGATGGTGCGCCGGGTGAGGTGGCGGCAGCAGGCGTCCACCAGGAACGCCGAGAGCATCATGCCGGCAGCGGGCGCGGCCGACAGGATGCCGATGTGCAGGGTGCTGGCCCCGGCATCGAGCAGGCGCAGGGAAACCAGTGGCAGGGTGGCGCCCAGGCTCAACCCTACGATCGAAACGGCGAACAGAAGGCCCGCCAGCAAACGCGTGTTCATCTACAACTCCGAAACCCGCCGACGCGCACATGCGCGCAGGCATCAACATGACTGTGTTCTGAAAGCGACGGTCAGTTCAGGCGCGCGGAGGAGAAAAGGTGAAGGCGAACAGGACGCTGCGCCGACGCTTGAGCACCGTATCGCACGGCCAGTCGCACAGCAGGGCCTGGACTACCGGCGGCTTTGCTGCGCAAGGACGGGAGAAACGTTTCATGGGTCGACTACAGGAAAAGGAAGGCCGGCACTCTAGGTGAAACCCCGGCCAGGCGTCAATCGCATCGACGCCTGGCCGGCGCGCTGTCAGCGCTTGCGCGTGGACGGCAGCAGAATCGCCAGCAGCCCGAACAGCGGCAGGTACGAGCACAACGTGTACACGTACTCGATGCCGTGAATGTCTGCCAGGTAGCCCAGCAGCGCCGCGCCGATACCGCCAAAGCCGAACATCAGGCCGAAGAAGATCCCCGCGATCATGCCCACGTTGCCCGGCACCAGCTCCTGCGCGTACACCACGATGGCCGAGAACGCCGAAGCCAGGATGAAGCCGATGATCACGCTGAGCACGCTGGTCCAGAACAGGTCGGCATACGGCAGCGCCAGGGTGAACGGCGCCACGCCCAGAATCGAGAACCAGATCACCGCCTTGCGGCCGATGCGATCGCCGATCGGCCCGCCGAAGAAGGTCCCGGCAGCCACCGCCCCCAGGAACAGGAACAGGTACAGCTGCGAACTGGCCACCGACAGGTCGAACTTCTCGATCAGGTAGAAGGTGAAGTAGCTGGTCAGGCTGGCCATGTAGAAGTACTTGGAGAACACCAGCAGGCCCAGCACCACCAGCGCGCCGATCACCCGGTTGCGGCTCAGGCCGTGGGTGGCGGCCTGGCCGGCCTTGGCCTTGAACAGCGCCAGGTGGCCGCGGTACCAGCGGCTCAGGCCGTAGGTGACGATCACTGCAAACAGCGCGAACAGGCCGAACCACACCACGTTGCCCTGGCCGAACGGGATGATGATGGCGGCGGCCAGCAGCGGCCCGAACGCCGAGCCGGCATTGCCGCCGACCTGGAAGGTCGACTGCGCCAGGCCGAAGCGCCCGCCCGAGGCCAGGCGCGCGATGCGCGAGGTTTCCGGGTGGAAGGTCGAGGAGCCGATGCCCACCAGTGCCGCAGCCAGCAGAATCATCGGGAAGCTGCCGACATACGCCAGCATCACGATGCCCACCAGGGTGCACAGGGTGCCCAGGGGCAGCAGGTTGGGCATCGGCTTGCGGTCGGTATAGAAACCGACGGCCGGTTGCAGCAGCGAGGCGGTGATCTGGAAGGTCAGGGTAATCAGCCCCACCTGGGTGAAGCTCAGCCCGTAGTTGGCCTTGAGCAGCGGATAGATCGACGGCAGCACCGCCTGGATGAGGTCGTTGATCAGGTGCGCCAGCGCACAGGCAGCGATGATGCGCATCACCAGCGGGCTGCTCTGGCTGGGCGCGGCGGTGCTGGCGGGCGTACTTGACGGGGCGGTGCTCAAGGCCATGGGAAAACGTCCATCGGGTGGTCGGGATCCAATTATCCAGAATTCGTTAGCAAGCGCACTATTCTTTTCAGTAAGTGGGCTACTTGTTAATAATTCTCAGTAACGCTAGCATCGCGAGCACTTGTGGGAGCGGGCTTGACCCGCGATTGCATCGCCGCAGAGCCAGGCACATGCGCGGTGACTGCATCGCGGGTCAAGCCCGCTCCCACACCCATAGCGAGCCCCGACCACTCCATGCCCGACAATCAGGAAGACCGAAGCCTGACGCTGCTCTACCAGCGTCACCGCAACGAGCTGCTGGCCTTTCTCACCCGTCGGGTGCGCTGCCGGGAGACCGCACGCGACCTCGTGCAGGACGCCTTCGTGCGCCTGATGCACAGCGAGCGCAGCGAGGTCGGCAACCTGCGCGCCTTCCTCTACCGCATCGCCAGCAACCTGAGCATCGACCACGCGCGCCGCAACCAGGTGCGCGGGGTCAGCGACGAGCAGGCCCTCGACCAGTTGCTCACCGACACCAGCCCCGAGCGCAGCGCCGTGGCCGGCAATACCCTCGACCATCTGGAGCGCCTGATCGACGGCCTGCCCTCGCCCACCCGCGAGGTGTTTCTGCTGGCCCGGGTCGAGCAAATGAGCTACAAGGACATCGCCGCACGCCTGGGCCTGGAGCCCCGCGCCGTGGAGCGCCACCTGAACAAAGCCCTGAGCCACTGCGCGGCCGCCGCCCTGCACGCGCGCCAGCCGAACGAAGCCGAATGACGCCCGATCACTCCCCCAGCGCTGAACGCGAACAGCAGGCCTTGCACTGGTTTACCCGGCGCCGTGCCGATGACCTCACGCCCACCGAACGCGACGCCTTCGACGCCTGGGTGCACGACGCACAGAACGCCGCCGCGCTGGCCGCCGTCGAACAGCTCTGGCAGACCCTGGAGCTGCCCGCCCACCGGGTGCGCAAGGCCGACCGGCACCGCGCCAAGAAAAGCCGTTGGCCGCTGTATGCGGCCGCCGCCAGCCTGCTGCTGGGCGCCGGCCTGAGCTGGTTGCTGGTGCCCTCGCTGCACACCCTGGGCAGCGACTACGCCACCGCCGCCGGCGAGCGCCGCGAGGTGCAACTGGCCGACGGTTCGCGCCTGCGCCTGGACAGCGCCAGCGCGGTGGACATCGACCTCGACGGCGACACCCGCACCGTGCGCCTGCGCCAGGGCCGGGTGTTCGCCGACGTGGTGCACGACGGCAGGCCCTTCGTGGTGGAGGTCGACCAGGCCCAGGTGCAGGTGCTGGGCACGCGCTTTTCGGTCAGCCGTGGCGAGCACGATGACGTGGTGCTGCTCAGCGGCAGCGTCGAGGTCAGCACCGCCAGCCAGCGCCAGCGCCTGAGCCCCGGCCAGCGCCTGACCCTGCACGGCGAACGGCTCGATGCGCCGCAGACGGTGGATGCCGAACGCCTGCTGGCCTGGCGCGACGGTCAGCTACGGGTGCGCGATGTGCCGTTGCAGCAGGTGCTCGAACAGCTGGCCACCTACAAGGGCACCCGCCTGGTGCTGCTCAACGAGGCCGCCGGCCAGCGACGGGTCAGCGGCAGCTTCAACCTGGACCAGGCCGACAGCGCCCTCGATGCCCTGCTCAGCAGCCAGAAACTGCGTGCCGATGCCGTGTTGGGGCACTGGCTGATCGTGCGCTGAAAATATTTTGCCGGCGGCGCGGTAATTCCCGTTTCTGCTGCGTCACACCCCCAACATAAGAAGCATTACCATTTGCACCTTCTTGGGGGAGGAACCATGCAGTACCCACGTGACGTCGCATTCACCCGTCGACCCTTGGCCAGCGCGATCCTGGCCGCCAGCCTGCTGGCGTTGCTGCCAGGCGCCGCCGTGCAGGCCGCCGAGGCCACTCAGGCCCAGACGCAACGCATGGATTTCCATATCTCGACGCAGTCGCTGGTCGATGCCATCGAGCTGTTCAGCGCGCAAAGCGGCTACCAGGTGATCTATGACGCCAACCAGGTAGCGGGCATCGTGTCCCCCGAGGTGCAGGGCCAGTACACCGCCGAACAGGCGCTGCGCACCCTCACCGGCAGCAGCGCACGGCTGAGCCAGCCCAACCCCAACAGCTTCCTGATCGAGCTGCCGGTGGATCTGGGCAGCGGCCTGCAACTGGATGCCGTGAGCATTTCGGGCAAGGCGCCAGGCTCGACCACCGAAGGCACCGGGCTGTACACCACCTACTCCTCCAGCAGTTCGACGCGCCTGAACCTCACGCCCAGGGAAACCCCGCAGGCGCTGACCGTGATGACCCGCCAGCGCCTGGACGACCAGCGCCTGAGCACCCTGACCGATACCCTGGAAGCCACCCCGGGCATCATCGTCACCCGTGACGGCCTGGGCGCCGAGAGCGACAGCTACTATTCGCGCGGCTTCGTGATCCAAAACTACGAAGTGGACGGCGTGCCTACCACCACGCGCATGGACAACTACACCCAGAGCATGGCGATGTACGACCGGGTGGAGATCGTGCGCGGCGCCAGCGGCCTGATCAGCGGCATGGGCAGCCCGTCGGCGACCATCAACCTGATCCGCAAGCGCCCCACCTACGAGGGCCAGGCCAGCATCACCGGCTCGGCCGGCACCTGGGACCGCTACGGCAGCGGCTTCGACGTGTCCGGCCCGCTGACCGAAAGCGGCAACGTGCGCGGCCGCCTGGTGGCCGACTACAAGACCGAAAAGGCCTGGGTCGACCGCTACAAGCAGGACACCCAACTGCTATACGGCATCACCGAATTCGACCTGAGCGAAGACACCCTGCTGACCCTGGGCTTGAGCTACCTGCGCACCGACGTCGACTCGCCGCTGCGCAGCGGCCTGCCCACCCGGTTCAGCAACGGTGAGCGCAGCAACCTCAGCCGCTCGATCAACAGCGCACCCACCTGGTCGTACAACGACCACGAACAGACCAGCTACTTCGCCTCGGTGGAGCAGCAACTGGGCAACGGCTGGAGCGGCAAGCTCGAGTACAGCCACTCGGAAAACAAGTTCGACGAGCTGTTCGGCTTCGTCATGGGCGATCTGAACCCGGACGGCAGCGGCATGAGCCAGCTGCCGGTGCGCTTCTCGGGCACCCCGCGCCAGGACAACCTGGACCTGTACGTGACCGGCCCGTTCAGCCTGTTCGAGCGCGAGCACGAACTGATTGGCGGCGTGACCCTGTTGCAGTTCAGCCAGAGCGTGCCCGAGTGGGGCGGCTGGCGCTACGACTACAACGCCACCCCGGGTGCGTCGATCGACAACATCTTCGACTGGGACGGCAAGCAGCCCAAGCCGGCGTTTACCGAAAGCGGCAAGTCGTCACAGGAAGAAAACCAGTACGCCGCCTACCTCACCACCCGCCTGCACCTGAGCGACGACCTGAACCTGATCCTGGGCAGCCGCCTGATCGACTGGGAGCGCAAGACCGAGGACCGCCCCTATGGCGCGGCCAGCAGCAACACCGACCGCAAGGAAACCGGCGTGTTCATCCCCTATGCCGGGGTGGTGTACGACCTGAACGACACCTGGTCGCTGTATGCCAGCTACACCAAGATCTTCAACCCGCAGGGGTCGTGGGTGCAGGACGCGCAATTCAAGCCCATCGACCCGATGCAGGGCATCGGCTACGAGATGGGCATCAAGGGCAGCCACTTCGACGGCAAGCTGAACTCCAGCGTGGCGGTGTTCAAGCTCGAACAGGACAACCTGGCGATCTGGCAGCACGACAACGTGTACGAGGCCAAGCAGGACACCACCTCCAAAGGCATCGAGATGGAGATCAACGGCGAACTGGCCGAGGGTTGGCAGGCGTCGGCGGGGTATGCCTATACCCTGACCACCGACAACCAGGACGAGCGCATCAACACCGTGCTGCCGCGTCACAGCCTCAAGACCTTCACCAGCTATCGCCTGCCGGGGGTGCTGGACAAGGTGACCGTGGGCGGTGGCGTGAACTGGCAGAGCAAGGTGGGCAACGACCTGCACACCTTCACCCAGGGCAGCTATGCCATCGCCAACCTGATGGCGCGCTACGACATCAACGAGCACCTGGAAGCCTCGGTGAACCTGAACAACCTGTTCGACCGCGAGTACTACAGCATGGCCGGCCTGTACGGCACCTACGGCGCACCACGCAACGTGATGACCAACTTCACCTACAGGTTCTGAGGGGTTTTTGGCTAAGCGGTTGATCGGGCGTTAAATTTTTTGAAATTGGGTGTTGACACAACATCGTTTCGAGCGAATAATGCGCGCCACTTGGCTACATAGCTCAGTTGGTTAGAGCATAGCATTCATAATGCTGGGGTCCGGGGTTCAAGTCCCTGTGTAGCCACCAAGTACTAAAAAGGGCTTACCGAAAGGTAGGCCCTTTTTTCATGTCTGAAGAAAAGTGCCGGCCGCTTCGCCGGCAAGGCCGACCCCTGCACGCCCGCAGGAGCCGGCCTGATCCTTTCAGAGCGACCAGCGCAACGTCAGCATCGCATTGCGTGGGTCACCGTAGAAGTTGCCGCCATACACCGTGTTGGTGGCAATGCTCTGGTAGTACCTGGTGTCGAACACGTTGTTCACGTTCAGGCGCACGTCCAGGTGCTCGGAGGCCTTGTAGCTGAGCATCAGGTCGACCAAGGTGTAGGCATCCTGCTCGATGCGGTAGGTGCTGTCGGTGGCGTACCAGTTGTCACCCTTGTTGTAGATCGCATTCTGCCGGTACACCCCGCCGCCGACCTTCCAGCGCTCGAACTCGCCCGGCAGCTGGTAGGTGGTGAACGCCTTGAACACGTGCCGCGGGATGTCGGTGTCGAACAGCCGCCCCTCGTTGGCCGGGTCGCCGTCCTTCACGTACTTGACCTGGGCGAAGGTGTAGCCCGCGCCCAGTTCCCAGCCCGGCAGTACGGTGCCGTTCACTTCCAGCTCGATACCCTCGCTGCGCAGCTTGCCCGCCGCCTCGGAGCAGCTGGGCACCAGGTCGGAGCACTGGTAGCGCTCCAGGGTCTTGGCGCGATTCTCCTGGTCGATGCGAAACACCGCGGCACTGGCATTCAATGCGCCGTCGAAGTACTCGCCCTTGATCCCCACCTCGTAGTTCTTGCCCTCGATCGGCTTGAGTTCGCTGCCGCTGGCGTCCTGCTCGGACTGCGGCTTGAAGATGTCGGTGTAGCTCACGTACACCGAATGCTGCGCATCCAGGTCGTAGATCACCCCGGCGTAGCGGGTCAGGTTGCGCGTGACGCTCACGTTGACAGGCTTGCCCAGGCGCGTGCCGTTGCGGGTCTGGGATTCGCTGTCGTACCAGTCCAGGCGCCCGCCCACGATCAGCTTCAGGTCGTCGGCCAGGTTGAAGCGCGACGTGACGTAGGTGCCGGTCTGCGAGGTTTCGCGGTCCTGGTGCCAGTAGTTCAGGTCCAGGCGACGCTTGGGCAGGCTGCCGGGGTCCCAGGCATGGATGTTCATGCCGATCAGGTCGTCGCTGTAGTTGCCCTTGCCCTCGAAGGTCAGCTCGCGGCGGCTGGCCCCCACCACCAGTTCGTGTGTACGCCCCAGCAACTGGTACGGCCCGGTGGCATAGGCGTCATAGCTGCTCTGCTCGTCGTCGTAGTGGTACTGCCCCAGGTACTGGCCGAACACCTCGCCCTCATCGCCCATGCGCTCGGTCATGCTGCCGAGCATCTTGAGCTTCGACCAGGTGCGGCTGGCCGCCAGCAGCAGCTTCCAGTCGTTGTCCAGGCGATAGTCCAGGCGGCTGAACAGGGTGGTGTTGTCCTGGTCCCAGTATTCCCAGTCGTTGCCCAGGTAGGTGGAGCGCGAAAGGTGCAGGTCGCTGCCGTCGATGCCAGTGGGCAGGCCGCCCCAGGTGGAGGTGTTGTTGACGCTCTGGTTCGACAGCCCCAGGGTGAAGGTGCTGTTGTCGCTCAGGTCGGCCTCGCCGATGGCATAGAACACCGAGCGCTCGGTATCGGCCACGTCCTGGAAGCTGTTGCGGGTCTGGTAGGCGGTGACCATCCGGCCGCGCAGGGTGCCGCTGTCGTTGAGCGCGCCGGAGCCGTCGACCTCGGTGCGGTAGTTGTCCCAGCTGCCGGCACTGCCGGTGATGCTCAGGCGCGGGTCGGCCGTGGGGCGCTTGCGCACCATGTTGATCGCTGCCGACGGCGTGCCCGAGCCCTGCATCAGGCCGGTGGCGCCGCGCACCACCTCGACGTGGTCGTAGATCGCCATGTCGGGCGTGGAGTTCATGTCCCGCGAGAGGTAATGCGACAGGTCGTTGGAGAGCCCGTCGTTCATCAGGTTCTCGACGGTGAAGCCGCGGGCGTAGAAGGTCGGGCGCTGCGGGCCGTCCTTGGTCATGGACATGCCGGGGGTGTTCTTGAGCACATCTTCCAGGCTCTGCATGTCCTGGTCGTCCATGCGCTGGCGGGTGATCACACTCACCGACTGCGGGGTTTCACGGATGCTCAGGGGCAGCTTGGTGGCCGTCTGCATCGGCCCGGTGGTGTAGGAGCCGGTACCCTCGGTGGTGCTCCCCAGCACCTGCCCGTTGATACTGGTGGCGCCCAGCTCCACCGCGCCGTTGGCCGCCGGCAGCGCAACCAGCACGTAGCCGTCGCTGCTGGCCTGGGCCTGCAGACCGTGGCCGTACAGCAGCGCGGCGAAGCCGTCCTGCAGGGCATAGTTGCCCTGCAGCCCGGCGCTGGACAGGTTGGCGACCTGGCCGGCATTGAACGAAATGGCCACCCCCGACTCGCGGGCATAACGGCTCAGCACGTCGCCCAGCGCCCCGGCCGGGATGGCATAGCGCTGCACCTGCTGTTGCGCATGCGCCGGCTGCAGGGCCAGCAGCGGCAGCGTGCCGAGGGCTAGATGAACCGCCAGCGCCAGGGCGCGGCTGGGCTTGAGGGGCTTGTGTGAAGGCATGTTCCCGACTCTCCGATGTATTGGCTAATACAAGGACGCACAGGTAACGGGAACTGGAAGCGTTTGATAAGGATTTCTATTCAAGAGTGACTCGCGTGACCCACGGGGTGTAGTGCTGCACCCGGATCGGGAAGCTGCGCGCCAGCAGGCGCAACGCCCGCTCGCTGTCGTCGGCGGGCAACACGGCGGTCACGTTCAGGTGCGCCAGCGCCTTGGTATCGAACAGCAGGTAGCCGCCGTGATTGCGTGCCAGGCGTTCCAGCACCTCGCCCAGCGGCTGCTCCTTGACCATCATCTGGTGGCTGGCCCAGGCCTGCTCCAGCCCGGCGGCGTCGACCGCCTGGAGTGGCTGGATGCCAGTGGCGTCGAAGCGCACCTGCTGGCCGGCGCTGACCGTGCGGCTGCTGCCGGCGCTCTTGACCTCGGTGCTCGACTCGAGCATGGCCAGGCGTGTGCTGTGCTCGCTGCGCTCGACCATGAAGCGGGTGCCCAGGGCACGGATGCTGCCGTGTTCGGTGACCACGCGGAACGGGCGACTGGCGTCCTTGGCCACATCCAGCAGGATCTCGCCGCTGAGCAGGCGCAGGGTGCGCGATTGGGCGTCGAACTGCAGGTCGACCGCCGACCGGCCATCCAGGCTGATGCGGCTGCCGTCCGGCAATTGCTGTGTAGCCCACTGGCCGCTGCCGGTACGGATATCGGCCATCAGATAAGCCGGCGGATAGTGCTGCAGCACCAGGCCGGCCGGCAGCAGCAGGCCCAGGCTGATTGCCAGCGCCTTGAGCGCGCGCTTGCCACGGGGTTGCGGCGCAATGCGCTTGAGCGCCGCGCGGGCCGGCGCACGGGGCAGTTCACGCAGTGGCGCGAGGCTGCCCTGCAACTGGCGCACGGCCTCCAGGTGCTGCGGGTCGCTGGCCAGCCATGCCTCGAAGGCCTGCTGGTCGCCGGCACTGGCGCTGTCGTCCAGGCGCACCAGCCATTCGGCAGCCTTGCGCAGCGTGGCCGCAGGCAGGTTCACAGGGCAGGATCCGTGGCAGCGTGGCAGTGCAGCAGGGCCTGCACCAGGTGGTTCTGCACCGTCTTGGTCGAGACGTTCAGGCGTGCGGCGATCTCGGCATGGCTGAGCCCTTCGAGGTGACGCAGGATGAACACTTCGCGGGCACGCACGCTCATCAGGTCGAGGGCGCGGGCGATGTGCTCCAGGGCCTGGAGGGCGGCCAGCATCTGCTCGGGAGAAGGTGCCTGGTCGAGGTACTCGACATGCCGGGCGAGCGCTTCGCGGTAGGCCTGTTCGAGCTTCTGCCGGCGCCCGCGGTCGATCAGCAGACGCCGCGCCACGGTGGCCAGGAAGGCCCGCGGCTCGCGCGGGGCCACATAGCTGCCGGCGCTGAGCAGGCGCATGAAAGTGTCCTGGGCCGTGTCGGCAGCGTTGTGCGGGCAGTCCAGGCGTTGGCGCAGCCACACCAGCAGCCAGCCGTGGTAGCCCTTGTACAACGAAGCGAGACTGTCGGCGGGTGGGGTGGCTTTCATGTCGGCGGCACTAAATGAGAATGGTTATATCTTATGGCGCCGCTGGTGGGAGATGCAATGGCGGGATCGGTGGTGCGCCTTTCGCTGGCTAGCCAGCGCAGCGGCCAGGCGCTCAGCGCACATTCACGAACACCACCGCCACCCCCAGGCCGATCAACGCCACCCCGATCACCCGGTCCACCATGCGCTGGCGGCGCAGCATCGCCTGGCGCAACGCCTCCCGCGAAAAGAACAGCGCCACCAGGCTGAACCACACCCAATGCGCCAGCGACATGAACGCCCCATAGGCAAAGTTGAGCCCCAGCGATGCCCCCGGCTGCACCACCTGGCTGTACGCGCTGACCACGAACAGCATGGTCTTGGGGTTCAGCGCATTGGTCAGAAAGCCCGATGCGAACGCCCCCCATGCACCGCGCCCCGTCACCCCCACCGCGCCCTCCAGGGCCACCGGCGCACGAGTGCGCAGCGACCGATACCCCAGGTAGATCAGGTACCCTGCTCCCACCACCTTCATGGCCATGAACAGCCCCGGCGACTGGCTGATCAGCACTGCCACCCCCAGCACCGTGTACACCACATGCACCTGCACGCCGCAGGCAATCCCCAGGGCGGCGAGCAATCCGCTGCGCCTGCCAAACGCATAGCTGCTGCGTGTCACCATGGCAAAGTCCGCCCCCGGGCTGATCACCGCCAACACGGTAATCAAGGCCACCGCCAGCAATTCACCCACCGTCGATACTCCATGAAATGACGCAGATGATTCTGCGCAGCGCCATTATCGAAAGCTTCAGCACGGCAAAAAAGCGATTTATAGTGGCGCAAATCCGCTAGTTTTCCTCACACATATGAAACTGCCCGCCCTCGCCGCCTTTCGCTATTTCGACGTCGCCGCCCAGACCGAAAGCTTCGTGCGCGCCGCCCAACAGCTCAACGTCACCCACGGTGCGGTGAGCCGTCAGGTGCGTCTGCTGGAAGAATCCCTGGGGGTGCAGTTGTTCGAGCGGCGCAACCGCGCCATTTTCCTCACGCCGGCCGGGCGCGCCCTGCACGACACCACCCTGTCGGTGTTCGAGCAGCTGCACGCCAGCGTGCAACGCCTGCAGCAGGCCCGCGACAACGTGCTGGTGCTGTCATGCGAGCCGACCATCGCGATGAAGTGGCTGATCCCGCGGCTGCCGGCGTTCCATGCCGCGCACCCGGACATCCAGTTGCACCTGGTGGCCGCCGGCGGGCCGGTGGACTTTGCCCGCAGCGGCATCGACCTGGCGCTGCGCCGCGACGACTTCCACTGGGATGCCAGCCTGCACAGCCTCAAGCTCTGCAACGAGGCAGTAGGGCCGGTGTGTCGCGCCGACCTGGCGCTGCCCGACAAGGGCTTTGCCGGTACCCGCCTGCTGCACAGCGCCACCCGTCCCGACGCCTGGAAGCACTGGCTGCGCCTGAGCGGCCAGTCGGCCAAGGGCAGCAGCCGCGCCGGCTACGAACACTTCTACCTGTGCATCCAGGCAGCCCTGGCCGGGCTGGGCGTGGCGCTGGCCTCGCGCATGATGGTGCAGGACGAGCTCGACAGCGGGCAGTTGGTGGCACCCTACGGGTTCACCGAGGACGGTTCGGCCTACTACCTGCTGAGCCCCGAGCCCTTCGCTGCCGGCACACCGCAGCGGCGCTTTGCCGACTGGCTCACGGGCTCTTGAACAGGCTGCGCAAAAACGCCAGCAAGCCGCCCAGGGTGGCGATCGCCGCCAGCCAGCTGACGGCGGGCAAGCCCAGCCACACCGGCCCGGCAGCGGCGATCTGCGGGCCGAAGGCAATCACCAGCGCACTGATCAGCAACGCCAGCGACAGCCGCGTCGAGGCCAGGCGCAACGAACGCTCCAGGCGCTCCAGCCCCGGCACATCGACGCGCATCTCCAGCACACCATGCTTGAAGCGGTTCACCAGCAGCCGCGTCAGTTGCGGCAATTCGCCGAGCAGGCCGCGTCCCAGTTCCAGGCCATCGAGCCCCAGGCGCCTGGCGATCTTCCAGCTCAGCTGCGCCTTGAGCTGAGCCCTGATCGCCGGTCTGGCGGTGGCCACCAGGTCCAGTTGCGGGTCCAGCCGGGTCAGTACGCCGTCGGCGGTCACCAGGGCCTTGAACAGCACCAGCAGGTCGGGCGGCAGCAGCAGGCGGTATTCGCGCATCAGCCCCAGAAAATCCTCGATCAGCGCGCCCATCTTCAGCACCTTGCCGCCGTGACGCGCCATGTATTCGCCGGCCGCCTGCTCGATGGCGGGCATGTTGCGCACGCCGTCGTCGTTCCAGTCCAGCAGCACCGTCACCAGTGCATCGCTGTTGCCCTCGGTCAGGGCGCGCATGAACGTCATCACCTCCAGCCGACGGCGCTCGCCAAGGCGCCCGACCATGCCGAAGTCGATGAAGCCCACGCGGTTGTCGTCCATGGCCTTGAGGTTGCCCGGGTGCGGGTCGCCATGGAACAGCCCGTCCTCCAGCAGCATCTTGATGAACGCGGCGGCGCCGCGGCTGGCCAGCAGGCTCGGGTCCAGGCCCTGCTCGATCAGCGCCTCGCGCTCCAGCGGGGTATGGCTGGGCAGGTACTGCTGCACCAGCAGCCGCTCGCTGCTGTGGGCCCAGTAGATGCGCGGAATGACGATGTGCGGCTGGCTGGCGAAATTGGCCGCCACCGCGTCGCAGTGGCTGCCTTCCTGGGTGAAGTCCAGCTCTTCGAGCATGGCCCGGGCCAGTTGCCGCACCATCTTGCGCGGCTGGTAGTCGGCCAGGGCGGTGTTTTGCTCGACCAGTTGCGCAACGCTTTCGAGCAGTTGCAGGTCGGCGGTCATCTTGCGCCGCAGCCCCGGACGCTGAACCTTGACCACCACCTCCTCGCCCCCGAGCAGGCGTGCCCGATACACCTGGGCCATGGACGCCGCCGCCAGCGGGGTGGTGTCGAACTCGGCGAACACCTGGTCCAGTTCGGCGCCCAGGTCTTCGAGCACCTGGGCCTGCAGCTGCGCCCAAGGCAAGGTAGCGGCGCTGCTGTGCAGGGCCTGCAACTCGTCGATCCATGCCGCCGGCAAAATGTCGCTGCGGCTGGAGAGGATCTGCCCGAGCTTGACGAAGGTCGGGCCCAGCGCCTCCAGCGCCCGCCGCACGCGTTGCGGGGTGCCTTCGTCGGCGGGCAGGCCGGCCACCGTTTCGGCCTCCCCCAGCAGCCTGCCCAGCCCCAGGCGGAACAGAACGTCCTGGGCGCCGAAGTTGGCCAGCACCACGACAATCTCGCGCACACGCTGATGATGCTTGAGCGCAGTCCAGGTCGATTCGAGCATTGGGCGGTTCCTCGGGGCGGGTTGATGTGCAGGGGGTGAACTACTTCCGTACCTTGCGGGGCCCAGGAGTTCCTTGCCCCGCCATCGCCGAGCTGTTCAGGAGCTGGGCGCCAGGCGCGGGCAAAACGACGAGTCGGCACTCAGGTCGCCGCCCCAGGTGCGGTAGCCGGCGGTGTCGATATGGATGCGCCCCGACGGGTAGCGGCCAAGCCCCATGTTCCAGGCCTGGCCCTGGGTCTGCCAGAACTCGCACAATGGTCGCGGATCGGCCCACGCCGGCAGCAGCAGGTCGACGGCGAAGGCGCGGGTATGCGCACTGTCGCGGGCACCACCGGCGCAGCGGTTGAGGGTGGGGTTGCGATAGGCCGAGACCACTTCGTAGGTTTTCAGGCGCTGCTGCTCGCCCAGGGTCTTGAGCAAGTGCAGGGTCGAGCGTACCGCCGGCCACTGGTCGGGCGGCGCCACGGCGAACGGCTCGGCGTTGCACAGGCGCCAGTCGCTGGCCGAGCGCAGCAGCTGGTACAACGGCACTACCCCATACAGCCGCGCCTGCACCAGCATTTCGCGAAACGCGCGCGTATCGTGGCTGCCCGTCCACTGCGCGAACGACCACAGGTCGCGCTCGTCGGCGTGGGCCGGCAACACGCTCAACAGCCCGGCGAACAGTGCAATGCCCGGATACCCCTTCATGGTCCTGCCCCCTTCCCCTCGTCCTGAGAACTACCCCAGTATGGCAAGCCTTCCGCACATCGGGAGTTCATCGACAAGGAGTTGAACATGCGTACACCTTTTGCCCTGGGCCTGATCGCCCTTGCCGCCAGCAGCGCCGTGCTGGCCGACGCCCGCGTACCGCTGGGCGATGCGCAGCGCGTGACCCGCCTATTCGCCTACCCCAACAACTGCGGGGTGATCTGCTTTCGCGACTGGTCGCTGGAGCGCACCGTGGAGCACTACCTGACCCAGAGCGTGCAGCGCGATGGCTACCCGACCGCCACGGTGACGGTGCGTCGCGAGCACGACCAGCTGCATGCCGACATCAGCGGCGTACCGACCACCTACGCGGCCCCGCTCAAGGCCCTGCTCGACAGCGGCGAACTGGCCTATGCAGGTGCCGACCGGCTCAATCGCGAGGGCAAGTGGGCGTACAACTGGGCGTTGTTCCTGCCGTTGGGCATGGCCCTGGAGAACCGGCGCAGCATCGAGCTGCTGCACTTTCCGCCGGACTACTCGCTGACCCAGGCCCAGGACTACCTGCGCTCCAACACCACCGACCGCTGGGCCCAGCTGCTGACCTTCAACGGCGTGCCGGCGCAACACACCCCGGCCTACCAGACCATCGTGGACATCGCGCCGATTGCCGCGCCAGCCAGTGCCGGCAAGGACCTTGAAGGGGTGTACGGGTATTTCACCGACTACCAGGTGCGCATGGTCAGGGACATGACCGCGGCCGCTGACGGCGCCAGCCTGCCGATGGTGGCGTTCGGTGCGCCGGTGCGCAGCTGGGTGCAGCAGCAGTACGGGCCAGAGGTGAAGGTACTGGGGCTGGTGAGCATCAGCCCGGTGCCTGGGCGCAACGTGCCGGTGCTGGGCGCAAATCACCCGAGCGCGATCTGGTACGCCGCCGACCCGAAGAACAACGACAACGACCCGGACAAGGCCGATGCGGCGGGTTTGCGGATGATGGGGCAGGACTTGAGCGCGGCGTGCTGGCAGGCGGGAATGGGGCGCAACCCGAAGGCTGATGCAAGTGCCACGCTAGGGGCATGCACGCAAAAATGGCAAGTGAAGGAGAAGAAGCAGACCTGCGGGCTGTTTTTCCGCACGGTACGCCAGATGACGCCGGAGCAGGCCCATGCCAAGTGCAATACGGGGGTAATGACGCGGGCGTTACGCAACCTGTAGGAGCCGGCTTTGCCGGCGAAGGCCGCACCACGGACAGGTAGCGCGGCCTTCGCCAGCCAGGCTGGCTCCTGCAACAGCCAATGGGCGGTCAGTCCTGCGGACGCAACCGGTACTGCGGCGGCAGCTGCTCGAACCCGCTGATGGTGGTGTTCAGGCTTTTCCACAGGCCGTCCTTGATCCCGTAGATGCACCCATGGATCGACAGGCTCTGCCCGCGATGCCAGGCGTTCTGCACGATGCTGGTGTGCCCCACGTTCGCCACCTGCTGGATCACGTTCAGCTCGCACAGGCGGTCGACCTGCTCTTCCTCGGTCGCCAGCTTGGACAATTCCACACGATGCTCGTAGTACACGTCGCGAATCGCCCGAAGCCAGCCGTCGATCAGGCCCAGCTGACGGTCCTGCATCGAGGCCCGCACGCCGCCGCAACCGTAGTGCCCGGTCACCAGGATGTGCTTGACCTTGAGTACGTCCACCGCGTACTGGATCACCGACAGGCAGTTGAGGTCGGTGTGCAGCACCACGTTCGCCACGTTGCGGTGCACGAACAGGTCGCCCGGCAGCATGCCGACGATCTCGTTGGCCGGCACCCGCGCATCCGAACAGCCGATCCAGAGGAATTCCGGAGTCTGCTGACGCGCCAGCTTGGCGAAGAAGTCCGGATCTTCCTGCTTGATCGCATCGGCCCAGCGCGCGTTGTTATCAATCAGTTCTTGTAGATCGTGCATGGTCAAGCCTCATGGGAATGCGCATGTGTGACTGGCGCCACCCCGTTCGGGTCACGCCTTTGAATCTTCCCGCCAGTGGCCGGTCCACCCCTTACAGGCCACCCGCAGGAGAATAGACATGACCGAATCACATCGCCCGCCGCATGCCCCGGAACCCGCACCGATCGATACCATCGAGGACCAGATGGGCTCGGTGCAGCCGCTGGACTTCGATCAAGACCCACCGGTGACCGACACGCACTACGACCCCAGCGACGATGACCTGACGCCCGAAACCCTGATCCCCGAAGACGGCGCCCGCTCAGCCGATGAAGTCGGCGACGACCACCCGGCCGACTGGGACCTGAGCGTAGTCGACGAAGATGACATTGGCGGCGGCAACGGCCTGGACGAGGCCGAACTGGCGCGCCGCGACCCGCTGGACGGCAAGCGCGAGCGCTGAAGGGTTATTCTTCGAACAGCGTGCAGGCCATCACCAGCGCATCTTCGCGGCCACCCGCCACCGGGTAGTAGTCGCGTCGTCGGCCGATCTCGTTGAAGCCGAAGCGCTCGTACAGGCGATACGCCGACTGGTTGCTGGCGCGCACTTCGAGGAAGCACTCGCGGCCGTTGCTGGCGTAGGCGCGCTTCATCAGCTCTTCGAGCAGGCGCAGGCCCAGGCCACGGCCCTGGCTTTCGGGCTTGACGGTGATGTTGAGCAGGTGCGCCTCGTCGATGATCACGTTGATCACGCCGTGGCCCACCTGCTGCTGGCCTTCGAACATCAGCCAGATTTCGTAGTTCTTCAGCCCGTCGAGAAAGATCCCCCGGGTCCACGGGTGGCTGAAGGCGGCGTATTCGATCTTCAGCACGGCATCCAGATCCGCCTCGGTCATGCGGCGAAAACTGATGTTGTCACTCATTGCGTGGTTTCCAGCGCGCCATCAGCCGGCGCATGGCTTGCCAGACGTGCGCCTTGCGGGCGGGCTCGTCCATCAACAGTTCAAGGCCGGGCAAGGCCCAGCAGTTGCCCAGGCCCTCCACCGGCAATTCGCGGTAGTACGCCTGCTCGTCGGCTTCACCGGCAAAGCGCACCGCCGGCAGGCCGACCAGCCACAGGCAGCTGCAGGGCGCCTCTTCAAGGCGGGCCTGGATGAAACCCTGGACAAAATCACGCGCCGCCAGCGGGCCCTGGTCGAGGGTGCCGCGCACCAGCAACGGCCAGCGTACCGGCTCGCCGATGATCTGCGGGCTGTCGGGCAGGCCGGCGGCGCGCAGCATGTCCTTGAGCAGCAGGTAGGACGGGTCGCGGCTCTGGAACGGCTGGCCGGTGACCAGCTCCACCAGCACCAGGCAATCGCCGGCACGCAGCAACTGCAAGGCAAAGCGGGGCGGCGGTACCAGCGCTGGCTTGACCACGGCGGCGGTTTCTTCGGCGTCGAGCACCGGCTTGCTGGCCGGCTTGGCGCTGACCGTCGGTCGCGGAATCTCGATTTTTGGCCGCTCGGCCGGCTTGGCAGCCGGTGCAGACGCCTTGGCCACCACTGCCGACAGCACCACCGGCGCCTCGACCAGCGGTTCGGGTACCCGCAGCAGCTCGGGGCGCGATGGCGCGGCGAACGGCAGTTCGGCGCGCGGCAGCCAGTGCACCACTTGCATGGCGTTCAGGTAGGCGCGGCGGCGGGACTCGGTAAGCAAAGGGCGGCCATCTGTGGATAAGTCGGGGCGAGCATTCTACCGCCGTTACGCCGCCGTTGCAGGCACAAAACCGCCCGACAACACCGGCAAACGATCAGGGGGTGAATCGATCCCCCCCTGATGCAGTACAATCGGCGCTTTTACTTGGCAGCGAGTCGACCCGCCAATGATCGAACCCAAGCGCGTCCTGCGCGCCCTAGCCGAACACTGGGCCCTGCTCGAGCCGTTGTGCGAGCGCTTCGACGGGGGCACCCTGAGCCTGGCCGAGCTGCGCGGGCAACTGGCCGCACAACAGCTCGACAGTACGCCCCAGGACATCACCAACCTGCTGGACGTGTGGATTCGCCTGGACATCCTGGTCCCGGTGGCCAAAAGCCCGAACCGCTTCGAGCTCAACGCCCAGATCCACGACTTCCTGGCCTACCTGCGGCGCGAGCACCGCCTGGGCCTGTGCCTGGAGATCGAAGCCTACCTGCGCCACCTCGAGCGCCTGGCCGGGCATATCCAGGACGCCTTCGACATCCGCGACGGCAACGACCTGGCGCGCCAGCTGCGTCTGCTCGACATGCGCGTGCGTGACGTGCTGAAAAAACTCGACAACGACGAGCAGGCGCTGGTGGCGGTGGCCGAGCGGGCCAAGACCAGCGACCGGCAGATCCCGCTGCGCCAGCGCTACGCCGAAGTGCTGGCCACCTGGGACGAATACGTCGAGCCGATGATCCAGCTGGTGAACGCCGACGGTGCCTTCGAACAGGGCGTGCGCAAGGTCGAGACCGTGCTGTTGCGCCTGCTGGGCGAGCAGGCGCGACTGGGCCACCTGGTCGATGACGACATGCTGCTGCGCACCCACGCGCGCATCCTCGAGATGCAGACCAGCGCCCAGCTGACCCTGCGCCACGCCCGCGAGCTGCTGCTGCCGCTGCGTGAAGAGGCGCGCCGGCACAACGCCGTGACCCGTGGCGCCGCACTGGCGCTGTCGGTGATCCGGCGCAAGGGCATCGACGCCGTGCCGCAGGCGGCCATGCCGCTGTTCACCCGCCCGCAGAGCACCTTCCTCGGCAGCGCCAGCCAGGTCGAGGCCTACGTGTATGCCCTGGCCCGCTTCGAAGCCAAGCCGGCGCAGTTCCCCAAGGCGCACAAGAGCCACAAGGGCGACGCGCCGCGTGCACCGCGCACGGTCAAGGAAATGCTCGAGCGCTGCGAAGACGCCCTGCCGCTGCCCGACCTGATGGTGTGGCTGCTGGAGCAGGAGCCCGAAGGCGCCACCGACGAACTGCTGTACTGGTTCTCGCGCCTGTCGCGGGAAAAACGCTTTACCCGCGCGCGCCTGGAGCGCCGCGAGTACACCACTCAGGAACACCTGGTCAGCCTGCGCTCGTTCGCCCTGACTTCAAGCCGCGAACCGTCGCCCGAGCCTACTGCGAGCCCTACCCATGCATCTTGATCTTTCCGAACTGTCCCAGCTCGCACCGATCTTCCGCGAGCTGTTCAAGGGCTTCCACATCAGCCGGCGCGACCCGGAGCTGTACGCCCAGCTGTCGAACTTCCAGGACCAGTACCGCGGCCTGTTCAAGGCCCTGGGCTTCGAACTGGTGTGCGACACCCGCGGCTTCTACTACTTCGTGCCGGAACTGGCCGCTGCCCAGGTCAACAAGACCGCCCAGCGCCTGTCGCTGTTCACCTTCATCCTGGTGGAGCACCTGGCCGACCAGGGCCGCGACCCGATGTCGGTGCTCGACGGCGGCAGCCTGGGGCGCGACGAGCTGCCCTCGCTGCTGGAAAAGTACCGCGACCTGTTCCTGCAGGCCGAGGTGCAGACCCCCGACGAGCTGGAAGAGAAGATCATGCGCCGCATGACCCAGCTCGGCTTTGCCAGCGAAGACAACGGCATCTACCGCTTCCTGCCGCCGATGCACCGCTTCCTCGACGTGTGCCTGTCGGTGCAGCAGGACCGCGACCTGGCCGCCAGCCTGCACAGTGCCCTGCCGCTGCCGACCCCGGTGCTGGTGGTGGAAGAAACCCCTGAAGAGCTGAACAGGACCGACGACCCGCTCGACCTGAGCCCGTTCGAGGAAAGCGAAGAAGACGCCTTGGCCCGTGCCATTGCCCAAGAGCAACAGGAGATTGACGCATGAGCCAGGACCGCTACGGCATTCGCCGCTTTGCATTGCTCAACACCGCCGGCTACAGCCTGGGCCTGTTCCCGCTGGAGCACCCGCTGTCGGTGTACGGCGCCAACAACCTGGGCAAGAGTGCGTCGATCAACGCCCTGCAGTTCCCGATCCTGGCGCGCATGTCGGACATGAGCTTCGGCAAGTACAGCCTGGAGCAGTCACGCCGCTTCTACTTCGCCAGCGACACCAGCTACATCCTCTGCGAGGTCAACCTGCCCCACGGCCCGCACGTGATCGGCGTGGTCGGGCGCGGCCCTGGCGGCGGCTTCGGCCACCAGTTCTTCGCCTATGCCGGCGAGCTGGACCTGGGCCACTACCAGAAGAACGACACCTGCCTGCGCCAGAAGGAGCTGTTCACCAACCTGGAGCGCAACGGCCTGAAAGCCTACGAGCTCAAGCCCGACGAACTGCGCCGGCTGCTGGTGGGCGGGCACACCTCGGTGCCGCTGGACCTGACCCTGATTCCGCTGCGCTCCACCAGCGAGCAGAGCCTGAAGACCTTCCGCGCCCTGTTCATCAACCTGCTGCACATGCGCGAGATTACCGCGGCCAAGCTCAAGCAGCTGTTCCTCGATGCGTTCGAGCACAGCCTGCGCTCGGGCAGCGTCGACTACATCGCCGCCTGCGAAGAAGCCTTCCGCGACGTGCGGCGCATGGAACAGGACTACAACTCGCTGGTAGCCGCCGGCCCGCTGGTCGAGGCCCTGGCCAATGGCGTGGCCCAGCGCGACATCCTGCGCGGCAAGCTGCACCGCCTGTCACCGCTGCTCGACCAGTTGCTCGGCACCTGGCAGGACTACGCCGGCGCACGCAAGGAAGAACTGGTGCTGCAGGCCGAGCACTACAGCCACGAGCAGGACGCGCTGCAGAACAACCAGCGCGGCGGCACCCAGGAGCTGATGCGCCTGGAACGCGAAATGACCGGTATCCAGCGCTGGCTGGGCGAACTGTCGGTGCTCAAGCACCGCTTCGCACTGGTGGATGACGTCAAGGTGCTGGAGCAGCAGCTGCTGGCCGCCAAGGACGCCCACGACGAACTGGCCGGTGCCCTGGCGCAGTCGCGCCAGTTCAGCGCCGAGGACCTGGAAGAGCGCCTGCGCGACCTGGAGAAACGCCTGAAGTCGGTCAAGCAGCAGCTCGACCATGCCGACAACAACAGCTATGCACGCCTGCGCGAAGAGTTCTCGCAGCAGGACGTCGAGCGCCTGATGCGCCTGTTCAACGGGGCGCTGTTCAGCCTGCCGCTGGGCGAGCGCGGCATCGAGCTGGATGACAGCGACGTGTGGGTCAAGTCTCTGGAAGCGGTACTCGACGGCTTCAAGGGCGAGCGCTTCGAGGCGCCGGGGCTGTCCATCGACCTCAGCCATATCGAGCCGCCGGCCTTGCAGGCCCTGGCCGACCGCGCCGCGCTGCGCGACCAGAAGGAGCGCCTGGAAAAAGAGCTCAAGCAGCTCAAGACCCAGCAGGCCGTGGCCGCCGACCGCGCCGCGAGCAAGACCCAGACCGAAGCGCTGTACCAGCAGGTGCTGGATGCGCAAAAGGCCCTGGAAGACTACCGCCGTACCCAGACCCTGTCGGCCGAGGAAGGCGACAAGCTGGAGCAACTGGCGCAGATGGAGGCGGCCCAGGACGAGCTCAAGCGCTCCAGCGACGCGTTCACCGAGCGCGTGCAGCAACTGTCGGCCAAGCTGCAACTGGTCGGTCGCCAGATCGCCGACATGGAGGCCAAGCAGCGCACCCTCGACGACGCCCTGCGCCGTCGCCAGCTGCTGCCGGCCGACCTGCCGTTCGGCACGCCGTTCATGGACCCGGTCGACGACTCCATGGACAACCTGCTGCCGCTGCTCAACGACTACCAGGACAGCTGGCAGGGCCTGCTGCGGGTGGATGGCCAGATCGAGGCGCTGTACGCCCAGGTACGCCTCAAGGGCGTGGCCAAGTTCGACAGCGAAGACGACATGGAGCGCCGCCTGCAGCTGCTGATCAACGCCTATGCGCACCGTACCGACGAAGCCCTGACCCTGGGCAAGGCGCGGCGCGCGGCGGTGACCGACATCGCGCGTACCCTGCGCAACATCCGCAGCGACTACGACAGCCTCGAGCACCAGCTGGCACTGTTCAACCGCGAGATCAACAAGCGCCAGGTATCCAACCTGCAGAGCTTTCGCATCGTGCTGGCGCCGAACAAGGAAGCGCTCAAGCACATCGACCAGATCATCCACAGTGCCGGCCAGTACGAGGAAGGCGAGACCCTGTCGGTGTTCGACCTGAGCCAGAGCGCCGAGCAGGACAACAAGAACGAAGAGGCCAAGGAGTACCTGGCGCGGCTGGTGGCAGCCAACCACAACCAGCTGGGCCTGAAGGACCTGTTCGAGCTGGCGTTCGAGATCACCAAGGTAGGCGGCCAGCCGATCATCCATACCGACATCGATGGCGCGGCCTCCAACGGCACCACCATGACCATCAAGGCGCTGACCAACATGTACCTGTTGCTGCACCTGATGGACCGCGACCAGGCCGGGCGCGTGCGCCTGCCGTACTACCTGGACGAGGCGGCCGACATCGACGAACGCAACCAGGCGGCATTGCTGGAGACCAGCCTGCAGTTGGGCTTCGTGCCGATTCTGGCGAGCGTGAAGCCGCAGGTATCGGCGCACGTGGCAATCGACCTGGAGGGCGGTAGCGGGCCGAACGGGATCTACATCGACGAGGCGGACTGGAAGTACATCAGCCGTCGCGATCAGGTGAAGGTCGAGGTGCGGGAAGTGGAGGTTGAGCCGGCGTCGATCTGACGGCCTTGGGGCCCTTTGGGCCCCATCGCGGGTCGAGCCCGCTCCCACAGAGGGCACCATTGAACCTGTGGGGGCGGGCTCGACCCGCGATGGATTAAACGCGGTCTTATTCTGCCCAAGGCAGAATCGGAATCGCCGTCACCGCGTTCTGCGGGCTGCCTTCGATCAGGCGGTCGCTGTACACCAGGTACACCAGCGTGTTGCGCTTCTTGTCCAGAAAGCGCACCACCTGCATGGTCTTGAACACCAGCGAGGTGCGCTCCTTGAACACTTCATCGCCATCCTTGAGCTCGCCCTTGAAGCGAATCGGCCCCACCTGACGGCAGGCGATCGACGCCTCGGCACGGTCTTCGGCCAACCCCAGCCCACCCTTCACGCCGCCGGTCTTGGCGCGCGACAGGTAGCAGGTCACGCCCTCCACCTTGGGGTCGTCGAACGCCTCGACCACGATGCGGTCGTTGGGCCCGACGAACTTGAACACCGTCGACACCTGGCCGATTTCCTCGGCACCGGCCAGCATCGGCAAGGCCAGCAAGGCGGCTGCAAAAATCCCTTTGATCACGCTCATTTCCTCATACCAGAATCAGGTTGTCGCGGTGCACCAGTTCCGGCTCGGCGCTGTAGCCCAGCACGGCCTCGATGGCCTCGGATGACTGGCCGATGATCTTCTGTGCTTCCAGCGCGCTGTAGTTGGCCAGGCCGCGGGCCACTTCAAGGCCGTCCGGCCCTACGCAAACGACCATCTCGCCACGTCTGAAACTGCCCTGCACGGTCTTGACGCCCACCGGCAGCAGGCTCTTGTTGGCCTGGCGCAAGGCCTGCACCGCACCGGCGTCCAGCACCAGGGTGCCGCGGGTCTGCAGGTGCCCGGCCAGCCATTGCTTGCGTGCCGCGAGCATGCCGCGCTCGGGCGAGAGCAAGGTGCCCAGGCGCTCGCCGGCCTTGAGGCGGTCGAGCACGCGCTCGATGCGCCCGCCGACGATGATGGTGTGCGCCCCCGACCGCGCGGCCAGGCGCGCCGCACGCAGCTTGGTCTGCATACCGCCACGCCCCAGTGCGCCACCGGTGCCGCCGGCCACGGCGTCCAGCGCCGGGTCATCGGCGCGCGCCTCGTAGATCAGCTGAGCTTCGGGGTTGTTGCGCGGGTCGGCATCGAACATGCCGTCGCGGTCGGTGAGGATCACCAGCAGGTCGGCTTCCACCAGGTTGGCCACCAGTGCGGCCAGGGTGTCGTTGTCGCCGAAGCGGATCTCGTCGGTGACCACGGTGTCGTTCTCGTTGATCACCGGTACCACGCCCAGCTCCACCAGGGTACGCAGGGTGCTGCGGGCATTGAGGTAACGCTTGCGGTCGGAGAGGTCGTCGTGGGTCAGCAGAATCTGCGCGGTGTGCCGGCCATGCTCGGCAAAGCTCGACTCCCAGGCCTGCACCAGGCCCATCTGGCCGATGGAGGCGGCAGCCTGCAGCTCGTTCATCGCACTCGGTCGCTTGCTCCAGCCCAGGCGGCTCATGCCGGCAGCCACGGCCCCCGAAGAGACCAGCACCAACTCGACCCCTGCCTCATGCAGGGCCACCATCTGCTCGACCCACACGCCCATCGCCGCGCGGTCCAGGCCCTTGCCATCCGCCGTCAGCAACGCGCTGCCGATTTTCACGACCCAGCGCTGCGCACCCGTCACCTTGCTCCGCATCTTCTTCCAACCTATAGAGATCTTTAGATACCAAAACGCCGCTTGAAAAAGCGGCGTTTAGTGTACTGCAACGAATCAGTCGCGCACGTAAATGATTTCCGGGCCGTCTTCGTCGTCTTCCCAGTCGTCATCGTCATCATCGTCGCCGATGTCGTGCACGCTCTTGACGCCGGTACGGCGCAGGGCGCGCGCGTCGTCCAGGGCCTGCAGCTGGGCACGGGCCTCGTCTTCGATGCGCTGGTCGAGGTCGGCCAGCTCGTCGCGGTAGGCCGGGTCGGCCGCCAGGCGGTCGGCACGGTCTTCGAGGTAGCGCATGATGTCGCGGCTGAGCTGCTCGGTGCCCTGCTTGGAGATCGCCGAGATCACGTACACCGGGCCTTCCCACTGCAGGCGCTCGACCACTTCCTTGACGCGCTCGTCGCGCTCGTCGTCCATCAGCATGTCGGTCTTGTTCAGCACCAGCCAGCGGTCACGCTCGGCCAGCGACGGGCTGAAGCGGGTCAGCTCGTTGACGATGACTTCGGCGGCGTCGGCGCTGCTGCTTTCATCCAGCGGGGCCAGGTCGACGAGGTGCAGCAGCAGGCGGGTACGCGCCAGGTGCTTGAGGAAGCGGATACCCAGGCCGGCGCCTTCCGAAGCGCCTTCGATCAGGCCGGGGATGTCGGCGATGACGAAGCTCTTCCAGCGGTCGACGCTGACCACGCCCAGGTTCGGCACCAGGGTGGTGAACGGGTAGTCGGCGACTTTCGGCTTGGCGGCCGACACCGAACGGATGAAGGTGGATTTGCCGGCATTGGGCAAGCCCAGCAGGCCGACGTCGGCCAGCACTTTCATTTCCAGTTTCAGGTCACGCTGCTCGCCGGGCTTGCCCGGGGTGGTCTGGCGTGGCGCACGGTTGGTGCTGGACTTGAAACGGGTATTGCCCAGGCCGTGCCAGCCGCCCTGCACCACCATCAGTTTCTGCCCGGCCTTGACCAGGTCGCCGATCACTTCCTGGGTGCCCGCGTCGATCACGGTGGTGCCGACCGGCACGCGCAGAATCAGGTCGTCGCCCTTCTTGCCGGTGCAGTCGGTGCTGCCGCCATTGGAGCCGCGCTGGGCCTCGAAGTGACGGGTGTAGCGGTAGTCGACCAGGGTGTTGAGGTTTTCGTCGGCAACCATGTACACCGAGCCGCCGTCGCCACCATCGCCACCGTTGGGGCCACCGTTCTCGATGAACTTCTCGCGGCGGAAGCTCATGCAACCGTTACCGCCGTCACCGGCCTTGACCTTGATCGATACTTCGTCAACAAACTTCATAAAAACCGCCTCTCGTCAGTTGGACGAGCTGAGTGACACAAAGACATAAGGCTCTTGCAAAAGTGAGCGCGGCGGCCCCGATACGGCCAGAACACCAGCGCCGGCAGCCCATACAAACAGCTTTGCAAGAGACTCACCCCACAAACGAAAAAGCCCCGTCGCGAGACAGGGCTTTTCCAGCGATCGCGCGATTACTCGGCAACGACGCTCACGTAACGACGACCGAAGGCGCCTTTTACTTCGAACTTGATCTTACCCGCGATCTTGGCGAACAGGGTGTGATCCTTGCCCATGCCAACGCCGTAGCCAGCGTGGAATTGGGTGCCGCGCTGACGCACGATGATGTTGCCCGGGATGATAGCCTGGCCGCCATACATCTTCACGCCAAGGCGTTTGGCTTCTGAGTCGCGACCGTTACGGGTACTACCACCAGCTTTTTTGTGTGCCATGGTTCAATTCTCCAGAAATGGGGATTTGGGCGATTAAGCCGAAATACCGGTGATCTTGATTTCGGTGAACCACTGGCGGTGGCCCATACGCTTCATGTGGTGCTTACGGCGGCGGAACTTGATGATGCGCACTTTGTCGTGACGACCTTGCGAGATCACTTCAGCAACAACCTTGGCACCAGCAACGACTGGAGCGCCGATGTTCACGTCGTCGCCATTGGCAACCAACAGAACGCGGTCGAAAGTCACGGATTCGCCAGTGGCGACTTCCAGTTTTTCGATTTTCAGGTATTCACCTTCGGCGACTTTGTACTGCTTGCCACCGGTAACAATTACTGCGTACATGGGTATTTCTCCGATAATCCTGCTCACCCAGCTCTTTATAGGAAGAGTATTGGCTGGCATGGCTGCATAGGGCTGGAACGGCCCAGTGCAATTGCGTAAGGCAGGTGCTGCCCAGGAAGTTCAGGGTGCGCGATTGTACGCAAGCCAGCTTTGCCTTGCAAGTGTGGCCATTGACCCCACGGGCAGTGCGCCTTGACACGCCGGGACCCGCAACCTAGCATGCCGCGCAACCCTTATGGAGCACCTGTGGCCGATGCAACCCCAAGCTTTCTACCGTGCGGTAGCGGACGACTTCAGCGCCGTTGACGAGATCATCAAGAAGCAGCTGACTTCGCGTGTGCCGCTGGTATCGAAAATCGGCGACTATATTACCTCGGCCGGGGGCAAGCGTCTGCGCCCGCTGCTGGTGTTGCTGTGCGGCAAGGCGCTGGGCCGCGAAGGCGACGACCTGCGCCTGCTGGCAGCCACCATCGAGTTCCTGCACACCGCCACCCTGCTGCATGACGACGTGGTCGACATGTCGGGCATGCGCCGTGGCCGCTCCACCGCCAATGCCCTGTGGGGCAACGCGCCAAGCGTGCTGGTGGGCGACTTCCTGTACTCGCGCTCGTTCGAGATGATGGTCGAGCTGGGCTCGATGCCGGTCATGCAGATCCTCTCCAAGGCCACCCGCGTGATTGCCGAGGGTGAAGTGCTGCAGCTGTCGCGCATTCGCGACGCCAGCACCACCGAGGAAGTCTACATGGACGTCATCCGCGGCAAGACCGCCATGCTGTTCGAAGCCTCCACCCACAGCGCCGCCGCACTGGCCGGCGCCAGCGACGAACAGCGCGAAGCCCTGCGTACCTTCGGCGACCACCTGGGCGTGGCCTTCCAGCTGGTCGACGACCTGCTCGACTACAAGGGCGACGCCGAGACCCTGGGCAAGAACGTCGGTGACGACCTGGCCGAAGGCAAGCCGACCCTGCCGCTGATCTACACCATGCGCGAAGGCACCCCCGAGCAGGCGGCGCTGGTGCGCCAGGCCATCCAGAAAGGTGGCCTTGAAGACCTGGAGAGCATCCGCAACGCAGTGGAGGCCGCCGGCGCGCTGGAGTACACCGCACAGATGGCGCGTGACTACGTGGCCCGTGCCATCGCCTGCCTGGACGTGCTGCCGGCCAGCGAATACCGCGATGCGCTGGTCGAACTCAGCGAATTCGCCGTCGCCCGCACGCACTGATCCCCTGCCCCGGCCCATCGCTCGATGGGCCTGCTTTTCCTCTGGCCGGCAAAACCCTATACAATGTGGGTTTTCTGCACGTAGTCCTGAGGAACCGTAGTGAGCACTTTGCCACCCTGCCCCAAATGCAACTCCGAATACACCTACGAAGACGCCAGCCAGCTGATCTGCCCCGAGTGCGCCCACGAGTGGTCGGCCAGCGGTGAAGCCGAAGCGGCCAGCGACGAAGCGGTGAAGAAGGATTCGGTGGGCAACGTCCTGCAGGACGGCGACACCATCACCGTGATCAAGGACCTCAAGGTCAAGGGCACCTCGCTGGTGGTCAAGGTCGGCACCAAGGTCAAGAACATCCGCCTGTGCGACGGCGACCACGACATCGACTGCAAGATCGACGGCATCGGCCCGATGAAGCTGAAATCGGAATTCGTGCGCAAGGTCTGACCCCTGCCTGCCCGGGGCTGCACTCGCAGCCTCGACCCTACCGCCCGGCGGTAATCGCAAGAAAAATCCAATAGTCACTTGCTATTTTGATAATAAGAATTATTCTCATTGAACGCTTTCAAGGAGAATAGCCATGACTTATCTGATAGACGCCTGGCTTGACCGCCCCCATCCGTACCTGCGCATCCTGCACCGCGAAACCGGCGAGGTATGCGCCGTGCTCGAAGAAGACGCGCTGGGCGAACTGCGCGACCAGGGCGACCTGGATCTTCACGGGTTGAATTCGAGCGAGCCTGTGGTGCTCAAGGAGCTGGTGAGGAATCTGTTCCTGTTCTGCTATGCCCGGGCGTTGCGCCCTGGGGGTGGTGCGCAGTGGAACTGAAAGCATCGCGGGTCAAGCCCGCTCCCACAAGGATCACTGCAATCATGAGACTGGCAGTGTACCTGTGGGAGCGGGCTTGACCCGCGATGAGGGCCGCAAGGTCCTGCGACGTACTTACAGTACGTCCAGCAGCTCGACGTCGAACACCAGCACGCTGTGCGGCGGGATGCTGCCAACGCCCTGGGCGCCGTAAGCCAGCTCGCTCGGTACGTACAGGCGCCATTTGCTGCCCGCGTTCATCAGTTGCAGGGCCTCGGTCCAGCCAGCGATCACGCCGCCGACCGGGAATTCTGCCGGCTGGCCACGCTCGTAGGAGCTGTCGAACACGGTGCCGTCGATCAGGGTGCCGTGGTAGTGGGTGCGCACGCTGTCTTCACGGCTTGGCTTGGCGCCTTCACCGGCAGTCAGTACTTCGAACTGCAGGCCCGAGGCCAGGGTGGTGATGCCGTCACGCTTGGCGTTCTCGGCCAGGAAGGCCTTGCCTTCGCCAGCGGCCGCTTCGGCCTTGGCAGCCGCTTCGGCCTGCATGATTTCACGGATGACCTTGAAGCTGGCCGACAGGTCTTCTTCGCTGACGCGGCTGGCCTGGCCATTGAAGGCGTCGGTCAGACCGGCCAGGATCGCGTCCAGGTTGACGCCCGGTGGCGGGTTGTCACGCAGCTGGCCACCCAGCTGACGGCCAATGCCGTAGCTGACGCGGGTTTCGTCGGTGGACAGGTTGAGTTCGGACATGTTTCTGCTCCGCTACAGGGCGCACAAAAGCCGCGCCCGCTGTGAAAAGGGCAAGCAGCCTAGCACACTGCGGCAAAGCAGTTCAGCTACCAGGCAGTACGTCGCGGCATCGGCACCTTGAGGTCTTCTTCGGGGGTGCCGTGCAGGCCGCACATCTCGTCCTGCACCGACCAGTGCACCAGGTGCAACGGCACGGCGGGCAAGCCATTGAGCAGGCGCTGGCCATCGACCACCGAGTGCACCTTGAGACGTACCCCCTTGGCATCCAGCAACGGGTGCGCCTTGCCCTTGACCCGGGCCTCGAGCACGAAGTCCCCCCCTTCGATGGCGATCAGGTTCAGTTCGTCCACCCGGCCGGCCCTGGCCTCGCTGTTCAGTTCATGCAGGTTCATTGCGATACCTCGCTACTGGAACATTCCACAGGCCGTTCATTTTTTGTACAGCATCGACCAAAGCACAAGCCAGAAACGCAACCGCCCGTCCGTTATGCAACGGACGGGCGGCTGACAAGGCGTGATACCCCGCAGGTCAGTGCTTGGTCATCTTGTCCAGGTAGCCCATGGCGAACGCCGAGACCACGAAGGTCATGTGGATGATCACGTACCACATCAGGTACTGGGTCTCGATGTTGCGCGCGTCCATGAACACCCGCAGCAGGTGGATGGAGGAGATCGCCACGATCGAGGCGGCCACCTTCATCTTCAGCGAGGAAGAGTCCATCTTGCCCAGCCAGTTGAGCTTTTCGGTGCCTTCGGCGATATCCAGCTGCGACACGAAGTTCTCGTAGCCCGAGATCATCACCATCACCAGCAGGCCGCCCACCAGGGCCATGTCGATCAGCGACAGCAGTACCAGGATGAGGTCGGACTCGGCCAGCGAGAAGACGTTGGGCAGCACATGGAAGATCTCCTGAAAGAACTTCAGCGCCAACGCCAGCAGCCCCAGGGACAGGCCAAAATAGATGGGTGCGAGCAGCCAGCGCGAGGCGTACATCGCATTTTCGATAAAGCGTTCCATTGAGCAGATCACCAGGTGGCTGGAAAAAAACGAGCGCGAGTATAGCAGCCACCTGTGACAGGAAAAGCCCGCGACACGCTGCCACAGGCCGGAGGATGAACGGTCGGCTCAGGTGTCGGGGTTGGACTGCAGGTCACCCACATGGTGAACCCGTTCGCCGTTGATGCGACGCAGCTGCGCCTGCAGGTGCACGCACCAGATCTGCGGGTCGTCGGCCACCTGGTAGCCGTGCAGGGTCAGGCTGTCGACAATCGCGCTGAGCACCGACTCGGCCACGAACGGCCCGTGAAACGGCCCCTGGGCCTTGATCGCGGAGGGTTGCTCGCCGGCCATGCCGGCGGCGAACAGCAGTGTCCACATGCCGGTGTCACCGGCCAGCGGGCGGATACGGCACTCAATGCGGGTCACCAGGCCCAGGCATTGACGGGTAAGGCTGAGGGTACGCGGCATGGCGACGGTCCTCGGTGAGGCGTTGCGTAGCCTGTGGCCAGGCTGGTTTCGATCCTTTTGCGCACGACGGTCCATGCCTTGAGGATAGAAGAAATCCGCCGGCGACAAGCGGTCGGCGCCGAGCGGTCATGTGCCATGCGCCGAACTGCCCCCTTCGCCCGTAATGCCGACTCCCACATGTAGGAGCCGGCATTGCCGGCGAAGACCCCACCGCGGTCAGGAAGGCTTCACCTGCGCCAGCGCCTCTTCGGCCTGCTCCTTCTCGGCTTCCTTGAGGTCCTCTTCGCTGATCATCTCGGCAATCACCCGCAACCGCTCGACCACCCGCGCATTGATGCTGCCCTCGGGGAACTCGCCCTCCTCGTTCGGCTGCCCGGCCGGCTCGCCCACCAGCAGGCTCAGGGCCTCGTCGGCCTGACTGACTGCGTACACATGGAATTGCCCGGCGCGCACCGCCTGCAGCACGCGCTCGTCGAGCATCAGCGTGGCCACGTTGGCCCGCGGGATGATCGCGCCCTGCTCACCGGTCAGGCCACGAGCCTCGCACAGGCGGAAGAAGCCCTCGATCTTCTCGTTGACCCCGCCCACCGCCTGCACTTCACCGAACTGGTTGATCGAGCCGGTGATCGCAAAGCACTGCTTGAGCGGGGTTTTCGACAGGGCCGAGATCAGCGTGCAGGCCTCGCCCAGCGATGCGCTGTCGCCATCCACATAGCCGTAGGACTGCTCCAGCGCGATGCTGGCCGAAATGGCCAGGGGGAACTCCTGGGCATAGCGGCTGCCCAGGTACCCGGTGAGGATCATCACGCCCTTGGAGTGGATCGGCTGGCCCAGGTTGACCTCACGCTCGATATCCACGATGCCGCTGCCGCCCGGGTACACCGTGGCGGAAATCCGCGCCGGCACGCCGAACGCCGAATCGCCCACCTCCAGCACGGTCAGGCCGTTGCACTTGCCCACCGCCGCGCCTTCGGTGTCGATCAGGATGATCCCGGCCAGCATGTCGTCGAGAATCCGCGCCGATACCCGCCCGGTACGCGTGGCCTTGGCCTTGAGCGCCCGCTCGATGTGCCCGGCGTCGGTCATCTCGTCGTTGGCCAGGTGGCGAATGAAATCCGCCTCGCTGACCAGCTGGAACAGGTCGCCGATGCGCGCCGACAGGCGCCCCTGGTGCTCGGCCAGGCGGGCGCTGTAGGTGGCCAGGCGCGCCACCGCATCGGCGGTCAGCGGGGCCATGCCCTCCTCGCTGGTGCGGGTCTTGAGCAGCTGGGCGAACTGCTCCAGGCTCTCCTCGACCATGGGAATGTCTTCGTCGAAGTCCACCAGCACCCGGAACATCTCCTGGAAGTCCGGGTCGTGGTCCTGCAGTGCGTAGTACAGCTGGCGGGCGCCGATGATGATCACCTTGACCTGCAGCGGGATCATCTGCGGGGTGAGGGTCACGGTGGCCAGGCGACCGAACTCGCCCAGCGGCGACTCCATCTTCAGCTTGCGCGATTGCAGGGCGCGCTTGAGCGCATCCCACACGAACGGCTCGCCGAGCATCTTCTCGGCTTCCAGAATCAGGAACCCGCCATTGGCGCGGTGCAGCGCCCCCGGGCGCAACTGGCGATAGGTGGTGTACAGCGCGCCCTGGTCGTTGCCGTATTCGATGCGGCCGAACAGGTTGTCGTAGGTAGGGTGCGGCTCGAACACCACGGGCGCGCCGCCGCTGGCATGATGGCCGACCACCAGGCTGGGGGCGTACTGCTCTTCGAGCATCTTGCGCGCCACCGCGTCGGTCTTGCTGTCGTCGACCAGTTGCTCGACCACGGTGCGCAGCAGGTTGACCTGCATGGCCTGCAGGTAGGCGCACACTGCGGCGTTCTCGGCGTATTTCTCCGACAGCGGGGCCAGCAAGGGCTGCAGGGCCAGGGTGATGGTTTCTTCGTTGAGCTGGCGCAGCTGGTTGTTCGACTCGCGCTTCCACTGCGGCAGGCTGGCGAGCTCTTCGTTGAGGCGCTCTTCCAGCGCGGCGATGTCCTCGTGGAAGCGCTCGCGCTCGGCCTCAGGCAACTGGGCGAACTCGGCCTCGTCCAGCGCCTTGCCATCGGCCATGGGGGTGAAGGCGACGTTGCTGCTGTCGCGGTACAGGGCCACGTCCTTTTCCAGCGAGGCGCGCTCGATCACATCCAGGGCACGGTCGTAGCGCTGGTTGAAGGCGCGGTCGATGGCGCTTTTCTTCTGCTGATAGGACGGGTGCTCGAACACCGCCGGAAAGGTCGCCAGCAGGTTGTCGATCAGGCCCCCGATATCGGCGATGAAGGCCCCGGCACTGCCGGCCGGCAGCTCGAACGCCTTGGGCTCGCGGGGCTCGTCGAAGTTGTTGACGTACAGCCAGTCGGACGGCGTCTGCAGGCGCTTGCCTTCTGCCTTGAGGTAGCGCTTGACGAACGAGAAGCGGCCGGTGCCCGGCTCGCCCATGACAAACACGTTGTAACCGGGGCGTGGCATGGCGACGCCGAACTGCAAGGCTTCGACTGCACGTTCCTGGCCTAGCACACCGCGAAAGGGCTCCAGATCATTGGTGGTGGAAAAATCGAACTGTTCAGCGGAAAACGGCCGGGTCAGGGCTTCGGGCGCAAGACGCAGGCTCGCAGCAACAGGATCGGGCATCGGGCTTCCTTACTTCGGCGGGGCGGATGACGGCATTCTGGCGCCGCCTGCGCCCGGCTTGCAAGGCTCTTCAACGCTTTAGCGCGCAGGGTCGAAAACCTGCTCCGCGTCAATTATTTCAAGCAATCTTTTGCAATTAATCACGGAACCCTTAGATCGTGCCTAAACTCCAAACTGCGCGGCTGGGTAAACAACCGACCCGTCCTGGCAACTAGTCCTACAGACATGCCAGATAACCCTGACCTTTGGTTTGAACATCAGAAAGAGAACAATGCTATGAAACGGATTCTTCTGGGTACTCTGTTCACCGCGGTTTCGCTCAACGCCATGGCCCAGGCGCCAGGCGGCCCGGACTGCGGCTGGGGCAACATGCTGTTCGAGGGCCAACGCGGCACGCCGGCTCACTTCCTCGCATCCACCACCAACGGTACCTCGGGCAACGCCACCTTCGGCATGACCTCGGGCACCAACGGCTGCTCCACCAATGCGTCGCTGACCTATGGCGGCAAATCCTGGTTCGCCATGAATGGCATGATGAACGAGCTGTCCGAAGACATGGCGCAAGGCCAGGGCGAAGCACTGACCACCTACGCGGTGGTACTGGGCGTCGCACCGGAAGACCGTGCGCACTTCGCGGCCGTGACCCACCAGCACTTCCAGGAAATCTTCACCACAGCCGACGCTACCGCTGAAGATGTTCACACCAACACCCTCGCCGTCCTGAAAAGCGACTCCCGTCTGGCCAAATACGCAACCCCGGCCTAAGCTCGGCACACCCGCCCCGACCACGGGGCGGGTTTGTTTGCCCGCCTCTATCGGCATCATTCAGACGTAGTTGCCCGACATGCTCAAACGCCTTGCCTACCTGGCGCTCTGTGCCTGCGCCCCGCTGCACGCTGCCACCGTGCTGGACGATGCTCGTCTGCACGCACTGGCCAACGACCGCTACTGGATCTCCCTGGGCCATTACGAAACCGCCAAGCTCGGCGGATGGCGCAGCTACGTGGACGACCCCAAATTCTTCCTGGCCAAGGACGGTGCGCACCACCCTGACCAGGAACTGCGCGCCACCTATGAGGCGCTGTACGCCCCGGCCAGCCTGGGCGACCAGCACGCGCAATGCGTATTCCCGGCGCGCACCCGCTGGCTGCGCGAGCAGTTGCAACTCACCGACCTGCCGGCGCCGGACTGCACGGCCTACACCCAGTGGTACTCGGATGTGTCGCCGCACAGCGCGGTGATGATCTTCCCGGCGGCCTACCTGAACAGCCCCTCGTCGATGTTCGGGCACACGCTGCTGCGTATCGACCAGGCCGACGTGCAGAGCGACAACACCGCACTGCTGAGCTACGCGATCAACTTCGGCGCCTACATCGAGGGCAACGACAACAGCATCCTGTATGCCTGGAAGGGCCTTATGGGCGGCTACCCCGGCCTGTTCGCGCTGGTGCCCTACCAGGAGAAGCTGTCCGAATACCGCAGCCTGGAAAACCGCGACCTGTGGGAATACCGGCTGAACCTCACGCCCGAGGAAACCGGGCGCATGGTCGAGCACATCTGGGAACTCAAGCAGATCCAGTTCGACTATTTCTTCTTCGACGAAAACTGCTCGTATCGCCTGCTCGAACTGCTGCAGGTGGCACGGCCGAGCCTGGACCTGACCTCGCAGTTCCCGCTCACGGCGATCCCCACCGACACGGTCAAGGCGGTGAAACAGTCCGGGCTGGTGGCGCGTACCGACTACCGCCCATCGCGCGAGCGCGAGCTGCTGGAGCGGGCCAAACCGCTGGACCATGCCGAACAGCAGCAGGTGCTGGCCGTGAGCGCCGACACCGCGCAGCTGCAGAGCCCCGCCTTCACCGAGCTGCCGCGCGAGCGCCAGGCGCTGGTGCAGGACGCCGCCTATCGCCTGGAGCGCTACCGCGCCAATGGCCTGGAGCGCGACCCGGAGCGGGCCAGGCGCAGCTTCGAGTTGCTGCGCGCGATCAACCGCAACCCGCCACCGCCGTTGCAGATCGAACGCCCCGGGCTGCCGGAGGACGGCCACGAGTCGCGCACCTGGCAGCTGGGCGTGGGTACCCGAGAAGACCGGGCCTTTGCCGAGTACGGGCTGCGCATGGCCTATCACGACCTCAACGACAACGCCTACGGCTTCCCGCTGGGGGCGCAGATCGAGATCCTGCAACTGAAGGTGCGCCAGTACGAACACAACGACTGGCAGGTGCAGCGCCTGGACCTGGCCACGATTCGCTCGCTGACGCCGCGCAACGACCTGCTCAAGCCGTGGTCGTGGCAGGTGGCCGGCGGGTTGGAACGGGTGCTGGGCAAGCATGAGAACGAGGTGCTGGTCAGCCATGTGAATGGCGGCGCCGGGGGCACCTGGCAGTTGGGCCAGGACATGCTCGGGTTTGCCCTGGGCACGGTGCGGGTGGAGCACAACAATGACTTTGCCGGGTTCATCGCACCCGCGGCAGGGTTCAACACCGGCGTGCTGTGGCGCAACGGGCTGGGCAACCTGAGCCTGGAGGCCAAGGGCGACTACTTCACCAATGGCGAGGTCCGCCGCAGCCTGAGCCTCAACCAGCAGTGGGAACTGTCGCGCAACCTGGGCCTGCGCCTGAGTGCCAGGCGCGAGTTCAGCCAGCTGGCGACGGCGCAGAACGAGGTGATGCTCGAGGTGAAGTGGTACAACTACTGAAGTCATCGCGGGTCAAGCCCGCTCCCACAAGGGCAGTGAGAAACCTTGTGGGAGCGGGCTTGACCCGCGATGCGATCCAATTGTTTGACATCTTTTTGACCTCTCTTGCACACACCAGCACCTAGACTTCCCCCCAACAGGTGGAGAGTTCGAACATGCGCGGGCACTGGGTACTGGTGGCAATGATACTGGGCGGTTGCGCCAGCACCCACGATCAACTGATCGAGCAAGGCTACCCTGCCCCCTACGCCGACGGCTTCCAGGCCGGTTGCAGCAGCGGCCACCAGGCCGCAGGCGTGATGATGGGCGAGTTTCGCAAGGACGTGCCGCGCTATCTGCACGACCGCCAGTACGAGACCGGCTGGGACGACGGCTTTCGCCAGTGCCAGGCCATGCAGCAGAGCCAGGACCAGGACACCTACCGCAGCCGCCACTGGGACGAGCGCGACCAGCAGTGGCAGCAGGAAAAGGACCGCGACGCCGCCCGCGCCTATCGACGCCAATAGGTCGCCCTCGAACATTCGATGCAACCGGTGACCGCGCATCATGGTCTTCCTACAAAGGAGGCCAACCATGAGCCGAGCATTCGTCAACGAAGATCAGGCCGCCGATCAGGCCAATCAACCGGTAGAGCGGCGCATCAGCGAACAACCCAACCACGTCACCGCCCAGGGCCTGACCCTGCTCAAGCAGCGGGTCAGCGAACTGGAGACCCTGCGCAGCACGCTGCTGGGCGACCCCGACAAACAACGCCTGGCCGAGGTCGAGCGCGACCTGCGCTACTTCAGCGCCCGCGTGCAGAGCGCCCAGGTGGCCGCACCCGCCACCTCGCAGAGCAAGGTGCAGATCGGTAGCCGGGTGGTGTTTGTCGATGAAGAAGGCCGCCAGCATGAAGTGCAACTGGTCGGCGAAGACCAGGCCTATGCCGCCAGTGGCCTGATCAACTGGGGGTCACCCCTGGGCCGGGCACTGCTGGGGGCAGCGCCCGGTGACGAGGTGCTGTGGCGACGACCGGCGGGGGATCAACTGATCGAGGTCGTCGCCATCGAGCCGCAGGCCTAGACCACGCCCTGGGCCAGCATGGCGTCGGCAACCTTGACGAAGCCGGCGATGTTGGCGCCCTTGACGTAGTTGATGCGGCCGTTCTCTTCGCCGTAGTACACGCAGGCATGGTGGATCGACTGCATGATGTTGTGCAGCTTGCTGTCCACCTCGCCGGCCGTCCACAGCAGGCGCATGGCGTTCTGCGACATCTCCAGGCCGCTGACGGCCACGCCGCCGGCGTTGGAGGCCTTGCCCGGGGCGAACAGGATGCCGGCTTCGATGAAGAGGTCCACGGCGTCCAGGGTGGTCGGCATGTTGGCGCCTTCGGCCACGCAGATGCAGCCGTTGCGCAGCAGGGTGCGTGCGTCTTCAGCGTCCAGCTCGTTCTGGGTGGCGCACGGCAGGGCGATGTCGCAGGCCAGGCTCCAAGGGCGCTGGCCGGCGCGGAACTCCAGGCCGAACTCGCCGCCCAGCTCGCTCAGGCGGCCGCGCTTGACGTTCTTGAGCTCCATCAGCGCATCCCACTGCGCATCGTTCAGGCCGGCTTCGCAGTACAGGGTACCCTCGGAGTCGGACAGCGAGATGACCTTGCCGCCCAGGTCCATGACCTTGCGCGCGGCATATTGCGCCACGTTGCCGGAGCCGGAGATGGCCACGCGGCGACCGTCGATGCGCAGGCCGTCGCGCTTGAGCATTTCTTCGGCGAAGTACACGCAGCCGTAGCCGGTGGCTTCGGGGCGAATCAGGCTGCCGCCGTAGTTCATGCCCTTGCCGGTCAGCACCGAGGTGAACTGGTTGGCCAGGCGCTTGTACTGGCCGAACAGGAAGCCGATTTCGCGACCACCTACGCCGATGTCACCGGCCGGCACGTCGAGGTCGGCGCCGATGTGGCGGTACAGCTCGCTCATGAATGCCTGGCAGAAGCGCATGACTTCGGCGTCGCTCTTGCCCTTGGGGTCGAAGTCCGAGCCGCCCTTGCCGCCGCCCATGGGCAGCGAGGTGAGGGAGTTCTTGAGTACCTGTTCGAAGGCCAGGAACTTCAGCACGCCGAGGTTCACCGAAGGGTGGAAACGCAGGCCGCCCTTGTATGGGCCGATGGCGCTGCTCATCTGGATGCGGTAGCCGCGGTTGACACGCACCCTGCCCTTGTCGTCGACCCACGACACACGGAACAGAATGGCCCGCTCCGGCTCGACCATGCGTTCGAGAATACCGGCCTGCAGGTAGTGCGGGTTGGCTTCGAGGAAGGGCCACAGGCTGCGCAGTACCTCTTCCACGGCCTGATGGAACTCGGGCTGGGCAGGGTCGCGTTTTTGCAGGCGTGCGAGGAAGTCTTCGACGGATTCGATCATTTAGACATTCACCAGATAGAGTTGGACTTATTAGTTTTTTCAGGACTTTACCAAGAACCGCTCGCACCGCAACAGGGCAAAATGTCGTTTTTATGGAAATAAATGGTGCATTTCTATAAATGTATACACCTTCGCCGGCAAAGCCTGCTCCTACAGCAGGCCGCACAACCCTGTAGGAGCCGGCCTTGCCGGCGAAGGATTCACCCGGATTCCAGGCAAAAAAAACGGGGCCCGAAGGCCCCGTTTCAGTGCAAGACCGTGAAGGTCATGCCAGTTTCTTGTGCCGTACCCGGTGCGGCTGGGCAGCGGCTTCACCCAGGCGCTTCTTGCGATCGGCTTCGTACTCGGTGTAGTTGCCTTCGAAGAACACCGCCTGCGAATCGTCTTCGTAGGCCAGGATGTGGGTAGCCACACGGTCAAGGAACCACCGATCGTGAGAGATCACGATAGCGGCGCCCGGGAAGTCCAGCAGGGCTTCCTCCAGCGAACGCAGGGTTTCGACGTCGAGGTCGTTGGACGGTTCGTCGAGCAGCAGCACGTTGCCGCCCTCTTTGAGCGTCAACGCCAGGTGCAGACGGCCACGCTCACCACCGGAGAGGTCCTTGACGAACTTCTGCTGGTCGCCGCCCTTGAAGTTGAAGCGCCCCACGTAGGTACGCGCCGGAATCTCGTAGTTGCCGATGCGGATCTGGTCGGAACCGTCGGAGATCTGCTGGAACACGGTCTTGCCGCCGTCCAGGTCTTCGCGGCTCTGGTCGACGCAGGCCAGTTGCACGGTTTCACCGATCTCGATGCTGCCCGAGTCCGGTTGCTCCTTGCCCATCAGCATGCGGAACAGGGTCGATTTACCGGCACCGTTACCGCCGATCACACCGACGATGGCGCCTTTTGGCATGCTGAACGACAGGTTGTCGATCAGAACGCGGTCGCCGTAGCCCTTGGTGACGTTCTTGAACTCGATGACCTTGTCACCCAGACGCGGGCCGGCCGGGATGTAGATCTCGTTGGTTTCGCTGCGCTTCTGGAATTCCTGCGACTGCATTTCTTCGAAGCGTTGCAGACGCGCCTTGGATTTGGACTGGCGGGCCTTGGCGCCTTTGCGCACCCATTCCAGTTCTTCCTTCATGGCCTTTTCATGGGCCGACTGCTGCTTGGACTCCTGGGCCAGGCGGTCCGACTTGGCTTCCAGCCAACCCGAATAGTTGCCCTCGTAAGGAATACCGGCGCCGCGGTCGAGTTCCAGAATCCAGCCGGCGACGTTGTCCAGGAAGTAACGGTCGTGGGTAATAGCAACCACGGTGCCCGGGAAGTCGTGCAGGAAGTGCTCCAGCCAGGCGACCGAGTCGGCATCCAGGTGGTTGGTCGGTTCGTCGAGCAGCAGCATGTCGGGGGCCGACAGCAGCAGGCGGCACAGGGCCACGCGGCGCTTCTCGCCACCGGACAGGTGTTCGACCTTGGCGTCCCAGGCCGGCAGGCGCAGCGCGTCGGCGGCGACTTCCAGCTGGCGCTCGAGGTTGTGACCGTCGCTGGCCTGCAGGATCGCTTCCAGCTTGGCCTGTTCGGCGGCCAGCTTGTCGAAGTCGGCGTCCGGGTCGGCATAGGCGGCGTAGACCTCGTCCAGGCGGGCCTGGGCGTCCTTGATCACGCTGACGGCCTCTTCGACCACTTCACGCACGGTCTTGGTCGGGTCCAGTTGCGGCTCTTGCGGCAGGTAGCCGACATTCAGATCGGGCATCGGACGCGCTTCGCCGTCGAACTCGGTGTCGACGCCGGCCATGATTTTCAGCAGGGTGGATTTACCCGAACCGTTGAGGCCGAGCACGCCGATCTTGGCGCCGGGGAAAAAGGACAGCGAAATGTTCTTGAGGATTTCCCGCTTCGGCGGCACAACTTTGCTCAGCCGATGCATGGTGTAGACGTATTGAGCCAAAACGTGAGCTCCAGTAAGTAGGTCAATCAAAGGAGCTGATTGTAGACACAATTGGGTACCCCGGCCATCGTCGCGACTGGCGGTGCGGCCGGGGGGGAACGTACACGTTGCGGGCAATGCCTAGCTGATGACTGCGCCCTTGGGGCCACTGGCGATCAGCGCGGCGCCACAGGCGGTCTTCATGCCATCCAGCGCCACGGGCGTACCGCCGACGCTGTAGGTGCTGCTGCCCTCGGCAATGGGAAATACCCCTTTGCACAGGGGGCAACTGACGCTGTGCCCTACCCCGGCAATCGGCTTGCCATTGAGGTTGGTGTTGGAAAAGGCTTCGAGTACCACGCCACCGTGGGTGGTGGCATCGCCCAGGCGAACAATGTCTTTCATGAGGTGGGTCCGTCCTTGTGTGATGGGATGTATTACGTGTGGAGGTGCAGGCCTTTGCACTCACGTCCGATGGTGCCTGATTGGAAGAGGGCTGAACATCAACATGCCGTTGCATGTCGTGGGAACGCGGGCGTCATCGAGCGGGTATCACGCTGGGCTGCCCAGATCCTCATAGTCGCTGTCAAACATTCAAGCCATCCAGGGCTACTGATGATCGTTAAGGAGCAGGATCAACGCTACTCAGCCACTGCTCAAAGTCATCCGCAACACGGCGGGCACTGCCCGTTTCATGATCCCACAACACCACGACAGGTTCGCCTGAGGCGCCTCGCGCGTCATAATCGAAGCAATAATAATCACCTGTTCCAAACTCTGCGAAGGGCAACAGCGGTGCAAAACGCTCAGGCGATTGCGAGAAATTTTCCAGCCACGCCTGCCACCCTGACGTGTAATTTCGGACGATCGAGTCCCAGGTCTTCCTCGGGTCTCGGCTGTCGAACACGGGAAACACCACCAGGCCACCCAGTGACCGTCCATTGTTGGCAAGCAGCCAGCGGGAAAAGGATGTGGGGAACGTTCTGTTCAGTTCCTTCTCTGCAGAAGCGATTGCAGAAAGCGTTGTGCCGATGACACGCGTTTTTGACATTCGGTTTCGAAATCCATCACTGGAGGCTACAAGAATCCCGCGTTGAGCACTGTATTGGTGGCCCTGACTCACGTCCAGAAGATCATCGTGCCGCCAGGGGTGATTCAGCATGTTATCAACACGTCTGAGGACACTCCGCTGTCCTGCGAATACGCCAGATCGGTAACACCCTGAAACGGCTCCATCATGTAACAGAATTTGAGATCCAACTCCTTGGCACGCTATGGCCTGGTCGATCACGCCGCATGAGGTCGCTTGTATTTTCGTTCACATGCCAGTAACTGCTTTCGGACCTGCACACCGTTGTGCAACCGGTGGCTCAGGTTGCCCCGCTCGTCATAGGTGTAATGCGTGCCCGCATACTCACGCAGCAGGTTGTCCATCAACCGGTTACGCCTGGGCGCACGCTCCAGCGGACGGGTCGGTTCGTGGTGCTTGTCGTCCAGCAGGTTGGGGCCAGCAGTTCATGCTGATCGACCGTCATGCCCAACAGATGACCGCTACCGTAGGTCAGCCAGCTGACCTTGTGGCCATCCGGACGCACGGTCGAGGTGCGCAGGCTGAGGGCGTCGTACTCGTGCTGCCACACCGCGACCATCAGGCTACCGGTGGCCAGGTAGTGCAGGTGTCACGAACGAGGTTGCCGGCCTTGTCATGGAACCACTGCAGCTTGCTCGCGGCGTTGATGACCTGGACCAGCCTGCCGTCGTAGGCGAAGGTTTCTTCCACGCGCTGTTCGCCCCGGCTGGGGATGCGGGAGGTGAAGCGCCTAACGGGGTCGAGATAACGTGAGCGCCGCGCCCACCGTTTGAGCCTCCCGGAGCATAGCCGACTCGCTCATTTCAGAGCGTGAGGTGTCGGTAGGTTTTTGCCCGAATTCGTCACCGCAATGGAACCGGCAATCGGCGCGTGAGAGGCCGAAGCTTTTCACGATCCTTCCAGAGCCCCGGAAAAACTTCAAACTTAAGATCGTCTCTATTTACACCTGTATCGTAATAGCGAGCCAATCTGTCGGAAAGATCAAGATCACCCCACATATTTGTAAGCTCATACGTTTCAATAATCTCTCGATCATCATAAACCGACAGATCGTGTTTTATTACCGGAGCCCCATATGTTTCTGGATTCTCAACCTCTCCTACGTCTATAAGTCTTCCACCATAAAAAGAAAACGTTTCTCGACTACCTTTAAAGTGCGCCCCATCCAATGACGTATACGGCTTTAGCCAGTAGCGCTGAAGTTTGAGGAATCGAGATTGAATTCCCTCCACAGAAATTTTACGCACACCTAAATTTTTTTGTACCACAGCCCCAACAAAGACCTGAAAAAGCGCTTCAACCCCACTCCAATCGATGTCATCCCAGTAATCATCCTCTCGAAAAACATCATAGATACAAAGAACGGTCTTCCCAGTCATTCTAGCGACGGTATAAAGATTCTCCCTAACCTTGATTACAATGAAATGGCCAGATTTCCATACGATTCTTTTTTTCAAATCACCCACCCCTTAGTTAGAGCTCGCATACTACAGACCCGCCGAAGCCTTGAGAATCCAAATGTCGATTAGCGGCATCAGTATATTCTTGACACCTTTTGTTATTCTTCCCAACCGGATTCTGTTTGTTTGCAGTTCCGTCTAGCCCATCGTTTTCCACGAAATAATGCTGCTCTAGTCCTCTGGCAGTGTCCTTTCCACCCTGACCACACCCACGATATACAACCTCCGGCGCGCCCCCCCCCAAAAGCGCTCATAATTTCCGCCATATCGATACTTTACAACATCCACACCGACTCTATCCCCAGGCATACTTGCATAACCTATATACGGCTTACCTGTCTGCTGATCAATTGCTTGATACGTAACATGCGTCGCCGTTGCTGGATTTCCGGCAAGACCTAATGGATCGATCCAGTAAACCGGATTCGGCGTATACGCAAACAGGTTCAACCCGCCCGCATATCCAATCGGATCCTGCCCAACAAACCGCCCAACCGCCGGATCATAGTACCGATACCGGTTGTAGTGCTGACCCGTCTCATGGTCGTGATACTGGCCCTGAAAGCGGATCGGGTTGTTCAACCCCACCTGTTTCGCCCAGGCCGAACGTTCTTGTTTCACCTCGCCCCACGCCTTGTACTGCGCCGACCACGCCACGTCGCCGTTGTGGTCGGTCAGCTCCATCGGCGTACCCAGGTGGTCACACTGGTACCAGGCAATCGCATCAAAGGGTTGTGGCGAGGCCGCTTGCTGCCAGAGCGGGTCCTGATCGATGTCGTAGGGGCGGTTGCTCCAGTCCGGCTCCTTGTACAACCGTATCGGGGCCTTGCGCAGAGCCTGCGCCACCGGCACAAAGCTGCCGGGTTCGTACAAGTAGTGCACCGTGCGCCCGGTGTCACCTTCATCCTGCGCAGGCGAGCTTTCCCAGGCGAGGGTGTCGCCGTCCCAGCCGAACAGGGTGAAGCCACAGTTCAGCTCGCGCTGGCGCTTGGCTCGCTCCAGCTGGTTCCAGCCAGTACCGGCCTCAGGTTTGTTCCAGTGATGCGCCGTCGAGTGCTTGTGCAACCTTCGCCCGAGGGCGTCATAGCTGTACTCGACCTTGAGCTTGAGCTTGTCGTCGTTTTAGCTGTGCAGCCGATCAAACAAACTCTAGGTAAGCTGTGCTGACACACCGGGGTGACGGTGCCACCACTGATCGATTGCAGCCAGGCGTCGAATTCGGCGGCGCCGCGGCCCACGTCCTTGGCGTCGATGGTGTTGAGCGGGGCGACCGCGACCTAGGGTTCGCGGGGTTTGGCGGACTCGCTCATGCCAGCACCTCGCGGGTCAGCACGTTCTGGGCCGGATGAATCAACGAGGTGTCTGGACTCGTCACCTCAATGGAACGGGCAATCGACGTGTCAGGGGCCGCAACTTTTCACGATCGTCCCAGAGCCCTGGAAAAACCTCAAACTTAAGGTCGTCTCGATTGACACCCGTATCGTAATAGCGGGCTAACCTGTCGGAGAGGTCAAGATCACCCCACATATTGGTAAGTTCTAGAGATTCAATAGTCTCTCGATCGTCTAGAACCGACAGATCGTGCTTAAGAACTGGAGCTCCATAAATGGAAAAAACCTCACTTTCTCCAACGTCTATTAATCGGCCACCGTAAGACGCATAAGTGTCCTTGCCCCCCTTAAAATGGGAAACATCTAAAGAAGAGTAAGGGTAAATCCAGAAGCGCTGTGACAACAAGCACTCTGCTGGCATGCCATCTATAGATATCTTCCTAACACCTAACCTCTTCTGCACTGCAGAACCTACAAGCACCTGAAAAAGAGGACGCACCTTTGACCACTCAACGCTATCCCATTCGTCGGAATTACGAAAAATATCGTAAATACATAGTTGAGCCTCACCAACCATACGAGCTACAGAATACAAATCATCACGAACTTTAAGCACGATAAAATGCCCTGATTTCCATACTATTCTTTTACCCACAAAGTTGCCCCCTCATAATTCACAAATTATTGAACCGCTGGCCGCCTTAGATTTCAGGTGCCGATCAGCGGCGTCCTCATACTCTTGCCGCCTCTTATTTTTCTGCCCAACTGGGTTTTGACGATTTGCTGTACCTTGCAGCCCATCATTTTGTTTAAAGTAATACTGCTCCAAACCTCGAGCAGTATCTTTTCCATCTTGACCGTACCCTTGATATAGCGGAGTTGGCGCATTCCCTCCGAACCGATCGTAATTACCGTTATATCTGTATTTTATTACAGCCTGATCGGTTCTTTTCCCGGGCATACTCGCATACCCTACATATGGCTTCCCAGTTGCGGCATCAGTCCCCTGATATGTAACGTGCGTGGCATAGGCTGGATTTCCGGCAAGACCTAATGGATCGATCCAATAAACCGGATTCGGCGTATACGCAAACAGGTTCAACCCGCCCGCATATCCAATCGGATCCTGCCCAACAAACCGCCCAACCGCCGGATCATAGTACCGATACCGGTTGTAGTGCAGGCCAGTCTCATGGTCGTGATACTGGCCCTGGAAGCGGATCGGGTTGCTCAACCCCAGCTGTTTCGCCCAGGCCGAACGTTCTTGTTTCGCCTCGCCCCACGCCTTGTACTGCGCCGACCACGCCACGTCGCCGTTGTGGTCGGTCAGCTCCATCGGCGTGCCCAGGTGGTCACACTGGTACCAGGCAATCGCATCAAAGGGTTGTGGCGAGGCCGCTTGCTGCCAGAGCGGGTCCTGATCGATGTCGTAGGGGCGGTTGCTCCAGTCCGGCCCCTTGTACAACCGTATCGGGGCCTTGCGCAGAGCCTGCGCCACCGGCACAAAGCTGCCGGGTTCGTACAGGTAGTGCACCGTGCGCCCGGTGTCACCTTCATCCTGCGCAGGCGAGCTTTCCCAGGCGAGGGTGTCGCCATCCCAGCCGAACAGGGTGAAGCCACAGTTCAGCTCGCGCTGGCGCTTGGCTCGCTCCAGCTGGTTCCAGCCAGTACCGGCTTCAGGTTTGTTCCAGTAATGCGCCGTCGAGTGCTTGTGCAACCGTCGCCCAAGGGCGTCATAGCTGTACTCGACCTTGAGCTTGTCGTCGCTGTAAGCCTGCAAACGGTCGAACAGGTCCCAGGTGAATTTCGCATGCACACCGTTGTGCAGCCGATGGCTCAGGTTGCCCCGCTCGTCATAGGTGTAGTGCGTGCCCGCATATTCGCGCAGCAGGTTGTCCATCAACCGGTTGCGCCTGGGCGCACGCTCCAGCGGACGGGTCGGTTCGTGGTGCTTGTCATCCAGCAGGTTGCCGGCCGGGTCGAAGGCGAAGGTCTCCACCCCCAGCCGGCTGGTGGCCTGCAACAGGCGGCCAATCGGATCGTACTGGTAGGCCAGATGACCACGACGGGTGTCGTGGATGTCGGTCAGCTGGCCTACCGCGTCGTACTGATACTCACGCTTGAGCAGGGTCGATTTGCCGTCCTGGCTGCCCAACAGCTGTTCCTGCAAGCGCCCCGCCGGGTCCCACGCCTGAGTCTGGCTCAACCTGTTGCCCTGATGCCGCACAACCTCGCGGTGCAGGTCATCGCGCTCGTAGGCCAGCAGTTCATGCTGATCGACCGTCATGCCCAACAGATGACCGCTACCGTAGGTCAGCCAGCTGACCTTGTGCCCGTCCGGACGAGTGGTGGAGGTACGCAGGTTGAGGGTGTCGTACTCGTGCTGCCACACCGCGACCATCGGGGTGCCGGTGGCCAGGTAGTGCTGGTGTTCACGAACGAGGTTGCCGGCCTCGTCATGGAACCACTGCAGTTTGCTCGCGGCGTTGATGGCCTGGATCAGCCTGCCGTTGCCGTCGTAGGCAAAGGTTTCTTCCTCGCGCTGGTCACCCTGGCTGGCCACGCGGGAAATGAGACGGCCGACGGGGTCGAAGGTGACGTCGAGGCGGCGTTGCCCAACGTGGGTGGAGGTCAGGCGCCCCGTGTTCGTGTCGTACTGGTAGCGCGTGGTGAGGCCGTCGAAGCCGCTCTCTTCCAGCAGACGGCCGACCGGGTCGTAGCGGAAACTGGCGTGGCTTTCGTTTTCGTTTTCCAGGCCCGTGAGGCGGCCCAGTTTGTCCCAGCGGTAACGCAGGGTGTTTTCGGCCGCGTCGACCCGCTCGGCGAGCAACCCGGCGACGGTGTAGGTCCAGGTGGTGCAGCGGTCGAGGGCATCGACGTGGGCCAGCAGGCGACTCTCGGCATCGCGCTCGAAGCGCTCTTCGGTCTTGTCCGGATGGATGACCAGGGCGAGCTGGCCGGCCTTGTACGTGTACTGGGTCTTGTTGCCGGCGGCATCGGTGAACTGCACCAACTGCCCGATATCGTCATAGGCCCATTTGCTGGTCTTGCCCGAGCAGTCGGTGTACTCGACCAGTTGCCCGGCGTCGTTGTACACCAGCGCCTTTTCGTTGCCGTTGGCGTCCTTGATCGCCTTGACCAGACCGGAGGGTGTGTAGGCGAACTCGGTCTTGTTGCCCAGCGGGTCGACGGTTTCGCTGAGGTTGCCCTTGAGGTCGTACTGGCGTTCCCACACACCGGCCTCGGCGTCGCGGATCCTGATCGGGCGACGGCGGTCGTCGTAGGCAAAGTGAACCTGGCTGTGGTCGGCACGGATATGCCGCACCACGCTGCCTTGCTCGTCGTAGTCGTAACGGTCTTCGCTGCCATCGACGTGGACATGCCGAACGATGTGCTTGCGCTCGTCGCGAAAGATCCACTCCGAGCGCTCGTCGGGGTAACGCACACGGTACAGATGTCCAAGGATGTCGTAGTAGTACCAGGTCTCCTGGCCATGGGCGTCGGTGACGTAGGTGAGCCGAATGTTTTCGTCCCATTCCAGACGCGTGTCGTAGCTACCGTCATCGGCCCACTCGTGGATGGCCTTGGCATCGAACGCACTGCCATTCCACTCCAGGTTCATGCCCCGACCGGTTCGGTCGGTGTAACGGGTTACCAGGTGGTTCTGGTACTGGTAGTGCCAGGTGGCGGCGTACTCGTCCTGCGCGGCAATCAGGTCGCCGTGGTCATCGTAGTGGTAGGCGCACAGCTGGCGCAGCGGTTGCCCGTCGTGCATTTCCCACAGGCCGGTGAGGTGGCCGTGGTCATCGATCAGGGTGCCCAGGTGACGGTGCACGTCACTCATGTCGCCCTGAAAGGTGATGATGTCGGACAGCACCGGGCGCCCATCGTGGCGGTGCTCGTAATGCAGCATGCAACCGGCGTCGTTCTGCAGCAGGATCTTCTGCAAGTAATAGCGCTCGCCCACGCGCAGGTAATACTCCTTGCGATCAAAACCGCGGCAGATCACCAGCTCGTCTTCACGACTGCGTACCAGCAGCAGGTCCTCGATGGCGTTGTACCTCGACTTCTCGACCTTGGGCAGGTCGAACGCGTGGCTGCGGCCATCGTGGTCATGAAACAGCAGGCCCATGTCGACCACATCGATACGTGTGGTGAACTCAGTGATCCATCGCGCACCCAGGCTGCCCTGATCGTACTCGGCCAGGCGTGAGTGGTAGATACGCTGCCACTCGATGGGGAAGGCACCCGGCAGAACAAAGTCGGTATGAATGATGAACTCGGAGCCCAACGAAAAACTGATCGCGTGGTTCGAGTGACTTTTCGGTTCCGGAGGACACCTGCGGCGCGTGGGGCTGGGAGTAGACGTCGCCTCATGCTGCCTGGCCGTCGCCCCCAGCTCCCCCTTGGGTTTCTCCCGTTCCACCTGGGTCACGGTGCCCGGCTTGCTCACGCCCGACTGCCCGTTCTTGTTGCGCTTGCGAAAGCCCTTCACGGCGCCGTCCAGCACATTGAGCATCGAACCGATGCTCATCGCCAGCGACGGGTCCGCCAGCCTGTTCAACTGGCGCGCCAACTCCGGCCCCAGCTTGCGCAACTGCCCGGTCTGGGCCAGTACCTGAGCCTTGATGTCATCCGACACCAGCTTGCTCACGGCGCTGTTCACCACCCCCTTGCCCGCAGCCTTGCAGGCACTGTGCATCGCACCGAAGATGTTCCTGATCGCCGCCCTGGGGCTGTGCGTGAGCTGGTCGCCAGCCGCAGACAACTGCTGGCTCATCGCCGTGCGGTCGCTCCTGGCATCGAGCTGGCCGGTGGCCACGGCGTCCAGGCCGTCGGCGATTTCGCCGAGCATCTGGGTGCCCTTCGCACCCGCCGCGTCAAGAATCTCGGCCAGCTTGGGCTTGGCCTGGGTGACGAAGTCGTCGATGGTGCCGGCGATGGTGGCGTTCAGGTGCCCTATCAGCACCTGGATAAGCGAGTCGCCCAGCAGCATCTTGGCGCTGTTGCGCAGCTCCTGGCGCACCAGGAACAACGTCGGGCGCAGGCTCATGCGCGCGGCCGCCATGGTCGGCGGTGCCGGCAGTACGCCGATCAGGTTGATGCCCAGGCTGACCCAGTCCAGCACCTCGCGCTGCTTGCTCTTGACCAGGGTGACCACGTCCCCCAGTGCATCCACCAGGGCCATGATGTTGCCCACCACCGGCAAGGCGCCGGCCACGGACTTGATGCGTTCCAGGGTGACGGTGCCACCACTGATCGATTGCAGCCAGGCGTCGAATTCGGCGGCGCCGCGGCCCACGTCCTTGGCGTCGATGGTGTTGAGCGGGGCGACCGCGACCTGGGGTTCGCGGGGTTTGGCGGACTCGCTCATGCCAGCACCTCGCGGCTGGCCAGAGCCTTGGCCGGGCTGCTCGGCAAGGTCGGCTGGGCCAGACCGGGCAAGGTCTTGAGCGCCCTTGCCGCTTCCAGCGACGCCGCTGCGCCGGGCACCACGCTACTGGCCAGGCCGGCCATCGCGGCGGGCTCGCCCTTGAGTGCAGCGCCCACCTGCTGTGCCTGCTGCAAGGCCGCCTGGCCACTTCTGGCCAGTTGCAGCCCGCTGCCCACAAGCGCCTTGCCATCGTCCATCACTGCAGAGCCACCGGGGCCCATGAGGCCCTGGGCCATTGTCTTTCCTTGTGCCATAACGTCCTGTTCCAGTCCTTTGCCCTTGTCCATGCCTTGCTGCACCAGTGCCTTGCCGTTCTCCAGGCCATCCCTGGCCGCGCCCAGCACCTCGCCGACCACTGATTGCTGGCCGGGTGCGATATCGTCGAGTGAGGGGCTGAGCGGCCACGTGCTGGCGCCAAAGTGGCTGGCCTCGGCCCAGGTGTCAGCCGGGTCCAGGCCGAAGTCGGCCCACAGCGGGCCGAGGGCGGCACCGCTGGCGAGGTTGAAGCCGTCGGCGTCGAGCGTGCCCTTGATCGATTTGCCCAGTGCGTCGGTCACGTTGTAGTCGCCGGTTTTCACGCCTTTGCTGTTGGCGTACTGGTACAGCAACTCCAGATCGCCCTTGCCCGGTTTCGGCGGCTCGGGGAAGGTCCCGGCCAGGCTCTTGGGCCCCACATGGGCGAAGTTCGCCGCGTGCGCGGTGTATGGCCCGGTAGTTACGTGAGTGATGCCACTGGCGTTGTAGGTGGTGGCACTGCCGCCGCCCTGCACCACCAGTTCGGTCTTGGCGGTGAGGGTGATGCGGTCGGCATTGGCGGTGATGTCGAGCTTGGCCAGCAGGTTGATGTTGTCTTTCAGCGCTTTGATATCGATGTCGCCCGACGCCGCCACCAACCGCCAGCCCATGTTCTGCACGAACAGTCGCATGCCCTGGCTGGCACTGGCCAGCAGCCGCTTGCCGATCGACAGGCTCGTATGCCCGGTGCTGCTCAACGCCAGATGTTCGCCGGTGGCGACATGGGTCGAGCGCGGCGTGGTCAGGGCGATGCCCGCCGGGCTGGCCAGCACCAGGTGCGGTTCGCTGAACTCGGGAAATTCGTTGGCGCTCTGGTTGGTCGGGCCGCTGCCGACGATGCCCTGGTGCTGCGCATGCAGGGCCTTGGCCACCTCGTCCTGGTCGCCCGCGTCCTGCGCCTGCACCTCGCGTGCCTGCTGGCCGAAGCCGTCCTGCTGCTCGCTGGCGGTGGCCAGGCGTTCGGCGGTTTCGGGCAGGTCCTTGTGGTGCTTGGCTTCGTGATGCCGGGGCTCGGTGGTCAGCAGCAGGCCCGCCGCCGCGCGCACGGCGCCATGTCGGTCGGTGCGCAGTTCGAAACCCTCACCGCGCGGCTGGCCGCCCGAGGGGCGCGGGTGGGTCAGGTAGCCCAGGTTGATCGCGCTGGCGCCGTGGTCGCTGCGCAACGCGATGCTGATCTCGCTGGTGGTGTCGTCGATGCGCAGCTCGTTGCTGCGGCTGCCCTTGTATTCCTTGCTCTTGACCGTGGCCAGGGTCTTGAAGTCGGGCAGCCGGTACGGCGGCAGGTTGGCGCCGTGGTACAGGCACCCGGTGATCAGCGGCTGGTCGGGGTCGCCTTCCAGAAAGGTGATCAGCACCTCCATGCCGATACGCGGCAGCGAGATGGCGCCGAAGCTGCTCTGGCTGGCCCAGTTGGAGGCCACGCGCATCCAGCAGGTGGTCTTGTCGTCCGATTGGCCTTCGCGGTCCCAGAAGAACTGCACCTTGACCCGGCCGTACTCGTCGCAATAGATCTCCTCGCCTTCGGGGCCGGTCACCACGGCGCGCTGGGAGCCCAGCACCCGTGGCTTGGGATGCCTCAGCGGCGGTCGATACGGCACGTCCCACGGCGTGGCGCAGAAGCGGTTGCGATAGCCCTGGTGAAAGTCGTCCTTGAGGTCGGTGACGTCGCTGCTGATCACCTCCTCGAGCACCTGCGGCTGCTTGCCTTCGTGGATGATTTCGGTCAGCAGCCACAGGTCGTTCCACGCCGGGTTGGCGTGTTCGGTCAGGCTCAGAAAATGCCCGCTGACCAGGCTCGGCTGGTCGCTGCGGCCCTCGGCCAGGCGGTAGTCGCTGCGGTGGCGCTCCAGCGCGCGGGTGGCCAGGTGCTTGCCGCGCGCGCGGTCGCTGAAGCGGGCCGGGTAGTCGTAGTCTTCCAGGTCCGGCGCGGCACCGCTGTCGGCGTCGCTTTCAAGCTGGATGCGCGGTTTGGTGAAGTCGTAGTCGCGCCGCGTGGTGCGGCTGGTGCGCGTGGCCAGGCGCAGGCCGAAGCGCTTGATCACCGGCACGTCGGCCACCAGCCCGGTGTCCTGCTGGTAGGCCACCGGGGCCAGCGTGGGGAATACGGTCTGGTCGTCGCCGAACACCAGCGCATGGCCCTGCGGGCTGTGCTGGAAGTGGTAGTGGATGCCCTCCTCCTCGCACAGGCGCTGGATGAAGTGCAGGTCGGACTCGTCGTACTGCACGCAGTAAATGCGCTCGGGGTACACCGCGCCAAGCACGAAGCGGTGGTCGCTGGCGAGGATGCCGTGCTCTTCGAGCACCTGGGCGATGATCTGCGGCACCGTCTTGTGCTGGAAGATGCGCTGGTTGATGCGGTGCGCCAGGTACGCCAGCTGCGGGCGCAGCACCAGCCGGTAGCGCGACAGGCGCCGCCCGGCTTCGCCCTGCGCGGCGCTGTAGACCAGCCCGTGAATGCCGCTGCCGCTGGGCGACAGCTGCAGGAAGGCGAGCGTGTGCAGGAGGGATTCGAGGTTCAGCGACGCCCGTTCACTGACCAGCTCCAGTTCGAATTCGAACGGCTGGCTGAGCGCTTCGCGCCCGCTGAACGACAGCACCTGAAAGTCGCTGTCGACCCCGTCCAGGGTCAGGGTGAAATGGGGCTGGTTGGCCGCTGAGAACATCCGATGTTCCTCCCGCTGCAAAAACTGGGGTGACAGGCTGCCCCGGCCGGCCATGCTGGCTGGCCGGGGCAGTGAACTAACGCAGGCTTAGCCGGCGACCGGGGTGCGCCAGTCGTCCGAGCCGGAGGTACCGGACACTTCGTGGGTCCAGGTGATCTTGCGGTAGGTGAAGTGCACGTCTTCAAGGTGGGTGAAGTGCGCGTTGGCCGGGTCCTGGCAGTTGTGCATGTAGTCCTTGATGTCGACGATGATCGCGTCTTCGAGCTTGGTGGTGAAATAGTGCTCCTGGGTGCCGGCCGCCGAGGTGCGGTACCAGTGGATGACGATTTCGGTCAGGCGCTCGCCGGAGGTCAGCGCGGCCAGCAGCAGGGGCGACGCCTTGTCGAAGACCTTGGTGATGACCACCGGCTTGTGCACGCGCTGGCCGGTCGGCTGACCGGACTGCGGGTCGCGCGGGATGATCACTTCGTGGTTGAAGCCCTGGACCATGACCTGGTCTTCGTGGCCTTCCTGGTAGGTGTTGCCGACCGAATCAGCGGTGAAGGCACCGGCGGTGATCAGGCCTTGTTTGGTGCCGGTGACGGACATGTAGGCAGGTGTTGCCATGGGGTTTGCTCCTTGCAAAAAGTGAAGCCGAACAGGCGAAAAATGCCGTGCGGCTGCAAGGAGACAGTTCAAGACCCGTGCCAACTTAAATTTAGTTGTTATTAATCAGTATCTTGTGTTTTCGCTGTACGTTTTTTGAGCACTTTTACGCGAGAAAACCCGAAAAAGTGCGCAACTTCTTGCGCAGTACTGTGCAAGAAGTTGCGCACTCGTCTGTAGGCCTTTATCCCAAAGGCCTAGGGAAATGTATGCACAGGGTTATCCACATTTGAGTGCGCAAGAAGTTGCGCAGTTGGTAAAAACGGCAGGGTAGGTTTTCACCGCTTGAAAAGCGAAAAAACACGCCCCCAACAGCCCCCTTTCGACGCCAGCGCCTCCTGCAGTTGCCGCGCACTGATCGTGCGCTGGGCAGGGTCGAATGCCAGCGCAATTTTCAGCGCAGGCCAGCAGTGCGCGGGCAGGTTCGACGGGCGCGTCAGCGTGCGATCGAGCTGCTCGGCGCGGGCCTGAGTTGAAGGCAGGCGCCGATAGGGATGCTTGCCGCTGGCCAGCTCGTAGATCAGGCAGGCCACCGCATACATATCCGCCGCCGCACCCAGCGTGCCGTGTTCCAGCAGTTCCGGTGCAGCGTAGCCGGGCGTCCAGGCGTTGAAGCGCTCGCGGCTGAGGTGGGCCAGCCCCGAAAGCACACCGGCGTCGGCCTGGCCAAGACCAAAATCGAACAGGCGCACGCCGTCTTCGCCGAGCATCACGTTGCTCGGCTTGAGGTCACCGTGAAACACGCCCCGGGCATGGCAGCAGGCCAGGGCTTCCAGCAGAGGCAACACGATCGCGTTCAACGCCTGCCCGTGCAGGCCCAGCGGTTGCTCGCACAGCAGTTTGTCCAGTGCAGGCCCACGCAGCAGCTCCAGGGTGATGAAGGCGCGCTGGCTCGGCGGGTCGATCTCGAAGCTGTACAGGTTGACCACCTGCGGGTGCGCCACGTGCCGGGTCAGGGCAAACTCGCTGAACAGCAGCGCGTTGGCATCCGGCGAGGCGGCCAGCGCCTCGCTCACGAGCTTGATCGCCACACAGGGCTGTGGGTCACCGAACTGCTCGCGCAGCAGATCGCGGGCGCGATAGACCATGCCCATGCCGCCGGCACCGAGCAGGCGTTCAAGCCTATAGCGCCCGGCCAGCACCTGCGGCAGCGGCACCAGCGGCGGTGTCGGCGCCGGCTTTTTCTTGCCTGTGCGGCGCCCCTTGCGCTTGGCCGCAGCGGGCGCCGGGGCGGCCAACTGGCCGTTGACGAAGGCGAAATAGGTGAGGTTGGCGTCGCGGGATTCGGTGGCCAGCAAGGCACCGAGGTCGGGCTGGTGCCTGCTCATTGGCGAATCACCACTGCGGTCAGGTTGTCCCCCGCCGCGCCGCGCAATGCCCCTTCGAACAGACGCTCCAGCGCGACCTGCGCCGACGCCAGGCTCAACGCCTTGCCCAGGGCATCGCTGCTCAGTTCCTGGTACAGGCCGTCGCTGCACAGCAGGAACGCATCGCCCGGGTATACCTGCAGCTCCAGCACCTCCAGGGTCAGCTGCTCGCTGGCGCCAAGGGCGCGGGTCAGGGCGCGAGCGCCCGGTTGCGCCCGCGCCTGCTCCGCGCTCATCTGGCGCTGGTCGATCAACTGCTGCTGCAACGAATGGTCGCGTGACAGCTGGTAAAGACGCTGCTGGCGCCACAGGTAGCAGCGGCTGTCGCCGGCCCAGATGCACGCGGCACGCTCGCCCTCGAGCAGCAGCGCCACCACCGTGCTGCCCATGATGCTGTCGTGGTGTGCATCCGTGACAGTCAGTTCCTGGCCAAGGCGCCGGTTGATCCAATGCAGGCACCCGCGCACCCCTTCCAGGCGCTCGTCAAAACTGCCATGGGCCGGCAACTCGGCCAGGCTGGCGACGATCAGCTGGCTGGCCAGGTCGCCACTGCGGTAGCCGCCCATGCCATCGGCCACCGCCCACAGCCCCTGCGCCGGGCACTCCAGAAACGCGTCCTCGTTGCGCATGCGCACCTTGCCAGCATCCGTGCGCGCCGCGCTGCGCCAGCGTGCTCCAACCTGCATCTAGAGCGACCCCGGCAGACGAAAGCCGCGTAACACGCCAACGTCGAAAGGGTTGGGCGCACGCTGGCTGCTGAGCAGGTAGTTGGCCCGCAGCCCGCCCACTTCGGCCTTGAGCACCAGCACGTCGCGGCCCTTGAGGTACTCGGTCTGCATCAGGTCGAACAGGCGGAACAGCGACCACGGCCCGGTGTTCTTCTCGATGCCGATCGGGCGCTCGACCATGCGTTCTAGCACCAGGCTTGCGCGACCGTCCTGGGCATCGGTCGGCCAGTTGAAGGTCATGGGCACCACCGGGCCGTGGCGATAGTCCAGCTGCCGATCGCCAAAGCGGAACTCGGCGCGGCTCACCGCCGAGTCCAGGGTGTAGGGCTCGAGCCTGAACTGCACCTGCGGCTGCGCCGGGTTCTCGGCGAAGAAGCTCTGGCGAATCGTCTGGGTCCTGGCCATCTGGTCCAGGTAGACCCGCGAGATCGGCAGGCTCTGGCCGTCGATGCTGCGCAGGCGGTAGCTGCCCGGGTCGCCGCTGATGAACGGGCGCAGGTAGGTGTCGAAGAAGCGCTCGGCGATGCCCTGGGCCTTGAAGAACTCACGAAAGTCGTTGATCGCCACGTCACTGGTGCTGTGGGCATCGAACGGGTAGCGCTGCTGGATCGACTCACCGTAGAAGCCGTACAGCTCGCTCTGGTAGCGCTCGTTGACGTACTGGTAGGCATCGTTGAGTACCAGCCGCCAGCTGTCTTCGGCCAGCAGGTTGAACCAGCCATTGAGCGGTCGCGGCAGACGCCCGGAGGCGTTGCGCAGGGCGCTGAGCGCATCGCGCTGGCCCCCCATGCGGGTCTTGGCAAGCTCGAAGGCCATCTGCTCCGGCTGGCTGGCGCGCGCGAGGCCGGCCATCTGCAGTTGCAGGTCGTTGAGCGCCTGCAGCGCCGGGGTGAGGTCGGCGGAGGGGCCATTGTTTTCGTCGAGCAGCCGATGCAGGGATTCGAAACGCCGCTGCAAGGACTTCTTCGCGGTGTCGGGCAGCGGCTTGGCCGTCACGGCGGGCTTGCTCGCCAGGGCGCCCTGGACCTTGCCGGCCACGGCGACCGCCGTGTTGGCCTTCTTGCCCAGCTTGACCCCCTTGGCCGGGTCGCTGGCCGGTGCCTCGGCGGGCTCATCGGTGCTGCCCGGCACGGGCTCGAAACGGGTGTTGTCGCGCACCTGCACCAGCAGTTGAAGTACCGGCGAGTTGGCCGAGGTGAGCCCGGCGAGCTGATCGGCGCCCTCGCCGGCATCGCCGAACGGTTGCAGGCCGACCTGGCCGACAGCCTCGCTCCAGTGATTGGCGTAGTCGCGAAAGTACAGCTGTTCCAATCCTACCAGCAGGCGGCGCATGTCCATGTCGCTGATGCCGCTGCCCTCACCCAGGACCCAGTTGTCACGCAGCAGCTCGCTGACCAGGGTCGAGCCCTGTACCGAGAAATACTGCTCGTAGCCCTGCTGGGTGTAAAACCCCGGAATCACGTAGTCGGTGCCGAAAAACAGCCCGCCCTGGGGGCCCAGGTGCTGGCTGAGGCGGTAGTCGGGCAGGCTGCTGGCCTGCTCGCGCAGTACCCGGTACACCACGTTGACCAGCGATTCGCTGCGCAGCACCTTGCGTGCCTGGGCCACCAGTTGCGGGTCCAGCGGGTAGCTGAATGGCAGTTGCAGCAGGCGTTCGAAATGCCCATTGAGCCCGTTTTGCACCGCCGTGTTGCCCGCGTAGCGGCGCGACCAGTCAGCGGCTACCCACTCCTGCAGCCAGGCGGCTTCGCGGCGGTCGGGCATGCTCAGCATCAGGTAGGCACGCAGGCTGTTGAGCAGGCGCTCACGGTCGCGCAGGTTGCCACGAATCTGCCCTTCGAGCTGTTTGGCCACCCGTGGCAGCAGTTGGGTGTGCAGGTCCTGTTCGTAGGCACTGCGAAGCAACGGATTGCTCTGCTCGCCCTGGTACAGGCCCAGGCGCTCATGCAGTGACGCATCACCCGAAGGCGGGAATACCTGGGTCGCGGCATAGCTGCTGTCCAGCGGCTTGAGCGCGGCCATGGCATCGCTTTGCGGGGTCAGCGCTGCACGCTGCCCGGCCCACACCTGACCGAGCCCGCGCAGTTGCTCGAGGCGGTCGTGGTTGGCACTGAAACCGCCCGCCCACAGCAACCCGCAGCACACCAGTACGCCCAGCGCGCCGACATACAGTGCGCGCTGCCCCCAGTCGATGCGTCGCCGCTCGCGCTGGTCGAGGCCGGCCAGGTCGGCCTCGGGGAAGATGACCCGGCTGAGCAGGTGATGGATGAACCGCGAACGCCCGCTGCGCAAGGTGGGTAGCACCGTGCTGGGCAGGCCCAGGCTGGCCCCGATGCTGGCGGTGTCCGGGTCCAGTTGCTGGACAAGGTGCGGCGCACTGGTGAGGTAGAACCCGCGAAGCTGGCTGGCGCGCTGGTAGCGATTGCCGGTGAAGGCGATGTCGACGAACAGGCACAGCTGCTCGCCGATCTGCGCCAGCTGGTGCGGGAAGTCGAGGATGCGCGCGCGCCGCTGTGTATCGCGCTCGTGGTGCATGCGCATGATCACCTGGCTGTTGAGGCGCCGCAGCAGCGCCTCGAAGGCCTGGCGCAGCACGGCCACATCGGTGCCGTTCTGCGCCTTGGTGAAGGTGCTGCCCAGTACCTGGTCGCTTTCTTCACGGCTGAGCTGGTCGAAGAAATCGTCGAAGCCCTGCAACTGGTCGGCCTTGCTCAGCACCAGGTACACCGGCACCTGGACATGCAGGGTCTGCTGGATTTCCTGCAGTCGCGCATGGACCTGGCGCGCCAGGTTTTCCAGGCCCTTCTCGTCGCCACTGCGCAGCAGCTCGACCGGCACGCTGACCAGCACGCCGTTGAGCGGCCGGCTGCGGCTGCGTCGACGCAGCAGATTGAGCAGGGTACGCCAGGCACTGGCGTCGACCTCGGCGGTTTCCTGGGTCAGGTAGCGTCCGGCGGTGTCGATCAACACCGCGTGGTCGGCGAAATACCAGTCGCAATGACGCGTACCGCGGGTGTCGCGGGTGAGTTGGCGGTCCAGTTTGTTGAGCGGAAACTCCAGGCCGGAAAAGTCCAGCAGGCTGGTCTTGCCACTGCCCTGGGGGCCGATCAGCAAGTACCAGGGCAGGTCGTTGCGCCAGCGCTCGCTGCGCCCGCCATACAGGCTCGAGCCCTTGAGCGTACGCAACGCCTCGCTGAAGCGGCTGCGCAGTTCCTTGTGGTCCTCGTCGATGCGCGCTTCACGGCGCAGGCGTTCCTGGCCGTCCTCGCTCTCTTCGACAGCCTTTTTCTGCACCCCGGCGCGCCAACTGGCGAACACCATGCCCAACCCCCAGCACAGGAACAGCGCACTGATGGTCAGCAGGCGCGAGGTGGCCGAGGCCCAGAAGCGGTGGTCGTCGACTGCCAGCAGCGGCCCCACGAACCACACCAGCAGTACCAGCGACAGCACCAGCAACAGCGTCCATACCCACGTCTTGCGCAGGAAATCGCCGACTTTCTTGAAGAAGTTTTTCATCACACGTCCCTGTTCTACTGCTGCGCCTGGACCGTTTCCGGGTCAAGCTGCTGAAAAGGTTGCAGCACGGCCTCGCGCTGCTCGCCCAACACCCAGGCGAACCCCGAATACATCACCACCAGGCAGATCAGCGCGAACAGCGTGACCATCCACCACGGCACCACCCGCACCAGACTGCGACGCTGGTCGTTGAGCCCTTCCCACTGCGGCGAAAGTTCGCGCGGGGCATCCCCGCGCAGTTGCCGCACCTGGCGGAACAAGGCGTCGCGAATCCCTTCGAGTTCGAGCATGCCGCGCACCATCACGCGGTACTTGCCCTCGAACCCCAGCGACAGGCACAGGTACATGAGCTCCAGCATCGGCAGGTGCTTGACCGGGTTCTTCGACAGACGATCAAGCAGCTGGAAGAACTTCTCGCCACCGAAGGTCTCGTTGTGAAAGGTGCTGAGCAGGCTCATCTGCGCCCACTCGCTCTCGTTGCCCCAGGAGGTGGTGACCACGGCCTCGTCGAGCACCGAGCACAGCACGTAGCGCGCGGTCATCACCTGGCTGGGCTCGGCGCCGTTGTGCAGCGCATGGGCCTCGAACAGCTTGATGCCATGGGTGAGGGTCTGGTTGAGGGCGTCGAGGTCTTCGCGGCTGTCGCTGTGCTTGAGCCGCACCACGTGCGAGAGCAGGTCCGAGGCGGCTGCCACCAGGGTGTTGAGGCTGATGTTGATGGCCTCGGCCGGGCCCAGGCGAGCCGAGTAGATCATCCGGTCTTCCAGTTGCTCCAGGCGCGGCGTGGCCAACCCATCGGTCAGCGGAACCTGCCTGGGCGCCTGGCCCTGGCGGTCCACCAGCACGGTCTTGTCGTCCTGACGGTGTTCGATGTCCTTGTGCATGCGGTCAGTTCCTGATGGCCCAGAATTTCAGTTCGAGCTCGGCGAACTCGCCCGAGACGTGGAAGGCAAAACCACCGGAGCGCTCCAGCAGGGCCTGGTCTTCGGCGTTGAATTCGAGCAGGAAGTAGGTCTTGTTGGAATGGAACGGAATCTGCCGCGGCGCCACCGGCAACGGCACCACCTTGATGCCAGGCAGGTGCAGGTTGACCAGTTGCCGGATACGTTCCACCGGGCCGACCTTGAGGTGCGAGGGCAGGCGCGTGCGCAGGGTCTCGCTGTCGCAGTTGGCGCTGGCGGCCAGTACGAACGAGGCCGAGGCGAGCAGCGTCTGGTCGTGCACGGCGGCCACCAGGATGCCGTACTGGCGGGTTTGCAGGTCCAGTTCGATGGCGTGCTGTTCCAGCACCATTGACAGCACCTCGCGTATGCCGTCCATCAGCCGGCGAAAGCTCGCGCCCTGGTCGCTGTGCTGATAACGGCTGTCGGTACGCGGGCGCTTGGTGTCGCTGGCAAAGGTCGCCAGGTCCCCCAGCATGGTCAGCAGGGTGCGGTACAGCTCCTCGGGGTGCAGCTGGTCCAGGCCCAGGTAGTGACGCAGCAGCAGTTCGGTGCGATTGATCAGTTGCAGCATCATGAAGTCGCCCACCTCCGCGCCACCGACCTTGCCGTTGGAACGGATGCGCTCGGCAATGGTGTCGCCACGGTGGCCGAGCATGCTGATCACCTCCTTGAGGCACGACAGCAGGTAGCTTGAAGCGTGGGTGTGAATGAAGGTCGGCACGAACTCGGGGTCCAGGCTGATCACGCCGTCCGGGGTGGTGTCGAGTACGGCGCACAGCTTGAGCTTGACGTAGGCCTGATCGCCCTGCTGCTCGCCCAGCAGCAGGCGAAAGTCCGGCCGTGCACAGCTGATGTCGCTGTTGATGTCGTCACCGGCGTTGGAGTCGCTGACCGGGGTCTCGTAGGCGATGTAGCGCGCCAGCACATCGGACTGCTCCAGTCGCCGGGTCTCGATGTGGTTGCCGGTCACCAGCGGCAGTGCCAGGTACACCGGCGTGTTGCCGGTGTTGGGCGGTATGTCCAGGGCCAGCGGCTCGATGTTGCTGCTGAGTTCGAACAGGCTGCCGTCGGGCAGCACGCCGCTGGCCTGGCTGACCACCAGCTTGCCCATGCTCAGGAACTGCTGGTCGATCTCCAGGCTGAGAAAACCCCAGTTGTAGCTGCCCAGCAGCTGGGTGCGGGTTTTCATCTGGTAGTCGTAGTAGCGATCGTTGTGCTGGAAGTGCTGCGGACGCAGCAGCATGCCTTCCTGCCAAATGACTTTGTGCACATGCATGATCAGTTTTCCGTCCGGGCCAGTGTGGCGTTGCTGTTGCGAATGCCGGCCTGGTCCAGCGTCAGGCTGGCGCTGTTGAGTGCCTGCGGGGTGATCTGGACCACGTAGCGCCACTGGGTCTGCTCCAGGTCGCGGTAGGCCGCCAGCACGCCGACGTAGCGGCTGCCAGGTTCCACGCTCAGGCGCAGCGTCACGTGCTCACCGGGGCGCAGCTCCAGCTCTTCGCTGACCACCAGGTCTGGCGCCAGGGATTCCTTGGCCCGCTCGTACAGGCTGAAGAAGTCGGCATGCTCGAAGGCCACCGGGTGCTTGAGTTCGAACAGGCGCACCACGATCGGCGAGGGCCGGCCATTGAGGTCCGGGTTGAGCTGGTCACCGGCGTCGAGGGTCAGTTGCAGCTTGGTCAGTTCCGAGTACGGCGACAGCGCGGAGCAACCGGCCAGCAACAGCGCCAGCGCCATCAGGCCGGTGGAGAGAAAGGTCTTGCAGCGCAGCATGGGGATCATCCTTGAGCGTCGGTGTGAAGGGTGCCGATCAGGCGAACCTGTTCGGCGTAGGCCTGGGCGAAGTCGCGCGCCAGCAGGCGCTCGCTCCATTCATCGTCCTGGCCAAGGGCCTGGTGGTAGCGCACGTAGGCGCGCCACTGGCTGCCGGCAGTCCGCAGCAGCGGTGCCCGGCCGCGCTCGAACTGCAGGCCCAGCTGGCGTGGCGAAAAGTGCTCAAGCACACCCTGCAGCGCAGCGCGACAGGCCGTCAGCATCGCCACCTGATGCGCCTGCAGGTCGCGGTAGGCCTGGGTCAGTGCCTGGCTCGCAGGGAGCTGGCCGGGCGCGGCCGGGTGCAGCAACAGGCCCAGCGCCTGGCCGGCATCGGCGCTCGACTTCAACGGGTTGTGGCTGGCGCGGTGGGAGGTGGTCAGGGCCAGGCGCAACTCGTTCTTCAGTTCGCTGCGGGTGCGCAGGCTTTGCTGCACGCCGCCGATGCTCTGCTTGAGCAGGCCGGCCGCCTTGATCGCCAGGGCTTCACGGGCGCCAGGGTCGAGCCCGCCCAGATCGACCCCGAGGGCGGTACCAAAGGCTGCCCAGAACCGTTCGTTACATGCAGGTGCCGGCGGCGCCTGTGGTTCATCGTCGGGTTCGGGCTGCGCCACCAGGTTGGGTACCAGCAGGCTTTCCATGTCTATGCGCGCGTAGTCGGGGCGCTGGCGGGCCACCGGTGCAACCGTGTCGAGTGCACTCAGTGCGTCGAGGGGCGAAGGCTCGACGTCCTGCTGGTCGAGGGCATGGAACGGGTCCAGCTCAAGAAAGGCGTCGTCAGGGATGATGCTGCCCGCGGCGCTGGGCAGGCCGACCTCGACATCGGCTGCGGTGCGGGTGACCAGGCGCGCGCGCACCTCGAAACCGCCCAGCAGGTACACGCTGTCCTGCTCGATTCGCTGCGCCTGCCCCTTGCGCAGCTGCGCACCGCTGCGCCCGTCGCGGGTGCCGTTGCTGCTGATGTCGGTGAGGAAGAACACGCCCTCCTGACAGGTGACCAGCGCATGTCGCTTGGAGACATGCCGCTGCGGGTCGCTGATGACCCAGTCGCACGCCTCGTCGCGCCCGATCACGCCGCCTGCACGGGTGAAGGTCTTGCTGCGTCCCTGCGTTTCAAGAACCAGTTCCATGTTGATGCTCCTTGCTCTCACTTGCCGCGGTTGGCTGCCTGCGGATCGCCCAGCGGGCGATAGGTGTCGTCGTTGAATTTGTAATTGCCGCTACAGCCGCCCAGGCCGCTGAGCACGATCAGCGCCAGCAGCAAGGCGGGCCAGTGACGAACAGACATTTGCAGATCTCCATCGGTGGGCATTGCACGGGGCGCCGCCCGCCGGGGGCAGCGCACGGTTGTAAGGGAAAATGCAGCATTGCTCGCCATGGCCGCTCAACCTTCGAACTCGCCAAGGTTGATGTTCAGCCGCCCCAGGCGGTACAGCAGGGTGCGCCGCGGCAGGCCCAGCTCGCGTGCGGCCAGGGTCTGGTTGCCGGCGTTCTTGCGCAGGCAGTCGAGCAGCCAGTGGCGCTCCACGTTTTCAAGGCGGTCACGCAGGTTCAGCCCGCTGTCCCCCGACGGTACTTCGCTGGCCGGGGCAACATGCTCAGGCAGCAGGCACTCGCCGTCGCACAGCAACACCGCGCGCTCCACCAGGCCCTTGAGTTCACGCACGTTGCCCGGCCAGGCGAGCCCGTCGAGGTAGGCCAGTGCCGCCGGCGACCACTGCAGGGGCTTGCGCCCCAGAAACTCGCAGGCCTTGGCAGAGAAATGCCGGGCCAGCACTGGCACATCGCCGCCGCGCTGACGCAGGGCCGGCAACTCGATGGGGAACTGCGCCAGGCGGTAGTACAGGTCTTCACGAAAGCGCCCTTCGCTGACCAGCACCGCCAGGTCGCGGTGGGTGGCGGCGATGATGCGCACATCGATGGTGTGGGTGTCGTTGGAACCCAGCGGGCGGATCTCGCCCTCCTGCAGCACGCGCAGCAGCTTGGCCTGCAGCGACAGCGGCATGTCGCCGATTTCGTCGAGCAGCAGGGTGCCGCCGTGGGCGGCATCGAACAGGCCAGGGCGGTCGCGCAGTGCGCCAGTGAAGGCGCCCCGGCGATACCCGAACAGTTCGCTCTCCAGCAGGTTTTCCGGCAGGGCCGCACAGTTCTGCACCACGAACGGCCGGGTACCACGCGGGCCGTAGTCGTGAATCGCCCGGGCCACGACCTCCTTGCCGGTGCCGGTCTCGCCCAGCAGCAGGACGGTGTAGGGGCTATGCAGCACCTTGCTGATCAGCTGGTAGGCCTGGCGCATCGCGGCGCTGTTGCCGATCAGCCCGTAGTCGGTGGCGCCGGCGCGCGTGGCGGGCAGCGGCGCCGGCGCCACCTCGGGCTGGTGCAGGCGTTGCAGCAACTCCATTTGCACCAGCACGAACGCCCCCAGCTGTCCCAGCGACTGGGCAAAGCCGCCCAGGTCGACGCTGGTACGGCTGGCACACAGCAGCAGGCCGGCGATGGCCTGCTGCGGGTTGAGCAGCGGTACGCACAGCAGCGACTGCTAGGGGCTGTGCAGCACCGGCAGGAAACTGGTGTCGAGCAGGCTGGCGGGCAGGTCGGCAAGGCTTACCGAACGGTTCTGGCACAGCGCGAACTGCAGCAGTTGCTCGCCGTTGTAATCCACCGGCACGCTGGCGGCAGCACGCGGCTGCAAAGCCCCGCCCAGCCATTCGGCGGCAAGGCTCAGCGAAGTGTGGGTGGCATCGAGCAGGTACAGCTGACTGAGCTCGCAACCGCTGAGCTCGGCCACCGCCTGCACGAAGCGCTCCTGCAGCGCGGGTTCCCGGCCCGTACGCGACAGGCTGGCGAAGTGCGTCAACAGGGCTTCGGCATAGCGCAAGGGCTGCGGCACGTGGGTGAACATCACCCCCACCTCAGGCAAACTCGCACCTCACGCCCGCATCGCCATCGAGCGTTGCATGCACCTGCTGCAACGACTCCCCGGCCGCCATCGCTGCCAGCAGCCGGTCAGCCACCTGCGGCATCAGGTGCAGGTCGAGCAGGTGGTCGATCAGCCGCGCGCCGCTGTCGCCCTGGGTGCAACGCTCGGCCAGGTGCTCGACCAGCGCCGGGGCATAGGTGAAACCCAGTTGCCGGCGCAGCAGCCGCTGGCCAAAGCGCTGCAGCTTGATCTCGACCAGCTCGCGCAGCACCGGGCCGCTCACCGGGTAGTACGGCACCACACGCATGCGCGCCAGCAAGGCCGGTTTGAAATGCCTGCTCAAGGCGGGCCGTATGGCCTGTTCCAGTTGCTCGGCAGAGGGCCGTTCGGCGCCTTGGCAAAGGCTCGCGATCTGCTCGCTGGCCAGGTTGGAGGTCATCAGGATCAGGGTGTTGCGAAAGTCGATTTCGCGCCCCTCGCCGTCGTTGGCCACGCCCTTGTCGAAGATCTGGTAGAACAGGTTCAGCACGTCCGGGTCGGCCTTCTCGACCTCATCCAGCAGCACCACGGAATAGGGCTTCTGGCGCACCGCCTCGGTGAGCATGCCGCCCTCGCCATAGCCGACGTAACCGGGCGGCGCGCCGATCAGCCGCGACACGGTGTGCTTCTCCTGGAACTCGGACATGTTGATGGTGGTGATGAAGCGCTCGCCGCCATACAGCAGGTCGGCCAGGGCCAGGGCCGTTTCGGTCTTGCCCACGCCACTGGGCCCTACCAGCAGGAACACCCCGACCGGCGCATCGGGCTTTGCCAGGCCGGCTGCGTTGGCCCGCATCGAGCGGTCCAGTGCCTGCACGGCCTGCTCCTGACCACGGATGCGCGCACGCAGGTCTTCGGCAAAACGCATGATCCTGGCGTTGTGCTCGCGGGCCAGTTGCTCCAGCGGCACGCCGGTCCAGGCACTGATCACTTCGGCCACCAGGCGCGGGCACACTTCGAAGCTGACCAGGCGCTCTTCGGCCTGCGCCGCTTCCAGCAGGCTGCCGGTGGTCTCCAGGCTGGCCTGCAGTACGGCCACGTCATCCCGTGCATTGCCCTGCTCGCGGGCTTCGGCCAACTGCCGGCGCAGGTCCAGCACCTGCTCGGCCAGCGCGCGCTGCTGTTCCCAGCGCACCTGCACGGCCTGCTGGTCGGCCTGGTCGCTGCGCAGTTGCGCCTGCAAAATGTGCAGCGCCTCTTGGTCTATGGCCACACCGGCTTCGGCGTCGCGCTGCTGCGCCTGCACCTGCCGCTCGCCCTCGGCCAGCGAGGCACGCAGGCGTTCCAGGCGTTGCGGCGCGGCGGCCAGGCTGATGCGCACCCGGGCACAGGCGGTGTCGAGCACATCGACCGCCTTGTCCGGCAACTGTCGCCCGGCCAGGTAGCGCGCCGACATGTGCGCCGCCGCCACCACCGCATCATCGCGCAGGTAGATACCGTGACTCTTCTCATACACCTGGGCCAGGCCGCGCAGGATGGTCACCGCCTCGTCCGCTGTCGGCTCGTGCAGTTGTACCGGCTGAAAGCGCCGGGCCAGGGCCGGGTCCTTCTCGAAGTACTTCTTGTACTCGCTCCAGGTGGTGGCGGCGATGGTGCGCAGCTCGCCCCGCGCCAGTGCAGGCTTGAGCAGGTTGGCCGCATCCGAACCGCCGGCGTTGCCGCCCGCACCGATCAGGGTGTGGGCTTCATCGATAAACAGGATGACCGGTCGGGGCGCGGCCTTGACCTCGTCGATCACGCCCTTGAGGCGTCGCTCGAACTCGCCCTTGACGCTGGCGCCGGCCTGCAGCAGGCCCATGTCCAGCGCCAGCAGCTCTACCCCGCGCAGTGCCGGCGGCACTTCGGCGGCGGCAATGCGCAGCGCCAGGCCCTCGACGATGGCGGTCTTGCCCACACCGGCCTCGCCCACCACGATGGGGTTGTTCTTGCGCCGCCGGGCAAGGATGTCGATCATCTGACGCAGCGCTTGATCGCGGCACAGTACCGGGTCGAGTCGGCCGTCGCGGGCCTGCTGCGTGAGGTTGTGGGTAAAGCGCTGCAGCATCGACTCGCCCTGGCCGCCCGCGGCACCCTGCGCTGCAACCGGCCGGGACGCCAGGGCGAAGCCCTTGAGGCGCTCGATGTTCAGGCGGGCCAGCAGCGGCTGGTAATGGCTGCCGGCATAGCGCACGGGGTTGCGCAGCAGCGCCAGGATCAGCGCAGCCTGTTCGACCTGGCTGCTGCCCAGTTCGAGGTTGGCCACCAGCAGCGCATCCTGCAGCCACTGCACCAGTTCGGGGGCGAACACCGGGTTGCGCGAAGCGCTGTGTTCAAGCTGCACCTGCAAGGTGGCGCGCAGTTCGCCCGGCGCCACGTCGGCGTCGTGCAAGGCCCGTTCAAGAAGGCCTTCGGGGCGATCGAGCAATTCCAGCAGCAGGTCCTCGACCAGGATCCTGCTGCCGCCACGTGCCACGCAACGTTCGGCGCAGCGCTCCAGGTCACGACGGGTGTCGGCGTCCAGCGCCTGGATGAGTTGTTGCAGGTCTACGGTGATCATGTCCATCGGTCCTTAATGAATTTTGCTTCCCAGGGTCACCACGCCATCGGCGCGTTCGTGACCGAGCCAACTCGTCCATCCCAGACGGCAGGCGTTGTCCTGGCCGATACGCAGCTCGCGAATCTCTTCCTGGCGCAGCACCAGGCGGATGTCGTAGTCCAGCGGGTCGCGCAGGGTGAAACGCACCAGGGCACACAGCGGCTGATAGCCGAAGCCGATCGGCAGGAACTCGTGAAAGCGCTGCCAGTCGAGCTTGGTGATGTGGATGCGGAACTTGCCGTTGCGATCACGCACCCGCTCGCCCAGCACCACGTCCTCGCCCAGCAGGCTGTTGGCGCGCCCCAGGCGATTGCACTGCTCCTGCAGGATGACCACGCGACGTTCGATGCACTGCTCGATGACCAGCTGCGCATGCTTGAAGTAGTAGCGCAGCACCGCCTCGATCAATGCCGCCGAGTGGGCACGCAGGCTCAGCAGGCCCAGGTAGGGCAACAGGCGCTTCCAGTTCAGTTCGCGGGCCTCGCGAATGTGCTCGCCACCCAGCCCGATCAGGGCGAACAGCTGCGCCGAGAATGGGTCCATCGCCCCGCTCTGGAAGCGTGCGCGATAACGGTACTTGCGCCAGATGGGCAGCATCAGGCGCTGTAGCCGATGGTGGAACACGTCGAGAAACTGCCGGGTCGTGTTGCCGTCCTCGCCATCGCCCAGCGCCTGCTCCACGTAGAACGCCGGCAGCGGCGAGCTGGCGCCGCACAGGCCAATCAGGTTGAAACGCAGGCGTGCACGCATCTGCCCGCGGTCGTCGAAGAACTCGACGCGATCGACGTCGCTGCCCGGAAAGCCCAGGCTCGGATTGGCCTGGAACTCCAGCTGGTCGTACAGCTCCTCTTCGCTCAGGTGCGGATGGAACTCGCGCAGCCGGTCGATGACCAGCAGCACGGCCTGAAACAGCGAGTATTCGCGTATTGCGTGGCTCAGCCCGCTCAAAGCAGGGGCTGCAGGCCCATACGTGGTGTCCATTGGTACACCTCTCCCTGGGTACTTCTGACCCGCAACTCGTGGTACGAGTTGAGGCTGGCATAAAGGGCAAAGAACTCGTTGAGCACCGAGGCGAACACGAACAGGTCGCCTTCGCCGATGTAGCCTTGCGGGTCGATGGTCAGTTCGGTGCGCAGCCCGCGCAGGGGCAGGCCGCGGTGCAATCGGTCGACATGCTCGTGACGGATCGACTTGAGCCCGCCGAGCAGGCGCTTGCTGACCTTCTCGGCATGTTGGTCGTAGTAGCGCGGCAGGTCGTAGGTTTCCAGGATCACCTTGAGCGCATCGACGTTGGCCAGCGACAGGTAGTTGAGCGACATGTTGCTGATCAGCTTCCACAGGAAATCCCGGTTCAGGGGCGGCGCGTAGCTGGCCGTGACCGGGGTGATGTTGCGGAAGGTGAGGAACTCCGGGGTCTGCTCGGACGGCTGGTCGATATCACCCAGCTTGAGCCGGCGCGGTAGGTTCTGGTTGGTGCAGGTGAGCTCGATGGACAGCGTCTCGTGGGTGCGGGTATCGCGTATTCCGAAGCTCAGGTAGGTGTCCAGGCCGTCATGCAACAGCGAGGAGCGCTGGCGAATGCTGTAGTGCGGGCTGGTCTGCGGCACGTCGAAACTGGGGTCGTGCTCGAACGACTCGAACGGCACATAGGCCTGGTAGCCCACGCCGCCGGGCTTCCAGCCGGTCACGCTGTGCACCGAGAACACCCCGCAGTTCTCCAGGTCGTACTCGGCGGGCAGCAGCAGGTATTCGTCCTGCTTGCCATCCAGGCGAATCGGCAGGGCATCGTGCTGGAACAGGTTGGCGATAGGGGTGCAGTACAGCTTGACGTTGTCCAGCGTGGGGCGCATGCGCTGGATACCGCCCCTGCGGATGTCGAAACGTATCTCCAGCCCACGCATCTGCTTGAGGGTTTCCGTGCCCAGGGACTTGAGTGCCTCCAGACCGTCAAGGTCGACGAACAGGAACTTGTCCTGGAAGGCGAAGTACTCCTGCAGGTAGCGGTAACCGCGAAAGGTGTTCAGCGGGTAGGGAATCAGCGCCTCTTCCTCGGCGAAGCCGACCGGCTGGATACGGTTGCCAGCCAGGCGCACTGTCACGTTCTCGCCACTGGCGCGCACCAGCGGCTTGCCATCGCCCCCCAGCGGCACCAGCTCGATGCCTTCCACGTTGCGCAGCAGGCACAGGTAGAGCATCTGGCTGATGTAGCGCTCGCCTGCCAGGTGCAGGCGCAGGCGGCTCAGTTCCAGCTCGCCGACATGCCCGTCGCAGCTCATCTCCAGGCGCAGGCTGAGCAGCGCCCCATCACCCTTTACCGAGTAATTGAGCGCGGTGAGGTCCAGGGCCATGACATCGGTGGGGTAGCAGGTACGAAAACGGCAGCGCACCTCATCGATCGGCTGGCTCTCGACCGGTGTATCGCGCGCCACCCGCAAGGGCGGGCCGGACTGGCCCAGCGGGTCGAACTGCAGGATGCTGAACGCCGGCAGCGGGCGCATGTAGTTGGGCCACAGCAACTGCATCAGCGAATGGCTCAGCTCGGGCAGTTCGTCATCGAGCTTCTGGCGCAGGCGCCCGGTGAGGAAGGCAAAGCCCTCGAGCAGCCGCTCCACGTCCGGGTCGCGCCCGGCCTGCCCCAGAAACGGCGCCAGGGCCGGGCTGCGCTCGGCAAAGCGTCGCCCCAGCTGGCGCAACGCGGTGAGCTCGCTCTGGTAGTAATGATTGAAGGACATGCTCGGTTACCTGTTTTGCATGCTCAGGAACGTCCTGTTCGCGAGACGGCAGCGCGGTGCGCGTCTCAGTTGACCTGCACCTGCCCGCCGCCCTCCAGGCGCGCGGAAAAGCTGACCTGACGCTTGATCCCGTCCAGCTCAAGCAGGCCTTCGATGCTGAAAGCCAGCTTGAGCTGATCGTGATCATGCGGCAGCGACACCACGCGCACATTGGTCAGGCGCGGTTCGTAGGCTTCGATGAACTGCTCGATGGCCTGACGCGCCTGGCTCAGCGCGTCATGCAGGCTCAGGCGCATGTCATTGAGGTCTGCCAGCCCGTAATCGGGCAGCGTCTGCACGCTGCCCGCACGGGTACTGAGCATCTTGCCCAGGTGCACCGCCACCGAGGCCATGGCAGCCCTCTCGCGGCTCCAGCCGCGACGCTTGTCGGCTTCGCCGCCCAGACGCTCGAAAAGGCTGCCATATCCGCTCATGTACGCGCCCCCGCTTACTCTTTATCCAGTTTGCCGACCAGCGACAGGGTGAAGTCGGCGCCCATGTACTTGAAGTGCGGGCGCACGTTGAGGCTGACCCGGTACCAACCCGGCTCCCCTTCAACATCGCTGACGATGATCTGGGCCGCGCGCAGCGGACGACGCCCACGCACCTCGGCGCTCGGGTTCTCCTGGTCGGCCACGTACTGGCGGATCCACTTGTTGAGTTCCAGCTCCAGGTCGGTGCGCTCCTTCCACGAGCCCAGCTGCTCGCGCTGCAGTACCTTGAGGTAGTGGGCCAGGCGGTTGACGATCATCATGTACGGCAGCTGGGTACCGAGCTTGTAGTTCAGCTCGGCGGCCTTGCCCTCGGCGCTGATGCCGAAGAACTTGGGTTTCTGCACCGAACTGGCGGAGAAGAAGGCGGCGTTGTCACTGCCCTTGCGCATGGTCAGGGAAATGAAGCCTTCCTCGGCCAGCTCGTACTCGCGACGGTCCGACACCAGCACTTCGGTGGGGATCTTGGTCTCGATCTCGCCCATGCTTTCGAAGTGGTGCAGCGGCAGGTCTTCCACCGCGCCACCGCTCTGCGGGCCGATGATGTTCGGGCACCAGCGGAACTTGGCGAAGCTGTCGGTCAGCTTGGTGCCGAACGCATAGGCGGTGTTGCCCCACAGGTAGTGCTCGTGGCTGTTGGCCACGGTTTCCTTGTAGACGAACGACTTGACCGGGTTTTCCTCCGGGTCATAAGGGTTGCGCAGCAGGAAGCGCGGCACGGTGAGGCCGATGTAGCGCGCGTCCTCGGACTGGCGAAAGCTCTGCCACTTGGCAAACTGCGGGCCTTCGAAGTGGTCCTTGAGATCCTTGAGGTCCGGCAGGCCGGTGAAGCTTTCGAGGCCGAAGAACTTCGGACCGGCAGCGGCGATGAACGGCGCATGGGACATGCACGCAACGCTGGAGACGTACTGCATCAGCTTGACGTCGGGGGAGCTGGGCGACATGAAGTAGTTGGCGATGATCGCGCCCACCGGCTGGCCACCGAACTGGCCGTACTCTGCGGTATAGATGTGCTTGTAGAGACCGGCCTGCATGACTTCGGGCGAGTCCTCGAAGTCGTCCAGCAGGTCCTGCTTGGAGACGTTGAGAATTTCTATCTTGATGTTTTCGCGAAAGTTGGTGCGGTCGACCAGCAACTGCAGACCACGCCAGGCCGACTCCAGCGACTGGAAGTCGGGGTGGTGGAGAATCGCGTCCATCTGGCGGCTGAGCTTGGCATCGATCTCGGCGATCATGCGGTCGACCATGGCCTTCTTGACCGGTTCGCCGTCGTTGTGCGGCTTGAGCAGCTCTTCGATGAAGGCCGACACGCCGCGCTTGGCAATGTCATAGGCTTCATCGTCGGGCGTCAGGCGGGTTTGCGCGATGATGTTGTCGAGAATGCTGTACTCGCCTTCGGTGCTGCTGGTTTGCTGTGCTGCGCTGGTGCTCATGGTGTTCTTCCTTGACGGGGGAGGCTCAAGCGTCGGTGGTCGGCGTGGCGCTCAGGCCCAGTTCGCCGAGTACGCGGGTGCGCGACTCATCGTCGGCGAGCACGCCTTCGATGGCCTTGCGAAAAGCCGGTGCGTTGCCCAGCGGGCCCTTGAGTGCCACCAGCGCATCGCGCAGTTCCATCAGCTTCTTGAGCTCTGGCACCTGCTCGACCAGGCTGGCCGGGTTGAAGTCCTTCATGGAGTTGACCCGCAGGCTGATGCCCAGCTCATCGCTGGCGCTTTCGTCGTCCTGCAGGCGGTTGGGCACGCTGAGGGTCAGGCTCAACTCCTGCTTGGCGAGCACTTCGTCAAACGTCATCTTGTCGATGCTGATGGGCTTGCGGTCCTCTACCTTGCGTTCGTCCGGACGCTGGGTGTAGTCACCGATCGCGAGCAGCTTCAAGGGCAGTTCGATTTCTTCCTGGGCACCGCCCGTGGCAGGTTTGAACGTGACGTTGATGCGTTCCTTGGGGGCTACCGAGCCTTCTTTGGCCATGGCTTTTCTCCTTGCGTTTGCGGCCCGGGGGCCTAGTCGAGTACCACTTCGAGGTCGAGGTGGCACAGCCTGCGATAAACCTCATCCTTGCGTTCGCGCACGGCGTGGTTCTGCGGCAGCAGCTCACAACAGCTGTGCAGCAGACGCAGTACTTCCAGTGCCAGGTCCGGCTCCCACTGATGCAGGCCGGCCTGTTGCAGTTCGTGATCGAGGGCTTCGAGCTGGGTCTTGGCCAGTTCGTACTTCTTGGCCAGAAAGCACAGCCGCGCCTGGCTGAGCTGCCAGAAAAAGCGCACACGCCCGCCTTGAGCCGCCTGCATGCCCTGCTTGAGTATCTGCACGGCAGGCTTGAGGCCGTCCTTGCGCAGCACGGGCAGCACCGCCTCCAGGGCCAGCTCCCAGGGTGGCAGGCTGGTCGCGAGGTCGGTCTCGACCTTGCGCGGTGCGCTGGTGCTCTGCAGGTGCGGCATGACGCTGGCGTTGATCCAGCCCCGCGTCGCCGGGTCGGCAAACGGCGTGCCGTCATGAAAGCGCAGCTCCACCACCCCGGGCAGGCGCTGCAGCAGTTGCGCGAAGTGGAACTCCACCTCGCGCATGCCCTGCTCGGCGTTGAGCTCCAGCAGGCACTCCCAGACCATGCGCTGGCCGTCGAACCAGAACGGCGACTTGGCCAGGCTGGCCTCGAGCTCCATCAGCAGGTCGGCGTACTGGCCGTTGGCAAAGCGTTCCTGGTAGATCTTCAGGCGGTCGACCGGCAACCCGCGCAGCACGGTCACCTGTTCGGCATTGCGCTCGGGCACCGCGTCGATCTGCAACCACAGCAGCGTGCGGTTGAGGCGCAAGGCGCGCACGTCGGTGGCCTTCTGCTTGAGCCACCAGTTCGATAACGGTCGAGCGCCATCCTGCAGGGTGCGTAACACCTTGTGCGCGTCTTTTTCGCTGTCGACGGGGGCGCCGGGGGTGAGCAACTGGGTGGCGGCCTGCTTGACCTGGGCCACGACCGCGCCCACGGCACCGGGTTCGGGCTGATTGTCGGCAGCACGTTGCACCATGCTCGACAGGCGTCGGCACAACGGCAGCAACAGCGGCGCCTCATCGCCCAGGTGCGTGGTCAGGGCTGCATCGAGCGCCTGCAGGCTGTCGACCAGGCGGCGGAACAGCGCCAGTTGCTCCTTGATCGCGACATTTTCACCCAGTACCTGCTCCAGGCGCGGCACCAGCCAGCCGATGGCCGCGGCCCGCGTGCGTGGCTTGGCCGGGTGCACCTGCGCCCAGTGCTGCTCGCACAGGTGCTGCAACAGCCCCACGCCGGCCAGCAGGCCCGGGAAGGATTCGCGTTGATACAACGCCCACGTCAACCAGGCGGCAACCCGCAGGTCCTTGGACTGTGTGCGCAGCAGCGTCTCGCTGTTCTCGAGCACGCGGAGCCAGTCGATCTGGCCGCTCTCGTGAACGGACTGAGCCTTGTTCAACTCGCCTTCCAGTGCTTCGTACTCACTGGAAAAACGCACGTCCTCGCCCGCAAAACAGTCTGGTGATACAGCCTGCCGGGCAACCTCGTGGTAACGAGCGTGCAACTTGCTTGAGTAGGACATCCTTGGCCTGTAGTTGGACTGCAGGCCCCGCGCCGGCCGAAAAAGCCCAGGCGGCACGGGGCCTACCAAAACAGCGTCAAACACCCATCCGTGGGTTCGCTGCCTTAAGTGAGGGGGCACATCCTAGATAGGGAAATGGCACATTGCAATCAACACAGCGTGTGCAATTTGTATCAAAAAGCAGGAAACCATTCCGCTGACGAACAGGACTGGCACTTTGCCACACTTCAAGGCATGCTAGCCGCCCTTCGGGCGTGCAGCTTATAGTGCGCGCCTGGAACCGGGATGCGACAGGACTACCGCACACTGCGCCGCTTGTCGCTGCGTAGCGATCACCTGCCACAGCCTCACGCAGGAACAGCGTTTGACCAATCTGACTCAGCCTTCATCCCCGCGCAAAGCCACGAGTGCGTCCGGTTCGCCCTTGCGTGGCTCGCTCAAAGGCGCGTTGGCCATCCTGGTGCTGCTGTTGCTCGCGCTGCTGTTCTGGCAGGTGTTCGAACAGTTCCGCCATACCCAGGCCGATCGCCGCCAGCAGAGCCTGGATGCAAGTGCCGAACTGGCCAGCCAGCTCAACCTGAGCCTGGCATTGAACGCGCAAAAAGCCCTCACCCTGCTGCAACCCTACCCTGCCGCACCGGCCGTCACCGACCTGCCGCCGCTGCTCGAACACCTGCACGCACGCCTGCCCGCCCTGCGCAGCCTGGTGTGGGTGGACGCCCAGGGCGCGTTGCTGCGCGACAGCGCGGGCATCAGTGCCGACCGCAAGGCGCTCCAGGAGCTGCTGCACCTGGGCCAGGAGCGCCCGTACTACTTCAGCAACAGCGACGACAACAGCCTGGTCTACCTGCTGCTGCAGCACCCCGACAGCGACACCCGTGGCTATTGGCTGCTGCGCCTGGCCCCGGAGTACTACCAGCAACTGAGCCAACCCCTGGATCACGCCGCGCCACCGCTGTGGCTGCTGGAAAACAGTCGCACGGCCCAGGTCATCGATCGCCACGCGCCGCCGCTCGATGCGCGCGACGCCAGCATCGAGCCGCCGCAAAGCGTGCTGCTGGCGTACCTGGACAACAGCGACTGGCAACTGCGCGGCCTGTTCGATGCCGCCCACAGCCGCCAGCAACTGCTGCCGGCCTTGATCGGCAAGTGCGTGCTGGGCCTGGTGTGCGCGCTGATCCCGCTGCTGGCGCTGATCAGCATGCGCCGCCGCCACCGCGCCCTGCAGGAAGGTCGGCGACGCTATCAGGACATCTTCGAAGGCACGGGCGTGGCCTTGTGCGTACTCGACCTGTCGGGGCTGACCGAACTGCTGGAACGCCTGCGCCTGCGCAGCACAGCCGAGCTGGCCCAGCGCCTGGCCCGGGATGTATCGCTGCGCCACAGCCTGCTGGGCGAGCTGAAGGTTACTGAAGTCAATCAGGTGGCCCTGCAACTGCTGGGCGCCGGCTGCTGCGAGAGCGCCTGGCAGCGCCTGATCGAAGGCCACTCGCCGGGCGCCGACGGGGTGGGCATGCAGTTGGTCGAGGCAGTGGTGCAGGACCTGCGCCTGCTGGAGCTGGAAGTGCGGCTCAGCGACCCCCAGGGCCAGGACCAGCACCTGTGGCTGATGGTGCGCTTCCCCCAGGCACGGCGTGACTACCAGGCCGTGATCCTGAGCATCAGCGATATCACCAGCCGCAAGCGCGTGGAGCTGTCGCTGCTGGAGCGCGAAAGCTTCTGGTCGGACGTGGTGCGCACCGTGCCCGACCAGCTGTACGTGCAGGATGTGCACAGCCTGCGCATGATCTTCAGCAACCGCCACCTGGGCCAGACCCTGGGCTATTCGCGCAGCGAGCTGGCGCAGATGGGCGAGTACTTCTGGGAGGTGCTGCTGCACCCGCAGGACGCCGAGCTGTTTCGCCAGATGCGCCAGCAGCAGCGCCAGAGCGGCTATGTGGAGCAGTTGCATTGCCAACTGCGTTTTCTTCACCACGACCAGAGCTGGCGGCGCTACGACATTCGCGAACAGGCCCTGACCCGCGACCCTGACGGTACGGTGCTGCGCATCATCGGGGTGGGCAAGGACGTCACCGACCAGATCGAGGCGAGCGAGTCGCTGCGCGACAGCGAGCAGCGCTACCGCATGCTCGCCGAGAGCATCAGCGACGTGATCTTCTCCACCGACCCGCAGTTGCAGCTCAACTACGTCAGCCCTTCGGTGCAGACGGTACTGGGCTACGACGTGCCGTGGATCTTCGCCAACGGCTGGCAGTCGACCATTGCCAACCCGGCGCAGCTGACCGGCGTGTTCACCCTGTTCGAACGGGTCAAGCGGGCCCTCGAGGAACCCGCCGCGCTGGAGCGCCTGCGCACCGAGGTGACCACCCAGCTGTTCCTGTTCGACTGTCTGCGCGCCGACGGCCGCAAGATCCCGATCGAGCTGCGCGTGGTACTGGTGTGGGACGAGCACAACCATTTCGAGGGCATCCTGGGCGTCGGCCGCGACATCAGCCAGCAACGCCGCGCCGAGAAAGACCTGCGCATGGCCGCCACGGTGTTCGAGCATTCCACCTCGGCGATCCTGATCACCGACCCGGCCGGCTACATCGTGCAGGCCAACGAAGCCTTCAGCCGGGTCAGCGGCTACGCGGTGAGCGACGTGCTCGACCAGTTGCCGAGCCTGCTCACCGTCGACGAACAGCAGGAAGCCCACCTCAACTACGTGCTCAAGCAACTGCACCAGCGCGGCACCTGGGAAGGCGAGGTCTGGCTCAAGCGCCGCAGCGGCGAGCACTACCCGGCGTGGGTCGGCATCACCGCGGTACTCGACGACGAGGGTGACCTGGCCAGCTACGTGTGCTTCTTCACCGACATCAGCGAGCGCAAGGCCAGCGAACAGCGCATTCACCGCCTGGCCTACTACGATGCCCTGACCCACCTGCCCAACCGCACGCTGTTCCAGGACCGCCTGCACACCGCGCTGCAGCAGGCCGAGCGGCAGAAGGCCTGGGTGGTGCTGATGTTCCTGGACCTGGACCGTTTCAAGCCGATCAACGACTCCCTGGGGCATGCCGCGGGCGATCGCATGCTCAAGGACATGGCCGAACGCCTGCTCGACTGCGTACACGACGACGACACCGTGGCACGCATGGGCGGCGACGAATTCACCTTGCTGCTGCAACCCAAGGCCACCCGCGAAATCGCGCTCAACCGCGCGATCCACGTGGCCGAGCAGATCCTGGGCAGCCTGGTGCGACCGTTCGTGCTGGAGAACCGCGAGTTCTTCGTCACTGCCAGCATCGGCATCGCCCTCAGCCCGCAGGACGGCAGCGAGCTGAGCCAGCTGATGAAGAACGCCGACACCGCGATGTACCACGCCAAGGAGCGCGGCAAGAACAACTTCCAGTTCTACCAGGCCGACATGAACGCCAGTGCGCTGGAGCGCCTGGAGCTGGAAAGCGACCTGCGTCATGCGCTGGAGCAGAACGAGTTCATCCTCTACTATCAGCCGCAGTTCAGCGGCGACGGCAAGCGCCTGACCGGTGCCGAGGCCCTGCTGCGCTGGCGCCACCCGCGCCGCGGGCTGGTGCCGCCGGGCGACTTCATCCCGGTGATCGAGGAACTGGGGCTGGTGGTGGACGTGGGCGACTGGGTCATCAGCGAAGCCTGCCGCCAGCTCAAGGCCTGGCACCAGGCCAAGGTGCGAGTGCCCAAGGTGTCGGTGAACATTTCGGCGCGCCAGTTCTCCGATGGCCAACTGGGCACGCGCATCGCCACCATCCTGGCCGATACCGGGCTGCCGCCGGCGTGCCTGGAGCTGGAACTGACCGAAAGCATCCTGATGCGCGAGGTCAACGAGGCGATGGTGATCCTCGACAGCCTGAAGAATCTGGGGCTGAGCATTGCGGTGGACGACTTCGGCACCGGCTACTCGTCGCTCAACTACCTCAAGCAGTTCCCCATCGACGTGCTCAAGATCGACCGCACCTTCGTCGACGGTCTGCCCGAGGGCGAGCAGGATGCGCAGATCGCCCGCGCCATCATCGCCATGGCCCACAGCCTGAACCTGGCGGTGATCGCCGAGGGTGTGGAGACCCATGAGCAACTGGAGTTTCTGCGCGAGCACGGCTGCGACGAGGTGCAGGGCTACCTGTTCGGGCGGCCGATGCCGGCCAACCAGTTCGAGGCGCAATTCAGCAACGAAACGTTGTTCATGTTCGAATGACGCATCGCGGGTCAAGCCCGCTCCCACAGGATGTTCTCGGCCCCCGAGAGCGGATACCAGACCTGTGGGAGCGGGCTTGACCCGCGATAAGTTCACACCGAGCCTGAATGAGCCCCGCTTGTCTGCGACATGATGCCCTTTCATATGCCAGACAAAAGCCGATGAGGTAGAATGCCCGCCTATTTCAGCACGATCCTTGAGGACCGCCATGTTCAGCCGTGATTTGACCATTGCCAAGTACGACGCCGATCTCTTTGCCGCCATGGAGCAAGAAGCTCAGCGCCAGGAAGAGCACATTGAGCTGATCGCTTCGGAAAACTACACCAGCCCTGCGGTGATGGAAGCTCAAGGCTCGGTACTGACCAACAAGTACGCCGAAGGCTACCCGGGCAAGCGCTACTACGGTGGCTGCGAATACGTCGACGTGGTCGAGCAACTGGCCATCGACCGCGCCAAGCAGCTGTTCGGCGCCGACTACGCCAACGTGCAGCCGCACGCCGGTTCCCAGGCCAACGCTGCCGTCTACCTGGCCCTGCTGTCGGCCGGTGACACCATCCTGGGCATGAGCCTGGCCCACGGCGGCCACCTGACCCACGGCGCGGCCGTGTCGTCCTCGGGCAAGCTGTACAACGCCATCCAGTACGGCATCGACGCCAACGGCCTGATCGACTACGACGAAGTCGAGCGCCTGGCGGTCGAGCACAAGCCGAAAATGATCGTGGCCGGTTTCTCGGCCTACTCGCAGGTGCTGGACTTCCCGCGCTTCCGCGAAATCGCCGACAAGGTCGGTGCCTACCTGTTCGTCGACATGGCCCACGTGGCTGGCCTGGTCGCCGCTGGCGTGTACCCGAACCCGGTGCCGTTCGCCGACGTGGTCACCACCACCACCCACAAGACCCTGCGCGGTCCACGTGGCGGCCTGATCCTGGCCCGTGCCAACGCCGACATCGAGAAGAAGCTGAACTCCGCCGTATTCCCGGGTGCCCAGGGCGGCCCGCTGGAGCACGTGATCGCGGCCAAGGCGATCTGCTTCAAGGAAGCGCTGCAGCCTGAGTTCAAGGCCTACCAGCAGCAAGTGGTGAAGAACGCCCAGGCCATGGCCGGCGTGTTCATCGAGCGCGGCTTCGACGTGGTGTCGGGCGGTACTGAAAACCACCTGTTCCTGCTGTCGCTGATCAAGCAGGAAATCTCCGGCAAGGACGCAGACGCTGCCCTGGGCAAAGCCTTCATCACCGTCAACAAGAACTCCGTGCCAAACGACCCACGCTCCCCGTTCGTCACTTCCGGCCTGCGCTTCGGCACCCCGGCCGTGACCACTCGCGGCTTCAAGGAAGCAGAGTGCAAGGAACTGGCGGGCTGGATCTGCGACATCCTGGACGACCTGAACAACGAAGCGGTGATCGACGCCGTTCGCGAGAAGGTCAAGGCCATCTGCGCCAAGCTGCCGGTGTACGGCAACTGATCGCAGGTACCTGATGTGAAAAAGCCCGGCTCCCAGCCGGGCTTTTTTGTGGCATCGCGGGTCAAGCCCGCTCCCACAGGATTTCATAGCCCTCCAGATGGGTAGTAAACCTGTGGGAGCGGGCTTGACCCGCGATGGGCCCTCAGGGGCGACCCAAGGCCTCGAACCCCTCGCGAATCTTCGCCTCGGGCAGGTCATCGGCAATGAACACCATCACACTCTCGCGCTGTTCACCTTCGGCCCACTCGGTATCCCAGTCGAAGCCATACAGCTTCAGCACGCCCTGAAACACCAGCCGCCGATCCTCGCCAGCAATGTTCAACACGCCCTTGTAGCGCAACAGCTGCTTGCCATGCGCCTCCAGCAATTGGTTCATGAACTCGCTCAGCCGGTCGATATCCAGCGGCACATCGGTACGCAGCACCATGCTGGAGATCCGGTCCAGGCTGTTGCCCGCCGCCACAACAGGCCGCAGGTTGAGGCTGGCGTTGAGGTTGAACCCGCGCACATCCAGCATCTCGGCCAGGTCGATCCTGCCGTTGTCCACCACACGGATCGGCGCACGTCGGTTGATCCGCGCCAGGCGCTGGCTCAAAGCCTCGAACGCGGCCGCATCGACCAGGTCGGTCTTGCTCACCAGCAGGCGATCGGCAAACCCGACCTGGGCCTGGGCGATGGTCTGGGTCAGGTGCAGGTCGGCATGCGCGGCATCCACCAGGGTGATGATGCCGTCGAGGATGTAGCGCTCGCGCAGCTCTTCGTCGATGAAGAAGGTCTGCGCCACCGGTGCCGGGTCGGCCAGGCCGGTGCACTCGATCACCAGCCGGTCGAAGGCGATTTCGCCGCTGTCCAGACGCTCCAGCAGCAGGAACAGCGCCTTGGTCAGGTCGGTGTGGATGGTGCAGCACACGCAGCCGTTGGCCAGGGTCATGACCTGCACCGGTTCGTCGCCCAGCAGTTGGGTGTCGATGCCGGCGTCGCTGAACTCGTTTTCGATCACGGCGATTTTCAGGCCGTGCTCGGCCTTGAGCAGGTGGCGCAGCAAGGTGGTCTTGCCGGCCCCCAGAAAACCGCTGAGCACGGTGACGGGAATGGGTTGCACGGAAAATCTCCTGAACACTGAAATGACTGTGGGAGCCCGGCTGCCCGGGCTCCCACAGGTTTGTCACACGCGGGCGGTGCCGTCTTTCAACAGCACTTGGGCCCGCCCTTGCCGCCGTAACGCGCCTCCTGGCGTTCCCGGAAGAACTCCTCGTAGGTCATCGGCGGCAGGTCGGGGTGCCGGGTTTGCATATGCTCGACGTAATTGTCGTAGTCGGGCATGCCGACCATCAGGCGGGCTGCCTGCCCCAGGTACTTACCCAGTCGACCGAGATCGTTGAACATGTCTGCAATCCTCTTGGTTTACGCGTCCGGCAAGGCCTGGAACGGCGATTCCTTGTCGGTACGTTCTTTCTTGTTCAAGGCGCGGATACCGACCTTGAGCGCGAAGAACAGGATGCTGAACACCACGAACAGGAACAGCGCGGTCAGCGTCGCGTTGGTGTACGCGTTGAAGATCACGTGCTGCATCTGCGCGATGTCCTTGGCCGGGGCCAGTACCTGACCGGCGTCCAGCGCCGCGCTGTACTTGTTGGCCAGGGCCAGGAAGCCCACCGCCGGGTTCGGGTCGAACAGCTTGATGAAGCCTGCGGTGGTGGTGCAGATCAGCAGCCATACCGCCGGCACCAGGGTGACCCACATGTACTGCTGGCGCTTCATCTTGATCAGCACCACGGTGCCGAGCATCAGCGCGATACCGGCCAGCATCTGGTTGGAGATGCCGAACAGCGGCCACAAGGTGTTGATGCCACCCAGCGGGTCGATCACGCCCTGGTACAGCAGGTAGCCCCACAACGCCACACAGCCGGCGGTGGCGAGCAGGTTGGCGCCCCACAACTCGGTGCGCTTGAGCGCCGGCACGAACGAGCCCAGCAGGTCCTGCAGCATGAAGCGCCCGGCACGCGTACCGGCGTCTACCGCAGTGAGGATGAACAGGGCTTCGAACAGGATCGCGAAGTGGTACCAGAACGCCATGGTGTTTTCACCCGGCAGTACCTGGTGCAGGATCTGCGCGATGCCCACCGCCAGGGTCGGCGCACCACCGGCACGGGCCAGCACGGTGTGCTCGCCGATGTCCCGGGCGACCGCCTCGAGCTGCTCGGGGGTGATGGCAAAGCCCCAACTGCTGACTGTCTGCGCCACCGACACCACGTCGGCACCGACCACCGCGGCCGGGCTGTTCATGGCGAAGTACACGCCCGGCTCGATCACCGAGGCGGCAACCATGGCCATGATCGCGACGAATGACTCCATCAGCATGCCGCCATAGCCGATGTAGCGGGCGTTGACTTCGTTGTCCAGCAGCTTGGGCGTGGTGCCCGAGGAGATCAGCGCATGGAAGCCCGATACCGCGCCACAGGCGATGGTAATGAACAGGAACGGGAACAGGGTGCCCTTCCACACCGGGCCGGTGCCGTCGGTGAACTGGGTCAGCGCCGGCATCTTCAGCTCGGGCGCCAGCACCAGGATGCCGATGGCCAGGGCAATGATGGTACCGATCTTGAGGAAGGTGGAGAGGTAGTCACGCGGCGCCAGCACCAGCCATACCGGCAGCACGGCGGCGACGAAGCCATAGCCCACAAGCATCCAGGTGATCTGCACGCCGGTGAAGGTGAACGCCGGGCCCCACACCGGATCGGCGGCCACCAGGCCCCCCAGCCAGATGGACAGCAACAGCAGCACCACACCGATCAGCGAGATCTCGCCGATGCGGCCCGGGCGGATATAACGCATGTACACGCCCATGAACATCGCGATGGGGATGGTCGCCATCACCGTGAACATGCCCCATGGGCTTTCGGCCAGGGCCTTGACCACGATCAGCGCCAGCACCGCAAGGATGATGATCATGATCAGGAAGCAGCCGAACAGGGCGATGGTGCCGGGAATGCGGCCCATTTCCTCACGCACCATGTCGCCCAGCGAGCGACCGTTGCGGCGGGTGGACAGGAACAGGATCATGAAGTCCTGCACTGCACCGGCCAGTACCACGCCGGCGATCAGCCAGAGCGTACCGGGCAGATAGCCCATCTGCGCAGCCAGTACCGGGCCCACCAGCGGGCCAGCGCCGGCGATGGCCGCGAAGTGGTGACCGAACAGGATGTGCTTGTTGGTCGGCACGTAGTCCAGACCATCGTTGTTGAGCACCGCCGGGGTGGCCCGGCGCGGGTCCAGCTGCATCACCTTGGTGGCGATGAACAGACTGTAGTAACGGTAGGCGACCAGGTAGAGGGCTACCGAGGCAACCACAATCCACAAGGCGTTGATCGCTTCGCCACGGCGCAGGGCAACCACACCCAGCGCACAGGCCCCCAGGACTGCCAGCAGCAGCCATGGTATATGGCGTAGCAGGCTATTATTGTTGTTCATGGTTTGCTTCCAGCTAGTGGATATGAAAGACCGCCCATCGAGTCTAGGGCGAGTCTTGGCGCATTGCCATACTTGCTTTGGTCTAGAGCCTGCAGCCCCGCCCACAGTCTCGTTATGCGCGTTCGCGATCATGCTGGCAAGCCCTGAGCTATAGTCAGTCAGGTTCCAGCCAGGTTCTACTGCAAAGGGCCTCCACCATGAGCGATCACCCAGAACGCCGGCGCTTCCAGCGCATACCCTTCGATGCACCGACCGAACTGCTCCAGGGCGAACGACGCTGGCCGGTCAACCTGCTCGACCTGTCGCTCAAGGGCCTGCTGATCGAGGCGCCCAAGGCCTGGGACGCCGACCTCGAGCGGCCGTTCGCTGCGCAGATACGCCTGGGTGAAGAGGCGTTTGTCACCATGACGGTGGAACTGCGCCATGTCGACGACACCCAGCTGGGGTTTATCTGCGAGCACATCGACCTCGATTCGCTGGAGCACCTGTGCCGCCTGGTGGAGCTCAACCTGGCCGATCGCACCGAACTGGAGCGCGAATTCCATCAACTCATCGACATTTGAAATCTTTTAGCCCGCTACCGACCTGACCCCGCCCCGCCTTCCTGTCCACCCAGACAGCTTTCAAACAGCCGTTCATGCCACCGGACCCAGCCCTGGCGGGCCTGGTGCTGCGTGTTGGAACGATAACTGCATCCACGCCTGCACCCAAACCAATGACCTGACTGTTCCTGTGCCAATCTAAAAATTGTATACAATTGTTCTGGCAATGAATGGCACGAGTTGTCTACAGTAGCGCCACAACAATAAAACAGAGAACCTGCTCCCATGACTACGTCCTCCCCCGACACGTCCACGGCATCACGTCCTGAAGACGAGAACCTGGGGCTCGGCGCCAACCTGGCGTACGGGCTGCAACACGTACTCACCATGTACGGCGGTATCGTCGCGGTACCGCTGATTCTCGGCCAGGCGGCCGGCCTGGGCCCGGCCGACATCGGCCTGCTGATTGCCGCATCGCTGTTTGCCGGTGGCCTGGCGACCCTGCTGCAGACCCTGGGCCTGCCGTTCTTCGGTTGCCAGTTGCCGCTGGTACAGGGCGTTTCGTTTGCCGGCGTGGCCACCATGGGCGCGATTCTCAGCAGCGAGGGCGGCGGCGGCCTGCCGGGGGTGCTGGGCGCGGTGATGGCGGCCTCGTTGATCGGGTTTCTGATCACCCCGGTGTTCTCGCGCATCACCAAGTTCTTCCCGCCACTGGTGACCGGCATCGTGATCACCACCATCGGCCTGACCCTGATGCCGGTCGCGGCGCGCTGGGTCATGGGCGGCAACAGCAAGGCACCGGACTTCGGCAGCATGTCCAACATCGGCCTGGCGGCGGTGACCTTCCTGATCGTGCTGATACTGAGCAAGCTGGGCAGCGCGGCGATCTCGCGGCTGTCGATCCTGCTGGCGATGGTGTTCGGCACCCTGATCGCCTGGTCGCTGGGCATGGCTGATTTCAGCAAGGTGCTCGAAGGTCCGCTGGTGGCCTTCCCTACCCCGTTCCACTTCGGCATGCCGACCTTCCATATCGCGGCCATCCTGTCGATGTGCATCGTGATCATGGTGACCCTGGTGGAAACCTCGGCCGACATCCTCGCGGTAGGTGAGATCATCGACACCAAGGTCGACTCCAAGCGCCTGGGCGATGGCCTGCGTGCCGACATGGCCTCGAGCATCCTGGCGCCGATCTTCGGTTCGTTCACCCAGAGCGCATTCGCCCAGAACGTCGGCCTGGTGGCCGTGACCGGGGTGAAGAGCCGCTACGTGGTGGCTACCGGTGGCGTGATCCTGGTGGTGCTGGGCCTGCTGCCGATCATGGGCCGGGTGATTGCCGCCGTACCGACCTCGGTACTGGGTGGCGCGGGGATCGTGCTGTTCGGCACCGTGGCGGCCAGTGGTATCCGCACGCTGTCCAAGGTGGACTACCGCAACAACATGAACCTGATCATCGTGGCCGCCTCACTGGGCTTCGGCATGATCCCGATTGCCGCGCCCAACTTCTACGCGCAGTTCCCGAACTGGTTCGAGACCATCTTCCACTCCGGCATCAGCTCGTCGGCGATCATGGCGATTCTGCTGAACCTGGTGTTCAACCACTTCAAGACCGGCAACTCCGATCATCAGTCGGTGTTCGTGGCCGCCTCCGAGCGCACGCTGAACTACTCGGACATTTCCGGGCTGCGTGACGGCGACTACTTCGAAGACGGCAAGCTGTTCGATGCCGAGGGCAAGGAGATTCCGTTGCTGGAGAAGGATGAGCATGGGGGGCAGATAGTGAGGCGAGAGACGGTGGCTGAGCATTGATAGTGCTCGGTTGATGAGGAAGGGCTGGTGCACGTGCACCGGCCCTTTTTGTGTGTGCCTGTTGGCCATCGGAAAGCGACTGAATGTGGGCGCACCGAGACGGGAAGGCCTGACGGCACAAGCATGGTCTCTCTGTGATCATCCTCGCCCTCGATACCCCTTCAAAGGACGCACACATGGCATGTATGCCCAGCCACCCTGTTGTTCCTCGTACCGCTCGCCTGCTGGACGCGGCCCTGACCGGGCGTGGGCAATCTGGAGGTCATCAAGCTGCTGATTGCCGCCGGCACCGACCCTTACACGTCACCACGCCAGACTCCACAGCGCTGCACTTTGTCTGCGAGCGCCCGTATGCACTGAACGATGCTCCCGACCCACAGGCTGCCCAGCGTATTGCGCTGCTGCACAAGCCTGGCACGCTCGATGCGTTCTATCCGCAGAAGGGCGTGATGTCGCTGGGCACTGCGCTGCTGGAAGCGGCCCGCTCCCACAACCCCGACTGCGCGAGGGCGCTCATCGCTGCCGGGGCCAGCCTGAAGGCACCGGCGTTTTCGCCGACCTACATGGAGCAGTACCCTGAAATCCGCCAGCAGACTGTGCGCGAGTATGTATTGAGCAGTACGAAAGAGTTGCCGATTCTTTACTCGGCTGAAGTGACCAAGCTGTTCAAGTAATACGTGCTTCTAGGCGCTGCATGAGCGTGCGAGGGGTCGCGTCACTGCCCCTTTTCGCTGCGCTGTTGCGTCGGACTACTCGGTGAACATGGCGCTGAGGCATCTAGACTCACTCTTTATTGTTTTGAATTTTGCCACAACTCACTTAAAACAATTAACACCCTAGAATAAACCAGTAGTTGCAAATTAATAATCACAACCCCTCCCGAAACATGAATTCCCAACGGATTTGAAACATTGAAACCCTGGACTACTGAAGCCTTTGAAAACACCGCAGCAGAGAAACGACTGGTAATTTTCTAAATACCAGAATACAACACTTCAATGCTTTCTTTCTGACGACTTACAATTATATCCTTTTCAAAAAACCTTGAAACGCCGCCATCGAAACCTATTCAATACACCCCAAACTCAAATCATAACTGAGAGACATACAATCTCCACAACCAGACACAATAAGACTTTCAAGATGCTTGCATACTGTTTTTTTGATGACCCATCTATTTGAGACTCTTCAAAAAATCTCTAAGACCTTCTTTGGTAGCGGGGAAAACTAAAAGAGAACCGTTCCCACTTTTCCAGCCCCTAATGCTGCGCCTTCCTCATGCATAACAGCCTTTAATAGTGACCGTCTTGCCTCCTTGAGATTGGGTATGTTGTAGGAGTTTTTTAAGCGGCCCGACTAACTCGGCAGCCCCACCGTGACCATTGCCAATAAAACCTTTCGGTGTACCAACAGTAAAGTCATCAAATATGACCTCACCGGCATTCATCGTCACTTTCGGGAAGTACATTGCTAGCCCCCATTAGCAGCATCAAATGAAGCCTTTCCAAGATCTGCTGCGAGAGGAGAGGTTGCTTTTGCACAAACTAATCAGTGACTATTTTTTGCATCAAGCTCGCGACTTTAGATTTAAGCATTTCATCGTCAAATTCATACTCTTCCCTTGATTCATCTGGCTCGTACATATCCGCAGCACAAAAAATGCTGGACAAGCACTCGCTCAACGAAGGCTCATCGAGCTGAAGGACATTCCTATCTCGCTCAATTTTCCAAAGCTCAATATACGCCTCCGAAAAAACTTTGGCTGTCAGTCTTCCTGCGACATACGATCTTGCAAACTCCAAGATAGTAAGACTCATCGCAAAACTCCATATTTAATAAAGCAGCGGGCATCGGCCGGCACCGGTGCAGTCTGGGTAGGGGCGGTGCTGCCAGGCAGCTCCTTGAGTTCCTGCAGGCGCCGCTGCTGCTCTTCAAGCAACCGCCCCTGACGCTCGCGAATCAGTTCCTGGTCACCCGGCAAGCTCGCGGCCGATACAGGGCCAGCAAGGATGCCCAACAACAGCCAGAAGCAGGACAGCTTTGTGCCAGATACCAAAAACGCCATCTTCCCATCCCTGGAAGCAAAAAACGAAGGCGCGATAGTAGAGAGACAGAACAATGGCGCCAATTTGCCATCACGGCAAATTGATTACATTTTATTCAAACAACGCATCCAACGCCTGCTCCAGGCGCGTCACCGCAATCACCTGCAGCCCCGGCGGCGCTTCCTTGGGCGCGTTGCCCTTGGGCACGATGGCGCGCTTGAAGCCGTGCTTGGCGGCCTCCTTCAGGCGCTCCTGCCCGCTCGGCACCGGGCGCACTTCACCGGACAGGCCCACCTCGCCGAACACCAGCAGGTCGTGGGGCAGCGGGCGGTTGCGCAGGCTCGACATCACCGCCGCCATCAAGGCCAGGTCCGACGCGGTCTCCAGTACCTTGACCCCGCCCACCACGTTGAGGAACACGTCCTGGTCGTGGGTGGGGATGCCGCCATGGCGATGCAGCACCGCCAGCAACATGGCCAGGCGGTTCTGGTCCAGGCCCAGGGTCACACGGCGCGGGTTGGCCATGTGGCTTTCATCCACCAGCGCCTGCACCTCCACCAGCATCGGCCGGGTACCTTCCCAGGTGGCCATCACCACGCTGCCCGGCACTTCCTCCTGGGCACGGGTGAGGAAGATCGCCGACGGGTTGGAGACTTCCTTGAGGCCGCGGTCGGTCATGCCGAACACGCCCAGCTCGTTGACCGCACCAAAGCGGTTCTTCACCGCGCGCAGCAGGCGCAGGCGACCGTCGGACTCGCCCTCGAAATACAGCACGGTGTCGACCATGTGTTCCAGTACCCGCGGCCCGGCCAACGCGCCCTCCTTGGTCACGTGGCCGACCAGGAAGATCGCCGTGCCGCTCTGTTTGGCATAGCGCACCAGCAAGGCGGCACTCTCGCGTACCTGCGACACGCCACCGGGCGCCGACTGCAACTGTTCGGTGAAGATGGTCTGGATGGAGTCGATCACCATCACCTTGGGCTTTTCGACCCGCGCGGTGGCAATGATGGTTTCGATGCAGGTCTCGGTCATCACCCGCAACTGATCCTGCGGCAGGCCCAGGCGACGGGCACGCATGGCCACCTGCTGCTGGGATTCTTCCCCGGTGACGTACAGCGCCGGCATGCGCGTGGCAATGTTGCACAGGGTCTGCAGCAGGATGGTGGACTTGCCGATGCCCGGGTCACCACCAATCAGCACCACCGATCCATCGACCAGGCCGCCACCGAGCACGCGGTCCAGCTCGGCGCTGGCGGTGCTGAAACGCGGGATCTCCTCGACACTGACCTCGGCCAGGGTCTTGATCTGCGCCTGTTGCCCGGCCCAGCCGGTGCGCCCGGCAGGCGCCGCAGCGCCGCCACTTTCGATCATGGTCTCGACCAGGGTGTTCCACGCGCCGCATTCGCCGCACTGGCCCGCCCACTTGGGAAAGGTCGCGCCGCACTCGGTGCAGCCGTACATGCGCTTGGCCTTGGCCATGGGGCAGTCTCCTGGAAAAAGGGGCCATGATAGCCGAGCCGACCCAGCTGCGGGGCGCCGCCTGGGCGACAAAACTATTCGGCATAGCCGGGGTCTTTTACTGCAACGCGGAGCATGAAGCGCATAGCTGATTTACACTGCGATGACCAATCTCATCTGTTACAGGGAATAAACCATGGGCGTGATCAGTGAATTCAAGGCCTTCGCGGTCAAGGGCAACGTGGTCGACATGGCCGTCGGTATCATCATCGGCGCCGCGTTCGGCAAAATCGTTTCATCGTTTGTTGGCGATGTGGTGATGCCACCCCTGGGCCTGCTGATCGGTGGAGTGGACTTCAGTGATCTGGCGGTGGTGCTCAAGGCGGCCGAGGGCGACGCGCCGGCGGTGGTGCTGGCCTATGGCAAGTTCATCCAGACGGTGATCGACTTTCTGATCGTGGCCTTCGCGATCTTCATGGGCGTGAAGGTGATCAACCGCCTCAAGCGCGAAGAAGCGGTGGCCCCGACCCTGCCGCCGGTACCCACCAAGGAAGAAGAACTGCTGGGCGAAATCCGCGACCTGCTCAAGGCGCAGAACCAGCAGCCCTGAACCGGGCCTGCCTGACCGTAACGGCGCCTTCGGGCGCCGTTGTGCTGTCTACCAGTAGTTTTCCACCGCCACCTGGCCCGGCCGGCGGCTGAGGCTCAGCTGAAGATCACGTGCCTTGAGCACCTGGCGGGTGTCGTCGATCATCTGCGGGTTGCCGCAGAGCATCACCCGCGAATGTTCGGGGGTCAGCGCCAGGCCGGCCGCACGCTCCAGTTCACCGTTCTCGATCAGGGTGGTGATACGCCCGTTCAGCGCACCCGGGTGTTGCTCGCGGGTGACCACCGGAATGAACTGCAGCTTGCCCGCATGTTCGGCCAGGTAGTCGCGCTGCTCCAGGCCGGCGATCTCCTGCTGATAGGCGAGCTCCCTGGCTTCGCGCACCGAATAGACCAGCTTGATGGTGTCGAACCGCTCCCAGGCTTCGAAGTCCTGCAGTATCGACATGAAGGGTGCAATGCCGGTACCTGTCGCCAGCAACCACAGGTCCCGCCCGTCGGCGAAGCGATCAAGGGTCAGGAAACCGAACGCCTGGCGGTCGATCAACAGTTGGTCACCCTCGCGCAGCCGGCTCAGCTCACTGGTGAACTCGCCGCCGGGCACGACGATCGAGAAAAAGTCCAGGTACTCGTCGAACGGCGACGAGACCATCGAGTACGCCCGCCACACCACGCTGCCATCGGCACGGGTCACGCCCAGGCGAGCAAACTGGCCGGCCCGGAACCGAAAACCGGGATCACGGGTTACGCGCAGGCTGAACAGGTTGGGGGTCAGCGGCTGGACATCGAGCAGGGTCTGGCGGGTGAACTTCTCCGCACTGGCAGTCATGGTGTGCTCCACAATTCAGGTAAACACAGTGTCGCGCAAAGCTGACGGGATAAACACCGCCGCGATGTAATGGCATTACGCTCATGTGCTTCAACCACGTAACAAAACATGTAACGCGGGTTGTACAACCCTATTTTTATGTAGAGCACTGGAACATTTCTATAGCAAAAAAAACCTAGAACAACGTGCGACTTTTCCTACACTCGATCCAGGGTGACTAAATTGCAAAGGTGCACGGAGGCTCAAATGCCATATTGGAAGCAGGAGCAGTTGCAACAACTGACGCAGGAGGAAAACCAGCAACAGATGTTTGCCACTGCACTGTCACTGGCCGAGCAACTGGACATGGAGTTTCTGGCATACCGCCTGAACGGCAGGACGGTCGCCGAAGGCCCGCAGGTCATGATGTTCAACAACTACCCGGCCGAATGGAACGAGCTCTACAAGAAGAACGAGTACGCGCGCATCGACCCGGTGCTTGTGCATTGCCATCATTCGAACATGCCGGTGCTGTGGTCCCCGCAGTTGTACAAGCAAGCCCCCGAGTTGCGACAGACGGCGTGCGAACATGGCCTGTGCCATGGTTGGAGCCAGGGCACCCAAGACCTGCGCGGCAACGAAAGCGTGCTGTGCGTATCACGCCGGCAGGGCGAAGTGAGCATGGCGGAACTGTACGAAAAGTCGGCCCAGACCCTGTGGCTGTGCAACCTGCTGCACACCCTGATGGTTGCCAAGTTGCATCCGCCCAAGGCCCGCGTGCAGGCACTCTCGCCCCGGGAACGCGAGGTGCTGCAGTGGACCGCTGCCGGCAAGACCGCCGAAGACATCAGTTGCATCCTCACGCTGTCCAGAAGCACGGTCAATTTTCATATCCGCAGCATCACCAGCAAACTCAACACCACCAACAAGACCAGCGCGGTCGCCATCGCCAGCCAGTACGGGTTGATCTGAGGTTCTGCTCGCCCCCCCCCCTCCCCACCTGCAAAAACGCTGTAGAATCTGCGCCCGTCCAGCGCCAAGCCCCAGCGCGCGCGCCAAAGCCCAGAGCCCTACGCCATGCCCCTGTTGATCACCCCCTTCGCCGAGCTCGAGCTGCTTCGCCAGCCCGAATACGCCAACGACCCCTTGCAGGCCTTCGACGCGGCCGACGAGTACCTGCTCGAACACCTGGCCGCGCAGGCGCTGCCTGCCACGAGCCGGGTACTGGTACTCAACGACAGCTTCGGCGCGCTGGCCATCAGCCTGCGCGCCCATGCCCAGGTGCTGGGCAGCGGCGACTCCTACCTGGCCCGGCTGGCACTGGAGAAGAACCTGGTGCGCAATGGCCAGGCATTCGACAGCGTGCCCTTCATCGCCGCCAGCCAGCATTGGCAGGGGCCGTTCGACCGGGTGCTGGTGCGCGTACCCAAGACCCTGGCGCTGCTCGAAGAGCAGTTGATCCGGCTGCAGGGCCAGTTGGCACCCGGCGCGCAGGTAATCGCCGGGGCGATGATCAAGCACCTGCCACGGGCAGCCGGCGACCTGCTGGAGAAGTACATCGGCCCGGTGCAGGCATCGCTGGCGCGCAAGAAGGCGCGCCTGCTGATCGCCACGGCCGAGCCCAGGGCGGCGGCAGCCTCGCCCTACCCCACCCGTTATCACCTGGAGCAACCACCGCTGGAGCTGGTGAACCACGCCAATGTGTTCTGCCGCGAAGGGCTGGATATCGGTACTCGTGCCTTCCTGCCACATCTGCCCCGCGACCTGGGCGATGCGCGGGTGGCCGACCTTGGCTGCGGCAACGGCGTGCTGGGCATCGTCAGCGCGCTGGCCAACCCGCAGGCGCACTACACCCTGGTGGACGAGTCGTACATGGCGGTGCAGTCGGCCGAGCAGAACTGGCAGGCGGCGCTGGGCGAGCGAGCCGTGACGGTGCGCGCCGACGACGGGCTGGCCGGGCAGGCGCCGCAGTCGCTGGACGTGGTGCTGTGCAACCCGCCGTTTCACCAGCAGCAGGTGGTGGGGGACTTTCTCGCCTGGCGCATGTTCCAGCAGGCACGCGAGGCACTGGTGGTGGGCGGGGCGCTGTACATCGTGGGCAATCGGCACCTGGGCTATCACAGCAAGTTGGCGCGATTGTTCCGGGGAGTAGAACAGGTGGCAGCCACGCCGAAGTTCGTGGTGCTCAAGGCGCGCAAGTAGGCCGGGTACGGAGCCGACACCTTCGCCGGCAAGCGGCTCCTGCGCCAGGCGGCCGAGACAGGCAAAAAAAACCCTGCGCAGCTCACGCGGCGCAGGGTGTAAACCCGCCCAGGGCGGGATGGGAAATACCTTGGCTCAGTGGGTACTCAAGCCCGCCGCCGCCATGAACATCCGCATCAGCCAGGCCACCACGGCCAGGCTTGCCACGCTCACTGCCCAGATCAGCAGCAGCCAGCCCAGGCGCTGCATCAGCGGCTTTTTCTCCGGTTCGAAGGTGTCTTTGCCAGTCATTGCCAGGCCCTCCTAGTGATAGCCGTCGTCGTGGGTCACCTTGCCGCGGAACACGTAGTAGCTCCAGAAGGTGTAGCCCAGGATGAACGGGATGATGAACAGCGTGCCCACCAGCATGAAGCCCTGGCTCTGCGGCGGCGCTGCGGCGTCCCAGATCGAGATCGACGGCGGGATGATGTTCGGCCACAGGCTGATGCCCAGCCCACTGTAGCCCAGGAAAATCAGCACCAACGTCAGCAGGAACGGGGTGTAGTGGGCATGGCGTGCCACCGCCCGCACCAGCCCGTACAGGGTGACCAGCACCAGGATCGGCACCGGCAGGAACCAGAACAGGTTGGGCAGGCTGAACCAGCGCGTGGCGATGTCCGGATGCGCCAGCGGCGTCCAGATACTCACCACACCGGTCACGGCCAGCAGCACGAAGGCCAGTGGGCGCGCCAGGTCATGCATCTTGCTCTGCAACGGGCCTTCGGTCTTCATGATCAGCCAGGTGCAGCCGAGCAAGGCATAGGCCACGATCAGCCCCACCCCGCAGAACAGGCTGAACGGCGTCAGCCAGTCCAGCGAGCCGCCTGCGTAGTTGCGTTCGACCACCTTGAAGCCTTCGATGAATGCGCCCAGTGCCACGCCCTGGAAGAAGGTTGCGGCCAGCGAGCCGCCGATGAACGCCTTGTCCCACAGGTGGCGCTTGTCGGCCTTGGCCTTGAAGCGGAACTCGAAGGCCACGCCACGGAAGATCAGCCCCATCAGCATCAGCATCAACGGCAGGTACAGCGCCGAGAGCACCACCGCATAGGCCAGCGGGAAGGCGCCGAACAGCGCCGCCCCGCCCAGCACCAGCCAGGTCTCGTTGCCGTCCCAGACCGGGGCGACGGTGTTCATCATCACATCGCGGTCGCGCTCGCCCTTGACGAAGGGAAACAGGATGCCGATGCCCAGGTCAAAGCCGTCCATCACCACGTACATCATGATGCCGAAGATGATGATCACGGCCCAGATAAGCGGAAGATCAATACCCATGAGTCAGTTCCCCTTGCTCAGGCTGGCGTGGTCGTCGGCATGGTCGTCGTCGGCAGCCGACAACGGCCGCGCCGGGGTGCGTTGCTGGCCAGGCCCGCCATGGGTCGGCTCGTCGCCCTCGCCGGTTTCCGGCCCCTTGCGCACCAGACGCATCATGTAGCCGAGCCCCGCGCCGAACAGCGCGAAGTACACCACCACGAACATCACCAGGGTGATGCCCAGTTGCGCATAGCTGTGGTTGGACACGCCATCGGCGGTACGCATCAGCCCGTACACCACCCACGGCTGGCGACCGACCTCGGTGGTGAACCAGCCGGCCAGGATCGCGATCAGCCCGGACGGGCCCATCCACAGGGTCAGGTAGAGGAACGGGCGCGAGCTGTACAGGGTGCCGCGCTTGCGCAGCCACAGGCTCCACAGGCCCACGGCGATCATCAGCATGCCCAGCCCGACCATGATGCGGAACGACCAGAACACCACGGTGGAGTTGGGCCGGTCTTCAGGCGGGAACTCCTTCATCGCCGGCACCTGCTTGTCCAGGCTGTGGGTCAGGATCAGGCTGCCCAGCGCCGGGATCTCCAGCTTGAAGTGGGTGGTCTCGTTCTTCATGTCGGGGATGCCGAACAGGATCAGCGGGGTCGGCTCGTCGCCGACGTTTTCCCAGTGGCCTTCGATGGCGGCGATCTTCACCGGCTGGTGCTTGAGGGTGTTGAGCCCGTGGAAATCACCGATCACCGCCTGCACCGGCGCCACGATCAGCGCCATCCACATGGCCATCGAGAGCATCTTGCGAATCGCCGGGTTGTCCTTGCCGCGCAGCAGGTGCCAGGCGGCCGAGGCGCCGACGAAGAAGGCCGTGGCCACGAATGCTGCCGTGGCCATGTGCGCCAGGCGGTAGGGGAAGGACGGGTTGAAGATCACCGCGAACCAGTCGACCGGGATCACCACGCCGTTGACGATTTCATAACCTTGCGGGGTCTGCATCCAGCTGTTGGACGCCAGGATCCAGAAGGTGGAGATCAGCGTGCCGACGGCGACCATGATGGTGGCGAAGAAGTGCAGGCCGCGCCCGACCTTGTTCCAGCCGAACAGCATGACCCCCAGAAAGCCCGCTTCGAGGAAGAACGCGGTGAGCACCTCATAGGTCAGCAACGGACCGGTGATCGAGCCGGCGAAGTCCGAGAAGCGGCTCCAGTTGGTGCCGAACTGGTACGCCATGACCAGGCCGGAGACCACGCCCATGCCGAAGTTGACGGCAAAGATCTTCGACCAGAAGTGGTACAGGTCGCGGTAGACGCTGTTGTGGGTCTTGAGCCACAGGCCTTCGAGCACCGCCAGGTAACTCGCCAGGCCGATGGTGATGGCCGGGAACAGGATGTGGAAAGAGATCGTAAACGCAAACTGGATTCGGGCGAGATCTAGAGCCTCTAATCCGAACATAGTGCTTCCTCTGTCAGGTTATCCGGCGTCAGGGTCACGGCCTTGGCGCCAACTGCCCCTACGTCATTGAGTGCGGCGAGTTGGAATTGTTCTGAAAACTTGCAATCGCAGGGAATTCGGCCCTCCGGCCACATCGTTGCATTTGAAACAGTTGCAAAAACAACAATTGATCCAGGTCAACGATTGCCTGAAAGCATAGTCCTGAACGGGCCGCATGGTTGTGTGGTGGTTTGCCGCGTGACCGGTTGCCTCACCCCCTTTACGCACACACGAATCGGTGCGCCTACCGCACGGGGATGACGGCTTTCGCAACCTACTGTTACAAACTGGTGATAATCTGCCCCGCCGCCCCCGCAAAGGCTCTGTATCGCACATGTCAGACCATGCCCCGCTCCTGCTGCGCCATCACCGCCCCTTCCTGGCGTTCTGGTGCGCGCGAATTTTCACTGCCAGCGGCTTCCAGATGCTCACCGTGGCCATCGGCTGGCACCTCTATCAGCTGACCGGCAACGTGCTCGACCTGGGCCTGGTGGGCCTGGTGGAATTCGCCCCGAGGGTGCTGTTCATGCTGCACACCGGGCATGTGGCCGACCGCTATGACCGGCGCCGGGTGGCAGCGCTGTGCCAGTTCGCCCAGGCGCTGATCGCCCTGGCGCTGGTGGTGGGCAGCAGCACCCACAGCGTGACCCGCGAACTGATCTTCGTGCTGGCGTTCCTGCTGGGCAGTGCGCGCTCTTTCGAGATGCCGGCCACCCAAGCGTTGCTACCCAACGTGGTGCCCTCGGCGCTGTTTCCGCGGGCAGTGGCCGCGTCGGCCTCGGCCATGCAGTCGGCGACCATCGTCGCGCCGGCGCTGGGGGGCTTTCTGTATGCGTTTGGCAGCGTGTGGGTGTATGGCCCGACCGTGGTGCTGTACGTGATCGCCTGCGGCCTGACCTTGCGCCTGAGCGCCGCCCGCCAGCCGGCCAACCGGGGCCGGGCGAGCCTGGAATCGCTGCTGGCGGGCATTCGCTTCATTCGCAGCCGCCCGGACGTGCTCGGCGCGGTGTCGCTGGACCTGTTCGCCGTGCTGCTGGGCGGCGCCACGGCGTTGCTGCCGGTGTTCGCCAAGGACATCCTGCTGACCGGCCCGTGGGGCCTGGGCCTGTTGCGCTCGGCGCCGGCGGTGGGGGCGCTGCTGATGTCGGTGTGGCTGGCGCGCTTCCCCATCGAGCGCAGGGTCGGGCGGGTGATGTTCACGGCGGTGGGGGTCTTTGGCGTGGCGACCATTGCCTTCGGCCTGTCGACCTCGTTCTGGTTCTCGCTGGCGGTGCTGGCGGTACTGGGCGCGGCGGACATGATCAGCATGGTGATCCGCAGCGCGTTCGTGCAACTGGAGACGCCGGACGAGATGCGTGGTCGGGTAAGCGCGGTGAACGGGTTGTTCATCGGCGCCTCGAACCAGCTGGGCGAGTTCGAGTCCGGGGTCACGGCGCACTGGTTCGGCACCGTGCCGGCGGTGGTGCTGGGCGGGGTGGGCACGCTGGTGGTGACGGGCGTGTGGATCAAGCTGTTCCCGACGCTGGCGGGGCGCGATCACATGCATACCCAGAAAAAGGGCTGACCGCGCGTACCCAATCGTGGGTCAAGCTTGCTCCCACAAGGGCCTCACTGAATCTGTGGGAGCGGGCTTGACCCGCGATGAGGCCAGCCAGATCAAAGCATCAGGGTCATCTGCCGCTCATACCCCACCCGCCCGCGATACCCCTCGCCGCTGTCCACCCACCCCGCCGCGCGGTACAGCCTCAACGCCGCCTGATTGTCGGTATCCACCGACAGTTGCAGGCAACGCACCTGCGGCCACACTTCGCGCACCCGCGCCGGCAGCGCCGCCAGGCACCAGCGGCCAAGCCCCTGCCCCTGCGCCCGCCAGTCAACCTGCAGGGCATGCAAGGTGGCCGCATCATGGCGGGCCCACGGCGGCAGGTGTGCACCACGCTTGAGCAGCAGGAAGCCCTGCGGCACGCCCCCCACCAGCAGCGCCAGCCCGCGCACATCGTCGCCGGGCCGGTTCAGCAGGGTATGCAGCGCACCCTCGATGTCACCGCAAAACGCCCGCTGCGCCGCCAGCACCTCGATGCCGGGCAGGCCTGCGCGCTGGGCCGGGGTCAGCGCATCGTAGTGAATCAGCTGCACGGTCATGGTCCTGGTCCAAAAGTGGCGGTCTTGCTGATATGATGCGCGGCTTTTTTGCGGCCCATTCAAAAATCACTCAGTCCGGCACCCCGTGTCCGGTACAGTCTGTGCTTTGCTGATGGGGTCGAACATTCAAGGCGCCGCAGTGCGCCACGGGGAGCTGGCATGCTGGAAAGGCTGTTTCAACTGAAAGCGCACAATACCAACGTGCGCACCGAAATCCTGGCGGGGGTCACCACCTTCCTGGCCATGGCCTACATCCTGTTCGTCAACCCGAGCATCCTCGGCGAGACCGGCATGGACAAGGGCGCGATCTTCGTCGCCACGTGCCTGGCTGCCGCCATCGGTTCGGCGGTGATGGGGCTGATCGCCAACTACCCGATCGCGCTGGCGCCGGGCATGGGCCTGAACGCCTTCTTCACCTACACCGTGGTGCTGCACATGGGCCACACCTGGCAGGTGGCACTGGGGGCGGTATTCATTTCGGCAGTGCTGTTCTTCCTGCTGTCGATCTTTCGCATCCGCGAATGGATCGTCAACAGCATTCCGCTGCCGCTGCGTTCGGCAATTGCCGCCGGCATCGGCCTGTTCCTGGCGCTGATCGCCCTGCACAACGCCGGCATCGTGGTCGACAACCCGGCCACCCTGGTGGGCCTGGGCGACCTGCGCAACCCGGCACCGGTACTGGCCACCCTGGGCTTCTTCCTGATCGTCGCGCTCGAGGCGATGAAGGTACGCGGCGCCGTGCTGATCGGCATCCTGGCGGTCACCGTCGCCTCCATCGGCCTGGGCTACACCCCGTTCAACGGCATCGTGTCGATGCCGCCCTCGCTGGCCCCGACCTTCCTGCAGCTGGACATCAAGGGCGCACTGGATGTCGGCCTGATCAGCGTGATCTTCGCCTTCCTGTTCGTCGACCTGTTCGACAACTCCGGCACCCTGATCGGCGTGGCCAAGCGCGCCGGGCTGATGGGCAAGGACGGCCACATGCCGAAGATGGGCCGCGCCCTGATCGCCGACAGCACCGCGGCCATGGCCGGCTCGCTGCTGGGCACCTCGACCACCACCAGCTATATCGAATCGGCGGCCGGCGTGAGTGCCGGCGGACGCACCGGGCTGACCGCCATCGTGGTGGCTGGGCTGTTCCTGCTGGCACTGTTCTTCGCCCCGCTGGCCGGCAGCGTGCCGGCCTTCGCAACCGCGCCTGCACTGCTGTTCGTCGCCGTGCTGATGGCCTCGGGCCTGGCGGAAATCAACTGGGACGACGTGACCGAGGCCGCCCCGGTGGTGGTCACCGCGCTGGCCATGCCGCTGACCTATTCGATTGCCAACGGCATCGCCTTCGGCTTCATCTCCTGGACCGTGATCAAGCTGATCTCGGGCCGCCGGCATGAACTGAACTCGGCGCTGGTGGTGCTCTCCATCCTGTTCGTGATCAAGCTGGGCTGGTACGCCGCATGAGTTCCGTCTACGACCCGACTACCTACACCGCGCAGCTTGAGGCCAAGGTCGAGCGCCTGCGCGCACTGCTGGCGCCATTCGGCGCACCGGAGCCGGCGGTGTTCGACTCGCCGCGCGAGCATTACCGCCTGCGTGCCGAGTTTCGCCTGTGGCGCGAGAACGAGCAGCGTCACTACGCGATGTTCGCCCCGGGTGAAAAGCACCAGGCGATCCTGATCGACGACTTCCCCATCGCCAGCCAGCGCATCAACCAGTTGATGCCGCAGCTCAAGGCGGCGTGGCAGGCCAGTTCGGCGCTGAGCTTCAAGCTGTTCCAGGTGGAGTTCCTGACCACCCTGGCGGGCGACGCGATGATCACCCTGTGCTACCACCGTCCACTGGACGAGCATTGGGAAGCCGCTGCCCGGCAACTGGCGACCGACCTGGGCGTGAGCATCATCGGGCGCTCCAAGGGCAAGCGCGTGGTGATCGGCCGTGACTATGCGGTTGAAGAGCTGGCCGTGGGCGGGCGCACTTTCCGCTATCGCCAGCCAGAAGGCGCGTTCACCCAGCCCAACGGCACGGTGAACCAGAAGATGCTCAACTGGGCCTACGAGGCCCTGGGCGAGCGCGAGGACGACCTGCTGGAGCTGTACTGCGGCAACGGCAACTTCACCCTGCCGCTGGCCACGCGGGTGCGCAAGGTGCTGGCCACCGAGATCAGCAAGACCTCGGTGAACGCCGCGCTGCACAACCTGGACGACAACGGCGTGGATAACGTGCGCCTGGTGCGCCTGTCGGCCGAAGAACTGACCGAGGCCCTGAACGAGGTGCGGCCGTTCCGGCGCCTGGAAGGCATCGACCTGAAAAGCTATGCCTTTGGCAGCGTGTTCGTCGACCCGCCGCGCGCGGGCATGGACCCGGACACCTGCGAGCTGACCCGGCGCTTCGATAACATCCTGTACATCTCGTGCAACCCCGAGACACTGGCGGCGAACATCGAGCAGTTGAGCGATACGCACCGTATCGAGCGGTGTGCGCTGTTTGACCAGTTCCCGTATACGCACCATATGGAAAGCGGGGTGCTGCTGGTTCGGCGCTAGGCCCGGATCGGCGGTGTTCTATCGCGGGTCAAGCCCGCTCCCACAGGAATGTCACGGCTCTGAAGGGCAGTGGGGTACCTGTGGGAGCGGGCTTGGCCCGCGATGGCCCTAATCTGAGTACATCAACAGCGGCACCACCTGGTCCGCGTCCGTCAACGCCCCATGGTGCCCGCGCCACTGGCTGGGGTGCTTCTCCTCCACGCTGCGAATGATCCCGCCGGCCCCGGTCGGAACCACGATCAGGTCCCCGATACGCCCTTCGGCCTGGCTCAGCATCACGTCCCCGAACAACCCCGCGCCAATCGCCTGGGCCTTGCTCAACACCCGGTATTCATCCCCCAGGCGGTTCTGCCAGCGCTCGTGCACGCGGTCCTGCTGATGCTCGTGGGTGTACAGGTAGCGCGCCCGGATGTCCCCGGCCATCGCCCGCACCCCGTCCTGCAAGGCACTGTCGGTATCGAAGTCATGCACCTGGGCGCGGTCCAGGTCGAGCATGCCGTGGTCGGCAATCACGAGCATGCGCGCCGAGCGCGGCAGGCGCCCGGCAATGTCGCGGGCCAGCTGATCGGCAATCTCCAGTTGCCTGCACCAGTCGGGCGAGCCCGGCCCATACAGGTGCCCGGCAAAGTCCAGGTCACCGAAATAGGCAAAGCAGAAGGCTGGCGCCTCCACCTCCAGTGCGCTACGCACCAGCTCGGGATAGGCATCGTAGGCCGGCGCGGCAAGGATGCCGCCGGCCTTGTAGATGGCACGGGTGAAGTCCGAATCGGCAAAGCGCCCGAGCATGACCGTGCTGATCTGTACGCCCTGGGCGGCCGCGTCTTCCCAGGCGGTCTGCGGCACGATGAAGGAGGCCGCGACAGGCGCCGCGGTCGGCACGCTGCCCGTCTGCGCGGCCGCAGTGGTCCATGACAGCGGCGAGAACACCGAATGGGCATCCAGGGCGAAATCGCAGCCCACGATGCCATGCGCACCGCTGCCCATGCCGGAGGTCACGGCGGCCAGGCTGGCGGCAGTGGTGGCCGGGAAGCCGACCTTGAAATGGCTGTCGGGCTGCATCAGCGCGGCCAGGAACGGTGCATGCTCGGCGTGCGCCTTGAGCAGGTTCCAGCCCAAGCCGTCGATCAACAGCAGGCAGGTGGCTGTAGAGCGCTCGAGCCGGAACGGATTCCTGAAGCCCCTGGCGCCCAACCCGGCGAAAACCGACTGGGTCAGACTGGCCAGGCCCGGCCAGGTGTCGTGAACGTCCCGCATCTCTTCGAACTGCGCCGCCATGTCGCCCTCCGTGGTGCCGTGCAAAACAACAGGTTTAGCACAGCTTGTTCGATCAGCGAACAGAAACGATCAATGCACGGCCCGTCCCGATTGACCCTATTAACCAGTCAGTACATTTTAGTCGTGACGCTCCCTCCCCCTGCCAAGAACAACAATGGAGTTTTACCGATGAGTTTGGCCTCCCCTTCCGGCATTCTCGCCGGCCTGATCGGCGCCGGCATCCAGGCCTCGCGTACCCCGGCCCTGCACGAGCACGAAGGCGCCGCCCAGGGCATCAACTACCTGTACCGGCTGATCGACCTGGACCAGCTGAAGCTGGACAGCAGCGCCCTCGAAGAACTGCTGACCGCGGCCGAGTACATGGGCTTTACCGGGCTCAACATCACCTTCCCGTGCAAGCAGGCGATCGTGCCCCTGCTCGATGAGCTGTCGCCCGAGGCGCGTGGTATCGGCGCGGTGAACACCGTGGTGCTCAAGGACGGTCGACGCATCGGCCACAACACCGACTGCCTGGGGTTTGCCGAGGGCTTCAGGCGTGGCCTGGGTGATGTTTCACGCCGTCATGTGGTGCAGATGGGGGCAGGCGGTGCGGGTGCCGCGGTGGCCCATGCGCTGCTCAGCGAAGGGGTGGGCCAGCTGACACTCTTCGATGTGGAGCCCGCCCGGGCCCAGGCACTGGCAGACAACCTCAACCAGCATTTCGAGGGCAGCCCGGCACGCTGCGGGCATGACCTGCAAGCGGCCATGGACCAGGCCTGCGGGCTGGTCAACACCACCCCCATGGGCATGGCCAAGCTGCCGGGCATGCCGGTGCCCAGGGCGCTGCTGCGCGCCGAAATGTGGGTGGCCGAGATCGTGTACTTCCCGCTGGAGACCCAATTGCTGCGCGAGGCGCGGGCACTGGGATGCCGCACGCTCAACGGGGCCAACATGGCGGTGTTTCAGGCGGTGAAGGCCTTCGAGCTGTTCAGCGGCGTGGTGCCGGATGCACAGCGCATGATCGGGCACTTCAACAGCCTGGGGGATTGAACGCTTAGCCGGCACCTGTACAGGGTGGTCAACCCGCAGGTGCCGGCCCTGCCGGCGACTGGAGGCTCCCCGGCATCACGCCTGCAGGTAGCGCAGCACCGACTCGCAGATCATCTCGCGGTGCTTGTCCTTGAGCGCCTTGTCCTCGAAATCCACCTGGAAGATCTCGCCAAAGGTGTGCCGGTTGGACACGCGATAGAAGCAGAACGAGCTGATCAGCAGGTGTACGTCCAGCGCCGTCAGGCCCTGGCGGAACACCCCCTCGGCAGCCCCGCGCTGGAGTATCTCGTCCAGCGCGGTGAGCACCGTCTTGTTCATCGAGCGGATCGCGGCCGACTGCTTGACGTACTCGCCGTGATGCATGTTTTCGTTGCACACGATACGCACGAAGTCGACGTTGCGGTCATGGTGATCGAAGGTGAACTCGATCAGCCGGCGAATGCCCTGGCGCGGCTCCAGTTCAGCCAGGTGCAGGTTGCTTTCGGTGCTGCGGATATCGCCGTAAAGCTTCTCCAGCACCTCCACATACAGCTGCTCCTTGCTGTTGAAGTAGTAGTAGATCATGCGCTTGGAGGTCTGGGTGCGCTCGGCGATCGCATCGACCCGGGCACCGGCCAGGCCTTGCTGCACGAACTCGCTGATGGCCGCCTGCAGAATGTTCTCGCGGGTTTTCTCAGGATTGTTCTTGCGGCTCTTGCGCGGCGCCTCGGCAGGTGCCGCCAAGGGTGCTGGAGTTGTCGTCATACGGGGCTCTTGACCAGTCGGTTAACCGCGCGATTATGGCCCCGGGGTGCGCCAGAAGAAAGCCTGACGGGCGCTGACACGTTACAGCTTGGCATGCCGCAGCCCGCCGCTGCGCGCCTTGGCCATCGCTGCCAGGCGCACCGCGACGTTGGCCGCGCCGTAACCGCTGTAGCCATTGCGCCGCTGCAGCACCTCGAAGAAGAAGCGCTCCTCGAACGGCTCGGTGTATACGTGGAACAGCTCGCCGCCCTGGGCATCACGGTCGTACAGCACGTTGTAGTAGGCCAGCTCGCTCAGGAACTGATCGTCGAAGTCGAACCGGGCCGCCAGGTCGTCGTAGTAGTTGAGCGGGATATCGAGCAGCGCCACGCCGGCTTCCTTGGCGCGCTTGACGGCGGCGAAGATGTCCTGGCAGTCGAAGGCGATGTGATGCACGCCCGAGCCGCGGTAGTTGGACAGCGCGTGGGCAATCGCAGTGTTGCGGTTTTCGGAGATGTTCAACGGCAGCCGGATCGAACTGCACTGGCTGCGCAGGGCGCGGCTCTTGACCAGGCCATAGGGATCGGGAAGCACCACCTCGTCATCGGCGCTGAAGTCGAGCAGGCTTTTGTAGAACAGCACCCAGCTGTCCAGGCTGTCGGCCGGCAGGGCCAGTGCCATGTGGTCGATGCGGGTCAGGCCCAGGCCATGGGCGGGTTGCTCGCTGAGGCTGAAGTCGGTGTCGTAGATGGTGCGCCCATCCGCGCCCTGGTCCACCAGGTAGATCAGGCTGCCGTCGGGGGCGCGTACCGCTGCCAGCTCACGTTCGTTGGGCCCCACCAGGCCACGATAGGGCTGGCCGTGATAGGCCACCGCCCGGGCCAGCGCCTGGGCGCTGTGCCTGACCCGGATCGCCGTGGCGCACAGCGACGGGCCGTGGCTTTCGAAAAAATTGTGCGCGAACGAATAGGGTTCGGCGTTGAGGATCAGGTTGATCTCGCCCTGGCGCAGCAGGCTCACATTCTTCGAGCGATGCTTGCCGGCACGGGCAAAGCCCAGGCCTTCGAGCCAGTTGCCCAGCTTGGCGCCCGAGGCGTCGTCGACCGCAAACTCGAGAAACTCGATGCCATCGCAGCTGCTGGCCGGCGGCGGCGCGAACAGCAGCTCGGGGTCGGCCAGCGGTGCGGTGCGTTCGAGCAACTGACGGGTCTTTTCCTCCAGGTACAGCAGCGAACGCAGGCCGTCGGCGGCATTGGCCCGTGGCGGCGCGGCACGAAAACCGTCGTTGAAGATCTCCAGCGACAGCGGCCCGCGATAGCCGGCCTGCAGAATCGGCGCCAGAAACCCCGGCAGGTCGAACTCGCCCTGCCCCGGGAAGCAGCGAAAATGCCGGCTCCACTCCAGCACATCCATGGCCAGGATCGGCGCATCGGCCATCTGCACGAAGAAGATCTTGTCCCCCGGCACCTGCGCGATGGCGCTGGGGTCGCCCTTGAGCGACAGGGTGTGGAAGCTGTCGAGGATCATGCCCAGGTTGGCGTGATCGGCCTGGCGCACGATGTCCCACACCTGCTGCCAGGTGTTCACGTGCCGCCCCCAGGCCAGCGCCTCGTAGCCGATGCGCACACCGTGGGCGGCGGCCCGCTCGGCCAGCAGGCTCAGGTCGTCGACCAGCAGTTGCTGGCCGCCCAGCGCGTCGGCCGACACGTTGCTGCACACCAGCACCAGGTCGGTGCCCAGTTCCTGCATCAGTTCGAACTTGCGCTCGGCGCGCTCCAGGTTGCGCGCCAGGCGCCCGCGCGGGCAGCCCTCGAAATCGCGAAACGGCTGGAAAAGGGTGATGTCCAGCCCCAGGTCGGTGCAGCGCTGGCGAATCTCGCGGGGGCTGCCGTCGTAGTAGAGAAGGTCGTTTTCGAAGATCTCCACGCCGTCGAATCCGGCGGCGGCAATGGCTTCGAGTTTTTCCGGCAAGGTGCCGCTCAGGGACACGGTGGCAATCGAACGCTGCATCTTCAGGCTCCAACGGGCAGGCAGTGCCCAGCTGCACGAATTATTGGCTGGGGTTTATCCTAGCTCAATCAAAAGGTACGAACTGGTTAGTTTTGTGTGCGATTATCGCCCAGTACCCGCCCAGATCAATTGACCCTTTTTTGACCAATGCGCACCATTTCTTACCACCAGGCAGATGAGCATCTTGCCAAAAGCACCGACGAACCTGCCGTAGTCGACTGGTGTACCGCGTGTCATCCTGGCTTGACCCATAAACATAAAAATACGGGTAATCACCACATGATCCACAGCCAAAGCACTCCCCTGGCCCAGCCATCGGCCAGTACCCCGCACGCCGGCATCGGCGACAAGATCCGTGGCGCCATGGGCGTCGGCAAGACCCGCTGGGTGATGCTGGCGCTGGTATTCTTCGCCACCACCCTGAACTACATCGACCGCGCCGCACTGGGCGTGATGCAGCCGATCCTGGCCAAGGAAATGAGCTGGACGGCGATGGACTACGCCAACATCAACTTCTGGTTCCAGGTGGGCTACGCCATCGGCTTCGTGCTGCAGGGCCGGCTGATCGACCGCATCGGCGTCAAGCGCGTGTTCTTCTGCGCGGTGCTGCTGTGGAGCCTGGCCACTGGCGCCCACGGCCTGGCCACCTCGGCGGTGGGCTTCATGGTCTGTCGCTTCATCCTCGGCCTGACCGAAGCGGCCAACTACCCGGCCTGCGTGAAGACCACCCGGCTGTGGTTCCCGGCGGGCGAGCGGGCGGTGGCCACCGGCATCTTCAACGCCGGCACCAACGTCGGCGCCATGTTCACCCCGATGCTGCTGCCGCTGATCCTCACTGTGTGGGGCTGGCAGGCGGCGTTCATGGCCATGGGCGCGCTGGGCCTGGTGTGGGCCACGTTCTGGGGCCTGAAGTACTTCAACCCGGAAAACCACCCGAGCGTGAGCAAGGCGGAACTGGCGTACATCCAGAGCGAGGTCGAGCCTGAACAGGCGGCCGTGCCGTTCACCCGTATCCTGCGCATGCGTGGCACCTGGGCCTTTGCCCTGGCCTACTCGATCACCGCGCCGGTGTTCTGGTTCTACCTGTACTGGCTGCCGCCGTTTCTGAACCAGCAGTACAACCTGGGCATCAGCGTCACGCAGATGGGCATCCCGCTGATCGTGATCTACCTCAGTGCCGACTTCGGCAGCGTGGGTGGCGGGATCCTGTCCTCGTTCATGATCGGCCGCGGCATGGCGCCGGTGAAGGCGCGGCTGCTGTCGATGCTGCTGTTCGCCACCACCATCGTCGGGGTGATCTTCGCCGCAGGCGCCAGCAGCCTGTGGGTGGCGGTACTGGCCATCTCCCTGGCGATTGCCGCGCACCAGGCCTGGACCGCCAACATCTGGAGCCTGGTGATGGACTACACGCCCAAGCACATGATGAGCACCGTGTTCGGCTTTGGCGGCATGTGCGCGGCCACCGGGGGGATGTTCATGACCCAGATCGTGGGGCATGTGCTGACCAGCACCAACAACAACTACACCGTGCTGTTCACCATGATTCCGGCGATGTATTTCATCGCGCTGCTGTGGATGTATTTCATGGCACCGCGCAGGATCCCGACAGTCGAGGCGTAAGCCCGGGCTGCAATGCAGCCCTTCGCCAGCAACGCTGGCTCCTACAGGGAGCCGGCGTTCATTACCTTGCGGGCCTTCTCCAGCGCCCACTGCGCGCGCTGCAGCGCACTCACCCCCTGCTCCAGCAACTGGCGCGTGGGGATCTCCAGGCTCAGCGGCAGGTCGGCCGGCAAGCTGTGCAGCAACCCGTTCAGGTCGCACTCCCCATCCCCGGGAAAACGTCGCTCGTTACGCGCCTGACGCAGGATCTCGGCCATGTCGTCGGGGCGCGGGCCCGCCACGTCGCACAGTTGCGCGTAGCGGATGCGCGAGACCGGCAGGCGGCGCAGGTCTTCCAGGCGCGACGCCGAGCGATCGAAGTGGAAGGCATCGACCAGCACGCAGCCGTTGGCGCGCCCGGCGTTTTCGACGATGCGGGTGGCCTGGGTCAGGTCCTTGGCATCGGTCCACGGCATGAACTCCAGGTGCGGGTGCAGGCCATACGGCGCGGCCAGGTCGCACAGCGCCGCGAAGTTGTCGGTCAGGCGCTGTTCATCCGGGTCGTTGCCGGCAACCAGCAGCTCACTGGCACCGAAGTCGGCGCCCACCGCGAGCAGGGCCTCAAAGTTGGCGACCAGGGTGTCGGGCTTGAGCCGCAGAATCTCCACATCGAGCACCCGGATGCCGGTGTCGCGCAGGCGCTCGGCTGTCTGCCGGCGCAGGCCGGCGTCGCTTGCCAGCGGGAAGTGATGCTCTTCGGGGGTGGCCGGCTCGAGGCGCAGGCCGACATGGCTGTAGCCGGCCCGGGCGGCGACTTCGACCATCCGGGGTGGGGACAGCTCAAGGACAGTGAGGGCGGCCAGGGACATGACACGTGGGTTCATGGAGGAGTCTCGGGTGCGTTGTTGTATTTGCATTATTTAGAACTTAGTTCCAATTTCAATGCAAGTACAAAAAAAACAGCTTTGCGCTCCGCAAAACTGCCTTTGTTTGCCTGAGGGCCGCTTCGCTGGCTTGCCAGCGAAGCGTCTAGACAAACAGCTCCGACGCCGGGCTGGCCGCCGACAGCTCGGCCGCCGCCGCCAGCAACGCCGGCGCCAGCTCGTGCAGGCGCGCCTCGTTCAGGCGCGCGGTCGGCCCGGCCACGCTCAACACCCCGACCACATGCCCATCCTGCGGGTGTCGCACCACCGCCGCCAACGCCGACGTACCCAGCGCCGAACTCTCCACCACCCACGCATAACCCAGTTCCCGCGCCATGCGCAGGCGTTCCAGCAGCTGGGCATTGGAAGCTGGCGCGTTCGGCCCGAAGTCCTCGCGCCGGCCCACGCCCTGGCGCTCCACCAGCAGCAACGCCTGGGCATCGCTCAGGCTGGCCAGCCAGGCATGCCCCGACGCGCTGTAGAACAATGGCGCCTCACGCCCCATGTCCGGGTCGTAGCGCAGGCCGGAGCGGGCGCCCTGGGCCTTGGCGATCCACACCTGGCGCTCGCCGTCGATGATCCCCAGCCGCACCAGCTCGCCGGTCTGCGCGGCCAACTGGTCGAGAATCGGCTGGACGATGTCGGCACCGCTCTGGGCCAGGTAGCGAAAGCCCATGCCCACCAGCTTGGTGCTCAGCAGGTACCGGCTGTTTTCCGGGTTCTGGCGCACGTAGCCCAGGCGCATGAGCTCGGCGAGCATGCGATGGGTCGCGCTCTTGGGGATGTCCAGCTGCTCGGCCAGGGTCTGCATCGGCAGCCCGCGCGGCTCGCTGGTGAGGCTTTCGAGAAGGCTGAAAGCACGTTCGATCTGACTGCCGGCCATGGTCACGGTCCCTGAAAATTTCGCCGATTCTAAAGAGCGCCGGGCAAAGCGCAAACCACTGTTCGATCTTCGCCCAACTTTGCAGGCGACGGCCTTGGCAGCCGACGTGCAATCATAGAATATGGAACTTCGTTCCAAAATAATAATTGCGCGCACTGCGAGGACCCAGCATGACTGCCCACACCCCTACCTCCCGCCCGTTGGACTGCGATGTCCTGGTCATCGGCTCCGGCGCTGCCGGCCTGAGCGCCGCGGTGACCGCCGCCTTTCACGGGCAGAAGGTCATCGTGGTCGAAAAGGACCCGGTGTTCGGCGGCGCCACGGCCTGGTCCGGCGGCTGGATGTGGGTACCGTGCAACCCGCTGGCACAGCGCGCCGGCATCGTCGAGGACCGTTCGCTGCCGCGCACCTACCTGCAACACGAACTGGGCGAACGCTTCGAACCGGCGATGATCGATGCGTTCCTGGAGGCGGCGCCCCACATGGTGTCGTTCTTCGAACGCCATACCGCCCTGCAGTTCGCCGACGGCAACGGCATTGCCGATATCCACGGCGACACGCCCGGGGCCGGCACGGGCGGGCGCTCGGTGATCGCCGCACCGTATGACGGGCGCAAGGTCGGCAAGCTGCTCAGGCAGCTGCGCCGCACGATGCGCGAAACCTCATTCATGGGCATGCCGATCATGGCCGGCAAGGACCTTACCGCCTTTCTCACCCTGACCCGTTCGTGGCGCTCGCTGCTGCATGTGGGCAAGCGCCTGGCACGCCATCTGCTCGACCTCGCACGCTACGGCCGGGCGATGCAGCTGGTCAACGGCGTGGCCCTGATCGCGCGCCTGGCCAAGTCGGCCGAAGACCTCGGCGTGCTGCTGTGGGCATCGGCCCCGGCGCAGCGCCTGCTGCACAACGCTGGCCGGGTGACGGGGGCGGTGGTGCAGACGGCCAACGGCGACGTGAGCATTCATGCGCGCAAGGCCGTGGTGCTGGCAGCCGGCGGCTTCCCCAACGATATCGAGCGGCGCAAGGCGCTGTTCCCGCGTACCCCCACCGGGCATGAGCACCTGGCCTTGCCGCCGCTGGGCGCCAGCGGCGATGGCCTGCGCCTGGGCGAGAGCGTGGGCGCACACGTGGTCGACGACCTGGCAAGCCCGGTGGCCTGGGCCCCGGTGTCGAAAGTGCCGTACAAGGACGGCAGCTTCGGCCATTTCCCGCACATCATCGAACGTGCCAAGCCCGGCATCATCGGTGTGCTGGCCAACGGCAAGCGCTTCGTCAACGAAGCCAACGGTTACTACGACTACGTGAGTGCAATGGTCGCCAACGCGCCCGGCGAGCAGGTGGCCTCGTGGCTGATCTGCAGCCACGCCTTCCAGCGCCGCTACGGCCTGGGCATCTCCCGGCCCTTCCCACTGCCGGTGGCGCCCTTCATTCGCAGCGGCTACCTCAAGTGCGGCGACAGCATCGAGGCGCTGGCCATCGCCTGCGGCATCGACCCCCAGGGCCTGAGTACCACGCTCAGCGACTACAACCGCCATGCGCGCCACGGCGAAGACCCGCAGTTCGGCCGTGGCAGCACGCCTTACAACCGCAAGCAGGGCGATGCGCTGCACCGGCCCAACCCGTGCGTGGCGCCCATCGAGCAGGGGCCGTTCTATGCGGTGAAGGTGGAGCCGGGCTGCTTCGGCACCTTTGCCGGGCTCAGGACCAATGCCCACGCCCAGGTACTGGATGCACAGCAGCAGCCGATTGCCGGCCTGTATGCCGCCGGCAGCGACATGCTCAGCATCATGGGCGGGCATTACCCGGCGGGGGGGATCAATCTGGGGCCGGCGACCACCTTCGGCTACATCGCCGGGCGGCACATTGCCGGGGTCAGTGCCTACGAGTAGGCGCGCCGGCTGCTGCTAGACTGGCGACCCGACTCCTTCATGAAAGCCAGCCGACCATGGACCAGATCAGCGCGATGCAGGCGTTTCGCCGCGTGGTAGAGAGTGGTGGTTTCAGCGCCGCTGCCGCCCTGACCGGGCAATCGCACACCGTGCTGTCGCGCCAGGTCAAGAACCTGGAGCGCCACCTCGGCACCCAGTTGCTCAGCCGCACCACGCGGCGCCTGCACGTCACCGAAGCCGGCGCACTGTGCTACCGCCATTGCGTGCAGGTGCTGGAGCAGCTCGAAGCCATGAGCCTGGAGATTTCCGAACACCAGCAGCAACCCACAGGCACCCTGCGCCTGAGCGTGGCCACGGCATTCGGTGAACTGGAGCTGGGGCGCTGGCTACCGGACTTCGTCGAGCGCTTCGACCAGTTGCAGGTGGAGCTCATCTGCACCGACCGCTTTGTGGACATGCTCGAAGAAGGGGTCGATGTGTGCCTGCGGGTGACCACCCACCTGCCCGACTCCAACCTGGTGGCCCGGCAACTGGCCGTCAGCGAAGTCGTGCTGGTAGCCGCCCCCGCGTACCTGCAGCGCTGGCCGGCCCCCATCGAACCGCACACCCTGGGGGAGCATGCGTTGCTCGGCTACAACCGCCTGGCCCAGCCGCAACGGCTGAGCCTGCAGGGGCCCGACGGGCAGCGCCTGGACGTGGCAATGCCCAGCCGGCTGAGCGCCAACTCGCCGATGGCGTTGCGTGCGGCGGCCATTGCCGGCCTGGGTATCGCCAGCTTCGACCGCTTCATCGTGCATGACGCCCTGCTCGACGGGCGCCTGGTACAGGTGCTGCCCGAATGGCAGCAGCCCTCCCGGCACGTGTACGCGATGTTCCCCCAAAGCCGCTATCTGGCGCCCAAGGTTCGGGCATTGGTCGAGTATGCGCGGGCGTACTACGCTGAACCACGATGGGAAATCAAGATGTGATCTGTGCAAGAAGCACACAGGTTCTGGGCTGCTTCTGCCGTATTTGTGCGTTCGTTGTTTGATTAACCTTCTTTCGATTGTTCATCAGAGGGTTTCAACCATGAAAGCACTTCGAGTTACCGCCGCCGGCTTGCTGCTGGCAGCTTGCGCCACTACCGCCGTGGCTGCGGTCTGCTACTGCACCGCCCCACTCATCTCCCTGCCGAAAAATGCGCTGACCTGGAAAGTGGTACCGGGCACCAACAACAACGTCACCTACGCCAACGTGCAGGGCGACATCCTGGGCAATGGCGCCTACGAGGCCTTCGTCAGTTTCCGTCCCGGTGTGGACAATGGCTACCACACCCACACCGAGACGTTGCCGACCGTGGTGATGAGCGGCGTGTTCTACGCCCGCATCAAGGACAAGAACGGCAAGCTGGTCGAGACCGAGTACCCGGCCGGTTCGTACTACCAGTTGCCGGCCGGGCTGGAACATGAGAGCGGTTGCAAGATGACCGCCAAGAAGGAGCCTTGCCTGCTGTTCCAGTACCAGCGCAACCACTTCGACCTGAACCCGGTGCCCCGCTAGGCGGCCTCAGAAATCGAAGAACACCGTTTCGCCTTCACCCTGGATGCGGATATCGAAACGGTAGGCCAGCTTGCCATCCACTTCGCAGCGCCGCGCGACCAAGGTCTCGCGGCGTTGCGGCTGTTCGATCAGGTTGAGCACCGGGCACTTGGCATTGGCCTGGCCCTCGTCGTCGAAGTACAGCCGCGTGTGCAGGTGGATGTTGATGCCGCGGGCGAACAGGCTGACATTGATATGCGGTGCCATCGGCACGCCGGCGGCATTGGCGACCACACCGGGCTTGACCGTCTGCAGCGTCCACTCACCGGCATCGAAGGTGGTGGCGGTGCGTCCGAAGCTGTTGAACGGTTGTTCCAGGTTGAATTCGCTGTGGTACTGCCCGGCCGCATCGGCCTGCCAGAACTCCAGGAACGAGTCGCGCACCAGGTGGCCGTTGCCGTCGTAGACGTGACCGATCAGCAGGATGTGCTCGCCGGGCACATCGCTGCGCGCCATGCGGTTCCAGATTTCCTGGTCACGGGTCGGGTTGCCGGCCGCTTCCAGGGCCAGGCCGATGTGCACGTAGGGGCCGGCGGTCTGCGATGGGGTTTCCGGCAGCAGTTCGATAGGCATGGCGGGGCTCCTCAGCGGTTTTCGAAGTGGGTCTTGCGCTGGCCGCGCAGAACGATGTCGAAGCGGTAGGCCAGGCAGTCCATGGGGTTGGCATTGGCCATGTCGAGCCGGGCGATCAGGCTCTGTACCGCGTCCGGGTTGGCGATCGACTTGACGATCGGGCACATCGGGATCAGCGGGTCGCCTTCGAAGTACAGCTGGGTGATCAGACGCGTGGCAATCGACGGGCCGCTGATCGACACGTGGATATGCGCCGGGCGCCAGTCGTTGGGGCCGTTGCGCCACGGGTACGGGCCCGGCTTGATGGTACGGAAACTGTAGTAGCCCTCGCTGTCGGTCAGCGCGCGCCCCACACCCCCGAAGTTGGGGTCCAGCGGCGCCAGATAGCGATCGTTCTTGTGGCGATAGCGGCCGCCGGCATTGGCCTGCCACATTTCGACCAGGGTGTGCGGGATCGGCTTGCCATACTGGTCGCACACGCGCCCGGCCACGATGATGCGCTCGCCGATGGGCAGGCCGCCGTGGTTGAAGTTCAGCAGCAGGTCATTGTCGTGCTCGGCAAATTTCAGGTGGGAGAAATCCGGCCCAGTGCTTTCGCTGACGGACTGTGGAATGCTCACCAGCGCCTGGCGAGGCGAGCGCGCGACGGAGGTCTTGTAGTCGGGGGTAAGGGCTTTCGGATGCCAGTTCCGATCACGGATAACGAAACGACTGGTGTCTTGTGCAGACATGCCGTTCTCCTCTTATTGGATTTTTGGAGGCCTGTACGGGCAGGAGTGATGGGCAGTGTGGCCGAGGCATGCACCGGCGAACATTGAAAAGAATCCTTGAACCCATAACCGTATGGTTATGTCCAAAGCGCTGACGCCGCCGGGCCGGGTGGACTAATCTTTATCTTCATATTTCAAGCTTGGGAGAACGCTCATGCTCTGGCGAAAAGGCAGGCGCAGCGACAACGTGGTCGACGCTCGCGGTGAAGGCGGCGGTGGTGGTGGCATGCGCCTGGGCGGCAAGGGCCTGAGCCTGACGGCGGTGGTACTGATCGTGGGGATCGGCCTGCTGACCGGGCAGGACCCGATGCAGATCCTTGGCCAACTGAGCGGGCAGATGAGCGAACAGAGCGCGCCGGCAAGCACCGGCGAGCGCAAGGCACCACCGGCCGGCGACGAACAGGCCGAGTTCGTCGCCAGCATCCTGGGCGACACCGAAGACACCTGGCGCGCCCTGTTTGCCCAGGCCGGGCGCCAGTACAAGGACCCGACCCTCAAGCTGTTCAGCGGTCAGGTCAACTCCGCCTGTGGCTTTGCCTCGTCGGCGACCGGCCCGTTCTATTGCCCGGCCGACCAGCAGGTGTACCTGGACATGAGCTTCTTCAAGGAGATGGAAACCCGCTTCGCGGCAGCGGGCGACTTTGCCCAGGCCTACGTGATCGCCCACGAGGTCGGCCACCATGTGCAGACCCTGCTGGGGGTGTCAGCCAGGATCGACCAGGCCCGTCGCAGCGGCCAGCGCCTGCAAGGCGACAACGGCCTGCTGGTACGTCAGGAACTGCAGGCCGACTGCCTGGCCGGCGTGTGGGCCTACCAGGCACAGCAACGCCATAACTGGCTGGAGCCGGGCGATATCGAAGAGGCCCTGAACGCCGCCAACGCGATCGGCGATGACCGCCTGCAGCAGCAGAGCAAGGGCCGCGTGGTGCCCGACTCGTTCACCCACGGCACTTCCGCGCAGCGCGTGCGCTGGTTCAAGACCGGCTTCGCCAAGGGCGACCTCAACCAGTGCGACACCTTTGGCGCCAGCAGACTCTGACGCCTGTAATGGGGTGTTTGCGGCCTGGCGCAAACACCCTAAACATTTTGTTGATGGTTTTCGTCGGAATTAGAGAAAAAGCGTTTCAGCTCTGCAACATCCCGCCGATAAAGGCAGCTCACGTCAGCTGGCCTCCAAGAAAAACAACCTCCAGCGATTTAGATCAAAGAGCGCACAGAATCCTGGAGGGATCGCATGAACAGCTGGTTTGCCAATATCAGCGTCAACCTGAAACTCGCCCTGGGCTTCGGCCTGGTGCTGCTGCTGACCGGCCTGTTGGCCCTGACCGGCTGGACCAGCCTGGGCGGTCTGATCGACCGCAGCAACTGGATGAGCGACATCACCCAGCTCAACAACGAGCTCACCGAACTGCGCATCGCCCGCCTGCAGTACATGATTGCCGACGGTGACGACAAGCTCGCGCAGAATGTCCAGGCCAAGCTGGATACCTTCAAGGCCCGCCAGCAGAACCTGCTGAACACCTTCAAGAGCCCGGAGAACGTCAAGCTGCTGCGCGAACAGGCGCAGGTGGTCGCCGCCTACGAGGTGTCCCTGGCCAAGATGCGCAGCGCCTACAAGCAGGGTGGCGAAGCGCGCCGCAGCATGGGCGTTACCGCCAATGAGGCCGGTGCCCTGATGGAAACCCTGCTGGCCGACAGCCTGTCCTCTGGCCAGAGTGACAGCGAGCGCCTGGAACATCTCAAGCGCCTGACCACCGTACGCCAGCACCTGCTGCTGGCCCGCTTCGAGGTGCGCGGCTACATCGCCGACCTCACCCCGGAAACCGAACAGGTCGCCGCCCGCCAGCTCGACGCCACCCTGGCCGAAACCCGCCAGCTGGCCGCCACCGATGCTCGTGCCCGACCGCTCGAGGCCGCCACCCTGCACTACGCCGAAGCGGTGCGCAGCTTCAAGGCCGCCAACACGGCGATCGGCGAGGCGCGCAAGGAAATGACCACCCAGGGCTACGACATCGTGCGCCTGAGCGATGAGCTGTACGCCATCCAGCTGCAACGTCGCGACCTCGAAAGTGCCCAGGCGCGTACCTGGCAACTGGCAAGCACCCTGGCGGCGCTGCTGTTCGGCGTGCTGGCGGCGATCATCATCACCCGCCAGATCACCCGCCCGCTGCGCGAAACCCTGGAAGTGGTGGAGAAGATCGCCACCGGCGACCTGACCCACACCCTGCGCGTCACCCGCCGTGACGAACTGGGCGTGCTGCAACAAGGCATCCAGCGCATGGGCGAAACCCTGCGCGACCTGATCGGCGGCATCCGTGACGGCGTGACCCAGATCGCCAGCGCGGCCGAAGAGCTGTCGGCGGTCACCGAGCAGACCAACGCCGGGGTCAACAGCCAGAAGGTCGAGACCGACCAGGTGGCCACCGCCATGCACGAAATGGCGGCCACCGTGCAGGAAGTGGCGCGCAATGCCGAGCAGGCGTCCGAGGCCGCCACCGACGCCGACGGCCAGGCCCGCGCCGGTGACCAGGTGGTGGCCCAGGCCATCGCGCAGATCGAGCGCCTGGCGGTCGAGGTCAACCGTTCCACCGAGGCCATGGGCCAGTTGCAGCAGGAAAGCCAGAAGATCGGCAGCGTGATGGACGTGATCAAGTCGGTGGCCGAACAGACCAACCTGCTGGCGCTCAACGCCGCGATCGAAGCGGCACGGGCGGGTGAAGCCGGGCGTGGTTTTGCCGTGGTGGCCGATGAAGTGCGCGGCCTGGCGCAGCGCACCCAGAAGTCCACCGAGGAAATCGAGGTGCTGGTGGCGGGCCTGCAAAGCGGCACCCAGCAGGTGGCCAACGTGATGCATGGCAGCCGCAGCCTGACCGACAGCAGCGTGGAGCTGACGCGCAAGGCGGGTGCCTCGCTGGAGAACATCACCCGCGTGGTGTCTAACATCCAGTCGATGAACCAGCAGATCGCTGCGGCGGCCGAGCAGCAGAGCGCGGTGGCCGAAGAGATCAGCCGCAGCATCCTGAACGTGCGTGATGTGTCGGAGCAGACGGCGGCGGCGAGCCAGGAGACGGCGGCATCCAGCGTCGAGCTGGCGCGCCTGGGCAATCAGTTGCAGATGCTGGTCAGCCACTTCCGCGTCTGACCGCATCGGACGGCGTAACCATCGCGGGTCAAGCCCGCTCCCACCAGGTTCAGCGAAACCTTGTGGGAGCGGACTTGGCCCGCGATGCTGTCAGCCCTTACTTGACGACCTGCCCCACCCCGCGTCCACGCGGGTCAGACGCGGTTTCCAGCGCCGAACCCGTCACCCGGATCGCCTGGATATCGCCCATCTCCCAGCCCTGGTCCTCCAGGGTGTAGCCCATCTTCTTCAGTTCCTCGGCCACCTTGCCATCGAGCGGCGCATAGGCGTCGTAGTAGATAGTGTCCTTGGGCAGCAACTGGTGGTGCACACGCTGCGCCGCCACCGCCTTCTCCAGCGGCAGGTTGTAGTCGTACAGGTTGTTGAGCACCTGGAAGATCGAGGTGAAGATCCGCGAGCCACCCGGCGTACCCAGCACCAGCGTGACCTTGCCATCGCGGGTCACCAGGCTCGGGGCCATCGACGACAGCATGCGCTTGCCCGGCTCGATGGCATTGGCATCGCCACCGACCACACCGAAGGCGTTCGCCACACCCGGCTTGGCACTGAAGTCGTCCATCTCGTCATTGAGCAGGAAGCCCGCGCCCTTCACCACCACGCCGCTGCCGTAGTCCCAGTTCAGGGTGTAGGTGTTGCTGACCGCGTTGCCCTGCTTGTCGACGATGGAGAAGTGCGTGGTCTGGTGCGGCTCCAGCCCCGGGCGCACCTTGGCGGTGTCGGAGATGGCGGTCGGGTTGACCTCTTGCGCGCGCTTGGCCAGGTAGTCCTTGGCGATCAGCTGCGCCACCGGCACCTTGGAAAACGCCGGGTCGCCCAGGTAGTCGGCACGGTCGGCGAACACACGCTTCTCGATTTCCGAAAGCAGGTGGATGTAGCGTGCCGAGTTCAGCTCGACACCCTTGAAGTCGGCTGCGCGGTTTTCCTTGATGCCCAGCAACTGCGCCAGCGCGATGCCGCCCGAGCTGGGCAGCGGCGCGGTGTAGACCACGTTGCCACGCCATTCGATGCCCATCGGCTCACGCCACACGGCCTTGTAGTCCTTGAGGTCTTCCTTGCTGACCAGGCCCTTGTCGGCCTGCATCTGCGCCACCAGCAGGTCGGCGGTCTTGCCCTGGTAGAACTCGCTCACACCCTTGTCGGCAATGCGCTCCAGGGTCTGCGCCAGCTCGGGCTGCCTGAAGGTCTCGCCCACCTTCATGCTGCCGAAATAGTCGTTGAAGTTGGTGCTGTCCTTGAACAGCCCCTGGGCATCTTCGCGGTACTGGTACTGCTTGGCGGCGATCTTGAAGCCGTTCTTCGCGTAGCCCACCGCCGGGGTCAGCAGCTCGGCCCAGGGCAGCTTGCCGAACTTCTGGTGCGCCTCCCACAGGCCCATCACCGTGCCCGGCACCCCGGCGGCCCGGGCGCCCACCAGGCTGAGGTTCTCGATGATCTCGCCTTTGTCGTCCAGGTACATGTTGCGGCTGGCCGCCTTGGGCGCCACTTCACGGTAGTCGAGGAAGTAGGGTTTGCCATCCATGTACAGGGTCATGAAACCGCCGCCGCCGATGTTGCCGGCCTCGGGGTAGGTAACGGCCAGGGTGAAGGCAGTGGCCACCGCGGCGTCCACTGCGTTGCCGCCCTTCTTGAGGATGTCGGCGGCGACCTGTGCACCATATTGATCGGGCGCGGCCACCGCGCCGCCGTCCAGCGTCACGGCATAGGCTGATGAGCTGGCGACGATCGCAGCGCTCAAGGTCAGCGTTCGAAACATCAGAGTGCGCATGCGGGTTTCCTTGGTGTTGTTTTTATCGAACAACCATTAAGGCGCATGCCCAGGGATTTTTCAAATGCCGCCTGCGGTTTTCAGCAGGCGTAGATCGACAGCTTGTGCTGGATGAAATCCAGAAAGCACTGGATACGCAGGGCCAGTTGCGAGTTGCGGTAGTACACCGCGTTGATCGGCTGGCGATAGCCGCTGTTGGCCTCGGCTAGCACCAGTTGCAGGCGGCCGGCCTGGAGGTCTTCGTGGGTCATGAAGTGCGACAGGCAGGCGATGCCTTCGCCGGCCAGCGCCAGGTGGCGCAGGGTTTCGCCGCTGGAGGCGCACAGGTCGGGGCGGATCGCCAGGCGGTCGCCTTCGGTGTGGCGCAGCGGCCAGTGATTGAGGGTTTCGGTCTGGGTGAAGCCCAGCAGCGAATGCCCGGCCAGTTCCTCCACATGCCGTGGCGTACCGCGCCGCGCAAGGTACGCGGGGCTGGCCAGCACATGCAGCGGGCTGCACCCCAGCGAGCGGGCGTGCAGGCTGGAGTCGGCCAGCTCGCCGATGCGGATGGCGATATCGGTGCTCTGTTCGAGCAGGTCGATGATCAGGTCGTCGGTGTTGAGCTCCAGCTGGATATCCGGGTACAGCTGGCGGAACTCCCCCACCCAGGGCACGATGGCATGCAGCATGAACGGCGCCGCCGCATTGATGCGCAGGCGCCCGGACGGGGTCTGGCGGTGCAGGCTCAGGCGCTCTTCGAGTTCGTCCATCTGTTGCAGGATGGCCTTGGCACGCTCGAAGAAAAACCGCCCCTCTTCGGTGAGGTCCATGCGCCGCGTGGTGCGGTTGATCAGCGTGGTGCCCAGCTTGGCCTCCAGCCGCGACAGGCTGCGGCTGATGGCCGACGGGGTCTGCCCGCCCTGTTCGGCGGCGGCGGAAATAGAGCCGCACTCGATGACCGAGACGAACATCTGCAATTCATCGGACCTGGCTTTCACGGCTGTTCCCTGGTGTGGCGTTCAGCCGTGATAGATAGCCGCTTGGCGTTGCCCGCGCAACCCTTCATCAGGCGCCAGTGTGGAAAACCCGGGCCAGGTGCTGCTCGTAGCCGGCCACGGCAGCCTCGACGTTGGGGTTCTTCATCACGTCGGTGGCCAGGTAGGTCGGCAGACCGCTCATGCCCAGGAACTGGTTGGCCTTGTGGAACGGGAAGTACACCGCGTCCACGCCCTTGCCTTCGAAAAACTGCGCCGGATCGTCGAACGCTTCCTGCGGTGCGTTCCAGGTCAGCGACAGCATGTACTGCTTGCCCTGGATCAGGCCGCCGCTGCCGTACTTGCTCGACGCATCGGAGCGGGTGCGCCCGTCGCTGGCGTAGAGGCTGCCGTGGCCGGCGGTGAACACTTCGTCCAGGTACTGCTTGACGGTCCACGGCGCGCCCATCCACCAACCGGGCATCTGGTAGATGACCACGTCGGCCCAGAGGTACTTCTGCACTTCTTCGGCAACGTCGTAGCCGCCATCGATGTAGGTGCTCCTGACGTCGAAACCGGCGCGGTCGAGAAACGCCAGCGCGGCCTCGTGCAGGGTCTCGTTCAGGCGGCCATCGGAGTGGGCGAACTGCTTGCCGCCGTTGAGCAACAGGATCTTCTTCATCATCTGCCTCATGTGTGTTCGGGGCGGCCAACAGAAGGGGCGGCCCGGTGAATGTGATGGCGGCAGATTAATCAGTTCAGCGCAGCGGAAATACCCTCGCGCGGGCAAAACGCTTTTGACCAAAAAGCACGAATTGAGCGCTTATTGTTGAAATAAGATTGGCTCACTTTTTACAGGAGCCTCCCCATGAGCGAACCCTACGGTTTCATCCTCAAAGCCAAGACCCGCCCCGAAAAAGCCGAGGAGTTCGAGGCGCTGTTTCGCAGCTATGTAGAACCCAGCCGTGCCGAGCCCGGCTGCATCGAGTACCACATGCTGCGCGACCGGCAGGACCCAAGCCTGTTCGTGTTCTACGAAATCTGGGCCAGCAAGGCCGCACTGGATGTGCATTCGGCGCTGCCGCACATGCAGCAGTTTGCCGAGCGGCGCATGGAATACCTTGAGCGCGACTTCGACATCCAGTTGATCGAGATGCTCAGCCCGTCCTCGGCTAGCCGTTGAGCGCCAGATGGGCGCCCAGCAGCGCCAGGCCGATGAAAAAGCAGCGTTTGAACAGCACGGCACTGATGCGCTGACGCAGGCACTGGCCCAGCCACATGCCCAGCAATGCCGGTATCAGCACCACCAGCGAGGCCCCCAGCGCCTCGCCGCCCAGTGCGCCCTGCCCGGCAAGGCCCACGGCCAGCGCCAGGGTCGAGACGGTGAACGACAGGCCCAGCGCCTGCACCATCTGTTCACGGTGCAGGCCCAGGGCCTGCAGGTACGGTACGGCCGGTATCACGAACACCCCGGTGGCGGCGGTGATGATGCCCGTCACCAACCCGCACAGCGGGCCCAGCCAGCGCTCGTGGCGGGGGGCCAGGTGCAGGCCTGGGTGGCACAGGCCGTACAGTGCATACACCAGCAACGCCACGCCCAATGCGTGCGCCGCCCACGCGCCACTGTCGATGCCCAGCCAGACACTGCCCAGCAAGGTGCCGATGAAGATCATCAGTTGCATCGGCCAGAGCCTGCGCAGCAACGCACGCAAGTGGCCACCCGCCGCCAGCTGCCAAAGGTTGGTGACCGTCGACGGCACGATCAGCAGCGCGGCAGCCTGCGCCGGTGACATAGCCAGCCCCAGCAACCCCATGGCCACGGTGGGCAGGCCCAGGCCGATCACGCCCTTGACCGTGCCTGCCAGCACGAAGGTAAGCACAACCAGCAGCGACAGCGCCGGGCCGATAGCCTGATAGAAGCCGAACAAAGTAGTCATGGGCCCATGCTGCCCTGCCCGCACGTCCCTGAACAGTTGCCATATACTGAGCCAGACTATTGCCCAGGCAGAGGCTCATGCATTTCGATCTGATTGACCTACGACTGTTTCTGCACACCGTGGAGTGCGGCAACATCACCGCCGGCGCCCAGCGCAGCCACCTGTCGCTGCCGGCGGCCAGCGCGCGCATTCGCGCCATGGAAAGCTCGCTGGGCGTACCGCTGCTGCAGCGCAACCGGCGCGGCGTGCAACCCACGGCCGCCGGCCAGGCCCTGGTCAACCATGCGCGCCAGATCGGCCAGCAGGTGCAGCGGCTGCAATTCGACCTGGGCCAGTATGCCCAGGGGTTGCAGGGCCAGGTGCGGCTGCTGTGCAACACCGCGGCGCTGACCGAGTACCTGCCCGAACTGCTGGCGACGTTTCTGGCCCGCCACCCGGCCATCGACGTGGACGTGGTCGAATTGCCCAGCCTGCGTATCGTGCAGACGATCACCCAGGGCGAGGCCGACCTGGGCATCATCTCCAATGCCGTGGCCAGCGAGCACCTGCAGAGCGTGGCGTTTCGCGACGACCCGCTGGTGCTGATCATGGCGCCGGATCACCCGCTGGCCAGCCACCCGCACCTGCGCTTTGCCGACACCCTTGAACATGGCCATGTCGGGCTGCAGGCAGACAGCGCCCTGGCCCTGTACCTGGAGGAACAGGCCCTGCACCTGGGGCGCCGGCTGCAGGTGCGGGTACGTGCCGAAGGCTTCGACGGGGTGATCCGCATGGTGGCCCATGGCGCAGGCCTGGGCATCGTGCCGCAGGCTGCCGTGCAACGCTGGCAAGGGGTGCTGGCGCTGCACAGCCTGGCGCTGGACGAACCCTGGGCACAACGCCAGCTGCGCCTGTGCAGCCGCAATTTTTCGGCGCTTCCCGGGCACACGCGCACACTTCTGCAAAGCTTGTGGGCAGGCGCTATTGCCCCGGCAGGGACAATCCACCCACAATCGCCTTCGCGCACCGCTATGTAACAAGACAATGCCGTGCCTACGAGCCGTAAAGGGAGTTTTCCGTGCCGTCGATCTACCAGTTGAAACCGCGCTTCCAGGCGCTACTGCGCCCTATGGTCAAGCGTCTGTACGAGCGCGGCATAACTGCCAACCAGGTGACGGTCGCCGCCGCGGCGGTCAGCGTGGCGCTCGGCCTGCTGCTGGCCGCCGCACCGCACATCACCTGGCTGTTCGCCCTGGTGCCGGCCTGGATGCTGCTGCGCATGGCGCTCAATGCCATCGACGGCATGCTCGCCCGGGAATTCGGCCAGCAGTCACGCCTGGGTGCCTACCTCAACGAGCTGTGCGACGTGGTCGCCGACAGCGCACTGTACCTGCCCTTCGCCCTGCTGCCGGGCGTGTCGCCGGCGCTGGTGGTGATTGTGGTGCTGGCCGCGCTGGTGAGCGAATACGCCGGGGTGATGGGCCCCCTGGTAGGCGCCGAACGCCGTTATGACGGCCCGATGGGCAAGAGCGACCGTGCCTTCGTGTTCGGTGTGCTCGGTGCCGGCGTGGCCACCGGCCTGCTGAGCGCAGCGTGGCTCAACGGCGTGTTGCTGGTGGTGCTGCTGCTGTCGCTTCATACCCTCTACAACCGGGTGAGCCGAGGCCTGGCGCAACCCCGCTGAAGCCCTCCGAGCCAGATAAGGATATTTGCCATGCGCACCGCGCAATCCCTGCATTTCACCACCCATGACGGCGTAGAGCTGCATTACCGCCACTGGCCGGCCAACCGCCAGCCCGGCCAGCCGCGCCGCGCCGTGGTGCTGTTCCACCGTGGCCACGAACACGGCGGGCGCATGGCCCACCTGGTGGATGAACTCGACCTGCCCGGCCATGACTTCTTCGCCTGGGACGCCCGTGGCCATGGCGAGTCGCCCGGGGCCCGTGGCGACAGCCCGAGCTTCGCGTGCAGCGTGCGCGATGTGCAGACCTTCATCGAGCACATCGCCCGCGAGCATGCCATCGACGAACAGGACATGGCGGTGCTGGCGCAAAGTGTCGGCGCCGTGCTGATCGCAACCTGGGCGCATGACTATGCGCCGAAGGTGCGCTGCCTGGTGCTCGCCTCGCCGGCCTTCAAGGTCAAGCTGTACGTGCCGTTCGCCCGCCCGGGGCTCAAGCTGATGCGCGCCTGGCGCGGCAACTTCTTCGTCAACAGCTACGTCAAGCCGCGCCTGCTCAGCCACGACCCCGAGCGCATCGCCTCGTATGAAAACGACCCGCTGATCAGCCGGCCGATTTCGGTGAACATGCTGCTGGGGCTGTACGAAGCTGCCGATCGCGTTGTGGCCGATGCCCAGGCGATCCAGGTGCCGACCCAATTGCTGATTTCCGGCGCCGACTTCGTGGTCAAGCGCCAGCCGCAGGAGCAGTTCTTCGAGCGCCTGGGCAGCGTACACAAGGAAAAGCACGTGCTGCCCGGCTTCTTCCACGACACCCTCGGCGAGCGTGATCGCGGGCATGCGCTGGCGCGTATCCGGCGCTTCGTGGAGCACTGCTTCAGCGTGGCGCCCCAGCGCCCGTCGCTGCTCGATGCCGACCAGCTCGGCGCCAGCTGCGCCGAGGCCGAAAGCCTGGCCGCGCCGCTGCCACGCAACTCGCCGGCCGACCTGTACTGGCGCGCAACCCGCGCCGGCCTGCGCCTGGGCAAGGGCCTGTCGAGCGGGGTCAAGCTGGGCTTCGACACCGGTTTCGATTCGGGCAGCACGCTGGACTACGTCTACCGCAACCAGGCCACCGGCAAGGGCAAGCTGGGCCGCATGATCGACCGCAACTACCTCGACGCCATCGGCTGGAAGGGCATCCGCCAGCGCAAGCTGCATGTGGAAGAGCTGTTGCGCCTGGCCATCGAGCGCCTGCGCGAACAAGGCGCACCGGTGCATATCGTCGACATCGCCGCCGGCCATGGCCGCTACATTCTCGAAGCCCTGCAGGGCCTGGAGCAGCGCCCGGATTCGATCCTGCTGCGCGACTACAGCGAGCTCAACGTGCGCGAAGGCACGGCGCTGATCGAACACAAAGGCCTGGCCGACATCGCCCGCTTCGTGCAGGGCGATGCCTTCGATGCGCAGAGCCTGGCCACCCTTGAACCGCGTCCGAGCCTGGCGGTGGTATCGGGGCTGTATGAACTGTTCGCCAGCAACCAGATGGTCGGCGACTCGCTGGGCGGCCTGGCCCAGGCCGTGGCGCCGGGCGGCTACCTGGTATACACCGGCCAGCCGTGGCACCCGCAGCTGGAGATGATCGCCCGCGCCCTGACCAGCCACCGCGCCGGTCAGGCCTGGGTGATGCGTCGGCGCAGCCAGGTGGAGATGGACCAGCTGGTGGAAGCGGCAGGCTTTCGCAAGGTGTGCCAGCGCATCGACGAGTGGGGCATCTTCAGCGTCAGCCTGGCCCAGCGAGTTGCTGAATGAGCACAGTGCGCGAGCCGGGCCTGATCCGGCGCGGCGTGCTCTGGCTACTGTTGCTCGGGCCGCTGTTCTTCTTGAGCTATGGCCTGAGCAACACCTTCACCGCCGGGCGCAGCGACGTCGGCAGCCTGGTGTTCGCCTGGGAAAGCAGCATCCCGCTGTGGCCGTGGACCATCCTGCCGTACTGGTCCATCGACCTGCTGTACGGGTTGTCCTTCCTGCTGCCGCTCAGCCGCCTGGAGATGGACCGGCATGCCTTGCGCCTGCTGAGCGCACAGTTGATCTGCATCGCCGGCTTTCTGCTGTGGCCGCTGCGCTTCACCTTCGAGCGCCCTGAACTGCAGGGTGTGTTCGGCTGGCTGTTCGATGTGCTGATGGGCTTCGACAAGCCGTTCAACCAGGCCCCTTCGCTGCACATCGCGCTGTTGGTGATCATCTGGGCGATGTTCGCCCGGCACACCCGTGGGCGGCTGATGCGCTGGCTGCTGCATGGCTGGATGGGGTTGATCGGTTTGTCGGTGCTGACCACCTGGCAGCACCACTTCATCGACGTGCCCAGTGGCGCAGTGGCAGGCGCGCTGTGTGTATGGCTGTGGCCCGTGGAGGGCCGGCCGGTACTGGGCAGCCTGCAGCCGACCCGTGACCGCCGGCGCTGGCGCCTGGCCGCGTACTACGCGCTGGGCAGCGCCGTGCTGGGTGGGCTGGCGCTGTATGCCGGCGGTATCGCCCTGTTGCTGTTGTGGCCCGCCCTCGCACTGCTGATGGTGGCGCTCAACTATGCCGTGTTGGGCGCCGAGGGCTTTCAGAAAGGCCCGAGCGGCCAGTTGTCGTATGCCGCGCGCTGGCTGCTGGCGCCGTACCTGATCGGCGCCTGGCTCAATTCGCGTTGGTGGACGCGCCGCCATCCACAGGCCGACGAGGTGTGCGAGGGGGTGTACCTGGGGCGGGTGCCTGCACGAGGTCAGGCGGCATCGTTTGCCGCGGTGGTCGACCTGTGTGCAGAACTGCCGGCGGCACACACGCCGGGCCAGGCCTATTGCAGCCTGCCCTGCCTGGACCTGGTGGTGCCCAGTGCCGAACGTTGCCGCGAGGCGGCCCAGGCCATCGAGCGACTGCGCCAGCAGGGCCCGCTACTGGTGTGCTGCGCCCTGGGTTACTCGCGCAGTGCCTGCGCCGTGGCCGCCTGGCTGGTACTCGGCGGGCGCTGCCAGAACGCGCAGCAGGCCCAGCAACTGATCGCCCAGGCCCGCCCAGGGGTCGTGCTGCACCCGGCGCACCGCCAGGTGATCGACAGCCTGCCGGCGGGGGGCGGCCTGTGAGTAGCCAGACCCACCTGGCGCTGGTGGCCAGCCTGTTGCGGCGCGGGCGCCAGGTGGAACGCCTGTCGGACGGCATCAGCCTGCTGGCGCTGGCCTATGGCCTGGCGCCACTTGCCGGCGCGCCGGCCCCTGTGATCGGCGCCCTGTTGTGCGTACTGCTGCTGGCAGCCGGCCTGCTGCAAAAATACTGGGGCATGCGGGTTGCGCTGGACGCCGAGCTGTTCGCGCACCTGGCCACCCAGGCCGCAACCTTGTCGCCAACTACCCGCGCGCTGGACCAGGCGCTGTTCGACCTGGGCCTCAAGCCCGCCCCGGTCGACGACCGCGACTGGCAGGCGCGCAGCCGGGCCGCACTGCGCCTGATGCGCCAGCAACTGCTGTGCCTTGGCGTGCAGGTACTGCTGGCGATTGCCGGCATCCTGTGCCTGCCCTGGCTTTCTCTCGTCGGATAAGGACCTCGTCATGCTAGCCGCCCTCACCGCCTTCGGCATCACCTCGGTGGCCCGCCTGATCACGGGCGCCCGCGCCCTGTGGCTGGGCTGTACACCGCAGCCGGTGCAACGCCTGTACTACGCCAACCACAGCAGCCACGGGGACTTCGTGCTGATCTGGGCCTCGCTGCCCCAGGAACTGCGCCGGCACACCCGCCCGGTGGCCGGGGCCGATTACTGGCAAAAACCGGGCATTCGCCAATTTCTGATCAACCGGGTGTTCAACGGCGTGCTGATCGACCGCCAGCACAGCGAGGCTCAGAGCGACCCCTTGCAGCCGATCCATGCGGCGCTGGAGCAGGGCGACTCGCTGATCTTCTTCCCCGAAGGCACGCGCAACCTGGGCGACGAGCCCTTGCTGGCGTTCAAGAGCGGGCTGTTCCATCTGGCCAGTGCCCACCCCGAGGTGGAGCTGATCCCGGTGTGGATCGCCAACCTCAACCGGGTGATGCCCAAGGGCCGTGCCCTGCCCCTGCCGCTGCTGTGCACCCTGAGCTTCGGCGAGCCGCTGCAACGCTTGCCCGATGACAGCAAGCACGCGTTTCTGGAACGGGCACGCCTTGCCCTGCTGGCCCTGGCCCCCAAGGAATCCTGAGATGGACCACAACACACTTCTGCTGTTTGCCGGTATCGGTGGCCTGCTGCTGCTCGCCAGCCTGATCGGGCGCCTGCTCAAATGGCGCGCGGGCCCGGCCCCGCACGCGGTCATCGACAACCTCAATGCGCGCATCAATGCCTGGTGGGTGATGGTGCTGGTGATCGGCCTGGCCTTCGTGTTCGGCAAGCTGGGGGTCATCCTGCTGTTCTATTGCGTGTCGTTCTATGCGCTGCGCGAGTTCCTCACCCTCACGCCCACCCGGCGTGGCGACTACCCGGCACTGGTGGCGGCGTTCTATGTGGCGCTGCCGGTGCAGTACCTGCTGATCGCGATGGACTGGTACGGGTTGTTCAGTATCTTCATCCCGGTGTACCTGTTCTTGCTGCTGCCGATCCTGGCCAGTTTCGGCGGCGATACCACGCGCTTTCTGGAGCGGGCCTCGAAGGTGCAGTGGGGGCTGATGATCGCGGTGTACTGCCTGTCGTCGGTACCGGCCCTGATGACGCTGGATATCCCCGGGTTCGAGGGGCGCAACCTGCTGTTGATCGCCTGGCTGATTCTGGTGGTGCAGATTTCCGATGTACTGCAGTACGTGTGCGGCAAGCTGTTCGGCAAGCGCAAGGTGGCGCCGCGGCTGTCGCCGTCCAAGACGCTGGAGGGGTTGCTGGGCGGTGTGGCACTGGCCACGCTGATCGGCGCGACGCTGTTCTGGATCACCCCGTTCACCTTCTGGCAGGCGGCGCTGATGGCGCTGACCGTGAACGTCATGGGCTTCTTTGGCGGGCTGGTGATGTCGGCGATCAAGCGTGACCGCGGGGTGAAGGACTGGGGGCACATGATCGAGGGGCACGGCGGCATGCTGGACCGCATGGATTCGGTATGTTTCGCGGCGCCGGTGTTCTTTCACTTTGTACGTTACTGGTGGGCTTGAGGGCCAGGCGAGTGCTGCGCACTCGATCGCGGGTCAAGCCCGCTCCCACAGGTACAGCACAGTCCCTGTGGGAGCGGGCTTGACCCGCGATGCTTTCTACTCGGGCTTGCGGTAGCCCTCGATGATCGCCGAGAAGTCCTTGCCACCCTCCCCGCGCAGGCTCATCGCCTGGTACAGCTGCTGCGCCACCGCGCCCAGAATCACCGGCTGGTGCGCCTGACGCGCCGCCTCGGTGGCCAGCCCCAGGTCCTTGAGCATCAGCTCCGCACCAAAGCCACCGGTGTACCCGCGTGATGCCGGCGCCGTCTCGACGATGCCCGGCCACGGGTTGTAGGTGTCCGAACTCCAGCAACGCCCGGTGGAGCTGTTGATGATGCCGGCCAGCACCTTGGTGTCGATGCCCAGGGCATTGCCCAGGGCCATGGCCTCGGACACGCCGATCATCGAGATGCCCAGCAGCAGGTTGTTGCAGATCTTGGCGATCTGCCCGGTACCCACCTCGCCGCAGTGCACGATGTTGCGCCCCATCTGCGCCAGCACCGGCTGCAAGGTGGCGAACAGCGCCTCACTGGCGCCGACCATGAAGGTCAGGGTACCCGCCGCCGCGCCGCCGGTGCCGCCCGACACCGGTGCATCGGCCAGGTCCACACCCTGCCTGGCCGCCGCTGCATGCACCGCACGCACGGTCTGCGGGTCGATGGTGCTGCAGTCCACTACCGGGGTACCGGCGCGCACGCCGGCCAGCACGCCGTCTTCGTTGAGGTACACGCTGCGCACATGGGCAGCGGCCGGCAGCATGGTGATGACCAGCTCGCTGGCGCTGGCCGCGTCCTTGGGCGAGGCACTGATCTGCCCGCCGAGTTCGGCCAGTTCTGCCAGTACCTCCTTGTTCAGGTCGAACAGACTGAGCTGATGGCCGGCCTTGATCAGGTTGCGCGCCATCGGCGCGCCCATGTTGCCCAGCCCGATGAATGCAATACGCATGGTCGACTCCTTAACGCAGGCTGATGGTGGTGTTCACGCCATCGTTGACGCTGTCGTCGTCGAACCAGCGCGCGGTGACGGTCTTGGTCTGGGTGTAGAACTGCACCACTTGCTTGCCGTAGGGGCCCAGGTCACCCAGCTTGGAGCCGCGCGAACCGGTGAAACTGAAGAACGGTACCGGCACCGGGATCGGAATGTTGATGCCCACCTGGCCCACGTCGATCTCGCTCTGGAACTTGCGCGCCGCGGCGCCGCTCTGGGTGAACAGGCCGGTGCCGTTGCCGAACGGGTTGCGGTTGACCAGCGCGATGGCCTCGTCGAGGGTGTCGACCTCCAGCACCACAAGCACCGGGCCGAAGATTTCCTGGGTGTAGATCTGCATGTCGGTGGTCACGCCGGAGAACAGCGTGGGGCCGACGAAGTTGCCCTGCTCGTAGCCGGGCACCTGCACGTCGCGGCCATCGAGTTCGAGGGTGGCGCCTTCCTTGATGCCGCTTTCGATCAGGCCCAGCACACGCTCCTTGGCGCGCTTGGAGATCAGCGGGCCCACATCGGTGCCAGGCTCGCTGCCGGCGTTGACCTTGAGCTTGGCGGCCAGGGCCTTGAGCTCCGGCAGCCATTCGCGGGCCTTGCCCACCAGCACCGCCACCGAGGTGGCCATGCAGCGTTGGCCGGCAGCGCCGAAACCGGCACCTACCAGGGCATTGAGGGTTTGCGTGCGGTTGGCGTCGGGCAGCACCACGGCGTGGTTCTTGGCGCCCATCATCGACTGCACGCGCTTGCCGTGCTGGCCGGCCAGGTTGTACACGTGGGTACCGACCTCGGTGGAGCCGACGAACGAGATCGCCTTGATGTCGGTATGGGTGCACAGCGCATCCACCACCTGCTTGCCGCCGTGCACCACGTTGAGCACGCCGGCCGGCACACCGGCTTCCAGCGCCAGCTCCACCAGCATCATGGTCGACAGCGGGTCCTGCTCGGACGGCTTGAGCACGAAGGTGTTGCCGCACACGATGGCCATCGGGAACATCCACAGCGGAATCATTGCCGGGAAGTTGAACGGGGTGATGCCGGCGCACACGCCGATGGGCTGGCGCAGGGTGTAGGTATCGACGCCGCCGGCCACGTTCTCGGCGAACTCGCCCATCTGCAGGGTGCCGATGGAGCACGCATGCTCGACCACTTCAAGGCCGCGGAAGATGTCGCCTTCGGCGTCGGCGATGGTCTTGCCCTGCTCGGCGCTCAGGGTCACGGCGATGCGCTTGGAGTGTTCGCGGATCAGCGCCTGCAGCTTGAGCATGATGCGCATGCGCGCGCCGATCGGGGTGTCGCGCCAGGTCTTGAACGCACGCTGGCCGGCAGCGATGGCGGCATCGACTTCTTCGGCGGTGGCAAAGGGTACGCGGGCCAGCACCTGCTGGGTGGCCGGGTTGACCACGTCGCGCCATTCGGTGGTTTTCGACTCGACCCACTGGCCGTCGATCAGCAGCTTGACGCTGTCGACCTTGGTCTGGCCGGGCGTGAGGGATGCGTTCATGAGGGGTTCTCCTGGATTTATTGTTAGGGAGAGAAACGCCGACGCGGCAGCCGCGACGGTGCTTGGGTCCTGGGCTGAATTGGAGTATAGATGTGCAAACTTCTAATAAGAACGCACATAAAAGCCGGACCAACATGCAAAAAAACATCACATCCCTGGGGTCGCTGAACTGGGACGACCTCAAGTTCTTCCTCGAAGTGGCGCGCACGCGCAAGGCCAGCAGCGCGGCCAAGCGCCTGGGCGTGGACTACACCACGGTGTCGCGGCGCATCAGTTCGCTGGAGGTGGCGCTGGGCACGTTGCTGTTCGAAAAGTCGCGCACCAGCGGCTTCGTGCTCACCGCCGAGGGGCAGCGCCTGCTCAGCTATGCCGAGGCCATCGAGAGCACCCTGCACATGGCCTGCGAGCAGGTGTCCGGCTCGGGCGTGGCGCTGTCGGGGCATGTGCGCATGGGCTGCACCGAAGGCTTTGGCAGCTTCTTCATCACCCCGCAGTTGAGCCACTTCGTCGATGCCTACCCGGCGATCTCGGTGGATATCCTGCCGCTGCCGCACTTCATCAGCCTGTCCAAACGCGAGGCCGACATCGTGATCGCGCTGGAGCGCCCGGAACACGGACCCTATGTGTGCTGCAAGCTGTGCGACTACCGCCTGCGCCTGTACGCCACCCGCGACTACCTGGACAACCACGAGCCGATCCTGCGCAGCAGCGACCTGGCCCGGCACCCGTTCATCAGCTACGTGGACGACCTGGCATTCAGCTCCGAGCTGCTGTACCTGGCCAACCTGCTGCCCACCGCTACCGCACACCTGCGCAGCACCAGCGTGATCGCCCAGTACGTGGCGGCCCAGCAGGGTCGCGGGCTGGCCATCCTGCCGTGTTTTCTGGCCGCACAGGACCCGCGGCTGGTGCCGGTGCTGCCGGGGGAAGTGGAGATTACCCGGCAGTTCTGGATGTACTGCCGGGAGGACCTGCGCAAGCTCAAGCGCATCACGCTGCTGTGGGACTACATCCGCGACGTGACCGAGCGCAACGCGCCCCTGCTGATGGGCGAGTCGCACACGATGAGTTTTGCCGACTAGTCGGAGGCGACCACGATCGCCACGCGGCGGTTTTCGGTGCGCCCGGCGGCGGTGTCGTTGCTGGCCACCGGCTCGCGGCTGCCAAGGCCGCGGGTCTCGACGTTCTCCGGGCGCATGCCCACGCCCACCAGCACCCTGGCCACACTGGCCGCCCTGCGCGCCGACAGCTGTTCGTTGTAGCTGGCCTTGCCGGATGAATCGGTATGGCCATCCACCCGCACCCGCTCGATGTGCACCGACAGCAGCGCCTTGCCGATACGCTCGACGATCTCGCGGCTCTGGGTGTTGAGTGCATCCAGGTCGCTGCCGAACAGCACCTTGCCGGACAGGCCGAAGGTCCAGCCCTCGTCGGTGGGGGTGAACCCCTCCTGTTTGAGCACGGCTATCTGCTCGGGGGTCAGGCCCTTGGGCGGCGGGGTCTGGCAGCCGCCGAGGGCGAAAAGGGCCAGGGCCAGACAGGCCAGGTGCAAGCGAAGGTATCGAGTCAGGTGAATCACGGTTCAGCTCCTGTTTTTGCGCTGGACGCAGAGAACTCCGCCTCTGCCGACTGGGGCCCGTCACGGGTGTGACGCTTGGCCTGGTACATCGCCGCATCGGCGGCATTGAGCAACTCGGCCGGGGTACGGCCGTCATCGGGAAACACTGCGATGCCTACGCTCAACGAGGTAACGACGCACTGGCCGTCCGGCAGGCGGATAGGCAGGCTCATGCTGGCGGCTATCTTGTCGGCGATACGCTGGGCATCCTCGAAGCGATGCAGAGGGGTAAGCAGCACCGCAAATTCGTCCCCCCCCAGACGCGCCACCAGGTCGTGCTCGCGCAGCTGCGCACGCACCCGGCTGGCCACGGCGACCAGCACCTCGTCGCCTGCGGCATGGCCGTAGCTGTCGTTGATTTCCTTGAAGCGGTCGCTGTCCAGAAACAGCAACGCCAGCCCGTCGCCATGCTTGATCGCGTTGCGCAGGCTGCGGCTCAGGCGGCCCTCGAAGAACGCCCGGTTGGGCAGGCCGGTCAGGCTGTCGTGGCTGGCCTGGTGGGCCAGGGTCTCGTTCTCGCTCTGCAGGTGGTTTTGCCAGGCTTCCATTTCGTCGAGCAGGGCATTGAAGTCGTTGCCCAGCTCGTTGAGTTCGGCGATCTGGGTGGAGGGCACGCGCCGGTCGAAGCTGCGTTCGCGCCGCGCCGCATGGGCCACGCTGGCCAACCCGCGCAGGGGCCCCACGATATCGGCGAACAGCCGGCGCGACAGGTACAGGGCACTTACCGCGCTGAGCGCCGTGCACAGCAGAATGCCCGCCAGACCACTGAGCAGAAAGCGCATCAGGCTGCCGCCCTGGCCAACCAGCTCGATGCGCCCCACCTGCTGGCCCTGGTGCACCACCGGCAGCCGGATCGGCTCTTCGAGCAGGGTCCGGGCGATCTTGAGCTCCAGCTGGTCGAGCATGCCGCCTTCACTGCGCTCCCAACTGGCCAGCAACTGGTCCGCATCGTCGAAGACCTTGACGTTGGCCACTTCCTCGGCCGCAGCAATCAGCGCCAGGGCTTCGTTGGCGGCGCTGCTGTCGTTGAACACCACCGCGGCCTCGACGGTGTAGTTGATCGAACGGGCAATCAGGTGAAGGTTGTGGTTGGCATAGACGCGCAATGCCAGCACCCCCAGCACGGTCAGCGAGATGCCGGCCAGCCCGATGGCCAGCAACGCCACGCCCAGGTGCCCGCGGCTGAGCACCGCGCGCAACGTGGTCCGTTCGCGTGTCTTGAGCCAGCCGATCATGGCTGCAGCGCTCGGCGCCGCGACAATTGCAGCACGCTGGGATGGATGCGCACGCCGCTGCGCGCCACCGAGTCGAGGTTCACGTCAAAGGCCACCTGGGTGTCCTTGACCCGCAGGCAGAACAGGCTGCCGACCGTACAGGGGTCATCCGCTTCGCTGATGCTCAGCACCGGCTTGCCATTGATCGCGCTGATGAGCTGGCTGCGCGCCTCGCCACTGAGCTTGCCGATGTACACCGCATCGCACTGGGTGAGGATACGCGGATCCCCCGCCAGCAGGCGACGTACGGTCAGCGGCCGGCCGGTGGCCTGGGTGGTCCCCTTGACCAGGTCGTCGGCATATTCGGTAGGGCCGATCAGGCACAGGCGCAGCTGTTCGGGTTCCACCGGCCAGCGCGCGTAACTGAGGATACCCAGTACCACCTGGGTCACTGCCTTGGCCCGCTGCTCGGCCAGTGTGGCGGCCGCGGCGCCCTGGGCCATGCCGTGCAGCGGAAGTACCAGCACCAACGCCGCCAGCAGCATGAGCCTCCAGCGTTTTACACGTCCCGGTGTAAGGGCGGCGACCTTCATATAGGAAATCTCTTAAGACCATGCCTTGCGTGGGGGCAAGATAGCATAACGCCTGCTTTTCCCGCGAGGTCGCCTCCAAGGGCGGATCAGCCGAATCGTCGGCTGCGCCGGCGCCTTACACCTGTTCCAGCATCAGCCCGGAAATACGCTTGACCTTGCGCCGCACCGCCTCCTCGAAAATGCCCTGGCGCGGCTCTATCAGGCTGAAGCAGTCCTTGGCGCGGGTGATGCCGGTGTAGATCAGTTCCTTGGTCAACACCGGGTTCAAGGCGTCGGGAAGCACCAGAACCGTGTGGGAGAACTCCGAGCCCTGGGACTTGTGCACCGTCATGGCGTACACGGTTTCAACCTCACTTAACCGGCTGGGCAGGACGAATCTGACGCCGCCCTGGCCATCGTTCCGAGGAAACGCCACCCGCAGCAACGGTGTGGAGGCCTGGGCGTCCGGCAGGCGCAAGGCAATGCCGATATCGCCGTTCATCAGGCCCAGCCCATAGTCGTTGCGCGTCATCAGCACCGGGCGGCCTTCGTACCAGGGCTGTTCGCCATCGATCAGACCGGCCGCCGTCAGCACCTTGCCGACCCGCTGGTTCAGGCCCTCGACACCCCAGGGGCCCTTGCGCACCGCGCACAGCAGCTGGAAGCGCTCGAAGGCGCGCAGCACCTTCAGTGCCCACGCCTCCCAGCGTGGATCGTCAGCGGCGGTATCCGGCGCCGGGCGGGTCTGGCGAATCAGGTGCAGGTACTCACGATAGCCCTGCGGGCTGTCGCCACCGCGGCCCAGCCCCTGCAGCAGCAGGGTGTCGAGCTTGCGGTCGTGCTCGCCACTCAGGCGCAGGCTGTGCACGTCGGCAAGACCTTGCTCGAGCAGCGCACGGGCCTGCTCCGGCTGCTGGCCGTTGACCTGGCGCGCCAGCTGGCCGATACCGCTGCCCTCACCAAAGCGGCGCGAATGGCGCAACATCACCACTTGCTGGGGCAAGGGGTCGCGCTGGGCATCGCCCTCGACCAGGCCGCTGCCGGCCAGCGACTCGCCACTGACCTGCTCCAGCCAGCTGCGGGTGGCAGCGCTGTAGCGTCCGGCCTCGGCATCGCGACACAGGTCGCCCAGCACTGCGCCGGCCTCGACCGACGCCAGCTGGTCCTTGTCCCCGAGCAGAATCAGGCGCGCATGCCCCGGCATCGCCGCCAGCAGGTTGGCCATCATTTCCAGGTCGATCATCGAGGCCTCGTCGACCACCAGCACGTCCAGTGGCAACGGGTTGCCGGCGTGGTGACGAAAATGTCGCGAGCCCGGGCGGCTGCCCAGCAGGCGGTGCACGGTGGAGACATCGCTGGGGATGTTGCTGCGCACGCCGTCACTGACGGCCAGCCGCTCCACCTGCTGGCCGATGGATTCTGTAAGACGCGCCGCTGCCTTGCCGGTCGGTGCGGCCAGGCGGATACGCAACGGGCGCCCGACCTCCACGGCCGGGGCCTGCAACAGGGCCAGCAGGCGCACCACGGTGGTGGTCTTGCCGGTGCCGGGGCCGCCGGTGATGATGCTGAACGCACTGCGGGTGGCCAGCGCGCAGGCGAGCTTCTGCCAGTCGACCTGACCGGCCAGCGCCGAGCCTTCGAACAGCGCATCCAGGCGGGCGCGCAAATCGGCGGGCGTGGGTTCGGCCTGTTCCAGGCGTTCGCGCAGGGCACTGTCGATGCGCCGTTCATAGGCCCAGTAGCGGCGCAGGTACAGGCGCTGCCCACTCAACACCAGCGGGCGCGAGGCCTGTGCTTCACTGCTGCCCAGGGCAACCAGCGCGCTGCCTTGCAGGCGCTGGCACCAGGTGGCCAGATCGAGGCGCTCCAGCAGTTGCGAAGGCAGCAGCAAGGGGCCGGCCAGGGCATCGCCCTCGGGTGGCAACGACAGGGCAAAGTCAGGCTCGGCCAGGGTTTCGGCCAGGTCCAGGCACACGTGCCCGTGCCCCAACTGGTGGCTGGCCAGTGCGGCGGCCAGCAGCACCAGCGGGTCGGCCTGCGGGTCGCGTTCGCCGAGGAAAGCCACGAAGGCGCGGTCCAGTGCTCGCAGCCAGCCGCGCTCGACCCATCGATCGAGCAGCGCCAGCAGGTCGGCGCCCACCGTCAACGGCGCCAGGGCCGCCAGATGCCCGGCATCCAGAGGGGTGGGCAACAGGTCGTCGAACGTGCGGCTCATGCGCTGTCTCCGGAAAACAGATCAGGTTGCTGCGGTGCGCATGCGCCGCTGAACAGGGCATCGAGCCGCTCGATCAGCACGCGCGGCGGCTTGATGAAGTACAAGCCCTGGCTGGCCGCGTGCACCCCACGCAGGAACAGGAACACCGCGCCGCCCACATGCCGGTCGTAGTCGTAGTCGGGCAGGCGGGCACGCAGCTGACGGTGCAGGGCCAGCAGGTACAGCACGTACTGCAGGTCGTAGCGATGCTCGAGGATCGCGCCCTCCATCGCCAGCTCGCTGTAGGCCTGGTCGTCGGTGCCCAGCCAGTTGGACTTGTAGTCGGCCACGTAGTAGCGCCCGTCGTGCTCGAATGCCAGGTCGATGAAGCCCTTGAACATGCCATTGAGCAGCGCCGACTGTGCGGCCGGTCGGGCCGCGCCGTCGTGGGTGTGGGTGCATACCAGGCGGTCGAGGGCCAGCACGTCGACCTGATGGCTGGCGAACCAGAACTCCATCTCGATCTGGTACTGGCTCAACTGGCCCAGGGCAACCGGCGCACTGTCCGGTGCCAGGTGCAGCGGTGCGTTCAGCAGGTGTTCGAGCCAGTTGCCGAGGGTGTTGATCCAGCCGGTCCAGTCGCGCCGGTTGCAGCGCTGGGCCACGGTCTTGTGCAGTTGCTCGGGCGCCGCGACCACCTGGCCGAAGCCTTCGTGACCGGCCCATTCGAGCAGCCCGTGGAGGAAGGTGCCGGGGTTGGGGCCACGCGGGAAGCGGTGGATGTCGCCGCCCGTCGCCACGACTTCGCGCAGGGCCTGCGGATCGGCCGGTTCGTCATCGAGCAGTTGCTGGGCCTGGGAGCTGTCGGCGGTGAGCAGCTCCTCGCCGATGCGCAGTGCACTGTAGGAGGCGATCCACCAGTTCTCTGCGGCGCGGCGGCGCGGCTGGCGGGCCGGCAGCAGCTCGGCGGTGTTGCGCGGGGCCTGGTAGCGCTGGGTGTCGGCAATCGGCAATACCTGGCTGTGGATGGTCGCGCAACCTTCCTGCAATGCCTGCAGCCAGCCCTCAAGGGCGGTGGAAGCCGGCAGTACAGCGCCGCCGCCCAGCAGGTAGCCGAGCGCGCAGCGGTGCAGCAGCGACTCCTTGCCGGTGCCGCGCTTGAGGTCCGCCACCCCCAGCCAGCACGCGTGCTGGGCACGGGTCAGGGCCACGTAGAGCAGACGCAGGTCTTCGGCCAGGCGCTCGTCATCGGCCAGGGCGATCTGCTCGGCATCAGGGGTCAGGGTCAGCTGGGCATTGCCCTGGGCGTCGTGCCAGCCCAGGGGCAGGCGCTTTCCGTCCACCGGCTTGGCGGTGCTGATGAAGGGCAGGAACACCAGCGGGTATTCCAGCCCCTTGGATTTGTGGATGGTCACCACCTTGACCAGTTGCTCGTCGCTTTCCAGGCGCAGGATCTGTTCTTCACCGGCCTGGCCGGAGCTGGCCAGGTGTTCGCTCAGGTGGCGGATCAGCGCCTGCTCGCCGTCCAGCTCGGTGGCCGCCTGCTGCAGCAGCTCGGCCAGGTGCAGCAGGTTGGTCAGCACCCGTTCGCCATCGCTGCGGCGCATCAGTACCTGGGGCAGGTCGAAGTCGTGCAGCAGGTGACGCAGCATCGGCAGCACGCCCTGGGTGCGCCAGAGGTGGCGATAGTCGCGGAACTTCATGACCCAGTGTTCCCACACCCGCTCGTCCTGGTTGAGCTGGGCCAGCCGGGTCAGCGGCAGGTCGAGGGTGACGCTGGCCAGCGCCGCCTTGAGCAGGCGCTCGCTGTCGGGTTCGGCGCAGGCCTTGAGCCACGCCAGCAGGTCGTGGGCCTCCTGGGCGGCGAACACCGAGTCCTTGTCCGACAGGTAGACGCTGCGTACGTCGCGGGCGGCCAGTTCGGCGCGGATCAGCTGGGCCTCGCGACCGTCGCGAACCAGGATCGCAATGTCCGATGGCAAACAGCCACGCAACGCCTGGCCTGGCTGGACAAAGCCGCTGGTGCCCAGTTGGCCGCCGTTGAGCAGGCTGACGATCTGGGTGGCGCAGCTGGCGGCTACCTGTTGGCGATAGACCGCGCCGGACAGCGGCTCGTCGCTTGCCAGGTGCCACAGGTTGAGCGCTGCCAGGGGCTGCCCGTCGACCTGCAGGTGCTCCTTGCGCCCCTGCGCCCTGACCGCCACGAAGGGGACGGGGTTCTCGGCGCCGTCGCGGAACAGGAACGCCCCGCGACCGGCCTCGCGCTGTTCGGCGCGCATGAATACATGGTTGACCGCATCGACCATCGGCTGGCTTGAGCGGTAGTTGGTATCCAGGCTGTGCAGCCGTCCGTGGGTGGCGCGTCGGGCGCCCAGGTAGGTGAAGATGTCGGCGCCGCGGAAGGCATAGATGGCCTGCTTGGGGTCGCCGATCATGAACAGCCCGGTTTCGCGCACGTCCTCCTCGATGCGATAGATACGCTGGAAGATGCGGTACTGCACCGGGTCGGTGTCCTGGAATTCATCGATCAGGGCCACCGGGAACTGTTCGCGGATCAGCCCGGCCAGGCGCTCGCCGGCCGTCCCGCCCAAGGCCGAGTCGAGACGCAGCAGCATGTCGTCGAAGCCCATTTCGGCGCGGCGGCGCTTTTCCTGCTCGAAGCGTTTCGACACCCAGTTGGCAGCGTGTTCGAGCAGGCGGGCGTCCGGGGTCGGCAACGCCTGCAGCTCCAGGCGCAGGCCGGGCATGGCATCCAGCGCCGGGTGGCTGGGCGGCTCGCCCTTCCAGGCTTCGGCCATGCCTTGCGGGGTGAAGCGGGTGAACCCGGTGCCAATATCCAGCTCCACCGCCTGCTCGTCCTGGGCCCAGGCCGCGATCTTCTCGCACCAGGGTTCGAAATAGCGCGGCTGCATCTTGCGCCCGTCCACCTGCTTGGCGGCATGTGCGGCATGGCACAGTTGCAGCAGTTCCTGGGCCCACTGTGCCCAGGGCGCCTTGAGCTGGCGCAGCCGTTCGGCACGTTGTTGCACCACCGCTTCGATCAGCGCCTGTGGGTCGGCGCTGTCTTCCTCGCTCCGCGTGCGGCCGAACAGCGTGCGCACCCTGGGCAGCAATGCCTCGGGGCTGCTCCAGTGGCTGCGCACCCAGGCCAGGGCCTCGCCGTGCATGGGGTAGCAGAAGCGCCGCCAGTAGTCGCGCATGACCTGGCCGAGCAGCTCGCTGTGGTCGGTCTCCAGGGTCTGGGTGAACAGGCTGCCGCTGTCGAACGCGTGCTCGCGCAGCATCCGCTGGCACCAGCTGTGGATGGTCGAGACGGCGGCTTCGTCCATCCACTGCGCGGCAACGTCCAGGCGGTTGGCGCAGGCGGGCCAGGTGTCCGGGGCGTAGTGCTCGCGCAGTTGCACCAGCAAGGGGTCGGCTTCGGGCAGTTCGCCACGGAAGAACCGCGCCGCTTCGGCCAGGCGGGTGCGAATGCGCTCACGCAGCTCTTTGGTGGCCGCATCGGTGAAGGTCACCACCAGGATCTGTGGCGGCAGCAGCTCGCGCCCGAAGCCCTGCTCGCCGCCATGGCCGAGCACCAGGCGCAGGTACAAGGCAGAGATGGTGAAGGTCTTGCCGGTACCGGCACTGGCTTCGATCAGTTGGCTGCCGTGCAGCGGGAAGGTCAGTGCCAGCGGCGGCTGGTGTGCGTGGGCAGTCATGGATGCGCCTCTTCACTGCCCAGGCGTTGCCAGGCGGCTTCGAACATCGGCCGGTACAGTGCCTCGCACCAGCCCTCGAATTCTTCACTCGCGGTCAGCGCCGCGAAATCACTGAACTGCCGGGCCAGTGCGGTGCTTTCGCTGCGCTCGCCGCGGGTGTTCTGGCCGTCGCCGTCGTAGGCCTTGGCTGCGGCCGCCAGGGCTTTTTCAGGGTCACTCTGGCCGAGCCAGGTGAAGGCGGTCTTGATCGCCACCGGCAGCGGCGCATTCATGCCGGCCTGCCGGGCCACCAGCAGATCGCCGAGCAGTTCCGCGGCACGCGGTTGCTCCAGCGGGTCGAGCAACAGGGTCACGTCGGTGGCGACCACTGCGCTGCTCAACCGGTGCCCCACGGCACACGCTGCCAGGTGCATGACCCAGGTCGCCACCAGTCGGTGCCACTTGAGTGATTTGCCGCTGCTGATGCCGTTGGGCAAGGTGGTGATGCTCAGCAGCGCCTGGTCGTCACGCTGGTACACCCGCCCCAGCCAGCCTTCGAGCCGCAGCTGGCGATACTCGAAGCTGATCGGCAGCGCACTGTCGATCAGGGTTGGCCATTGGCCGAGCAGTTGAGCGTGTCGCAACAGCAGGTCGGGCAATGGCTCGATCAGTTCGGCCTGCAGGCATTCACCGAAGCCGGCCAGCGGCAGCATGCCGCTGCGTTGCAGGCGACGGGCCTGGGCCTGCAGGGCGTCGGTGCTGTTGGTGGGGTCGGCCAGGGCTGCGCCCAGCAAGCTTTCGCTCAGGCTGTAGCGCTGCAGGGCGTCGAGCACGAAGGGCTCTTCGTCGGCCAGGGGGGCTTCGGCGGCTTCGAAGAACACCTTCAGGCGCTGGCTGAAGAAGTGCCGAACGGGGTGGCGCATGAAGTCCTGGAGCAAGGTCAGGCTCAGGGGCTCTTCGGGCACGAAAGGCTCCAGTTGGTCGGCCTCGGTCGGCAGCTGCGTTGGCGGCAGGTGCAGGGCGCGCCATTCGCTGGCATAGCTGAACAGGTTGCTGTGCTTGTGGAAGTAGCGGGCGCTGAACGGTTGCAGGGGGTGTTCCTGCGTCAAGGCGTGCAAAAGTTGCAGACCGCCCTCCACAGGGTCGTCGGCCTTGGCCTTGGGGCTGCGCCAGCCGGTGGCGAGGTGATCGCGCAACTGGCCGATGAGCACCGACGCCGGCCGCTCGCTGTTGTCGCGAATGCTGCGGCCCACCCAGCTGACGTACAACTGCTCACGCGCCGACAGCAAGGCTTCGAGCAGCAGGTAACGGTCGTCCTCGCGTCGAGAGCGGTCGCCGGGGCGGTAGTCGCTGCCCATCAGGTCGAAGTCCAGCGGCGGCTGCGCACGCGGGTAGTCACCATCGTTCATGCCCAGCAGGCACACCACCTTGAAGGGGATGGCACGCATGGGCATCAGGGTGCAGAAGTTCACCGAGCCGGCCAGAAAGCGCTGGGACAAGCGCCCCTGGTCCAGGCCGGCGAGCCAGGCTTCGCGCACCACCGTCAACGGCAAGGCGTCCTCGAGCCCGACCGACTCGCAGGTTTGCAGCCAGGTTTCGCACAGGCCCTGCAGTTGCACCAGCAGGTAGTCATCGTGTTCGGTTTCGGCCAGGAAGAACACCTGCAGCAGGGCATGCAGGCGCGTGCCCCATTGCGCCGCCGGTGCCGGCTGCGAGAGCTCGGCATGGGCCACCTCGAGCGCATCGAGCAGGGCCACCAGCGGGCCGATCAGGGCAGCATCGAGGCCGCCGATTTCATCATAGGGTTCGATGTCGTCGCAGCTGTCGCCCGTGCCCACCGCATAGCCCAGCAGCATGCGGCGCAGGCCGAATCGCCAGCTGTTCTGCTCGAGGTCATCGGGCAGGCCCAGGCCGGCACGCTGCTGTGCATTGAGGCCCCAGCGCACGCCGGCCCCTTCGATCCAGCGGTGCAGCGTGGGCAGGTCGCTTTCCTTGATCGCGAAGCGGGCACGCAGGGCGGGAACATCCAGCAGATCGAGAATCTCGCTCACCGGGAAGCGGCTGTCCGGCAACTTGAGCAGGTGCTCCAGGGCAATCAGAAGCGGGTCGCGGCCGCGCTGGCCTTGGTCGGTCAGGGTGAAGGGAATGTAGCGCGGGTCGTTGCGCCCAAGCTGGCCGAACACGGCGCGGATGTGGGGCGCATAGGTGTTGATGTCCGGCAGCATCACGATCACGTCGCGCGGGCGCAGACCGGGGTCGGCGCTGAAGCGGGCGAGCAACTGGTCGTGCAGGATCTCGACCTCGCGCTGCGCGCTGTGGGCCACATGAAAACGCACCGAGCGGTCCTTGGCCGGGTCGACGGCGGGCCACAAGGCGCGGGTCTCGACCAATGGGCGCAGTTCGAGAATGTCGTCCTGCAACTGGTTGAGCAGAGTGGCCTGCCCGTTTTCGGTGAACAGGTCGATGCGCCCGTCACTGAACACGTTGCGATAGCTGCCCGGGTCATCGTAGCTGTCGAGCAGGTTGATGTAGTCCCGGCCCTGCTTGCCCCAGGCCGCAAGCAGCGGATGGGCATGCTGGTGCAGGGTGTCGGCGTCGATCAGGCTGGGCATGCCTTGCTTGCGCTGCTGGCGCTTGTACTGATGGCGCAGCAGGTCCTTGTCGGCGACGATATCGGCCCAGTGGTGACGGCAGGGGTTGTGCACGCATAGCAGCACCTGGCTGAAACGTGCCAGGCCTGCCAGCGCTTCAAGGGCCTGGGCCGGCAACGAAGAAATGCCGAACACGATGACCCGCGATGGCAGGCCCTTGGGGGCTTGTTCCAGTGCATTGATGCGCTCGACGAAACGCTGGTGCACGCCGGCACGGCTCTGGGCCATGCCTTCCTCTCCCACATCGAGCAGCAAGGCACGCCACAGCTCTGCCTGCCAGCAGTTGGCGGGGGCCAGCGCACGGGAGTCGCCACGAGCGTTGCTCAGCACGTGACGTCCGGCTGCCCAGTCCTTCAGCCAATCGGCACGGTACACCTGGTATTGGTCGAACAGGTCGGCAAGGCGCTCGGCCAGCTGGTAGCGCTTGCGCAGGTCGCTGTCATCGGTAAGAAAGCGCTGCAACGGCTCGAAATGCGGCTGGTTGATCACTTCCGGCAGCAGGCGCATCAGGCGCCAGGTCAAGGGCGCCTTGTCGAGCGGGGAGGTTTCAGGAATCTCTTCGCGGCCAAGTACCCGGCGGTACAGCTGCCACATGAAGCTACCAGGCAATTGCACATCGATGGCGGCCGCGATGCCGCAACCGCCCTGGTCATCGTCCTGCGGGTCTTCGGCCAGGGCCAGCTTGAGCCACTGGGCGATACCGTTGCTCTGCACCAGCACCATCTCGTTTTCCAGGGGTGCCAGCGGATAACGCCGCATCAGGCTCACCACCAGGCCACGCAGTTCATCCAGGTGGTTGCCGTGAACGACCATGAATCCCGGTTGAAGCGTGCTTGCATGCGGCATGGGGCATCCCTTGGGCTGTGCGGATTTTGGGGGGAACCTTATCACGGTCTGCGTACAGACCGAGGGCCTGCAGCTTTTCGGCCCACAAAGACAAAACCCCTACCTGCAGATGCAGATAGGGGTTTCGGAATTTAATCTTGACGATGACCTACTCTCACATGGGGAAACCCCACACTACCATCGGCGATGCATCGTTTCACTACTGAGTTCGGGATGGGATCAGGTGGTTCCAATGCTCTATGGTCGTCAAGAAATTCTGTTGCCAGAAGGTCTTGTTCAGACACTCCAGCGAATCGGGTATGTGATGTTTGTGAGTTACAAATCTTCGGCTTACTGTGTCTTCACAACACCGCAATCTGGTCGTTCGACGCAAATTGCTTGGGTGTTATATGGTCAAGCCTCACGGGCAATTAGTATTGGTTAGCTCAACGCCTCACAGCGCTTACACACCCAACCTATCAACGTCGTAGTCTTCGACGGCCCTTCAGGGAGCTCAAGGCTCCAGTGAGATCTCATCTTGAGGCAAGTTTCCCGCTTAGATGCTTTCAGCGGTTATCTCTTCCGAACATAGCTACCCGGCAATGCCACTGGCGTGACAACCGGAACACCAGAGGTTCGTCCACTCCGGTCCTCTCGTACTAGGAGCAGCCCCTCTCAAATCTCAAACGTCCACGGCAGATAGGGACCGAACTGTCTCACGACGTTCTAAACCCAGCTCGCGTACCACTTTAAATGGCGAACAGCCATACCCTTGGGACCGGCTTCAGCCCCAGGATGTGATGAGCCGACATCGAGGTGCCAAACACCGCCGTCGATATGAACTCTTGGGCGGTATCAGCCTGTTATCCCCGGAGTACCTTTTATCCGTTGAGCGATGGCCCTTCCATACAGAACCACCGGATCACTAAGACCTACTTTCGTACCTGCTCGACGTGTCTGTCTCGCAGTCAAGCGCGCTTTTGCCTTTATACTCTACGACCGATTTCCGACCGGTCTGAGCGCACCTTCGTACTCCTCCGTTACTCTTTAGGAGGAGACCGCCCCAGTCAAACTACCCACCATACACTGTCCTCGATCCGGATAACGGACCTGAGTTAGAACCTCAAAGTTGCCAGGGTGGTATTTCAAGGATGGCTCCACGCAGACTGGCGTCCACGCTTCAAAGCCTCCCACCTATCCTACACAAGCAAATTCAAAGTCCAGTGCAAAGCTATAGTAAAGGTTCACGGGGTCTTTCCGTCTAGCCGCGGATACACTGCATCTTCACAGCGATTTCAATTTCACTGAGTCTCGGGTGGAGACAGCGCCGCCATCGTTACGCCATTCGTGCAGGTCGGAACTTACCCGACAAGGAATTTCGCTACCTTAGGACCGTTATAGTTACGGCCGCCGTTTACCGGGGCTTCGATCAAGAGCTTCGCGTTAGCTAACCCCATCAATTAACCTTCCGGCACCGGGCAGGCGTCACACCCTATACGTCCACTTTCGTGTTTGCAGAGTGCTGTGTTTTTAATAAACAGTCGCAGCGGCCTGGTATCTTCGACCGGCATGAGCTTACGGAGCAAGTCCTTCACCCTCACCGGCGCACCTTCTCCCGAAGTTACGGTGCCATTTTGCCTAGTTCCTTCACCCGAGTTCTCTCAAGCGCCTTGGTATTCTCTACCCAACCACCTGTGTCGGTTTGGGGTACGGTTCCTGGTTACCTGAAGCTTAGAAGCTTTTCTTGGAAGCATGGCATCAACCACTTCGTCGCCTAATGGCAACTCGTCATCAGCTCTCGGCCTTAAGATCCCGGATTTACCTAAGATCTCAGCCTACCACCTTAAACTTGGACAACCAACGCCAAGCTGGCCTAGCCTTCTCCGTCCCTCCATCGCAATAACCAGAAGTACAGGAATATTAACCTGTTTTCCATCGACTACGCTTTTCAGCCTCGCCTTAGGGACCGACTAACCCTGCGTCGATTAACGTTGCGCAGGAAACCTTGGTCTTTCGGCGTGGGAGTTTTTCACTCCCATTGTCGTTACTCATGTCAGCATTCGCACTTCTGATACCTCCAGCAAGCTTCTCAACTCACCTTCACAGGCTTACAGAACGCTCCTCTACCGCATCACCTAAGTGATACCCGTAGCTTCGGTGTATGGTTTGAGCCCCGTTACATCTTCCGCGCAGGCCGACTCGACTAGTGAGCTATTACGCTTTCTTTAAAGGGTGGCTGCTTCTAAGCCAACCTCCTAGCTGTCTAAGCCTTCCCACATCGTTTCCCACTTAACCATAACTTTGGGACCTTAGCTGACGGTCTGGGTTGTTTCCCTTTTCACGACGGACGTTAGCACCCGCCGTGTGTCTCCCATGCTCGGCACTTGTAGGTATTCGGAGTTTGCATCGGTTTGGTAAGTCGGGATGACCCCCTAGCCGAAACAGTGCTCTACCCCCTACAGTGATACATGAGGCGCTACCTAAATAGCTTTCGAGGAGAACCAGCTATCTCCGAGCTTGATTAGCCTTTCACTCCGATCCACAGGTCATCCGCTAACTTTTCAACGGTAGTCGGTTCGGTCCTCCAGTCAGTGTTACCTAACCTTCAACCTGCCCATGGATAGATCGCCCGGTTTCGGGTCTATACCCAGCGACTAAACGCCCTATTAAGACTCGCTTTCGCTACGCCTCCCCTATTCGGTTAAGCTCGCCACTGAATATAAGTCGCTGACCCATTATACAAAAGGTACGCAGTCACCTAACAAGTAGGCTCCCACTGCTTGTACGCATACGGTTTCAGGATCTATTTCACTCCCCTCTCCGGGGTTCTTTTCGCCTTTCCCTCACGGTACTGGTTCACTATCGGTCAGTCAGTAGTATTTAGCCTTGGAGGATGGTCCCCCCATATTCAGACAAAGTTTCTCGTGCTCCGTCCTACTCGATTTCATGACTAAGAGATTTTCGCGTACAGGGCTATCACCCACTATGGCCGCACTTTCCAGAGCGTTCCGCTAATCTCAAAGCCACTTAAGGGCTAGTCCCCGTTCGCTCGCCACTACTAAGGGAATCTCGGTTGATTTCTTTTCCTCAGGGTACTTAGATGTTTCAGTTCCCCTGGTTCGCCTCTTGCACCTATGTATTCAGTACAAGATACCTGACTTATGCCAGGTGGGTTCCCCCATTCAGAGATCTCCGGATCAAAGTCTGTTTGCCGACTCCCCGAAGCTTATCGCAGGCTACCACGTCTTTCATCGCCTCTGACTGCCAAGGCATCCACCGTATGCGCTTCTTCACTTGACCATATAACCCCAAGCAATCTGGTTATACTGTGAAGACAACATTCGCCGAAAACTTGTAATTACTCACAAATTTTACCTTAGCCTGAACATACACCAGTGAAAGTGCTGTCCAGTCTATCTTTCTATCACATACCCAAATTTTTAAAGAACGATTCTGATAAAGTTCAGAAATCAATATTCGACGCGAATATTCATTTCTAAGCTTTGACAAACTGGCAAGCGGGGTGGTGGAGCCAAGCGGGATCGAACCGCTGACCTCCTGCGTGCAAGGCAGGCGCTCTCCCAGCTGAGCTATGGCCCCAGCAAATTGGTGGGTCTGGGCAGATTCGAACTGCCGACCTCACCCTTATCAGGGGTGCGCTCTAACCAACTGAGCTACAGACCCAATCGAAGGTTGCTAACCTAATCGTCTTCTTCAATGAATCAAGCAATTCGTGTGGGAGCTTATGAGACAGCTGATGTCGTCGATTAAGGAGGTGATCCAGCCGCAGGTTCCCCTACGGCTACCTTGTTACGACTTCACCCCAGTCATGAATCACACCGTGGTAACCGTCCTCCCGAAGGTTAGACTAGCTACTTCTGGTGCAACCCACTCCCATGGTGTGACGGGCGGTGTGTACAAGGCCCGGGAACGTATTCACCGCGACATTCTGATTCGCGATTACTAGCGATTCCGACTTCACGCAGTCGAGTTGCAGACTGCGATCCGGACTACGATCGGTTTTGTGAGATTAGCTCCACCTCGCGGCTTGGCGACCCTCTGTACCGACCATTGTAGCACGTGTGTAGCCCAGGCCGTAAGGGCCATGATGACTTGACGTCATCCCCACCTTCCTCCGGTTTGTCACCGGCAGTCTCCTTAGAGTGCCCACCATAACGTGCTGGTAACTAAGGACAAGGGTTGCGCTCGTTACGGGACTTAACCCAACATCTCACGACACGAGCTGACGACAGCCATGCAGCACCTGTCTCAATGTTCCCGAAGGCACCAATCCATCTCTGGAAAGTTCATTGGATGTCAAGGCCTGGTAAGGTTCTTCGCGTTGCTTCGAATTAAACCACATGCTCCACCGCTTGTGCGGGCCCCCGTCAATTCATTTGAGTTTTAACCTTGCGGCCGTACTCCCCAGGCGGTCAACTTAATGCGTTAGCTGCGCCACTAAAATCTCAAGGATTCCAACGGCTAGTTGACATCGTTTACGGCGTGGACTACCAGGGTATCTAATCCTGTTTGCTCCCCACGCTTTCGCACCTCAGTGTCAGTATGAGCCCAGGTGGTCGCCTTCGCCACTGGTGTTCCTTCCTATATCTACGCATTTCACCGCTACACAGGAAATTCCACCACCCTCTGCCCTACTCTAGCTCGCCAGTTTTGGATGCAGTTCCCAGGTTGAGCCCGGGGATTTCACATCCAACTTAACGAACCACCTACGCGCGCTTTACGCCCAGTAATTCCGATTAACGCTTGCACCCTCTGTATTACCGCGGCTGCTGGCACAGAGTTAGCCGGTGCTTATTCTGTCGGTAACGTCAAAACAGCAAGGTATTCGCTTACTGCCCTTCCTCCCAACTTAAAGTGCTTTACAATCCGAAGACCTTCTTCACACACGCGGCATGGCTGGATCAGGCTTTCGCCCATTGTCCAATATTCCCCACTGCTGCCTCCCGTAGGAGTCTGGACCGTGTCTCAGTTCCAGTGTGACTGATCATCCTCTCAGACCAGTTACGGATCGTAGCCTTGGTGAGCCATTACCTCACCAACTAGCTAATCCGACCTAGGCTCATCTGATAGCGCAAGGCCCGAAGGTCCCCTGCTTTCTCCCGTAGGACGTATGCGGTATTAGCGTTCCTTTCGAAACGTTGTCCCCCACTACCAGGCAGATTCCTAGGTATTACTCACCCGTCCGCCGCTGAATCGAAGAGCAAGCTCTTCTCATCCGCTCGACTTGCATGTGTTAGGCCTGCCGCCAGCGTTCAATCTGAGCCATGATCAAACTCTTCAGTTCAATACTGCTTGGGTTTTGAGAAAACCCTAAACTTGGCTCAGCATTCTCAAATGACCTACTTTCAAATCTTTCGATTTTCGTGCAGTCACTTGTGATGCTGATAATCTTTCTGACTATCAGTCTGAGCTCACAAGCACCCACACGAATTGCTTGATTCAATTGTTAAAGAGCGGTTGGTCAAGAACTTTTCGTCTCAACCGAGGCGCGCATTCTACGCTTTCCTCAGAGTCTGTCAAGCGTTTATTTTGAAGTTTTTCGTTTCACTTCAAACACTTGACTCGCTTCGATCTCTCGTAGCGGGAGGCGAATTCTACAGCGTTACAACCTGCTGTCAACCACCTTTTTCACCGCTGCCGATCTTTCGATCGAAGCACCTCCAGCCTGACCTGAAACGTCCAACTCTTTGATATTCAAGGAGTTTTTCGTTCCTGCTACGCTGGAAGTGGGGCGAAGTATAAAGACTTCTGGAAACCCGTCAAGCGCTATTCGCAATAAATCTGTCACATCGGTCAAAAACGCTGAAAAACAAAAGAGGGAGGCCTTGCGGCCTCCCTCCTTTCAGCCCGCCCTCAAAGGCTTGGGAATGCGAACTGCGATGCTTCATGGCTGGCGCGCTGCGGCCAACGCTGGGTGATCGCCTTGCGCCGGGTATAGAAGCGCACGCCATCCGGGCCGTAGGCATGCAGGTCGCCAAACAGCGAGCGCTTCCAGCCACCGAAGCTGTGATAGGCCACCGGCACCGGCAACGGAACGTTGACCCCCACCATGCCCACTTCGATCTCGTCGCAGAACAGACGCGCCGCTTCCCCATCACGGGTGAAGATGCAGGTGCCGTTGCCGTATTCATGATCGTTGATCAACTGCATGGCCTGCTCGAGGCTGTTCACCCGTACCACACACAGCACCGGGCCGAAGATCTCTTCCTTATAGATACGCATCTCGGGGCTGACCCGATCGAACAGCGTACCGCCCACGAAGTAACCTTGCTCATGCCCCGCAACACTGTAGCCGCGGCCGTCCACCACCAATTCGGCACCGGCAGCCAGGCCGTCATCGATATAGCCAACCACCTTGTCGCGCGCAGCCGCAGTCACCAGCGGCCCCATGTCCAGACCGCAACTGGTACCGGCACCGATCTTCAGCGCCTTGATCTGCGGCACCAGCTTGGCCACCAGTGCATCGGCCACCTGGTCACCCACGCACACCGCTACCGAGATTGCCATGCAGCGTTCACCGCACGAACCGTACGCCGCGCCCATCAGTGCGCTGACCGCGTTGTCCAGGTCGGCATCGGGCATCAGCACCGCGTGGTTCTTCGCACCACCCAGCGCCTGCACACGCTTGCCACGACGAGTGCCCTCGGCATAGATGTACTCGGCAATCGGCGTGGAGCCCACAAAGCTCAGCGCCTTGACCTCTGGGGCTTCGATCAGCGCGTCCACCGCCACCTTGTCGCCATGCACCACGTTCAGCACGCCCTTGGGCAAGCCGGCTTCCAGCAACAGCTGGGCAATGAACAGCGACGAGCTCGGATCGCGCTCGGACGGTTTGAGAATGAAGCAGTTGCCACAGGCAATCGCCAGCGGGTACATCCACAGCGGCACCATGGCCGGGAAGTTGAACGGGGTGATCCCCGCAACGATGCCCAGCGGCTGGAAGTCGGACCATGCATCGATGTTCGGGCCCACGTTGCGGCTGTATTCGCCTTTGAGCACTTCGGGGGCAGCGCAGGCGAACTCGACGTTCTCGATACCGCGCTTGAGTTCACCCGCCGCATCCTCGAGGGTCTTGCCATGCTCTTCGCTGATCATCTGCGCAATGCGCGACTCGTTCTGCTCAAGCAGTTGCTTGAAGCGAAACATCACCTGGGCCCGCTTGGCCGGCGGGGTATTGCGCCAGGCCGGGAATGCCGACTTGGCCGAATCGATGGCCTGCTGCACGGTTTCCCGGCTGGCCAGCGCCACCTTGCGTACCGCCTGGCCGGTGGACGGGTTGAACACATCGGCGGTGCGCTCACCGCTTGAAACCATTTCACCGTGGATCAGATGCTGAACAATGCTCATGCAGAACTCCAGAAAGGGGGTTCAGGCGCGGCACCGCGCGCCTGCTTATATAAAGAGAGGGATCAGCCGACCTGGTTGATCGCTTCGCCCACCGCATCGAACAGGCGATCCAGTTCTTGCGGGGTGGTGTTGAAAGTCGGGCCGAACTGCAGGGTGTCGCCGCCGTAGCGAACATAGAAGCCGGCGTTCCACAGCTTCATGGCGATCTCGAACGGACGCACGATGGCATCCCCGTCCCGCGCGGCAATCTGGATGGCACCGGCCAGGCCGTAGTTGCGAATGTCGACGATGTTCTTCGCGCCCTTGACTCCGTGCAGCACACGTTCGAAATGCGGTGCCAGGTCGGCAGCCGACTGCACCAGGTTCTCCTTCTCCAGCAGGTCGAGTGCAGCCAGGCCGGCAGCGCAGGCAACCGGGTGCGCGGAGTAGGTGTAGCCGTGCGGGAATTCGACCGCGTATTCCGGGGTCGGCTGGTTCATGAAGGTCTGGTAGATCTCGCTGCTGGCGATCACCGCGCCCATCGGGATGGCGCCGTTGGTAACCTGCTTGGCGATACACATCAGGTCGGGCGTCACACCAAAGGCGTCGGCACCGAACATGGCACCCATACGGCCAAAACCGGTGATCACTTCGTCGAAGATCAGCAGAATGTTGTGCTGGTCGCATATCTCGCGCAGGCGCTTGAGGTAGCCCTTGGGCGGTGGCAGTACACCGGCGGAGCCGGCCAGCGGCTCGACGATCAGTGCCGCGATGTTCGACGCATCGTGCAGCTCGATCAGCTTGAGCATCTCGTCGGCCAGGGCGATACCGCCCTCCTCCGGCATCCCCTTGCTGAATGCGTTGCCCGGCAGCAGGGTGTGCGGGATATGGTCCACATCCAGCAACTGGCCGAACATCTTGCGGTTGCCGTTGACGCCGCCCAGGCTGGTGCCGGCGATGTTCACGCCGTGGTAGCCACGGGCACGGCCGATCAGCTTGGTCTTGGTCGCCTGGCCTTTGAGGCGCCAGTAGGCACGCACCATCTTCAGCGCGGTATCGGCGCATTCGGAACCGGAGTTGGTATAGAAGACGTGGTTCAGGTTGCCCGGGGTCAGGTCGGTGATCTTCTCGGCCAGCTGGAACGACAGCGGGTGGCCGAACTGGAAGGCCGGCGAATAATCCAGCACACCCAGCTGACGCGACACCGCTTCCTGAATCTGCTTGCGGGTATGCCCGGCGCCGCAGGTCCACAGCCCCGACAGCGCATCATAGATCTTGCGCCCCTTGTCATCCGTCAGGTAGCTGCCTTCGGCGGCGACGATCAGGCGCGGGTCGCGCTGAAAGTTGCGGTTGGCGGTATAGGGCATCCAGTGCGCATCCAGCTTGAGCTGGCTGGCAAGGCCGAGGGGAGCGTTTTCAGGCAGATTCATGGGACAAACCTCGCAAGGCAATGAGCAACATGAGGGAGGCAAACGTTGTTGCAGCTAAGTTGTCACGGGGATAAAGTCTGAAAAAGCCTACTTTTCTAATCTTCAGTTAGCTGGACACTAAACTATGAGCCGTCGCCCGGAGCCGCTTGCGCAGGTCAGTGATTTCGACATCCGTCTGTTGAAAATCTACCGCAGCGTGGTGGAATGCGGCGGCTTCTCCGCAGCCGAGAACGTGCTGGGCATCGGCCGCTCGGCCATCAGCCAGCAGATGAGCGACCTGGAGCAACGCCTGGGCCTGCGCCTGTGTCAGCGCGGCCGTGCCGGGTTCTCGCTGACCGAAGAGGGCCGCGAGGTGTACCAGAGCGCACTGCAACTGCTCGGCGCGCTGGAAAGCTTTCGCACCGAAGTCAACGGCCTGCACCAGCACTTGCGCGGCGAGCTGAACATCGGCCTCACCGACAACCTGGTGACCCTGCCGCACATGCGCATCACCCATGCCCTGGCGCAGCTCAAGGACCGGGGGCCGGAGGTACGCATCCAGATCCGCATGATCGCTCCCAGCCAGGTCGAACAGGGCGTGCTCGACGGCAGCCTGCACGTCGGCGTGGTCCCCCAGACCAGCCCGCTGTCGGGGCTCGAGTACCAGCCACTGTACAGTGAGCGCTCACTGCTCTATTGCGCGGTCGGGCACCCGCTGTTCTATGCCGATGACCGCCAGCTGGACGACGACCGCCTCAACAGCCAGGACGCGATCGCCCCCACCTTCCGCCTGCCGGCCGAGATCCAGGCCCAGTATCAGGACCTGCACTGCACCGCCAGCGCCTCGGACCGCGAAGGCATGGCGTTCCTGATTCTTACCGGGCGCTACATCGGCTACCTGCCCGACCACTACGCCAACGCCTGGGTACAGCAGGGGCGCCTGCGCGCCCTCAAACCCGACGAACGCTTCTATGACCTGAGCCTGTGCTGGGTTACCCGCAAGGGACGGCGCCCGCACCTGGTGCTCGAGAGCTTCCTGGACAGCCTGGCGGCCACCCGCTGATGCGGTTTATCGGCTTTTTCGCCGATGAGCGCTTGCCCGCCTGCCACGGCTGGGTTATCAGTGCATGTGCCACACTACCCCGCTCTGTCCGGAATCGCCCATGACCTTCGAAGTCCCCGCACACCGCCTCCAGGCTGCCAGGCCTGCCGGCCGTATCCGCCAGAAGAACGAGCAGGCCATCATCCAGGCTGCCGAAGACGAGTTCGCCCGTCACGGCTTCAAGGGCACCAGCATGAACACCATCGCGCTGAACGCCGGGCTGCCCAAGGCCAACCTGCACTATTACTTCACCAACAAGCTGGGCCTGTACGTGGCGGTGCTGAGCAACATCATCGAGTTGTGGGACAGCACCTTCAACACCCTGAGTGCCGACGACGACCCGGCCGAGGCGCTGAGCCGCTACATTCGCGCCAAGATGGAATTCTCGCGGCGCAACCCGCAGGCCTCGCGGATCTTCGCCATGGAGATCATCAGCGGCGGCCAGTGCCTGACCGACTACTTCAGCCAGGACTACCGCGACTGGTTCAAGGGCCGGGCCGCCGTGTTCGAAAGCTGGATGAATGCCGGCAAGATGGACCGCCTCGACCCGGTACACCTGATCTTCCTGCTCTGGGGCAGCACCCAGCACTATGCCGACTTCTCCACACAGATCTGCCAGGTAACCGGCCGCAGCCGCCTGACCAAGCAGGACATGGAAGACGCCAGCAACAACCTTATCCACATCATCCTCAAAGGCTGTGGCCTGACCCCACCGAACTGAACCCTGCTTATGCCTTTTACCCTGTTGGACACTTGCGAGTTTCGTGAAGAGATCCGCAAGAGCCGCTTCATCACCCTGGCCGGCCCCATCAGCAGCCCGGCCGAGGCCCAGGCCTTCATCGAACGGCACAGCGACCTGGCCGCCACCCACAACTGCTGGGCCTGGAAACTGGGGGCGCAGTACCGCAGCAGCGACGACGGCGAACCCGGCGGTACGGCCGGGCGCCCGATCCTGGCGGCCATCGAGGCGCAGGACTGCGACCAGGTAGTGGTGCTGGTGATTCGCTGGTACGGCGGCATTCAGCTGGGCACCGGTGGCCTGGCCCGGGCCTATGGCGGTGGCGCCAACAAGTGCCTGCAACAGGCCGAAAAGCGCCTGCTGGTAAGCCGTGTCGAGCTGCACTGCAGTTGCGCATTCAGCGAACTGGCCCTGCTCAAGCTACGCGTCGCCGAAGCCGACGGCCTGGTGATGGACGAGCAGTTCACCGCCAACGGTGTCGACCTGTTGCTGGCGCTTGGCGAGGAGCAGATCGAACCGGTGCAACGACAACTGGCCGACCTGAGCCGCGGGCGCATTCTGCTCGAACGGCGCTGACACTTGCCCACATCCACTGTGGGCCCGGCTGTGGATAACCTCTTAGCACTCGGCTGCAGCCCTTCTGGATCAAGGCTCGCAGAGAAACGATCATATTTTGATCAAGATTTGATGACAGGCCATCAAGCGGCGTCGAATCAGTGACTTATCCCCAGCCAGGTGTCCTCGAGGGCCGGCTCCATGGCCACAAAACCGTGCCTGGCGCTTGCACACAAATACTGTGGAGCAAGCTGTGGATAAACCGTGAGCGCCTGCGCCAAAGGCCTGCCGGCCAATGCTCAGCGTCGATTGATCATTTTATGAGCAGCCTCCAGGCCATGCTACGCTGCGTATTCTCTGCCCACCTGTACGGAGTTATCCCATGACCGCCCCCAAAACCGCACTGATCATTGGCGCATCCCGTGGCCTGGGCCTTGGCCTTGTGCAGCGCCTGCGCGAGCAGGGCTGGAACGTGACCGCCACCGTTCGGGCCCCTGCCAGGGCCCCTGCGCTGGCCGCGGTGCCCGGCGTACAGGTCGAGACCCTGGAAATGAACAGCACCGATCAGCTCGATGCACTGCAGGCGCGCCTCAAGGGTCAGACCTTCGACCTGCTGTTCGTCAATGCGGGGGTCAAGGGCCCTGATGACCAGAACCCGGAGCGGGTACAACTGGCGGATATCGGCGAACTGTTCATGACCAACAGCGTCGCGCCGATTCGCGTGGCGCAGCGCTTGAGCCCGCAGCTCAACGACAAGGGTGGGGTCATCGCCTTCATGAGCTCGGTGCTGGGCAGCGTGAGCATCCCCGACGCGCCCGACCTGGCCCTGTACAAGGCCAGCAAGGCGGCGCTCAATTCCATGATCAACAGCTTCGTCGTGCAGCTGGGCGACACCGGCCTGACCGTGCTGGCCATGCACCCGGGCTGGGTCCAGACCGACATGGGCGGCGAAGGCGCTGAAATCGACGTGCCTACCAGCACGGGCGGGATGGTTGAACAGGTCACCCTCAACAGCGGCAAGGGTGGCCTGCATTTCATCAACTACAAGGGCGAGAAACTGATCTGGTGATCTGACGCGCGGTGGGTGTAGACTCGGCCCTTCGCCCACCGCGGCGGACCTGGATCAGCAGACAGGGCAACACTGAGCTGGCTAACCTGAACCCACTTTCAGAGGAGCCGGCACCATGCCTGCGACCCGTATCTGGTTGAAAAACCCGCTTGCCATCTTTACCGCCAACACCCTCGACGCCCGTGGCGGCCTGGTGCTCGAAGGCGGCATCATCCGCGAAGTCCTCGGCCTCGGCCAAACCCCCGCCACACCTTGCCAGCAGACCTTCGATGCCCGTGAGCACGTGGTACTGCCAGGCCTGATCAACACCCATCACCACTTCTACCAGACCCTTACCCGTGCCTGGGCTCCGGTGGTCAACCAGCCGCTGTTCCCCTGGCTCAAGACGCTGTACCCGGTGTGGGCCCGGCTCACACCGGCCAAGCTGGAGCTGGCGACCCAGGTAGCCCTGGCCGAACTGCTGCTGTCGGGCTGCACCACCGCTGCCGACCACCACTACCTGTTCCCCGACGGCCTGGAAAACGCCATCGACGTTCAAGTGGAGAGTGTGCGCAAACTCGGCATGCGCGCCATGCTCACCCGCGGTTCCATGAGCCTGGGTGAAGCCGATGGTGGCCTGCCACCGCAGCAGACGGTGCAGCAGGGCGAGGTGATCCTGGCCGACAGCCAACGACTTATCCACAGTTACCACGAGCGTGACGCGGGCGCGCAGATCCAGATCGCCCTGGCCCCCTGCTCACCGTTCTCGGTCACGCCCGAAATCATGCGCGCCAGCGCGACCCTGGCCCAAGAGCTGGACGTGCGCCTGCACACGCACCTGGCCGAAACCCTCGACGAGGAGGGCTTCTGCCTGCAGCGCTTTGGCCTGCGTACCGTCGACTATCTGGACAGTGTCGGCTGGCTCGGCCCGCGCACCTGGCTGGCCCACGGCATCCACTTCAACCCCGACGAGATTGCCCGCCTGGGCGCTGCCGGCACCGGCATCTGCCATTGCCCCAGCTCCAACATGCGCCTGGCATCGGGCATCTGCCCCACCGTGGAACTGACCGACGCGGGTGCGCCAGTGGGCCTGGGTGTGGATGGCTCGGCCTCCAACGATGCGTCCAACATGATCCTCGAAACCCGCCAAGCCCTGTACCTGCAGCGCCTGCGCTACGGTGCCGAGGCCATTACCCCCGAGCGCGTGCTGGGCTGGGCCACACGAGGTTCGGCGCAACTGCTTGGGCGCAACGACATCGGCGAGCTGGCCGTGGGCAAGCAGGCCGACCTGGCCCTGTTCAAGCTGGATGAACTGCGTTTTTCCGGCAGCCATGATCCGCTCTCGGCCCTGCTGCTGTGCGGTGCCGACCGGGCCGACCGGGTGATGGTCGGCGGCCGGTGGCGAGTGATCGATGGCCAGATCGAAGGGCTGGACGTGAAGGGCCTGATCGCCGATCACCGCCAGGCCGCCGCGCAACTGATCGCCGGCTAGGCAGCTACAGGCCCAGCAGCGCCAGCATGATGAACGTGGCGAACAGCACGAAGTGGGTCATGCCCTCGATCGCGTTGGTTTCGCCATCGTTCAGGTTGATGGCGCTGACGATCAGCGTGATGAAGATCATCACCGTCTGTACCGGGGTCATGGCCATCTGGAACGGCTGACCGGTGTACAGGGCCATGGCCTCCATCAGCGGCACGGTGAGGATCACCGTCGACAGCGAGGCTCCCAGGGCGATATTGACCACCGATTGCATGCGGTTGGCCAGCGCCGCGCGCAATGCGGTGAGAATCTCCGGCGCGGCAGAGATGGCCGCCACCACGATTGCCGTCAGTACCGGCGGTGCTCCGCTGCCCTCCAGGCCATAGTCCAGGGTCTTGGACATGACTTCGGCCAGCAGGCCGATCACCACCACCCCCGAAATCAGAATCGCGATCGATCGCGCCTTGTGGCCGCCCGGCGTCCCTGCCACCGGGTCGCGGCGTTTCTTCTGCGGGTAGCTGTAGCTGAAAAAGTAGCTGTGCGGCCCCACCTGCATGCGCAGAAACAGCGTATACAGCACCACCATCGCGCCGATGGTGAAGGCCGAATACAGATGCCACTGGGCTTCGGGGATGAACTCGGGCACCACCATCGACACGCCCATCGCGGTCATGATCATCACGCTGTAGGTGCGTGCCGAATCGTCGTTGTAGCTCTGCTCGCCGTGCTTGAGCCCGCCCATCAACGCGGCCAGGCCCAGGATCCCGTTGATATCGAGCATCACCGCCGAGTAGATGGTGTCGCGCACCAGCGTCGGCGAGGCCTCATTGCTCATCATGATGGCCAGGATCACCACCTCCACCAAGACCGCCGAGAGGGTCAGGATCATGGTGCCGTAGGGGTCGCCGACCTTTTCCGCCAGCAGCTCGGCATGCTGTGCAACCCGCATAGAGGCGCACACGATCGCCCCCACCAGCGCGAACCCGGCCAACAACGCCACGCCATGGCCGTGCCCCAGCAACAACGGCTCCAATGGCCAGGCCAGCAGGGCGGTCACCACGGCCAGCAGCAAGAGCTTTTCCTGGGTCAGTAGCTTGAGCATCGGCGGCCTTGAACAGAAGGGGTTTGGCTAGAGACTGTAGCTGCTGTGGAAGGTTTCCTGCTGCCGGACCATCCGGCCAGGTTTCGCGCCGCCCCTCGTCAACCGCTGTAGAATGGCGCGCAACCGCACCTTGATGAGAACACGCTATGTACGACTGGCTTAACGCGCTGCCCAAGGCAGAATTGCACCTGCACCTGGAGGGATCGCTCGAGCCCGAACTGCTGTTCGCTCTGGCCGAACGCAATGGCATCGCCCTGCCCTGGAACGATGTGGAGGCCCTGCGCGCGGCCTATGCGTTCAACAACCTGCAGGAGTTCCTCGACCTGTACTACCAGGGCGCCGACGTGCTGCGCACCGAGCAGGACTTCTACGATCTTACCTGGGCCTACCTGCTGCGCTGCAAGGCACAGAACGTGATCCACACCGAACCGTTCTTCGACCCCCAGACCCATACCGACCGGGGCATCCCGTTCGAGGTGGTACTGGCCGGCATCAGCGCAGCCCTCAAGGATGGCCAGCGCAAGCTGGGCATCAGCAGTGGCCTGATCCTGAGCTTCCTGCGCCACCTGAGCGAAGACGAGGCCCACGCCACCCTCGATCAGGCCCTGCCCTTTCGCGATGCCTTCATCGCCGTGGGGCTGGACAGCTCGGAGCAAGGCCACCCGCCCAGCAAGTTCCAGCGCGTGTTCGACCGCGCCCGTAGCGAAGGCTTCCTGACCGTCGCGCACGCCGGCGAGGAAGGCCCGCCCGAGTACATCTGGGAAGCCCTGGACCTGCTCAAGATCCAGCGTATCGACCACGGCGTGCGCGCCATCGAGGACGAGCGCCTGATGCAGCGCATCATCGACGAACAGATCCCGCTGACCGTCTGCCCTCTGTCCAACACCAAGCTGTGCGTGTTCGACCACATGCGCGAACACAACATCCTCGAGATGCTCGAACGTGGCGTGAAGGTCACGGTGAACTCGGACGACCCAGCCTATTTCGGTGGCTACGTGACCGAGAACTTCCATGCCCTGCATACCCACCTCGGCATGACCCAGGACCAGGCCAGGCGTCTGGCGCAGAACAGCCTGGATGCGCGCCTGCTCAAGCCCTGACCTCTGCGCGGGCAGGTCGACCCATCATCGGTGGGTCGGCCTTGCCCGCCATCTGCGGCTACTCCCCCACCGCCAACGGCATGGGCGACTGGGCAATCAGCGGGATTTCACGCAACCCGGCGGGGGTGACGTGCAAGGCGCGCGAGTCACCGTTCATGCGCACCCAGCCCGACTGCACGAAAAGCCTGAGCAGGCTGCTGCCCAGGGCCCCGCCCAGGTGCGGGCGCTGCTCGCTCCACTCGCTGCAGCAACTGCACGCGCTGCAGGCTCTGCCCTCGCGCAGTGCCAATGCCTCGACGAAGATGCCAAAGTCGGCAAAGTGCAGGCGCCCCAGCGAGCTGACCTCCAACTGGCGGTCGCAGAGCTCCAGCCACTTGGCTTCCTGCAAGCGCTGGTAAAGGTCGGCCGCCAGCTCACCGCCCAGGTGGTCACGGCACAAGCGTGCGCGGCGCATCGCCAGCGGGATCCCCGGCGCCTCCCGGCTGACACGCACGCCCTGACGAAAATGCTCGCGCACCGGCACACTGGCCAGCGCCTCCACAGCGGCGCCCACCTCCGGGGCTGCCAGCCGAAAATACCGTTTGCGCCCGCGCGCCTCTATCTTCAGCAGCCCCCCTGCCAGCAGGCGCCCAAGGTGAGCGCAGGTGGAAGAAGGTGTCAGGCCGGTCATCCTGGCCAACTCGTCGGAGGGGCGGGCCAGACCGTCGATCAAGGCCCACAGCATGGCGCTGCGCTTGGGGTCAGCCAGCAGGCTGGCGATCACACTGATACTTGCTACAGGTTTCATATCTGCACTCCCTGCGGATTCCGAAGACGTAACTTGCCCGCCCCTGCAATGGAAACGTCTCTTGCTGGTAACGACTGCGGGGGCAAGTATATGCCGGCCTGTAAGCACTTAAACGGCCTCTATCTCCGGCAAAATTGCCCGTTTTGGGCAACCATGTGGCCTTCTGCAAAGGTCACTTTCGGGTGACGGGCCTTCCGCCCCTGGCACCACAGCCGCATGGGGGCGGCTTTCCCTGCAGAGCGAGGGTTGCGCTCAAGGGCCGATGAGCGCGCAACACCCTACATCCAAGGTAAACAAGTCATTCAACCTAAAATGAAATGTATGACCCTGATCCAGCGCCCGACAGGCGGCCCTGCCTAGCCGGTCATCGCCAGCAGCGGCTCCAGCAGGTGCCGGCATCTGGCCTTGAGTTCGTCGCGCAGCAACTGCACCGGCTTGCCGAGCTGCGCCCGGTGGGTGCACAGCAGATTCAGCGGCGCAGCTTCACCCCGCACCCCGGGCAGCAGCACTTCGAGGCGCCCGGCCTTCACATCGGCTGCCACATCCAGCCAGGACTTGTAGGCAATGCCCACACCTGCCACGGCCCAGCGCCGTACCACGTCGGCGTCGTCGCAAAAGCGGTCGCCACGCACCAGCACCGTCTGTGTCGCGGCCCCGTCACTGAAGCGCCACTGGTCATGCACACGACCACCCAACTGGTACAGCAGGCAGTTGTGCTCGGCCAGCTGTGCAACCGTCGCCGGTTGGCCATGGCGCGCCAGATAATCAGGTGCGGCGCACAGCACCCGGCGGTTGTCGGGGCACAGGGGCAACGCCACCAGGCTCGAGTCTTCGGGGGTGCCGTAGCGCAGCGCCACATCCACCGGCTGGCGAAACAGGTCGGCATTGCGATCGCCCAGCAGCAGGCGCACGTTCAGCAACGGGTGCGCCTGCTGCAACTGGTCCAACCAGGGCAACAGCACATTGCGTCCGAAATCCGACGGTGCCGACAACTGCAGCACGCCGCTCACCTCGGCCTGGCCCTGAGCCAACGCCCGCCGTCCCTCCTCGAGGCTGGCCAAGGCTACCCGGGCGTGGTTGAGGAACCCCTCGCCTTCAGCGGTCAGGCGCAGACTGCGCGTCGAACGGGCCAGCAGGCGCACCTTCAATTGCGCCTCAAGGCGCTTGAGCGCTGCGCTCGCCACTGCCGGCGAAAGGTCCAGCTGGCGCGCAGCGGCCGACAGGCTGCCCAGTTCCGCGGCGCGCACGAACAGTTGCAGATCATCGGTACGCAGCACTTGTCGGCCTCATTATCAAAAAAAAATTGAAAGTATCTGCCGTTTTATCGGGTTTTAACCCCAAGTGAAAGCACTGATGATGGCGGCACTCCCCCCCCTCAAGGACCTCTTCATGAAAGCCATTGCCTACTATCAATCGTTGCCGATTGCCGACCCCGCCGCGCTGCAGGACATCGAGCTGCCCGCCCCGCAGCCTGGCCCGCGCGACCTGCTGGTGCAGGTGCACGCCATCTCGGTCAACCCGGTCGACACCAAGGTGCGCCAGAACGTGCAGCCCGAGGCCGGCGTGGCCAAGGTGCTGGGGTGGGACGTTGCCGGTGTGGTCAAGGCGGTGGGCAGCGAGGTCAGCCTGTTCCAGCCTGGCGACAAGGTCTACTACGCAGGCTCCATCGCCCGCGCCGGGGGCAACAGCGAGCTGCACGTGGTCGACGAGCGCATCGTCGGGCACATGCCCCGAACCCTGGGTTTCGCCGAAGCCGCCGCATTGCCGCTGACCGCCATTACCGCCTGGGAGCTGCTGTTCGAACGCCTGCAGATCGCCGAAGGCAAGGCCGACCTGGGCCAGAGCCTGCTGATCGTCGGTGGCGCCGGCGGCGTCGGTTCGATCCTGACTCAACTGGCCAGCCAACTGACCGGGCTCAAGGTCATCGCCAGCGCTTCACGCCCCGAAACCCAGGCCTGGGTAAGGGAACTGGGCGCCGATGTGGTAGTCGATCACCGTCAGCCCCTGGCCCAGGCCCTGAAGGCGCAGGGTATCGATAGCGTTACCCACGTTGCCAGCCTCACCCAGACCGACCAGCACCTGGATCAGCTGGTCGAGGCACTCGCCCCGCAGGGCAAGCTGGCGCTGATCGACGACCCCAAGCAGTTGGACGTGACCAAGCTCAAGCGCAAGAGCCTGTCGCTGCACTGGGAATTCATGTACACCCGCTCGCTGTTCGAAACCGCCGACATGCAGGCGCAGCACACGCTGCTCAACCGCGTGGCCGAGCTGATCGACGCAGGCACCCTCAAGACCACCCTGGGCGAGCATTTCGGCCCGATCAACGCAGCCAACCTGCGCCGGGCCCACGCGCTGCTCGAAAGCGGTGCAGCCAAGGGCAAGATCGTGCTGGAAGGGTTCTGAGCCCCTCCGGGCCCCGGCATGACCGTCAGTCAGTACACTGACGCCGGTCATGCCGGGGCCCGGTCGCGGCGCTACAATGCTGCTGCATTTACCCAACCACACAGGTAGGCAGCGATGAAGATTATCGTCAGTGCATCAGCCCGCAAACCCGGGTGCCCGTGGCAGGTTCAGCTCGACCAGCATGTGGTCAGCTTTCGCAGCGAGGCCGAGGCTCGCGCCTTTGTCGACACCCTGCAACAACGCTTGCGGGCCCCGCACCCGCTCAAGCAGGTCGGCTGAGCTGCAGGCGTCGGGTCAACATAGCCACGCCCACCGCCGCCGCACCGCACAGGCTGATGACCAGCGCCATCGGCAGCGCGCTGCCGTCATGCAGCACTCCCACCAGGGCAGCCGCACCCGCCGCCACGCTGAACTGCACGCACCCCAGCAACGCCGAGGCACTGCCGGCGCGGGCACCCTGCCCGCTCATGGCGCAGGCCGAGGCGTTGGGGATGATGCAGCCAAGGCTGGCAATGCACACGAACAGCGGCACCAGCAACGGCCACAGCGCCTGCGTATGCAGCGCGCTGATTCCCAGCAGCACCAGCCCGGCCGCCAGGTATACCCACACCGTGCGGGCCAGCAAAAAGGCAGGCCCACGCTTGGCCAGCAATCGCGCATTCACCTGCGCCACCAGGATGAAGCCCGCCGCATTGCTGCCGAACAGCCAGCCGTAATGTTCGGCCGGTACGCCATAAAGCTTGATGAACACGAAGGGCGACCCGGCGATATAGGCGAACATGCCGGCAATCGCGATGCCGCCGGTCAGTGCATGCCCCATGAACACGCGGTCCTTGAGCAGGCGCCCGTATTGGCGCAACGCCCCCGACAGCGGCTGGCGTGGTTGGTTGGAAGGCAGGCTCTCCGGCAGGCCCAGGGCAACGGCCAGCGTACAGCCGGCGCTGAACAGGGTGAGCACGAGGAAGATCGACTGCCAGCCATACAGGTTGACCAGCACCCCGCCCAGCATCGGGGCAAGGATCGGCGCCAGGCCCATCACCAGCATCAGTTGCGAGAACACCTTGGCCGAAGCCACTGCATCACACTTGTCGCTGACGATGGCCCGCGACAGCACCATGCCTGCGCAACCACCCAGGGCCTGTACAAAACGCGCGGCGATCAGGGCGTCCAGGCTCGGTGCAAAGGCACAGGCCAGCGACGCCAGGGTAAACAGGGTCACCCCGACCAGCAGCGGAATGCGTCGACCGAAGCGGTCGGCCACCGGGCCATAGGCCAGCTGCCCCAGCGACAGGCCCAGGAAATAGGCCGCCAGGGTGGTCTGGATGTGTTTTTCGTCGGTCGCAAAGGCCAGGGCCATTGCCGGGAAGCCGGGCAAGTAGAAATCGATCGCCAACGGCCCGAACGCACTGAGTGCGCCGAGGATCAGGATGGTGCGCAGGTTCATCGGGAATCCATAGCAGGCTAAGCAAGTGCCTTAGTCTAACCGGGCTGCCATGGATAAGCCGCGAATCTTTTGCCGAATTCGCTGGCACGTGCGCCCCTTGTTGGAGCCGGCCTTGCCGGGGATCGAGCGCGCAGCGCTCGCACACCGGAATGCACAGTGCAGCAGACACACCGCCCATGCAGGGTCGGTAGCCGCTTCGCGCCGGTTCGCCAGCAAGGCTGGCTCCTACAGGCGAAGCGGCTACCGGCTTGTTCAGGCCACAAGCTCGGCCTTGTAACCCTCATCGACAATCGCCTGCACGATCTGCGGCGCCTGCAGCGAACTGTCGACGCGCACCTGCTTGCTGGCCAGGTCCACCTCTACGATGGCCTGTGCATCCTGGCTCTGTACCGCACGGGTCACGGCCTTCACACAGTGGCCACAGGTCATGCCTTGAACAGTGAATACTTGCATGGGAACTACCTCCTTGGGATTTGAGCGCAGTCTCAAGCTTGCCATCGGGGCAAGGTCAAGTGCATGCCGAACTGGAAATCCGCGCCAAGCTCGGCCAAGCTGCGCCCTTGTCGAACGATCAGCAGGAGATTCATTCATGGGCAGGGCAGCATTGGGCCTTATCGGTTTGCTCGGGTTGTGCAGCATCGTGCCCCTGGCCAGCGCCGAAGGGCCGTCGGACTACAGCGTGTTGATCATTTCCCGCGAGCGTCTGGAGGTCGCCACGTCCTGCGAGATCGGCATCTATCTCAACGACCAGCTGTCGGCGCGACTGTTCCAGGAACACTCCACCTCGTTCAACCTGCCGGGCGGCCCGGTGAACGTGCGCCTGCGCCTGCTTCCCGGGCAGGCACCGGGTTGCAACAACGGCATCGAGAACCAGCGCAGCACGCGAATCAACGTACTGGCGGGCCAGGTCAACAAGTACCGCATCGTCATGGACAACAATGGCCTCAGCCTGAAGAAGGCCGCTCTGGGCTATTGACCTTGCCAATGGGGTAAGGTTGATGCTTGGCGCCTGTCCAAGGAGGAGAGCCCCATGTCCGCATCAACCACCTTCGATCTGCCGATTCAAGGCATGACCTGCGCCAGCTGCGCCGGTCGTGTCGAGCGCGCCCTGCGCAAAGTCGCCGGCGCCGAACACGTCAGCGTCAACCTCGCCACCGAACACGCCCGGGTGCAAGCCCCGGCCGACGCCCTGCCGGCACTGGTCGACGCCGTCAGCCAGGCCGGTTACAGCGTGCCCGCCCAGAGCCTCGAACTGCAGATTGGCGGCATGACCTGCGCCAGCTGTGCCGGGCGCGTGGAGCGGGCCTTGAACAAGGTGCCCGGCGTACAGCGGGTCAGCGTCAACCTGGCCAACGAGCGCGCGCACATCGAGCTGCTGGGGCAGGTCGACAGCGCGCTACTGATCGACGCGGTGACCCAGGCAGGTTACACGGCCAGCCTGCCGCAAGCGGGCAAGGCCGACCAGGCCGACGCCGAGCGACGCCTGCGCAAGGAGCGCTGGTCGGTCGGCCTGGCCATACTGCTGGCCCTGCCACTGGTGCTGCCGATGCTGCTGCAGCCCTTCGGCATCCACTGGATGCTGCCGGCCTGGGCACAGTTCGTACTGGCCACCCCCGTGCAGTTCATCCTGGGCGCACGCTTCTATGTCGCGGCCTGGAAGGCGGTACGCGCCGGGGCCGGCAACATGGACCTGCTGGTAGCCCTGGGCACCAGCGCCGGTTACGGCCTGAGCCTGTACGAATGGGCGCGGGCCACCGCAGGCAGCATGCCGCACCTGTATTTCGAAGCCTCGGCGGTGGTCATCGCCCTGGTGCTGCTGGGCAAGTACCTGGAAAGCCGCGCCAAGCGCCAGACCGCCAGTGCCATCCGCGCCCTCGAAGCCCTGCGCCCTGAGCGCGCCCTGCAGGTGATCGACGGCCAGGAGCGCGACGTACCCATCAGCGCCCTGCGCCTGCATGACCTGGTGCGCGTGCTGCCTGGCGAACGCTTCCCGGTGGACGGTGAGGTGATCGAGGGCCAGAGCCATGCCGACGAAGCCCTGATCAGCGGCGAAAGCCTGCCCGTGCCCAAGCAGCCGGGCGACCGCGTGACCGGCGGCGCCATCAACGGCGAAGGCCGCCTGCTGGTAAGTGTGCTGGCTCTGGGTACTGAAACCGTGCTGGCGCGCATCATCCGCCTGGTCGAAGACGCCCAGGCCGCCAAGGCCCCCATCCAGAAACTGGTCGACCGGGTCAGCCAGGTGTTCGTGCCAGCCGTGCTGGTGCTGGCCCTGGCAACCCTGGTCGGCTGGTGGCTGGCCGGCGCGCCAATCGAAACCGCGCTGATCAATGCCGTGGCCGTGCTGGTCATCGCCTGCCCCTGTGCCCTGGGCCTGGCCACACCCACCGCGATCATGGCCGGTACCGGCGTGGCCGCGCGCCACGGCATCCTGATCAAGGACGCCGAAGCGCTGGAGCGTGCCCATGCAGTCAACCGCGTGGTGTTCGACAAGACCGGCACCCTCACTTCCGGCAGCCCGCGCATCGTTCACAGCAAGGCCCAGGGCATCGAGGCAGGCGAACTGCTGCAACTGGCCGGCGCCCTGCAACGCGGCAGCGAACACCCGCTGGCCAAGGCGGTACTGGATGCCTGCCAGGAGCAGGGCCTGACCGTACCCGACATCGACGACAGCCAATCGCTGACCGGCCGCGGCATCGCCGGCCACCTCAATGGCCGCGACCTGGCCCTGGGCAACCGTCGCCTGCTGGAAGAAAGCGGCCTGCAACCGGGTGAACTCGCCACCAGCGCCCAGGCCTGGGAGGCCGAGGGGCGCACCTTGTCGTGGCTGATCGAGCGCGGTGCGCAACCACGGGTGCTGGGCCTGTTCGCCTTCGGCGACAGCCTCAAACCTGGCGCAGACGCCGCCGTACGCCAGCTGAGCCAACAGGGCATCAGCAGCCACCTGCTGACCGGCGACAACCGCGGTAGCGCCAAGGTGGTGGCCCAGGCCCTTGGCATCAATGACGTATACGCCGAGGTGCTGCCGGCCGACAAGGCCGCCACTGTTCTCGAACTGAAGAAATCGGGTGTGGTAGCGATGGTGGGTGATGGAATCAACGACGCGCCGGCCCTGGCCGCCGCCGACATCGGCATCGCCATGGGTGGCGGCACCGATGTGGCCATGCAGGCCGCCGGCATCACCCTGATGCGCGGCGACCCGCGCCTGGTACCAGCCGCCCTGGAGATCAGCCGCAAGACCTACGCCAAGATCCGCCAGAACCTGTTCTGGGCCTTCATCTATAACCTGATCGGTATTCCGCTGGCGGCCTTCGGCCTGCTCAACCCGGTGCTGGCCGGTGCGGCCATGGCCCTGTCGAGCGTCAGCGTGGTCAGCAACGCCTTGCTGCTCAAAACCTGGAAACCGCAAACGCCGCCACAGGACGATGCCCCATGAACATCGGACAAGCCGCCAAACGTACCGGCCTGAGCGCCAAGATGATCCGCTACTACGAGTCCATCGGCCTGCTCAAGCCGGCCTCGCGCAGCGACAGTGGCTACCGCCTCTACCAGCAGGACGACCTGCACGCGCTGGCATTCATCAAGCGCTCGCGAGACCTGGGGTTTTCATTGGAGGAAGTGGCCAAACTGCTGACCTTGTGGCAGGACCGCCAGCGCGCCAGCGCCGATGTGAAAGCCCTGGCCAACGAGCATATAGCCGACCTGAACCGGCGCATCGACGAACTGGTGAGCCTGCGCGATACGCTGAGCGAGCTGGTCGCCCACTGCCAGGGGGACGATCGCCCCGACTGCCCGATCCTCAAGGACCTGGCAGCCGGCAGCTGCTGTCACTAGCGCGTTACTGCATCCACGGCGGTGGCGGTTCCTCGGCCTTGGCCGGGCCGTTCTCCGCCTCGGCGCGTGCAGCCTGCCGGCGCGCCTCGTCCAGGCGTGCCGCTTCGATCTCGCGCATCACCCCGTCGACATCGGCGCTGTGCTCGTCCTCCGCGAACTGCCCGCTCAGCGGGCTTTCCGGAGTCAGCTCGCCGGCCTCGTACAACGCCCACATTTCCTTGGCGTAGCGGGTGGCCTTGAGCTCCGGGGCAAACTGGCCGAAGTACCCGGCCATGTTCCCCACATCGCGCTCGAGCATGCTGAACGCATGGTTGTTGCCGGCCGCATCCACCGCCTGGGGCAGGTCGATGATCACCGGGCCGTCAGGGCCGAGCAGCACGTTGAATTCCGACAGGTCGCCATGCACCAGGCCGGTGCACAGCATCAGCACGATCTGGCGGATCACGAAGTCGTGGTACTCGCGGGCCTGATCGGCCTCCAGGTGCACGTCGTTCAGGCGTGGCGCCGCATCGCCATGGGCATCGGACACCAGCTCCATCAACAGCACGCCATCGAGAAAATCGAACGGCTTGGGTACCCGCACGCCGGCACTGGCCAGGCGAAACAGGGCTGCCACCTCGGCATTCTGCCAGGCCTCCTCGGCCTCTTTGCGCCCATACTTGGAGCCCTTGGCCATGGCCCGCGCCTGGCGGCTGTTGCGCACCTTGCGGCCCTCCTGGTATTCGGCGGCCTGACGGAAGCTGCGCTTGTTGGCCTCTTTGTAGACCTTGGCGCAGCGCAGCTCGGTACCGCACCGCACCACGTACACCGCGGCTTCCTTGCCACTCATCAGGGGTCGGATGACTTCATCGACCAGCCCGTCTTCTATCAGTGGTTCTATGCGTTTTGGAGTCTTCATCGGCTTTTGTTCTGGGTCCTGTTTTGCCAAACACACGGGTATCACGGGTTGCCGGCCATCGTCTCACAGCCATGAGCCAGATGCGCGCTCACGATACAACAAGGCCCTCAAAGGAAGTGGACCCGATAATGTCCAAATAATTTAATCCCGCCTGCACCGAGTGCCTCGTGGCTTCCCGAACATGGCAGACACTCACTGCCTGAACAGTTCCCCCGGCGTCGCCCCGAACAAGCCCTTGAACGCCACGATGAACGCCGACGTCGACTCATAGCCGCAACCCAGCGCCGCCTGGGTCACGCTCTGCCCCTGCTCCAGCGCCTGCAGCGACGACAGCAGGCGCATGCGCTGGCGCCAGCCGCGAAAGCTCAGCCCGGTCTCGCGCTGAAACAACCGCATCAGGGTCTTCTGCGAACGCCCCAGGCGCTCGGCCCAGTAGGCCAGGCCGGCGTCCCGCTCCGGGTGCGCCAGCAATGCATTGCACACCTCGAGCAGGCGCGGGTGCTGCGGTAGCGGCAACGAAAAGCCCACCTCCGGCAGCCCCTGCAACTGCTCCAGCAGCACCTGCACCAGATGTGCCTCGGGGCTCTCGCCTTCGGCGTAATCCACCGGGAACAGGCAGAACTGCTTGATCAGCTCACGGGCCAGCGGCGTCACCTCCAGCACCCGGCAGCGCGGCCCGGCCCACGCCGCATCGGCCTGACGCACATACAGGCTGCGCATTTCGGCACGAGTCGAGGTAATCACCTCATGCTCCACCCCGGCCGGTATCCACACGCCCCACTGCGGCGGTGCAAAAAAACTGCCCTCGGCGGTGTACACCCCCAGCACCCCGCTGATCGCATAGGAAAACTGTATCCAGTCGTGTCGATGACGCGGCGTCCACGAGCCGGCCCCCAGGCTTTCGGCACGCGCATACAGTGGCCGCGGCAGGGCATCGAGCAGCGGGATTGGGCGTGGCAGCAGATTTTGTCCGTTACTCGGCATCGCTTGGCCTTGTGTCGCGAGACGGAAGAATGGCCACAGGTTAGCCTGCCGCTTCGTTATTACAAGATGATTCGCAGGCCCGCCTATGCAAGCTCACCTCAAGCGCGTGGTAACCGACTGGTTCCTGTGCGGCATGTTTCTCGCCACCTTCCTCGCCTGGCTGTTCCCGCACTTCGGTGCCAGCGGCGGCTCGATGCACGCCGAATACGTGATCAACATCGGCGTTTTCGTGGTGTTCTTCCTGCACGGCATCAACCTGTCCAGCGAACAGATCCGCCATGGCCTGAAGAACTGGCGCCTGCACCTGATGGTGCAGGGCTTCACCTTCGTGGTGTTCCCGCTGCTGTGGTGGCTGGGCAACAGCGTGCTGGGCAGCCATGTGCCGGCGCTGCTGATGCTGGGCTTCCTGTACCTGTGCGCCCTGCCCTCGACCATCTCCTCGTCGGTGGCGCTGACCGGCAGCGCCGGCGGCAACGTACCCGCCGCGATCCTCAACGCCAGCCTGTCCAGCGTGCTGGGCATCTTCCTGACCCCGTGGCTGGTGAGCCTGGTGGTGGGCAACGGCAGCGATGGCATCGACCTGGGCGCCACCCTGCTCGACCTGTGCGCCATGCTCCTGCTGCCGCTGGTGCTGGGGCAGTTGCTGCGCCCGTGGCTGGGCCGCTTCTTTGCCCGCCACAAGCGCTACACCAACGTGATGGACAAGGTGGTGATCCTGCTACTGGTGTACGCGGCGTTCTGCAACTCGATGATCTCGGGGCTGTGGCAGCAGCAGGGTGGCTCGGTACTGCTCACCGCCGTTCTGGGCAGCGCCTTGCTGCTGGCGCTGATCCTGTGGCTGACCACCCGCAGCGCGCGGCTGCTCAGGTTCAGCCCGGCCGACGAGATCGCCGCAGTGTTCTGCGCCAGCAAGAAATCCCTGGCCGCCGGCGCACCGATGGCCGCATTGATCTTCGGCGCCCATCCCGGGCTGGGGCTGATTCTGCTGCCGATCATGATCTATCACCCGCTGCAGTTGATCGTGTGCTCGATCATGGCCGAACACTACGCCAACCGCCCGGCGCCCCTGGCCAAGGAGGCGCCGCTGGTCAGCGCTCGATGATCGCGGTCACGCCCTGCCCGCCCGCGGCGCAGATCGAAATCAGCCCGCGGCCCTGGCCGGCCTCGTCCAGCAGCTTGGCCAGGTTGGCCAGAATGCGCCCGCCGGTGGCGGCGAACGGGTGCCCTGCAGCCAGCGAACTGCCCTTGACGTTGAGCCTGTCGCGGTCGATGGCGCCCAACGGCTCGCTCAGGCCCAGCCGGCTCTGGCAGTAGTCGGCGTCTTCCCAGGCCTTCAGCGTGCACAGCACCTGGGCGGCGAAGGCTTCGTGGATCTCGTAGAAGTCGAAGTCCTGCAGGGTCAGGCCGTTGCGCTCCAGCAGTCGAGGTACCGCATAGGCCGGCGCCATCAGCAGCCCCTCCTGGCCTTTGACGAAATCCACCGCAGCATTCTGACCATCGAGAAAATACGCCTTGATCGGCAGCCCGCGCTCGCGCGCCCACTCTTCGCTGGCCAGCAGTACCACCGAAGCGCCATCGGTCAGTGGCGTGGAGTTGCCCGCCGTCAGCGTGCCCTTGGCGCTGCGCTCGAACACCGGCTTGAGGCTGGCAAGTTTCTCCAGGGTCAGGTCCGGGCGCAGGTTGTGATCGCGGGTCAGGCCCAGGAAGGGCGTGAGCAGGTCATCCTGCCAGCCTTCGGCAAACGCCCGGGCCAGGTTCTGGTGGCTGCGCAAGGCCAGCTCGTCCTGCTCGGCACGGCCTATTTGCCAGGTCTGCGCCATCAGCTCGCAGTGCTCGCCCATCGACAGCCCGGTACGCGGCTCGCCATTGCGCGGCAGCTCGGGCTTGAGGTGCCAGGGCCTCAGTTGCAGGAACACCTTGAGCTTGTCGCCCGTGGTCTTGGCCCGATTGGCCTGCAGCAGCAACTTGCGCAGCCCCTCGTTGACCGCAATCGGCGCATCGGAGGTGGTGTCCACGCCGCCGGCAATGCCGCTGTCGATCTGCCCCAGGGCGATCTTGTTGGCCACCATCAGCGCGGTTTCCAGCCCCGTGGCGCAGGCCTGCTGCAGGTCATAGGCCGGGGTCTGCGGCGACAGCCGCGAGCCCAGCACGCATTCGCGGGTCAGGTTCATGTCGCGCGAGTGCTTGAGCACCGCGCCCGCCGCCACTTCGCCCAGTTGCAGGCCATGCAGGCCGAAACGCTCCACCAGCCCTTCGATTGCCGCTGTCAGCATCGCCTGGTTGCTGGCCGTGGCGTAGGGCCCGTTGGAGCGGGCGAACGGGATTCGATTGCCGCCGATGATCGCGACCCGACGTAAAGCGCGCATGCACAGACTTCCTTATTCCGAGACGGGATAGACCCGCTATAGCGTAGGTGTTTTTTCGCCAGTCGAACGACCGAAGGCGAAACATGGTCCACACTTTGGTGCTTAATTTCCGGGAGACGTTCACATGAGCGACCGCTATATCGACTTCGCCAACTCTTCATTCGGTCGGCGCGTGGCCGGTGCCGTCGGCCTGCCCACCCCCGCCCGCCTGGAGCGCTGGGAAGCCGGCAGGCTGCGCCCGGTCGAAGGCGCCCTGCTGCTCGGCGGCGGGCCGCTGGTGACGAACGTGGCCGCCTTTGCCAGGCGCCTGACCGACGAGGTCTACAGCTATGCCGATGAAAGCCTCGAACTGCCGGCCTGGGTCGCGGGCCTGGGGCCCAAGCTCAAGGCCGTGGTGTTCGACGCCAGCCACCTGAGCGACAGCGACCAGCTCAAGCAACTGCGCGAGTTCTTCCAGCCGCTGCTGCGCAGCCTGGCTGCCAGTGCGCACATCGTGATCCTGGGGCGCGCGCCCGAATCGCTGGACGACCCGCTGGCCAGCGTGGCGCAGCGGGCCCTGGAAGGTTTCAGCCGTTCGCTGGCCAAGGAACTGCGCAACGGCGCCACCCTGCAACTGCTGTATGTGGACCCGGCCGCGCAGGACCAGCTCGAAGGCGCGCTGCGCTTCTTCCTCTCGCCCAAGAGCGCCTTCATCAGCGGCCAGGTGCTGCGCCTGACCGCCTGCGCCACCCAGGTACAGGACTGGTCGCGCCCGCTGGCTGGGCGCAGGGCGCTGGTCACCGGTGCGGCCCGCGGCATCGGCGCCGCCATCGCCGAAACCCTGGCCCGTGACGGCGCCGAGGTGGTGCTGCTCGACGTGCCCCAGGCCAAGGCCGACCTCGACGCCCTGGCCGCGCGCCTGGGTGGGCGCAGCGTGGCGCTGGACATCTGCGCCAGCGATGCATCGGCGCACCTGCTCGAAGCGCTCCCCGAGGGCATCGACATCGTCGTGCACAACGCCGGCATCACCCGCGACAAGACCCTGGCCAACATGACCCCCGAGTACTGGGACGCCGTGCTCGCGGTCAACCTCAAGGCCCCCCAGGTGCTGACCCAGGCGCTGCTCGACGGCGGCGCGCTGCACGACAACGCACGCATCGTGCTGCTGGCCTCGATCAGCGGTATCGCCGGCAACCGCGGGCAGGCCAACTATGCCGCCAGCAAGGCCGGCCTGATCGGCCTGGCCCAGGCCTGGGCGCCGCTGCTGGCCAAGCGGGGTGCCAGCATCAATGCCGTGGCCCCCGGCTTCATCGAAACACGCATGACGGCGGCAATCCCCTTCGCCCTGCGCGAAGCCGGGCGACGCATGAGCTCCCTGGGCCAGGGCGGCCTGCCGCAGGACGTTGCCGAAGCCGTGGCCTGGCTGGGACAGCCCGGCAGTGGCGCGGTCAACGGCCAGGTGCTGCGCGTATGCGGCCAGGCCGTGATGGGGGCATGAGCATGGACCGACACTGGCACGATCTGCACCGCACGCAAGGGCTGAGCGGGCTGTACCTGAAGGCTGCGCGCAAGCGCAGCATCACCGGCGACAGCCTGCCCGCCAGCGGCCTGCACTGCGCCATCGGCGTGAATCCACAGCGCCTGCAGGCCTACCGCAAGCTCTGCCACTTCGGCGACGACAGCCACCTGCCGCCGACCTTCCCCCACGTGATGGCGTTCGCCCTGCAACTGCAACTGCTGACCGCCGACGACTTCCCATTCCCGCTGCTGGGCCTGGTGCACCTGAACAACCGCATCCGCGTGGTGCGCCCGCTGGGTGGCATCGGCACGCTGCGCTTCAGCGTGTTCGTCGACAACCTGCAGCCCCACGCCAAGGGCGCGACCTTCGACCTGATGACCGAAGCCGAAGACAGCCTGGGGCTGCTCTGGCACGAGCGCAGCCGCATGCTGTGTCGCGGCGTCAAGCTCGAAGGCGAGCCACCCGCCGTCGACACCCCTGAACCGCTGCCTCTGGGCGAGCTGACCCGCTGGTATGCCGACAGCGACATCGGCCGGCGCTACGCCAAGGTCTGCGGCGACTACAACCCCATCCACCTGAGTGCGCTCAGCGCTCGCCTGTTCGGGTTTCCCCAGGCCATCGCCCATGGCATGTGGAGCAAGGCCATGGCGCTGGCCGCGCTGCGCGGGCACCTGCCGCTCAGCGGCTACGAGGTGGATGTGGCCTTTCACAAGCCCGTGCGCCTGCCCAGCGAAGTGGTGCTGGAGGGCAGCGCAGTCGCACCCGACGGCCAGTTCCGCCTGGTAGGCCACGGCGACCTGGTGCACATGACCGGCAGTTGGCACACGCTGCACGAATCTTCTAGACCTGCCTGACGGACCGGGCGATAACGGTTTTCTTTGCCGGTAGCACACGATGAACAGCAACTGGATAGACCTGCGCCAGGAGCCCGATACCGGCATCGAGACCCTGCGCGCGCATTTTCGCGGGCATGCCTATGATCCGCACTGGCACGACAGCTACCTGGTGGGCGTGACCGAACAGGGCGTCCAGCAGTTCACCTGTCGCCGCGCCCGCCACCAGAGCACACCGGGCAAGGTGTTTCTGCTCGAACCCGGCGAGTTGCACGACGGCGATGCGCCCAGCCCCGAGGGCTTCACCTACCGCATGCTCTACCTCGACCCGCAATGGCTGGAGCGCGAGCTGCGCGGCTTCACCGAGCATGCCCCGCCCGCCAGCCAACCCGGTTTTGCCCACACCCTGGCCAGCGACCCGCGCCTGGCAGCGGCCACCGCGTGCGCCTTCCAGTCGCTGCACGAACCGGAGTTGCGCATGGTGCGCCAGGCGGCACTGGACCAGTTGCTGGAGCACCTGAGCGGGCATCTGCAATGGCGCCGCCGGCTCGACCCCGACCCGCGCCTGCCGCTGGTGGCGCAGCGGGCACGCGACTACCTGCATGCACACCTGCACCACGACATCGGCCTCGAGCAACTGGCCGCAGCGTGCAACATCGACCGCTTTCGTCTGAGCCGCGCCTTCAAGGCCGCGTTCGGCCTGGCGCCCCACGCCTACCTGGTGCAACTGCGCCTGGCCCATGCACGCCGGCTGCTGGCGGCAGGGTCGAGCCCGGCACAGGTGGCGCCAGCGCTGGGCTTTGCCGACCAGAGCCACCTGGGGCGCTGGTTCCTGCGCGCCTATGGCATGACCCCGGCACAGTACCGCAGGCGCTGCACAAAGCTTCCAGACTGACGCGCGCCAACACGCGAGCATGCAAGCCCCTCTACCAAGGAGCCTGCCCATGCTGGCCTTCATGCTGTTTGCCTTCGTTGCGTCCATCACCCCCGGGCCGACCAATTTCCTGGTACTGAGCAACAGCGCCAGCCATGGCCTGCGCGCTGCATTGCCAATCATCCTGGGGGCCGGTGCAGGGGCCGCGCTGATCGTCTGGCTGGTGGGCAGTGGCATGGGCGAGGCACTGTTCCGGGCCCCGGCAGTGCAGCCGCTGCTCAACGGGCTGGGCGTGGCCTGGCTGACCTGGCTGGCCTGGAAGATCTTTCGCAGCCCAGTGCAGGTGCAGCAATCGGGCGCGACGTCGGCCAGGCTCGGCCTGTGGGGCGCGGCGGCGTTGCAGGTGATCAACCCCAAGACGTGGATGATGGCGCTGGCGGTGGCCAGCGTGTTCATCGATGCCGCAGCCAGCGACCGCCTGCTGCAGGTGACGCACCTGAGCCTGGTGTTCTTCGTGATCGCGCTGCCGTGCCTGGGTGGCTGGGCCTTGCTCGGCAGCGGGGCGCGGCGCCTGAGCGGTTCGCCGGTGGTGCTGCGCCGGGTCAATCAGGGGCTGGCGCTGCTGTTGCTGGTGTCGGCCTGGGCCAGCCTCTGGCAGTAAGGCCCCATGCACCTGACACAGGGCTTGCAGGAGCCGGCGTTGCCGGCGAACAGGCCAGCACAATCCCCTGAAAAACCCGCCGACCCGCGCTAAGCTACGCCGCACGAGGAGAGCCCCCACCCATGAACCTGCAAGAACTCACCACCCGCCTGCACACCATCCGCGACAACAACGACTGGCGCGGCTTCCACAGCCCCAAGAACCTGGCCATGGCCGCCAGCGTGGAAATGGCCGAGCTGGTGGAGATCTTCCAGTGGCTCAGCGAGGACCAGTCGCGCCAGCTGTCCCCCGAGCAGCTCGAACACGCCGGCCAGGAAGTCGGCGACGTGGTGCTCTACCTGTTGCTGCTGTGCAGCGAACTGGGCCTGGACATGGACCAGGTGGTGCGCAGCAAGCTGGCCGACAGCGAACGGCGCTTCGCCCGATGAAAGACCGCCACTTCGACGCACTGGCGACCCGCTTCGCCGAAAAGATCTACGGCGGCGCCAAGGGCGCCATCCGCCTCGCGGTGCTCCAGGCCGACCTCGCCGAAGCACTGCCCGACCGCCCCCTGCGCGTGCTCGACATCGGCGCGGGCCTGGGCCACATGGCCCTGTGGCTGGCCGAGCGTGGCCACCAGGTGACCCTGGCCGAACCCGCCGCGCCGATGCTCGAGGGCGCCCGCGAACGCTTCGCCGCCGCCGGCCAGCCAGCCACTTTCATCCAGGCGCCCTGGCAGGAACTGCTTGGCCAGCTCACCGAACCCTACGACCTGGTGCTGTGCCACGCCGTGCTCGAATGGCTGGCCGAACCCGAGACCATCCTGCCGGTGCTGCACCAGCTCACCCGCACCGACGGCCTGCTGTCGCTGGCCTTCTACAACCGCGACGCACTGGTGTATCGCAACCTGCTCAAGGGCCATTTCCGCAAACTGCGCGGGGCCAGCCTGGCCGGTGAAAAGCAGAGCCTGACCCCGCAAAAACCACTTGATCCGCGCGAACTCCGGGCGCACCTTGAAGGTCTGTGGGATATACACAGCGAGAGCGGTGTACGGGTGTTCCACGACTACATGCCCGTCGAGTTCCAGGCCAAGGCAGAACTGCTCGACCTGCTCGAAATGGAACTGGCGCACCGCCGCCACCCGGCCTTTGCCGGCCTGGGCCGCTACCTGCACTGGATGTGCCACCCACGCTGAGTACCGAGCCGTGTCTGCCGGGAGACTGCCATGCCGTACCGTTTGATCCTGGGCCTGCTGTGCCTGGCCCTGGCCGCCTGCCAGGGCAGCAACCCGTATGTGGCCAGCTCCCGACCGCTGCCGCCGGCCCCGCCCCAGGCGGCCACCACCTTCGACGCCAGCGCCTACCCGGCACCAGCCCGTGACTATGGCCGTTACCGCAGCTGGTCATGGCGCAACGGCCAGCTCCCGGCCGGCAGCGCCTCCAGCGACCCGGCCGAGCTTGCCGACGCAGTCAGCGCCGCCCTCGACCAGCGCGGCCTGCGGCCTGCGCGCAACACCCGCAGCGACCTGCTGGTCAGTGCCGACCTGCGCATGGAACGGCGCCTGCGCCAGGTACGCGACGATTACTACCCCTATGACAACTACGGCTACGGGGGCATCGGCTACAACCGCTACGGTGGCTATCGCAACGGCTATGGTGTGTATGGCAGCGTGCCGATCATACGCACCTACCAGGTCGACGTGATGGTGGTACGCCTGGACCTGTTCGATGCCGGCAGCGGCCAGCCGGTCTGGAGCGCCAGCGCAGAAACCACCGGCCAGGGCTCACCGAGCGAGCGCGCCCGCGCCCTGCGCGATGCCGTGCACAAGGCCCTGGATGGCTACCCCCCAAGCTGAAGGCAACCGGAGAATCATCATGCTGCGCCGTCTCGCTCTACTTCCCCTGTTGGCCCTGCTGGCGCTGCTCGGCGCCTGCCAGAGCAACAACGTCACCCAGGACTTCGATGCCAGCCGCGACTTTGCGGCCTACCGCAGCTGGAGCTGGCAGGAGCCGGCCCTGCAATATCGCCCGGACGACCCGCGAATCAAGAGCGACCTCACCGAGCAGCGCATCCGCCAGGCCGTCAGCGAACAGCTCGACCAGCGTGGCCTGCGCCCGGCCCAGGGCAACGCCAGGGGTGACCTCAAGGTGCAGACCTACCTGATCGTCGAAAACCGCCAGCAGCAGATCACCACCAACTACGGCGGTGCCTGGGGCGGTTACTGGGGTGGTTACTGGGGCGGCCCGGCCTACAACGAGACCCGCAGCGTCGACTACAAGGTCGCCACCATCCAGGTCGACCTGTTCGACAGCCGCGACGGCAAGCTGGTATGGCGCGGCAGCGCCGAGCAGATCATGAACAACTACCCGCCCGGCCCCACCGAGCGCAACACCGCGATCCAGAATACCGTGGCCAAGGTACTGGCCAACTACCCGCCCCACTGAGCCGGCGATGGCCGGTCGCCACCTCAAGGCGACTGGCCATTATCTTGACTACACTTCTTTGACGCATGCGTTCGCGCACGGCCTGGTGCCGGCAAAGGAGTGCTCGTGGCTACCCGATTCCCAACCCGGCAGCGTGGCGCGATCGGCCTGATGGCCGCCCTGACACTGGCCCTGGCGCTGGTGTTCGCCCTGTTGGTGATCGATAGCGGGCGGCTCTATCTGGAACAGCGTTCGCTGCAGCGGGTGGTCGACATGGCCGCCCTGGAAGCGGCTGGGCAAAGTGCGGTGTGCACCGGCAGCGGCCCGCAGGCGGCGACCGTGGCCCAGGCCAGCGCCGCACGCAACGGCTTCGCGCCCGGCGCCAAGCATACCCTGGCCACCACCTGCGGCACCTTGCAGACCGGTGCCGGCAGCCGGCGCACCTATACCGTCAACCCGAGCAAGAGCGAAGCGATCCGGGTCAGTGCCAGCAGCGCCGTGGCCACCAGCATTGCCGCCGGTGTACAGGCCCTGCTGAGCGGCGTCGCCGTGCCGGCCACCACCACCCTGCACGCCAGTGCGGTGGCCTCGCTGCCCAAGCCGCCACAGGCGATGCTGCGTCTCAAGAGCACCCTGCTGACCATCGACACACGCAAGTCCGATGTGCTCAACGCCCTGTTCAAGGCCCTTGGCGGCAACGTCAACCTCGACGTACTGGGCTGGCAGGGCATCGCCGACGTCAACGTCGACCTGCTGAGCTTTCTCGATGCCCTGGCCATCAAGGCCGGGGTGCAGGTGGGCAATTACGATGAACTGCTGGGCAAACAGCTGCACCTGACCGACCTGCTCGATGTCGCCGTCGACCTCGCCCGGCGCGGCGGCGCGGCGGCCCAGGTGGTGACCGACCTCGGCAAGCTGGTACTCGGTGCCGGCAACAACCCGCTGGTCAAGCTGGGCGATATCCTCGACATCCAGAACGGCGCGGTCCAGTCCGGCCTGGATGCCCAGATGCAACTGCTGCAACTGCTCAAGGCCTCGGTGATGCTGGCCAACATGAACACTGCGGCCACCGCCGAGGTGCCGCTCAACATCCCGCCGCTGGTCAAGGCCAACCTGCGCCTCAAGGTCATAGAACCCGAACAGATCTCCGCCGTGGGCAACCCGCAGTACGACACCATCAAGGTGCACACCGCTCAGGTCCGTGCGCTGGTCAGCCTGGAGCTGCCGCTGCTCAACAGCATCACCGGCCTGCTCAACGCCGTGCTCGACCTGGCCGAACCGCTGACCAACGTGGTCAGCAACCTGCTCAGCCTCAATCTGGTGGCCACGCTGGAGTCGGTGTTCTGCCTGCTGGCGATCCCGTGCAAGGTCAGCGACGTCCGTTTGCTGCCTGGGGTGGTACACCTGGACATCGGCCTGGAAGTCGCCAGCGCCAGCAGCCAGGTCACCCGCTACAGCTGCAAGCCGGACAAGACCCTGACCGCCAGCACCCGCAGTTCGGCGCTCAACGTTTCGGTGGGCATGTTCAGCGATCCCCAAGCCTTTTTCAGCACGGGCAACACCGCCATCTCGCCGCTGCCGCTGATCGACATCGGCAGCAAATACTGCACGCGCTTCCTGATACTGCCGTCCACCTGCGGCGCGCGCACCGCCTTCGCTGGCGGTGGCGTAGGGCTCAAGGTCAATGCGCCGCTGCTGGGCAGCAACTCCACCGGGCCTGCCACCGACCTGCTGTTTCGCAACGCCAGCGCACCACCGGACATCGACCTGCCACCGGCCTACATGGCCACCTCGGCCAGCGATATCGTGCAGAGCCTGAACAACACCATCAATGGCATCGAGCTGCAGGTGTACCGCCCGCTCAACGGCAACCTGCTCGGCAACGTGCTGGTGGTGGCCGGCAACCTGCTCGATGACGTCAAGGCGCTGCTGCAGCCAGTGATCAGGAACCTGCTCGGCAAGTTGGTCGACCCGCTGGTCAACACACTGCTCAAGGCACTGGGGCTGGACCTGGTGAACGTCGAGGTCGGTGCCAACCTCACCTGTGACGGCAACCGCGCTCAGCTGATGCTCTGAACCGGCAGCTCGATCACGAAACACGCGCCCTCGGCGCCATTGTGTGCGCTGAGCAACCCGCCCATGCCCTCGATGATCCCGCCACTCACCGACAGGCCCAGCCCGGTACCCACGCCGCTGGGCTTGGTGGTGAAGAACGGCTCGAAAATCCGCTCCAGCAGCCGCGGGTCGATGCCGCCGGCATTGTCGCGCACCTGCAGGCGCACCCCACCCGCCACCGGCTCGGCCTCCACCGCGATCCAGGGGCGCAACTGCGGGTCGGCCTCACGCCGGCCCAGCAAGGCGTCGCGGGCATTCACCACCAGGTTGATCAGCACCTGCTCCAGCTGATCGGCATGGCCGCGCACATGGCAGCCGCTCAGCGCCGGGCCCAGGTTCAGCGCCACGCCCTTGCCGGCCAGGCCGTCGGCCAGCAACGACACGGCACCCTCAACCGCCTGCCAGGGCTCGAACAGTTGCTGTTCGACCTCCGAACGCCGCCCGAACACGCGCATGTGGTCCACCACCTTCGAGGCCCGCAGCACCTGCGCATCGATGCGCCTGAGCTTGTCCTGCAGGTATTCCACCTGCACGTCGCCGTTCTCCAGGCGCTTGAGCGCGTTGACCACCGCCATGCGCATCACGTTCAACGGCTGATTGATCTCGTGGGCGAGGCCGGTGGCCATTTCGCCCAGGGTGGCCATCTTCGCGCTCTGCAACAGCTGCTGCTGGCTGCGCCGCAGCGCCGTGTTGTCGCGCCCCACCGCCTGTACCTCCAGCAGACGGCCCTGCTCATCGAACAGGCCGCGGTCGGACCACACCCACCAGGCATGTTCGCGCCCCGGCAGTTGCAGGCAGATTTCGGCACTGCTCACCGGCTGCTGCGGGGTCAGGCCGGCCAGGCGCTGCACGAACGCCTCGCGCTGGGCCGGCGACATCCACTGCCCCAGGTCGCTCCCGGGCAACTGGTCAGGTCGGCACTCCAGGTAGTCGGCCAGCGGGCGGTTGCCGAACAACACAGTCAGGTCGGGCCGGTAGCGGCAGATCATCGCCGGCGAGTCCTCCACCAGCACCCGGTAACGTTCCTCGCTCTCGCGCACCCGCTCGGCGGCCAGGGTCGCCTCGGTCACGTCGAGCCAGATACCCACGGCTTCCACCGGCAGGCCCAGGTCGTCACGCAGCAGGCGCGCTTCATCCAGCACCCAGTGGTAGAAGCCCTGCGCATCGCGCAGGCGGTAGCGGCTGCGCACCTGGCCCTCGCGCAGCAGGTCGCGGGTACGTTGCAGCCACAGCCCCTGGTCGTCGGGGTGTACCCAGTGCGCCGGTTGCAGGTCGGCAGCGGGCGTCCAGCCAAGCAGCGGCTGCAGGCTGGCACTGAAGAATTCGGCCTGCAGCGCGCCGGCGTCATAGCGCTGGATATAGATCACTGCCGGCGAACTGGCGATCAGGTTGTCCAGCCGTGCGTGCGCGGCCCTGGCCTGCTGCTCCTGGGCCTTGATATCGCTGATGTCGAGCATGAAACCCTGCAGACGTCGCTGCTGCCCCTGCCCGTGCACATCGCCACAGATGCGGTACCAGCGCAGCGACGCGGCCTGCAGGCGCACGCACAGTTGCAGGCTGCAGCCCTCGCGCTGCAGCGCCTCGAACGCCAGTTGCGCCGCCTCCCGGTCGGCCGGGTGCAGCAGCGCCCACCAGGCCGGCAGCGCCAGTTGCGCACTCACGCCGAAACTGGCCGCCAGCCCCGGTGCCAGGTGCAGGTAGGGCTCGTGCAGCGACCACTCCCACCAGCCCGCACCGAGCAACCCCTGTACATTGTCCAGGCGCTGCTGGCTGGCCTGCAGGCGGTCGCCGGCCAGGCGCGCCAGCAGCGGCTCGGCCATGGCATCGAGCAGCAGGGGGGCCGCCTCGGGCCGGGCCTGCCCGCCCTCGTCCGCGCACAGCAGCCAGGCCTGGGCCTGATGCTGCTGCGCATGGCCAACCACATACAGCGCGTGAGTCGGGCAGAGCACCTGCAAGGTCGGAAACTCGGCGCTGCACAGCACGCGCCCCGACGGCAGGCGGTCGAGCACCGCGCTCAGGCGTGCATCGTCGGCCCAGGGCACGCTCGATGCGTCCCGCGCGAAGGTGTGCCAGCCGCCAGGGGTGCGCAGCAGCAGCGCCGCCCAGCCCATGCGCCAGTGCCAGGCCAGGCGCTGCAACTGCTCGGCGGCCACCTGGGGCAGGCGCTCCAGGCTGCAATCGCGCAGTGCTGCGCCGACCTGGCGGGCCAGTTGCTGCTGGCGCCGGGCATCCTGGCCCTGCTGACGCTGCTGCAGCAGATCGCCCACATCGAATAACTGCAACAGCCAGTCCTCGCCCTGGGCCAGCAACCAGCCGCGGGTGTGCAGGGTGCTGCCATTGGCGGTTCTGAAGTCCAGGTCCAGCGGTTGTGCCTGCCAGTCGGCGGGCTCGCCTTCGAGCACCAGCAGGCTGTGCGCCTGCACGTAGTCCTGCACCCGCGCAGCAGCCTGCGCGGGCAGCGCCAGGGCGCTGCGCAGCGGGCCGCCCAGGCGCAGCACGCGGCCCTTGTCATCGAGCCACAGCTGCAGGCCCACCGCCGCCGGTACCGGGGCCTGCGGTGCGGCCACCGCGGCGGCCGGGCGCCCGCGCCAGCGATCGAACAGGCCGTGGCCACCGCTCAAAGCTGAAGGCTCGCGGTGGCGCCAAGGGTTGCCGGCAGGCGTGGCACCTCGCCCACCACCGGCAGGTCGAGCACCGGCAGCACCGTCGTGAGCCGGGCCTTGGCGTAGTTGATGCGCACGGTCAGCAGGTTGGTGTTGCTCAGGGTCACGACCGCGTCGGTGCCGGGCTGGAACTTCAGCGTTCCCGGCATCCACGCCAGCTGCTGGGCCAGCACCTCGCGGGCCAGTGCCGGCACATCGGTGCGGTAGGTGGCGCTGGTCGGGTCCAGCGCCATGCAGCGACGCACCGCCTCGCTGCTGGCCTGGTGGAACGACTGCAGCATCAGCAGTGGCAGGGCGTAGCTGACCACCCCGTAGAACACCGCGAAGAACACCACGAACACGGCGGCGAATTCGATCGCCGCCGCACCTTTTTGCCGTCTTGCAAGGCCTGCTTTCATGATCGCGTCTACCCTGACAATGACACCCGCAATCAAGCATAGAATCAATCACGACCAAGGGATGGCATTTCGCCTATGCAAAGCATCGTCCTGCTGCTGTGGCTCGCATTGTGTGCCGAACAGGATGCCCGAGAAAGGCAGATCAACAACACCTTGACCCTTGGCGCCGCAGCCTGCGCCCTGGCCTATCTCTTCATCACCGGACACACCTGGATCGGCGCCGATGCCAGCGAGGGTGGCTGGGCGCTGCTGATCGTGATGCTGCTGACCCTGCCCGGCTACATGCTCGGGCGCCTGGGCGCCGCCGATGTGAAACTGCTGGGTGCGCTGGCGCTTGCCACTGATCGGATGTACCTGCTGGGCACCTTCATCGGTGCCGGGGTGGCGGTGGTGATCTGGTTGCTCAGCCGCCGCTGGCTGTGGTCCCTTCTGAGTCAGAAGGTTAAGCAACGCTTCAGGCAGGTGATCGAAGAAGCGTCAAAAAAACAGCCCTTCGCCCCCTTCGTGCTGGCCGGCTTTTTATTGGCTGCGGTATGGATCCATTGATCGAACAACCCGTCTAACCTGCTGTACATACGTTGTACATAGCCGCCAACTGCGTCTATTTTTCTAGTCACTGCCCCTCGATGCCACAAGCGTCATGGCCGTACCAGGAAGGGCACGTCAGCAGGGAGTTGCGTGTGAACAAGCCAGTGAGTCCATTCAAGGTGTTGATCGTCGACGACCAGCCGTTGATCGTCGAAGAGCTGTGTGAATTCATCGAGGGCAGCGGGTACCGGTGCGTACCGTGCCACAGCAGCCAGCAGGCCATCGAGCGGTTTACCGAAGACCCGGCAATCGGCCTGGTGCTGTGCGACCTGCACATGCCCGAGCGTGACGGCATCGAGCTGGTCAAGGCGCTCAAGGCCATTGCCGGCAAGCAGCGGATCTTCGAGGCGATCATGCTCACCGGGCGGGCCGAGAAGCAGGATGTGATCAAGGCGCTGCGCGAGGGGTTCGCCGACTACTACCAGAAGCCGGTGGACCTCCCCGAATTGCTCGAAGGGCTCAAGCGCCAGGAGACCGCGTTGCTGGAGCGGCAGAAGAACTTCCAGCACCTGGGCCACCTCAACCAGAAGCTGCAGTACCTGGCCGAATCCATCGACGACCTCTACCAGGACCTGGGCAAGGCCCGCGAGCAGGTGGTGGGCACGGGCCTGGGTGGCGAGGATGCAACGGCAGCCGAGAGCATGCCGGCGATCTTCGACCAGCTGTCACCGCGCCAGCTGGACGTCGCGCGGCTGGTGGGCAAGGGCCAGACCAACTATCAGATCGCCTGCGAGCTGGGCATTACCGAGAACACGGTGAAGCTGTATGTGTCGCAGGTGCTGCGCCTGACCCACATGCACAACCGCACCCAGCTGGCCCTGGCGCTGGCGCCCAACCCCTCGGCGCTGCGTCAGCGCATAACGGCGCATTGAACAGGTCGCCGCTGCCTTCGAGCCTTCGAAGGCAGCGGTGAAACCTGAAACAAATTGGATATGCCAGCCCCCTTGGGCTATGCAAGAATCCGGGCCACTTCTCGTCGATGTGTGGCCTGCTCAAGCATGACTTCATTTCTCAAAGGGCTGTTTGCCCCCAGCGGTGCGTTCTTCGGCTCTATCGCCATTTTCGCTACCGTTCTGGTGGGTGCTTACATCTCCCTTTACAGCTCGGCAATAACAGGACAGTTCAACAACCTGTGCCTTGGGCTGTTACCCACCTGCGAGGGGGCGCCGCTGAATGAAGCGTCCACGGCATTCAGGCTGTTGCTCTACCTCGGCCTGTTCCTGTTGCTACGGGAAATAGCCGTCAACCGGGAAAACAACTCGGCGCGCAGCCAACTGCACAGTTACATAAAAAGCACTCCGTCAAAGTCGTTTCTCGGAAACTACTCTGCCTACATGCGTATCCTCGGCGCCCGGCGTCTGGAAATCAAAGCGGAGCTCAACAGCGAGGCGCCCAAACCCGACGTGGTCCACAAGCTGATGCGCGAGTGCCTGCACGGTGTGTTGTCGCTGGCCAAGGACTGGGATGGCAATGAAGGCAAGTCGTCGGTCTATCGAGCCAACATCATGACCCTGGTGCCATCGGGTTTTCTCGATACGGTAACGCTTGCCGACGGCAGCATGGACAACATTGCCCGCATCATCGATTCCAGCAAGCTATTTCTGTACAACAACTCAACACTTGGCAAACTTGCAAAGTGCAGTGGCATCCTGGTGCTTGAAGATACGACTTTCACGGTGTCTACCAAAGTCGAGTTCGGCGAGCGGGACGACTTCATAAAAGAGCCGATTTGCTTCCCTTATGTCGAACAGGGTTATGCCGGTTTCACAACGCAACCCATCATCCCCGGCGCCCCCATGTGCGCCAGTTTCGGTATGGCGCAATACCTGCACCATACCCAAAGCGAAATATCTCTGTTTCTGGACAATCTTGCATACAAGAACCGCGAGTTCTGCAATCGCTTCAAACATGATGTACTGGAGTATTACAACGATATAGAAGAAGCCCAGTCGATACTCTCCATTCCCATTCAGGTTCGACGCGAGGCGGATGCGGAACAACTCCCTGTCTATGAAACCATCGCCGTAATGAATATATACCGCAACAAAAAGGGGATTTTCCGCGATGAAGACAGCGCGATGAACTTTGCTCAACTTCTGGAGCCGATTTGCTATCATTTCGGGAAAATGCTAGTATCGCTAGCGCAAATAGAACCTGAAACATGACACTCAGCGTATATTTTCATTACTTTCAGGAGCCGTAGATGACCTCCCTAAAAGTACTAAAAACCAGATACAAGGAAGAGAGCCCCAGCAAGCGCTCCTCCGAGCAAACCCGGGAAGCCCTCAAGAGCATGGTGCTCAGAAACTTCTCCGCCAAGCCCAAATCGTGAATGAAGCCCAGCCGACGCTGGGCTTTTTCTTGGGCATGACTCACTTGTCGCTATTGCTGGTCTTCTCCCACCGGAAGAAATCCGGAATCACGTATTTGTAGGTATCCAGCCAGCGTTGCATGCTCTGGTCGCGCTCCTTGGGCGTGGCGCTCTGCGGGGTCTTGGAGGCCTGCGCGCCGCTGGCCTGCAACTGCAACCACGCCTCGGTGGCCGACTGCGCCTTGGACGAAGGCCCGGGCTCGATCGCCTGGGCCAGGCCCGGCAGCACTACCAGCATCACCAGTATCCGACTGTTCATGACGACCTCTGCACGGCAGCCACACTGCCAGGTTTGAGTTGTTGGGCGCGCGCCTGCGCTTCGTTGAATTGCGCCGCACTCAGGCCCAGCCGGCTCACCAGGTCGGCCGCCTGCTGCCACTTGTCCTGGTACAGCAGCAAGGTCACCAGGTTGACCGCCGCCAGACGGTCGCTGTCCTTGAGTTCGATTGCGGTCAGAAACTCGAAGCGCGCCTGCTCCAGCTTGCCCTGGTTCAGGTACACCACCCCCAGGTCGTTGCGGATCTTCTCGTCGGTGGGGGCCAGTTGCATGGCCCGTTGCAGATGCTGCAGCGCCTGCGCGTTGTCGCCACGGGCCGCCGCCATCTGCCCCAGCCCATGCTCACCCTCGGCCGCCAGGCACCCGCCAAGCAGGCTGCGGTACAGCGGCTCGGCCTCGCTGCGTCCGAGCAGGCGCAGTACCTTGGCCTTGCGCACCCGCACCTGGGCCAGATCGGCCGGCAGCGCCTCCAGGTGCGCAAGGCTGGCATGCGGGCGCCCGTCGGCAAGCATCTCGTCGGCCATGTTCAGCGACAGCTCCTGGCTCGAATCAGGCTTGGCACAACTGGCCGTCGAGCCCGGCATGGCGAGCCACGGCGCCGAGCCATCCGTGGCGCAACCACCGAGCAACAACAACCCCAGCGCCGCGATGCATGCCTTCATTGCGTACACTCCTCTCAAGCCCCGAATGCCCTGGCCAGGGCGGTGAAGCCCGGGCCGGCGAGTACGATCAGCAACGCCGGGAACAGAAACAGCATCATCACTGCCGACATCTTTCCCGACATCTTCGAAATCCGTTCCTGCAAGGTGGTCAGGCGCCGGTCATCGAGCAGTTGCTTGAGTGCCAGCAGCGACTTCATCGCCCCGCCCCCCTGGGTCAGCAACTGGCGCAGGATGATGCAGGTGTCGCTGAACGCCTCCACCCCCAGCAACTGCGCGGTCTTCTCCAGCTCCGGGGCCAGCGCCAGCCCCGAATCGACCCGTGCCAGCAACAGCCGTAACTCCTCGCTCAGCACCGGCAGCAGGCGCTGCCCCTCCAGGCTCAGCAGGCGCAGGCTCTGCTCCACCGCCAGGCCCGACTCGAACATGATGCGCAGCAGCGGTATGAAGGTCGACACCTCCTGCGCCACCTGGCGCTGACGGCGTGCCGCCAGCAGCGCCAGCAACCGCTTGGGCAGCAGGTAGCCCAACCCCAGCCCCATCAGCGGGAACAACCAGGGCGAACGGCTCTCGCGAAAGAACACCTCCTGCACCAGCACCGCCGCCCCCATCAGGCATAGCGGCAAGCCCACCTGGCAGGCCGCGAACAGCGAGCGCTGGCGCGAACGCCGCCAACCCACCCGGTCGAGCAACTGGCGGGTCTCGCCGTCCAGGTTCAGCGAACGTTGCCCCAGCCGGCTGTCGCCCATGCGCTGCAACCAGCCGCGCAGTGCCGGCTCGTCCGGCGCACGCCCCTGCAGGCGTTGCTCCACCAGGCGCTGGCTGCGCCGCTGACGCAGCCACTGACCCAGCAGCAGGGCGAACGCGCCAAACAACAACACCGCACTGAGCAACAAGGCCATCTCAGATACTCCGCAACATGCGCCACAGCGCCAGACACCCCAGCGCCTGCAGCACGAAGGCACTGAACAGCAGGCGCTGGCCGACACTGTCATGCCACATGGTCAGCAGGTAATTGGGGTTGCTGAACATGAAGTAGCCGGCCACGCTGACCGGCAGCACCGCCAGCACCACGGCGGTGATGCGGGTTTCACCGGTCATCGCGCGCAGCTGCCGCGCGCCCTGCTCGCGCTCGCGAATCACCTTGATCAGGTTCTCCAGCAACTCGCTGGCATTGCCGCCATAGCGGTGGTTGATGCGCAGGCCCAGAGCGAACAGGCGCAGCTCTTCACGCGCGTACACTTCGGCCAGATCCGACATCGCATCGTCCAGGCTCACCCCCAACTGCACGTTGCGCTTGACTCGCTGCATGGCCCCCAGCAACGGCTCGCGCGAGGCATCGATGGCCCCCAGCACCGCATCGCTCAGCGTGCGCCCGGCCTTCAGGCTGCGCACGCAATGGTCAAGCAGCACCGGCAACTGTTCGATAAGGCGGCGTACCCGGTGCTGGTAGCGCCAGGCCAGGAACAGGCGCAACAGCAACGGCCACGCCAGCAGCACCAGCAGCAGGCCAGGCCAGCCGCCGTACAGCCCGGCGCACACGGCCAGCAGCAGCCAGCCTGCCACCCACGCCATCAGCCGATCATTGCGGCGGTCGAAACCTGCACGCAACAGCATCAGCTCGAGCCAGTCGGGGCCATGTGGCCCGCTGTTGTCGGCGGCCTGCTGGTGCTGGCCCAGGCGCTGCAGAATGCGCTCGTTGCCCGAGCGGTGCAGGCTGGTATAGAACAGGCGCATCGAGATGCCGAGCATGACCACGCCCCCCAGCCACAACCACACCGCGCCGCTCACGGCCCGGGCTCCGCATCGTTGAGGTCACGGCGCAGCTTGTCGCTGGCCGGGTTGACCGCCTCGCGCAGGAAGGTGTCGCCGCCGCGCCGGTCGAGGCGAAACAGCGTGTTGGTGACATACACGTCGTCGCGCACCCCCACCACCTCCAGCACCTCACTCACGCAGCGACGGCCATCGGGCAGGCGGGCCAGCTGGATCACCACGTCGAGCGCGGCGCAGATCATCTGGCGCAAGGTCTTCTCGGCCACCTGGCGACCGGTCAGGCCCACCAGTGTCTCCAGGCGCAGCAGCGCGTCCTGCGCGTTGTTGGCGTGCACCGTGCTCATCGAACCGTCGTGGCCGGTGTTCATCGCGGTCAGTACATCGAGCACCTCGACCCCGCGGATCTCGCCCAGGATGATGCGGTCCGGACGCATGCGCAGGGCGTTGCGAATAAGCTCGCTGGCCTTGATCTCGCCATGCCCCTCGGCATTGGGCGGGCGGGTTTCCAGGCGTACCACGTGCGGGTGATCCAGCTGCAGCTCGGCCACGTCCTCGATGGTCACCAGGCGTTCACGGGGGCTGATCAACTGGCTGAGAATGTTCAGCAAAGTGGTCTTGCCGGTGCCGGTGCCGCCGCTGACCAGGATGTTGCAGCGCTTGCCCACGGCTCGTTGCAGAAAGTCGAGGATCGCCTGGTCGATGGCGCGGGTGGCCAGCAGGTCGGCGCTCTTGAGCATGTCCTTGCGAAACTTGCGGATCGACAGGCACGGCCCGTCCAGCGCCACCGGCGGGATGATCGCATTCACCCGGCTGCCGTCGGGCATGCGCGCATCGACCATCGGCGACGACTCGTCCAGGCGCCGCCCCAAAGGCGCGAGGATGCGCTGCATCACACGCTCCACGTGATGCGCGTCGATAAAGCGCAGGTCGGTCTGCTGCAGCACGCCCGCGCGCTCGATGAACACCCGGTGCGGACCGTTGACCAGGATCTCGGTGACGCCCGCATCGCGCAGCAGTACCTCAAGCGGGCCGAAGCCGGTGAGCTCGTCGACGATCTCCTCGGCCAGGCGCTCCATCTCGTAGCGCGACACGGCCAGGTGCTGGCGCGCGATGTAGTCGCCCACCTGCTCCACCACGAACTGCGCCAGCGCCGGGCGGGCGCCCTCCAGCAGGTTGAGGCCGGTATCCTCGATGGCATCGATGATGTGCCGGTGCAAGGCCCGCTTGAGCCCCTGCGGGTCGCTGCCCGGGTTTTGCCGCGGGCCGCCGAACAGCTCGTCGCCGCTCATCTACTTGTGCCCCCACAGGCGCTTCATCCAGTTGCCCGCCTTCGGTTGCAGGCTTTCCGAACGTCGTGCCAGCCGCTCGCCCAAGGCCTTGAGCGCCTGGGTCAAGGCCTCGCGCGGGGCCACCTCGAACAGCGACAGCCCCTGGTTCTTGGCGTTCAGGCGCACCTCGGGGCTGTAGGGCAGCACCACCAGCACCGGCAGGCCATAGCGCTTGCCCAGCGCGTCGGAGTCGGGCGCCACGCTGCGCAGGTAGCGGTCCACCAGCAGGCTCGCGTGTTCCAGTTTCATGCCCTTCTCGCGCCACAGGGTCAGCACCTCCAGGTTGCGCCGGCAGTCCAGCACGTTCTGGTCGGTGTACCAGATCAGCTTGTCGCAATGGCTGACGAAGGTGCGCAAGGGCTCGCTGTCGGGCTGCCCGGCCAGGTTCACCACGATGTGCTGGAAGTGCTGGCGCAGCGCGCTGAGCAGCATGTACAGCTCGGCCGCGCTGGTGCGCTCCAGTGCCTCGTCGCTGTCGGTATAGGCCAGCAGGCGCAGGCCCGAGGGTTCGCGGGCGAACGCGCTGTCGATCAGGGTGGCATCCAGGCGGCGCAGGTGGCGCAGCGCATCACCGAAGTGAAACGAGGCCTCCAGCCCCAGCAGCGCCAGGCTGTCGCCACGGGGCAGGCCCAGGTCCAGCAACAGGGTCTGCTGACCACTGCCCTGCACCACCCGCGCCAGGTGACTGGTGAGCAGGGCGCCGTCGCTGGCGCACTGGGTGCCGTACAGCACCGTCAGGCCGCCCAGGTGCGGGTTGCTGGTCACCGGTGGCAGGCGCTTGCTCAGGCGGCGCACCAACCCGGCCACTTCGCTTGAGCGCGAGCCGTAGGCGACGAAGTCCCGCGCACCGGCGCGCATCGCATTGAGCACCAGCTGGTTGTCCATGCCATCGCCCAGGGCAACGATCGCCAGCATCGGCTTGGCCTCCAGCACCCCTTCGATCAGCGCGCACTGGCTCACCACCTGCTCGCGGTCCAGGCCCACGAACACCAGGTTGGCGAAGGTCACATCCACCAGTGCGAGCAGTTCGTCGAGGCTGCCGCTGCCGGCCCCCACCACCTGGCCCAGCGGCGCCAGGGCGGTTTTCAGCCACTGCAGGTCACCGTCGTCACGGGTGATCGCAAGGAAGGTCTGGCTCAGGCTCTGGCTCATTGGCTCAATCCACTGCGCTGTTCGAAATTGCCGTTCTCGAGAAAGAACAGGCGCCCCCAGCTCGGGTCGTAGGTGCGCAGGCGCTCGCCGGGCAACTCGGGCAACTTGGCATTGGCCGCCAGCGGCTGCACCAGGCGCGGGGTCACGATCATCAGCAGTTCGGTCTCCTCACGGCTGATCGACGACTGGCGAAAGAACGCGCCCAGGATCGGCACGTCGCCCAGGCCCGGAAACTTGTCCACCGCCGAGCGCGCACTGCTGCTGATCAGGCCGCTGATGATGAAGCTCTCGCCATCGGCCAGCGACACGCTGGTGTCGGTGCGCCGCACCGTCAGGCCCGGCACGGTGACGCCGGCGATGCGCACTGCGTTGTTGTAGTCCAGCTCGCTGACCTCCGGCGCCACCTTGAGGGTGATGCGGTCGCGGCTGACCACCGTGGGTGACAACGCCAGGCGAATGCCGAACTCCTTGTACTCGATGGTCACCGTGTCGCTGCCGGTGCTGGGCACCGGAATGGGGATTTCGCCGCCGGCCAGAAAGCTCGCGGTCAGGCCGCTGAGTACCACCAGGCTGGGGCGCGCCAGGGTGTAGGCGAAGCCGCTGCTCTCCAGCGCATCGATGGCCGCCAGGAAGCGGCTGCTGCCGCCGCCCCACACGATATTGAACACATCGTTGTTCAGCGGGATGCTCGGGCGCACCTTGACCAGCCCGCCAACGCCGCCACCGTCGGGGCTGGTCACCGCACCCGGCACGTAGCCCGGCGACACCGTGGTGTTGGGCACGCTGCCCGGCGAGCCGAACAGCGAGTTGTTGGAACCCTTGAAGAACAGCCGCGTACCGGCCTCCTTGAGCTTGGTGCGGCTGACCTCGACAAAGCGGATATCGGCCTGCACCTGGCTCGGCAGCAAGGGGTCGAGGCTGGGCGGCAAGGCGCTGTCGGCCATCTCGGCAGTGGCCCGGCCCTTGATGAACAGCATGCTCTGGCGCGGCACGCTGGCGCATGCGGTCCACAGCATCAGGCTGGTGGCGCCGGGGCCCACGGCGCTGACCACCACGCCGCGCTCGCCACTGGCCTGCACATCGGCGATGTTGGGGTCGCCCACTGCCGCCCGGGTGATCGGCACCGGCAGGCGGATCTCCTGCTGCAGGCCCTGGTCCAGCTCGATGCTGGCCGGCACCGGGCTCAGCCCGGCACAACCCGACGGCGCCGCCAGGGCATGGGCAGCCGGCCCCCCCAGCAACAACAGGGTCAGGATGGAACGCTTGAACATCAGCTCGGAACGACTGCTCATCAACGGGCATCCTTGCTTCGATCAGGGGGTGGGCGTTGAAGCCTGGGGGCCTCGAATGATCTGCATCTGGTGCCTGGGCGCCTGGCCTGCAACCGGGGTTGCGGCCGGGGTCATGGCCAGTTGACTGAAGCGAAAGACGTCGCGGTTGGCGTTGTCCAGTTGCGGTGCAGCGGCCTGCGGGTCGGCCCAGTAGCTGGCCAGGCGTTTCTCTTCGGCGCTGCGTACCGCCAGGCGCAGGCTGCCTGCCTGGGCGGCCAGCAACAGGCGGCTGGCCAGGGCCTCAGGTACCGCCAGCACCACGGTGCGCGCCATGGCGCGACGCTGTTCCTGGGCCGCCTTGGCATCGGTGTCGGCCTCCGGCGGGCGGCCATCGTTGGCCAGCCCCAGTTGCTCGCCCACGCTGAGCAGGCGCAAGGCCGGCACGGCCACCTGGGCCGAGGCCTGCGGGTTGAGGTTGTCTTCGCGCAGGTACAGCAGCACATCCACGTAGTCGCCGGGGCGCAGTTGTCCGGCGGCGCCGACCACTTCGTCCACCGCCACCGCCAGGGCGCGCTCGCCGGGGTGGATCATGCGCGCCAGCGGCCCACCGGCCTCGAAACTGCTCTCCTCCAGCCAGGTACCTGCAGGCAGGGCCCGCCAGCTGGTGCGGCCCAGCACCTGCTCGGGGCGCTGGAAGCTGCCGGCCGGGGCCACCAGCAGGCGCTCGACACTCAGATCCTCGGCTGTCAGCACGGTGTAGGCGGGTACGTCGCGGCGCAGCACCAGCACGGGCTTGCGCAATGCGTCGGTGCCAGCCTCCGTGGCCTGGTCCACCGGCTGAGCCGGGCCGGCCGGCCCTGGCGCCGCCGCTTGCGGGGGCTCCGGTGCCTCGGATGCACGGCTGAGCACCAGCCCCCAGTAACCTGCCAGCACGGCACCGATCAGGAACAGCACGGCAAGGATCATGGTGATGCGACTGCTCATGTCGGCGCTCCCTCTGCCTGAACATCCCTTCGGCCGCGCGGTGTGCGAACTGGCCCGCAAACATGAAGTTGCAAGTAACTATTTCGCTATTTGACGGTAGCGCAGCTAGGACAAAACGCCATTACCCGTCAGTTTTTTTTCGGTCCGAAACCCGACACCCCCTGAAAACAACAGCTTATTGGCGCCAGCGTTGACACCCTTACTTTGGTATTAATGCCTTCTTACATTTGCCGGTTTCGAACCGCTTGACGATGCTGTGATGGCAAAGGGGAATCACCGTTTCCGGGCCCCATTACCCGCGCCTGTGGCGCAAGGAGAAGTACCATGGTCCTTTCCCGCATCCTCAAGCACTGCAAGCTGTTCTTCCATCGCAAGGACGGCGCGTCCGGTATCGAATATGCCATCGTGGCCGCCATGGTGGCCGTGGTGATCATCGGAGTCTCGACCGATGTGGGAGGCGGGGTGAAAAAGGTCTTCGACGACATCGTCGCCGCCCTGCCCTCAGCCTGATGACAGGACCTGAACATGCCGGCTTCCCACTCACGTCAACAGCTGCTGCTGGTGGATGACGAAGAAGACGCACTGCTGGAGCTGGCCGAGCTGCTGGAGGGCGAGGGCTTCTGTTGTCACACGGCAACCTCGGTCAAGCTCGCCCTGCAGCAGTTGACGCGACATCCCGACATTGCCCTGGTGATCACCGACCTGAACATGCCGGAAGAGAGCGGCATCTCGCTGATCAGGCGCCTGCGCGAGCACACGGCGCGTCAGCACCTGCCGGTGATCGTCACCTCGGGGCATGCCGACATGGATGCGGTCAGCGACCTGCTGCGCCTGCAGGTACTCGACCTGTTCCGCAAGCCGATCTACCACCTGCGCCTGCTGGAAACCCTGGACAACCTGTTCCCCAAGCCCCGCCTGCAACTGGTTCAGTAACGCCTGGCCGCCACGCGGCCCTCGCGGGTCAAGCCCGCTCCCACAGGTAGTGCGCATACCTTGTGGGAGCGGGCTTGACCCGCGATCGGTCGTCACAGCTGGTAACTGAAACTCAACGTATACCGTGGCCGCCGATTGAAGCTGTCCAGCGCGATATCCGACATCGGCTTGGCCGCCTCCAGCGAGATGTTGTAGTAGCGCGCATCGCCAAAGCGCAGCCCCAGCGCCGCCGACGACAGCCGCGAATCACGCACCGCCAGTTCGTTGAACCAGGTACGCGCGGCGTCTACCACCACGTACGGCTGCAGTACCTTGAGCCAGCTGCCATCGCGCTTGAAACTGTAGTTGACCTCGTATGCCGCACCCCAGCCCTTGTCACCGGAAGCCTGATCGCTGGGGTAGCCGCGGCCGAAATTCTGCCCGCCGAACACCGCGCGCTCGCTGTCGGGCAGGCTGTCGTCGGTCCAGTACAGCGCCGCCGATGCCACCCCCTGCCAGTTCTGCAAGAACCGGTCACTCTGCACCCCCGACAGGCGCAGGCGCAAAAAGTCCAGGTCGTAGTCGCTGTCGGTCTTGGCACCGAAGTGATCGAGGCCCTGGTACACACCGGCACTGAGGATGCGCAGCTGCTGCGCATCCGACTTGCTCCAGTCTGCCTCGAAGGCAAAGGCGCGCACATCGGTGCGGGTACTGACCTTCAATGGCAGGCCGACCACCCGGTAGTCGGTGCTGTCGTTCACCGCATAGAAGCGCGCTGCCACGTTCAGCCATTCGTTGCTCGAGGCGATCAGCGCCTGGCTCAGGCCGATGGAGTAACGGTCGTTCTCGCGGTGCTGCTTGAGGTCTATGCCGTTCTCCAGGCGCACCCGCGCCGCCGGGTTGCTGCGGTAGGTCGAGGCCGAAAGATTGAGCTGGGTGCCTTCGGCGTCCACGTACTGCGAGTAGTCGAGACGGTAGTAGCGTTCGTCATCCTGCCCCGGCGGGAACAGCGCGCTGAAGCTCAACTGCTCGGCCACCGCGGTCTGGGCGTTGCTGTTCAGGCCGAGCAGCGCCTGGGTGTCGTCGCGGCTGCCGTCGGTGAGGCTCAAGGTACTGGTGAACGGCTTGCGCGAGGCCTGCGCGATCAGCCGCGTGGCGCCGTCGGTGGTGCCCGGCGGCGGCACCTGGGCCTGCAAGGTCAGGCCCGGCACCCGGCTCATCAGCGCGGTGTAGCGTTCGAAGGTCTTGCGGGTGAGCGGGCGCTCGGCCTTGAGCTTGCCCACCAGCTTGTCGAGGTAGGCCGACACCGGCCCCACATCGCCCTGCAGTTCGTAATCACGTATGTAGCCTTCCACCAGCACCACGCGCAGACGGCCTTCGGCGAAGTCCTGCGGCGGCAGGTAGGCATACGACAACAGGTAGCCATCCTGCTGGTAGCGCTGGGTGAGGCGGCGGGTGGCCTCGATCAGCTCGCCCAGGGTCACCTCGCGGTCGAGCAGGCCCTGGTAGTTGTCGCGCAGTTCGCTGAGCGGGTAGATGGTGCCGCCTTCGACGCGCACCCGCTGCACGCGCACCCGCGTGCCCATCAGCAGCGGCTGTGGCTGCTGGCCGGCATCCGGTGCGGGCAGGTTCAGTTGGGGAGTGACGGGGCGAAAGGCATCGGCGGGCAGGTTGGGCGCTGGCAGCTTGCGCTCGGTCTCGTTGCTGTTGAGGAAGCTCGGCAGGGGCTCGGCATGCAGCGAAGCCACCCAGGACAGACCCAATAACGCGACGAACATCGATCGCATAGGACACTCCATGATCCTGAAAAATACGAGGGAACCAAAGACGGTTCCCTCGTCAGCCTCAAGCGTAGGTGTTGCCCGTAAAATCGTCTAATCGATGATGGCCATTTAGTTACTTGTTACCCCCGAGGCCGCCTTTCAGGCCCGTGGTCAGGCCATTGAGCAGACCGCCCACGCCGCCGCCCCCTTGCCCGTTGCCGTTGACCAGGGTACCGACCTGGCCCACGGTGCCGCCCGCGGCATTGACCGTCGCCCCCAACTGGGTGGTGACCGGGTTGTTGCCGGCTGCGGCAATCTGATTGCCCACCCCGCTGACTGCGCTGCCCACCTGGGTGACCAGGCCGTTGACCGGCGCACCGATGCCGGTTGCCGCGCCTACCTGCTGGGTAACGCTGGTCACACCGCTCACCACCGGGGTGAGGCCGGCGCCCACGCTGTTGCCCAACGCAGCGGTGGGCACCCCGGCCGGCACGCTGGCCACGCCATTGCCGCCCAGTACCGGCCCCAGCGAGGCCACGGTCTGGCCCACCTTGTTGACCGTGCTGCCTGCGGCGTCGAGCAGGCCGTTGCTGCTGCCGGCGCCGAGCCCGCTGCCCAGGCCCGCCACGGCGCCACCGGCGGTTTCCAGCAGCCCCGCACCGGGGGCGCTGCCACCGCTGCCGGTGCCGGTGTTGACCAGGCCACCGCTGGTGCCGACCGCCGTGCCGACATGGCTTACCAGCCCGCCGACGGCGGTGGTCAGCGGGTTGCCGTTGCCGGCACTGGCGACCTTGTCGCCCACCCCGTCGACTGCGCTGCCAACCTTGTTCAACAGGCCGCTGACCGGTGCACCCACCCCGGTGGCATCACCCACCTTGCCGGTGGCGCCTTCCACCAGCGACACCACCTTGACCACCTGGTTGCTCAATTGCTGGTTCAGGTTGCCCAGCTTGCCGGTGGTGCTCTGGGTGCTGAGGGTATCGCCAAGCATCACCACCACGTCGCCGACCTTGTCCACCACACCGTTGACCACGGGTATCTGTTCGATCAACTGGCTGCTGGCCACCGACTTGACCCCGCCGCCGATATCCGACACCCCGTTGCCCACGCCCTTGACCGTCTCGCCCAGGGCATTGCTGCCAGTGCCAAGCGTACCCAGGCCCTTGCCCAGGCCATCGCCGATGCTGGTGACGGCGTTGCCGGTGGCCGTCACCAGGTCGCCGGCACCGGTGCTGCCCACTACCGGTACGCCGCTGACGGCGTTGCCCACGCCGGACACGCCCGTGCCCACGCCCGACACGCCGCTGCCAACCTGGGCCACCACCTGGCCGACGACCGTGGTCGAGGTCGTGCCACCACCGTTGTTGCCGCCACCACCATTGTTGCCACCGCCGCCATTGTTACCGCCACCGCCGTTGTTGCCACCGCCGCCATCCGTACCGCCACCGCCGGTGCCACCACCGCCGTCCGTACCGCCACCGCCAGTACCGCCGCCGCCGTCCGTACCGCCACCGCCAGTACCACCGCCGCCGTCCGTACCGCCACCACCTGTGCCGCCACCACCGTCAGTACCGCCGCCGGTACCGCCACCACCACTGCCGCCATCGGTACCCGAATCGGGTGTGGAACTGCTTACGTGACTCTTGTGACCGCCACCGCCGCTGCTGCAACCGGCCAGGCTCACGGTCAAGATCAACATCACTGCCGTACTTGCTTTGATCCACGCTTGAGTTTTCATGGCGACTCCCTGCTACTGCTGCCGCTGCTTTTATAGGTGTGAAGCACCGGGTTTCCGGCCACTCCACGTCCGTTGCAGCTATCTGAGCGCGCAGGCGCAAGGGGAACAATTCTGAGCTTGGTATTAACCCGATATATACAGTCGCAGCACCAGCAAAAGCCCTTTTGCTTCAGGCACTTGAAAGCAAGGGGAAGGTGCTTTGGCAGCCCTTCCCCTTTCGCGTTATATCCATCTTACGGGTGCGGGGTCAGTCGTTGACCTGGAACTCGACCCGCGCGGTCTGCCCGCTGGCATCCAGCACGCTGAGCTCGTAGCGCCCCACCTCCTCCAGGTTCACGGCCAGCGCCGCCTGGGCTGTGGTCTCGCCCAGGGGTGCGCCGTTGAGGAACCACCAGCGCTGGCCTTCGCCACCCAGCGCCGAAACACTCAGGTGCAGGGCATCGCGGCTGGTGGCGGGACGACGCAACTGGTCGCCCGGGCGTATCCCCACCACCGACAACGGCGCGGCACTGGCCGGTACCTGCGGCGGGCAGCTCGGGTCGATGGCCGGCAAACGCGCCTCGCGCCGCTCCAGGCGCGGCAACCACGGGTCCAGTGGCGCCGGCCACAGCGCGATGTCGCGCGGCGCGGCCCCCGCACAGGCTGCATCCACCCGCAGGCCCCGGGCATTCACCCACACCTTCTCCAGCAGCCCCACCCCCAGGGGCTGGTCCTGCGCGAGCAGGGTCGGCGGCGTGGTGTTGTCCAGGGTCCAGGCAAAGCGCTGGCGCCGGCAGTTGGGGTCGGTACGTGCCATGGGCTGGCCCAGCGGCCAGCAGACCGCCGCCACCCCGACGTTGCCCGGCACTGCCGGCACCGGGGCGGCAATGCCGCGCTGGCTGTCGCGGTTGCTCAGCACGTCATGCACCTGCAGCATCAGCGGCGCGGCCGAGGCCAGGCCGAACTGCCCCGGCACCGGGGTGCCGTCGGGGCGGCCGATCCAGATGCCGATCAGGTAGCGCGGCCCCACGCCGATCGACCAGGCATCGCGAAAGCCGTAGCTGGTGCCGGTCTTCCAGGCCAGCTGTGGGCGCTGCACCAGTTCGGCGTGCGGGTCGCGGTCGGGACGCGCCTGGCCACTGAGGATGCGCCGGATGATCCACGCCGAGCCCGGCGACAGCAGCCGGCGCTCGACCAGCGGCGCATCCGGTTGCAGGCGCAGTGGCGCGCTCATGCCGTCGCGGGCGAACGCACTGTAGCCACTGACCAGGTCTTCGAGGCGGCTGCCGGCGCCGCCCAGGATCAGCGACAGGTTCGGCTCGGCCGCCGTCGGCAGGCTCAGCGGCATGCCGCCCATGCGCATCTGCGCGGCAAAGCGCTTGGGCCCGTAGGCTTCGAGCAACTGCACCGCCGGCAGGTTGAGCGACAACGCCAATGCCGAGCTGGCCGCCACCGGGCCACTGAAACCCATCGAGAAATTGCCGGGGCGATAGTCGCCATAGCGGCGTGGCACATCCTGCAGCAACGACTCCGAATGGATCAGGCCGTCATCCATGGCCATGCCGTACAGAAACGGCTTGAGGGTCGAGCCCGGCGAACGCAGGGCAGTGATCATGTCGACGTGGCCGAAACGGCGCTCATCGCCAAGGTCCACCGACCCCAGGTAGGCGCGCACTGCCATGGTCTGCGACTCCACCACCAGGATCGCCGCCGAAGTGCGCTCGGGCAGGCGTGCGCGCCAACCCAGCAGCAGGTCTTCCAGGCGCCGTTGCAGCGCAGCGTCGAGGGTGGTGTGGATCAGCGGCGGGCTGTCGGCACGGTTCAGCCGGCGAGCCAGCAGCGGAGCCAACGCCGGCTCCTGGCGTGGTGCCAGCAGCAGCGGTTCTTCCTGCGCTTCGGCGATGCGCTGCTGCGGCCACACCTGGTACTCGCCCAGGCGTTGCAGCACCTTGTCCCGGGCCAGGCGCGCGCGCTCCGGGTGGCGGTCGGGGCGCAGACGGCTGGGCGCCTGGGGCAGCACCGCCAGCAGCGCAGCCTCGGCCGGGGTCAGTTGCAAGGGCGACTTGCCCAGGTACGCCCAGCTGGCCGCCGCCACACCCTGCAGGGTGCCGCCGAACGGTGCGCGGTTGAGGTACAGCTCCAGGATCTGGCGTTTGGACAGGTGCCATTCCAGCTGCGCGGTGCGCCACACCTGGCGCAATTTGCCCGGCAGCGTGCGCGAGTGCGGGTCGAGCAGGCGCGCCACCTGCATCGACAGCGTGCTGCCGCCCGACAGCACGCGCCCGCCCGTGAGGTTCTGCCAGGCGGCACGGCCCAGGGCCAGCGGGTTGACCCCGGGGTGCCGGTAGAACCAGCGGTCCTCGTAGGTGAGCAAGGCTTCGAGGTAGTAAGGCGACACCTGATCGAGGGTGACCGGGTAGCGCCACACGCCCTCGGCATCGGCAAAGCGCCACAGCGGCGTGCCGTCTTCGGCCAGCACCACCCGCGCCAGATCGTCGGCCGGCATCGGCAATGGCCACAGGCGATCAGCCAGCCACAGCAACAGCACGCCGGCAAAGGCGGCGCACAGCAGCCGGGCGATGCGCGAGCGGGGTCGGGCTAAGCTGAACATCAGGCGCGGACACCTTTTTGCGTGGGTGAGGAACCGAGCCGGCAGGATGATGGCCAAAGCTCTGGGCACGGCGACTGCGCCGTAGCGTCGATCAGGAAGCGATTATGCATGTAGAAGGTTTTTTCGAATGGCTGGGGCAAGCGCTTGGCGCGGTGATCCGCTTCGTGGTGGATGCCCTGAGCGGGTTGTTCAATCTGCTGGCCAATGCCGGCGGCAACTTCATCGACGGCCTGGCACGCACACTGGGCATGGACACCTCGCTGGTCAGCATCCTGATGCTGGTGATCGGCCTGCTGTTGCTGTACTCGGCGGTGCGCGCGTTCATGCGCGCCTCGATCATCATGGGGATCATCTGGCTGATGCTGGGGTTGTGGGTGTTGAGCTGGGTGGTGCGGTGACAGCATCGCGGGTCAAGCCCGCTCCCACAGGGATTACTGCGACCCTTGTGGGAGCGGGCTTGACCCGCGATGGGGCCTGACTAGCGCCCCAGAATCACCATGTCACCCGGGCTTTCGCCCACCGCCTGCCAGTTGGGCCGGTACATCGACTCCACCTGCACCGGCGGCACGCGGTAGGTGCCCGGCGTGACCGCACGGGCCAGGTACAGCAGGTGCGTCACGCCATACGGGTCGACGTTCATCGCCGCCACGTAGCGGTCATCGCGAAACTCCTGGTGCACCACGTTGGCGTTCTGCATTGCTTCACGCCATTCCTTCACTGCACTGCTGGCGTTGTCCAGGCTGGCCGCACTTTGCGCCAGGTTCTGGTTTTCCAGCTCCAGGCCCGCCGGCAGCAGGTCGACGATCAGCGCGTCCGGCACCCGCTCGTTGGCGCGGATACCAATGTGCACCAGCACCAGGTCGCCACTCTTGAGCGACTTGATGTTCAGTGCCCGGCCATTCATGCCCAGGTACTCGCGGTAGATGCTCATGTTGGTGCCCACCGCACGGGATGCGAAGCGCGGGTAACCCGACACGGTCAACTGCTGGTACACGGTCTTGTCGCTGGTGTTGGTCACGGTCAGCGGCGAGGCCAGCAACGGCCCCTCCAGCTTGAGCCCGGCCTGGGTTGGGCCCAGGTCGCGCAGCTCGCCCGCGCTGTCCAGGCGTGCACTCCAGCGGCCTTCAGGCTGCTTGAGCATGCCACGCCCGGCCATGAACAGCGCATTGCGTTCCTGGGTGGACAGGTACGAGCTGCTGGCCATCTTGTCCGACAGCTCGAACAGGCGCTGGTCGAGCTGGTCGGTGGCCAGCTTGTTCTCTTCGAGCAGGGCCAGGATCAGCGCCTCGTCACGTACCGGGCTGCCATAGTCGCTCAGCCACACGTCCTGGCGCTTGACCGCCAGGCCCGCCTGCAGGGCCTGCGCCGAGCGCGGCTTGTCGCCCATCTTGTCCAGTGCGATCGACAGCTGTACCAGCGGCAGGCCCGAGCGTGCATCGGCGCGGCGCTCGAACAGGCTGCGCAGGGCACCCAACGGGGCCTGCTGGGTACGCGCCAGCACCAGCGCCGCATACGCCTGTACTGCGAAGCGGCTGTGCTCGGCGTTGCTGGTGTAGTACGGCTCGATCAGGTTGCGTTCCTGCAGGTAGCGCAGCAGGCGTTCGTTGGCCTTCTTCAGCGCCTCGGGCGGCACCGCATAGCCTTGCTCGCGGGCACGCTGCAGGAAGTCGGTGACGTAGGCGGTCAGCCAGTACTCCTCGCTGTCGTCCGCGCTCCACAGGCCGAAGCTGCCGTTGTAGCGCTGCATGCCGAGCAGGTGCTCGATGCCCATCTCGATCTTGCGCTGGCGCACCTTGGGCTCTTCACCCTTGATGCCCAGGCGCTTGAGCGTCTCGGCATCGGCGTACAGCGACGGGTACAGCCCGCTGGTGGTCTGCTCCAGGCAGCCATAGGGATAGGCCTCGAGGGCACGGATCTGCTCGGCGATGTTCAGCGGCGGGCGGCTCGACAGCGACAGCATCGCCTCCAGGCCCTGGGGTTCGAACGCGGCCAGGTCCTCGGCGGGCAAGGTCCATGGCTGGTCCTTGAGCGCGGCGCGGTAGTGCCTGAGCTGCGCCGGGTAGGCCGGGCGAATGCCCAGGGTCCACTCGCGGGTGAAGGCGGTGTTCGGTTCGCCCGGCAGCACCAGGCCGCTGACCTGCACCTTGACCTTGCCCTGGCCCAGGCCACCCACGGCCTGCACGCCCAGCAGCGAGGTCACGCGCTGGCCGTCACGCAGGCTCAGTGGCTGCTCGGACGGGGTCAGCAGGTTCAACTGGCCCTCGGTGGTCACCTTGACCGTGAACTTCTGCGCCTTGCCCGACAGGTTGGACAGGTCCAGCGCCAGCTCGGTACGGTCGCCGCCGGCCAGAAAACGCGGGGCCGACAGTTCGGCGATCAGCGGCGCGGCGACCACGGTCTTGGCCTCGGCCATGCCGAAGCGCTCGTCGGTCCAGGCCTGGGCCATCACCCGAAGCTCGCCGTTGAAGTCGGGGATGTCCACCGTCGCCTGACCTTCGCCCTTGGCGTCCAGGGTCACCGGGGCGCTCTGCAGGGCCACGATGGTCACGCTGGTGCTGGGACGCTTGCCGCCCTTGGCCATGGCCGCGTCACCGCCGAATGCCAGGCTGGCCAGGCGGCCCTGCCCGGCTTCGATCAGCTGGCCGTAGATATCCAGCTGGTCGGCGCCGTAGGCCTTGCGGCCGAACATGCCGGTGAACGGGTCGGGGGTGGCGTAGCTGGTTATGTTGAGAATGCCCACGTCCACCGCGGCCAGCAGCACCTGCACCTGCTTGGGGATGCTGCCATCGGCATTGCGCGCCTGCACCTTGACGGTGAGCGGCTGCTTGGGACGCATCTTTTCCGGGGCCTTGAGGGTCAGCGCCAGCTTGCGCTCGGCGCGATCCAGCGGCAGGTGCAGCACGCCCACGGCACGTTTGGGCGTGGCATTGGCCTTGCGCTCGCCAGGGCGGATCACCAGGGCGCTGACGTACAGGTCGTGGCGGGCCCATTTGGGGTCGAGCTTGACCGCGTAGGTCTTGCCTTCGGCAGGCACGTCGATTTCTTCCCACCACAGCGGGCCGTCATTGCCCTCGACGATCAGGTAGCCCTTGCCGGCAGCCGGCGGGGTCACGGTGATCTGCGCGGTGGCGCCATCGGCGTAGGCCGGCTTGTCCAGCGCCAGCTTGACCTGGTCGGGGCGCACGGCGCCGCCGTCGGTGTTGTCCTGGGCACGCCAGCCGGCCCAGAAGCGCACGCTGCTGGTCACGCCGGTGCTCGGGTCTTCGACCTCGACACGGTACGGGCCCCATTCCACCGGGAAGCTCAGCTTGGCAGTGCTGCCGGCCTTGATGCTGACCGGCTGCTCGGACTGCAGCAGGAATTTCTCGTTGTAGTTGTAATCCCAGCCGTCACTGGAGGAATAGTTCCAGTAGTAGTCGCGGCGCTCCTGAATCAGGCGCACCTTGAGGTTGTCGGCGGCCAGTTTGTGGCCATCACGGTCGGCCATCAGCAGTTCGAACTCGACCGGGGTGTTGCCGTCGACTTCTTCACCGTCGAACAGCCCACGCAGGCCGGGCATGCGCTCGGCCGGCCAGATCGGCTGCTCCAGGCGCCGGGTGATCGGCCGGCCACCGGACTCCTGCAGGCTGGCCTGCACGCTCAGTTGCAGCGGCGAATGCGCCTCGGACCAGCGGCTTTCGATCTGCAGCGTGGCATCGCCCGACGCGTCCAGGGTGGTTTCGTCCAGTTCCAGGTCGTGGCTCAGGTCTTCCTCGGTGATCGAGCCGAACTGGTAGCCCGGCAAGGCCGGCACCGCTTCGCGCAGCGGGCGCACGTAGGCCTGGCCGCTGAGGCGGTTGCCCGAGGCCGGGGCGCCGTAGAGGTAGCGGCCATTGACATGGATTTCAGCGGTTTCGCCCGGGCTCAGCGGGGTCGCGCTGCCCTTGAGTTCCAGGGCCAGGCGCTCGGGCATGAAGTCTTCGACAAGGAACTCGAACACCTGCTTCTTGCCGCCGCCCAGGTCGAACACCAGCTGCCAGCGCCCGGTCGGGGCTTCGCTGGCCAGTTGCAACTGGTACTGGTAGAAGCCGTTGGCATCGGCCTCCCACACGAACTTGCGGCTGACCTGTTCATCCGGACGACGCACCTCGACACTGACCGGCTGGGCTTTCACCGGCTTGCCGTCCTGGTCGCGCAGCAGGCCGTTGAGCAGCACGGTTTCACCCGGGCGATAGAGGTCGCGCGGGCCGAACACGAAAAACTGCAGCGGGTTGGCCTGCGGCCCGGTCAGCGCGAATTCGGAGAGGTCGAGCGCGGCGCTGTTCAGGCGCAGCAAGGTGGTGTGCACGCCCTGCTTGGCCAGCAGTACATCGGCCTTGGGCGGCATCGGCAATTGCGCATGGCCATCGCCGTCGGTCTTGGCCTGGGCCAGCAGCTTGCCTTCGCGGTCGAGCAGTTCGAGGTTGACCCCGTCCAGGGCCTTGCCGCCGTCCAGCGCCTGGGTGAACACGTCCAGGCGGTTGGTGTAGCGATGCGCCGACAGCCCGATGTCACTCAGGGTGAACAGGGTGGCCGGCTGCGAATAGTTGTAGCGGCCCGAGGCGCGCATCACCGCCAGGTACACCCCCGGTTCCTGCAACGGCTTGATCCCGGCAATCGGTAGCAACAGGGTTTCGCGGGTGTTGCGCACCGGGTTCAGGTCGAAGCGGCCGGCATACACCAGGTCGGCCTTGCTCAACAGCTCTTCGGAGTTGTAGTACTCGAGCGAGGTGTTGCGGCCCCAGCTGGCCAGGAAGCTGGACATCGACTCGGGCTTGATGCGGAAGAACTCGACGTCCACCTTGTCGATGTTCAGCGCGATCACCGGCAGGCCTTCGGCCAGGCGCGTGGGCAGCAGCGAGCCGCGGCTGGCGAAGCCCACGGTGGGCTGCATGTCGCGGGTTTCGAGGCGGCTGACGTACTCGCTGGGGAGCTTCTTGCCGTTTACCCCGAGCAGGCCGGCATCCACGGTCAGCACCAGCTTGCGCTGCGGCTCCAGGTGACGCAGGCGCAGCTCCATCTGGTTTTCGCTGAGCTCCCAGGCTCCGTCGAGCTTGCCCCGGGTGGTGTCCACCAGGTGCACGCGCTCGGCAAGGTTCTGGTCCTTGTCCAGCGGCACCGAGAAGGTCACCGACAAGGCGCTGGCACCGTCGACCTGCACTTCGGAAACGTCTACCACCGTCAGCTCGCGACCGGCGTAGCGCTCGCCCAGGCTCGCCTGGGTGGGCGCCGGGGGCGCCGCCGGGGCCGGTGCAGCTGCGGGCGCGGCCGGTTCGGCGGGGGCCGGCGCCGGGGCTACCGGGGCGGCCTGTTCCGTTGGCGCGGGGGCCGGGGCCGGTTTATCAGAAGACGAGTCGCAAGCACTGAGCAGCGCCATGGCGCACGCCAGCCACAATCCTTTGTTGAGCATGGAGGGTAACTCTTCCGGTAGCAGGGTCTGAGACGAGCACTATATAGCAAGCTCGCGGGCATCGCTGATCGAGGCGCCCGGCGTGAGACAGCGTTCACCAGTTTTAGTGCCGGGGGCGGCTACAATGCCGGTTCTCAAGGAGCCTGCATGTCCCGACTACTCAGCGACTGGCGCGACCGTCCGACCCACCACAGGGTCTGGGCGCTGGCCGCGCCGATGATTCTTTCCAACATTTCCGTGCCCATGGTGGCGCTGGTGGACAGCGCCGTGATCGGCCACCTGCCCCACGCGCACCAGCTCGGTGCCGTGGCGGTGGGCGCCAGCCTGTATACCTTCCTGGCGTTTCTGATGGGCTTCCTGCGCATGGGCTCCACCGGCTTTGCCGCCCAGGCGGCCGGACGCGCCGACGGCGCCGCGCTGCGCCAGGTGCTGGTGCAGGGGCTGCTGCTGGCGTTGCTGTTCGCCGTGCTGCTGGGGGCACTGGCGATTCCCTTCAGCCACCTGGCACTGGGCCTGATGCAACCGAGTGCCGCGCTGCAGGAAAACACCCTGGCGTTCTTCCACACGCGCTTGCTCGGCCTGCCGGCAGCGCTGGCCAGCTTTGCCCTGGTGGGGTGGTTTCTGGGTACGCAGAACGCCCGTGCCCCGCTGGCGATCCTGCTGACCACCAACCTGCTCAACATCGTGCTCAACCTGTGGTTCGTGCTGGGGCTGGACTGGGGTGTGCTGGGCTCGGCGCGGGCGTCGGTGATCGCCGAATGGTCGGCCGCGCTGCTCGGCCTGGCGCTCACGCGCCCGGCCCTGCGCGCCTACCCCGGGCAGGTGGCCTGGGCGCTGCTCAGGCGCTGGCAGAGCTGGCGCCCGCTGCTGAGTGTGAACCGCGACATCTTCATTCGCAGCCTGGCGTTGCAGGGGGTGTTCTTCCTGATCACTGTGCAGGGTGCGCGCCTGGGCGAGGCGACGGTGGCGGCCAATGCGCTGCTGCTCAACGGCCTGCTGCTGACCGCGTATGCACTGGACGGCCTGGCGCATGCGGTGGAGGCACTGTGCGGGCATGCGATCGGCGCCGGGGACCGCGGCGCATTGCGCCGTTCGATGACGGTGGCGTGTGGCTGGTCGTTGATCGTCAGCCTGGTGTTTGCCGGGGTGTTCCTGCTGGGCGGGCACTGGTTCATCCAGTTGCAGACGGATATCCCCAGCGTGCGCGAGACGGCGTTCGAGTACCTGCCATACCTGGCGCTGCTGCCACTGGTGGCGGTGTGGAGCTACCTGCTCGACGGGTTGTTCATCGGCGCGACAAGGGCGCGGGAGATGCGCAACGGCATGCTGCTGAGCGTGGCGATAGCACTGCCGTTCGCCTATGCGGCCAGCGGGCTGGGCAACCACGGGCTGTGGCTGGGCTTTCTGCTGTTCATGGGGCTGCGGGCGGTGACGCTGGGGGTGATGGGGTGGCGGTTGCAGCGGCGTGACGGGTGGTTTGTGGTGTAAGTGCCGGCCCTATCGCGGGTCAAGCCCGCTCCCACAGGTACTGCATCAGCTTCAAGGATGATGAAAAACCTGTGGGAGCGGGCTTGACCCGCGATTACGGTCAGGAGGACAGGTAGGACGAGCGGGTCAGCCCAAGGCGCAAGGCATCCAGGAACTGGGTACGCTCACGCGCCGTGATCTTCGCGCTGGCGCATTTGTCGCGGTAGTGGGTCATCAGCTCTTCGGGCGACAGGTGCACGTAGCGCAGCATGTCCTCGATGGTGTCGTGGGTCTCGATGCCGGCGTGGTACACGCTGCCGTTGGGGTTCTGGTAGATGTTCACCGAGTCGGTGTCACCGAACAGGTTGTGCATGTCCCCGAGGATTTCCTGGTACGCGCCCACCAGGAAGATCCCCAGCAGGTAGTCCTCGCCCTCGTTGATGGCGTGTACCGGCAGGCTGGTCTCGATGCTCTGCTCGTCGACGTACTGGTTGATCTTGCCGTCCGAGTCGCAGGTCAGGTCCTGCAGCACCGCACGGCGCAGCGGCTCTTCGCCCAGGCGATGCAGCGGCAGGATCGGCAGCACCTGGCCGATGGCCCAGGTGTCGGGCAGGCTCTGGAACACCGAGAAGTTGCAGATGTACTTGTCGGCCAGCTTGTCGTTGAGTTCGTCCAGCACCTGGCGGTGCGAGCGCTGGCGCGCCTTGAGCGAGTTGTGCAACCGGCGGCACACGGCAAAGTAGCACTGCTCGGCCAGGGCCTTCTGCGCGAGGGTGATCTTGCCGTCGGCGTATTGCGCGGCCACGTCGCTCATGTAGTGGGTGGCACGCCAGTAGGTCTCGGTGACCATCTCGATGTCGGTCGGGCCCAGCAGGTCGGCCAGCCACTGCACGGTTTCGGGCAGGCTCTGCTTGTCCTCGATCTCGGGTACTTCGTCGTTGTGCTTCTCGACGTCGGTTACCTGCACCACCAGCATCGCGTGGTGCGCGGTCAGCGCGCGGCCGCTCTCGGAGAAGATGTGCGGGTGCGGCAGGCCCTGCGCGTCGCAGAACTCCTTGAGCATGCCCACCACCACGCCGGCGTAGTCGTCCATGTCGTAGTTGATCGAGCTGGCATTGCGCGAGTGGGTGCCGTCGTAGTCCACGCCCAGACCGCCGCCCACGTCGATGTGGTCCACTGGCAGGCCCAGCGCACGCAGCTCGCCGTAGTAGCGGATGGCTTCCTTGAAGCCGTGCTGGTAGTCCGCCAGGTTGGCGATCTGCGAGCCCATGTGAAAGTGCAGCAGGCGAATGCCCTGGTCCAGGCCGGCATCGCGAAAGCGCTGCACTACCGAAATCAGCTGCGCAGCCGACAGGCCGAACTTGGACTTCTCGCCGCCGGTATCGGCCCATTTGCTCGAAGCCAGCGACGACAGGCGCACGCGCAGGCCGACCTGCGGCTTGACCTTGAGGTCGGCGGCTTCCTCGATCACCAGTGCCACTTCGGATTCTTTCTCGATCACGATGAACACGTTGTGACCCAGTTTCTGCCCCATCAGCGCCAGGCGGATGAACTCGCGGTCCTTGTAGCCGTTGCAGACGATGGTGCCGCCCTTGGGCGCCAGCGCCAGCACCGCCAGCAGCTCGGGCTTGGAGCCGGCCTCAAGGCCGATGGACACGTTCTGCGTGGCGATGATGTTCTCCACCACCGCTTCCTGCTGGTTGACCTTGATCGGGTACAGCGCGGTGTACTGGCTCTGGTACTCCAGGCGCGCGATGTTGGCGTCGAATGCGCCGGTCAGCTGGCGCACGCGGTGTTGCAGGATGTCGGGGAAACGTACCAGCAGCGGCAGCGACAGGCCGCTCTGGCGCAGCTCGTCGACCTGCTCGTACAGGTCGATCGGCGCACTGTCCGGCCCGTTGGGGCGTACTTCGACGCGCCCGGCCTCGTTGATCGCGAAGTAACCCGCGCCCCAATGGCGAATGCCGTAAACACTGCGGCTGTCGGCCACGGTCCATTGGCTGCCATCGTCTTTGCGTGTGCGTCGTACGGACATCGAAGTCCCCTATAAAGAAAGTCGTGAACACCGGCCAGGGCGTGCTGGCCAGTGTAGAAAATGAAGATGACGATTCTCCCTGTTCAGGCATAGACCCCTGCCCAGGGAACGAGTTTAGAAGTGCTGCAGGAAAAACCTCGCAGCGGCCATCAGCCGCCGGACTTTTTCGCCTTGAAGCCTTGCTTGATCAGCTCGGCCAGCAACAACTCGACGTGGTCGCCCTGGATCTCGATGACGCCGTCTTTCAACGCGCCGCCCGTACCACAACGCCGCTTGAGCGTGGTGGCCAGTTCCTTGAGTTGATCCAGGGGGAGCGGTACGCCACTGATGGTGGTCACCGTCTTGCCGCCACGGCCTTTGCTTTCACGACGCACACGGGCAATGCCGTCGCCTTCGGGGATGAGTGTCTGCTTGCAGATGCAGGCATCGACGGGTTTGCTGCAGTCCGGGCAATGCCGGCCTGCATCGGTGGAGAACACCAGGCCACCGAGGGCGGCGAATGATGCGGCTTTCTTGGCCACTTTTGATCCTCTGCGTTGAGGACAAAAACTGGTCGATGCCCCGGGGCGAGGTACCGACCGCGAAGCCCCACTCTGGCAGGGGCAGCGCGCCTGCCGCGGCAAGCCGTGGCAGGGTGAAAAGGCCGCGCAGTGTAACCACAATTGCGCCGAATGCTAAGTGCAAAACTGCGCCATTTTGCTTGGCTTTCGCGACGTCAGCCGCGCCGCGCCACGAAACGGTTCAGCGCCGCCAGTGAGTCGGGGCAGTAGGGGGTGCTCAGGCTGTCGTCCAGGGCTGCCTGCAAGGGCATGAAGCGGGCCTGGCTGACCTCCTCGGGCTGCAGGCGCAAAGGCCCGTCCCAGACCGCCGAGAACACCGCGCACCAGAGCCGGTTGCCAGGCTGGTCGAAGAAGAAGCGCTCGTGGAAGCTCAGCGACACGCCGCTCACCCCCAGCTCCTCGGCCAGCTCGCGCGCGGCGCAGCGCTCGTAGCTTTCGTGCTCGTCGACCATGCCGCCGGCGGCCACATCCCAATAGCCGGGGTAGATCGCCTTGCTCAGGGTGCGCTGGTGCACGCACAGCTCGCCGGCACTGTTGAACAGCAGGATGTAGGTGCCCCGCCCGATCAGCCCCTGCTCGCGCAGCTCGGCCCGCGGCTTGGCGCCGAGCAGGTTGTCCTGCTCGTCGACCCAGGCGATGCGCTCGGCATCCGAGGCGGCGCGGTGCGCCGCCTCGCTCTGGCTGAACAGCATCAGCCCTGGGACAGCAGCTGGCGCAGGTCGATCACTGCGGCGTTGGCGCGGGAAATGTAGTTGGCCATCACCAGCGAGTGGTTGGCCCACATGCCGAAGCCGCTGCCGTTGAGTACCATCGGGCTCCACAGCGGCTCCTGCGAGGCTTCCAGCTCACGGATGATCTGGCGCACGCTGACGGTGGCGTTCTTCTTGGCCAGCACGTCGGCGAAGTCGACCTCGATGGCGCGCAGCAGGTGCGACAGCGCCCAGGCCTGGCCACGGGCTTCATAGAACACGTTGTCGATCTGCAGCCACGGCGTCTCGACCACTTCCTCGTCCAGCTGCGGCACCTGGCCCGGCACCACCGATTCGGTCTTGAGGGTGGTGTTGAGCTTGACCCGGCCCACGCTAGCCGACAGGCGCTGGGACAGCGAGCCCAGGCGCGTGGCCACGTCGCCCAGCCAGTTGTTGAGGTTGTCGGCACGGGTGTAGAACAGCGCGCCCTGCTGGTCGGGCGAAGCCAGGCGCTTCTGGTAGCGGTTCAGTGAATTGATGCCTTCCTGGTACTCCGACTCGCTCGACGGCAGGATCCAGCTCTTGTTGTCGAAGTTGAAGCGCGGCTCGGCCTTGGCAAGGTCGGCGTCTTCGGCCGACTGCGACTGCGAACGGGCGAAGTCCTTGCGCAGGGCACGGCTGAGGTCACGTACCTGCACCAGCACGCCATATTCCCAGCTGGGCATGTTGTCCATCCACAGGCCCGGCGGGAAGCGGTCGTTGGAGATGTAGCCGCCTGGCTTGTCGAGCAGGGTGGCAACCACGGTCTTGAGGGTTTCGACGGTGGTGTAGCCGACGACCATCTGCTGGCCGTTGCGCTCGGCGGCGGCCTGGGCGTTCTGCTGCACCGGGAACAGGTCGGGCTCCTGGCTCCAGTACCAGCCCAGGGCGATGGTCACCAGCAGGTACAGACCGATCAGGGTGCCCAGCGCCCGGCTGAACAACAGCCCGCCGAAGTAGCTGCGGGTGCCCGAGCCACGGGCGTCCACCCGCTCGCGTGCCTCGGCTTTGCCTGTACGGTTTTTCCAGTCCAGCATGGCGTTGTCCTTTCTGTCAGGTCGTGTCCAGGGTTCGACCGCGCGGCCCCCGCTTCGTGCCCACGCCGGCCAGCATTGTGTGCCAGCGTGCGCGGCCGGGGCGCCAGCCAAGCCTGCACTATAAATCAAGCGCGCCGCTTCGCATAAGTGACTAACGGGTCAGGAAAGGAATTTAGCGCCACCCCAGTTAATTGATGCAGCACACTCGATTGCCGGAAAAGTGGTGCTAGCATAGAGCCATCACTCGAATTGCCTCACCCCTTACAAGTAGTCAGGACATGACCGAGCCAGAAGACCCGAATCGTGCGCGCCTCAAGCAACACTTTGCCCAGCGGGTCATTCACCAGGCCCGGCAAATTCTCGAGATCTGGCAGCGCCTGCAGCGCAGCGAGTGGACCAGCTGCGACCTGAGCGAGCTGGGCGAGGCCAACCTGCGCCTGCAGCGCTACGCCGAACGCTTCGAGCAGCCCGAGCACAGCCTGCTGGCCGATGCCATCGGCCAGACCCTGGCGGCGGTGGAGGCCAACAGCGCGCGCCTGAGCAGCAGCCTGATCAACGAACTCAACCGCCTGATGCAGCGCCTGTCGCGTACCGGGCTGCGCCAGGGCGACCAGCTCGAGCGCACCCCGCTGCCGCCGCTGCGCAAGCCCATCTACGTGATGCTGCAGGACCACGAGCGCGCCGAGCGCCTGGCCAAGCAGCTGGAGTTCTTCGGCCTGGGGGTCGAGCCGCTGTACAGCCCCGAGGCATTCCAGGCCTCGATGGCCGAGCGCCTGCCGGCGGCGATCGTCATGGATGTCGACTTCGGCGGCCAGGGCCAGGGCCTGCAGCTGGCCGCCCAGGCCCAGCAGGGCCTGGAGCAGCGCGTGCCGCTGCTGTTCTTCAGCCTGCACGAAACCGACACCCCCACCCGGCTTGCCGCGGTGCGCGCCGGCGGCCAGGAATTTCTCACCGGTACCCTGGAGGCCTCCAGCCTGCTGGAAAAGGTCGAGCTGCTCACCAGCGTGACCCAGTACGAACCGTTCAAGGTGCTGGTGATCGACGACTCGCGTGCCCAGGCACTGCACACCGAGCGCCTGCTCAACAATGCCGGCATCGTCACCCGCACCCTCACCGATCCGATCCAGACCATGGCCGAGCTGGCCGACTTTCAGCCCGACCTGATCATCCTCGACATGTACATGCCCGCCTGCACCGGCACCGAGCTGGCCAAGGTGATCCGCCACAACGACCGCTATGTGAGCGTGCCGATCATCTACCTGTCGGCCGAGGACGACCTGGACAAGCAGCTCGATGCCATGAGCGAGGGTGGCGACGACTTCCTCACCAAGCCGATCCGTTCGCGCCACCTGATCACCACCGTGCGCAACCGTGCGGCCAGGGCGCGCAACCTCAAGGCGCGCATGGTGCGCGACAGCCTCACCGGGCTGTACAACCACACGCACATCCTGCAACTGCTCGAAGACTGCAGCTTCCGGGCGCGGCGCGAAGACCGCCCGCTGAGCTTTGCCATGCTCGACATCGACCACTTCAAGAAGGTCAACGACAGCCACGGCCACCCCATGGGCGACCGGGTGATCAAGAGCCTGGCGCTGTTTCTCAAGCAGCGCCTGCGCAAGACCGACTTCATCGGCCGTTATGGCGGCGAAGAGTTCGCCATCGTGATGCCCAACACTGACCTGCACGCGGCGCACAAGGTGCTGGACGAGATTCGCCGGCGCTTTGCCGAGATCCACTACCCGGCGCAGCCGCGTGACCTGTCGTGCACCTTCAGTGCCGGGGTGGTGCAACTGAGCGACGGGCTGGATGCGCTGAGCATGGCCACCGCAGCGGACGAGGCGCTGTACCTGGCCAAGGGTGCGGGGCGCAACTGCGTACAGCGGGTCGAGGCCTGAGCCTTTTCGCCAGCAACCTGGCCGCTGTAGGAGCCGGCGTTGCCGGCGAAAGGGCCACCATTTAGCCACTTTATTTCGCAACACCCCTGCCATCGTCATAACCACGTCATAAAAACGCAATAACTTCAGGCACTTGCCATCCCGCCGTTGGTAGAGCCCGCTCATGCGCCTGAAGTTGCTGACCAATCTGAACACCCTGCTGCTGGTAACCGTGTGCCTGGCCCTGGGGGCGACCCTGTGGTGGTCGCAACGTGCCCTGGAACAGCCCTACCTGTTGATGGAGCGTTACCTGGCGCTGTCCCAGCAGTTCCAGAACCAGGTGGCCCGCAACACCCAGGATTACCTGAACAGTGGCGATGCCCTGCGCCACGCCACCGCCCTGCAAAGCACCCAGGACCTGCAACAGGAACTGGCCCAGCTGCCCGATGAGCTGGCCGCGCAACTGCGCCCCAGCCTCGACACCCTGCAGGCATTCACCGCCAATGAGCTGCTGGCCGCCGGCAAGCTCGCCGGCGACCCCCAGGCCCTGTTGCTGCAGGCCGAACGCGAACTGGGCGCCAACCTCGAACAGCTAGCCCGCTACGCCCACGACAGCGGCCACCCCGAGGCGGCGCACTACCAGTCGGCACTGCTGGAAGCCAGCCTGCACCTGGGCCGCCTGTCGCTGGCGCGTGACAAGCTGGTGAGCAGCGGTCGCAGCGAGCTGGCCGACGAGGTGGAGCGCGAACTGCAACTGATCATCACCCAGGCCAAAGCCCTCGACGCCCTGCCATTGCTGGGCGTGACCGCGGCAGTGGAATCCGGCGCCGACGACTTCGCCGCGATGATGGGCCTGCAGAGCGAGGCCACCACCAGCGCCGAAGACGTCGGCGTGGCCCTCAAGCGCGAGCTGGGCAGTTTGCTGGCGCGCTACCCGGCAGAACTGCAGCGCACCCGCGCGCAGATCGAGCGCCGTACCGAACTGGCCACCACCACCCAGGCGCGCATGGCCGCCGTGCAGCAGGCCATCGCCGACCTGGAACCGGGGGTGCGCGCGCAGCACGGGCAGATCCAGGGCGAAGTGCGGGTGATCCAGGGCCTGATGATCGGGTTGATCCTGCTGATCGCCCTGCTCATCGACACCTTGCAGCGGCGCCTGGCGCGGGTGCTGGGCAACCTGGCGCCGGCGCTCTCGCAGTGGGCCGGCGGCGACTTCAGCCAGGCCATTGCGCTGGGGCGCAGCAACCGCGAAATGCACGACATCCAGGACTCGCTCAACCGCCTGCGTGCCTACCTGGTAGACCTGGTGGGCACCATCCGCAGCAACGCCGAGCAGGTGGCCGGTAGCAGCCACGCCCTGGCCGGCATGAGCAGCGCGCTGCACGACGGCGCCGAGCGCCAGGCCGGCGACACCGCGCAGATCCGCGATGCGCTGGGCGAACTGGAGGCCACCATCACCCAGGTGGCCGGCGATGCCAGCCAGGCCGCCGACGCCAGCCGCCACGCGGGGCTGGCGGTGGAACAGGGCCAGGCGGTGATCGGTCAGAGCCTGAGCGGGCTGCGCCTGCTGGTGGACGAGGTGCAGGGCAATGCACAGATGATCGAGGGCCTGGCCCAGGAGTCGGCGACCATTGGCGGCGTGCTCACGGTGATCCGCTCGATTGCCGAACAGACCAACCTGCTGGCCCTGAATGCGGCCATCGAGGCGGCAAGGGCCGGCGAGATGGGCCGCGGCTTTGCCGTGGTGGCCGAGGAGGTGCGTTCGCTGGCCCAGCGCACCACCGGTGCCACCGGCGAAATCCAGACCCTGATCGCGCGCCTGCAGCAGGCGGCACGCGAATCGGTGGAAGGCATGCGCGCGCAACTGGAGCACGCCGAGGCCACTGCCCAGCAGGCGCAGTCTGCCGATGGAGCGCTGGACGAGATTGTCGCGGCGATCCAGACCATTGCGCAGACCGCCGTACGCATCGCCGACGTGACCGCGCAGCAGAGCGGTGCGGTGAGCGAGATTCGCGACCATAGCGAACGGATCCACGAACTGGGCGCGGACAACCTGGAGCGCATTGGCGAGGGGCGCGAGCAGGGTGAGCATCTGCTGCGCCTGGGCGGGGAGCTGAACACCGCCGTGCAGGCGTTCCGGGTCTGATCCAGGGGACTCTCGCGGGTCAAGCCCGCTCCCACAGGTATGCATCCTGATTGAGCCAGATGCATTGTCTGTGGGAGCGGGCTTGACCCGCGATGGGTTCAACTCGATTGCTCCTGCTCAAACTCCGTTATCATTGCCCCCACGTTCCCCCCAGCGAGACCGCTCATGCGTCGCCTGCTTTGCCTCCTGCTTCTGGTCCTGGCCCTGCCCGCCATGGGCGCCGGGCTGCTCGACAACCGCCCCAGCGCCACCCTCGGCGCACCGGGCCTGAACAACAGCGCCGACTTCCTGCCCGTGCGCGAAGCCTTCAAGCTCAACCTGATCCAGGGCGACGCCCAGGCCATCAAGCTGCGCTTCGTCACCACCGAGGGTTACTACCTCTATCGCCACCGCTTCCAGTTCCGTACCGAACCTGCCGACATCGCCCTGGGCACCGCGCAGCTACCTGCCGGCGAGGCCAAGCACGACGAGTACTTCGGCGACGTCGAGGTGTACCACGGCATCCTCGACATCGACCTGCCACGCACTGCCGACCAGCGCCCCTTCACCCTGGTGGTGAGCTATCAGGGCTGCGCCGACAAGGGCCTGTGCTACCCGCCGGAAACCGAGCGCCTGAGCATCGACGGCGTCGGCGCCGCGTCCACCGCCGCCGCCCCGGCCAGCAGCAACGCCTGGAGCTGGAAGGAAATGCTGCTGTTCTTCCTTGCCGGCGTCGGCCTGACCTTCACCCCCTGCGTGCTGCCGATGCTGCCGATCCTTTCCGGGGTGGTGCTGCGTGGCCAGGTCGGTGGCGGTCGCGGCCTGGCCCTGTCGCTGGCCTACGTGCTGCCGATGGCCGCCTGCTTCGCCCTGCTCGGCGCGCTGATGGGCCTGTTCGGTGCCCAGCTCAATTTGCAGGCACGCCTGCAATCGGCCTGGGTGCTGGTGCCCTTCGCGGCATTCTTCGTGGTATTCGCCCTGGCCATGTTCGGCCTGTTCGAACTGAAGCTGCCGCAGTTCATCAGCAGCCGCCTGGACCGCGTGGCCGGGCAGACCAAGGGCGGCTCGCTGCTGGGCGCCGCCGTACTCGGGGTGGTTTCCAGCCTGCTGGTCTCGCCCTGCGTGTCGGCGCCACTGGCCGGTGCGCTGCTATATATAAGCGCCAGCGGCGATGCCATCGGCGGGGCGCTGAAACTCTTCGCGCTGGGCCTGGGCATGGGCGCGCCGCTGCTGCTGGTGGCCACCGGCGGTGCGGCCTGGCTGCCCAAAAGCGGGCCGTGGCTGGTCACGGTGAAGAACGCCATCGGCGTGCTGCTGCTGGGCCTGGCCATCGGCCTGCTCAGCCGCGTGCTGCCCGGCCCGCTCACCCTGCTGCTGATCGGCCTGCTGGCAGCCGGCGTGGCGCTGTTCCTCGGCGCCCTGGAGTTCGGCGTGAAGACCACCGGCCAGCGCCTGGCGCAGCTGCTCGGCCTGTTGCTGCTGGCCTACGCGCTGGCCTGCTGGTACGGCGCCTTCAGTGGCCAGGCCGACCCGCTGCGGCCACTCCCCGTCCCCGCCAGCACCCCCTCGGCCGCACCGGTCAGCGCCTGGCAGACGGTGAACACCCCCGCCGCCCTGGATGGCCTGCTGGCCGAAGCCAGGGCGGCCGGGCAACCGCTGCTGCTGGACTGGTACGCCGACTGGTGCATCAGTTGCAAGGTGATCGAGCATGACGTACTCGGCGATCCGGCCGTGCAGGCGCAACTGCAGGGCTACCGCCTGGTACGGTTCGACATCACCGAAAGCAACGCCGAGCAACGCGCGCTGCTGGACCGCTACCAGCTGTTCGGCCCGCCGGGCTTCCTGGTGTTTGCCGCGAACGGCAGCGAAAAAACCGACAGCAGGGTGATAGGCGAGGTAAAAGCCGGCGAATTTGCCGAACACCTGGCGCGCATTCGCAGCGAAGTGGGTCTATAACTGCTGGGGCCGCTTGAAAAGCGCCACGGATGACCGAAATTGGCAAGATAGTCATAAATTTCGCGCGAATCTCGGTCATCGTGCTGGCTATTGCAGGTAACTGGACAGTGCTCGGCAGTTTGCGGCATAGTCGCCGCGCTACGTTTTTGCCCGACAATAAAAGGAACCGCAGATGGCAACGCTACTGGTGCTGCATGGCCCCAACCTGAACCTGCTAGGCACCCGCGAACCGGGCGTCTATGGGGCCGTGACCCTGGCCCAGATCAACCAGGACCTGGAGCAGCGTGCACGCGCCGCCGGCCACCATCTGCAATACCTGCAAAGCAATGCCGAGTACGAACTGATCGATCGCATCCACGCCGCACGCAACGAAGGGGTGGACTTCATCCTGATCAATCCGGCGGCTTTCACGCACACAAGCGTCGCATTACGTGACGCATTGCTGGCGGTGAGCATCCCATTCATCGAAGTGCATCTGTCCAACGTGCACAAGCGCGAGCCGTTTCGCCACCACTCCTACTTTTCAGACGTCGCCGTAGGGGTGATCTGCGGCCTGGGCGCCACCGGCTATCGCCTGGCCCTGGAGTCCGCCCTGGAACACCTGGCAGCGCACGCCAAACCCTGAATAACCGAAGCCTGGCCGCAGGCCGGGCCGTGTACGAACGTTAACATTCACGTTTATACGACCCTGACCGACCCTTGGGAGTTGATGATTAATGGATATCCGTAAAGTCAAGAAACTGATCGAACTGCTGGAAGAGTCTGGCATCGACGAGCTGGAGATCAAGGAAGGCGAAGAGTCCGTCCGTATCAGCCGCCACAGCAAGACCCCGGCCCAGCAGTACTACGCGCCAGCCCCGATGGCTGCCGCACCGGCCGCCGCCCCTGTGGCCGCCGCTGCCCCGGCTGCCGCCGAAGCGCCAGCCGCGCCGAAGCTCAACGGCACCGTGGCCCGCTCGCCAATGGTCGGTACCTTCTACCGCAAAGCCTCGCCTACCTCGCCTGCCTTCGTCGAAGTCGGCCAGACCGTGAAGAAAGGCGACACCCTGTGCATCGTCGAAGCCATGAAAATGATGAACCACATCGAAGCTGAAACCAGCGGTGTGATCGAATCCATTCTGGTAGAAGACGGCCAGCCGGTTGAGTACGACCAGCCGCTGTTCACCATCGTTTGAACCGCGGAGAACCAACGATGCCAGCCAAGTTGGAAAAAGTCCTGATCGCCAACCGCGGGGAAATTGCCCTGCGGATCCTGCGCGCCTGCAAAGAGATGGGCATCAAGACCGTCGCCGTGCACTCCACCGCCGACCGCGAGCTGATGCACCTGGGCCTGGCCGACGAATCGGTATGCATTGGCCCGGCTTCGGCCACCCACTCCTACCTGCACATCCCGGCGATCATCGCAGCCGCTGAAGTGACCGGCGCCACCGCCATTCACCCAGGCTACGGTTTCCTCGCGGAAAACGCCGATTTCGCCGAGCAGGTCGAGAACTCCGGCTTCGCCTTCATCGGCCCCAAGGCCGACACCATCCGCCTGATGGGCGACAAGGTGTCGGCCAAGGACGCGATGATCAAGGCCGGCGTACCGACCGTTCCGGGTTCCGACGGCCCGCTGCCGGAAGACGAGGAAGAAGCCCTGCGCATCGGCCGTGAAGTCGGCTACCCGGTGATCATCAAGGCCGCCGGTGGCGGTGGTGGTCGCGGCATGCGCGTGGTGCACAAGGAAGAGGACCTGATCGCCTCGGCCAAGCTGACCCGCAGCGAAGCCGGCGCCGCCTTCGGCAACCCGATGGTGTACCTGGAGAAGTTCCTGACCAACCCGCGTCACGTGGAAGTTCAGGTACTGTCCGACGGCCAGGGCAACGCCGTGCACCTGGGTGACCGCGACTGCTCGCTGCAGCGCCGCCACCAGAAGGTGCTGGAAGAAGCGCCAGCCCCGGGCATCGACGAAAAGGCCCGCCAGGAAGTCTTCGCCCGCTGCGTCAAGGCGTGCATCGACATCGGCTACCGTGGTGCCGGCACCTTCGAGTTCCTCTACGAGAACGGCGCGTTCTACTTCATCGAAATGAACACCCGTGTTCAGGTGGAGCACCCGGTTTCGGAGATGGTCACCGGTATCGACATCGTCAAGGAGATGCTCAGCATCGCCGCTGGCAACAAGCTGTCGTTCACCCAGGATGACGTGGTGATTCGCGGTCACTCGCTGGAGTGCCGGATCAACGCCGAAGACCCGAAGAAGTTCATTCCGAGCCCGGGTACCGTCAAGCATTTCCACGCACCGGGCGGCAACGGCGTTCGCGTCGACTCGCACCTGTACAGTGGCTATGCGGTACCGCCGAACTACGACTCGCTGATCGGCAAGCTGATCACCTACGGCAAGGACCGTGACGAAGCCATGGCGCGCATGCGCAATGCGCTGGACGAGATCGTCGTCGACGGCATCAAGACCAACATCCCGCTGCACCGCGAGCTGGTGCGCGATGAAGGTTTCTGCAAAGGTGGCGTGAACATTCACTACCTGGAACACAAGCTCGCCAACGACGAGTGATGCAGGTGTGATGTGAAAAAGACCCCGGCCTGGTGCCGGGGTCTTTTTTTTGGGCTGCGGTACGCCCATCGCGGGTCAAGCCCGCTCCCACAGGAACGCCATTGATCTCAGGATCACCGCTGTACCGGTGGGAGCGGGCTTGACCCGCGATGAATGCGCCGCCTAGTCCCGCCCCATGCGCGGCATCTCGATGCCATGCGCATGCACCCGCCGGTACAAGGTGGCCCGCGAAATACCCAGCGCCTTGGCCGCCTCCCCCGGTTTCCAGCGATGGCGTACCAGCGCCTCCAGCAGCACCTGGCGCTGCGGGCTCATGCTGGCCTGCACCTGGCCCTGCACCTGCGCCCCGCGCACATCCGCCGGCAGGTCCTGCAACTGCAGCGTGCCAGCGGCGCACACCGCGCAGGCGTAACGCAGCACCTGGCGCAACTGGCGCAGGTTACCCGGCCAGCGATACCCCAGCAGGCACTCCAGCGCTGCCTCGCTCAAGCCCACGTCCACCCCGCAACCGGCCGCCTCCTCGGCCAGCAAGCGGTTGATCAAGGCCAGCCGGTCACTGCGCTCGCGCAGCGGCGGCAGCTCGAAGCGCGCATTGGCCAGGCGAAAGTACAGGTCTTCGCGAAAGCGCCCGTCGGCCACCCGCGCCGCCAGGTCGCGGTGCGTGGCGCAGATCACCTGGATATCCACACGCTCGCGCCTGGCCGCACCCAGCGGCGCCACCTCGCCTTCGGCCAGCACCCGCAGCAGGCGGGTCTGCAAGGCCAGCGGCATGTCGCCGATCTCGTCGAGAAACAGCGTGCCGCCATCGGCCTGCTGCAGCAGCCCGCGCATGCCCTTGCTGGAGGCCCCGGTAAACGCCCCGGCCACATAGCCGAACAGCTCGCTCTCGATCAGGCTCTCGGGAATCGCCGCGCAGTTGAGCGCCACGAACGGCTTGCCGGCCCGCGCGCTGCGTTCATGCAACTGGCGCGCGAACACCTCCTTGCCCGCACCGGTCTCGCCCACCACCAGCACCGCCAGGTTGCAGTTCTTGACCCGCACCGCCAGGCGCAGGCTTTCCTCCACCCGTGCATCCACCCCGCCCGGCACCGGCACCACCCGCGCCGGACGCTGTGGCGAGCTGACCCGCACATGCAGCGCATCGCCATCGGCGCTCCAGCTCAGGCGCTGGGCCGACTCGTCGGTCACCGCGCGCAACTGGTCCAGGTCGAACAGCTGGCCGATATGCGCCGGCAGCTCGCCGTAGCGCGAGAGCAATGCCGAGCGTGCCAGGCTGTTGAGCGCCTGCAGGCGTCCGTCGGCATCCCAGGCCAGCAGAAAGTCCGGCTGGCTGTCCACATACCCCGGCGCGCTGTGCGCCCGCAGCACCCAATGCGCCTGGGCGTTGTGCATGAAAAACGCGTTCTCGATCTCCCGCGCGGTCTGCACCACCAGTTGGCGGATCAGGTGCTGGCTGCGCCGGTCGTCCGGCGACTGCAGTGCCGACACGTCGACCACCCCCAGCAGCTTGCCCTGCGGGTCGAACACCGGCGCCGCCGAGCAGGTCAGGCCGATGAACGCGGCGCGAAAGTGATCGCGCTTGTGCACCGTGACCGGCACCTGGCTGGTCAGTACCGCCGCCACTCCGCAGGTGCCCTCCTCGCCTTCCGACCAGCAGGTGCCCAGGTACAGGCCGGCCTTGCGGCAGTCGTTGCGCAGCGCGGCGTCGACGCGGTAGTCGATGGTGCGACCCTGCGCGTCGGTCAGCAGCACGCAGTAGTCGGCACCGCGCACCCGCTCGTGCAGGCGCGCCACCGCATCACTGGCAATGCGCATGAACAGCTCGGCGCGTTCGCGGCATTCGTTGAGCAGGGTTTGCGACAGGATGCGCGGCCCTTGCTGCGAGGAAGGGTCGAGGCGGTGCTGCTCCATCGAGCGGCGCCAGGAATCGAGGATCAACGGCGGTACCGGCGCCTGGGGCTGGCGGTCGGCATTCTTGAGCACACGGCTGACACAGTCGACGTGGGCTCTGGAGTTCGCGGCAAGCATGGGGCCTCCGGTTCTCGTGTTCTTGTCGTTATGCGGCCCATTAAGCGCCGTTTGCCAGGCCCCGACAAGCACCGCCTGGGCAAGCGGCGCCGTGAGACGCAGCGTCTCGGCGTCTCGCCGCGGCGCTGCCCGCACTGCAACGCAGCGTCTTGCCGACACCCCGCGAGTACGCCCCTGCAATGCTGCACAAAGGCTCTGGGTCAAGCCTTTCACCCAACCTGGCACCACCCTTGCTCCAGCCCTGGTACACAAGAACCAGAGGTGCGCCATGAGCCATCCCGCCCCCACCGTGGGCATCATCGTCAACCCGGCCTCGGGCCGCGACCTGCGCAGGCTTACCGCCAGCGCCGGCCTGTACTCCAGCACCGACAAGGCCTCGGCCGTGCAACGCCTGCTGGCCGCCTTCGCCGCCACCGGCATCCGGCGCGTGCTGCTGCCGCCGGACATGACCGGCATCGCCGCCGCCGTGCTCAAGGCCAGCAACGGCCCGCAGGCCGCCGGCCAGCGCTGGCCGCAACTGGACATCCTCGACATGCCGCTGCGCCAGACCGTGGAGGACACCCGCCTGGCCGCGCGCCAGATGCTCGCCCGCGGGGTCGCACTGATCGCCGTGCTCGGCGGCGACGGCACCCACAAGGCGGTGGCCGCCGAGGTCGGCGACATTCCGCTGCTGACCCTTTCCACCGGTACCAACAACGCCTTCCCCGAATTGCGCGAGGCCACCAGCGCCGGGCTGGCCGGCGGGCTGTTCGCCGCCGGGCGCATCCCGGCCCAGGTGGGCCTGCGCCGCAACAAGCGCCTGCTGGTGCGCGACCCGGCGCGGGAGCTGTGCGAATGGGCGCTGGTGGAAGTCGCGGTGTCGCCGCAGCGCTTCATCGGCGCCCGCGCCCTGAGCCGCGCCGAAGACCTTGCCGAAGTCTTCGCCACCTTCGCCGAACCCCATGCCATCGGCCTCTCGGCGCTGTGCGGGCTGTGGTGCCCGGTGTCGCGCCACGCCGCCGAAGGGGCCTGGGTGCGTCTTAACGGCCAGGCCGAACAGGCGCTGCTGGCGCCGCTGGCCCCTGGCCTGGTGCAAGGCTGCGGCATCACCGCCGCCGGCCCGCTGGCACCGGGCGTCGCCTACTCCCTGAGCCTGTCCAGCGGCACCCTGGCGCTGGACGGCGAGCGCGAGATCGAGTTCAGCGAGCACGACCGTCCCACCGTCACCCTCGACGCCCACGGCCCCCTGAGCATCGACGTGGAGGCCGTACTGGCCTTCGCCGCCCGCCATCGCCTGCTGGCGGTAGGCCGCGAACACCCGCAACACCCTGCGCACCCTCAGTGCTGAGACAACCCTGGAGAACAACAAGATGTCCACTCACCTGAACACCGAGCAACTCCTGCATGCCTACCGGGTCATGCGCACCATCCGCGCCTTCGAAGAGCGCCTGCACATCGAGTTCGCCACCGGCGAGATCCCAGGCTTCGTGCACCTGTATGCCGGCGAAGAGGCGTCGGCCGCCGGGGTCATGGCGCACCTGCGCGACAGCGACTGCATCGCCTCCAACCACCGCGGCCACGGCCACTGCATCGCCAAGGGCGTGGACGTGCACGGCATGATGGCCGAGATCTACGGCAAGAAGACCGGCGTGTGCGGCGGCAAGGGCGGCTCGATGCATATCGCCGACCTGGAAAAGGGCATGCTCGGCGCCAACGGCATCGTCGGCGCCGGCGCGCCCCTGGTGGCCGGCGCTGCCCTGGCGGCCAAGCTCAAGGGCACCGATGACGTGGCCGTGGTGTTCTTCGGCGACGGCGGCTCCAACGAGGGTGCGGTGTTCGAGGCCATGAACCTGGCCGCGATCATGAACCTGCCGTGCATCTTCGTGGCCGAGAACAACGGCTACGCCGAGGCCACCGCCTCCAACTGGTCGGTGGCGTGCGACCACATCGCCGACCGCGCCGCCGGCTTCGGCATGCCCGGGGTGACCATCGACGGCTACGACTTCTTTGCCGTGCACGAGGCGGCCGGCGCCGCCATCGAGCGTGCCCGCAGCGGGCAGGGCCCGTCGCTGGTGGAGGTCAAGCTGACCCGCTACTACGGCCACTTCGAAGGCGACGCGCAAACCTACCGCGCCCCGGACGAGGTGAAGAACCTGCGCGAAACCCGCGACTGCCTGATGCAGTTCCGCCAGCGCACCACCCGCGCCGGGCTGCTCGGCGACGCCCAGCTGGACCTGGTGGATGCCCAGGTCGAGGACCTGATCGAAGACGCCGTGCGCCGCGCCAAGTCCGACCCCAAGCCCCAGCCTGCCGACCTGCTCAGCGACGTGTACGTCGCCTACCCCTGAGCACGCTGCCCTTACAACAAGAACAATCGGAGAATCATCATGGCGAGAAAAATCAGCTACCAGCAGGCCATCAACGAAGCCCTGGCCCAGGAAATGCGCCGCGACCCCACGGTGTTCATCATTGGCGAGGACGTCGCCGGCGGTGCCGGTGCACCGGGCGAGAATGACGCCTGGGGCGGTGTGCTCGGCGTCACCAAGGGCCTTTACGGGCAGTTCCCCGGCCGCGTGCTGGACGCGCCGCTATCGGAAATCGGCTATGTGGGCGCAGCGGTCGGCGCCGCCACCCAGGGCCTGCGCCCGGTGTGCGAACTGATGTTCGTCGACTTTGCCGGCTGCTGCCTGGACCAGATCCTCAACCAGGCAGCCAAGTTTCGCTACATGTACGGCGGCAAGGCGGTCACCCCGCTGGTGATGCGCACCATGGTCGGCGCCGGCCTGCGCGCCGCCGCCCAGCACTCGCAGATGCTCACCTCGCTGTGGACCCACATCCCGGGCCTGAAGGTGGTGTGCCCGTCGTCGCCGTATGACGCCAAGGGCCTGCTGATCCAGGCGATCCGCGACAACGACCCGGTGATCTTCTGCGAGCACAAGCTGCTCTACAGCCTGCAGGGCGAAGTGCCGGAAGAGGTCTACACCGTGCCGTTCGGCGAGGCCAACTTCTTGCGTGACGGCGACGACATCACCCTGGTGACCTACGGGCGCATGGTCCACCTGGCCATGGAGGCGGCGGCCAACCTGGCGCGCCAGGGCATCGACTGCGAGGTACTCGACCTGCGCACCACCAGCCCGATGGATGAAGACAGCATTCTCGAAAGCGTGGAAAAGACCGGCCGCCTGGTGGTGATCGACGAAGCCAACCCGCGCTGCTCGATGGCCACCGACATCAGTGCGCTGGTGGCGCAGAAAGCCTTCGGCGCACTCAAGGGCCCGATCGAGATGGTCACTGCGCCGCACACCCCGGTGCCGTTCTCCGACGCGCTGGAAGACCTCTACATCCCCACCGCCGCCAAGATCGAGGCTGCCGTGCACACAGTGATGAAAGGGAGGGACGCGGCATGAGCCAGATCCATACCCTGACCATGCCCAAGTGGGGCCTGTCGATGACCGAGGGGCGCATCGACACCTGGCTCAAGCAGGAAGGCGAGCACATCAGCAAGGGCGACGAGGTGCTGGACGTGGAGACCGACAAGATCTCCAGCAGCGTCGAGGCCCCGTTCAGCGGCGTGCTGCGCCGTCAGATCGCCCGGCCCGACGAAACCCTGGCAGTGGGGGCGCTGCTGGCCGTGGTGGTCGAGGGCGAGGCCAGCGACGCGCAGATCGATGCGGTGGTACAGCGCTTTCAGGCCGAGTTCGTGCCCGGTGACGGCGCCGAGCAGGACAGCGGCCCGGCGCCGCAGAAAGTCGAGCTGGACGGGCACCGGGTGCGCTACTTCGACCTCGGCGAAGGCGGTACGCCGCTGGTGTTGATCCACGGCTTCTGCGGCGACCTGAACAACTGGATGTTCAACCACCCGGCGCTGGCCGCCGAGCGCCGGGTGATCGCCCTCGACCTGCCCGGGCATGGCGAGTCGGGCAAGCACCTGCAACGCGGCGACCTGGATGAGCTGAGCCAGAGCGTGCTGGCCCTGCTCGATCACCTGGACCTGGGGCGCGTGCACCTGGCCGGGCACTCCATGGGTGGTGCGGTGGCCTTGAACCTGGCGCGGCTGGCACCTGCGCGGGTGCAGTCGCTGAGCCTGATCGCCAGCGCCGGGCTGGGGCGCGAGATCAATGGCGGCTACCTGCAGGGCATCGTTGCGGCGGCCAACCGCAACGCCCTGAAGCCGCAGATGACGCAGCTGTTCTCCGACCCCGGGCTGGTGACCCGGCAGATGCTCGAGGACATGCTCAGGTTCAAGCGCCTGGAGGGGGTGGACGAGGCCCTGCGACAACTGGCCGACGCACTGGCCAGCGACGGCGTGCAGCGTCACGACCTGCGCCCGGTGGTGGCGCAGCAGCCGACGCTGGTGCTGTGGGGCAGCGATGACGCGATCATCCCGGCCACCCATGTGGACGGCCTGCCAGCCGAGGTGGCGATACTGCCGGGCCAGGGGCACATGGTGCAGCTGGAAGCGGCCGAGCAGGTCAATGCGCGACTGCTGGCGTTTTTGCGCGGGCACTGACCAGCACCGGTTTGTGTCTCGAGGGCTGCTCTGCAGCCCGATCGCGGGTCAAGCCCGCTCCCACAGGGATCACTGCCGTCTCTGTGGGAGCGGCTTGACCCGCGATCACGCCAGTACAGACACTGCAGCGCCCCCGATACAAACCCCTCGCACTCAAGTAAACTGGCGCGCTTCGCGCAGCCCCCAGCGGCTGCCCTCCACGAATTACCCAAAGGTGCCCGCCATGCCCTGGCTGCAAGTACGTCTGGCCATCAGCCCGGAACAAGCCGAAACCTACGAAGATGCCCTGCTCGAAGTCGGCGCCGTCTCCGTCACCTTCATGGACGCCGAAGACCAGCCGATCTTCGAACCGGACCTCAACACCACCCCGCTGTGGTCGCACACCCACCTGCTGGCCCTGTTCGAAGCCGACGCCGAACCCGAGGCAGTGTTTGCACACCTGCAACTGCTGACCGGGGCCGCCCTGCCCGAGCACCAGGCCGAAGTGATCGAAGACCAGGACTGGGAACGCAGCTGGATGGACAACTTCCAGCCCATGCGCTTCGGCCAGCGCCTGTGGATCGTGCCCAGCTGGCACGCCGCCCCCGAGCCGGACGCCGTCAACCTGCTGCTCGACCCGGGCCTGGCGTTCGGCACCGGCACCCACCCGACCACCGCCCTGTGCCTGGAATGGCTCGACGGCCAGGACCTGAACGGCACTGAAGTACTCGACTTCGGCTGCGGCTCGGGCATCCTCGCCATCGCCGCGCTGCTGCTGGGCGCACGCAAGGCAGTGGGCACCGACATCGACGTGCAGGCCATCGAGGCCTCGCGCGACAATGCCGGGCGCAACGGCATCGCCGACGCGCTGTTCGACCTGTACCTGCCCCAGGACATGCCGGCCATGCAGGCCGACGTGCTGGTAGCCAACATCCTCGCCGGCCCGCTGGTCTCGCTGGCCCCGCAGCTGTCCGGCCTGGTACGCCCCGGCGGCCTGCTGGCGCTGTCGGGCATCCTCGCCGAACAGGGCGATGAAGTGGCCGCTGCCTACGCCAAGGACTTCGACCTGGACCCGATCGCCGTGCGCGATGGCTGGGTACGCATCAGTGGTCGCCGGCGCTAACTGCGCCTAGACTACAACTCTGCACAACCCGGACCGCCGCATGACCGACAGTTTCGTCACCCAGTGCCCGCATTGCCAGACCAGCTTTCGCGTCAGCCACACTCAATTGAGTGTGGCCCGCGGGGTAGTGCGCTGCGGCAATTGCCTGCAGGTATTCAACGCCGCCAAGCAGCTGCTGGAGCAGAGTGCAGCGCAACAGGCGCTGCAGGTCGCCCCCGCGCTGCCGCCGGCAATGCCGTTGCCTGCGCCGGTGGCCGAACCCGAACATGCACCGCAGCCAGCGCCGCCGGCCGCCGCGCCGATCAGCCAGCGCGAATGGACGGCCAGCGCGCTGGACGTCGACCTCGACCAACTGGACCTCGACCAGGAACTCGCCCGCCTGGAGCAACGCGAAATCCAGCCGATCAGCGAGTTCAAGCGCAGCCAGGCCGAAGACTTCGACCTGGCGCCACGCCGCGAGGACAGCCTCAGCGCCCAGCGCGACGGCCCGGACGACACCTCGTACACCGACAGCCTGTTCAGCAGCCCCGCCGACGAACGCGAAGCCCAGGCAACGCCGCAGCCGCCGCTGGTCGACGAACCCGTCCCGGCTGTCGTGGCGCTGCCGGGCGAGCGCACCGAACCCTCGCTGTCGCTGGACCTGGACGGCCTGGATGACGAGCCCCCGCTGCGCGAGCAGCCCCTCCACGACCCCGACGTGGTGGCCGAGCACCTGTCGGCACGCGACCCGGGTGATGAGCCCGATACGCCGGACCCGGCGCTCGACGACGCCCCGAATACCCGCCACGAACCCGACCTTGGCCCGATGGCCGCACGCTCGCCGCGCAAGCCGGCGCTGGTCGACATCGTCGACGACCCGCTGCAGCTCGACTGGCAGAAGCCGCGCAGCCACTGGGGCCGGCGCCTGCTGTGGGCGCTGCTGACTCTGCTGGCTGGCGCGGCACTGGCTGGCCAGTACATCGCCTATCACTTCGACGAACTGGCCCGCCAGGACCAGTACCGCCCCTGGTTCCAGCAGCTGTGCCCGCAACTGGGCTGCGAAGTGCCTTCCAAGGTCGACATCGCCCGCATCAAGAGCAGCAACCTGGTGGTCCGCAGCCACCCGGACTTTGCCGGCGCGTTGATCGTGGACGCGATCATCTACAATCGTGCGCCCTTCTCGCAGCCATTCCCGCTGCTGGAGCTGCGGTTTGCCGACCTCAACGGCCAACTGATCGCCAGCCGTCGCTTCAAGCCCGGCGAGTACCTGAGCGGCGAGCTGGCCGGCAAGGCCGAAATGCCCAGCCAGACCCCGATCCACATCGCCCTGGACATCCTCGATCCGGGCCCGAAGGCGGTCAACTACAGCCTGAGCTTCCGCTCGCCGGAGTAAACCCAGCGACCAGCGGCAAGCTTCAGGCGGCAAGAGAAAAGCGCGGTATCACGCCACTCCTGCTTTTGGCTGGGGCTTGAAGCTTGTCGCTTGCCGCTCAAACTGTTCATATTTTATCCAGATCGACCTTTATCCGGTCACCGAGAGCGGGTATCATGCCCACCCTTTTTCGAACTCTAAGATCGGCCCCCACAACAGGGAACTCCTATGTCGGCGGTACGCATCGGCCCATACACACTGCAGAACGCCCTGATCCTTGCCCCGATGGCCGGGGTCACGGACCAGCCTTTTCGTCAGCTGTGCCGACGAATGGGCGCAGGCCTGGTGGTGTCCGAAATGGTCAGCAGCGACATGAGCCTGTGGAACAGCCGCAAGTCGCGCCTGCGCATGATTCACGATGGCGATCCCGAGCCCCGCTCGGTGCAGATCGCCGGCGGTGACGCGCAGATGCTCGCGGCCGCGGCCCGGGCCAATGTCGAGGCCGGCGCGCAGATCATCGATATCAACATGGGCTGCCCGGCAAAAAAAGTCTGCAACAAAGCTGCAGGCTCTGCTTTATTGAAGGATGAAGTGCTGGTCAACGAGATCCTCCAGGCGGTGGTCGCCGCCGTGGACGTACCCGTTACCCTCAAGATCCGCACCGGCTGGGACCGGGACAACAAGAATGGCCTGACCGTGGCGAAGATCGCCGAGCAGGCAGGCATTCAGGCACTGGCCGTACATGGCCGCACCCGTGCCGACCTGTACACCGGCGACGCCGAGTACGACACCATCGCCGCCATCAAGCAGGCGGTGTCGATACCGGTATTTGCCAATGGCGACATCACGTCGCCGCAAAAGGCCCGACAGGTGCTCGACGCCACCGGCGCCGACGGCCTGCTGATCGGCCGCGCCGCCCAGGGGCGGCCGTGGATCTTTCGCGAGGTCGAGCACTACCTGCGCACCGGCGAGCTGTTGCCGGCACCGCAGTTGGCTGAAGTGGAACGAATTCTGCTGGAGCACCTGGCCGCGCTGCACGCCTTCTATGGCGATGTGATGGGTGTGCGTATCGCCCGCAAGCATGTGGGCTGGTACCTGGCAACGTTACCGGGCGCCAGGGAGTTTCGCGCCCGCTTCAATGGTTTGGAAGAAACACACGCGCAGTGCGCCGACGTTCGCGAGTTTTTCCGCGAACGTGAACAGAGCCTTGAGACAGAGGACGGACAAGGGGTGGCCGCATGACGATGATGACCGAGACTTTAGTGAGTGGAACAACGCCCGTGAGCGACAACGTCAACCTGAAACAGCACCTGAACACCCCGAGCGAAGAGGGCCAGACCCTTCGCGGGAGCGTGGAGAAGGCGCTGCACAACTACTTTGCGCACCTCGAGGGCGCTGCTGTCACGGACGTGTACAACCTGGTGCTCTCTGAAGTCGAGGCACCCTTGCTCGAAAGCGTGATGAACTACGTCAAGGGCAACCAGACCAAGGCCAGCGAGCTGCTGGGGCTCAACCGGGGCACCTTGCGCAAGAAGCTCAAGCAGTACGATCTGCTGTAACAACGAATCCACACCAGAAAAGGCGGCTCCCATTCGATGAGGTCGCCTTTTTTGCTGACTCCACCGCGTTATGGAATCTGAAATGACCGACCAGACTACCCGCCTGCCGATCCGCCGCGCCTTGATCAGCGTTTCCGACAAGACCGGAATCCTCGAATTCGCCCGTGAGCTGCAACAGCTCGGCGTCGAGATCCTGTCCACCGGTGGCACCTTCAAGTTGCTCCAGGACAATGGCGTCGCCGCGGTGGAAGTTGCCGACTACACCGGCTTTGCCGAAATGATGGACGGCCGGGTCAAGACCCTGCACCCCAAGATCCACGGTGGCATCCTCGGCCGTCGCGGTACCGATGACGCCATCATGGCCGAGCACGGGATCAAGCCGATCGACCTGGTCGCCGTCAACCTGTACCCCTTCGAAGCCACCATCTCCAAGCCGGGCTGCGACCTGCCGACCGCCATCGAGAACATCGACATCGGCGGCCCGACCATGGTTCGCTCGGCGGCCAAGAACCACAAGGACGTGGCCATCGTGGTCAACGCCAGCGACTACGGCCAGGTACTCGAGAGCCTCAAGGCCGGTGGCCTGACCTACGCCCAGCGCTTCGACCTGATGCTCAAGGCGTTCGAGCACACCGCCGCCTACGACGGCATGATCGCCAACTACATGGGCACCGTGAACCAGTCGGCCGACACCCTGAGCACCGAAGACCGCAGCCAGTTCCCGCGCACCTTCAACAGCCAGTTCGTCAAGGCCCAGGAAATGCGCTACGGCGAGAACCCGCACCAGAGCGCGGCGTTCTACGTCGAGGCCAAGCCGAGCGAGGCCGGCATCGCCACCGCCACCCAGCTGCAGGGCAAGGAGCTGTCGTACAACAACGTGGCCGACACCGACGCCGCGCTGGAATGCGTCAAGAGCTTCGTCAAGCCGGCCTGCGTGATCGTCAAGCACGCCAACCCGTGCGGCGTGGCCGTCAGCCCGGACGCCGAGGGCGGCATCCGCCAGGCCTACGAGCTGGCCTACGCCACCGATACCGAATCAGCCTTCGGCGGCATCATCGCGTTCAACCGCGAGCTGGATGCCGAAACCGCCAAGGCCATCGTCGAGCGTCAGTTCGTCGAAGTGATCATCGCCCCGAGCGTGAGCGAAGAAGCCCGCGCCGTGGTGGCCGCCAAGGCCAACGTGCGCCTGCTGGCGTGCGGCCAGTGGTCGGCCGAGCGTGCCGCTGCCTGGGACTACAAGCGCGTCACCGGCGGCCTGCTGGTACAGAGCCGCGACATCGGCATGATCACCGAGGGCGACCTGAAGGTGGTGACCAAGCGTGCGCCGACCGAGCAGGAAATCCACGACCTGATCTTCGCCTGGAAAGTGGCCAAGTACGTCAAGTCCAACGCCATCGTCTACGCCAAGAACCGCCAGACCATCGGTGTCGGCGCCGGCCAGATGAGCCGCGTGAACTCGGCGCGCATCGCCGCGATCAAGGCCGAGCATGCCGGCCTGCAGGTACAGGGTGCGGTCATGGCCTCGGATGCGTTCTTCCCGTTCCGCGACGGTATCGACAACGCGGCCAAGGTGGGTATCACTGCGGTGATCCAGCCGGGCGGTTCGATGCGTGATGCCGAGGTGATTGCTGCGGCGGACGAAGCCGGCATCGCGATGGTGTTCACCGGCATGCGCCACTTCCGTCACTGACCAACAGAAAAGGTGCAGACATATCCCTGTGGGAGCGGGCTTGACCCGCGATGCGAGCGACGCGGTACTTCCTGATCGCGTGGCCCCCATCGCGGGTCAAGCCCGCTCCCACAGGACCTCGCTCTTGCAATGACTTGCACAGAACAGCACTCATCCGAATTAGCGTCATCGAGGTTTTGACATGAACGTTTTGATCATCGGTAGCGGCGGCCGCGAACACGCCCTGGCCTGGAAAGTTGCCCAGGACCCTCGCGTCGAGACTGTCTTCGTCGCCCCCGGCAACGCCGGCACCGCCACCGAAGCCAAGTGCAAGAACGTCGACATCGACGTCACCGCCCTGGACCAACTGGCCGACTTCGCCGAGAAGTACGTCGCCCTGACCATCGTCGGCCCCGAGGGCCCGTTGGTGGCCGGCGTGGTCGACCTGTTCCGCAGCCGCGGCCTGGACTGCTTCGGCCCCACCAAGGGCGCGGCGCAGCTGGAAGGCTCCAAGGCCTTCACCAAGGACTTTCTGGCCCGTCACAAGATCCCGACCGCCGACTACCAGAACTTCACCGAAGTGGAGCCGGCCCTGGCCTACCTGCGCGAAAAAGGCGCACCGATCGTGATCAAGGCCGACGGCCTGGCCGCGGGCAAGGGCGTGATCGTCGCCATGACCCTGGCTGAAGCCGAGGACGCGGTACGCGACATGCTCGCCGGCAATGCCTTCGGCGACGCCGGTTCGCGCGTGGTCATCGAAGAGTTCCTCGACGGCGAGGAAGCCAGCTTCATCGTCATGGTCGACGGGCAGAACGTGCTGCCGATGGCCACCAGCCAGGACCACAAGCGCGTCGGCAACGCCGACACCGGCCCCAACACCGGCGGCATGGGCGCCTACTCGCCAGCCCCGGTGGTCACTGCCGAGGTCCACCAGCGCGTGATGGACCAGGTGATCTGGCCGACCGTCAACGGCATGGCTGCCGAAGGCAACGTGTACACCGGCTTCCTGTATGCCGGGCTGATGATCGACAAGGCCGGCAACCCCAAGGTCATCGAGTTCAACTGCCGCTTCGGCGACCCGGAAACCCAGCCGGTGATGCTGCGCCTGGAATCGAGCCTGGTGCTGCTGATCGAAGCGGCGTTCGCCAAGGCCCTGAACAAGGTCGAAGCGCAGTGGAACCCGCAGCCGAGCCTGGGCGTTGTACTGGCCGCCGGCGGCTACCCGGGCGACTACGCCAAGGGTGCACCGATCAGCGGCCTGGACGCCGCAGCCAAGCTCACCGGCAAGGTGTTCCATGCCGGTACCGCCCTCAAGGACGGCCAGGTGGTCACCAGCGGTGGTCGCGTACTGTGTGCCACTGCCCTGGGTGAGACCGTCGAAGCCGCGCAGCAGCAGGCCTACCGCCTGGCCGCCGAAATCGAGTGGGACGGCAGTTTCTACCGCACCGACATCGGCTACCGCGCCATCGCCCGTGAACGTGGCGAGCACCAGGAGTAAGCTGACACGGCAAGGCTCCAAAGGGGCCTTGCCTTCGGCTTGGCACGCCGCGCATAGTTGCAAACCGGCATTTGGCTAGGAAGGGATATCTCGTGCGTTGGCTCAGGATTGCCATTGGACTCACCGTCAGCCTGCTGACTCTGCTCTGCCTGTTCCCGGCCACGGCCGATTCGGGCAGTGGGTGGTCGGTATTGCTCGACGATCAGGCCAACCTGCAACTGAGCGACATCCGTTCCGAGCGTTACCGTAACCAGTTCAGTCCCATCGAGCTCAACCAGCTCGATGCCGCCGAGCCCCAGCAGGCGCTCTGGCTGCATTACCACCTGCCCCCACACCAGCCCGAACAGGTACTGCGCCTGTTCGCCCCGGACCTGTCGCACCTGAACCTGTATGTGGTCGACGGCGCCCGGCTGATCGAGCAGTCCCACAACGGCCGCCCGGACACCAACGGCCCGGTGAGCCTGACCACCAACGATCACCTGCTGGCGGTGCCGAGCAGCGACCAGGCCCAGGACCTCTACCTGCGGCTGGTCTCCGAGCACCAGCTGCGGCCCGGCATCAGCCTGATGCCCGCCGTGAGCGCCGCCGCCGACCAGCGCCAGCCACTGCTGTTCGGGTTGCTGTTCGGCTGCATGGGCATGCTGATCCTGCACAACCTGGTGCGCTTCGGCTATTCGCGCTCCACCAGCAGCCTGTGGCTGGCCGGCTACCACAGCCTGATGCTGCTCAGCGCGCTGATCCTGCTCAACCTGAGCGGGCCGTGGAACCTCTGGCAGACTTCGCAGACCCCGGCCGCCTACCTCACCGCCCTGCTCGCCAGCCTCTGCGGGCTGGCCTTCACCCTGCGCTTCTTCGCCCCCCTGCAGCAGCCGCGCCTGGCCCGCCTGCTGCAAGGCGAGATCCTGCTGATCGCCATCGGCGGCCTGTTGCTGCTGTTCGTCGACACCTTGCCGTTGAACCTGGCCACCTACGCGCTGGTGGCCCTGGCCAGCCTGAGCATGCTGATCACGGCCGTTTGCCACTGGGTGCGCGGCTTCGCCCCGGCGCGCCTGTTCAGCCTGGCCATGCTGGTGTTCAACCTGGGCTGCCTGGTGGTGCTGCCGGCGCTGCTGGGCCTTACCCGCACCCCCACCGAATGGCTGCTGTTCATCCTGCTGGGGTTCACCGCCTTCACCGGCCTTCTGCTCAACATGGCCCTGGGCGAGCGCCTGCGCAGCATCAGCGAGGCGCGCTTCAGCGCCAGCCGCGAGCTGGCCGCCAGCACCGCCGAAATCAACGCCAAGGCAGAGTTTCTGGCACGCATCAGCCACGAGATCCGCACCCCGATGAACGGTGTGCTGGGCATGACCGAACTGCTGCTGGGCACCCCGCTGTCGGTCAAGCAGCGCGACTATGTGCAGACCATCCACAGTGCCGGCAACGAGCTGCTGACCCTGATCAACGAGATCCTCGACATCTCCAAGCTCGAGTCCGGCCAGATCGAGCTGGATGACGTGCAGTTCGACCTCAACGCCCTGATCGAGGACTGCCTGAGCATCTTCAGGGCCAAGGCCGAACAGCAGAACATCGAACTGATCAGCTTCACCCAGCCGCAGGTGCCGCGGGTCATCAGCGGTGACCCCACGCGCCTGCGTCAGGCCCTGCTGAGCCTGCTGGAAAACGCCCTGAAAAAGACCGAGCAGGGCGAGATCCTGCTGGTGGTGGCACTGGACCAGCGCGGCAGCAGCCCGCGCCTGCGCCTGGCCGTGCAGGACAGCGGCGAACCGATCCCGCCCAGCGAGCGCGAGGCATTGCTGCAGGCCGAGTTGCACAGCGAGCACGTGCTGTCGAGCAACAAGCTCGGCGGCCTGCTGGGCCTGGTGATCGCCAAGCAACTGATCGCCCTGATGCAGGGCGAGTTCGGCATCAAGACCAGCCACAACCAGGGCAACACCCTGTGGATGACCCTGCCGCTGGACCCGCAGCGCCTCGAACAGCCCGCCGCCGACCTCGACGGCCCGCTGCGCGATGCCCGGGTGCTGGTGGTGGACGACAACGACACCTGCCGCAAGGTGCTGGTGCAGCAGTGCAGCGCCTGGGGCATGAACGTGAGCGCCGTGCCCTCGGGCAAGGAAGCCCTGGCCCTGCTGCGCACCAAGGCGCACCTGCGCGACTACTTCGATGCCGTGCTGCTCGACCAGAACATGCCCGGCATGACCGGCATGCAACTGGCCGCCAAGATCAAGGAAGATCCGAGCCTGAACCACGACATCCTGATCATCATGCTCACCGGCATCACCAATGCGCCGAGCAAGGTCATCGCCCGCAACGCCGGGGTCAAGCGCATCCTGGCCAAGCCCGTGGCCGGCTACACCCTCAAGACCACCCTGGCCGAAGAACTGGCCCAGCGCAGCAAGGGCCAGATGCTCGGCATGCAGCCGCCCAGCCTGGCCACCCCGCTGGACGTGCCCGCCGACTTCCGCATCCTGGTGGCCGAAGACAACAACATCTCCACCAAGGTGATCCGCGGCATGCTCGGCAAGCTCAACCTGGAGCCCGACACCGCCAGCAACGGCGAGGAAGCCCTGCAGGCCATGAAGGCGCAGCGCTACGACCTGGTGCTGATGGACTGCGAGATGCCGGTGCTGGACGGCTTCTCGGCCACCCAGCAGCTGCGCGCCTGGGAGGCGGTCAGCCTGCGCCCGCGCACGCCGGTGGTGGCGCTGACCGCGCACATCCTGGCCGAGCACAAGGAGCGCGCACGCCAGGCCGGCATGGACGGGCACATGGCCAAGCCGGTGGAGCTGTCGCAACTGCGCGAACTGATCGAATACTGGGTGGCCCACCGCAAGCCCCACGAGCAGCCCGACAACGCGCCCGTCCCCCACTGATACACTTGCCCAACGCCCCCTTTGCCGCGAGCCCACGCCATGCTCCATGAGTTGTTCAGCGTCTACCTGAAGATGCTCGTGCTCTACAGCCCGTTCTTCGTCCTGTCCTGCTTCATCAGCCTGACCCGCGGCCACTCCAGCAAGGAGCGCAAGCAACTGGCCTGGCGCGTGGCGCTGGCGGTACTGATCGCCAGCGTGCTGCTGTACCTGTTCGGGCGGGCAATCTTCGGCATCTTCGGCATCACCCCCGACGCGTTTCGCATCGGCGCCGGCAGCGTGCTGTTCATCTCGGCGCTGGGCATGGCCCAGGGCAAGTCGGCGGTCAACACCGACAACGTGCAGCAGGACGTGACCATCGTGCCGTTGACCATCCCGCTGACCGTCGGCCCCGGCACCATCGGTGCGCTGCTGGTGATGGGCGTCAGCCAGCCGCACTGGGACGACAAGCTGCTGGCCATCGTGAGTATCGCCCTGGCCAGCTTCACCGTTGGCCTGGTGCTGTTTCTGTCGCACCGCATCGAACGGCTGCTTGGCGACCAGGGCCTGCAGATCGTCAGCCGGCTGATGGGCCTGTTCGTGTGCGCCCTGGCGGCGCAGATCATCTTCACCGGGATCAAGGGCTACCTGGTGCTCTAGCCCCTACCGGTCCTGGAAGAAACCTTCCGAGAGTGCCCGGGTCTGGGCCAGTACGAACGTGCGATGGCTCGCGTACGCCTGGCGATCGAACAGGTAGCAGCCACCATGGGGCGTCAGGGTCACGTAGCGCCGGTAGGTATCGGTCAGAAAGCCGTGTTCGACGTCCACTTCAAAGCGCATCACCAGCCCGCAGAAACACAGCATGGGCTGGTTGCGTCGATCGGTGAAACAGGGCGTGACCTTGCAGTGCATGGCCTTCTCCACGTCGCGCCTGGGCATGGCCGAAGACTCGAAGTGGCGCCGGGCCTTGGTCTCCAGGTCGAGGTCGCGCAGCGACTGGCTGATCACCTGGTGAAACAGCACCTCGGCGTCCCGCTGTACCACCGTGACCTCGAAGGCACGCACCTGCGCCAGGTCGTGGGCAGCCGTGGACACCGACGACAGAAAGCTGATCAGGCGGCAACCATGCCGCAGCAGGCAGGCATGGTGGAACTCATTCCAGGCCTGCGGCGAGGCATGCTGGCCAACCGCTTTGCTGGCGTACATCTCGGCGTACACCATCAGGTCCATCATGTCCTGCATGTCGGCAGGGTCCATGCCCTCACCGAACGACACCCGGTTGTCGCCGATCACCTGCGAACGTTCAGTGGAGGTCATGGGTGCCCCCTTGCAGCGAGCCGTCGGCCTTGGCCTTGGCCTTGGCCTGCGGCACCACCCGCCTGAGCACAACGGCATCGTCCTCCAGGGCTGCCACCGTCATCTCGCGCAGTCGCGCATACCGCGCAACCGACAACTGCTTGTGGCTGTAGAAGAACAGCGCGTCGCCCGGGCTGTCGACCCCACAGAACGTCTGGTGCAGAAAGTCCTGCTGAAGCGGCACCACCAGCGCCAGGCTCACAAACAGGCTGAACACCTGGTCTGGCGCAGTACACGCACTGAGCTGGAAGTTGATCGCCGTGCGCTGGCTGGCCTGGCTGTGCGCGAGCACCTGGGCACGAAACAGCTGGCGCGCCGGGTGCTCGTAGGCCAGTTCGCAAATCTGCTCCAGCATGTCGGTCATCTGCCGCACGATGGCCGCAGGCAACTTCTTCTTCAGGTGCCTGGTCACCAGCGCGACGATGCTCAGGTCATCCAGGCCGGCGAACCTGGACACATCGGACTGCACGGTCTGGGTGCTCCACATGAGCTGGCCCAGGCCGTCCACATTGCGCTTGAACCAGGCCCGGGGGTTGGCGGTGACCAGGCCGTCCTGGTTGGCCGACACCTGCGCCAGCAAGTGGGAGTTCAATACATCATCCCTGTCCGGTGCGCTCAACCCGCCGGGAAATGAAATCAGCTGCGCACCATTGACCCATGTCTCGTACTGCATTGCCATGCCTCGACTCCTTGAGGATAGCGGCACCGGCGCCTTGACACCGGTGCCGGTAGAATTACTTCTTCTTGATTTTCCTGAAGAAGTTATCCGAGGAAATACCCATGTAGTCGTGGATGTCGTCTTTGTTGCGCTGATAGACACGTTCGTTCCAGTTGACCATGGTGGCCACCTGAGTGATGTCCATGGTTTCGTTGTCCCACTTCCAGAACAGTGCGCCGCCCTTGTCGGTACGCTTGTTGTATTCAAGCCCGATGAACAGTGTCACGGCTTCGCCGTTATCCGTTTCAAGGCACGGCAGAATGCGGCAACTGTCCTTGCTCGCGCCGGTGCTGTTGTTGTTGAACAGGGTGATCATGTCCTCGTCGCCCTTGAGCTTGTCGAGGGCCCTGGAAACCAGCGGGATCATGGCGGCTGCGTTGCCACCGGCCACCGAGGCGACGATTTCCAGCACCACGCTGTCCATGGTGATGTCGCGCTTGCTGGTGTTGTAGCTCTGACGGTCCGAACTGGTCATGAACCAGCCGGCGTGCAGCATGGCCTCCCGGTAGGCTGCCAGCCATTGCAGGGGCTGCTCCTGGATACTGCCCGAGGTGTTGGCCACCATCTCGGCGAACAGGGTGGCGTCCTTGGCCATCTGGCGCTTGTCCGCCGACAGCTTGTCGGCAAAGGTCAGAATCGTCGGGCCTTCGCTGGTCATCAGTGCCACTTCGCCCGCTTCGTCATCGAGCCCTTCACTGGCCAGCAGCCCGCGCATGGACAGCGGCGAATGCTGAAGATCCGGTACTTCCAGGTTGCTGAAGAATTCAGCGCTTTTTTCCGCGCAGGGAAACACAGTCGAGTTATCCATAACATCATCCTTGTTCAGTTTTGGTTTGCCGCGGCACAGCCAGGCCACTGCAAACTATCACCGGGCCTGCATGAAAAAAGGTGCGCCCGTTTCCAGGCGCACCTTTTTTTCCCTACGAGACCCTGTGGCTATCCAGGGCGGCCGGCGCCATACCAACGCGGCGTGTACACCCACTCGCCACCGTCGGCACGCGCGAAGGTGCAGGTGGTGGACGACCCCACCAGCACCATGGTGCGCATGTCCACCTGCTCTGGCGTCAGCTCGCCCAGGGTCAGGGTGCGCAGGGTCTGGCCGGGGCGGCCGATGTCACGGCCCAGCACCACCGGGGTGGCTGGCGTTCGGTGCTGGCGCACGATCTCCAGGGCACGCCCCAGCTGCCAGGGCCGCGAGCGCGAGATCGGGTTGTAGAAGGCCAGCGCCAGGTCGGCCTGGCAGGCGAGGTCCAGGCGTTTCTCGATGATGTCCCAGGGCTTGAGGTTGTCCGACAGCGACAGCACGCAGAAGTCATGCCCCAGCGGCGCACCGGCCTGCGCGGCGGTGGCCAGCGAGGCCGAGACGCCCGGCAGCACCTGCAGCTCGACGCTGTGCCACTGCGGGTCCGTCGACTCGTGCAGGGCTTCGAGCACCGCCGCTGCCATGGCGAACACACCCGGGTCGCCCGACGATACCACCACCACCGAGCGGCCTTGCGCGGCCAGCTCGAAGGCATGCCGTGCGCGCTGCATTTCTTCGCGGTTGTCGGTGCAGTGCAGCACCTGATCGGCGCGGAACGGGCCGGCCATGCGCACATAGGTTTCATAACCCAGCACGTCATTGGCGCGTGCCAGCTCGGCCTTGACCGCCGGCACCATCAGGTCGGCGGCGCCCGGGCCCAGGCCGATCACCGCCAGGCGGCCACGGGCGCGCCCGATCCGTTGCGGGTCGATCGGCTGGCCGGCCACCGCAATCGCCACGCCCTCGCCTGCGCACTGCGGCGCCAGCAACTGCGGCCAGGCCTGCGCGGCCAGCTCGGCAACGCTGCCGGCCGCCGGGGCGAAGCGCAACGGCACGCCCAGCTCGGCCGCTGCCGCGTGCAACGCCGGGCTGGCCATCTCGCTGTCGGCCGCCAGCAGGCAGGCCAATGCCGGCTCGGCGATCTTCGCGCGGTGCAGCGCCGCACGCACCGCCGCGGCCAGCTCCGGCACCTGGGCACTCACGGCCACCAGCACGCAGCGCGGGTAGATCACCAGCTCGTTGGCGTCGGCCTCACGTGCATCGCAGCCCACGTGAATGGCCAGCTGCGCCTGCTCGCTCTGCGGCAGTTGCGCCTGTTCCAGCCACGGCGCGGCGCCATCGATGCGCACGCTTTCACCGGCCAGCAGGTCGGACACGAAACGCTTGCCCAGCTCCAGGTCGGCCAGCGCATAACCACTGGGCGGGTTGAGCAGGCAGGTGCCGAAGCGCAGCTCGCCGCTGGTGGTGATGGCCGGCGCCACGCCGAGGCCGGCGGCGATCTCGCGGGCCAGCCCGTTGACCCCGCCCAGCCCGCCCAGCAGCGGCACCACGGCGCTGCCGTCTTCGGCCACGGCCAGTACCGGCGGTTCGGCGCCCTTCTCCAGCAGCACGCTGGCCAGGCTGCGAATCACGATGCCGGCGGCGCACAGGGCAATGATCGGGGTGTCCTGCTGGTACAACTGGCGCAGGGTGGCGCCGAAGTCCTGGTAGCTGCGGTCCGTGCCCTCGACCCGCCCGGCCAGGCCGTGGATCAATGCATCGGGGTACAGCTGCTGGAGCCTGCGGGCAGTGGCCAGGCTGCCCTTGCCCAGGATCACGATGGCCGGTGCGTGAGATGTCATCACCCTTGCCACCGTTCACCCGGCACGATGATCAGCGAGAAGTATGGCGAGGACTGCGGGTCAACCGCATCCAGCGCCACGATCTTCTGGTTGGCCATGGTCGCGCGCTCCACGTACAGCGCTCGCTCGGCCAGGCCCAGTTCGGCCAGCACCTGGCGCACCTTGGGGAAATTGCGCCCCAGCTTCATGATCACCGCCGCGTCGGCATCGGCCAGGCGGCGCTTGAGCTCGTCGGCCGGCAGCACGCCCGACAGCACCGACAGGCTCTGGTTGCGGTACACCAGTGGCGCGCCGAGTACCGAGGCGCCCCCGAGCATCGAGCACACGCCGGGGATCACCTGGGCCTCGTAGCGCTCGGCCAGGCGGTCGTGCAGGTACATGTAGGAGCCATAGAAGAACGGGTCGCCTTCGCAGATCACCGCCACGTCGCGGCCGGCATCCAGGTGCGCGGCCACTTCCAGGCTGGCGCCGTCGTAGAAGTCGCTGATCACCTGTTCATACGACAGCGGCGCCGGCAGTGCCTCGGTGGTCACCGGGTACACCAGCGGCAGCAATGTCTGCGCCTGCTGCAGGTGCGCCTCGATGATGCCGAAGGCATTGCCGCGCTTGCCCTTGGCCACGAAATACGCCACCACTGGCGCCTCGCGCAGCAGGCGCAGCGCCTTGACCGTGATCAGTTCGGGGTCGCCGGGGCCCACGCCCAGGCCAAGCAGTCGTCCGCGTGGCTGCATCATTCGACCTCCGTGGCCAGGGCATTGACCGCCGCTGCTGCCATCGCGCTGCCGCCCAGGCGGCCCTCGACGATCACGAACGGCACGCCACGGCTGTCGGCCGCGAGCATCGCCTTGGACTCGGCCGCGCCGACGAAACCGACCGGGAAACCGAGGATCAGCGCAGGCTTCGGCGCCCCTGCATCGATCATCTCGAGCAGGTAGAACAATGCGGTCGGCGCATTGCCGATCACCACCACGCTGCCTTCCAGGTGCGGGCGCCACAGCTCCAGGGCCACCGCCGAGCGGGTGTTGCCCAGCTCCTTGGCCAGGCCCGGCACGCTGTCGTCGCGCAGGGTGCAGATCACCTCGTTGTTGGCCGGCAGGCGTGCACGGGTGATGCCTTCGGCGACCATGCGCGCATCGCACAGGATCGGCGCACCGTTGGCCAGCGCCTCGCGCCCGGCCTTGCCGGCGCCTTCGCTGAAGCGCAGCTTGTCGACCACCTCGACCATGCCGCAGGCATGGATGATCCGCACCGCGAGTTTTTCCAGGTCGGCCGGGATCCGCTCCAGGCGAGCCTCCTGGCGAATGATGGCGAAGGAGTTGCGGTAGATCTCCTGGCCGTCGCGGATGTAATCAATCATCGGGGTTGCTCCGTAGGCGGGCGTCGAGTTGCGCGCCCGCTTCTTTCAATGTCAGGTTGCGCCCGCCAGGGGCGCCCAGGCCCGGCTGCGCCGGGTCGTGAAAATACAGGTCGTAATGCCCGGGCCCGACCGCCAGCAGGGTGGCCGGTGCACGGTGGGCCAGCGCGCAGGAACGCGCGCAGCCGCTCAGGTGAATGCCGGCCACCGGGCCCGGCTCGCGCAGCAGCGCCGCCAGTTGCACGGCGTCGGCCTTGGTGTCGGCCAGGGCCTTGGCGCAGCCGGCCGAACCGGTGCAGGCCACCATGCGCGCCAGCGGCTGCGCCGGGTCGCACAGCAAGCCCAGCGCTGCCAGCCCGGCCAGCGCCTGCTCGGCGTCGGTGGCGGCAAGATTGGGCAGCAGCAGGCTTTGCCAGGGCGTCATGCGCAGGCTGGCGTCGCCCAGGCTGCTGGCCAGGTGCGCGGCGCCACGCAACTGCGCGGCGCTCAGGCGCCCCAACGGTGCGGCGGCGCCCACCGCGACCCTGCCCGTCTGGCGCTGTGGGTAGACACCCAGATGGCGGGCCTGGTCACGTCGCGGCCGGCGCCAGCCCAGCACCGCGTGGTCGCGGCGCAGCGCCACGCCAAGGCCCTGCACGAAAGCCTCGCTGCCGCATTCGGCCAGCAACTGGCGCATGCGCGCCTGCTGCGCAGTGGCCAGGTCGAGAAACCGCTGCAACACCGCCAGCACCAGCGCGTGCCCAGCGGCCAGCGGCACCGCGCCCAGCGCACCCTCCTCGGCCGGGCAGCCGGCCAGGCCGAAGGCCAGCCACACCTCGCCGTCCAGGCGCAGTGCCGACAGCCACAGGTCGTGGGGGTGGGTGAGCATGGCCAGGTCTTCGCCAGCGTCCAGTTGCACGGCGAACTTGGCAGACAACTGATGAAAGCGCTCGCAGGTCTGCAGCGATTCGAGGATCTGCCCCGCCAGCGCCCGGCTGTCGAACAGCATGGCCGGGTCGAGACCGGCCGCCGGGCTGAGCATCAGGTTGCGCACATCGTCGCCCGCCGCCTGGCGCGGGCCCAGGCCGGCGTCGAGCAGGCATGCCACCAGCCCGGCGTGGTCGGCACCGATGCCGCGAATCTGCAGGTTGCTGCGGTTGGTTACCTCGATCACGCCGCCGGCAAAGCGCTCGGCGGCGTCGGCCACTGCGTGTGCCTGGGCCGCGCTCAGGGTGCCGGCGTCGAGCTTGATGCGTGAAATGCCGCCGTCCAGCGCCTGCACGATACGCCACAACCCCGGGCAGGCCGAGGGGCGAAGAGCTGGAGTGGGCAGGGGTTGTGGCAAGGGATCACCCGGCAATCGTCAAAAGGCGCTGGTAGCACAAAGGCGCGGTATTATGCCTGCTTTGTCCGTCGGCAGGCTAAGCCAGCCGGTCGGATAGGCAAGCGAAGAGGAACGGCATGGCGCCCTGGTTGACGGTAGTAGGTATTGGCGAAGACGGCTTCACGGGCCTGGGCAAACAGGCTCGGCATGCCCTGCTGCGGGCCACCAAGGTGTTCGGCAGCCCGCGCCAGCTGGCCCTGCTGCCCCACTGCTCGCGCGCCGAACGGGTCGCCTGGCCCAGCCCGTTTTCCCTGGCGCCGCTGCTGGCCGAACGTGGCGAGCCGGTGTGCGTGCTGGCCAGCGGCGACCCGATGCTCTACGGCGTAGGCGCCAGCCTGGCGCGCCAGCTGCCGGCCGAGGCCATGCGGGTGCTGCCTGCCCCGTCCTCCTACTCGCTGGCCGCCGCCCGCCTGGGCTGGCCCCTGCAGGACGTGGTCACGCTGTCGGTGGTAGCGCGCCCGGTCGCCGCCGTGGCCGCCCACCTGTACAGCGGCCAGCGCCTGCTGGTGCTGAGCAATGACCGCAGCAGCCCCGCCGCCCTGGCCGCCCTGTTGTGCGAGCGCGGCTTCGGCCCCAGCCACCTGAGCGTGCTGGAGCACCTGGGCGGCGCCGACGAACGGCGCATCGATGCCCGTGCCGATGGCTGGCAGGACGCCGACTTCGCCGACCTCAACCTGGTGGCCATCGACTGCCGGGCCGGCGCCGATGCACCGCGCCTGTCGCCGCTGGCCGGCCTGCCCGATTCGGCCTTCGCGCACGACGGGCAGATCACCAAGCGCGACGTGCGCGCCATCACCCTCGCCCGCCTGGCCCCGCAGCCGGGCGAGCTGCTGTGGGACGTGGGCGCCGGCAGCGGCTCGATCGGCATCGAATGGATGCGCGCCCACCCCAGCTGCCGGGCACTGGCCATCGAGGCCGACGCCGGCCGCCAGCAACTGATCGAACACAACCGCGACGCCCTGGGCGTGCCTGGCCTGCAACTGGTGCGCGGGCGCGCCCCGCAGGCGTTGCAGGGCCTGGAACGGCCCCACGCGATCTTCATCGGTGGCGGCGTGACCCGCGAGGGCGTGCTGGACGAATGCTGGGCGCACCTGCGCCCCGGTGGCCGGCTGGTGGCCAATGCCGTGACCCTGCAGAGCGAGACCCTGCTGATGAGCTGGCGCGAACGTCATGGCGGCGAGCTCACCCGTATCCATGTGGCCCAGGCGCAGCCGCTGGGCGAGTTCGACACCTGGCGCCAGGCGCTGCCGATCACCCTGCTTGATCTGGTAAAGCCCCTCGATGCGTGACGAAACCGCAGAACAGCCGGCGCCGCTGCGCAGCGGCCTGACCACGGGCAGCTGCGCCACTGCCACCAGCCTGGCGGCGGCGCGCCTGCTGTTGAGCGGGCAATGCGACGACGCGGTGCACATCACCCTGCCCAAGGGCAGACAGGTGCAGATGCGCCTGGAGTTCTGCCGGCTGGCCGGGCCAGGCGCCGAAGCCGGCACCCTCAAGGATGCCGGCGACGACCCCGACGTGACCCATGGCGCGCTGCTCTACAGCCAGGTGCGGCTGCTGGCCGAGCCGGGCGTACGTTTTGTCGCCGGCATCGGCGTGGGCACCGTGACCCGCCCCGGGCTGGTGCTGGGGGTGGGCGAGCCGGCGATCAACCCGGTGCCGCGGCGCATGATGACCGAGCACCTGCAGCGTCTGGCGCTGGAGTGCGATTACGCGGGGGGCTTCGAGGTCACCGTGAACGTGCAGGACGGCGACAGCCTGGCCCTCAAGACCATGAACCCGCGCCTGGGCATCCTCGGCGGGCTGTCGATTCTGGGCACCAGTGGCATCGTGCGGCCGTTTTCCTGCGCGGCCTACATTGCCTCGATCCACCAGGGCATCGACGTGGCCAAGACCAATGGCTACGAACACATTGCCGCGTGTACCGGCAATGCCAGCGAAGACACCATGCGCCGGGTCTACGGCATTCCCGACATCGCCCTGATCGAGATGGGCGATTTTGTCGGCGCGGTGCTCAAGCACCTGCGCAAGGTGCCGGTTGGCAAGCTGAGCATCTGCGGCGGCTTCGGCAAGATCAGCAAACTGGCGGCCGGGCACATGGACCTGCACAGCCGGCATTCGAGCATCGACCTGCCACAACTGGCTGGCTGGGCAGCGGCGGTAGGTGCCGACACCGCGTTGCAGGCGGCGATCATCGGCGCCAACACCAGCCAGCAGGCGTTGGCCCTGGCCAGTGCGGCGGGGGTCGGGCTGGGGGATGCGGTGTGCGAGCACGCGCTGGCTTTCGCCCGTAGCGTGGTGCCGGCGCAGGTACAGGTGGAGGTGTTCGCCATCGACCGCCAGGGCGGCATCGTCGGCCGGGCGGGTGTTCGATGAGCCGGCGCATCCTGTTGCTGGGCGGCGTGACCGAGGCGCTGTTGATAGCCCGTCAGCTGGGCCCGCAGCACGTCTACAGCCTGGCCGGTATCGGCCGGGTGCCCAGCGACCTGGCGTGCCAGGTGCGGGTGGGCGGCTATGGTGGGGCCGAGGGCCTGGCCGCTTACCTGCGGGCCGAAGGCATCGGTCTGGTGATCGACGCGACCCACCCGTATGCGGCGCAGATCAGCCGCAATGCGGCGCAGGCAGCGCGCCTGGCCGGGGTTGAATGCTGGGCGTTGCGGCGCCCGGCGTGGCAGGCGCAGGCCGGTGACGACTGGCGGGAAGTGGCGGACTGGACGCAGTTGATCGAGGCATTGAAACCGTTTCGCCGGCCCTTGTTCACCCTGGGGCGCGAGCCGTTGCAGCACCTGCACGAGATACCCGCGCAGCAGTTCTGGACCTTGCGCGCGCTGGAGGCGTGCGAGGGGAATGCGCGATGCGAAGTGATCGGCGCGCGGGGGCCGTTTCGCCTGGAGGATGAACGGGCGTTGTTCGAGCGTTGCCGGGTGGATGTGCTGATCAGCAAGAACAGTGGCAGCGCCGCGACCGAACCCAAGCTCGAAGTGGCGCGCGAGCGGGGTGTGCCGGTACTGATCCTGAAGCGGCCGGCGCTGGCGGGGGTGGATCGGGAGTTCGTGGGCGTCGCCGATGTGCTGGCGGCGCTTTGACGGGTGCACACAGCTCCAGAGTCGATCAAAAAAGGCTGACACAAGGTCAGGGGAAGGATAGATGCGCTGTCGACGCAGTTACCCCACCTGCGACACTCCATCACACCCCGGCTTTTTTACATATACTTCGACATCTGGCTAAATAGCCCCACTCGATTCCTGACCGGATCTCCCCATGCCCGCACACCGGCTCGCCTACGCCTGGATCGCCTGCTTCGCAGTGCTGTTCAATCTGCTGGCCATGCCGTTGTCCGCCGCCGCTGCAAAAGCCCAACCCGAACAACTGCTGTGGGGCACCTTCTGCTCCAGCGGCGTGACCAAGATGATCGCCATCTCGCTGAATGCCCCCGACGGCCAACAGCAGAACGACGACCACTCCACCATGCAGCACTGCTGGTGCTGCTCCGGCACTGCCCCGCTGCTGGCCCTGCCCGGCCACCCGCCACGGCTGGTGACGTCCGAGCACACCCTCAACACCCCGTCACCGCTACTCGCCAGCTACCACCCCACGCCACGCCAGCAATGGCCCGCGCTCAATCCCCGCGCCTCCCCCCAGGCCTGAGTTCACTACGCTACCAGTTGCGAACCTGACCCGAACGGAGATTGACCATGCTCAAGAACGCCCTGCTGCTGGCCGCCCTGCTGCTGCCCGCCACCTTTGCCAACGCCCATGAATACACCGTGGGCGACCTGCATATCGCCCACCCGTGGTCGCAGGAGCTGCCACCCAACGCCCCCAACGTGGCCGCCTATTTCATCGTGCACAACAACGGCAAGAGCGCCGACCGCCTGCTCGGCGTCGACAGCCCGATCACCGACAACGCCGAACTGCACGAGCATGTGCACAAGGACGGCCTGATGAAGATGCAGCAGGTGCAGGGTGTCGACATCCCCGCCGGCGCCGACCTGGTGTTCGCCCCCGGCGCCTACCACGTGATGCTGATGCAGCCCAAGGACCGCAGCCTGCTCAGCGACGGCAAGCGCTTCCCGCTGACCCTGCATTTCCAGAAGGCCGGCAACATCACGGTCGAAGTGGCCGTGCAGAAACAGGCCCCCGAGGGCACCGCCCACAGCCATTGATTCGCTGACGGCTGCACGCCATGCGCCTGCCCCGTGGCAGGCTCGCCCGCCCCGCTGACCTCCAACGAGCACGCGGCAGCTGGCTGAGCCTGTTCGCCATGTTGATGATCTTCATCGGCCCACTGGTCTCCCAGTCGATGCCGATGGATCACCGTGCCTCCATGCCCGGCATGGACATGGCCATGGACTGCCACTCAGGCAGCCACGCCAGCAGCCCTGCCGACAACCCGGCAGCGCTGCACGTCATCTGGGAAAAGTGCGGCTACTGCAGCCTGTTCTTCCACTGCCCGGCGCTGCCGCAGACGCTCAGCCTGCTCGACACCGAGGCCGTCTCGCCCCACACCACCCTGCGCGCCCAGCCGCGCCAGGGCCATGCTCGCCAGGCCATCTTCCCCGGCGCCCGCAGCCGCGCGCCACCTGCCCACATCGTCGTCTGAACCCACTTTGCATGCGCCCCAGGGCCCGGCTTGCTGCCGAGGCTCTTGCGCACCCTCACGACCACACGATGTTGGAAATACTATGTCCGGCTCTACCGTTACCCTGCGCCTGTCGCTGCAAGGCACCATCGCCCTGCTGTGCGGCACCCTGTTCAGCCACGTGGCCCTGGCCGCCGACAGCGGCCACGAAGGCCACGACCACGCCGAACTGAGCCCCACGGTGATCACTGCCGTGGCGCCCAGCTCGCCGCTGACCATCGTCACCAACCCCAAGGACCCACGCCAGCCGGTACCGGCCAGCGACGGCGCCGACTACCTCAAGACCATCCCGGGCTTCTCGGCCATCCGCGCCGGTGGCACCAACGGCGACCCGGTGCTGCGCGGCATGTTCGGCTCGCGCCTGAACATCCTTACCAACGGCGGCGTGATGCTCGGCGCCTGCCCCAACCGCATGGACGCACCCACCTCGTACATCTCGCCGGAAACCTACGACCGCCTCACCGTGATCAAGGGCCCGCAGAGCGTGCAGTGGGGCCCCGGCGCCTCGGCCGGCACCATCCTCTTCGACCGCGAGCCCGAACAGTTCGGCGAGCTCGGCAGCCGCGTCAACGCAAGCCTGCTGGCCGGCTCCAACGGGCGCTTCGACAAGGTGCTGGATGCTGCGGCAGGCAACGCACAGGGCTATGCACGCTTTGTCGGCAACCAGTCGCGCTCCGACGACTACAAGGACGGCAACGGCGACACCGTGCCCTCGCGCTGGGACAAGTGGAACGGTGACGTGGCCCTGGGCTGGACCCCGGATGCCGACACCCTGCTCGAACTCACTGCCGGCAAGGGCGATGGCGAGGCGCGCTATGCCGGGCGCGGCATGGACGGTTCGCAGTTCAAGCGCGAAAGCCTGGGCCTGCGCTTTGAGAAATCCAACCTGGGCGGGGTGCTCGACAAGCTCGAAGCCCAGGTCTACTACAACTACGCCGACCACGTGATGGACAACTACAGCCTGCGCACCTCGCCCACCAGCGGCATGATGGCCGGGCCGATGGTCAGCAACGTCGACCGCCGCACCCTCGGCGGGCGGCTCAAGGCCACCTGGCGCTGGGAGGACGTGACCCTGGTCAGCGGTGTCGATGCGCAGACCAACGAACATCGCCAGCGCGGCGGCATGGGCGTGGATGCGCACAAGGCCGAGCCCTGGACCAAGGACGCGGACTTTCACAACTACGGCGTGTTCGGCGAGCTGACCTGGGAAACCTCCAGCCAGGACCGCCTGGTCAGCGGCGCGCGCCTGGACCGCGCCTCGGCCAAGGATTTTCGTGAAGCCAGCGCCACCCGCGGCAACACCCGCGCCGACACCCTGCCCAGCGGGTTCGTGCGCTACGAGCACGACCTGCTCGACCTCCCGGCCACCACCTATGTGGGCCTGGGCCATGCCCAGCGCTTCCCCGACTACTGGGAGCTGTTCTCGCCCAAGTCGGGCCCGGCCGGCTCGCTCAATGCGTTCGACTCGATCAAGCCGGAGAAGACCACCCAGCTCGACGTGGGCATCCAGTACAAGACCGAGCAGCTCGAAGCCTGGGCCTCGGGCTATGTCGGCCAGGTGCGCGACTACATCCTGTTCGACTACCGTCCCGGCATGATGGGCATGCTCAGCTCCCAGGCGCAGAACATCGATGCCCGTATCATGGGCGGCGAGCTGGGCGCGGCCTATCAGTTCGCGCCCAACTGGAAAGCCGACGCCACCCTGGCCTACGCCTGGGGCAAGAACAGCAGCGATGGCAAGGCGCTGCCGCAGATGCCGCCGCTGGAAAGCCGCCTGGGCCTGACCTACAGCCGCGACGCCTGGAGCGCCGGTGCGCTGTGGCGCCTGGTCTCGGCGCAGAACCGCATCGCCGAGGGTTCCGGCAACGTGGTGGGCAAGGACTACGAGAAAAGCGCAGGCTTCGGCGTGTTCTCGCTCAACGGCACCTACCGCGTGAGCAAGAACATCAAGCTCAGTGCCGGCGTCGACAACCTGTTCGACAAGGCCTACGCCGAGCACCTGAACCTGGCGGGCAACGCCGGCTTCGGCTACCCGGCCAGTGATCCGCAGGCGATCAACGAGCCAGGGCGTACCCTCTGGACCAAGGTCGACCTGAGCTTCTGATGCACCACACGGGCGCGGCCACTGGCCGCGCCCTCTGGCAGACCGGCGGCGCCAACCTGAGCCCTGCTCATGCAGCACATGAGCACGCTGCGCTACCGCCAATCGGCAAAATGTTACATTATACGCCCCGAAAAACACCCGCCTCGAACCCGGCGCACCGACGCGCCCGGGCCTTATGGACAAGCGATTTCCCTTCCGATGAACAAGTACCTGATCGGCTCCCTGAGCCTGCTGGCCGCGTGCGATTGCGCCCTGGCCAACACCCTGACCCTGCCTGCCGGCACCATCACCGCCACGGCCGACGCCGAACAGCGGGTCAGCCTCGATACCCCGACCAGCGCCGGTTCGCGCCTGAACCTGAACGCCCTGCAAACCCCGGGCAGCGTCGAGAGCCTGAGCGGCGAGCAGGTACGCGCACGTGGCGATCGCAGCGTACAGGACGGCGTGTCGCGCAGCACCGGCATCAGCCGCACCGGCACCCCGGGCGATGGCGGCACCTCGCTGCAGGCCCGCGGCTTCACCGGGCAGAGCTCGGTGATGCAGCTGTTCGACGGCAACCGCATGTACACCGGCATGGGCACCGTGACCTTCCCGGTAGACACCTGGTCGGTGGAACGCATCGACGTTCTGCGCGGCCCGGCCTCGGTGCTGTATGGCGAAGGCGCCACCGGTGCGGTGGTCAACGTGGTGCCGAAAAAGCCCTTCGAGGGCGAGATCGTCAACCACCTGCGCCTGGGCTACGGCAGCCACGACAGCCAGCAGACCGCCCTCGACAGCGGCGGCTCGCTCACCGACAGCCTGAGCTACCGCCTGAACATCAACCAGCTGCGCAGCAAAGGCTGGATCGACCACGGCGACTCCAGCAGCACCGCCATCAGTGCGGCGCTGCGCTGGCAGGCCAATGACGACCTGGCCTTCACCCTGGCGCACGACTATGGCGACCAGAAGCCGATGAACTACTTCGGCACGCCGCTGATCAACGGCCACCTGCGCGAGAGCCTGCGCGACAAGAACTACAACATCAGCAACGACAAGCAGCACTACAACGACCAGTGGACGCGCCTGACCACCGAGTGGCAGATCAGCGACAGCGTCAGCTCCACCAACGAGCTGTACTACCTCAAGGCCAACCGCCGCTGGCAGAACGCCGAGAACTACACCTGGGATGCGGCCAGCCAGCAACTGCTGCGCAGTGGCAACTTCGGCATCAAGCACCAGCAGGAGCAGCTGGGTGATCGCCAGACCTTCACCTTCAGGCACAGCCTGTTCGGCCTCGACAGCCAGACCCTGGTGGGCGCCGACTACAACCGCATCCGCTTCCAGCTCAACAGCAACGCGCCATTCAACGACAGCATCGTCGGCGGCGAGCCGATCGACCTGCGCCACCCGCAGCGCAGCGGCTTTGCCAGCGATTCGGCGTACCGTCCGCAGTTCGACAGCCTGACCCACCAGTTCGCGCTGTTCGCCGAAAACCGCCTGCAGCTCACCGAGCGCCTGTCGCTGGTGACGGGCGTGCGCCGCGACGTGGTGCACCTGGACCGCAACGACCTGCGCAGCGAAGTGACCGGCAACACACGCAGCGACACCAGCCTGGACGGCAACAACTGGAAGGCCGGGCTGGTGTTCGCCCTCACCCCCGAAACGTCGCTGTATGCCCAGCACGCCACCAGCACCGATGGCGTTGGCGGCTTGATCTCGCTGAGCCCCGACCAGCAGCAGTACGGCCTGGCCAAGGCGCGCCAGACCGAGGTCGGGGTCAAGCAGCAGTTCTGGCAGCAGCGTGGCGAATGGACCCTGGCGGCGTACCACATCGTCAAGAAGGACCTGCTCACCGACGACCCGTCGCAGATCGGCACCGGCCGGCAACTGCAGGTGGGCAAGCAGTCGTCCGACGGCATCGAGGCCAGCCTGGACCTGCAGCTGCCGCACGACTGGCAGGTACAGGCCAACGCCGCGTTCGTGCGTGCACGCTATGACGAGTTCGAGCAGGAGGTGAACGGCGTGATGGTATCGCGGGCCGGCAACCGCCCCACCGACGTACCGGGGCGCACCGCCAACCTGTGGCTGAGCAAGGGCCTGACCGACAGCCTGCGCGCCGGCGCCGGGGTGCGCTATGTGGACGGGCGCTATGCCGACATGGGCAACACTACCCGGCTGCCGAGCTACACGGTGGTGGATGCCTCGGTGGCGTGGCAGGTGCTCAGCGATACCACGCTGGGCCTGCAGTTGAACAACCTGTTCGACCGTCGGTACGCGCAAAGTCAGTACAATGACGGCCAGCAATGGATCCTGGGTGAGCCGCGCTCGTTCTTCGTGACGGCCGACTACACCTTCTGACCGCGTCGCCCCATTCGCCGGCAAGGCCGGCTCCTACACACCACACCGGTCCTGCAGGAGCCGGCCTTGCCGGCGAAGAGGCCCGAATAGACGACACATGACCACCCTGAATATCCACAACCTGCACTGGTCCCCCAAAGGCCACGGCCACTGCCACCACCAGTTCCAGCTGCGTGGCGTCGACCTGCAGGTGCGCCCCGGCGAATTCGTCGGCCTCATTGGCCCCAACGGCAGCGGCAAGACCAGCCTGCTGCGGTGCGCCTACCGCTTCAACGCGCCCGAACGCGGGCACATCACCCTCGACGACCACAACCTCTGGCAACAATCGCCGCGCTGGTGTGCCCAGCGCATCGCGGTGGTGCTGCAGGAGTTCCCCGACGCGTTTGGCCTGAGCGTGGCCGAAGTGGTCGCCATGGGGCGCATTCCGCACCAGGGCCTGTTCGACGGCGACAGCCGCCAAGACCACCAGCGTGTGCAGCAGGCGCTGCTCGATGTCGGCCTGCACGGCTTCGACGACCACGCCTTCGCCACCCTCTCGGGCGGTGAAAAGCAGCGCGTGATCCTGGCCCGCGCCCTGGTGCAGCAACCGCGCGTACTGATCCTCGACGAACCGACCAACCACCTCGACCCGCGTTACCAACTGGCCCTGCTGCACCAGGTGCGCCAGCTGCGCATCGCCACCCTGGCCAGCATCCACGACCTGAACCTGGCCGCGGCCTTCTGCGACCGCCTGTACGTGCTCGACCACGGCCGCATCGTGGCCAGTGGCACACCGCACCAGGTCCTCACCGCCGAGCTGCTGCGCGAGGTGTTCGGCGTTCAGGCGCTGATCGACCGCCACCCGCTGGCCGACCATCCACGCATCACCTGGATAGCCCCCCAATGATTCGATCCGCCCTGCTTGCTGCGCTGCTGCTGGTCGCCGGCCCGGCCCTGGCCGAGGCCACGCGCTACCCGCTCACGGTGCACAGCTGCAACCGCGAGGTGACCTTCGCCAAGGCCCCCGAACGCGCCCTGAGCCACGACATCAACATGACCCAGATGATGCTCGCCCTGGGCCTGCGCACGAAGATGGTCGGCTACAGCGGCGTCAGCGGCTGGAAGGCAGTGACCCCGGCGCTGCGCAAGGAACTCGACGGCCTGCCGGAGCTGGCCAGCAAGTACCCTTCGGTGGAAACCCTGCTCAACGCCAACGTCGACTTCTTCTTCGCCGGCTGGGACTACGGCATGCGCGTGGGCGGCGACCTCACCCCGCAGAGCCTGGCACCGCTGGGCATCGCGGTGTACGAGCTGACCGAGTCGTGCGCGTTCGTGATGAAGCGCCCGCCGGCGAGCCTGGACGACACCTACACCGACCTGCGCAACCTGGGCCGGATCTTCGACGTGCAGGCCCGCGCCAGCCAGCTGATCGAGCAGATGCAGCAGCGCGTGGCCAGCGTGCAGCAGCACCTGCCGACGCAGCGCCCGCGGGTGTTCCTGTATGACAGCGGCGAAGACCGCGCCATGACCTCCGGGCGCCTGGGCATGCCCGAAGCGCTGATCAACGCCGCCGGCGGGCGCAACATCCTCGATGACATCGAGGCCAGCTGGACCCGCGTGAACTGGGAAAGCGTGGTCGAACGCAACCCCGAGGTGATCGTGATCGTCGACTACGGCGAGATCACCGCCGCGCAGAAGCAGCAGTTTCTGGAACAGCACCCGGCCCTGCAATCGGTCGACGCGGTGCGTAACCGGCGCTTCGTGGTCATCCCCTATGTGGCCGCCACGCCGAGCCTGGAAAACGTCGAAGCGATCGAGGCCATCGCCAAGGGCCTGCACGGCGCATGAACACTCGCTATCGCCTGATGCTGCTGGCGCTGAGCGGCCTGCTGCTGGTGTCGTGCGTGCTCTCGCTGGGGTTCGGTTCGGCCCCGGTGCCGGTCGAGGTGGTCGCCCGGGTGCTGCTGCTCAAGGTGTTCGGTATTGCCCCCGAGGTGCCCGCCTGGACCGCCGGCCAGGAACATATCGTGTGGCTGATCCGGGTGCCGCGCATGCTCCTGGGCGCGCTGGTGGGCGGCGGCCTGGCGATGATCGGCGCGGTGCTGCAGGCGGTCACGCGCAACCCGCTGGCCGACCCGCACCTGCTCGGCGTGACCTCCGGCGCCACGCTGGGTGCGGTGTTGGTGGTGCTGCATGTGGGTGAACTGATCGGCGTGCTGACCCTGCCGCTGGCAGCCTTTGTCGGCGCGCTGTGCAGCATGCTGCTGGTGCTGGCGATTGCCAGCCGGCATGGCCGCCTGGACAGCGACCGCCTGTTGCTGTGCGGGGTGGCCGTGGCCTTCGTGATGATGGCGCTGGCCAACCTGCTGCTGTTCATGGGCGATCATCGTGCAAGCTCGGCGGTGATGTTCTGGATGCTCGGCGGCCTGGGCCTGGCGCGCTGGGAGCTGCTGGCGGTGCCGGCAGCCAGCGTGCTGCTGGGGCTGGGCCTGCTGCTGGGCATGGCACGCGCGCTCAATGCGCTGATGGCCGGCGAGCAGACCGCCGTGACCCTGGGCCTGAACGCACGCTCGGTGCGCCTGCTGGCGTTTCTGATCTGCTCGCTGCTGACCGGCGTGCTGGTGGCGATCAGCGGTTCCATCGGCTTTGTCGGCCTGATGGTGCCGCACATTGCGCGGCGCCTGGTGGGCGCCGAGCACCGCCGGCTGCTGCCGGTGTCGCTGCTGCTGGGCAGCCTGTTCCTGATCTGGGTGGATGTGGCCGCACGCACCCTGATCGCCCCTGAAGACCTGCCCATCGGCATCGCCACGGCGGCCATCGGCGGGCTGTTCTTCATCGGCATGATGCGCCGGCGCTGAACTGCTGCCTGGCGCTGAGCCCTTGCCTGGCCCGGAAATCCTGCCTTGACCGCGATCAACAAAGCGGTGCGAACGTACCAACTTGAGACGTATTGCCACCTCGCCAGGGCAAAAGCCCGTGATAGCCTAGCGAGCGCTTCACGCACAAGAAGACTGACTCCTCAATGGAATGCCACCCATGACCAACCAGCAACCGCCGGACACCCCGGCCCACGACCTGCAACGCAACCTCACCAACCGCCATATTCAGCTCATCGCGATTGGCGGGGCCATCGGCACCGGCCTGTTCATGGGCTCGGGCAAGACCATCAGCCTGGCTGGCCCGTCGATCATCTTCGTCTACATGATCATCGGTTTCATGCTGTTCTTCGTCATGCGCGCCATGGGCGAACTGCTGCTGTCGAACCTCAACTACAAGTCGTTCATCGATTTCTCCGCCGACCTGCTCGGCCCCTGGGCCGGCTACTTCACCGGCTGGACCTACTGGTTCTGCTGGATCATCACCGGCATTGCCGACGTGATCGCGATCGCCGCCTACTCGCAGTTCTGGTTCCCTGACCTGCCGCAGTGGGCGCCAGCCCTGGCCTGCGTCGGCGTGCTGCTGTCGCTGAACCTGATCACGGTGAAGCTGTTCGGCGAAATCGAGTTCTGGTTCGCCCTGATCAAGATCATCGCGATCATGGCGCTGGTGTGCACCGGCCTGTACATGGTGTTCGTCGGCTTCCAGTCACCCACCGGCACCAGTGCACAGCTGAGCAACCTGTGGAATGACGCGGGCATGTTCCCCCATGGCCTGATGGGCTTTTTCGCGGGCTTCCAGATTGCCGTGTTCGCCTTCGTCGGCATCGAACTGGTGGGCACCACCGCCGCCGAGGCGAAGAACCCCGAGCGCACCCTGCCGCGGGCGATCAACTCGATCCCGATCCGCATCATCATGTTCTACGTGCTGGCGCTGATCGCGATCATGGCCGTCACCCCGTGGCGCGACGTGGTGCCGGGCAAGAGCCCGTTCGTCGAGCTGTTCGTGCTGGCCGGGCTGCCGGCGGCGGCGAGCATCATCAACTTCGTGGTGCTGACCTCGGCGGCCTCCTCGGCCAACAGCGGGGTGTTTTCCACCAGCCGCATGCTGTTCGGCCTGGCCCAGCAGGGCGATGCGCCGAAAAGCTTCGAGACCCTGTCCAGCCGCAAGGTGCCGGCCAACGGCCTGTACTTCTCGTGCACCTGCCTGCTGCTGGGCGCGGCCCTGATGTACGTGATCCCCGACCTGATCGAGGCCTTCACCCTGGTGACCACGGTGTCGGCGATCCTGTTCATGTTCGTGTGGACGCTGATCCTGCTGTCGTACCTCACCTACCGCAAGGAGCGTGCGCCGCTGCACCAGGCCTCGAAGTACAAGATGCCGGGCGGGCGCTTCATGTGCTGGGTATGCCTGACGTTCTTCGCCTTCATCCTGGTGTTGCTGTGCCTGGAGAGCGATACCCGCCAGGCCCTGCTGGTGACGCCGCTGTGGTTCGTGCTGCTGGCCGTGACCTACCAGACCGTGCGCCGCAAGCGCCAGGCGCGTGTGCCGGTGCCCGCTACCACGCCGCGTCAGTCGTAGTCGTACTCCTGCTGCTGGAGGGCTTGGGCAAGCCCTTCCAGCACGCCATCGGCCTCGGCCCGCTGTTCGGGCGAAGGGCCGCTGGCAAACTGGCTGCGCTGCTGGCCCAGGGTGAGGAACGCATTGTCGCCATCACCCCAGATATACGAATAGACCAGCAGGAAGCTGTCCGACTCCGGCTTGGCGTACTTCGCCATCTGACGCAGAGGGGCCAGCAGCTGGATCATCTCGCCGTAATTGTTGGTGAACTCCACCAACGCGAACTGCCAGACCTGCGACGCCTCGTCGTACTGCATCAGGCTGCCGTACATGCAGTCGACCCAGCCCTGAAGCAAATCGCCCAGCGCCACCGCATTTTCAGGCGCCTTCTGGTCAAGATCACGTACCCCGTGCACCTCGGCGGCGTCCAGCCATTGCTGCCAGTCATCGAACTCGCCAGCGCCCGCCGCAGGTGAGGTCATCGCGGCCTGGTACTGGGCCGGGGTGATGTTGCAGCGAAAGTACAGCGATGACGCTTCCATGGCGAAAATCCTTGAGCCGAGTTGAAGTGAGGGCGCAAGCATAAGGCATCGCCGTGAACTATTGCTGTGCAGCCTTGCGCGTACTGCACCACGGCAAGCGCCATCCCGGTGCACCCACCCTGCCCTGCACCTTGTGAACACGCCGCTGGCAAGCCTGTGTACGACATCGGCACAGCCCTTGCTAAAGCTCTCTGCACAAAGTCGCGGTCTGCCCAGCAGACCATTCGATCCCATGGAGAGAGCACTATGAAGCGTCGCAGTCTGATCAAGGCATTCACCCTCAGCGCGTCGATTGCCGCGATGGGCCTGAGCTGGACGGTCCAGGCCGCCGAGACCATCAAGGTCGGCATCCTGCATTCGCTGTCGGGCACCATGGCGATCTCCGAGACCTCGCTCAAGGACATGGCCCTGATGACCATCGAGCAGATCAACGCCAAGGGCGGGGTCAACGGCAAGCTGCTGGAGCCGGTGGTGGTCGACCCGGCCTCCAACTGGCCGCTGTTCGCCGAGAAGAGCCGCCAGTTGCTGACCCAGGACAAGGTCGCGGTGGTGTTCGGCTGCTGGACCTCGGTGTCGCGCAAGTCAGTGCTGCCGGTGTTCGAGGAACTCAACGGGCTGCTGTTCTACCCGGTGCAGTACGAAGGTGAAGAGATGTCGCCCAACGTGTTCTACACCGGGGCAGCGCCCAACCAGCAGGCGATACCGGCGGTGGAATACCTGATGAGCGAGGACGGAGGCGCGGCCAAGCGCTTCTTCCTCCTGGGCACCGACTACGTGTACCCACGCACCACCAACAAGATTCTGCGCGCGTTCCTGCACAGCAAGGGCGTGGCCGACAAGGACATCGAGGAGGTGTACACCCCGTTCGGCCACAGCGATTACCAGACCATCGTGGCCAACATCAAGAAGTTCTCGGCCGGGGGCAAGACGGCGGTGATCTCCACCGTCAACGGCGACTCCAACGTGCCGTTCTACAAGGAACTGGCCAACCAGGGCCTGAAGGCCACCGACGTGCCGGTGGTGGCGTTCTCGGTGGGTGAAGAGGAGCTTCGCGGCATCGACACCAAGCCGCTGGTGGGGCACCTGGCGGCGTGGAACTACTTCGAGTCGGTGGACAACCCGGTCAACACGCAGTTCGTGGCCGACTGGAAGGCCTATGCCAAGGCGAAGAACCTGCCGGGCGCCGACAAGGCGGTGACCAACGACCCGATGGAGGCCACCTATGTGGGCATCCATATGTGGGCCCAGGCGGTGGAAAAGGCCAAGAGCACCGATGTGGACAAGGTGCGCGAGGCGCTGGCTGGGCAGACGTTCAAGGCGCCGTCGGGCTTCACCCTGACCATGGACAAGACCAACCACCACCTGCACAAGCCGGTGATGATCGGCGAGATCCAGGATGACGGGCAGTTCAGCGTGGTGTGGCAGACCGAGCAGCCGCTGCGCGCGCAGCCGTGGAGCCCGTTCATTCCGGGCAACGACAAGCGGCCGGATTATGCCGTGAAAGGCAACTGAGGCAGGGGGCCGCCGTGCGGCCCATTCGCCGGCAAGGCGCTGCCTTGCCGTTGTAGGAGCCGGCCTTGCCGGCGAATGCCGACTCCAGGACACCGATATGCCCAAGGTCCTCCACCGACTGTTGCTCGCCCTGCTCCTGCTGCTGCCTCTGGCAGCCCGGGCCGCTGGCGACGCCGACTACTTCATCGCCGCCAAGCCCAACGAACAGGCCAGCCTGCTGCAGGGCTGGGCGGCGCAACCCGACCCCGCGCGCCTCGAACTGCTGAGTTCGCTGCAGCAAGGCCGCCTGGGCCCGGACGACAGCCGCAAGCTGCGCCTGAACAACCGCCTGCGCGGCCTGGTGGACAACGCCCTGGCCAGCCATCGACTGCTCAGCGATGACGCCAGGGTCCGCCTGGCCGCCGCCCAGCAACTGCAGAAAAGCGCGCAGCCCGCTCAGGTCGCCTTCCTCGACCGGCGCTTTGCCAGCGAGCCCGACGCCGCCGTGCACGCAGCCCTGGGCCTGGCCCTGGCCAACCTGCAACTGGTCGCGACAGACCCCGCCGTACGCCTGGCCGCCGTGCGCCTGCTGGGCGAAACCGGCGACCCGATGGCCCGCACCCGCCTCGAAAGCCTGCTCGACCCCAGTGTGGAAACCGACCCCACGGTGCGCACCGCCGCCGAAACCAGCCTGGCCCAGGTCAAGCGCAAGCTGCTGATCGGCGAGCTGCTCGGCCAGGCCTTCAGCGGGCTGTCGCTGGGTTCGATCCTGCTGCTGGCAGCCCTGGGCCTGGCGATCACCTTCGGCCTGCTGGGGGTGATCAACATGGCCCACGGCGAAATGCTGATGCTCGGCGCCTACAGCACCTACGTGGTGCAAGTGCTGGTGCAGCGCTACGCCCCCGGCGCGCTGGACTTCTACCCGCTGCTGGCACTGCCGGTGGCCTTCGGTGTGAGTGCCGGGGTCGGCATGCTGCTCGAACGCACGGTGATCCGCCACCTGTACGGGCGCCCGCTGGAAACCCTGCTGGCCACCTGGGGCATCAGCCTGATCCTGATCCAGGCCATCCGCCTGCTGTTCGGCGCGCAGAACGTCGAGGTGGCCAACCCGGCCTGGCTCTCCGGCGGCCTGCAGGTACTGCCCAACCTGGTGCTGCCCTACAGCCGCCTGGTGATCATCGGTTTCGCCCTGTGCGTGGTGCTGCTCACCTGGCTGCTGCTCAACCGCACCCGCCTGGGCCTGAACGTGCGCGCCGTCACCCAGAACCGCAACATGGCCGCCTGCTGCGGCGTGCCCACCGGGCGCGTGGACATGCTCGCCTTCGGCCTGGGTTCGGGTATCGCCGGCCTTGGCGGCGTGGCCCTGAGCCAGATCGGCAACGTCGGCCCGGACCTGGGCCAGAGCTACATCATCGACTCGTTCCTGGTGGTGGTGCTCGGTGGCGTCGGGCAACTGGCCGGCAGCCTGTGGGCCGCGTTCGGCCTGGGCATAGCCAACAAGTTGCTGGAGCCGCAGATCGGTGCGGTGCTCGGCAAGATCCTCATCCTTGCGCTGATCATTCTGTTCATCCAGAAGCGTCCGCAAGGCCTGTTCGCCCTCAAGGGACGGGTAATCGACTGATGAACCAGCCACTGCTTGTCACTGCTACACAAAAGGCCGGCCCGCGCCTGACCCTGGCCGTCGGCGCCCTGGTGCTGCTGGTGCTGATCGCCCTGCCACTGCTGTCGTTGCTGCCAGCCGGCCACAGCCTGCAGGTGTCGGCCTACACCCTGACCCTGGTGGGCAAGATCCTGTGCTACGCCATCGTTGCCCTGGCGCTGGACCTGGTGTGGGGCTACGCCGGGTTGCTGTCGCTGGGCCATGGCCTGTTCTTCGCCCTGGGCGGCTACGCCATGGGCATGTACCTGATGCGCGAAGCGGCCGGCGACCGCCTGCCGGCGTTCATGACCTTTCTGTCGTGGAGCGAGCTGCCGTGGTACTGGGCCGGCACCCAGCACTTTGCCTGGGCACTGTGCCTGGTGGTGCTGGCGCCGGGGCTTTTGGCGCTGGTGTTCGGCTTCTTCGCGTTCCGTTCGCGGATCAAGGGCGTGTACTTCTCGATCATGACCCAGGCCCTGACCTTTGCCGGCATGCTGCTGTTCTTTCGCAACGAGACCGGCTTTGGCGGCAACAACGGCTTCACCAACTTTCGCAGCATCCTGGGTTTCGAGATCACCGCCCAGGGCACCCGCGCGGTGCTGTTCCTGCTCACCGTGGCCTTGCTGGCGGGCAGCCTGTACCTGGGCTGGCGCCTGGCACGCAGCAAGTTCGGGCGCGTGCTCACGGCGCTGCGCGACGCCGAGAACCGCCTGATGTTCTGCGGCTACGACCCGCGCGGCTTCAAGCTGTTCGTGTGGGTGCTGAGCGCCGTGCTGTGCGGCCTGGCAGGTGCGCTGTACGTGCCGCAGGTGGGCATCATAAACCCCAGCGAGATGTCGCCCACCAACTCCATCGAGGCCGCCGTGTGGGTAGCCCTGGGCGGGCGCGGCACGCTGATCGGGCCGCTGCTGGGCGCCGGCGTGGTCAATGGCATGAAGAGCTGGTTCACCGTGGCGTTCCCCGAGTTCTGGCTGTTCTTTCTCGGTGCGCTGTTCATTCTGGTAACGCTCTACCTGCCCAGGGGCGTGGTCGGCCTGCTGAAGAAAAGGGGTGAACAATGAGAAGCGTACCGCTGCCTGCCGTACACCCCGAGTTCATGCTCGAACCGATCATCGACGCCGGCAGCGGTCGCGATGCCATCGGCCTGGGCCAGGCACGCCAGCCGGGGCTGGACGTGCGCCACGGCACGGTGCTGACGCTGGAGGACATCAGCGTGAGCTTCGACGGCTTCAAGGCGCTGAATGCGCTGAACCTGTACATCGGCGTGGGCGAGTTGCGCTGCATCATCGGGCCCAACGGGGCGGGCAAGACCACGCTGATGGACGTGATCACCGGCAAGACCCGCCCCACCACCGGCAAGGCCTGGTTCGGCGAGACCCTGGACCTGACGCGCATGAGCGAGGTGCAGATCGCCCAGGCCGGCATCGGGCGCAAGTTCCAGAAGCCGACGGTGTTCGAGGCCTTGAGCGTGTACGAAAACCTGGAACTGGCGCAGAAGGCCGACAAGTCGGTGTGGGCCAGCCTGTGCGCGAGACTCGGCGGCGAACAGCGCGACCGTATCGACCAGGTGCTGCAGACCATTCGCCTGACCGGGTCGGCGCAGCGCCCGGCGGGGTTGCTGTCCCATGGGCAGAAGCAGTTTCTGGAGATCGGCATGCTGCTGATGCAGGACCCGCAGTTGCTGCTGCTGGACGAACCGGTGGCAGGCATGACCGACGCCGAGACCGAATTCACCGCCGAGCTGTTCAAAAGCCTGGCCGGCCGGCATTCGCTGATGGTGGTGGAGCACGACATGGGGTTTGTCGGCAGCATTGCCGACCATGTGACGGTGCTGCACCAGGGCAGCGTGCTGGCAGAGGGTTCGCTGGAACAGGTGCAGGCCGATGATCGGGTGATCGAGGTTTATCTGGGGCGCTGAAAAGCTTCGCCGGCAACGCCGGCTCCTACAGAGACACCGCGGCTCTTGTAGGCGCCGGCCTTGCCGGCGAAGAGGCCGGTACAGACAAAAAAGGACAAGGTACATGCTGAAAATCGACACCCTGCACCAGTACTACGGCGGCAGCCACATCCTGCGCGGCCTGTCGTTCCAGGCCAAGGTCGGTGAGGTAACCTGCCTGCTGGGCCGCAACGGCGTGGGCAAGACCACCCTGCTGCGCTGCCTGATGGGCCTGCTGCCCGCCCGCGAAGGCAGCGTGCACTGGGAGGGCCAGGCCATCACCACGCTCAAGCCGCACCAGCGCGTGCACGCCGGAATCGCCTACGTGCCCCAGGGCCGCGAGATTTTCCCGCGCCTGACGGTGGAGGAGAACCTGCTGATGGGCCTGTCACGCTTCGGCGCCAGCCAGGCGCGGGAGGTGCCGGCCTTCATCTACGAACTGTTCCCGGTACTGCTGCAGATGAAACACCGCCGCGGCGGCGACCTGTCCGGTGGCCAGCAACAGCAACTGGCCATCGGCCGCGCCCTGGCCAGCCGCCCGCGCCTGCTGATTCTCGACGAGCCCACCGAAGGCATCCAGCCATCGGTGATCAAGGAGATCGGTGCGGTGATCCGCCAACTGGCCGCGCGTGGCGACATGGCGATTCTGCTGGTGGAGCAGTTCTACGACTTTGCCGCCGAACTGGCCGACCAGTACCTGGTGATGTCCCGCGGCGAGATCGTGCAGCAGGGCCGCGGGGAAAACATGGAGGCCGAAGGTGTACGCGGCCTGGTTACGATTTAATCTGTGCGCCTGTCCCGTTTCGAGAGCCTGTCATGAATCACATCCGCGACGCCGTGCACGCCGACCTGCCGGCCATCCGTGATATCTACAACGATGCGGTGCTCAACACCCTGGCGATCTGGAACGAGCAGACGGTCGACCTGGGCAATCGCCAGGCGTGGTTCGCGGCGCGCCAGGCGCAGGGTTATCCGATACTGGTGGCGGTGAATGAGGCAGGGGACGTGCTGGGCTATGCCTCGTTCGGCGACTGGCGCCCGTTCGAGGGGTTTCGCCACACCGTGGAGCATTCGGTGTACATCCGCAGCGACCAGCGCGGCCAGGGCCTGGGGCCGTTGCTGATGCAGGCGCTGATCGAGCGTGCCAGGGGCTGTGGCAAGCATGTGATGGTGGCGGCGATCGAGAGCGGCAATACGGCGTCGATCCGCCTGCACGAGCGGCTGGGCTTCACCCTGAACGGACAGATGCCGCAGGTGGGGGTGAAGTTCGGCAAGTGGCTGGACCTGACCTTCATGCAACTGATGCTGGCACCGGGGGCGCAGCCCCCACAGGGCTGAGGGCCTCATCGCGGGTCAGCCCTGCACAAACCTTCCCAGGCGCTGCTTCAACATCGAGTTCTCACTGCGCAACTGCTTCACTTCCTCCAGCAGCTCCAGCGCCAGCGCCACCCCTTCCCACTCCAGTTCCAGCTCCTGGTGCAGCTTGGCCGCGCGCTTGGCCAGCACCGGGGCACGGTCGTCGAACACCCATTCCTCCGGCGTTCGCCCCGAAGGTTCAACGATGCCGTGCTCGACGATCTCGATCACGTAGGCTGCCGGTACATCGGCCTCCTGACAAAGGGTTCGCATGTCCAGTTGAACGATCAGGGTACTGCTCATGGTCACTTACTCCATTGAGTTCGCGGGTTGAACCCGGCCTTCTCCGACAGTTTGGTCCACAGTTCGCGGGCTTCGGCGCTCGATTGCGTCGGCATCACCACCTTCAGCTGCGCATACAGGTCGCCACGCTGGCCTTGCTTGTTGCTCAGGCCCATGCCCTTGATGCGCAGGCGCTGGCCGCTCTGGCTGTCGGGGCGGATGGTCAGGTTGACCTTGCCGGTCAGGGTCGGCATCTCGACCTTGGTGCCCAGCGCAGCCTCCCACGGTGCCAGCGGCACGGTGATGATCAGGTCATGACCTTCGACATCGAACAGCGGGTGGGGTGCCAGGCGAATGATCAGGTACAGGTCGCCATTGGCGCCGCCGCCCACGCCCGGTGCACCCTGGCCCTTGAGGCGGATGCGCTCGCCGTCGGTCACCCCGGCAGGGATCTTGACGTTGAGGGTCTTGGTGGTGTCGCCCGTGCGCTGCCCGGCCGCGTTGTACTGCGGCACCTGGAAGCTGATCTTCTTCGACTCGTTGGCCAGGGTTTCCTCGAGGAAAATCGCCAGTTCCATTTCCACGTCCTGCCCTCGCCGACCGGCACTGCGTTGCTGGCCACGGCCAAAGGGGTTGCCGTTGCCACGTCCGGCCGAGCCGAAAATGGAACTGAAGAAGTCCGAGAAGTCGCCGCCGCCAAAGTCGGCACCGCCACCGCCACCGCCACGGCTTTCCCAGCCCGGCGGGCCCTGGAAGGGCCGGCCGTGCTGGCCGTACTTGCGCAGCTCGTCGTATTCGGCGCGCTTTTCAGGGCTGCTCAGGGCCTCATAGGCCTCGTTCACTTCCTTGAAGTGGTTTTCGGCGTCGCGCTCTTTGCTGACGTCCGGGTGATACTTGCGCGCAAGCTTGCGGTAGGCGGTCTTGATCGCCTTTTCATCCGCCGTGGGCTCTACGCCAAGGATCTTGTAATAGTCTTTGAAGTCCATCTTTACGATTCACCATCGGTTATCGAATGCATCACTGCTGTGAAGATTGGGGTCAAGCATAGCCTTTCAAGTCGGACAAAGGATTGCTGTCGAGCAGATATTCGGTCTTGATTCTGCCGATGGCTGGCATAAACTGCGCGGCCGTTTTTCCCCCGGAAGCACACCCATGAGTCACGCATCCCCGGCCCGCGCCTGCGGTATCGACTTCGGCACCTCCAATTCCACCGTCGGCTGGCACCGTCCCGGCGTGGATTCGCTGATTGCCCTGGAAGACGGCAAGATCACCTTGCCCTCGGTGGTGTTCTTCAATATCGAGGAGCGGCGCCCGGTCTATGGCCGGCTGGCCCTGCACGAGTACCTGGAGGGCTACGAAGGCCGCCTGATGCGCTCGCTCAAGAGCCTGCTGGGCTCCAAGCTGATCAAGCACGACACCAGCGTGCTGGGCACCGCGCTGCCGTTCAAGGACCTGCTGGGCATGTTCATCGGCGAGCTGAAGAAGCGTGCCGAGGCCAATGCCGGGCGCGACTTCGACGAGGTGGTGCTGGGCCGCCCGGTGCATTTCGTCGACGACGACCAGGCCGCCGACCAGGAGGCCGAAGACACCCTGGCCGAGGTGGCGAAGAAGATCGGCTTCAAGGACGTGTCGTTCCAGTACGAACCCATCGCCGCAGCCTTCGACTACGAGTCGAGCATCCAGGGCGAAGAGCTGGTGCTGATCGTCGACATCGGCGGTGGTACCTCGGACTTCTCGCTGGTACGCCTGGCCCCCGAGCGCCACATGCTCGATGACCGCCACGCCGACATCCTGGCCACCGGTGGCGTGCACATCGGCGGTACCGACTTCGACAAGCAGCTGAGCCTGCAGGGCGTGATGCCGCTGTTCGGCTATGGCAGCCGCATGAAAAGCGGTGCCTTCATGCCCACCAGCCACCACATGAACCTGGCCACCTGGCACACCATCAACTCGGTGTACTCGCAGAAATCCCAGCTAGCGCTGGGCAGCATGCGCTACGACATCGAGGACACCGACGGCATCGACCGCCTGTTCAAGCTGATCGAACAGCGCGCCGGGCACTGGCTGGCGATGGAAGTGGAAGCCACCAAGATCGAGCTGACCCACAGCGACAGCCGCCTGGTCGACCTCAAGCGCGTGCAGCCCGAGCTGAGTGTGGAGTTGACCCGTGCGCTGTTCGAGGCGTCCATCGACAGCCTGCTCGAACGTGTGCGTGGCAGCGTCGGCGAGCTGCTGAACAAGGCCGGTGTCGGGGTGGCGCAGGTCGACACGGTATTCTTCACCGGCGGCTCCAGCGGCATCCCTGCCCTGCGCCAGAGCGTGGCGGCCATGCTGCCCAACGCGCGCCACGTCGAGGGCAACATCTTCGGCAGCATCGGTAGCGGCCTGGCGATCGAAGCCCGCAAGCGTTACGGCTAGCCCGCCGCCCCACAAGGACGTGAACAGATGAGTTTCAAACCCCTGGCGCTGATCAGCGCCTTGCTGCTGGCCGGTTGCAACGACGACCTGATGACCCTGCGCTTCGAGGACTCGGCCGGCTCGTCGGGCACCGGCCTGGACGCGCGCAAGCAGCAGATGATCGACGAGGCCCTGGTGCAACGCCAGATCGACCCGAAAAGCCTGCGCTGGCGGGTCGACCTCGAAGACCAACACCTGGTGTACGTGAGGGAACTGCAGCCGCTGAGCGAGGCGCAGCGCAAGGCGTTGCGCGAACCATTCGACGAGATCCTGCAGGCACGCGCGGCGAACACGCTGCAGATCGAACTCACCCTGGACATCACCCCCGAGCAACGCCAGGCCCTGAGCGCGGCAGAGCGCCAGCGGATCGACGCGCTGCCGCAACCGTTGTTGATCCCGCTGGAGCTCAGCCCGACGGTGCTGACCATGGCGCTGATGCCCAGGGACGACGACAACGTGCCGCGGGACGTGACCGAACGCATCAACTCCAAGGTCACCTGCCAACTGCAGGCGCTGCCGGTAAAGCCGTTGCCGGAAGGCATCACCGGCCTGTGGCAGATGACGCTGGACACGGCCAATCAGGTCAGCGTCGAGCTGGGCGAAGCGCACTACCCGGCGCATTACCGGCTGACCGACGCCGGCCTGCAAGGCAGGATCGACAAAGGCGAACTGTGGCTCGTCGAGCCGAACTACCTGTCGGTGGACCCACTGGTGGTGATGCTGGGCTTTTCGGACCTGGGGCAACAGCGGCTGTACCGCAGTTTTCCGTTGCAACCCAATGCTTCGCAGCTGATCCATTCGTGCGAAAGCGCTGCCAACCACTTGCCACGCCCCCTGAGCTTTCGGGTCGGGGACGGCCTGGACCGGCTCGAATCGGTGACCTACAAGGAAGAAACCCAATGAACCTGGCCAGAACCCTGGCACTGTCGAGCGCGCTGCTGCTGGGCGGCTGCGGCGATGAAACATTCATGAGCGTGCGCTTTCAGACCGACGTCGGCACCGCCCGCTGGGGGCTGGACCCGATCAACCTGCAGATGATCGGTGAGGCCCTCGAACAGCGCCAGGTCGACCCCAAGCGCCTGCGTTTCGACGTGGATGCCGAGGACAAGCGCCTGGTGCATGTGGTGCTGCTGCAACCGCTGGATGAACAGCAGCAGGCCGCCTTGCGCGGGCTGTTCGAGGACATCGTGCAGGCGCGCAACGCTGTCACCTTCGCTATCGAAGTCACCCTGCAACCCACCGCCGCCGAGCGCCAGCGCCTGACCCCAAGCCAGCTGCAGGCCCTGGAGGCGATGCCCGCCTCGTTCACCCTGCCCGCCGAACCGGGCGACGAAGTGAGCACGGTGGCCGCGATGCCGGAGCAATGGCCGGGCACCACGATGGATGTCAACGAACAGGTGCAGGCCGAGGTCAGTTGCCTGCTGTACATCAGCCCGCGCCAGTATTACCCGGGCATGACCGACGTCTACGCGGCCAAGGGCGATGACCCGCAGCGGGTGGTGCTGGAGTTTGCCGAAACAGGCGAAGCGAATGCCTTCAGCCTGTGGAAGGTGAGTGCCCGCTACCGCTTCAAGCAGGCCAGCCTGCAGCAGCAGGTCGACAAGGGTGAACTCGCGCTGCTGCCGGCTGACGAGCAGAACCGCAAGAGCCTGAGCATCGCGTTCAAGCTGGCGGACCTGGGCGAGCACGAGCTGATGCGTGCCTACCAGATCGACTATCGGGTCAAGGCGCTGAACAGCCAGTGCTACGCCGAGCAGATGAAGCTCGGGCGGCCGTACACCTTCTTCATGGGTGCGGGGCTGGATCGGGTGGAAGCGGTCACTTATCCACAGAAATGAGTTGGCCTTACACCAGCTCGGCCCGGCGCAACTCGCTCTTCAGGTACGCATAGTAGATCGGCCCCGCGACCACGCCCGGCAAGCCGAACGCCGCCTCGAACACCAGCATCGCCAGCAGCAGCTCCCACGACTTGGCGCGAATCTGCCCGCCCACGATGCGCGCATTGAGAAAGTACTCGACCTTGTGGATCACGATCAGGTAGCCCAGCGCCGCCACCGCCACCCAGATCGACAGCGACAGGCCGACGATGGTAATCAGCGTGTTGGACATCAGGTTGCCGATCACCGGCAGCAGCCCCAGCAGGAAGGTCAGCACGATCAGCGTCTTGGTCAGCGGCAGGTGCACCCCGAACAGCGGCAGCACCACCGCCAGGAATACCCCGGTAAAGGCGGTGTTGAGCAGCGAGATCTTGATCTGCGCGAACACGATGTTGCGAAACGCCTGCACCAGCAGCGACAGGCGCTCGAACAAGGCCGCGGCCAGCGGTTTGCGCTGGGTCAGGTCGGGGATGCGCTGCAAGGCCACGATGGCGCCCAGGATCATGCCGATCAGCAAGGTCACGAACATGTGCGCCGCGCCCTTGCCCACCAGTTGCAGGTCGGCCAGGTGGGTGCGCAACCATTCGCCGATGGCCACCTTGAACTCCGCCGCACTGGCCGGCAGGTAGGCATCGATGAACGGCGGCAACTGCCCGCGCGCCTGGTCCACCAGCAGCATGAACTTGTCCAGCGACGCGCCGGGATTCTCCGCCTCGTGCAGCAGAAAGCTGATGGCCCCGGCAAACAGCAGGCTCAGCACGCTCACGATCAGCGTGCCCAGCAACGCCACCGCCACCCAGCGCGCACGCTGCCCGGCAATCAGGTGCTGCAGCTTGGGCGTGAGCATGTTGACCAGCTCGAACACCAGCAGGCCGGCCAGCAGGCTGGGCAGCAGCTTGAGCGGCAGCGCCAGCAGCAACCCGGTGAACACGATGAGCCAACTCGCCAGGACGATCTGGCGCTGGGTAAATGTCATACAACCTCGGAGGCAGAAAGACCACAAAGACGGCAGTCTGCCAGCCTTCTACGAGCAGGCATAGGGGCACGCGGGGCGCGGCGCGCTGGCGTTGCCAGGGCAATCTTTCTATGATGCCCGCCCTCACGGAATGACCGCGCGCCCATGCGCAATCGCAGGAGCGTGCATGCGCGAAAAAGATATCCTCGAAATACTGGTGCCGATTCTCTGCGTGCTGATTGTCTGGCGCATCACGCCGATCTTCTGGACGTTCTTCATGACCTGGCTCAACCGCGTCAGGTACCTGCGCCGAGCCACCCCGATACGCCAGCTGAACGACGGCGAACGCGAGGCCCTGGCGTTTCTCGGCGGCCCGGCCTACATGCTGCGCAAGCTGGTCGGCACCACCGACCTGCCCTGGAAGAAACTGGCCCACGTCACCGGCAAGCGCGCTGCGGTGTACCGCCTGCAAGGCCCGCTGGACACCTGGGGCTACTCGCTGCAGCACTTCGGCGAAACACACCACCGCATCCAGGGCATCGCGGTGCACATGCCGCTGGAGGACATCGAGGAAAAGACCGACCCGCACAACGAGGTGGAGGTGATGTTCAGCCGGGGCGTGGCCATCATTCTTAGCGTCAATGGTCGGCCCACCCTCATCGAAACCCTGCGCCTGTGGCAGCCTCGCCTGCTGCCGCTGCAGGAACACGCCGACACGGCCAAGGAACCCCATGCGTAAGGTACTGCTGTGCGCGCTCGCGCTGTTGCTCGCAGGCTGTGACAAGGACTTTCTGGTGCTGCACTTCCAGGCGCCGGTGGGCGACCTGTACTACAGCCGGGACGTGCATTACAGCTACCGCGAATCGATCTTCGCGCTGCTGGCCGCGCACCACATCCCCACCGACAGCCTGGTGATGGAGATGGACGAGTACAACGACAAGGTGGTGCACCTGCGCCTGACGGACGACTCACTGAGCCCACAGCAGCTGGACGAGATTCGCGAGGTGTTCGAAGCCATCATCCCGGCACGCAATGCGGTGACCCTGAACATGAAGCTGCGTTTCGACGCCGACCAGGCCCAGGGGCTGACCGGCCAGCGCCAGGGCACCGGCGCGCCGCCGCGTCACTTCGACAGCACCGTGCTGACCCCGCAGAACCTGCACATTGCCCTTGGCCAGGACATCGGTACCCCGCCGCACAGCAACCCCTACCTCAAGGTGCTGCCGCAGGCCGATGACCAGATGCTCTGCACCCTGGAGGCCGGCATGACTCCGACACTGCCGTTCTACATGCTCGCCACCGGGCCAGGCGAGCTCGGATCGGGCCGTCAGGGCCTGCTGCACGTGCGCAACCGCGACTTCCAGGCCGCACAGGTGCCAGTGCACCTGCAGTTCGAAGACGCGGCGCTGCGCCGACTGGTCGATAACGGCACCCTGCAGGTGGCGTTCAGCACCCGCAACTGGCTCGACTACCTGAACCCCGACAACATTCACCTGCACTTCGTGATCGGCCCGCCACTGGTATCGGCGCCGATGGCCGAGATGACCCATGCGCGTGCCCGGGAACTGCACGCCGAGTGCAACCAGCGCATGGACGCACTGGGGCGGCCGTTCTCGTTCTTCTTTGGCGAGGGCGTGGACCGGCTGGTGTATGTGGGCCTGCCGGCACGCGACTGAGCCTCAGCGAGGGCTCATTTCTTCTTCAGGCAGGTACTCATGAACGCCTTGCGCTCGTCGCCCTTGAGCGCCTGGGTGGTGGCGTCGGCATTGCAGGTCTTCATCTTCTCCTGCTGGGTCGCGGGCTCGGCCTTTTTCAGGCAGGTGCTCATGAACGCCTTGCGCGCGTCACCCTTGAGCGCCTGGGAGGTAGCGTCGGCATTGCAGGTCTTCATCTTCTCCTGCTGTGCGGTGGCGGCGAACCCCTGCGAACACATCAGGACGCCAAGCAGCAGCAACGGCACACGCAACATTTTCATGGGGCATTCTCCTGGTCGCCACGCCATCCGCGCAGCCTCGACACCAGTGTAGACAAGAATTTTTACAAACCCCTGTCAGCCGCGGCGCGCCTGGCGTCGGTACTGCTCCGGGGTGCACTGGGCCTGGCGCTGGAACATCGCGATAAAAGCCGATGGGCTGCCGTAGCCCAGGTCGAAGGCGATCTGCTGGATGCTCTGCTCGCCCTCCAGGGCCTCGATGGCCCGCAGAAACCGCAGACGCTGGCGCCATTCGCCAAAGCTGATACCCAGCTCGCGGATGAACTGGCGGGCCAGGGTGCGCTCGCTCACGTGCACGCTGGCCGCCCAGTCGCCCAGCGGACGGTTGTCCCCAGGGTTGCGCTGCAGGGCCTGCAGCACGCTGCGCAGGCCCGGGCCCTGGGCATACGGCAGGTAGCCGGTGTGCACCGGCGCGCAGTGCAACTGGTCCACCAGCACCTGGGCCAGGCGCTGGTCGGCATCGGTGCGCGGTACCTTGACGTCGCGCCGGGCAAAATCGCCGAGGATGGCCTTGAGGATGTCGCTGATCACCAGGCTGCACGGCTGCGCAGGCAGGCTCTGGCTCAGCTCGCGGGTGATGTACACCGAGCGGTACACCACGGCCTGGGGGTTGTAGCAACCATGCTCGGTGTCCGGCGGCACCCATACCGCGTAGTTGGGCGGCGAGAAGAAGCGCCGGCCGTCGATCTCCAGCTGCATCACCCCGTGGGCGGTGTAGTTGAGCTGGCCCCAGGCGTGACGGTGCGCGGCGCTGTGGGTGTCGGCGCCGAACTCGTCATAGCGGAAGTACACCGGTGCCGGTAGCGCGTCCAGTTGCGGGATGTCGAGGTATTTGCGTGCCATGCTGTCGGTCGAATGCTGTCTGGATCAATGGGCGGGTTGTCTGGATCGCAGTATAAACATCCAGACAGACAGGCGGATAATGACCGCCGTCATCTTCAAAGAGTCCCTGTTGCATGAATTATGCGTTCCCCCTGCTGGCCATTCTGATCTGGGCCGGCAACACCGTGGTCAACAAGCTGGCCGTCGGCGCCATCTTCCCTGCCGAGATCGGCTTCTACCGCTGGGTGCTCGCCGGCCTGCTGCTCAGCCCGTTCCTGCTGCGGGCAGTGCTGCGCAACCGCGCGGCGATCCGCCCGCACCTGGGCAAGATCGTCATCCTCGGGGTGCTGGGCATGGCGGTGTACCAGAGCCTGGCGTACTTTGCCGCCGCCATCACCAGCGCCACCAACATGGGCATCATCCTGTCGCTGATGCCGCTGATGTCGCTGGCCCTGGCCATCGCTACCCTGGGCCAGCGCCTGAGCGCCGGCGCGCTGCTGGGTGCACTGGTGTCGTTCGCCGGGGTGCTGGTGGTGGTGTCCGGCGGCGACCCGGCCGCGCTGCTGGCCCACGGCCTGAACCTGGGAGACGCGATGATGCTGATCGCCACCCTGGCCTATGCGGTGTACAGCACCCTGCTGAAAAAGTGGCAGCTGCGCCTGCCGCCGCTGCAACTGCTGTACCTGCAGGTGCTGGTGGCGATCGTGGTGCTGTTGCCGCTGTACCTGTTCTCGCCCAAGGCCGGGCTGAGCGTGGACAACATCGGCCTGGTGCTCTATGCCTGCGTGCTGGCCTCGATCGTGGCGCCACTGGTGTGGATGCAGGCGGTGGTGCGCCTGGGGCCCAGCCGCACCACGCTGTTCTTCAACCTGCTGCCGGCGCTGACCGCGGTGATCGCGGCACTGGTGCTCGACGAACGCCTGGCGCCGTATCACCTGGTGGGCGGCGTGCTGACCCTGGCCGGGGTGATTCTGGCCGAACGCTGGACCACCCCGCTGCGCCGCCTCAAAGCCCCGCCGCCTTCAGACGCGCCGCGTGCTCGGTAAACAGCCGTACCGGGTCGGCGCCCTTGCCCACCGCGCCGAGTGACTGGTTGACGATATCCAGGTGATCCAGCGGGTAGTCGTCGCCGATCACCTGGCCCAGGTGCGAGCTGAACCGCCCGACCATACCGTCGCACTGGCCCGGTTCACGCACGAAGGTGCGCGCGAACAGGCGGCAGAAGCGGTTGCTGCCATCGAAGCGGTTGCGCCCGCTGTCGGTGATGCCCGGCTGCAAGGTGCCCGACCACGAGTAGTAGCGCACCCCGTCGACCTCGGCCGGCCCCTGGCCACCCCAGGTCAGCGGCAGGCCCTGTGGATAACGCTGGTTGAACAGGGCCACGCCCTCGAACGTCAGCGACTGGTGCGAGGCGTGCACGTCGATGGGCAGGCCTGCCCCGCGCCAGCCGGTTTCCAGCCAGCCCATCAGCCGTGCCAGCCCGTGCAGCACCAGTTTGAGAAGGCGCCCGCGGACGGAATCGCCGGGGTAGTGCCTGTCCAGGTAGTCGGCCAGTTCGGAGCCGTGGTTGGGGCCCGCGATGGAGGTGACCGAGGCCACCCATTCCGGGCGCCTGGCCGCCGCATAACGGGCGGTCAGCGCACCCTGGCTGTGGCCCAGCAGGTGAACCTTGTCGGCGCCGGTGCGGCGGCGCAGGTCGTCGATGATGCGCAGCAGCTGTTCACCGCGCACCTCGTTGCCGTGGACCGGCGAGACCTGCACCGGGAACACCGTGGCCCCGCCCCGGCGCAGGGCCGCGACAATGCCGAACCAGTACGGGTACAGCACCAGGCGCACGAAGCCGAGCATGCCCGGCACCAGTACCAGTGGATAACGCGTTGCAAGCGCTTGCGACATGGCGACCCCTCCCGATCCGTGGCAGTGCGCACCACCCTACAGGCACAACAATGGCAACTGCAATCGAACTCCCGGCGTGCGCTGCGGTTCCAACCCTTATCAGGCCATGACGGCCTTCACAAGGGAGCGAGACCATGTACAAGCACGCCCTGGCAGCCCTGCTGGCAAGCGCCACCCTGGTAGGCTGCGGCAGCAACCGCCCTGAAAACCCTGTGGACTACGTGACCTACCGCGAACAGCCGCTGGTCAAGCAGGTGGGCAACGGCATGACCATGCAGCAGGTGATCGCCATCGGCGGCAGCCCTTCCTCCGTCATCGACCTGCCCCACGGCGGCACATGCAACAACTACGTGCTAAACCATGAAGGCAAGCAACAGGCTTACTACGTGCGTTTCGATGCCACCGGGCATGTGGATGCCAAGGGCTTCAAGACGTGCGAGCAACGCCAGAAGGACGAACAGGCCCTTCCCGGCGCGTAAAACTTTTAGCGCGCCAATCAATCACACACTGTGCACCCGACGCGCCGTCAGAGCGTGAAACCCCGTTTTCAGCTTGGAGAACATGATGAGCAACGTTGAACTGACCGATGTACAAACCCTGCGCCACCGCGCCCGCCAGCACGTGGAAGACGGTGCGGTGACCGAAGGCTACACCGCCGACCGCGAAAAGATCCTGCGCCTGCTGAACGAGTCGCTGGCCACCGAGTGGGTGTGCGTACTGCGCTACAAACGCCACTACTTCATGGCCGAGGGAATCAAGGCCAACGTGGCCGCCGAAGAGTTCCTGGAGCACGCCAACCAGGAGATGGAGCACGCCGACAAGCTGGCCGAGCGCATCGTGCAGCTGGGCGGCGAACCGGACTTCAACCCCGACAACCTGAGCAAGAACTCCCACGCGCAGTACGTGGCAGGCAAGACCCTCAAGGAAATGGTGCTCGAAGACCTGGTCGCCGAGCGCATCGCCATCGACAGCTACCGCGAGATCATCCAGTACATCGGTGACAGCGACCCGACCACCCGGCGCATCTTCGAAGACATCCTGGCCCAGGAAGAAGAGCACGCGGACGATATGGCGGATCTGCTCAAAGGGCTGTAAACCGCAGCGACTTCATCGCGGGTCAAGCCCGCTCCCACAGGGTCCGTGGTGATCCTTGTGGGAGCGGGCTTGACCCGCGATGCGTTTAGCCAGCCTTGACGGTCTTGGGCGCCTTGCCCGAACGCATCTGCTCCAGCAACGGCGTGCACTGGTTCTCGTCCCCGCCGCTGGGCGCCACCAGCGCCAGCAACGCCGCCGCCGGCGCTACCGCCACCCCCAACGCCACCATCCCCGCCCCGCGCAACGCCAGCGGAATCGCCTGCACGCCTGCACTCGGCTTGGCGAACGGCCCGCGCACGTACAACGGCGAGCGCAGCGAGAACAGGCGCAGGCCCTTGGACTCGGGGTTGATCTTCAGGTCCAGTTGCTCGGTGGCGAAGTTGGCCGTGCCATCGATGTAGATGATCGCGTTCTCGGTGTCGAACACGAACAGGCGCGTACTGGCCAGGCCGTCCTTGATGCCGAAGTCCGCCGCCGCGCAGTTGATCTTCACCTCGTTGTCGCCAAACAGCTTGCCCACCACGTAGTTGCCCACGTTGAGCCCGGCGATCTCCATCAGGCCACGGCTGATCGCGCCATCGTTGATCAGCAGCCGCAGGTCGCCATTGGAGGTGCCGAGCAAGGCCGCCACAGAGTTGCCGCGGCCACTGATGTCGGCATCGCCATTGAGCGCACCGAAGCTGGTCTTCATCGGTTCGAAGGTGGGGAACAGCTGCTTGAGCTTGAAGTTGCGCGCACTCAGGCGCGCACGCCCCTGCATCGGCACCGCGCGGCCATCCAGGCGGATCTGCGCATCCAGCTTGCCGCCGGCCACGCCGAAACTCAGCGGCTCCAGGCGGAGCACGCCGTCATCGAGCACAAAGTGCGCGGCCAGGTCCTTGAAGGGCAGTTCTTCGCTGTGCACGATGCGCTTGCCGCTGAAGCTCACGTCGGCGTCCATGGTGCGCCAGCGCTCGGTGCGAAACTCCTCCACCGGCAGCACCTTGCCGGCCGGCTGCTTGCTCGCGCCACCACGGGCCTTCTGTTCGGCGTTGGAGTCGGCGCCGATCAGCGGGCCAAGATCCTTGAACAGCAGTTGGTTGGACACCAGCTTGCCGGTGAGCTTTGGCCGCGGCTGGCTGGCGACGAAGGCCAGGTCGCCATGGATATCACTGTCGCCGATCTTGCCGTTGAAGCCCTCGTAGCGGAACACCGCCCCGCCCGGCTCGTGCAGCTTGGCGATCAGGTGGCCGTCGGTGGAATAGGCCGGCGAGTCGGGCAGGGTCACCCCGGTCAGCGGGTACAGATTGCCCAGGCTTGCGCCCGACAGGCGCAGGCGCAGGTCGAGCGCGCCAAGGTTGCGCGGGTCGGTCAGGGTGCCGGCCACCGCGACGCGCGTGTCGGCGATGCGCACGTCAGCCTGCAGCGGAAACGGCTGCGTGGCGTCCTGCAGTGCCAGCAGCCCGCCGATCTTGCCGCTGCCATTCAACGGCTGGCCCTTGTAGCGGCCGTCGACCTTGAAGCCGAAGGCGTAGTCCTGGGGCGCCGAGCCCTGGCTCGCCGCCTTGTCGGCGCTGGCCTTGCCGACGATGTCGGTGAACGGAATGGGCTTGCCCAGCGGGTCGACCTGCACCTTCACCACGGTCTTGAGGGTCTGGTCGTCGAAGGCCACCTCGCCCTTGTCGAAGCCGATGGCGCCGATATCCAGCACCCATTTGGACGGCTCGGCGTTCTCGTCCTTGGGCCCGAAATCGAAGGTCCAGTTGGCGCGGCCATCGGCCAGGCGCTTGAGGCTGGCCACCGGCAGCGTCAGGTCGATACGCGGGATCACGATGCGCTGGGCCAGCAGCGGCAGCGGCGAGAGGCGAAACTCCACGCGCTGCAGGCCGACCATCTGCGGCGCCTTGAGCCACTCGGGGTTGCCCAGGGTCAGGTCCTGGGCGATGAAGCGCGGCCATGGCACCCAGGCGCGCCAGCCGCCCTCGTCGCGATCGCGCTGCCAGCGCACGGCCAGGTCGCCATTGATCGCAAAGGGTCGGTGCAAGGCCTCGGAGACCTTTTCGTTGAGGGTGGGCTTGATGCGGTTCCAGTCGAAGGTGGCGATGACGATGATCAGGACCGCCAGCAACAACAGCACAGTGGCGAAGGTCCAGGTGAGAATTTTGGCAGGGCGCGTCATTGCACGAATCTCCTGATGACAGCATGGCGAACAGCCATGCCCGTTGAGGGCACTTAACACTTCCGACTATCAATGCCGTCGATTGTTACCATTATCTTTATGAACTTCTTTATCTGACCCCCAAGCGTAGCATTGGCGCCGTACCCACTTACCAGCCCTCCCAAGGAGCGCCAGATCATGAAACGCCCATTGCTGCTCAGTTTTGCCCTCAGCCTGCTGGCTGCCAACGCCTTCGCCGTACCCGCCACCGAACAGAACCTCTCGGCCGAAGCCCGCGACAGCGCCAGCGTCATTGCACAGCCCCTCAAGACCCTGGCCGAAGGCGGTTCTGACCGCCTGATCGAGCGCAGCAACCGCGTTGCCGAAGGTGGTTCCGACCGCCTTGTCGAACGCAGCACTCGCATCGCCGAAGGCGGCTCGGACCGTCTGATCGAACGCAACAGCCGCGCGAGCTGAGCCCATGCGCCAGTGCCCGCGCCCACAGCCCGGTCCATCGACCGGGCTTTGTTTTTTGCGGCCCAGGCCCTAGAGTGCAGGGCTGTATGACTGTGAACCGATACTCGCCATGCTGCCGCGCGCCGAACAAAAGCTACAGACCCGACAGGCCCTGCTGGATGCCGCCCGCCACCTGATGGAGAGCGGCCGAGGCTTCGGCAGCATCAGCCTGCGCGAGGTAGCCAAGACCGCCGGCATCGTGCCCACCGGCTTCTACCGCCACTTCTGCGACCTGGACCAGCTGGGGCTGGCACTGGTCAACGAGGTGGACGAAACCTTCCGCCAGACCATCCGCCTGGTGCGCCACAACGAATTCGAACTGGGCGGCATCACCGATGCTTCGGTGCGCATCTTTCTCGATGTGGTGGCGGCCAACCGGGCGCAGTTCCTGTTCCTGGCCCGCGAGCAGTACGGTGGCTCGCAGCCGGTGCGCCAGGCCATCGCCAAGCTGCGCGAAGGGATCAGCTCGGACCTGGCGGCGGACCTCAAACGCATGCCGCGCTGGCGGCATCTGGACGACGCGGCACTGGGGGTGATGGCCGACCTGGTGGTCAAGACCGTGTTCGCCACCCTGCCCGAGCTGATCGACTCGCCGGCCGAGCCGGTACCGGGGCAGTTGAGCGCGCAGGCGAAGATCACCCAGCAGTTGCGCTTCATCTTTGTCGGGGCCAAGTACTGGCAAGGGCTCGGCGATCTGCGCTGAGCCCTTGGCTTGCCAGCGAAGGGGTGCTCAAGCCGAACCGCAATTCCTGCTACCATGCGCCACAAACGCCCACCGCGACGACGCCTCTCCATGCCCGACCTTCGTACCGCCCAGCCTGAACTCCCTGCCCTGCTCGACAGCGTCCAGCAGCACTTCGCCCAGCGCATCGTGCCGCTGTGGCAAGGCCCGGGCTGGAACGCGGACATGGCCCTGCCATTCGAAGCCCTCGACCCGCAGCACCGGCCCCTGCCGGTACAGCGCTACCGTGCCATGGCCTGCGCGCGCCAGCTATACCTGTTCAGCAGCCGCATCGAGCAGCCTGGCGCCGCGGAACGTGCCGCCGCCCTGCTGCGCACCCTGCAACGCCACTTTCACGACGCCGAGCACGGTGGCTGGTTCTACAGCATCGACGCCCAGGGCAACCCGCTGGACCGCACCAAGGACCTCTACACCCACGCCTTCATCGTGTTCGCCTGCGCGCATTACTGGGGCAAGGTGAACGAAGCAATGGCCGAGTCGACCTTGAATGCAGCCCTTGAAGTGGTGCTGGAGCGCTTTGCCACCGAGCACGGCCTGTACGAGGCGAGCCTGGCCGAAGACTGGTCGACGCTGGGCAGCGGGCCGTTGCAGAACCCGCTGATGCACCTGGCCGAAGCCTTTCTCGCCACCCTGTCGGTGCGTCACGACGCGGTGGTACAGGACGCGCTGGTGAACCTCACCGAGGCCATGCAGGCGCACTTCATCGACCCGGCACATGGGGTGATGCTGGAGAAACCGCGCGGGGCTGTGGATAACTGGTTCGAACCGGGGCACCAGTTCGAGTGGTTCTATCTGCTCGAATCCTCACCGCTGCTGCGCGGCGGCGCGCTGCATGGCTCGTTGAGCCGCGCATTCGGCTATGCCGAGCAACAGGGGGTAAAGGACGGTGCGGTGCTGGCGATGCTCAATGTCGACGGCAGCGTGCGTGACGCCACCCAGCGCATCTGGGCCCAGGCCGAATACCTGCGTGCGTTGGCGCTGCGGCCCGACAGCGCGGGCAAGGTGCTGGCGCAACTGCAGGCATTGCAGCAGAACTTTCTGCATGACGGCGGCTGGCATGAATGCCGCGACGCCAGTGGCGCGGTGAGCCGGCACGATATGCCGTCGACCACGCCGTACCACCTGGCGACCTGCCTGGAAGGGTTGCAGCGCGCCCTCTGATGCCTTCGCCAGCAACGCTGGCTCCTACATGAGTTGCAGGAGCCGGCCTTGCCGGCGAAAGTGCACTCAGGCCTTCGAACGATCGATCGAGAACCCCGCCCACGCCTGGCTCACCGGCATCAGCTCGAGGCTGTTGATGTTGATGTGCGCCGGCTGGTTGAGAATCCAGAAGATGGTCTCGGCAATGTCCTGCGGCTGGATCGGCTCGGCCCCGGCATAGGTGGCGTCGTAGCGCGCCTTGTCACCCCCGAAGCGCACCAGCGAGAACTCGCTCTCGCACAGCCCCGGCTCGATGTTGCTGACCCGCACGCCCGTGCCCTGCAGGTCGCAGCGCAGGCTCAGCGAGAACTGCCCGACAAACGCCTTGGTACCGCCATATACATGGCTGCCCGGGTACGGATAGTTGCCCGCCACCGACCCGACGTTGAGGATCGTCGCGCCACGCCCGTGGGCGATCAGGCGCGGCAGCAGCAGGCGGGTGCTGTACATCAGGCCCTTGATGTTGGTGTCGACCATGGTCTCCCAGTCGTCCAGGTCGCACTTGGGCGCCGGGTCGGCACCCAGGGCCAGGCCGGCGTTGTTGATCAGCCCGCGCAGCTTGGCAAAGGTCGGCGGCAAGCCTTCGATGGCCGCTTCCATGGCCTTGCGGTCACGCACATCGAGTACCAGGCCATGCACTTCGGTCTGCTTGGACAGCTCCGCACACAGCGCCTCCAGGCGCTCCTGGCGCCGACCGGTCAGCACCAGCGACCAGCCCGCCTCGGCGAAGCGACGTGCGCAGGCTTCGCCAAAACCGGAGGTGGCGCCCGTGATGAATACGGTGGAAGTCATGGAAAATCTCCTCGGGAAAACGTGCCCACGGGCAACTGATCGACAGGGCGTGCAGCATGCCCCGCCACGGCGCTGCGCAGCAAGCCGAAAATCAACTGTACAAAAAACGATCAAAACCCTGAAAGCCTTGCCCCGCAAGGCCCGGCGCGAGCTGTACGCACGTTATCCACAGGCCCTTCCACACAGACTGGGGGCAACTGCACAGGCTGCGGCCCACGGTTTGAGCGGGCTGTGGCCTGGCGTGGGAAGTATTTCGCTTGACCTGGCGGCCGCCCCTTGAACAACGCGACAGCCAGAGATGCAAAAGGATAACTGCAGTGATGGCCCGAGGCCTTTGATCTCGCTGCCTGCGCCAGTCTTTCCAGTGCTTGCCCACAGAGTTATCCACAGGCTGCACAGGTGAAATGAGGGGCAATCGACCTCGCCATAAAAGCCTTGACAAATGCCCGCTGCAGCGTCAGAAAAACCGCTGCTCAAAAAACAACCACACCTCTGTAAGCCTTGTATTACATGGTCTTCAGCCATGTACTACCAAGTTACCCACAGTCGGTTCCACACGAATCGGGGACAACTTCAATGCCTTTGAAAACAAGTGCCTGGAGCGACGTTGTGTCGCGTTACCTGCACACCTTCAAATAACTTTTCCACAATCTGCCGCAAGGCCGATCTGCGGCCCGATCGCGATTCAAGCCCGCTCCCACAAGGTTCACCGCTACCCCTGTGGGAGCGGGCTCGACCCGCGATTGGGTCGTAATACGCACAAAAAAAACCCCGGCAAGCCGGGGTCTTCTTTAATGTTCGCCGTCAGTGCCCACCCAGATACGCGTTGCGCACCTCCTCGTTGACCAGCAGTTCCTGGCCGGTGCCGGTCATGCGGATCTGCCCGTTGACCATCACGTAGGCGCGGTCCGACAGCTTGAGCGCATGGTTGGCGTTCTGTTCCACCAGGAAGATGGTCATGCCGGTCTTGGCCAGCTCGCGCAAGGTCGAGAAGATCTGCTTGACCACGATCGGCGCCAGCCCCAGCGACGGTTCATCCAGCAACAGCAACTTGGGCCGGCTCATCAGCGCCCGGGCAATCGCCAGCATCTGCTGCTCGCCACCGGACATGGTCATCGCCCGCTGGTTGCGCCGTTCCTTGAGCCGCGGAAAAAGCTCGAACATGCGCTGCATGTCCTCGCCGGCGAACTTGTCGCCAATCGGGATGGTGCCCATCATCAGGTTCTCTTCCACCGACATGTCCGGGAACACCCGGCGCCCCTCCGGCGACTGCGCAATGCCGTTGGAGGCGATGTAGTGGGACGACTTGTGGGTGATATCGGTGCCCCGGTAGAGGATCTGCCCCGACGCCGCGCGCGGCTGGCCGAAGATCGACATCAGCAGCGTGGACTTGCCCGCGCCGTTGGAGCCGATCAGGCTTACCGTCTCGCCTTCGTCGATGTGCATCGAGACCTTTTTCAGCGCCTGGATCGGGCCGTAGAACACGTCCAGGTCCTTCAGTTCGAGGATCGGTACGCTCATGCCAGCTCCTCTTCATCGGCGCCCAGGTAGGCCGCGATCACCGTCGGGTTGTTGCGGATCTCCTGCGGCGCGCCCTCGGCGATCACGTTGCCGTGGTCCAGCACCACGATATGGTCGGAAATGCTCATTACCATGCCCATGTCATGTTCGATCAGTACCACCGTCAGGTCATGCTCGTCGCGCAGCACGCGGATCATGCGGCTGAGCGCCTCGGTTTCCTGCGGGTTTAGGCCGGCGGCGGGTTCGTCCAGGCAGATGATCTGCGGGCGCGTGCACATGGCCCGGGCAATTTCCAGGCGGCGCTGCTGGCCATACGAGAGCTCGCCGGCCAGGCGGTTGGCGCAGTCCACCAGGTCGACCACCTCCAGCCAGTAGAAGGCATGGTCCAGGGCGTCGCTCTCGGCCTGACGGTAGGCCTTGGTGTTGAGCACTCCGGCCAGCAGGTTGCGGTTGACCCACATGTGCTGGGCCACCAGCAGGTTCTCCACCACCGACATTTCCTTGAACAGGCGAATGTTCTGGAAGGTACGCGCCAGCCCCGCCCGGTTGACCAGGTGGGTGCCGCCGAACATCTTGTAGTACAGGCGGCTGGCAAAGCTTCTGGGCGACACGAAGTCGGCCGCCTGGAAGCGTTCGCCCAGCAGCTGGATGACATTGGTGCGGGTGCCGCGCAGGTTCAGCTCGATCTTGCCGCCGCTGGCCTTGTAGAACCCGGTAAGGCAGTTGAACACGGTGGTCTTGCCCGCGCCGTTGGGGCCGATAAGCGCGAAGATGGCGTTGCGCCGGACCTTCAGGCTCACGTCGCTGAGCGCCTTGATGCCGCCGAACTGCATCATCAGGTTGTCGACCGAAAGAATCACTTCGTCGCTCATGGCGCCACTCCTTTACGCGGGACCACACCGATGCGGCTGATGCGGATCAGCCCACGCGGTCGCCAGATCATCATCAACACCATCAGCACGCCGAACAGCAGCACGCGGTACTCGGAGAAGCTGCGCAGCAGCTCCGGCGCCACGGTAAGCACGAAGGCGGCGATCACCACCCCGACCGTCGAGCCCATGCCGCCGAGCACCACGATGGCCAGGATCAGCGCCGACTCGAAGAAGGTGAACGAGGACGGGTTGACGAAGCCCTGGTAGCTGGCGAAGAACACCCCGGCCAGGCCTGCGGTGGACGCACCCAGGGTGAACGCCGAGAGCTTGACCAGCACATGGTTCAGGCCCATCGAGCGGCAGGCGATCTCGTCCTCGCGCAGCGCTTCCCAGGCGCGCCCCACCGGCATGCGGGTGAGCCGGTGCTTGATGTACAGCACCGCCAGCACCACCAGGAACAGCACGATGTAGATGAACAGGAATTTCACGTTGGGGTTGTAGTCGATGCCGAAGAACTCGTGGAACGGTACCCCGCCGTCCTTGGCCCGGCGCCCGAATTCCAGGCCCATGAAGGTCGGCGACGGTACCGGCATGCCGTTGGGCCCGCCGGTGAACGACAGCCAGTTGTTGAGCACCAGGCGGATGATCTCGCCAAAGCCCAGGGTCACGATAGCCAGGTAGTCCCCGTGCATCCTCAGCACCGGAAAGCCCAGTATGCAGCCGGCCAGTGCCGCGGCGATCGCCGCCAGCGGCAGCACCGTCCAGAAGCCCAGCCCCAGGTACTGGTAGCCCAGCGCCAGGCCATAGGCACCGATGGCGTAGAACGCCACGTAGCCCAGGTCGAGCAGCCCGGCCAGGCCCACCACGATGTTCAGCCCCAGGCCCAGCAGCACGTAGATCAGCCCGAGGATGACCACGGTAAGCAGGTACTTGTTGGCGAAGAACGGGAACACGATGGCAATCACGATCAGTGCCGGGATGATCCAACGCAGGCGCGACTTGTAGTCCGGCGCCAGCACATGCACACCCGAGCCACTGCTCTCGAAGCCCTGCAGGATGGCCTGGCCCTTGCTGGTCTGCAGGAACAGGCTGAGCACGAAGCGCCCCAGCATCACCCCCGCCACCAGCCAGGCGACACGCGCGGGCTGCATGTTGAAGCTGTAGCCGTCGAGCACCACGCCGACGATGGGGCCGAACACGATCAGGGAAATCAGCCCGGCGAGAACCATATCGACCAGGCTGCGCTTGATATCGATGGAAGCGTTTTTGGCAGCAGACATACTTACACCTTGGCCACGAGTGGGCGACCCAGCAGGCCTTGGGGACGGAAGATCAGGATCAGTACCAGCAGCGAGAAGCTGAACACGTCCTTGTAGTCGGAGTTGATCAGCCCGGAGAACAGCGACTCGGAAATCCCCAGGATGATGCCCCCGAGCATCGCGCCCGGCAGCGAGCCGATACCGCCCAGCACCGCCGCGGTGAAGGCCTTGATGCCGATGATGAAGCCGGCATAGAAGTCGAAGGTGCCGTAGTTCATGGTGATCAGCACGCCGGCCAGCGCGGCCATCACCGCGCCGATGACGAACACGTAGGAGATCACCCGGTCGGTGTTGATGCCCAGGATCGAGGCCATCTTGCGGTCCTGCTGGGTGGCCCGGCACATGCGCCCCAGCTTGGTGAACTTGATGATGTAGGTGAGCGCGGCCATGCCGACGAAGGCTGCCACCAGGATGAAGATCTTGGTGTAGGTCAGTTGCACGAAGCCGGTGCCCACTTCAAGGCGCCAGGCGCCTTCGAGCAGGGTCGGCACGCCCTGTTGGCGGGCGCCCTGGCTGATCTGCGCGTAGTTCTGCAGGATCAGCGAAATGCCGATGGCACTGATCAGCGGTGCCAGCCGGGTGGAGTTGCGCAGGGGTTTGTAGGCGATGCGTTCGATGGTCCAGCCATACACGCCGGTGACCACCACCGTGAAGATCAGCGTCCCGAGCATCAGCAGGGGAAAGGACTCGATACCGAAATACGCCAGCAATGCCAGGCTGATAGCCGCCAGGTAGGCGGAAATCATGTACACCTCGCCGTGCGCGAAGTTGATCATGCCGATGATGCCATAGACCATTGTGTAGCCGATGGCGATCAGACCATAGACCGACCCCAGGGTCAGACCATTGATCAGTTGCTGCAGGAAAATACCATCCATAACGCAATCTCACGTATTTGAGATTGCACAAGCGCCGACCACGTTGCACCGCCGTTGAGGCGGTACAAGCGGCGCCGGGTTGTGCAGATCTACGAGAAAAGACAGGTACGGCAAAAACCGGGGCGCGCCCCGGGCAGCGAGTGCCCGGGGTGCCGGCCGTTGTTATTTTTGTTTTTCCAGTTGGTGATACTTGCCGTCCTTGTCCCACTGGTAGACCACGTAGTCGGACACGGTCAGGTCACCCTTGGCGTCCCACTTCTTCTCGCCCATCACGGTCTGCACCGGGTTGGCCTTGAGCCACTTGGCAGCGTCTTCACCCTTGTTCGACTTGGAACCGTTGAACGCGGCGGCCAGGGCCTGGATCGAGGCGTAGGCGTACAGGGTGTAGCCTTCGGGCTCGGTACCGGCCTTGCGGAACTCGTCCACCACCGCCTTGCTGTCGGGCAGCAGGCGCGGGTCGGCGCCAAAGGTCATGTACACGCCATCGACGTACTGCTTGCCGCCGGCGGTGGCCACCAGTTCGTCGGTAACGATGCCGTCATCGGACATGAACTTGACGTCCTTGAGCCCCTGCTCGCGCAACTGGCGTACCAGCGGGCCGGCTTCGGGGTGCAGGCCGCCGAAGTAGACCACGTCGGCACCGGTGGAGCGGATCTTGGTGACCACGGCGCTGAAGTCCTTCTCGCCACGGGTCAGGCCCTCGTACAGCACCGGGGTGACGCCGCGCTTGGTCAACTGCGCCTTGGTGGCGTCGGCCAGGCCCTGGCCATAGGTGTCCTTGTCGTGCAGCACGGCAACCTTCTTGCCCTTGAGCACATCGACGATGTAGTCGCCGGCCACGATGCCCTGCTGATCGTCGCGCCCGCACATGCGGAACATGGCGCTCAGGCCACGTTCGGTGACCTGCGGGTTGGTCGAGCCGGGGGTGATGGCGATGACCCCGGCCTCGTCGTACACCTCCGACGCCGGGATGGTGTTGGACGAGCAGAAGTGCCCGACCACACCGATGACCTTGTCCTGGTCGACCAGGCGGTTGGCCACGGCCACCGCCTGCTTGGGCTCGCAGGCATCGTCGCCCTTGACCAGCACGATCTTCTCGCCGTTGATGCCGCCCGCGGCATTGATCTTGTCGGTGGCCGCCTGCGCACCTTTCATGTATTGCTCGCCAAACGCCGCGTTGGCACCGGTCATCGGGCCCGCTACACCGATCTTGACGTCGGCCTGTACATACGAAGACACGCCCATCGCCGTGGCAACGGCGAGGGCCAGAAAGCCTTTCTTGTAAAACGTCTGCGACATGAGGTGGTGCTCCTGAGTTTTTTTGGTTGGCACTACAACGTTCAGCAATTGCGATGAGCAAGGGCCGTGCCATTGGATTTTTATTCTGTAAAAACTCGCGATCAGGTTCGGCAGGCGCCGCTTTCGCGCCTTTTCCACGGGCCGTGCAACCTCCTGCCCTGCACCTGGCGCCACCCACGAACCGCTTGAAGCGCAACCCTTGAGTGCCATCATTGCAACCCTGACCTGTGTTTACGTGCAACCAGCCTGTAACAAGATACGTAACCGAACTGCACATCCTTGGTGCGCATCTGCTACAGCGGGCACCATAAGAGGCTAGCTGGCCAATGCGAAAACCGCCGCTACCCATAGCCTGCTACCGAATTACCCCGTCGGCGCCGGCCTCAGCGGCAAAAAGACTGGCACAATGGGCTGCAATGGCGGCCCCGGATGGGCGCACGCCCCACCTGGAGTCCTTTATGAGCGAAAGTGCCTTCGCCAACCGCATCGTGCAGAGCCTGCTCGATACTGATTTCTACAAGCTGACGATGATGCAGGCGGTGCTGCACAACTACCCCAACGTGGATGTGGAGTGGGAGTTCCGCTGCCGCAACGGCGAAGACCTGCGCCCCTATCTGGCGCAGATCCGCGCACAGATCGAGCGCCTCAGCGAGCTGAGCATCAGTGCCGAGCAGTTGGGCTTCCTGGAGCAGATCAGCTTCATGAAGCCGGACTTCCTGCGCTTTCTGGGGCTGTTTCGCTTCAACCTGCGCTACCTGCACCTGGCCATCGAGCACGATGAACTGGTATTGCGCCTGCACGGTCCGTGGCTGCACGTGATCCTGTTCGAGGTGCCGCTGCTGGCGATCATCAGCGAGGTGCGCAACCAGCACCGTTATCCACAGATCAAGCTGGTGGATGCACGCGACCAGCTGTACCGCAAGTTCGACTGGCTGCGCGCCAATGCCAGCAGCGAGGAGCTGGCCGAACTGCAGGTGGCCGACTTCGGCACCCGCCGACGCTTCTCCTACAAGGTCCAGGAACAGGTGGTGAAGGTGCTGACGGCGGAGTTCCCGGCGCGCTTCGTGGGCACCAGCAACGTGCACCTGGCACGCAAACTGGATATCAAACCGCTGGGCACCATGGCCCACGAGTGGATCATGGCCCACCAGCAGCTCGGCCCGCGGCTGATCGACAGCCAGATCGCCGCCCTGGACTGCTGGGTGCGCGAGTACCGCGGGCTGTTGGGAATAGCACTGACCGACTGCATCACCATGGATGCATTCCTCGGCGACTTCGACCTGTACTTCGCCAAGCTCTTCGACGGCCTGCGCCATGACTCCGGCGATCCGGTGCAATGGGCAGAGAAGGCCATCGCGCATTACCGCAAGCTGGGGATCGACCCGATGACCAAGACGCTGGTGTTCTCGGACGGGCTGAACCTGACCAAGACCCTGGAGATATTCCGCGCCTTGCGCGGGCGCATCAATGTCAGCTTCGGCATCGGCACCAACCTCACCTGTGACATTCCCGGGGTGGCGCCGATGAGCATCGTCCTTAAAATGACCGACTGCAACGGCCAGCCCGTGGCGAAGATTTCCGATGAAGCGGCCAAGACCCAATGCCGCGACGCCAACTTCGTCGCCTACCTGCGCCACGTATTCAAAGTGCCCAAGGAGTAACCCATGCAAGCCGTCCAGCGAGAGATTGCGCAGCAGCTCAAGGTTCAGCCGCCGTTCGCCGACGCGGCCGCGCTCGAGGCCGAGAAGGCCCGGCGCGTGGCCTTCATCCAGCAATGCCTGAAGAACGCCGGGCTCAAGACCCTGGTGTTGGGCATCAGCGGTGGTGTCGACTCGCTGACCGGCGCCCTGCTCGCCCAGCGCGCGATCAACGAGCTGCGCGAACAGACGGGCGATGTGCATTACCGCTTCATCGCCGTACGCCTGCCGTATCAGGTGCAGCATGACGAGCATGACGCCCAGGCGTGCATCGATTTCATCCAGCCTGACGAATGCCATACGGTGAACATCGCGCCGGCGGTGCAGGCGCTGGCGGCCGAGGTCGAGGCGCTCAGGGACGGCAAGCCGGCGCTGGTGGATTTCGTGGTGGGCAACACCAAGGCGCGCATGCGCATGGTGGCGCAGTACACCATTGCCGGGGCACGTGGCGGGCTGGTGATCGGCACGGATCACGCGGCCGAGGCGGTGATGGGGTTCTTTACCAAGTTCGGTGACGGGGCCTGCGACCTGGCGCCGTTGAGCGGGCTGGTGAAACATCAGGTGCGCGACATTGCACGCAGCTTTGGCGCGCCGGAATCACTGGTGGAGAAGGTGCCGACCGCCGACCTGGAAGATCTGGCGCCGGGCAAGCCGGACGAGGCATCGCATGGGGTGACCTATGCGCAGATCGATGCGTTTCTGCACGGCGAGGCAGTGAGCGAGGAAGCGTTCGAGATCATCAGGCGCACGTACGAGAAGACGCATCACAAGCGCGAAATGCCATTCGCCCCGTAAAAGCATCGCGGGTCAAGCCCGCTCCCACAGGTACATCACTGCCTTCAAGACCAGTGTTGTACCTGTGGGAGCGGGCTTGACCCGCGATTGGCAACGCCGCGTTACTTCAGGGTAACAGTGCCTTTCATCATCGAGATGTGGCCAGGGAACGAGCAGAAGAAGCCGTACTTCTCGTCAGCCTTGAGCTTGGAAACATCGAAGGTCACCGAATCCTTCTCACCAGCACCGATCACCTTGGTGTGGGCGATCACGCGGTCATCACCTTCCTTCAGGTAATCCTTGTCGATACCGGCGCTCAGGCCGTCGGTGGCGATTGGCTGCATGTCAGCTTCTTTGCTGATCACCAGGTTGTGGCCCATGACGTTCTTCGGCAGGTTGCCCGAGTGGGTCAATTCGACGGTGAAAGTCTTGCAGCTCTTGTCGATCTCAATGGCCTTGGTGTTGAAGGACATCTGGTCGGTGGAATCGACCGTGACCTTGCAATCGGCAGCGAAGACCTGGGCACTGGCGAGGGTCAGCAGGGATACCGCAACAGCTTTGGCAAACATCGTGAATCTCCTTGGCAGGGGTTTTTTATCCGTTTCTATACTGCCCCAGAGCGTCCCCCACCGGCCTGATATGAGTCAAGGGGCAGGTTAGGCGCGCTGGTAGTAAATTTTCGCTATGGATTGTATACACAAAATCCGCGGGACCATCATGCGCCATTCAGGGACGATGAGACAACCTCTCAATTAGGAGTACAGGACATGTCCCTTGGTAGTCTGATGCGCAGCCTGCTGGCTGCCTATGCCTGCGGTGCCACTGGCAGCAACGTCGAATTCGCGCGGCCGGAGTAATGGGCCGTCACGCCGGGCCTTCATCCAGCGGCAACACCGTCACCTGCACCTGCGGGTCATGGCTGCCCCCGCCCAGAATCACCCCACGCAGCGGTGACACATCGGAAAAATCCCGGCCCCAGGCCAGGGTGATGTGCTCCAGCGCCGGCAGCAGGTTGTTGGTGGGATCGAAATCCACCCAGCCGTTGACCGGGCAATACACCGACACCCACGCATGCGAGGCATCGGCCCCGATCAGCCGGGCCTGCCCGGGCGGCGGGCGCGTCAGCAGGTAGCCGCTGACATAGCGCGCCGCCAGCCCGCGCGAGCGCAGGCACGCGAGCATCAGGTGGGCGAAGTCCTGGCACACGCCGCGGCGACGCTGCAGCACCTCCACCAGCGGGGTGGCCACCTGGGTGGCACCGGCATCGAAGGTGAACTGGCTGAAAATCTGCTGCATCAGGGCCTGCACGCACAGCAGCAACGGCTGGCCCGGGGCGAAACACGGCTCGGCAAACGCGACGAAACGCTGCTTCAGCCGCACATACGGCGATTCGAAACGAAAGCGGCACGCCTCCAGCGTGGCCGCAGGTAGCGCCTGCCCCGAATACGCCAGCGCCTGGCACACCTGTTCCCACGGCGGCGAGGCAGCCAGCACCGGCGCGGCGCGCGACAGCACGTTCACCTGCACCCGCGTCACCACGCGCAGTTGATCATGCTGGCGCTCCAGCGCCAGCCGGGTCAGCGGGTTGCCGAAGCCGTCGAGCTCGTCGCGCCGCCGGGTCGGCAGCGGGTCGACCTGCAATTGCCGGTCTTCGCACTGCTGCCAGGCACAGGCCCGTGGCCACAGATGCACCAGTTGCTGGGCCAGGGACACCGGGCTGTCATAGCGGTAATGGGTGTCGTGCAGTACCTGGTAGCGCGCGCTCATCAGGCCGACACCGTCTGCTGGCTGATGTCATCGACATGCACGAAGTGGCGCAGCGCCAGTCGCTCGGAGGCCTGCAGGCTGGCCTTGGCGATCTCGCCCAGCAACTCGGCCAGGCCATCGAGCACCGCGCGCACGCTGGCCTTGCCGAACAGCGCGTGCTCCAGGCTGCCCAGGTCGAAGTGGTACAGGCGCTCGGCCAGCAGGGCCAGGGTCGGGTCTGGCGGGCTGCCGAACTCATCGCTGGATCGCTCCAGGGCACGCACCAGCAGCTTGAGCTGGAACAGCACCGCATGGGGGTTCTGCTGGTCGAGCAGGAGCAGGTCCAGCACCGGAATCAACTGCGCCACCGCCAGGTAGCGCGAGCGGTAGGTGATGCTGCTGTTGCCCAGTTCAAGCAGCCATTCCAGGCCCGCCTGGTCGAAGGCGCCGGGGCCGCGCAGAAAACTGGCCAGGCTCAGGCTCAAGCCCTGCAGGCGCTCGATGCGCCGCCCGATCATCAGAAAGCGCCAGCCTTCATCGCGGGTCATGTCGTCCAGGGCAAAGCCGGACAGCGCCGCCAGCGACATCACCAGGCGGTTGAGAAAATCCAGCAGCTCGCCGAAGTCCGCCGTCTGCCCACCCAGCGCCTGGGCTTCGTGCTGCAACTCCACCAGCGCCTGCCAGTTCTCCCGCGAGAGCTTGCCGCGCACCTGGGCGGCGGTCCATTGCAGGCGCTGCAGGTTGGCGCGCAGGCTGAACGCCCAGTCGGCATCGAGCAAGGCGGCGCGCAGGCGCTCGGCCAGGGTGCCCTCGGGGGGCAGCAGCTCAAGCTCTTCGGCCAGGGCCACCGCCGCCTGCCAGGTGGACGGATGTTCGCCATCCAGGTAGCGGCTGAGCAGGATGCGCAGCAGGCGCGCGCTGGTGTCGCAGCGCTCGCAATAGCGGCCGAACCAGAACAGGTTTTCCACGACCCGCGACGGCAGGTACGGGTCCTGGCGGATCAGATCGGCCACGCCAAGGGTGCGGCTGGCCTGCCACTGTTCGCCGACCGGGGCCGCCTCGCCGAGTACCCAGGTGTCCTTGCTGGCCCCGCCGCGCTGCATCGACACCACCTCGGCATCGGCCAGGGCGGCCACCCGGGTCAAGCCGCCGGGCAGCACCCGGTAGCCATCGGCGGTGGCCACCGCATATACCCGCATGCCGATCGGCCGCGCCTGCAGCGTGCCCTGCCATACCGGCGCCTGGGACAACTGCGCCAGTTCCTGTGCCACGTAGGCATACGGGCGTGCACGGATGCGCCCGGCCAAGGCATCGCGCGCCGCCTCGTCCAGGTCGCGCCCGAACAGCGCAGCGAAACTCTGCGAGGGGAACGCCGGCTTGATCAGCAGCTCCGGCAGCCTGGCCAGGGCCTGCTCCAGCGCAGGCGGCTCGCCGCACCACCAGGTGGCGATCGACGGCAGGCTCAGGGCCTCGCCGAACAGGTGCTGGTTGATGGCCGGCAGAAAGCCGAGCAGGCCGGGAGATTCGAGCACCCCGCTGCCCAGCGCATTGGCCACCAGCACGCGGCCCTGGCGTACCGCGTCGAGCAGGCCGGGCACGCCGAGGGCCGAGTCGGTACGCAGTTCCAGCGGGTCGCAGAAATCGTCGTCCAGGCGGCGCATGATCGCGTGCACCCGGCGCAGCCCGCCCAGGGTCTTGAGGTAAACCGTGGCATCGCGCACGGTCAGGTCGCTGCCTTCGACCAGTGGGTAACCCAGCTGGCGGGCGAGGAACAGGTGCTCGAAATAGCTTTCGTTGAAGCGCCCCGGGGTCAGCAGTACCACCAGTGGCGGTTCCTGGCCGCTGGGTGCCAGGCGCAGCAGGCTCTGTTGCAGGTTGCGAAAGAAGCCGGCCAGGTGCTGCACGTGCAGGTCGCGGTACAGGTCCGGCAGGGTGCGCGTGACCAGCGTGCGGTTCTCCAGCGCGAAGCCGGCCCCGGAGGGCGCCTGGGTGCGGTCGGCGGTGACCCACCAGCGCCCATCGGGGCCACGGGCAAGGTCGGCAGCGTACACATGCAGGAAGGTCGAGCCGGGCGGTGTGATGCCCTGGCACGGCCAGAGAAAATTGTTGTGGCCGAACACCAGCTCGGACGGCAGCAGGCCTTCGCCGATCAGGCGCTGCGGGCCATAGATGTCGGCCAGTACCGCGTTGAGCAGGTGCGCGCGCTGGGCGATGCCCGCCGCCAGCGCCTGCCACTCCTGCGCGGGGATCAGCTGCGGCAGCAGGTCCAGCTCCCACGGGCGATCGGTGCCGTCGGGGTCGGCGTAGATGTTGTAGGTGACGCCGTTTTCCTGCAGATGGCGCGCCAGTTGGGCCTGGCGCTGGGCCAGCTGGGTGGGGCCGCTGCGTTGCAGGTGCTGGTGCAGGCGCTGCCAATGCGGGCGCACGCTGCCATCCGCCGCGAACATCTCGTGGTAGGAGGCAGGGCTTGGTGAGGCCAGCGGGTCAGCCATGGGCGTGCTCGGTGACGGCAGGTGATGCAGGGTAGCGTGTGGCGGGGATGGGGAGAAGGATGGATGTGGCCTTGCGGGCCTCATCGCGGGTCAAGCCCGCTCCCACAGGATAGTCAGTGGCCTACGGATCTGCACTGTACCTGTGGGAGCGGGCTTGACCCGCGATGGCCGCGACGCGTATCAGCGTGGCAACACCGGCTCGCGGGTCTTCTTGCCCTTGCCCTTGCCACCCTTGGCGGCGTCCTTGCGTGCCTTGGCCGCTTCCTGGTTACGCGCAAAGGCGGCCGCCTTGGCCTGCTCGCGCTTGTCCCACGGCTTGGCACCGTCGCTGGCACGCGGCGGCAAGCCGGTGTGCTGGGTCAGGATCTTGGTTTCCTTGGCCACCTTGTGGCTGCCCGCCGGCGTCGAGTTCTTGCGCCGCGCACTCTGGTAGCTGTCGGTCGCCGGCTGGTGCAGCGGGATCAACTGGTGCTTGGCCGGCCCGATCAGGTCGGCACGCCCCATGCGCTGCAGGGCTTCGCGCAGCATCGGCCAGCCCTTGGGGTCGTGATACCGCAGGAACGCCTTGTGCAGCCGGCGCTGCTCCTCGCTCTTGACGATGGTCACCGCGTCGCTCTTGTAGGTGACCTTGCGCAGCGGGTTCTTGCCCGAGTGGTACATGGCAGTGGCCGAGGCCATCGGCGACGGGTAGAACGCCTGCACCTGGTCGGCGCGAAAGCCATTGCCCTTGAGCCACAGGGCCAGGTTCATCATGTCTTCGTCGGTAGTGCCCGGGTGCGCCGCGATGAAGTACGGGATCAGGTACTGCTCCTTGCCCGCCTCCTTGGAGTACTTCTCGAACATGCGCTTGAAGCGATCGTAGCTGCCGATACCAGGCTTCATCATCTGGTTCAGCGGGCCTTCCTCGGTATGCTCCGGGGCAATCTTGAGGTAGCCGCCCACGTGGTGGGTGACCAGCTCCTTGACGTACTCCGGCGACTCGACTGCCAGGTCGTAGCGCAGGCCCGAGGCGATCAGGATCTTCTTCACCCCCGGCAGGTCACGCGCACTGCGGTACAGCTGGATCAGCGCCGAGTGGTCGGTGTTCAGGTTGGGGCAGATGCCGGGGAACACGCACGACGGCTTGCGGCACGCAGATTCGATTTCCGGGCTCTTGCAGGCAATGCGGTACATGTTGGCGGTCGGCCCGCCCAGGTCGGAGATGACCCCGGTAAAGCCCGGCACCTTGTCGCGGATTTCTTCGATCTCGCGAATGATCGAGTCGTGGGAACGGTTCTGGATGATGCGGCCTTCGTGCTCGGTGATCGAGCAGAAGGTGCAGCCACCGAAGCAGCCACGCATGATGTTCACCGAGAAGCGGATCATGTCGTAGGCCGGGATCTTCTCCTTGCCATACGCCGGGTGCGGGACGCGCGCATAGGGCATGCCGAACACGTAGTCCATCTCTTCGGTGGTCATCGGGATGGGCGGCGGGTTGAACCACACGTCCACCTCGCCGTGCTTCTGCACCAGCGCACGGGCGTTGCCCGGGTTGGTTTCCAGGTGCAGCACGCGGTTGGCGTGGGCGTAAAGCACCGCATCGCTGCGCACCTTCTCGTAGGACGGCAGGCGGATCACGGTCTTGTCGCGGGTCATGCGCGGGCTGGCCAGAATCTGCACCACCTTGGCTTCCTGCGGGTCCTCGACCGGGCCCTTCTCCTGCTCGATGGCGCAGGCCTGGGTGTCCTGGGTGTTCACGTACGGGTTGATGATCTTGTCGACCTTGCCCGGCCGGTCGATACGCGTGGAGTCCACTTCGTACCAGCCCTGCGGGGTGTCGCGGCGCACGAAGGCGGTACCGCGGATGTCGGTGATGTCTTCGATCTTGTGGCCGTAGGACAGGCGCTGGGCGACTTCGACGATCGCGCGTTCGGCGTTGCCGTACAGCAGGATGTCGGCGCAGGCGTCGATCAGGATCGAGTGCCGCACCTTGTCCTGCCAGTAGTCGTAGTGCGCGATGCGGCGCAGCGAGGCCTCGATGCCACCCAGCACGATCGGCACGTGCTTGTAGGCTTCCTTGCAGCGCTGGCTGTAGACCAGGCTGGCACGGTCGGGGCGCTTGCCGGCCAGGCCGCCCGGGGTGTAGGCGTCGTCCGAGCGGATCTTCTTGTCGGCGGTGTAGCGGTTGATCATCGAGTCCATGTTGCCGGCCGCGACACCGAAGAACAGGTTCGGCTCGCCCAGCTTCATGAAGTCGTCTTTGCTCTGCCAGTTCGGCTGGGCAATGATGCCCACCCGGAAGCCCTGGGCTTCGAGCAGCCGGCCGATGATGGCCATGCCGAACGACGGGTGGTCGACGTAGGCGTCACCGGTCACGATGATGATGTCGCAGGAATCCCAGCCGAGCTGATCCATCTCCTCCCTGCTCATCGGCAGGAATGGCGCTGGCCCGAAGCATTCGGCCCAGTACTTGGGATAGTCGAAAAGTGGTTTGGCTGCTTGCATGTCAGTGACCGGTTCTTGGTATCAGGGAAATCGCGGGCGCGGAATATAGCACAAATTTTGACCAATTCCGACGTCAGAAGTCGGAATTGGCCATCGGCACCTTATTCGTCGTCGTCGAAGTTGTAGCTGCCCGGTGCCAGGTTCTCGAAGCGCGTGTACTTGCCGATGAACGCCAGGCGCACGAAGCCGATGGGGCCGTTACGCTGCTTGCCGATGATGATCTCGGCGATGCCCTTGTGCTCGGTCTCGGGGTGGTACACCTCGTCGCGGTACACGAACATGATCACGTCGGCGTCCTGCTCGATCGCACCCGATTCACGCAAGTCGGAGTTCACCGGGCGCTTGTTGGGGCGCTGCTCGAGGGAGCGGTTGAGCTGCGACAGGGCGATGACCGGGCAGTTGAATTCCTTGGCCAGGGCCTTGAGCGAGCGCGAGATCTCGGAAATCTCGTTGGTACGGTTGTCACCGCTGGAGCCCGGGATCTGCATCAGTTGCAGGTAGTCGATCATGATCATGGCGATCTCGCCATGCTCACGCACCAGGCGCCGGGTACGTGCGCGCATTTCCGACGGGCTGATGCCGGCGGTGTCGTCGATGAACAGCTTGCGGTCATTGAGCAGGTTGACCGCCGAAGTCAGGCGCGGCCAGTCGTCGTCGTCCAGCTGGCCGGAACGCACCTTGGTCTGGTCGATGCGCCCCAGCGAGGAGAGCATACGCATGATCAGCGATTCGCCTGGCATCTCCAGGGAGTACACCAGCACCGCCTTGTCGCTGCGCAACACGGCGTTCTCCACCAGGTTCATGGCGAAGGTGGTCTTACCCATCGACGGACGGCCGGCCACGATGATCAGGTCGGCCGGTTGCAGGCCGCTGGTCTTCTCGTCCAGGTCGGTGTAGCCGGTGGAAATACCGGTGATGGCGCTGTCGGAGTTGAACAGCGTGTCGATGCGGTCGATGGCCTTGGTCAGCAGTTCGTTGACCCCTACCGGGCCACCGGTCTTGGGCCGTGCTTCGGCGATCTGGAAGATCTGCCGTTCGGCCTCGTCGAGGATCTCGGCGGCGTTGCGGCCCTGGGGGTTGAACGCGCTGTCGGCGATCTCGCTGCTGATACTGATCAGCTGGCGCAGTGTGGCGCGCTCGCGAATGATCTGCGCATAGGCCTTGATGTTGGCCACCGACGGGGTGTTCTTGGCCAGCTCGCCCAGGTAACCCAGGCCACCGACCTGGGAGCTCAGGCCTTCCTTGTCGAGCTGCTCGTGCAGCGTCACCACGTCGAACGGGGTGTTGAGGTCGGCGAGCTTGTAGATGGCGCGGAAGATCAGGCGATGGTCATGCCGGTAGAAGTCGCCGTCGGAGACTTGATCGAGCACGCGCTCCCAGGCGTTGTTGTCCAGCATCAGGCCACCGAGTACGGCCTGTTCGGCCTCGATGGAATGCGGCGGCACCTTCAGGGCAGCGGTTTGCAGATCATATTGCTCGGGGGCGGTTATCTCGTTCATGGCCACTTGGGAATCAGGGTGTTGAAAAAGACAAAGGGCACGACCTGCAATGCAGGATCGTGCCCGATGTTAACCGGCTGGCACCCAGGGTGCCAGTCGATTGGTCCAGCTTAGGCTGCGACGACAACCACGCGAACGGTGGCTTCTACGTCGCTGTGCAGGTGCACGGCTACGTCGAATTCGCCAACGTTGCGGATGGTGCCGTTCGGCAGACGCACTTCAGACTTGGCCACTTCAACGCCGGAGGCGGTCAGGGCGTCAGCGATGTCGTGGGTGCCGATCGAACCGAACAGCTTGCCTTCGTCACCGGCGGTGGCAGTGATGGTCACTTCCAGCTCGGCCAGTTGGGCAGCGCGGGTTTCAGCCGAAGCTTTCTTGTCAGCAGCCAGTTTTTCCAGCTCGGCGCGACGCTCTTCGAACGCAGCCAGGTTGGCAGCGGTCGCAGCGGTAGCCTTGCCGAATGGCAGCAGGAAGTTACGACCGTAACCGGCCTTAACATTTACCTTGTCGCCCAGGTTGCCCAGGTTGGCGACTTTTTCCAGCAGGATCAGTTCCATTAGGTATAAACCTCTTAACTTTTAACCTTCACCGTTCGCGTCACCGGCATCTTTCGATGCAGAACGACCGCGAAAATCAATCAGGCTGTCGACAATGGCCAGAACCACGAGCAACGGATAAATCAGCTGCATGAACAGCACCAGCGTCACGTACATCCCCACCAGCCAGAACCTGGCCAGGCGCTTCTGCGCGACCAGCCCGTGAATCAGGGCCAGCCCGGCGAACACCAGCGGTACGCTGCACAACGGTGTCAACATCGCCAGTTCGCTGCCGAAATTCGGCGCTATCAGCATGCACACCAGCAGCAACAGCGCCGGTACCAGCGGGAGCCGTATGGCGCGAAACTCGCTGCCAAAGCCTCCCGGGTTGTACAACGCGGCTTGCCAGTAGCGACCCAACATCAGGGCCAGCAGACTGACTGCCTGCAGCAATGCCGCAATCAGGCCGGTAAGCACCGGTGCGATCACGCTCCCCAGGCGGGCCCGCTCTTCTACCGTCAACTGCTGGTAGAGACCGTCGAGCATCTGCGGCAGGGCTTTTTCAAGCACCTGCGCCAGCGCTTCGATCGGTTCGCGGAACACCGAACCCAGGATGACGCCATACACCAGGCCCCAGGCGATGCTGAACAACAGCACCCGGCTCCAGGACTGTCCGGCGCGTAGCAACGCAGCCAGACCGAAGGTTCCCAGCAACACCATCAAGGTGCGCGGTTCACCGAAGAACCACCAGACCAGCGCGGGCAGCAATGCCCAGGCGAGGATCCCGGAGGCGTCCTTGAAACCGCGCCGCAGGAACACCAGGCTCCCGGCGGCGGCACTCAACCAGAACAACAGCGGCAATGCCGCACAACCGACCACTACCAGAGTGGCCTGCACGCGACCGCGCATGATGAAATCAGCTAACGCTCGCATGCACTTTATCCCTTGCTACCTGTCGACGACCCGGTCTCAGCGGCCGTGGCTGTCGGTGTAGGCCAGCAGGGCCAGGAAGCGGGCGCGCTTGATAGCGGTAGCCAGCTGACGCTGATAACGAGCTTTGGTACCGGTGATACGGCTTGGAACGATCTTGCCGGTTTCGGATACATAAGCTTTCAGGGTGTTGAGATCTTTGTAATCGATCTCTTTCACTTCTTCAGCAGTGAAGCGGCAGAATTTACGACGACGGAAGAAACGTGCCATGTAATAGGCTCCTCAAAAGGTCCGTGGATTACTCGTCAGCGTTATCGCTGTTGTCGCTGTTGTCGCTGTCATCGCCTTCGGCGTTGTCAGCGTGCTCAGGACGGTCGCGACGCTCACGGCGCTCACTGCGGTTTTCTTCAGCCTTGAGCATCTCGGACTGGCCGGTAACGGCTTCGTCGCGACGGATGACCAGGTTACGGATCACGGCATCGTTGTAGCGGAAGTTGTCTTCCAGCTCGGCCAGGGCCTTGCCGGTGCACTCAACGTTCAGCATCACGTAGTGAGCCTTGTGAACATTGTTGATTGCATAGGCCAGTTGACGACGGCCCCAGTCTTCCAGACGGTGGATCTTGCCGCCGTCTTCTTCGATCAGCTTGGTGTAACGCTCAACCATGCCGCCGACTTGCTCGCTCTGGTCAGGGTGGACCAGAAAGATGATTTCGTAATGACGCATGAATGCTCCTTACGGGTTGTAGTCTGCCACCAGGGTGGTCAGACAAGGAGTGAATGACACTGTTTGTCTTGCCTTGTGCCGTGGGCGCATGCGCGCCTGCCAGCGGGGCAAGGGGCGCAATTGTAGAGAAGCGCCGGGGCGCACGCAAGGCAATTGGTGATTATTTGAACAGCTTTAAAAGCATCGCGGGCCAAGCCCGCCCCCACACAGGCCACCGAAAGCCCTGTGGGAGCGGGCTTGACCCGCGAAAGTAGCAACGCCTTATCAGGCCTTGCGCTTGGCCTGACGCTGACGCACCGCCTCGAACAGACACACGCCCGTGGCCACAGACACGTTCAGGCTGCTGACGCTGCCGGCCATCGGCAGCTTCACCAGAAAATCGCAGTGCTCGCGGGTCAGGCGGCGCATGCCCTTGCCCTCGGCGCCCATGATCAGGATGGTCGGGCCGGTCAGGTCCTGCTGATACAGCTCCTGTTCGGCCTCCCCCGCCGTTCCCACCACCCACAGGCCGCGCTGCTGGAGCTTCTCCAGGGTACGCGCCAGGTTGGTCACGGCCACCAGCGGGATCACCTCGGCAGCGCCACACGCCACCTTGCGTACCGCCGGGGTCAGGGTCGCCGACTTGTCCTTGGGCACCACCACTGCCAGCGCACCGGCCGCATCGGCGGTGCGCAGGCAGGCGCCCAGGTTGTGCGGGTCGGTCACACCGTCCAGCACCAGAATCAGCGGCGCGCCTTCGGTACGGTCCAGCAGCTCTTCGAGCATCGCCTCGCCCCACACCTGGCTCGGGCTGACCTCGGCGACCACGCCCTGGTGCACGCCCTCGACCCAGGCGTCCATCTCGCGGCGTTCAGCCTGGCCGACCGTCACTCGGTTCTGTGCGGCCAGCTCCAGCAGGGCCTGCACGCGCGGCTCGCTGCGGCTGTCGGCCAGCCAGATCTGCTTGACCCGCTTGGGGTGGTGGCGCAACAAGGCCTCCACCGCATGCACACCGTAGATCTTTTCCAGCTGACTCATGACTTGCCCTTGGGTTTACGTGAAGCGGAACCGGCTTTTGGCGGCCCCTTGCGGTGCTTGCTCGGTTTCTCCGAAGACGTCTTCGAGCCCTTGGCCGCAGGCTTGCCCACGGCGTTCTTGGCATCGGACAGCAACGCCTTCTTCATTTCCCGGCTCTTGCGCACTTCGGCGTTCTTGGCTGCGGCGTCGGCCGGGAAATAGGCTTCGGAGGTTTCGTTCTTGCGGCTGCGGCGCGGCGGCTCGGCCGGCGCCGCTTCGACCTTGGCGGCCTTGGCCGGCGCGCTGTAGGGCTTGGCGGCACCATTGGACTTGGCCGGGGCAGCGCCCGTCTTGCCCTTGGCGGCAGGCTCGGCACCACGCTGCTTGCGACCGATCGGCGCATTCAGGGTGTTTTCGGCCATCTCGAAATCGATCTTGCGCTGTTCGAGGTCCACGCGCATCACGCGCACTTCGACCGTGTCGCCCAGGCGGAAGCTGCGACCGGTGCGCTCGCCCGCCAGGCGGTGGTGTACCGGGTCGAAGTGGTAGTAGTCACCCGGCAAGGCACTGACGTGCACCATGCCTTCGACGTAGATGTCGGTCAGTTCGATGAACAGGCCGAAACCGGTCACCGCGGTGATCACACCCGGGAAGCTTTCGCCCACGCGATCCTTCATGTACTCGCACTTGAGCCAGTTGGTCACGTCGCGGGTGGCTTCGTCGGCGCGTCGCTCGCTCATCGAGCACTGCTCGCCCAGCTGCTCCAGGGCCGCCTCGTCGTACGGGTAGATGCGCGCCTTGGGAATGCTCATCGCGCCGGCCCGCTTGACGTGCGGGGTTTCCTGGCGCGAACGGATCACGCTGCGGATGGCACGGTGGGTCAGCAGGTCGGGGTAACGCCGGATCGGCGAGGTGAAGTGGGTGTACGCCTCGTAGTTCAGGCCGAAGTGGCCGTTGTTGTCGGCGCTGTACACCGCCTGGCTCAGCGAGCGCAGCATCACGGTCTGGATCAGGTGGAAGTCAGGGCGACCGGCGATCTGCGACAGCAGCGCCTGGTAGTCCTTGGGCGACGGACCATCCTTGCCCTTGTGCAGCGAAAGCCCCAGCTCGCCGAGGAAGGCGCGCAGTTTTTCCAGGCGCTCCGGCGGCGGACCGTCGTGCACGCGGTACAACGCAGGGATCTCGTGCTTCTTGAGGAACTCGGCCGTCGCCACGTTGGCCGCGAGCATGCATTCTTCGATCAACTTGTGCGCATCGTTGCGCACGGTCGGGCGAATTTCCGCGATCTTGCGCTCGGCACCGAAGATGATGCGGGTTTCCTGGGTTTCGAAGTCGATCGCGCCACGGGTGTGACGGGCCGCCAGCAACACCTTGTACAGCGCATACAGCTGCTTGAGGTCCGGCACCACGTGGCTGTACTGCTCGCGCAGCGCCTTGCCTTCACGGGTACGGGCATGTTCGAGCATGCTGCTGACCTTGTTGTAGGTCAGGCGCGCGTGGGAGTGGATGACCGCTTCGTAGAACTGGTAATCGACCATCTGGCCGGACTTGTTGATGGTCATTTCACAGACCATCGCCAGCCGGTCGACGTTCGGGTTCAGCGAGCACAGGCCGTTGGAAAGCTCCTCGGGCAGCATCGGGATCACCCGCTCGGGGAAGTACACCGAGTTGCCGCGCACCTGGGCTTCGTTGTCCAGGGCAGAGCCCAGGCGCACGTAGCTGGACACGTCGGCAATCGCCACGAACAGGCGCCAGCCACCGGAGAACAGGCGCAGCTTGCCCAGGCTTTCGCAGTACACGGCATCGTCGAAGTCACGTGCGTCTTCGCCGTCGATGGTGACGAACGGCAGGTGACGCAGGTCGATGCGGTGTTCCTTGTCCTTCTCTTCGACTTCAGGCTTGAGCTTGCGCGCTTCCTTGATGACCGCCTCGGGCCATACATGGGGAATGTCGTAGCTGCGCAGCGCCACGTCGATTTCCATGCCCGGCGCCATGTAGTTGCCGATCACTTCGACGATATCGCCCTGCGGCTGGAAGCGCTGGGTCGGCCAGTGGGTGATCTTCACCTCGACGAACTGGCCGACCTTGGCGCCTGCATTGCGGCCCGGGGTCACCAGCACTTCCTGCTGGACCTTGGGGTTGTCGGGGGTCACGAAGCCCACCCCGCCTTCCTCGAAGTAGCGCCCCACGATGCTTTCGTGGGCACGGGAGATCACTTCGACCACCACGCCTTCACGCCGGCCGCGCCGGTCAAGCCCGGACACGCGCGCCAGCGCTCGGTCGCCATCGAACACCAGGCGCATCTGCGCCGGGCTCAGGAACAGGTCGTCGCTGCCATCGTCGGGGACGAGAAAACCGAAACCGTCGCGGTGGCCCGAGATGCGACCCAGGATCAGGTCCAGCTTGTCTACCGGGGCATAGGTGCCGCGCCGGGTGTAGATCAGCTGGCCGTCGCGCTCCATGGCGCGCAGGCGGCGACGCAAGGCCTCGATCTGGTCCTCGGTCTGCAGGCCGAACTCTTCCACCAGTTGCTCGCGGGCGGCGGGAGAGCCGCGCTCGTCAAGGCGCTGGAGGATCAGCTCACGGCTAGGAATGGGGTTTTCGTATTTTTCCGCTTCACGAGCGGCCTCGGGATCGAGGGTCTGCCAATCGGCCATTAGTAGGGGTTCACCTTGTCTATATAGGGTTAGTTTGGCATAGCCGTATTGAAACCGGAAATCCGAGGCTTTGACAGCCCCGTCAGGGCCCTTGAGTGATGCCAAAACAGCCCAAGGAACAACGACTTGAAATTTTTGAGATTTTTTCTGAACGGGGCTTTACAGCCTTCGAGGGCATCCGTATAGTGCGCACCACAACGACGGACAGCGTCGTTATAGTTGAGAAGCGGCGCGATGTGAAGCATCATGAAGCCTCGACGATATGCCCAGATGGTGAAATTGGTAGACACGCCAGCTTCAGGTGCTGGTGACCTTACGGTCGTGGAAGTTCGAGTCTTCTTCTGGGCACCAATTTTCAAGTTTCAGATTAGCTTGCCTGTCTGGAATTTACGCAACACACGCTACACCGTTTCATGTTTCAATGCTTCAACTTTGCCCAGATGGTGAAATTGGTAGACACGCCAGCTTCAGGTGCTGGTGACCTTACGGTCGTGGAAGTTCGAGTCTTCTTCTGGGCACCATATTCTAGAGAAACCCGCGAAAGCGGGTTTTTTTATGCCTGCGATTCGAGCTCACCCCACTGCCGCCCATTCGGACGCTGCGTTGCCACCCCGCCCCGCCCAAAAAATCAAGTGAGTTAACCGATAGTCAGCTCATGAATTTTTCCTCACGGGCGTACTTGAGAAACTATATCGTTTATCATTGTTTCAAGATTTGTAGCCCGCAAGCGAGGAACCACCCGCATGACGATCCGCATCAACCCGATTTTGCGCGGCCTGGCCGTTTCCGTGTTCAGCCTGGTGCTCGCAGCACCCGCCGCCATGGCCGCCGACCCTGTGACGCTGACCCTGTACAACGGCCAGCACAAGGAAATCGGCGAAGCCATCGCCAAGGCCTACGAGGCCAAGACCGGCATTCACATCAATATCCGCAAGGGCAGCAGCAACCAGCTGGCCAGCCAGATCGAGGAAGAAGGCGCACGCTCCCCGGCCGACGTCATCTATACCGAAGAATCGCCGCCGCTGAACAACCTGGGCGAGAAAGGCCTGCTGGCCAAGATCGACGATTCGACCCTGCAAGTGCTGCCCAAGGAATACGTGGCCAGCAACGGCACCTGGATGGGCGTGACCGCTCGCACCCGCGTGGTGGCCTTCAACCCCAAGGTGATCGACGAAAAAGACCTGCCCCAATCGGTGATGGACTTCGCCGACCCCGAGTGGGACGGCAAGGTCGGCTTCGTGCCCACCAGCGGCGCGTTCCAGGAACAGGCCGTGGCCATCCTCAAGCTGCACGGGCGTGAAGCGGCCGAAGAATGGCTGACCGGCCTCAAGGCCTTCGGCAAGACCTACACCAACAACATGGTTGCCCTCAAGGCCGTGGAAAACGGCGAAGTGGCTGCCGTACTGGTGAACAACTACTACTGGTACGCCCTCAAGAAAGAGCGCGGCCAACTGGACTCCAAGCTCTACTACCTGGCCGACGGCGACGTCGGTGGCCTGGTGACCATCTCCAGCGCCGCGGCGGTCAAGGCCAGCAAGCACCCCAAGGAAGCCCAGGCCCTGCTCGCCTGGATGGCCAGCGAAGAAGGCCAGCGCGTGATCACCCAGACCACCGCCGAGTATCCGCTGCACAAGGGCATGGTCTCGGACCAGGGCCTGAAGCCGTTCGAAGACCTGCGCCCGCCGAAGATCACCCCGGCCGACCTGGGCAATGCCGAGGAAGCCCTGGAACTTGAGCGCGAGGTCGGCCTGCTCTGATGGAAGCCGTGCTGCCTGCGCCGTCTGTGGCGCGTTATGTTCCGCGCCGCAAGCGCCCCTCGATCTGGGTGGTGCTACCGGTGCTGCTGCTGGTGGGCCTGAGCCTGCTGCCGTTGCTGTACGTGGGCCTCAAGGCCTGGCAGGCCGGCTGGCGCGAGGCGTTGTACCTGCTGTGGCGGCCCTTCGTCTGGGGCCTGATGAAGAACACCCTGCTGCTGATGGCCGGGGTGACCGTGGCCTGCGCCGTGGTCGGCCTGGCCCTGGCCTGGCTGCTGGAGCGCAGCGACCTGCGCGGGCGGCGTTTGTGGGGCGTGATCCTGTGCCTGCCGTTTGCCGTGCCGGCGTTCGTCAGCGGCTTCACTTGGGTCTCGCTGAGCCCGCGCTTCGAGGGGCTGGGCGGGGCGATCCTGGTGATGGCGCTGTCCAAGTATCCACTGGTGTTCCTGCCGGTGGCCGCGACCCTGCGCAACCTCGACACCTCGCTTGAAGAATCGGCCCGCACCCTGGGCTACAACCGCTGGGGTGTGTTCCGCCGGGTCACCCTGCCGCTGCTGTGGCCGTCGATCCTGGGCGGCAGCCTGCTGATTGCCTTGCACATGCTGGTGGAATTCGGCGCGCTGTCGATCCTGGGCCTGCAGACCTTCACCACCGCGATCTACCAGCAGTTCGAGCTGGAGTTCAGCAACGCCAATGCGGCGATGCTCTCGGCGGTGCTGCTGTTCATGTGCCTGTTGCTGCTGTGGTTCGAGCTGCGGGTACGCGGCAAGGCGCGGCACGTGCGCATCGGCCAGGGCGTGGCACGCCGCGCCAAGCCGATCCGCCTGGGTGGCTGGAGCGTACTGGGGCAGTTGAGCTGCCTGCTGCTGGCAGTGCTGGGCAGCGGCATCCCGCTGGGCATGCTGGGCTACTGGCTGAGCGTGGGATCGTCGGCGGCCTTCCCGGTGGCCGACATCAGCCGGGCGCTGTTCTCGTCGCTGTCGCTGGCACTGGGTGGCGCGGGGGTGAGCCTGCTGCTGGCGTTACCGGTGAGCTTTCTGGTGGTGCGCTACAAGGGCCGCCTGGCGATCTGGGCCGAGCGCCTGCCCTACTTGCTGCACGCGCTGCCGGGGCTTGTGATTGCGCTGACCCTGGTGTATTTCGCCCTGCACTATGTGCCGGCGCTGTACCAGACCACCGGCCTGCTGTTGCTGGCCTATGCGCTGCTGTTCTTGCCGCTGGCGCAGGCGCCGATGCGTACCGCGCTGACCAAGGCCGCACCACAGCTGGAAGAGGCGGCGCGCACCCTGGGCGCGACGCCGTTCAAGGCGTTCTGCAAGGTGACCCTGCCGATCATCTTCCCGGCCCTGGCGGCAGCGTTTGCGCTGGTGTTCCTGGATGCGATGAAGGAGCTGACCGCCACCCTGCTGCTCAGCCCCACCGGCATGACCACGCTGGCGACCGAAGTGTGGGCGCATACCGCCAACGTCGAATTCGCGGCGGCGGCGCCCTATGCGGCGCTGTTGATTGTGGTGTCGGGGTTGCCGGTGTACCTGCTGACGACGCGGATGTACCTGAACCGCGCCTGAAAGGTATCGCGGGTCAAGCCCGCTCCCATAAGGATCGATGAGGCCCTTGTGGGAGCGGGCTTGACCCGCGATACAAACGACACTATCTCAGGCCCTGAACTGCCCCAGGCTGGCCTTCAACTGCGCCGCCAGGTCATCCAGCACCTTGCTGCTGGCCGTGGTCTGCATCACCACCTGCGCTGCACGCTCGGCCTGGGCATGAATCGTCTCGACCCGCCCACGCACCGCCTGCGCCCCCTGCGCCTGCTGCTCGGCCGCCCGGGTGGCCAGGCCGATCGCCGCATGCACCTGCTCCACCGACACCTGCACCGACTGCTGCAGGCGCGCGTTGTCCTTGAGCACGGTCAAGCCTTCGCTGGCCTGACGCCCGGCCTGGCTGATGGCTGCCACCGCCTCCCGCGCGCCCTGCTGCAAGGCACCGATGTGCGCCTGGATATCGCCGGTCGAGCTCTGGGTCTTGCTCGCCAGCGCCCGCACTTCGTCGGCCACCACGGCAAACCCGCGCCCGGTCTCGCCAGCCCGCGCCGCCTCGATGGCGGCATTGAGCGCCAGCAGGTTGGTCTGCTCGGCAATCCCGTGGATCACCTCCAGCACCACCTCGATCTGCTGGCTCTGCTCGGCCAGCCGCTCGATCACCTTGGAGCCCGCCCCCACCTGCCCGGCCAACGCTTCGATCAGCTTGGCCACCTGGGCCGAGGTACGGCTGTTCTCGTCGGTGGCCTGGCGAATGTCCACCACCTGCTGCAACGCTGCCTGCATGGCCTGGCTTTCGGCCTGGGCTTCATCGGCCATGCTCGACAGGGCACGCAGGCTCTCGGCCACCTCATCGCGCTGCGAAGCGGCCGCCGCATCGGCGCCCGCGTTGTTCTGCGCCATGGTGCCGATCTCGACCCCGGTGCGCTGCGCCACCTCGCCCGCTTCGCGCACGATGGGCTGCAGCTTGTCGACGAACTGGTTGACCGCTGCAGCCATGTCGCCGATCTCGTCTCGGCTGTCGATCGGCACGCGCTTGGTCAGGTCGCCGTCGCCGGCCGCCAGGTCGTTGAGCGCGGCAATCAGCAGGCGCAGCTTGCTCAGCACGCGCCGGCCGAGTACCACGGCCACCACCAGCAATACGCCGAAGCCCACCGCCACCAGCCCCAGGCCGATGTTCCAGCGCAGGGTCGCCGCTGCTTGCTGCACGGTCTGCGAGGTGTTGGCCTGCATCGCCGCAGCACTGGCCTGGGCCGCCTGCAGGCGGGCGCTCAGGGCCTTGTTGCTGTCGGCCGCAGCGCCCACCAGGCTGTCGCCGACCAACTGGTCGCCGCTGGCGATCAGCGCCGAGAAGCGCGCGTCCAGCGCCTTGAGCTCGTTGTCGACCGACGCCGTGGAGACGCCCATCACCACCTTGCCGATCTCGGTGCCGTTGGGGTTGATCGAGGCTTCGATCATGTACACCGCCGGGTCGTTGCGCGCCGCATCCAGCACCTTGTCGAGCGCCCGTTCGCCCTGGCCCTTTTCCATCAGGGCCTGGTTGATCGGGTTCTGCCGGTTCAGGTAGCGGGTCAGGTGCTGGCCCTGGGCATCGTCGTAGACCACGAAGAGCACGTTGGCATTGCGCTGGGCGCGCCGGGAAAACTCCGACAGTGCCGGTATGTCGTCATCCCAGATGGCCCGTGGCGCAACCGATGCCAGCAGTTCGGCCATGTGATTGGCCGACTCCTTGAGGCTTTTTTCGAGGGTGACGCGCAGTTGCGCCTGCTCCTCCTGAAGGCGTGCGGATAGCCCGGCGGACAAACGCTGGCGGGTACTGGCCGAAAGGCTGTCCAGGCCCGAGCTGAGCTCACGCCCGGCTTGTTCCAGTTCACCCGACAGTTTCTGGCTGTCTGCACCCAGGCGATTACCCAGATCGGCCTCCAGCGCAGTCACCGTGCTCCGCGTCAGCGCGACCGCAACCAGCACCTGCACCAAAAGAGCGATACCCAACGCAACAAAGACAGGCCGCAACAGGCGGCTTCGTAACAATGAGAGAACGGCCGACACACAAGAACCCTCCGTATCGCGGGGCCATTATAGTGATGGCACCTTATAGGACGATTCTTACAGCAAAGGCCGTGCCGGGCAGCAGGCATACCGGTCAAATTCATAGCCAGGGCTGACCTTTATGACCCTTTCACCAACTGGCCAAAAAAAACGCCGCTGACCCGGAGGGACAGCGGCGTTCTTTACTGCCTACAGCGAATCAGGCAAACGGATGGCGCAGCACGATGGTCTCGTTGCGGTCCGGGCCGGTGGAGACGATGTCGATCGGCGCACCGATCAGCTCTTCCACACGCTTGATGTAGGCACGGGCGTTGGCCGGCAGTTCTTCCAGGGTCTTGGCGCCCACGGTCGACTCGCTCCAGCCCGGCACTTCTTCGTACACAGGCTGCAGGCCCACGTAGCTGTCGGCGTCGGTAGGGGCAACGTCCTTGCCCTCTGCGTCCTTGTAGCCGACGCAGATGTTGATGGTTTCCAGGCCATCGAGCACGTCCAGCTTGGTCAGGCAGATGCCCGAGATGCTGTTCACGTCGATGGCGCGGCGCAGGATGACGGCGTCGAACCAGCCGCAACGACGGGCACGGCCGGTGGTTGCGCCAAATTCGTGGCCCTGCTTGGCCAGGTGCGCACCAACGTCGTCAAACAGCTCGGTCGGGAACGGGCCCGAACCTACGCGGGTGGTGTAGGCCTTGGTGATGCCCAGGATGTAGTCCAGGAACATCGGACCAACGCCCGAACCGGTCGCAACGCCACCGGCGGTGGTGTTGGAGCTGGTCACGTAGGGGTAGGTACCGTGGTCGATGTCCAGCAGCGAACCCTGGGCACCTTCGAACATGATGTCCTTGCCGGCGCGACGCAGGTCGTGCAGCTCGGCAGTCACGTCCAGCATCAGCGGCTTGAGCAGTTCGGCGTATTCCTTGCACTCGGCCAGGGTCTTTTCGAACTCGATGGCCGGCTCTTTGTAGTAACCCACCAGCATGAAGTTGTGGTAGTCCACCAGCTCGCGCAGCTTGTCTTCGAAGCGTGGCATGTTGAGCAGGTCGCCCACACGCAGGCCACGACGCGCAACCTTGTCTTCGTAGGCCGGGCCGATGCCGCGACCGGTGGTGCCGATCTTCAGCTCGCCACGGGCCTTTTCGCGGGCCTGGTCCAAGGCCACGTGGAAGGACAGGATCAGCGGGCAGGACGGGCTGATGCGCAGGCGCTCGCGCACCGGTACGCCCTTCTCTTCCAGCTTGGTGATCTCGCGCAGCAGGGCGTCGGGAGCAACCACCACACCGTTGCCGATCAGGCACTGCACGCCTTCGCGCAGCACGCCCGAAGGGATCAGGTGCAGCACGGTCTTCTCACCGTCGATCACCAGGGTGTGGCCGGCGTTGTGGCCACCCTGGTAGCGCACTACGGCGGCAGCATGTTCGGTCAGCAGATCGACGATCTTGCCTTTGCCCTCATCACCCCACTGGGTGCCCAGGACTACGACATTCTTACCCATAACACTTGTCCTCATTCGCGCAAACTTGGCGCCGGCTCGTGCCGGCGTGGAATCTCAAATGGCCAGCGGCAGAACCTGCCAAAGCCCGTTTTGCTGAATCAATTGCCGATCGCAATCCGCCTCGACGGCGGCGGTCAGCGGCTGCCCAGGCAAGGCCTGAACCACCCGCTGGCCCTCACTGCGCAATTGGCAGACCAACTGCCAAAGTGCTGCATCGCTGCTGTCGGGCATCCAGATCCCGCCAGACGGCAACACCACCTCGGCTCGCCCCAGTGTGACCAGGGTCTTCAAATCCGTGGAGAAACCGGTAGCCGGGCGTGCCCGGCCAAAGTCCGCTCCGATGTCGTCATAACGACCGCCCTGGGCGATCGACTGGCCGACGCCTGGCACGAAGGCGGCAAACACCACACCGGTGTGGTAGTGGTAGCCGCGCAACTCGCCCAGGTCGAAATACAGCGGCAGCTCGGGGTAACGCGTGGCGAGGCGCTCGGCGATCGCCATCAGGTCATCCAGCGCCGCCAGCACTGCGGCCGGGGCACGGCCCAGGCGCACACGTGCCTGCTCGAGCACTTCGCGCCCACCGCACAGCTCGGTCAGCGAACGCAGCATGCCGGCCAGGTCAGCCGGCAGCGTGGCGGTCAGCTCGATCACTTCGTCGATGGCCTTGCGCTGCAGGGCGTCGAACAACTGCTGCTCGACCGCGCCCGACAGGCCAGCCGCACGGGCCAGGCCGCGGTAGATACCGACATGCCCGAGGTCCATGTGCACATCCGGCACGTCGGCCAGTTGCAGCATGGCCAGCATCAGGCTGATGACCTCGACGTCGCTGACCGGGCTGGCATCGCCGTACAGCTCGGCGCCCAGCTGAATCGGGCTGCGCGAGGTCGACAGGGCACGTGGCAAGGCGTGCAGCACGCTGCCGGCATAGCACAGGCGGCTCGGCCCTTCACGGCGCAGGGTGTGCGCGTCGATGCGCGCCACCTGTGGCGTGATGTCGGCCCGAAAGCCCATCTGCCGCCCGGATTGCGGGTCGATGACCTTGAAGGTGCGCAGATCCAGGTCCTGGCCGGCACCGGTGAGCAGCGATTCCAGGTACTCGATATGCGGGGTCACGACAAACTCGTAACCCCAGCTCTGGAACAGGTCCAACACCTGACGACGCGCGATCTCGATGCGCGCCGCCTCAGGTGGCAGTACTTCTTCGATGCCATCTGGCAGCAGCCAGCGGTCTACCGTTGCCATTACGCCATTTCCCCTATGGTCCGGGCGGCCTGCCCGCGGGCGAGCCTTGAGTGAAGCAGCTATCGGCACACAATGACGGGCAGCGCTGATTCCAGCGAAACCGCAGTACCGATACCCTCGTAAAACCTGAAGTGCGCCACAAGCCCGGGCCCGATAAAGGCCAATCGATCTTGCAGACGCAAAAAAGCCGGGAATTTCCCGGCTGCCGCATCATACACCCGTTTTCTCGCGGGAGGCACCCCGCCCGACGTTTTAGCCGCCGGGCGGGGTGTGCATGCTTACGGTTTGGTCTTGCCCATGAAGCGGAAGAACTCGCTGCTCGGGTCCAGCACCAGCACGTCGCTCTTGTCGGCGAAGCTCTCGCGGTAGGCCTTCAGGCTGCGATAGAACGCGTAGAACTCCTGGTCCTGGCCATAGGCCTTGGCGTAGATGGCTGCTGCCTGGGCATCACCATCACCACGGGTTTCTTCCGACTCGCGATAGGCTTCGGCCAGCAACACGCGGCGTTGACGATCGGCGTCGGCACGGATGCCTTCGGCCAGCTCGTTACCCTTGGCGCGGTGCTCGCGAGCTTCACGCTCACGCTCGGTGCTCATGCGTTCGAACACGCTGCGGTTCACTTCCTTGGGCAGGTCGATGGCCTTGACGCGAACGTCGACCACTTCGATGCCCAGCTCCTTGCTGGCCATGCGGTTCAGCGAAGCGGTGATGTCAGCCATCAGCGCGTCACGTTCACCGGATACCACCTCATGCAGGGTGCGCTTGCCGAACTGGTCGCGCAGGCCGCTTTCCAGACGGCGCGACAGACGTTCGTCGGCGATCTGCTTGAGGCCCGAAGTCGCGGTGTAGAAACGCTCGGCGTCCTGCACGCGCCACTTGGCGTAGGCATCGACCATCACCGCTTTCTTCTCCAGGGTCAGGAACCGCTGGGTCGGTGCGTCAAGGGTCATCAGCCGCGCGTCGAACTTGCGCACCTGGTTGACGTAGGGAACCTTCACATGCAGGCCAGGCTGCACATCGGCCTGTACCACACGGCCGAATTGCAGCAGCACGGCGCGTTCGGTCTGGGCCACGATGTAGAAGCTGTTCCAGGCGACGATCGCCAGCACCACGGCGACGATCACGGCGATCAGGGATTTATTGCTCATCAGCGGCTCTCCCTGGAGCGCGTCTCGCGCTGTTGCTGTTGCAGGTCTGCGGCGGCACGGTTGGCGGCGTCATTGGCCGACGGCGTGACGCTGGTGACCGGGGTGCTGCCACTGCGGCGGCTGTCGATCATCTTGTCCAGCGGCAGGTAGAGCAGGTTGCTCTGACCGTCCTTGCCGGATACCAGGACCTTGCTGGTGTTGCTATACACTTCCTGCATGGTGTCCAGGTACAGACGCTGACGGGTCACCTCTGGAGCCTTGCGGTACTCGGCCACCAGCTTGGTGAAGCGGTCGGCCTCACCCTTGGCACGCGAGACCACTTCATCGCGGTAGCCGTTGGCATCCTCGATGATGCGCTGCGCCTGACCACGGGCTTCCGGCACCACGCCGTTGGCGTAGGACTCGGCCTGGTTGCGCGCACGCTGCTCGTCTTCACGGGCACGGATCACGTCGTCGAAGGCTTCCTGCACTTCACGCGGGGCTGCCGCGCTCTGCACGTTGACCTGGGTCACGGTGATACCGGTGCGGTAGGTGTCGAGGAAGCGTTGCAGACGCTCCTTGATTTCCACGGCCATCTGCTCACGACCTTCGGTCAGCACCTTGTCCATCGAGGTGGAACCCACCACGTGGCGCAGGGCACTGTCGGTCGCGTGCTGCAGGCTGACTTCGGGCTGATCGACGTTCAGCACGAAATCCTGCAGGTTGGTGATCTTGTACTGCACGGTCAGCGGCACTTCGACGATGTTCTCGTCTTCGGTCAGCATCTGGCCCTGCTTGGTATAAGCACGCTCGCGGGTGACGTTCTCCATGTACTTGCGATCGATCGGCGGGAAGTAGATGTTCAGGCCCGGCCCTACGGTTTCGTAGTATTTGCCGAAGCGCAGCACCACGGCCTGCTCCTGTTCGTCCACCACGTACACGGCGCTGTACAGCCATATGGCCGCCAGTACGGCCAGGCCGATACCCAGCAGACCGAAACCGGCACCCTTGCCGGAGCCGCTGTCGCCGCCCCGTTTCTTGCCACTGCCGAACATGCCGTTCAGGCTATCCTGCAGCTTGCGGAAGGCCTCGTCGAGATCCGGTGGTCCCTTCTTGTCGCCGCCACCACGGCGCCCACCCCAAGGATCCTGATTGTTCGAGTTGCCACCCGGCTCATTCCAAGCCATAGCGCTCTCCATCTGATAAAGCAAAGACGCGCCCACGGCGCGCCGTCCAATGCTACAGAATGCCTGTCACGGCTGCCCGACCGCGAGGTCGGGCTTGTATTGCAAAGTGTGTTGCTCGATGAACTCCAGCGGTTTCATCCCCTCGCGGCTTACCAGGCGATTGAACTCGACCCGGGACAAGCGTACCGCCAGCAGGGTGTTGCCGTCTTCGTCATGGTCTTCGCTCTGCACCGCCCCCAGGTCGAAGAACAGCGCGCGCAACCGCGCGAAACGCTGTTCCAGGCGCAGGGTACCGATGAACAGGTCATCCCCCAGCAGTTCTGCAATCGCCTGCCCCACCAGCTCCAGGCCACGACCGTCACGGGCCGATACCCATACCCGCTGCGGCTTGCCGTCGGCATCACGCTGTATCTGCGGCTCGACCCCTTCGAGCAGGTCGAGTTTGTTATACACCTCGAGGATCGGCAAGCCTTCGGCACCGATCTCGCCGAGCACCGCCATGACCTGCTCGATCTGCTCCATGCGCTCCGGCTCATGGGCGTCGATCACGTGCAGCAGCAGGTCGGAGTTGCTCGACTCTTCGAGCGTAGCCCGAAATGCCTCGACCAGCTTGTGCGGCAGGTGACGGATGAAGCCCACGGTGTCGGCCAGCACCACCGGCCCGACGTCATCCAGCTCGAGCCGACGCAGGGTCGGGTCGAGGGTGGCGAACAGCTGGTCGGCCGCATACACCTCGGACTGGGTCAGCGCATTGAACAAAGTGGACTTGCCGGCGTTGGTGTACCCCACCAGCGACACCGAGGGGATATCCGCGCGCTTGCGCCCGCGCCGTGCCTGCTCGCGCTGGCTGCGCACCTTCTCCAGGCGGCCCTTGATCTGGCGCAGGCGTATGCGCAGCAGGCGCCGGTCGGTTTCGAGCTGGGTTTCACCCGGCCCGCGCAGACCAATACCGCCCTTCTGCCGCTCGAGGTGAGTCCAACCGCGCACCAGGCGCGTGCTCATGTGCTCGAGCTGGGCCAGTTCGACCTGCAGCTTGCCTTCGTGGGTACGTGCCCGCTGGGCGAAGATGTCGAGAATCAGACCCGTGCGGTCAAGCACGCGACACTCGAAGACACGTTCGAGGTTACGTTCCTGACTGGGCGTGAGGGTGTGATTGAAAATGACCAAATCGGCCTGTTCGGCTTTGACCAGGTCGCGAAATTCCTCGACCTTGCCGCTGCCAATCAGGAACTTGGCGGTAGGCTGGTGTCGCGCCACATTGGCGAACGCGACAATATCGGCACCGGCCGACAGGGCCAGCTCGCGGAACTCCTGCGGGTCTTCGCGCGCCTCAGGGCTCTGACCTTCCAAGTGAACGAGGATTGCCCGTTCACCACCACCGTGGCGCTCAAAGAACAAAGCAGACTCCTATCAGGCGTTACCTGGCTCAGCGTCGCCCTGTTCGGCGTCGGCTGCGCTTGGCAGACGAATCGGACGAACCGGCACCACTGTCGAGATCGCGTGCTTGTAGACCATCTGGCTGACGGTGTTCTTCAGCAGAATCACGAACTGGTCGAACGACTCGATCGTGCCCTGCAGCTTGATGCCGTTGACCAGATAGATCGAAACGCCGACCTTCTCTTTTCTCAAAGTATTCAAGTAAGGGTCTTGTAGCGAATGCCCTTTTGACATATGCCGCACTCCTGTAAGGATCAATAGTAAAAAATCAAAGAAATATGATGGCTCAGGCCGCCCCACCCCCAAGAGTAGACGGCAATTGCAGGGACTCAGCCCAATATGGAGACCGATCCCAGGTATTTCAAGGTGCGTGGCAGATTGTCGCAAGCCAGGCTGTCCAACCAGTGCAGATCGGCCCAACTGCGCAACCAGGTAAACTGCCGCTTCGCCAATTGGCGAGTGGCAATGATGCCGCGCTCCTGCATTTCAGCTGCACTCAACTTGCCATCAAGGTGATCCCAGACCTGGCGATAACCGACTGCCCGTATAGACGGCAGCCCTGCATGCAAGTCACTTCTGGCACGCAGTGATCGGACCTCGTCGACGAAGCCCTGTTCCAGCATTTGCCCAAATCGTAGCGCAATTCGCTCGTGCAGCACCTTTCGATCCTGCGGGGCGATTGCCAGGCTGGCGACAGTATAGGGCAATTGTTCCTGGCCCGAAGCGCCTGCGACGCTACTTTGCGCCGATTGACGCTCGCGATGTGACGTCATCGTCATGCCGCTGACCCGGTACACCTCCAGCGCCCGTACCAACCGCTGCGGATCGTTGGGGTGGATGCGCGCCGCCGATTCGGGGTCGACCGCCGCCAGCTGGGCGTGCAAGGCCTGCCAGCCCAGCTGTGCAGCCTCGGCTTCAAGCTCGGCACGCACCTGCGCATCGGCCGCAGGCATATCGGCCAGGCCTTCGAGCAGCGCCTTGAAATACAGCATGGTGCCGCCCACCAGCAGCGGGATATTGCCGCGCGCGGTGATCTCGGCCATGGCCTGCAGCGCATCGCGGCGAAAATCGGCTGCCGAATAGCTCTGGGCCGGGTCGAGGATGTCGATCAGCCGGTGCGGGTGCTCGGCCAGCAACGCCTTGGACGGCTTGGCGGTGCCGATGTCCATGCCGCGGTAGACCAGCGCCGAATCGACACTGATCAGCTCGCACGGCAGCACCTTGGTCAGCTCGATGGCAAGGTCGGTCTTGCCGGCGGCGGTGGGGCCCATCAGGAAGATGGCCGGGGGATTGCGAACTGCCATATCAGCGACCGCGCAGGAACAGTTTGTCCAGATCGTCCAGGCCCATCTGGGTCCAGGTCGGTCGGCCATGGTTGCATTGACCGCTGCGCTCGGTGTTTTCCATGTCGCGCAGCAGGCCGTTCATTTCCGGCAGGGCCAGGCGCCGGTTGGCGCGAATCGCGCCATGACAGGCCATGGTGCCGAGCAGCTCGTTCAGGTGTGCCTGGATACGGTCACTGGTGCCGTATTCCATCAGGTCGGCCAGCACGTCCTGCACCAGGCGATTGGCCTCGGCCTGCTTGAGCAACGCAGGGATCTGCCGGATCGCCAGGCTTTCCGGGCCCAGGCGCTGCAGTTCGAAGCCCAGGCGCTGGAACCACGCCGCGTGTTCTTCTGCGCAGTCGGCTTCGCGCTGGCTCAGGGCCAGGGACTCGGGCACCAGCAGCGGCTGGCCGCTCAGGCCCTCGCTGGCCATGGCCACCTTGAGCCGCTCGTACATGATCCGCTCGTGGGCCGCATGCATGTCCACCAGCACCAGGCCCTGGGCGTTCTCGGCAAGAATATAGATGCCCTTGAGCTGCGCCAGCGCATAGCCCAGCGGCGGAATATCGCCCTGGCCCTGGGGCAGGTTGGCCGGCTCGCTGCCGGGCAGCGGGGCGAAGAATTCGCGATACACCCCCTGGGCCTCGGCCGCGGGCAATGCCTGGGCCGGACGTGGGGTGTACTGGTACTGGTAGCCGGCGCCCGAGCCACTGCCCGCCGTGTTCAGCATCGGCTGCGCCGGGGGCTGTTCGAGCAGGTTGGCGGCCAGGCGCATCTCGCCCTGGGGGCCGAACTCGCCGGCCTGCAGGCCACTGGGGCGCTCCACCTCGGGGGCAGCGGCTGCACCCGGCTGGTGATCCTGCGGGCGCACATCGGCCAGCGCCCGGTGCAGGGTGCCGTACAGGAAGTCGTGCACCATGCGCCCGTCACGAAAGCGCACCTCGTGCTTGGTAGGGTGCACGTTCACGTCCACGCCGGTGGGGTCGACCTCCAGAAACAGCACGAAGGTCGGGTGCCGACCATTGAACAGCACGTCGCGGTAGGCCTGACGCACCGCGTGGGCGACCAGCTTGTCGCGCACGGCACGGCCGTTGACGAAGAAATACTGCAGGTCGGCCTGGCTGCGCGAGAAGGTCGGCAGGCCGACCCAGCCCCACAGATGCAGGCCATTGCGCTCCACCTCGATCGGCAGCGCCTGCTCCAGAAAGCCCGGGCCGCAGATCGAGGCCACGCGCCGTGCGCGGGCCGTGTCGTCATGGGCTTCATGCAGGCTGAGGACGCTCTTGCCGTTGTGGCGCAAATGAAAGGCCACGTCGAAGCGCGCCAGCGCCAGGCGCCGGATGACTTCCTGCAGATGGTCGAATTCGGTTTTTTCGGTCTTGAGGAACTTGCGCCGGGCCGGGGTATTGAAGAACAGGTCGCGCACCTCGACCGAGGTACCCACCGGATGCGCTGCCGGCTGCACCCGCGGGGACATGTCACGGCCTTCGGTTTCAACCTGCCAGGCCTGGTCGGCGTCGCGGGTGCGCGAGGTCAGGGTCAGGCGCGCGACCGAGCTGATCGACGCCAGTGCCTCGCCGCGAAAGCCCAGGCTCATTACCCGCTCGAGGTCTTCCAGGTCGCGGATCTTGCTGGTGGCGTGCCGCGCCAGGGACAACGGCAGGTCGTCGGCAGCGATACCGCTGCCATCATCGCGCACCCGCAGCAGCTTGACCCCGCCCTGCTCCACCTCGACGTCGATGCGCCGGGCGCCGGAGTCGAGGCTGTTTTCCAGCAGCTCCTTGATCACCGAGGCCGGGCGTTCGACCACCTCGCCTGCGGCGATCTGGTTGGCAAGCCGCGGGCTGAGCAGCTCGATGCGAGCGCCGCTGCTCATGGCTGGCCAGCCAGCGTGGTGGCCGGTACGTCGAGGTTCTGGCCAACCTTCAGCTCATCGGTTTTAAGGCCGTTGGTGCTGCGCAGGCTGGCCACGCTGACCTGGTAGCGCACGGCGATCATGGCCAGGGTCTCGCCCGGACGCACGGTGTGCTCGCGCGGGCCCTGGGCGATCTTGCCGCTGTCACGCAGGAAGGCGATGTAGGTGCCCGGCGGCGGGTTCTGCTGGAAGAACTGGCGCACGCCACTGTGGATCGAGCGCGCCAGGGCCTGCTGATGGCTGGCAGTGGCCAGCTTGGAGGCCTCGTTGGCGTTGGAGATGAACCCGGTTTCCACCAGGATCGACGGGATGTCCGGCGACTTGAGCACCATGAACCCGGCCTGTTCCACGCGGCGCTTGTGCAGCGGGGTGACCCGCCCGATATTACCCAGCACCTTCTGCCCCACGTTGAGGCTGGAGCTGAGCGAGGCGGTCATCGACAGGTCGAGCAGCACGCCCGCAAGCATGCGGTCCTTGTCGTCGAGGCTGACGTTGCCGGCACCACCGATCAGGTCGGAGCGGTTTTCGCTGTCGGCCAGCCAGCGCGCCGTCTCGGACGTGGCGCCACGGTCGGACAGGGCGAACACCGAGGCACCGAAGGCCGCCTTGGACGGCGCGGCGTCGGCGTGGATCGAGATGAACAGGTCAGCGCCCTTCTTGCGCGCAATCTCGGTACGCTTGCGCAGTGGGATGAAGTAGTCGCCGGTACGCGTCAGCTCGGCGCGAAAGCCTTTCTCGCTGTTGATCTGGCGCTGCAGTTCCTTGGCGATGGCCAGCACGATGTCTTTCTCATGCTGGCCGCGCGAGCCGGACGCACCCGGGTCTTCGCCGCCGTGACCGGCGTCGATGGCGATCACGATGTCACGCTTGCCGCTGGGCACCGGGGTCAGCTTGATCGCCGGCTGCGTCGGAGTCACCGGCACGGCCGGCGTGGTGGCCACCGACGGGGTCGGGGTGGGTGGCGTGGCGTCGGATTCCTGATCGAACAGGTCGACCACCAGACGGTTGCCGTACTGGGCGTTGGGCGCCAGGGTGAAGCTCTTGGGCGTCACCGACTTTTTCAGGTCGATGACCACGCGAAGGTCGGTAGGGGTGCGCTGCGCCGAGCGCACGCTGGTGATCGGGGTATTGGAGGTGGACACGTTCAAAGGCGCACCCAGGGTTGCGCCATTGATGTCGATCACCAGGCGATCCGGGGCCGTCAGGGTGAACACACTGTGCTGCACCGGGCCGGACAGGTCGAACACCAGGCGTGTGTTGTCCGGCGCACGCCATAAACGGACACTCTTGACTTGCGTGATCGCGAAGGCATCGACGGTTACTGCCGCCAGCAGCAGTCCTACAACGCCAAACAGTGCGCGAAAGCGCATACCTATCCCCATTTTCTAATTGATTTCCAAGGCCAGAGCGGCACACCAGGCTTCACCGCGAGAGCCCTGCGGCAACAGGTTCAGCGAACGCCCGTCCGCCTGGGGGCTTATGGTAATGGTCAGGTCGGGCTTTGGCAAAATGCCCGCCCCCTTCTGGGGCCACTCGAACAGGCACAGTGCGTCGTCTTCGAAGTAGTCGCGAATGCCCATGAACTCCAGCTCCTCCGGATCGACCAGGCGATACAGGTCGAAATGGAAGGCACGAATGTCGCCAATCTCGTAGGGCTCCACCACGGTGAAGGTAGGACTTTTCACCGCGCCGATGTGTCCCAGACCACGGATGATGCCCCGTGACAGGGTGGTCTTGCCGGCCCCCAGGTCACCCTCGAGGAAAATCACGCCGTGACCTTTGGTCACCTGGGCGATACGGGCACCGAACTCACACATGGCCGCTTCGTCGGCCATAAACAGGGTTACACCTGACACGCTGAATGCTCCTCCAGAACTTGACGAATGACCGGTATCAGATCGCTGGCCGCCAGCCCGCGACCTTGTACGCCCAGGCGCTCGCCGGCACAGGCGTGCAGCCACACCCCCAGGCAGGCGGCGTCCCAGGCCGGCATGCCCTGGGCCAGCAGCGCACCCAGCACGCCGCTGAGCACATCGCCCAGGCCGGCACCGGCCATGGCCGGGTGACCGCGCTGGCACAGTGCCAATTGCCCGGCCGGGTCGGCCACCAGCGTGCCGGCGCCTTTAAGCACACACACCGCCGCGTACTTGCGCGCCAGCTTGAGCGCCGCCCAGGAGCGATCGGCCTGCACCGCTTCGGTGGAAATCCCCAGCAGGCGCGCCGCCTCCCCCGGATGCGGGGTAATGATGCTGCCCGCCGCCAGCGGCAAGGGTGCTTGCGCCAGCAGGTTCAGCGCATCGGCATCCCACACCTGGGCGTGCCTGGCCGGCACCACCGCCGAGAGCAGGCTGCGCCCCCAGGCGGCCTGCCCCAGTCCGGGTCCGACCACCAGTACGGTGGCGCGTTCAATCGGCGCCATCAACTGGTTGGCCGAATGCACGCCCAGGCTCATCACCTCGGGCAGGCGGGCCAGCGCGGCGGGCAGCTGCTCGCTGCGGGTAGCCAGTGACACCAGGCCGGCGCCGCAGCGCAGCGCCGCCTCGGCACTGAGCAGCACCGCACCGCCCGTGCCACGGTCGCCACCGACCACCAGCACATGGCCGAAGTCGCCCTTGTGCGCGGCATTCGAGCGCGGCGCGAGGCTCGCCAGGGTGACGCTGGTGAGCACCAATGGCTGATTTGCAGGGTGTTTGGTCTGAGGCATGCGTCGTTCGGCTCCGATGTCTGGCAGAATTATACGCACCTGAGTCATCGTTGCCCTATTTCGCATGTCTGCTTCCCCCCTCGATCTACCCGCCCTCGCCCAATCGATCAAGGATTGGGGCCGTGAACTGGGCTTTGCGCACGTCGGCATTGCCGGTGTGGAGCTGGGCGAACACGAAAAACACCTGGAACGCTGGCTGGCCGAGGGCTATCACGGCGAGATGGAGTACATGGGCGCCCATGGCAGCAAACGCTCGCACCCCGACGAGCTGGTGCCGGGCACCTTGCGCGTGGTGTCGCTGCGCATGGACTACCTGCCGGGCGACACGCAGATGGCGCAGATGCTCGCCCAGCCCGAAAAGGCCTACATCTCGCGCTATGCGCTGGGGCGCGACTACCACAAGCTGGTCCGCAAGCGCGTACAGCACCTGGCCGAGCGCATCCAGAAAGACATCGGGCCGTTCGGCTTCCGCGCCTTCGTCGACAGCGCGCCGGTGCTGGAAAAGGCCATCGCCGAACAGGCCGGGCTGGGCTGGATCGGCAAGAACACCTTGTTGCTCAACCGCAAGGCGGGCAGCTACTTCTTCCTCAGCGAACTGTTCGTCGACCTGCCGCTACCGGTGGACGAGGCACAGGCCACCGAGCATTGCGGGCGGTGCAGTGCATGCCTGGACATCTGCCCCACCCAGGCCTTCGTGGGGCCGTATGTGCTGGATGCGCGGCGCTGCATTTCGTACCTGACCATCGAACTGAAGAGCGCGATCCCCGAAGAGCTGCGGCCGCTGATCGGCAACCGGGTGTTCGGCTGTGACGATTGCCAGATCGCGTGCCCGTGGAACCGCTTTGCCCGGCCCACCGGCGAAGCGGATTTCAAGCCGCGCCACGGGCTGGACAATGCCGGGCTGGCGGAGCTGTTCATGTGGGATGAAGAGACGTTTCTGGCCAGCACCGAAGGCTCGCCGCTGCGCCGGGCGGGGTATGAGCGCTGGTTGCGCAACCTGGCGGTGGGGCTGGGCAATGCGCCCTCGACCATCCCGGTGCTGGAGGCGCTCCAGGCGCGGCGGGAGTATCCGTCGGAGCTGGTGAGGGAGCATGTGGAGTGGGCGCTGCGTCAGCATCAGGCACGCCTTTAGGTCTGCAGCGCGACCATCGCGGGTCAAGCCCGCTCCCACAGGGACAGCACCGGTTTCAAGAACAGTGGTGATCCTGTGGGAGCGGGCTTGACCCGCGAAGAAGCCCTCAATGCTCGTCGTTGTACTGGAACTTCGGCATTTCCCAGCGAAACCGTATCGCCAGCAGCCTGAGCAGCAACCCGCCAAACAGCGTCAGCAGAATCGCCTGCTCCCCCGGCACCTTGAAGTACACGCACCCCAGGTAGAACCACGCCGCCAGAAACGACACGCTGGCATACAGCTCACGCCGGAAGATCAGCGGAATGTCGTTGCAGAAGATATCCCGCAGGATGCCGCCAAACACGCCGGTGATCACCCCGCTGATCGACGCCACCAGCATGCCCTGGCCCATTTCCAGCGCGGTCATGCAGCCAATCAGGGTGAACGCCACCAGCCCCAGCGCATCGAGCACCAGAAACAGCGAACGCAGGTGGCGCATCAGCGGCGCGATGAAAATGGTGATCAAGGCCGCCACGCTGGTCAGCACCAGGTACTCCGGGTGCTTCACCCAGGTCAGCGGGTAGTGGCCCAGCAGCACGTCGCGCACCGAGCCTCCGCCCAGGGCCGTGACGCAGGCGATCAGCACCACGCCGAACCAGTCCATGCCGCGCCGCCCGGCCGACAGCGCCCCGGTCATGGCTTCGGCGGTAATGGCGATCAAATAGAGCATCAACAGCATGATGGCGCAGGTCCGTGCAAAGAGGCGCGCAGTCTACCCAGTTGCCCCAGGCACCAAAAGGGGGCGCGCCAACGATTGTTGGCGCAGTGCGGGTCAGAACTTGATGAAGTGCTCGCGGTAGTGGCGCAGCTCGGCGATGGATTCGCGAATATCGTCCAGCGCCAGGTGCGTGCCACCCTTCTTGAAGCTGTCGCGCACCTCGGGAGCCCAGCGTGCGGCCAGCTCCTTGAGGGTGGACACGTCCAGGTTGCGGTAGTGGAAGAAATTTTCCAGCTCGCGCATGTGGCGGTACAGGAAGCGACGGTCCTGGCAGATGCTGTTGCCGCAGATCGGCGACTTGCCCTTGGGCACCCACTGCTCCAGGAAGCGGATCGTCTCGGCCTCGGCCTCGGCCATGCTCACCTTGCTCTCGCGCACGCGCTGGGTCAGGCCGGAGTTGCCGTGGGTACGGGTGTTCCACTCGTCCATGCGCGCCAGCACCTCGTCACTGTGGTGGATGGCGATCACCGGGCCTTCGGCCAGGGTGTTCAGGTCACTGTCGGTGACGATGGTGGCCATCTCGATGATGACGTCGCTGTCCGGATCCAGGCCGGTCATTTCCAGATCGATCCAGATCAGGTTCTGTGGGTTCTGCATGATTCTGCTCCTCGGTAGGCGCGCAGTTTAGCCTAGTGGAGCGTGCTAGACTCGACGCCGTTGCACCCTCACATGCTTTGCTTGACGAAACGAGACCTACATGGCCAAACGCCAGCTCAATCGCCGCCAGAACTGGCGCATCGAAAAAATCCAGGGTGAGCGCGCCGCCCGCGCTGCCAAACGCGAACAGCACACGCTGGACACCCTCGAAGGCGGCGACCTGGGGCCTGAACAACTGGGCCTGGTGATTGCACACTTCGGCGTGCAGGTAGAAGTCGAAGCACAGGACGGCGACGTGGCCGGCCAGGTGTTCCGTTGCCACCTGCGCGCCAACCTGCCGGCGCTGGTCACTGGTGACAAGGTGGTATGGCGCGCCGGCAACCAGGGTATCGGCGTGATCGTGGCGCAGATGCCGCGCAGCACCGAGCTGTGCCGCCCCGACAGCCGTGGCCAGCTCAAGCCGGTGGCGGCCAACGTCGACCTGATCGTGATCGTGTTCGCCCCGGCCCCCGAGCCGCATGCCAACCTGATCGACCGTTACCTGGTGGCCGCCGAGCATGCCGGTATCCGCCCGCTGCTGCTGCTGAACAAGGCCGACCTGATCGACGAGCAGAACGCCCCGGCGCTGAATGCGCTGCTGGCGGTGTACCGTCAGCTGGGTTACCCGCTGCTGGAAGTGTCGGCGCACCATGGCGACGGCATGCAGCAGTTGCAGACCATGCTCGATGGGCACATCAGCGTGTTCGTCGGCCAGTCCGGGGTGGGCAAGTCGTCGCTGGTCAACAGCCTGCTGCCCGATGTCGACACCCGCGTAGGCGAGCTGTCGGAGTGGTCGGGCCAGGGCCAGCACACCACCACCACCGCGCGGCTGTACCACTTCCCGGGTGGCGGTGAGCTGATCGACTCGCCGGGCATTCGCGAGTTCGGCCTGGGGCACGTGAGCCGGGCGGACGTGGAGGCCGGCTTCATCGAGTTCAACGACCTGATCGGCACCTGCCGCTTCCGCGACTGCAAGCACGACCGCGAGCCGGGCTGTGCGCTGCTCAAGGCGCTGGAAGACGGGCGCGTGCAGCAGCAGCGCATGAACAGCTATCGCTCGATCATTGCCAGCCTGCCGCAGGACAGCTACTGACGGTCATGGCGCAGGCGTTTGTTCGATGAACATCGCATGCGCCACATCCTCGACCAGGGCCTTGGACATGCCGCTCAGGTAATGTGCCGCCCAGACAAGCGTGCCATCCGGCTCGATGCCGGCTTGCAAGGTGAGCTTGTAGGCGCAACTGAGCAGCAGGGCTGATTGTTCCAGGGCGAAGTCGGCGTTGTGGCCGGCTTGCACGCGAAACAGGCGCTCGGCGGTGGGGCCGCCTTCGCCTTCGCCGAAAGTGCCGACGCCTAGTGTCTTGAAGACTGAGCTGTTTTCCATCTGTTATCTCCCGACGACTTTCTTAATTGGCTCTACGGGCGTCTTCGCCGGCAAGGCCGGCTCCTACAGGTACTGCGAGCCTTTGTAGGAGCCGGCCTTGCCGGCGAACGAGCGCGCAGCGCTCGCGATCAGTGCACGAGAGGATGTCTTCGAGGGGCAGATGGGCGTATTGGGGTGGATCGGGGACGATTTTCAACATGACCAACTCCAGTATCAGTGGAGCTACCACGCTTTGCTGTCAAACAAATAGGTGGCAGCTGTACGCGGGTTGACAGACCGAGGATACCGGAACTCGGCGCACACGAAGTGCCCCACGCACAGCCGCCATAAAGCGATGCACATGTGGTCCGAAATCAGTAACGGTCTGTCAAAACCGGTCGTTGAACACCAACGACGCAACGCAGACTAGAGCGCTACCGTGACCACCGCAATGGCGGGAAAGCGGCAAAAGTATGATTGGGAAGGGGCCTACAGGGAATAGGGAAATTCCGAAGATTCGCCTTACGCGGACACCTGTAGGAGCCGGCCTTGCCGGCGAAGGCGTCAGTTGTCGCAACACATTTGTAGGCCTTTTCACCCAGGCATGTAGTCCACCTCCTGATTCAATCCCACGCCTTGCACCACGCGTCGTAATCATCAAAGGTATCCCGCACCAGATTTGCGCCCACCAGGGACCTCCGGATGCCAGTCTCACTCCTCTACTGCCGCAACGACCTGGCCGCCGCCATGGCCATCGGCGAGCACCTGCGCCTCGAGGGCCTCGCCACCTGCCTGGAGGCCATCGACCCCCAGGCCGACGATGCCTGCACCCTCACCACCCTCATCAGCCGCAGCCTGCACGGCTGCACCCACCTGATCGTGCTGGTGTCGGGCAACACCTGCGGCGCCTGGTGGGTGCCCTTCGCCCTGGGCGCCGCAGCGCTGGCCGACCGCCGGGTCGCCACGTTCCAGCTGGGCGAGCCGGCCAGCCCCACCTACCTGGGCGAACTGCCGGCCATGGCGCAAGCCGCCGACCTGGACCTGTTCGTCAGCGCGTACCGCCTGGAACACACCCTTGGCCGCGCCCTCAACCTGCCCACGCAGGCCGCACCCGGCGACAATCGCTGCAATGCCCAGCACTTCCAGGCCGAGCTCAAGGCCAGCATCGGTCGCGGCTACTGAAATGCCGAACCCCACACAGCACAACGCCCGCACGGATCACTCCATGCGGGCGTTGTCGGCTGCCGGCTCACTGCGACTTGTTGGGCTCGTCCATCTTCAACACGCCATCCTCGAAGATGTTCAGCTTCTCGCGCAGTTCACGCGGCTGCATCGGCTCGGGCTCGGGCGTCGGTGCCGCAGCGCCCGGCGCAGGTGCCGCGCCCGGCTGGGCTGCGTCCGGCGGCGTCGGCGAGGTCTGTTCGCCCTCGATGGTGCGCTGGGCCTTCTTGGTCAGCACGATGATGTCGATACGACGGTTCACCGGGTTGAGCGGGTTCTCGCGGTCGAACAGCGACGACGATGCATACCCCACCACCCGCGCCACCTGGGCATCCGGATAGCCACCGGCCACCAGCGCCCGACGCGCCGCGTTGGCACGGTTGGCCGACAGCTCCCAGTTGCCGTAATCACCGGTGCCGGCGTAGGGCTTGGCATCGGTGTGGCCGCTGATGCTGATCTTGTTCGGCACCGCCTTGATGGTGTCGGCCATGGCCAGCAGGATGTCCTCGAAGTACGGCTGCAGGCGCGCACTGCCCAGGTCGAACATCGGCCGGTTCTCGGCGTCCATGATCTGGATGCGCAGGCCGTCCTGGGTGATCTCGAACAGGATCTGGTCCTTGAACTTCTGCAGTTGCGGGTTTTCTTCGACCTTGTTCTGCAGCTCCTGCAGCACCAGGTTCAAGCGGTCTTTCTCGACCTGCTCGGCCATGCTCTCGACCGCGTCCTTGTCCAGCTGGATGCTGGTGTCAGGCGTCGGCTCGGACTGCACTTCAGGGTTGATGGTCTTTTCCGGGGCCAGCTCCGGCGAGCCGCCCAGGTCGATGATGTACGGGGTGCCACTCTCGGAGAACCCGATAGGGTCCTTGAAGTAGCCGGCAATCGCGATCTTCTGCTCGGGCGTGGCGGTGGACAGCAGCCACAGCACAAGGAAGAACGCCATCATCGCCGTGGCGAAGTCGGCGAACGCGATTTTCCAGGCGCCGCCGTGATGGCCGCCGCCGAAGCGCTTTACGCGCTTGATGATGATCGGCTGATTGTTTTCCATGGATCAGCGACCGCGAACTGCTTGTTCCAGCTCGGCAAAGCTTGGACGGTGCTTGGGGAACAGCACCTTGCGACCGAACTCCACCGCCAGCGATGGCGGCATGCCGGAGGCCGACGCCACCAGTGCGGCCTTGATCGCCTCGTACACGTTGACCTCTTCCTTGGCGTCGTGGGCCAGGGAGGTGGCCAGCGGGCCGAAGAAGCCGTAGGCCGCCAGAATACCGAAGAAGGTACCCACCAACGCCGCACCCACGTGCAGGCCGATGGACTTCTGGTCGCCTTCGCCCAGCGAGGCCATGGTCACCACGATACCCAGTACCGCCGCCACGATACCGAAGCCGGGCATGCCGTCGGCGATGCCGGTCACGGCATGGGACGGGTGGTCGAGCTCTTCCTTCATGCTCAGCAGTTCCATGTCGAACAGGCCTTCGAGCTCGTGCGGGGCCATGTTGCCGGTGGACATGATGCGCAGGTAGTCGCAGATGTACGCGGTCATGCGCTCATCCTTGAGTACCGCCGGGTATTTGGCGAAGATCGGGCTGGCCGCGGCGTCTTCGATATCGCCCTCGATCGCCATCATGCCTTCGCGCCGGCTCTTGTTGAGGATCTCGTAGATCAGGCCCAGCACTTCTATATAGAAGGTGTGCGAGAAGCGCGAGCCGAACATGCTCAGCGACTTCTTGATCACGTGCATGGTCATGTAGCCGGGGTTGGCCTGCAGGAACGCACCAAAGGCGGCACCGCCGATGATCAGCACCTCGAAAGGCTGAATCAGGGCCGCGATCTTGCCGTGAGAAAGAACGTATCCGCCAAGCACGCTCGCGAATACGACAATGATGCCGATAATTTTAGCCATAGATTGGAAGCACTTACTGTCGTGGTCAGGGTCGGGGGCGGAAGTTCGTAAAACTCTTCTTCTACTTATCGGCAGTTCTGCGCCAGACTATAGCCAGTCAAGGCGAAAAGCCAGTTCGGCCACCTCCCAGCATGCCTAGTGAACTCACGTGCCAACTCAAATTCCAAAGACCCTAGACGCCTGGATCAAACTGCTCGACAGCGTGCAACTGCCGGTGCCGCTGGACAGTCACGAGCGGGTAAAAGCCGCCATCGGCGACAGCCGCCGCTCGCTGCGTGACATCGCCGATCTGATGCAGGACAGCCCCGCGCTGGTGCTCAGCGTGATGCGCGAAGCCAACCGGCATACCCACGCCAGCATGGCCGAGCCGGCCGAAAGCCTGGAAATCGCCCTCAACCGGCTTGGCCTCAAGCGCGCCGAAGAACTGCTGCTGCGCCTGCCCACCGCGCCGCCGGCGCAGATCCCCAAGGCCCTGCGCCACCTGCAGATGATCAGCCTGCATGCCAGCCAGCAGGCCAGCGGCCTGTTCGCCAGCCAACTGGCGCGGCTGTGGCAGGAGATCCACTGGGGCAGCCTGCTGTTCCTCTCGCCGTTGTGGACCCTGGCCCTGGCGCACCCCAAGCTGATCGAGGAATGGGAAGTGCGCGTGGTGCACCGCGGCGAGCCGGCCCTGCGCGTGGAGCGCGAACTGTTCGGTGTACCCCTGCTGGCGCTGTGCCGCGCCCTGGCCGACTACTGGCGCCTGCCCAACTGGGTTACCCAGGGCTACCACGTGCTCAGCGAAGAACGCCGCCTGCTGGTCAAGGTCATGCACATCGCCCGCCTGCACGACAACCCGCTGCGCCAGCAACAGCTGCTGGACGCCGACCCGGCCCTGCGCCGCTGGCTCAACCAGCCGGCCAACACCGTGCTGCTGGCCAACGGCCTGGCCCTGGCGGCGCAGCACGCCTGGGACTGCCCACACAGCCAGCGCTGGCAACGCCTGACCAGCCTGTACCTGCAGGTGCCGCTGAGCGACGTGCAGCAACAGGTGCACCAGCAGGCCGCCAACAGTGCGCGCATGCACGCCGACGACGACCTCTACCACCCCGCCGAATCGCTGATCTGGCCGACCGGCTCGCACTACGTGCACCGCCGCCTGCGGCCTGCCGACGTGCCCTCGACCGAATCGCTGGGGGCCTGGCGCAAATACTGCGCCGACCTGCTGGTGGAGCCCAGTGCATTCACCAACGCCATGCACCTGACCACCTACGCCCGCGATGCCCTGGTGGCCTGCGGCATGCAGCGGGTGATGATGCTGATGGCCGACAAGGGCATGACCCACCTGCGCGTGCACCAGATCGCCGGGCTGCCCGCCGAGGCCGGCGGCCTGGTGGTGCCGCTCGCCCAGAGCAAGCTGCTGCAACGCCTGCTGACCCAGTCGGCACAACTGCGCCTGACCCCGGACAACTATGCCCAGTTCGGTGCCCTGCTGCCCGGCACCCTGCGCGTGCTGTTCCGTGGCCAGCACCTGCTGCTGCGCTCGCTGTCGAGCAACGGCAAGGTGGTGATGGTGGTGCTGGCCGACCAGGGCGGCGGCCCGTTCTCGGAGATCAGCGTGCAGGCGTTCGGCAAGACCGCCCAGTGCATCGAGCGCGCCCTCACCGCCTTCAGCAACCGCAGCACCTGACCCATGCGCTACAATCGCCCACTCTGTTCCGATCTGGAGACTCTGGATGACTGACTTTTCCGGCTTGCCCCTGGTGATTGAACCCGCCGACCTGCAAGCCCGCCTGGATGCGCCGGGGCTGATCCTGGTCGACCTGACCAGCACGAAACGCTATGGCAGCGGGCACATTCCCGGTGCGCGCTTCGTCGACCCCAAGCGCACCCAGCTGGGCCAGCCACCGGCGCCCGGGCTGCTGCCGAGCCAAGGCGACCTGGAAAAGCTGTTCGGCGAGCTGGGGCACAACCCGGACGCCGTGTATGTGGTGTATGACGACGAAGGCGGCGGCTGGGCCGGGCGCTTCATCTGGTTGCTGGATGTGATCGGCCATACCCGCTATCACTACCTCGACGGTGGCGCGCTGGGCTGGACGGGCGAGCTCTCGACCGATGTGCCCGCGCCCGCTGCCGGCAGCGTCAGCCTGACCCTGCACGAAGCCCCCACCGCCACCCGCGAATACCTGCAAAGCCGCCTGGGCGCTGCCGACCTGGCGGTCTGGGATGCGCGCAGCCCGCAGGAGTACCGGGGTGAGAAAGTGCTGGCCGCCAAGGGCGGACACGTCCCGGGCGCGGTCAACTTCGAGTGGACGGCCGGCATGGACCAGAACGATCACCTGCGCATCCGCAAGGACATGCCCCAGATCCTCGAGCAGCTGGGCATCACCCGCGACAAGGAAGTGATTACCCACTGCCAGACCCACCACCGCTCCGGCTTCACCTATCTTGTGGCCAAACACCTGGGCTACCCACGGGTCAAGGCCTATGCCGGCTCATGGGGCGAATGGGGCAACCACCCCGACACGCCTGTAGAAGTTTAAGGAAATTCAATGAAATCCCGCTTGTTCATCATCAGCCAGTACCTGCTGCCCCACCACCTGCTGTCGCGCCTGGCCGGCTGCGTGGCCGAATGCCGCGTGAAATGGTTCAAGAATGCCTTCACCGCCTGGTTCGCCAAGCGCTACCAGGTCGACATGTCCCAGGCCCAGGTCGAAGACCTGACCGCCTACGAGCACTTCAACGCATTCTTCACCCGCGCGCTCAAGCCGGATGCACGCCCGCTGGACCAGACCCCGGGGGCGATCCTGTGCCCGGCCGACGGCGCTGTCAGCCAGCTGGGCCCGATCGAGCATGGCCGCATCTTCCAGGCCAAGGGCCACAGTTTCAGCGCCCTTGAGCTGCTGGGCGGCGACCCGGCCAATGCTGCGCCGTTCATGGGCGGCGAATTCGCCACCATCTACCTGTCGCCCAAGGACTACCACCGCGTGCACATGCCGCTGGCCGGTACCCTGCGCGAGATGATCTACGTGCCGGGCCGGCTGTTCTCGGTCAACCAGACCACCGCCGAAAACGTGCCGGAGCTGTTTGCGCGCAACGAGCGCGTGGTGTGCCTGTTCGATACCGAGCGCGGGCCGATGGCCGTGGTGCTGGTGGGCGCGATGATCGTGGCGTCGGTCGAGACGGTATGGGCCGGGCTGGTCACGCCGCCCAAGCGCGAGCTGAAGACCTTCCGCTACGACGAGGCAGCGCGTGCACCGATCCACCTGGAAAAAGGCGCCGAGCTGGGCCGCTTCAAGCTGGGTTCGACGGCTGTTGTGCTATTCGGGCCAGAGCAGGTGAAGTGGGCCGAATCGCTGGGTGCGGGGTCGGTGGTGAACATGGGCGAATGCCTGGGGTTGCCGGCGCAGCACGCCTGACCCAACAAAAAGCCCGCAGCGATGCGGGCTTTTTTGTGCCTGGCTGTCGGGCCTCATCGCGGGTCAAGCCCGCTCCCACAGGGGCTGCACGGCCTTCTGGAGCGATGGCAAACCTGTGGGAGCGGGCTTGACCCGCGATGGGCCGCGCAGCGGCCCCGCTTTCTCAGTCGCGACCGTCGCGATCCCTGAAGCCCAGCAGATACAGCACCCCATCCAGCCCCAGCGTCGAGATCGCCTGCTTGGCCGACTGCTTGACCAGCGGCTTGGCCCGGAACGCCACGCCCAGGCCGGCAATCGCCAGCATCGGCAGGTCGTTCGCACCGTCGCCCACGGCAATCGTCTGCTCCATCTGCAAGCCTTCCTTGCGTGCAAGCTCGGTCAACAGGTCAGCCTTGCGCTGCGCGTCGACAATCGGCTCCACGGCCACGCCGGTCACCTTGCCGTCCACCACTTCCAGCTCGTTGGCGAACACATAGTCGATACCCAGCTTGGCCTGCAGCTGCTTGGCAAAGTAGGTGAAGCCACCCGACAGGATCGCGGTCTTGTAGCCCAGGCGCTTGAGCTCGGCGAACAGCACCTCGGCGCCCTCGGTCAGGCGCAGCGAAGCACCGATCTCGTCCAGCACGTTGACGTCCAGGCCCTTGAGCAGCGCCAGGCGCTCCTTGAAGCTGGCACGAAAATCCAGCTCGCCACGCATGGCACGCTCGGTGATTTCCGACACCTGCTCGCCCACGCCTGCCGCCTTGGCCAGCTCGTCGATGACCTCGGCCTCGATCAGGGTGGAGTCCATGTCGAACACCGCCAGGCGACGGTTGCGGCGGAACAGCGAGTCCTGCTGGAAGGCGATGTCGACGTTCAGCTCCTGCGCCACGCTGAGGAACTCGGCACGCAGGGCCTGCGGGTCGGCCGGCTCGCCACGCACGGAGAACTCGATGCAGCCCTTGCCCTGGTCGGCCGGGGTGTCCAACGCGATACGACCCGACAGACGGTCGATATGGTCGATGTTCAACCCGTACTGGGCGGTGATGGAGCTCACCCGCTGCAACTGCTCGGCAGTGACCTTGCGCGTCAGCAGGGTCACGATGTGGCGGGCCTTGCCCTGGCCGTCGACCCACTGCTGGTAGTCCTGCTCGGAAACCGGGGTGAAGCGCACCTGCTGGTCCAGCTTGTACCCGGTGAAGAGGATGTCCTTGAGCACGGCGCTGGCCTGCTCGGTGCTGGGGATTTCCACCAGGATGCCGAACGACAGCGTGTCGTGGATGACCGCCTGGCCGATGTCGAGGATGTTCACCCCGCCCTGGGCGAGCACGCCGGTAATGGCCGCGGTGAGACCCGGACGGTCCTCGCCGGTGATGTTAATCAGAACGATTTCGCGCAAAACGGGCTCCGACACAGTGACAAAACGCGCATTCTACCCACTTTCGCAGACCATCGGGCGCAGTCGATACTTTGCCGGCCCATGCCCTGTCGCTATACTGCGCAGCACCTTCTCCGACATAAAGAGCCGCGCTCTGTGAACCGGCCCACGCCAGTTAAAACCGACAATTTCTTCCTGCTGATCTTCCGTGCCCTGCGCCAGCGCCGTGTGCCGTTGGCCTTGCGGATCGCCTGCCACAACGTGTTTCTGGTAGCGCTGGCGCTGGTCATCTACGCCGGGGTCATGGGCCTGCAGTTCAAGCAGGCCATGCACGAGCAGGCCGACGCCCTGGGTCAGAGCCTGACCACGCAGACCGCCACGTCTGCCACCGAACTGCTGGTGTCCAACGACATCCTCAGCCTCAACGTGCTGCTCGGCAACCTGGTGAAGAACCCGCTGGTGGCCCATGCCGCCATCTACAGCGTCGACAACCGGATCCTCGCCGAAGCCGGCCAGCGCCCGAAAAACGGCCTGCTGGGCGAGGTCGAGGGCCTGTATCAGACCAAGATCACCTTCCAGGACGTGACGGCCGGGCAACTGCGCATCAGCCTGGACATGAGCCAGTTCCAGCAGCCGCTGACCATCAGCCTGCAGAGCATGGGCATTCTGGCGGCGATCCTGCTGGCCCTGGCCCTGGCCTTGAGCCTGCGCCTGGGGCGCTTCATTTCGACGCCGCTGCTGCAACTGCGGGTGTGGCTGCGCGACCTGGATGCCTACACCCCAGCCACCGACCGCCAGGACGAGATCGGCGACCTGGCGCGCCAGCTGCATTCGCGCTTTGCCCCGCCACCGCCGGAGCCTGAAGCAGAGCCCGAGGAAGAAGACGACTACGAGGAACACGAAGCGCAGCCGGCCTTCCAGGTGCGCAACCTGCGCGAGCCGGCGCTGGAGCCCAAGCCGGCGCTGCCCAGGCCAGTAGCGCATGATGAAGACGACGACGAGGCGTTTGCCGACCTGCGCGACGACAGCGATGCCGCGCCGCAGGCTGTAGTACCCGCTGCGCCACGCGAGCCGCAGGCCAGTGCGGTGCTGGCGGTGCAACTGGGCTCCCAGGAGCAACTGCGCCGCCTGCCTCGGGCACGTCTGACCGAACTGCTGGACCGCTACCGCGACTGCCTCGACCAGGCCGCGTCGCTGTATGAAAGCGAAGTGCACACGCTCAACGATGGCAGCACGCTGCTGTTGTTCCACAGCTCGGAAAGCGGCGAGGACTACCTGACCAACGCCATCTGCTGTGGCGAACTGCTGCGTGCCCTGGGGCATGCGTTGCAGGTGGAAGTGGCCGACAGCGGGATTACCCTGCAATTGCAGCTGGGCCTGGCGCTGGGTGAAGACCTGCACGGCCTGAGCCAGATCGACCTGCTGCTGACCGACAAGGCCCAGGATGCCCTGGCGTTGTCGCAACACAGCCGCAACCTGCTGCTGGTGGAGCGCAAGGTCAGTGATGATGCGCTGATTCGCCAGCGTGCCCGCATCCGCCCGATTGCCAGCCCTGAAGGGGCGTGCTGTGTGGAGCGCCTGATGGAGCCGTATCCGTCGATGCTGGAGCGCCAGCTGGCACGGATGCACGAGCGCCAGATCAAGACCTGAGGCCCCGTAGGAGCCGGTTTCAACCGGCCACAAAAAAGCCCGCATCGCTGCGGGCTTTTTTGTGGCCGGTTAAAACCGGAACACTTCCATCTCGGTACGAATCGGTGTCGCCATCGGAATCTTCGGCTTCTCCGGCTCCTTGCGCACCTGCTGTACCGGCGTGGCCTTCTTCGGCTGTTCCTGCACGATCGGCGGCTGATTGGCCAACGGCTTCAACGCCACGCTCAGCTGCTCGGCCAGACGCTGCAGCAGTTGCCCCTGCGCCTGTACCTGCGCCGCCGAGCTGCCTTCATGGGGCTGCTCGAAATGCACGATGCGGTTGTCACGCACCTGGCCACGACGATCAAGCAAGCGCCACTGGGCATCGAGGATCGCCGGCTGGCCAACGCCCGAGTCCAGGCGCGTGATCGACAGCAGCACCTGCACATCCGGGTTGAACCCGGTGCTGGCCGGTGCCAGCACCACACGCTGGCTGTCCAGGCGCCAGGCCAGCTGGCGCACCAGCAACTGGTCGATGTCGGCCGACAGGCTGCCCGCCCAGCGACCATCGGTCGCCGCCGTCAGGCTGCCGTCACGCTGGCGTTGCAGCAGGGTTTCGCGTTGCAGGTAGTCGGCCACCGAGACCGGCCCCAGCACCACGGCCATGCCGTTGCTCTGGCCAGGTTGCCCCGGCTCGCCACTGTCGAGCTGATACAGCGCTACCGGCTGGTGCATGCTGCACCCGGCCAAGCCCAGCACGCCACTGAGCAGTAGAACAAATGGAAGGCGCAGAAAAGTCATCATCCCATCCAGGCGGCCGCCACACGGCTTGCCGCAGTGATACTCATGAATACGTCGGGCACGCAGCTACGCTGGCACCACAAGGGGCCTATCATCCGCGAAAGTTCCGTGCGACTCCAGTGTTTAAGCCGCAAACGGTCACTAAAATACCCGTTTGCGGCCACCAGGTCGCTTATTCGACGTTTTCCACCAGCAGCGCATCGACCCGCTGGAAGCCGCGCGGCAGCTTGTTGCCACGCCGCCCACGCTCGCCCTTGTAGTGCTCCAGGTCATCGCCCTTGAGCGACAGGGTACGCTTGCCGGCCTGCAATACAAGGGTCGAACCTTCGGGAATCACTGCCAGGTCGGTGACAAATTCTTCACGACTGGCCACGCGGTCGCCCGGAATGCCGATGATCTTGTTGCCCTTGCCCTTGCCCAGCTGTGGCAGGTCACTGATCTTGAACACCAGCAGGCGCCCTTCGGTGGTCACCGCCGCCAGCCAGTCCTGCTCGCGGTTGCCCACCGGGCGCGGCAGGATCACCTTGGCGTTGTTCGGCAGGCTCAACAGGGCCTTGCCGGCCTTGTTCTTGGCCTGCAGGTCTTCGCCCTTGACCACGAAGCCGTAGCCGGCATCGGAGGCAATCACGTACAGGCCGTCATCCTCGGGCATCAGCACGCACTCGAACGAAGCACCGGGCGGCGGGGTCAGGCGACCGGTCAGCGGTTCACCCTGGCCCCGTGCCGACGGCAGGGTATGCGCCGGCACCGAGTAGCTGCGGCCGGTGGAGTCGATGAACACCGCGTACTGGTTCGAGCGCCCCGCGGCTGCGGTCTTGAAGCCGTCGCCGGCCTTGTACGAGAGCCCGGTGGCATCGATGTCGTGGCCCTTGGCCGAACGTACCCAGCCCTTCTCGGACAGCACCACCGTGACCTTTTCGTTGGGCAGCAGGTCGTGCTCGGTCATCGCACGGGCTTCGGCGCGCTCGACGATCGGCGAGCGACGGTCGTCGCCATAGGTTTCGGCGTCCTGCAGCAGTTCGGTGCGCACCAGCTTCTTGAGCTTGGCTTCGCTGCCCAGCAGCGCCAGCAGCCTGGCCTGTTCCTTGAGCAGTTCGTCCTGCTCGTTGCGCAGCTTCATCTCTTCCAGACGGGCCAACTGGCGCAGGCGCGTGTCGAGAATGTAGTCGGCCTGGATCTCGCTCAATGCAAAGCGCTCGATCAACCTGGCCCGCGGGTGCTCCTCGGTACGGATGATGTGGATCACTTCATCCAGGTTGAGGTAGGCGATCAGCAAGCCGTCCAACAGGTGCAGGCGACGCTCCACCTTGTCCAGGCGGAACTGCAGGCGACGGCGCACGGTCTGCATGCGGAACTGCAGCCACTCGACCAGCAGCGTGCGCAGGTTCTTCAACTGCGGCTTGCCGTCCAGGCCGATGATGTTGATGTTGACCCGGTAGCTGGACTCAAGGTCGGTACTGGCGAACAGGTGCTGCATCAGCGCTTCGTGGTCGACGCGGCTGTGCACCGGGATGATCACGATGCGGCACGGGTTCTCGTGGTCCGATTCGTCACGCAGGTCGGCCACCTGCGGCGCCTTGGACGGCTTGGCCTGCATCATCGCGGCGATCTGTTCCAGCACCTTGGCGCCCGACACCTGGTGCGGCAGCGCGGTGACCACGATGTCGCCGTCCTCGATGTGGTACACGGCGCGCATGCGCACCGAGCCACGGCCGGTTTCGTAGATTTTCAGCAGGTCGGCGCGCGGGGTGATGATCTCTGCTTCGGTCGGGTAGTCCGGGCCCTGGATGTGCTCGCACAGCTGTTCGACCGTGGCCTTGGGCTCGTCGAGCAGGCGCACGCAGGCGGTGGCCACTTCGCGCAGGTTGTGCGGCGGCACGTCGGTGGCCATGCCCACGGCGATACCGGTGGTGCCATTGAGCAGGATGTTCGGCAAACGTGCCGGCAACACCAGGGGCTCGTCGAGGGTACCGTCGAAGTTCGGGCCCCAGTCCGCAGTGCCCTGCCCCAGCTCGCTGAGCAGCACCTCGGAATAGCGCGACAGGCGCGCTTCGGTGTAGCGCATGGCCGCGAAGGATTTGGGATCGTCCGGCGCACCCCAGTTGCCCTGGCCGTCGACCAGGGTGTAGCGATAGCTGAAGGGCTGCGCCATCAGCACCATGGCTTCATAGCAGGCCGAATCGCCATGCGGGTGGAACTTGCCGAGCACGTCACCGACGGTACGCGCCGATTTCTTGTGCTTGGAATCGGCGTCCAGGCCCAGTTCGCTCATGGCGTAGACGATGCGTCGCTGCACCGGCTTCAAACCGTCGCCGATATGCGGCAGCGCACGGTCCATGATCACGTACATGGAGTAGTTGAGGTAGGCCTGTTCGGTGAAGTCAGCCAGTGACCGGCGCTCTACGCCATCGAGGCTGAGATCAAGGGAGTCGCTCATGCGGGCCTCATCATTTCAAGGTCTGGCGCAGCAGCAAGGTGCCGCCGCGCTGGGTAAATTCGAGTCGTTTCAGGGCACTCATGCCCAGCAGTACCTGCTCGCCGTCCAGCCCCGGCACCACCAGGGCGCGTACGTCGCGCAGCAGAATATCGCCCAGTTGCAGGCTGTCGAGGCGGGTACGATAGCCCTCGGTACGACCATTGGCGGTACTAAGGGTCACGGGCGCACCACGCTCCAGGCTGAACTGCCGGGCCAGGCTCTCGGGGATCGCCACGTCGGTGGCGCCAGTATCCAGCAGAAAATGCACGGCCTGGCCGTTGATCAGACCGTCGGCCACAAAATGCCCCTGGCCATTGCCCAGCAGCCGCACCTCGACATAGCCATCGCCGTGCTGCGAGCTGATCTGGCTGTTGGGGTTGGCCTGGCGCTGTTCCCAGTCGCCGAAAAAGCGCGTGGCCAGGAACAGCCCGGCCGCCCACGCCAGCACCAGCATCACCCGGCCGGCACGCTTGCCCGGTGCCTGGCTCACGGCTTGGCGCTCCAGCCGCCCTGGGGCGCTGCAAAGCGCCACACGATCGGGCGGTTTTCGCCATCGGCGCGTCGACCGCCGTTGTTGTCCAGGCCTATCCAGGCACCCTTGGCATCGATCACCAGGGCCTCGGCCAGGCCGAACGGCTGCGAATACTGCCGCGATTCGATCAGGGCATCGGCAGCGAACGACCAGCAGCGCTCCACGCTTCCAGTGTCGGCATCACGCCGGCAGATACGGTAGGCGTTGCGCTCCAGGGTGAACAGCTTGCCTTCGAACAGCGCCAGGTCGGCAAAATCCCGGGGCCGCTCGCGGGCGTTGGGCATCTGCACCGGCTGCATCTCGGTGCCGGCCTCGCTGAGCAGCACGCAGCCATCACCGCAGTGCCAGGTGGTCTGCTGGCGATTGATCGAAATCAGCCCGCGGCGCTCGCGCTCGGCGGCCAGCCACAGGCGATCGCCGGCCGGGTTCACGGCGATGCCTTCGAACAATGCATTGAAGTGCAGCAGCATGCCGCTGGCGCGCGCCTGGCGGACCATGCTCGGGTCGATCTTCAGCCAGCTGGGGTCGCCTGCGACCGGTACCTTGAGCACCGCCACATGGGTTTCGCTGACCAGGTAGTGATTGCCTGCGGCATCGCAACTGATGCCTTCGAAATCCAGCTCGCCGCCGCGCACGTAGGACATTGCCCAGTTGCTCGAGCGCAGGCCCCAGGGCAGGCCGCTGTCCGGCACCGGCGGCACCTCCAGGCGAATACCTTCGGCCTGCCACACCGTCTGGGTGGTGTCCAGGCGGTACAGCAGGTCGTCGTCGCGGTCCGAGACGGTCCAGAGCTCGCCGTTGCACAGGGCCAGCCCCGACAGGTTGCCGCCACGCATGCCCTCTACCGGATGCTCGCTCTGCATCGCCAGCTCCGGCCAGGTTTCGGCCAGCGCCGGCACGCCCAGCAGTGACAACAGCGCTGCCAGGCACCGAGCGATCAAGCCAGTACCTCGGCCAGGTTGCCTTTGGACTCCAGCCAGCTCTTGCGGTCGCCCGCACGTTTCTTGGCCAGCAGCATGTCCATGATCTCGCGGGTGCCTTCGAGGTCTTCCAGGGTCAACTGCACCAGGCGCCGGGTGTTCGGGTCCATGGTGGTTTCACGCAGCTGCGGCGGGTTCATCTCGCCCAGGCCCTTGAATCGGGTGACCTGCGGCTTGCCGCGCTTCTTCTCGGCCACCAGGCGGTCGAGGATGCCGTCGCGCTCGGCCTCGTCCAGGGCGTAGTAGATCTCCTTGCCCAGGTCGATGCGGTACAGCGGCGGCATCGCCACGTACACGTGGCCGGCCTCCACCAGCGGGCGGAAGTGCTGCACGAACAGGGCGCAGAGCAAGGTGGCGATGTGCAGGCCGTCGGAGTCGGCGTCGGCCAGGATGCAGATCTTGCCGTAGCGCAGCTGGCTCATGTCGGTGGCACCGGGGTCGACGCCGATGGCCACCGCGATGTTGTGCACTTCCTGACTGGCCAGCACTTCGCCGCCGTCGACTTCCCAGGTGTTGAGGATCTTGCCGCGCAGCGGCAGGATGGCCTGGAACTCCTTGTCGCGCGCCTGCTTGGCCGAACCACCGGCCGAGTCACCCTCGACCAGGAACAGCTCGGCGCGCATCGGGTCCTGCCCGGCGCAGTCGGCCAGCTTGCCCGGCAGTGCCGGGCCCTGGGTCACGCGCTTGCGCTCGACCTTCTTGCTCGCCTTGAGCCGGCGCCCGGCGTTGTTGATCGCCAGTTCCGCCAGTTGCATGCCCACTTCGGGGTGGGCGTTGAGCCACAGGCTGAAGGCATCCTTGACCACGCCGGAAACGAATGCGGCGGCCTCGCGGGACGACAGGCGCTCCTTGGTCTGGCCGGAGAACTGCGGCTCCTGCATCTTCATCGAGAGCACGAAGCTGATGCGCTCCCACACGTCCTCGGGGGCCAGCTTGACCCCGCGCGGCAGCAGGTTGCGGAACTCGCAGAACTCGCGCATGGCATCGAGCAGGCCCTGGCGCAGGCCGTTGACGTGGGTGCCGCCCTGGGCGGTGGGGATCAGGTTGACGTAGCTTTCCTGCACGCTGTCGCCGCCTTCGGGCAGCCACAGCAAGGCCCAGTCCACGGCCTCCTTGTTGCCCGCCAGGCTGCCGCAGAACGGCGCATCGGGCAGGCGCAGGAACTCGCTTACCGAGTCTTCGAGGTACGAGCGCAGGCCGTCCTCGTAATGCCACTCGACCTTCTCGCCGGTGCCTTTGTCCTCGAAGCTGACCAGCAGCCCCGGGCACAGTACGGCCTTGGCCTTGAGCACATGCTTGAGGCGGCTGATGGAAAACTTGGGCGAGTCGAAATACTTGGGATCGGGCGCGAAGTACACGCTGGTACCGGTGTTGCGCTTGCCGACGGTACCGATCACTTCGAGCTCGGTGGCCTTGAAGCCGTCGGCGAAGGTCATCTGGTACTCGTTGCCGTCGCGCTTGACCCGTACCCGTACCTGGTTGGACAGGGCGTTGACCACCGAGATGCCCACCCCGTGCAGGCCGCCGGAGAACTGGTAGTTCTTGTTGGAAAACTTGCCGCCGGCGTGCAGCTTGGTGAGGATCAGCTCGACGCCCGACACGCCCTCTTCGGGGTGGATGTCCACGGGCATGCCGCGACCGTCGTCGGACACTTCCAGCGAATGGTCTGCATGCAGGATGACCTGCACGGTGCGGGCGTGGCCGGCCAGCGCTTCGTCGACGCTGTTGTCGATGACTTCCTGGGCCAGGTGATTGGGCCGGCTGGTGTCGGTGTACATGCCCGGGCGCTTGCGCACCGGGTCAAGGCCGGAGAGGACTTCGATGGCGTCTGCGTTATAGGCGCTAGCGCTGGGATTGGCCATGGGTTCTCGTCGTCAGTCGTAGGTGAAAATAATCAGTCAAAGTACAGAAAAATCGAACGCCTGGTACACCTGCGGTGCAATGCCGGCAAAGCTCAGCATGGCCGGCAGGTGCTGCGCGAAGCCCTGGAAGCTGTGGTCGCCACCGGCCTCGATGCGTAGCGCACAGGCCCGATAGAAGGCCTGGGCACGGCGGTAGTCCAGGGTTTCATCGCCCGTCTGCAGCCATACCTGAAAGCGCTCGGGGTCGCTCGGTGCGGGCACTTCCAGCTCGGCCAGGGCCTGCACGTGGTCCAGTGTCAGCTCCCAGGTTTCCCCGGTGTAGAAATTCTGCTGCGGGCCCAGGTAGCCGTCGAACAGCTGGTGCGGATTGACGGCCGGGTTGATCAGCAGGGCCTTGAGCCCGTGGCGCTGGGCCAGGTGGGTGGCATAGTAGCCCCCGAGCGAGCTGCCGACCAGCAATGGCGAACCCAGCTCGGCGATGGCACGTTCAAGCTGCGCCACGGCCTGGCGCGGATGGTTGTCCAGCAGGGGCACGCGCAGCTGCCCGGCCAGCCCCAACTGCTGCATCACACTGCTCAGCTGGCTGGCCTTGGTCGAACTGGGCGCACTGTTGAACCCGTGGATATAAAGAATCGAACCCGACATGATCGCCCCCGATGCCCATGCAACGCCCGTCGCAACGAGCACAAAAGACGCGCAGTTTAGCCTGTTCGAGAAGCCTTGAGCGGCAACTTTCAAACATCAGGTTGCAACCGGGCGGTGATACTCGGGTTCACTTGCAGCTTGCAGCGCTCAGTACCCATTGCTGCCGTAATCGACGGTGAAGGCAAAGTCGGTCACGCGCGAGACCCCGGTCTCGAGCCTGCCGTCGTCATGCAGGCGCAGCCAGCGATACCCCGGGGCCTGGTCGCCCACCTTGAAGTCTTCACTGCCCGGCTCGAACTGAATGCAGGTGGAAGGCGAAGCGAGCAGACGCACACCGTCACGCAGCTGGTCCCACTCCTGATGGATATGCCCCCAGAGCAGCGCGCGCACCTGTGGATAACCCTTGAGCAGGTCGAACAGCGCATCGGCGTTGCGCAGCCCGATGGGCGCCATCCAGGCGCAATCGATGGAAACCGGCTGGTGATGGAAGCAGATCAGGCAATGGCGCTGCGGTGCGGCCTCCAGGGCCTGCCTGAGCAGTTGCAGCTGATCGTCTGCCAGCAGCCCCGGCACCGAGCCGCACACGGCCGAGTTGAGCATGATCACCCGCCAGGCGCCGGCATCCACCACCGGCTCGAGCAGCGCGCTGCCGCGTGCCACCTGCGCCATGGGGAACGGTTCGTCGTGATTGCCGGCCAGCCAGCGGGCTGGGGCCGGAATCCTGCCGCTGAGGGCCAGAAACTGCAGATAGGATTCGACGCTGCCATCCTGCGACAGGTCGCCGGTGGCCAGCACCAGGTCGACCACCGGCTGTTCGTCGAGTACCCGCTCGACCACACGGCGCAGGCTGTCGCGGGTATTCATGCCCAGCAGCGTGCCTTCGGCTTCGGCGAACAGATGACTGTCGGAGAGCTGCACCAGCAGCACCGAGGCGTCACGGGAAGGGATGATCGAGTGCGGCAAGGCCGTCTCCTTGGGCGGATTCTGCACGATTATGGTGGGAATGCAGGCAACGGCAAACCCCGCGCCCACGACACCGGTCACATTTTCAGCGAACCGCTTCCAGTTCGTGGCCGCAGGCCAGGCAATGGCTCAGCCACTCGCCCAGGAACAGATTGAGCTGGGCCTTTTCGTCCGGCTGGTGCATGGCCGCATTGGGGTATGGGTAGACACTGCGAAAGCGCCGCGCATGCTCGGCACTGACCACCTCGGCCATGCGCGCGTCGTGGTACACCTGCACCTCCAGCTGCGGCACCGGCAGCCACGGCAGGCTGTGCTCCTGGCGCACGCGCAGGGTGGTGGTGTAAGGGCAGGCCAGCACCACGTCGAGCACCAGCACGCCGAGCATCTGGTCACCCTGGGTCATGCCGATGCGGCGCGAGCTCTGGGTGGTGCGCATGTCGGGCAACAGGCGCATCAGGCGCGCATAGTTGGCCTCGCAGGCAGCCTGCAAGCCGACCAGATCGACCCGGTAGCGCTCGCGCAACAGATTCACGACCACAGCCCCCTGACTTCATCACGGTTCAACGCCAGCCATTGCAGGGCAATGATGCTCGCGGCATTGGCAATGCGCCCATCGCGCACGGCCTGCAACGCATCCTCGAACGCCCAGGCCTTCACGCGAATGTCTTCGCCCTCTTCTTCCAGCCCGTGCAGGCCGCCCGCGCCGTCGCTGTGGCAACGCCCCAGGTACAGGTGCACGAATTCATCGCTGCCGCCGGGCGACGGAAAGTACTTGGTCATCGGCCACAGCGCACTGAATGTCAGCCCAGCTTCCTCCTGCGCCTCGCGGTGCGCAACCTCCTCGGGCTGTTCGTCCTTGTCGATCAGACCGGCGACCAGTTCCACCAGCCAGGGGTTGTCGACCTTGCCCATGGCGCCGACACGAAACTGCTCGATCAGCACCACTTCGTCACGCTGCGGATCGTAGGGCAGCACGCACACTGCGTCGTGGCGCACGAACAGCTCACGGCTGATCTCGCGGCCCATGCCGCCGGCAAACAGCTCGTGGCGCAGGTGCAGCCGGTCGAGCCGGTAAAAGCCCTTGAAGCAGTTTTCGCGCCGCACGATCTGTACGTCGGTCGGCATGGCCTTTGGCTTGTCTGTCATGGATACCTCGTTACCCCATTACCACGTCGCGCCATCCTAACCTGCACACTGCGCGGTTTCACCCCTTTAAAACAATCGTGCGGGCTGCGAGGATAGGCGCAGCCTTTCTTGTCAGCTTAGTGGCGAACCGACGGCATTGCCGACGGTCCAAGCCCGATTACCGTTGCACTACAAGGATCATCATGTCACTTGCGAAATTAGCCTGCGTGACCGCCCTGGCCTTGACCCTGGGCGCCTGCCAGAGCCTGTTCCAGCCCAACATGCGCGTGCCGCTCGAGGTCAAGCGCGACAGGTGGGAGCACATCAAGCCGGGCTGCACCGCAGCCGACTGCCCGCTGGTGAACATCGACACGGTGCACTTCCCCACCAACCCCAAGCTCGATGCGATCGTCGAGCGCAGCCTGCTCAAGCTCACCAGCGATGGCGAGGGCGCACCGTTGCCGGCCTCGCTCAAGTCCTACGAGGACAGCTACCTGCAATCGGCCCAGAGCCGCAACAGCAGCTACCTGCAGGCCAAGGTACGCGAGCAGCATGACGGCTTGGTGATCATCGAGTTGTCCAGCTACCTGGACACCGGCGGCGCGCACGGCATGCCGGGGCGCGGCTTCATCAACTATTCGCGCCAGCAGGACAAGGTGCTGACCCTGCAGGACATGCTGGTGCCGGGCCAGGAGGCGACCTTCTGGAAGACCGTCGAAGAGGCCCACAAGGGCTGGCTGATCAGCACCGGCATGGACAAGGACGCCGAGTTCGTGAAGAACTGGCCGTTCCAGAAGTCACCGCACGTCGCCCTGACCTACGGCGCGGTGGTGGTGAAGTACGAGGTGTATGCCATCGCCCCGTACTCCATGGGCCACATCGAGCTCAAGATCCCCTACCCGCGCCTGAACGGCGTGATCAGGCCCGAGCTGTTTCCCGGCCGCGGTTGAAGCCCAGCAAAAGATGCAGCGCCCCTGCCAGCAGCAAGGCTGGCAGGGTGGCGCCAACGTCTGCGGCGTAATGCGCCAGCACATGGTAGGTCGCCACGCCACAGGCCCACGCCACCAGCGCCCCGTAGTGCAGGCCGTCGACCACACCCGGCAGGCGACGCCGGCGCAGCACGTAGTGGTCGCTCAGCACCACACCGAACAGCGGCGCGAACACCGAGCCGATCAGCAGCAGGAAGTTCTCGTACTGGCCCAGCGGCGCGAAGCAGGCGATCAGGGTGCACACCACGCCGATCACCAGTGCCAGGTGCTCGACCTTCACGCCTGACAGCAGGCTGCTGGACACCGCCGCCGAGTGGATGTCGGCAAAGGCCTTTTCCGACTCGTCGAGCAGCACCAGCAACAGCGGGATGCCAAAGCCTGCGCCGGCCAGCGCCAGCAGCAGGGTGCTGGCTTCGCCATCGGTGGCGAAGGCCAGGATGTAGGCCACCCCCAGGCTCATCATCCACAGGTTGCCGATGAAGTAGCCCAGTGCGGTACCCACGAACACCTGCCCCGAATGCCTGCCGAAGCGCGAGTAGTCGGCAATCAGCGGCAGCCACGACAGCGGCATGGCGATGGCGATGTCAAAGCCCACCCCCAGCGACATCGAGCCGTCCCCGGCGCGCGCCCACAGGGCAGCCAGGTCGGCCTTGGCGAACAGGTTCCAGGTCAGCCACAGGCAGGCGCCCAGCAGCAGCCAGATGCCCCATTTGCGCAAAATGCGGCGCACGAAGGTCAGCGGGCCGGCCACCGCCAGCGCGGTGGCCAGGGCGCCGAAGCACAGTGCCCACAGCAGCGGGCTGACCCACAGGCTGTCGGCGCCGAAGGCCCGCGCACCCAGCAGGCTGGCGGCGTCGCGCATCACGATGATTTCGAACGCGCCCCAGCCAACCAGTTGCAGCAGGTTGAGAATGGCCGGCAGCGCCACGCCGTGGCGGCCCAGGCTCAGGCGCAGGGTGCCCATGGCCGACAGGCCGGTGTCGCTGCCGATGACGCCGGCGGCGGCCAGCAGCAGAACGCCGACCAGCGTGCCGAGGGTGATGGCCAGCAGCGCTCCGGACAGGCCCAGGCCGGGGCCGAGCAAGGCGCCGGTCTGCAGCACCATCAGGCCGATGCCGAGGGAGAACCACAGGGAGAACAGGTCCCGCGCGCCGAAGACGCGCTGGCTGTCGGGAATGGGGGAATCGGGGGAGTAGTGGCTGGGTGTGCTCACGATGAAGACTCGGCAGGAAATGTGGGTTGGATGGAAGGCCCTTTCGCGGGTCAAGCCCGCTCCCACGGGGTATCGCTGATCTCTAGGGCAGCGGCATACCTGTGGGAGCGGGCTTGACCCGCGATGCTTTCAGACCTTCTGGTACAACTGGCTGCCTTCCTGGCGGAACCGCTCGGCCTGCTCGCGCATGCCCTCTTCTACCGCCACCTCGACCGGCTGGTTGGCGGCGTATTCACGCACTTCCTGGGTGATCTTCATCGAGCAGAACTTCGGCCCGCACATCGAGCAGAAGTGCGCGACCTTGGCCGAATCCTTGGGCAGGGTCTCGTCGTGGAACGAGCGTGCGGTGTCCGGGTCCAGGCCCAGGTTGAACTGGTCTTCCCAGCGGAACTCGAACCGCGCCTTGCTCAAGGCGTTGTCGCGGATCTGCGCGCCCGGGTGCCCCTTGGCCAGGTCCGCCGCGTGCGCGGCGATCTTGTAGGTGATGATGCCGGTCTTGACGTCGTCCTTGTTCGGCAGCCCCAGGTGCTCCTTGGGCGTCACGTAGCAAAGCATCGCGCAACCGAACCAGCCGATCATCGCCGCACCGATGCCCGAGGTGATGTGGTCGTACCCCGGCGCGATGTCGGTGGTCAGCGGGCCCAGGGTGTAGAACGGCGCCTCGTCGCAGCACTCGAGCTGCTTGTCCATGTTCTCCTTGATCAACTGCATCGGCACGTGGCCGGGGCCTTCGATCATGCACTGCACGTCATGCTTCCAGGCGATCTTGGTCAGCTCGCCCAGGGTCTCCAGCTCGCCGAACTGCGCCGCGTCGTTGGCGTCGGCGATCGAGCCCGGACGCAGGCCGTCGCCCAGCGAGAAGCTGACGTCGTAGGCCTTCATGATTTCGCAGATTTCGTCGAAATGGGTGTAGAGGAAGTTTTCCTTGTGATGCGCCAGGCACCACTTGGCCATGATCGAGCCGCCGCGGCTGACGATGCCGGTCACGCGCTTGGCGGTCAGCGGCACGTAGCGCAGCAGCACGCCGGCATGGATGGTGAAGTAGTCCACGCCCTGCTCGGCCTGTTCGATCAGGGTGTCGCGAAACAGCTCCCAGGTCAGGTCCTCGGCCACGCCGTTGACCTTCTCCAGTGCCTGGTAGATCGGCACCGTACCGATCGGCACCGGCGAGTTGCGGATGATCCACTCGCGGGTTTCATGGATGTGCTTGCCGGTGGACAGGTCCATTACCGTGTCCGAGCCCCAGCGGATGCCCCAGGTCAGCTTGGCCACTTCTTCCTCGATGGAGGAGCCCAGCGCGCTGTTGCCGATGTTGCCGTTGACCTTCACCAGGAAATTGCGGCCGATGATCATCGGCTCCAGCTCCACATGGTTGATGTTGGCCGGAATGATCGCGCGGCCGCGAGCGACTTCCTCGCGCACGAATTCGGCGGTGATCTCCTTGGGGATGCTTGCGCCGAAGCTGTGCCCGGCGTGCTGCTGGTCGAGCAGGCCGGCGGCGCGGGCCTCCTGCAGCTTCATGTTCTCGCGGATGGCCACGTACTCCATCTCGGCGGTGATGATGCCCTGGCGCGCGTAGTGCATCTGGCTGACGTTGGCGCCGGCCTTGGCCCGGCGCGGGTTGCGCACGTGGGCAAAGCGCAGCTTGGTCAGTTCCACGTCGTTCAGGCGCATCTGGCCGAAACTGGAGGACAGCCCGGCCAGGCGCTCGGTGTCGCCGCGCGCGTCGATCCAGGCCGAGCGCACATCGCCCAGGCCCTTGCGCACGTCGATCTGCACGGTAGGATCGGTGTAGGGGCCGGAGGTGTCGTACACCAGCACCGGCGCGTTGGCTTCGCCGCCGAAATCGGTGGGGGTGTCGTCCAGGCTGATTTCGCGCATCGGCACCTGGATATCGGGGCGCGAGCCCTGCACGTAGATCTTGCGCGAACGGGTGAACGGCTGCACGGACTGCTCGTCGACCTTGGCCGATTCACTCAGGTGCGCGGGGTATTTTTGTTTTTGGCTCATCACAGGCTCTCCAGACGGGTTGGCAGTCGGAGTGAACCTGAAAGGCACGGGCGCACCAGGGCTGGTGCTGTGCCGAAAACGGAAGATGCCACACCAGCCAAAAAGCTGAAATGACAATCCCGCAGCCGACACAAGAGGGCTCGCGGGAGACGAGCAATCTTGTTCCCTACGCAGGCGCTAACCTGATCAGGTTCAACGGGATCCGGAATTATCCGATCTCAGCCTCAACGCAAGGCACCCCGACAAGAACGCGCCCAGCATAGACCGGTGCGACGCGAAACGCCAACAGTCCAAGCACAAGCATGATAAAAGGCGCAAATAGCGGATTGTTGCAAAATGCCTGCGCAACTACACTCATCGGTTCAGAAATACTCAACCGTTCAAGGACTGCCCTATGCTGCGCAAACTTTCACTGGCCCTCGCCGTGTCGTGTGCTACCAACGGAATGGCCTGGGCAGCAGAACCGCCCCTGTCGGTACGCACCGATCTGGTCAGCGTGTATCAGGAAGCGGTGAACAACAACGCCGACCTGGCCGCTGCCCGCGCCGACTACGGCGCCCGCAAGGAAGTGGTGCCCCAGGCCCGTGCCGGCCTGCTGCCCAACCTCTCGGCCGGCGCCGAGATGATGAACAGCCGTACGAAGATCGATCACCCCTCGATCACCGCCAACCGCAGCGGCAACTCCTGGCAGGCCACCCTGGCCCAGCCGATCTTCCGCGCCGACCGCTGGTTCCAGTTGCAGGCAGCCGAAGCGGTGAACGAACAGGCGGCGCTGGAGCTGTCGGCCACCGAACAGAACCTGATTCTGCAAAGTGCCGAGAACTACTTCGCCGTGCTGCGCGCCCAGGACACCCTGGCTTCGACCAAGGCCGAAGAAGCCGCGTTCAAGCGCCAGCTCGACCAGAGCAACGAGCGCTTCGATGTAGGCCTGTCGGACAAGACCGACGTGCTGCAGTCCCAGGCCAGCTACGACACCGCACGCGCCAACCGCATCGTCGCGCAGCGCCAGGTGGACGACGCCTTCGAGGCACTGGTGACCCTGACCAACCGCGACTACAACTCGGTGCAGGGCATCGTGCACACCCTGCCGGTGCAGGTACCCACGCCCAATGACGCCAAGGCCTGGGTAGAAACCGCCGCAAAGCAGAACCTGAACCTGCAGGCCACCAACTACGCGGTCAACGCGGCCGAGGAAACCCTGCGCCAGCGCAAGGCCGGGCACGCGCCGACGGTGGACGCGGTGGCGCGCTACCAGAAGGGTGACAACGACAGCCTGGGCTTCAGCAACCCCAACCTGACGGGCCAGAACTACCGCGGCGACGTGGAGCAGACCAGCATCGGCCTGCAGCTGAACATCCCGATCTACAGTGGCGGGCTGACCAGCTCGCAGGTGCGCGAGGCGTACCAGCGCCTGAGCCAGAGCGAACAGCAGCGCGAGAGCCTGCGTCGCCAGGTGGTGGAAAACACCCGCAACCTGCACCGCGCGGTGAACACCGACGTGGAGCAGGTGCAGGCGCGCAAGCAGTCGATCATTTCCAACCAGAGTGCGCTGGAAGCGACCGAAATCGGTTACCAGGTGGGTACGCGCAACATCGTCGACGTGCTGGATGCACAGCGCCAGCTGTACACCTCGGTGCGCGACTACAACAACACCCGGTATGACTACATCCTCGACAACCTGCGCCTGAAGCAGGCCGCCGGGACCTTGAGCCCGCAAGACCTGAATGACCTGGGTCGCTACCTCAAGCCCGACTACAACCCGGACAAGGACTTCCTGCCGCCGGACCTGGCCAAGGCGGCGCAAGCCAATTTCGAAAGGCCCTGAAACAGCTTCGCCGGCAAGGCCGGCTCCTACAGGTGTTGCGCACCCCGTGTAGGAGCCGACCTTGCCGGCGAACAGGCCTCACGCCTTGAGCAGATTCCCCAGCCCATCCAGCAGGCGCTTCAACGCCCCCTGATTGGCCCGCATCACCCCGACCCCTGCCTCGCCCATCTTCAGTGCATCACTGGGTAGCTCGATCAGGCGCCGCACCTCGGCCGCCAGCCCCTGGGCATCATCCACTTCGCACAACGCCCCCGCCTCGCGCAGCATTGCCGCGATCTCGAGAAAGTTGAACAGATGCGGCCCACTCAGCACTGGCCTGGCCAGTGCAGCCGGCTCCAGCAGATTGTGCCCGCCGTTGGGCACCAGGCTGCCGCCGACGAACGCGATGTCCGCCAGCGCATACAGAAACAGCAGCTCGCCCATGGTATCGCCCAGCAATACCTGGCAATCCGCCGTCACCGGCGCCCCGCCAGAGCGGCGCACCGTGGAAAACTGCGCTGCGCACAGCCCATGCACCGCGTTGAAGCGCTCCGGATGGCGCGGTACCAGCATCAGCAGCGCGTCCGAATGGTGCGCCAGCAACTGCCGATGCGCTGCCAGGATCACCTCGTCCTCGCCCTCATGGGTGCTTGCGGCAATCCACACCGGCCGTTGCAGCGCCTGCCACTCTTCACGCAGCGCCCTGGCGCGCACCGGCAGCTGCGCATCGATGGTCAGGTCGAACTTGATCGAGCCGGTCACCTGCACGCACTCGGGCCGCGCACCGAGCTGGCGAAAACGCTCGGCCTCGGTTTCGGTCTGCACCGCGATCAGACTCATCTCGGCCAGCATCGGCCGGGTCAACCCGGCAAAACGCGCATAGCCCCTGGCCGAACGCGCCGACAACCGCGCATTGGCCAGCGCCACCGGTATGCCACGTCGGGCGCACTGATGGATATGGTTGGGCCACAGCTCGGTCTCCATGATCACCGCCAGTTGCGGGCGTGCACGCTCCAGAAACCGCGCCGCCGCCCACGGCAGGTCGTACGGCAGGTAGCAGTGCTGGATGCGTGGCTCGTTTGCGAACAGCGCCTGGATGCGCTCGGAACCGGTGGGCGTCATGCAGGTGATGGTGATCGGCAACTGTGGATAACGTTGCAGCAGGGCACGCACCATCGGCGCGGCGGCGATGCTCTCGCCCACCGACACCGCATGCACCCAGATGCCCCCCGGCTGCAGGGGCGGCAGCTTCAGGCCGAAGCGCTCGGCGATGCGCCGGGCATAGGCCGGCGCCTTGCGCGAGCGCAGGTACAGGCGCAGCGCGACCAGCGGCAGGCCCAGGTGAAACAGCAGGGTATATAGGGTTCTGTTCATGGCGCCGAAGTGTACTAGCCAATGGCGCACAAATGCACTGCGAAGCGCTCGGCCAGCCAGCGCGCGGCCGGCCCCAGCGGCTCGTCGCGGCGCCACGCCAACTCCACCACCAGCGCCGGCGGGCGCCACTCGCTGGCAAGCTCCACCATCTGCTGCTGGTAGGCCGGGTATTGCACCACATGGCGCGGCAGCCAGGCCCAGCCCAGCCCGCGCATGAGCATCTCGGCCATCACGTAGAAGCTGTCGGCGCGCCAGATCTGCGGGCTGATCGGTTCGCCGCCAGGGTAGCCGCTCTGCTGGGGCGTGATCAGCAACTGACGGTGCTGCGCCAGCTGCTGGCGATTGACGCTGGCCAGTTGCGCCAGCGGGTGATGCACCGCGCACACGGTGACCATCTCCACGCTGCCCAGCGCCTGGCGCTCCAGCGCTGCAGGCATGTGCTCGTGGTGAAACATCAGGCCCAGGTCGGCACGGCGCTCCAGCAGCTTGCGCGCCACATCGCCCTGGGCCCCGCTGGCCACCTGGATTTCCAGCAGCGGGTACTGCACGGCCAGCTCGTCGAGGCTGTCGAGCACCGGCTGGAAGGGCATGGCCTCATCCTGCGCCAGGCGCAGTTGCGCCTCCTGCCCGCGCATCAGCGCCTGCGCCCGGCCGTCCAGGCGCTCGCACTGGCGCAGCAGCTCGCGTGCCTCCTCGAGCAACGCCTGGCCGGCATCGGTCAGGCGCGGCTGACGCCCGCTGCTACGCTCGAACAGCGTGACCCCAAGGTCGGCCTCGAACAACGCGATGGCGTTGCTGACCGCCGACTGGGCCTTGCGCTGCTCACGCGCCACCGCCGAGAACGAGCGCAGTTCGGCGACCCGCACGAAGGTGCGCAGCTGTTCGAGGTTCCATTGACCGTGCATGCCAGCCTATCTCCAGAATAGATAGGTAATGACTTTACCCCATTGCGCCATCCTCTAGAATGCGCGACCAGAACAGAGGACTACCATGAACGCCTATACCTACCTGGCCATCGCCATCTGCGCCGAAGTCATTGCCACCGCCTCGATGAAGGCGGTCAAGGGCCTGAGTACGCCGCTGCCCCTGCTTCTGATGGTGTGCGGCTACATCGTGGCGTTCTGGATGCTGACCCTGGTGGTGCGCAGCATTCCGGTAGGCATTGCCTACGCCATCTGGTCGGGCCTGGGCATCGTGCTGATCAGCATCGCGGCGCTGGTGATCTACGGGCAGAAACTGGATGTGCCGGCCATGCTCGGCATGGCCATGATCGTCGGCGGCGTGGTGGTGATCCAGGTGTTCTCCAAAACCACCGGGCATTGATGAGCGACAGGGTACGAAACCTCACAGGCTGTATACTGCGCTCCTGTCTTTGCTTGTGAGGTGCGTGCATGTCATCCGTTATTTCCACCGACGTGCTGATCGTCGGCGCAGGGGTCGCAGGCCTCTGGCTCAATGCCCGCCTGCGCCGCCTGGGCTACTCGACGGTGCTGGTGGAACGCGCCAGCCTCGGTGGCGAGCAGACCCTCAAGTCCCAGGGGATCATCCACGGTGGTGCCAAGTACGCCCTGCACGGTGCGCTCACCGGCGCCTCCGAGGCCATTGCCGACATGCCGCGGCGCTGGCGCGAGGCCCTAGCCGGCAACGGCGAACTGGACCTGAGCGGCGTGCGCCTGCTGTCCGAGGCGCACTACCTGTGGTCGCCCGGCACCCTGGCCGGCAACCTCACCAGCTTCTTCGCCAGCAAGGCGGTACGCGGCCGGGTCGACCAGGTCAAGGGCGACCAGTTGCCCCCTGCCCTGCAGGACCGTGCCTTCAAGGGCAAGGTGTACCGCCTGGCCGAACTGGTGGTGGACGTGCCGAGCCTGCTCGCGCGCCTGGCAGAGCTGGCCGGCGACAGCCTGCTGGCCGGTGAACATATCGAACCGCTGCATGAAGGTGACGAACTGGTCGGCTTGCGTGTCGATGGCCGCGATATCCGCGCCCAGCGCGTGGTGCTCAGCGCCGGTGCCGGCAATGCCGCGCTGCTGCAAAGCCTGGGCCTGAGCCAGCCGGCCATGCAGCGCCGACCGCTGCACATGGTCATGGCCAAGGGCCCGAGCCTCAAGCCGCTGTACGCCCACTGCCTGGGCGGTGGGCCCAAGCCGCGCATCACCGTGACCACCCACCCGGCCGCCGACGGCCAGTGGGTGTGGTACCTGGGCGGCGACCTGGCCGAAGCCGAGGGCGTTGCCCGCGAACCCGAAGCGCAGATCGCTGCCGCCCGCAAGGAGGTCGCGGGGCTGCTGCCCTGGGTCGACCTCAGTCAGGTGCAGTGGGCCACCGTGCGTGTCGACCGCGCCGAACCCGCGCAATCGGGCCTGGTGCGCCCCGACAACGCCTTCCTCGCCGACCAGCAGCGCCTGCTGGTGGGCTGGCCGACCAAGCTGGCCCTGGCACCGGACTTCGCTGACCGCGTGCTGAACAGCCTGGAACGTGACGATATCAAGCCAGGCAATCTGCCTGCCCTGCCGCCCCTGCCAAAACCGCCCCTGGCACAACCGGTATGGGAGCAACTGCTGCCATGAGCCTGCCGACCCTGCACCCCTATCACCGCCCGCTGGGCAGCACCGGCCTGAGCGTTTCCCCGCTGGGGCTGGGCACGGTCAAGCTGGGCCGCGACCAGGGCGTCAAATACCCCAACGGCTTCACCATCCCCGACGACGACGAGGCCCGCCTGCTGCTGCGCCAGGCCCGTGAGCTGGGCATCAACCTGATCGACACCGCACCGGCCTATGGCCGCAGCGAAGAGCGGCTGGGCCCATTGCTGCGCGGCCAGCGCCACGACTGGGTGATCGTCAGCAAGGTCGGCGAAGAGTTCGACGACGGCCACTCGCACTTCGACTTCAGCGCCGCCCACACGCGCCGCTCGGTGGAACGCAGCCTCCAACGCCTTGAAACAGATTGTATCGATCTTGTACTGGTGCATTCCGACGGCAACGATCTGCGCATTCTGCAGCAGGAAGCGGTGTACGAAACCCTGGCCCGACTCAAGCAGGAAGGCAAGATTCGCGGCTTCGGGCTGTCCGGCAAAACCGTCGAAGGGGGGCTGCAGGCCCTGCAAACAGGCGATTGCGCGATGGTTACCTACAACCTCGACGAGCAGGGCGAACGCCCGGTGCTGGACTATGCTGCCGAACACGGCAAGGCCATCCTGGTGAAAAAGGCCCTGGCCAGCGGTCATGCCTGCCTGGCCCCGGGCGTCGACCCGGTCCGGGCCAGCTTCGAGCTGCTGTTTGCCCACCCCGGGGTGAGCAGTGCTATTGTCGGCACCATCAATCCCGTGCACCTGGCCCACAACGTGGGCGTGGTCGCCAAGATCCTGAGCCAGCGCTGAGCCGCCGTCGCGGCCGACCCCAACGCAAGAAGGAGCCGAGATGCCGCGCACGCTGATCCGCAAGAACCCCAGCAACTTCAAGACCCTGCCCTTGCATGTGGAAGCCGGCCCCGAGGGCCTGAGCTACCAGAGCATCGGCATGCCGCTGAACTTTGCCCAGACCCTGCAGCGGCGCAAGGCCATCCAGGTGGCCGACCCCGAGCGTTTCGCCGTGGAGCTGGCCAACCTGGGCGTTTCGGTGCGCCTCACCCTGCAGTGGCAGAACCGCGACTACTGGGTACTGGTGCGCCAGCGCCGCCAGGACCGCGGTGATGTGGTGCTCAAGCTGATCTCCGGTTACGTGCCCGCTCAGGAGCTGAACCTGCCCTTGCACACGGCCGTGCAGGAAGTGGCCGAGGAATGCCTGCTGGAGACCCCGGAAGGCTGGCTTGGCGGGCGTTTCAACGACACCTGGTTGCCGGCGCCGTACGCCGACGCGCTGCATTACCGTGAAGCGATGCCCTTCGTGCTGACCCCTCACTCGGGGGCCGCGCGACCGGTGCGCTGTGGCAACCAGCCGCTGATAGAGCGACCGCGAGCCTATGTCCACCTGCCCACGGCGTCACTGCAACTGATTTATGACCTGCGCCTGCAAGTGCCCAGGGAAGCCAAATCATTGAGCCTGTTCCATGTGGACGAGCGCCTTGAGGGCGACCAACTGGTGGCACGCCTCAACCGCAGCCGGCCAGACTTGTACCTGATGCCGCTGGAAGACGGTCAGCCGCAGGCCGAGCTGTACACCCTGAAGAAGGACCGATTGGTGCCGGCGAGTACACGTGGTATCTACCTGGCCGAAAGCTTTGCCCGACAGGATGGCTGGCTGGTGCGTGAAGAGCGGATTCGCTGGAAGGACTGGCTGAGGCAGCAGGGGCTGGTGGCGCCCAGGCCGGACTCGAAACTTAAAAGGCTGACGGGCAAGGCCCGCCAGCTGTTGGGGCTGGCGTTACAGAAGTAGGACGTTTTTGCAGGCCCTAATTGCGGGTCAAACCACTCAGTTCTTGCGGATTTTCTCCACGATCGCCGTGGTCGAGCTGTTTTCCACCAGCCCCAACACCTTCACCGTACCGCCATAGGCCTTGACGATATCGGCGCCCACCACCTGATCGATGCCGTAGTCGCCACCCTTGACCAGCACGTCGGGCTTGACCTCGGCAAGCAGGTTTTCCGGGGTGCCTTCGGAGAAGCTGATGACCCAGTCCACTGCCCCCAGCCCCGCCAGCACCGCCATGCGCCGGTCGACACTGTTGATCGGGCGACCCGGCCCCTTCAGGCGACTGACCGAAGCATCGTCATTGACCGCCACGATCAACCGGTCGCCCTGCGCACGCGCCTGCTCCAGGTAGGTCACGTGCCCGGCATGCAGAATGTCGAAGCAGCCATTGGTGAACACGATCTTCTCGTTGTGCGCCCGCGCATCGTCGATGGCCAGCAGCAACTGCTCAAGGCTCAGCACCCCGCGCTCGGAGCCTTCTTCGCGCTGGATGGCGCGGCGCAGTTCCGGCGCGCTGATGGCCGCCGTACCCAGCTTGCCGACCACGATGCCGGCGGCCAGGTTGGCCAGACCGACCGCATGGGGCAGCTCCTCACCGGCGGCGATCGCCGCCGCCAGGGTGGAGATCACGGTATCGCCGGCACCGGTCACATCGAACACTTCACGCGCCCGTGCCGGCAGGTGCATGGCCGGATGGCCCGGGCGCAGCAAGGTCATGCCGTGCTCGCCTCGGGTCACCAGCAAGGCGCCCAGTTCCAGCTCGCGCATCAGCTCGCCGCCCTTGCTGACCAGTTCGGTCTCGTCGGCGCAATGCCCGACGATGGCCTCGAACTCGCCCAGATTCGGCGTGATGACGCTGGCGCCGCGGTAGATCGAGAAATCCTTGCCCTTGGGGTCGGCCAGCACCGGAATGCCCTTGGCTCGCGCGGCCTGGATCAGGCTCTGGTGGTTCTTCAATGCGCCTTTGCCGTAGTCGGACAGCACCAGCACCTTCACCCCTTCGAGCAGGGCGTCGACTTCGGCGCCCAGCGACAGCGGGTCGGTGGCAAAGGGTTCTTCGAAATCGATGCGCAGCAATTGCTGGTGACGGCTCATGACCCGCAGCTTGACGATGGTCGGCTGATGGGCGATGCGCTGGAAGATCGAACGCACCCCCGCTGCCTGCAGGCTGTTGGCCAGGCTGTCGGCGGCCTCGTCCTGGCCGGTGACGCCCACCAGCGAGGCCGGCGCACCCAGCGCGGCAATGTTCAGCGCAACGTTGGCTGCACCACCCGGACGGTCCTCGATCTGCTCGACCTTGACCACTGGTACCGGGGCTTCAGGTGAAATGCGAGAGGTACCGCCATGCCAGTAGCGGTCGAGCATGACATCCCCGACCACCAGTACCGGAGCTTGATCGAAACGCGGCATGGACAACTTCATGGGCAACCCATATAGACAAAATGAACAGGGGCGGGATATTAGCACAGCCCTGGCACCGGCCTGTTCGGCGCCGGTAACCTGCTGTGACAACCAGGGCGCAGAACGCGCCCTGGCAGGGTGACTCAGGTGATGTCGGCCTTGGCCGGCTCATCCAGGCCCATGGCGTGCAGGCGCGCGTAATAGCCGTTTTCGGCCAGCAACTGGCTATGCGTGCCACGCTCGACGATGCGCCCCTGATCCATCACCAGGATCAGGTCGGCCTTCTCGATGGTCGACAGGCGGTGCGCGATCACCAGGGTGGTACGGCCTTTCATCACCTGGTCCAGGGCGGCCTGGATGTGCCGCTCCGACTCGGTGTCGAGGGCCGAGGTGGCCTCGTCCAGAATCAGCAGCGGTGCATTCTTGAGCAGGGCCCTGGCGATCGCCAGACGCTGGCGCTGGCCGCCGGACAGCAGCACGCCGTTCTCGCCGACCTCGGTGTCCAGCCCTTGAGGCAACTGATCGATGAACTCCTTGGCATAGGCATCGGCTGCCGCAGCCTCGATCTGCTCGCGCGGCGCACCGGCCAGGTCACCGTAGGCGATGTTGTTGGCCACGGTGTCGTTGAACAGGGTCACATGCTGGGTCACCTGGGCAATGTGCCGACGCAGGTTACGCAGGCGGTACTGCTCCACCTCCACGCCATCGAGCAGGATCTCGCCCTCGGCATGCGGATAGAAACGCGGTATCAGGCTGGCCAGGGTCGACTTGCCACTGCCCGAACGCCCAACCAGCGCCACCATCTGACCCGGCTCGGCGGTGAAGCTGATGTCATCGAGCACGCGGCGCTCGCTACCCGGGTAGGTGAAGCTCAGGTGACGTACATCCAGGCGCCCGGTAACCCGGTCGCGCTCGACGGTTCCGTGGTCGACTTCCGGCTCCACATCCAGCTGCTCGAAGATGCTCTCGGCCCCCGACACACCCTTCTGGATGGTCGAGCTGACTTCCGACAGCTGGCGGATCGGCTTGGGCAGCAGGCCGGCCGCGGTAATGTAGGCCACCAGGTCGCCGGCGGTGGAGTCGCCGCGCAGGTACAGCACCAGGAACATCAGCACGGCCATGGCCGAGTAGATCACCAGTTGCAGCATCGGTGTGTATACCGCGCTGGTCTTGGTCATGCGCAGCTGCTTCTCGGTGTTGCTCTGGCTGGCATCGGCGAAGCGCTGCTGCTCGTAGTTCTCGCCCCCGAAACTGCGCACCACGCGATAGCCCTGGATGGTCTCGGACGCGACATGCGTCACATCGCCCATGGCCACTTGGATCTTCTTGCTCTGCTTGCGGAATTTCTTGCTCGAACTGCTGACCATCAGCGCGATCAGCGGCAGGATCGCCAGCATCACGATAGTCAGCTTCCAGTTCATCCACAGCAGATAGCCGAACAGGAACACCACAGTCAGGCCTTCGCGGATCACAACCTTGATTGCATCGGTGGCGGCGCCGGTGACCATGGTCACGTTGAAGGTGATGCGCGAAATCAGGTGTCCGGAGTTGTGGCTGTCGAAATAGCGGTTGGGCAGTACCAGCAGCTTGTTGAACAACTCCACCCGCAGGTCGTGTACCAGGCCCAGGGAAACCTTGGCCAGAAAGAAGTTGCCCAGAAACGAGCCCAGGCCCTGCCAGGCGGCGATCAGCACGATCAGCAGCGGCACGGCCTGCAACAGTTGGAGGTCACGCAGGTAAGGCACGTTGGGGAACAACACCGCTTCGGGATTGCTCAGCCCATCGACGAAATACTTGAGGATGCCCGCCAGCATGGGCTGGGTCGAGGCGAATATCACGAAGCCGAGGATACTCAGCAGGAAAATGCCAATGTAGGGCTTTACGTAGGTCAACAGTCGGAAATAGATCTTCAGACTGGAGCTCTGCTGCGCCGTGCGCGGTGTTTCAGCCATCTTCGAGCTCACTGTTCAGGTTGAACGATCGATTTTATCACAGCCTGCCGATTGGGCACGCGCCCGGTCCGGCATGCTGGCGTGGTGCATTGGTGAAGTTTTCGGCATTATGCCCTGTCTTTCCTGCTCGCTACTTCGACAAGGCCATCTACATGCAATGCTCCCGGCTCCCTCAGGCCGACCTCAACCAACTGATCGTCGGTGCCCAGATACTGGAAGCTGACAGCTACGGTGCGAAAGTCTACCTGCTAGAGAACGGCAATATCCTTAAACTTTTCCGGCGCAAGCGCCTGCTGTCGTCGGCGTTGCTGCGGCCCTACTCCCGCCGCTTCATCGACAACGCCGCCAGGCTGGAGCAGTTGGGCATTCCGACTCTGCGTGTATTGGCGCATTACCGCCTGGAAAAGCCCGGCATGACGGCGGTGCTGTACCACCCCCTGCCCGGCCAGACGCTGAGCCAGCTCAGCCGCAAGGAAGGTTTCAGCTGGCAGCAGGCACTGCCGGACATGGTCCGCCTGGTACGGACCCTGCATCGATCGGGGGTGTATTTTCGCTCGCTGCACCTGGGCAACATCGTGGTGACGCCCGACCAGCAGTGGGGGCTGATCGATGTGGCGGACATGCGTTTTCTGCGCGGGCCGCTGAGCCGGCGCATGATCAAGCGCAACATACAGCACTTTGGCCGCTACCTGTCACGTGAAAAACTCGACGGGAGCTTCCCCCTCGCCGAGCTGGAGCAGGCTCTACTGACTCCCTGAGTCAGGCTTGACCGCCCACATTTCCCGCAGGGTTCGACTGAAGCACTCCCAGGCTTGCTCCGGGGCCAGCGAGCGGTGCTGCGCCTGGGCAACGGCGGTTGCCGGCAGGCTGGCGCAACGCTCGATGGCAGCGGCCCACTCCTGCACGTCACCGACCCGTGCGTAAAGACCGCTATCACCCAACTGTTCATGGAACACCGGCAGGTCACTGCACAGTACCGGCACGCCGGCAATGACTGCCTCCTGCAGTACCAGGCCCAGGCCCTCGGCCCGGGAAGGCACGAGCAACCAGTCGAACGCTTGGTACAGGCGGCCCAGAATGTCACAATGCCCTGTCAGCGATACCTTGCCCTGCAGACCCAGCGCCTGGATCTTTTGCTGCAGCAATGGCCGCTCGGGGCCTTCGCCGAGAATGACCAGGCGCAGATCGGGTTGCGTCCGGCTAGCGGCGGCAAATGCATCGATCAGGTAGTCGAACCCCTTGTCCATGACCAGGCGACCGACAGCCCCCATGATCCGCACACCGGGCTCCCTCAACCCCATGACCTCGCGCGCTTGCTGTGCTGTCAGTTGCTCGTCACAAAAACGGGTAGGTTCCAACGCGGTACGCAAGGCCGTCACCTTCAGGCCCAGCTCGGCCTGCAATGACGCCGCCAGCGTGGCCGACACCGCCACCAGTGACAGCTGCGCCGGCTTGAACCCGCACAACAGCGCCACATCCCTGGGGTGCAAACGGGTCTTGCCGTGAAACACCACAGTAGCCTTCACCTCAGGCAACCCCCTGAGAACAGGCAGTATCAGGCGCGATACCCCCAGCCCATCGAGCAGCAATGCGTCGGCTTGGGCTTCGATCAACGCCTTGCGTAGACGAGCGCGTAACCAAGGCTGCAGCAGCCCCCATACATGACGGCCCTTTATCAGGCGTTGCGGCAAGTTCCATTCTCGAGACGGCCCAGGAACACACGCCGCCCCCTGACCTTGCAACAGCCAGCTGTTCACGGAAATCTCAGGAGGCACCAATGAAAGGATCTGCTGATGGACCTTGTGCACCGAGACGAACGGCGAGCCACCAGCCCACATGATATTGATGACGTTCACTGGCCAGCCCACCTTGATTCACATATTACTGAAAAGACAGAAAACAACTCACAAAAAAAGAAGAGCAAGGCCCACTCCCACCACCAACCCCACTATTACCGCCAACGTCAACCGCACACGCTCGCGCTGCTTGCGACGTACCTTGCGCAGCCGCTCCTCAGGCACCGTGACATGATTGCCGAATCCGGTGTGCAGCACCGCATCGCCTTCAAGGGTCACAGCGGTCAGCTCAAGTTCGGCATACCGCTTTGAAAGCGACTTCTCGCCGCTATGCGCAGCGAAAGGTGCACATAGATGATAGTCACTCAGGCGTCGCAGCCCAGGGTTCAGCGAGAAAGACTGCCACTCGGGCTTGTCCGAGAGCAGCGGGTAGCAAGGGACCCCAGCGATGATCTCGCGCTCGCCCAGGTGAATGTAGGGGCTGTTGACATTGAGGTCGTAGACGAAATTGCGCAGCCATACCTGCAGCAGTTTCGGCCGCGCCTCGAGAATCACCTGCGAATCTTCGACGAAGGCCGGGCGATAGAACCGCCAGTCATCTTCGCAATGAAAGATGTACGGGGTTTTGACATGACCGTAAGCCAGATCGATCGACGCCAGCTGCCCAAGCTTGGGCTTGTTCACGAACACCGTGCAGTAAGGCTTCCAGTGCTCCGGAATGGCGTCGTGCACGGCCTCGTCACCGCTGTCTTCGGTGATGAAAACCTCACGGATAGGCGCTGTGTTGAACTGATCGAAACTGTCCAGCGTCAGCTTGAGCAGATCGAACCGCCCACAGCTGGTCACTACCAGCGTCACATCACTCTTTTCACTAAATTGCACAGCAACCCCCGGTAAATGCGTCCATGCAGTTGCAACCTCTCCAGTCCGTTCAGGCTGCACGCCCAGTGGAGTCAGACCCCCAGTTTCAGACGCAGACGCTGCCAAGCGCTCAGTGGTGGGTGAGGACGGAGTACCGGCTGCAACTGCTCGACAATACTGCGCCCGACCTGGGCGAAACTGAAACGTGAAACCGCCAGATCACGGCCGTTGGTGGCGATACGCTGCACCAGGGCCTCGTCGGCACGCAGGACCTTCAACTTGGCCTGCAACTGGGCAATGCTGCCATACAGTACGACGTTGTGCATGTCCTGCAAACCCAGCGCACGATTCTCCGCCTCGCCCTGGTCGAACGCCAGCAGCACGCAACCGCAGGCCATGGCCTCGAAGTTCTTGATCATGTACTCACCCATGCCGACGTCGGCGCTGACGAAGAAACGAATGCGGTTGAGCGTGTCGCAATACTCGGCACCCGAATTGGTACGGGTCACCACCAGGTTCTCGACTTGCCCCAGCTCGTCGAGCAACGCCTTGCGGCCGCTGTAGGCCACACTGTTGGTGCTGCCGACGAAGGCAAGTTCCATGTCCCGCTCGCGCCCCTGGTCGGCCAGCAACTGCTGGTCGTAGCCCTTGGGCACGAACACCGCGTCGAAGCCTTCCTGGCGCAGACGCTCGCTGACCATGTAACCCGAGCTGATCACCCGGGCCCAGGGCAGCTTGCGGTAATGCGCGCTGAACTTGCCGGTGTACTTGCACGGAATGTAGTTCTGGTAGGCATCGTGCTCCAGAATGACCAGATTGGGCACGGTACGGATGAAACCGACCTGACGGATCTCCTGCTTGAAGCGCAGGAAGAAGATGATGCGGTCGTACCGGGTGACGTCCACCTCGCGGCGAAAATACCCGCGCAGGTCGCGCTGTTCGGCACTGCTCAACCAGCGCAGGTCGCATTCGCAATGGGCCGCAACCCCTTCGTACAGCCGGTCAAGAATGGCCCGCTGTTCCTTCTGCACCAGAAATAGAACTTTCATTGTCTTCCTTGCGGCGCTCGGGCCACAGCTATGCATTCATGCACCGGGTTCAGAGGTCCCGGCGCCAGAACAATTCGTGTCGACGTACCGCCTTGCGGAAGAACTCGTTCTCACCGTAAGGCGAAGGCTGACGCCCGGCCAGCCAACGTTGCAGCAGGCGACGCAGGCGACGCTTGAAGGGTGCACGCGGCTGCAGGTCATGCATCATGCCCAGGGCCATGGCCTTGTCGCGCTGGGTGTCCAGCGTCAGGCTCAGGCTGTAGGGCGCCCAGGCCTGGCCAGGCTCGACCTGCGGCGGCAAGGCAATGCCGGAACCGCTGTCACCCATCGGCCAGCGATCGTTGTCATGCAGGTGGTTGGCGTAGTACAGCACGCTCTCGGGCTGCCATTGCAGGCCGTGCAACGCTTCGAGCACGGCGGCCTGGGCACACAGGTGGTCCGGATGCGGGTCCAGGGTCGGGTGCGGCATCACCAGCACCTGTGGGCGCGCCTGCATGATCAGTGCACGCAGGTCGGCCAGCAGGTTGTTCCAGGTGGGCGCGCCGTCCTGGTCGCCCGGCAGCGACAGGGCGTTGAGCTGGCGGAACAGCCGCGTATCGCTCAGGTCGGCTTCGCGTGAGGCGACGGGCTGATCCGGTGCGGCCTGCATGGCGGGCAACTGCAGGCAGAAATAGCCCAGTTGCACGCACTGCGCTTCTGGCACACCGGCCCAGCGCGGTACGGCGATACTGTCCCACGCGCGCAAGCGGCCCTTCAGGCGTGCGGCCTGCGCAGGCTCCAGGCCCATCTGCTGGTAATGCTCGGCCTCGATCTCGCCGGCCGTAAGCGTCACGACCCACGCCTCTTCGGCCTGGCTGTACAGCCCGTAGGCGGCCAGTTCCGCATCGTCGGCGTGGGGCGCAATCACCATCACCCGGCGCTGGCGCAGGTCGCTGGCGCGCACCACGATCAGCGACGCAGCCTCGACCACCCGGCAGCAACGCCCGCGGATGCGCAGAGTGCCGGCCAGCAGCGCCGGCGCCTGCCCGGTCAGATTGAGGTAGCGCAGTCCGTCGACCCCGCGCTCCAAGCCCTGCAGGTCCGCCTCCCCCTCGCCCGACACCTCGACGCCAGGGTCGCGAAAACGCCCCAGCAGCGAGCTTTTGACACGCACCTGCAGCACCAGCGTCTCATCGCCCGACAGGCTCAATGATGCCGGCGCACGCAGCACCAGGCCATCCAGCGACACCGGCACGCGCTCGCAGGGTTCAGGGAACTCGTACAGATAATCATCACCTGGCGAATAGAACAGGTGATCGGCAAACCATGCCTCGTGAGCCACCCACAACAGCGGCAACAGCATCAGCGCCAGCCACCATTTCACCAGCACGCCCAGGGCGATCAGCACCACCAGAGCGACCAGCAGGCCCACGCGCTTGTTGCGCCGATGGCGCCTGAGCAACTGCTGCTTGCGGCTCACACCTGAAACACCGGCACGGGGTTGCACCATCGGTCCTTGTACTCGCGATCGGCGCGGCCGAAGGAGAACCGCAGCGGCTTGTTCAGCGCACGCGCGGCTTCCCAGGCGCTCTGGGTGTTGAGAAAGCTCAGCACGCTGCCCGGGCTGAACGCACGCGTCTCGGGGTCGACGCCGCCGTTGACGTACTCGACGCTGACCCACTCGGGAGCCTCGACGCGGTACACCAGCTGGATCGCGATCGGCTTGTCTTCCAGAAACAGCACCGAGCCGATCAGCAACGCGCGCAGGCGTTCGACCATCTCGGCCATGCGCTCGGCACCGGTGGCCGCAAAGCCCCAGCGGCGCTGGAACAGGTCGCAATACATCGACGCGATCTCGGCACTGGTGAACTCGGTGATGGCCCGCACCTGCCCGCCCGCCTCTTCCAGCAAACGCAGTTCACGGCGCTGGTTGTAGCGAAACTTCTTCGATAGTTCTTCGGGCTGGCGTGCCATGGCCAGGGCTTCGGGCTGCGCCTTGAGGCCGCTGAAACGGCCCTGGTTGAGCTCGGACAGGTAGCGCCCGGCATGGCGCAGCGGCGCCTGTGCATCGGCAGCGGCCGGCAGAATCAGCTCGGCATTGCCCAGGTCGAACAGGCCCTTCTTGCCCCGGCGCTTGAGCACGTCCTTGGACAGTGCCAGGTAGCGGTCCCAGGTGGGTATGGCCGCCTTCAGTTCGTCACCCTGGTACCAGCCCAGGTAACGCACCGGAATATCGGCCATCTCGGCCAGTTGCGCGAGCACCAGCGGGTGGGTCGCCACACTGCCGCCAAAGCGCTGCCAGGCGTCGGCGTAGGCCGGCGCATCGATCACGCGCCAGCCGCGCTCACGCCAGCCTTGTACATAATTGAGCATCAGGCCTGCCCCGTCAGTTCGACAACCTGGGGAAGGTGCCAGAAAGTCTCGCGCACGGCCGTGTCGGAGAAGCGTTCGCGCAGGCGCTCGAGCATGCGCTCGGCACAGGCCTGGCGTTGCGCCTGGTCCAGCTCGGCCAGGTGTTGCAGGCCTTGCGCCAGACGCTCGGCATCCCCGAGCGGGAACAGGATGCCGACACCTTCGACCACTTCCTTGGCGCCACCGCAGGCGGTGGCCAGCAACGGCACGCCGGCCACCATCGCTTCGAGCAGCACCATGCCGAAAGGCTCGTGGTCCGAGCTCAGGGCAAACACGTCGAAGGCACTGAAATAGCGCCGTGCATCCGGTACCTGGCCGAGAAAGTCCACCTGTGCGGCAATCCCCAGCGCCTCGGCCTGCGCCTTGAGCGCGTGCTCCAGGCGGCCGGTGCCCAGCACCGCCAGGCGGGCGCCTGCCGGCAGTGCCGGCAGCGCCTGGGCAAACCCGCGCAGCAAGGTGGCCTGGTCCTTGTCCGGGTGCAGCCGGCCGACGTTGCCGACGATCCATGCCTTCGCATCCAGGCCCAGGGCCTGGCGCGCCTGCGCGGCGGGCACCAGGCTGGCCTGCAGGGCGTCGATGTCGATGCGGTTGTACAGCGTCTGGATACGCTCGGCCGGCCACTTGGGCAGGCACTGGCGCATGTCGTCGCGCACCGCGTCCGACACCCCGAGCAGGCTCAGGCGTTTGCTGAACAGGTTGGCGAACAGCTGGCGGGTACGCCGCTGGTAGTCGCCAAAGGCGTGGTGCACGCCGATCACCGGCAGGCGGGTGGCCAGCAGGGCGATGTAGATAGGCTTGAAGCGATGGGCGATGCAGAAGCTGAATCGGCGCGACGCGGCAATGCGGCGCAGTTCGCGAATCGCGCCCAGCTTCAAGCCACGAATGGCCTTGGAGCTGAACTCGAGAAACAGCACTTCATCGCTCGCACAGCCCGCCGCCACCTGCGGATCGGCGGCGCCGGTGAGAAACACCGTGGTGACGCGGTAGCCCTTGCCCGCGAACAGGCTGGCGTACTGACGGGCGCAATCGAGAAACGGCCCGTCATAGCCGTGGCAAAACTGCAGGACGTGCCGTTCAGCCAACGCTGTCATAAGCTTTCGCGCCGTCCTTGACCACCAGGATGTCTTCCATGATCAGGTACTGCAGGTCCGAGCCGAAGAACATGTTCAGGGCATCGGTCGGCGAGCAGATCATCGGTTCGCCACGACGGTTGAGCGAGGTATTGAGCGACACGCCGTTGCCGGTCAGCGTCTCCAGCGCCTTCATCATGTCGTAGTAGCGCGGGTTGTACTCGCGCTTGAGCACCTGGGCCCGCGAGGTGCCATCTTCGTGGACCACTTCCGGCACGCGGGTCTTCCACTCTTCAGCCACTTCGAAGGTGAAGGTCATGAACGGGGCCGGGTGATCGATCTTGATCATCTGCGGCGCCACGGTGTCGAGCATCGAAGGGCAGAAAGGCCTCCAGCGCTCGCGGAACTTGATCTGGTGGTTGATGCGGTCGGCCACGCCCGGCACGCTCGGGCAGCCGATGATCGAACGTCCGCCCAAGGCCCGCGGGCCGAACTCCATGCGGCCCTGGAACCAGGCCACCGGGTTGCCGTCGACCATGATCCGGGCGATCTGCTCGGGCATGTTGTCCAGCTTGCGCCAGGTCGGCTTGTGTTCGTGACGGGCGCAGGCGGCGATCACGTCCTCGTTGCTGTACGCCGGGCCGAGGTAGACGTGTTCCATCTTCTCGACCGGTACGCCACGGGCGTGGGACACATAGGCGGCAGCACCGACTGCGGTGCCGGCGTCGCCCGAGGCGGGCTGCACGAACAGCTCCTTCACGTCGGGACGGGCGATGATCTTCTGGTTCAGCTTGACGTTCAGCGCGCAGCCGCCGGCAAAGGCCAGCTTGCCGGTTTCCTTGAGCACGTCACCCAGGTAGTAGTCGATCATCTGCAGCGCGAGCTTCTCGAACAGCGCCTGCATGCTGGCCGCATAGTGGATGTACGGCTCGTCGGCGATGTCGCCTTCGCGCTTGGGGCCCAGCCACTCGATCAGCTTGGGCGAGAAGTAGAAACCCTTGCCCTTCTCTTTATAGCGGCGCAGGCCGATGACGTTGGCGTAGTCGGTGTTGATCTCCAGCTCGCCGTTTTCGAAGCTGGCCAGGCGCGAGAAGTCATACTTGCTGGCGTCGCCGTACGGCGCCATGCCCATGACCTTGAACTCGCCGTCGAGCATTTCGAAGCCCAGGAACTCGGTGATCGCGCCATACAGGCCGCCGAGGGAGTCCGGGTCGAAGAATTCCTTGATCTTGTGGATCTTGCCGTTTTCGCCGTAGCCGAAGAACGTGGTGGCGTACTCACCCTTGCCGTCGATGCCCAGGATCGCGGTCTTTTCCTTGAAACCCGAGCAGTGGTAGGCGCTGGAGGCGTGGGCCAGGTGGTGCTCGACCGGTTCGATCTTGATCTTTTTCGGATCGAAGCCCAGTTGCTCCAGGCACCAGACGATCTTGTTGCGGTAGCGCTTGTAGCGACGGTTGCCCATCAGCAGCGCGTCGAGGGCGCGATCCGGGGCGTACCAGTAACGCTTGGCGTAGTGCCAGCGGGCCTTGCCGAACAGGCTGATGGGGGCGAACGGAATCGCTACCACATCGACATCGGACGGCTTGATGCCGGCCTGTTCGAGGCAGAACTTCGCCGATTCGTAGGGCATGCGGTTCTTTGCATGTTTGTCGCGCACGAAGCGCTCTTCTTCAGCGGCGGCAATCAGCTTGCCGTCGATGTACAGGGCCGCGGAAGGATCATGGCTAAGGGCGCCGGACAGGCCAAGAATCGTCAATGCCAAGGGTCTAGCCTCTTCAAATCTGTAGATGTGCGCCCCGGCCTCATGGGCGGGTGGCAGCGAAAGGGCGGGATTATAGCGTAAAGCGTGGTACGGAGTGCAGGGCGCACTGCTGGCGTGGAACCCATCGCGGGTCAAGCCCGCTCCCACAAGGACATCATTGCCTCTGTGGGAGCGGGCTTGACCCGCGATAGGCCAACACATTCACAACACCCTACTCGGCAATCAGCCAGTCCATGCGCCAGCTGCCCTGGGTCTGCCCCAGCACCTGGGCCAGCCACGGCAGCAGTGCGCGCAGCTCTTCTTCCAGGCCCCATGGCGGGTTGGCGATCGCCAGGCCAGAGCCGTTCAAGCCCTGCGGGCTGTCCTGCGGGTGCACGTACAGCTCCACCCGCAGCAGCTTCGGCGCACCGGTGCTGGTCAGGTCCTGATAGAAACGCACCAGCTGGCGCTGGTCCTTGATCGGGTACCAGATGGCCGCGACCGTCTGGCGCATGCGGCCAATCGTCTCCTTCATCGCCACCGTGCAGCGCTTGAGCTCGTCGGCCTGCTCGAAGGGCGGGTCGATCAGCATCACCGCGCGCTTCTCCTGCACCGGCAGCAAGGCCCTCGGCACGTGCCAGCCCTCGCCCAGGTGCACCGCCACGCGTGGGTCCTTCTTCATGTTTTCCTTGAGCAGGCGCCCGTCTTCGGGGTGCTTCTCGTTGAGCAGCACGCGGTCCTGCTGGCGCGCCAGGCGCCGTGCCAGCTCGGGCGACCCCGGGTAGTAGCGCAGCTCGCCGTCGGGGTTCATCTTGCGCAGGATGCGCAGGTAATCGGCCGTCACCTCGGGCAGGTCGTCGCGCCCCCAGAGCCGGCCGATGCCTTCCAGCCACTCGCCGGTGCGGGTCGCCTGGTCGCCCTGCAGGTCATACAGGCCAAGGCCGGCGTGGGTGTCGAGGTAGGCGAACGGCTGCTCCTTGCGCGACATCAGCGCAATCAGCCGGGTCAATACGAGGTGTTTGAACACGTCGGCGTGGTTGCCGGCGTGAAAGGCGTGACGATAGTTCATGGCAACTCCTGCAAGGCCCGGAAGTTTACCCTGTCAGGCCCGCGCCGTCAGGTGACAGCCACCAGAATGACAACGGCCCGACCTCCAGAAGAGGCCGGGCCGTTGCCGGGCAGCATGATGCAGCCGTGTTACTTGTCGGCGTGGAACGCCGCTTCAGCGGTTTCGAAACGCTTGACCATCGCAGCCGACGGGCTGCCCGCCTTGCTCACGAAGTAGATCGCCAGCGATGCGAACAGGAAGCCCGGGATGATTTCGTACAGGCCCATGGTGTCGAACTGCTTCCACAGGATCACGGTCACCGCGCCCACCACGATACCGGCCAGTGCGCCGTCGCGGGTCATGCCCTTCCACAGTACCGAAATCAGCACCACCGGGCCGAAGGCGGCACCGAAGCCGGCCCAGGCGTAGGCCACCAGGCCCAGCACGCGGTTGTCCGGGTTGGCGGCCAGCGCGATGGCGATCAGCGCAACCGCCAGCACCATCAGGCGACCGACCCATACCAGCTCGACCTGCGAGGCGTTCTTGCGCAGGAAGGTCTTGTAGAAGTCTTCGGTCAGGGCGCTGGAGCACACCAGCAGCTGGCAGCTCAGGGTACTCATCACTGCTGCCAGGATGGCCGACAGCAGCACACCGGCAATCCACGGGTTGAACAGGATCTTGGCCAGTTCGATGAACACGCGCTCGTGGTTCTCGGTGACCGGGCCGGCCACTTCAGGGTGCGCCGAGAAGTAGGCGATGCCGAAGAAGCCCACGGCCACGGTACCGGCCAGGCACAGGATCATCCAGGTCATGGAGATGCGACGGGCATTGGCGATCGATTTCACCGAGTCTGCCGCCATGAAGCGCGCCAGGATGTGCGGCTGGCCGAAGTAGCCCAGGCCCCAGCCCATCAGCGAGATGATGCCGATGAAGGTGGCGCCCTTGAACATGTCGAAGTTGCCCGCGCCCTGGGCTTCGATGGCCAGGAAGGTGGTGTCGAAGCCGCCGGTGGCGATCAGCACGATCACCGGGGTCAGGATCAGCGCGAAGATCATCAGCGTGGCCTGCACGGTGTCGGTCCAGCTCACCGCCAGGAAGCCACCGACGAAGGTGTAGGCGATGGTGGCTGCAGCACCGGCCCACAGCGCCGTCTCATACGACATGCCGAAGGTGCTTTCGAACAGGCGGGCACCGGCCACGATGCCGGAGGCGCAATAGATGGTGAAGAACACCAGGATCACGATTGCCGAAATGATGCGCAGCAGGCCGCTATGGTCTTCGAAACGGCTGGCGAAATAGTCCGGCAGGGTCAGTGCGTCGCCGTTGTGCTCGGTCTGCACGCGCAGGCGGCCGGCCACGAACAGCCAGTTCAGGTAGGCACCGACGGTCAGGCCGATGGCGATCCAGGCTTCGGAAAGGCCCGACATGTAGATGGCGCCCGGCAAGCCCATCAGCAACCAGCCGCTCATGTCCGAGGCACCGGCCGAGAGTGCGGTCACCACGCTGCCGAGGCTGCGGCCACCGAGGATGTAGTCGGAAAGGTTGTTGGTGGAGCGATAGGCCATGAAGCCGATCAGCACCATTGCCGCGATATAGATCACGAACGTGATCGTGATTGGATTGCTAAAACTCATTGTTGCGCCCTGGCGTTTGTTTTTATGTAGTGACAGCCGCTAACGGTTGCACCCAGGCGGCGAATCCTATGCAACAACGCAAACAAGGTGCAACCAGTTTCTTCAGTCAAGTTGCACCTGGTCGGATATTTCGCATAACAACGTGTTTTTGCTCCATTTGGGAGCAAAAACCGCCGTTTACATAAGCAAATGCACCTTGAACAGCCATTTATGCTGTGGGGTTTTAGCCACCGGACGAGTTGCACTCCTCAACGCGATTATTTGGGTTGCACTAGGTTGCACCCACAAAGGCGCCCGGCTAATCTTGGCGCCAGCTTAGCCACGGCCCAGTGGCAATAATGAGGATAAGAAATGGCGACGACCACCCTTGGGGTCAAACTCGACGACCCTACCCGCGAGCGACTGAAAACGGCTGCGCAGTCCATCGACCGCACCCCGCACTGGTTGATCAAGCAGGCGATCTTCAACTACCTGGAGAAGCTCGAGGGTGGCGCCACCCTGACCGAACTCAGCGGTCAGCCCGGCAATCAGGGCGACGACGCCGGCGATGTGCAGGCCGACCACTCGCACCAGTGCTTCCTCGAGTTCGCCGAAAGCATCCTGCCGCAGTCGGTGCTGCGCGCCTCGATCACCGCCGCCTACCGTCGTCCGGAACCGGAAGTGGTGCCGATGCTGCTGGAGCAGGCACGCCTGCCCGCGCCCATGGCCGAGGCCACCCACAAGCTGGCCGCCGGCATTGCCGAAAAGCTGCGCAACCAGAAGAGCGCCAGCGGCCGCGCCGGCATCGTCCAGGGCCTGCTGCAGGAGTTCTCGCTGTCGTCCCAGGAAGGCGTGGCGCTGATGTGCCTGGCCGAGGCCCTGCTGCGCATTCCCGACAAGGGCACCCGCGATGCGTTGATCCGCGACAAGATCAGCACCGGCAACTGGCAGCCGCACCTGGGCAACAGCCCGTCGCTGTTCGTCAACGCCGCCACCTGGGGCCTGCTGCTGACCGGCAAACTGGTGTCCACGCACAACGAATCCGGCCTCACCTCCTCGCTCAGCCGCATCATCGGCAAGAGCGGCGAGCCGATGATCCGCAAGGGCGTCGACATGGCCATGCGCCTGATGGGCGAGCAGTTCGTCACCGGCGAGACCATTGCCGAAGCCCTGGCCAATGCCAGCAAGTTCGAAGCCAAGGGTTTCCGCTACTCCTACGACATGCTTGGTGAAGCCGCGCTCACCGAGCACGACGCGCAGAAATACCTGGCCTCCTACGAGCAGGCCATCCACGCCATCGGCAAGGCCTCCCATGGCCGCGGCATCTATGAAGGCCCGGGCATCTCGATCAAGCTCTCGGCCCTGCACCCGCGCTACAGCCGCGCCCAGTACGAGCGCGTGATGGACGAGCTGTACCCGCGCCTGCTGTCGCTGACCCTGCTGGCCAAGCAGTACGACATCGGCCTGAACATCGACGCCGAAGAGGCCGACCGCCTGGAGCTGTCGCTGGACCTGCTCGAGCGCCTGTGCTTCGAGCCGCAGTTGAGCGGCTGGAACGGCATCGGCTTCGTGATCCAGGCCTACCAGAAGCGCTGCCCTTACGTGATCGACTACGTCATCGACCTGGCACGCCGCAGCCGTCACCGCCTGATGATCCGCCTGGTAAAGGGCGCTTACTGGGACAGCGAGATCAAGCGCGCCCAGGTCGAAGGCCTGGAAGGCTACCCGGTGTACACCCGCAAGGTGTACACCGACGTCTCCTACATCGCCTGCGCCCGCAAGCTGCTGTCGGTGCCCGAAGCCATCTACCCGCAGTTCGCCACCCACAACGCCCACACCCTGTCGGCCATCTACCATATCGCCGGGCAGAACTACTACCCGGGCCAGTACGAGTTCCAGTGCCTGCACGGCATGGGCGAGCCGCTGTACGAACAGGTGGTGGGCAAGGTGGCCGACGGCAAGCTGAACCGTCCGTGCCGCGTGTACGCCCCGGTCGGCACCCACGAAACGCTGCTGGCCTACCTGGTGCGTCGCCTGCTGGAAAACGGCGCCAACACCTCGTTCGTCAACCGCATCGCCGACCAGTCGATCTCGATCCAGGAACTGGTGGCCGACCCGGTCGCGACCATCGAGCGCATGGCCACCCAGGAAGGCGGCTTCGGCCTGCCGCACCCGCGCATCCCGTTGCCGCGTGACCTGTACGGTGCCGAGCGCGCCAACTCCAGCGGCATCGACATGGCCAACGAACACCGCCTGGCCTCGCTGTCGTGCGCCCTGCTGGCCACCGCGCACAACGACTGGAAAGCCGAGCCGATGCTCGGTTGCGCGTCCAGCGACGAAGCTGCCGCACCGGTGCTGAACCCGTCCGACCACCGTGACGTGGTCGGCCACGTGCAGGAAGCCACCGTCGAGGACGCCGACAACGCCATCCAGTGCGCACTCAACGCCGCACCGATCTGGCAGGCCACCCCGCCGGCCGAGCGTGCCGCGATCCTGGAACGTGCCGCCGACCTGATGGAAGGCGAGATCCAGCCGCTGATGGGCCTGCTGGCCCGCGAAGCCGGCAAGACCTACGCCAACGCCATCGCCGAGGTGCGCGAAGCGGTCGACTTCCTGCGCTACTACGCGGTGCAGGCACGCAACGACTTCAGCAACGACGCCCACCGCCCGCTGGGCCCGGTGGTGTGCATCAGCCCGTGGAACTTCCCGCTGGCGATCTTCAGTGGCCAGGTGGCTGCAGCGCTAGCTGCCGGCAACCCGGTACTGGCCAAGCCTGCCGAGCAGACCCCGCTGGTGGCCGCCCAGGCCGTGCGCCTGCTGCTCGAGGCCGGCATCCCGCAAGGCGTGGTGCAACTGCTGCCGGGCCGTGGCGAGACCGTCGGTGCGCGCCTGGTAGGCGATGACCGGGTCAAGGGCGTGATGTTCACCGGTTCCACCGAAGTGGCGCGCCTGCTGCAACGCAACATTGCCGGCCGCCTGGACAGCCAGGGCCGTCCGATCCCGCTGATCGCCGAAACCGGTGGCCAGAACGCGATGATCGTCGACTCCTCGGCGCTGACCGAGCAGGTGGTCATCGACGTGGTCTCCTCGGCCTTCGACAGCGCCGGCCAGCGTTGCTCGGCCCTGCGCGTGCTGTGCCTGCAGGAAGACTCGGCCGACCGCGTGATCGAGATGCTCAAGGGCGCCATGGCCGAAAGCCGCCTGGGCAACCCGGAGCGCCTGAGCGTGGACATCGGCCCGGTGATCGACGCCGAGGCCAAGGCTGGCATCGAAAAACACATCCAGGGCATGCGCGACAAGGGTCGCAACGTGTATCAGGTGGCCATTGCCGACGGTGAAGAGATCAAGCGCGGCACCTTCGTGATGCCGACCCTGATCGAGCTGGAAAGCTTCGATGAACTGCAGCGTGAGATCTTCGGCCCCGTACTGCACGTGGTGCGCTACAACCGCAAGCACCTCGACCAGCTGATCGAGCAGATCAATGCATCCGGCTACGGCCTGACCCTGGGCGTGCACACCCGCATCGACGAGACCATCGCCAAGGTGATCGACAACGTCCATGCCGGCAACGTCTACGTCAACCGCAACATCGTCGGCGCCGTGGTCGGCGTGCAGCCGTTCGGTGGTGAAGGCCTGTCGGGTACCGGCCCCAAGGCGGGTGGCCCGCTGTACCTGTACCGTTTGCTGTCCACGCGCCCGGCCGATGCCATCGAGCAGTCGTTCCAGCGCAGCGACGCCGGCACTGCCCCGGACGTGCGTCTGCGCGAGCAGTTGCTCAAGCCGCTGCAATCGCTCAAGGCGTGGGCCGGCAGCAACCAGCAGGCCGAGCTGGCGCAGCTGTGCGAGCAGTTCGCGCAGCAGTCGCAGAGCGGCGTCACCCGCCTGCTCAACGGCCCGACCGGCGAGCGCAACAGCTACACCATCCTGCCGCGCGAGCACGTGCTGTGCCTGGCCGAGTCGGAGGCTGATCTGCTGACTCAACTGGCAGCGGTACTGGCGGTGGGCAGCTCGGCAGTGTTCGTCGACGGCGAGCCGGGCAAGGCCTTGCGTGGGCGCTTGCCGAAGGATGTGCAGGCGCGCATCAAGCTGGTGAGCGACTGGGCCAAGGACGAGGTGGTGTTCGACGCGGTGCTGCATCACGGCCATTCGGACCAGCTGCGCGCAGTATGCGAGCAGGTGGCCAAGCGTGCCGGTGCGATCGTGGGTGTGCAAGGCTTGTCGTCGGGTGAAACCGCGATTGCGCTGGAGCGCCTGGTGATCGAGCGTGCGTTGAGCGTGAACACCGCCGCAGCGGGCGGCAATGCCAGCCTGATGACCATCGGCTAACCACCGAGGCGTTGCCAATCGCGGGTCAAGCCCGCCCCCACAGGATCGATGCAGATTCTTGTGGGGGACGGCCTGGCCCGCGATTTTTTTTGCGGACACACACCTGACAACGGTTCTGACCCCTCATCACCCCCACCTATTAACCTGTCCACCTCCCGTCCGCATGCCTAGACTCGGCCCCATCCCCACCAAGGTATGGCCGCCATGTCCGACACCCTGCTCAGCGCCCGCAACCTGGCCTTCGAACTCTACGAAGTGCTTGACGCCGAGGCCCTCACCCAACGCCCACGCTTCGCCGAGCACAGCCGCGAAACCTTCGACGCCGCGCTGCACACCGCTCGCACCCTGGCCGAAAAGTACTTCGCCCCGCACAACCGCAAGGGCGACGAGCACGAGCCACGCTTCGAGAACGGCCAGGCCATCCTGATCCCCGAGGTCAAACCTGCCGTCGACGCCTTCCTCGACGCCGGATTTCTCAACGCCAATCGCGACTTCGAGGCCGGCGGCATGCAGTTGCCCACCCTGCTCTCGCAAGCCTGCTTCGCCCACTTTCAGGCCGCCAACGCCGGCACCACCGCCTACCCGTTCCTGACCATGGGCGCCGCCAACCTGATCGAGAACTTCGGCACCGACGAGCAAAAGCGCCTGTTCCTGCAACCGATGATCGAGGGCCGCTTCTTCGGCACCATGGCCCTCACCGAACCCCACGCCGGCAGCTCGCTGGCCGATATCCGCACCCGCGCCGAACCCGCCGCCGACGGCAGCTTCCGCCTCAAGGGCAACAAGATCTTCATCTCCGGGGGCGATCACACGCTGTCCGAGAACATCGTGCACCTGGTGCTGGCCAAACTCCCCGACGCACCACCCGGGGTAAAGGGCATTTCGCTGTTCATCGTGCCCAAGTTCCTGGTCAACCCGGACGCCAGCCTGGGCCAGCGCAACGATGTGGTGCTGGCCGGCCTGTTCCACAAGATGGGCTGGCGCGGCACCACCTCCACCGCACTCAACTTCGGCGACAACGGCCAGTGCGTCGGCTACCTGATCGGCCAGCCGCACCAGGGCCTGGCCTGCATGTTCCAGATGATGAACGAGGCGCGCATCGGCGTGGGCATGGGCGCGGTGATGCTCGGCTACGCCGGCTACCTGTACTCGCTGGACTACGCCCGCCAGCGCCCGCAAGGCCGCCTGCCCGACAACAAGAACCCCGCCACCGCCGCCGTGCCGATCATCCAGCACAGCGATGTGAAACGCATGCTGCTGACCCAGAAGGCCTACGTCGAAGGCGCTTTCGACCTGGGCCTGTACGCCGCCCGGCTGTTCGACGACAGCCATACCGCCGCCACCGAAGACGAGCGCCAACAGGCCCAGCAACTGCTCGACCTGCTGACCCCGATCGTCAAATCGTGGCCGTCCGAGTTCTGCCTCAAGGCCAATGAGCTGGCGATCCAGATCCTCGGTGGCCACGGCTACACCCGCGATTACCCGGTAGAGCAGTACTACCGCGACAACCGCCTGAACCCGATCCACGAAGGCACCCACGGCATCCAGTCACTCGACCTGCTAGGGCGCAAGCTGGCCCAGCACGGTGGCGCCGGCCTCAAGCAGCTGGTACGCCTGATCGCCGGCACTTGCGCCCAGGCCCAGGCCTACACCCGGCTGGACCCGTTGCGCGAACCGCTGGAACAACTGCTCAGCCGCCTGCAGCACGTGACCCTGGGCCTGCTTGGCGAGTTGTCCACAGGCCAGGTCAACAGCGCCCTGGCCAACTCGGCGTTGTACCTCAAGGCCTTCGGTCACTGCGTGATCGGCTGGCGCTGGCTGGAGCAGGCGATTCGCGCCGAACAGGGCCTGGCCCGCGGCAACCCGGCCGATACCGGGTTCTATCGGGGCAAGTTGCAGGCCGCACGGTTTTTCCTCACCTGGGAAGTACCGGCCTGCCATAATGACCTCGCATTGCTCGAGGCCCGCGACGACACCTGCCCGGGCATGCACGAGGAGTGGTTCTGAGGGGGAACCACCGTCACCCGGAGGTTCGCGCATGTTCGATTTCACCGCGCCGCTGCGCCAGCGTTTCGCTGGCCTGAACAGCGGCGCCGAGTTTTTCTCCCTGCGCTATGTGCAGGAAGCCCACCAGCACCTGTCGGTGCGCAAGAACATCGCCGAACCACCCAGCCTGACCCGCGACCAGGGCGCGATGCTCACCGTGCGCGTCAACGGCGTGGAGGCCTACGCGGCCACCGCCGACCTGTCCCAGGCCGGCCTGCAACGCGCCCTTGACCAGGCCGAGGCGCTGGCCCGCCAGATCGCGCGCCACGCCCTGCTCGACCTGCGCGAGCAACCGGTGTCCAGCGCCCGCGCCGACTACTGCTCGCCCAACCTCAACAGCACCTTCCCGGCCCTGGCCGACTGCTATGAACTGCTGGCCCGCGAATCGGCCAGTGTGCCGGGCGATTCGCGCCTGGTGAACTGGCAGGCCAGCCTGGGCCTGAGCACGGTCGAGCAGATCTACCTCAACAGTGCCGGCGCCGAACTGCGCCAGGCGCAACGCTTCGTGTTCCCCGGCATGAGCGTCACCGCCTTCGACGGCAGCGACAGCCAGAGCCGCAGCCTGGGCCGCGAGAACTTCGGCCAGCAGGGCGGCGTGGATGTGATCGAGCGCTGCGGCCTGCTCGGTGCCGGGGCCCAGGTGGCCGACCAGGCCCTGCAACTGCTGCTGGCGCCCAACACCCCGAGCGGGGTACGCGACCTGCTGCTGATGCCCGACCAGATGATGCTGCAGATCCACGAGTCCATCGGCCACCCGCTGGAGATGGACCGCATCCTGGGCGACGAGCGCAACTACGCCGGCACCAGCTTCATCAAGGCCCAGGACTTCGGCCACCTGCAGTACGGCTCGGCACTGCTCAACGTGACCTTCGACCCGGCCATCCCCGAAGAGCTGGCCAGCTACGCGCACGATGACGACGGCACCCCGGCCCACAAGCAGTTCCTGATTCGCGAGGGTGTACTGGTGCGCCCGCTGGGCGGTGCGCTGTCACAGTTCCGCTCGGGCCTGGACGGCGTGGCCAACAGCCGCGCCTGCGGCTGGAACCGCGCACCGATCGACCGCATGGCCAACCTCAACATCGAGCCGGGCGACAAGTCCCTGGCGCAACTGATCGGCGGCATCGAGCACGGCATCCTGATGCGCACCAACCGCTCGTGGTCCATCGACGATGCGCGCAACAAGTTCCAGTTCGGCTGCGAATGGGGCCAGTTGATCGAGCACGGCGAACTCAAGGGCGTGGTCAAGAACCCCAACTACCGCGGTATTTCCGCCGGTTTCTGGCGCAACCTCAGCGCCGTGGGCGACGCCAGTACCTTCCAGGTGCTCGGCACGCCCAACTGCGGCAAGGGCGAACCCAACCAGGTGGTGCGCGTGGGCCATGCCTCGCCGGCCTGCGTGTTCAGCCAGATCGACGTATTCGGAGGAGACGCCTGATGGCCGCCAGCCCTTTGCACAACTTCCAGGACCTGGTCGCATGGCTGCGCGACAACGTGCGCGCCCCCGAACAGTTCACCCTGAGCTACAGCGCCGAGCAGTCGCAATTCATCCGATTCAACCATGCCAGGGTGCGCCAGGCCGGCGACGTGCAACAGGCCGGCGCGAGCCTGAAGCTGATTGCCGACGGTCGCCAGGCCGACCTGCACCTGACCCTCAGCGGCGAGCAGGCGCTGGACCGCGAGCGCCTGCACCAGGCACTGGCCGAGCTGCGCCAGATCCTGCCACTGATCCCTGCCGACCCGTACCTGTTGCTCAACGATAGTGCCTGGCACAGCCATCAGGTACAGGACGGCCCGCTGCCGGATACCGCACGGGTGCTCGAGCAGATCGAACACGGCGCCGGCGCGCTGGACCTGGTGGGCATCTATGCCGCCGGGCCGATCAGTCGCGGCTTTGCCAGTTCGTTCGGCGCCTCTGGCTGGCATCAGGCCAACAGCTTCAATTTCGACTTCAGCCTGTTCCACGCCAACGGCCAGGCGGTGAAGGCCAACTACGCCGGGCAGGTGTGGGACAATGCCGCGTTCGCCCGGCGCCTGGCCCAGGCCCGCGAGCAGCTGGAGTACCTGGGTCGTCCACTCAAGACCCTCGCCCCCGGCCAGTACCGCGCCTACCTGGCACCGGCAGCGATGGACGAGATCATGGGCATGCTGTGCTGGGGCGGTTTTTCGGCGCAGGCCATCGCCAGCAAGGACAGCCCGCTGCAACGCCTGTATGCCGGCGATGCGGCATTGAGCCCGCTGGTGAACATCACCGAACAGGTCAGCGGCTCGCTGAGCCCGGCGTTCTCCGGCGAAGGCTACCCACGCAGCGACGTGCAGCTGGTGGACGCAGGGCAGGCGCGCGAACAGCTGACCAACGCGCGCAGCGCCGCCGAGTTCGAGCAGGTCGCCAATGGCGCCGAGGCCCACGAGTGGCCGAGCGCCTTGAGCCTGGCCGCCGGCGAGCTGGCGCTGGATGAGGTGCTCGCCAGGCTGGGTACGGGGCTGTACATCAGCAACCTGTGGTACCTGAACTACTCCGACCTGCCGGCGGCGCGCATGACCGGGCTGACGCGCTTTGCGACATTCTGGGTCGAGGACGGTCAGATCCAAGCGCCGGTCAGCACCATGCGCTTCGACGACAGCGTATACAGCCTGCTCGGCTCGCAGCTGGAGGCGCTCACGACCGAGCGCGAGCTGATCCTGTCGACCAGCACCTACGGACAGCGCCAGACCAGTTCGAGCCATTTGCCGGGGGCGCTGGTCAAACGCCTGACGCTGACATTGTGATGCCGCCATCGCGGGTCAAGCCCGCTCCCACAGGGATCACCGCCGCCCCTGTGGGAGCTGCGGTTCGACGCTTCGACTTGCCCGCGAAGGGGCCCTCAAGGACATAGAGCATGCCCAACCGCACCCCGCTGGACCCCGTCACCGCCCGCTGGATTCCCTGGGTGGTGGCCATCGCCTTCTTCATGCAGTCGCTGGACGGCACCATCCTCAACACCGCGCTGCCGGCCATGGCCCGCGACCTGGCGGAAAACCCGCTGCGCATGCAGTCGGTGATCATCGCCTACATGCTCACCGTGGCCCTGCTGATCCCGGCCTCGGGCTGGATCGCCGACCGCTTCGGCACCAAGCGCATCTTCTTCAGCGCGATCCTGCTGTTCAGCATCGGCTCGCTGCTGTGTGCACTGTCCAACAGCCTCGGCATGCTGGTCGGCGCCCGCGTGATCCAGGGCCTGGGCGGCGCGCTGATGCTGCCGGTGGGGCGCCTGGTGGTGCTGCGCGCCTACCCGCGCACCGAACTGGTGCGCATCATGAGCTTCATCACCATCCCCGGCCTGCTCGGCCCGCTGCTGGGCCCGACCATGGGCGGCTGGCTGGTGGAGTACCTGAGCTGGCACTGGATCTTCCTGCTCAACCTGCCGGTCGGCGCGCTGGGCTGCTACGCGGTGTGGAAGTTCATCCCCGACCTGCGCGGCTCCGAGCGCACACGCTTCGACGGCGTGGGCTTTGTGCTGTTCGGCGCCGCGATGGTGCTGATCACCATCGCCATGGAGGGCCTGGGCGAGCTGCACCTGCCGCACCTGCGCGTGATGCTGCTGCTGTTCGCCGGCATGGCGTGCCTGGCCGCCTACTGGCTGCGCGCCGGCAGCATCGACAACCCGCTGTTCTCGCCCCGGCTGTTTCGCACCCGTACCTTCTCGGTGGGCATCCTCGGCAACCTGTTCGCCCGCCTGGGCAGCGGCGCACTGCCGTTTCTGGTGCCGTTGCTGCTGCAGGTGGCGCTGGGCTATTCGCCGTCCCAGGCCGGCATGAGCATGATCCCGCTGGCCGCCTCGGCGATGGTCGCCAAGTCCATCGCCCGGCCGCTGATCGAGCGCCTGGGCTACCGCACCATCCTCACCGGCAACACCCTGCTGCTGGGCGTGTTGCTGTGCAGCCTGGGGCTGGTCAACGAACACACCCCGTATGCCCTGCTGCTGGTGCAACTGGGGCTGCTGGGGGCGGTGAACTCGCTGCAGTTCACGGCGATGAACACCGTGACCCTGATCGACCTGGACGACGCCAGCGCCAGCAGCGGCAACAGCCTGCTGTCGGTGGTGGCGCAGCTCTCGCTGAGCCTGGGTGTGGCCTGCGCCGGCGCACTGCTGGGCGGCTTTACCGGCGCCGGCAGCGGCGATGGGGTGGAGACCACGCTGGGCGCGTTCCAGCTGACCTTCCTGACCATCGGCCTGATGTCGATGCTGGCGGCGGCGATCTTCATGCAGCTGTCCAGGGCGGACGGAAGGCGTGCCCGTCGTCCGGAACCGGAGATCGAGGCTTAGGGCTAATGGCCACGAGGCTGGTACACTGCGCGACATTTTGTTTTGCAGGCCCGCCTCGTGACCACCATTGCCACCGAATTCGCCACCTTGCCGCTGTCCGCCGCCATGCTGGCCAACCTGGACGCCCTCGGCTACGCCCAGATGACCCCGATCCAGGCCCAGAGCCTGCCGGTGATCCTCAAGGGCATGGACCTGATCGCCCAGGCCAAGACCGGCAGCGGCAAGACCGCCGCGTTCGGCATCGGCCTGCTCAACCCGATCAACCCGCGCTACTTCGGCTGCCAGGCCCTGGTGCTGTGCCCCACCCGCGAGCTGGCCGACCAGGTGGCCAAGGAGCTGCGCCGTCTGGCCCGCTCCGAAGACAACATCAAGATCCTGACCCTGTGCGGCGGCGTGTCCCTGGGCCCGCAGATCGCCTCGCTGGAACACGGCGCGCACATCATCGTGGGCACCCCGGGCCGCGTGCAGCAGCACCTGCGCAAGGGCACCCTGGTGCTCGACGGGCTCAACACCCTGGTGCTCGACGAAGCCGACCGCATGCTCGACATGGGCTTCTACGACGCCATCGCCGACATCCTCGGGCAAACCCCGGAGCGTCGCCAGACCCTGCTGTTCTCGGCCACCTACCCGGCCGGCATCAAGCAGCTGTCGGCCGCATTCATGCGCAACCCGCAGCAGGTCAAGGCCGAGTCGCTGCATGCCGACACGCAGATCGAGCAGCGCTTCTACGAGATCTCGCCCGAGCAGCGCATGGACGCGGTGACTACCCTGCTGGCGCACTTTCGTCCGCAGTCGTGCGTGGCGTTCTGCTTCACCAAGCAGCAGTGCCAGGAAGTGGTCGATCACCTCAAGGCCAAGGGCATCGCCGCCGAGTCGCTGCATGGCGACCTGGAGCAGCGCGACCGTGACCAGGTGCTGACCCTGTTCGCCAACCGCAGCACCTCGGTGCTGGTGGCCACCGACGTGGCCGCGCGCGGGCTGGATATCGACGCGCTGGACATGGTCATCAACGTGGAGCTGGCGCGGGACTCGGAAATTCACGTGCACCGCGTGGGCCGCACCGGGCGTGCCGGCGAGAAGGGCCTGGCGGCGAGCCTGGTGGCCCCGTCCGAAGCGCACCGCGCCCAGGCCATCGAGCAGCTGCAGAAGGCGCCCCTGCGCTGGGAGCAGATCGACAGCCTCAAACCCCAGGCCGGCGGCCCGCTGGTGCCGACCATGAGCACGCTGTGCATCGGTGCCGGGCGCAAGGACAAGCTGCGGCCGGGCGACATCCTGGGTGCGCTGACCGGTGATGCCGGCATCCCGGGCACCCAGGTGGGCAAGATCGCGATCTTCGATTTCCAGGCCTTCGTGGCGGTGGAACGCGGCGTGGCCAAGCAGGCGCTGCAGCGGCTCAACAGCGGCAAGATCAAGGGGCGCTCGCTGCGGGTTCGCATCGTCTGAGTCGTTTATCGCCTATCAGGGCCTCATCGCGGGTCAAGCCCGCTCCCACAAGGACTTGCATACCTCCTGTGGGAGCGGGCTTGACCCGCGATAGCTTCAACACCTATTTGAGGATTTTGCAGTGCGTTCCACCGAAGTGATCATCATCGGCGCTGGCGCCGCCGGCCTGATGTGCGCCATCCACGCCGCCAACCGCGGCCGCCAGGTGCTGCTGCTGGACCATGCCAACAAGCCCGGCAAGAAGATCCTGATGTCCGGTGGCGGGCGCTGCAACTTCACCAACCTGTACACCGAGCCGGCCAACTTCCTCTCGCACAACCCGCACTTCTGCAAGTCGGCCCTGGCCCGCTACACCCAGTGGGACTTCATCGAGATGGTCGGCAAGCACGCCGTGCCCTATCACGAGAAAAAACTCGGCCAGCTGTTCTGCGACAACAAGTCCAGCGACATCCTCGACATGCTGCTCAGCGAGCTCCAGAGCGCCGGCGCCGAGCTGCGCATGGACACGCGCATCGAGCAGATCGAAAAGCTCGAGCCTGGCTACCTGCTCGAAACCAGCATGGGCACGCTGCAATGCCAGTCGCTGGTGATCGCCACCGGCGGCCTGTCGATCCCGACCCTGGGCGCCACCGGTTTCGGCTACCAGGTGGCCCGCCAGTTCGGCCACACCCTGCTGCCGACCCGCGCCGGGCTGGTGCCCTTCACCATCACCGAGCCGCAGCTCAAGGCCATGTGCACCGAACTGTCGGGCACCTCGGTGGACTGCGTGGCCAGCTGCAATGGCACCAGCTTTCGCGAGAACCTGCTGTTCACCCACCGTGGCCTCAGCGGCCCGGCGATCCTGCAGGTGTCGTCGTTCTGGCACAGCGGCGACAGCGTCGAGATCAACCTGCTGCCCGAGCATGACGCCCTCGCCTGGCTGCAACAGCAACAGGCCGAACGCCCCAACAGCGAACTCAAGACCCTGCTTGGCGAGGTCTTCACCAAGAAGATGGCCAACCTGCTGGCCGAGCACTGGTTCGTGTCCCGGCCGATGAAGCAGTACACCCCGGCCGAACTGGCCGAGGTCGCCGACAAACTGGCGGCCTGGCAGGTAGTGCCGGCCGGCACCGAGGGCTATCGCACCGCCGAAGTCACCCTGGGCGGGGTCGACACCCGCGAAGTGTCGTCCAAGACCCTGGAGTCGCTGAAAAGCCCCGGCCTGTATTTCGTGGGCGAAGTGCTGGACGTCAGCGGGCACCTGGGCGGGTTCAATTTCCAGTGGGCCTGGGCATCGGCCTACGCGGCCGCGCAGTTCGTCTAACCTTCGCGTTAGAATCGCGCATCACGGAACAAATTTTGCTGGTACGTGACCACGGTGACAGTTCGCTGCCACCGTGACCGGCTCAATTTCGATCATCGCCAAGCAGGCCTGCCGCCCTATCATGTCATCGTCTTCCTTGCGTCACTCGCTGCGTCGTTTGTGGGCCCTGGACAAGTTCAGCTACAGCATCCGGGTATTGATCGCGCTGACCGGCAGCATGGCGCTGTGCTGGTACCAGGACGAGATGGGGCTGCTGATCCCGCTGTTCCTGGGCATCATCGCCAGCGCCCTGGCCGAGACCGACGACAGCTGGCAGGGCCGGCTCAACGCCCTGGCCGTGACCCTGGTGTGCTTCACCGTCGCTGCGCTGTCGGTGGAGCTGCTGTTCCCCTACCCGATCCTCTTCGGCTGCGCCCTGGCGCTGGCGGCGTTCGCGCTGACCATGCTCGGCGCGCTGGGCGAGCGCTACGGCGCCATCGCCTCGGCCACACTGATCCTGTCGGTGTACACCATGATCGGCGTGGACCAGCGCGGCGGCCAGGTCACCGACTTCTGGCACGAGCCCTTGCTGCTGGTGGCAGGCGCCGCCTGGTACGGATTGCTGTCGGTGCTGTGGCAGGCGCTGTTCTCCAACCAGCCGGTGCAGCAGAGCCTGGCGCGGCTGTTTCGCGAACTGGGCCGCTACCTCAAGCTCAAGGCCACCCTGTTCGAGCCCATCCGCCAGCTGGACGTGGAGGCCCGCCGCCTGGAACTGGCCCAGCAGAACGGCAAGGTGGTGGCCGCCCTCAACGCCGCCAAGGAAATCATCCTGCACCGCGTGGGCAATGGCCGCCCCGGCTCCAAGGTGAGCCGCTACCTGAAGCTGTACTTTCTGGCCCAGGACATCCACGAGCGCGCCAGTTCCTCGCACTACCCCTACAACGCTCTCACCGAGGCGTTCTTCCACAGCGACGTGCTGTTTCGCTGCCAACGCCTGCTGCGCCAGCAGGGCAAGGCGTGCGTGCAATTGTCCGAGTCGATCCAGCTGCGCCAGCCGTTCGTCTACGACACCAGCTTTGCCGCCGCACTGGAAGACCTGCACGCCTCGCTCGAGCACCTGCGCATCCAGAGCAACCCGGCCTGGCGTGGCCTGCTGCGCTCGCTGCGGGCGCTGGCGGCGAACCTGGCAACCCTCGACCGCCTGCTCGGCGATGCCAGCAACCCCGACAACCTGGCCGACAACAGCGACTCGAGCCTGCTCGACCGCTCGCCGCGCAGCCTCAAGGATGTGTGGAGCCGGCTGCGCCAGCACCTCACGCCGACCTCGCTGATCTTTCGCCACGCCCTGCGCCTGCCGCTGGCGCTGTCGATCGGCTACGGCATGGTGCACCTGATCCACCCCACCCAGGGCTACTGGATCATCCTCACCACGCTGTTCGTGTGCCAGCCCAGCTATGGCGCCACCCGGCGCAAGCTGGTGCAGCGGATCATCGGCACCGCCATCGGCCTGACCGTGGGCTGGGCACTGTTCGACCTGTTCCCCAGCGCGATCATCCAGTCGCTGTTCGCGGTGGCCGCCGGGGTGGTGTTCTTCGTCAACCGCACCACCCGCTACACTCTGGCCACGGCGGCGATCACGCTGATGGTGCTGTTCTGCTTCAACCAGATCGGCGACGGCTACGGCCTGTTCCTGCCGCGCCTGTTCGACACCCTGGTGGGCAGCCTGATCGCGATCCTGGCGGTGTTCCTGTTCCTGCCCGACTGGCAGGGCCGTCGGTTGAACAAGGTGCTGGCCAACACCCTGAGCTGCAACAGCACCTACCTGCGCCAGATCATGCAGCAGTACGCCCAGGGCAAGAGCGACGACCTGGCCTACCGCCTGGCCCGGCGCAACGCGCACAACGCCGACGCGGCGCTGTCGACCACGCTGGCCAACATGCTCATGGAGCCGGGGCATTTTCGCAAAGAGGCCGACGTGGGCTTTCGCTTCCTGGTGCTCTCGCACACCCTGCTCAGCTACCTCTCCGGGCTGGGTGCACACCGTGACAGCGCACTGGCACCCGAGGCCCACGAGCAGTTGATCGACGGCGCGGGTGCCAGCCTGGCCGCCAGCCTCGACGAAATTGCCACTGGCCTTGCCAGCAAGACCCCGGTGGCGATCCACAGCGACGCCGAGGAAGCCCTGGCAGCGAGCCTTGAGCAGATGCCCGAGGAAATGGACGAGAACCAGCGCCTGGTGCAGACCCAGCTGGCACTGATCTGCCGCCAGTTGGGCCCGCTGCGCACACTGGCCGCGCACCTGATCAAGGACACCCCGGCCTGACTACAGGCCGTAGTCCTTGAGCAACCGGGCATAGCTGCCATCGGCCTTCATGGCGGCGATGGCCTTGTCGAAGCCGGCCACGATCTGGGCATGCTGCGGATGCCTGAGGCTGACCAGGATGTGCAGGCTGTTCTCGCTCACCGGCTTGCCGAAGAACTGCACGCGGTTGCGCACGTTCGCGCTTTCACGCTGCAGGTAGTAGCGCGCCACGTATTCGTCCTCAAGGGTCAGGCGCACCCGCCCGGCAGCCAGCATGCCCACCGCCACCGAAAAGTCGCGCACCGGCACCTTCTGCAGACGCCCGTCATTGTCGAATTCGGCCGCATAGGCATAGTCGCGCACCACCGCGATGGCGTGCGGGTAGAGATCGCTCAGGGTATCGAAACGCAGCACGTCGCCCTTGCGCTTGAGCAGCCGCACGCGGTTGCTCAGGTAGCCTTGGGAGAAGGCCCCGATGCGGGTACGCGCATCGCTCTGCCAGGCGTTGATCAGCACATCGTAGCGGCCCTCGCCGATGCCCAGCAGCGCGCGCGCCCACGGCGCCTGCTCGAACTCGCTGGCAAACCCGGCACGCTCCAGGGCGGTGGTGACAAGGGCGGTGGCCAGCCCGCCCCTGGGTAGGCGGGCGTCGGTGAAGGGGGGCCAGGCATCGGCCACCAGCCGCAGTTTTTCGGCCTGGGCCGACTGGGCACAGAGCAGCAATCCAAGCAAACCCAAGGCTCGAAGCAGTGGCCGCATGCTCAAATCCCTTAGCGGATCGGGTCCGCGTTCTTGTTGAATGGCATGAGATTTCTGTTGGCGCAAAGCTAGGCTGCACGGCCAGATTACACAAAGATTCCGGTATCGGGCAGTGCCAGGTGATAGCTAATTGCCTCTATTTTTGCCGATTCCGCGCCGACTTGATCCATGGCAATTCGCGACCTTCGCCCTGAGGTGCTCGGCGTGGTTATGATCGGGGCACTACACAGGAGAGAAACGCGATGAGCATCGACTGGATCTGCAAGCATCACACCGACCTTGGCAAGCAACAGCTGTACGCGCTGCTGACGCTGCGCATCGAGGTGTTCGTGGTGGAGCAGAAATGCCCGTACCTGGAAACCGATGGCCAGGACCTGGAGGGCGACACCTGCCACCTGATGGCCTGGCGCGATGGCGAGCTGGTGGCGTACCTGCGCCTGCTGGACCCCGAGTCACAGGGCGGCGACGTGGTGATCGGGCGGGTGGTGATTGCGCCGTCGGCGCGGGGCGAGGGGCTGGGGCATGCACTGATGGTGCAGGGGCTGGCGCAGGCCGAGAAGCACTGGCCAGGGGTGCCGGTGTACCTGTCCGCACAGGCGCACCTGCAGGCCTACTATGCGCGGCACGGGTTCGAGGTGGCCGGGGAGGCGTATCTGGAGGATGGCATCCCGCACATCGGCATGCGCCGGGGCTAGACGCTTCGCCGGCAAGGCCGGCTCCTACAGGGGTAGGTGCAGGGGCCGGGCTTGCCGGCGGAGGGGCTTCAGGGGTAGCCCAGCACCTGGCGGATACTGCGCAGATGCTGGGTGATCCACTGCTTGTCGATCGCGCCCCAGTCACGTATCCGGTAATGCCCGGCATGGTTGCGCGCGCCTTCCTGCTGCTCGAACTCGCACACGATGTCCAGGTCGGCCAGCGCCGCGATGGTGTCCTGCGCCGTGCGCCGCGGCATGCCGGTGGCCTCCATCAGCGCCGGCACGCTGCTGGCGGTACGGCTGTCGATCAGCCACGCCACGTACAGGCGACGATAGAAACTGGTCTTGGTCTTGCTCACTTCCATTGGCAATTCCCTTTCGCTCACTGGGCGCCGGACAGGTCGCGCCAGGTCAGGTAGATGCGCAGGTCGAACTCCAGTTGATGGTAGCCCGGCTGCATGTATTCGCAGAGTTGGTAGAACGCCTTGTTGTGGTCGCTCTCCTTGAGGTGCGCCAGTTCGTGCACCACGATCATTTTCAGAAACTGCGGCGCCGCGTCCTTGAACAGCGAGGCGATGCGGATTTCCTTCTTGGCCTTGAGCTTGCCGCCCTGCACGCGCGATACCGCGGTGTGCAGGCCCAGCGCACGGTGGGTGAGATCAAGGCGATTGTCGAACAGCACCTTGTCCAGGTTCGGCGCATTGCGCAGGTGCTCCTGCTTCAGGGCCTGGGCATAGGCATACAGCGCCTTGTCGCTCTGTACCGCATGGCGCTCGGGGTAGCGCTGGCGCAGGTAGTCACCCAGACGGTTCTGGGCAATCATCTGGCGCACCTGGTCTTGCAGGGCAGGCGGATAGGCTTGCAGGTACTTGAGTACGGTCATGGGCACGGGGCATTGCAGGCAAAGGCGTCAGTGTACTCAATTCCCCGGCCGCCTCGTTGCGCCAGTCGAAAAAAGCCGGGAAATCACCGGCGCGCTGCGCCGTCAGGGGCCGTGCCACCAGAAAGCCCTGGGCATAGGCGCAACCGTTTGCCTGCAACCACTGCGCCTGCTCCCGCGTCTCGACGCCCTCGGCCACCACACACACGCCATAGTCGCGGCACAGGCCGATGACACTGCGGACCAGCGCCGCGTCCGCCGCCGAACCGGGCAGGCGCGCCACCAGGTGCCGGTCGAGCTTGAGCGTGTCGATGGGCAGGTCGCGCAGCAGGCGCAGCGAGCACTCTCCGGCGCCGAAATCGTCCAGCGCCACTCGCACGCCCAGCTCGCGCAGCCTGCGCAACTGACGCAGCGCGATGTCGAGGTTGGCGGCCAGCGAGGTTTCCGCCACCTCCACCTCAAGCTGGGCCGGGCGCAGGCCATGGCTGGCGATCACCCGCCCCAGTTCCTCGACCAGGTTGGGCATGGCGAACTGCACGCGGCTGAGGCTGATGCTCAGCACCAGGTCCGGCTCGAACCGCGCCTCCCAGGCGCGCCGCTGCGCCGCACCCTGGGTGTAGATCCAGCTGGCCAGCCGCGAGACCAGCCTGGCCTCCTCCAGCAACGGCAGGAACAACCCCGGCGGCACATCGCCGACACTGGGGTGCTGCCAGCGCAACAACGCCTCGAACCCGCGCAGGCGACCATCGGCAAACGCCACCTGCGGCTGATACACCAGGCTGAAGTCGTGCCGCTCGATCGCATCGCGCACACTGTCTTCGAGCATCAGGCGCGAGCGAGCACGACCGTTGAGCTCCTGGTCGTAGTAGCGGTACTGCTGGCGGCCGGCCTGCTTGGCGGCATACATGGCCGCGTCCGCCGCACGCAGCAGGCCGTCCAGGTGCGGCCCGCAATCGGAGTAGGTGGCGATGCCGATGCTCACGCCAAGCGTCACCTCCAGGCCGTCGATCTGCTGGCAGATGGACATGCGCTCGATCAGCTTTTCGGCAAAGCGCGCCGCCTGCTCCGGGTATTCCAGGGTATCGAGCAAGGCCGTGAACTCGTCGCCGCCCATGCGCCCGAGGATCGCGTAGGCGCCCAGGCATTCCTTGAGCTGTTCGCCCACCCAGTGCAGCACGCGGTCGCCGGCCGCATGGCCGAGCGAGTCGTTGATCCGTTTGAAACCGTCAAGGTCCATGTACATCAGGGCCTGGGCCTTGTCGGAATGCTCGCTGCGCAGCAGCGCAGCTTCGGCGGCCTGGCAGAACCCGCGGCGGTTGAGCAGCCCGGTCAGCGGGTCGGTCACGGCCTGGAACTCCAGCTGCTGGTGCAGGTTGCGCACCACCGACATATCCAGCACCGTCACCACCATCGCCCGCTGCTCGCCGGGCAGCGCCGCGCACGACAACGCCACCGGCAGCGGCAACCCGGAGGCGGTGAGCAGCACGGCGTCGTGCAGGCGGTAGATATCGCGCTCCTGGTAGGCCTGGTAGAACGCCGAGTCGCGCCACCGGGTTGGCACGGGCGACTGCACGAAGCCCAGCAGGTCTGCGCCCTGCAATTGCTCCACCGGGGCCTGGAGCAGGCGCGAGATGGCCGGGTTGGCAAAGCGGATGCGACCGTCCTCGGCCACCACCAGGATGCCTTCGGCGGCGTTGTCCAGCACCGAGGCGTTGAATGCGCGCTCGGCCTCCAGGTCGCGGCTCAGGCGCTGCAAGGCACGCCGGTTGCGCTGCTGGTCGAGCAGGGCCTGGACCTTGGGCTTGAGAATGTGCGGGTCGAATGGCTTGAACAGATAGTCCACCGCGCCACTGGCATAGCCCTTGAGCACGGCCGCCTGGGACTGTTCATTGGCGGTCAGGAAGATGATCGGGGTCAGGCAGGTGCGCTGGCTGCCGCGCATCAGGCGCGCGACTTCGAAGCCGTCCATACCGGGCATCTGCACATCCAGCAGCACCAGGTCCACCTCATGCTCGAGCAGCGTGCTCAGGGCTTCGGTACCGGAGCTTGCGGTCAGCACATGCCAGTCCTCACGCGCAAGCAAGGCTTGCAGGCTGATCAGGTTTTCCGGGTAGTCATCGACGATCAGTAAAACCGAACCGCTGTCGTGAGTGTGAGGGTGCGCGCAATCCATGCTGCTTCTCTTGTGTAACGACGCCAGATTCCGGATGGAACTTGAGGCTTTACTCTAGACCTGGCTGAAACAAATCTGAAGTCAGCACATTGGCATCATCGGTATAAACAAAGTGTTGCCCGACTAACGGTCTGTCGCGTTGGGCCAGATCCGGTGTCCGTGGCGGCCCCGCAGCCGAAAACCCCCGGTTCCGGCCGGTGAAGCAGGCCGCACGGGCATAAAAAAACCCGCATCGCTGCGGGTTTTTCGTACAACCAACCAGGCTTAGTTGACCTTGGCGGCCAGCTCGCCCTTGGCATAGCGCTGGAACATCGCTTCGAGGGAGATCGGCTTGATCTTCGAGGCGTTGCCGGCGGTGCCGAAGGCTTCGTAGCGAGCGATGCACACGTCGCGCATGGCCTTGACGGTTTCACCGAAGAACTTGCGCGGGTCGAACTCGCTCGGGTTGGTGGCCATCAGGCGGCGCATGGCACCGGTGGACGCCAGGCGCAGGTCGGTGTCGATGTTGACCTTGCGCACGCCGTACTTGATGCCTTCGACGATTTCTTCAACCGGTACGCCGTAGGTTTCCTTGATGTCGCCACCGTACTGGTTGATGATCGCCAGCCACTCCTGCGGCACCGAAGACGAACCGTGCATCACCAGGTGAGTGTTGGGGATGCGCTTGTGGATCTCCTTGATGCGGTCGATCGCCAGCACGTCGCCGGTAGGCGGCTTGGTGAACTTGTAGGCGCCGTGGCTGGTGCCGATGGCGATGGCCAGGGCATCGACCTGGGTACGCTTGACGAAATCGGCAGCTTCTTCAGGGTCGGTCAGCATCTGGCTGTGATCCAGCACGCCTTCGGCGCCGATGCCGTCTTCTTCACCGGCCATGCCGGTTTCCAGCGAACCCAGGCAACCCAGCTCGCCTTCTACCGAAACGCCGCAGGCGTGGGCCATGGCCACGGTCTGCTGGGTGACACGCACGTTGTAGTCGTAGTCGGTCGGGGTCTTGCCGTCTTCGCCCAGCGAGCCGTCCATCATCACCGAGCTGAAGCCCAGCTGGATCGAACGCTGGCACACGTCAGGGCTGGTGCCGTGGTCCTGGTGCATGCACACCGGGATGTGCGGGAATTCTTCGATCGCCGCCAGGATCAGGTGGCGCAGGAACGGCGCACCGGCGTATTTGCGGGCACCGGCCGAGGCCTGGACAATCACCGGGGAGTCGGTCTTGTCGGCGGCTTCCATGATGGCGCGCATTTGCTCGAGGTTGTTGACGTTGAAAGCCGGAACGCCGTAGCCGAACTCGGCGGCGTGGTCCAGCATCTGGCGCATGCTAATGAGTGCCATTGTGTATCTCTCTCCCGACAAGCGTCGTTTTTCGTGCAAGCCTGCCGCAGCGGCGGTTGCTATTCAAGTAGTGTGGGCCGACAGCGGTCGGCCCGGCCAGTCACGGTGCCTTGCAGCCCCGCCCTATCAAATCGTTGGTCGCTACCCAGTACACCAGGCCTTCATCGCCCTTGGTGTGCAGGGCCAGCACGCCATCACTGTACAGCGCACCCGACGCACCGGGCTCCGGCTTGAGCCGGTAGACCTGATCGCCGCCACCAAGGCGTACATCCACTTCTTCCTGGCTGGCATCGGCAAACCGCCACAGCACCTCGGCCTGACTGTCACAGACCCAGCGGGTCCAGTTGTCGGTCGGGGCCGGGGTTGGCTTGAGGCTTGCGCAACCTGCCATCAGAACCAGGGCCATCAGGGCTACAACGCTTTTCATCGAATATCCTCTAGAAGACCACGAACCGGCCAACAGGTTGCCTCGAACCGATCAAGGGCAACCCGGGGCCTGGCGCTGGTGTTCCTCGTCATACTTCTCCAGCCCGTCCGGGCCGAGCCTCTTGTTGATCACCGGCACGGTCTCTGCCTGCCACTGCGACTGGTAGCAACCGCCCTTCGGCTTGCCGGGGGCATCCGCCGCAGGCTCCGGGCTGCCAGCGCAGGCGCTGAGCAGACCGGCCAGGATAAACACAGGCAACCGCTTGACCATCAGGCCACACTCCCTTTGCCAGGCTGAGCGAGTCAGGCCTTGGCCCGTTGTTCCAGCACGTCCACCGCCGGCAGCACCTTGCCCTCGACGAACTCGAGGAATGCACCGCCACCGGTAGAAATGTAGGAGATCTGGCTGGCCACGCCATATTTGTCGATGGCCGCCAGGGTGTCGCCACCGCCGGCAATCGAGAACGCGGCGCTGTCGGCGATGGCCTTGGCCAGGGTCCTGGTGCCGTTGCCGAACTGGTCGAACTCGAACACGCCCACCGGGCCGTTCCACAGGATGGTCTTGGACGACTTCAGCAGCTCGGCGAACTGTTCGGCGGTCTGCGGGCCGATGTCCAGGATCATGTCGTCCTCGGCCACCTCGCCCACCAGCTTGACGGTAGCCGTGGCGCTTTCGGCAAATTCCTTGGCCACCACCACGTCCACCGGCAGCGGCACGTTGACCTTGGCAGCGATGGCCTTGGCGGTGTCGATCAGGTCGGCTTCGTACAGCGACTTGCCCACCGGGTGGCCGGCAGCGGCCAGGAAGGTGTTGGCGATGCCGCCACCGACGATCAGCAGGTCGCACACCTGGCTCAGGCTGTTGAGCACGTCCAGCTTGGTCGATACCTTGGAACCGGCGACGATGGCGGCCATCGGCTTGGCCGGGGCCTTCAGGGCCTTGCCCAGTGCATCCAGTTCGGCGGCCAGCAGCGGACCGGCAGCGGCGACCTTGGCGAACTTGGCCACGCCGTGGGTCGAGCCCTCGGCACGGTGGGCGGTACCGAAGGCGTCCATCACGAACACGTCGCACAGGGCGGCGTATTGCTGGGCCAGTTCGTCGGCGTTCTTTTTCTCGCCCTTGTTGAAGCGCACGTTCTCGAACAGCACGATGTCGCCGGCCTTCACGTCCACGCCGCCCAGGTAGTCGGCCACCAGCGGCACCTCACGGCCCAGCGCCTTGCTCAGGTAGTCGGCCACCGGCTTGAGGCTGTTCTCGGCCGAGAACTCGCCTTCGGTCGGGCGCCCCAGGTGCGAGCAGACCATCACGGCCGCGCCCTTCTCCAGGGCCAGCTTGATGGTCGGCAGCGAGGCCAGGATGCGCGCGTCGCTGCTGACCACACCGTCCTTCACAGGCACGTTGAGGTCTTCGCGGATCAGTACGCGCTTACCTTGCAGATCGAGGTCGGTCATCTTCAAAACGGTCATGAATGCAGTCCTTCAGGGCTGTTTGCGAGTGGTGCTGGTTGAGTCCACGACGCGCAGAAAATGTTCGGCGACGTCGAGCATGCGGTTGGCGAACCCCCATTCGTTGTCGAACCAGGCCAGCAGGTTCACCAGGCGGGGGCCGCAAACGCGGGTCTGGCTGGCATCGACGATGGCCGAATGTGGGTCATGGTTGAAATCACAGCTGGCGTGGGGCAGTTCGGTGTAGGCCAGCAACCCCTTGAGCGGGCCACTCAGGGCCGCTTCACGCAGCACCTGGTTGACTTCGGCCGCGGTGGTATCGCGGGCGGTCTGCAGGGTGATGTCCAGGCACGACACGTTCACCGTCGGCACGCGTACCGCTTTGGCCTGGATTCGCCCGGCAAGTTCCGGCAGCAGGCGTTCGATACCCCGCGCGAGCCCGGTAGACACCGGAATCACCGACTGGAACGCCGAACGGGTGCGGCGCAGGTCTTCGTGGTGGTAGGCATCGATCACCGGCTGGTCGTTCATTGCCGAGTGGATGGTGGTGATCTGCACGTACTCGATGCCGAAGGCCTGGTCGAGCACACGCAGCAGCGGCACGCCGCAGTTGGTGGTGCAGGAGGCGTTGGATACCAGCCGTTCGCCGCCTTCAAGGCAATCCTGGTTGATGCCGTAGACAACGGTGGCGTCGACATCCGCCTCGCTGGCCATCGGCTGGGAAAACAGCACGCGTGGTGCGCCGGCGTCGAGGAAACGCTGGCCGTCGGCGCGGGTGTTGTAGGCCCCGGAGCATTCGAGCACCAGGTCGACGTCGAGCGCGGCCCAGTCGATGCCTTCGGGGGTGGCGCTGCGCAGTACTTTGACGCAGTCGCCATTGATATGCAGACAATCGCCGTCGACCCTGACCTCACCGGGAAAGCGCCCGTGGGTGGAGTCGAAGCGTGTCAGGTATTCGAGGCTGGCCTGATCGGCCAGGTCGTTCAGTGCAACGATCTCGAAGCCCGCGCTGGCCCCCCGCTCAAAGAGTGCGCGCAGGACGCAACGACCGATGCGGCCGTAGCCGTTGAGTGCAACTTTGTAGGGACGCGGTTGGGGCATGGGATGCTCACGGAACAGAATGTTATCTGCAACCTGCAGGAACCGAGTCGCGGCAATCGCGGGTCAAGCCCGCTCCCACAAGGACACTCGTGATCCCTGTGGGAGCGGGCTTGACCCGCGATGGGTTCAACGCCGCTCCAACTGGTTTTATCAGTCTTCCAGCAGCTCTTCAGCCGTACCCAGGATGTTTTCCAGGGTGAAGCCGAACTCTTCGAACAGTGCCGAAGCCGGCGCCGATTCACCGTAGGTGGTCATGCCGATGACGCGGCCTTCCAGGCCCACGTACTTGTACCAGAAGTCGGCGTGGGCAGCTTCGATGGCAATCCGCGCGCCCACCTGCAGTGGCAGAACCGACTGCTTGTAGCTGGCGTCCTGGGCATCGAACACGCTGGTGCATGGCATCGATACCACGCGCACCTTGCGGCCCTGCTCGGTCAGCTTGTCGAACGCCTGCACCGCCAGGCCCACTTCGGAACCGGTGGCGATCAGGATCAGCTCAGGCTCGCCTGCGCAGTCCTTGAGCACGTAGCCACCACGGCTGATGTCGGCGATCTGGCCGGCGTCGCGGGTTTGGTGCTGCAGGTTCTGACGCGAGAAGATCAGCGCCGAAGGGCCGTCCTTGCGCTCCAGGGCGTGCTTCCAGCTCACGGCCGATTCGACCGCGTCGGCCGGACGCCAGGTGTCCAGGTTCGGCGTGGTACGCAGGCTGGTCAGCTGCTCGATCGGCTGGTGAGTCGGGCCGTCTTCGCCCAGGCCGATGGAGTCGTGGGTGTAGACGTGGATCACGCGCTGTTTCATCAGGGCCGACATGCGCACGGCATTGCGGGCGTATTCCATGAACATCAGGAAGGTCGCGCCGTAAGGCACCAGGCCGCCGTGCAGGGCAACGCCGTTCATGATGGCGGTCATGCCGAACTCGCGCACGCCGTAGTACATGTAGTTGCCGCTGGCATCTTCGGCGCTGACGCCCTTGCAACCTTTCCACAGGGTCAGGTTGGAGCCGGCGAGGTCCGCCGAGCCACCGAGGAACTCCGGCAGCAGCGGGCCGAAGGCGTTCAGGGTGTTCTGGCTGGCCTTGCGGCTGGCGATGCTTTCGCCCTTGGCGTCCACTTCGGCGATGTAGGCGGCAGCCTTCTCGGCGAAGTCGGCTGGCAGTTCGCCGCTCAGGCGACGCTTGAGTTCGCTGGCCAGCTCAGGGAAGGCTGCGGCGTAAGCAGCAAAGCGCTGGTCCCAGGCGGCTTCGGCGGCGGCGCCGGCCTGCTTGGCATCCCACTCGGCATAGATGTCGGCCGGGATTTCGAACGGGCCGTGGTTCCAGTTCAGGGCCTGGCGGGTCAGGGCGATTTCAGCATCGCCCAGTGGCGCGCCGTGGCAGTCTTCCTTGCCGCCCTTGTTCGGCGAACCGAAGCCGATGGTGGTCTTGCAGCAGATCAGGGTCGGCTGCGCGCTCTTGCGCGCGGTCTCGATGGCGGTCTTGATCTCTTCTGGGTCGTGACCGTCGACATTGCGGATCACCTGCCAGTGGTAGGCTTCGAAACGCTTCGGCGTGTCGTCGGTGAACCAGCCTTCGACTTCGCCGTCGATGGAGATGCCGTTGTCGTCGTAGAAGGCGATCAGCTTGCCCAGGCCCAGGGTACCGGCCAGTGCAGCAACTTCGTGGGAAATGCCTTCCATCATGCAGCCATCACCCAGGAACACATAGGTGTGGTGGTCGACGACGTCGTGGCCTGGACGGTTGAACTGGGCGCCCAGCACTTTTTCGGCCAGGGCAAAGCCCACGGCGTTGGCCAGACCCTGGCCCAGCGGGCCGGTGGTGGTCTCGACGCCTGGGGTGTAGCCGAATTCCGGGTGGCCCGGGGTGCGGCTGTGCAGTTGACGGAACGCCTTGAGGTCGTCGATCGACAGGTCGTAGCCGGTCAGGTGCAGCAGCGAGTAGATCAGCATCGAGCCGTGGCCGTTGGACAGCACGAAGCGGTCACGGTCGGCGAAGTGCGGGTTGCTCGGGTTGTGCTTCAAGAAGTCACGCCAAAGAACCTCGGCGATATCCGCCATGCCCATCGGGGCACCGGGATGGCCGCTGTTGGCTTTTTGCACGGCATCCATGCTGAGGGCACGAATGGCGTTGGCACGCTCACGACGGCTGGGCATCGCTTGTCTCCTGGGGGGCTTGAATATTAACGAACGGAAAAAGGCGGCCATTTTCGCCCAGGCACGTGCCCGGGGGCAATCACGGATGGTCGATGAGGGACGTTTTTAGTGCGATTGAGCGACTAATCCCGTGTTGCGCCGACAAAACGGCAGAAATTGTCGCCTGCCATGCCGGGCCGGGCCCGCCCATCGAGCAATATCAAAACTTTTTGATATAGAACTTGCGAGGCCGCTGCACGCTGACTAGACTGCCGCCCATGAACCTTCACGCCCCCTCCATCGACCCCGAGCAAAGCGACGCGCTGGCTGCCCTGTGCAAGGCCGGCGGCGACCCGCTGCGGCTGAACGTGCTGCGCGCGCTGGCCAGCGATTCGTTCGGGGTGCTGGAGCTGGCGCAGATCTTCGCCATCGGCCAGTCGGGCATGAGCCACCATCTCAAGGTACTGGCCCAGGCCGACCTGGTGGCCACCCGGCGCGAAGGCAACGCGATCTTCTATCGCCGCGCACTGCCCGACAGCCAGCGCCTGGGCGGCAAGCTGCACGGGGCGCTGCTGGAGGAGGTCGACGCGCTGGAACTGCCGGCCGAGGTGCAGGCGCGCATCGGCCAGGTGCAGGTGCGCCGGGCCGCCACCAGCCAGGACTTCTTCCTGCGTGTGGAAGAGAAGTTCCGCGCCCAGCAGGACCTGATCGCCGGCCTGGCGCAGTACCGCGAAAGCCTGCTGGCGCTGCTCGACAAGCTCAGCTTCGACCCGCTGGCCAGCGCCCTGGAGGTCGGCCCCGGCGATGGCGAGTTTCTGCCCGAACTGGCGCGGCGCTTCACCCACGTCACCGCCCTGGACAACAGCCCGACCATGCTCGAGCTGGCGCGCCAGGTGTGCCAGCGCGAGCGCCTGGCTAACGTAACCCTGCTGTTGGCCGATGCCCTGCATGCAACGGATGTACAGGCCGACTGCGTGGTGCTGAACATGGTGCTGCACCATTTCAGCGAGCCTGCCCAGGCCCTCGGGCACCTGGCCAAGCGTGTCAGACCAGGCGGAAGCCTGTTGGTAACAGAACTGTGCAGCCACGACCAGAGCTGGGCGCGCCAGGCGTGCGGCGATCTCTGGCTGGGCTTTGAACAGGATGATTTGGCCCGTTGGGCCAGCGCCGCGGGGCTGGTTCCCGAGGACAGCCTCTATGTGGGCTTACGTAATGGTTTCCAGATTCAGGTTCGCCACTTTCAGCGACCACCTGGCGACACTCACCATCGGTAAATTTTAGGAACCCGTCGAGATGAGCGAATACTCCCTTTTCACCTCCGAGTCCGTGTCTGAAGGGCATCCGGATAAAATCGCCGACCAGATTTCGGATGCGGTGCTCGACGCCATCATCGCCGAAGACAAGTTCGCCCGCGTGGCGTGCGAGACCCTGGTGAAAACCGGTGTGGCCATCATCGCCGGCGAAGTGACCACTTCGGCCTGGGTCGACCTCGAAGACATCGTGCGCAACGTGATCGTCGACATCGGCTACAACAGCTCCGACGTCGGTTTCGACGGCGCCACCTGTGCGGTGATGAACATCATCGGCAAGCAGTCGGTAGACATCGCCCAGGGCGTTGACCGCAGCAAGCCTGAAGACCAGGGCGCGGGCGACCAGGGCCTGATGTTCGGCTACGCCAGCAACGAAACCCCGGAGCTGATGCCAGCCCCGATCAGCTTCTCGCACCAGCTGGTGCAGCGTCAGGCCGAAGCGCGCAAGTCCGGCCTGTTGCCGTGGCTGCGCCCGGACGCCAAGTCCCAGGTCACCTGCCGCTACGAAGGCGGCAAGGTGGTGGGCATCGACGCCATCGTGCTGTCGACCCAGCACAACCCGGACGTGTCCTACGCCGACCTGCGCGAAGGCGTGATGGAGCTGATCGTCAAGCACGTGCTGCCGGCCGAGCTGCTGCACAAGGACACCCAGTTCCACATCAACCCCACCGGCAACTTCATCATCGGTGGCCCGGTGGGCGACTGCGGCCTGACCGGCCGCAAGATCATCGTCGACACCTACGGCGGCATGGCCCGTCACGGGGGGGGCGCTTTCTCCGGCAAGGACCCGTCCAAGGTTGACCGTTCGGCCGCCTACGCCGGTCGCTACGTGGCCAAGAACATCGTTGCCGCTGGCCTGGCCGAGCGCTGCGAAATCCAGGTGTCGTACGCCATCGGCGTGGCCCAGCCGACCTCGATCTCGCTGAACACCTTCGGCACCGGCAAGGTTGCCGACGAGAAGATCATCCAGATCGTGCGCGAGTGTTTCGACCTGCGTCCGTATGCGATCACCACCATGCTCGACCTGCTGCACCCGATGTACCAGGAAACCGCGGCCTACGGTCACTTCGGCCGCACCCCGCAGGTCAAGACCGTGGGCGACGACACCTTCACCACGTTCACCTGGGAACGCACCGACCGTGTCGACGCGCTGCGCGCGGCCGCCGGGCTGTAAGCAACACCCGGTACAAGCAACACCCGGTAAACAAGAGCCCCTGCCAGGCGACTGGCAGGGGCTTTTTCTTGCCTAGGCTTGAAGTTCCACCCGCCGAGCAAGGACGCTCGCCATGCCCTTCAAGCTGTTGTCCGGCCTGCTGTTCGCCAGCACGCTCGCCTGTACCCCAACCACCGCCCTCGCCCGGCCCTGCCCCGACTGGCCACCGGCAGTGGCGCAAAGCGAACTCAAGCAGCTGGGCGAGCGCCTGGCCGACTGGGACGATCATTACCATCGCCTGGGCGTCGCGTTGATCAGCGACGAGCTGTACGACCAGAGCCGGGCGCGCCTGCAACACTTGCAAGCCTGCTTCCCCGGCACCGGTGCACCCCCGGCAGACCCGCTCGGAACCGCCACCGGCCCGTTGCGCCACCCCATCCCCCACACCGGCCTGAACAAGTTGCCCGACGAAGCCGCCGTGCGCGCCTGGATGCACGGCAAGCAGGACCTCTGGGTACAACCCAAGGTGGATGGCGTGGCCGCCACGCTGGTCTATGCAAAGGGCCGGCTGGTGCGCCTGATCAGCCGCGGCGACGGCGCCTACGGGCATGACTGGAGCCGCCACCTGCCGGCACTGGGCGCCCTCCCCCACACGTTGCCCGAACCTCTGGACCTGATACTGCAAGGCGAGCTGTTCTGGCGCCTGGACGGGCATGTGCAGGCCGCAGCGGGCAGCCGGAATGCCCGCGGCAACGTCGCCGGGTTGCTGGCGCGCAAGCAGCTCACCCCCGCGCAGGGCGCGGTGGTCGAGCTGTTCGCCTGGGCCTGGCCGCAGGGCCCCCTGGACCAGCGCGAGCGCCTGGCACGCCTGAGCGCCCTGGGCTTTGCCTACAGCGAGGCGTTCAGCCAGCCGGTGCAGACCTTCGACCAGGCCGCCCACTGGCGCCAGCACTGGTACCGCACGCCACTGCCATTCGCCAGCGACGGCGTGGTGCTGCGCCAGGGCCGGCGTCCGCCCGGCGAGCGCTGGCAGGCCCGGGCGCCGTACTGGATAGCGGCATGGAAATACCCCTTCGCCCAGGTGCTGGCAGAGGTGCGACGCGTGCAGTTCAACGTGGGGCGCACCGGTCGCATCACCCCGGTGCTGCAACTGGCACCGGTGCAGCTGGATGACCGCACGGTGCGCCAGGTCAGCGTGGGCTCGCTAAGACGCTGGCAGCAACTGGACATTCGCCCGGGCGATCAGGTGGCGATCAGCCTGGCAGGCCTGACCATTCCCCGTCTGGACGGCGTGGTGCACCGCGCCCTCGAACGGCGCGAGATGGAGGTACCGGCGGCCGATGCGTTTCATCCGTTGAGCTGCTGGGAACTGAGCGCCGGGTGTCGTCAGCAGTTCCTGGCCAGGTTGCAATGGCTGGGCGGCAAGCAGGGCCTGGCACTCCCAGGTGCCGGGCCGGCCAGCTGGGAGCGCCTGGTCGACGCCGGCCAGTTGCGCACACTGGCCGATGTGCTGGAACTGCCCGCCGAACATCCGTTGTACCCCGCCCTCGAACAGGCCCGTCAGCGACCCTTTGCCACCTGGGCGCGGGCCCTGGGTATGCCGGCCCCGCGTGCGTTGGCAGCGGGGGACACGTGGGCCGCGCTGGCTGCCCGCGATGCGGCGCAGTGGCAGGCCGAGCCTGGCGTGGGTGCCCACCGTGCCGGCCAGTTGCTGGCCTTTTTCGCTCACCCGCAGGTGCAGGCCCTGGCGGCGCGGTTACGTGAACATACAATCGAGGGTTTCTAAATTTGTCGGATCAGGGCAGCATCATGGGTTTCTGCCAAGCCCGCGACCACGGAGCCACTATGAAACTGCTTTCCCCGCTTGCCCTGTTCGCCGCCTGCTCGCTGCTCGCCACTTCGCTGATGGCTGCCGAGGAACAACCCGGCCTGACCGGCTGCGCTGCCAAGAAGCAGGCGATCAGCGAACAGATCGAACAGGCCCGCGCCCACGGCAACAGCGCCCAGCAGGCCGGCCTCGAGAAGGCCCTGAGCGAAGTGACCGAGCACTGCACCGATGCCGGCCTGAAGAAACAGCGTGAACAGAAGGTGCTGGATGCCCGTCATGAAGTGACGCAGCGCACCAAGGACCTGGACAAGGCCATGAAGAAAGGCGACGCCGACAAGATCAACAAGCGCAAGGACAAACTGGCCGAGTCGAAGAAGGAACTGCAACAGGCACTGGATGAGCTGGAGAAGTAGTCCGCGTTGAACCCTTCGCCGGCAAGGCCGGCTCCTACGTACAGCGCGCCAACTGTAGGAGCCGGCCCTGCGGCGAAAAGGCCGGCCAGCTCACCCCATCAATGATTGCGAAACTCGGTATGACAGGCCTTGCACGCCGCTTCCACCTTGCCCATCGGGGCCGCGACCGCCGCAGGCTCCAATGGCTGGGTACGGGTCTGGGCGACCAGCTCGCCGGTCACCTGCTCCATCTGCCGGGCCAGCTCCTGGAAGCGCGCCTGCTTTTGCCACACATCGGGCGTGGCGCTGCTGTCCTCCTCGCGCACCTGCGGGAAATGCTGCCACGGCTGGTGCGACAACGCGTCGAGCTTCACCGCACCATCGGCAAATTTCTGCCCGTCGAACGCCAGCCGGCCACGCAGCATGCCGCCGAGGTCTTCGCTGGTCTTGAGCATCTGCTTGAAAATCGCCTTGCGCTGGCCCAACGGCGAGTTGGGGTCGACACCGCCACAGGCGCTCAGGGCCAGGCAGGCCACCAGGATCACAGTCATTCGCTTGAACATCATGCTTGGCTCGGCACACGGAAAAAGGCGGCCAGTATCCCCGCCTTGCCGGCAAACACCAATACCCCTACCAAAAACAAGGGTTGCCTGGCCGCCCTGAACGCCAGGCACACCGTAGAGGACTACCCCGCATGAAAACCGCCCTGAGCCGCCTTGGCCTGACCGCCGCGTTGCTGGCCCTGCTGGTCGGCTGCAACGGCAGCGCCCCGGATAAATCCGCACCGCACCCGCTCGCCACCTACAGCCCAGCCACCTGGAAAGACCTGCCCAAGGTCTCCGACAGCGACCTGCTGGCCGGCTTCAATGCCTGGCGCAGCGCGTGCGAGCGCCTCAAGAACGATCCGGTCTGGGCCACCCCCTGCGCTGCTGCGGTGCAGGTGCCCGACGACGCCACCCAGGTGCGTGGCTTCTTGCAGACGCAGCTCGAGGTGTACGGCCTGCGCTCGGCCGAAAACAACGCCAACGGCCTGATCACCGGCTACTACGAACCGGTGTACCCCGGCAGCATGACCCGTACCGCCACGGCCAACGTGCCGGTGTATGGCATCCCCGATGACCTGGTGGTGGTGGCGCTCGACAGTATCTACCCCGAACTCAAGGGCAAGCGCCTGCGCGGTCGCCTGGACGGGCGCGTGCTCAAGCCCTACGACACCGCCGGGGTGATCCAGCAGCAAGGCGTCAAGGCGCCGGTGCTGGCCTGGCTGACCGACCCGATGGACCTGCAGTTTCTGCAGATCCAGGGCTCCGGGCGCATCCAGCTCGAAAGTGGGCAGCAGCTGCGCGTGGGCTATGCCGACCAGAACGGCCACCCGTATCGCCCGGTGGGCCGCTGGCTGGTCGAGCAGGGCCAGCTCAAGAAGGAAGACGTGACCATGGGCAGCATCCACGCCTGGGCCCAGGCCAACCCGAGCCGCGTGCCCGAGCTGCTGGCCAGCAACCCCAGCTACGTGTTCTTCAGCACTCGCCCGGACAGCAACGAAGGCCCGCGCGGTTCGCTGAACGTGCCGCTGACCGCCGGCTACAGCGTGGCTATCGACCGCAAGGTGATCCCGCTGGGCAGCCTGCTGTGGCTGTCGACCACCCGCCCGGACGGCGCGCCGGTGGTACGCCCGGTGGCCGCGCAGGACACCGGCGGGGCCATCACCGGCGAAGTGCGCGCCGATCTGTTCTGGGGTACCGGCAGCGAGGCCGGCGCTCTGGCCGGGGACATGAAGCAGCAGGGTCAGATCTGGCTGCTGTGGCCCAAGGGCGCGGCACTGCCGGTGGTGCCGCAGGTGGAAGGCAAGTAGCTCAGGCCGAGACCACGAAGAAGCTGACGATCAGGCCGATGCCCGCGAACCACACCACCGAGCGCAGCGCGGCCCAGTCGGCCAGGTAGCAGATGATGTAGAGCAGGCGGCTGGTGATGTAGAGCACCGCCAGCACGTCCTGGGTGACCTGCTCGGCATTGCCGACGATGTCGGCGATCACCACCGCCGCGACGAACGCCGGAATCGACTCGAAACTGTTGAGCTGCGCCGCATGGGCGCGGCGCGGCAGGCCTTCGAGCTTGTCCAGAAAACCGCGCGGGTCATGGTTCTGTCGCAGGCTGAAGCGACCACTGCCGAACTTGGCGATGCTGGTGCACACGAACGGCAGCAGCAACGCGATCAATACACACCAGAAGGCGACGGTCATGGCAGGGGTCCTTGTTGTTGGGGTCAGAGTTTCATGATCAGCATGCCGATCAGTACCAGTGCACAAGCTAAGAGCCTCGGCCCGCCGAAAGGTTCTTTGAGGTAGCGCATGCCCATCAGCACCACCAGGATCACGCTCACCTCGCGCAGCGCCGCAGCCTCGGCCACCGAGCCCAGTTGCATGGCCCACAGTACCAGCGCATAGCTGGACAGCACGCACAACCCCACGGCCAGGCCCAGCTTCCACTGGCTGCGCCAGAACTGCGCAAACGGCGCGCGCCGGGCCACCGTCGCCAGCAACGGGAACGGCCAGGCGCTGATCAGCGTCAGCCACACCAGGTAGTCCAGCGGCTGCGACCACAGCCGGATCGCGCTGCCGTCGAGCCAGGTGTAGCAGCCGATGCACAGGCCGATCAGCGCCACCACCGGCAGCATCGACCAGGGCAGACGTTCGCCGCCACCGCCCTGCCACAGCAGGCAGGCCATGCCGCACGGGATCAGCAGAATGCCGAAGATCTGCTGGGTGCTCAGCGTCTCGCCGGCAAAGGTCAGGGTCAGCGCCAGCACCACCAGCGGCGACAACCCGCGCATCAGGGGGTAGACCAGGCCCAGGTCGCCGACCCGGTAGGCCTTGATCAGCAGGTAGCGGTACAACAGCTCGAACGCCGCCGAGGCCAGCATCCACGGCCAGATCTCGGGCGGCGGTACCTGCACGAACGCCACCATCGCCAGGGCGAACAGCAGCGCCACCACGTCCATGCTGGCAATCACCAGCAGACGCTCGCCGCTGAACTTGATCAGGGTGTTCCAGGTGGCATGCAGCAGGGCGGCGATCAGCACCAGCGAAGTGGCGAGCACGGTTGAGTTCCTGGGTAGTGCACGGCTGCGCAGTTTCAACCAGGCGCAACAAAACAGCCAGCCTGCGGTCAACGTTGATCGAAAAAGTGTGTCCTGAACCTCGCGCCGGCGCATCCAAGCCCTGCCCGAGCCATTCGGGCACTGACTTGGAAGCCATTACAGGACCTAGGATGCTTGAGCTAGTTGCCGCGTTTATTTGCCTCACCACCCTCCTCACCTATGTGAACTACCGCTTTATCGGCCTGCCGCCGACCATTGGCGTGATGGTCACTGCACTGCTGTTTTCCCTGATACTCCAGGGCCTGAGCGTCATCGGCTACCCGGGCCTGGAAGAACGGGTGCAGGGCCTGATGAGCCAGATCGACTTCAACGACCTGCTGATGCACTGGATGCTGGCGTTCCTGCTGTTCGCCGGGGCGCTGCACGTGAACCTGGCCGACCTGCGCGACTACCGCTGGCCGATCGGCCTCCTGGCCACCGTCGGCGTGCTGATCGCCACCGTGGTGATCGGCTACCTGGCGCACTGGATCTTCGCCCTGTTCGGCTGGCACGTGAACCTGCTGTACTGCCTGCTGTTCGGCGCACTGATCTCGCCCACCGACCCGATCGCGGTGCTCGGCGCCCTGCGTACCGCCAATGCGTCCAAGCCGCTGAAGACCACCATCGTCGGCGAGTCGCTGTTCAACGACGGCACCGCGGTCGTGGTGTTCACCGTGCTGCTGGGCATCGCACAACTGGGCGAGACCCCGAGCGTGAGCGACACCGCGATCCTGTTCGCCCGCGAGGCCATCGGCGGCGCGCTGTTCGGCGCGGTGATCGGCTACGTCACCTACCGCATGATCAAGAGCATCGAGCAGTACCAGGTGGAAGTCATGCTGACCCTGGCGCTGGTGATCGGCGGCTCGGCCGCAGCCTACGAACTGCACGTCTCGGCGCCCATCGCGATGGTGGTAGCGGGCCTGATCATCGGCAACCTGGGTCGCAACCTGGCTATGAACGACATGACCCGGCGCTACATGGACGGCTTCTGGGAACTGATCGACGACATGCTCAACGCGCTGCTGTTCGCGCTGATCGGCCTGGAGCTGTTGCTGCTGCCGTTCTCGTGGATGCACCTGGCTGCGGCCGGGGTGCTGGCAGTGGCGATCCTGCTGTCGCGCCTGCTGACCGTGGCACCGGCGATCGTCATGCTGCGCCGCTGGAGAACGGTGCCGCGCGGCACCATCCGCGTGCTCACCTGGGGCGGCCTGCGCGGCGGTGTGTCCGTGGCCCTGGCGCTGTCGCTGCCATCGGGTCCCGAACGTGACCTGCTGCTGAGCATCACCTACATCGTGGTGCTGTCGTCGATCCTGCTGCAGGGCCTGAGCATCGGTCGCGTGGTGCGCGGGGTTACCGAGCAGCCTTGACCGGCGAGGGGCTGCCCAGCAGCCCCAGCAGATGCCGCATCGCCACTGGCCGGCGCGGCGTCGAGCCGTGCAGCACCACCAGTGCCCGCGCGTGGCGCGGGTCATCGCCCAGCGTCCAGGCACAGATGCCCTCATGGGGCATGCCGGCCCATTGCGGCACCAACGATACCCCCATGCCCTGGGCCACCAGCATCACGATGGTTTCCAGCGCATCCAGCTCGCACAGCAACTGCGGCGTGATCAGTTGCTCATCCAGGTAGCGCTGGGCGATCTGCCCGCCCCACGACTGTGCGTCATAGCGAATGAACGGGTGCTCGCGCAGCAACGTATCGGGGGTCAGCGCGGCCTGTGCAGCCGGCGCGATCAGAATCAGCGGCTCGACCTTTAGCACCTGCAGCGCCAGTGCCTTGGGCAGCGTGAAGGGCGGGCGCACCAGAATCGCGGCATCCAGTTCGCCGCCGAGCACCTTCTCGTACAGGCTGCGCGAATCACCCGGGGTGATCTGCAGTTTGAGCCCCGGCGCCGATCGCGCCAGACGCTCGATAAGCCCCGGCAATACCCCGGTCAACGCCGTCGACACCGCGCCCACCCTGACGTCCCCCGTCAATCCGTCCTGGCTCAGGTCGTGCTGCAGTTCACGCGCCTGCTCGATGATCGCCTGGATTCTGGGCAACAGCAGCAGGCACTGGTCCGAGGGGCGGATGGCATGCGCAGTACGCAGCAGCAAGGTGCAGCCCAGTGTGCGTTCCAGCGCCTGCACGCGCTGGCTGATCGCCGCTGCCGTGCGGTTCTCGCGACGCGCGGCCGCGGCAATCGAGCCGGTTTCCACCACTGCCACCAGGCTTTTCAGAAAGCGCACATCCATAAGTTTTTCTTTCGCTCAGAGCAAGGCAAAGCCGTTTTACCCCGTCACACGGCCTACTTACCCTCAACGCTCAACCACACGGGGGATACGCCATGAACAGACCCTTTCACGCTGCATACCACGTTTGCGACCTGGAACAGGCGCGTATTTTTTATCGAGATGTTCTGGGCTGCACCGAAGGGCGCAGCACCGCGACCTGGGTCGACTTCGACTTCTTCGGCAACCAGCTCTCGTTGCACCTGGGCACGCCGTTCGCCACCACCCGTACCGGGCAGGTTGGCGAGCACAAGGTACTGATGCCGCATATCGGCGTGGTACTGCCACTGGACGAGTGGATGACCCTGGCCGTGCGCCTCACCCGGCGTGGCCTGGCATTCGAGATCCCGCCGGTGGTGCGCTTTGTGGGCGAGCCGGGCGAACAACGCACGATGTTCTTCCTCGACCCCAGCGGCAATCCGATCGAGGTCAAGGGCTTCAAGGATTTCGCCGGCCTGTTCGCGCAGTAACGCACCCTTCGCACTCCCCACAACCACAACAACAAGGGGCACCCCATGGGCATTCGCACACCTTCCAGCCTGGTCACGCGCATCATGATCGGCCTGGTCGCCGGCGTGATCGTCGGCATCCTTCTCAACCAGTTCCCCGAGCACAAGGCCTGGTTCATCGACAACCTGCTGCAGCCGGCCGGCGACCTGTTCATCAAGCTGATGAAGATGATCGTGGTACCGCTGGTGTTCGCCTGCATGACCGTCGGCATCGCCGGCGCCGGCAGCACGCGCGCCCTGGGCCGGGTCGGGATGAAGACGTTCGTGTACTTCTTCACCATCACCAGCATCGCGATCCTGTTCGGGCTGGTGGTCGGCAACGTGTTCCAGCCCGGCGCCGGCGCGGACTTCAGCAGCACGCTGCAGGCACCGGTCACCACGCTGGCATCCAGCACCGAAACGCAGAACCTGGGGCGCACCCTGGTGGCCATCGTGCCAGACAACATCGTGCTGGCCATGGCCGAGGGCAAGCTGCTGTCGGTGCTGTTCTTCGCCATCCTGTTCGGCTGCGCCCTGTCGATGCTGCCCCAGCAGCAGAAGGCACCGTTGATCAGCGTGATGCAGGGCGTATCGGACACCATGTTCAAGGTCACCCACCTGGTGATGCACTACTCACCCATCGGCATCTTCGGGCTGATCGGCGTCACCGTTGCCAGCTTCGGCCTGAGCGCACTGCTGCCGCTGGCCAAGCTGATCGGCATTACCTACGTGGCGGTGCTGCTGTTTGCGCTGTGCGTGCTGGGGGCGGTGGCCAGGCTGGCGGGGGTGCGGTTCTTCCACCTGTTGCGCGAGATACGCAGCGAGTTGCTGCTGGCCTACAGCAGCGCCGCCTCGGCCACGGTGATGCCGCAACTGATCGAGAAGATGGAGCGCTACGGCGCGCCACGCCCGATCAGCAGCATGGTCATTCCGTTGGGGTATTCATTCAACCTCGATGGCGCGTCGCTGTTCGCAGCGCTTGGCACGCTGTTCATCGCCCAGGCCTATGGCATCGATCTGGGCCTGGCTGACCAGGCGATGCTGATGCTGATCATGGTGCTGACCTCCAAGGGTGCGGCGGGGGTGCCGGGCTTCATGTTCATCATCCTCACCGCCACGCTGACCGCGGCAGGGCTGCCGGTCGAGGGCGTGGCGATCATCGCCGGGGTGTATCGGCTGATGGACATGCCGGTCACTGCACTCAACGTGCTGGGTAACGCGCTGGCGCCACTGGTGATCGCACGCTGGGAGGGCCAGCTCAAGGCACCTGGCCAAACCGCCCCCGCCAGCCCCGCTGCCCCTGACTTGAAGCTTGAAGCTTGAAGCTTGAAGCTTGAACTGTGCAGCTACCGCCGTCATTCCACCGAGGTATCGAACTGATCCTTGATGAACTTGATCTCGGTACGCCCATGGGGTGCCGGCAAGCCGTCCTCACCCAGGTTGACGAAGACCATCTTGTCGACGGTGAGGATGCTCTTGCGGGTGATCTTGTTGCGCACTTCGCATTTGAGGGTGATGGAGGTGCGGCCGAATTCGGTGGCGGTGATGCCCAGCTCGATGATGTCGCCCTGGCGCGAGGCGCTGACGAAGTTGATCTCCGAGATGTACTTGGTCACCACACGCTGGTTGCCCAGTTGCACGATCGCGTAGATCGCCGCCTCTTCGTCGATCCAGCGCAGCAGGCTGCCACCGAACAGGGTGCCGTTGGGGTTGAGGTCTTCGGGTTTTACCCATTTGCGGGTGTGAAAGTTCATGCGTACTCCTGACCGTCTTGCCAATCGATGCCGACAATGATGGCAGAGCCTGCCGGCGGCCTCCATTGAACATCGACTATCGTCTCGATTAATTGACAGAAAGCCTTGGGCCGATGCGCGGGCGCAGCTATAATCGCCAACGCTTCACAGACGGTCATCACCACTCGATGCCGTTCCCGCCACCTGTCCGAGGGGCGCTGCAGCAGGTTCTCCTGTCAGGCTCGGATGGGGCGTTGCCTGCACGGGGTTCCCCGCACGGGCACTAAACGCACAACGGCGCCCATTCGCACACTACGAATGGAGGCTCTTGATGAGCGCTGTAAACACGCCTGCAGATTTTACCGACTACAAAGTCGCCGACATGTCCCTGGCTGCCTGGGGCCGCCGCGAAACCATCATCGCCGAGTCCGAAATGCCGGCCCTGATGGGTCTGCGCCGCAAGTACGCCGCTGAACAGCCGCTCAAGGGTGCAAAAATCCTCGGCTGCATCCACATGACCATCCAGACCGCCGTGCTGATCGAGACCCTGGTCGCGCTGGGCGCCGAAGTGCGCTGGTCGTCGTGCAACATCTTCTCCACCCAGGATCAGGCCGCTGCCTCCATTGCCGCCGCTGGCATCCCGGTATTCGCCTGGAAGGGCGAGACCGAGCAGGAATACGAGTGGTGCCTGGAGCAGACCATCCTCAAGGATGGCGCGCCATGGGATGCCAACATGATCCTCGACGACGGCGGCGACCTCACCGAGCTGCTGCACAAGAAGTACCCGCAGGTACTGGACCGCGTTCACGGCGTGACCGAAGAGACCACCACCGGTGTGCACCGTCTGCTCGACATGCTGGCCAAGGGCGAGCTGAAGATCCCGGCGATCAACGTCAACGACTCGGTCACCAAGAGCAAGAACGACAACAAGTACGGCTGCCGTCACAGCCTCAACGACGCCATCAAGCGCGGCACCGACCACCTGCTGTCGGGCAAGCAGGCGCTGGTGATCGGCTACGGTGACGTGGGCAAGGGTTCGGCCCAGTCGCTGCGTCAGGAAGGCATGATCGTCAAGGTCTCGGAAGTCGACCCGATCTGCGCCATGCAAGCCTGCATGGACGGCTTCGAGCTGGTTTCGCCGTTCATCGACGGTATCAACAACGGCACCGAAGCCAGCGTCGACAAGGCCCTGCTGGGCAAGATCGACCTGATCGTGACCACCACCGGTAACGTCAACGTGTGCGATGCCAACATGCTCAAGGCCCTGAAAAAGCGCGCCGTGGTATGCAACATCGGTCACTTCGACAACGAAATCGACACCGCCTTCATGCGCAAGAACTGGGCATGGGAAGAGGTCAAGCCACAGGTTCACAAGATCCACCGTACCGGCCCTGGCGATTTCGACGCGCAGAACGACGACTACCTGATCCTGCTGGCCGAAGGCCGCCTGGTGAACCTGGGCAACGCCACTGGCCACCCGAGCCGCATCATGGACGGTTCGTTCGCCAACCAGGTACTGGCACAGATCTTCCTGTTCGGCCAGAAGTACGCCGACCTGTCGCCGGCCCAGAAAGCCGAGCGCCTGACCGTTGAAGTACTGCCGAAAAAACTCGACGAAGAAGTGGCCCTGGAAATGGTCCGCGGTTTCGGCGGCGTGGTAACCCAACTGACCAAACAGCAGGCCGACTACATCGGCGTGACTGTTGAAGGCCCGTTCAAACCAGACGCCTACCGCTACTGATGGGCCAAAGCCGGTGACGCTGCCACAGCGTCACCGGCTTTTTTCTGTGGCCAGCCTCACGGCTGGCCAGCACGATCGGTTTACCAGGATTTCGCCATGTCTCAGGAACGCCGTTACAGCTTCGAGTTCTTCCCGACCAAGACCGACGCTGGACATGAAAAACTGCTCGCCACGGCTCGCACCCTGGCCAGCTACAACCCGGACTTCTTCTCCTGCACCTATGGTGCCGGTGGCTCGACCCGCGACCGCACGCTCAACACCGTGCTGCAGCTGGAAAGCGAAGTGAAGGTACCGGCCGCGCCGCACCTGTCGTGCGTGGGCGACAGCAAGGACGACCTGCGCAGCCTGCTGGCCCAGTACAAGGCCGCCGGCATCAAGCGTATCGTGGCCCTGCGCGGCGACCTGCCGTCGGGCATGGGCATGGCCAGTGGCGAGCTGCGCTACGCCAACGAGCTGGTCGAATTCATTCGCCAGGAAAGCGGTGATCACTTTCACATCGAAGTGGCCGCCTACCCGGAAATGCACCCCCAGGCCCGTCACTTCGAAGACGACCTGATCAATTTCGTGCGCAAGGCCAAGGCCGGCGCCGACAGCGCCATCACCCAGTACTTCTTCAACGCCGACTGCTACTTCCACTTCGTCGAGCGCGTGCAGAAGCTGGGCGTGGACATCCCGGTGGTACCCGGCATCATGCCGATCACCAACTACAGCAAGCTGGCGCGCTTCTCCGATGCGTGCGGCGCCGAGATCCCGCGCTGGGTCCGCAAGCAGCTGGAAGCCTATGGCGACGATGTGCAAAGCATCCAGGCCTTTGGCGAACAGGTCATCACCGAAATGTGCGAAAAACTGCTGCAAGGCGGCGCACCGGGGCTGCACTTCTATACCCTGAACCAGGCCGAACCCAGCCTGGCAGTGTGGAACAACCTCAAGCTGCCACGCTGATTACTGTCAAACACGGTAATAAATAGTTGCGAAAACGGTAAGGGCTTTAGCGTACGCTAAGGCCCTTTCCATTTTCCCTTACAGATACGGATCTTCGCGTTTCTATGCCCCTCGCTTCCCCTTCCGCACGTCCCCAACTGATCTATCTTGTCTTCGGTGCCCAGACTTACCATCAGGAAGCGCAGTTCAGCATCTCCAGCGCCTTGGCCAACCTGCACAAGACGCCGGGGGAACACCTCGATATCCAGGTGTTCAGCGACGACCCGCACCCCTATCGCCACTTGCCGGTAACGGTGCATGCACTCGATGCCGACACCCGCAAGGCATGGAGCGAGCCGCACGGTTATCACTTTCGCACCAAGCACGTGCTGCTGCGCCAGGTGCTGCAGGACCACGAACACGCCCTGCTGATCGACACCGACACGTTTTTCCATCAGTCACCCATCGAGCTGTTCCGGCGCATGCAGCCCGGCACGCTGCTGTGCAATGCGGTCGGCGGCAAATACGGCGTAAATCAGCAATGCGCACTGTACCAAAACCTTGCAGGCCCACTGCAGGCACGCGGCCTGGCCAAAGACGGCATGCCATTGCTCAATTCGGGCGTCATCGGCCTGTACCGGCAGGACGCGGGCCTGCTCGACCAGTCCATCGCCTTGATGGACGAGTTCTATCCGCTGGCCCCGCGCGCCTATACCCTCGAAGAGTTCTGCCTGGCGGTCGCCGCCCATGACACCTTGAACGTGCAGGAATGCCCCGACCTGATCCACCACTACTGGAGCCGCAAGCAACTGTTCCGAGCCAAGATCCAGGCCTGGCTGAACAAGCACGGTAGCGACCCGCTCTCGACACAGGCCATGGCCGATATCGCCCAGGTCAACACACAGCTGCCACGCCCGCCGCTGCTGCAACGCCTGCACTGCAAGCTGCTGGGGCTGTTGCTGCCGGCAAGGCAACGTCAGTTCATGCGTGAGCTGGCCTACGGCTGTCATCCCTATGCCAACGAATTCGATCGCGCCTGCGCCCAGGCCTGGTGGGAAAAAGCCCTGGAGAACGTCGAGAGGCGCCAGGGCAAGCCCGCCTGCGCCAACCAGCTCGGGCAGTGGTTCAGGCATCCAGGCATGCGCCTGGCCCTGGGTCGTCAGCTGCCGATCGTGAAAGCTCACCTGGAGCAGCGCCGCGAGGGCTGAAGCCTGGGCGCGCTGGCCATTCTCGAGCAGCCATCGTACTCTCCAGCCATGCCCGATCTTTACCGACTGTTCGCCGCCCTGTTTCTCGCCTGCCTGAGTACCCTGGCTCATGGCGAGAGGCTGCGCATCGTCACCGACCCCTGGCCGCCCTATGTGTACCAGGAAAACGGAGAGGCCAAGGGCATCGACTACGAGGTCACCGCCGAGGTGTTCAAGCGCCTGGGCATCGAGGTGCAATGGCAGTTCCTGCCATGGAAGCGCTGCCTGGCGATGGTCGAACAGGGGCTGGCCGACGGCGTGCTCGACATCTTCAAGACCGAGCAGCGCGACGCCCAGCTGTTCTACCCCAGCGAACCGCTGTCGCACGTGGAGTTCGTGCTGTTCCAGGCCAACGCCCGGCCCCACGCCATCAGGCACCTGGAAGACCTCAAGGGGCTGACCGTGGGCACCGCGCCCGGCTATACCTACGGCCCGGCGTTTGCCGATTCACCCGACTTCAAGCGCGAGCCGGCACCTACCCTGGAAGCCAACCTGGGCAAGCTGCAACTGGGGCGCATCGACCTGCTGGTCACCGATCGCCGGGTTGGCCGGCATGTGATCAAGAGCCTGGGCCTGGAGCAACAGGTCAGCGAACTGGGGCTGGTGATCGACCGCCAGCCCCAGTTCCTGGCAGTACGCCGCAATGCCGGCATGGACCTGCTGGCGCAACGCTTCGCCGCCGAGCTGCGCCGCTTCAAGCAGGAGCCGGCCTATGCCGAGCTGAACGCACGCTACGCAGGCGCCGAGGTGAATATTCCGCAAACCGTTGAGCAGCAGGAACGCAGCACGCACTGATTGCTCTGTTATACTCCGCCAACCCCGCCAGGCTTACGCCCGGACGCTCGGCTTTGCAAAAGGCATCCCGATCGGCAGGACAGCGCGCCCAGAGCCCGCCCGCCGCCCCCCGGATGCGCATTGAAGGCCCAGCAGGACCGGACGCGATAGCATCACCTGATGCCCGTCGCGCCAGGCACGAACTTCCCATAGGGCTTAGCCCCCACTAGAACAGGATTACTCATGTCCTTTGCTTCCCTCGGTCTCTCCGAGGCTCTAGTCCGCGCTATCGAGGCAGCGGGCTATACCCAGCCTACGCCGGTGCAACAGCGGGCCATTCCCGCCGTGTTGCAAGGTCGCGACCTGATGGTCGCGGCGCAGACAGGTACTGGTAAAACCGGTGGCTTTGCACTGCCGATTCTCGAACGCCTGTTTCCAGGTGGCCACCCCGACAAGTCCCAGCGCCATGGCCCACGCCAGCCGCGGGTACTGGTGCTGACCCCCACCCGCGAACTCGCCGCCCAGGTCCACGACAGCTTCAAGATCTACGCCCGCGACCTCAAGTTCGTCAGCGCCTGCATCTTCGGCGGTGTCGGCATGAACCCGCAGGTGCAGGCCATGTCCCGCGGCGTCGACGTGCTGGTGGCCTGCCCCGGCCGTCTGCTGGACCTCGCCGGCCAGGGCAGCGTCGACCTGAGCCACGTTGAGATCCTGGTGCTCGACGAAGCCGACCGCATGCTCGACATGGGCTTCATCCATGACGTGAAGAAGGTCCTCGCACGCTTGCCTGCCAAGCGCCAGAACCTGCTGTTCTCGGCGACCTTCTCCAAGGACATCACCAACCTGGCCGACAAGCTGCTGCACAACCCCGAGCGCATCGAGGTCACGCCGCCCAATACCACGGTCGAGCGTATCGAGCAGCGTGTGTACCGTCTGCCCGCCAGCCACAAGCGTGCCCTGCTGGCCCACCTGATCACCCAGGGTGCCTGGGAGCAGGTGCTGGTCTTCACACGTACCAAGCACGGCGCCAACCGCCTGGCCGAGTACCTCGAGAAGCACGGCCTGACTGCCGCGGCGATTCACGGCAACAAGAGCCAGAATGCGCGCACCAAGGCCCTGGCCGACTTCAAGGCCGGCACCGTGCGCATCATGGTCGCCACCGACATCGCCGCCCGCGGCCTGGACATCGACCAGTTGCCCCACGTGGTCAACTTCGAGCTGCCCAACGTCGAGGAAGACTACGTGCACCGTATCGGCCGTACCGGCCGTGCGGGCCGTTCCGGCGAGGCCATCTCGCTGGTGGCGCCGGACGAAGAGAAGCTGCTCAAGAGCATCGAGCGCGTCACCCGCCAGAAAATCCAGGACGGCGACCTGATGGGCTTCGATGCCTCGACGGTCGAAGCCGAAAAACCCGAAGCCCGTGAACGTCCGCAGATGAACCCGCGCGGTGGCCGTGGCCAGCGTGCCGACGGCAGCAATGCCGGCGGGCGCAAGGACAAGGGCAAGGACAAAGGCCAGGAAAAGGATAAGCCCGCAGGCGACAGAGCCACTGAGAAGGCCGCCGGCGGGCGCCAAGAGCGCAAGCCCCGTGACAACAGCAAAACCCGCCAGGCACCCTCGGGTCAGGCAGCAGTAGTTCCGAAAATCCCGGCCGACCGTGACCCTGAAGCCTTCCTGGACGACGAAGTGGACAACTTCGGCAACCGTGCCGACTACGTCAGCCCGTACCAGAACAAGGGCGGCCAGGGCCGCAACCGTCGCCCGGGCGCACCGGCAGCCGCCGGTACCGGCACCGGCGCACCCCGCGGTGGCCAGCCACGCAGCAACACCGGTGGTGGTGCACGTAGCGGTGGCGCCGGCAGCAATGGCGAGAAGCGCGGTGGTGCACGCAGCGGTGGCGGTGGTCGCGATGGCCAGGCGCGCCGCGACGGCAGCAACAACCGCAACCGTCGCCCGGCCCGTGACGATCAGTCGTCGCAGGAACCGGCAGTGCGCAACCCGCGTGACGGCCAGTCGCAGCCCAAGATCGTGCACAAGGAATCCAAGATCGACCGGTTCCCGACCGCCGAACAGCTCGAGCAGCTGCCAAGCCGCCCACGTGGCGAGAAGCCTGCGCTGCTGACGCGCAACCGCTGATCCCGCCAATGCGCACACAAGAACGCCGCCCCTAGGGGCGGCGTTCTTGTTTACAGGCCAGGCAATTACTTCTGCTTGACGCCTTCCAGCGAGATGTCCAGCTGGGCGGTCTGTGCCACGTCGCCAGGCAGCTTGATGCCGAAGTCTTTCAGGTCCAGGGTGGTGGTGGCGTTGAAACCGGCGCGCTCGCCGCCCCATGGGTCCTTGCCTTCACCGTTGAAGGTGGCCTTGAAGGTCACTGGCTTGGTCACGCCGTGGAAGGTCAGGTCGCCGGTCACGTCGGCAGTCTTGTCGCCAGTGGGCTTGACGGCGGTGGAGACGAACTTGGCGTCGGCGAATTTCGAAACGTCCAGGAAGTCCTTGCTGGCGATGTGCTTGTCACGCTCGGCGTGGTTGGACCACAGGCTGGCGGTCTTCACGTCTACCGAGATCTTGCTGTCCTGCGGCTTGGCGGAATCCCAGCTGAAGGTACCGTCCCAGTCCTTGAAGGTGCCGTGGATGAAGCTGTAGCCCAGGTGGCTGACTTTCCAGTCGATGAAGGCGTGCTGGCCTTCCTTGTCGATCTTGTAGTCGGCAGCCATGGCCTGGCCAGCGGTGAACAGGGCGGTACCGAGCGCCAGAGCGGCAAAAGTCTTTTTCAACATTACTTCTATTCCTTTGGAGTTGAGGTTGAACATCAAGCTTTGCGGCCCAGCATGCGGGTGAGGGTCGCGTCACGGTCGATAAAGTGGTGCTTGAGGGCGGCCAGGCCATGCAGGCCGGCGAAGATCACCAACCCCCAGGCCAGGTAGAAATGGATTTCCCCGGCGACATCCGCCTGGTTGGGCAGGTCGCTGACCAGTGCCGGCACCTCGAACAGGCCGAACACCGGGATGCCCACGCCGTCGGCGGTGGAGATCAGGTAGCCGGTGATCATCACCCCGAACAGGCCCACGTACAGCAGGCCGTGGCCGGCCTTGGCGGCGAAGCGGGTAAGCGGGCCGTGGTTAGCCGGGGCCGGTGGTGGCGGGCTGATGAAGCGCCACAGCACGCGACCGAGCATGATCGCCAGCAGGGTCAGGCCGATACTCTTGTGCAGGTCGGGTGCCGTTTTGCGCCACGCACTGTAGTAGTCCAGGCCGACCATCCACAGCCCCAGGCCGAACAGGCCGAAGACCGCCAGGGCCACGCCCCAGTGCAGGACGATACTGACCACGCCATAGCGAGAAGGAGAATTGCGCAGTTGCATTGCCGTGTTTCCCTGTAAGAACTGTGCCCAAGACTAACCGGTTATCTATCGAATTAAAGCGGAAAATTTCGCTTTGAACGATCGAGAAACATGATCTTTAGTGTGAGACGAACAGGTTAAGGAAACATTAACTCGGCAGGAAGGAATTCTGGTGCTGCTGGACGCGCATCGCGGGTCAAGCCCGCTCCCACAGGGTCTTCGGCGATCCTGTGGGAGCGGGCTTGACCCGCGATGCGGTCACTGCATTACTGCGTCTTGGCTTGCGTAGCCGCCGCCGGCTTCTTCGCCACCGGCTTGGCCGCAGGCTTTTTGACCGGCTGGGCCTTGGCCGCAGGCTTCTTGGCTGGCGCAGCTTTCGCCGGGGCCTTCTTGGCAGCAGGCGCAGGCTTTGCCGGCGCCTGCCTGGCTACTGGCGCAGCCGCAGCGGGCGTTGGCGCCGGCGCAGGTGCAGCGGCTGGGGCTGGGGCAGGCGCAGGAGCTGGCGCCGCATCAACCGGCTTGGCCGGCGCTTTGTCTACCGGCTTGTCACCGCCACCGAACAACCGCGAGAAGAAGCCAGGCTTGCTGTCCTTGGCCGCCACCGCTGCCGCTGCGGCCCCGGCCGCCACCGGCGCCAGCTTGGCCGGGTCGAACGACTTGCCATTGGACATGTCCACCACCTGGCCCGCCGCGCGCTGGCCGCTGCGCAGAGCGCCTTCCAGGGTGCCGGGGTACAGCGCATCGGTGTGTTCGCCGGCAAACGCCACGCGCTGCACCGGACGCTCCCACAGGCGCCAGAACTTGCTGATCTGCCCCGGCCCGTAGGCGAGGTAGGCACCGCCCGTACCGGCATCGGTGCTGTAGCGACGCACTTCATAACCGGTGAACGCGCCACGCGCCTGCGGGTAGAACGCATGCAGGCGAATCAGCACCTGGTCGACCATCTGCTTGTCGCCGAACGCCTGCAGCAGGCGCGCGTTGTCACCGGACAGGTTGATCACCACGTTGGCGCCACCCTTGAGCGCCGGCTCGATCCACAGCATGCCCAGGCCGGTGTTGCTGTAGATTTCGCCCGACATGCGCGCACGGCTTTCCCAGACCGGGGTCTTGAACTTGAGCAGCAGCTGGTCGCGCCAGCCGTAGTTGGTGCCCTTGAGCGCCGCCAGGTGCTGGTTGTCCAGGCCCGGGGTCATCTGGATCTTGGCCAGGGCGCGCAACGGTACCGCCAGCACCACGTAGTCGGCGCTGTAGCCCACCGCGCCGACCTTGACCGTGACGCCGTCCTTGTCCTGGATGATCGCGCTGACCGGTGCGCTGGTCTTGATGGTCTTCAGTTGCTTGACGAAAGCCTGCGCCAGCACCGGGCTGCCGCCGGGCAGACGGGCGGCGCGCAGGTCGCGATCGCTCACATCGCGGTACACGCGGGTCTGCTGCGCGAAATACAGCAACGACAGGCGCGAAGGCTCGTCATAGCGGGTACGGATCTGCTGGTTGACCAGCTGGCGCGCGGTCGGTGGCAGTTGCAGCTTGTCCAGCCAGCCGGAAACGTTGAGCTGGTCGAGGGCGAACAGGGTGCTGTTGGCCGCCGGGTTTTCAGGGTCGCTGATCGAGCGCGCCAGGTCGTCGAGGGTCTTCTCGTAGCGCTTGAGTGCCTCGGCGGTGGCCGGCTGCTTGGTGGCCAGGTCTGCGGCGCTGAAGTACTCGCCATCGATCAGGTAGCTCGGTACGCGCACGAACTCCGGCGCCGGCAGGGTGGCCAGCTTGAAGGTGTCGAGGTAGCGGTTGAGGGTCGGCTGGGCCTTGCTGTTGCCGATCCACTCGCTGGTGGCCAGGCCCGAACGCCCGCCCATGCCCGGCTTGGCTTCCAGCAGGGTCACCTGCCAGCCCTTGTTTTGCAGTTCGTAGGCGGCGGTGAGGCCTGCCAGGCCGCCACCGACCACGATGGCCGTCGGCTGCTTGGCAGCCGCGAGGGCGCCCGCGCTGAACAGCCCTATCATTACCAGCGCGCAGGCGCGCAGCCAACCAGCAGACATTCGGCGAACTCCGGATCAAAGGCGGAAAATGCGGGGTGAACCCCCCGGGAAAAACGTCGGTGAAGGATACGTCAGGCCGCCCGGGCCTGCCACTAATGCCCGCACCGTTTGCGCCTTATGGGTTGTCCTGCCCCGGCGCTTTGCATAGGCTTGCGCGGTTACCCGAACCCGCGTCGCCAGGAGAGAGCCCATGGGCCTGAATCAACAGTGGATGGAACGTGACCTCAAGGTCCTGTGGCATCCCTGCACCCAGATGAAAGACCACGAGCACCTGCCGCTGATCCCGATCAAGCGTGGCGAAGGCGTATGGCTCGAAGACTTCGAAGGCAAGCGCTACCTCGACGCGGTGAGTTCCTGGTGGGTCAACGTGTTCGGCCACGCCAACCCGAAGATCAACCAGCGCATCAAGGACCAGGTCGACCAACTCGAACACGTGATCCTCGCAGGCTTCAGCCACCAGCCGGTGATCGAGCTGTCCGAGCGCCTGGTCAAGCTCACCCCCGAGGGCCTGAACCGCTGCTTCTACGCCGACAATGGCTCATCGTGCATCGAAGTGGCGCTGAAGATGAGCTTCCATTACTGGCTCAACAAGGGCCAGCCGGACAAGAAGCGCTTCGTCACCCTGAGCAACAGCTACCACGGCGAGACCATCGCGGCGATGTCGGTGGGCGACGTGCCGCTGTTCACCGAGACCTACAAGGCACTGCTGCTCGACACCCTCAAGGTGCCCAGCCCCGACTGCTACCTGCGCCCCGAGGGCGTGAGCTGGGAAGACCATTCGCGCACGATGTTCGCCGCCATGGAACAGACCCTGGCCGAGCACCACCAGAGCATCGCCGCCGTGATCGTCGAACCGCTGATCCAGGGCGCCGGCGGCATGCGCATGTACCACCCGGTGTACCTCAGGCTGCTGCGCGAGGCGTGCGACCGCTACGGCGTGCACCTGATCCACGACGAGATCGCCGTAGGCTTCGGGCGCACCGGCACGATGTTCGCCTGCGAGCAGGCCGGCATCCGCCCCGACTTCCTGTGCCTGTCCAAGGCCCTCACCGGCGGCTACCTGCCGCTGGCCGCGTGCCTGACCACCGATGAGGTGTACAGCGCGTTCTACGACGATTACCCGACCCTGCGCGCGTTCCTGCACTCGCACAGCTATACCGGCAACCCGCTGGCCTGTGCCGCGGCGCTGGCGACCCTGGACATCTTCGAGCAGGACAACGTGATCGAGGCCAACAAGGCCCTGGCCACACGCATGGCCACGGCCACCGCGCACCTGGTCGACCACCCGCATGTGGCCGAAGTGCGCCAGACCGGCATGGCCCTGGCCATCGAGATGGTGCAGGACAAGGCCAGCAAGACCGCCTACCCGTGGCAGGAGCGGCGTGGCCTGAAGGTGTTCGAGCATGCCCTGACCCGTGGTGCGCTGCTGCGCCCGCTGGGCAGCGTGGTGTACTTCCTGCCGCCGTACGTGATCACCCCCGAACAGATCGACTTCCTGGCCGAGGTGGCCAGCGAGGGCATCGATATCGCCACGCGCAGCAGCGTGAGCGTGGCGGTGCCGGCCGATTTCCATCCTGATTTCCGCGATCCGGGCTAAACAGCATCGCGGGGCAAGCCCGCTCCCACAGGGATCACCTGTGACCCTGCAGGAGCAGGCTTGACCCGCGATGGCGCCCGAACTGCCTCCATCTTATTCAGAGCAGAACCATGAGACTGTCCCGCTTCTTCATCGACGCCCCCCTGAGCCTGGGCGAGCACGACCTGCCCGAGGCCCAGGCCCACTACATCGGCCGCGTGCTGCGCATGGCGCCGGGCGATGCGGTGCAACTGTTCGACGGCAGCGGCCAGGAATACCTGGGCGAACTGCTCGAGGTCGGCAAGAAGAGCGTACGCGTCACGCTCGCCCAGGCCCTCCCCGGCCAGGCCGAATCCCCCCTGCACGTGCACCTGGGCCAGGGCCTGTCCCGTGGCGAGCGCATGGACTGGGCGATCCAGAAGGCCACCGAACTGGGCGCCAGCGTGATCACCCCGATCGTCAGCGAACGCTGCGAGGTGCGTCTGAAGGACGAACGTGCCGACAAGCGCCTGGCCCACTGGCGCCAGGTGGCGATCAGTGCCTGCGAACAATGCGGGCGCTCGACAGTGCCGACGATCCATTCGCCGGTGCTGCTGGCAGACTGGCTCAAGGCGCGAGACGAGGCGCTGAAACTGGTGCTGCACCCGGTGGCCGAACCCTTGACCAGCCATGCCAGGCCCGCGAGCCTGGCGTTTCTGATCGGGCCGGAGGGCGGCTTGTCGGACGTAGAAGTGGAACAGGCCAAGGCGGCGGGGTTCCATGCCGCGCGCCTGGGCCCGCGGGTGCTGCGTACCGAAACCGCGCCAGTGGTGGCGCTGGCAGTGGCGCAGCAGCTGTGGGGCGACTTCTAGACCGCGTCGCGGCGTTCGCCGGCAAGGCCGGCTCCTACTGCAGGAGCCGGCCTTGCCGGCGAAGGGGCCCTAAAGCACGTAGAAAAATATCGCGATAAAGTGCAGCAGGCTGCCGGCAATCACGAACAGGTGCCAGATGCCATGCCAATGGCGGAAGCGGCTGTCATAGGCAAAGAAGATGATGCCGATGGTGTACAGCGCGCCCCCCGCCGCCAGCCAGGCGAACCCCGCCGTACCCAGGCTGGCCAGCAGCGGTTTGACCGCCACCAGCACGATCCAGCCCATCAGTGCGTAGATCACGATGGACAGCACGCGCGCCTCGGAGCGCGGCTTGATCTCCTGCAGCATGCCGATAACCGCCAGCCCCCACACCACCCCGAACAGGCTCCAGCCCCACGGACCGCGCAGGCTCACCAGGCAGAACGGGGTATAGCTGCCGGCAATCAGCAGGTAGATCGACAGGTGATCGAGCTTGCGCATGATCACCTTCGCCCGCCCGCGCACGCTGTGATAAAGGGTCGAAGTGCTGTACAGCAGCATCAGCGTGAAGCCGTAGATGGCCAGGCTGACGATCTTCCAGGGGTCGCCCTGCATCCCGGCCACCACCAGCAGCCAGATCGCGCCGATGCAGGCCAGAACCGCGCCCACCAGGTGGGTCCAGGCATTGAAACGTTCACCGTGGTACATGCATTGATGCCCTCCGTAGAATGATTCGCTCCCCTACCCTACACAAGCCCGGCATCAAGTGCATTACGCGGTTGGTACTAGGCCCCGGCCGTCTGCAACAGCTGTTCCAGCCCGGGCAGGTCCGGTACCCGCGCCACCTGCTCGCCCACCTGCACCGCCGCCAGCTCCAGCGGCGCCAGGGGCACATCGACGTAGTTGAGCTGGCTGTCGAGCTTGCACGTGCGCGGTATGCCCTGCACCAGCAGGGCGAAGAAACGCCGCGGCGTATCGCCCAGGGCATTGAGCACCACGATGCGCGCGCGCTCGCCAACCTGGGTCTGGCCACCGCAGGCCGCCTCGAAGCTCAGCAGCGGCAGGCGCTGGCTGCGCCAGTCGATCCAGCCCAGCAACCAGGCCGGCTGATGCGGCAAGGGCGTGCACGGCTGGTAGCCGATCAGCTCGGCCACCGCCACGTTGGGCAGCACCAGGCTGCGGTCGCTCAACGGCAGCAACAGCCCGGTGAGGGTGTTGCGCCGATTGTTGCGTGGGGTCTGTTCAAGCATGCGGGGTACTCCAGCGGGCAATGCTCTGCAGCAGCACCGACTCCTGGTAGGGCTTGCCCAGGTAGTCGTTGACGCCAATGGCCATGGCCCGGTCGCGGTGCTTCTGGCCGGTGCGCGAGGTGATCATGATGATCGGCAGGTCCTTCAGGTGCGGGTCCTGGCGCACCTGGGTGGCCACCTCGAAGCCGTCCATGCGTGGCATCTCGATGTCCAGCAGCAGGATGTCGGGACGGTGTTCGGCCAGCACACTCATGGCATCGACCCCATCCTTGGCCGTCAGCACGTTCATGCCATGGCGCTCCAGCAGGCGCCCGGTCACCTTGCGCACCGTGACCGAATCGTCCACCACCAGCACCAGCAACGGACGTGCGGCGGCATTGCCAGGGTGCTCCAGGCGCAGGCGTGCGGCGCCCTGGGCCACCTTGGACAACTGCAGGTGCAGCGCACGCAGTTGCGCCAGCAGGTCGAGAATCAGTACCACGCGGCCATCGCCCAGCAGGGTCGCCCCGGCCAGCCCGTGCACTGCGGCAAACTGCGGGCCAAGGCTCTTGACCACGATTTCACGGCTGGCCGCCAGGCTGTCCACCTGCACGGCGAACTGCTGGTCGTGGGCCTGCACCAGCAGTACCGGCAGCGGCAGGCTCTGCCCCAGCAGGCGCGGCTGCACCTCGCCCTGCAGCAGTTCGCCGAGGTAGCGCAGCTCATAACGGTGGCCGGCGTAGCGGTAGCACGGCGGGTCCAGCTGGTAGCAGGCCTCGAGCTCGGCCGGCGGTACACGGACCACGCCCTCGATGGTGTTCAGCGGCACCGCGTACTGTTCTTCGCCGTAGTTCACCATCAGTGCGCGATTGACCGACACGGTGAACGGCAGGCGAATCAGAAAACGCGCCCCCTTGCCCGGCACCGAGTTGATCACCATCGAGCCGCCCAGTTGCTTGACCTCTTCGTGCACCACGTCCATGCCCAGGCCACGCCCGGAAATCTGGGTGATCTTCTCGGCAGTGGAGAACCCGGGCCGCAGGATGAACTGCATCACCTCGTGGTCGCTCAGTTCGGTGGCCGGGTCCAGCAGGCCGCGCTTGATCGCCTTTTGCCGCACCGCCTCCAGCGGCACGCCGGCGCCATCGTCGGTCATTTCGATAACGATATCGGCGCCTTCGTGCAGCAGGTTGAGGGCGATGGTGCCCTGCTCCGGCTTGCCCGCCGCCAGGCGCGCCGCACGGTTTTCCATGCCGTGGTCGACGGCGTTGCGCAGCATGTGTTCCAGCGGCGCCACCATGCGTTCGAGCACACTGCGGTCCAGCTCGCCCTCGGCATTGCCCACCACCAGCTCGACCTGCTTGCCCAGCTCGCTGGCAACCTGGCGCACCACCCGCTGCAGGCGCGGCACCAGGCGCTCGAACGGCACCATGCGGGTGCGCGTCAGGCCTTCCTGCAACTCGCTGTTCACCCGCGCCTGCTGTTGCAGCAGGCTGTAGGCGTCATGGGCACGCACGGCCAGGGTTTCCTTCAGGTCCAGCAGATCGGAGGCCGACTCGAACAGGGCCCGCGACAGCTGCTGCAACTGTGAATGACGGTCCATTTCCAACGGGTCGAAGTCGTCATAGCCCAGCGCCTCGCCTTCGCTCTGCTGGCGGCTGAGGATGCGCCCCTGGGTCTCGGTATCGAGCCGGCGCAGCTGGTCGCGCATGCGCTCGAGCGTGGTTTCCATCTCGCCCAGGGCCACCTGCGCATCGTTCACCTGCTGTTCGATGCGCCCGCGAATGATCGAGTTCTCGCCCGCCAGGTTGCCCAGGTCGTCGAGCAGCTCGGCCGTCACCTTGACCATGTCGGCCGGGGCACGCTCCGGGCTCGGCGCCGCCACTTCCACCGGGGCCACCTCGGCGCCGGGCGTTGCGGCGGCGGTGTCGCTCAGGGCAGCACTGCTGAAATTGCGGATATAGTCGATCAGCGCCGTGGCGGCGTGCAGCGGCTGGTGCAGGCGCACCGCATCGAGCATGTGCGCCAGGCGGTCATGGCAGTTCTGCAGCAGGCTGAACAGCGCCGGGCTGGGTTGCAGCTGCCCGGCCGCCAGGTGTTCATAGAGGAATTCGAGTTCATGGGCCAGGTCGCCGATGGGCGCGATCTCGACCATGCGCGCACCGCCCTTGAGGGTGTGCAGGTCGCGCAGCAGGTTCTCCACCTCCACCCCGTTGCGCGGGTCGGCCTGCCAGCGCAGCAGCGCGGCACCGGCACTTTCGGCGATGTCGAAGCCTTCCTCGAGAAAGATCTCCAGCAGTTCCTTGTCGCCCTCGTGACGCTGGGGCTCCGCCGGCTTGCCTTGGGGCTCGGGTGCCGGTGCGGTGTGACGGAACTCGCGCAGGGCTGCCAGCTGTTCCACCACCAGCTCCGTTGCCTGACCCTGCTGCACCTGCTCGAGCAGACGCCCGAGCAACGCATGGCTTTCACGCAGCAGGCCCGGCAACAGGTTGCCGGGCTGGTAACGGCGATCGACCAGGCCCTCGTAGAGCAACTCCAGCTCCTGGGCCAGCACCTCGACCGCCCCCACCTGCGCCAGCTGTGCGCCACCCTTGAGGGTCTGCAGGTCGCGCTGCAGCGACGACAGCGCCGAGCCGTTGTCGGGGTCGCCGGCCCAGCGCGCCAGGGCCTGGTCGGCCCCTTCGAGGATGTCGCGGGCCTCCTCCAGAAACAGCTCGACCACCTCGCTGTCGTGCACCTGGCGTTGCAGCGCGCGGGTGGCGTCGCCCAGTTCGGCGATCTGCCCGGGCTGCTCGCCCTGGCTGCGCACCAGGCCCATGGCATCCGGCGCCAGGCCTTGCTCGAGCAGCTCGCGCAATGCGTGCAGGCGTTGCGGTTGCGGGTCCACTTCCTGGCCGGCGGCAATCTGGTCGAGCATGTCGATCAAGGCTTCATGGGCCCGTTGCGCCTCGCCGAAGAAGCGCTCGCTGACCGCCAGGCTGCTCTCCTCCACCGCGCCGTACAGGTCCAGCAGCGCCTCGCACAGTTCGTCTACCTGCCACAGGTCGGCCAGGTGCGCGCTCTGCCCCAGGGTGGTCAGTTCATCCAGCAGCGCAGTCAGCTCCTGGCGCTCGCCGGGGTGCTCCTGCCAGCGTTGCAACAGGGTTTCGGCGTCCAGCAGGATGTCCATGCCCTGGGCCAGGAAGCTGGCGATCAGTTGCGGGTCGCGCTTGACCCGCAGGCCCTGGCTCGGCGCATCGCGCAGTGCCTGCAGGCGCGCAGCAACCACCTGGTCGATCTGTTCGATGAGGGTCCGGGCACCGCCGATGGGTGCCAGCGGGGTGCTGTCGAGCTGTGCCAGACCGCGGCGCAGAAGTGGTTCGGCCATCTGCAGCAGGTACAGCTCGTCAAGGTCCAGGCCCAGCTGGTGGGCCTTGAATTCGCGGGCCAGCAGGTCCAGTGCGCTGGCCAGCTCGGCGATCGGCACCACCCCGGCCATCGCGGCGCTGCCCTTGAGGGTATGCAGCGCCCGTTGCAGGCTGTCGCTGACCGGCACCGGCAACTGCGCCTCGGCGGCCTGCAGAAACTCGTCGACACTGGCCAGGTGGGTCTGCGCCTCGTTGCGGAAGATCTCCAGCAGGCGCGGGTCGAAGGCCGGCTCCGGGGCTGTGACGCCCAGCGGGTCGTTCATCGCCAGCGCATGCAGGCGCGTGGCCAGGCGCTCGACCTCGGCATGGGGCAGAGCCTGGGCCTGGGCGAATTCGTCCAGCAACGGCGTCAGCAGCGCAATGCTCCGCTCGAGCCCGGCCAGCACATCGCCGCTGGCTTCGACGCGGCCTTCGAGCATGCGGTTGAGCAGGTGCTCGGCGGCCCAGGCAAGCTCGGCCAGCACCTGGGCGCGCACCATGCGGCCGCTGCCCTTGAGGGTGTGGAAGGCGCGGCGCATTTCCACCAGCGCGTCACGTGCCGCCGGGTTGCCCCGCCATATCGCCCAGTGCTGCTGCAATTGCTGCAGCACCTCCTCGGCTTCCTCCAGGAACACCTCGCGCAGCTCGTCGTCCAGCGGCGCCTCAAGCATCTCGGGCACAGGCGCGGGCGCCGGCGGGGCCGGCGGCAGGCTCGGGAACCCCAGTGCGGCCAAGGCCAGCTGGGTGCGCTCGAGCCATTCGTCCAGGTCGGCCTGGGGGTCGATGGCGCGCCATTGCAGGTACAGTTCCAGGCTGCACAGGGCATCGGCCAGGTGATCCAGCGCGGCGTTGTCCGGCAGCCGCTCGGCGTACAGCAGGTGGGTCTCGACGTAATCATGGCAACGCCGCACCAGCGCCGCCGCCCGGGGCAGCATGAGCATAGCCAGCGCCCCGCGGATCTGCGTGAACAGCCCCGGCAGCGGTTGCAGGCGCAGGCGATCCCAGCCGGCCTCCAGGCAATCGGCGATCAGGTCCTTGGCCTGCAGCAGCACGCCGTGGGCCTCGTCCAGCACCAGTCGGCGAATGTCGTCCAGGTCGGTGCCGGGTACGCTGGCCTGGCTGACCGACTCGATCGAGCCCACCATGCCGCCCAGGGTCGCCTCGACATACAGCAGCGCCCCGGCAACATCCATCAGCAGCGCATCCTCGGGCACCCGCTGGCCCTGGGCCAGGGCCTGAAGCACCGTCACCTGGTCGATGATCACCCGGCGCGGCTGGCCGAAGCCGAGCACCGCCAGGGTATCGGCGATCTGGCGCAACGGCGCCAGCAGCGGGGCCAGCGCCTCGACCTGCTGGCGGTCGCTGCGCACGAACAGGTCCAGTTGCTCCTTGATGCGCACCAGGTCTTCGCGCACTGCCAGCACCACCGAACGCATCGCATCGCGCCCCGGCACCGCCTCAAGCGGGTCACGCAGCGCGCCGAGGCTCAGGCCTAGCCCCGCAGCGGGCTCGGCGACGGTCTGCTCGCCCGGCAGGCTGGCCTGGGCCAGCGCCGGCGCGCCACGCGCGGCGCGCAACGGGTTGAGCAGTGGCAGCACCAGCAACGGCAGCTCGTGCCGGGCGCCGCGCAGGCGTTGCAGGTACTGCGGCAGCTGCTCCAGCGCCCTGAACAACGCGCCCAGCGCGTCACCGCGAGAGGCCACGCGGCCTTCGCCCAGGGCCTGGGCCAGCTGCTGCATTTCACGGGTCAGCAAGGCCGCGCCCTCCAGCTCGAGCATCTGCAGGCAGCCGCGCACCTGGCGCAGCGGCGCGTCGAAACGCTCCAGCACCTGGCTGTCGCCGGCGTCGCCGGCAAACTGCTCCAACGCCTGGCGGGCCTGGGCCAGGCAGTCGTCGATGGGGCCCTTGACCCAGGCCAGGGCCACCTTGTCGTGGCGCTCGGCGATACGCACTTTAGTAGCCATAAAGTCCCACGCGCCGGTCAGCGCGGCTCCGTGGTTGGCGGCAAGGTGAAGCCCGACACCGAACGGCGCATCTCGCTGGCCATGCGCGCCAGGTTGCCGATGCTCTCGGCGGTGGCGGTCGAGCCGGACGAGGTCTGCGAGGTGATCTGCTGGATCACCGCCATGGTGTGGGAGATCTGCCCGGCCGAAGAGGTCTGCAACTGCGCGGCATCGGAAATGCTGTGGATCAGTTCGGCCAGGGTCTGCGATACACCCTCGATTTCGGCCAGCGCCACCCCGGCATCCTGCGCCAGACGCGCCCCGCGCACCACTTCGGCGGTGGTCTGCTCCATGGAGATGACCGCCTCGTTGGTGTCGGCCTGGATCGCGCGCACCAGCGCCTCGATCTGGCGCGTGGCCGAGGATGAGCGCTCGGCCAGGCGCTGCACCTCGTCGGCCACCACCGCAAAGCCGCGCCCGGCCTCGCCGGCCATCGACGCCTGGATCGCCGCGTTGAGGGCGAGGATGTTGGTCTGGTCGGCAATGTCGTCGATCAGGCTGACGATGTCGCCGATTTCCTGGGACGACTCGCCCAGGCGCTTGATGCGCTTGGCAGTGTCCTGGATCTGCTCGCGGATGTTGTCCATGCCGTTGATGGTGTTGTGCACCACCTCGTTGCCCTTGTTGGCAATGGCCACCGAGCGCTCGGCCACCTTGGCCGACTCGTAGGCGTGCCCCGACACCCTGTCGATGGACTCGGCCATGTCGCCCACCGCAATCGACGCATCGGTGATCTGCTGGGCCTGGTGCTCGGAGGCCTTGGCCAGCAGGTGTGCGGTGGTCTGGGTCTCCTGCACCGCGCTGGCGACTTCCTCGGCGCTGAGGTTGATGGTCGCCACCAGGTCGCGCAACTGGTCGATGGAATAGTTGATGGAGTCGGCGATGGCCCCGGTGAAGTCCTCGGTAACCGAGGCGGTGACGGTCAGGTTGCCGTCGGCCAGTTCCTGGATCTCGTTGAGCAGGCGCATGATCGCCTGCTGGTTGCGTTCGTTGGTTTCGGCGGTTTCGCTGAGCTGGCGATTGGTTTCGCGCACCATCACCAGTCCGATCAGGATGATCGAGGCCAGCGCCAGCAGGCCCAGCACGTAGCCGCCGACGGTATCCAGGGTGCGCCCGGAGGCCAGGTTCTCGAAGCCGTTGGCCAGGTGCGAGGCTTCGTCGAGCAATGTCTGCGACAGGCTGAAGATGCTGCCGGCCGCCTCGCGCACGCGAAACAGCTCGGGCGAGGTTTCAAGAATCTCGTCGACGGAGCCTGCGACAAACTGGAACAGCTCGGCGATCTCGGCCAGGCGCGCACGGGCATCCGGGTCCTGGACGCGGGTGACCTGGATCGAGGGCGCGCCGCCGAGCATGCCGTCGAGCACCTGACCGAAGCGGCTGGCATCGCGGCCGAAGGCATCGGCGGCCTGCACCGCGGTGTCGTCGCCGGCCAGCACGGTGTTGACCGAGCCCAGGATGCGCTCGGCCAGCAGTGACTGGCGCTGGGCCACCGCCACCTGGCTGGCGGGGGCGCCACTTTGCAGCAGGATCTCCACCACCTTTTCGTACTCGACCTGCAACTGCGGCACGGTCTCGGCCAGGGTCGCGGCCACCTGGTGCAGCGACAGCACGGTCTGCTCGCTGGCCAGGATCGCGTCGGTGCTCTTGCGCAGGCTCTCCCAGTCGCGTTGCACTGCATCCATCTCGCCGCGTACCGCCACCGGGGCCGACGGCAGGCCGGTGGCCGGGTCGCCTTTTTTCAGGTAACCCCAGCGCTGTTCGAAATCGTTGCGCGCATCGTTGAGCAGCTTGAACGCCACGGCCTTGCCGGCAGCGGCCTCGGTGGCGTTCTTGGCGATGCGCTGGGACAGCACGCGCAGCTCGCCGGCATGGCCGATGTACTGCTTGTCGTAGTTGGCCTGGGTATTGAGGTAGGCGAAGTTGGCGAACAGCAGAATGATCGACAGGATCAGCACGATGAACAGTGCGGCGATCTGCGCGCTGCTGCGCGAGCCTTGTACCGAGGGGCGGGTCTTGAACTTGGTCACAGGTCTGGCATCCCTTTACAACGCCACATCGAGAAAGCCTGGCGCCTGGGCCAGGGCGAAGGGGCTGAAAATGCCCCAGCAGTGCTCGCGCTGAAAGTGCCCCTGCACGAAGGGGGCCGCAGCCGGCAGCAGCGGCGCCGGCGGCGACAGCTCCAGGCCGTGCAGGGCAAAGTGCTGCAGGCCCACCACTTCGTCCACCAGCAGCCCGGCGAACAGTTCCTCGTGGTCCAGCACCAGCACCCGCCGCTGCTTGCGCACCACCGACAGGCCCAGGCCGAGAAAACCGCACAGGTCCATCACCGGCAACAGCCGCCCGCGCAGGTTGGCCACCCCCGCCACCCACGGCTTGACCCCGGGAATGCGGCTGAGCCGGGGTTCCTGCAGCACTTCGGCGACCTCGCCCATGGGCGCCACGAACCAGTGCTCGGCCATGCGAAAGCCGATGCCGCTCCAGGTCTGCAGGCGGGTTTCCTGCAATGGCAGGTCGGCCGCCAGCAGGCGACAGCGCCGGTCGATTTCGAGCAACAGCTCGAAGGCGGTCAGCGATTCGCCCATGCGCCGCGTGGTCAAGCCTTGAGAACTTTGTTCAGGACCTGGATCAGGGTGTCTTCGTCCACCGGCTTGGTCAGGTAGTCGCTGGCGCCCTGGCGCTGGCCCCAGACCTTGTCGGTTTCCTGGTCCTTGGTGGTGACGATGATCACCGGGATGCCCTTGGTGACGTCGTCCTTGCTCAACTGACGGGTCGCCTGGAAGCCGTTCATGCCGGGCATCACGATGTCCATCAGCACCGCATCGGGCTTTTCCTGGCGGGCCAGGGCCACGCCATCGGCGCCGTTCTCGGCCTTGAGCACCTGGTGCCCGTGCTTTTCGAGCATTCCGGTCAGTTTGTACATTTCGGTCGGCGAATCGTCGACGATCAGAACTCGGGCCATGCTGTTCCCCAATAAAGGCATGACGCCGCGGCCAGGAGGGCGGCGGCGTCAGGGTGCGGGTTGTTCTTCTGCGGCGAAACCCGGCACATGGGCGCGGATCGCATCCAGCAGTTCTTCCTTGCTGAAAGGTTTGGTCAGAAATTGATCAGAGCCCACCTGGCGGCTGAGCGCCTTGTCGAACAGGCCGTCGCGCGACGACAACATGATCACCGGGATGTCCTTGAACGCGCTGTTCTGCTTGATCAGCAGGCAGGTCTGGTAGCCATCGAGGCGCGGCATCAGCACATCGACGAAGATGATCCCCGGGGTGTGGTCGACGATCTTGCCCAGGGCGTCGAAACCGTCGACCGCGGTGACGACTTCGCAACCGGCTTCGCCCAGCAGCTTTTCGGCAGTGCTGCGAATCGTCTTGGAGTCATCGATCACCATCACCTTCAACGCCGTGTCGGGCTGTACCATAATTGCTCTACCATCGCCTGGAAGGGCCTTGCAGGCCACGTGCCAGGCCTTTTTAGCACACTCTGGGGGTGCATTCCATCGAGCCTCGCCGCGCCCTGCGCCGATGCCTGCCGGCTGACGTTTCCCCTTGACCGCCAGCCCGCCGGGCGCCACCCTGACGCACTTCAATTCGAGCCACTGCGGCAGCACGCCGCCGAGAGGAAATACCCCATGAGCGTTCGCCTCGGGATTGTCATGGACCCCATCGCGCAGATCTCCTACAAGAAGGACAGCTCGCTGGCCATGTTGCTGGCCGCCCAGGCCCGTGGCTGGTCGCTGTTCTACATGGAGCAGCACGACCTGTACCAGAGCGAAGGCGTGGCCCGTGCCCGCATGCGCCCGCTCAAGGTGTTCGCCGACCCCGAGCACTGGTTCGAGCTGGAGGCCGAGACCGACGCCGCGCTGAGCGAGCTGGACGTGATTCTGATGCGCAAGGACCCGCCCTTCGACATGGAGTTCGTCTACAGCACCTACCTGCTGGAGCAGGCCGAGGCCGCCGGGGTGCTGGTGGTCAACCGTCCGCAGAGCCTGCGCGACTGCAACGAGAAGCTGTTCGCCACGCTGTTCCCGCAGTGCACGCCGCCAACCCTGGTGAGCCGGCGCCCGGACATCATCCGCGAATTCGCCGCCAAGCACGGCGACGTGATCCTCAAGCCGCTGGACGGCATGGGCGGCACCTCGATCTTCCGCCACCGCGTGGGCGACCCCAACCTGTCGGTGATCCTCGAGACCCTGACCGCCCTGGGCACCCAGCAGATCATGGCCCAGGCCTACCTGCCGGCGATCAAGGACGGCGACAAGCGCATCCTGATGATCGACGGCGAGCCAGTGCCGTACTGCCTGGCGCGCATCCCGGCCAGCGGCGAAACCCGCGGCAACCTGGCCGCCGGCGGTCGTGGCGAGGCCCGCGAGCTGACCGAGCGCGACCGCTGGATCGCCGCCCAGGTGGGCCCGACCCTGCGCGAGAAGGGCCTGCTGTTCGTCGGCCTGGACGTGATCGGCGAGCACCTGACCGAAATCAACGTGACCAGCCCCACCTGCATCCGCGAAATCGACAACGCCTACGGCACGCAAATCGGCGCGCAGCTGATGGACGCCATTGATCGCAAGCTCAAGGCACGCTGACCGCCGACAAGTGGCGGGCCCGCGTTGTGGGGTATCATGCCGGTCCATTCTCGACTGGCACCCCGCTGCGCCGGCCCTGCCCCGGCTGCTGGATAATCGATGACGCTTCCTGCCGACCTTCCTGCCGATTTTGCCCCGCCCCGTGTCCGCGCGGCGGACCGGCTGGGCTTTACCCTGTTCCTGGCGGCGCTGCTGCACCTGGCGCTGATCCTGGGCCTGGGGTTTACCTTCGCCAAGCCTGAAGAAATCCGCCGCACCATGGAAATCACCCTGGCCACCTTCAAGAGCGAGGCACCGCCGAAGAAGGCCGATTACCTGGCGCAGGACAACCAGCAGGGCAGCGGCACGCTGGACAAGAAGGCGGTGCCCAAGACCACCGAGATTGCCCCGTTCCAGGACAGCAAGATCAACAAGGTGACGCCGCCCCCGGCCGCGAAGCCCGAAGTGGCGCCCCAGCCGGCCCCGCCCAAGGCAGTGGTGGCCACCACCAGGCCCAAGCCGCAGAAGGTCGAGACCCGACCCAAGGAGCAGCAGCCCAAGGTGCAACCCAAGGCGGCCACGCCGACGTTCGACAGCGCCGACCTGTCCAGCCAGATCGCCAGCCTCGAGGCGGAGCTGGCCAACGAACAGCAGCTGTACGCCAAGCGCCCGCGCATCCACCGCCTGAGCGCGGCCTCGACCATGCGCGACAAGGGCGCCTGGTACAAGGATGAATGGCGCAAGAAGGTCGAGCGCATCGGCAACCTCAACTACCCGGACGAGGCCCGCCGCCAGCAGATCTACGGCAGTTTGCGCCTGTTGGTGTCGATCAACCATGACGGTTCGCTGTACGAGGTGCTGGTGCTCGAATCTTCCGGGCAGCCGCTGCTGGACCAGGCGGCGCAGCGCATCGTGAGGCTGGCGGCGCCGTTTGCGCCGTTTACCGGGGACCTGTCGGATATCGATCGGCTGGAAATTGTTCGAACGTGGCGCTTCGCCCGTGGGGATCGGTTGTCGAGCAACTGATCGCCGAAGGTGTACTCGCCTGACATCGTCAAGCGGCTCAAGCAACACCTGTAAGTACGAGTGTTCGTAATCAAAACTACCGAAGCTGGCCAACAAAAAATGTTGTCGCGCAATTGAAGCAGGACCAGCACTTACAATAACTGCGAGGCATGCCTCAACTGCTAGACAGTGAGAAGAGTTTCAACTCGCCATGTCAGATCATTAACCTTCGAGTGGGTTGTTGACGGCAGTAGACCAGTTCAGGTTGTTGCCTACTGTGCCATCGTCTTCAAGATGCCTAACCGTAAATTGGTAGCCATGGTGAGGGTTTGGGCCAGGTGGCTTGAAGGTAATGGTGAAACGCCCATTCTCGTCCGTCTTACCCTCGCCGCAGTATTCTCCGGTCCCACTGACACAGACCAGATAAGCGCGATCCGGGTCACCGCGTCCTGTAAGCGTTACCTCACTAGTAAAGAAATTTCCGATTGCTTCGTTGATAGACATCCGAGTGATCATTGCACTTCTCCTTTAGATAAGCCAAATGCTCGGTTTGCGGTGAGACTATGAGTTGATCCAGACCACCTGTCACCTGACACAGTTACCAGTTGTTGGTCGCCGCGAAAAAAATGTACCCGCTTCAAAAAGCAGCGCAGTGCCGCGACATCAGCAACCGCAGGGTCACCTAACTAGCGCCTCACACAGCAGCCCGTGCCGATTAGCACCGCCAAGAAACAGGCATAATCGGCCCGCAGGCTCGACACGCACCTTGTCAGCGTGGCCGCTCGCCGCCACACTAACCCCCATGAAAAACCTCAGCCCGAGTTACCTCAAGCATCAGTTCCTGATTGCCATGCCGCACATGGCCGACCCGAACTTTGCCCACACCCTGACCTACATCGTCGAGCACAATGCCAACGGTGCCATGGGGCTGGTGGTCAATCGCCCGCAGGAGCTGAACCTGGCCGATATCCTCGAGCAGCTGCGCCCGGACACCGAACCGCCGGCACGCTGCATCCACGTGCCTATCCATATCGGCGGCCCGGTACAGACCGACCGCGGTTTTGTGCTGCACACCAACGACAAGACCTTCCAGGCCACCGTCCAGCTCGACGGGCTGGCCCTGTCGACCTCGCAGGACGTGCTGTTCGCCATCGCCGACGGCGTGGGCCCGGCGCAGAGCCTGATTACCCTGGGCTACGCCGGCTGGGAAGCCGGGCAGCTGGAAGCGGAACTGGCCGACAACGCCTGGCTCAACTGCCCGTTCGACCCCGAGATCATCTTCGGCATGGCCTGCGAGCAACGCCTCGAAGCCGCCGCAGCCAGCCTGGGCATCAACCTCAGCCTGCTCACCAGCCAGGCGGGGCACGCCTGATGGCGGCGCTCAAACTGCTGCTCGGCTTCGACTACGGCACCAAGCAGATCGGCGTCGCCGTCGGCCAGGTGATCACCGGCCAGGCCCGCGAGCTGTGCACCCTGAAGGCGCAGAACGGCGCACCCGACTGGGCCCAGGTGGAAAAACTGTTCAAGGAATGGCAACCCGACGCGGTAGTCGTCGGCCTGCCGCTGAACATGGACGGCACGCCCAGCGAAATGAGCGCGCGCGCCGAGAAATTCGCCCGACGCCTGAACGGCCGCTTCAACGTGCCGGCCTACACCCACGACGAGCGCCTGACCACCTTCGAGGCCAAGGGCGAACGCATGGCTCGTGGCGGCCAGCGTGGCAGCTACCGCGACAACCCGGTGGACGCGATTGCCGCCGCCCTGCTGCTGCAAGGCTGGCTCGACGCCCACGCCGAACAGGCCTGAACCCGACCATCGGTTACACGCCGGGCCAGCTCTCTGCCCCGGCCTCTTGAGGAGCAAGCATGAGCCTACCCAACCCCGCCGAACTGATCCGGCAGATGGCCGTTGACCTTCGCGCCCACCTGCAACGCCGCGCCATCGCCGAACCGCGCTTCATCGGCATCCGCACCGGCGGCGTATGGGTGGCCCAGGCGCTGCTGGCCGAGCTGGGCAGCGATTCGCCGCTGGGCACCCTCGACGTGTCGTTCTACCGCGACGACTTCAGCCAGAACGGCCTGCACCCGCAGGTGCGCCCGTCCGAGCTGCCGTTCGAGATCGAAGGCCAGCACCTGGTACTGGTGGACGACGTGCTGATGAGCGGGCGCACCATCCGCGCCGCCCTCAACGAACTGTTCGACTATGGCCGCCCGGCCAGCGTGACCCTGGTGTGTCTGCTGGACCTGGATGCCGGCGAACTGCCGATCCGGCCAAACGTGGTGGGCGCCACCCTGTCGCTGCAAGCCCATGAACGGGTAAAATTGTCCGGCCCCGCGCCGCTCGAACTCGAGCGCCAGGACCTCGCTTCCGCTTCCGCCCTTTAAGAGTCCCCCGCGATGACGCCAATCGACGCCAAGCGCCCGCTGCAGCTCAATGACCAGGGCCAGCTGCGCCACTTCCTCTCGCTCGACGGTTTGCCCCGCGAACTGCTGACCGAAATTCTCGACACGGCCGACTCGTTTCTCGAAGTCGGCGCGCGTGCGGTCAAGAAAGTCCCGCTGCTGCGCGGCAAGACCGTGTGCAACGTGTTCTTCGAGAACTCCACGCGTACCCGCACCACCTTCGAACTGGCCGCCCAGCGGCTGTCGGCCGACGTGATCACGCTGAACGTGTCGACCTCCTCCACCAGCAAGGGCGAGACCCTGTTCGACACCCTGCGCAACCTTGAAGCCATGGCCGCCGACATGTTCGTGGTGCGCCACGCCGACTCGGGCGCCGCGCACTTCATCGCCGAGCACGTGTGCCCGGAGGTGGCGATCATCAACGGTGGCGACGGGCGCCACGCGCACCCCACCCAGGGCATGCTCGACATGCTGACCATTCGTCGCCACAAGGGCGGCTTCGAGAACCTCTCGGTGGCCATCGTCGGCGACATCCTGCACTCGCGGGTGGCGCGCTCGAACATGCTCGCGCTGAAAACCCTGGGTTGCCCGGACATCCGCGTGATCGGCCCCAAGACCCTGCTGCCGATCGGCATCGAACAGTACGGCGTGAAGGTCTACACCGACCTGGAGCAAGGCCTGAAGGACGTCGACGTGGTGATCATGCTGCGCCTGCAGCGTGAGCGCATGACCGGCGGCCTGCTGCCCAGCGAGGGCGAGTTCTACCGTCTGTTCGGCCTGACCACCGCACGCCTGGCCGGGGCCAAGCCCGATGCCATCGTGATGCACCCCGGCCCGATCAACCGTGGCGTGGAAATCGAGTCGGCCGTGGCCGACGGCGCCCACTCGGTGATCCTCAACCAGGTCACCTACGGCATCGCCGTGCGCATGGCGGTGTTGTCCATGGCCATGAGCGGGCAGACCGCGCAACGTCAATTCGAGCAGGAGAACGCCCAGTGAGCCTGAGTATCCTCGGCGCCCGTGTCATCGACCCAACCAGCGGCCTGGACCAGGTCGGCGACCTGCACATCGACGCCGGCAAGATCGTCGCCATCGGCGCTGCCCCGGCCGGCTTCAAGCCCGCCCGTACCCTGGACGCCACCGGCCTGGTGGCCGCGCCCGGCCTGGTCGACCTGAGCGTTGCCCTGCGCGAGCCCGGCTACAGCCGCAAGGGCAGCATCGCCAGCGAAACCCGCGCCGCCGCCGCCGGTGGCGTGACCAGCCTGTGCTGCCCGCCGCAGACCCGGCCGGTGCTCGACACCTCGGCAGTCACCGAGCTGATCCTGGACCGCGCCCGTGAAGCCGGGCACAGCAAGGTGTACCCGATCGGCGCCTTGAGCAAGGGCCTGGAAGGCGAGCAACTGGCCGAGCTGATCGCCCTGCGCGATGCCGGCTGCGTGGCCTTCGGCAACGGCCTGAACAGCTTCACCAACACCCGCACCCTGGCCCGCGCGCTGGACTACGCGGCCACCTTCGACCTGACGGTGATCTTCCATTCCCAGGACCGCGACCTGGCCCAGGGCGGCCTCGCCCACGAGGGCGCGATGGCCAGTTTCCTCGGCCTGCCGGGCATTCCGGAAACCGCCGAGACCGTGGCCCTGGCCCGCGACCTGCTGCTGGTGGAACAGACCGGCGTGCGTGCGCACTTCAGCCAGCTGACCAGCGCCCGTGGCGCCAAGCTGATCGAACAGGCCCAGGCCCGCGGCCTGCCGGTGACGGCGGATGTGGCGCTGTACCAGTTGATCCTCACCGACGAGGCGCTGCGCGACTTCTCCAGCCTGTACCACGTGCAACCGCCGCTGCGCACCCGCGCCGACCGCGACGGCCTGCGTGATGCGGTCAAGCGGGGCGTGATCCAGGCGATTTCCAGCCATCACCAGCCGCATGAGCGCGACGCCAAGCTGGCGCCGTTCGGTGCCACCGAACCAGGCATCAGCAGCGTCGAGTTGCTGCTGCCGCTGGCGATGACACTGGTCGAGGACGGCCTGCTCGACCTGGCAACCTTGTTGCAGCGTTTGTCTGCAGGCCCTGCGGCGGCCCTGCGCCTGCCGGCCGGGCAGTTGCAGGTGGGTGCGGCGGCAGACCTGGTGCTGTTCGACCCGCAGGCCTCGACCGTGGCTGGCGAACAATGGCGCTCCAAGGGCGAAAACTGCCCGTTCATCGGGCACTGCCTGCCGGGTGCGGTGCGTTACACCCTGGTTGACGGGCACATCAGCCACGAAGCCTGAGTCAAACCCTTCGCCGGCAAGGCCGGCTCCTACCGGTAGGAGCCGGCTTGCCGGCGAAGGGGCCGCAAAGGTTGAAATCTTTCCCCCCACCCCCATATGAGTCTGCATCAGGCATTTTCGCCTCGCTGCGTGGAGACTCTCCCTTGACCACCATCGTTTCAGTTCGTCGCCACGGCAAAGTCGTCATGGGCGGCGACGGCCAGGTTTCCCTCGGCAATACCGTGATGAAAGGCAACGCCAAGAAGGTTCGTCGCCTGTACCACGGCCAGGTCATCGCCGGCTTCGCCGGTGCCACCGCCGACGCCTTCACCCTGTTCGAGCGCTTCGAAGGCCAGCTCGAAAAACACCAGGGCCACCTCATTCGCGCCGCCGTCGAGCTGGCCAAGGAATGGCGTACCGACCGCTCGCTGAGCCGTCTGGAAGCCATGCTGGCCGTGGCCAACAAGGACGCCTCCTTGATCATCACCGGCAACGGTGACGTCGTCGAACCCGAAGACGGCCTGATCGCCATGGGTTCCGGCGGCGCCTACGCCCAGGCCGCCGCACGCGCCCTGCTGCAGAAAACCGACCTGTCGGCTCGCGAAATCGCCGAGACCGCACTGAACATCGCCGGCGACATCTGCGTGTTCACCAACCACAACCTGACCATCGAGGAGCAGGACCTGGCCGAGTAATTCAGCTGTTCTGGCGCCCGACCCCGACGGTCGGGCTTTTCCACGCTGAACACTTGCCCACAGGACCATCGACCATTATGTCCATGACCCCCCGCGAAATCGTCCACGAACTCAACCGCCACATCATCGGCCAGGACGATGCCAAGCGCGCCGTCGCCATCGCCCTGCGCAACCGCTGGCGCCGCATGCAGCTGCCCGAAGAGCTGCGCGTGGAAGTCACCCCCAAGAACATCCTGATGATCGGCCCTACCGGCGTGGGCAAGACCGAAATCGCCCGTCGCCTGGCCAAGCTGGCCAACGCGCCGTTCATCAAGGTCGAAGCCACCAAGTTCACCGAAGTGGGCTATGTGGGCCGTGACGTCGAGTCGATCATCCGCGACCTGGCCGACGCCGCGATCAAGCTGCTGCGCGAGCAGGAGATCGTGCGCGTGCGCCACCGTGCCGAAGACGCCGCCGAAGAGCGCATCCTCGATGCGCTGCTGCCACCGGCCCGCACCGGCTTCAACGAAGACCCGGTCAACAGCAGCGATTCCAACACCCGCCAGCTGTTCCGCAAGCGCCTGCGTGAAGGCCAGCTGGACGACAAGGAAATCGAGATCGAGGTGGCCGAAGCGGTCGGCGTCGACATTTCCGCGCCGCCGGGCATGGAAGAGATGACCAACCAGCTGCAGAACCTGTTCGCCAACATGGGCAAGGGCAAGAAGAAGAGCCGCAAGCTCAAGGTCAAGGAAGCGCTCAAGCTGGTGCGCGACGAGGAAGCCGGGCGCCTGGTCAACGAGGAAGAACTCAAGGCCAAGGCCCTCGAGGCGGTCGAGCAGCACGGTATCGTGTTCATCGACGAGATCGACAAGGTAGCCAAGCGCGGCAACGTCGGTGGCGCCGATGTGTCCCGTGAAGGCGTGCAGCGCGACCTGCTGCCGCTGATCGAAGGTTGCACGGTCAATACCAAGCTGGGCATGGTCAAGACCGACCACATCCTGTTCATCGCCTCCGGTGCGTTCCACCTGAGCAAGCCGAGCGACCTGGTGCCCGAGCTGCAGGGTCGTCTGCCGATCCGTGTCGAACTCAAGGCCCTGAGCCCGGAAGACTTCGAGCGCATCCTCAGCGAACCGCATGCCTCGCTCACCGAGCAGTACCGCGAGCTGCTCAAGACCGAGGGGCTGAACATCGAGTTCGCTGCCGACGGCATCAAGCGCCTGGCCGAGATCGCCTGGCAGGTCAACGAGAAGACCGAGAACATCGGTGCCCGTCGCCTGCACACCCTGCTCGAGCGCCTGCTCGAAGAGGTGTCGTTCAGCGCCGGCGACCTGGCCAGCGCCCACAGCGAAGCGCCGATCCGCATCGACGCCGAGTACGTCAACAGCCACCTGGGCGAATTGGCACAGAACGAAGATCTGTCGCGCTACATTCTGTAGCTCAGCGGCAAGCGGCGAGCTGCAGGCCGGAGGTGCTGGACGCCTTCTCCTGCAGCTTGTAGCTTGCAGCTTGAAGCCCAAGAGCCTTATAGCCATGCCCCGTCTGCCTACCGCCATCAATCTGCACAAAGCCTCCAAGACCCTGAGCCTGACCTACGGGCCCGACGAGGTGTATCACCTGCCCGCCGAATTTCTGCGCGTGCACTCCCCTTCCGCCGAGGTCCAGGGCCACGGCAATCCGATCTTACAATTTGGCAAGCTCGGCGTCGGCCTGAGCCAGCTCGAGCCCGCCGGGCAGTACGCGCTCAAGCTCACCTTCGACGACGGCCACGACAGCGGCCTGTTCACCTGGGAATACCTCGAACAGCTGTGCCTGCGCCAGGACCAGCTGTGGGCCGAGTACCTCGACGAGCTGGCCAAGGCCGGTAAATCCCGCGACCCTTCCGAGTCGATCGTCAAGCTGATGCTCTAGCCCGGCACTCCGGCGTTTTAGAGCGCATTTTCTAATTCTATTTGCTTGAATGCCCGTGCGCCGGCCAGCGATTGGCCGGCTTGCGCATTCCATGAAAGTCGGGTAACCAATGGATATGGCAAGTACCCTGCATGGGCGGGTTGATGCAGGGTCTGGCCGGTATGCCGAGGTCGCGAGCGAAAGCAGGTTGTCTTCACACGCATAAACCCGCAGGGCTCATCACCGTCGCGCATCCGGTCGCAGGACCGCAGTTCGTTATCACTGGTCACCCGAGCAGTAGTACCGGGCATTCGTCTGTGCAACGCCCACAGCCCAGCCGGTACTCGTCTCAGGACAACGGAGCGTCGTAGATGAGTAACAAGAACAACGATGACCTGCAGCGCCAAGCCTCTGAAAACACCCTGGGCCTGAGCCCCATCATTGGCCTGCGCCGAAAGGATTTGCTGTCTTCGGCCCGGATGGTGCTGCGTCAGGCCATCAAGCAACCGCTGCACAGTGCCAAGCACGTCGCGCATTTCGGCCTGCAGCTCAAGGACGTGATCTTCGGCAAGTCCGGCCTGCAGCCGGAGGGCGACGACCGCCGCTTCAGCGACCCGGCCTGGAGCCAGAACCCGCTGTACCGCCGCTACCTGCAGACCTACCTGGCCTGGCGCAAGGAACTGCACGACTGGATCGGCAACAGCAACCTGTCGGAGCAGGACATCAGCCGCGCGCACTTCGTCATCAACCTGATGACCGAGGCCATGGCCCCCACCAACAGCGCGGCCAACCCGGCAGCGGTCAAGCGCTTCTTCGAAACCGGTGGCAAGAGCCTGCTCGACGGCCTGTCGCACCTGGCCAAGGACATGGTGCACAACGGCGGCATGCCCAGCCAGGTCAACATGGACGCCTTCGAGGTGGGCAAGAACCTGGCCACCACCGAGGGCGCCGTGGTATTTCGCAACGACGTGCTGGAGCTGATCCAGTACCGCCCGATCACCGAGCAGGTGCACGAAAAGCCGCTGCTGGTGGTACCGCCGCAGATCAACAAGTTCTACGTCTTCGACCTCAGCCCGGAAAAGAGCCTGGCGCGCTTCTGCCTGCGCTCCACGGTGCAGACCTTCATCGTGAGCTGGCGCAACCCCAACAAGTCCCAGCGCGAGTGGGGCCTGTCGACCTACATCGATGCGCTCAAGGAGGCCGTCGACGTGGTGCTGGCTATCACCGGCAGCAAGGACCTGAACATGCTCGGTGCCTGCTCCGGCGGCATCACCTGCACCGCGCTGGTGGGCCACTACGCGGCACTGGGCGAGAAGAAGGTCAATGCCCTGACCCTGCTGGTGAGCGTGCTCGACACCACCCTCGACACCCAGGTGGCGCTGTTCGTCGACGAGCAGACCCTGGAATCGGCCAAGCGCCATTCCTACCAGGCCGGTGTGCTCGAAGGCCGCGACATGGCCAAGGTGTTCGCCTGGATGCGCCCCAACGACCTGATCTGGAACTACTGGGTCAACAACTACCTGCTCGGCAACGAGCCGCCGGTGTTCGACATCCTGTTCTGGAACAACGACACCACGCGCCTGCCCGCCGCCTTCCACGGCGACCTGATCGAAATGTTCAAGAACAACCCGCTGGTGCGCCCCGGTGCACTGGAAGTGTGCGGCACGCCGATCGACCTGAGCCAGGTCACCACCGACATCTTCAGCGTGGCCGGCACCAACGATCACATCACCCCATGGAAGTCCTGCTACAAGTCGGCGCAGCTGTTCGGCGGCAAGGTCGAGTTCCTGCTGTCCAACAGCGGGCATATCCAGAGCATCCTCAACCCGCCGGGCAACCCCAAGTCGCGCTACATGACCAGCAGCGAGATGCCGGCCCAGGCCGACGACTGGCAGGAGAACTCCACCAAGCACACCGATTCCTGGTGGCTGTACTGGCAGGCGTGGCTGGCCGAGCGCTCCGGCGCACTCAAGCCGGCACCCGCCAAGCTGGGCAACAAGGCCTACCCGAGCGCCGAAGCGTCGCCCGGCACCTACGTCCACGAACGCTGAAAACACCCGGCGCCGCCGCAGGCAAGGCGGCGCTGCTACTCACGACAGGGCTCGCGCATGCCGCAACCGTATCTCTTCAGAACCGTCGAGCTCGATGGCCAGTCCATCCGCACGGCCGTTCGCCCCGGCAAGCCGCACCTCACGCCGCTGCTGATCTTCAACGGTATCGGCGCCAACCTGGAGCTGGTGTTCCCGTTCATCGATGCGCTGGACCCGGACCTTGAAGTGATCGCCTTCGACGTGCCCGGCGTGGGCGGTTCGTCGACACCGCGCCGGCCCTACCGCTTTCCCGGGCTGGCCAAGCTGACGGCGCGCATGCTCGACTACCTCGACTACGGGCAGGTCAATGCCATCGGCGTGTCGTGGGGCGGAGCGCTGGCCCAGCAGTTCGCCCACGATTACCCCGAGCGCTGCAAGAAGCTGGTGCTGGCGGCCACCGCCGCCGGTGCGGTGATGGTGCCGGGCAAGCCGCGGGTGCTGTGGCTGATGGCCAGCCCCAGGCGCTACATACAGCCGTCCCATGTGATCCGCATCGCCCCGGAAATCTACGGCGGGGCCTTTCGCCGCGACCCGAACCTGGCCGCGTCGCATGCGGCCAAGGTGCGTTCCTCGGGCAAGCTGGGCTATTACTGGCAGCTGTTCGCCGGCATGGGCTGGACCAGCATTCACTGGCTGCACAAGATCCAGCAGCCGACCCTGGTGCTGGCCGGCGACGACGACCCGCTGATCCCGCTGATCAATATGCGCCTGCTGGCCTGGCGAATTCCCAATGCCCAGCTACACATAATCGACGACGGTCACTTGTTCCTGATCACCCGGGCCGAAGCCGTTGCCCCGATCATCATGAAATTCCTGCAGCAGGAGCGCCAACGCGCCGTCATGCATCCACGGCCCGCCCCGAGCGCTTGAGCACCTCTATCGCTTGCACCCCCGGCAGGAGCGCCGGGGCATGTCAGCGCCAGTTCGGGTTGGTGTCGCTCTTGCATTGAAACATTGGTTGATGGCCTGACGACGGAGTGTTGCCTGGATGAAAGACAAGCCCGCGAAGCCCGGGGTACCGACCCCCGCTGCCTATCTCAACGTGCGCAGCGCCATCAGTGGCCTGCGCGGTCGCGACCTGCTGTCGACGGTGCACCAGCTGGGGCGCCACGGCCTGCGTCACCCGCTGCACACGGCGCGCCACCTGCTGGCGCTGGGTGGCCAGCTGGGGCGCGTGATGCTGGGCGATACCCCCTACCAGCCCTCGCCACGCGACACCCGCTTCAACGACCCGGCCTGGCAGCTCAACCCGCTGTACCGACGCGGCCTGCAGGCCTACCTGGCCTGGCAGCAGCAGACCTGCCAGTGGATCGACGAGAGCCAGCTGGACGACGATGACCGCGCCCGCGCACACTTCGTGTTCTCGCTGCTCAACGATGCAATGTCGCCCAGCAACACCCTGCTCAACCCGGCGGCGGTCAAGGAGCTGCTGAACTCCGGCGGGCTGAGCCTGGTGCGCGGCTTGAACCACCTGCTCGACGACCTGCGCCACAACGACGGCCTGCCACGCCAGGTCAACCCGGACGCCTTCGAGGTGGGCAGGAACCTGGCCAGCACCGCCGGCGCGGTGGTGTTTCGCAACGAGCTGCTGGAGCTGATCCAGTACCGCCCGATGAGCGAAAAACAGTACGCCCGGCCCCTGCTGGTGGTGCCGCCGCAGATCAACAAGTTCTACATCTTCGACCTCAGCCCGACCAACAGCTTTGTGCAGTACGCCCTCAAGAACGGCCTGCAGACCTTCATGATCAGCTGGCGCAACCCCGACGCCCGGCATCGCGAATGGGGCCTGTCGAGCTACGTGGCGGCGGTCGAGGAAGCCATGAACGTGTGCCGCTCGATCACCGGCAGCCGCGACGTCAACCTGCTTGGCGCCTGTGCCGGCGGGTTGACCATCGCGGCCCTGCAGGGTCACCTGCAGGCCAAGCGCCAGATGCGCCGGGTGCACAGCGCCACCTACCTGGTCAGCCTGCTCGACAGCCAGTTCGACAGCCCCGCCAGCCTGTTCGCCGACGAGCAGACCCTGGAGGCGGCCAAGCGCCGCTCCTACCAGCAGGGCGTGCTGGAGGGCCGCGAGATGGCACGGGTGTTCGCCTGGATGCGCCCCAACGACCTGATCTGGAACTACTTCGTCAACAACTACCTGCTGGGCAAGGCGCCCCCGGCATTCGACATCCTGTACTGGAACAACGACAACAGCCGCCTGCCGGCCGCGCTGCACGGCGATCTGCTGGACTTCTTCAAATTCAACCCGCTGACGCACGCCGACGGCCTCGATGTATGCGGCACGCCGATCGACCTGAACAAGGTCACGGTGGACAGCTTCCACGTGGCCGGCAGCAACGACCACATCACCCCGTGGGACGCGGTGTACCGCTCGGCCCTGCTGCTGGGCGGCGAGCGGCGCTTCGTGCTGGCCAACAGCGGGCATGTGCAGAGCATCCTCAACCCACCGGGCCACCCCAAGGCGCATTTTGTCGAGAACCCCAGGCTGAGCAGCGACCCGCGGGCCTGGTACCACGATGCGCAGAAGGTCGAGGGCAGCTGGTGGCCGCAGTGGCTCGACTGGATACAGGCGCGCTCCGGTGCGCAGCGCGAAACCCGCCTGTCGCTGGGCAGCGCCAATTACCCTCCCATGGACCCCGCACCCGGCACCTACGTGCTGGTGCGCTGAGCAAGAAGAACGGATGAAGACCCGCGACCGTATCCTGGAGTGCGCCCTGCACCTGTTCAATCGTCAGGGCGAGCCGAATGTCTCGACGCTGGAAATCGCCAACGAGATGGGCATCAGCCCGGGCAACCTGTACTACCACTTCCACGGCAAGGAGCCGCTGGTGCTGGGCCTGTTCGAGCGTTTCGAGGAGGAGCTGACGCCCCTGCTCGACCCGCCCCTGGAGGTGCGCCTGGATGCCGAGGACTACTGGCTGTTCCTGCACCTGATCGTGGAGCGCATGGCGCAGTACCGCTTTCTGTTCCAGGACCTGTCCAACCTTACCGGGCGCCTGCCCAAGCTGGCGCGGGGCATGCGCACCCTGCTCAATGCGCTCAAGCGCACGCTGGCGGCATTGCTGGCGAGCCTCAAGGCGCATGGGCAGGTGACCAGCGATACCCGCGCACTGGGGCAACTGGTGGAGCAGATCAGCATGACCTTGCTGTTCTCGCTGGACTACCAGCGGATTCTGGCGCGCGAGGGCGAGGTCGGGATCGTGGTGTACCAGGTGATGATGCTGGTGGCGCCGCACCTGGAGGTGGAGTCACGCCTGGCGGCGGAGCAACTGGCCCTGAGGTACCTGGAGGGCTGAGGGTCCCATCGCGGAACAAGCCCGCGCCTGCAAGGAAGGCAGTGATCCCTGTGGGAGCGGGCTTGACCCGCGATGAGGCCAGCACAGGCACCCCACATAAAAACGCCCGGCACACAGGCCGGGCGTTTTCTGTACAGCTACCTCGAGTCAGGCCTGGCTGGCCGGGCTCGAAGGTGCTGGTGCTGCCGACGCGGCTGGCGCCGCAGTGGCCGCCGGGCTTGGCGCCGGTGCCGCACTGGCACTTGGCGCTGCCGGTTTGGCCGCTGCGGGCTTGGCTGCAGCAGGCTTGGCCGGGGCTTTCTTCACCGCTGGCTTTTTCGCTGCTGCCGGCTTGGCGGCAGGTTTTGCGGCAGGTTTGGCCGCCGCTTTCGCTGCAGGCTTGGCGGCTGCGGTTTTCGCCGCGGCCGGCTTGGCTGCTGGCTTGGCTGCTGCCGGTTTGGCCGCCGCAGTTTTGGCCGCAGGCTTGGCCGCCGCTTTCGGTGCTGCCTTGGCCAGTGGCTTGGCCGGCGCCTTGGCCGAGACCGACTTGACCGAGGCACCGGTCAGTTTCTCGATCTGCTTGGTCAGGGTGTCGACCTGCTGGTGCAGTGCCTTGACCTCATTGCGGCTGGGCACGCCCAGGCGCGAGATGGCACTGTTCAGGCGCTTGTCGAAAGCCTCTTCGAGTTCGCTCCACTTGCCCAGTGCGCGGTCTTTCACGTCGCCTACGCGCGAGGTCGCAGACTTGGCACTGGCCTTGGCCGAGTTGACGCTGCCCTTGGCCTGCTTTTCAGCTTTCTCACCGTCCTTGACCAGGGTTTCGAAAAGCTTGCTGCCGTCCTGATCGATCTTGGAGTAGATACCCAAACCAGCCAGCCAGATCTTGCGGGAATACTTTTCGATCCCCCCGACCCAGGAGCTGCTCTCTTTCTCAGTTGTCTTTTTGCCAGCCATCCCGCTCTCCTTATTGTTTGCGTGCGACACGATCGAGCAACAGCGTCAGCTCTTCGAGCTTGGCAGAAAGTGCCTCCACGTCATGTTTAGACGGAATGCCGATGCGATTCAAGGCGCTGGCGACCCGTGTGTCGAAAGCCTTTTCGATTTTATCCAGCTGAACTTCGACCTTGCCCTTCACGCTGCCCAGTTCCTGCCTGGCGGACTGGATCTCGCTGTTGGCGGCATCGAGTTCGTGGTCGAGGCGTTTCTTGCCTTTTTTCTCCACGGTTTCGCCGGCCTTGACCAGCTCCTTCAGGTACTCGGCACCCTCCTGCCCGACCCGGGTGTAGGCCCCCAGGCCTGCCAGCCAGATCTTGCGCGCGTAGCCGCGCACCTCGCCCAGGGCCTTGCCCGGGGCGTCGTCGATTTTCTTCAGGGTCACTTTGGCCATGCTCTGCACCTCACGCTTGAACGGAAATGGAGTTACGCCCGTGAAAGTTGGGCTTGGGCACAAAGGTAGGGGGAAAAATTAGAATCCTCACCCTAAGGGCAGGATTTGCTGTGCAGCGAAGGCCCCTGTCGCGGGTCAAGCCCGCGCCCACAGGGCCTGCAGTGAACCTGCGGAAGCCGCTTGACCCGCTACAGCGGTTTCAGGCCAGGGCCTTGTCCAGGGCCCGCTCGATCTCGGCCTTGATCGTGCCGCCCATCATCGACAGCATCATCCCGAGCTTCAACTCCACCCGGATGCTGTCGTCGCCGATATCGATGCTGCCATTGGCACCGCTGCGCCTGACCTCGACCCGGTCACCGTTCCACTGCGCCTTGAGGTCGTACTCGCGGGTCAGCTTGTCCACCAGGGCTTCGGCCTTTTCCCGGGCCGCTGCGCGCCCCAGGCTGTGTTTGCGTTCGACGCTGATCTGGGTCATTCAATCAATCCTGGCTAGAAGGGCATACTCCCATTATGCCCCTGCCTCCGCCTGCGACACACCCCGCCAAGACAAATGCAGCCGCACGCCCTAGAATGGCCAGTAATTTTTTCCGGTGAAGCGATATGAACGACCAGCGCAAAGGCGAACACGCCGAACCCACCACCCACTTCGGCTACAAGGATGTCCCCGAAAGCCAGAAGGCCGAGAAAGTCGCCGAAGTCTTTCACTCGGTGGCCGCCAAGTACGACCTGATGAACGATGTGCTCTCCGGCGGCATGCACCGCCTGTGGAAGCGCTTCACCATCGAGCTGTCGGGCGTGCGCCCTGGCAACCGCGTGCTCGACATCGCCGGCGGCACCGGCGACCTGGCGCGCAAGTTCTCGCAGCTGGTCGGCCCCACCGGCCAGGTGGTACTGGCCGACATCAACGCCTCGATGCTCAAGGTCGGTCGTGACCGCCTGCTCGACAAGGGCGTGGCCGGCAACATCGAGTTCGTCCAGGCCGACGCCGAGAAGCTGCCCTTCCCCGACAACCATTTCGACTGCGTGACCATCGCCTTCGGCCTGCGCAACGTGACCCACAAGGACGACGCGATCCGCTCGATGCTGCGCGTGCTCAAGCCGGGCGGCCGCCTGCTGGTGCTGGAGTTCTCCAAGCCGACCAACAAGCTGATGTCCAAGGTCTACGATGCCTACTCGTTCGCCTTCATGCCGCTGGCCGGCAAGCTGATCACCAACGACGCGGACAGCTACCGCTACCTCGCCGAATCGATCCGCATGCACCCCGACCAGGAAACCCTCAAGGCCATGATGGTCGACGCCGGTTTCGACCGCGTCACCTACCACAACATGACCAGCGGTATCGTGGCCCTGCACCGCGGTATCAAACCCTGATGTTGCTGGCCGGGCTGCTCGCCAGCGTCGAACACGGTCTCAACCGTGTGTTGCGCATGGACAGCACTGCGCTGCCGCGCCTGGCTGCGCTCGAGGGCAAGATCATTGCCATCGACTGCCGCCAGCCGGCGCTGCAGTTGTACATCCTGCCCGGCGATGATGGCCTGATGCTCGCCAGCCACTGGGAAACCGAGGCCGACTGCACCCTGCGTGCACCGGCCAGCAGCCTGCTGCAACTGGCCCTGAGCCAGGACAAGCCGGCGGTGCTGCACAGCCCGCAGGTGGAACTCGAAGGCGACAGCGCGGTGCTGCTCGACCTGGTCGGCGTGCTGCAGGACCTGGAGCTGGACTGGGAGTACGAACTCTCGCGCTGGCTCGGCCCGGTCGCCACCCAGCTGATCGGCGGCCACCTGCGCAGCCGCGCGCGCTGGACCCGCCAGGGCCTGGCCAGCCTCAACCAGAACCTTGGCGAATACCTGGCCGAAGAGGCCCGCACCCTGGTCGGCCAGCGCGAGGCCGAAGCGCGCTTCGCCGAGCTCGATGCCCTGAAAATCGATGTAGAACGCCTCGAGGCACGCATTGCGCGCCTTGCCCGATCCCTTGAATCCAGCGATAACGCATGAAGCTGCTTGCCGTCCGCCGTCTGTTGCGCATCCAGCGCGTCGTGATCCGCTACCGTCTCGATGACCTGCTGTTCGACCTGCCCCTGCCCTGGTGGCTGATGACCCTGCGTTTCGCCATGCCCTGGCGCTGGCTGCCGCGCAAGCCGTCGCCCCTGAGCCGTGGCGCGCGCCTGCGCCTGGCGCTGCAGGACCTGGGCCCGATCTTCATCAAGTTCGGCCAGCTGCTCTCCACCCGCCGTGACCTGCTGCCCGCCGACATCGCCGACGAGCTGATGCTGTTGCAGGACCGCGTGCCGCCCTTCGACCCGCAAAAGGCCGTGGCGCTGATCGAATCGCAGCTCGGCGCCAAGGTGGGCGAGATCTTCAGCCGCTTCGACGTCGAACCGCTGGCCTCGGCCTCGGTGGCCCAGGTGCACGCGGCGCGCCTCAAGAGCGGCGAGGAGGTGGTGGTCAAGGTGGTGCGCCCAGGCCTCAAGCCGATCATCGCGCAGGACCTGGCCTGGCTGTTCCTGATCGCCCGCGGCGCCGAGCGGGTGTCGGCCGATGCCCGCCTGCTGCACCCGGTCGAGGTGGTCAACGATTACGAGAAGACCATCTACGACGAGCTCGACCTGCTGCGCGAGGCGGCCAACGCCAGCCAGCTGCGACGCAACTTCGAAGGCTCGGAGATGATGTACGTGCCCCAGGTGTACTGGGACCTGTGCCGGCCCAAGGTGCTGGTGATGGAGCGCATCTATGGCGTGCAGGTCACTGACCTTGCCACCCTGGCCGACCAGCGCACCGACATGAAGCTGCTGGCCGAGCGCGGCGTCGAGATCTTCTTCACCCAGGTGTTTCGCGACAGCTTCTTCCACGCCGACATGCACCCGGGCAACATCTTCGTCAGCACCGTCAAGCCGTGGAGCCCGCAGTACATCGCGATCGACTGCGGCATCGTGGGCAGCCTCACCCCCGAGGACCAGGACTACCTGGCACGCAACCTGTTCGCCTTCTTCAAGCGTGACTACCGCCGCGTGGCCCAGTTGCACATCGACTCGGGCTGGGTACCGGCGCAGACCAAGCTCAACGAATTCGAGGCGGCGATCCGCACCGTGTGCGAGCCGATCTTCGAAAAACCGTTAAAGGATATTTCCTTCGGCCAGGTGCTGATGCGCCTGTTCCAGACCGCGCGACGCTTCAACATGGAAGTGCAGCCGCAACTGGTGCTGCTGCAGAAGACCCTGCTCAACATCGAGGGCCTGGGCCGTCAGCTGTACCCTGACCTGGACCTGTGGAGCACCGCCCAGCCGTTTCTGGAGCGCTGGATGCGCGAGCGGGTCAGCCCGAAAAACGTGCTGCAGAACCTGCACAGCCAGGTCGAGCAACTGCCGCACCTGGCCGGCATGACCCGCGACCTGCTCGAACGCATGTCGCAACCGCACCTGAACGACCCGCCGCCACCCTGGCAGCAGCGCGATCGCTGGGCCCTGCGCCTGCTCGGTGCCGGCCTGCTGGCGGGCGGCGCAACCCTCGCCGCAGGCGCCGTGAGCCTCAGCGCCCCGGCAGCCTGGCCGGCCTGGCTGATGCTGGCCGGGGGCCTTTACCTGATTGTGCGCCGATAGCCAGCCTGCTGCGTGGCTGGCACACTAGCAGGTGGCATCGGTGCGGGACCGTGGCCTATTTTGGAGTCGAACATGAAAGACTGGCTGGACGAGATCAACTGGAACAGCGATGGCCTGGTACCGGCGATCGCCCAGGACCACAAGACCGGGCGCGTGCTGATGATGGCCTGGATGAACCGCGAGGCCCTGAGCCTGACTGCCGCCGAGCAGCGCGCCATCTACTGGTCGCGTTCGCGTGGCAAACTGTGGCGCAAGGGCGAAGAGTCCGGCCACGTGCAGAAACTGCATGAAATGCGCCTGGACTGCGACGCCGACGTGATCATCCTGATGGTCGAGCAACTGGGCCACATCGCCTGCCATACCGGCCGTGAAAGCTGCTTCTACCGCGTGTACGAGAACGGCGCGTGGAAGACCGTCGACCCGGTACTCAAAGACCCGCATGCCATCTACAGCGCAGGACACTGACATGAGCGACACCCTGATCCGCCTGGCCGAAGTGCTCGAATCGCGCAAGGGCGCGGCCCCCGACACCTCGTACGTGGCCAGCCTGTACCACAAGGGCCTGAACAAGATCCTGGAAAAGGTCGGCGAGGAATCGGTCGAGACCATCATCGCCGCCAAGGACGCCGCCGTCAGTGGCGAATGCAGCGATGTCATCTACGAGACCGCCGACCTGTGGTTCCATAGCATGGTCATGCTCGCCGCCCTGGGCCAGCACCCGCAGGCCGTGCTGGACGAACTGGACCGCCGCTTCGGCCTGTCCGGGCACGACGAGAAGGCCGCCCGCCAGCCGTCGGCCTAACGAATTCAATCGAGGATTGCACCATGGGTATTTTTGACTGGAAACACTGGATCGTCCTGCTGGTGGTGGTAGTACTGGTGTTCGGTACCAAGAAACTGAAGAACCTGGGCAGCGACCTGGGCGAATCGATCAAGGGCTTCAAGAAGGCCATGAACGAAGAGGAAGACAAGCCGGAGCAGCCCACCGTACAGCCTGCCCAGCCGACCCCGCCGCCCGCCGCTGCACCGCTGAACCAGCCACAGACCTTCGATGGCCAGGCGCACAAGGTCGAAGAGCCGACCAGGAAAGAGTGAACACATGTTCGGGATCAGCTTCAGTGAGTTGTTGCTTGTCGGCCTGGTGGCCCTGCTGGTGCTCGGCCCCGAGCGCCTGCCGGGCGCTGCACGTACCGCCGGGCTGTGGATCGGCCGACTGAAACGCAGCTTCAACGCGATCAAGAACGAGGTGGAGCGCGAGATCGGTGCCGACGATATCCGGCGCCAGCTGCACAACGAGCACATCCTCTCCATGGAGCAGGAAGCCCGGCGCATCCTCAACCCGCAATCGGTACAGCCCGATCCGGCGCATACCCCCGGCGCGGAGCCAGCCGCCACCGCCACCGAGGCTGCGCCGGCGCCTGCACCAGAACCTGTGACTGCACCGACACCTGCACCTGCACCTGCCGTCGAAGCAGCACCGCCCACCGAACCGACACAGCCGCCGCGAGCCCCATGAGCGAAATCCCGGAAAACGACCAGCCGATGCCGCTGGTCTCGCACCTTACCGAGCTGCGCACGCGCCTGTTGCGCTGCGTCGCGGTCATCTTCGTGATCTTCGCCGGCCTGTTCGCCTTCGCCCAGCAGATCTACACCCTGGTTTCGGCACCGTTGCGAGCCCACCTGCCGGCCAACGCCACGATGATCGCCACCGACGTGGCCTCGCCGTTCCTCACGCCATTCAAGCTGACCATGATCGTCTCGCTGTTCCTGGCGATCCCGGTGATCCTGCACCAGATCTGGGGGTTCATCGCCCCCGGCCTGTACCGCCATGAAAAACGCATCGCAGTGCCGTTGCTGGTGTCGAGCATCTTCCTGTTCTATGCCGGCATGGCCTTCGCGTACTTCCTGGTGTTCCCGCTGATCTTCGGTTTCTTCGCCAGCGCCACGCCCGAAGGCGTGTCGATGATGACCGACATCGCCAGCTACCTCGACTTCGTCATGACCCTGTTCTTCGCCTTCGGCGTGGCCTTCGAGATCCCGGTGGCGGTGATCCTGCTGGTGTGGATCGGCGTGGTCGACGTGAAGTACCTGAAGAAGATCCGCCCCTACGTCATCATCGGCTGCTTCGTGGTCGGCATGGTGCTGACCCCGCCGGACATCTTCTCGCAGACCCTGCTGGCCGTGCCGATGTGGTTGCTGTTCGAAGTCGGCGTGCTGTTCGGCGGGCTGATCCGCAAGCGCAGTGCCCCGGTGCAGGCCGACGAGCCTGACGACCAGCCGCCAGCCACCCAGCCGTGAACCTGCTGCTGCTCGAGGAGGCCGACTTCGTCGCGGCCGACCGTGTGGTGCTGGGCGACCGGCGCTTTACCCACATGCAGGAGATCCACCGCGTGGCGGTGGGCGACACCCTGCGCGTGGGACGCCTGGGGGGGCTGATGGGGCAGGCCGTGGTGCTGCGCCTGGAGGGCCATGAAGCCGAACTGTCGGTCGAGTTCACCCAGCCGCCGCCGGCCAAGCTGCCGCTGACCCTGGTGCTGGCCCTGCCGCGCCCGAAGATGCTGCGCCGGGTGTTCCAGACCGTGGCCACCATGGGCGTGGGCAAGCTCATCCTGGTCAACAGTTACCGGGTCGAGAAGAGCTTCTGGCAAACCCCCTTCCTGGAGCCTGCGGCAATACGCGAGCAACTGGTGCTGGGCCTGGAGCAGGCGCGCGACACCGTGCTGCCCGAGGTGGTGATCGAGAAGCGCTTCAAGCCCTTCGTCGAAGATCGCCTGCCAGCGATTGCCGAGGGTACCCTGGGCCTGGTCGGCCACCCTGGCAACCACCCGCCCTGCCCGCGCGCATTGACCGAGCCAGTGACCCTGGCGATCGGCCCGGAAGGTGGCTGGATCCCGTATGAGGTCGAGCTGCTGGGCAAGGCCGGGCTGAATCCGGTACAGCTGGGCGAGCGCATCCTGCGCGTGGAGACGGCGGTCACCGCCCTGCTGGCGCGGTTGTTCTAGCACCGCGCCCACCGCTGTGCGTAGGAGCCGGCCTTGCCGGCGACGCCTTTCATACACACCTTCAGTTTTGTGACCCCAGGCCGATGCATTGGCCACAGACCACGCATCCGCCCCCGCCTGACCGCAATGGAGTCACCCCATGTACCGTTGGTTCGCCCACCATCTGGGCAATTTTAGCGTCACGCTCAAACTCGGCATCGGCTTCGGCACCGTGTTGCTGCTGACCCTGCTGATCGCACTCACCGGCTGGCAGGGGCTCAACGGTGTCACCCAGCGCGGCGACACCCTGGGCGAGATTTCCCGGATTCACCAGATCACCCAGGACCTGCGCATCGCCCGCCAGACCTATGAGCACAAACGCGATGCCGCCAGCGCCGACGCGGTAGAGAACGCCCTGGTAGAGCTGGATCGCCAGCTCAAGAACGTGGAACAGCACATACCGCCCAGCGAAAACGGCGACCGCCTGCAACGCCAGAACGAGGCGGTTACCCAGTACCAGCGCGCCTTCGCCGACCTCAAGCAGGCGGCCCAGGCCCGCGAGGCCAGCCGTGCGACCATGAGCAGCAGCGCGGAAAAGACCGCCGCATCGCTGGATCAAGTAGAGCGCGGGCTGCTGCAAGGCGGCGATATCCAGACCTTCAACAGCGCCGTGCAGGCCAAGGCGCTGATGCTGCAGGCCCGCTTCCACGTGCGTGGCTACATCTTCAGCGGGCAGGCCGAACTGCAGCAGACCGCCCTGCAGGCCATCGACCAGGCCCTGAGCGTCATCCGCAGCCTGCCGGCCAAGGTGCCGGCCGAGCATGCCGATGCCCTGGCCGCCGCCACCCAGGCGCTGGCCACCTACCGCAACGCGGTGGAGCAGTTCAGCCAGTCCCAGGCCGCCAATGACGCGGCCCTGCAGCACATGGCCGAACAGGGCACGCTGCTGATCGACCTGAGCCAGCAGATGAGCCGCAGCCTCACCCAGCTGCGCGACGACGAATCGCAGCACGCCCAATCGATGCTGGCCCTGGCCACGGCGCTGGCACTGTTCTTCGGCATCCTCGCCTCGTGGGCCATCACCCGCCAGATCGTCGTGCCCCTGCGCCACACCCTCGGCGCCGTGGACCGCATCGCCAGCGGCGACCTGCGCCACGACCTGCGCGTGGAGCGCAGCGACGAACTCGGCCAGTTGCAGCACAGCATGCAGCGCATGACCGTGAACCTGCGCCAGCTGATCGGCGGTATCGGCGATGGTGTCACCCAGATCGCCAGCGCCGCCGAGCAGCTCTCGGCCGTCACCGAGCAGACCAGCGCCGGGGTCAACAATCAAAAGGTCGAGACCGACCAGGTGGCCACGGCCATGAACGAGATGGCCGCCACCGTGCAGGAAGTGGCGCGCAACGCCGAAGAGGCCTCGGAGGCGGCGCAGATGGCCGACCAGCAGGCCCGCGAAGGCGACCGCGTGGTGGGCGAGGCCATCGACCAGATCGAGCGCCTGGCCGCCGAGGTGGAACACTCCAGCGAAGCCATGGGTCAGCTCAAGGCCGAAAGCGCCAAGATCGGCAGCGTGCTCGACGTGATCAAGTCGGTGGCCCAGCAGACCAACCTGCTGGCCCTCAACGCCGCCATCGAGGCCGCTCGTGCCGGTGAGGCCGGGCGCGGTTTCGCGGTGGTTGCCGATGAAGTGCGCAGCCTGGCCCAGCGCACACAGCAATCGACCGAAGAGATCGAGGAGCTGATCGCCGGCCTGCAGAATGGCACCCAGCAGGTCGCCACGGTGATGGACAACAGCCGCAGCCTGACCGGCAGCAGCGTCGAGCTGACCCGCCGCGCCGGCACCTCGCTGGAAACCATTACCCGCACCGTGTCCTCGATCCAGGCCATGAACCAGCAGATCGCCGCCGCTGCCGAGCAGCAGAGCGCAGTGGCCGAAGAGATCAACCGCAGCGTGATGACGGTGCGTGATGTGTCCGACCAGACCAGCGCCGCCAGCGAAGAGACCGCCGCCTCCAGCGTCGAGCTGGCGCGCCTGGGCACCCACCTGCAGACCCTGGTCGCCCGCTTCAGCCTGTAACTCCCCGCCCTGCCGGCAGCGGCGTTGATCGCTGCCGGTGTCCGGCCCCCTGTGGCCGTCGAACAAATAGCGAAAAGTCCTACAGCGTTTGCAGGTCCAGACCTTGGCGCTCCAGCCGATGCGTTCGCATTGGCGCACCCACGGGTGCGTCTGAACCTCGTACCTGGAGAGCCACCATGCTTGTGACGATGAATCGGATGCTGGGCAACCTGAGCATTCAACTGAAACTGGCCCTGGGCTTTGCCCTGGTTCTGTTGCTGACGCTGGGCATCGCCCTGATCGGCTGGACCACCCTGGAAGACCTTGCCGACCGCAGCGACAAGCTCACCGACATCGGGGCGGTGAACAAGGAGATCCAGGATGTGCGCAACCAGCGGCTGGTCTACGAGCGCAACCTTGAGCCTGCCGTCGGCCAGCAGATGGACAAGGAGCTGGACGACGTGGCCGAGCGCCTGGCCTACCTGCAGCGGCGCCTCAACGTGCCGGCCAACCTTGCCCGGGTACAACGCCAGGAAAACACCCTCGACCAGTACCGGCGCACCTTCGCCGAGCTGCAGACCACGGTGCAGGCGCGCCAGCAGGCACGCGACGCCCTGGGCAGCAGCGCCGAACGCGCGGTGGTGCTGCTGGCGCCAGTCGGCCAGGCCCTGCGCGAGCGTGCCGACTTCAGCGCCTACGCCAGCCTGGTGACGGTGGACCAGCAGATCCAGCAGGCCCGCTTTCACCTGCGCGGCTACACCTACAGCGGCCGCGCCGAATTCGAGGCACCGGCACTGGCCGCCATCGACCAGGCGGCCAGCCAGCTTGACGCACTGCCCGACAGGCTACCGAGCACCTATCGCGACACCTTGCGTGCCGCCGCGGGGGCACTGGCCGACTACCGCGCTGCCGTGCTCGACTTCAGCGCGGCGCGCAGCGCCAGCGACTCGGCCCTGCAGCACCTGGCACAGCTGGGCGACAGCCTGCTGGCGGTGAGCGACGAGCTGACCCAGTCGCAGACCGAGCTGGTCGACCAGCAGGCCCTGCAGGCACGCTACAACCTGGGCCTGGCGATCGCCGTTGCGCTGCTGCTGGGCATCGCGGCCGCGTGGGTGATCACTCGCCAGATCACCACGCCCCTGCAGCAGACCCTGCGCCTGGTCGAACGGGTGGCCGGCGGCGACCTGAGCCAGACCCTGGTGGCCGAGCGACGCGACGAGCTGGGCGAGCTGCAGCGTGCGATGCAGCGCATGACCGTGAGCCTGCGCGAGCTGGTCGGTGGCATCGGCGAGGGCGTGACCCAGATCGCCAGCGCCGCCGAGCAGCTCTCGGCCGTGACCGAGCAGACCAGCAGCGGGGTCAGCACGCAGAAGGTCGAAACCGACCAGGTGGCCACTGCCATGCATGAAATGGCCGCTACCGTGCAGGATGTGGCGCGCAATGCCGAGCAGGCCAGCGAGGCCGCCACCCTGGCCGACCAGCAGGCCGGCGAAGGCGATCGGGTGGTCAGCGAGGCCATCGACGAGATCGAGCGCCTGGCGGCGGCGGTCGACCACTCCGGCGAAGCCATGGCCCACCTCAAGGCCGAAAGCGACAAGATCGGCAGCGTGCTCGACGTGATCAAGTCGGTAGCCCAGCAGACCAACCTGCTGGCGCTCAACGCGGCCATCGAGGCCGCCCGCGCCGGCGAGGCCGGGCGCGGCTTCGCCGTGGTCGCCGACGAGGTACGCGGCCTGGCCCGACGCACCCAGCAATCCACCGAAGAGATCGAAGGCCTGATCGCCGGCCTGCACCGCGGCACCTCCGAGGTCGCCGGGATTCTGGACAACAGCCGCGAGCTGACCCTGAGCAGCGTCGAGCTGACCCGGCGCGCCGGCACCTCGCTGGCCACCATCAGTACCACGGTGTCGTCGATCCAGGCGATGAACCAGCAGATTGCGGCCGCGGCCGAACAGCAAAGTGCAGTGGCCGAGGAAATCAACCGCAGCGTGATCAACGTGCGCGACGTGTCCGACCAGACCAGCGCCGCCAGCGAAGAGACCGCGGCCTCCAGCATCGAGCTGGCACGCCTGGGGGTTCAATTGCAGGCGCTGGTCGGGCGCTTCCAGCTCTAGGTGGAATTTTCCGCCTGCAAGATGGGAATTTTCCTACAGCATTTGCAGGTCCAGCTTGGCCTCCAGTGGCCGATGAGCACAGGTAGCTGCGCCCGACCCTATCCAGGCGCTACATCCCTCATTTCACTGGAGAACCGTCATGTTCGCACCTTTGTACCGGATGCTTGGCAACCTGAGCGTCAGGCTCAAGCTGGCCCTGGGATTTGCCAGCGTCCTGCTGCTGACGCTGGCGACCACCCTGGGCGGCTGGCATGCACTGAACGAATCCATCGACAGCTCGCAGCGCCTCACCCAGATTGCCGCGATCAACGACCTGAGCAAGGACCTGCGTGCCGAGCGCATCACCTACCGGGTGCTGGCGGACGACGAGAGCAAGCGCAGGATCAGCGCGACCCTGACCGAACTGGAGCGCCTGCTGCAGAGCATGCTGGGGCAGTTCGACGATGCGGCCGACCGCCAGGTGATCACGGCCAATCAGCAGGTGGTCGGCCAGTTCGTGCGCGACTTCGACACCTTGCAGCAGGCCGTCGGCACGCGCCATACGCACGAAACCGCCCTGCGTGAACAGGAGCAGCGCCTGCTCGACGGCATCGACACGCTGGAGCAGAAGACCCTGCTGGGCGAGCGCCAGGGCAGCGAACGGCAGGCCTCGGAGCAGCGCCTGTTCGCAACGCTTGCACGACACATCGAGACCGCCGGCCAGCAAAGCCGCGCCCCGGCCTATACCTTCAGCCCGCTGAGTGCCTTCGAGCAGGTGGGTGCCAGCGCGCTCGGCGCCGCCCAGGCCAGCCTGGCCGATCTGAGGCGCAACCTGCCGCCCAGCGACCTGCAGGCCACTACCGCCGCGCTCGCCAGCTATGTGCAGTTGCTGGACCGCTACCGCCAGGCCGCCATTGCGGTAGAGCAGCTTCAGGGCGGGCTGGAGACCATGGGCAACCAGCTGCGCGATGCCAGTCGCGTACTGACCCGACACCAGATCCAGCTGCGCGACGAAGAAGCCCTCGAGGCACGCAGCATGCTCAGCGTCATCGCCTTGCTGGCGCTGGTACTCGGCAGCCTGGCCGCGTGGCTGATCACGCGCCAGATCACCGAACCGCTCAGACGCACCCTGCAAGCGGCGCAATGCATCGCCAAGGGCGACCTGCGCAGCGACCTTCGGGTATCACGCCAGGATGAGCTGGGGCAGTTGCAGAACAGCATGCAGCAGATGGCCCTGAGCCTGCGCGAGCTGATCGGTGGCATCGGCCAGGGCACCGGCCAGTTGACCGCTGCGGTGGGCGAGCTGTCGAGTGTCGCCGAGCGCACCCAGGTGATGACCGGCAACCAGAAGGACGAGACCGACCAGGTGGCCACCGCGATGAACGAGATGGCCGCCACGGTACTGGAGGTGGCGCGCAACGCCGAGTTCGCCTCGGCGGCAGCCACTGCCGCAGACAGCCAGGCGCGCGAAGGCAACCAGGTGGTCAACGACGCCATCGGGCAGATCGAGCAATTGGCCAGGCAGGTGGAGGAGTCGATCCTGGCCATGCAGCAGCTGGCCCAGGAGAGCGAGCGTATCGGCAGCATCCTGGATGTGATTAAGTCGGTTTCGTCGCAGACCAACCTGCTGGCGCTCAATGCCGCCATCGAGGCTGCGCGGGCGGGCGAGGCCGGGCGTGGTTTTGCGGTGGTGGCCGATGAAGTGCGCGGCCTGGCCCAGCGTACCCAGCAGTCCACCGAGGAGATCGAGGAGCTGATCGGCAACCTGCACAGTGGTACGGCGCAGGTGGTGCACCTGCTCGACAGCAGCCGCGACCTGAGCCGCGACAGCGTCGAACTGAGCCGGCGGGCGGGCGCGGCGCTGGGGCAGATCACCGAGACAGTGTCGAGCATCCAGGGCATGAACCAGCAGATCGCCACGGCCAGTGAAGAGCAGAGCTCGGTGGCCGAGGAGATCAACCGCAATGTGATGACGGTGAGAGATATTGCCGATCAGACGACCACGGCGAGCCAGCAGACTGCGGCGTCGAGCGTGGAGCTGGCGCGGCTGGGGGGGCAATTGCAGACGTTGGTCGGGCGGTTCAGCCTGTAACGGCCTCTTCGCCAGCAAGGCTGGCTCCTGCAGGTGCGGCGAAACCCTGCAGGAGCCAGCCTTGGTGGCGAAGGCCACGCTGCGGTTACAGCACCTGGCGCAGGAACGCCTGGGCTCGTGGGTCCTTCGGCGCAGTGAAGAACGCCTCCGGTGGCGAATCTTCCAGCAACTTGCCGTGGTCGAAGAACAGCACGCGGTCCGCCACTTCCCGGGCAAAGCCCATTTCGTGGGTCACACAGACCATGGTCATGCCTTCCAGGGCCAGGGTCTTCATCACGTCCAGCACCTCGCCAACCATCTCCGGGTCCAGCGCCGAGGTCGGCTCGTCGAACAGCATCACCTTCGGCTCCATCGCCAGCGCACGGGCAATCGCCACACGCTGCTGCTGGCCACCAGACAGGCGCGAGGGAAACTCGTTGGCCTTCTGCGCAATGCCCACCTTCTCCAGCAACGCACGCGCCTTGGCCTCACGCTCGGCCTTGCCACGCTTGCGCACCACCTTCTGCGCCAGGCACAGGTTCTCCAGCACGGTCATGTGCGGGAACAGGTTGAAGTGCTGGAACACCATGCCGACTTCACGCCGGTAGGCATTCACGTCGGTCTTCGGGTCGGCCAGTTGCAGGCCGTCGATGGCCACGGTGCCCTCGTCGAAGGTTTCCAGGCCGTTGAGGCAGCGCAGGAAGGTCGATTTGCCCGAGCCCGACGGGCCCAGCACCACCAGCACTTCGCCCTTGGCCACGTCGGTACTGACGTGATCCACCGCACGCACTACCTGCCCACGGGTGTCGAAGACTTTTACCAGGTCACGGACTTCAATCACTTTGCGCAAGCCTCCGCTCGAGCCGGCTGGCGAAATGCGACAGCGGCAGGTTGATCAGCAGGTACAGCCCGGCGACGCAGAACCAGATCTCGAACGTGGAGAACGAGGTGGTGATCGCCTCGCGGCCACTCTTGGTCAGTTCGGTGATGGCGATCACCGACACCAGCGAGGTGTCCTTGACCAGGCTGATGAACTGCCCGGCCAGCGGCGGCAGCACGCGCTTGAATGCCTGCGGCAATACCACGTGGCGCATCGACTGGCCGGCGCTCAGGCCCAGCGAACGGGCCGCCTCGCCCTGGCCTCGGGCAATCGACTGCACCCCGGCGCGCACGATCTCGGCGACATAGGCGCCGGTGAACAGCGCCAGTGCCGCCACCCCGGCAAACTCGCGGGACAGGTTGAGCACGGTGCCGATGAAGAAGTAGAAGATGAAGATCTGCACCAGCAGCGGCGTGCCGCGCACCAGCTCCACATACACCGTCGACAGGTCGCGCAGGGTCGGGTTGCTGGACAGCCGGCACAGGCCGGCGAACAGGCCGATCACCAACCCCAGCACCCCCGCCGCCACCGAGATCCACAAGGTGGTGAACAGGCCCCAGGCCAGCGGCCCGGCGGCCCACTGGTGAGTCACGCCGATCAGGTCGCCCTCGGCCACGTCGTCGCCACGGTCCATCTGCAGGCTGGCCTGCTCGACGTTCAGCACCTGTTCGGCGCCGCTCTCGTCACGCAAGGTGACGCGGGCCATGTCGCCCTTGCGCTCGATCGCCTCGATCACGCCGTTTTCGGCGGCGCGCTGGGCAACTTCGGCCTGATAGGCAAAGTACTGCGGCACACGGTTCCAGCGCCACTCGTAGGAGATCACCGAGGTTGCGTAATACAGGCTCAGCGCCAGGCCGATCAGGACCAGCGCCGTCAGCCCATGCCAGGGCCACTGGGCTTTCTTGTGTTTGATCACGGGGGTACTTCCGTAAAAGCGAACGCGCAGGGCCAGCCTGCGCGTCGGGTTTCGAACCGGGCGTGGGGCCGCGGCCTTATTCCATGTCCTTCAGCCAGGCGGTGTCCTTGAACCACTTGTCGTGGATTCGATCGTAGGTGCCGTCGTGCTTGATCTGGTGCAGGAAGTTGTTGATGAAGTTCAGGCTGTCGTAGTCGCCCTTCTTCAGGCCGAAGGCCAGCGGTTCGAAGGTGAACGGCTCGTCGAGGAACAGCAGCTTGCCGGCGCCGGCCTTGTTCACTGCCACCACGTTGTACGGGGCGTCGTAGACGAAGGCGTCGGCCTTGCCGTTGACCACGTCCATCACCGCTTCCTGCTCGTTGTCGTAGCCGTGGTACTTGGCCTTGCCGATCAGCTTCTTGGCGACCATTTCACCGGTGGTGCCGAGCTTGGAGGTCAGGCGGTACTTCTCGTTGTTCAGGTCCTTGTAGGTCTTGATCTCGCCGGCCAGCTCCTTGCGGATCAGCAGGGTCTGACCGACCACGATGAAGGGTTCGCTGAAGTTGAGCTTGAGGTTGCGCTCCTGGGTCAGGGTCATGCCGCTGCCGATCATGTCGAACTTGTCGGTCATCAGGGCCGGGATGATGCCGTCGTAGGCGGTGGAGACGGTTTCCAGCTTGACGCCCATGGACTTGGCCATGGCCTTGAGGATATCGACTTCGAAGCCGATGATCTCGCCACGCTTGTTGGTCATCTGGAACGGCATGTAGGTAGGGTCCATGCCTACGCGCAAGGTGCCGCGCTTGACCGCGTCATCGATGGCGCCGGCTGCCTGTGCAGCGTTCACCGTCATCAGTGCCGCGACGCCGATCATCAGCATCGACAGATACTTTTTCATCATCACCAGATCCCCCAGCAGGAAAACTTCGAGTTTTATTATCGGGGGGGATGCTAACGCATGGGGGGCGTTGTTGGTATCAGAAAAAGGAGTGAAACATCGCCGGCAAAGCCGACTCCTACAACGGCACGGATGACCTGTAGGAGCCAGCGTTGCTGACGAAGGGGCCCGCAGATCAGGCCCCGGCGAGTGCTGCCTGCCCCTCGTGCTGCGGGTGCAGCGGCAACAGCGGCGAGTGCGGGTCGTTGGCAATCGACTCACGCCACACATCCAGCCAGGCGCGGTTGTCTTCGGCCCACACGCGGCTGTGCAGCCGTGCCAGGGCGACCGGGTCGCTGAGCAGCGCCAGGCGCGTGGCGCCATCCAGCGCGGCCGGGCCGACTTCCAGGGCCTTGGCGATGCGCTCGGCGCGGTTGCGCTCGACCACCTCCGCCACGCCATGGCGCGCGGTCGCCAGGGCACAGGCCAGGGCGTTCTGTTGCGGGTCGACCACGGCCCGCACAAAACCGTCCTTCAGCGCATGCCAGCGGTTTTCGTGGGTGTACTGGTCGGTGGCCAGCAGTTCCTGCGGCGTGGCGTATTCCTCAGGGATCAGGAACAGCTTCTCGTCCTTGGCGCGCAGGCCCAGGTTGGTGCGGCTGGAAATCACCGACACCGGGATCGACAGCATCAGCGAGCCCACGATCGGCACCAGCCACCACAGGAAGCTCGGGTTCAGCCACGCCACCAGCAGCGCCCAGCCCACGCCCAGCAGGGTCTGCGGGCCATGCCGGCGCACCGCTTCGCTCCACGGGGTGGAGTCGTCGTCACGCTGTGGCGAGTTCCAGGTCGCGGCCCAGCCCAGGAACGCGGCCAGCACGAAGCGGGTGTGGAAGATCATGCGTACCGGCGCCAGCAGCATGGAGAACAGCATCTCCAGCAGCATCGACAGGGTGACCTTGATGCGCCCGCCGAACTCCTTGGCGCCCTTGGCCCAGATCAGGATGATGCTCAGCAGCTTGGGCAGGAACAGCAGCACGATGGTGGTGGAGAACAGCGCGATGGCTTTTTCCGGGTGCCACTGCGGCCACAGCGGGTAGAGCTGACGCGGTTCGAGGAAGTACTGCGGCTCCATCAGGGTGTTGGTCGCCAGCAGCGCGGTCGACAGCACCAGGAAGAAGAACCACAGCGGCGCCGACAGGTACGACATCACCCCGGTGAGGAACACCGCACGGTGCACCGGGTGCATGCCCTTGACCAGGAACAGGCGGAAGTTCATCAGGTTGCCGTGGCACCAGCGCCGATCGCGCTTGAGCTCGTCGAGCAGGTTGGGCGGCAACTCTTCATAGCTGCCCGGCAGGTCATAGGCGATCCACACGCCCCAGCCGGCACGGCGCATCAGTGCGGCTTCGACGAAGTCGTGGGACAGGATCGCACCGGCGAAGGCGCCCTTGCCCGGCAACGGCGCCAGGGCGCAGTGCTCGATGAAGGGTTTCATGCGGATGATCGCGTTGTGGCCCCAGTAGTGCGACTCGCCCAGCTGCCAGAAGTGCAGGCCGGCGGTGAACAGCGGGCCGTACACCCGGGTGGCGAACTGCTGCATGCGCGCATACAGGGTATCCATGCCCGACGCCTTGGGCGCGGTCTGGATGATCCCGGCGTCGGGGTTGGCTTCCATCAGCCGCACCAGGCTGGTGAGGCATTCGCCGCTCATCACGCTGTCGGCGTCGAGTACCACCATGTAGCGGTAGTCCGCGCCCCAGCGACGGCAGAAGTCGTCGAGGTTGCCGCTCTTGCGTTTGACCCGGCGACGACGGCGACGGTAGAAGATGCGCCCGAAGCCCTTGGCCTCGCGGCATACGTCCAGCCAGGCCTGCTGTTCGGCCACGGCGATGTCGGTGTCGTTGGTGTCGCTGAGCACGAAGAAGTCGAAGCGGTCCAGGTTGCCCGTGGCCGCCACCGACTCGAAGGTCGCACGCAGGCCGGCGAACACCCGGGCCACGTCTTCGTTGCAGATCGGCATCACCAGTGCGGTGCGCGCCCCGGCCTCGATCGGCTCGTTGCCGGCGCTGCTGCCCGAAATCCGGTACTTGTCACGCCCGGTGAGCAGTTCCAGAAAGCCCATCAGCGCGGTCCAGAAACCGGCCGACACCCAGCAGAACAGAATGCCGAACAGGATCAGGATGCTGGTCTGCAGCGCATACGGCCACACCTGGGTGACGGTCTGCATGAACGACTGGTGCATGATTTCGTCGAGGTCGACGAACGACCAGCCCTGGTACGGCAGGATGCCCTTCATGTACCAGCCGGCGACCACGGTCTGGCCGAGCATCAACGCCAGCAGGATGTAGCGGCGCATCGAACCCACCCAGCGCCAGCGCGCCTTGGGCAGCTCGCGCTGTTCAGGCGCCGGCGCGTTGGTACGTCCGGTGACCCGGCGCCAGGCGCGCACCAGGATGTTGGTGCGCCATGGCTCGGGGATCACCCGGGTGCGGTGGATCGGCGGGGTGGCCTTCAGGCACACCCGGCCACTGGCGTCGAGGGCGAGCATCTCGGCCTCTTCCAGTTCCGCGGCGCTGTCCAGGGTCAGGCGGCTGCCCACCGAACCCTGTACCGAACCGTTTTCACCCACCGGCGGCTGCGCCGACAGGCGTCGGTGCAGCTCGCTGAACGAATTGCAGCTGGCCAGTTCGGCGCGCTGCTCGTCGCTCAGGGGCAGATGGGCCAGGTACTCGCCAAGCGATTCCGGCCTTTGTGAAGAGTTACTCATCGGCAGGCAACTGATAGCTCCAGGTCTCGGTCAACACCTGTTCGGTGGTGGCCGGTGCCCCGGTGGTGGTCGCCGCATCGGCGGCTGGCGGCTGGGCAGGTTTTTCCTGCTTGGCGTGCTTGGCAGCGGCCTTGTCCTGCTTGGCAGGCTTGGCCGGCTTGGGCTGTTCGACCGGCACGTCGCGCAGCAGCGCGGCGCGCATTTCGGTGGCCTTGCTCGGGTCTTTGACCTTCAGGCGCAGGGTCAGGCGCCAGCCCTTGATCTCGGGGTTGTAGCGCAGGTTGTTCTCGACCACTTCGGCGTTGTCGTCGGTGGTCACCTGGCTGCGCACGTTGGCATCTTCCGGCAGGGCGGCCAGCACCGGGCCCTCGAAGTCGACCAGGAAGGCGATGCTGCCATCGGGCTGGCGGATCAGGTTGGACTGCTTGACGTCACCGGTGGAACGCAGGGTCTGCTTGACCCAGCCCAGGTTCGGCGAGTGGAACTCGGACTCGTCGATGGTCCAGTGCAGGCGGTAGTTGAACTCGGATGCCACACCGGGCTCAGGCAGTTTTTCCGGGCTCCAGAAGGCCACGATGTTGTCGTTGGTCTCGTCGGCGGTCGGGATCTCGACCAGGTCGACGGTGCCCTTGCCCCAGTCGCCGCTCGGCTCGATCCAGGCGCTCGGGCGCTTCTGGTAGTTGTCGTCGAGGTCTTCGAACTGGCTGAACTCGCGCTGGCGCTGCAGCAGGCCGAAACCACGCGGGTTCTCGACGCTGAAGTTGCTCACGGCCAGGTGCTTGGGGTTGTTGAGCGGGCGCCACAGCCATTCGCCGTTGGCCGCATGGATCGACAGGCCTTCGGAGTCGTGCAGCGCAGGGCGGTAGTTGGGCACCTTGGACGGCTGGTTGCCGCCGAACAGGAACATGCTGGTCAGCGGGGCGATGCCCAGGCGGCTGACGTGGTCACGCAGGTACACCCTGGACTTGACGTCGACAATGGTGTCGGTGCCCGGGCGCAGGGTCAGCTTGTAGGCGCCGGTGGAGCGCGGCGAATCGAGCAGCGCGTAGATCACCAGGTGCTTGTCGGTCGGCTTGGGCTTCTCGACCCAGAACTCGGTGAAGCGCGGGAACTCCTCGCCTGACGGCAGCGCGGTGTCGATGGCCAGGCCACGGGCCGACAGGCCATACACATGGCCCTTGCCGACCACGCGGAAATAGCTGGCGCCAAGCAGGGTCATGATTTCATCCTGCTTGTCGGCCTTGTTGATCGGGTACAGCACGCGAAAGCCGGCGTAGCCGAGCTTGTCGGTGGCCTTGGGGTCGAACTGCACGTCGCCGAAGTCGAAGCGGCTCGGGTCGTACTTGATCTCCTGCACCTTGTTGGCGGTGACTTCGTTGATGCGCACCGGCGTGTCGAAGTGCATGCCCTGGTGGTAGAACGACAGCTTGAACGGGGTCTTGTCCTGGGCCCACTCGGCCTTGTCCTGCAGGAAGCGGATCTTCTGGTAGTCGCCGTACTTCATGTCACGGAACACGGCCGGCAGGTTGCTCTTGGGTGCTTCGTACTTCTGCCCGGCCAGGTCTTTGGCCTTGGCTGCCACGTCGTCGAGGTTGAACGCCCAGAGCTGGCCCGCGCTGAGCAGGCAGACCAGTGCAGAGGCTGCCACGAAGGCCTTGCGCAGCCGATTGGCGGAAGTTCTTGGTGCATTACAGGGACTTACAATCACGAGCAACCCTCGCCGAAAACAGATCAAAGAACCAACGGCCAGCGACGTATGCCGGGTTGGCGAGCACTGTTCGGACTCCGAAAGGGCACAATGATTCCCCAAACGGTTCCGGACGATGCTCAAGTCAGAGTAAAACGGGCCTGCGAACGCAGGCCCACATTTCGCGCGATTATCCAGCAGGCCGCGTTACAACGCATCAGGGCCAAGCAACTATTTATGCTGAAAAGCCGCTGTTTTCATGCAAGCAGCGGCCTTTTCACCTTCATATTTGTAGCATAAATGTCACAGGGCCATCATTGACCAGGTGAACCTGCATGTCCGCACCGAAACGCCCGCTCGCCACCGTGGGGTGCTTGAGCCTCGCCTGGGCCAGCAGGTAATCGAACAGTTCGGCACCGAGTGCCGGTGGCGCGGCGGTGGAAAAGCTCGGGCGCAGGCCGCTCTGGGTGTCGGCAGCCAGGGTGAACTGCGATACCAGCAGCAGGCCGCCGTCGATGTCCTTGAGCGACAGGTTCATCTTGCCCTGGGGGTCGCTGAACACCCGGTAGTTGAGCAGCTTGTGCAGCAGCTTGTCGGCGTGGGCCGGGGTGTCGCCGGGCTCGACGGCGACCAGCACCAGCAGGCCCTGGTCGATGGACCCGACGATCTCGCCGTCGACCTCTACCCGCGCGCCACGCGCGCGTTGCAGCAGGCCCTTCACGCTTCTTCCAGCGGCAGGTCGAGCAGGCGCCGGGCCATCTGGTCGGCGGCGCGCACCAATGCATCGGTGATGCCGGGCTCGGAGGCGGCGTGGCCGGCGTCGCGAATCACTTTCAGCTCGCTGTTGGGCCAGGCCTGGTGCAGCGCCCAGGCGTTGTCCAGCGGGCAGATCACGTCATAGCGACCGTGCACGATCACCGCCGGCAGGTGGGCGATACGCGGCATGTCGCGGATCAGCTGGTCGGGCTCCAGGAACGCGTTGTTCATGAAGTAGTGGCATTCGATGCGGGCAATCGACAGGGCGCGTTGCGGCTCGGAGAAGCGGTCGACCACCAGCGGGTTGGGACGCAGCGTCGCGGTGCGGCCCTCCCAGGTGGACCAGGCCTTGGCCGCATGCATCTGGGCGATCTGGTCGTTGCCGGTAAGGCGCTTGTGGAAGGCCTTGACCAGGTCGTCGCGCTCGTCGGCGGGGATCGGCGCGATGTAATCCTGCCAGTAGTCGGGGAACAGTCGGCTGGCACCTGCCTGGTAGAACCATTCGATTTCCTGCGGGCGGCACAGGAAGATGCCGCGCAGGATCAGCCCGTGCACGCGCTCGGGGTGGGTCTGGGCGTAGGCCAGGGCCAGGGTCGACCCCCAGGAACCACCGAACAGCACCCATTTTTCGATGTTCAGGTGCTCGCGGATACGCTCGATGTCTTCGATCAGGGCCTGGGTGGTGTTGTTTTCCAGGCTCGCGTGCGGGGTGGAGCGACCGCAGCCGCGCTGGTCGAAGGTGACGATGCGGTACAGGTTGGGGTCGAAATAGCAGCGGCTTTGCGCATCGCAGCCGGCGCCCGGGCCGCCATGAATGAACAGCACGGGCAGACCTTCCGGGGAACCGCTTTCATCGACGTACAGTACATGCGGTGCTTCCACGGCCAGATCGTGCCGGGCGTAGGGTTTGATCTGCGGGTACAAGGTCTGCATTACGCACTCCGTGTGGGGAAATAGGCTGCCGTTGGGCATCATAAACCCGAAATGCGCTTTGAGCATGTACCTGTGTTCGGCTTTCGGGCCCCTTCGCCGGCAAGGCCGGCTCCTACCGGTTCGCAACCGTCTGCAGGAGCCGGCCTTGCCGGCGAAGGCAGCGCCGCGGTCCTATGCCGGGTAACGCTCGCGCCCCCACCCCAGCATCGCCACCAGCATCTGCTCCAGCACCCGCTGGGTCGGCTGCGCCAGATCGTCGCGGTAGGTGAACGGCGCCACCTCCTCCATGTAGTTGCACTGCGCCAGTTCCATCTGCACCGCATGCACGTTGTTGGCCGGGGCGCCATAGTGACGGGTGATGTGCCCGCCCTTGAAGCGCCCGTTGAGCACATGGCTGTAGCCCTGCGCGCCGGCCGCCACCGCCCTGACCCGCTCGGCCAGCGCCGCGTCGCAGCTCGCGCCATTGAAGGTGCCGATGTTGAAGTCCGGCAACGTGCCGTCGAACAGGTGAGGGATCACCGAGCGGATCGAGTGTGCATCCCACAGCAACGCGTAGCCGAACTGCTCGCGCAGGCGCGCCAGCTCGCCGGTGAGGGTGTCGTGATACGGCCGCCAGATGGCCTCCAGGTAGCCCGCCCGCTCGGCCGCACTCGGCTCCAGCCCCGCCTTGAACAGCGGCTGCCCTTCGAACAGCGTGGCCGGGAACAGCCCGGTGGTGGCGCCGGCATACAGTGGCTGGTCATCCTCGGGCCGGTTCAGGTCGATGACGAAGCGCGAATACTCGCCCACCACCACGCTGGCGCCCAGCTCACGGGCAAAGGCGTACAGGCGCGGAATGTGCCAGTCGGTGTCCGGCAGGCCCCTGGCCTCGTCCACCAGCCCGGCCTCGACCGCCGGGGTCAGCCTGAGCCCGGCATGGGGAATGCTGACCAGCAGCGGCAGCGTACCCTGGTGAAAACTCACGACCTTGTCCATGCAGCCTCCCCTTTATCGGTCAGTTCAACGCCGTGGCGCACCACCCGCTTGTGCAGGTCGCCGCCCAGCCAGTAGGCCAGGTCTGCCGGCCGTTCGATGTCCCAGGCCACGAAGTCGGCCACCTTGCCGACCTCCAGCGAGCCATGGCTGTCGCCCAGCCCCAACGCCGTGGCGGCATGCACGGTGACACCGGCCAGGGCTTCTTCGGGGGTCATGCGAAACAGGGTGCAGGCCATGTTCAGCATCAGGCGCAGCGACAAGGCCGGCGAGGTGCCGGGGTTGAGGTCGCTGGCAATCGCGATCTTCACGCCGTGCCTGCGCAGCGCGTCCATCGGCGGCAGCTGGGTTTCGCGCAAGAAGTAGAAAGCCCCCGGCAGCAGCACCGCCACCGTACCGGCCTGGGCCATGGCGATGGCATCGGCCTCGTCCATGAACTCCAGGTGATCGGCCGACAGTGCCTGGTAGCGCGCCGCCAGGCTCGAACCGTGCAGCGACGACAGCTGCTCGGCATGCAGCTTGACCGGCAGGCCCAGCTCGCGGGCCTTGAGAAACACCCGCTCGACCTGCGCCGGCGAAAACGCCAGGTATTCGCAGAACGCATCCACCGCGTCCACCAGCCCTTCGCCAGCCAGCGCCGGAAGCATCTGCTCGCAGATGTGAGTGATGTAGTCGTCGGCGCGCTCGGCGTACTCGGGCGGCAAGGCATGCGCCGCCAGGCAGGTGCTGCGCACGGTCAGCGGCAGCGTTTCGCCGAGCCGGCGCGCCACCTTGAGCATCTTGCGCTCGTTGTCCAGGTCCAGGCCGTAGCCGGACTTGATCTCCAGGGTGGTCACACCATCGCGCATCAGGGCCTGCACCCGGCGCAGGGCGCTGGCATACAGCTCGTCTTCGCTGGCGGCGCGGGTGGCGCGCACGGTGCTGGCGATGCCCCCCCCCTGGGCGGCGATCTCGGCGTAGCTCACGCCCTGCAGGCGCTGTTCGAACTCGCCGCTGCGGTTGCCGCCGAACACCGCGTGGGTGTGGCAGTCGATCAGCCCGGGGGTGACCCAGGCGCCGCCCAGGTCGACCGTGCTGTCAGGCACAGGGCCTGCCAGCGCCTGGCGCGGGCCGATCCATTCGATGCGCCCGGCGCAGGTGACGATGGCCGCGTCCTCGATGATCGAGTAGGCGCCGTGCGCCATGCTTGCCACATGGCAGTGCTGCCAGAGGGTTTTCATGCACAGTCTCCGTAACTATTGAGGCGTCGACACCGGCTGCGTGGCCGTGCCACGCGGCTTGCACCACAGCCAGTAGGCGGCCACCAGGAACACCACCCACACCACGCCGACGATCAACGCCGCCTGGGTGTCGGGGAAGTAGCCCAGCACGCCGAACACGAACAGCATGAAGGCGATGGCTGCGGCCGGCCCATACGGCCAGAACGGTACCGGGAACTTCAGTTGCGCGACCTCTTCGCGGCTCATGCTGCGGCGCATGGCCACCTGGGTCACCAGGATCATCAGCCACACCCATACCGTAGCAAAGGTGGCAATGGAGGCGATCAGCAGGAACACGTTTTCCGGAATCAGGTAGTTGAGCACCACGCCACCGAGCAGCGCAGCGCCCATCACCAGCACGGTCATCCACGGCACGCCGTGGCGCGAGATCTTCGAGAAGCCCTTGGGCGCGTGGCCCTGCTCGGCCAGGCCATACATCATGCGCCCGGCGCCGAAGATATCGCTGTTGATGGCCGACACCGCCGCCGAGATCACCACGATGTTGAGCACCGTGGCCGCCGAGCCGATCCCCAGGTTGCTGAAGATCTGCACGAACGGGCTGCCCTGGCTGCCGATCTGCGGCCAGGGGTACAGGCACATCAGTACGAACAGGGTGAGCACATAGAACAGCAGGATGCGCAGCGGCACGGCGTTGATCGCCTTGGGGATCACGCGCTGCGGGTCCTTGGCTTCACCGGCGGTGATACCGATGATCTCGATGCCGCCGAAGGCGAACATCACCACCGCGAACGAGGCGATCAGGCCACCGACACCGTTGGGCATGAAGCCGCCGTGATCGAACAGGTTGCCGATGCCCACCGTGTTGCCCGCCTCGGCATTGGCCAGGCCGAAGGCCATGATGCCGAAACCGGCCAGGATCATCGCCACGATCGCGCCGACCTTGAGCAGCGACAGCCAGAACTCCATCTCGCCGAACACCTTGACGTTGCACAGGTTGAGCCCGCCGATCAGGAACACGATGCCCAGCACCCACACCCAGCGCGCCACCTCGGGAAACCAGAAGCCCATGTAGATGCCGAAGGCCGTGACGTCGGCCAGGCACACGATGATCATTTCAAAGGCATAGGTCCAGCCCAGCACGAAGCCGGCCATGGGCCCCAGGTAGGTGCTGGCGTATTTGCCGAACGAGCCGGACACCGGGTTGTGCACGGCCATTTCACCCAGTGCACGCATCACCATGAACACTGCCGCGCCGCCGATCAGGTAGGCCAGCAACACCGCCGGGCCGGCCATCTGGATGGCCGCGGCCGAACCGTAGAACAGCCCGGTGCCGATGGCCGAGCCCAGTGCCATGAATCGAATGTGCCGGGCCGTAAGCCCGCGCTTGAGACCTTGTGCTTGAGATTGCATTTCGCGTTCCTGTTTTTTTTGTAGGCGAAAAGCAGCGCGAACCCGCCAGGGTTCGCGCGGCAGACGGCTGGCCTGCACGGCCAGCCGGTGGCGTCAGAGGCTGGGCAGCACCTTGGCCGGCAGCAGGCCGGTCAGCGTGCCCGCGGCCAGCAGGGCGATGGCCGCCTCGATGTCGGGGGCGAAGAAACGGTCCTTGTCGTAGTGCGCGACCTGGCCGCGCAGGGCCTGGCGCGCCTGCTCCAGCTTGGGCGAGGTCTTGAGGCCGGTGCGCAGGTCCAGGCCCTGGCAGGCGGCCAGCCATTCCACGGCCAGCACGCCGCGGGTGTTCTCGGCCATTTCCCACAGGCGCTTGCCGGCAGCCGGGGCCATCGACACGTGGTCTTCCTGGTTGGCCGAGGTGGGAATGCTGTCGACACTGTGCGGGTGCGCCAGCGCCTTGTTCTCGCTGGCCAGCGCGGCGGCGGTGACCTGAGCGATCATGAAGCCGGAGTTGACCCCGCCATTGGCCACCAGGAACGGCGGCAACTGCGACATGTGCTTGTCCATCATCAGCGAGATGCGCCGCTCGCTCAGCGAACCGATTTCGGCGATGGCCAGGGCCATGTTGTCGGCGGCCATGGCCACCGGCTCGGCGTGGAAGTTGCCACCGGAGATCACGTCACCCTCCTTGGCGAATACCAGCGGGTTGTCGGACACCGCGTTGGCCTCCACCACCAGTACCTCGGCGGCCTGGCGCAACTGGGTCAGGCAGGCGCCCATCACCTGTGGCTGGCAACGCAGGGAGTACGGGTCCTGCACCTTGCCGCAGTTCTGGTGCGAGGCCGACACTTCGCTGCCGTCGCCCAGCAGGTCGCGGTAGCAGGCGGCCGAGTCTATCTGGCCACGCTGGCCGCGGGCCTGATGAATGCGGTCATCGAAGGGCGAGCGCGAGCCCAGCACCGCTTCGACGGTGAGGCTGCCGCAAGCGACGGCGGCAGCGAACAGGTCTTCGCCTTCGAACAGCCCGCGCAGCGCATAGGCGGTGGACGCCTGGGTGCCGTTGAGCAGGGCCAGGCCCTCCTTGGCGGCCAGGGTCAGCGGCTCGAGGCCGGCCACCGCCAGCGCTTCTGTGGCCGGCAGCCATTGGCCCTTGTGGCGGGCCTTGCCTTCGCCCAGCAGCACCAGCGACATGTGCGCCAGCGGTGCGAGGTCGCCGGAGGCGCCCACCGAGCCCTTGAGTGGAATGTGCGGGTAGACCTCGGCGTTGATCAGGGCGATCAGCGCGTCGATCACCTTGCGCCGGATGCCGGAAAAACCACGGCTCAGGCTGTTGACCTTGAGCACCATGATCAGGCGCACCAGGGCGTCGTCCAGCGGCGCGCCGACGCCGGCGGCGTGGGACAGCACCAGCGAGCGCTGCAGGTTCTCCAGGTCGTGGCTGGCGATGCGGGTCGAGGCCAGCAGGCCGAAACCGGTGTTGATGCCGTAGGCGGTGCGGTCCTCGGCAAGGATCTGCTCGACGCAGGCCACGCTGTCTTCGATCTGCTGGTCGGCGCTGGCGTCCAGTTGCAGGGTCAGCGGTTGCTGGTAGATCGCACGCAGCTGAGCCAAGGTCAGGGTGCCAGGCTTCAGGGTCAGTTGGGTCACGTTATTGCTCCGTCTCGAAAGGCGTTCACGCCCGTCATGAATTCAGTATCGACCAGGGCGCCGCTCAGCGCGTGATCATCGGCAGGTTCAGGCCCTGCTCTTTCGCACAGTCGATGGCGATCTGATAACCGGCATCGGCATGGCGCATCACGCCGGTGGCCGGGTCGTTGTGCAGGACGCGGGCAATACGCTCGGCGGCTTCGTCGGTGCCGTCGCACACGATGACCATGCCCGAGTGCTGCGAGAAGCCCATGCCCACCCCGCCGCCGTGGTGCAGCGAGACCCAGGTCGCGCCGCTGGCGGTGTTGAGCAGGGCATTGAGCAGCGGCCAGTCGGACACGGCGTCGGAGCCGTCCTGCATGGCTTCGGTTTCACGGTTGGGGCTGGAGACGGAGCCGGAGTCCAGGTGGTCGCGGCCGATCACGATCGGTGCCGACAGCTCGCCGCTGCGCACCATTTCGTTGAACGCCAGGCCCAGCTTGGCGCGCAGGCCCAGGCCGACCCAGCAGATACGTGCCGGCAGGCCCTGGAAGCTGATGCGCTCGCGGGCCATGTCCAGCCAGTTGTGCAGGTGCGCGTCGTCGGGGATCAGTTCCTTGACCTTGGCGTCGGTCTTGTAGATGTCCTGGGCGTCGCCCGACAGCGCGGCCCAGCGGAACGGGCCCACGCCGCGGCAGAACAGCGGGCGGATATAGGCAGGTACGAAGCCGGGGAAGTCGAAGGCGTTGGTCACACCCTCTTCCTTGGCCATCTGACGAATGTTGTTGCCGTAGTCGAAGGTCGGGATGCCCTGCTTCTGGAAGTCGAGCATGGCCTGCACGTGCACGGCCATCGACTGCCTGGCAGCCTTGACCACCGCCGCCGGTTCGGTCTGCGCGCGGTCGCGGTACTGCTCCCAGGTCCAGCCGGCCGGCAGGTAGCCATTGAGCGGGTCGTGGGCGCTGGTCTGGTCGGTGACCATGTCGGGGCGCACGCCGCGCTTGACCAGCTCGGGCAGGATTTCGGCGGCATTGCCCAGCAGGGCGATGGAGATGGCCTTGCCTTCGCCCGTGTATCTGGCGATGCGCGCCAGGGCGTCGTCCAGGTCGGTGGCCTGTTCATCCACGTAGCGGCTGCTCAGGCGGAAGTCGATGCGGCTCTGCTGGCATTCGATGTTCAGCGAGCAGGCGCCGGCCAGGGTCGCGGCCAGTGGCTGCGCGCCGCCCATGCCGCCCAGGCCCGCGGTGAGCACCCACTTGCCCTTGAGGCTGCCGTTGTAGTGCTGGCGGCCGGCTTCGACGAAGGTTTCGTAGGTGCCCTGCACGATGCCCTGGCTGCCGATGTAGATCCAGCTGCCGGCGGTCATCTGGCCGTACATGGCCAGGCCCTTGGCATCGAGTTCGTTGAAATGTTCCCAGTTGGCCCAGTGCGGCACCAGGTTGGAGTTGGCGATCAGTACGCGCGGGGCGTTGCTGTGGGTCTTGAACACGCCGACCGGCTTGCCGGATTGCACCAGCAGGGTCTCGTCGTCATTCAGGTGGGTGAGGCTCTCGACGATCTTGTCGTAGCACTCCCAGTTGCGCGCGGCGCGGCCGATGCCGCCGTACACCACCAGCTCCTTGGGGTTCTCGGCAACTTGCGGGTCGAGGTTGTTCATCAGCATGCGCAGCGGCGCTTCGGTCAGCCAGCTCTTGGCGGTGAGCTGGGTGCCGCGCGGGGCGCGAATTTCGACGTCACGGAATTTATTGTGCTTGTTCGTCACGTAAGGGCTCCTCGAGCGAAAGGCGAATTCGGGATGGCACTGCCATGGATGCAATACAAACATATATTTACTTGTATGTACAAGTACAGGCAACCAAAAAACAGTGTCGTCCGCTTCGCCGGCAAGGCCGGCTCCCACACGCAAAAAAAGAATGGAACCTGCAGGAGCCAGCCTTGCTGGCGAAGCCCTTAACGTTCGGTCAGCTCGATCAGGCAGATCTGCCCACTGACCTCGAACTCCAGCAACCCGTGATTGCCGTCCAGCCGCAGGCAGTCATAGCGACCCAGCCACTGCTCGGCATGCCCTGCGACCTTGACCCGCACCCGCTCGTGCGCCGCGAACACCAGCAGCGTCTGGGCCGAGCTGTACACCCGGCTTTCACCCGACAGCCACTGCAGCCGCGCGGCAAACCGCTGCGGCGCGTAGATCAGGTTGAAGTCGCGAATCGGTCCGCCCAGCAGGTTGCAGCTCACTGCACTTTCGCCGCTGAAGGCGAAGGCATCGAACGCCAGCAGCTCGCGGCTGGCCTGGCCATCCACCATCAGGCGCATGCCATCGCCCTGCAGCACGCTGATCACGCGCTGATACCCGGCAAAGCTGGAGAACCCGCCCGACTCGGCGATGTCGGCAATCGACAGGCGCCAGCCAAAGCCCTCCAGGCCGGCCCCGCCATCGCGGGTGATCTCTTCGGTACTGCCGCCGCCGTTCTTCCACGGCATGCGCGGGTAGTCGGCGGCACGTAACAGGGTCAACGAACTCATTTGCTGAAGCGTCCTTCCAGGCGGTGACGGGAACCGGGGTGAATCAGGCGCGCCGCCGTGACCGGCTGGCGACCCGACCAGGTGCGCCGGCGGATCAGCAGGCACGGCTCGCCCGGCTCGATCTGCAGCAGGCGGCATTCCTCGGGTTCGGCCAGGATCGCCTCGACCACGTGCTCGCCTTCGGTCAGCGGCGCCACCTGGGACAGGTAGGCGTAGGGGGTCTGGCGGGTGAAGTCCTGCTTGAGGTAGTCCGGGGCGACCTGGGCGTTGACGAAGCGGTCCTCGATCTGCACCGGGATGCCGTTTTCGTAGTGCACGATCAGCGAATGGAACACCCGCTGCCCTTCGCGCATGTCCAGCGCCAGCGCCCGCTCAGAGCCTGCCGCCTCTTCGGTCAGGGTGATCACCTTGCAGCTGTGCTGGTGGCCGCGCGCGGCGATCTCGTCGGCGATGTTGTTGACCTCGAACAGCGCCGAGCGACTCTTGGGCTCGGCGACGAAGGTACCGACGCCCTGCATGCGCACCAGCAGGCCTTCGGCGGTCAGCTCGCGCAAGGCGCGGTTGATGGTCATGCGGCTGAAGCCCAGCTCGGTGACCAGTTCGCTCTCGGACGGTACGCGGTGATGCGGCGGCCAGCTGCCGTTCTGGATCTGCTGGGCGATCATCTGCTTGACCCGCGCATACAGCGGCGCCGGGCCCTCGCCCATGTGGGCAACCAACGCGGAGACAGGAGGTGTCGACACGGCAAAAATCCTTGGTGATGAGTATGACCGGTAGAGTGCCGCAGTTTACCGGGCAGGCAAACGTCTGTATATGTATATACAAATAACCAGAAAAGGGTGGCGTACCGATGTCCGTGTTCTTTGCCGAACGTGCTTTGTTGCCTACAGGCTGGGCAGAAAACGTGCGAATCGAGACAGGCCCCGACGGCCTGTTGAATAGCGTACAGCCAGGCGCCTCGGCCGATGGCGCCGAGCGCCTGGCCGGGCCGTTGCTGCCGGGCATGCCGAACCTGCACTCGCACGCCTTCCAGCGCGCCATGGCCGGCCTGGCGGAAGTGGCCGGCAACCCCAACGACAGCTTCTGGACCTGGCGCGAGCTGATGTACCGGCTGGTGGGCCGGATCAGCCCCGAGCAACTGGGCATCATCGCGCGCCAGCTGTACATCGAGATGCTCAAGGCCGGCTACACCTCGGTGGCCGAATTCCATTACGTGCACCATGACGCCCAGGGCAAGGCCTATGCCGACCCGGCCGAACTGTCGCTGCGCATCAGCCAGGCCGCCGCCGACACCGGCATCGGCCTGACCTTGCTGCCGGTGCTCTACAGCCACTCGGGTTTCGGCGGGCAGGCGCCCAATGACGGGCAACGTCGCTTCATCAACGGCACCGAGCAGTACCTGCACCTGCACACGCAACTGGCGCCGCTGCTCGCCCAGCAACCGGCGCAGCGCCTGGGGCTGTGCTTTCACTCCCTGCGCGCGGTCACCCCGCAGCAGATCGCCCAGGTCATGGCTGCCGGTGACAAGGCCTGCCCGGTGCATATCCACATTGCCGAACAGCAGAAGGAAGTCGACGACTGCCTGGCCTGGAGTGGCCGCCGGCCATTGCAGTGGCTGTATGAAAACGTCGATGTCGACCAGCGCTGGTGCCTGGTGCACGCCACCCACGCCGAGCCCGACGAAGTCAGCGCCATGGCGCGCAGCAAGGCGGTGGCCGGCCTGTGCCTGACCACCGAGGCCAACCTGGGCGACGGCATCTTCCCTGCCGTCGACTACCTGGCCCAGGGCGGGCGCATGGGCATCGGCTCGGACAGCCATGTGTCGCTGAGCGTGGTGGAGGAATTGCGCTGGCTCGAATATGGCCAGCGCCTGCGCGACCAGCGGCGCAACCGGTTGCATGGGGCCGATCAGCCGATGGTGGGGCGCACCCTGTTCGATGCGGCCCTGGCCGGTGGTGCGCAGGCGCTGGGGCAGCCGGTTGGCGAACTGGCGGTGGGCAGGCGGGCCGACTGGATCGTGCTGGATGGGGCCGATCCGTACATCGCTACGGCGAGCGGGGACGGGGTTCTCAATCGCTGGTTGTTTGCCGGCGGCGACCGGCAGGTGCGCGATGTGATGGTCAATGGCAAGTGGGTGGTCAAGCAGGGTCGGCATGCGGGTGATGAGGTGAGCGCGCGGGCGTTTGCCGGGGTGCTTCGCGAAGTGCTGGGCTGAGCCAGAACCACGCCGTGATTATCGCGGGTCAAGCCCGCTCCCACAGGGTTTATGCTGATCCTGTGGGAGCGGGCTTGACCCGCGAAGAGGCCCTCACTGACTGTGCGCGATGTCCCTGTCCGAAACCCGCCAGATCAGCCGCGTGGTGTCATACCCCTGCTGACGCGCCCGCGCCAGCAGGCTCTCGCGCTCCAGCGCCGGAATCGTCGGCGTGCGTGACAGTATCCACAGGTACTTGCGGTCCGGGTTGCCCACCAGTGCCGTCTGGTAGTCCTTGTCCACGTACAGCACCCAGTAATCGCCCTTCGTCACCCCCGGCAGCAACCGCGAGAACCAGTTGTCGAACTCCACCCACAGCTTGTCGGTCTTGCCCTGCACCTGTGGCGTCGCCGTACCACTGGCCTCCTCCCACTCGCCCTCGAGCGTGATGCAGCGGTTGAGCACGCCCACCGTGCCGTCCGGCTTGAGGTTGTAATGCGCTTCGCTCTGCGCGCAATTGCGCTGGAAGAACATCGGCAGCCGCGCCAGTTCGAACCACTTGCCCTGGTAACGCTTGAGGTCGACGCTGTCGACGGTCTTGGGCGGCAACGGCCCGTCGTCGCGCGAATGCGCACAACCGGTCAGCAGCAGGCCGGCGCACAGGCTCAACAGCAGGGGCAGGCGTTTCATTTGAGACCCTGCCCCGAGTACATCAGCACCTTGTCGGCGGCGTACTGCACGCTGATGAAGGCTTTCTGGTCGCCCCAGGTACAACTGGTCATGCCCAGCGCGCCGGAACACTCGGTGGGGCTGCCCAGCAGTCGCTCGACCTCGGCCTTGGGCATGCCGGCCTGGAGCTTGGAATAGTTTTCCTGGTTGATCTTGCTGCATGCGGCCAGCAACACGCACAACGACAACAGGGCGAGGGAACGCAACGACATGGGGTCACTCCTGAACATGAGGGTGCAAGCACGGGGCCTGACTCGAGCTTAGAAGCAAAAACCCCTAGCCGGTTCCCGGCAACCCCATTTACCTGCACGGTTATCGTTGCCATTTGTCGACTAGTCGCACATCCGCCTCATTTTTTGCCCGGCGCGGACGACACAGGAGGGCGCTGCGACGTTTCGCCGCGCCCTCCCCGTTGACCGCCTTGTGCAGACAGACCTCGCAATGACCAAAAACCTGAAGTTCAGCCACAAGATCCTGCTGGCCGCCGCCCTTGTGGTCGCGGTGGCGTTTACCTGTTTCATCCTGTTCAACGATTACCGCCAGCGCCAGTCGCTGCGCAGCAACACCGAGGCCACGATGCAGGAGCTCGGCAGCCTTACCACCAGCAACATCCAGACCTGGCTGCAGAGCCGCATCCAGCTGCAGCATTCGTTTGCCCAGCAGGTGGCCGTGGATGGCCCCGGCAAGCCGAGCCTGGACCGGCTGATGGCGTTGCCGGTGTATGCCAGCAACTTCACCCTGACCTACTTCGGCGGCCAGGACGGCAGCATGCAATCGGTGCCCACGGGCAACCGCGCCGCCGACTACGACCCGCGGGTACGCGGCTGGTACAAGGGCGCCAGCGAGGCCGGGCGCAGCATCGTTACCGAACCCTACGTCTCGGCCTCCTCGGGCAAGCTGGTGATCACCATTGCCACCCCGGTGCAGCAGGCTGGCCGCCTGATCGGTGTCAGCGGTGCCGACACCGACCTGGACACCATCAGCAGCATCATCAACTCGCTGAACTTCGACGGCCACGGTCTGGCGTTCATCGTCAATGCCGAGGGCAAGATCCTGATCCACCCGGACAGCTCGCTGACCCTCAAGCGCCTGGCCGATGCCTACCCGCAGGGCACGCCGCAGCCGGGTAGCGGCCTCAAGGAAGTCGAGCAGGACGGGCGCCGGCAGTTCATCAGCTTCACCCGCGTCAACGGCGTGCCTTCGGCCGACTGGTACGTAGCGATGGTGGTCGACCAGGACTACGCCTTTGCCATGCTCGGCGAGTTTCGGACCTCGGCCATCGTGGCCACGGCCATCGCCGTGCTGATCATCATCGCCTTGCTCGGCGTGCTGATCCGCGTCCTGATGGAGCCGCTGCATGTGATGGGCCGCGCCATGCACGATATCGCCGAAGGCGAAGGCGACCTGACCCGGCGCCTGCGCATTCATGCCCATGACGAGTTCGGCGCGCTGGGCTCCTCGTTCAACCGCTTCGTGGAACGTATCCACAACTCGATCAGCGAAGTGTCCTCGGCCACCGGTCGGGTCAATGAAGTGGCCCTGCGCGTGGTCAGCGCCTCGAACGCGTCGATCCACAATGCCGACCAGCAGTCGGGCCGCACCAGCAGCGTGGCGGCGGCGATCAACCAGCTGGGCGCCGCCGCCCATGAGATCGCCCACAACGCCGCCCTTGCCTCACAGCATTCCAGCGAAGCACGCAACCTGGCCGAGGACGGCCAGCAGGTGGTCGACCAGACCATTGCGGTGATGAACCAGCTGTCGAGCAAGATCAGCGACGCCAGCACCCATATCGAGACGCTCAACGCCAACACGGTGAACATCGGTCAGATTCTCGAGGTGATCAGCGGCATTTCCCAGCAGACCAACCTGCTGGCACTGAACGCGGCCATCGAGGCGGCACGTGCCGGCGAGGCCGGTCGCGGGTTTGCGGTGGTGGCCGACGAGGTGCGCAACCTGGCCCACCGTACCCAGGACTCGGCGCAACAGGTGCAGAAGATCATCGAGCAGTTGCAGGCCGGCGCACAGGTGGCGGTGGGCACCATGACCGAGAGTCAGCGCCAGAGCGAGCACAGCGTGGGCATTGCCAACCAGGCCGGCGAGCGCCTGGGCAGCGTGACCGTGCGCATTGGCGAAATCGACGGGATGAACCAGTCGGTGGCCACCGCCACCGAAGAGCAGACGGCCGTGGTGGAATCGATCAATGTCGACATCACCGAGATCAATACGCTGAATCAGGAAGGGGTGGAGAATTTGCAGGCGACGCTGCGGGCCTGCAATGACCTGCAGAGCCAGGTGGACAGGTTGAAGCAACTGGTGGGCAGCTTCAGGATCTAGGGTGAAACAATCGCGGGTCAAGCCCGCTCCCACAAGGACAGCGATAGTCCTAGTGGGAGCGGGCTTGACCCGCGATTGGGTTCAGCTCAGAACCGCGAGCCCGGCTCCAGCAGAAAGTCCATCTCTTCATCGGTGCTCGGGCGCCCCAGCACCAGGTTGCGGTGCGGGAAGCGGCCAAACCGCGCAATCACCCGCTGGTGCTGCTCGGCATAGTCCAGGAAACCTTCAAACAGGCGCCGGTCACTGTCCGGCTGCGCATCCAGCAGCAACTGATAGCGCTCGATGCTGATGTTCTGCCAGTCCAGCACCTCGGCATGCTCCAGCACCAGCAGGATGAACACCCGCTGGATAGGCAGCAGCTGGTAGTCCCAGGCCTTGTCCAGGCCCTGCATCACCAGCACCTGCGCGCGCCGGTCGCCATCGAAGGCGTGCTGCGTGTCGCGGTGGATCATGCGGGGCAGCTGGTCCAGCAGCAGCACCAGGCCCAGCCAGCCCTGGGGGCTTGCCAGCCATTCGTCCAGCTCGCCGGCCAGCGCCTGCGCGGCCAGCTCGCCGAAGCGCTCGCGCGCCTCGTCGTCGTGGTGCTTGCCGAACCACAGCGTACTCTTCTCGTCAGCCACGGCCTGGGGGCTGGTGCCCCAGCCGAACCACCACTCCAGCAACGGCTGCCAAGGTGCGAGCATGATTTACTCCTGGTGATAACCGGTGACGCGCTCGACTTCCTGCTTCGAACCCAGGAACACCGCCACACGCTGGTGCAGGCTCTCGGGCTGGATGTCGAGGATGCGCTGGCGACCGTCGGTGGAAGCACCGCCGGCCTGTTCGATGATGAACGACATCGGGTTGGCTTCGTACATCAGGCGCAGCTTGCCCGGCTTGGATGGCTCGCGCGCATCGCGCGGGTACATGAACAGGCCGCCACGGGTCAGGATGCGGTGCACGTCGGCAACCATCGAGGCGATCCAGCGCATGTTGTAGTTCTTTTTCAGCGGGCCGGTCTCGCCAGCCAGCAGTTCGCCCACATAGCGGGTCACCGGGGCTTCCCAGTGGCGCTGGTTGGACATGTTGATGGCGAACTCGGCGGTGGTTTCCGGCACCTGGATGTTCTCGTGGGTCAGCACGAAACTGCCCAGCTCGCGGTCCAGGGTGAAGCCCTTGACGCCGTTGCCCAGGGTCAGGATCAGCATGGTCTGCGGGCCGTAGATCGCGTAACCGGCGGCCACCTGCTTGGTGCCCGGCTGCAGGAAGGCCTGTTCGTTGAGGCTTTCGTTCTGGCTCAGGTACTCGTTGGGGCAGCGCAGTACCGAGAAGATGGTGCCGACCGAGACGTTGACGTCGATGTTCGACGAACCGTCCAGCGGGTCGAATACCAGCAGGTAGGCACCCTTGGGGTACTTGCCCGGGATCTGGTAGGCATTGTCCATCTCTTCGGACGCCATGCCGGCCAGGTGGCCGCCCCACTCGTTGGCTTCGAGCAGGATGTCGTTGGAAATCACGTCCAGTTTCTTCTGGACTTCGCCCTGCACGTTTTCAGTGCCCATGCTGCCCAGCACGCCGCCAAGGGCGCCCTTGGACACGTTGTGGCTGATTTCCTTGCACGCACGCGCCACCACTTCGATAAGGAAGCGCAGATCGGCAGGGGTGCTGTTGCTGCGGGTCTGCTCAATCAGATAGCGACTCAGGGTAACGCGGGACATGTAAGGCTCCGGAGGATGGGGTAGAAAAAACCCACGCAGTTTACAGGGAGAGTGAAGCGCTAGCGAGCAATAGGACATGCTCGCCCGATCAGACGACACATCGGCCCGAAGGTTCACGCCCCCGGGCCCGATGCCAGGTGCCTACTCCAGCGCGTTCCAGATCTCCCCGGCGTATTCGCGAATGGTGCGGTCCGACGAGAACCAGCCCATGCGCGCGGTATTGAGCACGGCCGAGCGCCACCACTGCTGGGGGTCGTGCCACAGCTCCTCGACGCGGCGCTGGGCCTCCCAGTAGGCATCGAAGTCGGCGCACACCAGGAAGCGGTCATACGGCACCAGTGAATCGATCAGCCCCACGTAGCGCGCCGGGTCGTCCGGCGAGAACACCCCGCCGCGGATCGCCTGGAGCACGTCGTTGAGCCGGTACGAGGCGCCGATGGCGGAGCTGGCACCGAAATCGCCGCTGCGCTTGCGCGCCTCCACCTGCTGGGAGGTCAGGCCGAAGATGAACATGTGCTCGGCCCCCACCTGCTCGCACATCTCGACGTTGGCGCCGTCCAGGGTGCCGATGGTCAGCGCGCCATTGAGGCCGAACTTCATGTTGCTGGTGCCCGAGGCCTCGTAGCCGGCGGTGGAGATCTGCTCGGACAGGTCCGCCGCCGGGATGATGCTCTCGGCCAGGCTCACGTTGTAGTTGGGCAGGAACACCACCTTGAGCAGCCCGCGCACGGTCGGGTCGTTGTTGACCACCCTGGCGATGTCGTTGGCCAGCTTGATGATCAGCTTGGCCTGGTGATAGCTGGCGGCGGCCTTGCCGGCGAAGATCTTCACCCGCGGCGCCCAGTGCGTGCCCGGCTCGGCGCGGATCGCCTGGTACAGCGCCACGGTATGCAGCAGGTTGAGCAGCTGGCGCTTGTATTCGTGGATACGCTTGACCTGCACATCGAACATCGCCTCGGGGTCGACCGTGATGCCCAGGCGCTCCTGGATCAGGTTGGCCAGGGCCTTCTTGCTGTGCAGGCGCTGCTGGGCGAAGGCCTTGCGAAACGCCGGCTTGTCGGCGAACGGTTCGAGGCGCCGCAGGTGCTTCTCGGGGTCGTCCAGCACCTCGGGCCCCAGCGCCTCCACCAGCATGCGGGTGAGCGGCGGGTTGGCCTGGTACAGCCAGCGGCGGAAGGTGATGCCGTTGGTCTTGTTGTTGATCCGCTCGGGGTAGAGCTTGTGCAGTTCGGCGAACACGGTGCTGCGCATCAGCTTGGTGTGCAGCCCCGACACGCCGTTGACGCTGTGCGACCCGAGGAACGCCAGGTTGCCCATGCGCACCCGCCGGCCGTTGTCCTCCTCGATCAGCGACACCGCGCGCAGCACGTCGAAGTCATGGATGCCCTTGGCCCGCAGCGCGTCGATATGAAAGGCGTTGATCAGGTAGATGATCTGCATGTGGCGCGGCAGCATGCGCTCCATCAGGCCCACCGACCAGGTTTCCAGCGCCTCGGGCAGCAGGGTGTGGTTGGTGTAGGCCAGGGTATCGACGGTGAGCTGCCAGGCGGTGTCCCACGGCAGTTCGTGCTGGTCCACCAGCAGGCGCATCAGCTCGGCCACGGCAATCGAGGGGTGGGTGTCGTTGAGCTGGATGGCGGCCTTTTCGTGCAGGTTGAGCAGCGTGGGGTTCATGTTCAGGTGGCGGCGCAGCAGGTCCTGCAGCGAGGCCGAGACGAAGAAGTACTCCTGGCGCAGGCGCAGCTCCTGGCCGGCCTCAGTGCTGTCGGCCGGGTACAGTACCCGCGAGATGCTCTCGGCGCGGGCCACTTCAGCCACCGCGCCCAGGTGGTCGCCGGCATTGAAACGCTCCAGGTGCAGCTCTTCCAGGGCCCGTGCGCGCCACAGGCGCAGGGTATTGACGCTGGCACCACGCCAGCCCACCACGGGCGTGTCGTAGGCCACCGCGCGCACCGTTTCGGCCGGCCACCACACCTGGCGCGGCTGGCCGGATTCGTCGTGCCGGGTCTCGACGCTGCCGCCGAAACTGATCGGGTAGATCACCTCGGCACGCTCGAACTCCCAGGGGTTGCCGAAATCCAGCCAGTTTTCGGTCTGCTCCTGCTGCCAGCCGTCGACCACGGCCTGGCGAAACAGCCCGTGCTCATAGCGGATACCGTAGCCGTGGGCGGCAATGCCCAGGGTCGACATGCTCTCCATGAAGCACGCCGCCAGGCGCCCGAGGCCGCCGTTGCCCAGCGCCGCATCGGGTTCGAGCAGGCGGATGCGCTCCAGGTCCACGTCCAGCCCGGTCATTGCTTCACGGGCGATGTCCAGCAGGCCGAGGTTGCTCAGGCTGTCGTACAGCAGGCGGCCGATGAGAAATTCGAGGGAGAGGTAATAGACGCGCTTCTGGCTCTTGCGGTAGATCTGCCGCGTGTGGTCCATCCAGTGGTCGACCATGTGGTCGCGGGCGGCCAGGGCAATGGCCTCGAACCAGTCGTGGTCGAAGGCGTGCTCGGGGTCCTTGCCGACGGCATAGGTCAGTTTTTCCAGTACAGCGGTGCGAAAGGCAGCCACCTGTGCGTCACGTGCGAGTGGTTCCTGAGACATACGACGTCCTCGGGCAAGTTGACGAATGCGGATGGGGATTTCTCAGCCTAGACGGTTCGACCGGGCGCGGTAGCGCGGGTTCGTTTGTTTCTGTGCAAAAGCGGTACCGGGTTGGCACGAACCCGGCAAATGGTTGTTCACATTTTGACCAACTCCGGTATGATCGCGCGCCCACCCGACCATCTGAAAAACCGAACCTGATGAAACCGACCCTGATTGCCGCCGCCGAACTCGACCGCCTGGATACCTGGCAGAGGTATTCCAGCCACATGTGCGGGGGCTGCATGTCCAGTTGCTGCACCTTGCCGGTGGAGGTCAAGCTCACGGATCTGATCCGCATTGGCGTGGTGGACGAATTCGAACGGGGCGAGCCGCCCAAGAACATCGCCAAGCGCCTGCAGAAGGATGGGATCGTCGAGCGCTTCAACCAGAAGTCCGGGATCTTCACCTTGCAGCGCATGAGCAACGACGATTGCTTGTACCTGGACCGCAAGACGCGGTTCTGCACCATTTACGACAAGCGCCCCGACACCTGCCGCAACCACCCAAGGATCGGCCCGCGGCCGGGGTACTGCGCGTACAAGCCAAAGCCCGTGGCCCGCTGAAAAGCATCGCGGGTCAAGCCCGCTCCCACAAGGTTGTGCATTTACCTGTGGGAGCGGGCTTGACCCGCGATTCGGCCAGCGCAAGTTTCAGGCCTTGCACAAACAAAAACGCCCCCGGCCTTTCGACCGGGGGCGTTTTCATTCAGCCTGAGCTAACTCAGTTCTTGGCTTTCTTGGCAGCGCGGGTACGCTCGCCTTCGTCCAGGATCTTCTTGCGCAGACGGATCGACTTGGGCGTGACTTCGCACAGCTCGTCGTCCTGGATGAATTCCAGGGCCTGTTCCAGGGTGAAGCGAACAGGTGGCACCAGAGCGATGGTTTCGTCTTTGCCCGAAGCACGCATGTTGTCGAGCTTCTTGCCCTTGGTAGGGTTGACGCCCAGGTCGTTGTCACGGCTGTTCAGACCGACGATCTGACCGTTGTAGATCTCCTGGCCGTGCTCGACGAACAGCTTGCCGCGCGCCTGCAGGGTTTCCAGCGAGTAGGTCAGCGCCTTGCCGGTCTCTACCGATACCAGTACGCCGTTCTGACGGCCGGACATGTGGCCGGACTTCATTGGCGCGTAGCGATCGAAGATCGAGGTCAGGATGCCTGCACCGTTGGTCAGGGTCAGGAACTGGTTGCGGAAACCGATCAGACCACGGGCTGGAATGTTGTATTCCAGACGTACACGGCCCTTGCCATCCGGCACCATGTTGGTCAGGTCGCCTTTACGCAGGCCCATTTCTTCCATGACCTTGCCCTGCGAATCTTCAGGGATGTCGATGGTGACGTTCTCGAACGGCTCGTGCTTGGCACCGTCGATTTCGCGGATGATCACTTCCGGACGACCAACACCCATTTCGAAGCCTTCGCGACGCATGGTTTCGATCAGTACCGACAGGTGCAGCTCACCACGGCCCGATACCTTGAACTTGTCGGCCGAGTCGCCTTCTTCAACGCGCAGTGCAACGTTGTACAGCAGCTCCTTGTCCAGACGCTCCTTGATGTTGCGGCTGGTGACGAACTTGCCTTCCTTACCGCAGAACGGCGAGTCGTTGACCTGGAAGGTCATCGAAACGGTCGGCTCGTCGACGGTCAGCGGCTTCATCGCCTCGACTGCGTCCGGGGAGCACAGGGTGTCGGAGATGAACAGCTCGTCGAAACCGCTGATGCAGACGATGTCGCCAGCCTGGGCTTCTTCGACGTCGACGCGGTGCAGGCCGTGGTGACCCATCAGCTTGAGGATACGACCGTTGCGGCGCTTGCCGTCAACGTCGATGGCCACAACCGGGGTGTTCGGCTTGACGCGACCACGGGCGATGCGGCCAACACCGATCACGCCCAGGAAGCTGTTGTAGTCCAGTGCCGAGATCTGCATCTGGAACGGACCGTCGCGGTCGACGCTTGGCGCTGGCACGTTGTCGACGATCGACTGGTACAGCGGGGTCATGTCTTCGGCCATTTCGGTGTGGTCCAGACCGGCAATGCCGTTCAGGGCCGAGGCGTAGACGACCTTGAAGTCCAGCTGTTCGTCGGTGGCACCCAGGTTGTCGAACAGGTCGAAGATCTGGTCCAGAACCCAGTCAGGACGCGCGCCCGGACGGTCGACCTTGTTGATCACCACGATCGGACGCAGGCCGGCTTCGAAAGCCTTCTTGGTCACGAAACGGGTTTGCGGCATAGGGCCGTCCTGGGCGTCTACCAGCAGCAGCACGGAGTCGACCATCGACATCACGCGCTCTACTTCACCACCGAAGTCGGCGTGGCCCGGGGTGTCCACGATGTTGATGTGGTAGCCGTTCCAGTTGATGGCGGTGTTTTTCGCCAGAATGGTAATGCCGCGCTCTTTTTCCTGGTCGTTGGAGTCCATCACGCGCTCGTCGTTGAGCTCGTTGCGCTCCAGGGTGCCGGACTGACGCAGCAGTTTGTCTACCAGGGTGGTCTTGCCATGGTCAACGTGGGCGATGATGGCGATGTTGCGTAGATTTTCGATCACTTGTGTATCTCGATCAGAGGATTCGGGTTGCCGCCCAGTCTAGGCGGCGAATGTGAATGAACGGCGCTCAACGGGCTCGTCGGTCGGGAGGGCGATGGCGGATACTGCCGCCATACAACCCCGGCATCTTATGTCGGACGATAAACGCGCACATTGGCATGCCCCTCACTCAGTAGATGGTGGGCATGCAGGCGACTCATCACTCCCTTGTCGCAATACAGCAAGTACTGGCGCGTGGGGTCCAGCTCCTTGAAGCGACTGTTGAGGGCGTAGAACGGCAAGGCCTTGACCTCGATGCCGTCCAGTTCCAGAGGCTGGTCTTCCTGGGCGTCGGGGTGACGAATGTCGATCACCACCTGCCCGGCCAGCGCCTGGCTGACTTCTTCGATCTGGATATCCTGGCCCAGTTCATCGATCACGTGGTCGATGGACACCAGGCGGGCGCGTTCCAGGGCGCGCTCGAGCACGGCCATGTCGAACTGCTTCTCTTCATGGTCGACGCGGTGACGCTTGGCACAGGTGGTCGGGTTCACCGAGATCACGCCGCAGTACTCTGGCATGTGCTTGGCGAACTCGGCGGTGCCGATTTCATTGGCCTGGTCGATGATGTCCTGCTTGTGGCTGGCCAGCAGCGGGCGCAGCACCAGCTTCTCGGTGGCCGAGTCGATCACCGCCAGGTTGGGCAATGTCTGGCTGGACACCTGGGAAATCGCCTCGCCGGTGACCAGCGCGTCGATCTGCAGGCGGTCGGCGATGTTGGTGGCGGCGCGCAGCATCATGCGCTTGAGGGTCACGCCCATGTAGCTGTTGTCGACCTTGCCGAGGATCTCGCCCACCACCTCTTCGAACGGCACGCTGACGAACAGCACGCGCTGGCTGCTGCCGTACTTCTTCCACAGGTAGTGCGCGACTTCCATCACGCCCAGCTCGTGGGCACGGCCGCCCAGGTTGAAGAAGCAGAAGTGGGTCATCAGGCCGCGGCGCATCATCTGGTAGGCCGCCACGGTGGAGTCGAAGCCGCCGGACATCAGCACCAGGGTCTGCTCCAGCGCGCCCAGCGGGTAGCCGCCGATGCCCTTGTGCTGGTTGTGGATCACGTACAGGCGCTTGTCGCGGATCTCGATGCGCACTTCCACTTCGGGGTTGCGCAGGTCGATGCCGGCGGCGCCGCACTGCTGGCGCAGCTGGCTGCCGACATAGCGGTCGACGTCCATCGAGCTGAAATCATGGTGGCCGCCGCGCTTGCAGCGCACGGCAAAGTGCTTGCCGGCCAGCAGGTGGCCGAAATGCGTCTTGCACTTGGCGACGATATCGTCGAAGTCGCCCAGCGGGTACTCATCGACCTGGAGGAAATGCGCGATGCCCGGCATGCAGCTCAGGCGCTCGGTCATTTCGCGCAGCACTTTCTCGTCGTCCAGGCGGGTGACCACCTCCAGATTGTCCCAGACACCATCGACCGCGAGCGCAGGATCCAGGTCCTTGAGCACGGTGCGGATGTTGCGGCCCAGTTGACGGATGAAGCGCTTTCGAACCGGGCGGCTCTTGATGGTGATCTCTGGAAAGACTTTGACGATTAGTTTCATGAAAACAGCGCGCGCGTGGCCAGCCGAAAAAGAAGGGGCGCGGATTATAGCGGAATTCGCTCAAGCTTTGAGCAACTTTTGTACAGAAGGTTTCACGCGCACCATTTTGGGTCACTCAAACGAAAAAACGCCTCCTAAGGGTGCAGGAAAAACCCCTGAAGCGCCGTTGGCACCCGTAAACGCGTGAGAATGGGGCGAAAAACCCAACTCGGGGCACTGGCATGCAATTTGCTCCCTTGTGAGGCAGGTTGCCTTGGCCGACTATTCGCGCCCGGCATCACCCAAATTACAAGGGCTGCACAGGCACGCTCTACCCCACCCGGAGGACACCATGTCGAAGTCGGTTCAACTCATCAAAGATCATGACGTTAAATGGATTGATCTGCGCTTCACTGACACCAAGGGCACCCAGCACCACGTCACCATGCCAGCCCGTGACGCGCTGGAAGACGACTTCTTCGAAGCCGGCAAGATGTTCGACGGTTCCTCCATCGCTGGCTGGAAAGGCATCGAAGCCTCCGACATGATCCTGATGCCGGACGACTCCACCGCCGTGCTCGACCCGTTCACCGAAGAGCCGACCCTGATCCTGGTCTGCGACATCATCGAACCGTCGACCATGCAAGGCTACGACCGCGACCCGCGCGCCATCGCCAAGCAGGCCGAAGAGTTCCTGCGCTCCACCGGCATCGGCGACACCGTATTCGCAGGCCCTGAGCCTGAGTTCTTCATCTTCGACGAAGTGAAGTTCAAGTCCGACATTTCGGGCTCGATGTTCAAGATCTACTCCGAGCAGGGCTCGTGGATGTCCGACCAGGACGTGGAAGGTGGCAACAAGGGCCACCGTCCAGGCGTCAAGGGCGGCTACTTCCCGGTTCCGCCGTTCGACCACGACCACGAGATCCGTACTGCCATGTGCAACGCACTGGAAGAAATGGGCCAGGTCGTCGAAGTGCACCACCACGAAGTGGCGACTGCCGGTCAGAACGAAATCGGCGTCAAGTTCAACACCCTGGTGAAAAAAGCTGACGAAGTTCAGACCCTGAAATACGTCGTGCACAACGTTGCCGACGCCTATGGCCGCACCGCTACCTTCATGCCAAAACCGCTATACGGCGACAACGGCTCGGGCATGCACGTGCACATGTCGATCTGGAAAGACGGCAAGAACACCTTCGCCGGCGAAGGCTATGCCGGCCTGTCCGATACCGCCCTGTACTTCATCGGCGGCATCATCAAGCACGGCAAGGCCCTGAACGGCTTCACCAACCCGTCGACCAACTCCTACAAGCGTCTGGTCCCGGGCTTCGAAGCCCCGGTCATGCTGGCCTACTCGGCACGCAACCGTTCTGCCTCGATCCGCATTCCTTACGTGTCGAGCCCCAAGGCCCGCCGTATCGAAGCGCGCTTCCCGGACCCGGCGGCCAACCCGTACCTGGCCTTCGCTGCGCTGCTGATGGCCGGCCTGGACGGCATCCAGAACAAGATCCACCCAGGCGATGCCGCCGACAAGAACCTGTACGACCTGCCGCCTGAAGAGGCCAAAGAGATCCCGCAGGTCTGTGGCAGCCTGAAGGAAGCCCTGGAAGAGCTGGACAAGGGCCGTGCGTTCCTGACCAAGGGCGGCGTGTTCTCCGACGAGTTCATCGATGCCTACATCGCCCTGAAAAGCGAAGAAGAAATCAAGGTGCGCACCTTCGTACACCCACTGGAATACGAGCTGTACTACAGCTGCTAAGCCAGTGACGCTCGCTCACGCGGCGTAACGAGAGAGGCCTCCCATTCGGGAGGCCTTTTTTTTGCGCTGACTTCATCGCGGGTCAAGCCGCTGCTACAAACCAGTGGGAACGGGCTTGACCCGCGATGAAGTCAGCAGTGCTCTACAATGGTGCACAAGGCAGCGCTACCCCTGCACCAACAGCCCATTTTGGTTCAAAAACAGCCTGCAACCTGTTAACCCAGTCATTTTTTGCGCAGCCAAGGCCCGGTTTCAGGGAATTGCGCTTCTTTTCGGAGCCTTGGTTTGGTTCTTGCATTTTCCTGGCATCAGCCGATTACCAGCGCGCGCCACCCTGGCCCCGATCAGGGCGGTACTGTGCCAAAAGAGGTCAACGACGCCCCATGACCATCAGCGATGCACTGCACCGACTGCTACTGGACAACCTGACCACTGCCACCATTCTGCTCAATGCCGAATTGCGCCTGGAGTACATGAACCCGGCAGCGGAAATGCTCCTGGCCATCAGCGGCCAGCGCAGCCACGGGCAGTTCATCAGCGAGCTGTTCACCGAATCGACCGAAGCGCTCAACTCGCTGCGCCAGGCCGTGGAGCACGCGCACCCGTTCACCAAGCGCGAAGCCATGCTCACCGCCCTCACCGGCCAGACCCTGACCGTCGACTACGCCGTCACCCCGATCCTCAACCACGGCCGCACCCTGCTGCTGCTCGAAGTGCACCCGCGCGACCGCCTGCTGCGCATCACCAAGGAAGAGGCGCAGCTGTCCAAGCAGGAAACCACCAAGATGCTGGTGCGCGGCATGGCCCACGAAATCAAGAACCCGCTGGGCGGCATCCGTGGCGCCGCGCAGCTGCTGGCCCGCGAACTGCCCGACAACGGCCTCAAGGACTACACCAACGTCATCATCGAAGAGGCCGACCGCCTGCGTAACCTGGTCGACCGCATGCTCGGCTCCAACAAACTGCCGTCGCTGGCCATGACCAACATCCACGAAGTGCTCGAGCGCGTGTGCAGCCTGGTGGAGGCCGAAAGCCAGGGCGGCATCACCCTGGTGCGCGACTACGACCCGAGCCTGCCCGACGTGCTGGTGGACCGCGAGCAGATGATCCAGGCCGTGCTCAACATCGTGCGCAACGCCATGCAGGCCATCAGCGGGCAGAACGAGCTGCGCCTGGGCCGCATCACCCTGCGCAGCCGCGCCATGCGCCAGTTCACCATCGGCCACACCCGCCACCGCCTGGTGGCGCGCATCGAAATCATCGACAACGGCCCGGGTATACCCGCGGAACTGCAGGACACCCTCTTCTATCCCATGGTCAGCGGTCGCCCGGACGGTACCGGGCTGGGCCTGGCCATCACCCAGAACATCATCAGCCAGCACCAGGGCCTGATCGAATGTGACAGCCACCCTGGCCACACCACCTTCTCGATCTTCCTGCCGCTGGAACAAGGAGCCACTTCTTCATGAGCCGAAGCGAAACCGTCTGGATCGTCGACGACGACCGCTCCATCCGTTGGGTCCTGGAAAAAGCCCTGCAACAGGAAGGCATGACCACCCAGAGCTTCGACAGTGCCGATGGGGTCATGAGCCGCCTGGCCCGCCAGCAGCCGGACGTGATCATCTCCGACATTCGCATGCCCGGTGCCAGCGGCCTGGACCTGCTGGCGCAGATCCGCGAGCAGCACCCGCGTCTGCCGGTGATCATCATGACCGCGCACTCGGACCTGGACAGCGCCGTGGCCTCGTACCAGGGCGGCGCGTTCGAGTACCTGCCCAAGCCATTCGACGTGGACGAGGCGGTGTCGCTGGTCAAGCGCGCCAACCAGCACGCCCAGGAACAGCAGGGCATGGCCGAGCCCCAGGCGCTGACCCGCACCCCGGAAATCATCGGCGAAGCGCCGGCCATGCAGGAGGTGTTTCGCGCCATCGGCCGGCTCAGCCATTCCAACATCACCGTGCTGATCAACGGCGAATCGGGCACCGGCAAGGAGTTGGTGGCCCACGCCCTGCACCGTCACAGCCCGCGCGCCGCCTCGCCGTTCATCGCGCTGAACATGGCGGCGATCCCCAAGGACCTGATGGAATCCGAGCTGTTCGGCCATGAAAAGGGCGCGTTCACCGGCGCGGCCAACCTGCGCCGCGGGCGTTTCGAGCAGGCCGACGGCGGCACGCTGTTTCTCGACGAGATCGGCGACATGCCGGCCGACACCCAGACCCGCCTGCTGCGCGTGCTGGCCGATGGCGAATTCTACCGGGTGGGCGGGCATGTGCCGGTGAAGGTGGACGTGCGCATCATTGCCGCCACCCACCAGAACCTGGAAACCCTGGTGCAGGCCGGCAAGTTCCGTGAAGACCTGTTCCACCGCCTGAACGTGATCCGCATCCACATCCCGCGCCTGGCCGACCGCCGCGAAGACATCCCGACCCTGGCCCGGCACTTTCTGGGGCGTGCGGCGCAGGAGCTGTCGGTGGAGCCCAAGCTGCTCAAGCCCGAGACCGAGGAGTTCATGCGCAACCTGCCGTGGCCGGGCAACGTGCGCCAGCTGGAGAACACCTGCCGCTGGATCACGGTGATGGCCTCGGGGCGCGAGGTGCATATCGGCGACTTGCCGCCGGAGCTGCTGAACCTGCCGCAGGACGCGGCGCCGGTGACCAACTGGGAGCAGGCGCTGCGCCAGTGGGCCGACCAGGCGCTGAGCCGTGGCCAGTCGAACCTGCTGGACAGCGCAGTGCCGAGTTTCGAGCGGATCATGATCGAGACGGCGCTCAAGCACACCGCCGGGCGGCGGCGCGATGCAGCGGTGCTGCTGGGCTGGGGGCGCAACACCCTGACGCGCAAGATCAAGGAACTGGGCATGAAGGTCGACGGCGGGGACGACGAGGGCGACGACGAGGCCTGACTCAGGGGCCTCTTCGCCGGCAAGGCCGGTTCCTACAAACGCCGCCGTACCTGTAGGAGCCGGCCTTGCCGGCGAACGGCTTGCCCCATTGCTGCACCATGCCTGCCCCCGCTGCACCGCCTGAAGGCAAAAACACCCCTCACAACCGCATCAAACCCTGCAAAACCCCTGGTTCCATTGCCCCAGGCCAACTTGGCACACCCCCTGCATATACCTAAGCACAACCCAGTTTTGGGGACCTTGGTACAGGCAGGCCGGGGAATCCCCTCTTTTATTCGTGCAGTTTCACCTGCACCCTCCAGCGGCCCTGCACCGGCTCGCCGGCCCAGTCGCCGCGCAGCGGCCGGGCCGCCACCAGGCTCAGCAACAGGCCCTGGTCGCTGTTCTGCAGGCGCCAGCTCACGGGCTTGCCCGCCAACTGCAACTGACCCTTCTGGCTCCGCCCGCTGGCCTGGAACACCAGCGCCAGCGTGCCCTCGACCTCCTCGCCATGCAGTTGCGGCTCTTCGTTGAACCACAGGTTCAGGCCATCGGCCACCACCTCCACCCGCTCCAGTACCCGTGGTTCAGGCGCGGTGAGGCGGCCGATCATCAGGCCCACCAGCATGCCGAACAGGGCCATGGAGAACAGCACCCGCGGCCACAGTTTCGAACGCGGGTCCGGTTCGGGGGTAGAATGCTCGTCATCTTTATGCTCGGAGCCGTGCATGTTTCACGTCATCCTTTTTCAACCGGAAATTCCACCGAATACCGGCAACATTATACGGCTGTGCGCCAACAGCGGCTGCCAGCTGCACCTGATCGACCCGATCGGCTTCGAACTGGACGACAAGCGCCTGCGCCGTGCGGGCCTGGATTACCACGAGTACGCCACCCTCAAGCGCCACAGCGACCTGCCCAGCTGCCTCGAGAGCCTGGGCAACCCGCGCCTGTTCGCCTTCACCACCAAGGGCTCGCGGCCGTTTCACGACGTGGCCTTCGCCCCCGGCGACGCCTTTCTGTTCGGCCCCGAAAGCCGTGGCCTGCCGCCCGAAGTGCTCGACCCGCTGGGCAGCGACCAGCGCCTGCGCCTGCCCATGCGTGAAGGCTGCCGCAGCCTGAACCTGTCCAACACCGTGGCCGTGGCGGTGTACGAAGCCTGGCGCCAGCAAGGTTTTGCCTGAGGCATGAAAAAAGCGCCCCGAAGGGCGCTTTCAACGTACCGCAGTCAGCTTACTGCAGCGAAGGCGCTTCGCCTGCTTCCTGCATGCGCTGCATCTCTTGCGCGTACAGGGCATCGAAGTTCACCGGCGACAGCATCAGGGCCGGGAACGAACCACGGGTCACCAGGTTGTCCAGCGCTTCACGCGCATACGGGAACAGGATGTTCGGGCAGAACGCGCCCAGGGTGTGGCTCATCGAAGCCGGGTCGAGGTTCTTGATCAGGAAGATACCCGCCTGCTGAACTTCGGCGATGAAGGCAACCTCTTCACCGTTCTTGACCGTGACCGACAGGGTCAGCACGACCTCGTGGAAATCGCCTTCCAGGCCTTTCTGTTTGGTGTTCAGGTCCAGCGCGACGCTCGGTTCCCACTGCTGGCGGAAGATCGCCGGGCTTTTCGGCGCTTCGAACGACAGGTCACGCACATAGATGCGCTGCAGGGAGAATTGCGGGGAGCTTTCGTCGGCTGCCGCAGCGCCGTTGTTCTGTTCTTCAGTCATGACAGATCCTTCTTTGCAGGGTCTTGTAGGGAATTCAGGCCTTGAGCAGCGCGTCGAGCTTGCCGGCGCGCTCAAGGGCAAACAGGTCGTCGCAACCGCCGACGTGGGTGCTGCCGATCCAGATCTGCGGCACCGAGGTGCGGCCGGCCTTCTGGCTCATCTCTGCGCGCAGCTGGGGCTTGCCATCGACCTTGATCTCTTCGAAGGCCACACCTTTGCTGGACAGCAGCTGCTTGGCACGCGAGCAGTAAGGGCAGTAGTCGCTGGAGTAGACGATGACGTTGCTCATGTCACTTCACCAGCGGCAGCTTATCGGCCTTCCAGCTCGACACGCCGCCCGACAGCTTGGCGGCGTTGAAGCCGGCCTTGAGCAGGTCGCGGCACACGGCGCCGGCATGCTGGCCCAGGTTGTCGACCACGATCAGGGTCTTGGTCGCCTTGTGCTTTTCCAGCTCGCCGATACGCGCGGCGAACTTGTCCTGCGGGATGTTCAGCGCGCCGACGATGTGCCCGGCGGAGAACTCCTTGCTGGCACGGATATCGATGACCAGGCCCTTGTCGGCGTTGACCAGCGCGGTCAGTTCGCCGTTGCTCAGGCTGCGGCCGCCCTTGCGCGCTTCGGTGACGATCAGCAGGACCAGCAGAACGACGAAGATACCAACCAGCAGATAGTGAGATGTCGCGAATTCGATCAGGTGAGCAACCATCAGAGGGTTCCGGGCCGTTAAAAATGATGGGCAGTATACACAGCACCCAAGGCCGGCCAAAGCCCACCGGCACTGGTTGTCGACAGTAATTCTCATTGCCGGGCTGCTACCCGTCGGGCGGCAATGGCGGGCGCGCAAGGTTAATTCGTCACTGCTGACCAATTTGCCCTAAAATGCGTGTCTTTATCACCTGACAAAAGCGCGAGTGGGATAGATGACTAGCACGCCAAAACCCTTGGTCCTGATCATCCTGGATGGTTTCGGTCACAGCGAAAGCCACGAATACAACGCCATCTATTCGGCCACCACGCCGGTTTACGACCGCCTGCGCGCCACCCAGCCGCACGGCCTGATCTCGGGCTCGGGCATGGACGTGGGCCTGCCCGACGGGCAGATGGGCAACTCCGAAGTCGGCCACATGAACCTGGGTGCCGGGCGCGTGGTGTACCAGGATTTCACCCGCGTGACCAAGGCCATCAAGGATGGCGAGTTCTTCCAGAACCCGGTGCTGTGCGACGCCGTGGACAAGGCTGCCGGTGCCGGCAAGGCCGTGCACATCCTCGGCCTGCTGTCCGATGGTGGCGTGCACAGCCACCAGGACCACCTGGTGGCCATGGCCGAACTGGCCGCGCAACGTGGCGCCGAGAAGATCTACCTGCACGCCTTCCTCGACGGCCGCGACACCCCGCCCAAGAGCGCACAGTCTTCCATCGAACTGCTCGACGCCACCTTCGCCCGCCTGGGCAAGGGCCGCATCGCCAGCCTCATCGGCCGTTACTTCGCGATGGACCGCGACAACCGCTGGGACCGCGTCAGCGCCGCCTACAACCTGATCGTCGACAGCACCGCCGAATTCAGCGCCAGCACCGCCACCGCCGGCCTTGAAGCCGCCTATGCACGCGGCGAGAGCGACGAGTTCGTCAAGGCCACCCGCGTGGGCGAGGCCGTCAGGGTCGAGGACGGCGACGCGGTGATCTTCATGAACTTTCGCGCCGACCGCGCCCGCGAGCTGTCGCGGGTATTCGTCGAGCCGGACTTCAACGAGTTCCCGCGCGCACGCCTGCCCAAACTGGCCGCCTATATCGGCCTGACCCAGTACTCGGCCAAGATCGCCGCCCCGGCGGCGTTCGCCCCAGGCAGCCTGAACAACGTACTGGGCGAGTACCTGGCCAAGAAGGGCAAGACCCAGCTGCGCATCGCCGAAACCGAAAAGTACGCCCACGTCACCTTCTTCTTCTCCGGCGGGCGCGAAGAACCGTTCGAAGGCGAAGAGCGCATCCTGATCCCGTCGCCGAAGGTCGCCACCTACGACCTGCAGCCGGAAATGAGCGCGCCGGAGGTCACCGACCGCATCGTCGAGGCCATCGAACAGCAGCGCTATGACGTGATCGTGGTCAACTACGCCAACGGCGACATGGTCGGCCACAGCGGCGTGTTCGACGCTGCGGTCAAGGCCGTGGAGGCCCTGGACCTGTGCGTGGGCCGCATCGTCGAGGCCCTCGACAAGGTGGGTGGCGAAGCGCTGATCACCGCCGACCACGGCAACGTCGAGCAGATGGAAGACGCGTGCACCGGCCAGGCCCACACCGCCCACACCACCGAGCCGGTGCCGTTCATCTATGTCGGCAAGCGCAACCTCAAGGTGCGTGAAGGCGGCGTGCTGGCGGACGTGGCGCCGACCATGCTCAAGCTGCTGGGCCTGGAAAAACCGGCCGAAATGACCGGTACTTCGATTCTCGTAGACGTCTGAACGGCACGCCCTACGCTGCACGGTTCAAGCTGCAGGAGCCAGCGCCACGTGCGCTGCGCCTCTTGCGGCGTGCAGCTTGAAACAGGCAGCTGAATCGCATCCCGCTTGAAGGTCGTTTTTTTTGATCGCCATGGCGGGCATACTAGGCCAGTCTCCATCCTGGGTTCCGCCTACTCCATGCTTCGCGCACTTATCCTCATAGCCCTGACCTGCCTGTTCGGCCCGGCATTCGCCGACGAGCGCGCGCAAACCCAGCAGCAACTGGACGCCACGCGCCAGGACATTGCCGAGCTGAAAAAGCTGCTTGGCCAGTTGCAGCAGGAAAAGTCCGGCGTGCAGAAAGACCTGCGCGGCACCGAAACCGAAATCGGCAAGCTGCAAAAGCAGGTGGAGGCCCTGCAGCAGGAACTAAAAAAGACTGAAGGCGAGCTGGAGCGCCTCGACAAAGAGAAAAAAAAACTCCAGAGCGCCCGCGTTGAACAGCAACGCCTGATCGCCATCCAGGCCCGTTCGGCCTACCAGAACGGTCGTGAGGAATACCTCAAGCTGCTGCTCAACCAGCAGAACCCCGAGAAGTTCGCGCGCACCCTCACCTATTACGACTACCTGAGCCAGGCCCGCCTGGAGCAGCTGCGCAGCTTCAACGAGACCCTGCGCCAGCTGGCCAATGTGGAAAAGGACATCGCCCTGCAGCAGGCCCAGTTGCTGGCCCAGCAAGGCACCCTCGAAACCCAGCGCCAGGACCTGGAAAAGGTCCGCGCCGAGCGCCAGCAGGTGCTGGCCAAGCTCAACAGCGACGTCAAGGCACGCGACCAGAAGCTGGCCGCCCGCGAACAGGACCAGGCCGACCTCGCCCAGGTGCTCAAGACCATCGAGCAGACCCTGGCACGCCAGGCGCGCGAAGCCGAAGAGGCGCGTCAGCGGGCCCTGCTGGCCGCCCAGGAAGCCGAGAAGCAGCGCCAGCGCGAAGCCCTGGCCGCCAACCAGGACGCCACCCCGAAAAAGCCCAGGGCAGTGCCCGGGCCGCTGGTTTCCAGCGACGGCGCCACCTTCGGCGGCGCTTTTTCTGCAGCACGGGGCAAACTTCCATGGCCGGTCAATGGTCGATTGCTGGCACGTTTTGGTGAAACCCGCGGCGACGACTCGCGAGCCAAGTGGGACGGGGTGATGATCAGCGCCTCCGCCGGCAGCCAGGTACATGCGGTGCATGGCGGGCGCGTGGTGTTCGCCGACTGGTTGCGCGGCGCCGGACTTCTGGTCATTCTCGACCATGGCAACGGCTACCTGAGCCTGTACGGGCACAACCAGAGCCTGCTCAAGAATGCCGGCGACGTGGTCAAGTCGGGCGAGGCGATCTCCACCGTCGGCAACAGCGGCGGCCAGGACACCGCCGCCCTGTACTTCGCGATTCGCCAGCAAGGCCGCCCGAGCGACCCGACACAATGGTGCCGTGCCCAGGGATAGGGGCACATCGTTCATTTCACGCTAGCCCCGCCAACCGGTGCCAGCGACGCTCCCCCGGGGGCAAAACCAGGATCAGGAGTTCGTTCGACATGCTGCATACGCCTCGCCTTACCTCGCTGGCCCTGACCATTGCCCTGGTCATCGGCGCGCCACTGGCCCACGCGGCCGAGCCTGCCAAGCCAGCCACGGTGGCACCGACCACGGTCACTGCCCAGGCGCCGCTGCCGCTGGAAGAGCTGCGCACCTTCGCCGAGGTGATGGACCGCATCAAGGCCGCCTATGTCGAGCCGGTGGACGACAAGACCCTGCTCGAAAACGCCATCAAGGGCATGCTCAGCAACCTCGACCCGCACTCCGCCTACCTGGGCCCGGAAGACTTCCAGGAGCTGCAGGAGAGCACCAGCGGCGAGTTCGGCGGCCTGGGCATCGAAGTGGGCATGGAGGACGGCTTCGTCAAGGTGGTATCGCCCATCGACGACACCCCGGCCTCGCGTGCCGGCATCGAGGCGGGCGACCTGATCGTCAAGATCGACGGCCAGCCGACCCGCGGCCAGACCATGACCGAGGCGGTCGACAAGATGCGCGGCAAGATCGGCCAGAAGATCACCCTGACCCTGGTGCGCGACGGCGGCACGCCGTTCGACGTGACCCTGGCCCGCGCGGTCATCCAGGTCAAGAGCGTCAAGTCGCAGCTGCTCGAGGACGGCTACGGCTATATCCGCATCACCCAGTTCCAGGTCAAGACCGGCGAAGAGGTAGGCAAGGCCCTGGCCAAGCTGCGCAAGGACAACGGCAAGAAACTGCGCGGCCTGGTGCTGGACCTGCGCAACAACCCCGGTGGCGTGCTGCAGGCCGCCGTCGAAGTGGCCGACCACTTCCTGACCAAGGGCCTGATCGTGTACACCAAGGGCCGCATCGCCAACTCCGAACTGCGCTTCTCGGCCGACCCGGCCGATGCCAGCGAAGGCGTGCCGCTGGTGGTGCTGATCAACGGCGGCAGCGCCTCGGCCTCCGAGATTGTCGCCGGCGCCCTGCAGGACCAGAAGCGCGGCGTACTGATGGGCACCGACAGTTTCGGCAAGGGCTCGGTACAGACCGTGCTGCCGCTGAACAACGACCGCGCCCTGAAGATCACCACCGCGCTGTACTACACCCCCAACGGCCGCTCGATCCAGGCCCAGGGCATCGTGCCGGACATCGAGGTGCGCCGCGCCAAGATCACCAGCGAGCAGGACAACGACAACTTCAAGGAAGCCGACCTGCAAGGTCACCTGGGCAACGGCAACGGCGGCGCCGACCGGCCTTCGGGCAAGGCCGCGAGCAAGAAGGACCGTCCGCAGGACGACGACTTCCAGCTCAGCCAGGCGCTGAACCTGCTCAAGGGCCTGAGCATCACCAGCGGCAAGTGATGCGCCATCTGCTGTTCGCCCTGCTCTGCCTGGCCGGTACCGCACACGCGGCGCCGGCCAAGGCCTACCTCACGCTGATCATCGACGACCTGGGGCAGAGCCCTGCGCGAGATGCGCGCACCCTGGCCCTGCCCGGCCCGGTCACCCTCGCGATCATGCCCGATACCCCGCACGCCACCGCGTTCGCCCGCCAGGCGCACAAGGCCGGCAAGACGGTGATCCTGCACATGCCCATGGACCCGGCCACCGGCCCCTACGCCTGGCACCCGGATACCCCGCTGCCGGAGCTGGAACAACGCCTGGGCGCAGCCCTGGCCAAGGTGCCCTATGCCAGCGGCATCAACAACCACATGGGCAGCCGCATGACTGCACAGCCGCTGCCCATGGCCTGGCTGATGGGCGAGTTGCAGCGCCGCCATCTGTTCTTTGTCGACAGCCGCACCAGCGCCGCCACGGTCGCTGCGGCCAAGGCGCAGGAACAGGGGCTGGCAAGCCTGTCGCGGGATGTGTTCCTGGATGACGTGCGCACCCCCGAGGCGATTGCCGGGCAACTGCGCATCGCCGTGGAGCTGGCGCGCCGGCAGGGCTCGGCTGTACTGATCGGCCACCCCTACCCGCAAACCCTGGAGGTGCTCGAACGCGAGCTGCCTCGCCTGAAGGCGCAGGGCATCGAGTGGGTCGAGATCCACCAGATGATTGCCCTGCGCAGCAACCAGGCGATGGCGGCCCACGGTGCCGGCGGGCGCTATCGCGCCAGCGCCGGCGGCCAGTGAGGCGCCTACGCCAGGGGGCGTAGCGGAAACCAGCCCTTGATGAAGGCCGGGGTGAGGTCGGCGCGCCAGATCACGCCCATCTTGCCGGTGGTTTTCGCCTCTTCGAGCAGGTCGGCATAGCCTTTGGTGCGTTGCGCCTCCAGTTTGATGTGGCCCTTGCTGAACGCTGCCGTGGGCGTGTCCAGGGCAGGATAGTGCAGGTGCACGTACCATTTGTCGCCGCCCGCCACACGCACTTCGTACTCGTCGATGAAGTCGCCGGCCGCCAGGGCCTTGCGCGGCGCCTTGAAGTCGATGTGCAGTTGCTTGCGCTCCCACAGATACAGCAGGTTGCGCGCGGTGGGCTTCTGCGCCTTGCACATGCTCAGGCGCAGGGCATCGGCTGCGTCCCTGAGCCCCTGGGCCTCCTGGCGCAGCTGGGCAACGATGGCCTGCTCGGTATCGGGCAGGCCGCTGTGGCGCTCGAAGTCATCCGCCACGCGGATCAGCCGATCGGCCAGGATGGTCAGCGGGAACACGATATCCCCCGGTTGATGCCCGCTGCCGGACAACCCCTGCTGCTTGGCCTTGAGCGGGGCGACCTGATCGAGCACCTGGCGCGCCTCGCTGCGCAGGGCCTTGCGCGGCTTGAGGCCGACCGGCGTGGCGGGCAGTACGGTCTTGATCGGGTTCCAGTCATCGCCGCCGTGCTCGCGGTAGGACGCCACGATGCGGTGGTTGGCATCCTCGATATCCACGATCGGCACCGGCTCGCCGGGCGATGGCGCCCGTACCCGCCCCACCACCACCCGGCGGGTACGCGTGACGATCACCTTGCGCTTGCGCGTCGGCCGGGGCGCCGTGCTGGTGGCCGGCACCGTGACCAGGCTGTCCAGTTCTGCCCTGGCGCTGGCATCGAGCTCGTCGAGGGTCTGCACGAACGCCGCCAGATAGTCCTTGCCGGGCACCGGCGCGAACAGGTCGCCCACATACTGGGCAACCGCCTTGGCCCGCGAGTAGCAGTGCGAGGCCTCGCGCAGCACCTGGATGCGCTCCTGGGGCGTGAACTCCTGGGCATCGATGCCCAGCTGCTCATGCGAAAGCACCCCGGCGACGATGTCCGGGTCCAGCAGCAAGTCCTTGTAGAATGGGCGCTGGGTGGCGTCCGCGATACGCGTGTCCAGGCTCATGTAGCCGAGGATTTCCAGATAGGCCGTGCGGATGCGCTGGGCGCTGAACACCTTGAGCTCTTCACGCTTGGCCTCGCCATAGCGGATGATCTCGTCGGCCGTGGCCTTGACCGCCGGTTCGCGCCGAACCTCCTCGACCAGGGCGCTGCAGGCCTCGGCCTGCTCCAGAGCCAGCAGGTGGAACGTCTCGTTCTGCGTGTTGGCCTCCAGCAACGCGGAAAACGGCTGTGCGGTATCACCCAGGGTGACCTGGAACGCATTCTCGATCCAGGCATCGTGCAACGAGATCTTGAACTGCTTGCTGTGGTACTGGGCCTGCAACTGCAGGCGCGCCTGGAAGTTCATCCTGAAGTTCAGGTTCAGCGCCTTGCTGTAGTCGACCGCAGTGATATGGCCGTAGAAATCCGCCAGTTTCAGGGTTTCGCGGGCTTCGAGGGTGGTGCGCAGCAGGTCCTTGGCCACTTCGATGAAGGCGTCCTGCTCGACCTTGAGTGCCTGCTCGGCCACTTGCGCACGCGTGCGTGCCTGCTTCATCGCTACCAGCCGGGTCGCCGTGCGATCGAGCTGGTACTCGCGCTGGGCCTTGAACATCGGGTCGAGCAAGGCGTTGAGCTCGTTGACCTTGGGGGTCATGGCCACAATGCGCCTGAGGCAATCCTGCTGCGCCGACTCCAGCGTGGCGTTGAGCTGCTGAAGCTGCAGCCTGTTCTGCGCCTTCTTCTCCTGCAGGCTCATGCGCTTTTTCGGCCCGCCCCCGCGCAGCCCCAGGCGCAGGTCCAGTTGCCAGCTGCCTTCGCTGCTACGCCGCAGCCACGGGCCACGGCGGCTGCTGTCGAGGGGGTCGACGATGCAGAAGCGCCCCTCCACCTCCAGCACGCGGTACCAGCGGTCATCGAGTTTTACATGCGCGTGCCCGTCGATCAGCGCCAGGCCGCGGCGCTCCCCCGTCTCGATCAGGCCCGTCGGCTCCTGGCCGGGCATGACCTGCATCGGGCGCAGGAACGCACGCAGCTCGGGCGCCGCTTCGTTGCGCATGCCGCTCCAGGAGAAGTCCATGGCCGTCGGCAACGCACCGGCACTGCGCAGTTGCGGGCCCAGGGGTTGCTGCACCGGTACCAGCACGCCGGTCACTGGCAGCTCGCCGCGCACCGGCAACGTTTGCTGCAGCATCGAGGGTTGCACCTTGATCGGCGTCGCGCGCGCGATGCCGACCTCCCCGGCCCCGTGCATGAACACCGTGCTCAGGTTGAACAGCAGGTCGACCACGGCCTGGGCGCGCGTGGTGTCATCCCCCTCGCGCAGCGCCTTGAAGTCGCTGTCCAGGCTGCTGACCAGTTGCACCAGCCATCCGGCGACAGCTGTCGGCCCACGCAGGTAGGGCAGCGCGATATTGAACAGCAGCCAGCCCGCCTCCTTGAAGCGCAGCCAGCGATCTTCGGCGTTGGATACCGATTGCCGGTCACCCAGGGTGATCAGCGCATCCACCGTACTGGTGTAGAAATGCGCCAGCAGGTCACCGGTCAGCGCAGCGCCGCCAAGACGCGGCACGTTCGCCCCCGGCACAGCCACCGGTTCATCCACCGTGATACCCAGGTGAGGGTTGGCGAAGCCGCCATTGGCATAGATGCGCCGGGCGTCCCGTCCCATCCAGCTCAGCACGCTGGCTTGCAGCTCGGGTTCCTCGAGGGCCTTGAACAATGCAGCCTCGCTGGCAAATTCGCGCAGCAGGGGCTCGAACAGCGGTCGGTACAGCACCCGCTCGGGCCTGCCGGGCAGGGCGAACACGAACATGTTGTCGACCTCGTCGGGGCTGGCCCCTTCGCCACTGAGGAAGGTCAGCGGGCGCACCTCGACCCGGTCGGTCTGGTCGGTGCTCATGGCGTAGTCCACGCAGCGCAGGCCCTGGCGGGTGAAGCCCTGCTCGCCCCTGATCCGGTACTCCAGCGCCAGCAATGGCAGTTGTGCGCGCAGCGTGTCGGCGAACAGCTGCCGACGCTCGTCGGCCTGGCGTGCATCGGTGCGCATGGCCTGTTCGATCACTGCCAGGTAGTTGGCCCCGACATCCACGGCGGTGATGAGTGTCATCACATACTCGGCGCTCAGCCATGCGGCGATCTCGTCGCCATCGGCATGGGCAATGCTCATCGGGCCCTTGGGCAGGCCGGACAGGTTTTCCAGCGCGGCATCCACCAGCAGCAGCCTGACCGTCTCGACGAAGCCGAAGCCACCCTGGCCATAGGGCACCTGGAAGGTCAGCACCAGCTTGTAGGGGTCGTAGGTCGGCCCGCCCGGTTGATCTGCCGCCATGCGCTCGCCCAGCGCCTTGGCGGCATAGTCGCGCAGGGTCGGGATACCGTGGTCATAGGCCTTGCCGGCATTGTGCTGGTGCGCCAGCGCCATGCTCAGCCATTGCATGCGGTAGTCCAGGTAATCGGCCCCCGAAGCCTGCTTGAGCCATGCCGGCAGCTGGCCAAGCACCTGGGTGTCGGCAGGCGTCGGCACGAATGCCCGGTTGCCGGCCAGGCGCGCAGCCACATCGGACACCGTGGCAAACAACCCCTCGAGCTCGGTCACCGACTGCCCGCCCAGACGCAGCGCCTGCACGTCGCGCAGTTGCTGATCGAGCAACGCCTCGGCCTGGACCCTGAACGGATTGCCTTCGACCTCCAGCAACTGCCACTGCAGCCCGACCAGCCGATAGGCGCCTTCGAGTTCGTCGGTCAACGCCTCGCCGAACGCCTTCAGCGAGGTGTGGGCGCTGACCTGACCTGCGGGCGTACAGCGCAGCACCTGCTCGCCGCGGACCAACACCAGATCGCTGAGCAGCATCTGCGTGCTTGTCAGGCTGGCGTCGAGCTGCAGTTGCACCAGGTACACCCGTACGGCTTGCTCGCCCTGGGCCTGACGCAGCGACCAGCGTGGCCATTGCAGCACCTGGCCCAGCATCCCGGCCCAGGCCTGTTTGCCGCCGGCGTGTGGCACCAGGGCCTGGGCCAGGGTTCTGGCCAGCCAGCTCAGGCGCGGAACGCCTTCACTGCCCCTGGCCTGCCAGTAGGTCATCAGGGCCCGCTGGAACTCGGCCACGATGCCGTCGGCAAACACCTTGATCATTTCGCGCAGGGTGTCCGCATCAAGTGCATGGCCCTGCAGCTTGAGTTTCACCGCGTCGGCCTGGCCCAGAAAACCGGACAAGCCCCCCGCATGCATCTGCAACGGCTCCCAGGTGCACAGATTGTCCAGTGCAGCGTCCACCAGCGGGCGTACCTGATAGAACTGCGCGCTGCTGTCGGGCACGTACAAACGCAGCGCCTCCACATCGGCGGACAGCCCGGGGAAGTACTCGCGCAGCAAACGCTCCAGCAGCGTGACGCTGGCGCTGCGCAGGGTCGGGCGGCTGGCGAACTGCTCGGCCACCATGGCGGCGAGGGCATTGTCGGGTTCGGGCGTGGGCAGGTCTTGCAGGATATGCAGTGGCATCTAACACCTTCCATGAGTGATCGGGCTGTGCAATTCACAGCGACGATCCATCACAGCAGCCCGGTGCATGGCCGCGGCACTACATAGTTAGGCGCTTACAGGTAGCGGGCGAAGGTGGCGTCGACGAAGCCTTCGTCGCGCAACTGGTCCAGGCTGTGCTGGAGCTTTTCCACCACCGCATCGGGTACCTGGCGGTTGAGTGCCAGGTACAGCTGGGCGCCGTTGAAGCGCAGCACGGTCTTGAGCTGGGTGATACCGATCTGGCGGGCCAGGTAGCGCCCGGCGGGGTCACCGGTGGCCCACAGGTCGATCTGGCCTTCGAGCAGCTTGCGCGCGTTGTCCTGGTCGCGCAGCACGGTGATCGGCTTGAGCCCCTTGCTGCTCAGGTGCTGGGCGATGGCATCGCCCTTATAGGCACCGATCCGGTAGCCGCGCGCGTCGCCGAGGTGTTCGAGGGTGATGGGGCTGTCGGGGCGTGCCAGCAGAATCCAGTCGTCGGGGCCCAGCGGCCCGACCCACTTGAAGAGCTTTTCGCGGTCGGGTTGGCGGGCCATCACGAACACACCGTGATTGGGGCTGTTCAGGGCCTGCTGGTACACGCGTTCCCACGGGAAGCGCAGGGTCATGCTGTAGGGGATGGCGGCGCGCTTGAACATCTCGCGAACCAGGTCGGCGGCGATGCCCTGGATCTTGTCTTCGCGGGCGAAGTTCTTGCCGTCGCTGGCCATGTTGTAGGGCGGGAAGTTTTCGGTGAGCAGCACCATCGGGTCAGCGGCGCGGACGGTGGCAGCGAGGGAGAAGAGGCTGACGAGCACGACGAGCAAGCGTGTGAACATAGGATGGACCCGATTCCCTGGCGATGTGCCTGCATTACCTTAACAGCAAATGCTTCGCCGGCAAGGCCGGCTCCTACAGGTTCGCTGCAGTGTAGGAGCCGGCCTTGCCGGCGAATGCGGCCGCTCAGCGCACGCAGATGCCGCGCTGCGCCATGTAGGCCTTGGCTTCAGGCACCGTGTACTCGCCGAAGTGGAAGATGCTGGCCGCCAGCACTGCGCTGGCATGCCCTTCCAGGATGCCGTCGGCCAGGTGCTGCAGGTTGCCCACACCACCGGAGGCGATCACCGGAATGCCCAGCGCGTCGCTGATGGCGCGGGTCACGCCCAGGTCGAAGCCGCTCTTCATGCCGTCCTGGTCCATGCTGGTGAGCAGGATCTCGCCCGCGCCCAGGCCTTCCATCTTCTTCGCCCACTCCACCGCATCCAGCCCGGTAGGCTTGCGCCCGCCGTGGGTGAAGATCTCCCAGCGCGGGGTTTCGCCCGGGCCGGAGACCTTCTTGGCATCGATGGCAACCACGATGCACTGCGAGCCGAAATGCTGCGCGGCCTCGCCCACGAACTCGGGGTTGAACACCGCTGCGGTGTTGATCGAGACCTTGTCGGCACCGGCGTTGAGCAGGTTGCGGATGTCCTGCACGGTGCGCACGCCACCGCCCACGGTCAGCGGAATGAACACCTGGCTGGCCATGCGCTCGACGGTATGCAACGTGGTGTCGCGGCCATCGACGCTGGCAGTGATGTCGAGGAAGGTGATCTCGTCGGCACCCTGCTCATCGTAGCGACGGGCGATTTCCACCGGGTCGCCGGCATCACGGATGTTCTCGAACTTGACGCCCTTGACCACTCGACCGTTGTCGACGTCCAGGCAAGGGATGATGCGTTTGGCCAGCGCCATGCCGTTCTCCTCAGCCTTTGTAGCTGTCGCAGAAGGCTTGCGCCTCGGCCACATCCAGCGTGCCTTCGTAGATCGCACGGCCGGTGATGGCGCCGATGATCCCCGGTGCCCTGGCATCGAGCAGGGCCTTGATGTCACCCAGGTTGTGGATGCCACCGGAGGCGATCACCGGGATCTTGGTGGCGGCAGCCAGGGCGGCGGTGAACGGCACGTTGCAGCCTTGCATCATGCCGTCCTTGGCGATGTCGGTGTAGACGATCGCCGAGACGCCATCGGCCTCGAAACGCTTGGCCAGGTCGATGACCTGCACCGAGCTGACCTCGGCCCAGCCGTCGGTGGCCACGAAGCCGTCCTTGGCGTCCAGGCCCACGATCACCTTGCCGGGGAACGCACGGCAGGCTTCGGCCACGAACTCGGGTTGCTTGACCGCCTTGGTGCCGATGATCACGTAGCTGACGCCGGCCTTGACGTAGTGCTCGATGGTTTCCAGCGAGCGGATGCCGCCGCCGATCTGGATCGGCAGGTTCGGGTAGCGCTTGGCAATGGCAGTCACCACCTCGCCGTTGACCGGCTGGCCTTCGAAGGCACCGTTCAGGTCGACCAGGTGCAGGCGGCGGCAGCCACCGTCGACCCATTTGGCGGCCATGCTCACCGGGTCATCGGAAAATACCGTGGAATCTTCCATGCGGCCTTGGCGCAAACGTACGCAAGCACCGTCCTTGAGATCGATAGCGGGAATAATCAGCATCTGGGGAACCTGTCTATTCGGTAAACAGTGAGCTCGGGAAGTCAGTTCTTCTCGAGCGACCACAAGTCGCTTTCAATGCTTTCGAACCTCTCTTTGAGGTGCGCCTGCACATCGAAAATCGCCCTGTTGTAGTAATGCGGTGCAATCTCCTGGCTGAACAGCTCCAGCACTTCAGCCACCTCGAACGAACCCAGCTCAAGCTCGAAGCGGTCTTCGAGAAAACGCTTGAGCTTGGCCAGCGCCTCGCGCTCTTCTTCAGGCGCGAGGGTGAGGATCGGCCGCTTGGCGCGGGACTTGCCCATTACCGGCGACCATCCCAGCCGGCGAAGTTCTGCAGCAGCTGCAGGCCATGGGTATGGCTCTTCTCCGGGTGGAACTGCACGGCAAAGCGCGAGCCGTCGGCCAGCGCGGCGGCAAAGTCGACGCCATAGTGACCACTGCCCGCCACCTGCGCCGCGTTGGCGGCGGTGATGTAGTAGCTGTGCACGAAGTAGAAGCGCGCACGGTCGGGGATGTCGTGCCACAGCGGGTGGTCGATGGCCTGGGACACTTCGTTCCAGCCCATGTGCGGCACCTTAAGGTGCTCGCCGTCCTCGTGCAGGCCCTTGCCGAAGAAGCGCACATTGCCCGGGAACAGGCCGATGCAATCGACGCCGTCGTTCTCTTCGCTGTGGTCGAGCAGGGCCTGCATGCCCACGCAGATGCCGAGGAAGGGGCGGTCCTGGCTGACTTCACGCACCAGGCTGTCGAAGCCCAGGCGGCGAATCTCGGCCATGCAGTCGCGGATCGCGCCCACACCCGGGAACACCACGCGGTCGGCCTCGCGGATCACCGCAGCATCGCTGGTGATCAGCACCTTGCCGGCGCCCACGTGCTCCAGGGCCTTGGCCACCGAGTGCAGGTTGCCCATGCCGTAGTCGATAACGGCTACCGTCTGCATTACAGGCAGCCCTTGGTCGACGGCATCTGGCCGGCCATGCGTTCGTCCAGCTCGATGGCCATGCGCAGTGCGCGGCCGAAGGCCTTGAACACGGTCTCGATCTGGTGGTGGGTGTTGTGCCCGCGCAGGTTGTCGATGTGCAGCGAGACGTTGGCGTGGTTGACGAAGCCCTGGAAGAATTCCTGGAACAGGTCGACGTCGAAACCGCCCACGGTGGCGCGGGTGAAGGGCACGTGCATCTCCAGGCCCGGGCGGCCGGAGAAGTCGATGACCACGCGCGACAGCGCCTCGTCCAGCGGCACGTAGGCATGGCCGTAGCGGCGGATGCCCTTCTTGTCGCCGATGGCCTGGTTGAATGCCTGGCCCAGGGTGATACCGACGTCTTCGACGGTATGGTGATCGTCGATGTGCAGGTCGCCCTTGCACTCGATGTCCAGATCGATCAGCCCATGTCGGGCGATCTGGTCGAGCATGTGTTCGAGGAAAGGCACACCGATATCGAATCGGGCCTTGCCGCTGCCATCCAGGTTAATCGAGGCCTTGATCTGGGTTTCCAGAGTATTGCGCTCGACGCTAGCCGTACGTTCGACCATCACCAGCTCCGCAAAATCATTGGGCGAAAAAGGTGTCCATTATAGGCCTAGATACGCGTGGCTTGGAACGAAGAAGACAGTTGGCGGGGAATTTGCGTCAGCAGTACCGGCCTCATCGCGGGTCAAGCCCGCTCCCACACGGTCAGCAGAGATCCTTGTAGGAGCGGGCTTGACCCGCGATGCCTTTAATGGAACAGCACCGCTGTCTTCTGCAGGGTCACCCACACCCCCCACGCCAGCGGAATGCCCACCACCAGCCACGCGGCAATCACCAGCGGCCGGCTGCCCGGCGCGGCCTTCCACTCCAGCACGGTGCTGCCATTGGCGCCCTTGTCGTGCCCCAGCGCCTGTTCGGCCGCCAGTTGCGCATCGGTCATGAAGTACTTGTCGGCCACCGGCCGCACCAGCGCGTTGCACAAAAAGCCCAGCGCCAGCAGCCCGGCCAGGATGTACAGGGTCATGTCATACGCCGCCGCCCGCTCCACGCCCATCTCCAGCTGATATTCGCGCAGGTAGGTGATCAGCACCGGGCCCAGCACCCCGGCTGCCGCCCAGGCGGTCAGCAGGCGACCGTGAATGGCGCCCACCATCTGCGTGCCGAACAGATCGGCCAGGTACGCCGGCACCGTGGCGAAGCCGCCACCGTACATCGACAGGATGATGCAGAACGCCGCCACGAACAGCGCGATGTTGCCCAGGTGGCCCATGTTCGGGATCAGCGCATACAGCGCCACGCCCAGGGCGAAGAAGGCGAAATAGGTGTTCTTGCGCCCGATGTAGTCGGAGAACGAGGCCCAGAAGAAACGCCCGCCGATGTTGAACAGGCTAAGCAATCCGGTGAAGCCGGCGGCAATGGCGGCAATCTGCGCCAGTTGCGTGGCATCCAGCTGGCTGAAGCTCAGGTCGTTGCCCAGTAGCTTGCCGGCGAACACTTCCTGCAGCAGCGGCGAGGCCATGCCCAGAATGCCGATGCCGGCCGACACGTTAAGGCACAGCACCAGCCAGATCAGCGCGAACTGCGGCGTCTTCCACGCCACGCTGACGTGCACGTGGCGGTGGGTGATCATCGCGTTGCCGGCCTTTTTCTGCGGCGCGCTCCAGCCTTCGGGCTTCCAGCCGGTGGGCGGCACGCGGTAGGCCAGGGCGCCGCCGAGCATGAACACGAAGTAGATCAGCGCCATCACCACGAAGCTCTGCCACACGCCCACCCCGTCAGGGCCGGCGAAGTGGCTCATCAGCGCCGCCGCCAGTGGCGCGCCGACCATGGCGCCGCCGCCAAAGCCCATGATCGCCATGCCGGTGGCCATGCCGCGCTTGTCCGGGAACCACTTGATCAGCGTCGATACCGGCGAAATGTAGCCCAGCCCCAGGCCGATACCGCCGATCACGCCACTGCCCAGCCACATCAGCCACAGCTGGTGGGTGTACACCCCCAGCGCCGACATCAGCAGGCCACCGCACCAGCACAGGGTCGAGACCACCCCGGCCTTGCGCGGCCCGGCATGCTCCAGCCAGCCGCCCCAGATGGCCGCCGAACAGCCGAGGAACACGAAGAACAGCGTGTAGATCCAGCTCAGCATCGAGATTGGCCAGTCGCACTCGGCGGTGAACAGACGCGCCACGAAGCTCATCTCCGGCGCACTGATACCGATGGCCTGCGACAGCGGCAGCCAGAACACCGAAAAGCCATAGGCCATGCCGATGCACAGGTGAATGGCCAGGGCCGCCGGTGGCACCAGCCAGCGGTTGAAACCGGCCCTGGCGACAATGCGTTCCTTGGACAGGAAGCCGGGCGTACTGGCGATGCCGCCCACCGTAGTGCTGCTCATTGTTGTTCCCCTCGTGATATGGATGCTCCACCGACCAGGCCTGCTGCCTGCGACTTTGGCTGCCTGGGGCAGCACGTCGTTTATCTGGCAACCGGCCCTTTGACGCGACAATCGGCCGCAACGGGACCGTGGAGGCGCGAGAGAGTACCATTCGCCGCACTCGCTGAAATTAGGCTGATACTGTGGTTTTTGCGAAAACTGATACCCCCGTGTCAGGAACTGCCCTGCCGGTTGCTGTCCAAACCCGGGTCGCGCCGCGCCCGCGCGCCCTGCACGGGGCTATACTCTGCGGCTGAATTTTACAATCGGACTACAAGGACTCGCCCATGAAAGCGTTCGGCAAAATCCTGGGGCTGGTGATACTCGGGTTGTTGCTGATCATTGTGGCGCTGGGCTTTGCCCTGACCCACCTCTTCGATCCCAACGACTACAAAGACGAGATCCGCCAGCTGGCACGCGACAAGGCCCACGTCGAGCTGACGCTCAACGGCGACATCGGCTGGAGCCTGTTCCCGTGGCTGGGGCTGGAACTGCACGAGGCGAGCATCGCCACGCTCAACAATCCCAAGGTGCCATTCGCCGACCTGCAGATGCTCGGCCTGTCGGTGCGCGTACTGCCGCTGCTGCGCCGTGAAGTGCAGATGAGCGACGTGCGCGTCGAGGGCCTTAACCTGACCCTGGCCCGCGACGAACACGGCCACGGCAACTGGGAAGACATCGGCAAGCCGCTGCCGGCCGCCACCCCGGCTGCACCGGCCGAAGGCAGCGCCGGCGCACCGGCCCCAGGCGAGGCCCCGGCCAAGCCGGCCGCCGCCGAGCGCCCGGTCAAGCTGGACATCGACAGCCTCACCGTGAACAACGCCAAGGTGCAGTACAGCGATGCGCAAAGCGGCCAGAGTTTCAGCGCCGAGAGCATCCAGCTGAGCACCGGCGCGGTTCACGAAGGGGTCAACATTCCGCTGACCATGACCGCCTTCTTCAGCGCTGGCCAGCCGGCCCTGCGCGCCCGCACCGAGCTCAAGGGCGAACTGCGCTTCGACCGTGCGCTCAAGCGCTACCAGTTCGAAGACATGAAGCTCAGCGGCGAAGCCTCCGGCGAGCCGCTGCAGGGCAAGACCATGACCTTCGCCGCCCAGGGCCAGTTGCTGGTGGACATGGCCGCGAACGTTGCCGAATGGAACGGCCTGAAGCTGTCGGCCAACCAGCTGCGCGCCCTGGGCGAGCTGAACGTGCGTGACCTGAACAGCACGCCCAAGCTCACCGGCGGCCTGTCCATCGCCCAGCTCGACCTGCGCACGTTCCTCGACAGCGTCGGCGTGGCAGTGCCACCGATGGCCGATGCCGCCACCCTGGGCAAGTTCGAGCTGGTCAGCCGCCTGGAAGGCAGCCCCACCCGCCTGGCCCTGGAAGACCTGGCAGTGAAGCTCGACGACAGCACCTTCACCGGCCGCCTGGCGGTGGATGACTTCGCCAAGCAGGCCCTGCGCGTGCAGCTAAAAGCCGACACGTTCAATGCCGACCGCTACCTGCCGGCCAAGAGCGAGGCCGCCACCGGCGCCAAGGCCGCGCGCCAGGCCGAGGTGCAGCAGAACGAAGCCGGCGCGCTGGCCGGAGCCGGCACCACACCGCTGCCGGACGCACCCACCAAGACCGCCTGGAGCACCGACAAGCTGCTGCCGGTGGACCGCCTGCGCGTACTCGACCTGCAGGCAGACCTGAGCTTCGGCGTGCTCACCCTTGAACAGCTGCCTATCCAGAACGCCGTGCTCAAGGCCCGTGGCCAGGGTGGCCTGATTACCCTGGACACCCTGCAGGGCGGCCTCTACAACGGCGACTTCGCTACCAAGGGCACCCTCGACGTGCGCCCTGCGGTACCGCAGATCGGCCTGAGTACCCAGGTCAACCGCGTACCGGTGGAGCACTTCATCAAGAGCCAGACCGACACCCCGCCGGTCAAGGGCCTGCTGACCCTGAGCAGCAACCTGACCGGCAGCGGCAACAGCCAGAAGGCGCTGATCGACACCCTCAATGGCAACGCCAGCTTCGTCATCAACAACGGTGTGCTGGTCAATGCCAACCTCGAGCAGCAGCTGTGCCAGGGCATCGCCACCCTCAACCGCAAGGCCCTGAGCGGCGAACCACGCGGCAAGGACACCCCGTTCCAGGAACTCAAGGGCAGCCTGGTGCTGCGCAACGGCGTGGCCAGCAACCCGGACCTGAAGGTGCGCATCCCGGGCCTGACCGTCAACGGCCACGGCGACCTCGACCTGCGCGTGCTGGGCATGGACTACCGCGTGGGCGTGATCGTCGAGGGCGACAAGCGCGACATGCCCGACCCGGCCTGCCAGGTCAACGAGCGCTACGTGGGGCTGGAATTCCCGCTGCGCTGCCGTGGCCCGCTGGAGCTGGGTGCCAAGGCCTGCCGCGTGGACAAGGACGGCCTGGGCAAGCTGGCCGGCAAGGCGCTGGGCAACAAGCTGCAGGAAAAGCTCAACGAAAAGCTGGGTGACAAGGTCAGTCCCGAACTCAAAGACGCACTCAAGGGCCTGTTCAAACGATGAATCCCGAGCAGTTTTCCAGCGCCGTGCTGGAATGGTACGACCGTAACGGCCGCCACGACCTGCCCTGGCAACAGGGCATCACCCCGTACCGGGTGTGGGTGTCGGAGATCATGCTGCAACAGACCCAGGTGAGCACCGTGCTCAACTACTTCGGGCGCTTCATGCAAGCCCTGCCCAGCGTCGAGGCCCTGGCCGCGGCGCCGGAGGACGAGGTGCTGCACCTGTGGACCGGGCTGGGCTACTACACCCGCGCGCGCAACCTGCAGAAGACCGCGAAGATCGTGGTGGAGCAGTACGCCGGCCAATTCCCGCGCGATGTCGAGAAGCTCACCGAGCTGCCCGGCATCGGCCTGTCCACTGCCGGGGCAATTGCCAGCATCAGCATGGGCCTGCGTGCGCCGATCCTGGACGGCAACGTCAAGCGCGTGCTGGCCCGCTACACCGCGCAGGAAGGCTACCCGGGCGAGCCCAAGGTGGCCAAGGCGCTGTGGGCCAACGCCGAGCGCTTTACCCCCCACAGCCGAGTCAACCACTACACCCAGGCGATGATGGACCTGGGCGCCACCCTGTGCACGCGCAGCAAGCCCAGTTGCCTGCTGTGCCCGCTGGAGCGCGGCTGCGAGGCGCACATGCTCGGCCAGGAGATCCGCTACCCGATCCCCAAGCCGCGCAAGACCCTGCCCCAGCGCAGCACACTGATGCCGCTGCTGGCCAACAACGAGGGCGCCATCCTGCTGTACCGGCGCCCGTCCAGCGGCCTGTGGGGCGGCTTGTGGAGCCTGCCGGAGCTGGACAGCCTCGACGACCTGCAACACCTGGCCGAGCAGCACGGGGTGAACCTGGGCGAGCCCGTGGCGCTGGACAGCCTGACCCACACCTTCAGCCACTTCCAGCTGGCGATCCAACCCTGGCTGGTGCCGGTGGCCCCCCAGGGTGACCACGTGGCCGAGGCCGACTGGCTCTGGTATAACCTCGCCACCCCGCCGCGCCTGGGCCTTGCTGCCCCGGTCAAGAAACTGCTCAAACGCGCGGCCCACGTATTGAATGCAGGAGAGTCGTCATGACCCGCACCGTAATGTGCCGCAAGTACAAAGAAGAGCTGCCTGGCCTGGAGCGCCCGCCGTATCCCGGCGCCAAGGGCCAGGACATTTTCGAGCATATCTCGCAGAAGGCCTGGGCCGACTGGCAGAAGGAACAGACCATGCTGATCAACGAGAAGCGCCTGAACATGATGAACGCCGAGGACCGCAAGTACCTCCAGGGCGAGATGGACAAGTTCTTCTCCGGCGAAGAATACGAGAAGGCCGAAGGCTACGTGCCGCCTGCCGAATAACCCCGGAAATTCGTAAGCGACGGAATTAATTTAATAAATTTTCAAAAAGTCGTTGACGCAAATCCGAAAAACGCTTTTAATGCGCCCCGTTGCCCAGATAGCTCAGTCGGTAGAGCAGGGGATTGAAAATCCCCGTGTCGGCGGTTCGATTCCGTCTCTGGGCACCACTAATACCGAAAAGCCCCAAGCGAAGTGATTCCTTGGGGCTTTTTATTGCCTGCGATTTGGTGCTCGCCAGGTCGACACCTTCGCCGGCCAGGCCGGCGCCTACCAGGGTTCATGGATGAAAAGGCTTGTGATGACGGCGCTTGCGCTGGTGTGCCTGAACGGTTGCGTCGGTTTCAAGTCCGCCTCGCCCCAGACCCGCGTCGAAAAGACCGACACCTACCGCCAGCTGCTCGGCCGTGATATCACCCCGCACATCACCCGCACCGAACGTTCCGAAGCCACCCGGGAATGGTGCGGCATCAGCCTGTGGCTGGTGGTGCTGCCCGTGCCGCTGAAGCTGCCGGTGTGCTCGACCTACACCGAAGCCGCGTTCGGCCACGACAGGTTCGGCGACGAGCGCGTGCTGATGTACACCACCCACAGCGTCGACAAGAACCCCTACCTCAATGCCTGCGGCCCGTTCATGTTCCTGGCGCCGATCATGCACGGCTATGAAGGCAATGCGCTGTGCGGGCGGCTGCCCTAGCGGCACGCCCCTGCTGCACGCGGCGACACAGGCTTGGGTTTGCCGAGGGAGTGAGGTTCAATAGCGCCACGCATCACCTTCTTTCAAGGATTACCCGCAATGGCTTCCAGCAGCAAACAGCAAAAACGCGCCAAGCGCGCCGCCAGCAAGGCCCGCGAGAACCGCATGGTACGCAGCGGCCAGGCGGTCAAGAGCAGCGGCGAGAGCGCCAGCGCCAGCGTCGAGCAGGTGTTCACCAAGGCCATGGAATCGGGCAGCTACACCGCGCTGTTCGAAAAGATGAAACAGGCCCAGGACACCGGCCTGGCCTCGATGATTGCCGTGTTCCTGGTCGACCCGCTGCTGGCCCTGGTGCTCAAGGGGCACAAGGAAGAACACTCCACCGACTACATCTGCAAGGTGTTCTGCGCCTACCGCCACTGGCTGGACGGCACCGAAGAGGCCCAAGCGATGCAGTGGCTGGAGAGCGACGAGTTCCAGGACGCCTATGTGCAGGCGTCGGAGATCGTCTCCAAGCAGAAGAAATTCGGTTGAGCAACGACCCGGGCTGCGCCGCAGCCCAGGGCCGGCAAAACCCCCGGATGCTGTGCAACCGGTCAAAAACGGCTTTCCAGCATCGGCCAAAACTGGCACCATCGCGCCTTTTTTCATCACGGCTACGGCCCGTGGAAATGGGGCGCGCGGTCATCCGCGCGACAGTCCGCTGCATCGATGCGACACCCACCAGCCCACAGGCCCTTCGCCCCGCCCGCCGTTGTTGGCTGTCGTTCGAGCGCTATGCTAGCGTTGCGCCTCGCCAGGAAGGCCGACAACAGCAGGCACGCACCAGAACTCAAGAGGACCGCACATGGCCCAGGCCACGCCCGCGCTGGAAATCCGCAACCTGCACAAGCGCTACGGCGCGCAGGAGATTCTCAAGGGCATTTCGCTGACCGCCCGCGACGGCGACGTGATTTCGATCCTGGGGTCGTCCGGTTCCGGCAAGTCCACCTTGCTGCGCTGCATCAACCTGCTGGAAAACCCCCACGAAGGCCAGATCCTGGTCGCCGGTGAAGAGCTCAGGCTCAAGGCCGGCAAGAACGGCGAACTGGTCGCCGCCGACAACAGGCAGATCAACCGCCTGCGCAGCGAGATCGGCTTCGTGTTCCAGAACTTCAACCTGTGGCCGCACATGAGCGTGCTCGACAACATCATCGAGGCGCCGCGCCGGGTGCTCGGCCAGAGCAAGGCCGAGGCCATCGAGCACGCCGAGGCGCTGCTGGACAAGGTCGGCATCCACAACAAGCGCCACAGCTACCCGGCCGAACTCTCCGGCGGCCAGCAGCAGCGTGCCGCCATTGCGCGCACCCTGGCGATGAAGCCGAAGGTCATTCTGTTCGACGAGCCCACCTCGGCGCTGGACCCGGAAATGGTCCAGGAAGTGCTCAACGTGATCCGCGCGCTGGCCGAAGAAGGCCGTACCATGCTACTGGTTACCCATGAAATGAGCTTCGCCCGGCAGGTGTCCAGTGAAGTCATCTTCCTGCACCAGGGCCTGGTGGAAGAGCAAGGATCGCCGCAGCAGGTTTTCGAAAACCCGAACTCGGCGCGTTGTAAACAATTCATGTCCAGCAACCGCTAACGGAGCAACACGCATGCAGAACTACAAGAAATTCCTCCTGGCCGCTGCCGCCACCCTGGTGTTCTCGGCCAACGCCATGGCCGCCGAAAAGCTGAAAATGGGCATCGAAGCGGCCTACCCGCCCTTCAACAACAAGGATGCCAGCGGCCAGGTCGTAGGCTTCGACAAGGACATCGGCGACGCCCTGTGCGCCAAGATGAAGGTCGAATGCGAAGTGGTCACCTCCGACTGGGACGGCATCATCCCGGCTCTGAACGCCAAGAAATTCGACTTCCTGATCTCGTCGCTGTCGATCACCGACGAGCGCAAGCAGGCCGTTGACTTCACCGACCCGTACTACTCCAACAAGCAGCAGTTCATCGCCCCGAAAAACGTCGACTTCAAGACCGACCGCGCCTCGCTCAAGGGCAAGACCATCGGCACCCAGCGCGCCACCCAGGCCGCAACCTGGCTGGACGACAACGGCGGCATGGACGGCGACTTCAAGGTCAACCTGTACGACGGCCAGGAAAACGCCTACCTGGACCTGACCTCCGGCCGCCTGGACGCCATCCTGGCCGACAAGTACGCCAACTACGACTGGCTCAAGTCCGATGCCGGCAAGAACTACGAGTTCAAGGGCGACCCGGTCAACGAGAGCGACAAGGTCGGCATTGCCGTGCGCAAGGGTGACACCCAGCTGCGCGACAGGCTGAACGCCGCCCTCAAGGAAATCGTTGCCGACGGCACCTACAAGAAGATCAACGACAAGTACTTCCCTTTCAGCATCTATTGATTCGCCCGACCGGCACCGCCCCTGCGGCGGTGCCCGTCCCTGAACAAGCCTGCCCATGAATATTGATCTCTACGGATTCGGTCCGGCCCTGGCGGCTGGCACCCTGATGACCGTGCAACTGGCGCTGTCGGCCCTGTGCCTGGGGCTGGTGCTGGGGTTGCTCGGCGCCCTGGCCAAGACCTCGCCGTACAAGCCGCTGCAGTGGCTTGGCGGTTTCTACTCGACCCTGGTGCGCGGCGTGCCCGAGCTGCTGTGGGTGTTGCTGATCTACTTCGGCACCGTCAGCCTGATGAGCAAGCTGGGCGACCTCCTGAATATTCCCGGCCTTGAGCTGAGCGCCTTTTCTGCCGGCGTGATCGCTCTGGGCCTGTGCTTCGGTGCCTATGCCACCGAAGTGTTCCGTGGCGCGATCCTGGCCATCCCCAAAGGCCACCGCGAAGCGGGCCTGGCCCTAGGCCTGTCCAAGGCGCGGATCTTCTCGCGGCTGATCCTGCCGCAGATGTGGCGCATCGCCCTGCCCGGCCTGGGCAACCTGTTCATGATCCTGATGAAGGACACCGCGCTGGTGTCGGTGATCGGCCTTGAAGAGATCATGCGCCACTCACAGGTGGCCGTGACCGTCACCAAGCAGCCGTTCACCTTCTACATGGTGGCGGCAATCATCTACCTGGGCCTGACCATCCTTGCGATGATCGGCATGCACTTCCTGGAAAAACGCGCCGCACGCGGCTTCGCGAGGGCCAACCAATGAACTGGGAAGTGATCATCAAGTGGCTGCCACGCCTGGCCCAGGGCGCGACCCTGACCCTGGAGCTGGTGGCCATCGCGGTCATCGCCGGGCTGATCCTGGCCATCCCGCTGGGCATCGCCCGCTCCTCGCGCCACTGGTATGTGCGCGCGCTGCCGTATGGCTACATCTTCTTCTTTCGTGGCACGCCGCTGCTGGTGCAGCTATTTCTGGTGTACTACGGCATGGCGCAGTTCGAGATCGTGCGCAACAGCGCCCTGTGGCCGTACCTGCGCGATCCGTTCTGGTGCACCGTGCTGACCATGACCCTGCACACCGCCGCCTACATCGCCGAGATCCTGAGGGGCGCGCTGCAGGCCATCCCGCGCGGGGAGATCGAGGCGGCGCGGGCGCTGGGCATGTCCCGGGCCAAGGCGCTGTTCTACATCATGCTGCCGCGCGCGGCGCGCATCGGCCTGCCGGCCTACAGCAACGAAGTGATCCTGATGCTCAAGGCCAGCGCCCTGGCCAGTACCGTGACCCTGCTGGAACTGACCGGCATGGCACGCACGATCATCGCGCGCACCTACCTGCCGGTGGAGATCTTCTTTGCCGCCGGCCTGTTCTACCTGCTGATCTCGTTCCTGCTGGTGCAGGGCTTCAAGGTGCTCGAGCGCTGGTTGCGGGTCGATGCCTGCCAGGGCCGCTGAGGTACTGCAGGGCGAGCCACTGCATAGCCGCTTCCAGGCCCTTAACAGCTTTTTGCTGGAGCACCAGGGCCTGTGGCGGCCGCGGCCGTTTACCCAGCTGCACCTGCCGTGGGAGCGCGAGCACCCCGCCCTGAGCCACTGGCTGCGTCAGCGGCCGCTGAGCGAGGCCGACACCCCGCCTGAAAACGCCCCCGCACCGTATCCACAGCTGGCCGCGCAGTGTCAGGCGCTGTCGGCGGTGGGCGAGTTATCCACAATCGAGCTGGCCCCTGCCAACCCGCGCCTGAACGTGGACGTGCCAGGGCGCAAATGGCAGCAGATCGAGGCCTTTGCCGGGCGCCTTGATTTTGCCCGCCAGCCCACGCACTGGCTGGACTGGTGTGCGGGCAAGGGGCATCTGGGCCGGCGCCTGCTGGGCCCGGCGCAGCAACTGACCTGCCTGGAATACGACCCGGCGCTGGTGTTGGCCGGCGAACAGCTCAGCCAGCACCACCGCTTGCCTGCGGAGCATCGCCTGCAGGACGTGATGGCCGCCGATGCCGCCACCCAGCTGGGCAGCCAGCACACCGCCGTTGCGCTGCATGCCTGCGGCGACCTGCACGTGCGCCTGATGCAACTGGCCAGCGCTGGCGGCTGCCGTCAGCTGGCGATTGCGCCGTGCTGCTACAACCGTATCAGCGCAGCGCACTACCAAGCGTTATCCACAGCCGCTCAAGCTTCGACGTTGAGCCTGTCGGTCGACGACCTGGGCCTGCCGCTGAGCGAAACCGTCACCGCCGGCAACCGCGTGCGCCGCCAGCGTGACGCGTCGATGGCGCGGCGCCTGGGCTTCGACCTGCTGCAGCGCGAGGTACGCGGCTGCGACAGCTACCTGCCCACCCCTTCGCTGCCCAGCCACTGGCTGCACAAGCCCTTCGCCCAGTACTGCCAGGACCTGGCCGAACTCAAGGGGCTGCAGGTGACGGGTGCGCCCGACTGGGCGGCACTGGAACAGGCTGGCTGGGCGCGACTGGCCCGGGTGCGCAACCTTGAACAGGTGCGCAACCTGTTCCGCCGTCCGCTGGAGCTATGGCTGGTGTTGGATCGCGCACTGTACCTGGGCGAACAGGGCTTCGAGGTGCGCCTGGGCAGCTTCTGCCCCTACCCTCTCACGCCTCGGAATCTGATGCTTTTGGCAGAGCGCGGTTGACGCGCAAACCTGTGGATAAGTCTGTGCGCAACATTTTGATGAATCGCTGAAAAAGCCGCCCGACAAGGGCTGGCGACAGCTGGTCATTTTTTGTTCACCTTCTAAACCTGAGCAAAAACAGCCATTTGCGCAAAGACGAACGGGCTGGCCACTGGCGATGCACTACGCGCCGAGTTGGCATGCAGCTTGTGCATAAGCATTTTCGCGAATGGCTCTAAGGGCTGCGATCAGGCCAGTTTCAGCAGGCCCATGCCGCCCAGCAGAAGCAGCAGGCCAAGCCAGCCGCGGCCGGCCAGGCGCTGGCCGAACAGGGCCCAGCCCATGGCCACGGTGGCAAGAATGCCGAAGCCGCCCCAGATGGCGTAGGCCATCGACAGGGGGATGTCCTTGACCGCCTGGGCCAGCGCCGTGAAGGCAGCCAGCACGCAGACGATCGACGCCGCCGCGACCCAGCGCTTGCGCAGGCCGTCGGAGTACTTGAGCAGCAGGTTGGCGAGCACCTCGAGCACGATGGCCAGTGCCAGCCAGGCAAAGGGGATCACTTGCAGGCTCAGCATGGCAGGGCCTCCCCGGTGGTTTCACGGCGGGCACTGCGGGTACCGGACTTGATCAGCAGGATACCCGCGATCATCACGCCCAGGCCCAGGGCCTTGAGCAGGCCGATGCTTTCACCCAGCCAGGTGACGCTGACCACGGTGATCAGCACGATGCCGATGCCTTCCCACAGGGCGTAGGCCACACCCAGCGGCACGCGCTTCACGGCGAGCGCGAGGAAGCCGTAGGACAGGCCGATCATGGCGTACATGAGGGCGTGACCGAGAATCGGCGAATGATCGGCGGCGAATTTCATCGACGTGGTGCCGATCACTTCGGCCACGATGGCGATGAACAGATAGATCCAGGAACGCATGGTGCCCTCCCATGGGCATTACAAAAAACGCGAGGGGCTGACGGGGGCGTCAGCAAAAAAGCCGGGGTTTGGGAGGGTGGCGCTAGAGGTCGCCGGTCCAGTGACGTTCACGGGAAACCAGGCGGGAGGTGAGGAGCGGCAACGCTTGAGTGTTCAACATAATGCACAAAAAATTAACTGAGGGCATTGTGGAAGTCAAATCGATAGAGAATGCCTAATGAATTTTGCTGCGGATCATTCGTTATTTGGTGAAAGCCCCTGAAAGGTGGCTGCAAGGCGCGTAAATTATAATTCCCAAATCCGACGTAGCCTGTAAGGCCCAATCGCGGGTCAAGCCCGCTCCCACAAGGTTGGCGGCGATCCCTGTGGGAGCGGGCTTGACCCGCGAAGGCCGCAACGCAGACCCCGCCCTCCTGCGAGTCAAATCGCCACACCACCTCATCCCACACAAATTAATTATTGTGCTGCGATAATTTTTGCTCAATAATCCGCCCCGTTCAAACCAGACCAAGGAAAAACCATGAACAGCAAAACAGTGGCCTACGCACGCTCGCGTCTGCGTGCAATCGGTGCCTTTGCGGCGTTGCTGGCGTGGGGTACGGCGCTGGCCGAATTTGGCTGCAATGCCTGGTTCTGGCTTTTCGACCGGCACGACGTGCTGGCCGCCTACCTGCAAAGCTTCGCCGACCAGATGCCCCTGCTGGTGGCGCCGGGCTTCCAGCCCAGCGTCCTGGCCCAGGCACTGGTCATCACCCTGGACATGATCCCGGCCAGCCTGTCGGTACTGGCCCTGTACCTCACCGGCCTGTTCTTCATCCGCCTGTCACGCGGGCAGACGTGGACGGCCTCCAACATCAAGCTGCTGTGGTGGGTGGGCCTGCTGTGCATCGGCCTGCCGTTGCTGTGGCCGGTGATCGCCACCTTGCAGGGCCTGGCCTTCTGCATCGACCTGCCGCCAGGCGAAAGGAGCTTCAGCGTGGGGATCGGTGTATCATCCGCGGCGGTTTACGAGATCATGAAGGGCATATTGCTGTGTGCCTTCTCCCTCCTCATGCGTGACGCCAAGACCATCAGCGATGAACACAACTGTTATGTCTAGCCTAGCCCCATGCCGATAATCATCAGGCTCGACGTCGTGATGGCCCGGAACAAGATCCGTTCCAAGGACCTGGCCGAGATTATTGGCATTACCGAAGCTAACTTATCGTTGCTGAAGAACGGCAAGATCAAGGGTTTCAAGATCGAGACCCTGGAGAAGCTGTGTCGCGCGCTGAAGTGCCAGCCGGGAGACCTGCTGGAATTCAGCGAGGACTGAACAAGGAACACCCTCTCGTGAGCATCACCTTTCACTGGCGCGCAGCGCTGCTGCTGGCCGCCGGCCTGCTGGGCGGCTGTGGGCCGAGCTACACCTATCGCTATTCGCCACCGCCGAGCCAGCACGGCATGCAGTGCATCAGCGCGTGCTCGCAGCAGCGCAACTACTGCGGGCAACTGGCACGCATGCAGGACAACGCCAACCAGGCCCTGTACCAGTCCGAGATGCGCAGTTACCAGTACTGCCAGCAGGGCAAGAGCAAGAAGGATGCGCGGCGCAGTTGCTACTACCCGAGCTACCCCTACAGCGCGGGGCTGTCGAGTGATTGCGGGCGCGAGTACGACCAGTGCTACCAGGGTTGTGGCGGCACGATTCACCGGATATTGAACAAGGACTGACGGCTTGCGGGCCACATGATGCAATCGGGAAAACACAAATGACCATGAACACCTTCAACACCATCGCCCTGGTGGCCTTTGCCCTGCTGCTGGGTGGCTGTGCCGGTGGGCACGCCAGCCGCGGCGACAGCCTTGCGGGCTGGGACATGCCGCAGATGCAGGTGCTGGGCGACAACGGCCTGCCGGCGCAGCCGCATCGCTACGTGAAATGCGGCAAGCGTGGCTGCCATGAACAGAAGCCGATGCTGTTCGACCCGGCCAAGGCCGAACCGACGGCCGAAAGCCTGCATCGCGGGTGGTAGTAGAAGGGCTGCAGGCCACGTGAACCGTGGCCTTGCGCAAGATTGAGCGGAAGTGGTTTACAGAACCAAACCGATCGCTATAATAGCGCCCCTATGCCGGTATAGCTCAGTTGGTAGAGCAACTGACTTGTAATCAGTAGGTCCCGGGTTCGACTCCTGGTGCCGGCACCATATAAATAAAGGCTCACAGCAATGTGAGCCTTTTTTTATTCTGAGGCGGGCTAGCACCGGGCTAGCAGCAGAGTGGAAATAGGGTCCCCTGGATAGGCTGAATTTTCCTCATATTCGTATCAGGCCTCCATCACTCCGCAAGCCAACTCTCCAAGTACAGGCCTAGGCCTCTCGGTCCTGATATACGCGGAACGCCCCCCCTGCCCACGACCAGTCAGTCTAAAAGCGCAACTGCCTTCGGCACAGATGTGGAGAGACGCTGCCAGCTCAAAGCTGGCTGAATAGGGCATCCAAATGGCTAAGAGCTCTCAGAACTGGAGAAAGCGTCAATCCTCACCCTCATGGATTTAAGCTTCAACAACACCAGAGCGTTAAAGCTCCTAAGGCCAGAGAACGCTACGAGAACGAGCGCTATTGCAACAGCACCTTAGCGATGCCTACAGCAAGCCCACATATAAGCGGTGCCGACTTGTGTGGGCGGTGATCACCTCGCGTGTTCATTAGCTTCGACCAATGCCAAAGCCTTGATCGTTGAAGGGGCGAGACGATGAGGATCGTGATGCTCTGCATCAGCCATATCACCTTAAAGCCAGGGCTAGGAGAGGGATCAACAAGCGTACGAACCTAGGTGTAACTGGCTGCTCAGCCCATCAGTGTTTCGACGGCGGTTAGCTGAGCCGATGTAAGCACGCCGCCACTTGCATTCATCCGGTGAAGCCATTCGGGCGCCGTTAGCTTTTCACCTCGCTTGACGAGATACCCATACTCATCACGCATCGTCTGAAGCGCGTCAATCATTTCAGGATATGACGGACCTCCATCGAATAGCACACAAAGACATCCCACGCGCGAGCGGCTGATCCCGAACATTGTTGTGGATCGCCGCGTCGCTACCGGTGGGAGGTCAGTCTGGCGCTGGGTGCCCATTCGTATTCCATCCATGGAGATGCGCAGGGGAGCTGAGACCGAGCACTCTCGCTTCCGGTGCGTCTTGGTCAAGACAACCATTTACGAAAACTATACGGTGTGTAACTGGTCATGGCAACATGGCCTGATCCTTCCCTTTTCAGGGGGAGGCAATTATGTCGCTTAAGCCGGCATTTGCTGCTGTGCTTCGATCTGTGCGAAGCGCCCAGCACCGTACCCAGGAAAACCTGGCAGACGCAGCTTCGCGTACCTATCTGGGCAAACTCGAAAACGGAGCCTCAAGCATCACCCTAGACAAGCTCGACGAGCTTGCCGATGCGCTCAACCTTTCCCCTCTCACCTTGCTAGCTCTAACACTGTCGGCGCGTGACTCCGAATCCCCTCAAGACCGATTGGAACGTGCTTGTGAAGAAGTCCGCCTGATTGAGGGCAGCGTTGGTATGCAGGCGATCCGTGCACAGCTGGTAGGCGGCAAACTTGCAAAACGTAGCCCAAACCGCCCTGCTGATCTTGAAAAGCTGACTCTCGTTTTAGCATGCAAAGCGGAGGGCCTAACGCAAGCAGCCACGGCAAGAAAGCTCGGGCTTAATACCTCGACCGTCCAGTTCCTTTGGAGTCGTGCACTACCCTCCCCCGAGTAAAACGTTTGAAAGTAGCTTGCTAGGCTCTGTACGAAATACCGAGAAACCCAATCGGCGCCCCTGGGAAGCTTAGATTTTGTAGAGTCCCCCGCCATCAACGGAAAGGAATTCTGTGATGGCAAAGAGTTACGAACTCTCGGATGAGGCTTGGGTTGTGGTCGCTGATCTCTTCACCGAAACCCATGGCCGGGGGCGGCCCCGGCTGAGCGACCGCCTGATGCTCGATGGCGTGCTCTGGTTACTCTGCTCAGGGGCTGCGTGGCGAGATATGCCGGATCGCTTTGGCCCGTGGTCAACGGTCTATCAACGGTTTCGGGGCTGGAGAAATCAAGGGACATTCGATCAGATGCTCAAACGCTTGCACCTGAGATTGAATGAGCAAGGCTTGATCGATGTGCAAACCTGGATGATCGACTCAACCGCGGTACGCGCAACCCGAGCCTCTTCTGGCGCCGGGAAAAAAGGGGGCCTGACGAGCCTGCCGATCACGCTCTAGGCCGCAGTCGCGGTGGCCTGACAACCAAAATCCACATGCTCTGCGACGCCAACGGGACACCGTTGCGCTTCCTTCTCTCTGGCGGTCAAGCCAGCGACATCAGCTACGCACAACCACTGCTGGACGAAGTAAGCATTCCATCAAGTCAACGTGGCCGCCCGCGTAAACGCTGCAAGTGGTTGCTTGCCGACACGGGCTACGACGCCGAAGCGCTGCGCCGCTACTGCGACCAATATCGAATGCAGCCCGTCATTCCGATGCGCTCGATGAAGCGCAAGCCCAAGCCTGGCTTACCCAGACTGTTTGATCGGCCCAAGTATCGACAGCGCAACATCATCGAGCGCATGTTTGGCTGGTTAAAAGAGAACCGTCGGATCGTGACACGCTTCGACAAGCTCGCGAAAAGCTATGCCGCCATGGTCTCGCTGGCTTGTTCCGTGCGGTGTTTGCGACATCTCTTTTCGTACAGAGCCTAGGCTCGGTTTCGAACCGTATGACCGAGCCATCGTCGCGCTTGGCAGCGCTTGACTCTGGCCAGCCAGGTGCGCAGTTGGGAAGCACCACCGTCATAACCGCGCTCACGAATTCACGTAACAGCACGGTAGCGAGCAGCCAGAGCCGGTGATCCTGCTGGACTCGCTCGTGCAGATAGCCATGAAAGGCGTCGAGCTTTGTGGGTCAGGGAGCGTTGCGACACTACTGAGGCGTATGGACGTGCTGCTAACAAATTTGTAGTCTTGATGCTGGCCTTGCCGCTTTCAATCCTTCAGCCATCGCGGATTTGTGGCTCTGCACTGAAGGAGCAAAGGATTTGCGTCTGGGTATGGAAGCTGATGTGGAGACCTTTCTGAATACTCCACGTCCGTTCACTAACTTTGAGTTAGTTCACTAGAATAGCGAGGATGCTTAATTTATGTCGAAGCCCCCCAGTCAAATTGTACTATCAGGAGCTGCTCACTCTGCGAAAGTATTATTTCCAAACGTTGGTGATGTTGCAGTTCATCCTGGGCCGGGGAGGACGAAATACATTGATGCAACAATATATGACGGTGATTCATGGCGTGTATTGCATCTGAAAAGCTTTGGTTTTGGCTCGGGTAGCAGAGTGTATTGCGAACCGCATCAGATTGGACCAATCATGCGGGATATTCAGAACAAAATCATTAGCTGTAGGGGGGGCGTGGTTTATCATGAAATTCCCTTCGGCGAGAAGAAGCACAAATATGTATATCGAGGCGCCCCAATTTCTTCTTTTTTACAGCCTAATCCTTGGGGTATCTGAGAGGTGATGGGGTAAAAACTTCTTGGTGTAGATCGGCATCCCAGCGTTCGTACCACTAGGCCAAGCTGCTTTATTGAGATGGGTGCTGGGCTTTTACCGTTTTAATTTAAGCTCCGGGTAAGGCATTGTGGAAAGAAACCCTATGATGGCAAAGCGTTACGAACTCTCGGATGAGGCTTGGGTTGCGGAGACTGGTCTCTTCACCGAAATCCCTTGCCGGGGCGGCCCCGCCTGAGCGACCGCCTGATGCTCGATGGCGTGCTCTGGGTGCTCTGCTCAGGTGCTGCCTGACGAGATATGCCGGGACAACGGTTTATCAGCGGTTTAGGGGCTAGCGAAGCTCGGGGGCATTCGATCAGATGCTCAGCGCTTGCACCTGAGATTGAATCAGCCAGGCTTGATCGGTGTGCAAACCTGGATGATCGACTCAACCGCAGTACGCGCAACCCGAGCCGCTTCTGGCGCCGAATAAAAGGGGCTTGGATGAGCCTGCCGATCACGCTCTAGGCTCTGTATGAAAAGCCTTGAGACGAAGGTCAGACAAGGCGAAAACAGCCGAGAAGAAGAGTTTATGGATGGTAAATGAGCATTCCGAGGCCTTTCTCAACGCAGCGTCACCGAGTATCAAGGCTTTTCGTATAGCGCCTAATAAGGCTCGGCCCAGGCTTCAGATAATGTTTGCCTAAAAAGATTCGACAGCAGATGCGCATTGTTGTCCCGACTAATTTTCTGAATATGAGTCAGCTCGGGCGCGGCAAGTGTGCTTTCAATAAACTCATACAATCTAACGAATTCAGATCTATCCGTTAAGATTGCGTCACGACATTTACGCTCTACAAGACTATTGATATCTGACTGTACCTCAGGACTTATTGTCAGAGTGGAGAGCAAGTAGCTTAAACGCACAGGTGCCGGTTTTTGATACTTCGACATCCACAAGGCAGTCAGGAGCGGTCTCAAAGAGCTCAACATCAATTTTGAGTCTAACGTATCTGCGGCCATCCTCTTAAAATTACGCTTCGCTAGACCCTGGTAATGATGGATACCTATTCCGATAGAATAGATATCTGCGAGCAAGCGTTTGGCTTGCGAACGAAAGTGCGTTTTTTCTAGGTAGATCAAATCAGACTGAAGCCATTCGACAAATGATGAATTAGACTTCCAAAATAGTCTCAGTGCTTTGCGTAAGTCCCAGCCATGTAAATCCAAACCGTCCAAGGTTGAGAAGTCTATGTGGTCAGCCTGTTCCTCAAGAGAAATTGAAAGATACCAGTCTTCTTTATGAGCGTACACAAATCGAACATCATAATCGCTATTGATCGAGGATAATCCGTAGGCACGGCTGCCAGCCTCAATAGCCATAATTACGACTACATCATGGTCCGCTTCTATTTTTTTAAGTACCTTGCCAATATCTTCGTTGCTGATCATGGATGATTAACTCTTGTGAGTACGCTTCATCTTTTTATGACTAAATTTTATCAGGTCAACGGCGCATGCTTGGCTCAGCATGGGTTTCAAGATTTCCAAAAAACATGACCTCTTTTGCAATAGGCCTGGACAAATGTGTGGAGTAGTGAAATGAGAGTTCGCGCATACTATGAGCTTTGTATAGTTCACAAATCTCCACGCAATTATCATATGTCACAACCCAAGGGGCTTTAAGTGCAGCAACAGACTGTGAAATCTCAAGATGATCGCTTGGCCTGTAGTGGTTTCTATACAACTGCGCACCCTTTTTGTAGTACGGAGGATCTAGATAATATATAGATTCCGCTGCCAAATCTTCGTCATCAATTAGCTCTATAGCATCGACATTAGAAACTTTTACTCTTTCCCGAAGCTGTGCCAAGGACTCAATTCGCGCAACAAGTCCGGCCTTGTTAAATCTGGCATCTAACTTGTAATAGCCACTTTGAGCCTTGCCGCCAATCACTCCACCTCGAATGATACCGGACCTATTTGTCCTATTGAGAAAAAATGTCGCAAACCCCAATTTGACTAGATCGGAGGTGTCTCCTAGCAGCATTGCAGACTTTTGCTCTTCCCAGGTGTCAATCGTTATCGGGGTTTCATTTATTAGGCTTACTAGTTTTTCCGTATCATTAAATACAGACCACCAGAACGCATACACACCTACGTCAACGTCGTTAATTAGTATGCGGTCAATAAAATTGTTAAGCAGCAAATACACTGCTGCCCCCGCGCCACCTGCGTAGGGCTCAATGTACTGCCGATCCTTAAAGTTGTTATGCTTAACTAACTCGGCTAACCAAGCACCTAGCCGCCCCTTACCTCCAGGGTATCTAAGCGGGGTCACAAATGAAGGGGCAATGGACATGGCTAGCACAGTTCTTTAAGTTAATTTTCCGATTATACACTACCCGAGGCATTTGATCACTCACTAGACAAAGTCACTCGTCTAAATATGCGAGCATCGCGCTATCTACACCGTGCCCCTTAATCATCACGGCCTTTATCTTCGAGGTCAGGCCATCTAAAAATTTTTCGCATTCTTGTTTGTTTGCACGCGCCCATGCTCTGAATGGGTTGTACTCCGCCTTACCATGAATTGCTTTTTGAATCTCAGCATCTTTATAGAAATTCTTGAACGATTCACGAATCGGGGCTTGGTTTTTAATTAAGCTATCTTTTGTGATTTCATCCAAAAGATTAATTACGGGCGCTGTCAAGTTCAGCCTTCTTGTCAAGGCCACGGCAGCTTTTCTGAACACCGGCTTGGTGAACTTTATTTTGTTTTTCCAATAAGGGTCACTGTCTGGAAGATTATAAAGAAACTCAAATAGCAATTGATCTGGAGGAAGCGCTCCGGGGAGGAGTGCCACAGTAGGGTTAACATCAGCACCGTGAGCGTCCGCATCCAGTACGATGATGCTTTTTGAAAAGAACTCCGGAATTTTATGGTCAATTAAAGAAAGGTAGGACTTGCATCCAAGGTTTACCTCCTTCAGTGGCGATATAATTTTCCGCAAAGGGCGTTTAGTGACGATGGCGTCAAAAAAATCCACCGCCTCGCGATCCTCATAGTAAACGTTTATTTTCGGAAGATACTTATCATCATCGACCTCAATGGTCTTAGTAAGTATGTCAGAATATATCTCTGCCCAAGAAATATTTTCACGCCTTTCGATAGGCCCGTGAGTGTCGCTTAGATATATCGTCTTATAACTTTTACGATCCAGATTTGAAAGCCTGTAAATCTCCTCAATTATAAGCGGTGAGTGCGTGGTCATGATCACTTGTATATTGAGATTTTTTGCTTCTCTTGTAAGTATTTTTATTAGTGCTAACTGTGCGGCTGGAAAGAGCCCGGCGTCGGCTTCATCGATTAGAAGTATGCCACCCTTGTAATCAGCATACTCATCCTTCAATTTCTTGAACGATAGCAATGCCAGCAGCAGTTGCCCGGCATTATCTTCTCCAGCTGAGACGGCATCCTGATCGTAATTTTCTCCAAACGCTGCCGCAGATTTGATATTCCCTGTGGTTGCAGTCGCTCGACTTATACCCTTTTTGTTGAGTAACTCTTGGTTTAGCGAGATAAAGTCGGCAATATTGTCATTTAGGTATTGTAGGTCATAAGGTTCATAACCATCACGTTGCGTAATCGGTGTAAGTCTTTTGAGGCTGAGATAGATCACCGGGTGCGTTGGGTTCCTACTAGTATTCGCGCCGGGGATTGTTCTGTTGTTTCGAACAACAGGACGTGGATCAGGCCTATCTTTATAATCATATATACGAAGCTGCATTGTCGCTTGCTGGTTCGTGTAACCATCATATAAATGTATCGTGGTTTTCATGGAGCCCGTCACATCGTATGCTTTAGATAGCCTAAAATGCTCTCCAGGAAATGACTTATATGGCGACCCAGTAAGAGTTGTGTGGGGGAGCTTGGTTTTTTTGACGTAGTCAGTGCTAAAACTAAATATTTGAGCGACAATCCCTAGGATAGAAGATTTTGCCGTACCATTCTTCCCACATATGACAGTTATGCGTTGCCCAAAATCTATACTAATGTTTGACAGGGCACGAAACCTTTCAATCTCCAGCTTACTTATTGAAGTTACGTTCTTCTGCATTGCTACTTTCCTTGTACTGCCCTGTGCAGTTCATAAATTCCAAGTCATCAGGTTGGATCAGCGGGAAGCCTAGGTGTCATGGTTGTGCGCTGAGCCACTATTTGTCTGAATGGGCATAATGCCACTGCTAACGAAATTGTCGAGTCCGCTGTATTTCCGGTCTCCTCAACGGCTGTAGTCAACAAAATATGTGCCGTATTTTTGGCGTGGGGACTATGCTCTGTACGAAATGTATTCGAGCGAAGGCCCGTTTTCAACGCAGCATGGGCGAGCTCGGATGCATTTCGTTCAGAGCAGTTGGAGTAAAAGTCCGCCCAAGTCACTCCCTTCTTTTTCCGGAGATACAGGTGGTACAAGGGTGACAACCAGCTATGGCACAGCCTGTAGCTGTACTCCATGCATCTGCACTGGAAGGTACAGGTGGTACAAATTGACATGCTTGTACCACATGCACGCCACACCCTATTGACCGGTGGTACAGCCGAAAGCTCCGGGCACTATGGTGTACCTCGTGTACCCTCCGTACCCCACACAAATATGCCGTCAGCCAACGCACGCAAGCCGTTCGGGCGAGATCCAGTAGAAACGATCCTTTCCACCCTCTGGCAGTCGCCTCTGTGCTTGATGTTTGCCGTGCTCCCGCTTGGCAATGGCACCGGCAGAATCCAGCGCCAGTATTACGCGCCCCATGTCGTACCCTTTGGTAGCCTCCTCCAGACCAGACCGACTGAACAGGTACAGGCGGTCACCATTTTCTGCGTTATCCCATAAGCCAACACGATCTCGAACAGGCTCGCTCCCCTTAGCCGCGCTCTGGAAACGGCTGGCACCGTGACGGGCGATGAAGTCAGCAATGGCCCGCAATATCTGCCGGTCTTCACTTGGGCCATCACCACGCCCAGCGCGCCACACGTCGAACAGTTCCAGCATGGCTTCACGGGCGGCTCCAGCCGCCAGGGGTAGGATGCCGAAACTGATAGCCAGCTCACCGGCCATCGCGACTAGAGCGAAGCGTTCAGCAGCTCGGCTTTCCTGCCCGTTGATGCTGGGGTACTGCTCGCAAAACTGCGCCAACAGCGCAGGCAGTCCACCTAGCACGTCAACTTCCAGCAGCTTGCGGATGAACTGCGGCCCGGCGTGCCCGTAATGGGCCACGCTGGTGTGTTGGATGGCGTCGGAGAACTCTCGGCCTCCTGTCATGCCGTGCAAGTTGTCCCATGCGCCATATGTGCGGCGTGCGGGTATGTCCAATAGGCGAATTTCCTGCCCTACTCGGCTACGTTTGCCCCCTCCGGCCATCAGTGCAGATAGCCCCAGTTCGCCGGATGAAAACAGCATGACACGCCATCGCCTTGCAGCCCGTGCCGAACCGTTGCGACTGGCTCTGGTCTTGCCGGTTCCGTTTGCGATTGCGTAGATAACGGCGCCTATCTCACGTGGGTCGGCTTCGCCTATCTCATCAAGCGCCAGCAGCGTGTCATTGCGCTGGCTTGCAATGCCCTCCAGTCCGTTCCCAGTCGCGCGCCAAGTACGCTTGAAGTCCTCGGCGTGCCCCCATACGGACGCGCCGGCCAGAATGGCGGAACTCTTACCGGTGCTCGAGTCGCCGACAATATGAAAGCCGCCACCTTGCCGTTGAACGTGGTACAACAGCGGACCAGCCAGAGAAGCACATACGCTCAGAATAAGCAGCGGGTTACCGGCACACACGGCTCCGATACCCGCCTGCCAGCCTTCCAACGTGCCTCCTTGGCAGTAATCGTCACCATTGGCAAAGTCGCTCTGGAACATCGCCTTACCCACGCCGATATTCTGACGCGGCATGATGAACAGCGTTCGGCTATGCCAGCCGGTAGACGTGGCCGCTATAAAGCGTTCTTTCGGGTATTGCGCAGCAATGTACTGACAGACCTTGGTGCGGCGCTGGTAATCCACCTCCAGACCCCTAGCCAACAGAGCGGACAATATCGAATCAGGCTTGCCGGCCAGTAGCTCATTGGGCATTGCCCAAGTAAGTTCGCGGCCATCGGCATTGCGAAATCGCAGCAGGCGTCCGTAGTCACCGTCTTGCCCTTCATTGCGAGTCACAGCATCTACATGCAAAGGCCCACATAGCCATTCATCGGACGGTACATAATCGCCACTCTTTTTATCCAAGCTTTGCCCGTGACTCCAGACACCAGGGCGCAACTTCACGCCGTCCAAGGTGATGCCGTGGTCATAGACGCGATAACAAGGGCGTTCGATTGCTGGTGCTTCAGCTTCCGGTATCAGCGGAAAAACAGTAGCCACGCTCACTGTGCGGCCCTCCAACTGGCAAGATCGTTGAAGTCAGAAAGACTCAGCGGCTCCACACCACTCCAAGTCGGCAACACCAACCCACAGCCCAGCATGACGGCAGCACGTGTAGCAGCTTCCCAGCCAGCGTTGCCTTTGCCGTCAGCCTCGGTTCTACGGTCGTCATCGCCAGCGATAATCAGCGGACTGTCAGGGTAGAGGCGTTGGAGTTGACGCCCCGCTTCCAATAGGTTGCCGGCGTTCATAGCGCAGGCCACGGCAAAGCCGGTTTCCGCATGGATGGTAGCGCCGGTTGCCCAGCCTTCGCAGACGTAAAGCGGCTGCCCCGGCTCTGGGGTGCTAATGGGTGAATACACACCATCCACGCGACCACCAGATAGAAACCACTTACTGCCGTCTGATCGGATGCGTTGAAGGTTCACCAGCACCCGCCCCAGGTACAGAGGCACAAGCAGCACGCTGCCCGACTGTCGCAGGCCGTAAGGCTGGCAGCCCTTTGCGATTAGATACGAGTGACGCGGATGCGCCGGGCCGCTACTGCTCCACTGCCGTCGAGCTACGATAGCAGCGGCTTGCTGGCGCTGGTGCCGCTCGGCTTCACGATGGCGCCGGGCCTGCTCGGTGCGCCGGGCAATTATTTGCGCCTCCATCGGATCGACAGGTTTGCGACTGCTCCAGTGGTGCCAAGCGCTGGCAGCCTTCCAGTTCCCGAACACACCCGATGCAATGCCCTCCAAGTGAAGAACATACCAGCCATATCGAGTGCTGGCCTCGTCGCCAGGCACACGGAAGCGGTGAATGATGCCATCGGCCACGGGCAGCCAATTGAGCGGGCCAAATGTGGCTTGAAGAGCATCACGAAACAGAAGCACGGGGTCAGTCATTGGCCACCTCTTGACGAGCTATGAGGGCACGCAACGTCCTACCGTGCAGTTCGGCACAAATGCGGGGCAGTTCATCCAACGATTTGACCGGATGGGCTTCCACGACTGCGCCACGACTGCGGCTGCTCAACCGCCCTAACTCAACACCAAGGGACTTCAGAAAAGGCCCGAGCAGCGGGTACGGCTGTTTTGGATAGGTGACGAAAAACATCACGATGGCTTTCTCCGAGCAAGCCGATCCCATCAGCGCAAAAGCGCCGTTTTGAATTTTCATGGATGAGTTCTCTATGGACTTGTCTGGGGCAGTGGCCTAACGGCAACCAATGCGTAATAAGCATCAATGCCGGTATGCACTCCGACTGGATCTAGATTCCAACCAAGAGGGCTGGGAGCTTCCAGCGGCACGGTGGGCTTGACAAAATGAAGCTGAAAACTGTGACCGAGCGCGACTTAAACACCGATGGAAACATTAGGATTTCTGCCCCTCATCTGATGCCGGAGGGCACACTCCGTGAGCGTCCAAAGCTCGGGGATGCCACGGTACATAAGGATTTCGTCGCTTTGCATGCCACCTGCCTCTTGCATTTACATCAGTGCTCGAAACACGGTCCGGGCACGTTCAAACTGGTTTGGCAGCAGGCTATAACGGGTCACGGTACAGGCTGCTCCCCAGCAGTTCGGGACTCGCTCTTGCTGGCGCTGGAAGGCCAGACCGTGGCGGTTCGCCAGAGAAGCAATAGTGCTATTTAGACAGTGATCACCAATGTGTTCAGCTTCGAAGCGGTTCAGGCTGGCGCCAGTCAACAGGTACGCCAAGACGCGGGCGATCTTGGACAGGGCTTCGGTGGCAATATCACCGTGCGATTGGGTGCGTATCTCTGCGAGAACATGGCCCTTTTTCATTTCAGACTACCTCGCCGGTATGGTTGGCCGTACGGCGCGCCAAGAATTCAGCAATGTCGTGAATTCGGTACTTCACGAGGCGGCCCACTTTGAGGAATGGCAAGTTGTAACGGCCAGTTGAACGCCATACCGCAAGGGTGGATGCCTTCACACCCAAGGCTATAGCCGCCTGCTTGTCGTCGATGTTGACAGGCGGGTACTTTTGATCGAAACCAAGCTGAGCGGCAATCTCCGACTTGATTGCGGCAATGGTCGCAGCGCTGGTGCTATGCATGTAGATGACCCCGTACTTATTGAGTTAGTGGGGCCATGATTGGCAAAAATTCGACTACGCACACCCTGCTTAATTAGGCCTCTTTTTCTTCCCTGGGCGCGCACTCTTGGCCATAAGCTCTTCCAGGCGCTTGTCGCCCAGCACCATCCCGGCTGCCTCAAAGGCGGCGCGGACAAAAGCGAGACGCCCCGGGGTTCTTGCCGGCAAGTTATGCTTGGACAGATATTCATCCCAGACGGTGAGACAGGCGCGTACAAGATTATGCTGGTGGGGCGTTCCTTTGGGCCCACATCGATCCAATCCGATGCAGTCAAGAGCTATCTGTACTGACCGCCGTACACTCTCAGGCGCGGGTATCTGAATGCCCGGCATTGCATCCGGGTCATCACAAAAAACCCACTTGGTTTGCAGACTCATGTCCATATCGTTCTGGGCTTTATTTATCCGCGCCAACGTGCCCTTATCGCACCGTTCGAGAGCTTTGCTCAGACCGGAATCGTCCATTTTGAGCATGGCCTTCAGTTGCGCCTTGGCATCTTTGTTGGTCGCCGCACGCTTTTGAGCCACTTGGTACGATTGGCTGGCAATTGCCACCGCGTGAAGAAGGCTCCACATTCCTTTCTCATCAACTCGCCCTCCAGTCAGCCGATGGACTTCTAAAATCAAGGCTTTGTTGATCTCGCCTGATACCTCTGTCTCTATTTCAAGCCTCGACCAATGACCCTGGGGCTGCCGCGCCCAATTCACACCAGTCATGCTGGCAACCTCCTCATGTGCGCTTGAACTCCAGCACATTGCCCGCCTTTAGCATCGCCTGGGTTGCCGCATTGACAGACTGACGCACGGGATCAAGATCAAGACGTGCGTAAATCTCAGTGGATTGCAGGCTCTTATGGTTCAGTGACTTACCGATGACTATCAGCGAAGCGCCGGTCTTTGCTTGCCAGCTCCCGAGGTAAGCGACGGATGCTGGCGCGACGAAGGATCGTCGCCCAGGCCTTTTTTGGCTCGACTATATGCCCAGTCTTGCCTGTACCAGGGAAGACAAAAGGTGAACTACCCCGGGTCTCCTTGATGGAGCGTAGAATGGTTACGGCTTCGGGCGACAACGTCACGCTCTGCGGCGTGCCGTTCTTCGTCATGTCGATTCGCCAAACGCCCGCGTCCAAGTCGATCTCACGCCAAGCCATTGATTGCACATTGGAACGGCGCGCGCCCGTCAACAGCGACATCAGAAAGAAGCTACTCAGACTTGATTCAGAAATGGCGGCTAGCAGATAAGGTAGCTCGCCCGGCTGGGCGAACCGGTCGCGTGAAACTGCCGGATTTTTCTGTATCCGCATAGCCGGATTGGTGCCAGTGAAGTGCTCGTGATCGACGGCAAAGTTGAAGACCGACGAGATTATTGCGACCGCTTTGTCGGCTTGGCGCTCGCTCTTCTTGCTGGTCTTCACGTGGATCGCCTTCACGTCGGCACGAGTTACATGTGAAAGCTTCTTCGACCTAATCAGCGTCATGTGCAGACGTAGTACGTCTAGATAGTCGTGCTTAGTGCGATCAGTAATCGGCGCACCGTTACGCTTTTTTTTGTTCTTCAGCATGTCTTCAAGCATTTCCGCAAAGGTCGGCTCTTCGCGAATGGCACGGCGTACTGCGGCTGGATTCGCGCCGGCCGCAAACTCACCCAAGATTTTCTGCGCTTCGGCCCTGGCCTGCTCGACAGTCATGCCAGGGAAAGTGCCAAGCTTCACCCACGCCATAGATGCGCCAGAGCGCTTCACTACATAAAAAGTGCGCGTGCCGGCGGACGTCAATCGTAAGGCTAGCTTCGGAACCTCGGTGTCATAGACAGTCGTTCGACTACCTGTCTCTGGCAGCGAGAGCGCTAGCAACGCAGTCTTGGTGAATTTAAATTTCACGGCCTACCCCTCCGACCGGGCTAGCACGGGCTATCAAAATTCAGCGATTTTGGTGATAGCCCGTAAAAGCATTAAAGCTCTACAGACCCTGATCCATATAGGCCCGTAGTGTAACGTAAAACTTCGTATACCCCCCTACCCTCTAACTTGTAATCAGTAGGTCCCGGGTTCGACTCCTGGTGCCGCACCATCACAAGATTGCAAAAACAGCTTCCAGTGTTTCTGAAGTCACCGACGGTTCGATACACAGTGTAGTTTTGGCCTCCGTCAAAGCTGGCAGGCGAACCACCGGCTGGCCGGGTGCCGTCAGCGATGGTTGCGGTATGGCAATGCGCTCATCGACATAAAAAGGAAAGCGCCGACCCCAGGGCATCTACCGCACCGAAAAGCGCTGCTTCAACCGTATCACCGGCACAGGCCATTTCAGGCACGTCGGCGCAGCTCACCCATGGGCCGCAGCCTCTCTCGTGCACGGCTACTGGGTAATTGTCCTGAACCGGAGCCCAAATTAAAGCGAATTTCTCTTCGTGCTTTGATATTGCAGGGCGATTGTCGAGTGTGATGTAATGCATCACACTTTATCGATAATAAAGAGCTTTCAACACAAAGGCCTCAAGGCGTTTTACGAAACCGGCTCGACTCGAGGGATCCGGGCCGACCATGACAAGCGGCTTGCGCGCCTGCTTCCATTTCTGGATCGCGCAACCTGTGCGGGCGACATCGACATGCCCGGTTGGAGGCTCCACCCGCTCAAGGCGACTTGACCTTGTATTGGTCAGTGACCATCAGCGGAAACTGGAGGGTAATTTTCCGATTCGACGGCACAGACGTTGAACTGGTTGATTACCTCGACTACCACTGAGGAGTTCCCCCAAATGGCCATGTTCAACCCCCCGCACCCAGGCGAAACCTTGCGCGAAGATGTGTTGCCCGCCCTGGATATCAAGGTGGCCGAGTTTGCACGCCGGCTCGGTTACGCCAGAGAAACACTGTCTCGAATCCTTCACGGCCATGCACCTGTCAGCCCGGACCTCGCCGTTCGGCTTGAACGAGCCGGCATCGGCAAGGCTCGAACCTGGCTGGCCATTCAGGCTGACTGGGATCTGTGGCAGGCCGAGCATCGCGAACAACCTGTGATCGAGCGCTTTGCGTCTATCGCGTGATACTGAAAAAGCCGACGACGATGGTTTTTCAGTTATCCACAAGCATGGCGCTCGAGCGCACGCTCAAGGTCAGCCAACTCAACACCTGCCCCCTCGCCGCATCTCGCGACACGCCCCGCGCAATCAACCCTCACCCGTGTAGTGGTCAACTGATCCCGGACACTGAATTGAGTTTTTCCTCTGCGACCGCAGGCGGTAGCCCTTCGTTGAATTGATGCGGTCGCCGCCAGTTGTACCGCTCCATCAAAAACCGACTGATATCTTGCTGCGCCAGCACAGCGCTCATGTAGCCCACCGTCGGTATCCATTCAGTCTTCAGGCTGCGAAATAGCCGCTCCATCGGCGCGTTGTCGTGGCAGTTGCCGCGCCGACTCATGCTCTGCGTGAAGCGGTATCTCCATAGTCTCTGGCGGAAACTCAGGCTGCCGTATTGGCTGCCCTGGTCGCTGTGAAACAGCACATTCTGAGGCCGGCCACGCTGCTCATAGGCCATATCCAATGCCTTGATCACTAGGTTGGCATCAGGCTTGGCTGAGAACGCCCAACCTACAACACGCCGGGCACAAAGGTCGATGACAGCCGCCAGATAGTGCCATTGGCCTTCAGCCCAGACGTACGTAATGTCACCGCACCAGACTGTGTTCGGGGATGCCACGCTGAACCCGCGATCAAGCACGTTCGGGATATCAGGCCGCTCCACGGTAGCCTTTTTGTAGGCATGGGAGCCCGGCTGTTTGCTGATCAAGTTCAGCTCGCGCATCAACCTACGTACCTTGAATCGCCCGATCTGCATGCCGTCCTCTTTCATCATCAGCATGATGCTCCGGCTGCCCGCAGCGCTTCGGCTTTGCGTAAACAACTCGTTCACGCGGCTACGCAAGACTACTCGTTCGGCATCCGGATACCGACGTTTCCGGCAGTACGCGTAGTAGCAAGATCGGGTGACATCAAATACCGAGCACAACAGATCAACAGGCTCTTGAGCCCGCAGTTGATCGATTAACGCGAACGCTCGTGTTCCTCGGCCATCAAGAGCGCGGTGGCCTTTTTTAAGATCGATTTTTCCCGTTCTAGCCGATTGATACGGGCTTCGAGTTCCTGGATTTTTTGCTGCTCAGGTGTCAGAGCCTTGCTGGTGGGAGTAACACCGCTACGTTCTTGCTGAAGCTGGCTCACCCATCGACGAAGCGCCGATTCGACCAATCCGAGCGAACGGGCGGCTTCGATATGGCTGTAGCCTTGGTCGAGCACCAGGCACGCAGCCTCGCGCTTGAACTCAGGGGTAAAGGTACGACGTTGCTTGGTCATCAGACACCTCTCTATGGCGAGCATTCTCGCCTAAATGGGTGTCCGGTTTCATTAGACCACTACACCCGTAACCCTTCCCCTGTCAGATGCCCTGGATACTTGCCCAACATCAGCTCGACCTACGTATCGCTCATGGGGTGGCAGCTGTACGCGAGTTGGCGGGCCTCTTCACCGGCAAGGCCGGCTCCTACAAAGGACCACGCCGTCGGTCGGAGCCAGCCTTGCTGGCGAATGGCACCCCACGCTAGTGGGCGCTCTGCCCTTCAAGCAACGCCAGAATCCGCGGCCAACCGGCAATGCCTGCCAACGCCAGCGAAGTCTGGCCGTTGCCGTTGGGCAGCAACGGGTCAGCGCCATGACGCAACAGCGCATCCACCACCGTGTAATTGCCCGCCAGCACCTCGCGGTGCAGCATCAGCCATCCCTCGTCATCCGGGTCTCGGGCCACCTGCGGCTGTGCGCTCACGCCCTCCTCGATCTTGTCGCGCATGTTCAAGGCCATCGGGTGCTCGGTGCATTCCAGCACCGCCAGCGTCTGCTGGTCTTGAGCACGGTTCAACGTACGGGAGAGCAGCCAAGGCTGCTGACCTTCTGCAGCCGGGACGACTTCGACCAAACCCGGCTCACCGAAATCCACACCCCAGGCCTCATCGTGTTCCAGGCGCTCGTCTTCGGGCATGGCCGCGCGTATCGCATCGACGGTGAAGCCGCCGTATACATGGCCCTGGCGCACATACATCCAGTCGTTCAGCAAGGCCAACGGCAGCGTCACAGGCTCCCAGGCCTTGAACGAGGTGGCCCAGCTTGGTTCATTCATCAGCACGCCGGTGATGGACTGCCCATCGAACTCGATCTCGCTCACCCACATGTTCTCGACGCTGGGTACCTCGGGGTCGTCGCTCTCGATGGGAAAGGACATTTTTACAGCCGCCATGTCCAGGCCCTTCACGATCCTGCGCGCCTCCCACGACAGCTCTCGCCAGAAATACTTGAACGTCGCCTGAGCACTGGCCACGGCGGCCTTGAACTCGTCGCTTTCGCCTTCAACACCGTAGATGATCTGTTCGGTCATAGGTAAATCGTTCCATCGCCTGGTTCACTGAAATGCTCAAGCCAGAGCACTTGCGGCCTGTGCCGCCACTTGAAAAACGGGAGCAGGATAACCTGATCCAGTGAACGTGGCAGCCTTGCCCCCAAGCCCCCGTTACGCTAAAAACCTGCACCCTTGGATACCACGCAAAAGGACAGGCCCAATGTTTGAAAACATCACTGTTACCGGCAGCCCGCTGGTGCTGTCCACAGACGCCGAAGTGGACCAGGCACAAGCTGTGTTGGGTACCCGCTTCCCCACCGGCTACCGCGAGTACGTCACGCAGTTCGGCGAAGGCATTCTTGGCGGCGTGTACGTGCGCATCTACCCGCCCCATCAACTGCTGCACGGCGAAAACAGCCAGGCCCAGTGGGTTGAGCGCATCAACCAGTACTGGTTCTGGGACGACGACAAGGAGCTGATGCCCAAGGAAAAGGCCTTGCAGTGCATCATCATTGGCGACACCTACGACGGCGACGAACTCATCATTCACCCCAGCGACCCGGAGCGCATCTATGTGCTGCCACGCCACAGTGAAGCCGCCCTCGTCGCGGGTAACGGGCTGGTGGAAGCGATCGAATGGCTGTGCAGTTCGAATGTGCTGACAGAAGCGTTCACCGAGCGCGACTTCGAACCGTTCGACAGCCGTGTACAGCCCTGACATGAAACGAATACCCAGGCGCACCCACGCCGGGTATTCGCCCGAACAATGAAATCCCGGTCGTCATCCAGAAAGACCCAACATCCGGCCATGGGCTGACCGGGCCCTGCACTTCGAATCGCTGGTAGCCGATGGCTTTTCAGTTACCCACAAGCATGGCGCTCGAGCGCACGCTCAAGGTCAGCAAACTCAACACCTGCCCCCTCACCGCATCTCGCGACACGCCCCGCGCAATCAACCCTCACCCGTAACCCATGCCCTGTCAGTTGCCCTGGATACTTGCGCAACATCAGCTCGACCTGCGTATCACTCAACCATGCCGCGCGGTCCAGGGACCAGCGCTGGTCCTGGAACTCGAACAGGCAGGCACCCGACACGGCATCGATAATCCGTGGCGGGTACACCCAGTGCGAGTTGCCGGCTTCCCACGGTGCAGCCTCGATGCGATAGCGGCCGTCGGGTGAGGTGGATTGGGTTTCAAATTGGGTCATCGGCATCGCGCTCCGTGCATGATCGGAAAGTCTGTCACAACAGGGGCTGAACAGGTCGGCCCCTGTTGCTTCCTCTACGCAGTGGCCTTGCGATTGCCCATGCCGTCGAGCACCGCATCCACCAGCACCTTGGCTAATTCCGTCGAATGCAACGAGACCCACAGCAGAACTTTGCTGGTGGAGTCCTCGGGGTGCAAACAGGCTTTCTGGAGGGTGTCGAAGATGCCTCTGAGCAACAGCGAGGCATGCATCAGGGCGTCTTCTTCGGGTATGTCAGCACGTACCAGGAAGAACGGGGCATGCCCGGTACAGAGGACACCAGTGCTGCAATGGGGAGAAGTCGGGGGATCGGGAACAAGTTTTTTCACGATGAAACTCCTGCTGGAAGGAGCCATCACCCACTGCGACCAAACAAATAGGTGACAGCTGTACGCAGGTTGGTCGACCGGATCAGCAGGCAAAACCGGCAGGCACGAATGCCTCCCACGTACAGCCGTCATAACTCGAGATAACTGGCGAACTAACGCCGTCACGTCGATTGACTGCATAGAATTGCGTACTGGTTTCGGGCGACCAAACCCGATCGCTGATGCTCAGCGACCGCAGGAGCCTAACGGCCTGCCTGAACCCCAGCAAGGCGCACCGCCCACGCAAAATCTGTCCGCATATTACAGTCCTTCAGACGTGTCTGGCCAAGCGTGTGTAAACGCAGCCCTGCGCCGCAGTGGACGGCCTCTTCGCCGGCAAGGCCGGCTCCTGCAGGGTGGCACCCACAAACGTACAAGCCAGCCAAAGGCTGGCCGTTTAACGTCACCTGCACACCACCTACCCACACTCTCAGGGGACACAATGGAAATCTTTCTCTACGCCTTCAGCGTGATGTACAGCCCCGGCCCGGTGAACGTGATGGGCCTGAACGCCGGCCTTACAGGCCAGTTTCGCCGCACCGCAGGCTTCTTCGTCGGTGTGGGCGGCGCGATGTTCGTGCTGTTCATCCTGTTCGGCTACACCGGCGAAGCCATCATCTCCAAGGCCGCGCTGCCCTACCTCGCCCTGGCCGGCGGGCTCTACACCAGCTACCTGGCCTTCAAGGTCTACACCGCCAGGGTCCAGCTCACCCAATCATCCGATGCCCCCGCCAAGGCGCTGACCTTCTGGAACGGCTTTCTGATCCAGGCCCTCAACCCCAAGGGCATGATGGTGGTGCTGCCGATCACCAGCGTGATGTTCCCCGCCGCGCACCTCAGCGGCGCCAGCATCGCCGCGGTGTCGGCGCTGATCGCCCTGGGCGCTGCCGGCGCGCCGGGCCTCTACGCCTTGCTGGGCGCCGTGCTGGGCAAGCGCATCAGCAAAGAGGTGTACTTCAACCTGTTCAACCGCCTGATGGGCCTCGCCCTGGCCGTGTGCGCCGCCTTCATGTTCCACGATTTCTACATTCACATTCAGGCAAACGCCGGCACGCTGTAACCTGTGTTGTCGCCGGCCTGACTCTATCGCTCGAAAGGTGAGCAGAATGCTCGATCTACCGTCACCGCAAGACTGGGTGAAGCACGCCCCTCCGTCCCCCAGGGTCGAACGCCTGGAGGCCTTCTTCAGCGCCCACGGTTTCGACCCGCACCGCCACGATACCTATGCCATCGGCCGCACCCTGGCCGGGGTGCAGAGCTTCAGCTACCGCGGCGCCAGCCGGCACAGCCTGCCTGGGGAGATCCTGGTGCTGCACCCGGACGAGGTCCACGACGGGCATGCGGGCTCGGCGTCGGGGTTTCGCTATCGCATGCTCTACCTCACCCCGGCGCTGGTGCAGGAGGTGCTCGGGGGCCAGCCGTTGCCGTTTCTCAAGGGCGGCATCTCCCGCGACCCGCGCCTGGCGGCCGCCACCCACGCGATGCTCGCTAGCATGGACGACAGGCTAGACCCGCTCGAAGAGGACGACGCGCTGCTGGGCCTGGTAAGCGCGCTGCAGGCCGTGTGCGGGCGCCCGGCATCAAGGCAGGCCCACGACTACGCCGCCGCCCGGCGTGCCCGCGAGTACATGGATGACAGCCTGGAGCAGCCCATCACCCTGGATGACCTGGCCGCCTGCGCCAACCGCGACCGCTGGAGCCTGTCCAAGGACTTTCGCGCCTACTTCGGCACCAGCCCCCATCGCTACCTGACCCTGCGTCGCCTCGACCGTTTCAAGGCCTCGGTATTCGCCGGTCAGTGCCTGGCGGACGCAGCCGTAGAGGCCGGTTTCTTCGACCAGAGCCATATGTCCAGGCACTTCAAGAACGCCTACGGCATCACGCCCTCGCGCTGGTGCAAACCCCTGCTCGGGCGCCTTGATTGAGTTTGCGCGCTGGCGGGTGGTGGGGTCGCCGACCTTGATATCCCCACCCCCATCCGTTATAGATAAAAAGGAAACCATAACGAAAAGAGGCCATTCCAGCCCCCCATGAACGAGATCACACGCATCTTTCGCCCTTCAGGCCCCCATTTTGCGCCCTGCGCTGATGGCTACGGGCCGAACACAGTCACCCCTTCCCCGCTCTCGACACTGTTCCACGCACTGTCGATTCCGCCAGGCAACATCCTGCTGGCCCAGATGCGCAAGCGCCCCGTCCCTCCACCTGCACCGTAGCGCCTGAATTCCACCACCCTCGGCTTTTGCCGCTCGGGGTTGGGGAGCCTTTGCATTTTTTTCAGCGTTCAACTGTTCAGGAATCTCTATGACTCTTCGTGTAGCCATCATCGGTGCCGGCCCGTCCGGCCTTGCGCAACTGCGTGCCTTCCAATCCGCCCATGCCCAGGGCGCCCCCATGCCCGAAATCGTCTGCTTCGAAAAGCAGGCCGACTGGGGCGGCATGTGGAACTACACCTGGCGCACCGGCCTCGACCAGCACGGCGAACCGGTGCACGGCAGCATGTACCGCTACCTGTGGTCCAACGGCCCCAAGGAATGCCTTGAATTCGCCGACTACAGCTTCGACGAACACTTCGGCCGGCCGATCTCCTCGTACCCGCCGCGCGAAGTGCTGTGGGACTACATCCAGGGCCGCGTGAAAAAGGCCGGGGTGCGCGACTACATCCGCTTCAACACCGCGGTCAAGAACGTCAGCTTCGATGAAACCACCCGCGAGTTCACCGTCAGCGCCTACGACTACAGCGCCGGGCAGGGCATCGAGCAGGTGTTCGATTACGTGGTGGTCGCCAGCGGGCACTTCTCTACGCCGCACGTACCGGAATTCGAAGGGTTCGAGCGCTTCGCCGGGCGCATCCTGCACGCCCACGACTTTCGCGAGGCGATGGAGTTCAAGGGCCAGGACCTGCTCATCGTCGGCAGCAGCTACTCGGCCGAAGACATCGGCTCGCAGTGCTACAAGTACGGCGCGCGCTCGATCACCACGGCCTACCGCACCCAGCCGATGGGCTACAAATGGCCCAAGGGCTGGGAAGAGCGCCCGCAGCTGGTGCGTGTCGAGGGCAACCTGGCGTTCTTCGCCGACGGCTCGAACAAGCGCGTGGATGCGATCATCCTGTGCACCGGCTACCAGCATCACTTCCCGTTCCTGCCCGACGAACTGACCCTCAAGACCAACAACCGCCTGTGGCCAACCGGCCTGTACCAGGGCGTGGTGTGGGAGCAGAACCCGCAACTGATCTACCTGGGCATGCAGGACCTGTGGTACAGCTTCAACCTGTTCGACGCCCAGGCCTGGTTCGCCCGCGACTACATGCTGGGGCGCATCAAGTTGCCGACCAAGGCCGACATGCAGGCCGACAGTGCCAGCTGGCGCGCCGATGAAGAGGCCCTGGACACCACCGCCTCGATGTACGAATTCCAGGGCCGCTACATCAAGCACCTGATCGCGCAGACCGACTACCCCAGCTTCGACATCGATGCCGTGAACCGCATCTTCCTCAAGTGGAAGAGCGACAAGAAGAGCGACATCATGGGCTATCGCGACAAGTCGTACCGTTCGGTGATCACCGGCACGGCAGCGGTGCCGCACCATACGCGGTGGCTGAAGGCGATGGACGATTCGCTGGAGGAGTACCTGCGCGAAACGGACGGCAAGAAGGGCGAAGTGAAGGCACTGCGCGGGTAGCCCCGCCGACGCCCGAAACCGGTGCCCCCACAAGACCGGCCCTTGCCGGCGCGGCCTCTACTGCGGGCACTGGTAACCGGTTTGCCCCCGCTGCAGGCCGATGACCTCGCGATGCACCTGGCTGGGCCCGTAGTCGGCATTCCAGCCACGGCGTTCGGCCACCGGCTGCGGCGCATAGCCGTCCTTGCAGGCCAGCAGGTTGAGCATCACGTTCGCCTCGCCCATCAGCGGCTCCAGCTTGAGGGTGCGCCTGGGCGCCAGTTGTACCCTCCCCTGCGCGTCGCTGCGGGCCACCACCACCCCTGCATCAATAATGCTCACCCCGGCCAGTGGCTGCCGGGTGTGCTGATCGACGACCGTGGTGTCGAGCCCGTCGTGCACGATCACCGAGCGCGGCATGCAGCCTTGCAGCAGCAACAGCGCGGGCAAAGCGGTGTACCTCCACCAGCGAAATCGGACTGTCATGGCAAGCTCCTGCAAGGCCTGAAACACGGCAGTCTACTTGCGCGACCGGATTTGTGCAGAAGCGTCGACATCGACACGCAGGTGCCTTTCCGTCGCCCGTGGCGCTCACGTATCATCCGCCCCCTGCCCCGGCCCACATGGACGTCCGATGACCCCCGCCGCCCGCCTGTTCACCCTGCTGGCTTCCAGCACCCTGCTTGCCCTTGCCCTGCACACTCCGGCCGCCGTCGCCGCCGGCTTCGATTGCAGCAAGGCACGCACCCTCATTGAAAAGTCGGTGTGCGACACGCCAACGCTGTCGGCCAAGGACGACCAGCTCAACGCGCTGTACAAGCCACTGATGACCCGGCGCATCTATCGCGAACTGGAAACCCGTTGGGTAAACGAGGTGCGCGACCGCTGCCAGACCGCCACCTGCCTTGAGCGCGCCTACGACCTGCAGATCCGCAACCTGACCGCGCTGCCGCCACCGCCCGTGCCCGGCCTGCGCGACGCGGTGCCGCTGCCCCAGGGCAGCGCCTACCGTACCCTGCAGGACGAGCCGTGGCCGCGCTTTGCGCTGGCGGCTATCCCGGACATGTACCCCGATTCGCTGGCCCAGCTGATCGATGTGGGCATCAAGGACGGCGTGCTGTACGCACTGCTCTACGTGGCAAATTCGTCCGACGGCCCCGGCTACAACCAGGACAACTGGTCGGTGCAGCCGTCTTCGGGCGTGCTGCTCGAATACGCTGACAACCGCCCCGGCCTGCATGTGATCGACCGCGACGTGCGCTTTGCCGGCTGGCGCGTCAGCGAGCTGATGGACCAGGGTGAACGCTATGCCGGCATCCAGGACGGCGCGTTCTACTACCGCCAGCGCACCGAGGGCGAGCTGCAGCAGGCCATGGTCTACACCCTGGGCAGCCGCCAGCCGCCGCAGGCCACCACCACGGTGTTCCACGCCCAGTCGCGCACGCTGCGCTTTGCCAAGGCAAGGGTGCTGGGCAACATGAACGACGAGAACAGCGACCTGCGCCTGAACTACGAACACGCCCTGCCGCGCCCCGCCAGCGAAACCGTGCTCGACCCCGAGAGCGGCGGCTGGAGCCTGTCCAACCTGGCCTGGAGCGAGCGCCGCCAGGTGCTGTACTTCGAGAACAGCGGCGCCATGGCCTGCATCTGGCGGGTCGACCTGAGCGGCAAGGTGCTGTCCAAGATCGTGCCCGAACACACGGCCGGGCAACCGCTGGCGGTGGAGCTCGACGGCCGTGAGGCGATCGTGTACGTCGAACACGACCAGTTGATGTTCGCCCTGTCGCCCGACCTGTAAGGACACCCCCATGCACACCGTGACCCGCCTGCTCACCCTGCCCGCCTTGCTGGCCCTGGCCCTGCACGCGCCGGCGGCCTCGGCCGCCGGTTTCGATTGCAGCAGGGCCAACACGATTCTGGAAACCGCGATTTGCAACACGCCCTCGCTGTCGGCCAAGGACGACCAGCTGAATGCGCTGTACACCCCGCTCAAGGCGCAGAAGATATTCCGCGAGCTGGAAACCGACTGGCTGAAGAACGTGCGCAACCAGTGCAAGACCCCCGAGTGCCTGGAGAGCGCCTACGACCGCCAGATCCGCCGGCTGACCGCCGTGCCGGCACCGGCGCCGGTTGCCTCCGATAGCCTCGCACCGCTGCCCAAGGGCGAGGTGTACGCAAAGGTCGAGGACGCGCCGTGGCAGCGCTTTGCCCTGGCCCCGTTCATCGGCATGAGCGAGGACTCGGTGGCGCAACTGATCGATGTGACCGTCAAGGACGGCGTGCTGCACGCGTTCGTGTACGTCTCCGGCGACCGTGACGGGCCCACCTACGTGCAGGACAAACACGTGACGCTGGCCACCTCCGGTACCCTGCTCGAATACGCCGACGATCACCCCGGCTGGCATGTGATCGCGCGCAACGTGCGCTTTGCCGGCTGGTCCCACAGCGGCTTCAACGACCAGCGCGAGCGCTATGCCGGGGTGCAGGACGGCGCGTTCTACTACCGCCAGCGCAGCAACGGCGAGCTGGAGCAGTCGATGGTGTATGCCGTGGGCAGCCAGCAGCCGCCGCAACCGACCACCCAGGGCTATCACGCCGGCTCCAACACCGTGCGCTTTGCCAAGGCGCGTGTGCTCGAAGACCTCAACGTGGCCAACGACCAGTTGCGCCTGGCCTACGAAAGCGACGGCAACTCGCGCGGCTACGAGAGCGTGATGGCGCCCGACTCCAGTGGCTGGAGCCTGGTCAACCCGACCTGGAGCGAACACCGCCCGGTGCTGTACTTCGACAACAGTGGCGGCATGGCCTGCGTCTGGCGGGTCGACCTGGTGAACAAGGTGCTGTCCAAGGTCGTGCCCGAGCACGAGGCGGTGTCGGCCCGCCCGGTGGACATCAATGGCCGCGAAGCGCTGGTGTATGTGCAGGAGAACCAGCTGATGTTCGCCATCGCCCCGGATCAGTAACCCTGTGGCAACGCTCGGGCCCGCCAGCGCCCGAGCAGCCGGCCCACGCTCACCAGCCAGTTGAGCAGCGCCACGCACAGCACGCTGAGCAGCAGTGCATGCGGGCCGCCCTGCACGATCAGGGTGCCGGCCAGCAGCGGGAAGCCGAACACGCCGATGAAGTACCCCAGGCTGAACAGCAGCAGCGCCTGCGGCGTGTAGCCGGTGGGCGCTTCGTTGGCCGCCAGGCCGTTGATCACCGAATAGTTGAGCCCGTAGCCCACCCCCAGCAACGCCGCCGCCAGCAGGTAGCTGAGGGCGTCCTGCACCCACCAGCCCAGTGCGAAGACGGCCAGCACCATCACCCCGGTCAGCATGCACGAGGTGCGGTAGGCGTCATGCCGCACCACCCAGCCGGCGATCAGCAGCCGGCAGCCGATGGCGGCGAGCATGAAGCCGACGAAGAACAGCGAATAGTCCAGCCCGCGACTGGCCGCGTAGGTGGTCTGGAAGCTGCCCAGCCCGCCGAACACCGCGCCGCCCAGGCCCACCATCAGGATCGGCCAGCGCGCCGACGAGCGCAGCACCTGGATGCCGGCGTGGCGGCTGATGCGGGCGCTGGCCGCCTGTGCCGGGTGCTGGCGGGCCAGCCAGGCGAAGACCAGCATCCCCACAGCGGCGGCCAGGGCGGCGGTGTAGAACGCGGTTTCCAGTGGCAGGTGCAGCAGCGAGGCGAGCTTGCCGGCCAGCGGGCCGGAGCCGATGCCACTCATCATGCTGCCTGACAGCAGCGCGAAGCAGTGGGTGCGCCGGGCCGGCTCGACCAGCGCGGCAACCAGGATCGGGCCCAGGGTGTAGAACGCGCCCCAGCCCAGGCCCAGCAGCAGGCCGCACAGCCACAGGCTGAAGTCGACACCGGGTACCAGGGCAAAGCCCAGGCAGGCGCCGATCAGGCACAGCGCCGACTGCGCGATGGCGCGGGCGGTGCCGAGCCAGTCGGCGAGATGGCCGCTGCCGAGCACGGCGATCACGGTGCTGAGCATGGCGATGGCGATGATGCTGCCGGCGTCCTGTTCGTTGCCACCTCGGGAAGTGACCAGCAGCGAGAGCAGAAAGGTCGAGCCGTAGGACAGCGACAGCAGGTAGCTGGCCAGGCACAGCAGGCCGAAATGCGGGGTGGTTGTTTTTGTCATGGTGGGTCCGCCGATGGGTATGGCTGTTTTAGCATGGGGATTGGCGGTGGCAGTTGTGCATGTACCGGAGTTGGGATCTGTGCCGACCGGACTAACGCATCGCGGGTCAAGCCCGCTCCCACAAGGATCCCCGCTGTCCTTGTGGGAGCGGGCTTGACCCGCGAAGGGGCCGAAGGGTTCAGCGCCAGCCCACCCGCCCGATCAACATGAACACCGCCTGAAACCCCAGAATCAGCACCACGCACCCGGTCCAGCCCCACTGCTGCCACAGCACCGCCGGCAACAGCGCGCCGGCACTCCCGCCCAGGTAATAGCAGGTCAGGTAGCGCCCGATCGCCCCGGCCTTGTTCGCGCCGGCCGTGGTCGCAATGAAGGTGTTGGCCGCCGCCTGCGCCAGGAACACCCCGGTCGAGCTCAACGCCAGCCCCAGCACGATCACCCACAGCGTGGGCACAAGCGTCAGGCCGATGCCCACCGCGCCGACAACGCCCGCCACCATCAGCAGGTGCAACGGCGGGCGAGCCCTGGCCAGGCGGCCGGCAATCGGCGTGACCACCAGCGCCAGCAGAAACACCGCATAGATCGACCCCAGCGCCGCCGCCCCCAGCCCGAACGGCGCCCGGCTCAGGTGCAGCCCCGCATAGGTGAACGACGCCACCTGTGAAAACAGCACGCAGAACCCCACCGCACACGCCGACCACAATGGCCAGCCAAACCGTGGTGGCGCACTGGCCCTGCGCCTGCTCGCCGGCACCGGTTCGAGCACCAGCAGCCAGCGAATCCCCAGCCCCATCAGCAGCACCACCAGCGCCAGCACTTCGAACGCTTCGCGCCAGCCCCAGTACTCGGTCACCCACGCCACCACGAAGCGCCCGGCAAAGCCGCCCAGGATGGTGCCGGTCACGTACAGGCTGGTGACCTCGGTCACGCTCGCGCCCTGCCACCGCTCACCAATCAGCGCCACGCTGCAGGCGAAGATCACCGGTATCAGCAAACCCTGCACCGCCCGCCACAGCAGCAGCTCGGCAAAGCTGCCCACCGTGGCCATCAGCAGCACCGGGGTGGCCAGCAGCAACGCCGCCACCACGATCAGCGTCACCGGCGACCAGCGCCGCGCCAGCCAGCCGACCCAGGGCGCAGTCAACGCCACCATCAGGGTGGTGATGGTCAGGCTCCAGCTCACCTGGCCAATGTCCACGGCAAACTGCCGGGCCAGTTGCGCGAGGATGCCCTGGGTGGCGTACAAGGGGAGGAACGCCGCGCAGCCGCACAACAACATCGCGACCCGCGCAGCCGAAGAAGGCGCCTGCATGGCAAAACTCGTTAAAGTGTGTGGCGCCCTTTATACGGCGCCCCACTCGCCCCGGGCCAATACCGATTTCGGACCGATCGATACCTCAAGGTGCACCATGCTCGACCTCCGCAAACTGCGCTATTTCCTGGCCGTGGCCCAGGCCCTGCATTTCGGCCGCGCCGCCCAGGCCCTGCACCTGGCCCAGCCCGCGCTGACCCGGCAGATCTCGGCGCTGGAAGCCCAGCTGGGGTTCAGCCTGTTCGAGCGCAGCAGCCGCAACGTCAGCCTCACCGTGCAGGGCCAGGCCTTCGTGCCCTATGCACGCAACGTGATCGAGCAACTGGCGCTGGCCGAAACCATGGCCGCCAGGCTCGCCAGCGGCATGGCCGGCCACCTGAGCCTGGGCTATGCCAGCTCCGTAGCCCTGAGCGACCGCTTTACCCAGGCCATCCAGCGCTTCGCCCAGGCCTTCCCCGAGGTGCAGTTGAACCTGATCGAACAGGCGTCGATGAACCAGTGGGCGCAGCTGCGCGACGGCACCCTGGACATCGGCCTGAGCCGCCTGCCGCCCCCCGCCGAGCACAACCTGCACACCGACACCCTGGAGCACGAACCCCTGCTGCTGGCGCTGCCGGTCAGCGACCCGCTCAGTGACCAGGCGCAGGTCAGCCTGGCGCAGTTGCAGCAGCGCCCGGTGATCCTCTACCCCGAGCAGCACGGCACCGGCCTCAACCTGGCCATCGAGACCCTGTTCGCCAACGCCGGCCTGGCGCTGCACCGCGGCCCCAGCGGCCAGCAGACCACCACCATCATCGCCCTGGTCGCCGCCGGCCAGGGCGTGGCGGTGGTGCCGGCCTGCACCAGCGCGCTGGAACGCAAGGGCGTGTGCTACCGCCCGCTCAGCGATGCCGATGCACACATCGCGCTGCATGCCATCAGCCGCCGGCACGGCCGTTCGCGGGCGGCCGAGGCGTTCCTGGCGATCATCAACCAGCCGGGCCCATGAGCCCCGGCGCCTGGCAAGCACGGCGCGGATAAAACTGTTTTACCGAAACCGCGGGTTTTCCGCCGCGGTGCTTTGCCTATCCTAGGCGCGACAAACATCATCAGCGGAAGATTCATGCGCCTCTCGTTTCCCAGCCGTTATGCCTGCCTGGCGGCGTGCCTCACGTTCAGCCTGGCCAGCCTGCCGTTTCTTGCCACTCACGCCTGGCTCTGGCCATTGACCCTGATCGGCACGCTGCTCTCGCTGGTGGGCCTGAACGACCTGCGCCAGCGCCAGCACGCAGTGCGGCGCAACTACCCGATCCTGGGCAACCTGCGCTACCTGATCGAGACCATCCGACCCGAGATCCGCCAGTACCTGCTCGAAGGCGACGACGACAAGCTGCCCTTCTCCCGCGCGCAGCGCTCGCTGGTGTACGCACGGGCCAAGAACGAAAGCGCCGAGAAAGCCTTCGGCACGCTCAATGACGTGTACCGCCCGGGCTTCGAGTTCATCAGCCATTCGATGCTGCCGGTCAACACCCCCGACCCGGCCTCGTTTCGCATCGCCATCGGCGGCCCGCAATGCCGCCAGCCTTACTCGGCGTCGATCTTCAACATTTCGGCCATGAGCTTCGGCGCCCTCAGCGCCAACGCCATCGGCGCGCTGAACAAGGGCGCCAGCCTTGGCCGTTTTGCCCACGACACCGGCGAGGGCAGCATCAGCCCCTACCACCGCGAACATGGCGGCGACCTGATCTGGGAAATCGGCAGCGGCTATTTCGGCTGCCGCGACGCCCACGGCCGCTTCGACCCGCAGCGCTTCGCCGAACAGGCCCGCGACCCGCAGGTGAAGATGATCGAGATCAAGCTCAGCCAGGGCGCCAAGCCCGGCCACGGCGGCATCCTGCCGGGGCACAAGGTGAGCGCCGAGATCGCCGCCACGCGCGGTGTGGCGCCCGGCGAAGACTGCATCTCGCCCGCCGCCCACAGCGCCTTCAGCACGCCGGTGGGGTTGCTCGAGTTCGTGGCGCAGTTGCGCGAGCTGTCCGGCGGCAAACCGGTGGGCTTCAAGTTCTGCCTGGGCCACCCCTGGGAGTTCATGGGCATCGCCAAGGCCATGCTGGCCACCCAGATCGTGCCCGACTTCATCGTGGTCGACGGCAAGGAAGGGGGCACCGGCGCTGCGCCACGCGAATTCAGCGACAACATCGGCGTGCCCATGCGCGAGGGCCTGATGTTCGTGCACAACACCCTGGTGGGCCTGAACCTGCGCCACAAGGTGCGCATCGGCGCCGCCGGCAAGATCGTCAGCGCGTTCGACATCGCCGGCGTGCTGGCCCTGGGCGCCGACTGGGTGAACTCGGCGCGCGGCTTCATGTTCGCCATCGGCTGCATCCAGTCGCAAAGCTGCCACACCAACCAGTGCCCCACCGGCGTGGCCACCCAGGACCCGTTGCGCCAGCGTGCACTGGTGGTGCCCGACAAGGCCGAACGGGTGTTCAGCTTTCATCGCAATACCCTGCATGCGCTGGCCGAGATGCTCGCGGCCGCCGGCCTCGAGCACCCCAGCGAACTCAAGCCCAAGCACCTGGTGCGCCGCGTCAGCGCCAGCGAGATCCGGCTGTTTTCGCAGTTGCACGTGTTCCTCAAGCCCGGCGAATTGCTCAGCGGCTCGATCGACAGCGAATTCTATGCACGGATGTGGCGGATGGCCCGCAGCGACAGCTTCGCGCCGCAATTGCAGGATGCGCCCGTGGCGCCGGCGAATGCGGTACGCCGAAAACAAACAACCCCGGCCTAGGCCGGGGTTGTTTGAAGGTCGAATCGATCAGAGGATGCTGATCGGGTACTCGACGAACACGCGGACTTCGTTGCCGTCGGTGTCCAGATTGGTGCTGCCACGCAGGAACGAACTACGCAGTTTGACGGACAGGTCCTTGGCAGGGCCTTCCTGAACCACGTACTTGAACTGGTTGAAGATTTCGCGCTCTTTGCCTTCACCGGCACCGTGAGTGTTGATGTTGTCACCACGCACGTAGGCCACGTTGTAGGTCAGGCCCGGTACGCCGAAGGCGCTGAAGTCCAGGCCGTAGCCGATCTGCCACGAACGCTCGTCTTCGGCGTTGAAGTCGGACCAGTAGGAGTTGGCCAGGAAGATGGTCGAACCACCGTCACCTACGCCGCCACGACGATTCTGGTACCAGCCGTACTGGTAGCCGGTGTCACCAGTGCTGCGCTGGTGCGCCAGGGTCAGCGAGTGCGGGCCGAAAGCGTAAGTCGCTGCCAGGCTCCAGATGGTGTTGTTGTCGCCCGCCAGGTCTGCACTGTTGACGAACTTCTTGTCGATATCCGACTTGTAGCCGTTGAAGTCCAGGGTCAGCGACTGATCGTCCGCGATGGCGTGAACGTAGTTCAGGCCCAGGTAGTGCTTCTTCATCACATCTTCGATGTCAGAAGTGTACAGCGCTGCGCTGAAGCTCTTGGTGAAGGCGTACTTGCCGCCGAACACGTTGATCGACTTCAGGCCACCGCTATCACGCCCTTCGGCGCTTTTACGTGCTTCCTGGGTGAAACGGCCAGCGGTCAGTTCCAGGCCTTCGATCTCCTTGGAGGTGATCGAGGTGCCGGTGAAGCTTTCTGGCAACAGACGGCCGTCGTCGTAGTTCAGTACCGGCAAGGTCGGCATCTGGTCACCGTAGGTCAGTACGGTATTGGAGACGCGGAACTTGATCGCAGCACCGGCACGCGCCAGGTTGTGCGGGGAGTTGCTCGGTTCGGTATCGCTTGGCTTGAAGAAGTCAATACCCTGGCCGCCGTTACGACCCTTGCCGCCGTCCAGGCGGATGGCGTACAGGCCGAAGGCATCGACGCCCACGCCCACGGTGCCCTGGGTGAAGCCCGACGAGAACTTGCCGATGAAGGCCTGGCCCCACTCGGACTGGTCACTGTTGCCATGCTTCTTGTCACGATTGATGAACGCGTTGCGCAGCAGAACGCTGGCCTTGCTGTCTTCCTGGAAACCGTTCGACGCGGCCTGGTCGTTGGCCATTGCCTGAGTCGCCGCCATAAGCCCCAGCGCGATCAGACTGATCCGTGTTTTCAACATGTTATTTTCCTTATTTCGGAGTGTTTTACGCTCTGCGACCAACGCCAGGAACCACGCCCCCTGCGTGGGTTGACGCTCACGGGTCTGCAAATAAAAAGCCCGCCTGCAACAAGGGTGCAGCGGGCCTTTTCTTGGGACTCTTGGCCGATGGGCCTACAGGCGTTGGGTCCGATCCTAGCCGTGCGTACAAGGCCATGTCAAAAATTCGTGAAAACGACAAGTCATATGGCCATTACGCCGTCTTCAGCGGCGCAGACAAGGCAACCCGCAATCGGTTGCGCCCCGGTGGAAATACCTGGATACGACCGCACCACAAAGGTGCGTAAATAGCGCTAACATTTGGGAATGCAAAGCATTACCATTCGCACCCTTTTCATCACCAAGTACCTTTGCCGATGCGTGCCACGCCTGTCCCTTGCCGTCTTTCCCCTGTGTCTCTGGGGCTTTGCGCCCTGTTCAGCTCCAGCCTGGCGTGTGCTGCCAGCACCACGTTGCCCGAGCTGTCGGTAACCGCCGACAGCGACCGGGATGACCCTCGGGTCAAGGAAGTGACCACCGCCACCCGCACCTCCACCCCGGCGCGCTACGTGCCCCAGGCCATCGATTCGATCAAGACCGCCAGCGTGCACGACTACGGCACCCATGACCTGGGCAAGGCCCTGAGCGGCATCCCCAACGTCAGCAACAGCGCCGACACCCGCTTCGACAGCCTGCGCATCCGAGGCTTCGACGCCAGCAACGACTTCTACCTGGACGGCATCCGCGACGACAGCCAGTACGTGCGCGACCTGTACAACATCGAACGGATCGAGGTGCTCAAGGGGCCGGCGGCGGTGCTGTACGGCCGCGGCAGCCAGGGCGGTATCATCAACCGCGTGAGCAAGGCGCCCGAAGCCGGCCGACACTCCAGCATCGAGGCCCAGGGCGGCAGCGACGACCTGCGCAGCCTGTATGCCGACCTCAGTGCCGACCCCAGCGACACCCTCAGCCTGCGCCTGAACATGGGCAACCGCGACAACAACAGCTTCCGCCACGGCATCGACGGCAGCCGCCAGCTGTTCGCGCCCTCGATGAGCTGGCAGCTCAGCCCGGACCTGAACTGGCTGGTGCAGTACGAATACAGCCGCTACAACCGCACGCCCGACCGCGGTATCCCCGGCGATCCGCGCACCGGTCGCCCGGTGGATGTCAGCCGCAGCACCACCTATGGCGACCCGCAGCGCGACTACATCGACGACACCGCGCAGTCGCTGCGCTCGCGCCTGAACTACCAGCTCAACGATGCCTGGCAACTGCGCCATACCCTGGGCCTGTTCCAGCTCGACAGCGACTTCGACAACACCTACCTCACCGGCTACAACGCCAGCACCGGCCTGGTCGGGCGCCAGCGCTGGCAGCAGGACCTGAACACGCGCAACCTGTTCAACACCGTGGAAATCGAAGGCAACGTGTCGACCTTCGGCCTGGAGCACACCCTGCTCACGGGGCTCGAACTGGGCGAGCAGCGCCGTCACTCGCTGCTGCGCAGCGGCAAGGGCGTGCCGGGCGTCGACCTGTTCAACCCGGACCGCGACCAGCAACACAACGGCGTGCTGGCGGTGTCCAGCAACAACCATACAGACGTGCACAGCCGTGGCCTGTATGTGCAGGACCAGGTCCGCCTGAACGATCAGTGGCAACTGCTCGTCGGCCTGCGCCATGACCGGTTCGAGGTGGACACCACCAGCAAGGTCAGCGGCCTGAGCGAAAAGCAGCAGAGCAACAGCACCAGCCCGCGCCTGGGTGTGGTGTGGACGCCGCTCAGGGACCACGCTTTCTATGCCTCGTGGAGCAAGACCTTTTCCCCGGTGGGTGGCGGCCTGATCGGCATCACCCCGGGGGCGGCGGGCAACGCCAACGAAACCGGGCCTGAACATACCCGGCAGAAGGAGATCGGGGTCAAGAGCGAGTGGCTGGACGAGCGCCTGAGCACCACCCTGGCGGTGTACGAGCTGGAGCTGTACGACCGCCGCAGCCGCGACCCGGACAACGCCGACCGCTACATCCTCACCGGCCTGCAGCGCTCGCGCGGGGTCGAACTGACCGCCACCGGCAAGCTGGGAGGCAACTGGTATGTGCGCGGGGGCATCGGCCTGCAGGACGCCACCATCGTCGAGGACACCGAAGGCAATGCCGGCAACCGCATCAACGACGTGGCGCGGCGCAACGCCAGCCTGTTCGTCACCTGGAAACCGGAAATGGGCTGGTACGCCGAAACGGGTGTGACACTGGTGGGGCAGCGTTATGCCGATACCAAGAACACCATCGTGCTGCCGGGGTATGGCAGCTGGGACGCGCTGGTCGGCTGGCGCACGCAGGATTGGGATGTGCGCGCGGCGCTGAGCAACATTGCCGACAAGACCTACTACAGTTCGGCGACCAGTGCCGGGCAGATCCAGTTCGGTGATCCGCGCAGCCTGGTGGTGACGGGTACCTACAACTTCTAGAACTGCGGTGCTGCCATCGCGGGTCAAGCCCGCTCCCACAAAGACCGCGCCACCCCCTGTGGGAGCGGGCTTGACCCGCGATGAGGCCAGTACAGCCTCCACAAAAAAGGGCACCACCGCAATCGGTGGCGCCCTTTCCAGTTCAGCGGTAGCACACCCCCAGCAGCGCATCGAGCTCTGCCTCGGTGATCAACCCCTGTGGATAACGTTCCACCAGTGCACGTCGTGGATCGGTCTTCCTGACCCGGAGGGTTCCATGGTGTTTCAACCACTGCGCCACTGCCTCAAGCGCCTCGAGGTTCACCACCGACGGGTGCGAAACCGGTTCACTTGTCGCATTCATTTCCACACGTACTCCCCAGAAGTGTGAGCGGCTACCTTAATCAAACTTTGTGACAGAACTGCGCCGTCGTACTTGCTTGAAATACAAGGCAAAACGAATACAAGAGGTGTGCCAGTTGCGTCGCCGGCCATCGCGCAGGCAAAAAAAAGCCCGTCGATGACGGGCTTGATTTGCCAGGCCGCTCTCAGCGCTTGGCAGGGGCGGGTTGCTGCTGGGTCAGGCAATGGATGTTGCCACCGCCCAGCAACAGCTCACGGCCCGGCACCATGACCACTTCGTGATCGGGGAACAGACGCGCCAGGACCGCTCTGGCCTCGGCATCGGCGGGGTCGTCGAAGCTCGGCGCGATGATCCCGCCGTTGACGATCAGGAAGTTCACGTAGGAACCGGCCAGGCGTACCGACGGGTTGCGCTCCTGGCTGCCGGCCACCAGATCGACCCCGGCGCACTCCTCTTCGGTAGCGTACAACGGGCCCGGGATCGGCATCTTGTGCACCACGAATTCACGGCCCCTGGCATCGCGCTGGCTTTGCAGCACCGCCAGGGCGGCGTGGCAGCGGGCGTAGTTGGGGTCTTGCGAATCATCGGTCCAGGCCAGTAACACTTCGCCCGGGCGCACGTAACAACAGAAGTTGTCCACATGCCCGTCGGTTTCGTCGTTGTACAGGCCCTCGGGCAGCCACACGATGGTGTCCACCGCCAGTTGATCGCGCAGGATCGCCTCGATCTGCTCGCGGTTCAGGTGCGGGTTGCGGTTGTGGTTGAGCAGGCACTCCTCGGTGGTGATCAGGGTGCCTTCGCCATCCACGTGAATCGAGCCGCCTTCGAGCACGAAGCCCTCGGTGCGGTAACGCTGGCAGCGCTCCATTTCCAGCACCTTGGCCGCCACCTGTTCGTCGCGGTTCCACGGTGCGTACAGGCCGCCCTCGAAGCCGCCCCAGCTGTTGAAGCCCCAGTGCACGCCGCGCACTTCGCCGCTGTCGTTGATCACGAAGGTCGGGCCGGTGTCACGCACCCAGGCGTCGTCGTTGCTGATTTCCACCACACGGATGTTGGGCATGTCCAGTTGCGCACTGGCGTTTTCGTACTGGCCGGCCGACACACCCACGGTGACCGGCTCGAAACGCGCGATGGCCTTGGCCACCGCCACGTGGGCGGCCTGGGCCGGCTTGCCGCCCAGGCGCCAGTTGTCCGGGCGCTCGGGCCACAGCATCCATACCTGGGTTTGCGGTGCCCACTCGGCAGGCATGTGGAAGCCGTCGGCGCGCGGGGTAGTGTTCAGGGTCTTCATGGTCAGGATTCCAGTGAACCGTCGAGGGTTTTGATCGCACCATACAGGTTCGGACGGCGGTCACGGAAGGTGCCCCAGGCGCTGCGCACGTGTTCCAGTTTGTCCAGGTCGAAGCTGTGCACCAGCACGCCCTCTTCGGTCTGGTCCAGTTCCTCGACCTTTTCGCCGAACTGGTTGGCGATGAACGACGAGCCGTAGAAGGTGATGGCGTAGCCGTCCTGTTCTTCGCGGCCGATGCGGTTGCTGGCCACCAGCGGCATCAGGTTGGCGCCGGCGTGCCCCTGCTGCACACGCTGCCAGTGCTCGCGGGAGAGGATATTGGCATCGTGCGGTTCGCTGCCGATGGCAGTGGGGTAGAACAAAATCTCCGCGCCCAGCAGCGCCATGCTGCGGGCGCACTCGGGGAACCACTGGTCCCAGCAGATGCCCACGCCGATCTTGGCGTAGCGGGTCTGCCACACCTTGAAGCCGGTGTCGCCGGGGTTGAAGTAGTACTTCTCGTGGTAGCCGGGGCCGTCGGGGATGTGGCTCTTGCGGTACACGCCCAGGTTGCTGCCGTCGGCGTCGATGATCGCGATGCTGTTGAAGCGGGCGCGGCCGGCCAGCTCGTAGTAGCTGATGGGCAGCACCACCTGCAGCTCCCTGGCGAGCGTCTGGAAGTGCGCGATGGCGGCGTTGGTTTCGGTGGGCGTAGCCAGTTGCAGGTAGTCGGCGTTGGGCTTCTGGCAGAAGTACGGGGTTTCGAACAATTCCTGGATCAGGATGATCTGCGCGCCCTTGGCGGCGGCTTCGCGCACCAGTTTTTCGGCGGTGGCGAGATTTGCCTGGCGGTCCCAGGAACAAGCCATCTGGGTGGCGGCGACGGTGACGGTACGGCTCATGGGAACCTCCTTGGGAAGGTACAAGGGAAGACGATGAGCACTTTATAGCCGATAAATATCGGCTTTAAAAGCCAAAAATAATTAAACCTCTCAGGTTCGCCCGATTATTAATCGATATTAATCGACGCAAGGGAGGGTTCGTTGACTGCTTCGCTGGCAAGCCAGCGAATGCAGGACAGCGCCCTCCCGACTCCGCCGCTACACCCCCTGCGTCAACACCCGCTCCACACTGTCCACAAAGAAATCCACGCTCGCCCGCGTAGTGCACATGGGCGGCTTGATCTTGAGGATGTTCAGGTAGTCACCGGTCGGCTGCATGAAGATGCCCAGCTCGCGCAGACGCTCGCACAGCGCCGCCGTCTCTTCGGTGGCCGGTTCCAGGCTGACGGCATTGCGCACCAGCTCCAGGCCCAGGTAGAACCCCGACCCATGCACCGCACCCGCCAGCGGATACTTATCGACAAGCGCCTGCAGACGCGCCTTGAAGTACCCACCCACCTCGCGCGCGTTGTCCCACAGGCCCTCCTCTTCCATCACGTCCAGCACTGCCATGCCGATACGGCAGCTCACCGGGCTGCCACCGGCCGACGAGAAGAAGTAACCCTCGGCCTCCAGCGCCTCGGCGATCTCGCGCCGGGTGATCACCGCGCCCAGCGGCTGGCCGTTGCCCATGCCCTTGGCCATGGTGATGATGTCCGGCACCACACCCTGCTGCTCGAAGCCCCAGAAGTACTCGCCCAGCCGCCCATAGCCCACCTGCACCTCGTCGGCGATGCATACCCCGCCCCGCGCGCGCACCCTGGCATACACCTGCTGCAGATACCCCGCCGGCAACGGAATGCCACCGGCATTGCCGTACACCGGCTCGCAGATGAACCCCGCCAGCTGACGCTCGCCGATCTCGGCCAGGCGTTCGTCGACATCGCGCACATAGTCGGCGGTGGTGTCCTGCCCACGGTACTTGCCGCGGTAGGTGTTCGGTGCGGTCACCGGGTGCACCCAGTCGGGCCGGGTGCTCAATGCCTGCGGGTTGTCGGCGATGGAGGTCGAGATGGCATCGGTGGCCACCGACCAGCCGTGGTACGCCTCCAGCACGCTGAGCATGTCGCGCCCGCCGCTGGCCGCCCACGCCAGGCGGATCGCCAGGTCGTTGGCCTCGGTGCCGCTGTTGACCAGGAACACCCGGTCCATCCCCGGCGGCGCCAGCGCCAGCAGGCGCTCGGAAAACTCGGCGATGGCCGCATAGTGAAAGCGCGAGTTGGTGTTGAGCAGCGACCACTGGCGCGCCGACTCGCTCACCATGCGCGGGTGCCCATGGCCCAGCACCGCGACGTTGTTGAGCATGTCCAGGTACGAGCGCCCCTGCATGTCGATCAGGTAGTTGCGCCAGCCGCGCTCGATATGTGGCGGCTGCTGGTAGTAGTGCTTCTGCGAGCGCGCGAAGCTGGCGTCGCGACGCGCCAGCAGGGCATGCGGGTCGGGCAGTGGCGCGGCGTCGCAGTCAAAGCCCAGCAGCGCAGCCGGCGAAGGGCACAGCGCCTGCCACGCCAGCGCACGCGAAGGCGCGACGAAGTTCGGCGGTTGCAGGCCGGCCACGCGGCACAGCTGCACCTCGAGCTCGGTGGCGTGCCCCAGCGGCTCGCCCTGGGCGATGACCGCGCCCGATGCGGGGCTTTGCACCACCCCGCGCAGCCACAGGCTGGAGGCGTCACCTTCAAGGCACGCCCAGCCCTGCTCGCCGTGGCGCCAGGTGCCGGCAAACGGCGCCACCAGCGCACTGTCCACGGGCAGGTGCAGCTCCACGTGCAGCGCACAGGTGTGCGGTTCCAGCGGGTTGTCGATATGAGTCTGCGACAGGCGGTACTGGGCATACAACGTGCTGGCCGGGGCCGCATGGGTACGCAGCAGGTGCTGGTCGATGCCGGGCTGCTCCCAGTTGCCGGCGCTGAAGTGCTCGCTCAGCACGCCAAGATCGACCCGCGCCACAGCCTGGTCGCGCAACCCCGGCAGCAGCATGCCCGTGGCCGGCAGCGGCGCGGGCGCAAGGCCGGCCAGTTGCATGATCGCCGCCTCCATCAATGCGAACGGCACACCGGCTGCCACCTCGAAGATCTCCCACTCATGGGCCAGGTTGTCGCGGCTGTAGCTGTTGCCGGGGTCGACGCCCACCTGCTGCTCGCCACTGAGCACCAGCACCGCCGCGCGCGCCACGATCATCGGCCATAGCGCTCGCAGCTCGGCCTCGTGCAGCGGGTTGAGCGCATGATAGGCAGCGATGGCCGGCAGGATGCGCAGCGGGTCACCGTCGACATGATGCAGCAGCGCCGCGCAGGTCACCGACAGGTCGGCGATGCGCCAGGTGTGCAGCAGGTCGCCGAAATCGATCACCCCCTGCAACTGCCACTCGCGTGCGCCATCGCGCTGCCACACGGCGTTGTCATCGGTAATGTCCAGGTGCACCGCCTGCATCGGCAGCTGCGCCAACAACGGCTCGAGCGCCACGCGGGCCTGCTCGGCAACGGCCTGCACCCGCACCTTGCGCGGCCCGTCGGCCAGCACCGGGAGCAGGTGGGCGATCACCGCCTGGGCATGGCGCGGGTCCCATTGCAGGGTGCGCTCCAGCCCGGGGTGGGTGAAGTCCGCCAGCGCCATGTCGACCCGTGCACACAGCGCCCCCAGCGCGTGCATCAGGCGCGGCGCCATGTACGGCAGGCGGGTCAGGGTCTGGCCCTCGATGTAGGTGAGCACCCGGGCGCGCACCGGCTGGCCGTCGATCGTCAGTGCCAGCAACGGCTCGCCACCGTTGGCACGACGAACGGTCGGTACCGGCACACCCTGACGGTGCAGGTGCTCCAGCGCCGCATGCTGGGCTTCAAGCTCCTGCTGCGCATAGTCGCCATGGCAGACCTTGAGCACGAAGCGCCCGTGGGGCGTATCGACGCGAAAGTTCAGGTCCTGCTGGCTGCCCAGCGGCTGCAGCGTGCCTTGCAGCCCGTAATGCGCCTGCAGCAGCTGCGCCGCCTGGGCCGGGTCGAGATCGGGGCATGGCAGGCTGGCGCGGTGAATGAGGGTGTTCAGCGACATGGAGAAGGCCTCGATTTTTTTTGTCGCTTATATCGCCACCGCTGCTGCCGATAAGCAAGGGGAGTGACGAAGGGAAAGAATTGAACGTATTCTGACCCGCCGTCGATTTCGCCCTCCAACCCCGGGACAGACGCTTGAAGCAGGTTGCCATCCTCCAATCCTGCTCCCGCGCATGCAGCAGGCGATGAGCGACGCCGGGTTCACCGCGTACTTTTCCGACAACCTGCCCCTCGGCGCGCAGATTGGCGGCAGGATCAGCCACTATTAACTACGCGGGCATCCGGCCGATAGCCTGACGTCGGCCAGCGCTGCGTTGCCCTTGCACCGGCCGGCGCCTGGCGACAAGCTACGAGCCACCTGAACACCACCCGCTGCACCAAAGGCCATTCGACATGCGCATACTCATCACCGGCGGTGCCGGCTTCATCGGTTCGGCGCTGGTCCGCCACCTGATCGAGCACACCGACCACCACGTGCTCAACCTGGACAAGCTGACCTACGCCGGCAACCTGGAGTCGCTGCACAGCATCGCCAGCAACACCCGCTACGAGTTCGTGCAGGCCGATATCGTCGACCAGGCCACCGTGAGCGCGGTGCTGGAGCGCTTCCGGCCCCAGGCGATCATGCACCTGGCAGCCGAGTCGCATGTCGACCGCTCCATCGACGGGCCAGCGGCGTTCATCCAGACCAACATCGTCGGCACCTACAGCCTGCTCGAAGCCACCCGCGCCTACTGGGGCACGCTGCCGGCCGCCGAGCGCGAGGCGTTTCGCTTCCATCACGTGTCCACCGACGAGGTGTATGGCGACCTGCATGGGGTCGACGACCTGTTTACCGAAACCACCCCCTACGCACCCAGTTCGCCCTACTCGGCGAGCAAGGCCGCGTCCGACCACCTGGTGCGCGCCTGGCAGCGCACCTACGGGCTGCCGGTGCTGCTGACCAACTGCTCGAACAACTACGGGCCGTACCACTTCCCGGAAAAACTCATCCCGCTGGTGATCCTCAACGCCCTGGCGGGCAAGCCGCTGCCGGTGTACGGCAACGGCCAGCAGGTGCGCGACTGGCTGTTCGTCGAGGACCATGCCCGCGCCCTGCTCAAGGTGGTCACCGCAGGTGAGGTAGGCCAGACCTACAACATCGGCGGGCACAACGAGCAGACCAACCTCGGGGTGGTGCACGCCATCTGCGCACTGCTCGAAGAGCTGGCCCCCGCACACCCGGCGGGCGTGGCGCGCTATGCCGACCTGATCACCTTCGTGCAGGACCGCCCCGGCCACGACCTGCGCTACGCCATCGACGCCGGCAAGATCGAGCGCGAGCTGGGCTGGCGCCCTGAAGAAACCTTCGCCACCGGCCTGCGCAAGACCGTGCAGTGGTACCTGGACAACCTGGAGTGGTGCCGCCATGTGCAGGACGGCAGCTACCAGGGCCAGCGCCTGGGCAACAGCGATTTCAAGGACCTGATTGCATGACCAAAGGCATCGTACTGGCAGGCGGCTCCGGCACGCGCCTGCACCCCATCACCCTGGGCATTTCCAAACAGCTGCTGCCGGTATACGACAAGCCGATGATCTACTACCCGATCTCGGTGCTGATGCTGGCCGGCATCCGCGAAATCCTGATCATCTCCACCCCTCACGACCTGCCACACTTTCGCCAGCTGCTGGGCGACGGCAGCCAGTTCGGGGTGCACTTCGAATATGCCGAGCAGCCCTCGCCCGACGGCCTGGCCCAGGCGTTCCTGATCGGCGAATCGTTCATCGGTGACGACTCGGTGTGCCTGATCCTGGGCGACAACGTGTTCCACGGCCAGCGTTTCACCGAGCAACTGCTGCGCGCCGCCGCCCACTCCAGCGGCGCAACGGTGTTCGGCTACTGGGTCAAGGACCCGGAGCGTTTCGGCGTGATCGAGTTCGACGCGGCAGGCAACGCCCTGTCGATCGAAGAAAAGCCCGCGCAGCCCAGGTCCAGCTACGCGGTCACCGGCCTGTACTTCTACGACAACGACGTGGTGCGCATCGCCCGCGACATCAAGCCTTCGCCGCGTGGGGAGCTTGAGATCACCGATGTCAACAATGCCTACCTGCGCCGTGGCGACCTGCGCGTGGAGCGCTTCGGGCGTGGCTTCGCCTGGCTCGACACCGGCACCCACGACAGCCTGCTGGAGGCCTCGCAGTACGTGCAGACCATCGAGCATCGCCAGGGCCTGAAGGTCGCCTGCCTTGAAGAGATCGCCTTCCAGCAGGGCTGGATCTGCCAGGAGCGTCTGCTGGAGCGGGCCAAGGCCTTCGGCAAGACCGGCTACGGCCAGTACCTGTACGGCCTGACCGGAGACCAGCAATGGAAGTGATCGCCACCGCGCTACCGGACGTGCTGATCCTCGAACCCAGGGTGTTCGGCGATGACCGCGGGTTCTTCTACGAGAGCTTCAACGCCCAGGCCTTCAGGGCCGCAACCGGCATCGATGCACAGTTCGTGCAGGACAATCATTCGCGCTCGCTTCGCGGCGTGCTGCGCGGCCTGCACTATCAGGTGCACAACCCCCAGGGCAAGCTGGTGCGCGTGACCCAGGGCGCGGTGCTGGACGTGGCGGTGGATATCCGCCGCAGCTCGCCGACCTTCGGGCAATGGGTGGCGGTACACCTGTCGGCCGCCAACCACCGGCAGGTGTGGATCCCCCAGGGGTTTGCCCACGGTTTCCGGGTGCTCAGCGACAGCGCCGAGTTCCTGTACAAGACCACCGACTACTACAACCCGAGCGCCGAGCGCTGCATTCGCTGGGACGACCCGCAGCTGGCCATCGACTGGCAACTGGACGCACCGCCGCAGCTGTCGGCCAAGGATCAGGTCGGCCAGTTGCTCAAGGACGCCGACCTGTTCCCATGAAAATCCTCATCACCGGGCGCAATGGCCAGCTCGCCCAGGCCCTGCAGCAGCGCCTGGCCGGGTTGGGCCAGGTGCATGTACTGGGCCGCGAACAGCTCGACCTGGCCGAGCCCGAACGCATCCGCCAGGTAGTACGCGAGCTGAGCCCCGACCTGCTGGTGAACGCCGCCGCCTATACCGCAGTCGACCAGGCCGAAAACGAACCTGCGCTGGCCTTCGCCATCAACGCCACTGCACCCGGCGTACTTGCCGAGGAGGCCGCACGGCTGGGCGTACCGCTGCTGCACTACTCCACCGACTACGTGTTCGACGGCAGCAAGGCCACGCCCTACACCGAAGACGACGCGCCCAACCCCCTGAGCGTGTACGGACGCAGCAAGCTGGCTGGCGAGCAGGCCATCCATGCCGTGGGCGGCGCGCACCTGACACTGCGCACCAGCTGGGTGTACTCGTTGCACGGGCGCAATTTTCTGCTGACCATGCAGCGTCTGCTGCAGGAAAAACCGCAGCTGCGCGTGGTCGCCGACCAGATCGGTGCACCGACCTGGGCCGGTAGCCTGGCCGCCAGCACCCTGGCGTTGATCCAGCGCTGGCAGGCCGGGCAGGCGGGTGCGTGGGGCACCTACCACATGACCGCGCAGGGCCAGACCTCCTGGTTCGGTTTCGCCCAGGCCATCGGCGAGCATCTGAAGGCTCAGGGCAGGCCCTGCGCGCAGCTGCTGCCGATCCCGTCCAGCGAATACCCGACCCCGGCGCAGCGCCCACTGAACTCGCGCCTGGACTGCAGCCGCCTGCGCCAGCAGTGGCAGGTGGAGCAGCCAGACTGGCGTCAAGCGCTGATCGAGTGCCTGAAGTAGCGCATAATGCGCCCAACGTTTCTGCGCCCTTTGCGACGCCATCGCGGGTCAAGCCCGCTCCCACGGGATAATCAGTGGCCTTGTGGGAGCGGGCTTGACCCGCGATGGGCTGCAACGCGCCCCCCACCAAAGCCCGGTTTGCGATGACCATGACCCCGACCCTACCCCGCCGTCCGCGCTGGCGCAGCCTGGCCCTCCTGGCGCTGTGCCTGGCGCCGCTGCTGTGGCCACTGCAACGCCTGGCCGAGCACTACTACCAGGAGGAACTGGCCAGCCAGAACCGCCAGACCCTGGACCTGTACGTGGCCAACCTGCTGGGCACCCTGCACCGCTACGAGACCCTGCCGCAGATCCTCGGTGACCTGCCGGCATTGCGCGCGGTGCTGGCCGACCCGATACGCCTCGAGACCCTGACCAACGCCAACCGCCTGCTCGACGACATCTGCGCGCAGACCGGCGCCGAGGTGATGTACCTGATGGACGTCAACGGCAACACCCTGGCGGCCTCCAACTGGAACAAGCACGACAACTTTGCCGGGCGCAACTTCTCGTTCCGCCCCTACTTCAGCGAAGCCATGCAGGGCCGGCTGGGGCGTTTCTTCGGCCAGGGCACCACCTCGGCCAAGCGCGGCTACTTCTTCGCCGCAGCAGTGCGTGACGGCGACCAGGTGATCGGCGTACTGGTGGCCAAGATCGACCTGGACCACACCGAAACCCTGTGGGGCAAGACCCCCGAGCAACTGCTGGTGACCGACCACAACGGCGTGGTGATCCTCACCTCGCGCCCCGACTGGCGCTTTCGCGCCACGCGCCCGCTCAGCGAGGCCGAGCGCGACGCGATCGTGGCGATCCAGCCCTACCCCACCACCACGCCCAAGCCCCTCAGGCTCAACCCCGATGCCTGGCTGACCCAGACCCAGGCCATCCCCGAGACCGGCTGGCAGGTCAGCATCCTGGCCCCGCGCACCCTGGTCGACCGCTCGGTGAGCACGGTGCTGTTCATCGGCGCCGCCACCCTGCTGGTGGTGATGCTGCTGCTCGGGCTGGTGATGCAGCGCCGGCGCAACTACATGGACCGCCTCGACTTCGAGGCCCGCGCCCGCCAGGAGCTGGAGCTGCGCGTGGCCGAACGCACCGCCGCCCTCGAAGGCCTCAACAGCCGCCTCAAGACCGAAGTGCTTGAGCGCGAGCAGGCCCAGCAGGAACTGGTGCGCGCCCAGGACGAGCTGGTGCAGGCCGGCAAGCTGTCGGTGCTGGGCACCATGTCGGCAAGCATCAGCCATGAGCTCAACCAGCCGCTGGCGGCGATCCGCAGCTACGCCGAGAACGCCGAGATCCTGCTCGACCACCAGCGCACCGACGATGCGCGCAGCAACCTCAAGCTGATCAGCGAACTGACCGGGCGCATGGCCTCGATCATCGCCCACCTGCGCGCCTTCGCCCGGCGTGACCGGCATGCGCCGGAAAGCGTGGCGCTGCAGCCGGCACTCGACGACGCCCTGGCCCTGCTGGCCAAGCGGCGCCGGGCGATGGCGGTGGAACTGGTGCGCGACCTGCCCGAGGCCACTCTGTGGGTGCAGGCCGGCGAAACCCGCCTGCGCCAGGTACTGGGCAACCTGCTGGCCAACGCCCTCGACGCACTGACCGAAAAGGCCAACCCGCGCAAGCTCTGGCTAAGTGCCGAACGCCGCGAAGGCAGCGTCTACCTGACCATTCGCGACAACGGCCCGGGCTTCAGCAGCCAGGCCCTGCTGCGCGCACGCGAGCCGTTCTTCACCACCAAGACCCGCACCCAGGGCCTGGGCCTGGGCCTGGCGATCTGCGATACGCTGATCAACGCGCTGGGCGGTGAGCTGGTGCTGGCCAACCACCCGGAAGGCGGTGCGCTGCTGACCCTGCAACTGCGCGTGGCCACCCCCGGCGCCGCGCTTCAAACCTCGGAGGACTCCTCGGCATGACGACCGACACACTGATCGACAGCCGCACCCAGGTCGTCCTGGTCGATGACGACCCGCACCTGCGTCAGGCCCTGAGCCAGACCCTGGACCTCGCCGGCCTGCGCGTGCTGCCCCTGAGCGACGCCCAGGGCCTGGCCGCGCGCCTGGAAAGCGACTGGCCCGGGGTGGTGGTGAGCGATATCCGCATGCCCGGCATCGACGGCCTGCAACTGCTCGAACAACTGCATGCCCAGGACCCGGACCTGCCGGTGCTGCTGATCACCGGCCACGGCGACGTGCCGCTGGCGGTGCAGGCGATGCGCGCCGGGGCCTACGACTTTCTCGAAAAGCCCTTCGCCAGCGACGCCCTGCTCGACAGCGTGCGCCGCGGCCTGGCGCTGCGCCGCCTGGTGCTGGACAACCGCAGCCTGCGCCTGGCCCTGAGCGACCGCCAGCAACTGAGCACGCGCCTGGTGGGCCAGTCGACCCCAATGGCCCGGCTGCGCGAGCAGATCGGCGCGCTGGCCGGCACCCGCGCCGATGTGCTGATACTGGGCGAGACCGGCGCCGGCAAGGAGGTGGTGGCGCGCGCGCTGCACGACCTGTCGAGCCGGCGCGACGGCCCGTTCGTGGCGATCAACGCCGGTGCCCTGGCCGAATCGGTGGTCGAGAGCGAGCTGTTCGGCCACGAGCCCGGCGCCTTTACCGGGGCGCAGAAGCGGCGCATCGGCAAGTTCGAGTTCGCCAATGGCGGCACGCTGTTTCTCGATGAAATCGAGAGCATGAGCCTGGATGTACAGGTCAAGCTGCTGCGCCTGCTGCAGGAGCGGGTGGTCGAGCGCCTGGGCGGCAACCAGCTGATCCCGCTGGATATCCGCATCATCGCCGCCACCAAGGAAGACCTGCGCCAGGCCGCCGACCAGGGGCGCTTTCGCGCCGACCTGTATTACCGCCTAAACGTCGCGCCGCTGCGCATCCCCCCCCTGCGCGAGCGCGGCGACGATGTGCTGATGCTGTTCCAGCACTTTGCCGACGCCGCCAGCGAACGCCACGGCCTGCCCCCCCACGTGCTGCAACCGGCGCAACGTGCGACGCTGCTGCGCCATGCGTGGCCGGGCAACGTGCGCGAGCTGCAGAACGCCGCCGAGCGCTTCGCCCTGGGCCTGGAGCTGGCCCTGGACGGCGACAGCCCTGGCCCGGTCGATCAGGCGCAGGCAGCGCCGGGCAGCGGCAACCTCAGCGACCAGGTCGAGCAGTTCGAACGCTCGCTGATCGCCGCCGAACTGACCCGCCCGCACAGCTCGATGCGCAGCCTGGCCGAAGCCCTCGGCGTGCCGCGCAAGACCCTGCACGACAAGCTGCGCAAACACGGCCTGAGCTTTGCCGACAGCAATGCCAGTGGCACCGACGACACCGAGGACAACCGCTGATGAACCCGAGCCATTACCTGCAGGACGTGCTGCACGCCGACATCCCGCTGACCCGCGAGATGGGCCTGCAGGTGCTCGACTGGCAGCACCAGCGGCTGCGCCTGCAATTGCCGCTGGCGGCCAACGTCAACCACAAGAGCACCATGTTCGGCGGCAGCCTGTATTGCGCGGCCGTGCTGGCAGGCTGGGGCTGGCTGCACCTGCGCCTGCGCGAGGCGGGCATCGGCGACGGGCATATCGTCATCCAGGAAGGCCAGATCAGCTACCCGCTGCCGATCACCGGCGCCGGCGTGGCGGTGTGCGCGGCGCCCGAGGCCAAGGTCTGGGAGCGCTTCGTGGCCACCTACCAGCGCTACGGCCGCGCGCGCCTGACCCTGCACACCCAGGTGTTCAACGAAGGCAGTGAAACGCCCGCCGTGCAGTTCGGCGGGCAGTACGTGCTACACCGCTGAGGCGAGCGCCAGCAGGCTGGCGCGCCACGGCGCTGCGGCTGGCAGGGCAAGGAAGAAAGGATTGAGCAGGCTTTCGCGGGATGGGTAGGCGAACGGCTGGCCGTCCAGGCCCAGCACTTCGCCGCCGGCGCCTTCGAGCACGCCCTGGGCGGCGGCGGTGTCCCACTGCGAGGTCGGCGCCAGGCGCGGGTAGCAGTCGGCGGCGCCTTCGGCGAGCAGACAGAACTTGAGCGAGCTGCCCACGGAGGTCAGCTCCAGCTCACCCACCGCCGCACTCAGGCCGGCCAGCAAGCGCTCCTGCTCGGGGCTGCTGTGGCGGCGGCTGGCGACCACGGTGAACGGGGTGCCGGCAGGCGGCGCCGCACGCACGCTGATCGGCGCTGCCGGCGCGTGCGGGTCTTCGTGCCAGGCCCCCAGGCCCTGGCCACCGTAGTAGCAACGCCCCGTGGTGGGCACCCCGACCACGCCGAATACCACCCGGCCCTGTTCGATCAGGGCGATGTTGACGGTGAACTCTTCGCTGCCGGCGATGAACTCCTTGGTGCCGTCCAGCGGGTCCACCAGCCACCAGCGCTGCCACTGTTGGCGCTCGGCCAGGCCGATGTCGCAGTCTTCCTCGGACAGCACCGGAATGTGTGGCGCCAGCCGCTGCAGGCCGGCGGCGATCACGTCGTGGGCGGCGATATCGGCTGCGGTCACCGGCGAGGCATCGAGCTTGGTCTGCACGGCCACGTCCGCACGCCAGAACGGCAGGATGGCAGTGCCCGCCTGTCGGGTCAGCTGCACCACCTGCTGCATCAGTTCGCGGTCGTTCATGCGCCGAACACGCCGCGCTGGGTCAGCAGGTCACGCACCAGGTACAGCGCCGCCAGCGCCCGCCCTTCGGAGAACTGCGGATGCTGGGCCAGGGCCGAGAGCTCGCGCAGGTTGACCTTGTCGACACGCATCGGCTCGGGCTCGTCGCCCTCCAGGCGCTCTTCGAACAGGTCGGTGGCCAGCACCACCTGGATCTTCTGGCTCATGTAGCCGGGCGACAGCGACAGCTCGGTCAGGTGTTCCAGCTGCCGGGCGCCGAAGCCGGCTTCTTCCTTGAGTTCACGGTTGGCCGCCGCCAGCACGTCTTCACCGGGCTCGATCAGGCCCTTGGGCAGCGACAGCTCGTACTCGTCGGTGCCGCCGCAGTATTCCTCCACCAGCACCGCGTGCTCGGCATCGAGCATCGCCACGATCATCACCGCGCCATAGCCGTTGCCGCGCCCGACCAGGCGTTCATAGGTACGTTCGGTGCCGTTGCTGAAGCGCAGCTCGACCGCTTCGACACGGAACAGGCGGCTGCTTGCAACAATTTCGCGGCTGAGGACAGTGGGTTTCTGGCGCATGAGGGGGCGGCTCCTTGGCGGTAACGGGGTACTATACCGTCCACCGAGTCTGGATCGAACGAGAATATTTCACATGCCCTCCCTGGCCTGGCACGACATCGATACCGTATTGCTGGATATGGACGGCACCCTGCTGGACCTGCACTACGACAACCACTTCTGGTTGGAGCACCTGCCCCAGCGCTACGCCGAGCTGCATGGCATCAGCCGTGCGATGGCCGAGCTGGAAATGCAGCCACTGTTCGAACGCCACGCCGGCTCGCTGAACTGGTACTGCCTGGATTTCTGGAGTGCCGAGCTGAAGCTGCCGGTGCGCGAGCTGAAACTGGAAACGGCCGACCTGATCGCGCTGCGCCCGGACGCCGACACCTTTCTGCAGGCGATCCGCCAGGCCGGCAAACGGGTGATCCTGATCACCAATGCCCATCGCGATTCGTTGTCGTTGAAGCTGGAGCGGGTGGCGCTGGCGCCCTATTTCGAGCGGCTGATCAGCTCCCATGACTATGGCTTCCCCAAGGAAGACCAGCAGTTCTGGAGCGCATTGCACGCGGATACCGGGTTCGACCCGGCACGCAGCCTGTTCATCGACGACACCCTGGCGATACTGCGCAGCGCGCGCGACTTTGGCGTGGCGCACCTGCTGGCAGTGCGCCAGCCGGACAGCCGCAAGGGGCCGCGGGATACGGCGGAGTTTGCGGCGCAGGAAGATTATCGGGACTTGTTGCTGGGGCTGTAGGCCGCTTCGCCGGCTCCTACACAAGGCACCTTACCTGTAGGAGCCGGCGTTGCCGGCGAAGATCACACCACCAAGCTGGAGCCTTACTCCGGAATACGCAGCGTCTGCCCCGGGTAGATCTTGTCGGGATGGCTCAGCAACGGCTTGTTGGCCTCGAAGATCTTGTTGTACTGGTTGGCATTGCCATACACCGCCAACGAAATCGCACTCAGCGTGTCGCCCTTCTTCACCACCACGAAACGCGCCGCCGCCACGACCGGGCCGGTCACGGTGAGCTGGTCGTCCACCGACGCCACGCCGGCAATGTTGCCCAGCGCCAGCAGGATCTTCTCCTTCTCTTCCTGGCTGCCTACCTCGCCCTTGACCGTGACCTTGTCGCCGTCGACGGTGGTCTGGATGTTCGGGTTGCCCAGGCCGACCTTCTGCACGTGCTCCTTCAACTGGTCGTCAGCCTTGGCGTTGCCGGGGGTGAGCAGGTCGATCAGTTTTTCACCCGCTTCTTTCACGAAACTAAAAATGCTCATCCTGTGCTCCTTAGGTATCAATGACCGGAGCAGGCAGTCTAGGACAAGATAGAATGCTTCGCCTGCCAATGCCCCGGAACGACGATGGATATCAAACAACTCAAATTCCTCATCGCCCTGGATGAAACCCGCCACTTCGGCCAGGCCGCCGCGCGCTGCCACGTGACCCAGCCCACGCTGTCGATGCGCCTGCGCAACCTGGAGCGCGAACTGGGCCTGCCGCTGGTCAACCGCGGCCAGCGTTTCGAGGGCTTCACCGCCCAGGGCGAGCGCGTGCTGGCCTGGGCGCGCTCGGTACTCTCGGCCTACGACGGCCTGTACGCCGAGGCCGCCGCCTGTCGCGGGCACCTGGCCGGCACGTTGCGCCTGGGGGTGGTGCCGCTGTCGAGCTTCGACCCGCTGCCGCTACTGCAGCGCCTGCACCGCCAGCACCCCGAGCTGCGTTTCGAGCTGAGCGCGTTGAGCTCCGAACAGATTCTCGACCAGCTGGCGAGCAACCGCCTGGACCTGGGCGTGTCGTACCTGGAGCGTCTAGACAGCGAGCGCTTCGAGGCCCTGCCCCTGGGCGACACACGCATGGGCCTGCTGTTCGACCCACGTCACTTCGCATTCGCCGAACAGCCGTTGAGCTGGGAGGCCGTGGCCGAGCTGCCGTTGGGCCTGCTGACCGCCGGCATGCACTTTCGCCAGTCCATCGACCACGCCTTCCATACCCGCGGCCTGGCCCCGCAGTTGCTGTTGCAGACCGACGCCGTTCATCAGCTGGTGCAAGCGGTGGAGGGTGGCCTGTGCTGCGCGGTGATGCCGCTGAACGCCGGGCTCGAAGCACTCACCGGGCACCTGCGCCTGCAACCGATAGACCAGGCAACCACGCTGGCGCCCCTGGGGCTGATCATGCGCCGCAGCGCGCCGCGCTCGGCCCTGGCCGAGGCCTGCATCGCCGAGTACCGCCTGTCGCTCGACCCGGCGTGATCGACGCGCTCTATCAATGCATCGGCAGTAGCGATTAGACGATACCCGAGTGCAGGCCTAGGCTTAAGGCTGACCTGCCTGCCGGTACCTGCCGATGACCATCAAACCCCCGGCCTGCGGGGCGTCCACGCCCCTGGCCGCGCCCGCTGCCAGCAACCGCTACGACTACCGCCAGCTTGACGACAACAGCCAGGGTGGCGCCGACCTCGCCGAAGAGGTGGCCCTGGCGATCGCCTACAACGGCATCAGCCAGGCGGTGATGCTGGTGAGCCCTACCGATCTGCACGACTTCATCGTCGGTTTCAGCATCGGCAGCGGCATCATCGCCTCCCCCGACGACATCTATGACGTGAGCTTCACGGCCAGCGGCTCGGCCATCCATGCCGAGGTGCAGATAGCCAGCCGCGCCTTCTGGAACCTCAAGAACCAGCGCCGCCAACTGGCCGGCACCAGCGGCTGCGGCCTGTGTGGCGTCGAGGCGGTGGAGCAGGCGCTGCCCGATCTGCAGGTGCTACCCGGCGCGCCCCTGCCGCCGCCGCACTGGCTGGACGGCCTGCGCCAGCGCATCAGCGCCTTCCAGCCACTGGGCCAGCACTGCGGCGCGGTGCACGCGGCACTGTTCATGAACGATCAGGGCGAACTGCTGCTGGGCCGCGAAGACATCGGCCGGCACAACGCCCTGGACAAGCTGATCGGAGCCCTGGTGCGTCAGCACATCGCCCTCGACGGCGGCCTGGCGGTAGTCACCAGCCGCTGCAGCCTGGAGCTGATCCAGAAGGTGCTGCGCGCCGGCATCCAGACCCTGGTGAGCCTGTCTGCGCCCACCGGCCTGGCGCTGCAATGGGCGCGCCGCCACCAGCTCAACCTTATCCACCTGCCGCACCACAGTGCGCCAAGGGTCTACAGCCCGGCGCAGGAGAGTCGCCCGTGAGCCTGCATCATCAAGCCGACCAGAAGCCGGTCCCCCGCTACAAGCCCTACCACGGCGCCGCCGGCGGCTGGGGCGCGCTGCGCAGTGTGGCGCAGGCCTGGATCGGCAGCGACAACGCGCTGAAGAACATCCGCGCCCTGCTCAAGACCAACCAGAACGGCGGCTTCGACTGCCCGGGCTGCGCCTGGGGCGACTCGCCGGAAAGCGGCATGGTCAAGTTCTGCGAGAACGGCGCCAAGGCGGTCAACTGGGAGGCCACCAAGCGCCGGGTCGATGCGGCCTTCTTCGCCCGCCACAGCGTCACCTCGCTGCTGGGCCAGAGCGACTACTGGCTGGAGTACCAGGGCCGGCTCACCGAGCCGATGGTGTACAACCCCTCCAACGACCGTTACCAGCCGATCAGCTGGGACAACGCCTTCGCCCTGATCGCGCGCCACCTCAACGGCCTTACCAGCCCCGACCAGGCGGAGTTCTATACCTCGGGCAGGGCCAGCAACGAGGCGGCCTACCTCTACCAGCTGTTCGTGCGCGCCTACGGCACCAACAACTTCCCGGACTGTTCGAACATGTGCCACGAGGCCAGCGGCGTGGCCCTGGGCCAGAGCGTCGGGGTCGGCAAGGGTACGGTGACCTTCGACGATTTCGAGCACGCCGACGCGATCTTCGTGTGGGGCCAGAACCCTGGTACCAACCACCCGCGCATGCTTGAACCGCTGCGCGAAGCGGTCAAGCGCGGTGCCCAGGTGGTGTGCGTGAACCCGCTCAAGGAGCGCGGCCTGGAGCGCTTCCAGCACCCGCAGCACCCGCTGGAGATGCTCACCAACGGTGATCGTCCGACCAACACCGCCTATTTTCGCCCCGCCCTGGGCGGCGACATGGCGCTGCTGCGCGGCATGGCCAAGTTCCTCCTGCAGTGGGAGCGCGAGGCGCAGGCAACAGGTGCGCCAGCGGTGTTCGACCATGCCTTCATCGCCGAGCACACTGCGGCCGTGGAGGCCTACCTTGAAGTGGTCGAGGCCAGCAGCTGGGAGCAGATCGTGCAGCAGTCGGGCCTGGGCCTGGCCGATATCGAGCAGGCCGCACGCATGTATGCGCGGGCCGAAAAAGTCATCATGTGCTGGGCCATGGGCATCACCCAGCACCGTCACTCGGTGCCGACCATCCAGGAAATCGCCAACCTGATGCTGCTGCGCGGCAACCTTGGGGTGCCAGGGGCCGGGCTATGCCCCGTGCGCGGCCATAGCAACGTGCAGGGCGACCGTACCATGGGCATCAACGAACGCCCGCCGGTGGCGCTGCTGGATGCACTGGAGCGCCGCTTCGGCTTTGCCGTGCCGCGCCACAACGGCCACAACACGGTGGAGGCGATTCGCGCCATGCTCGATGGCAAGGCGCGGGTGTTCATCGGGCTGGGCGGCAACTTCGCCCAGGCCACCCCCGACACCGAGCGCACTGCACAGGCGCTGCGCAACTGCGAGCTGACGGTGCAGATCAGCACCAAGCTCAACCGCAGCCACCTGATCCACGGGCAGCAGGCGCTGATTCTGCCCTGCCTGGGACGCACCGATATCGACCTGCAGGGCGAAGGCCCGCAGGCAGTGACGGTGGAAGACTCGTTCAGCATGGTGCATGCCTCCAACGGCCAGCTCAAACCGCTGTCGCGCCAGATGCGCTCGGAGCCGGCGGTGATCGCCGGAATCGCTGCCGCCACCCTGGGCAGCAAACCGGTGGACTGGCACTGGCTGGTGGCCGACTATGGGCGCATTCGCGAACTGATCGCCGACACCATTCCAGGGTTCGAAGGGTTCAACCAGCGCCTGCAGCACCCCGGTGGCTTCTACCTGGGCAACAGCGCCGGCCAGCGCCAGTGGAAGACGCCCAGCGGGCGGGCCAACTTCAAGGCCAATGCGTTGCCCGACGACCTGCTGCACGAGAGCGTGCGCGCCAGCGGCCAGGTGCCGGACCTGATCATGCAGTCGATGCGTTCCCACGATCAGTACAACACCACCATCTACGGGTTGGATGACCGTTACCGTGGGGTCAAGGGGCAGCGCGACGTGCTGTTCGCCAACGAGGCGGATATCATCCGGCTGGGTTTCAACCCCGGTGACAAGGCCGATATCGTGTCGTTGTGGGGCGATGGCCGCGAGCGCCGGGTCAAGGGCTTCACCTTGCTGGCGTTCGACATTCCGGCGGGGCAGGCGGCAGCCTACTACCCCGAGGTGAACCCGCTGGTGCCGCTGGAAAGCGTGGGCGATGGCAGCCATACGCCGACGTCGAAGTTCGTGGCGATCAGGATCGAGGCGGCCAGCGCCACGGCCAGGATCATCTAGGCCCCTTCGCCGGCAACGCCGGCTCCCACAGGGTCTTGCGGCGCATGCAGAACGCTGTGGGAGCTGGCTTGCCAGCGAAGAGGCCAGTTCGTTCAGCGCATAACTGCAGGCAAGAAAAAGGCCCTGGCATCACTGCCAGGGCCTTCGTCCCAAGTAAGCTCAGACCCGCAAAAACGCATTAAGTTTCACTGTAAAAACAGTAACTTATAAAATTGTATACACGTCGTGCCAATCGTCGGATTTGCGTTGCCAGCGCGTGTTGCAGAGCCTCAGGATCGCCTCGTCATCCCTTTGAGGCTCCCTTATGAAGTACTCCTCGATTCTGCTGTTGTCTCTCGGCCTGCTCAGTGGCGTTGCCTCGGCAGGTGGCTCCACCGAAGCCGGTATCGGCGGCGCGTTGGGCGGGGTATTGGGTTCGGTGGTTGGCCAGTCGATCGGTGGCAGCACCGGTTCGGCCATCGGCGCCGGCCTGGGCGGTGCAGCCGGTAGCGCGGTAGGTGCCGACAAGCGCAGCCGCGGCGAGGCGGCCATCGGTGGCGCACTGGGTGCGGCCGGCGGCAACGTGGTGGGCCGCAGCGTGGGCGGCAACACCGGCAGCCTGATCGGCGCCGCAGCCGGCGGCGGTGCGGGCGGTGCACTGGGCAACTACATGGGCAACAAGAGCGACGACGAAGACCGCCGCTACAACAATCGCGGCCGCGGCTACGATGACCGCCGCCACTACCGCGATCGCGGCCACCACTACGGCCATCGCAAGCACGACAAACGCTGGCGTCACCGCTGAATTCCATCGACGCTGCCGGCACCGCGCCGGCAGCGCCGCAGTTGTACCCGCAAACGTAGCAATCAAGCCATGTGCTATCACGCCATTGGCTTAAGCCATTCACCTAAGCCTTTCCCCGCCCCGCCCCCTGCGCGAAAACCTTCGAGCCTGTTGTTCGGCCAGCTTTCCAGCCTTTTATATTGACTGTCCGATCAACATCGGCAGGGGCCTGTTTGCGTCGGCTGTTTTGTGACTGACGGGTCGGCTTAAGGGGCGTCCCGATTTTGACGTCAAATAGCAATCGCTATGATCCGCCCCACCTTAAGCGACGCAGTGGGCGCACGGAATGCGGATGTACCTGGGAATATGGATCGGCACGGCCCTCGGCGCCTGCGGCCTGCTGCTCGACCTGCTGCCCCTGGGCCTGGCCGGGCTGTCGCTGGTGCTGCTTGCCAGCACCTTGCTGCGCCCGCGCCCCGTGGCACAGGTGGCTGCGGTCAGCGACGCGCCCATCGTGCTCGAACAGCCGCCACTGCACACCCTGCTGCCGGTGGTGACGCCCAGCTGGATCGACAGCCTCCAACAGAGCCGAACCCTGCTGGGCGACAACATCAGCCAGTTGCTCGAACGCTTCGGCGCCATCAACCAGCGACTGGAACACAGCCTCAACGACGCCGACAACGTGCTGGCCAATGGCGGCGTGGGCGAGAACCTGCGCGAGGCCAACCAGCGTCTGCGCCGGGTCACCGAAAGCTTCGCCGCCAGCAGTCAGCGCCAGCATGAATTTCTGACCACCATCAATCATCTGGGCAGCTACGCCGGCCAGCTCCAGCAGATGGCCAAGCGCGTGCAGGAAGTTGCCAGCCAGACCAACCTGCTGGCGCTCAATGCCGCCATCGAGGCTGCCCGCGCCGGCGAGTTCGGCCGCGGCTTCTCGGTGGTCGCCGACGAGGTGCGCAAGCTCTCCAGCCTGTCGGCCGAGACCGGCCAGTCGATGGACGCCAAGGTGGGCGAGATCAACCAGTCGATCCAGTCCAGCATCGATGCCGCCACCGCGCTGGGCAGCGAAGAGCAGGCCAACCTGCGCGAGCTGGAGCAGGTGCTCGACGAGGTGATCAGCGACCTGGGCGGCAACCTCGACGCCCTCGACGGCGCCTCGCGGGCGCTGCAACAGGATGCCCGCGCCACCCAGGCAGATATCCACGCGATCATGGTCAGCCTGCAGTTCCAGGATCGCGCCGACCAGATGCTCGACCACCTGCAGGCCGACCTGCTGCAACTGCTCGATGCCCTGGCGCACGACGACCCGCGCCTGCACGACCCGCAAGGCTGGCTGCAGCAATTGCGCCAGCGCTTCACCACCAGCGAGGAACGGGCTGGCCACAGCCAGTCGGCATCCAGCAGCGACGTGACCTTTTTCTAACTCCGGAAGCCCTGAACATGGCCAAGACCATCCTGATCGTGGACGACTCCGCCTCGATGCGCCAACTCGTGAAAATCAGCCTGGCCAGCGCCGGCCACCAAGTCATCGAAGCCTGTGACGGGCGCGACGCGCTGAACAAGCTCACCGGGCAGAAGATCAACCTGGTGATCAGCGACGTGAACATGCCCAACCTGGACGGCATCGGCCTGGTCAAGGCGCTCAAGGCGCGCAACGAATACCGCTTCACCCCGATCATGATGCTCACCACCGAAAGCGAGCAGGCCAAGAAGGCCGAGGGCCAGGCCGCCGGAGCGCGGGCCTGGATCGTCAAGCCGTTCCAGCCCCAGCAGTTGCTGGCGGCTGTCGAAAAGCTGATTGGCTGACGCGCATGTTCACACTCGCCGCAGCCACCGCCGACATCCCCGCACGGCTACGCCTGGACGGCGACCTGACCATCTATGAGGTGCGCGCCGCACGCGAGCAGCTGCTGGCCCTGTTGCCCGCTCAGCCAGTGCCCTGGCAACTGGACCTGGGCGGCCTGGGCGAGCTCGACAGTGCCGGCGTGCAACTGCTGCTGAGCCTGCACAAGACCCTCTGCGCAAATGGCCACGACGCCGAGGTGATCGCCCTGCCGGGCAACGCCCGGGCGTTGCTGGAGCTGCTGCGCCTGCCCGCATTGTGCCCGGCCGGTACCCCCGTGCCGTGCGAGGAGTGAGCATGTTCGACGCCGAGCAATGGAGCCAGCTGCTGCAGGGCTTTCTCGAAGAGGCCCGCGACCTGCTCAAGGAAGCCGAAGACAGCCTGCTGCGCCTGGAAACCCGCCCCGATGACGACGCGGCGATCAACGCGCTGTTTCGCGCCGTGCACACGCTCAAGGGCTCGGCGGGGATCTTCTCCCTCGACCCACTGGTGGCGCTGGCGCACCAGCTGGAAAACCTGCTGATGGGGGTACGCGACGGTGCGCGGGTGCTGGACGCTCCGCTCACCTCGTTGATGCTGCAGTGCATGGACGAACTGGGGGTGATGCTCGACAGCATCGACCCGCAGCAGGTCAGCATGCCAGCGCACACGCCACGCCAGGCCGCCCTGCTGGCGGCATTGCAGGCACATCAGGGCGAGCTGCCCGCGTCTGTGGACAACCCGCTGGCAGCCCCGCACGGTGCGCCCCGCTTGCGTACCTGGCACCTGTCGATCCGCTTTGCCAGCGAGCTGCTGAGCAACGGCTTCGACCCGGCGGCGTTCATCCGCTACCTGGCGCGGCTGGGCGACATCCTCAGCCTGCAGACCCTCACCTGGGCCGTGCCGGAGCTCGACAGCCTCGACCCGGAGGCCTGCTACCTGGGCTTCGAAGTGAGCCTGCACAGCGACGCCAGCCGCGAGCAGCTCGAAGACGTGTTCGCCCTGGTGCAGGACTTCTGTACCCTGCGCCTGCAGGCCCAGGAGCCGACCGATACCGCCTTGCCGGCCGAACCCCGCGCACCGGCGCAAACGTTGGCGCCTGCAACCGCCACACCCTTGCCATCGATGCCCGCCGGCGAGCCGCGCACTGCCTCCAGCAGCCAGGTCAAGGTGGCTGCGCAAAAGCTCGACGAGCTGATCAACCTGGTCGGCGAGCTGGTCATCGCCACCGCCGGCGCCCAGATGCAGGCCCTGCGCAGTGCCCACGCCGCCTGCATCGAAAGCGTGCAGGCGGTGCAGCAACATGTGGAGCAGATCCGCGAGCGGGCGCTGAAACTGCGCATGGTCGAAGTGGGCGAGACCTTCAACCGCTTCCACCGCGTGGTGCGCGATGTGAGTCAGGCGCTGGACAAGCAGATTGCGCTGACCATCAGCGGCGGCGACACCGAGCTGGACAAGACCCTGATCGACCGCGTCGCCGACCCGCTGGTGCACCTGGTGCGCAACGCCATCGACCACGGCATCGAGGCCCCTGCCGAGCGCCGTGCCGCCGGCAAGCCCGAGCAGGGTCAGCTGCGCCTGAACGCCTACCACGACTCGGGCATGATCGTGCTCGAGATCCAGGATGACGGGCGCGGCCTGAACACCGCGAAGATTCGCGAGAAGGCCATCGCCCGCGGCATGCTCGACAGCGATTCGCCGATGAGCGAACAGGACATCCACCTGCTGATCTTCGAAGCGGGTTTTTCCACCGCCGAGCAGGTGTCCAACCTGTCCGGACGCGGGGTGGGCATGGACGTGGTGCGCAGCGCCATCGACCAGTTGCGCGGGGTCATCGAGATCGACTCCAGGGCCGGCCATGGCTGCACCTTCCGCATCCGCCTGCCGCTGACCCTGGCGATCATCGACGGGTTTCTGGTGAGCGTGGGCGAGGAGCACTTCGTGATCCCGCTGGACATGGTCACCGAATGCATGGAGGCCCCCGCCAACCAGGCCGAGCAGGGCCACCTGAACCTGCGCGGGCGGCCGCTGCCGTGCATCGACCTGCAACCGCATTTCGGCCTGCCGCGCAGCGCCTGCGTGCGCCGCAACATCGTGGTGGTCAGCCAGGGCCGGCAGCATGCCGGGCTGATCGTCGACCAGTTGCACGGCGAACTGCAGACCGTGATCAAGCCCTTGGGGCAACTGTTCCAACACCTCAGTGGCATCAGCGGCTCGACCATCCTCGGCTCTGGCCAGGTGGCGCTGATACTCGATATCCCCAGCCTGTTCCGCCAGTCGCAGCAACGCGCCGAAGGCGAGACGCCGCACCTGTTGCCAAGCCCTTCCGGAGAATAGACATGCAGTTGATCAGCAATATGAAGATAGGCGTGCGCCTGACCCTGGGCTTTCTGCTGGTGGTGGCGCTGACCGCGCTCATCGGCGTCATCGGCCTGCGCAACCTGGAGCAGGTCAACGGCCTGTCGGACCGCATGTACGAGCTGGACGTGGCCGGCCTGAGCACCTTGCAGCAAGCCAACATCCAGCTGCTGATGGCCAACCGCGCCGTGCGCCAGAGCCTGCTCTCCACCACCGCCCAGGAGCGCGACCAGTCGGCCGCCACCGCCCGTGCGGCGATGGAAAAGACCCGCGAACTGCTGATCAAGGCGCGCGAGCACTTCATCACCAAGGAAGGCCGCGCCCAGGTGGAAAGAATCGACGCGCCGCTGCAGGCCTACATCAGCGTGGCCAACCAGTTGCTGGGGGTGCACCAGCAGTCGGGCGACCTGCAGATTGCTTCCGAAGCGCTGGCGCTGATGCCGCAGAACGTCGCGGCGGCCAACGTGGTCGACCAGTTGCTGGGTGAGGCCAGCGCTGCCAAGCAGGCGCGCGCCGGCGAGGCGAACGCCGAGATCAGCGTCATCTACGAACGCTCGCGGGTGCAGATGATCGCCCTGGTCGCCGCCGCAACCCTGATCGGCATGCTGATCGGCGTGCTGGTCACCCGCAGCATCACCCGGCCGCTGGCAGGCGCAGTGCAGGCCGCCGACCGCATGGCCGCCGGCGATCTGAGCCAGGACCTGGTAGTGACCCACAAGGACGAGACCGGGCAGTTGCTGGGCTCGATGCAGAACATGACCCTGCGCCTGCGCAGCATCCTGGGCGATGTGCGCAGCGCCGCCGATGCGCTGTCGTCGGCCTCCGAACAGGTCAGTTCGACCTCGCAATCGCTGAGCCAGGCGGCCAACGAGCAAGCCGCCAGCGTCGAGCAGACCAGCGCTTCGGTCGAGCAGATGTCGGCCTCGATCGCGCAGAACACCGAAAGCGCCAAGGTCACCGACGGCATCGCCGGCAAGGCGGCCAACGACGCGGTGCAGGGCGGCGGCGCAGTGGGCGACACGGTGCTGGCGATGAAGCAGATCGCCGAGAAGATCGGCATCATCGACGACATTGCCTACCAGACCAACCTGCTGGCGCTCAACGCCGCCATCGAGGCCGCCCGTGCCGGCGATCACGGCAAGGGCTTTGCCGTGGTGGCCGCCGAGGTGCGCAAGCTGGCCGAACGCAGCCAGGTGGCGGCGCAGGAAATCGGCCAGGTGGCCTCCAGCAGCGTGCAACTGGCCGAACAGGCCGGCAGCCTGCTCAGCGAGATCGTGCCCAACATCCAGAAGACCTCCGACCTGGTGCAGGAAATCACCGCCGCCTCGCAGGAGCAGAGCAGCGCCGCCGGGCAGATCAACATCGCCATGGGCCAGATGAACCAGATCACCCAGCAGAACGCCTCGGCTTCCGAAGAGCTGGCCGCCACCGCCGAAGAGATGAACGCCCAGGCCGGCCAGCTGCAGGAGCTGATCGGCTTCTTCCGCTTCGAGGCCGGCAGCACTGCGCGTGCCCTGCCCCGGGTGGGCGAACCGCAAGTCGGCGCCTACAAGCCCACCCACAAGGCGCTGATCGATGAAGGCCAGTTCGTCAGCTTCACTTGACCGAGGCGTCCCCATGCACACCCTAGAGTCTGCGGCGCCCGCGCCGCACCTGCCCACCAGTGTCCAGCACCTGACCTTTCGCGTGCGCGAGGCCGGCTATGCACTGCCCATCGAACTGGTGCGCGAGATCATCGAGTACGCCGAGATCACCCGCGTGCCGATGATGCCCGCCTACATTCACGGCGTGCTCAACCTGCGCGGCAACGTGGTGCCGGTACTGGACCTGGCAGCGCGCTTCGGCATGGAACTGACCGAGGCCGGCAAGCGCACCTGCATCGTGATCATCGCCCTGCCCCTCGAGGACGGCGTGCAGCGCATCGGCCTGGTGGTGGATGCGGTGGACGCGGTACTCGACATCGACCCGCACGGGGTGGTGCCGGCGCCGCCGTTCGGCACCGGCATCCGTGCCGACTTCATTGCCGGCATGGCCCAGCAGGAGCAGGGCTTTTTGATCATCCTGAACATGCCCCAGGTGCTGTCGCTGGAAGATATCCGCTACCTCAGCCAGGCCGCGAAGGGCTCCTGAATGCCCTCGACCTTCAAACTGCCGGTGCTGGGCGAACAGGAGTTCAGCCGCCTGCAGACGCTGATGAGCAGCGCCTCGGGCATCCACCTGGCCAGCAACAAGCGCTCGCTGGTGGCCGGGCGCCTGATGAAACGCCTGCGTCACTACCACCTGGACAACTACCGCGACTACCTGCACCTGATCGAGCGCCCGACCCACAGCCGCGAGCGGCGCCTGGTGATCGACCTGCTGACCACCAACGAGACCTACTTCTTTCGCGAGTTCCCGCACTTCGAATTCCTTGGCCAGTGGCTGGGCCGGCGCAAGGGGCCGCTGCGGCTGTGGAGCGCGGCCTGCTCGTCGGGCGAGGAGCCCTACAGCCTGGCCATGACCGTGGCCGAGCACGCCACCGGCAGCGACTGGTCGATCCTGGCCAGCGACCTCAGCCAGAGCATGCTGGCGCTGGCCGAGCAAGGCATCTACGACATCGCCCAGGCGCGCTACTTTCCCGATGGCTGGATGCAGCGCCACTGCCTGTGCGGGGTTGGCGACATGCACGGGCGCCTGCGCGTGCAGGCGCACCTGCGAGCGCGGGTGAGCCTGCGCGAGATCAACCTGGTGCAGCCGCTGCCCGAGGGCCTGGGGCCGTTCGACGTGATATTCCTGCGCAACATCCTGATCTACTTCGACACCCCGCAGAAACAGCTGATCGTGCAGCGCCTGGTCAACCAGCTGCGCCCCGGCGGGCTGCTGTTCATCGGGCACGCCGAAAGCATCCACGGCTTCGAGCTGCCGCTCAGGCTGGTGCACCCCTCGGTGTTCGAGCGCGTATGACCGAGCGTGCGGCGGCGCCGGTGCGGGTGTTCATCGTCGACGACTCGGCGCTGGTGCGCCAGGTGCTCAACCAGTGCCTGAACGACCACCCGCGCATCCGCGTGATCGGCATGGCCGCCGACCCGCTGTATGCCATCGAGAAGATGCGCCGGGACTGGCCCGATGTGCTGGTGCTGGACATCGAGATGCCGCGCATGGACGGCCTGACCTTTCTGCGCCAGATCATGGCCGAGCGCCCCACGCCGACCATCATCTGCTCGACCCTCACCGAAGCCGGCACCGACCTCAATCTCCAGGCCCTGGCCGCCGGGGCGGTCGGCGTGTTCACCAAGGCCCGGCTGGGCTTGCGCCAGAGCCTGGAGAACCTCGCCAGCGGGCTGATTCGCAGCATCGAGGAAGCAGCCCGCACCCGCCCGGTATTGTTACCTCTGTCGCAGGCGAAAGAAAAAACCAGTGCACTGCCTGCAACCCCAAGCAAAACCACCGAGCGAATCGTTACACTTGGCTGCTCGACCGGCGGCACCCAGGCGCTGGAATTCATCCTGCGTCAGCTGCCGCGCGATTGCCCGGGCATCGTGATCGTGCAGCACATGCCGGCCAGGTTCACTGCCGACTTCGCCAGGCGCCTGAACAGCCTCTGTCAGATCGAGGTGCGCGAGGCCAGGCATCTGGACCGTGTCCACAGCGGCCTGGCACTGCTGGCCCCGGGGGGCCTGCACATGCAGCTCAAACGCAGTGGTGCGCACTACCTGGTGGAGGTGCTCGACGGTCCCGCCGTCAATCGGCACAAACCCTCGGTCGATGTCCTGTTTCGCTCCGCCGCCCGGCATGCCGGGGGCAATGCCCTTGGCATCATCATGACCGGGATGGGCGATGACGGTGCCCGAGGCCTGCTGAGCATGCGTGAGCAAGGCGCCGCCACCGTGGCACAGGACGAGGCCAGTTGCATCGTGTTCGGCATGCCCAAGGAAGCCATACGGCTGGGTGCGGCCCAGGCGGTGGAACCGCTGACACGGTTGCCGGCGCTGATCGCCCAGTTCAGCGACAACCCACGTGCCAGCTGAGCCATACACCGCCCCTTACCTTGCGACACAGGCCTACCTATGCTTTGCCGAATACTCCTTGCAGACGAGTCGCCCCTGTTCAGAGCGGGGCTGCGCGCGCTGCTCGAACAAAAACAAGATTACGCAGTGGTGGGTGAAACCGGTGACGGCGTGAGCGCCGTCGAGCTCGCCGAACAGCTCAAGCCGGACATCATCATGCTGGACATGGCGCTGGATGCGCTGGAGAGCGAAGAGATCCTGCGCGAGCTGTGCCTGCGCGTGCCGGCAAGCATGGTGCTGATGCTGTCGGCGCGCTCGGAGCTGGAGTTCGTGATGAAGTGCCTGCAGCAGGGTGCCCACGGCTTTCTGCTCAAGACCGCCACCGTGCTGGAACTGGAGCTGGCGTTGCAGGCGTTGAAGAACGGCGGCCAGTACCTGTCGTCGGCGGTGTTGCCGCTGGTGATCGGGCAGGCGGTCAAGCACAGCCGCAAGCGCCATGCCGGCAGCAGCACCATGCAACTGACCACCCGCCAGCTGGAGATCCTGCGCCTGATTGCACGAGGCGAGTCGACCCGCTCGATTGCCGATGGCCTGGGCCTGAGCGTGAAGACGGTGGAGGCGCACCGCTCGCAGATCATGCACCGCCTGCAGATACACGACATACCGGGCCTGGTGCTGTTCGCGGTGCGCGAAGGCATCATCCGCATCAACGACTGACCGCGCCGGGTTTCAGCCTTGCAGGGCTACCAGGGCGCCTTGCAGGGCCGTCGGCAAGCTGGCGGGCTGGCCGGTGGCACGCTCGACGAACACCTGCACCATGCGCCCGGCGGCGCAGGGCTGAGCTTCACCGACCTTGAACAGGGCCAGTTGGTACTCCACCGAACTGCCGGCCACCCGCACCGCGCGCAGGCCGTCGTTGTCCTGCCAGCGGGTCGGCAGGGGGTGGACGTGGGGGTAGTGGTGGCGTTCGGGTGTGGCAGACATGAATGACCTGTATGCAGTGAAGGGGGCGGGAAGCATCCCACAACGAATTCAGAAGCACGGTGACAGTAAACCGTAGCAGGGCTGAATAGCATGGGCGCCTACTCGAAACATCCATGCGGTTGCGCCGCTACTGCGCAAGGCATAGACTCTAACTACGCCAATGGCGTACAAAGGTTGGCATGCTCTTCATCGAAACAAGCGTATTTACCAGCGACGTTTCAAGCCATCTCGACGATCACGAGTACCTGTCGCTTCAGGTGTATCTTGCCGAGCACCCTGAAGCAGGTGACCTGATCGAAGATACCGGCGGGCTGCGAAAAATTCGATGGGCAGCAAAAGGCAAAGGAAAAAGCGGCGGGGTTCGAGTGATCTATTACTACGCCGTGTCAGCCAGCCAGATCCGTTTGCTGCTTATCTACCGCAAAGGCATCCACGACACATTGACTAAAAAACAGAAAGCCGTACTTCGAAGCCTCAACCAAGGGTGGAAATGATGGACAGGAATCTTTTCGGTCGTCTCGTTGACAGCATGACCGAGATGGCTGAAATCGATCGTGGGGAGCGCAAACCTTCACGCGAGTTCCAGGTAGACGCCATGCGGGTCAGGGCCATACGCGAGGCAACCGGGCTTACCCAGGAAAGATTTGCGCAGTGTATCGATGTACCGCTGGGTACGTTGCGCAATTGGGAGCAAGGACGCCGTGCTCCAGAAGGGCCAGCACGGGCACTGCTGCGTGCGATTCACAATGACCCGGAACATGTTCTGGCCGCATTGGCCTGAATCACAGCCCAAACGAAAAAGCCGCCCATTCGGGCGGCTTTTTCTCAGCTGGCGAGCAGCAACTTACAGTTGCGGACCCGCTGCCTTGATGGCGTCGGAAACGTCGAACTTCTTGAAGTTCTCGATGAACAGCGAAGCCAGGCCCTTGGCCGCTTCGTCGTAGGCAGCGCTGTCAGCCCAGGTGTTGCGCGGGTTGAGCAGTACGGTTTCAACACCCGGTACCAGTTTCGGCACGTCCAGGTTGATGATGTCCAGGTGCTCGGTTTCAGCACCGACCAGTGCGCCGCTCTGGATGGCCGCGATCACCGCACGGGTGGTCGGGATGTTGAAGCGCTTGCCCACGCCGTAGCCACCACCGGTCCAGCCGGTGTTGACCAGGTACACCTTGGAACCGAAACCACGGATACGCTTGATCAGCAGTTCAGCGTATTCGCCAGCCGGACGCGGGAAGAACGGCGCGCCGAAGCAGGTGGAGAAGGTCGACTTGATGCCGCTGCCCGAACCCATTTCGGTGGAGCCCACCAGCGCGGTGTAACCGGACAGGAAGTGGTAGGCCGCCTGCTCTTCGCTGAGGATCGATACTGGTGGCAGTACGCCGGTCAGGTCGCAGGTCAGGAAGATCACTGCGTTGGGCTCGCCACCCAGGTTCTTCTCGGAACGCTTGGCAACGTGCTCGAGCGGGTAGGCCGCACGGCTGTTCTGGGTCAGGCTGACATCGGAGTAGTCAGCGTGCTTGGCGTCGTCGATGACGACGTTTTCCAGCACGGCACCATGCTTGATGGCTTTCCAGATGACCGGCTCGTTCTTCTCCGACAGGTCGATGCACTTGGCATAGCAACCGCCTTCGATGTTGAACACCACGCCCTCGCCCCAGCCGTGCTCGTCGTCACCGATCAGGTAACGGCTTTCGTCGGCCGACAGGGTGGTCTTGCCGGTGCCCGACAGGCCGAAGAACAGGGTCACGTCGCCTGCTTCGCCGATGTTGGCGGCGCAGTGCATCGGCAGCACGTCGGCAGCCGGCAGCAGGAAGTTCTGCACCGAGAACATGGCTTTCTTCATCTCGCCGGCGTAACGCATGCCAGCGATCAGTACCTTCTTCTGGGCGAAGTTGAGGATCACGCAACCGTCGGAGTTGGTGCCGTCACGCTCGGGCACGCATTCGAAGTTGGCGACATTGAGCACTTGCCACTCATCACGACCGGCCGGGTTGTACTGCGCCGGGTTGATGAACAGGCAACGGCCGAACAGGTTCTGCCAGGCAGTCTGGGTGGTCATGCGTACCGGCAGGTAGTGCTCGGCAGCCGCACCTACGTGCACGTGGGAAACGAAATGATCCTGGGCGTTGTTGAACGCCTCGACGCGGTCCCACAGGGCATCGAACTTGTCGGCCGGGAACTTGCGGTTGATCGGGCCCCAGGCGATGGCAGACGAGGTGGACGGCTCGTCGACGATGAAACGGTCGACCGGCGAACGACCGGTACGGTGACCAGTTTTCACGACCAGCGCGCCCGTATCGGCCAGCTCGCCTTCACCGCGGTTCAGCGCTTCTTTTACCAGTTCATCGACGCTCAGGTCGGTGTACACGGTGTTGTTGGCTTGCGTCATGAGATTCCCCATCCGGCCTGCGGCCGAGTGCTCCGAACGTTTTGTAGTAGAGCTTTTAAAACTACTACAGCGAAAAAAGTGGCGGGATTATGCCAGAAACGCCCAAAAAAAGTAGGGCCCTCCTGTCAGAACGGCGTGTTTCCGGCGTTCGACAGGAGATTTACCTGAGCTTAAACGTTTTAGTGACGAGTATCTGACGGTGCGTCAACACCCCCGCCGGCGAACAATTGTGCGATTTCGGTTTCATCGAACAGGTAGCGCTGGTTGCAGAACTGGCAGTCGATTTCGATCGCCCCGCCATGCTCGGCCGCCAGGGCCAGGGCATCGTCCTGGCCGAGGCTGACCAGCGCGTTGCCCGAGCGCTCACGCGAGCAACTGCAGCGGAACTGCAGCGGCTGGATATCGAACAGGCGCACGGCATCCTCGTGGTACAGACGGTGCAGCACGGTCTCGTTGTCCAGGCCCAGTTGCTCTTCGGCCTTCAGCGTGTTGGCCAGGGCCGTGACGTGCTTCCAGCTGTCTTCGCGGTCGTCCTCGTCCTTCTGGCGGTCGGCCGGCAACTGCTGCAGCAGCAGGCCGCGGGCGCGCTGGCCATCGGCGTTGAGCCAGAAGCGCGTGCCCACCTGCTGGGACATCACGAAGTAGTTGGTGAAGCACTCCGAGAGGTTCTCGCCATCCAGGTCGACAATGCCCTGGTAGCGCTGGCCCTGCGCCGGGTCGATGGTCAGCGCCAGCTGGCCATCGGGCATCAGGTCGCCCAGGGTGGCATCGGGGGCGATCTGCTCGGCGTGGTAGCGAGCCAGGCCACGGATGTCGCGCTCGCTGGAGCACTCGATCATCAGCAGCGGGATCGGCCCTTCGGAGCGTGCCTGCAGGATCAGCAGGCCGTCGAACTTGAGCGCGCCCACCAGCAGCGCCGCCGCGGCCATCAGCTCACCGAGCAGTTGCGCCACCGGCTGCGGGTAGGGGTGCTTGGCCAGGACTTCGGCGTAGCTGCGCTCGAGCGAAACCAGTTCGCCGCGTACGTCGCGCTCGTCGAAGATGAAGCGTTGGGTGAAGTCGGTATCTGGCAAATCGGACATGGTTTCTGGCTTTCTGAAAGATGACAAAATAATTTCAAGGGCCTATAAAGCCCCGTTTAGAGCACCAGAATGGTGCGAACGATAGCGCTGTAAAAGAGGTAGTTTATGGACAATCCACCCCTGTTCCAAGCCAGGTGGGCTTGGGGCCCCCTGTGTCTGGCTACGTTGATTCCCGTTGCACTACTGTGTTTCTGGTTATGGCCCGTTGGCCAGGCCCTTTGCATGGCGCTCGACGAATGGCTGTTCCACGCCCTCAATCGCCCACTGGCCGACAACACCCTGTGGCGCAGCATCTGGACCCTGGGCAGCCTGCGCCCGTTCGACATCGTGGTCGGGCTCATCATGCTGATGCTGCTGATTCGCGGCGACTGGGTATTCAAGGCCGTCGAGGTGCGCCGGGCTTTTTTCGGCTTCCTGGTGACCCTGCTGGTGCTGGTGGTGATCCGCGCCCTGTTCTCCAAGCTGGTACGCCTGATGGGCTGGCAGCACCATAGCCCGTCGATGGTGTTCAGTGACGCCATCATGCTCAGCGACTACTACCCGGCGCTCGAAGCGCGCTGGGAGCTCAAGGACCGTTCCAGCCAGAGCTTCCCCGGCGACCACGCCTCGGTGCTGCTGCTGTGGGCACTGTTCATGAGCCTGTTCAGCCGCCGCCTGATGCAGCATGTGCTGATCTGGGCACTGGCGGTGCTGTTCATGCTGCCACGCCTGGTGGCGGGTGCCCACTGGGGCCAGGACGACTATATCGGCGGCCTGGGCATGGCCATCCTGGCGCTGGGCTGGAGTTACTATACGCCGTTTGCTGCCCGGACCAGCGCCGGCCTGGTGCGTGTCACCGCGCCCTTGTTCGGTTGGCTGGCACGGCTGCCGCTGCTCGGCCGCCTGAGCGTGATCGGCGCGCGGGGCTAACCGGCGCTGTCGTGCAACTGATGTAGCTGGCGGCGCTGCTTCTTGGTGGGCCGCCCGTCGGTGCTTACCCCAAGGGCGCCGGCCTTGCGCAGCGCCGCGGCCTGCTCGCGGCGTGCCAGGCTCTGTGCGGTCTCCTCGTACAGCGCCTGTGCCTCGGGTGCGCCGCGGCGCACCACCGACAGCGCCGTGACCACCACGGTACGCTCGTCGAAACCGGTACGCAGCACGAACTCGTCACCCACCCGCGGCTCCTTGCCCGGCTTGCAACGCTCGCCCCGACAATGCACCTTGCCGCTCTCGATCGCCGCCTTGGCCAGGGCGCGGGTCTTGTAGAAGCGCGCCGCCCACAACCATTTGTCCAGGCGAACCTTGTCGTCCTCTTCCGGCTTTTGTGCCATGGCATTTCCCCGATTCATTTGTTTCATGGAACTGTACTACCGTAACTGGCGGATGCAAAAAATACGCGGCGTGCTTACAGTTCACCGACTTTTACCCAGGTTGTGCATCTTGAAGACATTTGACCATTTGAGCGTGATCGGCCTGCGCGAGTGGGTGGCCTTGCCCGACCTCGGCGTGGCAGGCCTGCGCGCCAAGATCGACACCGGCGCCAGCACCTCCAGCCTGCACGCCACCGAAGTGGAAACCTTCGAACGCGATGGTGAAACCTGGGTCCGCTTCAACGCGCACCTGGGTTCGGTGGTACAACTGCGTCACCGGCGCTGCGAAGCGCCGCTGGTGACGATGAAGACCATCAAGAGCTCCAATGGCCATGCCCAGACCCGCTACGTGATCCGCACGCCCCTGGCGCTCGGCGACCGGGTGTGGGAAGTGGAGTTCACCCTGGCCTGCCGCAAGGCCATGCGCTATCGCCTGCTGCTCGGCTCCAAGGCCCTGGTACACGGCCAGCTGGTGGTCAACCCGGGCCTCAAATACGTACAGGACAAGCCGGCCTCTCCGGCCACCATTACCCCCTCCACAGGTGTTGCATGAAGATCGCTGTGCTGTCGCGGAACCCGCGTCTGTATTCCACTCGTCGTCTGGTCGAAGCCGGTACGCAACGAGGCCATGAAATGGTTGTGATCGATACCCTGCGCGCCTACATGAACATCGCCAGCCACAAGCCGCAGATCCACTATCGCGGCAAGCCGCTGGAAGGGTTCGACGCCGTCATCCCGCGCATCGGCGCGTCGGTGACCTTCTATGGCTGCGCGGTGCTGCGCCAGTTCGAGATGATGGGCGTGTTCCCGCTCAACGAATCGGTGGCCATCGCCCGCTCGCGGGACAAGCTGCGCTCGCTGCAACTGCTGTCGCGCCGTGGCATCGGCCTGCCGGTCACCGGCTTTGCCCATTCGCCCGACGACATTCCCGACCTGATCCAGATGGTCAACGGCGCCCCCCTGGTGATCAAGGTGCTCGAGGGCACCCAGGGCATCGGCGTGGTGCTGTGCGAAACCACCAAGGCGGCCGAGTCGGTGATCGAGGCCTTCATGGGCCTGAAGCAGAACATCATGGTGCAGGAGTACATCAAGGAGGCCGGTGGCGCCGACATTCGCTGCTTTGTGGTGGGCGACAAGGTGATCGCCTCGATGAAGCGCCAGGCCAAGCCCGGCGAGTTCCGTTCCAACCTGCACCGGGGCGGCACCGCCAGCCTGATCAAGGTCACCCCGGAAGAGCGCATGACCGCCATCCGCGCTGCCAAGGTCATGGGCCTGAGCGTGGCCGGCGTGGATATCCTGCGCTCCAATCACGGCCCGCTGGTGATGGAGGTCAACTCCTCGCCGGGCCTGGAAGGCATCGAGGTCACCACCGGCAAGGACGTGGCCGGGATGATCATCGAACACCTGGAGAAGAACGGCGGGCCGAACCTGACCCGCACCAAGGGCAAGGGCTGAGCCCTTGCGTCCCTAGACCGCGTCGCGTGGCAGCAGCAGGCCCAGGGGCAAGCGTACCCGCGCCTCGATGCCGCCACCGGAACGGTTGCGCAGCTCCACATTGCCGCCGTGCTGGGCGGCGATGCGCTTGACGATAGCCAGGCCCAGGCCGGTGCCCTTGCCGCTGCGGGCGCGATCACCGCGAATGAACGGATTGAAGATCGCCTCCAGCTCACCCGGATCGATGCCGGCGCCGCGGTCGAGCACGCTCAGCACCACGTAGGGCGCGCTGGTGTCACCCGAGACATAGGCCGCCACTTCCACGCCCTGCCCGGCGTGATGCAGCGCATTGCCGATCAGGTTGTTGAGCAGGCGCTTGATCGAAACCCGGCGCAGCGGAAACGGCGGTATCGGCTCCAGGCACAGCCGCACCTGCTCTTCGGGCTGGTTGAACGGCGCGACCACCTCGCGAACCAGGTCGCTGAGGTCCACCTCCTCGACCGGCTCGTCGCGGCCATCGCGGATGAACGCCAGGAACTGGTCGAGAATCGCGTCCATGTCCTCGATGTCGCGCACCATGTCGTCGGTCAGGTCGCTTTCGTTGGCCAGCAGCGACAGCGACAGGCGCAGGCGCGTCAGCGGCGTGCGCAGGTCATGGGACACCCCGGCCAGCATCAGCTCACGCTCGCGCCCCGCCTGCTCGACATCCTCTGCCATCTGGTTGAAAGCCCGGTAGACCTCGGTCATCTCGCTGGGCGTGTCGCTGATCGGCAGGCGCACGCTGCGCCCCTGGCCCAGTTGCCGGGCGGCGAACACCAGGCGCTTGAGCGGCTGGTTGAGCTGGCGCACGAAGATCCAGGCCGAAGCCGTGGACAACAGGCCGATGGCCAGGAACCAGCCCAGCACGTTCCAGATCTTCTGGCCGCGCAACGGGTGCGGGTACAGCGGCACCTTCAGCCAGCCATCGCCCAGGCTCGGGGCCTGTACCCACAGCGCCGGCGGCGCATGGATGCGCAGGCGCACCTCGGTGTCCTCGCCCAGTTCGGCCTGCATCTGGCGCTGGTAGATCTCGCTGTAGGGCCAGTGCTGCTCACCCTCGGGCACACCGGTGCCGACCACCCGCTTCAAGCCGGCGGCTTCGGCAATCTTCTCGCGGTTTTCCTCATCGGCCGCCCAGTAGGCGCGCAGCGTCAGTGCGACGCCATGGCTGTACTGGCGGTCCACCAGCACGTCCTCGTTCATCAGCAGGTACACCAGCGTCAGTGCCTTGGAGAACAGCACCACGGCCAGCACCAGCCACAGCGTGCGGGCGAAGAAGCTTTGGGGGAACCACAATGGCGTTTTCATGGGCGACGGCTACACGGTTGGCAGGAGCGAGCGCGGCTCGCAGGCGTTGCGGATTTCGGCACAGGCAAAAACAGGGCAACCCGAGGGGCGCCCTGCCTATGCTGACCTGCTCCTGTACAAGGCTTCACTTGCCGGCATTGCCATCCGGCACGAAGACATAGCCCACACCCCAGACGGTCTGGATATAGCGTGGCTTGGAAGGGTCGGGTTCGATCATGCGGCGCAAACGCGAGATCTGCACATCGATGGAGCGCTCCAGGGCGTCCCACTCGCGACCGCGCGCCAGGTTCATCAGCTTGTCGCGGGTCAGCGGCTCGCGGGCATGCATCACCAGCGCCTTGAGCACCGCGAATTCGCCGGTGGTGAGCATGTGCACTTCGTCGCCGCGCTTGAGTTCGCGGGTGGCCAGCGACAGCGCGTAGTCGCCGAAGGTGACGGTTTCGTCCTCGCTGCCTGGTGCGCCCGGTACCACCGGGGCCTGACGACGCAGCACGGCCTTGACCCGCGCCATCAGTTCGTCGGGGTTGAACGGCTTGGCCAGGTAGTCGTCGGCGCCCAGTTCCAGGCCCTTGATGCGGCTGAGTTCGTCACCCTTGGCGGTGAGCATGATGATCGGCACCTGGTTGTTTGCCCCGCGCAGGCGCTTGCAGGCGGTCAGGCCGTCTTCGCCGGGAAGCATCAGGTCGAGCACGATCAGGTTGAACACTTCACGCGCCAGCAGGCGGTCCATCTGTTCGGTGTTGGGTACGGCGCGGGCACGGTAGCCCTTGCTGGTGAAGAAACGCTCCAGCAGGCTGCTCAGGCCCGGGTCGTCATCGACGATGAGGATTTTCTCGCCTTCGGCGGGTTGTGCAGTGCTGCTCATGGGTAGCTCCTTTAATCTCGGCGGGCATTATGGCTTAGGCGCCATTTGAGCGTGCCGTGTGCATTGTTAGCAGATTTTTCCCAAGTCGCCAGCGGCATGCCCCGACAGGCTGGCGCGCCGCGATCCCCGCAAGCCCGGATCGCTGGGTATAATGCGCCGCTTTGATCCAGCGTCGCCCTGCTCGAGCGCGCCCCGTGGCGCCGGCCTGCGGCCTTTGCATTCACGAATTGTCAGGTGGTTTTATGGACAGCATCAACAGCCGCATCGCCGAGGAACTCGGTGTCCGCCCGCAACAGGTCGAAGCGGCCGTGGCTCTACTTGATGAAGGCTCCACGGTGCCCTTTATCGCCCGTTACCGTAAAGAAGTGACCGGCAGCCTGGACGACACCCAACTGCGCAACCTGGAAGAGCGCCTGCGCTACCTGCGCGAACTCGACGACCGCCGCGCCAGCATCCTGGCCAGCATCGAGGAGCAGGGCAAGCTGACCCCGGAGCTGGCCCGCGAGATCAAGCTGGCCGACACCAAGACCCGCCTCGAAGACCTTTACCTGCCGTACAAGCAGAAGCGCCGCACCAAGGGCCAGATCGCCCTGGAAGCCGGCCTGGGCGAGCTGGCCGACGGCCTGTTCAACGACCCGCAGCTGAACCCGGAAACCGAAGCGGCGCGCTTCGTCGACGCCGAAAAAGGCGTGGCCGACGTCAAGGCGGCCCTCGAAGGCGCCAAGTACATCCTCATGGAGCGCTTCGCCGAAGACGCCAGCCTGCTGGCCAAGCTGCGCAACTTCCTCAAGCAGGAATCGGTGCTCAGCGCTCGCCTGGTGGCCGGCAAGGAAGAGGAAGGGGCAAAGTTTCGCGACTACTTCGAACACGACGAGCCGCTCAAGAGCGCGCCCTCGCACCGCGCCCTGGCGATCTTCCGCGGGCGCAACGAAGGCGTGCTGTCGGCCAGCCTCAAGGTCGGCGAAGAGCTGCCCGGCACCCTGCACCCCTGCGAAATGATGATCGGCGAGCACTTCGGCGTGAAAAACCAGAACCGCCCAGCCGACAAGTGGCTGGGCGAAGTGGTGCGCTGGACCTGGAAGGTCAAGCTCTACACGCACCTGGAAACCGACCTGTTCGGCGAGCTGCGCGACAACGCCGAGAGCGAGGCGATCAACGTGTTCGCCCACAACCTGCATGACCTGCTGCTGGCCGCCCCGGCCGGCCCGCGCACCACCCTGGGCCTGGACCCGGGCCTGCGCACCGGCTGCAAGGTGGCGGTGGTGGATGCCACCGGCAAACTGCTCGACACCGCCACGGTGTACCCGCACGTACCCAAGAACCAGTGGGACCAGACCATCGCCGTGCTCGCCGCCCTGTGCGCCAGGCACAAGGTCGAGCTGATCGCCATCGGCAACGGCACCGCCAGCCGTGAAACCGACAAGCTGGCCGCCGAGCTGATCAAGAAATACCCAGCCTTGAAGATGACCAAGATCATGGTCTCCGAAGCCGGCGCCTCGGTGTACTCGGCCTCCGAGCTGGCGGCCAAGGAATTCCCCGACCTGGACGTGTCGATCCGCGGCGCGGTGTCGATTGCCCGTCGCCTGCAGGACCCGCTGGCCGAACTGGTCAAGATCGACCCCAAATCCATCGGTGTGGGCCAGTACCAGCACGACGTGTCGCAACTCAAGCTGGCCCGTGGCCTGGATGCGGTGGTCGAGGACTGCGTGAACGCCGTGGGCGTGGACGTCAACACCGCCTCGGTGGCGCTGCTGGCACGCATCTCGGGCCTCAACAGCACCCTGGCGCAGAACATCGTGGCACACCGCGATGCCAACGGTGCCTTCAAGACCCGCGCCGCGCTGAAAAAGGTCAGCCGCCTGGGCGAGAAGACCTTCGAGCAGGCCGCAGGCTTCTTGCGCGTGATGAACGGCGACAACCCGCTGGACGCCTCGGCGGTGCACCCTGAAGCCTACCCGCTGGTACAGCGCATCGCCGCCGACACCGACCGCGACATCCGCTCGCTGATCGGCGACAGCGGCTTTCTCAAGCGCCTGGACCCGAAAAAATTCACCGACGAAACCTTCGGCCTGCCGACCGTCACCGACATCCTGCAAGAGCTGGACAAGCCCGGCCGCGACCCGCGCCCCGAGTTCAAGACCGCCGAGTTCCAGGAAGGCGTCGAAGACCTCAAGGACCTGCAACTGGGCATGATCCTCGAAGGCGTGGTCACCAACGTGACCAACTTCGGCGCCTTCGTCGACATCGGCGTGCACCAGGACGGCCTGGTACACATCTCGGCGCTGTCGGAGAAGTTCATCAAGGACCCGCGTGAAGCGGTCAAGGCCGGCGACGTGGTCAAGGTCAAGGTCATGGAAGTGGACATTCCGCGCAAACGCGTGGGCCTGTCGATGCGCATGGGCGACACCCCGGGCGAGAAAATCGACGGCGCCCGCGGCAGCCGCCCGGGCTCGGCACCGCGCCAGCAGCAGCCGGCACGCGCCAAGGAGACCCCGGCCCCGGCCAACAACGCCATGGCCTCGCTGTTCGCCAACGCCAAGCAGTTGAAGAAGAAGTGACCGACCTGCCCGAAGAGCAGGTGCGCAGCGCATTCAGCCAACTGCTCGGCTGTCGCCTGCAACGCCTCGACCAGGGCGTTGCCGAGGTGGCCCTGGCCCTTGAGCCGCACCTGCGCAACCGCGGCGGCAAGCTGCATGGCGGGGCGATCTTCAGCCTGGTCGACATCGCCATGGGCCTGGCCTGCTCCAGCGCCCATGGCTTCGACAAGCAGAGCGTCACCGTGGAATGCAAGATCAACTACCTGCGTCCGGTCAGCGAGGGCGAGGTGCTGTGCGTGGCCCGCGTGCTGCAGGCCGGGCGGCGCATCCTGGTGGTCGATGCCGACGTGCTGCAAGGCGAAAAACTGATGGCCAGGGCCCAGGGCACCTTCACCGTGCTCTAGCCGCAAACGCCCAATGTGCGGTACTTTCGGCAGTGCGCGGGCACTGCCGGAACCCTGCGAAAACCAGGCGACCACGCCAGTTCCTCTGTCCACCCTTGTAGACCGTCGTTTCCACCCCCATATTGGGGCGACTGACGCGTGAAGGAATCCATCTTGAGCGAACTTCTCAACCGCCGCCTGAGCCTGCTCGGCCAGGGCGACAACCTCTCCCTGCTCAAGCAGTGCCTGCACGGCATCGAGCGTGAATGCCTGCGCGTGACCGAGGACGGTCGTCTGGCCCAGACCCCGCACCCCGAAGCCCTGGGCGCGGCCCTGACCCACGAGCAGATCACCACCGACTATTCCGAGTCGCTGCTGGAGTTCATCACCCCTGCCCTGGCCGACCCTGCCCAGACCCTCGAAAGCCTCGAGAACATCCATCGCTTCGCCTACAGCAAGCTCGGTAACGAGTACCTGTGGAGCCCGTCGATGCCCTGCCCGCTGCCGGCCGAGGAAGACATCCCGATCGCCTGGTACGGCACCTCGAACATCGGTCAGCTCAAGTACGTGTACCGCAAGGGCCTGGCCCTGCGCTACGGGCGCACCATGCAGTGCATTGCCGGCATCCACTACAATTTTTCGCTGCCAGAACAGATCTGGCCGCTGCTGCGCCAGGCCGAAGGCCAGGCGGGCGACGACCGCGACAACCAGTCGTCGGCGTACATCGCACTGATCCGCAACTTCCGTCGCTACAGCTGGCTGCTGATGTACCTGTTCGGCGCCTCCCCGGCGCTGGACGCAGGCTTCCTGCGCGGCCGCGCGCACCAGCTCGAACAATTCGATGCCGACACCCTGTACCTGCCCTACGCCACCAGCCTGCGCATGAGCGACCTGGGTTACCAGAGCAACGCCCAGGCCGGCCTGACGCCGTGCTACAACAACCTGGCCAGCTACACCGACAGCCTGCGCAAGGCCGTCGCCACGCCCTATGCGCCGTATGTCGAGATCGGCACGCACAAGGATGGCGAGTGGGTGCAGCTGAACACCAACATCCTGCAGATCGAAAACGAGTACTACTCCAACATCCGCCCCAAGCGCGTGACCTACAGCGGCGAGCGGCCGATCCAGGCGCTGATGGCCCGCGGCATCCAGTACATCGAAGTGCGCTGCCTGGACATCAATCCGTTCCTGCCCACCGGCATCGACCTCACCGAAGCGCGCTTCCTCGACGCCTTCCTGCTGTTCTGCGCACTGGAGCAGAGCCCGCTACTGGACAACGGCGAGTGCGGCCAGTGCACCAGCAACTTCCTCAGCGTGGTCAAGCAGGGCCGCAAGCCTGGCCTGGAGCTGCAACGTGACGGCCAGCCGGTCGCGCTCAAGCAGTGGGCCGACGAGCTGCTGCAACGTATCGCCCCGCTGGCCGAACTGCTCGACCGCAGCCACGCCAGCGACGAGCACGCCAAGGCCCTGGCCGCGCAGGCGGCCAAGGTCAGCGACCCGTCGCTGACGCCGTCGGCCCAGGTGCTGGCGAGCATGACCGAGCACAAGGAGAGCTTCAGCCGCTTCTCCCTGCGCCAGAGCCAGGCGCATGCCGACTACTTGCGCGGCACGCCGCTGAGCAGCGAGGCGCAGCAGCGTTTCGAGGCCCTGGCGCGTGAATCGCTGGAGGCCCAGGCCACCCTGGAGCGCGAAGAGGACGTGGTCGATTTCGACCTGTTCGTGGGCGCCTACCAGGCCAGCATCCTGGCGATCAGCAACTGACATGAGCCGTGCAGCCACGCCCCGCAAACCGCGCGCTGCCAGCCAGGCCCGGATCGACTCGATCCTGGCCGCCGCACGCGACCTGCTGGCCAGCGAAGGCGTGGCCAGCCTGTCGATCTATGCAGTGGCCGAACGCGCACAGATCCCGCCCTCGTCGGTGTACCACTTCTTCGCCAGTGTGCCGGCGCTGCTCGAAGCCTTGACGGCGGATGTGCACAGCGCCTTTCGCGCCTGCCTGCAGGCGCCGATCGAGCCTGGCAGCCTGCAGCACTGGGGCGACCTGTCGCGCCTGGTGGAGCAGCGCATGCTGAGCATCTACAACCAGGATGCGGCGGCGCGCCAGCTGATTCTGGCGCAGCATGGGCTGAGCGAAGTGACCCAGGCCGACCGCCAGCACGACATCGAGCTGGGCGACCTGATGCACAAGCTGTTTGCCGAGCACTTCCGGCTGCCGGCGTTGCCGGACGATGTGGATGTGTTTGCCCTGGCGATGGAGCTGGGAGACCGGGTGTATGCCCGTTCGGTGCAGCTGCACGGGCAGATCACCCCGCGCATGGCGGAGGAAGGAATGCGGGTGTTCGATGCGTACCTGGGGTTGTATCTGCCGCCCTTTCTGCCCAAACGCTGACGGCCTCATCGCTGGTCAAGCCCGCTCCCACAAGGTAATCGCCGTCCTTGAGAACGGCGGGACACCTGTGGGAGCGGGCTTGACCCGCGATGCAGACGGCGCGGTCTCAGAGCTTGGCGATCGACACTTCAGTCGACTTCACGAACGCAATCACCTCACTGCCCACCACCAGTTCCAGCTCCTTGACCGAACGGGTGGTGATCACCGAGGTGACGATGCCCGATGCCGTCTGCACGTCGATTTCCGACAGTACAGGGCCTTCCAGGATTTCTTTCACAGTGCCTTTGAACTGGTTACGTACGTTGATCGCTTTGATGGTCATGTGCAGGTTTCCTTTTAAAGACGAAAGATCAATGGGCCCAGCGCAGTTGCGTGGGCAAAGGTGCTACGGGTTCAGGCTCGGGCGGGGTGCCCGGCACCGACAGGACACGGTTCAGCACTTCGGTTTCCAGCGCCGCCAGGCGATGCGAGCCGCGTGCCCGCGGACGCGGCAGGTCGACCAGCAGGTCCAGGCCGATCTCGCCGTCCTCGATCAGGATCACCCGATCGGCCACGGCCACCGCTTCGCTGACGTCATGGGTCACCAGCAACACGGTGAAGCCGTGCTTGCGCCACAGGTTCTCGATCAGTTGCTGCATCTCGATCCGGGTCAGCGCATCCAGTGCGCCCAGCGGCTCGTCCAGCAGCAGCAGGCGCGGCTGGTGAATCAGCGCACGGGCCAGGGCCACGCGCTGCTTCTGCCCACCGGACAACGCCGCCGGCCACTCGTTGGCCCGGTCTGCCAGGCCCACCGCCTCCAGCGCCTGCAACGCACGCTCACGCCAGTTGCCGGTGAGCCCCAGGCCGACGTTGTCGATGACTTTCTTCCAGGGCAGCAGGCGCGCCTCCTGGAACATAAGCCGGGTGTCCTCGCGGGCATCGCTGAGCGCCGCAGAGCCGGCCAGCAGCTCGCCGGCACTGGGCTGGTCGAGCCCGGCCAGCAGACGCAGCAGGGTGCTCTTGCCGCAGCCGCTACGGCCGACGATGGCAACGAACTGGCCCGCCGGGATGTGCAAGTCGATATCGCGCAGCACCTGACGTTGGCCAAAGGTCTTTTGCAACTTGTGCACGGCCAGCGGTATTCCGCGCAGCAGCCGTGGCGGTTGTTCCTTGAGCACGGTCATGCGCCGTCTCCCTTGCTGACTTGATAGGCCGGGTGCCAGCGCAGCCATACACGCTCCAGGCCACGGGCGGCCAGGTCGGCGAGCTTGCCGAGCACGGCGTACAGCACGATCGCCAGCACCACCACGTCGGTTTGCAGAAATTCGCGGGCGTTCATCGCCAGGTAGCCGATGCCGGCGTTGGCCGAGATGGTTTCGGCCACGATCAGGGTCAGCCACATGAAGCCCAGCGCGAAGCGCACGCCCACCAGGATCGAGGGCAGCGCACCGGGCAGGATCACCTGGCGAAACAGCGCAAAACCGCTCAGGCCATAGCTGCGGGCCATCTCCACCAGCGCCGGATCGACGTTGCGGATGCCGTGGTAGGTGTTCAGGTAGATCGGGAACAGGGTGCCCAGGGCCACCAGGAAGATCTTCGCCGACTCGTCGATGCCGAACCACAGGATCACCAGCGGGATCAGCGCCAGGTGCGGCACGTTGCGGATCATCTGCACCGAGCTGTCGAGCAGGCGTTCGCCCCACTTCGACAGGCCGGTGATGAAGCCCAGCGCCAGGCCGATGCTGCCGCCGATCACGAAGCCGACCGCGGCGCGCCAGCCGCTGATGGCCAGGTGGGTCCAGATTTCGCCGCTGCGCACCAACTCTACGCCGGCACTGAGCACCGCGCTCGGCGCCGGCAGGATGCGCGTCGACAGCCAACCGGCACTGACCGCCAGCTGCCACACCGCCAGCAGCAGCACGGGCAGGGCCCACGGCGCCAGGCGATGCGACAAGGGAATGGAGGATCGTTTCATGCTTCGATCCTCACGCCTTGGCCGCGGCTTTGGGCAGGATGTCGTTGGCGACCATCTCACCGAACGGGCTTACGTAGTTGGCACCGGCCGGGGCCTCGGGGCGCTGGATGTCCAGGTGCGGGAACAGCAGTTCGGCCACGCGGTAGGACTCTTCCAAATGCGGGTAACCGGAAAAGATGAAGGTGTCGATACCCAGGTCGGCGTATTCCTTGACCCGTGCGGCCACGGTCGGGCCATCGCCGACCAGCGCGGTGCCGGCACCGCCACGCACCAGGCCGACCCCGGCCCACAGGTTGGGGCTGACCTCCAGGTTGTCGCGGTTGCCGCCATGCAGCGCAGCCATGCGTTGCTGGCCCACCGAGTCGAAGCGCGCCAGCGAGGCCTGGGCACGGGCAATGGTGTCGTCGTCCAGGTGCGAGATCAGGCGCTCGGCCGCTTGCCAGGCCTCGGCGTTGGTCTCGCGCACGATCACGTGCAGGCGGATACCGAAACGAACGCTACGGCCCTGCTGGGCGGCCTTGGCGCGCACCTGTTCGATTTTCTCGGCCACGGCGGCCGGTGGCTCGCCCCAGGTCAGGTACAGCTCGACCTGTTCGGCGGCGAGGTCTTGCGCCGCTTCCGACGAGCCACCGAAGTACAGCGGCGGGCGTGGCTGTTGCACCGGCGGGTAGAGCAGCTTGGCGCCTTTTACCTTGATGTGCTGGCCATCGTAGTCGACGGTTTCGCCTTCCAGCACGCGGCGCCAGATGCGGGTGAATTCCACCGAGGCCTGGTAGCGCTCTTCGTGACTGAGGAACAGGCCGTCGCCGGACAGCTCTTCCGGGTCGCCACCGGTCACCAGGTTGAACAGCGCACGGCCATTGGACAGGCGGTCGAGGGTCGCGGCCTGGCGTGCCGCCACGGTCGGCGAGATGATTCCCGGGCGCAGGGCCACCAGGAACTTCAGGCGCTGGGTCACCGGAATCAGCGACGCGGCCACCAGCCACGAGTCTTCGCACGAGCGGCCGGTAGGGATCAGCACGCCACCGAAGCCCAGACGGTCGGCGGCCTGGGCGATCTGTTGCAGGTAACCATGATCGACAGCGCGAGCACCTTCGGCGGTGCCAAGGTAATGACCGTCGCCGTGGGTTGGCAGAAACCAGAAAACATTGAGGCTCATTGGAGTTGTCTCCTAAGGGGTGGCGCAAGCCGGGGCGGCGCCCCGGTGCGGTCGAACGTCAAGGCGCGGTGGCGACCTTGGCCGGTGGCGTCCAGATCACATCCTTGATGCTCAGCGGCTTGGGAATCAGCTTCAGGGTATGGAAGGTGTCGGCGATCTTCTGCTGGGCGGTGACCACGTCCGGGGTCAGGAAATGCGCACCGTAGCCCTGGCGCTTGACCGAGGTCAGGGTGATGTCGGCCGGCAGGCCCAGCAGCGGCGCCACCTGGTCGGTGACCTCCTGCGGGTTGGCCTTGGACCACTCGCCCACCGCGCGCACCTCGTCCACCAGCGCGGCAATCACTTCAGGGTGCTGCTGCGCATAGGGCCGGGTGGCCAGATAGAACTGGTGGTTGTCGACGATGCCACTGCCATCGCGCAGGGTGCGTGCCTGCAACTGCTGCTCGGCGGCGGCCTGGTACGGGTCCCAGATGACCCAGGCGTCGACGCTGCCACGCTCGAACGCGGCGCGGGCATCGGCTGGCGGAAGGAATACCGGCGTGATGTCGGTGTACTTGAGGCCGGCGTCTTCCAGGGCGCGCACCAGCAGGTAGTGCACGTTGGAGCCCTTGTTCAGGGCGACCTTCTTGCCCTTGAGTTCCTTCACCGACTGGATCGGAGAACCCTTGGGCACCAGGATCGCCTCGCTGGTGGGGGCCGGTGGCTCGTAGGCCACGTAGAGCAGGTCGGCACCGGCGGCCTGGGCAAACACGGGCGGGGTTTCGCCGGTCACGCCAAAGTCGATGGAGCCCACGTTGAGGCCCTCGAGCAGCTGCGGGCCGCCGGGGAATTCAGTCCACTGCACCTGCACGCCCTGGGCAGCCAGGCGCTTTTCAAGGGAGCCCTTGGCCTTGAGCAGCACCAGGGTGCCGTACTTCTGGTAACCGATGCGCAGGCTCTCGGCCTGGGCTTGAGTGATGGCGCCGAAGGACACAGCCGCAGCAAACAGAGCGACCAGACCGCGACGCAAAACGACAGTGCGCATAGCGCTCTCCTTTTTGCTGTGGGGGTTCAGGCTGCACCTGCTTGCCCGTTGGCGGGCGAGTAAGGTGGGGTAAGACGGTAAAGCCGGTGTAGCGCTTCAGATGCTCCAGCGAGCACTGAGCAGACGTTCGTTGAGCAGGCCCGGGGCCACCGGCTTGGGGCGGCGCGCCAGGGCGCTGTGAAACAGCTCCAGCGATTCGTTGAGACGCTGCTCAAGCACCGGCGCCAATTGGGCGGCGGCGCTGCCTTCGCCGTAGGCGATCTGGCTGTCGTCGGCGAAGATCCCCTGCAGGGTCTCCTGGGCCTTGAGCGCCGAGAGCACCGGCTTGAGCGCGTAGTCCACCGCCAGCATGTGGGCGATGCTGCCACCGGTGGCGATGGGCAGAACCACCTTGTGTTCCAGCGCACGCTCGGGCAGCAGGTCGAGCAGGGTCTTCAGCGCACCGGCGAAAGACGCCTTGTATACCGGGGTGGCAACCACCAGGCCGTCGGCCTGGGCTACCAGTTGCAGGAAGTGCTGCACCGTGGGGCTGTCGAAACGTGCGTGCAGCAGGTCTTCGGCGGGGAAATCACGCACCTGGAAGCTCACCACTTCCACGCCCTGGCTGTTCAGCCATTGCCGCGCGCGGTCGAGCAGGACGCCGGAGCGCGAACGCAGACTGGGACTACCGCCGAGAGAAACAACCAGCATTGGAGCACTTCCTTGATCGTGTTCTAGAGGGCCGCGAGATTGGATCTCGCTGGAGTGGAGTGACCATAACAGCTCGGCATATATACCAATAAATCATATTTTTTCATTTGTTTATTCTATCTGGAACTATAAGAGCTTCGCCGGCAAGGCCGGCTCCTACAGGGGGCAGTGCAACCTTGCAGGAGCCGGCCCTGCCGGCGAAAGAGGCCCGCGCGGACATAAAAAAAGGGCCGTCGAAACGGCCCCGAAATGCCCTGCTGTGGCTACATCAAAACATTCAACGGTTAGGCTGCGGGGTCAGGCGCAGGTACGGCTTGACCGCCCGGTAGCCCTTCGGAAAGCGCCGCTTGATTTCCTCTTCGTCCTTGAGCGACGGCACGATCACCACCTCGTCACCGTCCTGCCAGTTGGCCGGGGTGGCGACCTTGTGGTTGTCGGTGAGCTGCAACGAATCGATCACCCGCAAAATCTCGTTGAAGTTGCGGCCGGTGCTGGCCGGGTAGGTGATGGTCAGGCGGATCTTCTTGTTCGGGTCGATCACGAACAGGGAGCGTACCGTCAGGGTGTCGCTGGCGTTGGGGTGGATCAGGTCGTACAGGTCCGACACCTTGCGGTCGGCGTCGGCCAGGATCGGGAAGTTGACGAGGGTGTTCTGGGTTTCATTGATGTCTTCGATCCAGCGGTGGTGCGAGTCCACCGGGTCGACCGACAGCGCGATGGCCTTGACCCCGCGCTCGGCGAACTGGTCCTTGAGCTTGGCGGTGAAGCCCAGTTCCGTGGTGCACACCGGGGTGAAGTCGGCGGGGTGCGAGAACAGCACGCCCCAGCTGTCGCCCAGCCACTCGTGGAAGCGGATCTTGCCCGCGCTGGAATCCTGTTCGAAATCGGGGGCGATATCGCCGAGTCTGAGGCTCATGGTGCGGCTCCTTGGCTGGGTTGTTTATGACCTCACTGTAGCCTGCCTGTGCATAAGGTTAAAAAGAATAAATATCGATTTATTTATAACTGAAACAACTATCAATTTGTGCGCAAAAAAAACCCGCGCAGCGCAAGACTGAGCGGGCTGTTCTCGATTCTTACAGCAGCGGGATCGAGTAACTCAGGATCAGGCGATTCTCATCCTGATCGCGCTGGCCTTCGATATCGTTACGCCACATCGCGTTTTTCCACATGATACCCAAGCCCTTCAGCGTACCTTCTGGCACAACGTAAGCTAGGGTTATATCGCGTTCCCACTCGGTGCGATCACCGTTAGCAGTATCGATGTTGTCGCCTTTCAGGTAAGTCACGCCGGCAGTCGCGCCTGGCAGACCAACCTTGGCGAAATCGTAGGAGTATCGCGCTTGCCAGGTACGTTCGCCGGCGCGGGCAAACTTCTGGATTTGAGAGTCAGTAATGGTGTAGTTCGACGAACCATCACCTTGGTTCAGCCAAGGAAAGTCACTGCTGCCCTGACTAACCTGATAACCACCACCGAAGGTGTGACCGGCAACCGAGTAAAGGAACAGGGCACTGTACAGGTCATTGTCAACCTTCCCCCTGGTGACGCCGCTGCCGTAGTAGCCAGAGCTGAAATAGTCGGAGTCGTTCGAGTTGGCACCGTCGTCGGTGCTGTGGAAGTAGCGCAGATCAGTCTTCAGTACGCCTGGGCCAATCGACCAGTTGTGTACAGCGCCCAAGAAGTGCTGCTTGTAAAAGTCAGACAGGTTGCCGTAGTAGTACTGCAGCAACAGATCCTTGTTCACCTTGTAGTCAGCACCAGCGTAGATGAACTTGTTGCTGAATTGGCCGGTGCGAGCGCTGCTGGAGCCTCCGTTGGCACCGCCAATGGACATCCCTTCATTGTTGCTTGAGTTACGACCCTTGACATGCTCGATCTGCCCACCGATCAAAGTCAGGTCTTTGATCTCATTGGACGTGATCTGGCCACCCTCGAAGGTTTGTGGCAGCAAGCGACCATCGTTGTAAGAAATGACAGGCAACTTCGGCATCAGGGTGCCGTACCGCAACTCTGTCTGGGAAACTTTGGCTTTGGCGGTCAAGCCAACGCTGGAATAATCATTTACTGCGCGGCCGTCGTTGTCGGTTGGAAACACTGTGCCACCGAAGGCACCACTGCTGCGGTTGCCATGACGCCCCTTGCCGGAGTCCAGTCGAATACCCATCAGGCCGATAGCATCGACACCGAAACCAACAGTCCCTTCGGTGAAGCCCGAAGCGAAATCAAGCTGGAAGCCTTGGCCCCATTCCTCTTGGTAGCTGGCGTTTTTAGGTGCACTGGAATCACGGTTATCTGTGTTGATGTAAAAATTGCGCAGCTTGAGAGTTGCCTTGCTGTCTTCCACAAAACCGGCTGCACCCGCTTGCTGGGCCAGTACCCCTACGGCCACGGCAAGTGCCAGGCTGGACTTGTTCATGCATCACTCCTTTCGATTCTAATTTTTGTGTGTCGCTTGATGGGCAGACTCTGTCGTTCCGCTCCAAAGACGATTGGCGATTAGCACCAAAGCGTGACTGATAAGTCAATCGTAACCAGTCGTTTCACTACTTTGGTCTAAGGCGCCGGCCTTGGGTGCGAAGGATAATGACAATCCTATAAATCAAAAAAGACAATTTTGTGAATTTTTCAGATTATTACGGAATATAGTCCGATTATTTCAGCGTTTTGCAGGATAGCCCATAAGCTAATTCCCATATCTTCTTAAAAAGATATTTTTTATACCGATCATCTTCCTCATTGCCCCGGCAGCCCGCGATTGTTCACCACCCTGGCAGCGACCACCTTGACCCGGGTCATCCAGCCAATGACTCCTAAGCTAATGCCAAAAAGTTATTTATTTCGGCATTCTTAGATCAACTAGTCTTCTCGTCATCCACACCGCCTACCCGCCTGACGAGGAGTTTTCCATGACCCTGCCTGCCCCGCTGCGCCTGTTCACCGCCCTGGCCCTGGCCGGTGCCGCCTTCTTCGTCCAGGCCGCCGACCTGACCGTGGCCTACCAGACCACCGTCGATCCGGCCAAGGTGGCCCAGGTCGATGGCACCTATGAAAAGACCAGCAAGGCCAGCATCGACTGGCGCAAGTTCGACAGCGGCGCCGACGTGATCACCGCCGTCGCCTCCGGTGACGTACAGATCGGCTACCTGGGCTCCAGCCCCCTGGCCGCCGCCGCCACCCGCAAGCTGCCGGTGGAAACCTTCCTGATCGCCACCCAGATCGGCGCCGCCGAGGCACTGGTGGCTCGCGAGGGCAGCGGCATCAACTCGCCGCAGGACCTGATCGGCAAGAAGATCGCCGTACCGTTCGTGTCCACCGGCCACTACAGCCTGCTGGCCGCACTCAAACAGTGGAACATCGACCCGTCCAAGGTGCAGATCCTCAACCTCGCGCCACCGGCGATCATCGCCGCCTGGAAGCGCGGCGACATCGACGCCACCTACGTATGGGACCCAGCCCTGGGCGTGGCCAAGGAAAACGGCAAGGTGCTGATCACCTCCGGCGAGCTGGCCGAAAAAGGCGCACCGACCTTCGACGCCTGGATCGTGCGCAAGGACTTCGCCGCCAAGCACCCCGAGATCGTCAAGGCCTTCGCCAAGGTCACCCTCGACGCCTACGCCGACTACCGCAAAAACCCGCAAGCCTGGCTGGCCGACAAGGCCAACGTCGACAAGCTGGTCAAGCTTTCCGGCGCCAAAGCCGCGGACATTCCGGGCCTGCTGCAGGGCAACGTGTTCCCGCTGGCCGCCGACCAGGTCGCGGCCCTGGGCGCACCGACCACCAAGGCCATCACCGACACCGCCACCTTCCTCAAGGAACAAGGCAAGGTCGACGCGGTACTGCCCGACTACGCGCCCTATGTCAGCGCCCAGTTCATCACCAACTGACACCGGAGCCCCTTCATGGCCCTGCTACAACTGGAGCGCATCAGCGCACAGTACCCCGGCGCTGCCGAACCCGTACTGGCCGACATCTCACTGAGCCTGGGCCCGCAGCAGCTGCTGGTGGCCCTGGGCCCTTCCGGCAGCGGCAAGACTTCGCTGCTCAACCTGATCGCCGGCTTCGTCACCCCCAGCGCCGGGCGCATCACCCTCGATGGCCAAGCGGTGCAGGGCCCCGGCGCCGACCGTGGCGTGGTGTTCCAGGACGACGCCCTGCTGCCCTGGCAGGACGTACTGGCCAACGTCGGCTTCGGCCTGGAACTGGCCGGCGTACCCCGTGCACAACGTGAAGCCAGGGCCCGCGAAATGCTCGCCCTGGTGGACCTGGCCGACTTCGGCAGCCGGCGTATCTGGCAGTTGTCGGGCGGGCAGAAGCAGCGTGTGGGCCTGGCCCGTGCACTGGCTGCCGACCCGCGCATCCTGCTGATGGACGAGCCGTTCGGCGCCCTGGATGCATTCACCCGCGAACAGATGCAGGAACTGCTGCTGCAGGTGTGGCAACGCACCGCCAAACCGGTGTTCCTGATTACCCACGACATCGAGGAGGCGGTGTTCCTGGCCACCGAACTGGTGCTGCTGGCGCCCAACCCGGGGCAGATCGTCGAGCGCCTGCAACTGGACTTCGGCCAGCGCTACGCCGCAGGCGAATCGGCACGCGCGATCAAGTCCGACCCACGCTTCATCGAAACCCGCGAGCACGTACTGTCGCGGGTGTTCTCCCAACGCAGCGCCACCCCGCGCAAGGAGCTCGCATGAGCAGCCTCGACCTGCCGGTAACGGCCAAACCTGCCGCTGCTGCAGCGGTGCCCGTGAAGGCGCGGCGCAGCCTGAGCACACGCTGGATCAGCGTACTGACCCTGGCCACGCTGCTGCTGGCCTGGTGGGCGGTGACCGCCGCCGAATGGATCGAGCCGCTGTTTCTGCCCTCGCCCGAGGCGGTGCTGGGCAAGGCCTGGCTACTGATGACCCAGGGCTACATGGAATCGACCCTGTGGCAGCACCTGGGCGCGAGCCTGCAGCGTATCGGCCTGGCCCTGGGCGCGGCGATCCTGACCGCGATCCCGATCGGCATCGCCATCGGCCACAACCGTATTGCCCGCGGCATCTTCGACCCGCTGATCGAGTTCTACCGGCCGATCCCGCCGCTGGCCTACCTGCCGTTGATCGTGATCTGGTGCGGCATCGGCGAGTTGTCCAAGGTGCTGCTGATCTACCTGGCGATATTCGCCCCGATCGCCATCGCCACTGCCACCGGCGTGCGCACCGTCGACCCGGCCAGGCTGCGCGCCGCGCAGTCGCTGGGGGCCACCCGGGCACAACTGATTCGCCACGTGATCCTGCCCAGCGCACTGCCCGACATTCTTACCGGCGTGCGCATCGGCCTGGGCGTGGGCTGGTCGACCCTGGTGGCCGCCGAACTGATTGCCGCCACCAGCGGGCTGGGCTTCATGGTGCAGTCAGCCGCGCAGTTCCTGGTGACCGACGTGGTGGTGCTGGGCATTCTGGTGATTGCCCTGATCGCCTTCGCATTGGAAATGAGCTTGCGCGCCCTGCAGCGCAAGCTGGTGCCCTGGCATGGCCAGAGCCATTGAGACTTGCACAAAGAGACCGACATGAGCCTGACCATTACCCCGCTGAGCCCCGCGCTCGGCGCCCAGATCAGCGGCATCGACCTGACCCGCGAGATCAGCCGTGAACACCGTGACGCCGTGGAGCAGGCGCTGCTCCAGCACCAGGTGCTGTTCTTTCGCGAGCAGCCGCTGACCCCGCAGCAGCAGGCCAGTTTTGCCGCGCGTTTCGGCGATCTGCACATTCACCCCATCTACCCCAACGTGCCCGAAACGCCACAGGTACTAGTGCTCGACACGGCCGTCACCGATGTACGCGACAACGCCATCTGGCATACCGACGTGACCTTTCTGCCCACCCCGGCGCTGGGTGCGGTGCTCAGCGCCAAGCAGTTGCCGGCCTATGGTGGCGACACCCTGTGGGCCAGCGGCATTGCCGCCTATGAGGCACTGTCGGCGCCGCTGCGCCAGCTGCTCGACGGGCTGACCGCCACCCACGACTTCACCAAGTCGTTTCCGCTGGAGCGCTTTGGCAACACCGCCGAAGACCTGGCGCGCTGGGAAGCGGCGCGGCGCAACAACCCGCCGCTGTCGCACCCGGTGATCCGCACGCACCCGGTGAGCGGGCGCAAATCGCTGTTCGTGAGCGAAGGCTTCACTACCCGCATCAACGAACTGGGCGAGGCCGAGAGCGAAGCGATCCTGAAACTGCTGTTCGCCCACGCCACGCGCCCGGAGTTCACCATCCGCTGGCGTTGGCAGGAAAACGACGTGGCGTTCTGGGACAACCGCGTAACGCAGCATTACGCGGTGGACGATTACCGACCGCAGCGGCGGGTAATGCATCGGGCGACTATTCTGGGCGACAAGCCGTTTTGAGGCGGTGCGCCGCGGCCATTGATTACGTACTACGTGGTACGAATCAAGGTATGAAAACACCCCGTTGGGCGTAGCTGGCAAGAGGGAGGCATTCGCCGGCAAATCCGGCTCCTGTAGGAGCCGGCCTTGCCGGCGAAGGGGCCGGCAGCCCTAACGCACCATGTGCAAAAACTGCAGGTGACGCTCGTACTGGTCGAGGATGTCGTTGATGATCTGCTCCTTGCTGTAGCCCACCAGGTCGTAATCCTGGCTGCCTTCACTCAGGTGCACCTCGGCGCGGTAGTAGCGCCGGTTCTTCAACTCCTGCGTGCCCAGCCCGGCCAGTGCGAACGATGGCGTGAAGTAGCCGCGCATCTGCACCTGGTAGATGAACGGCTGCTCTTCGCCATGGCCGATCTTCAGGCTCACGTTGTCGTGGCTCGGGTCTTCCTGGGTGATGACATTCAGGCCCTTCTCGGCAAACACGTCGGTCACCTCGGCAATCGCCGGGCGCACCACGTCATCCATGAACCGGTACACCTCGTCCCGCGAGGGGAAGTGCACCGCCTGGCTCAGGCGATGCCGCCAGCCGCCACGCCCGCGCCGCGAGTTGGCGAACGGTGCCAGCGAGTGCATCTGCGCGATCTGACGCTGCGACTCCAGGTAGAACGCCTTGTGCAGGCCCCACATCATCGCCAGCAGGATCACCGAGAACGGCAGCGAGGTCAGCACCACCGCCGACTTGAGCGAGTCGATGCTGCCGGCAAACAGCAGCCCGCTGGTCACCAGCGCCGTCATCGCACCCCAGAACACCCGCAGCCAGTTGGGGCCGTCCTCGTCCGGGCTGCCGTCACGGGCCGACAGGGTCGAGAGCACCACCGTGCCCGAATCGGCCGAAGTGACGAAGAACACGAAGCTGATGAACACCGTGACCGCGATCACCACCTTGCTCCACGGGTAGGTTTCCAGCAGCAGGTACAGGCTCATCGAGGGGTTTTCCAGCGCCGACTGCCCCAGCGCCGTAGCGCCATTGAGCACCTGCAGGATCGCGCTGTTACCGAAGATGGACATCCACGCCAGGGTGAAGCCCAGCGGAATCAGCAGCACGCCGAACACGAACTCGCGGATGGTGCGCCCGCGGGAAATCCGTGCGATGAACAACCCGACGAACGGCGCCCAGGCAATCCACCAGGCCCAGTAGAACACCGTCCAGCCGCCCAGCCAGTCGCTCGGTTCGTTGTAGGCGTACACGTCGAAACTCTTGCGCGGCAGCGCGCCCAGGTAGTCGCCCAGGTTCTGGATCAGGGTGTTGAACAGGTGCTGGGTAGGCCCGGCGAACAGTACGAACAGCAGCAGTGCGCAGGCCAGCACCATGTTGATGTCGGACATCACCCGCACGCCCTTGTCGACCCCGGCGATGGCCACCACCACCGCGGCCCCCATCATCAGGCTGATCAGGATCACCTGCACCCACTGGGTGTGCGGGATGCCGAACAGGTAGTCCAGGCCCGAGTTCAGGTGCAGCACGCCAAAGCCCATGTCGGCGCCCAGGCCGAACACCGTGGCGATGATGCCGAAGCCGTCCACCGCGTAGCCGATGGGGCCGTTGATGCGCTTGCCGATCAGCGGGTACAGCGCCGAACGCAGCGCCAGCGGCAGGTTGTGGCGGTAGGCGAAGTAGGCCAGCGCCATGCCCACGAAGGCGAACACGCCCCAGCCATGCAGGCCCCAGTGCAGAAACAGCAGCTGCATCGCCTGGCGCCCGGCCTCGGCGGTGCCGGCTTCGCCCTGGGGCGGCTGCAGCAGGTGGGTCAGGGGTTCGGAGACGCAGAAGAAGAACAGCGTGATGCTGATGCCGGCGGCGAACAGCATGCCGGCCCACGACAGGTAGCTGAACTCGGGTTCGTCGTGGTCGGCACCGAGCTTGATCTTGCCGTAGCCGGACAAGGCGGTGACCACCACGAAGACCAGGTACAGGGTCATCGCCAGCATGTAGTACCAGCCCACGGTGTTGGCGGCCCAGTTCTGCGCCGCCAGCAGCCATTCACCGGCCACCTGCGGGTTGCTGATCACGGCCAGGCCGAACAGCAGGATGAAGCTGGCGGCAAAATAGAACACCGGGGGGTTCATGCGGATAGTGCTGGGGGTATTCGAAGACGGTGCACTCATTGCGTGTGCACCTCGCGGGGGTGTGTGAGGGTTGAGTTGTACGGGTTCAGCAAAGGGTTTCCTCCTGTTGAACACCGGCAGCGGACCACCGTTTAAGTTGAACGAGCGTTCAAGTTAAACATGGATGGGGGTTACGGTGCGACCCATCGCGGGTCAAGCCCGCTCCCACAAGAACAGCTGTGATCGTTGTGGGAGCGGGCTCGGCCCGCGATGAGGCCTTCAAAAACACTGAAGATCTACTTCTGCGTCCCATCATCATGCTGCAGATTGGCCTGGGTCAGGTTGCTGCCTGCCGCCACACTGCGGGTCAGCCACACATTGCCGCCGATGGTCGAGCCCTTGCCGATGGTGATACGCCCCAGAATAGTCGCGCCGGCGTAAATCACCACGTCGTCCTCGACGATCGGGTGGCGCGGCTGGCCCTTCTGCAACTGCCCCGACTCGTCCGCCGGGAACCGCTTGGCGCCCAGGGTCACCGCCTGGTAGATACGCACCCGCTCGCCAATGATCGCCGTCTCGCCGATCACCACACCGGTGCCATGGTCGATGAAGAAGCTCGGGCCGATCTGCGCGCCGGGGTGAATGTCGATGCCGGTGGCCGAATGCGCCAGCTCCGAACTGATGCGCGCCAGCAGCGGCAGCCCGGCGCGGTACAGGTGATGCGCCAGGCGGTGGTGGATCACTGCCAGCACGCCGGGGTAGCACAGCAGCACCTCGTCCACGCTGCGCGCCGCCGGGTCGCCGTGATAGGCCGCCAGTACATCGGTATCGAGCAACGTGCGCAGGCCCGGCAGGGCGGCGGCGAAATCCTGGATCAGGCGCAGCGCCTGGGCGTCAATCTCCAGCGACTCGGCCTTGCCCTGGCGCGCGGCGTAGCGCAGCTCAAGGCGCGCCTGGGCCAGCAATGCGGTCAGCGCCGCGTCCAGGGTGTTGCCCACATAGAAGTCTTCGCTCTCTTCGCGCAGGTCCACCGGGCCCAGGCGCATGGGGAACAGCGCGCCGCACAGCTGCTCGAGAATCTGGCGCATCGCCTCGCGCGAGGGCAGCTCGCGCCCGCCCTGCTCGCCACTGCTGCGGCCATTGCGGCTGCGCCATTGGTCACGGGCTGAACGCAGCTGGCTGACGAGGGTTTGCAACTGCCAATGGCCTGTTTGCGCGTTGTCGCTCACGGTTGTCTCTCCTGACGCGGCGGCGGCTTGTGGAGGGGGTGGCCGCCTTGTTGCGGATCACTTTACGGCAAATGGCCACGGCGGAAAAAATATCCCTTTATGCGCTTTGGCTATAAATCCGGCATAAGCCGGCCCAGTGGAAGAGACGCCCACGGCTGCCTATAGTCGAAGTTTCCCCAGTCAGCCCGATGCCATGATCGAACACCAGCTCGAACGCTTCAAACGCCTGCCCTTGCTCGATGCACCCACCCCGCTGCACCGGCTCGAACGCCTGTCGGCCTGGGCCGGGCGCGACATCTACATCAAGCGCGACGACCTCACCCCGCTGGCCCTGGGCGGCAACAAGCTGCGCAAGCTCGAGTACCTGGCCGCCGACGCGCTGGCCAGCGGTGCCGATACGCTGATCACCGCCGGCGCCATCCAGTCCAACCACGTGCGCCAGACCGCAGCACTGGCCGCACAACTGGGCCTGTGCTGCGTGGCCCTGCTGGAAAACCCCATCGGCACCGACTCCCCCGCCTACCAGCACAACGGCAACCGCCTGCTGCTGGAACTGTTCGACGCCAGGGTCGAGCTTGTGGATAACCTCGACGATGCCGATGACCAGTTGCAGGCGCTGGCCGTGCGCCTGCATGCCAGCGGACGCAAGCCCTACATCGTGCCGATTGGCGGTTCCAATGCGCGTGGCGCCCTGGGCTATGTGCGCGCCGGGCTGGAGCTGGCCGAGCAGATCACCCGCAGCGGGCAGACCTTCGCCGGGGTGGTGCTGGCCTCCGGCAGTGCGGGCACCCACAGCGGCCTGGGCCTGGCGCTGGCCCAAGCGCTGCCGCAACTGCCGCTGATCGGCGTGACCGTGTCGCGCAGCGACGAGGCCCAGCGCCCCAAGGTGCAGGGCCTGGCCGAACGCACCGCCGAGCTGCTGGGCATCGACCTGCCTGACGCCTTCAAGGTCGAACTGTGGGACGAGTACTTCGCGCCGCGCTACGGCGAACCGAATGCCGGCACCCTGGCCGCGATCCGCCTGCTGGCCAGCCACGAGGGCCTGCTGCTGGACCCGGTGTACACCGGCAAGGCCATGGCCGGGCTGCTCGACGGCATCGCGCGCCAGCGTTTCGACGAAGGCCCGCTGATTTTTCTGCATACCGGTGGGGCACCTGCATTATTCGCCTACCCTGAGGTCTGGAGCAGTCAACCAATAACGGCTTAATTGATATCAGCGGGGCCAGTCATGACGATTTCCGTATTCGGTAAACAGTTGCTGGGCACAGGGGCTGCCCTGGTACTTGGCCTGGGCCTGCTTGGCCAGGCGGTCGCCGGCGAGCAATTGCAGAAGATCAAGGACAGCGGCAGCATCAGTGTCGGCCTGGAGGGCACCTACCCGCCGTTCAGCTTCGTCGACACCGACGGCAAGCTGACCGGCTTCGAGGTCGAGCTGTCCGAGGCCCTGGCCAAGGAGCTGGGGGTCAAGGCCAGGCTGCAGCCGACCAAGTGGGACGGCATCCTCGCCGCCCTTGAATCCAAGCGTCTGGACATCGTGGTCAACCAGGTGACCATCTCCGACGAGCGCAAGAAGAAATACGACTTCTCCGAGCCCTACACCGTTTCCGGCATCCAGGCCCTGGTGCTGACCAAGAACAAGGACACCATCAAGACCGCACAGGACCTGGCCGGCAAGAAGGTGGGCGTGGGCCTGGGCACCAACTACGAGCAATGGCTCAAGGACAACGTGCCCAAGGCCATCATCAAGACCTACGACGATGACCCGAGCAAGTTCCAGGACCTGCGCGTGGGCCGCATCGACGCCATACTGATCGACCGCCTGGCGGCACTGGAATACGCCAGAAAAGCCAAGGACACCATCGCCGCCGGCGACGCCTTCTCGCGCCAGGAAGCCGGCGTGGCCCTGCGCAAGGGCGAGCCGGAACTGCTCGACGCGATCAACAAGGCCCTCGGCAAACTGCGCGCCGACGGCACGCTGAAAAAGCTTTCCGAGAAGTATTTCAGTGCTGACGTGACGCAATGATCGAAGAGAGCCTGCAGCTGGCCCTGGACAGCGCGCCCTTTCTGCTCAAGGGCGCCTACTTCACGGTGTTCCTGAGCCTGGGCGGGATGTTCTTCGGCCTGTTGATCGGCTTCGGCCTGGCGCTGATGCGCCTGTCTGCGATCAAGCTGCTGAGCTGGACGGCGCGGGTCTATGTGTCGTTCTTTCGCGGCACGCCGCTGCTGGTGCAGCTGTTCATGATCTATTACGGCCTGCCGCAGCTGGGCATCGAGCTGGACCCGCTGCCTGCGGCGCTGATCGGGTTTTCCCTGAACATGGCCGCCTATGCCTGTGAAATCCTGCGCGCCGCGATCAGCTCCATCGACCGCGGCCAGTGGGAGGCCGCCGCCAGCATCGGCATGACCCGCGGCCAGGCGATGCGCCGCGCGATCCTGCCGCAGGCAGCGCGCACCGCCCTGCCGCCGCTGGGCAACAGTTTCATCTCGCTGGTCAAGGACACCGCGCTGGCCGCCACCATCCAGGTGCCGGAGCTGTTCCGCCAGGCCCAGCTGATCACCGCACGCACCTTCGAGATCTTCACCATGTACCTGGCCGCCGCCCTGATCTACTGGGTGCTGGCCAGCGCGCTGGCCCACCTGCAGAACCGTCTGGAAGCGCGGGTCAACCGCCATGACCTGGAGCCCTGAGGCATGATCGAAGTCACCCGCCTGAGCAAGCAGTTCAACGGCCTGACCGTGCTCGACGACATCAGCCTGACGGTCGAGGCCGGTGAAGTGATCGCCATCATCGGCCCCAGCGGCTCGGGCAAGACCACCTTCCTGCGCTGCCTGAACCTGCTGGAGACCCCCAGCAGCGGACGCATTCGTGTGGCCGACATCGAGATCGACGGCGACCGTCCGCTGGCCAAGCAGGCCACGTTGATTCGCCACCTGCGCCAGCAGGTCGGTTTCGTGTTCCAGAACTTCAACCTGTTCCCGCACCGCACCGCCCTGGAGAACGTCATCGAGGGGCCGTTGGTGGTCAAGAAGGCCCCCCGCGAAAAGGCCCTGGCCCTGGGCCGTGCGCTGCTGGCCAAGGTCGGCCTGGCGGGCAAGGAGGATGCCTACCCGCGGCGCCTGTCCGGTGGCCAGCAACAGCGCGTGGCCATTGCCCGGGCATTGGCCATGGAGCCGCAGGTGATCCTGTTCGACGAACCCACCTCGGCGCTGGACCCCGAGCTGGTGGGCGAGGTGCTGGCGACCATTCGCGGCCTGGCCCAGGAAAACCGCACCATGATCATCGTCACCCACGAAATGAACTTCGCCCGCGACGTGGCCAACCGGGTGATCTTTTTCGACAAGGGCGTGATCGTCGAACAGGGCGAGGCCAAGGCCCTGTTCGCCGCGCCGAAGGAAGAACGCACACGCCAGTTTCTGGGCAAGTTTCTCGGCGCGCAGGGCCACGCCCACTGACCCGGATGCACCGCCCGAGCACAGACAAATCCGAGTTTATCCACAGCCCCCATGCCGCTTCGGGTAGGACCGCTCTGAAGCGCTGCCGACTGCCCGGTCACGGCCATCGGGCACCTTGACTCACCTGCCGATCCAGCCAATAACCAAAGCCTCGTGCCACCACCCGCACAAGGAAACGGACCATGCACCGCGCAGCCAAAGGATCTGAACTGCCGCCCCCCGCCCTGCTCCATATCGCGCCCCATGGCATTGGCGTGCACACCGCCAGCCACCTGCAAGCCAGCATCCAGACCACACCGACCCAGCAGGCCGGCGACCTGCTGGAGCTGTTCTGGGGCAACCGCTACGTGGCCGCGCATCTACTGCGCGCCGGCGAGCCCGGCACCTTGATCGCCCTCGCCGTGCCCAGGCAGATGCTCTACCCGGGGCTCAACACCCTGCACTACCGCCTGCTCCAGCCCGGCCAGCACCCGCGACGCTCCGCGCCATTGCAGGTAGCGGTCAAGCTGAACTGCCCCGGCGGCTACGTGACCACCCCGGAGAACCCGCACCTGACGCCCTTGCACCTGCCTGGCCGGCTGCTGCGCCAAGGGCTGGATCTGAGCCGCTGCGGGCAGGGTGTACCGTTCAACATCGCGCCGTACCGGCACATGGCCGAAGGCGATGCGATCACCCTGCGCTGGGCCGACCTGCGCATCGACCTGGCGCCACTGCCCAGCGACGGTATCGGCTGCCCGATACAAGGCCTGATCCCGCCCCAAGTGCTGCTGGAAGCCGGCAACGACGAGCACCTGGACGCCAGCTACTGCATTCTGGACAAGGTCGGCAACTGCTCGCAGTGGGCCCCGGCCGTGCGCCTGCGGGTGTTCGGCCAAGGGCCGCGGAGGCACTTCTATGCATATTCCTAAAGGTTAGTTTATTTAATTTTTATACACGCTTAGGGTATATAGACCGGACCACCGGACCAGCGCATTTCTGTCGCCCATATCGATCACGGCGACGTTTCCAATACGTGAGGTAGGTATGGTCAGGAACACAATCACCCCAGTGCGCAACGCCAGGGCATTGAGTGCAGCCAAGGAGCGGTACTGATGTCCAGCTTGGTACACGACGCAGTCCACAGCGATCTGGACAACGCCCCATTACTGCTGCCGGCCAAGGTCCTGCGCAATGACGCAGAGGCCCTGGAGGCCGCCCATGAACTGGCCGCCGCCGCGCGCCTGCAGGCCGCCCGCCGCGACCAGCAGCGCAAGCTGCCGTGGGCCGAGATCGAGCAGTTCACCCGCAGCGGCCTGGGCAGCATCAGCATCCCGCGCGAGCACGGCGGGCCGGACGTTTCCTTCGCCACCATCGCTGAGGTCTTCCGCATCATCAGTGCGGCCGACCCGGCCCTGGGGCAGATCCCGCAGAACCAGTTCGGCATCCTCCAGCAGGTCAAGAACACCGGCAACGAACGCCAGAAGCACCTGCTGTTCAAGTCGGTGCTCGACGGCTGGCGCATCGGCAATGCCGGCCCCGAGCGCGGCAGCAAGAACACCCTCGAACTCAAGGCCCGCGCCGTGCGCCAGGGCGATCACTTTCTGCTCACCGGGCAGAAGTTCTATTCCACCGGCGCGCTGTTCGCCCACTGGGTGGCAGTAAAGGCCCTGAACGACGACGGGCGCCAGGTCATGGTCTTCGTGCGCCGTGGCAGCCCGGGCCTGCGTATCGTCGACGACTGGTCCGGCTTCGGTCAGCGCACCACCGCCAGCGGCACGGTGCTGCTCAACGAAGTGCCGGTGGACGCGGAGCTGGTGCTCGACAACTGGCGCCAGGCCGACAGCCCCAACATCCAGGGCGCCGCCTCGCAGCTGGTGCAGGCCGCCATCGACGCCGGCATCGCCGAGGCCGCAGTGGCCGATGCGATCAGCTTCGTGCGCGAACGCGCGCGGCCGTGGGTCGACGCCAAGGTCGATCGCGCCAGTGACGACCCCTATGTGATTGCCGACATCGGCCGCCTGACCCTCGAACTGCATGCCGCCCAGGCGCTGCTCGGCCGCGCCGCGCGCGTGCTCGACGAGGTCAACGCCGCGCCCATCGACGCCGCCGCTGCCGCACGTGCCTCGATTGCCGTGGCCGAAGCCAAGGTGCTGACCACCGAGATTGCCCTGCAGGCCAGCGAGAAGCTGTTCGAGCTGTCGGGCAGCCGCGCCACCCTGGCCGAGTTCAACCTCGACCGGCACTGGCGCAACGCCCGCGTGCACACCCTTCACGACCCGGTGCGCTGGAAGTACCACGCCGTGGGCGCCTACCACCTCAACGCGACCCTGCCTGCCCGGCATTCCTGGATCTGACCAGACCACTGGAGCCCTCTCATGAGCCTATTGCCGCAACCGCACGATCTCGTGGCGGTCATCTCTTCTGATGCCCAGGCGTTGGAAACTGCCGAACAGATTGCCGAACAACTGCGCCGCGACAGCATCGAGCGCGACCGCGAACGCCGCCTGCCGCACCCGGAACTGGCGCTGTTCTCGCGCTCGGGCCTGTGGGGCATCAGCGTGCCGAAAGCCTTCGGTGGCGCGGGCGTGTCCAACGTCACCCTGGCCAAGGTCATCGCCCGTATCGCCCAGGCCGACGCCTCGCTGGGGCAGATCCCGCAGAACCATTTCTACGCCCTTGAAGTGCTGCGCGTGAACGGCAGCCCGCAGCAGCAGGCACGCCTGTACGCCGAGGTGCTGGCCGGCAGGCGCTTCGGCAACGCCCTGGCCGAACTGGGCACCAAGACCGCCCACGACCGCACCACCGCCCTCACCCGTGACGGTGACGGCTACCGCATCAACGGCCGCAAGTTCTACGCCACTGGCGCGCTGTACGCGCAGCGCATCCCCACCTCGGTGATCGACGAACAGGGCGTGCAACAGCTGGCCTTCGTGCCCGCCGACAGCGCCGGGCTCGACGTGATCGACGACTGGAGCGGCTTCGGTCAGCGCACCACCGGCAGTGGCTCGGTGGTGTTCGACAACGTGCGTGTCGAGGCCGACGATGTGGTGCCGTTCCAGAGCGCCTTCGAGCGCCCGACCCCGGTCGGCCCGCTGGCGCAGATTCTGCACGCCGCCATCGACACCGGCATCGCCCGCGCCGCCTATGAAGATGCCCTGCATTTTGTGCGCACGCGCACCCGGCCATGGATCGACTCGGGCATCGACAAGGCAGTCGACGACCCGTTGACGCTCAAGTCCTTCGGTCACCTGGCGATCCGCCTGCATGCCACCGAAGCCTTGCTCGAACGCGCCGGCGAATACCTCGACCGAGCCCAGGCCGAGACCAATGCCGACACCGTCGCGGCGGCCTCCATCGCCGTGGCCGAGGCACGCGCCATCAGTACCGAGATCTCCCTGGCCGCCGGCAGCACGCTGTTCGAACTGGCCGGCAGCCAGGCCACCCTGGCCGAACACGGCCTGGACCGCCACTGGCGCAACGCCCGCGTGCACACCCTGCACGACCCGGTGCGCTGGAAGTACCACGCCATCGGCAACTTCTACCTCAACGATGAAAACCCACCGTTGCGGGGCACCATCTGATGGCGAAAAAGAAGATCCTGCTCAACGCCTTCAACATGAACTGCGTGGGGCATATCAACCACGGCCTGTGGACGCACCCGCGCGACACCTCGACCCGGTACAAGACCCTCGAGTACTGGACCGACCTGGCGCGGTTGCTCGAGCGCGGGCTGTTCGACGGCCTGTTCATCGCCGACATCGTCGGGGTGTACGACGTGTACCAGCAGTCGGTCGATGTGCCACTCAAGGAGTCCATCCAGCTGCCGGTCAACGACCCGCTGCTGCTGGTTTCGGCGATGGCCGCAGTCACCCGCCACCTGGGTTTCGGCCTCACCGCCAACCTCACCTACGAGCCGCCGTACCTGTTCGCACGCAGGCTCTCGACCCTCGACCACCTGAGCAATGGTCGGGTGGGCTGGAACATCGTCACCGGCTACCTCGACAGCGCGGCCAAGGCCATGGGCCTGGACGCGCAGCCCGAGCATGACCGGCGCTACGACCAGGCCGACGAGTACCTGCAGGTGCTGTACAAGCTGCTCGAAGGCAGCTGGGAAAACGACGCCGTGCGCAATGACCGCGAACAGCGCGTGTACGCCGACCCGGCCAAGGTGCACAAGGTGCAGCACCACGGCGAATTCTACCGGGTGGAGGGTTATCACCTGTGCGAACCGTCGCCACAGCGCACCCCGGTGCTGTTCCAGGCCGGCGCCTCCGAGCGTGGCCTGGCGTTTGCCGGGCAGCATGCCGAATGCGTGTTCATCAGTGGCCAGAACAAGGCCGCGACCCGCGCCCAGGTCGACAAGGTGCGCGCCGCGGCCACGGCGGCCGGGCGTGATGGCGACGCGGTGAAGGTGTTCATGGGCCTCACCGTGATCGTGGCCCGCACCGAGGAGCAGGCCCGCGCCAAGCACGCCGAGTACCTGCGCCATGCCAGCCCCGAGGCCGGCGTGGCGCACTTTGCCAGCTCCACCGGCATCGACTTTGCCGAATACGACCTGGACGAGCCGATCCAGTACGTCAAGAGCAACGCCATCCAGTCCGCCACCAAGCACCTGCAGAACAACGACTGGACCCGGCGCAAGCTGCTCGACCAGCACGCCCTGGGCGGGCGCTACATCACCCTGGTCGGCTCGCCGACCCAGGTTGCCGACGAACTGGAGCGCTGGATCGAGGAGACCGGCCTGGACGGCTTCAACCTGGCCCGCACCGTCACCCCGGAAAGCTATGAGGACTTCATCGATTTGGTGATCCCCGAGCTGCAACGTCGCGGTTCGTACAAGACCGCCTACACCGATGGCAGCCTGCGCGAAAAACTCTTCGCCGCCGGCCCGCACCTGCCCGCCGACCATACCGGCGCGGGCTATCGCACCCTCAACCCGACTGGAGCGCAACCGCATGCTTAAGACATTTCTGGCCCGCCCTGTCGCGGCCCTGGCCCTGGCCCTCGGCCTGATCGGTGGCGCCCATGCCAACGATGCACCGCTCAAGGTCGGCACCACCGCAGCCTTCGCCCCGGCCCTGGAAGCGGCCGTGGACGAGGCCAAGAAGCAGGGCCTCAAGGTGGAACTGGTGGAGTTCAGCGACTGGATCGCGCCCAACGTCAGCCTCGCCGCCGGCGACCTCGACGTGAACTACTTCCAGCACATCCCGTTCCTGGAAAACGCCAACGTCGCGGCGGGCTCGACGCTGGTGCCATATGCACCGGGCATCATCAACAACGTCGGGCTGTACTCGAAAAAGTACAAAAGCTTCGACGAGCTGCCCCAGGGCGCCACCGCCGCCATCGCCAACGACCCGATCAACGGCGGACGCGGCCTGCAACTGCTGGCCAAGGCCGGCCTGATCACGCTCAAGCCGGGGGTGGGCTACAAGGCCACCGAGGACGACATCGTCGCCAACCCGAAAAAGCTCAAAATCCTGCAGGTCGAGGCCGTGCAACTGGTACGTGCCTATGACGACGCCGACCTGGTGCAGGGCTACCCGCACTACATCCGCCTGGCCAACACCTTCGATGCAGGTTCGGCGCTGATGTTCGACGGCGTGGAGCACAAGGAATACGTGATCCAGTTCGTGATCCGCCCGCAGAGCAAGGACGACCCGCGCCTGGCCAGGTTCGTGGATATCTACCAGCACTCGCCGGTGGTGCGCGCAGCCCTCGACAAAGCCTACGGCAAGCTCTACCAGCCGGGCTGGGAGAGCTGAGATGAGTGCTGCCACCGCCCGCCAGACGGCGCACCCCAGCCCACCTGCGCAGCCCGCGCCACAGCACGCGCTGCACCCTGAGTTGAGCAGCGCGCAAGTGCGCCTGATCGGCGTCAACAAGACCTACCCCGGGCAGGCCACGGCGGCGCTGGCGGACATCGACCTGAACATCCAGCGCGGCGAGATCTTCGGCATCATCGGCCGCAGCGGCGCGGGCAAATCGTCGCTGATCCGCACCCTCAACCGCCTGGAGCAACCCAGCAGCGGCCGGGTGCTGATCGACCAGGTCGATATCGGCGAGCATAACGAGGACCACTTGGTGGCGTTGCGCCGACGCATCGGCATGATCTTCCAGCACTTCAACCTGATGTCGGCCAAGACCGTGTGGCAGAACGTCGAGCTGCCGCTGAAGGTGGCCGGCGTGCCCAAGGCCCAGCGCCAGCGCAAGGTGGCCGAACTGCTGGAGCTGGTGGGCCTGCAGGACAAGCACGGGGTGTACCCGGCGCAGTTGTCGGGCGGGCAGAAGCAGCGCGTGGGGATTGCCCGCGCGCTGGTGCACGACCCGCAGATACTGCTGTGCGACGAGGCCACTTCGGCGCTGGACCCGGAGACCACCGGCTCGATCCTGGCGCTGCTGCGCGACATCAACCAGCGCCTGGGCCTGACCATCATCCTGATTACCCACGAGATGGCGGTGATCCGCGATATCTGCCATCGCGTGGTGGTGCTCGAGCGCGGGCGCATCGTCGAGCAGGGGGCGGTGTGGCAGGTGTTCGGCGACCCGCAGCACGCGGTCAGCAAGACCTTGCTGGCCCCGCTGCAGCCAGCCTTGCCGCAGCACCTGCAGGCCCGCCTGCTGCCCGAGGCGCCGAATGCGCAGGCCGCGCTGGTACTGCGCCTGCGCGTCAGCGGGCGCGACCGCGAGGCACCGGAACTGTCGACGCTGTTCGCGTTGCTGGGCGGCCAGGTGAGCCTGCTGCAGGGCGGTATCGAACCGATCCAGGAACGTGCGCTGGGGCAGTTGGTGGTGTCGGTGGCCAACTCGGCGCACGGGCATGCGCAGGTGATCGAACGGGCGCGCCAGTGGGCGGCGCAGGTGGAGGTGCTGGGCTATGTGGTTTGATCGATTGTTGCAGGGAGTGCTCGACACCCTGCTGATGGTGGGCGTGTCGTCGCTGATCGCGTTGCTGGCGGGCATTCCGCTGGCGGTGATCCTGGTAACCAGCGGCAAGGGCGGCATCTACGAGGCGCCGCTGGTTAACCGCGTGCTGGGGGCGTTCGTCAACCTGTTTCGCTCGATACCGTTTCTGATCCTGATGGTGGCGTTGATCCCGTTCACGCGGCTGATCGTGGGCACCACGTATGGCGTGTGGGCGGCGGTGGTGCCGCTGACGATTGCGGCCACACCGTTTTTTGCGCGCATTGCCGAGGTGAGCCTGCGCGAGGTGGATCATGGGCTGATCGAGGCGGCGCAGGCGATGGGGTGCCGGCGCTGGCACATCGTCTGGCATGTGCTGTTACCCGAGGCGCTGCCGGGCATCGTGGGCGGCTTCACCATCACCCTGGTGACCATGATCAATTCGTCGGCGATGGCTGGTGCGATTGGTGCCGGTGGGTTGGGGGACATCGCGTACCGGTACGGGTACCAGCGCTTCGACAGCCAGATCATGCTGACGGTGATCGTGATGCTGGTGGTGCTGGTGGCGTTGATCCAGCTGGGCGGGGACCGGTTGGCGCGGGGGTTGAACAAAAGATAGACCGCAGCGTCCGTATCGCGGGTCAAGCCCGCTCCCACAGGTCCGCTGAAGTCCTTGGGGGAGCGGGCTTGACCCGCGATTGGCCAGCCCGGACACATCCGGAGTCAATGACACCCTTCATGCAGGTGCACACCTGACTACCTTGAGATTTCAACCTCAAGGAGATCGACATGGACTGTCCAAGCTCTCGTTTCCTGCGCCGCGGCCGTTTCTCGGAACCTGGCCGGCTTTACCTGCTTACCAGCATCATCGAACACCGCAAACCTCTTCTTCAGGACTTCCACATCGCGCGCCTGGTGGTAGCCCAGTTCATGCAGGCGCAGCGAGAAGGCAGTGCACACTCGCTGGCCTGGGTCGTCATGCCTGACCACGTTCACTGGTTGATCGAGTTGCAGAACCTGACACTCGCGACACTCATGCGACGTTTCAAGTCGCGCACGGGTTGTGCCGTACTCAAGGCTTGCAGGCATCAGGGGCGCATCTGGCAGCCCGGGTTTCATGATCGTGCGTTAAGACGGGAAGACGATGTGCGCGCAGTCGCCCGCTACATCGTTGCCAATCCTTTGCGGGCGGGGCTGGTAAAGCGGCTCGGCGACTATCCGCATTGGGACGCCGTATGGCTCTAGAGCCGGTAACGGCCATCGCGGGTCGAGCCCGCTCCCACAGGGACAACTCCGGACCTGTAGAAACGGGCTCGACCCGCGATGGCCATCACTCGCGCTGCGGCTCCTTGATCTTGTACCAGGCCACATACAGCGCCGGCAAAAACAGCAAGGTCAGCAACGTGGCGACAATGATGCCGCCAATCATCGCGTAGGCCATCGGCCCCCAGAACACTTCCCGCGCAATCGGAATCATGCCCAGGCTCGCCGCCGCCGCCGTCAGCAGAATCGGCCGGCGACGATGGTCCGTGGCCTCCACCACCGCATCCCACGGCGCATACCCATCGGCCTCGTACGCATCGATCTGCGTCACCAGGATCACCGAGTTGCGGATGATGATCCCCGCCAGCGCCAGAATGCCCAGTATCGCCACGAACCCCATCGGCGTACCCGTGGGGATCAGCGCCAGCACCACGCCAATCAACCCCAGCGGCGCCACGCTCGCCACCAGGAACAGCTTCTGCACACTGTGCAGCTGAATCATCAGGAACGTCGCCATCAGAAACAGCATCAACGGCACCACCTTGGCAATCGGCCCCTGGGCCTTGCCGCTCTCCTCCACCGTGCCCCCCGTCGCCACCTGATAACCGGCCGGCAACTTACGCGCAAACTCGTCGATCTGCGGCTTGAGCTGCGCCACCAGGTCAGTCGGCTGGATCTCGTCACGCACCGCCGCCTTGACCGTGATGGTCGGCTTGCGGTCACGCCGCCACACCAGCGGCTGCTCCAGCTCGTAACGCACCGTGGCAAACGCCAACAAAGGAATCGAGGTGCCGCTGGGCGTCACGATCTGCAGGTTCTGCAGGGTCTGCGGCGAGTCACGCTCGCTGTCCACCGCGCGCCCGATCACGTCGATCAGGTAGATGTCATCGTTCACCTGGGTCACCGGCGAGCCGCTGACGATGCCGTTCATCAGGTTGGCCACGTCCTCGGACGACAGCCCAAGCTGGCGCGCCTTGTCCTGGGCAATGTCGATGCGCAGCACCTTGCCCGGCTCGTTCCAGTCGTAAATGATCTCGCCCACATGGGAGTTGCCATCGAGCAGCGCCGCCAGTTCGATCGCATGCTTGCGCACCTGGTCGATGTCCTTGCCGCTGACCCGATACTGGATCGGCCGCCCCACCGGCGGGCCCATCTCCAGCGACTGCACGTAGCTGCCGATGCCGACAAAGTCCTTGCGCAGGCGCTCCTTCAGGCGCGCCGTGAGCGCCTCGCGCGACTCCAGGCCCTTGCTCACGATCACCAGCTGGGCGTAGTACGGGTTCTCCAGCTGCTGGTCCAGCGGCAGGTAGAAACGGATCGCGCCCTGACCGATGTAGGTACTCCAGCGCACGATGTCCGGGTCGTCCTTGAGGGTCGCCTCCAGCTTGTCCACCGCCTTGCGCGTCTCGTCGATGGAGGCGTTCTGCGGCAGGTTGAGGTCCACCAGGATCTCCGGACGGTCCGAGGACGGGAAGAACTGGTTCTGCACGAAGCGCATGCTGAACACCGCCAGGGCGAACAGCACCACGGTGCCGATGATGGTGATCCAGCGGTGGCGCATGCACCACAGCAGGCCATGGTTGAAACCGCGACCGATGCGCCCGGGCTCGGCGTCGTGGGCCTTGACCTTGGCGCTGAGCAGGTGCACCCCCAGCACCGGCGCGAACAGCACCGCCACCACCCACGACACCAGCAGCGCCACGGCGATCACCGCAAACAGGGTGAAGGTGTACTCGCCCGCGGAGCTGGCGTTCAGGCCGATGGGCACGAAACCCGCCACCGTCACCAGGGTGCCGGTGAGCATCGGGAACGCAGTGGAGGTGTAGGCGAACGTGGCCGCCTGCTCCTTGCTCTCGCCCTTCTCCAGCCGCGTGACCATCACCTCCACGGTGATCATCGCATCATCCACCAGCAGGCCCAGCGCGATGATCAGCGCGCCGAGGGAGATCCGCTGCATGGTAATGCCGCTGTACTCCATGAACACGAACACCATGGCCAGCACCAAAGGAATCGAGCAGGCCACCACCAGCCCGGCACGCACTCCGAGGCTGATGAAACTGACCACCAGCACGATCACCACCGCCTCGAACAGCGCACTGGTAAAGCCGCCCACGGCCTCCTCGACCACCACCGCCTGGTCCGACACGGTGTGCACGCCCACGCCCACCGGCAGGTCGGCGGTGGCGGCCTCCATGCGCTCGTGCAACTGCTTGCCGAAGGCCTGGATGTTGCCGCCCTTCTTCATGCCGATGGCCAGGCCGATGGCAGGCTTGCCGTCGTAGCGGAACATCGGCGTGGGCGGGTCGGCGTAGCCGCGGCTGATCTCGGCAATATCGGCCAGGCGATAGAAGCGGTCGTCCAGGCGCAGGTTGACCTGCTCCAGGTCTTTTTCCGAGGCGAACTGGCCAGTGGTGCGCACCGAGATACGCTCGGGGCCGGCCTCCATCACCCCGGCCGGGGTCACCGCGTTCTGCGCCTGCAACGCCTGCACCACCTGGCGCTGGTCGATGCCCAGGGCCGCCAGCTTGCGGGTGGAGAAGTTCAGGTACAGCACCTCGTCCTGCTGGCCGATCATCTCGACCTTGCCCAGCCCGGGCACCTCGCGGATTTCTGCACGTACCTGCTCGACGTAATCGCGCAGCTGGCGCATCGAGATGCCGTCGGCGGTGAACGCATACACCGAGCCGAACACATCGCCGAACTCGTCGTTGAAGCCGGGGCCCTGGATGCCCTGGGGGAACTCGCCGCGGATGTCCTGGATCTTCTTGCGCACCTGGTACCAGATCTGCGGGATGTCGCCAGCCTTGGTGGTGTCGAGCAGGTTGACGAACACCGTCGACTCGCCGGGCCGGGTGTAGCTTTTCACGTAGTCGAGCGAGTCCAGTTCCTCGAGTTTCTTCTCGATGCGGTCGGTGACCTGCAGCAGGGTCTCGTCCTGGGTGGCGCCGGGCCAGCGGGTCTGGATGACCATGGTCTTGATGGTGAACGAGGGGTCCTCCTCACGGCCCAGGTTGAAATAGGAAAACACCCCCATCAGCAACGCGACGAACATCAGGTACCAGACGAAGGATTGGTGCTTGAGTGCCCATTCCGACAGGTTGAAGCTTCCTTTCATCGCGGGCCTTCCTCATCGATTTTTACCTTCTGGCCAGGCTTGAGGCTGTTGACCCCCGCCGTGACCACACGCTCGCCCGGCTGCAGGCCGGCACTGAGCACCACGCTGTTGTCCAGCCGCTCGCTGACCTTCACGTCACGCAATGAAACCGTATGCTGCTGCGGGTCGACGACCCATACCCGGGTGTGCCCGTCGACCTCCTGCAGGGCGCTCAACGGCAGCTCGCTGCGCGGTTGGATCGCCGAGCTCAGGGTGACGCTGATGGCCGTGCCCAGGCGAAAGGCCTCGGGGGTGTCGGCCAGGGTCAGGCGCGCGCGCCGGGTACGCGTGGCCGCGTCGGCCTGGGGCTCGATCTCGCGCAGCACGGCACTGGTGTTCACGCTGGGGTCGAGCTGCGCGGCCACCAGGAACTTCACCTCGCCCGACAGTTCGTCGGCCAGGCCTGCGGGCAGGTCGATCACCGCCTCCTTGACGTCCGGGCGCGCCAGCGTGACCACGCCCTGGCCGGCGGTGACCACCTGCCCGGCCTCGGCCTGCCAGGCAGTGACCACGGCGGGGTGGTCGGCCTGCAAGGTGCTGTAGCCGAGCTGGTCGCGGGCCTGGTTGACCGCCGCCTTGGCCTGTTCGAGCGAGGCGCCGGTAGTCTTCAGGTCGGTCTGGGCGATGTCCAGCTGGGCCTGGGCCCCCACGCCCCGGTCGAACAGCTGCTGCTGACGACGGGCGTTGGCCTGGGCGTTGATCCACTGCGCCTGCACCTTGGCCAGGTCGCCTTCGGCGGCACGCAACTGGTTCTGCTGGTCGGTGGGGTCGAGGGTGGCCAGGGTGTCGCCGGCCTTCACCGTGGCGCCCACATCCACCCAGCGCCGGGCGATGCGCCCGCCCACGCGAAAGCCCAGGGTGCTTTCGTAGCGCGCCTGGATAGAGCCGGCAAAGCGCCCCAGGCGCGCCTGGTCCTGCGCCTGCACCACCTGGGACAGCACCGGGCGCACCGGCTCGGGCGGCGGCTCGTCATCGGCGCAGGCGGCCAGCAACACACAAGCGAACATCAGCCACAGGGTTCTCATTGCGTCACCCCGATATCGGCTGGGTCTGCCACTTCCACCTGCATGTCCGGGTGCAGCAACTGCCCACCCGCGATCACCACGGTTTCGCCGCCCTTGAGGCCGTCGCCCACCACCACCTTGCCGGTGAGGTAGCGCAGCACCTTGACCTTGCGCAGGTTGACCTTGTTGTCCTGGCCCACCAGCCACACCGCCGGGTCATGCACATCCTTGGTCAACGCCGACCACGGCAGCTCGATGCTCGGGGTGCCCTCAGCCCTGGCCGTGGCACTCACCACCGAGCCCAGCTGCATGGCCGGCGGCACCTCGCTCAGGCCGACCTTGACCTGCACCGTGCCGCTTTGCGCCGAGACCGTCGGGGTGATTTCACGCACGTGCCCCTTGGCTTGCACCTTGGGGTCGTCGAGCAGGCTGACGATGATCGCCTGCTGGGTGGGTGGCGCCATCAGCAGCGATTCGTAGACGTTGAACACCGCGTCGCGCTCGCCGTCGCGGGCCAGGGTGAAGATCGGCACGGTGGCCTGCACCACCTGCCCCACCTCGGCCTGGCGCGCGGTGATCACCCCGGGCGCCTCGGCGATCAGCGCGGTGTAGCTCAGTTGTTCGCGGGCGTTGGCCAGTTGCGCCTGGGCGGCCTTGAGCGCGCTCTGGCTGCTTCGCAGGGCGGCCTGGGCCGCGTCGTATTCGCTCTGGCTGGTGTAGCCCTTGGGCAGCAGCTTCTGCTGGCGCACGAAGGCGGCGGAAGTCTGGGTCACGCGAGCCTGTTCGGCGAAGACCTCGGCCTTGGCCGAGTCGACATTGGTTTGCAGGTCCTTGGGGTCCAGGCGCGCCAGCACCTGATTGGCGCTGACGTGATCGCCCACGTCGACGTTGCGCTCGATGATCTTGCCGCCCACGCGAAACGACAGGTCGGCCTGTACCCGTGCCTGAACATCGCCGGTGAGGGTCACGGAGGCTGCAAAGTCGCCGGCCTTGACCTGTTGCACCGCCACCCTGGGCAGGTCGGGTGCGGCGGCTTTCTTCTCGCCGCAGCCAAGCAGCAGCGCAAGCCCCAGGCAGACGATCAGGTTGGGGGGCGACACCGTCATGCGGGCTCCTTGCGTGGGTTCTGGGCAGTTGCTAGATGCGACTGTTAGCGTAGATCAGGGTTCCGCGTGCCGCTTGCCCTGGGGGCAATTGAGCACAGCGGCGACGTTGCGAGGGGTGGATGCTGTCGCCTGCATCGCGTTTGATCGCGGCGCTGGAGCAGGATGTGCAGAGCAACTGCATCGTGCTGGAGAAGGCGTTGGGGCAGACGCGGGGGGGGGGGGCAAGGGCGGTGGCCGGAGAGAAGGCAGGGCCGCGGGGCGGCCCGTCGCGGGTCAAGCCCGCTCCCACACAGACAGCGACGGTCCTTGTGGGAGCGGGCTTGACCCGCGATAAGAGCGACGCGGTGTCAGGGCCTCAGCCCTGCCATTTGCCGCCCTCGACGATCACGCTCTCCGGCTTGGTGTCGTCGCTAAGCTCCTTGCGCACGTACTGGTCATACAGCTTGAGCAGGTACTTCTGCTCGCCCAGACGCGCCAGCTCGCTGTTGACCCAGTCACGCAGCTCGATGTTGCCCTTCTTCACCGCCGGCGCAATCGGCGCTTCCTCGCCCAGCTTCTCGTCCAGCACACGGTAGCCCGGGTTCTGCTTGGACCAGCTGAACAGGATCAGGTTGTCCTGCGCATACGCATCGCCACGGCCATTGGCCAACGCCTGCAACGACTCGGAGTTCTTCTCGAACTTGAGCAGTTTCCAGTCCGGGTGGTTCTTGGTCAGCCAGATGTCCGCCGTGGTGCCGGTGGTGACGATGGTGGTCTTGGCCGCCAGGTCGTCGAGCTTCTTCACCTCGCTGCCCTCGGGCACCAGCGCCTGTACCGCCACGCGCAGGTTGGGGTTGGTGAACTCCACCGCTTCCTTGCGCTCCGGGGTCACGGTCATGTTGGCCAGAATCAGGTCGACCTTGTCGCTCTGCAGGAAGGGAATGCGGCTGGCCGGCTCCACGGCCACGAACTCGACCTTGTTCTCGTCGCCCAGCAGCGACTTGGCCAGCTCGCGACCGATGTCGGTGTCAAAACCCACATAACGCCCGCTTTCATCCACATAGCCGAATGGCGGCTTGTCGGTGAACACGCCGACGATCAGTTTGTCGCGGGCCTTGATGGTTTCCAGGTAGCTGGTGGCCGGCGCTGCGGCATTGGCGGCAGGCTTGCTCGGCGCTTCGGATTTGTTGCACCCGGCCAGTACGGCCAGGGTGAACAGCGACAGCAGCAGTTTTGAAGCGTGGGCAGTCTTCATGACAGTTCCTTGTGTGGTGTCTTGGGCAGGCTTTCGACAAAGGAGAATTTCTCCAGGAACTGCTGCGCGCGTGCGGTCTGCGGGTTCGTAAAGAAGCTCTCGGGGGGGCTCTGTTCAAGGATCCTGCCGGCCTCCATGAACACGATGCGGTCGGCCACCGCGCGAGCGAAGGCCATTTCATGGGTCACGATCAACAGGGTCATGCCGTCGCGGGCCAGGCCCTGGATCACCTGCAGCACTTCCTTGACCATCTCCGGGTCGAGGGCGGCGGTCACCTCGTCGAACAGCATTACCTGCGGGTTCATGCACAGCGAACGCACAATGGCGATACGTTGCTGCTGGCCACCGGAAAGCTGGCGCGGATAGGCGTCGCGCTTGTCCAGCAGGCCCACCCGCGCCAGCAGTGCTTCGGCCTGGGCCTGGGCCTCGAGGCGTTCGCGCTTCTGCACCTTGAGCGGCCCGAGCAGCAGGTTTTCCATCACGCTCATGTGGCCGAACAGGTGGTAGCTCTGGAACACCATGCCCACCTGCTGGCGCACCTGGCGCCAGTCGGTGGCCTTGCTCAGCAGCTCTTTACCGGCCAGTGTCAGGCTGCCGCCGTGGGCCACTTCCAGGCCATTGAGGCAGCGCAGCAGGGTGCTCTTGCCGCAGCCGCTGGGGCCCAGGATCACCACCACTTCGCCGCTGCGCACCTGCAGGTCGATGCCCTTGAGCACCTGGTGCTCACCGAAGAACTTGTTGAAACCCTTGAACTCGATCAATGCGCTCATGCGTGTGTCCAGCGCCGCTCCAGCGCCCGCGAGGCGGCCGACAGCGGGTAGCAGATGAAAAAGAAGAACAGGAACAGCGCGCCGTAGATCAGCACCGACTCATAGGTGCGCTCGATGATCTGCTGGCCCACCTTGATCACGTCCACCACGCCGATCAGCACTGCCAGCGAACTGGTCTTGATGATGCGCGTGTAGATGTTGATGGTCGGCGGGGTCATGCGCTTGAGTGCCTGGGGCAGCAGCACGTAGCCATACAGCTGCCAGCCATCCAGGCCGATCGACAGCCCCGCCTCGCGTTGCCCGCGCGGCAGCGAATGCAGTGCACCGCGCACCACCTCGCCCACCTCGCTGGCACCCCACAGCGACAGCACCAGCACCGCGCACCAGAAGCTGGGAATGCTCACGGCAAAGAAGATCGGCAGGCCGAAGAACAGCAGGTACAGCCACACCAGTACCGGTATCGCCCGAAACAGCTCCAGGTACACCCGCAGCACCAGGTTCACGCTGCGCTTGCCGAGGGTGGCGAGCACGCCGTAGAGCACCCCGCCCAGGGTGCTGAAAGCGATGCCCAGGGCCGAGATCGACAGGGTTTGCGCGGCGCCCTGGGCCAGTTGCGGCAGCGACACCAGCAGCAGTTCAAGACCCGAACTGGCCATGTTGCAACCTCCTTTCCAGGCGGCTCAGCAGCAGCGACAACGGCAAGAACAGCAGCACGCAGATCAGCGTCAGCACCGCGAGCATTTCGTAGGTCTTGTAGTAAAGGGCGATGTAGCTCTTGGTGGTGTAGAGAATCTCGGGCACCGCCACCGCCGACACCACGGTGGTTTCCTTGAGCAGGAAGATGAAGTTGGCGAACAGCGCCGGCAGGCTGAGGATGCCGGCCTGGGGCAGGATCACGTGGCGCAGCAGCTGGCCTTCGGACAACCCGATGGAGCGCCCGGACTCCAGCTGTGCGGCGGGCACCGCCTCGACACCGGCGCGCAGCACCTCGGTCAGGTAGGCCCCGCCGAGAAACGTCATGGTGATGATCGCGGCGGCGAAGCCGGAAATCTTCAGGCCCAGGCTGGGCAGCGCGAAGTACACGAAAAACAGCTGGATCAGCAGCGGCGTGTTGCGTGCCAGCTCCACGTACAGGCCCACGGCACGCTGCAGGTAGGGCGTGCGGTAGACCAGGATCGCGGTGTTGATCACGGCCACCACCAGCGAGGTGGCGATGGCGATCAGGCCGACCTGCAGGGTGACCCCGACGGCCTTGAGAAACGCGGGCAATGTGCTGAGGATGAATGCGACGTCGAAGCTCATCGGCGTGGCCTCGGCGTCCGAAACAGGGTGCGCTGCATGGGGGTGGTCTCGAACCGGCCCGAGGGTAGACGGGCGGTGGCGGCTAGGGTTGGGCGTGCCGGTAAGCACTTTGGTAATACTCTAAAGCTATAAAAATATTTATTTAAATATCGTTATTGCATATTGATATCACGCAAAAAACTAACCGCAAATTTCCTCGTGGCAGGCGGGATCTTTCCCGCGCGCGCGCCATCAAACAGCTGTCGTGCGCGGCCCCGTGGGCCGTTCAACCCACAAGGAAAACAACACCATGAACAGCGACCAGCCGACCCTCGACCCCAGCGAACTGATCAAATGGCTGACGGCCCTGCGCCGCGCGGTCAACACACCACGCTGAAACCCCATTCAAAAAAAACGCCGACCCGGTAACCGGAGTCGGCGTTTTGCATCGTGCGGTCTACAGCGGGCGAATCAGAACGCCGGCAGTACCGCGCCTTTGTATTTCTGCTCGATGAAGGCTTTCACTTCAGGGCTGGTCAGGGCCTTGGCCAGCTTCTGGATGGCGTCGCTGTCCTTGTTGTCGGGGCGCGCCACCAGGAAGTTCACGTAAGGCGAGTCGGAACCCTCGATCACCAGGGCATCCTTGGCCGGGTTCAGGCCGGCTTCCAGCGCATAGTTGGTGTTGATCATGTCCAGGTCGACCTGGTCCAGCACGCGTGGCAGCAGGGCCGACTCAAGCTCCTTGAACTTGAAGTTGTGCGGGTTCTTGGCGATGTCCTTGGGCGTGGCCAGGGCGTTTTTCGGATCTTTGAGTTCGATCAGCCCGGCCTTCTGCAGCAGGATCAGCGCACGGCCACTGTTGGAGCCTTCGTTGGGGATGGCGATGGTGGCGCCGTCCTTGAGCTCGGCCAGGCTCTTGACCTTCTTCGAGTAGCCACCGAACGGTTCGACGTGTACGCCGATCACGGTTTCCAGGTGGGTGCCTTTACCTTCGTTGAAGCTCTTGAGGTAGGGCAGGGTCTGGAAGTAGTTGGCGTCCAGACGCTTCTGATCGACCTGCACGTTGGGCTGCACGTAGTCGGTGAACACCTTGATTTCCAGGTCCACGCCTTCCTTGGCCAGGGTTGGCTTGATCAGCTCGAGGATCTCGGCGTGGGGCACCGGGGTGGCGGCAACCACCAGCTTCTGGCCGGCGTGGGCGAAGCCTGCAACCGACAGAGCGGCTGCCAATGCAGTCAACAACAAAGCCTTTTTCATGCGCAGTCCTTATTCGAATCACAGCCATCGTCGACGGCGGAAGAGAGGGTGCCAGTATTGTGCTAGCTGGCGTGAAGGCGACAATACCGAGATTTTTTATTCCTTAACAATATCTTTTGCTTAGCTGCTTATTCCATTTTTTGTTGCGCGCCCCGCATGACCTCAGGCGGCCGATTGCGCCAGACGCAACGACACCTGCTGCAGCAAGGCCTGCAACGCACTGCGCTCACCCGGCTGGCCCAGGCGGCAGAGCTGGTCGAGCTGCGTGGCCAGCGCCTGCAGCGGAGTGGGCAGGTTCAGATGCTCGGGCAGTATTTCCTCCCCGCTGCTGACCAGCAGGGCGAAGTGAATGACGTTTTCCAGTTCGCGGGTGTTGCCCGGCCAGCTGTGCAGTTCCAGCACCCGCTGCGCGGCCTCGCTGAGCAGCGGCGGCACGGCCAGGTTCAGGCGCGGGCTGTAGATGCCCACGAAGTACTCGGCCAGCGGCAGGATATCGCCCACCCGCTCGCGCAACGCGGGCAGCTCGAGGCGGCCTTCGTGCAGGTAGTGGTAGAGACGGTCGTGGAACTTGCCGGCGGCCACGGCCTGGGCCAGGTCGATGCTGGAGGCGGCCACCAGGCGCACGTCCACCGGGTTGGGTTGCTGGGCGCCAACGCGGGTGACTTCGCGGTTTTCCAGGGCAGCCAGCAGCTTGACCTGGATCGGCAGCGGCAGGTCGGCGATTTCATCCAGGTACAGCGTGCCGCCGTTGGCCGAGCCGAACCAGCCGGCGCGGCTGCTGGCGGTACCACTGTGGGCGCCGGCGCTGTAGCCGAACAGTTCGGCGTCGGCGTAGGTGGGGCTGATGGCGCCGCAGTTGACCGAGACGAACAGCCCGCCGCGGTCGCTGGCGCGGTGGATCTGCCGGGCCAGCAGCTCCTTGCCGGTGCCGCTTTCGCCGCGGATCAGCACGGGCAAGGCCAGCGGCGCCAGCAGCTCCAGCTCTTCGCGCAGCTGGCGCGAGCGCGGGTCGACGAACACCAGCGCCTTGGCGCGGATGCTCAACGGGCTCTTGTCGCTCTCGGGGAAGGTCAGCAGTGGCTGGCCGTAGGTGTCGTGAAGGCTCATGGCAAACTCCCGCCCGAGCGACTCACGGCGCGGACGTCTTGATGAAAAAGAGGGTAGCGCCCGGGGTCAGGCGCGACGCAGTGCGTGCTGTTCCAGGCGGCTCTGCAGGCGATAGAGGTAGGCAAAGCCCTGCTCCCAGCGCCGGTGTCCGGACTTGACGTTGATATGCCCGGCGCCGCCGAGCACACCGGCTTCTGCGCCCCAGGCGCGGGCCAGTTGCATCGCCCGTGGCGCACTGACCGCCGGATCGTTGTCGGAGGTGACCACCTGGCTGGGAAACGGCAGCAGGTTCTGCGGAATCGGCGCGAAGTTGCGCAGGGCCGGTGCACAGGCCGGGCGTTCGACGTCGGCCGGGGCCACCAGCAGTGCGCCACGTACCTGCTGCAGCAGGGTTTCGCTGGCGTGGGCGGCCCAATGCGCGACGGTGATGCAGCCCAGGCTGTGGGCGATCAGGATCACCGGCGAGGTGTCGGCGGCGATGGCATGTTCGAGCGCGGCAACCCAGTCTTCACGACGCGGGGTGATCCAGTCGGCCTGTTCGACGCGGGCACTGTTGGGCAGGCTGTTCTGCCAGTGGGTTTGCCAGTGATCGTCTGGCGATCCTTGCCAGCCCGGCACAATCAGGTAACGAATCGACTCATTGCGCATGAGATGCCTCCTGCTGGGTTTGCATTGCATGAGGGCAAGTATAGGGCGGGGGTTATATTCGTAAAGGAATAAGAAGCTATTTATTAATAACTAAAACTGCTTTCCGAATGCTGTGTGCAACCCTGTGGGAGCTGGTATCGGCGCCCTCGGAACGGGCATAAAAAAAGGGGCCGTCCCCTGCCAGGATACGGCCCCCGAATGCGTTGCCCTTACCGTTGCATCGTGTTCAACGCGCGGTGATCACCGAAAGCTTGGTGATCCCCGCCCGCTCGATCGAGGCCATGGCGCGCGCCACTTCCCCATAATTCACACCGTCGTCCGCCTGCAGTTGCACGCGTACCTCCGGGTCCTTGGCCTTGGCCGCCTGCAAGCTGGTCTCCAGCAAGTCCGGCTGGATCTCGTCCTTGTTGATGAACAACTTGCCGCCCCCATCGATGCTCACCACCAGCGGGTCCTTCTGCTCCACCGGGGCCACGGCCTCGGTCTTGGGCAGGCTGATCGGGATCGCGTTGGTCAACAACGGCGCGGTCACGATGAACACCACCAGCAGCACCAGCATCACGTCCACCAGCGGCGTCACGTTGATCTCGCTGAGTACCTCGTCACTGTCCTGGGTAGAAAAGGCCATGTCAGGACGCCTCTTTCACAGGTTGGCCGCTCACTGTTGCAGCTTTGTGAAGCGCAGGGTGCACCAGCACGCGGAAGGCACTCTTCTGCGCCAGGCTGTAGAAGTCGTGGGCAAAGTCGTCGAGGTCGGCCGCCGTGAGTTTCAGGCGACGCAGGAAGTAGTTGTAAACCAGCACCGCCGGCACCGCGACCGCGATCCCCACACCCGTGGCCACCAGCGCCGCACCAATCGGCCCGGCCACGGTTTCCAGGCTCGCCGAGCCCGCCGCACTGATGCCCTTGAGCGCTTCCATGATGCCCCACACGGTACCGAACAGGCCGATGAACGGCGACGTGCTGCCGATACTGGCCACCACCGCGAGGCCGGTTTCCAGCGAGCGGCGCTCACGCACGATCTGCTGGCGCAGGGCGCGTTCGAGGCGGTCCTGGTGGTTGATCGCCTGGCTCAGGTCATTGGCCTGGCCGGGCTCGCCCACCGCGATGGCGGCGTAGCCGGCCTGGGCCACGCGGGCGGCGGCGCCGGGCTGGGTCTGGGTGAGTTCGGCGGCCGAATCAAGGCTTGAGGCCGCCCAGAACTGCTTGTGGAAGCGCTTGTCCTGGTTCTTAAGACGGGCGAACTGCAAGCCCTTGACCAGGGCCAGGCCCCAGGTCGCGACGGAAAACACCACCAGCAGCCAGATCACCGCGCTTTCGATGGATTCAAGGGGGGATGCCAATACACTCATGATGGTTTCTCTCTGTTAGCGCGAAATTTTTAGCGAATCTTGAAATCGATCGGCACGCTGACCCAGCCCGCCTGAGCCACGTCGCCCTGCTTGGCCGGCACGAAGCTCCAGCGCTTTACCGCCGCCAGCGCGGCGTCGTCGAGCTGCTGGCGACCACTGCTCTTCTGCAACTGGATCTCGCCAGGCTTGCCGCTGGGCAACACATGCACCCGCAGCAGCACGGTGCCTTCCCAGCCGCGACGCTGGGCCAGCGACGGGTATTCCGGCGCCGGGTTCTTCAGGTACGCCGCGCTGGCCGAAGCCGGGGTCACCGGCGCCGGGGCAGGTGGCGCAGGCGGGGCGGCAGGTTGTGGCGGTGCCGGCGGCGGCTCGACCGGTTTGGGCGCAGGCTTGGGCTCGGGCTTGGGCACCGGCTTTGGCTTGGGCTTGGGTATCGGCTTGGGCGGTGGCGGCGGCTTGACGGCCAACTCGTCGACCACCGGCGGTGGCGGCTCCACCACAGGCTCGGCCGGCGCCGGGGGCGGCGGCTCGACAACCGGTGGCGCCGGCTGGGAAAACTCGATGGTCATCGGCGGGATTTCCGGTGGAACCACCGGCAACACCGGGGCCGGTGCCTGGCTGACCCAGTAGGCCACGGCACCATGCAGCACCAGCGCGAAAACCCCGAGCAGCACCTTCTCGCGGCCCTTCAAGGCACTACGCGGGGTGCGCTGCAAGCGCTGTTGCGCCAGCGGCAACCGGTGCGGCCGACCGAGGTCGACCAGCTCGCCGCCCGGCGCCTGGCGCCAAAGCACATCGAGAGCACTGGCGGCGGTCTGGACATTACCCATTGATCAACTCCTGGGAGGTTCGGTGCATGTGCATCGAAGGCCGCCCGGTCTGGCCGGCCTTCGCTGAGGTGGATGATCGACGCGTGCTGCTTATCTCTTAAAGTAATCTTTAAAGTTATGGATAGAACCTGATCGCATATACAAAACCGCTGAACCGCTCTAGCCCGCGCCAATCAAGGGCTGGAGGGCATTGCTGATCTGGCAATGCCTTTGCGGCATCGAAAATATTCGCCAAAGGCATCGAAAAACCCCTCAGAAGTCATAGCGACCGGTCACGCCCAGGGTCCGCGGGGTGCCGAGCAGCCCTTCGTAGCCGCCGTTGGCGGCGCTCCACAGGGTGGTGTAGTAGGTCTTGTCGAAGGCGTTCTTCAGCCATAGCGACACGTCCCACTGCCCGCCCCCGGCATCGCCGCGCAGGCCGGTACTGAGGTTGACCACGGCGTAGCTGGGGATCTGCGCGAAGTCCGAGTCCTCGACTGTGCCCACCGCCCTGGAACGGAACGCATAGCTGGCGGTGACATAGGGCTGCAGGCCGTTGTCCAGGTCCCACTGGTACTGCCCGTTGGCGTTGGCGATCCATTTGGAGGCGCCGACCACCTGATGCCCGCTGAGGTCGCAGGCGGCCGGGGCACCCGGTTGCAGAGCCACCTCCGGCGCGCACGGGGCGTCCTTGTAGGCGAGGTAGCGCACGTCGTTGAACGAGCCGTTGAGGTTCAGCGTAAGGCCGCGCAGCGGCACCAGGGTGCTGTCGAACTCGACCCCGCGTGAGCGCACCGAGCCTGCGTTGGTCAGGTACTGCACGCGGTTGGCGTCGTCGTAGGCGTTGGTCTGGTAGCCGTTGACCTGGGTCCAGAACAGGTTGGCGTTCAGTTGCAGGCGGCGGTCCCACAGGGTGCTCTTGAAGCCCAGTTCGGCGTTGTTGGCGCGCTCGGTGCCGATCAGCAACGAGTCGGCGCCAGCCACCGGTGCGGTGCCCACCGCCAGGTTGACCCCGCCGGACTTCTCGCCGTGGGACAGCGTGGCGTAGCCCAGCAGGTCGTCGGTGAAGCGGTAACTGAGGTTGAGCAGGCCCGAGGGGCTGGTGCTGTACTGGTTGAGGTCGCCCGAGTCATACGCACCGGCCCGTCCCTGGCGTACCGCTGCCGCCGCCCCGCTGACCGCAGCGCCGCCCACCGGGGCGCTGCGGTTGACCCAGGCGCTTTTCTCTTCGTAGGTGCCGCGTATCCCGGCGGTGAAGTCCAGGCGCGGGGTGAGGTGCCAGGTGCCCTGACCGAACAGGGCGAAGCTGTCGGTCTTGATGTGCCCCTTGCCCACCGAGCTGACGTTGGCCAGCGCACCGGTCGGCGTGCCGTTCCATACGTCGGCCTGGGGGCCGTAGAAGGCGAAGGACTTGTTGTCCAGGTTGGAGCCGAAGTAGTACGCGCCCAGTACGTAGTCGAAGAAGCCGCCCGTGGGCGAGGCCAGGCGAAATTCCTGGGAGTACTGCTTGTCTTGCACCGACACCCCGGCGTTGTAGGTCGCCGGCACATCCAGGCCGTCGTCGTTGCGCGGGGTGAAGTCCCACCAGCGGTAGCTGCTGATGGAGGTCAGGGTGAAGTCGTTGTCCAGGGTCCAGTTGGCCTCCAGCGAGGTGCCGCCCTGGAACACCGTTACCTTCTGGTCGTCGTCCAGGTTGACCTTGCGGTGGCGGCCGTCGACCAGCGTGGCGCCGGCCGCCGCCGCACGGTTTTCATAGCGGTTGACGCCGTTGATGGTCGGCCCGGTGCTGTACAGCACGCGGGTGCCGGCGCTGGAGTCTTCCTCGTTGTAGTCGCCGATCCAGCGCAGGTTGAACTGCTCGCTGGGCTTGTACAGCAGTTGCCCGCGAAAGCCCTGGCGCGCGCCACCGTTGAGGGTGTGGCCGTCGTGCTCGTTGCTGATGTCGCCGTCGCTGCGCGTGCGGTAGGCCGAGAAGCGACCGGCCAGGGTCTCGGTGAGCGGGCCGGAAAGCGTGCCCTTGGTCTGGAAGTAGCCGTCCTCGCCCACCGAGGCCTCGATGCTGCGCTCGGGGGTGAAGCTGGGCGCACGGGTGCTGATGTTGATGACCCCCGCAGTGGTGTTCTTGCCGAACAGGGTGCCCTGGGGGCCGCGCAGCACTTCGAGCTGCTCGATGTCCATGAGGTCGAACACCGCCATGCCGGGGCGGCCGAGGTAGACGTTGTCCAGGTACAGCCCCACGCTGCCTTCCAGGCCGTCGCTGGCCGGGTTGTTGCCCAGGCCGCGGATCGACACGCTGGACTGGCGCGCATGCATGTAGGCCACGTTGACGCTGGGCACCAACTGCTGAAGGTCCTGGATGCGGTACACGCGCTGGCTTTCCAGGGCCTGGCCGTCGAGCACGCTCATCGGCGTGGGCACGTCCTGGGCGCTCTCTTCACGTCGGCGCGCAGTCACGGTGACGGCCTTGAGCTGGCTGTCGGGCTTGACCTCGGGCGTCGCGTCGGTGGCCGCCTGGGCCGGCAGCCAATGCGCGCTGCCGGCCAGCAGCAAGGCCAGCGGCAGGCGCTTGAGCCGTCGGGAAGACAAGGGTGCGGCGGGGGAAGACGGGCACATGGGCGGCTCCTGGGCAAGGAATTGATATTCCTTAAAGTTATTTATTTATGATTTCACATATGTTTACTGCATAAGAGATTGCCTTTATAAGGAGTGCAGCCGAGGCAGAGCAAATGCATTTGCCCGATACTTTTCATGTGAAAAATGCATATCGACCTACGCCAGCTTCGCCACCTGATCGCGCTTGCCGAGCACCGCAGCTTCGTGGCGGCGGCGAACGCGGTGAGCCTTTCGCAATCGGCCTTCAGCCGCAGCATCCAGGCCCTGGAACACAGCGCCGGGTGCCTGCTGGTGGACCGGTCGAGCAAGGAGCTGGCGCCGACCAAGCAGGGCCTGGTGGTGCTCGAACATGCACGCCGGCTGGTCAGCGGCGCGCATCAGTTGAGCAACGAGATCAGCCAGTTCAACGGCCTGGAGGCCGGCGAGCTGCGCTTTGGCTGCGGCCCGGCGCCGGCCGCCGGGCTGGTGCCGCGTGCCATCGGCACGTTCATCGGGCGCTACCCCAGGGCACGGGTGCGCTTTCAGGTGGATGACTGGCAGAACCTGGACAAGCGCCTGCTGGCCGAGGAGTTCGAGTTCTTCGTGGCCGACACCCGCCGCTTCGAGGCCGACCCGGCCTACCACACCGTGCGCCTGCGCCCGCGCCGCTGGCACTTCTGCTGCCGCGCCGCGCACCCGCTGGCGCAACTGCCGAGCGTCAGCGCCGAGCAACTGCTGGCCTACCCCCTGGCGGTGACCCTGCGCCCGCCCAACCTGCGCAAGGTGATCAGCGACCTGAGCGGGCGCCCGGACTTCACCGCCAGCGTCGAGTGCGAGAACGGCTACAGCCTGCTGGGGGTGGTGCTGAACTCCGACGCGATCGGCATCTGCAGCGCCAACAGCGATGCGCTGCACAGCGCAGCCCAGCAACTGGTGCGCCTGAACATCGACGGCCTGCACGACGACTGCGAGGAGCTGTACACCCGCTACGGCATCGTCAGCCGTGCGCGCCAGCGCCTGTCGCCGCTGGCCGAGGCAATGATCGCGCAGATCGTCGCCACCGATCAGGCCGACCAGGACCTGTGCAACCTGGAGCGCCTGGCCATCTGAGGTGTTGCGCCGGGCGCATCGAAGGTATTCGGCAAATGCGCTTGTGGTCGCGTGGCGTGCAGGGCGAAATCACCCACCAGACTTTCAACCGGTGAGCGCCATGACCCAACCTGCCCCCGTGCGCAACGTGCTGTACATCATGTGCGACCAGCTGCGTCGCGATTACCTGTCGTGCTACGGCCACCCGCACCTGCACACGCCCAACATCGACCGCCTGGCCGCTGCCGGGGTGCGCTTCAGCCGCGCCTATACCCAAGGCACCATCTGCGGGCCGTCGCGCATGTCGGCGTACACCGGGCGCTATGTGAGCAGCCACCAGGTGGCCTGGAACAGCGTGCCGCTGCCGCTGGAGGAGCTGACCCTGGGCGACTACCTGCGCCCGGCCGGCATCCGCACAGCGCTGGTGGGCAAGACCCACGCCACGCCGAACCTTCAGGCGCAGCAGCAGCTGGGCATCGACGCCGACATGGCCAGGCAGCTCGATGAAGTGGGTTTCGAAGCCTATGTGCGCCATGACGGTATCTACCCCGACGACCCGCAGTTCGCCGAAAAGCGCGAGAGCGCGCCATACACCCGTTACCTGCGCGAACACGGCTATGGCGGCGACAACCCCTGGCACGACTGGGCCAATGCAGCGCAGGGCGAAGACGGCGAGGTGCTCAGCGGCTGGCACATGCGCCACGCCGACCGCCCCACGCGCCTGCCCGAGCAGCATTCGGAGACGGTGTACACCACCGACCGCGCCATCGACTTCATCACCGAACAGGGCGAGCAGCCGTGGTGCCTGCACCTGTCGTACATCAAGCCGCACTGGCCGTACATCGCGCCGGCGCCGTACCACGCGCTGTATGGCGCGGCGCAGGTGCTGCCGGCGGTGCCGGGCGGGCGCAGCGATCACCCGGTGTATGGCGCGTTCCGCCAGCATCAGGAGAGCGTGAACTTCTCCCGCGAGGAGGTGCGCCTGAAGGTGATCCCCACCTACATGGGGCTTATCAGGCAGGTGGACGACCAGCTCGGACGGCTGTTCGAAGTGCTTCGACGCACCGGGCGCTGGGACGACACGCTGATCGTGTTCACCAGCGACCACGGTGATTTTCTGGGCGACCACGGGCTGGGGGAGAAGGAGTTTCTGCTGGAGCAGGCGGTGGGTGTGCCGTTGATCGTGCGCGACCCGCGTGGGGCGGCAGATGCCACCCGCGGCACGGTGGATGCGCGGCTGGTGGAGACCATCGATGCGCTGCCGACGTTTCTGGACGCAATGGGATTGCCAGGGGCCGAGCATCGGCTGGAGGGGCGGTCACTGGTACCGTTGCTGCACGGTACGGCGCAGGGATGGCGCGAATACGCGATTGCCGAGTACGACTATGCGTTCCAGACCCCGGCGCGGGAGCGGCTGGGTCAGCCGATCGACCGTTGCCGCATGACCATGGTGCGCAGCGAGCGCTTCAAGTACATCGCGTATGACGGCTTCAGGGCGCAGCTGTTCGACCTGCAGGAAGACCCGCAGGAGCGGCACGACCTGGGCGATGATCCGGCGCATGCCGGCGTGCGCGAGGTGCATCAGGGATACCTGTTGCAGTGGCTGCGCGGGCTCAAACGCCGCACCACGATCAGCCATGCGGAGATCGAGCGGCGGGGGGAGCGGTTCCGCTACGGGGAGCCGCAGGCGGACAGCGTGGTGAAGATCGGGGTGTGGTGAGGCGGGCCGCTTCGCGGCCCGTCGCGGGTCAAGCCCGCTCCCACAGGGATATCACTGATCCAAGGTGCAGTGGAGTACCTGTGGGAGCGGGCTTGACCCGCGATGAGGCCCGTGAGGCCTCAGATATTGCCGACCTTCTGCCACACCTTCGGCTTGAAGAACAACGTCTCGCCACGGGCCAACCCGGTCAGGCTGTCGTGGTCCTTGACCACCTCGGCCTCGATCAGCTCGCTCTGCCCTTCCACCTTCAGCGTCACCCGCGTGGTCGCGCCCAACGGGCGGATGTCACGCACTTCAGCTGCGTGGTGGCCTTCCACCTCCTGTCGCGACAGCGACACTTCGTGCGGACGGAACAGCACGTGCTGGTCCTCGCTCAGGTGCAGGCGGTTGGAGTCGCCCAGAAAGTGGTAGACGAAGTCGCTGGCCGGGTTCTCGTATACCTCGCCCGGCGAGCCGATCTGCTCGATCACGCCCTTGTTCATCACCACGATACGGTCGGCCACTTCCATGGCTTCTTCCTGGTCGTGGGTCACGAACACCGAGGTCAGGTTGATGTCTTCGTGCAACCGCGCCAGCCAGCGACGCAGCTCCTTGCGCACCTTGGCGTCCAGCGCACCGAACGGCTCGTCCAGCAGCAGCACCTTGGGCTCTACCGCCAGCGCCCGCGCCAGGGCGATACGCTGGCGCTGGCCACCGGACAGTTGCTCGGGGTAGCGGTCGCTGAGCCAGTCCAGCTGCACCATGTTCAGCAGCTCGTGGACCTTCTCGGCAATGCGCGTCTCGTTCGGGCGCTCGCCCTTGGGCTTCATGCGCAGGCCGAAGGCGACGTTGTCGAACACGCTCATGTGGCGAAACAGCGCGTAGTGCTGGAACACGAAGCCGACGTTGCGATCACGCACGTCGTGCCCCGACACGTCCTCGCCATGGAACACGATGCTGCCCTGGTCCGGCGTCTCGAGCCCGGCGATGATGCGCAGCAGGGTGGTCTTGCCGCAGCCGGACGGGCCCAGCAGCGCTACCAGCTCGCCGCTGTGGATATCCAGGTTGATGCTGTCCAGGGCCTGGAAAGCGTTGAAGCGCTTGCTGACGTTACGAACTTCGATCGACATGAATTATTCCTCCGCGGCGCTGTGGCGCAGGCGGTTAATGCGGGACTCGCTCCACTGCTTGAGCAGCAGGATGAAGAGCGCCAGGATCAGCAGCAGGCTGGCCACGCTGAAGGCCGCGACATGGTTGTATTCGTTGTAGAGGATCTCGACATGCAGCGGCAAGGTGTTGGTCACCCCGCGAATATGCCCGGACACCACCGACACCGCACCGAACTCGCCCATCGCGCGCGCCGTGCACAGCACCACGCCATAGATCAGGCCCCATTTGATGTTGGGTACGGTGACGTGCCAGAACATCTGCCAGCCGTTGGCCCCGAGCAGGCGTGCAGCCTCCTCTTCCTGGGTGCCCTGCTCCTGCATCAGTGGGATCAGCTCGCGCGCCACGAACGGCACGGTGACGAAGATGGTCGCCAGCACGATGCCGGGCAGGGCGAACACGATCTGGATGTCATGGTCCTGCAGCCACGGGCCGAAGAAGCCCTGGGCACCGAACATCAGCACGTAGACAAGACCGGCGATCACCGGCGACACCGAGAACGGCAGGTCGATCAGGGTCACCAGGATGCTCTTGCCGGGGAAGCTGTACTTGCTCACGCACCACGCCGCGCTGACCCCGAACACCAGGTTCAGCGGCACCGAGATGGCCACCGCGATCAGGGTGAGCTTGAGCGCCGACAGCGCGTCGGGCTCGAAGATCGCCTCGAAGAAGGTGCCCAGGCCCATCTTCAGGCCCTGGGACACCACGATGAACAGCGGCAGCAGCAGAAACAGCGCGAAGATCAGCCAGCCGAGGCCGATCAGCACGCGCCGTGAAATCGCGCTGCCACGGCGGGCAGCGTTGGCCGAAGCGGCCACACCAACAGATGATGCAGACATGGGTCAGGCCTCCTTCACGGGGTTTCGATGCGCCGCTGCAACAGGTTGATCAGCAGCAGCAGGATGAAGGAAACCACCAGCATCATCACGCCGATGGCGGTGGCGCCGGTGTAGTCGTACTGGTCGAGCTTGACCATGATCAACAACGGCAGGATCTCGGTCTTCATCGGCATGTTGCCGGCGATGAAGATCACCGAACCGTACTCGCCCACACCCCGTGCGAAGGCCAGCGCGAAGCCGGTCAGCCAGGCCGGCAGCAGCGCCGGCGCCAGCACGTAGCGGAACACCTGCAGCGGCTTGGCCCCCAGGCACGCGGCGGCCTCTTCGACCTCGCGCGGGATGTCGGCCAGCACCGGCTGCACCGTGCGCACCACGAACGGCAGGGTCACGAAGGTCAGCGCCAGGGTGATGCCCAGCGGCGTGTAGGCGATCTTGAAGCCCAGGTCGGTGGCGAACTGGCCCACCAGACCGGACGGCGCATACAGCGCGGTCAGGGCGATGCCGGCCACCGCGGTGGGCAGGGCGAACGGCAGGTCGATCATCGCATCGATGACCTTGCGCCCTGGGAAGGTGTAGCGCACCAGCACCCAGGCCAGCAGCGTGCCGATCACGCCGTTGATCAGCGCCGCATAGAACGCGGTGCTGAAGCTGAGCTTGAGCGCGGCCAGCACCCGGGGTGCGGTGACGATGGTCCAGAACTGGTCCCAGGTGAGCTGGGCGGCATGGATGAACATGGCCGCCAGCGGTATGAGCACTATCAGGCTGAGGTACACCAAGGTGTAGCCCAGCGTCAGCCCGAAGCCGGGTATGACGGGGGAGATACGACGCGACATAGAAGTCCCTGGTTTAACGCACGAAGCCCGAGACGAATCCCGGGCCCATGCTGGCTACTGAATGGCGATTATCCTAACGGCCACGCATCACTGCGCCGTGTAGATCTGGTCGAACACACCACCATCGTTGAAGAACTTGGGCTGCGCAGTTTTCCAGCCACCGAAGTCTTTGTCGATAGTCACCAGTTCGAGTTTAGGGAACTGCTTGGCGTATTCGGCAGCGACCTTCTCGTCACGCGGGCGGTAGAAGTTCTCGGCGGCGATCTTCTGGCCGGCCGGGCTGTACAGGTACTTGAGGTATTCGGTGGCGATCGCGGTATTGCCCTTTTTCTCGGCGTTCTTGTCCACCACCGCCACCGGCGGCTCGGCCAGGATCGACAGCGACGGCACGACGATGTCGAACTTGTCGGCGCCACCGTCTTCCTTGAGGGCCAGGAAGGCTTCGTTTTCCCAGGCCAGCAGCACGTCGCCCTGACCGTTGTTGACGAAGGTGATGGTCGAGCCGCGGGCGCCGGTGTCCAGTACCGGCACGTGCTTGAACAGCTCCTGCACGTATTCCTGGGCCTTGGCTTCGCTGCCGCCGGCCTTCAGGCCGTAGGCCCAGGCGGCGAGGAAGTTCCAGCGCGCGCCACCGGAGGTTTTCGGGTTGGGCGTGATCACCGACACGTCCTTCTTGATCAGGTCGCCCCAGTCCTTGATGCCCTTGGGGTTGCCCTTGCGCACCAGGAACACGATGGTCGAGGTGTACGGGGTGCTGGCGTCGGGCAGGCGGGTCTGCCAGTTCTCCGGCAGGGTCTTGCCGAGCTTGGCGATTTCGTCGATGTCGCCGGCCAGGGCCAGGGTCACCACGTCGGCGCGCAGGCCGTCGATCACCGCACGGCCCTGCTTGCCCGAGCCACCGTGGGACTGCTGGATCTTGACCTTGTCGTCCGGGTGCGCCTGCTGCCAGTGCTTGATGAATTCGGCGTTGTACTGCTGATACAGCTCGCGGGTGGGGTCATAGGACACGTTCAACAGCTCGTAGTCCTTGGCGATGGCGGAACCGGCAAACACAGCACTGGCCAGTGCGGCCAGGGCATAACGGCGGATGGACATGGTGAAGCTCCCGATTGGCGTATTTTTTTCTAATTAGAGGGCTGAATCAGCTGGGCTTGTTGCCTGGATTCTGCAGGCGGAATTTTTCCTTGCGTTCGATCTGCACGACCTGGGCGTTGTGCACGGTGATTTCCACCGCGCCGAAACGCAGGTCGCGCAATGCGCTCTGGATCTCGCGCAGAATGGTGGCTTCGTCCTGTCCGTCAACGCTACGCAGAGATGCGCTCATGCTCGTGCTCCTGGAAATAAGGGGTGCCGTGCAGCTGCATCTGAAGGGGACGACTGCGCCTGGCTTGAGGGCAATCTTAGAGAGGGTGGAATATTCTTAAAAATACTATTTAAGAATTTTTATATAACTAAAAAGTGTAGAGGCGGGCTGCTTTGCAGCCCATCGCGGGTCAAGCCCGCTCCCACAAGGTTCTCCACCGGCCCCTGTGGGAGCGGGCTTGCCCCGCGAAAGGGCCCTCAGGACCAGCGCAGTTGCTGCGCAGGCACCGGTCGACCGTACCAGTAGCCCTGGCCCATGTCGCACTGCTGTTCCAGCAGGAAGCGCGCCTGCTCGGCCTCTTCGATGCCCTCGGCCTGGATCTGCATGCCCATGCTGCGCGCCAGGGCGATGATCACCCGCACGATGGCGACGTCATCATCGTCGTGGGGCAGGCCCGCCACGAAGCCCTGGTCGATCTTGAGCTTCTGCACCGGCAGGCGCTTGAGCCGCAGCAGCGAGGAGTAACCGGTACCGAAATCGTCGATGGCCAGTTGCAGGCCCAGCTCGCGCAGGCGGTGCAACTGCTCCAGCGCCACCTCGGGGTCTTCCATCACCGCGCTTTCGGTCACCTCGACCTCCAGCCGCGCCGGGTCCAGCCCGGTGTCGTGCAGCACCTGGGCCACCAGCTGGTACAGGCTGCGCTTGCCGAACAGGCGGCTGGACACGTTGACCGCGACAAACCTCAGGGCCTTGCCCTCGGCCTGCCACTGCACCATCTGCTGGCAGGCCTGGCGCATCACCCAGGTGTCGATCTCGGCAATCAGCCCGGTGCGTTCGGCAATCGGAATGAACTCGCCCGGCGGCACCAGCCCGCGCTCGGGGTGCTGCCAGCGCACCAGTGCCTCGACGCCGATCATGGCACCGGTGAGCAGGTCGTGCACCGGCTGGTAGTACACCCGCAGCTCCTGCTGCTCCAGGGCCCGGCGCAACTCGCCGGCCGTCTCGACCCGCTGCTGGGCATGGGCGGTCAGCTCCTCGGTGTACAGGGCGTACCCCGAGCGGCCATTGCCCTTGGCCTTGAACAGCGCCGAGTCGGCGTTGCGCAGCAATTGCTCGGCGCTCAGCGCATCGCTGGGGAACAGGCTGATGCCGATGCTGACGCTGGTGAACAGGCGATGGTGGTCGAGCTCGAACGGCTCCTTGAGGCAATCGATGATGCCTTGCGCCAGGGCAGCGGCCTGGCCGACCTGGGCGCAGTTCTCGGACAGCACGGCAAACTCGTCGCCGCCCAGCCGCGCCAGGGTCATGCCGGTGCCCAGCTGGGCCAGCAGGCGTTCGCTCACGGCCTTGAGCAACTGGTCGCCGGTGTTGTGGCCGAGGCTGTCGTTGATGCTCTGGAAGTGGTCCAGGTCCAGCAGCAACAGGGCACAGCCGCGCTTGTTGGCCTGGGCCGCAGCCAGGGTCTGCTTGACCCGGTCGTTGAACAGCAGGCGGTTGGGCAGGTCGGTGAGCGGGTCGTGGTGCACCAGGTGCGCCAGCTCGCGCTCGGTGTGCTTGATCGCGCTGATGTCGCTGAACACCGCCACGTAGTGGGTCAGCTGGCCGCTGTCGTCGTGAATGGCGCAGATGGTCTGCCACTGCGGGTAGATCTCGCCATTCTTGCGCCGGTTCCAGATTTCGCCGCTCCATTCGCCCTTCTCGGCCAGGGTGGCGAATATCTGCTGGTAGAACGCGGTGTCGTGGCGGCCCGACTTGAACTTGCTCGGGCGCTGGCCCAGCACCTCATCCTTCTGGTAGCCGGTGATCTGCATGAACGCCCGGTTGACGTGCACGATCAGGCCGTCGCGGTCGCTCACCAGCACCCCTTCGAGGGTGCTGTCGAACACCGCTGCGGCCATGCGCAGGCGCTCGCGGTCCTCGCGGCGCAGGCGCGCGCCCACGCCGATGAAATTGAGCAGGCGCCAGCGCGACACGAAGATCAGCGCAGCGCTGCAGCCCATCCACGCGTAGGCGTTGATCAGCTCCCAGCGTGCCAACTGGGCGGGATCATCGAAAAGATTGCTCAGTATTTGATCAGACAGCACCAACCACATGACCGACAGCACCAGATACAGCGCGGACATACGCAGGGCGTCTCGAACGGATACAGACATAGAGTCGCTGGAACCCAGGGCAAAATGATGGCCATTATAGAGGTAGAAATATCCCGTGACCTCCTATCTAAAACGCCGACTGGTTTTATTTAGTAGGGTAGGGATAATACTTTGCGCTGTTTCTTTCGCTTTACGAGGGCCCACCCGCCTATGTGGTACAACGGTTTTCTCGACCTGTCAGCCTGGCAACTGCTGGCCGTCACCCTGCTGATGACCCACGTGACGATCGTCGCGGTCACGGTTTATCTGCACCGCTATTCCGCGCACCGCTCCCTGGAGCTCAATGCCGGGCTCAAGCACTTCTTCCGCTTCTGGCTGTGGCTGACCACGGCGCAGAACACCCGCGAATGGACCGCCATCCACCGCAAGCACCACGCCAAGTGCGAAACCGTCGACGACCCGCACAGCCCGGTCATCAAGGGCCTGTCCACGGTGCTGCGCAAGGGTGCCGAGCTGTACCGCGAAGAGGCGCAGAACCCCGAGACCCTGCGCATCTACGGCAAGAACTGCCCCGAGGACTGGATCGAACGCAACCTGTACTCGCGCTACAAGCTGGGCGGCATCGCGCTGATGGCGCTGATCGACGTGCTGCTGTTCGGCACCATCGGCATCACCATCTGGGCAGTGCAGATGATGTGGATTCCGTTCTGGGCCGCCGGCGTGGTCAACGGCCTGGGTCACGCGGTGGGCTACCGCAACTTCGAATGCCGCGATGCCGCCACCAACCTGGTGCCGTGGGGCATCATCATCGGCGGCGAAGAGCTGCACAACAACCACCACACCTACCCCAACTCGGCCAAGCTTTCGGTCAGGCGATGGGAGTTCGACATGGGCTGGGCGTGGATCAAGCTGTTCACCTGGCTGCGCCTGGCCAAGGTGCAGCGCGTGGCACCCATCGCGCACCGCGTCGAGGGCAAGGGCCAGCTCGACATGGACACCGCCATGGCGATCCTCAACAACCGCTTCCAGATCATGGCGCAGTACCGCAAGCTGGTGATCGCGCCGCTGGTCAAGCAGGAGCTGATGCGCGTGGACGACTCGGTGCGCCACCAGTTCCGCCGCGCCAAGCGCCTGCTTTCGCGTGAGCCGAGCCTGCTCGAAGACCGCCACCACCAGCGCATCGAGTCGATGCTGGCGCACAGCCAGGCACTCAAGACCATCTACGAGAAGCGCCTGGCCCTGCAGCAGATCTGGGCACGCACCAGCGCCAACGGCCACGACATGCTGGCCGCGATGAAGGACTGGGTACACGAGGCCGAGGCCAGCGGTATCCAGTCGCTGCGCGACTTCGCCGCACAGCTCAAGACCTATTCGCTGCGCCCTGCCCTGGCCTGACGCCGTTGATCGGCGCGCCCCGTCCTGGGGCGCGCCTGAGGAACTCTCCCTTCGATTTTCACTCTGACTGGCATATCGCCCGCGTGGCGGGCCGTGTCAGGCCGCACGCCCTTCGCCTTTCGATTCCGCTTTTCGAGACGCTTCGTGCACATGGTCAACAAGAACCCGCCGTCCCCGTCGTTCAGCCCACCGTCGCATCCCGCGCACACCTTGCTGGCCCTGCTGCATGCCCAGGGTGAAGTCGCGCGCCTGAGCGAGCGCGAGCAGCTGTTCAGCTCGCTGCTGGACAGTGTCAACGCGGTGCTCTGGGCCATGGATTGGGAAACCCGGCGCGTGCTGTACGTGAGCCCGGCCTACGAGCGGATTTTCGGGCGCTCGGCCGGTCTGCTGCTGGCCGATCACAACGAGTGGCGCGACAGCATCTACCCCGACGACCTGGAGTACGCCGAACGCAGCCTGGCCGAGGTGCTGGTCAAGGGCGCGGTGGAAGACCGCGAGTACCGCATCATCGCCGCCGACGGGCAGGTGCGCTGGCTCAGCGACAAGTGCTTCATCAACCAGCAGGCCGATAGCGCACAGGGCGTGATCGTGGTCGGCATGGCCGAGGACATCACCGAAAAGAAGCAGCTCGAAGGCGAGTTGCAGCGCCTGGCCACCACCGACGTGCTGACCCAGAGCAGCAACCGCCGGCACTTTTTCGAATGCGCGCACCACACCTTCGAAAAGGCACGCCAGGAGCAGGCGCCGATGGCGTTCCTGCTGCTGGACATCGATGACTTCAAGCAGGTCAACGACACCTACGGGCACCAGACGGGTGATCAGGTGCTGCAACGCATCGCCGACAGCGGCAAGGCGGTGCTGCGCCGTGGCGACCTGTTCGGGCGCATTGGCGGCGAAGAGTTCGCGGCGGTGTTTCCCGGGTGCACGCCGGAGCTGGCGCTGCAGGTGGCGCAGCGTCTGCAGCGCGAGATCCAGCGCCTTAGCTTCAGCCAGGACGAACAAGTGTTCGGGGTGACGGTGAGCCAGGGGCTGACCGGCATCGATGAGGAGGATGAAGTGCTCGACAGCCTGTTCGCACGGGCGGATGCGGCGATGTATCAGGCCAAGCGGCAGGGCAAGAACCAGATTGTCAGGGGCTGAAACATCCGGCGCCTGAGCCGGCCCCATCGCGGGCCAAGCCCGCTCCCACAGGTTTACCAGGGCCCTGTGGGAGCGGGCTTGACCCGCGATTGCGGTCTCAGGCCTTGCGCAGCAGCTCCAGCTGCGCCAACCCCACCCTCAGCAGGCGCGCCGTCTTGCTCTCGGCCAGTTGCTCCAGGCCCTGCTCGGCCGGCAGCCGCGCCAGCTGCCCGGCCAGGTTCAAGATCAGGTTCTCCCGCGAGTACACCCCGCCCCCCAACTGATACACCGAGGCAATCAGTTCGCGCAGCTCCAGCGGCAAGCGCCAGCGGGTACGCAGCGCCGAGCCGTACGCAGCGCCATACTCGTTCAACGACAACTGCACCGCGTCCTCGTCCAGCTCGCCCCCGGCCAGGCTCCACTCCTGCAGGCAGCGCAGCAACGCCAGGTCGCCCAGGCAATGCAGCAAGCCGGCACAGTAGCAACGCTCCTGGTCCAGCTCCATCGACCGCGCCAGGCTGGCGGCATACTCGGCCGTGTGCAGCGACAGGCCCCAGAAATGCTCGGCATGGCGTGACAGCAACGGGTCGCTGAGCCTGGCGCTGCGCTTGAGTGCCAGGCCCATGATCAGGTTCATGCTCTGGGTGGTGCCCAGCTTGTTCAACGCCTGCAGCAGGGTCTGCACCGCACCGTCACGATGCAGCGCCGCGCTGTTGGCCGCAGCGATCAGCACCGCGGTGATCTGCGGGTCGTTGCGGATCTCTTCTTCCAGTGCCTTGAGGTTGAGCCCCTCGGGGTTGAGTGCGTGCTTGATCGCCTGCTTCACATCAGCCAGCAACGGCCCGCCATCGGCGGTGCTGCGGTGGTCTTCGAGAAACCGCGACAAGGTGATGCCCGGGCGCAATGCCGGCACCGGGCAGGCCACCGCCTCGCCGGCACCAAGCAGTTGCTCCTCCAGGCGCTGGCGCAGCAGCTCGGCATTGAGCGGCTTGCTCAGGTACGCCGTGGGCGCCAGCGGCAGCGCCTCGCGCACGCTGGCCACATCGCTGCGGCTGCTGATCAGGATGAACGGCAAGCTGCGGCGCTTGGCGCGCACGCTGCGCAGCAGGTCCAGGCCGTCGATGCCGGGCAGCTCGCGGGCGGCGATGATCAGATCGGGTTGGCTGGCCAGCGCGGACAGCGCCTCGTGGCCATTGGCACAGACGTGCAGGCGGGCATCGCAGCGCACGCTGAGCAGCATGTCCTTGAGCATGTCACGCACCCACGGGTCGCCTTCGGCAATCAGCACACAGGGTGCGGTGGGTGGGTTTGAAACGGTCATCGGGCTTCTCCTGACATCTCGATGCACGCCATCCAGGGCGTCTTCCAAGGTAGCTCCTGTGCAAACCTTAGCGCCCTTGTCGGGCTTTGGGCGAAAAAAAACCCGCCGAGGCGGGTTTTTTCCTATCGCGTCACACTTACGCCAGTTCGGCGAAGCACTCTTCGATGATGGCCAGACCCTTGTCCAGCTGCTCGTCAGGCGAGGTCAGTGGAACCAGGATACGCAGCACGTTGCCGTAGGTACCGCACGACAGCAGAATCAGGCCCTTGTCACGCGCCTTGGCCACGACGGCTGCAACGGCAGTCGGGTTAGGGGTGTGGGAACCGGCCTTGTCGAACACCTCGACCGCGATCATCGAGCCCAGGGCACGCACGTCACCGATGATCGGGTGCTTGTCCTGGATCTTGCGCAGGCCAGTGACCAGACGCTCGCCGACTGCCTTGCTGCGGTCCAGCAGTTTTTCTTCTTCGAACACTTCCATCACGGCCAGGGCCGCGGCGCAGGCGATCGGGCTACCGGCGTAGGTGCCGCCCAGGCCGCCTGGAGCGATGGCGTCCATGTACTCGGCCTTGCCGCACACACCGGCCAGCGGGAAGCCGCCAGCGATGGATTTGGCGAAGGTGGTCAGGTCAGGCGCGACGCCCATCTGTTCCATGGCGAAGAAGGTACCGGTACGGCCAGCGCCGGTCTGTACTTCGTCGGCGATCAGCAGGATGCCGTGCTGGTCGCACAGGGCGCGCAGACGCTTCATGAACTCTTTAGGCGCGACGTAGAAACCGCCTTCGCCCTGGACCGGCTCCAGGATGATCGCAGCGATATCCTTGGCTTCGGCGTCGTTCTTGAAGATGCGTTCGATCGAAGCGATCGAGTCGTCGATGCTCACACCGTGCAGTTCGTTCGGGTAGATGGCGCGGAAGATGCCGCCTGGCATCAGGCCCATGCCGGCCGAGTACGGTACGACCTTGCCGGTCAGGCCCAGGGTCATCATGGTGCGACCGTGGTAGGCGCCGGTGAAGGCGATCACGCCGGCACGGCCGGTGGCGGCACGGGCGATCTTGATGGCGTTTTCAACGGCTTCGGAACCGGTGGTGACCAGCAGGGTTTTCTTGGCGAAATCACCCGGGATCAGCGCGTTGATCTTTTCGCACACTTCGACATACGGCTCGTAGGCCAGTACCTGGAAGCAGGTGTGGGTCAGCTTGTGCAGTTGAGCTTCAACGGCAGCGATGATTTTCGGATGCACGTGACCGGTGTTGAGTACCGCGATACCGCCGGCGAAGTCGATGAACTCGCGGCCTTCGACGTCAGTCACGGTGGCGTTCTTGGCCGACTCGGCGAAGATCGGGTGGATCTGGCCGACGCCACGTGGGACGGCGGCTACACGGCGTTGCATCAGGGATTCGTTGGTCTTGCTCATAATGTCCTCATTTCGCCACACGCAGGTGGCGCGATTCGATCGGGGCGGCCGGTATTCGACTGCAGCAGCATGCGTTGATCGACTGCTGCAGGGGCCCAGGCGGCCGGATGTCACGGTGTAAAAAAGGCCAGCGGGACGGCGCTCTCGCGCCCCGCTGGCAGAGGTAAAGCCTTACGCTGCGATCAGACGCTGATGCACAGGTATTTGATTTCGAGGTAGTCCTCGATGCCGTACTTGGAGCCTTCGCGGCCCAGGCCCGAGGCCTTGATACCACCGAACGGCGCGACCTCGTTGGAGATCAGGCCGGTGTTGATGCCGACCATGCCGTATTCCAGGGCTTCGGCGACACGGAACACACGGCTCATGTCGCGGGCATAGAAGTACGAGGCCAGGCCGAATTCGGTGTCGTTGGACATGGCGATGACTTCGGCCTCGTCCTTGAAACGGAACAGCGGAGCCAGTGGGCCGAAGGTTTCTTCCTTGGCCACGGCAGCGCTTTTCGGCACGTCGACGAGGATGGTCGGCTCGAAGAAGTTGCCTTCGATCAGCTTGCCGCCGCTCAGTACCTTGGCGCCCTTGCTCACCGCGTCAGCGATGTGCTCCTGCACCTTGGCCACGGCCTTGCCGTCGATCAGCGGGCCGGTGGTGGTGCCGTCTTCCAGGCCGTTGCCGATCTTGAGCTTGGCGACTGCCGCCTTGAGCTTCTCGGCGAACACGTCGTAGACGCCGTCCTGCACGTAGATACGGTTGGCGCAGACGCAGGTCTGGCCGTTGTTGCGGTACTTGGAGATGATCGCGCCCTCGACGGCCTTGTCCAGGTCGGCGTCGTCGAACACGATGAACGGAGCGTTGCCGCCCAGCTCCAGGGAAACTTTCTTGATGTCCTTGGCGCATTCGGCCATCAGCTGGCGACCGATTTCGGTCGAGCCGGTGAAGGACAGCTTGCGCACGATCGGGTTGCCGGTCAGTTCGCTGCCGATGTCGCCGGCGCTGCCGGTGACCACGCTCAGCACGCCAGCCGGGATGCCGGCACGGGTGGCCAGCTCGACCAGGGCCAGGGCCGAGTACGGGGTCTGCGAAGCGGGCTTGAGCACCATGGTGCAGCCAGCGGCCAGGGCCGGGCCGGCCTTGCGGGTGATCATCGCAGCCGGGAAGTTCCACGGGGTGATGGCCGCGGTAACGCCGATCGGCTGCTTGATCACGATCAGGCGCTTGTCGGGCTGGTGGCCCGGGATGGTGTCGCCATAGACACGCTTGGCTTCTTCGGCGAACCACTCGATGAACGAGGCGGCATAGGCGATTTCGCCCTTGGCTTCGGCCAGTGGCTTGCCCTGCTCGGAGGTCATCAGGCGGGCCAGGTCGTCCTGGTGCTCGATCATCAGTTCGAACCAGCGGCGCAGCTTGCCAGCACGCTCCTTGGCGGTCAGTGCGCGCCAGGCCGGCAGAGCCTTGTCGGCGGCCTCGATGGCGCGACGGGTTTCGGCGGCGCCCATTTTAGGCACGGTGCCGAGCACTTCACCGGTGGCCGGGTTGGTCACCTGGATCGTCTGACCGTTGTCCGCGTCCAGCCACTCTCCGTTGACGAAGGCTTGCTGGCGGAACAACTGGGCGTCTTTGAGCTGCATGTCGGGCTTCCTTAACTGCACCGTGCGAACACAGGGCGAATTATTGATTTGTAGAAAAAGGAGAGCGTTTGAAATCTCAAACGAATCCTAGGATCAACGGGAACAAAGGACAATAGGGTGTTCGAAAAAAAGAACAAAAAGCCTAGCAGACCCTGAAATTTCAGATCAACGTCACTTTTGCACCAGCGAGTGTTCGGAATCGAACACAACATTACTGGCGATGGACGCCAAGGGTGCAGATGGGTATCATGGCGCCCGCGTTGCACTCGTAGCTCAGCTGGATAGAGTACTGCCCTCCGAAGGCAGGGGTCGTGGGTTCGAATCCCGCCGAGTGCGCCATCTACGACAAAAGGCCCAGGTGAAAACCCGGGCCTTTTTTCATGGGCGCGCAAAAGGGACAGGCCGGGCTCAGACCGTGCGCTCGCCCTCTATCAGCTGCCCCTGGCTGTTGCCATGCAATGCCGAGTACCTGGCCAACTGCCCCAGCCGCCGATCCAGCTCCTGCAGCAGGCGGTTGCGCCGGGTGGTCACCTCATTGCCGTTGAACAGCCCGGGCTCGACGGTATACAGGTTGAATATCTGGTTGATCGCGGCCGGCCCGGCGATCACATGGTTTTCCTGCGAGCTGTGGTTGTACAGCGCCACCATCTGTCCGGTCTGGGTGTCGGCAGGGCGCGCGAACAGCATGCTCACTGTCTGCCCGGTGCGGATGCGCACGGCGCTGTCGGCGAACTGGAAACACGCTTCCCTGCCATCGCGCAGCTTCACCCAGAACTCATGCTCCTGGATGTTGTGGCTGCTCACGTGCATCGACGACGAACTGCCGCCGATGGAGCCGTAGCCGTCGATCATGTAGCCGCCGCCGGAATGGTGCGAGTGGCTGGCGCTGAGGTGGGTCTGGTTGCGCTTCTGGGTGTCGAGAATCTCGCCGGTGACCACGAAGAAATGCAACTGGCGATCGTAGTGGTTGAACGGCTCGTCGATGAAGTTGGGGTCGTCGGGCGACAGGCTGATGTCATACATGGTGCGCACCATTTCCTCGCGCGCGGCCTTGTCGTGCCTGGCGCGCTCCTTGAGCTCGGCGCGGCGCACCTTGGCGTCGTCGATGGCCTTGAGCGCCTGGGCCTTGAGGATCGGGGTTTTCTCCTGGGCGTAGGCAGCGGCCTTTTCGCTGGCCTCCTTGAGCACCGGCGCGGCCTTCTGTCCGGCCTCCACGGCCAGTTCCCTGGCCTTGGTCAGCGCCTGGGCCGCCTTGGCGGCAAGCTCGGGGTTGGCGTCGACGGCTTTCTTTTTCAGGTCATCCCAGAGACTCATTCTCTATCCTCTCAACGCTTGATCGATCAACCGCACAGGTGCGGGGCGCTGGAGAGTCTACAGGCAGTGCCGGAGGTTTTGGCAGGCGGTGCGGGCCTGTTCGCCGTCGATGCCGGCTCTGCTGATACCTGTCAACCGGCCACCAGCAGCCGGTCCTGCAGCACCACGCTCATGCCCCCCAGCCGCCACAGCTCGAAATAACGCGCAAAATCCACCTCCAGCGCCAGCAGCGGCGCCGCGATGTACCACGCCAGGTAATAGTCAGCGGCAATCCCGTACAACGCTTCGAGCAGCGCGTACATCGGCAGTTGGCTGTCACGCACGCCCTCGATGACCGTGTCGGCGAAATGCTCGAACACCCAGGCATTCGGCGCATCGCTCTGCAACGCCTTCAACGCCACCTCGCGGCTTACCACCTCGACCACAGGCTGCCAGTGGGCCTGCTCCGGCCACGGCCCCTGGGTGGACAGGCAGTACCGTGCCTGTTCGTTCCACCAGGCCAGCGCCGCGGCCTTGAGCCGGCCTTCATCGCAGCCGCGCTGCGGCAACAGGTACAGGCTGCTGTCCAGCGAACCTGCCGCCAGCACCTGCTGCGCCCGCGCCTGCAAGGCATCGGCCTGGGCAAAGCCGGCAAAGATCTGCGCCAGCTCCGCGTCGCTGCCATGCTCCTTGAACAAGCCGAGAAAGTGCGAGCTGTCGAGCACGACGCGACCTTCGCGGCACGCTATCCAGTCATCGAGCAGGGTCATGCGCTCAGCGACCGAACTGGCGAAGAATCGTCAGGTGCACATCCAGCTGCAGCTTGCGCAGGTTGCCCAGCACCGCCTTGCCGCCCATCACCAGCGCGGGCTCGAAGCCGTACAGCTCCTGCTCGCCCAGCGGGCCCAGGGCCTGCAGCGCACGCTCGAACAGGAACTCGCCATCGGCGTCCTCCATGTCGAAGTCCTCGCGCTCGACCATCGACAGGAACGACTGCAGCTCCAGGTCCGGGTTGCTGCAGGGCACGTTCTTTTCGCTGCTCATGGCGTACACGCGGTTGTACGCACACAGCACGATCAGCTTGCGGCCATAGGTTTCGCCCCATGCATAGAGGTCGCCAAAGGCCGTGCGGCCGATCACATGGTAGGTGTCCAGCTTCTCGAACTCGGTGCCTTGCAGCCACATGTCCAGCAGGTGCTGGTAGTCGTGCGGGTTGACCAGCCAGAACAGGCCGTCGGCATAGCTGCCCCACCCCTGCTCCTGCCAATACTCCAGCAGTTTGTCCGGCAGGCGGCCACGGTACTGCGCGATGCTTTCGGCCGGCACGGGCCGCTGATGGGCAGGTTCGCCCATGGCCTCGATAAACATCTCGAGAAATGCGTCCTTCATCACTGACTGGCTCCCCTGGCTAGCTCTAACCTGATGTTCAATTTGGCACTGCCGTTGCCCGCCTCCACCGCCTTGCGCACGGTCTCGTCCAGCAGCGGCAGCCGGCTCGACCAGCTGGCGCCGATCGACGAGTTGACGTTCGAATTGCCCATTCTAACAGGGTCGGGTTTTACCCACCCGCCAGCCACCATGTCGGGCTCGTGCAGTGCGGCCAGGTTCGACTTGATTTCCTTGGCCCGTGCCTTGGCCATCTGCGCCGCGACCTTGGGGTCGACGCCGTTGTTGACCAGGCCCTTCTGGATGTTCTCGGCCACGCTGCGCTCGAATTCGCGGCCGAACTTGCGCTGCAGCGCCACCGCGTCGGGGTTGCGCCCGGTGCTGTCGAACGCCTCGCGGGCGAACTTGAACTCGTCGGCGGTCATGTTGTTGATGGCGTCCTGCTGGGCCTGCAACTGCTTGTTGTATTCCTTGAGGTACGCCTGCTGCTCGGTGGGCGTCATCTCCTTGTAGCGCGGGTTGTCATAGGGGTTGAACTGCTTCACGGGCAGTTCGTCCAGGCGCTCGACGGTGGCCACGGTGCCCGCACCCGCCGCCGGCTTGCCGGCAGGGGGCAGCTCGACCTTGGCCACCGGCGCTTCCTTGACCAGCACTTCGGCCTTGGCGGCCATTTTTTCCAGACCCGCCCGGCCCATCTTGATGCCGGTCTTGGCCAGCGTCACGCCGGCCTTGGCCGCGCCGCCCACGCCGGTGGCAATGCTGCCGGCCTGCCACACGATCTCGCCCAGGTCACGCCCCAGTTGCATGGCGTGGTCGTCACCGCCCACCTCCAGCGCCAGGGTCACGCGGTCGATCTTGGCGTTGAGTTCATCCACCACATCGGCGCCCAGCTTGTCGCGCGCCTCCTGGTTGGAAATCAGTTCCTTGATGCCCTTGAGGCCATCGATAGGGTGCGCGATGAACTGCGCCAGCCCCTCGATATCGTTGATGCCGGCCTCGACCAGGCCACGCCCCACGCCAACCTGGGTCAGCAGGTCCTGCTTCTTGCTGATGAAGCCCCACTTGGCAATGACCTTGAGCTCGTCCGCCAGGCCCTCGGCTTCCTTGAGCTCCTTCTTGGCCTGCACCAGTTGCTGGGTGGCCAGCCAGTTGTTGTCGGTGGCGGCGCCAGCGGCGGTGTTGGCGGTGGCGGCATCCAGGCCGGTGCTGGCGGCCAGCCCGGTGACCAGGCTGGTGATCAGGTTGCGCTTGGCTTCACGTTGCGCCTCGGACTCGTTGGGGCTGGCTTCGGAGAACAACCCGGTGAGCACGCTCGATGCCGCCGCCCCGGCCGCACCGCTGCCACAACTCTGGCTGCTGGCCGCCGCGCCCGCGCAGGCGAGGATGCCGTGCAGCGCCGCGTGTACCGGCGAGCCTTCGATAAGGCTGCCGTTGGCCACCAGCTCGCCGATATAGCCCGCGCCCTGCTGCTGCACGTAGTTGACCACCAGGCCCTGCATGAACGCCGTGTTGCCGGCGCTGATGTTGCCGCTGGCCGCGCCCACCAGCGCGGTGGTGATCTGCCGGTAGGTGCCGCCGGCGCCCCAGTTTTCGGCAATGCCGTCGGCCTGATGGCGCAGGTCGCTGGCCGCCAGCAGCAAGGCAGTACGCTCGCCGTCGCCCAGTTCCGGGTTGGCGGCCTTGGCTTCGGCCTCCTTGGCCTGGTTACGCTTGGCGTCGACTTCCTTGGCCTTGTTGTTGAGCAGGGTGCCCGCCTCGTTGGCGAACGCGCCGACGATCTCGAACCCGGCGCGAATCTGCTCCTCGTTGAAGATCGGCTTCAGCGCATTGCTGCCATCGCGGTCGCTGGACACGTCGCGGTTGAGGCTGGCTATGGCCTCGTCCACGCTCTTGCCGGTGCGTTTGTGCTGCTCGGCCGCATCGGTGATGACGATACTGCCACCACTGATACCGCTGCGGGTCACGCTGCTGGCGCTATCGCTGGCACTGATGGCGATCGGCATGCTCACACCGATGTCGTTCTCGTTTTTGGCAAGGTCGGTGCCAGGGGTTTGCGTGGCGCCGCTGGTGGCGTTGCCCTGCTGGTCCTTGCCGACCTCGCGGTAACCGCCGCCTAGGCTCAGGCTGCTGCCCTTGTACTCGGCCTCGTTCTTGATGTCGCGGCTGGTCAGGCTGGCGGTGACCAGGCGGTTGCTGCCGTCCTGCACGGCCTTGTCGCTGCTGGCGATCACTGCGCCCACCAGGTCGGTGTTGCCGGCCACGTAGATATCGAAGCCGCCGTCGCCGGCCTTGATCCCCGACTGCTCGGTGACGCTGGCGTACTTGGAGTCGATGTCGGTGGCGCCGAAGCTGCCGCTGGCACCACTGACCGAGCTCATGCCATAGCAGAACGGCGGAATGCACAGGCTGATACCCACGCCCAGGCTCTTCTCGTCCACGGTGTAGGTGCTGGTGTCCTGCAGGCTCTCGATGTTGAGGTTGCCGCCCACGTCCATCACCACCTGCTTGCCGCTGACCACCGCGCCCTTGAGGTTGGTGTCGCCGCCCGAAACCATGACCAGCTGGTTGCCGGCATCGATATGGGTGTTGGTATGGGTGAGGTCCTCGCCATCGGCTTCGCCGCGATTGCCCGACACCCCGAGGTCGAGGGTGAAGCCGTTGCGTGTGCCGCCCAGCGACAGGCCGATACCGACGCTGGCACTGCTGCCGGTGCTGTCGGTCTGCTGGGTGCTGGTGTTGGTGGCGGCCAGCAGGTTGATGTCGCCGTCGGCCAGCAGGCTGGCATTGTTGCCGGCCTTGATCTGGCTGCCGCGCACGGTGAGGGTGCTGTCCTCGTCGGCGCCGGTGGCGATCAGGCGCACGTCGTTGCCGGCGACGATGGTCGAGCCGGCAGCGGTATCGCTGTGCTGCTCGGTGGTGCTCTGGTTCTTCTTGGCGCCCAGCGACAGGCTCAGGTTGATCCCGCCCGCCGAACCCGGATCGGTGGCCACCGCGGTGGCCGCGTTGTTGGCCGCCAGTGCCGCAGTGGCCGCGGCCAGCGCCTTCATGCGTCCGTCTTCGGTCTTGTCCGAGGCCTGCTTCATCTGCTGGGTGGTCTGGATGGCGCTGATCACCGGGTTGGTCAGGGTCAGCGACACGCCGGTCTGCTTGAACAGGGTCTGACGCTCACGCTCGCTGGTGTTGCGCGCCTCGACGATGGCGATCTTCTCGGCACGGATATCCACGTCGCCCTTGGGCGCCATGACCTGGCTGCCGACCTGGCGATAGCTTTTGCCGGCCTCGATCAGCACGTCGCCTTCGGTGGAGCCGACGGTGCTGGCCACCGCGGTGGTGCTGGTGGTCATGTCCTTGACCCGCTGCTCCTGGGTGCCGACGGTCACGGCGATGCCACCACCGCTGAACAGGCCGCTGGTTTTCTCGGTCTTGTCGTGGCGCTCGCTGCGGCTGTCGCTGGCCGCCGCGATGTTGACGTCGTTGCCCGCCACCAGGATGGTCTGCTGGCTGGACACCACGTTGGCGCCCTGCAGGTTGATGTCGCGCCCGCCCTGCACGTAGGTGTGCTCGCCGCTTAGGGTCGAGCCCTGGGCGGTGGTTTCGCTGAGCGTGTCACGGGTGGTTCTGGTGGTCTTGGAGAACATGCCGTTGCCGCCAGTGACCTTGTGCGCCTCGTCGGCGAACTGGTAGTTCTGCCCGGCCATCAGGTTCACGTCGCGGCCGGCGTCGGCCATCCCCATGCCCTGCTCGCTGCTGGCCTGGCTGGCGCGCAGGTTGATGTCCTGACCGGCCTTGAGGCTGACGTCGCCGGTGCCCTGCACATTGCTGCCCACCTCGGTGCGGCTGGCGTCCTTGCGCCAGTTGCTGCTGTTCCAGGTGATCGACTGCTGGTGCGACTCGGTGACGGTGGTCAGGTTCAGGTTGTTGCCGGCCACCAGTTGCGTACTGCCGTTGGCACCGGCGTTGACCACCTGGGCGCCGGCCAGGTTGATGTCGTTGCCGGCCGAGGCCGTGAGCGTACCGCCGGCGCCGCTGACGAACAGCCCGGCCACCCGCGACAGGTTGCTGCGCGTGCCCTGCTCGCTGCTGCTGTCATGGGTGCTGGAGATGACGTTGAGGTCGTTGCCGGCGCTGATCGCCAGGCTGTCCACGGCGCCGATCAGGCCACCGAGGTTGTCGAGGTTCTCGCGTGCCTGCACCGACACCTTGTCGGCCTGGATACGCCCGCCGAGGTTCTCCACGTTCTGCGCGGTCAGCGCCAGGATGCTGCGCCCTCCGAGGCTGCCGCTGTTGCTCAGGGTGTCGTTCACGTCGAGCTTGAGCTGCTGGCCGGCCATCAACGCACCCGCGCCGTTGAGGTCGCCCTGCTGCACCCGCACGTACACCTGCGGCACCAGCACCCTGCGGGTTTCGCCGCCGGCCACGGTCACCTGTTTTTCCACCAGCCACACGATGTCGCTGGTCAGCTGGGCCATCTGCTCGGCGCTCAGCGCCACACCCGGCACCAGTTGCCAGGTATTGGCCACGGTAACCGCGTTGTCGAGCAGCGCGCGGTACTGTTCCTCGTCGTTGGCATAGCCGTCGATGAAGCGCCGGCCAGTGAGCTGGGCGACCTGTTCGCGAATCAGCTTCTGTTCGTAGAAGCCATCGCCCAGGCGTTGCAGGGTTTGCCCCGGGTCCAGGTGCAGCTGTTGCAGCATGTAGTCGGACGACAGCCAGTTGCGGTAGCCGGCAAAGCGCGGGTCGGTCTCCACCAGATAATTGCGCACCGCCTGCGGGTTGCTGTCGAACAGGCTGTTGCTCGGCAGGGTCAGCACCGGGCCGCCGGTGCGGATCTGCTCGCCGACGCCTTCGGCATCGAGCCCGGCCTGCGCCGCCACCTCGATGATCGGCGCCACCTGGTAGGCATTGGCGGCGGCGCTGTCCACCGCGCCGGCGCCGGCGGCCTGCTGGTCGCTCAGCTGGCTGGCATGGCCGCCGAGCTGGGTGCCGCTGCCGGTGATGGCGGCCAGCTCCTGCCATACGGTGGGCTGCAGCGAGATTTCCTGGATCAGCGGCGCGGGCACATAACCGGCCACGCGGGCGCCCTGGCGGTCGCGGCCCTTGCGCTGGATACGGTAGAAGTTGGTCACCGTGCCGCTGTCGGTGGTGACCTGCTGGCCCTTGAACTCGGTGTTCACCAGGCTGCCGATGGCGCCCTGCAGCAGGCCGCCGGCGATGATCCGGCTCTTGTCGTTGAGCACTTCGCCGGCGTTGATGACCAGGTTGCCACCGGCCAGGATCTGCCCCGGCGCCGAGGTGGCGATCTGGGTTTCGCGCACCACGCGGGTCACGTCGTAGCGGTTCCAGTTGTCCTTCTGGCCCTCGGGGGTGATCAGGTACTGCACTTCGTTGTGGCGGAACGTGACCTGGTCGGCCTGGTAGCGGTTGGGCGAGCCGGCCAGCTGGAATTCCTGGAAGCTCTGGCGGCTGATTTCCACGTCGCGGGTGCTGAAGTGGTTGTTGAGGTTGCGCAGGGTCTGCACGTCCAGCGCCATGTGCCCCAGCGACTCGATGGTGGCGCTGGCGTTGGTCAGCAGCGCGGCGCGGCCGCTGGCGTGGTCGGCGTCATCCAGCGTGGCGCCGATGGCCATGTCGCCGGCACTGAAGATCAGCGCCGCTTCGCTGTTGTCGATCTGCGTGGCGCCGATGTCCAGGCGCGCACGGGCGGCGATGGCACCGGAGCGGTCGCCCTCGTTGGCGTTGACCAGGGTGCCGGCAGCGATGCCCAACTGGTCGCCGTAGATGCGACCGGTGCCCAGGTTGTACAGCACGCCGGTTTGCAGGCGTACCTTCTGGCCGTCGATCAGGCCACGGTTGGTCAGGCTCTGGTGGGCAGTGATGCGCACCTGGTCGGCACTGATTTCACCCTCGGCGCGGTTGTCCAGGGTACTGGCGTCGAGCAGCATGGAGCGGCCGGCCAGCAGCTTGCCGCTGTTGTTCAGCGCACCGCCGGTCTGCACGTCGAGGGTGCCATTGGCCTGCAGCAGGCCACTGAGTTCAAGGCCTGCGAGCAGGCGCAGGGTCAGGTCGCCCAGGCTCACGGCCTGACCGTTGCCACTGTAGTAGGCGGCGTTCAGGCTCAGCGACTGGCCGGCCAGCAGGCGCCCGTCGAGGTTGCTGATGCTCTGGCGGCGCGCAGCGGGGTCACGGTCGGTAATGTTCAGGTGCTGGCTGGAGCTGATCAGCCCGCCCGCGTTGTCCAGCAGTTGGCTGACGCCGATGTCCAGCGTGGTGTCGGCGCGAATCACACCGGCCTGGTTGCCCAGCACGTCGGACTCAAGGCGCAGGGCGTGCCCTTGCAGGCCCTGGTTGTCGGCCTGGGTGGCGTTGTTGGCGAGGGTGCCGGTCGACACATGCAGCAAACCTGCGGAGCGGATCAGGCCGCCCTGGTTGTCCACACGTTCGGCCGAGGCCACGTCGATGGCGCCCAGCGCCTGGATCTGCCCGGCCTGGTTGTTCAGCCGCAGGCCCTGCACCTGCACACTGTCGGCGCCGACGATGCGCCCGCCGGCGTTGGTCACGTCGGTGGCCAGCAGTTGCATCGCGCCCTTGGCCGAAATGTAACCGCCGGCGTTGCTCAGATGCGCGCTGTGAATCTCCAGCGCACCCTGGCTGATGATGCCCTTGCCGCTGCCATCGTCGAGGTTGACCAGTGCCTGTTCGCCGGTATCGATGTACAGCCTGCCCTGGGACTGGATCAGCCCGCCGGCGTTTTCCAGGCGCCCGCTGCGCAGATCCAGGGTGCTGCGCGCATCCAGGGTGCCCTGGGCGTTCTGCAGCAGTTGGCCATTGCTGTTCAGGTTGAGTGCCAGGCCGCTGATCACGCCGCCACTGTTGTCGATACCCTGAGCGTTCACCACGATGTCGCCCGCCGCTTCCAGGCGCCCGCCCACGTTGCCCAGCTGGCTGTCGCGGGCAGTCAGCAGCAGGGCGCCCTGTACCGAGCCGACCGTACCGCCGCTGTTGTTCAGGTGCGCCGCAGTCAGCGTCATCTGGCGGATCGCGGCGAAGGTGCCGGCGGTGTTGAACAGCTCGCCAGCGCCCGCAAACAGTGTGCCGCCGGCGCTCACGGTGCCGCTGCGGTTGTCCAGCGTGCCGGCGTTGAACACGCCGTTGCCGCTGGCCGCAAGGGTGCCGCCGGTGTTGTCGAGCAGGCCCTGGGTGGTGACCGCAAGGCTGCCGCCCTGGGTGGCCAGGACCTTGCCGCCGCGGTTGGACAGGGTGTCGGCCTCGATCGATACGTCCTTGCCCTGAGCCACGCCGGCGTCGAGCTGTACCTGGCCGGCCTTGAGCTGCAGGGTGCCGGTGCTGACCAGCGTGCCCTGCGCGCTGTCGAGCGTCGTGGCAGTCAACTGCAGGGTGCCGGCGCCGGCATGCTCGACGCGGCCCTGGGTGTTGACCACGGTGGCGGCGCTGAGCGTGGCATGGGTCGCGTTGCTGGCGATGCGGCCACTGCGGTTGTCGAGGGTGCCGTCGACCTTGATCGAGGTACTGCCCTTGCCGCTCTGGGTCAGCTCGCCGCCCACGTTCGACAGCTCGCCGGCGCGTACTTGCAGGTTGCCCGCCACCACCTTGGCGGCGTCGCTGCGCAGGGTCTGGCGGGCGGTGGCACTGAGGGTCTTGCTGGCATCGACGCTGGCGTTGGCGAGGTTGATGTCGCCGCCGGTGAGGGTGATGTTGCCGGCCACGTTACGGCTGGCGCTCAGGTCGACGTCGCCTGCACTGACCTGCAGGTCGCCGCCGGCCAGGTGTTCGCCGTGGGCCTGCACGCGCTGCGCGGTGAGGGTCAGGTTGCCGGCCTTGCCCAGCTTGCCGCTCTCGTCCAGCCCGGCAGCCAGTGCCGAGCCCTTGCTGCTGGTGATGGTCGACTGCGCGCCGGTCGCCTTGAGTTCGACATTGGCCTGGCTGGCCAGGGTGCCGCTGTTGTTCAGGTCGCCGGCGCTGCTCAGCTGCAGGTCGCCCTTGGCATAGACCGTGCCGCTGTTGTCGACCCCGCCCTTGGCGGCGACGCGGGTGGCGCCGGCACTGCTGAGGGTACCGCTGTTGAGCAGCTTGCCGTCGGCGCTGATCACCACTTCGCCGGCGCCGGCACCGATCGTGCCGGCGTTGCGCACGCCCACACCGCCCTCGGTGCCCACCAGCATGATCTTGCCGGCGTACATGCCGCCGAGCTTGGCCACGTCGATGGCGACTGCGGGGGCCTCCTCGTCGCTGCCTGCCAGCCGGGTTGCGCGGGTGTTGTCGGCGTTGACCTGGTTGCGCCCGGCGGTGACTTTCAGGTCCTTGGCCCAGATGCCGGCGTTGACCTGCACGCTCTGCGCGATCAGGTCGGTGTAGTCGGCGTCGGCGCTGTCCAGGCCCTTGCCCTGGATGCTGAGGGTACCGCCCTTGACCTGGTAGCCGGTGATGCGGCCGTTCTCAAGCTGCGCCTGGCCGGTGGTCAGGGTGGCGCGGTTGGCGTTGATGAAGCCGCAGCCGTCGCAGGTGACGCCGGCCGGGTTGGCGATCACCACCTGGGCGCGTTGACCGGCCACTTCCACATAGCCGCGCAACTGGCTGGGGTTGCTGGCGTTGACCTCGTTGAGGATCACCCGCGCACTGCCCTTGCTCAGGTTGCCGTTGCCCTGGATCCAGCCACCCAGCTGGGTCTGGCTGGCCTTGACGCCGTTGTTGAGGATGACCCCGCGCTTGTCCACGTCGAACTGGCTGTAGGTATTGCGCGACACGCCGGCGGCGCTGGGGGCGGTGATGTTCACCTGCGGCGTGCCGTTGGCACTCTGGCCCACGTTCGGGCGCTGGGCTGCTGGCGCACGCCCATCGGCGACCACCCCGGCAGCCCAGGAAGGTGCAGCGTCCAGCGCCACCAGGCCGAGGGCGAGCATCATTGCGAAACGCAGGCGGCCCAGTTCGGCCAGTGTGCCGGCCGAGCCGGCCACGGGCCCGGTGGTGGTGCCCGGCGCCTTGCCCTGGCTGGCGACGTTCTCGGCAACCACCATCAGCAGCCCGCGAGCCTTGTTGAAAACGATACGGTAGAGATGCTTGTTCATTGCAATTCCATTTGCGGTGCCAGACCGCCAGAAGTCAGGGTTACGCTGTGAGTTCCAGCGGGTGAGCGGCAAACCAGGCCTTGGCCTGTTCGGGAATCACGCCGATCCCCAGGTGCGTCTTGACCCGCAGGCCGCGCACTTCGCCTTGGTGGTCGAGGGCGCGCATGCAGCGGTTGGGGAACAGCTGGCGCTGCACCAGGCGCGCCAGCGTTGCCGCATGCCCGAACGGGGCGACGAAATCGTTTATCCACAGGCGTTCGCCGCTGTTCCAGTCGGCATCGGCCATCTCGACAGGCGAGCGCTCGATGTAGCGCTGCTCGGCGGCGCCGTCGAGGTTGAGCCAGGACAGGTAGAACACCGGCTTGCCGGCCTCGCTGCCGAGCACGAACTGGCGGTGCTTGAGCGCCGGCAGCAACAGGGTGGCCAGGCTGTGCAGCGGTGCGTCGCGGTGAGCTGTGGAGTGCATCCACAGCCAGGTGGCCGAGCCCAGCACGGTAGCCTCGTTCCAGGGCTCGTCGAAGAGCCCGGGGGCGATGATGTCGAAGCGATCGATACGCATGGCGGGCCTCAGAACGACAAAGAGACAGTGAAGGCACTGGTGATGTTGGCCGTTTCGAAACCGTCGGGCTTCTTCAGCGGCGTACCCCAGGACCAGTCATACGACAGCGCCTTGTAGCCGCCGCGCACCCCTACCACGGCACCGGCCAGGCGCTTGCCCACCAGGTACTCGCTGGAGTGGCCGCTGACTTCGCCGTAGTCGACGCCGGTGTACAGCTCCTGGCCGGTATCGCCCAGGGCCAGGCCGATCTCGTTGCGCAGGGTCCAGCCGCGTTCGGCCGAGAGGATGTTCTCGCCGTCGAAGCCGCGCACGGTGTAGCGCCCGCCGATGGAGAAGCGGTCCTGCGGCACCAGCGCCGAGCGGTTCCACTGCGCGCGCCAGCCACCGATGTAGCGCATACGCTGGTTATAGGCGATGAAGGGCACCTGCAGCTGGGCATCGGCACTGATGATCTTGGAGCGCGAGGTGCCTTCGCCGGTGAGTTCTTCTGGCGCCTGCAATGCGCCGTGGGCACCGGTGCCGCGACGGTAGCCCGCGCTCAGGTCGAGGGTGGAGGCGCCGATGAATTCGCGGTGGCTCAGGCCGGCTTCCCAGCCGGCCATGCGCCGGCGCTGCAGCTGGATTTCAGTGTCGTCGATGAAGTTTTCCGAGGTACGCGTCCACAGGCTGCCCCAGGCCGTGGTCTTGCGCACCGCATCGCGGTACAGGAGGCGCGACAGGCGCAGCTCGTTGTTGCGGGTTTCGCCGCGATACTGGTAGGTCTCGTTCTCGCCGGCCACCTGCTGGTGGTAGTCGTACTCGCTGGTGGTGAAGCCCAGCAGCCAGTAGCCGAACGGCAGCGAGTAGTGCAGCGTGTTGCCCTTGGAGCCGCGATTGCCCGACTCGCCGCCGCCCAGGTCGTGGGTGGCGCTGGCGTAGAACAGGTCGTTGAGCGAGAGGATGTTGTCCAGCGACAACGCCAGGTTGCCCTGGTACTTGCCGGTGGTCTTGCTGCCGGAGTTATCCACAGACAGGCTGAGCCGCGCCGGGAAGGCCTGGCGCCAGGCGATCACGATGTCGCTCTCGCCGGGGCCGGCGTCGCGGGCCTGGGCCGGGGCGATCTGGATGTCGGCTTCGGCGGTGGGTACGCGCTTGAAGTTCTCCAGGGCCTGTTCGATGTCGCGCAGGTTGAGCAGGTCGCCCGAGTGCGCCGGCAGCGCGTTCCAGGCATTGGCGCGCGAGCTGGTGCCTTCGGCGAAGCGGATGTCGCGGATACGCCCGGGAATCAGGGTCAGGGTCAGTTCGCCGCTGTTGAGGTCCTGGGCCTGGGCCAGCACGCGGGTGGTGACGTAGCCTTTTTCGATGATCGCGTTCTGGATGCGCTTCATGGTCAGGTTGATGCCGGCGCTGCCCAGGCAGCGCCCGGTGGCCGGGTCATCCTTGGGGTTGGCGGCGCGCAGCGCCCACTGGAAGCGCTCGGCCGCATCGCCCACCAGGCGCAGTTGGCGGATGGGGAAGCACGGGGTTTCGTTGGCGGGCAGGCGGCCGTCGCCTTCATCGGCCAGCGGTGCTTCGAGGCGCACGTCGGGGCGTGCTTCGAGCTGCTCGCGCTGCACCCGCTCGCGGTCGCGCTGGCGCAGCAGCTCGGCATTCGGGTCGGCGGCGTGTGCGGCGGTGCCGGCACCGGCGGCCCAGGCAGCGAGGGCCAGCAGCAGTGCGGCAGCGGGAGTGGGGCGCGAGGTGCTGACGAAGCAGTGGGCAACACGTGTCGTCAACGCCCGGCAATGGGCGATCGGCAGCATGGCACATCCTTGTGGGCCGGAATTCTTGGGGGAGTGTTATCGGGGGGCGGAGCGTTGTGCGCGGCTGAATGTTCAAGCCTGCTGGGAGGGACGGTGATTTGTCCTACAACCTCTTCCGCACCGCTCTGACGGGGATATCGCGAGAAAGTTGCAACGGGGTGTGGGAAACGTGATGGGGTTCAAGGTTTTGCAGGGGATGGCACCAGATGTGCCCTCACAAGGTGCCAGCCGCTGCTTCTGCGGCGATCATCAGATCGAGCGCCGCCCGCGCGGCGTTTCGCCGGCAAGGCCGGCTCCTGCATCGATTGCAACGCGCCATGGCCTGCAGGATCGGCGGTGCCAGCCTTGTTCGCTCGGCGTCAGGTCTTCAGAAGCTCGCGCGGATGCCCGCGTACAAGGTCCGACCTGGGCCCGGCTCGTAGTAACGGGCGCCTGTGTCGTTGATGCGCAGGTTGTCGTAGTAACGCCGGTCAGTCAGGTTATCCACACCCACGTACGGTTCCAGCTCCTGGCCCTGAAGCTTGAGTACCGTGCCCACGCGCAGGTTGAACAAGGCATTGCCCGCCACCCGCGCCTCATTGGCGTTGTCCGCATACTGCGGGCCATAGGCGTTCATGTTGACCCGTGCATAGAACGCATCCGACTCGTAGCCCACCTCGGTGAACAAGGTCTGCCGGGGAATGCCCGGCAGACGGTTGTCGTCATAGCCCTCGAAACGGGTGTAGTGGTAGTCGTTGTAGCTGTAGGCCATCGACAGGCGCCAGTTATCCACAGGCCGGTATTCGCCACTCAACTCGAAGCCGTCACGCCGCGATTTGCCGGCGTTGCTGTAGGTGTTGCCGCGGTCGGTGCTCTGCGCCACCAGTTCGTCCTTGAGCAGGATGCTGTACACCACCGCCTCCAGGCGCAGGTCGTCCCACTCGCCCTTCACACCCAGCTCGCGGGTCAGCGCCCGCGCCGGTTGCAGCCCGGTGTTGAAGCCGCCTGCGGTCGGGTTGCTCAGTTCGTTGAGGGTGGGGGTCTCGAACGAGGTGGCCACCCGTGCATACGCCATGGTGTGCTCGGTAAGGCGGTAGCTCAGGCCGGCACTGTAGTTGAAGTCTTCGAAACGCTGCGCATCGGAGGCGTCGCCGTCGCTCGGGAAGCGGTCGTCGACCGACTGGCGCGTGGCGTCATAGCGTCCGCCCAGGGTCAGTTGCAGACGCTCGGTGAGGTCGATGCTGTCCTGCACGTACAGCCCATAGCCACCGGCCTTTTCGCGTTGGCGCAGGGTGAGATTGCCGGTGTGACCACCGACTTCGTTGTTGTGCCGCTCGCGGTCGTCGCGCTGCTGCTCGATGTCGATGCCGGTGGTGAGCTGATGACCCAGGCCGAACCAGTTGGCCAGGTGCGTGTACTGCCCGCCGACACCGGCAAACAGGCGTTCGTAGGTGGTCTGCCCGCCCGCGCGCAGCGGCAGCCGGTTGCCGAAGTCACGCCGGCCCAGCCAGGTACGCAGCTGGTAGCTGTCGGTGTCGCTCAGCTGGCTGGTCCAGTTGACCGCCAGGCGTTGCTGGTTCATCTGTTCGTCGGAGTCGAACAGCAGGCTCTGCGGGCGCGCCTGGCTGCGCTTGTCGCGCACCTGCGCGAGGGTCAGGGCGCCAGGGTCTTCGGAGCGGTTGTCGAGGGCCTGGAAGGTTACCCCCAGCACGCCGGCATCGGCCTGCCAGCGCAGCTTGCCGGTGAGGTTGCGCGCTTCGGAGGCGGCGTGATCGCGGTAGCCGTCCATGTTGGTGACGTTGAGCGCCAGCAACCCGCCAAGGTTGCCGGAGGTGCCACTGGTTTCGGCACGCACGCGGCGATAGCCGTCGGCACCACCACCCACGTCCACGAGGGTGCGCGGCTCCAGCGAGGGCTCGCGGGTGGTGATCGCCAGTACGCCGCCGGCACCGTTGCCGTACAGGGTGGAAGCCGAGCCGCGGATCACTTCGATGTTTTCCACCAGGCTCAAGTCGACACCGTCCATCTCGGTCTGGCCATCGGGCATGGTCAACGGCACGCCGTCGACCAGTACGCGGATGCCGCGCATGCCGAAGCTGGAGCGGGCACCAAAGCCGCGAATCGACAGGCGCATGCCCTGGGCCATGTTGTAGCGGCTTTGCGGCACCGCACCGGGCACCGCCATCAGCAGGCTGTCGAGGGTCAGCATCTGTTCGCCGGGCTTGTCGGCGACGCTCACCGAGCTGACGGCGGCCGGGGTCTGCAACCATTCGGAGGTCACGCGGGTGGAGGTGACTTCCAGCGGCGCCAGGTCGACACTGTCGGCGCTCGCGGAGCCCGCGCCAAGCAACAGGAAGGTGAGGACGGTGGGCCGCCTTGGCAACATGGTGACTCCTTGAAGGTGGCCGCCGGCTACACACTGTGCCGACGTTTTTGGGGGTTCGTTATAACGCAGATGCCGGGTCGGCAAAACTGTCCAATAGTACCGCCAGCTCCGACCATAGCTGCGGGTCGTCGCTGCAGGCGACGTTGAAGCGCATGCACTGCAACAGGCCGGGCTCGGGGCCGAACAGGCTGCCCGGCCCCAGCAGCACATCCCGCGCCAGGCCTGCACGGGCCAGGGCCTGGGCGTCGCAACCGGGGGGCAGCCGCACCCAGATGAACAGGCCGCCGGCATACCCCAGCAGCGGCTCGCAGCCCAGCGCCCGCAGGCGCTGCTCGACGCGCCCGGCCGCCTCCTGCAGGCGCAGTTGCAGGCGCTTGCGGTGCTTGTCGTAGCTGCCATCGGTAAGCAACTGTTCGACCACCTGCTCCAGCAGTTCGGAGGTGATGCCGCCGCTCATCAGCTTCATGTGGGTGAGGCTGGCGGCCAGTTGCGGCGCGGCCACCACATAGCTGACCCGGGCGTTGGCGCTGAGGGTTTTGGAGAACCCGGACAGGTACGTCACCTGCTCCAGGCCCGCCAGCGCCGCCAGGCGGGCCGGCGCCTGCGAGTGCAGGTCGGCGTAGAGGTCATCCTCGATGACATGGCAGTCGTACTGGCGCGCCAGCTGCAACAGCGCGAACGCCTGGCCCGCAGTGAACGAGTGCCCGGTGGGGTTGTGCAGCACGCTGGTGGTCAGGTACAGCCTGGGCCGGTGCTGCGCCAGCAGCTGTTCGAAACGCGCCAGGTCGAGACCCTCGGCGGTGCGCTGCACGGTGACGATGCGCGCGCCGTGCAGCGCCAGGTTGGCGTGGAAGTTGAAATAGCACGGGCTGTCGAGCACCACGCAATCGCCCGGGCGCAGCATCACCCGCAGCAGCATGTCCAGCGCCTGCACGGTGTTGCTGGTGGTGACGATCTGCTCCAGCGGCGCGGCGATGCCCTGGCCGAGCAGGCGCGTCTGCAGGGTCTGGCGCAGCGCCAGGTAACCGGCCGGCGTACCGTAGCCGCCAATGCGCAGGCGCGTGGAGCGGGCCACGGCGCGCAATGCCTGGCGCAGGTTGCCGGGCTCCAGCCAGTCGGGCGGCAGGTGCCCGCTGCCGGGGCGCAGGCTGTTGTCATCGGCCAGCAGTGAGCGGCGCAGCACGCTGGCCAGGTCCTGCGGCAGCCAGTCGGTGTCGCCCCCCGGCACCCTCGGCGCGTGACGGCTGGCGACAAAGTGCCCGCGGCCCTGGCTGGAGGTGATCAGGTTGCGGGCACGCAGGCGGTCCAGCGCTTCGATCACGGTGAACTTGCTCACGCCCAGTTGCGCGGTCAGTGCGCGCACCGGCGGCAGGCGACTGCCCGCCGGCAGCTCGCCGGCCTCGATGGCACGCGCCCAGGCTTCGGCGATCTGCTGGACCTTGGGTGTTCCGGGGCAGAACTCGATGACGGGCAGCATGCAGGTCTCCACAGGTTTACCGGTAATCCTACCAGTAAAGTCGGGCGCGATTGCCCGCTGCTTGGCCTGCCCGCAGCGTGGCCCGCGCTCTAGACTGCGGCCTTTGCACTGTGAGCACTGCCCCATGAGCCTCGGCCTGACGCCCTCCTCTTTCGGTTACTTCGTGGTGTTCTGCGCCAGCATGACCTTCAGCCCCGGGCCGATGACCCTGCTGTTGCTGAGCCTGGGCCTCAAGGCCGGCCTGCGCCAGTCGCTGCCGGCGCAACTGGGCGCCAGCGTGGCCTACCTGCTGTCGATTCTGGTGTTTGCACTGGGCTTTTCGGCGCTGATCCAGGGCTACCCGCTGGTGCGCCAGCTGATCCAGGCCCTGGGGGTCGCGTATGTGCTGTACCTGGCCTGGCGGCAGTGGACCAGTACCGGGCTGGCGCTGGGCGATAGCGGCGGGCCGGCGCTGGAGGGTTTCCGGGCGCTGTTCGCCAGGGGCCTGCTGACCGGGCTGTCGAATCCCAAGAGCATCCTGATGTTCAGCGCGGTGTTCCCGCAGTTTGCCAGCCACACCCGCGACATCGCCGTACTCGGCCTGACCTTCCTGCTGCTGCAATTTGCCAGCGGCTGCCTGTACTGCTATTTCGGCCAGCGCATCCGTCATGTGCTGCAGCAACCGGCGCGTCGGCGCCTGCTGCAACGGGCCACGGCGGTGCTGCTGACAGGCGTGGCGTTGATGCTGATGCGCGGTTTCGACGGAGCATGACGTTTTTCAATCGGCCCCATGGCGTTTTCAACCTTGCCGAGTGGGCATCCGTGCACGATTCTTAGGGGATAGGCATCGCCGCTTATCCACCGCCGAGGCTGCACATGAAAACCGTGAAAGAGCTGCTCAATACCAAAGAAGAAAAACACCATGCGGTACACACCATCAGGTCGCACCAGACGGTGCTCGAGGCACTGATGGTGATGGGCGAGAAGAACGTCGGCGCCTTGCCGGTGGTCGATGACGGCCAGGTGGTCGGGATAATCAGCGAGCGTGACTACGCCCGCAAGATGGTGCTCAAGGGGCGTTCGTCGGTGGGCACGCCGGTACGCGACATCATGAGCGCACCGGTGGTCACGGTAGACCCGCACCAGAGCGTGGAGGTGTGCATGAACCTGATGACCAACAGCCATCTGCGCCATCTGCCGGTGGTGGAGAACGGCCAGCTGATCGGTCTGCTGTCGATTGGCGACCTGGTCAAGGCGGCGATTGCCGAACAGGCCAACCTGATCCTGCAACTGGAGCAGTACATCCGCGGCGAATGAACCTCAGCGGTATTCGCCCTCCAGCTCGTCGAGCTGGTGGTCGAAGCTGCGCAGGCGCGCCGACCAGGTGTACACCAGCACTTCGAGGTCGCGGTTGAGCACGGCGCTGCCGCGCCCGGCACTCTGCTGCGAGTCGCACAGGTCGAGCTGGTAGCGTTCGCGGGCCATGGCCGTGGCCACGCTGGAAAGTTCGCGGGCGTTGTTCAGCCAATAGCGGTGGCGCCCGCGGGTCTGCTGGTCGAGCTGCTGGCACTGGCGCTTGAGGGCTTCGAGGCTCTGTTCGAGCGGGGTGCCTTCAAGCTCGCCCATCACTTCCTGAAAGGTGCGCCCCGGCTGCCAGTAGCTGCCCCAGAAGTAGCGGTCGAATACGGTTTCGACCCGGCGCAGGGCAACCTTGGTGTTCCAGATGGCCACCAGGGTGCGGCCCTGCTCTAGCTGGCGCTTGCGCACCTTGAGCTGCTGCCAGCTGCTCCAGGCCAGGGCCGTGAGGGCCAGCGCCGCAATCACGGCGGCGGCCGCGTACATGAAGTGCATGGCCTCCACCAGCTGGTAGAGCTGGCGAACGCCGTAGAAGTAGCCGGTGCTCAGCAGGCCCAGGGCGGTCACGGCCGCCCAGAAGCCGGGTGCGTAGGGATCTTTCATTGGCGCCATCCCCTTATTGTTTTTCTGAGCATAGCAACGCCAACTGCAGGTACAGGTGCCGCTCAGCGCTTATTTGCGGGGATTGCGCAGCGCCTCGTTGAGCTGGTCGAACTGAACGGCCCAGTCGGCATCCTCCAGAATCGCCTCCTTGAGGAATTCGCGCTGTGCCGGCGTCCAGAACGGCGCATCCACCAGTTTGATGTCGCCCTTGAGCGGCGAGTGGCTGGTGATGAACTGGTCGATGCCTTTGGGATCATCGGGCAGGCCAAGCTGCTTGAACAGGGCGCTAAAGCTGTGGGTAGGTGCTTCCATGGGTCACTCCTTCTGGGCGTCAGGCCGGGTTGAATGGGGTAGACAGCGCACAGGTCGTTCGAGGTCAGTCGGGTAGGCGTTTAATTTCACCGCCGGTCCCGACCGCTGGAGTTTAGTCGCTGCAGTTGCGGTACATGCAGACGTTCCGATGCCGATGGCGTCGCTCGAGGGTGGGTGGGGGCCGCTTTGCGGCCCAATCGCGGGTCAAGCCCGCTCCCACAAGGATCACCGCTGCCCATGTGGGAGCGGGCCAGAATGGCCTTGCAAGATAGCGGTTGCTACCAACCGCCGCCCAGCGCCAGGAACAAGCCGATCTGCCCCATCGCGACCTGGGTATTGGCCGCCGCCAGCTGCGCACGCATGTCGGTGTAGGTGCGCGTGGCCTGCAGGTCGGCCAGGAACGACTCACGCCCGGCCTTGAAGAACCGGTGGGTCTGGTCGGCCGCCAGTTGCGCCGAGCGCTCGGCCTCGGCCAGCGCGTCGCGCCGGTCAAGCAGCGCGCTGTACTGCGCCAGGCTGGTCTGGGTCTCGCGGATGGCGTTGAGCACCACCCCGTCGAAATGCGCCAGCGCCGCCTGGGTCGAGGCCTCGGCCTGGCGAATGCGTGCCCGCGAACCATTGGTGGGCACGGTCCAGGTCAGCAGCGGACCAAAGCCCCAGCGGTTGGTCGCCGGCTTGCCCAGGTTCTCGAGGATGCCGATGGTGCCCACCTGCGCGCCGATGCTGATGTCCGGGTACAGCTGCCCGGTGGCCACGCCGATGCCGGCAGTGGCCGCCGCCAGGCTGCGTTCGGCCTGGCGGATGTCGGGGCGGCGCTTGAGCAGCGCGGCGCCATCGCCCACCGGCACACGTTGCGCTATGTGCGGCAGCTCGGCGCAGTGCGCGGTACCCGCCGGCAGTTGCTCGACCGGCTTGTCCAGCAGCATCGACAAGGTGTACAGGCCCGCCTCGCGCATGGCCTGGTAACGCGGCAGTTCGGCGCGCAGCGACTTGAACTGGGTCTCGGTGCGCGTCACCTGGGTTTCGTCACCGCGCCCGGCATCGCGCAGGCGCTGGGTGAGGGTCACGCTCTGCTCCTGCAGGTCCAGCGAGGCCCGCGCGATGTGGTATTCCTCGTTGGCCGCGCACACCTGGGTGTAGGCCCGCACCACATCCGCCACCAGGGTGATGCGGGCGGTGTCGGCGGCAGCCTGGGTGGCGTCGGCGTGGGCCTGAGCGGCCTCGACGCCGCGCTTGAGCGTGCCCCACAGGTCGAACTGGTACGAGGCGCTGAGGATCGCCTCGCCGATGTTGGCCACCGGCACCTTGTCGGGTTGCAGAAAGGCTTCGCCGGACTCCTGCAGGCGCTGCGCACCCAGCTTGACCCCGCCATTGAACCCGCCCTGGGCCTCGGCCTCCTCGACCTGTGCCCGCGCCCGCGCGATGTTCGCCGCGGCCACGCGCAGTTCGGTGTTGGCGGCCAGCGCCTGGTTGACCAGCGCGTCGAGACGCGGGTCCTGGTAGAGGTGCCACCAGTTGGCGGGCACCGGTTCCGAGACCACGCTGTCGGCGTCGCTGCGCAGCGCGCCCTGCAGGTCGCCGCGATTGACCGCCGCCTCCTTGGGCACGCTGTAGTCGGGCCCGACCATCTGGCAGGCCGACAGCAGCAACCCTGCGCCCAGCAGCGCAAAGCGTTTCATCGGGCGGCATCCTCGATGATCGACACCGTGGCAGTACGCCCGGCGATCATGCGAAAGTTTTCCGGCACCTCGTCGAATGCGATGCGCACCGGTATGCGCTGCGCCAGGCGCACCCAGCTGAACGCCGGGTTGACGTTGGGCAGCAGGTTGGCGCCACTGCTGCGGTCACGGTCCTCGATGCCTGCGGCGATGCTCTGCACGCGACCGCGCAGGCGCGCGTCGTCGCCCATCACGCGGATATCCACGGCCTGGCCGATATGGATGCCGCCCAGCTTGGTCTCTTCGAAATAGCCATCGACGTGGTAGGAGTTGCTGTCGACCACCGACAGCACCGGGCGCCCGGCGCTGACGAACTCGTGGGCGCGCGGGGCGCGGTCGTTGAGGTAGCCGTCGACCGGGCTGCGTACCACCGAACGGTCGAGGTTCAGCTGCGCCGCGTCCACCGCCACCTGCGCCTCGGCCAGGGCCGATTGCGCGCGGGCCTGGCGCGACTGGCTTTCTTCGAGCTGCTCCTGTGCCACCAGGTTGCCCAGGCCACGGTTGCGGCGCGCCTCGCGCTGCGCCTGGGCCAGGGTTTCACGGCGCTCGGCCAGGGTCGCCTGGGCCTGGCGCAGAGCCAGGTGAAAGCGGTCCTGGTCGATGCTGAACAGCACGTCGCCGCGCTTGACCACCTGGTTGTCGCGTACCGACACCTGCTGGATCAGCCCGGACACATCGGGGGCGATCTGGATCACGTCGGCGCGGATGTGGCCGTCGCGGGTCCAGGGGGCGAACATGTAGTACAGCACCATCTGCCACACCAGCACGGTTGCCAGCGTTACCACCAGCAGGGTCAGGACCACGCGGCCCAGGGTCAGTAAGGGTTTTTTCATGGCAGCATCAGGCTTCGGCAAAAGTGGTCGACCGTGCCCAGCAGCACGGCGTAGAGAGCAACGTTGAACAGCGCCCGGTGCCAGACCAGGCGGTAGAAGTGCAGGCGCGTGAGTACCGCGTGCACCCCCAGGAACAGCACATAGGTGAACACCATCATCACCAGCAGCGTGGGCAGAAATACCCCGCTGATATCCAGTTCACCGATCACAGGGGGGCTCCATCGATGCCGTAGGGCAGTTGCGGTTGATCGTCGGACGGTTCCAGCACCACCTCCACCCCCGGCAGCAGCGCCAGGCGCAGGCCGCTCAGGGCATGCAGCAGGTGCACGCGGGTTTCCCCGCAGTCGGCCATGGCCTCAAGGTTCAGGGCATGCCGCGCACGCTCCATGCTGCGCAGCAGGTCGGCCGGCGCATGCAGGCGGCGGCGGGCCTTGAGGCACGCCTGAAAGTGCGCACCCACCTCAGCGATCACCTGCGCCAGCGCCGCCTGTGCCGGCGGCGTGGCCCGTGGCATGTAGGCCAGCAGGTCGAGCAGGTTGAGCCCCACGCGCAGGTCGCGCAGCGCGCTGTTGGTGTCCTGGCCGGTCTGGGTCAGGCGCGGCAGGTGCTGCATCAGGCGGTCGAGCATCTGCACGCCGAGGCGCCGGTGTTCGGCCAGGCTGGCCGGGCGGGTCATGCCGACGATGTCGTGCCAGCTGAAGCGGGTCAGGCGCTTGGCCGCCAGCTCCACGCCGAACGGGCGCACCACCAGGGTCCAGATGAAGGCGAACAGCAGCCCCACCGGGCCGGCCAGGTTGGCGTTGGCAAAGGTCAGGAAGTCCGCGTCGTAGGCGCCCTGGATGCTGATGAACGAGGCGGTGTTGACGATGGTGAGCAAGGTGCCCAGGTAGAAGCGCGGCTGCACGGTGAGGGTGCCGACGCAGATGAACGGCACGGCGAACGCCAGTACCAGCATCGGGAAGTCATGCAGGTTGGGCAGCACCAGGAACAGGTAGAGGCTGGCGAACACCACCGACAGGGTGGTCCAGAAGAAGAACCGGTAGATCTGCGGCGCGGGATCGTCCATGGCCGCGAAGAAACTGCACGCCACCGCCGCGAGGATCACGGCGCTGGCGCCGTCGGGCCAGCCGAGCAGTATCCACAGCGCGGTGGCGGCGAGGATCGCGGTGAAGGTGGAGAACACCGAGTAGAGCATCAGCCCACGGTCGAAGAACGGCGTCAGGCGGCCCAGGCGCCAGTGCCGGTACACCGCGCGCCAGGGCGACAGGTCTTCGTCGCGGATGGCGTGCTGCAGGCTGCAGCAGTCCTGCCACAGGTCGATCCATTCGCCCAGCCGGTAGAGGGCATTGGACAGCAGCAGGCCGGGGCGCTCGTCGAGGGCGGCGACACTCGGTTGCAGGCGTTCGAGCTGCTCGCGCAGGGCCGTCCAGCGCGCCACCGAGGCGTCTTCGGCGCTGGCCTGCAACCAGCTGCGGGCCTGCTCCAGCAAGCCTTGCAGTTGCGCCGCCTGTGCCGGGGCGCGGCCTTCGAGGGCCAGCAGCGCGTCGTCGAGGGCGTCGATCACCGGGAACAGGTGGATCATGCGCCCGCGCAGCTCGCGGGCATTCTTGACCGTCTGCGGCCGCGCGCCCTCGTGGGACAGCTGGCCGATCATCATCTCCAGCGAGTTGAAGGTGGTGACCATCGAGGCGCGCAGCCCGCCCACGGTTTCGGGCGTGGCCTGGCGGGCAAGAAAGGTGTCGCAGTAGCGGATCGCCTCGGCGAACCAGTTGCCGGTGGCGCCGACCACCACCGGGGTGAGCCGGCGCGGCCAGAAGATCGCCCCGACCACCGCCGCGCAGACGATGCCCAGGCAGATTTCCTGGGCCCGCGAGGAGGCGATGTCGAATACCGCCAGCGGGTTGTCCACCACCGGCAGGGCGATCATCGGCAGGGTGTAGCCGGCCAGCATCAGCGCGTAGCTGTTGGCGGTGCGCAGGTGCAGCGAGAGAAACAGCAGGGTGCCGGTCCACAGGGCGATGGCGCAGGTGAGCAGCACCGGGGTCTGTACCAGCAGCGGCACCAGGAACACCGCCCCCGCCGCGCCCAGCAGTGTACCCAGGGCGCGGTACAGGGCCTTGGAGCTGGTGGGCCCGACGAACGGGCTGGAGACGATGTAGACCGTGGCCATCGCCCAGTAGGGGCGCGGCAGTTGCATGAGCAGGGCGATGTACAGGGCGATCATCGACGCGGCGAAGGTGCGCACGCCGTAGAACCAGTCCCGCGCCGGCGGCATGGAGCTGAAGAAGTCCTTCATGAAGGCACGCCCGGCGAGCGCTGCGCGGCGTCTTCGAAGGCGCGCACCACACGCAGCGCCGCTTCGAGGTCGGCGGGCGGGATGTCGTGCAGCACCTGGCGGCGCAGGCGCACCAGCTCGGCCTCGATCGCCTCGGCCAGCTCGCGCCCGCGCGGGGTCAGGCTCAGGGCCTTGGCGCGGCGGTCACCGGGGGCTTCGCTGCGGCATACGAAACCGGCGCTGCACAGCTGGTCGAGCAGGCGCACCAGCGACGGGCTTTCAAGCCCTGCGGCCTGGGCTACCGCCACCTGGTGCACGCCATCGCCCAGGCGCACGATCATCAGCAGTGGTACCGCGCAGGCTTCGGAGATGCCGTAGCCGACCAGCGTGGCCTGGCAGATGCGCCGCCAGTGACGGCTGGCCGCGACCATGCCGCTGCTGATGTTCAGTTGCAGTGCATCAAGATTCATGGGCAAGGTGTCGAGATTCATAGTTTGCTAACTATCAATATTCTTCGATCAACGCCCCGGGCGTCAATAGCGGCAATGCGGCATCCGTCGGCCGAGGTCAGCGCCGGTACTGGTCTTCGTGTTTCAGGGTCAGCGCCCGCGGGCTGCCCAGGCTGATCGCCCGGTCGCGCCAGAACAGGTAGCGCATGGGGTTGCCGGCCACGCTGAAATGCATGGCCAGTTCCTCGGCCGCCGGCATCACCCCCGCTGCGGCCGCCAGCTCCAGCCAGTACACGGCGAGCCTGGCATCGGCCCGCACCTGCTGGCCATGCAGGAGGCGGTAGCCGATCTCGAACCGGCAGCGCCCATCGCCGCGCTGGGCGCCCTGCATGAACCAGTCGTAGGCGCGCTGCGGATCGACCTGCCAGGTTTGCAGGTGGGTATCGCAGATCTCTTCTTCGTAGAGGTCGCCCAGCGCCGCGGCGGCTTCGTCCAGGCCGCGCTCGAAGGCCTGCCGGTAGCACTCGGCGGCGCTGGCGTAGGCGATGGTCACGCCCTTGCCGAAATAGTGCTGCTGGCCCAGGTTGTACCAGGCCACCGCACTGCCCTGCAGCGCCGCCATGCGCAGCAGGCGCCCGGCCAGGGCCGGTTCGGCACGCCAGTACTTGCCGTTGAGCCATACCCAGCCGAGGTCGTTGAGCGCCACCACGCTGCCATCCAGCGCCTGCTGGCGCAGGTCGGCATACACCGCCTGCAGGTCGACGGCTTCGTCCAGGCGGTTGACCAGGCAGAAGCCCCTGCCGAGCACCGCACGCTGGGCCGGCATGCCGATGCCGGCCGTGTGGCGCTGGGTCTGCCCGCCCGGATCGGGGGCGATCACCCTGGGCAACAGCCGCGCGAGCAGTGGGTAGATGGTGCTGGCAGCAGACAACGGTTCATCCCTGACTGACCGGTGGGTGGCCCATGCCACCCTGTGAGGCAAGCCTAGACAAGGACACGCACTTTTGTCGCCCCGATGCGCTCAGCGCTGCATGCCCCAGCGCCGTACTGTGACGCGCTCGAGGGTATTGAACACCAGGCTCTCGACCAGCAGGCCGATGAGGATCACCACGGCCAGGCCGGCGAACACCTTGTCGGTGTACAGCTCGTTGCGGTTCTGGAAGATGTACCAGCCCAGCCCGCCCTTGCCGCTGGTGGCACCGAACACCAGTTCGGCGGCGATCAGGGTGCGCCAGGCGAACGCCCAGCCGATCTTGAGCCCCGACAGGATCGACGGCAGCGCCGCCGGAATCAGGATGTGCACCACCAGACGCAAGCCGCGCAGCCCGTAGTTGCGCCCGGCCATGCGCAGGGTTTCGGACACACCCATGAAGCCGGCATAGGTGTTGAGCGCCAGCGCCCACAGCACCGAGTGCACCAGCACGAAGATCAGGCTGTTGTCGCCCAGGCCGAACCACAGCAGCGCCAGCGGCAGCAGGGCAATGGCCGGCAGCGGGTTGAACATCGAGGTCAGGCTGCTGAGCAGGTCGCGGCCGATCTGGGTCGACACGGCCAGGCTGGTGAGCCCGAAGGCCAGCACGATGCCCAGCAGGTAGCCCTTGAGCAGCACCACCAGCGACACCCCGACCTTGGCCGGCAGTTCGCCGCTGAGCAGGCCGTCGTACAGCGCCGCGGCGGTTTGCAGGAAGCTGGGCAGCAACAGGTCGTTGCCCTGATAGCGCGCCACGGCTTCCCAGGCCAGCGCCAGCAGGATCAGGATCAGGCTCTTGCGCAGCCAGCCCTGTTGCCACAGGCGCTGGCCCAGGGGCAGCTCGCGTTCCAGCGGTACGCTGAGCAGGGGTTCAAGGGTGACTTCGTACTCCTGACGCGGAGCCGGTGCAGAGGTGGTCATCGGTGGGGCTCCCGGTCAGTAGGCGATGCGGATGTCGGTGAAATCCAGGGCGGCGTCCTGCTCGGCGGCGGCATCATCGTCGAACAGCAGACGATGGATGCGCCGCGCGCTGGCCTGGAAGTCGGCAGCGCCCAGGCTGTGCAGGTCGTACTGGTGACTGTGGATCTCGGCGCGCACGCGCCCCGGGTGCGGCGACAGCAGCAGGATGCGGTTGCCCACCACCAGCGCCTCCTCGATGGAGTGGGTGACGAACAGCAGGGTGAAGCGCACCTCCTCCCACAACAGCAGCAGTTCTTCCTGCATCTTGCGCCGGGTCAACGCGTCGAGGGCGGCAAAGGGTTCGTCCATGAGCAGGATCTTGGGCTGCATGGCCAGCGCCCGGGCGATGGCCACGCGCGCCTTCATGCCGCCGGAGAGGGTGTGCGGGTATGCATCGGCAAATGCCGCCAGGCCGACCTTGTCCAGGTAATGCAGGGCGCGCTGTTCGGCCTCGGCGCGCTTGAGCGTGCCGGAGGCCAGCAGCGGGAACATCACGTTCTGCCTGACGGTTTTCCACGGCGGCAGCTGGTCGAACTCCTGGAACACCACGATGCGGTCCGGGCCCGGCCCGTGCACCGGCTGGCCCTGCAGGCGGATCGCGCCCTCACGGGGCTCGATGAAGCCGGCCACGGCCTTGAGCAAGGTCGACTTGCCGCAACCTGAGGGGCCGAGCAGGACGAAACGGTCGGCCTTGTCCACTTCGAAGCTGACCTGGTGGGTGGCCCGCACCACGCGCTGGGCGGTGCGGTATTCGAGGCTGAGGTTGTCCACCTGCAGCAGCGCCGGTGCGCTCACGGGGCTCAGGTTGCTGGCCGTGTGGCCTGGCAAGCGGGCGGTCATGCGCTCAGCTCCCCTGCAGTGGCTTGGCGTCCTGGAAGAAGTAGTCCTTCCACGATTCGGGTTTGTGCTTGATCGCGCCGATGCGGTACATGAAGTCGGCCAGCTTGTAGGTGTTCTTCGGCGTGACGCTGAATTCGTATTGCGGGTTGTCCATGATCTTGAGCAGCGCCTCGCGGTCGATCTTGGCCTTGGTCACGCGAATGTAGGTATCGGCCGCCGCGCCCTTGTCGTGCTGGGCGAAGTCGGCCGCCTCGGCCAGGGCGTCGACGAAGGCCTGGTAGGTTTTGGGGTTGTCGTTGCGGAATTTTTCGGTGGCGAACAGCACGGTGGGCGAGTTGGGACCGAGCAGGTCGTAGGTGTCGAGCACCACGTGCACGCTCTTGTTGGCCAGCGCCTGGTCCTGGAACGGCGGGTTGGAGAAGTGCGCATTGAGCTCGGTGCCGCCGGCCAGCAGCGCGGCGGTGGCGTCGGGGTGCGGGACCGCCAGGGTGTACTTGTCCAGGCGCGCGTAGTCCTTGTCGCCCCACTGCTGGGCGGCGGCGTACTGCAGGAAGCGCGACTGCACCGAGACGCCAACCGCCGGCAGGGCGATGCGGTCCTTTTCGGTGAAGTCGGCGATGGTCTTGACGTTGGGGTTGCTGCTGACCAGGTAGTACGGGAAGTTGCCCAGCGAGGCCACGGCCTTGACGTTCTGGCGGCCGTAGGTGCGATCCCAGATGGTCAGCAACGGGCCGACGCCGGCACCGGCGATGTCCACCGAGCCGGACAGCAGCGCGTCGTTGATCGCGGCGCCGCCCGAGAGCTGGGTCCAGTCGACCTTGATGTCGATGCCCTGGGCCTTGCCGTGCTTCTCGATCAGGTGCTGGTCGCGCACCACGTTGAGCAGCAGGTAGACGATGCCGAACTGTTCGGCGATGCGGATTTCACCTTCGGCCTGGGCCGTGGCGGGGGCGACGAGGCTGCCGGCGAGCAGGCTGACGCCCAGGCCGATGCTGGCCGCCAGGCGGCTGATTGAGTTGCGCATGCGGTACTCCTGAAGACGGGTCAGAACGGGGCGTCGCCCTGGATGGTGGTGCGGTACAGCTTGCGACGCAGGTGCGCGGGGCAGCCGGCGGCCAGGTGGATCAGCGAGCGGTTGTCCCAGAACACCAGGTCGTGGGGTTGCCACTGGTGGCGGTAGATGTTGTGTTCGAGCACGCTGTGGGCGTACAGCTCGGCCAGGATATGGCGGCTTTCGTCCTCGGGCAGGCCGACGATGCGGGTGGTGAAGCCCTCGCTGACGAACAGCGCCTTGCGCCCGTTTTCCGGGTGGGTACGCACCACCGGGTGGATCACTTCCTGCACCTGGGCCAGTTGCTCGGCGGTGAGCGTGGGGCGCCAGTTGCCTTCGAATTTGGTTTCGCTGTAGCGCGCGGTGTAGGAGTGCGCGGCGCTGCGGCCTTCGACGGCGGCACGCAGGTGGGCGGGCAACTGGTCCCAGGCCTTGTGCATGTCGGCGAACAGGGTATCGCCGCCCTCGCTGGGCAGCTCCTGGGCATGCAGCATCGACCCCAGGCTGGGCAGTTCCTTGTAGGAGAGGTCCGAGTGCCAGAACTTGCCGGCATCGCCCAGGCCGATGTTCTGGCCGTTCTCGATGATGTTGGAGACGATCAGGATCTCGGGGTGGCCGCCGAGCAGGAACTGCTTGAGCACGTGGATCTGCAACACGCCGAAACGGCGGCTGAAGTCGACCTGCTGCTGGGGGGTGATGCGCTGGTCGCGGAACACCACCACATGGTGGTCCAGGTGCGCGCGGTGGATGCGCGCAAAATCGCCAGCGTTGACCGGACGGCTCAGGTCCAGGCCGATGATCTCGGCGCCCACGGCACCGGCAAACGGACGAATCTCGAAGGCTTGGGGTTGGGCGCTGTCGGTGTACGACAAGGCGCCAGGGGCCGCTGACATATCTTTTCACTCCCACGTGTCGGGTCGGTAACTGCGCGTGGAAATAAATATAAATGCATAAGAAAAAAAATTTAAATACCTTTAGAGAATAAGCATAGAGAGGGTTGTCCGCCTCGCGTGGCCTATGCTGCTGAGGCCATCAAGCAGATGTCATCAGGGGGAAAAGCCATGTTCTATGTGCAACGCGACACCCGTGGGCATATCGTGCGGTTGGAGTCGACGCCCTTTGCCGAGGAGAACGAAGCGCTGCCCAACGATTCGCCGGAGGCTCAGGCCTGGTTTGCCAAGAAGCTGCAGCAGAGCGACCTGGACATGATCCGGGTGCTGGAGGACTTGATCGAGGTACTGACCAGCAAGGGCGTGATCAGCATCACCGACCTGCCGGCGAGCGCACAGGCCAAGCTGCTCAGCCGTTCGAGCGCGCGCCAGACCATGGGGGGGTTGAACAAGCTGATCGATGAGGAGCGGCCGTTGATCTAGCAGCTTCGCCGGCCTGGCCGGCGAAGAAGCCACTACGGCGCCCAGGGCCGGGGCTCGCCGATCAAGCGCCCCTGCACCCCGAAAATCCCCATGTCGCGCAGCACCTCCAGTTCGCCTTCGGTTTCCACCCGCTCGGCAATCAATGGCAGGTCGATGCTGTGCGCTGCGCGCTGGATCGCCTCGATGAACAGGCGCTTGTGCGGCTCCTGATCGATGGCGCGGATGAAGCTGCCGTCGACCTTGAGGTACGCCAGGCCCAGGTGCGCCAGGTTGCCGATCATGCTGAAGCGCCCGCCAAAGTGCTGCAGGCTCAGCTTGAAGCCCAGCGCGCCCAGTTGCCGTGCCAGCTGCTCGAGCGCGGCCTGGTCGGGCAACTGCTCTTCGCCGATCTCCAGGGTCAGGCGCGGGCCCAGCGCCGCATGACGCCCCAGCAGCCCGTACACCGCCTGCAACGCCTGGGGGTCGGCCAGGGTGGCCGCCGACAGGTTCAGCGCCAGCGCCTGGTCATGGCGCTGCAGGTGGGCCAGCACCTGTTCGAGCATCAGCAGGTCATGCCGGATCGACCAGCCGAAACGCTCGAGCCAGGGCAGGAAGCGCCCGGCGGGGAGGGTTTGCCCATGCCCGTCGGGCAGGCGCGACAGCACCTTGTACTGCAATACGCGGCCCAGCTCGTGCGTCGCCACCACCGGCTGGAAGAACAGCTCGAAGCGGCGCTGGTCGAGGGCGTGTTGCAGCAGGGCATGCCAGTCGTGGTCCAGCAGCGCCGGGGCGTGCGCGGGCAGGCAGACCCATGTCGGCAGCTGCTGGCTCTGCGCCTGGGCCAGGGCTTCGTCGCAGCGCTCGAGCAGGGCCTGCGGGGCGTCGCCCGGGCTGTAGGGGGCCAGGCCGATCCAGGCCACCGGGTTACGGTCGGAAGCACCGGTGTCGTACAGGCTGTGCAGGGTCTGCTCCAGTTCCTGGGCCAGGTGCACGGCCTCGTCATGCACCAGCCCCGGTGCCAGCACGGCGAACTCGCCGCCACGGCTACGGGCGATCAGGTCGAGGGTTTTGGGATAGTGCGCGCACACTCGCTGCACCTGCTGCGCAAGAGCCTGCAGCAGGGCATCGGTGCGCTGGCCGCCCAGGCGCAGGTTGAGCCCGGCCAGGTCCTGCACGTGCACCAGCATCAGGTAGCCAGGGCTTTCGTCCTGGGCGCTGAGCCGGGCAGACAGCTGCATCTCGAAGAAGCGCCGGTTGCCCAGGCCGGTCAGGCTGTCCTGCCAGGCCTCGGCGCGCAGGGCTTCACTGCGCTGGGCCTCCTCGAGAAACAGCGCCTTGAGTTTCTCGACCATCTGGTTCATGGCCTGCACCACCCGGCGCAGCTCCGGGGTGCGCGGCAGGCGCGGCGCACTGAGGAACTCGCGACGCGCAATGGCCTGGGACTGCGCCACCAGGTAGTCCAGCGGTCGCAGCTGACGGCGCAGCAGCAGCGCCCCCAGCAGTGCACTGACCACCCCGCAGGCCAGCAGCCAGGCCAGGCTGCCGAGCGCGCTGCGCCACAGCTTGGCCAGGGCGAACATCGGGTGGCTGACCACCTCGACCCGCGCCGCCTGCTGCCAGCCGCGGCTGACGATGGCATCGCCGCCGGCCGGCTCCAGGTTGATCAGGCGGATGAACCAGGCCGGCACACCGCTGCTGTCCGGCTCGGCGTGACGCTCCACCAGCAGGGCATTGGGGCCCAGGTCGATCACGCGGATGCTGGCGTAGTAGCCGCTGTCGAAGATGGAGCTGACCATCAGCTCGACCATTGCCGGGTCGTCGATGTTCGGCGTGAGCGACAGCGCCAGCGCGGTGGCGGCGTCCTGCGCATGCGCGCGCAGCTGATTGACGTATTGGCTGCGCGAGCTTTCCAGGCCGACCATGAAGCTGCCGCTGAAGGCGACCACCAGAAACAGGCAGATGGCGAGCAACAATTGCTTGAACAGTGACATCCGCAATCCTCAGTAAGCCGGCTCGGTGGGAAACCCCTCGGCCTGCATCTTCTTCAACAGATCCTGCCAGCGCGACAGGCGCTTGCTGTCGCCGACCTTGCGATTGCCACCCGCCCCGGTCAGCCACAGGCCCTCGCCATTGAAGGCATACACCGGCAGCAGGTCGGTGCGCTGGCTGGCCGGCTCGATGGTGTCGATCAGGCTGTCGAGCACCAGCGGCATCGCCTCTGGAGTGGAATAGTAGGTCAGGACCATGTGCGCGCGATTCTGGCGCAGCGCCTTGACGTAGGTAATGCGCAGTTTCTCGCTGGGGATACCCAGGCGGCGCAGGCTGAAATACTTGGCGATGGCGTAGTCTTCGCAGTCGCCGGCGCCCTTGATCAGTGACTGGATCGGGGTGGACCAGTAGTCGGCCTGCTGCCACAGTTCGGGGTCTTCGACGTAGCGCAACTGGCGATTGAAGAACTGGTTGACCACCTGCAGGCGCTCGGCTTCGCTGCCCTGGCGCTGGGTGGCAAGCAACTGCTGCCAGGCATCGATACGCTGCTGGCCGGCACCAAGGGGGCCGTACAGGGCCTGGGCCTTGCGGCTGATCTGGGAAAAGTCCCAGTCCGCGCGCAGGTTGCCCAGCAATACGCAGCCGAGCAACAGCGCCAGGCCAGCCCGGCGCGGGGTCAGAGGCAAAGCCCAACGTATCGCCAAGGCCGGCGGTCCATGCAGATCGTGGAATCGCGATGGTGCAGGCTGGGCGGGCAAAAGACAATGGCGCACGGCGGCAAGCTTCCAAAGCGCTGCGACTTCATTCAGGATAGCCGCCGCGAACGCCCGCAGGCCCGCGCCGGCCTGAATTTGACAGGCGCAACCGTCATCACTAGGGTCATTGGATCCAATCTTTGCTAGCAGGGCAGTCAGCGTGGCCGAAAAAATCAAACTCCTGAGCATTCTGGGTGACGAGCAGGTGCCTGCTCACCTGGCGCGCAGCGTGATCGAAGAGCGCCTGCGCAGCGCCATCCTCGACGGGCGCCTGGCACCCGGCATGGCGTTGCGCCAACAGGAGCTGGCGACGCTGTTCGGGGTCAGCCGCATGCCGGTGCGCGAGGCCCTGCGTCAGCTGGAGGCGCAGTCGCTGCTGCAGGTGGTGACGCACAAGGGCGCGGTGGTGGCACCGCTGATCAGCGAAGATGCGATGGACTCCTACGGGCTGCGGGTGATCCTGGAGAGCGAGGCGCTGCGCCAGTCGATCCCGCTGCTGGACGCCGAGGACATCGCCCTGGCCCGGGGCTACATCGAGCAACTGCAGAACGAGACCCGGCACGCCGAGATGGGCCAGCTCAACCGCCTGTTGCACATGGCCCTGTACCGCAAGGCGCCCAATCAGAAGTTGCTGCGCCTGATCGACAACGAGTTGAGCGAAGAGGCGCGCTTCCTGCGGTTTCATCTGTCGTCGATGGGGCTGGGCAAGCTGACCCAGGACGATCACATCGCGCTGGTGGACGCAGCCCAGGCCGGCCAGGTGGACGAAGCTGTACAGCTTCTGACCCAGCACCTGGACAAGGGCATGCAGGCCATCAGGCAGTACCTGGCCAGCCAGCCGCAGGGCTGAACGCGCCGCCGGGTCGGTCAGTGGTTGCAAATTGCGCAAGGCCCCATAACAATGAGACTAATTATCATTTATGACCTTGGTTGCAGCGCGCCTTCATGTCCTCCCACGACTCTGTGCACAGGCTCTATCAGCAACACCACAGCTGGCTGAACACCTGGCTGCGCTGCCGCCTGGGCAATGCGGCCGATGCCGCGGACCTGGCCCAGGACACCTTCGTGCGCCTGCTGCAGCGGCGCGAACAACTGGAGCTGAATGCGCCGCGTGCGTTTCTGCGCACCATCGCGCGCGGGCTGGTGATCGATCACTGGCGCCGCGAAGAGCTGCAGCGTGCCTACCTCGAAGCCCTGGCGCAGCTGCCCGAGGCCGAGGTGCCATCAGCGGAGACCCGCGAGCTGCTGCTGGAACTGCTGGAACGCATTGCGTGCCTGCTCGACGGCCTCAGGCCCAAGGTGCGCACCGCGTTCCTGCTGGCCCAGTGCGAAGGGTTGAGCCACAAGCAGATCGCCGAGCAGATGGGTATCTCGCTGCGCTCGGTGGAGCGGTATGTGGCCGACGCCCTCTATCACTGCTACCTGCTGCGCTATGAACCCTAGCCCGCGCGTGGTCAAGCAGGCCATTCACTGGATGCTGCGGGTGCGCGAGAACGGCGCCAGCCCGCAGTTGCAGGCCCAGTGCGAGCAGTGGCGCAGCGCCAGCCACGAGCACGAACTGGCCTGGCAACGGGTGCACAGCCTGCAGCAGGAAATGAACCTGCGTGCGGTGCCGGGCGCCGGTGTCGTCGCCCTGCAGACCCTGGAGAACAGCCAGCAGCGGCTGCACCGGCGCCAGGCCCTGAAGCTGCTGGGCGGCGTGGTGATGCTTGGCTCAGCGGCCTGGGTCAGCAAGGACATTGGCCTGCTCGACCCGTGGACCTCGGATTTCGCCACGGCCACCGGCGAGCGGCGCAGCGTCCGCCTGCCCGATGGCAGCCTGCTCAATCTCAATACCCATACCGCGGCAGACCTGGCCTTCGACAGCCGCCAGCGCCTGGTGCGCCTCAAGCACGGGGAGTTGATGCTGACCTGCGCCGAACACCCGCTCGGCCCGGCTGGGCGGCCGTTGCTGGTGCAGAGCCGCGATGCGCTGCTCGAAGGCTTCGATGGGCGCTTCGTGGTGCGCCAGGAGCGCGACTGCACCCGCGTCACGGTCAGCCAGGGCAAGGTGGCGATCCATCACCCCGGCCCCGCCGGGCTGCAATGGGTGGCTGCTGGCGAAGCCTTTCTGGTGAATGCCCAGGGCGCCACACCCGTGGCGCAGCAGAACATGGACCCCGGTGCCTGGGCCGATGGCCTGATCGTCACGCGCAACATGCGCCTGGGGGACTTCATCGACGAGGTGGCGCGCTACCGCCACGGCTACCTGAGCTGCTCCGACGATATCGCCAACCTGCGCCTGTCCGGGGTGTTCCGCCTGGAAGACACCGACAAGCTGCTGCACCTGCTGCCGCAGACCCTGCCGGTACATGTGAGCTATCGCACGCGCTGGTGGGTACGCCTGGAACGCCAGGCGTGATGCGCTGATTTTTTTGGCGGGTTTTGTCGGCACGTCCGGCTAGGACAGTAAGCGACTCCCTTCTGCCCTTACCGACCCTACGGATGCTCTTCATGCGCGATACCCTGGCCCAGCCGCGGCTCACTGACAGTAATGAGTTTCAACCTCTCTTAGATTCACGCCTGGGCAAGGCGGTGCGCGCCGCACTGTTCGGTACCGCGCTGGGCCTGGCCAGCGTGCCGATGGTAGCGATGGCCGAACCTGCGGGCAGCGCCAGCCAGCAGTACAACATCCCCGCCGGCTCGCTGGACGAGGTGCTGAACCAGTTCGCACGCCAGGCCGGCATCACGCTGTCGAGCACCCCGCAGATGACCCACGGCGCGCAATCGCCCGGCCTGCAGGGCAGCTACGCCACCGACCAGGCGCTGCGCCAGTTGCTCAATGGCACGGGGCTGGAGGCGGTGAGCCAGGATGGCACCAGTTATGTGCTGCATGCGGCCCCGCAGGACGCCGCACTGGCATTGCCTACCACCGACGTGCGCGGCTTTGCCCTGGGCAACGCGCTGGGCAGCATGGAGGGCTACAACGCCACCCACAGCCAGATCGCGACCAAGACCAGCACCGCGCTGCTGGAGACCTCGCAGTCGGTGTCTGTGGTAACCCGCCAGCAGATGGACGACCAGGGCGCGCAGACGGTCTCGCAGACCATGCGCTACACCCCGGGCGTGCTGACCAACCCGTATGGCGCGACCCACCGCTATGACTATGTGGCCATGCGCGGCTTCAACGATGGCTCGGTGGACAACATCTACATCGACGGCCTGAAGTCGATGGGTGACAGCGGCACCTTCAGCACCATGCAGATCGACCCGTACTTCCTCGAGCGCGTGGATATTCTCAAAGGTCCGTCGTCGGTGCTGTATGGCCGCAGTTCGCCAGGTGGCCTGGTGGCGCTGACCACCAAGAAGCCACTGTACGAGACCTTCCGCCAGGTGCAGGCTACCGTCGGCACCCAGGGCCAGCGTGGGGTGGGCTTCGACTTCAGCGGCCCGCTGGACGACGACAAGCGTATCGCCTACCGCCTGACCGGCCTGACGCATCAGTCCGACACCCAGTTCGATCACAACGAAGAAAAGCGCTATGCGCTGGCGCCGACCCTGAGCATCGACTTCACCGAGGACACCTCGCTGACCTTGCAGGCCTACCTGCAGAACGATCCGGAAGGCGGCTACCACGCCGGCGTGCCCGCCGATGGCGCGCTGCACAAACGCAACGGCCAGCGTATCTCGGAACACTTCTTCGAGGGCGAGCCGGGCATCGACAGCTACGAGCGCAATCAGCAGTCGTTCGGCTACCAGTTCGAGCATCGCTTCAACGATGTGTTCACCGCACGCCAGAACTTCCGCTACCTGGACTCGACGGTGAAGATGGACCAGGTGTACGCCTGGGGCTATGAGTCGCCCACCAGCAACAAGCTGAACCGCTACTACACCGGTGCCGACGAGAAGCTGCACTCCTACATCATCGACAACATGCTGCAGGCCGAGTACTTCACCGGCGCGGCCAAGCACACCACGCTGGTGGGCCTGGACTACCAGCGACGCAAGACCGTGGTGGACTGGAGCAGCGGCGGCCTGGCGTCGATCGATGCGTTCAACCCGCAGTACGGCAATTCGCAGATCACCTATTACGCACCGACCAGCTACACCCGGCGCCTGCAGCAGACCGGCATCTACGCCCAGGACCTGATCGAGCTGGACAAGTGGCGCTTCTCGCTGGGGCTGCGGCAGGACTGGGTGAAGACCTCGGATGAGAATCGTATCGCCGAGCCTACCCGCCCACTGGGCACCAAGATCAGCGATGACCGCACCAAGCTCACCGGCCGCGCGGGCGTGCTGTACCTGTTCGACAACGGTATTGCGCCTTACCTGAGCTATTCGGAGTCGTTCAACCCCAACTCCTACGCCGATGCCGCCGGCAACCCGCTGGCACCGACCGAAGGCACCCAGTGGGAGGCCGGTATCAAGTACCAGCCGCCGGGCACCGACAACCTGTTCACCGCCTCGGTGTTCCGCATCGAGCAGGAGAACCTGGCCACCAAACAGCCGCAGGACGACTTCTACTACCCGGTCGGGCAGGTACGCTCCCAGGGTCTGGAGCTGGAAGCGCACATGCAGTTGAGCGAGAACCTCAAGGTGCTGGGCAGCTACACCTTCACCGACATCGAGTACAGCAAGACGATGCCGAGCACTCTGGCTGGCAGCACACTCGACAACAAGGGCAACTCGCCAACCCAGGCGCCAAAGCACATGGCCTCGCTGTGGGCGGACTACAACTTCCGCCAGGGGGTGCTGGACGGTGTGCGCGTAGGCGGTGGCGTGCGTTACGTGGGCTACAGCTGGGTGGATGCGGAAAACACCATGAAGGTACCGTCGTACACCCTGTTCGATGCGTCGGTTGGCTACGACCTGGGCAAGGTCGGGCTCAAGGGCGTGGATGTGCGGCTCAATGCCAACAACCTCACCAACGAGAGCTACATCGCCTCGTGCGCGAGCCTGAACTACTGCTACATGGGTGAAGAGCGCAATGTCAGCGCCACGGTCAGCTATCAGTTCTGACCACACCCCCGTGAGCCGCAAAGCCAGTGCCTGATTCCAGGCGCTGGCTTTGTCGCATCTGGCGACCTGATCTGGAATCCTTTTATATGCGCCACCTCTACGTATTGCTGCACCGCTATATCGGCCTGGCCACCGCGCTGTTCCTTGCCCTGGCAGGGCTCACCGGGAGCGTGCTGGCGTTCAACCACGAGATCGACGAATGGCTGAACCCTTCGTTCTATGAAGCCCCGGCGCAAGGCCCCCGCCAGGACCCCGGCAACCTGGTGGACAAGGTGCAGGCCGAACACCCGCGCCTGCAGGTGTGGTACATGGAATACCCCGACGAGCCCGGCCATTCGGCGTTGCTGGCGATGGTGCCGCGCAACGACCCGGCCACCGACAAGCCGTATGCCGAGAAAAACACGGTGTTCTACCTCGACCCGGTCAGCGGCCAGACGTTGGGCCAGCGCTACTGGGGCGAGTGCTGTTTCTCGCGGGAGAACTTCATGCCGTTCGTCCTCGAGCTGCACTACAACCTGACCCTGCCGGGCAACTGGGGGCTGTGGCTGATGGGCGTGGTGGCGATCCTGTGGGTGCTCGACTGCTTCATCGCCCTGCTGCTGACCCTGCCCCGTGGTCGTCCGTTCTGGCGCAAATGGAGCACGGCCTGGAAGATCAAGGGCGGGCATGCGTATCGACTGAACATGGATATCCACAGGGCTGGGGGCTTGTGGCTGTGGCTGCTGCTGTTGCCGGTGGCCGTCAGCAGTGTGGCGATGAACCTGCCCAGCCAGGTGTTCAAGCCGGCAGTGTCGCTGTTCTCGCCGGTGGAACCAAGCGTCTATGAGGCCCGTGGCAGGCTGCCCAGAGAAGAACTGGGGCAGACCCAGCTGACATGGCATCAAGCCCATCAGCTGGCGCAGCAGGAGGGCCAGCGGCTGGGGCTGACGGCGCCGATCGGCGAGTTGTACTACAGCTTCGAGTACAACTTCTATGGCGCCGGTTTCGGACAGCACGACACCGATGCCCAGGGCAAGTCGTGGTTGTTCTTCCATGGCACCGACGGGCGCCTGCTGGGGCAGGAGATCGCTGGCCAGGGCACCCTGGGGGAACGCTTCTACCGGCTGCAACTACCCATACATGGCGGCAGGATCCTCGGCACTACAGGCCAGGTGATGATCGCGGTGCTGGGGGTAGTGATTGCGGTGCTGTCGGTGACAGGGGTGTATATCTGGTGGCGCAAGTTGCTGGCGCGGCGCAGTAGCCGGGCTCGGCGCACTGCATAGACTGAAGGTCGGCTCCTGCAGCCCATTGAGTGCAGGGGCCGGCCTGGCCGATGCAGAGGGTGGCAGGAACAACCCGCTACCCTAGCCCCTGAAAAGACAAAACCCCTGTCTGCAGCGCAGACAGGGGTTCTGGAATTGAATCTTGACGATGACCTACTCTCACATGGGGAAACCCCACACTACCATCGGCGATGCATCGTTTCACTGCTGAGTTCGGGATGGGATCAGGTGGTTCCAATGCTCTATGGTCGTCAAGAAATTCTGTGTGCTGGCCCGTACATTTGCGACGTGCCGGCGAATTCTTGATGCTTCTACTCTAAAGACAAAACCCCTACCTGCAGATGCAGATAGGGGTTTCGGAATTTAATCTTGACGATGACCTACTCTCACATGGGGAAACCCCACACTACCATCGGCGATGCATCGTTTCACTACTGAGTTCGGGATGGGATCAGGTGGTTCCAATGCTCTATGGTCGTCAAGAAATTCTGTTGCCAGAAGGTCTAGTTCAGACACTCCAGCGAATCGGGTATGTGATGTTCGTGAGTTACAAATCTTCGGCTTACTGTGTCTTCACAACACCGCAATCTGGCCTTTCGACGCAAATTGCTTGGGTGTTATATGGTCAAGCCTCACGGGCAATTAGTATTGGTTAGCTCAACGCCTCACAGCGCTTACACACCCAACCTATCAACGTCGTAGTCTTCGACGGCCCTTCAGGGAGCTCAAGGCTCCAGTGAGATCTCATCTTGAGGCAAGTTTCCCGCTTAGATGCTTTCAGCGGTTATCTCTTCCGAACATAGCTACCCGGCAATGCCACTGGCGTGACAACCGGAACACCAGAGGTTCGTCCACTCCGGTCCTCTCGTACTAGGAGCAGCCCCTCTCAAATCTCAAACGTCCACGGCAGATAGGGACCGAACTGTCTCACGACGTTCTAAACCCAGCTCGCGTACCACTTTAAATGGCGAACAGCCATACCCTTGGGACCGGCTTCAGCCCCAGGATGTGATGAGCCGACATCGAGGTGCCAAACACCGCCGTCGATATGAACTCTTGGGCGGTATCAGCCTGTTATCCCCGGAGTACCTTTTATCCGTTGAGCGATGGCCCTTCCATACAGAACCACCGGATCACTAAGACCTACTTTCGTACCTGCTCGACGTGTCTGTCTCGCAGTCAAGCGCGCTTTTGCCTTTATACTCTACGACCGATTTCCGACCGGTCTGAGCGCACCTTCGTACTCCTCCGTTACTCTTTAGGAGGAGACCGCCCCAGTCAAACTACCCACCATACACTGTCCTCGATCCGGATAACGGACCTGAGTTAGAACCTCAAAGTTGCCAGGGTGGTATTTCAAGGATGGCTCCACGCAGACTGGCGTCCACGCTTCAAAGCCTCCCACCTATCCTACACAAGCAAATTCAAAGTCCAGTGCAAAGCTATAGTAAAGGTTCACGGGGTCTTTCCGTCTAGCCGCGGATACACTGCATCTTCACAGCGATTTCAATTTCACTGAGTCTCGGGTGGAGACAGCGCCGCCATCGTTACGCCATTCGTGCAGGTCGGAACTTACCCGACAAGGAATTTCGCTACCTTAGGACCGTTATAGTTACGGCCGCCGTTTACCGGGGCTTCGATCAAGAGCTTCGCGTTAGCTAACCCCATCAATTAACCTTCCGGCACCGGGCAGGCGTCACACCCTATACGTCCACTTTCGTGTTTGCAGAGTGCTGTGTTTTTAATAAACAGTCGCAGCGGCCTGGTATCTTCGACCGGCATGAGCTTACGGAGCAAGTCCTTCACCCTCACCGGCGCACCTTCTCCCGAAGTTACGGTGCCATTTTGCCTAGTTCCTTCACCCGAGTTCTCTCAAGCGCCTTGGTATTCTCTACCCAACCACCTGTGTCGGTTTGGGGTACGGTTCCTGGTTACCTGAAGCTTAGAAGCTTTTCTTGGAAGCATGGCATCAACCACTTCGTCGCCTAATGGCAACTCGTCATCAGCTCTCGGCCTTAAGATCCCGGATTTACCTAAGATCTCAGCCTACCACCTTAAACTTGGACAACCAACGCCAAGCTGGCCTAGCCTTCTCCGTCCCTCCATCGCAATAACCAGAAGTACAGGAATATTAACCTGTTTTCCATCGACTACGCTTTTCAGCCTCGCCTTAGGGACCGACTAACCCTGCGTCGATTAACGTTGCGCAGGAAACCTTGGTCTTTCGGCGTGGGAGTTTTTCACTCCCATTGTCGTTACTCATGTCAGCATTCGCACTTCTGATACCTCCAGCAAGCTTCTCAACTCACCTTCACAGGCTTACAGAACGCTCCTCTACCGCATCACCTAAGTGATACCCGTAGCTTCGGTGTATGGTTTGAGCCCCGTTACATCTTCCGCGCAGGCCGACTCGACTAGTGAGCTATTACGCTTTCTTTAAAGGGTGGCTGCTTCTAAGCCAACCTCCTAGCTGTCTAAGCCTTCCCACATCGTTTCCCACTTAACCATAACTTTGGGACCTTAGCTGACGGTCTGGGTTGTTTCCCTTTTCACGACGGACGTTAGCACCCGCCGTGTGTCTCCCATGCTCGGCACTTGTAGGTATTCGGAGTTTGCATCGGTTTGGTAAGTCGGGATGACCCCCTAGCCGAAACAGTGCTCTACCCCCTACAGTGATACATGAGGCGCTACCTAAATAGCTTTCGAGGAGAACCAGCTATCTCCGAGCTTGATTAGCCTTTCACTCCGATCCACAGGTCATCCGCTAACTTTTCAACGGTAGTCGGTTCGGTCCTCCAGTCAGTGTTACCTAACCTTCAACCTGCCCATGGATAGATCGCCCGGTTTCGGGTCTATACCCAGCGACTAAACGCCCTATTAAGACTCGCTTTCGCTACGCCTCCCCTATTCGGTTAAGCTCGCCACTGAATATAAGTCGCTGACCCATTATACAAAAGGTACGCAGTCACCTAACAAAGTAGGCTCCCACTGCTTGTACGCATACGGTTTCAGGATCTATTTCACTCCCCTCTCCGGGGTTCTTTTCGCCTTTCCCTCACGGTACTGGTTCACTATCGGTCAGTCAGTAGTATTTAGCCTTGGAGGATGGTCCCCCCATATTCAGACAAAGTTTCTCGTGCTCCGTCCTACTCGATTTCATGACTAAGAGATTTTCGCGTACAGGGCTATCACCCACTATGGCCGCACTTTCCAGAGCGTTCCGCTAATCTCAAAGCCACTTAAGGGCTAGTCCCCGTTCGCTCGCCACTACTAAGGGAATCTCGGTTGATTTCTTTTCCTCAGGGTACTTAGATGTTTCAGTTCCCCTGGTTCGCCTCTTGCACCTATGTATTCAGTACAAGATACCTGACTTATGCCAGGTGGGTTCCCCCATTCAGAGATCTCCGGATCAAAGTCTGTTTGCCGACTCCCCGAAGCTTATCGCAGGCTACCACGTCTTTCATCGCCTCTGACTGCCAAGGCATCCACCGTATGCGCTTCTTCACTTGACCATATAACCCCAAGCAATCTGGTTATACTGTGAAGACAACATTCGCCGAAAACTTGTAATTACTCACAAATTTTACCTTAGCCTGAACACACACCAGTGAAAGTGCTGTCCAGTCTATCTTTCTATCACATACCCAAATTTTTAAAGAACGATTCTGATAAAGTTCAGAAATCAATATTCGACGCGAATATTCATTTCTAAGCTTTGACAAACTGGCAAGCGGGGTGGTGGAGCCAAGCGGGATCGAACCGCTGACCTCCTGCGTGCAAGGCAG
>NZ_CP187958.1:2097500-5817038 GCF_049942755.1 Pseudomonas palmensis
ATCTGCGCCAGGTCGTTGATCGGCCCGCACGGTACACCCGCCTGCTCCAGCTGGCTGACCCACTCGGCGGTAGTCTTGAACACCGTGGCCTGGCGAATCAGCGGGATCAGCTCGGCGCGGTTGGCAACACGCAGTTTATTAGTGGCAAACCGCGGGTCATCCGCCCACTGCGGCTGGCCGGCCACCTCGGCGAACTTGCGAAACTGCCCGTCGTTACCCACGGTCAGGATGAAGTCGCCATCGGCGGTAGGAAAATCCTGGTAAGGCACGATGTTCGGGTGCGCATTACCCAGGCGACGCGGCGCAACACCCGTGGTCAGGTAGTTCATCGCCTGGTTGGCCAGGCAAGCCACCTGCACATCCAGCAACGCCATGTCGATGTGTTGCCCGCCGCCATCGTGATCCCGGTGGGCGAGGGCGGCCAATATCGCCACCGTCGAATACAGCCCGGTGAGAATATCGGTCAACGCCACCCCGACCTTCACCGGCCCCGCACCGTCCTCACCCTCCGGGCGGCCGGTAAGGCTCATCAGGCCACCCAGGCCCTGGATCATGAAGTCATAACCGGCACGCTTGGCGTAGGGTCCGGTCTGGCCGAAGCCGGTGATCGAGCAATAGATAAGCCGCGGGTTGATCGCCCGCAGGCTTTCGTAGTCCAGCCCGTAGGCCGCCAGCCCGCCAACCTTGAAGTTCTCGATCAGGATGTCGGACTTGGCCGCCAGCTCGCGTACCAGTTGCTGGCCTTCGGGCTGGGTGAAGTCGATGGTGACCGACTGCTTGTTGCGGTTGGCCGAAAGGTAGTAGGCCGCCTCACTGGTGTTCTCGCCATAGGCGTCCTTGAGAAACGGCGGGCCCCAGGCGCGCGTGTCGTCGCCCGCCCCGGGACGCTCGACCTTGATCACCTCGGCCCCCAGGTCCGCGAGGATCTGTCCGGACCACGGTCCGGCCAGCACTCGCGACAGATCCAGCACCCGCAGATGAGATAGCGCGCCCATGGGCTGGCTCCTTATTAATAGAAAGCCTGCAGACCGGTTTGCGCACGCCCCAGAATCAGCGCATGCACGTCATGGGTACCTTCATAGGTGTTGACCACCTCGAGGTTGACCAAGTGGCGGGCCACGCCGAACTCGTCGGAGATACCATTGCCGCCCAGCATGTCGCGGGCCAGGCGGGCGATGTCCAGCGCCTTGCCGCAGGAGTTGCGCTTCATGATCGAGGTGATCTCGACCGCAGCAGTGCCTTCATCCTTCATGCGGCCCAGGCGCAGGCAACCTTGCAGGGCCAGGGTGATCTCGGTCTGCATGTCGGCCAGCTTCTTCTGGATCAGCTGGTTGGCGGCCAACGGGCGGCCGAACTGCTGACGGTCCAGGGTGTATTGGCGCGCGGTGTGCCAGCAGGCTTCCGCTGCACCCAGGGCGCCCCAGGAGATGCCGTAGCGCGCCGAGTTGAGGCAGGTGAACGGGCCCTTCAGGCCACGTACATCCGGGAAGATGTTTTCTTCAGGCACGAACACGTTGTCCATCACGATCTCGCCGGTGATCGAGGCACGCAGGCCGACCTTGCCGTGAATCGCCGGGGCACTCAGGCCTTCCCAGCCTTTCTCCAGCACGAAGCCGCGAATGTCGCCCGCATCGTCCTTGGCCCACACCACGAACACGTCAGCGATCGGGCTGTTGGTGATCCACATCTTGCTGCCGCTCAGGCGATAGCCACCGTCGACGCTCCTGGCGCGGGTGATCATCGAGCCCGGGTCGGAGCCATGGTTGGGCTCGGTGAGGCCGAAGCAGCCGATCCACTCGCCGCTGGCCAGCTTGGGCAGGTACTTCTGCTTCTGCGCCTCGGTACCGAATTCGTTGATCGGCACCATCACCAGCGAAGACTGCACACTCATCATTGAGCGATAGCCGGAGTCGATACGCTCCACTTCACGGGCAATCAGGCCGTAGCACACATAGTTGAGGCCGCTGCCACCGTACTGCTCGGGGATCGTCGCACCCAGCAGGCCAACCTCGCCCATTTCACGGAAGATCGCCGGGTCGGTCTGCTCATGGCGGAAGGCTTCGAGCACACGCGGGGCGAGCTTGTCCTGGGCGAAGTGGAACGCGCTGTCACGCACCATGCGCTCTTCTTCGGTGAGCTGCTGATCGAGCAGCAGCGGGTCGATCCAGTTGAAGCTTGCCTTGCCAGCCATGTGCGAATCCTCGGAAACGTTTTGTCGTGGGTTGATCCTAGGCCGTAACGGGCGTGGCGACAAACGAGGATTGCGCATAGTCTTGTGATAATTTCTCACTTCGTAACGGCACCAACGGCCATTTTTACGACTGATTAGTGAGGTTGACGTATATGCGGCGCAAGATCCCCAGCACCACGGCCCTGGTGTGCTTCGAGGCTGCAGCCCGCCACGAAAGCTTTACCAAGGCGGCCCAGGAGCTCTCCCTGACCCAGGGCGCGGTGTGCCGACAGGTGGGCGGGCTGGAGGAGTTTCTGAATGTGGAGCTGTTTCGACGCTCGCGCCGTGGCGTGAAGCTCACCGAAGCCGGCCTGTCCTATAGCCGCCGCGTCGCCACCCAGCTGGACGCGGTGGAGCGCGATACCCTGTCGGTGATGGGCCAGCAGGGCGCCAACGTGATCGAACTGGCCCTGGTACCGACCTTCGGCACGCAATGGCTGCTGCCGCGACTGAAGGACTTTCAGCGCCTGCACCCCGAAGTCACCGTCAACCTGACCAACCGCACCCGTCCGTTCCTTTTCGCCGACACCCACTTCGACGCCGCCATCTATTTTGGCGACGCCGACTGGTCGGGTACCCAGTCCCACCGCCTGATGGGCGAGAACCCCGTGCCGGTGTGCAGCCCGGCCTTGCTGGCAGGGCAGGCTAGCCTTAGCGCCGAGGGCCTCGCGCAACTGCCGCTGCTGCAGCAGACCACCCGACCCTATGCCTGGCGCCAGTGGTTCAACAGCCTGGAAATGAACGTTGCCCGCGACATGACCGGCCCGCGCTATGAGCTATTCTCGATGTTGGCCCAGGCCGCCATGCACGAGATGGGCGTGGCGTTGATCCCGCCCTTTCTCATCCAGCATGAACTGGGGGAGGGCAGGCTGGTGATTGCCAACCCGCATGCGCTGTCGAGCATCAAGGCGTATTACCTGATGATCCCGGAGCGCAAGGTGGAATCCGCCTCACTGCGTGCTTTTCGCGACTGGCTGGTAGCCGAGGCCCAGCGCTATACCGCGCAGCACAAGGATCAGAGCGGTTTGTTGACCCCGTAGTCAGCAAATATCGAGCCCTACAGATATACGAAAATGTCGCAAATGAGCAGACTGTTCCGGTGCACGCCAAAACACCCCTTAACCCTGCTGTTTACGGGGCCTTCGCGACATAAAACCTGTGCACAAATGCGCTTTCGCGAAATTTGTCTGAAAAAATTTCAAATTTTGCGTAATGTCCCTGAAGCCCACGGTTCGCGGGCTTCAGGCCGTTTATTGCGACATTCGGTCACAGGGTGACTTGTAGTTTATCGTTCGTCACCCTTCAGAACCGGTTGAAGCGATTCAGGATCGCCTGCAAAATGCCGCGCCCCGCCCGGATTCAGGGCGGGATCGTGCTGATCGGCCGCCCCAGACGCACCATCCGCAGTGCGCTGGTTTACCAACAAAAGATCACGCAGGAGAAATTGACGTGCACATTGGTGTTCCTCTCGAAACGCAGACGGGCGAGACACGTGTCGCTGCCACCCCCGAAACCATCAAGAAACTGATCGGCCAGGGTCATCAGGTCACTGTGCAACGTGGCGCGGGCGTCAATGCCAGCGTGCCCGACAGTGCCTATGAAGCAGCAGGCGCGACCATCGGCAGCGCTGCCGATGCGTTTGGCGCACAGCTTGTACTCAAGGTTGTGGCGCCCAACGAAAGCGAACTGGGCCAGATCAACAGCGGCACCGTTCTGGTGGGCATGCTCAACCCGTTCAACAATGACGTGATTGCCAGGATGGCCGAACGCGGGATCACCGCCTTCGCTCTCGAAGCCGCGCCGCGCACCTCCCGCGCGCAGAGCCTCGACGTGCTGTCATCGCAGGCCAACATCGCCGGCTACAAGGCCGTGCTGCTGGCCGCGCATCACTACCCACGCTTCATGCCGATGCTGATGACTGCCGCAGGCACCGTGAAGGCTGCCCGCGTGCTCATCCTGGGCGCCGGTGTGGCCGGCCTGCAGGCCATCGCCACGGCCAAGCGCCTGGGTGCGGTGATCGAGGCCTCGGACGTGCGCCCGGCGGTAAAGGAGCAGATCGAATCGCTCGGCGCCAAGTTCATCGACGTGCCGTATGAAACCGATGAGGAACGCGAGTGCGCCGAAGGCGTCGGCGGCTACGCGCGGCCCATGCCCGCCAGCTGGATGCAGCGTCAGGCCCAGGCCGTGCACGAACGCGCCAGACAGGCCGACATCGTCATCACCACCGCGCTGATCCCCGGGCGCAAGGCACCGACCCTGCTCAGCGCCGAAACCGTCGCGCAGATGAAGCCGGGCTCGGTGGTCATCGACCTCGCCGCCGCGCAGGGCGGCAACTGCCCGCTGACCGTGGCCGACCAGGTGGTGATCGAGAACGGCGTGACCATCGTCGGCCCCACCAACCTGCCAGCCCAGGTCGGTGCGGACGCCTCGGCCCTGTATGCACGCAACCTGCTCGACTTCATGAAGCTGCTGTTCGACAAGGACGGCGCCCTCACGATCAACCTCGAAGACGACATCGTCGCCGCGTGCCTGATGTGCCGCGACGGCCAGGTCATCCGCAAGAACGGATAAGGAGCCAGACAATGGAAGACATGCTGATCTCTCACGGCGTCTACAACCTGATCATCTTCGTGCTGGCCATCTATGTGGGCTACCACGTGGTATGGAACGTGACCCCGGCGCTGCACACCCCGCTGATGGCGGTCACCAACGCCATCTCCGCCATCGTCATCGTCGGCGCCATGCTGGCCGCCGCGCTGACCGTGACCCCGCTCGGCAAGACCATGGGCACCCTGGCGGTGGCCCTGGCAGCGGTCAACGTGTTCGGCGGTTTCCTCGTCACCCGGCGCATGCTGGAGATGTTCAAGAAAAAGGCCGCGAAGGCTGAGGGGAAGAAGTAAACATGAGCATGAACCTGGTAACCCTGCTCTACCTTGTCGCCTCGGTGTGCTTCATCCAGGCGCTCAAGGGCCTGTCGCACCCGACCACCTCGCGGCGCGGCAACCTGTTCGGCATGCTCGGCATGGCCCTGGCGGTGATCACCACCGTCGGCCTGATCTACAAACTGGGCGCGCAGCTGGCCACCGACGGCATCGGCTACGTGATCGTCGGCCTGCTGGTGGGCGGCACTGCCGGCTCGATCATGGCCAAACGCGTCGAAATGACCAAGATGCCGGAACTGGTCGCCTTCATGCACAGCATGATCGGCCTGGCGGCCGTGTTCATCGCCATCGCTGCCGTGGTCGAACCACAGTCGCTGGGCATCGTGGCCAGCATCAGCGACCCGATTCCGGTCGGCAACCGCCTGGAGCTGTTCCTTGGCGCCGCCATTGGTGCGATCACCTTTTCGGGTTCGGTCATCGCTTTCGGCAAGCTGTCGGGCAAGTACAAGTTCCGCCTGTTCCAGGGCGCGCCGGTACAGTTCAGCGGCCAGCACAAGCTCAACCTGGTGCTGGGCCTGGCCACCATCGCCCTGGGTCTGATCTTCACCTTCACCGGCAACCTGACCGCCTTCGCCCTGATGCTGGCCCTGGCCTTCGTGATGGGTGTACTGATCATCATCCCGATCGGCGGCGCCGACATGCCGGTGGTGGTCTCGATGCTCAACAGTTATTCGGGCTGGGCAGCGGCGGGCATCGGCTTCTCGCTGAACAACTCGATGCTGATCATTGCCGGTTCGCTGGTGGGTTCGAGCGGCGCGATCCTCTCGTACATCATGTGCAAGGCGATGAACCGTTCGTTCTTCAACGTGATCCTCGGCGGCTTCGGCGGCGCTGCAGAAGCGGCCGGCCCGGCCGGTGCCAAGGAGGCGCGCCCGGTGAAATCCGGTTCGGCCGACGACGCCACCTTCCTGCTGAGCAACGCCGACACCGTGATCATCGTGCCCGGCTACGGCCTGGCGGTGGCCCGTGCGCAGCATGCGCTCAAGGAACTGACCGAAAAGCTCACCCACAACGGCGTGACCGTGAAGTACGCGATCCACCCGGTGGCGGGGCGCATGCCCGGGCACATGAACGTGCTGCTGGCCGAGGCCGAAGTGCCCTACGACCAGGTGTTCGAGATGGACGACATCAACTCCGAGTTCGGCCAGGCCGACGTGGTACTGGTGCTCGGTGCCAACGACGTGGTCAACCCGGCGGCCAAGAACGATCCCAAGTCGCCGATTGCCGGCATGCCGATCCTCGAAGCCTTCAAGGCCAAGACCATCATCGTCAACAAGCGCTCCATGGCCAGCGGCTATGCCGGCCTGGACAACGAACTGTTCTACTTGGACAAGACCATGATGGTGTTCGGCGATGCCAAGAAGGTCATCGAAGACATGGTCAAAGCCGTGGAATAAGCCCTTGAAAAGGCTGTGACAAATAGCCCCAGCGCGGTACCGGCTGGGGCTTTTTAATGCCCGCCCAGCCGACAGAAGGCTCTACTTCAGGCCTTCGCATTCGACCTTGGTCGCGGGACGCCGACAGGCGAAATCAATAGACTGCGCATCTAGCTTTAGTAGCCCGAGATAATAATCCATGTACCGTGATCGTATTCGCTTGTCCTCTTTGCACAGCAAGGTAATGAGTGCGGCCGATGCCGCAGGTTTGATCGAGGACGGCATGACCGTCGGCATGAGCGGTTTCACCCGTGCCGGCGAAGCCAAGGCCGTGCCCCACGCACTGGCCGAGCGAGCCAAGCTGTCGCCGCTGAAAATCAGCCTGATGACCGGCGCCAGCCTGGGCAACGACCTCGACAAGCAGCTGACCGAAGCCGGTGTGCTGGCCCGTCGCATGCCGTTCCAGGTCGACAGCACCCTGCGCAAGGCCATCAACGACGGCAAGGTGATGTTCATCGACCAGCACCTGTCGGAAACCGTCGAGCAACTGCGCAACCAGCAGCTCAAGCTGCCGGACATCGCGGTCATCGAAGCGGTCGCGATCACCGAAGACGGCCACATCGTGCCGACCACCTCCGTGGGCAACTCGGCCAGCTTCGCCATTTTCGCCAAGCAGGTCATCGTCGAGATCAACATGGCGCACAACGCCAACCTCGAAGGCCTGCATGACATCTATATCCCGACCTACCGGCCGACCCGCACGCCGATCCCGCTGGTGAAAGTCGATGACCGCATCGGCAGCACCGCGATCCCGATCGACCCGGCCAAGATCGTCGGCATCGTCATCACCGAGCAGGCGGACTCGCCGTCCACCGTATTGCCGCCGGACGACGAAACCCAGGGTATCGCCAACCACCTGATCAACTTCCTCAAGCAGGAAGTCGACGCCGGGCGCATGACCAACAAGCTCGGCCCACTGCAGGCCGGCATCGGCAGCATCGCCAACGCGGTGATGTGCGGTCTGATCGACTCGCCGTTCGAAGACCTGACCATGTACTCCGAAGTGCTGCAGGACTCGACCTTCGATCTGATCGACGCCGGCAAGCTGAGCTTTGCCTCGGGCAGTTCCATCACCCTGTCGACCCGTCGCAACGCCGACGTGTTCGGCAACCTGGAGCGCTACAAGGACAAGCTGGTACTGCGTCCGCAGGAAATCTCCAACCACCCTGAAGTGGTACGGCGCCTGGGCATCATCGGCATCAACACCGCACTGGAGTTCGACCTGTACGGCAACGTCAACTCCACCCACGTGTGCGGCACGCGCATGATGAACGGCATCGGTGGCTCGGGCGACTTCGCGCGCAACGCGCACCTGGCCATCTTCGTCACCAAGTCCATCGCCAAGGGCGGCGCGATCTCCAGCGTGGTACCGATGGTCAGCCATGTGGACCACACCGAGCACGACGTGGACATCCTCGTCACCGAGCAGGGCCTGGCCGACCTGCGTGGCCTGGCGCCGCGCGAGCGCGCCCGGGTGATCATCGACAACTGTGTGCACCCGGACTACCGCGACGCACTGAACGACTACTTCACCCGCGCCTGCGAAAAGGGTGGGCACACCCCGCACATCCTGCGCGAAGCCCTGCAGTGGCATGAAAACCTGGAAGAAACCGGGCGCATGCTGGCCAGCTGAAGCCGTCCCTGTACAGCCGGTGGCGCGCAATGCGCACCGGCTGTACAGTTGCCCGGCTCAACCGTTACACAAACTGTTCTACTGTACCGGTGTTTTGACGGTACCTTCCTACGCAAAATCCCCTCATTGACCCTAAATTGCACCATTTCAGTGCGGACCAGTACAGTTGCGTCCAATCCGAGTGCAACAGTCTGCATAAACAGTTAACTGGCCCATCACAATGCAGGTGAACTGTATCTACTGTTATGGACGACACAGGAGGATCATTGGCATCAGTTAAATCACTACCTAATGCCGCCACAAGCGGAAGGATGACACCATGGAACGTACACTCAGTTCCGATCTGGCTTTTGAAAACAACGCTCAACAATCCCAGGGTTCGCTGCCACTGCGCCTGCTGGCCAACCTGATGCTGTGGCAACGCCGCATCGCCAGCCGCCACCAACTGGCTCGCCTGGACTCGCGTCTGCTGGCTGATGCCGGTATCAGCGAAGCGCAACGTTACGAAGAGCTGAGCAAGCCTTTCTGGCGTTGATGCAGGGCCCGCCGGCCAACGCTGGCACCCCAAATTCAAAAACCCGTCGCAGGTGACTGCTGACGGGTTTTTTTGTTTGAAAGGCCCGTGCCAGAGCATTCGAACCCAATACCAGTACAGTTTTTATAAACCAAAATATCACCAGTACAATCGTATAGCTGCGCTGCAGGAGCCGGCAAAGCAGACGCCACTGCACCACCTGCTGCATAATAGCCGGGCCCATATTCAGGAGATCGACCATGTCCCGTACCCGCCTGCTTGGCGCCGCAATGCTGCTGGCCCTGGCCTCCACTGCCCACGCATCCAGCTTCGTGGTCACCACCGATACCGTGGTGCGTGGCGTTGCCGCCTCCACCAACGCGACCTCCGATGCCTCCTCATCGCTGCGCGATGACAAGATCGTGCGCGCCGCCCGTGACGACGCCGCCAGCTTCGTCGCCAGCCAGGGCGCCATCCGCGGTGTGAAACTGGAAAGCGCCTTCGCCCACATCCGCCAGCAGGCCCCGACCCTGCAGGCTTCCGACGCCCAACTGGCCCAGGCGATCCTGGCCATCTGAACCGCGCAAGGGCCCGGTACACGTAACAACGTGTAAAAGCCGGGTACCCTGCGCTGGTCCCCACCCGCGCATTGGGATAGCCTTGCCGCCTGATTTCACAGCCAACCAGACCTCATGCGTTATTTGCTACCGCTGCTGCTCGCACTCTGCGCGTCGACTGCCGCCCAGGCCTTCGACCTGACCACTCAAAGCCTTGTGATTGCGGGCTACGCCACCAGCAAGGTGACCACCGCCCCGTTCGATCGCAAGCTGATCCTGGCCGCCCACGACGATGCCGCCGCCTTCGTCGCCAGCGACGGCGCCCTGCGTGGCGCACAGCTGGAAGCCGCCCTGAACGCACTGCGCCAGCACACCCCCGAACTTCATGCCAGCGACCTTGAACTGGCGCAGGCAATTCTCGTCCAATGATCACAACCGATTTTCCGGAGATGCTCCATGCGTAAACCGCTGATTGCCGCCACCCTCGGCCTGATGCTGCTGGCCGACGTGGTCCAGGCACAAACCCTGGTGGCCACCAGCAATATCATCGTGCGTGCCTTTGGCCGCTCGATCGACTTCACCTCCGACACCACCACCTCGATCCGCGACTCCAAGGTCGTGCGCGAGGCCCGTGACGATGCCGCCAGCTTCGTCGCCAGCCGTGGCGATATCCGTGGCGCGCAACTGGAAGCTGCCTTCGATACCCTGCGCCAGCGCGTCCCCGAAGCACGCGACGCCAGCGACCAGGTGCTGGCCGAAGCCATCCTGTCGCTGTGAAACCCCTTGCCTGGCTGTTGGGCTGCGTACTGACGCTGCTCGGCGCCCCTGCGCTGGCCGACCTGCAACTGCACCTGCAGGCAGACGGCCTCGACCCGCAACAGCAGCGGGCCAGCCAGGCATTGCTCGACGAAGCCCTGCAGGCCCTGCCGCCACGCTTGAAGGCTGAGCTGGACCGCCGCGTCGACGTCTTCTGGACCACCCGCATGCCCGAAGACGCCTATGGCCAGGCGTCGCTGGTATCGAGCCTGGAGCTCAACCGGCGCCTGCTGCCGGGCCTCACCGATGGCAGCGCTGCCACCGCGCAGACCGGTCGGCCGCATGGCACGGTGCGCCAGGAGCTGCTGGCCACCGTTCTCCACGAGCTCACTCACCTGTATGACCGCGCCCGCCTGTGGCCAGCGCCCGAGCGCCGGCTGATCAGCCGCTGCGTGCGCCAGAACACCAGCCTGGGCAAGGTGGGGCTGCCCGATGAATGCCGCGGCCAGACCGAACGCCGCTTCACCCTCAGCGACGACCCGCGCCTGCTCGACCTCGCCGGCTGGCCGCAATACGTGGGCCGGCGTGGCGAGCGCGAACAGCACAACCGCCAGATCGCACGCACCCCGGACAGCTACGAGCTGAGCAGCCCCAAGGAATTCATCGCGGTCAACATGGAGTACTTCCTCCTCGACCCGAGCTACGCCTGTCGCCGCCCGGCCCTCTACAAGTACCTGCGCGAGCATTTCGACTGGGCGCCTGCCGTTGCCGAGTGCGCGCCGGGGCTGCCGTTCCTCAACGCCGGCAACGACTTCGACAAGCAGCCGCTGGGCCAGGTCGACCCCGAACGCGTGTACGCCGTGGACTTCCTGCTGGCCGAAGCCAACCAGAACTGGGTCAGCCGCTGGGGCCACAGCATGCTGCGCCTGGTGATCTGCGCGCCGGGGCGCCCACGCGGTCCGGACTGCCGCCTGGACCTGGACCAGCACCTGGTGCTCTCGTACCGTGCCTTCGTCAACGACGTGCAGCTATCGAGCTGGGACGGCCTGACCGGCGCCTACCCCTCGCGCCTGTTCGTGCTGCCACTGGCACAGGTGATCGACGAGTACACCAAGACCGAACTGCGCAGCCTGGCTTCGATCCCGCTCAAGCTCGACCGGGACGAAATCGAAGACCTGGTGCGCCAGGCTGCCGAGATGCACTGGAACTACGACGGCCACTATTACTTCCTGTCCAACAACTGCGCGGTCGAAACCCTCAAGCTGCTGCGCAGCGGCACCGGCAACCCGCGCCTGGCCGGGCTCGACAGCATCATGCCCAATGGCCTGCTCGAGGTGCTGCAGGGTCGTGGCCTGGCCGACATGAGCGTGCTCGACGACCCGCGCGAAGCCTTGCGCCTGGGCTACCGCTTCGACTCCTACCGCGACCGCTACCAGGCCATGTTCCAGGTGCTCAAGCAGCACCTGCCGGTGCCGCAGGCCAGCGTGGAGGCCTGGCTCGAACAGCCACCCGCCCAGCGCCAGCAATGGTTCGCCCAGGCCGACCTGCGCACCAGCGCGGCCTTGTTGCTGCTGGAACAGGCCGGCCTGCGCCGCCAGCTGCTGCTGGCCCAGGACGAGGTCAAGCAGCGCTACCTCAGCGGTCGCGAGCTCAACGACACCAACGTGGCCCAGGCCAACAGCACCCTGCAGCAGATCCTCGCCAACAGCGGCTTTCTCAGCAAACCGGCCGAACTGCTGAGCGGCAGCGGCTACGGGCTGCCCCAGGCCAGCGAACGCCAGCAGCTGGAGCAGGCCAGCAGCCAGCGCCAGCAGCAACTGCAGCGCCTGACCGGCGACCTGGACAAGGAAGTACGCGCCTTGCTCGGCCCCGAGCGCGCCGCCGAAATCGCCGCCGTCGAAGCCAACCTCAAGCAGCTCGGCGAACACCTGCGCGCATTGCACAAGGCCGCGGGCGGGCTGCAATTGCCCTGAGTCGGTAGTTGACTTTGTAACTGCCTGTGCCACTATTTCGCCGCTTGAAAAATGGCATTTGGCTGCCATTGCGCCCCGCCGAAAGGCGCCGGGACATTTCGCAGAACCTCTTTCTTTCGACGTGACGGCCTGACCTCAAGCAGGCACTGCCGCGCACGGACGACCGTTGGCATGGTGGGATTATATGGACGTAGTCGGAGACGACCGCGAGTACGAGTGGTCGCTGGATGGGCAACGCTGGTTGCAGGATGCCCATGGCAGGTTCTCCCTGACCCACGTCGCCGGCAAGGCGCTGGAAGACGCGCAGCCCGACCTGGACTTTCTCGTCGGTGCGCAGCAGGCGCCCGGTGCGCAGGGCTGGCTGCCGGCCAGCTTCCGCCATTGCCCGCAGACCGGTACAGCCCTCACACCCGTGCGCTTCGACCGCCAGCAACGCTGGTTGCCGCCCTATGGCAACGGCAGCGGACGCCGGGTGGTGGAGGGCAGTTGCCGGCTCGACGGTGCCGAACACACCCTCGCCGCGCTGTACCGCAAGCTGGACGGCGCCACCCCGCGCAGCCTGAACACCGCGCACAAGTACGACCAGCTGCCACGCAAGAACGGCTTGAATTTTCTCGTCGCCAACCTGGGCGGTCATCGCGAGGCGCTGTTTGCGCTGGCCCGCGACGGCAGCCTGTTCCGCTGGCAGCGCCAGGCCCAGGAGTGGGCGGCGCTGTTGCCGCACAGCACCCCGATCGGCCGTTGCAGCCTGCCCAGCTGGGCGTGGGGCGTGAGCCTGCGCGAGGTGGGCGAACAGCAACGCCTGCTGCTGGCCTGTGACGAGGGTGCCACCGAGGTGCGCGTCGACCCGCTCGATGGCCGCTACCATGTCGACCGCTGCCCGGGCCGTGCCATCGCCGCCCCCGGCGATCTCGACGACCAGGTACTGATCCCGCAGCAGATGCCCGACGGCAGCTTCAGCCTGGTGGCACGCCACAATGAACAGTGGACCCTGCACCCCATCGCCCACGCCAACCCGGCGCACCTGCAGGGCCTGTCCGCGCCACTGCGCGACCCGGCCTCGCGGCGCCTGCTGTGGATCGGCGCCCACGGCTACCTCAGCGTCAAGCTCGGCGCACAGCTGGACGCCCAGTGGCTGAGCTGGCCCTCCGGTGCCCAGGCCCGCCCCGAATACGGCCCGCCGTTCGTCAACGGCTACGGCATCTGGCAGCAACTGTTCGAGGGCAGCGAGCAGTACTGCCTGCGCCTGGACTCGGACGAACGCAAGGAAGTCAAAGGCTCGCGCCTGAGCACCGGGCACCTGAACTACATGTTCAACGTGCGCCTGGATGCGCCCTGGGGCGAGCACGACGTCGACAACACCCCCACCCGGCGCGAAGTGGTCTACCCCTTCATCGAGTTCATCGACAGCCAGTACCTGCTGTCGGTGCGCGTCGAGTGGCCGTCGAGCCTGCAACAGTTCTTCGGCAACGACCAGGCCATCGACAGCCAGTTCTGCCTGGAACGCGTGGGCCAGCCGCCCTTGAGCATCACCCTCAAAGTGGCCCAACCCTGGAACGCCCAGTGGTTCTTCCACGACAACGCCCTGTGGCTGTACATCGATTCGACTGGAGCGCTCTACCGATGGAACGCATGAACCGTCTGCTGCGCCGTGGCCTGCTGCTGGCCCTGAGCCTGGTGTGCCTGAGCGCCCAGGCGCAACCGCTGCGCCAGGTGTTTCTGGTACAGAACTCCGGCTGGATGGAGCCGTTCTACCTCGACCCGGCTTCGGGCTTCAAACCGCTGATCACGCAACTGGCCGCCACCGCCGCCGGCAACGGCGAAGTGGTGATCGGCGCCTTCAACCAGGCCGACAGCAGCCACCCCTCGCCGCAATGGACCTACCGCGGCCCCGGCACCCACGCCAAGCTCGGCGACAGCGTCAATGCCCTGGCCCTGGCACGCAAGGCCAGTGGCGCCTATGCCGACACCGACTTCAAGGAAGCCCTGCTGGCCGCGATCAAGACCGGCCTGGAAGGGCGCGAAGGCATCATCTGGATCGTCACCAACAACAAGAACAGCCCCAACAACAGCAGCGAGACCCAGCTCAAGAACCGCGAGTTCTACGACCTGCTGCACAAGGAAGACGTGATCAGCCGCATCGCCGCCTTCCCGCAGAAGATGCCGGTCAAGAGCAGCAACTTCGAAGCCAACGGCCTGATGATCTACGCCCTGGCCTACGGCGCCAATGCCGGTGCCGCGCTGGAACAGGTGCTGGCCCAGCCGGCCCTGGCCAAACTGCTGAACGACGCGCGTGTACGCCTCAAGCCGCTGACCCAGGCCGCCGTGCGCTTCATCCCGACCGGCGTCAAGGACACCCCCGACGTCAGTGCAGAGCTGGCCCCCGACCAGCAGACCGTGGTGCTAAACATCAACGTCGACGGCTCGCCCAAGACCGCGGTGTTGCTGGGCCGCTTCGAGAACCAGTTCAACCCCTACCAGATCCACTCGGCCAAGGTCGCGATGAGCCTGGACATGCCCGGCGAAGCCCTGCAGTCGGCGATCTCGATGGACCGCATCGAGAACCTCGAACCCGGCGCCCGCTCCGACGAGCTGTCGATCAGCCTGCAACTGCCGCCGCTGCCGTCGCAGTGGTCCAGCGAAGTGCTGCTGTCCAGCGGCTACCAGCGTGCCGGGGCCATCGAAGTGCGCCTGAGCGAGCAGCAACTGCAGATTTCCCAGCAGTTCATCGAGCGCATGAACGAGCTGTTCCCCAACGATGCACTGCCCGATGTGTTCCTGCCGTCCAGCGAAGCCAGCGCTTCGGCTACCCGCCTGCCGATTGTGCTGCAGATCAGCTACCCGCTGGGCCCGGTGCTGTTGCTGCTGGCCCTGCTGGTGCTGGCGTTGATCGGCCTGTTGCTGGCCAAGGCCCTGATCGGCGGCAAGAAGCCGGTCACGGTGATGGTCGAAGGCATCGCCCAGCAATACCCGCTCAAGCCGTTCAGCAGCGCCAGCGTCTATGACGCCCGGCAGAACAAGGTCGCGACCGTAAAGCGCGGCCTGTTCGGCGCCACCCTCGAAAAACTCGCCGCCGACGTCGCCGTGCGCCTCAAATAACCCAGGACCCCGATCATGACCCAGACCAGCTCCCTGCCAGCCCCCGTAGAAAACGACGCCGCACCGGCCACCACCACCTCCACCCTGAGCGTTCCGGCGCCGCTGATGGACCTGGGCCCGAAAAAGGTCGACAGCCGTGACGCCCTGATCGGCGTGGCCGTGCTGGTGGTACTGGCGCTGATCTTCTTCGTGATCAAGAACGCCTACGCCAACTGGCGCGTGCGCGAGCGCGTGGCCCCCAGCCGCGCCAACGCCTCGGGCTGGTTCCTGTTCCTGGGCCTGCTGCTGGTGTCGGCCATGGCCGTGCTGGCGGTGATCAACTCCGGTCAGTTCCTCACCCCGCTGTACCTTGCACCACTGGCTGGCGTGGCCGGCATTTCGCTGGTGGCCTGGCTGATGACCTTCTCGGCCAAGCGCTGAGCCCGGCCTGCACTGCCCGCGTCAGGCCTGGCCTGACGCTTCAATTTGATCCACGGATTTAGCCCGCCGACCCGATTCGGCCAGCCCAGCCAGGGCTCATGGAGTTTCAGATGAACGAGAATGCACAACCTTCCGGCCCGGCAGCGCTGAACATGGTCAGCGAGAAGATCCACCCGACGCTGTTCATCGCCCTGGGCGGTACCGGCATGAAGGTCAACATTCGCCTGCGCCGGCGCATTCTCAATGCCATCTGGGGCGGCAACAACCAGGTGCAGCAGATTGCCGACTTCCCCCTGGTGCAGTTCATCAACTTCGACCTGGATGCTGGTGAAGTCACCCAGGACGGCAAGTCGATCAAGACCGACGTGCTGGCCGAGCAAGTGGCCTTCACCTCCGAAGAGAAGATCATCGAGCCGCTCAACCTGAGCAAGTACACCCACTCGATGGACGAGCTCAACCGCCACCGTGAAGTGGCCGAATGGTTCCCGCTGACCCCGGACAAGATCCGCGCCCTGGGCATCGACCCCTCCAAGGGCGCCGGGCAGATCCGTGCGCTGTCGCGCCTGTACTTCTACGACAAGTACCCGGTGATCCGCGACAAGCTGCGCGACAAGGTCGGACGCCTGCTGGCCAACATCGGCGGCAACGCCGACAAGCTCAAGAAGCTCGGCCTGGAAATCGACCCCGGCAAGATCCGCATCGTCATCAGCGGCTCGGCGGCCGGCGGCACCGGGTCCGGTTCGTTCCTGGACATGGGCTACCTGGCCAAGGCGATCCTCAAGGAACACAACATCGCCGGCAAGGTCGACCTGTTCTTCGTGTTGCCCGGCGGCTTCCATGCCTACAACACCGAGCGCGTGCAGGCCAACGGCTACGCGGCGCTGATGGAGCTGGAAACCAGCATGCGCGGCAACCGCCTGGTCAAGCACTGGGACGCCACCGACAACCTGTTCATCGACAACCGCCCGTACGATGACGTCTACATCATCGACAACAGCAACGTCGCCCAGGCCAAGACCAGCGACCAGGAAGACGTCTACGAGATGCTCTCGGACGTGCTGTTCACCGACTTCACCTCGCAGGACTTCGCCAACAAGAAGCGTTCGATCGCGGTCAACCAGAACCAGCACAAGATCCGCTCCTACACTGTGCGCCTGCCCCAGGACTACGGCGACGACACCGAGCTGCGCTTCCCGTGCTCGTACTCCTCGCTCGGCCAGGCCGTGCTCGACACCCAGATCGATGCGCGCCAGAACGTGCGCCTGAGCCGTCAGGTACAGCAGATGCTCAAGGCGTTCTTCGGCATTGCCAACGCCTCGGCCAACGACAACCGTCCTACCGACCGCGAGCGTGACGACTTCCTGCGCGAGCAGCTGAACGTCACCCCGCGTACCTTCACCGAACTGCCGGACTTCCTGTCCAAGGTCGAGCTGACCCTGGCCACCGGCGAGTTCACCCACTACCAGATCGCCGACGATCTGCTGCTGGTGGAAGGCGACAACAGCATCACCGCCCAGATCGAGCAGAAGGTCGAAGCGTTGTTCGAACGCCTGCACAGCGGCGGCGCCGACAAGGACCAGTGGCTGACCCACGTGCGCGAGATCCAGCAGCAGCTGGAACGCGACACCAAGGGCAGCAACATCGACAGTGCCGAGCGCAACCACGAAGTGCGCATCAAGGAAAACCGCCAGCGCCGCCTGGCCGAACTGGTGCGCGAAGACGCCCTGCCGGAAAAACTCTTCCGTCGCCTGGACGACGATGAGCGCGGTGGCCTGGACTACACCCTGGCCCTGGTCGAGATGCTCAAGGACCGCCTGGAAAACGAAGGCAGCGGCATCATCCCGGCGCTGGAAAAGAACGCCGCACGCTTCAAGGAACTGGCCGAGAAGCTGGAGTCCTCGGAGCTGGCCCGCGAATTCGAGCGCCTCAAGGAAACCACCGGCGGCGGCCTGATGGCCCGCCTCAGCGGCAAGGACAAGCAGGCCGAGACCGTGCTCACCCAGGTCAAGGACACCCTGCGCGACAGCCTGTTGTTCTACGTGCGCCATGTGGCCGCGCGCGAGGCGGCCCAGTTGCTGCGCGAGCTGTCCGACTGGCTGGGCCGCAAGGAGTCGGTGGACCAGAGCGGTCGTGCGGTGTGGAACGGCTTCGTCGGTCGCCTGCAGGACGGGCGCAACGCAGTCGACCAGCTGCTGCGCCGGATCGAGACCGACATCAGCAAGATCGACGCCAGCATCAAGGAAAAACACGCCACGCTGATCCCCCTGGCGCTGGTGCAGAACAGCGAAGAGCAACCGGTGGACGGCGCCCAGGTGCGCGAGTGGGCCAAGGACGCATTCAAGGACTTCGGCGGCTCCAAGACCCTGTTCGGCAAGCTGCAGGACGAGGAGGGCCAGGAAGAGCTGCTGTCCAAGCTGCGCGCCAAGGCCGTACAGCAACTGCCGCGCCAGACCCAGGGCACCGACCCGCTGCTCAGTGCGCTGGCCGCGCTGACCCCGGACGAGCAGCGCGAGAAGTTCCGCCAGCTGCTGCAACGTGCCATGCCGTGGACCCCGCTCAACCTCACCGGCGGCTTCGGCATCGGCAAGGACCGCTACACCTGCCTGGTCGGCGTGCAGGACGCCAATGAGTTCAAGCGCACCTATGGCGCCATGCTCGGCCAGTGCCTGCCACAGGGCACCGGCATGACCGCCGGGCAGATCCAGTTCGTCGAGTCGGGCACCCCGGGCAAGCTGATCTGCTTTACCGAGCTCAGCGGCTTCCCTCTGCCGGCGCTGACCCCGCTGCCGACCTACCTGGCCAGCTACCGCAAGGAAAGCACCACCATCCCGCTGCACAGCCACAAGCGCATCAGCCAGTTCGTGCAGCCGATCCAGTTCACCCAGGAGCAGTACCGCCAGTTCGCCGAGGACTTCAAGCTGTACCTGCACGCGGTCGTGATGGGGGTACTGCGCCGCAACCCGTCGGAACGCTACGAACTGATGATCGACCAGGACTACTTCAGCGTCGGTGACGAGTTCGCGATCCGCCAGAACGGCCTGAACCAGCTGCAGCGCAAGGACATCGAAGACCAGCTGCGCCAACGCTACGAGCAACTGCGCAGCCCGCAGCAACTGGCAGCCATGGTCGCGCTGTTCGAAGACCTGCGCCGCGGCGCCTACAAGCCGCAGATGCGCCAGGACGAAATCGGCGTGTCGTCGCTGTACCAGACCTTCCCGTACAAGATCGCCGAGCTGCTGAAAAACGAGTACGACAACCGCCTCAAGCGCCAGGCCCCGGACAACGCCGAGCGCCTTGTCGAGCAGGCGCGCGCGTTGCTGCAGCAGTTCACCGAGCCGGTCAGCGGCTCGCGCGCCGATGTGTACCGCGACGAAGTGCACGACGAGCACAGCGAGAAGCGCACCCTGCTCAAGGACTTCTTCACCAGCGGCTGGCTCGACAGCCTGTTCCAGCCGGCCGCCAGCACAGCGCCAGTTGCCGCCCCCATGCCGGGCATGGCGCCACCGCCGCCACCAGGCGCAGCCGGCATGGTGCCGCCGCCGGTGGCCGCACCGCAGTACAGCTACCACCTGAGCGTGGCCGGCACCAACTATGGCCCGTACACCACCAGCCAGTTGCAGCAGTACGTGCAGACCGGCCAGGTGACCCGCGACAGCCTGTTGTGGCGCGAAGGCATGGCCGCCTGGCTGGGCGCCGGGCAGATCGCCGAGCTGGCCCACCTGTTCGCCCCGACGCCCGCCGCAGCGCCGCCTGTCGGTACTCCACCGCCCGTTGCGCCGATGGCGCCACCGCCTGTGAACTGAGGAAGGCCCCATGTCCGCATCCGCGAAAAATCCGGCCTTCCCGCTCAACTGCGCCAGCAGCGCGTGCAACCAGCCCCTGAGCGGCCCGGTGGCGTTCTGTCCGTACTGCGGCGCCAGCAGCCAGGTTGTGGCCGCTGCACCCGCCGCGCCGGCGCCGGTGGTCGTGGTGAGCGCGGCCCCGCCCCCCATGCCCGCAGCGGCGCCCGCGCCGGAGATCGAACCGGTGCACACGCTGGCCCCGGCAGGCATCGTGAGCACACCGGTAGTGACGCCGCCGCCCGTACCGCCGGTAGTGCAGGGGGCGCCGGCTGCCAAGTCGCGCAACCTCGGGCGCAAGCTTGCCCTGGCCGCCGGTGTGGTTGTGGCGGTACTCGGCTACGGTGCCTACCAGGCCAGCCAGCGCCAGTCGCTGCAGCAGTTCGAAGCCGAACTGGCCGCCGGCCAGGCTTGCCTGCGCAGCAGCCAGTTCGACTGTGCGCTGGAAAAAGCCGAAAGCGCGCTGCGCATCGAGAGCAAGGACCCGCGCGCCATCAGCCTGCTGCAACGCGCCCAGGCCGGGCTCGAGGGCCAGCAGCGCGACCAGCAGGCCAAGGCCCAGGCGGCCGCCGCTGCGGCCAGTGCGGCAGCCGCTCGTCAGGCTGCTGCCGAACGGGCGCAACGCGAGCAGCAGGCCCGTGAGCTGGCCACCAAGGAGCAGCAGCTACGCGACGAGCAAACCCAGCTCGCCAAACGCCAGCAACAGCTGGAACAACAGGCTCGCGTCGTGCAGCCGGCGCAGCAGCGTCCGCTCACCACCCCGCGCCCGCCCGTACAACGACCTGCCAGCGCAGCCAATGCCGGGCTGGTGGGCCAGCAACTGAGCCAGGCACGCAGCGCCCTGGCCCGTCGTGACGGTGCCACCGCCCGTTCGCTGGCCAACAGCGTGCTCAGCCAGGACCCTGGCAACCGCCAGGCGCAGATCATCCTGCGCCAGGCCGAGCAACTGCGCGCTCAGTCGTTCAATACGCCTAAGGGCCTGGGCGGGGTGATCATCGAGTAGCCCGCGCTATAGCGTCTCGCCGGGCTCGCCCGGCAGCTGCTCGTCCAGGTGCACCCAGGGCAGCCGGCTGTCGGTCCAGATATGCCGGCGCGGCTGCACCTGCTCCGGTGCGTCCAGGGTGGTGATGGTGATATCGATGCTTTCGGGGCTCAGGTCGGTGGTCAGCGCCATGTGCGCGCCACAGCGGCTGCAGAAGTAGCGCACGCAGCTGGCCGACGAGTCGTAGCGCTGCGGCGTGCCCAGCAGCCACTGGAAGTCCTCGCAGCGCACCGTCGTCCAGGTCACCAGCAACCCGCCGGTCACGCGCCGGCACACCGAACAATGGCAGTGCGCGACATCCTCCAGCGCACCCGCCACCCGATACCGCACGGCGCCGCAATGGCAGCCGCCTTCATGCACTTCGCCCATCCTCGTCGCTCCTGCAGACCCGCACTGGTTGATGAAACCTTCTGTCGCCTTTGTGCTGCCGAAAGCTGGCTGAAAGCTTGGGCACTTAGCATCGCCTCACCTCCGGCAAAAGACCGGTCAGCCAGGGCTCTGACTTTACTGCAGTGCCCGGCCCAATCAACAACAACAATGGTGATACTGATGTCCTTCCACGCCCGCGTTCTGCCTGCCCTCCCGCCGTCACTCCCAGCACCGCGCACCTTGCGCTGATCCGTTCGTCCCTTTCTCGACGCGCCTCGCCTGGAGTAACTGCCCCATGCTGACCTTCCTCGGCTTCGCCATGGTCATCACCTTCATGTACCTGATCATGACCAAGCGCCTGTCGGCCTTGATCGCGCTGATTCTGGTACCGATCATTTTCGCCCTGTTCGGCGGCTTCTCGGGCGAGATCGGCCCGATGATGCTGCAGGGCATCAGCAAGCTGGCACCCACCGGCGTGATGCTGATGTTCGCCATTCTGTACTTCGCCCTGATGATCGACTCCGGGCTGTTCGACCCAGCCGTGCGCAAGATCCTCAAGCTGGTCAAGGGAGACCCGCTGAAAGTCTCGGTGGGCACCGCCGCGCTGGCCCTGGTGGTATCGCTGGACGGTGACGGCGCCACCACCTACATGATCTGCGTGGCCGCCATGCTGCCGCTGTACAGCCGCCTGGGCATGAGCCCGCGGATCATGGCCGGCCTGATCATCCTGGCCGGCGGGGTGATGAACATGACCCCCTGGGGCGGCCCCACCGCCCGCGCCGCCAGCGCGCTGCACGTCGACCCGTCGGACATCTTCGTGCCGATGATCCCGGCCATGGCCTTCGGCGTGTTCGCCATCCTGGCCATCGCCTATATGTACGGCAAGCGCGAACGTGCCCGCCTGGGCGAACTGCACCTGCCGGGCGATGAAATCGACCACAGTGAAATCAGCGTATCGCAATATCCCGACGCACGCCGGCCCAAGCTGCTGTGGTTCAACGGCGCATTGACCCTGGCCCTGATGGTCGCGCTGATCGCCGGCCTGCTGCCGCTGCCGGTGCTGTTCATGATCGCCTTCAGCATCGCCATGGTGGTCAACTACCCGTGCCTGCAACAGCAGAAGGACCGCGTCGCGGCCCACGCCGGCAGCGTGCTGGCGGTGGTGGGGCTGATCTTCGCGGCGGGCATCTTCACCGGCATCCTGTCCGGCACCGGCATGGTCGAAGCCATGTCCAAGAGCCTGCTGGCGGTGATCCCCGAAGCGATGGGCCCGTACCTGGCGGTGATCACCGCGATCGTGAGCATGCCGTTCACCTTCTTCATGTCCAACGACGCCTTCTACTACGGCGTGCTGCCGGTGCTGGCCGAAGCTGCCAGCCACTACGGCATCAGCCCGGTGGAGATGGCCCGTGCCTCGATCGTCGGGCAACCGGTACACCTGCTCAGCCCGCTGGTACCCTCGACCTACTTGCTGGTAGCCCTGGCCGGTATAGAATTCGGCGATCACCAGCGCTTCACCCTCAAATGGGCGGTGCTGGTGTGCCTGTGCATCATGTTCGCGGCGCTGCTGATGGGAATTTTCCCGCTGTTCAGCAGCCTATAATTCATCCGTTTCATCCCAACGCTTGCGCGTCGACCCCTGCGCCGCGCAACGCCCCACACGCTCGAAGGAACACACATGGAATGGCTGACCAACCCGGAAATCTGGGTTGCCTTTTTTACCCTGACGGCTCTCGAGATCGTCCTGGGCATCGACAACATCATCATGATCTCGATCCTGGTCAGCCGCATGCCCAAGCACATGCAGCAGCGCACCCGGATCTTCGGCCTGGCGCTGGCGATGGTCACGCGCATCCTGCTGCTGCTGTCGATCGCCTGGGTCATGCGCCTGACCGCCGACCTGTTCCATGTGTTCGGCCAGGGCATTTCCGGGCGTGACCTGATCCTGTTCTTCGGCGGCCTGTTCCTGTTGTGGAAGAGCTCCCAGGAGATCTACCACGGCCTCGAAGGCGAGGACGAAACCCACGACGAGCCGTCTTCCGGCAAGGCCGGTGGCAAGTTCCTGTACACCATCATCCAGATCGCGATCATCGACATCGTGTTCTCGCTGGACTCGGTGATCACCGCAGTGGGCATGGTGTCCCACGTGCCGGTGATGGTGGCGGCGATCATCGTCGCAGTGCTGGTGATGATGCTGTGCGCCAGGACCATCAGCGAGTTCATCGACAAGCACCCGTCGCTGAAGATGCTCGCGCTGTCGTTCCTGATCGTGGTCGGCACCGTGCTGATTGCAGAAGCCTTCGACGTGCACGTACCCAAGGGCTACGTCTACTTCGCCATGGCCTTCTCGCTGGCGGTGGAGGCGATCAACATCAAGATGCGCACCGCGGCGGCGAAAAAGAAACAGCAGAGCGACCCGGTGAAACTTCGCAAGGACATTCCGGGTCAGTAACACTGGCTGCGTTGAACAACAGGCCCCGAATGGGGCCTTTTGTCTTTTGGGAGGGCAACGCGCCAGCGAAGTTGCCCGAACCGGCGCGCGAGGTTTCAAAGCCTGTGCATGCATGCCATGCTGGCGCCACGGCCCTTGGCCGACTACAGCTTAAGTGAGCACTGGAAAAAACCGCCGGTCACCAGGCCAGGCTCACCGCGTCATCCACTTGCCCCACTGGGGCGCCTTAACAGGGGGCCGTAAGTATGCTGACCCTGCTCAACCTGCTCTCGGCCGTGGCCCTGCTGATCTGGGGCACACATATCGTACGTACCGGCATCCTGCGGGTGTACGGTTCCAACCTGCGCCGATTGCTGAGCCAGAACATGGCCAAGCGGCCCCTGGCGTTCATCGCCGGCATCCTGGTCACGGCCATGGTGCAGAGCAGCAACGCCACCGCGATGCTGGTGACCTCGTTCGTCGGCCAGGGCCTGATGACCCTCACCCCGGCCCTGGCCATCATGCTCGGCGCCGACGTGGGGACCGCGCTGATGGCGCGGGTGCTGACCCTGGACCTGTCGTGGCTGTCGCCGCTGCTGATCTTCCTCGGGGTGATCTTCTTCCTCTCGCGCAAGCAGACCCGCGCCGGGCAACTGGGGCGCGTAGGCATCGGCCTGGGCCTGATCATCCTGGCCCTGCAACTGATCGTGGAGGCCGCTGCACCGATTACCCAGGCCCAGGGCGTCAAGGTGCTGTTTGCCTCGCTGACCGGCGACATCCTGCTCGACGCCCTGGTGGGCGCGCTGTTCGCCCTGATCTCGTATTCCAGCCTGGCCGCGGTGCTGCTCACCGCCACCCTGGCCGGCGCCGAAATGATCAGCCTGCCGGTGGCCATCGGCCTGGTGATCGGCGCCAACATCGGCAGCGGCCTGCTGGCGTTCCTGAGCACCAGCATGCAGAACGCCGCCGGGCGCCAGGTGGCGCTGGGCAGCCTGCTGTACAAGCTGATCGGCCTGCTGGTGGTCATCCCGGTGCTCGACCCGCTGGTGCACTGGATGGACAGCCTGACCTTCAGCCCGCAAGAGCTGGTGATCGGCTTCCACCTCATCTACAACACCCTGCGCTGCCTGGCCCTGCTGCCCACCGCGACGCCAATGGGGCGCCTGTGCCGCTGGCTGCTGCCCGAGCGCGAGGAAACCAACGGCCACGCCAAGCCCCGCCACCTGGACCCTGCCGCGCTGGACACCCCGAGCCTGGCACTGGCCAACGCGGTGCGCGAGACCCTGCGCCTGGGCGACCTGGTCGACAGCATGCTCGATGCCATGCTCAACGTGCTGCGCGGCAGCCAGACCGCCCTGACCCAGCAGGTGCGCACCCTCAGCGACGACGTCGAGGGCCTGTACAACGCCATCAAGCTGTACCTGGCGCAGATGCCCCGCGAAGACCTCGGCGAGCACGACAGCCAGCGCTGGGCCGAGATCATCGAGCTGGCGATCAACCTCAAGCTGGCCAGCGACCTGATCGAGCGCATGCTGCGCAAGGTGCAGCAGCAGAAGACGTCGCAGCGCCGCGAGTTCTCCCAGGTGGGCCTGGAGGAGCTGACCGTGCTGCAGACCCAGCTGCTGTCCAACCTGCGCCTGGGCCTGTCGGTGTTCCTCAGTGGCGACCCGCACAGCGCACGCCAGCTGCTGCGCGAGAAGCGTCGCTTCCGCGCCCAGGAGCGGCGCCTGGCCCATGCCCACGTCAGCCGCCTGCAGCGCAAGGTGGTGCAGAGCATCGAGACCAGCTCGCTGCACCTGGAACTGATCGCCGACATGAAACGTCTCAACTCGCTGTTCTGCAGCAGTGCCTATGCGGTACTGGGCGGCAGCGATACCGGCGCCCTGATGATCGACAGCGTACCGGACGATGCCCATTCGCCTTGACCCGGCGCTGCCCCGAACCCGTGCAAGGAAGCCTGTGATGCGTTGCCTGATGTTCATCTGCCTGTTGCTGGGCGCCTCTTCAAGCTTTGCCCTCGACCGCACCCAGGTCGAGGGCTACCTGTTGCCCAACGGCCTGCAGGTGCTGCTCAAGCCCGGCTACGAGCGCGACCATGTGTCGATCCGACTGGTGGTGGGCATCGGCTTCGACGACTTCCCGTGCGCGCGCCAGGAACTGCCGCACCTGCTCGAACACCTGCTGTTCAGCGGTATCGACGACACGGGCGAAGGCGGGCTGGAAGAACGCATGCAGGCCCTGGGCGGTGAATGGAACGCCTACACCAGCAGCGCCGACACCACCTTCGTCATCGAGGCCCCGGCGCGCAACCAGCGCAAGGTGCTCGACCTGCTGCTGGCCGTGCTCCAGGACACACGTATCGATGCCAACGCCTTGCAGGTGTCGAAGAGCATCGTCGAGCGTGAAGACGGCGGGCACTACACCCACCTGCAGCGCTGGCTGGACCGCCAGGACCTCGGCCACCGTGCCAGCGACCAGCTGGCGGTGGAGCTGGGGCTCAAGTGTGCCGAGCGCTCCTCGGTGCAGGACATGACCCTGGAAGAAGTGAATGAACTGCGCCAGCACTGGTACGCCCCCAACAACATGAGCCTGATCGTGGTCGGCGGCCTGGACCGCGTGCTGCCCGCCTACCTGGAGCGCACCTGGGGCCAGCTGGAGCCGGTGGAACCGGGCGAGCGCCGGGTACTCGATGGCGTGACCCACAAGGCCCAGGCACGCCGCGAGCTGATCCGCGGCTGGCTGGGCGACAGTGCGCGGTTGCACTGGATGTTCCTGGAGCCGGTACTGGATGAAAACCACGACGCCACCTACGACCTGCTGCAGCGCTACCTGGACTGGGCGCTGTATCGCGAATTGCGCCTGCAGCACAGCCTGTCGTACGGGCCGTCGGCGCAGCGCGAGCGTTTTGGCGACACCGGCCTGTTGAGCCTGAATGCCGACCTGGACAGCGATCAGGTCGAGCCGGCCGAGCAGATCCTGGGGCAGATGATCGAGCGCCTGCGCAAGGACGGCCTGGACCGCGCCACGTTCGAGCGCATCAAGGCCGCGGCAATCGCCCGCGAAGCGTGGACCAGCCAGGGCAACAGCGCGCTGGCCGACTACTACTGGGGAGCGTTGAACGACTATGCCGACGGTCGGGTCGGCGAGGCGAAGACCCGGTTGCGCGAGGTCAGCCTGGAGGATGCGGATGCGGCGCTGCAGGCGCTGTTCGCCGAGCCTGGGTATGTGCGGGTAGAGAAGCCGTTGCTGGGGTATGACCAGCTGTATGGGTTGGGGGCACTGGGGCTAGGGCTGGTGTTCGCGGCCTTGCTGCTGTGGCGGCGACGCCGCGGCTGACGCAATCGCGGGTCAAGCCCGCTCCCACAATGATCACGTGCACCCTGTGGGAGCGGGCTTGACCCGCGATAGGGCCATTACTGACACCCGAAAGCAGCGTATCCTGTAACAGATTTTTACCTCACCCAGCGAACGCCCCACCATGCCCGCACTTCTCCTGCGCCTGATCGACCTGATAAAGCGCTACCCGGGGGTCATCGCCCTCGGCGGTTTCATTTCCGGTATCGGCAGTTTCATCCTGGTCGACCGTCAGGAAGGCCTGGCCAGCTGGGTCGCTATCCTGCTGCTGGTGAGCTGGCTGTGGCTGATGTTCGAGAACACCTTCACCCAGCTGTTCACCCGCCTGTTCAAGCGCGAGATCCCGCAGCCGCTGCTGCGCTACGCCACGCAGATGATCCACCAGGAAAGCCTGTTCTTCGTGCTGCCGTTCTTCTTCGTCACCACCACCTGGAACAGCGGCCAGCTGGTGTTCACCGGCCTGCTGGCCGGCGCCGGGCTGGTGTCGATCGTCGACCCGCTGTACTACCGCTGGCTGGCGCCGCGCCGCTGGCTGTTCCTGGCCCTGCACACCCTGACCCTGTTCGCCGCGCTGCTCACGGCGCTGCCGATCATCCTGCACCTGACCACGTCGCAGAGCTTCAAGCTGGCGCTGGGCATCGCCATGCTGCTGTCGTTCCCGAGCCTGGCCAGCAGCTTCCCGATCAATCACTGGCGCCGTGCCGCCATGCTGGTGCTGGTCACCCTGGCCGTTGGCGGCAGCGGCTGGCTGCTGCGCTCGTGGGTGCCGCCGGCGACCCTGTGGATGACCGAAGTGGCCATCAGCACCCAGCTGCAGAACCGCACCCCCGGCGACAGCCTGGAGCAGGTCAGCGCCAGCCAGATCCGCAGCGCCGGGCTCTATGCCTATACCGCGATCAAGGCCCCGCGCGGCCTCAACGAACGCATCTACCACGTATGGAAACAGGACGGCAAAGAGGTCGATCGCATTGCCCTGAACATCAATGGCGGGCGCAAGGAAGGCTACCGCGCCTGGACCCACAAGCAGGTGTTCCCCAGCAACCCGGTCGGGCACTGGCAGGTGCGCGTGCTCACCGAAGACGGCCAGGTGATCGGCGTGCTGCGCTTCGAGGTGGTTGATGACGGTCAAGCATCCGTCGCCAAGTGACGCTATGCTCTGACCCGGCGCACTGGAGCGCCTGCCGGACTGTCTGGAGCCTATGACCACCACCGTCACCCCCGCCAGCGCCACCCTCGATACCACGCGCAGCCCGGCCTGCCTGCGCATCGCCGGCGACTGGACCCTGGCCAACTACACGCCGCTCAAGCGCAGCACCGAGGCCCTGCACGGCCAGTACGATGCCAGCGCCCAGGTCGACCTCGCCCAGCTGGGCAAGCTGGACACCGCCGGCGCCTCGCTGCTGGTCGAACTGCTGGGTGCCGAGCGCCTGGGGCAACTGGCCGATGACCACGCCAGCCCGCTGTCGGCCGCCGACCGCGCCTTGCTGCACACCGTGTACTGCTCGCTACAGGACTACTGCCTGCCAGAGCGCCAGCCGGAAACGTCCGTGCTGACCCAACTGCTGTGCCGCATCGGCCGGGCAGTCGACGTGCTGTGGCAAGACACCCGGCAACTGCTCGGCTTCATCGGCCTGATCATCGCCACCCTGGCCCGGCGCCTGCTGCAACCCAGGCGCTGGCGTATGACCGCCGTGGTCGCGCACATCGAACAGACCGGCCTGGACGCGGCGCCCATCGTCGCGCTGCTGACCTTTCTGGTGGGTGCGGTGGTGGCATTTCTCGGCGCCACGGTGCTGGCCAGTTTCGGCGCGAGCATCTTCACCGTCGACCTGGTGGCGTTCTCGTTCCTGCGTGAATTCGGCGTGCTGCTTACCGCCATCCTGATGGCAGGACGCACCGCCAGCGCCTTCACCGCGCAGATCGGCTCGATGAAGGCCAACGAGGAAATCGATGCGATCCGCACCCTGGGCCTGGACCCGGTCGAGCTGCTGGTGGTGCCGCGGGTGCTGTCGCTGCTGATCGCGCTGCCATTGCTGACCTTCGTCGCGATGCTGTGCGGCATCATCGGCGGCGCCGTGGTGTGCGCGGTGTCGCTGGACATCTCGCCGGCGATGTTCCTGTCGCTGCTGGAAAGCGACATCGGCGTGCAGCACTTCCTGGTGGGCCTGGCCAAGGCGCCGTTCTTCGCCTTCCTGATCGCGGCCATCGGTTGCCTGGAAGGTTTCAAGGTGACCGGCAGCGCCGAATCGGTCGGCGCCCACACCACCTCGGCGGTGGTCCAGTCGATCTTCGTGGTGATCGTGCTGGATGCGGTGTTCGCGCTGTTCTTCATGGAGATGAGCTGGTGAGTGAGGCAAGCCGCGAGAAGGTCATCGAGGTGCGGGGCCTGTGCAACCGCTTCGGCACCCAGAGCGTGCACGAACAGCTCGACCTGGACCTGTACCGCGGCGAGATCCTCGCCGTGGTCGGCGGCTCGGGCAGTGGCAAGTCGGTGCTGCTGCGCAGCATCGTCGGCCTGCGCCGGCCCAACGAGGGCACGGTGAGGATCTTCGACCAGGACCTCAGCCAGGCCAGCGACCAGCAGCGCTCGCAGGTGGAGCGTCGCTTCGGCGTGCTGTACCAGAAGGGCGCGCTGTTCTCGTCGTTGACCGTCACCGAGAACGTCGCACTGCCGCTGATCGAACATGCCGGCCTGAGCCGCGCCGACGCCGAGCACCTGGCCGGGGTCAAGCTGGCCCTGGCCGGGCTGCCGCTGTCGGCGGCCGACAAATACCCCGCGTCGCTGTCGGGCGGCATGATCAAGCGCGCCGCCCTGGCCCGCGCCCTGGCGCTGGACCCGGACATCCTGTTTCTCGACGAGCCCACCGCCGGGCTCGACCCGATCGGCGCGGCCGCCTTCGACCAGTTGATCCTGACCCTGCGCGATGCGCTGGGCCTGAGCGTGTTCCTGATCACCCACGACCTGGACACCCTCTACACCATCACCGACCGCGTGGCCGTGCTGGCGCAGAAGAAGGTGCTGGTGGCCGGCCCCATCGACCAGGTCTCGGAAACCGACGACGCGTGGATTCACGACTATTTTCATGGCCCGCGCGGCCGTGCGGCCTACCAGGCCGCCACAGCGCTCAAGGAGAACTGAAATGGAAACCCGCGCGCACCATGTGTTGATCGGGCTGGTCACCGTGCTGGTGGTGGCCGGCGCCATGCTGTTCGGCCTGTGGCTGGCCAAGTCGAGCGTCGACAGCACCTTCAAGGACTACGAGGTGGTGTTCAACGAGGCCGTCACCGGGCTGTCCAAGGGCAGTGCGGTGCAGTACAGCGGGATCAAGGTGGGCGATGTGATCAGCCTGCGCCTGGACCCCAACGACCCCCGCCGGGTGCTGGCGCAGATCCGCCTGAGCGCCGAGACCCCGATCAAGCAGGACACCCAGGCCAAGCTGACCCTGACCGGCGTCACCGGCACCTCGCTGATCCAGCTCAGCGGCGGCACCCCGCAGAGCCCGCCGCTGGAAGGCAAGGGCGGCCGGCTGCCGGTGATCGTCGCCTCGCCATCGCCGATTGCGCGCCTGCTCAACAACAGCAGCGACCTGGTGACCAACATCAACCTGCTGCTGCACAACGCCAACCGACTGTTCTCCGAAGAGAACGCCACCCGCCTGGGCGCCACCCTGGCCAACCTGGAGCAGACCACCGGCGCGATCGCCGGGCAGCGCGACGACATTCGCCTTGCCATCCAGCAGATGGCCCAGGTGGGCAAGCAGGCCGGCGCGGCGCTGGAGCAGACCAGCCAGCTGATGCGCAACGCCAACAGCCTGCTCGGCAGCGACGGCAAGCAGATCGTCAACAGCGCCGACCAGGCCATGCAGTCGCTGGCGCGCAGCACCGCCACCATCGACGCGTTGCTCACCGACAACCGCGAGGCGATCACCAGCGGCGCCCAGGGCTTCAACGAACTGGCCCCGGCGATTCGCGAACTGCGCGATACCCTGACTGCCTTGAAGGGCATCTCCCAGCGCCTGGAGGCCAACCCCAGCGGTTACCTTCTGGGCCGCGACAAAAACAAGGAGTTCACCCCATGAGCCGCCCCTGCCGCACCCTCGCCCTGGCCGCGCTGCTGAGCCTGAGCAGCGCCTGCTCGATCCTGCCCAAGGCGGAGCCGGCCGACGTGTACCGCCTGCCGGCGGCGCAACCGGTGCGCAGCAACGCCGCACCCGTGGCCTGGACCCTGCGTATCAACAAGCCGCTGGCCAGCGAGATCCTCGGCACACCGCGCATTGCCGTGGTGCCGGCAGGCGACCTGATCAGCAGCTACAAGGGTGCACGCTGGGCCGACCCGGTGCCGGCACTGCTGCGCAACCGCATGCTCGACGCCTTCCAGCGCGATGGCCGGGTACAGCGGGTAAGTGCCGACGACGCCAACCTGCAGGCCGACTACGAGATCGTCGGCGAACTGCAGGCGTTCCAGAGCGAGTACAGCGATGCCGGGCTGGCAGTAGTGGTGCGCCTGGATGCGCGACTGGTGCAGGGGCGTACCCAGCGCGTGCTGGCCAGCCACAGCTTCGAGGTACGCCAGCCGGTGGCGCAGACCCAGGTACCGGCGGTGGTCGGCGGCTTCGGCCAGGCCACCGACCGACTGATGGCACAACTGGTGGACTGGACCGTGGCTCAGGCGAAGAACCAGTAGCACACCGCGATGGCCGCCAGCACCCCGGCCAGCTCGGCCAGCAGCGCGCAGCCCACGGCGTGGCGTGCGCGCTGGATACCCACGGCGCCGAAATACACCGCCAGTACGTAGAAGGTGGTTTCGGTGCTGCCCTGGATGGTCGCGGCCACCAGTGCCGGGAAGCTGTCCACCCCGTGGGTCTGCATGGTCTCGATCAGCATGGCCCGCGCCGCGCTGCCGGAGAACGGCTTGACCAGCGCGGTGGGCAGGGCATCGACGAAACGCGTGTCCCAGCCCAGCCATTCGATGACATGACGAATGCCGTCCAGGCCGAACTCCAGCGCCCCCGAGGCGCGCAGCACGCCGACCGCGCACAGCATCGCCACCAGGTAGGGCAGCAGGCTCTTGGCTACGTCGAACCCTTCCTTGGCACCTTCGACGAAGGTTTCGTACACCGGCACCCGCTTGAATGCGCCGATCAGCAGAAACAGCATGATCAGGCCGAACAGCGTGAGGTTGCCCAGGATCGACGACAGGGTGGCCAGCGCGGTGGCCGACAGGCCCGCCAGCAGCGCCATGAAGCCGCCCAGCAGCAGCGCGCCGGGCACCATGTAGGCGAGCACCACCGGGTCCCACAGGCGCAGGCGCTGCATCACCGCCACCGACAGCAGGCCCACCAGGGTCGAGGCGCTGGTGGCCAGCAGGATCGGCAGGAACACCAGGGTCGGGTCCATAGCGCCTTGCTGGGCGCGGTACATGAAGATGGTCACCGGCAGCAGGGTCAGTGACGAGGCATTGAGCACCAGGAACAGGATCTGCGCGTTGCTTGCCGTGGTTGAGCTGGGGTTGAGCTCCTGCAGGGCGCGCATGGCCTTGAGGCCGATAGGCGTGGCGGCGTTGTCCAGGCCCAGGCCGTTGGCGGCGAAGTTCAGGGTGATCAGGCCCAGCGCCGGGTGGCCGGGCGGTACCTCGGGCATCAGGCGACGGAACAGCGGGCCGAGTACCTTGGCCAGCCAGTCGACGATACCGGCCTTTTCGGCGATCTTCAGAAAGCCCAGCCACAGGGTCAGGGTACCGAACAGCAGCACCATGACTTCGACCGAAAGCTTGGCCATGGCGAAGATACTCTCGACCATGGCGGCGAAGATGCCCGCGTTGCCACCCACCAGCCACTGCACCAGTGCGGAGAGGGCGGCCACCACGAAAAAGCCGAGCCAGAGGCCGTTGAGCATTGGTCGTTTCCCTTGCAAGTTGGAGCGCATGATAGCGGGGTGGGTAGGCAGACGCCATAAACGGCGGCGGCCCATTCGCCGGCAAGGCCGGCTCCTACAGGTTCGGCGTCGTCTGTAGCAGCCGGCCTTGCCGGCGAAGCTTCTGGCAGGCAACAAAAAGCCCCGACGGGTCGGGGCTCTTGTGTTTCAGGCCGTCAGCAGCTTAGTGCTGAGCGGTCTCGCCAGCCGGCGCCGGGGTCTTGCTGCGCCAGTGCGGCAGCGAGTTCCAGTACGCCTGGCCCTTGGCATCGTCATACATGCCTTCCCAACGCGAGATGACCAGTACCGCCAGGGCGTTGCCGATCACGTTCAGGGCGGTACGCGCCATGTCCATGATGCGGTCGACACCGGCGATGAACGCCAGGCCTTCGAGCGGGATGCCCACACTGCCCAGGGTCGCCAGCAGCACCACGAACGATACGCCCGGCACACCGGCAATGCCTTTGGAGGTGACCATCAGGGTCAGCACCAGCAGCAGTTGCTGGCTGATCGACAGGTCGATGCCGTACAGCTGCGCGATGAAGATCGCCGCGATGCTCTGGTACAGGGTCGAACCGTCCAGGTTGAACGAGTAGCCGGTCGGCACCACGAAGCTGCAGATGGCCTTGGGCGAACCGTAGGCTTCCATCTTCTGGATCACGCGCGGCAGCACGGTCTCGGAGCTGGCGGTGGAATAGGCCAGGATCAGCTCGTCCTTGAAGATGCGCATCAGCTTCAGGATCGAGAAACCGAACAGGCGGGCGATCAGGCCCAGCACCATGAAGGCGAAGAAGGCGATGGCGAAGTACACCAGCAGCACCAGCTTGGCCAGCGGCAGCAGCGAGGCGAAACCGAAGTTGGCCACGGTCACCGCAATCAGGGCGAACACGCCGATCGGGGCGTAGTTCATGATCATGTGGGTGACCTTGAACATGGCTTCCGACACGCCCTGGAAGGTTTTCACCAGCGGGTCGCGGATGTCTGCCTGCAGGCTCGACAGGCCCAGGCCGAACAGCACCGAGAAGAAGATGATCGGCAGCATCTCGCCACGCATCAGCGCTGCAAAGATGTTCGACGGGATCAGGTTGAGGATGGTCTCGATGAACGCATGCTCATGCTGCACCTCGGCGGCGGTGGCCTGGTACTTGGAGATATCCACGGTGCCCAGGGTGCTCATGTCGATGCCGGCGCCCGGGTGGAACAGGTTGGCCAACACCAGGCCGACCACGATCGCGATGGTGGTCACCACCTCGAAATAGATGATGGTCTTGAGGCCGATACTGCCAAGTTTCTTCGCATCGCCAACCCCGGCGATACCCACGACCAGCGACGAAATCACGATCGGGATGACGATCATCTTGATCAGGCGAATGAAGATGTCACCTGCCGGTTGCAGGACGTTACTGATCCACCATGCCTTTTCTGCACTGAAATGGTTCAGCAACGCCCCGATGGCGATCCCCAATACCAGACCGATGAGGATTTGCCAGGCGAGGCTTAGTTTTGCCTTCTTCATGTCGTTACCCTTTGTTCAAGTGGACACGGTCACTGCCTTGAAACCTGCATTCTAGAGCCGCTGAAAGCGATTCCCTGGAGTTTTCATGGTGCAGGCAATGCGCCGTAGAAGGTCACCGCAAGTGAGCGCAAGGGGCGCTCGGACCAGCGAAAAAGGCGCAACTATTCCGATGCAGGCGCACTGAGTCTAATGCCGTAAATGACTACCCTATGCCGAATCGGCATGATCTTTTTGGCATGAAACGGACGTCCCAGCGGCAGAAAACCTGCCCGTTCGGAATCCCGAATAAGGCCAAAGCGCCATGATTAGGCCGATACAGCGGTATCCACAAACCGGCAAAACAGCGTTGTTCGACAATCCGAATGCGTGAAAAACGTCATTTGGCAGGTCAAAGAAGTCAGGAATTTTTTTGATGGGTGGTCAGCCGTCTGGCCGATCTGTCACTTTCAAGCGGGGAAATGCATCAGGCTTGCGCCGGGTGCACAAGTCTGACCGGGGGCTGCCCTGGCGGCATGCGACCCCGGTCCACGACTGTGTTGCCGTTTACCACCCTGACCCGGCCCATGAAGGAGGTACTCCCTGTACCCCTAGGCCCCTCCGATCCTGTAGCAATCAGAGCAGCCCGGCCCCCTGGTCATGCGTCCGCTCTCCTCGAGCGGGCGCAGCATAGAAACTGGAACAGGCAAAAGGTTCAGCTTCCATGGTGATACTGATGCGTCCGGCGACACTCAGTAGTAGTTCGGGTCTTTCTTCAGCTGCTCTTCGAGCATCTGTTTCATGCCGTCATTCGGCTCGCCCAACCAACGCTTGTCGGTGTGACGGCTGGGTGACTTGTCGGCAGGCAGGCCGGCGGGTACCTGGACCCACAGCGCGTATGCCTCATCCTTGTCCCAGCTGAAGGCCACGATAAGACGGCTGCTGTCGCAGCTCTGCTCGGTCTCGCACAAGGGGCCGACCAGATACTTGTCGCCGTCTTCCTCGATCGCCGTCATCTGCTCGGTGGAAGCACCACTGAGGTTGATGACCCAATCGGGCAGCCGCTCCTGCTTTTTGACCACTTTCTGCCAGGTTTCCCGGTACTCGGGGTCCGAACCAAGCAGTTGGCTGGTCCGGACCTGGCCGTCATTGGCCGCCATCGCCGCTGTACAGGCCCCCACCATCAGGGCGCCTGCCAGGGCTCTGTAGAGCGTCCCTTTCATAGTCAACCTCTACCGCGACGACCGAAGAAGAAGGAAGCGACGAACAGTACCAGGAAGACAATGAAGAGAATCTTCGCGATACCGGTAGCGGCGCCGGCGATACCACCGAAGCCCAGTACGGCAGCGACAATGGCGATGATCAGGAAGGTGATGGCCCAACTTAACATGGTGTTTCTCCTTACCGTTTTTGAAAGCGGTTGTGTCAGATGTGGGGCATTGCTCGGTCAGAACACCCAGCGTTCCTGCGGCACGACGGTTTCCACGGTGGCCGCATCGACCGAGTGGGTACGTGGCGCGGTCCTGGCTTCCAGCATCGAAGCACGCGTGGCCTGCACATGGGCCACGTGATAAGCCTGTACGGACATCTGGTTGGCGATCTGCTTGGACTGCCAGATGCTGTACATCTGCCCTGCAACCAGGGTCAGAAGCGCCGCCAGGCAGAGAAACAGCAACTGGCGTACGTGAAGCGGGGAAATCTGCACTAGGGCGGCGGTTAACAGGTTCATGCCGGGCTCCTCTGCTGCATCGTTGTTATTGACTGATAGAGTCATTGCAGCCTGCATGCCAGCTTTTGAAATCAAATAAAACGCTTATAAATCAACATCTTAGGTATGTACTGAGGGCAGCTGCAGGACGCATCCTGCACGATGCCCCCCAGGGCCTCGTGCGATTTGCACGATCAGCCCTCCACCTTGATCGCCACCTTGAGCATGTCGGCGTCCACCCCGCGCACGCCGCGGATCTGGCGGGCAATCTCCTGGGCGATGGTCTTCTGCTCGTTGCTCATGACTTCCCCGGACAGGCGCACCACGCCCTCCTGGGTCGCCACCTTGATGTTGGGCCCGTCCAGGTTGCGGCTATATAAGAAGCTGGTCTGCACCTTGTCGTTGATCCACGCGTCGCTCTGCACCTCGGCCGCTGCCGCAGCGGCCTGCTCGCGGGCCTGGGCCGGGTCGCTCACGCCCAGGCTGATCAGGTTGTTGACCAGGTACACGCCATCGGTAGAGGCCGCCACGCTGCCGGCCATCTGCTTGGCCTCTGCGCTGGTCACCCGGCCACGCAGGGTGACCACCCCGGCCCGGCTGTCGACTTCGATAGGCAGGCCCTGGGTCTGGCTGCTCCACAGCAGGCGGGCGCGGATAACCGCCCCCAGGGTGGCGTCCTCCAGGCGCTGGGCATAGGCGCGCCGTTGCAGGGTTTCATCCACCAGCTCGGGGTTGACCTGCAACTGGTTGTCGACCTGCTCGATGCCGGCGGTGGCCAGTGCCACCTGCGCCGCCAGCTCGCGCTCCACCTCGTTCTCCACCTCGCCCTGCAGGCGGGCGGTCTGACCCTGGATGGCCACTTCGATCTTGAACGGGTTGAGCAGTCGGTTGAGCGCCAGGGCGGTCTGCAAGGCGCCTTCCTGACGGGCCTGCTGCAGGCCGGGTTCGGCCGCCGAGGCGCTGGTGACACCCAGCGGGGTGAGCAGAAGTGCGGCAGTCAGAACTGCCAACGGGCGTATTGCACGCATGATGAAGCCTCCTGTTGGTCAGAAGGAACATCATCGCAATCGTTGTGCCAGTGCTCAAAAAATAAACAAACTCATTATTTTCAATGAGTTAGTCATATTCGCAGCAGGGAGCTAGCATGCAGGGCGCGGAATCAATCAGAATCGACCATGCAACTTGCCCGATTTTTCCGAGACTAACCAAGAACATTCTTAAAGGAGCGTAGGAAAATGGAATCTGCCACGGAACATCAGGGCCGCATTCTGCTGGTAGACGACGAGTCCGCAATCCTGCGTACCTTCCGCTATTGCCTGGAAGATGAAGGCTACAGCGTGGCCACGGCCAACAGCGCCGCCCAGGCCGAAACCCTGTTGCAGCGCCAGGTGTTCGACCTGTGCTTTCTGGACCTGCGCCTGGGCGAGGACAACGGCCTGGACGTACTGGCGCAGATGCGTATCCAGGCGCCGTGGATGCGCGTGGTCATAGTGACCGCGCATTCGGCGGTCGACACCGCAGTCGATGCGATCCAGGCCGGCGCCGCCGATTACCTGGTCAAACCGTGCAGCCCCGACCAGCTGCGCCTGGCCACTGCCAAACAACTGGAGGTGCGCCAGCTCTCGGCGCGTCTGGAGGCCCTGGAAGGGGAAGTGCGCAAACCCAAGGACGGCCTGGATTCCCACAGCCCGGCCATGATGGTGGTACTCGAAACCGCGCGCCAGGTGGCCAACACCGACGCCAACATTCTGATCCTTGGCGAGTCCGGTACCGGTAAAGGCGAGCTGGCACGCGCCATTCATGGCTGGAGCAAACGCTCGCGCAAGGCCTGCGTGACCATCAACTGCCCGTCGCTGACGGCCGAACTGATGGAAAGCGAGCTGTTCGGCCATAGTCGCGGGGCATTTACCGGGGCCAGCGAAAGCACCCTGGGCCGGGTCAACCAGGCCGACGGCGGCACGCTGTTTCTCGACGAGATCGGCGACTTCCCGCTGACCCTGCAACCCAAGCTGCTGCGCTTCATCCAGGACAAGGAATACGAGCGGGTCGGCGACCCGGTCACGCGCCGCGCCGACGTGCGGATTCTGGCAGCCACCAACCTCAACCTGGAGGACATGGTGCGCGACGGGCGTTTTCGCGAAGACCTGCTGTACCGTCTGAACGTGATTACCCTGCATCTGCCGCCGCTGCGCGAACGCAGCGAAGACATCCTGACCCTGGCCGACCGCTTCCTGGCGCGCTTCGTCAAGGAATACGCGCGCCCCGCACGCGGTTTCAGCGACGAGGCCCGCGCCGCGCTGCTCAACTACCGCTGGCCGGGCAACATTCGCGAGCTGCGCAACGTGATCGAACGGGCGAGCATCATCTGCCCGCAGGAGCGGGTCGAGGTCAGCCACCTGGGCATGGCCGAACAACCCACCAGCAACGCGCCGCGGGTGGGGGCGGCATTGAGCCTCGACGAGCTGGAGCGCGCGCACATCGGTGCGGTGCTGGCCACCAGCGACACCCTTGACCAGGCCGCCAAGACACTGGGCATCGATGCCTCGACGCTGTACCGCAAGCGCAAGCAGTACAACCTGTGAAGCTGGCGATGAAGCTGCGCACGCGGCTTTTTCTCAGCATCTCGGCGCTGATCACCGTGGCCCTGCTGGGCCTGATTCTGGGCCTGGTCAGCGTGCAGCAGATGGCCAGCTCGCAGCAGAAGCTGATCAGCGACAACTCCTACATCCTCGACCTGGGCCTGAAGCTGCGTCAGAACCTGGGTGAACAGCTGTCCCTGCTGCTGGACCCGGACAGCGAGGTGCAGGCGCTGCAACCGCTGCAGGACAAGTTTCAGCAACTGCTCGACGAGGGCCTGAGCCATGAACGCCAGGCCGAGGGGTTTGCGGGTTTCAGTACCGCCAACCGTGATTACCAGGCCTTCCTCAAGGCCTTTCGCGACAGCCCCGAGCCCAGCCGCAACCTGGGCCCGGACCAACCCCTGGGCGAAGCCTTCAACCAGTTGCGCACCGACCTGATCGACTCGCACAAGCAGGCCCTGGCGCATATCAACCACAGTGAACAGAAGGCCCGCGAACGTGCCCTGCTGGTCTCCAGCATGCTGGGCCTGCTCGGGCTTGCCGTGCTGGTGCTGGGTTTCATCACTGCCCACGGCATCGCACGCCGCTTCGGCCAGCCGATCGAGGCGCTGGCCAAGGCCGCCGACCAGATCGGCCAGGGCAATTTCGAGGTCACCCTGCCGGTAACCCCAGCCGTGGAGATCAACCAGCTCACCCGCCGTTTCGGGCTGATGGCCGAGGCACTGCGCAAGCATCAGGCCACCAATGTCGACGAACTGCTGGCCGGCCAGCAGCGCCTGCAGGCGGTGCTCGACAGCATCGACGACGGCCTGCTGATCATCGACCGCGAAGGCCATCTGGAACACCTCAACCCGGTGGCCCAGCGCCAGCTGGGCTGGGACGCCAGCCGCCTGGGCCAGGGCCTGGGCAAGGCGCTGCAACGCCCGGAGCTGGACGACCAACTGCGCCTGATATTGCGTGGCGGCAGCCTGGACCGCGTGCCGGACGACCTGAGCCTGGAAATAGATGAAGAAACCCGCCTGCTGGCCTACAGCCTGACCCCGGTGTGCCATCCACAGGGGCAGATCCTGGGCGCGGTGATGGTGCTGCACGACGTCACCGAGCAGCGCGCCTTCGAACGGGTGCGCAGCGAGTTCGTGCTGCGCGCCTCCCACGAGTTGCGCACCCCGGTGACCGGCATGCACATGGCCTTCGGCCTGTTGCGCGAGCGCCTGACGTTTCCAGCCGAGAGCCGCGAGGCGGACCTGTTCGACACCATTGGCGAGGAGATGCAGCGGCTGACCCAGCTGATCAACGACCTGCTCAACTTTTCGCGCTACCAGAGCGGCTTGCAGAAGCTCGAACTGCAACCCTGCGCGATCGACGAGTTGCTGTCGCGGGCCCGCGAGCGCTTCGCAACGGCGCTGGCCGACAAGCAGATCGAGTTGCGCGTGGAGCTTGCCGCGCCACTGCCGCGCATCCAGGCCGACCCGGCGCAACTGGACCGGGTGCTGGACAACCTGCTGGACAATGCCATCCGCCATACGCCGGTGGCGGGCAGTATCCGCCTCAATGCCCGGCGGCATGCCGAACGGGTGATCATCAGTATCGAGGACAATGGCGAAGGCATTGCCTATGGCCAGCAGGGGCGGATTTTCGAGCCCTTCGTGCAGGTTGGACGCAAGAAAGGCGGTGCCGGGCTGGGCCTGGCACTGTGCAAGGAGATCGTGCAGTTGCATGGCGGGCGCATGGGCGTGTACTCACGGCCAGGGCAGGGCACGCAGTTCTACATGGCGCTGCCGGTGTAACCGCCTTCGCCTGCAGGCGCCAGCCTTGCTGGCGAAGGGGCGCTACGCCTCGTCATCGATCCGCCGCGGCCCCAGCCGCCGCCCCCGGGTCACCAGCTCGACGAACTGGCGCGCACTGAGCGGGTGCGCGAACAACCAGCCCTGGCCATAGTTGACCCCCTCGCTGTTGAGCAGCAACGCCTGGTCCTCGTACTCGATACCCTCGGCGATCACCCGCAACTGCAGGGCGTGGGCCATGCGGATGATGTGCGGGGCCACGCCGCTGCTGGCCGCGTCGTGCCCCAGGGCATCGATGAACGCCTTGTCGATCTTCAGGCAGTCCACCGGCAAGGTCTGCAGGTAGGCCAGGCTGCAATAGCCGGTACCGAAGTCGTCGATCAGCACCTGGTGCCCCACCGCCCGCAAGGCCTGCAGGTTGTCCCGCGCCACCACCACGTCGATCAGCCCGCGCTCGGTGACCTCGAAGGCGATCTGGCTGGCCGACACATGGTGCAAGGCCAGCAGGTGCGCCGCCACCCGGCCGATGCGCGGCACCATCACATCGCACGCCGCCAGGTTCACCGAGATATACAACTGGCGGTTGGCGCGCAGCAGCTGGCCCAGCTGTTCGAGCACACGCTGCAGCACGAAGTCGGTGATCTGGCGGATCTGCCCGGTGTTCTCCGCCAGCGGGATGAACAGGTCGGGGCTGGTCAGCGTGCCGTCGGGGCGACGCCAGCGCACCAGGGCCTCGGCCCCCACGCAGCGCCGGCTGGCCAGCTCGAAGATCGGCTGATACAGCACCTGCATTTCGCCACGGCGCAGCGCGCCCTGCAGCTCCGAGCTCATCGAACGGCTCTGGCGCACCAGCTGCAGCACCAGCCAGCCGATGCACCAGGCCAACAGCAGGCTGCCGGGGAACAGCAGCCAGAGCACGCCGTTCACCTTCAGCGACAGGCTTTCGCGCGGGGTGATCAGCACCAGCTGGTAGTCAGGCGATTTGGTGGGCATGCGGTATACCAGGCGATCGGGCAGTTCCATCAGGTCCACCCTGGGCGGTGGCGGCCACTGGTCGCCGGGCGGCCAAGGCTGCTCCGGGCCCAGGACCGGCACGGCACGCGCGCCGTGGTCGAGCACCACCAGCAGGCTGCCACCGGGCGGCAGGTCGACCACGTCGGTCAGGTGCCCGCGCGACGTCGACACGCGAAAGTGCCCACGCCCCAGCACCAGTGCGGCGCGGTTGTCGTCGGGTTCGGTGGTGGTATTGAGCCAGTAGCTGTAGGTGGGGCCCTGGATGTCCGGTGCCCGCAGCGGGTCGAAGTTGCTGCTGCCCAGCCGGTTGGAGCACGACTGCGTGCCGTCGAGGTAAGTGGCCTCGAACACGAAGCGGTTGTCGAAGGTCACCTGCTGCAAGGCTGCCTGCATCGCACTGCTGCACCCGCGCAGGGGCTGTGCCTGAAGGGCGTCGACGCTTTCGCGCAGTTGGCCGAAGATCTGCTCCAGGCGTTCGAGAAAGCGCTCGCCCTTGGCGTTCATCTGCGCGCTTTCGCGCTGCTGCACCTGGTGCATGGCCACGCCGAGGCTGGCCAGCAGCAACAGGGTTGCACTCGCCGTGGCCGCAAGCGTGGCCAGCAGCCAGGGTCGATAGAGGAGGCGACGCAACGTGGCAAGGGCAGGCGACATCAAGAATCATCCCGTTGAATACCATGAGGTATAGCAACTGCCGGACGAATCAGCCTGCCCGTTGGGCGGTACCGCTCAGCGCTGGCTGTTCAGCACCTGCAGAATCGCGGCAGTCTGGGCATCCGGCTGGCCGTCGAACAGCTGTGGCCGAAAGCGCATCTGGAACGCTGCCAGTACATGCCGGGTGCTCACGTCCAGCTCGCCGGTCTGCTCGATGGCGTAGCCAAAGCGCGCCAGTTGCTGCTGGTACCAGGTGATGCTTGGCGGGTTGACGTCAAAGCGCGCGCGCTGCTGCGCCACCGCCTGAGCGTTGGGCCAGACGCCAAGGCCGGCGTCGGCCAGGCGTTTCCAGGGGAACATCGGGCCCGGGTCGAGCTTGCGCAGGGGCGCGATGTCGCTGTGGCCGATGATGTGTCGCGGCTGGATGCCGTTGCGCTGCACGATGTCCTTGAGCAGTACGATCAGCGCCTGGATCTGCGCCTCGCTGTAGGGGTGCCACACGCGCCCGGTGGGGGTGTCGGTGAAGCCCGGGTTGACGATCTCGATGCCGATGGAAGTGGAGTTGAGCCAGGTCCGGCCCTCCCACTGGCTGTCGCCGGCATGCCAGGCGCGACGACTTTCATCCACCAGCTGATAGATGGTTGCCGGGTTGTCGCCGATCAGGTAATGGCTGCTGACCTCACCGTGGGTCAGCAGGGCCAGCGAGCGCTCGAGGTTGGCATTGGTGTAATGCAGCACCACGAACTGGATGCGGTTGTCCTGGTTGACCGAGGGGTGGCTACGGTCGATCTTCAGGCCGGTGGCGCAACCGGCCAATGTCAGCATCACAAGCGCGGTAAGGAAGGCTTTCATGGAAATGGGGCAGGGCCTGGGCAGTCGGTAATGCAATAGCATAACGTATCCTGCGCAAACCCGTTCACCCCTGTTCGACGCGGTTGCGACCCAGGTGCTTGGCGCGGTACAGCGCCTCGTCGGCGCGCTTGAGCACTGCGTCGCTGCGCTCGCCGGAGCGGAACGCGGTGATGCCGATGGACAGGGTGATGGTCACCCGTTCGCCCTTGAAGTGGAACGGGCAGGCTTCGATGGCGCCGCGCAGCGTCTCGGCCAGCTCGATACCGCTACCCAGCGCGGTCTGCGGCACCAGCAGGACGAACTCCTCGCCGCCGAAGCGGGCGATGAAATCGCGGCTGCGCAGACGCTTGCGCAGCTCGTTGGCAACGATCTTGAGCACCTTGTCGCCGGCCTGGTGGCCGTAGCTGTCGTTGATGCGCTTGAAGTGGTCGAGGTCGAGCATGGCCATCAGCAGGTGGCCGCCGTTTTCCTGCCAGGCGAGCATTTCCTGCTCCAGGCGCTCGGCCCAGGCGGCGCGGTTGGGCAAGCCGGTGAGCGGGTCGATCAGGGCCTTCTGGCGCTGTTCTTCAAGGTGCTCGCGGTAGCCCAGGGCTTCCTGCTCCATACTCGCGACCCGCTCGGCCAGGCCTTGCAGGCGGCTGGCCAGTTCCTGCTCGCGCAGGTCACGCTGATGCTGGTGCTCGTCCATGGTGCCGAGCAGGCCCTCGAGGCGGTTCTCGAGGATGTGCTTGAGACTGTCGAGGTCGGCAGCGCCCTGCACGCTGCTTTGCAGGCCGTCGACCTGTTCGCGCAGCTGGGTATTGAGGTCGCGGGCGACGGAGCTGTTGTCGGCATGCCCTTCGCTGGCCTCCTGCAGGTGGCTCTGGAACGTCTCGAGGCGCTCGTTGAGCTGTTGCAGGTAGGCTTCGAATTCATGCTGGCCGCTGTCGGTGATGGCCAGCATCAGTACCGCCAGGTCATCCAGCACCGGCAGCAGCTCGTACCAGTTCAGCCCGTGCTCCAGGCGCTGACGCACCGCCAGGGCCTGGGGCTTGTGGCGTTCGGGCAGGGTCAGATCGTCGAGCAAACCGAGCAGGGTCTGCTCGATATGGGTGGCGACGGAGCTATAGGAAGGCTCGGTGCCGTCGGGGAGGGCGTAGAGGAGTTCTTCGGGGGTGGGTTCGGGTGCCCCATCGACTTCGACAGCGTCCGCGTGCTCGGTCAGCACCGGGGCAGGCGTGGGTGGCGGTGTGAGCGCTGGGGCCTCTTCGCCAGCAAGGCTGGCGCCTACAGTGTAGGAGCCGGCATTGCCGGCGATGGGCTGCGCAGCAGCCTCGGCGTCCTCTGTGTCGACCAAGGCTTGGGGCTCGGGCAACGGCTGCAGTTCATCCACATCCGCCGCAGCCGGCGCAGGCTGCTCATGCACAGGTTCGACCACTGCTTGCGCCACCGGCTCCAGGGCCTGCGCCTCGGGTTGAGCGACCTGCGTCTCTTCTTCACGCCCGCCAAACAAGCGCTGCAGAAACCCCGGCTTGCTCGCTTCTTCTGGGTGCTCCAGCACCGCCAGCGCCTTGCCCTGCAAGCCACTGAGCTCGCTCAGCAGCAACGGCATCTCGCGTGACTGGCTGGCCCGCGCATCCAGCTGCTTGGCAAATTTCTTCAGCGGTCGGCTGACCTCGCTGGGCAACGGCAGCTTCTGCAACTGGGCCACCAGCGCGTTGAGCGCGGTGCCTACCTGGGCGATCCGGGTTTCACGGCGCTGCTCGGAATCGAGCACGGCCTTTTCCAGGCGCGGGATCAACCCGGCCAGGGCGGCGTCCATGTTGTCGGTACGGATGACCTCGCGCATTTCCTTCATGCACTGGTCTACCGCGCGGTCACTGCCTTCGGCCGCCAGGGTGCTGCGCACCAGGCCGCGACGCAGCAGGTCGAGACGGGCGTCCCACCGGCGTTCGAGCTTTTCCTGCTGCTCGATGCTCTTGAGGTATTTTTCTTTCCAGCGTTGAGCTTCGTCGGTCATGCCAAGGTCCGCAGATAAGGGGACTAACGCAAGGCCGGAAGGGTATCGACAGTCAGGGCATCAGGCAAACGAATCTCGACCGCCACGGGGAGATGGTCGGATATCGGCTGGGACAGCACCTCGACCCGTTCCAGGGTGAGGCTCGGGCTGAGCAGAATATGATCAAGGCAACGCTGTGGTCGCCAGCTGGGGAAGGTCGCTTCGACCTGCGGCGCAATCAGGCCCAGGTCGCGCAGCGGGGAGTGCTGCAGCAGGTCGGTGGCATGGGTGTTCATGTCGCCCATCAGCACCTGGTGACGATAGCCGCCGATCAGCTCGCGGATGTAGCCCAGCTGCAGGGCGCGGGTTCGCGCGCCAAGCGCCAGGTGCATCATCACCACCACCAGCGCATCCTCGCCTTCACCGAACCGCACCAGGATCGCACCGCGGCCGGCCGGGCCGGGCAGCGGGTGGTCTTCGAGCAGTTGCGGCTTGAGGCGGCTGAGCACGCCGTTGCTGTGCTGGCCCAGGCGCCCGAGGTTGCGGTTGAGCTGCTGGTACCAGTAGGGGAAAGCACCCAGTTGCGCCAGGTGTTCAACCTGGTTGACGTAGCCCGAGCGCAGGCTGCCGCCGTCGGCTTCCTGCAGGGCCACCAGGTCGAAGTCGCCCAGCAGGTTGCCGATCTTCTGCAGGTTGCCGGCACGCCCCATGTGCGGCAGCAGGTGCTGCCAGCTGCGGGTCAGGTAGTGCCGGTAACGCTCGGTGCTGATGCCTACCTGGATGTTGAAGCTGAGCAGACGCAAGCGACCGTCGGACGGTAGACCACTTGCATCGATATGGTGCTCGTTGACCTGCGGTTCGTTCAGGCCGACGAGGCGCTCGGATTTCCAGCGGCGCATAGTTTCGCCTCTTATTTGGCGGCGCGTTCCTTGGCAATCAGTTGGTCAGCAACGTTCAGTACGCCGTTCGGGCCACCTGCGGTGCCCAGGTCGAAGGTGTACTTGCCGTTGACGACCATGCTCGGAACGCCCTTGATGTTGTACTGCTTGGCAAGTTCCTTGGCCTGGTTGACCTGTCCCTTGATGGCGAACGAGTTGAAGGTGGCCAGGAACTTGTCCTTGTCCACACCCTGGGTGGCCAGGAAGTCGGCCATCTCTTCAGGCTTGGTCAGGTGCTTGCGCTGGTTCTGGATGGCATCGAACACGGCCGCATGCACCTTGTGCTCCACGCCCATGGCTTCCAGGGTCAGGAACATCTGCCCGTGGGCGTCCCATGGGCCGCCGAACATGGCGGGAATACGCTTGAAGTTCACGTCGTCGGGCAGCTTTTCGACCCACGGGTTGATCGTCGGTTCAAAGCTGTAGCAATGCGGGCAGCCATACCAGAACAGCTCGACCACTTCGATCTTGCCAGGCTGGGACACCGGTACCGGGTTGCTCAGCTCGACATATTCCTTGCCGGCGATCACAGGGTCTGCGGCCTGGACCGTCATACCGAAGGCGCTGGCGGCGACCAGCGCGGCGCCGAGAATCAGATTACGCATGCGTTACTCCTGAGCAGTGATGTGTCGCCTCGTCGCGACCTGGGTTCAGACAGGCCGGGGCAGGCCCGAGTTCGTTAGTGTAACGGCAGCGGGCACAAAAAAGGGTGGCCCGGGCCACCCTTTTCATTTTTGCGCCGCTGTATTAACCCAGCGTTAAACCGGGGCTCAGTGCAGGCCCTGGATGTAGCTGGACAACGCGTCGATGTCCTTGTTGCTCAGCTTGCTGGCGATGGTGCGCATGGTGGTGGCATCGCCATCGTTGGTGCGGTTGCCTTCACGGAAGTCCGTCAGCTGCTTGGCCACGTAGCTCGCGTGCTGACCACCCAGGTGCGGGAAGCCGGCGGCGGCAATGCCCGCGCCGTTGGGCGAGTGGCAACCGGTGCAGGCCGGCAGGCCTTTTTCCAGATCACCGCCGTTGAACAGTGCGCGACCACGCTCGACCAGCGCCGGGTCGGCGGCGCCCACGCTGCCTTTCTGGCTGGCGAAATAGGCCGCGATATCGGCCAGGTCCTGATCGTTGAACGCGGCCAGCATGCCGGTCATTTCCAGCACGGTACGTTTGCCCGACTTGATGTCGTGCAGTTGCTTCTCCAGGTATTTCTCGCCCTGGCCGGCCAGTTTCGGGAAATTCGGCGCCATGCTGTTGCCGTCGGGGTTGTGACACGCGCCACATACAGCGGTTTTTGCCTGACCGGCAGCAGCATCCCCAACGATATTGCCGGCAGCGTTGGCAGCCCCGGTGATGCCTAAGGTCAACAGCAGACTCACGAATAGTTTGTTCATCAGCTAATCCAACTACGGCTAAGGGTGAAAGAGTTATGTATCGAGGCAACCTGTCTTGTTGACTCACCCGGTCAGGGTGGCCTGATCGTCCTCGTTACTGCAGTCCATGCACAAACCACGCGGCGGCATAGCCTTGAAACCCTGGGGAGCTGCTTCGACAGCCTCTGCGGTCCCTTATGTCAGGCGTGACTTCCACGCTGTAGGGATCCTGTGTAGCCTGAGCGCCGAATACGACCCTTTCAGGGTTGGGGCTGCACTGCGTCTACTGCGCAAGCTTGGTCAAGCAGCTCCCGTGCACATCCTCCTACGCTGGGATAATGCGCACACAAAAACTGGGGCATTATATACTCCCGTGCCTGAAACGGAAACGACACCGCTTGCCGAGACCCCCTCGAGCAACGCCCAATCGGAAATACCATGCAAGTCAAAAACCCCATCCTCGGACTCTGCCAGCAGGCCAAATTCGCCCTCAGTGCCGCCAAAGTCGACCAGTGCCCGGACGACGAAGGTTTCGAAGTGGCCTTTGCCGGCCGCTCCAACGCCGGCAAGTCCAGCGCCCTCAACACCCTGACCCACGCGAGCCTGGCGCGCACCTCGAAAACCCCGGGGCGTACCCAGCTGTTGAATTTCTTCAGTCTGGACGACGATCGGCGTCTGGTCGACCTGCCGGGCTACGGTTATGCAAAGGTGCCGATCCCGCTCAAGCAGCACTGGCAGCGCCACCTGGAGGCCTACCTGGGCAGCCGGGAGAGCCTCAAGGGCCTGATCCTGATGATGGACGTGCGCCATCCCATGACCGACTTCGACAAGATGATGCTCGACTGGGCCGTGGCCAGCGGCATGCCGATGCACATCCTGCTGACCAAAGCCGACAAGCTGACCTTCGGCGCGGCCAAGGGCACGCTGCTCAAGGTACAGGCCGAAATCCGCAAGGGGTGGGGCGACAGCGTGACCATCCAGCTGTTCTCGGCGCCCAAGCGCCAGGGGCTGGAAGAGGCCTACACGGTACTGGCTCGCTGGCTGCAACTGCCGGACAAGCCCGCAGAATAAGGGCTGCCCGGCAAATGCCGGGCAAAAAAAACCCCGGACTTCGTATGGGGAGGGGGAAGTTCGGGGTTCAAGTTCCGGACCGCTAGGGCGGGGTCCAGATATCTGCCAACACTTAACACAACATAGGAGCATCGAAGGGCTTCACCAGCCATTCAGTTACTCTGAGTCGTGGTTCACCGGTTTAGTTCCTCGGCGCGGGAAACTATTTTCCATAGGCCGAAAAAGCAGAAATTGCCGCGACCTTATGCCGCAGCAAATTTCTGTTTCTGGTAGGCGCCAAGCACGCTTTTCAGTGCGCCTCGTCCCAGTTCGCCCCCACGCCCACATCCACCACCAGCGGTACATCCAGCTGCGCGGCACCGCTCATGTGCACGCGAATCTCCTGCGCCACCTGTTCCACCAGGTCCTCGCGCACTTCCAGCACCAGTTCGTCGTGCACCTGCAGGATCACCCGGGCATCCAGCGCAGTGCTCGCCAGCCAGTTGTCCACCGTGACCATGGCGCGCTTGATGATGTCAGCTGCGGTGCCCTGCATCGGCGCGTTGATCGCGGTACGCTCCGCGCCAGCGCGCTCCTGCGGACGGTTGGAGTGAATGGTCGGCAGGTACAGGCGCCGCCCGAACAGCGTTTCCACGTAGCCCTGGTCGGCCGCCTGCTTGCGGGTGCGCTCCATGTAGTCGCGCACGCCCGGGTAGCGGGCAAAGTACACGTCGATGTAGGCCTTGGCCGTCTTGCTGTCGACGCCGATATCCTTGCCCAGCTTCTTTGCGCCCATGCCGTAGATCAGGCCGAAGTTGATCGCCTTGGCGCTGCGCCGCTGGTCGGAGGTCACGTCGCCAAGCTCCACCTTGAACACTTCGGCCGCGGTGGCAGTGTGCACGTCCAGGCCGTTGCGGAAGGCGCTGAGCAGGCCCTCGTCCTTGGCCAGGTGGGCCATGATGCGCAGCTCGATCTGCGAGTAGTCCGCCGCCAGCAATTTGTAGCCGGGCGCCGCGATGAAGGCCTGGCGAATGCGCCGGCCCTCGGCGGTACGCACCGGGATGTTCTGCAGGTTCGGGTCGCTGGACGACAGGCGGCCGGTGGCAGCCACCGCCTGCTGGTAGGAAGTGTGGATACGCCCGGTACGCGGGTTGATCTGCTCGGGCAGGCGGTCGGTGTAGGTGCTCTTGAGCTTGCTCATGGAGCGGTACTGCATCAGCACCTTGGGCAGCGGGAAGCCTTCCTCGGCCAGCGCCTCAAGGGCTTCTTCAGCCGTCGACGGCTGGCCCTTGGGGGTCTTCTTCAGTACCGGCAGGCCGAACTTGTCATAAAGGATGGCGCCCAGCTGCCTGGGCGAACCCAGGTTGAACGGCTCGCCCGCCAGCTCGATGGCTTCGCGCTCCAGCGTGTCCATCTTGTCGCCCAGCTCGCCGCTCTGGATCCTGAGCAGGTCGGCATCCACCAGCGCGCCCTCGCGCTCGATACGCGCCAGCACCGGCACCAGCGGCATCTCGATATCGCTCAGCACACTGGCCAGGCTTGGCAGCGCCGCCAGCTCGGCGTGCAGCTTGTGGTGCAGGCGCAGAGTGATGTCGGCATCTTCGGCGGCGTAGGGGCCGGCCTTGTCCAGGTGGATCTGGTTGAAGGTCAGCTGCTTGGCACCCTTGCCGGCAATGTCGGTGAAGCCGATGGTGGTGTGGTCCAGGTACTTCTTGGCCAGGCTGTCCATGTCGTGGCGGGTGGCCGTGGAATTCAGCACATAGGATTCGAGCATGGTGTCGAAGGCCACCCCACGCACGGTGATGCCCGCGCAGTTGGCCAGGATGTTGATGTCGTACTTGGCGTGCTGCCCGACCTTGGCCTTGTTCGGGTCTTCCAGCAGCGGCTTGAGCGCGTTCAGCACCAGCTCGCGGTCCAGCTGCTGCGGGGCGCCTTCGTAGTCGTGTGCCAGCGGGATGTAGGCGGCCTCATGGGGCTTGACCGCAAACGACAGGCCGACCAGCTGGGCCTGCTGTGCATCGACCCCGGTGGTTTCGGTATCGAATGCGAACAGCTCGGCGTCCTTGAGCTTTTGCAGCCACACGTCGAAACGTGCCTTGTCCAGAATGGTTTCATAGGCGGCCTCGACAGGGGCTACCGGCTCGGCAACGGCCACCGGGGGCGCCTCGGCGTCGGGTGTGGCGGCAGGGGGCGGGGCGAGCTCCAGGCGCTTGTTCTCGCGCTGAACTTCGTCGATCCAGCCCTTGAACTCGAGTTCGGTGTACAGCTGCAGCAGCGTTTCGCGGTCAGGTTCGCCCAGGTGCAGGTCGTCCAGCCCGACCTCCAGCGGCACGTCGACCTTGATCGTGGCCAGCTGGTACGACAGGAACGCCAGCTCCTTGTGCTCCAGCAGCTTGGCCGGCAGGGTCTTGGCCCCGCGGATCGGCAGGCTCGGCACCAGGTCGAGATTCTCGTACAGCTCCTTGATACCGCCATTGACGCCCACCAGCAGGCCGACGGCGGTCTTCTCGCCCACGCCCTTGACCCCGGGGATGTTGTCGGATGAGTCGCCCATCAGCGCCAGCAGGTCGATGATCTGCTCGGGTGCGACGCCGAACTTCTCCTTCACGCCCTCGATGTCCATCGACGAGCCCGACATGGTATTGACCAGGGTAATGTGCGCATCCACCAGCTGGGCCATGTCCTTGTCACCGGTGGAGATCACCACCGGGCGGGTCGCCGCGGCGCTGCTGCGGGCCAGGGTGCCGATCACGTCGTCGGCCTCGACCCCCTCCACGCACAGCAGCGGGAAGCCCAGCGCCTTGACGCTGGCGTGCAGCGGCTCGATCTGCACACGCATGTCGTCGGGCATGCTCGGCCGGTTGGCCTTGTACTCGGCGTACATCTCGTCGCGAAAGGTGCCGCCCTTGGCGTCGAACACCACCGCGAAGGGGCTGTCCGGGTACTGCTTGCGCAGGCTCCTGAGCATGTTCAGCACACCCTTCACCGCGCCGGTGGGCATGCCCTTGGAGTTGGTCAGCGGTGGCAGCGCGTGGAACGCGCGGTACAGGTAGGACGAACCGTCCACCAGGACGAGGGGAGCTTGGCTCATGAGCAGAATCAACCTTTTCAACGGGCCCGGCGCTAGAATGTCCGGAACATTGACGACAAAGGGACAAGGTTATCATGCGTAGACTAAATCGCCTGTTGCTGCTCGGTGTGTTGGCTGCCGCTCCACTGGTAGCCAATGCGGCGGATGAAGCGCCTTCGGCCGATCCGGATGTAACCATTCGCACGGAAGGCGACAAGACCATCCAGGAATACCGCCAGAACGGTTTCCTGTATGCCATCAAGGTCACCCCCAAAGGGGGCAAGCCTTACTTTCTGGTGCGCGCAGACGGCTCGGAAGGCAACTTCATCCGTTCCGACCAACCCGACATGCTGATTCCTTCCTGGAAAATCTTCGAGTGGTAATGCGGGCCCCTACCATCCACCTGGCACTTCCTGCGGGAAGTGCCCGAATGAGCAGTTTTTGACCATGTCTGTCTTCACCCCACTGACCCGGCCCGAGCTGGAAACCTTTCTGGCGCCCTATGGACTGGGTCGCCTGCGGGACTTCCAGGGAATTGCCGCCGGCACCGAGAACAGCAACTTCTTCGTCAGCCTCGAACAGGGTGAGTTCGTGCTGACACTGGTCGAACGCGGGCCGATCCAGGACCTGCCGTTCTTCATCGAACTGCTCGACGTGCTGCACGAGGCCGACCTGCCGGTGCCCTATGCGCTGCGCACCCGCGACGGCGTGGCCCTGCGCGAGCTGGCCGGCAAGCCGGCGCTGCTGCAGCCGCGCCTGCCGGGCAAGCACATCAAGGTGGCGAACAACCAGCATTGCGTACAGGTGGGCGAACTGCTCGGCCACCTGCACACCGCGACCCAGCACAAGGTGCTGGAGCGCAAGACCGACCGTGGCCTGGACTGGATGCTGGCGACCGGCGCCGAACTGATGCCGCGCCTGAACCCGACGCAACAGGCGCTGCTGCAGGGCTGCCTGGACGAGATCGTCGCGCACCAGGGCCAGATCATGGCGCTGCCGCGGGCCAACCTGCACGCCGACCTGTTCCGCGACAACGCCTTGTTCGAAGGCACCCACCTGACCGGGCTGATCGATTTCTACAATGCGTGCTCCGGGCCGATGCTATATGACCTGGCGATCACCCTGAACGACTGGTGCTGCGACGATGCCGGGCAGATCGACCCGCCGCGGGCGCGGGCGTTGCTGGGTGCGTATGCGGCGCTGCGCCCGTTCACCGCAGCCGAGGCACACCTGTGGCCGGTGATGTTGCGGGTGGCCTGCGTGCGGTTCTGGCTGTCGCGGCTGATTGCGGCCGAGTCGTTTGCCGGGATGGACGTGCTGATTCACGACCCGGCGGATTTCGAGGTGCGCCTGGCGGCGCGTCAGCAGGTGGACATCGCCCTGCCATTCGCGTTGTAACTGAGCCACTCCAGGTAGGAGCCGGCCTTGCCGGCGGAGCCGTTGGGCTGCAGCGCAGCCCTTCGCCGGCAAGGCCGGCTCCTACAGATCGGTGGGTCAGAGCTTTTCCAGGCACCCCGCCAACCCATTGCCCAGGTTCTCCAGCAACCGCTCATAGCCATTGGCATCCGCTGGCATCGTGCCGCCCAGCGCATCCAGCTCGGCCAGCGTCACCGGCAACCCCCCTGTCAGCGTCTCGGCCAGCCGCGGGCGCAGCGGCGGCTCGCTGAATACACAGGTCTTGCCCACTTCCTGCAGGCGCTTGCGCATCGCGGCCACGTGCTGCGCGCCCGGCTGCACCTCCGCCGCCACGCTGAACACGCCGGTGTGCTTGAGCCCGTAGGCCGCCTCGAAGTAATCGAAGGCTTCATGGAAGACAAAGTACGGCTTGCCCGCAACAGCGCTCACCCGCGCCTTGAGCCGCGCATCCAAGGCATCCAGGCGCTCGCCGAATGCCTTGGCGTTGGCGGTGTAGCGCGCCTGGTTCTGCGGATCGGCCGCGCCCAGGTCAGCCGCCATCTTCGCCGCAATCACCCGCGCGTTCACCGACGACAACCACAGGTGCGCATCCAGGCTGCCTGGGCGGTGGTCATGGTCGTGCTCGTCGGCGTCTTGCGCGTGGGAATGGCTGTCCTCGCCAAAATGGCGCAAGGTCAGGCCCGGCAGGTTCTGCACCGCCACCGTCGGCTTGCTGCGGCTACCCAGCACACGGGGCAGAAAACCCTCCATGTCCGGGCCGATCCAGTACAGCAAGTCCACCTGGCCCACCTTGCGCACATCGGAAGGGCGCAAGGCGTAATGGTGCGGCGAAGCGCCCGGTGGCAGCAGCACATCCGGCGTACCGACACCGTCCTGCACCGCTGCGGCGATCAGCTGCAGCGGCTTGATGCTGGTCAGCACCTGAACCTCGGCCTGCGCCGGGGTCATCAACAGGCTGCTTGTGACAAAAGCGACAAAAAGGGCAAAAAATCGGGACACGATAGGCACTCATCGGGGCAGGAACGGGTAACATAATAACGTCTCTCAACAGAACCGTCGCTGCCCATGCCCAATACCCCGCTGGCCAACCGTCCCCACGACCACTCCCACTGCGTGCACAGCGCGCTGGCCGAGGCCGATGCGCTGTGCGCGCGTCAGGGCCTGCGCCTGACCGCCCTGCGCCGCCGCGTGCTGGAGCTGGTATGGCAAAGCCACAAGCCGCTGGGCGCCTACGACATCCTTGCCGTGCTCAGCGAGCAGGACGGCCGCCGCGCCGCACCGCCCACCGTGTACCGCGCACTGGATTTCCTGCTGGAAAACAGCCTGGTGCACCGCATTGCGTCGCTCAATGCCTTCATGGGCTGCAGCCACCCCGAGCATGCCCACCAGGGCCAGTTCCTGATCTGCCGCCAATGCCACGTGGCAATCGAACTGGAGCAAGCCTCCATCAGCGACGCCATCGTGGCCAGCGCCAATGATGTGGGTTTCAGTGTCGAGACCCAGACCGTCGAAGTGGTCGGTCTGTGCGGCACCTGCCGGAGCGCCTGATGAGCAACGCGTTGATCCGCCTCGAGCAGGTGGGCGTCACCTTCGGCGGCCAGGCCGTGCTCGACAGCATCGACCTGTGCGTGGAGCCCGGGCAGATCGTGACCCTGATCGGCCCCAACGGCGCCGGCAAGACCACCCTGGTGCGCGCCGTACTCGGCCTGCTGGCGCCGCATACCGGCAGCGTATGGCGCAAGCCGCGACTGCGCATCGGCTACATGCCGCAGAAGATCCAGGTGGACGCTACCTTGCCGCTGTCGGTACTGCGCTTTCTGCGCCTGGTGCCGGGCGTGGACCGCAAGACAGCACTGGCGGCCCTCAACGAAGTGGGCGCCGAACACGTCATCGACAGCCCCATCCAGACCGTGTCCGGCGGCGAGATGCAGCGGGTGCTGCTGGCCCGCGCGCTGCTGCGCAAGCCAGAACTGCTGGTGCTCGACGAGCCGGTACAGGGCGTCGACGTGGCCGGTCAGGCCGAGCTCTACAGCCTGATCACGCGCCTGCGCGACCGCTACGGCTGCGGCGTGCTGATGGTTTCCCACGACCTGCACCTGGTGATGAGCACCACCGATCAGGTGGTGTGCCTCAACCGCCACGTGTGCTGCTCGGGCCACCCGGAGCAGGTCAGCGGCGACCCGGCCTTCGTCGAGCTGTTCGGCAACAACGCGCCAAGCCTGGCGATCTACCACCATCATCACGACCACGCCCACGACCTGCACGGGTCGGTGGTCACCCCGGCCCCTGGCGGGCATGTGCACGGAGACCACTGCAAGCATGGCTGATTTTCTGTTGTATGCCCTGCTTGCAGGCCTGGCCCTGGCGCTGGTGGCGGGCCCGCTGGGCTCGTTCGTGGTGTGGCGGCGCATGGCGTATTTCGGCGACACGCTGTCCCACGCGGCGCTGCTGGGCGTGGCCCTGGGCTTCGTGCTGGACGTCAGCCCGACGCTGGCGGTGACCGTCGGTTGCCTGTTGCTGGCGCTGTTGCTGGTGACCCTGCAGCAGCGCCAGCCGCTGGCCTCCGACACCCTGCTGGGGATTCTCGCGCCGAGCACGCTGTCGCTGGGCCTGGTGGTGCTGAGCTTCATGCACGATGTGCGCATCGACCTGATGGCCTACCTGTTCGGCGACCTGCTGGCGATCAGCCCGGGCGACCTGGCGTGGATCCTGGGCGGCAGTGCGCTGGTCCTGTTGCTGATCGTGGCGCTGTGGCGCCCGCTGCTGGCGGTGACCGTGCACGAGGAACTGGCCCGGGTCGAAGGCCTGCCGGTGGCTGCGCTGCGCCTGGCGTTGATGCTGCTGATTGCGGTGGTGATTGCGGTGGCGATGAAGATCGTCGGCGTGCTGCTGATCACCTCGCTGCTGATCATCCCCGCCGCAGCCGCACAGCGGCATGCGCGCTCGCCGGAACAGATGGCCCTGGGCGCCAGCCTGATCGGCGTAGTGGCGGTGTGTAGCGGGCTGGCCCTGTCGTGGTTCAAGGACACCCCGGCCGGCCCATCCATCGTGGTGTGTGCGGCAGTGCTATTCTTGGTGAGCCTGGCGCTGCCCCGGCGCTGAGCGCGCAGCCCCATGGGCAGGGTGCGGCCGACAGGGTCGCGCCCTGCGACATTTTAATCGCCGCTACATCCTGAAGAGTTATTTTCGCGCCAGCGCGCTGGGTGTAGACTTGCTCGCTTTTTGCGCAAATAGAGAGTCGCAGGAATGAAGCCGTTCGCCTCCCGTTATCTGCTCCTTGCCGCGTTTTCCGTGTTGCTGGCCGCCTGTTCCAGCGCGCCGGTCGACCCGCCGCCGCCCGCGCAGCCCGATGCCTGGCAGCTGCTGGAGCAGAACATCGCCAGCAGCGAGCTGGCCACCGCCGAAGACCAGCTGGCCACCTTGCAGGCCCAGTCGCCGGACGATGCACGCCTCGAACCCATGCAGCGCCAGCTGGCCGAAGCCTACCTGCAGCGCAGCCAGATCGTGCTGCAGAAGGGCGATGTGAATGCCGCAGCCACCGCGCTGGCACGTGCCCGTGCGCTGATGCCCAAGGCCCCGGCGCTGACCGGCGGTGTGAATGGCGCCATCACCCAGGCGCGCAAGGCCGAGCTGGACAAGGCCGAGGCCGCGCTCAAGGCGGCGGAAGCCAAGCCGCCGGCAAAAGTCATCGACCCCACGGCGCCGAGCACCGTAGTGGCGTTGAAAATCACGAAAATAGAAGAACTTCGCCGACAACTGGATGACATCGCCACCGATGTAGTGAATTACCAGTGTGACGTGGTGTTCCAGGTGCCGCGCCGTGATGACGCGCCGTGGCTACAGACCTTGCTGGCCAAGCGGGTAAGCAAGCGCGATGCGAGCTTCGCCTTGCAGCAGGCCCACGAGATTCATCGCAACCAGCCGGCGCAGGTGGTGCTTACGCCGCGGCGCGCCGAGTGATGTCGGCGGTGCCTTCTTCGCCGGCAAGGCCGGCTCCTGAAGGAGCCGGCCTTTTTGACTACGCCGGAATGGCCTTGGCGGCCGCTTCCCGCGACCACACCCGGTGCTTGGCAATCGCCGCGATCAACGCCTTGTAGGCCTTCTGATCGCTGCCCACCACCATGCCTTCATCCGCCTTGAGGCCCAGCTTGTCGAGCACGGCCTTGGCATCGCTGTCGGTACCCAGCGGCTTGAGGTGCTTGTAGGCCTCCAGCACGAAGTGCAGCGCCACGCCATCGCCGCTCAGGGCCTGCAGACTGGCCTTGCCACCGGCGATCCATACCGCATCGAACACCACCGACGGCATGCCTTCCATCGAGGCATCTACTGCCAGGGTCTTGCCGGCAGCGGTCTTCACCGGCGCCGAGGTCGGCCCCAGCAGCACGCCCTGGGCGCTCTCGGCCTGCAGCGCCTTCACCAGCGGGTCCACCAGCGTGGCATCCACGCCATCGGCCACCAGAATCGCCACCTTGCGCCCCTTGATGCCTTCGCCCAGCAGGTTCATCTGGCTCAGCGCCGGCGAAGCCTTGAGCGACTGTGGCTTGACGTCCACGGTGCCGGCCTTGGGCGCCGGCAGGCCAAGGTTCTGCGCTACCCGCGCCGCCAGCTTGAGGTCGATGTTGGCGAGAATCTCGTTCACCTCGCGGGCACGGATATGCTCGCGCTCCACCTTGCCCAGCTCGAAGCTGTAGGCACTGATGATGTGCTCCTGCTCGGTCGGGCTCATGCTCTGGAAGAACAGCCGCGCCTGGGAGAAGTGATCGCCGAACGAGGGGCTGCGCTGGCGCACCTTGTGCGCCTCGATGCGCTCGGGGTAGGTCTCGAAGCCGCCATCCTGCGCCGCCGGCGGGGTTTCCTTCGGCCAGCCACCATCGATGGAGTTGGGCTCGTAGGACGCCCGGCCCTTGTGCACGGTGGTACGGTGCTGGGCATCGCGCTGGCCGTTGTGGTTGGGTGCCACGGGCCGGTTGATCGGGATCTCGTGGAAGTTCGGGCCACCCAGGCGGCTGATCTGCGTGTCGGTGTAGGAGAACAGCCGGCCCTGCAGCAGCGGGTCGTTGGAAAAGTCGATGCCCGGCACGATATGACCGGGGCAGAACGCCACCTGCTCGATTTCGGCAAAGAAGTTGTCCGGGTTGCGGTTGAGCACCATCTTGCCAAGCGGCGTCACCGGTACCAGCTCTTCTGGGATGATCTTGGTCGGGTCGAGCAGGTCGAACTCGAACTTATGCTCGTCGGCCTCGGGCACGATCTGCACGCCCAGTTCCCATTCCGGGTAGTTGCCGGTCTCGATCGCTTCCCACAGGTCGCGGCGGTGATAGTCAGTGTCCTTGCCCGCCAGCTTCTGCGCCTCGTCCCACAACAGCGAATGCACACCCTGCTTGGGCTTCCAGTGGAACTTGACGAAACTGGCCACGCCTTCGGCGTTGATCAGGCGGAAGGTGTGCACGCCAAAGCCCTGCATGGTGCGCAGGCTTTTCGGTATCGCGCGGTCGGACATCGCCCAGATCACCATGTGCGCCGACTCGGGCACCAGCGAGACGAAGTCCCAGAAGGTGTCGTGGGCCGAACCGCCGGTGGGGATCTCGTTGTGCGGTTCGGGTTTGACCGCATGCACGAAGTCGGGAAACTTGATCGCGTCCTGAATGAAGAACACCGGCATGTTGTTGCCAACCAGGTCGAAGTTGCCCTCATCGGTAAAGAACTTGACGGCAAAGCCGCGCACGTCGCGCACCGTGTCACCCGAGCCACGCGGCCCCTGCACGGTGGAGAAGCGCACGAACACCGGGGTGATCTTGTCCGGGTCCTGCAAGAAGCCGGCCTTGGTCAGTGCGGCATGCGACTCGTAAGCCTGGAAGTAGCCATGGGCGCCGGTGCCGCGGGCATGCACGATGCGCTCGGGAATGCGCTCATGGTCGAAATGCGTGATCTTCTCGCGCATGATGAAGTCTTCAAGCAGCGAGGGGCCGCGGTCACCGGCCTTGAGGGTGTTCTGGTTGTCGGCAACCTTGACCCCCTGGTTGGTGCGCAGCGCCTGGCCGGTGGCATCGCTGCGAAACGGCTCCAGGCTCTGCAGCTTGGCGTTGGTGTTGGCCTTGTCGGGCGTCTGGGCGCCGGCGAGTTGACTTTCCTGGGGCGCATTCTTCTTGCTGGGCATGGGTCTGCAACTCCTCATCATCGTACGCGGGGCCCCTGGATGGGGCTCTTCAGGTAGTGACTGACAGGAGTGCCGGGCGTTCCTTTCGAATGACCAGCGAGCAACCACTGATCGCGTTATTCCTCAAGCGTTGGTCAAACACGAAATAAATGCTAAGAACCTATATACGAACAGGCTAAAATGCGCCCCCGGCTAACAGCTGACCCTATTTCATGCGCCCCACAAGGTTCGCTACGTGATCGAGTTTCAACAAGTCCATAAAACCTACCGCGTCGCCGGTAGGGACATCCCCGCACTGCATCCGACCAGCCTGCGCGTCGAAGACGGCCAGGTGTTCGGTCTGATCGGCCATTCCGGTGCCGGCAAAAGTACCCTGCTGCGCCTGATCAACCGTCTCGAGGCTCCCAGCGGCGGCAAGATCATCGTCGACGGCGAAGACGTCACGGCGTTCAATGCCAACGACCTGCGCCGCTTCCGCCAGCAGGTCGGGATGATCTTCCAGCACTTCAACCTGCTGGCCTCCAAGACCGTGGCCGACAACGTGGCGCTGCCGCTGACCCTGGCCGGGCGCATGTCACGCGCCGAGATCGACCAGCGCGTCGGCGAGCTGCTGGCCCGGGTAGGGCTGAGCGAGCATGCCAGGAAGTACCCGGCACAGCTGTCCGGCGGCCAGAAGCAGCGCGTCGGCATCGCCCGCGCCCTGGCCACCAAGCCCAAGATCCTGCTGTGCGACGAGGCCACCAGCGCCCTGGACCCGCAAACCACCGCCTCGGTGCTGCAATTGCTGGCCGAGATCAACCGCGAGCTGAAGCTGACCATCGTACTCATCACCCACGAGATGGACGTGATCCGCCGCGTGTGCGACCAGGTGGCAGTGATGGACGCCGGGCAGATCGTCGAGCAGGGCCCGGTGGCGCAGGTGTTCCTGCACCCCAAGCACCCAACCACCAAGCGTTTCGTGCAGGAAGACGAGCAGGTCGACGAAAGCGAACAGCGCGACGATTTTGCCCATGTACCGGGGCGCATCGTGCGCCTGACCTTCCAGGGCGACGCCACCTATGCGCCGCTGCTGGGCACCGTGGCCCGTGAAACCGGGGTGGACTACAGCATCCTCGCCGGACGTATCGACCGCATCAAGGACACCCCCTACGGTCAACTGACCCTGGCCATCACCGGTGGCGACATCGAGGCGGCATTTGCCCGCTTCATTGCGGCAGATGTTCATATGGAGGTACTGCGCTGATGGACGCCCTGAGTTTCTTTGCCAACATCGACTGGGCCGAAATCTGGCTGGCCACGATCGATACCATGATCATGCTGTTCGGCTCGCTGCTGTTCACCGTACTGCTGGGCCTGCCACTGGGCGTGCTGCTGTTTCTGTGCGGCCCGCGCCAGCTGTTCGAAGAAAAGCGCGTGTATGCGCTGCTGTCGCTGGTGGTCAACGTGCTGCGTTCGCTGCCGTTCATCATCCTGCTGATCGTGATGATCCCGTTCACCGTACTCATCACCGGCACCTCGCTGGGCGTGGCCGGGGCCATCCCGCCACTGGTGGTCGGTGCCACGCCGTTCTTCGCGCGACTGGTGGAAACCGCCCTGCGCGAGGTCGACCGCGGCATCATCGAGGCCACCCAGTCGATGGGGGCCACCACGCGCCAGATCATCATGAACGCCCTGCTGCCCGAAGCGCGGCCGGGCATCTTCGCAGCCATCACCGTGACGGCCATCACCCTGGTGTCGTACACCGCGATGGCGGGTGTGGTGGGTGCCGGCGGGCTGGGTGACCTGGCCATCCGCTTCGGCTACCAGCGCTTTCAGACCGACGTGATGGTAGTCACCGTGGTACTGCTGCTGGTGCTGGTTCAAGTTCTGCAGAGTGTCGGCGACAAACTGGTTGTGCATTTTTCCCGTAAGTAACCAAGGGTCGGCCACGCCGACGCGCCGGGGGCCGGAACGGCCCTCACAAGGAGCGATTAGATGAAAAGACTGCTTGCTGCTGTTGCCGCCGTCGCGGCCTTCTCTGCCCACGCGGCCGAGACCCTGACTGTTGCCGCCACCCCGGTACCGCACGCCGAGATCCTCGAGTTCGTCAAACCGGCGCTGGCCAAGGAAGGCGTGGACCTGAAGGTGAAGGTGTTCACCGACTACGTCCAGCCCAACGTGCAGGTGGCCGAGAAGCGCCTGGATGCCAACTTCTTCCAGCACCAGCCGTACCTGGACGAGTTCAACAAGGCCAAGGGCACTCACCTGGTCAGCGTTGCCGGCGTGCACCTGGAGCCGCTGGGCGCCTATTCGAACAAGCTCAAGAAGCTCGACGAACTGCCATCGGGCGCCACCGTGGTCATCCCCAACGACGCCACCAACGGCGGCCGTGCCTTGCTGCTGCTGGACAAGGCTGGCGTGATCAAGCTCAAGGACAACACCAACATCCTGTCGACCGTGAAGGACATCACCGGTAACGACAAGGGCCTGAAATTCCGTGAGCTGGAAGCTGCCACCATTCCGCGCGTGCTGACCCAGGTCGACCTGGCGCTGATCAACACCAACTATGCGCTGGAAGCCAAGCTCAACCCTGAAAAGGACGCCCTGGTCATCGAAGGCAGCGATTCGCCTTATGTGAACATCCTGGTGACCCGCGAGGACAACAAGGATTCGGATGCGGTGAAGAAGCTGGTAGCAGCACTGCACACGCCTGAAGTGAAGAAGTTCATCGAAGAGAAGTACAAGGGCGCGGTCAAGCCAGCGTTCTGATTCAGAAATGCCAAGGGCTGCTACGCAGCCCATCGCGGGTCAAGCCCGCTCCCACAAGTTCTCCACCGCCCTTGAAACCAGGGTTGTACCTGTGGGAGCGGGCTTGACCCGCGAAGCTTTCAGTCGCGCTTGACCAGCCCCGGCAACTGCGCCACCAGCTTCTGGTTGTTGAACGGCGCCCGAATGAACCCGCGCTGGGTACCATCCGGCCCGAGCAGCGCCAGGTTGCCACTGTGATCGACCGTGTAGTTCGGCTTGCTGGTATCGGCCGGAATGAACGGGATGCTCACCGCATTGGCCAGCTTCTGCGTATCCTCCAGCGACCCCGTCACCCCGCGAAAATCCTTGTCGAAGTAGCCCAGGTACGTCTTCAACTGCGCCGGTGTATCCCGGTTCGGGTCGACGCTCACCAGCACCACCTGCAAACGGTCCACCGCCTCCTTGGGCAGCTCGCTCTTGACCTGCCGCAGTTGCGCCAGCGTGGTCGGGCAGATGTCCGGGCAGAAGGTGTAGCCGAAGAACAACAGCGACCACTTGCCCTTGAGCTGGTCCAGCACCACCGGCTGGCCGTTCTCGTCGGTCATCTGCAGCGCCGGCACCTGGCGGCTCTGCGGCAGCAGGATGATCCCGGCATCGATCAGCGCCGTGGGGTCGCCCTGGCTGCGATTGCTCAGCACCTTGTTGATGGTAAGCCCGAGAATCAGTGCGACCAGGGCAACGAGGATGAAAACGGTTTTCTGGGTTCGAGTCATAGGTTCAACAGTAGGTAATGGTCAACAAGCAGCGCGATGAACAGCAGGAACAGGTACGCGATAGAGTACTTGAAGGTCCTGATCGCCGCGTGCGGCCGACTGCCACGGTACAACACCCAGGCCCAGTGCAGGAAGCGCCCGCCCAGCACCACGGCGCACGCCAGGTACAGCGGCCCGCTCATGTGGATCACGTAAGGCAACAGGCTCACCGCCAGCAGGGCGGCGGTGTACAGCAGAATGTGCAGCTTGGTGTAGTGCTCGCCGTGGGTCACCGGCAGCATCGGGATATCGGCCTTGGCGTACTCCTCCTTGCGATGGATGGCCAGGGCCCAGAAGTGCGGCGGAGTCCAGGCGAAGATGATCAGCACCAGCAACAGGGGCTCGGCGCCCACATGCCCGGTCACCGCCACCCAGCCCAGCAGCGGCGGCGCCGCCCCGGCCAGCCCGCCGATCACGATGTTCTGCGGCGTGGCCCGCTTGAGAAAGCCGGTGTAGAGCACCGCATAGCCCAGCAGCGAGGCCAGGGTCAGCCAGGCGGTCAGTGCGTTGGTGAAGCTCAGCAGCAGCACCATGCCCAGCACCGCCAGCAGCAAGGCGAACGCCAGCGCCGCCAGCGGTGCGACGCGCCCCTCGGCCAGCGGCCGCTTGTGGGTGCGCGCCATCAGTGCGTCGATGCGCCGGTCCACCACATGGTTGACCGCCGCCGCTGCGCCCGCACACAGGCCGATGCCCAGGTTGCCGAACACCAGCACCGTCCACGGCACGCCCGCGCGGGTGGCCAGGAACATCCCCACCAGCGAGGTGATGAGCATCAGCACCACCACCTTGGGCTTGGTCAGCTCCAGGTAGTCGCGCCACAGCGCCTGCTGGCGCGCGGGGTTCAGAAGCGTTGCCATGGGTTCTCTCCCAGATAATGCACCACGCCCACCGGGCGCAGCGGCGTCAGGCGCCAGCCCTGGCTGACCCTGCGCGCCTTGGGCTGTATGGCCAGGCGCGTGCGGTAGTTGACCAGCACCAGCGTCAGCAGCAGCGCCGCGCCACCGGCGTTGTGCGCCACCGCCACCGCCAGCGGCAGCCCGAACGCCACATTGCTGATGCCCAGCCCCACCTGCACCGCCAGCGCCAGCAGCACCAGCCTGGCCAGGCGCCGCAGGCCGATAGCGTGCAGCTGCCAGGCCAGGGTCAGCAACACCAGCGTGACCAGCAGCGCCCCCAGGCGGTGGGTAATATGGATGGCGGTACGCGCCTCGCTGTCGAGCTGTCCGCCCAGGTAGTTGGGGCCGATGTGCTGGGTGAGGTGAAAGCCGTTGGCAAAATCCGCCTCGGGCCACCACTGGCCGTGACAGGTCGGCAGGTCGACGCAGGCCACCGCGGCATAGTTGGCGCTCACCCAGCCGCCCAGGGCGACTTGCCCGATCACCAGCAGCAACGCCAGTGCGGCCAGGCGCCTTAGCCGCAGCGGCAGGCCGGGCAGGGGCATGAACGCGCGCGACAGGCGCAGGCTCAGCAGAAACAGCAGGCTCAGGGTGGCAAAGCCGCCCAGCAGGTGCGCCGTGACCACCTGCGGCCACAGCTTGAGGGTGACCGTCCACATGCCGAACGCGGCCTGGAAGAACACCACCGCCAACAGCAGCAGCGGCAGGCGGTACGGCTGGCCGTTGTGCCCATGCCGACGCAGCGCCTGCACCGCCAGCATGGCGATCACCAGCGCCAGGGTGCCGGCAAAATAACGGTGCACCATCTCGTTGCGGCCCTTGTGGGCCTCGACCGGCGTGTCCGGGTAGTGGCGTTCGGCATGTGCCAGTTGCGCCTCGGTCTTGGGCACGCTGATGAAGCCGTAGCAGCCCGGCCAGTCGGGGCAGCCCAGGCCGGCGTGGGTCAGGCGGGTATAGGCCCCCAGCAGCACCACCACCAGCGCGAGGAAGGTGGCGAACACGGCGAGACGGTATCCGGGTCTGGCCATGGTGCGTGCCTCCTAGCCGATGTTGGACAGCTTGAGCAGATGGCGCAGGTCGTTGAGCAGGTCCTTGCCCTTGACCCGTGCGTCGTAGCGCAACACCAGGTTGCCGTGGGGGTCGACGATCCACAGCTGCGCGCCCTTCAGGCTCCCGGCGGTCCTGCTGTACTGCGCCAGCTCCAGCGCATAGCGCTGCAGTTGCGGGTACTCGCGCGCAAGCCTGGCCTGATACGCCTCGCTCAACGGTTGCCCGGCGGCCAGCGCGTGGCTGGCACGGGCGGCGTCGCGGCCAAGGCCGATCTGTACCTGGCGCGCCAGGTACACCAGTTGCTGGCAGTCTGCGTCACAGTCACCAGGGGTGCTGACCAGCAGTTGCCAACGCGCCTCGTCGGTCGAGACCCCCAGCTCGGCGCGGCCCTGGCCGTTGCCGATCAGTTCGCCGTGGTAGCTGCGGCTTTCCGGCACCCAGAACTGCAGCTTGTACATGCCGGTGGCGAGCATCATCGGCCCCACCACCACCAGCAGGATCAGAATCAGCTGCAACCGCCCGCGCCAACGACGGCGCGGCACTTCAGACGTGCCGGATGGATGCATGACGGCGCCCATGGTGGTTCTCCTTGTCGTTGTGCCAGCCGAAATAGAGGTACAGCGCAACCAGCGCCGCGGCCAGGGCAAACCATTGCACGGCGTAGCCCAGGTGTTTCTCCGGGCCCATCGCCACCACTGGCCAGTCCAGCCGGTAGCTGGCCGGGCCCGGTTCCAGGCGCAGTTCATGGGCAAAGCCCTCGCGGCCCAGCTGCGGCCACAGCTGCGCGGCATCCACCGCCGTGAGCAGGTGCGGCCAGCGGCCCCCTTGCGGGTCGGCGTGCAACTGGAAGGTGCTGCCCGGCGCCACATATACCCAGGCCTGCAGGGCAAGCGGTGTCTCGGGGGTGCTGAACTGCACCGCCACACGCCGGTCGGGCCAGGGCAGCCAGCCGCGATTGACCAGCAGCCACAGGCCGCTGGCCTGGTCGTGAAAGGGTTGCAGCAGCTCGACCCCGGCCTGGCCGTCGCGCAGGCGGTTGTCGAGCAGCACACTGTGGGTGCGGTCGAAACGGCCATACAGGTGCACCCGGCGATAGGCCGGGTCGCTCGCCTGCGCCAACTGCTCGCTGGCCAGGGGCGCTGCCACCCGGCGCTCTGCATAGGTGGTCAGCAACTCGCGCTTTTCGGCGGCGCGCCCCAACTGCCAGCAGCCCAGCGCAATCAGCCCCGGCAGCAGCAACATCACCACCAGGGTCGGCACCCGGCCGGGGCGGAACGGCCTCATCGGGGCCCCGCAACGGCTGTCGCTATACTTGTTGTAGTCATCGCATCCCCCGGAGTACCGCCATGCTCAAAGCCGCGATTGTCCTGATGCTGCTGGCGACCGTGATCAGCCTGTTCAGCGGCCTGTTCTTTCTGGTCAAGGACGATGACAACTCGACCCGCCTGCTCACCGCCCTGAAAATCCGTGTCAGCCTGGCCGCCATCACCCTGGCGCTGGTCGCCTGGGGTTTCTACAGCGGCCAACTGGTGTCCCACGCGCCGTTCTAGGCGCGGCTACAGCACATACACGAAGATGAACAACCCCACCCACACCACATCCACGAAGTGCCAGTACCAGCTGGCCGCCTCGAAGCCGAAGTGCTTGTCGGCGCTGAAATGCCCGCGCAGGATGCGCATCAGCATCACGAACAGGATGATCGTGCCCATGGTCACGTGGGCCCCGTGGAACCCGGTGAGCATGAAGAAGGTGGCGCCGTAGATCCCCGAATGCAGGGTCAGGCCCAGTTCGGTGTAGGCCTCGTGATACTCGTAGGCCTGCAGGATGAGAAACGCCACGCCCAGCACGATGGTCAGCGCCAGCCAGAATTTCAGCGCACCGCGGTGATCCTTGCGCAGGGCATGGTGGGCGATGGTGATGGTCACGCTGGAGCTGACCAGCAGAATGGTGTTGATCAGCGGCAGGTGCCACGGGTCGATCACATCGCTGGGCGGCGGGAACAGCTTGGGGTCGGGGGTATGCAGCAGCGGCCAGGCGAACTGGAAGTTCGGCCACAGCATGTGCGCCACGCCCTTGGCACCTTCCCCACCCAGCGCCGGGCCGGCCAGGTGGCGCACGTAGAACAGCGCACCGAAGAAGGCCACGAAGAACATCACCTCCGAAAAGATGAACCACGACATGCCCCAGCGGAACGAGCGGTCCAGCTGCGGGCTGTAGAGCCCGGCGCGGCTTTCCTTGATCACCGCGCCGAACCAGCCGAACAGCATGTAGGCCAGGCACAGTGCGCCGACGAAGAAGATCAGCGGGCCATGGGAGTCCTCGTGGCCGGCCTTCATGTCGTTGAACCAGGTGCCCAGGCCGAACACCGTGATCAGCATGCCGAGGGTGGCGATGATCGGCCACTTGCTCTGCGCCGGTACGTAGTAGTGCTGATGAGCAGCCATGGATCGTTCTCCTTATCGGGCGCTCTGTACGGTCTGGGTGGCCACGTGGGCCACCGGCGGCTGGCGAGCGGTGATATCGAACAGCGTGTAGGCAAGCGTCAGGTGTTTCACATCCTTGGGCAGGTCGCGGTCGACTATGAAGCGCACCGGCATCTCGATGCGCTCACCCGGCTGCAGCACCTGCTGGCTGAAGCAGAAGCATTCGGTCTTGTGAAAGTATGCGGCTGCCTCCGCCGGGCTGATGCTGGGGATGGCCTGGGCGGTCATCGGCTTGTCGGTGGGGTTGCGCGCCACGAAGATCATCTGGTTCACCGCGCCCGGGTTGACGTCGATCTGGTCGGCGGTGGAGTAGAAGTCCCAGACCATGTCGCTGGCATTGGTCGACAGGAACTGCACCTTCACCGAGCGCGTGGGGTCGCTGACCTGGCTGCCTGCGTACTGCCCGCCGGTCTTGCCGTTGATGCCGAAGGCCTTGCACATCACGTCGTAGATCGGCACCAGGGCAAAGCCGAAGGCGAACATCACCACGGTCAGCAGCATCAGCCGCGTCACCAGTCGCCGCAGCGACGTGCGCTCGTTCATGGCAGCACCCTCATTTCACTTCCGGCGGGGTCTGGAAGGTGTGGTAGGGCGCGGGCGAGGGCACCGACCATTCCAGCCCTTCGGCGCCATCCCATGGCTTGGCCGGGGCCGGCTTGCCGCCACGGATGCACTTGATCACGATGAACAGGAAGAAGATCTGCGTGACGCCGAAGGTGAACGCGCCGATCGACGACACCATATTGAAGTCGGCGAACTGCAGGTTGTAGTCCGGCACCCGGCGCGGCATGCCCGCCAGGCCAACGAAGTGCATCGGGAAGAACGCCATGTTCATGCCGATGAACGACAGCCAGAAGTGCAGCTTGCCGAGAGTTTCGTCGTACATGTGCCCGGTCCACTTGGGCAGCCAGTAGTAGGCGGAGGCGAAGATGCCGAAGATCGCCCCCGGCACCAGCACGTAGTGGAAGTGCGCCACCACGAAGTAGGTGTCGTGGTATTGGAAGTCGGCCGGGGCGATGGCCAGCATCAACCCCGAAAAACCGCCGATGGTGAACAGGATGACGAAGGCGATGGCGAACAGCATCGGCGTCTCGAAGGTCAGCGAACCTTCCCACATGGTGCTCACCCAGTTGAACACCTTCACCCCGGTGGGCACCGCGATGAGCATGGTGGCGTACATGAAGAACAGCTCGCCCACCACCGGGATGCCGACCACGAACATGTGGTGCGCCCACACGATGAACGACAGGAAGGCGATGGCCCCGGTGGCGTAGACCATCGAGGTGTAGCCGAACAGCGGCTTGCGCGAGAACGCCGGGATGATCGAGCTGACCGCGCCGAACGCCGGCAGGATCATGATGTACACCTCGGGGTGACCGAAGAACCAGAACACGTGCTGGAACAGTACCGGGTCGCCACCACCGGCGGCGCTGAAGAAGCTGGTGCCGAAATGGATGTCCATCAGCATCATGGTTACCACACCGGCCAGCACCGGCATCACCGCGATCAGCAGGAACGCGGTGATCAGCCAGGTCCAGACGAACAGCGGCATCTTCATCAGGGTCATGCCGGGTGCGCGCAGGTTGAGGATGGTGGCGATCACGTTGATCGCGCCCATGATCGAGCTGATGCCCATCAGGTGGATGGCGAAGATGAAGAAGGTCACGCTGGCCGGTGCGTAGGTGGTCGACAGCGGGGCATAGAAGGTCCAGCCGAAATTCGGCCCGCCACCGGGGCTGAACAGGGTCGATACCAGCAGCAGGAACGCTGCCGGCAGCAGCCAGAAGCTGAAGTTGTTCATGCGCGGCAGGGCCATGTCCGGCGCGCCGATCATCAGCGGGATCATCCAGTTGGCCAGGCCGACGAAGGCCGGCATCACCGCACCGAACACCATGATCAGGCCGTGCATGGTGGTCATCTGGTTGAAGAATGCCGGCTCCACGATCTGCAGGCCGGGCTGGAACAGCTCGGCGCGGATCACCATGGCGAACGAGCCGCCGAGCAGGAACATGGCGAAGGCGAACCACAGGTACATCGTGCCGATGTCCTTGTGGTTGGTGGTCAGCACCCAGCGCATCAGGCCCTTGGCCGGGCCGTGGGCGTGGTCATGGGCGGCATGACCGTGGTCGTCGATGACTGTACTCATGTCCTGTCTCCCCGGTTCATTGGCTGTCGGCCTGCTTGAGCGCCAGCACATCCTTCGGCGTGACCATGTCGCCCTTGTTGTTGCCCCAGGCGTTGCGCTCGTAGGTGATCACGGCGGCGATATCCACTTCCGAGAGCTGCTTGCCGAACGCCGCCATGGCCGTGCCGGCCTTGCCGTGGAAGACGATGTTCAGGTGATCCTTGATCGGGCCGGTGGCGATCTTCGAACCCTTGAGCGCCGGGAACATCGGCGGCAGGCCCTGGCCTTCGGCCTGGTGACAGGCCACGCAGGTGGTGTGGTAGACCTTGTCGCCGCGCTCGCTGAGCTCCTGCAGGGTCCACTCCTTGCTGGTCAGCTCCTTGAGCTTGGCCGACTCGGCCTTGCGTTCGGCCAGCCAGGTGTCGTAGTCGGCCCTGGACTTGACCTCCACCACCACCGGCATGAAGCCGTGGTCCTTGCCGCACAGTTCGGTGCACTGGCCGCGGTAGATGCCCGGCTTCTCGACACGTGTCCAGGCCTCGTTGACGAAACCGGGGATGGCATCGCGCTTGACCGCGAACGCCGGCACCCACCAGGAATGGATGACGTCGGCGGCAGTCACCAGAAAGCGCACCTTGGCACCCACCGGGATCACCAGCGGCTGATCGACCTCCAGCAGGTAGTGCTCGTCCTTGGGTGCCTTGTTGTGGATCTGATCGGCGGGGGTGGCCAGGTTGCTGAAGAACTCCACGTCCTGGCCCAGGTACTTGTAGTGCCACTTCCACTGGTAGCCGGTGACCTGGATATCCACGTCCGACTCGCTGGCATCGTAGATGTCCACCAGGGTCTTGGTGGCGGGGATGGCCATGGCCACCAGGATCAGGAACGGCACCACCGTCCACATGATCTCGACCCAGGTGTGCTCATGAAAATGCGCCGGCTGCTGGCCGGTGGAGCGACGGTGCACCATCATCGACCAGAACATCGCGCCGAACACCACGATGCCGATCACCACGCAGATCCAGAAGATGGTCATGTGCAGGTCGAACACGGCGTTGCTGACTTCAGTCGCCCCCGGCGCCATATTCACGGTCCAGGCGGCGTGTGCCGGCGTGAACAGTGACCACAACAGCAGGCCCATCCAGGCATGTGGATGTCGCATCATTGCGGGTTCCCCTTATGATTCTTGTTATCCCGGAGGCAGGGCCTACGGCTAAGGGTACGGCGTCAAGACGGCGAACTTCGACGGCGAGCCCCTGCTGGACAGCAGGCGGGCCTCATCAACCAATCACTTTCAAAGCGGAGTATAGACAGCCGCCCAAACCGCGCAAAAAATCGCCGAGAGGGGGTTGATGGCCATTTGATATGCCTTACAGCGACATAAACGCACATCGTTTATGACAAATCCGTCTTAACTCTTTTTCGAACCGAGCTACCTTATGTCATCCGTGTGTTTCCCTTGTCCCTGGAGTTGTCATGAACATCGCCGCTTTGCGCGAGCAGATCACCCGTGCCCGTCAACATGAGGTCCAAACCGGCCAGTTGAAAAAGCAACTTGAAGTGCAACTGCCCCACCTGCATCCCTCGATCAACCTGCCTGAGCAAGACCCGCATGCGGCGCTTGTGGGGTTTGTCGACGCGTACATCGACCAGGTACCCGAATTGGTGGAGGCCGCCAATGCGGTGGCGCGCGAGGCGGGCATCGAGTCGCAGATCAAACCGGTACTGAAAATTGCCGAAGCCTATTTCCTGCAGCCGCCGGCGATCATGCAAGGCCAGGTCGGCCTGGGCTGCCTGCTGGATGAGGCCTACCTGGCGCACCGCCTGGTGGAGGAAGTGAACGACCTGTACATCAAGCATTTCAAGCAGCCACTGATCCCACTGGATACCACCGTGGCCAACCTGATCGCGCATCAGCTGATCGGCGAGGCATTCGCCAACCAGCTGGATGAGGTGGTGCACCACTCGGTGGACGAAATGCTCAACGACGAAAGCTTCGCGCTTGAATCGGTAGAGGCCTACCGCGACAAGCTGAGCAGCCCGGACACCGGCGCGGCGTGGAAGCGCTGGCCTTGCCTGTCGCGCCAGCTGGGCGTGGGGCTGGAGCTGGATCAGTCGGCCTGACCGGCTCGGCGGCGCAGCCTTCGCCAGCAATGCTGGCTCCTACAGGATTACACCCCGTGTAGGAGCCAGCGTTGCTGGCGAATCGTTCAGGCGCCAAGCCCTGCCGCCATGCGCGCCCGCCCCTCGGTGCGCCGCTTCAACCCGCGCGGCTCGATCACCAGCACCGATCCATTGCCCGCATTCGCCCGGCCCCAGTCCTCCAGCAGCTCGAGACACGCGTGGTCGATGTAGCTGAGCTGGGCCAGCGGTACATGCAACGTGGTACATACCGGTACGTTATCAAGCACCCGGGCCAGTGCCGGGACCTTGAGAAACGTCGCCGCACCGCTCAAGCGAAGCTCCAGGTGCCCCGGCGTATCCAGGTGGCTGACGCTGATCTTCAACCGCGCCGCCTTCAGCGCAAGCTTGAGCAAAGTCAGGGCGAAACCCAGCAGTACGCCGGTCAACAGGTCGGTGAAGATGATCGCCAGTGCGGTCGCCGCGTAGGTGAACATCGGCATGCGCCCATAGCGCCCCAACCCGCGGAACGCCTTGAAGTCCACCAGCTTGAAGCCGGTGTACACCAGTACACCTGCCAGGCTCGCCACCGGGATCTGCTGCAGCACACTGCTCAGCACCACCACGAACGCCAGCAGCCATGCCCCATGCAGAATAGCCGACAGCCGCGTCTGCGCACCGGCCTGCACGTTGGCCGAACTGCGTACGATCACCCCGGTCATCGGCAAGGCCCCCAGCACGCCGCAGAGCATGTTGCCCACCCCCTGGGCCGACAGTTCACGGTCGAAGTCCGAACGCTGGCCACTGTGCATGCGGTCCACCGCCGCCGCCGACAGCAGCGTCTCGGCACTGGCGATGAATGCCAGGGCGAGCGCCGCCACCAGCAGGTGCGGGTTGGCCAGTTGCAGCAGGTCGGCGGGGCGCAGCCAGTCGATGGCCTCGGCCAGGTTGGCGGGCACCACCACGCGGTTCACCGGCAACGCCAGCCACAGGCTCAGCAGGGTCATCAGCGCCACCCCGAGCAAGGCCCCCGGCACGAAGCGCAAACGCTGCGGGCGCAGGCGCTCCCAGCCCCACATGATCGCGATGGTGCCCAGGCCCAGCGCACCCGCCTGCCAGGCACTGCCGGGGCCTTCCTGGGTCAGCGCCTGCAGTACGGTCTGCGGGAACGCCGTCAGGTTGGCCAGCCCGGAAGGCTGCGGGCTGGCGTCGAACATCACATGCGCCTGCGACAGTACGATCAGCACGCCGATACCGGCGAGCATGCCGTACACCACCGCCGGCGCCGTGACCCGGAACCAGCAGCCCAGGCGCAGACGCCCGGCCAGCAGTTGCAGCAGGCCCGCCAGCAGCAGGATCGGCCCGAGCATGGCCATGCCATGCTGGCGTACCAGCTCGAACACCAGCACCGCCAGGCCCGCCGCCGGGCCGCTGACCTGCAATGGCGAGCCGGCGATGAACCCCACCACCAGGCCACCGACGATGCCGGTGATCAGACCCTTGGCCGGGGGCATGCCGGAAGCGATGGCGATGCCCATGCACAGCGGCAGCGCCACCAGAAACACCACCACCGAAGCCAGCAGTTCACGCGGCAGGGCCGCTTTCAATTGCGTCATGTTCACCTTGATTCTCCCTCTATCGATCACGCCGGGCCATTCCGCTGGCCCGCACGCCGCAGTAACGCCGCCACGCGGGCAGCCGCAAGCCGCCGGCAGGCCGGCAAGGCATTCATGGAAATTCAAGGCAGCCGACTACCTGGGCTGCACGCGAACGTGCAGCCTTCAGTCACCCTGTTGCGAATGAGGTGTGGCTAGTAGCGCCCGCGCGGGGTGGCGCAGGGAATCGGCTGGCCGCTCTGCAGGGGCAGGAAGCGGTCGCTTACCGCGTCATAGGCGGTGATTTCGCTGGTTTCGATGTCGTAGATCCAGCCGTGGATATACAACTGGCCGGCCGCCAGGCGCGAGGCGACCGAAGGGTGGGTACGCAGGTGCTGCAACTGCGCGATGACGTTTTCCTTGGTCAGCACCTGCATGCTTTCGTGTTCGTTGTGGCAATGGCAATTGTCTTCGACCACCGTGCGCGCCACCTCGGCATGCCGCAACCAGGCCTTGACCGTGGGCATCTTCTCCAGGCTCTGCGGGTTGAGCACGGCACGCATGGCCCCGCAATCGGAATGCCCGCACACGATGATGTGCTGCACACCCAGGGCCATCACCGCGTATTCGATGGCCGTGGATACACCACCGTTCATCTGCCCGTAGGGCGGCACCACGTTACCCACATTGCGGGTCACGAACAGGTCGCCAGGGGAGCTGTGGGTAATCAGTTCGGGCACGATGCGCGAGTCGGCGCAGGTAATGAACATCGCCCGCGGCTTCTGCGCAGTGGCGAGTTTCTTGAAGAGCTCTTCCTGTTGCGGGAAGACTTCATGATGAAAATGCAAAAAGCCGTCGACGATATGCTTCAGTGCGGCATCGGCGCTTTCGGCTTGATCAGCCGGGCCGTTTTGAGAGGGGTCCTGGTCTTTCATTGTTGATCCTCTTTGACGGTTTGAAGGTAAGTCCATTTTACCGGTTCAAGATTCAGACAACGCAATGAAGCTTGGATGTCGCTCACGCTCAATAAAGCACAGTGCGGCTGCCTGGCTTTTCACGCTACGCGGAAAAACTTAACTCAAACTGAATTTGGAGGCTCTAGAACGGGCGTTCCAGAACAAAAGGGCGGGCCTCGAATACTAGCAAAAAAGCATTAATGGCAACTACCCATTAATGCATTACAGCAGCGACAACTGCCCACCGGGCGGGCAGAACGCGCTGCAATCGAGTGCATGGCCTTCACGCCGGTTCAGTCCCAGGCGGCGCATGGCCTTGTCGAAACGCTGCGCCAGCAAGTCGGCAAACACGCCTTCGCCCCGCATGCGTGCGCCAAAACGGCTGTCGTACAGCTCGCCGCCACGGCTCTGACGGATCAGGCTCAGCACATGGGTCGCACGTTGCGGGTAATGATCCTGCAGCCATTGCTCGAACAGCGGCGCCACCTCCAGCGGCAGGCGCAGCAGCATGTAGGCCGCGTGCAGCGCGCCGGCCTGCTTGGCCGCCTCCAGCAGGTGCTCCAGTTCGCTGTCGTTGATCATCGGGATCATCGGCGAACACAGCACACCTACCGGTACACCCGCCTCGCGCATCACCCGAATCGCCCGCAACCGCGCCTTGGGCGCGGCGGCACGCGGTTCCAGGGTGCGCTTGAGCTCGTCGTCGAGGGTGGTCAGGCTGATCATCACCGACACCAGGCGCTGCTGTGCCAGTTCGGCCAGCAGGTCGAGGTCGCGCAGGATCAGCGAGCCCTTGGTCACGATGGTGACCGGGTGACGGTAGCGCAGCAGCACTTCGAGCAGGCGCCGGGTCAGCTGCTGTTCGCGCTCGATGGGCTGGTACGGGTCGGTGTTGGACCCCAGGTTGATCGGGGCGCACACGTAGCCTTTCTTCGACAGCTGTTGTTCCAGCATCGCCGCCGCGTTGGTCTTGGCGATCAGCTTGGTCTCGAAATCGAGCCCCGGCGACAGGTCCCAGTAGGCGTGGCTGGGGCGGGCATAGCAATAGATGCAACCATGCTCGCAACCTCGGTAGGGGTTGATCGAGCGGTCGAAGGGCAGGTCGGGCGAGGTGTTACGGGTGATGATGGTTTTGGCCGTCTCGATGCGGACTTCGGTACCCTGGGTCAGCGGCACCTCCTGGTACCAGCCATCATCCTCGGCCACAGAGCGGGCAGGGGCGAAGCGGTTGTGCGGGTTGTGCGCGGTACCGCGACCACGCACAGGCGCTGGAGTGAACATGGCGAGCCCCTGTACTGTTTTTATATACAGTACTTCATCGCCACCAGGACCTCCAGCACCGCTCGGCGCCCGACGTGGCTACGGGTTAAGGCCATGCCACTGCAGAAACGGCAGGGGGCTCACCTCACGCCCGCGAAACACCTTGAACCCTGCCGTGATCGAGCGCCCGGCCCCCGGGGCAACAATGGCCTCGAGCAGGGCACGCCCGGTGGCCGGGTTGAGCACGCCTTCGGCTTCGAACCGGGCGAAGGCATCGATCGCGTAGACCCGTGACCACAGGTAGCTGTAATAGCCCGCCTCGTAGCCGCTGGCCAGGTGATCGAAGGCCTGGGCCGGGCGCTCGAAATCGCCCAGCGGCCAGGGCAGCACTGCGTCGAACTGTTCCACCACCTGCTGCTGCAGGCTTTGCGCAGCAGCCGGGTAGGTCTCGCCATGCAGGTGCAGGTCCAGGCGCGCCATTGCCAGGTCTCGGGCAAACGTGAGCCCTTGCTGCTGTTTCTGCTGGTCGAGAAACGCCTGCACCGTGGACTGCGGCAGTGCCTTGCCTGTCTGGTAGTGATGGGAGATACCGGCCAGGTACTCGGCCGACCAGCACCAGCGCTCCAGCAGCTCACTGAAGAACTCGATCCCGTCCGGCCCCAGGCTGTCGATATCGGACAGGCGGTAATCGGTGGTGGCCACCAGCAGCTGGTGCAGGCAGTGACCGAACTCGTGGTACAGCTTGCGCAGGTCCAGGTGGGTCAGCAACGGTGGGGCAACCCCGTCGCCACGCTCGACTGCGCAGAACAGCGCCGCCGCGCCCTTGTGAAACCGACCCTCGGCATCCACGTGGCGGTTCCATACTCGCAGGCTCCAGGCGTAGTCCTCCTTGCCCGGGCGGGTGATCGCATCCATGTACAGGTACCCCACCAACGCATGGCCCTGGGTTACCTCGAAGCACCGCACATCCGCATGCCAGGCCTGCAACGTGCTGGACGGTGTGATCTGCACGCCGAACAGGGTATCGGCCAGTTGCGTCATGGCCAGCACCACCTGCTCCAGCGGGAAGTAGCCACGCATTTCCTCGCCAGACAGCGCCAGCGGGTGCCGATGCGCACGCTGCGCGTAAAAGGCGATGTCCCAGGGTTGCAGGCCACCCAGGCGCGCCTGCTGGTCGAAGGCCCGCAACCGCGCGGTTTCGGCGCTACGCCAGGCGGCGCTGTGGGTGCTCAGGTCCTGCAGAAACCGCGTGACCTGTTGCGTCGATTCTGCCGTCTTGGTCTGCAGGCTGAGTTCGGCAAAGCTGGCAAACCCCAGCAGTTGCGCCTGCTCATGGCGCAGTCGTCGCAACTCCAGCAGCACCGGGCCGTTGTCGGGGCCTGCGTCCAGCTCCGACGCGCGGCCATGGTAGGCCCGATACACGGTTTCACGCAGGCTGCGGTCTGTGGCCTGCTGCAGGATGGCCAGGCACGGGGCCTCTTCCAAGGTCACCAGCCAGCCCTCGAGGCCCTTGGCCTGGGCCTTGCGCGCCATGGCGGCGGTCTCCAGCGCGTCGACCCCCTGCAGGCGCCGGGCATCGGTGATCAGCAGGGTCCAGGCGCCGGTGGCGTGTGCCAGGTTGTCGAGGAACAGGTTGCGCTGGGCACTGATGCTGGTTTGCAGGGCCATCAGGCGGGCACGCTCGGTTTCACCGAGCTCGGCGCCGCTCAGGCGAAAGGCCTTGATCGACTGCTGCAGCGACATCCTGCGTTCGTGGCTGAACAGCGCACCGTGGGCGCTGTCGGCCAGACGCTGATAGAGCGCCAGCAACGTGGCGTTCTGCAGCTTTGCCTGATGATAGGCCTGGGTCTTGAGCCAGCACTCGTCCACGGCGGCCTTCCAGGCCTCGCCGCGGGTGTACAGGGGCACGATCAGGCGAACGGCGTTGTTGAGGCGTGCATCCAGTGCATCGATGGCCATCACCAGGTCGTCCCAGGTAGGCAGGCCACGCTGGGCCAGGATGATGCGGGCCAGAGCGTTGTGGTTGTCGAGGATGATCTGGTCGATGCCCGCCGTCAGGTGTTCCAGGCGGATGTCGGCGTAGGCTGGCGGATCGAGGGGGGCGAGCAGGGGATTGCTGGTCATGGGCAGCTCCTTGAGTGACGGGAAGGTCCCGTCACTTTCAAGGGTTGCCGGTGCGGCAGGGGCTAACTATGTATGCCCCTGCACCAGCCACACGGCCCGCTAGGGCTTCTTCAGCTTCGGATTGGGGAAGAACTGCACCGTCTGCACCGCAGGCTGGGGCGCCTTGGCCTCGGCCTGGTTGACGCGGGTGCCCAGTTCCTTGGGCACCGACAGGCCCTGTTCGTTGAGCGTGTCGGAGAACCCGCAGGCCACGCACTCGCGGTGTGGCACGCCGTCTTCGCTCCACATCATCAGCTTGTCCGGCTCGCTGCACGCCGGGCATACGGCCCCGGCAATGAAGCGTTTCTTGGTCTTGCTCATGCCGCCAGGTCCTCGCTCAGGCCACTGTGGCGCAACAGCGCATCGATCGACGGCTCACGGCCACGGAAGTCGACGAACAGGCGCATCGGCGCCTGCGAGCCGCCACGGGCCAGAATCGCCTCGCGGAAGGCGCGACCGGTTTCGGCGTTGAGCACACCCTCTTCCTCGAAGCGCGAGAAGGCATCGGCCGACAACACTTCAGCCCACTTGTAGCTGTAGTAACCGGCCGCGTAGCCGCCGGCGAAGATGTGCGCAAAGCTGTTGGGGAAGCGGTTGTACGCCGGCGGGCGCATCACCGAAACCTCGTCGCGCACCCCTTCGAGCACCTCCAGCACGCTGCGGCCATCGCCGTGGCTGGCGTGCAGTTCGAAGTCGAACAGCGAGAACTCCAGCTGGCGCACCATCATCAGGCCCGAATGGAAGTTCTTCGCCGCCAGCATCTTCTCCAGCAGGTCCTGCGGCAGGGCAGCGCCACTTTCGTAATGACCGGAGATCAACGCCAGGCCTTCGGGCTCCCAGCACCAGTTCTCCATGAACTGGCTCGGCAGCTCGACCGCGTCCCAGGCCACGCCATTGATGCCGGATACGCCGGCATGCTCGATGCGGGTCAGCAGGTGATGCAGGCCGTGGCCAAACTCGTGGAACAGGGTGGTGACTTCATCGTGGGTCAGCAGCGCCGGCTTGCCCGGGGCGGCCGGGGTGAAGTTGCACACCAGGTTGGCCACCGGGCTCTGCAGGCTGCCATCGGCCGTGCGGCGACGGTCGCGGGCGCCGTCCATCCAGGCACCGCCGCGCTTGTTGGCGCGGGCGTACAGGTCGAAGAAGAAGCGCCCCACGTGCTGGCCGTTTTCCTTGATCTCGAACAGGCGCACGTCCGGGTGCCAGGTATCGAAGCCTTTCACCTCGGCGATCTCGATGCCGTACAGGCGCTGCACGATGGTGAACAGGCCCGACAGCACCTTGTCGATCGGGAAGTAGGCACGCAGGGCTTCCTGCGACACGCTGTAACGCTGTTCGCGCAGCTTCTCGCCATAGAAACCGCTGTCCCAGCTCTGCAGGTCCGGGCAGCCCTGCTCGGCGGCGTAGGCCTTGAGCTGGGCCAGGTCCTGGGCGGCGAAGGGTTTGCTGCGCTTGGCCAGGTCACGCAGGAAGCTCAGCACCTGGTCGCTGGACTCGGCCATCTTGGTGGCCAGGCTCAGCTCGGCGAAGTTGGCATAACCCAGCAGCTCGGCCAGCTCCTGACGCAGGTCGAGGATCTCGCGCATCACCGGGCCGTTGTCGAACTGGCCGGCGTTGGGGCCCTGGTCCGAGGCGCGGGTGCAGTAGGCCGCGTACAGTTCTTCGCGCAGGGCACGGTCGTGGGCGTAGGTCATCACGGCGTAGTAGCTGGGGAATTCCAGGCTGATCAGCCAGCCATCCAGGCCCTTGGCCTGCGCGGCGGCCGCCATCTGCGCCTTGGCCGATTCGGTCAGGCCGGCCAGTGCGGCCTCGTCGGTGACGTGCTTGGTCCAGGCCTGGGTGGCGTCGAGCAGCTGGTTGGAGAAACGGCTGCCCAGTTCCGAAAGCTTGCTCTGCACCTCGGCATATCGCTTCTGCTGGTCGGCCGGCAGGTCGATACCCGACAGGCGGAAGTCACGCAGGGCATGTTCGAGGATGGTTTTCTGCGCCACATCGAAGCCGGCGGCTTCGGGGCTGGCGATCAACGCTTCATAGGCCTGGAACAGCTCGCGGTTCTGGCCCATTTCGGTGGCGTAGGCGCTCAGGGCCGGCAGGCAGGCCTCGTAGGCCTCGCGCAGCTCGGCGCTGTTGCACACCGCGTTGAGGTGGCTGACCGGGCTCCAGGCGGCGCCCAGTCGGTCGTTGAGTTCGTCCATGGCCAGCACCAGGCCGGCCCAGGTGGGGTTCTGGCCCTGGGTTTTCAGGATCGAGGCGATGGCGCTGCGGTTGTCGGCCAGGATCTGTTCGATCGCCGGCAGCACATGCTCGGCACGGATCGCCGAGAAGGGCGGCAGGTCATAAGACTGCAGAAGCGGGTTGTTCGCACTCACGGTTAAACACCTTGGCAGAAGAAACACCGCTCCATCTTAATTACAATCGACGCTGACCGCAGCTATCAGCCTTACAGAGAGACACTATTCATGGCCATCCGCAGCTTCCAGCAACACATTCCGCGTCTCGGCGCCCGCGCCTTCGTCGACCGCAGCGCAGTGGTGCTGGGTGATGTCGAGATCGGCGAGGACAGCTCGGTATGGCCCCTGACGGTGATCCGCGGCGACATGCACCGCATCCGCATCGGCGCGCGCACCAGCGTGCAGGACGCCAGCGTGCTGCACATCACCCATGCCGGGCCGTTCAATCCCGACGGCTACCCGCTGCTGATCGGCGATGACGTGACCATTGGTCACAAGGTCATGCTGCATGGCTGCACCCTGGGCAACCGCATTCTGGTCGGCATGGGCAGCACCATCATGGACGGCGCGGTGGTCGAGGACGAGGTGATCATCGGTGCCGGCAGCCTGGTACCGCCGGGCAAGACGCTGGAGAGCGGTTTCCTGTACGTGGGCAGCCCGGTGAAGCAGGCACGGGCGCTGACCGACAAGGAACGCGCGTTCTTCCCCTACAGCGCCGCCAACTACGTGAAGCTCAAGGACCTGCACCTGGCCGAAGGCTTCGACCAGCCTGAGTGAGTTATCCACAGCCCCCTTTTTTCGAGACTGTCATGCACCAGCAAACCATTCTGTTCGACCTCGACGGTACACTCACCGACCCCCGTGAAGGCATCACGCGTTCCATCCAGTACGCCCTGGCCAAGCTGGACATCGACGAGCCGGACCTGGCCCGCCTGGAACACTTCATCGGCCCGCCCTTGCTGCAGGCGTTCATGCAGTTCTACGGCTTCGACGAGGCCAAGGCATGGCAGGCGGTGAACTTCTACCGTGAGCGCTTCAAGGTCACCGGGTTGTACGAGAACCGCGTGTTCGAAGGCGTGAGCGAGCTGCTCGAAGGGCTGCAGGCGCAGGGGCGCACGCTGTACATCGCCACCTCCAAGCCCTGGGAGTTCGCCCGCGAGATTGCCCGGCACTTCGATTTTGCCCGGCATTTCAAGGTCATCTACGGCAGCGAGCTGGACGGTACGCGCACCAACAAGGTGGAGCTGATTGCGCACCTGCTGGCCGAAGAAAACCTGGACCCGGCGCAGACGCTGATGATCGGCGACCGCAAGCACGACCTGATCGGCGCGCGCAGCAACGGGCTGGAAGCAGTGGCGGTGGGCTACGGGTTTGGCAGCCGCGAGGAATTGACCGCAGAGCAGCCGGCTTATCATTTCGACACGCTGGGCGAGCTGCATCGGGCCTTCATGCGGTCCTGAGGGCCTTTTCGCCGGCAATGCCGGCTCCTACAGGGGATGCGACCCGGCCTTCCCGGCGGAGCTTTCCAGGGCCTGCTGGCGCTGCTCGAACGGCAACCGCCCCCAGGCCTCGACCCGCTGGTAGAACACCGCCCAATCTCCGCCAACCTCCCGGAACAACGCTGCAAACGCAGGCACCCACTGGTCATACAGCCCGAACGGCAGCAGCTTGGCGTTGTTCATCGGCGCGTTGATCCACGCGTCATAGCGCTTGTCGCCCTGCCACCTTGTATCGCGCAGCACCCGGTACTCGCTGCGCAGGCGCTCGAACTCGGCCTGCTTGCCCGCGCGCATCGCTGCCTCGTCCAGCGGCTGTGCATACAACGTCTTGAGCCGCTCGCGGCTGGCCAGCACCAGCCCCACGAACTCGTCACGCTGGCGCGCTCCACCCTGCGGCAAGGGCGCCAGCCCGCGGGCCGCGCGCCACTGGCGCGAACCTTCCTGCTCCACAAAGGTGGCAAACGACTCGTTGAACGCCGTGTCGTCCTTCACGTACACGCGCTGGTGCGCCAGTTCGTGGAAGATCACCGTGGCCAGGCGCTCGTCGCCCCAGCCCAGCATCGAATTGAGAATCGGGTCGTCGAACCAGCCCAGGGTCGAATAGGCCTCCACCCCGCCCACATACACATCCTGCCCCTGCGCCTTCTGCAACGCCGCCGCCCCGCGCGCCGCACCCTGGCTGTAGTAGCCGCGATAGGCCACGCAACCGGCGATGGGGAAGCAGTAGGTATGCGGTTCCAGCGAAAACTCCGGGGTGGCGAACACGTTCCACACCACGAACGGGCGCCCGATATCGGCGTACACCCGGTAGCTGCGGTTGTCCGGCAGCTTAAGGTGGCTGCTGGCAAAAGCGCGTGCCTGCTGCGCTTTCGCCAGGTGCTGGCGCAGGGCAGGGGGGGTGGCCGGGTCGGCCACCAGCACCGCCACCGGCTCGCGCGCGCGCAGCAGCTTCCATTGCCCGCTGGCCAGCTGGCTGTAGTAGCCGAGGCTGGTGCAACCGTTGAGCAGCCCGATCAGCAGCACGGGAACCAACCCGCGGAAAACGCGGTCGAGTGCCCCGGGGCTTGAGCGCAACCAGAAAAAAATTCGAACCATGTGCAGGGATGTCTCGCTCAAGTGCTCATCGGCCCAAGACTATCCTGCCTGCCCGGAGTTTTGCCATGCGTACGATGCTTGCCGCCAGCGCTGTGCTGGCCCTGACCGGCTGCGCCGGCCTGCCCGCCGCCGACCCGAACCAGGCCTGGGTCGACCTCCAGCCCGCTGCCGACGACACCCTGCACGCGCTGGAGGTGGACGAGCACAGCTGGGCCGACACCCGCTACTTCGAAGTCACGCCGGGCAGTCACGAGCTGACGGTGCGCTATCAGTTCGCGGTAGCGCCCGGCAATATCGGGCCGGTGGACGAACCACTGTGGCGCGATTGCCAGCTGAACGTGAAATTCAAGGATTTCAATGCCGGCCAGCGCTATCAGTTGCAGGCCGGCAGCATCGGCTTCAGGCCCTGGGCCAAGCTCTACGACGAGCAGCGCAAACTGGTCGGCACCGGTTTGCCTGCCGGATGCCAGCGTACCTGAACAGACTAATGGCGCTATGCTTGTAGCTTGTAGCCCGCCAGCGGAGATTGCCATGCGCCAGCCCATGATGCTGCTTGCCATCAGTACCTTGGGGGCCTGTGCCAGTCCCCTGCCACCGGTCGACAGCAAGCAGGCCTGGATCGACCTGTATACCGTCACGCCGGGCAAGGTGCTCATGGCCGACCGCCTGGATGGTCAGCGCCTGAACGACGGCCGTTTCTTCCAGGTCACGCCGGGCAAACACGAACTGGTGGTGCGCTTTGATTTCGAGGTGTATTCAGGCGGTTTCAGCACCGACCCCACCGAACGCACCTGCTACCTGAAGATTCGCTACGACGACTTCCAGGCCGGCCAGCGCTACCGCATCGAAGCCCGCGCCCCGGCCATGCAGCCCAGTGCCTATCTGTACGACGCGCAGCGCAAGCTGGTCGCCGAAGAACAGAACGACATCTTCTGCATCCCGTGACGGCTAGCGATCGTTTTTCTGGTAGATGATTTTCTTGGTGCCGTTCTCACAGCTGCCCACCACCATGTTCTGGTCATGGACTTCATCGTTGGTCACGATTTCCAGGGTGTAGGAAGAGACATTGTTGGCCTGGATCTTGGCTTCGATCTCGGCCTTGAGCTCGGCGCAGTCCTTGGGCGCGGCCAGCGCACTGGTGGCCAGCAACGAGGTCAGCACAGCGAATGCAATACGAGTCATCAGAACAGCTCCTTGTGGCGGCAGACCATCTGCCGACAGCCATTTGACCACAAGAAGCCGTGCGTCGTTCTGATCTGCGCCGGCGTCAGTCCACCAGGGTCGCGTCCAGGCTGATCTGGGCCTTGAGCACCTTGGATACCGGACATCCTGCCTTGGCCTTGTTGGCCAGCTCCTCGAATTTCGCCTTGTCGGCACCGGGCACCTTGGCCTTGAGGATCAGGTGCACGGCGGTGATGGCAAAACCATCGGGCTGCTTGTCCAGGGTCACTTCGGCGATGGTGTCGATACGCTCGGCGGTCAGGCCGGCTTCGCCGAGGATCATCGAAAAGGCCATGGAGAAGCAGCCTGCATGGGCAGCGCCGATCAGTTCTTCAGGGTTGGTACCAGGCTGGCCTTCGAACCGGGTGTTGAAGCCATAGGGGTTGGCCTTCAAGGCGCCACTCTCGGTGGAGAGCTGGCCCTTGCCGGTCTTCAGGTCGCCTTGCCAGATTGCCGATGCTGTCTTTTTTATCGAACTCATAAAGCCTCCTGAGTGCCTGAGAGCGCGGGGGATCGCGCCTGGCGTTCAATTCAGAGGGCGTCACCACGGGCAAGTTCAGCCCGATTGCAGGGGCAGGCATTGAATACCTGTGATCTGCCCATACAGAGTCAGAAAGGTCGCGGCATGCTGTCGGCCTAACCATTCAGGAGGCGTACACGCCATGACGCGACTCGCGGACATCAAATACTCCACCCTCGACCTGGTACCGGTACGCCAGGACAGCGGCCCGGCCCAGTCGCTGCGCAACTCACTGGACCTGGCGCAACACGTGGAGAAATTCGGCTACAACCGCTTCTGGGTGGCCGAGCACCACAACATGGACGGCATTGCCAGCTCCGCCACCTCGGTGCTGCTGGGGTACCTGGCCGGTGGTACCTCGACGATCCGCGTGGGTGCAGGCGGGGTGATGCTGCCCAACCACGCGCCGCTGGTGATTGCCGAGCAGTTCGGCACCCTGGCCAGCCTGTACCCGGGCCGTATCGACCTGGGCCTGGGGCGTGCGCCGGGCTCCGACCAGATGACCGCCCGCGCCCTGCGCCGCGAGCGCTCGGGCAGCGCCGACGACTTCCCGGACGATGTAGAGGAACTGGTGCGCTACCTGGGCCCGCGCACGCCCGACCAGAAAGTGATTGCCGTGCCGGGGTATGGCACCGAGGTGCCGATCTGGCTGCTGGGCTCGAGCCTGTTCAGTGCACAGCTGGCGGGGATGCGCGGCTTGCCGTATGCGTTTGCCTCGCACTTTGCGCCGCGCATGATGCATGAAGCGATCCGCGTGTACCGCAACCACTTCAAGCCCTCGACGGTGCTCGACAAGCCCTACGTGATGTTGGGTGTACCGCTGGTGGCGGCCGATACCGACGAGCAGGCCGAGTACCTGGCCACCTCGGTGTATCAGCGAATTCTGGCGTTGATGCGTGGGCAGAGCCTGGTGCAGCGCCCGCCCGTCGACAGCATGGACGGCCTGTGGCAGCCCCATGAGCGGGAGGCAGTGGGAAGTTTCCTGGGCCTGGCGATGGTGGGCGGGCCAGAGAAGATCCGCGCCAAACTGGACGTGCTGCTGGAGCAGACCGGTGCTGATGAGCTGATCTTTACCTGCGACCTGTACGAGCATGCGGACCGGATCCGGTCCTACGAGATTCTGTCGCAGATCATCAAGGGCAACTGAGGGCCCTTTCGCCAGCAAGGCTGGCTCCTACGTAGGAGCCAGCCTTGCTGGCGAAAGACTCACCGATCAGCCGCGCTTGTACACGATGTCCTTGGTACCGCCTTCACACGAGCCCACCACTTTGCCATCGGTCGCAGCGCCCTTGTCGACGATTTCCAGCGAATAGTGCGGTACGCCATTGGCGTCGATCTTCGCGGCAATCTCGCTCTTCAATTCTTCACACGGCTTGCCCGCCGCCAGCGCAGTCCCGGCCAGGGTCATCAAGCCAAACGCCAATACCAGCTTCTTCATCGATCGCATTCCTTGTTCAGATCAAAAAGGGTTCAGGGCCAGCCGGCCGCCATCAGCTGTTGGCGATACGGAAGCCCACCTTGATGGTTACCTGAAAATGCGCCGCCTTGCCATCCTTGATATGGCCCCGGGTCTCGGTCACTTCGAACCACTCCAGGTGCTTGATGCTCTTGGCCGCTTCGGCCAGGGCATTGTTGATCGCGTCCTCGATGCTGCTGGGCGAGGAGCCGACCAGTTCGACCTTCTTGTACGTGTGGTGATCAGACATGACTACTCTCCATCAATGGTGTGCATTGAGCCTAGCAGCGCCAGGCAGGTTTACCTGTGTGGGTAAAAACCTGGCAAAAGTTCGATTGCTCTGCACTTTCGCGGCACTGCGCAGTCCCATTCTTCACATGCCACTCAAACCCTGAAGGAGAGCCACCATGGCCAATAGCTCGCTACGTAAAGCCTCGTTGCAAAGCATGGAAGCGGAAATCGAAAGTCTCCTCAAATCCCTGGAAAACCTCAAAGACGATGCTTCGGACGAGTCGCGCAAGACCCTGAAGAGCCTCAAGGGCAATGCCGAGAATGCCCTGCGTCACTCGCGCAGCCTGCTCACCGATGCCTATGAAGAGGTCAAGACCAAGACCCGCGAAACCGGCATCGCCACCCGTGACTATGCCCAGCAACACCCCTGGACCACCGCCGGCGTGGCCGTGGGCGCACTGGGCCTGCTGGCCGCCTACCTGCTGTGCAAGCGCGGCGACTAAAGCGCCTGCCGCCCCAGTTCGGCGCGCAACCAGTGCGCCAGCTGCTCGGCGCGCCCGTCCGCGGCGCGCCGGGGCACCCACAGGGCCAATGACGCCCGCGTAGGACCAAAGCCCCACGGTGCCGCCAGCCTGCCGGCACGCAGGTCATCGGCCACCAGCGGCTGCGGGGCGATCGCCACCCCCAGGCCGGCCACAGCTGCCTCCAGCAAGTAATACAGATGCTCGAACCCTTGCCCGTAGCGCATTGCCTGCGGGTCGATGTGCTGTTGGCGGGCCCAGTCGGGCCAGGCCTGGGGCCGCGAGGTGGTGTGTAGCAGGGTTTCCCCCAGCAAGGCGCTGGCTGGCGCCTGACGCAGGCGGTCGAACCCTGGAAAGTGCGGGCTGAGCACCGGCCCGATGCATTCCTGTGCCAGCACGTGCACCTGCATGTCGGCCGGCCACGGCGGCTCGGCGAATACCAGCAGCGCATCCAGCCCCGGCCGGCGCGGGTCCAGGTCGCCTTCGCCCGCCGACAGGTGCAGACGCAGTTCCGGCAGGTCGGCCTGCAGGCGCCCAAGGCGCGGAATGAACCAGCGCGCCAGCAGGCTGCCTGAACAACCCAGCACGAACGGTGCGTCGGCGCGGTCCTGGCCCAGCTCGGCGCACACGCTGCGCAGGCGCTCGAAGGCGTCGCTGCTGGCGTCGCGCAGGCGCACACCGGCATCTGTGAGTTTAATGCCGCGCCCTTCCTTGACGAACAGGCTCACGCCCAGGTGCTCTTCAAGCACCTTCAACTGCCGGCTCACCGCACCGTGGGTCACGTGCAGTTGCTCGGCAGCCTGGCTGACGCTGTTGAGCCGGGCGGTGGCTTCAAAGGCCCGAAGGGCATTGAGCGGGGGCAGTTCTCTGGCCATTGACGTGTGAGTTTTCCTGACAGGTTGTGGCGATCTTATCGGTTTTCAGCGGCGCGTGTCGTGGGTAGAGTAGGCCCATTGCGACCTCATACCCACGCCCTGGAGCGACCCATGACCCAGACCAACTTCCGCAGCGGCCCCGATGCCAACGGCCTGTTTGGCGCATTCGGTGGCCGCTACGTGGCCGAAACCCTGATGCCGCTGGTGCTCGACCTGGCCCGCGAATACGAAGCGGCCAAGGCCGACCCCGAGTTCAACGAGCAACTGGCGTACTTCCAGCGCGACTACATCGGCCGTCCTAACCCGCTGTACTTCGCCGAGCGCCTCACCGAACACTGCGGCGGGGCGAAGATCTTCTTCAAGCGCGAAGAGCTCAACCACACCGGCGCGCACAAGGTGAACAACTGCATCGGCCAGGTGCTGCTGGCCAAGCGCATGGGCAAGAAGCGCCTGATCGCCGAAACCGGCGCCGGCATGCACGGTGTGGCCACCGCCACCGTGGCCGCACGTTTCGGCCTGCCCTGCGTGATCTACATGGGCGCCACCGACATCGAGCGCCAGCAGGCCAACGTGTTCCGCATGAAGCTGCTGGGCGCCGAGATCGTGCCGGTCACCGCCGGCACCGGCACCCTCAAGGACGCCATGAACGAAGCGCTGCGCGACTGGGTGACCAACGTCGACGACACCTTCTACCTGATCGGCACCGTGGCCGGCCCGCACCCGTACCCGGCGATGGTGCGCGACTTCCAGTCGATCATCGGCAAGGAAACCCGCGAGCAGCTGCAGGCCAAGGAAGGGCGCCTGCCCGACAGCCTGATCGCCTGTGTGGGTGGTGGCTCCAACGCCATGGGCCTGTTCCATGACTTCCTCGATGACGCCAGTGTGCAGATCATCGGCGTCGAGGCCGGCGGCCACGGGGTCGACACCGACAAGCACGCAGCGAGCCTCAACGGCGGCGTGCCCGGCGTGCTGCACGGCAACCGCACCTACCTGCTGCAGGACGCCGATGGCCAGATCACCGACGCCCACTCGATTTCCGCCGGCCTGGACTACCCCGGCATCGGCCCGGAGCACGCCTACCTGCACGAAGTGAAGCGCGTCGAGTACGTGAGCATCACCGACGACGAGGCGCTGGATGCGTTCCACGCCACCTGCCGCCTGGAAGGCATCATCCCGGCGCTGGAAACCTCCCACGCGCTGGCCGAAGCCATCAAGCGTGCGCCCACCCTGCCCAGGGACCACCTGATGGTGGTGTGCCTTTCGGGGCGTGGCGACAAGGACATGCAAACCGTAATGAGCCATATGGCCGCGCAGGAGAAGCAGGCATGAGCCGTCTTGAACAACGTTTTGCCGACCTCAAGCGCGAGGGCCGCGCTGCCCTGGTGACCTTCGTGACCGCCGGTGACCCGGGCTACGACGCTTCGCTGGCGATCCTCAAGGGCCTGCCGGCTGCGGGTGCCGACGTGATCGAGCTGGGCATGCCGTTCACCGACCCGATGGCCGACGGCGTGGCCATCCAGCTGGCCACCCTGCGTGCGCTGGAGGCCGGGCAGAGCCTGGCCAAAACCCTGCAGATGGTGCGCGAGTTCCGCACCGGCAATGCCACCACGCCGATCGTGCTGATGGGCTACTACAACCCGATCCACCGCTTCGGCGTGGAGAAGTTCGTGGCCGAGGCCAGGGATGCGGGCGTGGACGGCCTGATCATCGTCGACCTGCCGCCGGAGCACGACGCCGAGCTGGCCACCCCGGCCCAGGCCGCGGGCATCGACTTCATCCGCCTGACCACCCCGACCACCGATGACGCGCGCCTGCCACGCGTGCTGGAGCGCAGTTCGGGCTTTGTGTACTACGTGTCGGTAGCCGGCGTGACCGGCGCAGGCTCGGCGACCAGCGATCAGGTAAGCGGCGCCATCGAGCGCCTGCGCCGCCACACCGACCTGCCGATCAGCGTAGGCTTCGGCATTCGCACGCCTGAACAGGCGGCAGCCATTGCGCGGCTGGCCGATGGTGTGGTCGTGGGTTCGGCGCTGGTGGACAAGGTGGCCAACGCCAGCACGGGCGAGCAGGCGGTAAGCGATGTGCTGGCGCTGTGTTCGGCGCTGGCCGAAGGTGTGCGCGGCGCGCGCAAAGGCTGATACCGCGTCGCCTCATTCGCCGGCAAGGCCGGTTCCTACAGACACCGCAGTCCTGTAGGAGCCGGCCTTGCCGGCGAAAGCCTCACCGCCGCTTCAAGCCCCTTCGAACATCGAAAGATCCAGCGGCCGCACGGCCCCCATCCAGATCGCATGGTCCCGATGATCGGCCAACTCATCGCCGGTCAGCGGATGCAGAAACACCACCAGCCCCTTGCGGTACAACGCCAGCCACGGCAGCACCACGCCCACCATCTCCGGCCCGAATGCCAGCTGGCAGCTCCAGTCCGGGTGCGGCCCCACCGGTTTCTGATGCATGCGCCCCATGCTCACGCCAAACAGCGTGGCGGCTTCCTCGCACAGCGCCCGCGCCTGCTCCATCGTACCGGCGTCGTAATACACATGGGCGTGATACCCCTTTATCCGTTGCACGCTGCCTCCTGAATTCGACCGAACCCCCAGGTGCTCCCGCAGGTCCAAAGGCCATCAGGATACCCCCGGAGCGCTATCGTGAAAAACGCCGAAACACCTGTCTTCAAACTGATCCTGCTCGGCGGCCAGTGCACCCTGGGTGATGCGCTGGTAAGCGAACTGCTGCAGCGCCAGCACGAGGTGACCCTGATCCTCGACGACCTCAACCAGCCCCAGGCGCGCCCCGGCCTGCACGTCAAGAACGGCGGCCTGGCCAGCGCAGACCAGGCCGAACAGAGCATCGCCGGCGGCTCGGCCGTGGTGTGCCTGCTCGACGGCCTGGCGCCCGGCGACTTCTCGCGCCAGGGGCTGATGACCCAGGCCCTGCTCGCGGGCATGGCCCGCACGCCCCTGCGTCGCATCGTGCTGGTGGGCCAGTTTGGCGGCGGCGCGGCACCGCTGGCGGAGTTGTTGCAGGCCGGTGGCCTGCGCTGGACGTTGGTCAACACGCCACTGAGCGAGCACCCGGACAGCCTGGCAGGCATCGCTGCGGGCATTGCCGACCTGCTGGACCTGAACCTGCATGTTGGCGAACAGGTGAATTTCATCGAGGCCCCCTGACTTGCACCGGGCCGCCATAGCCTGCACCCTGAGCCTTCACCGCACTGCATAGAGAGCTTCATGGCCTGGCTAGAGCGCCACCGTCTGTTTCCCTTTCTCGCCTGGTTGCCTCGGCAAACCCGTGCCAGCGTGCGGCGCGACCTGCTGGTGGGGCTCAGCGGGGCGATCCTGGCCCTGCCGCAGTCGATCGCCTATGCGCTGATCGCCGGCCTGCCCGCCGAGTACGGGCTGTACGCGGCCATCGTGCCGGTGCTGATTGCGTGCCTGTGGGGCTCGTCGTGGCACCTGATCTGCGGGCCCACCGCTGCCATCTCCATCGTGCTATACGCCAGCATCAGCCCCGTGGCGGTGCCCGGCAGCGACGACTACATCCGCCTGATCCTGCTGCTGACCTTCCTGGCCGGGGTGTTCCAGTGGCTGCTGGGCATGCTGCGCTTCGGCGCGCTGGTGAATTTCGTCTCGCACTCGGTGGTGCTCGGCTTCACCCTCGGCGCTGCAGTGGTGATCGCCCTGGGCCAGGTGCCGAACCTGCTGGGGCTCGACCTCGCCAGCCAGGCCACCGCCCTCAGAACCCTGCAAGGCCTGCTGCAGCATGCCGGCGACATCGACTGGCCATCGCTGCTGCTGGGGCTAGGCACCTTGCTGCTGGGGCTGTCGATCAAGCTCGCACGGCCGCGCTGGCCGGCGCTGTTGATCAGCCTTGCCGGCGCCAGTCTGCTGGTGTGGCTGTGGCCGGCACTGTTCGGCCATGTGGCGCTGGTGCCGGCGTTCTTTGGCCGGCTGCCACCGCTGAGCCCGCTGCCGCTGCTGGACCTGGAGCTGATCCTGCGCCTGCTGCCCAGTGCCGTGGCGGTGGGCATGCTGGGGCTGGTCACCAGCCTGTCGATTGCGCGCTCGCTGTCGATCCGCTCCGAACAGCTGATCGACGCCAACCAGGAGATCCGCGCCCAGGGCCTGTCCAGCCTGGGCGGTGCGTGGTTCTCCGGCTACCTGTCGTCGGGCTCGTTCACCCGTTCCGGGCTCAGCTATGAGGCCGGGGCGCAGTCACCGCTGGCGGGGGTGTTCTCGGCCCTGTGGGTGGCGCTGTTCGCCGTGGCGGGCGCCAGCCTGATCGCGCACATCCCGATCCCGGCGATGGCCGGCAGCATCCTGCTGATCTGCTGGGGGCTGGTGGATTACCGTGCGATTCGGGCGCTGTACCGGGTCAGCCGGCCGGAGTTTCTGGTGATGCTGCTGACCTGCGTCGCCACCTTGCTGCTGGAACTGCAGACGGCGATTTATGCCGGGGTGCTGGCGTCGCTGTTCTTCTACCTCAAGCGCACTTCGCAGCCACGGGTACAGCAGTCGCGCGAAGGCGAGGCGGATGTGCTGCGGGTGTTCGGCTCGATCTTCTTCGGCGCCAGCCATTATCTGCAGGTGCGCCTGCAGCGGTGCCAGGCACCGGTGGTGGTGATCGATGCGCGGCAGATCAACTTCATCGATTACTCGGGGGTGGAGATGCTGCACCAGGAGGCGCGGCGGCTGCGCCGGCAGGGGCGTCAGCTGGTGCTGCGGCGGGCGAGGGGGCAGGTGGTGGAGGAGTTGCAGAAGCTGGAAGGGGCGGCTGATTGCCCGGTCCAGTTCGAGGATTGAGTTGCGCCCTTCGCCGGCAAGGCCGGCGCCTACAGGGGCCGGCCTTGCCGGCGAAGGCAGCGCCGCGTTCTAGCCCCGCGCCAGCTGCCGGCGCAGCTCATCGAGCACCGGCCCGGTGTCCGGGCGCACCCCGCGCCAGATGAAGAACGCCTCCGCCGCCTGCTCAGCCAGCATTCCCAGCCCGTCCAGCACCTTGGCCGCACCGTGCTCGGTGGCCCAGCGACAGAACGGCGTGGGCTCCTTGGCATACATCATGTCGTAGCACACGGTCACGCCCGGTTCGATCAGGCTCGCGGCAATCGGCGGCATCTCGCCGGCCAGGCTCGCCGAGGTGGCATTGATGATCAGGTCCACCGGCTCTTCCAGCCAGCTGAAGCCGCTGGCGGCCACCGGCCCCAGGTCGTCGAACTCGCGGGCCAGCTGCTCGGCCTTTTCTACCGTACGGTTGGCAATCACCAGCGACGCAGGCTCATGCGCCAGCAACGGCTCGAGCACCCCGCGCACCGCGCCACCGGCCCCCAGCAGCAGGATGCGCTTGCCCTTGAGCTCGACCCCGGCATTCACCGTGAGGTCGCGCACCAGGCCGGCACCGTCGGTGTTGTCGCCCTGCAGGCTGCCGTCGGGCAGCCGGGTCAGCGTGTTCACCGCCCCGGCTCGCCAGGCGCGTGCGGTCAGGCCGTCACCCACCAGGCGGTAGGCTTCCTCCTTGAAGGGCACGGTGACGTTGGCGCCGCTGCCCTGCTTGAAGAAGCCCAGCGCGCACATGCTGAAGTCGTCCAGCGGCGCCAGCAGGGTGTTGTACTCCAGCTGCTGGCCGGTCTGGTCGGCGAACAGCCGGTGAATCAGCGGCGACTTGCTGTGGCCGATCGGGTTGCCGAATACAACGTACTGGTCCATGACGCGTTTCCTGAGTCCGCCCGGCGAATCGGGCACGTTATCCACAATGGGTTCAGTGACCGGCCTTGTCCAGACCCAGCCAGTCGCGGTCCTGCAGGAAGTACTCGGTCAGGCGTGCTTCTTCGCTGCCCGGCGCAGCCTTCCAGTCATAGCCCCAGCGCACCTGCGGCGGCAGCGACATCAGGATCGACTCGGTACGGCCGCCCGATTGCAGGCCGAACAGGGTGCCACGGTCGTACACCAGGTTGAATTCCACGTAGCGCCCGCGGCGGAACTCCTGGAATTCACGCTGCTGGGCGGTGTACGGCTGCGCCTTGCGCCGTTGCACGATGGGCAGGTAGGCCTCGACGTAGGCATCGCCGATGGCGCGGATGAAGGCGAAGCAGGTGTCGAAGTCCCACTCGTTCAGGTCGTCGAAGAACAAGCCGCCGATGCCCCGCGGCTCGCCCCGGTGCTTGAGGTGGAAGTAGCGGTCGCACCAGGCCTTGTAGCGCGGGTACACATCGGCGCCGAACGGTGCGCAGGCCTGCTCGGCCACGCGGTGCCAGTGGATGCAGTCTTCTTCGTGGGCGTAGTAAGGCGTGAGGTCGAAGCCGCCGCCGAACCACCATACCGCCGCTTCACCTTCCTTCTCGGCAATGAAGAAGCGCACGTTGGCGTGGGAGGTCGGTACATGGGGGTTGTGCGGATGGATCACCAGCGACACCCCCAGCGCCTCGAAACCACGGCCAGCAAGTTCGGGGCGGTGCGCGCTGGCAGACGGCGGCAGGCCGCTGCCGAACACGTGCGAGAAGTTGACCCCGCCTTTTTCGATGACATTGCCTTCGCCGATCACCCGCGTGCGCCCACCGCCACCGGCTTCGCGTACCCAGGCGTCCTCGACGAAGCGGGCGCCGCCGTCTTCGCTTTCCAGGGCGGCGCAAATCCGGTCTTGCAGGTCGAGCAGGTAGGCCTTCACGGCCTCGGTGCGGGTAGTCATCAGGTCACCTTGGAAACGGGCTAGGGCCGGGCCAGGCGGGGGCCGGCGCTGAATTCGGCGCGTAGCATACCACCGGCGGCAGGCCACCCGCAGTTGACGGCGATCAAGCAAAGGCGTCCGATAGGGGTTTTCCCGGATCCAGCAGGAGAGTGCAGATGGCCAAGCGTATCCAGTTCAGCCAGCATGGCGGCCCCGAGGTATTGACCCTGGTCGACTTCGAACCCGCCGCGCCCGGCCCGCAACAGGTCCGCGTGCGCAACCACGCCATTGGTCTGAACTTCATCGACACCTATTTCCGCAGCGGGCTGTACGCGCCGCCGGCACTGCCCTCGGGCCTGGGCACCGAAGCTGCCGGCGTGGTCGAGGCGGTGGGCGAGGGCGTGACGCGGATCAAGGTGGGCGATCGGGTGGCCTACGCTGGCGGTCCGCTGGGTGCCTACAGCGAGGTGCACACGCTGCCTGAAGCCAACCTGGTGAAGCTGCCCGAGAGCATCAGCTTCGAGCAGGCCGCCGCGGTGATGCTCAAGGGCCTGACCGTGCAGTACCTGCTGCGCCAGACCTACGCGCTGCAGGCCGGCCAGACGGTGCTGTTCCATGCCGCCGCCGGTGGGGTGGGTTCGCTGGCCTGCCAGTGGGCCAAGGCCCTGGGCGTGAAGCTGATCGGTACCGTGAGCTCGCCGGAGAAGGCGGCGCGGGCCAAGGCCCTGGGTGCATGGGAAACCATCGACTACAGCCGTGAAGACGTGGCGCAGCGCGTGCTGGAGCTGACCGGCGGCAAGAAGTGCCCGGTGGTGTACGACGGCGTGGGCCAGGACACCTGGCTGACCTCGCTGGACTGCCTGGCGCCGCGCGGGCTGATGGTGAGCTTCGGCAATGCGTCGGGCGCGGTGAGCGGAGTCAATCTGGGGATCCTGGCGCAGAAGGGCTCGCTGTATGTGACCCGGCCGACGCTGGCCAGCTATGCCAACAATGCCGAGAACACCCAGGCGATGGCCGACGAGCTGTTCGAAATGATCGCCAGCGGCAAGCTGGCTGTGGATATCCAGCAGCGCTATCCGCTGGCCGAGGCGGCCAAGGCTCAGGCAGAGCTGTCGGCGCGGCGGACGGTGGGGTCTACGGTGTTGTTGCCTTGATTCAGCAGTGACGCCATCGCGGGTCAAGCCCGCTCCCACAAGGTTATCCACAACGCCTGTGGGAGCGGGCTTGACCCGCGAAAAAGGCCCGAAGGGCCTTCAACCCGCTCTGACGACCTGCCCCGTGGCCAGGTCGCGAATCACGCTCGGGTTGCGCCGCCCGCCCAGGCTGCCGCCCAGGATCACATCCAGCTGCCCGTGGAAGTACTGTTCCACGCGCAGGCGCGAGCGCGCTGCCGGCCGGCCCTGCGGGTTGGCCGAGGTCGACACCAGCGGGCCCACCAGCGAACACAGGTCGCGCACCACCGGGTGGTCGCTGACCCGCAGCGCCACGGTGTCATGCACGCCGGTGATCCATTCCGGCAACATGCCCTGGTGCGGCACCAGCCAGGTATTGGGCCCCGGCCAGGTGCTGGCCATGCGGTCCAGCCACAGCTCGGGGAAGTCCTCGAACAAGAAGTCGAACTGGCGGATGTTGTCCGCAATCAGGATCAGCCCCTTGTTCACCGAGCGGGACTTGAGCGCCAGCAGGCGGTCCACCGCCTCCTCGTTCCACGGGTCACAGCCCAGGCCCCAGACCGCCTCGGTCGGATAGGCCAGTACCGCACCCGCCCGAATTTCCCGCGCGGCTTGTTGCACACGCCAACTGTTCACCATCGTTGTCACTCCGCGTTCAAAGGCTGGTACGCAGTGTACTTAGCCCGGCCGGGCAAACCAACGCCCCGCGTCACTGCACACACGCCCGTCCAGCTCCAGTTCGGTGAGCGTGGCCAGCACCTGGGGCAGGGCCTGACCGCTGGCCAGCGCCAACGCCTCGGTGGTGTGCGGCGCCGCCAGCAGCAATCCCAGCAGCGGGTGCACCACCGGCTCGGGGGCGGCCGACGGAAGGTTCTGCCAGCCACGCAAACTTTCCAGAATCTGCTCTATGCTCTCCACCAGCATCGCGCCATCACGTATCAATTGATGGCAACCCCTGGCCCCCGGATGGTAGATGGAGCCAGGAATCGCGTACACCTCGCGCCCCTGTTCGGCCGCCAGGCGCGCGGTGATCAGCGAACCGCTGGCCAGGCTGGCCTCCACCACCAGCACGCCGAGCGACAGCCCGCTGATGATGCGATTGCGCCGCGGGAAGTTGGCCGCCACCGGTCCGGCATCCAGCGGGAACTCCGAGACCACTGCGCTACCGCGCTCGGCCATGGCCTGCGCGAGGGCATGATGTCGCTGTGGATAAAGTTTTTGCAGGCCGGTGCCGAGCACGCCGATAGTGCGTCCGCCAGCATCCATTGCAGCCTGGTGAGCGGCACCGTCGACCCCCAGCGCCAGGCCGCTGGTAATCACGAAACCGGCCTGGGCCAGTTGCCTGGAAAACGCGGCCGCGGTGTCCAGGGCCGGGCGTGAAGCGCGCCGGCTGCCGACGATGGCCAGCTGCGGCTGCTCCAGAATCATCGGGTCGCCGGCAATGAACAGAAGGGGCGGGGCATCGCAAAGCTCGGCCAGCAAGCCAGGGTAGGTGGGGGCGTCCCACATCAGCAAATGCTGCCCGGGCCGCTCTAGCCAGGCCATTGCAGCCGCTGCGCCGGCGTAAGCCTCGGCACTGTGGCGGGCCGTTATGCTGGCCGGGCTGCGGCCCAGCGCCCGCCATTGTGTGGCGGGCGCATCAAGCGCGGCGGCCGCGCTGCCAAAGGCTTCCAGCAGCAAGCCAAAGCCCTTTGGCCCGATATCGGGAAGGCGGTGCAGGCGCAGACGTGCCTCGAGTTCAACCGGCGAGCACGCCGCAACAGGCGGGAGGGGCATCGGATCATCCTTGATCGAAGGCGGGTCAGCCACGCGTGAAAACCTGTGGATAACTCTGTTGATAATAGTTTGACAACTCGCCGCCCGGTGCGGGCCGCCAGTCGCCTTCAAAACCCTAGCCGACCTTGAGAAGGGTGCCGAACGCGCCGAATACCTTTATTATGTGCATTCATGTTTGCAACCCATCGCACAGTGCAGCTCATACGCTTATGGCCATCTTGAACATCCTCGAATTCCCGGACCCGCGCCTGCGCACCATCGCCAAACCGGTGACGGAAGTGGACGACAGCATCCGTCAGTTGATCGATGACATGTTTGAAACCATGTACGAAGCCCCTGGCATCGGCCTGGCCGCCACCCAGATCAACGTGCACAAGCGCGTGGTGGTCATGGACCTGAGCGAAGACCGCAGCGAACCGCGGGTCTTCATCAACCCCGAGCTGGAAATGCTCACCGACGACATGGACCAGTATCAGGAAGGCTGCCTGTCGGTACCCGGCTTCTACGAGAACGTCGACCGCCCGGTGAAGGTCAGGGTCAAGGCCCTGGATCGCGACGGCAAGCCCTTCGAACTGATCGCCGAAGGCCTGCTGGCCGTGTGCATCCAGCACGAATGCGACCACCTCAACGGCAAGCTGTTCGTCGACTACCTGTCGAACCTCAAGCGCGACCGCATCAAGAAGAAACTGGAAAAGCAGCACCGCCAGAACGCTTGATCCCTCATTCCAGAAGGCTTGCTCCGGCAAGCCTTTTTCTTTTTAAGCGAGAACTGCATGCGCATCGTCTTCGCGGGCACCCCCGAGTTTGCCGCCGAACACCTCAAGGCCCTGCTGGCCAGCCCCCATGAAATCGTCGCGGTCTACACCCAGCCAGACCGCCCGGCCGGCCGTGGCCAGAAGCTGATGCCCAGCCCGGTCAAGCAGCTGGCTGTGGATAACGCCATCCCGGTGCTGCAACCGCCGACGCTGCGCAGCCCCGAGGCGCAGGCCGAGCTGGCCGCACTCAAGCCCGACCTGATGGTGGTGGTGGCCTACGGCCTGATCCTGCCCCAGGCGGTGCTGGATATTCCGCGCCTGGGCTGCATCAACAGCCACGCCTCGTTGCTGCCACGCTGGCGCGGCGCCGCGCCGATCCAGCGCGCGGTGCAGGCCGGCGACGCCGAAAGCGGCGTGACGGTCATGCGCATGGAGGCCGGCCTGGACACCGGGCCGATGCTGCTCAAGGTCAGCACCCCGATCAGCGCCAGCGACACCGGCGGCAGCCTGCACGATCGCCTGGCCGAACTGGGCCCGCCCGCGGTGCTGCAGGCCATCGACGGCCTGGGCGCGGGCACCCTGCACGGCGAAGTGCAGGACGACGCGCTGGCCACGTATGCCCACAAGCTGAACAAGGACGAGGCGCGTCTGGACTGGTCGCGCCCCGCCGAGGAACTGGAGCGCCTGATCCGCGCCTTCAACCCGTGGCCGATCTGCCACAGCACCCTGGGCGGCGAAGCCCTCAAGGTGCTCGGTGCGCGCCTGGCCGATGGCAAGGGCACGCCGGGCGAGATCCTGTCTGCCAGCAAGGACGGCCTGATCGTGGCCTGCGGCGAGCAGGCGCTGTGCCTGACCCGCCTGCAACTGCCCGGCGGCAAGGCGCTGAACTTCAGCGACCTGTACAACAGCCGCCGCGAAAAATTCGCCAGCGGCACGGTGCTGGGCCAATGAACCCGCGTCTGGCCGCCGCCCGCGCCCTGGCCGCCGTGCTCAGCGGCAAGGCCTCGCTCAACAGTTCGCTGCCCGCCCAGCTGGACAAGGTCGAGGCCCGCGATCGCGGCCTCACCCAGGACCTGGCCTTCGGTACCGCACGCTGGCAGCCACGCCTGTCGGCACTGGCCGAGCGCCTGCTGCAAAAGCCGTTCAAGGCCGCCGACAAGGATGTCGAGGCGTTGCTGCTGGTGGGCCTCTACCAGCTGCTGTACACCCGCGTGCCGGCCCACGCCGCCATCGGCGAAACGGTCGGGTGCGCCGACAAGCTGAAAAAGCCCTGGGCCAAGGCCCTGCTCAATGCCGTGCTGCGCCGCGCCCAGCGCGAGAGCAGCGAGATGCTTGCCGAACTCGAACGCGACCCGGTGGTGCGCACCGCGCACCCGCGCTGGCTGCAGAAGTCGCTCAAGGCGTTCTGGCCCGAGCAGTGGGAAGCCATCTGCGCCGCCAACAATGCCCACCCGCCGATGATCCTGCGGGTCAACCGCCGCCACCACAGCCGCGATGCCTACCTGGGCCTGCTGCGCGAAGCCGGCATCGATGCCGCGCCGTGCACGTACAGCCGTGACGGTATTCTGCTCGCCGAGGCCTGCGACGTGCGCGGTTTGCCGGGCTTCGAACAGGGCTGGATCAGCGTGCAGGACGAAGCCGCGCAGCTGGCCGCCGACCTGCTCGACCTGGCGCCCGGCCAGCGCGTGCTCGACGCCTGCTGCGCCCCCGGCGGCAAGACCTGCCACCTGCTCGAGGCGCATGCCGGGCTGGAGGCGGTGGTGGCCATCGACCTGGAAGCCAAGCGCCTGACCCGCGTGCGTGAAAACCTCGACCGCCTGGGCCTGGATGCCCAGTTGATCGCCTGCGATGCCCGCGACACCGCCAGCTGGTGGGACGGCAAGACCTTCCAGCGCATCCTGCTGGACGCTCCCTGCTCGGCCACCGGTGTGATCCGTCGCCACCCGGACATCAAGCTGACCCGCCAGGCCGATGACATCGCTGCCCTGGCCAGCCTGCAGGGCGAGCTGCTCGACGCGCTGTGGCCAACCCTCGAAGTGGGCGGCATCCTGCTCTACGCCACCTGCTCGACCCTGCCGACCGAGAACACCGAAGTGATCGAGGCGTTCCTGGCCCGCACGCCGGGCGCGCGCGAGCTGGACCTGGCCACCGAGGCCGGCATCCGCCAGCCCCATGGCCGGCAGTTGCTCGCGCAGGAAGGCGGCCACGATGGCTTCTACTATGCCAAGCTGATCAAGATCGCCGCCGTTCGCGGACACTAACCAGCACAAGGGAGAGCGGATGAAGATCATCATCCTGGGCGCGGGGCAGGTCGGCGGCACGCTGGCCGAGCACCTGGCCAGCGAAGCCAACGACATCACCGTGGTCGACACCGATGGCGACCGCCTGCGCGATCTGGGCGATCGCCTCGACATCCGCACCGTGCAGGGCCGCGCCTCGCTGCCGACGGTGCTGCGCCAGGCCGGTGCGGATGATGCCGACATGCTGGTGGCGGTGACCAACAGCGACGAGACCAACATGGTCGCCTGCCAGGTGGCCTACACCCTGTTCCACACCCCGACCAAGATTGCCCGGGTTCGCGAGTCGGCCTACCTGACCCGCAGCGGCCTGTTCAACAACGAGGCGATCCCGGTCGACGTGCTGATCAGCCCCGAACAGGTGGTCACCCACTACATCAAGCGCCTGATCGAGCACCCCGGCGCCCTGCAGGTGATCGACTTCGCCGAGGGCAAGGTCCAGTTGGTGGCGGTCAAGGCCTACTACGGCGGCCCGCTGGTGGGCCAGCAGCTGCGCCAGATCCGCGAGCACATGCCCAATGTGGACACCCGCGTGGCGGCGATCTTCCGTCGCGACCGGCCGATCAAGCCACAGGGCGACACGGTGATCGAGGCCGACGACGAGGTGTTCTTCATCGCCGCCAAGAACCACATCCGCGCAGTGATGGGCGAGCTGCGCCGCATCGACGAAACCAACAAGCGCGTGGTGATCGCCGGCGGCGGGCAGATCGGCGAACGCCTGGCCGAGGCCATCGAGAGCCGCTACCAGGTCAAGATCATCGAGATGAACGCGGCGCGTTGCCGTTACCTGTCCGACACCCTCGACAGCACGGTGGTGCTGCAGGGCAGCGCCTCGGACCGCGACCTGATGCTGGAAGAGAACATCGCCGACGCCGACATCTTCCTGGCCCTGACCAACGATGACGAAGCCAACATCATGTCCTCGCTGCTGGCCAAGCGCCTGGGCGCGAAGAAGGTGATGACCATCATCAACAACCCGGCCTATGTCGACCTGGTGCAGGGCGGCGAGATCGACATCGCCATCAGCCCGCAGCAGGCCACCATCGGCACCTTGCTGGCCCACGTGCGCCGCGGCGACATCGTCAGCGTGCACTCGCTGCGCCGTGGCGCGGCCGAAGCCATCGAGGCCATTGCCCACGGCGATTCGAAGTCGAGCAAGGTGATCGGCAAGGCCATCGAGGACATCGCGCTGCCGCCGGGCACCACCATCGGTGCGATCATCCGCGACGAGCAGGTGCTGATCGCCCACGACGACACGGTGATCGAGTCCGGCGACCACGTGATCCTGTTCGTTGTGGATAAAAAGTACATCCGCGACGTGGAGAAGCTGTTCCACGTGGGCCTGAGCTTCTTCTAGGGAGAAACCGGAATGCGCGAATCACTGGAAAAGATGCTGGCCAAGGGTGTGGATAACTCGCTGCTGCGCTTCGGCCTGGGCAAGGCCTGGCTGGATGAGGGCAACGGCGCAGAGGCCGCGCTGCACCTGCGCCGCTGCGTGGAGTTCGACCCCAAGTACTCGGCGGCGTGGAAGCTGCTGGGCAAGGCGTATCAGGTGCAGGGCGACGTGGCCGGCGCGCGCCAGGCCTGGACCGAAGGGCTGGCTGCAGCGCAGGCGCATGGGGACAAGCAGGCGGAGAAGGAGATGACGGTGTTTCTCAGGAAGCTCGACAAGGCTGTTTAGGGCTGCTGTGCAGCCCATCGCGGGTCAAGCCCGCTCCCACAGGTACAGAGCAGATCCTGAGATCACTGATATCCCTGTGGGAGCGGGCTTGACCCGCGAAGGGGCGCTCAGTACCAGCGCGTCTCGCCCGGCGGGCGCTTCTTGAAGCGCTTCATGCTCCACATGTACTGGCTTGGATACGCGCGCACATAACGCTCCACCACCTTGCTCATGGCCGCCGCCGAGGTCTCCACGTCGGTGCTGTACATCGCATCCGGCGCCGCTTCCAGGATCACCTTGAAGCCCGAACCGTCCGGCAGGCGCAACGCATGCAGGAACACCCCCACCGCCTTGCCACCGGCCAGCATGTTCGGCACGAACTTGCTGGTCAGTGCCTTGGTGGCAAAGAACGGCACGAACACCCCCGCCGATTCCGCCGGCTCCGGGTCGGCCGGAATGCCCACCTGGCCGCCCTTGCGCACTTCCTTGATGATGCTGAGGATGCCTTCCTTGGTCGACGCCGCCACGCGGTTGCCCAGTTGCACGCGCTGTTCGCGCAGCAGGTCATCCACCGCCTTGAGCTTGGGCGGGCGGTAGAAGATGATCGGCTTGCACTGGCTGCAATAGAAGTGGTTGAGCACTTCCCAGTTGCCCAGGTGGCTGGTGATGCCCACCACGCCCTTGCCCGACGCCAGTGCCTCGTGCAGCACCTCCAGGCCCTCGACCTCGCGCACCAGGTCGATGGAGCGCTGCGCCGGCCAGATCCACGCACAGGCGCTTTCGGTGAACGACTTGCCGATGTCCATCAGCGTGCGGCCCACAAGGCGCTCGCGTTCGGCCGGGTCCATCTCGGGGAAACACTTGGCCAGGTTGATGCGCACCACGTTGCGCGAGCTGTTGGGCACCTTCCACATGATCCAGCCGATGGCCGCGCCAACCCGCTGCACCGCGCCCCAGGGCAACTTGGCAAACAATCGCAACGCCCCGACCATCAAGGCGCCCTTGAACTTATCCACAGGCAGGTTCCTCCTTCTGCAAGCCGCGCATTGTAACCGTCAGCGGCGCAGGGCGGCGTAACGATCGCAATCGGTGGTGTGATCCATGACCATGCCAGTGGCCTGCATGAAGGCATAGCAGATGGTCGGCCCGACAAAGGTGAAGCCGGCTTTCTTCAGGGCCTTGCTCATGGCCGTGGCCTCGTCGGTCACGGCCGGCACCTCGTTGCGCTGGCTGAAATGATTGATTTTCGGCACCCCGCCGACGAACGACCAGAGCCACTGCGCCGGCTCGTCCAGCGCCAGCCAGGCCCTGGCGTTGCGCCGCGCGGCGTTGAGCTTGAGGCGGTTGCGGATGATGCCGGGGTCGAGCATGCGCTCCTCGATCTCGGCATCGGTCATCTGCGCCAGGCGCTGCGGGTCGAAGCCGAACAGCACCTCACGGTAGCGCTCGCGCTTCTTCAGCACCGTGATCCACGACAACCCGGCCTGAAAGCCTTCGAGCAGCAGCATTTCGAACAGCGCGCCAGGCTCGCGCTGGGGCGTGCCCCACTCGCTGTCGTGGTACGCCTGGTACAACGGATCATCGGTACACCAAAAGCAGCGTGGCATAAGGCTCCAAGGGTAGAGGCGGGGGCGAATCGGGTTATACTCCCGCTCTTTATATTCGCAGCCCTGGAAAAGGTGAATTTCGTGAGCCAGCCTACGCCAGCCGTGCGTACCTTCCAAGACCTGATCCTCGCCCTGCAGCAGTACTGGGCCGAGCAAGGTTGTGTGGTACTTCAGCCCTACGATATGGAAGTAGGCGCCGGCACTTTTCATACCGCCACCTTCCTGCGCGCCATCGGCCCGGAAACCTGGAACGCCGCTTATGTGCAGCCCAGTCGTCGCCCGACTGACGGCCGCTACGGCGAAAACCCCAACCGCCTGCAGCACTACTATCAGTTCCAGGTGGTCCTGAAGCCGAACCCGGACAACTTCCAGGAACTGTACCTGGGCTCGCTCAAGCACGTGGGCCTGGACCCGCTGGTGCACGACATCCGCTTCGTCGAAGACAACTGGGAGTCGCCGACCCTGGGCGCCTGGGGCCTGGGCTGGGAAGTCTGGCTCAACGGTATGGAAGTGACCCAGTTCACCTACTTCCAGCAGGCCGGCGGCATCGAGTGCTACCCGGTCACCGGCGAGATCACCTACGGTCTGGAGCGCCTGGCCATGTACCTGCAGGGCGTGGACTCGGTCTACGACCTGGTATGGGCCGACGGCCCGTTCGGCAAGGTGACCTACGGCGACGTGTTCCACCAGAACGAGGTGGAGCAGTCCACCTACAACTTCGAGCACGCCAACGTCGACAAGCTGTTCGAACTGTTCGACTTCTACGAGAGCGAAGCCAAGCGCCTGATCGAACTGGACCAGCCGCTGCCGCTGCCAAGCTATGAAATGGTGCTCAAGGCCTCGCACACCTTCAACCTGCTGGATGCACGCCGCGCCATCTCGGTGACCGCGCGTCAGCAGTACATCCTGCGCGTGCGCACCCTGGCGCGTGCCGTGGCCCAGGCCTACCTGCTGGCCCGTGCCAAGCTGGGCTTCCCGATGGCGACCCCGGACCTGCGTGACGAAGTATTGGCCAAGCTGGAGGCTGCACAATGAGTGCTCAAGATTTCCTGGTAGAACTGGGCACCGAAGAGCTGCCACCCAAGGCCCTGAACACCCTGGCCGAAGCCTTCCTGGCCGGCATCGACAAGGGCCTGCAAGCGGCCGGCCTGAGCTTCGAGAGCAAGACCGTGTACGCCGCGCCACGTCGCCTGGCGGTGCTGATCACCGCCCTGGCCACCCAGCAGCCGGACCGCAGCGTCAACCTCGACGGCCCGCCACGCCAGGCCGCGTTCGACGCCGACGGCAACCCGACCCAGGCCGCCCTGGGTTTTGCCAAGAAGTGCGGCGTGGACCTCAGTGAAATCGACCAGAGCGGGCCGAAACTGCGCTACAGCCAGAACATCGTCGGCAAGCCGACCGCCAGCCTGCTGCCGACCATCGTCGAAGACTCGCTCAACGACCTGCCGATTCCCAAGCGCATGCGCTGGGGTGCACGCAAGGAAGAATTCGTGCGTCCGACCCAGTGGCTGGTGATGCTGCTCGGTGACCAGGTCATCGATTGCACCATCCTCGCCCAGAAGGCCGGCCGCGACTCGCGTGGCCACCGCTTCCACCACCCTGAAGCCGTGCGCATCACCTCGCCTGCCAACTACCTGGCCGACCTGCGCGCCGCCTATGTGCTGGCCGACGCCAACGAGCGCCGCGAGCTGATCAGCAAACGCACCGCCGAACTGGCCACCCTGCAGGAAGGCACCGCGATCGTGCCGCCGGCCCTGCTCGACGAAGTGACCGCGCTGGTCGAATGGCCGGTGCCGCTGGTGTGCTCGTTCGAGGAGCGTTTCCTCGAGGTGCCGCAGGAAGCCCTGATCACCACCATGCAGGACAACCAGAAGTACTTCTGCCTGCTGGACGTGGACGGCAAGCTGCTGCCGCGCTTCATCACCGTGGCCAACATCGAGAGCCGCGATCCGAAGCAGATCATCGAAGGCAACGAGAAGGTCGTGCGCCCGCGCCTGACCGACGCCGAGTTCTTCTTCAAGCAGGACAAGAAACAGAAGCTCGAAAGCTTCAACGAGCGCCTGCAGAACGTGGTGTTCCAGGCACAGCTGGGCAGCGTGTTCGACAAGGCCGAGCGCGTGGCCAAGCTGGCTGCGTTCATTGCCCAGCGCATCGGCGGCGACGCCCAGCGCGCGGCGCGTGCCGGCCTGCTGTCCAAGTGCGACCTGGCCACCGAGATGGTTGGCGAGTTCCCTGAAATGCAGGGCGTTGCCGGCTACTACTACGCCCTCAACGACGGCGAGCCCGAAGACGTCGCCCTGGCCCTGAACGAGCAGTACATGCCGCGCGGTGCCGGTGCCGAACTGCCCTCGACCCTGACCGGTGCGGCCGTGGCCATCGCCGACAAGCTCGACACCCTGGTCGGCATCTTCGGCATCGGCATGCTGCCAACCGGCAGCAAGGACCCCTATGCCCTGCGCCGCGCCGCCCTGGGCGTGCTGCGTATCCTGATCGAGAAGCAGCTGGACCTGGACCTGAACGAGGCGGTGAACGTCGCAGTCGCCCAGTTCGGTGCCAAGGTCAAGGCTGCCGGCCTGAGCGAGCAGGTGCTGGAATTCGTCTTCGACCGCCTGCGTGCGCGTTACGAAGATGAAGGCATCGACGTGGCCACCTATCTCTCGGTACGTGCGCTCAAGCCAGGCTCGGCACTGGACTTCGACCAGCGCGTGCAAGCCGTGCAGGCGTTCCGCAAGCTGCCGGAAGCCGCAGCCCTGGCTGCGGTGAACAAGCGTGTGTCCAACCTGCTGAGCAAGGCCGAAGGTTCGGTGGCGACCTCGGTAGAGCCCAAGTACTTCGACAACGCCAACGAGTTCTCGCTGTACTCGGCCATTCAACAGGCCGATCAGGCGGTACAACCGATGGCCGCTGCGCGTCAGTACAGCGAGTCGCTGGCGCGCCTGGCCGCGCTGCGCGAGCCGGTGGATGCGTTCTTCGAGGCGGTGATGGTCAACGCCGACGACGCCAACGTGCGAGCCAACCGTTATGCCCTGCTCAGCCGCCTGCGCGGCCTGTTCCTGGGCGTGGCCGACATCTCGCTGCTGGGGTAGGACGTGAAGCTGCTGATTCTCGATCGGGACGGGGTGATCAACCAGGACTCCGACGCCTACATCAAGTCGCTGGACGAGTGGATTCCCATCCCGGGTTCGATCGAGGCCATTGCGCAGCTGAGCAAGGCCGGCTGGACGGTGGCGGTGGCCACCAACCAGTCGGGCATCGCCCGTGGCTATTACAGCCTGGCCACCCTCGACGCCATGCACGCGCGCCTGCGCGAGCTGGTGGTGGCGCAGGGCGGCGAGGTGGGCCTGATCGTCTATTGCCCGCATGGCCCGGACGACGGCTGCGATTGCCGCAAGCCCAGGCCGGGCATGCTGCGCACCATTGCCAACCATTACGCGGTCGACCTGGCCGGAGTGTGGTTCGTGGGTGACAGCAAGGGTGACCTGGAAGCCGCGCGCGCCGTCGATGCACAACCGGTTCTGGTAAGGACCGGCAAAGGCGAGCAGACCCTGAGCAAGGGCGTGCCCGAGGCAACGCTGATTTTCGATGACCTGGCGTCGATCGCCAGTGCACTTATCCACACACAGGCGGGTTAGCCCGCAACGGTACATTCCGCTATGTCGATCCTGCAGGCGATCAGAATTTTTCTTTTTTACCTGCTGCTGGGTACCAGCTCGTTGCTGTGGTGCACCCTGAGCTTCTTTATCGCGCCGTTCCTTTCGTTCCGCGCCCGTTACCGCTTCATCAATGTGTACTGGTGCCGTTTTGCGCTGGTGCTGGTGCGTGTTTTCCTGAACATTCGGGTGAACGTCACCGGGGCCGAGAACATTCCGGCGCAACCCTGCGTGATCCTCTCCAATCACCAGAGCACCTGGGAGACGTTTTTCCTCTCCGCCTATTTCCAGCCCTTGAGCCAGGTGCTCAAGCGCGAACTGCTGTACGTGCCGTTCTTCGGCTGGGCCATGGCCATGCTGCGGCCCATCGCCATCGACCGCGACAACCCCAAGGCTGCGCTCAAGCAGGTGGCCACCGAAGGCGACAAGCTGCTCAAGGACGGTGTGTGGGTGCTGATCTTCCCGGAGGGTACCCGCGTGCCGTTCGGCAAGATCGGCAAGTTCTCCCGTGGCGGTACCGCGCTGGCGGTTAATGCCAACCTGCCGGTGCTGCCGATCGCGCACAACGCCGGCAAGTACTGGCCCAAGGAAGGCTGGGGCAAGCGCGCCGGCACCATCGAGGTGGTGATCGGCGAGCCTATGTATGCCGAAGGCACCGGGCCACGCGCCATCGCAGCGCTCAACGACCGTGCGGCGGCATGGAACGAGCAGACCCAGCGCGACCTCGGTTCGCTGCCGGCGCACGCCCCCGACGACGCCCAGCCGGTGACCTGACCGTTCTGTGGATAACGTGTGTACAGTATTTGGATTTCTTTCAGAAAAATTCGCTAACCTTATGATTTAACTGCTTATTTCTCTGTATGACTGTTTTGCGAAAATCGTGCATAAGTTTTTTCGCGCGATAAAAAAACCGGCTTTTAGGCCGGTTTTTTTGTGGATTACTTAAGGCCCTTTCACACCTTGTCCAGGTCCACCTTGTTGGTCTCCTTCAGGCAGAAGATCCCCACCACCAGGCTCACCCCGGTAATCAGCACCGGGTACCACAGCCCGTAGAAGATATCCCCGGTATACACCACCAGCGCGAACGATACCGTCGGCAGGAAGCCGCCGAACCAGCCATTGCCGATGTGATACGGCAGCGACATCGAGGTGTAGCGGATGCGCGTGGGGAACAGCTCCACCATCACCGCCGCCAGCGGACCATAGGTCATGGTCGCGATCAGGATCATCACCACGATCAGCAGCACCACCATCGGCTGGTTCACGTTGGCCGGGTCTGCCTTGGCCGGGTAGCCAGCCTTTTCGATGGCCGCACGCATGGCCGCTTCGTCGAAGCCGTCGATACGCTGCTCGCCGATGGTCACCACCACCTCGGTACCGGCAGGCACCGATTGCGAGCTGTACGGCAGGCCCTGCTTGACCAGGAAGGTCTTGACCTTGTCGCAGGTGCTGTCGAAACGTGCCTTGCCCACCGGGTCGAACTGGAAGGTGCAGCCCTGCGGATCGGCCATCACCACGATCGGCGCCTGGCGGCTGGCCGCGTCGATCTGCGGGTTGGCGTAGTGGCTCAGGCCCTTGAACAGCGGGAAGTACAGCACGGTGGCCAGGAGCAGGCCGAGCATCAGGATCGGCTTGCGCCCGATCCGGTCCGACAGCCAGCCGAAGAACACGAAGAACGGCGCGCCGATAACCACGCTGATGATCAGCAGGGTATTGGCCTGGGCCGGGTCCATCTTGAGCATCTGGGTCATGAAGAACAGCACGTAGAACTGCGCGGTGTAGAAGGTCACCGCCTGGCCGGCGTTGATGCTGAACAGTGCGGTGAGCACGATCTTGAGGTTGGCCCACGAGCCGAACGACTCACGAATCGGCGACTTGCTGGTCTTGCCCTGGGCTTTCATTTTCACGAAGGCCGGCGACTCGTGCATGCTCATGCGGATCCAGGTGGAAATACCCAGCAGCACGATCGACAGCAAAAACGGCAGGCGCCAGCCCCATACCTCGAACTGGTCGCCCGTGAGGTAACGGCTGCCCAGCACCACCAGCAGCGAAAGCAGCAGGCCGAGGGTAGCGGTGGACTGGATGAACCCGGTGTGAAAGCCGCGCTTGCCGGGCGGCGCGTGCTCGGCCACATAGGTGGCCGCGCCGCCGTACTCGCCACCCAGGGCCAGGCCCTGGAGCATGCGCAGCACCACCAGGATGATCGGCGCGGCAATGCCGATGCTGGCGTAGTTGGGCAGCAGGCCCACCGCAAAGGTCGACAGGCCCATCAGCACGATGGTGACCAGGAAGGTGTATTTGCGCCCGATCATGTCGCCCAGGCGCCCGAACACCAGAGCGCCGAAGGGCCGTACCAGGAACCCGGCGGAGAACGCCATCAGCGCGAAGATGAACGCCGTGGTGTCGTTGACCCCGGCGAAGAACTGCTTGCTGATGACGACCGCCAGCGCCCCATAGAGAAAAAAGTCATACCACTCGAAAACCGTCCCGAGGGATGACGCGAAAATGATCTTGCGTTCTTCGCGGCGGCTGTTGCCCGCGGCTGCAGCGCCCTGCTGTTGAAGAGTGTCCGACATCGTGCTGTCCTCGGCCCTTGCGGGCACAGTGATTCTTGTTGTTGTTCCACTGTCGTCGCCGGCCGACTGCTGCCGACGTCACTGCACGCCGCCCTCAGGGCGTCGCTAACGCGGTCTTGCCACTGCTGTTGCTGGCTGCGGGTGCGGCCTTAAGAATCAGTTGCGCGGCCTTTTCGCCGATCATCAGGGTGGGTGAACAGGTATTGCCAGAGGTGATCTGCGGCATGATCGAGGCATCGGCGATGCGCAACCCCGCCACGCCATGCACGCGCAACTGTGCGTCCACCACATCCAGCGGGCCGTTGCCCATGCGGCAGGTACCTACCGGGTGGAAAATGGTGGTGCCGATCTGCCCGGCAGCCTGCTGCAACTGCTCCTCGGTATCGAGTGCTGCGCCTGGCAGGTATTCGACCGGTGCAAAAGCGGCGAGGGCAGGGGCCTGCACGATCTGTCGGGTAAGGCGGATGGCCTGGGCGGCGACGCGCAGGTCTTCAGGCTCGCTGAGGTAGTTGGGGTCGATGACCGGTGCATCGCCCGGGTTGGCCGAGCGGATATCCACACGCCCGCGGCTGAGCGGGCGCAGGTTGCACACCGAGGCGGTAAATGCGGCAAAGCGATGCAGCGGCTCGCCGAAGCGGTCCAGCGACAGGGGCTGCACGTGGTACTGCAGGTTGGGCGTGGGCTGCTCGGGGTGCGAGCGCACGAACGCCCCCAGCTGGCTCGGCGCCATGGCCAACGGGCCGCTGCGGTCATACAGATAGCGCAGGCCCATGCCCAGCTTGCCCCAGTGGGTGTTGGCCACCTGGTTGAGGGTGCGCACGTTGCTGACCTTGTAGATCAGGCGCAGTTGCAGGTGATCCTGCAGGTTGCCGCCCACGCCGGGCAATTCGTGCAGTACCGGGATGCCTAGGCGTTCCAGCAATGGCCGCGGGCCGATGCCGGAGCGTTGAAGAATGCCCGGCGAACCCACCGCCCCGGCACACAGGATGATTTCGCGGCGGGCCTGGTAACGCTGTTCGCTGCCCTGCCAGCGCGCCTGAACGGCCGAAGCGCGACCATTGTCGAGCAGCACCTTGTCCACCTCGACGCCGGTCAGCACCGTCAGGTTGGGGCGGTGGCGCACGGGGCGCAGGAATGCCTTGGCCGCATTCCAGCGCACGCCGCTGCGCTGGTTGACCTGAAAGTATCCACAGCCCTGGTTATTCCCACCGTTGAAGTCGTCGATGCTGGCGATGCCGCTCTGGGCTGCCGCCTCGCGAAACGCATCGAGGATCGCCCACGAATAGCGCTGGCGTTCGACCCGCCATTCGCCAGCGTTGCCATGCAGCTCGCTGGCGCCGCCAAAATGGTTTTCGCTGGCCCTGAACAGTGGCAGCACGTCATCCCAGGCCCACCCGGGATTGCCCTGTTCGGCCCAGTGATCGTAGTCGCGGGCCTGACCGCGCATGTAGATCATGCCGTTGATCGAGGAACACCCGCCCAGCACCTTGCCCCGTGGGTAGCCCAGGCTGCGCCCGTCGAGCCCCGGTTGCGCTTCGGTCTTGAAGCACCAGTCGGTACGCGGGTTGCCAATGCAATAGAGGTAGCCCACCGGAATGTGGATCCAGGGGTAGTTGTCGCGACCGCCGGCTTCGAGCAGCAGCACGCGGCAGCCAGGGTCGGCAGACAGCCGATTGGCCAGTAGACAGCCGGCAGGGCCGGCACCGACTACCACGTAGTCGTAAGAATGATCGGCTGGTGCCATGAAGACCTCGCGCCTGATTTTTATTCTTGTCCAGGCCAGTGTTATTGATTATTTTCGAGTTGAACACGTTAGATTTCACGCAACGGCTGTGCGTTTTAGAACAACGCAAGTGAACCTCTGATTCACAAGGAAAAGCATGTTCGACTGGAATGACCTGCGGTTTTTTCTCGAGTTGCAGCGTAGCGGCCGCCTGCTGACCGCCGCCAAGCGCCTCAACACCACCCATAGCACCGTGGCCCGGCATATCGAGAGCATCGAGAGCAGCCTGGGCACGGCTCTGTTCGTGCAGCACGCCCAGGGCTATGAACTGACCCCGGCCGGGCAGGCCCTGCTCAAGCACGCCGAAGCCATGGAGAACGTCGCCTTGCTGGCGCAGGAGGAGATCACCCAGGCCATCACGCCGCTGGGCAAGATTCGCCTGGGGGTGACCGAGGGCATCGGCATCATGTTCTTCACCCCGCGCATGGGCAGCCTGTTCGAACGCTACCCCGGGCTGGAGGTGGAGCTGGTTGCAGTGCCGCGCTTTGTCAGCATCATCAACCGCGAGGCAGAGATCAGCATTCACCTGGAACGCCCGCATGCCGACCTGTTGATCACGCGAAAACTCACCGATTACCGCCTGGCGCTGTATGCCAGCCCCGAGTACCTGGCCAGGGCTGCGCCGCTCAACAGCCGCGAAGACCTGGCCCGGCACAGCTGGATCGGCTACGTGGACGACCTGCTGTTCAGCCAGCAGTTGCTGTTTCTCAACAGCTTCTGCCGCGCACCGAACGTGGTGTTTCGCAGCACCAGCGTGATCGCCCAGCAGCATGCGGCGCGTGCCGGGCTGGGCATCGCGGTACTGCCCAACTACATGGCCCGCCACGACCCGCACCTGGTGCGCGTGCTGCCCAGCGAAACCATCCAGCGCAGCTACTGGATCAGCACCCGGCGCGAACTGCACAAGTCGGTGCGCCTGCGGGTAGTGTGGGACTACCTGCTGGCGCTGTGCGCCGACGAGCAGGGCGAACTGCTCGCCGAGTGAGCGGCGTTCAGCTCGCCAGGGTGTTGACCGCCAGCAACAGGGCAGCCGCTATCCCCACCAGCGCAAAGCCCTGTTGCAGACGCGGCCCGGCCAGGCGGTGGGCGAACTGGCGCGCAACCACCAGGCCCGCCACCGCACCGCCGGCAAACGGCACGCCGACACCCCAGTGCATCACCCCGCTGAGGCTGGCGCTCAACACGCTGCCCAGCGACACCAGGGCGATCACCGCCAGCGACGTGGCGACGATGCTTTTCATCTCAAGGTTGGTGTAGCGCCCCAGGGCAGGCACGATCACAAACCCGCCACCGACCCCGAGCAGGCCGGACAGCAGGCCGCTGAGCAAGCCGGTGAAGGCCAACGCGCGGGCGCAGGGCAGGGTCCAGCGCAAGCGCCCCTGCAACGGGTTGAGCACACAGGGCTGCAGGGCACGATCCGCACAGGGCGGCTCGCCCCGCAGCTCGCGCCGGGCCTTGCGCAGCATGCGTGCGCAGGCATACACCAGCACCAGGCTGAACCCCAGCGCCAGCGGTGCATTGGGCAGGCGATGCGCCAGCAGCAGGCCGAAGGGGGTGGCACACATGCCGATCAGCGCGACGAACAGCGCGGCCCGGTAGCGCACCAGCCCCTGACGCAGCCCCAGCACCGCACCCACACCTGCCGCCAGGCCCACCGCCAGCAGGCCGACCGGGGCCGCCTCGACCATGCTCAGGCCCAGGCCGAACACCAGCAGCGGCACCGCAAGAATGCCGCCACCGGCGCCCGTCAGGGCCAGGATGATGCCAATGAGGGCGCCCAGACCGGCGCCGACCAGTTCATGCTCTGTCACTGGCGCGCCTCACGCAGTCGCGCAACCGGCTTGGCCAGCCATTCGCGCCCCTTGAGCATGCAGCGCCAGTACAGCGGCGGCAGTATCCGCGCCTTGAGCAGCCAGGCCAGGCGCGTGGGCCTGCGCCCGTCGAGCAACCAGCGCGGAAAGCTTGGTGCCAGCTTGCCGCCGTAGGTGAACTCGGCCAGCACGATCCTGCCGCGTTCCACCGTCAGCGGACACGACCCGTAGCCGTCGTATTCGGCCAGACGCGACAGGCGCCCCAGTGCCACCAGCACGTTGTTGGCCACCACCGGCGCCTGCTTGCGGGCAGCGGCGGCCGTCTTGGCATTGCTGGTGTTGATCACATCGCCCAGGCCATGGATGTTGCCGTAGCGCGCATGGCGCAGGGTGGCCGGGTCGACCTCGAGCCAACCGGCCGCATCAGCCAGCGGGCTGTTGCGGATGAAGTCCGGCGAAACCTGCGGCGGTACCACATGCAGCATGTCGAATGCCTGCACCACGGTTTCGCTGCTGCCGTCGGGCAGGGTGCGCAGAAAGGTCGCGCGCTTGCCCGGCCCGTCCACCGCCACCAGCCGGTGTGAATAGTTGAGGTCCACGCCGTAACGGTCGATGTATTCCATCAGCGCCGGCACATAGTCGGCGACACCGAACAGCACGTTGCCGGCGTTGAAGAACTGCGCCTGGATCGCCCCCAGGCGCCCGCTGCGCAGCCAGTGGTCGCACGACAGGTACAGGGCTTTTTGTGGGGCACCGGCGCACTTGATCGGCATCGGTGGCTGGGTGAACACGGCGCGGCCTTCCTTCAGGCCCTGCACCAGCTGCCAGGTGTAGGGTGCCAGGTCGTAGCGGTAATTGGAGGTCACGCCGTTCTGGCCGAGGGTCTCGACCAGACCGTCGATGGCGTCCCAGGCCAACCGCAGCCCGGGGCATACCACCAGCTGTTCGTAACTCACCAGGCGCCCGTCATCCAGGCTGACGGTCTGCGCCTGCGGGTCGAACTGTTGCACGGCGGCCTTGATCCACCTGACCGCCGCCGGCACGGTCGAGGCCAGGGTGCGGGCGGTGGACGCTGCACGGAACACGCCCGCGCCGACCATGGTCCAGCCAGGTTGATAGTAGTGAACGTCGGCGGGGTCGATGATCGCGATATCCAGCGAGGCATCACGCGCCAGCAGGCTGGAGGCGGTGGCGATTCCGGCGGCACCGGCGCCGACGATCAGCACCTTGTGGTGGCTGACCTCGCGGGCAGCGGCAGAGGAGGGGGCAGGCATGGCAGTACGTCCTTTAATAATAATTCTGGTGCAGCAGGTTCAGAGCTTGTTGAGCGGGATCTTCAGGTAGCGCACACCGTTGTCTTCCGGCTCGGGCAACTGGCCGCTGCGCATGTTCACCTGCACCGAGGGCAGGATCAGTTGCGGCATGTCGAGGGTGGCATCACGGGCTTCGCGCATGGCCACGAAGCAGTCCTCGCTGATGCCGTCGCGAATGTGAATGTTGCTGGCGCGCTGTTCGCCCACCGTGGTCATGTAGCGCAACGCACGGCCTCCGGGCAGGTAGTCGTGGCACATGAACAGGCGGGTGGCATCCGGCAGGGCCAGGATGCGCTGGATCGAGCGGTACAGGGTGCGCGCATCGGCCCCGGGGAAGTCGCAGCGGGCCGTGCCGTAATCCGGCATGAACAAGGTGTCGCCGACGAACGCGACGCACTCGTCACCGGCCTGTACCAGGTAGGTCATGCAGGCCGGGGTATGCCCCGGGGTGTGCAAGGCGCGCAGCTTGAGCGTGCCAAGGGCGAGCTCGCCGTTGTCGTCCAGCAGCACATCGAACTGGCTGCCATCACGGGCAAAGCCGGGTTCGGCATTGAACAGCGTGCCGAACACCTTCTGCACCTGGGTGATGCGGCTGCCGATGGCCACCTGGCCTCCCAGCGCCTGCTTGAGATAGGCGGCAGCAGAGAGGTGGTCGGCGTGCACATGGGTCTCGAGTATCCACTGCACCTGACCACCCAGCTCGCGTACCCGTGCGATCAGCTTGTCGGCCGAGGCGGTATCGGTACGCCCGGCCTTCGGGTCATAGTCCAGCACGCTGTCGATCAGGGCGCAGTGCGCGCTGGCCTGGTCCATGACCAGGTAGCTGATGGTCGAGGTCGCGCTGTCGAACAGCGCTTCTACATACAGGTTACCGCCGATGATCATTACCGCTCTCCAGAGAAATCCGCTGATGCCTGCCGGCCAGCCGTGCAGGCATTCGACCAACAGTCATCAAGATATGTGCCAGCGCAGATTCACGCCTGCCCCCGGCCAGCACGCCCGGTTTACCTGAGTCTGGACCCTCTGGCCGAAACTGCCTGCCACGGTTCTGTCAGCTGGTTGGCAGAGGCTGGCAGTTTTTGGCAGTGGGCGTGGCGTTCGGTTAAGCTGCGGGCCTGCCTTGCCCCTGGTGCCGTCATGCCCATGAACCCCGACACACCCGCCAGCCCCGCCCTGCAGGCGCTGGTGTCCTACCTCGAACACGAACCTCAGCCGAGCATCGTGCTCGACCTGCAGTACAACATTCTTGCCGCCAACACCGCGTACCTGCATCAATTCGGGGTGGTGGGCGCCGCGCCGATCGGCCAGAAGTGCCACCACGTCTCGCACCACTACGCGGTGCCGTGCGACCAGGCGGGCGAGCACTGCCCGATGCGCAAGGCCAGGCACAGCCGCACCCCCGAGCGGGTGCTGCATGTGCATCACACCCCGCGCGGGCCGGAGCATGTGGACGTGGAGTTGCGCCCGATCCTGGACGAGCAGGGTGAAGTGATCGCCTTTGTCGAACGCCTGACCAGCATCGCCGTGGCGTCGGCACAGCCGCAGCAGTTCGGTCTGGTAGGGCGTTCGGCGGCCTTCCAGGAGGCCCTTGCCGGTGTCCAGCGGGCCGCGCCGGCGCAGATACCGGTGCTGCTGCAAGGGGAGTCCGGTACCGGCAAGGAGCTGTTCGCCCGCGCCCTGCATGCCAGCAGCCCGCGTGCCAGCGGTCCGTTGGTGGTGGTGGACTGCACGGGGCTGACCGAGACGTTGCTGGAGAGCGAGCTGTTCGGCTACGAGAAGGGCGCATTCACCGGTGCCAACCAGCGCAAGATCGGCCTGGCCGAAGCTGCCCATGGCGGTACCCTGTTTCTCGACGAGATCGGTGAGGTGCCGCTGGCGATGCAGGTCAAGCTGCTGCGTCTGATCGAGTCGGGCAGCTTTCGCCCGGTGGGCAGCCTGCGCACGGTGCATTCGGATTTCCGCCTGATCTCGGCCACCCACAAGCCACTCAAGGAAATGGCCACCGCCGGCAGCTTTCGCGAAGACCTCTACTACCGTATCAGCGGCTTCCCGATCCGCCTGCCCTCACTGCGCGAGCGCTTCGAAGACCTGCCCCTGCTGATCGAGACCCTGCTGCAGCGCCTGGCCGGGTCCGCTGCGCCGCGGGTCGACGAGGAGGCCATGACCTTGCTGGGGCTGTACCGCTACCCCGGCAACATCCGCGAGCTGCGCAACATTCTGGAGCGGGCGAGGTTGTTCAGCGACGACGGCATCATCCGCGCCGAGCACCTGCCCACGGAGCTGAGAGCCGACTCGCCCGCCAGTGCCCCACGCCGCTCGAATACCCGATTGCGCGACATCGCCCAGGCGCTGGACAGCTTCGAAGGATCGCGCAGCGAGCTTGCCCGCCACCTGGGGCTGAGCGAGCGCACCCTGTATCGGCGCCTGCGCGAGCTGGGTGTTTCTTGAGTGCTCACGCCTAGGGCGCAGCAGCACCTAGGCAGGAAAACAAAAAAGGCCAACCCCTGAGGGTTGGCCTTTCGAGGGCGTTGTCACTGTGGATAACCGCCCGCTTTCAGAGGTACTGAAACCGGTCAGAAGTCCAGGTTGGATACCGCCAGGGCGTTGCTTTCGATGAACTCGCGGCGCGGTTCCACGGCGTCGCCCATCAGGGTGTTGAAGATCTGATCGGCAGCGATCGCGTCTTCGATGGTCACCTTGAGCATGCGGCGAACAGTCGGGTCCATGGTGGTTTCCCACAGCTGGTCCGGGTTCATCTCGCCCAGCCCTTTGTAGCGCTGGATAGTGTGACGCTTGGTGCTTTCGGCCATCAGCCAGTCCAGGGCTTCCTTGAACTCGGTGATGGCTTTCTTGCGTTCGCCACGCTGCACGTAGGCACCTTCACCCAGCAGGGTGGCAAGCTGGGCGCCCAGCGCGGTCACGGTGCGGTAGTCGTTGCTGCCGAAGAAGTCGCGGTTGAAGGTCACGTAGCTGGCAAGGCCGTGGGAAGTGATTTCCACTTCTGGCAGCCACACGTTGCGCTCGCGGTCTTCACGCAGGCTGGCCTTGTACAGCAAGCCCGACTTCTCGGTATTGCGCAGGCGCTCATCGAACCTGGCGAGCCAGTTCTGCATGTGCGCGTGGTCGGACAGCTGCTCCACCGAGATGGCCGGCAGGTACACGAAGTGCTCGGTGAGCTCTTGCGGGTACAGGCGCGACAGGCGCTTGAGGGTCTTCATCACGGTACGGAATTCGTTGACCAGACGCTCCAGCTCGACACCGGAAACCGGTGGCGCGGACTCGTCCAGGTGCAGGCTGGCATCTTCGAGAGCCGACTGGGTCATGTACTCTTCCATGGCCTCGTCGTCCTTGATGTACTGCTCCTGCTTGCCCTTCTTGACCTTGTACAGCGGCGGCTGCGCGATGTAGATGTAGCCGCGCTCGACCAGCTCCGGCAACTGACGGAAGAAGAAGGTCAGCAGCAGGGTACGGATGTGCGAACCGTCGACGTCAGCATCGGTCATGATGATGATGTTGTGATAGCGCAGCTTCTCGATGTTGTACTCTTCGCGGCCGATGCCACAGCCCAGTGCGGTGATCAGCGTGCCCACTTCCTGGGACGAGATCATCTTGTCGAAACGTGCTTTCTCGACGTTGAGGATCTTGCCCTTGAGCGGCAGGATAGCCTGGGTCTTGCGGTTGCGGCCTTGCTTGGCCGAGCCGCCTGCGGAGTCACCCTCCACCAGGTACAGTTCGGAGAGGGCAGGGTCTTTCTCCTGGCAGTCGGCAAGCTTGCCCGGCAGCCCGGCAATGTCCAGCGCGCCCTTGCGACGGGTCATTTCACGCGCTTTACGGGCCGCTTCACGGGCGCGCGCAGCGTCGATCATCTTGCCGACCACAGCCTTGGCTTCGTTCGGGTTTTCCAGCAGGAAGTCGGAGAAGTACTTGCCCATCTCCTGTTCCACCGCAGTTTTGACTTCGGACGAAACCAGCTTGTCCTTGGTCTGCGAGCTGAACTTGGGATCAGGCACCTTCACCGAGATGATTGCGGTCAGGCCTTCACGGGCATCATCACCGGTGGTCGCGACCTTGTTCTTCTTGGCCAGACCTTCCTGCTCGATGTAGTTGTTCAGGTTACGCGTCAGCGCCGAACGGAAACCCACCAGGTGAGTACCACCGTCGCGCTGCGGAATGTTGTTGGTGAAGCACAACAGGTTCTCGTTGAAGCTGTCGTTCCACTGCAGGGCGATTTCCACACCCACACCATCCTCGCGCTGAACGCTGAAGTGGAACACTTCGTTCACCGGAGTCTTGTTGGTGTTCAGGTATTCGACGAATGCGCGCAGGCCACCTTCGTACTTGAATTCCTCTTCCTTACCCGAGCGTTCGTCCTTCAACAGGATGCCTACGCCAGAGTTGAGGAACGACAGTTCACGAATCCGCTTGGCCAGGATGTCCCAGCTGAAGTGGATGTTCTTGAAGGTTTCGGACGATGGCTTGAAGTGGATCTGGGTGCCGGTGGTTTCGCTGTCGCCGACAACCTTCATCGGAGCCTGCGGTACACCGTGAACGTAGGTCTGCTCCCAGATCTTGCCGCTGCGGCGAACGGTGAGGATCAACTCTTCGGAAAGCGCGTTCACCACCGAGACGCCCACACCGTGCAGGCCGCCGGATACCTTGTAGGAGTTGTCGTCGAACTTACCGCCGGCGTGCAGTACGGTCATGATGACCTCTGCGGCGGAAACCCCTTCTTCCTTGTGTACATCGACTGGGATGCCGCGGCCGTTGTCGCGAACGGTGATGGACTCATCCGGGTGGATGATTACGGTAATGTCGTCACAGTGGCCAGCGAGGGCTTCGTCGATCGAGTTATCGACCACCTCGAACACCATGTGGTGCAGGCCGCTACCATCATCGGTGTCGCCAATGTACATACCGGGACGCTTGCGTACGGCATCCAACCCTTTGAGCACTTTAATGCTGGAGGAGTCGTACGTTTGATTTTCGCTCATGCCTTCACTCCCGATGGTCGTGGGTCTGGGTGATACGGCCTTGTTCCACGTGGAACAAGGCAACTGGCGTATCCGTCTGCCAGCCTTCCCTCAATAATTCGTGGTCTACACAGGTGATAAACACCTGGCAGCGTAAGTCTTCCAGCAAGCGGCAAAGTGCACGACGGTGCTGCTCGTCCAATTCGGACGGCAGGTCATCCACCAGATAAATACATTGGCCGCGGCGTGCCTGGCTGACCAGATGCCCCTGGGCGATACGCAGTGCGCACACCACCAGTTTCTGCTGGCCGCGAGACAGGATATCGGCAGCGTTGTTGGCGCCTAACCTGAGCCGCAGATCCGCACGTTGCGGACCTGCCTGTGTGTGGCCCATCTGCTGATCCCGATGGAGCGAGCCAGCCAGGACCTCACTGAGGTCTCTGTCCTTGTCCCACCCTCGGTAGTAACTCAGGGTCAGCCCCTCGAGCTCCAGCAATTCGCTCAAGGTTTGTTCGAAGACGGGTTTCAGCGCTTTGATGTAATTACGGCGGTACTCGTCGATTTCCGCACTGGCCAGGCATAACTCCCGGTCCCAGGCTGCTTGCGAAACAGCGTCAAGTGTACCATGCCGCAACCATGAGTTCCGCTGCCGCAGGGCCTTCTGCAGGCGCTGCCAGGTGGACATGAAGCGAGGTTCCACGTGGAACACACCCCAATCCAGGAATTGCCGGCGAATCTTGGGCGCACCTTCGAGCAGGCGAAAACTGTCCGGGTTGATCAGTTGCAGCGGCAGTATCTCTGCCAGTTGGGCGGCACTGCGGGCGTTCTGCCCGTCGATGCGAATGGTGAAATCCCCTTGCCGTTCCCGCGATATGCCCAGGTTGCTGGAACCACCTTCATTCAGTTCGACCTGGCCGAATACCGTACACGCCAGTTCTTCATACTGGATGACCGGTGTAAGGCGAGTGCTGCGAAATGAACGGGCCAGGCCGAGCAAATGGATGGCTTCCAGCACGCTGGTTTTGCCGCTGCCGTTGGCGCCATACAGGATGTTGATGCGGGGGGAGGGGGAGAAGGTCACCGGGTGCAGGTTGCGCACCGCGGTGACTGAAACGCGACTGAGGGACATCTAGCGAGTGCTGGACAAATTACAGGCGCATCGGCATGACGACGTATGCAGAATCGTCATTGTCCGCCTCTTGCAGCAGGGCGCTGCTGTTGGAATCGGACAGGATCAGACGAACCTGTTCGGTGGTCATCACGCCCAGCACGTCGAGCAGGTAGCTCACGTTGAAACCGATTTCCAGCGAACCGCCGTTGTAGTCAACGCCGATCTCTTCTTCCGCTTCTTCCTGCTCAGGGTTGTTGGCCTGAATCTTCAGTTGGCCAGCCGCCAGTTGCAGACGAATGCCGCGGTACTTTTCGTTGGACAGAATCGCGGTACGGCTGAACGCTTCGCGAAGTGCCTGGCGATCACCCAGTACCAGTTTGTCGCCGCCCTTTGGCAATACGCGCTCGTAGTCCGGGAACTTGCCATCCACCAGCTTGGAGGTGAAGGTGAATTCGCCAGTAGTGGCGCGAATGTGTTGCTGACCCAGCACGATGGCAACGGTGCCTTCTGGATCAGTGAGCAGGCGCGCCAGCTCAAGGATACCCTTGCGAGGCACGATCACCTGGTGGCGATCAGCCTGACCGATATCGGCCTGCATCGAGCACATGGCCAGACGGTGACCATCGGTGGCGACCGCGCGCAGAGTGCCGGTGGAAACTTCCAGCAGCATGCCGTTCAGGTAGTAGCGCACGTCCTGCACGGCCATTGCGAAGCTGGTGCGCTCGATCAGGCGGCGCAGGCGGCTCTGCTCCAGGGTGCAGGTCAGCGAACCCGGGCCTTCCTCGACGGTGGGGAAATCGTTGGCTGGCAGGGTCGACAAGGTGAAACGGCTGCGGCCGGCCTTGATGATGACCTTCTGCTCGTCGACCTTGATGCTGATCTCCGCTTCGCTCGGCAGGCTCTTGCAGATATCCATCAGCTTGCGTGCAGGTACGGTGATCTCGCCAGGCTCGGCAGGGTGTTCCAGTTGCACACGGCCAACCAGTTCCACTTCCAGGTCAGTACCTGTAAGCGACAGTTGCTGGCCCTGGACCACCAGCAGCACGTTGGACAATACCGGCAAGGTCTGGCGGCGCTCGACGACGCCTGCGACCAGTTGCAGGGGTTTCAACAGGGCTTCGCGTTGAATGGTGAAATGCATGGTCTAGTCCCTTGCCTTAAAAAAAAGCCGCGCTGACGTTCATCACGTCGTCAGGGTCCGCAGCAGGTTCTTGTAGTCCTCGCGGATATCCGCGTCGGATTCCTTGAGTTCGTTGATCTTGCGGCACGCGTGCAACACCGTGGTGTGATCGCGGCCGCCGAAGACGTCGCCGATTTCCGGCAGGCTGTGGTTGGTCAGTTCCTTGGACAGGGCCATGGCCACCTGACGCGGCCTGGCCACCGAACGCGAACGCCGCTTGGACAGCAGATCGGAAATCTTGATCTTGTAGTACTCGGCCACTGTGCGCTGAATGTTATCCACACTCACCAGCTTGTCCTGCAGTGCCAGCAGATCCTTGAGCGACTCGCGAATCAACTCGATGGTGATATCGCGGCCCATGAAGTGCGAGTGGGCAATGACCCGCTTCAGCGCGCCTTCCAGTTCCCGCACGTTGGAGCGGATGCGCTGGGCAATGAAGAACGCAGCGTCATGTGGCAGGTCGACCTTGGCCTGGTCGGCCTTCTTCATCAGAATCGCAACGCGGGTCTCGAGCTCCGGCGGCTCTACGGCAACGGTCAGGCCCCAGCCAAAGCGGGACTTGAGGCGCTCCTCGAGGCCTTCGATTTCCTTGGGGTAGCGGTCGCTGGTGAGAATCACCTGCTGGCCACCTTCGAGCAGGGCGTTGAAGGTGTGGAAAAACTCCTCCTGCGAACGCTCCTTGCGTGCAAAGAATTGAATGTCGTCGATCAGAAGCGCATCGACCGAGCGGTAGAAGCGCTTGAACTCGTTGATGGCATTGAGCTGCAACGCCTTGACCATGTCGGCGACGAAGCGCTCCGAGTGCAGGTACACCACCTTGGCATTCGGATTCTTCTTGAGCAGGTGGTTACCCACAGCGTGCATCAAGTGCGTCTTACCCAGGCCCACCCCGCCATAGAGGAACAACGGGTTGTAGCCATGCTTGGGGTTGTCGGCGACCTGCCAGGCTGCCGCGCGGGCCAGCTGGTTGGACTTGCCCTCGACGAAATTCTCGAAGGTGAAGGTGCGGTTCAGGTAGCTGGTGTGTTTGAGCGCACCCTCTACCTGCACAGTACGTTGTTCGGTACGGCTGCTGGGTGGAGCCACCACGGCAGTGTTCTCGCCCATCGAGTCGAAGCTGTCGCGCGAAGGTGCATCTTCGACCTGTGGCGCTGCCGGCGCAGGTGCTGGCGCTGCCGGGGCTGCCACGGCAGCGACCTGGGCAGCCTGCTGGGCCTGGGAAGCGGCGACCGAGGCGGCGAGCGGTGCGTTGGGCGCAGCACGGGGTGCCGAACTGCGTCGGCTGCCTATTAATAAGGAAAGCGCAGGGGCGATGCCGTTGCCGTGTTCGCCCAGCAGTTCGAGCAAGCGACCCAGGTACTTTTCATTGACCCAATCGAGTACGAACCGGTTAGGCGCATAGACGCGCAACTCGTCGCCTTCGGCTTCGACCTGTAGCGGACGGATCCAGGTGTTGAATTGCTGGGCAGGCAGTTCGTCGCGCAGAAGGTCCACGCACTGCTGCCAAAGTTCCACTGACACGGATATCCCCTGAGTTGAACGCCGGTGAGGCAAAAACAAGCGGCCATTGTACCGACCACCAGCGCAGTTATCCACATGCAGGTGTGTCGAGGGTGGCGATAAATCAGCAGGTTAGTGGCAAAAACGTCACTTTACCGCTGTGAATAAGCCCTGTGGATAACCATGCCTGAGCACTTTGCACAAGTGGGGGTCGAAATCGGTGGATAACTGCGCTGTGGATAACAGACCTTTTAATCCACAGCTTTTGCGCCTGCACAGCACAGCCAGAGCACCGCTTCCCGACAGGGTTTCTTTTCTCTGTACAGTACGTAGAACAAGGCCTGTAGCGTTCTATCCACAGAAAACAGCTGCCTAAGTTCTATAAGATTTACAAAAAAGCTTTAAATACCTTCTCTTCTTTTTTCTATGTTTAAGCATCCGGCAAGGCTGTGTCCCTGTCATCCGAGGCACAGGCCTGTGGACGAGCATGCGAAGGCGCCCGGTTTTTTATCCATAAGGAAAAGCTGGTTGGAAATTGACCTATGGCGCTGCTTTCTCTAGAATCGCCGGTCTCTTAAAACGGGGGCCATTCCGGCCCGTTGTCGACGAACCAGGTAACACGCCATGAAACGTACTTTCCAACCAAGCACCATCAAGCGCGCCCGCACTCACGGTTTCCGTGCCCGTATGGCTACCAAGAACGGCCGTGCCGTACTGTCCCGCCGTCGTGCCAAAGGCCGTAAGCGTCTGGCAGTTTGATTTTTCGGCACAGGTGGTGAGTCAGGACTTCAGTCGGGAAAAGCGTCTTCTGACACCCCGACACTTCAAAGCGGTCTTTGACTCTCCATCCGGCAAGGTGCCAGGCAAGAGTCTCTTGCTCCTTGCCCGCGAGAACGGCCTGGATCATCCCCGCCTGGGGCTCGTGATCGGGAAAAAGAGCGTCAAGCTCTCCGTTCAACGCAACCGCTTGAAGCGTTTGATGCGCGATTCGTTTCGTCTCCACCAGCATTTGCTGGCCGGTTGGGACATCGTGATCGTCGCGCGCAAAGGCCTGGGCGACGTAGAAAACCCAGAATTGCACCAACATTTTGGCAAGCTCTGGAAGCGCCTTGCACGCAGTCGGCCCGCTCCAGTGGTTAACAGCGAATCTGCAGGGGTAGACCGTCCAGATGCGTAAACTGGTACTCGTTCCGATCCAGTTTTACCGTTACGCCATTAGCCCTCTGATGGCCAGCCACTGTCGTTTCTATCCGACCTGTTCCACCTATGCGATTGAAGCCATCGAAACACATGGCGCATTGCGCGGTGGATGGTTGACCGCTCGTCGTCTCGGGCGTTGTCATCCGTGGAATGCCGGCGGTTATGACCCGGTTCCGCCTGCTCCCACTTCCCGTACTTCTTCTTCGATAGCCGAGTAATCATGGATATTAAACGCACGATCCTGATCGCCGCCCTGGCAATCGTGTCCTATGTCATGGTCCTCAAGTGGAACCAGGACTACGGCCAGGCTGCCCTGCCGACTCAGAATACTGCTGCCAGCACCGTCGCGCCGGGCTTGCCCGATACCCCGACCGTTGGCACATCCGGCGCCAGCGCCGATGTTCCGAGCGCCACTGCTGAAACCACCCCTGCAGAAATTGCACCGGTTGCCGTCAGCACAGACCTGATTAGGGTCAAGACCGATGTCCTCGACCTGGCTATCAACCCCAACGGCGGTGATATCGCGCAGCTGACCCTGCCGAAATATCCACGTCGCCAGGACCATCCGGAAATTCCGTTCCAGCTGTTCGATAACGGCGGCGAGCGCGTTTACCTGGCTCAGAGCGGCCTGACCGGTGCCAACGGCCCCGATGCACGTGCCGCTGGTCGCCCGCTGTATTCCGCCGAGCAGAAAAGTTATCAACTGGCCGATGGCCAGAACCAACTGGTCGTCGACCTCAAGTTCAGCGACGCGGGTGTGAACTACATCAAGCGTTTCACCCTGAACCGTGGTGAATATGACCTGAAAGTCACTCACCTGATCGACAACCAGAGCGGCAAGCCGTGGACAGGCAACCTGTTTGCACAGCTCAAGCGCGATGCCAGCTCCGATCCGTCGTCGAGCACCGCCACCGGTACCGCCACCTATCTGGGCGCCGCCCTGTGGACAAGTGCCGAGCCGTACAAGAAAGTGTCGATGAAGGACATCGACAAAGGTAGTTTGAAAGAAAATGTTACCGGCGGCTGGGTTGCCTGGTTGCAGCACTACTTCGTGACCGCCTGGATTCCCAACAAGTCGGACAACAACGTTGTTCAGACACGCAAGGACAGCCAGGGCAACTACATCATCGGGTTCACCGGTCCGGAGCTGAACGTGGCTGCCGGCGCCCAGGGCGAAACCAGCACGCTGCTGTACGCCGGTCCCAAGAGCCAGGAAAAACTCAAGGCGCTGTCCCCGGGCCTGGAGCTGACCGTCGACTACGGCATCCTGTGGTTCATTGCCCAGCCGATCTTCTGGCTGCTGCAACATATCCATGAGCTGCTCGGCAACTGGGGCTGGTCGATCATCGTCCTGACCATGCTGATCAAGCTGCTGTTCTTCCCGCTGTCCGCTGCCAGCTACAAGTCGATGGCGCGCATGCGTGCCGTGGCACCTAAACTGGCCGCGCTGAAAGAGCAACATGGCGATGACCGGCAGAAGATGTCGCAGGCCATGATGGAGCTGTACAAGAAAGAGAAGATCAACCCGCTGGGCGGCTGCCTGCCGATCCTGGTGCAGATGCCAGTCTTCCTTTCGCTCTACTGGGTATTGCTGGAAAGCGTTGAAATGCGCCAGGCCCCGTGGATGTTCTGGATTACCGACCTGTCGATCAAGGATCCGTTCTTCATCCTGCCGATCATCATGGGCGCGACCATGTTCATCCAGCAGCGCCTGAACCCGACGCCGCCGGATCCGATGCAGGCCAGGGTTATGAAGCTGATGCCGATGATCTTCACCTTCTTCTTCCTGTGGTTCCCGGCAGGTCTGGTGCTGTACTGGGTTGTGAACAACTGCCTGTCGATCGCACAGCAGTGGTACATCACCCGCAAGATCGAAGCGGCGAGCAACAAAGCCACCGCTTGACGGGTTAGCCAGCTAACCTGTGGATAAAACGCCCCCTCGTGGGGCGTTTTGCTATCTGTCGTTTTTGTCTGAGGCCTTCGCTGATGAATGCTCGTCGTGAAACCATCACTGCAATTGCCACTGCCCAGGGTCGTGGCGGTGTAGGAATCGTGCGTATTTCCGGACCGCTGGCCAGCAAGGCCGGGTTGGCCATCACCGGCCGTGAGCTCACCCCGCGGTATGCCCATTACGGTCCGTTCAAGGGCGACGATGGCCTGGTGCTGGATGAAGGCATTGCCCTGTATTTTCCCGGGCCCAACTCCTTTACCGGTGAAGATGTGCTGGAACTGCAGGGCCACGGCGGCCCGGTTGTGCTCGACATGCTGCTGCAGCGCTGCGTGGAACTGGGTTGCCGCCTGGCGCGTCCGGGCGAATTCAGCGAGCGCGCCTTTCTCAACGACAAGCTCGACCTGGCCCAGGCCGAAGCCATCGCCGACCTGATCGAGGCCAGTTCTGCACAGGCGGCGCGTAATGCGCTGCGCTCGTTGCAGGGCGAATTCTCCCGCCGTGTGGATAACCTCACCGAAAAACTGATCAGCCTGCGTATCTACGTCGAGGCGGCAATCGACTTTCCCGAAGAGGAAATCGATTTTCTTGCCGATGGCCACGTCCTGCGCATGCTCGAGGAGGTGCGCGAAAGTTTATCCACAGTGCAGCGCGAGGCGGGGCAGGGTGCGCTGTTGCGCGATGGCATGACGGTGGTGATCGCCGGGCGGCCGAATGCCGGCAAGTCCAGCCTGCTCAACGCACTGGCCGGGCGCGAGGCGGCCATCGTGACGGACATCGCCGGTACTACCCGGGATGTGCTGCGCGAACATATCCACATCGACGGCATGCCGTTGCACGTGGTGGACACCGCCGGCCTGCGCGATACCGAAGACCATGTGGAAAAGATTGGGGTGGAACGTGCCCTCAAGGCCATTGGCGAGGCCGATCGGGTACTATTGGTGGTGGATGCCACGGCACCTGAAGCCGATGATCCGTTCGCATTGTGGCCTGAATTCCTTGAACAGCGCCCCGACCCGGCCAAGGTCACGCTGATTCGCAACAAGGCCGACCTCAGTGGCGACCCCGTGGGCCTGCAGTTGTCCGAGGATGGCCACGTCACCATCACCCTCAGTGCCAAGGGCGCCGACCAGGGCCTGGAACTGCTGCGCGATCACCTCAAGGCCTGCATGGGCTACGAACAGACCGCCGAAAGCGGCTTCAGTGCCCGCCGTCGCCACCTGGACGCCTTGCGCCAGGCCAGTTCGCACCTGGACCACGGTCATGCGCAATTGACCCTGGCGGGCGCTGGAGAGCTGCTGGCCGAAGACCTGCGCCAGGCCCAGCAGTCCCTGGGCGAAATTACCGGCGCCTTCAGCTCCGATGACCTGCTGGGGCGCATCTTCTCCAGCTTCTGCATCGGCAAGTAGTCCGTTTATCCACAACGGGGCCGATCCAGGGCCTCGTTGTCGGCTGTCATCTCCTCGGTTTTTTATCCCCTGTCGAGAATTCCGGAACGCTCCGGGGCTTTCGCGTGCCTGTCTTACTCACAAACCGCAGAATAAGCCCTGTGGAAAACCCCGCCTCAGCTCAGTTGATAACCCGGCCTCAAGGCTGGAGATAACTCCCCCTGTTGATAAGTGGGTGTTTCATCCACAGGCTTAAGGCGCTTATCCAGACCCCTCATGGCCACTAGACCACAGCCTTTTGAACCTCTGTACATAAGGTGGAATAAGGGCTGTAGAGGTTTATCCACAGAAAGGTGCCTCACTAAGAATAAACATAAAAACAAAGCTTTAATAAATTTCTCTCTCTTTATTTCTATTGTCAGCCACTCATCCACAGGCTGGTTAAATTTTGTTCAAGCGGTTCCTAGAAGGGGGGTAAGTCCCTATACTTGTGCGTTATTCCTATCTATTCCCGAAACAGGCACGAGGTGCGTGGTGGATTTCCCTTCCCGTTTTGAAGTGATCGTCATCGGCGGCGGCCATGCCGGAACCGAGGCTGCGCTTGCGTCTGCACGCATGGGTGTGAAAACCCTGCTGCTGACCCACAACGTGGAAACCCTCGGGCACATGAGCTGCAACCCGGCCATTGGCGGTATTGGCAAGAGCCATCTGGTCAAGGAGATCGATGCGCTGGGCGGTGTCATGGCCCTGGCTACCGACAAGAGCGGTATCCAATTCCGCGTTTTGAACAACCGCAAAGGCCCGGCGGTGCGTGCAACCCGCGCCCAGGCCGACCGCGCCATCTACAAGGCCGTGGTACGCGAGATTCTCGAAAACCAGCCCAACCTGTGGATATTCCAGCAGGCCTGTGACGACCTGATCGTCGAGCAGGACCAGGTACGCGGCGTCGTCACGCAGATGGGTCTGCGTTTCCATGCCGATTCTGTGGTGCTGACCACGGGTACCTTCCTCAGCGGACTTATCCACATAGGTCTGCAGAATTATTCCGGTGGGCGTGCCGGCGATCCGCCGGCCATCGCTCTGGCGCACCGCATGCGTGAGCTGTCGCTGCGCATGGGTCGCCTGAAAACCGGCACGCCGCCGCGTATCGACGGGCGTTCGGTGGATTTCTCGGTGATGACCGAACAGGCCGGTGACACCCCGATACCGGTGATGTCGTTCATGGGCGACAAGGCCATGCACCCGCGTCAGGTCAGTTGCTGGATTACCCACACCAACGAACGCACTCACGAGATCATTGCTTCCAACCTCGATCGTTCGCCGATGTACTCCGGCGTGATCGAGGGCATCGGCCCGCGTTACTGCCCGTCGATCGAAGACAAGATCCACCGGTTTGCCGACAAGCAGAGCCACCAGGTATTCATCGAGCCAGAAGGGCTCAATACCCACGAGCTTTACCCGAACGGGATATCCACATCCCTGCCGTTCGACGTGCAGCTGCAGTTGGTGCGTTCGATCCGCGGCATGGAAAACGCGCACATCGTGCGCCCGGGCTATGCCATCGAATACGACTACTTCGACCCGCGTGATCTGAAGTACAGCCTGGAAACCAAGGCCATCGGCGGGTTGTTCTTTGCCGGCCAGATCAACGGCACCACCGGTTACGAAGAGGCCGGCGCGCAGGGGCTGCTGGCTGGTGCCAACGCCGCGCTGCGTGCACAGGGCCGCGAAAGCTGGTGCCCGCGCCGCGACGAGGCGTACATCGGGGTGCTGGTCGACGACCTGATCACCCTGGGTACCCAGGAGCCGTACCGCATGTTCACCTCGCGGGCCGAGTACCGCCTGATTCTGCGTGAAGACAACGCCGACCTGCGTCTGACCGAAAAAGGCCGTGAACTGGGCCTGGTCGACGATGCACGCTGGGCCGCGTTCAGCGCCAAGCGCGAAAGCATCGAGCGCGAGGAGCAACGCCTGAAGTCCACCTGGGTTCAGCCCAATACCGCGATGGGCCAGGCGATTGTGGATAAGTTCGGCACGCCGCTCAGCCATGAATACAACCTGCTCAACCTGCTGACCCGCCCGGAAATCGACTATGCCGGGTTGGTGGAAGTGACCGGCGGTGGAGAAATCGATCCTCAGGTGGCCGAGCAGGTCGAGATCAAGACCAAATACGCTGGTTACATCGACCGGCAACAGGAAGAAATCGCTCGCCTGCGGGCAAGCGAAGACACCCGCCTGCCCGAGGATATCGACTACGCTGGTATTTCCGGGTTGTCCAAGGAGATTCAGGGTAAGCTCAGCCAGGCCCGCCCAGAGACACTCGGCCAGGCCTCGCGCGTTCCCGGCGTGACCCCGGCGGCTATTTCCCTGTTGCTGATTCACCTGAAAAAACGCGGCGCAGGCCGCGAGTTGGAGCAAAGCGCTTGAGTTCTATGGTCACCCCTCAACACGCCCAGGAGTTGTCCACAGGTGCCCGCCAGCTTGGTGTCGAGCTGAGCGAGGCCCAGCACGCGCAACTGCTGGCTTATCTGGCGCTGCTGATCAAGTGGAACAAGGCTTACAACCTGACTGCAGTGCGCAATCCCGACGAAATGGTGTCCCGCCACCTGCTGGACAGCCTGAGCGTCATGCCGTTTATCCACAGCGACACCGAGCGCTGGCTCGACGTCGGTAGCGGCGGCGGCATGCCGGGCATTCCCCTGGCTATCCTGCATCCGCACAAGCAGGTCACGGTGCTGGACAGCAACGGCAAGAAAACCCGCTTCCTCACCCAGGTGAAACTGGAGCTGAAGCTGGATAACCTGCAAGTTATCCACAGCCGGGTCGAGGCGTTCCAGCCGGAACAGCCTTTCTCCGGAATTGTTTCTCGTGCTTTCAGCAGCATGGAGAACTTCACCAATTGGACGCGCCACCTTGGCGACGCCCAGACGCAGTGGCTGGCAATGAAAGGGCTGCATCCGGCTGATGAGCTGGTAGCATTGCCGGCAGATTTCAAAGTGGATAGCGAGCAGGCCTTGACCGTTCCGGGTTGCCAAGGCCAGCGCCATCTGCTGATACTGCGCCGCACGGCATGACTGGGAACACAAGCAAGAATGGCTAAGGTATTCGCGATCGCGAACCAGAAAGGTGGTGTGGGCAAGACCACCACCTGCATCAATCTCGCTGCATCGCTGGTGGCTACCAAGCGCCGCGTGCTGCTGATTGACCTCGATCCACAGGGCAACGCCACCATGGGTAGCGGTGTGGATAAACACGTCCTTGAACATTCGGTCTATGACCTGCTGATCGGCGAGTGCGACCTGGCTCAGGCCATGCACGTGTCGGAACACGGCGGTTATCAACTGCTGCCGGCCAACCGCGACCTCACTGCGGCCGAAGTGGTTCTGCTCGAAATGCAGATGAAGGAGAGCCGGCTGCGCACAGCGCTGGCGCCGATCCGCGAGAGTTACGACTACATCCTGATCGACTGCCCGCCGTCGCTGTCGATGCTGACGCTCAATGCCCTGGTGGCCGCCGATGGCGTGATCATTCCGATGCAATGTGAATACTTTGCCCTGGAAGGCTTGAGCGACCTTGTGGATAACATCAAGCGCATCGCTGCCAAGCTCAATCCGCAGCTCAAGATCGAAGGCCTGTTGCGCACCATGTACGACCCGCGCCTGAGCCTGATCAACGACGTGTCCGCGCAGCTCAAGGAACACTTCGGCGAGCAGCTCTACGATACGGTGATCCCGCGCAACATCCGCCTGGCCGAGGCCCCGAGCTTCGGCATGCCGGCCCTGGCCTACGACAAGCAGTCCCGTGGCGCCCTGGCCTATCTGGCCCTGGCCGGTGAACTGGTACGCCGTCAACGCCGTCAAACCCGCACTGCCGCACAGGCAACTTAAGGAATCCGCATGGCCGTTAAGAAACGAGGTCTCGGACGTGGGTTGGATGCACTGCTCAGTGGTCCTACCGTCAGCGCGCTCGAAGAGCAGGCTGTCAAGGTCGACCAGAAAGAACTGCAACACCTGCCGCTGGACCTGATCCAGCGCGGCAAATACCAGCCCCGTCGGGACATGGACCCGCAGGCCCTTGAAGAACTGGCGCATTCGATCAAGAGCCAGGGCGTGATGCAGCCGATCGTGGTCCGCCCGATCGGTGACGACCGCTTCGAGATCATCGCCGGCGAACGCCGCTGGCGCGCCAGCCAGCAGGCCGGCATGGAGACCATCCCGGCGATGGTGCGCGATGTGCCGGATGAAACCGCCATCGCCATGGCGCTGATCGAGAACATCCAGCGCGAAGACCTCAACCCGGTGGAAGAGGCCATCGCACTGCAGCGCCTGCAGCAGGAATTCCAGCTGACCCAGCAACAGGTCGCGGATGCTGTGGGCAAGTCGCGGGTGACCGTGGCCAACCTGCTGCGCCTGATCTCGCTGCCGGAAGTCATCAAGACCATGCTGTCCCACGGCGACCTGGAGATGGGGCATGCCCGTGCGCTGCTCGGTTTGCCTGAAGAACAGCAGGTCGACGGGGCGCGACACGTTGTCGCACGAGGCCTGACCGTACGCCAGACCGAAGCCCTGGTTCGCCAGTGGCTCAGCGGCAAGCCCGAGCCGGTGGAACCGGCCAAGCCCGATCCGGACATCACCCGCCTTGAACAGCGTCTGGCAGAGCGGCTGGGCTCGGCGGTACAGATCCGTCACGGCAACAAGGGCAAAGGCCAGTTGGTGATCCGTTACAACTCCCTGGACGAGTTGCAGGGCGTGCTTGCTCACATCCGCTGAAACAATTCGCTTTGTAGCGCGCAGTCGGAAATCACTACCCAGCAGTTGAATAGGGGTCCAAGCGCCCCTATACTCTGCGCGCATTTTGTCGGCACAAATTATGCCAAGTCATTACTGACTGGTTGGTCGACTTTCGAGGAGCAGTTGTGATGGAGACCCGCACGCCAAACCGCTTGCCTTTCCATCGCTGGGCGGTTTTTCCGGTACTGTTCGCTCAATTTGTCGTGTTGCTGCTGGCATCGTTGGGGGTGTGGCAGTGGCATGGGGTGGTCAGCGGCTATTCGGCACTCTGCGGAGGACTGATCGCCTGGCTGCCGAATCTGTACTTTGCCTACAAGGCGTTCCGTTACACCGGCGCCAGGGCAGCGCAGGCCATCGTCAAGTCGTTCTACGCTGGCGAGGCAGGCAAATTGATTTTGACGGCAGTGCTGTTCGCATTGACGTTCGCAGGAGTGAAGCCATTGGCGCCATTAGCAGTATTCGGCGTCTTCTTGCTGACCCAGTTGGTCAGCTGGTTCGCGCCCCTGCTGATAAAAACGAGACTTTCGAGACCTTAGGGCGTTTGAGGCAAACATGGCAGCAGAAACCGCTTCGGGCTATATCCAGCACCACTTGCAGAACTTGACCTTCGGGCAATTACCAGACGGCGGTTGGGGCTTTGCCCATTCCGCAGCAGAAGCCAAGGCAATGGGCTTCTGGGCGTTCCACGTGGACACCCTGGGTTGGTCCGTTGCGCTGGGTCTGATCTTCATCCTCCTGTTCCGCATGGCGGCGAAAAAAGCGACTTCCGGTCAACCCGGCGGCCTGCAGAACTTCGTCGAGGTGATGGTCGAATTCGTCAACGGCAGCGTCAAGGACTCGTTCCACGGCCGCAGCCCGGTCATCGCACCGCTGGCCCTGACCATCTTCGTGTGGGTGTTCCTGATGAACGCCGTCGACCTGATCCCGGTCGACTGGATCCCGCAACTGGCGATGCTGATCTCCGGTGATCCGCACATCCCGTTCCGTGCCGTATCCACCACCGACCCGAACGCCACCATCGCGATGGCCTTCTGCGTGTTCGCCCTGATCATCTTCTACAGCATCAAGGTCAAGGGCATCGGCGGCTTCATCGGCGAGCTGACCCTGCACCCGTTCGGCAGCAAGAACATCTTCGTCCAGATCCTGCTGATCCCGGTCAACTTCCTGCTGGAATTCGTGACCCTGATCGCCAAGCCGATCTCGCTGGCCCTGCGTCTGTTCGGCAACATGTATGCCGGCGAGCTGGTGTTCATCCTGATCGCCGTGATGTTCGGTGCCGGTCTGCTGTGGCTGAGCGGCCTGGGCGTGGTGCTGCAATGGGCGTGGGCTGTGTTCCACATTCTGATCATCACCCTGCAAGCGTTCATCTTCATGATGCTTACCATCGTCTACCTGTCGATGGCTCACGAAGATAACCATTAAGACCGCCTGGCGTGTCTGAGGCCTCTCCGCCGGGGTGGGGGGAGGCCGAAAAAGTCCGCAAGGGCAGCTGTACCAAACGATTTTGTTTTACCGCTTCAAACTAAAAAACCTAACCAATACGACGTAAAAGTCGGGAGGAAAGATGGAAACTGTAGTTGGTCTTACCGCTATCGCTGTTGCTCTGCTGATCGGCCTGGGTGCCCTGGGTACCGCCATTGGTTTCGGCCTGCTGGGCGGCAAGTTCCTGGAAGGCGCTGCTCGCCAGCCAGAAATGGTTCCGATGCTGCAAGTCAAAATGTTCATCGTCGCCGGTCTGCTCGACGCCGTGACCATGATCGGTGTTGGTATCGCTCTGTTCTTCACCTTCGCTAATCCCTTCGTTGGTCAAATCGCTGGCTAATCACTCGAATTTTCGAGTGGATTGGTGTGATGGACTTAGAACGAGCGAGGTGTTGGCGTGAACATTAATGCAACCCTGATTGGCCAGTCCGTTGCGTTCTTCATTTTTGTACTGTTTTGCATGAAGTTCGTGTGGCCTCCGGTCATCGCGGCTTTGCAAGAACGTCAGAAGAAGATCGCGGAAGGACTGGACGCTGCCAACCGAGCAGCTCGCGACCTGGAGCTGGCCCAAGATAAAGCGGGTCAGCAACTGCGCGAAGCTAAAGCTCAGGCAGCCGAAATCATTGAGCAAGCCAAGAAACGCGGTAACCAGATCGTCGAGGAAGCCCGTGACCAGGCTCGCGTCGAAGCTGACCGTGTGAAGGCCCAGGCTCAAGCCGAGATCGAACAGGAACTGAACGGTGTCAAAGACGCGCTGCGCGCCCAAGTGGGTAGCCTGGCCGTCAACGGTGCTGAAAAGATCCTTGGCGCCACAATCGATCAAAACGCGCATGCGGAGCTGGTTAATAAACTGGCCGCTGAAATTTAAGCGAGGGCGATCATGGCAGAACTGACCACGTTGGCCCGACCTTACGCTAAGGCGGCCTTTGAGCACGCCCAGGCCCATCAGCAACTGGCCAATTGGTCAGCCATGCTCGGCCTGGCTGCTGCAGTGTCTCAAGACGACACAATGCAGCGCCTGCTCAAGGCCCCGCGACTGACGAGCGCAGAAAAGGCCGCCGCGTTTATTGACGTGTGCGGTGACAAGTTCGATGCACAGGCACAGAATTTCATTCATGTTGCCGCGGAAAACGAACGTCTCCTGCTGTTGCCGGAGATTTCGGCTCTGTTCGATCTGTACAAGGCCGAACAAGAGAAATCCGTGGACGTGGAAGTCACCAGTGCTTTTGCGTTGAACCAAGAACAGCAAGACAAACTCGCCAAGGTTCTCAGTGCACGACTCAGCCGGGAAGTGCGCCTGCACGCGACGGAGGATGCCAGCCTGATCGGTGGTGTCGTAATCCGCGCCGGCGACCTGGTTATCGATGGTTCAGTACGCGGCAAAATCGCGAAACTGGCCGAAGCATTGAAATCTTGAGTTTGAAGGGGCAGCAGAGCAATGCAGCAACTCAATCCTTCCGAAATTAGTGAAATCATCAAGGGCCGCATCGAGAAACTCGATGTAGCCTCCCAAGCCCGCAACGAAGGTACTGTCGTCAGCGTTTCTGACGGTATCGTGCGGATTCACGGTCTGGCCGACGCTATGTACGGCGAAATGATCGAGTTTCCGGGCGGCGTGTTCGGTATGGCCCTCAACCTGGAGCAAGACTCCGTTGGTGCGGTAGTACTGGGCGCGTACGACACCCTCGCTGAAGGCATGAGCGCCAAGTGCACCGGCCGCATCCTCGAAGTTCCGGTTGGTAAGGAACTGCTGGGTCGCGTCGTCGACGCACTGGGTAACCCAATCGATGGCAAAGGTCCGCTGAACAACACCGAGACCGACGCTGTTGAAAAGGTTGCACCGGGCGTTATCTGGCGTAAATCGGTAGACCAGCCTGTACAGACTGGCTACAAATCGGTTGACGCCATGATCCCTGTCGGCCGTGGCCAGCGTGAGCTGATCATCGGTGACCGTCAGATCGGCAAGACCGCCATGGCCATCGACGCCATCATCAACCAGAAAGACTCCGGTATTTTCTGTGTGTATGTTGCTGTCGGCCAGAAGCGTTCGACCGTTGCCAACATCGTTCGCAAGCTGGAAGAAAACGGCGCCCTGGCCAACACCATCGTGGTGGTTGCCAGTGCTTCGGAATCCGCCGCACTGCAATTCCTGGCGCCATACGCCGGTTGCACCATGGGCGAGTTCTTCCGTGACCGCGGCGAAGACGCACTGATCGTCTACGATGACCTGTCCAAGCAGGCTGTTGCCTACCGTCAGATCTCCCTGCTGCTGCGCCGTCCACCAGGACGCGAAGCATACCCAGGTGACGTGTTCTATCTCCACTCCCGCCTCCTGGAGCGTGCATCGCGCGTTTCCGAAGAGTACGTAGAGAAGTTCACCAACGGTGCCGTAACTGGCAAGACCGGCTCGCTGACCGCACTGCCGATCATCGAAACCCAGGCTGGCGACGTTTCCGCGTTCGTTCCGACCAACGTGATCTCGATCACCGACGGTCAGATCTTCCTGGAATCGGCCATGTTCAACTCGGGCATCCGCCCTGCAGTGAACGCCGGTGTTTCGGTATCCCGTGTAGGTGGTGCCGCTCAGACCAAGATCATCAAGAAGCTCTCCGGTGGTATCCGTACCGCTCTGGCTCAGTACCGTGAACTGGCGGCATTCGCCCAGTTCGCTTCTGACCTGGACGAAGCCACCCGCAAGCAACTCGAGCACGGTCAACGTGTTACCGAGCTGATGAAGCAGAAGCAATACGCTCCAATGTCCATCGCGGACATGGCGCTGTCGCTGTATGCCGCTGAGCGTGGGTTCCTGACCGACGTCGAAATCACCAAGATCGGCAGCTTCGAACAAGCGCTGATCGCTTTCTTCAACCGTGATCACGTCGAACTGATGGCGAAGATCAACGTGAAGGGTGACTTCAACGACGAAATCGACGCTGGCATCAAAGCCGGTATCGAGAAGTTCAAGGCCACCCAAACCTGGTAAGCCGCAGCGGGGGCTTTGCAGCCCCCGCTTGCTAACCTGATAGGTGTTACATGGCAGGCGCAAAAGAGATTCGCAGTAAGATTGCGAGCATCAAAAGCACGCAAAAAATTACCAGCGCCATGGAAAAAGTGGCGGTCAGCAAGATGCGCAAGGCTCAAATGCGCATGGCTGCTAGCCGTCCCTATGCGGAGCGTATCCGCCAGGTGATTGGTCATCTGGCCAACGCCAACCCGGAATACCGCCACCCCTTCATGATCGAACGCCCTGTCAAGCGCGCCGGTTATGTGGTTGTGAGCAGTGACCGTGGTCTGTGCGGTGGCTTGAACACCAACCTGTTCAAGGCCCTGGTCAAGGACATGGCAGCCAACCGCGAGCAAGGGGTCGAAATCGACCTGTGCGTGGTGGGCAGCAAAGGTGCGGCGTTTTTCCGCAGCTACGGCGGTAACGTCGTTGCAGCGATCAGCCACCTGGGCGAAGAGCCGTCGATCAATGATCTGATCGGCAGCGTCAAGGTCATGCTGGACGCTTACCTGGATGGTCGTATCGATCGTCTGTCCGTGGTATCGAACAAGTTCATCAATACCATGACGCAAGCCCCAACGGTCGAGCAGTTGATTCCGTTGGTTGCAACCCCGGATCAAGAACTCAAGCACCACTGGGACTACCTCTACGAACCTGACGCCAAGGAGCTGCTGGACGGCCTGATGGTGCGTTACGTGGAGTCGCAGGTCTACCAGGCGGTGGTCGAGAACAACGCGGCCGAACAAGCTGCGCGGATGATCGCAATGAAGAACGCCACCGACAACGCCGGCGACCTGATCAGCGAATTGCAGCTGATCTACAACAAGGCGCGTCAGGCTGCGATCACCCAAGAGATCTCGGAAATCGTCGGCGGCGCTGCCGCGGTTTAACGGTTCAAATATTCAGAGGATCCAGCTATGAGTAGCGGACGTATCGTTCAAATCATCGGCGCCGTCATCGACGTGGAATTCCCACGTGACAGCGTGCCGAGCGTGTACAACGCACTGAAAGTACAAGGCGCGGAAACCACCCTGGAAGTTCAGCAGCAGCTGGGCGACGGCGTGGTCCGTACCATTGCGATGGGCTCGACCGAAGGCTTGAAGCGCGGTCTGGACGTCGTCGACAGCGGCGCAGCCATCTCCGTACCGGTCGGTAAAGCGACCCTGGGCCGGATCATGGACGTGCTGGGCAACCCGATCGACGAAGCTGGTCCGATCGGTGAAGAAGAGCGCTGGGGCATTCACCGCGAAGCGCCTTCGTTCGCTGACCAGGCAGGCGGCAACGACCTGCTGGAAACCGGCATCAAGGTTATCGACCTGGTCTGCCCGTTTGCCAAAGGCGGTAAAGTTGGTCTGTTCGGTGGTGCCGGTGTAGGCAAGACCGTAAACATGATGGAACTGATCCGTAACATCGCCATCGAGCACAGCGGTTATTCCGTGTTCGCCGGTGTGGGTGAGCGTACTCGTGAGGGTAACGACTTCTACCACGAGATGAAGGACTCCAACGTTCTCGACAAGGTAGCGCTGGTCTACGGTCAGATGAACGAGCCACCAGGAAACCGTCTGCGCGTAGCGCTGACCGGCCTGACCATGGCCGAGAAGTTCCGTGACGAAGGTAACGACGTTCTGCTGTTCGTCGACAACATCTATCGTTACACCCTGGCCGGTACCGAAGTATCCGCACTGCTGGGCCGTATGCCTTCGGCGGTAGGTTACCAGCCGACCCTGGCTGAAGAGATGGGCGTTCTGCAAGAACGTATCACTTCGACCAAGGAAGGTTCGATCACCTCGATCCAGGCCGTATACGTACCTGCGGACGACCTGACCGACCCGTCGCCAGCCACCACCTTCGCCCACTTGGACGCCACCGTCGTACTGTCCCGTGACATCGCCTCCCTGGGTATCTACCCAGCGGTCGATCCACTGGACTCGACTTCGCGCCAGCTGGACCCGAACGTGATCGGCAACGAGCACTACGAAACCGCTCGCGGCGTTCAGTACGTGCTGCAGCGCTACAAAGAGCTGAAGGACATCATTGCGATCCTGGGCATGGACGAACTGTCCGAGACCGACAAGCAACTGGTTTCCCGTGCTCGTAAGATCCAGCGCTTCCTGTCCCAGCCGTTCTTCGTGGCTGAAGTCTTCACCGGTTCTCCAGGCAAATACGTTTCCCTGAAAGACACCATTGCTGGCTTCAAAGGCATCCTCAACGGTGACTACGACCACCTGCCAGAACAAGCGTTCTACATGGTCGGCGGCATCGAAGAAGCAGTCGAGAAAGCCAAGAAACTGTAATCCCGGCGCCCCGCGAGGGGCGCTAATCAGGTTGAGGCAAGCAGATGGCTATGACAGTCCATTGCGATATCGTCAGCGCGGAAGGAGAGATCTTCTCCGGCCTGGTCGAGATGGTGATTGCGCACGGCAACCTGGGTGATCTTGGTATCGCTCCAGGCCACGCCCCGCTGATCACTAATCTGAAGCCTGGTCCGATCACGCTGACCAAGCAGGGTGGCGCCCAAGAGGTGTTCTACATCTCTGGTGGTTTCCTCGAGGTCCAGCCGAACATGGTCAAGGTGCTTGCCGATACCGTGCAACGTGCTGCCGACCTGGACGAAGCTCAGGCCCAGGAAGCCCTCAAGGCTGCCGAGAACGCCCTGAACGCCAAAGGCGCGGAGTTCGACTACGGCGCCGCTGCCGCACGTCTGGCCGAAGCCGCAGCTCAGCTGCGCACCGTCCAGCAGTTGCGCAAGGGAAGGTAATTCGGCCTACAGGCTGATTGCTTTCGCCGCGATTGAGTTAAAGGGTAGCCTCGGCTACCCTTTTTCTTTTTCTGCATATCTCATTTCGGTCATTCATCGACCTCTCCCCGGATTTGGTAGCCAGTCAATGTCTCTCGATATCGTTATTCTCGCGGCAGGCCAGGGCACACGCATGCGCTCGGCCGTGCCCAAGGTACTGCACCCGGTCGCCGGCAACTCGATGCTTGGCCGTGTTATCCACAGCGCCCGCCAGCTCGAGCCCCAGGGTATTCACGTGGTGATCGGACATGGTGCCGAGCTGGTTCGCGAGCGACTGGCTGCCGATGACCTGAATTTCGTGTTGCAGGACAAACAGCTGGGCACAGGCCACGCCGTGGCCCAGGCCTTGCCGGCGCTCAGTGCCGACACCGTGCTGATCCTCTACGGCGATGTACCGCTGATCGAGGTGGACACCCTGCAGCGTTTGCTGGCCAGGGTAAACCCGCAGCAACTGGGCCTGCTCACTGTGACCCTGGCCGACACGACCGGCTACGGCCGTATCGTGCGCGACGACCAGGGCCAGGTGGCTGCCATTGTCGAGCACAAGGATGCCAGCGACGCACAGAAGGCGATCAATGAAGGCAACACCGGCATCCTTGCCGTACCGGGGGCTCGGTTGGCCGAGTGGCTTGGCCGCCTGTCGAACCACAACGCACAGGGTGAGTACTACCTGACCGACGTGATCGCCATGGCAGTGGCCGACGGCCTGGTGGTGGCCACCGAGCAGCCGCTGGACCCGATGGAAGTGCAGGGCGCCAACGACCGTCGTCAGTTGGCCGAACTGGAGCGTCATTATCAATTGCGCGAAGGTCGTCGCCTGATGGCCCAGGGCGTGACCCTGCGTGACCCGGCGCGTTTCGACGTACGCGGCGAAGTCATCGTGGGGCGTGACGTGCTCATCGACGTCAACGTTATCCTCGAAGGCCGCGTGGTGATCGAGGATGACGTGGTCATCGGCCCGAACTGCGTGATCAAGAACAGCACCCTGCGCAAGGGTGCGGTGGTCAAGGCCAACAGCCACCTCGAAGGTGCCGTGCTGGGCGAGGGCAGCGATGCCGGTCCGTTCGCGCGGCTGCGCCCGGGCAGCGTGCTGGATGCCCGAGCGCATGTGGGTAACTTTGTCGAACTGAAGAATGCCCACCTGGGTGAAGGTGCCAAAGCAGGCCACCTGACCTACCTGGGTGATGCCGAGGTGGGGGCGCGCACCAATATCGGCGCCGGCACCATCACCTGCAACTACGACGGGGCCAACAAATTCCGTACCGTACTGGGCGATGATGTCTTTATCGGTTCCAACAACTCGCTGGTGGCGCCTGTGGATATCCTCGATGGGGCCACCACCGCTGCGGGGTCCACCATCACCCAGACGGTCGAGGCTGGCCAGTTGGGCGTGGCCCGCGGTCGTCAGCGCAACATCGATGGCTGGAAACGGCCAGAGAAGATCGAGAAGAGCTGAGTTGTCCACAGCTCTGAAAAAGCCGACCGCATTGTGCATAAGTCGGCTTTTTTTTTGCCTGGCGCTCAGGTGTGGATAACCTGACCCCAGCAACGCCTTATCCACAGAAAAAATTTCATTGCCTGCTTGACCAAATGAAAGCTTTAGGTTTTGATTGGCGTCATTATCTTTCGAATCGAAACTTAACTTCCCATGTCGAAACGAAACACACCTCAACGCCGCCACAACATCCTGGCCTTGCTGCATGAGCAGGGCGAGGTGAGTGTGGATGCACTGGCCAAGCGTTTCGAAACCTCCGAAGTCACCATTCGCAAGGACCTCGCCGCGTTGGAGGCCAACGGCTTGCTGCTGCGCCGCTACGGTGGCGCGGTGACCCTGCCTCAGGAACTGTTCGCCGACCAGGGCCAGCCCGTCTCTCTCTACAAACAGGCCATCGCTCGTGCCGCCGTGGCGCGGATTCGCGAGCATGCGCGCATCATCATCGACAGCGGCAGCACCACGGCTTCGATGATCCCCGAACTGGGTCAGCAACCGGGGCTGGTGGTGATGACCAACTCGCTGAACGTGGCCCGTGCCTTGAGCGAACTGGAACACGAACCGGTACTGCTGATGACCGGCGGCACCTGGGACCCGCATTCCGAATCGTTCCAGGGCCAGGTTGCCGAGCAGGTACTACGCTCCTACGATTTCGACCAGCTGTTCATTGGTGCCGATGGCATCGACCTGGTGCGCGGCACCACCACCTTCAACGAATTGCTGGGCTTGAGCCGGGTGATGGCCGAGGTGGCCCGCGAAGTGATCGTGATGGTCGAGTCGGACAAGGTCGGGCGCAAGATTCCCAACCTGGAGCTGCCCTGGGCCAGCGTGAATACCCTGATTACCGACGAACGCCTGCCCCAGGAGGCACGCGATCAAATTCAAGCCCGCGGCATCAACCTCATCTGTGCCGCTATCAGCTAGGAGCAACATCTATGTGTGGAATCGTGGGCGCCGTCGCCGAACGCAACATCACCACCATCCTGATCGAAGGCCTCAAGCGCCTGGAATACCGCGGTTATGACAGTGCTGGCCTGGCTGTCTTCACCCAGCAGGGCCACCTTGAACGCCGTCGTCGCATCGGCAAGGTCAGCGAGCTGGAAGCGGCCGTTGCCGCCGAGCCGCTGGTCGGCAACCTGGGTATCGCCCACACCCGCTGGGCGACCCATGGCGCGCCAACCGAAGGCAATGCACACCCGCATTTCTCCGGCCACGACCTGGCGGTGGTGCACAACGGCATCATCGAGAACCACGATGTGCTGCGTGAACAGCTCAAGGGCCTGGGCTACGTATTCACCTCGCAGACCGACACCGAAGTGATCGTGCACCTGCTGCACCACACCCTCAAAAGCCTGCCGGACCTGGCCGACGCCCTCAAGGCGACCGTCAAGCAACTGCATGGCGCGTATGGCCTGGCGGTTATCAGCGCCAGCCAGCCAGACCGCCTGCTGGCCGCCCGCAGCGGCAGCCCGCTGGTGATCGGCTTGGGCCACGGCGAGAACTTCCTTGCCTCCGACCAGTTGGCCCTGCGCCAGGTCACCGACCGCTTCATGTACCTGGAGGAGGGCGATATCGCCGAGATTCGCCGCGACCAGATCACCATCTGGGCCGTCGATGGCCAGCCGGTGCAACGCGAGGCCGTGCAGTATCACGAAGGCGCGGAAGCGGCCGACAAGGGCCATTACCGCCACTTCATGCTCAAGGAAATCCACGAGCAGCCCACCGTGGTGCAGCGCACCCTGGAAGACCGCCTGGGTTCGGATCACGTGTTGGTGCAGGCTTTCGGCCCCAAGGCGGCCGAGCTGTTCCCCAAGGTGCGCAATGTACAGATCGTGGCCTGTGGCACCAGCTACCACGCGGGCATGGTTGCGCGTTACTGGCTCGAAGAGCTGGCCGGCATTCCGTGCCAGGTCGAAGTGGCCAGTGAATTCCGCTACCGCAAGGTGGTGGTGCAGCCCGACACCCTGTTCGTGTCGATTTCCCAGTCGGGCGAAACTGCCGACACCCTGGCGGCGCTGCGCAATGCCAAGGAGCTGGGATTCCTTGCCAGCCTGGCCATCTGCAACGTCGGCATCAGCTCGCTGGTGCGTGAATCGGACCTGACCCTGCTGACCCGTGCCGGCCCGGAAATCGGCGTGGCCTCGACCAAGGCGTTCACCACCCAGCTGGTGTCGCTGATGTTGCTGACCCTGTCGCTGGGACGCGTGCGTGGCACCTTGCCGGCTGGCGTCGAAGCCGAACTGGTCGAGCAACTGCGTCGTCTGCCGGTACGCCTGGGCGAAGCGCTGGCGATGGACGCCACCATCGAGAAGACGTCCGAGCTGTTCGCCGACAAGCATCACACCCTGTTCCTGGGCCGTGGCGCGCAGTTCCCGGTGGCGATGGAAGGGGCGCTCAAGCTCAAGGAAATCTCCTACATCCACGCTGAAGCCTACCCGGCTGGCGAGCTCAAGCACGGCCCGCTGGCGCTGGTGGATGCCGACATGCCGGTCGTTACCGTGGCACCGAACAACGAGCTGCTGGAGAAGCTCAAGTCCAACCTGCAGGAAGTGCGCGCCCGTGGCGGCGAGCTGATCGTGTTCGCCGACGAGAAGGCAGGCATGAGCAATGGCGAGGGCACCCATGTGATTGCCATGCCGCACATCATCGATGCGCTGGCACCGATCCTGTACACCATCCCGCTGCAATTGCTGTCGTACTACGTGGCCGTGCTCAAGGGCACCGACGTCGACCAGCCCCGCAACCTGGCCAAGTCGGTGACGGTGGAGTAAGGGGCCGGTCAGCCCCAGGCACTAGATTTAGGGAATTAAACCTGTCGCAAGGGAAATAAAGCTGTCGCGGGTAACCCTGTTCGTGACCAATCCGGGTTGGCGGGGTGCAGTGATGCACGCCGTTGTCCCGACTTGGAATTACGCCTCAGAATCTAATTGACAGGTGTGTCACGCTGTATAGGCTTGTAGTCGAGGACTGCAACTGCGCATCCGTTGGGACTGGGTACCAGCAAGGCCCCCCCGCAATTTCGGCAGCAGAGAATGCTGGTTTCTCTGAAGTAGTGACGACGGGCATAGCCGGTCGGATTCTGAACCCAAGGTCGCAAGGCTGGGAGTTAAAGGATCGCTGCGACTACTCCTCGAACCTTCCGAAAAGGCACCTTTGGGTGCCTTTTTTACACCTTATTTCTGGCAATGTTTGCTCAACCGCAACCTTTGAACGATGACGCGGGATCAGTCGCTGAGGGGCCAACCCATCCATGCTGTTGCGTATCCAACCTGATGAATCTTTGCGCTCATATGTTGACCGCAATTTGCTCGTGAATTTTATGGACTGGAGGGTAGACAGGTTACGATGGCTTTCTGAAGGGGAGATTACTCACCAAGCAGTTAAGGTGATCGCCTCAACGATGGGTTGGCAAGGATGCTATGGCTTCAACCGCTTGCTGCACGAACACACTCAATTGCCCCTGCAGTTTGTTATCAGGGATACCCGAGATGCCAGTTATTCTCGAACGGCGTATCTCAAACCCCGAATGGCGATTACTAATTCCGACTTGCACGCCTACTGCCCGGAATGCGTCAGGCAGGACGTGCAGGATTTGGGCTTTTCCTACTGGCGACGAAATTTCCCTGATCATGTGAGCGTGTGTGCCACACACAATGTGGTGCTGCTGTCCACTTGCCCATATTGCGATCAACCTTTCTCATCAAAAGGCCACAATCTCGATGTGATGTGGAGAAAGTGTTCTGGGCGACACCTCGGTAACGCAGAGAGCGTAATGAACTTGGATGAAGATGCTCTCAAACATGCTCGCTTCGTAGAAGCGCTATGCGCTTATGAATTCTCCATTTCAATCCATTCTGCAGTGGCCATTCTCTCCGATAAGTTGCGCAGCCTCAAGAAACTGACGAAGCGGATGAAATCTGAGCGGACAGCCATGATTGAGTATCTCGATCGGATTTCAAATAATTTGGAAGAAAAAAGATTTGAGAGTCCTGTTGTAAAGACGGAATTTTTCCCCGAAGAAATTTTGAAAATCGTGGTTTATGCCTATGAGACTTTCGATGAATTTGTTGTTGATTTGTACGAGTATGATAAAGATTTGATTCCTATTGAGTCTCTATGGCGAAATTATGGTAATGGTAGGTATGCGACCACTTGTCGGGAATAGCTGACTGAGCGTTGCTGCACTTGCATGTTAAGTCTTGGTCGATTGGGTAACAATTTCTAGTAGGTTTCGTGCTTCTGGGTAGCGATTCCTTTTTTCTAGGCACCGATGCAGTGTGGGCACCAACGCGAAAATATGACTAGCTCGAACAGGGAAATTCGTGGCCGAGTATTTCAGTCTTTGAATGCTCAATTCAATTGATTCGCATAGTTGCCTGTCGCGAGCACTCCAATCGATTTTTTGATTGTTGCCTACGCGACCACTTGGCATCCGCTTAGTTTGAGCCATCAACCAGTCATTATCGTTCCGGTATAGCCATTGATAGACCTTGGGGAGCATTGATCTCAGGCTTTTCGGACTGGCGTCTGGATTCATGCCGATGGCGCTAACCCACTCCGCACGGTGATTGTGTAGCAGTAGCTCCCTGCGCTGAGTTGTCCAAGCAGCCATCAGTAGAGGATCAGCACTTAGGATCCTGTTTATTGTAGAAACCGAAACGTCATATCGTTCCGCTATGGAATGTTTCTCCACTCCTTTGCCCAAGCAACCCAAGATTTGTTCCCGAAGCTCGGGTTTCAGCTTTTTAGGCTTCAGTTTTTTGAAGACTCTATCCCTGATTTCCTGACCTTTAAATCGGTGTGCTGCTTTATCGCCTACTGCTCGTCTTCCGTGGTCTGGAGACTGTACTGGGGTTTCCTGATCCCCTGGAGACTGAAATCTTTTTAACGCACATAAAAACGGCGCAAACTCGCCGAATATACAGGTGATCAAAATCAGATGTTTGAGCGGATGGGAGTAAACGCGCGGTGTACGGGTCAGACTCTGTATAAAAGTTTCAGCTCTCTTTGGAGTGGTCGGAAGCGAGGCCAGTGGAAGATACGGTTGCAGTTGTGAAGCGAACGAAGCTAGGTCTGCTTGGGCATCAAAGCATGCTTCTGTATTGACTGAGAGGCGACGAATAGCTTCGTTATAAGCAGCCGTGACATTTTCTGGACGAAATTGCTCAGAAATGCCTAGCTTGGCTAACTCAATCACTGAGTGTCCTAAACGCTTGAGGGTTTGTACCACTGTCGGGCATACGGGCTGCTCTGCAACGCTCGCTATTAGGTGCTCGGCAGGTAATACCCAGTGCGCAGAGTCCGACCACTGCCGGTTGGCCGAGCAAATCCTGATGAGAGTTCCGTGCTTAGGGCATAACGTGACGCCTGGATACTGATGGGACAGGTGCCAGTAGGCGACCCCATGATTGATACGGTCTTCCCTTAAACATTCGAGGCATGCTTTCAATGGGTGCTCTGCGCCAAAGCGACCGGTCACCAGACCCAGGCGATATTTTAAGGTGCCCAAAGAATTGTTTGAAACTGTATGAAAGACGTCGTCAATTCTTTCCTTGGATTGAAAAGGAAAAAACAACGGCAATATCGTATGTTCTGTAATGATGTTGAATGGGCTTCCCCATACTTCTTTGGCTTTTTGGGGCAAAGAGTTTAGTCTGCTAGGAAAGTCATGCTGCACACTACTTGATCCCTCACCAAATAGCCATGCAGTGGTGCTAGCCTTAGTAACGTGGCACATAAAACGATGCTGACGACAACAAATACTGAAAAAGGTCTCATCCGGTAGCCATCGAACGACAGGGACAGATGCATTTGCAGAATCAGCCATTTCCCTCACCAAACGCTTGTCGTTTTCAACATTTTATTTGATTGGGGCTAAACCCTTAAATTATCAGTTGAGATAAGGGGGTGAAGATATATATCCGATGGGTGTGAGGCGCACGGTTGATCTAGATAATGACCCAAGCTGGACAATTTTGAATCCAGTCGCGACCCAGAGAGGGATGACTTTTCAGTTGTCACCCTGTTAACCACGGCGGTAACATACCCTGCTAAGCGAAGCGCTTTAAAATGTGCACACAGATACGTGTACACCCAGCGAATCCATTGCAGATAGCTGCTAACTATGTCCTAGATTCTTAACACGTATGAATAATAAGGAAGTATTGAATGAAATCTGACTAGTTAATTAGCGCTAGAATTCAGATAGACAAAGGCCCAAGTGCGACCTTGGGCCTCTGTGGATAAGTCAGAATTTAGCGACCTGACCTTTCCATTGTCTATTCCGAACATGCGGGACGTCAAGTCCTGCAGGGCTTCGTTCATCCACAAGAAGGTGAGCGTTATCCACAACCCGCACTCTTGGGTACGCCCGGGAGGCAAGGGCTATAGGGGCATCCAGCAAATTATCCCCAGGCTGGATGACGATCCTAGGTCCGTAGACATTGGACTGTATTGATGACTTTGCAGGAGAGATTTGCCCTCATCAGGAGCCGACAAGCTCACTTCGCGTGGGGCGATATCTACACGCCTTCGATTTTAGCGGTTCCACGAGAAGCCCCTAAGGGCTCTCGTATCAGCAGAATGAATAGCCGGAAGCTCGGCCGTGCGATTCACTCGCTGTCCACCCCAGAAGCGGTGTTCGCACAGCTCGCGCTCTTCCATCCTCAGCTGCTCGATATTCACGAGCAGAAGATGCTGTGGCCATATCACGCCCCGCATCCATTGCACGGGCATCCACTCACCAAAGGACATTTTTCTCATCCTGTCACTGGGACGATGGAAATTGCCAAGCAAATTGGCTTCAAGCATCACCAGGTGGTGATTACCACTAAAGCTGGTAGCCGACAGAGAATGCCCTTTCCCTATCAGGGGGACCTTTTACTGTATTTGATGGGTTCAGATGGGAAACCCTACGCGGTCAATTGGACGGTGAAGGATCAAGCTCATGCCTTCAGCGAGAGGCGCTACTCAGCAGCCAAGACCCCTAATCAGCAAAAAAAGGACCGTGATCATGCTGAGCTACGCACAGCCCTAGAGCAACTGCATTACGCAAGCGGCGGTATCAGGACCGTGCAAATGTCTTTGGATCGTCTGGACCCGATCGTCATGGGCAATCTCGATCTGCTATTTCCGATGCATGGCTTGCCGCTGACCCACGACCCCGAGCTGCTCAGGGAGTTTAGCGCTGAGATTGAGGGCGCTGTGCATGCTGGGGCCTTGATCCACCCCATCATTTACCGGTATGCAGCCCGATGGGGTAAGCGTGACCAGTTTATTGCGAAGGTCTACCAAGACATCTGGGACCGAAAGCTGCCAGTAAATTTCTTCAAGCCGATTCTGATCGACCATCCTCTCGATACCGACGGTGGTAATCTGCTGGCAGCCTACGGCAAATTTTTCTTGGAGATTGAGCCGTGATCACGGGCGCTAGGTTATTTGCGCCTGAAGGTTATCGGAGCCTTGTCAAAGGCCACTATTACCATTTCCTGAACAGTGATGCGGTCCACAACCGGGTGCGCTTGGTGGAGTTCAGTGATCTAGCGAAAGACGTGCGCACCACCTTGATCACCCTCACAAGGTTCGAGTTCGAAGAAGCGCTCGAAGCGGGTGCGCTGCTGGCGTCAGGGGAGACGGACAAATTTCCGCCATGGCTGGAACCGATTAAGGGGATCGCAATTTCAGATCGTGAAACGAAGCGGGTTTCTGCTAAGGAAACCTACGACCAAAAGGTCAACCGCCGTTTTCTGGCTATCTCAGGCCTGATGGTTCGTCTCCAGGAGGTTCTAGCCAGTGACGATCCGGACGCTGTAATTAACGCTCATGCCAAAAGCCAGTCGCCTCAGCAAAATGCAGCTCGCTTGAGGTTGTGGTTCTACACTTACATTACTTTTGGACAAAACAAGTGGGCTCTCATGCCTCCCCTGCACCGCATCGGGAGGTGGGACAGGGAGGGGCCGGGGAAATTACGCAGGCTGGGCCGGCCATCACCCAATGGCAAAGAGTGGGGTTACCGGGCCGATAGCGCCATGAGGGAAAGAATCCTTTCTGCGTATCTTAGGTTCCGTTCCGCTGACAAAACATATAGTCAAGTTTACCGAAAAATCCTTACAGAGGAATTTGGTTGCGTTTCCGTTGAACGAAATGGAGTAGCATTTTTCATCAATCGTAAAGGGCACCCATTTCCAACTATTGACCAAGTGCGTTACTGCATCGAACAACAAGTTAGCGCTAAAGAGAAATCTATTGGCGTAAGAGGTAAACAAAAGACCCGCGACCAGAGCGGCAGTTTGGGCAGTTTCTCAGAACGCTTGACGAATCTAAATCAGCAGGTCGAGTTTGATGGTTACTACATAGTTGAAAAACTTTCGGGCCTGACAGAGGGTAGCCCCGTTGACGGATTTTGCGTCGTTCGTGCCGTGTGTGGATTGTCCGGAATGGTGGTTGGCATTGGATTTGCCGAAGGTAAAGAAACCAAAGAAGCTTATCGGATGTGTCTGTTTTCCATGGCTGTCGACAAAGTATGGTTTTGTGGGCTTTTCGGAGTAACCATCAAACCGGACTGGTGGCCCTGCGAAGGCTTGGCAGGTGGGCTGGTGTTTGATCGAGGTCCTGCAGCAGCCCTGGACACGGAGCCTGAGATCCACTGGCTAGGCACACTTGAAAATACGCCAGTTTTTTCTGGCCAGTCTAAAGCTACGGTTGAGTCATCGCACCCGCGAGCAAAATCCGACCTCGATCAACCCACCTATGTTCATAGCACACTGAATTTTGTCCAAATGGCCCGCAGGGAGATTCACCAAGTCCTGAAAGACAACCGGTCGTCTGACGCAAGTGGCCGCATGGAAACCGAAATGTATTGGTGCGGAATAAAGCCCACCCCGCTGGGTATCTGGAATTACTGGGACAGCCGCTTCCGTAATTCTGCAATCGGGATGCAGCAAGAGGTTGCCATAAAGAGCTTCCTGTCTGTGCACCCGGCCGTTGTACGTCAAGACGCAGTCTATCTGTACGGGCGCAAGTATAGGTCTGTTGATTTGATCAATACCGGGATATTTGATCGAGTTGCTAGGAGCAGCGTTATTGAAGTTGATGTATATGTACTGACTATGTGCGTTCGGCATATATGGATTGAGGTAGGAGGCACACTGTTCGAACTGGACTTTGTAACGACGCAAAGGACCGTTGACGGTGATCGGGACATATCATTACGTGATCTTCAGTCACTAGATGCCTTAAGGCGAAAATCTCAAACTTTGCTTCGTAATGAGATGCCGGCAATTCATCAATTTCACGATGATAGATTCAAAGAAGATACCGGTGAAGAGTGTAAAGGTGGCGTGAGAAGAATTGGTCGACCACCTAAATCGGCATCTGCGCAGCGAGATACAGATGACTATGATCGATTCCGAGGTAAAGCCAAATGAATGAGGCCATTGCGAGTTGGTTCGACGGCTGCCAAACGGCTGATCAGGTCCGCCAGATCATCACGCGTCGACCTGAGCCATTGGAAAGTCTGTACGAAATTGAACCTCGGTTGGCGGCAGAGGTGCTGTCTCAAGCATTGCGTGAATCGTTCATTCCCAACGCATTTACGATTGAGTTCATCCAGGAGATGGTGGGGCGCGCAGCGCTGCATGCGCGAGCATTGTTCTCTTCTGAGCGCGAGTACGCCCGAGGGCTCTATGAAGCACCTGCAGTCGATGCTGTGCCGGTGTGTTTTACAGGGCTTGCAGGGGTTGGGAAGAGCCAGACCATTGCTGCGCTGCGCAAGGTTCTGCCTGGCCCCGTTGATCTGTCCTGCGATCACTTCCAGGGTGAGCTACCGTTGCGGTCGCATTGGTATGCAAGCGCCCGAGGTACCACCAATGCTAAGGCCCTTCTTCGAGAGTTCGTTGAGTTGCCTCTGTCGCGACTGACCGTTGCTGAGCTGCTGAGTGAATGCCGGCGTAGGGCGAATCGTGATGGGGTATCGTTAGTCATCCTGGATGAAATGCAGTACATCCAAAAGGGGCTTGGTGCAGCGAAGGTTACCGATATCCTCTTGAACATGGCTGGTATCGGTCCGCCAATGGTCTACGTGTGCAATTACAGCTTGGGTCACAAGTTGTTTGAGAGAAACAATGAGGATCAGCAGCGCTTGCTGACGGACCCAAGAATCATGCTTCCCGATGAGCCTGGCAGTTCCGACTGGAAAGCTTTCATTGATGAATGTGTTCGCGTGGGCAATGGCGCGATTCGCGGTAATCAGGGTGAATTGGCAAGGGAAATTTACCGTTGCACCTTCGGTATCAAGCGCCTGGCGGTGGAGTTGTTGAAGCAGGCGTACATTGAGTGCCGCAGTGCAGGCCGTCATGCGGCCTCCCTTCAAGACATCGGCCATGCTTACCGCTCAGCGGCTTACACGTCCAGTGCCAAACAGGTCGAACACCTTCAAAAATTGGCTCTGGGTGGTCGGGTGTCCAAACAGCATCCAGACCTGCGGTGTCCGTTTGACCTGCCAGCCGCGTTCACGTCCAACGTAGTGAAATTTGCGCGAGCTGAACGGCAGGACCGAGTCACCCAGAAGGTTTTCGACTCATCGCTCACTGCGTCGGAACGATCTGTAAAAAAGCAACTTGATGCCTCAGCGAATGCTCTGCAGAAGCCGACTGCGCGCCCGCGGCGGACTCCGGTTGAGGAGCTCTCCGAGGAAGAGCAGGCCAAAGCTTTCTTTGCCTTGATGGAGGACGACAAGGACCCCAAACCCAAGTGATGGTGTGGCGAAGAATTCCGTTCGCGGGCCCTATGATTGCTGGCGTGTAAACCTATTTTTTTCACTGTTAACCAGAGTGGTTTACAGTGAAAAAAACAGGTTTACACGCCTGAGTTAGCGAGGGGCAGGTACACCAGGATAGAGCACCTGAGCTCGGATGCATCTCCGACGCCGCTGAAATGTGCTATCACGTGCCAGTACAAGCATGTCCAGATTCGCGTCATGCATTGGCGTTAGACAGTTAACTCCAGGTACAAAGATCTTATGAGCACACCAATTACGCTGTCTGTGGGTAGCCTCGATCTCACATACAACACTGGCTATATGGGCATGGATCACGGGATGCTCTATCAAGAGTCCGACCGCCAGTACCGTCGGCACGAGGGCATCGACTACGACTACGCTCATAGCCCTGAAAGTCTGGAGCAAATGGAGCTGTGTTTTTGCCGGACACTTGGTTCGATGGTGTCACGGTTGGAGCTGCTCGGATACACATTGGCGGCGGTGAGGTCGGAATACGAAAATCAGGTCGTGCTCGACAGAGACCAGTTCGAGGAATACCTGCCAGGTGAGCGTCGATCCGACCGTTTGACTTTCGATCAATTTATCGACTTCATCAAAGCGTACGCATTGCGAGACCTAAAAAGCGACTATGTCGCCAGCTACGATTCCGATCATGCACAGGGCCGGGGCCGCTTTGCGGCTGATCCAGCGGCATCTCTACTCCCGACGGGAGTGTTTGATCGAGACATCGGAGGCTACTCCGAGCGCAGCCATTTCGGCTCAATGTTAGGATTTCTGAGCCCATATGCAACTCTGCGAATCCTTGCCGAAAACCCCGCTAATCTAGGTGAAGATGTCGTCTGGGATTACGGCAATTTTGTGGATGCAGGATGGGCTAAAAATGAGGATTTCATTGGGAACGCACGTCGGACCCAGACCTATTTGATAGCGACTGAAGGCACTTCTGATACCCACATTCTGAAGCGGGGTCTGGCGCTGCTCCGCCCGGACATCGAGGATTTTTTTCGATTCATTGACATCGAGGAGCGTCACCCATTTTCCGGTACAGGTAATCTGTCCAAGTTCGCCGAGGGACTGGTCAAAATTGATGTTCACAATCGCGTGGTCTTCCTGTTCGATAACGACGCCGAAGGAGTGGATACCTATAAAAATCTACTCAAACGCTTTCAATTCCCAGTGAACATGAAAGCTATGGTTCTTCCTGACTTGGACGAGCTGCGCGAGTTTCCGGCGAAAGGCCCGTGTGGTGTTGCCAACGCTGACATCAACGGCTGCGCGGCCGCTATCGAGTGCTATCTCGATCTCAATCTTAAGGGGCGACCCCCAGCGCAGGTGACCTGGACGAATTACAAGGAGTCGTTAGGTATTTATCAGGGCGCCCTCGATTTCAAAGATAGCTACGCAAAGGCGTTTTATGAAACCACTCAGGAGGATGTTGAATCAGGTGTGTATGACGCGAGTAAGCTCCGATCCGTGATAGCGGCGCTTCTTGAGGAATGCACTGGTTTGGCTGCTGCGATGCTCTATTCGAAGTCCTAAACCTCAATAGCCTCTCGGCGAAGGCGCTTCCACCTAACGCGGACCGAGATGATTTCTGGCCCCTACCATCCGCTCGTCGCTACCTCTTGGAGATGGCCATCCATCCAATGCCCATGGGGTACAGCATGGCTAGAATGGTATAGTCTCTCATTTATTTGCAGAACAGCCGCAGGAAGCCGCTGGGAGATTTCACATGGCGATCTACACCGCAGGCTATGAAGGGTTGTCTATCGACGCCTTCATCGCTCGTCTTAAGCAAGCTCAGATCGACAAGGTTCTGGACGTTCGCGAGTACCCTCTGTCCAGAAAGCCTGGTTTCTCCAAGAAGGCTTTCGCCCAGTGCTTGGCGGATGCAGGAATTGCCTACGAGCATTCCCCTCCCTTGGGTTGCCCAAAACCGATTCGAAACCGCTATAAGGTCGATGGCGATTGGGGGGTCTATGCGCGCGACTTCAGGGCTTACATCCGTACCCGGATGGACCTTCTGGAGAACCTGACAGCTGATGCCTCAAGCCAGCGCATTTGTATGGTTTGCTACGAAGCTGACGCGAATTTTTGTCACCGCAGCCTTATCGCCGAGGCTGCGAGTGAATTGGATTCATCCCTGGATACGCGGCATCTGCCTCTCAAAATAGAGAAATTTGCTGATTTGCTTCGGGCGGTTGCTTAGGTGGATAGATGAGACTGATGATAAGCCACTGTTGCGGAAATCGATGAATCGTTCCCATTAGAAGCATAAGATCTTTTCCTGGTAACTCGACCTCCAGCTTCTGTCGAAACGGCGCTTCCCAGCCGTTAGGCCCATGAGCTCGGCGCATGTTTCTGTACAGCTGGCTTGCCTCCCAGTCTACGATCTTGTGCTTATAAATCTTTACCTCACCATCAAGTACTGACTCATAGCTGTAGTAGAAATCGAAGGGCACCTTCTCTAGGCGCTTGATGCTGGCTTTGACATCGTCCTGATCGAATAAACCGGGCTGGCGCTGCAGTCTCTCCAGTTTTTCAAGCTCCTCATCAGTCCAGCTTTCTGACGCGGCTTTACGGATCTCTAATCCAATAATTCGCTCAGGCTTGATCAAGCCGAGCGTGACATTGGAATTCTGTCGAGCCTGCTCCAGAGCCTCAAAACTGTCGTAGATGGGCAGCTTGCTAAGCATTTCCCTCCTTCGAATCCACGCTTTCGAGGTTGGAATAATGTCTTGGGGCTGAATCGTATCCACGCCAATCTTATGGCTTTCAGGTCGGTGATCGTTGGAGCTTTTTTCGATGGAGGCTTCGATCCACTGCCACTTTGAAAATCGTTGATCATCAGTGACCAGGCGGAACGGTACAGGGTAAAGACGGATCAGATTGCCTGCCTCGTCCATCCCCGCAACGCACGAAGTCTCTGTATAGGCAGCGCTGGGTGACGGGTATGTTTTGCATAGGATTAGTATGCGAGCTTTCCTTCTCATACAGGCACGTCCTTATTGTACTGCTGATACTGTAGCGACCAGAGCGTAAACTGGCCATATGATATCGCCCTGTCCCGACAAACCTCATCCATGTGCGGCTGCCACTGAGCGTCATCACCAAGAGCGAGCAATTCAGGCATAGCTGCTGCTAGGGATTGCCTAACCGGGCTGCACCGCAGAAAGATTGAACGCAGCTTCGGCACGAACTTGCCGTCCGATTGAAGCGGACGAGCTACGCACCGTTTGGGGTTGCGGCCCCTTTCGATGTTCGTCGATGGGATCTAGCTCAGTCGCAAGGGGCTTCCGGCGTACTGAACACTCCAACAAAATGGCATTTGCAAAGCTGCTTGAGCAAATCACCGCTTGCATGGCTGCTGGAGTATGATGGGGACTGGTAGCTCTGGCAGGAGAGCCCAATGACTGAATCAGCGCGCACCACGGTAAAGTGCCTGGATCCCGGCGACGGCTCCGGCGATGTGATTGTGGAATTACCTGACGACATTCTGCGCGAGCTCGGGGTCACGACGGGCGACAGACTCTCCATAGAGCTCATCAACGGCGATATCGTACTCAAGCCAGTCCGCGAGCGCCGCGAATCTGATTAGCTACGCGTTGCAGGCCCTCTGTGTCGTCGTGTTGAGCTGATGAAGCTTTCTAGCGGGGATACATGGGACGGCAGTCAGCCTACTGCCGTCCTTCTGGTCGGTGCGTTATTTGGCTGGATAGTTGGCGACTACTAGGTCCGCGCCGCTTTTGGTTAACCCAATGACTTGGTAGGCATGGCTTACGCCATCAACCTCCATGCCTGGGGATCCAGCTGGCATTCCTGGCACGGCGATCCCGACCAGATCGTTCCGCTCCTTGAGTTCTCGAATCTGCTCAGCTGGCACGTGACCTTCAACAAACTTTCCATCAATCACGGCTGTGTGGCAGGACGCTAACCGTGGCGCTACGCCCAGCTTCTGTTTCACTGCGCTCATGTCCGTCTCAATATGGTCGGTCACTTTGAAACTATTGGCTTCCAAGTGCGCGATCCATTTCTTGCAGCAACCGCAGTTCGCGTCTCGGTGAACGTCGATGGACAAAGGCTCGGCAGCGTAGGCCGCTGAGGTCACCAGCAGCCCAGCGATAGCGGCTAGACGAACGAGTATCCGGTTAGTTGGCATGAGTGTGCTCCTTACCGTCTTTGTGAACATGCGTCTTTGTCGACGATTTCGGGTGGGCGTCCGAATGGGCTTCGGCCGCATTGTGGTCACCGTGATGATCTGCCGCTTGGGTGGCGCCTGCGGGTGGAGCTCCATGGTCGTGAGCTGCCTGGGCATGATCGTTGTCTGCCGCTTCGTCGTGATCGCCATGCTCGGCATGCCCGCTCCCGCCGTGCTGGCCCTCATGGTTATGCATATCGCTTTCGCCGCCGCCGTGCTGATGGCCACCGCTCGTGGCCACCAAAGCCTTGTACTGCTCGGGATTCATTTCGGGAAGTTGATCCAGGAACGCGACTATTCCCCAGATGTACTCATCACCCATGCTCTTGCCCCAAGCGGGCATGCCGGTGGCTTTGATGCCGTGCTTGATCGTCCAGAATGCGGCAGCCGGTTCGCCTCCGACACCCACCTTGGTGAGGTCAGGTGGCGACGGGTATAGCGCTTGGCTAAGTTCTGTCTTTCCAACGCCAGGGGCGAGGTGGCACCCAATGCACATGGCGTTGTAGTTGCCTGCGCCTGCCTTGATCAACGCAGCGTTCTTCAGGTCAGGCACTTCAATGTCTCGCGCTCGAACCTCAATCGACCGGTCGCGAGCCATGGCGAGAAACGAATGGACAGCCGGGAAGTGAGGATCATCGGCGCCGACATTCACCAAGCCGAAATACGCGGTGCCCAATACCGCAGCACTTCCGACAGCACCGGCCACAAGCAGCGTTGTAATTGTTCTTTTCATGTTGGAATTCTCAGAACCACATCCTGATACCGGCAACGAAGCGTGCCTCATCAACATCTCCACCCTCGTCTCGGATGAAGTCAGCGGTGTTGCCGTAGGAGCGGCTCCAGGTAACGCCTATGTACGGGGCAAACTGGCGGACGATTTCATACCGTAGACGCAGCCCGACTTCGGTATTGGCCAGACCCGATCCAACACCGCGCTCAGGATCGTTCTTGCCATAGAAGTTCGCCTCGGCCGTGGGCTGCAAAATCAAGCGATTGGTCAGCAGGATGTCGTATTCGCCTTCAAGACGCGCAGCAGTCTGGCCGTTCTCGCCGATGAACGCCGTAGCTTCGGCCTCGAAGTCATACAAGGCCATGCCCTGAATACCAAAGGCTGCCCAGGTCTGCGGTGATTCCGGTTTGAAATCCTGACGGACTCCGGCGACCACGTCCCACCAAGGACTGACCGAGCGCCCGTATAGCAGTTGCAGCTCAGCGTCTTCGGTTACCCCATTGGTGCGCTCGCCTTCCGAGCGAACCCAGAGTCGATTGATGTCGCCGCCTACCCAGCCTGATGCGTCCCAGGCCAGGGTGCTGCCCTCATCGGCGTCTTGGTATTCGAGCTGGTCCAACAGGAAGAAGCTGTTGATTCCGCTGTCGTGCACCTGGTGGCCACCCAAAGGCGGAAAGGCTGCCTCGCGGTCGGCATCAGTGAGCACTGGAATCGGCGTGCGACTCGTTGTGGTCGGAGAAATCGCTGAACCATGATTCATCTGGGAATGGTCCATGCCCTTCATCGAACCGTGATCCATGCCCTTCATGTTTCCATGGCCCATTTTGCTGTGGTCCATCTTGCTATGGTCCACCGGGCTGGATTTGCTCTGGCTTTGAGCATGCTCCATCTGGCTGTGATCAACAGGGGCAGGCTGTTTCTGCTGTTTGCTCACCCCCATCTTGCTGTGATCCATCGCCGGCATCGATTCGGACGGAACAGCATCCATTTGCATGGAACCGTGCCCCATTTTCGAATGATCCATGCCCGAGTGATCCATTTCTTCAGCGGCGAAGCTGGGCGTTACGCCCAGCATGCCGATTGAAACAGTCAGGGCCAGCAGCGAAGGCCGCCCAAGGCTATTGACCATCTTTCCCTGCCTTAGCTTTGTCGCTGCCATGCGATTCCATCATTTTGTCGTGGTCCATGCCTTCCATCGAGCCATGGTCCATCCCCTTCATCGAGCCGTGGTCCATACTTTCCATGGACCCATGGTCCATGCCTTCATGGTTCATCCCCTGACCCTGCTTGTCCTGCGAACCTTTGGCTTTACCGGCCTCGGTAGATTTCTGGGAATGCTGATCATGGTTGTCGCTGGACCACGACGACGGGGCATAAACAGCCAACATGCCGACCATCGCAGCAGAGAGGAAAAAGGCGCTTCGTTTCATTGGTTTGCTCATCTCAAATCTCCAGCTCATTCGTCCACACGGACTTCTCGGAACATGCCCATTTCCATGTGGAACAGTAGGTGACAGTGATAGGCCCAACGTCCCAAGGCATCTGCGGTGACGCGATAGCTTCGTTTTGAGCCAGGTGGCATGTCGATGGTGTGCTTGCGAACCATGAAGTTGCCGTTCTCGTCCTCCAGATCACTCCACATACCGTGGAGATGGATGGGGTGAGTCATCATGGTGTCGTTGACCAAGGTGATGCGAAGACGCTCGCCATATTTCAACCGCAGCGGTTCAGCATCAGAGAATTTGATACCGTCGAACGACCACGCGAACTTCTCCATGTGGCCGGTAAGGTGCAGTTCGATTGTGCGTCCAGGCTCTCGACCATCGGGATCGATGAAGGTGCTCCGCAAATCGGCGTAGGTCAGCACTCGGCGCCCGTTGTTGCGCAGGCCAATTCCCGGATCGTTCAGCTTCGGGGTCGGCGACATGGTCTGCATATCGACCAACGGGTTGTTTGTCTCGGAAGCCGGATGGCTCTGCATTGCACCGCTCATGCCGGCCATGCCCTCATGACTCATCCCAGCCATCGTGCTGTGATCCATGCCGGCCATGTTGCTATGGTCCATTCCAGCCATCTTGCTGTGGTCCATGCCGGCCATGCTGCTATGGTCCATTCCAGCCATCTTGCTGTGGTCCATGCCGGCCATGCTGCCATGGTCCATCCCAGCCATCTTGCTGTGATCCATCCCGGCCATGTTCCCCTGGTCCATGCCAGCCATGCCGCCGTGATCCATTCCGCCCATGCTGCCGTGGTCCATGCCCATATCGCTCATGGCGATGATCGGGCGTGGATCTACCTCCGGCACGGGCGCTTGCAAGCCTTCACGAACTGCCAGGGTGCCTCGGGAGTACCCGGTACGGTCCATGGATTGCGCGAAGATTGTATAGGCCTGCTCGTTTTCAGGTTCGACGATGACATCGTAGGTTTCGGCAACGGCGATCCGGAACTCATCGACCGATACGGGTTTGACGTACTGGCCGTCGGCAGCCACAACCGTCATCTTGAGCCCAGGAATCCGGACATCGAAATAGGTCATGGCCGAGCCGTTGATAAAGCGCAGGCGGATCTTCTCGCCGGGCTTGAAGATACCCGTCCAGTTGCCGTTCGGAGCCTGGCCGTTCATGAGGTAGGTGTAGGTATACCCGCTCACGTCAGCGAGGTCGGTGGGGCTCATCTTCATTTCAGCCCACATCTTCCGATCCGCTACAGCGGCCGACCAGCCTTTCTCGCTCACATCGTCAACGAAGTCGCTAACAGTGCGCTTGTGGAAGTTGTAGTAGTCAGATTGCTTCTTGAGTTTGGAGAGCACCCGCGCCGGGTCTTCATCCGTCCAATCGCTGAGCATGACGACGTAATCACGGTCGTACACAAACGGCTCCGGATCCTTGGCATCGATCACCAACGCCCCATAGACCCCGGACTGTTCCTGGAAGCCTGAGTGGCTGTGATACCAGTAGGTGCCGTTCTGGTGGACCTTGAACTTGTATTCGTACATGCCATCGGGAGCGATGCCGTGGAAGCTCAAGCCCGGCACACCGTCCATGTTGGCGGGCAGGATGATGCCGTGCCAGTGAATGGAGGTGTCTTGTTTCAGCCGGTTGCGTACGCGCAGTGTCACGGTGTCGCCTTCGCGCCATCGCAGGATCGGCCCTGGCACCGAACCGTTGATGGCCATGGCCGTGCGAGCTGCACCCGTGATATTGACGGGGAGTTCGCCGATATACAGATCGAAGTCCGTGCCGCTCAGCACGTTCGGTTGGCCAGGGCTGGTCACGGCCCAGACCGGCGCGCGCCACATGCCGAGCCCACCCAGAAGTCCGGTAGCGGCCAGGCCTTTGACGAAAGATCGTCTCGTGGTTTTGCTTTGCATGCCGTTGCGTCCAGTCAGGTAGATCGCTGATATCCAGGCTGCTCGATGGGGCAGCCCTTGGGTTCATTGGAGCTCTCACCAGTCTCGTAGACTTTCGTCACTGCGCGAGGCTGATGAGAGGCCGTAGTCTGAAACTGCCATAGTTCAGATTCCGGGGTGATTACATTTCTGTAAGCTGGGATCAGCAGCTTTCGTGGCCGGCATGCTTGCTGGACTGGGCGGCAACTGGCGCCTGCTCTTTCTTCTCCTGCGCAACTTGGAATGCCTGCATGGAGCTTTGGCGAGCCGCTTCCATCCGCGCAAAGGTCCGGTCCGCGCCGCCCTCTGCCAGGGCGATGCCTGCCATGCCGAAGGTAACGACCATCACAATTGCTTTGACCATGTTCATCTGGAGATCCTCAGTGGGTTCTGCGCCTCATGGCGTCAGGTACAGGGTCAAGTTAGCTTCGCGGTGCTGTCAGAAAACTGATCTCGACATTACTTTTCCGTCAGCTTCTGGTTGGGCGTCTTTTTTCCTGCAAACTGGAGATGCACCCCGCGTGGATGAGAGCAGATGAAATTACTCGTAGCCGAAGATGAGCCAAAAACCGGTGTCTACCTCCAGCAAGGTCTGACAGAAGCTGGCTTCACCGTTGACCGGGTGATGACAGGCACTGACGCCCTGCAACAGGCACAGAGCGAAGCGTATGACTTGCTGATACTCGACGTGATGATGCCGGGGCTCGATGGCTGGGATGTCCTGCGCAAGATCCGTGCGGCGGGTCAGGATGTGCCGGTTCTTTTCTTGACGGCCCGAGACTGCGTAGACGACCGCGTGAAAGGTTTGGAACTGGGCGCTGATGACTACCTGGTGAAGCCCTTTGCGTTCTCGGAGCTGCTGGCTCGGGTTCGCACGTTGTTGCGCAGAGGCAACGGTGGTGCTGCTCAAACCACCATGAAGATGGCAGACCTTGAGGTAGACCTGCTCAAGCGTCGAGCTACGCGAAACGGCAAGCGGATCGACCTTACCGCAAAGGAGTTTTCCCTGCTGGAGCTGCTCATGCGCCGACGCGGCGAGGTGCTCCCCAAGTCGCTGATCGCTTCTCAGGTCTGGGACATGAACTTCGACAGTGACACCAACGTGATTGAGGTAGCGATTCGCCGACTGCGGGCCAAAATAGATGACGACTTCGCGCCAAAGCTCATCCATACCGCCCGAGGCATGGGCTACATGATGGATGTGCCCGAGTGATGCGCCCGCAATCATCGCTCGTCAAGCGACTGACCCTGATGTTCATGTTCGCAGTGACTGCTGTCCTGGTGGTTGCCGGGGTGGCTTTCTACGGGCTCAGCCAGCACCATTTCCGGATGCTGGATGAGCAGGCGCTTTCCGAAAAGCTGGAGTCAACGCGTCATATCCTGTCCATCTCAGCAGCGCGAGGCGGGCTCCACGATCAGGAGCAGCAGCTGCGGGCATTGCTCGGCGCACATCAGGATTTGTCGGCGAAAATCACCAAGGCTGACGGTACGGTCCTGTTTTCAGACCCCAAAGCCTCCCAAATTCCCCAGCGGTTCGAGCAGGCGCACCGGGGTGCGGTCTGGGAATGGCAGGATGAATCGCAGAACTTTCGCGGCATTACCGCCCAGCTGACCATTGCAGGCGAGCCGGAACCGGTGACGGCCGTGCTGATGCTCGATGTCACCACTCACGCCCATTTCTTTGTCACCCTGCAATGGTGGTTCGGAATTGGCCTGGTGATCAGCGCGATTGTAAGCGCAGGCTTGGGTTGGGTCGTGGCCAAGAGTGGGCTTCGGCCTGTTGGGCAAATCACCAAAGTGGCCACCGGGATGTCGGCAAGATCGCTCCGCGAGCGCATTCCCCTGGAGCCCGTGCCGCTAGAGCTTCAGGAGCTCATCCTGTCTTTCAACGGGATGCTGGGACGGTTGGAGGATGCATTCGTTCGGTTGTCCAACTTCTCTGCCGATATCGCTCACGAGTTGAGAACGCCAGTCAGCAACCTTCTGACCCATACTGAAGTGGTGCTCACCAAGAAGCGTGACCTGGATGCCTATGAGGAGAACCTCTATTCGAACCTGGAAGACCTCAAGCGTATGTCGCGCATGATCGACGACATGCTGTTCCTCGCCAAGGCGGATAACGGTCTGATCGTCCCTGAGCAGATTGATGTGGAGCTCTCCGACCTCGTTTCCAAGCTGTTCGAGTACTACCAGTTCCTGGCTGAGGATCAAGGCATCCAGCTGACCCTACACGGGCAGGGTAAGGTTCGTGGCGATCGCCTGATGATTGACCGAGCGCTTTCCAACCTTCTATCCAACGCGTTGCGCTACACCCCGGAAGGTAACGAGATATCAGTGCGAATCGAGCAGACGCCTGAAAGCGTGACGCTTTCCGTGCGTAACAGCGGGGTAATCATCGATTCCCAGCACATTGGCAAGATCTTCGACCGATTCTATCGAGCCGATCCAGCCAGGCGCGAAGGCGGCCCAAGCAATGCAGGCCTGGGTCTGTCGATAACCCGCTCTATCATCGAGGCTCATAGCGGACGAATCTGGTGTACTTCAGCGGAGGGTGTCACAACCTTCTTCATCAGTCTCCCAGCCTCTAAGCGGTGGGTTAGTGCAGCCCCAACCCCTTAATGCTGAACTCATCCCGGTAATCTATACTCGCCCATCATGAATCGGTTCATTCGACTGCTCACCATCCTGATGCTTATCGTGGCGCTTCCGCTTAACGGGATGGCGGGCATCGATTCGGCGACTGAACCTTGCCCAATGCAGACCATGGGCATGGAAATGATGGCGGGTATGGATCATGACTGCTGCCAGGACCAAGACCTGGGCAAGGCCGGCGATCACGCCAAATCCTGCAAGGTCGGCCAGGAGTGCAGGACTGCTAGCACAGTGCAGCTCAGCTTCCTGACGCCTGGGCTGACCTTTGCCAAGCCACGACCTGCCGATACCTACGCGGTAGGCATAGCGACAGGCTCTCCCCCCGATCCATGGCGGCCTCCCCGCGTCTGATTCCCTCTTAATTTCACACCGTCGTTCCGCCTAGCAGCGGGGCGATGGCACGCGCCTGGGCGCTGATCTTTCGAGGAATCATTTTCATGACTCCCCAACGTTTTCAGGGACGGATAACCACGGCCGTCCTGTTCATACTGCTGCCGGCTGTCTCGGCACAGGCTGCAACGCTGTCGCTGGATGAGGCGCTGCAACTGGCTGAACGCAACGCTCCCTCTCTACAGGCCCGCCAGGAGCAGGCATCAGCTGCGCGCAGCGCAGTCATTCCAGCGGGCGAACTACCCGATCCGCGCCTGAATCTCGGGGTACAGAACCTGCCGATTGAAGGCACCGACCGCTGGAGCATGAACAGAGACTTCATGACCATGCAGGTGGTTGGCCTGTCCCAAGAAGTACCGAACCGGGACAAACGCAAAGCTCGCATAGAGACAGCGCAGGCCACGGTCGAGCGAGCCGATGCCGAGGCGCTGTTCGAACGGCTGAAAGTTCGGGCGGCAACCGCACAGGCTTGGGTGGCTGCATACACCGTGCAGCGAAAGCTTGAACAGTTCGACGCCTTCTACAAAGAAAACCAGCTGCTGGCTTCCACGGTGCGGGCCAGCCTGGCCGGAGGCGCAGGCTCAACGGCCGATACGTTGGCTCCCAAACAGGAATTGGCACAGTTGGACGAGCAGAAAGACGTTCTGTTGAGTCAGTCAGCTCAGGCGCGAGCCGCGCTGAAGCGCTGGATTGGGCAGGACGCCGAAGTGGGCGCGCCGACGTTCCCTGTCTGGCCTGTAGATGCAGCTGAATACTTGCACTCCGTCCATGCCCATCCGGAGCTCAATACCTACAACGCCATGACACGCGAGGCTCAAGCCCAGGTACACCAGGCTCAGGCGGAAAAGAAATCGGATTGGTCCTGGGGGGTGGATTATCAGCGCCGTGGTCCGGACTTCAGCAACATGGTCAGCCTGCAAGTCAGCTTCCAGTTGCCGTTGTTCACCAGCTCCCGGCAAGACCCAATGATTGCGGCACGACGCGCACAAGTTCGCCAATTGGAAAATGAGCAGGACGCTGCCCTGCGCGAGCATCAAGCTCAGCTTGAAACAGACCTTGCCGAGTACCAACGCTTGCAACGGGCTGTACGGCGCAGTCGCGAAACACTTTTGCCCCTGGCCGAGGACCGGGTACGCCTCGCTCTGGCGGACTACCGCGCCGGTAATTCGCCGTTGAGTGAAGTGCTGTCGGCACGCCGGCAGCGTGTGGAAGCGCTGCTACAGGATGTGGACCTGCAAGGACAGTTGGCGGCAACAGCAGCGCGTCTGCATTTCGTTTATGGAGAGGTGCGGGCATGAGGAATAGGTCGATTGGTTTGCTCGTGGCTGCTGCCCTTGCTATTGGGATAGGCGCGGGCTTCTGGCTAGGTGGAAGAGGTGCGTATTCCTCATCCCAGCCAGTAGGTGAGGAAAAAAAAGCGCTGTACTGGTATGACCCGATGTATCCCCAGCAGCACTTCCCGGCGCCCGGAAAATCGCCGTTCATGGACATGCCGCTCGTGCCCAAGTATTCGGATGACACGGCTGGCGAGGAGCAGCCTGCGGTTCAGGTCTCGGCTGGGCTCCAGCAAAACCTTGGGATTCGATTGGCGACGGTGACGGCTGGCCGGCTAGAACGGACCCTGAGTGTGAGCGGCGTTCTAACGTTCGACGAACGCGACTTCAGCGTATTGCAGGCCCGGACTGGCGGCTACGTCGAGCGCGTCTATGGTCGAGCGACGGGCGACATCGTTGCCAAAGGGGCTCCTCTAGCCGATGTGCTAACCCCGGAGTGGGCTGGTTTGCAGGAGGAATACCTGGCGCTGCGGCATTCCGGCGACACGCAGCTGACGGCGGCGGCACGACAGCGGCTTGTGCTCGCCGGCATGCCGGCCGACCTGATCAACCGGGTCGCGAGCACTGGGAAGGTGCAGCTCTCGGTCACACTCTCCGCACCCACGGCCGGAGTCATCCAGGTTCTCGATTTGCGACCCGGAATGACGTTGACGCCGGGGGCTACCTTGGCGAGGATCAATGGAGTGGCCAACGTCTGGCTGGAAGCGGCTGTGCCGGAAGCCCAGGCTCAAGGTCTTCGCGAAGGCCAGCCTGTGCGGGCGCAATTGCCAGCGTTCCCAGGCGATCCCATACCGGGCAAGTTGACCGCGTTGCTCGCCGATGCCGATTTGCAGAGCCGCACGTTGCGCCTGCGTATCGAGTTGCCCAACCCGGATGGACGGCTTCGTCCTGGGATGACCGCTCAAGTGGCTCTCCATCCCGGCGAGTCTTCCGAGCAAAGCCTCTTGGTGCCTGCCGAGGCGGTCATCCGCACCGGCAAGCGAGACCTGTTGATGCTGGCTGAAGACGGTGGTCGCTTCCGGCCGGTGGAAGTCGTGTTGGGCCAGGAGAGCAGAGGGAAAGTTGCGGTGTTGCAGGGCCTTCAGCCAGGACAGCGCATCGTCGCGTCCGGGCAATTCCTGTTGGACTCCGACGCTAATTTGAAAGGCATCGAGGCGGCGACGGCGCAGGATAGTCAGCCTAATGCGGGGCCAGCCCTGCATGAAGCGGATGGCCGTGTCGTGCAGATAGACGGCACCCAGCTCACCGTTGCCCACGGTCCTTTCATCACCCTGGGCATGCCAGGGATGACCATGACCTTTCCTGTGGTTGATCAGTCTCTCCTTGATGGCCTCAAGGTCGGTGCGCAGATTCGCTTTGGCATACGCGAACGCGACGAGGGCATGGTAGTTGAGCAGATCAACGTGGTGGAGGGCCAACCATGATTGCCAAACTGATCCGCTGGTCGGTAGGCAACCGTGTGCTGGTGCTCCTCGCCACGCTGTTTCTGGTGGCATGGGGCTTCGTCTCGGTGCGTAGCCTGCCAATCGACGCCTTGCCCGACCTGTCGGACGTGCAGGTGATCATCCGCACGTCCTACCCAGGCCAGGCTCCCCAAATCGTTGAGAATCAGGTGACCTATCCGCTGACCACAACCATGCTCTCGGTTCCGGGGGCCAAAACGGTACGCGGTTTCTCCGCCTTCGGTGACAGCTTCGTCTACGTGCTGTTCGAGGACGGCACCGATCTGTATTGGGCGCGCTCACGGGTGCTTGAGTACCTGAGCCAGGCGCAATCGCGATTACCTGAGGCAGCCAAGCCGGTACTGGGCCCGGATGCCACCGGAGTGGGCTGGATTTATCAGTATGCGTTGGTCGATCGCAACGGCGGCCATGACCTGTCGCAACTGCGCAGCCTGCAGGACTGGTTCCTGCGCTATGAGCTCAAGACCCTGCCGGATGTCGCTGAGGTAGCCACCATCGGCGGTATGGTCAAGCAGTACCAAGTCGTCCTCGATCCGCTGCGCATGGCCAGCCTCGGTATCACCCAGGCTGAGGTGGTTGAGGCTATAGGCAAGGCCAACCAGGAGACCGGTGGCGGTGTACTGGAGCAGGGCGAAGCGGAGTTCATGGTACGTGCGGCCGGCTACCTGCGATCGCTGGATGATTTCAGAGCGATACCGCTGCGACTGGCTACCAAGGGCGTGCCGGTGACATTAGGCGACGTCGCTACGGTGCAGATAGGTCCGGAAGCCCGCAGAGGCATAGGCGAACTGGACGGCCTCGGCGAAGCCGTAGGAGGGGTGGTGATCCTGCGCAGCGGGAAGAATGCTCGTGAGGCCATCGGGCACGTCAAGGCCAAGCTAGAAACCCTGAAGAAAGGCCTGCCAGCCGGGGTGGAGCTTGTCACCGTCTACGACCGCAGCCAGTTGATCGACCGTGCCGTGGAGAACCTCAGTCACAAGCTGATCGAGGAATTCGTAGTAGTGGCGTTGGTATGCGCAGCGTTTCTCTGGCACCTGCGCTCGTCGTTGGTGGCTATCGTGTCGCTTCCCGTGGGAATCTTGATTGCGCTGATTGTCATGCGTCATCAGGGTATCAATGCCAACATCATGTCCCTTGGCGGAATCGCTATTGCCATCGGTGCAATGGTGGACGCTGCCGTGGTCATGATCGAGAACGCCCACAAACGTGTTGAGGCTTGGCATGCCCGGCATCCTGGTCAACCCTTGCGAGGCGAAGCGCATTGGAGGGTAATGACAGAGGCGGCCGTCGAGGTAGGACCGGCACTATTCTTCAGCCTGATGATCATCACGCTATCGTTCATCCCGGTGTTCACGCTGCAAGCCCAGGAAGGGCGTCTCTTCGCACCCCTGGCCTTTACCAAGACCTACGCAATGGCAGCGGCGGCTGCGCTATCGGTGACCCTGATTCCGGTGCTGATGGGGTACTGGATCAGAGGGCCACTGCCTGCGGAACAGCGCAACCCGCTCAACCGGGGCCTCATCCGGCTGTACCGTCCGGCATTAGAGGTCGTCCTGCGCCGGCCTCTGGTTACCCTCGCTGGAGCATTGCTCATCCTGCTCAGCAGTCTGTGGCCCTTGAATCATCTTGGGGGCGAGTTCCTTCCTCCGCTCGATGAAGGTGATCTGCTTTACATGCCTTCAGCCTTGCCTGGACTCTCGGCGCAGAAAGCTTCAGAGCTGTTGCAGCGAACGGATCGTCTGATTCGAACTGTTCCCGAGGTGGCCAGTGTCTTTGGTAAAGCCGGCCGCGCCGAGTCCGCTACCGACCCGGCACCGCTGGAGATGTTCGAGACCATCGTTCGGCTCAAGCCCAAGAGTGAGTGGCGTCCAGGAATGACCACGGAGAAGCTCATCGAGGAGCTTGATCGCACTGTGCGTGTGCCTGGGCTGACCAACATCTGGATCCCGCCCATCCGCAACCGCATCGATATGCTGGCCACCGGTATCAAGAGCCCAATAGGCGTCAAGGTGGCCGGCAGCGACCTAGACCAGATAGACCGGGCTACCCTCGCTGTGGAGCGGGCAGCGAAAAAGGTTCCTGGAGTGACTTCGGCGCTGGCGGAGCGTTTGACTGGTGGCCGCTACATTGATCTGGATATCGATCGCCATGCCGCTGCCCGTTACGGTCTGAACATCACCGACGTACAGGCCCTCGTGGCTGGCGCCATTGGTGGCGAAACCATTGGAGAAACGGTTGAAGGCTTGGCCCGCTATCCCATCAGCGTGCGCTATCCACGCGAATGGCGTGATTCCGTGGAGGCGTTGCGTCAGCTGCCGATCTACACCTCGCAGGGCGGTCAGCTGACGCTCGGCAGCGTGGCCCGCATACGTATCGCTGATGGCCCGCCCATGCTTAAGAGCGAGAATGCTCGCCCCTCGGGTTGGGTGTACATCGATGTGCGCGGCCGGGATCTATCGTCTGTTGTGGCAGACCTTCGTCAGGCGATCATCAGCGAGGTGAAGCTCGATCCAGGCATGAGCTTGAGCTACTCCGGCCAGTTCGAATACCTGGAGCGGGCGAATGCCCGTCTGGCCTGGGTGGTGCCGGCGACGCTGGCCATCATCTTCGTGCTGCTCTACCTGACCTTTGGGCGCCTCGGTGAGGCGTTGCTCATCATGGGCACACTACCGTTCGCGCTGACCGGAGGCGTTTGGCTGCTGTACCTGCTGGGCTACAACCTGTCGGTGGCCACAGGCGTTGGTTTCATTGCCCTGGCCGGCGTAGCGGCGGAGTTCGGAGTGATCATGCTCATCTACCTGAATAACGCTTGGGCTGAGCGTCAAGCCAAAGGCGAAACCACACGAACAGCGCTGCTCGACGCGATCCGTGAGGGCGCGGTGCAACGCATCAGGCCCAAGGCAATGACTGTGGCGGTCATCGTTGCAGGCTTGCTGCCCATCCTCTGGAGCAGCGGTACCGGCAGCGAGGTCATGAGCCGCATCGCGGTTCCCATGGTGGGCGGCATGCTCACCGCCCCCTTGCTTTCCCTTTTTGTAATCCCTGCGGCGTACTGGCTGATCCGTCGCCGCGAACTTGCTGTAACTACCCCCAACCTCTCAGGAGAAATCCAATGAAAAAGCTAATTGTCATCGCAGGCCTGGTCACCGCTTTTGCCACCAGTGTGCATGCCCAGGACATGGATGGTATGGACATGAAGAAAATGCCAGCCTCCGCCGAGGGGGGCCAAGGGAGCCAGGCGGCTCCCACTGCGCATGCTGAGGGGACAATAAAGGCGCTGGATCTTCAAAGCGGGAAAATCACCTTAGCGCACGGCCCGGTAGCAGAGCTCAAATGGCCGGCGATGACCATGGGCTTCCAATCTGAGCCTGCACAGCTGAAGGGCTTGAACGTAGGCGACAAGGTGAAATTTGGGTTCCGCATGGAGGGAAGCTCCGCGAAAATCGTGAGCATCCAGAAGCAGTGATTGAAAAGCCTTGAATGATCGGGCACGCCTTCATACTGAGATGATTCGGACAAGCTTACAGAAATGTAATCAATCTTCAGGAACCCCTCAGGTCGAACGCTACATACCGTCATGAGACGGTGCACTGGCATCACATCGACCCGATACCGGAGATATGATCATGAACAGTAGCTTTGATGAATGCATCTCGGAATGCCTGCGCTGTGCGCTGGCCTGTGAAGGCTGCGCGTCAGCCTGCCTGCAAGAGCAGGACGTAAAAATGATGGCTGACTGCATCAAGTTGGACAGGGATTGCGCAGATATGTGCAGGCTGGCGGCTACCTTGATGGCACGAGAAAGCATGCTCGCCAAGGAATTTTGTGCGTTGTGCGCCAGGATTTGCCGCGCCTGCGGGGAGGAGTGCAGTAAGCACACGGCAGACCACTGTCAGCATTGCGCACAAGCCTGTTTGGCCTGCGCACAATCCTGCGAAGCAATGGCTGCCTAATTAATTTCGACCGACCGTCGTTCTTTTGCAAAGTACTTAGGGAAGACCTCGGTCGGTCGATCACAAGCCCCCTGGCGGCCGATCAGCTGGCGCTACTGGTGATCAGCTGACTTCAAGAATTAACCTGTGCTTCGGTCAGTTTTGACCCCTGCAGTTAATTCCGGCAGTGCGATATTCAAGGATTTTCAGCTCTCCTGTTGAGTCCTCGTAATTCATCTGTGCCGGCATCACGTCGCAGCTGCCGTTGGTCGAAGTCCTGCTGATGACTCTCGCCACGTCCAGCTTCATTCCATAGCGATAATGGATCACCTCAGGTGGCTTTTTTCCATTGGCCGCTGCGTATGCACGCATAGCCTGCTCATTCGCCTGAATCATTTTTCCGTGCAAACGATCAGAACCTCCTTCGGAAAAAGCGGATGAGGAGGCGATTAAGAGAAGTAGGCCGGCGATGCATTTGGCTTTGATCATTTCAATTACTCCATGAAAACATGACTGCAGCCTAAGGCCCGGTAGCTGTCATCCATGTGATCCAGGCATTACATCTTTGTAAGGCTGTGCTGGGTTGACAGCGCTATTCCCTCATAGACAGTTTGCGGGTGCCTAAGGTAAAGCCGACACGGGACAGAGCTTTTCAAACTCTGCGGAGTTGGAAATCACCCTAGGGGCTAGGGATCGCTCTCTGCGCTCATATCCCCGAGCCTCGAATAAATCGGGCGCAATTGTGGTCCGCAGAGGCTTTAAGCCCCGTCGGCTTCGGCTATGCGTTCAAGTGCTCTAAGCAGCAAGGTACCGACCCCGGATCCTCTTTCCCAGGATCCACAACCAGCGAACGAATTAGACGAGCCTGGCCATCCTTCGATGCCCCATATCCCAGTTCCGTTTCTCCACGGTGAAAGGAATAGAACATGCGGTCGTGCTGCAGAAGGTCCGGGGTAGGCAAGCCGGCTGCGGAAAGATACTCATCCAACCCCTGGATCTGATCGGCACCAAGCAATCGGAGAGACATCTCAGGGTGGTTCATCGTGGACTCGATGGGAAGGGAATCAATATCCGGATAAGGGCGCGAACCCTGGATTTTGCCTCCTACTGTGACTCGGTCATCTGGTCAGTGAATTAATATCTGCTTTACCGTATATCTGAATGGTCATATATTCGAGCCTCCAGATATGAGCCGCCCGTGCTGCGTTCCCCAGGAGGTCAAATGCGGGAAACCCTAACCCCCCCCATCGTTTTTAAATGTCTCGCTGACGAAACACGAGCCCGGATGACCTTGCTGATCGCCAGTGAAGGCGAGCTATGCGTATGTGAGTTGACCTGCGCACTCGACCTCAGCCAGCCGAAGATTTCTCGGCATCTTGCTCAATTGCGAGAAGCCGGAATCCTCATGGACCGGCGGCAGGGACAATGGGTGTATTACCGCCTCAATCCGTCCTTGCCAGAATGGGTGCAGATGATGCTCAAGAGTGTTGTCGATGCAAACGCCCAGTGGCTAAGCGCCGATGCTGTGCGCCTTGCTGAAATGGGCGAGCGTCCACAAAGCCCTGCTGCTTGTGCTTGATTTTCACTTCGCTGACTGAGTTGAGCCATGTTCATCGCATTTTTGATTTTTCTCGCAACGATCGTTCTGGTGATCTGGCAGCCAAAGGGTCTGGGGGTGGGCTGGAGCGCTGGTCTAGGGGCGGTCGTGGCGCTACTGGCGGGCGTAGTGAATCTGTCTGATATCCCAGTGGTGTGGCAGATAGTATGGAACGCCACCGCAACGTTTATCGCTGTCATCATCATCAGCCTTTTGCTGGATGAGGCGGGTTTCTTCGAATGGGCAGCGTTGCATGTGGCCCGCTGGGGCAACGGCAGTACCCGCAAGCTGTTCGCTTTCATCATTCTCCTGGGAGCAGCAGTGTCGGCGTTATTCGCCAATGATGGCGCAGCGCTGATCCTGACGCCGATCGTTATCGCCATGCTGCTTGCCCTGCGTTTTTCCCCGGCGGCGACGTTGGCATTTGTCATGGCAGCAGGTTTTATCGCCGATACCGCGAGCCTGCCGCTGGTGGTGTCCAACCTGGTGAACATCGTTTCCGCCGACTACTTTGGCATCGGTTTCAGCGAGTACGCCTCGATCATGGTGCCGGTGAACCTGGTCAGTATCGCCGCCACGCTGGGAATGCTGCTGTGGTTCTTCCGCAAGGACCTGCCGCGAACCTATGAACTCGACCAACTGAAGGCTCCCGAAGCCGCTATCCGCGACAAGGCGACGTTCGTTGCCGGCTGGTGGGTGCTTGCGCTGTTGCTGGTCGGCTTCTTCGCCATCGAGCCGCTGGGCGTTCCGATCAGCGCCATCGCTGCTGCCTGTGCGCTGATCCTCTACCTGATCGCTGCGCATGGGCACGTGATCTCAACCCGCAAGGTGCTCAAGGACGCGCCTTGGCAGGTCGTGGTGTTCTCGCTTGGCATGTACCTGGTGGTCTATGGCCTGCGTAATGCCGGCCTCACCGACTACCTGACGCAGATCCTCAATGTCTTCACCGGCTACGGGGTCTGGGGCGCATCCCTCGGGACGGGGCTGCTCGCCGCTGGCCTGTCGTCGGTCATGAACAACATGCCCACTGTACTGGTAGGAGCTTTGTCGATCCATTCCGCCGAGGCCACTGGCATCGTGCGTGAGGCCATGATCTACGCCAACGTCATCGGCTGTGACCTCGGTCCGAAAATCACCCCAATCGGCAGCCTGGCCACCTTGCTGTGGCTGCACGTGCTGGCCCGCAAAAACATCGTTATCACCTGGGGTTACTACTTCCGCACCGGTATCGTCCTGACGCTGCCGATCCTGCTTGCCACCTTGGCCGCATTGGCCATACGCCTGAGCTTTTGAACCGGAGATATCTGATGAAAGTCTTGTTCATGTGCACCCACAACAGCTGCCGCAGCATCCTGTCCGAGGCGCTGTTCAATCATCTGGCCCCCGAGGGTATGGAAGCTGTGAGCTCGGGTAGCTTCCCAAGCGGCAAGGTCAATGAGCGGGCGCTGAAGACCTTGGAAGCCGCCGGTATCCCCACCGCTGGTCTTTCAAGCAAGGCCTCGGATGTCTTCGAGAGCTCTCCTCCCGACATAGTCGTCACCGTGTGCGATCGAGCTGCCGGCGAAGCCTGCCCGATCTTCTTCGGTCCATCGCTCAAAGCCCACTGGGGCCTGGCCGACCCTTCGGCGGTTACCGGCAGTGAGGCGGAAATCGAACAAGCCTTCCAGACCACACTTGCGAAGATCGATGAGCGCGTGCGCGCTTTCATTGCGCTGCCCTTCTCGCAACTGAGCCAGGACGAACTGAAAGCCGAACTTGCTCGCATCGGCGCGCTGTAGGCCCTGGATCAATGGAGACTGAAATGAACGACCACCTGCCAAATATCCAGCCAGAACTGATCGATCTGCCGTCGCTGGAGCGTCTGGAGCCGAAGGATCCCTCCACGCATAAACCACGCATCCTGCTGCTGTACGGATCGACCCGCGAACGCTCATTCAGCCGCTTGATGGTCCAGGAAGCTGCGCGCCTGCTGGAAGAGTTCGGCGCCGAAACCCGTATCTTCGACCCTTCCGGCCTGCCGCTCCCGGATGACGCTCCGGACTCCCACGAGAAGGTGCTGGAACTCCGCGAGCTGATGCAATGGTCCGAGGGCCAGGTGTGGTGCTCGCCCGAGCGTCACGGTTCTATGAGCGCAGTCTTTAAGGCGCAGATCGACTGGGTACCTTTGGCCATGGGCGCCGTACGTCCGACCCAGGGCAAGACATTAGCGGTGATGCAGGTTTGTGGTGGCTCGCAGTCGTTCAACGTGGTGAACCAATTGCGCGTGCTGGGCCGTTGGATGCGCATGTTCACTATCCCTAACCAGTCGTCGGTTCCAAAAGCCTTCCTGGAGTTCGATGATGCCGGGCGCATGAAACCTTCTTCCTTCTATGACCGGCTGGTTGATGTGATGGAAGAACTGACCAAGTTCACGCTGCTATTGCGCGACCGCCAGGATTACCTGGTGGATCGCTACTCCGAGCGCAAGGAGTCGGCGGAAGAGCTGTCCAAGCGAGTCAATCTGCGGTCCATTTGAGGTCATGAGCATGTCACATCCCTACTCGATGAAATCGCTGCCCCATGCCCCAGGAGCGCTAATTTTCACACCCTGCCCGGGCACCCAGGCCAGCGATCTTGCTGAAAGCCTGAAGACGCTGAAGCAGGCTGGCGCCGTGGCGCTGGTTACCCTGATGTCGGATACAGAGCTTCAGGAAAACGGCGTTGGTGAGCTTGGCGTCGCGGCCAGGCAGTATGGGTTGGAGTGGTACCAGTTGCCGATCGAGGATGATCAGGCTCCTGATCAAACCTTCGAGGCTCGGTTGGGGGAGATTCGCCACCAGTTAGACGATTTGCTCGCTTCCAACAAGGCCCTGGCCATCCACTGCAAGGGCGGCTCCGGTCGCACCGGGCTGTTCGCTGCCCGTCTGCTGATCGAATCCGGAATGCCGCGTCGCGAGGCGATCGCTTGGGTGCAGGAGCTTCGCCCACGGGCGATTCAGAAGCCTGCGCACATCAACTACATCAACCAATTCGGCGAAGACTGAGCGCTCCAGCCAGACAGGAGAGACCATGGCCACCGACGGCGAACTACTCGATGTCATCGTGATTGGCGGCGGGCAGTCCGCGCTTACGGTGGCCTATTTTCTCAAGCGGGCCAAGTTGTCGTTTCTGCTGCTCGACGCCGAAGAGGCTGCGGGCGGGGCGTGGCGCCATGGCTGGGACTCGCTGACGCTATTCTCACCCTCAGCATGGAGCTCGATCGCGGGCTGGCCGATGCCGCTAGTCACCGAAGGTAATCCCGATAGGGATCACGTGGTCAGCTATCTGGAGCAGTACGAGGCGCGCTACGGGTTTCCTATCGTTCGCCCCGTCAGCGTTACGGCGGTGGAGCGAACCGGGCGTGGCCTTCGTGTTCGCTCGAAGGACCGCGACTGGGAAGCCCGTGCCGTCATCAGCGCAACGGGGACTTGGAGCAAACCCTATGTTCCGGTTTATCCGGGGATAGAGCTGTACGGGGGGCAGCAAATTCACTCCGCCCATTATCAGTCACCAGAGGCTTTCCAAGGAAAGCGCGTGCTGGTCGTTGGTGGTGGCAACTCGGGGGCGCAAATCTATGCGGAGCTGTCCGAGGTCGCCGACGCAACGTGGGTAACCACGGAGGAGCCGGCGTTTCTGCCTGATGATGTCGATGGCCGGGTGCTGTTCGAGCGGGCTACCGAGCGCCTCAAGGCTCAACAGGAGGGCCGTGTTATCAACGTACCGGTCGGCGGGCTTGGCGATATAGTCATGGTGCCCCCGGTGGTCCGGGCCCGCGAGCGAGGAGCCCTACGGTCTGTAAGGCCTTTTGTCTCATTCACGCCTGACGGGGTCGTCTGGCCCAATGGTGAGAAAACCCAGGTCGATGCGGTGATCTGGTGTACCGGTTTCCGGCCGGCTCTGGATCACTTGCGGGACTTGGACGTGCTGGATGACAGCGGTAAGGTCGAGGTTGACGGGTCGCGCTCTATTCGCGAGCCGCGCCTCTGGCTGGTCGGATATGGCGACTGGACCGCCCTGGCCTCGGCGACGCTGATCGGCGTCACCCGTACCGCGCGCAGCACCGTAAACGAAGTAGTGGAATACCTGAACAGCTTGGAGCAGCCGGATGCATAGCGGAATCGAGATTCGTATTGCTGGTCCAGAAGACGCTGCAGCCATACAGGCTATCTACGCTCCGATTGTGCTCCACACTGCCATCTCGTTTGAAGAGGTAGCGCCGAGCGCGGAAGAAATGCGCCAGCGTATCGAGACGACGCTTCATACCTATCCATATTTTGTGGCTGTGCAGCAAGGTCGGGTGGTCGGTTATGCCTATGCTAGCCAGCATCGAGCGCGAGCGGCATATCGGTGGGCGGTAGATGTGACCGTCTACGTTGCAGAGGGGCAGCGTCGGAGTGGGATTGGCCGGCAGCTTTATGACGTTCTCCTGCCGGTTCTGAAGCAGCTAGGATATCGTTCTGCATACGCGGGTATTTCTTTACCGAACGAAGGAAGCGTGGGTCTCCATGAGCGACTCGGCTTTCAGCACATCGGTACGTTTTCGCAGGTCGGGTTCAAACTCGGTGCGTGGCATGACGTGGGATATTGGCGGTTTGATTTCGGTGGCGAGGGTTGTCGGCCTGAGGCTCCTACAAGCTTCTTATCCCAAATCCCGATGCCGCGTTAGAACATGAGGTCCATTTTGAAGGGTCCATTTGAGCGGCCGCTGAGCGTTTCGTCACCAGGGCTTGAATCTGAGCTAGCGTGTTGCGAAGACACGTCGGCGGCCTAGAAGACTCGATGGAACCATCAGAGATATGATCCTGCGATCACAACTCGAAGGTGGCCTCTATGCCATACCCCGTAAAGCCATGGGCAGAAATAGCTCAGCATTATCAGCGCGGTACCATCTTGTTGGGCAACGGCGCGAGTATCGCTGTGTCGCAGAGTTTTGCGTACCGCTCACTGCTAGAACATGTCAGGGAAAATGAGCTGCTCCAGAACGACGTGGCGCGTCTGTTCGAGTTTTTTGAGACAGAAGATTTTGAGCTAATTCTGCGGGTCGTCTGGCAAGCATCCAACGTCAACAAATCGTTGGAGATCCCAGATCAGCGTACCCACGAAGCCTACGTGCGCGTCCGGGATTGCCTGATCCAGGCAGTGCGGGATGTTCACCCTGAATATCACCAGATCACCGATCATCTGCCGAACATGTACCGGTATCTGAAGGAGTTCGACACGGTCTTGTCGCTAAACTATGACCTGCTGGTTTACTGGACGGTGGCCTATGGTCTCAACATCCCGGACGGCCATATGTTCAAAGACTGCTTCGTCGATGGCGGGGTATTCGATGACGACTGGCGTCGATTCCGGAAGCTGTACAAGGAGCGAGTGAATACGTTGGTGTTCTACCCCCATGGCAGCTTAGCTTTATGCCGCAACAACATAGAGGAAGAGTTCAAGATCCGCGCATTGGGCGGCGGCTTGCTGGAAGCCATTCTTCAGGAGTGGAAAAACGAGCGTGTGGTACCGCTGTTTGTCAGTGAAGGAACCATGCGTCAGAAGGTAGCTTCGATTCAAAATAGCTACTACCTGTCGACTGTCTATCGAGAGGTGCTTACGGCGCCCCGGAAGACACTGACACTGTTCGGTTGGGGCTTGGGGGAGCACGACAGGCATTTGCTCAAGCGAATGAAGGGGACGGGCATTGAGCGCGTAGCCGTCTCAGTCTTTCGGGGATATCAGCCTTATTGCAACATGGCTTACCAAATCATTCAGGATGACCTGGGGCCAGTTGACGTCGATTTCTTCGACAGTGAGAGCCCGGGCTGCTGGGTTCAACCCGAATAGCGGGCAGGACATCCACTCCTGAAATCTCAGAGGTGGCTGTAAGGCCCGTCATTACTGGGCTAGACAGTTTTTATTCTCTGGCGCATTTGTCCGAGTCAACGGTTTTGGGGGCTCGCGACAGTTTTGCGTTTACTCCGAATCGGGCTGAAGGCCACGGAAACTGGGCCTCTTTGCGACAGTTTTAATTCTCTAAATCCAGCACTCCACACCGCCAAAGAATCCGGGAAGGTTCGCCTTCCCGGATCCTGCTTGCCCCGCACACCCGTGCGGCCGCTGCTCAGGCCATCACAGCGTCGGCCAGCGCCACGCTTCACACCGGAAAAAGCGGGCAGCCGCTTCTGCTGGTTGAACAGCCGCGTTGTGCGCTGAAGGCCGGTGAACTGTCCACCGACAATCAGGGAATCAACTGGGTTTGCCGTTCAACCGCGCCAGCGTTTCATCCAGCTCATCAATCTGCCCCGGCGCTTCGGTCACCACACTGAAGTCGCTTACTTCGACCGCCCCCAACCCATGCCCCAGCAGGTGGAACGAGAACGCCTTGCGCGACTCGTTGTTGTCGAACGTGAACTCCATTTCCAGGGGCTGATCCGGCGTGACCAGCATCTCCTCGGTAGGTAGCCCCACCAGCACCTCCTGCTCGAACTCCTTGGTCTTGAGCACGATATAGGCGTTCTGCTGCGGGTCGGCCGAGCGTACCGTCAGGCGTACCCGGGTGTGCGAGCCCTTGGGCATCTCCAGGTACTGCGCGCCGATCAGGTTGTCGGCCCAGTCATCCTTGATCTGCGGCTGCAGCGGGATCACTGTCGCGCTGCCAAACTGGTAGTGCTGGTTCAGCGGTGAGCCCATCACTGATTGGTCCAGTGCGCTGGCGCGCGCCTGCACCTGGCGTGCCCGCTGGCCACGGAAGCGATCTGTCAGGTTGGCGCGTTCGGCAATGAAGCCGGTACTGGCATACGACCGGCAGCGCTGCTGGAAATCGCATTCGGTGAAGGTGGCATTGCCATCGTGATAGCGCAGCTTGCCGTTGGTGAACGACATGATTTCACGCCCGTTGTCATAGTCGCGCAGCAGCGAACGCCCGCTGAGGGCGTTGGGCACCGGGAAGCCGAAGTAGTCGAGCACCGATGCGGTCAGGTCGACGTGACCGTACACGCCGGATTTCACCTGTGGCAGTTGTGCCTGCTCGGGCGCCAGCATCAGGTTGAAGCCCCACGAAGACGCCAGGCGTACACCGTCGATGCCATGGGATTCGTCCGAGGTGATCACCACCAGGGTGTCCTTGAGTACCCCCTGACGTTCCAACCCCGCCAGAAAGTTATCCACAGCGTCGTCGAGGTAGGCCACTGCCGCCTGCTTGGGCGTGGCGTAGCGTTCGAGGTACTCCGCCGGCGCGGAATAGGGCTGGTGGGTGCCCACGGTCAGCAGGGTGAGCATCCACGGTTCAGGCTGCTTCTGCAGTTGGCCGACATAGTCCAGCGCGCCTTCGAAAAACGCCTTGTCGTCCTTGCCCCACGGGAAGTCCAGGTAGTTGGGGTTCTTGAACCAGTCCAGGCCCAGGGTGGTATCGAAGCCGATGTGCGGCATGATCTTGTCCTTGGCCATGAAGCGCAGCCCGGCACCCTGCAGGTAGTGCGTGCTGAAGCCATGTTCGCGCAATTGCGCCGGCAGGCATTCCTGGTTGCGCTGGTTCTGCGTCAGCATCTCGACCCCCTTGGGGGTACCGTTGTCGAGCTTGTCGTAGTCGCCACACAGCATGGCGTAGAGGCCACGGATGGTCTGGTGGGTATGCAGCACATAGTCGGGGGTGTTCATGCCGCGTTCGGCCCAGGCGCTCAGCTTGGGCATCAGGTGTTCCTGGTAGGCGGGGTTGAGGGTGCGTCGGTTGATGTCCAGGTAAGCCCCCGGGATGCCTTCCAGCGCGACCACCAGCACGTTGCGCGCGCTGCCGGGCGCGTCGAGCAGCGGCTTGCCGCTCAGGTCCAGGCGGGTCAGGCCGGCCATGGCCACGGGTGGGTCGACCACATCGGCCTCCAGCCAGTCTTCGATACGCGCCTGGCTTTCACCCACGCCTACCGCCAGCAATTGATGTGGCAGGTTGAACACCTGCCACTCGTCCGCTTCGGCAGGTTCCCAGGCCTGGGTACCGGCATGCACCAGCAGGCAGGTCACGGGCACCGCCCACAGGTGCCGCGGCAATGGCGCGACGGGTCTGGCCCGGGCCGCCCAGCGGGTCGCAAGCCACAACAGCAGGCCAAGCCCCAGGGCAATGGCGAAGCCAGGGTTGGCCAGGCTGCCACCGGCGGAGTTTTCCATGAACTGCACATCGGTGAGGTAGTGCAGGTCGGCCGGGGTCGGCAATCGGCCTACTGCGGCCACCAGCTCGGCACTGGCCAGGCTCAGCGCTCCCCACGCCAGCACCACGGGCACTGCCAGCCATACCGGACGACGGTACAGCAGAACGACCAGTGCTCCACCGAGGCCCACGTCGGACAGGTACCCCAGCGGATCGGCCCAGCCGTTCGCCACGCGCAGGCATACAGGAACCACCACCAGCAGCCCGAACAGGGCGGCGAGCGAAGCGCGAGGGTGCTGCAACCAGCGATAGATACGTTTCACGGGGGCGTTCGTCATCATGTCGTCATGTAAATGTGGTGATGGTACCAAGTGCAGTACATCTCCACAGCATTCCGGCAACAAGTCGAAACCCAGTTTTCTGGCCTGGATCAATGTCGAATGCGCCTCCATGGCTTACCGTGGTGGGTTCCTGCCACTCTTTTCAAGGATGAAACGCAATGCAGTCAATGGACCGCAATCATGATATTCAGCCCCTGTCGCGGGCAGACATGACCATCGAGCTCAACGGTCGGCCGGTACCGGCCGCGGCAGGCGAAAGCGTGCTCAACGTGCTGCACGCAGTGGGCCTGCGCCAGGTGGCACGCAACGACCATGGCCAGGTCACGGGTGCCTTCTGCGGCATGGGCGTGTGCCACTGCTGCCTGGTGTCGATCAACGGTCGCCCCAAGCGCCGCGCCTGCCAGACCATCGTCAAGCCGGGCATGCAGGTCGAAACCGGGGTCAACCGCTTCGACGTGGAGGGTGTCGAATGAGCCTGCGTCCGGTAATAGTCGGCGGCGGTTCGGCAGGCATGGCGGCTGCCATCGAACTGGCCCGGCATGGCGTCTCCAGCGTGCTGTTCGACGAAGCTTCGCGTCTGGGCGGGGTGGTCTATCGCGGCCCTTTGCGCAGCGGCGTCGACCTGGGCTACCTGGGCAAGCGTTATGCCAGCGCGCTGAACACCCTGCACGAAGAGTTCGCCGATTGTGCCGAGCGCATCGACGTGCGCCTGGAAACCCGTGTGGTCGGGGGCGAAGGCGGCAACCGCCTGATGGTGCTGGACAGCGACGAGCAGCTGCACGAAGTGGAGTACAGCCACCTGGTACTGTCCGCCGGCTGCCACGAGCGCAACGTGCCGTTCCCCGGCTGGACCCTGCCCGGCGTGATGCTGCTGGGCGGTCTGCAGTTGCAGATCAAGAGCGGCGTGGTCAAGCCGCTGGGCACCACCGTCATCGCCGGCACCGGCCCGCTGCTGCCCCTAGTGGCATGCCAGCTGCACGCGGCCGGGGTCAAGGTGGAAGGGGTGTACGAGGCATGTGCCTTCGGCAAGATCGCCAAGGAAAGCCTGGCGCTGCTGAACAAGCCGCAGCTGTTTCTCGACGGCCTGAGCATGCTCGGTTATCTGAAGCTCAACGGTATCCCCATGAACTACGGCTGGGGCGTGGTAGGTGCCAACGGCGAGGGCGAACTCACCGAAGTGCGCCTGGCCCCCTACAGTGACAACTGGCAGCCGGACATCAGCCGTGTGCAGCGCGTCTCGGCGCAGACCCTGGCCGTGGGCTACGGCTTCATTCCGCGCACCCAGCTCAGCCAGCAGATGGGCCTGGCCCACGGCTTCAACGAAGACGGCTACCTGCGCGCCGAAAGCAACGTGTGGCAACAGAGCAGCGAGCCGCACATTCACCTGGCCGGTGACATGGGCGGGATTCGCGGTGGCGAAGCCGCGATGCTCACCGGGCGCATCGCCGCCGTGTCGATCCTGCACCAGGCTCAGGTCATCACCCCCGAACAGGCGCTGGACCTGCGCGAACGCTACCTGGGCAAGCTGGCCGCGATCAAGCGCTTTCGTGCCGGGGTAGACCGCTACACACTGCGCGGCACTGAGCAGATCACGCTGCCCGCACCCGACACCGTCATCTGCCGCTGCGAGCACGTCACCCGCAGCGACATCGACCGCGCCCTGGAGCAGGGTGTACAGGACATGGCCGGGCTGAAGATGCGCACCCGCGTGAGCATGGGCGATTGCCAGGGCCGCATGTGCGTGGGCTACTGCAACGATCGCCTGCGCCAGGCCACCGGGCGTGCCGATGTGGGCTGGCTGCGCCCGCGGTTCCCCATCGACCCGATCCCTTTCTCCGCATTCAAGAACCTCGGCACGGAAGCTGAAGCATGAACAGAACCTATGATGTGGTCATCGCCGGCGGCGGTGTGATCGGCGCTTCCTGCGCCTACCAGTTGTCCAAGCGTGGCAACCTCAGGATCGCGCTGATCGACGCCAAGCGCCCCGGCAACGCTACCCGCGCCTCGGCGGGCGGGTTGTGGGCGATCGGCGAATCGGTCGGCCTGGGCTGCGGGGTGATCTTCTTTCGCATGATGTCGCAAAAGCACAAGCGCGAAGCCAACGGCGCCGCCGTGGCGGTCGATTCCAGCACCCCGCACATCCTGCCGCAGTCGTTCTTCGACTTCGCGCTGCAATCCAATGCCTTGTACCCCGGCCTGCACCAGGAACTGATGGAGCGCCACGGCATGGACTTCAAGTTCGAGCGCACCGGCCTCAAGTACGTGATCTACGACGACGAGGACCGCCTGTACGCCGAGCATATCGTCGCGCAGATCCCGCACCTGGCCCACGAGGTTCGCTGGCTCGACCGCGATGCCCTGCGCAAGGCCGAGCCAGCCGTCAGCCACCATGCCCACGGCGCGCTGGAGTTCCTGTGCGATCACCAGGTCAGCCCGTTCCGTCTGGCCGATGCCTACACCGAAGGTGCGCGGCAGAACGGCGTCGACCTGTTCCTCAACACCAACGTCACCGGCGTGCTGCACCAAGGCGACCGGGTGGTGGGGGTCAAGACCGACGTGGAAGGCGAGTTTCACTGCCAGACCCTGATCAACGCCGGCGGCGCCTGGGCGGCAGAACTGAGCGAGATGGCCACCGGCCTGAGCATTCCGGTCAAGCCGGTCAAGGGCCAGATTCTGCTCACCGAGCGCATGCCCAAGCTGCTGCAAGGCTGTCTGACCACCGCCGATTGCTACATGGCGCAGAAGGACAACGGCGAGATCCTGATCGGCAGCACCACCGAAGACAAGGGCTTCGACGTCACCACCACCTATCCGGAAATCAATGGTCTGGTACAGGGCGCGGTGCGCTGCATTCCGGAGCTGGCGCAGATCAACCTCAAACGCAGCTGGGCAGGCCTGCGTCCCGGTTCGCCGGACGAGCTGCCGATTCTCGGCCCGGTGCAGAGCGTGAGTGGCTATCTCAATGCCTGTGGGCACTTTCGCACCGGCATCCTGACCTCGGCGATCACTGGCGTGCTGATCGACAAGGTGCTGCATGAGGAGGCACTGCCGCTGGACCTGACGCCGTTCCTCGCGGACCGCTTCGGTGCTCAGCCCAAAGCCGCCCAGGCCTGACCCGGTGCGTGCCTGAACCTGCGGTGATGGTCGCCGTCGGTTCAGGCGCACGGATCAAGCGTGCAGGCTGACCGGGGTCAGATCTGCATGGCCATGCCTTCGACGTTCATCGCCGCCTGGCGCAAGGCCTCGGAGCGAGTCGGGTGCGGGTGGCAGGTGAGGGCGATGTCTTCGGCCGAGGCCGAGAACTCCATGGCCACGCAGTACTCACCGATCATCTCGCTGACGCACGGGCCAACCAGGTGCACGCCGAGTACCTCGTCGGTTTCGGCATCGGCCAGCACCTTGGCGAAGCCTTCGGTCTCGTGGTTGATCTTGGCCCGGCTGTTGGCCATGAACGGGAACTTGCCGACCTTGTAGGCGCGACCTTCGGCCTTGAGCTGCTCTTCGGTCTTGCCCACGCTGGCCAGTTCGGGGCGGGTGTAGATCACCCCCGGGATCAGCCCGTAGTTCACTTCGTGGGCCTTGCCGTGGATGCGCTCGATGCAGGCGATGGCTTCGTCTTCGGCCTTGTGGGCGAGCATCGGGCCGCTGGTGACGTCGCCGATCACCCACACGCCCGGCACGCTGGTGCGATGGCCCTGGTTCTCGAGCATGCCGCGCTTGTCGGTCTGCAGGCCTACCGTTTGCAGGCCCAGGCCCTGGGTGTAGGGGCGACGGCCGATGGCGACCAGCACGTAGTCGGCCTGCAGGGTTTCGGAGGTGCCGCCGGCGGCCGGTTCGAGGGTCAGGCTGACACCGTCGGCCGACGGCGTGGCCTGGGTCACCTTGCTGCCCAGCTTGAAGCTCATACCTTGCTTGGCCAATGCGCGCTGCAGGGTCTTGGCGGTTTCTTCGTCGGTGCCGGGGCAGATGCGGTCGAGGTATTCCACCACGGTGACCTGGCTACCGAGGCGGCGCCACACCGAGCCCAGCTCCAGCCCGATCACGCCCGCGCCGATCACCACCAGGTGTTTGGGCACCTGGGGCAGGGCGAGGGCGCCGGTGGAGTCGATGATGCGCTGGTTGTCGATGGTCACGCCGGGCAGCGGAGTCGGCTCGGACCCGGTGGCGATGACGATGTCCTTGGCCTGCAGTTCGGTCACGGCGCCCTGGTCATCGGTGACCTTGACCTTGCCCACGCCATCGAGCTGGCCCCAGCCCTTGATCCAGTCGACCTTGTTCTTGCGAAACAGGAACTCGATGCCCTTGGTCAGGCCCGCGACGCTCTCGTCCTTCTGTTTCATCATCTGCGCCAGGTTCAGGCTTGGCTTGACCTCGATACCGAGGTTGGCGAACTCGCTGCCGGCAGCCGCTTCGTAGAGTTCGGAGGCATGCAGCAGGGCCTTGGACGGCATGCAGCCAACGTTCAGGCAGGTGCCACCGAGGGTCGGGCGACCTTCGACACAGGCCACGCTCAGGCCCAGCTGGCCTGCGCGAATGGCAGCGTTGTAGCCGCCAGGGCCGCCGCCGATGATCACGACATCATAGGTTTTCATTGTTGTACTCCCGGATGAAGAATCGACAATGCCGCCAAGGTTAGGGGCCGATCTGGAGGTTGTATACAATTTATGCCACTACCTTTTTGCATCGGCCGGTCTACGACGATAGTCCGGCATGCCTCCCTGTTCTTGAGGATGGGCTACCCTTTTGTGCAGACGTCCGAAGATTACGGGAGGCTCATTTCATGCTTGCGCAACTTCCACCTGTTCTGCAAAGCCTGCGGTTGCCCTTGCGACTCAAGCTTTGGGATGGTCACGAATTCGATCTCGGCCCCCAGCCGCAGGTCACCATCGTGGTCAAGGATCCCCAGCTGATCGGCCAGTTGACCCACCCCAGCCTGGATGAGCTGGGCGCGGCGTTCGTCGAGGGCAAGCTGGAACTGGAGGGCACCATCGGCGAAGTCATCCGCGTGTGCGACGAGCTCAGTCAGGCGTTGCTCACGGACGAGGAAGAAGACCAGCCGGTGCGCAGCGAGCATGACAAGGCCACCGACGCGGCGGCCATTTCCTACCACTACGACCTGTCCAACGATTTCTACCAGCTGTGGCTGGACCGCGACATGGCGTATTCCTGCGCCTACTTCAAGACCCCCGGCGACACCCTTGAGCAGGCCCAGCAGAACAAGTTCGAGCACCTGTGCCGCAAGCTGCGGCTCAAGCAGGGCGACTACCTGCTGGACGTGGGCTGTGGCTGGGGTGGGTTGTCACGTTATGCCGCACGTGAGTTCGGCGCCAAGGTGTTCGGCATCACCCTGAGCAAGGAGCAGCTCAAGTTGGGGCGTGAACGGGTCAAGGCAGAAGGGCTTGAAGATCAGGTGGAACTGCAGATTCTCGACTACCGCGACCTGCCCCAGGACGGTCGCTTCGACAAGGTGGTGAGTGTCGGCATGTTCGAACACGTGGGGCATGCCAACCTGGCGTTGTACTGCCAGCGCTTGTTCGGCGCGGTGCGCGAAGGCGGCCTGGTGATGAACCACGGCATCACCGCCAAGCATGTGGACGGGCGCCCGGTGGGGCGCGGCGCGGGCAATTTCATCGAGCGCTATGTGTTCCCCCATGGCGAGCTGCCGCACCTGTCGATGATCAGTGCGCGTATCAGCGAAGCGGGGCTGGAAGTGGTCGACGTCGAGAGCCTGCGCCTGCATTACGCACGGACGCTGGCGCAGTGGAGCGATCGCCTGGAAAGCCAGCTGGACAAGGCCGCGAGCCTGGTGCCGGAAAAGGCCCTGCGCATCTGGAGGCTGTACCTGGCCGGTTGCTCCTATGCCTTTGCCAAGGGCTGGATCAACCTGCACCAGATTCTGGCAGTCAAGCCGTTCGCCGATGGTGGCCACGACCTGCCGCTGACCCGCGAGGACCTGTACCGCTGACAGTCGCGCTCAGAGGATCGGCGAGATCAGTCGGGCGATGCGCATCCCCAGTTGTTGCAGGCGGCGCGTCTGCTGGCTGTCCTCGGGGGTGATTTCCCGCGCTTGGTCGAAGTCGTGCTGGAGCATGGCTTCGACCTGCGCGGCAAAGGCAAGGTCTACGGTCAGCAGCATGATTTCGAAGTTCAGGCGGAACGAGCGGTTGTCCAGGTTGGCACTGCCGATGGCGCTGACTTCGTTGTCGACCAGCACCACCTTCTGGTGCAGAAACCCCGGCCCGTAGCGGAACATGCGCACCCCGGCCTGCACCGCCTCGAAGGCGAACAGGCTGGAGGCGGCGTACACGATACGGTGGTCAGGGCGCGAGGGAATCAGGATACGCACGTCGACGCCCCGCAACACCGCCAGGCGCAGCGCGGCCGACACGGCCTCGTCGGGAATGAAGTACGGGCTGGTGATCCAGAGCCGCTCGCGCGCCGCGTGGATGGCGTCGACAAAAAACAGCGAACAGGTCTCCTGCGGATCGGCCGGCCCGCTGGCCAGTACCTGGCAAAGTACGCCGTTGTCGGGGTAGGTGTCGGGCAGGATCAGTGGCGGCAACTGGCGCGCCGCCCAGTACCAGTCTTCGGCAAAGGATTCCTGCAGGCAGGCCAGCACCGGGCCGCTGACCTGCACATGGGTGTCGCGCCAGGGCGATAGCCTGGGGTTGCCGCCCAGGTATTCGTCGCCCACGTTATGGCCCCCCATGAACCCCAGCATGCCGTCGACCACCACGATCTTGCGATGGTTGCGGAAGTTGACCTGGAAGCGGTTGAACCAACCGCGGCGGGTGGCGAAGGCGCGGATGTTCACGCCGCCTTCGCGCAAGCTCTGTATATAGGCGGAGGGCAGGGCGTGACTGCCAACGCTGTCGAACAGCACGTAGATCTTCACCCCTTCAGCGGCCTTTCTCAGCAGCAGCGCCTTGAGCTCACGGCCGATGCCGTCGTCGTGGATGATGAAGAACTGGATCAGTACCGTGTCGTGGGCCGCTTCTATCGCCTTGAAGATCGCGTCGAAGGTGGCCTGTCCGTCGATCAGCAGGCTGACCTGGTTGTTGGCCAGGCACGGCATGCGCCCAAGCTTGGGCATGGCCCGCAGCGCCGCATAGGATTCGGAGTTGCGCGCGGTCAGCGCCTCTTCCACCCAGGGGCGCCAGTTGAGGTCGGCCATGGCCACGTGCATTTCGCGGTTGGCCTGGCGGCGGGCCTGGATGTAGGCGTCGAAGGTGCGACTGCCGAATACCAGGTACGGAATCAGCGTGAAGTAGGGGATAAACAGCAGCGACATGGCCCAGGCAATTGCACCTTGGGCAGTGCGCACGGTGAACACGGCATGCAGGGCGGCAATCACGCCCAGCAGGTGAATCAAACCGATGAGGTAACCGAAGAAGTAAGGGCTGTGGTAATCCATACACATTCTGCTATCCGAGGGCACTGCCCGCTAACAGAGCACGTTCGCGCCTGCACTTGCAACTGAAAGCACGAAAACGCGTCTAAGCTGTGTTCCGGCTTGGGGCCGGATTCTGAAGGAGTCACTACATGAAAAGTCGTCTGCCGATGCTGGCACTGGTACTGGGCCTGGCGAGCCCGTTGGTGCATGCGCAGATGTTGCAACCGGGCCTGTGGGAGTTGACCAGCAGCAACATGCAGGTCGATGGCAAGCCACTGCCCGACATGGAATTCATGCTCGGCCAGTTGAAGAACCTGCCGCCCGAGCAGCGCGCAATGATCGAGGGTGGCCTGGCCAAGCAAGGCATCAGCGTCGGGGGCAAAGGGGTGCGTTCGTGCCTGACCCAGGAGCAGGTTCAGACCAACGACATTCCGCTGCAGGACCCGCAGTCGGGGTGCACGCAGAAGATCACCGAGCGCAACGGCAATGTGTGGAAGTTCACCTTCAGTTGCCCCAAGGCTCAAGGCAACGGTGAAGCGCAGTTTCTCAGCGATCGGGAATTTCTGACCAAGGTCAGCGGCACGTTCAATGCGTCCGGTGTTGAGCAAAAGGGCAGCATGAACACCCGTGCGGTGTGGCTGGGCAACGATTGCGGCACGGTCAAGCCGCGCACCTGATCAGCGCAGGTGCCACTGCCATTGGCTTTGCGCGACAGCGTCGTGGGCATGCAGGCTTTCGGCATGTTCCACACGCAGCTTGAAGCCGTCGATCCACGGCAGCGGTTGCAGGGCCAGATGCAGGCGCCTCGCGGCGTCTTCGCAGAACATCAGGTTCTGCCCGTTGGCCAGCGCAAACGCCTGTTCGTCGGCTCGTTTCACGGCTGTCTGCACAGCAGTGCCGAGAGCTGCCTCGGCCAGGTCGATCAGCTGTCGAAAGGGCATTTGCTCCTCGCCTGGGGCCAGGCGCAGGTGCAGATGGGCCGTGCTGCGTTGGCTGTGTGGTGTTGCCACGATGCCTTGGGCGGTGCCGAGCCAATGCAGGATGGCAGCATGATCGAGGTTACTGCGGTTGGCGAAATCATCGACGAACTGCTGCTGAATCAACTGGCGGGCGAGCGCGGCGGAGCATGGGCAGGTCGAGGAATACTCGACTTGTGCGTTTAGTTCCACGTGGAACACTCCGTTTTCCAAACGCGCGTCCACACTCACCGGATAAGCCTTCCAGCCTGCCAGCGGGCTGACCAGCGCAGGCCGCTTGAGCAGCAATTCAAAGCCAAGACGCAGGTAAGCGGTGGTAGAGAGGCCCTGATGGCTGTCGATAAACCGTTCCAGGACCTGGCGCACCAACCCTACTGAAAACGCCGCGTGCTCGAATGCCTCCAGCGCGAGGTACAGGCGCGACATGTGAATCCCCCGCGAGGCTCCATCATCCAGGCTGACGCCGGCATCGGCGCTGGCGCGTACCTGAACGCCGTCGAGTGTGATCGGCAGTGCGATGCCGCACATGCCAACCCATTCCAGAGGCATGGATTGCTGGCTGGCCTGAGCGGCGATATCGGGAAGGGTCAGGGCGTTCATGCTGAAACCATCGCTGAATTAAAAACCGGTACGTTACATTATAACGATTCATTCATCATAGCTTTTTCCGAGTCCTCACTCGCAGCCCCCAAGGCGATTGCAACGCAGGCTGAAGCGTTGGCCGCTGGAGCTGGACACCCGGTTCTGCGTGGTCCAACCCACCCGGCGGCTATAGCCGACCCAGGCTTCGCCGTCGCTGGCCAGGCCCGTGTAGAAGGTCAGCGGCCCATAGAGGCTGTTGGTTTGCACCCAGCGTCGCTGCCCCAACACCTCAACGCCGCGCACGTACTGGGTGTTGCCCTGGCTGTGCACGCTGTACACATTGCCGTCGCGATCTTGGCAGGCCAGCAGGTTGGCGCTGCGCGTGCATTGGGCAGGCTCACTGCGCGGCATCGCGGCGTGAACCGTCGCGACAGGAATTAGCAGGAGCGAAAGCAGTACGAAGGTTTTCATCCAATCTCCGATTGGCTAAATTGCATTGTTATAATATAACATTGAAAAAGGCATCCTTCGAATGCTCCGACGCCCTGATGAGGTATTTGCGCCATGACCGACCGTCTCCCCGTTACCGTGCTGTCCGGCTTTCTAGGTGCCGGCAAGAGCACCCTGCTCAACCATGTGCTGCGTAACCGCGACAACCTGCGGGTGGCGGTGATCGTCAACGACATGAGTGAAATCAATATCGACGCCAGCGAAGTGCAGCGCAACGTCAGCCTCAATCGTGCAGAAGAAAAACTGGTCGAGATGAGCAATGGCTGCATCTGCTGCACCCTGCGCGAAGATCTGCTCGAAGAGGTCGCGCGGCTTGCCCGCGAGGGGCGTTTCGATTACCTGTTGATCGAGTCCACCGGCATATCCGAGCCGCTACCGGTAGCCGAAACCTTTACCTTCCGTGATGAACAAGGCCGCAGCCTGGCCGACCAGGCGCGGCTGGACACCATGGTCACGGTGGTAGACGGGCTGAATTTCCTGGGTGACTACCAGGCCGCCGACAGCCTGGCTTCGCGCGGCGAGACCCTGGGCGAGGGCGATGAACGTTCCATCAGCGACCTGCTGATCGAGCAGGTCGAGTTCGCCGATGTGATCCTGTTGAGCAAGATCGACCTGATCGGCAGCGATGAGCGCGAAGAACTCTGCGCCATTCTGCGCTCGCTCAATGCCCATGCCCAGATCGTGCCGATGGTGATGGGGCAGGTGCCATTGGCGCAGATTCTCGATACCGGCCTGTTCGACTTCGAGCGTGCTGCCCAGGCGCCGGGCTGGCTGCAGGAACTGCGCGGTACGCATGTGCCGGAAACCCAGGAGTACGGCATTGCCGCCACCACCTGGCAGGCCCGCCGCCCCTTGCACCCACAGCGTTTTTTCGACTTTATCCACAGGCCCTGGAGCAACGGCCGCCTGTTGCGTTCCAAGGGCTTTTTCTGGCTGGCCAGCAAGCACCAGGAAGCCGGCAGCTGGTCCCAGGCCGGCGGCATGATGCGCCACGGCTTTGCCGGTCGCTGGTGGCGTTTCGTACCACGCGGGCAATGGCCCCAGGACCCGCAGGACGCGGCGGCGATCCTCAAGCACTGGACGGCCGAATGCGGCGATTGCCGACAGGAGCTGGTGTTCATCGGGCAGCACATCGACTTTGCGCAACTGGATGCCGAGCTGGGCGCCTGCCTGCTGAGCGATGAAGAAATGGCATTGGGCGCCGAGGGCTGGCAACGCCTGCCCGACCCGTTTGGCGACTGGCACGACGAAGAGGCGGCCTGATGCTGGCCCTGAAACGCCGTGGCAGCGCCCGGCAAACAGTCGGCGAATCGCCCCAGGTGCTGACCGAGGTGCTGCAGGATGGCGTCAATTTGGCCGTGTGGCAGCGCCAGTTGCCGGTGCATGTGGCCGATTTTGCCCAGGTGCTGTTGTCCCTTGGGCAGCCGCTGGCCGAGTCCCTGACCCTGGAGTTGCAGCCAGATGACGACGCACCCGCCCTGCGCGGGTTGGCGGCAGCGTATGCCGATCTGCAGGGGTATGAGGGGTTCATCTGCGATGTGCGCTGGCTGGTGGGCGCCTACGCCTGCCTGCTCGACGCGCGTCGGGTGGGGCTGCGCCTGCGCGCACTGGAGGGCGCAATGTGCCCGCGTTTTCACGTCGACCACGTGCCGGCGCGGCTGATCTGTACCTATGCGGGCCCCGGCAGTGAATGGCTGACGGCGCCCGATGCGGTGCAGGTGGAGCAGTTGTCGACCGGTGATGTGGCCGTGCTCAAGGGCGAGAGGTGGCTGGGTAATGAGGGGCATGGGCTGGTGCACCGTTCGCCGGCGGTACCTGCAGGGCAGCGCCGCCTTATGCTGACGCTTGACTGGATGGCCTGAGCGCGCAGCATAGTGCGTATCCTTCCTGACGAATCGATGCGCATGCTGCAGAACATACCCACCCACCTGATCGGCGGCCCCCTGGGCGCCGGCAAGACCAGCCTGATCCGGCACCTGCTGGCCCAGCGCCCGGCCCACGAGCGGTGGGCGGTGCTGATCAACGAGTTCGGCCAGATCGGCCTGGATGCCGCCTTGCTCGCCACCGACGATGATGGCGTGGCGATGGGCGAAGTGGCGGGCGGATGCCTGTGCTGCGTGAATGGTGCACCGTTCCAGGTGGGCCTGGGGCGCTTGTTGCGCAAGGCGCGCCCTCATCGACTGTTCATCGAGCCTTCGGGGCTGGGTCATCCTGCCCAGTTGCTGGCCCAGCTGAGCGAAGCACCCTGGCAAGGCGTGCTGGCGGTTCAGCCGTCGGTGCTGGTACTGGACGCTCAGGCATTGGCGGCAGGCCAGGTATTACCCCAGCCGCAGGCGCAGGCACTGCACGGTGCGGGGCTGCTGGTGCTCAACAAATCTGAAGGCTTGGCGGCCGCCACGCGCCTGTGGATAAGCCAGGGCTTGCCTGATGTACCCCAGCTTTGGACGGACCATGGGCAGATTGCGCTGAACAGCCTGCCGGGCGTTGGTGTGCATCCGTTGCCGGTGGATAACTTCAAGTTGCCGGAGGCCAGGCCGTTGCCGGCGGCGCTGTGGATAAACCCGCTGACGCCGATCTGTCTTTATCAACAGCTGGAGCAGGGCTGGAGCATTGGTTGGCGCTGGCACCCGAGCCAGCAGTTGCACCCGCAGCGTTTGCAGCAATGGCTTGCAGGCCTTGGGTGGCGCAGGGCGAAGCTGGTTATCCACAGCCCGGAGGGTTGGCAGTCGGCCAATGCGCTGGAGGGGCAGGCGCTGCACTGGCAGGCCAGCGAGTGGCGGCGCGACTCGCGTATCGAGCTGATATTTGCACAGCCGCAGGCAGTGGCGGCCTTGGAGCAGGGGATGCAGGAATGCCGGATTCCCTGAAGACAGGGCCGGCCTCTTTGCAGGCAAGGCTGGCCCCGGTAGACGAAGGGAACGTCACTGGCGCCAGCGATTGTGCTCCTGGCGCCACTGGTTCATCTCGATCACGTTGCCGCCCTGCACCGGCGGCTTGATCTCGAACGGGTAGGGTGCCAGTTCGATCTGCATCGTATGCGCGCCAAACTGCGTCACCGTACCGGGGTGACGATGTTCGCCCGTCACCGTGAATTCGAAGTTGTACACACGGGCCAGGCGCTTGCGCCCGTTGGCATCGCGCACAAAACCGATGCGCTTGAGCGCCACGTTGCCATCCAGCAGTTCCAGATCGAGCTTGGCGCAATGCTGCTTGACCCGTTCCAGTGCCTTTTCGCGCAGGCCGTGGTTATGCCACAGCCAGGCGCCTGCGGTGGCCAGCAGCATCAGCACCAGAAGGTTTTCGAGGGTTAACATCTACGTTCGCTCCAACCAGATAGGCTCAGCTTAACTGCCACCCCGGTCTGTCGTACAGGTGGCATTTGGCGCCATACTGCGCGCCTTGTTTTTCATTCGATCGTTTGGAAGCCCTGCATGAAACGTACACCGCATCTGCTCGCCATCCAGTCACACGTGGTATTCGGCCACGCCGGCAACAGCGCCGCGGTGTTTCCGATGCAACGGGTGGGGGTCAATGTCTGGCCGCTGAACACCGTTCAGTTCTCCAACCATACTCAGTATGGCCAGTGGACCGGCGAAGTGCTTGCGCCAGAGCAAATTCCGGCGCTGGTGGACGGGATTGCGACGATCGGCGAGCTGGGCAACTGTGATGCGGTGCTTTCCGGCTACCTCGGCAGCGCCGCCCAGGGCCGTGCGATTCTTACTGGGGTGGCGCGGATCAAGGCGGTCAACCCGAACGCCCTGTACCTGTGCGACCCCGTCATGGGGCATCCGGAAAAAGGCTGCATCGTACCCGCCGAGGTCAGTGACTTCCTGCTCGAGGAAGCGGTTGCGGTGGCGGATGTGCTGTGCCCCAATCAGTTGGAGCTCGACAGCTTCTGCGGGCGTCGGGCCGAGTCGCTGGAGGACTGCGTGGCCATGGCGCGCAGCCTGCTCGCCCGCGGGCCCAAGGCTGTGCTGGTCAAGCACCTGGCATACCCGGGACGCAAGGCTGAAGACTTCGAGATGCTGCTGGTGACTGCCGAAGGCAGTTGGCACCTGCAGCGACCGCTGCTGGCCTTTGCGCGGCAGCCGGTGGGGGTCGGCGACCTGACCTCCGGCCTGTTCCTGGCGCGGGTGCTGCTGGGTGACAGCTGGGTGGCGGCTTTCGAATTCACTGCCGCGGCCGTGCACGAGGTGCTGCTGGAAACCCAGGCTTGCACCAGCTACGAGCTGGAGCTGGTGCGTGCCCAGGACCGCATCATGCACCCGCGGGTGCGCTTCGAGGCACGGCGCCTGGCGCTCTAGAAGGCGTCGCCCTTGAGTTCCTGGTAGCGCTTTTCGAGTTCCTGGCGAATCAGGCGGCGCTGCTTGCCTTGCACGAAGCGGCGCTTTTCCTCGCTGGTCTCTGGCTGGCGTGGCGGCACGGCGACCGGCTTGCGATCGTCGTCCACCGCGACCATGGTGAAGAAGCAGCTGTTGCTGTGGCGCACCGAGCGCTCGCGGATATTTTCGGTGACGACCTTGATCCCGACCTCCATCGAGGTGTTGCCGGTGTAGTTCACCGACGCCAGGAAGGTCACCAGTTCGCCCACGTGTACCGGCTCGCGAAAGACCACCTGATCCACCGACAACGTCACCACATAACGGCCGGCGTAGCGGCTGGCGCAGGCATAGGCGACTTCATCGAGGTACTTGAGCAGGGTGCCGCCGTGTACGTTGCCAGAAAAGTTGGCCATGTCCGGGGTCATCAGGACGGTCATCGACAGCTGGGCGTTTCCAGGTTCCATAGTGTGCTCACGGTAAGGTTGCGCTGAGGCGGGGTGGCGAGTGGTCGTCACGCTTCTTTTCCCCAATTTCGAATCCCATGAAAACGGGACGCTGACAGCGCCGTTGCCGTCACGCCGTTCGTGCCATCTTTGGCGTGTTACCGGTCTATCTGTTTCTTGATATTACACCGCCTTTTCGTCGCAGGCGCCGGTGTTAACCTGACCAAGCCCATGCAATGTGGTGCCTGGCGTCATTTGACAGACTAATTCCCCCGCCGCTCCACGACAGGCATGTCATCGAGCGGCGGGCTTGTTCTTCGGTTCGAAGTAAGGAGCTCCACGCCGTGCATGCCATCAGCTTTATTCAGGATCTGGCGGTGATCATGCTGGTTGCCGGTGTGGTCACCATCCTGTTTCACCGTTTCAAGCAGCCGGTGGTACTCGGCTATATCGTCGCCGGCTTCATCATCGGCCCGCACACCCCGCCATTCGGCCTTATCCACGACGAAGACACGATCAAGACGCTGGCCGAACTCGGGGTGATCTTCCTGATGTTCTGCCTGGGGCTGGAGTTCAGCCTGCGCAAGCTGTTCAAGGTGGGGGCCACGGCGTTCATTGCGGCCTTCCTCGAAATCGTGCTGATGATCTGGATCGGCTTCGAGATCGGCCGCTGGTTCGGCTGGAACACCATGGACTCGCTGTTCCTGGGCGCAATCCTGGCAATTTCTTCCACCACCATCATCGTCAAGGCGCTCAACGACCTGAAGATGAAGAACGAGCGCTTCGCCCAACTGATCTTCGGCGTGCTGATCGTCGAGGACATCCTCGGTATCGGCATCATTGCCCTGCTGTCGGGCATTGCGGTCAGCGGCGCGGTCAGTTCCGGCGAGGTGTTCTCCACCGTCGGCAAGCTGTCGCTGTTCATGATCGTGGCGCTGGTCATCGGCATACTGCTGGTACCGCGGGTACTGGCCTACGTGGCCAGGTTCGAAAGCAACGAGATGCTGCTGATTACCGTGCTGGGCCTGTGCTTCGGCTTCTGCCTGCTGGTGGTCAAGCTCGAGTACAGCATGGTACTGGGCGCGTTCCTGATCGGGGCGATCATGGCCGAATCGCGCCAGTTGCTGAAGATCGAGCAGTTGATCGAGCCGGTTCGCGACCTGTTCAGTGCCATCTTCTTCGTCGCCATCGGCCTGATGATCGACCTGAGCGTGCTCATCGAGTACATCTGGCCGATCGTGGTCATCACTGTAGCGGTGGTCCTGGGCAAGATGCTCTCGTGCGGCATGGGCGCTTTCATCGCCGGCAACGACGGTCGCACCTCGTTGCGGGTGGGCATGGGGCTTTCGCAGATCGGCGAATTCTCCTTCATCATCGCTGCGCTGGGCATGACCCTGCAGGTCACCAGCGACTTCCTTTACCCGGTGGCGGTGGCGGTGTCGGCCATTACCACCTTGCTCACGCCCTACCTGATTCGCGCCGCCGACCCGCTGTCGCTCAAGCTTGCCAGTGTGGTGCCCAAGCGCTTGTCGCGGGTGCTGTCGCTGTACGGCGAATGGCTGCGCAGCATCCAGCCGCAGGGCGAGGGCGCGATGGTGGCGGCGATGATCCGGCGCATCCTGCTGCAGGTGGGGGTCAACCTGGCGCTGGTGGTGGCGATCTTCTTCAGTGGTGGTTACTTCGCGGCACGCATCGGCGAGTACCTGAGCGAATGGTTGCCCGACCTGGCCCAGCAGAAAGCGCTGATCTGGGGCGCGGCGTTGCTGCTGTCATTGCCGTTCCTGATTGCCGCGTATCGCAAGCTCAAGGCGCTGTCGATGCTGCTGGCCGAAATGGGGGTCAAGCCGGAAATGGCCGGGCGCCATACCCAGCGCGTGCGCCGGGTGATCGCCGAGGTGATCCCGCTGCTGTCGCTGCTGGTGATCTTCCTGCTGCTGTCGGCGCTGTCGGCGAGCATCCTGCCCACCAGCGAGCTGCTGTTGCTGATCGCGGTGGTGGCGGCCGGCGTGGTGGCGTTGCTGTGGCGCTGGTTCATCCGGGTGCACACGCGCATGCAGATCGCACTGCTCGAAACCCTCGACAATCAGAAGGAACATCACCCCTAGGGTTTGCAGCGCAGCGGCTGGTCCCGCCATTGGGCCCAGGCCTGTGTCCAACCTTCGGCGTGGCTCACACCGGGCAGCGCAACCTGCTGCATGCAGCGGGCACTGCCTAGTTCCACGCGGTAGTGCTCGAACAGCGAGGCCGGCACGCTGCGGTCCTGCAGGCCGAGAAGGTGGCGCTGCGGCAGGTCGCGCAGGCGCTGGCGATAGTCCAGCGGCTCCAGTGAGCCCGCCAGTGGCGTCAGTTGCAGGGTCTGTGCCCAGTACCGCGGGCTGAGGTTGCCGGCCAGGGTCTGTACCTGGGTAACGTCACTTCGCCGGGCGGCCAGCAGCAAGGCCAGCGCACCCCCGCCGGAATAGCCGATCAGCTCGAACTCCTGGTTGCCATAGCGTTGCTTGATGCCGCTCAGGGCTTGGTCCAGGCTATCGAGCACTGCCTTGCCAAAGCGCTGGTCGGTCCACATCGCTGCGCGGCAGCCAGGCGCACTGACGAACTGGCAAGGGCGCGCCAGGTACAGGCTGGGCTGTGGGTCTTCCAGGGCCAGTCGCGCCAGCAACAGGTTGCGCGGGCTGGGGTCCAGGCTGGGTTGGCTGGAGGTGGCCCAGGCGCGTCCGTCACCTTCCAGATAGACACGCAGGCGCAGGGCGCCTGGCGCCTTGAGCGGAACGCTCAGCGCCAGCGGGAAGGGCTGGGTAGGCTGGATCTCGACACGATGGCCATGGGCCTGGCTGAGGGTCTGCAACTGTGTCAGCGGCGCCTGGCAGCCGCTCGCCAGCAGCAGGGCGAGCAGTGTGAACAGTCTGGAGTACATCGACAGGGCCCCGGAATGTGAAGGTGCATTCCTGTGCGCGCGGGTCGTATGTCCGAGGGGATGGAGCGGTAGCAACACCGCCGCGCACAGGAAGGCGCGGCGATTCTACGAAGATTGATAGCTCAGAGCCATCATTTTTGTCCGACAAACTGACGGATCAGCTTTCCAGCCACACGTCGCGCGCCCAGTGCCATACCGATTCCCAGGTTTCTTCGGTCACCAGCTCTTCTTCGGCCGACCACAGCACCACGGTGCCGTCTTCCTCGACGCAGTAGTAATCGTCACCATCCTGGCAGATCGGAATCAGCGAACGGTCCACGCCGGCATCCCAGGCATTGGCCGCCACGTCAGGCAGGTAGGTATGCGATTGCGGGTCAGTAACGGTCACCGGCTCCAGGCTGCCGTACACCACATCGCTGACGGTCAACAGGAACTCCCTGAAGACGAACGGGATATCGATGAACAGCTGTTCTTCAATCTCGACCAGCAGGTCTTCGTCGGGCAACTCAAGCGGTACGGGTACCGGTTCGTTGGCTTCACGCAGTTGCTCGATGATTTCTTCCACGGGTTCAATCCTCTTACCTTGACGACACGCTGCGCGTTATACCCTAGTAGGACGCTACGCTAAAAGCAAAACCCCGGGCAAGCCCGGGGTTTTTTGTGCAATGCCTCAAGATCAGCCGTTCTGGCGGATCCCTGCGACCAGCCAAGGCTGGTTTTCGCCCTGGGCACGTTCCATGTTCCAGCTTTCGCTGAACACTTCGCCCTGGTCGAAACGCGAGGTTTTCGACACACCGCTGAAGGTCAGGGTGGCGATGGTGCGGTCGGCACGGTCATCCACGCCTTCCAGTTGCACGTTCAGGTCGTCGATGTAGGTGGACTGGAAGCCTTCACCCAGCTCGGCACGTTCCTTTTTCAGGAACTGCAGCATCTGCGGGGTAACGAACTCGGCGATCTTGTCGATCTCGTTGGCGTCCCAGTGCTGCTGCAGGGTCTGGAAGTGGTTGCGTGCAGCGGCCAGAAAGCTCTCTTCATTGAACCAGGCTGGTGCGTTGATTACCGGGCGGGCCGCGGCAGGTGCAGCGGAACCACCGAAGATCGACGGCTGAGCCGGTTGCTCGTGAACTTCACGCTGGAACGGCGCGTGACCGGCAGCGGCCATCTGCGGCTGTTGCTTGCGGCGACGGGCGGCAATGAAACGGAAGATCAGGAAGGCGATGACCGCCATGATCAGGATGTCGAAGATCTGCATGCCCTGGAAGCCGTCGCCCATGAACATGGAGGCCAGCAGGCCCCCGGCGGCGAGGCCGGCCAGAGGGCCGAGCCAGCGCGAAGCACCGCTTGCGGCTGCCGGTGGACGGCCTGCCGCATTTGGCGTGGCGGCCGGCGTGGCCGGAGCGGCCTGGCGCGTCTGGTGGGTCGGCGCGGCGCCCGAGCTCTTGCCGCCGCCGAAGCGCTTGGCGTTGGCGTCGAGGCTCAGCGTAAGGCCGATGCACAGCGCCAAGGCGATGCTAAGAAAACGTTGCATAGAAGGGTATTCCCGTTTTGTGGAGTGCACGCGCGCCATGGTGCACAGGTTGTAGGACACATGACTAGCGCCATAATGTTTCTATCTTTTGCTTGGCGCTGTGGGATGTTTATCAAGTGCGTGTAGGAACTGGCCGACCTCTTCGCCGGCAAGGCCGGCTCCCACAGGGGACGGCCTTGCCGGCGGAGGGTGTTACAGCGGCTCCAGCTTGGCGTAGCCAAGCATCAGCCACTTGCTGCCTTCGGCGAAGTTCACCTGCACCCGCGCCTGGGCACCGGCGCCCTCGAAATTGAGGATCACGCCCTCGCCAAACACCGCGTGCTGCACGCGCTGGCCGAGGTTGAAGGCGGTTTCGGGGATGTTCGCCGCACCGAACAGGCTGCTCGAATTCTGTTTCTGACCCGAGCCGAACGGCCGGCTGACGCTGTTGGACAAGCGCACTTCCTGCACCAGCCCCGCAGGGATCTCACGCACGAATCGCGACACCTTGTTATAGGTTTCGCTGCCGTACAGGCGCCGGGTCTCGGCGTAGGTCATCACCAGCTGCTGCATGGCGCGGGTAATGCCCACATAGGCCAGACGGCGTTCCTCTTCCAGGCGGCCGGGCTCTTCCAGGCTCATCTTGTGCGGGAACAGGCCCTCTTCCATGCCCACCAGGAACACGTGGGGGAACTCCAGGCCCTTGGCGCTGTGCAGGGTCATCAGCTGGATGCTGTCTTCGTGTTCCTCGGCCTGGGCATCGCCGGCCTCGAGGGAGGCGTGGCCCAGGAACGCAGCCAGCGGCGACAGCTCGGCGTCTTCCTCGGCGCTTTCGAAGTTGCGCGCGGCGCTGACCAGTTCTTCAAGGTTTTCTACCCGTGCCTGGCCCTTTTCACCCTTTTCTTCCTGGTGATAGATGATCAGCCCGGACTGCTCGATCACGGTCTGGGTCATCAGGTGCAACGGCATGTCCATGACCTTGGCCGAGAGGTTCTCGATCAGCTCGATGAACGCGGCCAGGGCGCTGGCGGCACGGCCCTTGAGGCCCTTGTTGGCGATCAGCAGGCTCATCGACTCCCACATCGATACCTGGGCGTGACGGGCGTGTTCGCGAATCGCCTCCACGGTCTTCTCGCCGATGCCGCGCGGCGGTACGTTGATCACCCGCTCCAGCGCCGCGTCATTGCCACGCCCTTCAAGCAGGCGCAGGTAGGCCATGGCGTTCTTGATCTCGGCGCGTTCGAAGAAGCGCTGACCACCATAGATGCGGTACGGGATGCGCTCGCGCAGCAGGGCTTCCTCGAGCACCCGCGACTGGGCGTTGGAGCGGTACAAGATGGCGATGTCGCTGCGCGCCATGCCGGTCTTGAGCGCGCTCTCGATGGTCTCGACCACATAGCGCGCTTCGTCGTGTTCGTTGAAGGCGGCGTACAGGCTCAGCGGTTCGCCGTCGCCGCCGTCGGTCCACAGCTCCTTGCCCAGGCGATCACTGTTGTTGGCGATCAGGGCGTTGGCCGCCTTGAGGATGCCGGCGGTGGAGCGGTAGTTCTGCTCCAGGCGGATCATCTGGGTGTCGGGGAAGTCGGCACTGTACTGGTGGATGTTCTCGATCTTGGCGCCGCGCCAGCCATAGATGGACTGGTCGTCGTCGCCCACCACCATCAGGCTGTCACCGCCCTGGGCCAGCAGGCGCAACCAGGCGTACTGCACGGCGTTGGTGTCCTGGAACTCGTCCACCAGCAGGTGGCGGAAGCGCCGCTGGTAGTGCTGCAGCAGGCCCGGGTTGTCGCGCCACAGGTCCAGCGCGCGCAGCAGCAGTTCGGAGAAGTCGATCACGCCGGCGCGCTGGCAGGCTGCCTCGTAGGCCTCGTAGATGCTGCGCATGGTGCCCAGGAACAGGTCGCCGCTGGCCTGGATGTGCTGCGGGCGCAGCCCTTCGTCCTTCTGCCCGTTGATGAACCACTGCGCCTGGCGTACCGGCCAGCGCTGTTCGTCCAGGCCCAGCTCGCGGATCACCCGCTTGACCAGGCGTTGCTGGTCATCGCTGTCGAGGATCTGGAAGTTCTGGTTCAGCCCCGCTTCCTGCCAGTGGGCACGCAACAGGCGGTGCGCCAGGCCGTGGAAGGTACCCACCCACATGCCGGCCGGGTTGATGCCCATCAACTGCTCGATGCGCTGGCGCATCTCGGCGGCGGCCTTGTTGGTGAAGGTCACCGACAGCACCGAATGGGGTGAGGCCTGCTCGACCTGGATCAACCAGGCGATACGGTGCACCAGCACTCGGGTCTTACCGGAGCCGGCACCGGCCAGAACCAACTGGCGACCAAGCGGGGCCGCTACGGCCTGGCGTTGGGCGTCGTTGAGGGAGTTCAACAGGAGGGAGAGGTCATCGCGCATCCCGCCATTTTAGGGGCGCAAGCGAGCCGGGGGCAAACCCATGGTGGAAAAAGATCGACCAAGGCGCCGCCCGCTCATCGGTCGCGCCCCTTGGCCCGCGTGCTTGAGGGCTCGGCACTGAAACCAGGTTCCATAATTGCCACGCACAATTTATGACCCAGAGCAGTTTGGCCCAGGCGCCTGCTTGTGTATGCTCCGTGCTCGTTCGAGGCTCACCATTACAAGAACATTGCCTATGACCTTCGCATCTGCCTCCGTCAGCGTGCCGCTGGAAGCGCGCCGCGGTATTCGCAAACAGTTCGCCACGCAACTGGCCGTCGAGCGTACCCGTCTGTTGTACCAGGGCTCGTTGCTGCCCACCCTGTTCATGCTGCTCAACGGCCTGGTGTGTGCCTGGCTGCTGTGGAGCCCGCAGCGCTACCTGCTGGTCAGTGTGTGGATCGTCTGGTTGATGGCGCTGGTAGCGCTGCGGGTCATTCAGGTGGCGGCCTTCGACGCGGCGATGCCCGATCGACAGGTGCAACCGACCTGGTGGCGCATGTTCCTGCTCGGTTCGGCCTTCAGCGGCCTGACCCTGGCCAGCGCGGCGATTGCCCTGGTGCCTGTGGATAACTTCGTGCAACAGGCCTGGGTCTTTGGCTTGCTGGGGGCCGCGACCCTGTCGGCAAGTGTGGCCTACGCGGTCAGCCTGCCGGCGTTCCTGAGTTTCACCTTACCGTGCCTGCTGCCGCCGATCGCGTTCCTGTTCTGGCGCGGTGACGAGCAGCAGCAGGGCTGGGGCTGGCTGGGGCTGATCCTGCTCGGCGCGTTGATGGTGGTGGCCTGGCAGGTCAATCGGCTGATCGAGGGGGGCCTGTTGCGCCGCTTTCAGAACCAGGCGCTGATCGAGCACCTGCAGGCCGCGCAGGCGCGCAGCGAGCGGCTCAACAAGGCCCTGGCGACCGAGGTCGAGCAGCGTCGGCTGATCGAGGAGCAACTGCGTCAGGCCCAGGCCGGGCTGGAATCGAGGGTGGCGCAGCGCAGCCAGGAGCTGGACCGCGCCAACCAGGCCCTGAGCAAGAGCGAGCAGCGCCTGGCCCTGGCGCTGGAAGCCAGTGAGCTGGGTCTGTGGGACTGGAATCTGGAAACCGACGAGGTGCATCACACCCAATTGCACGAGCTGTTCGGCCTGAACCCGGAGCAGGTGCGGGCGGTGCAGGCGCACCTCAAGCCGCGCCTGCACCCGGATGACGTGCCGGCGCTCAAGCGCGCCCTGGTCGACCACCTCAAGGGGCGCACCGACGATTACCGTATCGAGTACCGCTTCCGCCACGCCCAGGGCCACTGGTGCTGGATCGAGGACCGCGGCCGCGCGGTGGAGCGCGATGCCGCCGGGCGGGTGGTGCGCATGCTCGGCACCCGGCGCGACGTGAGCGCGCGCAAGGCCCAGCAGGAACAGCAACGCCTGGCCGCAACCGTATTCGAGGCGGCCAGCGAAGGCATCGCGATCATGGGGCCGGACTATGCCGTACTGGCCGCCAACCAGGCGTTCTGCCACATGACCGGCTACGTGCGCGAAGAACTACTGGGGCGCAATGCGCTGGAGCTTCCATGCAGCCGCGACGCGCGCCGGCACTACGGTGCCATCGACCAGGCCCTGGCGCAGCAGGGGCGCTGGGAAGGCGAGCTGGTTGAGGCGCGCAAGAGCGGGGAACTCTACCCGCAGTGGCTGCAACTGACCGGCGTGACGGATGCGCGTGGCCAGGTCGGCACCATCGTGGGTTTCTTCACCGACCTGTCGGCACGCCGCGAGTCAGAAGAGCGCCTGCGGTACCTGGCGCACTACGACGAACTGACCGGCCTGGCCAACCGCGCGCTGTTCCGCCTGCGTCTGCATGAAGCCGGCCAGCGCCTGCGTGGCAGCGGTCGCAGCCTGGCGCTGCTGCACATCGACCTGGACCGCTTCAAGCTGCTCAACGACAGCCTGGGCCATGAGCTGGCCGACCGGCTGCTCAAGACCATGGCCCAGCGCATCGGCAACGCAGTGCCCGAGGCCGATACCGTGGCGCGTCTGTCCGGTGACGAGTTCGTGGTGCTGTTCGACGGCTATTCACACCTGTCCAGCCTGGTGCGGGTGGCGACGCGCCTGCTGGACAAGCTGCGCGTGCCGCTGCGTGTCGACGGGCACGAGCTGGTGATCAGCGCTTCAGTGGGGGTCAGTCTGCTGCCCGATGCCAGCCTGGATGTCAGCACCCTGGTGAGCCAGGCCAACATGGCCATGCAGCACGCCAAGCACCTCGGCGGCGACGGGTTCCAGTTCTACACCGAGAGCCTGCAGGCCAGCACCCTGGAGCGCCTGCAACTGGAGAACCAGCTGCGCAAGGCCATCGAAGAACGCCAGCTGGAGGTCTATTACCAGCCCAAACTGTGCCTGACCAGCGGCCGCCTGCAGGCTGCCGAGGCCCTGGTGCGCTGGCATCACCCGCAGGTGGGCATGGTGCCACCGGGCGACTTCATCGGCCTGGCCGAAGAGACCGGGCTGATCGCGCCGATGGGCGAGTTCGTGTTGCGCCAGGCGTGCTGGCAGGCCTGTGAATGGCAACGGCAGGGGCTGGCGCCGATTCGCGTGTCGGTGAACCTGTCGGTGTATCAGTTGCGCCAGGGCAAGCTGGTCAGCCTGGTGCGTCAGGTGCTGGAAGACAGCGGCCTGGCACCGCACCTGCTGGAGCTGGAGCTGACCGAAAGCCAGTTGCTCGACAGTGTGGAGCACATCATCGCGACCTTTCATCAGTTGCATGAACTGGGGGTCAAGCTGGCCATCGACGATTTCGGCACCGGCTATTCGTCGCTCAGCTACCTCAAGCGTTTTCCGGTGAATTACGTGAAGATCGACCAGACCTTCATCCGTGGCCTGCACGAAGGCAGCGAGGACGCCGCAATCACCCGTGCGATCATTGTCATGGCCCACAGCCTGGGCCTGCAGGTGGTGGCCGAAGGGGTGGAAACCCAGGAGCAGTTGGCGTTTCTGCGCGAGCAGGGCTGCGATGAGGTGCAGGGCTACCTGATCAGCCGGCCGGTGGAGGCCGACAGCCTGGCCGCCTTGCTGCGTGAGGATCGGCGCTGGTAGCCCCACGGCCAGGGCCCCGATCAACGGGGCCCTGGCGTTGTAACAAGTCGCAGCCTGCCGGTCAGTGTGTGACCAGGATCTCCTCCAGGCTCACCAGCAGTTTGCCGTCGTGGAAAATATCCACTTTCGGGATGTTGCTGTGGTCGCCGTCCATTTCGAAACAGACCGCACGTCCGGTGATCACCTGGGCAGCCAGGGCGTCCACATTCTCCAGCTTCAGTTCCAGCGCCAGGGCGTGCGATTTGTCCTGGATGGCGCGTTTCACCAGCACCGGCACGATGGCCGAGGTGGCGACTTCCACGGTGCCATACACTCGAAACCTGGCGTTGCCCGGCATCTTGTCGTTCTGCGCGATCCAGCCTTTTGTTTTCAGGGACATTCCTTTGTACTCCATTCGATGGTGGGTGGGATGTTGCGTGCCCACTATCGAACAGCGCGGCTGCACCCGGCAGCCGGAAAGCTTTCAACCGTGCCAGGCGCGTCCCTGGTGAGCCAGCAGGCTGTGGGCCTGGTCCGGGCCATTGGAGCCGGCCGGGTAAGGGCGCGGGGCCTGGAAGTGCTCCTGCCAGCCAGTCAGGATCGGGTCGATCCAGGCCCATGCGGCCTCCACTTCGTCGCGGCGCATGAACAGGGTCGAGTCGCCGTCCAGAACATCCAGCAGCAGGCGTTCGTAGGCGTCCCAGCGTCGTGCCTGGGCGAACACCTGGGCCAGGTTCAGGTTCAGTTCCACCGGCTCCAGGCGCATGCCCTTGCCCGGTGCCTTGGTCATCATCTGCAGGCTGATGCGCTCATCGGGCTGCAGCTGGATCAGCAACTGGTTGGCCTGGTCGCCGTCGAACAGGCGATGGGGCACCGGCTTGAACTGGATGACGATCTGCGAAGAGCGCTTGGCCATGCGCTTGCCGGTACGCAGGTAGAAGGGCACGCCGGCCCAGCGCCAGTTGTTGATGTGGGCTTCGACGGCGACGAAGGTTTCGGTGTCGCTGTCGTTGTCCACGTCCTTCTCGAAGTAGTAGGCCGGAACCTCCTGCCCGCCGATCTTGCCGGCGCTGTACTGGCCGCGCACGGTCTTGTCCTGCACGTCCTGCCCGGTGATGGGTTTGAGGGCCTTGAGGATCTTGACCTTTTCATCGCGCACCGCCTCGGCCTCGAACTGCGCTGGTGGTTCCATGGCTACCAGGCAGAGCAGTTGCAGCAGGTGGTTCTGCAGCATGTCGCGGGTGGCGCCGGCACGGTCGTAGTAGCCGCCGCGGTTTTCCACGCCGAGGGTTTCGCACACGCTGATCTGCACGTGGTCCACCTGGTTGGTGCGCCACACCGGTTCCAGGAGCGCGTTGGCGAAGCGCAATGCCATGAGGTTCTGCACCGTCTCCTTGCCCAGGTAGTGGTCGATGCGAAACACCTGGGATTCGGCGAATACCGCGCCGATGGCGCTGTTGATCGTGGTGGCGGACTCCAGTGAGTGGCCGATGGGTTTTTCCAGCACGATACGCGCTTCGCTGTCGACCAGCCCGGCCACCTGCAGGTGGGTGGCGATGGGCACGAACAGGTTGGGTGCGGTGGCCAGGTAGTAGACCCGCGTCAGCCCGCCGGGCTCGCCCAGAAAGCGGGCGAGGCGGCCGAAATCGGCGCTCTGCATGGCGTCCATGGAGAAGTAGTCCAGGCGCGTGGAAAAGCGGTGCCACACCTCGTCGCTGAAGTCCTGGGGCACGATCTGGGCGCGGCAGCGGCGTTCCACCAGCTTGAGAAATTCAATCCGTGGCAAGGGCCGGCGGGCCAGGGCGATGATCCGCACGGCGTTGTGCAGACGGCCTTCGCGAAACAGGTGGTAGAGCGCTGGAAGCAGTTTGTTCAGGGCCAGATCGCCGGTGCCGCCGAACACCAGAATGTCGCACGGGATAGTCAATGCCACCACTCTCCAAGATCGTTTAGCTGGGCGGGTCGCCGGTCATGTAGTATAACTACAAGAAAGCTACAACCCGGTCAGCCGATCATAACCGAGTCCTGCCCTTGAATCTGTTGCAACACATCGCCCAGTCGCGCCATCTGCTACGCAAATCGGAACTGAAGGTTGCCGATCACGTATTGCTCGATCCAGCGGCTGTCATGCATAGCTCCATGGCTGATCTGGCGCACAGCGTCGGGATCAGCGAGCCGACCATTGTGCGTTTCTGCCGGGCGATCGGTTGCACCGGTTTCCAGGACCTCAAGCTCAAGCTGGCGCAAAGCCTGGCGGCGGGTGCGAGCTTCGGTCAGTTCGCGATTCATGAAGACGATTCGGTAGCCGACTACAGCCTGAAGATCTTCGACACCACCCTGCACACCCTGATGGAAGTGCGCGAGCACCTCGATGCCCAGGCATTGCAGCGCGCCGTGACGGCCATGGCCCAGGCGCAGCGCGTGGAATTCTACGGGTTTGGTGCATCGGGTGCGGTGGCTGCCGATGCCCAGCACAAGTTCTTCCGCCTGTTGCTGACGGCAGCGGCGTATTCCGACCCGCACATGCAGGCGATGTCGGCGGTCACCCTCAAGCCGGGTGATGTAGCGATCTGCATTTCCCAGTCAGGGCGTTCCAAGGACCTGCTGATCACTGCCAACCTGGTGCGTGAAAGCGGCGCGACGCTGATCACCCTGTGCCCGAGCCAGACCCCGCTGGCCGAATTGTCCACGGTCAACCTGGCCATCGACGTGCATGAAGACACCGAAATCTACACCCCGCTGACCTCGCGTATCGCCCACCTGGTGGTGATCGACGTGCTGGCCATGGGCGTTGCCATGGCGCGCGGGCCGAGCCTGGTCAACCACCTCAAGAGCGTCAAACGCAGCTTGCGCAGCCTGCGCCTGTCGCCCAAGTCGATCAAGGCGATGGACGACTGATCGTCTTGCACCGCCCGCACTGACGCCTTCGCTGGCTTGCCGGCGAAGGGCAGCACCGCATGCCACGCCTGATTGTTCATGCTTTTGTAACCCTCCCGCCGCCAAACCGTAACCCCGCCCGGGCACGCTGAAACTCCCCGCAATCGACCAGGGAGACACGCAATGGCTCGTGAATTCGATGGCTCGCACCAACCTACCGCCAAGTCCCGCAAGCAGCAGGAAAAGGATCAGCGCCGCATGGAGTTTCGCCGCGCGATCGAAAGCTATTCCGAGCAGCGCCAATTGCTGCAGGACATCGCCGACTACCCCGAACTGCACGCTGTCAGCGTATGGCAGGTGTCAGCGGCAACGTCCCCGAGAAACGCTCAACAAGCGCGCTGATCTGCGCACGTTCGCTGCGGATGAACGCAACAAAGGCCAGGGCCACCGGCGACTGCCGCTTGGCCTTGGCCTGCACCACGCACCAGCTGCGATACAGCGGCAGCTCCTCTACCGGCAGCTCGCGCAGCACCCCGGTGGCCAGTTCCATGTTCAGTGCATGGCGGGTCAAAAGGGCGATGCCAAGGCCTGCGATCACGCATTCGCGCTGGGCGTCGGCCGATGCCACTTCCAGGGTCTGGGTGAAGTGCACGCGCTTTTCCTTGAAGTACTCCTCGCACGCCTTGCGCGTGCCCGAACCCTGTTCGCGCACCAGCAGCGTATGCGGCTCCAGGTCCTGCAGGCGCAGGCTGTCGAGCGTGCACAGCGGGTGATCGGGCGGGGCCACGGCCACGATCGGGTTGTTCAGGAAGGGCAAAAACTCCAGGCCCATGTCCTGCGGCACCATCGACATGATGATCAGGTCGTCGCGGTTGTCCGACAGGCGCCGGATGGCCTGGGCGCGGTTGACCACGGTGAGGGTCAGGTTGACCTCCGGGTGCAGGCGCTTGAAGGCGGCGAACAGGTGCGGCACGAAGTACTTGGCGCTCGATTCCACCGCCAGCTTGAGCTGGCCCTGCAGCGAGCCCTGCATGTCCGACAGCTGCATGTCGAGGCTCTCCAGGCGTCCGAAGATGTCCCGGCTGGCGCGCTGCAGCGCCTCGGCGGCCTCGGTGAGGTAGAGCTTCTTGCCGACGTACTCGAACAGCGGCTGGCCTATCAGTTCTTCGAGCTGGCGGATCTGTAGACTAACGGCGGGTTGCGTCAGCGACATCTCCTCGGCGGCCCGGCTGTAGGAACGCAAATCACACACTTCATTGAAGATCTGCAATTGACGCAATGTCATACGCATCAATGACTTACGCATATTTCCCGTCGCCTCGGCAAAACCCTGTTACGGCACTATAAGCAATTGCTAATGCTGCCCCTAACAAATATTGATTTTTGTTTATTCACGTTCGGCGCTAGGGTGATTATACGACTGGCCAGCGACGTCTGGTCACGCGCCGACCGGTACTGCCGGTTCGTTTGTTACCAACGGCTTTGGGAAGACTCCAGTGATAAAAAAAATCCTGATCGCCAACCGGGGTGAAATCGCAGTACGCATCGTGCGTGCCTGCGCCGAGATGGGCATTCGCTCGGTGGCGATCTATTCCGACGCCGACCGTCACGCCCTGCACGTAAAGCGTGCGGACGAGGCCCATAGCATCGGTGCCGAACCCCTGGCCGGTTATCTCAACCCGCGCAAGCTGGTGAACCTGGCAGTGGAAACCGGCTGCGATGCGTTGCACCCGGGCTATGGTTTTCTGTCGGAGAACGCGGAGCTGGCGGACATCTGCGCCGAACGCGGGATCAAGTTCATCGGCCCGGCCGCCGAAGTCATTCGCCGCATGGGCGACAAGACCGAGGCGCGGCGCAGCATGATCAAGGCCGGCGTACCGGTCACCCCGGGCACCGAAGGCAACGTGGCCGACATCCACGAAGCCCTGGAAGAGGGCGACCGCATCGGTTACCCGGTTATGCTCAAGGCCACTTCCGGCGGCGGCGGGCGCGGCATTCGTCGCTGCAACAGCCGCGAAGAACTCGAGCAGGCCTTTCCGCGGGTGATTTCCGAAGCCACCAAGGCATTCGGTTCGGCCGAGGTGTTCCTGGAAAAATGCATCGTCAACCCCAAGCACATCGAGGCGCAGATCCTGGGTGACAGCTTCGGCAACGTGGTGCACCTGTTCGAGCGCGACTGCTCGATCCAGCGCCGCAACCAGAAGCTCATCGAGATCGCCCCCAGCCCGCAGCTGACCCCCGAACAGCGCGCCTACATCGGCGACCTGTCGGTGCGCGCGGCCAAGGCCGTGGGCTACGAGAATGCCGGTACCGTGGAGTTCCTGCTCGCCGATGGCGAGGTGTACTTCATGGAAATGAACACCCGGGTGCAGGTGGAGCACACCATCACCGAGGAAATCACCGGTATCGACATCGTTCGCGAACAGATCCGCATCGCCTCGGGCCTGCCGCTGTCGGTCAAGCAGGAAGACATCCAGCACCGCGGCTTCGCGCTGCAGTTCCGGATCAATGCAGAAGACCCGAAAAACAACTTTCTGCCCAGCTTCGGCAAGATCACCCGCTACTACGCCCCCGGCGGCCCGGGCGTACGCACCGACACGGCGATCTACACCGGCTACACCATCCCGCCGTTTTACGACTCGATGTGCCTGAAGCTGGTGGTCTGGGCGCTGACCTGGGAAGAAGCCATGGACCGCGGCCTGCGGGCCCTGGACGACATGCGCCTGCAGGGGGTCAAGACCACCGCCGCGTACTACCAGGAAATCCTGCGCAACCCGGAATTCCGTAGCGGCCAGTTCAACACCAGCTTCGTTGAAAGCCACCCCGAACTGACCAACTACTCGATCAAGCGCAAACCCGAAGAGCTGGCCCTGGCCATCGCCGCCGCCATCGCCGCCCACGCAGGCCTGTGAGGAACCCTACAATGTCCAAGAAAATTTTCGTAACCGACACGATCCTGCGCGACGCCCACCAATCGCTGCTGGCCACCCGCATGCGCACCGACGACATGCTGCCGATCTGCGACAAGCTCGACAAGGTGGGCTACTGGTCGCTGGAAGTGTGGGGCGGCGCGACCTTCGACGCCTGCGTGCGCTTCCTCAAGGAAGACCCGTGGGAGCGCCTGCGCAAGCTGCGCGCAGCACTGCCCAACACCCGTCTGCAGATGCTGCTGCGCGGCCAGAACCTGCTTGGCTACCGGCACTACAGCGATGACGTGGTCAAGGCCTTCGTGGCCAAGGCAGCAGTCAACGGCATCGATGTGTTCCGCATCTTCGACGCCATGAACGACGTGCGAAACCTGCGCGTGGCCATCGAGGCCGTGAAGGCGGCCGGCAAGCATGCCCAGGGCACCATCGCCTACACCACCAGCCCGGTGCACACCATCGAGGCGTTCGTGGCCCAGGCCAAGCAGATGGAAGCCATGGGCTGCGACTCCATCGCGATCAAGGACATGGCCGGCCTGCTGACCCCCTACGCCACCGGCGAGCTGGTCAAGGCACTCAAGGCCGAGCAGTCGCTGCCGGTGTTCATCCACAGCCACGACACGGCCGGCCTGGCCGCGATGTGCCAGCTCAAGGCCATCGAGAACGGTGCCGACCATATCGACACCGCCATCTCCAGCTTCGCCTGGGGCACCAGCCACCCGGGCACCGAATCGATGGTTGCAGCGCTCAAGGGCAGTGAGTTCGATACCGGCCTGGACCTGCAACTGCTGCAGGAGATCGGCCTGTACTTCTATGCCGTGCGCAAGAAGTACCACCAGTTCGAAAGCGAGTTCACCGCCGTGGATACCCGCGTGCAGGTCAACCAGGTACCGGGCGGGATGATTTCCAACCTGGCCAACCAGCTCAAGGAGCAGGGTGCGCTCAACCGCATGAACGAAGTGCTGGCCGAGATCCCGCGGGTGCGTGAAGACCTCGGCTTCCCGCCGCTGGTCACGCCCACCTCGCAGATCGTCGGCACCCAGGCGTTCTTCAACGTGCTGGCCGGCGAGCGCTACAAGACCATCACCAACGAGGTGAAGCTGTACCTGCAGGGTGGCTACGGCAAGGCACCGGGGGTGGTCGACGAGAAGCTGCGTCGCCAGGCCATCGGCAGCGAAGACGTCATCGACGTGCGCCCCGCCGACCTGCTCAAGCCCGAGATGACCAAGCTGCGTGCCGACATCGGCAGCCTGGCCAAGTCCGAAGAAGACGTGCTGACCTTCGCCATGTTCCCGGACATCGGGCGCAAGTTCCTTGAAGAGCGTGAAGCCGGCAGCCTGACCCCTGAAGTGCTGCTGCCGATTCCGGAAGCCGGCGCGGTGGCCTCGGCCGGTGGCGAAGGCGTACCAACCGAGTTCGTGATCGACGTGCACGGCGAGACCTACCGCGTGGATATCACCGGTGTGGGCGTCAAGGCCGAAGGCAAGCGCCACTTCTACCTGTCCATCGACGGCATGCCGGAAGAGGTGGTGTTCGAGCCGCTCAACGAATTCGTCGGCGGTGGCAGCAGCAAGCGCAAGCAGGCCAGCGAGCCGGGCCATGTGAGCACCACCATGCCGGGCAACATCGTCGATGTGCTGGTCAAGCAGGGCGACACGGTCAAGGCCGGCCAGGCGGTGCTGATCACCGAAGCGATGAAGATGGAAACCGAGGTGCAATCGGCCATCGCCGGCAAGGTTGCAGCCATACACGTGGCCAAGGGCGACCGGGTCAACCCGGGCGAGATCCTGATCGAGATCGAAGGCTGATTCAGGCCTTCATCTGCAAGCGGTTAACCTCTGGGGAGCGAATTGCTCCCCTTTTTTTATCTTCTGTTGGATACGCCCGCTTCGGGTACCCGCCTCACGCACCCGTACGGCACGCTTCCAGCGTCTTGAGCTGACCCTCTGGGCGCTGGTTGTCCTCGCTCAGCCAGCGTTCGAAACCAGCGGCAATGGCCGGCCATTCGTCATCGGTGATGGAGTACCAGGCCGTGTCGCGGTTGTGGTCCTTGGTCACCATGTGCTTGCGAAACACCCCTTCGAAGGTGAACCCGAAACGCTCGGCCGCGCGCTTGGAGCGGGCATTGTCGTTGTTGCACTTCCATTCCAGTCGCCGGTTGCCCAGGGCGAAGGCCTGCTTGCCCAGCAGGTAGATGGCCTCGGTGCCCTTGGGCGTGCGCTGCATGGCCGCGCCGAAGGCAATGTGGCCGATCTCGATACGGCCCTGCTCGGGCACGATCGACATCAGGCTGAGGATACCCTGGGTCTGCCCGCTGGCCAGGTCGATCACGCTGTAGAACAGCGGGTCGCTGCTGGCGGCGTTGCTGTCTAGCCAGTGGTCGAAGTCTTCGCGCTCGGTGAATGGTCCGTAGGCCAGGTACTTCCACAGTGTCTGGTCGGCCTCGGGGCCCTGGAACACCGCCCACAGGTGCTCGCGGTCGCGGCGCGGGTCGAGTTTTTCCAGGCGGATGAAGCGCCCGACCAGCGGGACAGGCTGCGGGGCCTTGGCCGGCCGCCAGTTCAACGGTGTGCTCATGGTGGCTTCTCCGATTACAGGGCTTTGCGGAACTGGATGAAACCCGGCCGTTCGGCCACCTGTTCATACAGCGAAATACCGGTGGCGTTGGTTTCATGGGTCAGCCAGTGCACCTTGGTGCAGCCGGCCTGGCGCGCCGTGTCGTACACCAGCTCGATCAGCTGGCGGCCCACGCCCTTGCCGCGCTGGTTGGCGTCGACATACAGATCCTGCAGGTAGCAGGCGTTTTCCACCGTCCAGTTGGAGCGGTGGTAGATCCAGTGCACCATGCCCACCGCCTTGCCATCGACCCAGGCCAGCGCAGCGTTGGTCGGCTCGCTGGTGTCGAGCATGCGCTGCCAGGTCACGGCACTGACCGCCTCATCGATGCGGGTCTCATAGAAACGCTGGTAGGCCTGCCACAGCGGCAGCCAGGCGGCGTGGTCATCGGCGGTCACGGGGCGCAGGGTCACGGTAGACATCGAAAGATCCTTGTGTGCGATACAGGGGTTGGCGAATGGCCCCATCCTAGGCAGGCTATTGGCTTATGGTAAGAGCCATTTCCGGCTTATTTGGCAGGTCCAATTTCATGAGCGAACGTAGCGTTGCCTTGCCCTTCGACCCCACCGGCATCGTGCTGGACCGTCGTCAGGGGCTCAGTCGCCAGTTGTACCAGGCGCTGCGCCAGCGCGTGCTGGACGGGCGACTGGGTAGCGGCACGCGTCTTCCCGCCACCCGCGACATGGCCGCAGCGCTGGCCGTCTCACGTAACAGCGTAGTTCGTGCCTACGACCAGCTGTATGCCGAAGGCTATATCGAAAGCCGGGTGGGCGATGGTACCTACGTCAGTCAGCTGCCAAAACTATCCACAAAACTGTCCACAGGGTTATCCCTGGGTTTTTCCACAGGGTTACCCACAAAAACGGGTGATTGCACTGAGGATTTATCCAGTAAAGTTATCCACACGGACGTGCTGGAGCGCCTGGAAAACAATCATTTATCCGTGCATGAGCCTCGTGCGCCGCGGGCTTTTCAGGTTGGCATACCGGCCTTCGACCTGTTCCCCTTCGAGGTGTGGGCCAAGCTGCAGGCGGGTTTCTGGCGAAATCCCGACCCGGCGTCACTCGGTTACGGCGACCCGGCCGGAGAACCGCTGCTGCGCGAGCTGATTGCCACCTACCTGCGTCGCTCCCGTGGGTTGTCCTGCGTGGCTGAACAAATTGTGATCACCAGTGGTGCGCAGCAGGCAATCAGCCTTTGTGCACAGCTGCTGCTGGCGCCCGGTGACGGTGTGGCTGTGGAAAACCCCGGCTATCGTGCGGCGGGCAAAGCCTTCGCCATGGCGGGCGCGAAGGTGCATGGCGTGGGGGTGGATCACGACGGGTTGCAGTGCGCTGCCCTGGCCCAGTTGCCCAACTGTCGCCTGAGCTACGTTACCCCCGCGCATCAGTACCCCACCGGCGTCACCCTGAGCCTGGCGCGGCGCCTGGAACTGCTGGCCTGGGCCGAGCGCAACGACAGCTGGATCATCGAGGACGACTACGACGGCGAGTACCGCTACAGCGGCGCGCCGTTGGCCCCGCTGGCAGCCCTGGACCGCAGCGGACGGGTGCTGTATGTCGGCACCTTCGGCAAGGTGGCCTTCCCGGCGCTGCGTCTGGGTTACCTTGTGCTGCCGGCCCGGCTGGTGGAGGCATTCTCGCGCTTTCGGGCGTTGGCGGTGCGCCATTCCGAGGTCGGCACACAGGCGGTGATGGCGCAGTTCATGGCCAAAGGGCACTTCCAGCGTCATATCCGGCGCATGCGCCGCGCGGCGTTGAGCCGGCGCAATGCGCTGCTGGCCGGCTGGCCGAAGGCTGTGGCGGGGCTGGGAGCCTTGCCGGAGGTGGCGGCGGGCCTGCACCTGAAGATCGACGTGCACAGCCAGGCGCGCGAGCGGGAACTGATCGCCCGTGCCGCAGCGGTGGGTGTCGAACTCAATGCGCTGAGTGATTACTGGTTGCCCGACACGCCGCTGCCTGTGGATAAGCGTGCCGGACTGGTGCTGGGGTTCGCGGCCGTGAACGAGGCCGCGATTGCCCAGGCCCTGGCACGCCTTGCACGTGCCTGGGCCGACTGAGCCTAGCCTTGACGGGCGCGCTCGAAGCCCTCGAGCACGTTGACCGCGTTGACGCCGATTTCGGCCACGGCATAGCCACCTTCCATGATGAACAGGGTCGGCTTGCCCAACTGCGCGATGCGCTCGCCCATGGCCAGGTAGTCGGGGCTGTCGAGCTTGAATTGCGAGATCGGGTCGTCCTTGAAGGTGTCCACGCCCAGCGAGATCACCAGCACTTCGGGGTCATACGCGCCGATGCGTTCGCAGGCTTCGTCCAGCGCGCCGCGCCAGGTGGCCCAGTCGCTGCCTGCCGGCAGCGGGTAGTTGAAGTTGCAGCCCAGCCCGTCGCCTTCGCCGTGCTCGTCGGCATAGCCGAGGAAGAACGGGAATTCGGCTTGCGGGTCGCCATGGATCGAGGCGAACAGCACGTCGTTGCGCGTGTAGAAGATCTGCTGGGTACCGTTGCCGTGGTGGTAGTCCACATCCAGGATCGCCACGCGCTGGCGACCGTGGTCGATGAAGGCCTGGGCGGCGATCGCGGCGTTGTTCAGATAGCAGTAGCCCCCCATCACGTCGCTGGCGGCATGATGCCCCGGTGGCCGGCACAGGGCGAAGGCGCTGTGGGCACCGGCCTGCACCGCCGCCTGTGCGGTCAGGGCAACCTGCGCCGAGCTGTAGGCGGCCTGCCAGGTGCCGGCGGTGATCGGTGCACCGGCGTCGAAGCTGTAATAGCCCAGCTCGCCATGCAGGCCGCTGGGTTTGACCTGGCGCAGGCTGCGCGCCGGCCAGGTGAACGGCAGCAGGTCGCCGTCATGGCCCAGTGCGCTCCAGCGCTGCCAGGCGCCCTGAAAGAAATCCAGGTAGTCGGCGCTGTGCACGCGCAGCAGCGGTGCGCGGCCAAAATCGGTAGGGCCTTCGACGGGCCCCAGGCCCTGGGCCTTGACCCGCTCGAGCACATGGTCGGCACGCGAGGGCATTTCGAAGCAGGGCATCAACTGCCCGTCGATCAGCTCGCAGCGGCCGTGGTGCAGGCGATGGTCATCGGAATAGATCGTCAGCATTTTTTGTTCTCCGGGTTTACTGGCGTGGCCCCATTGTCGAGAGGTACGCCCACCGGCAGAACGGCGCAAACGGCCAAAAGGGGATCGATATGGCCAACGCGGTTGTCCGCATTTCGCCCCCTCGCGGTGCATGCACGTGTTTCAGGCGCGAAAATGGCTCGGTGCCACGCCGCTCCAGCGCAGGAAGGCGTGTCGGAAGCTGGCCGGCTCGCTGAAGCCCAGCACCTCGGCGATGCGGTAGATCGGTAGCTCGTCCTCGGCCAGCAACTGCTTGGCCCGTTCGAAGCGCAGCTCATCGAGCAGTTGTTGATAACTGCTGCCCAGCTCGTGCAGGTGGCGACGCAGGGTGCGTGACGAACAGCTCATCTGCCGCGCCAGGCCCTCGAGGCCTGGTGGTGCCTCCAACTGCTGCTGCAGCAGCTGGCGAATGCGCCCGAGCCAGGCCTGGCGCCCGGTGAATTCCAGGTTCTGCCGGCGGCAGCGTTCGCTCATCGCACGGTGGGTGATCGGGTCGGCCAGGGGCAGGGCCCGGGCCAGCCAGTGGCGTTCGAAGGCAAAGGCATTGTCGCTGGCGCCGAACTGCAGGGGGCAGTCGAAAGGCGCGCTGTAGAGCGCCTGGTAATCCGGGGCAGGGTGAGCGAAACGCGCGCCCAGCAAGGGCAGCGGCTGGCCGAGCAGGTCGTTGCAGATGACCTTGAGCGACGTCAGGCAGAACTCGGCATTGAACGCCGCAAGCTCCGGGGCCTGGCCGTAGTCGCTGGCGCTGAACCAGACCCGCTCGCCGTCCTCGATCAGGCGCAGCTGGAAAAGTGTTCCCAGCAGCGCGGGGTACTGCAGGGCCAGGTGCAGGGCGTCACCCAGGGTGGCACCGGAAAGCAGGGCGTAACCGAGCATGCCGTAGGATGAAACGTGCATGCGCTGGCCCAGTTCCAGCCCGACTTCCCGGCGCATGGCCACGGCGTTGGCGCACACCCGCAGTTCCTGGTGCGTGGTGATGCGCCAGTCGGCGCGGCCCAGGTCGGCCGGGGTGATGCCGGTGCCTTCGAGCAGCCGCTGGGCGGCATGATCTTCGTCCTTGAAGGCCTGCAGCATCAGGGAAACCGCGTTCAGGGTGGTGAGGTGGGAATGGAGCATGCTCGGCATCCGGCTGAGGGGGCTTGGGGTTGAGTGAGCAATTTGTATGCCCTTCAGGGCCTGTTCGCTGGCAAGCCAGCGAAGGGCTCAACGTAACTCGCCAACCAGGTCCAGCCCAACCAGCCGTCGCACCTCGTCAACCGGCAACCGGCTACCGAGCAATGCCTGCAATTTGCCGAACGCCGCCTCCCGGGTCATTCCACCACCCGACAGCACACCGGCCTCGCGCAGGCGGCTGCCGGCTGCGTACACTTCCAGTTCGACCCCGCCTTCATGGCACTGGGTGATCGCCACCACCACGATGTCACGCGCGCAGGCTTGTTCCAGCACGGCCACGAACGCATCGTCATCACACGGCCCGGTGCCGCTGCCATAGCATTCCAGCACCAGCCCCTGGACCCCGCTGTCGAGTGTGGCCTGCAACAGCGCGGCGTCGAGGCCTGGCACCAGCGGCAACACTGCAACCTTGGCCACCTGCAGCGGCGCGCGATAAGCCAGTGCTGCCGGTACGGGCGCCTGCGCCGCACCGCCCGAGCGCTGCAAGGTCGCGAATGGGTTCCGGCCGAAGCTGCGCACCTTGGCGGTGCGGTTGGGCGCCAGCAGCTGACCGTGGAAATACAGCTGAACACCCGGCGACGTACCCTGGCTCAGCAACTGCAGCGCCCCCGTGAGGTTCTCCCACGCATCGCTGTCCGGCGTACCGGCCGGCAGCATCGAGCCGGTGAACAGCACCGGCACCGTCAGCCCGAGCAACTGGAAGCTCAAGGCGGCGGCGCTGTAGGCCAGGGTGTCGGTACCATGCAGCACCAGCACCCCATCGCAGCCCTGGCCATCCACCGCTTCGATGATCGCGGCGCGCAGGCGCTGCCAGTAGCAGGGCGTCATGTTGGCGCTGTCGATCAGCGGCAGCAGTTCGCGGAACTGCCAGGCTGCCAGGCCAGGTTGCCCGGCCAGTTGCTCACGCATGCGCTGCTCGAAGCCCGACGCCGGGGCCAGGCCGCCGGCGCTGGCCTGCATGCCGATGGTGCCACCGGTGTACAGCACCATGATGTTGTGGGCAGGGGCCGGGGTCATGGCCTGTCTCCGTGCTCGACTGAAGGAAAGCCGACCACCTTACGCCATCCCCCGGCGCGCTGTCAGCGGCCGGGCCGCCCGAGTTCGCGATGGGCAGCGTGACAGCCAGCAGTTACCATCGCGCCTGCTTCAGGACGAAGGTGCCAAGGACGTGTCGACGAACAAGTACAAATCCGCGCAAGAGCGCCTGTGCGCCGCGGTGGACCTCAATTGCCCGGCATGCGGCCACGTCTGGTTGCCGAGCGAGGGCGAGCTGGAAACGCTCATGGGCGGGCAGCCGCTCACCTGTGCAAAGTGTGCGCAGGCACTGGTGTTGCCCGAGGCGGATCACCGGGCCATGAAGCGCCACCTCAGCCGTTCCAACTGGGCAGACCTGATCAGCGGGCTGGGCGTGGTGCTGTGCTTTATCGGGGTGCTCACGGTGCGCCATTACACGGGCGATCTGACCGCCTTCATGGTGGCGCTCTGCCTGGCGTTCGTGTGGTGGTTCATGAAGGAGATCGTCAGCGATTCGACCTTCCTGAATGTGCTGCTGCTGCCCTCGTCGGCAGAAGCAGCCGACACCACCGGTTCGCTGTAGGCGCCGGCATTGCTGGCGAAGCTCGCGCCGCAGGCAAAAAAAAGGGCCCGGAGACAAAGTCCCTGGGCCCTCAAAAGGTGAGAGGTGTCTAGTCCCTCAACCTGGTGAGCGGTAGTACGGCGTCGGTTACGCTTTGAGCGGTACCAGACGCGGTGCAATCATGTTTTCCGGACGCAGGATGTCGTTGAGCATCGCTTCGTCCAGCAGGCCTTCCTCACGCACCAGTTCCAGTACGCCGCGGCCGCTTTCCAGCGCGATACGGGCGATACGGGTGGCGTTTTCGTAGCCGATGTACGGGTTCAGGGCGGTGACCAGGCCGATCGAGTGTTCGACCAGTTCACGGCAGCGCTGTTCGTTGGCGGTGATGCCGACGATGCAGTGCTCGCGCAGCATGTCCATGGCGCGTTGCAGCAGACGGATCGAGTCGAAGATCTTGTAGGCGATCAGCGGCTCCATCACGTTCAGCTGCAGCTGACCGCCTTCGGCCGCGATGGTCAGTGCGATGTCGTTGCCGATGATGGCGAAGGCCACCTGGTTGACCGCTTCCGGGATAACCGGGTTGACCTTGCCGGGCATGATCGAGCTGCCTGGCTGACGTGCCGGCAGGTTGATCTCGTTGATGCCGGTGCGCGGGCCGCTGGACAGCAGGCGCAGGTCGTTGCAGATCTTCGACAGCTTGACTGCAGTGCGCTTGAGCATGCCGGAGAACAGCACGAAGGCGCCCATGTCGGAGGTGGCTTCGATCAGGTCGGCAGCCGGTACCAGCGGCTGGCCGCTGATCAGCGCCAGACGCTGTACGGCCAGGGCCTGGTAGCCCGGGTCGGCGTTGATGCCGGTACCGATCGCGGTACCGCCCAGGTTGACTTCGGTCAGCACTTCCGGCGCCAGGGTGCGCAGGCGGTTGAGGTCTTCGGTCAGGGTGGTGGCGAAGGCACGGAATTCCTGGCCCAGGGTCATCGGCACGGCGTCCTGCAGCTGGGTACGGCCCATCTTCAGTACGTGGCTGAACTCTTCACCCTTGGCAGCGAAGGCCTGGATCAGGCTGTCGAGGCTGGCCAGCAGCGCATCGTGACCCAGCAGCAGGCCCAGACGGATGGCGGTCGGGTAGGCGTCGTTGGTCGACTGCGCCATGTTCACGTCGTTGTTCGGGTGCAGGTACTGGTACTCGCCCTTCTGGTGACCCATCGCTTCCAGCGCGATGTTGGCGATCACTTCGTTGGCGTTCATGTTGGTGGAGGTACCGGCACCGCCTTGAATCATGTCGACCACGAACTGCTCGTGGAAGTCACCGCGGATCAGGCGGGCACAGGCCTCGCTGATGGCGGCGTGCTTGGCATCGCTCAGGTGACCCAGCTCGCGGTTGGCGTCGGCAGCTGCCTGTTTGACCATGGCCAGGCCGACAACCATTTTCGGGTAGTGCGACAGCGGCACGCCAGAGAGGTGGAAGTTGTTGGCAGCACGCAGGGTCTGGATACCGTAGTAGGCATCAGCAGGGACTTCGAGGGTGCCAAGCAGGTCTTTTTCGACACGGAACGATGCAGCAGCGGACATGATAGAGATCATCTCGAGTTAGGCCCGGCACATGCCGGAATGGCGCCAATCCTAGGCCTGCACGGATTTTGCGGCCAATGCTGTTGCACGCTAACCTATGCACAAACGGCATAACGTTCCATGTGACGCCAATTGACATTCGAGCGTGTACCATTTTGGTGCATGCCTGGAGAGCCCGATGAACCTCGAAAGCAAATGGCTGGAAGATTTCAGCGCCCTGGCCGCCACCCGCAGCTTTTCCCAGGCGGCGGAGCGTCGCTTCGTGACCCAGCCGGCGTTCAGCCGGCGCATTCGCAGCCTGGAGGCTGCGTTGGGGCTGACCCTGGTCAACCGCTCGCGCACGCCGATCGAGTTGACCGCTGCCGGCCAACTGTTCCTGGTGACGGCGCGCACGGTGGTCGACCAGCTGGGCGAGGTGCTGCGCCACTTGCATCACCTGGAAGGCGGGCAGGGCGAGGTGATCCAGGTGGCGGCGGCGCACTCGCTGGCGCTGGGCTTCTTTCCGCGCTGGATCGCGCAGTTGCGCAACGACGGCCTGAACATCGCCACGCGGCTGGTGGCGACCAACGTCGGCGATGCGGTGCACGCCCTGCGCGAAGGTGGCTGCGACCTGATGCTGGCGTTCTACGACCCGGATGCGGCCCTGCAGATGGACGCCGAGATCTTCCCCTCGCTGCACCTGGGGCACACCGAGATGCTGCCGGTGTGTGCAGCGGATGCCGACGGCAAGCCGCTGTTCGACCTGGAAAACGACGCCAGCGTGCCCTTGCTGGCCTACAGCGCCGGAGCGTTTCTGGGGCGTTCGGTGAATCTGCTGCTGCGCCAGCGCAACCTGCGCTTTACCACCATCTACGAAACCGCCATGGCCGACAGCCTCAAGAGCATGGCCCTGGAAGGCCTGGGTATTGCCTGGGTGCCGCGCCTGTCGGCCCGTGCCGAGCTTGAACGTGGCGAGCTGGTGATCTGTGGCGGTGCGCAATGGCACGTGCCGCTGGAGATCCGCCTGTACCGCTGCGCGCTGGTGCGCAAGGCCAACGTGCGCCTGCTGTGGCGCAAGCTCGAAGGCGGGCCGGCGACGGCTTGACTCCAGAGTCAGCCCGAAGCCCTGAAAAAGCCCGAAAAATAAGGCTTACAGTTGGTCGCCGGGGTGCATCAAACACACGGCTTTACGATATACTGCGCGGCCTTCGGTCGGTACACCCGGCCCTAATTCGCATAACAAGCCACGCCGGTCGTCCCTGCGTGGCTTGTTGTTTTTTGACGCGCCTGAAGGCGCCCAAGAGAAGAGGCTCGACGATGAGTGCACTGGTTGGCGTGATCATGGGCTCCAAGTCCGATTGGTCCACCCTTAGCCACACCGCCGATATGCTGGAAAAACTCGGCATTCCCTACGAAGTGAAGGTGGTTTCCGCCCACCGCACGCCGGACCTGCTGTTCCAGTACGCCGAAGAGGCCGAAGGCCGTGGCATCGAGGTGATCATCGCCGGTGCCGGTGGCGCTGCCCACCTGCCAGGCATGTGCGCCGCCAAGACCCACCTGCCGGTGCTGGGTGTGCCGGTGCAGTCGGCCATGCTCTCGGGCGTCGATTCGCTGCTGTCGATCGTGCAGATGCCGGCCGGCATCCCGGTTGCCACTCTGGCCATCGGCAAGGCCGGCGCGATCAACGCCGCGCTGCTCTCGGCGAGCATCCTGGGCGCCAAGCACCCGCAGTTCCATACCGTTCTGAAACAGTTCCGCGCTGAGCAGACAGACAACGTTCTGGACAATCCAGACCCGCGCCAGGCCTGAGGTCACACGCATGAAAATCGGTGTAATCGGTGGCGGCCAACTGGGCCGCATGCTGGCCCTGGCGGGTACCCCGCTGGGCATGAACTTCGCTTTCCTCGACCCGGCCCCTGACGCCTGTGCGGCCGCCCTGGGCGAGCACCTGCGTGCCGACTACGGCGACCAGGATCACCTGCGCCAGCTGGCCGACGAAGTCGACCTGGTGACCTTCGAATTCGAAAGCGTGCCAGCCGAGACGGTGGCCTTCCTGTCGCAGTTCGTGCCGGTGTATCCGAGCGCCGAAGCGCTGCGCATCGCCCGCGACCGGCTGTTCGAGAAGAGCATGTTCCGTGACCTGGGCATCCCGACCCCGGCCTTCGCCGACATCCAGTCGCAAGCCGACCTGGAGGCCGCCGTCGCCAGCATCGGCCTGCCGGCCGTGCTCAAGACCCGCACCCTGGGTTATGACGGCAAGGGCCAGAAGGTGCTCCGCACCGAAGCCGATGTTGTCGACACGTTCGCCGAACTTGGTAGCGTGCCCTGCCTGCTGGAGGGCTTCGTGCCGTTCACCGGCGAGGTGTCGCTGATTGCCGTTCGCGGCCGCGATGGCGAGACGCGCTTCTACCCGCTGGTGCACAACACCCACGACAGCGGCATCCTGCGCCTGTCGGTGGCCAGCGAAGACCACCTGCTGCAGGGCCTGGCCGAAGACTACGCGAGCCGCGTGCTCGAGCAGCTCGACTATGTCGGCGTGCTGGCGTTCGAGTTCTTCGAGGTCGACGGTGGCCTGAAGGCCAACGAGATCGCGCCGCGTGTGCACAACTCCGGGCACTGGACCATCGAAGGCGCCGAGTGCAGCCAGTTCGAGAACCACCTGCGCGCCGTGGCCGGCCTGCCGCTGGGCTCGACCGCCAAGGTCGGCGAAAGCGCCATGCTCAACTTCATCGGCGAAGTGCCGGCGGTGGCCGCGGTCGTGGCTATCGACGACTGTCACCTGCATCACTACGGCAAGGCCTTCAAGGCCGGGCGCAAGGTCGGTCACGCCACCCTGCGCTGCGCCGACATGACCACGCTGGAGCAGAAGATCCAGCAGGTCGAAGCGCTCATCGCAGGCTGAGCGGAACCATTCCCGCCGCGCATCCCTCTGATGGCAGGATGCCAAAGCGCTGACTAGGCTTTGGCTCGTGCACTCAATTCAGAGGGAATGCCATGGGTATCATCGGAACCATCTTCATCGGCCTGATCGTCGGCTTGCTGGCACGTTTTCTGAAGCCGGGCGACGACAGCATGGGCTGGATCATGACCATTCTGCTGGGTATCGCCGGCTCTCTGGCGGCGACCTACGGTGGCCAGGCGCTGGGGATCTACCATGCGGGCGAGGGTGCTGGCTTCCTCGGTGCACTGGTGGGTGCAATCATCCTGCTGGTGATCTACGGCATGATCAAAAAGCGCTGACAGGGCGCTAGAATGCTCGGCAACTTTCCGTCAGTTGCCGAGCTTTTTTTCATGCGCCGAGTCGTACTGCTTACCCTGTTGCTGTGTAGTGGCCTGGCCCGCGCCGAGCTGCCCGAGACCGACTGGCTGGAGCTGATGCCCAAGTCGGACCAGAAGGCGCTGGAGCAGATGCCCGAGATCGACCACAACTCCCCCGAGGCGATGGGTACCTTTACCGAGAAGGGTGGCCTGAAGCAGAGCAAGGGCCTGCCGGCGGTGATGTATTCGAGCAAGACGGTGGCTGCCATGAACGGCAGGCAGATCCGTCTGGGCGGGTACCCGGTGCCGCTGGAAACCGACGCCAAGGGCAACAGCACGCTGTTCTTCCTTGTGCCCTATCCGGGCGCCTGCATCCATGTACCGCCACCGCCGCCCAACCAGCTGGTGCTGGTGCGTTATCCCCATGGCCTGAAGCTGGACGATATCTACACGCCGCTGTGGGTCAGCGGCACGCTGAAGGTGGAGAAGGTCAGCAATGACCTGGCCGATGCGGCGTATGCGCTGGATGCGGGGAAGGTGAGGGTGGTGGAGGACTCCGACCTGTAACCGCGCCGTCTGCATCGCGGGTCAAGCCCGCTCCCACAGGTACAGTGCTGCCCTCATGATCAGTGCAGTGCCCGGTGGGAGCGGGCTTGACCCGCGATAGCGGTCTAGAGCGGTTCGCTGCCGATACTGACACTCAGCGAATGGGTCGCCCCGGGCGCAAGTTCCACCACGTCATCCCACACGTTCGCCGTCTCGATGCACAGCATCCGCTGCCAGCCGTCATCGGCCATGTCCGTGAGCTGCGCGGCGCGGTCCACCCATGGGTTCCAGATCACCGCCGAACGCGAACCCTGGGTACGCAGGGTGATACGCCGGTTCCAGCCCGGGTCGACGATGCTCAGACGCTCAGGTGCCTGCAGGTAGATGCGGTCGGTTTCCCCGGCAAACGCCAGGTCGCCCCGCTGGGTGCGTTGCTCCCAGTCTGCCAGCGTCTCGATGTAGGCCAGCCCGTCCACGCCTTCTACCCGCGCGCCACGCACGTCGCTGACTGCAAAGTAGCTGTGCAGCGCCTGGCTGAGGGTGACGCTGCCATTGCCCAGGTTGTGGCTGTCGAGGGTCAGCGCCAGTTCCTCGCCGAGCACGATGCTCAGTTTCAGTTCCACCGTGTGCGGCCAGCCGGGAAGCTCCCCCAACGCCTGGGGCAGCGTGAAGTCCACGCGTACCGAATCCGCACTGCTGTCGATACCCAGCAACTGCCAGTCACGCCCGCGCACCAGCCCGTGGGCCGGGGCTTCGGCGCCGTGGAACATGGCCTGTACGGCCGCTGGGTTGCGTTGCAGGTTGCCGAACCAGGGCCAGCACACCGGGGCACCGGCGCGCACCGATCTGCCCTGCCTGAAGATCGCCTGATCGCTGAGCCACAGCAGCGGCGGCTCGCCCACGCGCTGGTAACTGAGCACCTGTGCGCCCTGCTGGGCAATCAGCAGCTCGGCGCGAGGCGTGGTGATACGCCAGCAGGCAATCTCGCCATGCTGTTCGACTTCTACCTTGGATGTGGACATGCGTTGCTCTCGAAGGGTGGCCTACGAGGTCTTGGACCTCGCGCAGACCCTCGAGTTTAGCGCGCCCCAGGCTCAGCGACGAGGCGGCACCGAGCGGGTGCGGCCGCTGCCGTCGATGGCGACGAACACGAACACCGCCTCGGTGACCTTGCGCCATTCACTGCTCAGCGGGTCGTCGCTCCACACCTCGACCATCATCTGGATCGAGCTGCGGCCGATTTCCAGGGTCTGGGTATAGAAGGACAATTGCGCGCCCACCGCCACCGGCACCAGAAAGGCCATGCGGTCGATCGCAACGGTGGCGACGCGCCCGCCCGCGACTCGGCTGGCCATGGCCGTGCCGGCCAGGTCCATCTGGGCGACCAGCCAGCCGCCGAAGATATCGCCGAAACCGTTGGTTTCACGGGGCAATGCGGTGATCTGCAAGGCCAGGTCGCCTTGCGGAATAGGATCTTCTTGTTCGAGTTCAATCATGCCGGGGGTGCCTCTGACCCGTAACGCTTCGTTGGTTTGCGCTGGTGCGGACGCCGCGAAAAACGATTCAGCACGAACATACTACGCTGCTTCGCTCTGCCGTGCGGCGAAGGGAAACTCTGCGAAACCGACTAAGCATACCTAGCGGCGTTTTCGCACAACATCCCACACAAGGCGTAACCGTTTGATACGAGCGGCCAGTATATAGAGCCGCGCGTGGGGCGACGACCATGCGGTCATGATTATCTGCCCCGATTATGTCGATCCATGTGCTTTTTCGAACAATTTGCTATCGTTCGACCTCCTGACAGGCCGGGGCCAGCGCTGCCGCGGCCTGATTTGCCAATAAGAGACGCTTCGATGACCTCCGTGCCCCCCTCCATAGAGCAGCCCTCGCGGCCGCTCACCCGCAGTGACTACAAGACCCTGTCGCTCTCCGCCCTGGGCGGGGCGCTGGAGTTCTACGACTTCATCATCTTCGTGTTCTTCGCCGCGGTGGTGGGCAAGCTGTTCTTCCCGGTCGACATGCCCGAGTGGCTGCGCCTGATGCAGACCTTCGGCATCTTCGCTGCCGGCTACCTGGCGCGCCCGCTGGGCGGCATCGTGATGGCCCACTTCGGCGACCTGCTGGGGCGCAAGAAGATGTTCACCCTGAGCATCTTCATGATGGCCGTGCCGACCCTGATCATGGGCCTGCTGCCTACCTACGCGCAGATCGGCATGTGGGCACCGATCCTGTTGCTGCTGATGCGCGTGATCCAGGGCGCCGCCATTGGCGGTGAAGTGCCGGGTGCCTGGGTGTTCGTGTCCGAACACGTGCCGGCGCGCAACATCGGCTACGCCTGCGGCACCCTGACGGCGGGCCTCACCTCGGGCATCCTGCTCGGCTCGCTGGTCGCGACCCTGATCAACACCGTATACACCCCCGAGCAACTGAGCGACTACGCCTGGCGGATCCCGTTCCTGCTCGGCGGCGTGTTCGGCCTGTTTTCGGTGTACCTGCGCCGCTGGCTGCACGAAACCCCGGTGTTCGCCGAGATGCAGCAGCGCAAGGCATTGGCCGAGGAAGTGCCGCTGCGCGCGGTGCTGCGTGACCACCGTGGCGCCATCGTACTGTCGATGCTGCTGACCTGGCTGCTGTCGGCCGGCATCATCGTGGTCATCCTGATGACCCCGACCGTGCTGCAGACCCTCTACGGCATCAGCGCCACCGAGGCCCTCAAGGCCAACAGCCTGGCCATCGTGCTGCTGAGCATCGGCTGCATCGTGGCCGGGCGCCTGGCCGACCGCTTCGGCGCCGGGCGCGTGTTCATCGTCGGCAGCCTGGCGCTGCTGGCCAGCTCCTGGAGCTTCTACCACAACCTGGCGGCGCACCCTGAGTGGCTGTACCCGATGTACGCCGTTACCGGGCTGTGCGTGGGCATCGTCGGTGCGGTGCCTTACGTGATGGTGCGCGCCTTCCCGCCGGTGGTGCGTTTCAGCGGCCTGTCGTTTTCCTACAACCTGGCCTACGCGATCTTCGGTGGCCTGACCCCGATCATGGTCACCTCGCTGATGAAGTTCAGCCCGCTCGGCCCGGCCTACTATGTCGCCGGCATCTGCACCCTGGGCCTGCTGGTAGGCATCTACCTGCTGCTCACCAAGCGCTGAAACCCCGCCCCGCGTCCGCTATGAAGGCCATCCCTCGAACGAGGTGATGGCCTTTCATCTAATTGTCACATTCAGTTCATAGAGTAGTCATACGGCCTGCAGATACTTGGGCCCGATCCATCTACCCCCAATTCCTGCTAGGAGTAAGGCATGAAACTGAAGCGTTTGATGGCGGCCCTGACCTTTGCCGCCGCTGGCGTTGCGACTGCCAACGCAGTTGCCGCTGTTGATCCTGCTATTCCGACCTACGTCAAAACCACCGGCGTATCGGGCAACCTCTCCAGCGTCGGTTCCGATACCCTGGCCAACCTGATGACCCTGTGGGCCGAGGCCTACAAGAAGGAATACCCGAACGTAAACATCCAGATCCAGGCCGCCGGCTCCTCCACCGCGCCACCCGCGCTGACCGAAGGCACCGCCAACCTGGGCCCGATGAGCCGCAAGATGAAAGACGTCGAGCTGCAGGCGTTCGAACAGAAGTACGGCTACAAGCCGACCGCCATCCCGGTCGCCGTCGACGCCCTGGCCGTGTTCGTGCACAAGGACAACCCGATCAAGGGCCTGACCATGGCTCAGGTCGACGCCATCTTCTCCTCCACCCGCCTGTGCGGTGCCAAGGCCGACGTGAAAACCTGGGGCGACCTGGGCGTGACCGGCGACCTGGCCAACAAGCCGGTCCAGCTGTTCGGTCGCAACTCGGTATCCGGCACCTACGGCTACTTCAAGGAAGAAGCCCTGTGCAAAGGCGACTTCAAGCCTAACGTCAACGAACAACCTGGCTCGGCGTCCGTCGTGCAGTCGATCAGCAGCTCGCTGAACGGTATCGGTTACTCGGGCATCGGCTACAAGACCGCCAGCGTGAAAACCGTGGCCCTGGCCAAGAAGGAAGGCGGCGCGTTCGTCGAAGACAACGAAGCCAACGCCCTGAACGGTACCTACCCGCTGTCGCGTTTCCTCTACGTCTACGTCAACAAGGCCCCGAACAAGCCTCTGGCCCCGCTGGAAGCCGAGTTCGTCAAGCTGGTGCTGTCGCAGGCCGGTCAACAGGTCGTGGTGAAAGACGGTTACATCCCGCTGCCCGCCAAAGTGGCCGAGAAAGCGCTGGCCGACCTGGGCCTGAACCACGCCGCCAAAGGCGTCGCTGCAAACTGAGTGTGAACGGGCGCGCCCTGCATCTGTGCGGGCCGCGCTGCAAATTGCGAGTCCGCTGCCAGGCATGCCTGAGCGGCGGGCTTTTTTGCGTCACTGCATTGTCATGTTTTTGTCATACGGGACCGCTAGGGTGAGCGCATGAATGATCTGGCCAACTCCACCATGACCCAAAATTCTCCCCCCGTGCGGATTGATTTCAATACGCCCGAGCTGCAACGCAAGCGTCGCCTGCGTGCATTCAAGGACCGCCTGACCCGCTGGTATGTACTGGTGGGCGGGCTCGCCGTGCTGGCGGCGATCACCTTGATCTTCTTCTACCTGGCCTACGTGGTGGTGCCGCTGTTTCAAGGCGCCGAACTGACCACCAAGAAGGCCATGACCCCGGCCTGGCTGACCCAGGACGCCGGCAAGCCGCTGATGATCGCGCTCGAAGAGCAGAACCTGGTCGGCATGCGCGTCTCGGACAAGGGGCAGGCGCTGTTCTTCGACACCAAGACCGGTGCCGAGCTCAAGCGTGTCGACCTGCCGGTACCGGCCGGCACCCAGGTGACCTCGATCGGCGCCGACCAGCCGGGCAACCCGCTGGTGGTGCTGGGCCTGTCCAACGGCCAGGCACTGGTGTTCAGCCACAGCTACAAGATCACCTACCCGGACAACCACAAGACCATCACCCCGGCCATCGACTACCCCTATGGCCAGCAACCGTTCGCCCTCGGCGATTCGGGCCGTGCCCTGGAGCACGTGAGCCTGAACGTCAATGGCGACACCCTGGTGGTGGCCGGCTCCAGCGGTGCGCAGTTGCAGGTACTGCAACTGAGCCGCGAAGAAAACATGATGACCGGCGAAGTCACCAGCGAGCAGAACCACATCGAACTGCCGCAGATGACCGAGGCGGTCAAGGCGATCTTCATCGACCCGCGCCAGCAGTGGTTGTACGTGATCAACGGGCGGGCCCAGGCCGATGTGTTCAGCCTGCGCGACAAGAGCCTCAACGGTCGTTACAAGCTGCTCGACGACGCCGATGCCGAAGTCACCGCCAGCGCCCAGCTGGTGGGCGGCATCTCGCTGATCATCGGTGACTCCAAGGGTGGCCTGGCTCAGTGGTTCATGGCCCGCGACCCGGACGGCGAGCAGCGCTTCAAGCAGATTCGTACCTTCCAGATGGGCAAGGCGCCGATCGTGCAGATCGATGCCGAAGAGCGCCGCAAGGGCTTCGTGGCACTGGATGCCAGCGGCAAGCTCGGCGTGTTCCACAGCACCGCGCACCGCACCCTGCTGGTGGAGCCGATGGCCGAAGGCGCCGGCGTGCTGGCACTGTCGCCACGGGCCAACCGCCTGTTCGTCGAAGAGGGCGGCAAGCTGATCCCGGCCAGCCTGCGCAACCCGCACCCGGAAGTGTCCTGGAGCGCGCTGTGGAGCAAGGTCTGGTACGAGAACTACGACGAGCCCAAGTACGTCTGGCAGTCCACCGCGTCGAACACCGACTTCGAGCCCAAGCTGAGCCTGTCGCCACTGACCTTCGGTACGCTCAAGGCCGCGTTCTACGCGATGATCCTGGCCGCACCGCTGGCGATTGCCGCAGCAATCTACACCGCCTACTTCATGGCCCCGGGCATGCGCCGCAAGGTCAAGCCGGTGATCGAGCTGATGGAGGCGATGCCCACGGTGATCCTCGGCTTCTTCGCCGGGCTGTTCCTGGCGCCTTACCTGGAAGGGCATCTGCCCGGTGTGTTCAGCCTGTTCGTGGTGATGCCGTTCGGCATCCTGCTGGCCGGCTTCATCTGGAGCCGCCTGCCGGAGTCGATCCGCCTGCGTGTGCCGGATGGCTGGGAAGCGGCGATCCTGATCCCGGTGATCCTGTTCACCGGCTGGGGTGCGCTGACCCTGAGCCCGTTCCTCGAAACCTGGTTCTTCGGCGGCGACATGCGCCTGTGGATCACCAACGACCTGGGCATCACCTACGACCAGCGCAACGCCCTGGTGGTCGGTATCGCCATGGGCTTTGCGGTCATCCCGAACATCTACTCGATTGCTGAGGACGCCGTGTTCAGCGTGCCGCGCAGCCTGACCCTGGGCTCGCTGGCACTCGGCGCCACGCCGTGGCAGACCCTGACCCGCGTGGTCATCCTGACCGCCAGCCCGGGTATCTTCTCGGCGCTGATGATCGGCATGGGCCGCGCGGTGGGTGAAACCATGATCGTGCTGATGGCCACGGGCAACACCCCGGTCATGGAAATGAACCTGTTCGAAGGTATGCGCACCCTGGCGGCCAACGTCGCGGTGGAGATGCCCGAATCGGAAGTCGGTGGCAGCCACTACCGCGTGCTGTTCCTCGCCGCGCTGGTGCTACTGATGTTCACCTTCGTGATGAACACCTTGGCCGAGCTGATTCGCCAGCGTCTGCGCAAGAAATACTCGTCGCTTTGATAGAAAGGTAGAGATCCGTGAAAAAGGATTCCCTCAAGAGCTGGTTCAAGAGCGGCGCCCCCGGCGTCTGGATAAGCGGTGGCGCGGTGTCCATCGCGGTGATCATGACCATCGGTCTGCTCTCCGTGATCGCCGTGCGCGGCCTGGCGCACTTTTGGCCGGCCGACCTGATCCAGGCCAGCTACAACGTACCGGGCCAGGCCAACCACATCGTCATCGGCGAAGTGGTGCAGAAGGAAGAGGTGCCGCTGGCACGCCTCAAGGGGGCCGGCCTGCCGGTACCCGACAACGGCCCGGAGTTCATGACCCGCGAGCTGATCAAGGTCGGCAACCGCGACCTCAACGGCAGTGACTTCACCTGGGTGGTCGGCGACTGGCTGGTGGACCAGCAGAAGCCGGTCGACCTGATCGCCCTGGAGCGCCGCGAGTGGGGCAACTTCTACGGCTACCTGGTCAGCGTCAAGGAAAACGGCAAGGTGGTTGCCGAAGGGCAGGCCGCCTGGAACGAGCTGCAGGCACGCCTCAAGCGTGCTGCCGGCCTGGCCGGCGAGCTGCAGAAGCTCGAGAAGAAGGACATCGGTGCGATCAACCATGGCCTTGAGCGCCTGCGCCTGCAAGCCCGCAAGCTGGAACTGCAAGGCAAGCTGACCCCTGTAGCGCAGGCCGACATGGATGCCGAGCGCGCCGAGCTGAACAACCGCTACAAGGCCATCGAGGACCGCCTGGGCAAGCTGCACCAGGACTTCAGCCGCGACAGCCTGGTGGCCCGTGACGGCAATGGCCGCGAAGTCGAGATCAACCTCGACAAGGTGGTGCACGCCTACCAGCCCAACGCCATGAACAACTTCACCAAGCTTGGCACCTACTTCGCCAAGGTGTGGGAGTTCCTCAGCGACGACCCGCGTGAAGCCAACACCGAGGGCGGGATCTTCCCGGCGATCTTCGGCACCGTGATGATGACCCTGATCATGGCCGTGATCGTCACCCCGTTCGGCGTGCTGGCGGCGGTGTACCTGCGTGAATATGCCCGCCAGGGCCCGGTGACCCGGCTGATCCGCATCGCGGTGAACAACCTGGCCGGCGTGCCGGCGATCGTCTACGGCGTGTTCGGCCTGGGCTTCTTCGTGTACGTGCTGGGCGGCTCGCTCGACCACCTGTTCTTCCCCGAAGCACTGCCGGCGCCGACCCTGGGTACCCCGGGCCTGCTGTGGGCCTCGCTGACCCTGGCGCTGCTGGCGGTACCGGTGGTGATCGTGGCCACCGAAGAAGGCCTGGCGCGGATCCCGCGGACCGTGCGCGAGGGCTCGCTGGCCCTGGGTGCGACCAAGGCCGAGACGCTGTGGAAGATCGTGCTGCCGATGGCCAGCCCGGCGATGATGACCGGCATGATCCTGGCCGTGGCCCGTGCCGCGGGCGAGGTGGCGCCGCTGATGCTGGTGGGTGTGGTGAAACTGGCGCCGTCGCTGCCGGTGGACGGCAACTACCCGTACCTGCACCTGGACCAGAAGATCATGCACCTGGGCTTCCACATCTACGACGTCGGCTTCCAGAGCCCCAACGTCGAGGCCGCGCGGCCGCTGGTGTACGCCACGGCGCTGCTGCTGGTGATGGTGATCGCCACGCTCAACCTCTCGGCGGTATGGATACGCAACCACCTGCGCGAGAAGTACAAGGCGCTGGACAGCTGATACCCCTTATTGCAAGCGCCGCCCGTGTGTTGTGCCGGGCGGTACGATGAAACGAAATTGATAGCGTATGGAGTCTTACCATGCAGCATGAATCCCACACCCACGGCATCGACATGTCCGCCCTGGGTCGCACCAAGCAGAGCCTGCAGCTGGCCGACGAGACCGTGGCCATCGAAGTGCCGGGCCTGAGCCTGTTCTACGGCGAGAAGCAGGCGCTGTTCGATGTCAGCCTGAACATTCCCAAGCAGCGCGTGACCGCCTTCATCGGCCCCTCGGGCTGCGGCAAGTCGACCCTGCTGCGCACCTTCAACCGCATGAACGACCTGGTCGACGGCTGCCGGGTGGAAGGCGCGATCAACCTCGACGGCAACAACATCTACCGCAAGGGCGAGGACGTGGCCGAGCTGCGCCGCCGCGTGGGCATGGTGTTCCAGAAGCCCAACCCGTTCCCCAAGACCATCTACGAGAACGTGGTGTACGGCCTGCGCATCCAGGGCATCAACAAGAAGCGTGTACTGGATGAAGCCGTGGAGTGGGCACTCAAGGGTGCCGCACTGTGGGAGGAGGTCAAGGACCGCCTGCACGACTCGGCCCTGGGCCTGTCCGGCGGCCAGCAGCAGCGCCTGGTGATCGCCCGTACCATCGCGGTGGAGCCTGAGGTGCTGCTGCTCGACGAACCGTGCTCGGCGCTGGACCCGATTTCCACGCTCAAGGTCGAAGAGCTGATCTACGAACTCAAGTCCAAGTACACCATCGTCATCGTGACCCACAACATGCAGCAGGCCGCGCGGGTTTCGGACTACACCGCGTTCATGTACATGGGCAAGCTGGTGGAATACGGTGACACCGACACCCTGTTCACCAACCCGGCGAAGAAGCAGACCGAAGACTACATCACCGGTCGGTATGGCTAGGATTCAACGATTGAACGCCGCCTGACAGCACTTACCGGACGCGCCAAGGATTTCTCATGATCGACAAAGACAGCCTTACCCATCACATCTCCCAGCAGTTCAACGCCGAACTTGAAGAGGTTCGCAGCCATCTTCTGGCAATGGGCGGCCTGGTCGAGAAACAGGTCAACGACGCCGTCACCGCGCTGATCGAGGCCGATTCGGGCCTGGCCCAGCAGGTGCGCGAAGTCGATGAGCAGATCAACCAGATGGAACGCAACATCGACGAGGAGTGCGTGCGCATCCTGGCTCGGCGCCAGCCGGCGGCGTCGGACCTGCGCCTGATCATCAGCATCTCCAAGTCGGTGATCGACCTGGAGCGCATCGGCGACGAATCGACCAAGATCGCCCGCCGCGCCATCCAGTTGTGCGAAGAAGGCGAGTCGCCGCGCGGCTACGTGGAGGTGCGTCACATCGGCGACCAGGTACGCAACATGGTGCGCGACGCGCTCGACGCCTTTGCCCGCTTCGATGCCGAGCTGGCGCTGTCGGTGGCGCAGTACGACAAGACCATCGACCGCGAGTACAAGACCGCCCTGCGCGAGCTGGTGACCTACATGATGGAAGACCCGCGCTCGATCTCGCGGGTACTGAGCGTGATCTGGGCGCTGCGTTCGCTGGAGCGCATCGGCGACCACGCGCGCAACATCGCCGAGCTGGTGATCTACCTGGTGCGCGGTACCGACGTGCGTCACCTGGGCCTGAAGCGAATGAAGGAAGAAGTCGAGGGCAACGGCAACGGCGAAAAAGCTAATGTTCCGGGCAAACCTGACGATAAGTAGGACTGCCCCGAGAATGAACGCCCGGCCTTGGCCGGGCGTTTTCGTTTGCGGCAGCGCAACAGCACGCACCCGCGAATGATTTGACGGAGCCCCGGCATGAGCGAAGTCTTGGCAAATGGCCATCAGTCAACGTTATGCTAGCCGGGTCTTGAAGGAGTGGCGATGAGTAAAGTCAGTGTTCTGGTCGTGGATGACGCGCCGTTTATCCGTGACCTGGTGAAAAAGTGTCTGCGCAATTACTTCCCCGGCATGGTCATCGAGGACGCGGTCAACGGTCGCAAGGCCCAGGTGCTGCTGGAGCGCGAGCGTTTCGACCTGGTGCTGTGCGACTGGGAGATGCCTGAGATGTCGGGCCTGGAGCTGCTGACCTGGTGCCGCCAGCACGAAGCGCTCAAGGCCATGCCGTTCATCATGGTGACCAGCCGTGGCGACAAGGAAAACGTGGTGCAGGCGATCCAGGCCGGTGTGTCGGACTTTGTCGGCAAGCCGTTCACCAACGAGCAGTTGCTGACCAAGGTGAAGAAGGCGCTGACCAAGCTGGGCAAGCTCGATACCCTGATGGCCAGTGCGCCCACCCGCGCCACCTCCGCGTTTGCCAATGACTCGCTGTCGGCCCTGACCGGCGGCAAGGCCGAGACCGTGCGCCCGGCCGCCCCTGCTGCGGCCCCGGTGGCGGCGGCCAAGCCACTGATCAATGCGCCGCAACCGGGCGCGGCCAAGGCGGCGGCGCCGGCGGGCCGCGGACAGGGCCAGCTGCGCCTGTCCAGCGGCAACCAGGCCTGCGTGATCAAGGCCCTGAGCCTGAAGGAAGCCTTGCTGGTGGTACGCCGTGGCGAAGTGCTGCCGCAGATCCTGGAAGGCGCGGTGCTGGACCTGGAGCAGGGCGACAATGCCGAGATCGCGCGGCTCAACGGGTACCTGCATGCGGTGGTGGCGGTGGAATCCAAGCCGGACAGCGACTGGCTGCAGCTGACCTTCCGCTTTGTCGATCAGGATGCGCAGAAGCTCGACTACCTGTCGCGGCTGATTGCCCGCGGTACGGCGCTCAAGCACTTCGTGCCGGGGGCCTGACAGGCCCTTTGCTGCTCGCGGCCTCTTCGCCGGCAAGGCCGGCTCCTACAGCCGTAGGAGCAGGCCTTGCCGGCGAAGGACACACCACTGATCGCCTGCCATACCCCGCATCACTCCCCGCAACACGCCCTCCATATTCCCCTGCTAGGCTTGCTCACAGCTAACCTGTCAGATGGCCACTACCGATGCCGCCACACCTGCTGCTGTTCTGCGCCCTGTTGCTGGCTGCCGGCCCGAGCTGGGCCATGACCATCTACAAGAACACCGACGCCGACGGCGTGGTGTCCTATTCCGATCGCCCCAGCCCCGGCGCCCGTGCATTGGTGTTCCGTGATCGCATGGTCGAGCAGCTGGGCCAGCAGGTGCAGTTGCAGGTCAGCAAGTACGCCGACGGCGTGCGTTTCAGTGCCCGCAACGAGCTGCACGCCCCGGTCGAAGTGGAACTGCGCCTGGAGCGCCTGGGCAACGTGCAGAACCTGGCGCCGCGCATCGTACGGCGGGTGGTGCCGGCCCGTTCCACGCTGCTGCTCACTGCCCTCGGTGCGCGCAAGCCCGGTACCCCGGTCAGCTACCGCGAGCAGTTCAACTACACGTTGGGCAACCCCGCCCAGCGCACCCAGGCCTATCGCTACCCGTTCCCCTGGCGCGGCGGCCCGTTCCGCCTCACCCAGGGCCCCAATGGCACCTACAGCCACTTCGGCCCCAAGGGCCGCTATGCCATGGACATCGCCATGCCCGAAGGCACGCCGATCATTGCGGCGCGGGCAGGGGTGGTGATCAAGACGGAAAACACCCAGAGCGGGCGCGGTACCAACCCGGCAGGCAATTTCGTGCGGATTCTGCATGCCGACGGCACCATGGGCGTGTACCTGCACCTGATGCGCGGGTCGGTGGTGGTCAGCGAAGGCCAGCGGGTGGCCTATGGCACGCCGCTGGCAAGGTCCGGCAACACCGGCAACAGCAGCGGGCCGCACCTGCATTTCGTGGTGCAGCGCAACGTGGGGCTGGCGCTGGAGTCGATCCCATACCAGTTCAACCAGCCCATCGGCGGGCTGCCGAGCTTTACCGCCGGCAACCCGTAGGCGCGTCAATCGAGCTTGAGCACCTTGGCCAGCACTATCTTGGGCCCTTTCATCTTCTTGATGATGATGCGCAGGCCGTCGACCTCCAGCACCTCTTCTTCTTCCGGTACGCGCTTGAGCGTCTCGTAGACCAGGCCAGCAAGGGTTTCGGCCTCGATATGGTCCAGGTCCACGCCCAGCAGGCGCTCGACCTTGAACAGCGGGGTGTCGCCGCGCACCAGCAGCTTGCCGGGCTGGTAGGCGAGGATGCCGCGCTCGGTCTTGCGGTGTTCGTCCTGGATGTCGCCCACCAGCACTTCGAGCACGTCTTCCATGGTCAGGTAGCCGATCACCTTGCCATCGGCCTCTTCGACCAGGGCAAAGTGCGCGCCGCCCTTGCGGAACTGCTCCAGCAGCTGCGACAGCGGCATGTGCCGCGATACGCGTTCCAGCGGGCGGGTCAGCTCGGCCAGGTTGAACGACTCGGGCAGGTGGTCCAGCGCGGCCAGTTCCAGCAGCAGGTCCTTGATGTGCAGCAGGCCGACGAATTCGCCGCTTTCGGCGTCAAGCACCGGGTAGCGGCTGAACTTGTGCCGGCGGAACATCGCGAGGATCTCCTTGAGCGGCGCATGGGCGTCGAGGCTGACCATGTCTTCACGGGAATTGGCCCAGTCGACCACCTCCAGTTCGCCCATCTCCACCGCCGAGGCCAGTACGCGCATGCCCTGGTCGCTGGGGTCCTGGCCCCGGCTGGAGTGCAGGATCAGCTTGAGTTCCTCGCGGCTGTAATGGTGCTCGTGGTGCGGGCCGGGCTCGCCCTGGCCGGCGATGCGCAGGATGGCGTTGGCACTGGCGTTGAGCAGGTAGATGGCCGGGTACATCATCCAGTAGAACAGGTACAGCGGCACCGCCGTCCACAGCGACAGCAGTTCGGGCTTGCGAATGGCCCAGGACTTGGGCGCCAGCTCGCCGACCACGATGTGCAGGTAGGAAATCACGAAGAAGGCGCTGAAGAACGATACGCCCTTGATGACTTCAGGCGATTGCACGCCCACCGCCGCCAGCAGCGGCTCGAGCAGGTGCGCGAAGGCCGGCTCGCCGACCCAGCCCAGGCCCAGCGAGGCCAGTGTGATGCCCAGCTGGCAGGCCGACAGGTAGGCGTCCAGCTGGCTGTGTACGGTACGCAGGATATGCCCGCGCCAGCCGTTCTTGCCGGCAATCGCCTCGACCCGGGTCGAGCGCAGCTTGACCATGGCGAACTCGGCCGCAACGAAGAATCCGTTGAGCAGAACCAGCAGCAGAGCAAAAAGAATCATGCCGAAATCGGCGAACAGTGAAGCGAGGGTGATACCAGGGGAAGGGTCCATGATGGAGTTTTACGGGGTCCGTCTTCTGAAATAAGGGAGTGTGGCAATGCCAGCAGGTACTGGCGCGAGTCAGCCAATGTAGCGGCTGACTGCGCAAATTTAAAGGGCGGTCGCTCAGGAAACGGTGCGGGTTGCCACCTGAACGGGGGCGAAATGGCAGGTAAAGGTACTGCCGTGGCCCGGTACGCTGCTGATCTCCAGCCGGCCGCGGTGGCGCAGCAGTACGTGCTTGACGATCGCCAGGCCAAGGCCGGTGCCGCCGGTGGTGGAGTTGCGGCTGGAGTCGACGCGGTAGAAACGCTCGGTCAGGCGTGGCAGGTGCTTGGGGTCGATGCCGATGCCCGAGTCCTGCACGCTCAGGTGCGCGCCCTGGGCGTCGGCCCACCAGCGGATGCGGATCTGGCCCTCATCCTGGGTGTACTTGACGGCGTTGAACACCAGGTTGGAGAACGCGCTGCGCAGTTCCGCCTCGCTGCCCTTGAGGCGCACGCCCGGCTCGGCGTCCAGGGTGATGCGCTGGTTGCGCTGGCCGGACAGGGCCTGGGCATCGCCCTTGATCGACTGCAGCAGGCTGTCGATGGCCACCGGCTGATTGTCGGAGGGGTAGTCGGTGGCCTCCAGCTTGGCCAGCAGCAACAGGTCGTTGAGCAGCGTCTGCATGCGCACGCCTTGCTGCTGCATCTGGGTCAGGGCCCGCACCCAGCGCGGGTTCACCTCCTCGACGTTGTCGAGCAGGGTCTCCAGGTACCCGGCAATCACCGTCAGTGGCGTGCGCAGCTCGTGGGAGACGTTGGCGACGAAGTCCTTGCGCATCTGTTCGAGCTGGTGGATGCGGGTCACGTCGCGCACCAGCATCAGGTGTTCGTTGTTGCCGTAGCGGGTGATGTGCAGCTGGATGCGCAGGCGGTCGCTGATGGGCGAGGGGATTTCCAGCGGCTCGAGGTAGTTCTCCTGTTCGAAGTACTCCTTGAAGCGCGGGTGGCGCACCAGGTTGGTGACCGGCTGGCCGCTGTCCTGTGGGGTCTTGAGCCCCAGCAGGGTCTCGGCGGCGCGGTTCCACCACTCCAGGTTGCCGTCGCTGTCGAGCATGATCACCGCATCCTTGAGGGCGGCGGTGGACTCCTGCACGCGGTCGATAACTGCCTGCAGGCGCCCGCGCACGCGTTGGTCGCGGCGTTGCAGGTGGTAGATGCTGTCGAACACCTCGCCCCACAGGCCATAGCCGTCGGGCGGGGCCTCGTCGGGTTTGTGCTGGCGCAGCCAGTCGTGCAGGCGCAGCAGTTGCTTGAGGGTCCAGCCCAGATACACGCCAAGGCCCAGGGCCAGGCTCCAGCCGTAATGGCCGCTGATCAGCCCGGCCAGCAGGCAGACGGTGGTCAGCAGCAGCATGTGGCGAATCAGGGTGCCATGCCAGTTTTGGTTCACGGTGGGTCCTTAGGGCCCGCTGCAAGCTGCAAGCGGCAAGCTGCAAGATTGAAGCGGATCTGCGTTTGCTTTTGCTCTTACTTGAGGCTTGTAGCTTGCCGTGTTCTCAACTCTTGGTTGAGAACCGGTATCCCGTGCCGCGCACGGTTTGTACCAGATTTTCGTAGGCTTCACCCAGCGCCTTGCGCAGACGGCGGATATGCACGTCGACGGTGCGCTCCTCCACGTACACATTGCCGCCCCATACCTGGTCGAGCAGCTGGCCACGGGTGTAGGCGCGCTCCTGGTGGGTCATGAAGAACTGCAGCAGGCGGTATTCGGTAGGGCCCATCTCGGCAGGCTTGCCGTCGATGGTCACGCGGTGGCTGATCGGGTCGAGCAGCAGGCCGCCGACCTCGATCGGGGCCTCGCCATCACTGGGGCCGGCACGGCGCAGCACGGCCTTGAGGCGGGCCACCAGTTCGCGCGGGGAGAACGGCTTGGTGATGTAGTCGTCGGCGCCGACTTCCAGGCCCTGGATCTTGTTGTCTTCCTCACCCTTGGCGGTGAGCATGATGATCGGGATGTCGCCGGTCAGCTCGTCGCGCTTGAGGCGCCGCGCCAGTTCGATGCCCGAAGTGCCCGGCAGCATCCAGTCGAGCAGGATCAGGTCGGGCTTGCGGTCGACGATGATGGCATGGGCCTGCTGCGAGTTTTCCGCCTCCAGGCAGTCGTAGCCGGCCATTTCCAATGCAACGGCGATCATCTCGCGAATCGGCGCCTCGTCGTCAACGATCAGAATGTTCCTGCCAACCATGCTCAAACCTCTTCCCATTAAGGTGTCTTGGCCCGCATTAGATAACGGAATTATTGCAGTCGTGTGACAGGTCGTGTGGCCTGGCGGCAACATTCCTTGGCTGAGCTAGGCTTTAGCTCCCACCCATCACCAAAAACGGTGAATCCAATGACACGACATACGCTGAACTGGATGGCTCTCTTTGCTGTTGCAGCACTGGCCCTGCCGGGGGTGGCAGCGGCCGCGCCGGGGATGGAGAAGAACGGCGTGCTGGTCGATTCTGCCGGCATGACGCTGTACACCTTCGACAAGGATGCAGGCGGCAAATCCATGTGCAATGACGACTGCGCCAAGAACTGGCCGCCCCTCAAGGCCATGGCGGGCGACGCCGCCGAGGGCAAGTGGACGCAGATCAAGCGCGAAGACGGCTCGATGCAGTGGGCCTACGATGACAAGCCGCTGTACACCTTCGTCAAGGACAAGAAGGGCGGTGACATGACCGGCGACGGCATGAAGGACGTCTGGCACGCCGCCAAGCCATGAGGCCGGCCTTGCGCGGCCGCCCCCGGGGCGGCTAGCGCAGGGCGTAGTCCAGTACCACGCCGATGAACACCAGCAGCCCGGCCCAGTGGTTGTGCAGGAAGGCCTTGAAGCAGGCGTCGCGATCCAGGCTGCGGGTCGACCAGTATTCCCAGGCGAAGCACAGCGCCGCGCCTACCAGCCCCAGGTGGAACCAGCCACCCAGCTCGAAGCGGTTGCCGGCCATCAGCAGGCAGCCCAGCGACAGCAGCTGCAAGGTCAGGATGATGGCGCGATCGGCTTCGCCGAACAGGATCGCGGTGGACTTGACCCCGATCTTCAGGTCGTCGTCGCGGTCGACCATCGCGTAGTAGGTGTCGTAGCCCACGGTCCACAGCAGGTTGGCGATGTACAGCAGCCAGGCGATGGCCGGCAGCTCGCCGGTGGCGGCGGTGAAGGCCATGGGGATGCCCCAGGAATAGGCCGCGCCCAGCACCACCTGCGGGTAATAGGTGTAGCGCTTCATGAACGGGTAGCAGGCTGCCAGCGCCACGGCGCCGAACGACAGCCATACCGTCTGCGCATTGGTGCACAGCACCAGCACGAAACTCAGCCCCACCAGGGTCGCGAACAGGACCAGCGCCTCGCGCCCGCTGATGCGTCCGGCCGCCAGCGGGCGTTCGGCGGTGCGCTTGACGTGACCGTCGACCTTGCGGTCGGCAAAATCGTTGATCGCGCAGCCCGCGGCGCGCATCAGCACCACGCCGAACAGGAAGATCAGCACGTTGGCCACGGTGGGCGTGCCCTTGGCCGCGATCCATACCGCCGTGAGGGTGGGCCACAGCAGCAGGTAGATGCCGATCGGCTTGTCCATGCGGCTGAGCTGGATGAAGTCCCAGGCCCGGGGGTGCAGGCGATTGAGCGACTTGAGCAGGCTCAGGTACATCAGCGGTCCTCCAGGCGGGTATCGGTGGCCTGCCACAGGGCAGGCAGGAAGATCTCGGCCACAAGGATGCTCAGTTCACCCTGGTCGAACCGCGAACGGCGTGCCCACAGGCCGTCATGGCGCTGCTCGCGGGGCAACCAGGCGGCAGGGTAGTGGCACACCTCGATGGCCTGGCGGGCAAACCCGGGGCTGCAGAACAGCAACTCGCCCAGCGAACGGCTGCCCAGCGCTTCCATGTCCAGGCCGCCCTGCTGCAGGGCGCTGCGCGCGGCCACACTGCGTGCGTACACCCACGGCTGGCCATGCCCGCGCAGGTACACCTCGCGCACCCAGCCTTCGCTGCCCGGGGCCAGGCCGAGGCTGGTGCACTCGTCGGCGCGCAGCGGCTGCCAGCCCTCGTACAGGGGGGTCACGCTGAAGTGATCGGCGGATAATCGGGTCAGGCGGCGGGTCAACGAGCCCTGGTCGAACAGCCAGTCGGCGGTAAGGGGGTCGGCGCTTGCGGCCAGCGGCGTTTGCTGCTGCAGCCAGTGTGGCGCGGGCACTTGCGAGGTTTCGTACGGCACGGTAGGTATGCGGTTACAAGCCAGTGAGGCGCCGAGCTTAGCATGTTTGCCGGTTGCGCTTGCATCGCGCCACCAGCCTCAGTACAAAGCCCCCTGACGATCCATGCAGCGCCAAGACTGTAATGATCACAACCGATGTGCGTCTGGATTACTGGAGGGAGAGCGATCATGAAGAAGTGGCAATGCGTGGTATGCGGGCTTATCTACAACGAGGCCGATGGCTGGCCGGATGACGGCATTGCGCCGGGCACCTTGTGGCAGGACGTGCCGGAAGACTGGCTGTGCCCGGACTGCGGCGTGGGCAAGATGGATTTCGAGATGATCGAAATCAACTGATCATTTTTTATACAGGGAAGGGATGAAGGCATGAGCGATCCGGTGGTGATTGTCGGTACGGGGCTGGCGGGCTACAACCTCGCCCGCGAATTTCGCAAGCTCGACGACGAGACGCCGTTGCTGCTGATCAGCGCCGATGATGGTCGCTCGTATTCCAAGCCGATGCTGTCCACCGGCTTTGCCAAGGACAAGGACGCCGACGGCCTGAGCATGGCCGAGCCGGGGGCCATGGCCGAGCAGCTCAAGGCCCAGGTGCGTACCCATACGCGCATCAGCGGCATCGACCCGGGCCACAAGCGCCTGTGGATCGGCGAGGAGCAGGTGCCGTACCGCGACCTGGTGCTGGCGCTGGGCGCGCAGACCATCCAGGTGCCGGTGCAGGGCGACGCAGCCGATGCGATCTTCCCGATCAACGACCTCGAAGACTACGCGCGCTTTCGCGCCGCGGCGGCCGGCAAGCGCCGGGTACTGATTCTGGGGGCCGGGCTGATCGGCTGCGAGTTCGCCAACGACATGCACCTGGGTGGCTTCGAGATCGACATCGTCGCCCCCTGCGAGCAGGTCATGCCGACCCTGCTGCACCCGGCCGCCGCGGCTGCGGTGCAGGCTGGGCTGCAAGGGCTTGGTGTGCGCTTTCACCTGGGCCCGGTGTTGACCCGCCTGGAACGTTCGGCCGATGCCCTGCAAGCGCATCTGTCCGATGGCAGTGTGATCGTCTGCGACCTTGTGGTATCGGCCATCGGCCTGCGCCCCCGCATCGACCTGGCTGCCGCCGCTGGCCTGCAGGTCAATCGCGGGGTGGTGGTCGACCGCCACCTGCGCACCTCGCACGCCAATATCCATGCCCTGGGCGACTGTGCCGAGGTCGACGGCATCAACCTGCTGTACGTGATGCCGCTGATGGCCTGCGCGCGCGCGCTGGCGCAGACCCTGGCGGGCAATCCGACGGTGGTCAGCTACGGGCCTATGCCCATCACGGTGAAGACCCCGGTATGCCCGCTGGTCGTTTCGCCGCCGCCACGCGCCCGCGAAGGCCAGTGGCAGGTCGAAGGGCAGGGCAGCGACATCAAGGTGCTCTGCCGGGATGCCGATGGCCAACTGCTGGGCTATGTATTGACCGGTACGGCAGTGATGGAAAAGCTGGCGCTGAACCGTCAACTTCCGCCGTTGCTGGCATAAATAGCTGTCGTTCTGTCGGATATACCCTGCCATTGCCTGAACAATGGCCGCCCAGAGACTGGCGCGGCCACTGGCGGCGTGCCATTCTCACACCCGTCTGCCGCAGTTTAGAGCCTGCGGTGCCTTAGGCGCTGCCTGCAAGGCAGCACGGCATAACAACAAAAAATCCGTCAGAGGGGCTTCACCATGCGTAAACCAGAACTCGCCGCAGCCATTGCCGAGAAAGCCGACCTTACCAAGGAGCAGGCCAACCGCGTGCTCAATGCCGTACTGGAAGAAATCACCAACGCGCTGCACAAGAAAGACAGCGTCACCCTGGTAGGCTTCGGCACGTTCCTGCAGCGCCACCGTGGCGCGCGCACCGGCAAGAACCCTCAGACGGGCGAGCCGGTGAAGATCAAGGCCAGCAACACCGTGGCGTTCAAGCCAGGCAAGTTCCTCAAGGACAGCGTCAATCCGTAAGGCCGTGGGCTACTGATTGCATTGAAGAGCGGGCACCCCTACAAGGTGCCCGTTCTTGTTTGTGTGGCGGCTCCTCGCCGACAATGCCGGCGCCTACAGGAGATAACCGCCGCCTGCAGGAGCCGGCGTTGCCGGCGAGGAACCCACCGCGCAGTGCGCTATTGCCGTGCCCCGTGCTTGTGACTAGCATACGCCGCCGCCCACACCCGCGCGGCGGTGTTCCAGGGAGGGAGCGGCATGGGCAACTCATCATTCATCGAATCGTTCGGCTCATGCCTGTGAGCTGTGCGCCCCCCTATCGCTTCTACGTCTGGTTACCCTGGGTATGCCTGGTTTCGCTGCTGTGTCTGGATGTCTACCAGTACGGCCTGCGCGTGACCGGTTTCGAGCCGTTCCTGCAAATCTACCTGCTGGGCTTCGGCCTGCTTGGCTACCCCCTGTTCGCGCTGTGGGCCAGCCGCCGCCTGCACCTGGCGCCTCGGCACCTGTGGTGGGCGCCGTTGTGGTGCGTCCCTTTCTACGCACTGCCCTGGGTGCTGTATGGCCTGGTCTACCTGCTCACCGGCCGTATCGCCGGGTTGGGCCTGATGCTGATGTGGGTGGCCTTTGTGCCCTACCTGCTGGGCGCCGGCTATTTTTTCGTCACCCTGACCGCGCTGCTGCTGGCGGCGCAAAGGCGCCTGTGCAATGGATCTTGAGCTGAAGAATTACCTGGCAGGTCTCGCCGACAGCAACCTGTTCGGCAGCCTGGCCATCCTGTGCCTGTTCGCCTTGCTGCTGAACCTCGGCGAGCGCCAGCGCAACACGCGCTGGGTTAGGCTGCTGACGTTTGGCTGCCTGTTGGCGGTGGTGCTGCTGCACGGTGTGGGCACCTACTGCATGAATACCCAGGTACCGTGATGAAGGCAGTAATCGGGGTGGTATTGGTGGCCGTGCTGGCGCTGGGGGTGGGCACGCCGCTGTTCGGCAACCTGCTGATGCTGCTGATGGACCGCGACAACTTCATCCCCGCCGAATCGTCGCTGCTGAGTTTCGAGCCGTATCAGGTGTCCCAGGGCTCATCGAACTATTGGCTGTACGGCGAGGACGACCGTTACTACTACCACTTCACCCATGAGCCCACTCACCCCTATCGCTATATCGCCAAGGACAATCACTGCCCGGCGTTCGACCGTGACGATGTGCGCAGCTGGTGCAATGCGCTGCAAGGAACGCTGCCCAAATGAAGCGACAACTGCTGATCAATGTCGCCCTGCATGCTCTGGCCATCGTGCTCTACGGGGTGCTCAACGATATTGCCGTGGACTGGTACAAGGGCCACTACGGCGGCTTTACCGCCCGTGGCGTGTCCTCCGGCAGCATTGTGTTCCTGGTGATGTGGGTGTTCGTGCCGCTCAATGTGGTGCTGCCCCTGTTGACCAACTGGAAGCTCAAGTACTGGCTGGTGGCCGCGCAAATCGTGTTGATCCTCTGGTGGCTGTTGCCCGAGCACCCGGTGCGGGCGTATTTCTTCAGTTGCCTGGCGGGCGGCCTCAGCCTGTCGGCGGTGCTGATCTCGCACTGGCTGAGGCGTAAATGAGCAGCCCGACCGTAAAGCAGCAACTGTGGCGCTGGCTGGTGGTGCTGGGCGTGCTGGCGTGGGTGGGCTATCAGATTCACGCGCTGATCGAGGCACCCGGACAGACCTCGTTCGTCAGCGAGTCGGGGCGCTACCGTTTCCAGAACGTGCCGGCGCGCAGTTGGCTGATACCTTTCGGCGGCATGGGCTACATGCGCGTGACCGATCGCGAGCGCCCGGGTGAGGTCTGGCGCACGCCGCTGTACGACCTGCAGTCGCTGGACATGCGCGACTTCGAGGATGAAGCCGAAGTGGGCATCTACTGGATCAATTTCAACAAGCGCGACCGCCATTTCGACATCGCCATGCCGCAATGGGAGCCGCACTGGCTCAACAGCTTCATCGCCAATACCGACTACACCGTGGCCGAAGAACAGGCCCGCTGCCGCAAGCCCGAGCACCTGGTGCGCTACTTCTGGGACCTGTGGCTGTGGCTGGTGTGGGTCAGCGACTACCCCTGCACGCAAACCGAGTACTACATCAACCCGCCTCCGGTGTATCAGCCATGAAGTCGAGTATCCCGATGCTGCTGGCCGGCCTGCTGGCAAGTGCGCTGGCGCAGGCCGCGCCGGTTTGCCCCAGCCGCGACTTCGCGATGTTTTTCAAGGCGTTTGCCGAGGATGCGCAGCTGCAGGCCGACTTTACCGCCCATACCCTGGTCGAGCAGCGCCTCCAGGCCGGGCCCGAGGGGCCGCAACCGGTGGTACGCAAGCTCGAGCCGGCCCTGCGTCCTGATCTTTCGCAGCTGTCGTCGGAGCGGGTGGCGGCCGCCGGGCTGATCCGTGAAATCGCGCTGCCCAACCGGGTTTACCTGCGCGACCAGCGCGGCGAGGTGTTGCAGGCATTCATCTTCGAGCAGGCCGACTGCTGGGCGCTGGCGCGGGTCGAGGACTGGTCGCCGAGCGACGCGCTCAAGAGCGTGAAAACCCCCGATGATGCCGCCCCCGGCGTGCGTGCGCTGCAGCGCGGCGATGCCTACGAGCAACTGGGCCAGGGTGAAATCAAGCCCATCGACAAGCAGCTGTTCATCGCTGCGCTCAACAGCTACCTCGATGCCGTGGACCAAGGCTCTGCCTACGCTGCCTACAGCGCTGCGGCAATCAGCCTGTCGGGCATGGCGCCGCGCCTGAGCTACCAGCGCCTGGAGCAGTTGCTGCGCCTGTCGTCGGCCACTGTCCCTGAAGGGGCACTGATGCTGGCGAGCTTCTATTGCGACGAGGGCCAGTACCGCCCCGACGACAACACCTGCAAACACCCGCAGAAGGCCCTCGAGGCCTTGCGTCAGTCCGCCGCAATGGGCTCGGGCAATGCCTTCAACGAGCTGGGCAGCGTGTATGCGCGCGGTGAAATCGTGCCCGCCCAACCGGCACGCTCGCTGGCGTGCTACACCGAAGCGGTGGCGCACGGTGCAGACTGGGCGGACTTCAATGCCCAGGAGATGATCAAACGCGGCGCCCGCGCCGACAAGGACCAGCCATGCCTGTAGCCCACAACTGGCGCGAATGCCTGCAAGACCCGACGCTGAGCCCGCCCGCGCCCTGGGTCAGCTTTCCCGAGCTCGACCCGCAGGGGCTGGGCAGCCTGCAGGGCGATTTCGAACACTACTGGCGTTACTGCTGGTGGCCGTTCTGGTTGCGCCTGGGCAAGGCCCGCCAGCAGGCATACCTGCTGCGCCACAACGCACCGCGTGGCTGGGCAGAGTATCTGGCGCACATCGACCACCAGCCTCCGTCGCCCGGGCTGGCGCCACTGCCCGAACACTGGCGTGGCGACAGCCCGGTCACCCATCGCCAGTTGCTGCGCTGGGTGCTGCCGATAGTGGTGCACCTGTTTGCGGTGGTGGCCTACGTGGCGCTCAACGGCACGCTGGTGAGCTGGTACAAGCAGTACGCCGGCGGGCTGACGTCGCGCGGGGTAGCCGTTGGCATAGCGATGTACATGGTGTTCTGGTTCTTCGTCGGCATGAACCTGCTGATCGCCCTGCTGCCACGGGTGTGGGGCAAGGTACAGGCCACGGTGTTCATGGCGGCGATCATCGGCTTCTACCTGTGGCCCGAGCATCCGCTGCGGGCGCTGTTCTACAGCACACTGTCTGCCAGTGTGACCCTGGTGGCCATCGGCGCGAATGCGCAGCTGCACCGTCACTTTCTCAACCTCATCTTCAAGGGTTCGAAATGAAGCGTACCCCTCACGCCGTTGCCTTGGCGTTGTCACTGTCACTGTCACTGGCAGGCACTGCCCATGCCGCAGTACCTGCCGAAAAAACCATCGAGGGCGCAGGCGGGGCGAAGCTTTCGTTTTCCAAATGGAGCGCCGAGGAGAACGGCTGGCATGCGGTGCAGTGGCAAGGCGCCAATGGCAAGGGCTTCACCTTGTACCCGCACGAGTTTGCGCGGGATGCGATCGATGGCGACGCTTCGGCAGTGTCGCCTGACGGGCGCTTCGTGATGCTCTACCGCCTGCGCCAGTCGGGGCGGCAGTTCACGCCCCCCACGCTGCGCTGCGACATGGTGGCGATGGACACCGGTTGTGTGATGGCCACGCGGCTGGCCCAGTACTGCGTGGGCCGTTGGCAGAACGGCGCCTGGCAGCCGGAGAACAAGCTGCCCTGGGCTACCAAGCTGGAAACCCTCAAGCCGGCCAAGGTCGCAGGCCTGCTGCACAGCAGCGAGAACCGCGAGATACCCGCGCGTCACGCCGTACTGGCCGAAGAAGTGTACATGGGCCTGGATTCCTACATGGCCTGCCATGCGCCCCAGGACAACGTGCCCGGCTACAACGACATGGGCTACCTGATCGGCGACGACTGGAACCCCAACCTGATGCTGCGCATCTATCGCGCCATCGAGCCCTTTGCCCAGGGGCGTCGGGCGCTGCAGCTGAACATTGCCGATATTCTCTGGGGCTACGGCAACTCGCGCGAAGCCGGCCCTTACTACGCGCGCTATCGCCAGCAGATGCTGGAGGCCGGCGCGGCGCAGAAGATTCCGTCACGGGTGCAACTGCGCCTGGATGCGGTACCGGCTGCCGACCCCAACCGGTAGGCCGCACACCCTGACATACAGTCGCCTTCAACAAAGCGAAGTCGGCTGTAGCCTTTGGTCGCAAAAAAGCTAAACTGCGCCCCTCAGTCACTTTTCGCCTAGGGGCGCATATGAAGTTTCGTTTTCTGCTCTGGGCCATGGGTTTGCTGATGGCCCGGGCCAGCCGCAACAACCCGGCGTTCCAGCAGCAACTGAAGGACAAGGACCTGGTGTTCCAGTTGCAGACCCTCGACGGCAAGGTCGCCCGGCACTTCATCGTCAGCAACCAGCGCATCCGCAGCAAGGGTGGCACCCATGCCGAGCCTGCGTTCGCCATTGCCTTCAAGGATGCCGCCTACGGCTTCGCCACGCTGCAGGCCAAGAACAAGCAGCTGGCGTTCATGCAGGGGATTCAGGACAAGTCGATTCAGATCAAGGGCAACCCGGCCCTGGTGATCTGGTTCCAGGGCCTGATGAAGTACCTGATGCCGCGCAAGAAGAAAGCCTGAGCGCAGCGCCCAGGCTTCAGGTTGTCAGTGCGGGGTGAACTGTGACGCCAGTTCACGCAGCAGCGATTCGGCTTCAAGCACCTTGTGCACCACGTCCTCGGCCTTCTCGCGGCTGATGTTCAGGCGCTCCAGCAACGCGTCGGGGATGCGGTCGTCCGGCCCCGAGCCGATGCCGCGCGCGCGCAGCAGGCGTACCGCCACGCACACCAGGTTGGGGAAGGCGGCATGGTCGCCCGCGTAATGCGGGTCGTGCTGAAAGCGCAGGGCGGTGGCCAGCTCTTCGGGCATGTCCCAGAAGCGCATCAGCCAGGCACCGATCTGCTCGCGGCTGATGCCCAGCAGGTGCTGCTCGACATAGCTGTGGCACAGGTGCGGGTTTACCTCCAGGTGGCGGCAGATCAGCGAGAAATGCGGCGGGAACACATGCGCCAGCAGCAGGTAGCCGAAGTTGTGCAGCAGCCCGGCCAGGTAGGTCAGGCCCGACTCAGGACGCTCGGCGCGGGGCATGGCGCGGGTCAGGCCCTCGATCACGGCGGCGGTGTAGATCGATTGCTGCCAGTAGGGGGTGGTCTGCTGCGGGTGATCCTTGGGCAGGCTCAGGGTCTTGCCCAGGGCCAGGCCCAGCGCCAGGTTGATCACCAGGTCGAAGCCCAGCACCCGCACGATGGCGTCTTCCACCGAGCGGATCTTGCCGGGGGAGGCGTAGTAGGGCGAGGCGGCCCAGCTGACCACCTGCGCGGCCAGCGCCGGATCGGTCTCGACCACACCGGTGATGTCGTCGATGGTGGCGTTGGGGTCGACCCGCAGCTTGATGATCTTCTGTGCGGTCTCGGCCAGCGGCGGGATCTCGATGGTCGATTCCAGGCGCTGCTGGATGCGTCGTGCGGTAAATGCCTGCACCGCCTCGGTGATCTCCTTGCTGTCATCGGCCGGACGGTCGAGGTTGGGGCGGATCTCGCTGAGCATTACACCGAAATGCCCGGCACTGGCCTTGGCCAGCATCTTCCTGAAGTGCTCGCTGTGGATTTCCAGCAGCAGGCCGGGGGTTCCGGAATGAATCAGCAGGGCCGGCTGCTTGAGCAGGCGCTCCTCGTACAGGCACGGTGAGCTGGTCAGCGCCGGAATGGCGGGCAGGATCGTCAGGCCGTGCTTCTTGAGCATCAGTTCGAGCCGCTCGAGCGGCACGGCGGTGAGCTTGCGGCCGGTCAGCTCGGTCAGGTGGCTGAGGTCCAGCAGCTGGTTCTGCGGGAACAGCACCATCAGCGCACCGACCGCGTCGTCGAGCAGCACGGCCTGGACCTTGGCCTCGGGCGGCAGCTGCGGGTGGTCGATGACCTCGCGGTAGGCGATGCCGAGCTTGTCGAGCAGCAACCGGATAACAGACGGTGTGTGGGGGGTTGCGGTATCCAGGGCAACTTCAGTCATGGTCTGTATCCAGTATTTTTTCAGCGGCCAGTATAGCCGGCTCGATGGGGGCGGCCCGCGTCGACATGGGAGGTACGTCACACCTGGCCATATTGCTGCCCGTGGCGTAACCAGCGGTCGAGCAACGGGCTGACGTGGTCCGGCCAGCGTGCCAGCAGGGCCTGTGCAGCATCGCGCACCGCCGGCAGCAGGTCGGCGTCGCGCATCAGGTCGGCGACCTTGAACTGCAACAGGCCGGTCTGGCGGGTCCCGAGCATTTCGCCCGGGCCACGCAGTTGCAGGTCTTTCTCCGCAATGACAAAGCCGTCATTGGTTTCGCGCATGATCCCCAGGCGTTCACGCCCGATCTGCGACAGTGGCGGATGATACAACAGTACGCAGTGGCTGGCCGCACTGCCGCGTCCGACTCGCCCGCGCAACTGGTGCAGCTGGGCAAGACCAAGGCGTTCGGGGTTCTCGATGATCATCAGGCTGGCGTTGGGTACGTCCACGCCCACCTCGATCACGGTGGTGGCCACCAGCAGTTGCAGGTTGCCCTGCTTGAACTCGGCCATCACCGCAGCCTTCTCGGCCGGCTTCATGCGCCCGTGGATAAGCCCCACGCGCAACTCGCCCAGGGCACTGGTGAGCTCTTCGAAGGTGGTTTCGGCGGCCTGGCAGGTCAGCTCTTCGGACTCTTCGATCAGGGTGCATACCCAATAGGCCTGGCGCCCTTCGGCACAGGCGGCGCGCACGCGCTCGACCACTTCGATGCGGCGGCTGTCGGCCACCAGTACAGTGTTGACCGGGGTACGCCCCGGCGGCAGTTCGTCGAGCACCGAGGTGTCGAGGTCGGCATAGGCGCTCATGGCCAGGGTGCGCGGGATCGGCGTGGCAGTCATGATCAGCTGGTGAGGGCACAACTGGCCGCCCACGCCTTTCTGGCGCAGGGCCAGGCGCTGCTGTACGCCAAAGCGGTGCTGTTCGTCGATGATCGCCAGCGCCAGGTTGTGAAACTTCACCTCTTCCTGGAACAGCGCATGGGTACCCACCACCATTGGCGCGCCGGCGGCGATCTGCTCCAGCGCGGCGGTGCGCGCCTTGCCCTTGAGCTTGCCGGCCAGCCAGGCGACTTCGATGCCCAGCGGTTCGAGCCAGCGCTTGAAGGTGACGAAGTGCTGCTCGGCAAGAATCTCGGTGGGGGCCATCAGCGCCACCTGGTAGCCGGCTTCCAGCGCCTGCAAGGCAGCGAGCGCGGCGACCACGGTCTTGCCGGCACCCACATCGCCCTGCACCAGGCGCAGCATCGGCTCGGGCTGGCTGAGATCGTAGGCGATCTCGTTGCCCACGCGCTGCTGTGCGCCGGTCGGAGCGAAGCCCAGGTTGGCCAGGTATTGGGCCGCCAGCCTGCTCGCCCTGGGCAACACCGGTGCCCGCTGGGCGCGCAGGCTCTCGCGCAGGCGCTGCTGCGACAGCTGGTGGGTCAGCAGCTCTTCGAAGGCCAGGCGGTGCTGGGCCCAGTGGTGGCCCACGGCAAGCTCTTCGACATCGGCATCGGCCGGCGGGTGGTGCAGGTAGCGGATAGCATCGGCCAACGGTGCCAGCTGGTAGTCGCGTGCCAGTTCCAGCGGCAGCCAGTCGGGCAGGCTGCGCGGGCCGAGCAGGCCCAGGCTCTGCTGGCACAGCTGGCGCAGGCGCTGCTGGGTGAGACCTTCGGTGGTCGGGTAGATCGGGGTCAGGGTGGTATCGACCGGGGGCGGTTCGTCGCCGGTCAGGGCGCGGTACTCGGGGTGGTAGATCTCCAGGCCCGAGGCGCCGGGGCGCGCTTCGCCGTAGCAGCGCAGGTGGGTGCCGCGCTTGAGCGCTTCTTTCTGGGCGTTGCTGAAGTGGTAGAAGCGCAGGCTCAGCGAACCTGTGCCATCGCCCAGGCGCACCAGCAGGCTGCGGCGCCTGCCCATGGTCACGTCGGTGCCACTGACCACGCCTTCGATCACTGCATCCTGGCCCGGGCGCAGGGCGCCGATCGGCACCACGCGGGTGCGGTCCTGATAGCGCAGGGGCAGGTGGAACAACACGTCCTGGATGTTCTCCAGGCCAACCTTGGCCAGCTTCTCGGCCAAGGCTTCGCCAACGCCCTTCAGTGCCGTGACCGACACCTTCGACAACTCGGTCATGCTCGGGCCCTAAGGTGCGGCGGGTGGCTTGGCCACCGAACACAGGCGGATCGAGTCGGCCAGAATCTCGATGGCCTTGGGCCGCGGGAAGCTCGCGCGCCAGGCGATCGCCACGGTGCGAAACGGTGCCGGCGGGCTCAATGGGCGGACTTCGATGATGCCCGGCGCGTAGTGATGGCTGTGCACGGCCGACAGCGGCAGGATCGACACGCCCAGCCCCGAGGCGACCATGTGGCGGATGGTTTCCAGCGAGCTGGACTCCACCGTGGTGTGCTTGGCGCCGTCGTTGCCCTTGGTCAGGGTCGGGCAGGCCTCCAGCACCTGGTCGCGGAAGCAGTGGCCTTCGCCGAGCAACAGCAGGCTCTTGTCGTTGAGCAGGCTGGCGTCGATGGTCTCTTTCTTTGTCCAGGGATGCTCGCTGGGCATCAGCACGTAGAACGGCTCGTCGTACAGCGGCAGCGTCAGCACGTCGGCTTCATTGAACGGCAGGGCGATGATCACCGCGTCCAGCTCGCCGTTGCGCAGCTTGTCACGCAGGATATGGGTGAAGTTTTCTTCGATGTACAACGGCATCTGCGGGGCAACCCGGTGCAGTTGCGGAATCAGGTGCGGGAACAGGTACGGGCCGACGGTATAGATGGCCCCGACCTTGAGCGGCGCGGTCAGCTGGTTCTTGCCGGCCTGGGCCAGTTCACGGATGCCCTGGGCCTGCTCCAGTACCTTCTGCGCCTGGGCCACGATGCCTTCGCCGACCGGGGTCAGGCGCACCGCGCTCTTGCTGCGCTCGAAGATCAGCACGCCCAGCTCGTCCTCCAGCTTCTTCACGCCCACCGACAGGGTCGGCTGGCTGACGTGGCAACGCTCGGCCGCGTGGCCGAAGTGCTGTTCCTGAGCGAGGGTGACGATGTAGCGCAATTCTGTGAGGGTCATAACGTGCGTCCATGAAGTTGCGAGCCCAGCATAGCGGCTGCAATCGATAGACGCACGTTATCAGACTTGCGTGCGTGTGACAGAAACAAACAACTCAGCGTTTCTTGTCCAGCGAGTACACGAACGGCGCGACCACTTCGATACTGCCGTTGTTGAGCAGTTCCTGAGGCGGCTTGGGCACGGGTTGAGCCTTGCGGATCATTTCCAGGGTTGCCCGGTCCAGTGCCGCGCTGCCTGAACCACCGGCCAGCGAGTACGATAGGATCTTGCCTTCGGCGTCGACCACGAAGCGCAGCCGGTTGATGCCCTGCAGGCCCCGCCGACGCGCGTCTTCCGGGTAGCGCTTGTACTTGCCAAGGTGACGCAACAGGTCGCTCTGCCAGGTCGGCAGGGCATTGCTGTTGGCGGCGATGCTTGGCGCCGGTGCTGCGGATTTCTGCGCCGGAGCGTTGCTTGGCGGGGAATCCACGGTTTCCTGGTCGACCGGCTTGTCCTGCGGCGGCTCCGGTTTTTTCTCCGGTTTCGGAGGCTGGGGCTTGGCCTTGGGCTTGGGCGGTGGCTTGGGTATCGCGATTTTCGGTTTGGGCGCTTCTGCCACCTTGGGCAGTGGTGGCTCCTCGACCGGCGTCGGCGGCTGTGGCGGGGCCACGACCTTCGGTGGCGGTGGTGGGGCCGGCTCGGGCATCGGCGCCATCTCGATCATCATCGCCGCAGGCGGCAGTTCGATTGCCTGGGGCACCGACCAGTTGAGCATCAGCACCACGGCAACGGCATGCACGGCCAGCACAATCGCCAGGCTGACGCCGTAGCGCGCCAGTTTATGCCGCGTATTGGTCATTTCTTGGCTGCCGTCTCAAGTCCCACCAGTCCGACCTTCAAGTAGCCGGCTGCGCGCAGGGTGTTCATGACTTCCATCAGGTCGCCGTAATCGACACCCTTGTCAGCCTGGAAGAAGATGGTGGTGTCCTTGTCGCCCTTGGTCTTGGCGTCCAGTACCGCACCCAGCTGGTCGCGTTGCACCTGATCGTCGCCGACGTACAGGTTCTGGTCGGCCTTGACGCTGAGGAACACCGGCTTCTCCGGCCTGGGCACGGGCTTGGCGGTCGAGGCCGGCAGGTCGACCTTGATGTCGACCGTGGCCAGGGGCGCCGCCACCATGAAGATGATCAGCAGTACCAGCATCACGTCGATGAACGGCGTGACGTTGATTTCGTGGTTCTCGGCGAGATCGTCGCCGCCCTCGTTAAGATGCAGGCCCATGGTTTACCCCACTTTCACCATGTGTGGCGCAGCGGAACGCTCGCCTGGCTGGTGGTCCAGGTCGCGGCTGACCAGCAGCAGCACGTGCGCCGAAGCGTCGGAAACCTGTGCCTTGTAACCGGCGATGGAACGGGCGAAGACGTTGTAGATGACCACTGCGGGGATCGCGGCAACCAGGCCCAGGGCGGTGGCCAGCAGGGCCTCGGCGATACCGGGTGCAACCACCGCGAGGTTGGTGGTCTGGGTCTTGGCGATGCCGATGAAGCTGTTCATGATGCCCCACACGGTACCGAACAGACCGACGAACGGAGCGGTGGAGCCGATGGTGGCAAGCACGCCGGTACCGCTGCTCATGTTGCGACCGCTGGCCGCGACCAGGCGCTCGAGGCGGAAGCTCACGCGCTCCTTGATACCTTCTTTTTCACGGGCATTGGCCGACAGGTGCATTTCCTCGAGGGCATCGTGCACCAGCAGGTGTGCCAGGGTGCCGGGCTTGTCGGCGGTTTCGCTGGCGCCCTTGATGCTGGTGGCCTTCTTCAGCAGGGCGATTTCAGAGCGCAGGCGGCGCTTGGCGCCCATCAGTTCGAAGCCCTTGGCAATCCAGATGGTCCAGGTGATCAGCGAGGCGATGGCAAGGCCGATCATCACGATCTTCACCACGATGTCGGCGTTCTGGTACATGCCCCATGGCGACAGGTCGTGGGCCATGCCCAGGCTGGTGTCTTCGACCAGCGCTTGGGTGGCGTCGTCGGCCTGGCCTTCGACAGGGGCAGCGCCCGGCGCGGCGGCGGCATCCGCAGGCTCGGCGCCCGGGGCAGCAGGTGCGGCCGGGGTAGCATCGGCAGGGGCAACGGCGGCGGCCGGTGTGGCGTTCTGTGCGGCGGGCTCATCGGCCATGGCGGCGGGGGCCAGTACCAGGCTGAACATCAGCGCGGCAATGGCGCGCCAGGCGCGCGACAGGGTTGGCGAAGCGGAAGGTTGAATACGTGTCATGCTGGCCGGACCTGATGAAGAAGAAATGGGTGGTTGTCCTTCCAGGCCTCGAGTCGGGCCGAGAACAAAATTTGGGCGGCCATTATTGCAAGTAATTCTTGTTAACAGAAGATACACAGTATCTTTTTTTGCATATTAACTAGCCGCCTATCGATTTCCACAGATAGGCTGTGGCTTTGTCTGACGGAGTGTGCGGATGTCTTCGCCTTCAGTTCTGATCGTCGGTTGCGGCGATGTGGGTGGCCGTCTGGCCCAGCAATTGCTGGGCCTTGGCTGGTCGGTAAGCGGTTTGCGCAGAAATGTGGCGGCCTTGCCCGCGGGGGTTGCCGGCATCGCGGCAGACCTGGAAAACCCGCAGTGCCCGACCGATTGGCCTTTGGTCGCACCCGACTACCTGGTGTACTGCGTGGCCGCGAGCCAGCATGACGAGGCGGGCTATCAGGCGGCTTATGTACAGGGCCTCAAGCATGTACTGGGCTGGCTGGCCGAGCGTGGCCAGCGACCGCAGCGCCTGCTGTTCGTGTCCAGCAGCAGTGTGTTCGCCCAGCAGGACGGCGAGTGGATCGATGAAACCGCCGCCACCTTGCCGTCAGGTTACTCGGGGCAGGTCATGCTCCAGGCCGAACAGCTGGCACTGGCCAGCGGCATCCCGGCCAGCATCGTGCGCCTGACCGGTATCTACGGGCCGGGCCGCGAATGGCTGCTCAGCCAGGTGCGCCAGGGGTATCGGGTGACCGAAGAGCCGCCGCTGTACGGCAACCGCATCCATGCCGAGGACGCGGCAGGGCTGCTGGCCTTCCTGCTCAAGGCCGATGCGGCGGGGCGTGCGCTGGAGGACTGCTACATCGGGGTGGACGATGCACCGGCGCCATTGGCCGACGTGGTGGCCTGGTTGCGCGAGTACATGGGCGTCACGCATTGGTCGGAGCAGCAGCGTGTGCGGCGCACCGGCAGCAAGCGCTGCAGCAATGCGCGTGCCCGGGCACTGGGCTGGGTGCCACAGTACCCGAGCTACAAGGAAGGCTACGCGGCGATTCTGGCGGCGCAACCCTGAGGGCTCACCTGATCAGTCGCGCTCGAGCAGCCATTGCCGGGCGCCGGGATACAGCTGCGGCATCTCGTCTGGTTGGGCGCTGTTGAGGGCACGCAGGATTTCCAGCGTCTTGCCATCACGCTTGAAAATCCACGGGTTGCCCTGCTGGTTGCGCTCCAGCCACAGGCTGTCGTACTCGCCGCTCATGCTGGCGCAGTCGCCGGCCAGGCACAGTGCGTAGCGGTCCAGATTGGGCAGGCCCTCGACACTGCCCGTGTCGCCGAAGCGCACGACATTGCCCTGACCAGGGCCCTCGATCACCTTCCAGTCACCCTTCAGGTAGGCGCCGTACAGCGCCTGCTCGAAGGTGGTCCCGGTGCGGGCTTCCATTGGGGCGGGAGAGCTGGCCTTCTGGAAGCTGTGCTGCGGCGCCATCGGGGTGGCGTGCTGCACCAGTTCGTCGCCATCCAGGCTCAGCGTCTGTATCTCATTCCCCGGGAATACCACGTCCCGCTGTTTTTCGCCGGCCTTGAGCTGGCCTTCGACGATCTCGAAACCGTTGGTGTAGCTGGCCTGTTCGGCCGCGACGTTGACCTTCCATTCCAGGTTGCCGCCGCTGTCCTGCAGCGCCTTGCGCAGGCTCACGCCTTTGGCGGCAGCATCGATGGCCTGCTGGTTGATCCAGATGCCGTTGTAGTCTTCGGGTTTGTGGCTGGCGCAGCCGCTCAACAGTGCGGCGGCCAGAGCCAGGGCAAGCGCGTGGCGCATGGCGGGGTCCTTCCAGAACAGTGCGGCGGCGAGCCGGCCGGCCCGCCGCGCGAGGTATTACTCGAGGACCAGGATCGCGTCCATTTCAACCTGCGAGCCGCGTGGCAGCGCAGCGACGCCGATGGCGGCGCGGGCAGGGTAGGGCTGTTCGAAGTAGCGGCCCATGACCTCGTTGACCTTGGCGAAGTGGCTCAGGTCGGTCAGGAAGATGTTCAGCTTGACGATGTCCTTGAACGAGCCGCCGGCAGCTTCGGCCACGGCTTTGAGGTTTTCGAACACCTGTACGGTCTGGGCTTCGAAGCCTTCGACCAGGTCCATGGTTTTCGGGTCCAGCGGGATCTGGCCCGACATGTACACGGTATTGCCGGCCTTGATCGCCTGGGAGTAGGTGCCGATGGCCGCTGGGGCCTTGTCGCTGGTGATGACGGTCTTGGTCATGGTGACTCCTTGCAGGGGGAGGGCTACGTGCGCATGCGGGTGATGCGAATCACCCCGGTCAGGGCACGCAGTTTCTTGATCACGCGGGCCAGGTGCACACGGTCGTGCACGCTGACCACCAGCTGGACCACGCTGATGCGGCCATCACGTTCGTCCATGCTGATCTTCTCGATGTTGCCGTCGGCGGCGTTGACGCTGCTGGCCAGCAGGGCAATCAGGCCGCGCTGGTGTTCCAGCTCGACGCGCAGCTCGACATTGAATTCGCCGGTGACATCCTTGGCCCAGGACAGCTGGATGCATTTTTCCGGGTTGTGGCGAATTTCGCTGATGTTGCGGCAGTTCTCCAGGTGCACCACCATGCCCTTGCCCGCCGACAGGTGCCCGACGATCGGGTCGCCCGGAATCGGCGTGCAGCACTTGGCGTAGCTGAGCACCAGGCCCTCGGTGCCGCGAATGGCCAGCGGACCCTCGGGGTTGGGCAACTGCTCGCCTTCGCTGGAGAGCAGGCGGCGCGCCACTACGTAGGCCATGCGGTTGCCCAGGCCGATGTCTTCGAGCAGGTCTTCGATCACTTCGAGGCGATACTCGGCCAGCATGGCCTGGATGCGCTCCTGGGGGATCTTGTCCAGCGCGCTGTCGAAACCGTTGAGCACCTTGTTGAGCAGGCGCTCGCCCAGGTTGATCGATTCGGAGCGGCGCTGCAGCTTCAGGGCATGGCGAATATGGGTGCGCGCCTTGCCGGTGACCACGAAGTTCAGCCAGGCCGGGTTCGGTCGTGCGCCTGGGGCGCTGACGATCTCGACCGTCGAGCCGCTCTGCAGCGGTTCGGACAGCGGTGCCAGGCGGCGGTTGATGCGGCACGCGATGCAGCTGTTGCCGACGTCGGTATGCACCGCGTAGGCAAAGTCGACCGCCGTGGAGCCCTTTGGCAGCTCCATGATGCGGCCCTTGGGCGTGAACACGTAGACCTCGTCCGGGAACAGGTCGATCTTCACGCTTTCGATGAATTCGAGCGAGTTGCCCGCGCGCTGCTGCATTTCCAGCACGCCCTTGACCCACTGGCGCGCCCGGGCATGGGTGCCCTTGGGCTGCTCGTCGTCGCTGGACTTGTACAGCCAGTGCGCCGCGATGCCGTTGTTGGCCATCTCTTCCATCTCGCGGGTGCGGATCTGGATCTCGATGGGCACACCGTGCATGCCGAACAGGGTGGTATGCAGCGACTGGTAGCCGTTGGCCTTGGGGATCGCGATGTAGTCCTTGAAGCGCCCCGGCAGCGGCTTGTAGAGGTTGTGCACGGCGCCGAGCACGCGATAGCAGGTGTCGACCTTGTCGACCACGATGCGGAAGGCGTACACGTCCATGATCTCGTTGAAGGCGCGGCGCTTGCCGCGCATCTTCTTGTAGATGCCGTAGATGTGCTTCTGCCGCCCGCTGACCTCGCCTTCGATACCGTCCACGGCCAGGCAGTGGCTGAGCGATTCCTCGATCTTGTTGACCAGCTCCTTGCGGTTGCCGCGGGCACGCTTGACTGCCTGGTAGATACGCGCCGAGCGCATCGGGTACATGGCCTTGAAGCCCAGGTCCTCGAACTCCACGCGCACAGTGTGCATGCCCAGGCGGTTGGCGATGGGGGCGTAGATCTCGAGGGTTTCCTTGGCGATGCGCCGGCGTTTTTCGCCCGACAGCACTTCCAGGGTGCGCATGTTGTGCAGGCGGTCGGCCAGCTTGACCAGGATCACGCGAATGTCGCGGGCCATGGCCATGGCCATCTTCTGGAAGTTTTCGGCCTGGGCTTCGGCCTTGGTCTCGAAGTTCATCTGGGTCAGCTTGCTGACGCCATCGACCAGTTCGGCGACGGTTTCGCCGAATTGGGAACTGAGGGCTTCCTTGGCGATGCCGGTGTCTTCGATCACGTCATGCAGCATGGCGGCCATCAGGCTCTGATGGTCCATGTGCATGTCGGCAAGAATGCTTGCCACCGCCAGCGGGTGCGTGACGTATGGCTCGCCGCTGCGACGGCGCTGGCCGTCGTGGGCTTGTTCGGCGTAGAAATACGCCCGGCGTACCAGGTTGACCTGGTCGGCGCCGAGGTAGGTCGAGAGGCGATCGGCGAGGGCGTCTATGCTCGGCACGATGTTAGCTCCTGCCGAGAAAGTGGGCCCTGCGCCGTACAACGTCGACCAGGCATGGACTTAGACGGCCTCGTTGGCCTCGTCCTCACCGAATGCAGCGAAGACCGGGTCTTCGTGGACGATGTCCTGTTCGGCCATGAATTCTGGGGTGCAGATGCCTTCGGCGATTTCGCGCAGGGCGACGACGGTCGGCTTGTCGTTTTCCCACGCCACTTTCGGCTCTTTGCCGCCGGTGGCCAGTTGGCGGGCACGCTTGGTAGACAGCATGACCAGCTCAAAGCGGTTATCCACGTGTTCTAGACAATCTTCAACGGTTACGCGGGCCATGGTCTTCCTCAGTAGCAAATGCGGTGTTCAGCCCGAATGGGCGAGCGGACTCGATAGTTTAAAAAATCACCAGCCTTTAGGGAAGCGCTGATTTCACGTCGAGACCTGTGTAAGCCGACAATAACCAGTTGTGAGGCTCTAGCACAACTGTCTTGTGGGGGTGGATTCAAATGCTTGGCCGGCAGGTCGGCGCCTGCAGAACTGCGCACCTGCCTTGTGGGAGCCGGCCTTGCCGGCGAAGGGGCCCGAAAGTCAGGCCTGACCCTCCTGGCGCCCCAGCATCCCGCGCAAACGCGGGGTCAATTCGTCGAACAGGGTCTGCACCGAACGCAGCGCACGGCAATCGGGGCGGGTCAGCAGCCACAGCTCGGTATTGCACCCGGGCAGGGCACCGCTCAACTGTTCCACCCCCGGCAAGGTGTCGGCCATGTAGTCGGGCAGGGCAGCCACCCCCAGCCCGGCCGCCACCAGCTGTGCAATCGCCGCGATTCCGCTGCAGCGATAGCGCGGCATCACCCCCGGCAGCTGCTGGCTGCGCCACACCACTGTGGCGTGGTCCTGCATGGAGTCGTCGGGGGCAATCCAGGGCACGCTGGCCGGGGCCTCGGCCAGCCGCTCGCGGTACTCCTCGCGCCCGCACACCACATACGAGGCCGCCCCCAGGCAGCGCCCCACAAGGTGCTCGGGTGGCGAATTGGTCAGGCGCAGCGCCAGGTCGGCGTCGCGCCGGCTGAGGTTGGCGAAGGTGTTGGAGGTCGCCAGTTCCAGTGACAGGGCCGGGTATGCCGGCATGAAGTCGGCCAGGGCCGGCAGCAGCAGGCTGTGCAGCACCGCATCGGTACAGGTCAGGCGCACCGTGCCGCTGACCACCTGTTCGCCGTGCTCCAGCGCCACCCGCGCCGCATCCAGCGCCTGCTCGGCACGTTCGGCCTGCTCGGCCAGGGCCTGGGCGGTGCCGGTAGGGATGTAGCCCTTGCGGCTCTTCACGAACAGCGCGGTGCCCAGGGCGGCCTCCATGCGCCGGATCGAGCGGAACACCGTCGACACATCGACCCGCAGCAGGTCTGCAGCCTTGGCCAGGGAGCGTCCGCGTACCAGCGCGAGCACCAGGGAAAGGTCGGCGTGACTGATCTGATATTGCATGGGTGCACTCTTTGCTTGCCTAAATGCCAATGTCTGTTGCGTGGGGGCCATTCTATAGTGAGGCGGCAGTCGTGAATCAACCCGCGACGTTGTCAGAACCTGGAACGACCGTGCAATGCCGCGGCGTTCGGCATTCCCCACGATGGGAACCTTAAAAAGAACAAATGAAACCATCGCCGCTCCCGATAGCGCAGTAACACCTCCTCCATTGCCGCCCGATAAAAAATCAAAGGATGCCTAGCCATGACGTCGGTCTCCCCGTGCGCCATCCCTCTCGACGAGATGGGTGAATTTCTCAAGGCCCACCCTGAGGTGCAATTTGTCGATCTGCTAATTGCAGACATGAACGGCGTGGTGCGTGGCAAGCGCATCGAGCGTGCGAGCCTGGTCAAGGTCTACGAAAAAGGCATCAACCTGCCGGCTTCGCTGTTTGCCCTGGACATCAACGGTTCCACCGTCGAAAGCACCGGCCTGGGCCTGGACATCGGCGACGCCGACCGTATCTGCTACCCGATCCCCGGCACCTTGAGCTTCGAGCCCTGGCAGAAGCGCCCCACCGCGCAGCTGCTGATGACCATGCATGAACTGGACGGCACGCCATTCTTCGCCGACCCACGCGAAGTGCTGCGCGGCGTGGTGGAGAAGTTCGACGCGCTGGGCCTGGATATCTGCGCCGCGTTCGAGCTGGAGTTCTACCTGATCGACCAGGACAACCTGAACGGTCGTCCGCAGCCGCCGCGCTCGCCGATCTCGGGCAAACGCCCGCAATCGACCCAGGTGTACCTGATCGATGACCTGGACGAGTATGTCGACTGCCTGCAGGACATGCTCGAAGCGGCCAAGGAGCAAGGCATCCCGGCCGATGCCATCGTCAAGGAAAGCGCCCCGGCGCAGTTCGAGGTCAACCTGCACCACGTGGCTGACGCGATGAAGGCCTGCGACTACGCAGTGCTGCTCAAGCGCCTGATCAAGAACATCGCCTACGACCATGAGATGGACTCCACCTTCATGGCCAAGCCGTACCCTGGCCAGGCAGGCAACGGCCTGCACGTGCACATCTCGCTGCTGGACAAGAAGACCGGCAAGAACATCTTCGCAACCGACGACCCCGAAAACAGCGAAACCCTGCGCCACGCCATCGGCGGCGTGCTCGAAACCATGCCGGCATCGATGGCCTTCCTGTGCCCCAACGTGAACTCCTACCGCCGTTTCGGCGCGCAGTTCTACGTGCCCAATGCCCCGAGCTGGGGCCTGGACAACCGTACCGTGGCCGTGCGCGTGCCTACCGGCAGCAGCGATGCCGTGCGTATCGAGCACCGCGTGGCCGGCGCCGATGCCAACCCGTACCTGATGATGGCTTCGATCCTGGCCGGCATTCACCACGGCCTGACCAACAAGGTCGACCCGGGCGAGCCGGTCGAGGGCAACTCCTACGAGCAACTGGAGCAGAGCCTGCCGAACAACCTGCGCGATGCGCTGCGCGAGCTCGATGACAGCGAGGTGCTGAACCAGTACATCAGCCCCGACTACATCGACATCTTCGTGGCCTGCAAGGAAAGCGAGATGGCGGAGTTCGAAGTGTCGATCTCCGACCTCGAATACAACTGGTACCTGCATACGGTGTGATGGCTGGATAAAGCTGCAACGGAGGCTTAACCGATGAACGAGCGCGCAGGGCGGCTGCCCCTGATTGGTGTGAGTGCTTGCCGCCAGCAACTGGGCAAGAACTCGTCGCATACCGTGGGCGACAAGTATGTCGAGGCGGCCGGTTTTGCCGGATTGCCGCTGATTCTCCCGGCCCGGGACGTCGCAAGCGACCCGAACCTTGTGCTGGAGCATCTGGATGGCATTCTTTTTACCGGTTCGCCTTCTAATGTCGAGCCGCATCATTACAATGGCGCCCCCAGCGTGGAAGGCACCCGCCACGACGTGTTTCGTGACCGGCTGACCCTGCCGCTGCTGCAGGCCGCGATTGCCAGGGGTGTACCGGTGTTCTGCGTGTGCCGGGGCTTCCAGGAACTCAACGTCAGCCTGGGCGGCACCTTGCACCAGCGTGTGCAGGAGCTGCCAGGCTACCTGGACCATCGCGAGTCGCAGGATGCGCCGCTGGAAGAGCAATACAGCCCCCGCCACCTGGTGACATGCCAGCCCGGGGGGAAATTCGAGCAGATGGGGCTGCCTGCCCGCTTCATGGTCAACTCGCTGCACAGCCAGGGCATCGATCGCCTGGCCGCCGGCCTGCGCGCCGAAGCCCTGGCTCCCGATGGACTGATCGAAGCCGTGTCCATGGATGACGCCCCAGGCTTTGTGGTCGGTGTGCAATGGCACCCGGAATACCGCTTTGCCGAAAACCCGGTGTCGCTGCGCCTGTTCGAGGCGTTTCGCGAAGCCTGCATCGCCCATGCGCTGCGCCGGGAGAAGGCCCTATGAGGTCACCCGGCTGAGCCGGCGATGCACTGCAACAAGTTTCATTGAGTGATAGCGGGCACCCCACGGGGGGCCCGGAAAACAATACCAATAGTGACGGCAACTACTCATGAGCGAACACAAAGCAGGCCTGTCCCCAGGTGTGGGCGGGCGATCCAAAGGGCTGGCCAAGGGCCGGCTCGGACTGCTGGCCAGCATCGTGCTGGGCATTTCCACTATTGCGCCGGTGTATACCCTCACCGGCGCCCTCGGCCCGACCGTACGCGAAGTCGGCGCCCACCTGCCGGCGGTGTTCATCGTCGGTTTCCTGCCCATGTTGCTGGTGGCGCTGGGTTATCGCGAGCTGAATGCCGCCGAACCCGACAGCGGCACCTCGTTCACCTGGTCGGTACGTGCCTTCGGCCCGATGATCGGCTGGATCGGTGGCTGGGGGCTGGTCACCGCCACCACCATCGTGTTGTCGAACCTCGCCGGTGTGGCGGTGGACTTCTTCTATCTGTTCCTCGGGCAGATCACCGGCAAACACGAGGTGGCGGCGCTGGCCGACAACCTGCTGGTCAATGTGACCACCTGTTGCGTGTTCATCGCCATGGCCGTGTGGATCTGCTGTCGCGGCATCGCCACCACCATGACCGTGCAGTACGGCCTGGTGGCGCTGCAACTGATCGTGCTGCTGGGTTTTGCCATGGCCGCATTCGGCGGGTCGTCGGAGGCGCCGCCGCTGACCTTCGAGATGGACTGGTTCAACCCGTTCGGGGTGGAGTCGTTCTCGGCCTTCACCGCCGGCCTGTCGCTGTCGATCTTCATCTTCTGGGGCTGGGACGTGTGCCTGAGCATCAGCGAAGAATCGGTGGGCAGCGATGACGTACCGGGCAAGGCAGCGACCCTGACCGTGCTGCTGATTCTGGGCCTGTACCTGGTGACCGCAATTGCCACCCTGCAGTTTGCCGGCATCAGCGATATCGGCCTGGGCCTGGGCAACCCGCGTATCCAGGAAAACGTCTTCGCCCACCTGGCCGGCCCGGTGATGGGGCCGCTGGCGATCCTGATGTCGATCGCGGTACTGGCCAGCACCGCGGCCTCGTTGCAGTCGACCTTCGTTTCGCCGGCGCGCACGCTGCTGGCGATGGGGTACTACGGCGCAGTGCCGGAGCGCTTCGCGAGCGTCTGCCCGCGTTCGAAAACCCCGCGTTATGCCACCATCTGTGCCGGCGTGGCCGCAGGCGTGTTCTACGTGACCATGCGTACCCTGAGCGAGAACGTGCTGGCCGACACCATCACTGCCCTGGGCATGATGATCTGCTTCTACTACTCGCTGACCGCGTTCGCCTGCGTGTGGTACTTCCGCCACAGCCTCACCGACAGCCTGCGTCACTTCCTGATGCGCGGCCTGTGCCCGTTGCTGGGCGGCGGCATTCTTTCGGTGATTTTCCTGCAGACAGCCTATGACAGTGCTTCGCCGTCGTTCGGCAGCGGTTCGCATGTAGGCGGGTTGGGGCTGGTGTTCGTGATCGCGATGATCATCACCCTGCTGGGCCTGGTGCTGATGATGCTGTCGCGCCTGCGTGCGCCGGCGTTCTTCCTGGGCATGACCCTGCGCCGTCACGCAACGGTGCCCGGCCGCGGTTAAGCGGCCGGGGCACGCTGCTCAGGCAAGCAGTTGCCTGAGCAGTTCGCTGTGACGTTGCTGCTGCTGGCCGCGCTGCAGGCGGTTGGCACGGAACACCGCCTTGAGGTCGTCCAGTGCCGTGGCGAAGTCGTCGTTGATGATGACGAACTCGTATTCGTCGTAATGCACCATCTCGCTGACCGCCTCGCGCATGCGCCCTTCGATGATCTCGTCACTGTCGGTGCCGCGGTTGGTCAGGCGCTGGCGCAGGGCCTGCTGGCTGGGCGGCAGGATGAAGATCGAACGCGCCTCGGGCATCAGCTTGCGCACCTGCTGCGCACCCTGCCAGTCGATTTCCAGGATCAGGTCATGGCCCTGGTCAAGGGTCTGCTGCAGTGCGCTGCGCGAGGTGCCGTAGCAGTTGCCGAAGACTTCGGCCTGCTCCAGGAAGTCGCCCTGGGCGATCATGCGGTCGAACTCGGCGCGGTCGACGAAGTGGTAGTTCACCCCGTCATGCTCGCCCGGACGCATGGCCCGCGTGGTGTGCGAGACCGACACGCGAATGTGGTTGAGGTCGTCGGTGAGCGCCTTGACCAGGCTGGTCTTGCCGGCGCCCGAAGGGGCCGAGACGATGAAAAGGGTGCCGCTGCTGTGGGTCATGGTAGGGGTGGCCTTACTCGATGTTCTGTACTTGTTCACGCATCTGCTCGATCAGAACCTTGAGGTTGACCGCCGCTTGGGTGCTGCGTGTGTCAAAGGCTTTGGAGCCCAGGGTGTTGGCTTCGCGGTTGAGTTCCTGCATCAGGAAATCCAGGCGCCGGCCGGCGGCGCCGCCCGACGTGAGCACGCGGCGCACTTCGGTGACATGCGTGCTGAGGCGGTCGAGTTCTTCGGCCACATCGCTCTTCTGCGCCAGCATCACCATCTCCTGCTCCAGACGCTGCGGGTCGAGTTCGGCCTGCATGTCGGCAAAGCGGTCCAGCACCTTCTGGCGCTGGGCGGCGAGCATCTGCGGCACCAGGGCGCGCAGGGTGGTGACTTCCTCGCTCATGCTGTCGAGGCGCTCGTTGATCAGTCGGGCGAGTTCCGCGCCTTCGCGGTTGCGGCCGTTCTTGAGCTCCTTGAGGGCCTGTTCGAACAGGCCCATGGCCTCGGCATTGAGCGCCTGCGGGTCGCTGGCATCGGCCACCAGCACGCCCGGCCAGGCCAACACCTCGAGCGGGTTGAGGGGGCCGGGCTGCTTGATCAGGCCGGCCACGGTCTCGGCGGCGGCGACCAGCTGAGCGGCACGCTCGCGGTCGACCTGCAGCGGCTTGCCGGCGTTCTCTTCATTGAAGCGCAGGGTACATTCGACCTTGCCGCGCGACAGGCCCTGGCGCAGGGACTCGCGCACCGCGCCTTCGAGGTCGCGCAGGGCTTCGGGCAGGCGCAGGTGCGGCTCGAGGTAGCGATGATTGACCGAGCGCAGTTCCCAGATCAGTGTGCCCTGGGTCCCGGCCTGCTCGACGCGGGCGAAGGCGGTCATGCTGTGCACCATGGGAAGTACCTCGCAGATTAGGGAGCAAGCCGACAGCCTGCAAAGGCGCAGGATTGTAACGCAGTGCGGCGCCGGCTCCCAATGCGCTGATGCTACAAAGCAGCGGGCAGGGCGCCGCAAATACCGGGCGGCGCGGGCAGATCGGGGCTTGTGGCGTGGTGCGCCGATGATCGGCTGGCCGTGCATTTGGCCGCAGGCATGTCCACCGAGGGCCCTGTAGCCCTATAATGCCGGGCAGATTCATATCCAGTACAGGTAGCCCAAATGAAACGTCCAAGTGGTCGCGTTGCCGATCAGCTGCGCTCGATCCGCATCACCCGCAACTACACCAAACACGCCGAGGGGTCTGTACTGGTCGAGTTCGGAGACACCAAAGTCATCTGCACGGTCAGCGTCGAGAACGGCGTACCGCGCTTCCTCAAAGGCCAGGGCCAGGGCTGGCTGACCGCCGAGTACGGCATGCTGCCGCGCGCCACCGGCGAGCGCAACCAGCGCGAAGCCAGCCGCGGCAAGCAGGGTGGTCGTACCCTCGAAATCCAGCGCCTGATCGGCCGCTCGCTGCGCGCCGCGCTGGACATGAGCAAGCTGGGCGACATCACCCTGTACGTCGACTGCGACGTGATCCAGGCCGATGGCGGTACCCGTACCGCGTCGATCACCGGTGCCATGGTTGCGCTGGTCGATGCCCTGCGCGTGGTCAAGAAGCGTGGCGGCCTGAAGGGCGGCGACCCGGTCAAGCACATGATTGCGGCCGTATCGGTCGGCATGTACCAGGGCGTGCCGGTGCTCGACCTGGACTACCCGGAAGATTCGGCGGCCGAAACCGACCTGAACGTGGTGATGACCAGCGCCGGTGGTTTCATCGAAGTCCAGGGCACCGCCGAAGGGGCTCCGTTCCAGCCTGAAGAGCTCAACGCCATGCTGGCGCTGGCGCAGAAGGGCATGACCGACCTGTTCCAACTGCAGCAGGCCGCGCTGGCGGACTGATCGGGAGTCGTCATGGCCGAGCCGTCCAACGCGCCGATGCCCGGTGATGCAGCCCGTCATTGGGGCATGTTGTGCCACCTGGCGGCGGCTGCCGGCATGGTGGTGCCGTTCGCCAACCTGATCGCGCCGCTGGCCTTGTGGTGGTTCAAGCGCGGCATCGACCCGTACGTCGACGCCCAGGGCAAGGAGGCGGTGAACTTCCAGCTGACCATAACCCTGCTGGGCATGGTGTGCGTGGTGGGGTTTACCGTACCGATGGCCAAGCTGGCGCTGACCATCATCTCGCTGGGGGTGGCGGTACTGATCGTCATTGCGGCGGTCAAGGTAAAGCAGGGCAAGGCCTTTCGTTATCCGTGGGCCTGGCGTGTGCTGACCTGACATGCTTCGTCGGCAAGGCCGGCTCCTACGGCGGTTGCGTTGACCCGGTAGGAGCCGGCCTTGCCGACGAAAGGGCCCGAAGGCCAGATACGAAAAAGCCGACACGCAGTCGGCTTTTTTGTGGCTGAGCGATCAGATCGTCAGCGTCCAGTCATAGTCCACGATCAGTGGCGCATGCTGGGAGAAGCGTGGCTGACGCGGCAGGCGAGCGCTTCGTACGAAGCGGCGCAGGCCCGGGGTCAGCAGCTGGTAGTCGAAACGCCAGCCCAGGTTGAGCATCTCGGCCTGCTCGTTGTCCGGCCACCAGCTGTACTGGTCGCCCTCACGGCTGACTTCGCGCAACGCATCCACATAGCCCATGTTGCCGACGATCTCGTCCATCCAGGCCCGCTCTGGCGCCAGGAAACCCGGCGACTGCTGGCCGTCGCGCCAGTTCTTCACGTCGAGCTTCTGCTGCGCCACATACAGCGAGCCGCAGTAGATGTACTCGCGACGCTTGCGGCGCTGCTTGTCCAGGTATTTGCCGAAGTCGTCCATCAACTTGAATTTCTGGTTGAGGTCTTCGTCACCGTTCATGCCCGAAGGCAACAGCAAGGTGGCAATACTGACTTTGTCGAAATCGGCCTGCAGGTAACGCCCGTAGCGATCGGCTGTCTCGAAGCCCAGGCCGCTGATGACTGCCTTGGGCTGCAAACGCGAGTAGAGTGCCACGCCACCTTGGGCTGGAACTTCTGCATCGCAGGCATAAAGGAAGTAGCCATCGAGCTGGAAAGCTGGGTCGTCGAGTTCAAAGGCCGAGGCGCGGGTATCCTGAAGGCAGATGACGTCGGCATTCTGGGCTTGTAGCCAGCTGAGCAAACCACGCTCGACTGCAGCCTGAATGCCATTAACGTTCACACTGATGATCCGCATAAATGGCCCCAAAAATCTCGTGCGTGTATGATACCCGAGCTGTACTCATTTAGCTAAATCTGTGGTAGCCGGGACTCTTCATGCAGCCGTATCAGCGCGAATTCATTCGTTTTGCCATCGATCGTGGGGTTCTGCGCTTCGGTGAGTTCACCCTCAAGTCGGGCCGCATCAGCCCGTATTTCTTCAACGCCGGCCTGTTCAACAGTGGCGCTGCCCTGGCTCAGCTCGGTCGGTTCTATGCGGCGGCGATCGTCGACAGCAAGATCCCGTTCGACGTGCTGTTCGGCCCGGCCTACAAGGGCATCCCCCTGGCTGCCGCGACGGCGGTGCAACTGGCCGAGCACCATGGGCTGGATGTGCCGTGGTGCTTCAACCGCAAGGAAGCCAAGGCACACGGCGAGGGTGGCAGCCTGGTGGGCTCGCCACTGGCAGGCGACGTGCTGATCATCGACGACGTGATCACTGCCGGCACGGCCATCCGCGAGGTGATGCAGATCATCCAGGGCCAGCAGGCCAGGGCGGCGGGCGTACTGATCGCGATGAATCGCCAGGAGCGTGGCAACGGCGACCTGTCGGCGATCCAGGAAGTGGAGCGTGACTTCGGCATTCCGGTGGTCAGCATCGTATCGCTGACCCAGGTGCTGCAGTTCCTCGCCGATGACCCGGCGCTCAAGCAGCACTTGCCGGCCGTCGAGGCCTACCGGGCCCAGTACGGTATCTGAGGCAAACAAAAAGGCGACCCGCGGGTCGCCTTTTTTGTACCTGTGGTGGCCCGCTCCTGTAGGAGCCGGCCTTGCCGGCGGATGCCTCAGCGCGGTTCGTGATTGGTAATCAGGGTACCCACGCCACTGTCGGTGAAAATTTCCAGCAGCACCGCATTCGGCACGCGGCCGTCGATGATGTGCGAGCTGTGCACGCCGCCCTGTACTGCTTCCAGTGCGCAACGGATCTTGGGCAGCATGCCGCCGTAGATGGTGCCGTCCGCGATCAGTTCGTCAACCTGCTCGGTGGTCAGGCCGGTGAGCACGGTGCCCTGCTTGTCCATCAGGCCGGCGATGTTGGTCAGCAGCATCAGCTTCTCGGCCTTGAGCGCTTCGGCCACCTTGCCTGCCACCAGGTCGGCGTTGATGTTGTACGACTCGCCGTTGGCGCCCACGCCGATTGGCGCGATCACCGGGATGAAGTCGCCCTTGACCAGCATGTTCAGCAGGTCGGTGTTCACCCCGACCACTTCGCCCACATGACCGATGTCGATGATTTCAGGGCTGGTCATCTCTGGCGTCTGGCGGGTGACGGTGAGCTTCCTGGCGCGAATCAGCTCGGCGTCCTTGCCGGTCAGACCGATGGCGCTGCCGCCATGACGGTTGATCAGGTTGACGATGTCCTTGTTCACCTGGCCGCCGAGCACCATCTCCACCACGTCCATGGTCTGCGCATCGGTGACGCGCATGCCATCGACAAACCGGCTTTCGATGGACAGGCGCTTGAGCAGGTCGCCGATCTGCGGGCCGCCGCCGTGCACCACCACCGGGTTGATGCCGACTGCCTTCATCAGCACCACGTCGCGGGCGAAGCCGGTCTTGAGCTCTTCGCTCTCCATCGCGTTGCCGCCGTACTTGATCACCAGCGTCTTGCCGACAAAGCGGCGGATGTAGGGCAGCGCTTCGGACAGTACCTGGGCGACATGGGTGGCGGCATCACGATCAAGGGTCATGCAGGGCTCCAGTTGGAACAAGGGGTCGGTCAGAACGTTGGTTGCAGATCAGGGGCTGCGCGCTTGAGCTGGGCAAGGAACACGTCCTTGATTCGCTGCAGCTCGGCTTCGCTGTCGGCCTCGAAGCGCAGTACCAGCACCGGCGTGGTGTTGGAGGCGCGAACCAGGCCCCAGCCGTTGGGGTAGTCGACCCGTACACCATCGATGGTGGTCAGGTTGGCGTCTTGGCCCCAGTCGGCGTCGCGTTGCAGTGCCTCAATGATGCTGAATTTACCCTCGTCCGTCACATCAATGTTGATTTCAGGGGTACAAATATCGTTCGGGAACGCCGCGAACAGCGTTTCGGCATCGCTATCGGCCTTGCTCAGGATCTCCAGCAGGCGCGCGGCGCTGTAGATGCCGTCGTCGAAACCGTACCAGCGCTCCTTGATGAAGATATGCCCGCTCATCTCGCCGGCCAGCAGGGCGCCAGTCTGCTTCATCTTCTTCTTGATCAACGAATGACCTGTCTTCCACATCAGCGCGCGGCCGCCGTACTGTTCGATCAGCGGGGTCAGGCGGCGGGTGCATTTGACGTCGAAGATGATCTCGGCGCCCGGGTTGCGCGCCAGCACGTCCTGGGCGAACAGCATCAGCAGGCGATCGGGGTAGACGATGTTGCCGGTGTTGGTCACTACGCCGACACGGTCGCCGTCACCGTCGAAGGCCAGGCCCAGGTCGGCGCCGCTTTCCTTGACCTTGGCGATCAGGTCCACCAGGTTTTCCGGCTTGCCCGGGTCGGGGTGGTGGTTGGGGAAGTTGCCGTCGACCTCGCAGAACAGCGGGATCATCTCGCAGCCCAGCGCCTCGATCAACTGCGGGGCGATCACCCCGGCGGCGCCGTTGCCGCAGTCCACCACCACCTTGAGCTTCTTCGCCAGCTTGATGTCGCCGGTGATCTGGGTGAAGTAGCGGTCCAGGATCTCGACCTTCTCGACGCTGCCTTCGCCGCGGGTGAGGTCGTTGGTCTGCAGGCGGATCAGGAGGGCCTGGATCTGCTCATTGGCCAGGGTGTCGCCGGCGATGACGATCTTGAAGCCGTTGTAGTTCGGCGGGTTGTGGCTGCCGGTGAGCATCACCCCGGACTTGCCGGCCAGCACGTTGGCGGCGTAGTACAGGGCTGGCGTGGGTACCAGGCCGACGTCGCTGACCTTGCACCCGGCCTCGACCAGGCCCTTGATCAGTTGCTCGACCAGCATCGGGCCGGACAGGCGACCGTCGCGGCCAACCGATACATGCGGCTCGCCCTGGGCCAGGCTCTGTGCACCGATGGCGCGGCCGATCCAGTAGGCGGTTTCGGCGGTGAGGCCTTCGCCGACCACACCTCGGATATCGTAGGCGCGGAAGATGCTGGCGGGGAGGTTCGGGGTCATGCGTTCCATGTTGCTCACCTGGGGAAACTCCAATTGGAAGGGGCTATGTTGGGTCGACGGTCGGCATGCGCTGCAGGCACCCGGCGCGCCGCGCGGCTAAAGATGTCCGGCTTTGACGGCATTTTCGACATAGAGTTCTTGAGCCGGGCGATTCATCCGTCGATCACCTCTGAAAGATCGACCCGGGCTGAAAGTGCAGGCTCCATGCATCGTTGAAGGTCCCTATCGGGGTTATTGCCGGGCTATCACTTTCGCCTGCGCTGGCCAGTACGGCCTGAGGGTCGTCGAACACGCCTTGCACGAGGCTGGCCTTGCCGATTTCCGGCATGTCTATTTTCAGAGCAGCACTTACACGTTGCAGCTCGAAAGTCATGAGCAGCACAGCCTGCACCGGGCCTGTCGCACTGCCTCGAATGGGCGTGACACTGTGGATATGCAGTTGCCCGTTGGTCGGGTGGGCCTCCAGGTTCGGTGGTACCCCGCGTTCGGCTCGCCCGATCATGTCCAGCAATGGCGGGCTGAGTGAGCGGTCGTGGAGGCTCTCGCGCCTGGCCTGGCCGGGCGTGAGCAACCGACTGCTGACCAACCCTTCGAGGTAGCTGAAGTCGTCCAGCACCTGGCGCGCCTGGCGGGCGTCAGCCGCCTTGGCGGCGGCAAGCAGGGCCGGATGGCGGGCCACGGTGTCGACCTCGGACACCAGACGGGCGATCTGCTGGTCGAGCGCAATGACCAGCCCGAAGGCCGGAAAATACGTCTGCAGGTTACGTTGCTCGCGTTGCAGAGGGATTACCAGCGTCAGCCACACCGCGAGCCCGGCGACGAGCATGCCGGCCAGGCCCCAATACAGGCCTGGCAGCAGGGCTCGCGCGTTGTTCAATGGCTGCCCGAATGGCCGAAGCCGCCAGCGCCACGCTGGGTTTCGTCGAAGGTTTCGACGATGTCGAAGTGCGCCTGTACCACCGGTACCAGCACCAGTTGCGCAATGCGCTCGCCGATGGCGATGGTGAAAGGGGTCTGGCCGCGGTTCCAGCACGACACCATCAGCTCGCCCTGGTAGTCCGAATCGATCAGGCCGACCAGATTGCCCAGCACGATGCCGTGCTTGTGGCCCAGGCCCGAGCGCGGAAGGATCAGCGCGGCCAGGCCCGGGTCGCCGACGTAGATCGACAGGCCGGTAGGGATCAGTATGGTCTGGCCCGGCTCCAGGACGGTCTCTTCCTTGAGCATGGCGCGCAGGTCGAGGCCGGCAGAACCGGGGGTGGCGTATTGCGGCAGCGGGAATTCGCTGCCAAGGCGCGGATCGAGAATCTTGGCTTGTAAGGCGTGCATGCAGAGTTAAACCTGGTTGAGACGTTCGGCGATGAAGGCTACCAGCTGACGGGCGATCTTGCCCTTGCTGGTCTGTGCAAAGAGTGTTGCTTGAAGTTGGCGATCGATCACGCTGCAGGCGTTCTCCTCGCTGTTGAAGCCGATGCTGGGGTTGGCCACGTCATTGGCGACGATCAGGTCGAGGTTCTTGTCCTTGAGCTTGCGCGCGGCGTAATCGAGCAGGTGTTCGGTCTCGGCGGCAAAGCCGACGCTGAACGGGCGGTCGGGGCGGGTGGCGATGGTGGCCAGAATGTCCGGGTTGCGCACCATCTGCAGCAGCAGGCCGTCACCTGTCGTAGGGTCTTTCTTGAGCTTTTGCGGGGCGACGACTTCGGGGCGGTAGTCCGCAACCGCAGCCGATGCGATGAACACATCGCACGGGATCGCCGCTTCGCACGCGGCGAGCATGTCCCGCGCGCTCACCACGTCGATACGGGTCACCCGGTCGGGTGTGGGCAGGTGCACCGGCCCTGTCACCAGGGTTACCCGAGCACCGGCTTCCACCGCCGCTTCGGCCAGGGCAAAGCCCATCTTCCCCGAGCTATGATTGGTGATGTAGCGCACCGGGTCGATGTTTTCCTGGGTCGGGCCTGCGGTAATCAGCACGTGCTTGCCGGTCAGCGACTGGCGCTTGAAGGTTTCGGCGGCGCACCAGGCCAGGTCGGTGGCTTCGAGCATGCGGCCAAGGCCCACGTCGCCACAGGCCTGGCTGCCGGAGGCCGGGCCGAACACCTGGATATCGCGGCTTTGCAGCAGCTGCAGGTTGGCCTGGGTGGCCGGGTCGCGCCACATGGCCTGGTTCATGGCCGGTGCCAGCGCCACGGTGGCGTCGGTAGCCAGTACCAGGGTGGTCAGCAGATCGTTGGCAACGCCTTGCGCCAGGCGCGCGATCAGGTCGGCGGTGGCAGGTGCGATCAGCACCAGGTCGGCCCACTTGGCCAGTTCGATATGGCCCATCGCCGCTTCGGCGGCAGGGTCGAGCAGGTCCATGTGCACGGGGTGCCCGGACAGGGCCTGCATGGTCAGCGGGGTGATGAATTCGGCCCCGCCGTGGGTCATGACGACGCGCACTTGCGCGCCGTGCTCCAGGAGTCGGCGAACCAGCTCGGCGCTCTTGTAGGCAGCAATGCCGCCGCCGACGCCAAGAACGATGCGTTTCCGATACAGCCGCTGCATAGGCTTGCCTTTCTTTGATCAGTGTTTGCACGCGGCGACGACGCCTCCCCAGGCCGAATCGTCGCGTAAAAAGAGGGGGCTACGATAGCACAGGGCTGAAATGGGGAGCAGCCACACACAGACAGAGGGACAGCTATGGGTATCAGGGATTGGCCGTCGGCGGAACGCCCGCGGGAGAAGTTGCTGGAGCGAGGGGCCGCGAGCCTGTCGGACGCCGAGTTGCTGGCGGTGTTCCTGCGCACCGGTGTGGCAGGCAAGAGCGCGGTGGACCTGGCGCGCCACCTGTTGCAGCAGTTTGGCGGCTTGCGGCAACTGCTGGAGGCCGATCAGCCGACGTTTCAGCGCGAGCTGGGGCTGGGCCCGGCGAAGTATGCGCAACTGCAGGCGGTGATGGAGATTGGGCGCCGGCACTTGGCCGAAACCATCATCCGCGACCCGGCGTTGCAGAGCCCGGGGGCGGTCCGGCGTTACCTGAAATCGATGCTGCGTCATGAAGAAAGCGAGGTGTTCGGCTGCCTGTACCTGGACAACAAGCACCGTCCTCTAGGGTTCGAGGCGTTGTTCCGCGGGTCCATCAGCAGTGCCAACGTCTACCCTCGGGAAGTCATCAAGCGTGCGTTGGCCAGAAATGCCGCAGCATTGATCCTTTGCCACAATCATCCGTCAGGTGTTTCCGAGCCAAGCCAGGCAGATATCAATCTGACCCTGCGCTTGCAGAAAGCCCTGGGCCTGATCGAGGTGCGGGTGCTGGATCACATCATCATCGGCGATGGGGAGCCATTGTCGATGGTGGAGCGGGGCTTGTTCGCTGCCTGACGCTGCTGTGCGTGGGCGGTACTAGTCGATCAGCTTTGTTGCAACAAACGACGCAGCCAGCCCGACAACCGAAGCCAGCAGCAGGTAGTGACGCACCACAAGCTCGGTTCTGATCGTGGCTGGAAAGGACTCCACGTCTGCGGCCTGCAGCGATCCTGTTCTGATGAAGAGCTTCGCATGAGCCAGAAGCGCAGCGATGCATACGGTAAACACGATTCTGCCAAACACCGTGTTGTACATCACCGGGCGCTGTCGATTCACCACCGCCTTGCAGTTGGCAAGGTACCGGGATGCACTGGTCATGTAGCGCATGCCAGCCTGTGCGTACTGGGTGGCGACCCACCCCAGGCCGGCGATGCAAGGCAGTTGCAGTGCAAGGGGCAGCCAATAGGGTGAATACCCGCCGAGCCCGAACTCCGTCGGCTCGCCCTGGTGCTGAACGGCTTTGAGCACCTGCAGGGCAAGGGCCAGCAGCACCAGAACGGCCAGCATTGCCAGCCTGAGGTGGTGGCTAAGAACCAGCAGCGTTCTGAGGTTGCCGGGGAAGCGCTTGATGTCCTCTGCGCTCAGGCCCCCGAACTCGACCGGGCAATCGGGGTAGGCCAACAGGCCGGCAATGTCGCCCACTGCCCTGAATCGCTGGCGCAGGCCCAGGTTGAGGCTGTACCGATGAGCGTCAACCAGCGGCGAGTTGTGAAGGTGCTCGAGTGCTTCGGCCAATCGCTGGGTGGCAATGTAGAGAAGCAGTGCGCCGAAGACCACCGGGCCGAGTATCAGTGCCACGGTGAGGCCGGCGATAGCCGCTTCGGTCCAGTATTCAATATCCAATGCGGCTATCCGTACGGTGCGGTTCGCTGGGCAACCATCGTAAGTCGATGGCGAGAGTCACCTGGCGGCTGAACACGCGCTGCAGGCTGCTGCAGTGTCCTTCGGGCTACCAGAGGACGCTGTCAGAAGCCTGCAGGCGCGAGTCGTTCAGCGTGCGGTCTTCACCGTGGCAAAGTCCTGCCGGCCGAACGGGCTGACCGTGTAGCCCTCCACATCCTTGCGCATCAGCACCGCTGCCGTGGGGTGCGCCAGTGGCAGCCACAGCGCCTGCTGCTGGATCAGCCCCTGGGCCTGCTGGTACAGGCGGCTGCGCACGCTCTGGTCGTTGGTGGTCTTGCCGGCACTGATCAACTGGTCCAGGCGCTTGTCGCAGTACCGCGCGAAGTTGGTCCCCGACTCGACTGCCGGGCAGGCAAACTGCGGGCTGAGGAAGTTGTCGGGGTCGCCGTTGTCGCCGGCCCAGCCCATGAACAGCAAATCGTGCTCACCGGCCTTGGCACGGCGGATCAGCTCGCCCCATTCGATCACGCGAATCTCGGCCTTGATGCCGACCTTCGCCAGGTCTGCCTGCAGCAGTTGTGCCCCCAGGCTCGGGTTGGGGTTGAGCAGGCTTCCCGAAGGGCGCGTCCAGATTGTGGTGCTGAAGCCGTCCGGCAACCCGGCCTTGACCAGCAGCGCCTTGGCTTTGGTCGCGTCGGTCGGGTAACCCGGCAAGTCCTTGGCGTAGCTCCAGGTGTTGGGCGGCAGGGGGCCTTCAGCGGCGACTGCGGTGCCTTCGAACACGGCCTTGAGGTAGCTGGTCTTGTCGAACGCCAGGTTGATCGCCTGCCGTACCTCGACCTTGTCCAGCGGCGGGTGCTGGCTGTTGATCGCGACGAACGCGGTCATGAACGCCTCGGTCTTCTCGACCTTCAGGTTTGCGTCTTCGGCGGCTGCCGCAACGTCCAGCGGCTTGGGCGACAGGGCGATCTGGCACTCGTTGCGCCGCAGTTTCTGCAGGCGCACGTTGGCGTCGGGGGTGATCGCGAAAATCAGCGGGTCGACGCTCGGCTTGCCGGCAAAATAGTCGGCATTGGCGCGGTAGCGGATCACCGCGTCCTTCTGGAAACGCTGGAACACGAACGGGCCGGTGCCGATCGGCTGGCTGTTGAGCTTCTCCGGGGTGCCGGCCTTGAGCAACTGGTCGGCGTATTCGGCCGAATAGATCGAGGCGAAGCCCATGCTCAGGGTGGCGAGGAAGGTTGCGTCCGGATGGTCGAGGGTAAAGCGCACGCTCAGCGGATCGGGTGCCTCCACCTGCTTGATCAGGCTGGGCAGCTGCAACGACTGGGCATGCGGGTAGCCGCTCTGGGTGATCTTGTGCCAGGAGTGGGCGGGGTAGAGCATGCGCTGGAAGCTGAACAGCACGTCGTCGGCGTTCAGCACGCGGCTGGGCTTGAAGTACGGCGTACTGTGAAACTTTACCCCCGGGCGCAGCTTGAAGTCGTAGACCAGGCCGTCGGCCGATACCGTCCAGCTTTCGGCCAGGCTCGGCACCACCTTGCCGCTGGTGGCGTCGAATTCCACCAGCCGGTTCATGAGCACATCGGCAGAAGCATTGGTGGTGGTCAGCGCGTTATACTGCACCACGTCAAAGCCTTCGGGGCTGGCCTCGGTACATACGCTCAAGGCGCCTGCCTGGGCCAGTGCGGGGCTTAGCAGCGCTGCGAGCAACAGGGGTAAAGCGGCACGACGCATGGTGACTCCTTGGCTGATCAATGGCCCATCTGCCCGTGCAGTCTGGAAAACTCCTACCCTAGTGCGCAAGGCCGTAAATGGCCAACTCCTTTTTCAAGGAATATTGCGACGAGCGGTTTTGTCGCTGGAAGCCCTGCATCCGGGCGGCCTGGGTTGATTCATGCATCGTGCGATCACATCAAATGTTGTTGTACCCCGGCCTTTCTGGTATAAAGCAGCGCTCTTTTCTAGGGGCTCGGTTTGTCGCATCTGCAGATCTTGCCGATAAGACCCTGAAGAAACACGGCGCCTGGCGCCAAAGACTGAGAGATTAAGCGGCCAACCCATGCCGGGTTGGGCATGTGGTTTTAGAGGGCTGAGGCATGTCGAGAGTCTGTCAAGTTACCGGTAAGGGTCCGGTAACCGGGAATAACATTTCCCACGCGAATAACAAAACCCGTCGTCGTTTCCTGCCGAACCTGCAGCATCACCGCTTCTGGGTCGAGTCGGAGAAGCGTTTCGTGCGTCTGCGCGTTTCTGCCAAAGGCATGCGTATCATCGACAAGCGCGGCATCGATGCCGTTCTGGTCGAAATTCGCCGTAACGGCGCCAAGGTCTAAGGGAGAAAATCATGCGTGAATTGATCCGTCTGGTGTCGACCGCTAATACCGGCCACTTCTACACCACCGACAAGAACAAGCGCACCACTCCGGACAAAATCGAAATCAAAAAATTCGATCCGGTTGTTCGCAAGCACGTGATCTACAAGGAAGCCAAGATCAAGTAATTGATCCCGGCTTACGAAAAAAGGCCCGCATCTCACGATGCGGGCCTTTTTTTATGGCGATTTTCTGTTCAGCCGAAATGGAAACCGCTGATCAGGCCCGCCTCGTTGCCGCTGATGTTCACGCGTTGCGGGTCCATTTCGCGGGTCGACATCTCGCCGATGCCGACCACGCGCTGGCGCCCGGTCAGTTCGCTGATGTAGGCCTTCACGGTCGGCACGTAGCGGGTGCCGACCAGGCGGCCGATGCAGGTGAGCACTTCGTCGTTGCTCAGCTGCAACGCTTCGATGGGGCAGACGACCGGTTGATCCTTTTGCATGGTGAGGCTCCTTGAGTTCAGGTGGGTCCGGATAAGGACCTCGCCATGCTCGCGCTAGGGAGGGCTGGCGCGGCGGTATCTATCTATGGCCTATGCCTTGGGCTCGAACATCACGTAGATCTTGCGGCAGGTCTCCAGCACCTCCCAGGTGCCCTTGAAGCCGGCCGGGATCACGAAGCGGTCACCGGTGCGCAGGGTCTTGGCGTTGCCTTCTTCGTCGCGCAACACCGATACGCCGTGCACGATCTCGCAGTATTCGTGTTCAGTGTAATTGACGGTCCATTGCCCGGGCGCTCCCTCCCACACGCCAGCGGCGAATTGCCCGCAAGGGCTGGCGTAATGGTTGTAGACCGCCTGCTCCGGGTCGCCCTTGAGCACTTTTTCGGCAGCCGGGCGGTAGCGCTCGGCCTCGGTCAGTACCTGTGCGAAGTCGACAATCTGCTGGATATTCATGTTTGGGTCCCCGGATTGTTAAATAAAGTGCACATCACTAGGCATTTGGCCATGTATTGTCAAATATATTGATAATTCAGGTGCCAGAGTTTAGGGTGTCGAGTGCCGTAGAGCGACAATCGCTCCGGCCGTATTCTGACAGCGCCCTGGCCCCTCGTGCGGCGCTGCATTTCAACAACAGGAGGAGTTTCGTATGACCACCCTGACTCGTGCGGACTGGGAACAGCGTGCCCAGCAACTCAAGATCGAAGGCCGTGCTTTCATCAATGGTGAATACACCGCCGCCGTTTCCAACGCCACGTTCGAGTGCCTGAGCCCGGTTGACGGACGCCTTCTGGCGCAGGTCGCCAGCTGCGACGAGGCCGACGCCCAGCGCGCCGTGGAAAACGCCCGCGCCACCTTCGAGTCCGGCGTGTGGTCACGCCTGGCCCCGGCCAAGCGCAAGGCTACCCTGATCCGTTTCGCCGCGCTGCTCAAGCAGAACGTCGAGGAGCTGGCCCTGCTCGAAACCCTCGACATGGGCAAGCCGATCAACGACTCGCTGAACATCGACGTGCCGGGCGCTGCCCAGGCACTGAGCTGGAACGGCGAAGCCATCGACAAGATCTACGACGAAGTCGCGGCCACCCCGCACGACCAGCTAGGCCTGGTAACCCGCGAGCCTGTGGGTGTGGTGGCGGCCATCGTGCCGTGGAACTTCCCCCTGCTGATGGCCAGCTGGAAACTCGGCCCGGCGCTGGCCACCGGTAACTCGGTGGTGCTCAAGCCGTCCGAGAAGTCCCCGCTGACCGCCATCCGCATCGCCCAGCTGGCCATCGAGGCCGGTATCCCGGCCGGCGTGCTGAACGTGCTGCCTGGCTACGGCCACACCGTCGGCAAGGCCCTGGCCCTGCACATGGACGTCGATACCCTGGTGTTCACCGGCTCGACCAAGATCGCCAAGCAGCTGATGATCTACGCCGGCGAATCGAACATGAAGCGCGTGTGGCTGGAAGCCGGCGGCAAGAGCCCGAACATCGTGTTCGCCGATGCCCCGGACCTGAACGCCGCTGCCGCCGCCGCGGCCAGTGCCATCGCCTTCAACCAGGGCGAAGTGTGCACCGCAGGTTCGCGTCTGCTGGTCGAGCGCTCGATCAAGGACAAGTTCCTGCCGCTGGTACTGGAGGCCCTCAAGGCTTGGAAGCCTGGCAACCCGCTGGACCCGGCCACCACCGTTGGTGCCCTGGTCGACACCCAGCAGATGAACACCGTGCTGTCCTACATCGAGGCTGGCCACACCGATGGCGCCAAGCTGCTGGTGGGCGGCAAGCGCATCCTCGAAGAAACCGGCGGCACCTATGTCGAACCGACCATCTTCGACGGCGTGAGCAACGCCATGCGCATCGCCAAGGAAGAGATCTTCGGCCCGGTACTGTCGGTGATCACCTTCGACAGCGTCGAAGAAGCCATCCAGATCGCCAACGACACCCCTTACGGCCTGGCCGCAGGTGTATGGACCGCCGACATCAGCAAGGCGCACAAGACCGCCAAGGCCCTGCGTGCCGGCAGCGTGTGGGTCAACCAGTACGACGGTGGCGACATGACTGCGCCGTTCGGTGGCTTCAAGCAGTCGGGCAACGGCCGTGACAAGTCGCTGCACGCACTGGACAAGTACACCGAGCTCAAGGCCACCTGGATCAAGCTGTAAGGCCATGGGCGCGGCCTGGTGCCGCGCCCCGAGCGATCCGCGCCACAGCCGGGCCCTGCGTTAGCGCAGGCCCGGCTGTGTTGCTTGTGGCGATCCATCATTCTGCGAGGAAGTACACATGCGTTGGGCTACCTACTTCGCCGTGCTGTCGTCGGTTCTGAGCGTCGGCCTTGCCCTGGGCGTGAGCATGCCGTTGGTATCGCTGCGTCTGGAGAGCTGGGGCTATGGCAGCTTTGCCATTGGCGTGATGGCGGCGATGCCGGCAATTGGCGTGCTGGTTGGCGCCAGCCTGTCCAGCCGCCTGGCGGCGTATTTCGGCACCGCCACGCTGATGCGCCTGTGCCTGCTGGCCGGTGCGTTGTCCATCGGCCTGCTGGCGCTGCTGCCCAGCTATCCGGTGTGGCTGGCGTTGCGCCTGCTGATCGGGGTGATCCTGACCATCGTGTTCATCCTTGGCGAAAGCTGGATCAACCAGCTGGTGGTCGAGCAATGGCGGGGCCGCCTGGTGGCGCTGTATGGCAGCAGCTATGCCCTCAGCCAGCTGGCCGGGCCGCTGCTGCTGGGCGTGCTGGGTTCGGAGGATGACCTGGGCTTCTGGATCGGGGCCGGGTTGCTGGTGGTGGCACCGCTGGTGCTGATCGGTCGCAGCGGGGCGCCCAGCGCTGAAGCCTGTGGTGTGGGCCTGCGTGACCTGGTGGGCTTCTGCCGGCGCTTACCGGTAATCGCCTGGGCCATTGCGCTGTTCGCCGCGTTCGAGGCGATGATCCTCACCCTGTTGCCGGTGTACTGCCTGCAGCAGGGCTTCACCACCGAGCTGGCGCTGTTCATGGTCAGTACCGTGGTGGTGGGCGATGCGGTACTGCAACTGCCGATCGGGGCGCTGGCCGACTACATGTCTCGCCGTACGCTGTTCACCGGCTGCGCCATGACCCTGCTGGTGTCGAGCCTGGCCATTCCGGTGCTGATGCACACGCCGGCGATCTGGCCATTGTGGGTGCTGTTCGGCGCCAGTGCCGGTGGCCTGTTCACCCTGTCGCTGATCCTGATCGGCGAACGCTATCGCGATGATGCGCTGGTGCGCGCCAACGCCCACGTGGCGCAGCTGTGGGGCATCGGCTGCCTGATCGGGCCATTGGCTGCAGGGGCCGGCAGCCAGTGGGTGAGCGGGCATGCGTTGCCGCTGCTGATGGCGGCGGGCGCGTTCGGGCTGGTGCTGTTGGCGATGCGGCCGAATGCCTTCGAGCCTGCCACGGCCTAGGGCCGCTTTGTACCGGTTGAATCCCCTCGAGGAGCGCTATTCTCAGGGGATTTCACCTTTCGTCGCTTTCACCCAGCTGCGCAACTTCTTGCGCACCAAAATGTGGATAAACCTGTGCATACATTGCTGCAGGTCATAATAAACGTGGCCTGCAGCCAACTGCGCAACTTCTTGCACAGTACTGCGCAAGAAGTTGCGCACTTTTTCGAACATCATCCGCCACGTGCACCCCGACGGTAGCCAGGACCGCTACAGCTTTGATGAGCGCAGCAACCTGCTGCAGCACATCCGTCCCGACCACAGCACGCTGCATTACGCCTACGACGACCATGACCAGCTGATAAAGATCCGCGATGCCGAGGGTGGCCTTTGGCTGCGCGACTACGACGAGCGCGGCAACCTGGTAGAGACGGTCGACCCGCTGGGCAACAAGACCGAATTTGCCTACACCCCAAGCGGCCTGGTAAGTGCGATCAAGGACGCCAACGGCAACCAGAAGTCGCTGGCCTACAACGACGCCGGGCAACTACTCGAGTACACCGATTGCTCAGGTAAGGCCAGTGCGTGGGCCTACAACGACTTCGGCCAGCTGGTGCAGTTCGCCGACGCAGCGGGCAACAAGACCGCCTATGAGTACAAGGCCGGGCAACTGTCCAGGGTCACCCACCCCGACAACACCGAAGAGCGCTTCGAGCGTGATGCCGAAGGCCGTCTGCTGGCGTACCTCGACGCGCTCGACCGCTGCACCACCTGGACCTATTCCGGCGCCGGGCTTCTGGCCGAGCGCGTCGACGCCAACGAGCACACCCTGCGCTACCGCTGGGACAAACTGGGCCGCCTGATCGGCCTGGAAAACGAAAACACCAGCCAGGCGAGCTTCGTGTACGACCCGGTCGGTCGCCTGTTGCAGGAGACCGGCTTCGATGGCCTGACCACCCGTTATCAATACGACCCGTACAGCGGTCGCCTGGCCTCGACCCAGGTCGGCCAGCGCCGCATCGACCTGCGTTTCGACCCCATGGGTCGGCTGGCCGAGCGTACCGCCAGGCTGGGCGATCAGTCCCAGACCGAGCGCTTTGCCTATGACGGCAACGGCAGGCTGATCCAGGCGATCAACGCGGCAAGCCAGCTGCAGTGGTTCCATGACGAGGCGGGCAATCTGACCCGCGAGCATCAGCATTACCTGGGGTTACAGCAGCCGATGGTGGCGGTGTGGACGCACAAGTACGACGTGCTCAACCAGCGCATCGCGACCGTGCGCCCCGATGGCCACACGGTCAGTTGGCTGACCTACGGCAGCGGCCACCTGCTGGGCATGAAGCTCGACCAGCACGACATGCTCAGCTACGAGCGCGATGACCTGCACCGTGAGGTGGCGCGCCATCAGGGCAACAAGCTGATGCAGACCCAGGCCTGGGACCCGGCCGGACGGCTGCAGGAGCAACTGCTAGGCAGCCACGACGGCAAGTCCACGTTGCTCAAGCGTCAGTACCAGTACGATGGCGCCGGGCAACTTACCGACATTCACGACAGCCGACGTGGTCAGTTGGCCTACCAGTACGACCCTGTCGGTCGCCTGTTGCAGGCTAGCAGTCGCCTGGGGGTGGAGACATTCGCCTTCGACCCGGCGGGTAACCTGCTGGACGAGAGGACGCAGCAGCTCAACCGCCCGCTGGACTTGGCCCCGAAACGCAACAGGTTGATGGACAACCTGCTGCGCGAATACGCCGGTACGCACTACAGCTATGACGAGCGTGGCAACCTGGCCGAACGGCTGCACAACGGCGTGCGTGCGCAGTTCACCTGGGACCTGTTCGACCGGCTGCAGAGCTACAGCGACGACAAGCTCAAGGTCGAGTACAGCTATGACGCCCTCGGCCGGCGACTGCACAAACACTCGGTTGCGCATTACTCGAACAAGCCGCAGGCCGGCACGGGCTGGAATCAACTTGAACGGGCCAAGCGCCAGCGTGAGCTGGACTGTGGCTTCACGCTGTTTGGCTGGGACGGCGACACACTGGCGTGGGAAAGCTCCCCGCCGCGTGATGAAGGCGATACGGGCCGCACGGTGCATTACCTGTATGAGCCGGGCAGCTTTGTGCCGGTGGCCCAGGCCCTGCGCAGGGGGCCGGTGCGGCTGCACAAGCAGCCGGACTGGAGCCAGCGCAGTTACGACTTCGACCAGGACCCGCTGTGGCACACGCACATGCAGCCGCAGGCGTTTGACGCGCTTGCGTGGTACCAGTGCGATCACCTGGGCACGCCAATGGAACTGACTGACCACCATGGGGCGGTGGCGTGGGCGGGGCAGTACAAGGCGTGGGGGGAGGTGCGTGAGGAGCGGTCGGGCTGGGCAAGGCAGATTGGGCTGAGCAATCCGCTACGGTTTCAGGGTCAGTATCACGACCGGGAGACTGGGCTGCATTACAACCGGTATCGGTACTATGATCCGGGGGTTGGGCGGTTTATTGGGCAGGACCCGATCGGGTTTTCAGGCGGTTTGAACGTATATCAATACGCACCCAGCCCAATACATTGGGTTGATCCACTTGGCTTGACGAAAAAATGTAATTTATGCACTGATCAAGAAAATAAAAAAGAAAAACTACAGTGTGATGAAATATACGATGATTACAATCAGGCAATGAATGATGCCCTTAGCTTCACGCATATCACAGCTAAAGGTGGCGTTCCGAACCCAGCAAAATTTGGATCGCAACCGTTTAACGGAAGAGTAGTTCCTGGAGAGTATCGAGGTTTTCGGGTGGAATATGATGAAAGACATAAAGCTCACATCAATGCGTTCAATGGAAAGAAAAATGAGCGAACCATTTGCTTTGATGCTTCAGGAAAAACTGTGACCAAAATAGTAAAGAGATTTAATCCATGAGTTTCTCAAAAAAATGTCAAGAGTTTATCGAGTTGCATGCATGTAGCGATCACGAAGAGGTAGATGTTTTTAAAGTTTTAAATGACAACTTCCCCATTAGCTGTTCCTCCATTGACTGGAATCGTGTAGAAAACAAAACAACATATGAAAGTGTCTCGCGAAGCGATCTTAAAAGAGAACTAATTTCAATTTTGGAAGCTATAGGTTTTCAGTCATCCCATGATTTTTTTGTTATGCATATGGATAATGCAATCCCCTTGTTGAAAACAGGTATTTACGAGTGGCTAGACTTTGTGGATGAACTAGATTTTGTTGATACATTATTTTTGTCGGTTGACAGAAAATTAGTAATTCATTGGGACTTCTACAAGAATTTGCATGTAAGAATAATCGGGTAAGGCAGCCGTTCCAGGCATCCAATGCCGCAAGCAAGCTGCACTGACTCCAGAGCGAATCCGGTATCTGTTGAGGCGATGGTACAACACTACTATTTTTTTGCCGGAATAAGAAGTAAATGAATTTTCCTAACGTTATGAATCCGCAAGCATTGACTACGATATATGGAGGGATGCCAAATTTTCTAGGGTCAGATATTACAGAGGTTAATTTCAGGCGGGATGAACCAAGGTTATCTATTAAGCTGGTTACTCGAGAAAAGCCTGAGAATAGCCCTGTGAAGTGGCCAAGAAATTATGATGCGGTCTATATTGAACTATCATTTATAGGGAGTAAATGTATCGATTTTAGCGAGTGGGGCTATGAGAATGTTATTTGTGAAATTTCGTTTGATGTCGTGGATGAGGCCGTCGCTATAAAGATACGCTGCGTTGATAATAGTCGACTGAAATTTACTTGTGATTTGGTTCGTGTCGAGAGCGTGCGGCATGGTCTCACTGGTACCCCTTGACGAGCTAACTCCACGCAGATCGGCTCGCGCAGCATCGACCTGCGTTCGACAGCATGGAGATTTCACCCTACAACATCCTCTCCAACCCCACCGCCTTGCTCACCCACGCATTGAATCGTCGCCACAGCCCGCCTGGCTCTGTCGTCAACGTGTGCAACTGCCCATTGTCCTCGGTCACCCACACCAGCTTGCCGTCGACCAGCCGCGGCTCGTAGCTCAGCGCCGGGGCCATGCCCTGCAGCGCCAGGTCGCGGGTGTACTCGGCCAGTTGCGGGCTGTCCACCAGCACGCCGACCTCGGTGTTCCACAGCACCGAGCGCGGGTCGAAGTTGAACGAGCCGATGAAAGTCTTCTGCCGATCGAACACGATCGCCTTGCTGTGCAGGCTCGAGTCCGATGCACTGCCGAAGTGATGGATACGCCCGCTGCTGGGGTCGCCGGGCTGGCGGCGCAGTTCGTACAGTTTTACCCCGTGTTCCAGCAGCGCCTTGCGGTACGGCGCATAGCCGCCGTGTACCGCCGGCACGTCGGTGGCCTCCAGCGAGTTGGTCAGCAGGCTTACCGACACCCCGGCGTCGGCATGGCTGGTCAGGTACAGCAGGCCGGTCTCGCCAGGTACGAAGTAGGCCGATACCAGGATCAGCTCATGGTGCACGTCGTTCAGGTCGGGCGCCAACTGCTGGGTCAGCAGCAACCGCGGGTCTGGCTCGGCCTGGGCCAGCACCTTGCTTGGCGCATCCCACAGCGCCTGGTTGTGTGCCCAGATCAACTCGTTGCGCCACGAATCCAGGCGCGGGTGGGTCTTGTAGGCCATCAGGCGGTCGTACAGTGCCTTGCGCTTGACCCTGGCCTCGCTGAGCGAAGCCTCCAGGCGCTCGCGGCTCACACGCAGGTCGTCGGCGTTCGGGGTGCTGAACATGAAGTCGCCAATGGGTCGGCTCAGGGCACTGTTCCAGTACTGGTCGAAGCTGTGCCCCAGCTGTTCGGCCACCGGCCCCACGCCCAGCATGTCGATGTCGGTGAAGTTCAGGTTGGGCTCGGCGTCGAAGTATTCGTCACCCAGGTTGCGCCCGCCGACGATGGCCATGCTGTTGTCCACCAGCCACAGCTTGTTGTGCATGCGCCGGTGCTGCAGCGACAGGTTGAACAGCCTGCCCAAGGCACGGGTCACGCCGGTGCTGCGCCCCAGGTGCAGCGGGTTGAACACGCGAATCTGTACCTTCGGGTGCGCCGCCAGGGTGGCGATGACCTCGTCCAGGCCGTCGCTGGTGGTGTCGTCGAGCAGGATGCGCACGCGCACGCCACGGTCGGCAGCCTGCAGCAGTTCGTGCACCAGCGCGCGGGTGCTGAGCCCGTCATGCACGATGTAGTACTGCAGGTCGATGCTGCTCTGGGCGTTACGGATCAGCTCGGCGCGGGCGTGGAACGCCTCGGTGCTGTTGGGCAGCAGGCGAAAGCCGGACCGCCCCTCATGGGCGCTGGCCTGGCGCTGCACCGAACGGCCAAAGGCCGAGTCGCTGGCGGGCAGGGCCTGGGTCACGGTACGGGGCGTGCTGGAGGTGGCGCACCCGGCAAGGGTGAGCGCCAGCATCAGTAACAGCGCGAAGGCCCTGGGTTTGGTCAAAGGGGCATGTCCTTGAGCAGGAAGGCAGTTGGGGGTTGGACCACGCGGGGCGGCGCAACGTTACCCGCCGCGCTCATCCTCGGCCAGTAGACGAATGGCGGTTTCGCCGACCTTGCGCACGGCCGCTTCGATTTCGGCAGTGGCGCGGGCGGCAAAGTTCATGCGCAGGCAGTTGCGGAACTTGCCCGACGCCGAAAAGATGCTGCCCACCGCAATCTGCACACCTTGCTCAAGTAAAGCCCGGTTCAGGCGCAAGGTGTCGAAACTTTCCGGCAGTTCCACCCACAGCACGAAGCCGCCCTGGGGCCGGCTGGCGCGGGTGCCGGCGGGGAAGTAGCGGCTCACCCAGTCGATCATCTGATCGCGGGCGCGCTGGTACTGGCCGCGCACACGGCGCAGGTGCGGCTGGTAGTGGCCGCCCTCGATGAAGTCGGCAATCGCCAGCTGCGGCTGGGTGGCGGTGTAGCCGGTGCTGATGTACTTCATGTGCATCACCCGCTCCAGGTAGCGCCCCGGCGCCACCCAGCCCACCCGCAGGCCGGGTGCAAGGGTCTTGGAGAACGAGCTGCACAGCAGCACGCGGCCGTCGTCGTCGAACGACTTGATGGTGCGTGGGCGCGGGTAGGTGTAGGCCAGGTCGCCATACACGTCGTCCTCCAGGATCGCCACGTCGAAGCGCTGGGCCAGGGTCAGCAGGGCGCGTTTGCGCGCCTCGGGCATGATGTAGCCCAATGGATTGTTGCAGCTGGGGGTCAGCTGGATCAGCTTGATCGGCCACTGTTCCAGGGCCAGCTCCAGGGCTTCGAGGCTGATGCCGGTGAGCGGGTCGGTGGGGATCTCCAACGCTTTCATGCCCAGGCCCTTGAGGGTCTGCATGGCGCCGTGAAAGCTCGGTGATTCGACCGCGACGATGTCGCCCGGCTGGCACACCGCGCGCACGCTGATCGACAGGGCTTCCTGGCAGCCGGTGGTGATCACCAGGTCTGCCGTGCTCAGGCTGCAGCCCGAATCGAGCATCAGCCGCGCCACCTGCTCGCGCAGGGCTTCGGTGCCGGCGACGGTGTCGTAGTACAGGCCGGGCATGTCCTGGCGCCGGCTCAGTTGCGCCAGGCTGCGCAGCAACGGCTTGAGGGTGGGGCTGCCGACATCGGGCATGCCGCGGCCCAGTTGCACCACGTCCTTGCGCGGCACGCTGCGCACCAGCTCGAACACCTGGTCCCATTGTGAGATATCCACAGGGCGCTGGGCCGGGCGGCTGACGTCGGGCAGGGCGGGTAGTGGGCGATGGTCAGGCACGAAATAGCCGGACTTGGGCCTAGGCGCCGCCAGCCCGTGATCTTCCAGCACCCGATACGCCTGCTGCACGGTACTCAGGCTCACGCCATGCTCGACGCTCAGGGCCCGCACCGACGGCAGGCGGTCGCCGGGGCGGTAGAGGCCCTGCTCGATGCGTGCGCCAATCAGCTCGGCGAGGTTGACGTAGAGGGTCATGGCGTACTCCTGGGCGGGCAAGCGGCTGGCAACCGGTACAGATTGGGCAAAAATACAGCATTCAGCGCCGTTATCGACAGATCTGTATGGAAATAAAACCTGGCGGTTGAATCTGTAATGCCTTGCAGCACCCGCGCATCATGGCTGCACGGTTACCCACCCTGGAGGAATGAAGCGATGAACGGCGCGAGCGATGCAGGCCTGCCACTGTGCACCAAAGGCGAGGTGGCGCTACATGAGGCGCCCGCCAGCCCGAGTCGCTGGGCTGTGATGATGCGGCGGTGGCGTTCACGCCATGCGCTGCTGCAGCTCGATGCCGAGCAGCTGCGCGATATCGGCCTGACCCGCGAACAGGCCGTGAAGGAAGGTCTCAGGCCATTCTGGAGACCCTAGGCCAGTGCCTTGAGGCGGTGCCACAGCATGCCCAGCGCCAACAGCGGCGAGCGCAGGTGCTTGCCGCCAGGGAAGGTGATGTGCGGCACCTGGGCGAACAGGTCGAAGCGCCCGCTCTGCTGGCCGCTGATCGCCTCGCCCAGCAGCCGCCCGGCCAGGTGCGTGGCGTTGAGCCCGTGGCCGGCATAGGCCTGGGCGTAGTAAACGTTGGGCCGGTCGCGCAGGCGGCCGATCTGCGGCAGGCGGTTGGCGCCGATGCCGATCATGCCGCCCCACTGGTATTCGATGCGGGTGTCGGCCAGTTGCGGGAACACCTTGAGCATCTTGGGCCGCATGTAGGCGCCGATGTCCTGCGGATCGCGCCCCGAGTAGTGGCAGGCGCCACCGAACAGCAGGCGCCGGTCGGCCGAGAGGCGATAGTAGTCCACGGTCACCTGCTGGTCGCACACCGCCATGTTCTGCGGCAGCAACTCGTTGGCCAGGGCTTCGCTCAGCGGTTCGGTGGCGATGATGTAGCTGCCGGCTGGCAGCACCTTGCCACTGAGCTCGCGGTCCAGGTCGTTGATGTAGGCATTGCAGCACAGCACCAGCGTGTTCGCCCGCACCGAGCCCTTGGCGGTGTGCACATGCACCTGCGGGCCGTGCTCGATGCGGGTGACACGGGAATGCTCGAACACCTGCACGCCCAGCTGGCGCGCGGCCTCGGCCTCGCCCAGCGCCAGGTTCAGCGGGTGCAGGTGCCCCGAGCCCATGTCCACCAGCCCGCCGGCGTAGCGACGCGAGCCGACCACCGTGTGCATCTGGTCGGGCTGCACCAGGCGCAGCTCATGGGTGTAGCCCAGCCCGCGCAGCTCGTCGATCTCTTCGCTGAAGCCCTCGAATTCCCGTGGCTTGTTGGCCAGGTCGCAGTAGCCCCAGGTCAGGTCGCAGTCGATGGCATGGCGTTCGATGCGCTGGCGCACGATGTCCACTGCTTCCAGGCCCATCAGTTTGAGGCTGCGCACTCCCTCGCTGCCGATCACCGGGGTGAACTGGTCCAGGCCGTGTCCGACCCCGCGAATCAGCTGCCCGCCATTGCGTCCACTGGCGCCCCAACCGATCTTGTGCGCTTCGAGCAGCACCACGCTCAGGCCGCGTTCGGCCAGTTCGATGGCGGTATTGAGGCCCGAAAAGCCGCCGCCCACCACGCACACATCACAGTTCAGCTCGCCTTGCAGGGGCGGGTACGCCGGTTGCCCGGCGCTGTGGGCAGCGTAGTAGGAAGTGGTATGCACGTTTGAAGGATCCTGGTAGGGCTGTGTGGAAAATTTGACACAGCATAGGCGGTGCTTTGATCGGCAGGCAACCGTGGGGCAAAATGGCGCTTCAGCCTTTCCCGCCACGAGTCTGCCATGAGTTGCAACAGTCACAAGATCCGCTTCCTGCGTGAGCAGATCCCGTCGTTCGCCTGCGTGCCGGGCTGCCACGATTGCTGCGGCCCGGTGACCACCTCCAGCGAGGAAATGGCGCGCCTGCCACGCAAGAGCGCGGCCGAGCAACAGGCCGCGCTGGATGAGCTCAACTGTGTGCACCTGGGCCCCGAGGGCTGCACGGTGTACGAGGAGCGGCCGCTGATCTGCCGCCTGTTCGGCACAACCCCGAGGCTGCCGTGCCCCAATGGTCGCGGCCCCGCCGAGATGATCGACCCGCAGGCCGAGCGCCTGGTGCACCAGTACATCGCCAGCACCCGCCAGGTGCTGGTGTAAGGCTCAGTCCGGGATCGGCAGGTTGAGGCTTTCCTTCACCTCTTCCATCACGATGTAGCTCTTGGATTCGCGCACGTGTGGCAGCTTGAGCAGGATGTCGCCCAGCAGCTTGCGGTACGAGGCCATCTCCGAGATGCGCGCCTTCACCAGGTAGTCGAAATCGCCCGATACCAGGTGGCATTCCAATACGTGGGGCAGCTTGAGCACCGCGCGGCGAAACTCTTCGAAAGTGTCCCCCGACTTGTAGTCCAGGCTGATCTCGACGAACACCAGCAGGCTGCCCTTGAGGTGCTGCGGGTTGAGCCGGGCGTTGTAGCCCATGATGATGCCTTCGCGCTCCAGACGCCGGACCCGCTCGGTGCACGGGGTGGTCGACAGGCCGACCTTCTCGCCCAGTTCGGTGAACGAGATGCGCCCGTCGGTCTGCAGGATGCGCAGGATGTTGCGGTCGATCTTGTCCAGTTCACGTTTGCTTTGATGCTGGGTTCTCATAGTGGATGCCCCTCCGTAAAAGCCGACCCTGCCGAGAATTCTCGCCAAATATAGGCTTTTATATAGTGAAAAGCACTGCCTCTACCTTCCTATACTGCGCCCATCCATGCCTTAAACAACAAATGTGTGCGGTACGCCGCCTCGAGGGATAACAACATGCGCGTTCTGGTACTTGGTAGCGGCGTCATCGGGACCGCCAGTGCCTACTATCTGGCTCGTCAGGGGTTTGAAGTGGTGGTGGTCGATCGCCAGCCGGCGGTGGCCATGGAAACCAGCTTCGCCAACGCTGGCCAGGTATCGCCGGGTTATGCCTCGCCCTGGGCTGCACCCGGTGTGCCGCTCAAGGCCATCAAGTGGCTGCTCGAGCGCCACGCCCCGCTGGCCATCAAGGCCACCGCCGACATCGACCAGTACCTGTGGATGGCGCAGATGCTGCGCAACTGCACGGCCAACCGCTATGCGGTGAACAAGGAGCGCATGGTGCGCCTGTCCGAGTACAGCCGCGACTGCCTCGACGAGCTGCGTGCCGAAACCGGCATTGCCTACGAAGGCCGCACCCTGGGCACTACCCAGCTGTTCCGCACCCAGGCGCAACTGGACAACGCGGCCAAGGATATCGCCGTGCTGGAACAGTCCGGTGTGCCATACGAGCTGCTCGACCGCGACGGCATTGCCCGCGTGGAGCCTGCCCTGGCCAATGTCACCGACATCCTCGCCGGTGCCCTGCGCCTGCCCAACGACCAGACCGGCGACTGCCAGCTGTTCACCACGCGCCTGGCCGAAATGGCGCGCGACCTGGGCGTGGAATTCCGCTTCGGGCAGAACATCGAGCGCCTCGATCACGCGGGCGACCGGGTCAACGGCGTATGGATCGACGGCAAGCTGGAAACCGCCGATCGCTACGTGCTGGCCCTGGGCAGCTACTCGCCGCAACTGCTCAAGCCGCTGGGCATCAAGGCCCCGGTGTACCCGCTCAAGGGCTACTCGCTGACCGTGCCGATCACCGACCCGGCCATGGCCCCGACCTCGACGATTCTCGACGAGACCTACAAGGTCGCGATCACCCGCTTCGACAACCGCATCCGCGTCGGCGGCATGGCCGAGATCGCCGGTTTCGACCTGTCGCTCAACCCGCGTCGGCGCGAAACGCTGGAGATGATCGTCAACGACCTTTATCCTCGCGGCGGCGACTTGAGCCAGGCCAGCTTCTGGACCGGCCTGCGCCCGACCACCCCCGACGGCACGCCGATCGTGGGCGCCACGGCGTTTCGCAACCTGTTCCTGAACACTGGCCACGGCACCCTCGGCTGGACCATGGCGTGCGGTTCGGGTCGCCTGCTGGCCGACCTGATGGCGCGCAAGAAGCCGCAGATCAGCGCCGAAGGCCTCGACATTTCCCGCTACAGCAACAGTCAGGAGACTGCAAAGCATGTCAATCCAGCGCCAGCTCACCAATGAGCGCATGAGCCAGATCGTTACCCACAACGGCACCGTCTACCTGTCGGGCCAGGTGGGTAATGACCTGAACGGCGACGTCGGCCAGCAGACCCGCGAGGTGCTGGCCAACATCGAGCGGCTGCTGGACCTGGCCGGTACCGACAAGAGCCGCGTGCTGTCGGCGACCATCTACCTCAGCGACATCGACACCCAGTTCCAGGCCATGAACACGGTGTGGGACCAGTGGCTGGCCAAAGGCAATGCCCCGGCCCGCGCCACCGTTCAGGCCCGGCTGTGCAATCCGCAGATGCTGGTCGAGATCTCGATCGTCGCCGCCCTGCCGTAATCCGTTTCCCAACTCACCCGACTGCCAGAAGGCTGCCGTCATGCGTCCCGCCCGTGCCCTGATCGATCTTCAAGCGCTGCGCCACAACTATCAACTCGCCCGCGAACTGACCGGCGCCAAGGCGCTGGCCGTGATCAAGGCCGACGCCTACGGGCACGGCGCGGTGCGCTGCGCCCAGGCGCTGGAGGGCGAGGCCGACGGGTTCGCCGTGGCCTGCATCGAAGAGGCGCTGGAGCTGCGTGCTGCCGGCATCAAGGCCCCGGTGCTGCTGCTCGAGGGCATTTTCGAAGCCAGCGAGCTGCCCCTGATTGCCGAGCAGGACCTGTGGTGCGTGGTGCATTCGCTGTGGCAGCTCGAAGCCATCGAACAGGCCGGCCTGACCCGCCCGATCACCGTGTGGCTCAAGCTCGACACCGGCATGCACCGCGTCGGCCTGCACCCCAAGGACTACCACGGCGCCTACCAGCGTCTGCTGGCCAGCGGCAAGGTGGCGCGCATCGTGCTGATGAGCCACTTCGCCCGTGCCGACGAACTCGACAGCACGGCCAGCAGCGAGCAGGTGGCGGTGTTCGAAGCCGCGCGCCAGGGCCTGAGTGCCGAGGTCAGCCTGCGCAACTCGCCGGCGGTGCTGGGTTGGCCGCAGGTGCCCAGCGACTGGGTGCGTCCGGGCATCATGCTGTATGGCGCCACGCCCTTCGAGGTGCCGCAGGCCCAGGCTCAGCGCCTGCAGCCGGTGATGACCCTGGAATCCAAAGTGATCTGCGTGCGCGAACTGCCGGCCGGCGAGCCGGTGGGTTACGGCGCGAAATTCATCAGCCCGCGCCCCACCCGCGTGGGTGTGGTCGCCATGGGCTATGCCGACGGCTACCCGCGCCTGGCACCCACCGGTACCCCGGTGCTGGTGGCCGGCAAGCGCAGCCAGCTGATTGGCCGCGTGTCGATGGACATGCTGTGCATCGACCTCACCGATGTGCCCGAGGCCGGGCTGGGCAGCCCGGTGGAGTTGTGGGGCAAGCACGTGCTGGCCAGCGACGTGGCGATCCAGGCGGGCACCATCCCGTATCAGATCTTCTGCAACCTGCGTCGGGTGCCGATGGTGTACAGCGGCAATTGAGGCGCCAAAGCGGACGGGCTGCGGGTCGAAGTGTTGTAAATACTGAACGCTGTTGCGATGATACCGTTCAATTTCGACCCCACGTGTTCGTTTAGGAGGGCCCAGGCCTTGGACGTCGGTGAACGACTGCAAGCCATTCGCAAGCTCAAAGGCCTGTCTCAACGCGAGCTGGCCAAGCGGGCGGGCGTGACCAACAGCACCATCTCGATGATCGAGAAGAACAGCGTGAGCCCTTCGATCAGCTCGCTGCGCAAGGTGCTGGGCGGTATTCCGATGTCGATGGTGGAGTTCTTTTCCGAAGAGCTGCAGCCCGAGAACCCGACCCAGATCGTGTACAAGGCCAACGAACTGATCGATATATCCGACGGCGCAGTCACCATGAAGCTGGTCGGCAAGGCCCACGCCAGCCGCGCCATTGCCTTTCTAAACGAGATCTACCCGCCCGGTGCCGACACCGGCGAAGAGATGCTCACCCACGACGGCGAAGAGACCGGCATTCTGCTCGAAGGGCGCCTGGAGCTGGTGGTGGGGCTTGAAACCTTCATCCTCGAGGCGGGCGACAGCTACTATTTCGAGAGCACCAAGCCGCATCGATTCCGCAATCCCTACGATGAGCCGGCCCGGCTGATCAGTGCCGCCACCCCGGCCAACTTCTGAGCCCACGCGCGTCGCCAATGCGCGGCGGATTGTCGCGGCTAAACCCCTTTGGTCTTTAGGGTTGTTTCGGTGAGGCGGGGTTCCCGCTATACTTGCGCGGCCTGCGAAACCGTGGCCGCGGGCGTGACTAGCCACCATGAGGGTGTACGCGTGAATCTAATCAAGACAATGCTGGCCGTACCAGCAGCCGTAGTAGCCCTATGGGCCGTCAACGCCCAGGCTGTGACCAATGACGACATCGCCAAGCGGCTGGAGCCGGTCGGTCAGGTGTGTGTACAAGGGCAGGAATGCAAGGGCATGGAAGTGGCCGCCACTGCCGGCGGTGGCGGTGCCAAGACCCCGGATGAAGTCATCGCCAAGCACTGCAACGCGTGCCATGGCAGCGGTCTGCTGGGCGCACCGAAGATCGGCGATACCGCCGCCTGGAAAGAGCGCGCCGACCACCAGGGCGGCCTGGACGGCATCCTGGCCAAGGCCATCACCGGCATCAACGCTATGCCGCCAAAAGGCACCTGTGCCGACTGCTCGGATGACGACCTCAAGGCCGCCATCGAGAAGATGTCCGGCCTCAAGTAAGCCCGACGCTGCAGCTACAAGGCCCGCCACGTGCGGGCTTTGTCGTTTCTGACGCTGGCCATTGCAGCAAACGCGGGGCATGCTCGGTCCAACCCTGGAATCACGGATGCCTAGGAGGCCGAGATGGCGCACCGCTGTTCGATCGAGATCGCCGTGGACGAAGTGCTGGCGCGTTTGCCGGCGCACATCCACATGGGCCTGCCACTGGGCCTGGGCAAGCCCAACCGCTTCGTCAATGCGCTGTATGCACGGGTGCGTGAGCTGCCCGAGCGGCAACTGACCATCTACACCGCACTGAGCCTGGGCCGCCCGGACCTGGGTGACGGCCTGCAGCGGCGCTTTCTCGAACCCTTCGTGGAGCGCGTGTTCGCCGACTACCCCGAACTGGAATACCTGCAGGACCTGCGCCGCGACCGGTTGCCGGCCAACATCCGCGTCGAGCAGTTCTTCATGCAGCCGGGCAGCATGCTGCACAGCCACATGGCCCAGCAGGACTACGTCAGCAGCAACTACAGTCATGCGGCCCGCGACATCAATGCCAAGGGCCTGAACCTGGTGGCGCAGATCGTTGCCGCCCACCCCGAGCGCCCCGGGCACCTGAGCCTGAGCTGCAACCCCGACATCACCCTCGACCTGCTGCCGATGATCGCGCGCCGGCGTGCAGCCGGTGAAACCATCCTGATGCTGGGGCACGTGCACGACGAGCTGCCCTACATGCCGGGCGACAGCGAACTGGCGCAGGACGATTTCGACCTGTTGATCGACGCCCCGGAAACCACTCGGCTGTTCTCCACGCCGAACATGCCCGTCACCACCCAGGACCACTTCATCGGCGTGCACGCCAGCACTCTGGTGCGCGACGGCGGCACCCTGCAGATCGGCATCGGCGCCATGGGCGATGCGCTGGCCGCCGCGTTGCTGGCGCGCCAGGGGGATGCGCCGGAGTACCAGGCGCTGCTCGCCGACCTCGACCTGGCGCCCTGGCAGGTGCTGATCGAGCGTGAAGGCGGCACTGCGCCGTTTGCCCAGGGCCTGTATGGCTGCAGCGAGATGTTCGTGAACGGATTGCTCGCGCTGGCGGAGGCGGGCGTGGTGCGCCGGCCGGTGGCCGACGGGGTGCTGGTGCATGGCGGTTTCTTCCTCGGGCCGCAGGCGTTCTACCAGCGCCTGCGCGAGATGCCGCTGGCGCAGCGCAAATCCTTTGCCATGCACGCGATCAGCTTCATCAACGAGCTGTACGGCGACGAGGCCCTCAAGCGCGAACAGCGCCGCGATGCACGCTTCATCAACACGGTGTTCACCATGACCCTGATGGGGGCGGGGGTGGCCGACCAGCTCGAGGACGGTCGCGTACTGAGCGGGGTGGGCGGGCAGTACAACTTCGTCGCCCAGGCCCACGCGCTGGAAGGCGGGCGTTCCATCCTGCTGCTGCGCAGCTGGCGCGAAGCCGGCGGGGAGGTCAGTTCCAACCTGCTGTGGACCTACGGGCACTGCACCATCCCGCGGCATCTGCGCGATATCGTGGTGACCGAATACGGCATTGCCGACCTGCGCGGGCAGACCGACGCCGAGGTGATTGCGCGGTTGCTGGCGATCAGCGATTCGCGGTTTCAGCCCGGGCTGATGGAGCAGGCGAAAAAGGCCGGCAAGCTGGCGCAGGATTTCGAGCTGGATGCGCGCTTCACGCAGAACACGCCGCAGCGGCTGGAGGCATTGCGTGGGCGGCATGCGCGGTTGTTTGCCGAGTATCCGCTGGGCAGCGATTTCACCGCTGAAGAGAAGGACCTGCTGCGCGCGCTGAACTGGCTCAAGAGCAAGTTCAAGTTGAGCGAGGCGCTGGAGCTGGGCAAGGCGGCACTGGATGCGCCGGGGCCGGAGCGTTATCCCGAGCATCTGCAGCGCATGGGCCTGAGCGAGCCGGACGGGCTGAAGGAGGACCTGTACCAGCGATTGCTGCTGGCGGCTTTGCAAACTACCGCGTAGAACGCTTTCGCCGGCAAGGCCGGCTCCTGCAGGCGGTGGAGCACCTGTAGGAGCCAGCCTTGCTGGCGAAGCGGTCGGTAAGCCTTACTCGATAAAGCTGACCACACCACCGTCCAGCGACTTCACCCGGGCCAGCGACTCGACGCGATAGCCCTGGCTGTCCAGCTCTGCACGCCCGCCCTGGAACGACTTTTCGATCACGATGCCCAGCCCGGCCACGGTTGCGCCGGCCTGCTTGATGATCGAGATCAGCGCCTGCGACGCCTTGCCGTTGGCCAGGAAGTCGTCGATCACCAGCACGCGGTCGCTGCTGTTGAGGTGACGCGGCGAAATCGCCACGGTGTTCTCGGTCTGCTTGGTGAACGAGTACACCGAAGCCACCAGCAGGTTCTCGGTCAGGGTCAGCGACTGGTGCTTGCGGGCGAAGATCACCGGCACGCCCAGCTTCAAACCGGTCATCACCGCCGGGGCAATCCCCGAGGCCTCGATGGTGACGATCTTGGTCACGCCCGCATCGGCGAACAGACGGGCGAACTCGTCGCCAATCAGTTGCATCAGCGCAGGGTCGATCTGATGGTTGAGAAACGCATCGACTTTGAGAACCTGATCGGAAAGCACGATGCCTTCTTCGCGAATCTTCTGGTGCAGTGCTTCCACTGGTGTAATTCCTCGATGTAGCCAAAAGGCCCCGGCAACAAGCCAGGGCAAAGGTGGATTATCTATCGTTTGAGCATGGCGCGGATATCGGCCAGGGCCGTATTGCCACGCACGGCTTTGACTTCCGTGGGTGTATCGTCCAGGCCTTCCCAGGCCAGGTCGTCATCGGGCAATTCATCGAGGAAGCGGCTTGGCGCGCAATCGATGATCTCGCCGTACTGCTTGCGCTTGGCGGCAAAGGTGAAGGCCAGGGTCTGGCGTGCGCGGGTGATGCCCACGTAGGCCAGGCGCCGCTCCTCCTCGATGGTGTCGGCCTCGATGCTGGAGCGGTGCGGGAGGATTTCCTCTTCCATGCCCATGATGAACACGTAGGGAAACTCCAGGCCCTTGGAGGCATGCAGCGTCATCATCTGCACGCCCTCGGCGCCTTCTTCCTCTTCCTGCTGGCGTTCGAGCATGTCGCGCAACACAAGCTTGCCGATGGCTTCCTCGATGGTCATGCCGCCTTCCTCGTCCTTCTCGAGGGTGTTTTTCAACGCCTCGATCAGGAACCAGACGTTGCCCATGCGAAAGTCCGCGGCCTTGTCACTGGAACTGTTGGTACGGATCCAGTTCTCGTAGTCGATGTCGGTCACCATGCTGCGCAGCGCGGCGATCGGGTCTTCCAGCGCGACCTGCTCGCGCACCTTGTCCATCCAGCGTTTGAAGCGCTGCAGGCGATCGGTGAAGCGGCTGTCCAGGTGCTCGCCCAGGCCCAGCTCCTCGCTGGCGGCATACATCGACACCTTGCGCTCGGTGGCGTAGTTGCCGAGTTTTTCCAGGGTGGTGGAGCCGATTTCGCGGCGCGGCACGTTGATCACGCGCAGGTAGGCGTTGTCGTCGTCCGGGTTCACCAGCAGGCGGAAGTAGGCCATCAGGTCTTTTACTTCCTGGCGGCCGAAGAAACTGTTACCGCCCGACAGGCGATAGGGGATCTGGTGGTGCTGCAGCTTCAGCTCGATCAGCTTGGCCTGGTAGTTGCCGCGGTAGAGGATGGCGAAGTCGCTGTACGGGCGGTCGGTACGCAGGTGCAGGCTGAGGATCTCCATGGCCACGCGCTCGGCCTCGGCTTCCTCGTTCTTGCAGCGGATCACGCGGATCTCGTCGCCGTGGCCCATCTCGCTCCACAGCTGCTTCTCGAAGGCGTGGGGGTTGTTGGAGATCAGCACGTTGGCGCAGCGCAGGATGCGGCTGGTGGAGCGGTAGTTCTGCTCCAGCATCACCACCTTCAGGGACGGGTAGTCGTCCTTGAGCAGCATCAGGTTTTCAGGGCGCGCGCCGCGCCAGGCATAGATCGACTGGTCGTCGTCACCCACCACGGTGAACTGGTTGCGCGTACCGATCAGCATCTTCACCAGCAGGTACTGGCTGGCGTTGGTGTCCTGGTATTCGTCCACCAGCAGGTAGCGCACCTTGTTCTGCCACTTCTGCAGAATGTCGGGGTGGTCCTGGAACAGCTTGACCGGCAGCAGGATCAAGTCGTCGAAGTCCACCGCGTTGAACGCCTTGAGCGTGCGCTGATAGTGCGCATACACGATGGCGGCGGTCTGCTCCTTGGGGTTGCGCGCGTTCTCCAGGGCCTCGGGCGGCAGGATCAGGTCGTTCTTCCAGGCGCCGATCATGTTCTTGATCTCGTCGACGCCATCGTCCCCGGAGTATTCCTTCTGCATGATGTCGGTCATCAGGGCCTTGACGTCGGTTTCGTCGAAAATCGAGAAACCCGGCTTGAAGCCCAGCCGTTCATGCTCCTTGCGAATGATGTTCAGGCCAAGGTTGTGGAAGGTCGATACCGTCAGGCCGCGCCCCTCGCCGCCGCGCAGCAGGGTGCCCACGCGCTCCTTCATCTCGCGCGCCGCCTTGTTGGTGAAGGTCATGGCCACGATGTACTGGGCACGGATGCCGCAGTTCTGGATCAGGTGGGCGATCTTGCGCGTGATCACGCTGGTCTTGCCGGAGCCAGCACCGGCGAGCACCAAAAGAGGGCCGCCGACGTAGCTCACGGCTTCCTGTTGCCGGGGGTTGAGTCGGGACATGACGTTAACCGGGGGTCGCTGAAAAATAGCCGGGCATTTTAGCAGGCGCAGAGCAATTGTGCCGCGACCGTCTGACAGTGTGACGTACCACGCGATCTTAATTTGCCGCTTTTGATACTTTCCCGCAGGATGCGTGGCGAAATACCGCGGGATCAGGACGAAGGAATGTCGTGAGTTAAAGTGAAAACCATTTACATTTGATGGTTCAGGATCGAGCATCCCGCCCACATCGTCATTGACCGCGTTCTCGTGCTAAGGAGCCAGCTTGTCTACGCTTGTCGAACCGTTGCGTCTGCTTCTGCTGGCGGACGGGCCGCACTGGGCCGTTGCCCTTGGTGAATGCCTGCTGCCGCTGGGCGGTGGCGCGGTGCTGGTGACCGCACCCGGCTGGGACGCGGTCGACAGCCTGTTCGCCCGCGACCGCAACGCGCTGGTGCTGGCCACCCCGGGCTTGCAGCCGGCGCCCGGGCGTTGCGACCTGCCCATGGTGCTGCTGCTGGAGCAGGAGCCGCCCGAGGCGCCGCCGGGTGTGAGCGACTGGCTGGTGTTCGAGCAGCTGAGCGGCGACATGCTGCGCCGCTGCCTGCGCCATGTGCGCGAGCGGGGTGTGCTCGAAGCCACCCTGCAGCGCCTGGCCGAGCAGGACCCGCTGACCGGCATTGCCAACCGCCAGGGTTTCCAGACCCTGCTGGCCGCGCGCCTGGCCGAAAACGACGGGCGCGGTGTGGCCCTCGGGCACCTGGACCTGGACAACTTCCGCCACGCCAACGATGCCCTCGGCCACCAGGCCGGTGACCGCCTGATCCTGCAGGTGGTCAGCCGGCTCAAGCGCCAGCTCGAGGCAGGCGATCAGGTGGCGCGCCTGGGCAGCGACGAATTCGCCCTGCTGATCGACACCCGGCGCGAGCCGCAGCGTGCCGAGTGGATGGCCGAGCGCATCACCGAGGCCCTGGCCGAACCCTACTGGATCGACGGCGAAAGCCTGCTGCTGGGGTGCAGCCTGGGCGTGGCGCATGCCCGTGCGCAGGCTGGTGCCGACCCGCTGATGTGGCACGCGCACATCGCCATGCAGCAGGCCAAGAGCACCCAGGGCTGCACCTTTCACATCTTCAACGAGCGCATCAACCGCAACGCACGCAGCCTGGCCGACCTGGAAAGCGAGCTGCGCCGAGGCCTGCGCCGCGACGAACTGGAACTGCACTACCAGCCACGCCTGGACCTGAGCGACGGGCGCATCGTCGGCCTGGAGGCACTGGTGCGCTGGCGCCACAGCGAGCGTGGCCTGCTGCCACCGAGCGAATTCGTGCCGCTGGCCGAGCAGAGCGGGCTGATCGTGCCGCTGGGGTACTGGGTGATCTCGCGTGCCCTGCGCGACATGCAGGCACTGCGCGAGCAGGGGCTGGCGCCATTGCACATGGCGGTCAACCTGTCATTTCGCCAGTTTCAGGACAGCCAGCTGCTGGCCACGCTGGGGCGGCTGATCGTCGAGCACGGGGTGGATGCGGGCTGGCTGGAGTTCGAACTGACCGAGACCGCAGTGATGCGGCGCAACGACCTGGTCAAGCAGACGATGGACGCGCTGGGACGCTTGGGGGTGCGGTTTTCGCTGGATGACTTCGGCACCGGCTTTTCGTCGTTCGTGCACCTGAACAGCCTGCCGATCGCCCTGCTCAAGGTCGACCGCAGCTTTGTCGGTGGCATGGAGCAGCGCGAAGAGAACCGCAAGCTGGTGCACGCCATGATCAACCTGGCGCACAACCTGAACCTGGAGGTGGTGGCCGAGGGCGTGGAGACCGAGGAACAGCTGGCGTTGCTGCGCAGCTTTGGCTGCGACCAGGTGCAGGGCTTTCTGATCAGCCGGCCGTTGCCGATCGAGCAACTGGTCGAGTATCTGGTGCAGGGGGCGGGGCAGGGCGCAGTGGCGCTGTAGCCCCCGTCGCCGGCATGCGCGAAACAGGGTAGGAGCCGGCCTTGCCGGCGAACAGGCCCTCAAGGTTGTACAGAAACCTGTGCCATCTGCGAACTGCCCAGCAACCGCCGCATCCGCCACTCGAACGCCACCGTCAGCCCGATTGCCGCACACGCCAACCCCAGCGCCAGCCCCCACCACACGCCTACCGCGCCGCCGCCCATGGGAAACGCGAACACCCACGCCGCCGGTGCGCCGATCAGCCAGTACCCGGCCAACCCCACCAGGAACGTGGTCTTGGCGTCCTTGAGCCCGCGAATCGAGCCCATCGCGATGGTCTGAATACCGTCGAACAGCTCGAACCACGCCGCCACCATCAACAGGCTCACCGCCACCCGGATCACATCGGCGAAGGCCGGGTCCTGGCGGTCCAGAAACAGCCCCACCAGCGCCTCGGGCATCAGCCAGAACAGCAGCGAGAAACCGAGCATCATCGCCGCGCCAAAACCGATGCCCACGCGCCCGGCCTGACGCGCCGCCAGCAGGCGGTCGGCGCCGTAATGCAGGCCCACACGCATGGTCACCGCGTATGACAGGCCCGCCGGGATCATGAACGCGGTCGAGACGATCTGCAGGGCGATCTGGTGCGCGCCCAGGTCGGTGGTGCCCATGGTGCCGATGCACAGCGCTGCGAAGGCAAACAGCCCGACCTCCACGGTGTAGGTGCCACCAATCGGCAGGCCCAGGCGCCACAGCTCGCGCAACGCCGGCAGGTGCGGGCGGCTCAGGCCCTGGCGTATCGGGAAGTCCGCGTAGGCCGGGTGGCGGCGGATGTACAGCGCCAGTGCGATGGCCATGGCATTGGCCACCAGCGCGGTCACCAGGCCGATGCCCATCAGGCCCAGCTTCGGCAGGCCGAACATGCCTTCGATCAAGGCGTAGTTGAGCAGGAAATTGACCACGGTGCCGACCAGGCTGATCACCATCACCGGCGTCGAACGCCCCAGTGCACTGGTGAACCCGCGCAACGCCATGAAGCTCAGGTAGCCGGGCAGGGCCAGCGGCAGCACCAGCAGGAACTGGCTGGCAAAAGCCACGTTGCCAGGTGTCTGGCCCAGCATCAGCAGCACCGGCGACAGGTTCCACAGCACCAGCGCGGCGACGATGGCCATGCCCCAGGCCAGCCATAGCCCGGCCTGGGTCAGGCGCGTGGCACCGGGGTTGTCGCCCGCACCCTGGCGAATTGCGACCAGAGTACCGACGGCGGCAATCACCCCCAGGCAGAAGATCGACACGAAGGAATAGCTGGCCGCGCCCAACCCGCCACCAGCCAGGGCCTCGGGGCTGATTTTGGCCATCATCAGGGTGTCGGTGAGCAGCATCAGCATGTGCGCCAACTGCGAGGCGATCAGCGGCCCGGCCAGCCGTAGCAATGCCTTGAGTTCGGTAACGGGCGCAGCCTGCATGATGCAGCTCCTGAAAAGGGAAGGGTGAGCCGTGGATTCTCGGCCTTTGCGGGCCATTGCACAAAAGGATAAAAACGATCATTGGCATGATTAAAACTCATGTGAGTATGATTCGTGCCAACCCGTATTTCATTGCTGGAGCACGCCCGCATGTCACGCCGTTTACCGCCTCTCTACGCCTTGCGGGCGTTCGAGGCCGCTGCCAGGCACAGTTCGTTCACCCGTGCCGCCGATGAGTTATCGATAACCCAGAGTGCGGTCAGCCGGCACATCCGCACGCTGGAAGAGCACTTCGCCTGCCGGCTGTTTCTGCGCAATGGCCGCACCCTGCAGTTGAGCGAGGCGGCGCGCCTGCTGTTGCCCGGTGTGCGCGAGGGTTTCGCCGCACTTGAGCGTGCCTGCAACACCCTGCACAGCGAAGATGGGGTGATCCGCATGAAGGCCCCTTCGACCCTGACCATGCGCTGGCTGCTGGCGCGCCTGAGCCGTTTTCGCCACTTGCAGCCGGGCAACGAGGTGCAGCTCACCAGTGCCTGGATGGACGTCGACCATGTGGATTTCAACCATGAACCCTTCGATTGCGCAGTGCTGTTGGGCGACGGGCATTTTCCGCCGGACTGGGAAGTCAGCCCGCTGTTCCCTGAACTGCTGATACCGGTGGGTGCGCCCGCGCTGCTTGATCAGACGCCCTGGGACGTGGAGCAGTTGAAGGCCTGCGAACTGCTGCATCCCACGCCCGACAAGCGCGACTGGCGCAGCTGGCTGGCGCAGATGGGGCTGACCGAACAGGTCTCGCTCAAGGGCGGCCAGGTGTTCGATACCCTCGAGCTGGGCATGATCGCTGCCGCGCGAGGGTATGGTGTGTCGATGGGGGACTTGCTGATGGTGGCCGAGGATGTCGCCCAGCGGCGCCTGAGCCTGCCCTGGCCGACGGCGGTGGCCAGCGGCCTGAATTACTACCTAGTGTGGCCACGCACGCGTCCCGGTGGCGAGCGTCTGCGCCGGCTCAGCGACTTCCTGCAGGGCGAGGCCCGTGCGATGGACCTGCCCAAGGTGCAGATACTGGGGGCAAATGAGCCCAACATCGGCGATTGAACGTTTGCGCAGAATATCCCTGTGATGCACTCAAGTAATCGATGACGCCGCCGAATCAGTGGGGTCGAGAGCCGCAACCAGAATGGCTCACTTCCCCATGCCGACGGTGCAGCGTGATCAGGATGATCCGGCCCCCATTGCCAGGAGCTTCCATGTCCCAACCCCGTGCCCGAATTGCCTCGCAACTCGGTATTGCCCTGGCCGCCGTGCTGGCGGTCGTCATTACCGGCAGTACGCTGTTTGCCCTGCGCTCGCTCGACAGCGCCAACCTGATCACCCGCCAGGAACACCTGGCCAGCGAGGCGCGGCTGCTCGCCGACCAGCTCGACACGTTCCACAGCACCTTGCGCGAGAGTACCCAGCGCCTCAGTGGCCTGTTCGAAAAACGCTTTGCCGGCGGGCTGCGGCTTGCCTCCGACCAGTCACTCAGCGTGGCTGGAGTGGCCACGCCGGCGCTGTACCTGGCGGACCATGCGCTGAACAACGATTTTCGCGAGGTTGACGACTTTCGCCAGATGACGGCGGGTGTTGCCACCGTGTTCGTGCGCAGCGGTGAGGACTTCATTCGTATCAGCACATCGCTGACCAAGCAGGACGGCAGCCGCGCCATCGGCACTCAGCTCGATCACCAGCACCCGGCCTACGCGCGGCTGATGGCCGGGCAGCCCTACGTGGGGCGTGCCGTGCTGTTCGAGCGCTCGTACATGACCCAGTACACACCGGTGCGTGACGTGTCGGGTCGGGTCATCGCGGTCCTGTTCGTCGGCTTCGACTATACCGACGCGCAGAACGCCCAGTTCGACAACCTCCGGCGCTTCCGTATCGGCCAGACGGGGTCGCTGGCGCTGCTGGACGAACAGCAACACTGGTTGGTGGCGCCGGCAGGTGTCAGCGACACGGCACTGGCTGCCCACCAACTGGGCGGGTTTGCCGCGCATGCAGGGGAAGGGCGCTTCTGGAACGATGGGGTCGAAACCCTCTATAGCGTGGCCATGCCCTTTGCCGACGGCCCGTGGACAGTACTGGCAAGCATGCCCAAGGCCGAGATTCGTGCCGTGACCTGGAGCGTGGGCGCAAGGTTGGCCATTGGCAGCCTGCTGGCCATGATGCTGGCGGTGGGCGCCACCCTGTGGCTGCTGCGCCGCAAGCTGCGGCCGCTGGCCGACCTGGTGCGTCAGGCCCAGGCCCTGGGCGCGGGCGACCTGAGTGCCCGCCTGGCGGTGGCCAGCCACGACGAAATCGGCCAACTGGCACGCAGTTTCAATCAGATGAGCGAAGCGCTGGCGAGCACTGTGCTGCACATTCGTGATGCCTCGCAGCAGGTCAGCCAGCGTGCCCAGGCGCTGGCGGGGCTGTCGTCGGGTGCTTGCGAGGGCATGGAGCAGCAGTCGGGCGAAATCACCAGCATGGCCGGTGCAGTCGAGGAGTTCAGCGCCACCTCCCTGAACATCGCTGACAACATGGGCAGCACCGAACGCATGGCCCAGGACAACGCGCAGCAGACGCGCATTGGCCGTGCGTCGATGGACGAAGCGTCCACCTCGTTGCAGCAGATCGCGCAAGCGTTGGGCAGCACCGCGACAGTGATCGATACCCTTGGGGTGCGCTCGAAGGAGATTGGCGGCATTGTCGGCACCATCACCTCGATTGCCGAGCGGACCAACCTGCTGGCGCTGAACGCGGCCATCGAGGCGGCACGGGCGGGCGAGCAGGGGCGCGGGTTCGCCGTGGTGGCGGACGAGGTGCGCAACCTGGCGGCGCGCACCCGCGAAGCCACCGACGAGATCTCCGGCATGATCGCCAGCATTCAGCAGGAGACCGGCAACGCCATCAGCACCATGGAGCAGGGCAACCGCTTGATGGAGGACGGCTTGCAACGCAATGCCAAGGTCGCCGAGGCCTTGGCGCGCATCGACGAGCAGAGCCGGGCGGCGGGGCAGCAGTTTGCCGCGATCACCACCGCGACTCAGGAGCAGAGCAGCACGGCGACGTTGCTGAGCAGCAACTTGCAGAGTATTGCGCTGGCCAACAGCGAGCAGCGCGAGGTGGCAGCCAACCTGGCGGCTACGGCGCGGGAGCTGGAGGGCTTGGCGGGGCAGCTGCGGGCAGAAGTGGGGCGGTTTGAGGTGGGGCATTGAGGGCCCCTTCGCCGGCAAGGCCGGCTCCTGCAGTGTAGGAGCCGACCTTGCCGGCGAAGCTGTTAAATCAGCCCAGGCAGGTTCAACGCCTGCGCACACGCTGCCAGCGAGCGCCGCTCGCTCTCGGCATACAGCGCCAGCTCATCCTGCACCGATTTGCCCAGCGCCTGCTCGAACGCGTCGCGGTTGGCATTGCTGCCGTACTCGCTCTGCGCGCCTTCGCCCAGGTTGGACTGGAAGATCCCCGCCGCACTCACCGGCAGGAAGTCCTCGTAGACCAGGGCTTCGAAGTGCACATGCCCGGCTTCGATCAACGCGTTCAGCGAGGTCGGCCGCTGCGCCTGGTCGCGGGCACTCAGGCCGGCTTCGGTCGGGAAGTAGCGGAAGTACGCCAGCCCCTGCTCGCGCATCTGCGCCAGGTCGTCCGGGAAGGCTTCGAAACGCTTGCCCAGCAGGCTCATGTAGCGCTCGGCATTGGCCTCGGCCGGCACGCCGCCCAGGTCGGCCCGCGCTGCGTCCAGCAACTGGTCATACAGCACGCGACCCTTGGGGGTCAGCGCCGCGCCGCGTTGCTCGATCTCGCCGAAGCGTGCGGTATGGCTGCCCCCTTCGCTGCCCTGCTGGTCGGTGAATGCCACGCGCTCCTGCAAGGCCTTGAAGCTGGTCTGACGCAACAGGATCGGGCAACGACGCGGTGGCGGGCCCTCGATCACGGCCTTGGGCGGAATGCCCTTAGCCGGCATGCCGACCTGGATCGCATCGATGTCCAGGGTGCGCGGCGTCAGGTGGTTGATGTGCGGGCCCTTGAAGGCCACCACATCGGCGATCAGGCGGTGCTGGTCGTGCAGTTGCTGGTACTGCTCGGCCGTGACCGTCGCGTCGTGGTGCCAGCGGAAGGTGTGCAGTGCTTCATTGACGAACGCCTCGGCGTCGGCGGCATTCAGGCCTGCGTCGGCTTCGAACTGGGCAATCAGCTGCAAGGCACGCGGGGTGAAGATCTGCCGCTTGGCCAGGATCGATGCGGCCAGCTCGCGCAGGGCCGGGTTGTCGATCAGCTCCAGGCGCAGCAGCGAGGTGAACACGCGGAACGGGCTGATGTGCAGCGACTGCTCGTGCACCGCGCGAAACGCGGTGGAGTGCACCGGTACGCCGGCCGAGCTGAGGTCGTAGTAGCCCACCGGGTACATGCCCATCACCGCGAACAGGCGGCCGATGGTCGCCAGTTCCTGGGCGGTGCCGACGCGGATGGCGCCGTGGCGTTCCTGGTCCAGGCGTTCGATCTCGCCGGTCCAGCGTAGCGCCTCGGCCACCTTGGGCTGCTGGGTCATCACCTGTTGATTGATCTCGCTCACCAGTTCCAGCAGGGTGCCGTAGAGCGGCACCTCCTGCTTGTACATGAGCGACATGGCCGCGGAAAACTGCGCGCGAATGCTGTCCGGGCTGACGAAATCTTGAGCGGGCATCGAAAGCTTCCTGGTGGTAAAAGTCACCCTTACATGAAAGCGAGGAATGCAGGCCGGGCACAAGCGAAAAAAATTCGAGGGATCATTCCTGTAATTCAGGACCTCGGCGCGGTCGCCTGTTCACGGATCCATTCCACCAGGCTGCGCACCTTGGGTACCTCGGCGGCATGCTCGGCGAACGCCACAAAGTACGCGCCGCTGCTGCGCATCGCGTAGGGCCACGGTATCACCAGCTTGCCCTCGGCCAGTTCCTGCTCCACCAGATAGCGCGGCACCAGCGCCACGCCGCAGCCCGATAACGCGGCGCCCACGCACATATAGAAGGTATCGAAGCGCGGGCCGTGGTAGCTGTTGGCCGAGTGCAGGCCCTGTTCCAGAAACCACTCGTGCCAGGCCTCCGGGCGCGAGGTGCTTTGCAGCAACACGCGCTCGGCCAGCTCGCCGGCCTCGGTCAGGGTATGCCCCTGCAGCAGTTCCGGGGCGCACACCGGCACAACCTCGTCGCCGAACAGCTCGATGCACGTGGCCCCCGGCCAGGTGCCCTGGCCATAGAAGAACACCACGTCGGCGGTGTTCTGCAGCAGGGCGAAAGGCTCCATCTCGTTGCAGATATCCAGGTGTATATTCGGGTAGCGCTTGCCGAAGCCCTTCAGGTGCGGGATCAGCCAGCGCACGCCGAAGCTCGGCTGGGTGGCCACCTTGAGCACTTCGGTCTGCTGACCGTAGGACAGGATGTAGCGGCTGGACATGTCGACCTGGGTGAGGATCTTGTTCACCTCGGCCAGGTACAGCGCGCCCGCCGGGGTCAGCTGCAGGCGTCGGCGGATCCGCAGGAACAGATGATGGCGCAGCATGTCTTCGAGCTGCGCCACCTGCTTGCTCACCGCGCTCTGGGTCAGGTGCAGCTCTTGCGCAGCGCGGGTGAAGCTCAGGTGTCGGGCGGCCGCCTCGAAGCATTGCAGGGCGGCCATCGACGGCACCAGACGTTTGGACATAGCGGTATCACTCACCCGTCGAATCATTACCTGGCGGAATGATGTGCAGAATAAAGGTCGTTTGTAGCGCCAGAGTGATCGGATTAATACTGATCCCATCACCAATTACAACCACTCACCGCCTTGCAGGAGAAGAATAATGGTTGATGGATTGCTCGACCGCCTGGGTGTACCGGCCTCTGCCTACACCCATGGCAACCATCCCGTTCACACCCCGATCGACGGCAGCGCGATTGCCTCGGTGCACCTGGAGTCCAAGGCTCAGGTACTGGGCAAGATCGAACAGGCCGAACAGGCCTTCCTGGCCTGGCGCAACGTGCCGGCGCCGCGTCGCGGTGAGCTGATCCGCCTGTTTGGTGAAGTGCTGCGTGAGCACAAGGCGCACCTGGGCGAACTGGTATCCATCGAAGCCGGCAAGATCACCCAGGAAGGCCTGGGCGAAGTGCAGGAAATGATCGACATCTGCGACTTCGCCGTCGGCCTGTCGCGCCAGCTGTACGGGCTGACCATCGCCTCCGAGCGCCCGGGCCACCACATGCGTGAAACCTGGCACCCGCTGGGTGTGGTTGGCGTGATCAGCGCCTTCAACTTCCCGGTGGCCGTGTGGGCGTGGAACACCACCCTGGCGCTGGTATGCGGCAACGCCGTGATCTGGAAGCCATCGGAAAAGACCCCGCTGACCGCACTGGCTTGCCAGGCGCTGTTCGAAAAAGCCCTGAAAGCCTTTGGCGAAGCGCCGCAAGGCCTGGCGCAGCTGATCATCGGCGACCGCGACGCCGGCCAGGCACTGGTCGACGACCCGCGCGTACCGCTGGTTAGCGCCACCGGCAGCACCCGCATGGGGCGCGAAGTCGGCCCACGCGTGGCGGCACGCTTCGGTCGCAGCATCCTCGAGCTGGGTGGCAACAACGCAATGATCCTGGCCCCGAGCGCCGACCTGGACCTGGCCGTGCGCGGCATTCTGTTCAGCGCCGTGGGTACCGCCGGGCAGCGCTGCACCACCCTGCGTCGCCTGATCGTGCACCGCTCCATCAAGGACGAAGTGGTGGCCCGCGTCAAAGCCGCCTACGCCAAGGTACGTATCGGCGACCCGCGCCAGGACAACCTGGTCGGCCCGCTGATCGACAAGGGTTCGTTCACCGCCATGCAGGACTCCCTGGCCCGTGCCCGTGATGAAGGCGGCAGCGTGTTCGGCGGCGAGCGCCAGTTGCAGCAGCAGTACCCGGATGCCTACTACGTGAGCCCGGCGATCGTCGAGATGCCTGGTCAGAGCGAGGTGGTGCGCCATGAAACTTTCGCGCCGATTCTCTACGTGCTGGCCTATGACGAGTTCGACGAAGCGCTGCGCCTGAACAACGAAGTGCCACAGGGCCTGAGCTCGTGCATCTTCACCACCGACCTGCGTGAGGCCGAGCGCTTCCAGAGCGCGGCGGGCAGCGACTGCGGCATCGCCAACGTCAACATCGGCACCAGCGGTGCCGAGATCGGTGGCGCGTTCGGTGGCGAGAAAGAGACCGGCGGTGGCCGTGAGTCGGGTTCCGATTCGTGGAAGGCCTACATGCGTCGTCAGACCAACACCGTGAACTACTCGCGCGAGCTGCCGCTGGCGCAGGGCATCGTGTTCGACTGATAACCGCGTCGGCCCCTTCGCCGGCAAGACCGGCTCCTACCGCAACCGTGTAGGGGCCGGCCTTGCTGGTGAAGGGTACTTCCCGTTCCAAGGCCAACCAACGGAGGCGGCCATGACCGACCTGCGTCAAGAATGTCTGTGGGAGTTCGTCACTCCGCCTGCGGCGCCTGCCGCCGCACTGACGGCACAGATCAAGGCCGATGTGTGCGTGATCGGCGGGGGTATCACCGGTCTGTGCACGGCCATCAACCTGCTCGAGCAGGGCAAGTCCGTCGCGCTGCTCGAAGCCCGTGTCATCGGCCATGGTGGCTCGGGGCGCAACGTCGGGCTGGTCAATGCCGGCACCTGGATCCGCCCCGACGATGTCGAGGCCACCCTGGGCCAGCAACAGGGCAGCCGCCTGAACAAGGTACTGGGTGAAGCCCCGGCCGAGGTGTTCGCCATGATCGAACGCCTGGGCATCGACTGCCAGGCACGCAACGAAGGCACCCTGCACATGGCGCACAACGCCAACGGCGTAGCCGACCTGCAATCGCGTCACCAGCAATGGAGCCGACGCGGTGCCGATGTCGAGCTGCTGACCGGTGCGCAGTGCCAGGAATACTGCGGTACCGACAAGATTTCCGCCGCGTTGCTCGACCGCCGCGCCGGCACCATCAACCCCATGGGCTACACCCGTGGCCTGGCCGCTGCGGTACGCCGTCTGGGTGGGCAGGTGTTCGAACAGTCCGCTGTCACCGGGCTCACCCGCGAAGGCAGCGCCTGGCTGGTGAAGACTGCCCATGGCGCGGTCAGCGCCGACAAGGTGGTGATCTCCACCGGTGCCTACACCGAGGGCGACTGGACCGCGTTGCAGAAGCAGTACTTTCGTGGCTACTACTACCAGGTGGCTTCCAAGCCCCTGCAGGGCGCTGCGGCCGACAACGTGCTCAAGCACGGCCAGGGCTCGTGGGACACGCGCACGGTGCTCAGCAGCATCCGTCGCGACGACCAGGGCCGCCTGCTGCTGGGCAGCATGGGCCGGGTCGACAACAAGCCGGCGTGGTTCGTGCGCAGCTGGGCCGACCGCATCCAGGGGCACTACTTCCCGCAACTGGGCAAGGTCGACTGGGAAATGCACTGGACCGGCTGTATCGACTTCACCCCGGACCACCTGATGCGCCTGTTCGAACCGGCCCCGGGCATCGTTGCGGTCACCGGCTACAACGGCCGTGGCAACACCACCGGTACTGTGATCGGCAGGGCCTTCGCACAGTACCTGCTGCAGGACGATCCGGATGCACTGCCGATCCCGTTCGCCCCGATGAAACCGGTATCGGCCCCGTTGCTGCGCACCGGCTTCTACGAAACCGGCTTTTCGCTGTACCACGCCGGGCAGTGCCTGCGCGTGCTGCTGTAACCCCCGCTCCAGTGCGCGGCCATCGACAGGGATGCCCTGGTCGATGGCCTTCGGCATTGCCCGCATGCCGTCCACCTGCCCGCATTTTCAACGCCCCGTACCGCTCGCGCCCGGTCGAGAATCATTAACACCCGCGATTTTTTCAATTGGACTGGATCCAATCGGTAGTGTCGTTTAGCCTTCGCCGCCATCATGAGCGCCTTTGCGCTGAACGCGCTCGCTAAAACGGACTTGAAGGGTGCCACTTGCACAACATTCCCCATATTCGCCTCCACCTGCGTGACCTGGTTCGTACCGAGTCCTTCGCCGAGCTGAACAGCTACTTCGATGCCCTGCAGGCCGAGTGGAGCAGCGCCGAGCCTGGCACCCACCATTATCTGGACACCGCCCGCACCGGCACGCTGTTCGACTTCAGTGTGACCCCAGCGCCGGAGATCGCACGCTTTCTGCAGGCGTGGGTCGCCGCCTGCCCGGATGCCTTCCATCCGCGCCTGTTCCTGGGCAACTACTGCTATGGCCGCGCCGGCAATATCCGCGGCAACGGCTGGGCCAACAGCGTGACCGACGACTGCTGGCTGGGCGCGGCGCTGGCCTGTGAACTGTCGGCGGTGCACCTGCTGGCGGCGCTCGAACGTTCGCCGCAGCCGGTGGCTGCAGGCGTCACCCTGATGGAGCTGTGCGCGCACTTCCACGAGCCGGCGTGGCTGAACGCGCTGTTCGGTGGCGAGCCTGCCAAGGGCATGGCCAGCGACAACCAGGACCCCGAACTGCTGGAGATGGCGGTCGAACACCTGGCCCACTACGGCCTGACGCCCTTGCAACAGGCCCCCACGGCGCTGCCGGCCGGCCTGCCGCAACGCCAGGCGCACGAGATGGACCAGGGTCAGGATTACTGGCTGCACCGCGTGATGGAGTGGCGCCCGGACTGCCTGGAAGCGCTGCTCAACTATGCCAACTACCTGTTGCCACGCTGGGGCGGCAGCTACGAAGACATCGAAGGCTTTGCCAGCGGGCCGCTGTGCGCCGCGCTGAGCGAGGCGCAGCGCAATGCGATCCGCTGGCTGGCGTTCTACGACATCCACGAGGATTACCCCGCCAAGGAGGAATTCAACGCTGCACGCGAGTACCTCGAGCACTTCGAGGCCTGGCTGCAGCGCGACCTGCTGCCAGCCTACCGCGGTTATGCGCTGGGTTACTTCGGCCAGTTCTGCAGCTATTCGCTGGACAACCAGCCACGTGCGATGGCGATGCAGGTCGCGAGCGTGCAGGCCTTCCCCGAAGGCGAGTACTTCCGCCATGTCGAGGGGCCGTTCCACAGCTTCGTCTACCTCACCATGGTGGCCAACATGGCCGACGAAACCGGTGCCTTCAAGGTGGCGGTCGAGCGCATGTGCGCGATGAACGAGTTGGGCGTGCCGGTGGCGATCAAGGCTGTCGGTCACCAGTTCGGCCTGTGGGGTTTCGACAAGGACCCGCAGAGTGTGCCGGCCTTGCTGGACCGCGCGCGGGTGCTGGGCGAACACGACCTGGGGGACTCGGGCCTGGACATCGTCAGCCTGCCGTCATTCCTGTGGGACGGTGGGCGCCACGACGAGGGTTACTTCCTGGCGGTGCAATGGGGCGAGCGTGGCCTGCCGGGCGCGGCCTATTTCCTGCACGAGGTACACACCGGTGCCCGTGAAGAGGCCCCGCAACGCTATGTGGACGAGGGCGAAAGCCTGCGCTGGCTGGAGCGCGGTGCCCAGGACGGCTGCCCGCAGAGCATGTTCAACCTGGCCTGGAAAAAGCTTTTCGACGACGAGCTGGACATGCGTGTGCGTGCCAACCTCGACGAGGTGCTGCGCCTGTTCGAAGGCGCCCGCCAATCGTCGCGGGCAGAACAGCGCGCGCGCATCCGCATCGGCATCCTGCTGCGCGACTTCGGCACTGCCGAAGAGCAGGAAACCGGCGTGAAGTACCTGCGTTCGCTGGTCGACTGTGACGATGACTGGGTCTCGGCGCGTACCAGTGCCGAGATCGCACTGGCCTACCTGCGCGGGCAGGGCGTTCAGCAAAGCCGCTTCGCTGCCATCGAGTGGGCGCAGCATGCCGTGACCCAGTTGCCCGACAACGAAGGCATCCAAGAAGTCCAGTACGAGGTGCTCAACTCCCACAGCCTGCTCAAGAGTGTCACCAGCGTGTTCGGTGCGTTCCTGGGGCGTGGCAAGGTCGGCGCCGACGACCTGCCGCCCAAGCCGGCGCAGTAACGCCCATGGCCGCACTGCAACGGTTGCGACTTCGTGCCTGGCTGCTGCTGGGCAACGGCTTTCTGCTGGTGGGCGGGCTGGCCCTGTGCGTGCTGCCGCTGGCGATGTGCATGTGGCTGCCCGGTGCTGCGGGGCTGCTGGCCGGGTTCGTGACCCTGCCAGCGGGCATGTTCGGCTACAGCATGCTCAAGCTGCCCTTTGCGACGCGTGCCGATTCCAGCGAGGACGGCATCGCCCTGCAGGCAGTGGACGCGCCGCAGCTGTTCGAGGAAATCGAGCGGTTGCGCCTGGCACTCGGCGCGCCTGCGCTGGATGCGGTGTACCTGAACGACGACTTCAACGCCAGTATCCGCCAGCACCACGTACTGTTTCGCAGGACGCGCAACGTGATGTGGCTGGGCCTGCCCTTGCTCGACGCGCTGTCGCCGCGGGCCTGTGCGGCGATCCTGGCGCATGAGTGCGCGCACATCGCCCAGCGTCATGGCCGCTATGCCAGCCGCGTGTATTTCGCACGGCTGCAATGGCAGGCGGCGAGCGAGCGGCTGGAGCGCCATCGCTCGTTGTCGAGCGCTCCGCTGCGTCTGTTCGTGGGCTGGTACGTACCGCGTTTTCTGGCCGTGAGCATGGATTTTGCGCGGCGCTGCGAGTACCAGGCCGACGCCGAGGCGGCGCGGGTAGGCGGGGTCGAGGCGATGCGCGAGGCGCTGGTCGGCCTGGCCTTGCAGGGGCGGGCGCTGGAGCAGGCGTTCTGGCCCAAGGTGTTTCTTGCCGGCAGCACCACGCCATTGACCGACCTGGCCCGCAGCGGTGCGCCGAGCCTGCCGCAGGACATTGCCGAGGCCCGCAGCTGGCTGCATGGCGCACTGTGCAACGAGACCGACGACAGCGATACCCACCCGGCGCTGGCCGACCGCCTGGCGGCGCTGGGGGGGGCACCCGATCAGCCCGACGCGGCACTGGTGTGGCAGCGCAGCCAGCCCAGCGCGGCGCAGGCCTGGCTGGGCGAGCAGCACCTGCCATTGGCGCAGCGCCTGGACGAACAGCAGGCCGATGACAATGCCCGGCATTGCCAGCGCGCCCGTGACGAGCGCGAGGCATTGGTGGCCGAGCAGCACGACCTGCAGCGCAAACGGCGTATCCGTGCGCTGTCGGGCCACGAGATTGCCCGGCTGGCCTGGCTGTACCGCACCCTTGGCGAGGCGGGCGATGAGGCGCTGCGTTTGCTGGAAGATGCACTGCAGCAGGCGCCGGACGCGGCGGTGCGCTATCAGCTGGCCGAGTGTCATGCCCAGGCCGGGCGCCCGGACGCCGCCGCAGCACTGTGGCGGCAGGTGGCCGAGCAGCGCGGGCCGTTGCAGCTGTACAGCCTGCGCAAGCTCAGCGTGCTGGCCCTGCGCAGCGATGACCGCGGCGCGGCCGAGCACTATCGGCGCGAGGCCGATGCCCTGCAGCGTGCCGATAGCGACGATGACGGTGAAGACGGCGAGTGGGTGCCCCACGACCTGGTGCCCGTGGAGCGCAACAAGCTGATCGAGACGCTCACGCCGCTGCTGAAACTGGCGACCGGCGTGTGGCTGCTGCGCGAGACCGGCACGCGGCGCTACATTTTGCTGGTACTGGCGCGGGACTCGCTGACTTTCCGCCTGGTCAGTCGCCTGACCGGCGAAGACAGCTACCTGCGCCGGGATTGCCAGCAGATGCTCAATCGCCTGCTGCCGCGCATTCGCCTGGACCTGGTGCCCGTGGTGATGTCGGCCGGGGATGCGCGGCTGGTGTTCTGCTCGCAGGCGTCGCAGCTGCGCTTGAGCGCGTTGCTGTAGTGCTTAGATTCGATTGGTAAATGCCTTATTGCCTGCTCTTCAACACTTGCCTGTTTTTGCGTCAGGGGCTTGGGGAGCCGGCGGTTTACCGTCCGTTACGGCTTGCTCAAGTTGAGCAGGCCTACGCCAAACATGAACCAGGCAAACCCAATGATGATCAGCCATGAGGTAATAGTCAGGCGCCTTTTGAGCGCAAGAGGGAATTCATGAAAGTCCTTCGGATCCAGCTGCCCTCGTTTGATGGAGCGTCTTGCATACAACATGATCCCGCTGAGTGCTGATACGATCATGCATCGAGAAATGAAGCCGTGTGTTCCCCATATCTGCAAGAATCTGGGCAGACAGTCACTGCGCCGAAAGGCGTGAAGCAAACTTGAAAAATGTCGAGAATGGGCAAGTTGTACCTCTGACAAGAGGCCCCCGATCCCCAAGAAGCAGGGGGTTAACATAAACGCCAGCGCCCAGTGGGACTCCCAGAAGGCCATCATGGCTGGGCGTGCTCATACATAACTTCCCCTAGCCATTCACCACCTGACATACCACCCAGACTCCCTGCTAAAGCCCCTGCACCGACGATGGCGACACTACAAACGGTCGCACTCACCGGTCCTAAACTCAAGCAACCTACCGCGAAAACCCTGTTTGCAGCGGCGCCCCCCAGTGAACCAAAACCAAGCCCTCCCAAGAAACTGCCAGCCTCGGTGAAGCGTATCTTTTTACACGCCTTGGTTTCTCCTGCCATGCACGCCTCTCGAATCTTGAAGTACGAAGAAGCAGCACCTATCACTACGCCGATGTGCCCGCCGGTCTTCAGGTACGTTGACATCCTTGCCACCTTCTCCAAGTGCGTTGCATATCCCGGAATTTGTCCTGGGACGCCCGCTTTGCTCCAATGATGCACCAGACTCCTGCTCGATATTCCAAGGCCTCTGCGCAAGGTGTCATGGCTGCCCAGGTTCATCGGTTTGTTGAGGAAGGCTATCCGCAACTGCGCTTCCATTCGCTTGAAAAGTTCTTTACGGGAAGCGAAGAACTGTGGGCTTTTCAAATGGCCATGCTTGGAGAATTGCTGCTGATGCAAGAGCTCGACCTGATGCAGTGTATTCTTCAGGTCTTCGAATGACCTCGCCATCATGGCCTGGGCCACCCCCATCGACAGACTCACGTCACTTAGTAATCCTGCGATTTCGGCCTGGTGCCTCATCATGAAATCGGCCTCATCGGGGCTCAGACCGGCAAGACTATCTCGCGCCAGTTCTGCCGCTTCCATCAGATGCAGTTCCTCACGCGTACACATCTGCGCACTTCCTGGATCACCGATGACAAAGATTTCCCCTGCCTTGAAGCCGTTCTCAAAGGTTGGGTTGAGACGCTGCAGACGAATGGCCAGGTGCCTCTGCGGGTCAGCCAGCCCATGCAGCACCTGATTGAATGACTGGCTGTGCTGGACAATATGAAAGCCCGGCTCCAGTCTGGGCTGCGCGAATGTTGTCATTGTGCTGACTGCTTGTCGTGGTGAGGGAGTCGACTCAAATCCGAGCGTCGATGCGCTAGGCTGGAGTGGAATGCTGCTCCTGATGGCAGGCCCTTGATGTAGCGGTGCAATGACATAGTTGCTGCCCAGCGGACATTTGCACTGAACCAGTGAGCCATCCACGGCTGTGCTGAGGCCGTCCTGTCGCCAGCGCGATTCACCCTCGATGATCGTGCCTTCTGCACCGCAGTGAGGGCAGGGTGTGGTCCTGTCGCCTTCAAGTAGCCAAGGGATGTCGTGCACCTGGCCGCGCGCATGACTGGCTATGCAGATTGCACCTGTACTGGTGAGATCTCCGTCCAGACCTTGGCCCTTGCCGAAGATATTCATGCGCTGGCTCATGATTCACCCGCGCAATGGAAGCAATGGGAAAGGAGAACGTTTTTCTTGGTCATGAGTGGGTGTCGCAAGCTGGGAAGAGCGCAACTTAGCAGTTGCTTATCCCGGATTTTCCCGGCTTGGAACGGTAAGGAAAGGTCCTGCGTGATTTTAGGATTTGGACGTAATCAGGTGTGCCAGGCTGTCGCCGTGGCTGGTATCCGGGGCGATCACGGCGCCCAGTTGCAAACGCTTGGCCAGGGGCACCGCAATGACCGCGGCAAGCAGGAAGATGACGGCTGTTTGCAAAAGGCTGCCTTCGTGTGGCATCGCTCGGCTCCAGGGGGCTGCTACGGCGGCAGCGTTGAACAGTGAGGGCGCATGATGAGGCTGCGCCCGGCATTGCACAAACCGATGGGCGTCAAGGCACCTAAGGCCCGGGGCGGTACTGCAGGGCCTCGGCCAGGTGCACACGCGCAATGTGTGCGGCCTGTTCCAGATCGGCCAGCGTACGTGCCACCTTGAGCAGGCGGTGCGCGGCCCGTAGCGACAAGGTTAGTCGTTCGCACGCGGTTTCCAGCCAGTGCTGATCGTCAGTGGACAGCGCGCAGTGCTGGCGCAGGCCGGGCAGCTCGAGAAAGGCGTTGGCACAGCCCTGGCGCTGTTGTTGTCGTTCGCGTGCGGCAGCCACCTGCCCTGCGATGTGGGCACTGGCGGGGCCGTTGTCGGTGCAGTGCGAGAGCGCCGTGGCTTCACGGGCGACGGTCAGGTGCAGGTCGATGCGATCAAGCAACGGGCCGGAGAGCTTGTTGCGGTAGCGCTGGATCTGGTCGCTGCTGCATCGACAGCGACCGGTGGGGTCGCCATGGTAGCCGCAGGGGCAGGGGTTCATCGCCGCCACCAATTGGAAGCGGGCCGGGAAGCGGATCTTGTCCTTGGCCCGGGCGATCACGATTTCGCCCGATTCCAGTGGCTCGCGGAGCACTTCCAGCACGCGCCGCTCGAACTCCGGCAACTCATCCAGAAACAGCACGCCATGGTGGGCCAGGGTGATCTCGCCGGGTTGCGGGCGGCTGCCACCGCCGACCAGTGCGGCCCCCGACGCCGAGTGATGCGGGTGGCGAAAAGGACGCTGCGGCCAGCTGTTGAGCGGCAGCGGGCTGGCGACCGACTGGATGGCCGCCACCTCCAGCGCTTCGCGCTCGTTCAGCGGTGGCAGCAGACCGGGCAGGCGGCTGGCGAGCAGGGTCTTGCCGGTGCCGGGTGGCCCGCTGAACAGCAGGTTGTGGGCCCCGGCCGCCGCGACCAGCAGGGCACGCTTGGCGGCGAGCTGGCCCTGTACCTCGTTGAGGTCGGGGTAGGGCTGGCTGTGCAGGACCAGGCCGTTGGCCTTGTAGGGTTCGAGGGGCTGCTGGCCGTTGAGGTGCGCGACCAGTTCCAGCAGGTGGTCTACGGCGTACACCACCAGGCCCGAAGCCAGGCAGGCCTCCTCGGCATTCTCCCGTGGCACCACCAGGGCGCGCCCGGCTTCGCGGGCGGCAAGGGCGGCAGGCAGCACGCCCTGCACGCAGCGCACCGCCCCCGACAGCGCCAGCTCGCCCAGGCATTCCACTGCGTGCAGCGAGGCGATCGGCATCTGCCCGTTGGCGGCCAGGATGCCCAGGGCTATGGCCAGGTCGAAGCGTCCGCCATCCTTGGGCAGGTCGGCGGGGGCGAGGTTGAGGGTGATGCGCCGCGCGGGGAACTCCAGGCCGGAGTTGAGGATGGCGCTGCGCACACGGTCCTTGCTTTCCTTCACCGTGGCTTCGGGCAGGCCGACCAGGGTCAGGTTGGGCAGGCCGTTGGCCAGGTGCGCTTCGATGGTGACCGCAGGGGCCAGCACGCCCACCTGGGCGCGGCTGTGGACAAGGGCGAGGGACATGCACACTCCATGATCGGGACAATGCCGCGTCCTGCGGCTGGGGCAAGGATAGTGGTGCGCGCGCAGGGTGCGCGGGGGAGAGTGAGTCGAGGTTTTGCAGCGGTTGACGGGGCCAGGGGCGCTGGTCAAGATCACGGCGCCCCGGTGCAGCCTTCGGGCCGCGACGGCGTGCGTGCCAATGGCTTCTATCGTCGCTTGGGGTGGGAGGTGGTGGCGCAGTTGGAGGAGGGGGATGTGCGGTATGAGAAGGTGAGGCAGGCCCCTGCATGACCCTGCAGGCGCCGGCCCCGCCGACGAAGGCTGCGCTGCGCTCTACTCGGCAGCCGCCGGGTTCAGCCGCGCTTCCATCTCTTCGACCTTGGCCTCCAGCGCCTCCAGGCGTGCGCGGGTGCGGGCCAGCACTACCATCTGGCTGTCGAACTCCTCACGGCTGACCAGTTCCAGCTTGCTGAAACCACTTTGCAGCAGCGCCTTGAACTGGCTTTCCAGTTCGCTGCGCGGCTGCGCGGTGTCACCGCTGAACAGGCGCGAGGCCTGGTCGCTCAGGGCATCGAGAAAGGCTTTGGGCGCGAGCATGTTGGTCCGTCCGGTAAATGCAAAGAGGCGGCCAGTGTAACACGCACCCCACGCCCGCTCGCCCCGCACGCTTTTCGCGCATTCTCGCGACCGGGAGTGCACCGTTTTTGTGCGTGTTTGCCCTGCTGGCGACTGGCCAATTCCCCGTAAGGCACGCAAGCCGTTGTAATTGGTGGCTTTGGCAGACATGGCAAGGTTTCTGCTTAGAGCCAAGTGACTCATGCACTGGTGTCGGGCCTTGGGATTGAGGCCGACGAAGCGTTACAAAGCCAGGCACTGCGCTTAGACTTGAGACGGGTTTGTTTTCCTGGGGCAAGTCCACCAATTCGGGAGAGAGTTTCATGAAGCTAGTCACTGCCATCATCAAGCCATTCAAGTTGGACGACGTGCGCGAGTCGCTGTCCGAAATCGGCGTGCAGGGCATTACCGTCACGGAAGTCAAAGGCTTCGGACGGCAGAAAGGCCACACCGAGCTGTATCGCGGTGCTGAATACGTAGTCGATTTCCTGCCCAAGGTGAAGATCGATGTCGCCATCGACGACAAGGACCTGGACCGGGTCATCGAGGCGATCACCAAGGCGGCCAACACCGGCAAGATCGGTGACGGCAAGATTTTCGTGGTCAATCTGGAACAGGCCATCCGCATCCGTACCGGTGAAACCGATACCGACGCGATCTAAGTAACGCCGCCCCAAACCCCAACGCCCCAGGAGATAACAATATGACTCTGCGTCAGTTCGCAGGGCTAGGAGCCCTTTTGTCCCTCGTAATGCCTGGCATGGCCATGGCAGAGGAGGCAGCCGCCCCCGTGCTCAACTCCGGCGACACCGCCTGGATGTTGACCGCCACCGCGCTGGTGCTGTTCATGACCATCCCGGGCCTGGCGTTGTTCTACGGCGGCATGGTGCGTTCCAAGAACGTGCTTTCGGTGATGATGCAGTGTTTCGCCATCACCGGCCTGATCAGCATTCTGTGGATGGTCTACGGCTACAGCCTGGCGTTCGATACCACGGGTATGGAAGAGGGCGTGGTCAACTTCAATTCCTTCGTCGGCGGGTTCTCCAAGGCCTTCCTGGCCGGCGTCACCCCCGCGAGCCTGACCTCGTTGTTCCCCGAGGCGGTGTTCATCACCTTCCAGATGACCTTCGCCATCATTACTCCGGCCCTGATCGTCGGTGCCTTTGCCGAGCGCATGAAGTTCTCGGCCATGCTGATCTTCATGGCCGTGTGGTTCACCCTGGTCTACGCACCGATCGCGCACATGGTCTGGTCCGGTGCCGGCGGCCTGATGTGGGACTGGGGCGTACTGGACTTTGCCGGTGGCACCGTGGTGCATATCAATGCGGGTATCGCAGGCCTGGTGGCGTGCCTGGTGCTGGGCAAGCGCAAGGGTTTCCCGACCACCCCGATGGCCCCGCACAACCTGGGCTACACCCTGATGGGCGCGGCCATGCTGTGGATCGGCTGGTTCGGCTTCAACGCCGGCTCCGCAGCCGCTGCCAACGGCACCGCCGGCATGGCCATGCTGGTGACCCAGATCGCCACGGCCGCCGCTGCGCTGGGCTGGATGTTCGCCGAGTGGATCACCCACGGCAAACCCAGCGCCCTGGGCATCGCCTCCGGTGTGGTGGCGGGCCTGGTGGCGATCACCCCGGCTGCGGGCACCGTAGGCCCGATGGGCGCGCTGGTGATCGGCCTGGTATCGGGTGTGGTGTGCTTCTTCTGCGCCACCAGCCTCAAGCGCAAGATGGGCTATGACGACTCCCTGGACGCCTTCGGCGTGCATGGCATCGGCGGCATCGTCGGCGCGATTCTCACCGGCGTGTTCGCGGCCCCTGCACTGGGCGGCTTCGGTACCGTCGAAGATATCGGCGCACAGGTCTGGGTGCAGGCCAAGGGCGTGGGCTTCACGGTGATCTACACCGCTATCGTCACCTACGTGATTCTGAAGGTGCTGGACCTGGTGATGGGCCTGCGGGTCAACGAAGAGGAAGAAGCGGTCGGCCTCGACCTCGCGCAGCACAACGAGCGTGGCTACAACCTGTAACATGCTCGAAAAAACATGCCCGGCTTGCCGGGCATTTTTTTGCCTGGATTTTGTCCATCCAAGGGCACGCAAACGGTTTCCACGGGGGCATTTGCAGGCGCTTGACGCTGTAATGGCCATCAAGCATAAAACTTACAGCGAACAAGGATATTTAGGCACTTTGCTTTTTCACACATCACGCTAGAATGCGCGCCGTAGGGTGCGGATGACCTGTCCGCGCACTTCGATACCCTTTGCTAGGCTTGGCATTGAACAGGCCGCTCACGGCGGGGTCAGCTGGTGAAGCAATGCCGGCAGCTCTTTCTTTTTGTCGGGCCCTGCACGGGCCCGCACGGTGCTCGCCAGGCGGTAGGGCGGGCGCCGCTGGCCGCGGGCTACCCGTGGCCCTGGATTTTTCCGGCAGTGGCCGCACCTGGCGCTGTTGGTCTATAACTTATCTGCTTTTCGCAAGTCATGAGGTAGAACATGAGCGACGATGATCTGGAAAACGACGACCTCGAAGTGGGCGACGAAGACGATACCGATGAAGGCCTGGAAGCGGCTGCCGACGACGTTGCCGATGACAGCGGTGACGACAGCCCCGCACCGGTAGCCAAGGGCAAGTCCAAGGCTGCGGTCTCGGTCGACGAAATGCCCAGCATGGAAGCCAAGCAGAAGGAGCGCGACGCGCTCGCCAAGGCGATGGAAGAGTTCCTGTCGCGTGGCGGCAAGGTGCAGGAAGTGGAGGCCAACGTGGTCGCCGATCCGCCCAAGAAGCCAGACAACAAGTACGGTAGCCGTCCTATCTGAGGGGTGCCGTCGAACAGAAGAGCCCGCCGTCGCTGCGGGCTTTTTTGTGGGTGGCGTTATCGGTTGCCGCTGCTGACGCTATGGCGGGGCAGGCGCGCTCCTACAACGATCACCGCAACCCTTGTGGGAGCGGGCTTGACCCGCGATGGGGCCAGCGGGGCTAACGCCAACTGAGCAACAGCTCAGGCAGCTGCGACAGGCGCTGGATCTCGGCATCCGGCTGCCCCTTGGCCGTCCACGCCTTGCCCTGCGGGTTGAACCATATCGCGCGCAGGCCGGCCTGCTGGGCCCCGGCGATGTCGTCGCCCGGGTGGTCGCCGATATGCACGGCATTGCCGGCCTCGGCCTGGCCCTGGCGCAATGCTTCGAGAAACGGCTGCGGGTCGGGCTTGCCGATGCCCAGGTCCTCGGCGCACAGGGCGAACCTGAAATAGTCGGCCAGCCCCAGGCGCCTCACGTCGGCATTGCCATTGGTAACCACGCCCAGGGTGTAGCGATGGCGCAGCACCTCCAGCACTGGCTGCACCTCGGGGAAGATATCCACCTGGTGGCGCGCATGCAGGAACACTTCAAAGCCCTCGTTGGCCAGGGCGTGGGCCCTGGCTTCGCTGTAGCCGACGTCGCTCATGGCATGGAACAGCACCTTGCGCCGCAAGGCGCTGATGCGATGCCGCAGGCCCGGCTCGGCCTGCACCAGGCGCTCGCGAATGGCATACAGGTGCTCCACCGGCACCGCGCCCAGGTCGGGTGCATTCGCCGCCAGCCAGTCGCGCAGCACGGCCTCGGCACTGACAATGACCGGGGCGGTGTCCCACAGGGTGTCGTCCAGGTCGAAGGTGATCAGCTGAATGCTCATGAGTCACTGTCCTTGCTGCGTTTGGCCCTTGGGTGGGCGCTGTCATAGACGCTCGCCAGGTGCTGGAAGTCCAGGTGAGTGTAGATCTGCGTGGTGGCGATGTCGGCATGCCCGAGCATTTCCTGCACCGCACGCAGGTCCTGGGACGATTCGAGCAGGTGGCTGGCGAAGGAGTGGCGCAGCATGTGCGGGTGCAGGTTCTGCCCCAGCTCGCGGCTGCCCGCCGCCTGGACCCGCAGCTGGATCGCCCGCGGGCCCAGGCGCCGGCCTTGCTGGCTGACGAACACCGCGTTGTCCTGCGGGGCGCTGATGCCGCGCAGCGCCAGCCACTTTTCCAATGCCTCTCGGGCTTTGCGGCCTACCGGCAGCACGCGGGTCTTGCTGCCCTTGCCATGCACCTGCACCAGGCCGGCTGGCAGGTCGAGCTGATCGAGATCGAGGCTGGTCAGCTCCGACAGGCGCAGGCCCGAGGAGTAGAACAGCTCGAGCATGGCCTGGTCGCGGCGGGCGAGAAAGTCGTCGTCCACCGCGCCTTCGAGCAATTGCAGCGCGCGGTCGGTATCGAGGGTCTTGGGCAGCCGGCGCTCGCCCTTGGGCGCGGCCAGGCCGTTGGCCGGGTCGTGGTCGCACAGGCCTTCGCGGTTCAGGTAGCGGTACAGGCCGCGCACCGCCGAAAGCATGCGCGCCAGGCTGCGCGACGACTGCCCGGCATGGTGCTGGCGCGCCACGAACTGGCGCAGGTGCTGGATCTGCAGGGCGCTCCAGCTGGCGATGCCGGTTTTCTCGCAGTAGGCCAGCACGTTGGCCAGGTCACGCCGGTAGGCCAGCTGGGTATGCTCCGACACCTGGCGCTCGTTGCGCAGGTGCGCGATGAACGCGTCCAGCTGGCGCTCCATCAGCGTACCGGGCGCAGGGTCTGGGTAAAGCGCGGTAGCACGCGGCCGAGCACTTCGGCGATGTAGCTCAGGAACAGGGTGCCGACGCTGCTTTTGTAGTGCTGCGGGTCGTGGCTGGCGATGGCGAGCACGCCATGCAGGCCCTGATAGTCGAGCGCGGCGACGGCACTGGAGCCGACTTCGGGGCGCTGGGCCTCGCCGAACAGGAAGTCCAGCTCGTGGTCGCGCAGGGTGCCGCTGACCGTCTTGCCCGCGCACAGCAGGCCGCCGATGGCCTGTTGTGCTTCGGTCGGGTTGACCCAGCGGCCCACGGGCGCCACGGTATCGCCGAACAGGATCAGGCTCACGAACGGCACCTTGAACTCCTGGCGCAGGCTGTCCTCGACGGCCATCACCACGGCCTCGAGGCTGTCGGCGTCGAGCAGGTCGAGGATCAGCCGGCGGGTCTTCTCGAACAGCCGGTCGTTGTCGCGGGCCACGTCCATCAGGTGCGAGAGGCGGTGGCGCATCTCGATGTTGCGGTCGCGCAGCAGCTTGAGCTGGCGCTCCACCAGCGACACGCTGTCGCCGCGCTGGTGAGGGACCTGCAGCTCCAGCAGCAGGTCGTCATGCTCGGCGAAGAACGCCGGGTTGGCGCGCAGGTAAGCCACCACGTCCTGGGCCCCGACGCTGGGCGTCGAGCCCTGGGCGTCGGAGGCTTCGGGCTCTGCGGTGGGCGTGTGGGGCTGGTCGGTCATGGCTGGTACTCACTCATAGGCGAACCTGTCCTTCATACACGCGTACGGCAGGGCCTGTCATCACTACAGGCCGGCCCGGGCCGCCCCACTCGATGGACAGGCGCCCTCCGGGCAGGTCGATCAGCAGCGGCGAATCCATCCAGCCCTGGCTGATGGCAGCCACCGCCGCGGCGCAGGCACCGGTGCCGCAGGCCTGGGTTTCCCCGGCGCCGCGCTCCCACACGCGCAACTGGGCGCGGTGGCGGTCGATGACCTGGAGGAAGCCGACGTTGACCCGCTGCGGGAAGCGCGGGTGGTTCTCGATCTGCGGGCCGAGGTCGTGCACCGGGGCGCTGTTGATGTCGTCGACGCGCAGCACCGCATGGGGGTTGCCCATCGACACGGCGGCCAGGTTGACCGTGCGACCGGCCACTTCCAGCGGGTAGCTCAGGGCCTGGGCGGGGGCGTCGAAGGGGATCTCGGACGGCACCAGGCGCGGTGGGCCCATGTCGACGCTGATCTGCCCGTCGCCGCGCACATCGAGTTCGATGATGCCGCTCTTGGTCTCGACGCGGATGCGCTTTTTCGCCGTCAGGCGCTTGTCCAGCACGAAGCGCGCGAAGCAGCGCGCACCGTTGCCGCACTGCTCGACTTCGGACCCGTCGGCGTTGAAGATCCGGTAGCGAAAGTCCACGTCCGGATTGCTCGGCGCCTCGACGATCAGCAGTTGGTCGAAACCGATGCCGGTGTGCCGGTCACCCCATTGCTTGGCGTGCTTGGGCAGGATGTGCGCGTGCTGGCTGACCAGGTCGAGGACCATGAAGTCGTTGCCCAGGCCGTGCATCTTGGTAAAACGCAGCAGCATGGGGTCACTCCGGCAGCAGGCTTTCGCCGGCAAACAGCTCGGCCACGGTTTCGCGACGGCGCACTTCGAAGGCCTGATCGGCATCCACCAGTACTTCGGCGCAGCGACCACGGGTGTTGTAGTTCGAACTCATGACGAAACCGTAGGCACCGGCCGAATGCACGGCCAGCAGGTCGCCTTCGGCCAGGTTCAGCGCACGGTCCTTGGCCAGGAAGTCGCCGGTCTCGCAGATCGGGCCGACCACGTCATAGCTGCGCGGCTCGCCATCACGCGGCTGCACGGCGGTCACGTCCATCCAGGCCTGGTACAGCGCCGGGCGGATCAGGTCGTTCATCGCCGCGTCGACGATGGCGAAGTCCTTGTGCTCGGTGTGCTTGAGGTACTCGACGCGGGTCAGCAGCACGCCGGCATTGGCCACGATGTAGCGGCCCGGTTCGAATACCAGCGCCAGGTCGCGGTCGCCCACGCGCTCGCGGATGGCCTTGATGTAGTCGCCGGCCAGTGGCGGCTCTTCGTCGCGATAGCGCACGCCCACGCCGCCGCCCAGGTCCAGGTGGCGCAGGTAGATGCCGCACTCGCCGAGGCGGTCGATCAGCGCCAGCAGGCGGTCGAGGGCATCGAGGAAGGGCTCCAGCGTTGTCAGCTGCGAACCGATGTGGCAGTCGACGCCGACGATTTCCAGGTTCGGCAGCTGCGCGGCGCGCACGTAGACTTCTTCGGCATCGGCAATGGCGATACCGAACTTGTTCTCTTTGAGGCCGGTGGAAATGTACGGGTGGGTGCCGGCATCGACATCCGGGTTGACCCGCAGCGAGATCGGCGCGCGTACGCCCATTTCGGCGGCAACCACCTGCAGGCGCTCCAGCTCGTCGGTGGACTCGACGTTGAAGCAGTGCACGCCCACTTCGAGGGCGCGGCGCATGTCGTCGCGGGTCTTGCCCACGCCGGAGAACACCACACGGTCGGCGCGCCCGCCGGCGGCCAGCACACGCTCCAGTTCACCGCCCGAGACGATGTCGAAACCTGCGCCCAGGCGTGCCAGCACGTTCAGCACGCCGAGGTTGGAGTTGGCTTTTACGGCGAAGCACACCAGGTGCGAAACACCCTGCAATGCATCGGCGTAGCTACGGTACTGGGCTTCGATATGCGCCCGCGAGTACACGTAGGTAGGCGTGCCGAAGCGTTCGGCAATCGCCGACAGCGCCACGCCTTCCGCGAACAGCTCGCCGTCGCGGTAGTTGAAAGCGTCCATGGGGATCCCTTAATCAGTGCTGGTGCGATTGCGACTTTTTGCCGTCTTTGCCGTCTTCAGGCAGGTACAGTGGGCCTTTCTGACCGCAAGCGGAGACGAGGCAGGCAATCGCGACTAGCGCCGCGAGGGAGGAAATCAGGCGCTTCATGGCGAAATCCTTTGAATTTAAGCAGTATTGCGCCCGAGTATACCGAGCGCCCGGCGCCTTGCCTATGTAGCCGCTGCGCCGTCGGACAGGCGCCCGTGCAGGGTGTCGGCTGCGGGCGTTAACCTTTGCATTCGTGGCGCGGCGCTCGTATCTTGCCCGGCTTGCGTGTGTGCAGACATTTTCGAGGTTCTTGCAATGAGTTTGAGCGAAGCGCGTTTTCACGACCTGGTCGACGCGACCCAACAGGCCCTGGAAGACCTGTTCGATGAAACCGACCTGGACCTGGACATGGAGAACTCGGCGGGCGTTCTGACCATCAAGTTCGACAACGGCAGCCAGTTGATCTTCAGCCGCCAGGAGCCGCTGCGCCAGCTGTGGCTGGCCGACAAGTCGGGTGGTTTCCATTTCGACTATGACGAAGCCAGCGGCAAATGGACCTGTGAGAAGACCGAGGAACTGCTCGGCGAGATGCTCGAGCGCATCGTCTGGGAGCGGGTCGGCGAAAAGCTCGACTTCGACGAGATCTGAGATGAGCACTGCTGCCAAACCGGCCAAGCCGCTGTACAGCAATGTCAGCCCGGCGGTGCCGTCGCCCTGCATCAGCCTGTGCCGGCTGGACGAGACCAAGGTGTGCCTGGGCTGCTTTCGGCATGTCGAGGACATTCGCCAGTGGCGCAGCGCCGACGACCAGCGCCGCCGCGAGATCTGCGCCCAGGCACAGGCACGACGCCAGGCGGCCGGCTAGGCTGCGACGGCGAGCCTCTTGTGTATTTATTGTGCTGTGGTAGTGTCGAGGTTGATCGGCCTGGCCGAAAAACATGCAAACCCCGCCCTTGGGCGGGGTTTTGCTTTATAACGCCCAGCACTTTTACCCATGAACAAGGAGTCTGACTGGATCATGAGCACCAAGCCTTCCCTTATCCTCACCCGATTGGACGTACAGCGTCTCGAGCGTCTGATCGATGGCCTCGATGAAAAGACGCAGGACTCGCCGGGTGTGCTCGCCCTGCAGGACGAGCTGGACCGCGCCGAGCAGGTAGTGAGCCACGAGGAGGTTCCGGCCGGTGTCGTGACCATGAACTCGCGCGTGCATTGCCGCGATGAAGTCAGCGGCAAGGACTACCACCTGACCCTGGTGTACCCGAAGGACGCCGGCGCCGAAGGCACGGTCTCGATCCTGGCGCCGATGGGCAGCGCATTGCTCGGCCTGTCGGTGGGCGAGCAGATCGACTGGCCGGTGCCCGGCGGCAAGACCCTCAAGCTCAAGCTGCTCGAAGTCGAGTACCAGCCCGAAGCCGCAGGCGACTTCGACCTCTGATCAGGCCGCTTCCAGCGCCTGGTTCAGCACCCGCTCCAGTTCCTGCTTGTAGCGCAGGTACAGGATGCTCGAGCCCTGGCCTTCGGCAAGCAGGTCGGACAGGTCCAGGTCGGTGATGTAGCAGCGGTAGCGCTGGGCGTCACGGCGCTGGCCGACGATCTCGCGGGCGACCACCGCATACAGCTGGTCGCCATACTCGAGCTCCGAAAACTCCTTCTGGTTGCAGTACAACGTCACCTGCAAGGCGTCTTCGACGCCTGCCTGGATGATCGCCTGCACTTCGTAGGCGGTGCTGCCCAGCGTGGTGGGCGGTGCCTGGCGCGGCTCCAGCTGGCGTGCCCGGCCGATACCGGAGGGCGACAGCTGATAGTAGAGGATGTCCAGCGCGCCCTGTGCCGGCAGCTCTTCCAGCGGCAGCCGTGCGTTGTGCCGGAACACCACCGATTGCAGAAAGCGCTGCAGCGGCAGCAACAGGCTGCTGTCGTCGTGGTAGGGCAGGCGTTGCTGCCACAGCGCATTGAATTCATCCAGCACGTAGACGTCGGCCCAGTTCTCCTGCACCCGGTAGAACACCTGCAGGCACTGCGGCTGGCCCTGGGGCAGCACCAGCGCCAGGTCGTGGTCTTCCAGCACGTTGGCGTCCAGGTGCAGCGGGGTGTACTCGGCACGTTCCTCGCCCAGGTACGCCAACAGTGCATCCTGACTGTCCAGGCTGACCAGGTTGACCGCCCCGTGGTGCAACTCCAGTACATGGGTGTGCTGCTGCACCTGTATCAGGTAGCGATGCCCCAGGCCTTCGGCAAGCAGCGCCTGAGCGGTGGCGAACACCTCTTCGACCCGCTGGGCGATGGCCTGGGCGCGGTTGTGGCAGAAGCAGCGCACGTTCAGCGTAGGCAGGTGGCCCTTGCTGCCCAGGCTGTTGAGGTAGTCACGCAGGTTGCGCATCAGGGCGTGCTCGCCGTCATACCGCTGCACCAGCACTTCGTTCCAGCTGTTGAGGGTCACCTGGTCCAGGGTCAGCACCAGGTTCTCGCGCACCCCGGCGTAGCTCAGCGAGTCGGTGCGCTCGGTGGTCATCAGGATATTGAGGTCGCGGTGATGCTGCAGCGGGTCGATGCCGACGTTGACCAGCAGCAGGATCTCGTCCGCCACGCTCGGTTGCAGCAGGCGCGCCTCGCTGACTTCCTTGAACGGCAGGGCCACGCTCTGCTGCAGGCTGCCCAGCAGGTTGAACAGCTCGTACTCGCTCAGGTCGCTGCTGCCGGGGTTGAGCGCCAGGCGCGTGGTGCTGTCGATCACCCCGTTGCGGTGCGCCCAGGCCAGCAGTTCGAGCAGTTCGCGGCAGCGCTTGAACGGCACGAACTGCTCCCACTCATGGGCGTTCAGGTTGCCGCTGTACAGGCTCCAATGGGTTTGCCCAGGCTCCTGGCGATTGGGTGCCTGGACCAGGGTCAGGGTGTCTTCGGCCAGGTCCGGGGCGATGCCCGGGTTGATGAACTCGACCTTGCCGGCGCGCCGCTCGAAGGCGGCGTAGAGGCGTCGGCCCAGCACGTTGAGGTCGCGCTGGTCGAGGCGCGTGGCAGCTTGCGGGTTGCGTGCGAACTGGCCGAGAAAACGGTAGCTGTGGTTGAGTTCGGCCACCAGGATGCGCCGTTCGGCTTCCACCTGGCGCACCTTCCACTGGCTGCGGCTGTCCAGCAGCAACAGCTGGCGCTCGTCCCAGCCCCACTCGCGGGTCAGGCGCTCGAGCAGGTCGCGCTGCCAGCCGCCGCTGCGCTGGCGCGCCAGCAGGCTGATCTTCTTGTTCACCTTCAGGTACAGGCTGCGTCGCACCAGCTCCAGGCGCTGGGCCTCGCCGCGGTGCTGCAGGTACTGCTCGATACGCCGGTACACCATCATGTACGGGTCCAGCTCGTCGAGGTCGAGGCGGTTGGCGAACACCGCCTGCTTGAACTGCAGGCTCAGGCACTGCACGTGCGGATGTTCGCTGGCATACACCTCGGTCAGCAGCAGCTTGAGCAGCGACTTGTAGGGTGACTCGATGCCCTTGAACAGCTGCCACAACCCGGCGCCCACGAACTCGCCGGGCGGGATGTGGGCCAGGTGGCCGAGGTCCAGGTTCTCGTCGGCGCGGATGAAGCGCTTGGACAGCAGGGTCTGGGTGTAATGCGCGTAGCTGCCTTCCTCGTAGACCGGCACCAGCCACCACAGCGGCGTGCGCCCGGCCAGCCACAGCGCGGTGCGGTAGAACTCGTCCAGCAGCAGGTAGTGCTGGGTGGTGCCGCAGTCGTCGGAACTCAGTGCGGTATTGCGCTCGCCGGTGACGAAGCGCTCCGGCTCGATCAGGAACAGGTGCAGTTCGGCGCCCTGGGATGCGGCCCAGACCTCCAGCAACACGCACTTTCTGCGCAGCTCGCTCAGCTCGGCCTCGCTGAGCCCGGGGGCGTGGCACAGCCACACGTCCATGTCGCTTTCATCGGCCTGGGCCAGGGTGCCCAGGCTGCCCATCAGGTACAGCCCCAGCAGCGGGCGCGGTGGCTGGCCGTGACGCTTGCGGTAGGTGAACGAGCGGGTCAGGCGCTGGGCCTCGGCCAGCGCCTCGTCGTCGGGCTCGTAGCACGAGATGCCCGCCGGAGTGGTGCCCGATACGTAGCCGGGCAGCAGCGGGTGATTGACGTGGAAGAACAGCGCCAGCAGGTTGAGCACCTGCTGCTGGCGGCTCGACAACCCTTCCATGGCGCGTGCCAGTCGACCCTGGTTGATGGCCAGGAAGCGCTTGCGCAACTGGCTGAGCACCTTGCGATCGATGCCTTCGTCGAGGTCGGGTCGAATTTCGTGGGGGTGGTTCATTGCAGGGCTCTAACTGGCCATCACGGGAGCAATGGCGAGTTTAGCCGCTACGGGGCGAGGGGCTGAAATCTATTTGGTTTCTGGCGCCATTTTGTCAGCGCCTGACGTATTGACCGGGTGTGGCCTTCGCCGGCAAGGCCGGCTCCTGTACCGATCTGCAGGAGCCGGCCTTGCCGGCGAAGGCTTCAGCGAAGCTCTCAAGCCGGCTCGGCGACCGTGTTCAGGATGATCAGCAACTGCTGTACGTTCTGCGCCGCATCGCGGCCCAGCGGGGTCAGGTAGCCGCCGTCTTCCTGGGTGATCAATTCCTTGGAGAACAGGCGCTTGGCGGCGGCAATCGCCTGGGGTGCTGCGGTGGCATGGACTTTCAGTCCTTCCTGCGTGCTGTCCAGGTTGAACAGCGCGAGTATTTCCAGTTCGGCAATCAGCTCGGGGGTAAACGACATAGATACTCCGGACTTTCCTGAAGTGGAGGGCAGCACCCTTGCAGGGGTACATGAAGTTGCAGTGTAGCCACGCCAGCCGGTAATTGCTTCAGTCCTTTTCGGGTGGTAACTCAGGCAGCGCACGCAGGGCGGTTTCGTACCACTGCGTATCGAACGCTCGGTCGTCCTCGAGCATGGCGTCGATCTCGCAGGCCAGCACGTGGGCCATCAGGTTGAGGATGTCCTCGCGCTCGTAGCCCACCAGCGTCAGCTTGTTGAACGTGGCCTTGGCCGCTGGCGGGTTGTCGTTCTCGATCTGGTTCTCGATGGCCTGGATCAGGGTCGATTCGGCGAACGCTTCTTCGTCATTGTCGATATCGGTGGGCTCGCTCATGGGCGCTCTCCTCGGAATGGGCATCCAGTTTGCCATGCAGTGCACGCCAATGCCTGGCTATCGAGCAACTGCATGATGCTGGTCAGTGCCTGCGGTAGCGTCTATAAAGGCCAGGCCAACCCCTTTCGGCCTGGAGGCATGTTTCATGCTCAAGCTTCACGGTTTTGCAGTCAGCAACTACTACAACATGGTCAAACTGGCGCTGCTGGAAAAGGGCGTGCCCTTCGAAGAGGTGCTGTTTTTCGGCGGCCCCGGCCCCGCATCACTGAAGATCAGCCCCTGCGGCAAGGTGCCGGTGCTGGAGACCGAGCACGGCTTTCTCAGTGAGACCAACCTGATCCTTGACTATATCGAGCAGACCCAGCCCGGCAAGGCGCTGCTGCCCGAGGGCGTGTTCGCCCAGGCCAAGGTGCGCGAACTGGCCAAGGAGATCGAGCTGTACATCGAGCTGCCGGCCCGAGCCTGCTACCCCGAGGCGTTCTTCGGTGCCCAGGTGGACCCGGCCATCAAGCAAAAGGCCAAGGCCGAGCTGCTGGCGGGTCTTGCCGCTCTCAAGCGCAACGGTGCCTTCGCTCCCTATGTGGCGGGCGAGCAGATGACCCTGGCGGACATCCTGTTCTGCTACAGCGTCGACCTGGCGTATGCGGTGGGCAAGAAGGTGTTCGATATGGATGTGCTGGCGGACTTCCCGCAGGCCAAGGCCCTGCTCGAACACTTCAAGCAGAACCCCAACGTGCAGAGAAACGCCGCAGACAAGGAAGCCCAGATGCCGGCCTTCCTCGAGATGGTGCGTACCGGCAAGCGCTGACTTCAGCGCAGCCAGGCCCGCCAGGCGGGCCTGGCGAATGCCTCAGCGGCTGGCCAGCAGTGCCTGGCCGCGGGCCACGGCTGCACGTACCTGGGCCGGTGCGGTGCCGCCGATGTGGTTGCGCGCGTTCACCGAGCCTTCCAGGGTCAGCACGGCAAACACGTCCTGCTCGATCTGGTCGCTGAACTGGCGCAGTTCGTCCAGGCTCATCTCGGCCAGGTCCTTGCCGGTGTCCACGCCGTACTTCACCGCGTGGCCGACGATCTCGTGGCAATCACGGAACGGCAGGCCGCGGCCTACCAGGTAATCAGCCAGGTCGGTGGCGGTGGAGAACCCGCGCAGCGCGGCTTCGCGCATGATCGCGTGCTTTGGCTTGATCGCCGGGATCATGTCGGCAAATGCCCGCAGCGAATCGCGCAGGGTATCGGCGGCATCGAACAGCGGTTCCTTGTCTTCCTGGTTGTCCTTGTTGTAGGCCAGCGGCTGGCCCTTCATCAGGGTCAGCAGGCCGGTCAGGGCGCCGAACACGCGGCCGGTCTTGCCGCGTACCAGCTCGGGGACGTCGGGGTTCTTTTTCTGCGGCATGATCGAGCTGCCGGTGCAGAAGCGGTCCGGCAGGTCGATGAACTGGAACTGCGCGCTGGTCCACAGCACCAGCTCTTCGGAAAAGCGCGACAGGTGCATCATCGCGATGCTGGCCGCCGCGCAGAATTCGATGGCGAAGTCACGGTCGGACACGCCGTCCAGCGAGTTGCCGCCCACCGCTTCGAAGCCCAGCAGCGAGCAGGTCAGTTCACGGTCGATCGGGTAGGTGGTACCGGCCAGTGCGGCGCTGCCCAACGGCATGCGGTTGGTGCGCTTGCGGCAGTCCACCAGGCGCTCGTAGTCGCGGCTGAGCATTTCGAACCAGGCCAGCAGATGATGCCCGAAGGTCACCGGCTGGGCGGTCTGCAGGTGGGTGAAGCCCGGCATGATGGTGTCGGCTTCGCGCTCGGCCTGCTCCAGCAGGCCTTTTTGCAGGCGGGTGATCTCGGCCAGGATCAGGTCGATCTCGTCGCGCAGCCACAGGCGGATGTCGGTGGCCACCTGGTCGTTGCGGCTGCGCCCGGTGTGCAGCTTCTTGCCGGTGATGCCGATGCGGTCGGTCAGGCGTGCCTCGATGTTCATGTGCACGTCTTCGAGGTCGATGCGCCAGTCGAAGTTGCCGGCCTCGATTTCGCCCTGGATGGTGGTCAGGCCGTCGATGATGCTGTCGCGCTCGGCATCGGTGAGCACGCCGACCTTGGCCAGCATGGTGGCGTGGGCGATCGAACCCATGATGTCGTGGCGGTACAGGCGCTGGTCGAAGGTGACGGAGGCGGTGAAGCGGGCGACGAAGGCGTCGACCGGCTCGCTGAAACGGCCGCCCCAGGACTGGTTGGTCTTGTCGGTGCTCATGGATTCACTCGTGTAAGGCGTGAACGGAAAAAGTGGCGCAGATGATAGCAGGGTTGCCGGGGCTCACGGGGCTCGGCGGTCGGCGCAACTGCGGGTTTGTGTCGCAGCCGGGGGCCACGACAGGGGCGATGCAAAAGGATATTTATCGATTGAACGGCAGCGTGCCTGCAACCGTCTACAGTTGGACAGAGGATTGGCAGGTTTCGCCCTCCCAGTGAATCTTTAGCCCTCGTGCGAGTCTGAGCGTGGATCGCCGTGACGGTCGTCACTTCACCTGTCTACGCTATCCTTGTGCGAGACTCACGCAGGAATCCAGCGCTATATGAATGTCCTGATCGTTGATGACGAACCCCAAGCCCGGGAACGCCTGAGCCGAATGCTCGGCGAGCTGGAGGGCTATACCGTGCTGGAGCCCAGCGCCACCAATGGCGAAGAGGCCCTGGCATTGATCGACAGCCTCAAGCCCGAGGTGGTCCTGCTCGACATCCGCATGCCCGGCATGGACGGGCTGCAGGTGGCGGCCCGGTTGTGCGAGCGCGAAGCGCCACCGGCCGTGGTGTTCTGTACGGGGGATGACGAATTCACCGTGCAGGCGTTCAAGGACAGCACCCTGGGCCATCTGCTCAAGCCGGTTCAGGCCGATGCCCTGCGCGACGCGCTGCGCAAGGCCGAGCGCCCGAACCGCGTGCAGCTGGCGGCGCTGACCCGCCCCGGCGCCGAAAGCGGCAACGGGCCGCGCAGCCACATCAGCGCCAGGACCCGCAAGGGCATCGAGCTGATTCCCATCGACCAGGTGATCTACTTCATCGCCGATCACAAGTACGTGACCTTGCGTCATGAGGGCGGCGAGGTGCTGCTGGACGAACCGCTCAAGGCTCTGGAAGACGAGTTCGGCGAGCGCTTCGTGCGTATCCACCGCAACGCGCTGGTGGCCCGCGACCGTATCGAACGCCTGCAGCGCACGCCGCTGGGGCATTTCCAGCTTTTTCTCAAGGGCCTCAATGGCGATGCCCTGATTGTCAGCCGCCGCCATGTGGCCGGCGTACGCAAGATGATGCAGCAGCTTTAGGGCGGGGCGGGAGCACTGCTTGACCAGGGACGGTCGACCCCTCCACTGACATAGATCTGCTAGCAGCCCGGATTGAGCTGTTATCATCCCGCGCATCTATCTCGTACGGATCGATCCATGTCCACTCGTGAAATCCGCATTGCCACGCGCAAAAGTGCCCTTGCCCTGTGGCAGGCCGACTATGTAAAAGCCCGCCTCGAACAGGCACACCCCGGCCTGGTGGTGACCCTGGTGCCGATGGTCAGCCGCGGCGACAAGCTGCTCGACTCGCCACTGTCGAAGATCGGCGGCAAGGGCCTGTTCGTCAAGGAGCTGGAAACCGCGCTGCTGGAGCAGGAAGCCGACATCGCCGTGCACTCGATGAAAGACGTGCCGATGGACTTCCCCGAAGGCTTGGGCCTGTTCTGCATCTGCGAGCGCGAAGACCCGCGCGATGCCTTTGTCTCCAACACCTATGCCAGCCTCGATGCACTGCCGGCAGGCGCCATTGTCGGCACCTCCAGCCTGCGTCGCCAGGCGCAGTTGCTGACCCGCCGCCCCGACCTCGAGATCCGCTTCCTGCGCGGCAACGTCAACACCCGCCTGGCCAAGCTCGATGCCGGCGAGTACGACGCGATCATCCTGGCGGCTGCCGGTTTGATCCGCCTCGGTTTCGAAGACCGCATCACCGCCAGCATCAGCGTCGACGACAGCCTGCCAGCCGGTGGCCAGGGCGCGGTAGGCATCGAGTGCCGCACCACCGACGCCGAAATCCATGCCTTGCTCGCGCCGCTGCACCACGCCGATACGGCTGACCGCGTGGTGGCCGAACGGGCCATGAACAAGCACCTCAACGGCGGCTGCCAGGTACCGATCGCCTGTTACGCCGTGCTCGAGGGCGAGCAGCTGTGGTTGCGCGGCCTGGTGGGCGAGCCGGCCGGTGGCCTGTTGCTCAGCGCCGAGGCACGTGCACCGCGCGCAGACGCGGATGCACTGGGTGTACGCGTCGCCGAAGACCTGCTGAACCAGGGCGCCGAAGACATTCTCAAGGCGGTGTATGGCGAGGCCGGCCACCCGTGAACGGCTGGCGCCTGCTGCTGACCCGGCCGGCCGACGACTGCGCGGCACTGGCCGCGACCCTGGCCCAGGCCGGGGTGTTCGGCAGCAGCCTGCCGCTGCTCGAGATCGAAGCGCTGCCGGTGACCGATGCGCAGCGCAGCACCGTGCTCGGCCTGGCCGACTATGCTGCGGTCATCGTGGTCAGCAAGCCGGCAGCCCGGCTCGGCCTGGCCCTGCTCGACCAGTACTGGCCCCGCACGCCGGCCCTGCCGTGGTTCACGGTGGGGGCGGCTACCGCCGCGATCCTGCAGGCCCATGGCTGCGAAGTGCACTTCCCGCCACAGGGGGACGACAGCGAAGCCCTGCTGCAACTGACCCGGCTGCAGGAAGTTTTCGCACAGCCCCAGCCGCGCTTTCTGATCATGCGCGGCGAAGACGGTCGCGAGCTGTTGGCCGAGCGATTGACCGCGCAGGGTGCTAGTGTCGATTATCTGCCCCTGTACCGCCGCTGCCTGCCCGAGTACCCGGTCGGCACGCTGATGCGACGCATCGATGCGGAACGCCTGAACGGCGTGGTGGTCAGCAGTGGGCAGGGTCTTGAACACCTGCGCCAGCTGGCTGGCAGCGACTGGTCGCGACTGGCCGCGTGGCCGCTGTTCGTGCCGAGCCCGCGTGTTGCCGAGCAGGCCCGCGCCGCTGGCGCACAGAATGTAGTGGATTGCCGTGGTGCCAGTGCCACGGCTTTGCTGGCGGCGTTGCAGGAAACCCCTGCGCCCGCCTCCTAAGGCGCTAAGCTGTCTGGCGAGGTGCCCCAATGCAAAGGATGGATACGTGAGCGAAACTGCCTTGCCCAACGATGATCTGCAGCCGGCGCCAGAAGCGCCCGCGCAAACGCCCGCCGCCCCTGCCAAGCGGGCCGGCACCGGTCTGGCACTGTTCGCCCTGCTGCTGGGTGCGGCAGGTGTCGCAATCGGTGGCTGGGGTGTCTGGCAGGTGCGCCACCTGCAGGGCGCCAACCAGCTCCAGAGCGAACAATTGCAGGCCTTGAATGCCCAGGCCCAGGCCTTGCAGCAGGGCGAGCAGCGACTGTCGTCACGCCTGGCCGACCTGCCACCGGCCGCCGAGCTCGAAGAGCGCCGGCGCCTGGTGGCGCAATTGCAGGGCGACCAGCAACGTCTGAGCCAGCGCCTGGAGACCGTGCTCGGTGCCAGCCGCAAGGACTGGCGCCTGGCCGAGGCCGAGCACCTGCTGCGCCTGGCCAGCCTGCGCTTGTCGGCATTGCAGGACATCACCAGCGCTCGGGCGCTGGTCGAAGGCGCCGACCAGATCCTGCGCGAGCAGAGCGACCCGGCCTCGTTCGCTGCCCGCGAACAGCTGGCACGCAGCCTGGCCACCCTGAACAGCGTCAAGCAACCGGACCGCACCGGGCTGTTCCTCAAGCTGGCCGCGCTGCGCGAGCAGGTAGTGCAGCTCACCGCCATGGCCCCCGAATTCGAAGAAGGCGGCGAACCGCTGTTCGGCCTGGCTGCCGACGGCGACGGTGCCAGCCGCTGGTCACAGTGGTGGGCGCAGCTGTCGCGCTACTTCCGTATCGATTTCAATGCCGACAAGAACGTCAAGCCGTTGCTGGCCGGCCAGGCCCTGAACCAGGTGCGCCTGGCCCTGAGCCTGACCCTGGAGCAGGCGCAGTGGGCCGCGCTCAACGGCGAGCCGAAGGTCTATGCCCAGGCGCTGGATGAAGCGCACAGCGTGCTGCTGGCCAACTTCAACCACGACAACGAGCAGAGCCAGTCGATGCTCGAACAGCTCAACGCGGTGGCGAACGAGCCGGTGTCGGTAGTGACGCCGGACCTGGCCGACAGCCTCGGTGCGGTCCAGGCCTACCTCGAGCGTCGCCACCTGCCCGCCGAAGAATCGATCACGCGCCAGCCGGCGGCACAAGGTCATGAGGAGGGCACCCCATGAAACGTGCCTACCTGTGGGTGGTGGTGGCGATCGTCGCCGCGACCCTGCTGGGTATCGCCGTGGCCCGGCATAGCGGGTACGTGCTGATCGCCTACGACAGCTTCCGCTACGAGTCGAGCCTGTGGGCGACCCTGGCCCTGCTGCTGGCCGTGGTGCTCGTTGTACTGATGGTGCGCTTCGTGCTGGGCCTGGTGTTCACCTCGGGCGGGGTGGTCAACCCATGGTCGCGGCGCAACCGCAGCCGGCGTACACGCCTGGCCATCGAGCAGGGGCAACTGGACCTGGCCGAGGGCCGCTGGGCCAGTGCCCAGCGCCATCTGCATCGCGCTGCCGAGGCCGAACGCCAGCCGCTGCTCTATTACCTCGGGGCGGCCCGCGCTGCCAACGAGCTGGGGCGCACCGAGGACAGCGACAACCTGCTGGAACGTGCCCTGGAGCGCCAGCCGCAAGCCGAGCTGGCCATCGCCCTGACCCACGCGCAGTTGCAGGTCGACCGCGGTGACACCGAGGCGGCGTTGGTGACCCTGCAGGCGATGCACGAGCGCCACCCGCACAACGTGCAGGTGCTGCGCCAGTTGCAGCGTCTGTACCAGCAGCGTGGCGACTGGAGCGCGGTGATCCGCCTGCTGCCGGAGCTGCGCAAGGACAAGGTGTTGTCTGCCGCGGAACTGGCCGAGCTGGAGCGGCGGGCCTGGGGCGAAAACCTGAGCCTGGCCGCACGCCGCGAGCAGGACGACCAGACCGCACAGCAATCCCTTGAACGTGCCTGGCAGCAACTGACCTCGGCACAACGCCAGGAGCCGCAACTGGTGCTGGCGTATGCCGAGCAACTGCGCCAGCTGGGCGCCGAAAGCGACGCCGAGAAGGTCCTGCGTACGGCCCTGCAGCGCGAATACGAAAGCCACCTGGCCCGGCTGTACGGGCTGGTGCGAGGCGGCGACCCGGCGCGTCAGTTGCAGACGGCCGAGGGCTGGCTCAAGCAGCACCCGGACGATCCCAGCCTGTTGCTGACCCTGGGTCGTCTGAGCCTGCAGAATCGTCTGTGGGGCAAGGCGCGCGACTACTTCGAAGACAGCCTGCGCCGGCAGCGCAACCCTGAGGCCTGCGCCGAGCTGGCCCGTCTGCTGGCCGGCCTGGGCGACACCGAGCGCAGTAACCAGCTGTTTCAGGAGGGCCTGGGCCTGTTGGATGAGCGCCTGCTGGCCTTGCCCCTGCCTGAAGCCGTCCGGGCCTGACGTCGTACGGGTTTAGCCCCAGGTTAAACCCGTACTGTTTGGCTGGTTGCGGGGGTGGGTAACTTTTCGCTGAGTTACAGAGGAAATATCCACCTCAACTCTTCGACACTTCCCTTATGTTTCAGCGCTTTATCGCGCCTGTCGTGCCTTGAAACAAGGCTCGATTTTCCTCTACCGTTGTTACATGTCTTTCCCGCACCTGGACTTGCCATGCCATTGGCCTGTTTGCGCTCATTGTTCTCCCTGGCTTTCGTCGCGTCGTTACTGATTCTCGCCGGTGCGTTTTACCTCGAATTCACCAAAGGGCTGGTGCCTTGCCCGCTGTGCCAGAGCCAGCGTGTATTGCTGGTTGTGTTTGCCGGTGTCTGCCTGGCCGCGCGCCTGCATGCACCGGGTCAGCCGGGTGCGCGTCGCTATGCGGCTGCGGCGTTGGGCCTGGCGCTGGGGGGCGGCTTGCTGGCGGTGCGCCAGATCTGGTTGCAGGGCAGCGGGGTGGCGGCGGGTGAGGCCTGCTCGATGCCCCTCGGTGCGCTCATCGAGCAAGGCAGCCTTGCCGACGTGCTGCACGCCATGCTGCTCGGTTCGGCCGATTGCGCTTCGATCACCTGGAGCTTTCTGGACCTGAGCCTGCCGGAGTGGAGCCTCCTGGCCTTCCTGCTGCTGGCGGCGCTGGCGTTGGCGCGGCTGCTGTACGTGCAGCCAGCGGCCACGGGCAAGTCATTGAAACCCTGATGCTTGCCGGCGGGGGCCAGGCAATCGACCGATGGCCGCGGGTGCGGCGATTAAACACTTGTATGAAACTTGTCGCCTGCGTACCTTGAAGGCAAGGGCGCGCGGGAATAATCTCCCTTGCACGCATACCCAAAACACTGCTGCTCGATGCCGTTCTGCTGCTTTCTCCCTTTGTTGTGCATACCTCGCACGACGGGGCGCAGCGGCATGACCCAGAAGGGAAGACACCGCCATGTTAGATAGTTGTCAGAATGCTCAGGAACGCTGGGGTGGGGTTCACAAGCTGATTGACCGCTGGCTGGACGAGCGGGCCGAACTGGTCACGGCCTTTCGCGCATTGCGCGATGCCAAACCGGCTTTTGCGGACAAGGATAAGAACCTCGGCTTCTGCGCGATACTGGTCGATTACGTCTCCGCCTGGCACTTCGAGGTCAGTGAGCAGTTGGTGGCTGAAGCCAAGGCGTTCGGAGATGACAAGGGCCTGGAACTGGCGAAGCAGATCAGCCCTCGTATCAGTGCCATTACCGATATCGCGTCGGCTTTCAACGATCACTGCGACAAGGGCAACTGTACCGACCAGGAGCGCTTCGCCAAGAAGCTCAGCGAGCTGGGCAGCCTGCTCCACGAGCGCTTCGAGCTTGAGGATTGCCTGATCGAAGTGCTGCACAACGCGCACAAGGAAGAAGAGGCCGTCCAGGCCTGACCCCTGTCTCCTCCGTTGCCGACATTCAGTCGGCAACCCCCAGTAGTTCGATCTCGAAGATCAGTGGCGTGAATGGCGGAATCAGATCGCCTGCGCCATCGGCTCCGTAGGACTTGGCCGACGGAATCACCACACGCCATTTCGCCCCGACAGCCATCTGTGGCAACGCCACCTGCCAGCCCTCGATCACACTCTTGAGGCTGAACCACTGCGGTTGTTCGCTCTGGTCGAACACGCTGCCATCGGGCAGCTTGCCGACGTAGCGTACCTGCACCCGGCCATCGGCTCTGGGTGAGGCACCATTGCCCTTGACCAGTTCGGTCACCAGTACGCCTTCGGGTAGTTCTCGTACTCCGGCACGGGCGCGTTCGGTGGCCAAGTAACGGGTTTCCACCGCCATCAGCATTTCCACCTGCGACTGCTCGGCGGCCTCGCTGGCCTGGGCCTCGTGCTGGCTGAGAATCGCTTCGCGCCGTGCCTGGCTGATTGCCAGGGGCTTGTTCGCGTAGGCCTGTTGCAACCCCTGGATCAAGGCATCGAGCTGCAGCTCGGGCATCTCGTTGCGCAACCGTTCACCCAGGCTGGCGCCGACGCTATAGGACAGGTCGTGAGCACTTGCCGGTGGCTCGGTGGTGTCTGCGAATGCGCAGGGCAGGGCGAGCAGCAAGGGCAGTAACAGGTAGCGTGGCACAGGCTCACTCCAGGTGGTTTGAGTGCATGGTGAGGGCCGGATGAATCTTTGCATAGAGCAAATTCCGACAGCCTTTTTAACAGCATCTACACTTGTGCGCAGCTGCAGCCATAACAACTTTGCCCAGGCATGCAACGCGGCGTCCTACTTACTGTCAACATGCCCTAGCGGCGGTAGCAGCAGAAGGTCTAGTATGAGCCGCATTCTCGTCAGCCAGGAGGTAAGCCATGTCGGCCAGTAAGAAGCCAGTCAGTACGCCATTACACCTGCTACATCAACTCTCGGGCAGTTTGCTCGAGCATCTGGAAAGTGCCTGCTCGCAAGCACTGGCTGATGCTGAAAAACTGTTGGCCAAGTTGGAAAAACAACGGGGCAAGGCGCAGGAAAAACTTCACAAGTCGCGTCTCAAACTTCAGGACGCTGCGGTCGCCGGCAAGAACAAGGCGCAGAACAAGGCCAAGGGCGCCGTAGGCGAACTGGAAACCCTGCTCGATTCGCTCAAGGATCGCCAGTCGCAAACCCGCCTGTACATCGTGCAGCTCAAGCGTGATGCGCAGGAAAGCCTGAAGCTCGCCCAAGGCGTCGGCAAGGTGCAGGAAGCAGCGTCCAAGGCCCTGACCTCGCGTTCGGCCAAGGCTGCTCCGGTAGCGGCCAAGTCGGCCACCAAGGCCCCGGCCCGCAAGGCTGCAGCCAAGCCAGCCGCTACCAAAGCCGCCGCCAAGCCAGCGGCCAAAACTGCCGCGGCCAAGCCAGCCGCTGCCAAGGCTCCGGCCAAGCCAGCTGCCAAACCTGCAGCCGCCAAGGCTCCGGCAAGGTCTGCTGCCAAACCCGCAGCCGCCAAGGCCCCCGCCAAGCCAGCTGCCAAACCTGCCGCTGCCAAGGCGCCCGCCAAGCCAGCTGCCAAACCTGCTGCGGCCAAGGCTCCGGCCAAGCCAGCTGCCAAACCTGCTGCGGCCAAGGCGCCTGCCAAACCTGCAGCCGCCAAGCCAGCTGCCAAACCCGCCGCTGCCAAGGCTCCGGCCAAGCCAGCTGCCAAGCCTGCTGCTGCCAAGGCCCCCGCCAAGCCCGCCGCTACCCGCGCACCCGCCAAGCCGGCCGCCAAACCCGCTGCTGCCAAACCGGCGACTTCGGCACCTGCTGCGGCCACCACAGCCGCACCTGCTGCTTCGCCTGCCGCTGCACCCGTGACGACCCCAGTGACTCAGTCGCCCTCGACTGCTTCCTGATCCGCCACCGCCACGACGCGCAGCACCTGCAGCGCGTCGTGGTGCCGGGTGCCCTGGGGGGCCAGCACGGCCAGCCAGTCACCTGCCACACCCTGATTCATCCAGCCTTCGCTAGCCTGTTGCAGGCGCGCCAGCAATGTTCGCTCCGCCTCCAGTTCCAGTGCCTTGACCTGCCCGCGCAAGTGCGCCAGCTGCGGGTCGTGCTGCGCGTCTGCACGCCATTGGCGGCGCAGTTGACGCAGCGGTGTCACCACATGCTGCTGCCAGGCAGCGGCCAGCTGTTGCAGGTGCTGTACGCGCTCGGGGGTCACCCCGGCCCTGCGGGCTTCAAGCCACGCCCCGCACAGCAGAAGGCACACATCGGCCCCTTCGTCCTGCAAGGCCAGGCAGGCAGCTTCCACGCCCGGCCGGGCGTACAGGTGCAGAGCGAAATTCCACAGGTCGGTGTGCATGGTCCTACTCGCGCCAGTTGCCATCGAAGCTGGTAGACTCCGCGGCCATTATGATCAGACTTTCGAACCTCACTTTACAGCGTGGTCCCCAGCGCCTGCTAGAAGGCGCCGAGTTGACCCTGCACGCCGGCCAGAAAGCCGGCCTGATCGGTGCCAACGGCGCCGGCAAATCCAGCCTGTTCGCCTTGCTGCGCGGTGAGCTCACGCCCGATTCGGGCGAATGCCAGCTGCCCGGCGACTGGCGCATCGCGCACATGCGCCAGGAGGTCGATACCCTCGATCGCCTGGCGGTGGACTATGTGCTCGATGGCGACGTGCGCCTGCGCGAGGTACAGGCTGCGCTCGCAGCCGCCGAGGCCGCGCACGACAACAATGCATTGGCCCGCCTGCATGTGGAGCTCGACAGCGCCGACGGTTATACCGCCGATGCCCGCGCCCGCAAGCTGCTGGCCGGCCTGGGCTTCAGCAACGAACAGATGGACCGGCGCGTCGGCGACTTCTCCGGCGGCTGGCGCATGCGCCTGAACCTGGCCCAGGCACTGATGTGCCCCAGCGACCTGCTGCTGCTCGACGAGCCCACCAACCACCTGGACCTGGATGCGATCCTGTGGCTTGAAGACTGGCTCAAGAGCTACCCCGGCACGCTGCTGCTGATTTCCCACGACCGCGATTTCCTGGATGCGGTGGTCGACCACGTGGCACACGTGGAACAGTGCAAGCTGACCCTCTACCGCGGCGGCTACAGCGCCTTCGAGCGCGCCCGTGCCGAACGCCTGGCGCAACAGCAGCAGGCGTACGAGAAGCAGCAGGCGCAACGCGCCCACATGGAAAAGTACATCGCCCGGTTCAAGGCCCAGGCCACCAAGGCGCGCCAGGCACAAAGCCGCATCAAGGCACTGGAGCGCATGGAGGAGCTTTCGGCGGCGCATGTCGACTCGCCGTTCGACTTCACCTTCCGCGAGTCCGAGAAGATCTCCAGCCCGCTGCTCGACCTTGCCGAAGCCCGCTTGGGCTATGGCGAAAAGACCGTGCTGGAGAAGGTCAAGCTGCAGCTCACCCCGGGTGCGCGCATCGGCCTGCTGGGCCCCAACGGCGCCGGCAAGTCGACCCTGATCAAGAACCTGGCCGGCGAGCTGGAGCCGCTGGCCGGACGCCTGGTGCGCGGCGAGAACCTGGTGGTGGGCTACTTTGCCCAGCACCAGCTCGATTCGCTGGACAGCAAGGCCAGCCCCCTGCTGCACCTGCAGCGCCTGGCCCCCACCGAGCGCGAGCAGACCCTGCGCGACTTCCTCGGCGGTTTCGACTTTCGCGGTGCGCGCATCGACGAGCCGGTGCTGAACTTCTCCGGCGGCGAAAAGGCCCGCCTGGCCCTGGCGCTGATTGCCTGGGAGCGGCCCAACCTGCTGCTGCTCGACGAACCGACCAACCACCTGGACCTGGAGATGCGCCTGGCACTGACCATGGCCCTGCAGGAGTTCAGTGGCGCGGTACTGGTGGTGTCCCACGACCGTCACCTGCTCAAGAGCACCACCGACGACTTCCTGCTGGTGGCAGACGGCAAGGTCGAGACCTTCGATGGCGACCTCGACGACTACACCCGCTGGCTGGTCGAGTATCGTCAGCGCAATGCCCCGGTCAGCACCACACCGGTCAACCCCGACAAGACCGACAAGAAGGCCCAGCGCCAGGCTGCGGCGGCGTTGCGCCAGCAACTGGCCCCGCACAAGCGCCAGGCCGACAAGCTCGAAGCCGAGCTGGCCAAGTTGCATGAAGAGCTGGCCGGGGTCGATGCCAGCCTGAGCGACAGCGCGCTGTATGAAGCGGCGCGCAAGGACGAGCTGCGCGAGCTGCTGGCCCGCCAGGCCAAGCTGAAGGTGCGCGAAGGCGAGCTGGAAGAAGCCTGGATGCAAGCGCTCGAAGTGCTTGAAAGCATGCAGGCCGAGCTGGAGGCGTTGTCCTGATGGAGTCGATGCAGGGATTGCTGCCGGTCGAGTGGATCGGCCCCTTCTGGATGGGCCTGCAGATACTGCTGATCCTGGTCGCGGCGTACCTGCTGCAACGCCTGGTGGCGCGCTGCCTGACTCGCCTGAGCGAGCGTTACCCGTTGCCGCCGGAGCTGATGGTGCCGCTGCGCGGCGGCTTGCGCTGGCTGATCATGGGCAGCGCGCTGATCTTCGTGCTGGAGCGCCTGGGTGTTTCGGCCACGGTGCTGTGGACGGCCCTGTCGGGCTTTGTCGCGGTGGCGGCGGTGGCCTTCTTCGCGATGTGGAGCGTACTGTCCAACCTGCTCTGCGCGGTGCTGATCTTCACCGTGGGGCCGTTTCGCATCGGCGACGTTGTCGAGCTGGTCGAGACACTCGACAAGCCGGGGGTCAAGGGCCGCGTGACCGCGATCAACCTGCTGTTCACCACCCTGGTCGAACTGCCCGAGGCGGGCGGCGCACTGGTGCAGGTGCCCAACAGCCAGTTCTTCCAGAAGAGCGTGCGCCGCTGGCGCGGTTCGGACGGCCTGGCCGTGGTAAGCGAAAGCCCGAAACCCGGGGCCTGAACACCGGCTGCAAAAAAATGTGGTGATTTTTTCAGCGGCGCATTAGCGTGGAACCCTTGAACAAGGGTCCGGGCCGAGGTGTGTGATGTCGCTGGAAACGTGGTTGGCTTTTTTTGCTGCCTGTTGGGTAATCAGTCTTTCGCCGGGGGCGGGGGCCATTGCGTCCATGTCCTGCGGCCTGCAGTACGGCTTCTGGCGCGGCTACTGGAACGCGCTGGGCCTGCAGTTGGGGCTGGTGATGCAGATCGCGATCATTGCCGCCGGCGTGGGCGCGGTACTCGCTGCCTCGGCTACCGCGTTCCAGGTCATCAAATGGTTTGGCGTTGCCTACCTGATCTACCTGGCCGTGAAACAGTGGCGAGCGCTGCCGGCAGACCTGGCCGACGACTCGACGGTACGCCCCATCGGCAAGCCGTTGAGCCTGGTGTTCCGTGGTTTTCTGGTCAACGTCAGCAACCCCAAGGCGCTGATCTTCATGCTTGCGGTGCTGCCGCAGTTCATCAATCCGCATGCCGAGCTGCTGCCGCAGTACCTGACGATCGCCGGCACCATGGTGGCGGTGGACCTGCTGGTGATGGCGGGTTATACCGGGTTGGCGGCGCGGGTGCTGCGCCTGTTGCGCACGCCCCGGCAGCAGCGGCGCATGAACCGCACGTTTGCCGGGTTGTTCCTGGGTGCGGCGACATTGCTGGCGACCATTCGCCGGGCGCCGGTCTAAGACCGGAAGGCTGCGCCTTCCATCGCGGTTCACCACTGTTCTTGTGGGAGCCGGCGTTGCCGGCGAAGAGGCCAGCACAGACACCCAATAAAAAAGGCGACCCGAAGGTCGCCTTTTGCATGCTCAGCGCAAGATCTGCGCCGGTTCATCCGGCGGCAGGTTGTTGCGCATCGGCGCACGTTCCTGATCCGGCATCACACCCACCAGCTGCTCCTTGAGCTGTCTGGCCACATCCATGCCCAGTTCCTTGGACACTTCACGCACCACCCGCGGACGGTTCAGGCTGACCCGCACGTCCTGGCTGTTCACCAGCTTGGTGTCCTGGCCTTCACCCATGGCGGTGAACGCCGAGGTGATCTCATAGGTACGGGTGTTGATCAGGCTGAAATCGGCCACCAGGGTCAGGCCCAGGATCGCCGAGTAGCTGTTGGTGTTGTCGATCGAGGTGATATCGCGCTGGAAGTCGATATCCGACAGGGTGCCGAACAGTACGTAGTCGGCGCCCTTGTAGTTGCCCGCCTTGATCCGCGCGATCACGTCATACACGTCCTGCTTGGCCTTGGCCGTGTACGGCGTGCCCTGCACCAGCTGGAACATGCCGGACTTGAGGATCTCGCCCTTGATGTCGCCGCTGAACTTGCGCAGCTCGGTCTGCTCGATGTAGCTCTGGCTGCTTTCGAATTCGCTGTAGCTGGACGACGCGTTGGCGTGGTACATGCTCGCATTCGAGTTGCTGCTCGCCGAGACCATGTGGATGTACTGCTCCACGCGCTCCTGATAAGCCAGGTCGGTGACCGCTACCTTGGGGGCCGCTTGCACGCCGAACGCGCAAGCCAGGCCGATGATGCCCATCCATGCACGCATTGCTTAGCGCTCCGTGGTCTTGCGGATTTCTTTTTCGTCCATCCACTCGGCCAGGCCGCTTTCCACGTCGATCAGCTGCAGGCTGAACTTGTAGAACACGTCCTTGTAGTCGCTGCTGCGCTTGACGATCGAGCTGATCGACCCTTCCAGGCGGTATTTGGCAGCGATCATGTTGCCGGTCTTGGCCACGGTGTTCTTCTTGTACAGGCCGCTCTGGTTCTGCAGCTTGAGCTGGTCGACCTGGCTCTGCATCTGGTTGTTGTCGCTGGCGAAGCGGGCGGTGCCGGTCTTCATCAGCTGGGTCTTGATCGAGGTGGTGATCTCGCGGGTATCGATGTACTCGCTGGTCTTGTTCTTCACGTCGTAGACCTGAACCACCGGACGGCCCTGCAGGATGCCGGACTGGGCCAGCGAGCGGGTCATGCTTTCGGCGATCATCTGCAGGTCGGTGGAACCGAACTCGTTGGTGACCAGTTCAACGGCCTTGCTGTCGCCGTAGCCAATGTTCTTGCCGCCCAGTACAGGGGAGTTGTTGGCGCAGCCGCTGGCCAGCGCGACCACTACGGCCAGCAGGGAAAAACGAGCGAACATCATGTTGAGCATCTCCTGAAAATTGAAAATTACTGGGCCTGGACTTCAATGCGGAAGTCAGTGGCCTGGGGGACCGGGGCAATCGCTGGCAGTACGGTGGACTGCGAGCCGTACAGGCTCAGGGTCTTCCAGCTTTCTTCGCTGGCGACCGGGAAGCCGTCGTTGCCCAGCCAGGCAAAGCGATAGAACATCGTCTTGTTGCTGCGGCTGGTGTTGGTCAGCGAGACCTTGACGGTCATGAAGCCGTTTTCGCGGGCAACCCGCATCGGGCCGATATCGATGTTGCTCAGTTTGCCCATCACGACCACCTTGCTGGCGGCGCTGCCCGGTGCGGGCGGTGGTGGGGTGGCGCAGCCGGCCAGCAGGGTGGCGGTGGCGAGCGCGGCGAGAAGCTTGAGGCGCATGGCGATTCCTTGGCTTACTTGAGGCTTGCGACGGCGGCGGCCGGCGCAGGCTGGGTGACTTGCAGGGCCGGGCCACCGGCGTAGACGCGGTTGCCCACGACGCGCAGGGCCACGACCTGATAGGGGCGATCGATCTTCACGGCGATCTTGCTGCCGCCCAGGTTCGACGGCAGGCTCAGCTGGTGCTCGCCCTGGGCCAGGCGCACGCGGGCAACCAGGGTGTCGTCCGGCAGGGTGCGCCAGGTGCGGGTGTCGGCGCCTTCGGTGACGGCCGAGGCGATGCCCACGGCCAGACCAGCCAGCGGGTTGACGTCGTTGAGCTGCTTTTGCGCCACGCCACGGGTGATGGCGCGCACGCTGGTGCGCAGGATGATGCCTGGCATGTCGTCACGCAGCGCGCGGCGCGACATGGCGGTGGTGCTGTTGAGCGCGGTCAGCGAGAGGGTCTTGTCGTTCAGGTAGATCTCGCTGAAGTGCGCGGTGGAGGTGTCTTCCTTGATGATCGGGAACGACAGCGGGGTGATCACCAGATTGCCGCTGATTGGCAGGGGCAGGGGGATGCGCACCGAGTCGCGGGCCGGCGCCAGGCCGCTCTGCACCACGATCAGCACGTCGCTGTCGGCGCCCTTGGCGGCAGGCTTGTCGAGGTCGAGCAGCGCACGCTCGAGCAGCGCGGTGTTCGGGCGCAGTTCGGCCGCCTTGCGGTAGCCCGGTGCAGCCAGGCCTTTTTCGCCCAGTGCTTCGTATACGTAGCCGGACAGGTAGTGGCTGAACGCACTCTGGTAGCTGTTCTTCAGGCCGACCACTTCAGGCGCGTCCAGGGCGGCCACCGGGTAGCCCTGCAGGTCCTTGTACTCGGTCTTGACGCCTTCCTTCTCGGCCTCTTCTTCGCGCTTGAGGTATTCCTTGTCGCGCAGCTCGGCGATCACGGCCTCACGTTCGTGGGTTTTCTTGATTTCGGTGCGGGCACCGTCGAAATCATTCTGCGCCAGCAGGTTCAGGGCCATCTGGGTGGTCAGCATGACTTTTTCGTAGTCGTAGCCTTCGTAGCGGCGCACCTTGTCGTTGACCAGGTAGCTGCCGAACTGGCTCAGGTACTTGGCGGTGTCCAGCTTCACCGACTCTTCCCACTTGAACACCACGCTATCGGCTTCGCGCCAGGCATCCTGGCTGCCGCTCAGGTCGCCCTTGGAGCGCAGCAGTTCGCCTTTCTCGAAGTAGTAGAGAAGGTCCTTGTCCTCACCCTTGTTGTTCTTTTCCAGCAGGGCCAGGGCCGCGTCGACGTTGCCGCTGGCCAGCTGCTGGTTGGTTTCCTGGAGTTCGCTGTCGTAGCTGCGAAACGCTGCGCAGCCCGTCAGTTGGATGATCGCGCACAGCGTGGCGACGGTGAGGACACGGGAGGCCATCTTGAATCTCTTCCCTGAAAAGTGACGTTAGGCGCCGGCGAGTGGCGGTGATCCCTTTGGACGCTAGTTCCAAATCCTCTTAGCAGAGGAGCCTGTATTTCCATTCGCTATAACGAAAGGCGCGGCATTATAGACGCAATGACTGGCTAATTAATGGCCTTGTGCTTCATTTTTTCTTGGATGTGCCAGTAGTCACATTTCCCGTGTGGTGTAGGAATAAGTCGATTCCCGGGGTAGGAGATAAACTTGTTTCAAAATTTTTCATGAAACTTCCGGGTGGTGCTTGAGCCGGCGCAAGTGGAAGTGAACAATGCAATCCTCCTCATTCCTGTTCGAGATTGGCTCCCATGATGCCCCGCCCCCGTGTGTTCGCCTGGCTGCTAGGGTCGCTGCTGGCCCTGGGCAGTGCCTTGAGCAGTGCCGCGCCGCAAGCGCCGCTGATTACCCCGGACCCGGCCCGCGGTGCACCGCTGTACGCCCAGCACTGTTCGGTGTGCCACGGTGACGGCGGCGCCGGCGATGGGCCGGCGGGGTTGGGGTTGGAACCATCGCCGGGCGATCTGCGCCAGGCGGCGCGACTCGACACCCTGAGCCTGGCCGAGCTGTACCGGGTGATGGAGCAGGGCATCGAGGGCAGCGACATGCCGGCGTTCGCCGACCAGCTCGACGAGCGCCAGCGCTGGGACGTGGCCAGCTACATTGCCGGCTTCAGCGCCGAGCCTGGTGCTGTGCAGACCGACCGGCGCTTCAGCCTGGCCGAGCTGGCGCAGCTCACCCCGGCGCAGGTGCGTGACACCCAGGGTGGCGAGGCGGCGGCCGCCTTTCGCGCCCAGCGCGCCAAGCCGCCAGCGGCGCAACGCGGCCCTGGCCAACTGATCGACTACACCGCCACCACCCTCGAACAGAGCCTGGCCGCCTATCGTGCCGGCGACCACGAGCAGGCCTACGACTTGTCGGTGGCGGCGTACCTGGAGGGCTTCGAGCTGGTGGAAAGCGCCCTGGACAACGTCGATGCCAACCTGCGCAAGAACACCGAAAAGGCCCTGATGGCCTACCGCCAGGGGTTGCAGGACGGCTTGCCGGTGGAGCAGGTGACGCAACGCCTGGCGGCGGCCAAGGCCAAGCTCGAAGCATCGGCCAAGCTGCTGGGTGGCGATGGCCTGAGTTGGTCGCTGAGCTTCATCTCCGGCCTGCTGATTCTGCTGCGCGAGGGGCTGGAGGCAATCCTGGTGCTGGCGGCGATTCTGGCCTTCCTGCGCAATACCGGGCAGCAGTCGGCAGTGCGCAGCGTCAACGTGGGGTGGGCGCTGGCGTTGGTGGCGGGCTTTGCCACCTGGGCGCTGGCTGCCTACGTGATCGACGTGGGGGGCGCACAGCGTGAACTGCTGGAGGGCTGCACCGCCCTGTTCGCCTGCGTGATGGTGCTGTGGCTGGGGGTGTGGATGCACGACCGGCGCCATGCGGCGGCCTGGCAGGACTACATCAAGAGCAGCCTGGTGGGGGGCGGCGGCCGCTTCGGCTTTGCCGTGCTGGCGTTCTTTTCGGTTTACCGCGAACTGTTCGAGGTGATCCTGTTCTACGAAACCCTGTGGCTGCAGGCCGGGCCTGCGGCGCACGATGCGGTGCTGGCCGGCGGGGCGACGGCGCTGGTGCTGCTGGTGGGGCTGGCGTGGGTGATTCTGCGCGGGTCGGCGAAGTTGCCGCTGTCGCTGTTCTTCAGCATCAACGCGGCGCTGCTGTGCGCGTTGTCGGTGGTGTTCGCCGGGCATGGGGTGAAGGCGTTGCAGGAGGCGGGGGTGTTCGGTACGCGGCCAGTGCCGTTCTTCGACTTCGACTGGCTGGGGATTCATGCCGATGCGTATTCGCTGGCTGCGCAGGCGTTGGCGCTGGTGGCCATTGCAGTGTTGTACGGGCGCAGCTGGCTGGCAGGGCGGCGGGTTTCGGTGCACTGATCGAGGGCCCCTGCGCTGGCTTGTCGGCGAATGCTGCAACGCCGCGCCAATGCAGGGATACTGTGCCCCTTGTTCTCTTTGCGGTGGATAACCCAACCATGCGTGTCTGGATCGACGCCGATGCCTGCCCCAAGGCGGCCAAGGACCAACTGGTCAAATTTGCCCTCAAGCGCCAGTTCGAGGTGGTGCTGGTCGCCGGTCAGGGCCAGATCAAGCCGGCCTTTGCCTGCGTCAGGCTCATCGTGGTGCCCAGTGGGCCGGATGCTGCCGACGACTACCTGGTGGAACACGCCGTGCCCGGCGAGTTGGTGATCTGCAGCGATGTGCCGCTGGCCGATCGGCTGGTCAAGAAGGGGGTGGCCGCGCTCGATCCGCGTGGCCGCGAATTCGACGAGCGCAACATGGGCGAGCGGCTGGCGGTGCGCAACCTGTTCACCGACCTGCGCGAGCAGGGCCAGGTCGGTGGTGGGCAGGCGCCCTACGGCGAGCGTGAGAAACAGGCCTTCGCCAATGCGCTGGACCGCATTCTCACGCGGTTGGCACGCGCCTACCCGCAGTGATGCCTCAGTCGGCCTCGTGGGTCAGTTCCAGAACCCGGTCGACCAGCTTGTAGATCCCGCCCGCCGCCTCGCCGATGCTCTGCGCCAGCATGTAGGCGGGGGTGCTGACCAGCTTGCGCTGAGTGTCTTCGACGATGTCGTGCACATCGCATTCTTCATGGGTGCCGCCCATCTTGACCACAGCCGCGCTGGTGTCGGCATCGTTGCCGATGGTGCAGACCACGCCTGGCCCGTAGATCTTGGCCGCCAGGGCCGGCGAAATGCAGATCAGGCCCACCGGCTTGCCCGCTTCGGCGAAGGCTTCGGCCAGTTCGAGCACATCGGGGTTGACCGAGCATTTGTCGCCTTCCACGGCGAAGTTGGAGAGGTTTTTCGCAGCGCCGAAGCCACCGGGCACGATCAGTGCGTCGAAGTCGTCCGCATTCGCTTCACGCAGGTCCTTGACCTCGCCGCGCGCAATGCGCGCCGACTCCACCAGCACGTTGCGCGTTTCGGGCATCTCTGCGCCGGTAAGGTGGTTGATCACATGCATCTGCGCGATGTTCGGTGCAAAGCACTGCACCTGGGCGCCACGCTGGTCAAGGCGCAGCAGGGTGATGACGCTCTCGTGAATTTCGGCACCGTCGTACACACCGCAACCGGAAAGGATCACCGCAACTTTTTTCTTGGTCATGCTCACTACTCCCGTTCAAGGCGCTAAATGTCCCCTGATTTGGCCATTCTCGCCAGGCTCTCTACATAGATCGCAATGCAGGGGGAGTGTTCAGTCGTGAGAGCGAGCAGCCAGGCCTATGGCCGGTCGCCACCTTCGCCAGTGTGCTGCTCCCGGGCCTGGGCCCGCGCCTGTTCGGCCTGGGCCTCGGCGGCTTCCTGGCGGGCAATGCGCGCGGCCTTGAAGCGCCGGCGCAGCCACAGCAGGGCGCCCAGTACCACCAGGGCACCGAGTACCCACAGCTCGTACTTCTTCACGTTGCCCAGCAGCCCTTCGAGGATGGCGCCGAAGTGGTAGGCGGCCGCGCCCAGGGCCAGTGCCCATACTGCGGCACCGATGCCGTTGAGCAGCAGGTAGCGGCGCGGCGGGTAGCCGGACAGGCCGATGGCCACGGGCATCACCGTGCGCAGGCCGTAGACGAAACGGAAACTCAGCACCCAGATGTCGGGGTGGCGGCGGATGTGCTCCAGCGCACGGTCCCCCATCATCTGCCAGCGCGGCTTGCGCGCCAGCAGCTTGCGCCCGTGACGACGCCCCATGAAGTACCACAGCTGGTCGCCGGCATAGCTGCCGAAGAAGGCAACCAGCACCACCATGTTGATATCCATGTAGCCACGGAACGCAAGAAATCCGGCGAGAACCAGTATGGTCTCACCTTCAAAAAAGGTGCCTAGAAAAAGGGCAAAATAGCCGAAATCCTGCAGGAATTGTTCAAGCATTTTCTGGGTGCTGGCGAAATGAACGCGCAGCCTACCCCCTGGGAGGCTTTAGGGAAAGTGTCCAAATGTGTCTCGACGTGAACATTTCCTACAAGGAGAATGAATGCGTCCATAAGTCGCAGGGTTGCCTCAGGTCGTCATACGGGCGTCATAATGGCTGCTTATAACTGTCGCGCTCGCCCGCCTGCGCGGGCTCAGGAGTCTGCCGTGAGCTTTACCCCCGCTAACCGTTTGTTTCCTGCCACTCGCCTGCGTCGCAACCGCCGTGACGACTTTTCCCGTCGCCTGGTGCGCGAAACCACACTGACTGTTGACGACCTGATCCTGCCGGTGTTCGTGCTGGACGGCGAAAACCGTCGCGAGGAAGTCGCCTCGATGCCCGGCGTGGAGCGCCTGAGCATCGACCTGCTGCTGCAGGCCGCCGAGGAGTGGGTGAAGCTGGGTATTCCGGCCCTGGCCCTGTTCCCGGTGACCCCGCTGGACAGGAAGTCGCTGGATGGCGCCGAAGCCTACAACCCGGACGGTATTGCCCAGCGCGCCACCCGCGCCCTGCGCGACCGCTTCCCGGAGCTGGGGGTGATCACCGACGTGGCACTGGACCCGTTCACCACCCACGGCCAGGACGGTATCCTCGACGAGGAAGGCTACGTCCAGAACGACATCACCGTCGACGCCCTGGTGCGCCAGGCGCTGTCGCATGCCGAGGCCGGCGCCCAGGTGGTGGCCCCGTCGGACATGATGGACGGGCGGATCCAGGCGATCCGTGAAGCCCTGGAGCTGGCCGGTCATGTCAACGTGCGCATCATGGCCTACTCGGCCAAGTATGCCAGCGCCTACTACGGCCCGTTCCGCGACGCGGTCGGCTCGGCGCTGAACCTGGGCAAGGCCAACAAGGCCTCGTACCAGATGGACCCGGCCAACACCAACGAGGCCCTGCATGAAGTGGCCGCCGACCTGTCCGAAGGCGCCGACATGGTAATGGTCAAGCCAGGCATGCCGTATCTGGATATCCTTGCGCGGGTCAAGGACGAGTTCAAGGTGCCGACCTTCGTCTACCAGGTCAGTGGCGAGTACGCGATGCACATGGCCGCGATCCAGAACGGCTGGCTCTCGGAAGGGGTTATCCTCGAATCCCTCACCGCTTTCAAACGGGCGGGCGCCGACGGCATCCTGACCTATTTCGCTGTTCGCGCCGCACAATTGATGAGAGGGCAGTAACGCCCTTCAGGAACGCTAGATGAATAACGAAGCACTTACCGAAGTCGAAGTGAAGGATGCCCAGCCGGTGCCCGAGCAACTGGTCGAAACCCCGCCGGACCTCGAGCCCGCGCCGGTGGTCGAAGCCGAGGCGCCCGTGGTGGCTCCGGCCCCGGCGGTGCCGGCGATTGCCGTGCCGGGCCTGGACGACAGCAGCCTGTACATCCATCGCGAATTGTCCCAGCTGCAGTTCAACATCCGCGTGCTGGAGCAGGCGCTGGACGAGTCCTACCCGCTGCTGGAGCGACTGAAGTTCCTGCTGATCTTTTCCAGCAACCTGGATGAGTTCTTCGAAATTCGTGTGGCGGGCCTGAAGAAGCAGATCACCTTCGCTCGCGAGCAGGCCGGCGCCGACGGCCTGCAGCCGCACCAGGCGCTGGCGCGCATCAGCGAGCTGGTGCACAGCGAAGTGGACCGCCAGTACGCGATCCTCAACGACGTGCTGCTGCCGGAGCTGGAAAAGCACCAGATTCGCTTCATCCGCCGGCGTCACTGGACCACCAAGCTCAAGACCTGGGTGCGCCGCTACTTCCGCGACGAGATCGCACCGATCATTACCCCGATCGGCCTGGACCCGACCCACCCGTTCCCGCTGCTGGTGAACAAGAGCCTGAACTTCATCGTCGAGCTCGAAGGCATCGATGCGTTCGGCCGTGATTCGGGCCTGGCGATCATTCCGGCGCCGCGTCTGCTGCCGCGGGTGATCAAGGTGCCGGAAGACGTCGGTGGCCCCGGCGACAACTACGTGTTCCTGTCGTCGATGATCCATGCGCACGCCGACGACCTGTTCCAGGGCATGAAGGTCAAGGGCTGCTACCAGTTCCGTCTGACCCGCAACGCCGACCTGGCGCTGGACTCCGAGGACGTCGAAGACCTGGCCCGTGCCCTGCGTGGCGAGCTGTTCTCGCGTCGCTATGGCGATGCGGTGCGCCTGGAAGTGGCCGATACCTGTCCCAAGCACCTGTCCGATTACCTGCTCAAGCAGTTCAGCCTGAGCGAGCACGAGGTGTATCAGGTCAATGGCCCGGTCAACCTCACGCGCCTGTTCAGCATCACCAGCCTGGACAGCCACCCGGAGCTGCAGTACACCCCGTTCACCCCGGCAATTCCCAAGCTGTTGCAGAACAGCGAGAACATTTTCAGTGTCATCAGCAAGCAGGACATCCTGCTGATGCACCCCTTCGAGTCGTTCACCCCGGTGGTCGACCTGCTGCGTCAGGCGGCGAAAGACCCGCACGTGCTGGCCGTGCGCCAGACCCTGTACCGCAGCGGCGCCAACTCCGAGATCGTCGACGCGCTGGTGGATGCGGCGCGTAACGGCAAGGAGGTCACCGCAGTGATCGAACTGCGCGCGCGTTTCGACGAAGAGTCCAACCTGCAGATGGCCAGCCGCCTGCAAGCGGCGGGTGCGGTGGTGATCTATGGCGTGGTCGGGTTCAAGACCCACGCCAAGATGATGCTGATTCTGCGGCGCGAGGCCGGCGAGATCGTGCGTTATGCGCACCTGGGTACCGGCAACTACCACGCCGGCAACGCCCGCCTGTACACCGACTACAGCCTGCTGACCTCCGACGACGCCTTGTGCGAGGACGTCGGCAAGCTGTTCAGCCAGCTGATCGGCATGGGCAAGACCCTGCGCATGAAGAAGCTGCTGCACGCGCCGTTCACCCTCAAGAAGGGCATGCTCGACATGATCGCGCGCGAGACCCAGTTCGCCCTGGAAGGCAAGCCGGCGCACATCATCGCCAAGTTCAACTCGCTGACCGACCCCAAGATCATCAAGGCGTTGTACAAGGCCAGCCAGTCGGGCGTGCGCATCGACCTGGTGGTGCGTGGCATGTGCTGCCTGCGTCCGGGCATTCCGGGCGTTTCGCACAACATCCACGTGCGCTCGATCATCGGGCGTTTCCTGGAACACACCCGGGCGTTCTACTTCCTCAATGGCGGGGAAGAGCAGATGTTCCTTTCCAGTGCCGACTGGATGGAGCGCAACCTCGACAAGCGTGTCGAGACCTGCTTCCCGGTGGAGGGCAAGAAGCTGATCCTGCGGGTGAAGAAGGAGCTGGAGGGGTACCTGACCGACAACACCCACGCGTGGCTGCTGCAGTCGGACGGCCGCTATGTGCGCAGCACGCCGACCGGCAACCAGAACCCGCGCAGTGCCCAGGCCACTCTGCTTGAGCGCCTGAGCAACCCGGTGCTTATCGTACGCTGAGGGTAAAGCCGACCCGGGCCAGCCATTCGGCTTCCAGGCCGAAATCGGCCTGGGTCAGCTGGTTCTGTTCCAGCCAGCCGGCCGGGAACTCCACATCCAGGCTCTGACCGGCGGCATGCAGCTTGACCGTCGGCATCTGCTGGGTGCCGCGGATGTGGTGGAACAGGATCGCGAAGCGCAGCAGCACGCACAGACGAATCAGCTTCACGCCGTCGTCGCCGAATTCGGCGAACTTGTCCTTGGGGATGTTGCGCCGGTGCCCGCGCACCAGCAGTGCCAGCATCTGCTGGTCTTCACGGGAGAAGCCGGCCAGGTCGGAGTGCTCGATCAGGTAGGCGCCGTGCTTGTGGTAATGATAGTGGGCGATGTCCAGGCCCACTTCGTGCACCTTGGCCGCCCAGCCCAGCAGTTCGCGCCAGATCCCGTCTTCAAGATCCCACGCCTTGGCCACCTGGTCGAAGGCATGCAGCGCCTTGCGCTCGACCCGTGCCGCCTGGCCCTGGTCGACGTGGTAGCGCTCCATCAGCGAGGTCAGGGTGCGCTCGCGCACGTCTTCGTGGTGGTGGCGGCCCAGCAGGTCGTACAGCACGCCTTCGCGCAGGGCACCTTCGCAGTGGTCCATGCGTTGCAGTTCCAGCGCGTCGAAGATCGCCTCCAGGATCGCCAGGCCCGCCGGGAAGATGGTGCGCCGGTCGGGCTTGACCCCTTCGAAATCGATCTTGTCGGTATCGCCCAGCTTGAACAGTTTGCGCTTGAGCCAGGCCAGACCTTCGGCGTTGACCTCGCCGTTGCCCATGCCGCCGGCCTTCAGGGCCAGGCCGATGGCGCGGATGGTGCCCGAGGAGCCGATGGCTTCATCCCAGGTCAGGCGGTGCAGGGCATTCTCGATGCTCATCAGCTCCAGGCGCGCGGCGGTGTAGGCCTGGGCATAGCGCGCCGGGGTGATCTTGCCGTCGCGAAAGTAACGCTGGGTGAAGCTAACGCAGCCCATCTGCAGGCTTTCGCGCAGCAGGGGCTCGAAGCGCTGGCCGATGATGAATTCGGTACTGCCGCCGCCGATGTCGGCCACCAGGCGCTTGCCGGGGGTGTCGGCCAGGGTGTGGGAGACGCCCAGGTAGATCAGGCGTGCTTCTTCACGGCCGGAAATCACCTCCACCGGGTGTCCGAGAATGGCTTCGGCGCGGCGGATGAATTCGCCGCGGTTGCGCGCTTCGCGCAAGGCGTTGGTGCCGACGATGCGCACCGCGCCGTCAGGCATGCCGTTGATCAGCTGGGCGAAGCGCTTGAGACAGTCGAGCCCGCGTTGCATGGACTCTTCGCTGAGCTGGCGCTCTTCGTCGATGCCGGCGGCCAGCTGAACCTTTTCCCCCAACCGCTCCAGGATGCGAATGTCGTTGTGGTGGGCCTTGGCCACGACCATGTGAAAACTGTTGGAGCCCAGGTCGATGGCGGCTATCAGGGACAGATTCTTGGCTGGGTTTTGCGGCATGGTGATGGGTTCTCGGTCGATAACCCGGCAATCGTGCCACGATCCGCCGCCGACGCCAACGCGCAGTGTGGCAAGGCTTGACCTGACGCAGTTGCGAGTCTTTTTTATGACTTTTGTGTGACAGTCGATATGCAACGTCTCGCACAACTATAGTTACAGTCAATCGCGCGTGGCTTCCTGTCTACGGCGATGGCGGCTATGATGGGCCACGTTTTTTTGCTTACGACCTTGGAGACTTCCATGAGCAGCGATCTTATCAAACACGTCACCGACGCCACCTTCGAAGCCGACGTGCTCAAGGCTGAAGGTCCGGTGCTGGTCGACTACTGGGCTGAATGGTGCGGCCCATGCAAAATGATCGCTCCGGTTCTGGACGACATCGCCGCTACCTACGAGGGCAAACTGACCGTCGCCAAGCTGAACATCGACGAAAACCAGGAAACCCCAGCCAAGCACGGCGTGCGTGGCATCCCTACGCTGATGCTGTTCAAGAACGGCAATGTCGAGGCGACCAAGGTCGGCGCATTGTCCAAGTCTCAGCTGCAGGCGTTCCTCGACGCCAATATCTGAGTCGAAAAAAGCCCCGCATTCGTCGGGGCTTTTCTCTGTCTGGTGACTAGACGCCAGAAAATGCAAGTGATACATTCGGCCTCGCACTGTTTCTTTCAGTGCCCCCTGCACGCCGTCGCCGACGCACCTCAATTCGAATTAGTACGCGATCCTGTCGCCTTCTCTGCGGCGCGGCTTCATTAAGCCAGAAGCTTAATTCCCCCTTCTTACATGATTACGTCATTCCCCTTATGAATCTGACTGAACTCAAGCAAAAGCCGATTACCGATCTGCTCGAATTGGCCGAACAGATGGGCATAGAAAATATGGCCCGTTCGCGCAAGCAGGACGTGATTTTCTCCCTGTTGAAAAAGCACGCGAAAAGCGGCGAGGAAATCTCCGGTGACGGCGTGCTGGAGATTCTCCAGGACGGTTTCGGCTTCCTGCGTTCGGCTGACGCTTCGTACCTGGCCGGCCCGGATGACATCTATGTCTCGCCCAGCCAGATTCGTCGCTTCAACCTGCGTACCGGTGACACCATCGTCGGCAAGATCCGCCCGCCCAAAGAAGGCGAGCGCTACTTCGCGCTGCTCAAGGTCGACACCATCAACTACGACCGTCCGGAAAACGCGAAGAACAAGATCCTCTTCGAAAACCTGACGCCGTTGTTCCCGAACAAGCGCCTGAAGATGGAAGCCGGCAACGGTTCCACCGAAGACCTCACCGGTCGCGTCATCGACCTGTGCGCGCCGATCGGCAAGGGCCAGCGCGGCCTGATCGTCGCCCCGCCGAAAGCGGGCAAGACCATCATGCTGCAGAACATCGCGGCCAACATCACCCGCAACAACCCCGAGTGCCACCTGATCGTGCTGCTGATCGACGAGCGCCCGGAAGAAGTGACCGAGATGCAGCGCACCGTGCGCGGCGAAGTGGTCGCCTCCACCTTCGACGAGCCGCCAACCCGTCACGTGCAAGTGGCCGAGATGGTCATCGAGAAGGCCAAGCGCCTGGTCGAGCACAAGAAGGACGTGGTCATCCTGCTCGACTCGATCACTCGTCTGGCCCGTGCCTACAACACCGTGATCCCGAGCTCCGGCAAGGTGCTGACCGGTGGTGTCGACGCCCACGCCCTGGAGAAGCCGAAACGTTTCTTCGGTGCTGCACGTAACATCGAGGAAGGCGGTTCGCTGACCATCATCGCCACCGCGCTGGTCGAGACCGGCTCGAAGATGGACGAAGTGATCTACGAAGAGTTCAAGGGTACCGGCAACATGGAACTGCCCCTGGACCGTCGCATTGCCGAGAAGCGCGTGTTCCCGGCCATCAACATCAACCGTTCGGGTACCCGTCGCGAAGAGCTGCTGACCGCCGACGACGAGCTGCAGCGCATGTGGATCCTGCGCAAGCTGCTGCACCCGATGGACGAGATCGCTGCCATCGAGTTCCTGGTCGACAAGCTCAAGCAGACCAAGACCAACGACGAGTTCTTCCTGTCGATGAAGCGCAAGTAACACGGGCGGTACGCAAGAGCCGGGGAAACCCGGCTTTTTGCTATCTGTACATTGTCTATTCTGGCGGGCGGGGTTCGGCGCTACACTTTGCACCCCGACCGCTACGGCGAACACGAGGCTCCCGCATGCAGTATCGCGATTTGCGCGACTTTATCCGCGGCCTGGAACAGCGCGGCGAACTCAAGCGCATTCAGGTCCCCATCTCCCCGATCCTGGAAATGACCGAGGTCTGCGACCGCACCCTGCGTGCCAAGGGCCCGGCGTTGCTGTTCGAGAACCCTACCGGTTTCGACATCCCGGTGCTGGGCAACCTGTTCGGCACCCCGGAGCGCGTGGCCATGGGCATGGGCGCCGAGTCGGTCAGCGAACTGCGCGAGATCGGCAAGCTGCTGGCCTTCCTCAAGGAGCCCGAGCCGCCCAAGGGGCTGAAGGACGCCTGGTCGAAGCTGCCGATCTTCAAGAAGGTCATCTCGATGGCGCCCAAGGTGGTCAAGGATGCGCCCTGCCACGACGTGGTGATCGAAGGTGACGACGTCGATCTTGGCGCGCTGCCGATCCAGCACTGCTGGCCGGGCGACGTGGCGCCGCTGATCACCTGGGGCCTGACCGTGACCCGAGGTCCGAACAAGGACCGCCAGAACCTGGGTATCTATCGCCAGCAGGTCATCGCCCGCAACAAGGTCATCATGCGCTGGTTGAGCCACCGTGGCGGCGCGCTGGACTACCGCGAGTGGTGCGAGAAGCACCCTGGCCAGCCGTTCCCGGTGGCCGTGGCACTGGGCGCCGACCCGGCGACCATCCTCGGCGCGGTGACCCCGGTGCCCGACAGCCTGTCCGAGTACGCCTTCGCCGGCCTGCTGCGCGGCAACCGTACCGAGCTGGTCAAGTGCCGCGGCAATGACCTGCAGGTGCCCGCCACCGCCGAGATCATCCTCGAAGGCGTGATCCACCCCGGCGAGATGGCGCCCGAAGGCCCGTATGGCGATCACACCGGCTACTACAACGAGGTCGACAGCTTTCCGGTGTTCACCGTGGAGCGCATCACCCACCGCACCAAGCCGATCTATCACAGCACCTACACCGGGCGTCCGCCTGACGAGCCGGCGATTCTGGGCGTGGCGCTGAACGAAGTGTTCGTGCCGATCCTGCAGAAGCAGTTCCCCGAGATCACCGACTTCTACCTGCCGCCTGAAGGCTGCTCGTACCGCATGGCGGTGGTCACCATGAAAAAACAGTACCCAGGGCACGCCAAGCGCGTGATGCTGGGGGTGTGGTCGTTCCTGCGCCAGTTCATGTACACCAAGTTCGTGATCGTCACCGACGACGACATCAACGCGCGGGACTGGAACGACGTGATCTGGGCCATCACCACGCGCATGGACCCCAAGCGCGATACCGTGATGATCGACAACACGCCGATCGACTACCTGGACTTCGCCTCGCCGGTTTCCGGCCTGGGCTCGAAGATGGGCCTGGATGCCACCCACAAGTGGCCGGGCGAAACCACCCGCGAGTGGGGGCGTGTCATCGTCAAGGACGAGGCCGTCACCCGACGCATCGATGAGCTGTGGACACAGTTGGGAATAGACTGATGCAGGTTACCTTGCAGCCCTCCGGGGCGGTGCTGGCACTGAACCCTGGTGAGCGCATACTGGATGGGGCCCGTCGTCTGGGCTATGACTGCCCGCAGAGCTGCCGCAATGGCAATTGCCATGTGTGCGCGGCACTGCTGGTGGAAGGCCGTGTGCGCCAGGATGGCGAGGTGAAGGACCATGGCGAGCTGTACACCTGCATCGCCGAGCCGCTGGAGGATTGCGTGTTGCTGTGGGATGGCGTGTTGGCCCTGGGCGAGCTGCCGGTGCGCAAGCTGGCCTGCCAGTTGAGCGAATGTGTCGAGGTGGGCGGCGACGTGTGGCGCGTGCGTCTGCGCGCGCCGGCCGGCAAGCCGCCGCGCTACCACGCCGGGCAGTACCTGATGATCGAGCGCGAAGCTGGCGACAAGGCCGCGTTCTCGCTGGCCTCGGCGCCACACAGCGGGCGTGACCTGGAGCTGCACGTGCTGGCCCGCGAGAGCAGTGCACTGGAACTGATCGCACAGTTGCAGCGCAACCGCATGGCGCGGGTGGAGCTGCCGTTTGGCGACACGCACCTGGCCGAACTGCCGGACGGGCCGCTGGTACTGATTGCTGCCGGTACCGGCATGGCGCAGATGCACAGCCTGATCGAACATTGCCGGGCCAGCGGCTTCAAGCACCCGGTGCACCTGTACTGGGGAGTGCGCCGCCCGGAAGACTTCTATCAGATCGAGCACTGGGACGAGTGGGCAACGCTGCCCAACCTGTTCCTGCACAAGGTAGTGAGCGACTTGTGCGGCTGGGAGGGGCGCTGCGGACTGCTGCACGAGGCCGTGTGCGAAGACATTGCCGACCTTGCGGGCGTGCACGTGTATGCCAGTGGCTCGCCCACCATGATCTACGCCACCCTCGATGCCCTGGTGGACGCTGGCATGGACGCACACCAGATGCGCGCCGATGTATTCGCTTATGCCCCGCGCGGCTAACTTAGGTAATAACGGCGCGTTGCAATAACGCGCCGATTCAAATAACCCGATTGTGCCTCGTTGGTTATAAGTGCTGGTCGCGTTAATTATTGCAAGCACCGCCAAAAACTATTACTACACTTGAAACAGCAGGCCTGAAAGCCCCGGTGCTGGGGGCTTTGTTTGCAACGGGGGCTTGTATTCGAGCGGCCATCTGCCGTACGGTCGATGTATTGTTAGTGCAATGACTTTACAGTGGGCCACTTCAGTAGTTCACGAGGAATTCTGGCGGCGATCATGTCGGCAATTGAAACTGCACCCTCGAGTTTGGCGTACCCTCCGGTGCTCGACTTCGGTCAGCAACTGACCCACGAGCAACTTCGACAATCGGTTGATCACACCATGTCCCGCCATCAGGGCGGCCCGGTCTGGCTGTTTGCCTATGGCTCGCTGATCTGGCGACCGGAATGCAGCGCGGCCGAGCGCCGGCGCGCACGCGTGCATGGCTATCATCGCGGCCTGTACCTGTGGTCCCACGAGCACCGCGGCACTCCGGAGTGCCCGGGGCTGGTGTTCGGTCTGGACCGTGGTGGCTCGTGCAGCGGCTTTGCCTATCGGCTGCCCGAAGAGCGCCTGGAGGATTCATTGCTGGCGCTGTGGCAGCGCGAGATGCCGTACCCGGCGTACCGTCCGCACTGGCTCAACTGCCGCCTCGAGGACGGCAGCAAGGTGCAGGCACTGGGCTTCGTGCTGGAGCGGCACTTGCCGTGCTATGCCGGCAACCTGCCCGACACCTTGCTCAGCCATATCCTGGCCAGCGCCAAGGGTCGCTACGGCACCACCCGCGACTATGTCGAGCAGACCCTTTCGGCGCTGCGCACCCATGCCATGCCCGACCGCAACCTGGAGGCACGCTTCAAGCGTTGTCATTCGGCGGACAAGGCGTGAAGCCTGCGGTACCATCGCGCCCCTTATCAATGGACGTGTTGGGAATCAGGGATGAAACGCTGGCTTGGAATACTGTTGTGCTGGTGCTGCGCCGTGCAGGCCGAGCATGTGCCCACGTTCGCGCAGCCCCCGGCCCCGGTGTACCCGAGGGCCATGAGGCTGGTGGGCCTGGAGGGCGCCGTGCGCATCGGCTACCAGGTCGATTCGCGCGATGGCTCGGTCAGCCATGTAACCGTCAAGCACAGTGATCATGCGTTGTTCAGTGCGTCTGCAGAAGCGGCCATCGCAAAGGTGCGGTTCGAACCCTGGACGGTGGCCGCGGGCGAGCCGGTGAAAACCGATGTGGTGCAGAGCCTGCTCTTTCGCATGGATGAGCAGTCCATGGCGATGACCCTGGATGCCCAGGCCGCGTTGCCGCAGCTGCAGTGCAAGCTGTTCAACTATTACCTGACCACCTACCGTCAGATCCGCTCGCATCAGCCGCTGTGGCAGATGGACAGCGTGGCCACGTCCATCGGCTTGCTGGCCAGGACGTCACCCGCATCGCCCACCCTGCTGCAGTTCAAGCAGGCGCAGCAGGCGTTCGAGGCAGCGCTGCCGTCTATCGAGCGGCGCTGCGCCGGGCAGCCCGACCTGATGTTCATCGACGCCTGGCCGCAGCAACTGCGTGACCTTGCGCTCAAGCAGCTGTGAGAAGGAATGCCATGACAACACCACTTCCGGTCTTTACCTATTACCCCGGCAAGGTTCATTACATCGTGGCCAGCAGCGAGGCTTGCGTGTGCTGCGGGCAGGCGCGTGGTTACCTGTATGACGGCACGCTGTACACCGCGCAGACACTCGAGGGCGATATCTGCCCGTGGTGCATCGCCGATGGTTCGGCGGCCAGGCGCTACGACGGCAGTTTCCATGATGTGTATGCGATGGGGGAGGCGGGCATAAAGCCTGAGGTGCTCGACGAGATCGCCTACCGCACGCCGGGCTATCCCACATGGCAGGACAGCCAGTGGATGCACCATTGCGGTGACGCCTGCGAGTTCCACGGGGACGCCAGCGCCGAGGACATCAGTGAGGCCACGCCGGCGACCCGGGAGCACTGGGCCGAGTACAACGGCATGACCGTGGAGGACTGGTCGTGGGCCGCGGTGGGGTATGCGCCGGGCGGGGATACCGGGTTCTACAAGTTCGTGTGCCGTGGGTGCAAGCAGGTGCTGCTGGCCTGGGACATGAGCTGACGTTCACGCCTCTATCGCGGGTCAAGTCCGCTCCCACAGGGCAGTGCGGGAGCGGGCTTGGCTATCGCACAGACACCACCAGCTTGCCCACCGCCTTGCGCCCCGCCAACTGCTCGATTGCAGCCCCGGCATCGGCCAGTGGGTAGGTCTGCGACACCAGTGGTTTCAGCTTGCCCTCGGCATGCCACGCAAACAGCTGCTTGAAGTTCGCGGCGTTATCCGCCGGCTGGCGCTGCGCGAACGCACCCCAGAACACCCCCAGCACCGCCGCGCCCTTGAGCAGCGTCAGGTTCACCGCCAACTGCGGGATCTGCCCGCTGGCGAACCCCACCACCAGCATCCGTCCGTTCCACGCCAGCCCGCGCACCGCCTGCTCGAACAGCTCGCCGCCCACCGGGTCGAAAACCACGTCCACGCCCTGGCCACCGGTCAGGCGCTTGATCTCGTCCTTGAGGCCGCTTTCGCTGTAGTTGATCAGCTCGTCGGCACCGGCAGCCTTGGCCACGGCCAGCTTGTCGGCGCTGCTGGCCGCTGCGATCACCCGCGCGCCCAGGGCCTTGCCGATCTCCACCGCCGCCAGCCCGACACCGCCCGACGCGCCCAGCACCAGCAGGGTTTCCCCGGCTTGCAGATGCCCGCGCTGGGTGAGCGCGTACATCGAGGTGCCGTAGGTCATGCCGAATGCGGCAGCCGTGGCGAAGTCCATGTGCGCCGGGATCGGCATCACGTTGTAGCCCGGCACCGCGATCTGCTCGGCAAAGCTGCCCCAGCCGGTCAGCGCCATCACCCGGTCGCCCACCTGCAACGGCCCGGCCTTTTCGCCCACCTCCAGCACTACCCCTGCTGCTTCGCCACCCGGCGAGAACGGCAGTGGCGGCTGGAACTGGTACTTGCCCTGGATGATCAGGGTGTCGGGGAAGTTGACCCCCGCCGCATGCACCTGCACCAGCACTTCATTGCGTTTGGGCACTGGGCTGGCGACCTCTTCGAGGACCAGGTCGCTGGCCGGACCATGGGCTTTGCACAACACGGCTTTCATCAGGGCTATTCCTTTGCGGGTGGTGGCCGATAAGTGTAGGTGGGCAGGGTGTCGGGTCAACGAGCATGCCCCGGCCTGATAAGCCGGCATAAGCCCGGGCTTGGGTTTGGCGAAGGCGCTGGGTATGCTGGCGCCAACTGTTTGAGGAGCGAATTGGTGAAAGCGTGGATCTTGATGGTACTGGCCCTGATGCTGCCAGCGGCGGCCATGGCCGAAGAAGCCAAGGACGGAGAGGGCGCGCCGAAGGTGTCGTACATCTCCCTGACCCCGCCACTGGTGGGCAACTATGCCCTTGATGGCGGCCCCAAGCTGCGCGTGTACAAGGCCGATGTGGCGTTGCGCGTGGACAACGATGTGGATGCGGCCGCGGTCAAGCACCACGAACCGCTGATCCGCAACCAGCTGGTGGCCCTGTTCACCCAGCAGAGCCTGGACGGCATGAGCAACGTCGAGGCCAAGGAACACCTTCGCCAGGAAGCCCTCAAGCAGGTGCAGCAGGTGCTCAACGGCGAAGAAGGCCGGCCGGTGGTGGCCGACCTGCTGTTCAACAACCTGATCGTGCAGTAGTCACGAAGCCAGGCTGCGGCGAAAGCGTGCCAGGGCGATCGCAAAGAACGCCAGGCCGATCGCCGCCAGCGCCAGCAGGTCCGGCCACACCACCGATGCGTCGGCGTCGCGGAACAGGATCGCGGCACCCAGGCTGACGAAGTGGGTGGAGGGTGACAGTTGCATCACCCACTGCAGCCATTGCGGCATGCTGTCCAGCGGCGTGCTGCCGCCCGACAGCAACAGCATCGGGATGATCACCGGGATCGCCAGCAAGCCGAACTGCGGGGTCGAGCGCGCCAGTGTGGCGAGGAAGATCCCCAGCGCGGTGCTGGCGAACAGGTACAGCGCGGTCACGCCCAGGAACAACCCCATGGAGCCGGCCAGCGGCACTCCCAATGCCCCCTTGACCACCACCTCCAGCGACACCCAGGTGCACAGCACCACCACCAGCGCGTTGCTGCCGATCTTGGCCAGCATGATTTCCAGTGCCGTCAGTGGCAGTACCAGCAGGTGGTCGAGGGTGCCATGCTCGCGTTCGCGCAGCAGCGCAGTGCCGGTCAGCACGATGGCCAGGATGGTGATGTTGTTGACGATCTGGATCACTGCCAGAAACCAGCCGCCCTCCAGGTTGGGGTTGAACAGCGCCCGTGGGCTCAGCAGCGCCGGGCTCTGCACGGCCTGCTTGGCGTAGTCGAGCAGCTCGCGTTCGAAGATCCGCCCGATGTAGCCGGCGCCCATGAACGCCTGGCTCATGGCGGTGGCGTCGACGTTCACCTGCAGTTCCGGGGTGCGCCCGGCCAGCAGGTCGCTCTGGAAGTTCACCGGGATATTGATCACGAAGGTGTACTGGCCGCTGTCCATGGCCTGGTCGAGCTGGTCGTAGGGCAGCGTCACCGCCGGCTGGAACTCCGGCGGTTGCAGCGCCTCGCCCAGCTTGCGTGAGACCAGGCTGTGGTCTTCGTCGACGATGGCCACGCTGGCGTTGTGCACGCCGATCACCGAGCCGGCGGCGGGCATGTAGATGGCCACGCTGAAGGCATACAGCAGAAACAGCAGCAGCACGCTGTCGTGGCGCAGGCTGGTCAGCTCCTTGAGACCGAGGCGGTAGATATGGGCCAGGCGCTGCATCAGACCTCCTGCTTTTTCAGCATGATCAGGCTCAGCCCGGTGAAGCCGGCGAAGAACCCGAACAGGGCCAGGCACTGCGGCCATAGTTCGCGCAGGTCCAGGGCCTTGGTGAAGGTGCCGACGGCAATGTCGAGGAAGTAGCCGGCCGGGAACAGCTGGCCCATCAGTGCTGCCGCGCCATCGAGAGAAGAGCGCGGCACGATCAGCCCGGAGAACTGGATGGTCGGCAGGCTGGTGATGATCATGGTGCCCAGGATCGCCGCGATCTGGGTGCGGGTGAATGCCGAGATCAGCAGCCCCAGGCTGGTGGTGGCCAGCAGGTACAGCACCCCGCCGCAGGCCAGGGCCAGCGCGCTGCCCTTGAAGGGCACGCCGAACAGCCAGCGGTTCATCGCCACCAGCAACGCCAGGTTGACCAGGCTCACCAGCAGGTACGGGGCCTGCTTGCCGAGCAGGAACTCCAGGCGCGTGAGCGGCGTGGCGTAGAAGTTGGTGATCGAGCCCAGCTCTTTTTCACGCACGATGCCCAGTGCCGTGAGCATCGCGGGAATGAATGCCAGGATCAGCGCCATCACCCCGGGGCCGATGGCGTTCACGCTGATCACGTCCTGGTTGTAGCGAAAGCGGGTTTCAAGCTTTACCGCTGCCAGGCCTGGCTGTGCGCGGCTGCTCAGCGCGGCGAGCTGTTCGAGGTTGGCCTGGTGCACGGCCTCCACATAGTTGCGGCTGGTTTCGGCGCGAAACGGCATGCCGCCATCGAGCCAGGCCGCCACCACCGGCTGGCGCCCGGCATTCAGGTCGCGGCCAAAGCCGGGGGGGATCTCCAGCGCCAGCTTGATTTCCGAGCGTTGCAGGCGCTTGTGCAGTTGCGCGGCGTCGCGGATCGGCGCCTGCTCGGCGAAGTAGCGCGAGCCGCGAAACGCTTCCAGGTACAGACGGCTTTGCGGGCTCTGGTCCTGGTCGTAGACCGCGAATGCCAGGTTCTCCACGTCCAGCGAAATGCCATAGCCGAAGATCACCATCATGAACAGCGCACCGAGCAGGGCGAAGGCCAGGCGCACCTTGTCGCGCAGCAGCTCCTTGCCTTCGCGGGTGGCTACCGCGAACAGCCGCACGAAGCTGAAGCCGCTGCGGGGCGGCGGGCTGGCGGCTTCGGCGGTGGTGCTCACCGGTTGGGCCTCGGTCGGCGCCGGGCTGCTGTTCTGCGCCTGTTCCAGGCAGGTGACGAAGGCGTCTTCCAGGGTCTGGCCGCCGAACTGCTGTTGCAGCGCGGCCGGGGTATCGCAGGCCAGCACACGGCCGGCATGCATCAGCGAGATGCGATCGCAGCGCAGCGCCTCGTTCATGAAGTGGGTGGACAGGAAGATGGTCACGCCCTGCTCGCGGGACAGCTCGATCAGCAGGCGCCAGAAGTCGTCGCGTGCGGCCGGGTCGACGCCGGAGGTGGGTTCGTCGAGGATCAGCACTTCAGGCCGGTGCAGCACCGCCACGGCCAGCGACAGGCGCTGGCGCAGGCCCAGCGGCAGGGCGCCGGACTGCTGGTCGGCAATGTCGCCCAGGTCGAAGCGCTCGATCAGTTCGGCGATGCGCGGGGTGCTGTCGGCCTTGTTCAGGTCGAACAGGCGTGCGTGCAGCTCGAGGTTCTGACGCACGCTCAGTTCGCCATACAGCGAAAAGCTCTGAGACATGAAGCCTACGCGCTTGCGCGTGGCCAGGTCCTTGGCGTCGACCGGGCGGCCGAGCAGGGTGGCGCTGCCTTCGCTGGCCGGCATCAGGCCGGTGAGCACCTTCATGGTGGTGGTCTTGCCACAGCCGTTGGAGCCCAGGAAACCGAAGATCTCGCCACGGCCGATGGCGAAGCTGACCTTGTTCACTGCGGTGAAGTCGCCGAAGCGCAGGGTCAGTTCATGGGCCTCGATGGCGATGTCGCCGTCGTCGGCCGGGCGTGGCGGGATCACCAGCGGCGCCTGGGTGCGGCTGCGGTCATCCTGCTGCTGGCTCTGGTAGCAGGTGAAGGCGTCGTCCAGCTTGCCGCTGGCGGTGGCGCCGGCCAGCTCGCGGCTCAGCCCCTGGGCGATCAGGCGACCACGGTCGAGCATCAGACAGTGCTCGAACTGTTCGGCCTCTTCCATGTAGGCGGTGGCCACCAGCAGGGTCAGTTGCGGACGCTCGCCGCGCACCTGCTCCACCAGCTCCCAGAAGCGCCGGCGCGACAGCGGGTCGACGCCGGTGGTGGGCTCGTCGAGAATCAGCAGGTCGGGCTCGTGGATCAGTGCGCAGCACAGCCCGAGTTTCTGCTTCATGCCCCCGGAGAGCTTGCCTGCCGGGCGCTCGGCAAAGCGTTCCAGGTCGGTGGCCAGCAGCAGCGCGTGCATGCGCGTGTCGCACTCGGAACGGCTCAGGCCGAACAGCGTGGCGAAGAAGCGGATGTTCTCGCTGATCGACAGCTCTGGGTACAGGTTGCCGCCCAGGCCCTGGGGCATGAAGGCGATGCGCGGGTACAGGCTGTTGCGGTGGCGGCGCTGGCGGATCGAGCCGTCCAGCACCTGCAACTCGCCCTGTTGCAGCTTCTTGACCCCGGCAATCAGCCCCAGCAGGCTCGACTTGCCCGCACCGTCCGGGCCGATCAGGCCGCAGCGGGTGCCTGTCGGCAGTTCAAAGCAGATGTTTTGCAGGGCCTCGAGGGAGCCGTAGCGGTGGCTGATGCCACGCGCCTGCAGCGCCAGGGCCGTCATTGCAGGTTGGCCGGCCAGTCCACGGGGGCGCTACGCACATAGCCGGCGCCGGGCATGCCCGGCTTGGCCTGGGGCACCGCGCTGGGCTCGGTCAGGCGCAGCTTGACGCGAAACACCAGCTTCTGGCGCTCGTCACGGGTTTCCACCTGCTTGGGGGTGAACTGCGCCTTGGCTGCCACGAAGCTGATCTTGGCCGGCAGCGCGCGGTCGGGCAGGGCATCGAGCACGATGCGTGCCTGGTCGCCCACGGTCAGTTTGCCGGTGGTGGAGGCGGGCAGATAGAGGTTCATGTACTGGTCGCTGGGGTCGATCAGCAGCAGTACGCGCCCGCCGGCCCCGAGCACTTCGCCCGGTTCGGCCAGACGCAGCTGGATCACGCCATCGATGGGCGCGCGCAGGCTGCTGTCGTCGATTTCGCTGGTGAGCTGGGCCACCTGGGCCTCGGCGGCACCGATGGCGGCCTTGATTGCCGCGAGTTGCGCTCGCGCTGCCACCACGGCTGAATTGCTGGTGTCGTAGCGGGCCTGCTGCTGGTCGAGCAATTGCTGGCTGGAGTACTTGCGCTGGAACAGTTCGCGCACGCGCTTGAGTTCCTGGCTGGCCAGCAGCTGTTCGCTCTGGCGCAGCTGCACGGTGGCCTGGGCGGCCGCGTAGTTCTCGCGGGCACGCAGCACTTCGGCTTCGGCCTGGTTGCGCTGGGCCTCCATGGTGCGGGTGTCGATGCGCGCCAGCAGTTGGCCCTTGTGCACCACGTCGCCCTCGTCGGCCAGCACTTCGGCCAGGCGCCCCGGCACTTTGGTGGCGATCTGCACCTCGGTGGCCTCAAGGCGACCGTTGCCCATGCTCAGGCCTTCGGGCAGACGGTCGTGCATGGACTTCCAGTAGCCCAGGCCGCCGGCTGCCACCAGCAGCGCAATCAGCGCGCCGGCAAAGAGTTTGGGGGTGTGTTGGCTCATCGACATGCACCTGCATCCTGCTGCGTTTGACGTCAGAGTCTGACGTTTTGCCTACCGTGGCGGGTTGATACGTATCAAACGAGTGGGCATCTTACGCGAAATTAACGTAGTGCGAGCACCGCGGCCCATTGTTCGTCCGTCACCGGCATCACCGACAGGCGGCTGCCCTTCTGTACCAGTGGCAGTTCGGCCAGTGCCGCCTGTTGCTTGAGGTAGCCAAGGCCCAGCACCTTGCGCATGGTTTCCACATGCTCTACGTCCACTGCGCTCCACGGGTTCTTCTCGGCGCTTGCCTTGGCGTCGAAGTAGTGGCTCTCGGGGTCCAGTGCGGTGGGGTCGGGGTAGGCGGCGGTGGTGATGCGGGCAATACCGGCGATGCCGGGCTCGGGGCAGCTGGAGTGGTAGAAGAAGAACAGGTCGCCCACCGCCATGGCGCGCATGAAGTTGCGCGCCTGGTAGTTGCGCACCCCGTCCCAGCGCGCCTGGCCGAGGCGGGCGAGGTCTTCGATCGAGAGCTCGTCGGGCTCGGATTTCATCAGCCAGTAGGCCATCGTTGACGCTCCAGACAAAGTTTGAAATAACCTGTTGCATGAAACCGACAGCCGGTTGGCGTCAACGTTTGCGTGTGGCACCAGGTTGTCGGAGAATGCGCGCATTTTAAGCTTGACGCTGCTGCACGGCATAATAAAAACCGTTGCTGTCATCGTATGAGTTTGCCTGAGGGGGGCAATCGATGAATCGCAAACCGGATTTGCTCTGGGTGCTCGTTTTTCTGTTTGGCCTGGGTGTGGTCACCACCGGCTATGCACAAAGCCTGTGGGAACAGAAACTCGAAACAGCCGCCTACGAGATGCCGGCCGCCCCGACCCCCGTCAAGCGTTGAGCCTTGCGGCGCCCGTTCAGGGTGCCAGGTACCACCCCCTGTCCGATACCGTGCCCTGCAGCGGCACGTCCCAACTGGCCTGGGCCAGTCGTTGCACTTTCTGGCATTCGTGCGCCAGCCCCAGCAGCAGGGGTTTCTTCCAGGCCTTGCGCCGCCCCTGATACGCCAGGCTGCGGTCATAGAACCCGCCGCCCATGCCCAGTCGCCCACCCGTCTCGTCGAAACCCACCAGCGGCAGCAGGATCAGGTCCAGTGCCCAGGTGGGTCGCTGGCGTGTGAGATTGATGCGTGGTTCGGGGATGCGGAAGCGGTTGGGGCGCAGTTTTTCACCGTGCTCGAAGCGCTGGAAGGCCATGCGGGTTCTGGGCCAGGCGTGCAGCACCGGCAGGTAGGTATGCTTGCCTCGACGTTGAGCTTCGCGCAGCAGCAGGCGCGGGTCGATCTCGCTGTCGTTGGGCAGGTACAGGGCAATGTGCCGGGCACGACGAAACAGCGGGTGCTGCGCCAGTTGCCGGTACAGGCCGCGCGCGGCACGGCGCTGTTCGGCCGGGCTGAGGGCACGGCGGGCATCACGGAGCAGACGACGAAGTTGGGGGCGGGTAAGCGGCGCGGTGTCGGTCATGGCACGGGCGGTCCCTGGGGCGACTGCCACGCAGGGGTGGCAGTGCGTGTGCGTGCGCCGCTGGGTGGGCGCAGGCTGGAGAATTCAGGCTCCCCGACGAACCGCTGTCGGTGTAGCCCTTGAACCCGAAAGTTCAAGGTGGAGATTACAGGAGGCGTTAAGGCTTTCCGTCAAGCGGACATGCACACCGGCCCCACGTGCAACCCCCGTGGTTGTGCGTATCGGCTCAGGGACATGACCGACTGGCAAGCACTCCAGGGAGTGGTCGGAGTATACCCGAAACTCAGGCCGGTTTTGAACCCGCGTCGTCGGCCAATGCCTGATCGACACGTTCGAGCAGGTCGCGCACCTGTTCACGGGTGGCACCGCCGGTGGGCGCCTGCGGGCGCTCCTGATTGTGCAGCAGGTCGTGGGTGATGTTCAGCGCCGCCATCACCGCGATACGGTCGGCGCCGATCACCTTGCCGCTGCTGCGGATCTCGCGCATCTTGCTGTCCAGGTAGCGCGCTGCGCTGACCAGGTTGCTGCGCTCTTCCGGCGGGCAGATGATCGAATACTCCTTGTCGAGGATCTGAACGGTGACGCTATTGCTTGAACTCATGAGTCTTGCTCCAGGGCCTTGAGCCGCGAAATCATCGATTCGACCTTACGCCGGGCGATCTCGTTTTTTTCGATGAGGTGGGCGCGCTCCTCGCGCCAGGATTTTTCCTGAGCTAATAGGAGTGCATTTTGCCGCTTTAGTTGCTCGACACGTTCGATCAACAGCTCGAATCGGCCCATCAGCGCTTGCAGGTCGTTCTCTGGCATGACGTGCCACTCGCTTTTGTCAGACGGGTCTTACCCGCTCATTAAGTTCCGGCATGCCCCGAATTGGCGGCGTCGATGGTCTTGGCGCGCCTGCCGGTGCTAGGATACAAGGCCTTCATTCTAGTCATTGCGCCGTCTGGCGCCTAGCTGCCCATGCCCATTACGAATTCGCCATACACCGCTTTTGCCACCTTGCTCACCAGCAACGGTCACCCTGTTTCGCCTGCCGAGCTTCACGGCTTGTTGCTCGGGCGCAGCTGCGCCGGCGCCGGCTTCGATGCCGACGGCTGGTTGGCCGATGCGGCCCACCTGCTGGAAGTCGATCCTGTAGACAATGTTCGTAACGCTTTGATCGGCCTGCAGGAGATGGTCAAGGGCGAACTCACCGGTGAAGAAGTCACCGTCGTGCTGTTGCTGCCCACCGACGACGCCCCGCTGACCGAGCGTGCCATCGCTCTGGGCGAGTGGTGCAAAGGCTTCCTGTACGGCTTCGGCCTCAACTCGGCAGGCCTGAGCCTGAGTGCCGAAGCCAAGGAAGTGCTGGGTGACCTGGATGCCATTTCCCAGGTCCAGGATGCACTGGAAGAATCCGAAGACGGCGAAAGCGACTATATGGAAGTGATGGAGTACCTGCGCGTCGCACCGATGCTGCTGTTCTCCGAGCTGGCCAAGCCACAGGCGCCTGCGCCCAAGCCTTCCTTGCACTAAATGCCGAACAGGGGTTCCTCGTGCCAATAGCCCATATCCCCAAAGCGGAGTATGCCCGTCGTCGCAAGGCGCTGATGGCGCAGATGGAACCCAACAGCATCGCCATCCTGCCCGCGGCCGCGGTGGCCATTCGCAACCGCGACGTGGAGCATGTGTACCGCCAGGACAGCGACTTCCAGTACCTCAGCGGCTTCCCGGAGCCCGAGGCGGTGATTGCGCTGATCCCCGGCCGCGAGCACGGTGAGTACGTGCTGTTCTGCCGCGAGCGCAACCCCGAGCGCGAGCTGTGGGACGGCCTGCGCGCTGGGCAGGAAGGCGCGATACGCGAATACGGCGCGGACGATGCGTTCCCCATCACCGACATCGACGACATCCTGCCGGGCCTGATCGAAGGCCGCGACCGGGTGTACTCGGCCATGGGCAGCCACCCCGAATTCGACCGCCACCTGATGGAGTGGATCAACGTGATCCGCTCCAAGGCCAACCTCGGCGCCCAGCCACCGAACGAGTTCGTTGCGCTGGATCATCTGCTGCACGACATGCGCCTGTATAAATCGGCCACGGAAGTGAAGGTGATGCGCGAGGCCGCGGCGATTTCGGCACGCGCTCACGTGCGGGCCATGCAGGCCTGCCGCGCCGGGTTGCACGAATACAGCCTGGAGGCCGAGCTGGACTACGAGTTCCGCAAGGGCGGGGCGAAGATGCCGGCCTACGGCTCGATCGTGGCATCGGGTCGCAACGCCTGCATCCTGCATTACCAGCAGAACGACGCCCTGCTCAAGGACGGCGACCTGGTCCTGATCGACGCCGGGTGCGAGATCGACTGCTACGCCAGCGACATCACCCGCACCTTCCCGGTCAGCGGGCGCTTCTCGCCGGAGCAGAAAGCGATCTACGAGCTGGTGCTCAAGGCCCAGGCTGCAGCCTTTGCCGCGATTGCACCGGGCAAGCACTGGAACCATGCCCACGAGGCCACCGTGCAGGTGATCACCGAAGGGCTGGTGGAGCTGGGGCTGCTCAAGGGCGACGTGCCGGCGCTGATCGAGGCCGAGGCCCATCGGGCCTTCTACATGCACCGCGCCGGTCACTGGCTGGGGCTGGATGTGCACGACGTCGGCGAGTACAAGGTCGCCGACCAGTGGCGCGTGCTGGAGCCGGGCATGGCCCTGACGGTGGAGCCGGGCATCTACATTGCTGCCGACAACCAGAGCGTCGCGAAGAAGTGGCGCGGTATCGGCGTACGAATCGAGGACGACGTAGTGGTGACCAAGCAGGGCTGTGAAATCCTGACCTCCGGCGTACCGCGCACGGTGGCCGAAATCGAAGCATTGATGGCGGCTGCACGCAGCCACGCCGCATGAGCCGGGTCAACCTTGCCATCATCGGTGGCGGCCTGGTCGGTGCCAGCCTGGCGCTGGCCCTGCAGGCCGGGGCCAGGGCGCGTGGCTGGAAGATCCTGCTGATCGAGCCGTTCGCCCCCGGCGACAGCTTCCAGCCCAGTTACGACGCACGTTCCTCGGCGCTTTCCTACGGCACCCGGCAGATCTACGAGCGTCTGGGCCTGTGGCAGCCGATCAGCCGCCGCGCCGAACCGATCCGCCAGATCCAGGTGTCCGACCGTGGCCGCTTTGGCGCCACCCGCCTGGACGCCCTGGAAGAAGGCGTGCCGGCACTCGGCTACGTGGTCGAGAACGCCTGGCTCGGCCAGTGCCTGTGGCAGGGGCTGGATGCCGAGGTGGTGACTTGGCGCTGCCCGGCGCAGGTCAGCGCGATGCAGCCGCTGGCCGACGGCTACCGCCTGACACTGGATGACGACACCACGGTGGACTGCGACCTGGCGGTACTGGCCGACGGCGGGCGTTCCGGGCTGCGCGAGCAGTTGGGCATCCACGTCAGCCAGCGTCCGTACAACCAGAGTGCGCTGATCGCCAACATCACCCCGAGCGAGGCCCATTGCGGGCAGGCGTTCGAACGCTTCACCGATGACGGCCCGATGGCCTTGCTGCCGCTGCCGGAAAACCGCTGCGCGCTGGTCTGGACCCGTGGCGGAATGGATGCCAGACGGCTGGCCGAGATCGACGAACGAGCCTTCCTGGCCGAGCTGCAAGGCGTGTTCGGCTACCGTCTGGGCACCTTGCGCCAGGTGGGCGCGCGTCACCTCTACCCGCTGTCGCTGGTCGAGGCCCAGGAGCAGGTGCGCTCGCACCTGGTGGTGCTGGGCAACGCCGCGCACAGCCTGCACCCGATTGCCGGGCAGGGTTTCAACCTGTCGCTGCGCGACGTGCAGTCGCTGGCCGACGGTCTGCTGGCCGGGCCCGAAGTACCAGGCGACCTGGCGACCCTGCAGGCCTACCGCGAGCGCCAGCGCCTGGACCAGGACCTGACCGTGGGCTTCTCCGACAAGGTCACGCGGTTGTTCGGCAGCGGCCAGCCGTTGCTCGCCACCGGGCGCAACCTGGGCCTGCTGGGCCTGGACCTGCTGCCCCCGGCCAAGCGCTGGTTCGCCCGCCAGGCCATGGGCCTGGGTACACGCCCGGACCAGCCTGGCCAATGACCCCTTCTTCTCTTTATCGGGCTTGAAAGCATGGAAATGCGCGCAGATCTGTTGATTGTCGGTGCCGGAATGGTCGGTAGCGCCCTGGCCCTGGCCTTGCAGCACAGTGGCCTGGACATCCTGCTGCTCGACGGCAGCCCCCTGACGGTCAAGCCGTTCGATGCACAGGCGCCCTTCGAGCCGCGAGTCAGCGCGCTGTCGATGGCCAGCCAGCGCATCCTCGAGCGCGTGGGCGCCTGGCAGCACATCCGCGAGCGGCGCCTGAGCCCGTATTCGGACATGCACGTGTGGGACGGCAGCGGCACCGGGCAGATCCACTTTTCGGCCGCCAGCGTGCACGCCGAGGTGCTCGGCCACATCGTCGAGAACCGCGTGGTGCAGGACGGTCTGCTGCAGCGCCTGCACGACAGCGAGATCGGCCTGCTGGCCAACGCCCGCCTGGAGCAGATGCGCCGCAGTGGCGACGACTGGCTGCTGACCCTGGCCGATGGCCGCACCCTGCGCGCGCCGCTGGTAATTGCGGCTGACGGCGCCAACTCGGCGGTGCGCCGCCTGACCGGCTGCCAAACCCGTGAGTGGGACTACCTGCACCACGCCATCGTGACCAGCGTGCACTGTGCCGAGCCGCACCAGGCCACAGCCTGGCAGCGCTTCACCGATGACGGCCCGCTGGCGTTTCTGCCACTGCTGCGCGACGGCCAGCAGCACTGGTGCTCCATCGTGTGGTCGACCACGCCTGCGCAGGCCGAGCGCCTCATGGCCCTGCCGGACGAAGCCTTCTGCGCCGAGCTGGAGCGGGCCTTCGAGGGCCGCCTGGGCACGGTGCTGGCGGCCGACCCACGGCTGTGCGTACCGCTGCGCCAGCGCCATGCCAAGCGCTACGTGGCCGAGGGCCTGGCGTTGATCGGCGATGCGGCACATACCATTCACCCGCTGGCCGGGCAGGGCGTGAACCTTGGCTTTCTGGACGCGGCGGTGCTGGCCGAAGTGCTGCAGCATGCCCATGAGCGCGGCGAGCGCCTGGCCGACGTGCGCGTGCTGAGCCGCTACGAACGACGGCGCATGCCGCACAACCTGGCCTTGATGGCCGCAATGGAGGGTTTCGAGCGCCTGTTCCAGGCCGACCCGCTGCCGCTGCGCTGGCTGCGCAACAGTGGCCTGAAGTGGGTGGAGCAACTGCCGGAGGCCAAGGCGCTGTTCGTGCGCCAGGCGCTGGGGCTGAGCGGCGACCTGCCGGAGCTGGCACGGGCCTGAGGCGGCACCGCAACATCTGGTAACTCCTCCCTTGGCAGTTCGGTTGAGAAGGCAAATGGCATTCACTACCATTTGCGCCTCTCCCGCATTCCGAGGACCGCCTTCATGTTGCCACGCAAGCATCTACTCGCCGCCCTGGCGCTCACCCTGCTGGGCGGTACCGCACAGGCGGCGGACGAGGTGGTGGTGTATTCCTCGCGCATCGACGAGCTGATCAAGCCGGTATTCGATGCCTACACCAAGGAAACCGGGGTCAAGGTCAAGTTCATCACCGACAAGGAAGCGCCGTTGATGCAGCGCATCAAGGCCGAGGGCAGCAACGCCACCGCCGACCTGCTGCTGACCGTGGATGCCGGCAACCTCTGGCAGGCCGAGCAGATGGGTATCCTGCAGCCGATCAAGTCGGCCGTGATCGACGCCAACATTCCCCCGCAGTATCGCGCTTCGTCCCATGACTGGACCGGCCTGAGCCTGCGCGCGCGGACCATTGCCTACGCCACCGACCGGGTCAAGCCCGAGGAGCTGAGCACCTACGAGGCGCTGGCCGGCAAGGAATGGGAAGGGCGCTTGTGCCTGCGTACCGCCAAGAAGGTCTACAACCAGTCGCTGACCGCGACCCTGATCGAAACCCACGGCGCCGAGAAGACCGAAGAGATCCTCAAGGGCTGGGTGAACAACCTGTCCACCGACGTGTTCTCGGATGACGTGGCAGTGCTCAAGGCCATCGAGGCCGGGCAGTGCGACGTGGGCATCGTCAATACCTACTACTATGGCCGCCTGCACAAGGAGCAGCCGCAGCTGCCGATCAAGCTGTTCTGGCCCAACCAGGCCGACCGTGGCGTGCACGTCAACCTGTCGGGCATCGGCTTGACCCGGCACGCGCCGCACAAGGAGGCCGCGATCAAGCTGGTGGAGTGGATGACCGGGCCGCAGGCGCAGAAGATCTTCGCCGATGTGAACCAGGAGTTCCCGGCCAACCCCAAGGTGGAACCTTCGGCAGAAGTGGCGGCGTGGGGCAAGTTCAAGGCCGACAGCCTGCCGGTGGAAGTGGCGGGCAAGCGTCAGGCTGAAGCGATTCGCCTGATGGATCGGGCTGGCTGGAACTGAGCGCAAGGCTTTATTCTTGCGGGGCCCTCCAGGGCCCCTTCGCCGGCAATGCCGGCTCCTACAGGTAATGCGCGCCCCCTGTAGGAGCCGGCGTTGCCGGCGAATCTCACATTCGCTAGAGATCTCCCCCTTGGCCCACCCCGCCCAACGCCGCTGGTACCCCCTGGTCTTCACCGTCTGCGCGCTGGTGCTGCTGCCGCTGAGCGTGCTGGTGCTGTCGTGGCAGAGCATCGACCTGCAGATCTGGTCGCACCTGCTCGACACCCAGATGAGCCGCCTGTTGGGCAACACCCTGACCTTGATCCTCGGCGTGGGCGTCGGCGTCACCGTGCTGGGCGTGAGCCTGGCCTGGCTCACCAGCCTGTGCGAATTCCCCGGCCGACGCTGGCTCGACTGGGCATTGATGCTGCCGTTCGCCATCCCCGCCTATGTGCTGGCGTTCGTCTTCGTCGGTTTGCTGGACTTCTCCGGCCCGGTGCAAACCCTGCTGCGCGAATGGTTCGGCCCCATGCGCCTGCCGCGCGTGCGCTCCACCGGCGGGGTGATCATCGTGCTGGTGCTGGTGTTCTACCCCTATGTCTACCTGCTGGCACGTACAGCCTTCCTGGCCCAGGGCAAGGGCCTGATGGAAGCGGCGCGGGTGCTCGGGCAATCGCCGCTGCAAGCCTTCTGGCGCGTGGCCCTGCCCATGGCGCGGCCGGCGATCGGCGCGGGCGTGGCGCTGGCGCTGATGGAAACCCTGGCCGACTTCGGCGCGGTGGCCGTGTTCAACTTCGACACCTTCACCACCGCCATCTACAAGACCTGGTACGGCTTCTTCAGCCTCTCCAGCGCCGCCCAGCTCGCCAGCCTGTTGCTGCTGGCCGTCATGCTGGTGCTGTACGGCGAGCGCCGGGCCCGCGGTGCGGTACGCAGCAGCAACGAGCGGCCCCGGGTGGCGGCGCTGTACCACCTGCGCGGGGTCAAGGCGCTGGCTGCCAGCAGCTGGTGCCTGCTGGTGTTTGCCTGCGCGTTCGTTATCCCGGTGCTGCAGTTGCTGGTGTGGTTCTGGCAGCGCGGGCGTTTCGACCTCGACGAGCGCTATGGCGCGCTCATCCTGCATACCCTGTACCTGGGCGCCATGGCTGCGCTGATCACCGTGGCGGTGGCACTGCTGCTGGCGTTTGCCCGACGCCAGGCCCCCACCCGCGTGGTGCGCGCCGGGGTCAGCCTGGCCAACCTAGGCTACGCCTTGCCCGGCTCGGTATTGGCGGTGTCGATCATGCTGGCCTTCAGTTACCTCGACAACCAGCTGGTGGTGCCGCTTTCGAGCTGGCTTGGCGGTGCCGGCCGGCCGCTGCTGATGGGCAGCCTGGCGGCACTGCTGCTGGCCTATCTGGTGCGCTTCATTGCCGTGGCCTACGGCCCCTTGGAAAACAGCCTGGGGCGCATCCGGCCCTCGCTGCCGGAGGCCTCGCGCAGCCTCGGGGTCAGCGGCCCGCGATTGTTTTTCAAGGTGTATCTCCCGCTGCTGGTGCCGGGTGCGCTGAGCGCGGCGCTGCTGGTGTTCGTCGATGTGCTCAAGGAGATGCCCGCCACCCTGCTGATGCGCCCGTTCGGTTGGGACACCCTGGCGGTGCGGGTATTCGAGATGACCAGCGAGGGCGAGTGGTCGCGTGCCTCGCTGCCGGCGTTGACGCTGGTGCTGGTGGGGCTGCTGCCGGTCATCGGTTTGATAAGGCGTTCGGCGCGTCACCCGGGTCAAAGTCACTGAGGGTGTAAGGCTGCGCCCTTGCGGCTACAATGCGCGGCATTCGCTGCGGCCGATCAGCACCGGGTAGCTGAAACGCTGCCCTCAGCCGCAGCCTCGCCACGCCCGGAAGGAGAAACCCATGGGACAGCGTACGCCTCTTTATGACCTGCACCTGGCGCTTGGCGCCAAGATGGTCGATTTTGGCGGTTGGGACATGCCCCTGCATTACGGCTCGCAAGTCGAGGAGCACCACCAGGTGCGCCGCGACTGCGGGGTCTTCGATGTCTCGCACCTCACCGTGATCGATGTGCACGGCGCCCAGGCCACGCCCTGGCTGCGCTGGTTGCTGGCCAACGATGTAGCCAGCCCGAATGCCCACGGCAAGGCCCTGTACAGCACCCTGCTCAACGAACAGGGCGGGGTGATCGACGACCTGCTGGTCTACCGCACCGACGACGGCTACCGCCTGGTGGCCAACGCCGCCACCCGCGACAAGGACCTGGCCTGGCTGCAGGCCCATATCGGCGACTACGACGTGCAGGTGCGCGAGCGTCCCGAACTGTCGATCTTCGCTGTGCAGGGCCCGCATGCGCGGGACAAGCTGGCCGAGCTGGTGAGCAGCGACCGTGCGGCGCTGATTCGTGAACTGGCCCCCTTCGAAGGCCGCAGCAGTGGCGACTGGTTCATCTCGCGTACCGGCTACACCGGCGAGGACGGCCTGGAGATCACCCTGCCGGCAGAGCAGGCCCCGGCGTTCTTCAACGACCTGGTCGGCGCCGGTATTGCCCCCAGCGGGCTGGGCGCGCGCGATACCTTGCGCCTGGAAGCGGGCATGACGCTGTACGGACAGGACATCGACGAGGCACACTCGCCACTGACCTCCAACCTGGCCCACAACATCGCCCTGGAACCGGCCGACCGCGACTTCATCGGACGCCGTGCGCTGGAGGCCGAACAGGCCGCAGGCGTGCAGCTGAAACTGGTCGGCCTGGTGCTCGAGGAACGCGGTGTGCTGCGTGCGCATCAGGTGGTGCGAATCGCACAGATTGGCGAAGGGGAGATCACCAGTGGTAGTTTCTCTCCTACGCTGAGCAAGGCGATTGCCCTGGCCCGCGTGCCGGTGGCTACCGCCGACCGCGCCGAGGTGGAAATTCGCGGCAAGTGGTACCCGGTACGGGTGGTCAAGCCGACCTTCGTGCGCCAGGGCAAGATCCTGATCTGAATTCATTCCGGCGGGCCGACCGCTGACCTGTTGAGGAAAGACACTATGAGCAATATCCCCGCCGACCTGCGTTTTGCCGAGAGCCACGAGTGGGCCAGGCTGGAAGCCGACGGTACCGTCACCGTGGGCATCAGCGACCACGCCCAGGAAGCCCTGGGCGACGTGGTATTCGTCGAACTGGCCGAGGTCGGCAAGGTGTTCGCGGCCAAGGATGCCGCCGGGGTGGTGGAGTCGGTGAAAGCCGCTTCGGATATCTACGCGCCGGTCAGCGGCGAAGTGATCGCGGTCAACGAAGACCTCAGCGACAGCCCTGAGAACCTGAACAACGATCCTTACGCCAGCTGGATCTTCAAGCTCAAGCCGTCCAACCCGGCAGAGCTGGAGCAGTTGCTGGACGCCGCCGGCTACAAGGCCGCCATCGGCGAGTAGTTTTTCCCGCACGAACGGCAATCCCTTCCTAGACTCAATAAGCCTCGACCCCTCGAGGCTTGGTCTTGGAAGAGAGAGCCGCTATGTCCCAGTCGCCGTCCCTGAGCCAACTGCACGATCCCAACCCGTTCCTGCGTCGTCATCTTGGCCCGGATGCGGCCGAGCAGCAGGCGATGTTGCAGGCCCTGGGCCTGAGCAGTCGCAGTGAACTGATCGAGCAGACCGTCCCGCCGGGCATTCGCCTGAACCGCCCGCTGGAACTGCCCCCGGCGCTTGATGAACAGGCCGCCCTGGCAAAACTGCGCGGTTACGCCGAGCAGAACCAGGTGTGGACCAGCCTGATCGGCATGGGGTACCACGCTACCCTGACGCCCACGGTGATCCTGCGCAACGTGCTGGAGAACCCCGGCTGGTACACCGCCTATACGCCGTATCAGCCGGAGATCGCCCAGGGTCGCCTGGAGGCGCTGCTCAATTACCAGCAGATGGTCATCGACCTGACCGGGCTGGACCTGGCCAATGCCTCGCTGCTCGACGAAGCGACGGCCGCTGCCGAAGCCATGGCTCTGGCACGGCGCATGGCCAAGTCGCGCAGCAATGCGTTCTTCGTCGATGAACATTGCCACCCGCAGACCCTGTCCGTATTGCAGACCCGCGCCGAGGGCTTCGGCTTCGAGCTGATCGTCGATGGGCTGGACAACCTGGACAAGCACCGGGTGTTCGGCGCGCTGCTGCAATACCCCAACACCCACGGCGGGGTGCACGACCTGCGCCCGGCCATCGAGCAGCTGCATGCCCAGCAGGCGCTGGCCTGCGTCGCCGCCGACCTGCTGAGCCTGGTGCTTTTGACCCCGCCGGGCGAGCAGGGCGCCGACGTGGTGCTCGGCTCGACCCAGCGCTTTGGCGTGCCCATGGGCTACGGCGGCCCGCACGCGGCCTACTTTGCCTGCCGCGACGACTTCAAGCGCGCCATGCCAGGGCGCATCATCGGCGTTTCCAAGGACGCGCGCGGCAACCTGGCGCTGCGCATGGCCCTGCAGACCCGCGAACAGCACATCCGCCGCGAGAAGGCCAACTCCAACATCTGCACCGCGCAGGTGCTGCTGGCCAACATCGCCGGGTTCTATGCCGTGTACCACGGGCCCGAAGGGCTCAGGCGCATCGCCCAGCGGGTGCACCGGCTCACGGTGATCCTGGCTGCCGGCCTGCAAGCCAAGGGGCTCAAGCGCTTGAACGAGCACTTCTTCGACACCCTGACCCTGGACGTCGGCGGCAGCCAGACCGCGATCATCCAGAGCGCCGAGGCCGCGCAGATCAACCTGCGCATCCTGGGCCGCGGGCACCTGGGCGTAAGCCTGGATGAAACCTGTGACGAGGCCACGGTGCTGCGCCTGTTCGGCATCTTTCTGGGCGCCGACCATGGGCTGAGCGTGGCCGAGCTGGATGCCCAGGCGCAGCACAGCGGCATCCCCGACGCCTTGCAGCGCCAGTCGGCGTTTCTGACGCACCCGGTGTTCAACCTGCACCACAGCGAAACCGAGATGCTGCGTTACCTCAAGCAGCTGGAGAACAAGGATCTGGCCCTCAACCAGTCGATGATCCCGCTGGGCTCGTGCACCATGAAGCTCAACGCCAGCAGCGAGATGATCCCCATCACCTGGCCGGCCTTCGCCAACCTGCACCCGTTCGCGCCGCTCAGCCAGGCCCAGGGCTATACCGCGATGATCGACGAGCTGGAGCGCTGGCTGTGCGCGATCACCGGTTTCGATGCCATCTGCATGCAACCCAACTCCGGTGCCCAGGGTGAATACGCGGGGCTGCTGGCGATCAGCAAGTACCACCGCAGCCGCCAGCAGGGTCAGCGCGATATCTGCCTGATCCCGGCCTCGGCGCACGGCACCAACCCGGCGTCTGCGCAGATGGCCGGCATGCAGGTGGTGATCGTGGAATGCGATGTGGCGGGCAACGTCGACCTGGTCGACCTCAAGGCCAAGGCCCAGGCGGCGGGTGAGCGCCTGGCCTGCCTGATGGCCACCTACCCGTCGACCCACGGCGTGTACGAGGAAGGCATCAGTGAGATCTGCGAAGTTATCCACAGCCACGGTGGCCAGGTGTACATGGATGGCGCCAACCTCAATGCCCAGGTCGGGTTGGCGCGGCCGGCGGACATCGGTGCCGATGTATCGCACATGAACCTGCACAAGACCTTCTGCATTCCCCATGGCGGTGGCGGGCCGGGCATGGGCCCGATCGGCGTGCGTGCACACCTGGCACCGTTCGTGGCCAGCCATCCGGTGGTGCCGGTGCCCGGGCCCGACCCGCAGAACACCGCGGTCAGTGCGGCGCCCTGGGGCAGTGCGAGCATCCTGCCGATCAGCTGGATGTACATCGCCATGATGGGGCCGCAACTGGCCGATGCCAGCGAGGTGGCGATCCTGTCGGCCAACTATCTGGCCCAGCAGTTGGGCGGGGCGTTCCCGGTGCTGTACCGCGGGCGCAATGGGCGGGTGGCGCATGAGTGCATCCTCGACCTGCGGCCCTTGAAGGCGCTGACCGCCATCACCGAAGAGGATGTGGCCAAGCGCCTGATGGACTACGGGTTCCATGCGCCGACCATGTCGTTCCCGGTGCCGGGCACCTTGATGGTGGAGCCGACCGAGAGCGAGTCCAAGGCCGAGCTGGACCGCTTCGTGGAGGCGATGCTGAAGATTCGGGCAGAGATTGCAGAGGTGCAGAACGGCAACTGGCCAGCCGAGGACAACCCGCTCAAGCGGGCGCCGCATACCTTGGCGGATGTGCTGGGGGTGTGGGAACGACCTTACTCGATCGAACAGGGTGTTGCGCCGAGCCACCATGCGCGGCTGCACAAGTACTGGCCGGCGGTGAACCGGGTGGACAACGTGTACGGGGACCGCAACCTGTTCTGTGCGTGTGTGCCGGTGGAGGATTATCGCTGAGGCCAGGGCCTCGTGGCCGACAAGGCTGGCTCCTGTAGGAGCCGGCATTGCCGGCGAGGTGATTACTCGGTCACGGCATTCTGCGCCAGGATCGCATTGGCCAGCTCCATGTCGCTGACCTGCAGCCCTGGCTGCTCGGCACGCACACGCTGCATGGCAGCCTCAAGATACGGCCCGCTGATCTGGCCGTTGCTGGCCACATAGCTGCTGGCATCTTCCTGCGCCGCCACCACCAGCTTGTGGTCCTTGAAGGTCAGGTAGGTGGAGCCGGTGGTGGCACCGGACGAAATCACATCACGCCAGAAGCCATCAGCCATCGCCGAGCCAACCGGCAGCGACAACAAGGCAAGGGTGGCAACCGCAAGTTTGACGCGCATGGGGCTTACTCCAGTGTGGGGGCTATTATGGTGCGTTGGATCGTGATTTCCCCAGGCAAGTTCCCCAGGGCCTACGGTGCGGGGCCAACCTGCAGTATCGCGCCGTCCTGCGACAGCACTTGCACCGGGGTGCCCACCGGCAGGTCCGGCCCGCGGACCATCCACACCCCGTCGCCGACCTTGATCTTGCCGCGACCGCCCACGATGGCCTCCTGCACCACGAAGGTCCGGCCGATCAGTTCCTGGCCGCGCATGTTCAGCCCCGGCGCATCGCTGGGGCTGGCATTGCTGCGCTGACGGTGCCACCAGAACACTGCGGTGAATACCGACAGCAGGCCGAACAGCAGGAACTGCAAGGTCCACGGCAGCTGCGGGACGACGAAGGTAATCACGCCCACGCCCGCCGCCGCCACCCCGATCCACAGCAGGTAGCCGCCGGCGCCGAACACCTCCAGGATCAGCAGCAGCGTACCGAGCGCCAGCCAGTCCCAGAACGACAGGTGTTGCAGGTAGTCCCACATGCTCAGCCCTTCTTGCCGTCGAAGGTGGCCCGCACGATTTCGCCGATGCCGCCGACGGCGCCGATCACCTGGCTGGCCTCCAGCGGCATCAGCACCACCTTGCTGTTGTTGGCCGAGGCCAGCTTGCCCAGCGCGTCGACGTATTTCTGCGCCACGAAGTAGTTGATGGCCTGCACGTTGCCGTTGGCGATGGCCTCGGACACCACCTGGGTGGCGCGGGCTTCAGCTTCGGCCTGGCGCTCGCGGGCCTCCGATTCCAGGAATGCCGCCTGACGCTCACCCTCGGCCTCGAGGATCTGCGCCTGTTTCTTGCCTTCGGCGGTGAGGATGGCTGCCGCCCGCAGGCCCTCGGCTTCGAGGATCTGCGCACGCTTGACCCGCTCGGCTTTCATCTGCCCGGACATGGCGGCCATCAGGTCGGCCGGCGGGCTGATGTCCTTGATCTCGATACGGGTGATCTTGATGCCCCACGGTGCGGTGGCTTCATCCACGGTGCGCAGCAGGCGCTCGTTGATGGCGTCGCGCTGGCTGAGCATGGCGTCCAGTTCCATGGAGCCGAGCACGGTACGGATGTTGGTCTGCAGCAGGTTGCGGGTGGCGTGCTCGAGGTTGTTGACCTCGTAGGCGGCCTGCGCCGTGTTGACCACCTGGAAGAAGCACACCGCATCGATCTGCACGGTGGCGTTGTCGGCGGTGATGACTTCCTGCGGCGGGATGTCCAGCACGCTTTCCATCATGTTGATCTTGCGCCCGATGCGGTCCATCACCGGCACGATGATGTTGAGGCCCGGCTTGAGGGTGGTGGTGTAGCGGCCAAAGCGTTCCACGGTCCACTGGAAACCCTGCGGCACCACCTTGAACCCCATGAACACCAGCGCCAGGGCCAGGCCCACGAATAACAGCATTACCATTCCGATTTGCATGACGTTTCCTTGGTCAGCAGGACTGAAAGTGCGCAAGCTTGGCATGTGGTCAGCTGTGCAGGCCAGCGCCGGATCATTTCATTTCATGCAGTAACGCGAATCACTTCTGTCAGTGTAGTCAGCCCTGCGGCGACTTTTTGCGCGCCGCTGGTGCGCAGGCTGCCCAGCCCCTCGGCCCGGGCCTGGCGGCGCAGGTTTGCCAGGTCGACGTCGCCCGACAGCTGCTCGCGCAGGCGTGGGCTCACAGGCAGCAGCTCGAACAGGCCGGTGCGGCCCCGGTAGCCGGTGTACCGGCAATCGCGGCAGCCTTCAGCCTGGCAGGTAGCGGTGGGCAGCGGCGCCTGCGGGTCGAGTTCGCGCCAGTGCGCCATGTCGAGCGGCTGCGCCACCTTGCACGCCGGGCACAGCGTGCGCACCAGGCGCTGGGCCAGCACGCCGACCAGCGTGGCACGGATCAGGTACGGCGCGATGCCCAGTTCCAGCAGGCGCCCGACGGCGCCGCAGGCATCGTTGGTGTGCAGGGTCGAGAGCACCAGGTGGCCGGTGAGCGCGGCCTGGATCGCCACCTGCGCGGTGTCGGCATCGCGGATCTCGCCGATCATGATGATGTCCGGGTCCTGGCGCAGCAGCGCACGCACACCGTTGGCAAAGCCCAGGTCGATGCCGGGCTGCACCTGCATCTGGTTGAAGGCCGGCTCGAGCTGTTCGATCGGGTCTTCGAGGGTGCACAGGTTGACCTGTGGCGTGGCCAGTTGCTTGAGGGTGGCGTACAGGGTGCTGGTCTTGCCCGAGCCGGTCGGCCCGGTCACCAGGATGATGCCGTGGGGCTGGTGCAGCATCGCCTGCCAGTGCTGCAGCGCCTCGCCGTCCAGGCCCAGCTGGGTGAAGTCCTGGTGCAGCAGGTGCGGGTCGAAGATACGCAGTACCAGTTTCTCGCCGAACGCGGTGGGCAGGGTGGCCAGGCGCAGCTCGACCTCGGCGCCGGCGGCCGAGCGGGCCTTGATGCGGCCATCCTGCGGGCGGCGCTTTTCCGCGACGTTCATGCGCCCCAGGCTCTTGAGCCGGCTGACCACCGCCAGGGTCACTGCCGGCGGGAACTGGTAGGCCGGGTGCAGCAGGCCGTCGATGCGCAGGCGCAGGTGGCCCTGGTCGCGGCGCGGCTCGATGTGGATATCGCTGGCGCGCTGCTCGAAGGCGTACTGCAACAGCCAGTCGACGATGCCGACGATGTGCGTCTCGTTGGCATCGACGTCGCCTGCGCTGTTGCCCAGGTCAAGCAGTGCCTCGAGGCTGGCGCCTTCGGGCCCGGGCACGGCCTGCTGGCTGGCACCACTGACCGAGTGGGCCAGGCGAAACACCGCCTGGCTCAGCTCACGGATCTGCACCGGGCTGGCCAGCACCCGCTGCACCCTGCGTTGCAGCACCTGCCCAAGGTCGCGCTCCCAGCTGCGTACGTAGGGCTGGGCGCTGGCGACGGTCACCGTGTGGGCATCCACCGCGATGGCCAGAATCTGGTGACGCCGCGCGAATGCGGCCGACATCAGCCCGCCGAGGCTGGCTGCCTGCAGTGCCAGGGGGTCGATGCGCACATGGCGCTGGCCGGCCTGGCGGCCCAGCCATTCGCCCAGGGCATCGAGGTCCAGGGTATGGCCGGGGCGTTGCAGGTCGTTCAGGCCGCGTCGGGCGATGCGCTCCAGCGGATGTGTGGGTTCATTGGCGGCCTGCGGCCAGGGGCGCGCACAGGCGGGGCTGATGCGTTGCTGGGCGAGCAGTTCGGCGAGCAGGGTGTCGAGGTCGAGCCAGCGATCGGGCGGCGTGGCAGGCATGGGGCTTCCTTGCGAAGGTCGGACGGCCAGCCAAGGCTAGCTGCCAGCGGACCACAGGGCCTGTCGCAAGGGTTGCCGGATTTTTCTGTTCAGCGTGCCTGCTGCAATGGCATGCGCGAGGCCGCCAGAGGCTCGACGCTGACCTGGGCGACACAGATCAGGTTGCGCATTTTCTGTGCAATCAGTTCGGCGCGGTGCCAGCTCAGCCCGGCTACGCCGATCTCCAGGTTCAACAGGTCGTCCTGCTGCTGCATCTGTACCTGGTGCGGGGTGAGGAACTGCAGGGCAAAAAGGTTGAGCACGCGGCACAGGCTGTCCGGCTCGGCTTCCACCTGCAGGCTGTAGTGCACGCTGCTGTGCGCAGCATTGGCGGCCCAGACATCGCTGCGCAGCGGGGTGACGGGGCTGTCCAGCCGTTCGTGGGCGCTCATGGGAAATCTCCGGTTTCGATGGAGGAATTTTTACATCTTCAACCGGGTATTTTTTCTCTATGATCGAGCGATCTGCGTAATCTGCGCATTGTTCGATTCATTAATGGCGCCTTGAGGGGATAAAACATGCAAATCCAACTGGACGCCTACGATCGACGTATCCTGGCTCTGCTGCAGGAGGATGCGTCGCTGTCCAGCGCACAGATTGCCGAACGGGTCGGCCTGTCGCAGTCGCCGTGCTGGCGGCGGATCCAGCGGCTCAAGGAGGAGGGGGTGATTCGCGGGCAGGTGACCCTGCTCGATCGCAAGAAGATCGGCCTGAACACGCAGATTTTCGCCGAGGTCAAACTCAACGCCCACGGGCGGACCAACTTCGCCGAATTCACCGAGGCGATCCGCGAGTTTCCCGAGGTGCTGGAATGCTATGTGCTGATGGGCGCAGTGGACTTCCTGCTGCGCATCGTCACCCCGGACATCGAAGCCTACGAACGATTCTTCTTCGAAAAGCTGTCGATGGTGCCGGGGATCCAGGAGGTCAACTCGATCGTGGCCTTGTCCGAAATCAAGTCCACGACCAGCTTGCCGGTGTAGCCGTCACTTGCGCAGCAGGTGCTTCCAGCCGCGGCTCTGGAACACCGCCATGGCCTGATGCACACGGGCTTCGAGCACGTCGTCGCTGATTGGCAGGTTGGCCAGTTCGTGCAGCTTGTTCAGCTCGCCGAACAGGCGGTCCAGGTCGGGGCTTTCCAGCACCTGGCGGGCATGGTGCAGCCAGGCCAGCAGGCGCTCGATGCGCGGCAGCTGTTCGGCCAGGTCTTCAGGCTGGCGGTGGTACAGCGGCAGTTGCAGCGCGTTGGCTTCGTCCGACAGCAGCACCTTGAGCCAGTTGCCCAGTTGCGCGGCTCCCTGGCGGTCGCCACGTTTGTTGCGCTCGACGGTCCAGCCACGGGCCAGCAGCCAGCGCGAGGTGTCCAGCGAGAACTGGCCCCAGCGGGTGTCGAGCAGTTCTTCGGCGAACTGCTCGGGCGCCGCGCGGCGCACGTCTTCGTCGTCGTTGCCGGCCAGCACCAGCGGGCGCCAGTCCTCGAGCAGGGCGTCGAGGCTGGCACGCAGGGCGCTGGTGGTCGGGCGCGGCGCGGCCTGGCCCAGGCTGCCGAGCAGGGCGCGCAGTTCGGCCAGGCTCTGGACCCAGTCCTGCAGCAGGCGCCAGTGTCCGTTGAACAGGTACTGCTCGGCCAGGCGCTGGCTGCTGCCCAGCAGGTGCCAGGCCAGTGCCGCGAAGGCATCGTCCAGCGGCATCTCGGCGTTCAGTTCAGCAGGCGGCAGGCTCACGGCGAAGCTCGAGGGGTCGAGCAGGCGGTAGCCGCGTTCGGCCTTGCTGATGTCGCACGGCATCAGCGGCAGGCTGGCGGCCAGCTCGGCGGCCAGTTCCAGCAGTGCGGCCGGCTCGCCTTCACGCAGTTCCAGCTCCAGCTCGCAGATGGCTTCCTTCTGCTTGCCGGCCACTACATGGCCCAGGTCCAGCGCAGCCTCGATGACCACCTTGGCCTTGCCGCGACCCCAGGCGATTTCGGCGTATTCGCGGGTGAAGTCGGTGCTGAACAGCGGCTTGATGGTTTTCTTGTCCAGGTCGGCCAGCTCGCCCGGCCATACCTGCTCGTCGAGCTTCTTGAGGTCGAGCTTGGCCTTGGGCAGCTGCCATTCGTGCTCGTTGCGTACCGACAGCCCGGCGGTGCTGTGGCCACGGGCCTTGAGGGTCTGGATCACCACGTCGCCGTCACGGCGCAGGCGCAGGGCCACCTTGGCCGCGGCCAGGTCGCGTTCTGGGGTATCGAAATATTGATTGAGCAGCTCGCGCTGCTGCCAGCCGGACTTGTTGCGCTTCTTCAGCAACGGGTGTTCGCGCAGGGCAGCGAGGGTCTCGCGGCTGACCCGCAGTTTGAGTTCGGTTTCTTTGTTCATTGCTGGCAGGCTCGATGACTGGGTGCGTCTTGGCCGTGCAGTGTACAGGAGTCGGCCGCTGACGGTTTATTCCAGGTGCCCGATAGCCCTATGATGGGCCTCGTACCGAGGAGAATGCGCATGCCTTTGCCGCCGCTCAAAGACCAGTTCGCCGCCCTGATCGCCACGCCGTCGGTCAGTTGCACCCAGCCGAGCCTGGACCAGTCCAACCGCGCGGTGATCGACCTGCTGGCCACCTGGCTGGGTGACCTGGGTTTTGCCTGCGAGCTGCAGGAGGTGACGCCGGGCAAGTTCAACCTGCTGGCCAGCTACGGCAGCGGCCCCGGTGGCCTGGTGCTGGCCGGGCACAGCGACACGGTGCCCTATGACCCGCAGCTGTGGCAGACCGATCCGCTCAAGCTGACCGAGGTGGACGGGCGCTGGGTGGGCCTTGGCAGTTGCGACATGAAGGGCTTCTTCGCCCTGGTGATCGAGGCGGTACGCCCGCTGCTCGAGCAGCCGTTCAGGCAGCCGCTGCTGATCCTGGCTACCTGCGACGAGGAAAGTTCGATGTCCGGCGCCCGCGCCCTGGCCGACGCCGGCCGCCCGCTGGGCCGTGCTGCGGTGATCGGCGAGCCGACCGGGCTGCGCCCGATCCGCCTGCACAAGGGGGTGATGATGGAGCGCATCGATATCCTCGGGCGCAGCGGTCATTCGTCCGACCCGAGCCTGGGCCACAGCGCCTCGGAGGCGATGCATGCGGTGATGGGCGAGCTGATGGGCCTGCGCCGGCAATGGCAGCAGCAGTACAGCAACGCCCAGTTCAGCGTGCCGCAGCCGACCATGAACTTCGGCTGCATCCACGGTGGCGACAACCCCAACCGTATCTGCGGGCAGTGCGCCCTGGAGTTCGACCTGCGTCCGCTGCCGGGCATGGACCCCGAAGTGCTGCGTGCTGCGATCCGCAGCAAGCTGGCGCCGCTGGCCGAACAGCACCAGGTGAAGATCGACTACGCGCCGCTGTTTCCCGAGGTGCCGCCGTTCGAGCAGGCCGCCGACGCCGAACTGGTGCGCGTGGCCGAGCGTCTTACCGGGCATACGGCCGAGGCGGTGGCCTTTGGTACCGAGGCGCCTTATCTTCAACGTCTGGGCTGCGAAACCCTGGTGCTGGGCCCCGGCGACATCAGCTGTGCCCACCAGCCGGGCGAGTACCTCGAAATGTCACGCCTGGAGCCTACCGTGCGTCTATTGCGTGAGTTGATCGGGCATTATTGCCTCAACCCGGTAATTGCCCGCTGATTTCAACCGTTTTTACCCAAGGAGAATGCGCGTGACGCCAGACCTGTTGCGACGATAACCCTTCGAGCGCTGTGTGCTTTTCCGTTCTTGTCCTTTTTCCACAGGTTTCTACAGGCTCTGGTTATGCCCGAATACGTCAATTGGCTGCGTCATGCTTCGCCTTACATCAATGCCCACCGCGACTGCACCTTCGTGGTCATGCTGCCCGGTGACGGGGTCGAGCACCCCAACTTCGGCAATATCGTCCACGACCTGGTGCTGCTGCACAGCCTGGGCGTGCGCCTGGTGCTGGTGCACGGTTCGCGCCCGCAGATCGAAAGCCGCCTGGCCGCCCGCGGCCTTAGCGCGCACTACCATCACGGCCTGCGCATCACCGATGCGGCCACCCTGGAATGCGTGATCGACGCGGTCGGCCACCTGCGCATCGCCATCGAGGCGCGCCTGTCGATGGACATGGCCGCCTCGCCGATGCAGGGTTCGCGCCTGCGCGTGGCCGCCGGCAACCTGGTCACGGCGCGCCCCATCGGCGTGCTCGAAGGCGTCGATTATCACCACACCGGCGAGGTGCGCCGGGTCGATCGCAAGGGCATCAATCGCCTGCTCGACGAGCGCTCCATCGTGCTGCTGTCGCCGCTGGGCTATTCGCCCACCGGCGAGATCTTCAACCTGGCCTGCGAAGACGTCGCCACCCGTGCGGCCATCGAGCTGGGGGCCGACAAGCTGCTGCTGTTCGGCGCCGAGCGCGGGCTGATGGATGAGAGCGGCAGGCTGGTGCGTGAGCTGCGCCCGCAGCAGGTGCCGGCGCATCTGCAGCGCCTGGGCTCGGACTATCAGGGCGAGCTGCTGGACGCGGCCGCCGAAGCCTGCCGTGGCGGTGTGGCGCGCAGCCACATCGTCAGCTATGCCGAGGACGGTGCGCTGCTCACCGAGCTGTTCACCCGTGACGGTGGCGGCACGCTGGTGGCTCAGGAACAGTTCGAGAAGGTGCGCGAGGCGGCCATCGAGGATGTCGGCGGCCTGCTGGACCTGATCAGCCCGCTGGAAGAGCAGGGCATCCTGGTGCGGCGTTCGCGCGAGGTGCTGGAGCGCGAGATCGAGCAGTTCAGTGTGGTGGAGCGCGAGGGGATGATCATTGCCTGCGCGGCGCTGTACCCGATCGCCGATTCGGAGGCGGGCGAGTTGGCGTGCCTGGCGGTGAACCCGGAATACCGGCATGGCGGGCGTGGCGACGAGTTGCTGGAGCGCATCGAGACGCGTGCGCGGGAGATGGGCTTGAAGACCTTGTTCGTGCTGACGACGCGCACGGCGCACTGGTTCCGCGAACGCGGCTTCGTGCCCAGCGAGGTGGAGCGGCTGCCTGCGGCGCGGGCTTCGCTGTACAACTACCAGCGCAATTCGAAGATCTTCGAGAAGGCGCTTTAAGGGCTTCGCCGGCAAGGCCGGCTCCTACACGGTCACATCGACCCTGTAGGAGCCGGCCTTGCCGGCGAATGGACCTTACACGGTGTGCAGGTACCAGTTGTACTCAAGGTCGGAGATGGAGTGTTCGAATTCCTCCAGCTCGCTTTCTTTGCAGGCCACGAAGATATCGATGTACTTCGGATCGATGTACTTGGCCATGATCTCGCTGTCGTCCAGCTCGCGCAGTGCATCACGCAGGTTGTTCGGCAGGCTCTGCTCGTTCTGCTCGTAGGAGTTGCCCACCATCGCCGGGCCCGGTTCGACCTTGTTGGTCAGACCGTGGTGCACGCCCGCCAGTACGGCTGCCATCAGCAGGTACGGGTTGGCGTCGGCACCGGCCACACGGTGCTCCAGGCGCACGGCGTCCGGCGTGCCGGTCGGTACGCGCAAGGCCACGGTACGGTTGTCCAGGCCCCAGGTCGGGGAGTTGGGCACGTAGAACTGGGCACCAAAACGGCGGTACGAGTTGACGTTCGGGCACAGGAACGCCATCGACGCCGGCAGGGTCTCGAGCACACCGCCGATCGCGTGACGCAATGCGGCGTTCTGCTCGGGATCCTCGCTGGTAAAGATGTTCTTGCCATCCTTGTCCAGCACCGAGATATGCACGTGCAGACCATTGCCCGCCTGGCCAGGGTACGGCTTGGCCATGAAGGTGGTGTCCATCTCATGGTCGTAGGCGATGTTCTTGATCAGACGCTTGAGCAGTACCGCGTAGTCGCAGGCCTTGATCGGGTCGGCCACGTGGTGCAGGTTCACTTCGAACTGCGCCGGGGCACTTTCCTTGACGATGGCATCAGCCGGGATGCCTTGTTCCTTGGCACCTTCCAGAATGTCCTGCAGACAGTCGACGTACTCGTCGAGGTCGTCGATCAGGTACACCTGGGTGGAGATCGGACGCTTGCCCGAGATCGGCGAGCGCGGCGGCTGTGGACGGCCGTTCACGTTCTCCTGGTCGATCAGGTAGAACTCCAGCTCGAACGCGGCGCAGATGGTCAGGCCCAGGTCGTCGAACTTGCTCACCACCTGGCGCAGCACTTCACGCGGGTCGGCGAAGAACGGCTCGCCCTCGAGCTCGTGCATGGTCATCAGCAGCTGCGCGGTAGGGCGCTTCTGCCAGGGCTCGTTGGAGAGGGTGCCGGGGATGGGATAGCAGATACGGTCGGCATCGCCGATGTCCAGGCCCAGGCCGGTGCTTTCGACGGTGGAACCGTTGATGTCCAGGGCGAAGAGGGAGGCCGGCAGGTTGATGCCTTTCTCGTAAACCTTGTGCAGGCTCGTGCGTTCGATGCGCTTGCCACGCACCACACCATTCATATCTGCAATCAGAAGGTCAACGTAGAGAACCTCAGGATGTTCCTTAAGGAACGCGTTCGCTTCGTTAAGCTGAACGGCACGCGGGGGTACCGACATGATGCAACACCTTTGTTGTTAAAAATATCAATCAATGGGGGCTTGCAGGTTCAGTCAACGCGAAAGCCCTGCTGAAGTCAAGCCAGCCCCATCATGCCCTAAAACGGCGCTGAAGCGGCATTTTTGCTGCAAATGAGGGCGTCGACAAGGCCTGCTTTGGTAGCGAGACAGCGACTTTGAGCGGGCCGTATTCTATTTTTTACAGGGGTGTTGTGTAAAAAAATGAACAAGGCTAAGCTCGGTTGCAACCCATAACAGCAATAATACCGGGGGTTACATGTCTCGCCAGCCGACAATCGGCGTCACCGGCCGCACCGCGCGGATCGGTCTGCACGCCCGCCGCACCCACGGCAGATACCGCGTGGCCGTGCACCGCCACCTGGCCGCAATAATTGACGGCCTGGGCTGCATGCCCGGTATCGCACCCTCTTCTGTAATCGACTGCCACCACTATAGCCGGCCAGGCGGCCCAGCGGGTATTGCCCTGCGCGTTCGCCCCGTGGCAGGTGCTTTGCTTTAGCGTCGTGCGGCATCCAGAATGAGCAGGACGGCCCAGCCTGGGCGTCCTGACGTCAGTCCAGACATTTACCTCCTGAGGTATTTATGAGTAACAACCTCGACCAGCTCACCGATTGGTTGAAAGAGCACAAGATCACCGAAGTCGAGTGTCTGATCAGCGACCTCACCGGTATCACGCGCGGCAAGATCTCCCCCACCAACAAGTTCATTGCCGAAAAGGGCATGCGCCTGCCCGAAAGTGTGCTGTTGCAGACGGTGACCGGCGACTACGTCGACGATGACATCTATTACGAGCTGCTCGATCCGGCCGACATCGACATGATCTGCCGCCCCGACGAGAACGCGGTATTCCTGGTGCCATGGGCCATCGAGCCCACCGCGCAGGTGATCCACGACACCTACGACAAGCAGGGCAACCCGGTCGAGCTGTCGCCGCGCAACGTGCTCAAGAAGGTCTTGAAGCTCTACGCCGACAAAGGCTGGCAGCCGATCGTGGCGCCGGAGATGGAGTTCTACCTGACCAAGCGCTGCGAGGACCCGGACTTCCCGCTGCAGCCGCCCATCGGCCGCTCGGGTCGCCCCGAGACCGGTCGCCAGTCGTTCTCCATCGAGGCCGCCAACGAATTCGACCCGCTGTTCGAGGACGTCTACGACTGGTGCGAACTGCAGCACCTGGACCTGGACACGCTGATCCACGAGGACGGCACCGCGCAGATGGAAATCAACTTCCGTCACGGCAACGCGCTGTCGCTGGCCGACCAGATCCTGGTGTTCAAGCGCACCATGCGCGAGGCCGCGCTCAAGCACAACGTCGCCGCCACCTTCATGGCCAAGCCCATGACCGGCGAGCCGGGCAGTGCGATGCACCTGCACCAGAGCATCATCGACGTGAACACCGGCAAGAACATCTTCTCCAACGAAGACGGCAGCATGAGCCAGCTGTTCCTGCACCACGTCGGTGGCCTGCAGAAGTTCATCCCGTCGGTGCTGCCGCTGTTTGCCCCCAACGTCAACTCGTTCCGCCGCTTCCTGCCCGACACCTCGGCGCCGGTGAACGTGGAGTGGGGCGAGGAGAACCGCACCGTGGGCCTGCGCGTGCCGGATGCCGGCCCGCAGAACCGGCGTGTGGAAAACCGCCTGCCCGGCGCCGACGCCAACCCTTACCTGGCGATTGCCGCCAGCCTGTTGTGCGGTTACATCGGCATGGTCGAAGGCATCAACCCCAGCGCGCCGGTCAAGGGCCGCGGTTACGAGCGGCGCAACCTGCGCCTGCCGCTGACCATCGAGGACGCCCTTGAACGCATGGAGAACTGCAGCGCGCTGGAGCCGTACCTGGGCAAGAAATTCATCGCAGGCTACGTCGCCACCAAACGCGCCGAGCATGAAAATTTCAAACGCGTGATCAGCTCCTGGGAACGCGAGTTCCTGCTGTTCGCGGTCTGATAAACCCCGGGGCCGCAGGAGCGCGGCCGTCAGTCATCGGAGAAGCACATGAGCGTCAAGAACCCGCAAACCCGCGAGTGGCAAGACCTGAGTCGTGATCATCACCTGGCGCCGTTCAGCGACTACAAGCAGCTGAAGGAAAAAGGCCCGCGGATCATCACCAAGGCCAAGGGCGTGCACCTGTGGGATAGCGAGGGCAACAAGATCCTCGACGGCATGGCCGGGCTGTGGTGCGTGGCCGTCGGCTACGGCCGTGAAGAACTGGCCGAGGCGGCAGCCAGCCAGATGCGCGAGCTGCCGTACTACAACCTGTTCTTCCAGACCGCCCACCCGCCGGCGCTGGAGCTGGCCCGGGCGATCACCGAGGTGGCCCCTGCGGGCATGAGCCATGTGTTCTTCACCGGCTCCGGCTCCGAAGGCAATGACACCAACCTGCGCATGGTCCGCCATTACTGGGCGCTCAAGGGCAAGCCGCAGAAGCAGGTGATCATCGGTCGGGTCAACGGCTATCACGGCTCCACCGTGGCCGGCGCTGCCCTGGGCGGCATGAGCGGCATGCACGAGCAGGGCGGTACGCTGCCGGGCATCGTGCATATTGCGCAGCCGTACTGGTTCGGCGAAGGCGGCGACATGACCCCGGACGCGTTCGGCGTATGGGCCGCCGAGCAACTGGAGAAGAAGATCCTCGAAGTCGGCGAAGACAACGTGGCCGCCTTTATCGCCGAGCCGATCCAGGGTGCTGGCGGGGTGATCATCCCACCAGAAACCTACTGGCCGAAGATCAAGGAAATCCTCGCCAAGTACGAAATCCTGTTCATTGCCGATGAGGTGATCTGCGGTTTCGGTCGTACCGGCCAGTGGTTCGGTACCGACTACTACGGCCTCAAGCCCGACCTGATGACCATCGCCAAGGGCCTGACTTCGGGCTACATCCCCATGGGCGGCGTGATCGTGCGGGACGAAGTGGCGGCCGTGCTCAGTGAAGGCGGCGACTTCAACCACGGCTTCACCTATAGCGGCCACCCGGTGGCAGCAGCAGTGGCCCTGGAAAACCTGCGGATCCTGCGCGACGAGAAAATCATCGAGCGCGTTCAGGCAGAAACGGCACCGTATTTGCAGAAACGTCTGCGTGAGCTGAACGATCATCCGCTGGTGGGCGAGGTCCGTGGCCTGGGCATGCTCGGCGCGATCGAACTGGTCAAGGACAAGGCGACCCGCACCCGTTACGAGAGCAAGGGCGTGGGCATGATCTGCCGCCAGTTCTGCTTCGACAACGGGCTGATCATGCGCGCCGTGGGCGACACCATGATCATCGCGCCGCCGCTGGTCATCACCTGCGAGGAGATCGACGAGCTGGTGGAAAAGGCACGCAAATGCCTGGACCTGACGCTCGAAGCGTTGAAGTGAGCAGGTGCTAGGCTCAGCCTTGGGTTGAATGGCGATCTGCGGCGCACTCTGGTTGAAACCGCGCCGTGGATCTTGCCAGACTAGCGACTGTTTCAGTCGCCCAGCGCTTGCGCCGAACGAGTCGGTCGCTGAACAGATGGTTTCTATAAAAAATTCTGGAGCATTACGCATGAAGAAAATGGGCAAGACGCTGTTGGCCGCTACCCTCGCGGGGTTGATGGCCGGTGCTGTTCAGGCGGACGACAAGGTGCTGCACGTCTACAACTGGTCCGACTACATTGCGCCGGACACCATCGCCAAGTTCGAGAAGCAGTCGGGCATCAAGGTGGTCTACGACGTGTTCGACAGCAACGAAACCCTGGAAGCCAAGCTGCTGGCCGGCAAGTCGGGCTACGACGTGGTGGTACCGTCCAACAACTTCCTGGCCAAGCAGATCAAGGCCGGTGTGTACCAGGAGCTGGACAAGTCCAAGCTGCCGAACTGGAAGAACCTCGACGAAGACCTGCTCAAGGCCGTGGGCGATGCCAGCGACCAGGGCAACAAGCATGCCTTCCCGTACATGTGGGGCAGCATTGGCATCGGCTACAACCCCGAGAAGGTCAAGGCCGCGCTGGGCGTCGACAAGATCGACTCGTGGGACGTGGTGTTCAAGCCGGAAAACATCGCCAAGCTCAAGAGCTGCGGCGTGAGTTTCCTCGACGCACCGACCGAAATGATCCCGGCGGCCCTGCATTACCTGGGCAAGCCGACCAACAGCAAGGACAAGGCAGACCTGAAGGCCGCCGAAGACCTGTTCCTGAGCATTCGCCCATCGGTGGCGTACTTCCATTCCTCCAAGTACATCTCGGACCTGGCCAACGGCAACATCTGCGTGGCCGTGGGTTACTCGGGTGACCTGGAGCAGTCCAAGGCCCGTGCCCACGAAGCGGGCGACAAGGTCAAGCTGGCCTACAGCATTCCGAAAGAAGGCGCCGGCACCTTCTATGACATGGTCGCGATTCCCAAGGACGCCACCAATGTCGAAGCAGCCTACAAGTTCATGGACTTCCTGATGCAGCCGGAAGTCATGGCCGAGATCACCAACGCCGTGCGCTTCCCGAACGGCAACAAGGCAGCCACCGCTCTGGTGGACAAGGACATCTCCGGCGACCCGAGCATCTACCCGTCGGATGAAGTGAAGAAGCACCTGTACGCGATCAGCGATCTGGATGCAGGCACCCTGCGCCTGATCACCCGCAGCTGGACCAAGATCAAATCGGGCAAATAAATCCGGTTTTTCCCGTCAGGCACTGAAAAACAGTGCCTGAACGGGGCTCGAGGGCAAATTCTTTTTGCTCGATGGGTGTATCGAAGGTAAGTTGCGCGCCGGTTTGCCGGTACCGCAGGCGTATCTGCCAAACGACTCGGGCACTTTTGTAGAGGACCTCCCACTTGTCTACTTCACATTTTCGCAAGGCCGTCCTGGCCACAGCGAGCCTGACGCTGGCGATCAGTGTCCAGGCGGCGCCCACGGTGCATATCTACAACTGGTCGGACTACATCGGCCAGACCACCCTTGCGGACTTCGAAAAGGAGACCGGCATCAAGCCGGTGCAGGACGTCTTCGATTCCAACGAAACCCTGGAAGGCAAGCTGCTGGCCGGTCGCACCGGCTATGACGTGGTGGTGCCGTCCAACCATTTCCTCGGCAAGCAGATCAAGGCGGGCGCGTTCCAGAAGCTCGACAAGACGCTGCTGCCCAACTATTCCAATCTCGACCCGGCCCTGATGAAGCGCCTGGAGAAGAACGACCCGGGCAACCAGTACGCGGTCCCCTACCTGTGGGGCACCAATGGCATCGGCTACAACGTCGAGAAGGTCAAGGCCGCGCTGGGCACCGACACCATCGATTCATGGGCCGTGCTGTTCGAGCCGGAAAACATCAAGAAACTCTCCAAGTGCGGCGTGGCGTTCCTCGACTCGGCCGACGAGATGCTGCCGGCGGTGCTCAACTACATGGGCCGCGACCCCAACAGCACCAACCCCAAGGACTACGCCGACGCCGAGAAGAAGCTGCTGGCCATACGTCCCTACGTGACCTACTTCCACTCGTCCAAGTACATCTCGGACCTGGCCAACGGCGACATCTGCGTGGCCGCCGGCTTCTCCGGCGACGTGTTCCAGGCCAAGTCCCGCGCCGAAGAGGCGGGCAAGGGCGTGGAAATCGCCTACGCGATCCCCAAGGAAGGCGGCAACCTCTGGTTCGACATGCTGGCGATTCCCAAGGACGCCAAGAACGTCAAAGAGGCCCACGCCTTCATCAACTATCTGCTCAAGCCTGAGGTCATCGCCCAGGTCAGCGATTACGTCGGTTACGCCAACCCGAACCCCAAGGCTGGCGAACTCATGGACCAGAGCGTGCGAACCGACGCAGCGGTTTACCCACCGCAAGAGGTGCTGGACAAGCTGTACGTCAACTCAGAGTTACCCCCCAAAGTGCAACGTTTGATGACCCGAAGCTGGACCAAGATCAAGTCGGGCAAGTAACTATCCAGGGCCCGTCACGGCAGGGGCGGGCACCAAAATCTTGTTGGGAGTTTCACACATGGCAGTTGCCTCCGGTGCCTATAAGAAAGCCCTAGAAGGCGATCAGCAACCTAAACAGGTGCTGGTCAAGATCGACCGGGTTACAAAGAAGTTCGACGAAACCGTAGCGGTGGACGATGTGTCCCTGGAGATCAAGAAGGGCGAGATCTTCGCGCTGCTCGGTGGCTCCGGCTCGGGCAAGTCCACCTTGCTGCGCATGCTGGCAGGGTTCGAGCGCCCGACCGAAGGGCGGATCTTCCTCGATGGCGTGGACATCACCGATATGCCGCCCTACGAGCGGCCGATCAACATGATGTTCCAGTCCTACGCGCTGTTCCCGCACATGAGCGTGGCCGACAACATCGCCTTCGGCCTCAAGCAGGACCGCATGAGCAAGGACGAGATCGAGGCGCGGGTGGCCGAGATGCTCAAGCTGGTGCACATGACCCAGTACGCCAAGCGCAAGCCGCACCAGCTCTCCGGTGGCCAGCGTCAGCGTGTGGCCCTGGCCCGTTCGCTGGCCAAGCGGCCCAAGCTGCTGCTGCTCGACGAGCCGATGGGCGCGCTGGACAAGAAACTGCGTTCGCAGATGCAGCTGGAACTGGTGGAGATCATCGAGCGCGTGGGCGTGACCTGCGTGATGGTGACCCACGACCAGGAAGAGGCCATGACCATGGCCCAGCGCATCGCGATCATGCACCTGGGCTGGATTGCCCAGATCGGCAGCCCCATCGATATCTACGAAACCCCCACCAGCCGCCTGGTGTGCGAGTTCATCGGCAACGTCAACCTGTTCGAAGGCGAAGTGGTCGAGGACGCCGAGGGCCACGCGCTGATCGCCAGCCCCGAGCTCGAGCGCAAGATCTACGTGGGCCACGGTGTGACCACCTCGGTCGAAGACAAGCGCATCACCTATGCGCTGCGTCCGGAAAAACTGCTGGTGACCACCGAGCAGCCGAGCTTCGAGTTCAACTGGTCCCATGGCAAGGTGCACGACATCGCCTACCTGGGTGGCCATTCGGTGTTCTACGTGGAGCTGCCAGGCGGCAAGATCGTGCAGTCGTTCGTCGCCAACGCCGAGCGCCAGGGCACCCGGCCGACCTGGGATGACCAGGTCTACGTGTGGTGGGAAGACGACAGCGGCGTGGTCCTGCGGTCATGACAGCGCGCAAGCTCAAGCGAGCGTTTCAGCGATTGATACCCGAAGGGCGTCACCTGGTGATCGGGGTGCCGTTCCTGTGGCTGTTCCTGTTCTTCATGCTGCCGTTCTTCATCGTGCTGAAGATCAGCTTTGCCGAAGCCGACGTGGCGATCCCGCCGTACACCGAGATCTTCACCTACCTCGAAGACAAGGTGCAGCTGGTACTCAACCTGGCCAACTATGGCCTGTTGACCGAGGACGAGCTGTACATCGCGGCCTACCTGGGCTCGTTGAAGATGGCCCTGATCAGCACGATCCTGTGCCTGGCGATCGGCTACCCGATGGCCTATGCCATCGCCAACGCGCGCAAGGAAATGCAGACCGTGTTGCTGCTGCTGATCATGATGCCGACCTGGACGGCGATCCTGATCCGCGTGTATGCGTGGATGGGCATCCTCAGCAACAACGGGCTGCTCAATGCCTTCCTGATGTGGCTGGGGCTGATCGATCAGCCGCTGCAGATCCTCAACACCAACCTGGCGGTGTATATCGGCGTGGTCTATTCGTACCTGCCGTTCATGATCCTGCCGCTCTACGCCAACCTGGTCAAACACGACCAGAGCCTGCTGGAAGCGGCGTCCGACCTGGGTTCGAGCACCTTCAACAGCTTCTGGAAAATCACCGTGCCGCTGTCCAAGAACGGCATCGTGGCCGGCTGCATGCTGGTGTTCATCCCGGTGGTGGGCGAGTTCGTGATCCCCGAGCTGCTGGGCGGCCCGGAAACCCTGATGATCGGCAAGGTGCTGTGGCAGGAATTCTTCAACAACCGTGACTGGCCGGTGGCTTCCGCCCTGGCGGTGGTGATGCTGGCAATCCTGATCGTGCCCATCCTGCTGTTCAACCGCAGCCAGGCCAAAGAGATGGAGGGCAGGGCATGAAGCGTTTCAGTTTCTCCAAACTGATGTTGGTGGTAGGCCTGCTGTTCATCTACCTGCCCATGCTGATCCTGGTGATCTACTCGTTCAACGCCTCCAAGCTGGTGACGGTGTGGGGGGGCTGGTCGGTGAAGTGGTACGTGGGCCTGCTCGACAACACCCAGCTGATGGGCTCGGTGATGCGCTCGCTGGAGATCGCCTGCTACACCGCGGTGGCCGCGGTGGCGCTGGGTACCCTGGCGGCGTTCGTACTGACCCGCGTGACCCGCTTCAAGGGGCGCACGCTGTTCGGTGGCCTGGTCACCGCACCGCTGGTAATGCCTGAGGTGATCACCGGTCTGTCGCTGTTGCTGCTGTTCGTGGCCATGGCGCAGATGATCGGCTGGCCGCAGGAGCGCGGCATCGTCACCATCTGGATCGCTCACACCACGTTCTGCGCCGCCTATGTGGCGGTGGTGGTGTCGGCTCGCCTGCGCGAGCTGGACCTGTCCATCGAAGAGGCGGCCATGGACCTGGGCGCGCGGCCGTGGAAGGTGTTCTTCCTGATCACCATCCCGATGATCGCGCCGTCGCTGGCGGCGGGCGGCATGATGTCGTTCGCACTGTCGCTGGACGACCTGGTGCTGGCCAGCTTCGTGTCCGGGCCGGGTTCGACCACCTTGCCGATGGAAGTGTTCTCGGCGGTGCGCCTTGGCGTGAAGCCTGAGATCAACGCGGTGGCCAGCCTGATCCTGCTCAGCGTGTCGCTGGTGACCTTCATGGTCTGGTACTTCAGCCGCCGTGCCGAAGAGCGCCGCAAGCGCGCGATCCAGCAAGCCATCGAAGAAAGCGCCGCGGATTCGTGGAAGCAGCCGGACGTGCGCCGCGCCACTGCGGCGCAGGTCTCGGCCTGATCTGAAAAAGCCATCGCGGTTCACGCCCGCTCCCACAGGTTTTGCGAACACCGCAGACCCCTGTGGGAGCGGGCGTGACCCGCGATGGGCTGCACAGCAGCCCTAGGGCACCAGCCGCAACGTCCCCTCGGTCTCCCCCGCCAACCCCATCAGCGCCCGCTGATACCTGCCGTCGATATAGTCCTGCGCCTGATCGGCATAGTGCCTGTCGAACACCACGCCGCTCTGCCCGAGCGGGTTGATGCTCAGCGCCGTCCCCGCATCGGCGAAATCGATCACGCGCCGCGTCGATGGCCCGTAGGTCACCGGCCACGGTGCCGGGCCGATTCTGGATGACAGGTTGTTCGGTACCTCATGCGCGCCCGGCGCCGCGAATGGCCCCACGTTGAACAGCAGGTTCAGCGGCTTCTGCGCACCCAGCGGGTGCCCGTGGGTCAACGTGTGCGCCTTGCCCCACTGCCAGTTCGCCGGGTCCTTGCCCAGGGTGGTGCGCAGATGCGCCAGGGTGTTGTCCCAGGCCAGCTTGACCACCGTTTCGCGGTCACTGTGCGCGTTGCTGCCCTTGCGCGCCCACCACTGCGAATCCACGTCTGCGGCCAGGCGCGGCAGCAAGGTATCCACCATGCGCGTCGACAGCAGCGTCTCGAACCATTCGTCACCGAGCTCGTCATGGGTGGCGGCGCGGGCGAATTCGTACAGCAGCTGGTTGAACAGCGTGGCGCTGGTCGATTCCACCGGGTAGTCGCCGCGCCACGCGGCCAGTTGCTCGACCAGCTCGCGCTCGTGTACGTCGGTGACCACCTGGCGCAGTACCGACAGCAGCGGTGTGAGCAGGTGCGGGCCATAGGCGGTGGCCGTGTCCAGCTGCAACGCCTGGCTGTTGTGCAGGTCCCACTTCACGCCGGGCGAGGCCAGGTTGTTGTTGAGCTGGCGGCCGCGGTCCGGCGGGTTGTAGTAGCCGGGGATGACCATGCCGGTGGGCGACACCGGCTGGAAGTTGGCCGAGACGATGTAGCCCGCGGCGGGGTTCTCCTGCTGCGGGTTGGCGCTGAACGGGTAGAAGCCGAGCTTGTCGGCCTGGGCCGTGCTGCCGTCGAGAATGAACGCCGGGTTCACCCCATCCGGGCGGATCGGCAACTGCGCTGCCGCCCACCAGCCGATGTCGCCCTGTGCGTTGGCCCATACCAGGTTGAGGCCGGGGGCGTGGATCTTGGCGGCGGCCGCACGCATCCTGTCCAGGGTGTTGGCGCGGTTGATGTCGTAGAAGGCCTCCAGGATCGGGTTCTCGGTTTCCAGGAATGCCCACCACATCGCGATCGGCGTGCCGTTTTCATGCCCACTGACGGCGGGGTTGATGATCGGCCCGTGCGGCGAGCGGCGCAGGGTGAGGGTGAGCGGGTCTTCCCCCTTGATCCGGACCTGCTGCTGGGTGGAGGTGAGGTCGTGCCACTGGCCGTGGATCTTCACCTGTTCGGGGTTGTCCGGGTTGACCTGCTCGGCGATCAGGTCGAGGTCGTCGTTCTGGAACATGGTCAGGCTCCAGCCGAACTCGCGGTTGTGTCCCAGCGAGGCGAACGGGTTCAGCGCCTGGTGGTAGCCGTACAGGTGAAAGCCCGGCGCCGACAGTTCGGCCTCGTACCACACCGACGGCACCGAGAAGCGAATATGCGGGTCACCCGCCAGCAGCGGCTTGCCACTGGCGGTGAGCCTGCCGCTGACAGCCCAGGCGTTGCTGCCCTCGAATTGCGGCAGGCCCGCATCGCCCAGCGCCTGGTGGCTGACCTGGGCGATGCGGCCCAGCCTGCGCCAGTCGGCGGCGGCCAGGTGTGGCGGGGTCTGCACCGCGCCTTCGGGGTCCCAACCCAGGTCGAAGTCGCTGAGGTAGTACTTGCCCAGGTGATCGCGCACGTAGGTCAGCAGCGGCTCGGTACGAAACGCGGCGGCGAAGCTGTAGGCCATGAACCCTGCGATGCTCAGGGTGTCCTCGGCGGTGAACGGGCGCGGTGTGATGCCCAGCACATCGAACTCCACGGGCCTGGGGTGCGAGTCCTGCCAGGCGTTCACGCCCTCCAGGTAGGCTTGCAGGGCCAGCCAGGCCGGGGATTGCCTGTCCTGGCGGGCGACCATGCTGCGCGCCTGCTCGGCAATGCGCAGGCTGCGGAACAGGGTGTCGGTCTCCACCAGCTTGGGGCCCAGTACCTCGGCCAGTTCGCCATTGGCCAGGCGCCGGGTGATTTCCATCTGGAACAGGCGGTCCTGGGCGTGCACGTAGCCCAGTGCGCGGTACAGGTCGGTTTCGTTCTGCGCCTGGATGTGCGGTACGCCGCGCTGGTCGTAGCGCACGCTCACCGGCGCCTGCAGGCCGGCCACGGTGACTTCGCCGGTGCGTTGCGGCAACTTGCTGTGGGCATACCAGTAGCCGCCGCCGGCGACGGCGGCGATGAGCACCGCAAGAAGGGTAAGGCTGCGTTTCATCGGGGCTCCTTGTGCGAGGATCGTTCCTTGCCCTGGCCGGTCAGATGTTCGGCACAGGATAGACCCTGCAACTTAACCCATCCCAGGAAGCCACGGTCCGATGAACCTCAGTGAAAAGCAGAAAATGCTCGCCGGCCAGCTCTATCATGCCGGCTGTCCCGAGCTGCAGGCCGAGCAGATCGCCAACAAGCACTGGATGTACCGCTACAACCATTCCCCCGAACTGCTCAACGAGCAGCGTCATGCCCTGCTGGTCGAGCACTTCGCCAAGGTGGGGGCAGGCGCGGTGATCCGGCCGCCGTTTCATTGCGACTACGGCTACAACATCACGCTGGGCGCCAACGTGTTCGTCAACTTCAACTGCGTGATCCTCGACGTGGTGCAGGTGCACATCGGCGATGACTGCCAGATCGGCCCCGGTGTGCAGATCCTCACCGCCGACCATCCGCGCGATCCGGCCATCCGCCGTTCGGGGCTGGAGAGCGGGCGCCCGGTGAACATCGGCAGCAACGTGTGGATCGGTGCCGGTGCGCTGATTCTGCCAGGGGTGAGCATTGGTGATGATGCGATCATCGGCGCGGGCGCAGTGGTGACCCGCGATGTGCCGGCGGGGGCGACAGCGATGGGCAATCCGGCACGGGTACGCTAGCCGGCCCAGGGGCAATAGCAGCCCACCGCCAGGGTGTGGGTGGCGTTCACGCTGCGGCCCTGGGTGAGGGCCAGCAGAATGGGCTCGATGAAGCTGTTGCTCGAATTGCACGTGGCACCCTCGCTGTAGGGGCCGAAGTAGGCGAGCTGGCCGTTGCGGTCCCAGATCGCTACCGCAGGGCTTGCCGGCAGGTGCTCGGCGCCGGGCAGATCGGCCAGTGGCTTGAGCGCGCCGAGGGTGGCGGGCAGTTGGCCGTGGGTACCGGGCTTTTGCACCACGTAGAACTCCACGCCCTGGGCGGCGAAGTGCTCGGTCAGCTCGGCCAGGTGCTGCTGGTTGCCGACGTTGCAGGGGCAGGCCGGGTCCCAGAAGTGCACCAGGCGGACGGGGCCGGGGCCGGCGATGTCTTCCGGCAGGCGCAGAGTGTCGCCGGCGAACAGTGCGGTGTGGTTGTCGAAGGGGCGCAGGTAGCGGCCCTGGAAGCTGTCGTAGGCCCACCACAGGCCGGCGGCGCAGAGGAGCAGGGTGAGGCCGGTGAGCAGGTGGCGGGGCATCGGGGGTACCAATTCTGGAAAGGGGTGTATCTTTTCGCCGGCAAGGCCGGCGCCTACGGGCGAGGGGGCGGCACAGGCAACAAAAAAGTCCCCCAGCTTGCCACGCCGTTCGCAACAGATGAATATCACAGGCCAATCCTTTGCCCCGTTGTTGGTAACTTCCATGCCCGCGTCATTCCAGCCCGACTCCCTGCGTGCCAGCCTGCAACCGCTGGCCGCGCGTCAGCCGTTGTCGACCCAGGCGCAGGCGTACCGGCATTTCTACAGCCTGGACATTCCCGGCGTCGACAGCTGGCTGGGGCGTTTCGACACCGCAGGCTTCGAGCTGGTCGCCCAGGTCTGGCTGCCCGCCGCGCCTGTGGCGACGCTGGTATTGCTGCACGGTTTCTACGACCACATGGGCCTCTACCGCCACGCCATCGAATGGGCTCTGGCCCGGCAGTTCGCGGTCATCGCCTGCGACCTGCCGGGTCATGGGCTGTCCAGTGGCGAGCGCGCCAGCATCGATGACTTTGCGGTGTATCAGGACGTGCTGCAGGCGCTGTTCGAGCAGGGCCAGGCGCTGAACCTGCCGCAACCCTGGCACCTGTGTGGGCAGAGCACCGGCGGCGCCATCCTGGTCGACCACCTGCTGCATCACGGCGCGCACAGCCCGGCCCAGGGCCAGGTGATCCTGCTGGCGCCGCTGGTACGCCCGCGTGCGTGGCGCTGGTCGAAATTCAGCTATCAGGTGCTGCGCCACTTCGTCACCGGCATCGAGCGGCGCTTCAGCGAGAACAGCAACGACCCTACCTTTTTGCCGTTCCTGCAGGCCGACCCGCTGCAGCCGCGGCGCCTGCCCACTGCCTGGGTCGGGGCGCTGATGGCGTGGGTCAAGCGTATCGAGGTGGCGCCATGCAGCCCGCGCCAGCCGCTGATCGTGCAGGGGCAGGCCGACATGACTGTGGACTGGCCGTACAACCTTGAGGTGCTCAAGGCCAAGTTCGCCGAACCGCAGATTCTGCTGATGCCCGAAGCCCGCCACCACCTGGTCAACGAGCTGCCGGCAATACGCCGAGACTACTTTGCCTTCATCGGCCAGCGCCTGGGCTGATCACTGCAGGTCGGAGGTGCTCTGACCGACCGCCAGGCCAGCCCGGATTGCGGCCAGGGCGGCGGCATAGTACGCCTTGCCTTCGGGCGATTCGGCAAAGCTTGCAAAGGCATCGAGTTCGGCATCCGACAGCCCGCGATACACATACAGCAGGGTGTTGTTCAGGTCGGCCTCGATCTGCTGCATCAGGCGCTGGCGCTGTCCGTCGAGCAGGCCCTGGGCCTGGCTGCCACCGAGCAGGCCGGGGATCATCTGGCTCAGGCTGTCGGCCGCTACCCCGGCAATCGCCAGGCTGACCTCGGCACCGGCCTCGCGGGCCGGCAGGGCCTGGGCCAGGTGGCCGATGATCAGCAGGCGGCTGTCGCTGGCCTCGATCTTGGGCAGGCCCTTGGCATTCTTGGCCAACTGGTCACGGCGGGTGGCCAGCAGCTCGGCCGCCACGATCTTGCGCCCCAGGGGGGATTGAAAAAACTCCAGCGCAGGCTTGGGGTCGCTGAGGTTGGCGCGCAACTGGGCTTCGGCGCGGCGGTCGACGGCGGTGGGTTCGAAACGCTGGTTGCTGTTGTTCACCAGGGCCTGGAAGACTGCAGGCGGCAGGCTGCTGCGATAGCGCTGCTGGGCGGCATCGAGGGCATCGGTGAAGTGGGCGCGCTGCTCCGGCCACCCGGCAACCTTGTACAGTTGGTCGTGGGTATCTGCCAGGACAGGCGTGGTGCAGATCATCAACAGCAGAAAAAACAAACGGCGCATTCAGGACTCCTGTCGGCAGGCCGCTATTGTCCGTGGCCCGGCGGGGCTTTGTCGAGACGCCAATGCACACTCTCGGCCAAGTGGCGCTGTCGGTTTTGCTGGCGGCTCGATACTATGCGCGGCATGCAGATATCCCTTGATCACCCCTTGCTGTCGCGCATCGTCGACGACCTGGCCACTCGTGGCTGGTCGCAGCACGACCTGTTCCTGCCGGCCCCGCTGACGCGGGCACTGGCGGCCGAGTGCCGCCGCCGCGCCGCCGAGGGCGAACTGGCCCCTGCGGGGGTCGGGCGAGGGCCCGCGCAGGAAGTACGCGAAGGTATTCGCAACGACCATATCCAGTGGCTCGAACCCGGTGACTCGGACGCCTGCGACCAGTACCTGGGGTTGATGGACGGCCTGCGCGAAGCGATGAACCGCGGCCTGTTCCTGGGCCTGGAAGACTTCGAGTGCCACTTCGCCCTGTACCCGCCCGGCGGCTTCTACCGCAAGCACCTGGACCGCTTTCGCGACGACGACCGGCGCATGGTCTCGGCGGTGATCTACCTCAACGAAGACTGGCTGCCCGAACATGGCGGGCAGTTGCGCATGACCCTCAAGGACAATGTGGAACACGATGTGCAGCCGACCGGCGGTTGCCTGGTGGTGTTCCTCTCCGGCGAGATCCCCCACGAAGTGCTGCCGGCCAACCGCGAGCGGTTGTCGCTCACCGGCTGGTTCCGTCGGCGCGGCAACGAGCCCTTCTAGCATGCACAAGGTTCTGGTCAGCGCCTGCCTGTTGGGGCAGCCGGTGCGCTATGACGGTCGCGCCAGCGGGCATCCGGATGTGCTCCAGGGCTGGCAGCGGGAGGGTCGCGTGGTGCCGTTGTGCCCCGAGGTCGCCGGCGGTCTGCCGACCCCGCGGCCACCTGCGGAAATTCCCGGTGGGCAGGGCAGTGCGGTGCTGGAAGGCCAGGCCCGGGTGGTGACGGTAGCCGGCGAGGACGTGACCGCGCCGTTCGTGCAGGGCGCGCACCTGGCGCTGGCACTGGTGCAGCGCCACGCCATAAGGGTGGCCGTGCTCAAGTCGGGCAGCCCGTCCTGTGGCAACCGGCTGACCTATGACGGTACGTTCAGCGGCACCAGGGTGGAAGGTGAGGGTGTGACCACGGCGCTGTTGCGCCGGGCCGGGGTGCAGGTGTTCAGCGAACTGGAGCTGGACGCGGCCGTGCAGGCCCTGGATGCCCTCGACGCCTAAGGTGCGTCGGTGTCCACGGCAGCATCCGCCGCTTCGGTGTGGGTCTGGGCCTGGGGCTCGACAGCGGGCCGCGCCGCCTGCTGCGCCAGCTCGGTCATGCGCCCGTTGTCCTTGATGCGCTGCAGGGCGGCGTTCAAGGCTTTCTCGAAGGCCGGGTTGTCCTTCTGGAAGGGCATCACATAGCGTTTGTCGTCGTCGCCGTCGGTATAGGGTTCGCTGACACCCAGGCGCTGCTTGAGCTCGGGGCTGGCGGTGATCTGGTCCAGGGCGATGTCGTAACGGCCGCTTTCCACACCGTCCAGCAACTCGTCATGGTCGACGGGCACGAACTCCACCCCTACATCCAGCTCCTTGGCCAACGCCTGGCCCAACCCGATCTCGAAGCCGGTCCACTGGCCCTGCTTGCGGATATTGGTCGAGGAATCGGCGCTGATCGCGATACGCAGTTCATTTCGATCGTTGACCTCGTCGATCAGCTCGGCATGGGCCAACGGGGTCAGCAGGGCCGTGAGCAGTACCCCAATAGTCAAACGCATCTAAGCCCCTTTCCTGGTCTTTGGCAGTGAGTCCGGTCGCCGCGACTTTTTGTGTGTGTCGCGGTCGAACAGTGTCTAGGACCGCACTTGGCCGAGGATGTTAGATGCCAGGGAAGATTTTTCCGTGGCGTTTTTTAAAGCTTGCCTTGGCGCAATTGATCTATCGTAATGAACCGTTGCCCTGGTATTCAGGGGTAAGGGTTACCGAAGTAAATCACAGGAGAAGTGAATGAAAAGCCTATTTTCGCGTGCTGCCGTCGCTGGTTTGTTGATGGGCGTGTCCGCGCTGGCCGCCGCCGAAGGCCTGGTGAGCCAGGCACCACCCAAGGATGCCAAGGTATTCATCGTTTCCCCGGCCGATGGCGCCACCGTCGACAAGACCTTTACCGTCAAGTTTGGCATCGAAGGCATGGAACTCAAGCCGGCCGGCGACGCCACCCCGCATAGCGGCCATCATCACCTGCTGGTGGACGTCGACAAGGCGCCGGCTGCCGACCAGGTGCTGCCCACCAGCCTGATGCCGGAAAACGGCCAGCCGCTGCCCGCCGGCCCGCAGGTACTGCACTTTGGCAAGGCGCAGACCGAAACCCAGCTGACCCTGACCCCTGGCAAGCACACCCTGCAACTGGTGCTGGGCGACAAGTTCCACGTGCCGTTCAAGCCAAGCGTGGAATCGAAGAAGATCACCGTGACCGTGAAGTAAATCGCGGGCATGAAAAAAGGCGACCCGAGGGTCGCCTTTTTCATTTGGATCGGCGTTGCCGGCGAAGCGTTTAGAACAGCACGCGCGAACGGATGGTGCCGTTGATGTGCTGCAGCTTCTCTTGCGCCAGGTCCGAGTACTCGGCATCGACGTCGATCACCACGTAGCCGACCTTCTCGTTGGTCTGCAGGAACTGACCGGAGATGTTGATCGAGTTTTCCGCGAACACCTTGTTGATCTCGCTGAGCACGCCCGGAATGTTCTGGTGGATGTGCAGCAGGCGGTGCTTGCCCGGGTGCGCCGGCAGGGCCACTTCAGGGAAGTTGACCGACGACACGGAGGTACCGTTGTCGCTGTACTTGACCAGCTTCTCGGCCACTTCCAGGCCGATGTTGGCCTGGGCCTCGGCGGTGGAACCACCGATGTGCGGGGTCAGGATCACGTTGTCCAGGCCACGCAGCGGGCTTTCGAACTGCTCGTCGTTGGAGCGCGGCTCTACCGGGAACACGTCGATGGCGGCGCCGATCAGGTGCTTGTCCTTGATCGCGGCGGCCAGGTGGTCCAGCTCGACCACGGTGCCACGGGCGGCGTTGATCAGGATCGCGCCCTTTTTCATCGCGCGGATTTCCTTCTCGCCGATCATCCACTGGGTGGATGGCAGCTCAGGAACGTGCAGCGAGACGATGTCGGCCAGGCCCAGCAGCTCGTGCAGGCTGGCGACCTGGGTCGCGTTGCCCAGCGGCAGCTTGGTCAGCGGGTCGAAGAAGAACACCTGCATGCCCAGGCTTTCGGCCAGTACCGACAGCTGGGTGCCGATCGAGCCGTAGCCGACGATGCCCAGCTTCTTGCCACGGATCTCGAAGGAGTTGGCCGCGCTCTTGATCCAGCCGCCACGGTGGCAGGAAGCGTTCTTCTCGGGGATGCCGCGCAGCAGCAGGATCGCTTCGGCCAGTACCAGCTCGGCAACCGAACGGGTGTTGGAGTAAGGCGCGTTGAACACGGCGATGCCGCGCTCGCGAGCGGCGTCCAGGTCGACCTGGTTGGTGCCGATGCAGAAACAGCCGACAGCGACCAGTTTCTTGGCGCAGTCGAAGACCTCTTCGGTCAGCTGGGTGCGAGAGCGAATGCCGATGAAGTGGGCATCGGCGATCTTTTCCTTCAGTTGCGCGTCCGGCAGGGAGCCGGTGAGGTATTCGATGTTGCTGTACCCGGCGGCCTTGAGGACGTCCACGGCGGATTGGTGGACGCCTTCGAGGAGAAGGAACTTGATCTTGCTCTTATCGAGAGAAGTCTTGCTCATCTGCGTAAACCTGTGTCCCGGAGAAAAATGGCAGGGAAAGAAGCGCTCGCAGCATCGGCTTTCGGCACGATCTGCGGGGGTGCGTATGCTAGCATAGGCACCCCTGTTTACGCCCATCCCTGGCACGTGAAACGTGCTCAGGGTGACCATGAATTGTTCGAGAGTTCTGTAGATGACCGATCGTGCGCTGTTGGATGAGCTGATGACCCTGGTTGAGCCTGGAAAGGTCCTGACCGACGCTGCTTCACTTGATGCGTACGGCAAGGACTGGACCAAGCATTTTGCTCCAGCCCCTCTGGCCATCGTGTTCCCCAAGAGCACCGAACAGGTTCAGGCCATCGTGCGCTGGGCCAACCAGCGCCAGGTCGCCCTGGTGCCGTCGGGCGGGCGCACCGGCCTGTCGGCTGCCGCAGTAGCCGCCAATGGCGAAGTGGTGGTGGCGTTCGACTACATGAACCAGATTCTCGACTTCAACGAATTCGACCGCAGCGTGGTATGCCAGCCTGGCGTGATCACCGAGCAGCTGCAGAATTTTGCCGAGGACAAGGGCCTGTACTACCCGGTCGACTTCGCGTCGGCAGGTTCCAGCCAGATTGGCGGCAATATCGGCACCAATGCCGGCGGTATCAAGGTGATTCGCTACGGCATGACCCGCAACTGGGTAGCTGGCCTCAAGGTCGTGACCGGCAAGGGCGACCTGCTCGAGCTGAACAAGGACCTGATCAAGAACGCCACCGGCTACGACCTGCGCCAGCTGTTCATCGGCGCCGAAGGTACCCTGGGCTTCGTGGTCGAGGCCACCATGCGCCTGGACCGGGCACCCAACAACCTCACCGCGATGGTGCTGGGCACGCCTGATTTCGACTCCATCATGCCGGTGCTGCACGCCTTCCGTGGCAAGCTCGATCTGACCGCCTTCGAATTTCTTTCCGACAAGGCCCTGGCCAAGGTGCTGGGCCGCGGCGACGTGCCTGCGCCGTTCGAGACCGATTGCCCGTTCTACGCGCTGCTGGAATTCGAAGCCAGCACCGAGGAAGTGGCCAACGAAGCCCTGGCCACCTTCGAGCACTGCGTCGAGCAGGGCTGGGTACTGGACGGCGTGATGAGCCAGAGCCAGCAGCAACTGCAGAACCTGTGGAAGCTGCGCGAGTACATCTCCGAGACCATCTCGCACTGGACCCCGTACAAGAACGACATTTCGGTAACCGTGTCGAAGGTGCCGGCGTTCCTCAAGGATATCGACGCGATCGTCGCCGAACGCTACCCCGACTTCGAGGTGGTGTGGTACGGCCACATCGGCGACGGCAACCTGCACCTGAACATCCTCAAGCCCGACGACATGAGCAAGGACGAGTTCTTCTCCCGTTGCGCGGTGGTCAACAAGCAGGTGTTCGAGACGGTAGAGAAGTACAACGGCTCGATTTCGGCCGAACACGGCGTGGGCATGACCAAGCGTGACTACCTGACCTACAGCCGTTCGCCGGTCGAGATCGAGTACATGAAGGCAGTGAAGGCGGTGTTCGACCCCAACGGGATCATGAACCCGGGCAAGATCTTCGCCGTCGAGTGAACCCAGCAGCGCCAATAACATCGTTCCAGGAGTCGGCAATGAACTATCAGCACCAGTATGTAGACGGCACGCGTACTCATCTGCCGGTGGGCAAGGTGGTGTGCATCGGTCGCAACTACGCCGAGCACGCCAAAGAGCTCGACAACCCGATTCCGACCGAGCCGCTGCTGTTCATTAAGCCGGGCAGTTGCGTGGTATCGCTGGAAGGCGGGTTCAAGATCCCGGCCGAGCGTGGCTCGGTGCACTACGAGGCGGAAATCGCGGTGCTGCTGGGCAAGTCGCTGTCGCCGGCGCCTACCGAAGAAGAAGTGCTCGACGCCATCTCCGGCTTCGCCCCGGCACTGGACCTGACCCTGCGTGACCTGCAGGCGCAGCTCAAGGAAAAGGGCCTGCCCTGGGAGCGCGCCAAGTGCTTCGACGGCGCCTGCGTGCTGACGCCCTTCGTGGTTGGCAGCACATTCGAAGACCTGGCCGATATCGGCATTCGCCTGAGCATCAACGGCGAGGTGCGCCAGGACGGCAACAGCGCGCTGATGCTCAACCCGATCGTGCCGATGATCCAGCACATGGCCTCGCAGTTCGCGCTGCAGGCGGGTGACGTGATTCTTACCGGTACGCCGGCCGGCGTCGGGCCGCTGAGCGCTGGCGATGAGCTGGTGCTGGAACTGCCCGGTGTAAGCCGTTTCGAGGGCAGCGTTCGCTGACCTGCCCCGGGTGGCAGTCGATAGCCGACTGCCACCTTTTCCCCGGCCTTTGATCGGGCGTTGCCGTTTTTTTCACAAATGATCCGGATAATCCCCGCGAATCAACCTTGTGAACGTGCCTGCGTGTTGCGTGCCAGGCTAAAAAAACAACGGGAATACCTGATGGCCACACCTTATCCTTCCAGCGGTTCGCTCCCTCCTGTGCGCAAGCGTCGTCTCCTGTTGCGCTGGTCTACCTGGCTGGTGACGGCTGCGGTGATCGGCTATGGCGTGGCTATCGCCATGCACTGGGACGACCGTGGCCTGCTGTGGCTGCAGGAGCGTTTCGAGTCGGTGAGCGAACAGCAGGCCAGTATCTGGCTGCCGGGCTATACGGTCGATATCGACGCCAAGGTGCTGCCGGGCATGGAGGACGACGAGGCCTCCGACCTGGCCTACGACCCCCAGCGCAAGACCCTGTTCGCCGTCATGGGCAAGAACCCGTTCCTGGTCGAGCTGACCCTGGACGGCGATGTGTTGCGCAAGCTGCCACTTCACGGCTGGAGCAACCCCGAGGGGGTTGCGGTGCTGGCGGACGGGCGGTTGGCCATTGTCGACGAGCGTGATCACACCATGACCATCGTCAGCCTGGACGACAGCACCCAGGCACTGAACATCAAGGATTTCACGCAATACGACCTGGGCCCTTCGGCCAATCAGAACAAGGCCTTCGAGGCGATTGCCTGGGACCCGCGCAACCAGCGCCTCGTGCTGGGCGAGGAGCGTCCACCACAGCTGTTCACCTGGCGCACCGACGGCCGTTCGCCGCTGACCGGCGACAAGCAGCCGCTGCCCAGTGACGAGCTGGACCTGCGCAACCTCTCGGCGCTGGGGGTCGACCCGCGTACCGGGCACATGCTGGTGCTGTCGGCCGACTCGAACATGCTGCTGGAGCTGGACGAGCGGGGCGAGCAGGTCAGCTTCATGACCCTGCTCGGCGGTTTCAACGGCCTGAAAAAGCGCATCCCTCGCGCCGAGGGCGTGGCCATGGACGACCAGGGCACCCTGTACATCGTCAGTGAGCCGAACCTGTTCTACCGCTTTCGCAAGCAGTGACTCCCGCATAGTGGCATTAAGCTTCGATTCAGTTGGCTATGGTTAGATGACGCCCGAACCCTGCCGAGTCTTCCCGAATGCGTCGTTACCTGCCCCTGGTCTTTCTTGTTTTCAGTCTGCTGGCCCTTGCCGCCCTGGGCGTGGCGGGGCAGCAGCACCGCGTGTTCGAGCGTGCCTGGTTCGACCTCAAGGCCTGGTGGCAGCCGGCCGAGCAGGGCATGGGGCTGAGCCGCTACCAGGTGGTGGTCGAGGCACGTCCGGTCGAGGGGCTGCAGGCGGATATTTCGGCGCTGACCTTCGATCCGGACCGCAACAGCCTGTACACGGTCACCAACAAGAACCCCGAGCTGATCGAGCTGTCGCTGGAGGGGCGCATCGTGCGGCGCATCCCCCTGACCGGTTTCGGCGACCCCGAGGCGGTGGAGTATGTGGGGCCGGGCAGTTTCGTGATCACCGACGAGCGCGAGCAGCGCCTGATCCGGGTGCATGTGGCGCCCGATACCGCGTTCCTGGATGCCAAGGATGCGGAGCAGCTTACCCTGGGCATCGGCCTGAACGGCAACAAGGGTTTCGAGGGGCTGGCCTACGACTCGGGCGGCAAGCGCCTGTTCGTGGCCAAGGAGCGCGACCCGATGCTGATCTACGAGGTGCACGGGTTTCCCCATGACAATCCGGAGCAGCCCTATGCGGTGCACGTGGTGCAGGACCGCAAGCGTGATTCGCGGCTTTTCGTGAGAGACCTGTCGAGCTTGCAGTTCGACGAGCGCAGCGGGCATCTGCTGGCCCTGTCGGACGAATCGCAACTGGTGCTGGAGCTGGACGTGAAGGGCAAGCCGATCAGCAGCCTGTCGCTGCGCAAGGGGTCTGCCGGGTTGAAGGCGAGCGTGCCGCAGGCCGAGGGGATTGCGCTGGACGATGCCGGGACGCTGTATGTGGTGAGCGAGCCGAACCTGTTCTACGTATTCAAGAAGACCGAGTAGGCTGTATCGCGGGTCAAGCCCGCTCCCACAAGATCACACCGAACCTGTGGGAGCGGGCTTGGCCCGCGATGAGGCCGCCCCGCAAGCTTACTTGGTCAGGGTCTTCACGCCGTCCGCGGTCCCCAGCAGCAGCAGGTCCGCCGGGCGCGCCGCGAACAGGCCGTTGGTCACCACGCCCACGATCGCGTTGATCTGGGTTTCCAGCTCCACCGGGTTGGTGATCTGCAGGTTGAACACGTCCAGGATGATGTTGCCGTTGTCGGTCACCACGCCTTCGCGGTACACCGGGTCGCCGCCCAGTTTCACCAGCTGACGTGCCACATGGCTGCGCGCCATCGGGATCACCTCGACCGGCAGCGGGAAGGCGCCCAGTACCGGCACCAGCTTGCTCGCGTCGGCAATGCAGATGAAGGTCTTGGCCACGGCCGCGACGATCTTCTCGCGGGTCAGGGCTGCGCCACCGCCCTTGATCAGGTTCAGGCGCTCGTCGCTCTCGTCGGCACCGTCCACATAGAACTCCAGGTCGCTGACCGTGTTCAGCTCGTACACCGGAATGCCGTGGCCCTTCAGGCGTGCAGCCGTGGCCTCGGAGCTGGCGACCGCACCATCGAACGCACCCTTGTGCAGCGCCAGGGCGTCGATGAAGCAGTTGGCGGTCGAACCGGTGCCGACGCCGACGATGCTCTTGTCATCGAGCTTGGGCAGAATGAAATCGACAGCGGCCTGGGCGACAGCCTGTTTGAGTTGGTCCTGGGTCATGCGGGCTCCGGAGCGGGCAGGGGTATCGTGAGGGCGCGTAGTATAGCGGCTAAAACCACAGACTGGCTGTGGTCGCCCGACCGGGCGCTGCGGTAGACTCCGAGGCCCCGCCCAGCTGCCCAGTGATGCGTTCCCGATGCTCGAACAGTACGTCAAGAAGATCCTCACCTCGCGCGTCTATGACGTCGCCGTCGAAACCCCGCTGCAACCGGCCGGCCAGCTCAGCAAGCGCCTGGGCAACCACGTGCTGCTCAAGCGCGAAGACCTGCAGCCGGTGTTCTCGTTCAAGATCCGCGGCGCCTACAACAAGCTGGCGCAGTTGAGCGCCGAGGAACTGGCGCGGGGCGTGGTCACCGCCTCGGCCGGCAACCATGCCCAGGGCCTGGCGCTGGCCGCCCGTGAACTGGGGATCAAGGCCACCATCGTGATGCCCAAGACCACCCCCGAGATCAAGGTCGAAGGCGTGCGCTCGCGGGGCGCCAAGGTGGTGCTGCATGGCGATTCGTTCCCCGAGGCGCTGGCCTACTCGCTCAAGCTGGTGGACGAAAAGGGCTTCGTCTATATCCACCCCTATGACGACCCGCACACCATCGCCGGGCAGGGCACCGTGGCCATGGAGATCCTGCGCCAGCACCCCGGGCCGCTGGACGCGATCTTCGTGCCGGTGGGCGGCGGCGGCCTGATCGCCGGCATTGCCGCCTACGTCAAATACCTGCGCCCCGAGATCAAGGTGATCGGTGTCGAGCCGGACGACTCCAACTGCCTGCAGGCCGCCATGGCCGCCGGCGAGCGCGTGGTGCTGCCGCAGGTGGGCCTGTTCGCCGATGGCGTGGCGGTGGCGCAGATCGGCCAGCACACCTTCGACATCTGCAAGGATCATGTGGACGAGGTGATCACCGTCAGCACCGACGAGATCTGCGCGGCCATCAAGGACATCTACGACGATACCCGCTCGATCACCGAACCTGCCGGCGCGCTGGGCGTTGCCGGCATCAAGAAGTACGTTGAGCTGCGAGGTGTGACCGGGCAGACCCTGGTGGCCATCGACTCCGGTGCCAACGTGAACTTCGACCGCCTGCGCCATGTGGCCGAGCGCGCCGAACTGGGCGAGGGCCGCGAGGCGATCATCGCAGTGACCATCCCCGAACAGCCGGGCAGCTTCAAGGCGTTCTGCGAGGCCATCGGCAAGCGCCAGATCACCGAGTTCAACTACCGCTACCACGCCGACGGCGAGGCGCACATCTTTGTCGGGGTGCAGACCCACCCCGACACCGACCCGCGCAGTGCCCTGCTGCACAGCCTGACCGCGCAGGGTTTTCCGGTGCTGGACCTGACCGACAACGAGCTGGCCAAGCTGCACATCCGCCACATGGTGGGCGGGCACGCGGCGCGCGTCAGTGACGAGCTGGTGCTGCGCTTCGAGTTCCCGGAGCGGCCGGGGGCGCTGTTCAACTTCCTCAACAAGCTGGGTGGGCGCTGGAACATCTCGATGTTCCACTACCGCAACCATGGCGCGGCCGATGGTCGCGTGGTGGCCGGGCTGCAGGTGCCGGATGATGAGCGCCACCTGGTGCCGGCGGCACTGGCCAAGATCGGCTACCCGTACTGGGATGAAACCGACAACCCGGCGTACCGCCTGTTTCTGGGCTGAGCGGCTACGCTGTTGGGCAACGCCTGAGGAATAAGAAGACATGGAATTGCTGACAAGCCTGAAAATCGCCCACGTGCTGGCCACGGTCGTGCTGCTGGGCAGTGCCCTGGGCCTGGCCCTGTGGGTCTGGCTGGCACGACGCAAGGGTGACGTGACTGCGCACACGCGCCTGTTGCAGCGGCCTTTGCTGTTCGTATGGTTGCTGATGGGCGTATGCCTGGTGAGCATGCCGTTCAGTGGCTGGTGGCTGGTGCACCTGATCGGCTGGCCATTGGGGCAGACCTGGGTGCTGGGCTCCAGCCTGATCTATACGGTGGGGGCGTTCTGCTGGTTCTGGCTGAGTGTGCGCCTTAACCGGCTGCGCACGGCGCCGGGCGCAGGCAACCCGAAGGTGACGCTGGGCCTGGCGGTGTTCTGCGCCGTGTGCTTCATCGCGATTGCCGGGCTGATGGGTGCAAAACCCGTCTGACGCCTTCGCCGGCCAGGCCGGCTCCTACACCCGTTGCGCTGTAGGAGCCGGCGTTGCCGGCGAATGGTCACACCTCAATCGCGCAGGCTGATCACCGGCCAGCCGCGTTTCTCGGCTTCGGCACGCAGGGTAGGGTCCGGGTTCACCGCCACCGGGTTGGCCACCTGCTCCAGCAGCGGCAGGTCGTTGATCGAGTCGCTATAGAAGTAGCTGTCGTCCAGGTTCAAGCCATTCTCTTCGAGCCAGCGGTTCAGGCGCGTCACCTTGCCTTCACGGAAGCACGGCACGTCGATGCTGCGCCCGCTGTAGCGACCGTCGACCATCTCGCATTCGGTGGCCAGCAAGGTCTCCACGCCCAGGCGCTGGGCAATCGGGCCGGTGATGAAGCGGTTGGTGGCGGTGATGATCACCAGCTTGTCGCCCGCGTCACGGTGCTTTTGCAGCAGCGCCAGGGCCTGGGGCAGGATGATCGGCTCGACGCAGTCGCGCATGAAGTCGCGGTGCCATTCGTCGAGTTGCGCCATTTCGGTCCTGGCCAGGATCTCCAGGGTGAATTCAAGGTAGGCGCCCTGGTCCAGCTTGCCGGCCAGGTAGTCCTGGTAGAACGCATCGTTGCGGTTCTTGTAGGCGATGGGGTCGAGAATCCCGCGTTCGCACAGGTAATCGCCCCAGGCGTGGTCGCTGTCGCCACCCAGAAGCGTGTTGTCCAGATCGAATAAAGCCAGGCGCATCGAAGTCACTCGCATAACATCTGAAAAGGCCCACAGAATACGGACTTTTATCTGCTATGCACATAAGGTGGAGCGGCGCGTTGCTGGCGTTGCAAGCTTTGTGGAACAATGCGGCGACATGCGTTTGCGAGGTTGCTGCCGTGATCGACCCCGATGGTTTTCGCCCCAATGTCGGGATCATTCTGACCAATGATCTCGGGCAGGTGCTATGGGCTCGACGGATCAACCAGGATGCCTGGCAGTTTCCACAAGGCGGGATCAACCCCGAGGAAACGCCGGAAGACGCCCTGTACCGCGAGCTGAATGAAGAAGTGGGCCTGGAGCGGCAGGATGTTGAAATTCTTGCCTGCACCCGTGGCTGGTTGCGTTATCGTTTACCCCAACGCCTGGTGCGTACCCACAGCCAACCGCTGTGCATCGGCCAGAAACAGAAATGGTTCCTCCTGCGCCTGGTGTCCAACGAGCAGCGGGTGCGGATGGATTTGACCGGTAAACCGGAATTCGATGGGTGGCGCTGGGTCAGCTATTGGTATCCGTTGGGCCAGGTGGTGACATTCAAGCGCGAGGTTTACCGCCGCGCTCTCAAAGAGCTTGCCCCGCGCCTGCTGGCGCGCGACTGACGACGGAGTTCGACCCCGAGCCATGCTCAATACGCTGCGCAAGATCGTCCAGGAAGTTAACTCCGCCAAGGATCTCAAGACGGCGTTGGGGATCATTGTGTTACGCGTCAAAGAAGCCATGGGCAGCCAGGTGTGTTCCGTCTACCTGCTCGACCCGGAGAGCAACCGCTTCGTGCTGATGGCCACCGAGGGCCTGAACAAGCGCTCCATCGGCAAGGTCAGCATGGCCCCCAACGAAGGCCTGGTGGGCCTGGTGGGTACCCGCGAAGAACCGCTGAACCTGGAAAACGCCGCCGATCACCCGCGTTATCGCTACTTTGCCGAAACCGGCGAAGAGCGCTTTGCCTCCTTCCTCGGTGCACCCATCATCCACCACCGCCGTGTGGTGGGCGTGCTGGTCATCCAGCAGAAGGAACGTCGCCAGTTCGACGAGGGCGAAGAAGCCTTCCTGGTCACCATGAGTGCGCAGCTGGCCGGGGTTATCGCCCATGCCGAGGCCACCGGCTCGATTCGCGGCCTGGGGCGCCAGGGCAAGGGTATCCAGGAAGCCAAGTTCGTCGGCGTGCCGGGCTCGCCGGGGGCGGCGGTGGGTACGGCGGTGGTGATGCTGCCGCCGGCCGACCTGGACGTGGTGCCGGACAAGACCGTCACCGACATCGACGCCGAACTCAAACTGTTCAACAACGCCCTCGAAGGCGTGCGCAGCGACATGCGCAACCTCTCGGCCAAGCTCGCCACCCAGCTGCGCCCCGAAGAGCGTGCGCTGTTCGACGTGTACCTGATGATGCTCGAAGACGTCGCCCTGGGCGGCGAGGTGGTGGAGGTCATCAAGACCGGCCAGTGGGCCCAGGGCGCCTTGCGCCAGGTGGTGGGCGAGCACGTCAACCGCTTCGAGCTGATGGACGACGCCTACCTGCGCGAGCGCGCCTCCGATGTCAAAGACCTGGGCCGGCGCCTGCTGGCCTACCTGCAGGAAGCCCGCCAGCTGACCCTGGTGTACCCCGACAACACCATCCTGATCAGCGAAGAGCTGACCCCGGCCATGCTCGGCGAAGTACCCGAAGGCAAGCTGGTGGGGCTGGTGTCGGTTCTCGGCTCGGGCAACTCCCACGTCGCGATCCTGGCGCGTGCCATGGGCATCCCCACGGTGATGGGCCTGGTCGATCTGCCGTATTCGAAGGTCGACGGCATCCAGATGATCGTCGACGGCTACAAGGGCGACGTCTACACCAACCCCAGCGAAGTGCTGCGCAAGCACTACACCGAAGTGGTCGAGGAGGAGCGCCAGCTGGCCCAGGGCCTGGACGCCCTGCGCGAACTGCCGTGCGAGACGCTCGATGGCTACCGCATGCCGCTGTGGGTCAACACCGGGCTGCTGGCCGACGTGGCGCGGGCGCAGCAGCGCGGCGCCGAAGGGGTGGGGCTGTACCGTACCGAAGTGCCGTTCATGATCAACCAGCGCTTCCCCAGCGAAAAGGAGCAGCTGGCGATCTATCGCGAGCAACTGGCGGCCTTCCACCCGTTGCCGGTGACCATGCGCAGCCTGGACATCGGGGGTGACAAGGCGCTGTCGTACTTCCCGATCAAGGAGGACAACCCGTTCCTGGGTTGGCGCGGTATCCGCGTGACGCTGGACCACCCGGAGATCTTCCTGGTGCAGACCCGCGCCATGCTCAAGGCCAGCGAAGGCCTGAACAACCTGCGCATCCTGCTGCCGATGATCTCCGGGATACACGAACTGGAAGAGGCATTGCACCTGATCCACCGCGCCTGGGGCGAGGTGCGCGACGAAGGCACCGACGTGCCGATGCCGCCTGTGGGGGTCATGATCGAGATTCCGGCGGCGGTCTACCAGACCCGCGAGCTGGCGCGCATGGTCGACTTCCTGTCGGTGGGGTCCAACGACCTGACCCAGTACCTGCTGGCGGTCGACCGCAACAACCCGCGGGTGGCCGACCTCTATGACTACCTGCACCCTGCGGTGCTGCAGGCCTTGCAGCACGTGGTGACCGCGGCGCATGCCGAGGGCAAGCCGGTGAGCATCTGTGGCGAGATGGCTGGCGACCCGGCAGCGGCGGTGCTGCTGATGGCCATGGGCTTCGACAGCCTGTCGATGAACGCCACCAACCTGCCGAAAGTGAAATGGATGCTGCGTCAGATCAGCATGAGCAAATCCAGGGAATTGCTGGAGCAGGCGATGGGTATCGATAACCCGCAGGTTATCCACAGCTCGCTGCAACTGGCGCTGAAGAACCTGGGGTTGTCGCGGATGATCAATCCTGGGGCTTCCAAGACCCTGTGAAGCCGGGGCCGCTTCGCGGCCCTTCGCGGGTCAAGCCCGCTCCCACAGGGATCTCACCGGTCTTGATGCTTGTGCTGTATCTGTGGGAGCGGGCTTTACCCGCGAAAGCGTCAAACCTGCAGGGTGACCTCGCCCAACTGCCCCCCAAACGGCCCGAAGCTGCGCTCCACCATCAACCTGCTTCCATCCGCCTCGACAATCAACACCGTACTCGCCCGCGTTCCGTAGTTCTGGCTGGCAATGAACACGCTCGACAGCAACCGCTCGGTCGCCAGCCCCACACCGGTCTGCGGCAGCTCGGCCTCTTCGGCCTGCTGCTCATCCCCCAGCAACGCCAGCAGCCGCTGTGGTCGCGGGTCCTGCAGCTGGTCTTCGAGCGCAGCCCGCATCTTCAGCAGTTTCGGCCACGGCGTATCCAGCCCGGCATTCGACAAGCCGTACACCCCCTCGCCCAGCAGCACCGGCGCCGCCTCCTGCGCATTCAGGTACCCCAGCTGCCCGGCGTCCCCTACCAGCAGGTTGAATCCCGAATACTGGCTGCTGCGGCTGGCCACATGGTCCAGGTAAGCCTCCACCCCCAGCTCGCCGCGCAGAAACCCCGCCACCAGCTCGCCGCGCGAGCGCGCACCCTGCGCCTGCTGCGGGTCCCGAATATTGGTCAGCGCCGCAAAGCGCCCGCCCGGTCCGACCCCCAGCCAGCTGCCGCCAGCTTCCAGGTCACGTCCGGCATATACCCCCGGCGCATCCTCCCACGCCCCCAGCGCCTGGCTGGGGCGGGCATAGAACTCGTCACGGTTGGCCGCGACGATCAGCGGCCGGGCATGCCCCGGGCGCCATGCAAAAGCAATCAGACACATAGGTTCGCTCCCAGTGTTTTCAGCCACTCTACCCACACTGGCGTTCGCTATCCATCGACTAAACGTGTCTTCACTAGAGCCACAGGCCCACCTTCCGTTACCATGCCGAACTGATTTTGGGGGTCGACAATGGAATTTGTGATCTATCTGGTGCTGGGCGCCTGTGCAGGTGTACTGGCCGGGCTGTTCGGCGTGGGCGGCGGCATCATCATCGTGCCGGTGCTGGTGCTGAGCTTCACCCTGCAGGGCTTCGACGCCTCGGTGCTGACCCACCTGGCAGTCGGCACGTCGCTGGCGACCATTGTCTTCACCTCGGTCAACGCCATCCTCGAGCACCACCGCCGTGGCGCGGTGCAGTGGCCGATCTTCGTGTGGATGACCGTGGGCATCCTGCTCGGCGCCGGGGTAGGGGCCAAGACCGCCTCGCTGATCCAGGGCCCGCACCTGCAGAAGATCATCGGCGTGTTCGCCCTGCTGGTGGCCGTGCAGATGGCCCTGGACCTCAAGCCCAAGGCCAGTCGCGGCGTACCCGGCAAGCTTGGCCTGACCGCCGCCGGCGGCGTGGTGGGCTGGGCCTCGGCGATCTTCGGCATCGGCGGCGGCTCGCTCACCGTGCCCTTCCTGACCTGGCGCAGCCTGCCCATGCAGCAGGCGGTGGCCACGTCCTCGGCCTGTGGTTTTCCGATTGCGGTGGCCAGTGCCCTGAGTTTCATCGTGCTGGGCTGGGACGAGGCGCACCTGCCGCCCAACAGCCTGGGCTTCGTGTATTTGCCGGCGCTGCTCGGGATTGCCCTGACCAGCATGTTCTTTGCCCGTTTCGGTGCGCGCCTGGCGCATAAACTGTCGCCACGCCTGCTCAAGCGGCTGTTCGCCGCACTGCTGTTCTGTGTAGGCCTGAGCTTTTTGCTTTAACGAGAGGAGTCACCATGCTGCCTTACCCGCAGATCGATCCCGTGGCACTGGCCATCGGGCCGCTGAAAATCCACTGGTACGGCCTGATGTACCTGATCGGCATCGGCGGCGCGTGGCTGCTGGCGTCGCGCCGGCTGCACCGCTTCGACCCCACCTGGAGCCGCGAGAAACTCTCCGACCTGGTGTTCTGGCTGTCCATGGGCGTGATCGTCGGCGGGCGCCTGGGCTACGTGCTGTTCTATGACCTGAGCGCGTACCTGGCCAACCCGACGCTGATCTTCGAGGTGTGGAAGGGCGGCATGTCGTTCCATGGCGGCTTCATCGGCGTGATGCTGGCGGCGCTGTGGTTCGGCAAGCGCAACAACAAGTCGTTCTTCGAGCTGATGGACTTCGTTGCGCCGCTGGTGCCGATCGGCCTGGGTGCCGGGCGCATTGGCAACTTCATCAACGCCGAGCTGTGGGGCAAGGCCACCGACGTGCCGTGGGCCATGGTGTTCCCGCCGTTCAGCGACCCGGCGCAATTGCCGCGTCACCCGTCGCAGCTGTACCAGTTCGCCCTGGAAGGTGTGGCACTATTCCTGATTCTGTGGCTGTACTCGCGCAAACCGCGCCCGACCATGGCGGTTTCCGGGATGTTCGCGCTGTTCTACGGCATCTTCCGCTTCATCGTCGAGTTCGTGCGGGTGCCGGATGCGCAGCTGGGTTACCTGGCCTTCGGCTGGCTGACCATGGGTCAGGTGCTGTGCGTGCCGATGATCGTCGCCGGTATCGCGCTGATCTGGCTGGCCTACCGCCGCGCGCCGAGTGCCAAGGGCGCCGCGCTTTAATTTTCCCGGCAGGGGCCTGGCCCCTGCCGGTATCGAGACAGGTAAGACATGAAGCAATATCTAGAGCTGGTGCGTGATGTGATCGAGAACGGCACCCTGCAGGGCAACCGTACCGGCGTGCGCACCATCAGCCTGCCGGGCGCCATGCTGCGTTTCGACCTGCAGAAGGGTTTCCCGGCCATCACCACCCGCCGTCTGGCGTTCAAGTCGGCGATCGGCGAAATGGTGGGCTTTCTGCGTGGCGTGAAGAACGCCGGCGAATTCCGTGAACTGGGCTGCAAGGTCTGGGACCAGAACGCCAACGAGAACGCCCAGTGGCTGGCCAACCCCTTCCGCCAGGGGCATGACGACCTGGGCGAGATCTACGGCGTGCAATGGCGCCAGTGGCCGGCCTACAAGCGCATCCCGCTGAGCAACCCGGCGGCCATCGAGCTGGCGCAGAGCAATGGCTTCGTGAAGATTGCCGAGGCAGAAGAAGAGGGCGAGGCGTTCGTGGTGCTGTACAAGGCCATCGACCAGATTCGCCAGTGCATCGACACCATCCACAACGACCCGGGCAGCCGCCGCATCCTGTTCCATGGCTGGAACTGTGCGCAGTTGGACGAGATGGCGTTGCCGCCGTGCCATCTGCTGTATCAGTTTCACCCGAACGTGGAGACCAAGGAGATTTCCCTGACCCTCTACATCCGCTCCAACGACCTGGGCCTGGGCACACCGTTCAACCTCACCGAAGGCGCCGCGCTGCTGTCGCTGGTGGGCCGCCTGACCGGCTACACGCCGCGCTGGTTCACCTACTTCATCGGTGATGCGCACGTGTATGAGAACCACCTGGACATGCTCACCGAACAGCTCAAGCGCGAGCCGCTGGCGGCGCCCAGGCTGGTGATCTCCGATCGTGTGCCGGAGTATGCCAAGACGGGTGTGTACGAGCCTGAGTGGCTGGAGAAGATCGAGCCGAGCGACTTCAGCCTGGAAGGCTACGAGCACCATGCGCCGATGACGGCGCCGATGGCGGTCTAAGCGCGCCATACCGCTTCGACAGCAAGGCTGGCTCCTACAAGGATCACCGCGATCCCCTGTAGGAGCCAGCCTTGCCGGCGAAAGGGCCCTCAGTCAGTGCCCATGACTGCGCCCCACATGCGAATGCTCCGCCTCCGGGGCTGTCACCGCACCGTTCACCTCCAGATGCTGCAGGATCGAGCACTGCGTTTCCTGCGCCCGGCAATGCTGGCGCAACTCCAGCAACTGCCCCTGCAACGCCACCAACCCGTCGATGCGCGCCTTCACGTGCTGGATATGCTCGTCGATCAGCGCATTCACGCTTTCGCACTGGTCCTCCGGGCTGTCGCGCAGGCGCAGCAGGCTGCGGATCTCTTCCAGGGTCATGTCCAACGTGCGGCAGTTGCGGATGAAGGTCAGCCGCTCCACGTGCGCCTGGGTATACAGCCGGTAGTTGCCCTCGCTGCGCGCAGGCTCTGGCAAGAGGCTTTCACGCTCGTAGTAGCGAATGGTTTCCACCGGGCAGTCGGTGGCCCTGGCCAGCTCTCCGATCTTCATCTGCAAAATACCTCGGTTGGTTGCTTGACCCTATAGTGGCTACAGGGTGTTCACTTGGCAACAGGACCTTTAGGGATGAACCACATGAACCAGCCTGTCAGCCCCGACCACGTCGGCCACGCGCACGATCACAAGCATGAACATAGCCACGATCATGCCCACGACCACGCGGACCACGACCACGCCAGCCCCGCGCCTGCCGCGCCTGCCCACGGCAGCTGCTGCTCCGGCGCCGCCACACCGGCCCTGGTGCAGCTGCGTGAAACCACCAGCAGCGATGCGCGGCTGAGCCGCTTCCGGATCGAGGCCATGGACTGCCCGACCGAGCAGACCCTGATCCAGAACAAGCTGGGCAAGCTCGACGGCGTCGAGCAGCTGGAGTTCAACCTGATCAACCGTATCCTCGGCGTCACGCATACCCACCCCGACACCCGCGGCATTGAGCAGGCGATCACCTCGCTGGGCATGCACGCCGAACCGCTCGACGATGCGGGCGAGGCCGGCAGCGACGCAGTGGCTGCGCCGAAGAAAGCCTGGTGGCCGCTGGCGCTGTCCGGTGTCGCCGCACTCGCCGCCGAGATCGTCCACTTCACCAATGCCGCCCCGGAATGGGCCGTGGCCCTGCTGGCGCTGGCGGCCATCCTCGGCTGCGGCCTGGGCACCTACAAGAAGGGCTGGATTGCCCTGAAGAACCGCAACCTGAACATCAACGCACTGATGAGCATCGCCGTGACCGGCGCCGTGCTGATCGGCCAATGGCCGGAAGCGGCCATGGTGATGGTGCTGTTCACCCTGGCCGAACTGATCGAGGCGCGCTCGCTGGACCGTGCACGCAACGCCATTGGCGGCCTGATGCAACTGGCCCCGGACCTGGCCACCGTGCGCCAGGCCGACGGCCAATGGCAGGAGGTCGACGTGCGCCAGGTGGCCCTTGGCGCCACCGTGCGCGTGCGCCCAGGCGAACGTATCGGCCTGGACGGCGAAGTGCTGCAAGGCCAGTCCAGCATCGACCAGGCGCCGATCACCGGCGAAAGCCTGCCGGTGGAGAAGGGCCCCGGCGACAAGGTGTTCGCCGGCACCATCAACCAGTCCGGTGCGCTGGAGTACCGCGTGACCGCCGCCGCCGGCCAGTCGACCCTGGCCCGCATCATCAAGGCCGTGGAGCAAGCCCAGGGCGCCCGCGCCCCGACCCAGCGCTTCGTCGACCAGTTCTCGCGCATCTACACCCCGGTGGTGTTCGTGCTGGCACTGGCGGTGGCCGTGGTGGCACCGCTGTTCTTCGGCGGCCTGTGGTTCGACTGGATCTACCGTGCGCTGGTGCTGCTGGTGGTGGCGTGCCCGTGCGCGCTGGTGATCTCGACCCCGGTGACCATCGTCAGCGGCCTGGCCGCCGCAGCGCGCAAGGGCATCCTGATCAAGGGCGGCGTGTACCTGGAGGGCGGGCGCAAGCTCAGCTTCCTGGCGCTGGACAAGACCGGCACCATCACCCACGGCAAACCGGTGCAAACCGACTACCGCGTGCTCGATGCGCGCTTCGAAGGCCGCGCCCAGCACATCGCCGCGAGCCTGGGCGCTCGTTCCGATCACCCGGTGTCGATGGCCATCGCACAGCAATACGCCGATCAGCCGCTGGCCGAGGTCAGCGAGTTTCAGGCCCTGATGGGCCGTGGCGTGGGCGGCAGGATCGACGGCGTGCTGTACCACCTGGGCAACCATCGCCTGGTCGAGGAACTGGGCCTGTGCTCGCCCGAACTGGAAGCCCAGCTCGATGAGCTGGAGCGCCAGGGCAAGACCGTGGTGCTGCTGCTCGACGCCTCCGGCCCGCTGGCGCTGTTCGCCGTGGCCGATACGGTCAAGGAAAGCAGCCGCGAGGCGATTGCGCAGTTGCATGCACTGGGTATCAAGACCGTCATGCTCACCGGCGACAATCCGCACACCGCCGAGGCCATCGCCGCGCAGGTGGGCATCGATGAGGCTCGCGGCAACCTGCTGCCGGCCGATAAGCTCAAGGCCATCGAAGACCTGTACGCCCAGGGCCATCGGGTCGGCATGGTCGGCGACGGCATCAACGATGCCCCGGCGCTGGCGCGGGCCGAGATCGGGTTTGCCATGGCGGCGGCCGGTACCGACACCGCCATCGAAACCGCAGACGTGGCACTGATGGATGACGACTTGCGCAAAATCCCGGCGTTCGTCAGGCTCTCGCGGCAAAGCGCGGCGATCCTTGTGCAGAACATCGTTCTGGCCCTGGGCATCAAGGCGATCTTCCTGGCGATCACCTTCACCGGCATGGCGACCTTGTGGATGGCGGTGTTCGCCGACATGGGCGTGAGCTTGCTGGTGGTATTCAACGGCTTGCGCCTGCTCAGAAAGTAAGAGGCGGTATGTTGAGTTCCGAGTTGAAGGCGTTCTACATGGTGGCCCGCCTGGGCAGCATTACCCTGGCGGCGAAGAAACTCGGGCTCAGCCAGCCAACGGTGACCACGCAGATCCGCAACCTGGAGGCCCAGTACGGGGTCGAGCTGTTCTTTCGTGGCGGTCGCCGCCTGACCCTGAGCGACGACGGCACGCGGCTGATGCCGATGGTCAAGGCGCTGATGCAGCAGGAGTCGGATATCGAGTTCTTCCTGCGCAACAGCGGCCAGGGGCAGGGCGGCCTGCGCATTGCGGCCACCGCGCCGTACTACATTCTCGACCTGGTGAAGATCTTCCGCGAGCGCCTGCCGCAGGTGGAGCTGTCGGTGGAGATCGGCAACTCGCAGCAGGTGCTGGAGTGGCTGGAGGATTACCGCGTGGACATGGCCGCCTCGTCACAGCTGGTGGAGGATGCGCGGCTGGTGCGGCGGGTGCTGGGCGTCGACCCGCTGGTGGTGGCAGTGCATCGCAACCACCCCCTGGCCTCGCGTGAGGCGGTGCCGCTGAGTGCGCTGGGCGGGCACTGCCTGCTGATGCGCGAACAGGGCTCGACCACGCGCCGGCTCACCGAGCAGATGCTCGACGAGGCGGGGGTGAAGGTGGGCTCGCTGCTGGAGATCGGCAGCCGCGAATCGATCCGCGAGGCGGTGCTGCGCAACATCGGCATCAGCATCATCGCCCGCCACGAGGTGCCGCATAACCCGGAGCTGAAGGTGCTGGCGCTGGAGGGTGCGCCGGTGATGCATGAGTACCTGTACTGCCTCAAGGAACGCCGCCAGGCGCGGTTGCCTGCTGCCTTTCTCGGCCTGGCCCAGGAAGTATCGGCGTCTGGTCCATAGCCATCGCGGGTCAAGCCCGCTCCCACAAGATCGTTGTGGGAGCGGGCTTGACCCGCGATGGGCTGCGCAGCAGCCCTACAAAATCTGCCTATACCACTATCACCCGCTTTTGCCCCACCGCCACAGAACCTTCGCATTGCCCGCCTAGCATGGCCCTCACTCGTTCAGTGAGGTCCCGGCATGAACAACGCACTCGCAACCCCCGGCGCACAGATGAAAGTGCGCGGCATCCACAAACGCTTCGGCGCCTTCACCGCGCTGCACGACGTGTCCCTGGACATCGCCGCCGGCGAACTGGTGTGCCTGCTCGGCCCCTCCGGCTGCGGCAAGACCACCCTGCTGCGCTGCATCGCCGGGCTCGAACGCCAGGACCGCGGCACCCTCTACATCGGTGACCGCGACATTTCCGAGCTGCCGCCCCAGGCCCGCGACTACGGCATTCTGTTCCAGTCCTACGCGCTGTTCCCCAACCTCACCGTCGAAGCCAACATCGCCTACGGCCTGACCGCCAGCAGCCGCGACGAATCCCGTCAGCGCGTGGCCGACATGCTCGACCTGGTCGGCCTGCGCGGCAGCGAGAAGAAGTACCCCGGCCAGCTCTCCGGCGGCCAGCAACAACGTGTGGCCCTGGCCCGCGCACTCGCCCCGGCACCCTCCTTGCTGCTGCTCGACGAACCCATGTCGGCCCTCGATGCCCGCGTGCGCGACCACCTGTGCAGCGAGCTGCGTCAGTTGCAACGCCAACTTGGCATCACCACCCTGATGGTCACCCACAACCAGGACGAGGCCATGCTCATGGCCGACCGCATCGCGGTGATGAACAACGGCCAGGTCGAGCAGTACGACACCCCGCAGGCCATCTACGACAAGCCGGCCACGCCGTTCGTGGCCGAGTTCGTCGGCCAGGGCAACTGGCTGCCATTCCAGCAGCGCAGCGACAGCCATGCCCAGGTAGGTGACATGAGCCTGCGCCTGGCCCCCGGTGCGGGCGCGGCCAACAGTGGCCGGTTGTTCTGCCGCCCCGAGGCGATCAGCGTCAACCCGCCGGTGCATGAAGAAAACCTGTTCCCGGCCCGCGTGCGGGAAATCACCTTCCTTGGCAATCGCTGCCGCATGAGTTTCGAGTTCAACCAACTGCCTGGCCACGCACTCACCGCCGAGGTGGCACCCGAATCGATGCCGCGCCTGGGCTCGCAGGATATCTGGGTGGCCTTGCCGCCGCGCAGCCTGCAGGTGTTTGCCTGACATGGGCGCGCCGATGAGCCTGCCGATCGCACCTGCGAAGGCCAAGACCACCGGCGGCGTCGCGCTGGGTGATCGCCTGTTCGTGACCGGCGGCAAATGGCTGTTGCTGGTCCTGCTGACCGTCGCGGTGCTGCTGCCGTTGCTGGCGATCTTCTGGCGCGGCTTCAGCAGCGATGCCGGGCAGGGCGGCGGGCTGGTCGCGGCCCGCGAACTGTTCGCCAGCGCCAACTTCCACTGGCTGCTGGGCAACAGCCTCACCGTCGCGCTGAGCGTGGCGGCCATCGTGGTGCCCACCGCCTACCTGTTCGCCTATGCGCTGCAACGCACGCTGATTCCGGGCAAGCGCATCTGGCGCGGGATCTCGCTGCTGCCGCTGCTGGCGCCTTCGATGCTGCCGGCCATCGCGCTGGTGTACCTGTTCGGTAACCAGGGCCTGCTGCGCGGGCTGCTCAGCGACAATATCTATGGCTTCTGGGGCATCGTGCTGGGCGAGGCCATCTACACCTTCCCGCATGCGCTGATGATCCTGCTCTCGGCACTGTCGCTGGCCGATGCACGGTTGTTCGATGCGGCCTCCAGCATGGGCGCCGGGCCACGCCGCGCGTTCACCAGCATCACCTGGCCGGCCACGCGCCAGGCCGTGTTCGCCGCGTTCTGCCTGGTGTTCACCCTCACCATCACCGACTTCGGCGTGCCGGTAGTAGTGGGTGGCGACTACCAGGTGCTGGCGCTGGAAGCCTACAAGGCGGTGGTGGGCCAGCAGCAGTTCGGCCGTGGTGCACTGATCGGCATGGTGCTGCTGGTGCCGGCGCTGCTCAGCTTTGCGGTGGATGCCTGGCTGCGCCGGCGCCAGGGCGATGCCATGAGCGGTCGCGCCCAGGTGTTCGAGCCGGCCCCCAGCCGCCGGCGAGATGCGTGCTTCCTGGCCATCGTGCTGCTGGTGTGCGCCATTCTGCTGCTGGTGGTGGGCATGGCGGTGTACTCCTCGCTGGTCAAGTTCTGGCCCTACAACCTGTCGCTGTCGCTCAAGCACTACCAGTTCGACGACACCGCCGGCGGCGGCTGGCTGGCCTACCGCAACAGCATCACCATGGCGCTGGGCACCGCCCTGATCGGCAGCGCGGTGATCTTCAGCGGCGCCTACCTGATGGAGAAGACCAGAGGCCGTCTCAACCTGCTGCTGCGCCTGCTCAGCTTCGTGCCGATGGCCGTGCCCGGGTTGGTGCTGGGGCTGGGCTACGTGTTCTTCTTCAACCTGCCGGGCAACCCGCTGCATGTGTTCTACGGCAGCATGACGCTGCTGGTGGTGTGCACCATCGCGCACTATCTGACCACCGCGCAGATGACCGCCACCACTGCACTGCGCCAGCTCGACAGCGAGTTCGAGGCCGCCGCGCTGTCGCTCAAGGCCCCGCTGTACCGCCACTTTGCGCGGGTCACCGTGCCGATCTGCCTGCCAGCGCTGCTGGACATCATCCGCTACCTGTTCGTCTCGGCGATGACCACCGTGTCGGCGGCCATCTTCCTCTACAGCCCCGACACCATCCTGGCCGCGGTGGCGGTACTGAACATGGACGATGCCGGCAACGTCGGCGGTGCCGCCGCCATGTCCACCCTGATCCTGCTGACCAGCGCCGGCGTGTCACTGCTGCTGGCGTGGGCCTCGCGTGGCCTGCTCAAACGCTCCCAGGCCTGGCGCCAGCGCGCGCCGGGCCACTGATTGCTCTTCCAACCCTGTACTGCTCAAAGGAACCGCACCATGTTCAAGCCACTTGCTCTTGCCGCTGCCGTGCTCGCTGCCGTGACCGTGCAGGCCCAGGCCGCCGACACCCAGCTCACCGTGTACACCGCGCTGGAGGCCGAACAGCTCAAGACCTACAAGCAGGCCTTCGAGAAGGCCAACCCGGATATCGAGATCAAGTGGGTGCGTGACTCCACCGGCATCATCACCGCCAAGCTGCTGGCCGAGAAGGATCGCCCGCAGGCCGACGCGGTGTGGGGCCTGGCGGCGTCGAGCCTGGCGATCCTCGACCAGCAGGGCATGCTGCAGACCTATGCCCCCAAGGACCTGGGCAAGATCGGCGCCAACTACCGCGATGCGGCCAACCCGCCGGCGTGGGTGGGCATGGACGTGTGGGCGGCGACCATCTGCTTCAACACCATCGAGGCCGAGAAGCAGGGGCTGAGCAAGCCGGTGAGCTGGCAGGACCTGACCAAGCCCGAGTACAAGGGCAAGATCGTGATGCCCAACCCGGCCTCGTCCGGCACCGGTTTTCTGGATGTGAGCGCATGGCTGCAGACCTTCGGCGAGAAGCAGGGCTGGCAGTACATGGACGAGCTGCACCAGAACATCGGCCAGTACGTTCACTCCGGTTCCAAGCCGTGCAAGCTGGCGGCGGCGGGAGAGTTCCCGATCGGCATCTCGTTCGAGTACCCGGCGGTGCAGCTCAAGCGCCAGGGCGCGCCGCTGGATATCGTGTTGCCCAAGGAAGGCCTGGGCTGGGAGATCGAGGCCACTGCGCTGATCAAGGGCAGTCAGCATGAAGCCGCGGCCAAGCGCCTGGCCGACTTCTCGGCGAGCCCGGCGGCGATGGAGCTGTACAAGGAGAACTTCGCGGTGCTGGCGCAGCCAGGCATTGCCAAGCCGCAGACCGAGTTGCCGGCCGATTACGAGCAGCGTCTGATCAAGAACGACTTCGGCTGGGCATCGAAGAACCGCGACAGCATCCTGGCCGAGTGGCGCAAGCGCTATGACGGCAAGTCGGAGAAGGTGGCGCAGCAGTAAATCCGCTTCGCATTCATCGCGGGTCAAGCCCGCTCCCACAGGGATCATCGCCGTCCTTGTGGGAGCGGGCTTGACCCGCGATGGCCCGCACCACAATCCTGAAGGGAACCCCCATGTCAGATTTTCTCATCGTCGGCGCCGGCATCCTCGGTCTGTCCCACGCCTACGCCGCAGCCCGGCGCGGCCTGCGGGTCAAGGTGTTCGAACGCAGCGCCACCCCGCTGGGCGCCTCCATTCGCAACTTCGGCCAGGCCCTGGTCAGCGGCCAGCCACCCGGCCAGATGCTCGAACTGGCCAAGGCCAGCCGCGGCATCTGGGCCCACTGGGCCGAGCACGCCGGCTTTGCGCTCAAGCGCAACGGCTCGCTGCTGCTGGCCCGCACCGCGCTGGAGCAAGACCTGCTCGAAGCCTTCTGCAACGGGCGTGCACTCGAGCACGGCTACCCGGTCGAACTGCTGCAGGGCGCCGCGCTCGATGCGCTGTACGACGGCCAGTTCCGCCATCATCGCGCCGCCCTGCGTGGGCTGGACGATCAGCAGGTGTACTCGCGCGAGGCCATCCCTGCGCTGGTCAACTACCTGCGCGAGCAACTGGGCGTCGAGTTCCACTTTTCCACGCTGGTGCGCGAGGTGGAGCCGGGGTTTCTGACCACCACCGCCGGTCGCTTCAGCGGCGAGCACATCGTGGTGTGCAGCGGGCACGACTACCAGACGCTGCTCGCCGAGCCGATGGCGCAGTTGCAGCCGCAGGTATGTCGCCTGCAGATGCTGCGCGCCCGGCCATGCTTCGGCCTGGACCTGCAGCATTCGCTGCTGACCGGGTTGAGCTGCCTGCATTACGGGGCGTATGCCGACCTGCCGCAGGCGCAGGCCCTGCGCGCCGAGGTGCAGGCCGGCAGCCCGCACCTGCTGGAAAACGGCATTCACCTGTTGATCAGCCCGACGCCCCATGGCGAGCTGATCATCGGCGATTCGCATGCCTATGGCAGCGATGCATCGCCGTTCAATGCCGAGCAGGTGGACAACTGGATGATCGAGCTGGCCGAGCAGACGCTGGGTGGGCGCATCGAGGTGCTGGAGCGCTGGCAGGGGGTGTACGGCTCGGGTGGGCCGGGGCCGTTTTCGCTGCTGGCGGTAGCGCCGGGGGTGAGTGCGGCGCTGATGCACAGCGGGGTGGGGATGAGCGTGGGGCCGGCGTTGGCGGAGGGGCATATTGCACGTCTGATCTGAGACCGCCATCGCGGGTCAAGCCCGCTCCCACAGGGATCGCACACTCTCTGTGGGAGCGGGCTTGACCCGCGATTGGCCTTAAAGCTCCTGCACAAGACTGTCGATCTGCTCCTGCCGCTCCGCCTGCCCGAGCTTGGCCCCTGGGTTCATCGACGACCACTGCGGGTGCGCCCGCGCCTTGCTCAGCGCCTCCGGCAACTTGCCCTCGCGCCAGCCCTTGTCGCTGGGCAACGTCAGCTTGATGCGAGCTGTCGCCGCATGCCCGCGCCCCTCCAGCGCCGCCAGCAACTGACGCTGACGCAACGCCAGCAAGCGCAGCACCCCGTCGTCCACCGTCAGTTCATGCTGGCCCTTCAGCTTGCCCATCAGCCGCGAACCGTAACTGCGTGCCGTCTGCAGCGCACCCCCGGCAATCGCCCCGGCCAGTGCGGCCGCCCCCAGGGTGATGCCGCCGACCAGCAGGTCGACCCCGGCACCGGCCGCCGCGCCCGCGGCAACCCCGCTGCCCAGGCGCACGCCCAGCAATTTCAGGGTCTCGGGGTTGAACAGGTCATCGCCCCAGCGCCCGTCCAGCAGCGGTAGCTCGCCGGTGTTGGCGTCGTCCTTGCGAAACGCATACAGCTTGAGCAGCGCCTCGACGCAGCGTTGTTCACGCTGGCGAATCACCTGATGCAGCTCGCTGATCGCCGCTGCCTCGGCCTCCGGCCTGGCGATCACGCTACGCCGGCACGCCGCGCAATCGAGCAGCAGTTCGGCAATCAGGCGCTTGGCGCTGTGCTGGCGTGCTACACGCTGGGCCTGCAGGTCATCGATAAGGCGCTGCAAGGCCGGGCGCGCATTCTCCAGCAGCAAGGCCAGGCTTTCGTACAGGCGCTGCTCGCCATCCTGCGGCGGGGCCACGCTGTCGAAGCGCACCAGTGCGTGCAGCCCCAGGCGTGCCAGGGCCTCGCGCCAGTCCGGCTCGCGATGCTCGTTGCTGGCCACGAAGTTGAGCACCGGCAGCAGCGGTTTGCCGCAACCGGCCAACACTTCCAGTTCATCGCGGTACTTGGCCAGCACCGGCTCGCGGGCGTCGATCACGTACAGCCCGGCATCACTGGCCAGCAGCTGGCGCAACACCTTGGCCTCCTGCTCGAAGCGCTGGCGCGCCTCGTTGCCTTGCAGAAAACGCTCGACCCGCGCCGGGCCGTCCAGCCGCTCACCGGGCCGATCGAGACGCTCCAGGTAATCGAGCAGCGCGATGGCATCCTCCAGGCCCGGGGTGTCGTACAGCTCCAGCAGCGGCTCGCCCTCCACCGACAGCCGTGCGCCTTCCACATGCCGGGTGGTGCTGGGGCGGTGCGAGACTTCGCCGAAACCCACGTCGCGGGTGAGCGTGCGCAGCAGCGAGGTCTTGCCGACGTTGGTGTGGCCGACCACGGCCAGTTTCAACGGCTTAGTCATGGCCATGCTCCAGCCAGTTGAGGGGGGCACTGTCGGCGTACGCCAGGCCCAGTTGCTCCAGCGCCTGGTGCCAGTCGCCCAGGCGGTCGGCGTCCAGTGCCTGGCCGGGTGGTGCCTGCAACAGCCAGATGCGCGTGGCCCCGGCGCTGCGCGCAAGCTCGGCCAGCAGCGCCAGGCTGCCCCGGTCGGGCGAGCGGCGCGGGTCGCAGGCGATGGCCAGGCGCGCGGGCGGGAAGCGGCTCAGCTGTTCGAGCAGCCTGTTGCGTGATTCGCGGCTGTCGAGGATACCGGCGTTGGTCACCGAGGCTGGCAGAGCGGGCGGCCAGGGGCGCTGGTCGTCGAGCTCCAGGCCCACCAGCAAGGCGCCCTCGGCCGGTGCGTCGCCTTCGCTGCGGGTGATTTCGGGCAAGGCCTGCGGGGCAGGGTCGTTGACCCCCAGGCGTTCGCTGCTGGGCATCAGCACGTCGCGCAGGGCGCTGTAGCCGGGCAGGTTGAGGTCCAGGCCCAGGCGCCGGCGCCCGCTGTGCCAGCGCCACAGGCACAGGGCCGCGAGCACCAGCCGCGGCAGCAGGCCGTACACCACCAGCACGCCGAGCATCCAGCCGGCCCACGACTGGCGTGCCAGCTCCAGCGCCGGTTGGCTGGCGCCGCTGGCGCGGATCATGGCCGCGTCCGGCACGCTGAAGCCCAGCAGCGCGGGCAGGGTGCCGAGGGCCTGGGTCAGGCCGACAAAGGTGTCGGGGTCGAGGATGGTGGTTTCCCACACAAAGCCATAACGCCGGGTGGCCAGCAGCATCAGCATCACCACCAGGGCGCTGGCCAGCGCCAGCAGCCACAGGCCGTGCACCAGCAGGCCGAGCAGCCAGCGGTTGAGGCGCTGGCGTTGCAGCAGTACCAGCAGGGCTGGGGCCAGATGCGCGGCCTTGGCATCGCGGGCGAACTTTTCGCTCAGCCATAGCCACAGCCGCCCCAGGCTGGCGCCATGGTCGCCGGCCAGGGCAAAGCCCAGAGTCCAGCTCAGCAGCATCAGCAGGTTAAGCCCCAGCAGGCTGCCCAGCGCCCAGAACACGTTGACCGGGCGCTGGCCGTCGCCCAGCCCGGCGAAGGCCAGGCCGGCGCCGCTGAGCACGGCGAGCAGCAGCAGGGCCAGCAGCGCCAGGCGCGCCCCGGCTTTCCAGCGCCCCAGCGCGGCGCGCAGGCCGTCGCGTTCGGCCAGCCACAGGGCGCGGTGTTCGATGCGTGCAGCCAGGTCGCCGCCTTGCTGGCGCGCACGGCGGTTGGCTTCCTGGTCTTCCAGCGCGCCGGCATGTTCTTCACGCAGGCGCACGGCTTCGGTGAGCCAGCGTTTGTCCAGGTCAGTCAGTCCAGTCACACCCAGCTTCCATTGGTCAGATGATTCGAAGCATAACTCACGCATCGGTTGGCGAGCTTTGCTATCCTCCCGCGCATGAAAACATCACTACCTCTATGCCTGATAGCGGCCGTCGCCGAGAACAACGTCATTGGCATCCACAACCGTATGCCTTGGCATCTGCCAGGTGATTTCAAATTCTTCAAGTCCACTACCCTGGGCAAGCCGATCATCATGGGTCGCAAGACCTGGGATTCGCTGGGGCGCCCGTTGCCGGGGCGTCTGAACCTGGTGGTCAGCCGTCAGCCGGGCCTGGTGCTGGAGGGCGCCGAGGTGTTCGGCTCGCTGGATGAGGCCATCGTGCGGGCCGAGCAGTGGGCGCTGGAGCACGGTGTGAACGAGCTGATGCTGATCGGCGGTGCGCAGCTGTACGGGCAGGCGCTGGAACGCGGGCTGGCGGATCGGCTGTACCTGACGCGGGTCGAGCTCAGCCCGGTGGGGGATGCGTGGTTCCCCGAGGTGGATGCACAGCAGTGGGCGATGAAATCGACCCAGGCCAATGCGGCTGAAGGGGACAAGCCGGCTTATCACTTCGAGGTGTGGGAGCGGCGTTGATGCATTCGCCGGCAAGGCCGGCTCCTACACGATTGCTGTAGGAGCCGGCCTTGCTGGCGAAGGGGCTTCAGCTATGCGTCAACTGCGCATGCTCATCGGCCTCCAGCAGCACCTTGTCGGTCTGCCCCATGGCCTGGCTGGTCAGGGTACCGGCCACCATCGCACCACTCACGTTCAGTGCCGTGCGGCCCATGTCGATCAGCGGCTCGACCGAGATCAGCAGCGCCACCAGCTCCACCGGCAGGCCCATCGCCGGCAGCACGATCAGCGCGGCGAAGGTCGCACCGCCACCCACCCCGGCCACCCCGGCCGAACTCAGGGTCACGATGGCCACCAGCGTGGCGATCCACAGCGGGTCGAGCGGGTCGATGCCCACCGCCGGGGCCACCATCACCGCCAGCATCGCCGGGTACAGGCCTGCGCAACCGTTCTGGCCGATGGTCGCGCCGAACGAGGCGGCAAAGCTGGCAATCGCCTGAGGGATGCCCAGGCGACGGGTCTGCGCCTCGATGCTCAGCGGAATGCTCGCCGCACTGGAGCGGCTGGTGAAGGCAAAGGTCAGCACCGGCCATACCTTGCGGAAAAACCGCAGCGGGTTGACCCCGCCCAGGCCCAGCAGCACACCGTGCACCAAGAACATCAGGCCCAGGCCGATGTACGACACCACCACGAAACTGCCCAGCTTGAGAATGTCGTCCAGGTTCGAGCTGGCCACCACCTTGGTCATCAGCGCCAGCACGCCATACGGGGTGAGCTTCATCACCAGGCGTACCAGGCGCATCACCCAGGCCTGCAGGGTGTCGATGGCCACCAGCGCACGGTTGCCCTTGTCGGCGTCGTCCTTGAGCAGTTGCAAGGCGGCCACACCGAGGAACGCGGCGAAGATCACCACGCTGATGATCGAGGTCGGCTTGGCCCGGGCCAGGTCGCCCACCGGGTTGGTGGGGATGAACGACAGCAGCAGTTGCGGGATGTTGAGGTCGGCAACCTTGCCCGCGTAGTCACTCTGGATGGTCTGCATGCGCGCGGTTTCCTGCACGCCGGCCACCAGGCCTTCGGCGCTGAGGCCGAACAGGTTGGTCAGGCCGATGCCGATCAACGCGGCGATGGCCGTGGTGAACAGCAGGGTGCCGATGGTCAGGAAACTGATCTTGCCCAGCGACGAGGCGTTGTGCAGGCGTGCCACGGCGCTGAGGATCGAGACGAAGATCAGCGGCATGACGATCATCTGCAGCAGGCCCACATAGCCGTTGCCGACCAGGTCGAGCCAACTGATGGTGCTTTTCAGGACCGGGCTGCCGGCACCGTAGATGGCATGCAGGGCACTGCCGAACAGCACGCCGACGATCAGGCCGACCAGCACTTTCTTGGCCAGGCTCCAGGAGGTCTTGCTGGTTTGCGCCAGGCCCAGCAGCAAGGCTGCGAACACCAGCAGGTTGAGAAACAGCGGCAGGTTCATTGAAGCTCCAGACAAAGGGCGGGGCGTCGCGTCTGTGCGCGATTGCGAACAGAAATGCTAACAGCCTGAAAAACAACGAAATTAGATCTAAATGGAATTTAGATAGATGGTTTTGGAATAACCATATTCCTCGGCAAGCAAAGACGGACGAAAACAGATGCGGGGCTGGGGTGTAAGGGGCAGATGTTGCCGCCCTCTGTACCGGCCTCTTCGCCGGCAACGCCGGCTCCTACGGGGGCCACGGCGTCTGTAGGAGCCGGCGTTGCCGGCGAACACCGCACCGCAGGCAAAAAAAACCGGCGCCTGGGCGCCGGTTCTTTACTTTGCCAGACCTTACAGACCGTCCAGCATGGCCTTGTTGCGCACCGCGCCCTTGTCGGCACTGGTGGCGAGCAGGGCGTAGGCCTTGAGTGCGGTGGTCACCTTGCGCGGACGCTGCTCGACCGGCTTCCAGCCCTTCTTGTCCTGCTCGACACGCCGCGCCGCCAGCTCTTCATCGCTGACCAGCAGGTTGATCGAACGGTTGGGAATGTCGATCAGCACCTTGTCGCCGTCGCGCACCAGGCCAATCGCGCCGCCTGCTGCCGCTTCCGGCGAAGCATGACCGATGGACAGGCCCGAGGTGCCGCCCGAGAAGCGCCCGTCGGTCAGCAGCGCACAGGCTTTGCCCAGGCCCTTGGACTTCAGGTACGACGTCGGGTACAGCATCTCCTGCATGCCCGGGCCGCCTTTTGGTCCCTCGTAGCGGATGATCACGATGTCGCCGGCCTGCACTTCGTCGGCCAGAATGCCGCGTACCGCGCTGTCCTGGCTTTCGAAGATCTTGGCGTTGCCTTCGAACACATGGATCGACTCGTCGACGCCTGCGGTCTTCACCACGCAGCCATCCAGCGCGATGTTGCCGTACAGCACGGCCAGGCCGCCTTCCTTGGAGTAGGCGTGCTCGAAGCTGCGGATGCAGCCGTTCTCGCGGTCGTCATCCAGGGTTTCCCAACGGGTCGACTGGCTGAACGCGGTCTGGGTCGGGATGCCGGCCGGGCCGGCCTTGAAGAAGTGGTGCACCGCTTCGTCGTCGGTCTGGGTGATGTCCCACTTGGCGATGGCTTCTTCCATGCTGCGGCTGTGCACGGTCGGCAGGTCGGTGTGCAGCAGGCCGCCACGGGCCAGCGAACCGAGGATGCTGAAGATGCCGCCGGCGCGGTGCACGTCTTCCATGTGGTACTTCTGGATGTTCGGCGCCACCTTGCACAGCTGCGGCACGCTGCGCGACAACCGGTCGATGTCGCGCAGGTCGAAGTCGATCTCGGCTTCCTGGGCGGCGGCCAGCAGGTGCAGGATGGTGTTGGTCGAGCCGCCCATGGCGATGTCGAGCATCATGGCGTTCTCGAACGCCTTGAAGTTGGCGATGTTGCGCGGCAGTACCGACTCGTCGTTCTCGCCGTAGTAGCGCTGGCACAGTTCGACGATGGTGCGGCCGGCCTTGAGGAACAGCTCTTCGCGGTCGCTGTGGGTGGCCAGGGTCGAACCGTTGCCCGGCAGGGCCAGGCCCAGGGCTTCGGTCAGGCAGTTCATGGAGTTGGCGGTGAACATGCCGGAGCACGAACCGCAGGTAGGGCAGGCGCTGCGCTCGTATTCGGCGACCTTTTCGTCACTGGCCGAGCTGTCGGCGGCAATCACCATGGCGTCGACCAGGTCCAGGCCGTGGCTGGCCAGCTTGGTCTTGCCGGCTTCCATCGGGCCGCCGGACACGAAGATCACCGGGATGTTCAGGCGCAGGGCGGCCATCAGCATGCCGGGGGTGATCTTGTCGCAGTTGGAGATGCACACGATGGCGTCGGCGCAGTGGGCGTTGACCATGTACTCGACCGAGTCGGCGATGATCTCGCGACTGGGCAGCGAGTACAGCATGCCGTCGTGGCCCATGGCGATGCCGTCATCCACGGCGATGGTGTTGAATTCCTTGGCCACGCCACCGGCGCGCTCGATCTCGCGGGCCACCAGCTGGCCCAGGTCCTTCAGGTGCACGTGGCCCGGGACGAACTGGGTGAAGGAGTTGGCGATGGCGATGATCGGCTTCTTGAAGTCGGCATCTTTCATGCCGGTGGCGCGCCACAGGGCGCGTGCGCCGGCCATGTTGCGACCGTGGGTGGACGTTTTCGAGCGGTAATCAGGCATGAAGCACTCCTGGCGGCTAATCAGGTAACAAAAAGGGGAGTGAGCTTCTCTTGTCCTTTGCACCGAAGGCAGGTGGCCGCTGGTACGGATGAGGCCGAAAACACCACGGGATCGCCGAGGGCTCGACCAGAGCTCATAAACCCGCCGGGGATGACTGGCGATGAATAGGCCGATTCTACACCGCTGGCGGCGGGAAGGAATGGCGCATTGGGCGGTTGGGCGTTTTCGCTGCGCGCGGGCCGCCCAACCGCCATGGCGTTCAGCCGGCCTCGGAGAAGTGCACCAGCTTCACGCGCTTGCGAAAGCCGCCGGTCAGCACGCCCAGGTACACCAGGCCGAGGGTGAACCAGGTCATGCCGATGGTCAGGGTCAGTGCCGACAGGCTGGTCCACAGCCACAGCGTGAGGCTCATGCCCACCAGCGGCACCACGCCGTAACGCAGCAGCCCCGAGAGGTTGCGGTGGCAGGCTTGATCGACCAGGTGCGTGCGCACCACCGCCAGGTTCACCGCCGAGAACGCCACCAGCGCGCCAAAGCTGATCAGCGAGGCCAGGGTGGTCAGGTCGATCACCAGTGCCAGCAGGGAGAACACCGATACCACCAGGGTGGCGAACACCGGGGTGCCGAAGCGTGGCGAAAGGCGCCCGAACCAGCGCCGTGGCAGCACCTGGTCGCGGCCCATGGTGTACAGGATGCGCGACACCGCAGCCTGCGAGGCCAGTGCCGAACCCAGGCTGCCGGCCACGAAGGCCGCGGTGAAGAAGTTGGCGAGGAACTGCCCGCCGGCCTTGAACATCACTTCATTGGCTGCCGCATCGACGTTGGCGAAGTGGCTGCCCGGCAGTACCAGCTGGCTGACGTAGGCCAGCACGGTGAACAGCAGCCCGGCGCCCAGGGTGGTGAGCAGGATGGCGCGCGGCACATCGCGTTGCGGGTCGCGGGTTTCCTCGGCAAGGGTCGATACCGCGTCGAAGCCCAGGAAGGACAGGCACAGTACCGCTGCCCCGGTCATCAGGTGGCTGAACCCGGGCCGGGTGCCGTCACCGAGCAGGGGCGACAGCAGGTCGATGGGCGCGCCGTGCAGGCTCTTGATCGACAGTGCGGCGAACACGCCGATGAAGATGATCTGCGCGCCCACGATCAGGTTGCTGGCCTTGGCCACCGAATGGATGCCGATCACGTTGAGCACGGTCACCAGGGCGATGGCGGCGACGATGATGCCCCAAACCGGCAGGGCCGGGAAGGCGATGTTGAGGAACAGCCCGATCAGCAGGTAGTTGATCATCGGGATGAACAGGTAGTCGAGCAGCAGCGACCAACCGGCCAGAAAGCCGATGTTGGGGCCGAACGCCAGGTGGGTATAGGAGTAGGCCGAGCCCGCCACCGGGAAGCGTTTGACCATGAAGCTGTAGGACGTCGCGGTGAACAGCATGGCCAGCAGGGTCACCAGGTAGGCGCCTGCGGTGCGGCCACCGGTGAGCTCGGTGACGATGCCGTAGGTGGTGAAGATGGTCAGCGGCACCATGTACACCAGGCCGAAGAACACCAGGGCGGGCAGCCCCAGCACGCGGCGCAGTCGAGCGGTATCTGAAGTGCCAGGATGAGAGCGGTCGATAGAGGACATGGGTCGAACCTGCATTGTTTTTATTTTGATTGAGTCGATTTTTATCTGCTTATGTCGCCTGGATCAATGAAAAATTTGCCCTTATGGATTATTGGCCTGGATTTTTATCGATATATGTGCATGGCTGCATGGGGCCTGTGCGGCACTGCAATGAAGTCGACATGCTCTAGCCGTGCGGGGTCGCCTGGCCCTAGACTGCGCGCCTTGTGCATCACCCCTCGCAAAAGGACTTGGAATGCCCGTGCTAAACCGCTCCGTGCTGTATTACCTCGCCATCGCCCTGGTACAGGGGGCGCTGCTGCTCACCTTCATCCATTACCGCAACCCTGTGCTCGCGGTGTTCTGCGCCACGCTGGCCCTGGTGGGCGGCATCAATCTGCAACTGCTGGGCGGCGCGGTGCGTCAGCGCGGCACCTGGCTGCTGGTGGCCGGCCTGGCGTTGCTGATGGCCAGCGTGTCCGCCTGGCTGTATGCGCAATCGGCCGACGGCTGGCTATGGATGCGCTGGATACCGGCCTCGCTGGTGCTGGCCTATATCGGCGCGGCGTTCATCCTCAGTTGGCCGACCCGCGACGGCAATCGCCTGCGCTATCAGGACCTGTACCAGCACGCCTGGAACAATGCCTTCATCGTGCTGCTGGCGCTGCTGGTGACCCTGGCGTTCTGGTTGCTGCTGTGGCTGTGCGGGCGGCTGTTCACGATTCTGGGCGCGCCGGTGCTCAGCGATATCTTCGCCTCGCTCGAATTCATCTGCGTGTGCCTGCCGATCTTCTTCTCGCTGGGCATCCGCATGGGGCGCCAGAACGACAAGGCCATCGGCCTGCTGCGCAATGTGCTGCTCACTGTGTGCCGCTACCTGCTGCCGCTGTGTTCGCTGATTGCGGTGGTGTTCACTCTGGCGCTGGCGGTGACCGGGGTCGCGCCGATCTTCAACACCGGTTACTCCACCAGCATCCTGCTGTGCCTGGTGGGCAGTACGCTGTTTCTGCTCAACGGCGTGTTCCAGGACGGCGAGCACGATGCCGGTTATGCCAGGCCCCTGAAGCTGCTGGTGAACGCCAGCCTTGTGTGCCTGCCGCTGCTGATGGCGCTGGCGTGCTACTCGAGCTGGCTGCGCATCGACCAGTACGGCCTGACCCCGCAGCGCTTTCTGGCGATGCTGCTGATCGGCATCGCGCTGGTGCACAGCCTGGCCGCGCTGTGGGCCATTCGCCCGCGCCAGGCGGTGTGGCTGGGCAGCTTGCGGCGCAGCAACCCGTTGATCGCGCTGCTGAGTTTCGTGGTGCTGATGCTGGTGTTCACGCCGGTGCTCAACCCGTTGACCTACAGCGCCACCAACCAGATGGAGCGGCTGTTGAGCGGGCGCACCTCGGCGGATGCGTTCGATGCGCGCGCATTGCGCTACCGGCTCGGCAAGCCGGGGATCGAGCAGTTCGAGCGGTTGTCGCGCCTGGTCAAGGAGGGGCAGATCCTGGATGCGCCAAGCCGCGAGCTGCTGGCCGATCGACTGCTGGAGGCCGAACCGGTGAGCATGTCGCCGCGTGAGTACGGACCCAAGCTGGAATGGATCGGGCCTGCGCCGGAGGACAGTGCGCAGATGCTCAACCTGACCCTGATCGAGAGCCAATGCGGCAGTTCGGGGTGTGCTGCCTGGCAGGTGGACCTGGATGACGATGGGGTCAACGAAGTGCTGGTGGTTCCCAAGCACGAGTACTCGACGTCGGCGTTCGTATATGCGCGTCACGAGGGCTTCTGGCGTGATTATGCGCGGGTGGACGGGATCGGCACGGGGCGCGCACTGATCGAGCAGATTCGGGCGGGCACGCTCAAGCTGGCGAAACCGCGCTACAAGACCCTGGTGATCGACGGGCGAGAACTGGGAATGATGCCTTACCCGCAGCGCGATTGAGTGCACCTGCCTGCAGGAGCCGGCCTTGCCGGCGAAAGGCCGTTACAGGCAAAAAAAATCCCGGCACCTGGCCGGGATTTTCATTCAGCGCGATCAGCTGTTGGGCAGCAGCCGGCAGGTGATGCTCTTGATGTAGCGCGTTTCCGGGATCGCCGGGTGCACCGGGTGGTCCGGGCCCTGGCCGCCGCGTTCGAGCAGCTGCATGTTGCGGTCCAGGTGGCGGGCGCTGGTCAGCAGGATGTTCTGCAGGTCGTCTTCGGGCAGGTGCATCGAGCACGAGGCGCTGACCAGAATGCCGTCCTTGCTCAGCAGGCGCATGGCCTGCTCGTTCAGGCGGCGGTAGGCGCCTTCGCCGTTCTTCAGGTCCTTCTTGCGCTTGATGAACGCGGGCGGGTCGGCCACGATCACGTCGAAACGCTCTTCAGCGGCCTTGAGCTCGCGCAGCGCCTCGAACACATCGCCTTCCACGCAGGTGACCTTCTCGGCAATGCCGTTGAGCGCCGCATTGCGCTCCACGCCATCCAGGGCAAAGCCCGAGGCATCCACACAGAACACTTCGCTGGCGCCGAACGCACCGGCCTGCACGCCCCAGCCACCGATGTAGCTGAACAGGTCGAGCACGCGCTTGCCTTTGACGTAGGGTGCCAGGCGTGCGCGGTTCATGCGGTGGTCGTAGAACCAGCCGGTCTTCTGGCCTTCCATCACCGGCGCTTCGAATTTGACGCCGTTCTCTTCCAGCGCCACCCACTCCGGCACCAGGCCGAACACGGTTTCGACGTAGCGGTTCAGGCCTTCGGCATCACGCGCCGCCGAGTCGTTCTTGAACAGGATGCCGGTGGGTTTGAGCACCTGCACCAGGGCGGCGATCACGTCGTCCTTGTGCTGTTCCATGGTGGCCGAGGCCAGCTGTACCACCAGGATGTCGCCGAAACGGTCGACCACAAGGCCCGGCAGCAGGTCCGAGTCGCCGTACACCAGGCGGTAGAACGGCTTGTCGAACAGGCGCTCGCGCAGCGACAGGGCCACGTTGATGCGGTGCACCAGCAGCGACTTGTCCAGGGCCAGCTTGGCGTCGCGCGACAGCAGGCGCGCGCAGATCAGGTTGTTGGGGCTCATGGCGACGATGCCCAGCGGCTTGCCGCCGGCACCTTCGAGCACCGCCTGGTCGCCGGCCTTGAAGCCATGCAGCGGGGTCGCGGCGACGTCGATTTCGTTGCTGTACACCCACAGATGGCCGGCGCGCAGGCGGCGGTCGGCGTTGGCTTTGAGGCGAAGGCTGGGCAGGGACATGACGTCGCTCCGGAAAAAAGAGCGGGAGTATAGCGCGTCGGCCGGGCACGCGGCTCGGCCGGCGACAAATAGCCGATCAGGCGCCCAAAGCGCGCAGCAGCTGGGTGTTGAAGGCGGGAATATCGTCGGGCTGGCGGCTGCTGATCAGGTTGCGGTCGATGACCACGGCCTGATCCTGCCACTGCCCGCCGGCATTGGTGATGTCGTCGCGCACGGTCTTGTAGCTGGTCATCTTGCGGCCCTTGACCAACTGGCTCGACACCAGCAGCCAGGCGCCATGGCAGATCACCGCCAGGGGCTTGCCGCTGGCGTCGTGGGCCTTGACCAGCTTCTGGGCGCCGGGGTCGATGCGTATGGTGTCGGAGTTCTGCACGCCGCCGGGCAGCACGATGGCGTCGTAGACCGCGACGTCGGCCTTGTCGAAGGTGTTGTCCACAGTGAAGTCGTCGGCGGGCTTGTCATGGTTCCAGCCCTTGACCGTGCCCGGTTTGGCCGAGAGGATGTCGACGCGCACGCCGCTTTGCTCGAGGGCCTGCTTGGGCCCGGTGAGTTCTACCTGCTCGAAGCCGTCGGTGACCAGCATGGCCACGCGCTTGCCGTTCAGTTGGGTCGTCATCTGCATGCTCCTGTTGAGTTGAACCTGTAGTAAGCAGGCAGCCCTGGGGCAGGCAAAGTTCCTTCTGAATCCATCAACGGGTGTTTCCCGGCCCGCCTGCAGGGTTAGAATCGCCCTTCAGCCCCGAGTGTGTATCTATGTCCCAGGAACTTACCGCCGAACAGATCCAGCAAGCCCTGCAGGGCATCAGCGTACCGCCCCAGCCGCAGATCATGGTCGACCTGCAGTTCGAGCAGTACATGCCCGACCCGGACCTGGAGACCATCGCCAAGCTGATCTCCCAGGACCCGGGCCTTTCCGGCGCACTGCTCAAGCTGGTCAATTCGCCGTACTACGGGCTGACCAACAAGATCGCCTCGATCCAGCGCGCGGTGAACCTGCTGGGCAGCCGCTCGATCATCAACCTGATCAACGCGCAGTCGATCAAGGGCGAGATGAGCGACGACACCATCGTCACCCTCAACCGCTTCTGGGACACCGCCCAGGACGTGGCCATGACCTGCCTGACCCTGGCCAAGCGCATTGGCTCGCAGGCGGTGGACGAAGCCTATGCCCTGGGGCTGTTCCACGATTGCGGCGTGCCGCTGATGCACAAGCGCTTCCCCGACTACATGCATACCCTGGAGCAGGCCTACGCCGAGGCCGGCCCCGACAAGCGCGTGGTCGACACCGAGAACCGCACGTTCAACACCAACCACGCCGTGGTCGGCTACTACACGGCCAAGTCGTGGCGCCTGCCCGAGCACGTGAGTGCCGCCATCGCCAACCACCACAATGCCCTGGCGGTGTTCAGCGACGACTCGGCGCGCAATACCCAGCTCAAGAACCTGCTGGCCATCCTGAAGATGGCCGAGCACATCTGCAGCTCGTACCGGGTGCTGGGCAACCAGAGCGTGGACCACGAATGGAACACCGTCGGGCACCTGGTGCTCGACTACGTGGGCCTGTCGGAGTACGACTTCGAGAACCTCAAGCAGACCATCCGCGAAATGGGTGCGCACTGACCCATGCCCGAGCTACCTGAAGTCGAGACCACCCGCCGCGGCATTGCGCCGTACCTTGAAGGGCAGCGTGTCAGCCGTGTGGTGGTGCGTGAACGGCGCCTGCGCTGGCCGATACCCGAAGACCTCGACGTACGCCTGTCGGGGCAGCGCTTCGTGTCGGTGGAACGGCGTGCCAAGTACCTGCTGCTCAACGCCGAGGTGGGCACGCTGATCAGCCACCTGGGCATGTCGGGCAACCTGCGGCTGGTGGAGATCGGCCTGCCGGCGGCCAAGCACGAGCATGTGGACATCGAGCTGGAGTCGGGGCTGGCGCTGCGCTACACCGACCCGCGCCGGTTTGGCGCGATGCTCTGGGCCCCCGACCCGTTGCAGCACGAGCTGCTGCTGCGCCTGGGCCCGGAGCCGCTGACCGACCTGTTCGATGGCGAGCGGCTGTTCCAGCTGTCGCGCGGGCGCTCGATGGCGGTCAAGCCGTTCATCATGGACAACGCGGTGGTGGTGGGGGTGGGCAACATCTATGCGACCGAGGCGCTGTTCGCGGCGGGCATCGACCCGCGGCGCCCGGCCGGGGGCATTTCGCGGGCACGCTACCTGCGCCTGGCCATCGAGATCAAGCGCATCCTGGCCGCCGCCATCGAGCGTGGCGGCACCACCCTGCGCGACTTCATCGGCGGCGACGGCCAGCCGGGCTACTTCCAGCAGGAACTGTTCGTGTACGGGCGCGGGGAAGAACCGTGCAAGGTGTGCGGCACGGTGCTGCGCAACGTGACCCTGGGCCAGCGCGCCAGCGTGTTCTGCCCGCGCTGCCAGACCTAGCGGCCTGTATCAGGCCTTGCCGGTGATCCTGCGGTACTTGGCCATCAGCTCGTCTTCGGTTTCCGGGTGCGCTTCATCCAGCGGGATGCAGTCGACCGGGCAGACCTGCTGGCACTGCGGTTCGTCGTAATGGCCAACGCACTGGGTGCACAGGTTGGGGTCGATCACGTAGATCTCTTCGCCCTGGGAGATGGCGGCGTTCGGGCACTCGGGTTCGCAGACGTCGCAATTGATGCAATCGTCGGTGATGATCAGGGACATGGGGACTCCGGCCGGGGCGTCAGGCCCGGGCATATGAAAACCAATGGGCACAATTGTGCCGCATTAACGCCCGCAGTGCACGCGGGCGCGGTTTTCGATGCGGGCGCGGTTACTTCTTGAAGCGCTCGGTGAGTGCGTCAGCCACTACCGGGTGCACGAACTTGGTGATATCGCCGCCCAGCGCCGCGATTTCGCGCACCAGGGTCGAGGATATGAACGAATAGCGCTCGGACGGCGTCAGGAACAGGCTTTCGACGTCGGGCGCCAGTTGCCGGTTCATGTTCGCCAGCTGGAACTCGTACTCGAAGTCCGAAACCGCGCGCAGGCCGCGCAGGAACACATTGGCCTGCTGCTCCTTGGCGAAATGCGCCAGCAGCGTGGAGAAGCCGATGACCTGCACGTTGGGCAGGTGCTTGGTGACCTCACGCGCCAGCTCTACCCGTTGTTCCAGGGGGAACAGCGGGTTCTTCTTGGGGCTGGCGGCGACCGCGATGATCACCTCGTCGAACAGCCGGGAGGCCCGCTCGACCAGATCGCCATGGCCTTTGGTAATAGGGTCGAATGTACCTGGGTACAACACTCGGTTCATCGCGTCGTCCTGGCAGGAGTGCGTTTGGGAGTCGGATGGTATCGCAGCAGCTGCGGTCGGCCAAGTCGCCATCGCCGGCTCAAGGCACTATAGACAGGCGTGATAATGCTTGTCACCCGCTGCAGGCCGAGTGTCTGGTGCCTTGAAAGTATCGACCCCATCGCGGGTCAGGCCCGCTCCCACAGGCTATGCATCTCTTTGTGGGAGCGGGCCTGACCCGCGATGGGGTCGCTGTAACGTCAGCGAATGAACAGACGATAGACCCACCGCTGCAGCGCCTTCCCATACGGCGGATAGATCAGCCGCGCCGCATTCACCCGCGACTTGGCGAACACCGCCCGGGCATGACTGAAGGTCTTGAAGCCCTCGTGCCCGTGGTAGTTGCCCATCCCCGACGGCCCGACCCCGCCAAACGGCAGGTCGTCCTGGGCCACGTGCAGCAGGGTGTCGTTCAGGCACACGCCGCCGGAATGGGTCTGCTCCAGCACCCGCCGCTGCTCGGCACGGTCGTGGCCGAAGTAGTACAGCGCCAGCGGGCGCGGGCGCTGGTTCACATAGGCCAGCGCCTCGGCCAGGCTGTCATAGGGCACCACCGGCAGCAGCGGGCCGAAGATCTCGTCCTGCATCACCTGCATGCTGTCATCGACCTGCAGCAGCACCTGCGGCGGCAGGCGCCGACCTTCGCGGGCTTCGCCGGGGTACAGGTCGAGCACGCTGGCGCCCTTGTCGCGGGCATCGCGCAAATAGCCTTCCAGGCGCGCCAGGTGACGCACATTGATGATCGCGCTGTAGTCCGGGTTGTTTCGCACCTGTGGATAAAACCGCAGCACCGCCTCGCGATAGGCCTGCACGAAGCCCTCCAGGCGCTCGCGCGGTACCAGCGCGTAGTCCGGGGCAACGCAGGTCTGCCCGGCGTTGAGGGTCTTGCCGAAGGCGATGCGCTCGGCCGCCTGGGCCAGCGGTACACTGGCCGACACGATGGCCGGCGACTTGCCGCCCAGCTCCAGGGTCACCGGGGTCAGGTTGGTGGCTGCCGCCGCCATCACCTGGCGGCCGATGCTGGTGGCGCCGGTGAACAGCAGGTGATCGAACGGCAGGCGCGAGAAGGCCTCGCCCACGCCAGCATCGCCCAGCACCACGCTGACCAGGTCGTCGGGAAACACTTCGCCCAGCAGGCGCTGAAGCAGCGCCGCGGTGGCCGGGGTGGCTTCGCTGAGCTTGAGCATCACCCGGTTGCCCGCTGCCAGCGCCGCGGTGAGCGGGCCGATGGCCAGAAACAGCGGGTAGTTCCATGGCACGATGATGCCCACCACGCCCAGCGGCTGGTACAGCACCCGCGCGCTGGCCGGCTGGAACGCCAGGCCCACCGTGCGCCGCACCGGCTTCATCCAGCCCTTGAGGTGGCGCTCGGCGTGGCGAATGCCCTGCACGCTGGGCATCAGTTCGGCCAGCAGGGTCTCGTCGGCACTGCGCCCGGCAAAGTCGCGGTCGATCGCCGCGACCAGGGCCAACTGGTTCGCCAGCAGCAGCCGGCGCAGGCTGGCAAGCCACTGCAGGCGCTGCGCCGCCGGCGCCATGGGCAGCCCGGCAAAGGCCCGGCGCTGCTGTTCGAACAGGGTCTGGAGGGGCATGCGGGCTCCGTGGCAGGGCAAGTGTGCCTGGAGCATATACGCCGGTTGTGCAGGTGGTACATCCCGTGGCGGATACGCCGTAAGATAAGCCTATTCCTTCAAGCTCATGCCTTTGGAGCTGACCATGGCACCGCGCATCAAGACCCGCGAGCTCATCGTGCAGAACAGCCTCGAGCTGTTCAACCAGCAGGGTGAACGCAGTGTCAGCACCAACCACATTGCTGCGCACATGGAAATCTCGCCTGGCAACCTCTATTACCACTTCGCCAACAAGCAGGCGATCATCGCCGTGCTGTTCACCCAGTACGAGGCGCTGGTGGAAGGCTTTCTGCGCCCGCCCCAGGGGCGCGCCGCCACCGTCGAGGACAAGCGCTTCTACCTCGAGGCGCTGCTGTCGGCGATGTGGAACTACCGCTTCCTGCACCGCGACCTCGAACACCTGCTCGGCCACGACCCGACCCTGGCTGCGCGCTACCGACGTTTTTCGCAGCGCTGCCTGCTGCAGGGCCAGGCCATCTACCGAGGTTTCGTCGAGGCCGACATCGTGGCCATGGACACCGTGCAGATCGAATCGCTGACCCTCAATGCCTGGATCGTGCTGACCTCCTGGGTGCGCTTTCTGTGCACCACCCGCGAGCACTCCGCGCACCTGAGCGAAGAGGCGATCAAGCGCGGCGTGTACCAGGTGCTGGTGCTGGAGCTCGGTTTCGTCACCGCCAGCGCGCGCCCTGCAGTGGATGCGCTGTGCAAGGAATTCTACGTGCCGCTGGACCAGGCACTGGAACAGTAGGCCGCCCACCCCCTTTGAATCGATATGGAGACCGACATGCCACTCGCGCAACTGATCGCACCCCAGCAACTGGCAGAGCGCCTGGGCGCTCCGAAGCTGGTGATTCTCGATTGTCGCTTTGCCCTGGAAGACGTCGACTATGGCCAGCGCAGCTATGCCGAAGGGCATATCGCCGGCGCGCACTTCGCCGACCTGGAGCGTGACCTGAGCGGGCCGGTGGTCAAGGGCGTGACCGGTCGCCACCCCTTGCCCGACCCGCAGCAACTGATCCAACGGCTGCGCAGCTGGGGCATCGACAACGACAGCGACGTGGTGCTCTACGACGATGGCCCCGGAGCCTTTGCCGCGCGGGCCTGGTGGTTGCTGGCATGGCTGGGCAAGCGCGACGGGGTGGCGATCCTCGATGGCGGGCTCAAGGCGTGGCACGCGGCGGGGTTGCCGCTGAGCCTGGATGCCTGTGACAAGCGTGAAGGCAGCTTCAGCGGGCAGCCCGATGCGAGCCTGGTGCTGGACGCCGCCGAGTTGGCCAATGGCCTGGGCACGCCCGACCTGACCCTGCTCGACGCCCGTGCGCTGCCGCGTTTTCGCGGCGAGGTGGAGCCCATCGACCCGGTGGCCGGGCATATCCCCGGTGCGCATTGCGCGGCCTTCACCGACAACCTGGGGCCCGATGGTCGTTTTCTGTCGCCCCAGCAGCTCAAGCAGCGCTTTGCCGCCTTGCTCGGTACGCGCCAGCCGCAGGCGCTGGTGGCCTATTGCGGCTCGGGGGTGACGGCCTGCCATAACCTGTTCGCCCTGGCCTTGGCCGGTTATCCGCTGGCACGGCTGTACGCCGGTTCGTGGAGCGAGTGGATCACCGACCCGCAGCGTCCGGTGGCCAAGGGCGACTGATCAGGCCCCGCTGGCCAGCCACTGTGGAATGCGCCGCTCCAGGTAGTAGCCGGGCTGGCGCAGGCTGCCGTCGACAAAGCCCACGTGACCGCCATGACGGTGCAGTTCCAGGGTGGTCTGGCTGGCCAGTTCGGCGGCCCCTGGCAGGCTGTGGCTGAACACGAACGGATCGTCCTGGGCATGGATGATCAGCGTGGGCGTACGGTTTTCACCCAGGTAGTAGCGGCTCGACGAGCGCTGGTAGTAGTCGTGGGCGTCGCTGAAGCCGTTCAGCGGTGCGGTCACACGGCCGTCGAAATCCCAGAAGGTGCGCAGGTTTTCCAGCGGGCCGAGGCGGTCCAGGGTTGCCAGGCCCTCATGGTGACCGTGGTGCTGGAAGTGGCGCTGCTTGTCCTTCACGTAGCCCAGCATGGCGCGCATGAAGTGCGCCTGGTACACCCGTGAAAACCCCAGGCCGATGCGATCGGCGCACTGGTCCAGGCGAAACGGCACCGACACCGCCACGGCCGCCTGCAGCTGGCTGGCCGTACCCGCTTCCCCCAGGTGCTTGAGCAGCACGTTGCCACCCAGCGAATAACCCACCGCGTACAGCGGTGCCTGCGGGCGCTGGGTGCGCAGGTGGGCGATGACTTCGGCCAGGTCTTCGCTGGCGCCGGAGTGGTAGCTGCGCGGCAACATGTTCGGCTCGCCCGAGCATCCGCGCCAGTTGACCGCCACGCTGGCCCAGCCCTGCGCCGCCAGGGCGCGCTGCAGGCCGATGACGTAATGGGAGGTCGACGAGCCGGTCAGGCCGTGCAGTACCACCACCAGTGGCGTGGTGGTGGCAAGCGGGCCGTGCCAGTCCAGGTCGAGGAAATCGCCGTCGGCCAGCCACAGGCGCTCGCGCCGATGTGCCAGCGGTGGCGACTTGCGCCAGAGCGGGCCCCAGAGCGTCTGCACATGGGGGTTGCGCAGGCCGGTGGCTGGCTTGAACGGGGGTGGGGTGGCGCTGGACATCGTCGAGGTCTCTTGAGCGGGCGGCAGACCCTGTGATCAGTGTATGTGCGCAAGCGCAGGTCTGCTGCCGCCAAAGCATATTCAGCAGGTGTCACTTCGGGCAAGGGCTGTCGGTTGGCGAGGCTGAGGTCGTGGAAGGGTGTGCTGGGCGAGTGCCGGGCTGCTGAGGGTCAGCAGCCCGGCGGTGGTGCAGGCGGCACGCACAAGCCGGTTGGTGATCGGTGCCGTACCTGGGGGCGCCGGAGCACGATCAGGCAAAGCACCTCAGGCGGCGGCTGCAGTTTGGTGGAGGCGGGGCGACGTTCAGCCGCGCTCCCACAAGGCATAGTGCACCTGACCGGCCTTCTTTTCCCGGTGCAGGCGCCAGTTGCCCGGCAGTTGCAGGGTCGACGGCGCGGTTTCGCTTTCGGTGTAGATCCACGCGTGCTCGGCCAGCCAGTGGCGCTCTTCGAGCAGTGCACAGGTGGCCGGCAGCAGGTCCTGGTGGAAGGGCGGGTCGAGGAACACCACGTCGAACGGGGCCTTGGGCTCGCCTTGCAGGTAGCGCACCACGTCGGTCTGGATCACCTGCCCGGTGGGGCAGCGCAGCAGCTCCAGGTTGTCCTTGAGGTTCTCGATGGCGGCGCGGTTGCTGTCCAGCGCCACGGCCGAGGCCGCGCCGCGCGACAGCGCTTCGAGAAACAGCGCGCCGCTGCCGGCAAAGGCATCCAGCACGCGGGCGCCCTCGATGTGCGCGGTCAGCCAGTTGAACAGGGTTTCGCGCACCCGGTCGGGGGTAGGGCGCAGGCCCGGTGCGTCAGGAAAGCTCAGGCGGCGGCTGCGCCACTCGCCGGCGATGATGCGCAACTGGCCCTGGCCGCCGTGGGCGGCGGCCTTGGATTTGGCGGATGGACTGGCCATTAATGCTCCGGTACGCCAAGCGGCTGCTCGGCGGGTTTGTCAGTGGGCGGTGGCAGCGGCTGTTGCGCCACCTTCGGCCCGGCGGTCACGATGACCATCTTGTCGGCGGCCAGGTGCTTGTTGAGGGCAGCACGCACCTGCTCGACGGTGAGGCTCTGGGACTTCTGCATGAAGTCCTCGAGGAAATTCAGCGGCAGGTCATAGAAGCCGATGGCCCCCAGTTGGCCGACGATGCTCGCATTGCTGGCGGTGGACAGCGGGAAGCTGCCGGCCAGTTCGCGCTTGGCATCGTCCAGCTCCTGCTGGGTGGGGCCGGTCTTGAGGTAGTCGCGCAGGATGTCCTGTACCAGCTTGAGCGTGCCTTCGCTGAGTTCGGCACGGGTCTGCAGGTTGATCATGAACGGGCCACGCACCTGCATCGGGCTGAACACCGAGTACACGCCGTAGGTCAGGCCGCGCTTTTCGCGCACTTCGCTCATCAGGCGGGTGCCGAAGGCGCCGCCGCCGAGGATCGAGTTGCCCAGCGACAGGGCCGCGTAGTCCGGGTCGGCGCGGTCGATGCCCAGCTGGGCCAGCATCAGGTGGGTCTGCTTGGACGGGAAGTCGATGTGGTTGACGCCAGGCTTGGGTTCGCTCGGTTGTGCCAGCTTGGGCAGCGTCGGGCCCTTGGGCAGCGCGGCGGAGACCTGCGCGGCAATCGCCTCGGCTTCAGTGCGGCTGAGGTCGCCGACCAGTGCGATCACCACGTTGCCGGCGGCATAGGCCTTGGCATGGAAAGCGCGCAGCTGGTCCAGGGTGATCGGCGGGATGCTCCTGGCGTCGCCATCGCTGGGGTGCCCGTAGGGATGCTTGCCGTAGAGCTTCTCGAACAGCTCGATGCTGGCCAGCTTGCCGGGGTTCTGCTTCTGGTACTCGAAGCCGGCGAGCATCTGGTTCTTGATGCGCTTGAGCGCGTCTTCAGGGAAGGTCGGCTTGCCCACCACTTCGGCGAACAGCTTCAGGGCCGGCTCGCGCTTGTCCTTGGCGCTCAGGCTGCGCAGCGAGGCCACCGCCATGTCGCGGTAGGCACCGTTGCCGAAATCCGCGCCCAGGCCTTCGAAGCCGGCGGCGATGGCGCCGACGTCCTTGCCCGCCACGCCTTCGTTGAGCATGGCGTTGGTCAGGGTGGCCAGGCCCGGCAGGTTACCGTCCTGGCTGCTGCCGGCGGCGAAGGTCAGGCGCAGGTCGAACATCGGCAGTTCGTGGGCTTCGACGAACAGCACCTTGGCGCCTTCGGCGGTGTTCCAGGTCTTGATGTCGAGGTTGCGTCGGCTCGGTGCCTTGCCGTCCAGCTCGGCCAGCGATTGCAGGTTGGCGCCGGGCTTGGCGGCCGCGGTGTCGGCATGGGCGGGGCCGGCCAGGCACACGGCGCTCAGCAGCAACGCGCCGAATACGCCGCGGCCCTTCGGGGTGTGGCGTGGGGTGGTGTGCTCAGTCATGCGCCTGCTCCTCGGGCAATACATGCGCAACGCTCAGGCGTTCGCGGGTGAAATAGGTGCGGGCGGCACTCTGGATGTCGGCCGGGGTCACGCTCTTGAGCTCGTCGAGCTCCTTGTCGATGAGCTTCCACGACAGCCCGACGGTCTCCAGTTGGCCGATGGTGGTGGCCTGGCTGCTGATCGAGTCGCGGTCGTAGACCAGCCCGGCAATCACCTGGGCGCGCACGCGCTCCAGCTCTTCAGCGGTTGGCGGGGTGGTTTTCAGCTCGTCGAGCAGCTTCCAGACGCCGCTTTCGACCTCGGCCAGGGTCTTTTTCTTCTGCGTGTTGGGCACCGCGGAGAGCACGAACAGGCTGTCGCCACGGGTGAACGGGTTGTAGCTGGCCGACGCGCCGGCCACCAGTTCCTGGCCGCGTTCCAGGCGGGTGGCCATGCGCGCGCTGTAGCCGCCGTCGAGCAGGGCCGCGATCAGGCGCAGGGCGTGCACGCTGCGCGGGTCCTTGGCGGTGGCCAGGCCCGGCACGTTGAAGCCGTAGATCAGGCTCGGCAGTTGGGTGCGCACATGCACGGTGAGCTGGCGCAGGCCCGGCTCGGCCAGTTCCAGCGGCAGTTTGGCAGGGGGTGTGGCGCGCTTGGGGATGGCACCGAAGTAACGCTGGGCCAGGCCCTTGACCTCGTCGGCGGTGACGTCGCCGACCACCACCAGGGTGGCGTTGTTGGGCACGTACCAGGCTTCGTACCAGTGGCGCAGCTCTTCGACCTTCATGCGTTCGAGGTCGGCCATCCAGCCGATGGTAGGGGTGTGGTAGCCGCTGGCCGGGTGGGCCATGGCGCTGAACAGCTCCATGGCCTTGGAGTTGGGCTGATCGTCGACGCGCAGGCGGCGCTCTTCCTTGATGACCTCGATTTCGCGGCTGAACTCTTCGGGCGGCAGGCGCAGGCTGCCCATGCGATCGGCTTCCAGTTCCAGGGCCACGCCCAGGCGGTCGCGGGCCAGCACCTGGTAGTAGGCGGTGTAGTCGTCGCTGGTGAAGGCGTTCTCTTCGGCGCCCAGGTCACGCAGGATGCGTGAGGCTTCGCCAGGCCCCAGCTTGTTGCTGCCCTTGAACATCATGTGTTCCAGGGCATGGGACAAGCCGGTCTGACCCGGGGTCTCGTAGCTGGAGCCGACCTTGTACCAGACCTGCGATACCACCACCGGGGCGCGATGGTCTTCACGCACGATGACCTTGAGGCCGTTGTCGAGGGTGAATTCATGGGTGGGCTGGACGTCGGCGGCAACCGCCACCAGGGGCATGACAATTGTGCTGAGCAGCAGGCCGGCGGCGCGGCGGGCTAGAGCATTCATTGATGATTCAACCTGTAGGGCTGCCCGCATGGCCTTAGCGTCGGCGGGCTAGGAGGTGCTAGGATACTGATCCGGTTGCCTGACGACCATGCCTGTCGAGATCAAGCGTTGCAGGCGTCCCGACAAAATGTTGCGCATGAACCAGTCGGCTTGACCATAGTCTGTTCTGCGTTAGAAGAATTTTGAGGCGCCACACTGGCGCATCGCTACCCTGAGATAGCCGTCTTCCATGTTTGGTTCCAACGACGACAAAAAGACCCCGGCCGCGGCCGGTGAAAAGAAAGGCCTGTTCGGCTGGCTGCGCAAAAAGCCCCAGCAACCTGTTGTCGAACAGCCCGAAACCCCAGTGCCAGAGGCGCTGGAGCCTATCGCCCCGACTTTGCCTGAGCCGGTAGCCGTCGAGCCCGCCCCGGTCGCGAGCGCGCCCGTCGCCGTCGAGGATCACCCCAGCAGCCTGGTGCTGCCGGTGCCCGAAGAGCCGGTGGCGCTGGTGGCCGACCTCGAGCCCCACGTCCCCCCGCCGATTCCCGAGCGCCCAGCCCCCGAGCCTGCCCCGCAGTACGCTGCGCCCGAGCCTGTTGAAGCGCCTGCGCCGCAGTACGCCGCGCCCGAGCCGGTGATCGAGCCTGCCCCGCAGTACAGCGCACCCGAGCCGGTGGTCGAGCCGCCTGCAGTGGTGGTGCCCGCACCTGTTGCGGCCACCGAGGTCGCCCTGCCTGTTCCCGAGGCCGCCCCGTCGGCGCCTGAAACCACCACCAAGGCCGGCTTCTTCGCCCGCCTCAAGCAGGGCCTGTCCAAGACCAGCGCCAGCATTGGTGAGGGCATGGCCAGCCTGTTCCTGGGCAAGAAGGTCATCGACGACGACCTGCTCGAAGAGATCGAGACCCGCCTGCTGACCGCCGACGTTGGCGTCGAGGCCACCTCGGTGATCGTGCAGAGCCTGACCCAGAAGGTCGCACGCAAGCAGCTGGCCGATGCCGATGCCCTGTACAAGTCGCTGCAGGGCGAGCTGACCGACCTGCTCAAGCCGGTCGAACAGCCGCTGAAGGTGCATGCCGCGAACAAGCCGTTCGTGATCCTGGTGGTCGGCGTCAACGGCGCCGGCAAGACCACCACCATCGGCAAGCTGGCGAAAAAGCTCCAGCTCGAAGGCAAGAAGGTCGTGCTGGCCGCCGGCGATACCTTCCGTGCTGCCGCGGTGGAGCAGCTGCAGGTATGGGGCGAGCGCAACCAGATCCCGGTGATCGCCCAGCACACCGGCGCCGACTCCGCTTCGGTGATCTTCGACGCGGTGCAGGCGGCCAAGGCGCGCAACATCGACGTGCTGATCGCCGACACCGCCGGTCGCCTGCACACCAAAGACAACCTGATGGAAGAGCTGAAGAAGGTTCGCCGCGTGATCGGCAAGCTGGACGCCGACGCGCCGCACGAGGTGCTGCTGGTGCTGGACGCCGGCACCGGGCAGAACGCCATCAACCAGGCCAAGCACTTCAACCAGAGCGTGGAGCTCACCGGCCTGGCGCTGACCAAGCTCGACGGCACCGCCAAGGGCGGGGTGATCTTCGCCCTGGCCAAGCAGTTCGGCCTGCCGATCCGCTACATTGGTGTGGGCGAAGGCATCGATGACCTGCGCACCTTCGAAGCCGAGCCCTTCGTACAAGCCTTGTTTGCCGAGCGGGAGCCTTCATGATCCGATTCGAACAGGTCGCCAAGCGTTACCCTAACGGTCACGTTGGCCTGCATGAATTGAGTTTTCGGGTGCGTCGGGGCGAGTTCCTGTTCGTCACCGGCCATTCCGGCGCGGGCAAGAGCACCTTGCTGCGCCTGCTGCTGGCCATGGAGCGTCCGACCAGCGGCAAGCTGCTGCTGGCCGGCCAGGACCTGGGTCAGATCAGCAACGCGCAGATCCCGTTCCTGCGTCGCCAGATCGGCGTGGTGTTCCAGAACCACCAGCTGCTGTTCGACCGTACCGTGTTCAACAACGTCGCCCTGCCGCTGCAGATCCTGGGCCTGTCCAAGGTCGAGGTGGCCAAGCGTGTGGACGCGGCGCTGGAGCGTGTGGCCCTGTCGGACAAGGCCCAGCTGTTCCCCGGCGACCTGTCCACCGGCCAGCAGCAACGGGTGGGCATTGCGCGTGCCATCGTGCACCGTCCGGCCCTGTTGCTGGCGGATGAACCCACCGGCAACCTCGACCCGCGCCTGGCGGCCGAGATCATGGGTGTTTTCGAAGATATCAACCGCCTGGGCACCAGCGTGCTGATCGCCAGCCACGACCTGGCGCTGATCGCGCGCATGCGCCATCGCATGCTGACCCTGCAGCGCGGCCGCTTGATCGGCGATGGGGAGGCCGGGCAATGAGTGCAACACGTAGTCCCAAGGTGTCCGAGCGGGTGGCCCCTGCGGCAGCCGAGCCAAGCCCTCAGAAACAGAAAAAGCGCCGTGATGATGACGATGACGGCCCGGATTTCAGCACGCTGCTGCACGCCTGGCTGGAAAGCCATCGCTCCAGCCTGCTCGACAGCCTGCGTCGCCTGGGCAAGCAGCCGATCGGCAGCTTCTTCACCTGCCTGGTGATGGCCGTGGCCCTGAGCCTGCCGATGGGGTTGTCGCTGCTGCTGAGCAATGTCGAGCGCCTGGGCGGCTCGTGGCAGCGTGCAGCGCAGATTTCGCTGTACCTCAAACTTGACGCCAGCGTGAGCGAAGGCGAAGCCCTGCGTACCCAGATCAAGGGCATGCCGGGGGTGGCCGATGCCGAGTATGTCAGCCGTGAACAGGCCCTCGACGAGTTCCAGCAGCAGTCCGGGCTGGGCGAGGCCTTGCGCGAGCTGCCGGAGAACCCCTTGCCTGGCGTGGTCGTGGTGACCCCGGCCGAAGTCGACAAGCCAGCGCTGGAGGCCCTGCGCCAACGCCTGGCCGAACTGCCCAAGGTGGAACTGGCCCAGCTCGACCTGGTTTGGGTGGAGCGGCTGGCGGCGATCCTCAAGCTGGGTGATCGCTTTGTCTTCGGCCTGACCGTGCTGCTGGTGTCGGCGCTGCTGCTGGTCATCGGCAACACCATTCGCCTGCATATCGAGAACCGCCGTACCGAAATCGAGGTCATCAAGCTGGTGGGCGGTACCGATGCCTACGTGCGCCGGCCGTTCCTGTACATGGGCGCGCTGTATGGCCTGGGGGCAGGCGTACTGTCCTGGGGGGTACTGGCGTTCGGCCTCAACTGGCTGGATGACGCGGTCGTCGGCCTGTCGGGTCTTTACGGCAGCGATTTCTCGCTGGCCGGGGTGCCGCCTGCCGATGGTCTGTCGCTCTTGCTTGGTGCGGTGCTGTTAGGGTATATCGGTGCTTGGATTGCGGTCGCTCGGCATCTGCGTGAGCTTGCACCGCGATAGTGTCTTCCAGCCGTCATTGACTATCGTGTATTTCGGGAACTTGTTTCGCGGTTCCCGGTCAATGGTGGCAGTGCCTGATGGCACAATTCAGTGAGTCGGAGGTTTTTTCGTATGACCACTTCGTTGCAACCTGCCTATGCCTTGGTCCCGGGTGCGAACCTGGAGGCCTATGTGCACACGGTCAACAGCATTCCATTGCTGACGCCCGAGCAGGAGCGTGAACTGGCCGAGAGTCTCTACTATGAGCAGGATCTGGGGGCGGCTCGGCAGATGGTGCTCGCCCACCTGCGTTTTGTCGTACATATCGCGCGTAGCTATTCGGGCTACGGGCTGGCCCAGGCCGACCTGATTCAGGAAGGCAACGTTGGCCTGATGAAAGCGGTCAAGCGTTTCAACCCCGAGATGGGTGTGCGCCTGGTGTCCTTTGCCGTGCACTGGATCAAGGCCGAAATTCACGAATTCATCCTGCGCAACTGGCGCATCGTCAAGGTCGCGACCACCAAGGCGCAGCGCAAGCTGTTCTTCAACCTGCGCAGCCAGAAGAAGCGTCTGGCCTGGCTGAACAACGATGAAGTGCATCGTGTGGCCGAAAGCCTGGGTGTGGAGCCGCGTGAAGTGCGCGAGATGGAAAGCCGCCTGACCGGTCAGGACATGGCCTTCGACCCGGCCAGCGAGGCGGACGACGACAGCGCGTTCCAGTCGCCGGCCAACTACCTCGAAGACCACCGTTACGACCCGGCGCGTCAGCTGGAGGATGCGGACTGGAGCGACAGCTCCTCGAACAACCTGCACGAGGCGCTGCAAGGCCTGGACGACCGTAGCCGCGACATCCTGTACCAGCGCTGGCTGGCCGAAGAGAAGGCCACGCTGCATGACCTGGCGGCCAAGTACAGCGTGTCGGCCGAGCGTATCCGGCAGTTGGAGAAGAATGCGATGAACAAGGTGAAAGCCCTGATCGCTGCCTGATCTGCGGGACCCTGAGGGCCCCTTCACCGGCAAGGCCGGCTCCTACAACAATCCCTGTAGGAGCCGGCCTTGCCGGCGAAGGGGCCCTCTTTGTTTCAGTTGGCCCAGGGCGCCTTGCGCGGCTCATCCAGTTGCACCAGGTAGCCGCTGCCGCCCAGCTGGCTCATCTGCTGACGGATCCACGCCGCCCGTCGCGCCACATAGCTGCTGGGCCGGCTTGCGCTCCAGTTGCGCGGGCTGGGCAGTACCGCCGCCAACAGGCTGGCCTGCTGGCGCGTCAGCTTGCTCGCATCGGTACCGAAGTGATGGCGGGCCGCTGCCTGGGCGCCGAACACGCCGTCATCCCACTCGGCGCTGTTGAGGTACACCTCCAGGATGCGCTCCTTGGACCACAGCAGCTCGATCAGTGCGGTAAACCATGCCTCCAGCCCTTTGCGCAGCCAACTGCGGCCGGCCCACAGGAACTGGTTCTTGGCCACCTGCTGACTCAGTGTGCTGGCGCCGCGAAGCGTGCCGCCACGCTCGTTGTGTGCCAGTGCGGCCTGGATGGCATTGAAGTCGAAACCCCAGTGCCCGGCGAACTTCTGGTCCTCGCCGGCAATCACCGCCACCTTCAGTTCATCGGAGATCTCACCCCATGGGCGCCAGTCGCGTTGCAGGTCGATGGGCTGGCCGTCGACCCACGATTCCACCTTGCGCTCGACCATCAGCATGGTGCCCGGCGGCGGTACCCAGCGAAACAGCAGCACCAGCAACACGCTGGCAACGGCGAACCAGAGCAGGGCGCGGGTGAGGCGGCGGATCAGGGATGAAAGCATAGAGATGGCTTGGCCGAACCGAATGAGCGGGCCATTATACAGACCCTGTGCCCCCAAGGAGTCTTGCGCATGCTTCGCAGCTTTCTGTTGCTCGCCGCCTTTTTCGGCTTTACCGGCGTGGCCCTCGGTGCCTTCGCTGCCCATGGCCTCAAGGGCCGCCTGAGCCAGGAGTACCTGGCGATCTTCCATACCGGCGTCACCTACCAGCTGGTACACGCCCTGGCCCTGCTGGGCGTGGCAGTGCTCTGGGCGCACTTGCCCGGGCGACTCACGGCCTGGGCCGGTGGTCTGTTCTGCCTGGGCATCGTGCTGTTTTCCGGTAGCCTGTACCTGTTGACCCTGAGTGGCATCGGCAAGCTCGGCATCATCACCCCTTTTGGCGGCCTGGCCTTCCTCGGCGGCTGGCTGTGCCTGGGCCTGGCGGCCTGGCGCCTGGGTTGACCCGCGGGTCCGGATCGAGACGAATGGCGCCGCTTGGCCTTGGGTTCAGCCCCGGATAGGGGCTAGAATGCGGGCCCCTAAAAACAATGGCGGCCGTGCGCATGCGCATTCAACTGAACGGTGAACCTTTCGAATTGCCCGACGGCGAAAGCGTCGCGGCCCTGCTGACCCGGCTCGACCTCGCAGGTCGCCGGGTGGCGGTGGAGCTGAACCTGGACATCGTGCCGCGCAGCCAGCACGACGCCACCGCCCTGCGCGAAGGCGACCAGGTCGAGGTGGTTCACGCCATCGGCGGCGGCTAGGCCCACGCGCTTCACCTGCAAGTCCCTCAACCTTCAAGAGGATTACCGATGAGCAATGTTCGTAGCGACAAGCCCTTCACGCTGGCCGGTCGTACCTTCCAGTCTCGCCTGCTGGTCGGTACCGGCAAGTACCGCGACATGGAAGAAACCCGCCTGGCCATCGAGGCCTCGGGTGCCGAGATCGTCACCGTCGCCGTGCGCCGTACCAACCTGGGCCAGAACCCGGGCGAGCCGAACCTGCTCGACGTGCTGCCACCGGACCGCTACACCATCCTGCCGAACACCGCCGGCTGCTACGACGCGGTCGAGGCCGTGCGCACCTGCCGCCTGGCCCGCGAACTGCTCGACGGGCACAACCTGGTCAAGCTCGAAGTGCTGGCCGACCAGAAGACGCTGTTCCCCAACGTGATCGAAACCATCAAGGCCGCCGAAGTGCTGGTCAAGGACGGTTTCGACGTGATGGTCTACACCAGCGACGACCCGATCATCGCGCGTCAGCTGGCCGAAATCGGCTGCATCGCGGTCATGCCGCTGGCAGGCCTGATCGGTACGGGCCTGGGCATCTGCAACCCGTACAACCTGCGCATCATTCTCGAGGAATCGAAAGTGCCGGTGCTGGTCGATGCCGGTGTGGGTACCGCGTCGGACGCCACCATTGCCATGGAAATGGGCTGCGAGGCAGTGCTGATGAATTCCGCCATCGCCCATGCCGAACAACCGGTGATGATGGCCGAAGCCATGAAGCACGCCATCGTGGCAGGCCGCCTGGCCTACCTGGCCGGCCGCATGCCGAAAAAACTCTATGCCAGCGCCTCGTCGCCGCTGGATGGTCTGATCAAGTAAGAGCCCCTGATGACTGAATCGCAAGAATCGCCGATCACCGCCGAAGGCGAAGAACGCCAACACCGCCGCATCAAGAGTTTCGTGATGCGTGCCGGGCGCATGACCGAAGGCCAGCAGCGCGGCCTGGACCAGGGCGCGCCGCTGTTCGTGCTGCCACTGGCCGACAGCCCGGTGGATTACGACCAGGTGTTCGGCCGTTCGGCGCCGCGCACCCTGGAGATCGGCTTCGGCATGGGCCATTCCCTGCTGGAGATGGCCGCCGCCGCGCCCGAGCAGGACTTCATCGGTGTCGAAGTGCACCGCCCGGGCGTGGGCGCGCTGCTCAATGGCGTGCTGACCCAGGGCCTGCAGAACCTGCGGGTGTATGACTGCGATGCCATCGAAGTGCTGAACAAGTGCGTGGCCGACAACAGCCTGGACCGCCTGATGCTGTTCTTCCCGGACCCGTGGCACAAGAGCCGTCACCACAAGCGTCGCATCGTGCAGCCGGAATTTGCCGAGCTGGTGCGCAGCAAGCTGAAGGTGGGCGGCGTGTTCCACATGGCGACCGACTGGGAACCGTACGCCGAGTACATGCTGGAAGTGATGAATGTCGCGCCGGGGTACAGGAACCTGGCCGAAGACGGCAAGTGCGTACCTCGCCCTGCCGAGCGTCCGATCACCAAGTTCGAACGCCGTGGCGAGCGCCTGGGGCATGGGGTGTGGGATCTGAAGTTCGAAAAACTGGCCTGATTGCCGGTGAGCGCTGCGCGCTCGAATCGCGGGTCAAGCCCGCTCCCACAGGTACAGCGCTGACCTCGAAATCAGCGTGGTACCTGTGGGAGCGGGCTTGACCCGCGATGCTTCTAGCGGCGGTCTGCGACCACGCCAAGCAACACCAGCACCACCAGCAGCACCGGCGCCAGTGCATAGTTGTTGAACTGGCTCAGCCCGCGTACCACCCACGGCGTGGCATAGATCAACGCCGCACCACTGCCGATCAGCACCAGCAGGGCCATGAACGGCACGCGCAACGCACCTGCCAGCCCGCCCAGGCGCTGTTCGACCCAGCCCTTGATGTCGGTGCCGAACAACACCAGCAAACAGCCTACAAGCGCCAGAGAGATCTCCGACAGGTTACTGCGGCTCCAGCGGGAGACGGTCGAGAGCAGGTCGAGTACCAGGTCCATTCGCTATCCTTAGGTCAAGAAATACTGCAGCAGGTCGTTGAGAAACAGCTGGCCCCGCGGTGTCGCCACCAGCCGCGTCGGTTCGACCTGCAAAAGGCCCTTTTGTTCGGCTTCACGGCGCGCCGCCGCCAGTTGTTCCAGCGGCAGGCCGGTACGCTGCGCGAACAGCGCGGCCTCCACGCCCTCGGTCAGGCGCAGGGCGTTCATCAGGAACTCGAACGGCAGTTCGCCCACCGCCAGCAGCTTGTCGCCCGCCTTGAACGCCTTGGCCGGGTTCAGGTAGTCCTTGGGCAGCCGGGTCTTCCAGGTGCGCACGATGCGCCCGTCCGGGTGGCTGAGCTTGCCGTGGGCACCGGCGCCGATGCCGATGAAGTCGCCAAAGCTCCAGTAGTTGAGGTTGTGCCGCGCCGGGCGCCCTGGCTGGGCGTAGGCCGACACTTCGTACTGGCGGTAGCCGTGCTCGGCCATCAGCGCCTGCCCGGCCTCCTGGATATCCCACAGGATGTCGTCCTCGGGCAGCAGCGGCGGCTGGTTCCAGAACACCGTGTTCGGCTCCAGGGTCAGCTGGTACCACGACAGGTGGGTAGGGTTGAGCGCGATGGCCTGGCGCAGGTCGCCCAGCGCATCGTCCAGCGACTGGTCGGGCAGGCCGTGCATCAGGTCCAGGTTGAAGTTGTCGAACCCCGCCGCACGCGCCATGCCGGCCGCACGAACCGCCTCGTCACCGTTGTGGATGCGCCCCAGCGCCTGGAGCTTGGCCTGCTGGAAGCTCTGCACGCCGATCGACAGGCGATTGATGCCCAGTTGCCGGTAGGCCTTGAACTTCTCCTGCTCGAAGGTCCCGGGGTTGGCCTCCAGGGTGATCTCGATGTCGGCGGCGAACGGGATGCGTTGCTCCACGCCCGCCAGCAGGCGGCCCAGCGCACGGGCACTGAACAGGCTCGGGGTACCGCCGCCAAAGAAGATCGAGCTGATCGGTCGCCCGTACACCGCGCCCAGCTCCTGGTCGAGGTCGGCGAGCAGGGCGTCGACGTAGGCCTCTTCCGGCAGCTGCGGGGTGGCGGCATGGGAGTTGAAGTCGCAGTACGGGCATTTGCGCACGCACCACGGGATATGGATGTACAGCGACAGCGGCGGCAGCTGCGCGAGTGCCGCCCGAGGTGCGTTGGAGCTGAAGCCAGCCTCGCCCAGATGCAGTGGCTGTGCCGGCGTGCGGTCGGTCATTGCAGGCCCAGGCGCTGACGCAGCAGGCTCATGGCGCGGGCGCGGTGGCTGATCTGGTTCTTGTCTGCGGGGCTCAGCTCGGCGCTGGAGCAGTCGCGCTCCGGTACCCAGAACAGCGGGTCGTAGCCAAAGCCGTGGGCACCGCTGGCCTGGTGCAGGATGCGTCCATGCCACAGGCCCTCGCACAGGATCGGCAGCGGGTCGTCGGCATGGCGTACCAGCGCCAGCACGCACACGAACTGCGCGCCGCGCTCGGCGTCCGGCACGTCCTTGAGTACCTCGAGCAACTTGGCGTTGTTCGCCGCGTCGCCCTGGCCATCGGCGTAGCGCGCCGAGTAGATGCCCGGCGCACCACCGAGAAAGTCCACCGCCAGGCCCGAGTCGTCGGCCAGGGCCGGCAGCCCGGAGATACGTGCGGCATTGCGCGCCTTGAGGATGGCGTTCTCGACGAACGACAGGCCGGTTTCCTCCGGCTCGACGCTGCTGAATTCGCCAATCGAACGCAGTTGCACGGTGTCACCGAGCATGGCCTGCAGTTCCTTGAGTTTGCCGGCGTTGTGGCTGGCCAATACGAGTTGCTGGATGTTCATCATTCGCCTGGGAAGAGCTCTTGGTTGAAACTGATGGTCTCGGTCTTGCCACCAATTGCAACATTGATCGTGAAGGTGCGGGTTTCCTGCTGCTCCACCGGGAACTGGGCGATGTAGTAGATCGCGCCCTGTTCGGTGATCTGCTTGAAGCTGAGCGGCACCGTGCGGCTGCTCAGGTCCTTGACGCTGCCGCTGACCTGGGTCACCTGCGGCTTGCCGGCCTTGATCACCGACACGTTGATCACGCCCTGGTTCTTGCTGCGCACCAGTTGCGCCGCCTTGGCGATGTCCGGCTGCAGGAAGGTGGAGATGAAGGTGCTGTAGTGCACCGTGGTGTCACCGAAGACTTCCTTGCGCTCGCCCTTGATCGCATCGGCAGCAAGCGCCGTCGTGCTCAGGCAGGCAACCAGTAAAAAGCTCAACAAGCGACCCATGATCTGTCTCCTCCAGTGTGGGTTGTTCAAACCGCGACCTTGTGTTCCTGCAGGCCCGGGCTGCTGACACGGTAAATGCCGATCTCCCCTAGAAGATTAGGCCATAGCTTGCTCGCCCACCCATGCCGGTGCATATGGTCGACCGCCAGGCGGTCGAGCACCTGGGCGCGACGTTCGCTGCACAGCGCCTCGAAATCCTCGAAGGTGCAGAAGTGGATGTTCGGCGTGTTGTACCAGGTATACGGCATGAAGTCCGACACTGGCATGCGACCCTTGGTCGCCAGGTACCAGCGGCAGCGCCAGTGGCCGAAGTTGGGGAAGGTGATGATGCACTGGCGGCCCACGCGCAGCATTTCGTCGAGGATCCGGTCGGGGTACTCCACGGCCTGCAGGGCCTGGGTCATGACCACCACGTCGAAGCTGTTGCTGGCGAAGTTGCCCAGGCCCTTGTCCAGGTCCTGCTCGATGACGTTGACGCCCTTGGCCACGCACTGGGCGATGTTGTCGGGGTCGATTTCCAGGCCGTAGCCAGCCACCTGCTTGGTGTCACGCAGCGAGGCGAGCAGCTCGCCAGTACCGCAACCGAGGTCGAGTACCCGGCTGCCGGCGGGGATCCAGTCTTGGATGATTTCCAGGTCGGCTCTCATGGGGTCCTCAGCAGACGATGCGGTTCATGTAGTTCGTGAATCCCGTGATGTAGCGCGGGGTCGGGATCAGGAAGGCATCGTGGCCATACGGCGAGTCGATATCCAGGTAGCACACGTTCTTGCGCGCGGCGATCAGCGCATCGACGATCTCCCGCGAGCGCGCCGGCGAGAAACGCCAGTCGGTGGTGAACGACATCACGCAGTAGTCGGCGGTGACGTGGGCCAGGGTCGCGGCCAGGTCGCCGCCGTGGCTGGCGGCGGGGTCGAAGTAGTCCAGCGCCTTGGTCATCAGCAGGTAGGTGTTGGCATCGAAACGCCCGGAGAACTCCTCGCCCTGGTAGCGCAGGTAGCTTTCGACCTGGAACTCGACGCTGTGAAAGTCGTAGTTGAGCTTGTCGCTCTTGAGCTCGCGGCCGAATTTCTCGCCCATCGAGTCATCCGACAGGTAGGTGATGTGCCCGACCATGCGCGCCAGCATCAGCCCGCGCTTGGGGATCACGCCTTCGGCCTGGAACGAGCCGCCGTGGAACTCGGGGTCGGTGAGGATGGCCTGGCGCGCCACTTCGTTGAAGGCGATGTTCTGCGCCGACAGCTTGGGTGCCGAGGCGATGTCCAGGCAGTGGCGCACGCGGTCGGGGTAGGTGATGGTCCATTGCAGCGCCTGCATGCCGCCCAGGCTGCCGCCCACCACGGCGGCCCACTGGCCGATGCCCAGGCGATCGGCCAGGCGCGCCTGGCTGTGCACCCAGTCTTCCACGGTGAGTACCGGGAAGTCGGCGCCGTAGGGCTGGCCGGTGGCCGGGTTGACGCTGCTGGGGCCGGTGCTGCCGTTGCAGCCGCCGAGATTGTTCAGGCTGACCACGAAGAAGCGGTTGGTATCGATCGGCTTGCCCGGCCCGATGCAGCTGTCCCACCAGCCCGGCTTGCGGTCGTCGGGGCTGTGGTAGCCGGCGGCATGGTGATGCCCGGACAGGGCATGGCAGATCAGCACGGCATTGCTGGCCGCGCTGTTGAGGGTACCGTAGGTTTCAAAGACCAGCTCGTAGCTGGCCAGCGAGCGACCGCAGGCCAGGGCCAGGGGCTCATCGAATCGCGCCAGTTGCGGTACTACCAGACCGACCGAATCTTCGGGAAAGACAGTGGACATCGACCCTGCTCACGCTTGAATGAGGCGTAAGTCTAAAGACCGCCACCCCCAGCGGCAAGCAACATGGCGCGGCTTGCGGCCGGGGGTGGTGCGGGTCAGATCATGCGGAACAGTTCCTGCGGCATTCCGGCGTAGGCGGCCAGCGGCGGCATCACGAACGACTGGATCACCTGGATCGCCAGGAAGGCGAAGATCGGCGAAATATCCAGGCCTCCGAGGTTGGGCACCAGCTTGCGAAACGGTGCCAGCACCGGCTCGCTGATCTGGTAGGCCAGCTCGGCGGCGGGGTTGTGGCTGCCGGGGGCGATCCACGACACGATCACCATCACGATCATCGCGACCCAGAAGATCTTCAGGAACAGCGAGGTGACGCCGATGACGGCCCACATCAGCAGGTGCGGGATGTCGCCGAAGGTGCCGTAGGTGACCATCAGCACGAACGCCATCAACAGCGCCTGGATCACGATCGACAGGATCAGCGATGAGGTGTCCAGCCCGAACACGCTGGGGATGACGCGCCGGATCGGCTTGAGCAGCGGCTGGGTGGCGCGCACCGCGAACTGGCTGAGCGGGTTGTAGAAGTTGGCCTTTACCAGCTGCAGCACGAAGCGCAGCAGCACGATGACCAGGTACAGGCTGACCAGTGTTTGCACCACGAAGATCGCGGCGCCCGAAAGTGCATTCATGCAGAGCTCCTTAGTTGCCCAGTTGTTCGGCCATTTCGGCCGAGCGGTGCGCCGCGGCGCCCAGTGCTTTTTCTACCAGCGCCTCGAACCCGTTGGCCTGGAACGACTTGATCGCCGCCTCGGTGGTGCCATTGGGGGAGGTGACGCGCCGGCGCAGTTCGCTGGCCTCGACATCGCTGGCCACGGCCATGTGCGCCGCGCCCAGGGCGGTTTGCAGGGTCAGCCGAGAGGCGACGTCGCGGGGCAGGCCGAGTTTTTCGCCGGCTGCGGTCATCGCCTCGATCAGCAGGAAGAAATACGCCGGGCCGCTACCGGAGACCGCGGTCACTGCATCCAGTTGCTGTTCGCTGTCGACCCACAGGGCCACGCCCACTGCCGAGAGCAGTTGCTCGGCTTCGGCGCGTTGTTCGGCCGATACCTGCTCGGTGGCGTACAGACCGCTGACGCCCTGGCGCAGCAGCGCCGGGGTGTTGGGCATGCAGCGTACCAGCGGTTGCTCGCCCAGCCAGTTGCGCAGGCTGGCGCAGGTGATGCCGGCGGCAATCGACACCACCAGCTGGTTGGGCTTGAGGCTTGACTTGAGCGCCTGGCACACCGCCTTCATGGCTTGCGGCTTGACCGCGATCAGCACCACGTCGGCGCCATCGACGGCCTGGGCGTTGTCTTCGAACAGCTGGATGCCGTGTTCGGCGTGCACCCTGGCGCGCGTCTCGGCACCCGGGTCGCTGGCGCGGATCTGCGCGGCGTCCACACCCTGGGCGCGCAAGCCGCCGATCAGGCTGGCGGCCATGTTGCCGGCGCCGATGAAGGCAATTCGAGTCTTGCTCATGTCAGGTCCTTGGTTGAAGAAGGTGAACGATGCATGGGTCAGGCCTGGTCGTAGTCGCGGGCACCGAACAGGGCGGTGCCGATGCGCACCCAGGTCGCGCCCTGGGCAATCGCTGCTTCCAGGTCGTGGCTCATGCCCATCGACAGGGTGTCCAGGCCCAGGTTCAGGCTGTCCTGCAATTGGCGTACACGGGCGAATGCGGCCGCCTGGGCGGCCGGGTCGTCGGTGGGTTCGGGAATCGCCATCAGGCCGCGCAGCTTCAGGTGCGGCAGCGCCGCGATGGCCTGGGCCAGCGCCGGCAGCTCGTCGGGGTTGCAGCCCGATTTGCTGGCCTCGCCGCTGACGTTGACCTGCACGCACACATTCAGTGCGGGCAGCCCGGCAGGGCGTTGTTCGCTGAGGCGTTGTGCGATTTTCAGTCGGTCCACCGAATGTACCCAGTCGAAGTGCTCGGCGATTGCTCGCGTCTTGTTCGATTGAATGGGGCCGATGAAGTGCCAGGTCAAGGGCAGGTCGGTCAATTCGAGCTGCTTGGCCAGGGCTTCCTGCAAGTAGTTTTCGCCCACGTCGCGCACGCCGGCCGCATACACTTCGCGTATCGCGGCAGCCGGCTTGGTCTTGCTCACGGCCAGCAGGCGGACCTGCCCGGGGTCACGCCCGGCGGCCTGTGCAGCGCTGCGGATGCGGTCGGCAAGCGTGGAAAGGTTGTCTGCTATGGTGGACATGGATCAACGCCAGCGGCTGTTCGGGTCTGCGGCATTCTACCTGCTTGGCGATGTTTGGGGAGTGTTATGGACATGACCGGGCTGATGGCCCTGGCGCTCAGGGAAGGCGCCTCCGATCTGCACCTGGCGGCCGGCAGTGCGCCGATGATCCGCCGTGACGGGCAGATGCAGCCGCTGGGGCCGGCGGCGTTGAGCAGCGACAACCTGCATGCCCTGCTGGCGCAGCTCATGAGCCCACAGCAGCAGGAGGACTTCGCCAGGCTGCAGGACCTGGACTTTGCCGTGGCCGTGCCCGGGCTGGGGCGCTTTCGGGTCAACGCCTTCGTGCAGGTGCGCGGGCCGGCGGCGGTACTGCGCCTGATACCCGACCAGGTGCCGACGCTGGCGAGCCTGCAGCTGCCGGAGGTGTTTCGTCGCATTGCCGAGTCGCCGGCCGGGCTGGTGCTGGTGACCGGCCCCACCGGCTCAGGCAAGTCGTCCACCCTGGCGGCGCTGGTCGATCACCTCAACCGCGAGCGCGCCGTGCACATTCTGACCCTGGAAGACCCGCTCGAATTTATCCACAGCCCGCTGCGCAGCCAGCTCAGCCAGCGTGAGATGGGGCGTCACAGCCAGGGGTTCGCCCAGGCGCTGCGGGCTGCGCTGCGCCAGGACCCGGACGTGATCATGCTTGGCGAGCTGCGCGACCTGGAGACGATCCGCCTGGCCCTGACCGCCGCCGAAACCGGCCACCTGGTGCTGGCGACCCTGCACACCGCCTCGGCGGCCAAGGCCATCGACCGGCTGGTGGACGTGTTTGCCGCGCAGGAGAAGGCCCTGGTGCGCACGATGCTCGCCGACGCCTTGCAGGCGGTGGTGGCCCAGGTGCTGGTGCCCAGGGTGCAAGGCGGGCGAGTGGCCGCGCACGAGGTCCTGCTGGCCACGTCGGCGGTGCGCAACCTGATTCGCGAGGGGAAGGTGGCGCAGCTGTATTCGGCCATGCAGACCGGCGCGGCGTTAGGCATGCAGACCCTGGACAGCAGCCTGCAGGGCCTGGTGAGGCGGGGAGTCGTCAGCCTGGAAACGGCCAGGGCGAACGCGCGTTCGCCCGATCAGGTCTAGCGTTTGGCCAGGCGCAGCTGGGTTTGCGGCTGCTCCTTGGGCAGTACGCGCTTGGCGACCACGTAGTGGCTCTGCCAGTAGGGCTTGTTCAGGGTATCGATGCTGACCCGCTTGCCGCGCCGTGGCGCGTGGATGAAGCGGTCGTTGCCCAGGTAGATGGCCACGTGGTTGACGCGGCGACTCTTGATGTTGAAGAACAGCAGGTCGCCGGGCTTGAGATCCTTGCGGTCGACTTTCACGCCGTGGCCGCTGGCCATGGCGTTGGAGGTACGCGGCAGGTCGACCTCGTCGATGTCGTTGAAGGCGTACTTGACCAGCCCGCTGCAGTCGAAGCCCTTGCTCGGGCTGCTGCCGCCCCAGCGGTACGGAGTGCCCAGCACGTTCACCGCGCGGCTGAGCACATCGCTGCTCTGCTTGGCCGGCATCGAGGCGACCTGGCGGGTGGTCTTGGCGACCTTGGAAGAGGCGGCGGACGAGGTGACCTTGGCGTGGGCGCCCTTGGTCGAGCGTACGGCTGCGGTGCTGGTGGTGTGCACGTTGAAGCCGTTGGGAAGACGTTGCTCACGGTTGGTGGCGTGGGCGGCCAGTGGCAATAAAAGGCAAACAGTCAGCCATGTCTTGAAAAAAGGTCGCATGGGCAGGGCTCTTGTTGGTTAAGCGCGCAACTTTATAACAGCTTTTTGATCGAATTCTGGTCCGTTGGTCGATTGCAGAGGCGCCATACGTCGGCTGAGCACGTAAAAGTCACATTTTTTCTTAGAAAATTTCTCTCTAAACCGTGGAGGCTATGAATGAACAGTTATCAGCAACAGGCGCAGCCCCAGGACACCCACAGCAAGGTCCTCGGCTACCTGCTGTGGATCTTCGGTTTTACCGGGTCGCACCGTTTCTACTACGGCAGGCCGGTGACCGGCACCATCTGGTTCTGCACTCTGGGCCTGCTCGGTATCGGCTGGCTGATCGACCTGTTCCTGATCCCGAAGATGGACAGCGAGGCCGACCTTCGCTTTCACGCCGGCCCGCTGGACTACAGCCTGGCCTGGATCCTGCTGACCTTCCTGGGGATATTCGGCGTGCACCGCATGTACCAGGGCAAGTGGATCAGCGGCGTGATCTATGCCTTCACCGGCGGGCTGTTTCTGCTGGGGGTGCTGTACGACTTCTGGACGCTGAACACCCAGGTATCGCTCAAGAACGTGCAGGCGCGGGCCTGAAAGCAGGCGGCCCGCTGCTGCGGGCCGCCGAACATCGGGGTTACTGGCGTATCTGGCGCTGTTGCAGCAGCAGGTTGTTGAAGCCGCTGCCGGCCAGTTGCTTCTGCGCCACGGTCAGCTGTTCGCGATTGCTGAACGGGCCGACCAGCACGCGGTACCAGGTCTCTTCCTTCACCGTACCGGACTCCACCTTCACCGCCTGGCCGAGCAGGATGATCTGCGCACGCACCTTGTCGGCATCGGCCTCTTTGCGGAACGAGCCCGCCTGCAGGTAGAACTGCGTGGTGGCGGCCGGCTTGATCACCGGCGGTGCCGGTGGCGGGGTCTGCCCCAGCAGCGCGGCCTGGGCGCGGGCGGTGTCGATCTTGGCCGCCTCGGCCGGGGTCACCGGTGGCTGCGCCGGAACCGGCGGGGTTTTCTCCGGCACGGCTTCGGGCGGCACGATCACTTCCGACTCGGGCAGCAGTGTGTAGAAGTCGTACTTGGGCTTGACCGGCTGCTGCGGGCTCGGCGCGGTCTTGTTCGCCTCGGCGATCTTCTCGGCCTTCTGCTGGGCTTCAGGCTTGGTGCGCTTGACCTCGTCGCGGCTGGGCTCGAGTTTCATCAGGAACACGATGAACGCACCGACCGTGAGGCCGATGGCCAGCCACATCCAGCCCGGTATCGGTTGCTTGGCCGGGGCCTGATAGCGGCTGGCGCCGCGCTTGGGAGCAGGTTTTTTCTTGGCAGCCAACTTACATGCGCTCCAGGGTTTCCAGGCCAAGCAGTTCCAGGCCCTGCTTGAGGGTGCGACCGGTCAGGGCGGCCAGGCGCAGGCGGCTCTGCTGCTGTTCGGGTGTTTCTGCGGCGAGGATCGGGCAGTTCTCGTAGAAGCTGGAGAACAGGCCGGCCACGTCGTAGAGGTAGCTGCACAGTACGTGCGGGGTACCTTTTTCGGCGACGTTGTTCAGGATTTCGCCGAACTGCGCCAGGCGCGCGGCCAGGTCCTGTTCCTGCGGTGCCTGCAAGCGGATCTCGCCTTCGACCTGGTCGAAGCCCTTGCCCAGCTTGCGGAACACGCCGGCCACGCGGGTGTAGGCGTACAGCAGGTACGGGGCGGTGTTGCCTTCGAAGTTGAGCATCAGCTCGAAGTTGAAGCTGTAGTCGCTGGTACGGTGCTTGGACAGGTCGGCGTACTTGACCGCGCCGATGCCCACCACCTTGGCGATGGCGCGCAGTTCTTCTTCAGGCAGCTGCGGGTTTTTCTCCTTGACCAGGGCGTAGGCACGCTCCTTGGCTTCGTTGAGCAGGTCGATCAGCTTCACGGTGCCGCCGTCGCGGGTCTTGAACGGGCGGCCGTCGGCGCCGTTCATGGTGCCGAAGCCCATGTGCTCCATGTCCATCGGGTGGGTCACGAAGCCGGCCTTGCGGGCCACCGCGAACACCTGCTGGAAGTGCAGGGCCTGGCGCTGGTCGACGAAGTACAGGGCGCGGTCGGCCTTGAGCACGCCGCTGCGGTAGCGCACGGCGGCCAGGTCGGTGGTGGCGTACAGGTAGCCGCCGTCGGCCTTGACGATGATCACCGGCAGCGGCTCGCCCTCGGCGTTCTTGAACTCGTCGAGGAACACGCACTGGGCGCCGTTGCTTTCCACCAGCATGCCCTTGGCCTTGAGGTCCTCGACCACATTGGCCAGGTCGTCGTTGTAGGCGCTCTCGCCCATCACGTCGGCCATGGTCAGCTTGACGTTGAGCAGCTCGTAGGTCTTCTGGCAGTGCGACAGCGAGATGTCCTTGAAGCGGGTCCACAGCTTCAGGCACTCGGGGTCGCCGGCCTGCAGCTTGACCACCAGGCCACGGGCGCGGTCGGCGAACTCGCTGGACTCGTCGAACCGCTTCTTGGCGGCGCGGTAGAAGTTCTCCAGGTCCGACAGCTCTTCGCTGGTGATCGGGTTCTCTTCCAGGTACGCCATCAGCATGCCGAACTGGGTGCCCCAGTCGCCCACGTGGTTCTGGCGTACCACATCGTCACCGAGAAACTCCAGCACACGGGCCACGGCGTCGCCGATGATGGTCGAGCGCAGGTGGCCGACGTGCATTTCCTTGGCCAGGTTGGGCGCCGACATGTCGATCACGACCTTCTGCGTGGCGCCGGCCTTGTGCACGCCGAGCCTGGCGTCGGCCAGTGCGGCATCCAGGCGCGAGGCCAGGGCCTGGGTGTTCTGGAAGAAGTTGAGGAAGCCCGGGCCTGCGATCTCCACCTTGCTGACCTGCGGGTCGGCGGGCAGGGCGGCGATGAGTTTCTCGGCCAGGTCGCGCGGCTTGAGGCCGGCGGGCTTGGCCAGCATCATCGCGATGTTGCTGGCGAAATCGCCGTGGGTCTTGTCCCGGGCGTTTTCCACCTGGATCGCCGGCGTCAGCCCGTCAGGCAGCACACCGTCGTTGACGAGTTGGGTGAGGGCTTGCTGGATCAGCTGGCGAATGGTGTCTTTCATGGGCTTCTCTTTCGACCGCAAGCGCGGCGGCGCCTGGATGCGCAGGTGGAAAAACTGGGTATTATCCGTTGCCGGGGCGAGGTTGCCAACCTTTAGGGCCCTTTGGCCAACAATGCAGGCTCTGCAGAGGGCCAGGGCTCATCAAACCTGTAGGAGCCGGCGTTGCCGGCGAAGCGGTCAGTACAGGTCGACCGGGTCCACATCCAGCGACCAGCGCACCTGTCGCCCGCTCGGCATCTGCTCCAACACTAACAGCCAGGCGCTCATCAGACGATGCAAGGATGCCCTTGCATTGGCCTGCAACAACAATTGCGCACGAAAACGTCCCGCCCGTCGCTCCATCGGCGCCGGCACCGGGCCCAGCAGCTCGATGCCGTGCAGGTCGTGCTCTGCCAGCAACTGCTCGGCGGCGCTGCAGGCCTCGTCGAGAAAGCTCTCGGCCTGCCCCGGCTTGTGCGCCTCGGCGCGCAGCAGCGCCAGGTGCGCGAAGGGCGGCAGGCCGGCGGCGCGGCGCTCGCTCAGGGCCTGTTCGGCAAACGCGAAATAGCCCTGCTCGGTAAGCTGTACCAATAGAGGATGATCGGCCAGGTGCGTCTGGATGATCACCTTGCCTGGCTCCTCTGCACGCCCGGCACGCCCTGCCACCTGCACGATCAGTTGGGCCATGCGCTCGCTGGCGCGAAAATCCCCGGAGAACAGCCCGCCATCGGCATCCAGGATCGCCACCAGGGTGACCCGCGGAAAGTGGTGCCCCTTGGCCAGCATCTGGGTGCCGACCAGGATGCACGGCTCGCCGCGCTGCACTGTGGCGAACAGCTGGTTCATCGCGTCCTTGCGCGAGGTGCTGTCGCGGTCCACGCGTAGCACCGGTACATCCGGAAACAGAATGCTCAGGCGCTCTTCGGCGCGCTCGGTGCCTGCACCTACCGGGCGCAGGTCCACATGGTTGCACTGCGGGCACTGGCGCGGTACGCGTTCGTCATAGCCGCAGTGGTGGCAGCGCAGTTCGCCGGAGCGCTGATGCACGGTCATGCGCGCATCGCAGCGCGGGCATTCCGACAGCCAGCCGCAGTCGTGGCACAGCAGCGTGGGGGCAAAGCCGCGACGGTTGAGGAACACCAGCACCTGCTGGCCTGCGGCCAGGGTCTGGCCGATGGCCTGTTGCATCGGCCCGCTGATGCCGCTGTCCAGGGGCCGGCTCTTGACGTCCAGGCGCAGGAAGCGCGGCGCCTTGGCGCCGCCGGCGCGGTGGTTCATGCGCAGCAGGCCGTAACGGCCGGAGTAGGCGTTGTGCAGGCTTTCCAGCGATGGCGTGGCCGAGCCCAGCAGGATCGGGATGTGCTCCTGGTGCGCGCGCACCAGGGCCAGGTCGCGGGCGTGATAGCGCAGGCCTTCCTGCTGCTTGTAGGAGCCGTCGTGCTCCTCGTCGATGATGATCAGGCCCGGGTTCTTCATGGGCGTGAACAGCGCCGAGCGGGTACCGATGATGATGTCGGCCTCGCCATCACGGGCTGCCAGCCAGGCTTTGAGGCGTTCGCGGTCGTTGACTGCCGAATGCAGCAGGGCAATGCGCGCATTGAAGCGCTGCTCGAAGCGCGCCAGGGTCTGCGGCCCGAGGTTGATCTCCGGAATCAGGATCAGCGCCTGCTTGCCGGCCTCCAGGGTCTCGCGGATCAGTTGCAGGTAGACCTCGGTCTTGCCGCTGCCGGTGACCCCGGCCAACAGAAAGGCATGGAAGCTGCCGAACCCGGCCTGCACCGCATGAAACGCCGCCTTCTGCTCATCGTTGAGCGGCAGTTCGGGCTGTGCCAGCCAGTGTTCGTGGCGCGCCGGCGGGGCATGCCGGCGTACCTCCACCTGCACCAGCTCCTTGGCCAGCAGCAGGTCGAGGCTGTCCTTGCTCAGTTTGAGCTTGCTCAGCAGGCCGTGGGCCACGCCGTGCGGATGCTGCGCCAGGGTGGCCAGGGCATCGCGCTGGCGCGGTGCGCGGGCGATGCGCGGGTCGTCGTGGCGAGCCCCCGGGGCCACCTGCCAGAAGCGTTCCTGGTGCGCTTCGGCCGGCTCGCCCTGGCGCAGCAGCACCGGCAGCGCCCAACTCAGGGTGTCGCCCAGGCTGTGCTGATAGTACTGCGCGGTCCACACGCACAGCTTGAACAGGGCTGGCGGTATCGGCGATACCGGGTCAAGCAGGGCGATGGCGGGCTTGAGTTTGTCGGCGGGCACCTCGCTGTGCTCGCACACCTCCACCAGGATGCCGATCATCTCGCGGCGCCCGAACGGCACGCGCAGGCGCATGCCGGGGGTGAATGCGGTGTGCGCCATGCTTGCCGGGGCCCTGTAGTCGAACAACCGCCGCAGGGGCGAGGGCAAGGCAAGGCGAAGGATGACGTCGGACACGCGCAGGGTCTCTGAAGGGCAATTCGGTAGCCGCCGAGCCTAGCAGACGACAGTCGGTACAAGCGACAACTTGCGCTGATGGCATGCTCTGGTATTATTCGCCGCCTAATTACGTGCGGTATTCAACAATGGTGTTGGGTGGCGGCACGCAGTCGAGGAAGTGACCATGAAACCAGAAATTCATCCGAATTATGAAGCAGTCGCAGTCACCTGCAGCTGCGGCAATGTGTTCCAGACCCGTTCGACCCTGTGCGCCCCACTGGCCACCGACGTCTGCAACGAGTGCCACCCGTTCTACACCGGTAAGCAGAAAGTGCTGGACACCGGCGGCCGCGTACAGAAGTTCGCCGACCGTTTCGGCATGTTCGGTGCCAAGAAGTAAGACGGCGCGAAGCTGGCCCCATGGGCTTGGCAATGCTGTTGAAGAAGGCGTCCCTGGTGGGCGCCTTTTTTGTGGCCGCGATCTGGCAGTTGCCGGCGCAGGCGCTGTGTACGCTGCCGGCCGACCTCCAGGGCGGGGTGCAGAGCGTTGCGGTACGCCAGGTGATCGACGGCGATACCTTGCGTCTGAATGATGGGCGCAATGTGCGCCTGATCGGCATCAATGCTCCCGAGATCGGGCGCAAGGGGCGGCCCAGCGAGCCCTATGCGGTGGCCGCGCGCCAGCGTTTGCAGGCCCTGGTCAAGGCCAGTGGCGGGCGGGTCGAGCTGCTGCCGGGTACAGAGCCGCGCGACAAATACAAGCGCACCCTGGCCCATGTGTTCGACCGCTCTGGTCACAATCTGGAAGAACAACTGCTGGGCGAGGGTCTGGGTTATCGCATCGCGGTAGCGCCCAACACCGCCCTGCGCGACTGCCATCAACAGGCTGAACAGGCCGCCCGCAGCGCCCGCGCGGGGCTGTGGGGCCAGCCGCCGGTGATCGCGCCGGGGCACCTGCGCCAGGCCGGCTTTGCGCTGGTCGCTGGCCAGGTTCAGTCGGTCGAGCACAGGGGTGGCGCCATCTGGATCGAGTTGGGCCATTCGCTGGTGCTTCAGGTGCCGGCCAGGTTGTCGCGCAATTTTGCGCCTGATTTCACCGACGGTCTCGAAGGCCGACGCGTCGAAGCCCGCGGTTGGGTGCTGGATCGTTCCCGCAGGGCCGGGCTCAAGCCGGGTCAGGCGCGCTGGATGCTGCCACTCACCGACCCGACGATGCTGGAAAGACAATAAAGATAATAAATTGTGAACATTTTAAAAATGGATTGTACACACTGAAAGCCTTGCGGGCTGCGGCTCTTGGCTTAAAGTCGTAGGCTAAAGGCCTTGACACAAGTGACCGGGCAGTCTTGTCGGCCCATTGCTCTTTGCGTATCCTCGGCGGTCCGTCAGAACAGTAAAAGCGGAATGCCCATCATGTCAGATTTGAAAACTGCCGCTCTCGAATACCATGCTCAGCCTCGTCCGGGGAAACTGAGCGTAGAGCTCACCAAACCGACCGCGACTGCTCGCGACCTGGCGCTGGCCTACAGCCCGGGTGTTGCCGAGCCAGTACGTGAAATCGCCCGTGACCCGGAGCTGGCCTACCAGTACACCGGCAAGGGCAACCTGGTAGCAGTCATTTCCGACGGCACCGCCATCCTCGGCCTGGGCAACCTGGGCCCACTGGCGTCCAAGCCGGTGATGGAAGGCAAGGGTGTTCTGTTCAAGCGTTTCGCCGGTATCGACGTGTTCGACATCGAAGTCGATGCCGAAAGCCCGCAGGCCTTCATCGACACCGTCAAGCGCATCTCGATCACCTTCGGCGGCATCAACCTGGAAGACATCAAGGCACCCGAGTGCTTCGAGATCGAGCGCGCGCTGATCGAGCAGTGCGACATCCCGGTGTTTCACGATGACCAGCACGGCACCGCGATCGTGACCGCGGCCGGCATGATCAACGCCCTGGAAATCGCGGGCAAGACCCTCGCCGATGCCAAGATCGTCTGCCTGGGCGCCGGTGCTGCGGCCATCTCCTGCATGAAGCTGCTGGTGAGCATGGGCGCGAAGATCGAAAACATCTTCATGGTCGACCGTACCGGCGTGATCCACGCTGGCCGTGACGACCTGAACCAGTACAAGGCGGTGTTCGCCCACGCTACCGACAAGCGCAGCCTGGCCGATGCCCTGGAAGGCGCTGACGTGTTCGTCGGCCTGTCCGGTCCGAACCTGCTGAGCCCTGAAGGCCTCAAGTCGATGGCACCGAACCCGATCGTGTTCGCCTGCTCGAACCCGGACCCGGAAATTTCGCCGGAGCTGGCCCACGCCACCCGCAGCGACGTGATCATGGCCACCGGTCGTTCCGACTACCCGAACCAGGTCAACAACGTGCTGGGCTTCCCGTTCATCTTCCGTGGTGCCCTGGACGTTCGCGCCAAGCGCATCAACGAAGAGATGAAGATCGCTGCCGCCAACGCCCTGAAGGACCTGGCCAAGCTGCCGGTGCCCAAGGAAGTCTGCGCTGCCTACGGCGTCGACGCGCTGGAATTCGGTCGTGAGTACATCATTCCGAAGCCGATGGACGCACGCCTGATCACCGTGGTTTCCGATGCCGTGGCCAAGGCTGCGATCGAAAGCGGTGTGGCGACCCTGCAGTATCCGAAGAACTACCCGCTCAAAAGCGTGGATGACGTGTTCAACGGCTGAGCCGTTGTAGCGTTGTAGCAAAAAGCCCCGGCTCGCGAGAGTCGGGGCTTTTTGTTTGGGGCTGGTAATTGTGCTGGCCAATGGGCTGCAGGGCAGCCCCCGGGTTACCCCATCAGAACAGATCGATCGGCGCCGACTCGTCCGCCGGCAGCGGGCTGCCTGGCGCGCTGCCACCCAGCTCGTTGACCGACGGCGGGGTGTCTTCGGCCTTGAACAGCTCGAAGTACGCATCAGGCGTGCTCGGCGTGGCCGCACGGCCGCTCACCGGGTCCACCCGCAGGCTGAGGATGCCTTCAGGCTGCGGCAGCGTGTGCATCGGCTTGTCCTTGAGCGCGGCGCCCATGAAGCTCATCCAGATCGGCAGCGCCACGGTACCGCCATACTCGCGACGGCCCAGGGTCTCGGGCTGGTCGAAGCCGCTCCATACGGTGGTCACGTAGTCGGCGTTGTAGCCGGAGAACCACGCATCCTTGGACTCGTTGGTGGTACCGGTCTTGCCCGCCAGGTCGGTGCGCCCCAGCGCCAGGGCACGTCGTCCGGTGCCACGCTTGATCACGTCCTGCAGCATGCTGGTGAGGATGTAGCTGGTACGCCCGTCGATGATCTGCTCGGCCACCGCCGGCACCTGCGGCGCCACCGCACTCACGTCGGCGCCCAGTGCCGCATCGGTGACGATCGGCGTTTCGGCGGCGCCAATCCCGGCCTCGTCCTGATGCCCCCGAGGCACGCTGGGCGGGTTGGCGGTGAACAGCGTCTCGCCATTGCGGCTTTCGATGCGGTCGATCAGGTACGGGGTGATCTTGTAGCCGCCGTTGGCAAACGCGCTCCAGCCGGTGGCGATCTCCATCGGCGTGAGGGTCGCGGTGCCCAGCGCCAGCGACAGGTTGCGCGGCAGGTCCTGCTTGTTGAAGCCGAAACGGGCGATGTAGTCGATGGTCTTGTCCACGCCCATGGCCTGCAGCAGGCGGATCGATACCAGGTTGCGCGACTTGTACAGCGCCTCGCGCATGCGGATCGGGCCAAGGAAGGTGTTGGTGTCGTTCTTGGGTCGCCACACCTTGTCCAGGTACTCGTCGACGAACACGATAGGGGCGTCGTTGACCAGGCTGGCGGCGGTGTAGCCGTTGTCCAGCGCCGCGCTGTAGACGAACGGCTTGAAGCTCGAGCCCGGCTGGCGCTTGGCCTGCATGGCGCGGTTGTAGTTGCTCTGCTCGAACGAGAAGCCGCCCACCAAAGCACGGATGGCGCCGTTGTTCGGGTCCAGGGTCACCAGTGCGCTCTGGGCGCCCGGCACCTGGCTGAACTTCAGTTCGCCCTCGCCGGTGCGTTGCACGCGGATCACGTCGCCGACCTGGGCCACATCGCCCGGCTGCTGCGGGGCGCGGCCCTGGCTGTTGGTGTTGAGGAATGGGCGGGCCCATTTCATGGTGTCCCAGGCCACGCTCTCGGTCTGGCCCGACTTGGTCAGCACCTGCAGGCCGGTCTTGTCGACCTGGGTGACGATGGCCGGTTCCAGCCCGCCCAGTGGGCGCAGCTTGGTCAGTTCCTGCAGCCAGGCGGCCTGGGTCTTGCCCGGCAGGCGCGACTCGGGGCCGCGGTAGCCGTGGCGGTGGTCGTAGGCGCTGAGGCCATCGAGCACGGCGCTGTTGGCCATTTCCTGCAGGTCGCTCGGCACCGTGGTGGTCACGCGGAAACCTTCGGTGTAGGCGTCGCTGCCGTAGCGGCCGACCATCTCGGCGCGGGCCATCTCGGCGATGTACGGGGCATTCACCTCGGGCGTCGGCACGTGGTAGCTGGCGTTGATCGGTTCGGCCAGGGCAGCCTGGTAGCTGGCTTCGTCGATCTTGCCCAGCTTGTACATGCGCCCCAGGATCCAGTCGCGGCGTTCCTTGGCGCGCGTCGGGTTGGCCAGCGGGTTGAAGCGCGACGGTGCCTTGGGCAGGCCGGCGATCATCGCCATCTGCGCCAGGCTCACGTCACGGATCGACTTGCCGTAGTACACCTGCGCTGCGGCTTCGATGCCGTAGGCACGGTTGCCCAGGTAGATCTTGTTCACGTACAGCTCGAGGATCTCGTCCTTGGTCAGCTCGCGCTCGATCTGCAGGGCCAGCAGGATCTCGTTGGTCTTGCGCGAGAAGCTGCGTTCGCTGCTGAGGAAGAAGTTCTTCGCCACCTGCATGGTGATGGTGCTGCCGCCGGTCTGGATGTGCCCGGACTTGAGCAATTGTGTTGCAGCGCGCATCAGGCTGCTGGGGTCGACCCCATAGTGATTGGCGAAGTTGTCGTCTTCGGCGGACAGCAAAGCCTGGATGAAATGCGGGGGAATGTCGGCGAAACGGATGGGAGAACGCCGCATCTCGCCGAACTCGGCAATCAGCTTTCCATCGCTGCTGTATACCCGCAAAGGGATCTGCAACTGGATGCTTCTCAGGGCCTCTACCGAGGGCAGGCTGGGGCTAAGATACAGAAACGCGCCGCTCAGACCGAGCACGACGGCACAGATGACTGCGACGAAAGACCACCAGAAGAACTTCAGCAGGCGTATCAAGGCTTTGGGGTGTCCAGTTTGAAATATGGATTGAGCGCAGGGCTGATCGACGAGAAAAAACGCTGGGCATTATAAGCAATTTTCACTGTGCCGCGTGGGTTGCGCGGTGCACGGGCTGACCGGTGCCCTGTCTGGGGGCCGGTCGAAGCAGGCGGATGCCAGGGAAAGCCAATGTTTGGACGTTTCGGCAAGGATGCCGGTTCACTGCTGGGTATCGATATTTCATGTTGCGCGGTGCGATTGCTGCAGCTGCGGCAGGTGGCAGGGTCCTTCGAGGTGCGTGCGCAGGCCGTGCAGACGCTGGCGGCGGGCGTGCTGCAGGACGGCCGGGTGGCCGACCCGGCACAGTTGGCGCAGGTGCTGGGCGATGCCCTGGCCCGCAGCGGTGCCACCTTGCGCGAGGCGGCGCTGGCGATTCCGGCCACGGCCGTGCTGAGCAAGACCGTGCAGGTGCCGGCGGGGCTGGCAGAGGATGCCCTGTTTGCCCGCCTGTGCCATGAGGCCGAACCTTTCATACCCTTTGCCCTGGACGAGGCGGCCTTTGATTTCGAGTGCCGCGGCTCGGTCGCGCACGACCCGTGCTACGAGGCGGTGGGGGTGTATGCCTGTCATCAGGGCTGGCTCGATGGGCTGGAGGCGGCACTGGAGCTGGCAGGCCTGCGTGCGCGGGTGGTCGAGACCGACAGCCTGGCGTTGTTGCGCGCGGTCGGGGCGGACGATGACGCGGTCGCCGTGGTGCGGGTCGAGCCAGGGCACTGGGCGCTGCATGCACAGCACCAGGCATGGCGTGCCGACGCGGGTGCAGCGGCCGATGTGCCGCAGGCGTTGGCTGCCTGCATCGAACGCTGGTTGCAGGCCCTGGAGGGCCCGGCACCGGCGCGGCTGGTACTGACCGGGGCGGCTGCCGATTCGGCCCAGGCGCTGGAAGTGCAGCGTCGGCTGGGTATCGAAACCACGGTGTTCGATGCCGCCGAGCCCGCCCTGGCGCTGGCCTATGGGCTGGCGATGAGGCGTGCACCGTGAGGCGCGATATCAACCTGCTGCCGTGGCGGGCCTGGCAACGCCAGCGCAGTGTGCGGCAGTTGCAGGGGTTGATGCTGGTGGCTCTGCTGCTGGGGGTCGCCATCGTGGTGCTGCTGGACCGGCATGGCGCCTATCGCCTGGCGCAGCAGGGGCAGGCCAATGCGGCCCTGCGCGATGCCATCGCACGGCTTGAGGGCCCGCTGGCGGAACTGGCCGACCTGACCGCCCGGGGCGATGCGCTGCAGGAGCGCATCCAGGGGCTGGATGCCGTGCTGCGCGCCGCATCCCCAGGTGGTCAGGTGCTTGCACCGCTGGCCACGCGGGTGCCACAAGGGCTGCAACTGACTGCACTGGCGCTCGAGGGCAGCGCGCTGCGCCTGGAGGGGGTGGCACAGGGGCGGGCGTCGGTCACTCAACTGCTGCGCAATCTGGATCAGGCCCCTGGCCTGGGCGCTGTGCAGTTGCAGGAGATCAAGGCCACCGCCGCCGGCGAGGTGTTCCACCTCCGTGCGCAGGTGCAGCCATGAGCTCGGCTCTCGACTGGTACCTGATGGCAGCGTGGCCTCGGCGGTACAAGGCGCTGTTGCTGGCGGCTTGCCTGCTGCTGGCGCTCGGTAGCGGTTATGGGCTGCACCTGCGCGGGGCGAACGCTTCGCTTGAGCGGGCGCTGGCGCGTGGAGCCGAGTTGCAGCAGGCCTGGCAGGCGCAGGCAGAGCAGGTCGCCCGGCTGGACGAGCAGCAGGCCCGCTTGCTCGGCCTGGAGCAACGCCTGCGGGAGGCCCAGGCCCGGCTGCTGCCAGCGGGCGGCATGCCCGGCCTGCTGCAGGCTGTCGCCCGGGCCGGGCGGGGCCTGGTGTTCGAGCAGGTGAAAGTGTTGCCGGCGCAGCCGCAGGCCCTGCATGCCGAAATGCCGGTGCACCTGCAGGTGGTGGGCGACTTCGCCGCGCTGGCCGGTTTTGTCGACGCCCTGGCCACGCTGCCTGAGCGCGTGACCCTGCATGACCTTCACCTGGCGCCGCTGGCGGGGCGTGGGCAACTGCGTCTGCAGATGCACCTCAAGGCCTATGCGTCCGGCCTGCCGGTCGACCCCGTGGCGCAGCCGGCGCCGGTGCTGGCGGAGGCGCGCGATCCCTTTGCCGCGCCGCCGCCCGCAGCGCTCGAATTTGCGCTGGAACACGTGCCGCTGGAACAGATGGAACTGGTCGGGCACCTGGCCGACCGTCGCGGCGGGGTCGCGTTGATCCGTGTTGCGGGGGCGCTGTACCCGTTGCGCGAAGGTGACCGGCTGGGGCCGGACAAGGGGCGGGTGGTGCGCATCGATGCGCAGCAGGTCGAGCTCGAGGAGCAGGTATGGGTCGAGGGCGCCGGCTGGGTGGAGCGCTCGCAGGTGATCGAAGCCAATGGGGTGGCTCGACACGTCGTCAACTGACCAGGGAGGTCGTGGATGAACAGGATGTTCAGCCTGTGTGCGGTACTGATGGTGGCGCTGCCGGTAGCAGGTGCAGGCCTTGGGGCCGAGGGGGCAGGGTATGGCGGCGAGCCGCTGTCGTTGAGTTTCCAGGATGTCGAGGTGCGTTCGGTGCTCAAGGTGCTGGCCGACTTCACCGGGGTCAACCTGGTGGCCAGTGATGCAGTACAGGGCAAGGTGACCCTGCGTCTGCACGAGGTGCCCTGGGAACAGGCACTGGACCTGGTGCTGCGCAGCAAGGGCCTGGGTCGGCGTCAGGAGGGCAACGTGCTGCTGGTGGCGCCTTTGGCCGAACTGGCCGGGCACGATACCCAGGCCCGTGCGGCGCAGGCCTCGCCAACGCTGGTGCGCGAACTGCTCACGGTCAGCCATGCGCGGGCCGGGGACATCGTGCAGCTGTTCCAGGCCATGGTCGAGGACGACGACCCCGGCGCTATCACGGTCGACGAGCGCACCAACACCATCATTGCCAGCCAGCCGTCGGCACGCCTGGCCGACCTGCGGCGGCTGCTCGCGCAGCTCGATGTACCGGTTCGCCAGGTGATGATCGAGGCGCGCATCGTCGAGGCCAATGTCGATTACGAAAAAAGCCTGGGGGTGCGCTGGGGCGGGGCGGTGCAACTGGGCGGCGGCCTGCGCGCAGGCGGGTTGGCCGCCGACGGGCTGCCCTTCGTCGACCTGGGGGTGGAACGGGCCACCTCGGGTATCGGCCTGGGGTTGGTGCGCGACAGTGTGCTGCTCGACCTGGAGCTCAGCGCGATGGAAAAGACCGGCAATGGCGAAATCATCTCCCAGCCCAAGGTGGTCACCGCCGACAAGGAAACCGCGCGCATCCTAAAGGGTACCGAGGTGCCGTATCAGGAGTCGGGCGCCAACGGCACCACGTCCACCACCTTTCGCGAGGCCTCGCTGTCGCTGGAGGTGACCCCGCAGATTACGGCCGACAACCGGGTGATCATGACGGTCAAGGTCACCAAGGACGAGCCGGACTACCTCAATGCCCTCAACAGCGTGCCGCCGATCCGCAAGAACGAGGTGAATGCCAAGGTTCAGGTGGGGGATGGCGAGACCATCGTGATCGGCGGGGTGTATGCCACCGTGCAAAGTAATGTTGTCGACAAGGTGCCATTTTTCGGCGATGTGCCGTATGTTGGGCGGCTGTTTCGTCGCGCTGTCATCCAAGAGAAAAAATCCGAGCTGCTGGTCTTCCTGACTCCGCGTATCATGAGTGACCGGGCGATTGCTGTGAGTCGTTGATTCTGTGCGAAATTTGATACTTGTAGGGCCGATGGGTGCCGGTAAGAGCACCATCGGTCGCTTGCTGGCCAAAGAGCTGCGCCTGCCGTTCAAGGATTCCGACAAGGAAATTGAGCTGCGCACGGGCGCCAACATCCCGTGGATCTTCGACAAGGAAGGCGAGCCCGGCTTTCGTGATCGCGAGCAGGCGATGATCGCCGAGCTGTGCGAGGCCGACGGCGTGGTGCTGGCCACCGGCGGCGGCGCGGTGATGCGCGATGCCAACCGTGCGGCGCTGCATGCCGGGGGGCGCGTGATCTACCTGCACGCCTCGGTGGAGCAGCAGGTGGGGCGTACCGCCCGCGACCGCAACCGGCCGCTGCTGCGCACGGCCAACCCGGAGGCCACGCTGCGTGCCTTGCTCGAGTTGCGCGACCCGCTTTATCGGGAAATCGCCGACCTGGTGGTGGAAACCGACGAGCGGCCGCCGCGCATGGTAGTTCTGGATATTCTGGAGCGCTTGCAGAAGTTGCCGCCCCGTTAAGGCTTGACTATCCTCGGCGGCCAGTCATGCCCTGGCAGGGCACTTCGTTATTGCGCGGGTCGGGTCTTCGATGCCGCGCCTTTGTTCTTTGTGGGGACACATGCAGACACTTAAGGTCGAACTGGGCGAACGCAGCTACCCGATCTACATCGGCGAAGGCCTGCTGGATCAGCCTGAACTGCTGGCGCCGCACATTGCCGGCAAGCAGGTCGCCATCGTATCCAACGAGACTGTCGCGCCCCTTTACCTGCAACGCCTCACTCACAGCCTGGGGGCCTATTCGGTACTGCCGGTGGTGCTGCCCGACGGCGAGGCCTTCAAGAACTGGGAAACCCTGCAACTGATCTTCGACGCCCTGCTGACGGCGCGCCACGACCGTCGCACCACCGTGATCGCCCTGGGCGGCGGGGTGATCGGCGACATGGCCGGCTTTGCCGCCGCCTGCTACCAGCGCGGCGTGGACTTCATCCAGGTGCCCACCACGCTGCTGTCCCAGGTGGACTCGTCGGTGGGCGGCAAGACCGGCATCAACCACCCGCTGGGCAAGAACATGGTCGGTGCCTTCTATCAGCCCAACGCGGTGCTGATCGATACCGCCAGCCTCAAGAGCCTGCCGCCGCGCGAGCTGTCGGCGGGCCTGGCCGAGGTGATCAAGTACGGTCTGATCTGCGACGAGCCGTTTCTGGGCTGGCTCGAAGACAATGTCGATGCGCTGCGTGCGCTCGACCAGGCTGCACTGACCCGCGCCATCCAGCGCTCCTGCGAGGCCAAGGCGGCCGTGGTGGGGGCTGACGAGCGCGAGTCGGGCGTGCGTGCCACGCTCAATCTCGGTCACACCTTTGGCCACGCCATCGAAACCCACATGGGCTATGGTGTGTGGCTGCACGGTGAAGCCGTGGCGGCTGGCACGGTAATGGCCCTGGAAATGTCCATGCGCCTGGGCTGGATCAGCCAGGCGCAGCGCGACCGCGGCATTCGCCTGTTCCAGCGCGCCGGCCTGCCGGTGGTGCCTCCGGCCGAAATGACCCCGGCCCACTTCATGGAACACATGGCGGTCGATAAAAAGGTGCTCGACGGTCGTCTGCGCCTGGTCCTGCTGCGCCATATGGGCGAAGCCGTGGTGACCGACGACTATCCGCAAGAGATTCTTCAGGCCACGCTGGCGGCGGATTACCGCGCAATCGTGGCCCAGCTTTGAGGTTGACGAGAGTTCGATGACTAGTTTGCATGCCGACGAGGCCTTTCTCGGCCATTACCAGTTGAACCATGACCCCTTCGCTGCGCGGGTGCCTGGCTTCAAGTTCTTCCCTGCCCAGCGCAAGCCGGTGCTGGGCCAGTTGCATCACCTGGCCCGCTACAGCCAGCTGCTGCTGGTGGTCACAGGCCCTCTGGGCAGCGGCAAGACCCTGCTGCGCCAGGCCCTTGTGGCCAGCACCAACAAGCAGTCGGTGCTCAGCGTGGTGGTTTCGGCGCGTGGCGCCGGCGATGCAGCCGGCCTGCTGGCCCAGGTAGCGCAGTCGCTGAATGTGGCCAAGGCGCAAGTCACCGAGATCCTCGCCCAGATCGTGCAGCTGGCGCTGACCGGTCAGGAAGTCTACTTGCTGGTGGACGATGCGGAACAACTTGGCGAGTCGGCACTCCAAGCCTTGCTGGAACTGGCGGCGGGCACACCGGAAGGTCGCCCGCACGTGTTCCTGTTCGGCGAGCCGTCACTGATCGCAGCCCTGGATGAACTCAATGCCGAGCAGGAGCGTTTCCACGTCATCGAGTTGCAGCCCTACACCGAGGACGAAACCCGGGAATACCTGGAGCAGCGTCTGGAAGGTGCCGGGCGCGGTATCGAGGTGTTCACCAGCGAGCAGATCGCCGAGATTCACGAAAACTCGGACGGCTGGCCTGGAGCAATCAACCAGGTGGCCCGCGATACCATGATCGAAGCCATGCTCGCCACCCGCTCGCCGGTGAAGCGACCATCAATGGGGTTCAATATGCCGAAGAAACACGTGCTGGCGTTGTCTGCCGTGGTAGTGGTTGCCGTGGCGGCAGCCGTGCTGATGCCCAAGAAGGGCGACCAGGTGCCGGCCACTGCGCCTGCCGAGCAGGCGCAACTGCCCCTGGGCCAGGGCAAGCCGGGCAATGCCCAGTCGAACAACGGTGGCCCGGCCATCGAGTTCGCCGGTTCTTCGCAGCCGATGCCGCTGCCACTGGTGGGCCAGTCCCAGCCGGTGATGCGCGGCCCGCTGGCCGAGGCGGCCGGCATGGGTGATGGCGAGGAATCCGGCCCGGCTGGCGACACTGCACTGCAGCCGCCTACCGTTACCACCACTGCACCGCCCGCCGGTGTCACTGCAGGCCCGGCGCCTACGATGGCCCAGCCGGTTGTACCGGCGCAGCAGCCTGCCGCGCCAGTGGCCAGCAAGCCGGTTGCACCTGCCGCCAAGCCCGCCCCTGCACCCGTGCAGGTGGCCACGGCCAAGCCGGCACCCAAACCTGCAGAAAAACCCGCTGCCAAGCCCGCTGCGGGCGGTAGCTGGTACAGCGGACAGGCGCCAGGCAACTACGTGGTGCAGATCCTGGGCACCAGTTCCGAGGCATCGGCCCAGGCGTTCGTCAAGGCCGAGGGTGGCGACTATCGCTACTTCAAGAAAACCCTGCAGGGCAAACCCCTGTACGTGATCACCTACGGCAACTTCTCCAGCCGCGATGCAGCCGTCGCTGCAATCAAAACCTTGCCAGCCAAGGTCCAGGCTGGTAAACCTTGGCCTCGTACCGTTGCCAGCGTCCAACAAGAACTGGCTGCGACCCGCTGATACATGGTCGGGTGGCACTACCCCCGCCACCTGCTGAGCGACTCCTGAACCCCGGTCTAGCCTGCTGCGTAACACGCGGCAGGCTTTTCTGTCCCAGACTGCCGGCCACAAGCCCCTGTTGCAGTCCAGGCTGAAACGCTTCAGACTCAAGCAATTCCGTTACCACGGATTCTTGTATAAAAACATTCAAAAATGCGACATGGATTTTCACTGATGCGTCAGTAAATTTGTGGGCTTCACTGTCGCTGTGCAACAATGGCATCCGTATTGCCCCCGCAAAGCTGACGTTCGTTCGGCGTGGATGGTAAGTGGTTGTATTAAAAAGAGATTTGCCTTGGTGAGAGGCGAACCTGGTGAGAAAGTGTCTATGAAAACAGGTCTGTACCATCCCGAAGAATTCAAGGATAACTGTGGTTTCGGCCTGATCGCCCATATGACGGGCGAACCCAGCCACCACCTTTTGCAAACGGCTATCCAGGCCCTGACCTGCATGACCCACCGTGGTGGGATCAACGCCGACGGCAAGACCGGCGACGGCTGCGGGCTGCTGATGCAGAAGCCCGATCGGTTCCTGCGGGCCGTGGCCCTGGAACAGTTCGGCAGCGAACTGCCCCGCCAGTACGCGGTCGGCATGGTGTTCTTCAACCAGGACACCGCCAAGGCCGAAGCCGCACGCGACAACATGAACCGCGAGATCCTCGCTGCCGGCCTGAGCCTGGTGGGCTGGCGCAAGGTGCCGATCGACACCAGCGTGCTCGGTCGCCTGGCGCTGGAGCGCCTGCCGCAGATCGAGCAGGTGTTCGTCGGTGGCGAAGGCCTGAGCGATCAGGAATTCGCGATCAAGCTGTTCAGTGCCCGGCGTCGCTCGTCGGTGGCCAACGCCGCCGATGTCGAACACTACATCTGCAGCTTTTCGCACAAGACCATCATCTACAAAGGCCTGATGATGCCGGCGGACCTCACCGCCTTCTATCCGGACCTGAGCGACGAGCGCCTGCAGACCGCGATCTGCGTGTTCCACCAGCGCTTCTCCACCAATACCCTGCCCAAATGGCCGCTGGCCCAGCCATTCCGCTTCCTCGCCCACAACGGCGAGATCAACACCATCACCGGCAACCGCAACTGGGCCCAGGCGCGGCGTACCAAGTTCGCCAACGACCTGATCCCGGATCTGGAAGAGCTCGGCCCGCTGGTCAACCGCGTGGGCTCCGACTCCTCGTCGATGGACAACATGCTCGAGCTGATGGTCACCGGTGGCATCGACCTGTTCCGTGGCGTGCGCATGCTGGTACCGCCGGCCTGGCAGAACGTCGAGACCATGGACCCCGACCTGCGCGCGTTCTATGAATACAACTCCATGCACATGGAAGCCTGGGACGGCCCGGCGGGCATCGTGCTCACCGAAGGCCGCCATGCCGTGTGCCTGCTCGACCGCAACGGCCTGCGCCCGGCGCGCTGGGTCACCACCAAGAACGGCTATATCACCCTGGCGTCGGAAATCGGCGTGTGGGACTACAAGCCCGAAGACGTTATCGCCAAGGGCCGCGTGGGCCCGGGGCAGATCTTCGCGGTCGACACCGAGACCGGCCAGATCCTCGACACCGATGCGATCGACAACCGCCTCAAGTCGCGCCACCCGTACAAGCGCTGGTTGCGCCAGAATGCCCTGCGCATCCAGGCCGACCTGAGCGACGACCAGGGTGTGGCCAGCTACGACGGCGACCAGCTCAAGCAGTACATGAAGATGTTCCAGGTCACCTTCGAGGAGCGTGACCAGGTGCTGCGCCCGTTGGGTGAGCAGGGTCAGGAAGCCGTGGGCTCGATGGGCGACGACACGCCGATGGCGATCCTGTCGCAACGCGTTCGTTCCACCTACGACTACTTCCGCCAGCAGTTCGCGCAGGTCACCAACCCGCCGATCGACCCGCTGCGCGAAGCCATCGTGATGTCGCTGGAGATCTGCCTGGGTGCCGAGCGCAACATCTTCCAGGAATCCCCCGAGCACGCCTCGCGGGTGATTCTCAGCTCGCCGGTGATTTCGCCGGCCAAGTGGCGCTCGCTGATGAACCTCGACCGCCCGGGCTTCGAACGCCAGGTGATCGACCTCAACTACGAGGAAAGCATCGGCCTGGAAGCGGCCGTGCGCAACATCACCGAACAGGCCGAAGAAGCCGTGCGCAGCGGCAAGACCCAGCTGGTACTGAGCGACCGTCATATCGCACCCGGCAAGCTGCCGGTGCATGCGTCGCTGGCCGTGGGCGCCGTGCACCATCGCCTGACCGAACTGGGCCTGCGCTGCGACAGCAACATCCTGGTCGAGACCGCCACCGCCCGCGATCCACACCACTACGCGGTGCTGATCGGGTTCGGCGCCTCGGCGGTGTACCCGTATCTTGCCTACGAAGTGCTGGCCGACCTGATCCGCACCGGCGAAGTGCTCGGTGACCTGGACGAAGTGTTCAAGTACTACCGCAAGGGCATCTCCAAGGGGCTGCTCAAGATCCTCTCCAAGATGGGCATCTCGACCATCGGTTCCTACCGGGGCGCGCAGCTGTTCGAAGCCGTGGGCCTGTCCGAGGAAGTGGTCAACCTCAGCTTCCGTGGCGTGGCCAGCCGCCTCAAGGGCGCGCGCTTCGTCGACATCGAGAACGAGCAGAAGCTGCTGGCCGCCGAAGCCTGGAGCCCGCGCAAGCCGATCCAGCAGGGCGGCCTGCTCAAGTTCGTGCACGGTGGTGAATACCACGCCTACAACCCGGACGTGGTCAATACCCTGCAAGCCGCCGTGCAGCAGGGCGACTATGCCAAGTTCAAGGAATACACCGCACTGGTCGACAAGCGTCCGGTGTCGATGATCCGCGACCTGCTCAAGGTGAAAACCCTGGAGCAGCCGCTGGACCTGAGCGAAGTCGAGCCACTGGAGGCCATCCTCAAGCGCTTCGACTCGGCGGGTATCTCCCTGGGCGCGCTGTCGCCTGAGGCCCACGAAGCCCTGGCCGAGGCGATGAACCGCCTGGGCGCGCGCTCCAACTCCGGCGAGGGCGGCGAAGACCCGGCCCGCTACGGCACCATCCGCAGTTCCAAGATCAAGCAGGTGGCCACCGGCCGCTTCGGCGTCACCCCCGAATACCTGGTCAACGCCGAAGTGCTGCAGATCAAGGTGGCCCAGGGCGCCAAGCCGGGCGAGGGTGGCCAGCTGCCGGGCGGCAAGGTCAACGGCCTGATCGCCAGGCTGCGCTATGCGGTGCCGGGCGTGACCCTGATCTCGCCACCGCCGCACCATGACATCTACTCGATCGAAGACCTCTCGCAGCTGATCTTCGACCTGAAGCAGGTCAACCCGCAGGCGCTGGTCTCGGTCAAGCTGGTGGCCGAAGCCGGGGTAGGCACCATCGCCGCCGGCGTGGCCAAGGCCTATGCCGACCTGATCACCATCTCCGGCTACGACGGTGGTACCGGCGCCTCGCCGCTGACCTCCATCAAGTATGCCGGTGCACCGTGGGAACTGGGCCTGGCCGAAACCCACCAGACCCTGCGCGGCAACGACCTGCGCGGCAAGGTGCGGGTACAGACCGATGGCGGCCTGAAAACCGGCCTGGACGTGGTCAAGGCCGCGATCCTCGGCGCCGAGAGCTTCGGCTTCGGCACCGCACCGATGATCGCCCTGGGCTGCAAGTACCTGCGCATCTGCCACCTGAACAACTGCGCCACCGGCGTGGCCACGCAGAACGAAAAACTGCGCAAGGACCACTACATCGGCACCGTCGACATGGTGGTCAACTTCTTCACCTACGTGGCCGAGGAAACCCGTGAATGGCTGGCCAGGCTGGGCGTGCGCAGCCTGGGCGAGCTGATCGGGCGTACCGACCTGCTGGAAATGCTCCCCGGTGAAACCGAGAAGCAGAAGCACCTGGACCTCAGCCCGTTGCTGGGCAGCCCGCACGTTCCGGCCGACAAGCCGCAGTTCTGCGAAGTGGACCGCAACCCGCCGTTCGACAAGGGCGTGCTGGCCGAGAAGATGGTGCAGATGGCCCTGCCGGCGATCCGTGACCTGGCCGGCGGCGAGTTCGAGCTGGATATCTGCAACTGCGACCGCTCCATCGGCGCGCGGATCTCCGGTGAAATTGCCCGCCTGCACGGCAACCAGGGCATGGCCAAGGCGCCGCTGACCTTCCGCTTCAAGGGCACTGCCGGGCAGAGCTTCGGGGTGTGGAACGCCGGTGGCCTGAACATGTACCTCGAAGGTGATGCCAACGACTATGTCGGCAAGGGCATGACCGGCGGCAAACTGGTGATCGTGCCGCCAGCGGGCAGCCCGTTCGAAACCCAGCACAGCGCCATCGTCGGCAACACCTGTCTGTACGGCGCCACGGGCGGCAAGCTGTTCGCCGCCGGTACCGCGGGTGAGCGCTTCGCGGTGCGCAACTCCGGTGCCCACGCCATCGTCGAGGGCACGGGCGATCACTGCTGTGAATACATGACCGGGGGCTTTGTCTGTGTATTGGGCAAGACCGGTTACAACTTCGGTTCCGGGATGACCGGTGGTTTTGCCTACGTGCTCGACCAGGACAACAGCTTCGTCGACAAGGTCAACCACGAACTGGTGGAGATCCAGCGTATCAGCGGCGAGGCGATGGAGGCCTATCGCAGCCACCTGCAGCGCGTGCTGGGTGAATACGTCGAAGAAACCAACAGCGAATGGGGTCGTGAGCTCTGGGAAAACCTGGATGACTACGTGCGTCGCTTCTGGCTGGTCAAGCCGAAGGCGGCCAGCCTGAAGAACCTGCTGTCCAGCACCCGTGCCAACCCGCAGTGATATGCGCCTGAAGAGTTTGATGAGGTTTTGAACATGGCTGAACGTCTGAGTAATGACTTCCAGTTCATCGAGGTCGGGCGCAAGGATCCGAAGAAGAAACTGTTGCGTCAACGCAAGAAAGAGTTCGTGGAAATCTACGAGCCCTTCAAACCCCAGCAGTCGGCCGAACAGGCCCACCGCTGCCTGGGCTGTGGCAACCCGTACTGCGAATGGAAGTGCCCGGTGCACAACTTCATTCCCAACTGGCTCAAGCTGGTGTCGGAGGGCAACATCCTCGCCGCCGCGGAACTGTCGCACCAGACCAACACCCTGCCCGAAGTGTGCGGCCGGGTGTGCCCGCAGGACCGCCTGTGCGAGGGTGCCTGTACCCTCAACGACGGCTTCGGCGCGGTGACCATCGGCTCGGTGGAGAAGTACATCACCGACACCGCCTTCGCCATGGGCTGGCGCCCGGACATGTCCAAGGTGGTGCCCACCGGCAAGCGCGTCGCGGTGATCGGTGCCGGCCCTGCGGGCCTGGGTTGTGCCGACGTGCTGGTGCGCGGCGGGGTAACCCCGGTGGTGTTCGACAAGAACCCCGAGATCGGCGGCCTGCTGACCTTCGGCATCCCCGAGTTCAAGCTGGAAAAGACCGTGCTCAGCAACCGCCGCGAAGTCTTCACCGGCATGGGCATCGAGTTCCGCCTGAACACCGAGGTGGGCAAGGACGTCACCATGGACCAGTTGCTCGAGGAATTCGATGCGGTGTTCATGGGCATGGGCACCTACACCTACATGAAGGGTGGCTTCCCTGGCGAAGACCTGCCGGGTGTGCACGACGCGCTGGATTTTCTGATCGCCAACGTCAACCGCAACCTGGGCTTTGAAAAGTCCCCGCAAGACTTCGTCGACATGAAGGACAAGAAGGTCGTGGTGCTGGGCGGCGGCGACACTGCGATGGACTGCAACCGTACCTCCATCCGCCAGGGCGCCAAGGCCGTGACCTGTGCCTACCGGCGTGACGAAGCGAACATGCCCGGCTCGCGCAAGGAGGTGAAGAACGCCAAGGAGGAGGGCGTGAAGTTCCTCTACAACCGCCAGCCGATCGCGATCGTGGGGGAAGACAAGGTCGAGGGCGTGAAGGTGGTCGAGACCCGTCTCGGCGAGCCGGATGCCCGTGGCCGTCGCAGCCCGGAGCCGATCCCGGGTTCCGAAGAGATCATCCCGGCGGACGCTGTGGTCATCGCCTTCGGTTTCCGCCCCAGCCCTGCGCCGTGGTTCGAGCAGTTCAGCATCCAGACCGACAGCCAGGGCCGTGTGGTGGCGCCGGAGCAGAACCGCTTCAAGCACCAGACCAGCAACCCCAAGGTGTTTGCCGGTGGCGACATGGTGCGCGGTTCGGACCTGGTGGTGACGGCTATCTTCGAGGGGCGCAATGCCGCCGAGGGGATCCTGGACTATCTGGAGGTCTGATCGGGCCTCTTCGCCAGCAAGGCTGGCTCCTGCCAAACCTGTAGGAGCCGGCCTTGCCGGCGAAGCTTTTAACTAAATCTATTGACCTACCACAGGTCGATAGACAAAAGGCACGGTTCATACCGTGCCTTTTACGTTGGTGTCTGAGAAAATGCCCCCACTTTTTTTCCGGATGCCGACATGACTGCCTTGAAGAACGATCGTTTTCTGCGCGCCCTGCTCAAGCAACCCGTAGACGTCACCCCGGTGTGGATGATGCGCCAGGCCGGCCGCTACCTGCCGGAGTACCGCGCCAGCCGCGCCAAGGCCGGTGACTTCATGAGCCTGTGCATGAACCCGCAGTTCGCCTGCGAGGTCACGATGCAGCCGCTGGACCGCTACCCGCTGGACGCCGCGATCCTGTTCTCGGACATCCTGACCATCCCTGATGCCATGGGCCAGGGCCTGTATTTCGAAACCGGCGAAGGCCCGCGCTTCAAGAAAGTCATCAGCACCCTGGCCGACATCGAGGCGCTGCCGATCCCCGACCCGCAAAAGGACCTGGGCTACGTGATGGATGCGGTCAGCACCATCCGCCGCGAGCTCAACGGCCGTGTGCCGCTGATCGGCTTCTCCGGCAGCCCGTGGACCCTGGCCACCTACATGGTCGAAGGCGGCTCGTCCAAGGACTTTCGCAAGACCAAGGCCATGCTCTACGACAACCCGCAGGCCATGCACCTGCTGCTCGACAAGCTCGCGCAGTCGGTGGTCAGCTACCTCAACGGGCAGATCCTGGCCGGCGCACAGGCCGTGCAGATCTTCGACACCTGGGGTGGCAACCTGTCGGCGGCGGCGTACCAGGAGTTCTCCCTGGCATACATGCGCAAGATCGTCAGCGGCCTGATCCGCGAGCACGAAGGGCGCAAGGTGCCGGTGATCCTGTTCACCAAGAACGGCGGCCTGTGGCTGGAGAGCATTGCTGATGCCGGCGCTGACGCGCTGGGCCTGGACTGGACCTGCGACATCGGTGAGGCGCGCCAGCGCGTGGGCAGCAAGGTGGCCCTGCAGGGCAACATGGACCCGACTGTGCTCTACGCCAAGCCCGAGGCCATCCGCGCCGAAGTCGGGCGTATCCTGGCCAGCTATGGCCACGGGACCGGCCACGTGTTCAACCTGGGCCATGGCATCACCCCGGAAGTCGATCCGGAACATGCCGGTGCCTTCATCCACGCCGTGCACGAACTGTCTGCGCAGTACCACCAGTAACGGGCAACTGCCTGGCGGGTGCCGCGTATCGCGGCCCCGCCACTGACTTTTCACGCTCCCCCGCCGATCCGTCCTACGGCCCGTCCAAGCCTCCTCCCTTACCATTCCGACCTCGATGCACAGCCGTGCCATTCAAGGAAGGAACCCGTGCCCAAGGATACCCGCGCAGTACAGCATCCCCTGCTGGCGACAACCTGCCAACGGCTTGCCGAGCACGGTGACAACCAGCAACTGACGCGTCAGGGCATCCGCCTGGCGTTGCTGTATCCGGCGATCCTGATGTGCGCCGTGCTGGCCATCTTCGCGTTCCTGCTGGGTGTCGTGATCCCTGATGTCGTGCAGATATTCGCCCATCACCAGCAGGCGTTGCCGGCCACGATCCGCGTTTCGATGGCGCTGAACGAGAGCGGGCAGCGCTTCGCGCTGCCGTTTGCCGGTGTGCTGGTCGCCGCCGGCGTGTTCGCACGGCTCGCGTTGCATGCACTGCGGCGTCGCCTGAGGTGGCACGGTTTGCTGTCGGGCGTAAGGGTTGAACGAGCCCTGGGCCTTTTTGAGCCATTGATGCTGGCGATGACGGGCGGTGTGATGCTGTTCATCGGGCTGGCCATCCTTATGCCGATTCTGAGCCTCACCGCGTTGCTGGCCTGATCGGGTTTCCCACCATCGCGCATTAAGCTTCAGTTCAGGCGTGGGGATTAACCTCAGCGCATCCCCACTTGAAACGGAATGCCCACCATGAAAACTCGTTACCTGGCTCTGCTGCTTGCCCCGCTGTTCACCACTGGCGCGATGGCCGCCGGCTACACCGGCCCTGGCGCCCAGCCGGTCACCACGGTCGCGGCAGCCAACGACGCCGCCGACGACACTCCGGTGGTACTGCAGGGCTTTGTGGTCAAGAAGCTCAACAACGACGACAAGTACGAATTCAAGGATGCCAGCGGCACCATCACCGTCGAGATCGACAACGAAGACTTGCCGGCGGTGGCCTTCAACGACAAGACCAAGGTCAAGCTGACCGGTGAGGTCGAGAAGAACCTGATGTCCCGCGAGATCGATGTCGACCTGGTCGAAATCATCAACTGAACAGCTTCGCCGGCAAGGGGTATCAGCCCTTCACATTCCCCGGCAGCGCCGGCAGCTTGCTCAGGTGCAACGCCACCAGCAGTGCGATCACCAGCAGGCTGCCGATGAACAGCCCGATGCCGTTCCACTCACCGTAATGCCAGAACACCCCGCCTGCCGTGCCCGCCACGCTCGACCCCGCGTAGTAGCTGAACAGGTACAGCGAAGAGGCCTGCCCCTTGGCCGTGAGCGCACGCCGGCCGATCCAGCTGCTGGCCACCGAATGCGCGCCAAAGAAGCCGAAGGTGAACACCAGCATGCCGACGATCACCAGCACCAGGGGCGAGAACAGCGTCAGCAGCAACCCACCGAACATCAGCAGGATGCTCATCCAGAACACCTTGCGCCGCCCCAGCTTGTCCGACAGTGCGCCGATCTGCGCCGAGCTGTAGATGCCTGCCAGGTACACCACCGACAGCAGCCCCACCAGCGCCTGACTCATGTGGTACGGCTCGGCGAGCAGCCGGTAGCCGATGTAGTTGAACAGCGTGACGAAGGCGCCCATCAGCAGAAACGCTTCCAGAAACAGCCACGGCAGCCCGGCGTCGCGAAAGTGCTGGGTGAAGCCGTTCAGCAGGCTGCGCGGGTTCATCGAGCGTGCACTGAAGTTGCGCGACTCGGGCAGGATCCTCCAGAACACTGCCGCCGCGACCAGTGCCAGGCCGCCGATCACCAGCATCGCGGTGTGCCAGCTGACGAAGTCGATCAGTACCCCGGTGATCAGGCGCCCGCTCATGCCGCCGATGGCGTTGCCGCCGATGTACAGCCCCATGGCCAGGCCGATGTGCTGCGGATGAATCTCTTCGCTCAGGTAGGTCATGGCCACCGCCGCCAGCCCGCTCAGCGACAGGCCCACCAGGGCACGCATGGCCAGCACGCCGTGCCAGCTGGGCATCAATGCGCTGGCGATGGTGCACAGCGCGGCGCAGAACAGGGCGAACACCATCACCGGCTTGCGCCCGACGCGGTCGGAAATCGGCCCGGTCACCAGCAGCCCGAACGCCAGCAGGCCGGTCGACACCGACAGCACCAGGCTGCTCTGGGCGGCATTGATGGAGAACTCGTGGGACAGCAGCGGCATCATCGGCTGCACGCAGTACAGCAGGGCGAAGGTGGCAAAACCGCCACAGAACAATGCCAGCACCGTGCGCATGAACGCAGGGGTGCCTTTCTCGATCCAGCTTTCGTTCAGGGGGGCGGCGGTGTTCGCCGGGGCAGGGGGCAGCTCATGGGCAACAGCAGTTTTCACGGGGACCTCGAAAGGGGCACGGCCTCGCAGGCAGTGAAAAAAGCATATAGCTGGCTATTGATCTTTTCCAATATATTGTTCGACCTGTTTAAGAGGTTTTGCGACCTATTGGAGTTGCCATGGAACTGCGCCACCTTCGCTACTTCATCGCCGTGGCCGAAGAGCTGCATTTTGGCCGTGCCGCACAGCAACTGGGCATCTCTCAACCGCCGCTGAGCCAGCAGATCCAGGCCCTGGAGCAGGAGCTGGGTGCACGCCTGTTCGAGCGTACCAACCGACGGGTGGCACTCAGCGAAGCCGGCCGGCTGTTTCTCGACGAGGCGCGCCAGGTGCTGGCGCAGGTCGACAAGGCCGCCGACGTGGCGCGGCGTGCCCAGCTCGGCGAGCTGGGTGAGATGAAGATCGGCTTCACCTCCTCGGCGCCGTTCAACTCCAGCATCCCCAAGGCCATCAATGCGTTTCGCCAGCGCTTCCCGGCGGTGCACCTGAACCTCAAGGAAATGAGCAGCCGCGACGTGGTGGATGCCTTGCTCGACGAGTCCATCGAGGTCGGCCTGATGCGCCCGATGAGCGTGCCTGATGGCGTGGTGATCACCGAACTGTTCCGCGAGCCGCTGGTGGCGGTGCTCAATGCCGCGCACCCGCTGGCCCAGGGCAACGAGCAGGGCCTGCCGCTGGCGGCCCTGGCCCAGGAGCCGTTCGTGTTCTTCCCGCGCAGCTACGGCAGCGGCCTGCACGCGCAGTTGCTCAGCCTGGCGCGCTCGGCCGGCTTCAGCCCGCACTTTGCCCAGGAGGCAGGCGAGGCCATGACCATCATCGGCCTGGTATCGGCGGGGCTTGGGGTGTCGGTGCTGCCGGCGTCGTTCAAGCGCATGCGCATCGACGGGGTGGTGTACCGCACCTTGCTCGACGCCGACGCGGTGACAGCGGTATGGCTGGCGCAGCGGCGTGAGGACGTGTCGGCGATGGCCCGGGCGTTCACCGAACTGTTGATCCGCCAGGCCCAGACGCAGGGCTGAAAGGCACTGGCTAAACCGGCGCAACCCTCACATACTCGGTAGTTCCTTTCACATGGAGGTCTGTTCATGCGGCGCGTGGTGTTCAATCAGAAAGGTGGCGTGGGCAAGTCGAGCATTGCCTGCAACCTGGCGGCAGTCAGTGCCAACGAAGGCTATCGAACCCTGTTGATCGACCTGGACGCCCAGGCCAACTCGACCCAGTACCTCACCGGCCTGACCGGCGAGGACATTCCCATGGGCATTGCCGACTTCTTCAAGCAGACCCTGTCCTCGGGGCCCTTCGCCAAGAAGAACAAGGTCGACATCTATGAAACCCCGTTCGACAACCTGCATGTGGTGACCGCCACGGCAGAGCTGGCCGACCTGCAGCCCAAGCTCGAGGCCAAGCACAAGATCAACAAACTGCGAAAGCTGCTGGACGAGCTGTCCGACGATTACGACCGCATCTACCTGGACACCCCGCCTGCGCTGAACTTCTATGCGGTTTCAGCGTTAATCGCCGCCGATCGCGTATTGATCCCCTTCGACTGCGACAGCTTCTCGCGTCAGGCGCTGTACGGCCTGCTGGCCGAGATCGAAGAGCTCAAGGAAGACCACAACGAGGGCCTGGAAGTCGAGGGCATCGTGGTCAACCAGTTCCAGGCGCGCGCCAGCCTGCCGCAGCAGATGCTCGACGAACTGATTGCCGAAGGCTTGCCGGTGCTGCCGGTGTACCTCAACAGCTCGGTGAAGATGCGCGAGTCCCACCAGGCCAGCCTGCCGCTGATTCACCTGGAACCGCGGCACAAGCTGACCCAGCAGTTCGTCGAACTGCATACGCTGCTGGAAAATGCCTAGACCCCCTGGCTGCGCAGCCATTCCAGCAGTTGCTGGAGTGGGAAGGCGCCGCTCTGGCGCGCCACTTCGCGGCCGTTCTTGAACAGGATCAGGCTGGGAATGGAGCGTATGCCCAGTTGCCCGGCCAGTTGCTGATTGGCTTCGCTGTCGAGCTTGGCCAGGCGGCAGCGTCCGGCCAGTTGGCCGGCGGCCTGTTCGAAGACCGGGCCGAACGCCTTGCAGGGCCCGCACCAGTCGGCCCACACATCGATCAGCAATGGCAGGTCGCCCTTGATCTGGCTGGCGTAGTCGCCCTGTTTCAATTCGAATGGCTTGTGCAACAGCACCTCACCCTTGCAGCGCCCGCACTTGGGTGCGTCCCTCAGGCGTGCGGCGGGGATGCGGTTGAGGCCGTTGCAGTGGGGGCAGGGGATGTGGAGGGGGTCGGTCATGGTGGGAGTCCGGATGCGTCAGGTGATGTTGGGTATCTGGAGGTGATGAGGGTGGATTGCAAGGTGCCATAGCCTGCCAGATAAGCCAGCGATGCTGGCGAAGAGGCTGTAATGGTTTAGCATGCGGCCTTTCTGAACAGGCCAGGGACAGACCGATGGATTGCCAGCATTCACCGCACATTCGTGTATTCGTCGACAGAAAGAAGAACGGCGAGCCGGTGTTCGAAAGCGTGCCGGTGCGCGAAGTGGGCGAACATACCTATGAACTGCTGTCGTCGCCGGGGCTGGCGCTGAACATGGCGCGCGGCGACATCATCTGCACGGCCATCCCCGATCAGCATGTCGAGGTGGTGCGCCGGGGTGGCAATTTTTGCATCCATGTCTACGCCGACGATCTGCCCCAGGATGCCGTCGACACGCTGGAAAGCGAGGTGCAGACGTTGCTGGGCGGCACGCTGGATGGTCGCTACAAAGGCAACCTGACGCTGGCAGTGCCGGCGAGCAATGGGTTCGAGGCGATTCGCCCGGTGTTCGACCGGTTTCGGGAGGCGACGGGGGTGCAGTGGTATTACGCCAACATCTACCAGAACCTCGATGACGACGAGGATGAGACGTTGCTGAACTGGTGGGTCGACAACTGAAGCTGCGAGCGCTGCGCGCTCTATCGCGGGTCAAGCCCGCTCCCACAAGAACACCGCAGTACCTGTGGGAGCGGGCTTGACCCGCGAAGCAGGCGCTGCGATCTCAGGATGAACAACTGATCTCCAGATGCTTGCCCCACTCGGGCGGGCGTTCGGCATAGGCCTGCATCCCCGGCTGTTCCTCGAACGGCCGTGTCAGCACCTGGTGCAGGCGTCGCACTTCCTCGTAATTCCCGCCTTCAGCCGCCTCGATGGCACGCTGCGCCAGGTAGTTGCGCAGAATGTACAGCGGGTTCACCGCGTGCATCCGCGCGCGCCGGCCTTCGGCATTGCCCGGCTCCTGGTCCAGGCGCGCCAGGTACTCCACCGCCCAGGCATCGAACCCGGCCAGGTCGACGAAATCGTCGCGCACCACCCGCACGGCCTGCGCCGCCGGCTGATCACCCAGCTTGCGGAAGAACAGCGTGTAGTCCACAGCGCCCTTGTTCATCAGCCCCAGCAAGCGCTCGACCAGCGCCGAATCGTCATCGCGCGCCTCGGTCAGCCCCAGGCGTCGACGCATCAGGTCCAGGTAATGGGCCTGGTACAACGGCAGGAACAGCCCCAGCGTTTCCTTCAGCGCCTCGACGCTGATGAACGGGGTCAGCGCCTGGGCCAGCGCGCTCAGGTTCCAGTGTGCGATCGGCACCTGGTTGCTGAAGCTGTAGCGCCCCTGGTCGTCGGAATGGTTGCAGATGAAGCCGGCATCGAAGTCGTCGAGGAAGGCAAACGGCCCGAAGTCGAAGGTGATGCCCAGGATCGACATGTTGTCGGTGTTCATCACCCCGTGGCAGAAACCATAGGCCTGCCAGCGCGCAATCAGCTCGGCATTGCGTTCGACGATGGTACGGAACATCGCCAGGTACGGCTCGGGCTGCTCGCGGCACTCGGCAAAGTGCAGGTTGAGCACGTGCTCGGCCAGCTCGCGCTGCTGCTCGGGTTGGCGGGTGTAGTAGAAGTATTCGAAGTGGCCAAAGCGCACATGGCTGGGCGCCAGGCGCAGCACCATCGCCGCGCGCTCCTGGGTTTCGCGCCACACCGGCGTGCTCGAGCCGATCACGCACAGCGCGCGGCTGCTGGGGATGCCCAGCGCGTGCAGGGCCTCGGAGGCGAGGAACTCGCGGATCGACGAGCGCAGCACCGCACGGCCATCGCCCATGCGTGAATACGGCGTCTGCCCGGCACCCTTGAGGTGCAGGTCCCAGTGCTCGCCGGCATCGTTGTACACCTCGCCCAGCAACAGCCCGCGACCGTCACCCAGGCGCGGGTTGTACGAACCGAACTGATGCCCCGAATACACCATCGCCCGCGGCTCGGCCTCGGCCCACAGCTTGTGTCCGCTGAACAGCTCGGCGAACACCGGGGAATGCGCCTCGGTAGGGTCCAGGTCGAGCAGTGCCATGGCCGCGTCGCTGGCCACGACCAGGCGCGGCTCGGCAATCGGCTCGGGCAGCACGTGGGTGGAGAACGCATCTCCCAGGCGGGCGAAGCGGTTGTCGAAGGTCAGTTCGTCGAGGGATTTCAACGGCCATCTCCTGGCGCATCGGTGGGGGGCTCGGGCAGCACGGTCTTGTTCGGCGCTTCGACCGGTACCATCTTGTACTCCTGGCCCTGCATGTTCTTCAGGTACACCTCCATCTGGCGGAACGAGATGTTGATGTGCTGGCGCTTGAATTCCTTGTTGATGTAGCGGTTGATCTCGTCGAGTACCGGGTTGCGGTCACCCAGGTCACGCACGTGCATGCGCAGTTCGTGGTCCAGGGTACTCTCGCCGAAGTTCAGGAAGTACACGATCGGTGCCGGCTCCTTGAGCACCCGCGGGTTCTCGTTGGCTGCTTGCAGCAGCAGGGTGCGTACCAGGTCCAGGTCCGAGCCGTAGTCCACGCCCAGCTTGAGGGTGACGCGAGTGATGGTGTCGGTCAGCGACCAGTTGATCAACTGGCCGGTGATGAAGGTCTTGTTGGGGACGATGATGTCCTTGCGGTCGAAGTCGGTGATGGTGGTGGCGCGGATGCGGATCTTGCTCACCGTGCCCGACAGGTTGCCGATGGTGATGGTGTCGCCGATGCGCACCGGGCGCTCGAACAGGATCATGATGCCGGAGATGAAGTTGGCGAAGATCTCCTGCATGCCGAAGCCCAGGCCCACCGACAGCGCCGCCACCAGCCATTGCAGCTTGTCCCAGCTGACGCCGAGGGTCGACAGCGTGGTGACGAAGCCCACCCCGGCAATCACGTACGACAGCAACGTGGTGGTCGCATACGCGCTGCCCTGGGCCAGGTTCAGGCGTGACAGCACCAGCACCTCGAGCAGCCCCGGCAGGTTGCCGGCCAGGGCGAAGGTGATGCCGATGATCACCAGTGCCCCGAGCAGGTCGCCCAGGCTGATCGGCACCATGCTCATGGCCGCGCCGGTGCCGCTGGTGTACTCGTACAGGGTGATGTTGTCGAGGTAGGCGAACACACTGATCAGGTCGGCCCACACCCAGTACAGCGCGGCGATGAAGCCGCCCAGCAGGGCCAGACGGATCAGGCGCAGCGACTGCTGGTTGACCTGCTCGATGTCCAGGGTCGGCTCCTCGACGATCACCTCGCCATCGAGCCCTTCCTTGGTGGCCTGGCGCTTGCTCAGTGCGCGCTGGTAGGCCAGGCGCCGGGCGGCCACGGCCAGGCCGCGCACGAAGGCGGCCTCGATCACCAGCCAGAACATCAGCAGGTACAGGGTGTCGATCAGGCGGTCGGTGAGCTTGAGTGCGGTGTAGTAGTAGCCAAAGCACACGGCAATGAACAGCGCCACCGGAAGCGCCGTGAACGCCACGCCCACGGCCTTGCGAAACAGCGAGGTATTGCGGTGCGCGGGGCTGCTCAGCAGCAGGCGGCTGAGCAGCCAGGCCATCAGTGCGTAACAGGTCAGTACCACACCGATGCCGAGCACGTCGTCGGCCAGCGCCGAGGGCTGGTGCTCGGCCACCGCCACCACGCCGACCAGCGCCAGTACCACGCTGCCCAGGCGGCGGATCCAGCCGCGCAGGAACTCGACCTGGGCCTTTTCCCAGCGAAAGTGCAGCTCGGCCACGCCGCCGGGCGCCAGAATCCGGTAGGCGGTGTAGAACACCAGCCAGGCCTGGGCGATCTGCCACAGCGCGGCGCCCAGGTTGGCGTTCTGGCCGCGGGCGTCGATCTGCAGCGCATAGCCGCACAGCGCCAGGCCCAGGCTCAGCGGCATCGCCAGCAGGATATTGATCAGAATGGCCTGGGGCGTGTGCCACTGGCTGTCACGCTTGAAGTGGCCCACATCCTGGTGAACCTTGTTCAGCCGCGCATACAGGTACTTGCGCCGCCACAGCAGGGCGCCGATCAGCAACAGCAGCGGCAGGAACAGCAGCGGGCGCTGCGTCAGGCCGTCGGCCAGTTCGTTGATGCCCGACCCCCACGGCAGGCTCACCACCTGCTTTTGCAGGCGTTCGGGCACGCTGCGCAGCCATTCGAAGTCCAGCGGCTTGTTGCTGGGGATCCAGAACATCTGTTCGTCGAGGGTGCCGCGCAGGTTCTGTGCGGTGCTCAGCAGCTGCTTCTGGTTCAGTTGCAGGGTGATGGATTCGTTGAGCAGGGCGCTCAGCTCGCGGTTGAGCCGCTCCAGCAAATCGCTGCGGGTGATCGCCACCTCCAGCAGGGCCTTGCGCAACTGTGGGGTGACGCTGTCGGGCGGCTGGGTGGCCAGCAGCTTGTCGACGTAGCTGCTGGGGCTGCTGATCTGCTCGCGCTGCTGGTTGACCTCGAACTGGTACAGGCGAATGTCGGCGATCTGGTCGGCCAGGTCGCGATCGACCTTCAGGTGCGGCAGGGCCTGCTTCTGCTTGTAGAGGATCTTGGACAGCAACAGGCTGCCCTTGAGCACGCTGATCTGTTCGTCCAGTGCCTGGTCGGCCTGGGTCAGGCTGTCGAGCTGCTGCTTGGTCTGCAGGTTCTGCTGGGTCAGCTCGTTGAGGCGGTCGGTGCTGCGCAGCAGGTAGTCGGACAGCTTCAGGTTGGTGGCGCTTTCGGTGGCCAGCACGCTGCTGCCGCCGGCCTTCTGTGCCTCGATGGACTGTTCGGTGACGGTCTGCTGCGACTGCGCCAGGCGCTTCTGGTTGATCAGCGTCTGCAGGTCCTGGATCTCCTGCTCAAGGCGTGTGGCGCGCTCGATCAGCAGGTCGTGCTGGCTGTTGCCCAGGTCTTGCAGCAGGCTGTTGCCGGCCAGTTCCTGGCGGCGCAGCAGGGTCAGCGCGTTGAGCGAGGCGAGTTCGGCATTGAGCTGGTTGCGCTGGTCGGCCGAGAGGCTCTTGCCGTTGTCCTTGCCCAGCTTGAGGATGCTGTTGATCTGCTGGGTGCGGGTCTGGTTGCTGCTGATCTCGGCCTGGGCGCGCTCGGGGCGGGTCTGGGAGTTGATGATCAGGCTGTTGGCTTCGGACAGCGCCTTCTGCAGCTCGCCCTGCTGGGTGGTGCGCTCGGACAGCAACTGCTCCAGCTGCGGCACGCCCATGCTGGCGTAGCGCTGCGCCACGGGCAGGGTCTTGGTGTCCTTGAGCCGGGTCAGCTCGCGCTGGTTTTCGCTGGTCTGGCGCGGGGCGTCGGCCAGTTGCTGCTTGAGCGCGGCCAGGCGCTTGTCGTAGTCGTCGCGCGAGGCCAGCAGGCCAAGGGTCTGCTCCAGCACTTGCTGCAGGGCCTTCTGGTCGGCCTCCGGCAGCTTGCGCTCGGCGATCTTGTCCAGGCTGTGCTGGACGCTTGCCGTGGTGGGGGGTTCCGCCGCCTGGGCGAAGGAGAGGGACAGGCACAGCCCGAGCAGGGCTGCGCTAACAACAGTGCGCAGGGACATAGGCAGACGTCGTAGAACCGGGCAGAGAATCGAAGTTTAAAGGAACAACCCGGGGCCGGGTCGAGAACCTTCGGGGAATTTGATACCCACTTTGAGGATCTTGTTCCCTTCCATCAGCGCAACGGTCCACAGGGTGTTGTTCCATTCGATCTGGTCGCCCACCACCGGTGCGCCGCCGACCTTCTGCTCGATGAAGTGCGCCAGCGGCTGGTGCGGGTCCTGGCCGTCGAGCTGCAAACCGTACAACGCCGCTACAGCCCCCAGTTCTGCGTCACCTTCGAGCACGAAGTCGCCGAAGAAACGCAGGTCCAGGCCGCGTTGCGGCGCCTGGCTGAACAGCTTGCCCAGCGCCGGCAGGTTGTGTTCGTGGCCGATCACGCACAGCAGGTCGCCAACTTCGAGGGTGGTACTTCCCGACGGATGGAGCAGTTGCTGGCCGCGAAACAGGGCAGCGATACGCGTGCCTTCGGGCATTTTCAGCTCGCGCAGGGCGGCACCGATGCACCACTTCTCCGCACCCAGGCGATACACGAACAGCTCCCACTCGCTGGTGATGTGCACTTCCAGGGCCGAGCGCGAGATCGGCGCCGGGTCGGGCGGCACGGTCACCTTGAGCAGGCGCGCCACCCACGGCAGGCTGGTGCCCTGCACCAGCAGCGACACCAGTACGATGAAGAAGGCCAGGTTGAAGTACAGCTGGGCATGCGGCAGCCCGGCCATCAGCGGGAACACCGCAAGGATGATCGGCACCGCGCCGCGCAGGCCGACCCACGAGATGAACACCTTTTCGCGGCCATGGAAGGCCTTGAATGGCAGCAGGCCGATCATCACCGACAGCGGCCGCGCGAACAGGATCATCCACAGCGCCAGGCCCAGGGCCGGCAGCGCGATGGGTAGCAGGTCGTGGGGCGTGACCAGCAGGCCCAGCACCAGGAACATGCCGATCTGGGCCAGCCAGGCCATGCCGTCGAGCATGTGCAGGATGCCGTGGCGGCTGCGGATCGGCCGGTTGCCCAGCACCAGGCCGCACAGGTACACGGCCAGGAAACCGCTGCCGTGCAGGGCGTTGGTGAGCGCGAACACCACCAGGCCGCCGCTGATCACCAGGATCGGGTACAGGCCGCCGGCCAGGTTCATGCGGTTGACCAGCTGCAGCATCAGCCAGCCGCCGCCCAGGCCCAGCAGGCTGCCGATGCCGAATTCGCGCACCAGGTGGCCGAGCAGGCCCCAGTGCAGGCCGTTCTGGCCGCTGGCGATCATCTCGATCAGGGTCACGGTGAGGAACACCGCCATCGGGTCGTTGCTGCCCGACTCGATTTCCAGGGTGGCCGTCACCCGCTCGTTGAGGCCCTTGCCGCCCAGCAGCGAGAACACCGCGGCGGCGTCGGTGGAGCCGACGATGGCGCCGATCAGCAGGCCCTGCATCAGGCTCAGGTCGAACAGCCAGGCGGCGGCCAGGCCGGTGAGGCCGGTGGTGATCATCACCCCCACCGTGGCCAGCGACAGCGCCGGCCACAGGGCCACGCGGAAACTCGAGACGCGGGTGCGCAGGCCGCCGTCGAGCAGGATCACGGCCAGTGCCAGGTTGCCCACCAGGTAGGCGGTCGGGTAGTTGTTGAAGATGATGCCGCCGCCGTCGACGCCGGCAACCATGCCCACTGCCAGGATGATCACCAGGATCGGGATGCCCAGGCGCGAGGAGAGTGAACTGACCAGGATACTTGCACCTACCAGCAATGCGCCGATCAAGAACAGGCTATTGATGGTGGACGCATCCAAAGGCAGTACTCCAGGGGGGATTGCAGAAAGAGGCGCGACTTGCTTTTTGCCTGACTTCAGCTAGCAGGTCGCGTGCCAAGGATTCTAACCTGTGAGGTTGGCGGGCTGTAAAGCGATTATCGCGGGCACAAAAAAAGCACCGCAGGGGTGCTTGATCTGCTGTGAATGTACCGCCCCCATCGCGGGTCAAGCCCGCTCCCACAACGATCACATTGGTCTCTGTGGGAGCGGGCTTGACCCGCGATGGGGGTAGCAGGGTCTTAAGCCTGCGGCACCTCACGCATCGGCTTGCCCTTCACCGGTGCACCATTGGCCACATAGTACTTGGCCGTGCTGCGCGGCAATGGCTGGCGGCCACGGATCTTGTCGGCGATCTTCTCGGCCATCATGATCGTCGGCGCGTTCAGGTTGCCGGTGGTGATGATCGGCATGATCGAGGCATCCACCACGCGCAGGCCCTGCATGCCGTGCACGCGGCCCTGGCCGTCGACCACCGCCATCTCGTCGATGCCCATCTTGCACGAGCACGATGGGTGGAACGCGGTCTCGGCGTGCTCGCGGATGAATGTGTCCAGTTGCTCGTCGGTCTGCACGTCGGCACCGGGGCTGATCTCGCGGCCACGGTAGGCGTCCAGCGCCGGCTGCGCCATGATCTCGCGGGTCAGGCGGATACCGTCACGGAACTCCTGCCAGTCCTGCTCGGTGGCCATGTAGTTGAACAGGATGCTCGGGTGCTGGCGCGGGTCCTTGGACTTGAGCTGGATACGCCCGCGGCTAGGCGAGCGCATCGAGCCCATGTGCGCCTGGAAGCCGTGTTCCTGCACGCCGTTGCTGCCGTTGTAGTTGATCGCCACCGGCAGGAAGTGGTACTGGATGTTCGGCCATTCGAATTCCGGGCGCGAGCGGATGAAGCCGCCGGCCTCGAACTGGTTGCTGGCGCCGATGCCGGTGCCCGCGAACAGCCACTGTGCACCGATGGCCGGCTGGTTGTACCAGAGCAGCGACGGGTACAGCGACACCGGCTGGGTGCAGGCGTACTGCAGGTACAGTTCGAGGTGATCCTGCAGGTTCTCGCCCACGCCCGGCAGGTCGTGCACCACCGGGATGTTCAGGCTTTCGAGCAGGGCCGCCGGGCCCACGCCGGAGCGCTGCAGCAACTGTGGCGAGGCGATGGCGCCGCTGCACACGATGACTTCCTTGCGGGCACGGGCTTCGACGCGCTCCTCGCTGGCGCCCACCAGGTAGGTCACGCCCACGGCGCGCTTGCCTTCGAACAGCACGCGGTCGCTCAGGGCATGGGTGACGATGGTCAGGGTCGAGCGTTTTTTGGCGGTGTCCAGGTAGCCGCGGGCGGTGCTGGCGCGACGGCCCTTGGGCGTCACGGTGCGGTCCATCGGGCCGAAGCCTTCCTGCTGGTAGCCGTTCAGGTCTTCGGTGCGCGGGTAACCGGCCTGCACGCCGGCTTCGACCATGGCGTGGAACAGGGGGTTGTTGCCGGCTTTTGGCGTGGTGACGCTCACCGGGCCTTCGCCGCCATGGTAGTCGTTGGGGCCGATGTCACGGGTTTCGGCCTTGCGGAAATACGGCAGGCAGTCCAGGTACGACCAGTCTTCCAGGCCTGGCAGCTTGGCCCAGCCGTCGTAGTCCATGGCGTTGCCGCGGATGTAGCACATGCCGTTGATCAGCGAGGAGCCGCCCAGGCCCTTGCCGCGGCCACATTCCATGCGGCGGCCGTCCATGTGCGGCTCCGGGTCGGTCTCGTAGGCCCAGTTGTAGCGTCGGCCCTGCAGCGGGAAGGCCAGTGCGGCCGGCATCTGGGTGCGGAAGTCGAAGCGGTAGTCCGGGCCGCCGGCTTCCAGCAGCAATACGGTGACGCCTTCGTCTTCGGTCAGGCGGGTCGCCAGGGTGTTACCGGCCGAGCCGGCCCCGACGATGATGTAGTCAAAAACGTGGGACATGTTGCGTACCCTCATAGGCAGTGAGCAGGGGAGCGGGGGAGGCGCCCGGACCTGGCGGCCCGGGCGCGGCTACACGGGTGCTTAGAACACCGAGGCGTAGTTGCCCAGCTCGACCTGTACCGACTTGATCCGCGTGTACTGGGCCAGCGAGCTGACACCGTTTTCACGGCCGACACCGGATTGCTTGTAGCCACCGACCGGCATCTCGGCCGGCGATTCGCCCCAGGCGTTGATCCAGCAGATGCCCGCTTCCAGCTGATGGATGATGCGGTGCGCGCGGCTGATGTCGTTGGTGCAGACACCGGCGGCCAGGCCGTAGTCGGTGTCGTTGGCGCGACGGATGACTTCTTCTTCGGTCTCGTAGGAGAGGATGCTCATCACCGGGCCGAAGATCTCTTCCTTGACGATGGTCATGTCGTCACGGCAGTCGGTGAAGACAGTCGGGGCCACGAAGGCGCCCTTGGCGAACTCGCCGTCGGTCAGACGCTCGCCGCCACACAGTACGCGGGCACCTTCTTGCTTGCCCTTGGCGATGTAGCCCAGCACGCTTTCCATGTGGGCGAAGCTGACCAGCGGGCCGAAGTTGGTGTTCTCGTCCTGCGGGTTGCCGATGCGGATGCGCGCCACGCGCTCGGCGATCTTGGCTTCGAAGGCGGCTTTGAGCGAGGCCGGGATGAACACGCGGGTGCCGTTGGTGCACACCTGGCCCGAGCTGTAGAAGTTGGCCATCATCGCGATGTCGGCGGCGCGGTCCAGGTCGGCGTCTTCACAGATGATCAGCGGCGACTTGCCGCCCAGCTCCATGGTGACTTCCTTGAGCGAGGAGCTCGAGGCGCTGGCCATGACCTTCTTGCCGGTGGCGGTGCCGCCGGTGAACGAGACCTTCTCGATGCGCGGGTGTTCGGTGAGGTAGGTGCCGACGTCGCGGCCGCTGCCGGTCAGTACGTTGAACACGCCGTGCGGCAGGCCGGCTTCGGTGTAGATCTCGGCCAGTTTCAGGGTGGTCAGCGAGGTGACTTCCGAGGGCTTGAAGATCATCGCGTTGCCGGCGGCCAGGGCCGGGGCGGATTTCCACAGGGCGATCTGGATCGGGTAGTTCCAGGCGCCGATACCCACGGTCACGCCCAGCGGCTCGCGACGGGTGTACACGAACGAGCTGTCGCGCAGCGGGATCTGCTCGCCTTCGATGGCCGGCACCAGGCCTGCGTAGTATTCGAGCACGTCGGCACCGGTGACGATGTCGACGTAGCGGGTTTCGGAGTAGGACTTGCCGGTGTCCAGGGTTTCCAGTGCAGCCAGCTCGTCGTTGCGCTCGCGCAGGATGTCGACGGCGCGGCGCAGGATGCGCGAACGCTGCATGGCGGTCATGGCCGCCCAGACTTTCTGGCCACGCTCGGCGCTTTCCACTGCGCGCTCCACGTCGGCCTGGTTGGCACGTTGCACCTGGGCGAGGACTTCGCCGTTGGCCGGGTTGATGGCGTCGAAGGTGGCGCCGCTGGAAGCGTCGACATAACCACCGTCAATGTAGAGTTTTTGCGTTTCGAAACGGGCCATAGTGTCCTCGCAAGTGCAGTGTGTGTCGGCTATCCGCGCTGTGCTCCTGCTTGTTTGGCACTCGCGACGCGCAGTGGTTCAGAGGCCGGGTCCTGTAGAGCCGGGCTGCTCTGTTTAGCCAGTTGTGAATCCATGTATTCGTAAGCGATCTGCTGCGCCTGGTCGGTATCGAAGGCATCTCCCGACAGCGCGCCGCGCAGCCACAGCCCGTCGATCAGGGCAGCCAGCCCGCGGGCCGCGCTGCGGGCTTCGGGCAGCGGCAACACACGGCGGAACTGGCAGCACAGGTTGGAATACAAGCGGTGATCGTTGATCCGCTGCAACCGGTGCAAAGACGGCTGGTGCATGCTGGCGGCCCAGAAGGCCAACCAGGTTTTCATTGCCGGGCCGTTGACCTGACTGGCGTCGAAGTTGCCCTCGACGATCACCTTCAGGTGGGCGCGCGGGGTGTCCTCCGTGAGCGCCTGGCGACGTGCCGCGACGTTGTCGATCAGCACGTTCATCAAGTACCGCATGGTCGCTGCGATCAGGCCGTTCTTGTCCTGGAAGTAGTGACTGATGATGCCGTTCGACACACCGGCCAAACGGGCGATCAGCGCAATGCTGGCGTCCCCCATGCCGACCTGGTCTACCGCCATCAACGTGGCTTCGATCAACTGCTGGCGGCGAATGGGTTGCATACCGACCTTGGGCATCTGGCAAATCTCCTCAGGCCTTCGGGCAGACGACAGGCGGCTGACTCGGCGAAGACCAGTCTATTTTGTTTTGATTGAACGTTCAATCAACAAAGAATAAGCTCTGCGACAATTCGCGCCATTGACAGGTTTTTGTGGCCCGTCACTGACGCCGATTGGCACCCTAAAAAGACGTGTAACCCCCGTAATACAAGGCGTGCACGGGTTTAAACGAAACGTTGATCAGAATTGCCCAGCGGTGTCGCACCGTTCGGCGGGCCCTCGGATCGGGACCCTTTTTCTGTTTTTTTCAACGCAATCGGTTTGGGATCACGGTTTTTCAAGGTGCTTTTATAACACCTGACGCAGTGGGGCTATTGCACCAATTGCGCGGGTGACGGGTCGTTTCGTGTTTTCTCTCGCACTGCCTGGAGCATCTGTGCAATGAGTTCTGCCTCCCTGATAAAGACCCCTGCCGAGAGGGTCCGGGTCAACAGCGTGGTGTTCTACACCACCGCGCTGCTGATCCTGTTGTTGACTGCCTTGCTGATCGCCGCCCCGGACACGGCCGGTCAAATTCTCGGCCAGGCCCAAGCCTGGCTGTCGCGCAGCTTCGGCTGGTACTACATGCTGGTGATCGGCGGCTACCTGCTGTTCGTCATCGGGCTGGCGTTTTCCTCCTACGGCAAGCTCAAGCTTGGCGGCAAGGACGACAAGCCCGACTTCAGCTACGGTGCCTGGGCCGGCATGCTGTTCTCCTCCGGTATCGGTATCTCGCTGCTGTACTTTGGCGCGTCCGAACCGCTGGACCACTACTTCAACCCGCCTGCCGGTGCGCCGGCCAGCCTGGAGGCCGCACGCCAGGGCATGCAGCTGACCTTCCTGCACTGGGGCCTGCACGGCTGGGCGATCTATGCGCTGGTGGGCCTGGCCGTGGCCTACTTCGCCTATCGCCACAACCAGCCACTGGCCTTGCGTTCGGCGCTGTACCCGCTGGTGGGTGAGCGCTGGGTCAAGGGGGCTGCCGGGCACACCGTGGACATCTTCGGCATGTTCGTGACCCTGCTGGGCCTGGTGACCAACCTGGGCATCGGTGCGATGCAGGTGTCCTCGGGACTGGAGTACCTGTTCGGCATGCAGCACAGCAACACCAACCTGCTGATGGTGATCCTGGTGATGAGCACCGTGGCCACGATCGCGGCGGTGTCGGGCGTGGAGAACGGCATTCGCCGCCTGTCCAACCTGAACATCCTGCTGTTCAGCGGCCTGCTGCTGTTCGTGCTGCTGTTCGGTGACACCCTGCACCTGCTCAACGGTTTCGTGCAGAACATCGGCGACTACCTCAACGGCGTGATCCTCAAGACCTTCGACCTCTACGTGTACGAAGGCAACAACGCCAGGTCCGAAGGCTGGCTGGGCCTGTGGACCCTGTTCTACTGGGCCTGGTGGATTTCCTGGGCCCCGTTCGTGGGCATGTTCATCGCGCGTATCTCCCGTGGCCGCACCGTGCGCGAGCTGGTGGCCGGCGTGCTGCTGATTCCGTTGGGCTTTACCCTGGCGTGGCTGTCGATCTTCGGCAACACCGCGCTGGACCTGGTGATCAACCACGGTGCGGTGGAGCTTGGGCGCACGGCGGTGGAACAACCGGCGATGTCGATCTACCAGCTGCTGGAGCACTTCCCGGCGGCCAAGATCGTGGTTGGTGTGGCGGTGTTCGTCGGCTTCGTGCTGTTCCTCACTCCGGCTGACTCGGGCGCGGTGATGATGGCCAACCTGTCGTGCAAGGGCGGCGACGTGGACGAGGATGCCCCGCACTGGCTGCGTATCCTGTGGTCGGCGATCATCACCCTGGTGACCATCGGGCTGTTGCTGGTGGGCAACTTCCAGGCCATGCAGACCATGGTGGTATTGGCCGGGCTGCCGTTCTCGGTGGTGCTGGTGGTGTTCATGTTCGGCCTGTTCAAGGCCATGAAGCAGGACACCCAGGTCGAGCAGGAGCAGGCCGAACTGGCGGCGCGTGGCCGTCGCGGCTTCAGCGAGCGCCTCACCCAGCTGGACCTGCAGCCGACCCAGGCGATGGTGCAGCGCTTCATGGACAAGCAGGTGAGCCCGGCGCTGAAAGAGGCGGCGGTGCAGTTGCAGGGCATGGGCCTGCAGGTGCAGAGCCGCGTCGGCCAGTCGCGCGAGGCGATGGGCTTGCGCATCGAGATGGAGGAGGGCAACCCGTTCGTCTACGAAGTGAGCCTGGACGGCTACCTGGCGGCGCCGAGCGAAGCGCCGGCGCAGGGTGAAGGCGACGTGCGCCAGCGTTACTACCGGGCCGAGGTGTACCTGCACAACGGCAGCCAGGAGTACGACCTGATGGGCTTTACCGTCGAGCAGATCACCCGCGACGTGCTGGATCAGTTCGAGAGTCATCGCCAGTTGCTGGGGCGTGTGTACAGCTGATGGCAGATAGCTGAATGAAGAAGGGCCCTGCCGGTGACGGCAGGGCCTTTTTTTTGCTGGCGATGCGTTGGCGTTCTACAGCGCTGACGAAGGATAAATAAATTAAAAGGTTTGCTGGCTGGCGACCAAGGAAGCACGAAAAAGTCGATTCTCGACTTTTAACAACTGCGCAACTTCTTGCACAGTGCTGCGCAAGAAGTTGCGCACTTTTTCGGGTTTTGCCTTTCCCAAGGCCAGCGGGTTAAAACGTGCAGCGGGTACAGTTGCACTGGGAACAGCAGAAAGTATTAGGGTTGCAGGATTCGATGTAATCAGTGATCCGACGAATAAATTTCCCAATCATGCGAGAATTATTCATCTGGATGGAAGGGATGGATTTAGTGACTAAAATTTAGTCGGTCTATCAAATGCGCTGGGGGATGAAACGAGATGTCAATAACTGAAGAGCTGTTTTACTTATTTGATAAAGATGATAAGTGCTTGGGGCAGATCATATTGCAGGTTGTTGACAACCCCAAAAAGCAAGGAAGGTTCTCTCCAGTCAAAGAGTTCTCGAGGTACCGGAATTTGTTCAAAGAGCTTGAAAGTGCGGCAAATGCTATGCTGTTTAGTCATGTAGACGAAATAGAAGAAAAAATCGCCTTGCTAGGTTTCTACGTCAAAGCAGAAGGGTCGGAAATTAAACTAAAAATAAAAGGGCTTCAAATAATGAGGGGGTGGGCAATTTTTGAAGTTGGACAGGCACTTTAAAGTCGATAAGTAAAGTTGCACTTAAATAAAGTGTTTTTTGGCTCTAAAGTAATTGTATGCGTTTAGGCCTCTACAAGAAGGCCCCTTCGGATGCACAGAGAAGTGTACTTATGCTCCAAGCTGACAGCCCCATGCTGAATGACCGGTATAGCAGTGAATAAAGTACTACCTCTTCTAGCCGGGCCGTGGCATCACTCCGCTGGAACGAACCCTGTTATTAAATTCTTGGTGAAAACAATGTTGAGAGCTACATTTTTCGAAATATTTAATATTTTTTTGGATAAATTAACATTTGAGGATTTAGAGATTCTTGGGCTGCCTGATATGGAGCGCTCCACCCTAGAGGACTACGGGTATGAATTGGTGGGTGATAAGTCAGACTGTCACGCTTACGAAAAAGAAATTATTGTGCCTCATAGAAATACTGGGCTTAGTCTGATGCACAAGTTGTATTTTTTTGCAGATGAATCTGTCGGCACTGGATTGGGTGTTGAGCCGAAGGTTAGATTAACCACGCTGCTGAAAGCGTATTGGAATTATCGAGACTTACGGGGCGGATCGCTCGATAATATAAGTTTTTATTTCTGGGATGGTAATGATGAGGGCGCTGTTGTGTTTGAGGAAAACATAGTGGTCAGATTTGGTTTTCGCCAGAACAGGGGGGCATACTTGATTGATAATGTGGAAAGTGGTCTGGATAGAGTTGGTAGTGTTCCTGGTGTTTCAGTAAGAAGCGTAAAAAAATACATGAATTCGTTTGAGCTGGATTGTGCTATCAGTAGGCGTGAGGTAAGTAAATATCCTTGTGCATTTTCAAGGTTAGTTGGCTTTTTGTGCAAAAATAGCAGGAGGTTTTAATATGCCCCTATAAAAATAGAAGTGTGAGTCTTGTGTATAAGCTCTGTTTTTATGGAAGCAGTGTTTTCGGAAGCGGGCTAAGTATTGAATTGTCATTAATTGGGAATTCGCACCCTTTACTACGCCCCCGCAGCGTCAATACGAGAATTACGCCCCCCCCACGACCGCCCCACCATAAGCGGCTGTCAGCATGAGAATAGACAGTTTTTACTTTCAAACTTGAAAACCCTGCCCCACAGTTCAAACTTGCCAGAAAAAGAATTCATATCGACGTCTTGCCCTCACGGCCCCCTCGCTGGCAAGTCATGCGCTGACCTTGCCGGCGAAGAAGCCATCCGCTTCACCCCAGATTCTTGCCCAACAACGCGTGATACAGCTCGCTGTCGCCCAATATCCCCACCACTTGATTCCCCTCCTGCAGCACCAGCTTGTTCCCCGTCTGATACCGAATCTGCAACGCCTCGCGCATGCCGATATTGGCATTCACCAGCGTCGGCTTGCGCTCCAGCCCCTCCACCGCCTCGCCGGGCGCCCAGTTCTGCAAGGCCATGCCGTTGACGCCCTGGCGCGCGCCCCTGATGGTGTTGCCCTCGGCCAGGTCCAGCCAAGAATCACCACCCGGGTCCAGGCATACCGAACCGTTGATGCGCTTGCACTTGTCCAGTGTGCGCATCAGGCTGCGCCCGCACAGCACGTTGAGCGGGTTGGTATGCGCGACGAAGGTACGCACATACTCGTCTGCCGGGTTGAGCACGATCTCCTCGGGCTTGCTGTACTGGATGATGCGCCCGTCCTTCATGATCGCGATGCGGCTGCCGAGCTTTAGGGCCTCGTCCAGGTCATGGCTGACGAACACGATGGTCTTGGCCAGCTTGCGTTGCAGCTCAAGCAGCTCGTCCTGCAGGCCCTGGCGGATCAGCGGGTCGAGCGCCGAGAACGGTTCGTCCATCAGCAGGATGTCGGCGTCCATCGCCAGCGCCCGGGCCAGGCCCACGCGCTGCTGCATGCCGCCCGACAGCTCGTCGGGCTTCTTGTTGCGCCACTGGGTCAGGCCCACCAGCTCGAGCTTCTCGTCCACCAGCTTGCGCCGCTCCTTCTCGGGCCGGCCCTGCATCTCCAGGCCGAAACTGATGTTCTCGCGTACCGTCAGCCAGGGCATCAGGGCGAACTTCTGGAACACCATGGCGATACGCTGGGTGCGCATCATCTTCAGCTCGGCCGGGGTGCAGTGGGCAATGTCGATCTGTGCGCCTTCATGCTCGACGAACAGCTTGCCGCGGCTCACCGTGTTCAGGCCGTTGATGCAGCGCAGCAGGCTCGACTTGCCTGAACCCGACAGGCCCATCAGCACGCAGATCTCGCCCTTGTTGATGTCCAGGCTGGCTTTCTCGACGCCGACCACCAGGCCGGTCTTCTTCAGGATCTGTTCACGCGTGAGGCCCTGGTCCAGCAGGCTGAGCGCCTCACGCGGGTGGCGCGAGAAGATCACGTCGACCTCTTCGAAGCGAATGATGCTCATGCTTCACTCCTTGCCGGTGCGTCCGGTTGCTTGCAGATACGGTCGAGCATGATCGCCAGCAGCACGATCGCCAGCCCCGCCTCGAAGCCCAGCGCGATATCGGCGGTGTTGAGTGCGTTGACCACCGGTTTGCCCAGACCGTCGGCGCCCACCAGCGCGGCGATCACCACCATCGACAGCGACAGCATGATGCACTGGGTGACCCCCGCCGCGATGCTGGGCATGGCATGCGGCAGTTCGATGCGCGAGAGCAGCTGGCGCCGCGAGCAGCCGAACGCCTTGCCGGCATCCAGCAGTTCCTGCGGCACGTCGCGGATGCCCAGGTAGGTCAGGCGGATGGGCGCGGCAATCGCGAACACCACCGTCGAGATCAGCCCCGGCACCACGCCCAGGCCGAACAGGGTCAGGGTCGGGATCAGGTACACGAACGTGGGCACCGTCTGCATCAGGTCGAGTACCGGGCGCATGGCGGTGTAGAACATCGGCTTGTGTGCCGCCAGGATGCCCAGCGGCACGCCGATGGCCACGCACACGAAGGTGGCGAACAGCACCTGGGCCAGGGTTTCCATGGTTTCCTGCCAGTAGCCGAGGTTGAGAATCAGCAGGAACGACAGCGCGCAGAATACGGTGAGCGCCCATTTGCGCTGGATCAGGTGAGCGATCAGGGCCACCAGGGCAATCAGGACGAATGGGTTGAACCAGGTCAGCGCCCCGGTCACCCCGTGAATCATGAACTCCAGCGCCTCGGCGAAGGCGTCGAAGTAGTTGGCGCCGTGTTGCGTCAACCACTCGACGAAGGCCGCGATGTGCTGGCCCAGGGGTATTTTTTGATCGATCAGCATGATAGCGAGCGTCCACCTGCAAGGGATTGGAAACAACCCGCGCCGGGCAATCGCCCCCCGGCGCGGGGCGTGCTTACTGCGTCAGCTTGGCCTTGGCCGCCTCCAGGCCCGGTTTGCCATCCACGGTGGTCACGCCGGCCAGCCAGGTGTCGAGCACCTGCGGGTTCTGCTTGAGCCAGGCCTTGGCGGCGGCGTCGGGCTTGACCTTGTCGTCGAGCACCTTGCCCATCAGGGTGCTTTCCATGTCCAGGGTGAAGGAGAGGTTCTTGAGCAACTGGCCGACGTTGCTGCACTCCTGGCTGTAGCCCTTGCGCGTGTTGGTAAGCACCGTGGCCTTGCCGTAGTCGGGGCCGAAGAAGTCGTCGCCGCCTTCGAGGTATTTCATCTTGAAGCGCGTGTTCATCGGGTGCGGTTCCCAGCCGAGGAACACCACGTCGGTGCCACGGCGCTGGGCACGGTCGACTTGCGCGAGCATGCCGGCCTCGCTCGACTCCACTACCTTGAAGCCGGCATCCTTCAAGCCGAAGGCATTCTTGTCGATCATGCTCTGGATGGTGCGGTTGCCGTCGTTGCCCGGCTCGATGCCGTAGATCTTGCCGTCCAGCTCCTTCTTGAATTTCGCGATGTCGGCGAAGTTCTTCAGGCCCTTGTCATACAGCGCCTGGGGCACGGCCAGGGTGTACTTGGCATTCTCCAGGTTGGCACGCACGGTCTCGACGGTGCCGGCATCGCGGTACGGCTTGATGTCGTTTTCCATGGTCGGCATCCAGTTGCCGAGGAACACGTCCATGTTCTTGCCGTCGGCCAGCGACTTGTAGGTCACCGGTACCGAGATCATGGTGGTGCGGGTCTTGTAGCCGAGCGCTTGGAGCACCGCACTGGTGACTGCAGTGGTCACGGTGATGTCGGTCCAGCCGACGTCGGAGAAGTTGACGGTGTGGCACTGCTCGGGCTCCACGGCCTGGGCCAGCGCCGGCAGGCTCAGCAGCGCGGCCAGCAACAGCGGGGGTGAACCTTTCATGGTGGACTCCTGGTTTTTTTCGGATGTCCCACGGGACAGGGGCCGTGCAATCGAGTCGGTACCGATCATCTAACAGCGAAAATCAAACGCCTACCGGGTGCGTCGTATCCAGTACAGGCAGGGTCGCATCCAGTGCCAATGAGGTCGCTTACAGTGTCGTCGGCCTCGAAAAACGCGGTTCTGGCGCATGTGCACCGCAAAAAAACGGCGCAGGTCCTGCCCTGGCAACGGGCGGCGCTGCTGGACAAGAGCGCGTCGGTTGCAGACGTCGTGGTCGCTGACAAAAGCCTGATGATGCGCGAAACCGGCGGATTGCCGCCTTTTCAGCGTAGCAGCCAGAGGTACGCGGCATGGCCATCAGTGTGTTCGACCTGTTCAAGATCGGTGTCGGCCCTTCAAGCTCGCACACCGTCGGCCCGATGCGCGCCGCGGCGCTGTTCGTGCAGGGGCTGCGCGAGCGCAACCTGCTGGCCCGGGTGCGGCGTATCGAGGTGCGCCTGTACGGCTCGCTGTCGGCCACCGGCATCGGTCACGGCAGTGACAACGCGGTGATCATGGGCCTGATGGGCGAATGGCCGGACGCCATCGACCCGGCGCAGATCGCCCCGCGCATCGCCACGCTGCGCGAAACCGACAGCCTGCTGCTGGACGGACGCTGGCCGGTCGGCTTCGTCTGGGCCCGCGACATGCGCCTGCTGGACGAGAACCTGCCGTACCACCCCAACGCCCTGACCCTGATCGCCGAGGGCGAGCAGGGCGAGCTGCACCGCGATACCTACTACTCGGTGGGCGGCGGCTTCGTGGTGGACGCGGCGCAGGCGGCCAGCGGTGTGCTGGACGCCGACACCACCGTGCTGCCCTACGACTTCAACAGTGCCGTGGAACTGCTGGATTTGTGCCGGCAGCACGACCTGCGCGTGTCGCAACTGATGCTGGAGAACGAAAAGGTGTGGCGCAGCGAGGCTGAAATCCGTGCCGGGCTCATGACCCTGTGGCGGGCCATGCAGGCCTGTGTCGAAAACGGCCTGCGCCACGAGGGCATCCTGCCGGGCGGGCTCAATGTGCGCCGCCGCGCGGCACGCCTGCACCGCAGCCTGCAGGAGCTGGGCAAGCCCAACGTGATCGGCTCCACCCTCAGTGCCATGGAGTGGGTCAACCTGTATGCGCTGGCGGTCAACGAGGAAAATGCCGCAGGCGGGCGCATGGTCACCGCCCCCACCAACGGCGCGGCAGGCATCATCCCGGCGGTGCTGCACTACTACATGCGCTTCAGCGACGAGGTCAGCGAAGCCAGCGTGGTGGACTTCTTTCTGGGCGCGGCGGCGGTGGGCATCCTGTGCAAGAAGAACGCGTCGATCTCCGGCGCCGAAGTCGGCTGCCAGGGCGAGGTCGGCTCGGCCTGCGCAATGGCGGCGGCGGGCCTGGCCGAAGTGCTCGGGGCCACCCCGGCGCAACTTGAGAACGCCGCCGAGATCGGCCTGGAACACAACCTGGGGCTGACCTGCGATCCGGTTGGCGGGCTGGTGCAGGTGCCATGCATCGAGCGCAACGCGATTGCCGCGGTCAAGGCGATCAACGCCGCGCAGATGGCCTTGCGCGGTGACGGCGAGCACTTCATCTCCCTCGACCGGGTGATCCGCACCATGCGCGACACCGGCGCCGACATGCACGACAAGTACAAGGAAACCTCTCGCGGCGGCCTGGCGGTGAACGCCATCGAATGCTGAGGCGTGGCTGCGCCGTTTTGGTCCACTACCTTGAGCGAGCGCTGCGTTTTGACGCACCCCGGCCGATGGCGATTCACTGGCCACGCCACCCCTTCCAGCACGCGCGGTGACACCGCGCGTTGTCGTTTCTGGGCATCCTTCCCACAAGTGCTACCCAATTTCACAACGGGACTACAGACAGGCTTTGGCCCGGCCTTTTGCGTTTAAAAGCGACCCTGCGGGCGTGGGCGAACTAGACACATCGCGATGTCGTTTTCAGGTGTTGTTGAATGCGTATTCAAGTTTGGGCATGGCATTTGCGTTGGGTTTGGCAAAGCCCCTGCAATCGAACCGGGGCCATGACAAAAAGCCCGAGCCTGAGGCACACCCTGCATTGTGTGAGGAGAGATCGCGATGACGCCGTACAACTCCGCAACCCCAAACCAGAACCGCACCCCCCAATCCATCGGTTTCCTGCTGCTGGACAACTTCACGCTGATCTCCCTGGCCTCTGCGGTCGAGCCGCTGCGCATGGCCAACCAGTTGTCGGGTCGCGAGCTGTATCGCTGGAGCACCCTGAGCGTGGATGGCGGTCAGGTGTGGGCCAGCGACGGCCTGCAGATCACTCCCGATTCGGCGATGCACGCGGCGCCGGCGATGGACACCGTGATCGTGTGTGGCGGCATCGGCATCCAGCGCACCGTGACCCGTGAACATGTGACCTGGCTGCAGAGCCAGGCCCGCCAGTCGCGTCGGCTGGGGGCGGTGTGTACCGGCAGCTGGGCTCTGGCCTGTGCGGGGCTGCTCGATGGCTTCGATTGCAGCGTGCACTGGGAGTGCCTGGCCGCGATGCAGGAGGCCTTCCCGCGGGTGAGCATGAGCACGCGCCTGTTTACCCTGGACCGCAACCGCTTCACCAGCTCGGGCGGCACCGCGCCGCTGGACATGATGCTGCACCTGATCAGCCGCGATCATGGCCGCGAGCTGTCGGCGGCGATCTCGGAGATGTTCGTGTACGAGCGCATCCGCAACGAGCAGGACCACCAGCGCGTGCCGCTCAAGCACATGCTCGGTACCAACCAGCCCAAGCTGCAGGAAATCGTGGCGCTGATGGAGGCCAACCTCGAAGAGCCGATCGACCTGGACGAACTGGCGGTGTACGTGGCGGTGTCGCGGCGTCAGCTGGAGCGGTTGTTCCAGAAGTACCTGCATTGTTCGCCGTCGCGCTATTACCTGAAGCTGCGGCTGATTCGTGCGCGGCAGCTGCTCAAGCAGACGCCGATGTCGATCATCGAGGTGGCGTCGGTGTGCGGGTTCGTGTCCACGCCGCACTTTTCCAAGTGCTACCGGGAATACTTCGGGATACCGCCGCGTGATGAGCGGGTAGGCTCGAACACGGCCCAGCAGGTGGCGATGATGCCGCTGCCGCAGGCGCTGGTGCTGTCGCCGCTGGCCGGGCCGATGTCGGCGCTGAGTCAGGCGCGCAATGAGTCGACGTTTGCCAGTGTGAGGCTGTAGACCAGGCCGACCGCATCGCAGGTCAAGCCCGCTCCCACCGGTACATCGCTGCTCTGAAGGGCAGTGAAGCGCCTGTGGGAGCGGGCTTGGCCCGCGATGGGGTCAACCGTGAAGGCTTTTGTGGTTCGCCAGCGCCGGCAGCAACTGCTTGTCGATCGCCTGGCGCACCGCCGGCAGGATCGTCGCGCTGCCGGTGTACAACTGCTCCACCAGGCCGCGCAGGGCCCGGGCGCGTTCCGCGCTCAAGCCGCGTACCGCACATTCGCAGGCCTGCTCGGCGCTGGCGCCGGCAGGCATCTCGAAGCCCAGGGCGCGCAGTTGGCCCAGCAGGTCGTCCTGATCGATCAAATCGGCGTGCATCATGGCGGTTGTCCTTGTTCGAGGCGAAGGGTGCCCCGATTCTGGGAGCGCTGCGCGGTGGCGACAAGGGGCATGGCCGGCATACCTATGAACAGGTCGTTTTTGGCTAGATCAGTGACGTGCGCAGGCGCCCTCAGCCGCGCTTGAGCAGCGCCGCACAGGCGCTCTTGTAGGCCTCATGCTGATACTTGTTCAGCGTTCCCGGCAGCTCGAGATTGTGCTTCTTGGCCTGGGCGCTGACGGTCTGTGGCGACACCAGCTCCACCGTGCAGTTGTCCAGCAACTGCAGCACGCCCTCGATCTTGAAGGTGGTCGGGCCGCCGGCAAAGTCGCCCTTCTTGCTGCGCTTCTTGATCGCCAATTGCCCGATGCCATGCTCGCTGACAAAGGCTCTGACCTGTGCGGCGAATGCCTTTACCTGGGCGGCATCCTCGTCATCCTCCAGGCCGATCTTCTTGGTGGCCACGCCAACGTGCACGGGCTGGCCGGCGTCCAGGCTGGCCACGGCCAGCAGGGCTTCGCTGCCCTTGATTTCGATGCCGCAGATTTTCATGGGGTGCCTCAATCGGAGTTTTGCAGGCCAAGGGACTGCAGGTATTCGGAGCGGTCGTCGCTGCGTTGCGCCAGGCAGGTGTTCAGTGCGGCGTCGTACTCCTTGCTCGGTGTGCTGTCGAAGGTCTCGACCTTGCAGTCGGCGTCGCGTACTTGCTTCCACAGGTTCTGGGCGGCGTTCAGGCGGTTGCTCAGTTCGGTGATCTTCGCACCCTGGCCGGCATACTGTTCCTTGATGCGTTCGAGCAGGTCGCCGAAGGCGGCGTTCAGCTCGCGTTCGGCGACCGTACGGCTGTAGGCGGCGCAGGCGTAGTTCTGCTGGGCCGTCTCGACGTTGTCGCACGGGGTGGGAGCGTCACTTTCCTCGGCGTGCACGGCAAAGGCCAACGGCGCCAGCAGCAGCCATACCATCGATTTCATCAGCGACATCCTCGCAACCGGTGTGTGGAAGGTGGGGGTCGATTCTCGCTCAGTGCCAGGCTAAATGACAGAGACCCGTCGCCCGACGCTAAGCGGTTTCATTCAGGTCCTCCCAGCCTCGATGAAACTGGTCGAAAAGATCGGCGTACATCTTGCCCAAGGGGTACTCCCTGTACTCCGAGCGCTCGAAACGCAACAGGCGGGTACGCAGCGTTACCTGCTCCAGGTCCAGGTGTTCGCCCGGGTCCCAGCGGCTGGCCGTGTTCAGGTTGCTCAACAGGGCCTCGATAGCGAATTGGGCGGCGATGAAATTGATGCCTTCCTTGCTGAACCGGGCATAACGCTGGCGCAGGGCAAACAGCGAGACGCTGTTGCGGGTCAGGTCACAATCGGCACGGGGCTGCAGTTCTACGCACAGCGAGCCCTGGATGGCATCAAACGCCATGAGCACCGAAACAAAGTCGTGTTCCGGGTGGTAGCACTCGAAGTTGACGGACTCCTGGTCGAAATAAGGGTGCAAGTGCTTGTGGAGGAAGAAGTCCGCTTCGCCTTTGAGCGACGAGTTGCACGCGTAGCAACTGGGGATGAGATTGGCGAGGGTCAGGCCCAGGTGCGGGTAAAGCGCCTTGGGATAAAAGTGGTCGAGCGTTGGACGCATCGCCCCCTTGCCGTCCCTGAACAGGGTGTGCGCATAGTTGTAGTTGCAGTACGGGCAGGTGGCGAGTTGCGAGCTGGCACACAAGGCGTAGGCGTCCCAGTGGTCAGGCATGGGCTTTCGGGGTTTGGCACTGAACGTGTCGTAATTGAACACGCGCGTGAGGTCGCTGAGCAGATCGGCGTAGACCTCATCCGTCATGAACTGCCGACAGTCCAGCAACTCATGAATGGACCATTCCATTTGCGCGCGGCTGTCCGAGAGGATGGCCTTTTCGACATCAGCCACAAAGGTGCGGCTGTACCAGTTCTTTGCCTTGGGACGATCGTTGTTGACGAACGCCGTAATCCGTTCCTGCAGGTACTGCGTATGCCGCGGCCTTGCCGCACGCCAGTTGTCGGGCATGGAAATGATCATTGGCTTTGGTGCTCTGTGTGCGGCACCAGGCGCTGCAGTTCGCGCTGGATGATCGGGTCGTCCACCACCGATATCAGGTACTTCTCCTGAGGGCCATATGTGCCGGCTTTCAGCGCGGCAATCGCGGCATTGATCCGGCGCACGGCGAATTCGCCGATAGTGACAGCGCCGAAGGAGCGGTTGAGGATGGCGTGCAGCGGTGCGGCAAAGGAGGGCGAGGTGGTGTCGGGCTCGATGAAGTCATCGTTGCTCGCGGCCCGGCCTTTGTTTTGCGCGTGGTCCTCCAGGTTCAACTGGCACACAAATTCGCCGGGCACATCGGAAGCCAGCAGCGGGGAATGGGAGGCGATGATCAATTGCAGGAGGGTCAGTCCGAAGGTGTGCTTGCACTCGCTGAGAAATTTGTTCATTTGCCAGATGTACTTGCGTTGCCACGCAAGGTGCAAAAAGGCGTCGCCTTCATCGATCAGCACCAGCAGTTTGGTGATCGGCTCGCGCGGGGAGGCGCGGTTGCCGGCTGGCGGCGCGGCCAGGCGCTTGATCGCTTCGTACAGGGAAATGATCTGGTTGAAGATCGCCCATTGGCCGGAGCTCATGCCAGGCAGGACCATTTCGAACGGTCCTTCCCGATCCGAGGCAAAATGCAGGCGCTCCTGCTCATTGGTCAAGGCGTACTGGTACACGCCACGTGGGCCTTTTTCGAATGCGAAGTTGTCCAGGCGTTCGAGGATGTACCTGAACAGGCGGCGGCTTCCCACGTGTTTCTTTTGTTGCAAGGTGCCAGGGTCAATGTGCTGGAAGTAGCTTGAGGGCAAGTGTTCGTCGATCAGCGCGATGTAGCTCAGGATGTCGTAGTTCTGTTTCTGCATGTGGTGGAACGTGGCGCAGAGTGCCGTCAGGACGTTTGATGCCGCGGGCTCCCTCGTGCGCAGGTCGTCCAGCACATAGCCACTCAGAAGGCTAAGTTCACGCTTGTACTGATTCTGCAGGTACGTCAGCTCGCGCTGATCGCCGTTGAAGTCGGAAAACCGCTCCAGGCGCGCCTTCAGATCGCGTATCGATCGCAGCTGCGGCTGGTGGCGCTTGCTGGCATAGCGGTCCTTTTCATCCTCCACCAGTGCCAAGGCCAGAAAATCACCGACCTTTTTTTCATCTGCACGCAATTTGACCAGCAGGTTTATCTTCAGCCCGAAGCTCTCGATGATTTCGCGGTGTTCATACAGTTGAAGCAGATCCTGCTCCCGACGCTGTGATGCATCCACAAAGTGCTTCTGCGCGCGAAAGGCGATCCGGTTCTGCACCGGCGTGTAATACACAACGCCCCAGTCCTGAGGCTTGCGCTGATCGACATAGTTGAACACCAGTTGGCAGTCACTGCCGAAATCCGGCAGCCTGCGGCTGGCGAACTGCTCTACCGTGCGCTGCAGAAAGCGGCTCTTGCCCGACCCGTTGGGCCCGATGATCAGCGACACCGAATCAATGTCGAACAGGTTGAAGCTTTCCCGCGTGCGCAGGTGAAGGACGTGGCCGTCCTGTTCGATCGACGTCAGCATGGTCTGGCATTCCTTGTCTGAACACGACGCCGGGCGGGCGTCGGGCAAACCGCTATTTGAGCCGATTCTTGCGCGTCGCGAAAGCGGCCAACGGCCAATGGCCATGCCGGCCTTTGTCGCACCTTGACGTTTTCGGCAATTCCCCTGTCGTTTTTGCATCCTGGCGACCTGACGCCTAGGCATATGCTGGCCCCAAAGCGCCGGCAGACGATTCGGCGCCGCAACGTCATACAAGGGGACAGCCTGATGAGCCCGGCCGAATTGCACGCAGACAGCATCGTTATCGACGGGCTGATCATCGCCAAGTGGAACCGCGAGCTGTTCGAGGACATGCGCAAGGGCGGCCTCACTGCCGCCAACTGCACTGTCTCGGTGTGGGAGGGCTTTCAGGCCACCATCAACAGCATCGTCGCCAGCCAGAAGCTGATTCGCGAAAACAGCGACCTGGTACTGCCGGTACGCACCACCGCCGACATCCGCAAGGCCAAGGAGCAGGGCAAGACCGGCATCCTCTTCGGCTTTCAGAACGCCCATGCCTTCGAGGACCAGCTCGGCTACGTGGAGATCTTCAAGCAGCTGGGCGTGGGCATCGTGCAGATGTGCTACAACACCCAGAACCTGGTGGGTACCGGCTGCTATGAGCGCGACGGCGGGTTGTCCGGCTTCGGTCGCGAAATCGTCGCCGAGATGAACCGCGTGGGGGTCATGTGCGACCTGTCCCACGTCGGCTCCCGAACCAGCGAGGAAGTCATCCTCGAATCGAAAAAACCGGTGTGCTATTCCCACTGCCTGCCCTCCGGGCTCAAGGAGCACCCGCGCAACAAGTCCGATGCCGAATTGAAGTTCATCGCCGACCATGGCGGCTTTGTCGGCGTGACCATGTTCGCGCCGTTTCTGGCCAAGGGTATCGACGCGACCATCGACGACTACGCCGAGGCCATCGAATACACCATGAACCTGGTGGGTGAAGACGCCATCGGCATCGGCACCGACTTCACCCAGGGCCACGGCCAGGACTTCTTCGAGTACCTGACCCACGACAAGGGCTATGCGCGCCGCCTCACCAGCTTCGGCAAGATCATCAACCCGCTGGGCATCCGCACCGTGGGCGAATTTCCCAACCTCACCGAAACCCTGCTCAAGCGCGGCCACCCCGAGCGGGTGGTGCGCAAGATCATGGGCGAGAACTGGGTCAATGTCCTGAAAGACGTCTGGGGCGAGTAACCCCACGCCTCACCCAGCCGCATCCTTTTTCTTTTATGGAGTTCAGTTTCCATGGCCAAGATCGCCCCGCAATTGCCCATCGAAGTCGACAGCGAAACCGGTGTGTGGACCAGCGACGCGCTGCCGATGCTGTACGTGCCGCGGCATTTCTTCGTCAACAACCACATGGGCATCGAAGAGGTGCTGGGCGCCGACGCCTACGCCGAGATTCTGTACAAGGCCGGCTACAAGTCGGCCTGGCACTGGTGCGAGAAGGAGGCCGAATGCCACGGCCTGCAGGGCGTGGCGGTGTTCGAGCACTACATGAAGCGCCTGTCGCAACGCGGCTGGGGGCTGTTCACGATCCAGGACATCGACCTCGACAGAGGTACCGCCAGCGTCAGGCTCGAACACTCGGCCTTCGTCTATGTGTACGGCAAGGTCGGGCGCAAGGTCGACTACATGTTCACCGGCTGGTTCGCCGGCGCCATGGACCAGATCCTGGCGGCCCGCGGCAGCCCCCTTCGCACGGTCGCCGAGCAGGTCTACGGCGGTTCGGAACACGGCCACGACGACGGCCTGTTCATCGTCAAGCCCCTGTAAGTCGAGGAACCCGCCATGGCTTTCGAAGCAATGTTCCAGCCGCTGCAGATCGGCAAGCTGACCATCCGCAACCGGGTACTGAGCACCGCACACGCCGAGGTGTACGCCACCGACGGCGGCATGACCACCGAGCGCTACGTGAAGTACTACGAAGAGAAGGCCAAGGGCGGTATCGGCCTGGCCATCTGCGGTGGTTCGTCGGTAGTGGCCATCGACAGCCCGCAGCAGTGGTGGGCCTCGGTCAACCTGGCCACCGACCGCATCATCCCGCACTTCCAGAACCTGGCCGACGCCATGCACAAGCACGGCGCCAAGATCATGATCCAGATTACCCACATGGGCCGGCGCTCGCGCTGGGACGGCTATCACTGGCCGACCCTGATGTCGCCCTCGGGCATCCGCGAACCGGTGCACCGCGCCACCTGCAAGACCATCGAGCCGGAGGAGATCTGGCGCGTGATCGGCAACTACGCGCAGGCCGCGCGCCGCGCCAAGGAAGGCGGGCTGGACGGGGTGGAACTGTCGGCAGTGCACCAGCACATGATCGACCAGTTCTGGAGCCCGCGGGTCAACAAGCGCACCGATGAATGGGGCGGCAGCTTCGAGAACCGCATGCGCTTCGGCCTGGAAGTGCTCAAGGCGGTGCGCGAGGAAGTCGGCCCCGACTTCTGCGTGGGCATGCGCATCTGCGGTGACGAGTTCCACCCCGACGGCCTCAGCCACGAGGACATGAAGGAGATCGCCAGGTACTACGACGCCACCGGCATGCTGGACTTCTTCGGCGTGATCGGCTCGGGCTGCGACACCCACAACACCCTGGCCAACGTGATCCCCAACATGAGCTTCCCGCCCGAGCCGTTCCTGCACCTGGCGGCGGGCATCAAGGAGGTGGTGAGCGTGCCGGTGATGCACGCGCAGAACATCAAGGACCCCAACCAGGCCACGCGCATTCTGGAGGGCGGCTACGTGGACATGGTCGGCATGACTCGCGCGCACATCGCCGACCCGCACCTGATCGCCAAGATCAAGATGGGCCAGATCGACCAGATCAAGCAGTGCGTGGGCGCCAACTACTGCATCGACCGCCAGTACCAGGGCCTGGACGTGCTGTGCATCCAGAACGCCGCCACTTCGCGGGAATACATGGGCGTGCCGCACATCATCGAGAAATCCACCGGCCCCAGACGCAAGGTGGTGGTGGTCGGTGCCGGCCCGGCCGGCATGGAGGCGGCGCGGGTGGCGGCCGAGCGCGGGCATGACGTGACCCTGTTCGAGAAGAAGGAGGCGATCGGCGGGCAGATCAGCATCGCCGCCAAGGCTCCGCAACGCGACCAGATCGCCGGCATCACGCGCTGGTACCAGCTGGAGCTGGCGCGGCTGAAGGTCGACCTGCGCCTGGGTACGGCGGCGGATGTCGACACCCTCATGGACCTGCGCCCCGACGTGGTGGTGCTGGCGGTGGGCGGGCACCCGTTCATCGAGCAGAACGAGCACTGGGGCGCGGCCGAGGGCCTGGTGGTCAGCAGCTGGGACGTGCTCGACGGCACGGTGGCGCCGGGCAAGACCGCGCTGGTGTACGACACCATCTGCGAATTCACCGGCATGTCGGTGGCGGATTTTCTGGCCGACAAGGGCAGCCAGGTGGAGATCGTCACCGACGACATCAAGCCGGGAGTGGCGATTGGCGGCACCTCGTTCCCCACCTACTACCGCAGCATGTACCCCAAGGAAGTGATCATGACCGGCGACCTGATGCTGGAGAAGGTCTACCGCGAGGGCGACAAGCTGGTGGCAGTGCTGGAGAACGAATACACCGGGGCACGGGAGGAGCGGGTGGTCGACCAGGTGGTGATCGAGAACGGTGTGCGCCCCGACGAGACCCTGTACTACGCACTCAAGGAGGGCTCGCGCAACAAGGGCCAGATCGATGTAGAGGCGCTGTTCGCGATTGAGCCGCAGCCGATATTGAGCCAGCCGGGGGAGGGGTACCTGCTGTACCGGATCGGCGATTGCGTGGCGCAGCGCAACACCCATGCGGCGATCTACGACGCCTTGCGCCTGTGCAAGGATTTCTGATCGCTCTGTGAACCGATTGTCCCGGTCGCTCGGGCTTTTTGTGGGAGCGGGCTTGACCCGCGATGCAAGCACTGCGGTGTGTCAGGCGTGCCGCCATCGCGGGTCAAGCCCGCTCCCACAGTGTGTGCAACCGATCATATCGAGTGTGGGAGCTTCCCATGTTGAACACCCTGCTACCCCTGCTGCTGTTCGCTGCCCTCGGCCTGGCCGTGCTCGGCGCGCTGCGGCGCGTGCGGATGTGGCGCCAAGGCCGGCCATCGCGGGTCGAGCTGCTCAAGGGCCTGCTGGCCATGCCACGCCGGTACATGGTCGACCTGCACCACGTGGTTGCCCGCGACAGGTACATGGCCAACACCCACGTCGCCACCGCCGGCGGCTTCGTGCTGGCCGCCGTACTGGCGATCCTGGTGCACGGTTTCGGCCTGCACAACCGCCTCCTCGGCTACGCCCTGCTGGTGGCCACCGCCTTGATGTTCGGCGGTGCGCTGTTCGTCTACAGGCGCCGGCTGAACCCGCCCGCGCGCCTGTCCAGAGGCCCCTGGATGCGCCTGCCGAAAAGCCTGCTGGTGTTTTCCGCCAGCTTCTTCATCGCCACTCTGCCGGTAGCCGGCATCCTGCCCGAAGGTACCGGTGGCTGGGTGCTGGTGGCCTTGCTCGGGCTGGGCGTGCTGTGGGGTGTGAGCGAGCTGTTCTTCGGCATGACCTGGGGCGGGCCGATGAAGCACGCCTTCGCCGGTGCCCTGCACCTGGCCTGGCACCGGCGCGCCGAACGCTTCGGCGGCGGACGCTCCACCGGGCTCAAGCCGCTGGATCTGCAAGACCCGAGCGCACCGCTGGGTGTGGAAAAACCCAGGGACTTCACCTGGAACCAGTTGCTTGGCTTCGACGCCTGCGTGCAATGCGGCAAATGCGAGGCCGCGTGCCCGGCGTTCGCCGCCGGCCAGCCACTGAACCCGAAAAAACTCATCCAGGACATGGTGGTGGGCCTGGCGGGTGGCACCGATGCGAAGTTTGCCGGCAGCCCGTACCCCGGCAAACCGCTCGGCGAGCACGGCGGCAACCCGCACCAGCCGATCGTCGACGGCCTGGTGGATGCCGACACGCTGTGGTCGTGCACCACCTGTCGGGCGTGCGTGGAAGAGTGCCCGATGATGATCGAGCACGTGGATGCGATCGTCGACATGCGTCGCCACCTGACCCTGGAAAAAGGCGCCACGCCGAACAAGGGCGCCGAGGTGCTGGACAACCTGATCGCCACCGACAACCCCGGCGGATTCGCCCCGGGCGGGCGCATGAACTGGGCCGCCGACCTCGACCTCGAGGTGCTGGGCGAGGTGCACGGCACCGACGTGCTGTTGTGGGTGGGTGACGGCGCCTTCGACATGCGCAACCAGCGCACCCTGCGCGCCTTCGTCAAGGTGCTCAGGGCGGCCAACGTAGGCTTTGCCGTGCTCGGCCTGGAGGAACGCGACAGCGGCGACGTGGCCCGCCGGCTGGGCGACGAGGCCACCTTCCAGCAACTGGCCCGGCGCAATATCCGGACCCTGGCGCAGTACCGCTTCACACGCATCGTCACCTGCGACCCGCACAGCTTCCATGTACTGAAGAACGAATACGGCGCGCTGGGCGGGCACTATCAGGTGCAGCATCACAGCAGCTTCATCGCCGAGTTGATCGCCGCCGGCCGCCTCGACCTGGCGCCGCACAAGGGCGCCAGCGTGACCTATCACGACCCGTGCTACCTGGGCCGCTACAACGGCGAGTACGAGGCGCCGCGCCAGGTGCTGCGCGCGCTGGGCATCGAGGTGCGCGAGATGGCGCGCTCCGGCTTTCGCTCGCGTTGCTGCGGCGGCGGCGGCGGTGCGCCGATCACCGACATTCCGGGCAAGCAGCGCATTCCCGACATGCGCATGCAGGACATCCGCGAGACCGCCGCCGAGGTGGTGGCCGTGGGCTGCCCGCAGTGCACCGCGATGCTCGAAGGCGTGGTCGAACCACGCCCGCAGATCAAGGACCTGGCCGAGCTGGTGGCCGACGCGCTGCGTGAAGCGACGGTTGCCAGCACGCCGGTAGCAAGCCAACCAGAACCTGCGCAGGTGGACCCATGAGCGACATCATCCGGCGTGACCCGCGTGCCGAGTGGATTGCACGCAACCGCCTGCACCCGCTGCACGCAGCCATGCAGGCCCAACAGACGCAGTGGATGGGGCCCAATGGCGTGCTGCGCAAGAACCCGCATGCGGTGGGCTTCATCGGCCCCAATGGGATCAAGCGCATCGATCGCAGCGGCGCGAGCCAAGGCGCTACGAGCAAGCGCAGCGCCGCCGCCGAGGTGCTGGTGCCGCTGCATCAGGTGCCGTTGCCGGCGTTCTACATCGTGGTGGTGCCGGACATGGTCGGCGGGCGCCTGAGCAGCCACGACCGGGATGTGCTCGGGCTGGCCCACGGCCTGGCCGGCAGCGACGGCGCGGTGCTGGCAGTGGTGTTTGGCGAGCACAAGGAAACCGCCTTCGGCACGTTCGGCGTCGACCGCCTGCTGCAGATCGACGGTGACGCGTTCGCAGGTTATGCACCGGAGCAGCGGGTGCAAGGCCTGCGGGCTGTGGATAACCAGTTCAACCCGCGCCACTGGCTGCTGCCCGACAGCCGCAGCGGTGGCGGCGAGCTGGGCCGGCGCCTTGCCGCGGCGCTGGGCGAGCGCCCGGCCACGCGGGTGTGGCAGGTCAAGGACGGGCTGTGCAGCGGGCGCGCCGGGGCTGGCCAGCAGGACCTGGTACGCGGGCTGGCGCGCCTGATCCTGGCGGCGGCCGAATGTGCCGAGCCGGTCAGCGAAACCCGCCATGAAGCCCTGCCGGTGGAGTTGTCCACAGGCGCGGCGCGCAGCCTGGCGCGTATCGAAGACCTCGGCCCGGTGCCGGTGGACCCGGCCACCATCGCCATGGCCGAGGCCGAATTCATCCTGTCGGGCGGCAACGGGGTCAAGGACTGGGCACTTTTCCACAGGGCCACCGCCGCGCTGGGGGCCACCGAAGGGGCCTCGCGGGTGGCGGTGGACGATGGCTTCATGCCGCGCAATCGCCAGGTGGGGGCCACCGGTACCTGGGTCACGGCGCGGGTGTATGTGGCTGTGGGTATCTCCGGGGCGATCCAGCATCTGCAGGGCATCGGTGCCTGCGACAAGGTGGTGGCGATCAACCTGGACCCCGGCTGCGACATGATCAAGCGTGCCGACCTGGCGGTCATCGGCGACAGCGCGGCGATTTTGCAGGCGCTGATCGAGGCTGTGGACAACTATCGCAACGGCGCCCGACGCGATGCGGCCTGAGGGGGCATTCATGAACATCAAGGTCATCAGCCTGGTCTCGATCGGCGCCCACCCCACCTCGGGGCGCATGCGCCGCGCCGAACAGGATGCGCGGGCCGTGGAGCTGGGGTTGCAACTGGCTGGGGATAACCTGCAGGTGCTGCATGCCGGCGACCCGTACGAGCCTGCGCTGCGCGCGTACCTGGGCATGGGGCTGGCGCAGCTGGACGTGTTGCAGCAGCCCGCAGGCGCCGATGTGCTGGGCGTGCTCGGCGACTACCTGCGCGAGGCGGGGGCACAGTTGGTGCTGAGCGGCAGCCAGGCCGAAACCGGCGAAGGCTCGGGCATGCTGCCGTTTCTGCTGGCCGAGCGCCTGGGCTGGCCGCTGGTGGTGGGGCTGGCGCAGGTGGAATCCATCCACAATGGCGTGGCCCAGGTGCTGCAGGCCCTGCCACGGGGGCAGCGGCGTCGCCTGAGCGTGCGCCTGCCGATGCTCGCCACTGTGGATAACGCCGCGCCGGTGCCGCGCCAGAGCGCCTATGGGCCGGCGCAACGCGGGCTGTTGGCGGCCCATGAGGTGGCGGTGGTGGAGGACGAGTTATTCACAGATGCTGTATTGCAGCCGGCCAGACCCCGGCCCAAACGCCTCAAGGTAATCAAGGCCAAGAGCGGTGCCGACCGCATGAAAGCCGCCACGGCGAAGGCCAGTGGCGGCGGTGGACAGGTACTCAAGGGCGTGACCCCGAGCGAAGGCGCCGAGGCGATCCTGAAGCTGTTGGTGGAGGAGGGTGTGCTGCGCTGAAGGGTTGTGCACAAAGGCTGTTGGCGGTTCTGTGGATAAAGTGTTTGCCTATGGCTGCAGGCCACGTCAACCGTGGCCTGCAGGCTATTGTTCAAATAGTGATCAATACACGCCGCGAATTTTTCGCGGTTTTTTCATGCCCGTCGTCCAGCGAGACGGCAGTTTTGCTCACAATCCTTGTTGGCGGCTCTGTGGATAATCTGTTCGGACATGGCTGCAGGTCACGTGGTTAAAGGTGTTCAGCTATTTGATCAAAAAACGCACAAAACCTCGTCAATCCACCGCGAAATACTCACGCGGCAGCGAAAATCGGGGGTTTCGGCGGTTTATCCACATGGGTTTTGCAATGAGGGCTACTTGCACACAAAGTCTGTTGGCGGCTTTGTGGATAAGGTGTTCGTGCAGTGCTGGGGGGCACGTATTCAAAGGCTTACAGAGATTTGATCACTTTTTGATCTATTGTACGCTGTGGATTGAACGGCGCTGGGCGGAAGTTTTCCACAAGGGTTGCCCACAATTGCTGTGGGTGTGGCTGTGGATAAAGTGTTGGTGGAGTAGGTATGGGGCAGTAGGGGCTGGGGTTTGCGGGTGTTGGTCAAAATTTGTACAGATTGTATGGGGTTCTTCGCCGGCAAGGCCGGCTCCTACAGTTGATGCGTAGGAGCCGGGCTTGCCGGCGAATGGGACTACTGCGCCGCCACGCCCTTCAGATACGGCGCCGGCGCCGCGCCCAGGTTGCTCAGCATCCGCTCGCTGTACCAGTCCACGAAATTCACCACGCCAAACTCGTAGGTTTTCGAATACGGCCCCGGCTGATACGCCGTCGAGTTGATGCCGCGCTGGTTCTCTTCGGCCAGGCGCCGGTCCTGGTCGTTGGTTGCGTCCCACACCTGGCGCATGCGCGCCGGGTCGTAGTCCACGCCCTCAACCGCATCCTTGTGCACCAGCCACTTGGTGGTGACCATGCTCTCCTGGGCACTGATCGGCCATACCGTGAACACGATGATGTGATCACCCATGCAGTGGTTCCACGAATGCGGCAGGTGCAGGATGCGCATCGAGCCCAGGTCGGGGTTCTGGATGCGCCCCATCAGTTTCTGGCAGCCCAGCTTGCCGTCCAGGGTCATCGACAGCGTGCCCTTGAGCAGGGGCATGCGCACGATACGGTTGCGCAGGCCGAAGCTGGCATGCGCATAGGGGATCTTCTCCGCGTCCCACGCCGCAGCGCTGGCCGCCACGTGATCCTTGAACGCCTGGTCGGCGCGCGGGTCGGTGACGTCGTCCCATTCGAGCAGGGTCTTGAGCAGCTCCGGGTGCGAGGCGTTGCAGTGGTAGCACTCGCGATTGTTCTCCAGCACCAGCTTCCAGTTGGCCTTTTCCATCAGGGTGGTCTGCACCGCCACCTTGGTGTTCTCCATGTCGTAGGGCTCCATGTAATGGGCCAGGGTGGCGAGGAAGTCATCGATGGCCGGCGGGTTGTCGGCCAGGCTGACGAAGATGTAGCCACCGGCGGTCTTCACGTTCACCGGCTTGAGACCGTACTGCTGCATGTCGAAGTCGTCGCCCATCTCGGTGCCGGCGAACAGCAGCCGCCCGTCCAGCTCGTAGGTCCACTGGTGGTAGTGGCACACCAGCTTGGCCACCTTGCCCTTGTCGCTGGTACACAGGCGCGAGCCACGGTGGCGGCACACGTTGTGGAAGGCATGCACCTTGCCCTCGGCACCGCGGATCACGATGATCGGGTTCTTGCCGATCTGCAGGGTCAGGTAGTTGCCCTTGGCCGGGATCTCGCAGGTCATGCCTGCAATCAGCCATTCCTTGTGGAAAATCTCCTGCATGTCGATCTGGAACAGCCGCTCATCGGTGTAGAAGGGTTGCGGCAGCGAGAAGGTGCGCTCGCGGGTCTGCAGCATGTCGGCGGTGGCCTTGCGTGCAGCGTCCAGTGGGTCGCCCAGGCTCAAGGTTGCGGTGACGTCCATCGTTCAGGTCCTCATGGCCCGTGCGGGCCGCGAAAGTGGCTAATCGTTCGTGTGGCGACGCAGGGCTCAGACAGCAGGTTGATGTGCGATGGAGTGTGCGTTCGCCCGCGCCGGCAACCATGCCCATGGGCGACATGGCCAGATCCGTTCCCGACGCGCGAGCCCTTGTGGGCGGGGGCTGGTCGCGATAAGTACGCCGATGTCGCGAACAGGAATGTGCGCCGCCTGCACCTTGCGCATCATCGTCGCCATAACAGGCCCCGATCGGCCGCGGAGACGAGCATGTCGAACAACTTCCTCAACCCGGTGACCACTCAGACCTGGGCCAACGGCCGGCATACCGTGCGCTGCGTCAAGGTCATTCAGGAAACCTGGGATGTGCGCACCTTCTGCTTCATGGCCGACCAGCCGATCCTGTTCTTCTTCAAGCCCGGGCAGTTCGTGACCCTGGAGCTGGAAATCGACGGTCAGCCGATCATGCGCTCGTACACCATCTCCAGCTCGCCCTCGGTGCCCTACAGCTTTTCGGTGACCATCAAGCGCGTACCCGGCGGCAAGGTTTCCAACTGGCTGCACGACACCCTGCATGAAGGCCAGGAGCTGGCCGTGCACGGGCCGGTGGGGTTGTTCAACGCGATGGACTTCCCCAGCCCCAGGGTGCTGTACCTGAGCGGCGGGGTGGGCATCACCCCGGTGATGTCCATGGCGCGCTGGTTCTATGACACCAATGCCAATGTCGACATGGTGTTCGTGCACAGCGCGCGTTCGCCCAAGGACATCATCTACCACCGCGAGCTGGAGCACATGGCCTCGCGGATCGACAACTTCAGCCTGCACATCATCTGCGAGAAGCATGGCCTGGGCGAGGCATGGGCCGGTTATCGCGGCTACCTGAACCAGAAGCTGATGGAGCTGATCGCGCCCGATTACCTGGAACGCGAGATCTTCTGCTGCGGGCCTACGCCCTACATGAACGCGGTCAAGCGCATGCTCGAAGCCAGCGGCTATGACATGCAGCGCTACCATGAGGAGTCGTTCGGCGCCACGCCTCCCGAGGCCAAGGCCGATGCGGTAGAGAACGCCGAGCAGGCCGCCGAGGCCGCCGAGGTGGACGTGGCCGACCAGCACCAGGTGGAGTTCACCGCCAGCGGCAAGAGCATCCGCGTGGCGCCGGGCGAGACGGTGCATGCGGCAGCCGCCAAGCTCGGGCTGATGATCCCCAAGGCCTGCGGCATGGGTATCTGCGGCACCTGCAAGGTGCTCAAGCTGGGTGGCGAGGTGGACATGGAGCACAACGGCGGCATCACCGAGGACGACGAGGCCGAAGGCTATATCCTGTCGTGCTGCAGCGTGCCGCGTGGTGACGTGCGCATCGAGTTCTAGTCGCGCAGCAGCTCGTGGTACAGCGCAGGGCGCCGGTCGGCCAGCACGTGGTTGTGGTCGCTGATCTGCTTGTCCAGTGCCTGGCCCAGCCTGATGTCGGCCAGCAGCAGCTGCTTCTTGCCGACACGCTTGCCGCCCTTGAGCACATAGCCGTCGGCATCGGTGAGGGTCGAACCGCCCACCCAGCCAACCCCGCGCTCCTCGCCACAGCGGTCGCAGGCAATGACGAACAGCCGGTTCACCGAGGCGCTGGCCTGAACCCGGATGACCTCGGCCGGGCGCTGGAAGCCGGGCCGGGAGGTGTCCGGCCAGTTCACCGGTGCGCACAGCAGCTGGGCACCGCGCAGCGCCGCCAGGCGCACCCATTCGGGAAACTCCAGGTCGTAGCAGATCATCATGCCGATGCGCCCCAGGTGGGTGTCCACCACCGGCGGCGGCTCGCTGCCGGGGGTGAAGATCTGCGTTTCGCGGTCCCACAGGTGGGCCTTGCGGTAGAAGGTGCGTCGGCCGTCGGGCTCGATCAGCACCGAGCTGTTGGCCACCTGGCCGTCGGGCAGGCGCTCGCAGAAGCCGCCCACCACGATGATCTGGTACTTGGCGGCCTGCCGGGCCCAGGCCTCGAGGGTCGGCCCGTCACGGGGCTCGGACAGCGCGTGGGCCTCTTCGCGGTCGTAGAACGCGTAGCCGCTCTGCGCCAGCTCGGGCAGTACCAGCAGTTGCGCGCCGCGCTCGGCGGCCTCGGCGATGGCCACCCGGGTACGGTCGAGGTTGTAGCTTGGATTGGCAATGGCCGGCGCCAGCTGGTAGCACCCGACACGCACGGTTTGCGGGGATGGGGTCATGGCTGCGGCGCCTTGCGCTCGGCGACCGGGGGCGGCGGGGTGCCGGGCAGGTGGCGCATCAGGAGCCAGTACAGCAGGGCCGAAATGATGAAGCCGGGAACGAAGGCCAGGTCGGCGCCGGACAACGCCACCGCCACCGGCCCTTGCACGCCGGCCAGCGACACGAAGGGCAGCATCGCCAGCAGCCCCCCCAGGTAGGCCAGGATGCCGGCCCAGGCCCACTGGCCGTATTCGCCCGCCGGGTCGAACATGGCCGGGATCACGTAGTTGCCTTTGCGCAACAGGTAGTAGTCGGTGAGATTGATTGCACTCCAGGGCACCAGCACATACAGCATCAGTTGCAGGAACAGGTTGAAGCTGTCGAGGTAGCTGTCGGGCAACGCGATGGCGGTGAGGTACACCACCGCGCCAATGCCGCCCAGGCCCAGGGCACGCCCGGCCAGCCCCGGCGCCAGCGGGCGAAACGCGGTGATCGCGCTGATGCCGGTCAGCAGCGCGCCGTAGCAGTTGACGGCCATGATGCCCACCAGCGCCGGCACCGCCATCAGGATCGCGAAGGTGCCGAAGCCGGGCAGGAAGCGGTTGCCCAGGTGTTGCAGGCTGCTGATGGCTTCGGGCGCCACCACTGCCGAGGCTACCAGTGCGCCCAGCGACATCAGCCACACCGCAGAGCCTGCGGCGCCCAGATAGGTCCATAGCACCACCTTGCGCGCCGAGGTGCTGGGCGGCAGGTAGCGCGAGTAGTCCGAGACATACACCGAGTAGCTGATCTGGTAGCCGGCGGCGGCCGACAGCTGGATGAGAAAGCCCGACCAGGAAAACTGCAGCTGGCGCTGAACGGTGTCGGCCTCCAGCAACAGCAGCGCTGCCAGGGTGAGCAGGCCGAACACGCCGATCAGCAGGTAGGTGAGCCAGCGCTGCACGGTGTGCAGCAGGTCGTGCCCGACCACGGCGATCACCACGGCCACCGCGATCAGCAGTGCGTACCAGAAGGCATCGCTACCCGGCAGCACAGTGGTCAGTGCATCGGTGGCCAGGATCACGTTGAACACGTTGAAGCCGATGTACACGCACACCACCGCCATGAACGGCAGCACGGCGCCTCGCAGGCCGAACTGGGCACGGGACTGGATCATCTGTGGCAGGCCAAGGCGCGGGCCCTGGTTGGCATGCAGGGCCATGCACAGGGTGCCCAGGGCCACCCCGAGCAGGATCGCCAGCACCGCCTGCCAGGCGGCCAGACCCAGGGCGGGCCCGACGAAGCCGGTGACCATGGTGGTGAGTACGAAGTTGCCGGTGAACCAGAAGGGGCCCAGGTGCCAGGCCTTGCCGTGACGCTCGTCAAGGGGCACCGGGTGGATGGTACGGGTTTCTATCTTCAGGCCTGACGTTTCAGGTGCAGGTGCCGCATTGTTCATGGCGTTCCCAGGCATTCGGGCGAAAGTTTCAATGCTGATGAGGTTAGATGAAGCTGCAACTAACGGAACAACGACACACTTTCAGCGAGCGCGCAGGTACTTGCCTGAAAGTGTCTGTAATGTCCGATGTAGAGCCATTCTGATTTGTAAACTGGTATTTATGCCAGTCTGCAATGCGGGGAGGTTATTGCGAAAAGTTATCGTGCGGCGTGAGGTTTTTGATGCCGAAGTTAAAGTGCAGTGAATATTCCTACTTAATATTAGGAATAGTTTGTGAGCAACTTTAGATAAGTCTGACGAGATAGTGTTTTCGACGGCGAGCGGGGGCCGATCGAAAAAAACCGGGCGCCCGGCGCGCACTGCGCCGGGGCCCGGTGGCGACCTACACGCTGAAGCGTGCGACCAGGCCGTTCAGGCCCACCGCCAGGCGAGACAGTTCGGCACTCGCGGCGCTGGTCTGGTGTGCGCCGGTGGCCGACTGCACCGACAGGTCGTTGATGTTCACCAGGTTGCGGTCCACTTCGCGGGCCACCTGGGCCTGCTCTTCGGCGGCGCTGGCGATCACCAGGTTGCGTTCGTTGATTTCGGCCACCGCGGTGGTGATGGTCTCCAGCGACAGGCCGGCGCCGCGGGCGATGCTCAGGGTCGACTCGGCGCGTTCGGTGCTGTGGCGCATCGAGTTCACCGCCTGTTCGGTACCGCCCTGGATGCTGCCGATCATGCGCTCGATTTCGCTGGTCGACTGCTGGGTCCGGTGGGCCAGGGCGCGCACTTCGTCGGCGACCACGGCGAAGCCGCGCCCGGCTTCACCGGCACGCGCCGCCTCGATGGCGGCGTTGAGGGCCAGCAGGTTGGTCTGGTCGGCCAGGCCGCGGATCACATCGAGCACCTTGCCGATGTCACGCGACTCGCCGGCCAGGTTGCCGATCAGCTCGGCAGTACCCTGCACGTCGGCACTCATGCGCTCGATGGCGCTGACGGTCTCCATGACCAGGTCGCGACCGTCGCCGGCCGAGCGGGTGGCCTGCTTGGACGCCTCGGATGTGCTCACCGCGTTGCGTGCCACTTCTTCCACCGCGCTGGTCATCTCGGTGACGGCAGTGGCGGCCTGCTGGATCTCGTTGTTCTGCTGCTGCAGGCCGCGTGCGCTTTCGTCGGTGACTGCATTCAGCTCTTCGGCCGCCGAGGCCAGCTGGGTGGCGGAGCCGGCAATCTGCTGCAGGGTGTCGCGCAGCTTGTGCTGCATCTTGCCCATGGCATGCAGCAGGCGCGCCGCTTCGTCGGTACCGGTGGTGTTGATCGGTTTGGTCAGGTTGCCATCGGCGATCAGCTCGGCCGCCTGCAGCGCTTCGTCGATCGGCTTGACGATGCTGCGGGTGAGCAGCAGCGCGCACAGCAGGGTCAGTGCGGTGGCGGCCACCAGCAGCACGATCACCAGGGTGAAGGCCGTGTCGTATTGCGTGGCGGCGGTCTGGTTGGTCACACGGGTCTGATCGGTGTTGATCTTGACCAGGCGATCGGTGACTGCGCTGATCTGCTCGGAGTTGTCGAGCAGGTCGTGGTTGATCAGGCTGCGCAGTGCTTCCACATCACCGGCCTGCGACAGGCTTACCATGCGGTTTTCGAGCTGGCGGTACTGGTTGAGCAGCTGCACGTACTGGTTGTACGCGCCCCGTTCCTCGTCGCCTTCGATCAGTGGCTCGTAGGCCCGGCGCGCTTCGTCGATCTGGGCATTGCGCTTGGCCAGCAGTTGCACGGTGTCCTGCAGGGTGGCGGCTTCGCGGTTGAGCAGCAGGCGGTAGGACAACGTGCGCAGGCGCAGGGTGAGTTGGGTGAGCTGGTCGAGGTTGGTGATGCTGGGCACGCTGATCTGTTCGATGGCTTCGCCGGCCTTGCGTATCTGCCCCATCTGGTTGAGGGCAAAGATGCCCAATGCAAGCATCAGGGCGCCGATCAGCGAAAACCCCAGAAGTGCGCGCGGGGCGATGTTCATGTTACGTAATGACATGGTTTTATCCGGCAGGGAATAGGAATGCGCGCGGTCCATGCGTCGTGGGGCAACTCTTATTGCCTATCGGTCAAAGCAGGGCAGACTTGAGGGGGCATGTAACTAAATGTGAACCACCGGTCATTTTTTTTACCCCGGCATCCGACCAAGCGCTGGAACCGGTTGCCGATCGACGGGTCAATCTGCACCCGGTCGAGGCTCTGGCCCCGATATCCCTGGCGAGTGCGGTGAGATTTCTTTATCGTGTGCGCCCCCTGAAAAACCGTGAGAACGCAATCATGCTGGAAACATCCCTGAGTCAACTGGAGCAACTGGTCAACGACCTGGTGCAGAAGAACCTCGACCTGGCCGAGCGCAACGCGCAGCTGAGCGACGAACTGGCCCAGGCCAAGGACGAGAACGAAAGCCTGCAACTGAGCCTGATGGAGCAGGAAGAGAAGCAAGGTGCAACCGCCGCGCGTATCCAGGCGCTGGTTGAACGTGCCGGTGGCGGCGCCGTTACCGCATGAAGACCACCGCGCAGTCGATCAATGTCGTGTCGATAATGGGCAATGACTATTCGATCAAGGCCCCTGAAGGTCAGGAGCAGACCCTGGCGCAGGCGGTGCAGATGCTCAAGGCCTCCCTGGCCGATACCAAGCGCAAGTACCCGTCGCTGATCGGCGACAAGTTGCTGGTGCTGGCCGCCCTGAACCTGTGCTCGCAGCAGATCGAACTGCAACAGGCACATCAGGAAGCCCTCGACCGTTATCAAGAGCAAGTCAGCGCCACGGTCGACGTCATTGCCCGGACAATCGGCAACAGCTGATTTCCCCCTCGCGTGCATTCCCTCTTTACTGTGCTGGCTCACTGACCCCTGGGGGCAGTGAGCGGCCCGAGTGTGGCTGACTGCTAGCATTGTATTTTCTGTTGTATACAATTGGCCTGGTGTTTGCGGTACACGGCTGGTTTAACTCAGGGGAAATTCATGCAGTTCTGGCGGCGCAGTATCCAGTGGCAATTGATCGCAAGCATGGGCGCGGCCCTGGTGGCGAGCATTCTGATCGTGGTTGGTATCTACACCGTGGCGGTCAATCGACTGACCGAGCGCTACCTGGTGGAGACGGCGCTGCCGGCGAGTATCGAGGCCATGCGCAACGATATCGAGCGCATGTTGGGCCGGCCTCTGACGGCGGCGGCCGACATTGCCAACAACACCCTGTTGCGCGACTGGCTGGCAGCGGGGGAGCCCCCCGAACAGGCCGGTGCGTTCGTCGAGTACCTGGAGTCGGTGCGTGTGCACAACCAGGCGTTCACCGCGCTGTTCGCCGCCACGCGCAGCAATCACTACTACAACCAGGGCGGTCTGGACCGCACCTTGAGCCGCGACAACCCGAAGGACTCGTGGTTCTTCGGGTTCATCGACAGCGGCAAGCCGCGCCTGCTCAATATCGACACGGACATCAGCAGTGGCGACCTGGCGCTGTTCATCGACTTTCGGGTGGAAAAAGCCGGCCAGCTGGTGGGCATTGCCGGGCTGGGCCTGCGCATGACCGAGTTGTCCCAACTGATCCACGACTTCAGTTTCGGTGAGCGCGGCCGGGTGTTCCTGGTGCGCGGCGATGGCCTGATCCAGGTGCACCCGCAGTCCGAGTTCAGTGGCAAGCGCCAGTTGGCCGAGCAGATCGGCGAAGGCGCCGCCCAGCGTGCGTTGACCCCGCACGAGGGCCTGCAGCAGAGCCGCTTCGAGCGCGATGGCGAGACCTACCTGGCCCTGAGCCTGCCGCTGCGCGACCTGAACTGGACCCTGGTGGCCGAGGTGCCCGAGGCGCAGATCTACGCCCAGGTGAACCAGGCCGTGTGGCTCACCAGCCTGATCGGCGCGGCGGTGGCGTTGCTGTCGCTGCTGCTGGTGGTATGGCTGGCGCGCGGCATCGTGCGCCCGCTGCGCCGGGTGACCGGTGCGCTGACCGCGATTGCCCAGGGCGGTGGCGACCTGACCCAGCGCCTGGACGAGTCGCGGGCCGATGAACTGGGCGACCTGGCCCGGGGTTTCAACCGTTTTCTGGACAGCCAGCGCGACCTGATCGGCGAGGTGCTGCGCACCACCGAGCACCTGCGCAGCGCCGTGGGGCAGGTGAGCGCGGTGGTGGAGGACACCGCCGGGCGCTCCCATCGCCAGCAGGAGATGACCGAGATGGTGGCCACTGCCGTGCACCAGATGGGCCTCACCGTGCAGGACATCGCGCAGAATGCCGGCCAGGCCGCGCACGCCTCGCAGACCGCGCGCACCGAAGCGTTGCAGGCGCGCGAGGTGGTGCAGCGCTCGATTGCGCACATCGAAGGCATGTCGGGCGAGATCGGCGTGGCGGCCAGTGCGGTTGGCCAACTGGCGCAGGAGGTGGCGTCCATCGACGAGGTGCTGGCGGTGATCCGCAGCATTTCCGAGCAGACCAACCTGCTGGCGTTGAACGCGGCGATCGAGGCGGCGCGGGCCGGGGAGATGGGCCGTGGCTTCGCTGTGGTGGCCGACGAGGTACGTACCCTGGCCCAGCGCACCCAGGTGTCCACCGACGAGGTGCAGCAGATGATCCAGCGCCTCAAGCAGGGGGCGGGCAGCGCGGTGGCGTCGATGCAGGCGGGGCAGGCGGCGACCGGCACCGGCGTGGCGTCGAGCCAGCAGACCGGAGCGTCGTTGACCACCATTACCGGGCAGGTGGAACACATCACCGACATGAACCTGCAGGTGGCCACGGCCACCGAGGAGCAGTCGGCGGTGACCGAGGAGATCAACCGCAACGTGCAGGGGATTTCCGACCTGGCGCGCCAGACGGTGGCGCAGGTGGAGGCGTGTCAGGTGGATTGCCAGGCGTTGCGCGGGCTGGCTGATGACCTGGCGCGGCAGATGGGTGGGTTCAGGCTCTAGATCAGGGTGATTGCTTCGCCGGCAAGGCCGGCTCCTACAGGTTGGCGGTGTCTGTAGGGGCCGGCCTTGCCGGCGAAGGGGCCATCAGCGACCCAGCGTTACCGCACGAATATCCGCCGCCAGCTCGCGCACCCGTGCCTCGTCGGTGTCCCACGAGCACATGAACCGTGCGCCGCCGCTGCCGATGAAGGTGTAGAAGCGCCAGCCCTTGGCGCGCAGCGCTTCCAGTGCCGGCTCCGGCATCTGCAGAAACACCCCGTTGGCTTCTACCGGGAACATCAACTGCACCGCCGGGATGTCCGCCACCAGCCCGCTGAGCAACTGCGCGCAGTGGTTGGCGTGCTGCGCATGGCGCAGCCACGCACCGTCTTCGAGCAACCCCACCCACGGCGCCGACAGAAAGCGCATCTTCGACGCCAGCTGCCCGGCCTGCTTGCAGCGGTAGTCGAAGTCTTCGGCCAGCTTGCGGTTGAAGAACAGGATCGCCTCGCCCACCGCCATGCCGTTCTTGGTGCCGCCAAAGCACAGCACGTCGATGCCGGCCTTCCAGGTCAGTTCGGCCGGCGAGCAGCCCAGGAACGCGCAGGCATTGCTGAAGCGCGCGCCGTCCATGTGCAGGTTAAGGCCCAGTTCCTTGCAGGTGGCGCTGATCGCCTTGAGCTCTTCGGGCCGATACACGCTGCCCACTTCGGTGGCCTGGGTGATGGTCACCACGCGTGGCTTGGGGTAGTGGATGTCCTGGCGCTTGAGCGCCACTTCGCGGATGGACTCGGGCGTGAGCTTGCCGTTTTCGCTGCGGGCGGTGAGCAGCTTGGAGCCGTTGGAGAAGAACTCCGGCGCGCCGCATTCGTCGGTCTCGACGTGGGCGGTCTCGGAGCAGATCACGCTGTGGTAGCTCTGGCACAGGGACGACAGGGCCAGGGAGTTGGCGGCGGTGCCGTTGAAGGCGAAGAACACCTCGCAGTCGGTCTCGAACAGTTTGCGAAAGTGGTCGGAGGCCTTGGCGGTCCACTGGTCGTCGCCGTAGGCGCGTTCGTGGCCCTGGTTGGCCTTGTCCATCGCCGCCCAGGCTTCGGGGCAGATGCCGGAATAGTTGTCGCTGGCAAATTGCTGGCTTTGTTCTGTCATTGCACTGTCCTGTGGTCGACGCAGGCAAGCACTCTAAACCAACTATCAAATCGCCGACTACAAGGGCCATGTCGTAAACGCACCTTTGCGTGGCGTGCGCAGGCATCTGGACGGCCCGCGCCAGCCCTACCATCGCAGCCAAAGGGCGCTGTCCATGCCACTGCCGGGAGAGATGCGATGTTCACCAAGCACGACCAGATCCAGGGTTACGACGATGCACTGCTGGCGGCGATCAACGCCGAGGAACAGCGCCAGGAAGACCACATCGAACTGATCGCCTCGGAAAACTACACCAGCAAGCGCGTGATGCAGGCCCAGGGCAGCGGCCTGACCAACAAGTACGCCGAAGGCTACCCGGGCAAGCGCTACTACGGCGGCTGCGAGCACGTGGACAAGGTCGAGCAACTGGCCATCGATCGTGCCAGGCAGCTGTTCGGCGCCGACTATGCCAACGTCCAGCCGCACTCCGGCAGCCAGGCCAACGCTGCGGTGTACCTGGCCCTGCTGCAGGCCGGCGACACCGTGCTGGGCATGAGCCTGGCCCACGGCGGCCACCTCACCCACGGTGCCAAGGTCAGTTTCAGCGGCAAGCTGTACAACGCCGTGCAATACGGCATCGACACCCGCACCGGCCTGATCGACTACGACGAGGTCGAGCGCCTGGCCGTCGAGCACCAGCCGAAGATGATCATTGCCGGGTTTTCGGCCTACAGCAAAACCCTCGATTTCCCACGCTTTCGCCAGATCGCCGACAAGGTCGGCGCCTACCTGTTCGTCGACATGGCCCACGTCGCCGGGCTGGTCGCGGCGGGCCTGTATCCCAACCCGCTGCCCTATGCCGACGTGGTCACCACCACCACCCACAAGACCCTGCGTGGCCCGCGTGGCGGGCTGATCCTGGCCAGGGCCAACGAAGCGCTGGAAAAGAAACTCAACGCCGCGGTGTTCCCCGGCGGGCAGGGCGGCCCGCTGATGCATGTGATCGCGGCCAAGGCGGTGTGCTTCAAGGAGGCCCTGGAGCCCGGCTTCAAGGCCTACCAGCAACAGGTGATCGACAATGCCCGGGCGATGGCTGCGGTGTTCATCGAGCGTGGTTTCGACGTGGTGTCCGGTGGCACCGACAACCACCTGTTCCTGGTCAGCCTGATCCGCCAGGGCCTGACCGGCAAGGACGCCGATGCCGCCCTGGGGCGCGCCCACATCACCGTCAACAAGAACGCCGTGCCCAACGACCCGCAGTCGCCGTTCGTCACCTCGGGCCTGCGCATCGGCACCCCGGCCGTCACCAGCCGTGGCTTCAAGGTGGCCCAGTGCACGGAGCTGGCCGGCTGGATCTGCGACATCCTCGACCACCTGGGCGATGCCGATGTCGAGGCCGACGTGGCCAGGAGCGTGTCGGCACTGTGTGCGGATTTTCCGGTTTACCGCTGAGTGGAGTAACAGACCATGCAACGCTATTCGGGCTTCGGCCTTTTCAAGCACTCGCTCAGCCACCACGAGAACTGGCAGCGCATGTGGCGCACGCCCACCCCGAAGAAGGTCTACGACGTGGTCATCGTCGGCGGCGGCGGGCACGGCCTGGCCACCGCCTACTACCTGGCCAAGGTGCACGGCATCACCAATGTGGCGGTGGTCGAGAAGGGCTGGCTGGGCGGCGGCAACACCGCGCGCAACACCACCATCGTGCGCTCCAACTACCTGTGGGACGAGTCGGCGCACCTCTATGAGCACGCGATGAAGCTCTGGGAGGGGTTGTCCCAGGACATCAACTACAACGTCATGTTCTCCCAGCGCGGGGTCTACAACCTGTGCCACACGCTGCAGGACATGCGCGACTCCGAGCGCCGGGTCAGCGCCAACCGGCTCAACGGCGTGGACGGCGAACTGCTGAACAGCAAGCAGGTGGCCGACGAGATTCCGCACCTGGACTGCTCCAGGAACACCCGTTATCCGGTTCTCGGCGCCACCGTGCAGCGCCGCGGCGGCGTGGCGCGTCACGATGCCGTGGCCTGGGGCTATGCGCGTGCCGCCGATGCCCTGGGCGTGGACCTGATCCAGCAGACCGAGGTGATCGGCTTTCGCAAGGAAAACGGCGCGGTGGTCGGCGTCGAGACCAACAAGGGCTTCATCGGTGCGCGGCGCGTGGGCGTGGTCACCGCCGGCAACTCCGGGCACATGGCCAGGCTGGCCGGCTTTCGCCTGCCCATCGAGTCGCACCCGCTGCAGGCACTGGTGTCCGAGCCGCTAAAGCCGATCATCGACAGCGTGATCATGTCCAACGCGGTGCACGGCTACATCAGCCAGTCGGACAAGGGCGACCTGGTGATCGGCGCCGGCATCGACGGCTGGGTGGGTTACGGCCAGCGCGGTTCGTACCCGGTGATCGAACATACCCTGCAGGCCATCGTCGAGATGTTCCCGATCCTGTCGCGGGTGCGCATGAACCGCCAGTGGGGCGGCATCGTCGACACCACCCCGGACGCCTGCCCGATCATCTCCAAGACCCCGGTGGCTAACATGTTCTTCAACTGCGGCTGGGGCACTGGCGGTTTCAAGGCCACGCCGGGCTCGGGCCACGTGTTCGCCGCAAGCCTGGCCACCGGCGAGATGCATGCACTGGCCAAGCCGTTTTCCATCGACCGTTTCCATAACGGCGCCCTGATCGACGAGCACGGCGCTGCCGCTGTCGCCCACTAACAGGAGACATTCCATGTTGCACATCTTCTGTCCCCACTGCGGCGAACTGCGCTCCGAGGAAGAATTCCATGCCGCCGGCCAGGCCCACATTCCGCGCCCGCTGGACCCGAGTGCCTGCACCGACGAGCAGTGGGGCGACTACCTGTTCTTTCGTGACAACCCGCGCGGCCTGCACCACGAGCTGTGGATCCATGCCGCGGGCTGCCGCCAGTACTTCAACGCCACCCGCGACACCGTGACCTACGAGATTCTCGAAACCTATCCGATTGGTGCCAGGCCCCAGGCGCGCGCCCAGGAAAACGCCCCGCAGCTGGCTGTCACCGGCCAGGGAGAAAAGGTATGAGCCAGCGCTATCGTCTGCCCAACGGCGGTCGTATCGACCGCAGCCAGGTCCTCGACTTCACCTTCAACGGCCAGCGCTACCAGGGCTACCAGGGCGACACCCTGGCCGCCGCGCTGCTGGCCAATGGCGTCGACATCGTGGGGCGCAGCTTCAAGTACTCGCGCCCACGCGGCATCATCGCCGCCGGCAGCGAAGAGCCCAACGCGATCCTGCAGATCGGTGCCAGCGAGGCCACCCAGGTACCCAACGTGCGCGCTACCCAGCAGGCGCTGTACGCCGGGCTGGTGGCCACCAGCACCAACGGCTGGCCCAGCGTGAACACCGACGTGATGGGCATCCTCGGCAAGGTCGGCGGCAAGCTGATGCCGCCGGGGTTCTACTACAAGACGTTCATGTACCCGCAGTCGTTCTGGATGACCTACGAGAAGTACATCCGCAAGGCCGCGGGCCTGGGCCGTTCGCCGCTGGAAAACGACCCGGACAGCTACGACTACATGAACCACCACTGCGATGTGCTGGTGGTCGGCGCAGGCCCCGCCGGGCTGGCTGCGGCACTGGCAGCCGGGCGCAGCGGGGCGCGGGTGATCCTGGCCGACGAGCAGGAGGAGTTCGGCGGCAGCCTGCTCGATACCCGTGAGACCCTCGACGGCCAGCCCGCCGCCGAGTGGGTGGCCAAGGTGATCGACGAGCTGCAGGGCATGCCCGAGGTCACCTTGCTGGCGCGGGCCACGGTCAACGGCTACTACGACCACAACTTCCTCACGATCCACCAGCGCCTCACCGATCACCTGGGCGACCGCGCACCCATCGGCCAGGTGCGCCAGCGCATGCACCGTGTGCGCGCCGGGCGTGTGGTGCTGGCCACCGGTGCCCACGAGCGGCCGCTGGTGTACGGCAACAACGATGTGCCGGGCAACATGCTCGCCGGCGCGGTATCTACCTACGTGCGCCGTTATGGCGTGGCGCCGGGGCGCAAGCTGGTGCTGTCGACCAACAACGATCACGCCTATCGCGTGGCGCTGGACTGGCACGACGCCGGGCTCAAGGTGGTCGCGGTCGCCGATGCGCGGCACAACCCGCGTGGCTCGCTGGTGGAGGAGGCACGTGCCAAGGGCATTCGCATCCTCACCTCCAGCGCGGTGATCGAGGCGCGCGGCAGCAAGCATGTGACGGCAGCGCGGGTGGCAGCCATCGACGTGGCCGCACACCAGGTCACCAGCCCCGGCGAATGGCTGGACTGCGACCTGGTGGCGACGTCGGGCGGCTACAGCCCGGTGGTGCACCTGGCTTCGCACCTGGGCGGCAAGCCGCTGTGGCGCGACGACATTCTCGGCTTCGTGCCCGGCGACGCGCCGCAGAAGCGCGTGTGCGTGGGTGGCGTCAATGGCGTGTTCGCCCTGGGCGATGCGCTGGCCGACGGGTTCGAAGGCGGCGTGCGTGCGGCCACCGAGGCCGGTTTCAAGGCAGTGGAGGGCGTTCTGCCCAAGGTGCTGGTGCGTCCGGAGGAGCCTACCGTGGCGCTGTTCCAGGTGCCCCATGACCGCAACACCGCGCGGGCACCCAAGCAGTTCGTCGACCAGCAGAACGATGTGACTGCGGCCGCCATCGAACTGGCCACCCGCGAAGGCTTCGAGTCGGTGGAGCACGTCAAGCGCTACACCGCGCTGGGGTTCGGCACCGACCAGGGCAAGCTGGGCAACATCAACGGGCTGGCGATCGCCGCACGCTCGCTGGGCATCGGCATTGCGCAGATGGGCACCACCATGTTTCGCCCCAACTACACGCCGGTGACCTTCGGCGCGGTGGCCGGGCGCCATTGCGGCCACCTGTTCGAGCCGGTGCGCTTCACCGCGCTGCATGCCTGGCATGTGAAGAACGGCGCCGAGTTCGAGGACGTCGGCCAGTGGAAGCGCCCGTGGTATTTCCCCCGCGGCGGCGAAGACCTGCAGGCGGCGGTGGCCCGCGAATGCAAGGCGGTGCGCGACAGCGTCGGCCTGCTGGATGCCTCGACCCTGGGCAAGATCGACATCCAGGGCCCGGACGCCCGTGAGTTCCTCAACCGCATCTACACCAACGCCTGGACCAAGCTCGACGTGGGCAAGGCGCGCTACGGCCTGATGTGCAAGGAAGACGGCATGGTCTTCGACGATGGCGTGACCGCGTGCCTGGGCGACAACCACTTCCTGATGACCACCACCACCGGCGGCGCGGCGCGGGTGCTGCAATGGCTGGAGATCTACCAGCAGACCGAATGGCCAGAGCTGAAGGTGTACTTCACCTCCGTCACCGACCACTGGGCCACGCTGACCCTGTCGGGGCCCAACAGCCGCAAGCTGCTGGCTGAAGTGACCGACATCGACCTGGACAGGGACGCCTTCCCGTTCATGAGCTGGAAGGAGGGCCTGGTGGGCGGGGTGCCGGCGCGGGTGTTCCGCATCTCGTTCACCGGCGAGCTGTCGTATGAAGTGAACGTGCAGGCCAATTACGCGATGGGCGTGCTGGAGCAGATCGTCGCCGCTGGCAAGCCGTACAACCTCACCCCCTATGGCACCGAGACCATGCACGTGCTGCGCGCCGAGAAGGGTTTCATCATTGTCGGCCAGGACACCGACGGCTCGATGACCCCGGACGACCTGAACATGGGTTGGTGCGTGGGGCGCACCAAGCCGTTCTCGTGGATCGGCTGGCGCGGCATGAACCGGGAAGACTGCGTGCGCGAGAACCGCAAGCAGCTGGTGGGGCTCAAGCCGGTGGACCCGAGCCAATGGTTGCCCGAGGGCGCGCAGCTGGTGCTGGACCCCAAACAGCCGATTCCGATGGACATGGTGGGGCACGTGACCTCGAGCTACGCGAGCAACTCGCTGGGCTATTCGTTTGCCATGGGGGTGGTCAAGGGCGGGCTCAAACGCATGGGCGAGCGGGTGTTTTCGCCGCAGGCCGATGGCAGCGTGATCGAGGCCGAGATCTGCGCCTCGGTGTTCTTTGATCCGAAGGGTGAGCGGCAGAACATCTGATGGTTGCAGGAGCAGCCTTGCTGGCGAAGCGACCACCGCGCACCGGGTTGCAACCGCGTCGCGGGCTTCGCCGGCAAGGCCGGCTCCTACAAAGAGATCACAGCACTACTGAATTCAAGGCAGGTATGTAATGAGCGCAATCAACGTCTACCCGCAACGCCCCGAGACTGATGCCAGGGCCGAATCACCCCTGCATCACGCCGACCTGCCCAGCCTGGTCGGCAAGGGCCGCAAGAACCCCGGCGTGACCCTGCGCGAGAAGAAGTTCCTCGGCCACCTGACTCTGCGCGGCAACGCCCACGACCCGGCTTTCGTCAGCGGCGTGCAACAGGCGCTGGGCCTGGAACTGCCGGTCGCACTCACCGTGGTCGCCAGTGGCGAGACCTCGCTGCAGTGGATGGGCCCCGACGAGTGGCTGCTGATCGTGCCCGGTGGCGAGGAGCTGGCCGCCGAGCAGAAGCTGCGCGAAGCCCTCGACGGGCAACACATCCAGGTGGTCAACGTCAGCGGCGGACAGACCCTGCTCGAACTGAGCGGGCCCAGGGTGCGCGAGGTGCTGATGAAGTCCACCAGCTACGACGTGCACCCCAACAACTTCCCGGTGGGCAAGGCGGTGGGCACGGTGTTCGCCAAGTCCCAGCTGGTGATCCGGCGCACCGGCGAGGACACCTGGGAGCTGCTGATCCGGCGCAGCTTCAGCGACTACTGGTGGCTGTGGCTGCAGGATGCCTGCGCCGAACATGGCCTGAGCATCGCCTCATGAGCCGTGCGCCGGACACCTGGATCCTTACCGCCGACTGCCCCAGCCTGCTGGGTACGGTGGACGCGGTGACGCGCTACCTGTACGAGCAGCAGTGCTACGTCACCGAGCATCATTCGTTCGATGACCGGCTGTCGGCGCGGTTCTTCATACGGGTGGAGTTTCGCCAGCCCGAGGCATTCGACGAGCAGGCCTTTCGCGCAGGCCTGGCCGCCCGTGGCGAAGCGTTCGGCATGACCTTCGAGCTGACTGCGCCCAGGCACCGGCCCAAGGTGGTGATCATGGTGTCCAAGGCCGATCATTGCCTCAACGATCTGCTGTACCGCCAGCGCATCGGCCAGCTGGCGATGGACGTGGTGGCGGTGATTTCCAACCACCCGGACCTGGAGCCGCTGGCGCACTGGCACCGCATCCCCTATTACCACTTTGCCCTCGACCCGCAGGACAAGCCGGCGCAGGAGCGCAAGGTGCTGCAGGTGATCGAGGCGTCCGGCGCCGAGCTGGTGATCCTCGCGCGCTACATGCAGGTGCTGTCGCCGGAGCTGTGCCGACGCCTGGATGGCTGGGCGATCAACATCCATCACTCGCTGCTGCCGGGGTTCAAGGGCGCCAAGCCGTATCACCAGGCCTACAACAAGGGCGTGAAGCTGGTGGGGGCCACGGCGCATTACATCAACAACGACCTGGACGAGGGCCCGATCATTGCCCAGGGCGTGGAAGCCGTGGATCACAGCCACTACCCTGAAGACCTGATTGCCCGCGGGCGCGATATCGAATGCCTGACGTTGGCGCGGGCGGTGGGGTATCACATCGAGCGGCGGGTGTTTTTGAACGCCAATCGCACGGTGGTGCTGTAGCGGGCGCATCGCGGGCTTGACCCGCGATGAGGCCCGAAAGACGGACAGAACATTCAGCGCGACATAACAACAATCGAGCGAGGTGAAAGCATGTCTGGCAATCGTGGTGTGGTGTACCTGGGCGCAGGCAAGGTCGAGGTGCAAACAATCCCCTATCCCAAAATGCAGGACCCACGTGGGCGCAAGATCGAACACGGCGTGATCCTGCGGGTGGTCTCCACCAACATCTGCGGCTCCGACCAGCACATGGTGCGCGGTCGTACCACCGCCCAGACCGGCCTGGTGCTGGGGCACGAAATCACCGGCGAGGTCATCGAGAAAGGCCGTGACGTCGAGAACCTGCAACTGGGCGACCTGGTCTCGGTGCCGTTCAACGTGGCCTGCGGGCGCTGCCGCTCGTGCAAGGAACAACACACCGGCGTGTGCCTGAGCGTCAACCCGGCCCGCGCCGGCGGCGCCTACGGCTATGTCGACATGGGCGACTGGACCGGCGGGCAGGCCGAGTATGTGCTGGTGCCCTACGCCGACTTCAACCTGCTCAAGCTGCCCGACCGCGACAAGGCCATGGAGAAGATCCGCGACCTGACCTGCCTCTCCGACATCCTGCCCACCGGCTACCACGGTGCGGTCACCGCAGGTGTCGGCCCCGGCAGCACGGTGTACGTGGCCGGTGCCGGCCCGGTCGGCCTGGCCGCTGCCGCCTCGGCGCGGCTGCTGGGCGCGGCGGTGGTGATCATCGGTGATGTGAACCCGGTACGTCTGGCCCATGCCAAGGCCCAGGGCTTCGAGGTCGCCGACCTGTCCCAGGACACCCCGCTGCACGAACAGATCGCCAACCTGCTGGGAGAGCCGGAGGTGGACTGCGCGGTCGATGCGGTGGGCTTCGAAGCCCGTGGCCACGGGCATGCCGGGGCCCAGCACGAAGCGCCGGCCACGGTGCTCAACTCGCTGATGGGGGTGGTGCGGGTCGCCGGCAAGATCGGCATCCCCGGCCTGTACGTGACCGAAGACCCGGGCGCGGTGGATGCCGCAGCCAAGATGGGCAGCCTGAGCATCCGTTTCGGCCTGGGCTGGGCCAAGTCCCACAGCTTCCACACCGGGCAGACCCCGGTGATGAAGTACAACCGCGCCCTGATGCAGGCCATCATGTGGGACCGCATCAACATCGCCGAGGTGGTCGGCGTGCAGGTCATCAGCCTGGATCAGGCGCCCGAGGGCTACGGCGAGTTCGATGCCGGCGTGCCGAAGAAATTCGTGATCGACCCGCACACGCTGTTCAGCGCAGCGTAAGACCAATGTCTACCCGGTTTCAGGCCCCTGAAGCCGGGCTGACAGACAAATTGTCGCAGTAGCCCGCAATTTTTTGTTACCCTTAAACGTACTAACTGGTTAACAAGCAAGCTACCTAAATGCGCCGACTATGCTCGGGATTGGGTCGGCCAACTGTTGACGGTGGTTTTTCACTACGTTTAGGACGGTAATCACATGAACGAACAGGCAGGTGCTCCGGGCACCGCAAAGTGGCTGCTGGGAGGTCTGGGCATCCTGATCGCCCTGATCGGCCTGGTGCTGGCAGGGGGCGGTGCGTACCTGAGCAGCCTCGGTGGTAGCTGGTACTTCCTTCTGATGGGCCTGGCGATGCTGGTCAGCGGTGTGCTGATCGCGCGGCGCAAGCCGTCGGGCGCCTGGCTGTACGCGGTGGCCCTGGTACTCACCGCGATCTGGGCGGTGTGGGATGCCGGCCTGGACTTCTGGCCGCTGGTCTCGCGGGTACTGACCTTTGCCGTGATCGGCCTGGTCATCGCGCTGGTGTTCCCGAGCCTGCAACGCGCCGACGGTCGTGCGGCCGGGCGTGGCGCGTTCGCGGTGGCCGGTGTGCTGGCCGTTGGCGTGGTCGCCACCCTGGGCTACATGTTCGTGCCCACCCACGTGGTCACCGCCAGCAGCGAGCCTGCGGTGCAGCCGGTCAAGCCGGGCACCGAGCAGAAGGACTGGGCGCACTGGGGCAACACCACCGCCGGCAACCGCTTTGCCGCGCTGGACCAGATCAACAAGGGCAACGTCGACAAGCTGCAGGTGGCCTGGACCTTCCATACCGGTGACGTGCCGCAAAGCACCGGCGCCGGTGCCGAAGACCAGAACACGCCGCTGCAGATCGGCGACACCCTGTATTCCTGCACCGCCTACGGCAAGGTCTTCGCCCTGGACGTGGACACCGGCAAGCAGCGCTGGATGTTCGACCCCAAGGGCAGCGCGCCGAACTGGCAGCGTTGCCGTGGCCTGGGCTACTCCGAAACCCCGCTGGCCGCCGATGCCGGCCCGCAGGCCTGCGCCAAGCGCCTGTTCCTGCCCACCGGCGATGCCCGCCTGATCGCGATCAACGCCGAAAACGGCGAAGCATGTGCCGACTTTGGCGATAACGGCGTGGTCGACCTGAGCGTCGACATGGGCGAGATCAAGCCGGGCTACTACCAGCAGACCTCCACCCCGCTGGTGGCCGGCGATGTGGTGATCGTCGGTGGCCGCGTGGCCGACAACTTCTCCACCGGCGAACCGCCGGGCGTGGTGCGTGCCTATGACGTGCGTACCGGCGAGCTGGCCTGGGCCTGGGACCCGGGCAACCCGAACATCACCAAGCGTCCGCCCGAAGGCCAGACCTACACCCGTGGCACGCCCAACGTGTGGTCGGCGATGTCCTATGACGCCAAGCTGGGCCTGGTGTACCTGCCGACCGGCAACGCCACCCCGGACTTCTTCGCCGGCACCCGTACCGAACTGGACGACAAGTACAGCTCCTCGATCGTGGCGCTGGACGTGAAGAACGGCCAGGTGCGCTGGCACTTCCAGACCACCCACCACGACCTGTGGGACTTCGACCTGCCGGCCCAGCCGCTGCTGTACGACATCCCGGATGACAAGGGTGGCGTGCAACCGGCGCTGGCACAGGTGACCAAGCAGGGCGAGATCTTCGTGATCAACCGTGAAACCGGCGTGCCGATTGCCAAGGTCGAAGAGAAGCCGGTGCCCCAGGGCAACGTGCCGGGCGAGCGTTATTCGCCGACCCAGCCGTTCTCGGTAGAGATGCCGTCGATCGGCAACCAGACCCTGAAAGAGTCGGACATGTGGGGCGCGACCCCGTTCGACCAGTTGCTGTGCCGCATCTCGTTCAAGGGCATGCGCCACGAGGGTGTGTACACCCCGCCAGGGCTGGACCCGGCGTTGCAGTTCCCCGGCTCGCTGGGTGGCATGAACTGGGGTAGCGTGTCGGTCGACCCGACCAGCAACTACATGTTCGTCAACGACATGCGTCTGGGCCTGGCCAACTACATGATCCCGCGTGCAGACATTCCCAAAGGTGCCAGCGGCATCGAGATGGGTGTGGTGCCGCAGGACGGTACGCCGTATGGCGCGATGCGCCAGCGCTTCCTGTCCGCGGCCGGTATTCCGTGCCAGAAGCCGCCGTTCGGCACCATGTCGGCCATCGACCTGAAGACCAGGAAACTGATGTGGCAGGTGCCGGTCGGTACCGTGCAGGACACCGGGCCGCTGGGCATCCGCATGCACCTGCCGATCCCGATCGGCATGCCGACCCTGGGCGCTTCGCTGTCGACCCAGTCGGGCCTGCTGTTCTTTGCCGGCACCCAGGACTTCTACCTGCGTGCGTTCGACTCGGGCAACGGCAACGAGATCTGGAAGGCGCGTCTGCCGGTGGGCAGCCAGTCGGGGCCGATGACCTACGTGTCGCCCAAGACCGGCAAGCAATACATCCTGATCAGTGCTGGCGGTGCGCGTCAGTCGCCGGATCGGGGTGATTACGTGATTGCGTACGCCTTGCCGTAGGGCGGGTTGCCATCTGTTGCAGGAGCCAGCCTTGCTGGCGAAAGCGGCCACCGCGTACCTCTGGATATCGCGGTGCTGCTTTCGCCGGCAAGGCCGGCTCCTACAGGCGATGACGGCGGAACATTCGCCGCAGATACGGGTCGAAACCTCGCTTTCCTACGAGGTCCGCCCCATGAAACGTTTCGCACTGCTCTCCCTGCTGGCACTCGCCACCACCTCGGCCCTGGCCTTCAATCTCAACGATGCCGCCAACGCCGTGTCTGCCATGCAAGGCAACAAACAGCAGGACGCTGCCGTTCAAGCCCCGGCCCCCTCGGCCAACCTGCTCAATACCCTGGGCGACCAACTCGATATCACCCCCGAACAGGCCATTGGCGGCACCGGCGCGCTGCTGGGCTTGGCCAGGCATCAGCTCAGCAGCAGCGACTACTCCCAACTGAGCAAGGCCGTGCCCGGCCTTGACCTGCTGTCCGGCGACAATGCCCTGGGCGGCCTCAGCGGCCTGGGCGAGCTGCTCGGCAAGAGCGGCAATTCCTCGGCCCTGAGCAACGCACTGGGCAACGTCAAGGACACCGACGACCTGAACAACGCCTTCGGCGCCCTGGGCATGAACACCGGCATGATCGCCCAGTTCGCCCCGCTGATCCTGCAGTACCTGGGCCAGCAGGGCGTGGCCGGTTCGCTGCTGCAGAGCCTGGGCGGCATCTGGGGCACCCCGGCCGCCGTGCCTTCGGTGTAAGCCGGCGGTTTGCCGAGGCGGGGCGGTGTGGTATATGTCCCGCCCCGTTCAAGCAAGGAAGTGCGACCCCGATGTTCATGGATGCCCTGAAGATGTCCCTGCCGGCCGATGCCGTGCTGGGTTTTCTGTTCTACATGGCCGGCGCCGCCGTGCTGTTCGCACTCTATGCGTTCATCTATACCCGCCTGACCCCCTACAACGAATTTGCCCTGATCCGCGAAGGCAACAGCGCTGCCGCCATCGCCCTGGGCGGGGCGCTGCTGGGTTTCGCCATCCCCGTGTCCGGGGCCATCTCCCATTCGATCTCGCTGCTCGACTTCCTGCTGTGGTCGGTGATCGCCGGCGCCGTGCAGTTGCTCGCGTTCGTGGTGGTCAGCGTGGTGGTCAAGGGCATGGACGAGCGTATCCGCCGTCAGGAAAACGCGGCCGCCATCCTGCTGGCCGCCGTGGCCATCGGCATCGGCATGCTCAATGCCGCGTGCATGACCCCAGCGGCCTGACAGCGGAGCACAGCCATGAAACGCAGCACGAGCATTCGGCTGATTGCCCTGGGCAGCCTGCCGCTGGCGCTGGCCGCCTGTGACAGTGATCGCAGCGCCACCCGCGTGGTCAGCGAGGTCAAGCGTTACCAGGACGTCGACAGCTGCACCCTGGCCGGGGTAAGCCGTTCGGTGTGCGACAACGCCTGGAACGTCGCCCGCCAGCACCACGACGCCAACGCCCCACGCTTCACCCGCCTGGAAGACTGCCTGGCCAGCTTCGAGCAGTGCGAGCCAGGTCAGGGCGCGAGCTTTCACATGCCGCGCATGCAAGGCTTCGCCCTGACCACCGAGCGCCAGGTGTATGACGACGGGCTGAGCCAGACCTCCAGCACCACCTCGTCGGCCGTGTATGGCGGCGGCGGTGGCCGCTACGACTACGTCAATGTCGAGCCGCGCTACCTGTCGGAGGCGATCTACCACGAGCGTGAAGGGCGCGACGGGTTCAGGGCCAGCTCGCTGACCGACCAGGTCAACAGCGGCAACCAGTATGCCGGGCTGGTCGAGGACCACGCGCCGTCCAGCCGTTTCAACGGCGGGGCTGGTGCCGATGCCCATGCGTCGGTGCTGCCGGCGCGCTTCATGGCCTCGGCACGGCCCTGGACGGTGGGCAGCCACCCCGGCTTCGCGGCCCATGTACCAGGCCGTGGCGGCTTCGGTTTCGGTTCCTGAGGGCGGGCGATGAAACGTATTGCCTGCACCCCGCGCGCGGACTGGAAAGCCACCGCCGAACACTACGGCTTCAGGTTCCACACCTTCGGCGACGAGCCGTACTGGGACGAGTCGGCGTGCTACCAGTTCACCCTGCGCCAGATCGAGGACGACCTCGAAGAACCCACCCGCCAGTTGCACGAGCTGTGCATGGACCTGGTGGCGCGGGCGGTGGACAGCGAAGAACTGCTCGACCGCCTGGCCATCCCGCGTGACTACCGTGACCTGATCCGCCGCTCATGGCGCGACGGGCACCCGCATTTCTACGGGCGCATGGACCTGAGCTACGACGGCCATGGCCCGGCCAAGCTGCTGGAAGCCAACTACGACACACCCACCTCGCTGTACGAGGCCGGCTTCTTCCAGTACCTGTGGCTTGAGCAGCAGATGCAGCGCGGCGTACTGCCGGCCGATGCCGACCAGTTCAACAGCCTTGAAGAGAAACTCGGCCAGGTGTTCGGCGCCAACACCTTTGCCACGCCGTTCTACTTTGCCTCGGTCAGGGACTCGCTGGAGGATCGTGGCACGGTGCAGTACCTGTGCGACATTGCCACCGCTGCCGGGCTCGATACACGCCTGATCGATGTGGAAGACATCGGCCTGAACCCGGCCGGGCGTTTCATCGACCGCAGTGGGGCGCCGATCCCCAGCCTGTTCAAGCTCTACCCGTGGGAAGACATGTTCCACGACCGCTACGGCCCGGCGATTGCCGGCAGCGGCACGCTGTTCGTCGAGCCGCCCTGGAAGGCGCTGCTGTCGAACAAGGGCATGCTGGCGCTGCTGTGGGAGCAGCACGAAGGGCACCCGAACCTGCTGCCCGCATTCATCGACGCCACGCCCGAACGGCCGCTGGCGCCGGGGTGGGTGCGCAAGCCGTTCTTCTCGCGGGAGGGGGCGAATGTGGAGATTCATACCCCTGACGGGCAGCGGGTGAAGGAGGAGGGGCCGTATGGCAGTGGCCCCCACGTGATCCAGCAGTTTCATGCCTTGCCACGGTTTGCCGGCAGCCACACGGTGATCGGCAGCTGGGTGGTTGGCGATCAGCCGGCAGGCATCGGCATTCGCGAGGACAACTCGCTGATCACCAAGGACAGCAGCCGCTTCGTGCCCCACGCGATCATCGGCTAGCGGCGCAGCTCCTGGCGCAGTTGCTCGATGCGCGCGTCCTTGTCGTGCCACAGCTGGTTGACCCAGTCCTGTACGCTGCGCCGGAATTGCGGGTCGTTCTCGTAGTCGCCGCGCCACAGGGCCGGGTCCAGTGCGCGTACCTGGATGTCCACGATCACTCGCGGCACTGCACCGCTGACCAGGTCCCAGAACCCCGGCGCGGTGTCGCCGGGGTACACCAGGGTCACGTCGAGCAGGGCGTCGAGCTGTTCGCCCAGCGCGGCGAGCACGAACGCCACGCCGCCGGCCTTGGGCTTGAGCAGGTGACGGAACGGCGAGCCCTGGGCATCGCGCTTGGCCGGGGTGAAGCGGGTACCTTCGAGGTAGTTGACCACGGTCACCGGCTGGCGCTTGAACAGCTCGCAGGCGGCCTTGGTGATCTCCAGGTCCTGGCCCTTGAGGTGCGGGTGGCGTTCGAGGAAGGCCTTGCTGTAGCGCTTCATGAACGGGTAGTCCAGCGCCCACCAGGCCAGGCCCAGGAACGGCACCCAGATCAGTTCCTTTTTCAGGAAGAACTTGAAGAACGGAATGCGCCGGTTGAACACCTGGATCAGCGCGGGAATATCCACCCAGCTCTGGTGGTTGCTGACCATCAGGTAGGAGGTGTCCAGGCGCAGGTCGGCGGCGCCGCGCACGTCCCAGCGGGTGGGGATGCACAGGGCGAAGATCAGCTTGTCGATCTCGGCCCAGGTCTCGGCGATCCACATCACCGCCCACGAGGCGTAGTCGCGGTAGCGGCCGGGCAGTACCAGCTTGAGCAAGGCGAAGACCAGCAACGGGCCGATCAGCACCAGGGTGTTGAGCAAGAGCAGCAGGGTCACAAGACTGCCGGTAAGCAGGCGGCGCATAAGAAAACTCTGATTTTCGGTTAGGCGGTCGGCCATGATAAGCAGGGATTCGGTTCAGGCCAAACTCTGGGCAGCCCACGGCGCGGACAAATGTTTCACATTGTGTTGAATACCCTGTGGCGACGAACCTATGCTGCTGCGGCAGTCTAAACACAGACTTTTCTCAAGGAAGCTGACCCGGTGAAATCCGTACTTGCACTGCTTTCCCTGCTGGCCTTGCCGGTGATGGCCGCCGAGCCGACCCTGTATGGCCGTTATGAATACATTGGCGTGGCGGACCTCGACCAGACGTTCAAGGCCAAGATGGACACCGGCGCGCTGACCGCGTCGCTGTCGGCCAAGGACATCGAGCGCTTCAAGCGCGATGGTGAGGACTGGGTGCGGTTCCGCCTGGCGACCAAGGATGCCGACGGCAAGGTGTATGAACACAAGGTGGCGCGCATCAGCAAGATCAAGAGCCGCGCCGATGAAGACGAGGACGGCGAAGCACCCGACCCGGCCAAGCGTCCGGTGGTGGAGCTGGAGTTGTGCCTGGGCGACGTCAAGCGCACGGTGGAGGTCAACCTGACCGACCGCAGCAGCTTCAACTACCCGCTGCTGATCGGGGCCAAGGCGCTGCGCGAGTTCGGCGCGGCGGTGAACCCGGCGCGCCGGTTCACGGCGGGCAAGCCTGAATGCTGAGTTGAATCCATCGCGGCTCAAGCCCGCTCCCACAAGGGCCGTCGTTCTCCCGTGGGAGCGGGCTTGAGCGGCGACAGGGCCTTGTCAGTCGAGGGATAATCCCCTACAAGTGCACCCAAACCTGCCAGGCCTGCACCGCCCATGCCCCACATACTGATTGTCGAAGACGAAGCGGCCATCGCCGACACCCTGATCTTTGCCCTGCAAGGCGACGGTCACAGCACCGAATGGGTGACCCTGGGCAGCGCCGCGCTGGAGCAGCAGCGTCAGCGCCCGGCTGACCTGATCATCCTCGATATCGGCCTGCCGGATATCAACGGCTTCGAAACCTGCCGCCAGCTGCGCCGCTTCAGCGAGGTACCGGTGATGTTCCTCAGCGCCCGCGATGGGGAGATCGACCGCGTGGTGGGCCTGGAGATCGGTGCCGACGACTATGTGGTCAAACCCTTCAGCCCGCGTGAAGTGGCGGCGCGGGTACGCGCCATCCTCAAGCGCATGACCCCGCGCAGCGAACCCGAGGCCCCCGAAACGCCCTTCAGCATCGACTCCCAGCGCCTGCAGATCAGCTATCGCGGTCAATCGCTCAACCTCACCCGGCACGAATTTCGCCTGCTGCAATGCCTGCTCGAACAACCCGAACGGGTGTTCAGCCGCGAACAACTGCTGGATGCCACCGGCGTGCCGGCCGAGGCCGGCTACGAGCGCAACGTCGACAGCCACATCAAGAGCCTGCGCGCCAAGCTGCGCACCGTGCAGGCCGACGCCGAACCTATCCAGACCCACCGCGGCCTGGGCTACAGCTACAGCCCCGGGCACAGCTGATGCGCCTGGGCATCCGCATCTTCCTGGTGTACTTCCTGTTCGTCGGGCTGACCGGCTACTTCATCCTCAACACCGTGCGCGAACAGGTGCGCCCGGGTGTGCGCCAGTCCACCGAGGAAACCCTGGTGGACACCGCCAACCTGCTGGCCGAGATTCTGCGCGACGAGGTCAAGGCCGGCACCCTCGGCCAGGGCCGGCTGCCCGAGCTGCTCAAGGCTTACGGCAAGCGCCAGCCCAGGGCCGATATCTGGGGCCTGGCCAAGAACGAGGTCAACCACCGCATCTACGTCACCGACGCCAACGGCAAGGTGTTGCTCGACTCCAGCGGCGAAGCCCTGGGCCAGGACTATTCGCGCTGGAACGACGTGTACCTGACCCTGCGCGGCGAGTATGGCGCCCGCTCCACCCGCAGCGATCCGGACGACCCGGAGTCGTCGGTGATGCACGTGGCGGCGCCGATCATCGATGCCGGCAAGATCATCGGCGTGGTCACCGTGGCCAAGCCGAACAAGTCGTTGCAGCCGTACATCGATCGCTCCGAGCGGCGCCTGTTCAACCTGGGCCTTGGCCTGATCGTGCTGGGCCTGCTGGTGGGCGCCGGGCTGTCGTGGTGGCTGGCGCGCTCGCTGCGTCGGCTGACGCGCTATGCGCAGGCGGTCAGCGAGGGTGAACGCGTGGCCTTGCCGCATTACCGCGGCGGCGAGCTGGCGCAACTGGCCGGTGCGGTGGAGCGCATGCGCACGCAGTTGGAGGGCAGGGCGTATGTGGAGCGCTACGTGCACACCCTGACCCACGAGCTGAAAAGCCCGCTGGCGGCGATTCGCGGGGCCAGCGAGCTGCTGCAGGGGCCGATGAGCGACGAGCAGCGCCAACGCTTTGCCAGCAATATCGAAAGCGAGAGCGCGCGCATGCAGCAGTTGATCGAGCGGCTGCTGGACCTGGCCCAGGTCGAGCAGCGCCAGGGCCTGGAAGACCAGCAGCAGGTGCCACTGGCGGCGCTGGTGGACGAGGTGCTGCTGGCCCAGAGCGCGCGCATCGAAAGCGCCGGCCTGCAGGTGCGCCAGCGGGTACCGGCCAGCGTACGGCTGCTGTGCGAGCCGTTTCTGCTGCGCCAGGCCATCGGCAACCTGCTGGAGAACGCCCTGGACTTCACCCCGCCGGGCGGCCTGCTGGTGGTCGACCTGGAGACACGGGGCCCACGGCTGGCGCTGAGCCTGTACAACCAGGGGGCGGCGATCCCGGACTATGCCCTGGGCCGGCTCAGCGAGCGCTTCTACTCGCTGCCGCGCCCGGGCACGGGGCGCAAGAGCACAGGCCTTGGGCTGAACTTCGTCGAGGAAGTGATGCAGCTGCATGGCGGCTCGCTGGAGGTGGCCAACGTCGAGGACGGCGTGCGGGTGCGCCTGTGGCTGCCCAACGAGCGGCTGGGCTGAGCTCCACGCACTCTCCACATAACTCCACACAAGCGCCCAACCCGCTCCATGCACGGCGGGCAGACTGGCTCCATCGAAACCGGAGCCATTGCCCATGAACCGAACCCTGAGCATCAAACTGGGCGCCATCGCCTTTCTGATCGTGTTGCTGCTGATACCCCTGCTGATGATCGGCGGCCTGATCCAGGACCGCCAGCAGCAGCGCGACAGTGTGGTCGAGGACATCGCCCAGAGCTCCAGCTACAGCCAGCAGATCAGCGGGCCGTTGCTGGTGGTGCCGTACCGCAAGATCCAGCGCACCTGGAAAACCGTGGATGGCAGCACCCAGCAGCAGACCAGCACGGTGGCCGGGCATCTGTACTTTCTGCCCGAGACCCTGGAGGTCGACGCCAAGGTCGACACCGAGCTGCGTTCGCGGGGCATCTACCAGGCGCGCCTGTTCCACGCCGACAACCGCATCAGCGGGCAATTCAAGGTGCCGGCGCAGTGGGGCATCACCGAAGACTTCGACGATTACCGCTTCGACCCGGCGTTTCTGGCCGTGGGCATCAGCGATATCCGCGGTATCGAGAAGAGCCTGGAACTGAACGTGAATGGCCAGTCGCTGGCCTTCGCCGCGGGCACGGGGCTGGGCTGGCTGGGCGGCGGTGTGCACGTGACGCTGCCCGACCTCGACGGCCGCGCCGAGACCCGCCTGGACTACGCCTTCGACCTGAGCCTGCAGGGCACCGGGCGCCTGCATGTGCTGCCGGTAGGGCGCAGCACCACGGTGAACATGGCGGCGAACTGGCCGCATCCAAGCTTCATCGGCAACTACCTGCCCATCAGCCGCGAGATCGACGCCCACGGCTTCAGCGCGCGCTGGCAGACCTCGTTCTTCTCCACCAACCTGGAGGATGCGCTGACCCAGTGCGTGGTCAACAACGCCTGCGACGACTTTCACGGGCGCAGTTTCGGCGTGAGCTTCGTCGACCCGGTGGACCAGTACCTCAAGAGCGAGCGGGCGATCAAGTATGCGCTGTTGTTCATTGCGCTGACCTTTGCCGGGTTCTTCCTGTTCGAGATTCTCAAGAACCTCAGCGTGCACCCGATCCAGTATGCGCTGGTGGGTGTGGCCCTGGCGTTCTTCTACCTGCTGTTGCTGTCGTTGTCGGAGCACCTGGGGTTCGGGTTGGCGTATGCGCTGTCGGCGGGCGGCTGCGTGCTGCTGATCGGCTTCTACCTGTGCCACGTGCTGCGCAGCCTGGCGCGCGGGCTGGGGTTTGCGGCGGGCTTGCTGGTGCTGTACGCGATGCTCTACGGGCTGCTGGGCGCCGAGGACTACGCGCTGCTGATGGGCTCGTTGCTGCTGTTCGGCCTGCTTGGGGTGTTCATGGTGCTGACACGCCGCCTGGACTGGTATCAGGTTGGGCAGGGGATCTTGAAATGAGCGGATTGAGAGAGGAACGCACGCTGGGGGCTGTGATGGTGGGGGAAATCAGGTTGATCTGGGCTGCCGAGATCAGCGTCGACTTCATCGCGGGTCAAGCCCGCTCCCACAGGTCCGGTACAAGCCTCAACGGCAGCAGCAGATCTGTGGGGGTGAGCTTGACCCGTGATGAGGCCCGATCAGGCCACAGAAGGGGCGGTCTTTAGCATCGATTCGCGCTGACTCACCTCGGCATACCAGGCTGCCAGGTTCGGCTGGCGCTCGCGCCAGCCAAGGTCCGGCAGGCGCAGGTCGATGTAGCCCAGCGCGCAGGCCACCCCGATTGCCGCTACGTCGAACACCGAGGCCAGTTCGGCCAGGTGCTCGTCTTCCAGGTGCGCCAGCGCGCGCCGGATCTTGTCCTGCTGGGCGTCGACCCACGGCGTCCAGCGCTTGTCCTCAGGGCGCAGGAAGGTCTCGTAGCGCGCCACCACCGCCGCGTCCATGATCGCATCGGCCAGCGACGCCAGGGTCAGGCGCCGCCAGCGCGCCGGGCCCTCGCGCGGGATCAGCGGGTTGCCCACATGCTGATGGTCGAGAAACTCGACGATCACGCGGCTGTCATGCAGCACCGTGCCGTCCTCCAGGCGCAACGCCGGGATCTTGCCCGCCGGGTTGCCCAGGTTCAGCTCGGCATCGGTCTTGATCGGGCTCAGGTCGACGGGATGCAGGGCTACCCGCTCGGCCTGCCCGGTTTCGTGCAGCAGCACGCGAACCTTGCGCACGAACGGCGAGGCGGCGGCATGGAACAGGGTCATGCTCGGTGTGCTCATGGCGTGGCCTCAGTTGCCTTGCAGGCTGGGTGGCAGGCACACGCCAGTGCCGCCGATGCCGCAGTAGCCATTCGGGTTCTTGGCCAGGTACTGCTGGTGATAGGCCTCGGCGAAGTACACGGTCGGTGCCTGGGCGATCTCGGTGGTGATCTGGCCGAAACCGGCCTTGTTCAGCTCGGCCTGGTAGGCCTGCCTGCTGGCCTCGGCCAGTTCCAGCTGTTCGGGGCTGGTGCAGTAGATGGCCGAACGGTACTGGGTGCCGACGTCGTTGCCCTGGCGCATGCCCTGGGTGGGGTTGTGCAGCTCCCAGAACATGGTCAGCAGGTCCTGGTAGCTGACCTTGGCCTTGTCGAACACCACCAGCACCACTTCGGTGTGGCCGGTCAGGCCCGAGCAGACTTCTTCGTAGGTGGGGTTGGGGGTGAAACCGCCGGCGTAGCCGACCACGGTGCTGACCACACCTTCACGCTGCCAGAAGCGCCGCTCGGCACCCCAGAAGCAGCCCAGGCCGAAGATCGCGAAATCGACGTCTTCGAAGAACGGGCCCAGCAGCGGGGTGTCTTCGAACACGAAATGCTTCTCGGGCAGCGTCATCGGGGTCTCGCGACCCGGCAGCGCCTGTTCGGCGGCAGGCAGTACGTTTTTGTTCACCAGAATCTCCGAGCGCAGGACCATGGGCGGTTCCTCTTCAAGGCAGGATGTGTAGGGGGTAGACCCGTAGTGTGCCCGAGTGTTTCGCCGCTGTCAGGCGATTGGGCCACGCGGATAGCGCTTGAGTTTTTCGATCAGCTCGCTGCCGGGGATCGGCCGGTCGAACAGGTAGCCCTGGCCGACGTCGCAGCGGTGGCGGCGCAGGAACGCCAGCTGTTCGGCGGTCTCGATGCCTTCGGCCACCACTTTGAGCTTGAGGTTGTGAGCCATGGCCACCACTGCCGAGGTGATTTCCATATCGTCCTGGTTGTCCGGGATCTCGTGGATGAAGCTGCGGTCGATCTTGATGATGTCGATCGGGAATTTCTTCAGGTAGCTGAGCGAGGAGTAGCCGGTGCCGAAGTCGTCCATGGCCAGGGTCAGGCCCAGTTGCTTGAGCTCGTCGAGCTGGCGGTGGGTATCCTCGGTGGCTTCGAGCAGCAGGCCCTCGGTCAGTTCCAGTTCCAGCAGGTGTGGCGGCAGGGCTTCTTCCTTGAGGATGTTGGCGATCGAGCTGACCAGCTCCGGGTCGGAGAACTGCTTGGGCGACAGGTTGATCGCCACCTGCAGGTTGCCCATGCCCTCGGTGCTCAGCAGCTGGCTCATGCGGCAGGCCTGGCGCGCGATCCACTTGCCGATGGGGATGATCAGCCCGGTTTCCTCGGCCACGCTGATGAACTGGTCGGGGCGGATCATGCCCCGCTCCGGGTGGTTCCAGCGTAGCAAGGCCTCCAGGCCGAGCAGGCGGCCGCTGCGCAGGCACAGCTTGGGCTGGTAGAACACGTCCAGTTCGTTCTGGGTCAGGGCGCGGCGCAGGTTGTTTTCCACGAACAGCTTGTAGCTGGCCTCGGCGTTGAGCGCCTCGGTGAACACCTGCACCTGGTGCTTGCCGTTGGCCTTGGCCTTGTGCAGGGCCAGGCCGGCGTTCTTCATCAGGGTCTGCGGGTCGCGCCCGTGCAGCGGCGCACACGCCAGGCCCACCGAGCCGGTCACGCTGATCAGCTGGTTGTCGACGAACATCGGCTTGTCGAGGGTGTTGAGCAACTGCTGGGCCACCTGCTGGCCGGCATCCAGGCTGCTGTCCTCCAGCAGCACGGCGAACTCGTTGCTGGCAAAACGCGCCAGGCTGCCACCGGGGCTCAGGCTGTTGCGCAGGCGCCGGGCCAGGCTGATCAGCAGCTTGTCGCCGGTCTGGTGCCCGAGGCTGTCGTTGATGCGCTTGAAGTTGTCGATGTCCACCAGCAGCAGGCAGATGGGGCTGTCGCTGTCGCGCTCGAAGCGCTCGTCGAGGCTGCGGATGAACGCCGGGCGGTTGCCCAGGCTGGTGAGGTTGTCGGTGTAGGCCAGGCGTTCGATGCGCTGCTGGGCCAGCTTGCTCTGGGTGATGTCTTCGTAGATGCCGATGTAGTGGGTCAACTCGCGGTTGTCGCCATACACCTTGGAGATCGACAGTTGGCCCCAGTAGGGCTCGAGGTTCTTGCGCCGGCTCTTGAATTCGCCCTGCCAACTGTTGCCCATGGCCAGGCTCGACGGCGAGTCGAACAGCAGCTCGCTGAGGTTCTCCAGTGCGGTGAGCTCGGACAGGCGGTGGCCATGCACCTCTTCGGGTGTGTACTGGGTGATCTCGGTGAAGCTGGGGTTGACGTATTCCACCACGCCATCGCGGTTGACCAGCAGAAAGGCGTTGGCGCTTTGTTCCACCGCGCGCTGGAACAGGTGCAGGGCGCTGGTGGCGGTGCGCCGGTTGTGGTTGTTGATGACCTGGGCGAACTGGTCGGCCAGCTCGCCGGCAAAGGCGATTTCATCCGATTGCCAGGCCCGGGTCGAGCCGCTGTGTTCCAGGCAGAGCACGCCGACCACCTGGCCGTCGATGCGGATGCTGGCATCGAGCATGGCGTGGATACCGCGCTGGCGCAGGCTCTCGGAGATTTCGCGGGTGCGTGGGTCGCGCGCCGCATTGTGCGCATCGATGGCGCGGCTGGTGTGCAGCGCCTCGAGGTAGTCGGGAAATCGCCCGGCATCGATCGCCTCGGGCAGGCGGTACTCCTGGGTGGCGCGGTAGAACGCCGAGATCGGTTCCAGTTGCTGGCCTTCCAGGTACCAGATGCTGGCGCAGTCGATGCTGTAGATTTCGCAGGCACTGCGGGTGATCAGCTCGGCGGCTTCCTGCAGCGAGTTGTCGGCGCTGTAGCGCTGGCGCGCCAGGCGCAGGATCAGGTCTTGCTGGGCGCGTACACGCTCCAGGTGCTCGAGCTGTTCCTGCTGCGCCTGCTGGTTGAGCTGCAGGGCGATCTGCAGGCGGTTGTTGCGGGTTTCGAGTTCTGCCGCCGAAAGGTCGGGTGTGTCGTTGGGCTGGGCATCGAGCACCAGCAGATAGCCGCGCAGCAACTGGCGGTTGTGCTGCCGGTAGGCTTCGCCCAGCTCCAGCATATTGAGCGGGCCCAGGCTGGTGTGCAGGGTATAACGCACCAGGTAGTACGGACGCTGCGCCAGTTGCAGCTCGATGGTGTCGTGCAGCTTGTAGCGTGCCTCGGGCTCCATCAGGCTGGCATAGGGCGAGCCGATCAGCGCACACAGGTCGACGGCCGCCTGGCCGAACTGACGCTCGCAGCCCGGGTCGAGGAACAGCATGGCCCAGCTGGCCTCATTCAGCCGCTCGAAACGCAGCATGCCGAGCCGCGAAGGCACCGGCAACTGCGTCACTACCTCGGCCACCGTACGGCTGGCGGCATCAGGTTGGCTTTTCATGGGAAGCTCGCTTCAAGAAGGCTGTTGGCGCGGGCTGGGCGAAGTGCTGCTACGCGTTTGAGCAAGGTTGCATCATGTGCTTGAGGCTGACAAGCAATAGAGTGGCCTGGCTTGATCTGTATCGGCTGACAGGTACAAATTCTTCAGTAATGCCGAGACGGATTGCGTCTGGCGGTGCCGCTCAAGGTGGGACGTTGAGCGGCACGGCATGAATCGCAGGCAAAAAAAGCCCCGCCAGATGGCGGGGTTGAGGTACGAGCGTGGCAGCTCGAAAACAGTGTCCGTGCTCCCCGGCAGGGGAGCACGGCGTGCAGCAGTTACAGCAGCATGGTGCGGATGTCGGTCAGCAGCTCGCCCAGGCGCTTGGTGAAGCGCGCGGCAGCGGCACCGTTGATCACGCGGTGATCGTACGACAGCGACAGCGGCAGCATCAGCTTGGGCTGGAACGCCTTGCCATCCCACACCGGCTGGATGGTGGCCTTGGACACACCCAGGATCGCCACTTCCGGCGCGTTGACGATCGGCGTGAAGCCGGTGCCGCCAATGTGACCGAGGCTGGAGATGGTGAAGCAGGCGCCCTGCATGTCGTCGGCAGAAAGCTTCTTGGTGCGGGCCTTTTCAGCCAGGGCCGCCGCTTCTGCAGCCAGCTGCAGCAGGCTCTTCTGGTCGACGTTCTTGATCACGGGGACCAGCAGGCCGTCTGGCGTATCCACGGCGAAACCGACGTTGACGTACTTCTTGCGAATGATCGCCTTGCCGCTAGGGGCCAGCGACGCGTTGAAGTCCGGCAGTTCCTTGAGCAGGTGCGCACAGGCCTTGAGCAGCAAGGGCAGCACGGTCAGCTTGACGCCGGCTTTCTCGGCCACGGCCTTCTGCGCAACGCGGAAGGCTTCCAGCTCGGTGATGTCGGCGCTGTCGAACTGGGTCACGTGCGGCACGTTCAGCCAGCTGCGGTGCAGGTTGGTGGCGCCAGCCTGCATCAGGCGGGTCATCGGCACTTCTTCGGTTTCACCGAAGCGGCTGAAGTCGACTGCCGGGATCGGCGGGATGCCCGCACCACCGGTCGCGCCGGCAGCCGGTGCTTCCTTGGCCTTCTGCATCATGGCCTTGACGTACACCTGCACGTCTTCCTTGAGCACGCGGCCGTGCGGGCCGCTGGCAGCCACGGCGCTCAGCTCGACGCCGAACTCGCGGGCCAGCTGACGCACGGCAGGGCCGGCGTGAACCTTGGCACCGCTTGGCGCTGGCGCAGCGGCCGGGGCCGGTGCGGCTTCGGCCTTGGCAGCCGGTGCGGCGGCAGGCGCAGCAGCCGGGGCCGCTTCAGCCTTGGCAGCCGGTGCAGCAGCGGCAGGCGCTGCTGGCGCGGCGGCGCCCTGGACCTTGAGCTTGAGGATGAAGTCGCCAGTGCCGACTTCGTCTTCGAGCTTGACGCCGATGCTTTCCACCACGCCGGCAGCCGGCGACGGGATTTCCATCGAGGCCTTGTCGGACTCCAGGGTAATCAGCGACTGGTCGGCTTCGACGCTGTCGCCGACCTTGACCAGCAGCTCGATGATCTTGGCCTTGCCCGACGAGCCGATGTCCGGCACGTGGATGTCCTGCACAGTGGCAGCCGCAGGAGCAGCGGCCGGTGCCGGGGCAGCCTCTGCAGCCGGGGCGGCAGCAGGCTTTTGTTCGGCGGCAGGCGCAGCGTCAGCCGGTGCCTCGGGCGCCGCAGCGGCGCCCTCGACTTCCAGTTCCAGCAGTTCGTCGCCTTCTTTCAGGCGGTCGCCCAGCTTGACCTTCAGGGCCTTGATCACACCGGCCTTGGGGGCCGGGATCTCCATGGAGGCCTTGTCCGACTCCAGGGTCAGCAGGCTCTGGTCGGCTTCGATACGGTCGCCGACTTTGACGAACAGCTCGATGATTTCACCTTCACCGCTGCCGATGTCAGGTACGCGAATGAGTTCGCTCACTTAAAAATACTCCTCAGCAGTCCAGTGGGTTGCGCTTGTCCGGGTCGATGCCGAACTTGGTGATGGCATCGGCCACGACCTTCGGTTCGATCTCGCCACGGTCAGCCAGGGCTTCCAGGGCAGCCAGCACCACGAAGTGACGGTCGACTTCGAAGAAGTGACGCAGCTTCTTGCGGCTGTCGCTGCGACCGAAGCCATCGGTACCCAGGACCTTGAATTCCTTGCTCGGTACCCACTGACGAATCTGCTCGGCGAACAGCTTCATGTAGTCGGTAGAGGCGATGACCGGGCCCTTGCGGCCGCCCAGGCACTCCTCGATGTAGGTCTGCTTGGGCTTCTGGCCAGGGTGCAGGCGGTTGCTGCGCTCCACGGCCAGGCCGTCGCGACGCAGTTCGTTGAAGCTGGTGACGCTCCACACGTCGGCACCGACGTTGAACTCTTCACGCAGGATCTTCGCCGCTTCACGCACTTCGCGCAGGATGGTGCCGGAGCCCATCAGCTGGACGTGGTGCGCTGCGTCCTTGGTATCTTCCTCGAGCAGGTACATGCCCTTGATGATGCCTTCCTCGACACCGGCCGGAATGGCAGGCTGCTGGTAGGACTCGTTCATCACGGTGATGTAGTAGAAGACGTCCTGTTGCTCTTCGGTCATCTTCTTCATGCCGTCCTGGATGATCACCGCCAGCTCGTAGCCGTAGGTCGGATCATAGGTGCGGCAGTTCGGGATGGTCGCGGCCAGCATGTGGCTGTGACCGTCTTCGTGCTGCAGGCCTTCACCGTTGAGGGTGGTACGCCCGGCAGTACCGCCGATCAGGAAGCCACGGGTGCGGCTGTCGCCAGCGGCCCAGGCCAGGTCGCCGATACGCTGGAAGCCGAACATCGAGTAGAAGATGTAGAACGGCAGCATCGGCTGGTTGTGGTTCGAGTACGAGGTACCGGCGGCGATGAACGACGACATGGCGCCGGCTTCGTTGATGCCTTCCTCGAGGATCTGGCCCTTCTTGTCCTCGCGGTAGAACATCACCTGGTCCTTGTCGACGGGCTCGTAGAGCTGACCGACGGACGAGTAGATGCCCAGCTGGCGGAACATGCCTTCCATACCGAAGGTACGCGCTTCGTCCGGGATGATCGGGACGATGCGCTGGCCGATTTCCTTGTCCTTGACCAGCTGCGCGAGGATGCGCACGAAGGCCATGGTGGTGGAGATTTCACGGTCGCCCGAGCCGTCCAGGATCGCCTTGAGGGTTTCCAGTGGCGGGGTCGGGATGCTGAAGCTCTTGGCCCGGCGCTGTGGCACGAAACCGCCCAGGGCAGAACGGCGCTCGCTCAGGTAACGGGCTTCGGCGCTGCCTTCTTCAGGCTTGAAGAACGGCAGGTTCTCCAGGTCTTCGTCCTTGACCGGGATGTCGAAACGATCGCGGAAGTGACGCAGGCTGTCGACGTCGACCTTCTTGGTGTTGTGCGCGGTGTTCTTGGCTTCGCCAGCACCGGTGCCGTAACCCTTGATGGTCTTGGCCAGGATGACCGTAGGCTGGTCCTTGTGGTTGACCGCCTGGTGGTAGGCTGCATAGACCTTGTACGGGTCGTGGCCACCACGGTTGAGCTTCCAGATCTCGTCGTCGGACAGGTCGGCGACCATGGCCTTGAGTTCCGGGGTGTTGAAGAAGTGCTCACGGACGAACGCGCCGTCCTTGGCCTTGTAGTTCTGGTACTCGCCGTCGATGACTTCGTCCATGCGGCGCTGCAGGATGCCGTCGACGTCCTTGGCCAGCAGTGGGTCCCAGAAACGGCCCCAGACCACCTTGTTGACGTTCCAGCCACCACCACGGAACACGCCTTCGAGTTCCTGGATGATCTTGCCGTTGCCGCGAACCGGGCCGTCGAGGCGCTGCAGGTTGCAGTTGATGACGAAGATCAGGTTGTCCAGCTTCTCGCGGCCTGCCAGGGAGATCGCACCCAGGGATTCCGGCTCGTCGCACTCGCCGTCGCCCATGAAGCACCAGATCTTCTGCTTGCCGGCAGGGATGTAGCCGCGGCTTTCCATGTACTTCATGAAACGTGCCTGGTAGATCGCCTGGATCGGGCCCAGACCCATCGACACGGTCGGGAACTGCCAGAAGTCAGGCATCAGCCACGGGTGCGGGTAGGACGACAGGCCTTGACCATCGACTTCCTGACGGAAGTTGTTCATCTGGTCTTCGCTGATGCGGCCTTCCATGAAGGCACGGGCGTAGACGCCCGGCGAGGCATGGCCCTGGAAGTAGATCAGGTCGCCGCCGTGCTCGTCGGTCGGGGCCTGGAAGAAGTAGTTGAAGCCGATGTCGTACAGCGTGGCGCTGGAGGCGAAGCTGGAGATGTGGCCGCCCAGGTCCGAGTCTTTCAGGTTGGTGCGCATTACCATGGCCAGCGCGTTCCAGCGGACCAACGAGCGAATGCGGCGTTCCATGAACAGGTCGCCAGGCATGCGTGCTTCGTGGGTGACGGGAATCGTGTTGCGGTATGGCGTGGTGATGGCATACGGCAGCTGGGAGCCACTACGGGTGGCCAGCTCGCCCATACGGGTCATCAGATAGTGAGCGCGGTCTTCGCCTTCTTTGTCGAGAACCGACTCCAGGGCGTCCAGCCATTCCTGGGTTTCGACGGGATCGAGGTCTTGCATGGCTTGCTCCAGGGCGGAAAGGCTTCCAGAATCGGTTGCCTGAGTTTGCGACTGGCCTTTTGGGCAGACGACATGAAATTCTTGGATTACCGGGCGTTGTACCGGCGGCGTGTAGTTTTACTACAAATCGATCCTCATTACATGCGTTGACAGTAAAAAAGCAGTAGTAAAACTACACGGATAAGGCTCGTGGCCCCTGTTCGGGTTGTGGGATAAAACGATACCGGTGGTTAAAAACTGGTCGGCATGCGGTTGTTTGCGATGATTTCTATCAAAGAATTACGTTTTTCAGCTATTTATGACCTTTGTACGACAGTCGAACCGTACGCCGAGTTCCCTTGCCCAAGTGCCACCAACCCTTTCACGCCGATCAAGGATAGACCATGAGCCTGCCCCTGCTGGCCGAACTGCCCGCTGCCCTGCAACCGCTGGTCAGCCGTAATGCCACCTCTTTGCGCAACGCCGTCGCGGCCGTCGACGGGCTGAGCCTGGACGACTGGAACGAGCAGCGCTGGGCCGAGTTCGCCCGCGTGGCGGCAGCCAGCGATTTCGTGCTTGAACAGAGCGTGCGCGACCCGGCGATGCTGCTGGCCCTGGCCGCCAGCGGCGAGCTCGACCGCGCCTTCGCCGCCGGCGAGTTGTGTGCCCAGGTGGCCGGTGCGGCGCAGGCCGCCGGCAGCGAAGACGAACTGGCGCGCAACCTGCGCCGCCAGCGCACCCGCCAGCAGGTGCGCATCATCTGGCGCGACCTGACCCGCCAGGCCGACCTGGTGCAGACCTGCCGCGACCTGTCCGACCTGGCCGATGCCGCCATCGACCAGGCGTATCAATGGCTGTACCCGCGCCTGTGCGCGCAGTTCGGGACCCCCACCGGCAATCGCAGCGGCCTGCCCCAGCAGATGGTGGTGCTGGGCATGGGCAAGCTGGGGGCGGTGGAACTGAACCTGTCGTCGGACATCGACCTGATCTTCGCCTACCCCGAGGGCGGCGAAACCGTGGGCGTGAAGCGCCCGCTGGACAACCAGGAGTTCTTCACCCGGCTGGGCCAGCGCCTGATCAAGGCGCTGGACCCGATCACCGTCGACGGCTTCGTGTTCCGCGTCGACATGCGCCTGCGCCCCTACGGCTCGTCCGGCGCGCTGGTGCTCAGCTTCAATGCACTGGAGCAGTACTACCAGGACCAGGGCCGCGACTGGGAACGCTACGCCATGATCAAGGCCCGCGTAGTGGCCGGCGACCAGCAGGCCGGCGCGCAGCTGCAGGACCTGCTGCGCCCGTTCGTGTACCGGCGCTACCTGGACTTCTCGGCGATCGAGGCGCTGCGCACCATGAAGCAGCTGATCCAGCAGGAGGTGCGGCGCAAGGGCATGGCCGAGAACATCAAGCTGGGCGCCGGTGGCATCCGCGAGGTGGAGTTCATCGCCCAGGCGTTCCAGCTGATCCACGGCGGGCGCGACCTGAGCCTGCAGCAGCGACCGCTGCTCAAGGTGCTGGCGACACTCGAAGGCCAGGGCTACCTGCCGCCGGCGGTGGTGAGCGAGCTGCGCGAGGGCTATGAGTTCCTGCGTTATACCGAACACGCCATCCAGGCCATCGCCGACCGCCAGACCCAGATGCTGCCCGACGACGAACTGGACCGCGCACGTATCGCCTTCATGCTCGGTTTTGCCGACTGGGCGAGCTTCCACGCGCAACTGATGCACTGGCGCGGGCGCATCGACTGGCACTTCCGCCAGGTGATCGCCGACCCCGATGAAGAGGAAGGCGAAGAGGGCGAAGTGGTGGTCGGTGGCGAGTGGCTGCCGCTGTGGGAAGAAGCCCAGGACGAAGAGGCCGCCTGCCGCCAGTTGACCGACGCCGGCTTCGCCGATGCGGCCAGGGCGCTCAAGCAGCTGGCCAGCCTGCGCGCCAGCCCGCAGTTGCGTGCCATGCAGCGCCTGGGCCGCGAACGCCTCGATGCCTTTATACCGCGCCTGCTGGCGCAGGCGGTGGAGCACGCCGACCCGGACCTGGTGCTCGAACGCGTGCTGCCGCTGGTGGAGGCCGTGGCGCGGCGCTCGGCCTACCTGGTGCTGCTGACCGAAAACCCCGGTGCGTTGCGCCGCCTGCTGACCCTGTGCGCCGCCAGCCCGTGGATCGCCGAGCAGATCACGCGCTTCCCGCTGCTGCTCGATGAACTGCTCAACGAAGGCCGCCTGTTCAGCCCGCCCCAAGCACCGGAGCTGGCCGCCGAGCTGCGCGAGCGTCTCACGCGCATCCCCGAGGATGACCTTGAACAGCAGATGGAAGCGCTGCGTCACTTCAAGCTGGCCCACAGCCTGCGCGTGGCCGCCTCGGAAATCGCCGGCAACCTGCCGCTGATGAAGGTCAGCGACTACCTGACCTGGCTGGCCGAAGCCATTCTCAACCAGGTGCTGGCCCTGGCCTGGCGCCAGACCGTGGCGCGTCATGGCCAGCCAAAGCGCAGCGATGGCAGCCTGTGCGACCCCGGCTTCATCATCGTCGGCTATGGCAAGGTCGGCGGCATCGAGCTGGGCCACGGCTCGGACCTGGACCTGGTGTTCATCCACGACGGTGACCCCCAGGCCGAGACCGATGGCGCCAAGCCCATCGACAGTGCGCAGTTCTTCACCCGCCTGGGTCAGCGCATCATTCACCTGCTGACCACCCAGACCAACTCCGGCCAGCTGTATGACGTGGACATGCGCCTGCGCCCGTCCGGCGCTTCGGGTTTGCTGGTGAGTTCGCTGGGCGCCTTCGAGCGCTACCAGCGCAACGAGGCCTGGACCTGGGAACACCAGGCACTGGTGCGTGCGCGGGTGCTGGTGGGCTGCCCGCAGGTGGGGGCGGCCTTCGAGGGGGTGCGGGCGCAGGTGCTGGGACAGGCCCGCGACCTGGACAAGCTGCGGGCCGAAGTCAGCGACATGCGCGCCAAGATGCGCGACAACCTCGGCACCCGGGCGACCCAGGCCGGGCTTGGGCCCAACGCCTTCGACAGCGGGGTTGCCTTCGATATCAAGCAGGATGCCGGTGGTATCGTCGATATTGAATTTATGGTGCAATACGCGGCCCTGGCCTGGTCCCACACGCACCCGGCACTGCTGCGCTACACCGACAACATCCGCATTCTCGAAGGGCTGGAGGAGGTCGGGCTGATGCCGGCCAGCGATGCAATTTTGTTGCGTGAAGTGTACAAGGCCTTCCGCTCCGCCGCGCACCGCCAGGCCTTGCAGAAGCAGGCCGGGGTGATCGACGCCGGGCAGTTCGTCGACGAGCGCCGGCAGGTACGGCGCATCTGGGGCGAGCTGGGGTTGACCTGAACGCGGGCTGAACAGCCACCAGGCGATACGGCGCAATGAAGCGGCGGCGACCACGTCCTACACTGAGTGGCGTACACTGGTCGCACCACGCCTGATTATAAAGAGGGGAGGCCAGGCTGTTGGAAAACAGGCTGTAGCCTCCCTGATCGTTTCTGGATAAAGCATGAGAATTTTGATCATTGGGCCCAGTTGGGTGGGCGACATGGTAATGGCGCAGACGCTGTTCCATGTGCTGAAGCAGCGTCACCCCGCGTGCGTGATCGATGTGCTGGCACCCGAATGGAGCCGCCCGATCCTCGAGCGCATGCCCGAAGTGCGCCAGGCCTTGAGCTTCCCGCTCGGCCACGGCGCGCTGGAACTGGCCACGCGCCGGCGCATCGGCAAGTCGCTGGCCGGTCAGTACGACCAGGCGATCCTGCTGCCCAATTCGCTCAAGTCCGCGCTGGTGCCGTTCTTTGCCGGTATCGCGCAGCGCACCGGCTGGCGTGGCGAGCTGCGCTACGGCCTGCTCAACGATGTGCGCACCCTCGACAAGGCGCGCTACCCGCTGATGATCGAGCGCTTCATGGCCCTGGGCTACCCCGCCGGTGCCGAGCTGCCCAAACCCTACCCGCGCCCCAGCCTGCAGATCGAGACCGCCAGCCGCGATGCGGCGCTGGCCAAGTTCGGCCTGAGCCTGGACCGCCCGGTGCTGGCGCTGTGCCCCGGCGCCGAGTTCGGCGAGGCCAAGCGCTGGCCCTCGGAGCATTACGCCAAGGTCGCGGAAATCAAGATTCGCGAAGGCTGGCAGGTGTGGCTGTTCGGCTCCAAAAACGACCATGCGGTGGGTGAATCGATCCGCGAGTGGCTGATCCCGGGCCTGCGTGAAGAGTCGGTGAACCTCAGCGGCGAGACCTCGCTCGCCGAGGCGATCGACCTGCTGTCGTGCAGCGATGCGGTGGTGTCCAACGATTCGGGGCTGATGCACGTGGCTGCAGCGCTCAATCGCCCGCTGGTGGCGGTGTACGGGTCGACCTCGCCGGGCTTCACCCCACCGTTGGCCGACCAGGTCGAGGTGGTGCGCCTGGGGCTGGAATGCAGCCCGTGCTTCGACCGCACCTGCCGCTTCGGCCACTACAATTGCCTGCGTCTGCTGGAACCGGAGGCGGTGGCCTCGGCGTTGCAGCGGCTCAACGGTCCGTCGCTGGTCGACGTCACGGTCGAGGTCGATTAAGTTGCGGGTACTGCTGATCAAGACCTCCTCGCTGGGGGATGTCATCCACGCGCTGCCGGCACTGACCGACGCGGCGCACGCCATTCCCGGCATCCGCTTCGACTGGGTGGTCGAGGAAGGCTTCGCCGAAATCCCCACCTGGCACCCTGCGGTCGATCACGTGATCCCGGTGGCCATCCGTCGCTGGCGCAAGAACCTCTGGCAAACCTTGAAGAACGGCGAATGGCGCCAGTTCAAGAAGCGCCTGCGCGAGCGCAAGTACGACCTGGTGATCGACGCCCAGGGCCTGGTGAAAAGCGCCTGGCTGACCCGCTACGTCAAGGCGCCGGTGGCCGGGCTGGACCGCTACTCGGCACGCGAGGGGCTGGCCAGCCGCTTCTACGACCGGCGCCTGTCGGTGGCCCGCGGGCAGCATGCGGTGGAGCGGGTGCGCCAGCTGTTCGCCCTGGCGCTGGGCTACGACCTGCCCTCGGGGCTGGGTGACTACGGCCTGGATCGCTCGCGCCTGGAAGAGATACCCACCAAGCCCTACGTGGTGTTCCTGCATGGCACCACCTGGGACACCAAGCACTGGCCCGAACTGTACTGGCGCCAGTTGGCCGAACGCCTGGGGCGTGCCGGCCTGCATATCTGCCTGCCATGGGGCAACCCGGCCGAAAAGGCCCGCGCCGAGCGCATCGCCCAGGGCCTGAAGAACGCCCAGGTGCTGCCCAGGCTGAACCTGGCCGGGGTCGCCCGGGTGCTGGCTGCCGCCAAGGCCTGCGTGGCCGTCGACACCGGCCTTGGGCACCTGGCGGCGGCACTCGATGTGCCTACCCTGTCGCTGTTCGGCCCTACCAACCCGGGCCTGACCGGGGCCTACGGCAAGGCCCAGGTGCACCTGGGCAGTGACTTCCCCTGCGCCCCGTGCCTGCAGAAGAAGTGCACCTACAAGCCGAGCGCCGACGACCGGCGCCGGTTCGATCTCAAACGCGAGTGGCCGCTGTGCTTCACTCGCCTGAACCCCGAGCGTGTGGCGAGCCAGTTGAGCGCGTTGCTGCGGGCAGAGGATGTGCGTTGATGCAACTGGCCTTTGTGCTCTACAAGTATTTCCCCTTCGGCGGCCTGCAGCGTGACTTCATGCGCATCGCCCTGGAGTGCCAGCGCCGTGGCCACCAGATCCGGGTGTATACCCTGATCTGGGAGGGCGACGTGCCCGAGGGCTTCGAAGTGCTGGTGGCGCCGGTCAAGGCGCTGTTCAACCATCGGCGCAACGAGAAGCTCACCGACTGGATGCAGGCCGACCTGGCCAGGCGCCCGGTCGACCGCCTGATCGGCTTCAACAAGATGCCGGGGCTGGACGTGTACTACGCCGCCGACGGCTGCTTCGAGGACAAGGCGCAGAACCTGCGCCATTCGCTGTACCGCCGCTGGGGCCGCTACCGCCACTTTGCCGAGTACGAGCGTGCGGTGTTCGGCAAGGACGCCAAGACCCAGATCCTGATGATCTCCGAGGTCCAGCAGCCGCTGTTCGTCAAGCACTACGACACCCCCGCCGAGCGCTTCCACCTGCTGCCTCCGGGCATCAGCCAGGACCGCCGGGCGCCGGCCAATGCCGCCGAGATCCGCGCCGAGTTTCGCCGCGAGTTCAACCTGGCGGACGACGAGCGCCTGCTGGTGCAGATCGGCTCGGGCTTCAAGACCAAGGGCGTGGACCGCAGCCTCAAGGCGCTGGCCGCCTTGCCCAACAGCCTGCGCAAGCGCACCCGGCTGATGGTCATCGGCCAGGACGACCCCAAGGTGTTCCAGCTGCAGAGTGCGACCCTGGGGCTGACCGAGCAGGTGCAGTTCCTCAAGGGCCGCAGCGATATCCCGCGCTTTCTGCTCGGGGCCGACGCACTGATCCACCCGGCCTACAACGAGAACACCGGCACCGTGCTGCTCGAAGCCGTGGTGGCTGGGTTGCCGGTACTGGTTTCGGCAGTGTGCGGCTATGCCCACTACATCGCTGAGGCCGATGCCGGCCTGGTGCTCGACGAGCCGTTCGAGCAGGAGCAACTCAACCGCTACCTGCAACGTATGCTCGAAGACGATGCGGCGCGTGCCGACTGGGGCCGCAACGGCCTGGCATTCGCCGACACCGCCGACCTGTACAGCATGCCGCAGCATGCGGCCGACGTGATCCTGGCGCAGGAGCGCGCATGAAACTGATACTGGCTGAACCCTTCAAGCGCCTGTGGGCCGGGCGCGATGCCTTCGACGCCGTCGAGGCCCTGCAAGGCGAGGTGTACCGCGAGCTGGAAGGCCGGCGCACGCTGCGCACCGAGGTCGAGGGCAACGGTTATTTCGTCAAGATCCACCGCGGCATCGGCTGGGGCGAGATCTTCAAGAACCTGTTCACCGCCAAGCTGCCGGTGCTCGGTGCCGGCCAGGAATGGCAGGCCATCCAGCGCCTGCACGAAGTCGGCGTGCCGACCATGACCGCGGTGGCCTACGGCGAACGCGGCAGCAACCCGGCGACCCAGCATTCGTTCATCGTCACCGAAGAGCTGGCGCCCACCGTCAGCCTCGAGGACTTCAGCCTCGACTGGGTCAGGACGCCGCCGGCGCCGCGTCTCAAGCGCGCGCTGATCGCCGAGGTGGCGCGCATGACCGGCATGATGCACCGCGCCGGGGTCAACCACCGCGACTGCTACATCTGCCACTTTCTGCTGCACACCGACCGCCCGGTAACCCCGGACGACTTCAGGCTGTCGGTGATCGACCTGCACCGGGCCCAGACCCGCGCCAGCATTTCCCGACGCTGGCGCGACAAGGACCTGGCCGCGCTGTACTTCTCGGCGCTGGACATCGGCCTGACCCGACGCGACAAGCTGCGCTTTCTGCGCGGCTACTTCCAGCAGCCGCTGCGCCAGATTCTGGCCGAGCACGCCACCTTGCTGCGCTGGCTGGAGGGCAAGGCAAACAAGCTCTACGAGCGTAAACAACGGTATGGGGACGCGCTCTGATGGCGGGTTGGACACTGGAGCCGGCCTACGCGGCCCTGGCACAGGATTTCGGCAGCATCGACGCGGTGTTCGCGCTCAAGGGCGAACGCCTCACCCACGACCCGCTCAGCGAAGTGATTCGCGTGGAGCGCGGCGGGGTGAACTACTACGTCAAGCGTTACACCGGCGCCGGCAAGGGCCTGCGCCGCTACCTGGGGCGCCCGCGGATCAAGGCCGAGTGGCAGAACCTCAAGCAGTTCGCCAAGTGGGACATCCCCACCGCCGAGGTGGTGGCCTGCGGCCTGGAACGGCGAGGCTTCGCCTTCCACCGGGGCGCCATGATCACCCGCGAGCTGCCGCGCACCGAGGACCTCTCGGCGCTGGCCAAGCGCAACGACCCGCGCCTGGCAGATGCCGGCTGGGTCGACCATGTCAGCCGACAGCTGGCCCGCCATACGCGGGTGATGCACGACCATCACTTCACCCACAACGACCTCAAGTGGCGCAACCTGCTGGTCGATGACAAGGGCATGCTGTTCTTCATCGACTGCCCGACCGGTGCGTTCTGGGTCGGCTTCATGCTGCGCTATCGCATCACCAAGGACCTGGCCTGCCTGGACAAGGTGGCCAAGTATCACCTGTCGGCCACCCAGCGCCTGCGGTTCTACCTGCAATATCGCCGTCGCGATCGCCTGAACGCGTCGGACAAGCGCCGCGTGCGGCACGTCGTGACGTTTTTCGAGGGGCGCGAATGAGTGATTTCCTGGCCAGTGCCGAAGCTGCACTGCTTGAACGCCACGGCCTGAACAGCTTCGAGGCGCTGTGGGCGCTGCAACTGGACGCCGTGGACGAGCCCAACACCGGGCGCGGCGGCTGGAGCCGCGTGTACCGCCTGGAGCTGGAGGGCAAGGGGTTCTACCTCAAGCGCCAGAGCGACTACCTCACGCGCACCCTCCACAGCCCCTTCGGCGAGCCGACCTTCGCCCGCGAGTTTCGCAACATCAAGCGCTACCAGAAGCTGCAGATCCCGGCCTTGCAGGCGGTGTTCTACGCCGAGCGCCGGGTCGACGGCGAGCGCCGCGCGATCCTGATGACCCGTGCGCTGGATGACTGGAGCGATCTTGACCACCTGCTCGGGCAGTGGCCGCAACTGGCCCTGGAGCAACGCCAGGGCATCCTGCGCGCCTGTGGCGAACTGGCCCGCACGGTGCACGCGGCGGGGCAGGTGCATGGTTGCTTCTACCCCAAGCACATCTTTTTGCGCGAGCGCAGCGAAGGCTGGCAGGCGCAGTTGATCGATCTGGAGAAAACCCGGCCGCTGCTGCTGGGCCAGCGTGATCGCCTCAAGGACCTGGAGCCGCTGCTGCGTCGTGCCGGCGCATGGAGCGAGAGCGATGTACGGCTGATGCTGGCCGCCTACCTGGAGCAACCGGCCGACAGTACGCTGGTGGATACCTGGCTGCAGCGCCTGCTGCATCGCCGTCGTGAAAAAGAGGCCCGCTGATGCGTTTGTCTGAACTCAAGGACGCCGGGCGCAGCCCGCAACTGCCATTGAGCATTGCCCTGGCCGACGCCGCCGGGCCGGCCGAGCTGCAACTGCTCAGCCTGCTGCGGGTGCTGCCGGGGCAGCGGTATGTCGGTGCCGGGATCTGGCGTGGCAAGCCGGTGCTGGCCAAGCTGCTGGTGGGCAGCAGCGCCGCCCGCCACTTCCAGCGCGAACTGGACGGTGCGCGCCTGCTGGCCAGCCAGGGGCTGACCACGCCGTTGCTGCTGGCCGACGGCCTGCGTGAAGGCGAGGGCGGCTGGCTGCTGTTCGAATTTCTTGAGCACGCCCACAGCCTGGCGGATGCCTGGGCGGCGGTCGAGGGCCTGCCGGTGCTTGCCGATGCCCAGCAGGAAGTGCTGGGCGAAGCCCTGCGCGCCGTGGCGCAGATGCATGCCAAGGGCCTGTGGCAGGCCGACCTGCACCTGGACAACCTGCTGCGCCATGGCGGGGAGCTGTACCTGATCGATGGCGCGGGGGTGAAGGCCGAAACCCCGGGCCAGCCGCTGTCGCGTCAGCAGGTGCTGCAGAACCTGGGGGTATTCTTTGCGCAGTTGCCCAAGCGCCTGGAGCCCTTCGTCGAGGAACTGCTGGTGCACTACGTGCTGGTCAACGGCGAGCATGCGCTGCCGCTGGAAGCCTTGCAGAAGCAGATCGACAAGGTGCGCAGCTGGCGTCTGAAGGACTACCTGGACAAGGCCGGTCGCGAGTGCACGCTGTTCAGCGTGCAGCGCGGGGCCTCGGGCCTGCGCGCGATCCGTCGATCGGAGGTGGCGGCCATGCTGCCGGTGCTGGAGCAGGCCGACGCGCTAATCGACCAGGGCCACCTGTACAAGACTGGCGGCGCGGCGAGCGTGGCACGGGTCGAGGCGGGCGGTCGCAGCCTGGTGCTCAAGCGCTACAACATCAAGAACACCGCCCACTGGTTCAAGCGCTTCTGGCGCCCCAGCCGGGCCTGGCATTCGTGGATCGAAGGGCATCGCCTGGAGTTCCTCGGCATCGCCACGCCCAGGCCGCTGGCGGTGCTGGAGCAGCGCGTGCTGGGGCTGCGCAGCCGTGCGTACCTGGTGACCGAGTATGCCGACGGGCCGGACCTGATCGAGAGCTTTGCGCCCTACGTCGACAGCGCCGAGGTGCCAGAGGAGCAGCTGCAAGCGCTGCAGACCCTGTTGCAGCAGCTGATGGGCGAACGCATCAGCCACGGCGACCTGAAGGGTCACAACCTGTTCTGGCAGGACGGTCAATGGTCGCTGATCGACCTTGATGCGATGTGCCAGCACGCCACCCAACTCAGTTTCGCCAAGGCCTTCGCCCGTGACCGGGCGCGGTTGTTGCGCAACTGGCCGGCGGACAGTGCGTTGCACCAGCGGCTGGATGAGTGCCTGCCGAAACTGGCTGACTGACCTGCGCCTTTGCCGACAAGGCCGGCTCCTGCAGACGACGTGAAACCTTGCAGGCGCCGGCCTTGCCGACCAAGACTATCGCGCGGCCGGCCAAAAACCTCGCAGGCTGTATCCCACCGGCAGGGCCAGCCCCACCCACGCCAGCACATCCCACGGGCCATCCCCCAGCAGCGCCGCGAACAGCCCCACTGCGCCCAGCAGGGCAATCAGGCCCGGCATGCCGAACACCTTCCAGAACCTCGATTCACGCTTCATCACGTCGCCTGCGCACCCACCACAAATACACGCCGCTGCCGAGCACGATGATCGTCAGCACATCCAGCAGCGCCCATAGAATCTGCATCGGCCGGCCGCCGTAGTCGCCAAAGTGCAGCGGCTGCGACAGGCCCATCGCGTCCATGTACCACGGCCGCTCGCCAATCGCCGTCACCTGCAGGGTGCTGGCATCGATCAGTACCGGGGTCAGCAGGTGAGCGGTCAGGTGGGTGCTGCCCTTCATGAACACCGCATAGTGGTGCTCGCTGGAAAAGCGCGTGCCGGGGAAGGCGATGAAGTCCGGCTGCATGCCCGGCGCCGCCTCGGCGGCAATGTCCAGCAGACGGCTGGCCGGGGCCAGTGCGGTCAGCGGCGGTGCATCGCGGTACGGTGCGATCATCGCGCTGAGGCTGTCGTTGCGCCAGGCGGCGATGACCAGGTCGGACAGCGCGCTGATCACCCCGGTCACGCCCACCACCAGCGCCCAGGTCAGGGTCACGATGCCGATCAGGTTGTGCAGGTCGAGCCAGCGCAGGCGCCGCGATTTGTCGTGGCGTACCGTGGCGAACTTCAGCCTGCGCATGAATGGCGCGTACAGCACCACCCCGGAGATGATCGCCACCACGAACAGCAGGCCCATGAAGGCCAGCAGCAGCTTGCCCGGCAAGCCGGCGAACATGTCCACATGCAGGCGCAGCATGGTCAGCATGAAGCCGCCGTTGGCCGAGGGCATCTCCACCACCTCGCCAGTACGCCCGTCGAGCATGAAGGTGTGCGACGAGTTGGGCTCGGTACCGGCGGTGGCGGCCATGATCGCGATCACGCCGTTGCTGTCGTCCTCGTCCCAGCCGAAGTACTGCATCACCTCGCCCGGGCGATGGGCCTGGGCCTTGAGCACCAGGGCCTGCAGGTCGAGTCTGGGTGTGTCGGCCGGCATTACCTTGAGCTCGGGCGCATCGCCCAGCAGGTGGTCGATCTCGTGGTGGAAGATCAGCGGCAGCCCGGTCAGCGCCAGCAACAGCAGAAACAGCGTGCACACCAGGCTGCTCCAGGTATGCACCCACGACCAGCGACGTATGGTTTGGCTCTTCATCGTTGGCCCTAGAACGTGTAGTTCACGCTGGCGACCACGTTGCGCTGGTCGCCGTAGTAGCACCAGAACCCGTCGCAGTTGGCCAGGTAGTCCTTGTTGAACAGGTTCTTGGCTTCCACCGCCACGCTCAGCCCCTTCATGCTGCTGTCCAGGCGACCCAGGTCGTAGTGCACGGCAGCGTCGTACACGGTGTAGGAGCCTACATGCGCCACCTCGGTGTTGGCGGTGTTGCCGTAGGTATCGCCGACATAGCGAACCCCGGCGCCCATGCCGAAGCCGTCCAGCGGGCCGGCGTGCCAGGTGTAGTCGGCCCACAGGGTGGCCTGGTTGCGCGGGATCAGCGCCATGCGGTTGCCGACTTCGCCAGGCACGCCCTTGCGGATCTCGGTATCGGTGTAGGTGTAGGAGCCGACCAGTTTGAGGTTGTCGGTGACGGCGCTGGTGGCTTCCAGCTCGATGCCGCGCACCTGCAATTCACCGACACTGCGAGAGATGCTGCCTTCGGTGACCTTCACGTTGCTCTGGCGCAGGTCGTAGGCGGCTGCGGTCAGCAGGGTGTTGCTGCCCACCGGCTGGAACTTGACGCCCATTTCGTACTGGCGGCCTTCGGTGGGCTTGAACGACTGCGCCGCATCCACGTTGGCGCCGGTGGTCGGCTGGAACGACTCGGTGTAGGACAGGTACGGGGTGAGGCCGTTGTCGAACACGTAGCTCAGGCCCACGTTGCCGGTGAAGGCCTTGTCGCGCTGGGTGCTGGTGGCGTCGCCCTTGTTGTGGAAGGTGGTGCCGGTGTGAATCCAGTCCTCACGCCCGCCCAGGGTCAGGCGCCAGTTGTCCAGGACGATCTGGTCCTGCACGTAGACGCCGGTCTGGCGGGTTTTCTGGCCGTAGTCCTGCAGCGCGAAATAGTTCACGTTGGACATGTCTGCGCCATACACCGGCCGGATCACGCTGATCGGCGGCACGTTGATGCCGCTGATGTTGCCGTTGGCGTCGTAGTTGTACGAGCCGCCATACAGCCACTGGTAGTTGGTGTTGGAGCGCTGGTGGTCCAGGCCCAGCAGCAGGGTGTGCTCCAGCGCGCCGGTGCTGAAGTTGGCCTGCAGGTTGTTGTCGACAGCGAACTGGCTGATGTCTTCGTTGACGATGCCGGCCTCGCGGTTGACCGTGCCGTCGGGTTCGACGGTATTGAAGGTGGCCACGTTGACCGCGCGAAACGACAGGTCGCTCTTGGTGTAGCGCAGGTTCTGGCGCAGCTGCCATACGTCGTCGAGGCGGTGCTCGAAGGCGTAGCCCAGGGCGTAGTAGGTGCGGTCGTAGAAGTCCCAGCCCGGCTCACCGAGGTTCTTGTGGTGGGAAATCTTTGCCCCGGCAGGTGAAGCCAGCCGGGTGCCCTGCAAGGGCAGGAACTGCCCGGTGATGCCGGTATCGTCGCGGGTGAACTGCGAGATGAAGGTCAGGCTGGTGTCGTCGTCGACGTTCCAGGTCAGGCTGGGGGCGAGGTTGTAGCGCTTGTCGGGAATATGGTCGACCGGTGCGTTGCTGTCGCGTACCACGCCGCTGACGCGGTACAGAAACTGGCCGGCGTCGTCGATCTTGCCGGTGCTGTCGAAGTTGATCTGCCGGTGTTCGTTGCTGCCGACCTGGGCTTCGATCTGGTGCGCGCTTTCGGCCTGCGGGCGTCGGCTGAGCATGTCGAGCATGCCGCCGGGCGGGGTCTGGCCATACACCGAAGAGGCCGGGCCGCGCAGTACGGTGATGCGTTCCAGGTTCCAGGGTTCGACCTTGGGGTTGGCGAACGAACCCTTGGGCAGCGGCAGGCCGTCGAGAAACTGGGTGGGGTCGAAGCCGCGCACGCGCAGCCAGTCGGCGCGCGAGTCCGAGCCATAGCCGCTGCTTTGCACGCCCGCGGTGTAACGCAGCGCGTCGTTGAGGTTGAGCACCTGGCGCTGGTCGAGCTGTTCGCGGGTGATCACCGACATCGAGCGTGGCGCCTCGACGATCGGAGTGTCGGTCTTGGTGCCGGCGGCGGTGCGGGTGGCGACGTAGCCGGTGGCCGGGCCCCAGGCGCTCTCGTAGTCGCCGGCGGCGTTGATGCTGGTTTCCGGCAGGGCCAGGCTGCCTTCGGGGGCGGCGATCAGGCTGTAGGTGCCGGCGCTGCTCTGCTGCAGTTGCAGGCCGGTGCCGCGCAGGGCGGCCTGCAGGGCGCCGAGGCCGTCGTACTGGCCGCTGACCGGCGCCGAGGTGCGTCCGCTGGCCAGGCTCGGGTCCAGGGTCAGGGCAATGCCGGCCTGGCTGGCGATCAGGTTGAGGGTGGTCGACAACGGCCCGGCGGGCAGGCTGTAGCTGCGCGCGGCGCTCGATTCGGCGGCGATGGCGGCGGTGCTGGTCAGGGCCAGGGTCAGCAGGCAATGACGCAACAGCTTTTCAAGGGGACGGGACATGCAGCGGTTCCTCGGCGCAATAGTGCTAACTAGCTTCCATGCCGAGTGAAAAGGGAAAAGTGTCAGGGGGTGGGTAAAAAATAATGTTGAGGCCTTCGCCGGCAACGCCCGCTCCTGCAGGAGGGCGTTGCAGGCGAAGGCGTTTTACGGGGTCTCGCCCTTGGCCACGATCGTCACCCACCATGGCGTGCGCTTTTGCACCTGCACCGGCAAGGTCGGCAGCAGCGACTGCAGCGCAAGGTCGGTGTCGTGCAGCGGGAAGCTGCCGGTAATGCGCAACCCGGCCACCTCCGGCGACACCCCCAGGTAGCCGCTGCGGTAACGCCCCAGCTCCTGCACCAGCGCATCCAGGCGCACGTTGTCGACCACCAGCATGCCGTGGGTCCAGGCGTCGGCGCCCATGGCCAGCGGATCGATGCTGCCCAACTGGTCGTGGCTCATCATCACCTGCTGGCCTTCGCGCACGATCTGCTCGTCGCCGCTGTCCTGCGGCTTGGCCGCCACCGCCGACTGCAACACGCTCAGGCGCGTGCCCTGGTCTTCCAGGCGCACCAGGAAGCGTGTGCCCAGTGCACGCAGGCGCCCGTCGGCCGTGGCGACGATGAACGGACGGTCATCCTTGTGCCCGGTCTCGATGGAAATCTCGCCCTCGCGCAGCACGATCAGGCGCTGCTGGCCATCGAAGCGAACATCCACCGCCGAATGGGTGTTGAGGCTGAGCAGGGTGCCGTCCTCCAGGCGCAGGCTGCGCTGCTCGCCGGTGGCCGTGCGCTGGTCGGCCAGCCAGTAGTCCAGGCTCTGGTGGGTACTCAGCCAGCCGAGCAGGCCGCCCACCAGCACGATGCTGGCCAGCCCGCTGCCCAGCTTGCGCACGCGCTGGCGCAGGCCGGCCCGGGTTTCGCCCAGGGCCTTGCGCGCCGGGCCGGCCGCCGCGGCGAAGCGCTGGTTGAGCATGCCCAGCTGCATCCAGGCCCGCGCATGTTCTTCGTCTGCCGCGTGCCAGCGCTCGAAATCGGCACGTTCCTCGGCGCTGCCCGCATCCAGGCACAGCTGCCAGGCGATGGCGGCATCGAGCACCTTGGCCGATACCGGCCTGCTACTGAAGCCGTTCATGTCGGCTCGCCGTACAGCGCCACATAGCACTGGCGCATGCCCTGGGCCAGGTACTGGCGCACCCGCGACACCGACACGCCCAGGCGCTCGGCGATCTCGGCATGGCCCATGCCGTCGAGGCGGTTGTACAGGAACGCGGCGCGCGCCTTGCTCGACAGCTTGCCCAGCAGGCGGTCGATGGCCTTGAGGTCTTCGAGGATCAGGTGCTGTTCTTCCGGTGACGGCTGCTCGGCTTCGGGGATCAGCATCAGTTCGGCGAGGTACGCCTGCTCCAGTGCCGCCCGGCGAAAGTGGTCGAACAGCAGGCCGCGCGCCACCGCGGCCAGGAACGCCCGCGGCTCGCGTGGTGCGGGCAGCTGCTCGCGCCCGAGCAGGCGCACGAAGGTGTCCTGGCTCAGGTCTTCGGCGCGCTCGGCACAGGCGACGTTGCGCCGCAGCCAGCCCAGCAGCCAGCCGCGATGGTCACGGTACAGCGCACCAACCAGCTCACCGTGTGGGCTTTGCACTGACGACAAGGTGTTCCCCGGAATAGATGCGTTAACTAACGAGAATTATTCGCGATTGTGTCAGAGCCGCTGGCACTGTGCAATTAACGCTCATCGGATGACGTATCCGGGGCTGGTCAGAAGCCGTGGCTGTGTTGCCGTCGCCGGCGCCAGCCTTGCAGGCGATGCTCCAGCAGCAGCGGGCTGTCGATGTGCTGGCGTCGCGCCTGGCTGAACAGGATCAGTGCCAGTTCGGCAGTGACCTGTGCATCGGCGCTGGCGTGGTGGCGTTCACCGGCCTGCAGGCCGAAGTGCGCGGTCCAGTCGTCGAGCCCGGCGTCGCGCAACACCACGTCGGGGTTGAGCAGCGGGGCCAGCTCGGCCACGTCGATGAACGGGTGCTGCAGGCGGTAGCCCAGGCTGTCCTTCAGGGCTCGGCTGAGCATGCGCTGGTCGAAGCCGGCGTGGAACGCCAGCAGCGGGCTGTCGCCGATGAACGCCATGAGGTCGAGCAGTGCATCGGCCGGCACGCAGCCGGCGGCAATCGCACTGGGCCCCAGGCCATGGATCAGCACGCTGGGGCCCGGCTTGTGGTCATGCCGGTGCAGGGTGCGCTCGAACTGCTGGCTGAAGTCGATGGCGCCGTCCTCGATCACCACCGCGCCAATCGACAGCACCTGGTCGCGGTTCAGGTTCAGGCCGGTGGTTTCCAGGTCCAGCACCACCCAGCGCTGGGCGCGCAGGGTGTGGTCCTGCAGCGGGGCTGGGCCGGGCAGTTGGGCCAGACGCTGCTGCTGGGCGGCGTCCAGTGCGGGTTGGCTGGGGCGCAGCCAGGCGAACAGGCTCATGACAGGTCGCTCATAGTTGGTAGCGCAGGGCCAGGCTGCTTTGCAGACGCTGGGCCTGGCGCAGCGATTCGCGCAGGATGCGCCGGTCCAGGTCGTTGAGGCTGTCGGGGTCGACGCGGTTGGAGTAGGGCAGGTTCTGGCGGGTCTGCAACTGGTGCTGCTGCATGCGGGTCTGCTGGATGAAGTGGTAGGCCTCTTCATAGGCGCCGCCATCGAGCGGGTCGATCACTTCCTTGCCTACCAGCTGGCGCAGGCGCTCCAGGGTGTTGTTGGCGTGCACGCCATTGGCCAGCGCCAGCAGGCGCGCGCCGTCGACGAAGGGCGTGAGGCCCTGCACCTTGAGGTCGAGGGTGGCGGCCTTGTCGTTGCCGCTGCGGGTCAGCACGAACTCGCGAAAGCGCCCCACGGGCGGGCGCTGACGCAGGGCGTTGGCGGCCATCATGCGCTGGAACAGGCGGTTGTCGGCGACCTGGTCGAGGATGCCCTGGCGCAGTTGTTCGCACGCCTGTTCGTCGCCCCACACCACGCGCAGGTCGAAATAGATGCTCGAGGCCAGCAGGTTCTCGGGGGTGGCTTCGCGGATGAACGCGGCAAAGCGCCGTGCCCACTCGGCCCTCGACAGACACAGCTCGGGGTTGCCGGCCATGATGTTGCCCTTGCACAGGGTGAAGCCGCACTGCGCCAGGCCCTGGTTGATGTGCTGCGCCAGCGGCAGCAGGCGGGCGCGAATTTCGGCAGCCTGGGCCGCGTCGCGTGCCTCGAACAGGATGCCGTTGTCCTGGTCGGTGTGCAGGGTCTGTTCGCGGCGGCCTTCGCTGCCGAAGCACAGCCAGCTGAACGGCACGCCGGGGTCGTCCTTGTCCTGGATCGCCAGTTCGATCACCCGGCACACGGTGTGGTCGTTGAGCAGGGTGATGATGTGGGTGATCTGGGTGGACGAGGCGCCATGGGCGAGCATGCGCTCGACCAGCTGGCCGATCTCGCCGCGCAGCGACACCAGGTTCTCGACCCGCGCGGCGTGACGGATGGTGCGCGCCAGGTGTACCAGGTCGACCCGCTGCAGCGAGAACAGGTCGCGCTCGGAGACCACCCCGCACAGACGCTGGTCCTGTACCAGGCACACATGGGCGATATGGCGCTCGGTCATCGCGATGGCGGCGTCGAAGGCGCTGGCCTGGGGGCTGAGGTAGAAAGGCGCGGCGGTCATGTGCGCGGCGATCGGCGCGGCGAAGTCGGCACTGGCATCGGCCACCACCTGGCGCAGGTCGCGCAGGGTGAAGATGCCGACCGGTGCGCGCTGCTCGTCGACGATCACGATGCTGCCCACCTGCTGCTCGTGCATCAGGCGTACGGCCTCGCGTACGGGCGTATCCGGCGCGCAGGTAACCGGATGACGCATGGCCAGCTCGCCCAGGCGGGTGTTGAGCGAATACTGGTTGCCGAGGGTTTCAACCGCGCGGCGCTGGACCTGCTGGTTGACCTGGTCGAGCAGGCTGCTGACACCCCGCAGGGCAAAATCCCGAAACACTTCTGAGAGTGCGAACAGACGGATGAACGCCGCCTTGTTCAGTTGCAGGCAGAAGGTGTCTTCGGCGGCCAGGTGTTCGGTACGGGTGGCACGCTCGCCCAGCAGGGCGGCCAGCGGGAAGCACTCGCCTCCGGTGATCTCGAAGGTGGTCTCGGTGCCGGTGGCGGCATGGTTGCGCTCGCCCACCACGCGTCCCTGCTTGACGATGTAGAAGTGCTCGACGGGTCCGTCGGCAGGCTTGATGATGCTCTCACCGCTGGCGTAGAAGCGCAGCTGGCATTGTTCCACCAGGTACGCCAGGTGGGCGTTTTCCATCTGGTTGAAGGGAGGAAAGCGTTGCAGGAACTGCATGGTGCCGTGAATATTCTGCAGTACTGCGGTTTTGCCGGCCTGGTCGAAGGCGTCCATCTTGCTCATGAGCTTTACCGCATCTGTGCGTCGGCGCCGAGGGCCGAGCATTTGTTTTTATCGTGCTGCATGGTCGGCCGCGGGGTGCGCAGTGCCCATTGGACGTTTGTCTAAAGCGGGTGAGCGTCAATTATCCGACGAAAGGCGGGTTGCGGCACATGCGTTTGCGGTCTGAACTTGATTCAACGGATATTTTTACGATGGAACAGCCATGCCCGAAGCCGACGACATACTGAGCGAAGCCGAGCGCAAGGCGCTGGCGAGCGTGACTGCGCGCGGGACCGCGCTGCCCAAGGTGCTGATCGTCGAAGACGACAAAGGGTCGCGCGAAGCGCTGGCGAGTTACTTGAAGGCCCACGGCATTCGTTGCCTTGCCGCAGAAAACACCACGGTGGCGTTCGACTACCTCAAGCGCGAACCCAGGATCGGGCTGCTGATTACCGACCTGCGCATGCAGCCGGTGGGGGGCATCGAGTTCATCGAGCAGATTCGTGAGTCGGACCAGGCCGCGTTGCCGATCATCATCGTGTCGGGCGATGCCAAGGTGCAGGACGCGATTGCGGCAATGCACCTGAGCGTGGTCGACTTTCTGCTCAAGCCGCTCGACCAGGAGAAGCTGGAAAAGCTGGTGAAGCTGGTGAGGCATGAGCTGGGCATCGGCTGAACCCCTTCGCTGGCTTGCCAGCGAAGGGGTGCGTCAGGCAGCGCTGTAACCAGCTTACAGCCCGTTGCGCGCCTTGAACTCGCGACGACGGCGATGCAGTACCGGCTCGGTATAACCGTTCGGCTGCTTCGCACCCTCGATCACCAACTCGACCGCCGCCTGGAAGGCGATGTTGCTGTCGAAGTCCGGTGCCATCGGGCGGTACAGCGGGTCGTTGGCGTTCTGCTTGTCGACCACCGGCGCCATGCGCTTGAGGCCTTCGATCACCTGAGCCTCGCTGATGATGCCGTGACGCAGCCAGTTGGCCAGCAACTGCGCGGAAATCCGCAGGGTGGCGCGGTCTTCCATCAGGCCCACATCGTTGATGTCCGGCACTTTCGAGCAACCCACGCCCTGGTCGATCCAGCGCACTACATAGCCAAGAATGCCCTGGGCATTGTTGTCCAGTTCGTTGCGGATCTCTTCGTCCGACCAGTTGGTGTCGGTGGCCAGCGGAATGGTCAGGATATCGTCGACCGAGGCCGGCGCACGCTTGGCAAGCTCCGCCTGGCGGGCGAAAACGTCGACCTTGTGATAGTGCAGCGCGTGCAGCGCGGCGGCGGTCGGCGACGGCACCCAGGCGGTGTTGGCACCGGCCAGTGGGTGGGCGATCTTCTGCTCGAGCATGTCGGCCATCAGATCAGGCATGGCCCACATGCCCTTGCCGATCTGCGCGCGGCCCTGCAGGCCGGTGGCAAGGCCCACGTCGACGTTGTTGTTCTCGTAGGCACCGATCCACTTCTGGGTTTTCATGGCGCCCTTGCGCACCACGGCGCCCGCTTCCATGGAGGTGTGGATCTCGTCGCCGGTACGGTCGAGGAAGCCGGTGTTGATGAACACCACGCGCTCGCTGGCGGCCTGGATGCAAGCCTTGAGGTTGACCGTGGTACGGCGCTCCTCGTCCATGATGCCGACCTTCAGGGTGTTGCGCTTGAGGCCCAGCACGTCTTCGACGCGGCCGAACAGCTCGTTGGTGAAGGCGGCTTCTTCAGGGCCGTGCATCTTCGGCTTGACGATGTACACCGAGCCGGTACGGCTGTTCTTGCGGGTGGTGTTGCCGTTGAGGTTGTGCACCGCAGCCAGGTTGGTGACCAGCGCATCGAGGATGCCTTCGGGCACTTCGTTGCCATCCTTGTCGAGGATCGCGTCGATGGTCATCAGGTGACCGACGTTGCGCACGAACAGCAACGAACGGCCATGCAGGCTCAGCGAGCCGCCATTGGGCGCGGTGTACTCGCGGTCCGGGTTCATGGTGCGGGTGAAGGTCTGGCCGGCCTTGCTCACGCTTTCGGCCAGGTCGCCCTTCATCAGGCCCAGCCAGTTGCGGTAGATCACCACCTTGTCGTCGGCATCCACCGCGGCCACGGAGTCTTCGCAGTCCATGATGGTAGTCAGGGCGGCTTCCATCAGCACGTCCTTGACCCCGGCGGCGTCGGTCTGGCCGACCGGGGTGCTGGCATCGATCTGGATCTCGAAGTGCAGGCCGTTGTTTTTCAGCAGCACGGCGACAGGGGCCGTGGCATCGCCCTGGTAGCCGACCAGTTGCGCGTCGTCGCGCAGGCCGCTGTTGCTGCCACCCTTGAGGATGACCACCAGCTTGCCATCGGCAATGCTGTAGCGGGTGGCATCGACGTGGGAGCCGGCCGCCAGTGGCGCAGACTCGTCGAGGAAGGCGCGGGCGAAGGCGATGACCTTGTCGCCGCGTACCTTGTTGTAGCCCTTGCCCTTCTCGGCGCCACCGGCTTCGCTGATGGCGTCGGTGCCGTACAGCGCGTCGTACAGCGAGCCCCAGCGGGCGTTGGAGGCGTTGAGGGCGAAGCGTGCGTTCATCACCGGCACTACCAGCTGCGGGCCGGCCATGCGAGCGATCTCGTCATCGACATTCTGGGTGGAGGCCTGGAAGTCCGCCGCTTCTGGCAGCAGGTAGCCGATCTCCTGAAGGAAGGCCTTGTAAGCCGGAGCATCGTGGGCCTGGCCCTTGCGCGCCTGGTGCCAGGCGTCGATCTGCGCCTGCAGGGTGTCACGCTTGGCCAGCAGGGCTTTGTTCTTTGGAGCGAGGTCGTTGATGATCTTCTCTGCCCCGATCCAGAACTGCTCGGCGTTGACGCCGGTTCCGGGAATGGCTTCGTTGTTCACGAAGTCGAACAGGACTTTGGCGACCTGAAGGCCACCGACTTGAACGTGTTCAGTCATTGCTTGCCTCACTCTGCTCAGCTATTCAGCTCTTGTTTCAACATTTTTGTAGTGCGCGTCGCGGCATACTACATGAAGCGCTGCGCTTGGGAAAATCAGACTAAATACGCCGTTTTGCGACCATTTGGTCGCAAAACGTCGTTCTGGGAGCGGGCATGTTCTCAAAAATCGAGTGAATTGTTCCAGATAAATCTAAAAACAGTACACGATTTGTTGTTCGAGCCCGCTGCGGCAGGTTGCCGCGCCTTGCCTATACTTGATCGGCGCCCCCGGTATTCGGGGGCTGGAGAGAGGACTGGCGCGTGGATCATCTTGTCTTGACCGTGATTGCCCCTGACCGCGCCGGCCAGGTGGAGCGGGTGGCCGAATGCATCGCCGAGCATAACGGCAACTGGCTGGAGAGTCGCATGTCGCGCATGGCAGGGCAATTCGCCGGCATCCTGCGCGTCGCGGTACCGGCCGAATCCTATGACGAACTGGTGGAGGCGTTGCAGGCGCTGGGCAAGCACGGGATTCGCGTGCTGATCGCCGAAAGCGGCATCGAGCCGTCGTGCACCTGGAAGCCGATCGCGATGGAGCTGGTGGGCAACGATCGCCCCGGCATCGTGCGCGACATCACCCGGCTGCTGGCCGAACAGGGGGTGAACCTGGAGCGCTTCAGTACCGACGTGCGGCCCGCGCCGATGAGCAGCGAGCCGCTATTTCACGCCGATGCGCTGCTGGCCCTGCCGCTGACGCTGTCGCTGGATGACCTGCAACAGCGCCTGGAGGCCCTGGCCGACGACCTGATGGTGGAGCTCAAGCTGCGCCCCGAAGAGTCGGCGTAGGGGGTGGCGTAGCGCTCAGGTGCGCCGGCGAATGCTCAGCCAGGCATCCACGCTGTACAGTGCCAGGCCGGCCCAGATGAACATGAACGCCACCAGTGTGCTGCTCGACAGATGTTCGTCGAACAGCAGCACCGCCTGCAGCAGCACCAGGGTCGGCGCCAGGTACTGCAGAAAGCCCAGAGTGGTGTAAGGCAGGTGCCGCGCGGCGGCGTTGAAGCACACCAGCGGTATCAGCGTGACGGGCCCGGCGGCGGCCAGCCACAGCGCGTCGCTGGTGCTGTAGAAGCTGGCCTGGGCGCTGTGGGCCATGGGGTTGAGCAGCAGCCAGCCGATGGCCAGCGGTACCAGCATCCAGGTTTCCACCACCAGTCCCGGCAACGCCGCCACTGGCGCCTGCTTGCGGATCAGCCCGTAGAAGCCGAAGCTCAGCGCCAGTACCAGCGACACCCATGGCAGGCTGCCCACCTGCCACACCTGCTGCGCCACCCCCACTGCCGCCAGGCCTACCGCCACCCACTGCAGGCGGCGCAGACGCTCGCCCAGCAGCAACATGCCCAGCAGCACGTTGACCAGCGGGTTGATGTAGTAACCCAGGCTCGCCTCGAGCATGCGCCCGTTGTTCACCGACCACACATAGGTCAGCCAGTTGCCCGCGATCAGCGATCCGCTCAGGGCCAGGATTGCCAGGCGCCGCGGGTTGTCGCGCAGTTCGCGCCACCAGCCCGGGTGCTTCCAGAACAGCAGCAGGATCGAGCCGAACAGGGCCGACCACAGCACCCGATGCACGATGATTTCCACGGCGGGCACGTTCTGCAGGGCTTTGAAATAGATGGGGAACAAGCCCCAGATGATGTAGGCGGTCAGGCCCAGTATGTACCCGCGGCGCGGGTTGGCGGCTTGCATGCTGATTCCTTGCTTAGGCAGCTATCTAAAACCCGGCTATTGTAGACAGACTGGCAGCAGGTTCTAGAACAATTTCAGCGGCTCTTCGGCCAGTGCGGCGGTCTGCTCACGCAGGGCCAGGACCTGGTCGCCCCAGTAGCGTTCGCTGCCAAACCACGGGAAGCTGCGCGGGAACGCCGGGTCGTCCCAGCGGCGCGCCAGCCAGGCGCTGTAGTGCAGCTGGCGCAGGGCGCGCAGCGGTTCGATCAGGGCCAGTTCGCGGGGGTCGAAATCATGGAACTCGTTGTAGCCATCCATCAGTTCGGCCAGCTGGCCCAGGCGCTCGTGACGATCGCCGGCGAGCATCATCCACAGGTCCTGCACGGCGGGGCCCATGCGGCAGTCGTCCAGGTCGACGATGTGGAACACCTCATCGCGGCACATCATGTTGCCCGGGTGGCAGTCGCCGTGCAGGCGGATGCTCTTGTACGGGGTGCGGGCGTAGGCGTCCTCCACGCGCTTGAGCAGGTCGCGGGCCACCGACTCGTAGGCCGGCAGCAGGCTGCGCGGCACGAAGTTGCCTTCGAGCAGGGTGGCGAGGGAGGCGTGACCGAAGTTGGCCACGCCCAGCGCTTCACGGTGTTCGAACGGGCGCGTGGCGCCGACCGCGTGCAGGCGACCGAGCAACTGGCCGAGGCGGTACAGCTGGTCGAGGTTGCCCGGCTCCGGCGCGCGGCCGCCACGGCGCGGGAACAGTGTGAAGCGAAAGCCTGCATGCTCGAACAGGCTCTGGCCGTTGTGCACCAGCGGGGCGACCACGGGGACTTCGCAGTCGGCCAGTTCGGCGGTGAAGGCGTGCTCCTCGAGAATCGCCGCGTTGCTCCAGCGGCCGGGGCGATAGAATTTGGCGATCAGCGGTTCGGCGTCTTCGATGCCCACCTGGTAGACACGGTTCTCGTAGCTGTTGAGTGCCAGAACACGAGCGTCGCTGAGAAAGCCGATGCTTTCGACAGCGTCCAGGACCAGGTCGGGGGTAAGGGTATCGAAGGGGTGTGACATGGGAACTCCTGCAGCGCGACGGGTGGCCGGGCGTATGAGAGCCATGGTACAGCACCCCGGGGACGCTGCATGCCCCATCGCGGGTCAAGCCCGCTCCCACAAGGAAATCGCTGAACCTGTGGGAGCGGGCTTGACCCGCGATGGGCTGTGCTGCAGCCCCAATAATCTAGAGCGGCGTACCCAGCAGCACATACGCCGGCGAGAACCGCACTGCCACTTCACTGCCTACCGCCACCCGGTTGTCCAGCAGCCACTGCGGCTCGGCAAATGCGCACAGCGTCTGGCCGTTGCTCAGGCTCAGGCGCACCTCGGTAGTCCCTTGCGGGTCATCGATCAGTTCCTGTACCACGGCGCTCAACTGGTTGACCTGCGCCGGCCCGGGCATCGCCACCTCCAGCCAGCCTGCCTTGATCAGCGCCACCACCGGCGTGCCCGGTTCCAGCTCCAGGCGCAAGGTGCTGTCATGGGTGATCTGCGCCTCGATGCGCAGCCCCCCGGCCAGGGTCAGCTCCACGGTGTCGATGCGGCCCTGCGCGCGAATGGCGCTGACCCGCCCATGCAACTGATTGCGCGCACTGGTGCGCAGCATCAGGCGCCCGAGCAGGTCGAGATCGTCGGAGTCTTCGGCCGCTTCCAGCACCTGCGCCTGCAACAGTTGCAGCTTCTGGTACAGGCGCAACACCCGCTGCCCCTCCAGCGACAGTTTCGCCCCACCGCCCCCGCGCCCGCCCACGCTGCGTTCCACCAGCGGGCTGGCGGCCAGGTTGTTGAGCTCGTCGATGGCATCCCACGCGGCCTTGTAGCTGATGCCGGCGCTCTTGGCCGCCCGGGTGATCGACCCCTGCTCGGCGATGTGGGCAAGCAGGGCGATGCGTTGCGGGCGACGGACGATATGTTGGGTCAACAGGGCAGGCAGGGACATGGGCGGGCACGCAGTCGGGGCAGGGATGGCCCAGAAAGTGCCCGCCGCCCCGGCGCAAGTCAAGCGCCGCCGGGCTTGGGCGTGCGTGCCAGGCAGTATACGTCCACCCGCGTGGCACCCGCCGCCCGCAACAGGCTGGCCAATGCCTGCGCAGTGGCGCCGGTGGTGAGCACATCGTCGACGATCGCCACATGCTGCCCCCTGATCGCCGCCGAATCGGCCAGGGCAAAGGCGTGGCGCAGGTTGCGCTTGCGCGCCTTGGCCGTCAGCCCCTGCTGGGCCGCCGTTTCTTGCGGGCGTTGGAGCAGACGTGGCTCGCAGGCGATCTCCAACTGCCCGGCCAACCACTGGGCAAGCATCGCAGCCTGGTTGAAGCCGCGTTCGCGCAGGCGCCGGCGCGCCAGCGGTACCGGCAACAGCAGGCCGGGCCGCGGCAGGTCTTCGGCAAAGCGGTAGGCAAGCCAGTTGCCCAGCAGTTGCGCCAGCAATCGGCCCAGCGGCCACTGGCGCTGGTGCTTGAAGCGGGTGATCAGTGCATCCACGGGGAAGCCGTAGTGCCAGGGCGCCTCGACCCGGGTGAAGGCGGGTGGGCGGCGGCTGCACTGGCCGCAGGTCAGGCCCCGCATCGGCAAGGGCAGCGCGCAGGTTCGACAGCATTCTTCCAGCCAGGGCAGTTCGGCCTCGCAGGCCACGCAAATGGGGTGTGACTGCTGGGCAGGTTCATCGCACAGCAAACACGCTTGGTTGATATTTAGCCAGTTGTAAACCAGTTGTTTAAGGTGTGGTTGACAGTGCATGGCGCTTCCTTAACTATGCGAGCTATCCGTGATGCGCTGGCGGGCTTTCCTGTCCCGGCGCCAGTACAAGCCTAAACAAGGAAACACCCATGAGCGCCAGCACAACTGCAACGCTTCGTCACGACTGGTCCCTGGCCGAAGTCAAAGCACTGTTCCAGCTACCGTTCAACGACCTGCTGTTTCAGGCGCAGACCGTTCACCGCGCGCATTTCGACGCCAACCGCGTTCAGGTCTCGACCCTGCTGTCGATCAAGACCGGCGCCTGCCCGGAAGATTGCAAATATTGTCCGCAGTCCGGCCACTACAACACCGGCCTGGAAAAACAGAAGCTGATGGAGGTGCAGAAGGTGCTGGAGGAGGCCGCCCGGGCCAAGGCCATCGGCTCCACGCGATTCTGCATGGGCGCGGCGTGGAAGCACCCGTCGGCCAAGGACATGCCCTACGTGCTGCAGATGGTCAAAGGGGTCAAGGCGCTGGGCCTGGAAACCTGCATGACCCTGGGCAAGCTCGACCAGGAGCAGACCGTGGCCCTGGCCCAGGCCGGCCTGGACTACTACAACCACAACCTGGACACCTCGCCTGAGTTCTACGGCAGCATCATCACCACCCGCACCTACGGCGAGCGCCTGCAGACCCTGGCTTATGTGCGCGATGCCGGGATGAAGATCTGTTCGGGCGGGATCCTGGGCATGGGCGAATCGCTGGACGACCGCGCCGGGCTGCTGATCCAGCTGGCCAACCTCCCGGAGCACCCCGAATCGGTGCCGATCAACATGCTGGTGAAGGTGGCGGGCACGCCGCTCGAGAATGCCGAAGACGTCGACCCGTTCGACTTCATCCGCATGCTGGCAGTGGCGCGCATCCTCATGCCGCAGTCCCATGTGCGCCTGTCGGCCGGGCGCGAGGCGATGAACGAACAGATGCAGGCACTGGCCTTCTTCGCCGGGGCCAACTCGATCTTCTACGGCGAGAAGCTGCTGACCACCGCCAACCCGCAGGCCGACAAGGACATGCAACTGTTCGCGCGCCTGGGCATCCAGCCTGAAGCGCGCGAAGAGCACGCCGACGAGGTGCACCAGGCGGCCATCGAGCAGGCGCTGATCGAGCAGAAGAGCAGCGAGCTGTTCTACGACGCCGCCTCCGCCTGAGGTCGCCATGAGCTTTGATCTGAGTGCGCGCCTGGAACAACGGCGCGCTGCGGCGCTGTATCGCCAGCGCCCCCTGCTGCAGAGCCCGCAGGGGCCGCAGGTGATGGTGGACGGCACGCCGTTGCTGGCGTTTTGCAGCAACGACTACCTGGGCCTGGCCAACCACCCCGAGGTGATCGACGCCTGGCGTGCCGGCGCTGAGCGTTGGGGCGTGGGCGGCGGGGCGTCGCACCTGGTGATCGGCCACAGCTCGCCGCACCATGAACTGGAACTGGCCCTGGCCGAGTTTACCGGTCGCCCGCGCGCTCTCCTGTTCACCACCGGCTACCTGGCCAACCTGGGTGCGTTGACCGCGCTGGTGGGGCAGGGCGACAGCGTGCTGCAGGATCGCCTCAACCATGCTTCGCTGCTGGATGGCGGGTTGCTCAGTGGCGCGCGCTTCAGCCGCTACCTGCACAACGATGCCGACAGCCTCGGCAAGCGCCTGGACAAGGCCACCGGCAATGCGCTGGTGGTCACCGATGGCGTGTTCAGCATGGACGGCGACATCGCCGACCTGCCAGCACTGGCTGCCCAGACGCAGGCCAGGGGCGCCTGGCTGATGGTCGACGATGCCCATGGCTTCGGCACCCTGGGCCGCCACGGCGGTGGCGTGGTGGAGCATTTCGGCCTGGACATGGGGCAGGTACCGGTGCTGGTCGGCACCCTGGGCAAGGCCTTCGGTACCGCCGGTGCGTTCGTCGCCGGCAGTGAGGAACTGATCGAGTGCCTGATCCAGTTCGCCCGCCCGTACATCTATACCACCAGCCAGCCACCGGCCCTGGCCTGCGCCACGCTCAGGAGCCTGCAACTGCTGCGTGACGAGCACTGGCGCCGCGAGCACCTGGCGGCGCTGATCCGCCAGTTCCGTCAGGGCGCCGAGCAGATCGGCCTGCACCTGATGGACAGTTTCACGCCGATCCAGCCGATTCTGATCGGCGATGCCGCAAGGGCCATGCGGCTGTCGGCGATGTTGCGCGAGCGCGGGCTGATGGTCACGGCGATCCGTCCACCGACGGTGCCGGCCGGCAGTGCCCGGCTGCGCGTGACCCTGACCGCCGCCCACAGCGCCGCGCAGGTACAGCTATTGTTGAATGCATTGGCCGAGTGTCATTCGCTGCTGGAGCCTGCTGATGCGTGATCGACTGATTCTGTTGCCGGGCTGGGGCCTGGGTACCGCTGCACTGGAGCCGCTGGCCGCGAGCTTGCGCGCCCTGGATGCCAAGCTGCACGTGGAGCTGGTGCCTCTGCCGGAGCTGGATGGCAGTGACGTGCCTGTATGGCTGGATCACCTGGACCGCACGTTGCCTACCGACACCTGGCTGGGAGGCTGGTCGCTGGGCGGCATGCTCGCCGCCGAGCTGGCGGCGCGACGCGGCGATCACTGCTGCGGGCTGGTGACGCTGGGCAGCAACGCCAGCTTCGTGGCCCGTGCGGACTGGCCCCATGGCATGCCGACCGACACCTTCAATACCTTTCTCGACGGTTGCCGTAGCCATACGCAAGTGACGCTCAAGCGCTTCAAGTCGCTGTGCAGTCAGGGCGCCCAGGCGCCGCGCAGCCTGGCGAGGTTGCTGGAGGTGGGGGTGCCGGCAACCGACCCGCTGTACCTGGCCACGGGCCTGGAGGTATTGCGGAAACTCGATACCCGGGCTGCGCTGAGCAACTTCGGCGGCCCGCAGTTGCACCTGTTCGCAGGCAGCGACGCGCTGGTGCCGGTCGAGGCGGCCAAGGCGCTGTTCGAACTGCTGCAGGACGTCGAGGTGGGCATTGTCGAGGACAGCGCCCACGCCTTCCTGCTGGAGCACGCCCAGGCGTTGGCGACCTTTATCAAGACCTTCCTGCACGAGAGTGGCGATGACTGATCTTTCCCTGCCCAGGCTGCCCGGCGCCTTGCCCGACAAGCGCCAGGTGGCGGCCTCGTTTTCCCGTGCTGCGGCCAGCTACGACAGTGTCGCCGCGTTGCAGCGGGCGGTGGGCGCTCATCTGCTGGCGCAGCTGCCCGCCGATTTGCAACCGCGTTGCTGGATCGATCTGGGCAGTGGCACCGGGCATTTCAGCCGGCACTTGCAGCAACGTTATCCACAAGGGCTGGGTGTGGCGGTGGATATCGCCGAAGGCATGCTGCTGCATGCCCGTGAGCTGGGGGGCGCGCATTACCATGTGGCGGGCGATGCCGAGCGTCTGCCGCTGCGTGATGGCAGCGCCGGGCTGATCTTCTCCAGCCTGGCGGTGCAGTGGTGCGCCGACCTGGCTGCGGTGCTGCGTGAAGCGCAGCGGGTTCTGCAGCCTGGGGGCGTGCTGGCGTTCGCCAGCCTGTGCGTGGGCACGCTGTTCGAGCTGCGTGAAAGCTGGCAGGCGGTGGACGGGCTGGTGCACGTCAATCGCTTCCGCCCTCTGGCGGACTACCAGCGTCTGTGTGCCGACAGCGGGCTGCAGGTGCTCGGGCTGGAGGCCCGGCCCCATGTACTGCATTACCCCGATGTGCGCAGCCTGACCCATGAGCTCAAGGCGCTGGGCGCACACAACCTCAACCCCGGTCGCCCCGCCGGCCTGACCGGCAGGGCACGCATGCAGGGCCTGCTGCAGGCCTACGAGCGCTTTCGCCAGCCGCAGGGACTGCCCGCCACCTATCAGGTAGTCTATGCGGTACTGCACAAGCCGCAGCACCAGGGGGATTGAGATGCATGCTGCCTATTTCATCGCCGGCACCGATACCGATGTGGGCAAGACCACCATTGCCGCCGGCCTGCTGCATGCGGCACGTCTGGCCGGCCTGAGTACCCTCGGGGCCAAGCCGGTAGCGTCGGGCTGCGAGGTGACCCCCAAGGGCCTGCGCAACGCCGATGCACTGGCCCTGATCGCGCAAAGCAGCCTCACGCTGCCCTATGCGCAGCTCAACCCGTTTGCCTTCGAGCCCGCCATCGCCCCGCACCTGGCGGCCCGCGAAGCGGGTGTTGCGCTGAGCGTGCAGGCGTTGCTTGCGCCGATGCGCACGGTGCTGGCGCACAACGCCGATTTCACCCTGATCGAAGGCGCGGGTGGCTGGCGGGTGCCGTTGTCCGATCAGGCCAATCTGTCGGACCTGGCGATTGCGCTCAAGCTGCCGGTGATCCTGGTGGTAGGCGTGCGCCTGGGTTGCATCAACCATGCGCTGCTCAGTGCCGAGGCGATTGCCCGCGATGGCCTGCAACTGGCCGGCTGGGTGGCGAACATCATCGAGCCGCGCACCTCGCGCCTGGAGGAGAACCTGGCTTCGCTTGCCGAACGCCTGCCGGCCCCCTGCCTGGGCCGGGTGCCAAAACTCAAGGTGGCCAGCGCCGAGGCGGTGGCCGCATACCTGCAGCTGGATTTGCTCGACTAGGCTGAGTCTATTGAAGGGCACTGTGCCATTAGTGTTTTTGACGGGCCTTTTGCCGGGTTGTCTGCTTCAATAGGGGCCGTTGATATCATCTGTGCCTTCCGTCACCTGGAGAGTTTGAAATGGAAATCTCGGGCAGTTCCGCATTCTATGCCGGCCTGGGCGCCATTCAGAGCGGCCAGAACCGCATCGATCAGGCCGCCAGCCAGATCGCCAACACCACTGTCGAACGTGCTGCCACCAGCCAGTCCAGCGACTACCAGGCCGAACGCCTGCGCTCGGTCGACCGCAGCCAGCAGATGGACCTGGCCACCAGCACCGTCGAACTTGCCCTGGGCAAGCATCAGGTCGAGCTGGGTGTCAAAGTGGCCAAGGCCTCCGACGAAATGCTCGGCACGCTGATCGATACCTACGCCTGAGCCAGCCGGCCCTCGCATCTTCCCGGTTTTACCCCTCCATCCTGACTCGACGCCCTGGCCCAAGGCCGGGTGCCTTGCCGTGCCTGCGTTCTGGCGAGCGGGGCCGGAGCGTAGCCTGCCATGGCAGAAATGCCCTCATGGGGGTGCTTGACAAGGTTTCGGCGTAAACGTATGTTTCAAACAACTGTTTGACCGAAAGCCGCCTAGAGCTGGTCGGTGTATGTCGCGGTCTCCCTATTCAAGGATCCATCAGCAGAGGTTCATCGCTATGCCTGATTACAAAGCCCCCTTGCGTGATATTCGTTTCGTTCGCGATGAACTGCTGGGCTACGAAGCGCACTATCAGAGCCTGCCGGCTTGCCAGGACGCCACCCCCGACATGGTCGATGCGATCCTCGAGGAAGGCGCCAAGTTTTGTGAACAGGTACTGGCCCCGCTGAACCGTGTGGGCGACCTGGAAGGCTGCACCTGGAGCGAGTCGGGCGTTAAGACCCCCACCGGCTTCAAGGAAGCCTACAAGCAGTTCGTCGAAGGCGGCTGGCCGAGCCTGGCCCATGACGTCGATCACGGCGGCCAGGGTCTGCCCGAGTCGCTGGGCCTGGCGGTCAGCGAAATGGTCGGCGAGTCGAACTGGTCGTGGGGCATGTACCCAGGCCTGTCGCACGGCGCGATGAACACCATCTCCGAGCACGGCACCGCCGAGCAGCAGAACACCTACCTGACCAAGCTGGTATCCGGCGAATGGACCGGCACCATGTGCCTGACCGAACCGCACTGCGGTACCGACCTGGGCATGCTGCGCACCAAGGCCGAACCTCAGGCCGACGGTTCCTACAAGGTCACCGGCACCAAGATCTTCATCTCGGCCGGTGAACACGACATGGCCGACAACATCGTGCACATCGTGCTGGCGCGCCTGCCCGATGCACCGGCCGGCACCAAAGGCATCTCGCTGTTCATCGTGCCCAAGTTCCTGCCGACCGCCGAAGGCGGTGTGGGCGAGCGCAACGCCGTTTCCTGTGGCTCCATCGAACACAAGATGGGCATCCACGGCAACGCCACCTGCGTGATGAACTTCGACGCCGCCACCGGCTACCTGATCGGCCCGGCCAACAAGGGCCTGAACTGCATGTTCACCTTCATGAACACCGCTCGCCTGGGTACCGCGCTGCAAGGCCTGGCCCACGCCGAAGTGGCGTTCCAGGGTGGCCTGAAGTATGCCCGCGACCGCCTGCAGATGCGTTCGCTGACCGGCCCCAAGGCGCCGGACAAGGCGGCTGACCCGATCATCGTCCACCCGGACGTGCGTCGCATGCTGCTGACCATGAAAGCCTTCGCCGAAGGCAACCGCGCGATGGTGTACTTCACCGCCAAGCAGGTCGACATCGTCAAGTACAGCCAGGACGAAGAAGAGAAGAAGAAGGCCGACGCACTGCTGGCCTTCATGACCCCGATCGCCAAGGCGTTCATGACCGAAGTCGGCTTCGAGTCGGCCAACCACGGCGTGCAGATCTACGGCGGCCACGGCTTCATCGCCGAGTGGGGCATGGAGCAGAACGTTCGCGACAGCCGCATCTCGATGCTGTACGAAGGCACCACCGGCATCCAGGCGCTGGACCTGCTGGGCCGTAAGGTGCTGATGACCCAGGGCGAGGCGCTCAAGGGCTTCACCAAGATCGTGCACAAGTTCGTCCAGAACAACGAAGGCAACGAGGCCATCAGCGAGTTTGTCGCGCCATTGGCCAAGTTGAACAAGGAGTGGGGCGAACTGACCATGAAGGTCGGCATGGCCGCGATGAAGGACCGCGAAGAAGTCGGTGCCGCCTCGGTTGACTACCTGATGTACTCCGGTTACGCCTGCCTGGCCTACTTCTGGGCCGACATGGCGCGCCTGGCCGCCGAGAAACTGGCTGCCGGCACCAGCGAAGAGGCGTTCTACACCGCCAAGCTGCAGACCGCGCGCTTCTACTTCCAGCGCATCCTGCCGCGGACCCGCACGCATGTGGAAACCATGCTGTCGGGCGCGAGCAACCTGATGGACATGAACGAAGAGCACTTCGGCCTCTCGTACTGAGTCATCGCCTGAAGCAAGAAAGCCCGCCCTTACCGGCGGGTTTTTTTATGCGCTAGTCAGAACCTGATACGAATACGTGCTAAGCCCTGCTCCCACCCTGCCGTTACAAGTGCTGCCGGCATATTCATCTATTCATGTGCGCTGCCGACACATTAAAGGCACAATGCCATTACTTGATCTGCCGGGTCGGAGATTCCCTTGTTTCGTTTATCCGCTGTACGACTGAGCCATTTTCTGCCGTCACTGTTCCTGCTGGTGTCGGGGCTCGCCGCTGCTTATGTCAGAGACCTCAACGTCTTCTTCACCTCGCTGTTCAACGTGCTGCCAACCCTGGTGTTGCTGCTGGGCGGGGCCTACTGCACGGTCTACCGCCGTCAGCGTGAACTGTTCCTGATGGTCACGGTGTATATCGCCTACTTCCTGCTCGACACCCAGACCGACTACTACCGCGACAATGGCGTGGTACGCCAGGACGCCGCCGTGGTGTTCCACCTGGTGTGCCTGTTGCTGCCCATCCTGTTTGCGCTGTACGGCGCCTGGCAGGAGCGCACGCACCTGTTCCAGGACATGGTGGCGCGCTTTGCCGTGCTGCTGGCGGTCGGCAGCACGGCGCTGGGGCTGGAGCAGAGCTACCCGCAGGCGCTGCTCAACTGGCTCGCGGAAATCCGCTGGCCGGCGCTGCACGGTCAGTGGATGAGCCTGATCCAGCTGGCCTACCCGGTGTTTCTGCTCGCCTTCATCCTGCTGGTGGTGCAGTACCTGCGCGAACCGCGCCCGCTGCATGCGGCGCAGGTGATCGGTCTGATGGGGATCTTCTGGATGCTGCCGCAGACCTTCATCCTGCCCTTCACCCTGAACATCATGTGCAGCCAGGTGATGCTGATGATCGCCGCCGCGGTCTCCCACGAGGCCTACCAGATGGCATTTCGCGACGAGCTCACCGGCCTGCCGGGGCGCCGCGCGCTCAACGAGCGCATGCAGCGTCTGGGGCGCAACTATGTGCTGGCGATGACCGACGTCGACCACTTCAAGAAATTCAACGATACCCACGGGCACGACGTCGGCGACCAGGTGCTGCGCCTGGTGGCCAGCAAACTGTCCAAGGTCACCGGCGGGGGCCGCGCCTACCGCTATGGCGGCGAGGAGTTCGCCCTGGTGTTCGCGGCCAAGACCATCGAGGAATGCCTGCCGCACCTGGAGGCGGTGCGCGAGGTGATCGCCAACTACAATATCCAGCTGCGCAACCAGGACAGCCGCCCCCAGGACGACCAGCAGGGGCGACAACGCCGTGGGGCGGCCGGGGCCAGCAGCGTGTCGGTGACCATCAGCATCGGTGCCGCCGAGCGCCTGCCCGAGCACCGCAGCCCCGATGAGGTGCTCAAGTCGGCCGACCAGGCGCTGTACAGTGCCAAGGGAGCGGGGCGTAACTGCACCATGACCTACGGCCACCAGAGCAAGCGTGGAGCGGTGCGCACGGCGTGACCAGAAGTGACTATGCGGTCGCCAGATGACCCTATGTGTCACAAAAGTTGTTAGGTTACACTGGCTCGCAACTGTGTAGCGGCCCTGCGGGGCCGTCCCGACTCAAGGTGTGAGAGGTTGCCATGGCTGACTATAAAGCGCCCCTGCGCGATATGCGCTTCGTCCTCAACGAAGTCTTCGAAGTATCCCGGCTGTGGGCACAACTGCCCGGGCTGGCCGAGGCGGTCGACGAAGAAACCGCACTGGCGGTGCTCGAGGAAGCCGGCAAGGTCACCAGCCAGAGAATCGCTCCGCTGAGCCGCAGCGCCGACGAAGAGGGCTGCCATTGGGACAACGGCGCCGTGCGCACCCCGGCCGGCTTCATCGATGCCTACCGCACCTACGCCGATGGTGGCTGGGTGGGCGTGGGCGGCGACCCTGCCTATGGCGGCATGGGCATGCCCAAGGTGATCTCTGCCCAGGTCGAAGAAATGGTCAACTCCTCGAGCCTGGCCTTCGGCCTGTACCCGATGCTGACCGCCGGTGCCTGCCTGTCGATCAACGCTCACGCCAGCGAAGAGCTCAAGACGCGGTACCTGCCCAACATGTACGCCGGGGTCTGGGCCGGCTCCATGTGCCTGACCGAGCCCCACGCCGGTACCGACCTTGGCATCATCCGTACCCGCGCCGAGCCGCAGGCCGACGGCAGCTATAAGGTCACCGGCACCAAGATCTTCATCACCGGCGGCGAACACGACCTGACCGAGAACATCATCCACCTGGTGCTGGCCAAGCTGCCTGACGCCCCGGCCGGGCCCAAGGGCATCTCGCTGTTCCTGGTGCCCAAGTTCCTGGTCAACCCCGATGGCAGCCTGGGCGAGCGCAACCCGGCCACCTGTGGCTCCATCGAGCACAAGATGGGCATCCAGGCCTCGGCCACCTGCGTGATGAACTTCGACAGCGCCGTGGGCTACCTGGTCGGCGAGCCGAACAAGGGCCTGGCAGCGATGTTCACCATGATGAACTACGAGCGTCTGGGGGTCGGCATCCAGGGCCTGGCATCGGCCGAGCGTTCCTACCAGAACGCCATCGAATACGCCCGCGACCGCCTGCAGAGCCGTGCACCTACCGGGCCCCAGGCCAAGGACAAGACTGCCGACCCGATCATCGTGCACCCCGATGTGCGGCGCATGCTGCTGACCATGAAGGCACTGAACGAAGGCGGCCGGGCTTTCTCCACCTATGTTGCGATGCAGCTCGATACCGCCAAGTTCAGCGAAGACCGCGAGGCCCGCAAGCGCGCCGAAGACCTGGTGGCGCTGCTGACGCCGGTGTCCAAGGCGTTTCTCACCGATCTGGGCCTGGAAGTGACCGTGCATGGCCAGCAGGTGTTCGGCGGCCATGGCTACATTCGCGAGTGGGGCCAGGAGCAACTGGTGCGCGACGTGCGCATCACCCAGATCTACGAAGGCACCAACGGCATCCAGGCCCTGGACCTGATGGGCCGCAAGGTGGTGGGCAGCGGCGGGGCGTTCTACAAGCTGTTCGCCGACGAGATCCGCCATTTCATCGCCACCGCCGACACGGCGCTGGGCGAGTTCGTCAAACCGCTGGAGACGGCGCTGGACAGCCTCGACGAACTGACCGCCTGGGTGCTCGACCGCGCCAAGGCGAACCCCAACGAAATCGGCGCGGCGTCGGTGGAGTACCTGCACGCCTTCGGCTACACCGCCTATGCCTACATGTGGGCACTGATGGCCCGCACGGCCCTGGCCAAACAGGGTGAGGACGACTTCTACGCCAGCAAACTGGGCACCGCACGCTTCTACTTCGCCCGCCTGCTGCCGCGTATTCACTCGCTCAGCGCTTCGGTGAAGGCGGGCAGCGAGTCGTTGTACCTGCTCGACGCGGAACAGTTTTGATCTGACGGCGTCATGTAAGCATTTGCTTACATGACGTGGTGACGTTTGGCCTCTTCCGTAAGATTGGATCCACAGCTAATCTTCACCTCATGGACGTCGCGCAGGATGCGCACAGTACATAACAGGGACACGGAAGGATTTCCTGCCAGGACGGCGGGACGAAAAGGATGTCAGGGAAACAGTCTGCAAAACCCCGCTTCGGCGGGGTTTTCTTTTGCCCGGGTTTTTTCTAGCCGAGCACATCCAGAGGTGAACCGCCGATCTGGCGAGGGTCGATCTCTTCCTCCAGCAGATTGCGCAGCAACTCCACCGACGCCTGCTGGCGCTGCGCATCGCGAAACACCAGGCCTACCTTCAATGGCACCCGCGGCTCGCTCAGCGGCTTCCAGAGCAGCTCTGGATCGTCCGTGGCGTCGCGCGCACGCCCCGGCAACACGGTTGCCAGCGAGGTATGCGCCAGGCTGTCAAGAATCCCGCCCATGTTGTTCATCTCGGCCTGCACCTGCGGGCGGCGCCCGAGGTTGGCCAGTTGCGCCTGCCAGATCTGGCGTACCTGGAACTCTTCGCCCAGCATCAGCATGGGCAGTTCGGCGGCCTGCTTGAGCGAGACCTTCTTGAATTCGCGCAGCGGGTGCGTGTGCGGGATCACCAGTTGCAACTCGTCTTCGTACAGCAGCAGGCCGTGAAGGCCCGGCTGGCGCGGCGGCAGGTAGCTGATGCCGATGTCCAGGGTGCCGTTGAGCAGGCGCCGTTCGATCTCCAGCCCCGACAGTTCGTAGATCTGCACCACCAGGTGTGGTTGCGCCTTGCGCAGGCGGTCGAGCAGTTGCGGCACCAGGCTCGGCCGTACCGTCTGCAGCACGCCGATGGCCAGGGTCCGCAAGGCCTGCCCGCGGAAGTTGCGCAACGCCTCGCGGGCGCGCTGCAGGCCGTCGAGCAGGGGCAGGGCGTGGTTGTACAGGGTGTGTGCGGCCAGGGTCGGCAGCAGCCGCTTGTTGCCCCGTTCGAACAGGCTCACATCGAGGCTGTGCTCGAGCTGGCGGATCTGCTGCGACAGCGCTGGCTGCGACAGTGAAAGGCGTTCGGCGGCCCGGCCCACATGGCCTTCTTCGTACACCGCGACGAAATAACGCAGTTGGCGAAAATCCATAAGCAATACTTATCAAAAAAGCTCGAAAAACGAAATGGCCGAAGGCCCGCGAGAAGCCTAGTCTATCCCGTATTCACAAGGTTTACAGGGCCAGAAGGCGCGATGAATACCGTGTATGTGGATGGCGTTTACATAGGCAAGGCAAAAAATGTCGGTTATGGGTTACTCACCGATATCGATAAGGAACAGGTTGCAAGAAGGCTGTGGTTATGGCCACAGGGGCTGGGCAGCGACGAACACGGCGACCCGCGCTTCCATACCGGCCCCGAGCGGGCCTTGCACCACTATCCGGCCGAGCACTACGCCTGGTGGCGGCGACGTTATCCACAGATCGACTGGTGCGCGCCGGGTTTTGGCGAAAACCTCTCGACCCGCGGCCTTACCGAAGAGCACGTCTGCCTGGGCGATATGTTCCGCTGGGGCGGGGCGCTGCTGCAGGTCAGCCAGCCGCGCTCGCCGTGCTACCGCCTGAGCCATCGCTGGGGCTTGCCGAACCTGCCGCAACAGGCGCAGGACGCGCTGCGCTGCGGCTGGTTCTACCGGGTGCTCAAGCCTGGCTTCGTCAGCGCCGATGAGCCGTTCGAACTGATACAACGCAGCTATCCGGGCCTGACCGTGGCCTGGGCACTGCATACTTTTTACCGTGAACCTCTGGAGCATGCGGGTTTGAAAAAGCTGGTGGATTGTCCGGCCCTCTCGTCACGCTGGCGCGACATCGCGATCAAGCGCCTGCGCAGCGGCCAGGTCGAGGACTGGACCGCGCGCCTGCTTGGCCTGCCGCTGGAAGGGCTGCGCGCATGAACCTGTTCAATCTGCGTCGCCAGGCGGCGCGCGCTGCCGAGCAGGCACCAGCGCCGGTGGCGCTGGCCCAGGCCGAGCAGCTGTCGCGGGAATGCCTGATGCCGGCCACCGAGCGTGCGCCACAGGTGTTCGTGCGTGGCCAGGGTTCGTGGCTGTGGGACAACGAAGGCCGCGCCTATCTGGATTTCACCCAGGGTTGCGCGGTGAACAGCCTCGGGCACAGCCCCAAGGCGCTGGTGCAGGCACTGAGCAGCCAGGCCCAGGCATTGATCAACCCCGGCGCCGGCTTTCATAACCGTGGCCTGTTGAGCCTGGTCAACCGCCTGTGCCAGAGCACCGGCAGCGATCAGGCCTACCTGCTCAACAGTGGTGCCGAAGCCTGCGAAGGTGCGATCAAGCTGGCGCGCAAGTGGGGCCAGCTGCATCGCAACGGCGCCTACCACATCATCACTGCGCGCCAGAGCTGCCACGGGCGCAGCCTGGGGGCGCTGTCGGCCTCCGACCCGTCGGCGTGCAACCGCTGCGAGCCCGGCCTGCCGGGTTTTAGCAAGGTGCCGTTCAACGATCTGGCCGCGCTGCATGCAGCAGTGGACTCGCGTACCGTGGCGATCATGCTCGAGCCGATCCAGGGCGAGGCCGGGGTGATCCCGGCCACCCAGCATTACCTCAAGGGTGTCGAGCGCCTGTGCCGCGAACTGGGCATCCTGCTGATCCTGGATGAGGTGCAGACCGGCGTGGGCCGTTGCGGCGCACTGCTGGCCGAGCAGACCTACGGCGTGCGCGCCGACATCATCACCCTGGGCAAGGGCCTGGGCGGCGGTGTGCCGCTGGCCGCCCTGCTGGCGCGGGGTACGGCCTGCTGCGCCGAGGCCGGCGAGCTGGAAGGCAGTCACCATGGCAATGCACTGATGAGTGCGGCGGGCCTGGCGATTCTCGATGCCGTGCTGGAGCCGGGCTTCATGGAGCAGGTGCAGGCGTCGGGGCGGCACCTGCGTGATGGCCTGAGCCACCTGGCGGGGCGTTATGGCCAGGGCGAGGTGCGCGGCCAGGGCTTGCTGTGGGGCCTGGAGCTGAGCGACGACTCGGCCGCGGCCCTGGTCAAGGCGGCGCTGCAAGAAGGGCTGCTGCTCAATGCGGCGCAGGCCAATGTGCTGCGCTTTTCGCCGGCGCTGACCGTCAGCCGGGGCAACATCGACGAAATGCTGCTGCGCCTGGCGCGTGCCTTTGCCCGTGTGCACACGGCGCAACTCAACCAGCGGCGTGCCTGACCCGGTAGCGCCGTACCGAATTCAACGAACCGTCTCGCGTTCCTGCGCATCGCCCCGGGCCTGATCCTTTTGGCCTGGGGCGTTTTTTTATGGGGGATGGCTATTTGAACCAGTGGGGGGTGCTTGCAGTCTGTAGTTAGGACTTTAGACAAGGAGCTGCCCGATGGACCTGATCCGAATTATCTTCGCCATTCTGTTGCCGCCGCTGGGCGTGTTCCTGCAGGTGGGTTTTGGTGGCGCCTTCTGGCTGAACATCCTGCTCACCTTGTGCGGTTACATTCCGGGGATCGTGCACGCGGTGTACATCATCGCCAAGCGCTAGACCGCGTCGCGGCCATCGCGGGTCCAGCCCGCTCCCACAAGGATCATCGAGACCTTTGTGGGAGCGGGCTTGACCCGCGATGGGGGCATCAAGACTGGCCCAGTACCTCCCGGTAGAACTTCCACTCTTCTTCCAGCGCATGCGCCAGGTTCGCTGCCGTCCGGAACCCGTGCCGCTCGGTCGGGTAGAAATGCCCTTCGGCACGCACCCCATTGGCCTTCAGCGCCGCCAGCATCGAACGGGTCTGCTCCGGTACCACCACCGCATCCAGTTCGCCCAGGAAGAAAATCACCGGCACCTTGATCTGCGCGGCATGCAGCAGTGGCGTGCGCGCCTGATAACGCTGCACATCCTGCTGCGGGTCGCCGATCAGCCAGTCCAGGTAATCGCCTTCGAACTTGTGCGTGGCGCGCGTCAGCGCCAGCGGGTCGCTGACCCCGTACAGGCTCGCCCCGCCACGGAACACATTCTGGAACGCCAGCGCGCACAGCGTGGTGTAGCCCCCGGCGCTGCCCCCGCGGATGAACGCCTGCGTCGGGTCGATCAACCCTTGCCCTGCCAGGAAGTCGACCACCGCGCAGGCATCCTGCACGTCCACTTCGCCCCAGCGCAGGTGCAGGGCCTGGCGATAGGCGCGGCCATAGCCGCTGCTGCCACGGTAGTTGAGGTCGGCCACTGCAAAGCCGCGCTGGGTCCAGTACTGGATGCGCGGGTCGAGCACCGGGAAGCACGCCGAGGTCGGTCCGCCATGCACGAACACCACCAGCGGCGGCGCCTCGACACCATTCATGGCCGGGTAGAAGAAGGCGTGCGCCTGGGCATCGCCGCTGGGGTAGGTGATGCTGCGCGGCTGGCTGACCTGTTCGCTGGGCAAGGGCATCGCACCGCCGGCCAGCACCTGAACGGCATGGCTGTGGCGGTCGATGGCGATGACGGCGGGCGTGCTGACGGCAGAGGCGGCGATGGCATACAGGTACCGGTCGTCGATCTCCAGGCAGCGAAAGCGGGTGTAGACGTCACTGAAGTCTTCCAGGGTGCCATCGGCATGATGCACGCCCAGGCGGCTGAAGCCGCCCTCGAACCAGCTCGCCAGATACCCGCCGCCGTCCAGGGGCAGCCAGGTGCTGGCGCCCAGTTGCCACGGTGCGCCAGCATGGTCGGCGCGCTCGGCCGGCAGTGCTGCCCAGCCCTGCGGGGTTTCGCCCCAGGGTTGCCAGTAGCCGTCACGATCCGACAGGCAGTACAGGCGACCGTCGGCATCGAAGCGCGGCTGCTGCAGCGATTCCGGTTGCGCCTCGCTGCCGGCGATGCAGCGCGGCGCTTCCCAGGTGTGTGCATCGCGGCGTTCGGCGCACAGCAGGCGGGTGGCAGTCCAGGGTTGGTGCGGGCGGCTCCATTCGATCCAGGCCAGGCGCTGGCCGTCGGCGCTGAGGGTGGGAGCGGCATAGAAGTCGGCGCCTTCGGCCAGTACTGTGCGGGTGCCGGCGGCGATCGATACCAGCCGGTGCACATCGGCGTCTTCTTCAACCGCCAGCACCTGGCCGGCGCCCCAGCACAGGTCACCGTAGCGGCACTGGCCGTGGGTCAGCGGCTGCGGCTGCCCGCCGCCGAGCCCCTGGCTGTAGAGCTGCTGGTCGGCTTCGTTGACGAACACCAGCCCGTCGTCGCTCAGGCAGAAACCGCCGCCGCCATACTCGTAGACGCGGCTGCGCACGCTGAAGCCATCGGGGGTCAGGCAGCGGGCCTGGCCGTCACGCCACTGCCAGATGCGGCAACCGCCGTCCTGGGGGCGAAACTCGTTCCAGAACAGCCCCAGCGGGCTGCGCTTGAGTTCGGCGTAATCGGTGCCGGCGGCAACCGCCTGTTGTGCGCTGAAACGCTCAGCCGCGGGCGATGAGACGGGAGTTTCGATCATTGCGGAAGGTCATCTGGTCGATGGTCTGGGTGGCGGTTTCGGCCTCTTCCCGAGCAGCGAGGATGATCCCGTGGTCCGCCGATTTGGCGCAAACCGGGTCGGCATTGCTGGCGTCGCCGGTCAGCATGAAGGCCTGGCAGCGGCAGCCGCCGAAGTCCTTTTCTTTCTCGTCGCAGGAGCGGCACGGCTCGGGCATCCAGTCGTAACCGCGAAAACGGTTGAAGCCGAACGAGTCATACCATATGTGCTGCATGCTATGTTCGCGCACGTTTGGGAATTGTACCGGCAACTGGCGTGCGCCATGGCACGGCAGCGCGGTGCCGTCCGGGGTGACGGTGAGGAAGATGCTGCCCCAGCCGTTCATGCAGCCCTTGGGCCGCTCTTCATAGTAGTCGGGGGTGACGAAGATCAGCTTGCACGGGTTGCCCGCAGCCTGCAGCTTCTCGCGGTATTCGTTGGTGATGCGTTCGGCGCGCTCCAGCTGCGAGCGGGTGGGCAGCAGGCCGGCGCGGTTGAGCTTGGCCCAGCCGTAGAACTGGCACGTGGCGAGCTCGACGAAGTCGGCTTCCAGGGCGATGCACAGCTCGATGATGCGGTCGATCTTGTCGATGTTGTGCCGGTGGGTGACGAAGTTCAGCACCATCGGGTAGCCGTGGGCCTTGACCGCGCGGGCCATCTCCAGCTTCTGCGCGAAGGCTTTCTTCGAGCCGGCCAGCAGGTTGTTGACCTGTTCGTCGCTGGCCTGGAAGCTGATCTGGATGTGGTCCAGCCCGGCGCGCTTGAAGTCGGCGATCTTCTGTTCGGTCAGGCCGATGCCGGAGGTGATCAGGTTGGTGTAGTAGCCCAGGCGGCGCCCCTCGCCGATCAGCTCGGCCAGGTCCTGGCGCACCAGTGGCTCGCCGCCGGAAAAGCCCAGTTGCGCGGCGCCCATTTCACGCGCCTCGGCCATCACCTTGAACCACTGCTCGGTGCTCAACTCCTTGCCCTGCTCGGCGAAGTCCAGCGGGTTGGAGCAGTACGGGCATTGCAGCGGGCAGCGGTAGGTCAGCTCGGCCAGCAGCCACAGCGGCAGGCCGACTGCGGGCTTGGCCGGTACCTCACTCAAGGACGATCCAGTGTTGCTCACGGGCGACCTCCATGAATTGCTCGATGTCGTCACCGAGTTCGGGTACACCGGGGAATTGAACGTCCAGCTCGGCAATGATCGCGGCCACATCGCGCTTGCCGTCGATCAGCCCGCCGATCAGCGCGGCGCTTTCGTTGAGCTTGATCATGCCTTCGGGGTAGAGCAGCACATGGCCCTTCTGCGCCGGTTCGTACTGGAAGCGGTAGCCGGGGCGCCAGTGCGGCGTCTTCGAACGGTCGAAACTCATAAGGTGATCCCCTTGTGCCACACCCGCTCGCTGGTGACGCTGTGGTAGGGCGGGCGGTTCAGTTCATAGGCCATGCTCATGGCGTCGAGCATGCTCCACAGAATATCGAGCTTGAACTGAAGAATCTCCAGCATGCGTTGTTGACCCTGCACCGTGGTGTAGTGCTGCAGGGTGATGCTCAGGCCATGCTCCACATCGCGCCGGGCCTGGCCCAGGCGGGTGCGGAAGTACTCGTAGCCGGCCGGGTCGATCCAGGGATAGTGCTGTGGCCAGCTGTCCAGGCGTGACTGGTGGATCTGCGGGGCGAACAGTTCGGTCAGCGAGCTGCTGGCCGCTTCCTGCCAGCTGGCACGGCGGGCGAAGTTGACGTAGGCGTCGACCGCGAAGCGCACGCCGGGCAGCACCAGCTCCTGCGAGCTTAGCTGGTCGGGGTCCAGGCCCACGGCCTGGCCCAGGCGCAGCCAGGCTTCGATGCCGCCGTCTTCGCCGGGGGCGCCGTCGTGGTCGAGCAGGCGCTGGATCCACTCACGGCGGATCTCGCGGTCCGGGCAGTTGGCCAGGATCGCCGCATCCTTCATCGGGATGTTGACCTGGTAGTAGAAGCGGTTGGCGACCCAGCCCTGGATCTGCTCGCGGCTGGCGCGGCCTTCATACATGGCCACGTGGTAGGGGTGATGGATGTGGTAGTAGGCGCCCTTGGCGCGCAAGGCCTGCTCGAACGCGGCGGGGGAAAGCGGTACGGCTTCGCTCATGGGGGCTCCTACAGCTCGATGCTCATGCCGTCGAAGGCCACTTCGACGTTGCGGCGGGCCAGTTCGGCGCGCTCGGCGGAGTCTTCATCGAGAATCGGGTTGGTGTTGTTGATGTGGATAAGTACCTTGCGCTGGTCGGGGAAGCCTTCGAGTACCTCGAGCATGCCGCCGGGGCCATTCTGTGCCAGGTGACCCATCTCGCGGCCCGTGCGGGTACCGACACCGCGGCGCTGCATCTCATCATCCTCCCACAGCGTGCCGTCGACCAGCAGGCAATCGGCGTCGTGCATCAGTTGCAGCAGCTTGTCGTCGAACTGGCCAAGGCCCGGGGCGTAGAACAGCTTGCCGCCGGTGCGCAGGTCTTCGACCATCAGCCCCAGGTTGTCGCCCGGGTGCGGGTCGAAGCGGTGCGGCGAGTAGGGCGGCGCGGCGCTGCGCAGCGGGAACGGGGTAAAGCGCAGGTTCGGGCACGCCTCGATCACGAAGCTGCCTTCGAGCTCGATGCGGTTCCACTGCAGGCCACCGTTCCAGTGGCTGAGCATGGTGAACAGAGGGAAGCCGGTGCTCAGGTCCTGGTGGACCATGTCGGTGCACCACACCTGGTGCGGGCAACCTTCGCGCAGGCTGAGCAGGCCGGTGGTGTGGTCGATTTGGCTGTCGAGCAGGATGATCGCGTTGATCCCGGTGTCGCGCAGGGCGCGGGCCGGCTGCATGGGGGCGAAGCCTTGCAGCTGCGCGCGGATGTCCGGCGAGGCGTTGCACAGCACCCAGTGCACCCCGTCGTCGGACAGCGCGATCGAGGACTGGGTGCGTGCGCTGGCGCGCAAGGTGCCGTCGCGAAAGCCCTTGCAGTTGTCGCAGTTGCAGTTCCACTGCGGGAAACCGCCGCCGGCGGCGGAACCTAGAATCTGGATGTACATGGCCACTCCTGCTGCGTCCAAAAATGAAAACGCCCCGGCTGACCGAGGCGTTGTACCGCAAGCAGACTCAGCGACTTGCGAAATACATGGTCACTTCAAAGCCAATACGCAGGTCAGTGTAAGCAGGTTTGGTCCACATGGGAGTACTCCTTCCGGATAGGTCTGGGGGCGGGTGGCTACATATTTAGGCCCCCCTTTGAAACAAGGGGTTACAACGGCCCGAGTAGCGCCATCTTACTAAAATTAATGGACAGTTTGGTTAAACCTGCGAGAAAGGCTGTTGCGTTGCCGGTAACAATCCGCCCTGTGCGGCGCTGGCCAGGTACAGGGCGTTGTCGAACAGGTGCCGGGCGGCGTGTTCGAGCTGCTGTGCGGTGACGGCCAGCAGCTGCTGTCGCAGCGTGTCCAGGCTGGGGGTGTCGCTGCCTGCCAGCCGGGCCTGCCAGGCCCATTCGGCGACGTCGGCATTGCCCATGTCCGGTTCGTGGAACTGCGCCGCCAGGGCCTGACGCGCCTCGGCATCATCGGTCAGGTCATGGGTGAAGCCTGCGACCATGCAGCGCATGTGCTCGAGGATCTGTGCCGGGTCGGCCTTGGGCGACTGCACGCCCAGCAGCAGGCCGGTATGGCCCTGCACCTGGCGCAATGCGCTGAACACTGCATAGCCCAGTTGCAGCTCCACCCGCAGGCGCTGGTAGAAGGGCCCTTGCAGTCGATGTGCCAGCAGCCGGTACACCGCCTCGCTGCCGGGCGGGGCGGGGCAGAACACCAGCAGTGCGTGCTCGCCTTCGGGCAGCGGCACATGCTGCCAGGGCCCTGTGGCATCGCCGGTTATCGGCTCGGCCATGCCCGGCTGTCCCGGTACCTGGGCCAGCAGCGCATTCAGCGCCGGCTGCACCGCTTCGGTGAAGCCGCAGGTCATGCCCTGCCAGCGGGCATGCTGCCAGAGCGCATCCAGCTCGGGCTGGGCGATCAGGCAGGTCGGCAATGGCCCCGGGTCACGCCCGACGATATAGCCCGGCAACTGCTTTAGCAGCAGGCGGATCGGGATCAGCGCCGGCTCGGTGCCTGAGCCTGCGCTCCAGTCCTGGGCGGCAGGCAGGCGCAGCAGCGCCAATGCCTGCTCGACGACTGCGACAATGGCGGGCGGTGACCCGGCGCAGCGCAGTTGCCAGAGGTGCTCGCACTCGCTCCATTGCAGCTCCACCGAGGCGCGGGTGGCGCGCTCGACCAGTGGGCGCAGGGCACCTTCGAGTACGCGCCACAGCCGCGCGCGCAACGCCGAGCGCACCTGCCAGCGCAGGTAGATCACGCCGTACTGCCGCACGGCCGGCAGCGCCGGGCTGTGGATAACCCCGGCGGGTGTCGGCGTGGCGGGTGCATCGCTGAACCCGACGGCCAGCAAGGGCTCGGCAGGTGGCAGTCGCCAGGGCTGGCGGGCTTGCTCGGTGAAGGGTTCGAGCAGGCCTTGCAGTGTCGCCAGGCCCTGGGCGTCGAGTGCACTGAATGGCTGGCCGCTGCTGTCGCGGCGCGCCAGTTCCAGGGCGCCGGCGGCCAGCGCGCGTGACTGCTGGATACGTGCATATTCGCTGTTCAGCGCCGTCAGGTCGGCATCGCGCAAGAAGCTCAGCCAGTCCCGGAACAGGTCTTCGACCTGGTCGGCAGGTGCCGCGTCATTGAGCTTGAAGCGCGCGTGCAGCAGTGCCTGTGCGGCGAACTGATGCAATGCCGAAAAACTGAAATCCTCCAGCCAGCGCCGTTCGCGCAAAGCGGCCAGCAGCCCGCCCGGGCGGGTGTCCGAAAGCCAGGTGTCGAGAAAGGCGATCGCCTGGGCAGCGCCGGCGGGCAGCCGTTCATAGCCGAGCAGCACATCCCGTTGCCCGGGCAGCTGTTCAACCCGCGCAGCGCGAAGCTGCAGCGCCGGTGCCGGGCCTTGTTCGATGGGCTGCCCGGGTGCGAAGACGGCGCCGTACTGCATGGCCAGGGCTTCAAGGGTGGCCAGCGGCTGTGGGCCGACCAGGCTCAGGGTCATCTGCCCGGCCTGGTAGTAGCGTTGGTGAAAAGCTTGCAGGGCGCTCTGGAAGGCCGCGTCGGGTACCGGCAGGCTGTAGCGGTTGCCAGCGTGAAAACCGCTCAGCGGATGCTGCGCCGACACGCTCTGCAGCAGTGCGTGCTGACGCTGCGCTTCGGGGTTGCGCGCCCAGGCAATGAACTCGGCATGGATCACTTCGCGCTCGCGCAGCTGTTGCGCACGGTCGGCCTGGGGGTTGGCGAGCATTTCACACAAGCGCTCGATGCCCCCCTCGAAGGCGGCAGCCGGCACTTCGAAGAAGAAGTCGGTGGTGCGCTCCCGCGTGCTGGCATTGACCTGGCCGCCCTGGCGCTGCACGTAGCGCATCAGGGCGTCGTCGATGGCAAAGCGCGGGTTGCCGAGAAAGAACAGGTGTTCGAGAAAGTGCGCCAGCCCCGGCCAGGCGTTGGGAGCATCGTGGCTGCCGGCGCGTACCCGCACTGCCGCTGCACAGCGCTTGAGCCGCGGTGCATGGCGCAGGGTGACGTGCAGGCCGTTGGGCAGGGTGAGGTGGGCGCAGGACATGACGGCTCCGGTAACGTGCGAACCGTCATGCTAGCGGATAAATCAGTGCTTGCGCGGGCCGCCGTGGAGTTCCACACGCAGGTCGTGCAGGTACGGTGTGCTGGCGCGGCCTTCGTGCACCCGTTGCAGCTCGAGGTCGGCCACCAGCAGCGTGGGCTCATGCCCGGCCATGGCCAGCAGGCTGCCGTCCGGGCCGATGATGCTGCTTTGGCCGCAATAGTGGATCTGCTCCTCGGCGCCGCAGTAGTTGGCATACACCAGGTAGCACTGGTTCTCCTGGGCGCGTACGCGCACGGTGAACTGGCAGATGAAATCGTAGGGCTGCATGTTGGCTGTCGGCACCACGATCAGCTCGGCCCCGGCCAGGGCCAGGCGGCGGGCGTTTTCCGGGAACTCGATGTCGTAGCAGATCAACAGGCCCAGCTGCCAGCCATTGAGCGTGACCACCGGGAAATGGTCGGGGCCGGGGCTGAACATGGCGCGGTCCAGCCCGCCGAACAGGTGGGTCTTGCGGTAGTTGGCCAGGCTGCTGCCGTGGGCGTCGATCAACTGCACGCTGTTGTACACCTGGCCGTCCTCGCCAAGCTCGGGGTAGCCGTAGACGATGGCGATGCGGTTGGCCTGGGCAATTTCCACCACGGCCATGGCCGATGCGCCGTCCTGCGGCTCGGCCAGGCGTGCGACCGCTTCGCTGCCGATGTTGTAGCCGCTGAGGAACATCTCGGGGCACACCAGCAGTTCGGCGCCGCGTGCCGCCGCCAGCTGCGCCTGCTGGTGCAGGCGCTCGAGGTTGCCGGCCACGTCCATCGGGTGGGGCTGGCCCTGGTACAGGGCTATGCGCATGGGTCTCTCCTTTCAGTCGGCCAGGGCGATCGGGCCGATCTCGTTGAATACATCGCCAGGGCCGGGGTTGTCGGCGTGGGTGCGGCCACCGAAGTGGTTCATGATGCCCCATACCGCGTTGAGCGAGGTCTGCACCGCGCCTTCGACCCAGGCCGGGGTCCAGGAGACGTCGTCGCCTGCGATAAAGATGCCGCGCTGCTCGGCAGGCAGGTCCTGCTGCATGAAGTGCGCGTACATGCGCTGATTGTAACGATAATGACCGGGCAGGGCGCCCTTGAACGCCCCCAGGAAATGCGGGTCGGCTTCCCACGACACAGTGATCGGGTCGCCGATGATGTGTCCGGCGATATCGACCTTGGGGTAGATCTTCTTCAGGGCGTCCAGCGCCAGTTTCACGCGTTTTTCCACCGGGTGCGGCAGCATCTTGAGCGCATCGCTCATCCACGAGTACGACAGGCAGATCACCCCCGGCCTGTCGTCGCCGTTGTCGAACAGGTAGGTGCCGCGGGTGAGGCGGTCGGTGAGGGTCATGCTCATCAGGTCGCGGCCGGTCTGCGGGTCCTTGTCCTTCCAGAACGGGCGGTCGACCATCACGAAGGTCTTGGACGACTGCATGTAGCGGGTGCGGTCCAGGGCCATCCACATCTTCTGCGAGAACAGCGACTCCTCGCACTCGATCTGGGTGGTCAGCAGCCAGCTCTGACAGGTGGTGAGCACCGCGGCGTAATGGCGGGTGACGCCCCAGGTGTCGGTAACGGCCAGGCGCCCATCGTCGGCGCGCGCGATGCTTTTCACCCCTGAATGTGGCGTGCCACGGTGCAACGAGCTGAGGCTGGTGCCTTGCGGCCAGTGGGCGCGGCGTTGCGGCACATGCCGCCAGATGCCCAGGGGCACCTGCTCGACACCGCCCACCACCAGGTGCTGGTGATCGTCGCAGTTGGTCATCACCACGCGGAAGATCTCGAGCATCGAGTTGGGGAAGTCGGAGTCCCAGCCGCCGGTGCCAAAGCCGACCTGGCCGAACACTTCGCGGTGCAGGAAGCTGAGCTTGGCGAAGGCCTTGGAGGTGGCGACGAAGTCGTAGAAGGTGCGGTCGTCCCACAGCGGCACCAGGGTGTTCCACAGCGCCTTCAGGCGCGGCACGTCGCGATCGCGGATTGCCTGCTGGATGTCGCCGAAGCGTGCACCATCCTCCAGCGCATCGGCCCAGGCGTCGGCGACTTCCTGGAACAGTGCCGGCAGGTCGCTGAGTTTTTCGGCGTAGTGGGTCTGGCCCTCGAGGTCGATCACCGTGCTGCCGGAGGCGGGGGTCAGCGGGTTGGGGAAGGGTCTGGTCTCCAGGCCCAGCTTGTCGACGTAGTGATAGAAGGCCGTGGAAGACACCGGGAAGCGCATGCCACCCAGCTCGGCGACGATGCCTTCGGCGCCGGAGAAGGTCTGCGAGCGCAGGCGCCCGCCCATTTTCGACGCCTCGTACACCACCGGCTTGAGGCCCAGCTTCATCAGCTCGTAGGCGGCCACCAGGCCGGCGATGCCGGCACCGACGATGGCCACCTCCTCACCGTGGCGCTCGGCGGGAATGCTGCCCAGGCCGGCCGGGTGCTCGATCCAGTCGTCGAAGGCGAAGGGGAAGTCCGGGCCGAAGATGGTGACCGGTTTTTTGCCGTCGGCGGGGTGGCGATTGTTCTTGTTCATGGGAGACCTTGCCAGGGCTGCGCGGGGAGCGGAGCTTGAGTATAGGAAATGCTGGCGGTCATTCTACGAGGGGAGGGTGTTGGTTATTAAGATGCAGAGTGTCGTCGTTTTGTGGGGATTTTTGTCATTGTGACGGGATGCTTGAGCAGAGTGATGCCTTCGCCGGCAAGGCCGGCTCCTACAGGTTTGCGAGCACCGTTAGCATGCTTGCCAGCGAAGGGCCCTATCTGTTCCCCGCTAACCCATGTCAAACCGGTTGGCCGCGGTCCACCTTGCTGCTGAGGATGATCGAGGTGGTGGTTTTCTCCACGCCCTCGACACTGCCGATCTGGTCGAGCAACTGGTCCAGTTGTTCGGGCGAATCGCTGCGCAGCCACGCCACATAGTCGAACTCGCCACTGACCGCACACAACTGCTGGATCTGCCCCATGGCGCTCAGGCGGCGTACCACCTCCTTGCCCGAGCGGGGGCGCACGGTGATGCCCACATAGGCCTGCAGGCCGCCGTCGATCACGCGCTGGCCAAGGCGCACGCCGTAACCGCTGATGACGTTGGTTTTCTCCAGGCGCGCCAGGCGCGAGGTCACGGTGGTGCGGGCAATGCCCAGTTGCCGGGCAAGCATGGCCACGCTTTCGCGGGCATTGATCTGCAGGGCGGCGATCAGTTGACGGTCGATTTCATCGAGGGCGACAGGGCGGGTGGGCATGGACAGGGATCGTTTCTTTCGCTTGGGAAGTGGGCCGATTAAGGCAGCTAATCGACCCACTGTCCACGCCGGTGCTATCAGGGCGCGGCCTTGAAGCAGTGCTCCAGCCCCGGGAACTCCCCGCTGCGCACCTCGCGGGCGTAGTGCTCCAGTGCCTGTTCGATCTGCGGTTGCAGCTCGGCATAGCGTTTGACGAAGCGCGGCTGGTACTCGCCGAACAGGCCCAGCAGGTCCTCGGTCACCAGCACCTGCCCATCGCACGCAGGGGATGCGCCAATGCCGATGGTGGGGATGTGCAACGCTTCGCTCAGGCTGCGGGCCAGCGGCTCGGCGATGCCCTCGAGCACCACCGAGAACGCACCCGCCGTCTGCATGGCCAAGGCATCGTCGCGCACCTTGGTTGCGCTTTGTTCATCCCGCCCCTGGGCCTTGAAGCCGCCCATGCTGTTGACCTGCTGCGGCATCAGGCCCACGTGCGCCATCACCGGAATGCCACGGCGCACCAGAAATTCGACGGTGTGGGCCATTTCGGCGCCACCTTCGAGCTTGATGCCCTGTGCACCGGTTTCGCGCAGCACCCGGGCGGCGCTGACAAATGCCTGCTCCGGCGAGGCCTGATAGCAGCCGAACGGCAGGTCGACCACCACGCAGGCGCGCTCTGCCCCGCGCATCACCGCCTGGCCATGGGCAATCATCATGTCCAGGGTCACGCCCAGGGTGCTGGGCATGCCGTACAGCACCATGCCCACCGAATCGCCGACGATGATCAGGTCGGCATGGGCATCCACCCAGCGGGCCATGGGCAGGCTGTAGGCGGTCAGCACCACCAGGCTGCCGGCGCCCTTGCGCTGCTGGATGGCGGGAATGGTCAGGCGGTTTTGACGTACATGGGTGCTCATCGACAAGTCTCCGATCAGGTTGTGCAACGGGTCGCGGCGCAGGCTACCATCGGCACTTTTGGCTCACTTGAGCAAAGGGGACAGCTGATGCCGCAAGCGGGACAGATACCGCAGGTGCCGCCCGTACCGCTGGCGCTTTCGCGCCCGGTGCAGCGGCGCATGTTCGGCATACCGGCAGGTTATGAAGTGCAGATGCACAGCCATGACTGGGTGCAGTTCACCTATGCCAGCGCCGGGATCATGCAGGTGCTGACCGAGCGCCACAGCTATCTGCTGCCGCCGCAGTGCGCGTTGTGGATTCCGCCAGGGGTGCAGCACACGGCGTTCAGTGAGCAGGCGCTGGCGTTTCGCGGGCTGTACCTGGATGCCGCGGTGCTGCCGGGCGCTCGCCGTGACTGCGCGGTACTGCAGGTGACGCCGCTGGTGCGCGAGCTGATCGAACGGGTCAGCCACTTTCCCGCCGACTACCCTGACGACGGGCCGCAGGCGCGCCTGCTGCAGGTGCTGGTGGACGAGTTGCAGGGGCTGGCCGAAGCACCGTTCAGCCTGCCGCTGCCCAGCGACCCGCGCCTGCGCCGGATCACCGATGCACTGCAGGCCGAGCCTGGGGACAACCGCACCCTCGAGCAATGGGCGCAGCAGGTGGGGGCATCGCGGCGCACCCTGGTGCGCCTGTTTCAGGCGCAGACCCAGCTTTCATTCCGTGAATGGCGCCAGCGCCTGCGCTTGCTGGCCGCATTGCCGTTGCTGGCGCAGGGCATGAGCGTGACTCGGCTGGCGAATGAACTGGGGTATGACTCGGTGTCGGCGTTCATCGGGTTGTTTCAGCGCCACTATGGGAAGACGCCGGGGGTGTATGCGGCCAGTTTGGGGATGTGATTGTGAAGTTCTGAGGGCCGGAAACGCAATGCGCGGCTTTGAGTATGGTGGGCCCACACGGACTAGTGTTTAGCGTAATTGGCGAAATGGTTGGAAGCTGGGCACTGTACCGCCAGGGTATGTTTTTTGTACCGCGGAGCGGTCAGGTTTTACGGCCATGACGTTGTTCTCCTGGTAAAAATGTGATCAAGGTTGTTGCAGGGTGGCAATTACACACCTAAGATGCCCGCCTTCTCTCACCCGACAGCAAAGGAGGTACATCATGCAACAGTTGATCACCCTTTGCAGGTCGCGCCTGGCTTGAACGCATTCGCCGCTACTCGTTAGCGGTACCGCAACGCCCGGCCTCTGGCCTGCCAATCCGAACATCTTTTTGTTTCAACCCATCAGGATTGGACTATGGGCACTTGCATTCGCAATTTGTCCGACGGCGCCGTATTGGTCGCCGCGGACGACACCTGGATCGAAGGAAAAGCGATCCAACAACTCGAAACCACCGCTCGCCTAGGGGGCATGCATCGGGTGGCCGGCATGCCGGACCTGCATCCGGGGCGTGGCTATCCGGTCGGCGCGGCATTCTTTTCCGTGGGGCGTTTGTACCCGGCGCTGGTCGGCAATGACATCGGCTGTGGCATGGCGCTGTGGCGTACGGACATCCCGACCGCCAAGCTGCATCTGGACAAGCTGGAGAAACGCCTTGGCAACCTCGACCTGCCGCTCGACGAGACGTGGCAGGAGGCCGTCGCCAGCTTCGGTTTGCCTGCCACGGGGCACGAGCGTTCTCTAGGCACCATTGGTGGTGGTAACCACTTCGCCGAGCTGCAGCAACTTGATGAAAGCTACGACGATGCGGCCCTGGCAGCCTTGGGCATCGAGCGCAAACACCTGCTGTTGCTGGTGCACAGCGGCTCGCGTGGTTTGGGCGAGGCGATCTTGCGTGAGCAGGTCGACCTGTTCGGTCATCACGGGCTGGAGGCGGGCAGCGAGGCCAGCACTCATTACCTGGGCCGGCACGACGGCGCGCTGCGTTTTGCCGAAGCCAACCGTCAGTTGATTGCCCGGCGCATGCTCGACCGCTTGCGTGCCGATGGCGATGTACTGCTCGACATCAACCACAACCTGGTGTCGCCAGCGCAGGTCGACGGGCTCGATGGTTGGCTGCATCGCAAAGGCGCCACACCGTCGGATCAGGGGGCGGTGGTGATCCCTGGTTCGCGCGGCGACTACAGCTACTTGGTACAGCCGATCGCCGACGAGCGCAGCCTGTTGTCCCTGGCCCATGGCGCCGGACGCAAATGGATGCGCAGCGAGTGCAAGGACCGCCTCGCCTCGCGCTACAGCGTCGAGCAACTGAGTCGTACGGCACTAGGCAGCCGCGTGATCTGCGCCGACCGGGCGCTGATCTACGAGGAAGCGCCGGAGGCCTACAAGGCTATCGACTCGGTGGTGGGTGCCTTGCGTGAAGCGGGGTTGGTTCGCGTGCTGGCACGACTGAAACCGGTGCTGACCTACAAGACGCGGGGAGGGTGCTGCTGATGATCCTGCTGCAACTCTCGGCGGCTCAGGGGCCGGAAGAATGTGCCCTGGCAGTGGCCAAGGCATTGCTCAGGCTGCAGGCCGAAGCGGATGCCCAGGCCGTGGCGGTACAGATACTCGAAGAAGAGCCGGGGCCGCGGCGCGGTACCTTGCGCTCGGTGTTGCTGGCACTGGATGGCGAGCAGGCCGAGCGCCTGGCGGATCACTGGACGGGCTCGCTGCAATGGACGTGCAGCAGTCCGTACCGGCCGGGGCATGCGCGCAAGAACTGGTTCTTTGGGGGTGCACGGTTTGCGCCACCGGCACCGGAATTGGCGAGCGAGATCCACTTCGAGACCTTGCGTTCGTCCGGGCCGGGTGGTCAGCATGTCAACACCACCGACTCGGCAGTGCGCGCCACGCACCTGGCCAGCGGCGTCAGCGTCAAGGTACAGAGCGAGCGTAGCCAGCACGCCAACAAACGCTTGGCGCTGCTGCTCATCGGTCAACGCCTGGCGCAACAGGCAGAGCAGGTCGACAGCGAACTGCGCGCGGAGCGGCGGTTGTTCCATCACCGCATCGAGCGTGGCAATCCACGTCGGGTGTTTCGCGGCGAGCGCTTCGAGCCGGCTGAAGAGTAGATTGTGTGCGAATAGTCGTCGAGCAAAAGTCAGGCCGGGCGGCGTAGGCGATGCCGGCCTCACAAAAACGGATGAGGAAAGGACCCGGCTCGCACTCGGGTTTACGAGTTGCCAATGAGCACTGCGTATTTGAGGCGATCCCGCCAAAAACGCAAAAGCCGCGCAATGCGCGGCTTTGAGTATGGTGGGCCCACACGGACTTGAACCGTGGACCAAAGGATTATGAGTCCTCTGCTCTAACCAACTGAGCTATAGGCCCCAGTGGTCGCGGATTATAGCGAGGGTTTCGAGGCTGTGCTATCCGAAAGATCCGAAACTGCCCGGCGTAGAAAGGTCGCGGCGAATTCAGGCGCCGCCAGCGGCAGGCTGACGATGTAGCCCTGGATCTGTTCGCAACCCTCGGCCGCCAGAAATTGCTGCTGCGCCTGGTTCTCCACGCCCTCGGCGATGATGGTCAACTGCATGCTGCGCCCCAGCGCAATGATCGCCCGCGCAATCGCCGCATCGTGCGGGTCATCCGGCAGGCCGCGGATGAACGACTGGTCGATCTTGAGGATGTCCAGAGGCAGGCGTTTGAGGTAACTGAGCGAGGAGTAGCCGGTGCCGAAGTCGTCGATGGCCAGTTGTACACCGATGCGCTTGAGCTGGTGCAGGATGGCCAGCGCCTCCTCGGCCTGGCTCATGATGAAGTTCTCGGTGATCTCCAGCTGCAGGTCACCCGCCTTGAGCTGGTGAGTGCGCAGCAATTGCTCGATGCGCTGTACCAGCAACGGCTGACGCAACTGCGCGCCCGCCAGGTTGACCGACAGCGGCCCGAACGCAAGGTAGCTGTGCTTCCACGCTTGCATCTGCCGGCACGCCTGCTCCAACACCCAGTCGCCCAGCTGCAGAATCATGCCATTTTCTTCAGCCAGCGAGATGAAGTGCTCCGGCGGTACGTCGCCGAAGGTCGGGTGGCGCCAGCGAATCAGTGCCTCGGCGCCCACCAGGCTCTGGGTCTTGAGGCTGAACTTGGGCTGGTAGCTCAGGCTCAGTTCCTTGCGCTCGATGGCGCGGCGCAGTTCGTGCTCCAGCGCGATGCGCTCGGCGGCCTGGGCGGTCAGGTCGCGGGTGTAGCTCTCGACCCGGTTGCGCCCCTTGGCCTTGGAGCGGTACATGGCCGCATCGGCGTTGCGGATCAACGAGGCCACGTCGGTGCCGTCCTGGGGGTACAGGCTGGTGCCGATGCTGGCACTGGTGAAGAACTCGTGTTCGCCGGCCTGGAACGGCGCACCAAAGCAGGCCAGTAGCTTGTTGGCGATATGCTCGGCATCGCTTGGCTGGTGCAGGCCGGGCAGCAGGATGATGAATTCGTCCCCGCCCAGGCGTGCCACGGTGTCGTTGTCGCGCACCTGTTCTTTCAGGCGCTGCGCGATTGCCTTGAGCAGCAGGTCGCCGACCGGGTGGCCGAGGCTGTCGTTGATGTGCTTGAAGCGGTCCAGGTCGAGGAACAGTACCGCGCCCTGGCGACCCGAAGGCTGTGGGCTGCTGAGTGCGGCCTGCAGCCGGCTTTCAAACAGGGTGCGGTTGGGCAGGCCGGTGAGGGGGTCATGGTGGGCCTGGTAGTCGAGCTCGGCCTGGGCATGCTTGAGGCTGGAGATGTCGGCGAACACGGCGACGAAGTGGGTGATCTCACGCTCGTGATTGCGCACGGCGCTGATGGTCAGCCACGCAGGGTAGAGCTCGCCGCTCTTGCGCCGGTTCTGGATTTCGCCCTGCCAGTGACCCTCGGCGGTCAGCTGGTGCCACAGGGCGGCGTAGAAGGCGCTGTCGTGCTGGCCCGAGGCGAGCAGGCGCGGGGTCTGGCCCAGCGCTTCGAACTCGCTGTAGCCGGTGATTTCGCTGAACGCGCGGTTGACCGCACTGATGTGCTGGTCGATGTCGGTGATCAGTACGCCTTCGGCCGTGTTTTCGAACACAGTGGCCGCCAGTTGCAGTTTTTCCTGCATCAGATGGCGTTCGGTGATGTCGCGGGCGATGGTCAGCATGCAGTCCACGCCGGCAATCGGCAGCGGCCGCGCCGAGACTTCGCACAGGCGGATCTGCCCGTCGGCGCGGCGGATGTGGCAGCTGAAGTCGCGTACGAAGCCGTTTCGGTTCAGCAGCTCGAGCAGTTGCCGGCGCTCGTTGAGGTCTACCCAGATGCCCAGCTCCAGGGTGCTGTGGTCCAGTACCTGGCTATCGAAGCCGGTGATGCGGCAGAACCCGTCGTTGACCTCGATCAGCAGCCCGTCGCTCTGGCGCGACAGCAGCAGGCCGTCAGGCGAGGCGTGGAAGGCCTTGGCGAACTTTTCTTCGGAGGTCTGCAGTTGCTCCTGGGTCTGTTTGAGCTGGCTGATGTCGCGCACCGCCACCACCAGCGCCGGGGTGCTGTCCAGGTCGAAGATCTCCGCCGAGGTGAGCCCGGTGAACAGCTGGCCGTTGCTGCGCCGAAAAGGCATTTCGAGGTTGCGGATGTTGCCGCCCTGCAGGCGCTGCAGCGGGGCTGGCCCCTGGTCTTCGATGCCCCACAGGTTGAGCTCGGCGGCGGTGCGGCCGATCACCTGGTCCTGGCTCAGGCCGATCTGGTCCTCGAAGGCTTCGTTGACCTCCAGCAGGCAGCCATCGCTGACCCGGGCGATCAGCAGGATGTCGGGGCATTGCTGGAACACCGAGGCGAATTTCTGCTCCGACAGACGCAGGGCCTGCTCGGTGTTCTTGGTTTCGCTGATGTCGATCATCAGCCCGCGCATCACCGGGGTGTGCCCATGCTCGATCAGGCTGACGATGTCGCGTACCCACAGCACCCTGCCATCGGCGCGGATCACCCGGTAGTCCAGGCTGTGGTCGCGGCCGGCGGCGGTTTCGCTGTCGCAGTAGGCCTGGGCCCAGAGGGCGTCGTCCGGGTGCAGGATGTCGCGCCAGAAGCCGGGCTTGAGCCATTGGCTGATCGGGTAGCCGAGCAGGTCTTCGGCGTGGGGCGAGACATAGCTGTAGGTGAAGTTGTTGGCATCGGCTTCCCAGGCAATCGCCGAGAGGCTCTCGACCAGGCCGCGGTAGTGGTACTCGCTGCTGCGCAGCTCCTGTTCCAGGGCTATGCGCCGGGAAATTTCCGAGCTTAGCCGACGGTTGACGCGCATCACCGCCGCCAGTATCGCCACCAGCAGCAGGATGCCGGGCAGGCCGTAGAGCAGCAGGTCGCGCCAGCGGTTGCTGTTTTCCAGCACTTTGCCGACCCAGCGCTCCTGGATATGACTGAGCTCGGCCGGGCTCATGTCGGCAATCACCTTGTCGAGGATGCCGATCAGCATCTTCTGTTGGCGCGGGGCCGCCATGGCCAGCTGGTAGCGGTAAGGGGTTTCGCCGCTGACGTAGAGCCCTTCGAGCTTTAGCTGGCGCAGGCTCCAGACGCTGGAGGCGAGGTCGCCGACCACGGCATCGACTTCGTCGGTGGCCAGGGCCTGAAGCGCTGAACTGACATTGGGCAGCGCCACCAGGTTGAGGTCGGGGTGGTGGGTACGCAGCAGTTCGTGTGGGGCGTAGTTCTCCACCACGGCCACTTTCAGGCCGTACAGCTCCTTGAGGTCACGTGGCCTGGGCCCGCCTTCGTGGGCCAGGATCACGATGGGGAAGTCGAGGTAAGGGCGGGTGAAGGCCAGGTAGCCCTGGCGTTCGGGGGTGGACATGATGCCGGGCAGCAGGTCCAGCTGGCCCTGCCGGGCCTGTTCGAGCACGGCCGACCAACTGCTCGGCTCGATTGGCGTGAACACAACACCCAGGCGCTCCTGGATCAACGCAATGTAGTCGGCGGCCAATCCCTGGTACTTGCCGTCCTGGTCACGGTATTCGAAGGGTGGCCAGGATGCGTCGACGCCCAGGCGCAGCTGCGGATGCGCACTGAGCCAGGCTTTCTCTTCGTCGTTCAGGGTCAAGGCGCCGGCCGCTGCACTCCACATCAGCAGGAGGGGCAGCACGAGGGCCGGCAGTCTGGGCATAGCGGCCTCGTCACTCAAGTGGATAGATTCGAGTGTAGACGGGGGTTTGGCCGAAGGGCGAAGAACGCAGGGGTTAAAACGTCAGGGCCTGAAAAAGAAAAACCCCGGCATTTGCCGGGGTTCGTCATTACTCGTCGAGGAAGGAGCGTAGATGCTCGCTTCGCGTCGGGTGGCGCAGCTTGCGCAACGCCTTGGCTTCGATCTGACGGATCCGCTCGCGGGTCACGTCAAACTGCTTGCCTACCTCTTCGAGGGTGTGGTCGGTGTTCATGTCGATACCGAAACGCATGCGCAGCACCTTGGCTTCACGTGCGGTCAGGCCGGAGAGCACGTCCCGGGTCGCTTCCTTCAGGCTTTCGACCGTGGCCACATCGATTGGCGACTGCATGGTCGAGTCCTCGATGAAGTCACCCAGGTGCGAATCTTCGTCGTCACCGATCGGGGTTTCCATGGAGATCGGCTCTTTGGCGATCTTCAGTACCTTGCGGATCTTGTCCTCAGGCATCTCCATGCGCTCACCCAGCTCTTCCGGGGTCGGTTCACGACCCATTTCCTGCAGCATCTGCCGGGAAATGCGGTTGAGCTTGTTGATCGTCTCGATCATGTGCACCGGAATACGGATGGTGCGGGCCTGGTCGGCGATCGAGCGAGTGATCGCCTGACGGATCCACCAGGTGGCATAGGTCGAGAACTTGTAGCCACGACGGTATTCGAACTTGTCCACCGCTTTCATCAAGCCGATGTTGCCTTCCTGGATCAGGTCGAGGAATTGCAGGCCACGGTTGGTGTACTTCTTGGCGATGGAGATCACCAGACGCAAGTTGGCTTCGACCATCTCTTTCTTCGCGCGGCGGGCCTTGGCCTCACCGATCGACATGCGACGGTTGATGTCCTTGATCTCGGCGATCGTCAGGCCGGTCTCTTCCTGCAGGTCGATCAGCTTTTGCTGGCAACGCACGATATCGGCGTCCAGGCGGCCCAGTGCTTCGGCCCACTTGGCGCTGCGCTTGGACAGATCGCCGCTCCAGGTGGTGTCCACTTCGTTGCTCGGGAACAGACGCAGGAAGTCGGCACGTGGCATGCGGGCATCACGCACACACAGTTGCATGATGGCGCGTTCCTGGGCGCGCAGGCGCTCCAGGGCGCTGCGCACGCGCTCCACCAGTACTTCGAACTGCTTGGGTACCAGCTTGATCGGCATGAACAGCTCGGCCAGTTGCAGCAGCTCGGCAATACCTTGCTTGCTGTGGCGACCGTGCTTCTTCAGGACCTTGGCGGTTGCTTCCAGCTGGTCGGCGACAGCGCCGAAACGCTGCTGGGCGACGACCGGATCGGGGCCGCTTTCGACCTCGTCCTCTTCATCGCTGGCGCCTTCCTTCTCTTCTTCCTCGTCGTCGTCCGCATCGGCCTTGGCCGGGGCTTTTGGATCGACAGGCGGCGGTACTTCGGCCGGCGGCGCGATGCCGTCATCCGGGTCGATGTAGCCACTGAGCACGTCGGACAGACGGCCACCTTCGGTGGTGACGCGGTCGTATTCGCCGAGGATGTAGTCGACGGTGCCCGGGAAGTGCGCAATGGCGCCCATCACTTCACGGATACCTTCTTCGATACGCTTGGCGATTTCGATTTCGCCTTCGCGGGTCAGAAGCTCGACGGTACCCATTTCACGCATGTACATGCGCACCGGGTCTGTCGTGCGACCGATATCGGTCTCCACGGCCGCCAACGCTGCGGCAGCTTCTTCGGCGGCGGCTTCGTCGGTATCGGCCTCGGCCAACAAAAGGGCATCCGCATCCGGAGCACTCTCGAATACGTTGATCCCCATGTCGTTGATCATGCGGATGATGTCTTCCACCTGCTCCGGATCTGAAATATCCTCTGGCAGGTGGTCGTTGACCTCCGCGTAAGTCAGGTAGCCCTGCTCACGACCGCGGGTGATCAACTCTTTGATGCGAGACTGCTGTTGCGCTTTTCCGGACATAACACCCTATCCACTGAAGGTCTTGGCGGGCAAAAAACAAGCCGAGGATTATACCCGAGCTAGGACCTCACGCGCCAGTTGAGGTCGGGGTTTGTGCGGGAACATTCCGGCTTAACAGGTCACGCAGCTGATTTTTCTCGTCTGCGCTCAACTCACTTTGACGTGCTTTCCTGAGCAGATGTTCCAGGCTGCGCTCGCGTTGGCGAGCGGACAAGCTAGTTATGGTGTCGAAAAACTGTTGTTCAAGGTTGTCGGCATCGATCAGCCATTCCTTTTCTGCCAATGCGCGCAACAATCGGCCCTGTTCGGTGCCGTGCCAACGCGCGATCAGCTGTAAGGAGCGTAGCTCAGGATTCTTTTGCAAGGCTTCGAGCAACGCCACCAGCAGCTGGGCATACACATGCTCTTCAGCGGCGAAATGGCTGGCATCCTCGACCTTCTTGGCCAGTTGCGGATGGTGCATGAGGGTGCGCAGGGCGCTCAAGGTCGGCGGTTCCACCGACGTCGGCACCCGCGGCGGTGGCTGGAAGTCGCGTTTGCCGTTCTTGTCCCACGGCTTGCCCTTCTTGTCCCAGGGCTTGCCTTCCCACTTCTTCTTCTGCCCGCCCTGGCTTGGTGTCCATTGTTGCTGCTGCGGCTGGAAATGCTCGGGCTGGTGGAAGTCGCTGTAATCCGGGCTGTAGTCGGGAATCGCATCGTAGTCGATGCCCGGGTCGTACGCCGGTGGCGCCTCGCTGGGGGCGCTGTGGGCCAGTTGTTCGACCTGGTGCAGGTCCAGGCCGGTTATTTCGCGCAGGCGGTTGCGCATCAGGGCCTTGAGGTTGGCACCGGGCACTTTGTCGATCAACGGCGCGGCCAGGGTCACCATGTGCGCCTTGCCTTCGAGCGACCGCGGGTCGGCTTCTTCGGTCAGTTGCTGGAAGAAGTAATCGGCCAGCGGCTGAGCATGCTGGTTGATGCGCGCACGGAAGGCGTCGGTGCCCTCGGCACGCACCAGGGTGTCCGGGTCTTCGCCTTCGGGCAGGAACAGAAAGCGCGCCTTGCGCCCGTCCTGCAGGCTCGACAGCGTGGCTTCCAGGGCACGCCAGGCGGCATTGCGGCCGGCCTGGTCGCCGTCGAAGCAGAACAGCACGCTGGGCACCACGCGGAACAGGCGCTTGAGGTGGTCTTCGCTGGTGGCGGTGCCAAGGGTGGCCACGGCATTGCGCAAACCTTGCTGGGCCAGGGCGATGACGTCCATGTAGCCCTCGACCACGATGATCTCGTCGAGGTTGCGGTTGAACTTGCGTGCCTCGTACAGCCCGTAGAGCTCCTGGCCCTTGTGGAACACAGGGGTTTCGGGGGAGTTCAGGTACTTAGGCTTGTCGTCGCCCAGCACCCGCCCACCGAAGGCGATGACCCGGCCACGGCTGTCGCGGATGGGAAACATCACGCGGTCGCGGAAGCGGTCATAGCGCTTGCCGGTCTCGGCATTCTCGATCAGCAGGCCGGCGTCGACCATGGCCTTTTGCTGCAGGGCGTCGCTGCTCAGGTGCTTGAACAGGTTGTCCCAGCCCGGCGGCGCGAAGCCCAGGCCGAAGTCGCGAGCGATTTCGCCGGACAGGCCGCGGCCCTTGAGGTATTCGACGGCCGAGCGGCGTGTCGGGTGGTTCTTCAGGGCCTGGCGATAGAACTCGGCAGCGGCCTCGAGCAGCGGGTACAGCGGCGAATCGGTGGGCTGGCGGGGCTTTTGCCCGCGGCTGCTCTCTTCGCGCGGCACTTCCATGCCGGCGGCCTTGGCCAGCTCTTCGACAGCCTGGGGGAAGTCCAGGTTGTCGTGGTCCATGATGAAGCCCAAGGCGTTGCCGCCGGCGCCGCAACCGAAGCAGTAGTAGAACTGCTTGTCGGGGCTGACGCTGAAGGAGGGGGTCTTCTCCTTGTGGAACGGGCAGCAGGCCGTGTGGTTCTTGCCGGACTTTTTCAGGTTTACACGCGAACTCACCACGTCGACGATGTCGGTGCGGTTGAGGAGGTCGTCAATAAAACTCTGGGGAATCAGCCCGGCCATGGCACTCTCGTCATCAGGCGACAATCAAGTGTAATCGCTAATGCTGCGGGAACAGCGACGCATTCGATGCAAGCTCGAATGACGTGACACAAAAAAGGAAAGGGGTGTGCTCGTCTGCAGCCGGTGAAGGCTCGTCAGGGGTGACGTGCACTGCTGGCGGTTAGGCCAGGTCTGACGTGTGAGGCAGGCTTGCCCTTGCTGCATAGCAGTTTGGGCATCTCAGGCGCTCGACCCGAAGGTCCAGGCCAGAGGAAACAGCATCAACTGCCGACAGCCCGGCTTGCACCGGGCATGGCAGAAGCTGGCGACGAACGTCTGTATCAGTACAGACGAACGGCGCGGCGCTGTTCGCGCTGAACTTTCTTGGCGTGGCGTTTGACAGCGGCTGCTGCCTTGCGCTTACGCTCGGAAGTTGGCTTCTCGTAAAATTCGCGGCTACGAACTTCAGCCAGTACACCGGCTTTTTCGCAGGAGCGCTTGAAACGACGCAGAGCTACGTCGAAGGGTTCGTTCTCTTTAACTTTGACGGCTGGCATCCAGAGCTACCTTCATTCATTACCGGGGGTCAACGAACTCGTGGCAAATATGTGCACTGGAGAACGTCGGTTTTTAAGGGTTGCGGATGTTAACCCTTAGCTGGCCTGAATGCAAAGCCTCTGATCGAAAACCGCTGGTCGGCACCGGGAGCGAGGACTATCATGCGCGCCTTCGAATTCAGCCCCAACAAGGCGCAAACCCATGCTAGTACTGGGATTGGAAACATCCTGCGACGAAACTGGTGTCGCATTATACGACAGCGAACGCGGCCTGCTGGCCGATGCACTGTTCAGTCAGATCGACCTGCACCGCGCGTATGGCGGGGTTGTGCCGGAGCTGGCCTCGCGTGATCACGTCAAGCGCATGCTGCCGTTGATCCGCCAGGTGCTGGCCGAGGCCGACTGCGTGGCCACCGAGATCGACGCCATCGCCTACACGGCAGGCCCTGGCCTGGTCGGGGCGCTGCTGGTGGGGGCTTCGTGCGCCCAGGCGCTGGCGTTTGCCTGGGGCATCCCGGCCCTGGGCGTGCACCACATGGAGGGCCACCTGCTGGCACCGATGCTCGAGGCGCAACCGCCGGAGTTTCCGTTCGTCGCCTTGCTGGTGTCGGGCGGCCATACGCAGTTGGTACGTGTGGATGGCATCGGCCAGTACGAACTGCTTGGCGAGTCCCTCGACGATGCGGCCGGCGAAGCGTTTGACAAGACGGCCAAGATGATGGGCCTGAACTATCCCGGTGGCCCGGAGATCGCGCGCCTGGCGCTGCAGGGCGTGCCGGGTCGGTTCGTGTTCCCGCGGCCGATGACCGATCGTCCGGGCCTGGATTTCAGCTTCAGCGGCCTGAAGACCTTTGCCCTGAACACCTGGCAGCAGTGCCAGCGTACCGGGGACGACACCGAGCAGACCCGTTGCGACATCGCTCTGGCGTTCCAGCAGGCGGTGGTGGAGACTTTGACCATCAAGTGCAAGCGCGCCCTCAAGCAGGCCGGGCTCAAGCGCCTGGTGATCGCAGGTGGGGTGAGTGCCAACAAGGCCCTGCGTGCCTCGCTGGAGGAGATGCTGGCCGGGCTCAAGGGCAATGTGTACTACGCGCGACCCGAGTTCTGCACCGACAACGGCGCGATGATCGCCTATGCCGGGTGCCAGCGTCTGGCGGCCGGGCAGCGGGAAACCCTGGCGATCAGCGTGCAGGCACGCTGGCCGATGGAGCAGTTGCAGGGGCTGTGAGCATGAGCGCCGCTCATGTGAACGCCTCAGAAATGCCGTTCGCGCCCGGCAAAAAGGTCGCGTAGATTGCCGCGATGGCGCCATACGATGAGCACGGTCAGCACGCTCATCGGCAGCAGCGCCTCGGGCTCGCGCCAGGCCAGCAGGGGCAGGGCCAGGGGCGTTGCGATCAAGGCGGCCAGCGAGCTGGTGCGGGTCAGGTAGAAGGTCAGCAGCCATGCGCTGATGGCCAGCAGGGCGGCCGGGGGGTAGAGCCCCAGCAGCACGCCGGCGGCAGTGGCCACGCCCTTGCCGCCGCGAAAGCGGAAGTACAGCGGAAACAGGTGGCCGACCACCGCGCACAGGCCTATCCAGGCCTGCTGCTGCTCGTTGAGGCCGACCAGGCTGGCGATCAGCACGGGCAACAGGCCCTTGCACAGGTCGCCAAGCAGGGTCAGGATCGCCAGCTTGCGGCCTGCCAGACGCAGCATGTTGGTGGCGCCAGCATTGCCTGAGCCGCAGGCACGCGGGTCGGGGCTGCCGCTCAGGCGGCTGAGAACGATGGCGAAGGACAGCGAGCCGAGCAGGTAGGCGAGCGACGCCAGTAACCAAAACATGCTAACTATTCCGGGCGAGGACGCCCTGATTCTAGCGGCGCAAGGCGCCCTTGTCGTGCTGTGGAGAGAAGTGCTTGGACAGAGTGTTCATCGAAGGGCTGGAAGTCGACACCGTGATCGGCGCCTATGACTGGGAACGCGGTATTCGCCAGTGCCTGCGCCTGGACCTGCGGTTCGCCTGGGACAATCGCCCGGCGGCGGCCGGCGACGACCTGAGCCTGGCCCTGGACTATGCCAGCGTCACGGCACGTATCCAGGCATTTGCCGAACAGGCCAGCTATGAGCTGGTCGAGACGTTCGCCGAACGCCTGGCCAAGGTGCTGATGGACGAGTTCCAGATTCCCTGGCTGCAACTGAAGCTGACCAAGCCTGGCGCCATCGCGGCGGCAAGCGGGGTGGGCGTGGAGATCGAGCGCGGATGTCTCTGACCCCGGTATACCTAGGCCTTGGCAGCAACATCGAGCGCGAGCGGCACCTCGGCGCCGGGCTCGATGCGCTGGCTGCGATGCTCAGGGACATGCGCTGCTCGACGGTGTTCGAAAGCCAGGCGGTGGGCATCAAGAGCGGGCCGTTTTTCAATCTGGTGGTCACCGGCCTGACCGACCTGCCATTGCTTGAACTGGACCGTCGCCTGAAGTTCATCGAGGCCGACAACGGCCGTTATGCTCCGGATCGCAAGGGGCTGCCGCTGGATATCGACGTGCTGATGTATGGTAACCTGCACGGCAGTTTCGACGGCCTGGTGTTGCCAAGGGCCGAAATTCTCAAGAATGCGTTCGTCTTGTGGCCATTGTCGCTGATCGCGCCGGAACTGGTGCACCCTGGAGCAGGCAAGAGCATGGCCCAGCTGTGGCAGCAGGCGCAGATCGACCAGGTACTCGAACCGGTGCCATTCACCTGGAATGGCAAGGCGCTGCCGCTGGACTGACGGTCAGGGGCGGCATCAGGAATCGCCGCCCTTGCCGGCCTATCGATTCAGGGTTTGGCGCTTTCCTTGTAGGCCTTGAGCGCATTCAGCCGCTCGCGCTTGATCGCCTCGCCCAGGCCCTGGCCGGTGAAGCCCTTCTCTACCAGTGGCTGCACCGCCACTGCCCGCGCGGCGTCTGCTGCGCCACGCAGGTAGGCGGCCTGTGGATAATCACGCTCCTCCAACCCCAGTCGCCCGCGCGCGTCCATCTCGCACGCGGCGATGAACTCTTCAAAGCGTTGCGGGCGCCGGTACACGTCGAAGCGCTGCAGCAACTCCAGCAAGGTCGATGCCTTCAGCTCCAGGGCCCGGTGGCCATGGGTATGGTACTCGCCCACCAGCAAGGCCAGTTCCTGGCAGTCGCGCGGTGCCTTGAAGCGCTGGTTGACCGCCTTGATCGCCTTCAGCCCGCGGTGCTCATGGGCGATATGCCGCGGCCACTCCTCTTCGGGGGTCAGGCCTTTGCCCAGGTCATGCAGCAGGCAGGCCCAGCGTACCGTCAGCGGCTGGTTGTGACGGGCCGCCTGCTCCAGCACCGACAGGGTATGCACGCCGGTGTCGATTTCAGGATGATGCGCCGCAGGTTGCGGAACGCCGAACAGCACGTCGAGTTCGGGCATCAACTGCTTCAGTGCCCCGCAATCACGCAGCACCTGAATGAACACCTGGGGTTGCTCTTCCATCAGGGCGCGGGCGATTTCCTTCCAGCTGCGCTCGGCGGTAAGGGCTTGCAGTTCACCCGACTCGCTCAGCTCGCGCATCAGTGAGAGGGTTTCGGGGGCTACCTGGAAACCCAGCCCGGCATAGCGCGCAGCGAAACGCGCTACGCGCAGCACACGCAAGGGATCTTCGGCGAACGCGGGGGAAACGTGGCGTAAAATCCGGTCTTGGAGATCCTGCTGGCCGTTGTACGGGTCGGTGATCCGGCCCTGTTCGTCCTCGGCCATTGCATTGATGGTCAGGTCGCGCCGCACCAGGTCTTCTTCCAGTGTGACCTCGGGGCTGGCATGGAAGGTGAAGCCGCCATAGCCGCGCCCGCTTTTGCGCTCCGTACGCGCCAGTGCATATTCTTCACCGCTGTGAGGGTGAAGGAAGACGGGGAAGTCGGCCCCCACCGGACGGTAGCCCTGGGCCTGCATCTGCTCGACCGTCGCACCCACCACCACCCAGTCGATATCGGTGACCGGCCTGCCCAGCAGGCGGTCGCGCACAGCACCACCGACTTTATAGATCTGCATGAAAAAACCTCCGTTGAGGCCACAGGATACCCTGTCTGGCCACAACGGAGGTTGGCGCGGGCGGCTACAGGTGGACGACAGCCAGGTCCAGCCGTCCGTAGTCACCTTCGCCGTGTTCGCCCTTTGGGGGGACGTGGTGGGTCTTCATCACGTGGTCGCCTTGCAGGGTCTCCAGATGGATGTCGAAGCCCCACAGGCGGTGCAGGTGCTTGAGCACCTCGTCGGTGGAGTCGCCCAGCGGTTTGCGGTCATGTTGCTGGTGACGCAGCGTCAGCGAGCGGTCGCCACGCCGGTCTATGCTCCAGATCTGCACGTTGGGTTCGCGGTTGCCCAGGTTGTATTGCGCGGCCAGGATCTCGCGGATGGTGCGGTAGCCTGCTTCGTCGTGGATGGCCGGTACCAGCAGGTCGTCCTTCTGGTCGTCGTCCAGGATGCTGAACAGCTTGAGGTCGCGAATCACCGTGGGCGACAGGTACTGCAGGATGAAGCTCTCGTCCTTGAAGCTGCTCATGGCGAACTTGATGGTCGACAGCCAGTCGCTGCCGGCAATCTCGGGGAACCACCGGCGGTCTTCCTCTGTGGGGTGCTCGCACATGCGCCGGATGTCGCGGTACATGGCAAAACCCAGGGCATAGGGGTTGATGCCGCTGTAATAGGGGCTGTCGAAGCCTGGCTGGAACACCACGCTGGTGTGCGACTGCAGAAACTCCATCATGAAGCCCTCGGTCACGAGGCCTTCGTCGTACAGGTCGTTCATCAGGGTGTAGTGCCAGAAGGTCGCCCAGCCTTCGTTCATCACCTGGGTCTGGCGTTGCGGGTAGAAGTACTGTGCGATCTTGCGCACGATGCGCACAATCTCGCGTTGCCAGGGTTCGAGCAGCGGGGCGTGCTTCTCGATGAAGTACAGGATGTTTTCCTGCGGTTCGGCCGGGAAGCGCGCGTTGTCTTTCTCGTTGTACTTGTCGGTGCCCTTGGGAATGGTGCGCCACAGGTCGTTGATCTGCTTTTGCAGGTGTTCTTCGCGGTCCTTCTGGCGGCGACGCTCTTCTTCGGCGGAGATCGGGTAGGGCCGCTTGTAGCGGTCGACGCCGTAGTTCATCAGGGCATGGCAGGAGTCCAGCAGGTCTTCCACCGCGTCGATGCCGTGGCGCTCCTCGCACTGGGTGATGTACTGCTTGGCGAACACCAGGTAGTCGATGATCGAGCTGGCGTCGGTCCAGGTGCGGAACAGGTAGTTGCCCTTGAAGAAGCTGTTGTGCCCGTAGCACGCGTGCGCTACCACCAGCGCCTGCATGCAGATGGTGTTCTCCTCCATCAGGTAGGCGATGCAGGGGTCGGAATTGATCACGATTTCGTAGGCCAGGCCCATCTGGCCGCGGCTGTACGATTTTTCTGTGCTCAGGAAATGCTTGCCGTATGACCAGTGGTGATAGCCCAGCGGCATGCCGACCGACGCATAGGCGTCCATCATCTGCTCGGCGGTAATCACCTCGATCTGGTTGGGGTAGGTGTCCAGGGCGTAGCGCTCGGCCAGGCGACTGATTTCGCGGTCGTAGGCCTGGATCAGCTCGAACGTCCACTCGGACCCGGTGGAAAGGGGTTGGCGCTTCTGCTCTCTGGCGGTCATGTGGCTAACCTGCGCTGGAAGAGTTCACGGAAGACCGGGTAGATATCGCCGGCCGACACCAGCTGCTGCTGGGCGAAGGTATCGGCGAAGGCTTCGCCGATGCGTTCGTATTCGAACCACAAGGCCTGGTGCTCGCGAGGGGTGATCTCGACGTAAGTGTAGTACTGCACGAACGGCATGATCTGCTTGGTGAGGATCTCGCGGCAGATGGGCGAGTCGTCGTTCCAGTTGTCACCGTCCGAAGCCTGGGCCGCGTAGATGTTCCATTCGCTGGCCTGATAGCGCTCGGCCATGATTTCCTGCATCAGTTTCAGGGCGCTGGAGACGATGGTGCCGCCCGTCTCGCGGGAATAGAAGAACTCTTCCTCGTCCACTTCGCGCGCGCTGGTGTGATGGCGGATGAACACCACCTCGATCTTGTCGTAGTTTCGCTTCAGGAACAGGTACAGCAGGATGAAGAAGCGCTTGGCGATGTCCTTGGTGGCCTGGGTCATGGAGCCGGACACGTCCATCAGACAGAACATCACGGCCTTGGAACTGGGGTTGGGCTGCTTGACCAGCAGGTTGTACTTGAGGTCGAAGGTGTCGAGAAAGGGAACGCGGTGGATACGTGCACTCAGACGTTCTATTTCCCCTTCGATTTCCTGAATATCGCCGAAGTTGTCCGGCTCTTCGCGCTTCAGGCGTGCCAGCTCTTCCTGGGCGGCGCGCAGTTTGGCGCGGCTGCTGCCCGACAGCGCAATGCGCCGCGCATGGGCTGAGCGCAGGGTGCGGATGATATTGATGCGCGACGGGTTGCCTTCGTTGCTGATGCCCGCGCGCACGGTCTTGAAGGTGTCGGTGCCGGTCAGGTGACGCTTGACCAGGTTGGGCAGCTCGAGGTCTTCGAACATGAACTCGAGGAATTCTTCCTGGGTGATCTGGAAGACGAACTCGTCCATGCCTTCGCCGGAATTGCCGGCCTTGCCCTTGCCGCCGCCTCCACCGCCGCCCTGCGGACGCGCGATATGCTCGCCGGCGGTGAACTCCTTGTTGCCCGGGTGTACGACGGTCTGCTTGCCGCCGCGTCCATGGTGCAGTACCGGTTCGTCGATATCCCGGCCAGGAATGCTGATCTGCTCGCCATGCTCCATGTCGGTGATGGAGCGACGGCTCACGGCCTCTTCGACGGCCTTCTTGATGTGGTCACGGTAACGCCGCAGAAAGCGCTGGCGGTTGACCGTGCTCTTGTTCTTGCCGTTCAGGCGTCGGTCGATCACATAGCTCATAGGCCCCTCCGGGAGTAGGCAGTAGCTGCAAGCTTCAAGCTTCTAACTTCAAGATGGGCAGCGCTGTCGCTGCAGGCCCGGCGCGTACTCCGGGCTTGCCGCTGACAGCCTGACGCTTGCCGCTTATTGCGATTTCCTGACCCGCAGGTACCATTCCGAGAGCAGCCGGACCTGTTTGTCCGTGTAGCCGCGTTCGACCATTCGCGTAACGAAGTCGTTGTGCTTCTGCTGGTCCTCCTTGCTCGCCTTGGCGTTGAAGCTGATGACCGGCAGCAGGTCTTCGGTGTTGGAGAACATTTTCTTCTCGATCACCACCCGCAGTTTTTCGTAGCTCAGCCAGGTCGGGTTCTTGCCGTTGTTGTTGGCCCGGGCGCGCAGCACGAAGTTGACGATCTCGTTGCGGAAATCCTTCGGATTGCTGATGCCAGCCGGTTTCTCGATCTTCTCCAGCTCCTCGTTGAGGGCGATGCGGTTGAGGATCTCGCCGGTTTCGGGGTCGCGGTACTCCTGGTCCTGAATCCAGAAGTCGGCGTACAGCACATAACGGTCGAAGATGTTCTGCCCGTATTCGCTGTAGGACTCCAGGTAGGCGGTCTGGATTTCCTTGCCGATGAACTCGATGTAGCGCGGTGCCAGGTATTCCTTGAGGTAGCGCAGGTAGCGCTCGCGCACCTCGGCCGGGAACTGTTCCTGTTCGATCTGCTGCTCCAGCACGTACAGCAGGTGCACCGGGTTGGCCGCGATTTCATGGGGGTCGAAGTTGAACACCTTGGACAGGATCTTGAAGGCGAAGCGGGTCGACAGGCCGTTCATGCCTTCGTCGACACCGGCCGAGTCGCGGTACTCCTGGATCGACTTGGCCTTCGGATCGGTGTCTTTGAGGTTCTCGCCGTCATACACGCGCATCTTGGAGTAGATGTTCGAGTTCTCCGGCTCCTTGAGGCGCGACAGCACCGTGAACTGGGCCAGCATCTTCAGGGTGTCGGGTGCGCAGTGGGCCTTGGCCAGGGAGCTGTTGAACAGCAGCTTGTCGTAGATCTTGATCTCGTCGCTCACGCGCAGGCAGTACGGCACCTTGACGATGTAGATCCGGTCGATGAACGCCTCGTTGTTCTTGTTGTTGCGAAAGCTGTGCCATTCCGATTCGTTGGAGTGGGCCAGCAGAATCCCGGAGTAGGGGATGGCGCCGAGGCCTTCGGTGCTGTTGTAGTTGCCCTCCTGGGTGGCGGTGAGCAGCGGGTGCAGGACCTTGATTGGTGCCTTGAACATCTCGACGAATTCCATCAGGCCCTGGTTGGCCCGGCACAGTGCGCCCGAATAGCTGTAGGCGTCGGCGTCGTTCTGCGGGAATTCCTCGAGCTTGCGGATATCGACCTTGCCCACCAGCGCCGAGATGTCCTGGTTGTTCTCGTCGCCCGGCTCGGTCTTGGCCACGGCGATCTGGTTGAGGATCGAGGGGTAGAGCTTGACCACCTTGAACTGGCTGATGTCACCGCCGAACTCGGCCAGGCGCTTGGTCGCCCAGGGCGACATGATGGTGTTCAGGTAGCGGCGCGGGATGCCGAAGTCCTCTTCGAGGATGGCGCCGTCCTCGGTGGCGTTGAACAGCCCCAGCGGGGACTCGAACACCGGCGAGCCCTTGATGGCGTAGAAGGGCACCTTTTCCATCAGTTGCTTGAGTTTTTCAGCCAGGGACGACTTGCCGCCACCCACCGGGCCGAGCAGGTAGAGGATCTGTTTCTTTTCCTCCAGGCCCTGTGCGGCATGGCGGAAGTAGGAAACGATCTGGTCGATGCATTCTTCCATGCCATGGAAGTCTTCGAAGGCGGGGTAGCGCCGGATCACCTTGTTGGAGAAGATCCGCGACAGCCGCGAGTTGTTCGACGTGTCGACCAGTTCCGGCTCACCAATAGCCATCAACAGGCGTTCGGCCGCCGACGCATAGGCACTACGGTCCTGCTTGCAGAGCTCAAGATACTCCTGCAGCGAGAGCTCTTCCTGACGGGTGGACTCGAAACGTTGTTGGAAGTGGCTAAAAATACTCATGACGTCACCTCGCTCGATACGTGGAGCCGACGTCGGATCGATCAGTTGATGCTGGCATGCAGACGGCACTGCCGCCTGCTGTATACCCCCCAGAACACCCTTGGAACCTTACCGATGACCCGCACGCCGGTGTACCGGCTCTCCCCTTTTTGGATGGCCTGGGCTTAAGGATAGTTGGTAATCGGCGAGGTCAAGGGCGGTTGGGCGATTAGTTCGCCACGACCGTTCGTCTGGTCTGGCGCGAGCCCGCGCAGGGCGCGGGCTGCAGGCCAACAAAAAAATTATTCGGCAGAGCCCTGGGCGGTTTCTGCCGGGAAGGTGGCGCGCCACAGCTCGAAGCCGCCGTCGAGGCTGTAGACGTCGGAAAAACCCTGGCTGACCAGATACGCGGCCGCGCTCTGGCTGGAGTTGCCGTGGTAGCAGACCACCACGGTGGGGGCGTCGAGGTCGGCGCCGCGGATGAAATCGGCGACCGACTGGTTGTCCAGGTGGCGGGCGCCGGTGATGTGGCCGTTGGCAAAGGTGGGCTGGTCGCGGATATCGACCACCACGGCGCCTTGCGCACGCAGCGCCTGAGCCTGCTCTGGAGGGATACGTTTGAATTCGCTCATGGGCGGGTCCTTCAGGATTGATCGGCTATTCTAGCCGGTTGCACGGGGCTGGCCAGCGGGCGTACGGTGCCTTCTTCGGTGCACTCGCAGCGGTGGTACTGGCCGGTATCGACATTGAACAGGGTCATCGCACCGCCCCACACGCAGCCGGTATCCAGTGCGTACACGCCTGGCTCGGTGCAGCGGCCCTCGAGGGCTGCCCAGTGTCCAAAGATGATCTTCACGTGACGCGAGCGACGGCCCTTGTGGGCGAACCACGGTTTGTAGCCGGGTGGGGCGGTGTCGGCGCCTTCCTTGCCCTTGAGGTCCAGTTTGCCCTCGGCGGTGCAGAAGCGCATGCGGGTGAAATAATTGGTGATGACCCGCAGGCGTTCGACCCCGCCCAGGTTCTTGCTCCACTTGTTCGGCTCGTTGCCGTACATGCCGTCCAGATAGAGCTTGAGCCGATTGTCATCGCGTAGCACTTCTTCGACCTCGCCAGCCAGCTCCAGCGCCTTGCCCAGGGTCCACTGCGGTGGAATGCCGGCATGCACCATCGCCACGCCGCGCTGCTCGTCGTAATGCAGCAGCTTTTGCCGGCGCAGCCAGTCGAGCAGTTCGTCGGCATCCGGGGCGTCGAGAATCTCGCGCAGGGTGTCGCTTTTCTTCAGGCGCTCGATGTTGTGCCAGGCGGCCAGCAGGTGCAGGTCGTGGTTGCCCAGCACGCACACCAGCGAGTCGCGCATGGCGTACAGATAGCGCAGGGTTTCCAGCGACTCGGGGCCGCGGTTGACCAGGTCGCCGACCAGCCACAGGCGGTCGACCGACGGGTTGAAGTTGACCCGCTCGAGCAGGCATTTGAGCGGTTGCAGGCAGCCCTGGAGATCGCCGACGGCATACACCGCCATCAGTGCAGCGACCCGGGTACGGCCAGGCGGAACGCCTTGATCGGGGCCTCGAAACGGATGCCATCCTCGGCGAACATCTGATAGCTGCCTTCCATGGTGCCCACCTGGGTGCTGAGCACGGCACCACTGCTGTAGGTGTGGCTCTGGCCAGGCTCGATCAGCGGCTGCTGACCGATCACCCCGGCGCCCTTGACCTCTTCCACCTGGCCATCGCCATTGGTGATGAGCCAGTGACGCGACATCAGCTTGGCGGCCACCGAACCGTTGTTGTGCACGGTAATGGTGTAGGCAAAGGCAAAGCGGTCGTTTTCGGGATCGGAATGTTCTTTGAGGAAGCGGGTGACGACGTCGACGTCGACCTGATAGCGGGGATCGGACATTCAAGAGGGCCTTGGCAACAGACGCGAATACGGCAATGGCATCAGTCTAGGCTATCGGCGGGGTTGCCGGCCAGTCATGCGGGCATGACCGGCCGTTATCAGGTGTTACTGCGGCTGTTCGGCCAGCTTGTCGGCCAGGCGCACGAAGGCGGCCAGGTCCAGTTGCTCGGGGCGCAGGCTGCCATCGACACCGGCGGCGGCGATCTCGTCGCTGCTGAGCAGGGCCTTCAAGGTGTTGCGCAGTGTCTTGCGGCGCTGGTTGAACGCTTCGCGCACGATGCGCTCGAGCAGGCGATGATCCTTTGCCGGGTGCGGCAGGGTGGTGTGGGGTACCAGGCGCACGATGGCCGAATCGACCTTGGGCGGTGGGTTGAACGCCCCCGGGCCGACGTTGAACAGGTGTTCCACGCGGCAGTGGTACTGCACCATGATCGACAGGCGGCCCCAGTCGCCACCGCCCGGGCCGGCGGCCAGGCGCTCGACCACTTCCTTCTGCAGCATGAAGTGCATGTCGCGGATCAGCCCAGCGTTGGCCAGCAGGTGAAAGATCAGTGGGGTGGAGATGTTGTACGGCAGGTTGCCGACCACCCGCAGGCTGCGCGGCGCGGCGCCCAGGCTGGTGAAGTCGAACTTGAGCGCATCGCCCTGGTGCAGGCGGAAGTTGTCGCGGCCGGCGAACTGCTGGTTGAGGATCGGTACCAGGTCCTTGTCCAGTTCCACCACATCCAGCTGGCCGCCGCTGTTGAGCAGGCCCTGGGTCAGGGCGCCCTGGCCCGGACCGATTTCCAGCAGGCGCTCACCTGCCTTGGCGCTGATCGAGCGCAGGATGCGGTCGATGACGCCGGCGTCGTGCAGAAAGTTCTGGCCGAAGCGCTTGCGCGCCTTGTGTTGGTATTGCTCGGTCATAAATGGGTCTCGGCCATCTGGTAGGCGGTTTCCAGTGCTACCTGCAGGCTGCCGGTGTCGATCCTGCCGGTGCCGGCAAGGTCCAGGGCGGTGCCGTGGTCCACCGATGTGCGAATGATCGGCAGGCCCAGGGTAACGTTCAAGGCGGCGCCGAAGCCCTTGTACTTGAGCACCGGCAGGCCCTGGTCGTGGTACATCGCCAGCACTGCGTCGCAGTGCTCCAGATATTTGGGGGTAAACAGGGTGTCGGCAGGCAACGGGCCGCGCAGGTCCATGCCTTCGCTGCGCAGGTGCGCCAATGTCGGTTCGATGATGTCTATTTCTTCGCTGCCCAGGTGGCCGCCTTCACCCGCATGCGGGTTGAGCCCACACACCAGGATGCGTGGCTGGGCGATGCCGAACTTGCTCTGCAGGTCGGCATGCAGGATCCGCGTGACCCGCTCCAGGCGTTCGGCGGTGATGGCGTCGGCCACTGCGCGCAGCGGCAGGTGCGTGGTCACCAGGGCCACGCGCAGCCCGCGGGTGGCAAGCATCATCACCACTTGCGTGGTGTGGGTCAGCTCGGCGAGGAATTCGGTATGCCCGGAAAACGCAATGCCGCTTTCGTTGATCACGCCCTTGTGCACGGGCGCGGTGATCATCCCGGCAAAGTGCCCGTCAAGGCAGCCCTGGCCCGCACGGGTCAGGGTTTGCAGTACGAAGGCGGCGTTGCGTTTGTCCAACTGCCCGGCGACTACCCGGCTTGCCAGCGGCGTGTCCCACACATACAGGCTGCCCGCAGGGGCAGGCGCATCCGGGAAGGCGTCGGGGCTGACAGGCAGCAGCGTGACGGCCACGCCCAGTTGCGCGGCCCGCTCGACGAGCAGGTCACGACTGGTAATGGCGATCAGGGGGTGGGGCTGGGCGTGCTCGGCGAGCAGCAGGCACAGGTCAGGTCCTATGCCGGCCGGCTCGCCGGGTGTCAGGGCGAAGCGCTGGTGTTTCACTGGGCTGCCTGGTCGGCGCCAGGAAGCTTGATTTCAACATAGGCTTCGTCGCGGATCTGACGCAGCCAGCTTTGCAGCTCTTCGTCGTACTTGCGGTTGCGCAGCACGTTCATGGCTTGCTGCTCGCGTGCCTGTTCGGTGCTGTCGGTGGAGCGACGGCCCAGGACTTCCAGTACGTGCCAGCCGTATTGGGTCTGGAACGGCTTGGACAGCTGACCCTGAGGGGTGCTGGCCATGACTTCGCGGAACTCGGGTACCAGTGCGTTCGGATCGACCCAGTTGAGGTCGCCGCCATTGAGCGCCGAACCCGGATCTTCGGAGAAGCTCTTCGCCAGCTCGGCGAAATCTTCGCCGGCGCTGATGCGTTCATAGAGCTTTTCCGCCAGTTGCTGGGTGGCGGCTTCGCTGCGCACTTCGCTTGGCTTGATCAGGATGTGGCGAACATGCACTTCGTCGCGCAGCTGTGTCTGGCCGCCGCGCTTTTCCTGCAGCTTCAGGATGATGAAGCCACCCGGTGTGCGTACAGGCTCGGTGACGTCACCCACAGCCATGGTGCTGAGCAGGCGATCGAAAGGAGGTGGCAGCTGGGCGGCCTTGCGCCAGCCCATCTCGCCACCTTCCAGTGCGTTCTCGCTGGCCGAACGGGCAGTCGCCAGCTGGGCGAAGTCGGCGCCTTGCTTGAGCTGCTGGTAGATCGCGGCCGCTTGCTGGCCAGCCGCCTGGATAGCCGCCGAGTTGGCGCTTTCCGGGGTCGGGATCAGGATGTTGGCCAGGCGGAACTCTTCGGACAACTGCATCTTGCCCAGGTCCGAGGCGAGGAAGTTCTTCACTTCCTGTTCCGAAACCTGGATGCGTTCGGCTACCCGGCGCTGGCGCACGCGGCTGATGATCATCTCGCGACGGACCTGCTCGCGGGCGTCATCGAACGACAGGCCGTCATGGGCCAGGGCCGCACGGAACTGGCTCATGTTCATGCCGTTGCGCTGGGCAATGGTGTCCATGGCCTGGTTGAGTTCTTCGTCGGTGATGCGGATGCCGGAACGATCGCCAATCTGCAGTTGCAGGTTTTCCACGATCAGGCGCTCCAGCACCTGCTGGTCGAGCACGCCGGGCGGAGGTGTGGCGCCGCCGCGCTTGGCGATGGTCTGTTCGACCTCGCGCACGCGCTGGTCCAGCTGGCTTTGCATGACCACGTCGTTGTCGACGATGGCCACCACCTTGTCCAGGGTCTGCACCGCGGCGTGCGCGGTGCTGCTCAGTAATACAGCGCCCAGCATCAGCGGGCGCAGACAGTCAATAAGCTTGGTCTTCACGTGAACGGTAACCTTGAATGCCTTCGTCGAGGAAAGTTTCGACCTTTTTACCCACTACACCACCGAGGCCTTTCAGCACGATCTGCAGGAAGATCCCATGGTCGCCTTTTTCGTTGGAGGGTGCGTCCTGGCTGGACTCGTCGTAATCGACCCAGTAGCGGTTGATCAGACGCAGCTTCCAGCAGCAGTTGTCGTACTCGAAACCGCCCATGGCTTCCAGGGTGCGGTTGCGGTTGTAGTCGTGCTGCCAGCGGGCGATTGCGGTCCACTGCGGAACGATCGGCCACATGACGGAGAAGTCATGCTGCTGGATCTTGTAGTAGTCCTTGACGTAGCCCGGTTGGCCTGGGGTGCCGTAGTCGCCACCACCCACCTGCCATTGGCCGGTGCTCTGGTTGTAACGCACTGTGTCGTTACGATAGCGATAACCCAGGTTGACGATCTTGTTGACATTGTCTTCCGGCTGGTAGTGGAACATGGTGCTGCCGGAGCGTGTGCTGTGGCTGTCCGGGTCCCAGTTGAAGTCGGATCTCAAGCTCCAGTCTCGGTTAAAGCGATATTCGTGCTCCAGCGCGTAGGGCGAAACATTGGCTTGCGCGTCTTCACGGTTTTTATAGTAGATACCGGGCAACTGAACCTTGCGGTCCTTGAAGTACATAGCTTGACCGATGCTGAAGCGCATACGTTCAAAGCCGTTTTCTTCAATCCAGCGGTTTGTTACGCCCAGCGACAACTTGTTCTCGTCGCCGATGCGGTCTGAACCACTGAAGCGATTGTCACGGAACAGGGATGAGTAGCTGAACGTGCTTTCGCTGGTATCAAATACCGGGATGTCGTTCTGATCCCTGTATGGCACGTTCAGGTAGAACAGACGTGGTTCCAGAGACTGACGGTAGTTGTTGCCGAACCACTGGGTATCACGGTCGAAATACAGGCCGCTGTCGACACTGAAGATCGGTACGTTACGACTTTGTGAGCTGCTGAACGACTCTCGAGTGTTCGAGTTCAAGTTCTGGTTACTAGCCAGAAAGTCTTTGCCTTGCTGGTCTAGATCAAGGTCGTACCGGGTGTAGGCATACTTAACGGACGGCTTGATAAAGCCATAACTCCATTCCATCGGAAGGCTGACCTCAGGTACGGCGTTGATTCGATTGCCGTTGGAGCGAGCCAAGCCCCTGACTCGTTCGTCATAACGAAGTTCTGGGTTACCATTTTTATCAATGAAATTGCCGTTACGTAGATCACGCTCGAAGCGTACGAACTCGGTCTTGTAGGCGAAGTCCAGGCCACCAGGGTTGTACGGCAGCTTGCCGTTGAACGTAACCTGCGGCAGGCGCCCGTAAGGAGTGATCTTGCTGATGGTCGCCAGCTTGTAGTCCTGCACATTCAACCGCGCAGTGTAATCGTCGCCTCGATAGGTCAACGCACCTTGCTGGTTGATGTAGTCCTGGCTCTGTACGCCGATCTGATCCGATTCCAGATCCTGGAAATAGTACGGATCGCTGATGTCGGTGTAATCGACTTCGGTCATCAGGCGCTCGTCCAGGCCACCCTTGTGCTGCCAGTTGATCAGCCAGCGTTTTTCCTTGTAGTCGGACTGGCGCTTGCGCTCGTCCTCCTCGTCATTCAGCCACGCACCACCGAACTGCCCTTCGCTGGACTTGGTCAGGTAGCGGAACTCGCCTTCCATCAACAGGCCGCGCTTGGCCATGTAGCGTGGATACAAGGTGGCGTCGTAGTTCGGTGCCAGGTTGAAGTAGTACGGCGTGACCAGCATGAAGCCGGTGTCGCTGCTGGTACTGAACGATGGCGGCAGGAAGCCGGACTGGCGACGGTCATCGATCGGGAAGTAGATGTACGGGGTGTAGAACACCGGTACATCCTTGACCCGCAGGGTGACGTTGGTCGCGGTACCGAAGCCGGTGGCCGGGTTCAGTGTGATGTTGTTGCCCTTGAGTTGCCAGGCGTTGCTGTTCGGCTCGCAGGTGGTGTAGGTACCGTCCTTGAGGCGAATGATCGCGTTTTCGGCACGCTTGGCGTACAGCGCGTTACCGCGGATACGCGACTTGTGCATCACGTACTCGGCGTTGTCGACCTTGGCTTCACCGGTGTCAAGCTGGATGTCGGCGTGATCGCCAACCACCAGCGAACCGTTGTCGCGGATCTTGACGTTGCCGCTCAGTTCGCCACGGTTCTCGGCCTGATACAGATTGGCCTCGTCGGCCTCGACCTGCATGCTGCCCTGGCGCATCACCACGTCACCGGCGAGGGTGGCGATCTGCTGCTCCTGCTGGTAGCGCGATACCTTGGCACCGATGAAGGTCGGCGCCTCGTCCTTGGGCGTGGTGTCATCCATGCCCGGACGGGTTGGCTCGATGTAGGCCCCGGAGCAATACGGGCCGGCTTCGGCGAGCTGGGCAGGGGTCAGCTGATCGCGTGGTACCCAGTCCAGATGGCTGTAGTCGGCGCTGCGTGCCTTCAGGCCGCGCCCCTTGGTTTCGGTGACGAGTGCTGGGCCTTTGCCCGCCGCTTCGGCACTGCCGTCGGCGCTCTGGGCAGGCGTTTCGCCGGCCGAGCTGACTGCCGCACCGTCATGCACAGGGCGTGGTGGCAGGTTCGCGGTGCTGGTCTTGGGCTTGCAGTCCCAACCTCCGGCAGCGGAAACTTGGCAGTCGAACTGCTCGGCAGCCACCACGTACGACGTGGCCAGGGGTTGCATCGCCAGCAGACCGCCGGTGACGAGCAACGGGAATTTTTTACGAAACGCGGGGGATTTCAATGCCATCTTATTAGTCCGGGCTTCCTGCGTGCCATCTGCCCGCGTGTGGGGCCGCACGCCTCTCGATGGTCTGAAAAAGATGCTGGATAATAAAGCATGACCCGCTTGACGGCTAGGGCCGTCGGAGACCCATGTAATGCCCGAACATGATGTACGCCTGCAACACCTGAATGTATGGCTGGCCGAACAGCTGGCAAATCTTTTCCATAAACAGGGCTGGGGTCCGGTTCCAGCGGGCTGCCTGACCGCTGCCAGTAGCGACGCGAGCTTTCGCCGCTACTTCCGCTGGGCCGCCGAAGGACGCAGTTTTATTGTGATGGATGCCCCGCCGCCGCAGGAAAACTGCCGGCCTTTTGTGGAAATTGCTCATTTGTTGGCCAGCGCCGAGGTCAATGTGCCGCAAATTCACGCTCAGGATCTCGAGCGCGGCTTCCTGCTGCTGAGTGATCTGGGCAACCACACCTACCTCGATGTGATCACCAGCGACAACGCCGATGGCCTGTTCGACGATGCCATCCAGGCGCTGCTGGCCTTCCAGCAACTGCCGATGCAGGCGCCGTTGCCCAGTTATGACGTGGCCCTGCTGCGCCGCGAGCTGGAGCTGTTCCCAGAGTGGTACGTGGGCCGTGAACTGGGCCTGCAGTTGAATAATGAGCAGCAGGCGGCCTGGCAGCGCATCAGCACCCTGCTGATCGACAGCGCCCTGGCCCAGCCCAAGGTGCTGGTGCACCGTGACTACATGCCGCGCAACCTGATGCAGAGTGTGCCCAACCCGGGCGTGCTGGATTTCCAGGATGCGGTGTACGGCCCGGTGACCTACGACATCACCTGTCTGTTCAAGGACGCCTTCCTCAGTTGGCCGCAGGCACGGGTAGAGGGCTGGCTCAAGGACTACTGGCAGCGGGCGCAGGCTCTGGGCGTACCGGTGCAGGCCGATTTCGAGGACTTCCAGCGTGCCAGCGACCTGATGGGCGTGCAGCGCCACCTCAAGGTGATCGGCATCTTCGCGCGCATCTGCCACCGTGACGGCAAGCCGCGCTACCTGGCCGATGTGCCGCGGTTCTTTGCTTATATAGATGAAGTGATCGCCCGCCGCCCTGAGCTGGCCGAGCTGGATGAACTGATCGACAGCCTGCAGGCCGCAGGCGGGGCGCGCGCATGAAGGCGATGATTCTGGCCGCAGGCAAGGGCGAGCGCATGCGCCCGCTGACCCTGCATACACCCAAGCCGCTGGTGCCGGTGGCCGGCGTGCCGTTGATCGAGTATCACCTGCGCGCCCTGGCGAGGGCGGGCTTCACCGAGGTGGTGATCAATCATGCCTGGCTGGGGCAGCAGATCGAAGAGCACCTGGGCGATGGCGCGCAACTGGGCCTGAGCATCCTCTATTCCGCCGAAGGCGAACCACTGGAAACCGGTGGCGGGATCTACAAGGCGCTGCCGCTGCTTGGCGACGCGCCTTTTGCGCTGATCAACGGCGACATCTGGACCGAGTACGACTTCAGCCGCCTGCCTGCGTCGCTGTCCGGGCTGGCGCACCTGGTGCTGGTGGACAACCCGGGCCATCACGGCAAAGGTGATTTCCGCCTGCAGGCCGGGCAGGTCAAGGATGCCGACGCGGTTTCGCCGACCTTGACCTACAGCGGGATCGCCGTGCTGCACCCGGAACTGTTCGACGGTTGCCAGGCCGGCGCCTTCAAGCTGGCACCGCTGTTTCGCCAGGCGATGGCCAAGGGCCTGGTCAGTGGGGAGCATTTCACTGGCCAGTGGGTGGATGTGGGTACCCTCGAACGCCTTGCCGAAGTCGAGCGCCTGCTCGCCGAGCGCCGCTGACATGTTGTGGCCGAGCACAGTGATTGGTGCCGGAGCGGGTTTTGCCATCGCCAGCATTCCAGGGGCGTTGCTGGGGGCATTGCTCGGTCAGGCGATGGACCGCCGTCTGCAACTGCACAGTTGGGCGCACCTGCGCGAGCGTCTGGGCGGGCGCGCGGTGCTGCGCGACGACGAAGTGCTGTTCGTGCTGCTTGGGCGCCTGGCCAAGAGTGAAGGGCGGGTGGTCGACGGACATATCCAGCAGGCGCGTCAGGAAATGCAGCGCCTGGAGATGAGCGAACCGGCACGTCTGCGCGCGATTGCCGCATTCAACCGGGGCAAGAGCGGCAGCGAGCGCCTGCATCCGCACCTGCGTCGCCTCAAGCAGCAACCCCATGCTGCCGAAGGCTTGCTGCGTGCCTGCTGGCGCATGGTCTGGGCCGACGGCCGGGTAGGGCGTCACGAGCGCGAACTGTTGATGCAGTGGGGGCAGCAGTTGGGCTGGTCGACGACCCGGGTGCAGGCACTGGCCAGCGACTACGAGCCGCACCGGGCGGCCCTGGGCAATCAGGGCATCAGCTATCCCGAGGCCCTGCGCTTGCTGGGGGTGTTACCCGAGACCGAGCCTGTACAGGTCAAGCAGGCCTACCGGCGCCTGCTCAGCCGGCATCATCCGGACAAACTGGTGGGTAGCGGCGCGAGCCCGGCGCAGGTGCGCGACGCCACCGAGCGTACCCGTGACCTGCATCAGGCCTACGCGGTGGTACGCAAGCGGCGCGGCTTCTAGTCGACCGCTTGCGGGCTCAGCCAGCCGCGAATGCGGCGGAACAGTTGCTCCTGCTCGGCAGCCTGGTTGCCGGGCATGGCCGTCAGGGCGACCTGGTGGTAGCTGCTGTCCTTGAGTCGCTTGCTGGCCTGCAGGCGGTTCACGGCCGCCTGCCTGACGCCGGCCTGGTTGGCATAGTAAAAGTCGGCGGTCGGCAGCTTGAGCGTGGCGGCCAGGCTGTCGAGGCTGTGTTCGACGCGGGCCGGGTTCTGCGCAGCGACCATCACCAGCTTTTGCACCTGCGGCGGTTGCCGTTCGCTGATGTAACGGGCTGACCAGTAGGCACCGCTGCCGCTGCCCAGCAGCACCACGCTGCGTGCGTTCTGCTGCTGTGCGTAGGCGACGGCGGCATCCAGGCGGGCGAAGATGCGCTCGGCGTCGGCCTTTTCACTGGCCGCCGGATCGGTACTGGCGGGCGCTTCGGCGCTTTCGCTGTTTTCGGTTTCTGCTGCGGTGGCCTGGGCGATGTTGGCATTGGCATCGGCCGGCGTGGCCTTGGCCGGTGCGCCCTTCACGTCCTTGTCCGGTTGCGGGGGCGGTGCCGGGGTTTCCTTGCGGGCCACCGGGCTCTCGGCCAGCAGATCCGGCAGGCTCAGGCTCAGACTGGCCCACTTTGCATCGGGGAACTTGCGCCGCAGGGGGCCGACGGTGCGTGGCCAGTCGGCGCTCTCGCCGGCACCCGGGACGATGATCACCACGCCTTCGGGTGCCGGGGTGTTGGCAGGTTTCCACAGGGCCAGGAAGCTGTCGCTGCCGGCCTGCAGGGTTTGCTGCTCGTCCTTGGGCACTTGCCGCTCCAGGGCCTGGGCGTCTTCCTGGCTGCGCTCGGGCAGCGCCTGGCGCGTGGCCGGCGCGGCATCGGCGTCGGCGGCCGGCGTTTCCTGCGCCAGAACTTGTGCGGTACAAGGTAGTATCAAGGACAGGCATAGCGCCGAAAGCGCCGTGCGTTTGAGTACGAACATTGATCGATCCAGGCCAGAGTGATACCGGCAGCCTAATGGTATTTGTCGACGACGGCCATGTTCGATGGCGGTCCCTTCATTGACGAGATTCAAGATGATGCGTTTGCGCTGCCTGTTGTTTATCGGCTGCTTGTGCTGGCCCTTTATGGCGAACGCGGAGCAGGCATCCGTACCGGCTGCGGTACGCCTGGCCCCGGCGCAACAGCAATGGCTCGACCAGCACCGCAGCTTGCGGGTAGGCCTGGTGTTGCAGGCCCCGTTCGCGCAGTTCGACCGGCGCCTGCAGCAGCTGTCAGGTGTCAATGTCGAGCTGATGAACTGGCTGGGCAGGGCATTGGACCTGGACCTGACGTGGCGCAACTTCCCCGACCAGGCCGCGCTCGAGCATGCCCTGGCCGGCGGCGAGATCGACCTGGCGCCAGGGCTGACCCAGACCCCGGCCAGCCTGCGTCGCTGGTTGTTCAGCGACCCCTACATGCGCGTACCGCAGTTGATCGTGGGCCCGCGCAACGGCTCGATGGCAGTGGACCTGGAGCGGCTCGCCGAAAACGAGCGGGTGGCAGTGCGCATGCCCAGTTCACTGGCCGACTATCTGCGCGCGACCTATTCCAACCTGAATCTTCAAGGCGTGCCGGCCGAGCGCCAGGCCTTGCAGCTGTTGCTCAGCGAGCAGGTGCGCTACGCGGTGCTGGATGAAGCGCAGTTGAGCCGGTTGTCGCGCGAGAACGAATTCAGCGATCTGGTGGTGGTGGGCGACATCGGTTTGCCGCAGTTGCTGCGGGTGGGCTCGCGGCGTGACTGGCCGATACTGGCCGACATCATCGAGGTCGGCCTGCAGGCCATCCCGGCCAAGGACCTGGAGCAACTGCACAACCGCTGGCTGCAACCCCGCTACCCGCGCCTGAGCGAGTCACCGGGGTTCTGGCAGAACCTGGCGTTGCTGTTCGCAGCGCTGTTCTTCAGTTGCGTCTTCATCGTGATCTGGCAGCGGCGCCAGCAGCAGCAGTTGGAACTTAATCTGCTGGCTGCGCGGGAAAACATCGCCAAGCGCCTGGCCCGCGAAGAGGCGCTGCGCCTGAGCCAGTTCTCCCTCGACCAGAGCACCGTGGGCATCCTGTGGGTGCATTGGGACAGCCATGTGCGCTACGCCAACCGCGCGGTCGAAAGCATGCTCGGCTATACCTCGGGGGCGCTGAACGATCGCCCGCTGATCGATATCGAGCCCAACCTGCACATGGACCGCTGGCTGGACCTGTGGAAGCGTGCACGGGCCAGCGACGAGGCGGCGCAGCGCTTCGAGACCCAGTGCCTGCGCGCCGATGGCAGCCTGGTACCGGTGGATGTGTCGTTGAGCTTCTTGCGCTTTCGCGATGCCGAATACCTGGTGGTGTTCATCAATGACGTCACCGAGCGCCGCCGTGCCCTGGCGGCGCTGCGCGAGAGCGAGGCGCGGCTCAAGGGCATTGCCGGCAACGTGCCGGGGCTGGTGTTCCGGCTGGAACGCAACCCGGCGATCGGCGACCTGGAGTTCCCCTATATCAGCGAAGGCAGCGAGGCCCTGGTCGGCTACTCGCCCATCGAACTGCAGCACCCGGACATGGGCTTGCGCAACCTGGTGCACAGCGAAGACCGCGCCGACTATCACCGCGTGCAGGACCAGGCGCTGGCCACCGACCAGGACTGGTCGTGGCAGGGCCGCATCGTCACGCGCCAGGGTGAGGAGCGCTGGGCCGACATCAAGGCCAGTACCCGCAATCTGCGCGACGGCCGCGTGGTGTGGGACGGGGTGGTATGGGACATCAGCCAGAGCAAGCGCGCCGAGCTGGAACTGGCGCGCTCCCAGGAGCAACTGCGCGAACTGTCGGCGCACCTGGAGAGCGTGCGCGAGGAAGAGAAAGCGCGGATCGCCCGCGAGGTGCATGATGAGCTCGGGCAGATGCTGACCGTGCTCAAGCTGGAAACCTCGATGTGCGAGCTGGCCTATGCCGGGCTGGACCCGGGCCTGAACGAGCGCCTGGGCAGCATGAAGCGCCTGATCGCGCAGCTGTTCCAGCTGGTGCGCGACGTCGCCACGGCCTTGCGCCCGCCGATTCTGGATGCCGGCATTGCCTCGGCCATCGAGTGGCAGGCCCGGCGTTTCGAGGCCCGCACGCAGATCCCGTGCCTGGTCGAGGTACCGGACAACCTGCCGCCGCTCAGCGACGCCAAGGCCACCAGCCTGTTCCGCATTCTGCAGGAGGCCCTCACCAACGTCATGCGCCACGCCCACGCGCATACTGTGCAGATCAACCTGGGCCTGGACGGTGCGATGCTGTGCCTGACCATCAGCGACGACGGCGTGGGTTTCGTGCAGAGTGACCAGCGCCCGACCTCGTTCGGCCTGGTGGGCATGCGCGAGCGCGTGCTGATGCTGGGCGGCAGCATGCGCCTGGACAGCGAGCCGGGCGAGGGCACCACGTTGAGCGTACGCATCCCCCTGAACAACGACAGGAGCTGACAGTGATTCGAGTATTGGTTGCCGAAGACCACACCATCGTGCGCGAGGGCATCAAGCAGTTGATCGGCCTGGCCAAGGACATGCAGGTGGTGGGCGAGGCCGGCAATGGCGAGCAGTTGCTCGAAGCCTTGCGCCACACCGAATGCGAGGTGGTGTTGCTGGATATCTCGATGCCGGGGGTGAACGGGCTGGAGGCGATACCGCGAATTCGCGCGTTGAGCGCGCCGCCGGCGATCCTGGTGCTGTCGATGCATGACGAAGCGCAGATGGCGGCGCGGGCGCTGAAGATCGGCGCGGCGGGGTACGCGACCAAGGACAGTGATCCGGCACTGCTGCTGACCGCGATTCGCCGGGTGGCGGGGGGCGGGCGCTACATCGATCCGGACCTGGCCGACCGCATGGTGTTCGAGGTGGGGCTGACGGATTCGCGCCCCCTGCACTCGATGCTGTCGGAGCGCGAGTTCTCGGTGTTCGAACGGTTGGCCCAGGGGGCGAACGTCAACGACATTGCCCAGCAGCTGGCGCTGAGCAACAAGACCATCAGCACCCACAAGGCGCGCCTGATGCAGAAGCTGAATGTGACTTCGCTGGCGGAGTTGGTGAAGTATGCGATGGAGCACAAGCTGGTGTGAGTGTTCCAAAAACGACATCGGGTTGATCCCTTCGCTGGCAAGCCAGCCGCCACAGGTTCGGCGTGTACCGACAAACCTTGTGGGGGCTGGCTTGCCAGCGAAGGTGGCAGCACGGCTATCAACGTGTCTGAAAACGCCACCCTTGTAGGGCAATCCCTACCCGCAAGTTTCCATCCGGCTGATGGCATTCTCTCAGCACCCCCGATTTGCGCCACCTTCTGCCTTCTCTAGTCTTGGGTCACAGCAGTCATCCAACAAGAAGGTGCAGGTATGAGTGAGGTGAATTCGAACGCTGCAACCGGCGAAGTGCTGGTCAGCTTCCGTGGTGTGCAGAAGAGCTACGACGGCGAGTCGCTGATCGTCAAAGACCTGAATCTGGATATTCGCAAAGGCGAGTTCCTGACCCTGCTCGGCCCCTCGGGCTCGGGCAAGACCACCAGCCTGATGATGCTGGCAGGGTTCGAAACCCCTACCGCCGGCGAGATCCTGCTGGACGGGCGTTCGATCAACAACGTGCCGCCGCACAAGCGCGACATCGGCATGGTGTTCCAGAACTATGCGTTGTTCCCGCACATGACCGTGGCCGAGAACCTGGCCTTCCCGCTGAGCGTGCGCAACCTGAGCAAGACCGACATCAGCGAGCGGGTCAAGCGCGTGCTGAACATGGTGCAGCTCGAAACCTTCGCCCAGCGCTACCCTGGCCAGCTTTCCGGCGGCCAGCAGCAGCGTGTAGCGCTGGCTCGCGCCCTGGTGTTCGAACCGCAACTGGTACTGATGGACGAACCCCTCGGCGCCCTCGACAAGCAGCTGCGCGAACACATGCAGATGGAAATCAAGCACCTGCACCAGCGTCTGGGCGTGACCGTGGTCTACGTGACCCACGACCAGGGCGAAGCGCTGACCATGTCCGACCGCGTGGCCGTGTTCCACCAGGGCGAGATCCAGCAGATCGCCGACCCGCGCACCCTGTATGAAGAGCCGAAGAATACCTTCGTGGCCAACTTCATCGGCGAGAACAACCGTATCAACGGGCGCCTGCTCAGCCAGACCGGCGATCGCTGCCTGGTGGCGCTGCCCCGTGGCGAGAAGGTCGAGGCACTGGCCGTCAACGTCGGCCAGCCGGGCGAGCCGGTCACCCTGTCGATCCGTCCGGAGCGCGTGCGCCTGAACGGTCACAGCGAAAGCTGCGTCAACCGCTTCTCTGGGCGGGTGGCCGAATTCATCTACCTGGGCGACCACGTGCGGGTGCGTCTGGAAGTGTGCGGCAAGGCGGACTTCTTCGTGAAGCAACCCATCGCCGAACTCGACCCGGCCCTGGCCGTGGGCGATGTGGTGCCACTGGGCTGGGAGGTCGAGCACGGTCGCGCACTCGATCCTATTCTGGAAGCCCAGTGAGGATCGCCTCACCCATCCCAGCAACGCGGAGAGAACAATAATGAACAAACACTTGAAGCTGACCGCTCTGACCCTGGGCCTGTTCGCAGCAAGCCAGGCCATCGCCGCCGACCTGACCGTGGTCGCGTTCGGGGGGGCCAACAAGGCCGCCCAGGTCAAGGCGTTCTACGAGCCGTGGGAAAAGGCCGGCAACGGCAAGATCATCCCCGCCGACTACAACGGTGAAATGGCCAAGGTCAAGGCCATGGTCGACACCAAGAGCGTGAGCTGGAACCTGGTGGAGGTGGAGTCGCCGGAACTGGCCCGCGGTTGTGACGAAGGCATGTTCGAGCAGCTCGACCCGGCCCTGTTCGGCGATGAGTCCGACTATGTGGCCGGCGCCATCCAGCCGTGTGGCGTGGGCTTCTTCGTGTGGTCGACCGTCATGGCCTACAACGCCGACAAACTCAAGACTGCGCCCACCAGCTGGGCGGATTTCTGGGATACCCAGAAATTCCCGGGCAAGCGCGGCCTGCGCAAGGGTGCCAAGTACACCCTGGAATTCGCGCTGATGGCCGACGGTGTGGCACCTAAAGACGTCTACAAGGTGCTGGGCACCAAGGAAGGCCAGGACCGCGCCTTCAAGAAGCTCGACGCCCTCAAGCCAAACATCCAGTGGTGGGAAGCAGGTGCACAGCCGCCGCAGTACCTGGCCTCGGGCGACGTGGTGATGAGCTCGGCCTACAACGGTCGCATCGCTGCGGTGCAGAAGGAAAGCAACCTGAAGGTGGTATGGAACGGCGGTATCTACGACTTCGATGCCTGGGCCATTCCGAAGGGCGCGAAAAACCTCGAGGACGCCAAGAAGTTCATCGCCTTCTCGATCCAGCCCGAGCAGCAGAAGGTGTTCTCCTCGAACATCGCCTACGGTCCGGCCAACAGCAAGGCCGTGGCGTTGCTGACGGACGAGGTCAAGAAGGACATGCCGACCACGCCGGAGAACATCGCCAATCAGGTGCAGATCGACGTGGTGTTCTGGGCTGACAACAGCGAGCAGCTGGAACAACGCTTCAACGCCTGGGCGGCCAAGTAAGCCGTGCCAATGGGGCGTCGGCATCGTGCTGACGCCTCTTGTTTCCAAGATTTTCGGAGTTCGCTATGGCCATCGCAGTGCCCCTGAACGAAGGCGCAGGTTCCAACCTCAAGAAGCGCCTGGCGCGTGCTGAACGCGTCAACCGCTGGAAGGCAAAAGCATTGATCGCACCGCTGGCAGTGTTTCTGCTGCTGGTTTTCATCGTGCCGATCGCCGCGCTGCTGTACAAGAGCGTCGGCAACCCCGAGGTGGTTGGCGGCTTGCCGCGCACCGTCGCCGCGGTGGCTGAATGGGACGGCAAGAGCCTGCCTGGCGAGGACGTGTACAAGGCCCTCAGCGAAGACCTCGCCGAATCGCGCAAGAATCAGACCCTGGGCGATGTTTCCAAGCGTCTGAACATGGAGCTGGCCGGCTACCGCAGCCTGCTGGCCAAGACTGCCCGGGCCCTGCCATTCAAGACCGAGCCGCAATCCTACAAGGATGCGTTGCAGGAGCTGGACGAGCGTTGGGGCGACCCGGCCTACTGGCAGGCGATCCGCCGCAACACCAGCAGCGTGACGCCGTTCTACCTGCTGGCCTCGGTGGACCACCGTATCGATGACCTGGGCGAGCTGGCGCCGACCACCCCGGACCAGGCCATCTACCTTGACATCTTTGCCCGCACCCTGTGGATGGGCCTGGTGATCACCGTCATCTGCCTGGCGTTGGCGTACCCGCTGGCCTACCTGCTGGCCAACCTGCCGACCCGGCAGAGCAACCTGCTGATGATCCTGGTGTTGCTGCCGTTCTGGACCTCGATCCTGGTGCGGGTGGCGGCGTGGATCGTGCTGCTCCAGTCCGGGGGGCTGATCAACAGCGGCCTGATGGCGCTGGGGCTGATCGACAAGCCGATGGAACTGGTGTTCAACCGTACCGGCGTGTACATCTCGATGGTCCACATTCTGCTGCCGTTCATGATTTTGCCGATCTACAGCGTGATGAAGGGCATTTCCCCGACCTACATGCGTGCGGCGATCTCCCTGGGTTGCCATCCGTTCGCCAGCTTCTGGCGGGTGTACCTGCCGCAGACCTATGCCGGCGTCGGCGCAGGGTGCCTGCTGGTGTTCATCCTGGCGATCGGCTATTACATCACCCCGGCACTGCTGGGCAGCCCGAACGACCAGATGGTCAGCTACTTTGTTGCCTTCTACACCAACACCAGCATCAACTGGGGCATGGCCACCGCACTGGGCGGGTTGCTGTTGCTGGCCACCGTGCTGTTGTACCTGATCTATAGCTGGCTGGTTGGCGCAAGCCGCCTGCGTCTGAGCTGAGGAGCGTTGTCATGCTGAGCCCTTACATGTCGCCCGTCGAACGGGTCTGGTACTACAGTTTGCGCATCCTTTGCGGGCTGGTGCTGCTGTTCCTGGTGTTGCCGGTACTGGTGATCATCCCGTTGTCGTTCAACTCGGGGAGCTTCCTGGTGTATCCGCTGCAAGGCTTCTCGCTGCAGTGGTACCAAGACTTCTTCGGTTCGGCCGAGTGGATGCGCGCCCTCAAGAACAGCATCATCGTGGCCCCGGCGGCGACGCTGCTGGCGATGGTGTTCGGCACCCTGGCCTCGATCGGCCTGACCCGTGGCGACTTCCCCGGCAAATCGCTGGTGATGGCGCTGGTGATCTCGCCGATGGTAGTACCGGTGGTGATCATCGGTGTGGCCAGCTACCTGTTCTTCGCCCCGCTGGGCCTGGGCAACAGCTTCACCTCGCTGATTCTGGTGCATGCGGTGCTGGGTGTACCGTTCGTGATCATCACGGTGTCGGCCACCCTGCAAGGCTTCAACCACAACCTGGTACGGGCTGCGGCCAGCCTGGGCGCCTCGCCGGTCACCACGTTCCGCCGGGTGACCCTGCCGCTGATCGCCCCGGGTGTGATCTCGGGGGCCCTGTTCGCCTTCGCGACATCGTTCGACGAGGTGGTGGTGACGCTGTTCCTCGCCGGGCCGGAGCAGGCCACGCTGCCACGCCAGATGTTCAGCGGTATCCGCGAGAACCTGAGCCCGACCATTGCTGCAGCGGCGACCTTGCTGATCGCGTTCTCGGTGGTGCTGTTGCTGACCCTGGAATGGCTGCGCGGGCGTGGCGAGAAGCTGCGTACCCAACAGCCGGGCTGAAACAGACGACCCTTCGCCGGCAGGGCTGGCTCCTGTAGGAGCCGGCCTTGTCGGCGAAGTGGGCACCACCGATCCTGATCCAGGCTTGATGCCAGTCAGCCCCTGACGGTTTGCCTGAGGTACAATGCGCGCCACCGTGATTCTGCCCAACAGGTGCGCCATGCAGCCCTACGCTATTGCCCCCTCCATCCTCTCAGCCGACTTTGCCCGCCTGGGCGAAGAAGTCGACAAGGTGCTCGAAGCCGGCGCCGATATCGTCCACTTCGACGTGATGGACAACCACTACGTTCCCAACCTGACCATCGGTCCGATGGTGTGCAGCGCCCTGCGCAAGTACGGCGTGACCGCGCCGATCGACGCACACCTGATGGTCACCCCGGTGGACCGCATCATCGGCGACTTCATCGAAGCCGGCGCCACCTACATCACCTTCCACCCCGACGCCACCCTGCACGTCGATCGCTCGCTGCAGCTGATCCGTGACGGCGGCTGCAAGGCGGGCCTTGTGTTCAACCCGGCTGCCTCGCTGGATGCGCTCAAGTACGTGATGGACAAGGTCGACATGATCCTGCTCATGAGCGTCAACCCGGGCTTTGGCGGCCAGAAGTTCATTCCGGCCACCCTCGACAAGCTGCGCGAAGCCCGCGCGCTGATCGATGCCAGCGGGCGTGATATCCGCCTGGAGATCGACGGTGGGGTCAACGTCAACAATATCCGGGAAATCGCCGCTGCTGGCGCCGACACCTTCGTGGCCGGCTCGGCGATCTTCAATGCCCCGGACTACAAAGAGGTGATCGCCAGGATGCACGCCGAACTGGCCCTGGCCCGCCCATGAGCGGCTTCGAGCAGCTGTTCCCCGGGGGCCTGCCCAAGCTGGTGATGTTCGACCTGGATGGCACCCTGATCGATTCGGTGCCGGACCTGGCGGCCGCCGTGGATCACATGCTGCTCGAAATGGGGCGCCAGCCCGCCGGTGTCGCCGCCGTGCGCGAATGGGTCGGTAATGGCGTGCAGGTGCTGGTGCGCCGCGCCCTGGCCGGCAGCATCGAGCATGCCGGGGTGGACGACGATGAGGCCGCGCGCGGGCTCGAGCTGTTCATGCAGGCCTATGCCGACAACCATGAATTGACGGTGGTCTACCCCGGCGTGCGTGACACCCTCAAGTGGCTGCACAAGCAGGGCGTGGAAATGGCCCTGATCACCAACAAGCCGGAGCGCTTCGTCGCTCCCTTGCTGGACCAGATGAAGATCGGGCGATACTTTCGCTGGATCATCGGCGGCGACACCCTGCCGCAGAAGAAACCCGACCCCGCCGCATTGCTGTTCGTGATGCAGATGGCTAACGTGGCGCCGGCCCAGGCGCTGTTCGTGGGCGACTCGCGCAGTGATGTGCTGGCGTCCCGGGCGGCAGGGGTGCAATGCGTGGCGCTCAGCTACGGCTACAACCATGGCCGCCCGATCAGCGAGGAGTCGCCCGCGCTGGTGATCGATGACCTGCGCGCGCTGCTGCCTGGTTGCTTAGATTCGGCCACTGAGCTAATGTCGGACGATCAATCCCCCCCTGATAGAGATTCCATCGTGGTGGCACCCGGCAAACTCTGGATGAAAGTCATCAAGGCCCTGGCCCGTTGGCGTTGGCGCGCCTGACTTTTTTCTGGCCGGCCTGATCCGGCGCGTTTGCCTGTACGACTTATTGCCCCATTGCCACGAGGCTATCATGACCCGCGAAGAATTCCTGCGCCTGGCCACTGCCGGCTACAACCGCATTCCCCTGGCCTGCGAAACCCTGGCCGACTTCGACACGCCGCTGTCGATCTACCTGAAACTGGCCGACCAGCCCAACTCCTACCTGCTCGAATCGGTGCAGGGCGGCGAGAAGTGGGGGCGTTATTCGATAATCGGCCTGCCATGTCGCACCGTGTTGCGCGTACATGACCATCAGGTGCGCATCACCCATGACGGTGTCGAGATCGAACAGCATGAAGTCGAAGACCCGCTGGCCTTCGTCGAGACGTTCAAGGAACGCTACAACGTACCGACCATCGACGGCCTGCCGCGCTTCAACGGTGGCCTGGTGGGGTATTTCGGCTACGACTGCGTGCGCTATGTAGAGAAGCGCCTGGGCAAGTGCCCGAATCCCGATCCGCTGGGCGTGCCGGACATCCTGCTGATGGTGTCGGACGCCGTGGTGGTGTTCGACAACCTGGCCGGCAAGATGCACGCCATCGTGCTGGCCGACCCCGCTCAGGACAACGCCTACGAAAATGGCCTGGCGCGTCTTGAAGAACTGCTCGAACAACTGCGCCAGCCGATCGCCCCGCGTCGCGGCCTGGCCCTGGGCGGCCCTCTGGCTGCTGAGCCGGAGTTTCGTTCAAGCTTCACCCAGGCCGACTACGAACGCGCCGTCGATACCGTCAAGGAGTACATCCTGGCCGGCGACTGCATGCAGGTGGTGCCCTCGCAGCGCATGTCCATCGACTTCAAGGCCGCGCCCATCGACCTGTACCGCGCGTTGCGCTGCTTCAACCCCACGCCGTACATGTACTTCTTCAACTTCGGCGACTTCCATGTGGTGGGCAGCTCGCCGGAAGTGCTGGTGCGGGTCGAAGACAACCTGGTCACCGTGCGCCCGATCGCCGGCACCCGGCCGCGTGGTGCCAACGAGCAGGCCGACCGAGCGCTGGAGCAGGACCTGCTGTCGGACGCCAAGGAGATCGCCGAGCACCTGATGCTGATCGACCTGGGCCGCAACGACACCGGTCGCGTTTCCGAAACCGGCTCGGTCAAGGTCACCGAGAAGATGGTGATCGAGCGTTACTCCAACGTGATGCACATCGTGTCCAACGTCACCGGCCAGCTCAAGCAGGGCCTGAGCGCGATGGACGCGCTGCGCGCCATTCTGCCCGCCGGTACCCTGTCGGGGGCGCCGAAGATCCGCGCCATGGAAATCATCGACGAGCTGGAGCCGGTCAAGCGTGGCGTGTACGGCGGCGCCGTCGGCTACCTGGCCTGGAACGGCAACATGGACACCGCCATTGCCATCCGCACCGCCGTGATCAAGGACGGTGAGCTGCATGTGCAGGCTGGTGGCGGCATCGTCGCCGACTCGGTGCCGGCGCTGGAGTGGGAAGAAACCATCAACAAGCGTCGGGCGATGTTCCGCGCGGTAGCCTTGGCTGAACAGACACCGCTCAGCTGAGAAGGGCGCCGCTGCGGCGCAACACAGAATTCAGAGTCGCCAGACTCAAGAGGTTGACCCAGATGTTACTGATGATCGACAACTACGACTCCTTTACCTACAACGTCGTGCAGTACTTCGGCGAGCTGGGTGCAGAGGTCAAGGTCATTCGCAATGACGAACTGACCATCGCCCAGATCGAGGCACTGCAACCCGAGCGCATTGTGGTGTCTCCTGGCCCGTGCACCCCGACCGAGGCCGGTGTATCGCTCCAAGCCATCCTGCACTTTGCCGGCAAGCTGCCGATCCTGGGCGTGTGCCTGGGCCACCAGTCCATCGGCCAGGCCTTTGGCGGTGATGTGGTACGGGCGCGCCAGGTGATGCACGGCAAGACCAGCCCCGTGTCGCACATCGACCAGGGTGTGTTCGCAGGCTTGAACAACCCGTTGACGGTGACCCGCTACCATTCCCTGGTGGTCAAGCGCGAAACGCTGCCCGAGTGCCTGGAAGTGACTGCCTGGACCACTCTGGACGACGGCTCGGTCGACGAGATCATGGGCCTGCGTCACAAGACACTGAACATCGAAGGGGTGCAGTTCCACCCCGAGTCGATCCTCACCGAGCAGGGCCACGAGCTGTTCGCCAACTTCCTCAAGCAGACCGGCGGCCGCCGCTAAGGATTTGACACCATGGATATCAAGAGCGCGCTGGGCCGCATCGTCGGTCACCTGGACCTGAGCACCGAGGAAATGCGCGATGTGATGCGCGAGATCATGACTGGCCAGTGCAGCGAGGCGCAGATCGGCGCCTTCATGATGGGCATGCGCATGAAGAGCGAAAGCATCGACGAGATCGTCGGTGCGGTATCGGTAATGCGCGAGCTGGCCGACCAGGTACAACTGCAGACCCTGGACCAGGTGGTCGATGTGGTCGGTACCGGTGGCGACGGCGCCAATATCTTCAACGTTTCCACCGCCTCGGCATTTGTCGTGGCCGCTGCCGGCTGCACCGTGGCCAAGCACGGCAACCGTGCGGTATCGGGCAAGAGCGGCAGCGCCGACCTGCTCGAGGCCGCCGGTATCTACCTGAACCTGACGCCGGTGCAGGTCGCGCGTTGCATCGACAGCGTCGGTATCGGCTTCATGTTCGCCCAGACCCACCACAAGGCGATGAAATATGCCGCCGCCCCGCGTCGTGACCTGGGGCTGCGCACGCTGTTCAACATGCTCGGCCCGCTTACGAATCCGGCCGGGGTCAGGCACCAGGTGGTCGGCGTGTTCACCCAGGCATTGTGCCGGCCGCTGGCCGAGGTGCTGCAACGCCTGGGCAGCAAGCATGTGCTGGTGGTGCACTCCAAGGACGGCCTGGACGAATTCAGCCTGGCCGCGCCGACCTTCGTTGCGGAACTGAAGAACGGCGAAATCACCGAGTACTGGGTAGAGCCCGAAGACCTGGGCATGAAGAGCCAGAGCCTGCACGGCCTGGCGGTAGACAGCCCGGCCGCGTCGCTGGAGTTGATTCGCGATGCCCTGGGGCGCCGCAAGACCGAAAACGGTCAGAAGGCGGCAGAAATGATCGTGCTCAATGCCGGCGCTGCGCTGTATGCCGCCGACCATGCCATGAGCCTCAAGCAAGGCGTCGAGCTGGCCCATGATGCACTGCACACCGGGCTGGCGCGAGAAAAGCTCGAAGAGCTGGGCGCCTTTACCGCGGTATTCAAGCAGGAGAATGAAGAGTGAGCGTACCGACGGTTCTGGAAAACATCCTGGCGCGCAAGGTTCAGGAAGTGGCCGAGCGCAGTGCCCGCGTCAGCCTGGCTGAACTCGAGCGCCTGGCGGCCGTCGCCGATGCGCCGCGCGGGTTCGCCAATGCGCTGATCGAGCAGGCAAAGCGCAAGCAGCCGGCAGTGATCGCCGAGATCAAGAAGGCATCGCCGAGCAAGGGCGTGATTCGCGAAGACTTCGTGCCGGCCGACATTGCCGTCAGTTATGAAAAGGGCGGGGCCACCTGCCTGTCGGTGCTTACCGATATCGATTACTTCCAGGGCGCCGATGCATACCTGCAGCAGGCGCGCGCCGCGTGCACGTTGCCGGTGATCCGCAAGGACTTCATGATCGATCCTTATCAGATCGTCGAGGCCCGTGCGCTGGGTGCCGATTGCGTGCTGCTGATCGTCTCGGCGCTGGATGACGTGAAGATGGCCGAGCTGGCGGCCACGGCGAAGAGCGTAGGGCTGGATGTATTGGTCGAAGTGCACGACGGCGACGAGCTGGAGCGTGCGCTGAAAACCCTGGATACACCGCTGGTGGGCGTGAACAACCGCAACCTGCACACCTTCGAGGTGAGCCTGGAAACCACCCTCGACCTGCTGCCGCGCATCCCGCGTGATCGCCTGGCAATCACCGAAAGTGGCATTTTCAATCGGGCAGACGTCGAGCTGATGGAGATCAACGAGGTCTACTCGTTCCTGGTGGGCGAAGCGTTCATGCGTGCCGAGCACCCGGGGTTGGAACTGCAGCGCCTGTTCTTCCCCGAGCGCGTGGTGCACAACCCGGCGCAAGGCCTGGACTGATCCACACTGAAGCCGGCGTTGCCGGCTTTTTTGTATCGACAAGGTGGGTGTGATGACTGAACAAGCTGTTGCGGTGACGGTGGAGGCGGGCTTGCAGGCCGAGCAGGACCTGCTGGCGGCTGTGTGCAAGGGCGAAAAGCAACATGGCCTGCTGTTCTGGCAGCCGACGGACCGCGCGCTGGTGATGCCGCGGCGAATGAGCCGGCTGGAAGGTTTCGAGGCCGCCTGCACCGAATTGGCCGTTGCCGGCTGGCCGGTGCTGCTGCGCGAGACCGGCGGTGAGCCAGTGCCGCAGTCGGCTGCGACAATCAATATCGCGTTGGTGTATGTGGCGCCGCGCAGCGAGGGTGATCACGGTCGTATCGAGAAGGCCTACGAGCGCCTGTGCCTGCCGCTATGCGAGGTGTTGCGCGAATGGGGCGGGCTGGCGTCGGTGGGGGAGATCGAGGGGGCGTTCTGCGATGGGCGCTACAACGTCAACCTCAATGGTCGCAAGCTGGTCGGCACGGCGCAGCGCTGGCGTCAGGGCCTGGGCGGCAAGCGCCCGGTGGTGCTGGTGCATGGCGCCTTGCTGCTGGACAACGAGCGCGAGTCGATGGTGGCGGCAGTCAATCGCTTCAATGAATGCTGCGAGCTTGAGCAGCGCTGCCGCGCCGACAGTCATATCGCTCTGCATGAAGTGGTGCCCCAGGCACCGCTGCTGGCGCGCCTGGAGCAGGCCTACTCGCAGGTGATCGCGGCGATCGAGCGCGATTAACGGGTGCCGAAGACCACCATGGTCTTGCCTTTGACATGCACCAGGTTACGTTCTTCGAGGTCCTTGAGCACGCGGCCGACCATCTCTCGCGAGCAGCCGACGATGCGGCCGATTTCCTGGCGGGTGATCTTGATCTGCATGCCGTCGGGGTGGGTCATGGCATCGGGCTGCTTGCACAGCTCCAGCAGGCAGCGGGCCACCCGACCGGTCACGTCGAAAAACGCCAGGTCGCCGACCTTCTGCGTGGTGTTGCGCAGGCGCTGGGCCATCTGGCTGCCCAGGGCGTAAAGGATGTCCTGGTCCTGGCGGGCCAGTTCACGGAATTTCTCGTAGCTGATTTCAGCCACTTCGCATTCGGTCTTGGCGCGTACCCAGGCGCTGCGCTGGTGTTCCTTGCCGATGGGTTCGAACAGGCCCAGCTCACCGAAAAAATCGCCACTGTTGAGGTAGGCGATGATCATCTCGCGGCCTTCCTCGTCCTCGATCAGGATGGTCACCGAGCCCTTGACGATGAACGACAGGGTATCGGCCCGATCACCAGCGCAGATGATGTTGTTCTTGGCTGCAAAGCGGCGACGCTGGCAGTGGGCGAGCAACTTGTCGATGTTCTTGATCTTGGCTGGAAGGGTTGTTGCAACCATGGCTGAATCCTGGAAAGACGCGACGCGTGGGCATTCTTGTCGACCGCTGGGCGCGGGTGCCAGCAGTTTGGCGCCAGCTTATCAGACGCCTGTAGGTGTATCGGCATATTTACTCGAACGCTTAGCCTTTTCGCACGTGCGCGCAAGGTCTAAGCTGACAGCCTTTTTCAAAGCAAGGGAATCCGGGTGATGAAGGCGCGTATCCAGTGGGCAGGCGAAGCCATGTTTCTTGGCGAATCGGGCAGTGGCCATGTAGTGGTCATGGATGGTCCACCCGAGAGTGGTGGGCGCAACCTGGGCGTGCGGCCGATGGAGATGCTCCTGCTGGGCCTAGGTGGCTGCAGCAATTTCGACGTGGTGAGCATTCTGAAGAAATCGCGCCAGGCGGTAGAGAGCTGCGAGGCGTTTCTCGAGGCCGAGCGGGCCGACGAGGACCCCAAGGTGTTCACAAAGATTCATCTGCGCTTTGTGGTCAAGGGCCGCGGCCTGAAGGAGGCCCAGGTCAAGCGCGCGGTGGAGTTGTCGGCCGAGAAGTACTGCTCGGCATCGATCATGCTGGGGCGCGCCGGGGTCGAGATCACCCACGCCTACGAGATTGTCGAGCTGGGTTGATCGTCGCGTGGCCATTCGCCGGTAACGCGGGCTGCTACAGGCGGATGCCGCTTCCCTTGTAGGAGCCAGCCTTGCTGGCGAAGCGCTCCAGCGCAAACAGCAGCATCAGCCCCGGTACCAGCGCCAGCAACCACCAGTGCAGGTTCAGCACCAGCAGCCCGAGTACTTCGCTTGTGCTCCAGGTATTGCCGAACGCGGTGGAGAACAACTCGCACAGCAGCCAGGCACTGACGGCCGCAATGCCAGCAAACACGCCGCCCAATACGCGGCGCCGGCGGATGATACTGCCCAGCAACACGAACAGCAGCATTCCGGGTACACAGAACAGCGCCAGATCCAGCGCGCTGTTGTCGGAATCGCCCAGATAGGGCAGCGACATGCTGAAGGGCGTTTCGCGCAGGCTTGCGGTCATCGCCAAGATGAACAGGTAGCCCACCAGCACCAACCCCATGCTTTGCAGCGCTCGAATCAGCAGCAGGCGCACCCTCATCGACGAAGCCCCGGCAACAGGTCGAGCAGGCCGTTCGGCAGCAGTGCGCGAAGGTTTGTACTCAGACGTTCGCGATGCTTCTGGTAGAGCAGGCCAAGGCTGATGACCCCCAGGCCGATCATGCTCAGCACTACCGGGAACAGCAGCGAGTCGGCGAATACGTCATACGACAGGTAGCCAAGGTAGGCCGAAACGCCCATGGCCCCGAACACCATGAACAATGGCCGGCGCAGCAGCACGGCGACCGCCATCAGCCCCAGGTTGATCAGGCAGTACAGCGCCTTGCCGAACTCGCTGTCACTGTCCATCGAGGTCAGCCCGCCCCAGAAGGCCAGCAGCCCGGCCAGATAACCCCAGAACGCATAGTCCTCGCGGGTTCGGCCATCGATGCCGAGGAACACCAGCAACAGGCCGAGGCCGAACCAAAGCGAAACCTTCTGGCGTTGCGCCCAGTTGAACGGCTCGCCGTAGATCCACTCGGTCAGGTCCATCGACATGAACCACAGCGCCACGGCGATGGGCATCACGATGAACGGGAAGGGGATCAGGCGCAGCATCAGCAGGCCGGCGATCACGGTGGCCGCTTCCATCAGCAGCCAGCCGCCCTGCACGTAGGTGTAGTAGCTGTGGTAGTGAGTCTGGGTATCGTCCAGGGGCCAGAAGCCGGTAAGGCGCTCGAGGGCGAACACCGCCAGCGGTACGATGCTGACCGCCACCGCTGCCAGCAGACCGGCAGGAATACGCTGGCCGCGTCGCTGAAGTGCCAGGCCACCGCCGGTCAACACGGCCATGTAGGCCAGCGCGATCAGCAGCAGTGCGCTGTCGCCGATGCGCATCCAGGCCTCGCTCAGCAGCCAGCCCATGGCCCCCATGATCAGCAGGGCGCCGAAGTAGAACGCGACATGGGCCAGCTGGAAACTGGGCCGTTGTGCGGGCTGGCGCTTGAGGAATTCAAGCAGGGCCTTGTCCTGGCCCGGGTTCAGTACGCCGGCATCGACGGCGCGGGCCAGGTCCCTGGCATCGAAGTGTTCCATCAGATTCGATAGGTGCTCTTGGTCATGACCTTGGCCATCAGGCTCATGCCGAACTTGACCGGTGCGGGGAAGCGAAAGCCGCCGGCATCCAGTGCCGACTCGGCGTGCTGCTCTTCATCGACGCGCATCTGTTCGAGGATTGCGCGGGACTTTTCGTCCTCGGCCGGGATCTGTTCCAGGTGCTCGTCCAGGTGCTTGCACACCTGGTGCTCGGTGGCCGCGACGAAACCGAGGCTGACCTTGTCGCTGATCAGGCCGGCGACAGCGCCGATGCCGAACGACATGCCATAGAACAGCGGGTTGAGAACGCTCGGGTGGCTGCCCAGTTGGCGGATGCGTTGCTCGCACCAGGCCAGGTGGTCGATTTCTTCCTCGGCGGCATGTTCCATCGCCTTGCGTACCTGCGGCAGCTTGGCAGTCAGGGCCTGGCCCTGGTACAGCGCCTGGGCACAGACTTCACCGGTGTGGTTGATGCGCATCAGGCCGGCGACGTGGCGGGTCTGGTCGTCGCTCAGGTCGGCGTCTGGCTGGATGATCGCAGGCGACGGGCGGGACGGTTGGCCGCTGAAGGGGAGCAAGGTGCGCATGGCGGTATCGGCCTGCAGCAACAAGCGGTCGAGCGGCGAATAGTGACGTTCGGTAGCCATCGGGCACCTCCGCAAGAATGTGCCCGACAGTTTAACCCAATCCAGATGACAGGGCTTGCGTTGGATCAGCCCGGCGGCCAGGTCATCTGGCGCTGGCCGAGCACGTGCATGTGGATGTGGTAGACGGTCTGTCCACCCTGCTCGTTGCAGTTCATCACCACGCGGAAACCGTCCTCGCAACCCAGTTCCTTGGCCAGTCGCTGGGCGGTGAACAGGATATGACCGGCCAGACCCTTGTCTTCTTCGGTGAGGTCGTTGAGGGTGCGGATCGGCTTTTTCGGGATGACCAGAAAGTGCACCGGCGCCTGGGGGGCGATATCGTGGAAGGCCAGAACCTGGTCGTCCTCGTAGATGATCCTGGCCGGAATCTCCCGGTTGATGATCTTGGTGAACAGAGTTTCCACAACGCTTGCTCCATGGTGGGGTTCGGGCTTGAGTGTACTCAGGCGCCGCTTGCTCGCCCAGTGCCGATTCGCTTCAGCGTGGGCAGTAGGCCCGGTTGATTGCGCCGGCCAGCTTGCGCGCAAGCCAGCGCGACAGCCAACGCGGGCTGGCGGCCAGCCAGCGGTTGCGCCGACCGGGGATGATCAGTGCGCGGTTCTTTTCCAGTGCGCGCACCGTGTACAGGGCCACTTCCTCGGGGCTCATGCAGCGGTTGCCGTTGTCCAGCCGGGGGATGCGCCGCAGCGGCGATCGAACCGGGCCGGGGCATAACACCGAAACCTTGATACCGGTCTGCTTGAGTTCCTCGCGCAGGCCTTCGGAAAAATGCAGCACATAAGCCTTGCTCGCCGCATAGGTGGTCATCCAGGGGCCGGGGGCGAAGGCGGCCAGCGACGCGACATTGAGGATCTGCCCGCCACCCTGCACCGCCATCGCGTTGCCCAGCGCATGGCACAGGCGGGTGAGGGCGAGGATGTTGACCTCGATGATGTCCTGCTCGTCGCCCCATTCCTGGGCCAGGAAGTGCCCGTAGGTGCGGATGCCGGCGCAGTTGACCAGCAGGTCGATCTGTCTGTCGCCTTCCTCGAGCTCCAGCAGAAAGCCGGACAGGCGCAATGGCTCGCCCAGGTCGCAGGCGCGCAGCAGCACTTCCACGCCGAAGCGCTGGGTCAGTTCCAGGGCGATGCTTTCCAGCAGATCGCGCTGCCGGGCCACCAGTATCAGGTTGCGCCCCCGGCGCGCGAGGGCCTCGGCCAATGCCAGGCCCAGGCCACTGGAGGCGCCGGTGATCATGGCGTAACGGGTCATGCAGTTCTCCAATCGGCAGGGGGCGGTGCGGCTGGCGCCTAGTTTACAGACTGGAGCGGGTAAAGGCTGCGGTCAGCCGTTGAGGGCAGTCATGTAGATACCCCACGCCATGAACGGTATCCACAGCGAGGCCACCACGATAACCGCCTTGGTGTTGGGGGGCGGTGGCGGCCCGTAACGATTGCTGGCGGGGTTGCCGGGAATCAACAGCAGGGCCAGGAAAACCAGGTTGCCGATGTAGTAGGGGATCAGGGTCAACAGGCTGTACCAGCCATTGAAGCCCAGGTCGTTCAGGCGCCGGGCGATGAACACCAGGCTGAAGATCTTGGCGGCCAGCAACATCGGCACGATGGCGGCGGCCAGGTCTTTGGAGAGCGAGGACATCAGTGCGACCAGTAGCACCGTCCCGAACACTGCGCCAATCAGCACCAGGCTCCAGGCCAGTAGCCGCACCCTCCCAATGCGGCCGCGCACGCTCATGACCCTGAGCTTTTCGTTGTTCAGTTGAAGGGGGTTGATGTAGGTGTCGCGCATCGGGCTTCCTTTGCCGTTGAGAGTGGTTCAGCCAGGCCGGTGCTGGCCCAGCTGGATCGCCGCGGCCTGGGCCTGGCGGTATTCGTGGTCGAGTCGAGCGATCAGTTGATCAACCGTGCCCAGGCTGTCGATGGCGCCGACGCCCTGGCCGGCGGACCATACGGTCTTCCAGGCCTTGGCCTCGTCATCCAGTGGCTTGAGCCGGCTTTCGCCCGACTTGCCCAGAGCGTTGAGGTCGAACCCGGCATTTTCCAGGCTCTGACGCATGAAGCTGGCCGGCACCCCGGACACTGCGGCGGTGTGGATGATATCGGCTGCCTTGGCATCCAGCAGCATTTGTTTGTAGGCGTCAGGCGCCTGGCTTTCGGTACTGCCAATGAAGTGGGTGCCCATGTACGCGAGATCTGCGCCCAGCAGTTGCGCGGCCAGAACTTCGTGGCCGCGGTTCAGGCAGCCTGCCAGCAGCAGCGTCTTGTCGAAGAACTGGCGAATTTCGGCAATCAGGGCAAAAGGGCTCCACGTACCGGCGTGACCACCGGCTCCCGCCGCCACGGCGATCAGGCCGTCCACGCCGGCCTCGGCGGCTTTCTCGGCATGGCGCCGGGTGGTGACGTCATGGAACACCAGGCCGCCATAGTCGTGGACGGCATCGACCACTTCCTTTGCCGCACCCAGGCTGGTGATGACGATGGGCACGCGGTGCTCGATGCAGATCGCAAGATCGGCCTGCAGGCGCGGGTTGCTGGGGTGCACGATGAGGTTCACCGCATAGGGCGCGGGGTTGTCGAGCCCGGCCAGGCCCGCCTCTATCTGCTCCAGCCAGGCCCTGAAGCCGGCACTGTCACGCTGGTTGAGCGCCGGGAAGCTGCCCACCACGCCATTGCTGCAGCAGGCCAGGACCAGCTGTGGATTGGAAATCAGGAACATCGGCGCTACCACCACGGGCAGGCGCAGGCGTTGTTCAAGCAGGGCGGGCAATGACATGGCGGGCTCTCGGAGTGGAGGATCAGAACGGTTTGACCACGACCAGGATGACGATGAGCAACAGGATGACCACAGGCACTTCATTGAACCAGCGGAAGTACACATGGCTGCGGGTGTTTTCGCCGCGCGCGAAGCGCTTCACGTTGGCGCCGCACATGTGATGGTAGCCGGTCAGCAGAATGATCAGGGTCAGCTTGGCGTGCATCCAGCCCTGCTTGAGGAAGTCGGGGTTGAGGCTGAGCAGCCAGATGCCGAACACGAAGGTCGCGATCATTGCCGGGCCCATGATGCCGCGGTACAGCTTGCGCTCCATGGTGACGAAGCGTTCCTGGCTGATGGTGTCCTGGCTCTGGGCGTGATAGACGAACAGGCGAGGGAGGTAGAACAGGCCGGCAAACCAGCAGACGACACTGACGATGTGCAGGGCTTTGATCCAGAGAAACAGCATTTTTAGGTAGTCCTTCAGGTTCACGGTCGTCAGATAGTAGTGGCTTGTGTGTGCAGGCGTCACCCGAACGGTTGTTACCAAGGCTGTGGGCCCATATTATCCGTGGTTTTCCAGTCGGTTCGTTGAAAGGGGCAGGTATATGGTCAAGGTCGGTATCGTCGGCGGCACGGGTTACACCGGTGTCGAGCTGCTGCGTCTGTTGGCACAGCATCCACAGGCTGAAGTGGCAGTCATCACCTCGCGTTCCGAAGCGGGCCTGCCGGTGGCCGAGATGTACCCGAACCTGCGTGGCCACTACGACAACCTGGCTTTCAGCGTGCCGGACACCAAGACCCTGGCGGCCTGTGACGTGGTGTTCTTCGCCACCCCGCACGGCGTGGCCCATGCACTGGCCGGCGAGTTGCTGGCAGCCGGCACCAAGGTCATCGACCTGTCGGCCGACTTCCGACTGAAGGACGCCGATGAGTGGGCGCAGTGGTACGGCCAGCCCCACGGCGCGCCAGAGCTGCTCAAGGATGCGGTGTATGGCCTGCCGGAAGTGAACCGCGAGCAGATCCGCAGCGCCCGCCTGATCGCCGTGCCGGGTTGCTACCCCACCGCGACCCAGCTGGGGTTCCTGCCGTTGCTGGAAGCGGGCATTGCTGATGCCTCGCGCCTGATTGCCGACTGCAAGTCTGGGGTCAGTGGTGCAGGCCGCGGTGCCAGCGTTGGCTCGCTGTTCTGTGAAGCCGGTGAAAGCATGAAGGCCTACGCGGTGAAAGGCCACCGCCATCTGCCCGAGATCCGCCAGGGCCTGCGCCGGGCAGCCGGTGGTGATGTCGGCCTGACGTTCGTGCCTCACCTGACGCCGATGATCCGCGGTATTCATTCGACCTTGTATGCCACCGTCGCCGACACCTCGGTCGACCTTCAGGCGCTGTTCGAAAAACGCTACGCCAATGAGCCGTTCGTCGACGTGATGCCAGCCGGCAGCCACCCGGAAACCCGCAGCGTGCGCGGGGCCAACGTATGCCGCATTGCCGTGCATCGCCCGCAAGGAGGTGATCTGGTGGTGGTGTTGTCGGTAATCGACAACCTCGTGAAGGGGGCCTCGGGCCAGGCGGTACAGAACCTGAACATTCTGTTCGGTCTGGACGAGCGTATGGGCCTGTCCCACGCCGGGCTGCTGCCTTAAGGCGCAACTGGCAGGCTGCAAGCGGGCATAGGGCGGCATTTGCCGCTTGTCGCTTGCGGCCTGCCGCTGCTTCTATTGTTGACCGATTTTCTCGGAGAAGCGGATAATGCGCGTCATCACGCATTAAGGCGGCAACAGCGCCGGGAGAAAGTCAGCATGAGCGTCGAATCCTTCACCCCCACGATTTTGCAATTCACGCAGGGTGCCGCGCACAAGGTGAAGACCCTCGTCGATGAAGAGGGCAATGATCGCCTCAAATTGCGCGTGTTCGTGACCGGTGGCGGTTGCTCGGGCTTCCAGTACGGCTTCACCTTCGACGAAGATGTGGCTGAAGACGACACCATCGTCGAGCGCGAGGGTGTTGCCCTGGTGGTCGACCCGATGAGCTTCCAGTACCTGGCGGGCGCGGAAGTGGACTACCAGGAAGGTCTGGAAGGTTCGCGTTTCGTCATCAAGAACCCGAACGCCACCACCACCTGCGGTTGCGGCTCTTCGTTCTCGATCTGAGTTACAGGCAGTACTGCTGACGCCGCGCCTCTGCGCGGCGTTTTGCTGTGTGCGTTCAGGCGGGGTAGATCGCGCCCAGAACGCGCAGGCCCTTGGCGCCAGTGACACTGGGGCGGTTGGCGGCGATGCCCTCCAGGCAGCAGTGTGCCAGCCAGGCGAACGCCATGGCTTCCACCCAGTCTGGATCGACGCCGTTGATGGCAGTGCTGCTGACCCGGGCGTTGGGCAGCAGGCAGGCCAGACGCTTCATCAGTGTGCCGTTGTGGGCGCCGCCGCCACAGACCAGCAGCGCCTGGGTGGCTGTCTGCGCCGCCTGCAGCGAGCTGACGATGCTGTGGGCGGTAAGTTCGAGCAGGGTGGCCTGCACGTCGGCATCGCTGCCGGGGGGCTGGCCGGCCAGGTGCTTGCGCAGCCATGTCAGGTTGAACACCTCGCGGCCGGTACTCTTGGGACCGGTGCCGGCAAAGAACGGATCGCTGAGCAGGCTGGCGAGCAGCCCGGGGATGACGTGGCCTGTGGCCGCCCAGGCGCCGTCGGCATCATAGCCGTGACCTTGTTTCTCGTTGATCCAGGCATCCAGCAGTACGTTGCCCGGGCCACAGTCGAAGCCGCTGACCGGCTTGCCGGTCTCGATCAGGCTCAGGTTGCTGAAGCCGCCGACGTTGAGTACTGCCAGGCGCTCGCCCTGATTGTCGAACAGCGCTTCGTGAAAGGCCGGCACCAAGGGGGCCCCCTGGCCGCCGGCAGCCACGTCGCGGCGGCGAAAATCGCTGACCACTGTAATCCCGGTCAGCTCTGCCAGCAGCGCCGGGTTGCCGATCTGCACGGTGAAGCCCTGGGCAGGCTCGTGGCGAATGGTCTGTCCGTGGCTGCCAATAGCGCGGATATCTGCAGGCTGCAGGTGCTGTTCGGCCAGCAATTGCTGAATGCCCTCGGCGGCCAGTCTCACCCAGGCAGCCTCGGCCAGGGCGGCGCGGGCAATTTCGTCGGGGCCGCTGGCGCACAGCGCGAGCAAGTCGTCGCGCAGCGCCTGGGGCATCGGAATGTAATGGGTAGCGAGCAGCGTGAGACGCTGCTCCTGTCTGATCAAGGCGATGTCCAGGCCATCGAGGCTGGTGCCGGACATCACTCCCAGATACAGGGCCATGGCTTAGCGCTTGGCCGAGGCCAGCATGGTGGCCTTCTCTTGTTCCATGCGCGCCATCAGCGGCTGGCTTTGCTGCAGGAAGCGCTGGCGTTCAGCCTTGGCGATCGGATCGGCCATTGGCAGCTTCTGTCCGAGCGGGTCGACGTGCACGCCATTGACCTGGAACTCGTAGTGCAGGTGCGGCCCGGTGGACAGCCCCGTGGTGCCGATGTAGCCGATCACCTGGCCCTGCTTGACCGTGCCGCCGGTCTTGATGCCCTTGGCGAAGCCCTGCATGTGCCCGTACAGGGTCTGGTAGGTATTGCCGTGCTTGATGATCACGGTGTTGCCGTAGCCTCCACGACGACCGGCCAGCAGTACCTTGCCGTCACCGGCGGCCTTGATCGGCGTGCCGCGCGGCGCTGCATAGTCGACGCCCTTGTGGGCGCGGATCTTGTTCAGGATAGGGTGCTTGCGACCTGCCGAGAAGCGCGAGCTGATGCGGGCGAAGTCCACCGGGGTACGAATGAACGCCTTGCGCATGCTATTGCCGTCGGCGGTGTAGTAACTGGTGTTGCCCTGCTTGTTGGTATAGCGCACCGCAGTGAAGCTCTTGCCGCGGTTGGTGAAGCGTGCCGACAGGATGTTGCCGTTGCCGACCACCTTGCCATTGACCACTTTCTGTTCGTAGATCACGTCGAATTCGTCACCCTGGCGGATGTCCTGGGCGAAGTCGATGTCGTAGCCGAAGATGCGGGCCATGTCCATGGTCAGCGAATGGTTCAGGCCGGCACGCTGCGCGGAAGCCGACAGCGAACTCTTGATGACGCCGTGCACGTAGGCCGAGCGAACCACAGGCTTGGTGATTTCACGGTTGAAGGCATAGCCCTTGTCGCCCTTGGTCAGGCGGATGGTCTCGAGATCGCTGACCTTGCTGTGCAGGCTGGCCAGTTGGCCGTCCTTGTCCAGTTCGATTTCCAGTACCTGGCCATGCTTGAGCTGGCTGAATTGCTTGGCCTGCTTGTTGCTGGCAAGCACCTCGTGCACCACATTGGCCGGCAGGCCGACCTTGGCGAACAGTGTCGACAGGGTGTCGCCACGGGCCACGGTGACTTCGCGGTGGCTTGGATCCTTGGCGGGTTCGGCAGTTGGGGTGGGTTCGGTCTTGGCGGTTTCTTCGGTGGGCGCGGGGGCAGTGTCAATCTGGGCGAACGGCGAGGCGGTGGTTTCTTCGCGGACGTCGGCCTGGGTGGTTTCCTGTTGCTTCAGCTGCTCGGCAGGGGATTCCAGCTCGAGGTTAAGGGTGGTTTTCTTGGCTTCGACCTCGCTGGAGGGGAACACCAGCAAGGCCAGGCTGAGCAGGGCGGCGATACCGCTGGCGGCCAACAGGTGGCTCTTCGGATAAAGCGGAGGCGCTTTAGTCGGTTCGTTGGTCATAGGTAGATTGACTTTGAAAAAGATGGATTGGAAAAGATGAATGACATGATGAAGATGAAATAACTGTATAAAATATAACCAAATCCCCTTCAGCGCAAGCGCGCAGACGTCATCAGTCGGGTGTGCGGTCACATCCGGGGCAAAAACTTGTATTTGATGGCTGATCTTGTATGGTTGGGGCCCTTTGAATCTGAGCCTTGCGGGTCTGTTATGAAGTCGGTTGAAGAGCAGCTAGCGCTGATCAAGCGTGGTGCGGAAGAGGTACTGGTCGAGGCCGAACTGGTCGAGAAGCTCAAGCGCGGGCAACCGCTGCGGATCAAGGCGGGTTTCGACCCGACTGCGCCGGATCTGCACCTGGGGCACACCGTCCTTATTAACAAGCTGCGCCAGTTCCAGGAACTGGGGCATCAGGTGATCTTCCTGATCGGCGACTTCACCGGCATGATCGGTGACCCGAGCGGCAAGAGCGCCACACGCCCGCCGCTGACCCGCGAGCAGGTGTTGGAGAACGCCGAGACCTACAAGCAGCAGGTGTTCAAGATTCTTGATCCGGCCAAGACCGAGGTTGCGTTCAACTCTACCTGGATGGACGCGCTGACCCCGGCCGACTTCATTCGCCTGGCTTCACAGTACACCGTGGCGCGCATGCTCGAGCGCGACGACTTCGACAAGCGCTATACCAGCAACCAGCCGATCGCGATTCACGAGTTCCTCTATCCGCTTGTGCAGGGCTATGACTCGGTGGCGCTGAAGGCCGATGTCGAGCTGGGCGGTACCGACCAGAAGTTCAACCTCCTGATGGGGCGCGAGCTGCAGCGTGGCTACGGCCAGGAGGCACAGAACATCGTCACCATGCCATTGCTCGAAGGGCTGGATGGCGTGAAGAAGATGTCCAAGTCGCTGGGTAACTATGTAGGTATCCAGGAAGCACCAGGGGTGATGTACAGCAAGCTGGTGTCGATCCCTGATACGTTGATGTGGCGTTACTTCGAGCTGCTGAGCTTTCGCTCCATGGAAGAGATCGATGGGTTCCGTGCTGAAGTGGCTGCTGGTGCCAACCCGCGGGATATCAAGATCAAGCTGGCTGAAGAGATCGTGGCACGCTTCCATGGTGAGGAGGCTGCGGCCAATGCCCACCGCGCAGCGGGTAATCGCATGAAGGATGGCGAGCTGCCGGAGGACCTGCCGCAGATCGACGTGCTGGCTGCCGAGGCCATGCCGATTTCTGCTGTGCTGAACAAGGCGGGCCTGGTCAAGAACTCGGCGGCAGCCCGTGATCTGCTGGCGGCAGGAAGCGTGAAGGTCGATGGTGAGGTCGTTGATCGTGGCTTCGTCTTCGAGCTGGGCTCCACCCATGTGTGTCAGGCGGGCAAGAAGGCGTTTGCACGTATCAGTCTGAAGGCTGAATAAAGAGAGGGCGGCGTAAGCCGCCCTTCCTATATAGAGAAGAGCTGGTTTGCTTTGTTTTGCGAAAGTTTCAAATTAACCCTTGACGCACGATTTAATCTCTCTATAATTCGCCCCACTTCCGGCGCAGTCGGAACGAAAAACTCCTTGAATATCAATGAGTTGGACGTTTCAGGTCAGGCTGGAGGTGCTTCGATCGAAAGATCGGCAGCGGTGAAAAAGGTGGTTGACAGCAGGTTGTAACGCTGTAGAATTCGCCTCCCGCTACGAGAGATCGAAGCGAGTCAAGTGTTTGAAGTGAAACGAAAAACTTCAAAATAAACGCTTGACAGACTCTGAGGAAAGCGTAGAATGCGCGCCTCGGTTGAGACGAAAAGTTCTTGACCAACCGCTCTTTAACAATTGAATCAAGCAATTCGTGTGGGTGCTTGTGAGCTCAGACTGATAGTCAGAAAGATTATCAGCATCACAAGTGACTGCACGAAAATCGAAAGATTTGAAAGTAAGTCATTTGAGAATGCTGAGCCAAGTTTAGGGTTTTCTCAAAACCCAAGCAGTATTGAACTGAAGAGTTTGATCATGGCTCAGATTGAACGCTGGCGGCAGGCCTAACACATGCAAGTCGAGCGGATGAGAAGAGCTTGCTCTTCGATTCAGCGGCGGACGGGTGAGTAATACCTAGGAATCTGCCTGGTAGTGGGGGACAACGTTTCGAAAGGAACGCTAATACCGCATACGTCCTACGGGAGAAAGCAGGGGACCTTCGGGCCTTGCGCTATCAGATGAGCCTAGGTCGGATTAGCTAGTTGGTGAGGTAATGGCTCACCAAGGCTACGATCCGTAACTGGTCTGAGAGGATGATCAGTCACACTGGAACTGAGACACGGTCCAGACTCCTACGGGAGGCAGCAGTGGGGAATATTGGACAATGGGCGAAAGCCTGATCCAGCCATGCCGCGTGTGTGAAGAAGGTCTTCGGATTGTAAAGCACTTTAAGTTGGGAGGAAGGGCAGTAAGCGAATACCTTGCTGTTTTGACGTTACCGACAGAATAAGCACCGGCTAACTCTGTGCCAGCAGCCGCGGTAATACAGAGGGTGCAAGCGTTAATCGGAATTACTGGGCGTAAAGCGCGCGTAGGTGGTTCGTTAAGTTGGATGTGAAATCCCCGGGCTCAACCTGGGAACTGCATCCAAAACTGGCGAGCTAGAGTAGGGCAGAGGGTGGTGGAATTTCCTGTGTAGCGGTGAAATGCGTAGATATAGGAAGGAACACCAGTGGCGAAGGCGACCACCTGGGCTCATACTGACACTGAGGTGCGAAAGCGTGGGGAGCAAACAGGATTAGATACCCTGGTAGTCCACGCCGTAAACGATGTCAACTAGCCGTTGGAATCCTTGAGATTTTAGTGGCGCAGCTAACGCATTAAGTTGACCGCCTGGGGAGTACGGCCGCAAGGTTAAAACTCAAATGAATTGACGGGGGCCCGCACAAGCGGTGGAGCATGTGGTTTAATTCGAAGCAACGCGAAGAACCTTACCAGGCCTTGACATCCAATGAACTTTCCAGAGATGGATTGGTGCCTTCGGGAACATTGAGACAGGTGCTGCATGGCTGTCGTCAGCTCGTGTCGTGAGATGTTGGGTTAAGTCCCGTAACGAGCGCAACCCTTGTCCTTAGTTACCAGCACGTTATGGTGGGCACTCTAAGGAGACTGCCGGTGACAAACCGGAGGAAGGTGGGGATGACGTCAAGTCATCATGGCCCTTACGGCCTGGGCTACACACGTGCTACAATGGTCGGTACAGAGGGTCGCCAAGCCGCGAGGTGGAGCTAATCTCACAAAACCGATCGTAGTCCGGATCGCAGTCTGCAACTCGACTGCGTGAAGTCGGAATCGCTAGTAATCGCGAATCAGAATGTCGCGGTGAATACGTTCCCGGGCCTTGTACACACCGCCCGTCACACCATGGGAGTGGGTTGCACCAGAAGTAGCTAGTCTAACCTTCGGGAGGACGGTTACCACGGTGTGATTCATGACTGGGGTGAAGTCGTAACAAGGTAGCCGTAGGGGAACCTGCGGCTGGATCACCTCCTTAATCGACGACATCAGCTGTCTCATAAGCTCCCACACGAATTGCTTGATTCATTGAAGAAGACGATTAGGTTAGCAACCTTCGATTGGGTCTGTAGCTCAGTTGGTTAGAGCGCACCCCTGATAAGGGTGAGGTCGGCAGTTCGAATCTGCCCAGACCCACCAATTTGCTGGGGCCATAGCTCAGCTGGGAGAGCGCCTGCCTTGCACGCAGGAGGTCAGCGGTTCGATCCCGCTTGGCTCCACCACCCCGCTTGCCAGTTTGTCAAAGCTTAGAAATGAATATTCGCGTCGAATATTGATTTCTGAACTTTATCAGAATCGTTCTTTAAAAATTTGGGTATGTGATAGAAAGATAGACTGGACAGCACTTTCACTGGTGTATGTTCAGGCTAAGGTAAAATTTGTGAGTAATTACAAGTTTTCGGCGAATGTTGTCTTCACAGTATAACCAGATTGCTTGGGGTTATATGGTCAAGTGAAGAAGCGCATACGGTGGATGCCTTGGCAGTCAGAGGCGATGAAAGACGTGGTAGCCTGCGATAAGCTTCGGGGAGTCGGCAAACAGACTTTGATCCGGAGATCTCTGAATGGGGGAACCCACCTGGCATAAGTCAGGTATCTTGTACTGAATACATAGGTGCAAGAGGCGAACCAGGGGAACTGAAACATCTAAGTACCCTGAGGAAAAGAAATCAACCGAGATTCCCTTAGTAGTGGCGAGCGAACGGGGACTAGCCCTTAAGTGGCTTTGAGATTAGCGGAACGCTCTGGAAAGTGCGGCCATAGTGGGTGATAGCCCTGTACGCGAAAATCTCTTAGTCATGAAATCGAGTAGGACGGAGCACGAGAAACTTTGTCTGAATATGGGGGGACCATCCTCCAAGGCTAAATACTACTGACTGACCGATAGTGAACCAGTACCGTGAGGGAAAGGCGAAAAGAACCCCGGAGAGGGGAGTGAAATAGATCCTGAAACCGTATGCGTACAAGCAGTGGGAGCCTACTTGTTAGGTGACTGCGTACCTTTTGTATAATGGGTCAGCGACTTATATTCAGTGGCGAGCTTAACCGAATAGGGGAGGCGTAGCGAAAGCGAGTCTTAATAGGGCGTTTAGTCGCTGGGTATAGACCCGAAACCGGGCGATCTATCCATGGGCAGGTTGAAGGTTAGGTAACACTGACTGGAGGACCGAACCGACTACCGTTGAAAAGTTAGCGGATGACCTGTGGATCGGAGTGAAAGGCTAATCAAGCTCGGAGATAGCTGGTTCTCCTCGAAAGCTATTTAGGTAGCGCCTCATGTATCACTGTAGGGGGTAGAGCACTGTTTCGGCTAGGGGGTCATCCCGACTTACCAAACCGATGCAAACTCCGAATACCTACAAGTGCCGAGCATGGGAGACACACGGCGGGTGCTAACGTCCGTCGTGAAAAGGGAAACAACCCAGACCGTCAGCTAAGGTCCCAAAGTTATGGTTAAGTGGGAAACGATGTGGGAAGGCTTAGACAGCTAGGAGGTTGGCTTAGAAGCAGCCACCCTTTAAAGAAAGCGTAATAGCTCACTAGTCGAGTCGGCCTGCGCGGAAGATGTAACGGGGCTCAAACCATACACCGAAGCTACGGGTATCACTTAGGTGATGCGGTAGAGGAGCGTTCTGTAAGCCTGTGAAGGTGAGTTGAGAAGCTTGCTGGAGGTATCAGAAGTGCGAATGCTGACATGAGTAACGACAATGGGAGTGAAAAACTCCCACGCCGAAAGACCAAGGTTTCCTGCGCAACGTTAATCGACGCAGGGTTAGTCGGTCCCTAAGGCGAGGCTGAAAAGCGTAGTCGATGGAAAACAGGTTAATATTCCTGTACTTCTGGTTATTGCGATGGAGGGACGGAGAAGGCTAGGCCAGCTTGGCGTTGGTTGTCCAAGTTTAAGGTGGTAGGCTGAGATCTTAGGTAAATCCGGGATCTTAAGGCCGAGAGCTGATGACGAGTTGCCATTAGGCGACGAAGTGGTTGATGCCATGCTTCCAAGAAAAGCTTCTAAGCTTCAGGTAACCAGGAACCGTACCCCAAACCGACACAGGTGGTTGGGTAGAGAATACCAAGGCGCTTGAGAGAACTCGGGTGAAGGAACTAGGCAAAATGGCACCGTAACTTCGGGAGAAGGTGCGCCGGTGAGGGTGAAGGACTTGCTCCGTAAGCTCATGCCGGTCGAAGATACCAGGCCGCTGCGACTGTTTATTAAAAACACAGCACTCTGCAAACACGAAAGTGGACGTATAGGGTGTGACGCCTGCCCGGTGCCGGAAGGTTAATTGATGGGGTTAGCTAACGCGAAGCTCTTGATCGAAGCCCCGGTAAACGGCGGCCGTAACTATAACGGTCCTAAGGTAGCGAAATTCCTTGTCGGGTAAGTTCCGACCTGCACGAATGGCGTAACGATGGCGGCGCTGTCTCCACCCGAGACTCAGTGAAATTGAAATCGCTGTGAAGATGCAGTGTATCCGCGGCTAGACGGAAAGACCCCGTGAACCTTTACTATAGCTTTGCACTGGACTTTGAATTTGCTTGTGTAGGATAGGTGGGAGGCTTTGAAGCGTGGACGCCAGTCTGCGTGGAGCCATCCTTGAAATACCACCCTGGCAACTTTGAGGTTCTAACTCAGGTCCGTTATCCGGATCGAGGACAGTGTATGGTGGGTAGTTTGACTGGGGCGGTCTCCTCCTAAAGAGTAACGGAGGAGTACGAAGGTGCGCTCAGACCGGTCGGAAATCGGTCGTAGAGTATAAAGGCAAAAGCGCGCTTGACTGCGAGACAGACACGTCGAGCAGGTACGAAAGTAGGTCTTAGTGATCCGGTGGTTCTGTATGGAAGGGCCATCGCTCAACGGATAAAAGGTACTCCGGGGATAACAGGCTGATACCGCCCAAGAGTTCATATCGACGGCGGTGTTTGGCACCTCGATGTCGGCTCATCACATCCTGGGGCTGAAGCCGGTCCCAAGGGTATGGCTGTTCGCCATTTAAAGTGGTACGCGAGCTGGGTTTAGAACGTCGTGAGACAGTTCGGTCCCTATCTGCCGTGGACGTTTGAGATTTGAGAGGGGCTGCTCCTAGTACGAGAGGACCGGAGTGGACGAACCTCTGGTGTTCCGGTTGTCACGCCAGTGGCATTGCCGGGTAGCTATGTTCGGAAGAGATAACCGCTGAAAGCATCTAAGCGGGAAACTTGCCTCAAGATGAGATCTCACTGGAGCCTTGAGCTCCCTGAAGGGCCGTCGAAGACTACGACGTTGATAGGTTGGGTGTGTAAGCGCTGTGAGGCGTTGAGCTAACCAATACTAATTGCCCGTGAGGCTTGACCATATAACACCCAAGCAATTTGCGTCGAACGACCAGATTGCGGTGTTGTGAAGACACAGTAAGCCGAAGATTTGTAGCTCACGAACATCACATACCCAATTCGCTGGAGTGTCTGAACAAGACCTTCTGGCAACAGAATTTCTTGACGACCATAGAGCATTGGAACCACCTGATCCCATCCCGAACTCAGTAGTGAAACGATGCATCGCCGATGGTAGTGTGGGGTTTCCCCATGTGAGAGTAGGTCATCGTCAAGATTAAATTCCGAAACCCCTATCTGCATCTGCAGGTAGGGGTTTTGTCTTTGTGGGTCGAAAAAAGCTGCGATCACGCAGCTATTTCTCCGTAAGGACGCGTCCTACAACAGGTATGCAATCCTTCAGCGCATAGCTATCATGCGTGCCTCATTGTGAGTCGAGATTGGCATGCTGAAGTTGTTGAAACTCCTCAAGGATGGTCGATTCCATTCCGGCGAGGCCTTGGGTGCTGCCCTGGGCATCAGCCGCAGCGCCGTGTGGAAGCAATTGCAGCATCTCGAGGCTGAATTGAGTCTGCCGGTGTACAAGGTGCGAGGGCGGGGCTACAGATTGGCTGCGCCCTTGTCGCTGTTGGACGTCAGCGCCATCGAGGGTGCCGGCACCGGCCGGCTCTGGCCAATGCACATCCATGAAGAGATTGACTCGACAAATGCCGAAGCGTTGCGCGCGATCAGTGCCGGTCGCCAGGCACCCTTTCTGGTTCTGGCTGAGCATCAGAGCGCAGGGCGCGGTCGCCGTGGCAGAAACTGGTCAAGCCCCTTTGCGCAGAATCTCTATTACAGCCTGGTGCTGCGTATCGACGGTGGCATGCGGCAACTGGAAGGCCTGAGCCTTGTGGTGGGTTTGGCGGTCATGCGTACCCTTCAGTCCGTCGGAGTGAATGCTGCGGGCTTGAAGTGGCCAAATGATGTGCTGGCCAACGGTCGCAAGATCGCAGGTATTCTTCTTGAGCTTGTGGGGGATCCCGCTGATGTCTGTCATGTGGTGCTGGGTATTGGTGTGAACGTGAATATGCAGACCAACAGCGAGGTCGATCAGGCATGGACATCCGTCCGGCTCGAGACAGGGCAGCAGGTTGATCGCAACCAGCTGGTTGCGCTGCTCAATGAGAATCTGCAGGTTTACCTGGAGCGACATCGTCAGTCGGGTTTTACCGACTTGCAGGCGGAATGGGAGCAAGGGCACCTGTGGCAGGGGTGTGCAGTATCGTTGATAGCCGGCGTCACCAGGGTCGACGGCGTTGTGCTCGGTATCGATCGTCAGGGCGCGCTGCGTCTTCAGGTCGAAGGTGTTGAGAAGAGCTTTAGTGGTGGTGAGCTCAGTTTGAGGTTGCGCGATGATTCTTGAGCTCGATTGCGGTAACAGTTTTATCAAGTGGCGGGTTATCCGCACCGACGCATCGGTTGTTGGCGGCGGCATCGTCGATACCAACCAGGCGCTGATCGAGGCTGTTGAGGCGCTTGCGGGCGATACCCCGGCCCGTTGCCGCCTGGTCAGTGTGCGTACAGAAGAAGAGACCGATCATCTTGGTGATGCCCTGGTGAAGGCGTTCGGGCTGTCGATAGTGCGCGCGCGCTCGGCAACTGCATTGGCCGGGGTTACCAATGGCTATGACGATTACGAGCGTCTTGGGCTCGATCGGTGGCTGGCTTTGCTCGGCGGGTACCATCTGGCCAGAAGGGCATGCGTGGTCATCGATCTGGGGACTGCTGTCACATCGGATTTCGTATCGGCGCAGGGGGAACACCTGGGAGGTTTCATCTGCCCTGGGATGCCATTGATGCGCAATCAATTGCGTACCCATACCCGGCGTATCCGCTATGACGACGAGTCCGCCGAGCGTGCATTGTCGAGTCTGCAGCCTGGGCGCTCTACCGTCGAGGCGGTAGAGCGTGGCTGTACGCTCATGCTGCATGGATTTGTGTTGACTCAGCTCGAGCAGGCGCGCTCATTGTGGGGTGAGGATTTTACCCTGTTCATTACCGGTGGCGACGCAGGACTGTTGCACCAGGTGGTACCGCAAGCCCGAATCGTTCCCGACCTGGTGTTCGTAGGCCTGGCGATGGCCTGTCCGCTGGAGTGAGGTGTGTATGCGCTGGTTGTTTCTGTTATTGCTGGTCCTCAATGTCGTCTACTACGTCTGGCACCAGCAGGAGGCACCGTTGAGGGCGAAAGAGGTGACATCGCTGTCGCTCTACAAGGGAAGTCAGCAGGGTATTCGTCTACTCAGCGAGTCTCGCGAGGCGCCATCGCAGAAGGACAATGAGTGTCTCTACCTTGGGGCATTGGCTAGCCCCGAGCTACTGGATAGCCTTCGTCAGCGTCTGATCAGCCTGGATATCCGGGCGCGCAAGGTGGTGGGCAGGCTGCCCGACAGTCAGGGGTGGTGGCTGCAGATAGCGCCTGAAAGCCGTCGCTTGCTGGACGCAACGGTGCTCGCCGGACTTTCCCATGATTTCAAAGACTTAAAAGATAAAATAATGTTGTGCGAAGGCGTTGCAACTATCGAATAGTTTGCATAGAATGGCGCCCGCTCCACAGCGATGACCACTAGGTGGTAACGCAGTGAAGCAGTTGTCAAAGTAGCTAACCTCAAGATTTTAATGAGAAAAAGCTTGACAGCAGGGCGGCAGGAGTAGAAAATGCCGGCCACATTGGAGGGGTTCCCGAGCGGCCAAAGGGATCAGACTGTAAATCTGACGTCTACGACTTCGAAGGTTCGAATCCTTCTCCCTCCACCAGTTTAGCGAGAGCTGCAAGCTCCGCGGGTATAGTTTAGTGGTAGAACCTCAGCCTTCCAAGCTGATGATGCGGGTTCGATTCCCGCTACCCGCTCCAGGTTTGCTGTTGTTGCACAGTGTTACGCTCTTGTAGCTCAGTTGGTAGAGCACACCCTTGGTAAGGGTGAGGTCAGCGGTTCAAATCCGCTCAAGAGCTCCATATGACAAGGCAGATATGAAAATATCTGCCTTTGTTTTAATGGTCGGTTTGATCTGCTTATTACTTCTACCGGGGGACAGTCTCGATGGCTAAGGAAAAGTTCGAACGTAACAAGCCGCACGTGAACGTAGGCACCATTGGTCACGTTGACCATGGTAAAACGACGTTGACCGCCGCGCTGACTCGCGTTTGCTCCGAGGTTTTCGGTTCTGCCAAGGTTGACTTCGACAAGATCGACAGCGCCCCGGAAGAAAAAGCACGTGGCATCACCATCAATACTGCGCACGTCGAATATGACTCGAACATTCGTCACTATGCGCACGTTGACTGCCCGGGTCACGCCGACTATGTAAAAAACATGATTACCGGTGCTGCTCAGATGGATGGCGCTATCCTGGTTTGCTCGGCCGCGGATGGTCCGATGCCGCAAACCCGTGAGCACATCCTGCTGTCCCGTCAGGTTGGCGTTCCGTACATCGTGGTCTTCCTGAACAAGGCTGACCTGGTAGACGACGCTGAGCTGCTGGAGCTGGTCGAGATGGAAGTTCGCGACCTGCTGTCCGCCTATGATTTCCCAGGCGACGATACCCCGATCATCATTGGTTCGGCTCGTATGGCGCTGGAAGGCAAAGACGATAACGAAATGGGCACCACCGCTGTCAAGCGTCTGGTCGAAACCCTGGATAGCTACATTCCAGAGCCTGAGCGCGCTATCGACAAGCCGTTCCTGATGCCAATCGAAGACGTATTCTCGATCTCGGGTCGTGGTACCGTTGTTACCGGTCGTATCGAGCGTGGCATCGTCCGCGTTCAAGACGCCCTGGAAATCGTTGGTCTGCGTGACACCACCACCACCACCTGCACCGGTGTTGAGATGTTCCGCAAGCTGCTGGACGAAGGTCGTGCTGGCGAGAACTGCGGCGTGCTGCTGCGCGGCACCAAGCGTGACGACGTTGAGCGTGGCCAGGTTCTGGTCAAGCCGGGTTCGGTCAAACCGCACACCAAGTTCACCGCAGAAGTCTATGTTCTGAGCAAGGAAGAAGGCGGCCGTCACACTCCGTTCTTCAAAGGCTACCGTCCACAGTTCTACTTCCGTACTACTGACGTGACTGGTAACTGCGAGCTGCCAGAAGGCGTTGAAATGGTAATGCCAGGTGACAACATCCAGATGACTGTCACTCTGATCAAGACCATCGCGATGGAAGACGGTCTGCGCTTCGCTATCCGTGAGGGCGGTCGTACCGTCGGTGCGGGTGTAGTGGCAAAGGTTATTGAATAAGTAGTTGATTTCTCTCGATCAGGCCGGCATAATGGTCGGCCTGATAAGCTTTTAGGTCAGTAGCTCAATTGGCAGAGCGACGGTCTCCAAAACCGTAGGTTGGGGGTTCGATTCCCTCCTGACCTGCCAGATTCACCTTGTGTGTCTGGCTTTCTTTTCACAGGATCCTCCTAGATGACTCCCAAGTCTGAAGCCCAAGACTCTCGTTTTGATCTGCTCAAGTGGCTGGCTGTTGTCGCTTTGGTGGTGGTAGGCGTGGTCGGAAATCAATATTACTCCGCTTCGCCGATTCTGTATCGCGTTATTGCACTCCTCGTTCTTGCTGCTGTTGCTGGCTTTGTTGCCTTGCAGACTGCAAAGGGCAGGTCGTTCTTTGCGCTGGCAAAGGAAGCTCGCACCGAGATTCGTAAAGTCGTATGGCCAACCCGCCAAGAGACCATGCAGACCACCCTTATTGTGGTGGCTGTTGTCCTGGTCATGGCGCTGCTGTTGTGGGGGCTCGATTCCCTGCTCGGCTGGTTGATTTCCTTGATTGTTGGCTAAGGGTGTCCTGTGGCTAAGCGTTGGTATGTTGTGCATGCTTACTCGGGTTACGAGAAGCATGTGATGCGCTCGCTCATCGAGCGCGTAAAGCTGGCTGGCATGGAAGATGGCTTCGGCGAGATTCTGGTCCCCACTGAAGAAGTGGTTGAAATGCGCAATGGCCAGAAGCGCAAAAGCGAGCGTAAGTTCTTCCCGGGCTACGTGCTGGTTCAGATGGACATGAACGAAGGGACTTGGCACTTGGTCAAGGACACCCCTCGTGTCATGGGCTTCATTGGTGGTACCGCAGACAAGCCTGCACCCATCACCGATAAAGAAGCCGAGGCCATTCTGCGTCGCGTTGCCGATGGCAGCGACAAGCCGAAGCCGAAAACGCTGTTCGAGCCAGGTGAAGTGGTTCGTGTTGTAGACGGTCCGTTTGCTGATTTCAACGGCACGGTCGAAGAGGTTAACTACGAGAAGAGCCGGCTCCAGGTAGCGGTGCTCATCTTCGGTCGCTCTACTCCGGTGGAGCTTGAGTTCAGCCAGGTCGAAAAGGTCTAGCAGAACGACGCATCCCATACCCCGCAGCCCTATGTGCTGCGGGGTTTTGTCGTCACTGGGATAAAACGCAAGTAATCCGGGGAGCCTTCTGGCGCTTGTACCCGATATTGGAGTAGCTCATGGCTAAGAAGATTCAGGCTTACATCAAGCTGCAAGTAAAGGCCGGCCAGGCCAACCCAAGTCCACCCGTCGGCCCAGCACTGGGTCAACACGGTGTGAACATCATGGAATTCTGCAAGGCCTTCAACGCCCGTACCCAGGGTCAAGAAGCCGGCCTGCCGACTCCTGTGATCATCACTGTATACAGTGACCGTAGCTTCACTTTCGAAACCAAAAGCACCCCTGCTTCGGTTCTGCTGAAGAAAGCAGCTGGCCTGACCAGCGGTTCTGCGCGTCCGAACACCGTCAAAGTCGGTACTGTGACCCGTGCTCAGCTGGAAGAGATCGCAAAAACCAAAAATGCTGATCTGACCGCTGCTGACATGGAAGCGGCCGTGCGTACCATCGCCGGTTCCGCTCGCAGCATGGGCCTCAACGTGGAGGGTGTGTAATGGCTAAGCTGACCAAGCGCCAAAAGGCTATCGCTTCGAAAATCGAAGCGGGCAAAGTCTACAACTTCGAAGAAGCAGCAGTGCTGCTGGCCGAACTGTCTACCGTGAAGTTCAGCGAGTCCTTCGACGTAGCCGTTAACCTGGGCGTTGACCCACGTAAATCCGACCAGGTCGTTCGTAGCGCTACCGTGCTGCCACACGGCACTGGCAAGACCGTACGTGTTGCCGTGTTCACCCAGGGTCCAGCTGCCGAGGCCGCTCTGGCTGCCGGCGCTGACCGTGTAGGCATGGACGATCTGGCTGCCGAAATGAAAGGCGGCGACCTGAACTATGACGTCGTTATTGCCTCCCCGGACGCAATGCGTGTTGTAGGTCAGCTGGGTCAGGTTCTGGGTCCTCGCGGCCTGATGCCTAACCCTAAAGTTGGCACCGTAACTCCAGACGTAGCCACCGCGGTCAAAAACGCCAAGGCTGGTCAGGTTCGCTACCGTACCGACAAAAACGGCATCATCCACACTTCCGTTGGCAAGATCGGCTTTGAAGCCGTCAAGCTGAAGGAAAACGTTGAAGCCCTGATCGCTGATCTGAAGCGTATCAAGCCAGCTTCCTCGAAAGGTATCTACGTCAAGCGCGTTACCCTGAGCACCACCATGGGCCCAGGTCTGGTAATCGATCAAGGTTCCCTGAACGCGTAAGACCGCGATGGGCGCGAGCAATTGCGCCCGTCAGCAAAAATTGGGGTCCCTGCCTGGCGGGGGCTATCCAAGACCGTAGGCGGCGCAAGCCTTAAACCTCAAGCCTACGCAGATGGTGCCCCTGATTCCTTACCGAGTCAGACACCAAAACGACATTCGGCTTCGGCTGGATGAAACGGTAACAAGCAGGAGTTTTACCCGTGGCAATTAAACTCGAAGACAAGAAGGCCATCGTCGCTGAAGTCAACGAGGCTGCCAAAGTCGCTCTGTCCGCTGTCGTGGCTGATGCCCGTGGTGTGACTGTAGGCGCAATGACCGGACTCCGTAAAGAGGCTCGTGAAGCTGGCGTTTACGTACGTGTTGTACGTAACACCCTGCTCAAGCGCGCTGTTGCCGACACTGAATTCAGTGTCCTCAACGACGTGTTCACCGGCCCTACCCTGATCGCGTTCTCCAACGAACACCCGGGCGCTGCTGCTCGTCTGTTCGCTGAGTTCGCCAAGGGTCAGAGCAAGTTCGAGATCAAGGCAGCTGCGTTCGACGGCAAGTTCCTTGCCGCAAACCAGATCGACGTGTTGGCTTCCCTGCCGACCCGCGACGAGGCCATTGCGAAGCTGATGAGCGTGATCCAAGGCGCGACCAGCAAGCTGGCTCGTACTCTGGCAGCCGTTCGCGACCAGAAAGAAGCTGCTGCTGCCTAAGGCACCGCAAGCCCTTTCGAAATCATACGTTTAATTTGATGGCTGCGTAGGCTGTCACCCCAATACAGGATTTAAGTCATGTCTCTGACTAACGAGCAAATCATCGAAGCAATCGGCCAGAAAACCGTTCTGGAAGTTGTTGAGCTGATCAAAGCAATGGAAGAAACCTTCGGCGTTACCGCTGCTGTTGCCGCTGCTGGCCCAGCTGCCGCCGCTGCCGTTGTTGAAGAACAAACCGAGTTCAACGTTGTTCTGGTTGCCGCTGGCGACAAGAAAGTAAACGTGATCAAGGCTGTTCGTGAACTGACCGGCCTGGGCCTGAAAGAAGCCAAGGAAAAGGTTGATACCGCTCCTCAAGTCGTTGCTGAAGGCGTTTCGAAAGAAGCCGCTGACAAAGCCAAGGCTGACCTGGAAGCAGCAGGCGCTACCGTCGAACTGAAGTAATTTCGACTGTGCGTCTCCAGCCCGAGCGACAAGCGAAAGGCTGATGGCTGGTGGCTTTTGCCACCGGCCTTTTTCCGTTATTGGCAGCCGATCAGGTCGGCGCCGATGACGAGCGGTAACCACCGATGACGGTGGCGCAAACCATGGGGTTTGCACGATTTTCTGGCTGCTCCCGTCGGGAGAAGCCAAACAAGCAGGTGACCAAGCTGGGGAACGCTGATGGCTTACTCATACACTGAGAAAAAACGTATCCGCAAGGACTTTAGCAAGTTGCCGGACGTCATGGATGTGCCTTACCTCCTGGCCATCCAGCTGGATTCGTATCGTGAATTCTTGCAGGCGGGAGCGACTAAAGATCAGTTCCGCGACGTGGGCCTGCATGCGGCCTTCAAATCGGTTTTCCCGATCATCAGCTACTCCGGCAATGCTGCCCTGGAGTACGTTGGCTATCGTCTGGGCGAACCGGCCTTTGATGTCAAAGAATGCGTACTGCGCGGGGTAACCTACGCGGTACCGCTGCGCGTGAAAGTCCGCCTGATCATTTTCGACAAAGAATCGTCGAACAAAGCGATCAAGGACATCAAAGAGCAAGAAGTCTACATGGGTGAAATCCCCCTGATGACTGAAAACGGTACCTTCGTAATCAACGGTACCGAGCGTGTTATCGTTTCCCAGCTGCACCGCTCGCCAGGCGTGTTCTTCGACCACGACCGTGGCAAGACGCACAGCTCGGGCAAGCTGCTGTACTCGGCGCGGATCATTCCTTACCGCGGCTCGTGGCTGGACTTCGAATTCGATCCGAAAGACTGTGTATTCGTCCGTATCGACCGTCGTCGCAAGCTGCCGGCTTCCGTACTGCTGCGCGCGCTGGGCTACACCACCGAAGAAGTGCTGAACGCGTTCTACACCACCAACGTATTCCACGTGGCGGGCGAAAAGCTCAGCCTGGAACTGGTGCCACAACGCCTGCGTGGTGAAATCGCGGTCATGGACATCCATGACGACAGCGGCAAGGTGATTGTCGAGCAGGGTCGTCGTATTACCGCTCGCCACATCAACCAGCTGGAAAAGGCTGGTGTCAAATCCCTGGACGTGCCGCTGGAATACGTTCTGGGCCGCACCACCGCCAAGGCGATCGTGCACCCGGCTACCGGTGAAATCCTGGCCGAATGCAACACCGAGCTGACCACCGAGGCACTGGTGAAGATCGCCAAGGCTCAGGTCGTTCGCATCGAGACCCTGTATACCAACGACATCGACTGCGGTCCGTTCATCTCGGATACCCTGAAGATCGACTCCACCAGCAACCAACTGGAAGCGCTGGTCGAGATCTATCGCATGATGCGTCCTGGCGAGCCGCCAACCAAGGATGCCGCAGAGACCCTGTTCAACAACCTGTTCTTCAGCGCCGAGCGTTACGACCTGTCGGCTGTCGGTCGCATGAAGTTCAACCGTCGTATCGGTCGTACCGAGATCGAAGGTTCGGGCGTGCTGAGCAAGGAAGATATCGTCGAGGTCCTCAAGACCCTGGTCGACATCCGTAACGGCAAAGGCATCGTCGACGACATCGACCACCTGGGTAACCGTCGCGTGCGCTGTGTCGGCGAAATGGCCGAGAACCAGTTCCGCGTTGGCCTGGTGCGTGTAGAGCGCGCGGTCAAAGAGCGTCTGTCCATGGCTGAAAGCGAAGGCCTGATGCCGCAAGACCTGATCAACGCCAAGCCGGTAGCGGCGGCGGTGAAGGAGTTCTTCGGTTCGAGCCAGCTGTCCCAGTTCATGGACCAGAACAACCCGCTGTCCGAGATCACCCACAAGCGTCGTGTCTCGGCACTCGGCCCTGGTGGTCTGACCCGTGAGCGCGCAGGCTTCGAAGTCCGTGACGTACACCCGACCCACTACGGCCGCGTGTGCCCGATCGAGACCCCTGAAGGTCCGAACATCGGTCTGATCAACTCCCTGGCGGCCTATGCCCGCACCAACCAGTACGGCTTCCTTGAGAGCCCGTACCGCGTGGTGAAAGAGGGTGTGGTTACCGACGACATCGTGTTCCTGTCGGCGATCGAAGAAGCTGATCACGTCATCGCACAGGCTTCGGCCACGATGGACGCGAAGAAGCAACTGATCGACGAACTGGTAGCGGTCCGTCACCTGAACGAATTCACCGTCAAGGCGCCGGAAGACGTCACCCTGATGGACGTTTCGCCAAAGCAGGTAGTTTCTGTTGCCGCATCGTTGATTCCGTTCCTCGAGCACGACGACGCCAACCGTGCGTTGATGGGTTCGAACATGCAGCGTCAGGCTGTACCGACTCTGCGCGCCGACAAACCGCTGGTAGGTACCGGCATGGAGCGCAACGTTGCGCGTGACTCCGGCGTTTGCGTTGTGGCTCGTCGTGGCGGTGTGATCGATTCCGTCGACGCCAGCCGTATCGTGGTGCGTGTTGCAGATGACGAAGTTGAAACCGGCGAAGCTGGTGTCGATATCTACAACCTGACCAAGTACACCCGCTCGAACCAGAACACCTGCATCAACCAGCGTCCGCTGGTGAGCAAGGGTGATGTGGTTCAGCGTAGCGACATCATGGCCGACGGCCCGTCCACCGACATGGGTGAGCTGGCTCTGGGTCAGAACATGCGCATCGCGTTCATGGCGTGGAACGGCTTCAACTTCGAAGACTCCATCTGCCTGTCCGAGCGTGTGGTTCAGGAAGATCGCTTCACCACGATCCACATCCAGGAACTGACCTGTGTGGCCCGTGACACCAAGCTTGGCCCAGAGGAAATCACCGCGGACATCCCGAACGTGGGTGAGGCTGCGCTGAACAAGCTGGACGAAGCCGGTATCGTCTACGTGGGTGCTGAAGTCGGCGCTGGCGACATTCTGGTCGGCAAGGTCACGCCAAAAGGCGAGACCCAGCTGACGCCAGAAGAAAAACTGCTGCGTGCGATCTTCGGCGAGAAGGCCAGCGACGTCAAAGACACCTCCCTGCGTGTGCCGACCGGCACCAAGGGTACTGTCATCGACGTACAGGTCTTCACTCGCGATGGCGTCGAGCGCGACAGCCGTGCGCTGTCCATCGAGAAGATGCAGCTGGACGAGATCCGCAAGGACCTGAACGAAGAGTTCCGCATCGTTGAAGGCGCAACCTTCGAACGTCTGCGCAGCGCCCTGAACGGTCAGGTCGTCGAAGGTGGTGCTGGCCTGAAGAAAGGTTCGGTCATCTCCAACGAAGTGCTGGACGGTCTGGAGCACGGCCAGTGGTTCAAACTGCGCATGGCCGAAGACGCGCTGAACGAGCAACTCGAGAAGGCCCAGGCCTACATCGTTGATCGTCGCCGTCTGCTGGACGACAAGTTCGAAGACAAGAAGCGCAAGCTGCAGCAGGGCGATGACCTGGCGCCGGGCGTACTGAAGATCGTCAAGGTCTACCTGGCAATCCGTCGTCGCATCCAGCCGGGCGACAAGATGGCCGGTCGTCACGGTAACAAGGGTGTGGTCTCCGTGATCATGCCGGTCGAAGACATGCCGCACGACGCCAACGGTACGCCGGTGGACGTGGTACTCAACCCGTTGGGTGTACCTTCGCGTATGAACGTCGGTCAGATCCTCGAAACCCACCTGGGCCTGGCGGCCAAGGGCCTGGGCGAGAAGATCAACCGCATGCTCGAAGAGCAGCGCAAGGTCATCGAGCTGCGCAAGTTCCTCACCGAGATCTACAACGAGATCGGTGGTCGTCAGGAAAGCCTGGAAGACTTCTCCGACCAGGAAATCCTCGACCTGGCGAAGAACCTCAAAGGCGGTGTGCCAATGGCCACTCCAGTCTTCGACGGTGCCAAGGAAAGCGAAATCAAGGCCATGCTGAAACTGGCAGACATGCCGGAAAGCGGTCAGATGCAGCTGTTCGACGGTCGTACCGGCAACAAGTTCGAGCGTCCAGTGACCGTTGGTTACATGTACATGCTCAAGCTGAACCACTTGGTGGACGACAAGATGCACGCGCGTTCCACTGGTTCTTACAGCCTGGTTACCCAGCAGCCGCTGGGTGGTAAGGCGCAGTTCGGTGGTCAGCGTTTCGGGGAGATGGAAGTGTGGGCGCTGGAAGCATACGGCGCGGCATACACCCTGCAAGAAATGCTCACAGTGAAGTCGGACGATGTGAACGGTCGGACCAAGATGTACAAGAACATCGTGGACGGCGATCACCGTATGGAGCCGGGCATGCCCGAGTCCTTCAACGTGTTGATCAAAGAGATTCGTTCGCTCGGTATCGATATCGATCTGGAAACCGAATAACACGTGACGCGAATCGGGAGCGCGGCTGAAAAGCCCGCTCCCTGCTCCGCCAGGAGGAAAGGCCTTGAAAGACCTACTGAATTTGCTGAAAAACCAGGGTCAAGTCGAAGAGTTCGACGCCATCCGTATCGGATTGGCCTCGCCTGAGATGATCCGTTCGTGGTCGTTCGGTGAAGTAAAAAAGCCGGAAACCATCAACTACCGTACGTTCAAGCCTGAGCGTGACGGCCTGTTCTGCGCCAAGATCTTTGGCCCAGTCAAGGACTACGAGTGCCTGTGCGGCAAGTACAAGCGCCTGAAGCACCGTGGCGTGATCTGCGAGAAGTGCGGTGTTGAAGTCGCGCTGGCAAAAGTTCGTCGTGAGCGCATGGCGCACATCGAGCTGGCCTCGCCTGTTGCCCACATCTGGTTCCTGAAGTCGCTGCCGTCGCGTATCGGCCTGCTGATGGACATGACCCTGCGTGATATCGAGCGCGTTCTCTATTTCGAGAGCTATGTCGTTATCGACCCGGGCATGACCACCCTGGAAAAAGGTCAGCTGCTGAACGACGAGCAGTACTTCGAAGCGCTGGAAGAGTTCGGCGATGACTTCGACGCCCGCATGGGTGCCGAGGCCGTCCGCGAACTGCTGCACGCTATCGACCTGGAACACGAGATTGGCCGCCTGCGCGAAGAGATTCCGCAGACCAACTCGGAAACCAAGATCAAGAAGCTGTCCAAGCGACTGAAGCTGATGGAGGCCTTCCAGGGCTCGGGCAACCTGCCTGAGTGGATGGTCCTGACCGTTCTGCCGGTTCTGCCGCCAGACCTGCGTCCACTGGTTCCGCTGGATGGCGGTCGTTTCGCGACCTCCGACCTGAACGACCTGTACCGTCGGGTGATCAACCGTAACAACCGTCTGAAGCGCCTGCTCGACCTGTCTGCGCCTGACATCATCGTGCGCAACGAAAAGCGCATGCTGCAGGAAGCGGTCGACGCACTGCTCGACAACGGCCGTCGCGGCCGCGCCATCACCGGCTCGAACAAGCGTCCTCTGAAATCCCTGGCCGACATGATCAAGGGTAAGCAAGGTCGTTTCCGTCAGAACCTGCTCGGTAAGCGCGTTGACTACTCGGGTCGTTCGGTAATTACCGTAGGTCCGACCCTGCGTCTGCACCAGTGCGGTCTGCCGAAGAAAATGGCCCTCGAGCTGTTCAAGCCGTTCATTTTCGGCAAGCTGGAAATGCGTGGTCTGGCGACCACCATCAAGGCCGCCAAGAAGATGGTCGAGCGCGAGTTGCCAGAGGTGTGGGACGTTCTTGCCGAAGTGATTCGCGAACACCCCGTACTGCTCAACCGTGCACCGACCCTTCACCGTCTGGGTATCCAGGCGTTCGAGCCGGTACTGATCGAAGGCAAGGCCATCCAGCTGCACCCGCTGGTCTGTGCCGCGTACAACGCCGACTTCGACGGTGACCAGATGGCCGTGCACGTGCCGCTGACGCTGGAAGCCCAGCTCGAAGCGCGCGCGCTGATGATGTCGACCAACAACATCCTGTCGCCAGCCAACGGTGAGCCGATCATCGTTCCTTCGCAGGACGTTGTACTGGGTCTGTACTACATGACCCGCGAAGCCATCAATGCCAAGGGCGAAGGTCGCGTATTCGCCGACCTGCAGGAAGTCGACCGCGTATTCCGCGCCGGCGAAGCGGCCCTGCACGCCAAGATCAAGGTTCGTATCAACGAAACCGTGAACGATCGTGATGGCGGCAGCGTTAAGAACACCCGCATCGTCGACACCACTGTCGGCCGTGCACTGCTGTTCCAGGTTGTACCGCCAGGTCTGTCGTACGACGTGGTCAACCAGCCGATGAAGAAAAAGGCGATCTCCAAGCTGATCAACCAGTGCTACCGCGTGGTTGGTTTGAAAGAGACCGTCATCTTCGCTGACCAGCTGATGTACACCGGTTTTGCCTACTCGACCATCTCCGGCGTTTCCATCGGTGTTAACGACTTCGTTATCCCGGATGAAAAAGCCCGCATCATCGGTGCTGCCACCGACGAAGTGAAAGAGATCGAGAGCCAGTACGCCTCCGGCCTGGTAACCCAGGGCGAGAAGTACAACAAGGTCATCGACCTGTGGTCCAAGGCGAACGACGAAGTGTCCAAGGCGATGATGGCCAACCTCTCGAAAGAGAAGGTCATCGACCGCGAAGGCAACGAAGTCGAGCAGGAGTCCTTCAACTCGATGTACATGATGGCTGACTCCGGTGCCCGGGGTTCGGCAGCTCAGATTCGTCAGTTGGCCGGTATGCGTGGTCTGATGGCCAAGCCGGACGGCTCGATCATCGAGACGCCGATCACCGCGAACTTCCGCGAAGGTCTGAGCGTACTGCAGTACTTCATCTCGACTCACGGTGCGCGTAAGGGTCTTGCGGATACCGCGTTGAAAACCGCGAACTCCGGTTACCTGACCCGTCGTCTGGTAGACGTGGCGCAGGATCTGGTGGTTACCGAGATCGACTGTGGCACCGAGCAGGGTCTGGTCATGACCCCGCACATCGAAGGCGGCGACGTTGTAGAGCCGCTGGGTGAGCGCGTACTGGGTCGTGTAATCGCCCGTGACGTGTTCAAGCCTGGCACCGACGACGTCATCGTTCCGGCCGGTACTCTGGTCGACGAGAAGTGGGTCGAGTTCATCGAGCTGAACAGCATCGACGAAGTGATCGTGCGTTCGCCGATCAGCTGCGAAACCCGCTACGGCATCTGCGCCAAGTGCTACGGTCGCGACCTGGCTCGCGGTCACCAGGTGAACATCGGTGAAGCTGTCGGCGTTATCGCTGCACAGTCGATCGGTGAGCCGGGTACCCAGCTGACCATGCGTACGTTCCACATCGGTGGTGCTGCAAGCCGTACCTCGGCTGCCGACAGCGTCCAGGTGAAGAACGGCGGTATGGTTCGTCTGCACAACCTCAAGCAGGTTGAGCGTGCCGACGGCAACCTGGTTGCCGTATCGCGTTCCGGCGAGTTGGCGATTGCCGACGAGTTCGGTCGTGAGCGCGAGCGTTACAAGCTGCCTTACGGCGCCGTGATTTCGGTGAAGGAAGGCGACAAGGTCGACGCTGGCGCCATCGTCGCCAAGTGGGACCCGCACACCCACCCGATCGTTACCGAAATGAAAGGTACCGTGACCTTCGTGGGCATGGAAGAAGGCATCACGATCAAGCGTCAGACCGACGAATTGACCGGCCTGACCAACATCGAGGTTCTGGACGTCAAAGACCGTCCGGCTGCAGGCAAGGAAATCCGTCCTGCAATCAAGATGGTCGACGCCAGCGGCAAGGATCTGCTGTTGCCAGGTACCGACGTACCGGCTCAGTACTTCCTGCCAGCCAACGCCCTGGTCGGTGTGGCTGACGGTGCACAGATCGGTGTTGGTGACGTTATCGCGCGTATCCCGCAAGAAACGTCCAAGACCCGTGACATCACCGGTGGTCTGCCGCGCGTTGCCGACCTGTTCGAAGCGCGCCGTCCGAAAGAAGCCTCGATTCTGGCTGAAGTCAGCGGTACCATCGCCTTCGGTAAAGAGACCAAGGGCAAGCGCCGTCTGGTCATCACCCCGAACGATGGCAGCGATCCGTACGAAGAGCTGATTCCGAAGTGGCGTCACCTGAACGTCTTCGAAGGCGAACAAGTGAACCGCGGCGAAGTCATCTCGGACGGTCCTAGCGATCCGCACGACATTCTGCGTCTGCTGGGTGTTAGCGCGCTGGCCAAGTACATCGTCAACGAGATCCAGGACGTTTACCGTCTGCAAGGCGTGAAGATCAACGACAAGCACATCGAGACCATCCTGCGTCAGATGCTGCGTAAGGTCGAGATTGCCGAGTCGGGTGACTCCAGCTTCATCAAGGGCGACCAGATGGAACTGACCCAGGTACTGGTAGAGAACGAGCGCCTTGGCGCGGAAGACAAGTTTGTCTCCAAGTTCACTCGTGTACTGCTGGGTATCACCAAGGCCTCGCTGTCCACCGAATCGTTCATCTCGGCGGCTTCCTTCCAGGAAACCACCCGCGTACTGACCGAAGCGGCGGTAACCGGCAAGCGCGACTACCTGCGCGGCCTGAAAGAAAACGTGGTCGTGGGTCGTCTGATCCCGGCCGGTACCGGTCTGGCCTACCACAGCGAGCGCAAGCGTCGCCGTGATGCCGACAAGCCGTTGCGTGTTAGCGCCAGTGAAGTGGAAGCTGCACTGACCGAAGCGCTGAACTCCAGCGGCAACTAAAGCGTAGGGCCCTGGCGGCCCTCACCCGATCTTCGCGACATAATCTGTTGCGAAGGGGAGGGTGGGGGATGTCGGGGCCTTGCCTTGACGAGGGGCAAGATCCTCTTTAGACTCTTGTACCCCTAAATTTGGTGGGACTTCGTCCTGCCATTTTGCTTTTCTTGCAAGACAATAGCGTCGCAAGACAACAGTGGAGCTAGTAGATGGCAACTATCAACCAGCTGGTACGTCAGCCGCGTAAGCGTATCGTCGAGAAATCCGACGTTCCTGCGCTGCAGAACTGCCCGCAACGTCGTGGCGTGTGCACCCGTGTGTACACCACCACGCCGAAAAAACCTAACTCGGCACTGCGTAAAGTATGCCGTGTGCGTCTGACCAACGGTTTCGAGGTTTCCTCGTACATCGGTGGTGAAGGCCACAACCTGCAAGAGCACAGCGTGGTACTGATCCGCGGCGGTCGTGTAAAAGACTTGCCAGGTGTTCGTTACCACACCGTTCGCGGCTCCCTGGATACCTCCGGCGTCAAAGGTCGTAACCAAGGTCGTTCGAAGTACGGTACCAAGCGTCCGAAGTAATCGGCCGTTTGCAGCAATTTGCAGTTATCAATTTTATTGAGTCGATAAGAGTAAGGTCGGGCACGCAACCTCTGGGTTCCCTGTCCCGAGCTAACCTGAAGACCGTTTGAGGGCTTATCAATGCCAAGACGTCGTGTAGCAGCCAAGCGTGAGATTCTGGACGATCCAAAATACGGATCGCAGATTCTCGCCAAGTTCATGAACCACGTGATGGAAAGCGGCAAGAAGGCCGTTGCCGAGCGTATCGTTTACGGTGCGCTGGACAAGGTCAAAGAACGCAAGAACAGCGATCCCCTGGAAATCTTCGAGAAAGCTCTCGACGCCATCGCTCCGCTGGTCGAAGTGAAGTCGCGCCGTGTTGGCGGTGCTACTTACCAGGTTCCGGTCGAAGTTCGTCCGTCCCGTCGTAACGCCCTGGCAATGCGCTGGTTGGTAGACTACGCGCGCAAGCGCGGCGAGAAGTCTATGGCCCTGCGCCTGGCCGGCGAATTGCTGGATGCTGCTGAAGGCAAAGGTGCTGCAGTCAAGAAGCGTGAAGACGTACACCGTATGGCCGAAGCCAACAAAGCGTTCTCGCACTACCGCTTCTAATTCAGGCATCACTATTTTTGCGAGGGCTCTATGGCTCGTACTACACCAATCAACCGCTACCGTAACATTGGTATTTGCGCGCACGTTGACGCGGGCAAGACCACTACTACCGAGCGGATCCTGTTCTACACAGGCCTGAGCCACAAACTGGGCGAGGTGCATGATGGCGCCGCGACCACCGACTGGATGGTGCAGGAGCAGGAGCGGGGTATCACCATTACCTCCGCTGCTGTCACTACCTTCTGGAAAGGCTCCAAGGGTCAGTATGACAACTACCGCGTAAACGTCATCGATACCCCCGGCCACGTTGACTTCACCATTGAAGTTGAGCGTTCGCTGCGTGTACTCGACGGCGCTGTCGTTGTGTTCTGCGGTACCTCCGGCGTTGAGCCACAGTCCGAAACCGTATGGCGTCAAGCCAACAAGTACGGCGTTCCACGTGTTGTATACGTGAACAAGATGGACCGTGCCGGTGCCAACTTCCTGCGCGTCGTAGGTCAGATCAAGAACCGTCTGGGTCACACCCCGGTTCCTGTTCAGCTGGCCATCGGTTCGGAAGAGAACTTCCAGGGTCAGGTCGATCTGATCAAGATGAAGGCTATCTACTGGAACGAAGACGACAAAGGCACCACCTATCGCGAGGAAGAAATTCCTGCTGATATGCTGGAGCTGGCTCAAGAGTGGCGCTCCAACATGGTTGAAGCGGCTGCCGAGTCCAGCGAAGAGCTGATGAACAAGTACCTGGAAGGCGAAGAGCTGACCGTCGAAGAAATCAAGGCCGGTCTGCGCGCGCGTACCCTGGCCAGCGAGATCGTTCCGGCTGTCTGTGGTTCGTCGTTCAAGAACAAGGGCGTTCCCCTGGTTCTCGACGCCGTTATCGACTTCCTGCCTGCTCCTACCGAGATTCCTGCGATCAAGGGTATCCACCCTGACCTGATCGAGAAGCCAAAGGAAGAGCTGGTCGACGCCGACTACGACGAGCGTCATGCCGACGACAACGAGCCGTTCTCGGCTCTGGCGTTCAAGATTGCCACCGACCCGTTCGTTGGTACTCTGACTTTTGTCCGTGTTTACTCGGGTATGCTGCAGTCCGGCGACTCCGTGATCAACTCGGTCAAAGGCAAGAAAGAGCGCGTTGGTCGTATGGTGCAGATGCACGCCAACCAGCGTGAAGAAATCAAGGAAGTACTGGCCGGCGACATCGCTGCTCTGATCGGCATGAAGGACGTCACCACTGGTGACACCCTGTGCAACGCCGACAAGCCGATCATCCTCGAGCGTATGGACTTCCCTGAGCCTGTGATTTCGGTAGCTGTCGAGCCGAAAACCAAGCAGGACCAGGAAAAGATGGGTATCGCACTGGGCAAGCTGGCTCAGGAAGACCCGTCGTTCCGCGTCAAGACCGACGAAGAAACCGGCCAGACCATCATCTCGGGTATGGGCGAGCTTCACCTGGACATCCTCGTTGACCGCATGAAGCGCGAATTCAACGTCGAAGCCAACATCGGTAAGCCGCAGGTTTCCTATCGCGAGCAGATCACCAAAGACAACGTCGAAATCGAAGGCAAGTTCGTTCGTCAGTCCGGTGGTCGCGGTCAGTTCGGTCACTGCTGGATCCGCTTCTCGCAGCCAGACGTGGACGCACACGGCAACATCACCGAAGGCCTGGTTTTCACCAACGAGGTTGTGGGTGGTGTGGTTCCGAAGGAATACATCCCGGCGATCCAGAAGGGTATCGAAGAGCAGATGAAGAACGGCATCGTTGCCGGCTATCCGCTGATCGGCCTGAAGGCAACCGTGTTTGATGGTTCCTACCACGACGTCGACTCTAACGAGATGGCGTTCAAGGTGGCGGCCTCCATGGCGACCAAGCAACTCGCAGCCAAAGGCGGCGGTAAGGTGCTTGAGCCGATCATGAAGGTAGAAGTTGTGACCCCTGAGGACTACATGGGTGACGTGATGGGTGACCTGAACCGTCGTCGTGGTCTGATCCAGGGTATGGAAGATTCGGTGTCCGGCAAGGTTGTCCGTGCTGAAGTTCCGCTCGGAGAGATGTTCGGTTATGCGACCGACGTTCGTTCCATGTCCCAGGGTCGCGCGAGCTACTCCATGGAATTCTCCAAATACGCTGAGGCTCCGTCGAACATCGTCGAAGCGCTCGTTAAAAAACAAGGCTGATTCAGTCCTTTAGGCTAGGAGTTAATTGTCGTGGCTAAAGAAAAATTTGATCGTTCCCTTCCGCACGTCAACGTTGGCACCATCGGTCACGTTGACCACGGTAAAACCACTCTGACCGCAGCTCTGACTCGCGTCTGCTCCGAAGTTTTCGGTTCCGCAGTCGTTGAATTCGACAAGATCGACAGCGCTCCAGAAGAGAAAGCTCGCGGTATCACCATCAACACCGCTCACGTTGAGTACAACTCGACCATTCGTCACTACGCTCACGTCGACTGCCCAGGTCACGCTGACTACGTGAAGAACATGATCACCGGTGCTGCCCAGATGGACGGCGCGATCCTGGTTTGCTCGGCTGCCGATGGTCCGATGCCACAAACCCGTGAGCACATCCTGCTGTCCCGTCAGGTTGGCGTTCCGTACATCGTGGTCTTCCTGAACAAGGCTGACCTGGTAGACGACGCTGAGCTGCTGGAACTGGTCGAGATGGAAGTTCGCGACCTGCTGTCCACCTACGACTTCCCAGGCGACGATACCCCGATCATCATCGGTTCGGCTCGTATGGCGCTGGAAGGCAAAGACGACAACGAAATGGGCACCACCGCTGTCAAGAAGCTGGTTGAGACTCTGGATACCTACATCCCAGAGCCTGAGCGCGCTATCGACAAGCCGTTCCTGATGCCAATCGAAGACGTATTCTCGATCTCGGGTCGTGGTACCGTTGTTACCGGTCGTATCGAGCGTGGCATCGTCCGCGTTCAAGACGCCCTGGAAATCGTTGGTCTGCGTGACACCACCACCACCACCTGCACCGGTGTTGAGATGTTCCGCAAGCTGCTGGACGAAGGTCGTGCTGGCGAGAACTGCGGCGTGCTGCTGCGCGGCACCAAGCGTGACGACGTTGAGCGTGGCCAGGTTCTGGTCAAGCCAGGTTCGGTCAAGCCGCACACCAAGTTCACCGCAGAAGTCTATGTTCTGAGCAAGGAAGAAGGCGGCCGTCACACTCCGTTCTTCAAAGGCTACCGTCCACAGTTCTACTTCCGTACTACTGACGTGACTGGTAACTGCGAGCTGCCAGAAGGCGTTGAAATGGTAATGCCAGGTGACAACATCCAGATGACTGTCACTCTGATCAAGACCATCGCGATGGAAGACGGTCTGCGCTTCGCTATCCGTGAAGGCGGTCGTACCGTCGGCGCCGGCGTCGTAGCCAAAATCATCGAGTAATCGTTGATCGTTTAGAAAGGCCCCCGCTTTTGCGGGGGCTTTTTTATTGGGTTGACACTCAGTGGGGGTGTCTATAGAATCACGCCTCCTTTTAACGGGCGTAGTGCGCCCGGTGGGAATAGCAGCCTGGAGTCTGAAATCCAATGCAAAATCAGCAAATCCGTATCAGGTTGAAGGCTTTTGACCATCGCCTGATCGACCAATCCACCCAGGAAATCGTGGAAACCGCGAAACGTACTGGTGCTCAAGTGCGTGGTCCAATTCCACTGCCTACCCGTAAAGAGCGGTTCACCGTTCTGGTCTCCCCGCACGTCAACAAAGACGCGCGTGACCAGTACGAGATCCGTACTCATAAGCGCGTACTGGACATCGTCCAGCCAACGGATAAAACCGTTGATGCTCTTATGAAGCTCGATCTTGCGGCAGGCGTGGAAGTGCAGATCAGCCTCGGCTAAGACTCGGGTCTTAGTCGTGTAACGCTCTGAAATGGGCGGCCATAGCGGGTGAAAGCCCCGTACACTCATGAGGTTTACAACATGACTATTGGTGTAGTCGGTCGTAAATGCGGTATGACCCGTATTTTCACCGAAGAAGGTGTCTCCATTCCGGTCACGGTCATTGAGATCGAGCCGAATCGCGTCACCCAGTTCAAAACCGAAGAAACTGATGGCTATCGCGCAGTGCAAGTCACTGTTGGCGAGCGTCGCGCTTCGCGTGTGACTGCTGCTCAAGCAGGTCACTTCGCTAAAGCGAACGTTGCCGCTGGTCGCGGTGTCTGGGAATTCCGTCTTGAAGAAGGCGAGTACCAGGCTGGCGACTTGATCAATGCAGAAATCTTCGCTGCTGGCCAAATGGTAGACGTTACCGGTCAGTCGAAAGGTAAAGGCTTTGCCGGTACCATCAAGCGTTGGAATTTCCGCGGTCAAGACAATACCCACGGTAACTCCGTTTCCCACCGCGTCCCGGGCTCTATCGGCCAGTGCCAGACTCCTGGTCGTGTATTCAAGGGCAAAAAAATGTCCGGTCACATGGGCGCCGAGCGCGTGACCGTTCAGTCCCTCGAAGTAGTGCGCGTCGACGCTGAACGCAATCTGTTGCTGGTCAAGGGTGCCGTTCCTGGCGCTACTGGCGGCAATCTGGTTGTGCGTCCGGCTGCCAAGGCTCGCGGTTAAGGGGAAGCTGACATGCAACTAAATGTAAATGACGCTCAAGCGATCGAAGTTTCCGAACTGACTTTCGGCGGCGAATTCAACGAGACGCTGGTACACCAAGCAGTCGTGGCCTACATGGCCGGCGGCCGTCAGGGCACCAAGCAGCAGAAAACCCGTTCCGACGTTGCTGGTGGCGGCAAGCGCCCATGGCGTCAGAAAGGCACTGGCCGCGCTCGTGCCGGTACTATCCGTAGCCCAATCTGGCGTGGCGGCGGTACCACTTTCGCAGCTCGTCCTCAAGACCACTCGCAGAAGCTCAACAAGAAGATGTACCGCGCAGCAATGCGTTCCATCCTCGCCGAGCTGGTGCGTACCGACCGTCTGGTCGTGGTTCAGGACTTCGCTGTTGAAGCACCGAAAACCAAAGACCTGCTGAACAAACTGAACGGCATGGGTCTGAGCGACGTACTGATCGTTTCTGATGCTGTTGATCAGAATCTGTACCTGGCTGCTCGCAACCTGCCGCACGTCGACGTACGTGACGTACAGGGTTCCGATCCGGTCAGTCTGATCGCATACGACAAGGTGTTGATCACCGTGTCGGCCGTGAAGAAATTCGAGGAGCTGCTGGGATGAACCAGGAACGCGTATTTAAAGTTCTACTTGGCCCGCACGTTTCCGAGAAGGCCACGGTTCTGGCTGACAAGAAAGGCCAGTTCGTTTTCAAGGTTGCTACCGACGCAACCAAGCTGGAAATCAAGAAGGCCGTCGAAAGCCTGTTCAGCGTGAAAGTGGAAAGCGTGACTACCCTGAACGTTCTGGGTAAGACCAAGCGTACCGCTCGCGGTCTGGGCAAGCGTAATGACTGGAAGAAGGCGATCATCTCCCTTCAACCCGGCCAAGATCTCGATTTCAGCAGCAGTGCTGAGTAAGGAAGGGGTGCATCATGGCAATCGTTAAATGCAAACCGACTTCCCCTGGCCGCCGTTTCGTGGTCAAGGTGGTCAACAAGGAGCTGCATAAAGGCGCTCCTCACGCACCGCTGCTCGAGAAGAAATCGAAGTCTGGTGGTCGTAACAACAATGGCCGCATCACTACGCGTCACGTAGGTGGTGGTCATAAGCAGCATTACCGTATGGTCGACTTCCGTCGCAACGACAAGGACGGCATCGTCGCCACTGTCGAGCGTATCGAATACGACCCGAACCGTACTGCTCACATCGCACTGCTCTGCTACGCAGACGGCGAGCGCCGCTACATCATCGCCCCTAAAGGCGTGAGTGCTGGCGACCAGCTGATCGCAGGTGCTCTGGCTCCAATCAAGCCAGGCAACTCCCTGCAACTGCGCAACATTCCAGTGGGTAGCACCATTCACGGCATCGAACTGAAGCCGGGCAAAGGTGCACAGATCGCTCGTTCCGCTGGTGCTTCGGCTCAGCTGATCGCTCGCGAAGGTGTCTATGTGACCCTGCGTCTGCGCTCTGGTGAAATGCGTAAAGTCCTGGCTGAGTGCCGTGCGACCCTGGGCGAAGTCTCGAACTCCGAGCACAGCCTGCGTTCGCTGGGTAAAGCTGGTGCCAAACGCTGGCGTGGCGTTCGCCCAACCGTTCGTGGTGTTGCCATGAACCCGGTTGACCACCCACATGGTGGTGGTGAAGGTCGTACCTCCGGTGGTCGTCATCCGGTATCGCCATGGGGCTTCCCGACTAAGGGCGCGAAGACTCGTGGTAATAAGCGTACCGACAAAATGATCGTCCGTCGTCGCAAGTAAATAGAGGGATACGACAGTGCCACGTTCTCTGAAAAAAGGTCCTTTTATCGATCTTCACCTACTGAAGAAGATCGAAGTGGCGGCGGAAAAGAACGATCGCAAACCAGTTAAGACCTGGTCGCGCCGTTCGATGATCCTGCCACAAATGGTCGGTCTGACCATCGCGGTACACAACGGTCGCCAACACGTCCCAGTTCTCGTGAACGAAGACATGGTCGGCCATAAACTGGGCGAGTTCGCCGGTACCCGCACCTACCGCGGGCACGTGGCTGACAAGAAAGCCAAGCGTTAAGGGGTAAGGAAATGGAAGTAGCCGCTAAGTTGTCGGGCGCTCGCATCTCCGCCCAGAAAGCCCGCTTGGTCGCCGACCAGATCCGCGGGAAGAAGGTGGGCGAAGCGCTCAACCTGTTGGCCTTCAGCAGCAAAAAAGCCGCTGAAATCATGAAGAAAGTCCTCGAGTCGGCCGTAGCCAACGCCGAGCATAACGAAGGCGCAGACGTTGATGACCTGAAGGTCTCCACCGTTTTCGTCAACGAAGGGCGTTCGCTGAAGCGCATCATGCCGCGTGCCAAAGGCCGCGCTGATCGCATCGTCAAGCGGTCTTGCCATATCACTGTCAAGGTTGCGGACAAGTAACGGAGTCGATCAGATGGGTCAGAAAGTACATCCCACTGGCATTCGCCTGGGAATCGTCAAGGAGCACACCTCCGTCTGGTACGCAGACGGTCGGACTTATGCGGACTATTTGCTCGCAGATCTGAATGTGCGTGAGTACCTCCAAGACAAACTAAAAAGCGCGTCCGTTAGCCGTATCGATATCCATCGTCCGGCTCAAACTGCACGCATCACCATCCACACCGCTCGTCCAGGTATCGTTATCGGGAAGAAAGGTGAAGATGTTGAGAAACTGCGTCAGGACCTGACCAAGCAAATGGGTGTGCCTGTGCACATCAATATCGAAGAGATCCGCAAGCCGGAACTCGACGGTATGCTGGTAGCTCAGAGCGTAGCTCAGCAGCTGGAGCGTCGTGTGATGTTCCGTCGCGCCATGAAGCGCGCCGTACAGAACGCCATGCGTATTGGTGCCAAGGGCATCAAGATCCAGGTGAGCGGTCGTCTCGGCGGTGCTGAAATCGCACGTACTGAATGGTATCGCGAAGGTCGTGTGCCACTGCACACCCTGCGTGCCGACATCGACTATGCCACTTACGAAGCTCACACCACTTACGGTGTGATCGGTGTGAAGGTTTGGATTTTCAAAGGCGAAGTTATTGGTGGTCGCCAAGAAGAACTGAAACCACAAGCACCAGCGCCTCGTAAAAAAGCTGCTAAGTAAGGGGTACGCCAAATGTTGCAACCAAAGCGTACAAAATTCCGCAAGCAGATGACTGGCCACAACCGTGGTCTGGCACTGCGCGGTAGCAAAGTCAGCTTCGGCGAGTTTGCTCTGAAAGCTGTTGCTCGCGGTCGTCTCACCGCTCGCCAGATCGAATCGGCACGTCGTGCCCTGACCCGTCACGTAAAACGTGGCGGCAAGATCTGGATCCGTGTATTCCCGGACAAGCCGATCTCCAAGAAGCCTCTCGAAGTGCGGATGGGTAAAGGTAAGGGTTCCGTGGAGTACTGGGTTGCCCAGATCCAGCCAGGCAAGGTCCTGTACGAGATCGAGGGTGTTTCTGAAGAGCTGGCGCGTGAGGCATTCGCCTTGGCGGCTGCAAAGCTGCCTCTCGCCACCTCCTTTGTTAAGCGGACGGTGATGTGATGAAAGCGAATGAACTTCGTGAAAAATCAGCACAGCAGCTGAACGAGCAACTGCTCGGCTTGCTGCGCGACCAGTTCAATCTGCGTATGCAGAAGGCAACTGGCCAGTTGGGGCAGTCGCACCTGCTCTCGCAAGTTAAGCGTGACATCGCTCGCGTGAAAACTGTGCTCAACCAGCAGGCAGGTAAGTGATCATGGCTGAAGCTGAAAAAACCGTCCGTACGCTGACTGGCCGTGTCGTCAGCGACAAGATGGACAAAACCATCACCGTACTGATCGAGCGTCGCGTAAAGCACCCGATCTACGGTAAATACGTTAAGCGTTCGACTAAGCTGCACGCGCACGACGAAACCAACCAGTGCCACATCGGCGACAAGGTCTCCATCCGCGAGACTCGTCCGCTGGCCAAGACCAAGTCCTGGGCACTGGTTGAAGTTCTCGAACGCGCTGTTGAAGTCTAAGGGCTAGGGGTCGGAGAAATTTTATGATTCAGACTCAATCCATGCTCGATGTGGCCGATAACAGCGGCGCTCGTCGCGTCATGTGCATCAAGGTGCTCGGCGGTTCGCACCGTCGCTACGCCGGTATCGGTGACATCATCAAGGTAACCGTCAAGGAAGCAATTCCTCGCGGTAAAGTGAAGAAAGGCCAGGTGATGACTGCTGTTGTAGTCCGCACTCGCCACGGTGTCCGTCGTGCTGACGGCTCCATCATCCGCTTTGATGGCAATGCTGCTGTTCTGCTGAACAACAAGCAAGAGCCGATCGGCACCCGTATCTTTGGGCCAGTGACCCGTGAACTTCGTACTGAGAAGTTCATGAAGATCGTCTCGCTCGCCCCAGAAGTGCTGTAAGGAGATCCGACATGCAAAAGATTCGTCGTGACGACGAGATCATCGTGATCGCCGGCAAAGACAAAGGTAAGCGCGGTAAGGTGCTCAAGGTTCTCGCTGACGACCGTCTGGTCGTTGGTGGGATCAACCTGGTGAAGCGTCATACCAAGCCTAACCCTATGTCGGGCGTACAAGGCGGTATCGTCGAGAAAGAAGCGCCACTGCACGCTTCCAACGTCGCCATCTTCAACGGCGAAACCAACAAGGCTGACCGCGTTGGTTTCAAAGTAGAAGAAGGCAAAAAAATTCGTGTCTTCAAGTCGACCCAAAAAGCGGTTGATGCTTGAACACTGCTAGGTAGAAGACCATGGCACGACTGAAAGAGATTTACCGGAAGGAAATTGCTCCCAAGCTTAAGGAAGAACTTAAGCTGGCGAACGTGATGGAAGTTCCGCGCGTTACCAAGATCACCCTGAACATGGGTCTGGGCGAAGCTGTCGGCGACAAGAAAGTCATCGAGCACGCTGTAGCTGACCTCGAGAAGATCACCGGTCAAAAAGCCGTTGTGACTTTCGCTCGGAAATCCATCGCGGGCTTCAAAGTCCGTGAGGGCTGGCCGATCGGCGTCAAAGTCACTCTGCGCCGTGATCGTATGTACGAATTCCTGGACCGCCTGCTGGCGATCTCCCTGCCTCGGGTTCGCGACTTCCGCGGCCTGAATGCCAAGTCCTTCGACGGTCGTGGCAACTACAGCATGGGCGTGAAAGAGCAGATCATCTTCCCGGAAATCGACTACGACAAGATCGATGCTCTGCGCGGTCTGGACATTACCCTGACCACCACTGCTCGTACGGATGACGAAGGTCGCGCTCTGCTGCGCGCTTTCAAATTCCCGTTCCGCAACTGATTGGAGTAGGAAAATGGCCAAGAAGAGCATGAAAAACCGCGAGCTGAAGCGTCAGCTCACGGTTGCTAAATACGCCAAGAAGCGTGCTGAGCTCAAAGCTACCATCGTTAATCTGAATGCAACTCCAGAAGAACGTTGGGCAGCCTCGATCGCTCTGCAGAAGCAGCCACGTGACGCAAGCGCCTCGCGCATGCGTAACCGTTGCCGCATCACCGGTCGTCCACACGGCGTTTACCGCAAGTTCGGCCTCGGCCGTAACAAGCTGCGTGAAGCAGCAATGCGCGGTGACGTTCCAGGTCTGGTCAAAGCCAGCTGGTAAGACGTACCGGCAGGGCCCTGGCGGCGGGGGAGTGATCTTCCGACCGCCGGTGATCTTGCAACGAAACAAGCCCCTTATGGGGCTTGTTTCGTTTCTGGGATGTGTCTAGAATGACCGGCTCACCTGAGCCCGGGTTTTTTGCCCGTTGTGTTCAGGTGACTGTAGTAGCCGAAAGGCTAATTTTTCTTGTATCAGGAGCGTCTAGCCCATGAGTATGCAGGACCCGTTAGCGGACATGCTAACTCGAATCCGTAATGCCCAGATGGCTGAAAAGTCCGTCGTAAGCATGCCGTCCTCGACCCTGAAGGTGGCTGTAGCCAAAGTTCTGAAAGACGAAGGTTACATCGCGGGTTATCAGGTCAGCAGTGAAGTCAAACCTTCGCTGTCCATCGAGCTGAAATACTTCGAAGGCCGTCCGGTCATCGAGGAAGTCAAGCGCGTAAGTCGTCCAGGCCTGCGTCAGTACAAGTCCGTCGAAGAACTGCCGAAAGTACGTGGCGGTCTGGGCGTGTCTATCGTCTCCACCAACAAAGGTGTGATGACTGATCGTGCTGCGCGCGCTGCCGGTGTCGGCGGCGAAGTACTCTGCACAGTGTTCTAAGGGGGGATAAGCATGTCTCGCGTCGCTAAGAACCCCGTTAAGCTGCCAGCCGGTGTCGAAGTCAAATTCGTCGGCCAACAGCTTTCGGTGAAGGGTGCCAAGGGCACTCTCGAACTGAACGTTCACTCGTCCGTTGAAGTTGTTGAAGAAGCTGGTGAGCTGCGTTTCGCTGCTCGCAACGGCGACCAACAAACTCGCGCAATGGCCGGCACTACCCGTGCACTCGTGAACAACATGGTCCAGGGCGTAAGCCAAGGCTTCGAGCGCAAGCTCCAGCTGGTCGGTGTTGGTTACAAGGCGCAAGCCAAGGGCACCGTGCTGAACCTGGCGCTCGGCTTCTCGCACCCAGTGGATTATGAACTGCCTGAGGGCATCACCGCTGAGACCCCTAGCCAGACCGACATCCTGATCAAGGGTATCGACAAGCAGCTGGTAGGTCAGGTGGCCGCTGAAATCCGCGACTTCCGTCCACCAGAGCCGTACAAAGGCAAGGGTGTGCGTTACGCGGACGAAGTCGTCCGTCGTAAAGAAGCCAAGAAGAAGTAGGGCATAGCAAATGACCGACAAAAAAGTTACTCGACTGCGTCGCGCTCGCAAAGCACGCCTGAAAATGCACGAACTCGAAGTCGTGCGTCTCTGCGTGTTCCGCTCCTCGCAGCACATCTATGCCCAGGTCATTTCGGCCGACGGCAGCAAAGTCCTGGCCAGCGCCTCGACTTTGGACAAAGACCTGCGTGATGGCGCCACTGGCAACATCGACGCGGCCACTAAGGTTGGCAAGCTGGTAGCTGAGCGCGCGAAAGCCGCCGGTGTATCTCAAGTTGCCTTTGACCGTTCTGGCTTCAAGTACCACGGCCGCGTTAAAGCGCTGGCAGATGGTGCTCGTGAAGGCGGACTGGAGTTCTAAGTTATGTCAAATAACGATCAAAAGCGCGACGAAGGCTACATCGAGAAGCTGGTTCAAGTTAACCGCGTAGCCAAAACCGTAAAAGGCGGCCGTATCTTCACTTTCACCGCGTTGACCGTGGTAGGTGATGGCAAGGGTCGCGTTGGTTTCGGCCGTGGCAAATCGCGCGAAGTACCTGCTGCGATCCAGAAAGCCATGGAAGCTGCCCGTCGCAACATGATTCAGGTAGACCTGAACGGCACCACTCTGCAGTACGCCACCAAGTCCGCCCATGGCGCTTCGAAGGTGTACATGCAGCCTGCTTCCGACGGTACCGGTATCATCGCCGGTGGCGCGATGCGTGCTGTCCTGGAAGTTGCTGGCGTTCAGAACGTCCTGGCCAAGTGCTACGGCTCGACCAACCCAGTGAACGTGGTTCATGCCACTTTCAAGGGTCTGAAGGCTATGCAATCTCCTGAATCCATTGCTGCCAAGCGCGGCAAGAGCGTCGAGGAGATCCGCTGATCATGGCTACCGTCAAAGTAACGCTGATCAAAAGCACCGCCGGCCGTCTCCCTAACCACAAACTGTGTGTTAAGGGTCTGGGTCTGCGCCGCATCGGTCACACTGTAGAAGTCCTGGATACTCCCGAGAATCGCGGGATGATCAACAAGGCTTACTACATGCTGCGCGTCGAGGGTTAATCGATGAAACTCAATGATCTGAGTCCAGCGCCGGGTTCCCGTCGCGAGAAGCATCGTCCGGGTCGTGGTATCGGTAGTGGTTTGGGCAAGACCGGTGGCCGCGGCCACAAAGGTCAGACCTCCCGCTCCGGTGGCACCATCGCTCCAGGCTTTGAAGGCGGTCAACAGCCGCTGCACCGTCGTCTGCCGAAATTCGGCTTCGTTTCCCTGAAAGCCATGGACCGCGCAGAAGTGCGTCTGTCCGAGTTGGCCAAAGTGGAAGGCGACGTTGTCACCGTGCAATCCTTGAAGGATGCCAACGTGATTAACCAAAACGTACAGCGTGTGAAAATCATGCTGTCCGGCGAAGTTACTCGCGCGGTCACCATCAAGGGTATCGCAGCCACCAAAGGTGCGCGTGCGGCTATCGAAGCAGCTGGCGGCAAGTTCGAGGAATAAATGGCTAAGCAAGGTGCTCTCTCTTCGCTCGGTAAAGGCGGGATGTCTGAACTTTGGGCTCGTCTGCGTTTTCTGTTTCTGGCGATCATCGTCTATCGGATAGGCGCACACATCCCAGTTCCAGGCATCAACCCGGACCGGCTGGCGGAACTGTTTCGACAGAATGAGGGGACCATTCTTAGCTTGTTCAACATGTTTTCCGGCGGCGCGCTGGAACGGATGAGCATCTTTGCACTGGGGATCATGCCGTACATTTCGGCATCGATCATCATGCAGCTGATGACCGCCGTCAGCCCGCAGCTGGAGCAGTTGAAGAAGGAAGGTGAAGCTGGCCGTCGCAAGATCAGCCAGTACACCCGCTACGGCACCGTTATCCTGGCGCTGGTCCAGGCTGTTGGCATGTCCATCGGCCTGGCCGGTCAGGGTGTAGCGTTTTCTGCTGACTTTGGCTTCCATTTCGTCGCTGTCTCCACGTTTGTGGCGGGTGCGATGTTCATGATGTGGCTGGGTGAGCAAATCACGGAGCGCGGTGTAGGCAACGGTATCTCGATGTTGATTTTCGCAGGTATCGTCGCCGGTCTTCCGAGAGCAATCGGGCAGTCTTTCGAGTCTGCACGTACGGGCGATATCAACATTTTCGCTCTGGTCGCTATCGGTTTGCTGGCAGTAGCGATTATCGGTTTTGTGGTGTTCATTGAGCGTGGTCAGCGTCGAATCGCCGTTCACTACGCCAAGCGTCAGCAGGGCCGCAAGGTCTTCGCTGCGCAGACTAGCCACTTGCCGCTGAAGGTGAACATGGCCGGGGTCATCCCAGCCATTTTCGCAAGCAGCATTTTGCTGTTCCCGGCTTCGCTGGGTGCCTGGTTTGGTCAGTCTGAAGGTATGGGCTGGCTGCAGGACATCTCGCAGTCGATCGCTCCTGGTCAGCCGTTGAATATTCTGCTGTTTAGTGCAGGGATTATTTTCTTCTGCTTCTTCTATACGGCGTTGATGTTCAATCCGAAAGACGTAGCGGAAAACCTGAAGAAGTCCGGTGCCTTTATTCCGGGCATCCGTCCAGGCGAGCAGTCGGCGCGCTACATTGATGGCGTTCTGACCCGCTTGACCATGTTCGGTGCTCTTTATATGACGGCCGTGTGTCTGTTGCCCCAGTTCCTGGTGGTAGCGGCAAACGTTCCGTTCTACCTTGGCGGGACCTCGTTGCTGATTGTGGTAGTGGTTGTGATGGACTTCATGTCCCAAGTACAATCGCACCTCGTTTCGCACCAGTACGAATCCCTGATGAAGAAAGCCAACCTGAAAGGCTACGGTGGCAGCGGAATGCTGCGCTGAGAGACCCTTAAGGTTCGAGGAGTTGGTGATGAAAGTTCGTGCATCGGTGAAAAAGCTGTGCCGTAACTGCAAAATTATTCGCCGCGAAGGTGTTGTGCGAGTGATTTGCAGCGCGGAACCACGTCACAAGCAGCGCCAAGGCTGAGTGTGATCTGTGCTTCAAACCCAGCAGCTAGTGCGCTGCTGGGTTGATTATTTGTTTCTACAGCGATATTATCTCGCGCCCTATTTCTTGGCTTCCGGGGCGTAGGTAGCTGTCAATTGGAGTCCCACTGAATGGCCCGTATTGCAGGCGTTAACATTCCAGATAACAAGCACACTGTTATCTCGCTGACCTACATCTATGGTGTCGGTCGCACAACTGCACAGAAAATCTGTGCAGACACTGGGGTCAACCCAGCCGTGAAGATCAAAGATCTGAGCGACGAGCAGATTGAACAGCTGCGTAGCGAAGTTGCGAAGTTCACCACTGAAGGTGACCTGCGTCGCGACATCAACATGAAAATCAAGCGGTTGATGGACCTGGGTTGCTACCGCGGCCTGCGTCATCGTCGGGGTCTGCCAGTACGCGGTCAGCGTACCAAGACCAACGCGCGTACCCGTAAAGGTCCGCGTAAGCCGATCCGCAAGTAATCGCACCAGCGAATCGACAGGAATATAGACATGGCAAAACCTGCTGCTCGTCCTCGTAAAAAAGTTAAAAAGACAGTGGTTGATGGCATCGCCCACATCCATGCGTCCTTTAACAACACCATCGTGACCATTACCGATCGTCAAGGTAACGCCCTGTCCTGGGCTACCTCCGGCGGTTCGGGTTTCCGCGGTTCCCGCAAGTCCACCCCGTTCGCTGCTCAAGTAGCTGCTGAGCGTGCTGGTCAAGCTGCGCTGGAATATGGTCTGAAGAACCTCGACGTCAACGTCAAGGGTCCAGGTCCAGGTCGTGAGTCCGCTGTTCGTGCTCTGAACGGCTGTGGCTACAAGATCGCCAGCATCACCGACGTGACGCCAATCCCGCATAACGGGTGCCGTCCGCCGAAGAAGCGCCGCGTGTAATCAGGAGACAGATAAATGGCACGTTACATTGGTCCAAAATGCAAACTGTCTCGTCGTGAAGGCACCGATCTGTTCCTGAAGAGCGGCGTTCGCGCTCTGGAATCGAAGTGCAACATCGAAGCAGCCCCAGGTATTCACGGTCAGCGCCGCGGTCGTCAGTCCGACTACGGCACCCAGCTGCGTGAAAAGCAAAAAGTCCGTCGTATCTACGGCGTGCTCGAGCGTCAGTTCAGCGGTTACTACAAGCAAGCGGCCTCCTCGAAGGGCGCTACTGGTGAGAACCTGCTGCAACTGCTCGAATGCCGTCTGGATAACGTCGTTTATCGTATGGGCTTTGGCGCTACTCGTGCCGAATCCCGTCAGCTGGTTTCGCACAAAGCGATCAGCGTTAACGGCAAGACTGTAAACGTTCCGTCCTACCAAGTTCGTCCGGGTGACGTGGTCGCGGTTCGCGAGAAGTCGCTGAACCAGCTGCGCATTGTTCAAGCCCTTGAACTGTGCGCCCAGCGTGGCCGCGTTGAGTGGGTAGATGTAGACACCGCGAAGAAGTCGGGCGTTTTCAAGAACGTTCCTGCTCGCAGTGATCTGTCTGCCGACATCAACGAAAGCCTGATTGTCGAGCTCTACTCCAAGTAAGGGCTAGAAAATAGGTGCATCCATGCAGATTTCGGTAAATGAGTTCCTGACGCCCCGCCACATCGATGTGCAGGTCGTCAGTCCAACCCGCGCTAAAATCACTCTCGAGCCTCTCGAGCGTGGTTTTGGCCATACCCTGGGCAACGCGCTGCGCCGCATCCTGTTGTCCTCCATGCCTGGCTGTGCAGTAGTCGAGGCCGAGATCGACGGTGTACTCCACGAGTACTCCGCCATCGAAGGTGTTCAGGAAGACGTCATTGAAATCCTGTTGAACCTGAAAGGCCTGGCTATCAAACTGCACGGTCGTGACGAAGTTACGCTGACCTTGTCGAAGAAGGGTTCGGGGGTGGTTACCGCTGCCGATATTCAGCTGGATCATGATGTCGAGATCGTTAACCCCGATCACGTAATCGCTAACCTGGCGTCCAATGGCGCCTTGAACATGAAGCTCACCGTAGCTCGTGGTCGTGGTTATGAACCGGCCGATTCGCGTCAGAGCGATGAAGACGAAAGCCGCAGCATTGGTCGCTTGCAGCTCGACTCTTCGTTCAGCCCGGTTCGCCGTATCGCATACGTGGTGGAAAACGCCCGTGTCGAGCAGCGTACTAACCTGGACAAGCTGGTTATTGATCTGGAAACCAACGGTACTCTGGATCCTGAAGAGGCAATCCGTCGTGCTGCAACCATCCTGCAACAGCAGTTGGCTGCATTCGTCGACCTCAAGGGTGACAGCGAACCAGTGGTAGTCGAACAGGAAGACGAGATCGATCCGATCCTGCTTCGTCCGGTTGACGATCTGGAATTGACCGTGCGTTCGGCCAACTGCCTTAAGGCGGAGAACATTTACTACATCGGCGACCTGATTCAGCGTACCGAAGTAGAACTGTTGAAGACTCCGAACCTGGGCAAGAAATCCTTGACCGAAATCAAGGACGTTCTGGCCTCCCGTGGTCTGTCCCTCGGCATGCGCCTCGACAACTGGCCGCCTGCAAGTCTTAAGAAGGACGACAAGGCGACTGCCTGATCGTCGTAATCACCGAACGTAGTGTTTGGTAAGGAATGAACCCATGCGTCATCGTAAAAGTGGACGTCACCTGAGCCGTACCAGCTCTCACCGTAAGGCCATGTTCCAGAACATGGCGGTGTCGCTGTTCGAGCACGAGCTGATCAAAACTACTCTGCCAAAAGCCAAGGAACTGCGCCGCGTTGCCGAGCCGCTGATCACTCTGGCCAAGGAAGACAGCGTTGCTAACCGTCGTCTGGCTTTCGACCGTACCCGTTCGAAAGAAATCGTCGGTAAGCTGTTCAACGATCTGGGCAAGCGCTATGCCACCCGTCAGGGCGGCTACCTGCGTATCCTCAAGTGCGGTTTCCGCGCTGGCGATAACGCACCTATGGCGTACGTCGAGCTGGTTGATCGTCCTGTTGGTGGCTCGGTTGAAGCTGCTGAGTAAGGCGAACAGTCTGTAACAAGGAACCGGGCCCAGTGCCCGGTTTTTTGTTTCTGTATGAATTGAAATAATCTATTGATCTCAGTCATGTAATGAATTTGATGGTGTCATGTTCCTGGTCGATACTTCTGCCTACGCCGATTAGCCGGCCGCAAAAGTCTGATTAAGGAGAGAGTGCATGAGCCAGAACAAAACGCTGACCACCGCCAGTGGCGCGCCGGTCGCCGACAACCAGAACTCGCGTTCGGCAGGCCCGCGGGGTCCGTTGTTGCTGGAAGACTTCCACCTGATTGAAAAGCTTGCGCACTTCAACCGCGAGAACATCCCTGAGCGCCGTGTACACGCCAAGGGGTCGGGTGCCTATGGCACGTTTACCGTCAGCCGCGATATCACCCAGTACACCTGCGCCAAGCTGTTCAGCAGCGTCGGCAAGCAGACCGAGACCTTCCTGCGTTTCTCCACCGTGGGTGGCGAGCGGGGTTCGGCCGATACCGAGCGTGACCCTCGGGGTTTTGCACTCAAGTTCTACACCGAGGAAGGCAACTGGGACATCGTGGGCAACAACACGCCGGTGTTCTTCATCCGTGATCCGTTGAAGTTCCCGGACTTCATCCACACCCAGAAGCGCCTGCCTCAAAGCAACCTGAAAAGCCCGCAGATGATGTGGGACTTCTGGTCGCATTCGCCCGAATCGCTGCACCAGGTCACCATCCTGTTTTCCGACCGCGGCATCCCGGACGGTTACCGTCACATGCACGGTTTCGGCAGCCACACCTACAGCCTGATCAACGCACAGGGCCAGCGTACCTGGGTCAAGTGGCACTTCAAGACCAAGCAGGGCATCAAGAACCTGGCGCCTGCCGAGGCGGCCCGCCTGGCTGGTACCGACCCGGATTACGCCCAGCGCGACCTGTTCGAAGCGATCGAGCGCGGTGACTTCCCGAAATGGAGCGTGTGCATCCAGGTTATGAGCGAAGCCGAGGCCGCCAGCCGTGCCGAGAACCCGTTCGACGTGACCAAGACCTGGTCGCAGAAGGACTATCCGCTGATCGAGGTGGGCGAACTGGAGCTCAACCGCAACCCGCTCAACTACTTTGCCGAAGTCGAGCAGGCCGCGTTCGGCCCCAGCAACATGATCCCCGGTGTGGGGCTGTCGCCAGACCGCATGCTGCAGGGCCGCGTATTCGCCTACGCAGACGCTCACCGTTACCGTGTGGGTACCAACCACCAGCAACTGCCGGTAAACGCCCCACGCAGCCCGGTGAACAGCTACCAGCGCGATGGTTCGATGGCTTTTGGCAGCAACGGCGGTGCGGCGCCCAACTACGAGCCCAACAGCTACGCCGACGCACCCAAGCAGGCCCCGCAGTACGCTGAGCCTGCACTGGCCCTCGGTGGCGCAGCAGACCGTTACGATCATCGTGAAGACACCGACTACTACAGCCACGCCGGTGCGCTGTTCCGCCTGATGAACGATGAGCAGAAGGCGCTGCTGATCGCCAATATCGCCGGCACCATGGCCAGCGTCTCGCGCGATGTGGTGGAGCGTCAGCTGCAGCACTTCTTCAAGGCCGATCCGGCCTACGGAGGGGGAATCGCAAAGGCATTGGGTCTCAATCTGGCCTAAGTCGAAGTGATAAGAAGAACCGCCCTCATCTGGGCGGTTTTTCAATGCAATTGACTACTGTTTACCCACTTTTTTAGCGGTTTTAGCGCAATTTGCAGTGACCTTACAGTCATCCTGGTTCAAACTATGGCTTTCACACAGGGAGAGTCAGGGCAATGCAAGGTCACCCGGACGTAATCGATTATCTCAACACGTTGCTGACGGGCGAACTGGCGGCACGTGACCAATACTTCATCCACTCGCGCATGTACGAAGACTGGGGCTTCAGCAAGCTCTACGAGCGTATCAACCACGAGATGGAAGAAGAGGCACAACACGCCGACGCCCTGATGCGCCGCATTCTCATGCTCGAAGGCACCCCGCGCATGCGCCCGGACGACCTGGACATCGGTACCACCGTGCCCGAGATGATCGCCGCCGACCTGCGCCTTGAGTACAAGGTGCGCGCTGCGCTGTGCAAAGGCATCGAGCTGTGCGAGCTGCACAAGGACTACGTCAGCCGTGACATCCTGCGTGTGCAGTTGGCCGACACCGAAGAAGATCACACCTACTGGCTGGAGAAGCAGCAGGGTCTGATCAAGTCGCTGGGCCTGGAGAACTACCTGCAATCGCAGATGTAATCCACCGCGCAACGAACAAGGCCATCGGGGTGTACCCGATGGCCTTTTTTTGTGCCCGCATGCCGCTGTGCAGGAGCCGGCAAGGCCGGCTCCTGCAGTTCAGGCCCGGTCGCGCGCCAGCAGCGGCTTGAGGTAATACCCCGTGTGCGACTGCTTCATCTCGGCCAGCTCCTCCGGCGTGCCGCAGGCGATGATCTGTCCGCCCTTGGAGCCGCCTTCCGGCCCAAGGTCCACCAGCCAGTCGGCGGTCTTGATCACGTCCAGGTTGTGCTCGATCACCACCACGGTGTTGCCGTGGTCACGCAGGCGATGCAGCACGTCCAGCAGTTGCTGGATATCGGCAAAGTGCAGGCCAGTGGTCGGCTCATCGAGGATGTACAGCGTCTTGCCAGTATCGCGCTTGGACAGCTCGCGTGACAGCTTGACCCGCTGCGCCTCACCACCGGACAGCGTGGTCGCCGACTGGCCCAGCTTGATGTACGACAGGCCCACGTCCATCAGCGTCTGCAGCTTGCGCGCCAGTGCCGGCACCGCATCGAAGAACTCGCGGGCTTCCTCGATGGTCATTTCCAGCACCTCGTGGATGTTCTTGCCCTTGTACTTGATCTCCAGCGTTTCGCGGTTGTAGCGCTTGCTCTTGCACACGTCGCACGGCACGTAGATGTCGGGCAGGAAGTGCATCTCGACCTTGATCAGGCCATCGCCCTGGCACGCCTCGCAGCGCCCGCCCTTGACGTTGAACGAGAAACGCCCCGGCCCGTAGCCGCGCGAGCGCGACTCCGGCACGCCGCTGAACAGCTCGCGGATCGGCGTGAACAGCCCGGTGTAGGTCGCCGGGTTGGAGCGCGGTGTACGCCCGATCGGGCTCTGGTCGATATCCACCACCTTGTCCAGGTGCTGCAGGCCATCGCAGCTGTCGTGGGCCGCAGCTTCCAGCGTGCTGGCACCGTTGAGCGCGGTAGCCGCCAGCGGGAACAGGGTGTTGTTGATCAGCGTCGACTTGCCCGAACCGGACACGCCGGTCACGCAGGTCAGCAGGCCGATCGGGATCTCCAGGTCGACGTTCTGCAGGTTGTTGCCGCGTGCGCCCTTGAGCTTGAGCGACAGCTTCTTGTTGCGCGGGGTGCGCTTGGCCGGCACGGCGATCTTCACGCGGCCCGACAGGTACTTGCCGGTCAGCGAGTCCGGGTGCGCCATCACCTCGGCCGGGGTGCCCTCGGCCACGATCTGGCCGCCATGCACGCCCGCGCCCGGGCCGATATCCACCACGTAGTCGGCCATGCGGATGGCGTCCTCGTCGTGCTCCACCACGATCACCGTGTTGCCGATGTCGCGCAGGTGATTGAGGGTGCCCAGCAGGCGATCGTTGTCGCGCTGGTGCAGGCCGATGGATGGCTCGTCGAGAATGTACATCACCCCCACCAGGCCGGCGCCGATCTGGCTGGCCAGGCGGATACGCTGGGCCTCGCCGCCCGACAGGGTATCGGCGCTGCGATCCAGCGTCAGGTAGTCCAGGCCCACGTTCACCAGAAACTGCAGGCGTTCGCAGATTTCCTTGAGGATCTTGTCGGCGATCTCGCCACGGCGCCCGGTCAGCTTGAGGCCGCCGAAGTAGTCGCTGGCATCGCCGATTGGCAGGTTGGTAACCGCCGGCAGGGTCTTCTCGCCCACCCACACATGGCGCGCCTCGCGGCGCAGGCGGGTGCCGCGGCAGTCGGGGCAGGGCTGGGTACTAAGGAACTTGGCCAGCTCTTCACGCACGGTGGCCGATTCGGTCTCGCGGTAGCGCCGCTCCAGGTTCGGCACGATGCCCTCGAAGGGGTGCGAGCGCTTGACGATATCGCCCCGGTCGTTGAGGTACTTGAAGTCGACGTTGTGCTTGCCACTGCCGTTCAGGATCACCTTCTGCTGGTCGGCCGGCAGCTCGTTGAACGGCACCTCCAGGCTGAACCCGTAATGCGCGGCCAGCGAGCCGAGCATCTGGAAGTAATACACATTGCGCCGGTCCCAGCCGCGAATCGCGCCCTCGGCCAGGGTCAGCTCGCCGTTGACCAGGCGCTTGATGTCGAAGAACTGCTTCACGCCCAGGCCGTCGCAGGTCGGGCAGGCGCCGGCCGGGTTGTTGAAGGAGAACAGCTTGGGCTCCAGCTCGCTGATCGCGTGGCCGCAGATCGGGCAGGCGAAGCGCGCCGAGAAGATCATCTCTTCACCCGGCTCGTCGTCCATCGGCGCCACCAGGGCGATGCCATCGGCCAGCTTAAGGGCCGTCTCGAACGATTCGGCCAGGCGCTGCTGCAGGTCGTCGCGCACCTTGAAGCGGTCGACCACCACATCGATGCTGTGCTTCTTCTGCTTGTCGAGCTTGGGCAACTCGTCCAGCTCGTACAGCTTGCCGTTGACCCGTGCGCGCACGAAGCCCTGGGCACGCAGCTCTTCGAACACCGCCAGGTGCTCGCCCTTGCGCTCGCGAATCACGGGAGCCAGCAGCATCAGCTTGCTGCCCTCGGGCTGGGCCAGCACCAGGTCGACCATCTGGCTGACAGTCTGGGCTTCGAGCGGGATGTCGTGGTCGGGGCAGCGTGGGGTGCCCACACGGGCATACAGCAGGCGCAGGTAATCGTAGATCTCGGTGATGGTGCCCACGGTCGAGCGCGGGTTGTGCGAGGTCGACTTCTGCTCGATCGAGATGGCCGGCGACAGCCCCTCGATGGTGTCGACGTCTGGCTTTTCCATCATCGACAGGAACTGGCGGGCATACGCCGACAGCGATTCCACGTAGCGACGCTGGCCTTCGGCGTACAGGGTGTCGAACGCCAGCGATGACTTGCCGGACCCGGACAGACCGGTGATGACGATCAGTTTGTCCCGGGGCAGGGTCAGGTCGATGTTCTTAAGGTTGTGGGTACGTGCCCCACGTATCAGGATCTTGTCCACTGCGGCCTCGCTTGGCGGGCATAAACGGAGGAGTATACGGCGCGCTGCCACCACGCGGCAAAGCGTCGCGTATATGCCGTTAACCGATCCGACTGGTAGAATCGCCGCCGGTTCACACGAGGTTTATCCATGCACGATCCCCACAGCGAACGCATGAGCGGCAGCGAGACCCGCGCCGCAGGCGGCCTGGCCATGGTGTTCGCCTTCCGTATGCTGGGCATGTTCATGGTGCTGCCGGTACTGGCCACCTATGGCATGGACCTGGCGGGCGCCACGCCGGCGCTTATCGGCCTGGCCATCGGTGCCTATGGCCTGACCCAGGCCGTATTGCAGATTCCGTTCGGGGTCATTTCCGACCGCATCGGCCGTCGGCCGGTGATCTACCTGGGGCTGGTGATCTTTGCCCTGGGCAGCGTGCTGGCAGCGCAGGCCGACTCGATCTGGGGCGTGATCGCCGGGCGTATCCTGCAGGGTGCGGGCGCCATCTCCGCCGCGGTCATGGCGTTACTCTCGGACCTCACCCGCGAACAGCACCGCACCAAGGCCATGGCCATGATCGGGATGAGCATCGGCCTGTCGTTCGCCGTGGCGATGGTCGTGGGGCCTCTGGTAACGCGGGCCTTCGGCCTGTCGGGGTTGTTCCTGGCCACCGCGGCGATGGCGGTGGTGGGCATCGGCCTGATCGCCTTCGTGGTGCCGGCCTCCAACGGCCCGCTGGCGCACCGCGAGTCGGGCGTGGCCAAGCAGGCCCTGGGGCCGACCCTGCGTCACCCCGACCTGCTGCGCCTGGACGTCGGCATCTTCGTGCTGCACGCCATCCTCATGGCCAGCTTCGTCGCCTTGCCGCTGGCGTTCGTGGAGCGTGGCGGGTTGCCGAAAGAGGAGCACTGGTGGGTCTACCTCACCGCCTTGCTGGTTTCATTCTTCGCAATGATTCCGTTCATCATCTACGGTGAAAAAAAGCGCAAGATGAAACGTGTCCTGCTGGGCGCGGTCAGTGTGCTCATGCTCACAGAGCTGTTTTTCTGGGAGCTGGGCAACAGCCTGCAGTCACTGGTGATCGGCACGGTGATCTTCTTCACCGCCTTCAACCTGCTCGAAGCCTCGTTGCCTTCGCTGATCAGCAAGGTGTCGCCGGCCGGTGGCAAGGGCACGGCGATGGGGGTGTATTCCACCAGCCAGTTCCTGGGGGCGGCGCTGGGCGGGATCATGGGTGGCTGGTTGTTCCAGCATGGCGGCTTGAGCGTGGTTTTCCTGGGGTGCGCAGGCCTCTGTGCCCTTTGGTTGGCCATAGCTGTTACTATGCGCGAACCACCTTACGTGACGAGCCTGCGCTTGCCGTTGTCGCCAGAAGCGATGCGCGAAGCGGGCTTGACCGAGCGCCTCAAGGCCGTGCCGGGTGTGACCGACGCAGTGGTGGTGGCAGAGGAAGCCGCCATCTATATCAAACTGGATACACAAATTTTGGATCGTACGGCCCTGGAGCTGCTGGTAAACCCGGCGCCCGCGGCGTGCCAAGCCTAGGAGAACGTTATGGCCCGTGGGGTTAACAAAGTCATTTTGGTCGGCACTTGCGGCCAGGACCCTGAAGTTCGCCACCTGCCCAACGGCAACGCGGTGACCAACCTCAGCCTGGCCACCAGCGAGCAGTGGACCGACAAGCAGACCGGCCAGAAGGTCGAGCGTACCGAGTGGCACCGTGTTTCGATGTTCGGCAAGGTTGCCGAGATTGCCGGCGAGTACCTGCGCAAGGGTTCGCAGGTGTACATCGAGGGCAAGCTGCAGACCCGCGAGTGGGAAAAGGACGGCATCAAGCGTTACACCACCGAGATCATCGTCGACATGCAGGGCACCATGCAGCTGCTGGGTGGTCGTCCGCAGAACCAGGACGGTTCGCAGCAGGGTGGCAACAACTACAACCAGGCCCCGCGTCAGCAGGCGCCTCAGCAGCGTCCACAGCAGGCCCCTCAGCAGCGCCCTGCGCCGCAACAGCCTGCGCCGCAGCCGGCTGCCGACTTCGACAGCTTCGATGACGACATCCCGTTCTGAGCCCTGGCCAACGCCGCGCTTCAAGACAAACGCCCGATGCGCAGCATCGGGCGTTTTGCGTTCTGGGGAAACCTCGGTGGGCGGTGGCCCTGACACGCTTGCGATGTTCAGCGCACGTGCGGGCCTCGCGGTACCTCTAGCGGGCCGCCAGGAGGTGAAGCGGCCCGTGAGCACTCACGCCGCGGCCACGCCTTGGCCCACCAGCCCGGCCAGTGCATTGAGCATCGGTGCGCGATACTCCACGTCCTTCTCGTTCCAGTACACATGACCGGCTGGCAGGTCGACATTGAAGAAGCTTTCGTAGTAGCTGCCTGGCGCCGAATCCGAACGGTCGTTGCCGAACACCTTCAGGCGCACCGCACCCGCTTCAAGCCCGGTGTCCGCCTGGTGCAGCGCAATCACGCTGAAGCGCTCGCCGACCGCCCCGGGGCCATCGACCAGCTCGATTTCATACAGCTGTGCCAGCGCCTCGATGAACCGCTCGGTCTCCAGGCCCAGCGACGAGATCTCGAGCCCGTCGCTGTAGAAGTGCGCCTGTATCACGTTCATCTCGCCATCGAACCCCGGCTGCACGTCGCGCCGCAGCCGCGCCCGCACACCCACCGAGTGCCCGGCGAACGCGGCACGCAGGTCAAAGTGGTAGTGCACGTCATCCTGCATCAGGTGCTGCACCTGAAACACGCAGTCCACAAAACCTTCTTCGCCAAACTGCTCCAGCAGCGGCAACCCGTTCTTGTCCAATTGCATCATGCAGTCCCTTGGCGATGGTGGTCAGGCTGGCGATTATGCACCCGTTGCGCGCATCGATAATCCGTTTTAATGGTGCTTGGCCCGATCTTGGCTAGAGTGAATATTGACGACCACCCAGTGGCCGCCACCGTGACTGTTCACGAGACGCCGGCAATGCTCCGCGCGTCCACCACCTGATCAGGAGTGCACGATGGATCTCAACCGTCGGCAATTTTTCAAGGTCGCCGCCATCGGCCTTGGAGGTTCGAGCCTGGCGGCGCTGGGCATGGCCCCCGCGCCGGCCTTCGCCGAACAGATACGCCACTTCAAGCTGGCCCGCACCAAGGAAACCCGCAACACCTGCCCCTACTGCTCGGTCGGCTGCGGCCTGATCCTGTACAGCCAGGGCGATGCGGGCAAGAACGTGGCGCAGAGCATCATCCACGTCGAAGGCGACGCCGATCACCCGGTCAACCGCGGCACCCTGTGCCCTAAAGGTGCAGGCCTGCTGGACTTTATCCACAGCCCCAGTCGCCTGCAGTACCCGCAGGTGCGCAAGCCGGGCAGCAACGAGTGGACGCGCGTCAGCTGGGATGAGGCCATGGACCGCGTGGCCGAGCTGGTCAAGGCCGACCGCGACGCCAACTTCATCGAGAAGAACGCCCAGGGCCAGACCGTCAACCGCTGGCTCAGCACCGGGTTCCTCGCGGCCTCGGCGGCTTCCAGCGAAGCCGGCTACCTGACCCACAAGGTCATTCGCAGTTTGGGCATGCTGGGGTTCGACAACCAGGCGCGTGTCTGACACGGCCCGACGGTGGCAAGTCTTGCCCCGACGTACGGCCGTGGTGCCATGACCAATCACTGGACCGATATCGCCAACGCGAACCTGATTCTGGTGATGGGCGGCAACGCAGCAGAAGCGCACCCGTGCGGTTTCAAATGGGTGACCGAAGCCAAGGCGCACAACCAGGCGCGGCTGATCGTGGTCGACCCACGGTTTACCCGTACCGCCTCGGTGGCCGATTACTACGCGCCGATTCGCACCGGCAGCGACATCGCCTTCATGGGCGGCCTGATCAACTATCTGCTCAGCACTGACCAGATCCAGCACGAGTACGTGCGCAACTACACCGACGTGTCGTTCATCGTCAAAGCCGGCTTCGGCTTCGAGGACGGGCTGTTCAGTGGCTACGATGCGGCCAAGCGTACCTATGCCGACAAGTCCGGTTGGGGCTACGAACTGGGTGAAGACGGTTTCGCCAAGGTCGACCCGACCCTGCAGGACCCGCGCTGCGTCTACCAGCTGATGAAGCAGCACTACAGCCGCTACACCCCGGAGCTCGCCAGCATGACCTGCGGCATGCCCCAGGCCAGCATGCAGAAGATCTGGGAAGAGATCGCCACCTGCTCCACACCCGGCAAGACCATGACCATCCTCTATGCCCTGGGCTGGACCCAGCATTCGATCGGCGCGCAGATCATCCGCAGCGCGGCGATGGTGCAACTGCTGCTGGGCAACGTAGGCATGCCGGGTGGCGGGGTCAACGCCCTGCGCGGGCACTCCAACATCCAGGGCCTGACCGACCTGGGCCTGCTATCCAACTCCTTGCCGGGCTACCTGACCCTGCCCGGTGATGCCGAGCAGGACTACGACGGCTATATCGCCAAGCGCGCCCTCAAGCCGCTGCGCCCAGGGCAGCTGTCGTACTGGCAGAACTACGGCAAGTTCCACGTCAGTCTGATGAAGGCCTGGTATGGCGCCAACGCCACTGCCGAGAACCACTGGGGCTACGACTGGCTGCCCAAGCTCGACATCCCAGGCTACGACGTGCTCAAGATGTTCGACATGATGGGCAGGGGCGAGGTGCACGGCTACATGTGCCAGGGCTTCAACCCGATTGCCGCGCTGCCCGACAAGAACCGCGTCACTGCCGCGCTCAGCAAGCTCAAGTGGCTGGTGGTGATGGACCCGCTGGCCACCGAAACCTCGGAGTTCTGGCGCAACGCAGGGCCGTACAACGACGTCAGCACGGCCGACATCGCCACCGAGGTCATCCGCCTGCCCACCACCTGCTTCGCCGAGGAGGACGGTTCGCTGGTCAACAGCAGCCGCTGGCTGCAGTGGCACTGGAAGGGCGCCGACGGCCCGGGCGAAACCCGTACCGACGTGCGCATCATGAGCGACCTGTTCCTGCGCCTGCGTGAACGCTACCGCGCCGAGGGTGGCGCGTTTGCCGAACCGCTGCTCAACCTCAGCTGGCCGTACAAGGTCGCCGATGAACCCTCCCCCGAAGAGCTGGCCAGGGAGCTCAACGGCGTGGCCGTGACCGATCAGGTCGATGCCACCGGCGCCGCGCTCAAGGGCGGCCAGCAACTGTCGGGGTTCGCCCAGCTCAAGGACGATGGCAGTACCGCGTCCGGCTGCTGGATCTTCTGCGGCAGCTGGACCGAGCAGGGCAACCAGATGGCTCGGCGCGACAACAGCGACCCGTATGGCATGAAGCAGAACCTGGGCTGGGCCTGGGCCTGGCCGATGAACCGGCGAATCCTCTACAACCGTGCCTCGGCCACTCCGCAAGGCCAGCCCTGGGACCCGAAAAAACGCCTGGTATGGTGGAACGGCAAGGCCTGGACCGGCACCGACACCCCGGACTACAAGGCCGACGTGCCCCCCGAGGCGGGCATGAACCCGTTCATCATGAACCCCGAAGGGGTGGCCCGGTTCTTCGCCGTCGACAAGATGGCCGAAGGCCCGTTCCCCGAGCACTACGAACCCTTCGAGACGCCGATCGGGATCAACCCGCTGCACCCCACCAACAAGAAGGCCACCAGCAACCCGGCCGGACGCATCTTCGACTCGGTGTGGGACACCCTCGGCCAGGCCAACGACTACCCCTACGCGGCCACCACCTACCGGCTGACCGAGCACTTTCACTTCTGGAGCAAGCATGCGCGCCTGAACGCCATCGCCCAGCCCGAGCAGTTCGTCGAGATCGGTGAAGTGCTGGCGCAGCAGAAGGGTATCCAGGCCGGCGACCGGGTGCGGGTGAGTTGCAAGCGTGGGCATATCGAGGCGGTGGCGGTCGTCACCAAGCGGATTCGTCCGCTGCAGGTCAACAACCAGACCGTGCACCAGGTCGGTATCCCGCTGCACTGGGGCTTCACCGGGCTGACGCGGCATGGCTACCTGACCAACACCCTGGTGCCGTTCCTCGGCGATGGCAATACACAGACCCCGGAATCGAAGTCGTTCCTGGTCAACGTGGAGAAAATCTGATGGCCAGCCAAGACATCATTGCCCGTTCGGCCACCACCACGCTGCCCCCCTCGGTGCGCCAGCAGGAGCAGGTCGCCAAGCTGATCGACACCACCAAGTGCATCGGCTGCAAGGCCTGCCAGGTGGCGTGTTCGGAATGGAACGAGCTGCGCGACGAGGTGGGTCACAACCACGGCACCTATGACAACCCGCAGGACCTCAGTGCTGAAAGCTGGACGCTGATGCGCTTCACCGAGCACGAGACCGCCGACGGCAACCTGGAGTGGCTGATCCGCAAGGACGGCTGCATGCACTGCGCCGACCCCGGCTGCCTCAAGGCCTGTCCCAGCCCGGGGGCGATCATCAAGCACGCCAACGGCATCGTCGACTTCAACCAGGACCACTGCATCGGCTGCGGCTACTGCATCACCGGCTGCCCGTTCAACATCCCGCGCATCTCGCAGAAGGACCACAAGGCCTACAAGTGCACCCTGTGTTCCGACCGCGTGGCCGTGGGGCTGGAGCCGGCCTGCGTGAAGACCTGTCCCACCGGCGCCATCGTGTTCGGCAGCAAGACCGACATGCAGGAGCACGCCGCCGAACGCATCGTCGACCTCAAGTCGCGGGGCTTCGAGCACGCCGGCCTGTACGACCCGGACGGCGTGGGTGGCACCCATGTGATGTACGTGCTGCACCACGCCGACACGCCGCGCGTGTACGCGGGGCTGCCCGACAACCCGGTGATCAGCCCGCTGGTCGGGCTGTGGAAGGGCGTGAGCAAACCGCTGGCGCTGCTGGCCATGGGTGCGGCGGTGCTGGCCGGGTTCTTCCACTACGTACGCATCGGCCCGCAGCGGGTCGAGGAAGAGGATGACGAGCATCCTGACACCAGCGTGCATCAGGTCGACCCGTCGGTGCATGTGTATGACCCGGGCAAGCCCACCGCACCAGGGGAGCAACGGCCATGAAGCACAAGCCGATACTGCGTTACACCGCCAACGAGCGCACCAACCACTGGCTGGTGGCGATTCTGTTCTTCATGGCGGCACTGTCGGGGCTGGCGCTGTTTCACCCGGCGGTGTTCTGGCTCAGCCACCTGTTCGGCGGCGGGCCGTGGACACGCATCCTGCACCCGTTCATGGGCGTGCTGATGTTCGTGCTGTTCCTGGGGCTGGTGCTGCGCTTCTGGCGAGCCAACTTCATCACCGCCACCGACCGGCAGTGGCTGCGCCGGGTCGACCGGGTGATCCGCAACGAGGAGGGCGTACCACCGGTGGGCAAGTACAACGCCGGGCAGAAGCTGCTGTTCTGGACCCTGCTGGCGTGCATGCTGGTGCTGCTGGTGAGTGGCGTGGTGATCTGGCGTGCCTACTTCAGCGCGTACTTCGGTATCGACACCATTCGCCTGGCCACCCTGCTGCATGCCCTGGCCGGCTTCGTGCTGGTGCTGAGCATCATCGTGCACATCTATGCCGGCATCTGGATCAAGGGCTCGGTCAGCGCCATGCTGCATGGCTGGGTCAGCCGCGCGTGGGCGCGCAAGCACCATGCGCTATGGTACCGGGAGGTCACTCGGGACGAGCGGCCCGACACGCACAAAGGAGCCAAGCCTTGAGTACCGTGATGGAACCCGATCAGATCCAGGCGTCGGCCAGTTCGCCGCCGTTTCTGCACCCGCCACCGCCCCAGCTGTTTGCGCTGCGTGCCGAACGCCTCGACCTGCTGGCCGAGGGGCATGCGCTGGGCGACTACCTGCGCTTCGTGGCCGGGTTGTGCCGCGTGCAGCAGGGGTTGCTGGACAACCCGCCGGCAGCGGCCATGCCCGACCCGCAGCGCCTGCAACTGTGCGTGACCCACGGCCTGGCGCCCCTGGCCGCCGACAGCCTGGTGCGCGAGGGCGCCTGGCAGGGCTGGCTGGATGCCCTGTTGCAACGCTACGAGGCGTCTTCGCCGCTGGCGCATCAGGCCCAGACGCAATTGCGCGAGGCCGGGGCAGGGCAGCGCATGGTGTGGGCGCTGGCACTGCTGGGCGGGCAGTACAGCGCGGTGCCGGCGGCGCTGGTGCCGTTTCTGGGGGCCGCGCTGCAGGCGGCGTGGAGCCATTGGCTGCTGGCCATGCCCGGCGTCGAACTCAAGCCCGGCGACAGCCTGGGGCAGTGCCCGGCATGTGGTTCGCCGGCGATGGCGGGGGTAATCCGCCACCGCGGCAAGTACAACGGCCTGCGCTACCTGGTGTGTGCGTTGTGTGCCTGTGAATGGCATGCGGTGCGGGTCAAGTGCGTGTATTGCGAGCAAAGCAAGGGCTTGCAGTACTTCAGCCTGGAGGATGACCGCCATGTCGCCGGGCAGGCGCCGTTGCGGGCCGAATGCTGCCTCGAATGCCACAGTTACCTGAAGCTGGTCTACCTTGAAAGCGATGCGCAATCGGAGGCCCTGTCGGCGGACCTGGCCAGCCTGGCACTGGACATGCGCCTGGATCAGGAGGGCTACCAGCGGCTGGCGCCGAACCTGTTGCTGGCCCCGGGCCTGTAGGGCGGCCTTGCGCGAAGGGCGCACTACACTGTGGGATCCGACCCTGCGCGGTGTTCCATTCGCCGGCAAGGCCGGCTCCTACATAGGCCGGAGCGTTTTTGCATGTCCTCCAACGTCACTCAGTGCACCCACCGTCTACCCTCCATCGACACCCTCCTGCGCAGCCCTGCCTGCGTTCCCCTGGTGGACCGCTACGGCCGCGACGCCGTGCTCGCCACCTTGCGCCAACTGCTCGATGACCTGCGCGAGCCCACCCGCCACGGCCAGCTCGGCGCTGCCGAACTGGCCCCCGAGGTGCTCGCCGGCCGCACCAACGAACGCCTCGCCGCCCGGCACCGCAGCCACATCCGCCGGGTGTTCAACCTCACCGGCACCGTGCTGCACACCAACCTGGGCCGCGCGCTGCTGCCCGAAGCCGCCATCGAGGCCGTCCAGCTTGCCGCGCGCCACCCCCTCAACCTCGAGTTCGACCTGGACAGCGGCAAGCGCGGCGACCGTGACGACCTGATCGAAGGCCTGATCCGCGAGCTCACCGGCGCCGAGGCCGTGACCGTGGTCAACAACAATGCCGCCGCCGTGCTGCTGGCGCTCAACAGCCTGGGCGCGCGCAAGGAGGGCATCATTTCGCGCGGTGAACTGATCGAGATCGGTGGTGCGTTCCGCATCCCCGACATCATGGCCCGCGCCGGGGTCAGGCTGCACGAGGTGGGCACCACCAATCGCACCCACGCCCGCGACTACGAAGCGGCAATCAACCCGCGCAGCGGCCTGCTGATGCGCGTGCATTGCAGCAACTACAGCATTGAAGGCTTCACCAGCCATGTGCCCACCGCCGAGCTGGCGCAACTGGCCCACCAGCACGGCCTGCCGCTGCTCGAAGACCTGGGCAGCGGCAGCCTGATCGACCTGACCCGCTGGGGCCTGCCCGCCGAACCCACGGTGCGTCAGGCCCTGGCCGATGGCGCCGATATCGTCACCTTCAGCGGCGACAAGCTGCTCGGCGGTCCGCAGGCCGGGATCATCGTGGGCAGCAAGGCGCTGATCGCGCGCATCAAGAAGAACCCGCTCAAGCGTGCCCTGCGGGTCGACAAGTTGACCCTCGCCGCGCTGGAAGCGGTGCTGGGCCTGTACCGCGACCCCGACCGCCTGGCCGAGCGCCTGCCCAGCCTGCGCCTGCTGACCCGGCCGCAAGCCGAGATCCTGGCCCAGGCCGAACGCCTGGCGCCGCGCATGGCACAGGCGTTGGGCGCGTCGTGGAGCGTTGCCGTGCTGCCTGCACTGGGCATGATCGGCAGCGGCAGCCAGCCGGTGGCACGCCTTCCCAGTGCTGCGCTGTGCATGCGCCCACAGGTGTCCAAGCGCCTGCGCGGGCGCAGCCTGCTGGCGCTGGAAGCGGCCTTGCGCGCGTTGCCCGTCCCGGTGCTCGGGCGCCTGGACGACGACGCGCTGTGGCTCGACCTGCGCCAGCTGGATGACGAACCCGCGTGGCTGGCGCAGCTGGCGCAATTGGCGGTACTGCCCACGTGATCGTCGGCACCGCCGGGCACATCGACCATGGCAAGACCGCGCTGCTCGAAGCCCTCACCGGCCAGGCTGGCGATCATCGGCGCGAAGAGCGTGAACGCGGCATCACCATCGACCTTGGCTACCGTTATGCAGCGCTGGCGGCGGATGCGCCGTTGACCGGCTTTGTCGACGTGCCGGGCCACGAGCGGTTTATCCACAACATGCTGGCCGGCGCCCAGGGTATCGACCTGGTGCTGCTGGTGGTGGCGGCCGACGACGGGGTGATGCCCCAGACCCGCGAGCACCTGGCCATTGTCGAACTGCTGGGCATCGCGCAGGCGCTGGTGGCCATCACCAAATGCGACCGGGTCGAGCCGGCGCGGGTGCAGGCGGTGCAGGCCCAGGTGCGCGGGCTGCTTGCGCCGGGACCGTATGCCGGGGCGGCGCAGTTCGCGGTGTCGAGTGCCAGCGGCCAGGGTATCGAGGCACTGCGTCAGGCATTGCTCGCCGCGCAGCACGCCCTGCAGCCGCGTAGCCAGGGTGGCGCTTTTCGCCTGGCCATCGACCGGGCCTTCAGCGTGGCCGGGGCCGGTATCGTGGTCACGGGCACTGCGTTGTCCGGGCAGGTTCAGGTGGGCGACAGCCTGTTGCTGGGCAAGGCGGGCAAACCGGTGCGGGTGCGCGGCCTGCACGCGCAGAACCAGGTCGCGACCCAGGCCTTCGCCGGGCAGCGCGTGGCCCTGAACATCAGCGCCGAGCGGCTGGCGCTGGAGCATATCCACCGCGGTGACTGGCTGCTGGCCGAGTGGCTGTATGCGCCTACTCAGCGGCTGGATATCGAACTGCACCTGCTGGCCGGGGAAGCCCGTGCACTCGAGCATTTCAGCCCGGTGCACCTGCACCTGGGCACCCAGGATGTCACCGCCCGCGTGGCATTGCTGGAGGGCGAGCGGCTGGCGCCCGGGGCGCGCATGTTCGCGCAGCTGCTGGTCAACGCGCCGGTGCAGGCGGTGCATGGCGACCCCGTGGTGCTGCGCGACCAGAGTGCCCAGCGCACCCTTGGCGGCGGGCGCGTACTCGATCCGTTTGCCCCGGCCCGCCAGCGCCGCAGCCCGCAGCGGCTGGCGCAGCTGCAGGCAATGGCGGCGGCCGACAGCCTGGAACAGGCCTTGCCGGCGCTGCTTGCGCAAGGCACGGGTGGGCTCGACCCGCAGCGCCTGGAGCGCCAGTTCAATCGCTTGCGCAGCCACTGGCGGCTGGATGCGCAGGTGCAGGTGGTGGCCACGCGGCAGGGGCCGCTGCTGTTCGACACGACGCAATGGCAGGCGCTCAAGGCCCGGGTGCTGGCGCAACTGGCGCGCTTTCACGAGCTCGAACCCGACCAGCTCGGCCCTGACCGCGACCGCCTGCGCCGTTTCGCCAGCCTGGCACTGGAGCGGCCGGCGTTCATCAGCCTGGTGGACGAGTTGCTGGGCGAGCAGGCGATTGCCAGCAGCGGCCCGTGGCTGCACCTGCCCACGCACCAGGCGCGCCTGAACGAGGCCGACACGGCGCTCTGGCAACAGGTGCAACCGTTGCTGCTGGCGGCGCGTTTCGATCCGCCCTGGGTGCGCGACCTGGCCCGCGCCACCGGCAGCGAAGAAGCCGAGGTACGGCTGCTGCTGCGCAAGATGGCGCGTCTGGGCCAGGTGCACCAGGTGGTGCGCGATCTGTTCTTTCCCGAGGCCACAGTGCGGCAAATGGCGGCTATGCTGTTGCGCATGGCGGGTGATGAGGTGCAGGTGACGGTTTTTCGTGATGCGCTGGGTATCGGGCGCAAGCGCAGCATCCAGGTGCTGGAGTACTTCGATCGCATCGGCCTGACCCGGCGCCTGGGCGACCAGCGTCGCATTCGCCGCGACAATGCCCTGGCTCAACCGGGCGACAACTGAATTCAAGGAAGGCAATCGCGCCCGGTGGCGCGGCCGGGCTTCAAACCCGGTTGGGGACGGCAGCCGTTCCCGGGCAGGTTCGACTCCGGCTGCCTTCCGCCATTTTTCGCAGTGCCTCAGGCCACCCGTTCACCGCACAGGTCCAGGGCGAACCAGTGCTCGGCGGTGTCGATGTCCAGCCCCGCGCCCAGCAGGGCGAACAGCTTGCCCAGCGCCGCCTCGCGGGTCATGCCGCCGCCCGATACCAGGCCGGTCTCGCGCAGGCGGCTGCCGGCGGCGTAGGTATCGAACAGCACACTGCCCTCGATGCACTGGCTGATGGCGGCAATCAGCACGCCACCCTGGCGCGCCTTCTGCAACGCCTGCATCAGTGCTGCATCTTCCGATGGGCCGGTGCCGCTGCCATAGCATTCAAGCAGCAGGCCGCGCACGCCGCTCACCACCAGTGCCTGCACCTGCTCGGCCTGCAAGCCGGGGTACACCGGCAGCACCGCCAGTTTCACCGGCACCCGCGGTTGGGCATAGCCGAGTACCGCGGGCAACGCGCTGGCGCGGCTGCCTTCGCGGTGGCGCGCCGGCGCGGCAAACGCATCGAAGGCCTCGCTGCGCAGTTTGCTGGCCCGTGCGCCGTGCAGCAGCTGGCCTGCGAAATACAGCTGCACGCCGCTTTGCAGGCCGCTTTCGAACAGGGCCAGGGCGCCGTGCAGGTTGTCCCAGGCGTCGCTGTGCGGTGCGCCGGCCGGCAGCATCGAGCCGGTGAGCACTACCGGCACATCCAGCCCCAGCAGCAGGAACGACAACGCTGCTGCGCTGTAGGCCAGGGTGTCGGTGCCGTGCAGCAGCAGGATGCCGTCGTGGCCATCACGCGTCACCGCCGTGACGATGGCCGCCTGCATGGCCAGCCAGTTGGCCTGCTGCATGTTGGCGCTGTCGAGCAGCGGTGACATCTCCTGCAGGCGCCAGTGCACCCGGGGTGGCGTCGGGTGCGTGTCCAGCCAGGCGCGCATGCGTGCCTCGAAGCCACCGGCCGGCGCCAGGCCATGGGGCGTTTGCAGCATGCCGATGGTGCCGCCGGTGTAGAGGACGAGAAGGTTCTTGACCGCGCGCATGGTGAGCATTCCAGGCAGGTGAGAAAGGGGCATCGCGAATCGGCTGCCGCCCGCGAACGGGGCGGCGGCACAGGGTTGCTCAGCGTTGCGCTTGAGCTTGAGCTTCGCCCACGCTGGCAGGGCGTACGCTTTCAGCGGGCTGGACAGCAGGCCAGGCCTGGGTGTCCAGGTCCAGGTCGGGGAACCTGGCCGAGTCGAATACCGGCTGCTTGATGCCTGCCTTGCGCTGGTCGTCGTAGTCGCGCATCACGCGCAGGCCGATCTTGAACAGCAGCGCCAGGGCGATCAGGTTGACGAAGGCCAGGCACGTCATGGTGATGTCGGCGAAGGCGAACACGGTCGACAGGTTCTGCACCGAGCCCCACACGATCAGCGCCAGCACCAGGGCACGGTAGACCATCAGCACCGCACGGTTGCGGGTCAGAAACTGCAGGCTGTTTTCGCCCAGGTAGTAGTTGTAGAGGATGCAGGTGAACACGAACAGCGACAGCGCCACGCTGACGAACAGGCGACCCCAGTCACCGACCACGGCAGCCAGCGAGTTCTGGGTCAGCACGATGCCGTCACCTTCGAAGCCCGGGGTGTAGAAGCCCGACAGCAGAATCAGCAGCGCGGTGCAGGTGCAGATCACGAAGGTATCGAGGAACACGCTGAATGCCTGCACCACGCCCTGGGCGCCCGGGTGTTTCACTGCCGCCACGGCGGCCACGTTGGGCGCACTGCCAAGGCCCGCTTCGTTGGCGAACACGCCACGCTTGACGCCCATCACGATGGCACTGCCCAGCAGGCCGCCGAATGCAGGGTCCAGGCCGAAGGCGCTCTTGAAGATGGTTTCGAGCATGGCCGGCACGTGTTCGATCTGGCTGCCGATCACGTACAGGGTAACGCCGATGTAGGCCAGGGTCTTGACCGGCACCAGCAGGTCGGACACCGAGGCGATGCGCTTGATCCCGCCCAGGAACACGATGGCCAGCAGCACGGCCAGGGCAATCCCGGTGTGCTCCGGGGCGAAGCCGAAGGCGTTCTGCAGCGAGTGGGTCACGGTGTACGACTGCAGGCCGTTGAAGGCGAAGCCATAGGTCACCAGCAGCAACACCGAGAACACCACTGCCATGGCGCGCAGGTTGAGGCCGTGCAGGATGTAGTAGGCCGGGCCGCCGCGGTATAGGCCATCACCGTCGGCGCGCTTGTAGACCTGCGCCAGGGTGCATTCGAAGAAGCTGCTGGACATGCCCACCAGCGCCGTCACCCACATCCAGAACACCGCGCCCGGGCCGCCCAGGGTCACGGCGATACCGACACCGGCGATGTTGCCGGCACCCACGCGCCCGGCCAGGCTCAGCATCAGTGCCTGGAACGAACTCAACTGGCCCGCCTGGCCGCGCAACGATTCCTTGAATACGCCGAACATATGGATGAAATGGCGAAACTGCACAAATCGCGAGCGCAGGGTGAAATAGCTTCCCAGTCCGACGATAAGCACGATAAGGAGCTTCCCCGAAAGGAAATCGTTGAGCACTTCGAGCATGGCGTGACCTCGGTTCTTGTTCTGAATGACAGTGGCTGACGGCGTGCGCCGTTTGCCTGGGGGCGCATGGTTGGTCATGACAAACGTCGTTACAATTTCGCGGGTTGCTCTGAATTGATGCGACCTGATGCTAAACTGGCGCCTATCGCATCAATCGGTACCTGATCAATGAGTCAACACCTGGGCCCCAACCTCAAGCTGGCGTGCAGCCATTACCGCTCTATTTCCGAGGTTTGCCGGCAGCTGTCGATCAACCGGGCGCAGTTCAACAAGTACCTGAGCGGGCAGAGCCAGCCGACGGCGTACAACCTCAAGCGCATCGGCGACTTCTTCGGCGTCGAGGACTACGAACTGGGCCTGCCGCCAGAACAGTTCGCGCGCCTGATCGGTGCGCGCAGCTCGGCGCTTGCCAGCCCGGCCCAGGCCGACCCGTTGCTGGAACTGCTGCGCCCGCTGCGCGAGCACGAGGGCAATCTGTCGCGCTACTGCGGCTACTACTTCGAATATTCCAACTGCATGTCGGTGCCGGGCAGCATCCTGCTGTCGCTGGTGCACCTGCGCGAAGAACGCGGCACGTTCCTGTTCGAGCGCCAGGAACGCCAGGAGCGCTCCAGCAGCACCGACGTGCAGGCCGAAGACTGGGTGCGCTGCCGCTATCTGGGCGCGGCCTTTCAGTTGCAGGACCGGGTGTTTCTGATCGACTACGAATCGCTGACGGTCAACGAGATGAGCCAGACCATCCTGATTCCCAGCTTCAAGAGCCGCATCACCCGGCTCAACGGCCTCAAGACCGGCGTCTCCAGCGGTGACCGGCGCACTCCGGCGTGTACCCGCGTGGTGTGGGAATACCTGGGCCCGGAAATCAACCGCATCAATGCCTACCGCCAGGTCCGGCTGTACCGCCCGGATGACCCGCGCATCGATGACGATGTGCGCGCACGGCTCAACGTCGGGCCGATTCGCAACGGCCTGTTCGAGATCGAGTGAAGGGCGCCGTGCTCAGCGGCGAATGAATGCCGCCACCTGCTGCGCCAGGGCCCCGGCCTGTGGGGGATGGGCGCGCAGGTGTGCGGCGATGCCGTGGTCGCAGTCGGGCAGGGTCAGCTGTTCGAAATGCCCGGGGGGTAGGGTGTCGCTCAGCGCCTGGATGACTTCGGCCGGGATCGGGCTGTAGCGCAGCATGCCGTCGATTTCCACATGGCCTGCCGACGTGCCCGGGGTTCGCCCGTGGTGGGCGGCCAGCAGGCCATCGTACTGTCCCAGCACCAGCAGCACCTGGCCGCGATAGCTGCGCAGGAATTTGTAGCTGTCGCTGTCGAGAAACCCGTGCGGGGTGCTGATGGCGCGGGTGAAGGCCGGGCCGAACGGGGCATCGTAGGCGCTGTCGGCATAGACCGCCGGGCACAGCAGCACCAGCTTGTTCACCTGGCGTGCATGGTGCGCTGCCACTTTCAGCGCCAGCGCTGCGCCCAGGCTGTGGCCGATCACGGTGTTGCAGCGATGCTCGACGTGGCGAAAGAAGCGCAGCGCCTCGGCCAGGTTGGTGTGCAGCGACGGCGCCCGGGCCCCCGGCAGGCTGGCCAGGCTGTGCCCCGACAGGTTGCCGGTCAGCGAGCCGATGCCCAGGGCCTGCAGGCGGTACAGCAGCGGGTTGAGGTGGGTGAAGTCGCTGCGTGCGCCGCCGAGCATGAACAGCGGCGGCGCGTGCTCGATATCGGGGATCAGCAGGCGACCTTCCTGGCTGTAGCCGTCGAACGTTTCGACCACCAGGCACTCGCGGCCCGGGCTGGGTTCGTCGAATTGCCAACGCTCACGTCCGTGTGCGGCCGTCTTGATCGGCATGAAGCGGTCCTCTTGCCCGGGGTGAAGGGTCGACAAGTCGACATGAACCAGCGAGGCTGACGCTTTTACAGTAGATGCAGTCGGGCATTTCTGGTGGGCGCGCAGGTTATTTCTTGAACTACGTTGAACCCGTCACACTTTGCGCTGACACACTCTAGACTTTGGCGCCAGTCGGCCCCGCGTTGGACTTCGCCTGCTGGAAGCCGCAAAATATCCGCTTTCCCTCAATTTATCTGACCGGACCTGCTGACTCTATGCGAATGCGCCTGATGCTGTTGGGTGGTGGAAATGCCCTTGGGCAAGCGCTGATTCGCCTCGGGGCCGAGGAAGATATCGGCTTTCTGGCGCCGCGCCCACCTGACCAGGGCTGGGATGCCGCGAGCCTGACCCAGCTGCTCGATGACACCCGCCCCGATGCGCTTATCAATCTGGCCTACTACTTCGACTGGTTCCAGGCCGAATCGGTGAGCGAGCAGCGCCTGGCTTCGCAGGAGCGTGCGGTCGAGCGCCTGGCCGAACTGTGCCAGCACCACAACATCATCTTGCTGCAACCCTCCAGCTACCGGGTATTCGACGGTTCGCGGGCCACGGCCTACAGCGAAAAGGACGAGCCGGTACCGCTCGGCCAACGTGGCCAGGCGTTGTGGCGCATCGAACAGAGCGTGCGCGCGACCTGCCCGCAGCACGTGCTGCTGCGCTTTGGCTGGGTGCTCGACGACAGCGTCGACGGCGTGCTGGGGCGTTTTCTGACCCGCGCCGAGCACTCGCAGGAACTGCTGCTGGCCGACGACCGGCGTGGCAACCCGACCCCGGTCGACGATGCAGCGCGGGTGATCCTGGCGGTGCTCAAGCAACTGGACTGTGGCGCGCCACTGTGGGGCACCTACCATTACGCCGGCAACGAGGCGACCACGCCGCTGGCGCTGGGTCAGGCGATCCTCAGCGAAGCCGGGCAACTGCGTCAGCTGGCCGTCGAAGCGCCCACTGCGCAGGCCCACGCCGCCCGCCCGGATGCTGCCGAAGAACCCCAGCACGCGGTGCTGGCCTGCAAGAAAATCCTCCACACCTTCGGCATCAAGCCGCGTGCCTGGCGCGCCGGCCTGCCGACCCTACTGGACCGGTTCTATCGTCATGGCTGATGCTCCTATCCTGATTACCGGGGGGGCCGGCTTCATCGGCTCCCACCTGAGCGACGCGCTGCTGGCCAAGGGGTACGCGGTGCGCGTGCTCGACGACCTGTCTACCGGTCGGCGTCTGAACCTGCAGCTGGACAACCCGCGTCTGCAACTGATCGAGGGCGACGTGGCCGATGCCGCCCTGGTGGCCCGGGCCGCCGAGGGCTGCCAGGCCGTGGTGCACCTGGCGGCGGTGGCCTCGGTGCAGGCCTCTGTGGAAGACCCGGTCAGGACCCACCAGAGCAACTTCATCGGCACGCTGAACGTGTGCGAGGCGATGCGTGTGGCCGGCATCAAGCGCGTGCTGTTCGCCTCCAGCGCTGCGGTGTACGGCAACAACGGTGAAGGCCAGGCCATCGACGAGGACACGCCCAAGGCGCCGCTGACACCCTATGCGGTGGACAAGCTGGCCAGCGAGCAGTACCTGGACTTCTATCGCCGCCAGCATGGGCTGGAGCCGGTGGTGTTCCGCTTCTTCAATATCTTCGGCCCGCGCCAGGACCCGTCGTCGCCGTATTCGGGAGTGATCAGCATTTTCTGCGAGCGCGCCCTCAACGGCACGCCGATCAACCTGTTTGGCGATGGCGAGCAGACCCGTGACTTCCTGTATGTGGCCGACCTGGTGGCGGTGCTGGTGCAGGCGCTGGAACAGGCGCAGGTGCAGGAGGGCGCGGTGAACGTGGGGCTGAACCGCGCCACCACGCTGAACCAGTTGCTCGAGGCACTGCGCAAGGTGGTAGGGCCGTTGCCCGAGGTCAATCACGGGCCGGCGCGCGCGGGTGATATCCGTCATTCGCGGGCCGACAATGCGCGGCTGCTGGCGCGCTTCGACCTGCCCGAGCCGACGCCACTGGCCGATGGGCTGGCGCACCTGCTGGGGCGCTGAACGTAAAAAGCTTCGCCGGCAACGCCGGCTCCTGCAGGCGGTATCTCCCTGACGGGAATCGCAGCCAAAAAAAAGCCCCGAATGATCGGGGCTTTTTCATGGTCAGAACTTGTAACCCACACCCACCATGTAGACCCATGGGTCCACATCCACGCTCACCTTGGTCTTGCCCACGCCCAGCGCGCTTGGGCCGTCGATGGTGGCCTTGGTGTCGATGTCCACGTACCAGACCGCGGCGTTGACCAGCAGGTTGTCGGTCAGCATGTAGTCCATGCCCAGTTGGCCGGCCAGGCCGACCGAGTCCTTGAGCTTCATGTTGCTGAAGCCCTGGGCCTTGCGGCTGCTGCTCAGGTCTTCATCGAAGAACAGGGTGTAGTTAAGACCGATACCGGCGTAAGGCTGGAACTTGGAGGTCGGCTCCATCGGGTAGTACTGCAGCGACAGGGTCGGTGGCAGTTGCTTGATGTTCGCCAGCTTGCCGTCCAGGCCCGCGCCCAGGCCCTTGACGCCCACTTCGTGCTGGAACGGGGTGGCTGCCAGCAGTTCCAGGCCGATGTGGTCGGTCAGCATGTAGGCAAAGGCCAGGCCCAGCTGGGTGTCGCTGTCCAGGGTGGCCTTGGTGCCGCCAACCTTGGTGCCGTCGAGCTTGATATCGCCGCTGTCTTCGTTCGGTGCGGTGGTGATCGCACCGGCACGCAGAATGAAATCGCCCGCCTGGTGGGCGTGGGCAACAGGGGCTGCAAGCGCGAGGGCAATGAGCGAGGCGCTGAGCAAGGACTTGTTCATGGAAGCTCCCAAAGGACGTTTAGAATTTAATGTGTCCAATGGTAAGGAGCTGACAGGCGGTGATTCTTGACGCAGCTCAATGAAACCGCAAACGCCCTGGCGCGGGGCTTCTATTGTAGTTCATAGGCGTAGATCTTCTCGGCTTCCATCTGGTAGCCGGCCTCGGCCAGCTCGCTGCTGGAAGCCTTGACCTGCATCGGCCCCTCGATCCAGTAGGGCTGGTACAGCTCCTCGACCTTGATGCCGATTTCGCTGAACACGTGCACGATCTGGTTCGACGGTGGGGGCGGCACGTGAATGCACGCGCCGTAGTACGGCACCAGCAGGAACTCGGTGGTACGGCCTTCCTCGCTGACTTCCAGTGGCACGATGTAGCCCGGCAGCTTCACCTGCTGGCCATCCAGTGCCTTCACCACCGGCGCGTCGGGCGCCTGCTGCTGCGCCGCCGGGCCGCTTTCGCCGGCCAGCGCGTTGCTCAACTGCGAAAGGTCGTGCAGTGGGGTCATCTGCGGCACGATCACCGGTGCGCCCTCGGGGATCAATTGCGGCCATTCCAGCGTGCGCGGCTCACCTGCCCACAGGGGCGGGGCAATCAACAGCAACAACAGCAGGGCACGACGTATCACGGGCGTTCTCACAGGTGAATGGACAAACCGTCGGCCAGCGACTGGCGGTAGGCCCGCCAGGCCGGAATGCTGCCCATCAGCACGGCGGCGCCGAGGATGATCCCCAGCAGGTTCCACTCGTGGGCGCTGGGCAGCGCCAGCGGCAGGTACAGGCCGTAGTTGGCCTGCACCGTGCCCTGGGCCAGGGCGATGCCAAGGTAGAGCAGGCCCAGCCCGGCGGCAATCCCCGCCAGCGCCAGGGTGAACGCCTCCATCACCAGCAGCCCTGCAATATGCCAGGGGCGTGCACCCACCGAGCGCAGGATGGCCATTTCGCGGCGGCGCTCGTTGAGGCTGGTGAGGATCGCCGTGAGCATGCCGATCAGGCCGGTCAGCACCACGAACAGAGACACCACGAACAGCGCCTGTTCGGCGGTGCCCATCAGGCTCCACAGCTCCTGCAGGGCCACGCCGGGCAGAATCGCCAACAGCGGCTCGCCGCGAAACTCGTTGATCTCGCGTTGCAGGGTGAAGGTGCTGATCTTGTTGTTCAGGCCCAGCATGAACGCGGTGATGGCCTTGGGTGTGAGGTCCATGCCACGGGCCTGTTCGGCGCTGACGCGGCCGGCGCCGCGGGCGGGCACGCCGTTGTGCCAGTCGACGTGGATCGCCTCCATGCCGCCAAGGCTGATGTGCAGGGTGCGGTCCACCGGGGTGCCGGTGCGTTGCAGCACGCCCACCACGGTGAACGGCTTGTCGTCATGCTTGACCAGGCTGATGGCGGCCACGCCATGGGCCAGCACCAGCTTGTCGCCGAGTTTGTAATGCAGCGCGTCGGCCACCTCGGCGCCCAGCACCACCTCGAACGGGTCGCTGGCGAAGGCACGCCCGCTGGCCAGCTGCAGGTGCTGCTTGCGCCCGTACTGGTAATGCTCGAAGTAGGCTCCGGTGGTGCCCATCACCCGGTAACCGCGGTGCGAGTCGCCCAGCGAGATCGGGATGGCCCACTTCACCCGCGGGTTGCTGGCGTAGTGCTCGAAGCTGTCCCAGCGGATGTTGTTGGTGGCGTTGCCGATGCGAAACACCGAGTACAGCAGCAGGTTCACCGAGCCCGAGCGCGCACCGACAATCAGGTCGGTGCCACTGATGGTGCTGGCAAAACTGGCGCGGGCCTCGGTGCGTACCCGCTCCACCGCCAGCAGCAGGCACACCGACAGGGCGATGGCGAAGGCGGTGAGCAGGGCAGTGAAGCGGCGGTTGGCGAGACTCGCCAGGGCAAGGCGGAGCAGGTACATCAGGCCTCCAGGTCGCTGGCAGGGCGCGCGGCGCGGTTGAGTTCGGCAAGCGACAGCTGGCGATCGAACAGCGGTGCCAGGCTCTGGTCGTGGCTGACGAACAACAGGCTGGAGCCGGCTGCGCGGCATTCGGCGAACAGCAGGCGGATGAAGGCTTCACGGGTGTCGGCATCGAGCGCCGAAGTCGGCTCGTCGGCAATCACCAGCTCGGGTTGGCCGATCAGCGCGCGGGCGGCGGCCACCCGTTGCTGCTGACCGATCGACAGGCTGTCGGCGCGCCGTGCCAGCAGTGCCGGGTCCTTCAGGCCCAGATGGGCGAGCAGGCTGGCGGCGGCCTTGTCCACACTGCCGTAGCGCTGGCCGGCGCGTTGCGCCCGGCTGCGCGAGAAACGGCACGGCAGCTCGACGTTTTCGCGTACCGACAGAAACGGCAGCAGGTTGAACTGCTGGAAGATGTAGCCGGTATGATCGACGCGAAAACGGTCGCGCTGGCCCTGGCTGAGCGCGCCCAGCTCCTGGCCGAGCAGGCGGATGCTGCCGCGGTCGGCCTTCTGCACCCCGCCCAGCAGGCCCAGCAGGGTGGTCTTGCCACTGCCGCTGGGGCCCTTGAGGAACAGCGACTCGCCGGCCTGCAGGCGCAACGCCGGGATGTCCAGCAGCTCAGGCTGGCCGGGCCAGGCGAAACCCAGCCGGGACAGTTCGATCAGTGCCTGGCCCATGTCAGAAGTCGATCGCGCTGCGGGTCGGGGTCAGGTCCACGCCCTTCTGGCCATTGGGGCCCACCAGTTGCAGCTGGATCTTCTGGGTGGCGGGGAAGGCCTTGAACAGTGGCGCCAGGTCCAGGCGGGTGAGCTGTGCCGGGGTGGTGCATTCGAGTTTGTAATGGGCGTTGATGTCGCTGTGTTCGTGATCGTGGGCGTCGCCATCCTCGTCATGCACCGGCTTGTCGCCGAACAGCGGGCTTTGCAGGTCCTGGTCGGTTTCGCTGCAACCGGCTGCCTTGTTCAGGCCGAACAGCGCCAGGGGTGTTTCGAGCTGGGCGCGCACGGCCGCGACCTTGGCCTTGTCGGTGGCAGAAGTGGCGGCATGTTCGAAGCCCACCAGGTTCATCGCCGGGCTGTCGAATTCCAGCTCCAGGGCATTGCCGTCGAGTGCGACGTTCAGGTGCGCCACGCCATGTTCATGGGCGCCCAGGCTGCCATGTTCATGGTCATGGTCGTCATGGGCGTAAACCAGACTCAGGGGCAGCAGGGCAAACGGCAAGGCAAGCAGCAGACGACGCATGGGCGGAACTCCGGAAGGCGCTGAAAGAGTTTCGAAATGTTATAACAACTTGTCGACTGCGTACCAGTGTCGCTGGATGAAACTTCGTGGGAGCATGGGCGCCTGATCGAGTGGAGGGTGCGAACGTGCGTATTCGTGGACACATCGGCGAATGGCCGGTGGATTTGAGCGTGGAGCTGGAGCCCCATGAGTGGGCGCAGTTGGGCGGGCAGTTGCAGGCGGCCGGGGTGCCGCCGGTTGCCGCTGCTGTACCGACGGCGCCGGTTCGACCGGACGATGCAGTGTGGCAGGCGGCGCGCGAGGTGTTGCGCAAGGCCGGTCAGTTGAACGGGCCCCAGTTGCTGGAGGCGCTGGAGGGGCTGGCGGGCAATACGGCGGCCGGCAAGCGCCTGCTGGTGCGTTTGCGCCATAGCAGCGAGGTGAGGGTGGAAAGCGGGGCGGATGCGCCGGTCTATCACTGGGTCGGCTGAACACCGCGTTGATCCCATCGCGGGTCAAGCCCGCTCCCACAGCGCGGGTAGGTAACCTTGTGGGAGCGGGCGGTTGACCTCAGTACAACGCAGCAAACAGCTTGCGGCGGTAATCCAGCACCAGCGGGTGCTCGTTGCCCAGCAGGTCGAACACCTGCAGCAGGGTCTTGTGCGGCAGGCCGCCTTCATACCCGCGGTTGCGCTTGAACAGTTTCAGCAGCCCGTCCAGCGCCGCCTCGTACTGCTGGCGCGAGAGCTGCTGCACTGCCAGCTGATACGCCGCCTCGTCATCCTCGGCGTTCTGTGCCAGGCGTGACTTCAGGTCTGCCACGTCCGGCAGGCTGGCGGCCTGCTTGAGGAACGTCAGCTGCGCCTTGGCACCGGCCAGTGCAGCCTTGTGCTCATCGCTCTTGACCGCATCGAGCACGGTCTGCGCTTCGCCCAGCTCGCCACGCTCGGCCAGGCAACGGGCATACAGGATCAGTGCCGCGGCATTGCTGTTGTCTTCGGTCAGCAGGGCCCGGAGCAGCGCCTCGGCCTCGCTGAAGCGTCCCTCGGCAAACAGCCCCTGGGCCACTACCAGCGGGTCGGCCGCCGCCGGTGGCGGTAGTTGCACATGCGGTTCGAGCATTGCGCGGATTTCCGACTCCGGGCGTGCCTCGGCAAAGCCGTCGACCGGCTGGCCATCCTTGAACAGCACCACCGTCGGCAGGCTGCGGATACCGAAGCGCGCGACAATGTCCTGTTCCACATCGCAGTTGACCTTGGCCAGCAGCAGCTCACCCCGGTATTCGGCGGTGATTTTCTCCAGCAGCGGCATCAGCACCTTGCACGGCGCGCACCAGTCGGCCCAGAAGTCGACGAGCACGGGTTTGACGTGGGAGTTCTGGATCACCGACTGGTCGAAGTCGGCGCTGGTGGCATTGAAGATGTACGGGGTTTCCTGGCTCATCGCGACTCTCGCAAATCCTTGAATGGCAACACTATAAAGCGCTGCGGCTGGCGTGGTACAGGCTCACCTGGCGGAATTCGTGGGGTTCGGCCAGGTCTGGCAGGGTCAGGGCATGCAGGGTGTCGAGCTGGCGGTACAGGGGGTGACGGAAGTCGCGCACCCGCGAGTCGGCCACCAGCGCCTGGTGCCCGCGGCTGAGAAACGCATCGAGCAGCGGCAGGTTGGCGCGGTCGTAGAGCACATCGGCCACCAGCACCAGGTCGAAGCGGTCGGCTTCGGCGAAGAAATCGCTGGAGTAGCCCAACTGCACCTGGTTGAGCGCGGCATTCGCGCGGCTTGCCTGCAGCGCCAGCGGGTCGAGGTCGCAGGCCACCACTTCAAGCGCCCCGGCGCGGGCGGCGGCGATGCCGGCAATGCCCGAGCCTGCGCCGAAGTCCAGCACGCGTTTGCCGGCCACCCACTCGGGGCGGGCGGCCAGGTAGCGCGCCATGGCCAGACCGCTGGCCCAGCAGAAGGCCCAGTAGGGCGGCTCGTGCAGGATGCGCCGGGTTTCCTCGGGGCTGAACGCGCGGTCCATGTTGTGCGCATCGATCAGCCACAGCTTGAGGTCGCAGGCCGGCAGCTCGCTGACCACCAGCCGTGCGTCCCCCAGCAGCCCGCTCAACGCCTGTTGCAGGTGGATCGGCGCGGTCACGGCGCTTTTTCGAGGCGCAGCGGGCCGGTGGCCTGGGTTTGCGGGCTGCTGACCGCCACAGGTTGCAGGTGCAGGATCAACTGCCCGGACTGGCTGGCGCGCCCGCGCAGCTCCACCCGCGCACCGGCAGGGAACGCCTCGGGGTTGAAACGCAGCTGGAACGGCAGGTCCTGGCCGTTGGCGTCCAGGTTGCTGCTGGCCAGCAGGCGTTGCGGGCGGCCGCGCGGGTCGACCACCAGCAGCGCCAGCTCGACCTCGGCGCCCGACGGGATGCCGAGCAGGGTGCCGCTGATTTCACGCTGGTAGGCCGGCAGCGGGCCCAGGGCCACAGGTTGCTTGGCCGCTACCGGGGCCTTGGGGGCCAGCACCGGCTTGGGTTCATCGCTGCTGCAGGCGGCCAGCAGGGCGGCAAAACTGAGCACAACGAGCGCTCTAAAGGGCATGATCAATTCCTTCGGGGGGATATTTCCTCACTGGATGGTAACTGCTTTGGCTTGTCTTGCCAGTGGGATGCGCTACCATGACCCTCCCTTTTTTTGTTGCCTGCCACCATGCACTGTCCCTTCTGCGGTGCCAACGACACCAAGGTCATCGACTCGCGACTGGTTGCCGAGGGCGAACAAGTGCGCCGTCGCCGCGAATGCGTGGCCTGCGGTGAGCGCTTCACCACCTTCGAAACCGCCGAACTGGTGCTGCCGCGCCTGATCAAGACCGACGGCAGCCGCCAGCCCTTCGACGAAGAAAAACTGCGCGCCGGCATGCAGCGGGCGCTGGAAAAGCGCCCGGTGAGCGTCGAGCGCCTCGAAGCGGCGCTGGCCCACATCAAGCACAAGCTGCGCGCCACCGGCGAGCGCGAGGTCAAGTCGCTGGTCGTCGGCGAACTGGTGATGGCCGAGCTGCAAAAGCTCGACGAAGTGGCCTACATCCGCTTCGCCTCGGTGTACCGCCGCTTCCAGGACCTGGACGAATTTCGTGAAGAAATCGACCGCCTGGCGCGCGAGCCTTCCAAGCAATGAGCCTGCCCAGCGAACGCGACGTGCTCGACGCCCACTACATGGCCCGTGCGCTGGAACTGGCGCGCAAGGGTCTCTATTCCACCCATCCCAACCCGCGGGTCGGTTGCGTGATCGTGCGTGACGGGCAGGTGGTCGGCGAAGGCTGGCACGTACGCGCCGGCGAACCGCATGCCGAGGTGCACGCGCTGCGCCAGGCCGGCGAGCTGGCCCGTGGCGCCTGTGCCTATGTGACCCTGGAGCCGTGCAGCCACCACGGGCGCACGCCGCCGTGTGCCGAGGCGCTGGTCAAGGCCGGTGTGGCGCGGGTGGTGGCGGCCATGCAGGACCCCAACCCGCAAGTGGCGGGGCAGGGGCTCAAGCGCCTGGCCGACGTCGGTATCGAGGTTGCCAGCGGTGTGCTGGAGGCCGAGGCCCGCGCACTCAACCCGGGCTTTCTGAAACGCATGGAACACGGCCTGCCCTTTGTGCGGGTCAAGCTGGCGATGAGCCTGGACGGGCGCACCGCCATGGCCAGTGGCGAGAGCCAGTGGATCACCGGCCCGGCCGCACGCTCGGCGGTGCAGCGTCTGCGCGCGCGCTCCAGCGTGGTGCTGACCAGCGCCCAGAGCGTGCTGGCCGACAACGCGCGCATGACCGTGCGCGCCGACGAGCTTGGGCTGGACGCCGACAGCACCGCCCTGGCGATGGCCCGCCCACCGTTGCGCGTGCTCATCGACGGGCGCCTGCGCCTGCCGCTGACGGCGCCGTTCTTCCAGGCCGGCCCGGTGCTGGTGGTGACGGCCGCCGCGCCAGTTGCGCAGTACGCCCAGGCCGGCCATGACCTGCTGAGCCTGCCCGGCACCGACGGGCACGTCGACCTGCCCGCGCTGCTGCGCGAACTGGCCCGGCGTGGTGCCAGCGAGGTGCTGGTGGAGGCCGGCCCGGGCCTGGCCGGTGCCTTCGCGCAACAGGGCCTGGTGGACGAATACCAGCTCTTCATCGCTGCCAAGTTTCTCGGCTCCAGTGCCCGCCCATTGCTCGATTGGCCCCTGGCCAGAATGAGCGAAGCGCAGGCCCTCAACATCACCGACATGCGCGCCGTAGGCGATGACTGGCGAGTCACTGCCATTCCTGTGCCTGCGCCCGGCGTATAATTCGCGGCCTGCGCCTTGCGCGACCCGTTCTGAAGGAGGACTCATGTTCACCGGCATCATCGAATCCATCGGCAGCATCCGTTCACTCACCCCCAAAGGCGGCGACGTGCGCGTGTATGTCGAAACCGGCAAGCTCGACCTGGGCGACGTGAAACTGGGCGACAGCATCGCCGTCAACGGCGTGTGCCTGACCGCCGTCGAACTGCCTGGCGACGGTTTCTGGGCTGACGTCAGCCGCGAAACCCTCGACTGCACCGCCTTTGCCGACTTCAAGGTAGGCAGCCGGGTCAACCTGGAAAAGGCCCTGACCCCCAGCAGCCGCCTGGGCGGCCACCTGGTCAGCGGCCACGTCGACGGTGTCGGCGAGGTCATCTCGCGCAGCGATAACGCCCGCGCCATCCAGTTCCGCCTGCGCGCGCCGGCCGAGCTGGCCAAGTACATCGCCCACAAGGGCTCGATCACCGTCGATGGCACCAGCCTCACGGTCAACCAGGTCGATGGCGCCGAGTTCGAGCTGACCATCGTGCCGCACACCCTCGCTGAAACCATCATGGCCGACTACCGCACCGGGCGTCGGGTTAACCTTGAGGTCGACCTGCTGGCCCGTTACCTGGAGCGTCTGCTGCTGGGCGACAAGGCCGCCGAGCCGGGCAAGGGTGGCATCACCGAAAGTTTCCTGGCCGCCAACGGCTACCTGAAATCCTGATTTAGAAGGGGGTGCCGCGTGGCGCTCAACAGCATCGAAGAACTGGTCGAAGACATTCGCCAGGGCAAAATGGTCATCCTGATGGATGACGAAGACCGCGAGAACGAAGGCGACCTGATCATGGCCGCCGAGTGCTGCAAGGCCGAACACATCAACTTCATGGCCAAGCACGCCCGTGGCCTGATCTGCATGCCGATGTCGCGCGAGCGCTGCGAGCTGCTCAAGCTGCCGCTGATGGCCCCGCGCAACGGCTCGGGCTTCGGCACCAAGTTCACCGTTTCGATCGAAGCTGCCGAAGGCGTCACCACCGGCATCTCCGCCGCCGACCGCGCGCGCACCGTGCAGGCCGCCGCCGCCCGGGACGCCAAGGCCGAAGACATCGTCAGCCCGGGCCACATCTTCCCGCTGATGGCCCAGCCCGGCGGTACCCTGGCCCGTGCCGGCCACACCGAGGCGGCCTGCGACCTGGCGCGCATGGCCGGTTTCGAGCCGAGCGGGGTGATCTGCGAGGTGATGAACGACGATGGCACCATGTCGCGTCGCGCCGAGCTGGAAGTGTTCGCCGCCGAGCACAACATCAAGATCGGCACCATCGCCGACCTGATCCACTACCGCATGATCCACGAACGTACCATTCAGCGGATTTCCGAGCAGCCGCTGGACAGCGAACTGGGTCAGTTCAACCTGGTGACCTACCGCGATTCGGTCGAAGGCGACGTGCACATGGCCCTGACCCTGGGCAAGATCTGCGCCGAGGAACCGACCCTGGTGCGGGTGCACAACATGGACCCGCTGCGCGACCTGCTGCTGGTCAAGCAGCCCGGCCGCTGGAGCCTGCGCGCCGCCATGAGCGCCGTGGCAGAGGCCGGCAGCGGCGTGGTGCTGCTGCTCGGACACCCGCTGGACGGCGACGTGCTGCTGGCGCATATCCGCGAAAGCGCCGACAGCAGCCAGGTCAAGACACCCACCACCTACAGCACCGTGGGTGCCGGTTCGCAGATTCTGCGCGACCTGGGCGTACGCAAGATGCGCCTGATGAGTTCGCCAATGAAGTTCAATGCGATATCCGGATTCGATCTGGAAGTTGTAGAATACGTGCCCTCCGAATAAAGCAGGGGCTGGTTTCCCGCTGTTGATCCGGAACAAAACTCCCACAGGCCGCACCGTTGCGGCCTGGCTCTTTAAGATGAGAACCCCGCAATGTCCCTGAAGACCATCGAAGGTACCTTCATTGCCCCCAAAGGTCGCTATGCTTTGGTGGTTGGCCGCTTCAACAGCTTCGTCGTCGAAAGCCTGGTAAGCGGTGCCGTTGATGCCCTGGTTCGCCACGGCGTGAGCGAAAGCGACATCACCATCATCCGTGCACCGGGTGCGTTCGAGATTCCGCTGGTGGCACAGAAGGTCGCCCAGCAGAGCGAATACGCCGCGATCATCGCCCTGGGCGCCGTGATCCGTGGTGGCACCCCGCACTTCGAATACGTGGCGGGCGAATGCACCAAGGGCCTGGCCCAGGTGTCCATGGAGTTCGGCGTGCCGGTTGCCTTCGGTGTCCTGACCGTCGATTCGATCGAACAGGCCATCGAGCGTTCCGGCACCAAGGCCGGCAACAAGGGCGCCGAAGCGGCCCTGTCCGCCCTGGAAATGGTCAGCCTGCTGGCGCAGTTGGAGGCCAAGTGATTAGCGACGAAAGCGATCGTTTCAACCCGCGCGATCCAAAACCTGCGGATGCTGGCAAGCCCTCCAAGAGCGCCAAGCGTCGCGAAGCCCGCAAGCTCGCGACCCAGGCGCTGTACCAGTGGCACATGGCCAAGCACTCGCTGAACGAGATCGAAGCGCAGTTCCGGGTCGATAACGATTTCACCGATGTCGACGGTGCCTACTTCCGCGAGATCCTGCACGGCGTGCCGGCGATCAAGGAAGAAATCGACAAGGCCCTCGCGCCTTGCCTGGACACCGTGCTCGAAGAGCTCGATCCGGTCGAGCTGTCGGTGCTGCGCCTGTCCACCTGGGAGCTTATCAAGCGGGTCGACGTGCCTTATCGCGTGGTCATCAACGAAGGTATCGAGCTGGCCAAGGTGTACGGCGCCACTGACGGGCACAAGTTCGTCAACGGTGTGCTCGACAAGCTCGCACCGCGGCTGCGCGAAGCCGAAGTGAAGGCGTTCAAGCGCTGATTGCGGCGCTGCCTGCCCATGGGTGAATTCGAGCTGATCCGCCACTACTTCGCCGCCGCGCCCTGTGCGCAGGCCGGCGACGGGGTCGCCCTGGGGATCGGCGACGATTGCGCCCTGCTGGCGCTGCCGGCCGGCGAGCAACTGGCCGTGTCCACCGACACGCTGGTGGCCGGGGTGCATTTCCCGGCTGTGTGCGAACCGTTCCTGCTCGGCCAGCGCTCGCTGGCGGTGGCTGCCAGTGACCTGGCAGCCATGGGCGCCACCCCCGTGGCCTTTACCCTTGCCCTGACCCTGCCGACGGTTCACGCCGATTGGTTGAAGGCCTATGCCCAGGGTCTGAACCTGATGGCCCGACAATGCGGCCTGAGCCTGGTAGGCGGGGACACCACCCATGGGCCGCTGAGCCTGACCATGACCGTGTTCGGCCGCGTGCCTGCCGGCCAGGCCCTGACGCGCAGCGGTGCGCGGCCTGGTGACCTGGTGTGTGTCGGCGGTGAGCTGGGCAACGCTGCCGGGGCCTTGCCGCTGGTGCTTGGCGAACGCGAGGCGGCGGTGGCGCTGGCCGAGCCGCTGCTGGCGCACTACTGGTCGCCGCCACCGCAACTGGCGCTGGGTCAGGCGCTGCGAGGCAAGGCCAGCGCGGCGCTGGATATCTCCGATGGCCTGCTGGCCGATTGCGGACACATTGCCACGGCCTCGGGCGTGTCGATTGTGCTGTCGCTCGAACAGCTGCCGCTGGGTGCGGCGCTGCAGGGCCTGCTGGGCCTGGAAGGTGCGCGACAGGCCGCGCTCACCGGTGGCGACGACTACGTGATTGCCTTCACCTTGCCCCCCGCGCACCTGGCCGGCCTGCAGGCTGCCGGCTGGCCGGTGCACGTGGTCGGTCGGGTGGAGGCGGGCAGCGGCGTCAGCCTGCGTGACCACGCCGGGGCGGACATCACCCCGCGCACGCGGGGTTATCAACATTTTTAGGGAGACACCGTGACCGATCACCCCAATCAGGTGCCGGCAGAAAACGTGCCGCCTTCAGTCTGGCGCAACCCCTGGCATTTTCTGGCCTTCGGCTTCGGCTCCGGCACCCTGCCCAAGGCGCCGGGCACCTGGGGTTCGCTGGTGGCCGTGCCGTTCATCCCGCTGTGGCAGATGCTGCCCGACTGGGGCTACTGGCTGATGCTGGGGCTGACCATGCTGTTCGGCGTATGGTTGTGCGGCAAGGTCGCCGACGACCTGGGCGTGCATGACCACGAGGGCATCGTCTGGGACGAGATGGTCGGCATGTGGATAACCCTCTGGCTGGTACCGGAAGGTTGGCTATGGTTGTTGGCAGGCTTTCTGATGTTCCGCTTCTTCGACATACTCAAGCCGTGGCCGATCCGCTGGATCGACCGGCATGTGCATGGCGGTTTCGGCATCATGTTCGATGACGTGCTGGCCGGCGTGTTCGCCTGGTTGGGCATGCAGGCGCTGGTGTGGAGTTTCACCTGAAGGGAGTGGCCTGATGCGCGCATGGCGAGTGTTGCTGCTGGTGTTGGCGCTGGGTGGCGGCATCGCCTGGGCTGGCGAGCCGACCGCGTTGCCGCAGGAGGTGCGCCTGGCCAGCGAGATCTGGCCGGACTACACCGACGTCGAAGGGCGCGGTATGGCCTGGGACGTGCTGCGCAAGGTGTTCGAGCCGGCGGGGGTCAAGGTGCTCGCCATCAGCGTGCCCTACAGCCGCGCCGTGGGCCTGGTCAAGCGCGCCGAGGCCGATGCCTGGGTCGGCTCCTACGAGCAGGAAAGCAACGACTACCTCTACCCGCGCAACGCCTTCGACCAGGACCATATCTACGCCCTGGGCCTGGCCAGCCTGCCGGTGCCGAGCGCCGCCACCATCGGCCGCTACAAGCTCTCCTGGGTGCGTGGCTACGAGTACCAGCGCTACCTGCCCGATGTGAAGGAGTTTCGCGAGGTGCAGCGGCGCGACGGCATCCTGCCGATGCTCGAACTCAAGCGCGTGGACTTCTACATCGATGCCCAGACCGAGGTGGACTACGTGTACAACCAGGCCCGTGACAAGGCCCGGTTCCGCCGCACCCACATCGCCGAGTTACCGTTGTACCTGGCCTTTGCCAGGACCGAGCAGGCCTGTGCGCTCCGGGCGCTGTTCGATCGGCGCATGGACGAACTGATCGCCAGCGGCGAATTGCGCGAGATCTTCGAGCGCTGGCAGCAGCCGTATCCGTTCCCGATTCCGGGCAGGGCGCACGTGCCAGCATCTAACTTCTCGATCTGTTTGCCCAAGAATTCAGCCTAAGCACCTGCCTTACGCTGCTGTTACAATCGGCGCACATCAAATTTCACGTTATTGATCAGGAGCACAAGGTGCCCGTCGTCTTTGTTGCCGCTTCCAAGCTGCCCACCCCCTTTGCCACGTTCACCATGCATGGTTTTCTCGACGAAGCCACCGGCCGCGAGCACGTTGTGCTCAGCCTGGGTGATGTAGCCGATGGCGAGCCGGTACTGGGGCGCCTGCATTCCGAATGCCTGACCGGCGATGCGCTGTTCAGCCAGCGCTGCGACTGTGGTTCGCAGCTGGAGGCCGCTCTGCAGGCCATCGCCCGCGAAGGCCGTGGCGTGCTGCTGTATCTGCGTCAGGAGGGTCGTGGCATCGGCCTGCTGAACAAGATTCGCGCCTACGAACTGCAGGACGGCGGCGCCGACACCGTCGAGGCCAACGAGCGCCTGGGCTTTGCCGCCGACCAGCGTGACTACGCCATGTGCCAGCCGATGCTCGAGCACCTGGGTGTCACGTCATTGCGCCTGATGACCAACAACCCGCGCAAGGTAAAAGCCCTCACCGCCATGGGCATTGCGGTAGCCGAGCGCGTGCCGCTGCACACCGGGCACAATCCGCACAACAAGCACTACCTGGCCACCAAGGCCGGCAAGCTCGGCCACATGATGGGCAACGAGCACCAGGGCGAGGCCGGTCGGGCGTGACCCGCGGCCAGGTCAAGCGGCGGCTGGCGTTCGCCTGGTGGCAGTTCTTCGCGATTGCCCTGGCGCCGCTGCTGGTGTTCGGCTGGGCGTTCGGAGGCAGTGTGGCGCGTGTCCCGCTGCTGGTGATGCCGGTGTTTCTGGCCGGGCTGGCCTCGATGTTCTTCAGCCTGCCGCGTTTCAGCGCCTACAAGCGTGCATTGATTGCCACTGAAAAGGCGCTGAACAGCGCTGAAGAGCCGGCGGCCTGGATAGAGCTGGCGCGGGTTCGCCGTGTGTCGATGCTGTTTGCCTGCCTGCCGGCGTGGGTGGCCGCACTGTCGGTGTTCGTGGGCCTGGAGGGAGTGCCGCAGATTCTGCTGGCCATCGCCAGCGTTGTGATCCTTTACCTGTACCGGGTACCGCGTCAGCTGGGCTGATGCGCCCTTCGCCAGCCAGGCTGGCTCCTGCAGGCAGGAGCAAGCCTGGCTGGCGAAAGGGTCTAAAGACCCAGCAGTTGCATCCGCTGACGCACCGAAGCCTCGATCCCGGCAGCATCCAGCCCGCATTCGGCCAGCATCTGCGCCGGCTTGGCATGCTCGACGTACACATCCGGCAAGCCCAGGTGCAGCATCGGCTTGAGCACGCCTTCAGCGCTCAGGAACTCGCTGACCGCAGAGCCGGCGCCGCCCATGATGGCATTCTCTTCGATGGTCACCAGCAGCTCATGGCTGCCAGCCAGCTCGCGCACCAGCGCTTCATCCAGCGGCTTGACGAAACGCATGTCGACCACGGTTGCATCCAGGTTTTCGGCCACCTTCAGCGCTTCGGCCAGTTGCACACCGAACACCAGCAGGGCGACCTTGCTGCCCTGGCGGCGAATCACGCCCTTGCCGATCTCCAGCGGCTCAAGGTCGCCGTCGATCGTCGCGTTCGGCCCGCTGCCACGCGGGTAGCGCACGGCGGCAGGGCCGTTGTACAGGTGCCCGGTGCTGAGCATCTTGCGCAGTTCGTTCTCGTCGCTGGGGGTCATCACCAGCATGCCGGGGATGCAGCGCAGGAACGACAGGTCGAAGCTGCCGGCGTGGGTCGGGCCGTCTTCGCCCACCAGGCCGGCGCGGTCGATGGCGAACAGCACGTCGAGGTTCTGCACCGCCACGTCATGGATCAACTGGTCGTAGGCGCGCTGCAGGAAGGTCGAATAGATCGCCACCACCGGCTTGGCGCCCTCGCAGGCCATGCCCGCCGCCAGCGTCACCGCGTGCTGCTCGGCAATCGCCACGTCGAAGTAGCGCTCGGGGTAGCGTTCGCTGAACGCCACCAGGTCCGAGCCTTCCTTCATGGCAGGGGTGATGCCCACCAGGCGCTGGTCGGCGGCGGCCATGTCGCACAGCCACTGGCCGAACACCGCCGAGTACTTCGGCCCGGCGGCCTTTTTCGGCGCGGTGGCCGGGGCGTCCAGCGGTTCGAGCTTGGTGATCGCGTGGTAGCCGATCGGGTCGACCTCGGCCGGGGCGAAACCCTTGCCCTTCTTGGTCACCACGTGCAGGAACTGCGGCCCCTTGAGGTCGCGCATGTTGCGCAGGGTGGCGATCAGGGTAGGCAGGTCGTGGCCGTCGATCGGGCCGATGTAGTTCCAGCCCAGCTCTTCGAACAGGGTGCCGGGCACCAGCATGCCCTTGGCATACTCCTCGGTGCGGCGGGCGATCTCCCAGGCGCCGGGCAGGCGCGACAGCACCTTCTTGCTGCCCTCGCGCATGCTTGCATAGGTGCGGCTGGAGAGGATCTTGGCCAGGTAGTTGGACAGGCCGCCGACATTGCGCGAAATCGACATGTCGTTGTCGTTGAGGATCACCAGCATGTCGGCGTTGACTTCCTGGGCGTGGTTCAACGCCTCGAAGGCCATGCCGGCGGTGAGCGCGCCGTCACCGATCACTGCAATCGACTTGCGTGCCTGGTTCTGCAGGCGGGCGGCGATGGCCATGCCCAGCGCGGCGCTGATCGAGGTGCTGGAGTGCCCGACGCCAAAGGTGTCGTACTCGCTCTCGACGCGGCGCGGGAAGGCGGCCAGGCCGTCCTTCTGACGCAGGCTGTGCATGCGTTCGCGCCGACCCGTGAGGATCTTGTGCGGATACGCCTGGTGGCCCACATCCCACACCAGCCGGTCGTCCGGCGTGTCGAAGACGTAGTGCAGGGCGATCGTCAGTTCGATGACGCCCAGGCCGGCACCGAAGTGCCCGCCGGTCTGGCCGACGCTATAGAGCAGCTCCTGGCGCAGTTCGTCGGCCAGTTTCTCCAGGTCGGCTTCGGCCAGACGACGCAGGCCGGCTGGCGTATCGGCACGGTCAAGCAGCGGCGTGACCGGGCGTTCGCGGGGGATCTCTTGAAACGTCGTGGGCATCAGGCGAATCGTTATAGGTGTGATGAGGCGGCAGTTTACCTTATTGCGGTGAAGGCTGCCCATTGAGGTATGTGGTGTGCGTTTCGCCGGCAATGCCGGCTCCTACAGGGTTCGATGCAGGAGCCGGCATTGCCGGCGAAGGGCCGCTGCCGTCAACTGCGGCGTTCGACGATGTACCGCGCCAACGCCCGCAGCGGCTCGGCCTTGTCATCGAACCCAGCCAGCGCTGCCAGCGCCTGGTCGCGCAGTTCCAGCGCGTAGGCCTTGGCGGCTTCGAGCCCCAGCAATGCCGGGTAGGTCGGCTTGTCGCGGGCGATATCTGCGCCCTGGCGCTTGCCCAGGGTCGCGGTATCGCTCTCGACATCCAGGATGTCGTCCTGCACCTGGAACGCCAGGCCGATGGCCTGGGCATACTGCTGCAAGGCCGCAAGCGTCTGGGCATCGGCCCGCGCGCTGGCCAGGGCGCCGACCTTGACGCTGGTTTCGATCAGCGCGCCGGTCTTGTGCCGGTGCATGTATTCCAGCGCGGTCTGATCGAGCTTGAGCCCCACCGAGCCCAGGTCGATGGCCTGGCCACCGACCATGCCGGCGGGGCCGGCGCCCTGGGCCACGGCCTGCACCATGGCCAGGCGAATGGCATCGCCCTGCGGGCTCAGGCGCGGGTCGAGCAGGGCGCTGAAGGCCAGGCTCTGCAAGCCGTCGCCGGCCAGGATCGCACAGGCCTCGTCGAATTTCTTGTGGGTGGTGGGCTGGCCGCGACGCAGGTCGTCGTCGTCCATTGCCGGCAGGTCGTCATGCACCAGCGAATAGGCGTGGATCAGCTCGACTGCGCAGGCGGCGCCGTCGGCATCGCTGCTGGCGCCACCCAGCGCCTCGCAGGCGGCATAGGCCAGCAGCGGGCGTACCCGCTTGCCGCCGTTCATCACGCTGTAGCGCATGGCGGCATACAGGCGCTCGAGTTCGCTCGAGGGGGCGTGGAACAGGGTTTCCAGCGCGGCATCCACCTGGGCCTGGCAACGGGCCTGGTAGGCGGCAATCATTCTGGCTGTTCCGCGTCGAACGGCTCGGCGCGCAACTCGCCGTCGCGCTCCAGCAGCACCTGGACCTTCTGCTCGGCCTGGGTCAGGGCGCTCTGGCAATCGCGGGTCAGGCCGATGCCTTGCTCGAAGGCGGTCAGCGAATCTTCCAGCGACAGTTCGCCGTTCTCCAGGCGTTCGACCAGCGCTTGCAGGTCGGCAAGGGATTGCTCGAAGTCAATGGCAGCTTTTTTTCGGGCCATGGCGGCTGTCTCTGGTGGCGGTTTGAACGGCGCGACACTAGCAGAGCAGGGCAGGGGGAGCAAATCAGCGCCTGTGATCTTTCGTCGCATTCTGTTGCATAAATGCCGTGGGAACAGGCTTGATTTTCCTGCACCGCTTGCATTGTGGGGGCTCACTGCTGTCTGCCATAATCGCGCCCGCTCTGCGCCGCGGGTTGTATCCGGGTCAGGGTCCCCCCTTCCATGTCGCGTAATGGACTACGTTGTGAGCTTTCTTTCGATCGAGTTCGGCCTCTGCTTCACTCTGTTTTTCGCGGTCTACTGGAGCCTTTGCTGGAGCGTTCGCCTGCAGAACGTCCTGCTGCTGGCGGGCAGCTATGCGCTGGTCGCAAGCTTCAGCCTCGATTCGCTGTACATCCTGCTCGGCTACACCCTGCTGGTCTACCTGCTGGGGCTGTTCAGCGCGCGATATCCCGGACGGCGCTTCACCTACCTGATGGTGTTGCTGCTGGTGCTGGGCTGCTTCTATGTCTTCAAGTACCAGGAATTCTTCGTGGGGGGCGTGCAGGCCGCGCTGGCCGACCTGGGCCTGGACGTCTCGCTGCCGGTGCTGGAGGTGCTGCTGCCGATCGGGCTGTCGTTCTACACCTTCCATTCGGTCAGCTACCTGGTGTCGATCAACCGCGGTGAAATGGCCCCGGCCGCGCCGCTGGACCTGGCCCTGTACCTGGCCTTCTTCCCCAGCCTGGTGGCCGGCCCGGTCAACCGCGCCGCGCACATGCTGCCGCAGATTCGCCCGGCGCAGATCCGCCAGGTGCTGGAGCCGCAACGGGCGCTGGGGCTGATTGCGCTGGCGGTGGTCAAGCTGTTCTTCTTCAGTGCCTGGCTGGGCAGCGAGTGGGTCGACCCGGTGTTCGAGACCCCAAGCGGCTTCAGCGCCGAGCAACTGCTGCTGAGCGTGTACGGCTACAGCCTGCTGATCTACCTGAACTTCAGCGGCTACACCAACCTGGTGACCGGTGTGGCGCTGCTGCTGGGCTTTCGCCTGCCGGCCAACTTCAATGCGCCCTACGCGGCCCGCAACCTCAAGGAGTTCTGGGGGCGCTGGCACATCAGCCTGTCGACCTTCATTCGCGACTACGTGTACATCCCGCTGGGCGGCAACCGCCAGGGCGTATGGCGCGGCAACCTGAACATGCTGCTGGCGATGCTGGTTTCCGGGCTGTGGCACGGCGCGAGCCTCAACTTCATCATCTGGGGTGCGCTGCACGGCGTGGGGCTGGCGCTGTACAAGGCCTCAACCTATGTGCTGCCACAACCGATGCGCTGGCCGGGCGCGGATGTGCTGGCGCGCCTGCTGACCTTCCACTACGTCGCCTTCGCCTGGATCTTCTTTCGCTGCGCGAGCCTGGATGATGCGCTGGACATGCTCGGCGGCATCGCCGGCCTGAGCCTGGGCGGGCTGTTGAGCACCACCGGCCTGCTGTTGCTGGGCTGCGTGCTGTACATCGCGGTGTACCCGCAGGTGCTGGCGCTGCTGCGCCAGGGTTTTGCCGCCAGCAGCCGGCTGCCCTGGCAGCTCTACCCGATCCCGCTGGGGCTGTTCGTGTCGTTGGTCATCTTCGCTTCGCAATCGGGCGTGCCGGGGTTCATCTATGCAAGCTTCTAGTACCGGTCAGCTGTTCAAGACGCAAATGGGCGCGGCCAAGGTGCTGTACGCGATCCTGGTCACCACCTTGCTGCTGTTCTGGCTGAACCAGAACTCCATCAGCCTGTACTGCCAGCAGAAGTACCACCAGAGCTGCGAGCTGCCCTGGGTAGGGCAGAGCCAGGCGTGGCGCCTGGGCGGCAACCTGACCCAGGCCCTGGGGGATGCGCGCAGCAGCTTCATCGACAGCCTGGAGCGCCAGACCCTGCTGGCCCAGGCCGAGGGCGTGCCGACGGTCGAGCTGCCGCCCAGTATGCCGGTGGTGCTGGTCGACCTGGCGCAGCCGCATGCCAAGGCGCCGGCGCCTGCCAAGGTACCGGTGGTGGCGCCGACACCTGCGGCCAGGCCCCCTGCAGTGCAGCCAGCGACAGTGCAGCCGGTTGTGGCGCAGGCGCCCGCCGCGCAGCCCGCCGCGCAACCGGTCAAGGTGGCGGCGCAACCGCTGGTGCCGGGGCAGCCGCCCAAGGCCGTGAGCCTGGCGGCTGGCGACGAAGTGTTCCTGGTGGGCGACTCGCTGATGCAGGGCGTGGCGCCGCACCTGGCCAACACCTTGCTCAAGCGCTACCAGATCAAGAGCGTCAACCTCAGCCGCCAGAGCACGGGCCTGGCGTACCCCGGTTTTTTCAACTGGCCGCAGACGGTGTCCGACACGCTGCAGAATCACCCCAACATCCGCCTGATGGTGGTGTTCCTGGGCCCGAATGACCCGTGGGACATGCCCGAATCCAAGGGCAAGCCGTTCCTGCGTTTCAAATCGCCTGAGTGGGAGGCGCTGTACCGCAAGCGCATCGACCGGATCCTGGACGAGGCCCGCGCGCACAATGTGCAGGTGATCTGGGTCGGCCCGCCCAACATGCAAAAGCCCAAGTTGTCGACGGCCATGGCCTATCTCAGCGGGCTGTATGAAAGCCAGGCGCAGCTGTACCAGCAGCATTACGTGTCGGCCAACGGCGTGCTCGGTTACCAGGCCGACGAGTTCTCCTATACCCTGCAGAACAGCCAGGGCAAACGGGTCAAGACCCGTGTCGACGACGGCATCCACTTCACCACCACGGGCCAGAAGCTGATCGCCGAGCAGGTACTGTCGATGATCGCCTTCCCGGGCCTGACCGTAACGGGACACTGAGCATGCGCCGAGCGCACAACATCCTGGTGCTGGCGGCGCTTATCTGCGCGCTGCCGGGCTGCAGCCCGGTGGCGGCGGTCAACGCGCCGGCCGCGCGCCCCCTCGCCGTGCAGCAGAAGGCGACCGGCAGCCGTGACGGCAACCTTGCGGTGCTGGCCGGCAAGCTGCGCACCTCCAGTCGCACACCGGTCAATATCGTGCAATTCGGAGATTCGCACACTGCCGCCGACCTGTTCAGCGGCGAGATGCGTCGCCTGCTGCAGTCGCAGTACGGCGATGGCGGCATAGGCTTTGTGGCGGCGACACCGGTACCTGGCACGCGCTACGACAACCTGATCCTCAAGACGGCCAGGCGCCAGTGGGAGCTGGTGTCGGCGCGCAACCAGCAAAGCACCCAGTTCCCGCTGGGGGGCTACCTGTCGGTACCGCTGGCGGCGAACCCGAGCGTGCGCCTGGAGGCGCGCGAGCCCAGTGCCCAGCGCTACCGTATCTCGGCCCTGTACCAGGCGCGGGAGAACAGCAGCCTTACCGCCCGTGGCGGGCAGAACGCGGCGCGCCGCGTGATGCTGGCCGCAAGCAACGGGCAGTGGCGCTTCAGCCCGCCGCTCAACAGCATCAGCCTGCCGGTGGACATGAGCCTGAATGCCCACCCGGGCACGGTGCTGGGTGGCTGGTACATCCAGGGCCAGAAGAACGCCGGGGTGACCTATTCGGCCCTGGGCATCAACGGTGCGCGGCTGGAGGTGCAGGACAAATGGCAGGCTGGCTGGCAGGAAAACCTCAAGGCCCTGCGCCCGGACCTGATCATTCTGGCCTATGGCACCAACGAGGCGTTCGACAACACCCTGGACATGGCCAAGTACCGTGACCAGTTGCGCCGTACCGTGGCCCAGCTCAAGCGGGTGCAGCCACGGGCGGTGATCCTGCTGGTGGGGCCTTCGGACTCGATCAAGCAGCGTGGCGCGCGCACCTGCGCGACGCGGCGCCCGCAGTCGTTGCCGCAGGTGGTGCAGATCCAGCGCCAGGTGGCACGCCAGGCCAACGTGCTGTTCTGGGACTGGCAGGCCTACATGGGCGGGGAGTGCTCGATTGCGCGGTGGCAGGCAGAGGGGCTGGCGCGAGGCGACCTGGTGCACCTGACGGCTGATGGCTATCGCAAGAGTGCGTCGGGGCTGTATGACTACCTGCGGGGGCAGTTGGGGCTGCGCTGAGGCAAAAAAAAGAGGGGCTGTATCGGTGTCGGGATTGGCTTGCGGCGCCCCGGTGCATCGATAACAGCCCCCCAGCTTCGAGCCACAGGGGCGTCGAACTCAGGTGCAAGCATAGAATGGTTTTTTGGGGCCTGCTGTAGGACTTTTGGACAGATCTCGAAGGGTTCTTCGTCAGCAAGGCTGACTCCTGCCGTTTATCCCAACCCTGCAGGAGCCAGCCTTGCTGGCGAAAGCCGCGCTGTAGTCAGCCCGCCGGGGTCAGCCCCAACGCGTAATCGAGGTACCCGCGATACGCCGTTTCCCAGTCATCCTGGAAGGTGTGCCCGGCCGGGTGTTCGTGGCTTTGCACCGGGTTGCTGCCTTCGAACGCCTTCTGCGTGGTTGCGGTCAGTTCCAGGTTGCTCGAATGCTCCTTGGCGCCGTGCACGATCACGATGCGCTTGTCCTTGGCCTTCTGCACGGCGAATGGAATGCGAAAGCCGCCCGGCGACAGCAGTACTGCGCCGCTGTAATGCTGCGGGTATTCGGCGATCAGGTGCGCCGCATGTTCGGCGCCCTGGGAAAAGCCGATCAGCGCCACGTTCGAGCGGTCGATGCGGGTCTGCTTTTCCAGGGCCTTGAGCGCGGCCGCCACGGCTTTCTCGGTCGGCTCGACCGAGTGTTGCTGCCACATGAACTGGCCCTCGTCGCGCTTGAGCGTGCCGTTCACGCCCACCAGTACGGCGCGTTCGCCCACCAGCTCTTCACGCATGCGAATGCCCTTGCTGCCTTCGGTGCCGTAGCCGGACAACCACACCACTACCGGCCAGCCGCCGGCCGGGGCCTTGCCTTCGGGGATGCTGAACGCCGCCGCACCGGCATCCTTGGCCTGTTTGGCGTAGTTGGCCTCGGCGCTCTGCAGCAGTTTCTTGTAGGCCGGTGCGTCCTTCATGCTCTCCAGCTCGTCGTCGTCACGCAGGATCACGGCCTGCCAGAAACCGCGCTCGCGGGCCTGGTCGAGCAGGTCGCCAGCCAGATCGAACTTCTCCATCGAGGCCAGGGCGGCGCCGGCCTGGTAGGACGCATAGGCGTTCTTCGGGTCCAGGCGTGCGGCCGTCAGGTAATAGGCCAGGGCGCCAGCCATGTTGTCGTGCTCGCTTTTCTCCTTGTCGCCGGCATCGATGAATTCCTGTGCGTCGGCATCGTTCAGGTAGAGGTTGGCCATGCCGGCCAGGCCCTGCCAGCGGCCCTTGGCAACGGCCTCGTCTTCGTCGGCGAAGCTGGCGGTGGCGGTAAGGCTCAGGGCGGTGAACAGGCTGAGGGTGGCAAAGTGCAGACGAGGAGATGTCATGAACGACAAGACCGAGAGTCCTTTTTCGGTGGAAGGGAAAGTGTGCCGGCCAATACGGCCGGGGCGCGGATTCTAGCATGGCAGCTCAGCTGCGCAGCTGGTTCCAGTCCAGTTCGAAGCGCGCCAGGTATTTGCGCAGGCGGTCGGCATCGTTGGGTTTTTCCTTGTCCTGGCGCGACACCGCAAACAGCTGGCGCCCTGCGTCGGACAGCGAGCGGGCATCGCGACACACCCGCAGCACGGCCTCCAGTTGCAGGCGGTCGAACAGGTCCAGCTCACGCCCTTCAAGCAACGGCTCGGTGGGCGCGGCAACCCCCCAGGCCCGTTGCAGCCGGGTGATCTCTTCGCTGACCAGGGGCTCGTCGATGCGTCCGCTGTCGGCCAGGGTCGCCATGCGCGTGATCGAGGCCGACAGCTCGCGAAAGTTGCCGGCCCAGCGTGCTTGCGGTGAATGGGCGAACGCCAGGTACTGGCGCTTGGCTTCAAGGTTGAAGCGCACGTTGCGGCCCTGTTCGCGGGCGTGGCGCTGCAGTTCGAAATCGATGTTCGGCTCGATGTCTTCGCGCCGCCCGGCCAGCCCCGGCAGTTCGAAGGTCCACAGGTTGATGCGCGCATACAGGTCTTCGCGAAACAGCCCTTCGGCCACCTGCTTGCGCAGGTCACGGTGGGTGCCGGCGATCAGCTGGAAGTCGCTTTGCACCTCGTTGTCTGCGCCCATCGGGAAGAAGCGCTTCTCTTCGATGGCCTTGAGCAGCATGGCCTGTTCGTCGGCGCCCAGTTCGCCGATTTCGTCGAGAAACAGCATGCCGCCGTCGGCGGCGCGCAGCAGGCCGTCGCGGGCGTTCTGTGCACCCGTGAAGGCGCCCTTGATATGCCCGAACAGGCTCGACATGGCGCCGTCGCCGCGCAGCGTGGCGCAGTTCACTTCGACGAAGCGGCCCTCCAGCTGGTGGCGCGTGCGCTTGAGTTCATGGATGCGCCGAGCCAGGAACGACTTGCCGGCACCGGTCGGCCCCACCAGCAGCATCGGGGCGGTGGAGCGCAGGGCGACGCGCTCGATCTGCTCGATGGAGTGGTTGAACGCCACGTTGCGCGTGGCGATGCCGGCCTTGAGAAACGCCAGGCTGTGCGCCTGCTCGCGCTGAAAGCGCGAAGCGATGTGGTCATAGCGCGACAGGTCGAGGTCGATCAGCGTGCTGGTGCCGGCCGGGTCACGCTCTTCTTCCTTGCCGCGCGCCGGCGAGGTCTGCACCAGCCGCGCCGGCAGGTAGCGCGCCTCGGTCAGCAGAAACCAGCAGATCTGCGCAACGTGGGTGCCGGTGGTGATGTGCACCAGGTAGTCCTCGTGCTCGGTGTCGAAGTGGTAGCTGCTGGCGAAGTCATGCAGCGCGCCGTACATCTCTTCGAAATCCCACGGGTTGTGCAGTGCCAGGCGGTGCAGGCGCACCTCGGTGTGGGGCGACACGCTGAGTACATCCTCGCGCAGGCGCTCGGCCAGGCCCAGATCACGTTCGCTCTTGCCGTGAATCAGCTCCAGGCGGTCGATCGAAAGATCAGGCTGCTGGCACAGCGCGACGGTGGGCCGCCACTTGTTCCAGCGCGCGGCACCCTTTCCGTTGCGGTCGAGGGTGGTACCGATGAAGCCGATGGCAACGCTGCGCTTGTGCATGCTGTTTATCTTTTTGGATAAATGAAGAGATAAAAGTATACATAAAAGCCCTCAAGCATTTGCCCGGTGCGCAGGTTGATTTAACGAAGATGAAAATAAAACACTTATAAATCAATTAGTTGAAAATAAATTCTAGCGCTTTTACGAAACCTGGCACGCCCCTCGCAATAACGCTTTCGACCGCATCGCCAAGCAGGCCAACGGGTCGGGGTTCACAACCCCACCGGTGCACGAGCCCACCCCTGGTGTTGGTGTCGTGCATGCCGCCGCCGCAACGACCGGTCGCTGGCGCAACCCCGGATGGGGCCGCCAACGAGCCTAGAACTCGTTACATACCCTCCACGGTAGCTGTACCCGTAACACCCGCCGGTGAGGCGAGGGCAACGCACTTGCAGCCAGGATGGCTGACTGTCGCGAAGGACGCCCCCGCCACCGCTGGTACGCCCGGCCTGCTGGCCGGGCCCGGGGCAAGGCGCAACGTCGGACCGAAGGACTCGGTCGGCAAAGGACTCTGATGTCCCGGCGCGTGCACCTCCCCCCGGGCCCCACCTGCAGCGCTCGGCGTACCGGCAGCACCGGCACCACGGAATTCATTGAAAGGGAAATACAGAATGAAACTGCTCAAGCGCTTCATCGTGAAAAAGAACGAACGCGGCCTGCTGTTCTGCGAGGGTGACTTCGTGTCGATCCTGGAACCGGGCGTGCATCAGCGCTTTGACCTGCATAACCGGCTGACGGTGGAAACCTTCAGTCTCAACACCCCGCGCTTCGAGCACCGCCTGGCCGGCTACCTGCGCCAGAGCGAGCCGGCGGTGGTGGATCAGTACTTCGAGCGCATGGACCTGGCCGAACACGAAGTGGGCCTGCGTTTCGAGGATGGCGCACTGGCGGAACTGCTGCCACCGGGCAGCCGCCAGTTGTACTGGAAGGGCCAGAGCGCGCAGACCCTGCAGCGCATCGACCTGACCCACAGCTATCGCCTGGAGCCGACCCTGCTCGGCCAGCTCGGCCAGCCCAAGCTGCGCGGTCGCACCCTGGCCGGGCTGGATGCGGTGCTGCTGGCGCCGGTGCCGGCCTTCCATGTGGGCGTGCTCAAGGTCGATGGCGCGGTGGTCGAGCTGCTGCCGGCCGGTCAGTACGGCTTCTGGCGCTTCAACCGCCAGGTGAGCGTCGACATGGTCGACATGCGCATCCAGTCGCTGGAGGTCAGCGGCCAGGAGATCCTCACCCGCGACAAGGTCAGCCTGCGCCTGAACCTGGCGGCCAACTGGCGCTACAGCGACGTGCTGATGGCCTTCGCCAGCCTCAGCAAACCGCTGGAGCACCTGTACCGCGAGGTGCAGTTCGGCCTGCGTGCGGCCGTGGGCACGCGTACCCTCGACGAGCTGCTGGAGAACAAGCAGCTGATCGACGACACCGTCAGCCAGTACCTGGCCGAGAAACTGGTGGGCAGCGGCATCGAGGTCAGCGGCCTGGGCGTGCGCGACATCATCCTGCCGGGTGAAATGAAGACCCTGCTGGCGCAGGTGGTGGAGGCTGAGAAGGCGGCCCAGGCCAACGTGATCCGGCGCCGCGAGGAAACCTCGGCGACCCGTTCGCTGCTCAACACCGCCAAGGTCATGGAAGACAACCCGACGGCCCTGCGCCTGAAGGAGCTGGAAACCCTGGAGCGGGTGGCCGAGCGCATCGACCGGATTTCGGTATTCGGCGGGCTGGATCAGGTGTTGAATGGGCTGGTCAGCCTGAAAACCGCATGACACCTGCCAGGCCTTCGGGCCTGGCGGGCTACAAGGACAATTGAGATGAAACACATGAACATCCTCGAAGTGGCCAACGGCAAACCGATCAAGCTCTGGACCCAGGGCGTGCCGGTGGACGAGGACGCACGCCAGCAACTGATGAACACCGCGCGCCTGCCGTTCATCTTCAAGCACCTGGCCGTGATGCCCGATGTGCACGTGGGCAAGGGCTCGACCATTGGCAGCGTGATCCCTACCCTGGGCGCGATCATCCCGGCGGCGGTGGGCGTGGACATCGGCTGCGGCATGATCGCGGCGCGCACCTCGCTGGTGGCGGCCGACCTGCCCGACAACCTGCAAGGGCTGCGCAGCGCCATCGAGAAGGCAGTGCCCCACGGCAAGACCTTCGGCCGGCGCGACCAGGGCGCGTGGAACCACGTACCGACCGCCGCCGATCAGGCGTGGTCGGCCCTGGCCGGGCGTTTCAAGGCGATCACCGACAAGTACCCGCAACTGCAGAAGACCAACAATCGCCAGCACCTGGGCACCCTGGGCGGCGGCAACCACTTCATCGAGGTGTGCCTGGATGAGGCCGACCGCGTGTGGTTCATGCTGCACAGCGGCTCGCGGGGCGTGGGCAATGCCATCGGCAACCTGTTCATCGAGCTGGCCAAGGCCGACATGCGCCAGCACATCTCCAACCTGCCGGACAAGGAACTGGCGTATTTCGAGGAAGGCAGCCGACATTTCGACGACTACGTCCAGGCGGTGGAGTGGGCCCAGGACTTTGCCCGGCAGAACCGTGCGCTGATGATGCACGCGGTGATCGAGGCAACGCGCCAGGTCATCCGCAAGCCGTTCGAGGCCAACCTGCAGGGGGTCAACTGCCACCACAACTACGTGCAGAAAGAGCAGCACTTCGGCCAGGAGATCCTGGTGACGCGCAAGGGCGCGGTGTCGGCGCAGAAGGGCCAGCTGGGGATCATTCCGGGCTCGATGGGCGCCAAGAGTTTCATCGTGCGCGGCCTGGGCAACGAGGAATCGTTCTGCTCCTGCAGCCACGGTGCCGGGCGGATCATGAGCCGTACCCGGGCCAAACAGGCCTTCACCCTTGAGGACCAGGTACGCGCCACCGCGCACGTGGAGTGCCGCAAGGACAAGGACGTGATCGACGAGATCCCGATGGCCTACAAGGACATCGATGCGGTGATGGCGGCGCAGCGCGAGCTGGTGGAAGTGGTGCACACGTTGCGTCAGGTGGTGTGTGTGAAAGGCTGATGGCCTCTTCGCCGGCCGTGCCGGCGAAGGGGTACAACGAGGATTCGAACATGAACATGGAAGACCGTCACCCCCTGCCCAGTGCGATGCGCAGCTGGGTACTCGAAGAACTGCAACGCATCGAGCGCGAGCATGACGTGCGCGTGCTCTACGCCTGCGAATCCGGCAGCCGCGCCTGGGGTTTTGCCTCCACCGACAGCGACTTCGACGTGCGCTTCATCTACGTGCACCGCCAGGACTGGTACCTGCGCATCGACGAGCCACGCGACGTGATCGAGCGCCCGCTCACCGACGAACTCGACATCAGTGGCTGGGAGCTGCGCAAGACCCTGCGCCTGCTGCGCAATGCCAACCCGACCCTGCTCGAATGGCTCGACTCGCCGCTGGTGTACCGCGCCGAGCCGGGGGCGCTGCAAGCCTTGCGCGGCCTGGCCAGGCAGTTCCATTCGCCGCAGGCGGCGTTTCACCACTACCTGTCGATGGCTACCAAGAACTTTCGCATCTACCTGCAGGGCGAAGAGGTGCGCCTGAAGAAGTACCTCTACGTATTGCGCCCGTTGCTGGCGGTGCGCTGGATCGAACAGGGCCTGGGCATGCCGCCCACCGCGTTCGCCCAACTGGTGGAGGCGACCCTGCACGACCCGCTGCTGCTGGCCGACCTGGACGAGCTGCTTCGCGTCAAACGCATCGCCAGCGAAGCCGATTACGGGCCTCGCCGCGTACTGCTGCACCAGTTCATCGAGAGCGAGCTGGCACGAGGGGGAGCCGCCCCGGCACTGCCCAGGCCCCACGGCGATGTAAAACTGCTCGACGACTATTTGCGTGATACTGTGCGCCGTTTTTCATAGGAGCCTGTATGAACAAGGATGTCGACGCATGCTGAACCTGCGGCTGGCGCAACGCTGGGAGCGCCTGGGCAATCGCGATACCGAGGTGGGCCTGATGCTGCTGTTCGCCCTGCTGGCCGCGCTGTTTGCCTGGGGCGCCTATGTCATGGCCTATCCGGAGCATGGCTGTGTGCGCATGGGCAAGGGCAACAGCGGCCCCCTGGAGTGCAACCCGCGCCAGCTGCTCAACAATGCTGTCGGGCTGCTGTTGATCGGTGTCTGCTGCGCAAGCCCCATCTTCTACATCCTGTGGCACTGGATCAAAGACATGGCGCGGCCATTGACGCTGGAAGAGGAATAGCTCGATGGCCGACAGCAAATACGAACGCCTGCCCCACGCCGGTGACTTCGAGCGGGTGGCCGGCACCGAGATCGTCTACCTCTCGCCCCTGCCGATCCCCACCGGCATGCCGGCCTACAGCAGCCGCAACCTGCACCGCGAATCCAACGAGGTGTACCTGGACTTTGCCATCGGCCAGGGCAACTTCGAGTTCATGGCGCGCTGCGGCATCGCCTCGGTGATGGGCGTGGTTACCTGTTTCATGCTCACTGCCTTGCTCGGCTCCTGGGCACGCCGCCATGTGGAGCCGTTCTGGAGCACCTTCGCCGACTTCATGGCCAACGGGTTCATCTGGGGCTTCATCGCCTGCCTGTCGTTGCTGTATGCGGGGATGTTCTGGCGGGTGATGCGCGAGGTGACGATTCACCCGCCGATACGCTTCAACCGCCAGCGCCGCGAGGTGGCGTTCGTGCCCACTCGGGGCGCGGCGCCGATCTTCGTGCCGTGGGAGTCGGTGATCGCCTGCGTCAGCGCGGGGCGCACCGTCACCGAGTACGCCGTGCTGCCCGCCTTCAACCTGATGTTCTGCCTGCGTCAGGCCGACACCGGCAATGTGCTGTGGATCAACGTGCCCAGCGGCCACCTGGGCGCGGCGATTGCCGAATGGGAAGCGATCCGGGTGTACATGGAAGAGGGCCCGGCGAGCCTGCCGCCAGCGCCCGATGAAGAGTTCGAGGAGGGCACCGTGGCGTTCTTCCACATGGCCCGCCAGGGCTATCGCGACAACTTCCCGTGGTGGCAGCACTGGTTTGGCTTTCTGTTTGTGCAGGCCTTCGGCGGCTGGACCTTGCCGTGCCATATCTCGCACTGGGTCAACAACCGGCCCAAGGCGGGCATACCTCCTGAAGTGAAGGCGTGGTCGACGCCGCTGCCGGCTGAACAGCATGCCAGGCCCAGCGCCGAACTGCTGGCGCAGAGCGAAGAGGTGCGCAGTACCTTGCGTCGTGGCCAGACCCTGCTCGACTACTTCAATGTGAAGTTTGGCGACCCGGCTGAACCGGCAGCCGAGGCGGCCTCAGGTTCAGCGCCAGCACGCTGATCAGCACCAACGGCCCGCCCAGCATCACCGAAGCCGAGGGCCGCTCGCCCAGCAGCGCTGCGGCGATCAGCATGGCGAAGGCGGGTATCAGGTACAGCGCCAGGGTCACCCGGGTGACCTCGCAGTGGCGCAGTACCCAGGCCCAGGCCAGGTAGGCCAGCGCGCTGGGGAATACCCCCAGCACCAGCACCGCAGTGTTGGCCTGGGACGGCGCGTGGCCCAGGTCGTCGAGCAGCCCCGGCAGGTACACCATCAGCAATGCAGTGCCCGACCATACGGTGTAGCAGGTGATGGTCAGCGCGTCGTAGCGGTGGCCGTGGTGTTTCTGCAGGGCGAAATAGATGCTCCACGACAATGCCGCCACCAGAATCAGCAACCCGTGCGGGTCGAACTGGCCGAGCCCGCGATCGCCGGCCACCACGATCACCGCGCCGGCCATGCCCAGCAGCAGGCAGCCCCAATGCCAGGCCCCGGCCACCTGCTTGAACACCCAGTGCGCGATCAGCAGGCTGAACAGCGGCGTGGACTGCGCCAGCACACTGGCCGCCCCGGCGCTGACCCCGCGCTGGCCGTAGTTGATGGCCACATGGTGCAGGCTGACCGCGAACAGGCCAAGCAACAGCAGGGTGGGCACGTCCCTGAGCCGGGGCAGGGTGATGCCGCGCAGCAGCGCGATGACCGCCATGAACAGCGACGCCACGATAAAGCGCGCCAGCGCCAGATGCGTGGGCGCATAGCCCTGCAAGCCCAGGCGGATGCCGGTGGGCGAGTAGGCCCAGCACAGCAGCACGAAGAGTACGGCGCAGGCAATTTTCAGTGAGCTGGGGCGGGTCATGGGGTGGGCTTCCGAAGGGCGGGTGCGCTCAGTATCGGAACGCCTACTGCTCACTACAATCGACTTATACTGAGCCAATCGTTCACTTTGGGTGATGTATGGAGCTGATGCAGATCCGCATGTTCAAGACCGTCCACGACACCGGCAGCATTGCCCGTGCGGCCGAGGTGCTGCACTACGTGCCGTCCAACATCACGGCGCGGATCAAGGCGCTGGAGGCCGAGCTGGGCGTGCCGTTGTTCCATCGCCGCGGGCGCGGGCTGGTGATCAGTCCGGCGGGGGAAACCTTCTTGCCCTATGCCACGCAGATGCTGGCCCTGGCCGAGGCCTCCAGGCAGGCGCTGGCGCCGTCCGCCAAACCATCCGGACGCTTGCGCATCGGCGCCATCGAGTCCTCGGCCAGCGGGCGCCTGCCGCGGTTTCTGGCGCAGTACCATGCGCGCTATCCCGAGGTGACGCTGGAGCTGAGCACCGGCACCTGGTCGCAGATGCTCGACGATGTGCTCAACCACCGTCTCGATGGTGCGATCGTGGCGGTGGATGTCGAGCGCCCGCACCTGCGCCGCACCCTGATGTACCAGGAAGACCTGCTGCTGATCGGCGCACCGTCACTGGGGCCGCTGCGCAGCGCCGCGGACCTGGTGGGCAAGGCCGTGTTCATGTGGCCTGAAGGCTGTCCGTATCGGGCGGCACTGGAGCACTGGCTGCAGGCCCAGGGGCACAAGCTGCCCATCGTGGGCATCGGCAGCTACGGTGCGATTGTCAGCTGCGTCAGCGCCGGCACCGGGGTGTCACTGGTGCCGCGCGGCATCTACGAGCAGTACCGCCAGGGCGCAGGGTGGATCGGGCACGAGTTCGCCGACCTGAAGGCGGTCGACAACCTGTTCTACTGGCACGAGGGGGCGGGGCGACATCCGGCGCGGGAGGCATTCGTGCAGATGCTGCGCGATGGCCTGGCAGGGAATGTGCAAGTGGATTCGCTCAGCACCGCTGACGCAGCGGGTACGTAGAACCTGGCGTCGGATCATGGCATGATGCCATTACTTTTTATATTGTTATTCACTCGATGAGCGCCCCGTCTGTGTCAACGATGTCCTTGCTGGTGTGCGATGACTCCATGGTGGCCCGCAAGCAGGTGCTGCGCGCGCTGCCCGCCAACTGGCCGGTAACGGTTACCGAGGCCAGCGACGGGCGCCAGGCCATGGACGCCATACGCCGCGGCCTGGGCCAGGTGGTGCTGCTGGACCTGACCATGCCCACCATGGATGGCTACCAGGTGCTGGCTGCGCTGCGTGACGAAGGCCTGAGCCCCAAGGTCATCGTGATCTCGGGCGATGTGCAGGAAGAGGCCGTGCGCCGGGTGCTGGACCTGGGCGCGCTGGCGTTTCTGAAAAAACCCTTCGACCAGGACGAGCTGCGCCGCCTGCTGGCCCAGCTGGGGCTGTTGGGTGAGCGCTCGGCGACACCGCTGGCCGGCGCGGCGACTGCCGTCATCGGCTTTCGCGAGGTGTTCAGCGAAACGGTCAACGTCGCCATCGGCCGCGCCGCGGCCCTGATCGCCAAGGTGCTGGGCGTGTTCGTGCAGTTGCCGGTGCCCAGCGTCAACCTCTTCGAGGTGGGCGAGTTGCACATGGCGCTGGCCGACGCGGGCAGCAGCCAGCGGCTCACGGCAATCTGCCAGGGCTTCATCGGCAGCGGCATCGCCGGCGAGGCCCTGCTGATGTTCCACGATTCGGAAATCGCCGACATGGCCAAGCTGATGCGCCACCAGAGCATCGAGTATTCCGACATGGAGCTGTTGCTGGACTTCTCCAGCGTATTGATCGGTGCGTGCCTGAGCAGCATTGCCGAGCAGATCGACGTGGTGTTCTCCCAGGGCCACCCGCAGATCCTCGGCCAGCACGGCACCATCGACGAGCTTATCCAGGTCAACGGCCAACGCTGGCAGAAAACCCTGGCGGTCGAGATCAGCTACAGCCTGGAAGGGCACGATATCCGTTTCGACCTGCTGTTGCTGTTCACCGAAGACTCCATCGAGCGCTTGACCCATAAACTTGCCTACCTGATGAACTGAGCCCATGCGCGATCCTATCGACCTGAAGGAATTTCACTGGCTGCTGAGCATCGTGCAGAGCATCGATGTGGGCGTGGTGGTGCTCGACCGCGAACATCGGGTGCAGGTGTGGAACACCTTCATGGAAAACCGCTCGGGGGTGCAGCCCAGGGATGCCTACAACCAGTGCTTCTTCAGCCTGTTCCCCGAGGTCGACCGGCAATGGTTCAGCCACAAGGTGGACAGCGTCGCGACCCTGGGCACCCCGGCTTTCACCATCTGGGAGCAGCGCCCGTACCTGGTGCGGTTCAAGAACTACCAGCCGATCACCGGCCAGGTGGATTTCATGTACCAGAACACCACGCTGCTGCCGTTGCGCTCCACCGACAGCGAGATCCGCCAGATCTGCCTGGTGATCTACGACGTGACCGATGTGGCCACCAACCGCCACCAGTTGCAGGCCGCCAACGCGCAGTTGCAGAAGCTGTCCAGCACCGATTGCCTGACCGGGCTGTACAACCGCGGGCATTGGGAGGAGTGCCTGCAACTGGCGCATGCGCGCAATCAGCGCTATGGCAATGCCACCAGCCTGGTGATGTTCGACATCGACCATTTCAAGCGGGTCAACGACACCTATGGCCACCCGGCGGGCGATGCCGTCATTCGCCAGGTGGCCAGGGTGGTTCGCGAGCAGATCCGTGACAGCGACGTGGCCGGCCGTTACGGTGGCGAAGAGTTCGGCGTGGTGCTGACGGACACCGACAAGGCCGGCGCGCTGATCTTTGCCGAGCGCCTGCGCAAGGCGGTCGAACGCCTGAGCGTCAGCCATGAGGGGCAGGACATCCGTTTCACCATCAGCCTGGGCGTGGCCGATCTGAGCCATCCCTCCAGCAGCCACGCCGAACTGATTGCCTGGGCCGACCATGCGCTGTACCTGTCCAAGCACGGCGGGCGCAACCGGGTGACAGTGCATGAACCCGCGGTGGTGGCGGGCTAGCTCACCTTAAGGCGCAGGAGCAGGCCTGATGTTTCAGTTGATAATCATTCGCAATTGAATGCAGAATAGCGGCCCTCCCAACCCGCTCCTGCCTTCAATGGTCGTCGCCGTGTCCTGCCCCAGCGATAAACTCCAGTTGTACCTTTCCCACCGTGCTGCGCTGGTCGACTATTCGGCACCCATCGTCGGCTGCCGTGCGCAGGCCGAGGACGTGGTGCAGGAGGCCTGGCTGCGTTTCTGCGGGCAGGCCGACGCCGGTGCGCAGTTGGGCAACCCGGTGGGGTACCTGTACCGCATCGTGCGCAACCTGTCGTTCGACCTGCTGCGCCGCACGACCCTGGAAAACCGCCAGCCCGATGGCGGCGAACGGCTCGATGAGCTGCCGTCGAGCGCACCGTCGCCGGAGCATCAGGCCCTGCACCGCGATCAGTTGCGTGTGCTGCAGGACGCCCTGGCGCTGCTGCCGGAGCGGGCGCGGCAGGCCTTTCACATGCACCGCTTGCAGCACATGACTTTTCAGGAAATTGCCGCCCGCTTGAATATTTCGACTAGTCTGGCGCACCAACTGGTGCGTGACGCACTGACCCACTGTGCGGAGCATCTGGCCGATGACTGATACCACCCCGTCTTGCCGAACGCCCGGCTCGCTGAAGGACGACCCGGTGTGGCAGGCCGCCATGGACTGGCTGCTGCAATGCAATGCCGAACCGGACAACGTGCTGCTGCACCAGGCCCATGCGCGCTGGCTGGCCGCTGACGAACGCCATGCGGCGGCCTGGCGCAAGGTGCAAAAGGTCTGGATGCTGAGCGCCGGCATCGACCCGCTGGAGCCACCAACGGCGCATCAGGTGCCCGCCGCACCGCGCATGGCAGCCCGCCGGCGCAGTTGGCCACGCCGGGCGCTGGCGGCGAGCGCGCTGGCGGCCTGCGTGCTGTTGCTGGTGGGGCGTGCACCGCCGGCCGACTACAGCAGCACGGCGGGCGAGCACCGGCAGGTGCGCCTGAGCGACGGCAGCCACATCGAACTGGGCAGCGACAGCGCCATCCGCGTGGCGTTCGAGCCGGGTGCGCGTGCGGTCACGCTGCTCAAGGGCCAGGCATTCTTCGAGGTCAGCCATGACGCCGCGCGGCCCTTCACGGTGCAGGCCGAAGACGTGAAGGTGACCGTCACCGGCACGGCGTTCGATGTGGACCTGAGCCGCAGCGCGGTGTCGGTAGCAGTGCAGAGCGGCTCGGTGCAGGTGCGTGACAGGCGCGGCGAACTGGCAGTGCCGGCGCTGGGTGCGGGCGACAGCCTGCGCGTGGGGCTGAACCAGGGCCCGGCGCAGCGCAGCCGGGTGCAGCTGGAGCAGGTTGCGGCATGGCGCCAATGGCAGTTGCTGGTCAACGACCGTCCATTGGCCGAAGTCATCGAGCAACTGCGTGCGTATTACCCCGGCGTGTTGCTGCTGCAGGACCGTGCCCTGGGCCAGCGGCGCATCACCGCGTCGCTGAACCTGCGGTCGCCAGGTAGCGCGCTGCAACTGGCCATCGCCCCGCTGGGCGGGCAGTTGACGCAATGGGGGCCGTACATCACGGTCATCCGTGAGCGCGCTTCGCCGCCTGGGAAAAAATAAATTCACGAAGTTCTGGAAATTCCCCATCGCCGTTCGTTTATTGCCCCGCTGAGTTAATCGTACAGATTCTCATTTACAGGCGCGTATCGTTCGCGCCGCACGGGGAGTTCACCAGAGCATGTCCATTCGCACCCAAGAGTCGTTGCAGGGTCGTCGGCGCAGTGCGCGCCTGCTGTTGCTGTCAGTGGGGCTGGCAGTGTCGTTGCCGGTGCTGGCCGATGACGAGCCGACGCGCCACAGCATCGATATCGCGCGCCAGCCGCTGGGCTCTGCGCTGATGGCGCTGGGGCAGCAGACCGGCCTTCAGATCAGTGTCGAAAGCCAGTTGCTGGGCAACCTCAGTGCCCCGCCGGTGCGTGGCGAGCTGAGCGCCGATCAGGCGCTGGCGATCCTGCTCAAGGGCAGCGACCTGGAATGGGTGCATATCGGCGACGACGCGCTGCTGCTGCAACGGGTGGTGCGTCCGCGTGCCGACCAGATCCAGCTGGAAAACACCAAGGTCCGTGAACGGGCGCTGCTGCCACAGGGTGAAACCCATATCGATCGCGAGCTTATCGAGGCAATGCCGGCCGGCAACGGCGACATCACCAGCCTGCTGCGCAGCCACCCCAACGTTCAGTTCGACGACAACCAGCTCAGCAGCAAGACACCCGGAGAAATCGCCCCGGCCAACATCAGCATCAACGGCGCGGCGTTCTACCAGAACGCCTTCCTGGTCGACGGCATCAACATGAACAACGACATCGACCCGGCCGAAGACCGCGTGCAGTTGCTGGACAGGGTGCCGGGGCGCAGCCAGGGCCTGGCGCTGGACACCGACCTGCTGGAGAACATCACGGTTCTGGACAGCAACGTGCCGGCCGCCTATGGCGGCTTCAACGGTGGGGTGATCGACGCCCAGACCCGCGCCCCGACCAAGGCCCTGCACGGCAAGTTCTCGGTACAGACCACGCGCTCGGCCTGGACCAAATACCACATCGACGAGACGGAAGAGCAGCGCATGGAGAACTCCGGCTCGCCCGACGAGCAGCTCGAGTTCGACAAGGTCATCGTGCGCGGTACCTTGCAAGGCCACCTGACCGACACCTTCGGCCTGATCGGCAACTTCAGCCAGAAGCGCTCGACCATTCCGCTGAGCCTCTACTCCTACAACAACGTCGAAGAGATGGGCTATCACAAGGAGAAGCAGGAGCGGCGCATCGACAACTACTTCCTCAAGTCGGTGTGGCAGGCCAGCGACCGGCTCACCGTCGAGACCAGCGTGACCCACGCGCCCGAGGAGAGCCATTACTTCCGGGCCAACGTCGCCAACTCCGGCTATGACAACAAGGTTGGCGGTACCCAGTTGAACCTGCGCACCGTGTGGGACGGCGACCTGGCCCGTGTCGAACAGACCCTGGCCTGGAGCCGCCAGGAACAGAGCCGCACCTCGGACTCGGCCGACTACTGGACCTGGCGCAAGTCGACCACCAAGGACTGGGGCATCGGCAGCAAGACCACCGCCAACACCCTGGAGGGGGGCTGGGGCGATATCGAACAGCAGCAGCGCACCTGGCAGTACAAGCTCAATGCCGACTGGCGCAGCTTCGACTGGCTGGGCGCCATTCACCGCCCGCAGACCGGCCTGGAGTTCTCCCGCCAGTACGTACGCTACGAGCGCCTTACCGACAGCAGTACCTACGTGGCCCCGGCCGCCACCAACAGCTGTACCAACAGCGCGGGGGTGACCGATACCGTTGCCTGCAACATGGGCGAGACCGTCAGTGGCTGGGCCGGCCAGTACATGAAGAGCCGCACCCGCTATGCCCCCGGCGAATTCGATTTCACCACCACCACCTGGGGCAGCTGGGTGCAGGACGAGATCACCCTGGGCAAGCTGACCCTGCGCCCCGGCGTGCGCGTGGACAGTGACGACTACATGGACAAGACCACCTGGGCACCGCGCTTCTCCCTGGAGTACGACGTGTTCGGTGACCGCACCACCTTGCTCAGTGCCGGTGCCAACCGCTACTACGGCCGCAGCGTCACCAGCTGGCAGTTGCAGGACGGGCGCAACCGCCTGCGCTTCAACGAAACCCGCGCGAGCCTCGACAAACCCTGGGTGACCAAGTCCAACGGCAGCAACCAGACGCTGTTCAATCAGCTCGACATCCCCTATGACGACGAGCTGATGCTGGGCGTGGTGCAGCAGTGGGCCGGCATCGAGTACGGCCTCAAGTACGTCAACCGCAAGGGCCGTGACCAGGTGGTACAGGTGTCCGGACGCACCCTGGGGCAGCCGTCCACCGACCCTGACCTGGCCAGCAACTACACCACCTACACCAACGACGGCAAGAGCGAGACCGACACCTACACCCTGACCGTGACGCCGATGCAGCGCTGGACGCTGTTGGGTACGCAGACCGGCGGCCAGCTGGCGCTGAACTGGACCGACAGCAAGGCTTCCTCGCCCAGCTATGTGCAGGCCGACGACACCTACTACCAGAACGACGTGATCCAGTACCAGGGCAGCTTCATCAACTATCAGGACCGCCCGGCGACCAACTACAACCGACCGTGGACGGCGCGCCTGACCACCATCACCGACATCCCCCAGGCCAACCTGCAGTGGAGCAACTTCTGGCGCTACCGGGCCGGCTACAAGCGCATCGGCGACACCGGGCGCAACGTCGATTACAGGGGCACCTCGGTGGATGTGTGGGAAGAGCAGAAATTCGACGCGGCGCTGACCTGGGACACGCGTCTGGGCTGGCGTATCCCCACCGCACGGGACCAGGCCATCTTCGTCAACGTCGACGTGTTCAACGTGCTCGACAAGAAGTCGGTCAATGCCAACGCCACGGTCAACAGCAATTCGGTGTCGACCTATGAAGTGGGTCGCCAGTACTGGCTGGAAGTGGGGTACACCTTCTGAGATGCGCCTGTTCCTGATTGACATCGCACTCATGCTGGCCAGCCCGGCCCTGTGGGCGCAGCACCACGCACCCCTGTGTGCATCGGCTGATGCGGCCTGCCTGCGCGAGGCCTACAGCCGCCCGCCGGCACACTGGCCGGCGCCGCAGGTGGACGCCGGCGTGGCCTGGCAGGAGCTGGGGCCACTGCCCGAGCGTGCACCCTCGCCTGCGCATAACCCCTACACCGAACAGAAGGCAGCGCTGGGGCGCACGCTGTTCTTCGACCCGCGCCTGTCGCGGTCGGGGCAGATCGCCTGTGCCTCGTGCCACGAGCCGGACCTGGCGTTCGCCGATGGTCGCCGGGTGTCGTTCGGGCATGGGCGTGCGCCAGGCCGGCGCAATGCGCCGAGCGTGGTCACCAGTGGCCTGGCCCCACAGCTGTTCTGGGATGGCCGCGCCGACAGCCTGGAAACCCAGGCGCTGATGCCGGTCGTCGATCCGGCGGAAATGGCCTTCAGCGTCGACGAACTGGTGGCCCGGTTGCGTGCCAGCGCCGATTACCCGGCACTGTTTGCCGTGGCGTTTCCCGGGCAGGCGCTGGGTGCCGAGCAGATTGCCGCAGCCCTGGCGACGTACCAGCGCGATCTGTTGCGGGTCGCGCAGCGCACGCCGTTCGAGCGCTTCCTGCGCGGTCGCACTGCTGCGCTGAGTGACCAGCAGCTACACGGGCTGCACCTGTTTCGCACCAAGGCGCGCTGCATGAACTGCCACTTCGGGCCGGGAATGAGCGACCAGCGTTTTCACAATGCCGGCCTGACGTTCTACGGGCGCAGCCGCGAGGACCTTGGTCGCCATGAAGTCACCGGCCTGGCCGCGGACGTAGGGCGTTTTCGCACCCCTTCGCTGCGTCTGGTGAGCCGCACCGGCCCGTGGTTCCACAACGGTTTCGCCAGCAGTCTCGATCAGGTGCTGGCGTTCTACAACGTGGGCATGCCGCGGCCGGTGCCGAAGCCTGGGCAGCAGGGCGATCCGCTGTTTCCTGTCACCTCGGCACAGTTCGAGGCGCTGGGGCTGGACCGGGTGGAGTTGAAGGCGTTGAAGGCATTTCTGGAGGCGCTGTGAGCGGGTGCTGCATTACGCGGTAGTATCACCGTCCTGGCCGGCAGGCGCCGTTCGGTGCTGCGGCCGGATGACCGTTGCAATGGTGTTATTGGAGAGGCAATCAGCGTGAACGATTCACAGATGCTCGAGGACCTGGTGTCCCGCTACCTGGCCGGCGAAAGGCCCGAGTTCGTATTCTTCTGGGGCCATCAGGTGAGCCGCAAGGGTGTCACCGCCTCGTGTTTCAGCCAGTGGTACGTGGCGCCGTTCGAGGTGGACGGGCAGTCGTACCAGTCGGCCGAGCACTACATGATGGCCGAGAAGGCGGCGCTGTTTGGTGATGAACAGACGCGGGCACGGATCATCGAGGCGACCGATCCCAATGCGGCCAAGGCACTCGGGCGCCAGGTGCGTGGGTTCGACGAGGCGCGGTGGGCACAGGAGCGTTTCGCGATCGTGGTGCGGGCCAACCAGGCCAAGTTTTCCCAGAACGCGGAACTGGGGGCCTTCCTGCAGGGCACCGGCACGCGGGTGATCGTGGAGGCCAGCCCGGTGGACCGGGTGTGGGGGATCGGCCTGGCGCAGGATGACCAGAACGCCCACCGGCCGGACCGCTGGCGCGGCCTGAACCTGCTGGGCTTCGCGCTGATGCAGGTGCGCGACGCGGCGCAGGCCTGACGGCCCGCCGGCCCTGCGATCAGGGCTGACTCGGCAAGCCGAGCCGCGCCTGGATGAACGCGACGAAGGCAGTGAGCTTGGGCAGTGACTTCTTCGAGCGTGGATACACCATCTGCACCGGTTTGTGGGCCGGTACATACGCCCCCAGAATGCTCACCAGCTCCTTGTTCGCCAGCGCGGCGGCCACCAGAAAGTCCGGCTGCATCAGGATCCCGCTGCCGGCAATGGCGGCCTGCAGCAGTACCTGGCCATCGTTGCTGCGAAGCACCGCCTGCTCGGGCCAGAACACCTCTTTGCCAGCCTGCTTGAGTGGCCAGGCAAAGCGGTTGTTCCAGGAGGTGTGGGTGAGAATTCGGTGGGCGTGGAGCGCCTCCGGTGTTGTCGGCTCGCCGGCCTTCTCGAGGTATTTCGGGGCGGCGCAGATCACCATCTGATAGGGCGGCAGGGGCTGCGAGACCAGGTTGGCGTCAACCAGCTCGGCGATCCTGAAGCCCAGGTCGAAGGCACTCTCGTAGAGGTCCACCACCTCGTTGCTCAGGATCAGCTCGACCTGAACCTGCGGGTAGCGCTGCATGAACTCGGTCACCAGCGGGCCGACCAGCGATACCCCCAGTGTCATCGGCGCGGTCACCCGCAGCAGGCCACTGGGTGCGTCGCTGGAGGCTTCTACCCGGTTGTAGGCGTAGGCGACCTGCTCCAGGGCGGTCCTGGCCTCGGCATAGAAGATGCGGCCTTCGCCGGTTATGGTCTGCCGGCGTGTGGTGCGTTGAACCAGCCGGGTGTTCAGGGTTTTCTCAAGGCTCTGGACATGCCGCCCCACCATCACCGCCGACATCCCCAGCGCGGCAGCCGCCCCGGCAAAGCTGCCGGCTTCGACCACGGCAACAAATACTTCCATCTGCCTGAGCTTGCTCATCGAGTGATCCGAGAGGTGATGATTACTAACGTTGAGTGAGCCAATTGCTAACCTGACGTGCGTTTATTGCGCTTTAGTTTATCCCTATAGTCCGTGGCATTGAACCAGAGCACGAGGTGTCATCCCATGCGACATGTACTGAGCCAGGCGCTGGGCGCATTCGCGCGCGCCGATCTGCTGCAGGGCGCCACCGGCATACAACGCGCCGAGCGTATCGAGCACCATCTGGGCCTGCCGGCCATGGGTGTCGGCCTGTACCTCAAGCGCGATGACCACATGCTTGTCGGCGGTGGCGGCAACAAGCTGCGCAAACTGGAGTTCCACCTGGGCGAGGCGCTGAAGAACGGCGTCGACACCCTGATCACCGTGGGCGGCATTCAGTCCAACCACGCGCGGTTGACGGCCGCCGTGTGCGCCCGGCTGGGGCTTGAATGCGAACTGATCCTCAGCCGTGCGGTGCCCAGGGCCGATCGCGATTACGAGCTCAATGGCAATGTGCTGCTCGACCAGCTGTTCGGGGCCAGGGTGCAGGTGCTGGACAGGGGCGCCGATGCACTGGCAGCGGCCGAGGCGCGCGCGCAGCAGTTACGTGCGGCAGGTCGCAAGGTGCTGGTCATTCCCACCGGCGGTTCCACGCCGCTTGGCAGCCTGGGCTACGCCCGTTGCGCCGAAGAGATCGTGCAGCAGGAAACCACGATGGGCGTGCGATTCGACGAGGTCGTGGTTCCCAATGGCAGCGCCGGCACCCATGCCGGGCTTGCGGCGGGGTTCGAGGTACTGGGGCGGGGTGCGGCGAGCGTCAGGTCCTGGTCGGTGCTGGCCGACCAGCAGACCGCGGCGGCCACGACCCTGCAGTTGACTCGCCAGGCGCTGGCCTTGCTGGGCCATGCTGCAAGCCTCGATGCGAGTGCGATCAACATCGATGGCAGCCAGTTGGGCGAAGGCTACGGGCTGCCGACCCAGGCCATGCTCGAAGCGGTGCGCCTGATGGCGCGCTGCGAAGGTGTGCTGGTGGACCCGGTGTACTCGGGCAAGGCCTTCGCCGGGCTGCTGGCCGACCTGCGACAGGGCCGCTATCGCCGCGGCGAAAACGTGCTGTTCATCATGACCGGTGGCACCCCGGGGCTTTACGCCTACAGGGAAACCTTCGCCGAGCCGGTGCAAGGCGCCAGTTGCGTGGCGTCGAGATAGCCCTTGACCGCCCTTGCCACGCCAGGCGCCTGCAGGCCGATTTCGCGCAGCTGCCCGCTCAAGGGGTTGCGGTAACCGATGAAGAACAGGCCCCGCGCAACGCTCGACTGGCCGTCATCATCCACGGTCGGCTTGCCGTCTGCCGTGAGCGCCTCGGGGTACTGGATCAGCGCCTCCAGGCCGGTGCTGTAGCCGGTGCCCGCAACGATCACGTCCATGCGCAGTGTGCAGCACTCGGTGCGGTCGATGCCGGTGTGGGCCACGGCGCCTTGCTCGTTCAGTTCCAGCAGCGGGCCGACCACCTTGATGCGGCGCTGTTTCAGGTCGTCGATCACCGGCATGAACAGCGTCGGCGTGACACTGCCCAGCCCGGACACGCCCTGTGCCGGTGGTGGCAGGCCGTAGGCCGACAGGTCGCCGACCCAGCGCCGCGACAACCAGCTCAGCACCGCGTCGCTCGCGCGGGGCGGTAGCCGACGGATCAACGTACCCAGTGCCGCCAGCGGCACGCCGAACAGGCTCTTGGGCAGAAAGTGCGGCGCGCGCCGCACCGACAGCGTGACCGACGCGGCATGGGGTACCAGGCGGCTGGCTATCTCGCAGGACGAATTGCCGCTGCCGACCACCACCACGTGCTTGCCGGCGTAGGCACGTGCATTGCCGAAGTGCGCAGCATGCACGATCTGCCCGGCAAAGCGCTGTGCCCCCGGCCACTGCGGGATCGACGGTACGCACGAGGTACCGGTGGCGACCACCAGCGCCGGTGCGCGCCACTCGCGGCCATCACGACAGCGCACCTGCCACATCGATTGCGCCTGAAGGTAGCCGACCGATTCCACGTCGCACCCGGTCAGCACCTCGAAGCCGCCCCGGGCCGGCAGTGACGCCAGCACCCGGGCCAGGTCATCGCGGCTCGGCCAGCGGCCTGCCGCCCATGGAAAGCGCCCGCCCGGCAACCCGGAAAACCAGCGCCCGGTGTTCAGGCGCAGGCCGTCATAGTGGTTGCGCCACACGTCGCCCACGGCCTGCGTGCGCTCCAGCACCAGCGGGCGCAGGCCGGCGCGTACCAGCTCGTAGGCGCAGGACAGCCCCGCCGGCCCGCCCCCCACCACCAGCACCCTGTGCGCGTTGTCAGCCATGGGTGGCGCCGCCGGTGTGTTGCACCTCCACCGTCAGGGGCACGGGACGCATGATGGTGTCGGGGATCGGCGCGGTCGGCAGCAGCTTGGCCAGCAATGCGTCCACGCGCTCGGGTGATTCCTCGGTATCGATCGACACCTGCACCTGGATGCTTTCAAAGCCCGGGTTGCCGCTGGTCACGCCAAATGCGGCGCGAAAATCCACGCGGCCGCTCACGTCCAGCACCAGGCTGTTGACCTTGACCCCGGATGCCGACAGGCCGCCGATGTAGGTGGCCGCCAGGCAGTTGCCGATACCCGCCAACAACAGTTCCTGGGGCGTGGCGCCCAGGCCGGCGCCACCGTAGGCGCAGGGCTCGTCGCCGTGCAGCACGGCACCGGACTTGACCTTGGTGAGGGTCTGGTAGCCCTCGGTCCACTGCACACTGGTGTGGTAGAGCGGGCGTGCAATGTCACCCTCGCCATCGGCCCGGATGCGTTCGCGAACTGCTCGGCCGGCGTTGGCCTGGAGGCCGTTGATGGTGACGCGGTGGGTGGTTTCACTCATGGTCTGTGCTCTTCAAGGGGCGGCATGGCGGTCGAATGACCGTGTGCCAATCAGTTAATCGGGAGGTCCCGTGTCGACTAGAAATGCTCGGCCAGCCGGGTTTCGTGGGTCAGAAACGCGTCCAGCCGTTCTTGCAGGTCAAGCAGTTGCGCCGAGCGCACCTGGCGCGGGCGCGGCAGGTCGATTTCCAGGATCTGGGCGATGCGGCCGTGGGGCGTGCTGGCCATCAGCACGATACGGTCGGCCAGCAGCAGCGCCTCCTGCAGGTCGTGGGTCACCATCAGCACCGTGGCGCCGCTGGTGTTCCAGGCGCGCAGCAACTGGTCCTGCATCAGGCGCCGGGTCTGTGCGTCCAGTGCCGAAAACGGCTCGTCGAGCAGCAGCAGGCGTGGCTCCAGAGCCAGTGCCCTGGCCAGGGCGATGCGCTGGCACATGCCGCCGGACAATGCCGCCGGCCGGTGCCGGGCGAATTCGGCCAGGCCCACGTCGGCAAGCAACTGCTCGGCGCGCCGGGTGGCCGCTTCACGGTCCAGCCCGCGGTTGAGCAGGGCGATGGCAATGTTTTCCACCGCACTCATCCACGGGAACAGGTTGTTCTGCTGGAAGATCAGCGCACTGTCGGGCTGGTTGCCGCTCACTGCCTGGCCGTCGTAAAGCAGGTGCCCGGTGCTGGGTTGCTGCAGGCCCGCGGCGATGTTGAGCAGGGTGCTCTTGCCGCACCCGCTGCGCCCCAGCAGCACGGTGAAACTGGCGGCCTTGATATCCAGGTCACCCACCTCTACCCGTGTGCCGCCTTCGAACTGCTTGCTCAGGCCACGAAAACTCAGCGTGGCGCCCCGGCTCATGACGCCCACCCGGTAAGGCGGCGTCCGAGCAACAGCATCAGGCGATCCACCACGAAACCCACGACACCAATGGTCATCACACCCACCATCACCAACGGCATGTTGTACATCTGCTGGGCCATGATGATCATGTAGCCCAACCCGGAATTGATTCCCGCCATCTCCCCGGCCAGCACCGCCATCCACGCGCCGAAGAACGCCATGCGCAGGCTGGTCATCGCGCTGGGGGCGATTGCCGGCAGTCGCACGCGCAGCCAGATCTGTTGGCGCGTGCACCTCAGGTTGCGGGCGATGTTCAGGTACTGCGGGTCGATGGCATCCAGCGCGGCGACCAGCGACAGCGTCATGGTGCCCAGCACGGCCAGGAACACCACGAACACCGCGGCCTGTCCGCCGATGCCGATCACCGCGATGGTGAAGGGGACCCAGGCCACCGGTGAGATCGGCGCCAGGGTCTGCACCAGCGGCAGGATCAGGCGGCGCAGCAGCTTCACCTCGGTGGTGATCACCGCCAGCAGCAGCGCCACCAGGCTGCCAGCCAGCAACCCGCCGCTGACCCGCAGCAGGGTCACCAGCAAGGCCTCCAGCAAGCCGCTGCGCTGTTGCCCGAAACCCACCACCGCTTCGCCGGAAAACGCATACGGCAGGGTCACGCTAGGCGGCGGGAGCACGCGGCCATCCAGCCAGCCAGACTGCACCGCCAGCTCCCATGCGCCGATCAGCAATGCCCACGCCAGCAGGAACCACAGCGTGTCGCGCAGCGCGCCCAGATAACGCGGGGCACGGCGTGCGTCGGGCTGCCGGCTCAGGGTCAGAACGGCCTGGTTCATCCCGTCACCTGGGCAGCAGGTTGATGGCGCAGGTCGAGAACCGCATCGATCGGGTTGTCGGTGAAGTAGCCGAGTTCGACCAGGTAGCCGGCGCCGCGCTTGAGGCCGGCCACGCCTACCGGGCTGATGACCGGGTTGGGCGCCTGGCGTGCCAGGGCCACCTTGAGCACCTCGTTGGATACCCCGTAGATCGGCTGCAATTGCTGGATGGCGTTGTCGAAGTCGGCTTTCATCGCAGTGGCCGATGCCTGCAGCAGTTCCAGGTAGCGTTTGAGCAGCGGCCCCTGTTCCTGGCTGGTACGCACCTGCGTGGTGATCACGCAGTCGGCGGCCTCCGGGCCCCACACCGCGTTGGAGTCGCTCAGGTAGCGTGCGCCGGTGGTGCTGACCACGTTCTGGGCATAGGGCTGTGCCAGGGTGCACACGTCGAGGCGGCCGTTGGCGATGGCTTCGCCCATCCCGGCCATGCTCGGGAAGAAGGTCATCTGATAGTCGTTGTAGGATTTGCCGTGGCGCGCCATCGAGCCGTAGCCCACCAGTTCCAGGGTATCCAGACGCAGGGTGCCGACGCGCAGCCCGCTGCCTGCGGCGGCGATGAATTCATCCAGGCTGGCCACCGAGCCGTTGCGCGCCACTAGTTCGATGCCGCCTTGCCCCGAGCCACCGATGATGCGCAGCTCCTGGGTGCCCTTGGCGTAGGCGGCTGCGGTCATGGTCCAGGGCCCGTGCATCAGTTCCAGGCGACCTGCCAACAAGGCCTGCAGGGCATCGCTTGGGCTGTTGAATTGCGTCAGCTCCACCTGCAGGCCCGCCGCCGCAAAATCACCGCGCAGCTTTGCCAGCAGCAGGTGCGACACGCAGCCGGCGGGCATGTGCCCCACACGCAGCAGCGGCCCGCCGGTGGCAGCTTCGACCTTGCTGGCCGCTGCCAGCAGCGCGGTGCCGGCGGCGCTCAGCGCCAGCATGCCGCAGCCACAGGCGCACATGAACGAGCGGCGGCTCAGGTTGGACTGGAGTGCGGGCGTCGCTTGCGCGCCACTGGTGGAGAACAATCGCTGGAAAAAATCTCTCATCACACGCATCCCAAAACAGGTAGACCGATCGTTCTCGGCAGGCGTGTGAAGTATGTGAGATCTGCGATATAAGCAGAACTAATATTTTAAGATTAGCTTATGCCTAATTAGCATATAGGCGCCGAGGCCTGCACCGGCAGCGGTGCAGGGGGCGGGCTAGGCGGCTTTCGCTTCGCGCAGCAGGGTCAGCAGGATCGAGCGTGCAACCTGTGCGCTTCTGGCGTTGCGCGAGACCATCGCGGTGGCGATGGCACCGTCGATCAGCAGCGAGATCTGCTGCGCGACCCAGGCCGGTTCCGGCAGCCCGCAGGCCGCGGCCAGTTGCTCGATGCGGTCATGCACCCGATCGAAGTGCGCCTGGGCCAGGTCACGTACCCAGCTGGAAGACTTGTCGTGTTCGGCGACGGCGTTGGTGAACAGGCAGCCGAAGAAGCGCCCGCTGGCGAACCATTCCTCGAGCAGGTCGAACAGAAAGATCAGGCGTTGCTCCGGGTCGTCGGTACGCTGAGGCAGTGACTGGTCAAACCAGCCAAACCACATCGCTGCCTCGCGATCGAACACGGCACGCAGCAGGTTCTCCTTGGAGCCATAGGTCTCGTACAGCGTGCGCCGCGCGACCTTGGCATCGCTGAGCAGGCGCGAAACGCCCGTTGCATGAATGCCTTCACGGCAGAACAGCCGTCGCGCGCTTTCCAGCAGGCGCTCGGCGGCAACGGTCGGGGGTGTGCTTTCCATCAAAATCGGTTCCGGCTGAATCAGTTTGGTGCAGAGTGCAACTTAATGGGTGGGGTGTCATCAGGGAAAGTGCTGGAGGTTGGGTTTTCGCGGGCAGGGGGAGGGGGCAGGTGCGTAGTTTGCCCTGGGCATCATCAGGCCAGATGCACACCTGGCGGGCGGATTGCCCCTTGCACGAACTGCGCTCGCCCTAAATAATGCGATCAATTACCATTTGCATATTTAATGGCCCCCTTATGTCCGCACTCGAGCCTTTGGCACTTCACCAGCTTTATTCCGAACACAACGGTTGGCTGAAAGGCTGGTTGCGCATGCGCCTGGGCAATTCGGCCGATGCTGCGGATCTGGCCCAGGACACCTTCGTGCGGGTCATGACGGCACGCAACGCCGCGCCGATCCGAGAGCCGCGGGGCTACCTGACTGCAATTGCGCGCTCGCTGTTGATCGACAAGTCGAGGCGACGGGCGATCGAGCAGGCGTATCTGGTGGCCCTGGCGCAGAAGCCTGAACCGGTCGAGGTATCACCTGAGGTGCGCTTGTCCATTCTCGAGATGCTGGTGGCGGTCGACAGCCTGCTGGACGGGCTGGGCAAGCGTACCCGGGAGATCTTTCTGTCGGTGCAGCTGGAAGGGCAGACCTATGTGGCGGTGGCCGAACGCCTCGGGGTCTCGGTCACCACGGTGAAGAACCATCTGGTGCGAGCCATGACCGAGTGCCTGTTGCTGGCGGACAACTGATGAGCGCGGCGCTCGATCGTCGGACCCTCGAGGCTGCTGCGACCTGGTACGTGCAGCTCAACGATGCAGGGGTGGACGAGGCTTGCACCCGGGCCTGGCAGCAATGGTTGGGGGCAGATCCTTTGCACGCCGAGGCATGGGCGCGGGTCGAGGCGTTCCAGCGGCAATGGGCAACGGTACCCGCACATGCCGCCCGGTCAGGGCTGGATGCGGCCCAGGCGCAACGCCGCGAGGTATTGAAGATCCTCGGCGTGTTGCTGGCGGTCGGGGGCAGCAGCTGGATGATCGGCAAACCGCTGGCGAACCATGGCCTGTTCGCTCAGCAGAGCACGGGCGCGCGCGAGCGTCGCTCGCTGCGGCTGGACGACGGATCGCAGCTGGAACTCAATGCCAACACCGCGCTGGATGCGAGCTTCGACGGTCAACTTCGGCTTATCCGTCTTTACCGCGGGGAGATCCTCGTGCAAACCGCCAAGGATCCTGGGCAGCGGCCGTTTATCGTCGAGACCCAGGACGGGCGCATCCACGCGCTCGGGACGCGCTTCAGCGTGCGCCAGATGACGGACCGGACCCGCGTGGGTGTGCTGCAGTCGGCGGTCGAGCTCCGTCCTCGCCGTCACCCGGAGCGGGCAGTGCGTCTGAAGGCCGGTCAGCAGGCGGCGTTCGATCCTGATCGCGCCGATCCTGCCGGTGTCTTGGCACAGGGTTCGACCGCGTGGGTACAGGGCATGCTGAGTGTCAACGAGTGGCGCCTCGGGGAGTTCATCGACGAGCTGGGGCGCTATCGCCCGGGCGTGCTGCGCTGCGCCGGAGCGGTTCGCGACCTGAGCATTTCCGGAGCGTTCCGTATCGACGATACAGATGCGGTCCTGGAAAACCTGACCCGGACCTTGCCGGTGAAGCTGCGTTACCTGACCCGCTACTGGGTCAGTGTCGAAGCCGTCTGAACCGTCACTGACAGAAAATACGCGGAGCACCTTGCTGATTATGATTCTCATCCGTCAATGACAGGAGCCGCGATGACAGCGGATTTCTGCCAAGACAACAGAAGGATCATTTCATGCCCCAGCTTTGCTTCTCCCCCTCGATCTCATTGCCCCGCGCAGTGCGCCTGGCGATGTTCAGCCTGACGATGGCGAGTGTGCCGGGGGTGGTGCTGATGCCTGCTGCGGCTCACGCCCAGAGCCGTATCGCCTACCACATCGGCGCAGGCCCGCTGGGTAGCGCGCTGACCCAGTTCGGCGTGCAGGCGGGTGTGACGATTTCCTTCGATCCACGGCAGATCCACGCGCTGACCACCCCGGGCCTTGATGGTGCCTATGGGGTCGATGAGGGGCTGGCGTTGCTGCTGTCCAACAGCGGCTTGCGCGCTCAGCGCCAAGCCAATGGTGGGTATCTGCTGGTCCAGGACGGTTCCTCGGACGCGGTCGTGCTCGGCGCCACCACCGTCAACGGGCAGGGCCTGGGCGCCACGACCGAGGGCACCGGTTCGTACACCACGGGCTCGACCAACACGGCAACCAAGCTCGCCCTGAGCCTGCGGGAAACACCGCAGTCGGTGACGGTGATCACCCGCAAGAGGATGGACGACCAGAACATCCAGAGCCTGGACGACATCGCGCGCACGGCGACCGGTATCACCCTCACCAAGATCGGCACTGATCGCTCCACCTATTACTCGCGCGGCTTCGAGATCAGCGACCTGCAATATGACGGCATTCCGACCAACATCTCGGAAAACTACTCCATGGACGTCATGTCCACCTCGAACATGGCCATCTATGACCGCGTCGAGGTCGTACGCGGCGCCAATGGCCTGATGCAGGGCACGGGCAACCCGTCGGCGGCGATCAACCTGGTACGCAAACGGCCGACCCAGGACTTTCGTCTGGGCGCGGAGCTGGGGGCAGGCTCCTGGGACAACTACCGTGGCCAGGTGGATGTTTCCGGGCCACTGACCCCTACGGGCAATGTTCGCGGCCGTGCAGTGGCCTACTACAACAACGCCAACAGCTATCGCGACGGCTCCGAGCGTGACAACCAGTTGCTGTACCTGGTGGGGGAGGCGGATCTGAACGATTCCACCGTACTGACGGTGGGCGCCACTCTCCAGAAAGACAACCAGAACGGCTATGACTGGGGCGGCTTGAACACTCGTCGTGACGGCTCCTTCTATCCGCTTTCGCGTTCCACCAACCTCAACGGCAAGTGGGCCCATCTGGATCGCAACAACTACACGCTGTTCAGCGACCTCACGCACACCTTCGACAACGAGTGGAAGTTGACCCTGGCCATGAATGCGATCTGGTCGGACGCCGACTTTCTCTCCGCGTACCCGAACCGGGTAGCGGGCGACAACTATCGCATGACCGTCTCCCAGGCCGATTACGAAGACACCCAGTTCGCCCTGGACCTCTATGCTACCGGGCCCTTCGAGCTGTTCGGGCGCAAGCATCAGTTGATGCTCGGGGCCAACACGCGCAAGGACGAGTTCGACGCGGTGATCAAGAGCGCCACCAACAACCCGACGATCGACATCACCGACTTCGACTACAGTGCCCTGCCCAGCCCGATCCTCAATGCTATCGGCGCAGACTACAACTACACCCGCAAGGAGCGTGGCCTGTATGGTGCCTCGCGCTTCAGCCTGACCGATGACCTGAGCCTGATCGTCGGTACGCGGGTGAGCTGGTCGGACTACAAGGTGGCCAGCCCCTACACCAATGACCAATACCGGGAGAATGGCCGGCTGGTGCCATATGCCGGGCTGGTGCTGGACCTGGACAAGCACCACACCTGGTATGCCAGCTACACCGAGATCTACAAGACACAGAGTTACTACGGTGTCGGCAATACCTTGCTTGACCCGATCGAAGGCGAGAATTACGAAACCGGCATCAAAGGTGAATACTTCGATGGTCGGCTGAACACCTCGCTGGCAATCTTCCAGACCAGCTTGGAGAACATGCCCGAGGCGTTGCCGGTGTCGCCCACCTGTGGTGTGACGGGGACGAGCAAGTGCTATGAAACAGGCGCAAAAGTGCGTAACCGTGGCTTCGAACTGGAAGTTTCCGGCGAGCCGTTGGAGAACTGGAATGTCAGCGCTGGCTATACCTATAGCGATCCCGAATATGTGGCGGGCGCCAGCAAGGGTTCGGACTACTACCGCAAGATCCCGCGCCGCCTGCTCAAGGTGGCGACCGACTACCGCTTGCCCGGTGTCCTCGACCACTGGCGTGTGGGCGGCGATGTCTATGCACAGAGCCGCACTGCCGCCGACGTGACGGGGTACGACATCAAGCAGGGTGGCTACACCTTGCTCAACCTGCATGCGCACTATCAGATCAACCAACAGTTCAGCGTGCAGTACAACCTCAACAACGTTCTGGACAAGGTCTACTACCAGTCCTTGCCCACTTCGAACAACTTCGGCGGCCTGTACTACGGTGATCCGCGCAATTTTGCGGTGACGCTGCGCTACCAATACTGATGCAAGGCCTGGGCGTGGCTTTTCGGAGAGTCCCGATGGCGTGGCCATGTCCAGGCGGCCTTTACCCGTCTCCCCATGCAAGGTTTGGGAATGGCTTCAGGGGTTGGGACGGGTTTTTCCGGGCATTAAAAAGCCGGCTTGTGGCCGGCTTCTCGGGGACAGTCTTGGCTGACTTTTGGTAAGCCGCAACCGCCTTCAAATCGTGATCCGGCGCTGGGGCCGGGGGTGGCGGGGGCAGTGTGTGCCGCGCCACGCCCTCAGGATGCAAGGCTGCAACCGGGGCTTGAGTGCGGCACAGCATACTGGGAATGGATCGCAATGCCCAGCAAAAAAACCGCTGCAACCGCTTTAGCGCGGGCGATCATCCCGCAGGTGAGCCCACCAGAACACCCACCCCAGCACCTCCAGACCCTGGTTGCGGATTTGCGACAGGCTGTAGGTTTCGCTCGGAAATTCGTCACCGTCATGGCTGTGCAGACGCAACGCGCCATTGGCCCGTTCGCTCAAGGTGTGCACCCGCAAGCGCCCGTTGTGCAGCAGCGCGTATATCTCGCCCTCGATCACGCGGGTCAGGCTGCGGTCTATCGCCAAGGTCGCGCCGTACTGCAGCAAGGGGTTCATGTTGTAGTCGGGCATGCTCACGCAAAGCGCCTGCGCAGCATCGACCCCGAGGTTGTCCAGCGCACAGCGCGGCAAACGCAGGTGGCTGCCAGGGATTTCGGCAAACTGCCGGGGCTGCGCATGGTAGAAGGGCAGCAGCACGTCCTGCTCGCCATGCGCAGCGAACAGGCTGTGGTCCGGGGCCTGCTGCTCCTGCTCGCCACGGTTGCGGCTGACCCGCGGCAGCGGGTTGTGGTGCTTGGGGCCCTCGCCGGTGCGCAGCCAGCGAGGGCGTACGCACAGCAGCTCGGCAATCTCGTCCAGACGCGCCATGGGCACGCCGCGCTGGAACCAGTTGTTCACATGCTGCGGCGTCACCCCGCGCTGGGCGGCAAAGTCGGAAGCGGTCAGGTTGCACTCGCGCAGGAGCGCTTTCAAACGATCACCAGATGTATTCATGGTGATTGAGTTTAGTGAGGGAAAAGAAGGGTTTATATAAACATTGGGTTGAAGTGTTTCGCGGGCAAAAGCGGGGGTATTACAGGGGGTTCTGTTGGTGTTGTAGGAATAATCGGACGCTGTTGGTTCAAGCAGCGAGCCGCAGATGCAAAAAAGCCCCGCAATCGCGGGGCTTTTCCTCAAGCGCAGTGCTTAGCCCTTGTAGGCTGCCACCGACTTGGTGATCTCGGCACGGGCCGCTTCTGCGTCACCCCAGCCGTCGATCTTGACCCACTTGCCTTTCTCCAGATCCTTGTAGTTCTCGAAGAAGTGCTTGATCTGCTCCAGCAGCAGTGCCGGCAGGTCGGTGTACTCTTTGACGTCGACGTACAGCTGCGACAGCTTGTCGTGCGGTACGGCGATGACCTTGGCGTCGCCGCCGCCGTCGTCGGTCATGTGCAGGATGCCGACCGGGCGAGCACGGATCACCGAACCTGGGGCTACCGGGTACGGGGTCACCACCAGCACGTCCAGCGGATCACCGTCGTCAGCCAGGGTGTTGGGGATGAAGCCGTAGTTGGCCGGGTAGAACATCGGGGTGGCCATGAAGCGGTCCACGAACAGGCAATCGCTGTCCTTGTCGATCTCGTACTTGATCGGTGCGTGGTTGGCTGGAATCTCGATGGCGACGTAGATGTCGTTCGGCAGGTCTTTGCCAGCCGGAATCTTGCTGTAGCTCATTGGGCATTGCCCCCATGTTTGGCCAAAAATTGGTCGCGATTATAGGCACATTCCGTAACGCTTGCCACGCCCGGCCAGATGCCCGGCCTGGTCAATTAGTCGTGTGCTGGTAGTGCGGATGGCTACGTTGCAGCTGTTGCAGGCGGGCCAGCGGATCCTGGCGGTAGAACGCGCTCAGTTGCGCGTAAACCGCGGGGTAGGCCTGCATCAGCAGGTCCGGGGCACTGAAGAAGTACTCGCTGGTCACGGCGAAGAATTCGGCCGGGTTTTCCGCGGCGTAGGGGTCGATGGCCGTTTCGGCATCGGGGTTGCGGTCAAGCTGGCGGTTGAGATCGTCGTAGGCCTGCTGCATGGCCTGCGCCCAGTCCGCCACGCGCATGCTGTCATGCAGCGGCGGCAGGCCATTGGCATCGCCGTTGAGCATGTCGAGCTTGTGCGCCAGCTCGTGAATCACCAGGTTGTAGCCTTCCCAGCCACCGCTGGCCAGCACCCCGGGCCAGGCCAGGATCACCGGGCCCTGCTGCCAGGCCTCGCCACTGTGTTCGCCATCCCATTCATGCTCCACACCGCTGGCATCACGGTGGCGCTGGGGGCTGACGAAGTCATCGGGGTAGAGCACGATTTCATGGAAGCCCTGGTACCAGTTCAGATCGCCCAGGTGCAGCAGCGGCAGTTGCGCCTGGGCCGCCAGGTGCAGGCGCTGCTCGGCATCGGCGTCGACGCCGGGCAGGGTGGTGAGGTGCTTTTGCTGCAGGAACAGGATGCAGGCTTCACGCAGCCAGTGATCTTCTTCGTCGCTGATGCCGTCGAGCATCGGCAGGCCCTCGCGTACCCGCTGCCACTGCTGCGGCTCGATCGGGTAGCGGGCCAGGGTACGACGGCGCCGCCAGGCGCTCAGGCTCCACATGTGCGCGGGTTACTGGGCCTTGGCCTGGCCACGGCCCATGCGGCTGCGCACCAGGCCGATGATCATCGGCACCAGCGACAGCAGGATGATCGCCACGATCATCAGCGACAGGTTGGACTTGATGAACGGCACGTTGCCGAAGAAGTAGCCCAGCGTCACCAGGCCGCACACCCACAGGATGGTGCCGGCGACGCTGAACATCAGAAAACGCGGATAGACCATTTTTGCCAGGCCCGCGACGAAAGGCGCGAAGGTGCGCAGGATCGGCAGGAAGCGCGCCAGGGTGACGGTCTTGCCGCCATGGCGTTCGTAGAAGTCGTGGGTCTGCTGCAGGTAGTCGCGGCGGAAGATCTTCGAGTCGGGGTTGCGGAACAGGCGTTCCCCGGCCGTTCGCCCGATCACGTAGTTGGTGCTGTCGCCCAGGATGGCTGCCGCCATCAGCAGGCCGCACAGCAGTACCGGGTCCATGCCGCCGCCGGCGGCCACGGCACCGGCGATGAACAGCAGCGAATCGCCCGGCAGGAACGGCATGACGACCAGGCCGGTCTCGCAGAAGATCACCAGGAACAGGATGGCGTAGATCCACGGACCGTAATTGTTGACCAGCAAATCGAGGTAGGTATCGAGATGCAGAATGAGGTCCAGCGGGTTGAAATCCATGTACGGCACCTTGTTCAAGACCCGGCTCTACGGGCATGCGAGGACTGGCAGTGCGAAGTGTGTAGCCGTTACCCGGGGTAAGGGTAAAATTTCACACAAATTGAAAGGCCGCATTATACGGGCATGGCGTGATTATGGCGGAGCAGTTTGTAGCGGCGGATTTCTGGGCCCCAGCGCAACGGGGCTGCTATGCAGCCCATCGTCAGCAAGGCTGGCGCCAGTGCGCAGACCTGTGGAAGCCGGCTTTGCTGACGAAGGATGCCCGTCAGTCGGAATGGATCGGGAGGATATAGCTCTTGAACTCGGTATCTGCCTTGAACCCCATCGACTCGTAGGTCTTCATTGCCACCTCGTTGTCGCTGCTGGTCGAGGCACGCAGGCGCACAGCGTTGGTGTCCTTGGCCAGTTTCTTCGCCTCGCGCATCAGGTTGTCGGCCACCAGCATGCGCCGCGAGTCTTCGGCCACATAGATGTCGTTGAGTATCCATACGCGCTTGAGCGACAGCGACGAAAAGCTCGGGTACAGCTGGCAGAAACCCATCAGCTTGTTGTCATCGTCGTCCGGCAGCGCCAGGTAGATGATCGACTCGTCGCGCTCCAGGCGTTTTTCCAGAAACGAGCGCGAAGAGTCCGGATAGGGCAATTGCCCATAGAACTCGCGGTATTTGACGAACAGAGGGGCGAGCAGATCCAGATGCTCAAGAGTTGCTTTGATAATTCGCATAAGCAGGCCTCGGGTCCATGGGGAGTGGCGGCGAACCTCGGGCAGCCGTCACCCCAGATGCTGCCTAAAGCGCGAAAAAAGCGCAATCCGCTAAAAAGTGGTCAGTTCTCAATCATTGCCGAGTAAGAAGTTTCCATTTTTAGGGGTGTCGGCGTCTGATTCCAGGGTCTGGACCTGGGCTTCATCCTTCAGGTTGACCCCCGAGAGCTGCCGACGGCAGGCCTCGCGCATCAGGTACAGCAGGCGGTGGGCGGCCATGCCGTAGCTCAGCCCCTCCAGGCGTACGTTGGAAATGCAGTTGCGGTAGGCGTCGGTGAGGCCGACCCTGGGGCTGTAGGTGAAATACAGGCCCAGGCTGTCGGGGGAGCTCAGGCCCGGACGTTCGCCGATCAGGATCACGGTCATTTTCGCGCCCAGCAATTCGCCGACTTCATCGGCCACCGCCACCCGGCCCTGCTCCACCAGCACCACCGGGGCGGTGGACCATCCCTCGGCATCGATGTGCTCCTGCAGACGGTTGAGAAACGGCAGCGTGTGCCGGTGCACCGCCAGGGCCGAGAGGCCGTCGGCCACGATGATCGCCAGGTCGACCCCGCCCGGGTTGGCCTGGGCGTGCTCGCGCAGTTGCCGGGCCGATTCCTCATGCAGGCGCCGCCCCAGGTCCGGGCGTTGCAGGTAGCTGTGGCGGTCGCTGGCGGCGCTGTGCAAGAGGATGCTGTCGCGCCCGCGTTCGCTCAGCTGTTCGCGCAGGCCCGCATGGTCGAATGCCAGGTGCACGGCATCGCGGGCCTGGGCGTGGGCGCACTGGAAGTCCAGCTGTGCGCGGGTCGGCAGGCTGGTACCGGTGCGCCCCAGGGCGATGCGCGCCGGGGTCAGGCGGCGCAGGTCGAGCCAGGGGTTGTCGCTGTTGTCGTGCTGCGTGGGTTGCTTGTCCATGGCTCGCTTATCCCAGTTGCGCCAGCGCCTGGCGGAAGGCCGGTGGCAGGTTGTCGCCAAACCGCACCCGGCCATCGGCCTGGGTGAAGATGCCCATGCGCGCCAGCCACGCCTCGAACTCCGGGGCCGGTTTCAGGCCCAGGGTCTGGCGTGCGTACAGCGCGTCGTGGAACGAGGTGGTCTGGTAGTTGAGCATGATGTCGTCGGAGCCGGGGATGCCCATGATGAAGTTGATCCCGGCCACCCCCAGCAGCGTCAGCAGCGTGTCCATGTCGTCCTGGTCGGCCTCGGCATGGTTGGTGTAGCAGATATCGCAGCCCATCGGCACGCCCAGCAGCTTGCCGCAGAAGTGGTCTTCCAGGCCGGCGCGGATGATCTGCTTGCCGTTGTACAGGTACTCCGGGCCGATGAAGCCGACCACGGTGTTGACCAGAAACGGCTTGAAATGCCGTGCCACGGCATAGGCCCGGGTTTCGCAGGTCTGCTGGTCGACGCCATGGTGCGCGTTGGCCGATAGCGCGCTGCCCTGGCCGGTCTCGAAGTACATCAGGTTCTGCCCGAGGGTACCGCGGTTCAGGCTCAGGCCGGCGTCGTAGCCTTCCTGCAACAGGTTGAGGTTGATGCCGAAACTGGCGTTGGCCGCCTCGGTGCCGGCAATGGACTGGAACACCAGGTCCAGCGGTACGCCGCGGTTGACGGCCTCGATCGAGGTGGTGACGTGGGTCAGCACACAGGCCTGGGTGGGGATGTCGTAGCGCTGGATGATCGCGTCGAGCATCTCCAGCAGGGCACAGATCGAGGCGATACTGTCGGTGGCCGGGTTGATGCCGATCATTGCGTCGCCGTTGCCGTACAGCAGGCCGTCGAGAATGCTCGCGGCGATGCCGGCCGGCTCATCCGTGGGGTGGTTGGGCTGCAGGCGGGTGGACAGGCGCCCGCGCAGGCCCAGGGTGCCGCGAAAGCGCGTGACCACGCGGATCTTCTGCGCCACCAGCACCAGGTCCTGCACGCGCATGATCTTCGAGACCGCAGCGGCCATTTCCGGGGTCAGCCCCGGTGCCAGGGCGCGCAGGCTGTCTTCGTCGGCCTGCTCGCTCAGCAGCCAGTCGCGCAGCCCGCCCACGGTCAGGTGGCTGACGGCGGCAAAGGCTTGTTTGTCGTGGGTGTCGATGATCAGGCGGGTGACTTCGTCGTCTTCGTAAGGGATCAGCGCCTCGCTGAGGAAGTGACTGAGCGGGATATCGGCCAGCGCCATCTGCGCGGCCACCCGTTCGGCGTCGTTGCCGGCCGCCACCCCGGCGAGAAAGTCGCCGGAGCGGGCCGGGCTGGCCTTGGCCATGACGTCCTTGAGGCTGTCGAAGCGGTAGGTCTGGGTGCCCACCGTGTGTACAAAACTGCTCATACGCAATCTCCATGGCGCCGCAGGCCAGGCCTGCGGCGCGGGGCGGTCAGTGCAAGGCCTCTTCGGCCTTCTGGATCGCGGCAAACTCTTCCTCCGGCGTGCCGGCCACCAGGTGGTGTCGGCTGTAGAAGGCAAAGTACGCAATCAGCACGCCATAGATGATCGCAGCGCCAATCACCACCCGTGGGTCGACCAGGAAACCTGCGACCACCGCCAGGCAGGCCAGCACCAGCGCCACGCCCGAGGTGAAGATGCCGCCCGGGGTCCGGTACGGACGCTCCATTTTGGGGCGTTTTATGCGCAGGGTGATGTGCGCGGCCATCATCAGTACATAGGACAGCGTAGCGCCGAATACCGCCACCAGAATCAGCAGGTCGCCCTGGCCGGTCAGCGACAGCGCAAAGCCGATGATGCCGGGGATGATCAGCGCCAGTACCGGGGCCTTGCTGCGGTTGGTCTGCGACAGCTTGCGCGGCAGGTAGCCGGCGCGCGACAGGGCGAAGATCTGCCGTGAATAGGCGTAGATGATCGAGAAGAAGCTGGCGATCAGGCCAGCCAGGCCCACCAGGTTGACGAAGCCGCCCATCCAGGTCGAGCCGCCGTAGGCCTTGGCCAGCGCCTCCACCAGCGGGTTGCCCGAGCTTTTCAGCGCTTCGGCGCCGGCGCCGCCCGGGCCGATCACCAGGATCAGCAGCGCGAAGCTGAGCAGCACCAGCATCGCACCGATCAGGCCGCGGGGCAGGTCGCGCTTGGGATTCTTGGTTTCTTCGGCGGCCAGTGGCACGCCTTCGACCGCCAGGAAGAACCAGATGGCGTAGGGGATTGCCGCCCACACGCCGACGTAGCCGAACGGCAGGAAGCTGCTGGCGCCGGCTGCGTCGGTCTTGGCGATGTCGAACAGGTTGTTCGAATCGAAGTGCGGCACCATCGCGATCAGGAACACCGCCAGGGCAATCGCGGCCACGGCGGTGATGATGAACATCAGCTTGAGCGCTTCGCCTACGCCGAAAATGTGGATGCCGATGAAGATGATGTAGAACGCCAGGTAGATCACCCAGCCGCCGATGCCGAACAGCGATTCGCAGTACGCACCGATGAACACCGCGATGGCGGCGGGGGCGATGGCGTATTCGATGAGGATCGCGGTGCCGGTCAGAAACCCGCCCCAGGGCCCGAAGGCGCTGCGGGCGAAGCCGTAGCCACCGCCGGCGGTGGGGATCATCGAGGACAGTTCGGCCAGCGAAAAGCACATGCACAGGTACATCGTGGCCATCAGCAGCGTGGCCAGGAACATGCCGCCCCAGCCGCCCTGGGCCAGGCCGAAGTTCCACCCGGCGTAGTCGCCGGAGATCACGTAGGCGACGCCCAGACCCACCAGCAGGACCCAGCCTGCGGCACCTTTTTTCAGTTCACGTTGCTGGAAATACTCGGAACCGACCTTTTCGAAATCGACGGAAGCCGGCGCGTTGCCGGAATGATCGCTTGGCATGGGGATTCACCTGTTCTTTTTTTAGTCACCGGCGGGTGCCGGTCTGTGGTGATGGTCTTGCACGAAAGGGGCCAGAACAGCTGCAAGCTTCAAGCCGCAAGCCGCAAGAGAAGGCAAATCGCATGGGGTCTGCTATTTCTTGCTGCTTGAAGCTTGCCGCTTGCAGCCGGGCTTCCTAGAAGAAGCCCAGTGGATTGATGTCGTAGCTCACCAGCAGGTTCTTGGTCTGCTGGTAGTGGTCGAGCATCATCTTGTGGGTTTCACGACCCACGCCGGACTTCTTGTACCCGCCGAACGCGGCGTGCGCCGGGTACAGGTGGTAGCAGTTGGTCCATACGCGGCCAGCCTTGATGCCGCGGCCCATGCGATAGGCGCGGTTGATGTCGCGGGTCCATACACCGGCGCCCAGGCCAAATTCGGTGTCGTTGGCAATGGCCAGGGCCTCGGCTTCGTCCTTGAAGGTGGTGATGCTGACCACCGGGCCGAAGATCTCTTCCTGGAACACGCGCATCTTGTTGGTGCCCTTGAGCAGGGTCGGCTGGATGTAGTAACCGGTCGACAGGTTGCCCTCGAGTTTTTCCACCTTGCCGCCCGTGAGCAGTTCGGCGCCTTCCTTCTCGGCGATTTCCAGGTACGAGAGAATCTTGTCGAACTGCTGCTCGGAGGCCTGGGCGCCGACCATGGTGTCGGTGTCCAGCGGGTCGCCACGCTTGATCTGCTTGATCTTCTTCATCACCTCCTGCATGAACGCCGGGTAGATCGATTCCTGCACCAGTGCGCGCGACGGGCAGGTGCACACCTCGCCCTGGTTGAAGAACGCCAGCACCAGGCCTTCGGCGGCCTTCTCGATGAAGCTCTGCTCGGCCTGCATGATGTCTTCGAAGAAGATGTTCGGCGACTTGCCGCCCAGCTCCACGGTGCTGGGGATGATGTTCTCGGCGGCGCATTTCATGATGTGCGAACCCACCGGGGTGGAGCCGGTGAAGGCGATCTTGGCGATGCGCTTGCTGGTGGCCAGCGCTTCGCCGGCTTCACGGCCATAGCCCTGCACCACGTTGAGCACGCCCGGTGGCAGCAGGTCGCCGATCACTTCGAGCAGCACGCTGATGCCCAGCGGGGTCTGTTCGGCCGGCTTGAGCACCACGCAGTTGCCGGCGGCCAGGGCCGGGGCTAGCTTCCAGGCGGCCATCAGGATCGGGAAGTTCCACGGGATGATCTGCCCGACCACGCCCAGCGGTTCGTGGATGTGATAGGCCACGGTGTTGCCGTCGATTTCAGCGGCGCTGCCTTCCTGGGCGCGCAGGCAGCCGGCGAAGTAGCGAAAGTGATCGGCGGCCAGCGGGATGTCGGCGTTGAGGGTTTCGCGTACCGCCTTGCCGTTGTCCCAGGTTTCGGTGATGGCCAGCAGTTCGAGGTTCTGCTCGATGCGGTCGGCGATTTTCAGCAGGATCAGCGAGCGCGCCTGCACCGAGGTGGTGCCCCAGGCATCGGCGGCCGCATGGGCGGCGTCCAGCGCCTTGTCGATGTCTTCGGCACTGGAGCGTGGGAACTCGGCAATCGGCTGGCCGTTGACCGGCGAGGTGTTGGTGAAGTACTCGCCTTTGACCGGTGGCACGAACTCGCCGTTGATGTAGTTGCCGTAGCGGCTCTTGAAGGAAACGATCGCGCCGTCGGTACCGGGATGTGCGTAACGCATGGTGTGTCTCCTGGCTATTGTGCTTGTAGGGAGGATGTAAAGCGTAGTGCAAGGCACGGGCCACTGCCCGGTGGCCTAGTGAAATCAAGGGCTTGGCGCCGCGCGGAGGGCGCCCCGCAGGCGCTGTGTGCCAGCCCCGGCACAGCCTGGGTGACACTCTGTACCCGTTGTGGCACACAACGTGACCCGACGGTCCCGCCACCATTGCAATGCACTGGCGGCAGGAGGATGCTGGGTTCATCTCGTGTGCGGAGAACAATAAAAAGTGCAGAGCAATCATCTGAGCCGGCACGCCCGGCAAGTGCTCACCGTCACCCAGGGCAAGGCGCTGTTGCAGGGGCCGGGCAGCGACCCGTCGATCGCCCGTTCCTGGCTGCGCTGCCTGGAGGACTACCACCTCGACCCGGCCCAGAGCGTTGCGCCCACCGTGCTCGAGCACGGGCGGCTGCTGGAGAGCCGTGAGCGCCTGCAGCAGGTGCTGCAGATCGCCGGCAACGAGATGAACAGCCTGCACCAGCAACTCTGCGGCGCCGGGCACGCGGTTCTGCTGACCGATGCGCGCGGTGTGATCCTCAACTGCGTCACCGCACCCACCGAGCGGCGCATCTTCGAGCGCGCCGGGCTCTGGCTGGGCGCCGACTGGAGTGAGGCCTGCGAAGGCACCAACGGTATCGGCACCTGCCTGGTCGAGCGCCAGGCCCTGACCATTCACCAGGATGAACACTTTCGCGGGCGCCATACCGGGCTGACGTGCTCGGCCAGCCCGGTGTTCGATCCGCAGGGCGAGCTGCTGGCAGTGCTCGACGTGTCGTCGGCGCGCCCCGACATGTCGCGCCAGAGCCAGTTCCACACCATGGCGCTGGTCAACCTCTCGGCCAAGATGATCGAGAGCTGCTACTTCCTGCGCCATTTCGAAAACCACTGGCTGTTGCGCTTTCACCTGCAGGCCGAATCGGTCGGGCTGTTCAGCGAGGGGCTGCTGGCGTTCGATGGCGAGGGGCGTATCTGTGCGGTCAACCAGAGTGCGCTGAACCTGCTGGCAACGGCACGCGGTGGGCTGCTCGGCCAGCCAGTGGAGGCGTTTTTCGACTGCGCGCTGGATGAACTGCTCGGGCGTGCCACGGCGGCCGCCAGCACCAGCTGGCCGCTGCGTACCCGCGATGGCCGTGTGCTGTTCGCCAGCCTGCGCGGCCAGGCCCGTGCGGTGGCGCCACCGCTTGCACCGTCGGCCACCAGCACGCCAATGCCGGCACAACGCATCTGCCTGGTCGACCCGGCACTGCAACAGGATTTTCGGCGTGCGCTACGGGTGTTCGAGCGCGACGTGCCGCTGCTGCTCAACGGCGAAACCGGGTGCGGCAAGGAGGCCTTCGCCAAGGCCGTGCACCAGGCCAGCCAGCGCGCGGGCAAACCGTTCGTCGCGCTCAACTGTGCGTCGATCCCGGAGAGCCTGATCGAGAGCGAGCTGTTCGGCTATCGCGGCGGCAGCTTTACCGGGGCGCGCAAGGAGGGCATGCGCGGCAAGCTGCAACAGGCCGACGGCGGCACCTTGCTGCTGGACGAGATCGGCGACATGCCGCTGGCCCTGCAGACGCGCCTGCTGCGGGTGCTCGAGGAGCGCCAGGTGGTACCGATCGGCGGCGAGCCGCAGGCGGTGGATGTGCGCATCATCAGTGCCACCCACCGTGACCTGCTGGGCCGGGTCGAGGCCGGCAGCTTTCGCGAAGACCTGTATTACCGCCTCAATGGCCTGGAGGTCGCCCTGCCGGCATTGCGTGAGCGCAGCGACAAGGCGCAGTTGCTCGACTTTGTCCTGGCCGAGGAGGCCGCGGGCCAACCTGTGCGGCTCGAGCCGTCGGCACGCCGGGCGCTGCTGGAGTTTGCCTGGCCCGGCAACGTGCGCCAGTTGCGCAATGTGCTGCGTACCCTGGTGGCCCTGTGCGAGGATGGCCGCATCGCATTCGACGACCTGCCGCCGGTAGTGCGCCAGCCCCCGGCAGCGCTCGAGCCCACGGTGGCCAGGCCGCAGGCCGAACACCCGCTGGACGACGCCGAGCGGGCCGCGCTGCTGCAGGCGCTGGAGCACAAGCGCTGGCACATGACCCAGGTGGCGGCGCAACTGGGGGTCAGCCGCAATACGCTGTACCGCAAGCTGCGCAAGCACGGGATTGCACGGGGCGCCTAGGCAAACTCAGGATGCGATTTTTCCCACCCTAAGCTACCCTGCCTCCACGTTTCGTGAGGTCGACCATGCACATTCATATTCTCGGTATCTGCGGTACTTTCATGGGCTCGCTGGCGGTGCTGGCCAAGGAGCTTGGCCACCGCGTCACCGGCTCCGACGCCAACGTCTATCCCCCCATGAGCACCCAGCTCCAGGCCCAGGGCATCGAGCTGCATCAAGGCTATGACGCCGCCCAGCTGGAGCCGGCCCCCGACCTGGTGGTGATCGGCAACGCACTGTCGCGGGGCAACCCGGCGGTGGAGTACGTGCTGAACAAGGGCCTGCCCTACGTGTCGGGCCCGCAGTGGCTGGCTGACCACGTGCTGCAGGGCCGCTGGGTATTGGCCGTGGCCGGCACCCACGGCAAGACCACCACCAGCAGCATGCTGGCCTGGGTGCTGGAGCATGCCGGGATGAGCCCGGGCTTTCTGATCGGCGGTGTGCCGCAGAACTTCTCGGTGTCGGCGCGCCTGGGCGCCACGCCGTTCTTCGTGGTCGAGGCCGATGAGTACGACAGCGCGTTCTTCGACAAGCGTTCCAAGTTCGTGCACTACCGTCCGCGCACCGCCATTTTGAACAACCTCGAGTTCGATCACGCAGACATCTTCCCTGATCTGCCTGCCATCGAGCGCCAGTTCCACCATCTGGTGCGCACCATTCCGAGCGAAGGCCTGGTCATTCACCCCACCACCGAGCCGGCCCTGCAGAAGGTGATCGAGATGGGCTGCTGGACCCCGGTGCAGACTACCGGCGCCGGTGGCCAGTGGCAGGTGAAACTGCTCAGCGCCGACGGTTCGCGCTTCGAAGTCAGTTTCGAAGGCCAAGCCCAGGGCGTGGTGGAGTGGGAGCTGACCGGCCAGCACAACGTGGCCAACGCCCTGGCCACCCTGGCCGCTGCCCGCCATGTGGGCGTGGTGCCGGCCATCGGGATTGCCGCCTTGAGCGCGTTCAAGAGCGTCAAGCGGCGCATGGAAAAGGTCGCTGAAGTCCAGGGTGTGACCATCTATGATGACTTTGCCCACCATCCGACCGCCATTGCCACCACCCTCGACGGGCTGCGCAAGCGCATCGGCGACGCCCCGTTGATCGCGGTGATCGAGCCGCGCTCCAACTCCATGAAGCTGGGCGCCCACCGTGATGGCCTGCCCCAGAGCGTGTGCGATGCCGACCAGGTGATCTGGTATGCACCGCCCAATCTGGGCTGGGACCTGGCCGCCACCGCCGCCGAGTGCACGGTGCCGTCGGTTGTCGCCGACAGTCTCGAGGCGATCATCGAGCGGGTCAAAAGCCAGGCCGCGCCGGGCACCCAAGTGGTCATCATGAGCAACGGCGGCTTTGGCGGGCTGCACGGCAAGCTGGCCGAGGCACTGCGATGAGCGGCCCGGAGCGCATCACGCTGGCCATGACCGGTGCCTCCGGGGCGCAGTACGGGTTGCGTCTGCTCGATTGCCTGGTGCGTGAAGACCGCGAGGTGCATTTTCTGATCTCCAAGGCTGCGCAACTGGTGATGTCGACCGAGACCGACGTGGTGTTGCCGGCCAAGCCGCAGTCGATCCAGGCGTTTCTGACCGAGTACACCGGCGCTGCGGCCGGGCAGATCCGGGTATACGGGCGCGAGGACTGGATGTCGCCGGTGGCCTCGGGCTCCGGGGCGCCGGCAGCGATGGTGGTGGTGCCCTGTTCCACCGGCACGCTGTCGGCAATCGCCACCGGGGCCTGCAACAACCTGATCGAGCGGGCCGCGGACGTGACCTTGAAGGAGCGTCGGCAGTTGATTCTGGTGCCGCGCGAGGCGCCTTTCTCGACTATCCACCTGGAGAACATGCTCAAGCTGTCGCAGATGGGCGCGGTGATATTGCCGGCCTCGCCGGGCTTCTATCACCAGCCGCAGACCATCGACGACCTGGTGGATTTTGTGGTGGCGCGGATTCTCAACCTGCTGGATGTTCCGCAGGACATGCTGCCGCGCTGGGGCGAGCACCATGTTGGCGGCGAGGAGTGAAGGCGCTGCTGGTGGCAGGCCTGGCGGTGCTGGCACTGAGCAGCGGCTGCGCCACGGTGCGCACGCTGGATGCGGCCAAGCCGGGGGCACCGGTGGTGTATTCGGGTACGCGGCTGGATCTGTATGCGCTGCGGGGCGGTTGCTGCCCTGAAGACCGTTTTGGCGCGCCGGCACCGGCGTACCCGGGGCTGGACCTGCCGGGCAGTGCACTGCTCGATACGGTGTTGCTGCCGTTGTCGGTGCTGACGGTGCTGGGGGTGGGGTTTCAGGCTACCGGCGGGTTGTAGCCAGCGGCCTCATCGCGGGTCGAGCCCGCTCCCACAAGGGGCTGAGCTGTCCTTGTGGGAGCGGGCTCGACCCGCGATGAGGCCTTTGAATTACTTACCCAATCTACGCAGTTCATCGGACTCCACGGTCCGGACCCCGTCCTGCTCTTCCAGCGCCAGGCGCCACAGCGCCCGCGCCAGTTGGCAGGCTTCGATGCCGCGGTACTTGCCCGGCAGCAGCCGCGACAACGGCCCGGCAAACTGCTCACCGAGCCGAGGCTCGATACGCTCGCCCAGCAGCACCGACGGCCGCGCGATTGTCAATTGCGGCCAGTCCTGCGCCATGAGTGCCTGTTCCATCTCGCCCTTGACCCGGTTGTAGAACACCGACGACTTGGGGTCGGCGCCAATCGCGCTGACCACCAGCAGGTGCCGTGCACCCATTTCCCGCGCCCGCTTGCTGAACGCCACCACCATGTCCAGGTCGACGGCGCGAAACGCCGTTTCTGAACCTGCCTGTTTGATGGTGGTGCCCAGGCAGCAGAAGGCGATGTCCACCCGGCCGCTCAACTGCGGCAGGAACACCGCCGGGTCGCCGACCGGGTTCTCCAGGTGCGGGTGTTCGGCCAGCGGCCGGCGCGTGGGGGCCAGCACACGGCTCACGGTCGGCTCGTTGAGCAGCCGATCCAGCAAATGCTCACCAGTCAGCCCGGTGGCTCCGGCAATCAGGATGTGCTGAGGCGTCAGGTACATGATGTCTCTCCCTTGATACAGTCAGCTTAGTGGCTGCTTGTATTTTCTGCTTGTACCGCATCGGCACTTTGCAGTGCTTTTCGTGCCTGTTGCTGGCGCAGCTTCTGCCAGTGCTGCAGCACCCGTTGCGGCGCCCACAGCTGAGGTTCGGAAGCCTCGAAGCCATCGGCCTGCTCGCGCTGCTGCACCGTGGTCTTGGCCAGTTCGAAGGCCTGCTGCAGGTCGTCGGTCTGGTTCAGTGCCCGGGCGAACAGTGCTTCGCCGAAATAGGTGAAGTCGGCCTCTTCGGAGCAGCCGAATGACACCCGGTCGGCACGCGATGCGGTCATGATCAAGGTCTTGTCGTCCTTGAGTGAATCGATGTAACCCCCCGAGTAGCACGCAGAGATCACGATTATCTTGTCACGTTCCTTTAGTGGGGCAAGCGCGGCCGAGAGTTCATCGGCGGGCAGGTCGGCCAGTTGCAGGCGCGGCAGATCCAGCACCAGTTCATGTTCGTGGCTGCCGTGGCTGGTCAGGTAGATGAACACCAGGTCTTCGGGGCCGCTGCGCTCGGCCAGGGTGCGTGCGGCCCGCGCCAGGTTCTCGCGGGTGGCCAGGGGGCGGTCGGCCATGTGGTCGCGGTGGTTGACCAGGGCGACCTGGCCAGTGGCACCGAAACGGGTCTTGAGCATGTCGCTGACGTAGTCGGCCTCGCGCATGAACACGCTCTGGTTGCCATCGCCGGCCAGGGCCAGGCTGTACAGTTCGATGGCCGGGGTGGAGGCCGGTACCTGGGCCAGCGCCTTGTCGAGCAGGGTGCCCTGCTTGAGCAGGGCCAGCTCCAGGGGGTCGGGCAACAGGCGCCCGTGTTCGTCGCGCACGCGCAGGCCGTTGACCCAGTGGCCGCTTTCGACACTGCCGTCGACCTGCGTCAGCCGGCCTTTGCCCTGGTAGGTGTCGTTTTCGAAACCGCCGACGTACAGGCTGCCGTCGGGCAATTGCAGGCGGCCCTGGCCGGCGAAGCGCCAGTCGCGAAACTCGCCCTTGTAGTGGCTGCCGTCGCTGCCGAACAGCTCGCCCTTGCCGGTCAGCGAGCCGTCGCGGAACTGGCCGATCCACACGTCGCCATCGGCGTTTTCGTAACGGCCACGACCTTGCAGGTGGTTGTCCTTGAATTCACCGATGTACTGGTCGCCTTCGGCGCTGTTGAAGGTGCCGCTGCCCTGCAACTGGCCGTCGACGAAGCGCCCGCTGAACTGGTTGCCACTGGCATCGCTGCGGATGCCTTCGCCGTGGGGTTTGCCCTTGGCGAACAGGCCCTGGTACTGGCTGCCGTCGGCCAGGGTCAGTTCGCCGGCGCCGTTGTACTGGTCGTCCTTGAACTGCCCGCGATACTGTACCTGGCCTTCCCTGAGGGTGCCTTCGCCGTCACGCCGGCCAAGCTTGAAGCCGCCGCTGTAGTGGCTGCCCGGGGTGGTCAGCTCGCCCTGGCCGTGAAACAGACCCTGCTGGAACTCGCCGCGGTACACCTCGCCATTGCTGCCGTGCCATTCGCCGCGGCCCTGCCACTGGCCCTGCTGGAAGTTGCCGGCATACCAGCTGCCATTGGGGTAGTCGATGCGCCCCGGGCCCTGCAGCAGGCCATTGACCACGTCGCCACGGTAGCGGCCGCCATCGGGCAGGCGTGCATCGGGCGGTGACAGCGGTTCACCGTCGCCACAGGCGGCGAGCAGCAGGGTCAGGGCAAGGGGTACGAATGGGCGCATGGCGGGGTCCGGGCAAGTCAGGCCCCGAGTATGCCGCAGTTTGTCGCGGGTGAAACAGCCGCTGGCAGCTGTTTCACCTTGGGCGGGTCAGACGAAGCAGAGCGACAGTGGCTCGGCGATATAGGCGGGTTTGTCCTGGCCTTCGATTTCCAGGGTGGTGGTGGCCTTGAGCAACCACTGGCCCGGTTTCTTCTCGATGGCCTCGCTCAGGTCGACCTTGAGACGAACCCGCGAACCGACCTTCACCGGCTGGATGAAGCGCACGCTGTCCAGGCCATAGTTGACGACCATCTTCAGCCCCTCGGGCAGCACGAGGATGTCTTCCATCAGCTTGGGAATCAGCGAAAGGGTGAGAAAACCGTGGGCAATGGTGCTGCCAAATGGCGTTTTTGCCGCCTTCACCGGGTCCACATGAATGAACTGGAAGTCGCCGGTAGCCTCGGCGAACAGGTTGATGCGCTCCTGGTCGATGGTCAGCCACTCGGAACGTCCCAGTTCCTTTCCAACGTACTGCGCCAGCTCTGCAACGGGTACATAGGGCATTGCGACTCTCCTGGTTGTCTTTGATTTTGTTGTGACTGCTACAGGTTCGACTGCTTAAGATCAGCACGCCGACCGGATGCGGTCAAGTCACCGTTGTTTCAGCGAATATCGGGGTATAGACCAGTCGTTAGCGTGCTTATAATGGCCGCCAGGCCTGAGGGAGAAGTGCAATGTTGTTGCGTGGTTTGACGTGGCTCGTGCTGTTCCAGTTGCTGGGGACGGCGATCAATCACCTGTTTCTGTCGATGCTGCCGGGGCCGATCATCGGGCTGGTGCTGTTGCTGGCGTACCTGATGCTGCGCGGCGAGGTCAGTGCGCCGTTGAGCGAGGCGGCCAGCAGCCTGCTGCGCTACCTGCCGTTGCTGCTGGTGCCGCCGGCAGTGGGTGTGATGGTGTACGCCGCCGACATTGCTGCCGACTTCTGGGCCATCGTCGGTTCGCTGGTGCTGTCGGTGCTGATCGCCCTGGCGTTCTGTGGCGTGCTCATGCAGAAGATGATTGCCCGTCAGGCCCGTCGTGAGGAAAAGCCATGAGCCTGGACTGGCACGGCGCCCTCGATGCGGTCATCCACCACCCGCTGTTCGGCATCGGTATCACCCTGGGGGCCTATCAGCTGGTGTTGGCGGCCTATGACAAGACCCGCTGGATCTTCCTGCAGCCGGTACTGGTATCGATGCTGGTGGTGATCGTTGTACTGGTGACGTGCGGCGTGTCCTACGCCGAGTACCGCAAGAGCACCGAAATCATGAACATCCTGCTGGGCCCGGCCACCGTGGCCCTGGCGGTCCCGCTCTACCTGAACCTGCGGCGTATTCGCCAGCTGTTGTGGCCGACCTTGACTACGCTGGTAATCGGCGGCCTGGTCGCGACCTGTGCCTGCCTGTTGCTGGGCTGGTGGTTCGGTGCCGAACACATGATCCTGATGACCATGGCGCCCAAGTCGGTGACTTCGCCGATTGCGATGCTGGTGGCCGAGCAGATCGGCGGGGTGGCGGCGCTGGCGGCAGTGTTCGTGCTGATCACCGGGGTGATCGGGGCGATCTTCGGCCCGGCCCTGCTGTCGGCCTGCGGGGTGAGCAGCCCGGAAGCCCGCGGCATGGCACTGGGCATCAGTGCGCACGCGGTGGGCACGGCGGTGGCGTTGGAAGAAAGCGAGGAAACCGGGGCCTTCGCGGCCCTGGGCATGAGCCTGATGGGAGTGGTCACGGCGGTGTTCCTGCCGTTGGCGGTCAGCCTGGTTGCCTGAGGATATTCGATGACATTGCCCCTGTTTCCACTCAATACCGTGCTGTTCCCCGGCTGCAAGCTCGACCTGCAGATCTTCGAGGCGCGCTACCTGGACATGATCGGCCGCTGCATGAAGCAGGGCGGCGGGTTCGGCGTGGTGTGCATCCTCGAAGGCGAGCAGGTGGGCAATGCCCCGTCGGGGTTCGCGACAATCGGCTGCGAGGCGTTGATACGCGACTTCCAGCAGCAGGACAACGGCCTGCTGGGCATTCGCGTCGAAGGTGTGCGGCGCTTCGATGTCGGCCCCTACGAGGTGCAGAAGGACCAACTGCTGCTGGCCGACGTGAACTGGCGCAGCGAACAGCCCGACGCCCCCCTGGAGGAGGACGATCACGACCTGCTGGCATTGCTCGGCGCGCTGGGCGAGCACCCGATGGTGGCGGCACTGGATATGCCGGTCGAAGTCATCGGCCAGCAGGCACTGGCCAACCAGCTGGCCTACCTGCTGCCCTTCGAGGATGAAGACAAGCTCGACCTGCTGGCCATCGATTCGCCCCGCCAGCGCCTGGACGCGATCCAGGCGCTGCTCGAGCGGCTGCAGGGCGAGTTGTTCGCCTAGGTCTCAGTACTGGTAGCGCAGCAGGGCATGGGGCAAGGCATGCAGGGCGAAGAACGCCAGGGTGCCGGCGCAGGCCGGCAGGATCAGCCACCACACCTTGAGCGGCATGGCGCCGAGCGGTTCGCGGTGCTGCACCAGGCTCAGGCTGGCGGCGCACACGCAGCAGGCCAGCAGCGAGCCGGCGAGGATGTCGGTGGGCCAGTGTGCACCCAGGTAGACCCTGGACAGGGCAATCGACATCGCCGGCAGGCACCCCAGCAGAATCCAGGTCAGGCGCATGCGTGGCGGCTGGCCACGACCGGCCAGCACCGCCAGCGTCAGAAAGAACGCGAATGACGCCGAACTGTGGCCACTGGGCATGCTGTAGGAGGTCAGCGGGTCGCTGAGCACTTCGGGGCGCGCGCGGGCGAACAGCCACTTGAGTGTGCCGTTGGCCAGCGCCGTGCCCATCAGCGTGCAGGCGGCGAAGATCGCCGGGCGCCACTGCCGGCTCAGCAGCAGCAGGCCGGTGAGCACACCGCCCACCACGAACTGCGTACGGAAGTCGCCCAGGCGGGTGATCAGTACGATGGTGCCGTCCAGCGTGGCGCGGCGGTGTTCCTGCACCAGGGTCATCAGGCCCTGGTCGAAATCGTTCAGGTACGGCCAGCCGATGAACACCGCAGCCAGCATTACCAGGCTCAGGCCGGCGATCAGCCGTGTGCCGTAGCGCTTGCTGCGCAGGCTGGTGCTGATGCTCAGGCCGATCAATAGTGCGAGGCCGGCGGCGATGATGCCTGCTTCGGTCCAGAACCCTTCGGGCAGCGGCAGGCGCATGGCCGCGCCGGTGGCCCAGCCGGGCAGCAGGTAGGCCACCGCCCAGCCGGCACCTGCCAACAGGCTGACGGCGATGAAGCGTGGCAAGGGCATGTCGAACATGCCCGCCACCATCGGCAGCATCGGCCGCAGCGGGCCGATGAAGCGCCCCACCAGCAGGCTGGCGATGCCATAGCGCTGGAAGTAGCTCTCGGCGCTGCCGATCCATTCGGGGTGGTGGCGCAGCAGCGGCAGGCGCCGGATGTTCTGGTGGAAGCGCCGGCCCAGGGTGTAGGAAATCGCATCGCCCAGCAGCCCGCCCAGAAAGCCCAGCAGCAGGGTTTCGCTCAGGCCCAGTGCGCCGCTGCCGGCGAGAACCGCCACGGCGAACAGCAGGATGGTGCCGGGCACGATGAGCCCGGCGATGGCCAGGCATTCGACGCAGGCCACGATGAAGATTGCCAGGCCGAGCCATTGCGGGTTCGCGGTCAGCCAGCCGGTCAGGCTGTCGAGCCATGGGCCCATGGTGTCAGTTTCCTTGTGTCAGTAAGAAATAGTCGCGGCCTTCGACTTGCCCACGGCGCAGTGGGTTCCGGGTGCAGTGCGCGGCGAAGTCGGCGTCGACGAAACGGTAGGGCAGATGTTCGTCGCGCCCTTGGGGAATGCCCAGGCGTGTGGTCTGAATAATGTGTTTCACGGTTATGCCGCAGTCTTCGACGAACAGCCGCTCGGGGTCGAAACGCTGGGCGTCCCAGTGCGGGACTTTCAGCCCCAGGGCCTTGCACAGCAGGGTCTGGCCGGCACACAGGCGCTGATCGGCGCGCGGCTGGCCGCTGGCGTCGGGGTTGTTCAGCTGCATCTGCGCCAGGCTGTTGTGGTCGCTGACGGCATCCACCCAGGGGTAGGCCGACTTGATCAGCACCGCGTTGCCGGGGCCGTGGGCGCTGAAGTTGAGCGAATCGCCGCCACGGGCGTAGTACATGTAGATGTGGCCGCCATCGAGGAACAGGGCCTTGCGTTTTTCGGTGTAGCCCAGCGAGGCGTGGCTGCCCTTGTCGGTGACGTAATAGGCTTCGGTCTCGATGATGCGCGCCGACAGCCACAGCTCGCCCTGACGATGGCGGATTACCTTGCCGAGCAGGGCCTTGGCCAGGGTCTGGGCGTCGCGGTCGAAGAAGCTGTCGGGGAGGGCCCGGGGCGGGCAGGGGGCGAATTCGGTCATGGGCGCGATAATAGCAATTTATGGTCCGGGTCGGCGGCGGGGCTTTGCTGGAGCCGGCCTTGCCGGCGAAGGGACGCGCTACGGTACATCTTCATACACTGTTTTCGACCATCCGCCTGACACCGCTGGGCGTATACCTGCATGACAGTTATAATCAGCCGATTTTCCCCTCCGCCAAGACACTGAGCCCATGACTGAGTCCGTTCTTGACTACATGACCCGCCTGGGTCGCGCCGCCCGTGAGGCCGCGCGCGTGATTGCCCGCGCCAGCACCGCGCAGAAGAACCGCGCCCTGCACGCTGCCGCCAATGCCCTGGACGCCGCCCGCGCCGAGCTGGGCGCCGCCAACGAACTGGACCTGGCTGCCGGCCGCGCCAATGGTCTGGAGCCGGCCATGCTCGAGCGCCTGGCGCTGACCCCGGCCCGCATCGACGGCATGATCGTCGGCCTGCGCCAGGTGGCCAGCCTGCCGGACCCGGTCGGTGCCATCCGCGACATGAGCTATCGCCCCTCCGGCATCCAGGTCGGCAAGATGCGCGTACCGCTGGGCGTCATCGGCATCATCTACGAGTCGCGCCCCAACGTGACCATCGACGCTGCCAGCCTGTGCCTGAAGTCGGGCAACGCCACCATCCTGCGTGGCGGCTCCGAAGCCATTCATTCCAACCGTGCCATTGCCGCCTGCATCCAGCGCGGCTTGGCCGAGGCCGACCTGCCCGCGGCGGTGGTGCAGGTGGTCGAGGTCACCGACCGCGAGGCGGTGGGCGCGCTGATCAGCATGCCCGAGTACGTCGACGTGATCGTGCCCCGTGGCGGCAAGGGCCTGATCGAACGGGTCAGCCGCGACGCACGGGTGCCGGTGATCAAGCACCTGGACGGCATCTGCCACGTGTACGTGGCCGAGCACGCCGAGCTGGACAAGGCCCAACGCATCGCCTTCAACGCCAAGACCTATCGCTACGGCATCTGCGGCGCCATGGAAACCCTGCTGGTCGACCAGTCGGTCGCTGCGGCGTTCCTGCCGGCGATGGCCAGCCAGTTTCGCGACAAGGGCGTGGAGCTGCGGGGCTGCGAGCGCACCCGGCAGATCATCGAGGCACTGCCGGCCAGCGAAGACGACTGGAGCACCGAGTACCTGGCGGCGATTCTGTCGATTCGCGTGGTCGATGGCCTGGATGCGGCCATCGAGCACATCAACCACTATGGTTCGCACCATACCGATTCGATCGTCACCGAACACCAGGGTCAGGCCCGGCGCTTTACCGCCGAGGTCGACTCCTCGTCCGTGATGATCAACACCCCGACCTGCTTTGCCGACGGCTTCGAGTACGGCCTGGGGGCCGAGATCGGCATTTCCACCGACAAGCTGCACGCACGCGGCCCGGTCGGCCTGGAAGGGCTGACCTGCGAGAAGTACGTGGTGATCGGTGACGGCCAGCTGCGCGGTCAGGAGTCGTTCTGACCTTGGCCGAGCACAGCTCGCTCGCCGTTGCTGCCACGCCGTCGCCCGCCCGGCGCATCGGCGTGCTCGGCGGCACGTTCGATCCGGTGCACATCGGTCACCTGCGCAGTGCGCTGGAGGTGGCCGAGGTGCTGACGCTGGACGAACTGCGCCTGATGCCCAATGCGCGCCCGCCGCACCGCGACATGCCGCAGGTGTCGGCGCAGGATCGCCTGGCCATGGTCGAGCGCGCGGTCGAGGGCGTGCCCCTGCTGAGCGTCGATGCGCGTGAGCTGGCCCGGGACAAGCCGTCCTACACCATCGATACGCTGGAGCTGATGCGCGCCGAAATGGCCGCTGACGACCAGTTGTTCCTGCTGCTGGGCTGGGACGCATTCTGCGGCCTGCCGAGCTGGCATCGCTGGGAAGAGTTGTTGCAACACTGTCATATCCTGGTGCTTCAGCGCCCGGATGCCGACGTCGAGTCGCCGGATGCCCTGCGCAACCTGCTGGCCGCACGTTCGGTGAGTGACCCGCAAGCCCTGCAGGGGCCGGCCGGGCACATAGCATTCGTCTGGCAGACACCCTTGTCGGTGTCGGCCACGCAGATCCGACAGCTGCTGGCCAGCGGCAAGTCGGTGCGGTTTCTGGTGCCGGACGCAGTACTGGCCTATATCGATGCGCACGGCCTGTACCGTGTGCCGAACTGAGTGCGCCAACGGCGCCTCATACCTACGAGTTGAATGAGTTTTATATGAGCAAGCAAGAAATGATTAAAGGCGAAGAGCTGGTCAAGGTCGCGGTAGCTGCCCTTGAAGACGTCAAGGCCCAGGACGTCCTGGTCATCGACGTTCGCGACAAGCAGAGCATCACCGACTACATGATCATCGCCACCGGTACCTCCAACCGTCAGATCAGCGCGATGCTGGACAAGGTCCGCCAGATGGTCAAGGAGAAGGGCGTTCGTCCGCTGGGCGAAGAAGGCAAGGGCGACAGCGACTGGGTGCTGCTGGACCTGGACGACGTCATCGTGCACATGATGACCGCCTCGGCCCGTCAGTTCTACGACCTGGAGCGCCTGTGGAAAGGTGCCGAGCAGAGCCGTGCCGCCGATGGCAAGCACCACAGCCCGGAGCACACCCACGAGCACTTCGCCAAGCTCAACAAAGACCAGGAATAAGGTAGCCCCGTGCGTCTGCGTCTGATCGCGGTCGGCTCGCGCATGCCCAAATGGGTCGAGGACGGCTGGCATGAATATGCCAAGCGCCTGCCGTCGGAGCTGTCCCTGGAGCTGGTGGAGATACCGCTCAACACGCGCGGCAAGAATGCCGACGTTGCCCGCCTGATCCGTCAGGAGGGCGAGGCCATGCTGGCCAAGGTCCAGCCGGGCGAGCGTATCGTCACCCTCGAGGTGCACGGCAAGCCGTGGAGCACCGAACAGCTGGCGGTCGAACTGGACCGCTGGCGCCTCGACTCGCGTACCGTCAACTTCATGGTCGGCGGCCCCGAAGGGCTGGCGCCGGAAGTCTGTGCGCGGGCCGAGCAGCGCTGGTCGCTGTCGCCGCTGACCTTGCCGCACCCGTTGGTAAGGATACTGATCGGCGAACAGCTGTACCGCGCCTGGACCGTGTTGTCCGGGCACCCTTACCACAAATAGTCGTAAGCCTTTTCAATGTCGCAGCCGATTCGCCTCAAGGACCACGAGAAAGACGCCCGCCTGGTGCGTAGCCGCGTCGTGGTCGGCGCAGTCGCGATCGTGCTGCTGATTTGCGTGCTGATCGCCCGGCTGTACTACCTGCAGGTCATTCAGTACGACTACCACTCCACGCTGTCGGAGAACAACCGGGTGCATGTGCAGCCGATCCCGCCGACACGCGGGCTGATCTTCGACCGCAACGGGGTGATCGTCGCCGACAACCGGCCAAGTTTCAGCCTGACCATGACCCGCGAGCGTTCCGGTGACTGGCAGCAGGTGCTCGATTCCATCGTCGAGGTGCTGGAGCTGACCGAGGACGACCGGGCACTGTTCGAAAAACGCATGCGCCAGGGGCGTCGGCCCTTCGAGCCGGTACCGATCCTGTTCGAGCTGACCGAAGAGCAGATCGCCCGGATAGCGGTGAACCAGTTCCGTCTGCCCGGTGTGGAGGTGGCGGCGCAGCTGGTACGCCATTACCCGCAGGGTGCGCACTTTGCGCATTCGGTCGGCTATGTGGGGCGCATCAACGAAAAAGAGCTCAAGTCCCTCGACCCGGTCAACTACAGTGGCACCCACCATATCGGCAAGACCGGTATCGAGCGCTTCTACGAAGCCGAGCTGCATGGCCAGGTCGGCTACGAAGAGGTCGAGACCAACGCCCGTGGCCGGGTGCTGCGGGTGCTCAAGCGTACCGATCCGATCCCCGGCAAGGACATCGTCCTGAGCCTGGACATCAAGTTGCAGGAAGCCGCCGAAGCGGCGCTGGGCGGTCGTCGTGGCGCGATCGTGGCGCTCGACCCGAACACAGGTGAAGTGCTGGCGATGGTCAGTCAGCCGAGCTTCGACCCCAACCCCTTCGTCACCGGCATCAGCTTCAAGGCCTATGCCGAGCTGCGCGACTCGATCGACCGCCCGCTGTTCAACCGCGTACTGCGCGGCCTGTATCCGCCGGGGTCGACGATCAAGCCGGCAGTGGCCATCGTCGGCCTGGACACCGGCGCGGTCACGGCCACCTCGCGGGTGTTCGACCCGGGCTACTACCAACTGCCCAACTATGACCACAAGTACCGCAACTGGAACCGCACCGGCGATGGCTGGGTCGACCTCGACACGGCGATCATGCGTTCCAACGACACCTATTTCTACGACCTGGCGCACAAGGTCGGCATCGACCGGCTTTCGGCGTACATGAACCGCTTCGGCATCGGCCAGAAGGTCGCGCTGGACATGTTCGAGGAATCCTCCGGGCTGATGCCGTCGCGTGACTGGAAGCGCGCGACCCGGCGCCAGGCCTGGTTCCCCGGCGAGACACTGATCCTCGGCATCGGCCAGGGCTACATGCAGGCCACGCCGCTGCAACTGGCCCAGGCCACCGCGCTGATCGCCAGCAAGGGCAAGTGGAACCGCCCACACCTGGCCAAGACCGTCGAGGGCGTGCGCCCGGTGGACGAGAACCCGATGGAAGACATCGTGCTGCGTGACAAGGCCGACTGGAACAGGGTCACCCACGGCATGGAGATGGTGATGCACGGTGCCCGCGGCACCGCGCGCAAGGCCGCCATCGGCGCGCAGTACCGCATCGCCGGCAAGAGTGGTACCGCACAGGTGGTCGCGATCAAGCAGGGCGAGAAGTATGACCGCAACAAGGTGCAGGAGCGTCACCGCGACCACGCCCTGTTCGTGTCCTTCGCCCCGGCCGAAAACCCGAAGATCGTGGTGTCGGTGATGGTCGAGAACGGCGAGTCCGGCTCCGGCGTGGCCGCCCCCGTGGTGCGCCAGGTGATGGACGCCTGGCTGCTCGACCAGAACGGTCGCCTCAAGCCTGAATACGCCAACCCCGCGGGTGCCCCGACCAATGTGTCGGTGACCACCCCGGCCGCCCCGCCAGCCAACCCTACAACCGCGCAGGAAACGGCCCGTGAAGAGTAATTTCGATCGCATGCTCTCCAGCGAGGACGTGATGCGCCGCCGCGCCAGCTTCCTGCAGCGCATCCACGTCGACGGCCCGCTGCTGGTGCTGCTGCTGACCCTGGCCGCCGGCAGCCTGTTCGTGCTGTATTCGGCCAGCGGCAAGAACTGGGACATGCTGCTCAAGCAGGCGTCCTCGTTCGGCCTGGGCCTGGTGTCGATGTTCGTCATCGCCCAGCTGGAGCCACGCTTCATGGCGCGCTGGGTGCCACTGGCGTACGTCGGCGGGGTGATCCTGCTGGTGGTGGTGGACGTGATGGGCCACAACGCCATGGGCGCCACGCGCTGGATCAACATCCCCGGGGTGATCCGCTTCCAGCCGTCGGAGTTCATGAAGATCATCATGCCGGCGACCATCGCCTGGTACCTGGCCAAGCGCACCCTGCCGCCGCACCTCAAGCACGTGATGATCAGCCTGATCCTGATCGGTGTGCCGTTCATTCTCATCGTGCGCCAGCCCGACCTGGGCACCGCGTTGCTGATCCTGGCCTCGGGCGCGTTCGTGCTGTTCATGGGCGGGCTGCGCTGGCGCTGGATCCTCAGCGTGCTGGCGGCGGCAGTGCCGGTGGCGGTGGCGATGTGGTTCTTCGTCATGCACGACTACCAGAAGCAGCGCGTGCTGACCTTCCTCGACCCGGAAAGCGACCCGTTGGGCACCGGCTGGAACATCATCCAGTCCAAGGCGGCGATCGGCTCGGGTGGGGTATTCGGCAAGGGCTGGCTGCTCGGCACCCAGTCGCACCTGGACTTTCTGCCCGAGAGCCACACCGACTTCATCATCGCCGTGCTCGGCGAGGAATTCGGCCTGGTGGGCATCTGCGCGCTGCTGCTGATCTACCTGCTGCTGATCGGTCGCGGCCTGGTGATCACGGCCCAGGCGCAGACGCTGTACGGCAAGCTGCTGGCCGGCAGCCTGACCATGACCTTCTTCGTATACGTGTTCGTCAATATCGGTATGGTGAGCGGCCTGTTGCCCGTGGTGGGCGTGCCGCTACCCTTCATCAGCTATGGCGGAACTTCGCTCGTGACGCTGCTGTCAGCGTTTGGGGTTTTGATGTCGATCCACACGCACCGCAAATGGATCGCGCAGGTTTGAATAAGGTGAACAATTCAATGCAAGCAATGCGTGGCTGGGTGGCTCGCTGTGCCCCCTGGGTCGGGCTGTTGGGGCTGCTGGCCCCAGGTCAGCAGGCGAGTGCCGCCGATTATGACGGCTCGCCCCAGGTGGCCGAGTTCGTCGGCGAGATGACCCGCGACTACGGCTTTGCCGGCGAGCAACTGATGGCGGTGTTTCGCGAGGCGCAGCGCAAGCAGTCGATCCTGGATGCGATCTCGCGCCCGGCCGAGCGGGTCAAGCCGTGGAAGGAATACCGGCCGATGTTCATCACCGACGCGCGCATCGCCCGCGGTGTGGACTTCTGGCGCCAGCACGAGGCCACCCTGGCGCGCGCCGAAAAGGAATACGGCGTGCCTGCCCAGGTGATCGTGGCGATCATCGGCGTGGAGACCTTCTTTGGCCGCAACACCGGCAATTACCGGGTGATCGACGCGCTGTCGACCCTGGGCTTCGATTACCCGCCGCGGGCCGAGTTCTTCCGCAAGGAGCTGCGCGAGTTCCTGCTGCTGGCCCGCGAAGAGCAGGTCGACCCGCTGACCCTCAAGGGCTCGTACGCCGGCGCCATGGGCCTGCCGCAGTTCATGCCCAGCAGCTTTCGCGCCTATGCCGTGGACTTCGACGGCGACGGCCACATCAATATCTGGACCAACCCGGACGATGCCATCGGCAGCGTGGCCAGCTACTTCAAGCGCCATGGCTGGGTGGCCGGCGAGGGCGTGGTCAGCCGCGCCCAGGTGCGTGGCGAACGTGTCGACGAGGGCCTGAGCCCGGGTATCGAGGCGGTCAAGACCGTCGCGCAGTTGCGGGCACTGGGCTGGTCGAGTCATGATGCGCTGCGCGATGATCTGCCGGTCACCGCCTTCCGGCTCGAAGGCGACAACGGCCCGGAATACTGGCTGGGCCTGAAGAATTTCTACGCGATCACTCGCTACAACCGCAGCGTGATGTACGCCATGGCGGTACATCAACTCTCGGATCAGCTGGTCCAGGCAAGGGGCGCCAGGTAATGCGCGTACTGTTTACTGACACATCTCTCAAACTGATCGGTTGCGCGGCCCTGGGCCTGTTGCTGGTCAGCTGCTCCTCCAGCCGCCCGACGCCGCAAGGTGGCAGCAACGTGGTTCGCGCCAAGCCGGGCCTGGACATCAACCGGGCCCACAAGGACGGCGCGCCGTGGTGGGACGTGGATGTCTCGAAGATCCCCGACGCCACCCCAACGGTGCACACCGGCAACTACAAGGCCAACCCCTACACGGTGCTGGGCAAGACCTACTTCCCGATCCAGGACTCGCGCAATTACCGCGCCGAGGGTACGGCGTCGTGGTACGGCACCAAGTTCCACGGGCAGAACACCGCCAATGGCGAGGTGTACGACCTGTACGGCATGAGTGCGGCGCACAAGACCCTGCCACTGCCGGCCTACGTCAAGGTGACCAACCTGGACAACCAGCGCAGCGTGATCCTGCGGGTCAACGACCGTGGTCCGTTCTATTCGGACCGCATCATCGACCTGTCCTACGCCGCGGCCAAGAAGCTCGGCTACGCCGAAACCGGTACCGCCCGGGTGCGCGTCGAGGGCATCGACCCGCAGCAATGGTGGGCCCAGCGTGGTCAGCAGGCGCCGATGGTGCTCAACCAGCCCCAGGTGGCCCAGACCCAGCCGCTGCCGGCCAGTACCGGCACCGTAGAGCAATGGACCCCGCCGCCGCAGCAGCACGCGGCGGCCGTGGTGCCGGTGCAGGTTGCCAACAACGGCAGCGGGCCGGCCAGCAATGGTCTTTACTTGCAGGTCGGCGCGTTCGCCAACCCGGACGCGGCCGAACTGCTGCGCTCCAAGCTCAGCGGCATGGTCAGTGCGCCGGTGTTCATCAGTTCCATCGTGCGCAACCAGCAGACCCTGCACCGCGTGCGCCTGGGGCCGATCAACAGCCAGGGCGAGGCCCAGCAGATGCAGGACAGCGTGCGCCTGGCCAACCTGGGGCAACCCAAAGTCGTCACGGCAGACTGATCGGGGGGACTGATCGGTTTGTCATGCAGTCGGGCAGAGCAGCCATGTACAATGGCCGTTTTGCTCGCCAGGCCCAGCGCCTGGAATACGTTTTGCCCGCGAGGGCATGAGCCCAATAGCCATTTCGAGAGACGGATGAACATAACCAGCTTTGCCAAACGCCTTTGCCTGCTTGTACCGCTGATGATCGCTCCTGCCGCTTTCGCGGCAGAGCAGATGATGCCGTCGCCGCCGCAACTGGCAGCCAAGTCCTACGTGCTCATGGAAGCCTCCAGCGGCAACATCCTGGTCGAGAACAATGGCGACCAGCGCCTGCCTCCGGCGAGCCTGACCAAGCTGATGACCGCCTACATCGCCACCCTGGACATCCGTCGCGGGCAGATCGGCGAGAACGATCCGGTCACCGTCAGCGAAAACGCCTGGCGTACCGGCGGTTCGCGCATGTTCATCAAGGTCGGCACCCAGGTCAGCGTCAGCGACCTGCTGCACGGCATCATCATCCAGTCCGGCAACGACGCCAGCGTCGCCCTGGCCGAGCACATTGCCGGCAGTGAAGACGCCTTCGCCGACATGATGAACAAGACTGCCACCGACCTGGGCATGAGCAACAGCCACTTCATGAACCCCACCGGCCTGCCGAACCCCGAGCACTACTCCTCGGCGCACGACATGGCGGTGCTGGCACGGGCGATCATCCACGAGGATCCGGCGCACTACGCGATCTACTCGCAGAAGGAATTCTTCTGGAACAACATCAAGCAGCCCAACCGCAACCTGCTGCTGTGGCGCGACAAGACCGTCGACGGCCTGAAGACCGGCCACACCGACGAGGCGGGCTACTGCATGGTGTCCTCGGCAGTACGTGACGGCATGCGCCTGATCGCCGTGGTGTTCGGTACCAACAGCGAGCAATCGCGCGCTGCCGAAACCCAGAAGCTGCTGACCTACGGTTTCCGCTTCTTCGAGACCCAGACCTTCTACCAGAAGGGCACCGAACTGGCCCAGGCGCCGGTGTGGAAGGGCAAGACAGCCCAGGTCAAGGCAGGTCTTGCCGAAGACCTGAGCATGACTTTGCCTAAAGGCCAATTGAAGAAGCTGGCTGCAAGCATGACCATGAACCCGCAGCTGACCGCGCCTATCGCCAAAGGTGACGTGATCGGTAAAGTGGAAGTCAAACTGGATGACAATGTGGTACACAGCGCCGACCTGATCGCGCTGGACGACGTGGAGGAAGGTGGTTTCCTGCGTCGTGCGTGGGATAGCATTCGGCTATTCTTCTACGGGCTGTTCAACTGATATCGTGACCTGCCATGCCCCCGCACACTCACGCGGGGGCATTGTTGTTGCCACGGCTTACGAGGCCGTTACTGCCATGACCGAACCAGACGTCAAGTCGCACAAGATCGAATTCCCCTGCGCCGATTACCCGATCAAGATAATCGGCGACACCGTGGTCCATTTCAGGGACACGGTGATCGAGATTCTCAAGAAATATGCCGAGGTCGACCTCAAGACCCTGGCCGAGCGCCAGAGCAAGGAAGGCAAGTACACCACGGTGCAGCTGCACATCATTGCCACCAGTGAAGACCAGTTGCAGAACATCAACAGTGCCCTGCGCGCGACCGGAATCGTGAAAATGGTGCTCTGATGTCGGCCAGCCTCGGCTTTCGCGACCTCGGCCTGCTGCCTTACACGGCCGTGCTCGAGGCCATGCGTCGGTTCACCGACCAGCGTGGCCCGGGCACGGCCGATGAAGTGTGGCTGGTTGAACACCCGCCGGTGTTCACCCAGGGCCAGGCCGGCAAGGCCGAGCACCTGCTGCTGCCGGGAGATATCCCGGTGGTGCAGACCGACCGCGGTGGCCAGGTGACCTACCATGGGCCGGGTCAGCTGGTGGCCTACCTGTTGCTCGATGTACGCCGCCTGGGCTTTGGCGTGCGTGACCTGGTCAGCCGCATGGAGCGCTGCCTGATCGAGCTGCTGGGCAGTTATGGCGTCGAGGCGGCGGCCAAGCCCGACGCGCCTGGCGTCTACGTCGACGGGGCGAAGATCGCCTCCCTCGGCTTGCGCATTCGCAATGGCTGTTCTTTCCATGGCCTTGCCTTGAACGTGGACATGGACCTTGCGCCATTCCGCCGGATTAACCCCTGCGGGTATGCGGGGCTGGCCATGACCCAGCTGCGCGATCAGGCAGGCCCGATCGAACTCACCGAGGTAAGGGCAAGGCTGCGCGGGCAGCTGGTCAAGCACCTCGACTATGCTGAGCAGACGACCCTTGCGGGCGGAATCGACTGAATATGAATACTGTTGTGCAAGAACCGCAGCAAACCCTTATTCCCACTCAGGACGTCAGCGCGCGCCCGGCCCCACGGCCCAAGGTCGAAGCTGGCGTCAAGCTGCGTGGCGCCGAAAAGGTTGCACGTATCCCGGTCAAGATCATCCCGACCGAGGAACTGCCGAAAAAACCTGACTGGATCCGCGTGCGCATCCCGGTGTCGCCGGAAGTCGACCGCATCAAGCAGCTGCTGCGCAAGCACAAGCTGCACAGCGTGTGCGAAGAGGCTTCCTGCCCGAACCTGGGCGAGTGCTTCTCGGGTGGCACCGCCACCTTCATGATCATGGGTGACATCTGCACCCGTCGCTGCCCGTTCTGCGACGTCGGCCACGGCCGGCCCAAAGCGCTGGATGTCGACGAGCCGATGAACCTGGCCGTGGCCATCGCCGACCTGCGCCTGAAGTACGTGGTGATCACCTCTGTGGACCGCGACGACCTGCGTGACGGCGGTGCCCAGCACTTTGCCGACTGCCTGCGCGAGATCCGCAAGCTGTCGCCGGGCGTGCAGCTGGAAACCCTGGTGCCGGACTACCGCGGACGCATGGACGTGGCACTGGCGATCACGGCGCAAGAGCCGCCGGATGTGTTCAACCACAACCTGGAAACCGTGCCGCGCCTGTACAAGGCCGCGCGTCCGGGTTCGGACTACCAGTGGTCGCTGACCCTGCTGCAGAAGTTCAAGGAGCTGGTGCCGCACGTACCGACCAAGTCCGGCCTGATGCTGGGCCTGGGCGAGACCGACGAGGAAGTGATCGAGGTGATGCATCGCATGCGCGAGCACAACATCGACATGCTGACCCTGGGCCAGTACCTGCAGCCATCGCGCAGCCACTTGCCGGTGCAGCGTTTCGTGCACCCGGACACCTTCGCCTGGTTCGCCGAGGAAGGCTACAAGATGGGCTTCAAGAACGTCGCCTCGGGCCCGCTGGTGCGTTCGTCGTACCATGCCGACCAACAGGCGCACGAGGCCAAGATCAAGCTGTGACCGGCGTGTGACTGGCTGAAAAAAGGCCCCCGTACCAGCGATGGTACGGGGGCCTTTTTGTTGATGGCTTCACTGGCTTCTTCGCCGGCAAGGCCGGCTCCTACAGGCTGTGGGAGCCGGCCCTGCTGTCGCGCTGTCAGCGCTTGCGCAGGCTTTCCAGCAGCTTGTGCGTCGGGTAGCCATCGGCCGGCCAGCCCTGCGCCTGCTGCGCACTGCGGATGGCCTTGCGCGTGTTGGCGCCGATGATCCCGTCTGCGGTACCCGCGTCATAATTGTTGGCGCTGAGCAGTTGCTGCAGCTCGATCCGCTCGCTGCGGCTCAGCGGCAGGTCATCCTTGGGCCACGACCCGCGAATGAAGCCCGAGTTGTCGAAGCGTTCCGCCAGCAGGCTTACGGCCAGCGCATAGGACGACGAGTTGTTGTACTTGAGGATCGCGCGGAAGTTGTCCAGCACCAGGAATGCCGGGCCACGGGCGCCCGCCGGCAGCAGCAGGGCGGCCGACAGCTGTTCGGTACCAGCCGGGGCACGGGCACCGGCTGGCAGGGTCACACCCAGTTGCTGCCACTCGGCCACGCTCTTGCGCAGGCTGCCATCGGCCAGCCAGTAGTCGAAGCTGCCTGGCACCTGGACTTCGAAGCCCCAGGGCTCGCCACGTTTCCAGCCGGAGCTTTGCAGGTAGTGCGCGGTGGAGGCCAGCGCATCGGCCGAGCTCTTCCAGATGTCGCGGCGACCGTCGCCGTCGAAGTCCACGGCGTGGGTGTTGTAGGTGGTCGGGATGAACTGGGTCTGGCCCATTGCGCCGGCCCACGAACCCAGCATGGCCTCGGGCTGGATATCGCCGTTCTGCAGGATCTGCAGGGCCGCGATCAGCTGCGCCTGGGCAAATGCCGGGCGGCGTCCTTCATAGGCCAGGGTGGCCAGGGAGCGGATCACCGACTTGCTGCCCTGGAACTGGCCGAAGTTGCTCTCCATGCCCCATACCGACACCAGTACGCTGCGGTCCACGCCATAGCGTTGCTCCAGCTGGCTGAGCAGAACGGCATGCTGGTCGAGCAGCTTCTTGCCGTTGCGAACGCGCAGGGGCGACAGCGCGCCCTCGAGGTATTCCCACACCGGCCGGGTGAATTCGGGTTGGCTGCGGTCGGCCTTGATCACGTCCATGTCGGGGGTGATGCCGATGAACGCGCGGTCGAAGGTGGCCGGGGTGATGCCGGCCTGCAGGGCCTGCTGACGAAAGCCGGCTTGCCATTGGGCAAAGGTCTGCAGGGGCTGGATTTCCGGGCTGGCGTCGGTGTTCGGGGTGGGCAGGGTGACCACCGGGGCAGGTTGCGCGGGAGCCAGGGGCAGGGTGTCGGCGACGGTAGGTTGCTCGGCACAGGCGACGAGCAGGATAAGGCTGGAAGCTGCGGTCAGCTGGCGAAGTTGCCGGCGACGGGAGGGGCATAAGGGCATGCATGGGTCCAGGTATTTCAGGTCAGGTGACGACCATATCATGCCTGTGGGTTTCTTGCTTTCATGCGGCCAAAAAGTGAGAAGCCTCCCAATCTCTCGATTGGAAGGCTTCGCGGCGGTAGCTGCCTTTGCCTTTGCCGGCGGGTTCCTGACGGCTGCGGAACAAGGGCTGGGCGATGATCGATTTGGCCTTGTTGGGCCGGTGCTTTGCGGGCTTTTTGCTCATGGCAGAGGTCCTGCTCAGATGGGTGTGGGCGCAATATAGGCGCTGAACCCCTCGCAGGCAAGGGCAGAGCCGGCATTGCCGGCGATGGGCTGCGCAGCGGCCCCCCAGAAGCTTCGGCGGTGCTGACCGTCAGTTGGGGGTTACTCGGCAGGCAATGCCAGCCGCTGCCCCGCCATCAACAGCGACAGCCGCGACAGGCTCACCCAGGGCGAGCCCTGGGCCTGGCCCTTTATCTGCGCATCGATGCGCTGGGCATCCTGCAGCAGCTGCGCCCAGCGTTGCGCCGAGTAACGCTGCAGGGCCTTGCTCATCAACGGCTTGCGCTTGTCCCACACTGGCGGGCGAGCCTGGCTGAACGCCTTGTCCAGCGGCACGCCCTGGGCGAACTGCTGGGCCAGGCCGGCCAGTACACGCAGCTCGCGCGCCAGTGCCCAGAGGATCACCGGTGGCTCGACCCCTTCGCCGCGCAGCCCCTCGAGCATGCGCAGTGCATGCGCGGCCTCGCCGTTGAGGATCGCATCGACCAGGCCAAACACGTCGAAACGTGCACTGTCGGCCACTGCTGCCTGCACGGTTTCCACGGTGATCGTGTTGCCGTCGGCCAGCAGCTTGAGCTTTTCGATCTCCTGCGCTGCGGCCAGCAGGTTGCCTTCGACCCGTGCGGCGATCAGCTCCACCGCATCACGCTGGGCCGAGAGCCCGGCCTGGGCCAGGCGCTGGTTGATCCATTGCGGCAGCTGTTGGGTGTCGACCGGCCAGATCTGCACGAACTGCACCTGCTGGCCTTCGATCAGGGCCTTGCCCCACTTGGTCTTCTGCGCGCTGCCATCAAGCTTGGGCAGGCTGACCAGCAGCAGGGTGTCGTCGGCCGGGCGCGCACAGTATTCGATCAGTGCCGCCGCGCCCTTGTCGCCGGGCTTGCCCGATGGCAGGCGCAGCTCCAGCACACGCTTTTGCGCGAACAGCGACAGGCTGGCACCGGCCTGCAGCAGGGTGCCCCAGTCGAAGTTGGCGTCGGCGCTGAACACCTGGCGTTCGTCGAACCCTTGCTGGCGAGCCGCCAGGCGCACCGCATCGGCGGCTTCCTGGCACAGCAACGGGTCGTCGCCACTGATCACGTAGACCGGTGCGAGGTTGCCTTGCAGGTGTTTGGGCAGTTGGGCAGGTGTGAGCTTCATAGGGCAGATAGACGGGGCGCCGAAGCGCCCCGTTCAGGCTCAGTTGGCCGGCAGTTCCAGCGGCGATTGCTGGGGGGTTGCATCCTGGGCACGGCGTGCAGCTTCAAGCGCCTGGGCTTCGGCCTTGGCCCGCTCATCGGCCTGCTGTTGCAGGCTATCGAGCTGCTCGGGGGTCAGTTGCTGCAGGCGCAGCACCATGCGCTGTACCAGCTCGCGACGAATCTCGTCACGGATCTGGCCCGCTTCCTGATCGGAACCGGTCAGGTTGTTGCTGTCGTGCACGTAGACCTTCTGCACTTCGATCTTGTCGTTCAGCAGGCTCAGGTTGTCCAGGCCCTTGATTTCGTAGCTAAGCTCGGTGGTCAGCTCGTACTCCACCGAACGGCCGGCGCCGGCATAGCTGGCTGCGCGCTGGTTTTCCTGTTCGTTGGTCAGGATCAGCTTGTACGGCGCACCTGTGTGCACGTTGACGCCGCTGGTTTGCAGTACCTGGCGCAGCTGGGTCACGGTTTCGCCATAGGCGTTGCGCGCGCTCAGGTCGAGTTCCTTGAGGCTCAGCTCGGTGACACCGGTTCCGCGCAGCTGGAAACCGCAGGCGCTGAGCAGGACCGCCAGGCCCATCACCAGCAGATTGCGTTTGATCATCTTGTTGCTCCCTTGAACCTTGTAGGCGGTGCGGGCGCCATCAAGGCGCCCGTTGCTCTCAGTTGGCGACGATATTGACCAGCTTGCCAGGTACCACGATGACCTTGCGGATGCTCAGGCCTTCGGTGAAACGCAGCACGTTCTCGTTGCTGCGCGCGGCGGCCTCGATTTCTTCACGGCTGGCACCGGCCGGCATTTCGATGTGCCCGCGCAGCTTGCCGTTGACCTGGATGACCAGTTCGAGGGTGTCCTGCACCAGCGCGCTTTCGTCGACCGCCGGCCAGCCGGCATCGATGATGGCCTGGGTGTGGCCCAGGCGCTGCCACAGCTCGTGGCTGATGTGCGGGGTGATCGGCGCCAGTATCAGGGCCACGGTCTCCAGGCCTTCCTGGATCAGTGCACGGTCCAGGTCGGTGGCTTGCGAGGCCTTTTCCAGCACGTTCATCAGGGTCATCACCTGGGCGATGGCGGTGTTGAACTTGTTGTGCTGGCCCACGTCGATGCTGGCCTGGCGGATCGCCGAATGGGTGGCACGGCGTACCAGCTTCTGTGCGTCGTTCAGGTTGCCCAGCTCCAGCTTGCCCGGCAGGCCCTGGCCGACGTGGGCCTGGGCCAGGCGCCAGACGCGGCGCAGGAAGCGGTTGGCACCCTCGACGCCGGAGTCGGACCACTCCAGGCTCATGTCGGGCGGCGAAGCGAACATCATGAACAGGCGGCAGGTGTCGGCACCGTAGGCTTCGATCATCGATTGTGGGTCGACGCCGTTGTTCTTGGACTTGGACATCTTCTCGGTGCCGCCGATGATCACCGGCAGGCCGTCGGTCTTCAGGCGCGCACTGATGGCCTTGCCCTTGGCATCCAGCTCGACTTCGACGTCGGCCGGGTTGAACCAGTCCTGGCCGCCATTGCTGGCGACACGGTAGTAGGTGTCGGCCACGACCATGCCCTGGGTCAGCAGGTTCTTGAACGGCTCGTTGGAGGTGACCAGCCCTTCGTCGCGCATCAGCTTGTGGAAGAAGCGCGCGTACAGCAGGTGCAGGATCGCGTGCTCGATACCGCCGATGTATTGATCGACCGGCAGCCAGTGGTTGGCCGCCTTAGGGTCGACCAGGCCCTGGTCGTAGTTGGGCGAGGCATAACGGGCGAAGTACCAGGACGACTCGACGAAGGTGTCCATGGTGTCGGTTTCGCGCTTGGCCGGCTGGCCGCATTTCGGGCAGCTGCATTCGTAGAATTCAGGCAGGCGCGCCAGCGGCGAGCCGGCGCCGTCCGGAACCACGTTCTCCGGCAGGATGACCGGCAGTTGGTCTTCCGGCACCGGTACGTCGCCACAGGCGTCGCAATGGATGATCGGGATCGGGCAGCCCCAGTAGCGCTGGCGGCTGATGCCCCAGTCGCGCAGGCGGAACTGGGTGCGGGATTGGCCCAGGCCCTTGGTGATCAGGGCGGCTTCGATGGCATCGAAGGCGCCGGGGAAGTCCAGGCCGTCGAACGCGCCGGAGTTGATCAGCTGGCCGTGCTCGTTGTAGGCGGCCTGCCATTCGCTGCCCACTTGATCGCCGGCACTGGTGCGCACCACGGTCTTGATCGGCAGCTTGTACTTGGTGGCGAACTCGAAGTCGCGTTCGTCGTGGGCCGGTACGGCCATGACTGCGCCGTCGCCGTAGTGCATCAGCACGTAGTTGGCGACCCACACCGGGAGCTTCTCGCCGGTCAGCGGGTGCTCGACCAGCAGCGAAGTGGCCAGGCCCTTCTTCTCCTGGGTGGCGACGTCGGCTTCGGCAACGCTGCCGCTCTTGCACTCGTCTATGAACGCCTGCAGCTCAGGGTTGCCCTTGGCTGCGAGGGTCGCCAGCGGGTGCTCTGCGGCCACTGCCACGTAGGTGGCGCCCATCAGGGTGTCGGGGCGGGTGGTGAAGACTTTCAGCGTGCCCGCTTCGCCGATGCTGGCCTGGTCGTAGGGGAACTGCACTTCCATGCCGCGCGACTTGCCGATCCAGTTGCGCTGCATGGTCTTGACCTGTTCAGGCCAGCCCGGCAGCTCGTCGAGGCTTTCCAGCAGCTCGTCGGCGTAGGCGGTGATCTTGAAGTAGTACATCGGGATTTCGCGCTTTTCGATCAGCGCGCCGGAACGCCAGCCACGGCCGTCGATGACCTGCTCGTTGGCCAGTACGGTCTGGTCGGCCGGGTCCCAGTTCACGGTGCCGTTCTTGCGGTAGATCACGCCCTTTTCGAACAGGCGGGTGAACAGCCACTGCTCCCAGCGGTAGTAGTCCGGCTTGCAGGTGGTGATCTCGCGGGTCCAGTCGATCGCCAGGCCCAGGCTCTTGAGCTGGGTCTTCATGTAATCGATGTTTTCGTAGGTCCACTTGGCCGGTGCCACGTTGTTCTTCATCGCGGCGTTTTCCGCCGGCATGCCGAAGGCGTCCCAGCCCATTGGCTGCAGGACGTTCTTGCCGAGCATGCGCTGGTAGCGCGCGATCACGTCGCCGATGGTGTAGTTGCGCACGTGCCCCATGTGTAGCTTGCCGCTTGGGTAAGGGAACATCGACAGGCAGTAGTAGGTGTCCTTGCCTGGCTGTTCACTGACGTCAAAAGAGTGGTGCTCGTTCCAGTAAGACTGGGCGGCGGCTTCGATTTCGCGGGGCTGATAGAGTTCGTGCATGGCTACTTTGCGCTGAGAAATGGGAGACCTTATCCAGGCTGGTTCAAAACCGTTGTGCCCGGCAATCCGGTGTCAAGAGTGAACGCCGTAGCATACATGACCCCCGTCCATCGTGGGAAACCCTGATTGCACCGGATCGGCTGGCGTTCCGTTGGTCGCGGCAACGGGCTGGTTTTGGGAGTGCCGCTAAGCTGACGTGTGGGGGGAGATGAATCTTATCTTCAATGAGGTGAACGGATGGGAGAGTCGCAGCTGGAACCACTGAAGCCGGAGATTTACGAGCGGTTGCTCGATCGCCTGGGGCTTGCCCTGGATGTCGCCCGTACGGCCGCTCGATTGCGTGATGAAATGCCTGCCGAACTGGAACTGCGTGGCCTGAGCCGCGCCGAATTCGACGTGATCAGGGCCTATCTGGCGTCGTTGCCGGAGGGTGCGCCGGGTCGTGCCGAAGCGATGCAGCAAGCGCAGCCGCCGTCCAGGGCCAAGGTCGTCTGGCTCAAGCAGACGGCGCGTTCCACCCACACGGCAAAGCCCGGAAAGCTGCACTGCAAATAGATAGGCAGTTGCCGGGCACAATCAGGCGCAGGCGGAGTGCGCCACTGGCACCATGATTCCCATTGATCGGCGCCTGGCGGCATTGTTGCCAGGCGCCGTTTGTCTGTAGCCTTGGGCATCCATGGAGGTGCCTGATGCCATTTCGCTATTTCATCAAACAACTGATTCTGCCGCCCGGCGTGCTGCTGTTGCTGCTGCTGGCAGCGTGGTGGCTGCGCCGGTCCTGGCCGCGTACCTCGCTGTTGTGTTTCATCGCCGGCCTGGGCGGGCTGTGGCTGATGAGCCTGCCGGTGGTGGTGGAGTTCGCGGCGCGCCAGCTGGAGCGTGTGCCGCCGCTTGCGACGCAGCAGTGGCAGGCGCTGGCCGGCCAGGCCGACGCGATCGTGGTGCTGGGCGCCGGGCGCGAGCGCGGTGATCCGGCCTGGGGTGGCGCCGACCAGCCCACCGGCGTGGCACTGGAGCGCATGCGCTACGCGGCGCAACTGGCCAAGGCCAGCGGCTTGCCGCTGTTGACCAGCGGTGGGCTGCACTACGGTACGCCGCCGAGCGAGGCGCGATTGATGGCCGATTCGTTGCAGCGCGATTTCGACGTGCCGGTACGCTGGCTCGAAGAGCAGAGCCGTACCACCTGGGAGAACGCCCAGATGAGCGCCGCGCTGCTGTTGCCGCAGGGCGTGAAGCGTGTGGTGGTGGTCACCCAGGCCTGGCACATGCCGCGTTCGGTGTGGAGTTTCGAACAGGCGGGGTTCGACGTGGTGGCGGCGCCGGTTGGCTATCTGGGGCATGCCTATGCACGCCCGTTCGGCGGCTGGATGCCCGAGAGCCGCGCCATGTGGCAGAGCGGCCAACTGCTCAACGAAGCAGTCGGCCTGCTGGGTTATCGCCTGTTCTACTAGACCGTCTTGGCAATGCGGCTGGCCAGCAGGGCCCAGCCGAACAGGCCCAGGCACAGGAGGGTCAGCGGCCAGGAGCGCCAGTGCAGGTAGGGCGTGAGTTTCTGCATCGGCACCACTTCACCGTAGAGGATGCCGCGTTCGAACTGCGGAATCTGCGCGGTGATCTTGCCGAACGGGTCGATCAGGCCTGTGACACCGTTGTTGGTGGCGCGGATCATCCAGCGCCCGGCTTCCAGGGCGCGCATCTGCGCCATCTGCAGGTGCTGGATGGGGCCGATCGACTTGCCGAACCAGGTGTCGTTGCTGATGGTCAGCAGGATGTCGCTCTTGGCGGCAAGGCTGGCGGCCAGTTCCGGGTAGACCACTTCGTAGCAGATCATCGGCGCCAGGTGGTAGCCCTTGGCCTGCAGCATGGCCTGGTCTTCGGGGCCGCGGGCGAAGTCCGACATCGGCAGGTCGAAGAAGGCGATCAGGCCACGCAGCATGTCCTGCAGGGGCACGTACTCGCCAAAGGGCACCAGCTTCTGCTTGAGGTAGGTGCCGTCACCCTCGCCGACCACGGTGATGCCGTTGTAGTAGCGCCGCTGCTGGTGCACCACCTCACGTACCGGCACACCCGTGATCAGCGCCGAATGCCGGTCAGTGGCGAAGCTGCCCATCATGTCCAGGTAGCCCTGGGCCTGCTCCTTGAGCACCGGCACTGCGGTTTCGGGCCACACGATCAGGTCCACGGGCCGGGAACTGAAGCTCATGTCGCGGTACAGCGCCAGTTGCCGGTTGAGCTGCTCGGGGTCCCACTTCAGTTCCTGCTCGATGTTGCCCTGGATTGCCGCGACCTTCAGCGGCTCGCCCGAAGGCACGGTCCAGGCATGGCCCTTGAGTGCCAGGCCGATGATCCACGGGGCGAACAGCAGTAGCGCGCCGATGGCCATGAAGCCCTTGCGCTCGCGCAGGCGGTGCAGGTTGCACAGCAGGGCGGCGGTCAGGGCCAGGGTGAAGGACACCAGCCACATGCCGCCCAGCGGGGCCAGGCCCGCCAGCGGACCGTCCAGCTGACTGTAGCCGGCATAGAGCCACGGGAAACCGGTGAGAAACCAGCCGCGGAACGCCTCCTGGCCCACCCACAGGGCGGCAAAGCACAGCGCGTCGGCCAGCGGTGCTTCAGGGCGGCGCAGCCAGCGCGCCCACAGCCAGGCCGGCAGGGCGAAAAACCACGCGATGGCGGCGAAGAACAGCAGCATCAGGCCGCCGGCCAGTAGCGCCGAGGCGCCGCCGTAGTCGTGGATGCTGACGTAGATCCACCAGGTGCCAGCACCGAACAGGCCGAAGCCGTAGCACCAGCCGCGCCACAGCGCCTGGCGCGGGCTCAGCTCGCGCAGGCCGAGGTAGAACAGCGCCAGCGACAGCAGCGACAGCGACCAGATGTCGAACGGGGCCAGGCTCAGCGGAGTGAGGGCGCCGGCCGCCACGGCCAGCAGGTTACCGGGCCAGCCGGGGCGGGTGATCCAGCGCATGGTTGTCCTTAACGGGTGATGGGGGTCAGGCGCAGCAGGTGAATCCGGCGGCTGTCGGCATTGAGGATGCGAAAGCGGTACGGGCCGATCTCGGTGGTTTCGTTGCGCTTGGGCAGGTGGCCGAAGGCGCTCATGACCAGGCCGCCGACGGTGTCGAACTCGTCGTCGGAGAACTCGCTGTCGAAGAACGCATTGAAGTTCTCGATCGGCGTCAGGGCCTTGATCAGGAAGTCGCCGCTGGGCAGCGGCTTGATGTAGCTGTCTTCCTCGACGTCATGCTCGTCCTCGATGTCGCCGACGATCTGCTCCAGCACGTCCTCGATGGTCACCAGGCCCGCCACGCCGCCGTATTCGTCGATGACGATGGCCATGTGGTTGTGGTTGGCGCGAAACTCGCGCAGCAGCACGTTCAGGCGCTTGGACTCGGGCACGAAGGTGGCCGGGCGCAGCAGGTCCTTGATGTTGAAGCTGTCGCCGTTCTCCTTGAGGATCAGCGGCAACAGGTCCTTGGCCAGCAATACGCCAAGCACGTCGTCGTGGCTCTCGCCGACCACCGGGTAGCGCGAATGCGCGGCGTCGATCACTGCCGGCAGGAACTCGCGCGGGGTCTGCGACGCCTTGATGCTGATCATCTGCGAGCGCGGCACCATGATGTCGCGCACCTGCAGGTCGGCGACCTGGATCGCACCTTCGACGATGGTCAGGGCCTCGCTGTCGAGCAGCTTGTTCTGGTGCGCTTCGCGCAGCAGCTCGAGGAGCTCCTGGCGGTTTTTCGGCTCATGGGCAAAAGCCTGGGTCAGTTTGCCCAGCCAGGACTTTTGCCCGTTGCTCGATCGATCTTCGCTCATGGCGGTTACTCGTGATCCTTGCAGATATCAGTGTGGGGTGCGTCGTGTTCGTCGTCGGCGTACGGGTCGGGGTGACCCAGTTCGGCAAGCAACGTTCGTTCCAGTGCTTCCATTTCCTCGGCCTCATCGTCGTCGATGTGGTCGTAGCCCAGCAGGTGCAGGCAACCGTGGATGACCAGGTGGGCCCAGTGGGCTTCGAGGGCCTTGCCCTGCTCGGCGGCCTCGCGCTCCACCACCGCCACGCAGATCACCAGGTCGCCCAGCAGCGGGATGTCGAGCAGGTCGTCGGGCACATCGGCCGGGAAGGACAGCACGTTGGTGGCGTAGTCCTTGTGCCGCCAGGTGTGGTTCAGCTCGCGACCTTCGGCTTCGTCGACCAGGCGGATGGTCAGTTCAGAATCGGCACTGCGCTGGCGCAGGGCCAGGGCGCACCATTGGCGGAACTGTTCTTCACTCGGGGCGCTTGCCTGGGTGGCCAGTTGCAGATCGAGCTCAAGCATCGTGCGGTTTGCCTTCGGTCGGGCCCGCCTGTGCATTCTCGAAGCGCTCGTAGGCTTCGACGATGCGCTGGACCAACGGGTGGCGCACGACGTCCTTGGGCTGGAAATGGGTGAAGCTGATGCCCGGCACGTCCTTGAGCACGCTGATGACGTGGGCCAGGCCCGACTTGGTGCCGCGCGGCAGGTCGACCTGGGTGATGTCACCGGTGATCACGGCAGTGGAACCGAAGCCGATACGGGTGAGGAACATCTTCATCTGCTCGACGGTGGTGTTCTGGCTCTCGTCGAGGATGATGAAGCTGTTGTTCAGGGTGCGGCCGCGCATGTAGGCCAGCGGGGCGATCTCGATCACCTGGCGTTCGATCAGCTTGGCCACGTGTTCGAAGCCGAGCATCTCGTACAGGGCGTCGTACAGCGGGCGCAGGTACGGGTCGATCTTCTGGGCCAGGTCGCCGGGCAGGAAGCCGAGCTTCTCGCCGGCCTCGACTGCCGGGCGTACCAGCAAGATGCGACGTACCTGTTCACGCTCCAGCGCGTCGACCGCGCAGGCCACGGCCAGGTAGGTCTTGCCGGTACCGGCAGGGCCGATACCGAAGTTGATGTCGTTGCCGAGGATTTCCTTCACGTAGCGCTGCTGGTTGAGCCCGCGTGGGCGAATCATGCCCTTGCGCGTGCGCAGCGAAACGCTGACTTCGTTGACTGCCGGGTTCTCCAGCGCTTCAACGGCCGATTCCTGCAGGAACAGGTGGACCATTTCCGGGGACAGCTCGGTGGCCTTGGTCTCGCGGTAGAGACGGCGCAGCAGCTGCTCGGCAGAGGAGGTCAGTTTGGGTTCGCCGATCAGTTCGAACTGATTGCCGCGGTTGCGGATCTCGATGGCCAGGCGCTGTTCGATCAGGCGCAGGTGCTCGTCGAACTGCCCGCACAGGTTGGCGAAGCGATGAGCCTCGAAGGGCTCGAGGATGAAGCGATGAGGTTCTATGGGTGCGTTCAAGGTCGTTTTTAGCCGCCCTACGGCAATTTGGATGAATTCAAGGATAACCCCACCCGCGCTACGGTGAAAGCGCTGAAACGATCAAGGGTCGCCGGGCCGCTCGTCGGGCCCGGCGCAGGCCCTTATTGCACCAGCGAACCGAACAGCGAATGTGGCCGTGCATCGTCGATGTGGATGTCGACGAACTGGCCGATCAGCGTGGGATTGTCGCAGCGGAAGTTGACGATACGGTTATTCTCCGTGCGCCCCTGCAACTGCCCCGGGTCGCGTCGCGAATAGTCGGTTACCAGGATGCGCTGCAGGGTGCCGACCATCTGTCGGCTGATCTCGAAGCCCTGGTGGTCCAGGCGGTGCTGCAGTGCAGCCAGGCGTTCCTTCTTCAGCGCCTCGGGGGTGTCGTCCGGCAGGTCGGAGGCCGGGGTGCCCGGACGCGGGCTGTAGATGAACGAGTAGGAGAAGTCGAAGCCGACCTCGGCCACCAGCTTCATGGTGTTCTCGAAGTCTTTCTCGGTTTCGCCGGGGAAGCCGATGATGAAGTCGGAACTGATGCAGATGCCCGGTACCGCCGCCTTGAGCTTGCGCAGCTTGGACTTGTACTCCAGCACCGTGTGCCCGCGCTTCATCGCCGCCAGCACGCGGTCCGAGCCCGACTGCACCGGCAGGTGCAGGTGCTTGACCAGCTCCGGCACCTCGGCGTGTGCCTGGATCAGGCTGTCGGAGAACTCCAGCGGGTGCGAGGTGGTGTAGCGGATGCGGTCGATGCCGTCGACGGCCGCCACCACCCGGATCAGCTCGGCGAGATCGGCCACGCGACCGTCGTGGGTCTGGCCCCGGTAGCCGTTGACGTTCTGGCCCAGCAGGGTGACTTCACGCACGCCGTTCTCGGCCAGGTGGATGATCTCGGCCAGCACGTCGTCGAACGGGCGGCTGACCTCTTCGCCGCGGGTATAGGGCACCACGCAGAAGGTGCAGTACTTGCTGCAGCCTTCCATCACCGACACGTAGGCGGTGGGGCCGTCGATACGCGGTTCGGGCAGGTGGTCGAACTTCTCGATCTCGGGGAACGACACGTCGACTTGCGGCAGGCGCGTGGTGCGCGCCGCGTCGATCATCTCGGGCAGGCGGTGCAGGGTCTGCGGGCCGAACACCACGTCGACATAGGGCGCGCGCTTGCGGATCGAATCACCTTCCTGGCTGGCCACGCAACCGCCCACGGCGATCACCATGTCGGGCTTGGCGTCCTTGAGCTCGCGCCAGCGGCCGAGCTGGGAGTAGACGCGGTCCTGGGCCCGTTCGCGGATCGAGCAGGTGTTGAGCAGGATGACGTCGGCGTCTTCGGCCCGCTCGGTCACCTCCAGCGCTTGATGTTCACCCAGCAGGTCGACCATGCGCGAGCTGTCATACTCGTTCATCTGGCAGCCATGGGTTTCGATATAGAGCTTCTTGGCCATGCGTGATCATCAGGTGATTCAAAGAACCGCGCATTATAGGGCGCGTGGTCGAGGGTTCCTAGCGCTGTCGTTCGGGCGGCTATGTTATAGTTTGCGGCTTATTTCCCCCTGTGACTGTTCCAGCCCCCAATGACCAAACGCGAAGCTCCCATCTACAAAGTCATCTTTCTCAACCAGGGCCAGGTGTTCGAGATGTACGCCAAACAGATCTACCAGAGTGACCTGTGGGGTTTTCTGGAGATCGAGGAATTCGTGTTCGGCGAGCGCACTCAGGTCGTGGTCGACCCGAGCGAGGAGAAGCTCAAGGCTCAGTTCGAGGGTGTGGTGCGCAGCTTCGTGCCCATGCATTCGATCGTGCGCATCGACGAGGTCGAGCGCCTGGGCACGCCGAAGGTCAGTGAAGCCCGTGGCGTCAGCAACGTGATGCCGTTCCCGATGCCGATGCCCGAGAAGTAACAGCTGCGTTACGGAAGGGGTGCGAAGGGGGTGCGACCGTCGACGGTCTGCAGCTCCAGCAGGTACTTGCGAAAGATCTGGCCGAGTACCTGGGTGGCCATCTCCAGTTCGTCGCGCTGCATTTTTGCCGACACTTCGTCGGCCATGTCCAGCGCGTCTTCAGCGCCGTTCACCGCGGCCATCTTCAGCACGATATAGGCCTGCACGTTGTTGGCGGCGACGCCTTCGCCGCGAAAGAACATGCTGCCCAGGCGATATTGCGCTTCGGCGTGGCCTTGCAGCGAGGCCTGCTCGAAATAGTTGAGTGCCTTGTTCAGGTCTTGCGGGGCGTTCTTGCCGTCGTAATAGAACTCGCCCAGCTCGTACTGCGCCTGTGCATCGCCGGACTGCGCGGCCTGCTGGCAGCTGGCCAGGGCCTGTTGCAGTTCGTCGGCAGGCGTATTGAGGGTGCAGCGGCCTGCTGCCGGGATCAGCAACGAGTTACCGCCTGCGGTGGCCAGCAGGGGCTGAAGTAGCAACAGGCAGCCCAGTGCGAGGGCGCGGCCGGCGCGGTTCATGGTGATCGACTTACCTCTGCAAAGCTGCGGCCAATGTGTCTGGTGGCACATTATGGGATAAGCAGCGCCCACCTTACAAAGTCTTTACTCGATTTTCTGCCGAGGGAGGAAGGCGGGGAGGCTTGCGGTGGCTGTTCTGGCGTCTTTGCCGGCCAGGCCGGCCCCTGCAGATTGCATGAGATTGCATGCAACCTGCAGGGGCCGGTCTGGCCGGCGAAGCGGTTTCACAGCTTGGCGAAGGCCCGCTCGGCGGCATCCAGGGTGATCTTCAGCTCGGTCTCGCCGTGGGCGATGGAGGTGAAGCCGGCTTCGAATGCGCTCGGCGCCAGGTACACGCCGCCTTCGAGCATCAGGTGGAAGAAGCGCTTGAAGCGCTCGGCATCGCTGGCCATCACGTCGTCGAAGGTGACGATGTCGTCGGCGCCGCTGAAGTACAGGCCGAACATGCCACCGGCCTGGGTGGTGACGAACGGCACGCTGGCCGCATCGGCGCGCTGCTGCAGGCCATCGAGCAGGCGGCTGGTGAAGGCGCTCAGCTCGTCATGGAAGCCCGGACGGCTGATCAGCTTGAGGGTGGTCAGGCCTGCGGCCATGGCCAGCGGGTTGCCCGACAGGGTGCCGGCCTGGTACACCGGGCCCAGCGGCGCGATCTGTTCCATGATGTGGCGCTTGCCGCCGAAGCAGCCCACCGGCATGCCGCCACCGACGATTTTGCCGAAGGTCGACAGGTCCGGGGTCACCCCGTAATGCGCCTGGGCGCCGCCCAGGGCCACGCGGAAACCGGTCATCACTTCGTCGAAGATCAGCACCACGCCGTGCTGGTCGCACAGGCTGCGCAGGCCTTCGAGGAAGCCCGGCGCCGGTGGCACGCAGTTCATGTTGCCGGCCACCGGCTCGACGATGATGCACGCCACGTCCTGGCCTACTTCACCGAGCATCTTCGCTACCGCGTCGATATCGTTGAACGGCAGGGTCAGGGTGTGCTTGGCGAACGCCGCCGGCACGCCGGCCGAGCTTGGTACGCCCTGGGTCAGCAGGCCGGAGCCGGCCTTGACCAGCAGGCTGTCGGAGTGGCCGTGGTAGCAGCCTTCGAACTTGATGATGCTGTCGCGACCGGTGAAGCCACGGGCCAGGCGGATCGCGCTCATGGTCGCTTCGGTGCCGGAGCTGACCATGCGCACCATTTCCATCGACGGCACGATCGAGCAGACCAGGTCGGCCATCTCGGTTTCCATCGCGGTCGGGGCACCATAGGACAGGCCGTGGGCCAGTTGCTTGCGCACCGACTCCAGCACGTCCGGGTGGCTGTGGCCGAGAATCATCGGGCCCCACGAGCCGACGTAGTCGACATAACGCTTGTCGTCTTCGTCAGTGACATAGGCGCCTTCGGCGTGCTTGAAGAACAGCGGCGTGCCGCCCACGCTCTTGAACGCACGCACGGGCGAGTTCACGCCACCGGGGATGTGCTTCTGGGCATTGGCAAACAGGGTTTCGGAACGAGACATGTCGGGCTCTCTCAGGCAGATGCGAACAGGGCGTTGAAGGCGCGGGCGCGGCGAGTGACCTCGGCCGTGCTGTCGGCGCCGAACAGGCCGTGAATCACCGCCAGCAGGTCGGCGCCATGGGCGACCAGCGGTGCGGCGTTGTCCAGGGTGATGCCGCCGATCACGGCAATCGGCAATTTGATGCGGCCACGGGCGTCCTCCAGCAGTTGCACGTTGCAGGCCGGGGCGCCGGGTTTGGTGACCGAGTTGAAGAAGCGGCCGAAGGCGACATAGTCGGCGCCTTCGCGGGCCGCCTGCTCGGCCAGGTCGAGCTGGGCGTGACAGGTGGCGCCGATGATCGCGCTGCGTCCCAGCAGGGCGCGCGCCGGGGTCAGCGGGCCGTCGGTCTGGCCCAGGTGCACGCCGACGTCCAGGCGCGCGGCCAGCTCGGCGTCGTCATTGATGATCAGGCGGGTGTTGTAGCGCTCGCACAGGGCCTTGAGCGCTTCGGCCTCGCCCAGGCGACGTGCGTGGTCCTGGCTCTTGTCGCGGTATTGCAGCAGGGTCACGCCACCTTCGAGGGCCGCTTCGACGTAGGCAAGAAAGCGGCCAGCCAACAGTTGGCTGTCGGTGATGGCATACAAACCACGTAACTTCATCGTGCAGGCCTCGGGGCGGTCGGTCAGGAACAGAAATCCAGGGGCAGGCGGCGTGGCACGTACTGGCCCTGGCCGAGTTTTTCGGCGTCACGCAGGGTGCGCCAGGTGTAGTCCAGCGCCGAGCGTACCGCGCTGTGCAACTGCTCGCCCAGGGCCAGGCGTCCGGCCAGGGCGCTGGCCAGGGTGCAGCCCGAGCCATGGTAGTCGCCCGGCAGGCGCTGGCAGGTCCAGGTGTGGTGCTCGCCGTCGCGGCTGTACAGGCGGTTGTGAATTTCGTGTTCGTCGCCGTGGCCGCCGGTGATCAGCAGGTGCTTGACGAATGGCAGCAGTTTTTCGGCGCATTCATCGGCACTGCCTTCGGGCAGTTCGGCCAGGATGCGGGCCTCGGGCAGGTTGGGCGTGGCAATGGTGGCCAGCGGCAGCAGGCGTTCGCGCATGGCGTAGCCGACCTCGTCCTTGCCCAGGCGACCACCGCCACCGGCGCGCAGCACCGGGTCGCACACCAGCGGCAGGTGCGGGTGGGCGCTGAGCAGTTCGACGATGGTGTCGACCATGGCCAGCGAGCCAAGCATGCCAAGCTTCACCGCCGCGACGGTCGAGTCGGTCAGCACGGCATTGGCCTGGGCCAGCACCCACTCGCGGTCGAGCACGCGGAAGTCACTGACATTGACGGTATTCTGCACGGTCAGGGCGGTGACGGCCGGGGCGGCGTGACAACCTTGAGCGATCAGGGCTTCGATATCTGCCTGCAAGCCGGCGCCGCCACTGGGGTCGTGGCCGGAGAGACAGAGGACAACGGGGCGGGAGCTGTAGGTATTCATGGTGCGCGAGCTTACCACCAAACGCTTTTGGCGGGTCTTCCAGGCAGGCGGTGTTTTTGATCGACAGGTCAGATTGCTTCTCTGATATAGGCTGAAAGCCGCGAGATAGAGCCTCTGAATTGAATTGAAACAACACCGCTGGAAGCGCCGGGAACCTATGCTAGAGTGCTCGCCAATCGATAACAGGTACTGTCGGATTTCGTCGCCTCAAACGGACAGGAGGCCAACGCGACGCGACTGCACATGCCACGCCGGGGCTGTATGCGTAATTTGCTGACTTTCTTGCTGTGCTGTTTGCCACTGTTGGCCAGCGCTGCCGATTTCGACGACACCACCCGGCAGTTGCCGCTGGGCCGCCTGATGCAGGTGTATGAAGACCCCGATGGCAGCGCCAGCATCGCCCAGGTGAGCTCGCCGGACTTCGCCAGCCGGTTCGAGCCGCACCAGGCCGACGTGCTCAACGCCGGCTATTCGACCTCGGTCTTCTGGATCAGGCTCGACCTGCGCTACACCGCCATGGCCCAGGCCGCGCCACGTCACTGGTTGCTGGAACTGGCCTACCCGCCACTCGATTACCTGGAACTCTACCTGCCCGATGCCGCCGGGCACTACTACCTGGCGCAGCGCACCGGGGATGCCTTGCCCTACGCCAGCCGCCAGATCCGCCAGAACAACTACCTGTTCAATCTGCCGTTCGCCCCCGGCCAGGCGACCACTTTGTACCTGCGCCTGCACAGCGAGGGTTCGGTACAGGCGCCGCTGACGTTGTGGTCGAGCGATGCGTACCTGGAGGCGCAGCCCACGCGGCTGTATGTGCTGGGGCTGATCTACGGCGTGCTGCTGGGGATGCTGGTGTACAACCTGTTCATCTTCATCAGTGTGCGCGACAGGAGCTACCTCTACTACATCCTCTACATCGCCTCGTTCGGCCTGTACCAGGTCTCGGTCAATGGCGCCGGGGTGGCGTACTTCTGGCCGGACCACCCGTGGTGGGCCAACGCCGCCACCCCGTTGTTCATCGGCGCCGCGGGCCTGTTCGGTTGCCAGTTCGCGCGCAGTTTCCTGCAGATGGCCAGCCACAGCCGCGCCTTCGACCGCTTCCTTCAGGGGCTGATGGCCTGTTCGGTGCTGGTGATGGTGATGTCGCTGGCGCAGGACTACGGGATCGCCCTGCGCCTGGCTACCGCGCTGGCGCTGCTGTTCACGGTGAGCATCTTCGCCGCCGGGCTGTTTGCCTGGTGGCGCGGCATGCGCGTGGCACGCTACTTCATCATCGCCTGGTCGGCCTTTTTGCTCGGCGGGCTGGTCAACACCCTGATGGTGCTGGGCTACCTGCCCAATGTGTTCCTGACCATGTACGCCAGCCAGATCGGTTCGGCGCTGGAGGTGGGGCTGTTGTCGCTGGCCCTGGCCGACCGCATCAACAGCATGCGCGAAGAACAGGCGCGCACGCTGCGCGAGGCCGGGCTGACACTGGAGCAGGCCAACTTGCAGCTGGCGCGCAGCAATCGCCTCAAGGACGAGTTCCTGGCCACCGTCACCCATGAGCTGCGCACCCCCATGAACGGTGTGATCGGCTCGCTGGAACTGATGCAGATGGCCACCAGCGAGCAGGAGCGTACCCCCTACCAGCACACCGCCAACGCTGCCGCGCAGAACATGATGCGCATGGTCGACGACATCCTGATTCTCACCGAGCTCAAGGCCGGTCGCCTGCAGGTGCAGACCGAGCTGTTCAGCGTGCATGGATTGCTTCACGAACTGCGCGTGCGATTTCTGCCCAAGGCCCAGGAAAAGGGCCTGTTCTTCAACCTGGACCCGGGCATGGATCTGCCGGACGTGATCCACGGCGACCGGCGCAAGCTGGCCATGTGCCTGAGCTACCTGCTCGACAACGGGCTCAAGTTCACCCATCGCGGCGGCGTGCTGCTCAAGGTGCGGGCCACGCCCATGGGCGTCGATCAGGCGAGCCTGACCTTCAGTGTGCGCGACAGCGGTATCGGCTTTCACTGCCTGGACGAGGCAGCGCCCTACCAGCGTTTCTTCCAGGTCGATGGGTCGATGACCCGCGAGTACGGCGGCCTGGGCATTGGCCTGTCGATCTGTCGCAAGCTGGCGCTGTTGATCGACGCACAGCTGAGCCATCAGTCGAGCCCGGGCGAGGGCAGTTGCTTCGAACTGACCTTGACGGCCCGGGTGCCCAGCGGGTTTTCCGGGGCGCCCAGATCGGGGCAAATCGCGGCTGATTAGGCGTTTTTGTCACTTTGAGCCGGGGGCGGGGCGTGATTCACTGGGGTCACGTCCGGATCTGCCAGGAGCCCCCGATGAACCTGCACCAGTACGCCGAAACCCACGAAGTCACCAACCAGCCGCCCAGCCTCGACGGCGCCAATCTGTATCGCCTCGACCTGCCGCTGCAGCAATGGTCGCGCCATTACGGCGCAGGCTGGGCCGAGGCACGTATCGATGCCTACGGCGCGCTGGCCGGTGGGCCGCTGATGGCCGCAGGCTTTCTGGCCAACCAGAACAAGCCGCAGTTCAGCAGCCATGACCGTTATGGGCATCGGATCGATCTGGTGGAGTTTCACCCGGCCTACCATGAGCTGATGCGGACTGCCATCGAGCATGGCCTGCCCTCGCTGCCCTGGGCCGAGCCGCGTGCCGGCGCGCATGTCGCCCGTGCCTCGATGACCTACCTGCACAGCCAGGCCGAAGCCGGTAGCGGCTGCCCGCTGACCATGACCTTTGCCGCGGTGCCAGCGCTCAGGCTGCAACCGGACCTGGCTGAGTACTGGGTACCCAAGGTGCTGGCCACCGCCTACGACCCGCGCAATGTCGGCGACCGGCACAAGGTGGGGGTTACGCTGGGCATGGCCATGACCGAGAAGCAGGGCGGTACCGATGTGCGTGCCAATACCACCCGGGCCTACCCGGTGAGCGCGCCGGGGCCGGGCCAGGCCTACGAGCTGGTGGGCCACAAGTGGTTCTGTTCGGCACCGATGTGCGACGCGTTCCTGACCCTGGCGCAGACCGACAAGGGCCTGAGCTGCTTTTTGCTGCCGCGCCATCGCCCGGACGACACGCGCAACCAGTTCTATATCCAGCGCCTGAAGAACAAGCTGGGCAACTGTTCGAACGCGTCCAGCGAGGTGGAGTTTCGCGGCGCCCTGGCCTGGATGATCGGCGAGGAAGGCCGTGGCGTGCCGACCATCATCGAGATGGTGGCCATGACCCGTTTCGACTGCATGGTCGGCTCCAGCGCGCTGATGCGCCAGGCCCTGACCCAGGCCGCGCACCACTGCGCCCACCGCACGGTCGGGGGCCGGGTGCTGGCCGAGCAGCCATTGATGCAGAACGTGCTCGCCGACCTGGCCCTGGAAAGCGAGGCGGCGCTGGCCCTGAGCCTGCGCATGGGGCATGCGCTGGACCAGCCCGACGACCCGCACCAGGCGCGCTTTGCGCGGCTGATGACGGCGGTGGGCAAGTACTGGATCTGCAAGCGCGCGCCGGCCATGATCAACGAGGCCGCCGAATGCATGGGCGGCGCCGGTTACGTGGAAGAGAGCATCCTGCCCCGGCTGTACCGCGAGGCCCCGGTCAACTCGACCTGGGAAGGCTCGGGCAACGTGCAGTGCCTGGACGTGTTGCGTGCCCTGTCCAAGGAGCCCGGTGTACTGGACACGCTGTTTGCGGAGCTGGGCGATGGCCATGGCGATCCGCGTCTGGCCGCACACATCGGCAACCTCAAGGCGGCCTTCGCCGATACCGGCGACATCCAGTACCGCGCCCGCCAGCTCACCGAGGACATCGCCCTGGCGGTGCAGGCCAAGCTGTTGCTGGAGGCCGGCAACGCGGCGGTCAGTGACGCCTTCATCGGCAGCCGGCTGTCCGGCAGCGGCCGGGTCTACGGCACGTTGCCGCGCGGGGCGGACGTGGCGGCGCTGGTGCAGCGGGCCACACCGAACTGGCCGCTCTAACGTGCGTGCCTTTGCCGGCGGATATAGGCAAGATGGGCCCATGCATGTCAGACAGACAGGAAGTACATTGTGAGCCGTACCGATGAAACCTTCGTTGTCGTGGAAACCGCCGAGCAAGCCGTCGACCAGTTGGCCGCCTTGCACGAATCCGCCACCGCCGCACTGAGCCAGGCGCTAAAGCGCTACCTCAAGGACCGCACCGAGCCCAATGCGGCCGAGCGCGCACAGTTTCGTTACCCCGAACTGCGCCTGACCTACCAGTATCAGGGTGACGTACCGGTGATCACCCGGGCCTACGCCAAGGTTCAGTTGCCGGGCACCTACAGCATCACCGTGACTCAGCCGGCCGCGTTTCGCGGCTACCTGCTGGAGCAGCTCGGGCCCTTGATGCGCGACTTTACCGTGACGGTCGAAGTGGGCCTGAGCGAGCAGAACATTCCCTACCCCTATGTGGTCGAGCAGGGCGATGAACTGGCCGGCACCGGCATCACCGCTGCGGCGCTGGCGCGGGTGTTCCCCAGCACCGACCTGTCGGCGGCCACCGACGGCATCGCCGACGGGCTGTACGACTGGGCCAACGTCGACCCGCTGCCGCTGGCGCTGTTCGACGCGGCGCGGGTCGATTTCTCGCTGCGCCGGCTGGTGCATTACACCGGCAGCGACTGGCGGCATGTGCAGCCATGGATCCTGCTCACCAACTACCACCGCTATGTCGACCAGTTCATCACCCACGGCCTGGAGCAACTGCGCCAAGACCCGCGCTTCGTGCGCATGGTGCTGCCGGGCAACGTGGTGATCGAAAAGGCCATGGACAATGGCGAAGCCCAGGCGCTGGTGGCCGGGGTGGTGTGGCACCGCTACCAGATGCCGGCGTATCACCTGATTGCTGCCGACGGCCATGGCATCACCCTGGTCAATATCGGCGTGGGCCCGTCCAACGCCAAGAACATCACCGACCATCTGGCGGTGCTGCGCCCGCACTGCTGGCTGATGATCGGCCACTGTGGCGGCCTGCGCCAATCCCAGACCATCGGCGACTACGTGCTGGCCCACGCCTACATGCGCCGCGACGGCATCCTTGACCGTGTGCTGCCGCCCAATATCCCGATCCCGGCCCTGGCCGAGGTGCAGCTGGCGTTGCAGGAAGCGGCGGCGCAGGTGACCGGCGAACGTGGCGACGAACTGAAAAAGCGCCTGCGCACCGGCACCGTGCTGACCTACGACGACCGCAACTGGGAGCTGCGCTGGGCCCAGGAGCGCCCATTGATCAACCTGTCGCGGGCTGTGGCAGTGGACATGGAAAGCGGCACCATCGCCGCCCAGGGCTACCGCCTGCGCGTGCCCTACGGCACCTTGCTGTGCGTGTCCGACAAGCCGCTGCACAGCGAGATCAAGCTGCCGGGGGCGGCCAACGCCTTCTACAACCGGGCGGTCAGCCAGCACCTGAAGATAGGTATTGCGGCGCTCGACCTGCTGCGCACCGAACTGAACTCGCTGCACTCGCGTAAACTGCGCAGTTTCGACGAGCCGCCGTTCCGCTGAGGCCCCATGCCGTTACCCCCCCGTTCCAAGCCGCGGCCCGCCGCGGCCAAACCCGCCGGCCCGCGTCGCCAGGCCAAGGCGCCGCCGGCCGCGCCGCGCCTGCTCCTGTTCAACAAGCCCTTCGACGTGCTGACCCAGTTCAGCGACGGCGAGGGCCGCGCCACCCTCAAGGACTTCATCGATGTACCGGGCGTATACCCGGCCGGGCGTCTGGACCGCGACAGCGAAGGGTTGTTGCTGCTGACCAATGACGGCCAGTTGCAGGCGCGCATTGCCGACCCCAGGCACAAGTTGCCCAAGACGTACTGGGTACAGGTGGAGGGCGAGCCGACCGAGGAGCAGCTGCAGCGCTTGCGCGAGGGGGTGCAACTGAATGACGGCATGACCTTGCCGGCCCAGGCGCGTCATCTGGAAGAGCCGCAACTGTGGCCGCGCAACCCGCCGGTACGCTTTCGCAAGAGCGTGCCGACCGCCTGGCTGGAGTTGGTGATCAAGGAGGGGCGCAACCGGCAGGTGCGACGCATGACCGCGGCGGTAGGCTTGCCGACCCTGCGCCTGGTGCGCGTGCGGATCGGCGACTGGAGCCTGGATGGGCTGGACCAGGGCTGCTGGCGCGAGGTGCCGGCGCGGCGCTAGACGCCTTCGATGAAGCCGATGACCACGCTCTTGATGACGAAGGCGAGAATGCCCAGGCCCAGCACGAAAAACAGGATGAAGGTGCCGAACTTGCCAGCCTTGGATTTTTTCGCCAGGTCCCAGACGATGAAACCCATGAAACCAATCAGGATGGTGACCAGGATGGTCATCATCCATTCTTCGAACAACGCAGGATCCATCGATCTTCTCCGCCAGGTTGAAGCGCGCGATTATACGCCCGGCCCGCAGCGCTGACTAACGCAGGTGCGTAAGGGGCAGCTCGGTGCTGGCCAGCACCTGGTTGAGCACGAAGCTTGAACGCACGCTGGTGACGCCTTCGATGCGGGTCAGGTGGCCGAGCAGCAGCTTCTGGTAGTGATCCATGTCTGGCACCACCACCTTGAGCTGGTAGTCGGCATCCATGCCGGTGACCAGGCTGCACTCCAGCACCTGGGGCAGGCTGCGGATGGCGGCCTCGAAGGTTTCGAAGCGCTCGGGGGTGTGCCGGTCCATGCCGATCAGCACGTAGGCGGTGAGGCTCAGGCCCAGCTTCTTGCGGTCGAGCAGGGCGACCTGGCGCGAGATGTAGCCATCGTCCTCCAGTTGCTTTACCCGCCGCGAGCAGGGCGAGGGCGACAGGCCGATCCGTTCGGCCAGTTCCTGGTTGGAGATGCGCGCATCGCGCTGCAATTCGGCAAGAATGCTCAGGTCGTATCGGTCGAGCTTGCTCATGAATGAAGCCTTTTCTGTTTCGATTGCTGCGGATTATCAATCCTTAGTTAAAAATTGCGCAAGTAATGTTTTGTTGAGCAATTTTCGCAATCCTCTGTCGCGGCGCTTGCCTATGATGGTCAACAGAATCACTGCCCGGACACATGTCCACAGCGGCGGCCCCAATCAGGGGCGCTGCGGCCAGCAACCCCACCGGGTTGTGCTCGGCCCCCGGGCTGCACACTGTTCACAAGACAGCGTGAGGTGAGCCGGCGTCACAAGCGCCGAGCACGGACGAAAATCTCGAAGGGTGGCCTCAGGGTCACCCTTTTTTAATGTCCGCAATTTCATCTGGCGCCTGCTGGCGCGTGGCAGGCGGCCTGATAGAGTAGGCCATGAATGCCAGCGGGAGAGAAACAGCATGAAGTCGCGCATCTGGCAGTTGGCAGGTGTTGGTCTGCTTTGCCTGAGCCTGGGCGCACAGGCCCAGGACGAGCGTCGCGGACCACAGCAGGACCCCAATGGCGGCGAGCGCCCGCCTGCGTCCTCGCCGCTCAACGCGCGCCCGGACGAGGTCCGCCAGACCCAGCCGCCACGCCAGGGGTACTATCAGGACGTGCCGCGGCGCAATGACGCCAATCAGCACTGGCAGGCCGGCGGGCCGGGGCAGCGCCCTGGCGAAGGGCACGGCAATGGCTGGGGCCCCGGGCCTCAGTATCGGCCGGGGCACACCATAGACCGCTTCCCGGAACCGTACCGGCGCGTGCCGTATCGTGGCAGTGACTATTACTATTCCGGTGGTTACTGGTATCGCCCGCAGGGGCCGCATTACGTGGTGGTGGCGCCGCCTTACGGGGTACGGGTGAACTACCTGCCCGACTATGCGCGGCAGGTGTGGGTGGGCAGTGCGCTGTTCTTTCTGGCTGCAGGCACCTATTACCAGTACCTGGACGACAGCCGCGACTATGTGGTGGTAAGCCCGCCGATGGCTGCGGCGCCGGCGCAACCGGGCAATGGTTATGACGTGATTGCCTACCCGGCCAACGGGCAGTCGCCACAGCAGGTCGATCAGGACCGCTACCAGTGTCACCGCTGGGCGGTGCAGCAGACCGGGTTCGACCCGGCATCGGCGACCTACGCGCCTGCGGCGCAGGTGACGGACACCTATCGACGGGCGCTGGGGGCGTGTTTGAGCGGGCGCGGTTACAGCGTCAACTGAAGCGCAACAGCTTCGCCGGCAAGGCCGGCTCCTACACGCACAGCGTGAATCCCGTAGGCGCCGGCCTTGCCGGCGAAGGGGCTGCTTGTCACTCCACCGGGTCGGCATGCACCAGCACTTCGGCCTTGGGGTACTCCCGGCGGATCGCCGCCGCTGCCGCATCGCACAGCACGTGGGCCTCGGTCAGCGTCAAGGTGCCCGGCAGCTCCAGGTCCACCTGAACGAACCAGTGGTTGCCCGACACCCGGGTGCGCAGGTCATGCGCGCCCTGCACGCCAGGCACCGCGCACACCAGTGTCATCATCTGCTCGCTCACCTCGCCGGGCAGCTCCTTGTCCATCAGGATGGCCGAGCTTTCACGGGCGATCTGCAAGGCACTCCATAGAATGTACAGCGCGATGCCCAGCCCAAAGTACGCATCCACCTGTGGCCAGCCGAACCGCGCCAGCACCAGCGCGACCAGGATGCTGGCATTGAGCAGCAGGTCGGAGCGGTAGTGCAGCGAGTCGGCGCGCACGGCGGTCGAGCCGGTGAGGCGCACCACCCTGGCCTGCACCATCAGCAAGGCGACGGTCAGCCCCAGCGACAGCAGCATCACGACAATGCCCACCGTGGCATCACCCAGCGGCGTGGGATTTTTCAGGCGTTCGACCGCCTGTACGCCGATCAGTACCGCACTCACCCCGATGAACAGCGCCTGGGCCATGCCGGCCAGTGCCTCGGCCTTGCCGTGCCCGTAGCGATGATCGTCATCGGCCGGGCGCAGGGCATAGCGCACCGCGAGCAGGTTGAGGAACGAGGCCACGCCGTCGAGCATCGAGTCGGTCAGGCCGGCCAGCAGGCTGACCGAGCCGCTGAGCCACCAGGCCACCGCCTTGCTCACGATCAGGATGCTGGCGACCCCGAGGGAGGCATTGGTCGCCAGGCGCAGCAGGCGGGCGTGTTCGGCGCTGGTGTTCATCGGTCGTCCTTGTGCGGGCGGTCAGGCGGCGGGCTTGAGGCCGTACATCGCCAGTTGTTCAACGCTGCCCTTGTGCTGGATCAGGCGCGGGTCGTTCAGCGGCAGGCGCTGGCCCAGCTCGCTCTCCAGGATGGCCTGCAGGCGCACCTTGTCGACCTTGCCATCGGCAGCGATGGCCTTGTTCAGCGTGTGCGGGTCGACCTGGGCGGTCTTGCCGCCGGGCAGGTAGATGGCGCCGGTGGCAAAGTCGACGCCGAAGGCGATCAGCCCGGGGATCACGTAGAACAGGATACCGATGGCATCCAGTGCCACGATCACCGGATCGACCTTGCCTTCGATCTGGCCGCGACGGTCGGGAAAGAACAGGGTGCCGCAAGCCGTCAGCTGGGTCAGCAGGGCAGCAACCACGGCACCGCCGATAAGGCGTGAAGGAATACGCATGTGAATCTCCGCAAAGTAGGCCGCACCGCTACCGGCGAAATGCCGGAGGGTGCAGCTAAGACCATGATAAGGCAGGCTCGGTTCGCCGTTATACTCGGCCGATTGTTCGAGGGCTATGGGCAGTTCTTTACTGATCAATACGGATCGGCGAGAACCGACGTATTCATGTCAGGCCTGTGCAATCAGCCCATTTCCCCCTTCGCTGCTGATCAGCAGGTTGGCTTTGTCGCCGTAGGTGCTGAACAGCCGCTTGGTGTCTTTCACGAACTTCACGTCCTGCTCCGCTCGGCGGGTCATTTCGCCATGCACATCCGCATGCAGGGTGGTCATCGCCGTGGCGGTTTCCTTGATGGTTTTTTCCAAGGCCTGGAAAAGTGGGCCCACTACGGGAAGCTTGGAGACTTCGATCCATGCGTAGTTCTGAAGGAAGGCGCAGAGAAACTCCCATGCGCTGTTGAGGCAGAAGTAAGTCCCCATTTTGCTCCGCTGCAGCGTGGCGATGATGTTCGACAGCGCGTCGCTCATGGCTTTGCTGTCGATAGCGTCGCTGGCGCTGATGCTGTTCAACAGTTCGATAATGCGGTCAAACAGCTCGGGCAGCCGGTTGCTGGCCTTGTAGTGTTCGAAAATCGCTTCGAAATCGATACCTTCAGGGCGTGTCTGATCCAGCATCCACTGATGGCATTTGATCTGTGGCAACAGCGTCACCAGATCGCGCATGAAGTCCGGGGTGGGCCGCTTGCTCTGGGCGTAGCCGGTGATGCACTTGATCAGTTCGTCAAGCCAGGCTGGGGTTCGCCCAGGGGGGATCAGCGCGCGCAAGCTAGTGGCAGCCTCATGCACTTTGGAAGCCTGTTGCTTTTTTTCGTGGGATAACTCGCCACCCATGATCCCCAGCAGTTTGTCGGAGGCATCGTACAGGCCGCTGCCTTGTCGATTGAGCAGAGTGGTCAGGTGGTCAAGCGCTTCTTTGTCGAGCATGGGCGCAGTCTCAAAATGTCTCCGGGCAGGGGCATCGTGCCGTTCCGCCTCGCTTTAACGGGACGATTTTGCCGGTTATGCGATGGCTAGGCCAGCAGGCGTCGTTGGTAACCGGCGCGTTGGTGAGGGCATGCCCTGCATTCCTTTATACTGCCGGGCTTGTTCGGGGGAATTCATGAGTTCATTGCCAATCGATGCCGTGCTGCCGGCCTTGCGCACCGCCTTGCAGCAGCGCCACGAAGCCGTGCTCGAGGCACCGCCGGGCGCCGGCAAGACCACCCGCGTGCCACTGGCCCTGCTCGATGAGCCGTGGCTGGCCGGCCAGCGCATCCTGCTGCTCGAACCGCGCCGGCTGGCTGCCCGCGCGGCAGCCGAGCGGCTGGCCAGCGAACTGGGCGAGGCGGTGGGCGAAACCGTCGGTTACCGCATTCGCCTGGACAGCAAGGTCGGCCCGCGCACCCGCATCGAAGTGGTCACCGAAGGCATCCTCACCCGGCGCCTGCAGGACGACCCGGCGCTGGACGGGGTGGGCCTGTTGATCTTCGACGAATTTCACGAGCGCAGCCTGGATGCCGACCTGGCCCTGGCCCTGAGCCTCAACGGCCGCGAGCTGCTGCGTGACGAGCCGCCGCTGAAGATCCTGCTGATGTCCGCCACGCTGGAAGGGCAGCGCCTGTCTGCGTTGCTCGACGACGCCCCGGTAATCAGCAGCGAAGGGCGCATGTACCCGGTGCAGATGCGCTGGGGGCGGCCGTTCCAGCCCGGCGAGTTCGTCGAGCCGCGGGTGGTCGACACGGTGTTGCAGGCGCTGGCCGACGAGCCGGGCAGCCTGCTGGTGTTCCTGCCTGGCCAGGCCGAGATCCGCCGTGTGCACCAGGCCTTGCAGGAGGCCCTGGGTGAGCGGCGCGAGATCCTGCTGTGCCCGCTGCACGGTGAACTCGATCTCGCGGCCCAGCGCGCCGCCATCGAGGCGCCGGCCGCGGGCCTGCGCAAGGTGGTGCTGGCGACCAACATCGCCGAAACCAGCCTGACCATCGACGGCGTGCGGGTGGTGATCGACGCCGGGCTGGCGCGGGTGCCGCGTTTTGACCCCGGCAGCGGCATGACCCGCCTCGATACCCAGCGCATCTCGCGCGCCAGCGCCACCCAGCGGGCCGGGCGCGCAGGACGCCTGGAGCCGGGCGTGTGCTATCGGCTGTGGTCCGAGGCCCAGCATGACCAACTGGCTGCCTACGGCAGCGCCGAGATCCTGCAGGCCGACCTTGCCGGGCTGGCCCTGCAATTGACCCGCTGGGGCGTGGCCCCGGCGCAGCTGTGCTGGCTCGACCTGCCACCGGCGGCGGCCTATGCCCAGGCCCAGGACCTGCTGGTGCGCCTGGGGGCGCTCAGGCCGGGGCAGTTGCTGGCGCTGACCGAGCATGGTCAGGCCATGGCCGAGTTGCCGGCACACCCGCGCATCGCACACCTGCTTTTGCGCGGCCAGGACCTTGGCCTGGCACAGATGGCCTGCGATGTGGCGGCACTGCTGGGCGAGCGCGACATTCTGCGCGGGGCGGGCGCCGACCTGCACAGCCGGCTGGCCCTGCTCAGTGGCGAAACCCGTGCAGCCCGAGGTGGGCAAGGCGGGGTGCAGCGGGCGCGACAACTGTCCCGCCAGTACCGCAGCTACCTGCGCGGCAAGGCCGGCGCGGCCGTGGCCGACCCCGAACATTCCCGCTGGCTCGGTGCCCTGCTGGCGCTGGCCTACCCCGATCGGGTCGCCCTGCAGCGCCGTGCCGGCGGCGCCGAGTACCGGTTGGCCAACGGGCGTGCGGCGCTGTTCGGTGAGGCCGACGCGCTGATGAAGCAACCCTGGCTGGTGATCGCCGACCTCGGCAGCCGCCAGGGGCAGCGCGAAGAGCGCATCTACCTGGCGGCCGAATTCGACCCGGCGCTGTTCGACGACGTGCTCGCCGAGCAGGTGCGCCACGTGGATCAACTGGACTGGGACGAGCGTGAGAACGTGCTGCGTGCCGAGCGCCAGCGCAAGGTCGGCGAACTGGTGCTCAGCCGCGAGCCGCTGACCGGGCTGGGCGAGGATGCGCGTGCGCGGGCGCTGCTTGACCTGGTGCGGCGCAAGGGCCTGGAGCTGCTGCCCTGGACCCCGGAACTGCGCCAGTGGCAGGCGCGGGTGGCACTGTTGCGCGGGCTGGATGTTGCGGCGGCAGGCCAGAGCGAATGGCCTGACCTGAGCGACGCGGCCTTGCTGGCCAGCCTTGAGCACTGGCTGCAACCCTACCTGGGCAAGGTCACCCGGCTCAGTCATTTTGCCCAGCTCGACCTGTCGTCCATCCTGCGCAACCTGCTGCCCTGGCCGCTGCCGCAGCGCCTGGACGAATGGGCTCCGGTGCACATCGGCGTGCCCTCGGGTTCCAACATCCGCCTGGACTACAGCGAGACGCCGCCGATTCTGGCGGTGCGCTTGCAGGAACTGTTCGGCCTGGCCGAAACCCCGCGCATCGCCCAGGGCCGCCAGCAGGTGTTGCTGCACCTGCTGTCACCGGCACGGCGCCCGGTGCAGGTGACCCAGGACCTGGCCAATTTCTGGCGCAGCACCTACGCCGAAGTGAAGAAGGACCTCAAGGGCCGCTACCCCAAGCACTACTGGCCGGACGACCCGCTGGTGGCCGAAGCCACCGCGCGGGCCAAACCGCGCAAGTAGTCGCTAGGGCGGCGTCGGCAACAGCAGGCGCGCGCTCAGCGGCAGGTGATCGGAAATCTGCAGGGTGTCCTGCTGCAGCACCCGGGCGCTCAGGCGCTGCAGCTTGGGGCTGTGGAACAGGTAGTCCAGGGTGCGGTCCGGGCCGTTCAGGCGCGGGTCGTTGGGGTAGTGGGTCAGCCAGGCGCTGCGCTCGGCGCCACCGGCTTCGGCGTTGCTGGGGATCATCGGATACTTTTCCCACAGCAAGTGCAGGTCGCTGTCGGCGCCATAGTGCTGGCGCTGCTCGGGGGTGAGCCGGCGGTACTGGCCCAGCGGCAGCAGGTTGAAGTCGCCACCGATAAGCCACGGCGTGCCCTGGCTTTCCAGCTTGTCGAGCAGCGCGCCGAGCTGGCGCACCTGCTGGCGCTGGATATCGCTGCCGGGAACGAAGGGCGCCAGGTGGGTGTTGAGCACCGCCAGCGAGCCGCCATCACGCAGCGGCAGGTAGCTGGCCAGCACCGCCTGTTGCGGCTGCAGCAGGCGGCTCAGGGCGTTGTCGGGGGCCGAGGGCAGGGCCAGGCGTTCGGCCTGCTGGATGGGGTAGCGGCTCAGGGTCGCCAGGCCGCGGCCGACGCTGCCGAACACATGCCGGTCGGGCACGAAGTCCGCCTTCCAGTCGTAGGCCTGCACCGCACAGGGGTAGAGGTCGGCCAGGCGCTCGCGCAGCAGGGCCAGCTGGTCCTGGTAGGCGCTGGCCTTGGCGTTGGTGTCCAGTTCCTGCAACAGCACGATGTCGGGGTTGTCGGCGCGGATCACCCGCGCCACCTCGTCGAGGTTGAACGCCAGGTCCTGTTCGGTAGGGCGGGTGTCACTGCCCCGGCCTTCGTCATACCAGAACACGTAGCCCTTGCCGGCCAGGTACTGGATGTTCCAGCTCATGACCTTGAGCATCTGGCCCGGCACCAGCGGCGTGGCCGTGCCACGGCAGGCCACCGGCAGGGCCTCGCGCGGCTCGGGTTGCCAGCTCAGGTGACTGGCCAGCAGCCACAGCAGGGCAAGTATCAGCAGCAGGGTCAGCAGGGCATTGCGCAGTAGTCGGATCATCGGCTCGGCTTGGCGTCGCAGGTGAACCCGCAGCATACCCGAGCCGTTCGTCGCCTGCTTGGTTCAGCTCGGGTCGCGGGCCAGCGGCGGCTCGGTGACCAGCATGAACATGCGAAAGCTCACCAGGGTGCTGAACAGGGTGAGGAAGCCGTTGAAGCTGCCCACCAGCAGTTCCAGCCACAGCTCGGGCTCTTCTCCGATCAGGCTGCGGGTCAGCGCATCGATCAGCCACAACGGGATCATGGCCACGATCATGCACACCAGGATCTGCCAGAAGTGGCCCTTGCACAGCTCGAAGCTCTGACGCATGGCCGGCAGCGGTTGCAGGCCGCGCAGCACAAGCAGGTACTCGGCGAACACCAGGTTGACCATCACCCAGATGCCCGGAAGGATGAACAGCGCGCAGCCGGCCACGATCAGCAGCAGGCAGACGATCATCAGCAGCGCGAACGAGGGCCACAGGCGCAGCGACATGGCCAGCAGGTCGCGCTTGCGCGGCTCTTCACCCTGGCTGCGGGCGTCCAGGTAGAGGATCAGTGCGCCGCTGTAGAGCGGGTAGAACACCAGGCCCAGCAGCATGCCGTAGGCCAGGGTACGGGTCTGGCTGCCGAACTGTGCATAGATCGCCTGGGCCAGCAGCGTTTCGATGACGATCAGCGGCAGGCACAGCTTGGCGATGCTCAGCAGGTGGCGGCGGAAGAAATACAAGGAGTCTTGCAGAACGCTAAGCGGATTCATCAGTCGATATCGCAGTGACAGAGCAGGCCGCTACTTTAGCCCAGCGGTCGAACCTGAACAAAGTTTCATGCCGCGGGCCGATTGAATCGCCCATGCTGGAACCCCATCTAGTGCTCACCTGTAATCCCCCGGCTATCCAGTGAGGTCGCCCCATGAACCACGAAGAACAAACCTTGATCGACGGCCTGTTCGGCCGCCTCAAGCAAGCCGAGAGCGAAGGCGCACCGCGTGATGCCCAGGCCCAGGCGCGCATTGCCGAGCACCTGCAGCAACAGCCGTCGGCCCCTTACTACATGGCCCAGGCGATTCTGGTGCAGGAGGCCGCGCTCAAGCGCCTCGATGAACAGAACAGGCAATTGCAGGCCGATCTGAACCAGGCCCGCGCACAGGTGGCGGCCACTGCGCCGAGCAGCGGCGGCTTCCTGTCGAGCATCTTCGGCGGGGGGGCACGGCAACCCGAGCCGCAGCCGCAGCGCGCGGCCCAGCCGGCCCCGGCACCTGCCACCAGTGGTGGTGGCTGGCGTGAACCGGCCAGCGGCTTTGGCGGGCCCGGCGTGGCCCCTCAGCAGCAGGGTTTCAACGCCGCGCCCCAGGCCGCACCGGCCCGCGGCGGCGCCAGCAGCTTTCTGGGCGGTGCACTGCAGACCGCCGCCGGCGTGGCAGGCGGGGTGATGCTGGCGCAGGGTATCAGCAGCCTGTTCGGGCACCACGGGTCGCAGCCCCAGGAAGTCACCGAGATCATCAACGAAGCGCCGGCACCGGCCAGCGACAGCGGCTGGGGCGGTAACGACGAGCAGCGCCTGACCGCCGACAACGGTGGCTACGGCAATGATCAGGGCGGCTTCATGGACACCGACTACGGTGACGATGGCGGCGGCTTCTTTTCGGACGACGATTCCTTCGTCTGAGCCGCGCACATACCCGTACTGCCGTCAGGCTGGCATACTGGGCGCCGAAACGGCCCCGGTATGCGGGGCCGGCCCCTGGCGTGACGAGGAAGTGCGGTGAAGAAGATTGCGGTGTTCGCCGATGTCCAGAACCTCTACTACACCGTGCGCCAGGCCTATGGTTGTCATTTCAACTACGCCGCCTTCTGGGCGCACGTCAGCCAGGACGGCGAGATCGTCGAGGCGGTGGCCTATGCCATCGACCGCGGCGACAGCAAGCAGCAGCAGTTTCAGCAGATCCTGCGCAACCTCGGTTTCACGGTCAAACTCAAACCCTATATCCAGCGCAGCGACGGCTCGGCCAAGGGCGACTGGGACGTGGGCATCACCCTGGACGTGATCGACGCCGCCTCGCGGGTCGACGAAGTGGTGCTGGCCTCCGGCGATGGCGATTTCGACCTGCTGCTGGAACGGGTGATCAACCGTCATGGCGCCGAAGCGGTGGCCTATGGCGTACCGGGGCTCACCGCCAACTCTCTGATTCGCGCCGCCACCCGCTATGTGCCCATCGAAGGCGCACTCCTGCTCAAGCACTGAGAGCTACCCGAGGTTTTTGTGGAACGTATTGCGGTCATCGACTTTGAAACCACCGGCATCTCGCCGGGTGCCTACTGCCGCGCTACCGAAGTGGCGGTGGTGATGCTCGAACGCGGGCGCATCGTCGATCGCTACCAGAGCCTGATGAATGCCGGCGTGCCGGTACCGGCCTTTGTCGCCGGGCTGACCGGCATCACTACCGCCATGCTGCGCAGTGCGCCGGCCAATGCGCAGGTGATGAACGAGGTGGCCGAGTTCGTCGGCAGCACGCCCTTGCTGGCGCACAACGCCTCGTTCGACCAGAAGTTCTGGGACTACGAACTGAGCCTGATCGGACGCTCGCGGGTGCAGTCGTTCGCCTGTTCGATGCTGCTCTCGCGGCGCCTGCTGCCGGCTGCGCCGAACCACAAGCTCGGCACCCTGACGCGCTGGGCCGGGCTGCCCGACACCGGCACCGCTCACCGGGCCATGGCCGATGCCGAGATGGCCGCCAACCTGGCCCAGCACCTGGCCGGCGAACTGCGCCAGCGCCACGGTATCAGCGAGGTGTCGCACCCGCTGTTCTGCAGCCTGCAGAAGGTCCCGGCAGCCAAGGTTGCCGAAACCCTCAAGCGCTACCGCTAGGCTTTCTTGCCGTTGCTGTCGAGCTGGCCGAGCGGCACCCGTCGCTCTACCGCGCTGGACAGGATGATCGAGGTCTTGCTGAACCCGAACTGCGCCACGTGGTTGATCAGCTCTTCGAGTTCCGGCATCGAGCCGACCGCCGCCTGCATGATCACGCACGGATCGCCGGTGACCCGGTGGCACTCGGTGATCTGCGGGATACGCGCCAGGTCCTCATAGGTCTGCTGGTTGCCGTGGCTGGCCAGGCGCAGCTCGATCACGCACTGGATCGGCAAGCCGATCCGGCTCATGTCGACCTTGGCCTGGTAGCCGGTGATGACCCCGCTGGCCTCGAGCTTGGCCACCCGCTCGGCCACCGCCGGGGCCGACAGGTTGACCTTGCGCGCCAGTTCGGCGAAGGAGGCGCGGCCGTTGTCGAGCAAGGCGGCGAGGAGCATGCGATCGTACTTGTCCATGGGGCGTGGGTACCAGGTGTTGAAACGATGGCGAATCGGGCAAACATCCGTTTTTTCGAAAGTATGGTGGCCGTATAAACAGGGTTTGTAACTTAAAATTACCCGTTTGGCTTTCTAAACTACAGCTCCAAAACCCTGATTTCGAGCCTCCCATGCCTGCCTCCCGTCGCTTTCCGCTGGTGCTGATCGGTGCCTTCCTGGCCTTGTACCTGGTGTGGGGGTCGACTTATCTGGTGATCCGCATCGGTATCGAGTCGTGGCCACCGCTGCTGATGGCCGGGGTGCGCTTTCTGATTGCCGGCAGCCTGCTGTATGGCTTTCTGCGCTGGCGCGGGGTGCCGGCGCCCAGCTGGGCGCAATGGAAGGCCGCCGGGGCCATCGGCATATTGCTGCTCAGCTGCGGCAACGGCGGCGTGACCCTGGCCGAACATGCGGGCGTGGCGTCCGGGGTCGCAGCTCTGGCGGTGGCGACCGTGCCGCTGTTCACCCTGGTGTTCGGGCGATTTTTCGGGCACCGCAACACGCGTCTGGAATGGGCCGGTATCGGCCTTGGCCTGGCCGGCATCGGCCTGCTCAACCTGGGCTCCAACCTGCAGGCCAGCCCGCTGGGCGCGGCGCTGATCCTGTTTGCTGCAGCGTCCTGGGCCTTCGGTTCAGTGTGGAGCAAGAGCCTGCCGCTGCCGGCCGGGCCGATGGCCAGTGCCGCCGAAATGCTGGTGGGCGGCGCGGCGCTGCTGCTGGGCAGCGCGCTCAGCGGTGAACGCATGACCCAGATGCCGACCGCTGCCGGCTGGGGGGCGTTGCTCTACCTGGTGTTCTTCGGTTCGATCCTGGCCTTCAGTGCCTACATGTACCTGCTCAAGCATGTGCGCCCGGCGGCGGCCACCAGCTATGCCTACGTCAACCCGGCGGTGGCGGTGCTGCTAGGCATCCTGTTCGCTGGCGAGCAGATCGGCGTGGAGGAGTGCGTGGCGATGGCGGTGATCATCGGCGCGGTGGTGTTGATCGGCGTTCCGCAATGGCGCAAGGTGCCGGCCAGCGTGGCCACCCCGGCTGACGCCTTGAGGGGTGAGTTGTCCAAGTGAAGCGTCGTATTGCCATGGCAGGCTTGTTGGTTGGGATGCTGTCCGGTTGTGATGAACAGGAAGTTGGCCTGGAGTTTCAGGTATCGGTTATCGACAATTACGCCCACGGCCATGCAGACCGGTATTACGCCGAAGCGGTCCGTAACCTGCTGGCCGAACAGCAGATCGACCTGGCCCGAGTGGAAATGTGGGCCGATGACGAGACCCCTTGGGTGGTGAACCTGCGCATGCCAGGCGACGTATTGACCCCGGCGCGGCGTGAGGCTCTGCAGGCAACGGTCGACGCCGTGCTGGCTGCGCGCCAGGCAGTCACCGGCAACGTCACCCTGACCCTCGCGGATCAACCTGACCAGCCGATCGCGTTGCGGTTGGCCTTCCCCAACGATGTCGCGATCAAGAGCCATCCTACGCTCAGCGAAGCGATGCGCTCGCTGATCGAGAACACGGCGCGCGGCGAGGTCGATTGCCGGGTCCCGGTGAGGCTCAGGGCCAACCTGCCCTTCGAGGTGCTCGACTACAGTCAGGGCGTGATGACGCTGCGCACCCCGGACCAGAAGCTCAGGCGCACGCCGGTTCGCCTGGAGTTCGCTGATGGCGGGTTGCGTAGTCAGGTAGCGCGCGGCCAGGTAGCCGTCAGCTTCAGCCGCGAGAAGGACCGCGACCACATGATCTTCGAACTGGGGTCGCTGGGCATGCACAGCTGGACGCCGATGTCGGCGCGCGATTCGAGTCTGAACGAGATCTACGGCCTGTGCCGTTCGCGCGCCAGCCAGCTGGGCAGGCCGCTGTCGCTGTTTGTCGGCAATGGCCTGGATCGCCTGACGTACGTGTACCTGCCGCCTGTGGATTGAAGCTCGGTGAACCCGCGCGAACAGGGTAAACTTGCGCCATTGCTGAATTCCCCAGACGGTATTGCCATGACATTCGCCAAACTTGGCCTGATTGAACCCTTGCTGCGCGCGCTCGAGCACCTCAAGTACACCACCCCGACACCGGTGCAGGCGGCGGCCATCCCGGCCGTGCTGGCCGGCCGCGACCTGATGGCGGCGGCGCAGACCGGCACCGGCAAGACTGCCGGCTTCGCCCTGCCACTGCTGCAGCGCCTGGTGATGGAAGGCGAGAAGGTCGCCAGCAACTCGGTACGTGCGCTGGTGCTGGTGCCGACCCGCGAGCTGGCCGAACAGGTGCACGCCAATATCGTCGAGTACGCCGAACACCTGCCGCTGCGCACCTACGCGGTGTACGGCGGGGTGAGCATCAACCCGCAGATGATGAAACTGCGCAAGGGCATCGACCTGCTGGTGGCCACGCCCGGGCGCCTGCTCGACCTGTTCCGCCAGAACGCGGTCAAGTTCAACCAGTTGCAGGCGCTGGTGCTCGATGAAGCCGACCGCATGCTCGACCTGGGCTTTGCCGAAGAGCTGCGCTCGATCTACGCGGCGTTGCCGGTCAAGCGCCAGACGCTGCTGTTTTCCGCAACCTTCTCCGACGAGATCCGCCTGATGGCCGGGCAGATGCTCGACGACCCGCTCAGCGTCGAGGTCAGCCCGCGCAACGTGGCGGCCAGCAGCGTCAAGCAGTGGGTCGTGCCTGTGGACAAGAAGCGCAAGCCCGAGCTGTTCATGCACCTGCTGCGCAAGCAGCGCTGGAAGCAGGTGCTGGTGTTCGCCAAGACCCGCAACGGTGTGGATGCGCTGGTGGAGCGCCTGCAGGCGCAGGGCGTGAACGCCGACGGCATCCATGGCGATCGCCCCCAGGCCACGCGCCAGCGTGCGCTGGACAGCTTCAAGGCGCGCGAGATCCAGATCCTGGTGGCCACCGATGTGGCGGCGCGCGGGCTGGATATCGACGACTTGCCGCTGGTGGTCAACTTCGATTTGCCGATCGTGGCCGAGGACTACATTCACCGTATCGGGCGTACCGGGCGTGCGGGCAATACCGGCGAAGCCATTTCGCTGGTGTGTGCCGACGAGGTGAACATGCTGTCGGCCATCGAGATGCTCACGCGCAAGACCTTGCCGCGCCATGAAGAGCCGGATTTCGTGCCGGAGCACCGGGTGCCGGAAACCGACGCCAGCGGGCAGGTGGTGAAGAAGCCGAAGAAACCGAAGAAGCCCAAGCAGGGCAGCGGCAAGGGCAGCCTGGGGCGCTGGACCGACAGCGGGGATACCCCCGCAGCCGCGCCGCAGGTCAAGCCGGTGCGCAAGGTGCCGACGTTCAATACCGGGCCGCGCAAGCGCAAGCCTTGATTGGGCACGGGCTGCGCTGCAGCCCTTTCGCCGGCAAGGCCGGCTCCTACAAGGGCTGTGCGTACCCTATAGGCGCCGGCCTCACCGGCGCAGCCACTCCAGCACCCCCAACCCCGCCCTTCGCCCACTGGCAAAGCACGCCGTCAGCAGGTAGCCGCCGGTCGGTGCCTCCCAGTCGAGCATCTCGCCCGCACAGAACACCCCCGGCAACCGGGTCAGCATCAGGTGCCGATCCATCGCCTCGAACTTCACGCCGCCGGCGCTGCTGATCGCCTCGTCCAGCGGGCGCGGTCGTACCAGCGTGATCGGCAACGCCTTGAGCGCTGCCGCCAGGCGCGCCGGGTCGGCAAACACCTCGGGCCCGGTCAGCTCGCGCAGCAGCGCCGCCTTCACCCCGTCCAGGCCCAGCTGACCGTGCAGGTGCCTGGCCATCGAGCGCGAACCACGGGGTTTGCGCAGCGCCGCCTCGATCTTGTCCACAGGCCGGTTCGGCAGCAGGTCGAGCAGCACCGTCGCGCTACCTTCGCGGTTGATCGCTTCACGAATCTGCGCCGACCAGGCATACACCAGGCTGCCCTCGACGCCGCCCTGGGTCAGCACGAACTCGCCCAGGCGCGGCGCCTGGCCGGCCAGGCTCAGGGCGATGTTCTTCAGCGGTGCACCGGCGAACCTGCCCTTGAGCACGTCGCTCCAACCCGTTACCTCGAAGCCGCTGTTGGTTGCCTGCAGCGGCGAGATATCCACACCCCGCGCCTGCAGCCAGGGCAGCCAGGCAGCGTCCGAGCCCAGCCGCGCCCAGCTGCCGCCGCCCAGCGCCAGCACCACGGCATCGGCCTGCACGCTCACCTCGCCCTGTGGACAAGTGATCCGCAGGGCGCCGTCGGCATCCCAGCCGTGCCAGCGATGCCGGGTGTGGATAACTACCCCGGCATCGCGCAGGCGCTTGAGCCAGGCGCGCAGCAGCGGGGCGGCCTTCATGTCGCGCGGAAACACCCGGCCGGATGTCCCCACGAAGGTGTCGATGCCCAGGCCGTGGATCCATGCGCGCAGCGCGTCTGCATCGAAGCCGTCGAGCAGGCGCGCGATGTCGTGTTCGCGTTCTGCATAGCGCGAGATGAACGCGGGGTAGGCTTCGGAATGGGTGATGTTCATGCCGCCCACGCCCGCCAGCAGGAACTTGCGCCCCACCGAGGGCATGGCGTCGTACAGGTCTACCCGCACACCAGCCTGGCTGAGGACCTCGGCGGCCATCAGCCCGGCCGGCCCGCCTCCGATAATGGCAACGTGGGGGGCGGCGGTTGGGGGAGTATCGGTCATGGGCGGCTGCAGGCTGGGGATAAAAGAGCGGGCATTCTACCCGACACGGCCCCGCCCAGGCACTGTACAAAAAACGATCAGTACGGTGCAGGCCCCGTGCCACAAGGGCCGGATGGGCTTGCGCTCAGGTTATCCACAGGCAGCTCCACAGTCATTGTGGGTAATCGAGTACCCGTTGTGCGCTGTGGTGCAGTATGCCGTGGCGTCGGGCCAGGGCGTGGCGGTCCTTGCTGTAGCCGCCGCCGATCAGGCCGACCACCGGGATATCGCGCCCCAGGCAGTGGCGCAGCACGGCTTCGTCGCGGGCAGCGACGCCTGCGTCGGTCAGTTGCAGGTACCCCAGCGCATCGTCCTTGTGCACGTCCACGCCGGCGTCGTACAGCACCAGGTCGGGCTGGTACAGCGGCAACAGGTAGTTCAGCGCGTCGTGCACCACCTTCAGGTAGTCGGCGTCGCCCATGCCGCGCGGCAACGGGATGTCCCAGTCGCTCTGGGCCTTGCGTGCCGGAAAGTTCTGTTCGCAGTGCAGCGACACGGTGATCGCGTCCGGGGTGTCGTGCAGGATGCGCGCGGTGCCATCGCCCTGGTGCACGTCGCAGTCGAAGATCAGCACCCGGTGCACGCGCCCGGCTTCGAGCAGGTAGCGGCTGATCACCGCCAGGTCGTTGAAGATGCAGAAGCCGGCCGGGTGATCGTAGTGGGCGTGGTGCGTGCCGCCGGCCAGGTGGCAGGCGATGCCATGCTGCAGGGCCTGTTCGGCGGCCAGCAGCGAGCCGCCGACCGCGCGCACGGTGCGCCGTGCCAGCGCTTCGCTCCAGGGCAGGCCCAGGCGACGCTGGTCTTCGCGGCTCAGGTCGCCATTCATGTAGCGCTCGATGTAGCCCCGCTCGTGGGCCAGGGCGAGGATGTCGCTGGGGCAGAGCTCGGGGCGCAGCAAGGCCGCATCGGTGGTCAGGCCGCTGTCGACCAGGTGGTCGCGCAACAGGCGGAACTTGTCCATCGGGAAGCGGTGCCCGGCAGGAAACTCCGGGCTGTAGTCGTCGTGGTAGATCAGGGGCAGGGGCATGGCAGCTTCTAACCGGGGCAGGCCTCGATCTTGCCAGTTGCTGTACAGCCAGCGCCAGCGATCTACACTGCGCGCAGGTTCTCGACAGGGGTGCACCCATGCTGGCTTCCTGGACGTTCTGGGCGATTCTGTCGGCGATGTTCGCCGCCTTGACCGCCATATTTGCCAAGGTTGGCGTGACCGGCATCAATTCGGACTTCGCCACCCTGCTGCGCACGGTGGTGGTGCTGGTGAGCCTGGCGCTGATTCTGTTCGCCACCGGCCAGTACCAGTCACTGGGGTCGATCTCGCCGCGCAGCTACCTGTTCCTGCTGCTGTCGGGGCTGGCCACAGGCGCCTCGTGGATCTGCTACTTCCGCGCCCTGCAGCTGGGGCAAGCCTCGCAGGTAGCGCCTGTGGACAAACTCAGCGTGGTGCTGGTGGCGGTGCTCGGCGTTACCCTGCTGGGCGAGCGGCTCGACCTGCGCCAGTGGGGCGGCATCAGCCTGATCACTCTGGGCGTAGTGATGCTGGCATGGCGTTAGCGTGCAGAGGTATTGCCGGTAACTCCAGCGGTGCCTTCAGCGGTGCCTGCAGCGCGGTGCGGCCATAGAAGCACAGCGCGGTCGGCAGGCAGGTCAGCCAGACGAAGATCCCCGCCCAGAAGGTGTGCGACATGTAGTGCCAGCCCTGCATCACGCGGGTGGTGCCGTACACCATGCCCAGCAGCACGATGAACCCCAGCAGCTTGCGTGCGTGCGCCCAGCGCCAGCGGCGGGCCACGAAGTACAGCGCCATCAGGGTGAAGCCGCTGGAGGCATGCCCGCCGGGCCAGCAGCGCCCGTCACCGGCCTTGCGCAGCAGGTCGAACTGTTGGTACCACTCCAGGCGCGGATGGGTACCGCCGTAGAATGTGGTCTCTACCGGGCAGTACACCCCGGTGTGACTCTTGAGGTAGTGAATGATGGCAGTGCACAGTGCGAATGCCACCACCACGAACAGCAGGTCGCGCCGGTGCCGGGTGGTGAAGCGCAGCACGCCGGCAATGCGGCTGCGTTGCAGCAGCCGGGTGGCGGCGGCCTGCGGATGGCGGGCGAAAAGCGGCCACACGAAGGACAGCAGGGCGCCGATCAGTGCGGCTTCGCCTGTCCAGTTGGGCAGGATGCGGGGCCACTTGTGGGTCACTTTCTCGAACCAGGCGTCGTGCAGCAGGGTGAACTGGCCGCTGGCCGGGTCGATGAACAACTGGCTGAACCAGCGGTCGAGGCCGGTGAGGTCGAAGGCCACGAACACGACCAGTGCCAGCAGCAGGGGCAGGCCCAGGTGGGTGAGGTAGAACGACTGGCGTGGCGACATGCTCATTGCTCCGCCCTGGCCAGCAGCTTGCGCCATTCGGGGGCGTTCATGCGGCCGAGGATTCTCGGTTTGCCGCTGGCGCCCACCGAGACGAATACGGCTTCGGCGTAGGCGCTGGAGCGTTCGCCACCGGGCACGTTCAACTGGCGTTCGAGCTGGTCGATGCAGCCGCTGTGGGTCACCAGCACCAGGTTGCGCTCGGCGGCCTTGCGCGCCAGGGCGTTGTCGGCGAAGCCCTTGTTGCATTGCTGCAGCCAGTCCTCACTGGCTGCCAGCTTGCCGAACATGAAGTGCGCGGTTTGCTGGGTGCGGGTCAGGGGGCTGGCCAGTATGTCGGCATGCTCCAGGCCCAGGCGCTGCAGCCCTTCGCCCACCTGCGCCGCAGCCTGGCTACCCGCCTGGGTGATGCCTTGCGGATCATCCAGGCACGGGTTGCGCGAGCGGTCGCAACGCTCGGCATGCCGCACCAGCACGATGACTTCACCTTTGGCCCAGTCGGCATACACACCGCTGTTGCGCATCTGTCTTTCGCTACCCAGGTCCACGATCGCCAACCCTCTGAACAGCCACAGGCTTGAAACGGCCAGTGCAAGCAAGGTGCACAGGCCCAGCAGGAACGTCGCCGAAGGCAGGCGTCGTCGTCGCCCCGGACGGGCTGGGATCAAGGTCTGGTCGAGTACTGCATCGTGCAACATGGGGCCGCTCCGGCTACCGCGAGAATGTGTGCACGGTAAGCAACGGCCTGTGGTGAATCGGTGAAGGCGATGTGAAAGCCTTGTGGGGCAAGGGGCAACAGCACGTTGCAGTTTCAATTCAATGAAGTAATAAGTTGTTACTTTCGGACATAAACTGAAACGCGGCGTAAATAATGTAAATCGGCTTTGAGTGATAATTGCTCGTAAATAGTATTGCGCATCATTTTCTGATGGTGGGCATTACCAATGGCACAACTTTCAATAAAAAGCCGTCGTTCTGAATCCGGTCATCTGTGTACTGCACTGGGGTTGGCGGTAGCCTCCTGGTCGACAGCCAGTATTGCGCAAACTTCCACACCGGCTGCATCGTCCACCGCATCGTCGGTGGAACTCGATGCCACCGATGTGAAGGGCGTGCACCATGAAACGTTCAAGGTCGATAACGCCTCCTCGCCCAAGTTCACCGCCCCGCTGCGCGACACGCCAAAGTCCGTGACCATCATCAATGAAGCGCTGATCAAGGAGCGTGGCGCCACGTCCCTGACCGATGTACTGCGCACCACTCCCGGCATCACCCTGGGCGCGGGCGAGGGTGGCACGCCACTGGGCGACCGCCCGTTCATTCGCGGCTTCGAAGCCAGTACCGATATCCAGATCGACGGCCTGCGCGACCTGGGCCGCGCCTCCCACGAGGCGTTCAACATCGAGACCGTGGAAATCGTCAAGGGGCCGGGCTCGGCCTACAGCGGCCGGGGTTCCACCGGCGGCTCGATCAACCTGGTGAGCAAGGCGGCCAAGGCCGAGGACTTCATTGGCGGCAGCTTTACCCTGGGCACCGACCAGCTGCGTCGCACCACCCTCGATGTCAACCAGTACCTGGGCGAGCAGGACCTGGCGTTTCGTCTCAACGCGATGAAGCACGAGGCCGACACCCCCGGGCGCGACCATGTCGAGGTCAGCCGCTGGGGCATTGCGCCGACGATCACCTGGGGCCTGCAGGGCCCGACCCGGGTCACCGCCAGTTACTACCACCTGCAAACCGACGACATTCCCGATCAGGGCCACCCGGTTTCGTTGATTACCAACAAGCCGGTGAAGGTCGACCGCGACAACTTCTACGGGCTTGTGGATCGAGACTTCCGGAAAACTTCCGCCGACCTTGCCACCTTCAGCATTGAACATGACTTCAATGAACACCTGAGCCTGCGCAATACCCTGCGCGGTGGCCGCACCATGCAGAACTATGTCATGAGCCGTCCGGTGTTCGCCAATGTGGGCCAGGAAGAGAGCGGGCTGGTGTCCCGGGGCTTTCGCCCGCGCAATGTGGTCAACACGTCGCTGATCAACCAGACCGACCTGTTCGGTACCTTCGACACCGGCACCATCAAGCACACTTACGCAGCCGGTATCGAAGTCAGCCGCGAAACCATCACCGACAAGGACAAGTACCAGGGCAACAACGGACGCCCGGGCGACCTTTACGACCCCAACCCGCACGACGGGGGCTGGACCCTGCTGCCGGGCACCGGCCAGGTCACCAGCAAGTACCAGACCGACACCCGCTCGCTGTATGTGTTCGACACGCTCGGCCTGCATGAGCAGTGGGACCTGAACCTGGGCCTGCGCTACGACGACTACGACGTGAAGAACCGCGTCGCCGGTGGCGCCGAGTCGTCCAGCGAGCTGTGGAACTACCAGGTGGGTATCGTCTTCAAGCCATTGCCCAACGGCAGCATCTACCTGTCCTACGGCACCTCGTCCAACCCGTCGGGCGAAAACACCCAGTCCGGTGGTGCCGATGGTGCCGGTGCCGGCAACCTCAACGGCAACAAGGCCAACCTCGACCCCGAACGCTCGCGCAGCCTGGAGCTGGGCACCAAGTGGGACGTGTTCAACGAGCAGCTGTCGCTGACCGCAGCGGTGTTCCGTACCGAGAAGACCAATGCACGCGTGACCGATCCAGTCTCGGGCCTGGTGGCACTGGATGGCGACCAGCGTGTCACCGGCCTGGAGCTGGGCGCCACCGGACGCATCACCGATGCCTGGGCGGTGTGGGCCGGCTATACCTACCTGGATGCCGAAGTGGTGAAGGCCGGTGGCAACGGCGCCAACGACGGCAACCAGTCCAAGTTCATCGCGCCCAACAGCTTCAGCCTGTGGACCTCGTACGACATCGATGCACGCTGGACAGTCGGCGCTGGCGCCAACTACATGGACGAGCGCTACATGAACGACGCCAATACCATCACCGTCGACGACTACTGGCGCTACGACGCGATGGTCGGCTACAAGGTCAACAAGAACCTCGACCTGCAGCTCAACCTGCTCAACCTGACCGACGAAACCATCTACGACGCCTCGCACGTGGGCCTGTTTGCCACGGTGGCCCCGGGGCGTTCAGCCGAGTTGACTGCCAACTTCCGTTTCTGAGGCTGGGCGCTCGGGCATTGCCTGCCTACGCTGTACACTGCAAGGCAGTGATCACGGAGCAGGCAATGACCCCGATACTTGAACTGGAGAGCGCGCGGCTGCGGCTGCGCCAGTGGCAGGACGACGACCTCGCCGAGTTCGCCGCCCTGTGTGCCGACCCACTGGTGATGCAGTACTTCCCGGCGCCGCTGAACCGGGTCGAAAGCGCCGCACTGATTGGCCGCATCCGCGGCCATTTTGCCGAGTACGGGTTCGGCCTGTGGGCCCTGGAGCGCCAGGACAGCGGGGCGTTCATCGGCATGACCGGCTTGCTCAATGTGAGCTTCGATGCGCCGTTCACCCCGGCGGTGGAGATCGGCTGGCGCCTGGCGCGGCGCCACTGGGGCCAGGGCTTCGCCAGCGAGGCGGCCTGGACCTGCCTGCGTTGTGCGTTCGCCCAGCTGGGCCTGGACGAAGTGGTGTCGTTCACTACCCAGGGCAATCTGCCGTCGCAGAAGGTGATGCAGGCCATCGGCATGCAGCCCGATCCGCTGGGCGACTTCGAGCACCCGCGCCTCGAGCCCGGCCACCCCTTGCGCCCCCACGTGCTGTACCGGATCAACCGCGCCCAGTGGCAGGCCACCTTGCATGGCTGAATCGCAGAACATACAGGCCGCCAATGACAAACCCTGTATTATTTGCGCCCTGGGCCTTGCTTTGGAGAATCTCGAATGAGCCACGTGTTGGACGATCTGGTCGACCTGTTGAGTCTGGAGGCGATCGAGGAAAACCTTTTCCGCGGACGCAGCCAGGACCTGGGCTTTCGTCAGCTGTACGGGGGCCAGGTACTGGGCCAGTCGCTGTCGGCGGCCAGTCAGACGGTCGAAGAGGCGCGCCACGTGCATTCGTTGCACGGCTATTTTCTGCGTCCGGGCGATGCGTCGATGCCGGTGGTGTATTCGGTGGACCGCGTGCGTGACGGCGGCAGCTTCAGCACCCGCCGGGTGACGGCGATCCAGAAGGGCCAGCCGATCTTCACCTGCAGCGCCTCGTTCCAGTACGACGAGGAAGGCTTCGAGCACCAGGGCCAGATGCCCCAGGTGGTCGGCCCCGAGAACCTGCCGTCGGAAGTGGAACTGGCCGAGCGCATGGCCGATCAGTTGCCCGAGCATATTCGCGACAAGCTGCTGTGCGCCAAGCCCATCGAAGTGCGCCCGGTGACCGAGAAGGACCCCTTCAACCCCAAGCCCGGCGACCCGGTGAAGTACGCGTGGTTTCGTGCCGACGGCAACCTGCCCGACTCCCAGGCGCTGCACAAGTACATGCTGGCATACGCCTCGGACTTCGGCCTGCTGACCACTTCGCTGATGCCCCATGGCAAGTCGGTTTGGCACCGCGACATGCAGCTGGCCAGCCTCGACCATGCGCTGTGGTTTCACGGCAACCTGCGCGCCGATGACTGGCTGCTGTACGCCATGGACAGCCCGTGGGCGGGCAATGCGCGCGGCTTTGCCCGTGGCAGCATCTTCAATCGCGCCGGGCAGCTGGTGGCCTCGTCGTGCCAGGAAGGCCTGATTCGCCATCGCAAGGACTGGGCATGAGCCTGCGCTCGATTCGTCACTGGGTGTTCGACATGGACGGCACCCTGACCGTTGCCGTACATGACTTTGCGGCCATTCGCGTGGCGCTGGACATCCCGGCGCAGGACGACATTCTTACCCATCTGGCGGCCCTGCCTGCGGCAGAGGCGGCGGCCAAGCATGCCTGGCTGCTGGAGCACGAGCGCGAACTGGCAGTGGCCTCGCAGGCGGCGCCGGGGGCGGTGGCGCTGGTGCGCGAGCTGGCGGCGCGGGGCTGCCGGCTGGGGATCCTGACGCGTAATGCGCGCGAGCTGGCGCATGTGACGCTGGAGGCGATCGGCCTGGCCGACTGCTTCCCGGTGCAGGACATCATCGGCCGCGACGAGGCTCCGCCCAAGCCGCACCCGGGCGGGCTGCTGCAACTGGCCCAGGCGTGGGACGTGGCACCGGCGCAGATGGTGATGGTCGGTGACTATCGCTTCGATCTGGACTGCGGGCGTGCGGCGGGTGCGCGCACGGTGCTGGTGAATGTGCCGCAGAACCCGTGGCCGCAGCTGGTGGATTGGCATGCGGCTGATTGTGGGGTGTTGCACGGGATGCTGGAGTAGGTCCGTGCTGGCCTCTTCGCCGGCCTTGCCGGCGAAGAAGCCCGGATCATCAACCCAGGCCTTCGATCAGAACGCCCAGCGCGTAGTCAGCATCAGGTTGCGCGCTTCGCCATAGTAGGTGGTGTCGAAGTTGCCCAGCCCGGCCAGGTAGCGCTTGTCGAACACGTTGTTGGCGTTGAGCGTGAAGCTCAGGTGGTCGTTGTACTGGTAGCGGCCCATCAGGTCGACCAGGGTGTAGCCACCCTGCTTGATGAAGGTGTAATCCTTCACCGTAGGGCTGTAGATCTGGCCGTAGAACGCGCTCTGCCAGTTCACCCCGCCACCCACCGTGACCTTGTCCAGCGCCCCCGGCAGGCGGTAGGTGGTGAACAGCCGCAGCAGTTGCTCAGGCTTGGTGGTGCTCATCGGCGAGCCGAAGATGCGCTGGTGGTCCTTGTCGCGAGAGCGCGCATAGGTATAGCCGGCCGACAGGTTCCAGCCCTCCTGCAGTTCGCCGGCAATCTCCAGCTCCACGCCCTCGGTGGTTGCGCCGCGGGTGGCCTTGTAGATCCCCTCGTTGGTGTTGGTGGTGCCGGTCTGCACCGCCACGTTGTCCTGCTCGATACGGAACAAGGCCAGGCTGGCATTGAGCCGCCCCTCGAAGTAGGCCGCCTTCAGCCCTGTCTCGTAGCTGTCGCCCTCCACCGGATCCAGCGGGGTGCGGTTTGCGTCCTTGTAGGTCTGTGGCTGGTAGATCGAGGTGTAGCTGGCATACACCGAGTAGGTGTCGTTGAGGTCATACACCACGCCGGCATACGGGGTCACCACGCCATGCTGCTTGTAGCCGGCCTGGTTGTCGCTGAAGTACACCGGGTTGAGGCCGTCGTAATCGTAGTTGTCGTTGTACTTGAAGGTGCTGACGCGGGTGCCGAGGATCAGCGACAGGTCGTCGGTGGGGCGCAGGCGGGTGGCGATGTACGCGCCGTTCTGGCGCTTGGTCTGCTCGTACTTGCCGTTTTTCGGGAAGTCCGGCACGCCGATCTTGCCGTTCCATTCGTAGATGTTGCCCGGTGTGCCGCCCAGGCTGGTGTCCCAGGTGGCGCCGGTCTGGCGCGAGTTGGCCGCGTTGAAACCCATCACCAGGTCGTGCTGGCGGCCCAGCAGGGTGAAGGGGCCGGACAGGTTGATGTCGGCGGTGTTCTGCACCCGGTGACCTTCCCAGCGGCCCCAGAACATGAACATGCCTTCGCCCGTGGCACGGTCGGGATTGCCGCCGCTGGCGGAGGCAAGGCGCGTGTCGTGGTCGCTCTGCAGCTGGTTGACGCTGAGCTTCAGGCTCCAGTCGTTGGCCAGCGCCTGCTCCAGCGAGGCGAAGTAGGTGCGGTTCTGGAAGTCGCGACGGCTCCAGTCGGCCCCCGGGTTGAACCGGCGCGAAAAGTCGGTGCGTCCGCCATCGGCGAAGTACACCGGGTTGCCGGTCCAGGAGGTGCCGCGCGGAGTGGTGGTCTGCTGGTCGATACCCACAGTCAGCAGGGTGTCGGGGGTGACGTCGACTTCGAGGATGCCGTAGTACACCTCTTTCTTCTGCTGGTAGTGGTCCTGGTAGCCCTTCCTGTCCTGCTGCGCGCCGACGAAGCGCCCGCGCACGCTGCCGCTGTCGTTCAACGGGCCGGAAACATCGCCTTCGCCACGGTAGTCGTCCCAGCTACCGGCGCTGCCCGACAGCGAGGCCTGGAACTGCGCGGTGGGTTTCTTGCGGATCAGGTTGACGGTGGCCGAAGGGTCGCCGGAGCCGGTCATCAGGCCGGTGGCCCCCTTGAGCACTTCGACGTGGTCGTAGATCGCCATGTCGACATGCGCGGTGCCTTCATCGTACACGCCGTCGTAGATGGTGTTGACGCCGTCGTACTGGAAGTTGGTGATGGCCAGGCCACGGCTGGAGAATTCGGTACGGTCGCTGTCGTAGGCCTGGGCGGAGACGCCGGGGGTGTTGCGCAGCACGTCGGTGATGCTCTGCGCGCCCTGGTCATCCATCTGCTGGCGGGTGACCACGGTGACCGATTGCGGGGTTTCGCGGATCGACAGCGTCAGCTTGGTGGCGGTGCGGGTGGCGGCGGTGGTGTAGGCGCCGGTGTTTTCGGTGGTCTCGCCAAGGGTATTGCTTTCGATGCTGGTGGCCCCCAGCTCGACGGCGCCGCCGTTGCCGGCTGGCACCAGCACGTAGCCGCCATTGGACTGGCGCTGGGCCTGCAGGCCGCTGCCCGCCAGCAGTCGCGCCAGGCCTTCATCGATGCTGTAGCTGCCCTGCAGGCCCGCCGATTGCAGGCCCTGGGTTTGCCGCGCATCGAACGACAGGGTGATGCTGGCGCGGGTGGCGAACAGGCTCAGCGCGGTGCCCAGCGGGCCTGCGGCGATCTGGAAGTGGGTGCTTGCGCTTTGTGCCAGGGCGTTTGACGGCAGCACCGCCAGCAACGGCAACGGTGCCAGCGGCAGGCTGAACAGGGCCAGGTGGACGGCGCGTAGCAGAGGGCGAGGCGCTCGCGGGCAAGGGGCGGACATGCAGGTTTTCCTTCGATTGGCTGGGCAGGGGCGCGGCTTTTTTTCCGCTTTAACTGCGTAGCCGAATGAGAATGAAAATCGGCAACCCGGTTTTCGATGTTTTTTCAGACCGGCTCGACGCTCACCCAGTACCGGGTGAGGTAGCGCACCTTGACCGGCAGCGAGGTGCCCAGGTTCTGCAGGACGGTGTCGGTATCGTCAATGCGAAAGGCGCCGGACAGGCGCAGGTCGGCAATACGCTCATCGCAGCGCAGCAGGCCGGGACGGTAGCGGCGCAGCTCGCTGATGAAGTCGGCCAGGCGCCACTCGATCACGGTCAGCATGCCGTCGGTCCAGGCACCGGTGCCGGGGGCAGCGCTACCGACCGCTCCGAGCTGATGCGCGTCGAAGCTCACGCTTTGCCCGCTGTCCAGGCGCAGCACTTGCCCGGGCTGATCGGCGGGGCGGACCTCCACGGCGTGCTCCAGTACGCTGACCCGGCTCAGGCCGCCCTCGCTGTGCACGCTGAAACGGGTGCCCAGGGCGCGGATGCGGCCTTCCGGGGTTTGCACCAGGAAGGGCCGGCCAGCGGCGTCGGCGGCGGTTTGCACCATGATTTCGCCGCTGTACAGGCGCAGCAGGCGCTGCTGACCGTCGAATTCGATATCCAGCGCGGTGTCGGTGTTGAGTTCCAGTTGACTACCATCGGCCAGTGTCACGTGGCGGCGCTGGCCCTTGCCGGTACGCAGCCCGGCCATCAGCTCGCGGCCCGTGTCGCTTTCGCGCACGGCCCAGCCGGTGATGCCCACGCCCATCAGCAGGGCCAGGGTCTTGAGCACGGCGCGGCGTTGTGCGCGTACGCCGGCCAGGGTCGGCAGGGCCACGTCGGCGGGCAGGCGGCCAAGCTGGCGCTGCAGTTTTTCCACCCGCGCCCAGGCCTGGGCATGGGCCTGGCTCTTGCCCAGCCAGTCCCGCCAGGCCTGCACCTGGGCCTCGCTGGGCTGCGCGGCATTGAGCTTGACGTACCAGCTGGCCGCCGCCTCCAGGGTTGAGTAGTCCAGGGGCTGGGCCATGTCAGTCGTCCGTCAGCAGCAGGCAGTGGGTCATGGCGCGAATCATGTGTTTTTTCACCGTGGTCACCGACACGCCCATGCGCTCGGCGGTGGCCACGTAGCTCAGGCCCTCGAGCTGCACCGCCAGGAAGATCTGCCGGGTGCGTTCGCCCATGCCGTCGAGCAGGGTATCGACGGCCACCAGGGTTTCGAGAATCAGCAGGCGCGTCTCTGGCGACTCGACGACGCGCTCCGGGCGGGTGGCCAGCTCGGCGAGGTAGGCCTGTTCCAGGGCCTTGCGGCGAAACTTGTCGACCATCAGCGCATGGGCGATGGCGCCCAGGTAGCTGCGCGGTTCACGAATGGTCTGGGCATTGCGTGCGGTCAGCACCCGGATGAAGGTGTCCTGGGCAAGGTCTGCGGCATCGCTGGCGTTGCCCAGTCGCGCGCGCAGCCAGCTTTTCAACCAACCGTTGTGTTCGCTGTAGAGCGCGTGCAGGGCAGCGTGATCGGGTGCGGGCATGGCGCGGAGGATACTGAGTAATTGATAATTAGTCGCATTATTGTGGTTTGCCGGCGGATTGTGCAAGTGCTGGTGCTTGACCTGCGTCAGGCACGGGCGAAGACTGGTTGACCCTTTACAGACACGAGCGAGGCGCTTCCCATGAGCCACAAGGCCATTTACGTTCAACCCGGCGGCGGATATGACAAGGTGCAGGTGGGCACGTGCGAAGCGCCGGCGCCGCAGGCGGGCGAGATCACCGTGCGCCTGCGTGCCAACTCGCTCAACTACCACGACTTTGCCGTGGTCAGCGGCATGTGGGGGCCTGCCGAGCCGCGCATTCCGATGGCCGATGGTGCCGGTGAAGTGGTGGCCGTGGGCGCCGGGGTCAGCGAGTTCGCTGTCGGTGATGCAGTGGTCAGCACCTTCTTCCCCGACTGGCTGGATGGCGCGCCGCTGATCGAAGGCTTTGCCACGGTGCCGGGCGATGGCATCGACGGCTATGCCCGCGAGCAGGTGACGGCCCGTGCCACGTCGTTTACCCATGCGCCCAAAGGTTGGAGCCACGCCGAAGCGGCCACGCTGACCACTGCGGGCTTGACCGCCTGGCGTGCACTGATGGCCGACGACGCACTCAAGCCAGGCGACACGGTGCTGGTGCAGGGCACCGGCGGGGTGTCGATCTTCGCCTTGCAGTTCGCCAAGCTGGCGGGCGCCACGGTGATCGCCACCTCCTCCAGCGACGCCAAGCTCGAACGCCTCAAGGCCCTGGGCGCCGACCACCTGATCAACTACCGCACCACTCCGGCCTGGGGCGAGCAGGTGCGCAGCCTGACCCACAATCGTGGTGTGGACCATGTGATCGAGGTGGGCGGCCCAGCCACGCTGGAGCAATCGATGATTGCCGCGCGCATTGGCGGGCACATCTCGTTGATCGGTATCCTCACCGGCGTAGCGGGGCAGTTGCCGCTGGTGCAGGCGCTGGTGCGCCAGTTGCGCCTGCAGGGGGTACTGGTGGGTAGCCGTGCCCAGCAGCAGGCCATGGTGCGTGCCATCGACGCCAACGGCCTTCGCCCGGTGATCGACAAGCACTTTGGCCTGGAGCAGATCGCCGATGCGTTCCGCTATCAGGAAACCAACCAGCATTTCGGCAAGATCGTGCTGGATATCTGAGGCACGCCCCGACACGACAAAGCCCGCTTCTGGCGGGCTTTGTCGTGTCGGGCGGTTGAGGTCAGAAGTCGTAGCGCACGTTGGCGGTGAAGGTGTCGGCATCGAAGCCGCTGCTGGTCAGGTAGTTGTACGACCCGCCCACGCTCCAGGCACCGACGCGGTAGGTTGCGCCCAGGCCCAGCTCGTAGCTGTCGCGGGCCGGGGTGGCGCCGCGGGTGGTGAATGGCGTGCCACCCAGCACGAAGGTGGAGGTGGTGCCGGCCTTGTCGCCGATGAAGTCATGCCAGGCCATCAGCTTGGCTTCCGGCTCCAGGCTACCCACGCCCAGGTCGAAGGCGGCTGCCAGGCGTGCGCCCAGGCCCATCTCGCCGATTTCGTAACGCTGGCTGCCGACGTTGAGCGCCGCCGAGCTGCCTTTTTCACGGTACGAGTCGATCGAGACATTGGCGTAGCGCGCACCGATCTGCGGCTCGAGCACTACCTGGCGGTCGAGCTGGAAGGTGTAGCCGGCCAGCGCGTTGACGCCGAAGATCTCGCTGTCGTAGTCGGCCTTGGCGCGGCTGCCGGCGATGTAGCGTTTGGACTCGTTGTCGTTCCAGCCGTACATCACCGAAGCGTCGACGAAGTAGCTGTCGAGGGTCCAGTTGCCGTACAAGGTCAGGGCATGGCCGCTGACATCGGTCTTGTTGCCCCGGTCGGATTTGACGTCGCTGGTCAGGTAGCTGTATGCCAGGCCCACGGTGGTATCGGGGTCGAGCTTGCCGTCGGCACCCACGGCGATGCCGTTGGTGTTGGCATCGTAACCGTCGATACCGTGGCGACGATCCTGATCGGCATCGCTGGACAGTGCCTGTACCCATACGCCAGTGCCCGACAGGCCTTCACCGGACGACAGGCCGTTGCGGGCATTGCTGGAGCGGCGGGTGACGGCGTTGCCCACCAGGGTCTGGCTGCTGGTGGCGGCATTGATCACGCCGCGGCTGACATCCGGGGTCAGGGTTTCGGCGAGACTGGCCAGTTGCGCATCGCTGCTGGCGTTGGCGAAGGCCTGGAATACCGGATCGCTTTCGCTGAGCTGGCCCATCACGGTGTTCTTGAACGGTTGTATGGCATTGACTGCATTGCGCGAAGCACGGGCGCCGAGCAGGGTCTGCTCGATCGCTTCATCGCTGCGGGTTGCGACCAGCGCCTTCACATCCTGGCCCTCGATGCCGAAGTTTTTCACTTCGAGCAGCGCCGAGGACGAGACCACCGACAGGTTCTGCGCCTCTTCCCAGGTGCCGGAGTTCAGCAGGGTGTAGCGGGTGCCCTGGGCCGGGGTGCGGAAGTCGTCGGAGCGGGCTTGCAGCTCGATCTGGCTACCTGCGGAGAAGTAGGTGTTGCCGGTCACCTTGAGAATCGGTGAATCGGGCAGGGTCGTGTTGTCCAGCAGCAGACGCAGGCGTGCGGTGTCGCTGTCGAGGTCGAGATCGCCGTCCAGCGTGGTGTGCGGCGCCAGCAGGGTCAGGGTGCCACCGTCGATGTCCACGTAGCCGGCACGGATGGTCGAACCGCCGAAAGCCACGTCGCCTTTGACCAGCACGCCACTCAGCCCCAGCAGATCGCCTTTTACCTGGCCGCCGGACCAGTAGAAGTACGACTGCGCGTTGCTGTCTTCGGCCAGAATCGCCGCAGTGCCGCCTTCGAGCAGGCCGGCGGTCTGGGTGATCGCAAACAGGTTGCTGCCGCTCAGGTTGACCAGATGGATGCCGATGCCATCTGCCGAAATGGTGCCGCTGTTGTTGATGTTGCTTTTGTAGGGCGGGGTGATGGACCCGCTGAAGACGGCATTCTCGACTTCGATACCGGCCGAGTCGGCGCCACGCGCGGTGATGGTGCCGCTGTTGATGATGCTCGACTGGGTGGAGGTGATCATCATGCCGTTGGCGTTCTGGCCCGTCACGGCAATGCTGCCGCTGTTGATCACATCACCGGAAATCTTGGCCAGGTACAGGTCCAGGCCCATGGCGCCTTCGCCGGTCACGTTGATGCTGCCCTGGTTGACCAGGTTGCCGCCGATGCTGGAATCGAGGGTGAGGGAAATGGCCGAGGGAATATCGGTGGCACTCGCCGCGCTGAGGTTGATCGCGCCGCTGTTGGTCAGGTTGCCCAGCACAGTGACATCGATCAGCTCGACGCCGGCGTTCTGCGATGTGCCGCTGAAGGTGGCGCTGCTGAAGGTATCGCCGGTATTGCTGTAGGCACCGGAGCTGAGGTCGTGATTCAAGTCGATAGCGGGAGAGGCATTGGCCGTGGCTGTAGCCGCGGCAATGGAAAGCGCCAGCAGTGAGCGGCGCAGCGATGCAGTATTCAAGAGGGTGTCCCTTCCAGGGTCGGAAACCGACGCGGGACAACCAGCGCATGCTGCGTCTGTATCGGCCATCCCTGCCGGCTTGTCAGTGAGTGCTGAATCAAGCGCTGGGTACTGTACAGGATGGTTGTAGGACAATTCTGCAGCGAAAGCCGGTTAGGCTGCTTTTCACGAAAAAAATGTGAATCAGCCGACATCTGTAGGGAAAACAGGCAGATTGGCGGGAATTTAATGGGTCGTGTGGGGTCGACCGGTGTCGTCCTGGCGAAAGCCAGGACGTCTTGCAACCGCAATCAGGCGAAGCTGATGTTGATGCGCTGCTGGCCGTAAACGACTTTGGCGGCAGAGATCAGCTGGTGCGGGCTGCTAGTTCGGTTGCCAAGCATATCGGCCTGGCATTGGATTTCGAGAGGGCAGGTTCGATGCAATTTGTGACGCGCCGATCAGCGCGTCACTGTGCATTGCTCAAGCCTGGGCCAGGCGGCCGACGCGTAGCCAGCCAAGCACGACCGCGCCAATCAGCAGGAAGCCCAGGTAGCCGAACAGCGGGTAGACCTGACCCACCAGGCTGACGAACCCGACCAGGCTGCCAACGAACGCCAGGGCGCCGGCGGCCGCCGAGCCGATGCGGAACGTGCGGGTGCCCGCTGGCAGCAATCGCGCCGAAAAGGAGTACAGGGTGCCAACGGCGGTGTTGAGGATCATCAGGAAAATGACCACGGCCATCACCAGGCCAAGCACCGGTGAAATCTCGGTGGCGATGGACAGCATGGGCATGGGCAGGTCGGCCACGCTGTCCAGGCGCGACAACAGCCCCAGGCTCATCACCAGCATCAGCACCCCCAGCAACGCGCCGCCGAAGATGCCACCCCAGATGGCGTGCTTCTCGGTCTTTGCGGTGCCGCCCATGATCGACAGAAAGGGCACCCCGGCCACGATGTTGTAGGACACGTACAACAGCGCCCCCAGCAGCCAATGGCTGGCGCCGGCGTCCTGCTGGCTGGCCAGTTGATCGAGCTCGCCGAAACTCAGGCCTCGGGTGGCCACACCATACAGGGCCACCGCTACTGCCGTGAGGATCAACAGCGGGGTGGCGGCGCCGATCATGCCAATCACCTTCTGCACATCCAGGCACACGATGGCGACCACGATCACGGTCACCGCCAGGCTGCCGAACAGGGCCGGGATGCCGAACTGCTGCTCCAGCAGGGCACCGCCACCGGCCAGCATGACCACGGTCACCGCAAACATGAAAAAGGTGATCATCAGGTCGACGAAGGCACCCAGGTAGCGTCCGCACAGGGCGTTCACCACGTCTTTATGGGAGCTGGCCCGCAGGCGGCTGCCCATGCCTGCCAATGCCATGCCCAGAAAGATGAACAGTGAGGCGCTGACCACTGCCCCGAGCAATCCCCATACGCCGAAATCGACGAACATCAGCAGCAGTTCCCGACCGGAAGCGAACCCGGCGCCGACAATCACACCGACGAACGCGCCGGCTATTTTCAGGCTCTCTTTCATGACGATTTCCCTCGAATTATTGTTGTTAGGGCTTATGGGCCGGGCCACTTTCCGTGGCCTTGCCGGGGCATCGCAGTGGCAGGCGGCAAGGGTGTGCTAGCGGGCGCCGACCCAGGCCTGGACTTCGATCTCTACGTCGACCCCCAGTGCCAGCTGGCTGCCGCCGACTGTGGAGCGCACCGGAAAGCCATTGTCGAAGTAGCGCTTGTACACCTCGTTGAAACCGGCGAAATGTTGCATGTCGGTCAGCCAGACCGTGGCCTTGACCACCTGATCGAACCCCACACCGCACTCGGTCAGGGTTTCGCCGATACGGCTCATGACCGCCTCGGTTTGCTCGCGGATATCCCCGAGCACCACGTTGCCCTGTGGGTCCATTGGTACCTGCCCCGAGAGAAACAGGAAATCGCCGACACGGATGGCCTTGGAGAACGGGTAGGGCAGATGGCTGGGGTAACGCTGCAGTTGTTCGGACATGGCATTGAACCTCGTAGGTGATGAATGATTAACGCAAGCGGGCAGGTGCCAGGCGCTGTGGCTCGACACCTTGATGAAGCAGTGCTTGGGGCAGCGGCTGATCGAGCAACTGTGCGCAGGCCAGTTGCGACACGCCGGCCGCAGACTGGATGCCATAGCCGCCCTGTGCCGCGAGCCAGAAGAAGCCTTCGCGGTGATTGTCCCAGCCGACCACCAGGTCGCCATCGGCGACGAACGAGCGCAGGCCGGCCCAACTGTGACGCGGGCGGCGGATGGTCAGGGAGGTGGCGGCCTCGATGTGGTAGATGCCGGTGGCGATGTCCAGCTCTTCGGGCATCACGTCATGGGGCGCCACGGGGTCGGCGTTGGCCGGGGAGCCCAGCAACTGGCCGGCATCGGGCTTGAAGTAGAAGCTTTCGTCGATGCCGATCACCGTGGGCCAGCGCGAGAAATCCATGCCCTGGGGGCCGTCGAAGGTAAAGGCTGTGCGTCGGCAGGGCTGCAAGCCGATGGGCTTCACGCCGCACTGCTGCGCAACCTCATCAGCCCAGGCGCCTGCGGCATTCACCAGCGTGCGCGCGCGCAGCTGGCGACCGTCGGCCAGGGTCAGGTGCCAGTGGCCGCCTTCGCGACTGGCGACGCTCAGTTGCGCATCGCATTGCAGCACACCACCGGCACGGCGCATGGCGCGCAAGAAGCCCTGGTGCAGTGCATGCACGTCCAGATCGCAGGCGTCGGTTTCGAGCATCGCGCCAACCATTGCTTCCGGGTTCAGGCACGGCACCAACGCGAGCGCATGCTCGGTATCGATCAACGACACATTGCCAGCCTGTGCTGCACTGGCAGCGAAGGTCTGTTCCAGCAGAGGCTGTTGCCCCTGGCCTGCGACATACAGGCAACCGCGAGGCTCCAGCAGCGCATGCTCGGTGAAATCAGCGGGCGGTTGTTCATAGAAAGTGCGGCTGGCGCGGGTCAAGGCCTGGATCTGCGGTGTTCCGTAACTTTCCATGAACATGGCTGCGGAACGACCGGTGGCGTGATAGCCCGGCTGGCTCTCGCGCTCGAGCACCACGACCCTGGCTTGCCCAGCCAGGCGATAGGCCAGGGAGGCCCCCGCAATACCGCCGCCAATGATGGCGAAATCGAAACATTCGCTGTCGTGCATACCGAGGTGCCTCCTGTTCCGAGTGGGAGAAGCAATGTCTTCGCCGCTGTTCTTGTAATTCTCAGATACGAGAAATGTAAGATATGAGAATTTTCCAGTCAACCTATTACCTTGAGGTATTATTTTTGGCCCTTGCCCGGCTTGGCCAAAGGCATCGTTTTCGTATGGCAGAGAAGTTTGCATGAGCTCCGATCCAGTCTCGCGTTCCCCGGCCCACCCCTTGATAGATCGCGCCCAGGTGGGGGCTCGTCTTCGTGTCATACGCAAGAACCAGAAGCTCACGCTCAAGCAATTGTCCGAGCGTTCAGGCGTGGCGCTGTCGACCCTGTCGAAGATGGAGCTGGCGCAGGTATCGGTGAGTTACGAGAAGCTGGCGGCGGCAGCGCGGGCATTGGGTGTGGATATCGCCCAGCTGTTCAACCCGGCCAAGGTGAGCGTGGGTGCGGTACAGCCCACGGTGGTGAGCACGGCCATCGATACGGCGGCGGGTTACAGCACGGGCAACTACGAGTACCACCCTATGGCGGGGGATTTTCCCGGGCGCAACATGACGCCGATGTATGCCCGCATCTGCGCGCGTGAGATGAGCCAGTTCGAAGACTACATTCGCCACCCCGGGCAGGAGTTTGCCGTGGTGCTTTCGGGCCGTGTGCGCATTCAGTTCGAAACGGGTGAATCCGTCAGCGTTGGTTGCCGGGAGACGGTGTATTTCAACAGCGCGATCGGGCACATCTACCTGGCTGAGGGCGAGGCGGGGAGTGACGCCGAGGTGATGGTGGTAATGACGGAGGTCTGACCTTGTGCTCGGCAGATTCCGAAAGCCATGGGGTGAGTGCCCCATGGCTGGCCGTTCAGGGGGTTAGCGCGACGCCCAGGCGTTGAAGCGTTGCTCCAGTTGTTCGCCATGGTCGGCCCAGAACAGGGGGTCTACCGGCACCTGCTGGGAAAGGTTCGCTGGCGCGGTGGGCAGTTCGGCGATGCGGTCCTTGTCGAGCAGTTGCATGGCCTGCAGGTTGGCGGCGCCGTAGTCGATATGTTCGGCGAAGCTTTTTTGCTGCGCGGGGTCGAGCGTGAAGGCAATGAACTCGCGGGTATTCTCCTGGCGTGAAGCGCCCCGCGGGATAGCCCAGGAATCGAACTCGTAGAGGCCGCCGGACCAGACGATGTCCAGGTCGTACTTTTTCTTCTGCTTGGCCGAGAGGCGGCCGTTGTACACCGAGCTCATCACCACATCCCCCGCGGCGAGATACTGAGGTGGCTGGGCACCGGCTTCCCACCACTGGATATGCGGCTTGATCTCATCCAGCTTGGCGAAGGCGCGGTCCTGGCCTGCCTTGGTGGCCAGCAGCGTGTAGACGTCAGCGTGCGCTACCCCGTCGGCGATCAGGGCGAACTCCAGAGTCGACTTGGCCAGCTTGCGTAGGCCGCGCTTGCCCGGGAATTTCTCCACATCCCAGAAATCTTTCCAGCCGGTGGGGGCTTGCTTCAGCTTGCTGGTGTTGTAGGCCAGCACCGTCGAGTACACCAGAAACCCTATGCCGCAGGGCTGGATGGCCCCGGGAACGAAATGCTTGGTATCGAGGCCGATCTGAGCTGGGTCCAGCGTCTCGAACATGCCCTCTTCACAGCCCCGGGCAAGCTCGGCGGACTCCACCTCCACGGCATCCCAGGACACGCTGCGGGTATCGACCATGGCCTTGACCTTGGCCATTTCGCCGTTGTACTCGCCGGAAATGATCTTGCTGCCCCGGGCTTGTTGCCAGGGCTTGTAGAAGGCCTTTACCTGGGCCTCCTTGTTGGCGCCACCGAAGGAGACGATGGTGAGGTCGGCCGCGAGGCCGTGACTGGCAGTGACTATCCCCGTTGCGAGTGCTGCGAATTTCAGAGCTTTGATCATTATTGTTATCTCCTACTGTTCAAGGGTGATTGCACATCACTCGAGACACCGGGATCAATCGGTCCTCCCAGACGAGAGACATCCGGTTCTCGTTCCATGCGCTGCAGGGCAAACCGCACAGCCAACAGCAAGGCTCGCCACGCAGCGCAGTGTTCTCCTAAGGTGGTTTTGTGGTGCCCTAAGGTTTCATGGGGGTAAGGAGGGTAAAAGCTGACTTTTTCGATTCTTGGATTGGGTTTTACTAAACTATGAATGGATGAGAGGGGTCAGAGAAGAAGTCCGAGAATGTCTTTTCTGAGTTTGGTGGGCCGGGGTAATCTGAACAGATAACATAAGTCGCTGATTTTAAAATACTATTTAGGTTTATTTTTTCTTTTGGAATGCCATTTGGAATGCCGGCGAGATTTGCTTGGTACCTTGGGACGTCCTGATGGTGGCTATTGCTATGCTGTTCCTTTATCACTTCCCTGGAGATCGGACTGGCTGATGCGCGCAATGAGCGGGAAAAGACCAGGCCACTGATTCTCCAAGGTGTCCATTCGTCACGCAACAGAGAGGCCGAACGGTTGGCTACAGGATTGCGGTGATCGAGCTGCTTCTGATGCTGCTTACCTTTGTTCGCAACGTAGACCTCCGCAAGGTGGAGTGGCGCGAATTCGATCTGGATCGGGCAGAATGGCGAGTTCCGGCTGAGCGTATGAGATGCGAGGCCCGCACATCGTCCCCCTGTCCAGGCAACTGGACGAGTTGCAGCGTGAACTGAGCACCCACACAGGGAGCGTTGGCTGCTTTTTCCGAAACCATCGCAAGCCGAACGAAAGCATGACCGCCACAACGCTGAGCCGGAACTTGAGCTCATAGGCTTCAATGGTAAGGACAGCATAGGCTTTTCAGCTAATGGCTTTCGTGCGACAGCCACGACCATGCAGAGCGAAATGGGAAATCGCGCAGACGTGATCAAGCGTCAGTTGATGCATGCCGAGAGAAACAAAGTTCGTATAAGCTACAATCAGGCTGAATATATGCAAGAACGACGTTAGATGGTGCAGGCATGGGCTGATGAAATTGATGCTAAATTTATGGCGAAAGAAGGTTCTTTATCTATTCTGACCTTATCGGTAGAGCTCGTGAATTTGTTGCTCTCGCGAGGCTGTTCAGTGAGTTTCTGACAGCCTTGCTAGAAATTAGAGTGTTTCGGTAGGATGTTTTGGGCGGAGCATGAATGGATCATGCTGCCTCTGCAATGTTTAGCTGTCGACCAGTTGTTTTAGTCTTTCTTGGATGTAAATTCCTTTCTCTTCCTCCATTTTTAGCAGTATATCCAGGACTTGAGTTCGCTTTAGGTCATGTTTGTCGGCTAGCTTGTCAAGGCGCTTGATGGTTTTGTCGGATAGGATAAAGTTGTACTGTTTTTTTCCAGTATTTTTAGCGCGATATTTGTTCTGGCTCCATCGTTTCTTGATGGAGTTCATGAGCAGTATTTTTTCTGACGTGGTTATGAGTATAGAGTCAAGCAGAATGATAAAGTCATCTCTTTCTTGAGGTTGGTTTTGATGAAAGACCAGGAATGAGTATTTGTCTTTGGTTATTTCCCATGCTGTATTCAGTTTTTCCTTCTCGTCTGGGTCGTCGAACCATTTGAATAAGTGGTCAGATTCTGTATGGATTTCCCATTCAGATCTTATTTGGTTGATGATTTCTGATTTTTTAGTTTTGTCTATTTGCCATGTGTCAATTGCTGCAATGGTTAGATCTCTGCCGGTTAGGTTGTCGGGGACGCCTGTGTAGTTGATCCAGTTTTTTTCGATAAGTTTTTTCATCAGAAAAGCGTTCTGTCTTTTTTTGTTTGTTATCCACTGAAGGCTCTGCTCGGGTAAGAAGTCGGTTCTATTTTGGTTTTCGATTGTTTGTTTTAGTCCTGGCTGGTTAATGATGGTTTCTGCCATTAGATTGCGCATGTCTGGACCTCTAAATTCACCTAGAAATATATCTGGGTAGTTGTACTTCATAAGAATCCATAGCCAGGTTGCGAATCGGCTGTCGGCATTAAAGCTGCTAAATGTTTTCTGAAGTTTGTCGTTGCGGCGGACTGGCATGTCTGTGGTTCTACCTGATGGCTGGCGGAGGGCTTACGCAAAATCTCTAGTAGATCCATAGATGAAAAATAGTGGATCTATAGCTGTTTTTTAGCGTAATCCTAGAGCTTTCCTAGAGGGTAAAATAGGCTCAGGTGTCAGTATACATGGGGCTTTCATGAGGTAAAGCCTGCTGTGATAGGTGTTTCTGTCTCCAAAAGCATTGCGAGGCTGTCGGAGCCGCCTCCTGCAAGTGGACTGTGGGCGGTGTTGGCGTGAGGGGGAGTGGTGTCAAGGCGCACCTACAAATGAGGCGAGTGCTCGGTCATTCTTCGGTTATATAACGCCCTTCGCTTAGGTGAAGTTGTGCTTTATTACTTCTGCTGTGTGAGTGCATGGTTGGGATTGTAGGGTGCAAGGTTGAAAGTTCTTCTCTGCTTTCTTGGGTGGACTGATAACCAAGTAAAGGATTACATGGAAGCCAGATCTGATGAGTAAAATTAGGAGCTCATCATGAAGGTAATTCGACTAAAGCAGGTAATGGAAATGACAGGCCTTGGACGCTCGACGGTTTACAAATATGTTTCCGGTAACTGGTTCCCGAAGCCGATACCCTTGGGAGGGCGGAGTGTTGGGTGGCTGGAAAGTGAGGTTAAGGAATGGATCTTGGATCGAATTGAGGAGCGCAATCAGTAGATCTTGATGGGCTTCTCTTTGGCGTCTGGTCTGCTTATTGTTGCTTTGTTGCTTTCAATGGAAGAATAATGTCCGGTTAACCCCGGACATGATGCTTTTTTGTCGGAACTTTTGAGTGTGTTAGATTCCTTGATTCTGAATAAAAATATCTTAACCCCCTTTGGATTTCTAGTGGTTGGGTTTTCGGTGCGGGTAGTATGCTTTGGTCTTTGCAGTGATACCTTCTAATAGCCAATGTCTATCACTCATGTAGAGGTCTGAGATCTACTGACTTATTAGGTTAATATCATAGATGCCCATCGAAGGGCATCTATTATAGTTGCCTGATAAATGCCTGGTAAATGGCAGTGTGGCATGGGTAAGCGTCATTAGTGTTGTTAGGTGTGTGATCGAGGTCTAGTTCAATGGGCTATGTTGAGCATGTAAATAACTACCTAGCTGACTGAAGGTATGATCTTTAGTAAGGTAGGTGTAATCATGCTTCGTTTCTCCGAAAATCGTAATCTTCGTTTGTACTCAGCAGCTACGTTTAAAGGGCTGCCGATAATGGTGGAAAAAGGCCCTTTCATACTTGGATACCTTGAAGCGCTGAATCGCACTATTAACCTTGCCCTTGATCAGTATCCTAGGGTAATCGCATTTAGGGTGGACCTACGTCTTCCTCGTTATGGAGGGATTCCGGATGATGCATTGTCAAATCGTGTGATTAGTCGATTCATCGAATCGTTCAAGGCGAAAGTTGAGCACAATCGTAAGAATGCACGTGAGCAGAACAAGTACGCCCATGGCTGCAGGGTGCGTTACGTTTGGGCAAGAGAGAGGAGCGAGGGAGGGCGACAGCATTACCACCTGCTGATCCTGCTCAACAGAGACGCCTACTACACAGTCGGGCGGTTGCAGCCACAGAGGCCTAATATGATCACCCGTATGCAGGAGGCTTGGGCGAGTGCGTTGAAGTGCGAGGTTGAGCAAGTGAAGGGCTTGGTACATATCCCGTCTAATGCAGAATACCGAGTAGATCGGGAAGTCCGGCCAGGTAACGTGGATCAGTTACCTGAACTGTTTCATCGAGCCAGCTACCTTTGTAAAGCTGCGACGAAGCGTTATGGGGAGGGCGCTCATGGATTTGGATTCAGCCGAGGATAGAGGGTAATTAGCTTGTTCCCGGTCCTGCCCTCAGGTCAGTTTGCCTTCCTGAGGGCTTGGAAGGTTTTGTTACTGAGGACAAATTCGATCCCCGAATTCAAATTCTTGTTGCGTTGACTTCCTAAAGGCAGAGCATTCGCGCATATTCAAACGCGCGTGAACGCCTTCAACTCAGTGTAAGCAGCAAGCGGAATCACTTGGTTTGTCATCGCGGGATTGGAATGTGGTCTGCCTAAGCAACAACCGGATAACAAGCATCACCCCATAGCGTTTCCGGGTTATCCAGCATCAGCAAAATAATCACCGGCACCAGCTTGCCGAGGAGGTTCGAGCAGTCGCGTAGTTGATCCCGGTTCACACTGCTGTTCCAGGTTGCGCCCCCATGCATTACCTGGTTACGCAATGTATAGATTCGATTGAACAGAACACCGAGTACTGCTGGGGTATTGCGGTTGGCTAACGCTTGCTGCGCTGCTCGTCGACCGCTGGCAAAGCGCTCGGTCCACTGTTGCTCGCTGATCTTGCCGTTCTGGTTGTCCCAGAAACTCTGAAATACGTAGGGGTTGTCCAGCAATGCGCGGATACTGCCTGAGAACTCGGACCAGACCAGGTTCTCGATCAGGTTGGCCGTGTCTAGCGCACAGAGTTTGTCCAGGAACGCCTTGAACGTGGACTGCTCGGAAAGTCGGAACTGCTCATCAATGTCCGTGGCATAGGCAGAGTTGAAGGCGATCCACAGAAAGATAAAGCGCCCATCAAGATCATCCGCCTGCTCGGCGCGATTCAGCCAGCTTAATGCGCGATGAACGCGCAAGGTGAGGTTGGGATGGTGGCCTTCACGTTCCTGGCGGTGACGGGCTTTGAGTGCTTGATGGTCCATGAAGTGCCGATCCTTGAAGTCGTGGGCGGTCGGTAAAGAGGTAGCGTGTGCCTGAAAACTTTACAGGTGGCCGGGCCAATCGCCGCTGGCGTTGAAAAGCGTCTATTCAGGGCATTAGAACCTGCTCAATTTGTTTACCTGTATGAACAGACAACGTGGACGTGGCCTGCCATTTTGCTTAGGGTATGGCCATTCGACATTGCCCGCAAGGCGGCCTGCATGAAGCGTGAACAGTTCCTGGCACAACCCGAAGTGGAATCTTTCGTTGCATGGCTGGCAGCCAACTTGCCGGCGCTCACGTTCAAGCTGCGCTTCAAGTCCAGCAAGTTTGTACCTGGCGGTTTGACGGTTGAAGTCCAGGGGATTGAGCGGATACTTGAGCTCTATCGATGGAAGGCAAGCTGGCACGACTCCAACCAGAGTGTGGTTGAGTCTGAAACCTGGGCTGAAACCCAACGCTCTTTGGGGCAACTGCGTGAGTGGCTGACGAGTGCGGTCAACGCAGGTGATGATCAACAAGCGCTTCAGGCGTGTTTGCAGATTCTTCGTTGGGGCGGCGTGCGGGGCGCCATTCCGTTCTTGCACCGGTTGGCGGCCAAAGGCGAGTTGTCGGGCTACCTGAAAAAGATGGCCGGACTCATGACGCTCGACGGTGACAATGACCTGGATGACCTCGACGCTAGCAGTGTCGAGCGTTTCGATTCTGGCCTGACCAAGATTCACGCCTTGCTCGATTTGTCCGGTTCTCCAATCTATGACAGCCGTGTGGGCGCTGCGATTGCCATGTTGTATTCGCTGTTTCGCCAGCAGTGGGCAGAGCGTGGTAAACCCTTGCTGATGTTCCCGTCCGGCGGCGCGCGAGGCAGCCAGATCCGCAACCCGGGAGCGTTCCTGAACAGCGTGGCGGCGCCACAGTTTTCGACGATCGACTATGCCGAGTGGGCGCGTTGGCAAGTGCGCTTGGGCTGGATTATTCGAGCGCTGCTCGAGCGTACCAACTGGTTTGCTGGGCAAGGGACTCTCCCCGCGCGTTGCCATGCCTTCGAGGCCAGCCTGTTCATGCTTGGCTATGATCTTCGCTGCTTTGGCCTGGCGCTGGCGTCTGATTCCACAGCGGGTGAGCCAGAAGTCGAGGCGCAGGACCGCGAGCGTGGTGGCAATAGTTGGGTGCCCACGGGTCATCCTTTCAGCCAGGTTCTCAAGGATTATCTGGCCTTCCGCTACAGCGGTGCACTCGATAACAAAGCCTCGTTTGTTGAATGGCTGGTGGCCCAGCCGCGTGACGAGAAGCCGCTCACGCGTACCACTGCACAGGGCTACTGTTTTCCGTTTTCCATTGAAGAGTTCGACTTGTTCGGCCGACCGCTTGCACAGCTTGAGCGCATCGTCGCCGGTGGTGAGGACGGATTGCGTGCGGCCCTGGCTACCGAGGCCCTCGAGCCGTTCACAGTCGGTGAAGAGCGCGTCAGTGTCTGCCTGGTGGATGTGTTGATCACAGGCAACGCGTATGCGCGAGCGACGACCGACAAGGGTCGTGTCGACTACATCGTGAGTGCCGGCTATGCCGGTACCGAGAACTCTGCAAGGACACTCATGGCCCTGGGGCGCAACGTGGGCAAGCACTTCGGCCTGCTTGATGCGCAGCACTTGCCAACGAGCCTGTTCGAGCAGTTTTACCAGGATTGCTCGCTCGACGCCTGAACACACGCAACATTTGCGCAGCACCATGTGCCCCTTGGCCTTTCACAGGATGGAATACAACCATGCAAACCCGGAACGGCGTTCAGTTGTATTCCGCCTCAGACATCTGCGGTTTTCTGGAGTGCCAGCACCTAACGGCACTGGACCTCCAGCATCTTGTTGCCCCGATGGAAAAAGCGCCGGCAAGCGATCAGAACCGCCTGATCCAGGGCAAGGGGCTCGCTCATGAAGCGGCGTTTCTTGAACGACTCAAACGCGAAAATGCTCACGTAGTCGACATTGCCGAGGGAAATCCGAGTTTCGCGCGGCGGGTGGAACTGACCATTGAGGCCATGAAGGCTGGTGCGGACATCATCTTCCAGGCTTCGCTTCAGGAAGGTGCTTTCATTGGGCATGCCGACTTCCTGCGTAAGGTGCCGCGGGCTTCGGCGTTGGGCGATCACAGCTATGAGGTGATCGACACCAAGCTGGCCAAGTCTGCAAAGGCCAAGTTCCTTGTGCAGGTTGCGCTTTACTCGCGAATGCTGATTTCGATCCAGGGCGTACAGCCGCAGTTCATGTATGTCGTACTGGGTGATGCTGCGCGTACGGAGCAGGCATTTCGGGTCGCTGACTACGCCGATTATCTGGAGCAAGTACTGCAGCGTTTCACGGCGTTCGTGAACAGTGACGGACAACCTGTGACGTACCCGGAGCCATGCGGGCATTGCGGGTTTTGTGTGTGGCGCGATCGCTGTGACGAACAACGGCTGCAAGACGATCACCTCTCGGCAGTCGCCGGCATCAGCCGCTCGCAAATCAAGAAATTGCAGGCTGGTGGAGTGACCACATTGCAGCAGTTGGCGAACAGTACCGATGACTTGCGCATCCCCAAGTTGCAAGTGGAGTCGTTGGGCAAGTTGCGCCATCAGGCGCGTTTGCAGTTCCAGGGGCGCTCCAGTGATGGCCCGTTGTTCGAGTTTCTGCCGGTCGTGGGGAAAAGGCGTGGTTTTAGCCGAATGCCCACGGCGGTTGAGGGCGATCTGTTTTTCGACATGGAGGGCAATCCGCTGGAGGAGGGCGGCCTGGAATATCTCTTCGGTCTGTATATCGACGAAGGTGGCCAACAATCCTTCAAACCCTTCTGGGCACATAGCCGAGAGGAAGAAAAGATCGCGTTCGAGCAGTTCATCGACTGGGTCATCGCCCATCTCAAGCGTTACCCCAGCGCACATGTCTACCACTATGCCAGCTATGAAGAGACGGCCATCAAGCGCCTGATGAGCCAGCACGGTACACGCGAGGCACAAGTGGACTGGTTGCTGCGCAACGGCAAGCTGATCGACCTCTACAAGGTCGTGCGCGAAGCGATCCGGGTGTCTGAGCCCAGCTACTCGATCAAGAACATCGAGCATTTTTACATGGGGCAGCGCGACGGCGACGTTACCAATGCCGGTGCGAGCATCGTGTTTTATGAGCGTTGGAAAGAGACTGGCGAGTCGGCGTTGCTCGAGCAGATCGAGCGGTACAACGAAGACGACGTGCTATCCACCTATCTTCTGCGCAACTGGCTTTTGAGCATTAAACCTTCGGATGCGAGCACTCTCTCCGAGCCTGAAGCAGAAAGCGAGAAAGCTGTAGCGGAACAAAAGGAGATCGAGGTTCGCCTGGAAAGCTATTGCGATCGTTTGCTCGCTGGCTTGTCCGCCGCCGAATGTGCTCTAAGCGAAGCGGATCAAGTCAGGTTGCTCACCTTCCAACTGCTCGACTTCCACCGTCGGGCAGACAAGCCGACATGGTGGCAGTTGTTCAGTCGTCAGGACATGACCACTGAGGAGCTGCTTGAGGATATCGAGAGCCTGGCCGGTTTGCGGCGTACAAAAACGCCGCCCGAACCGATCAAGAAATCATTTCTGTTTGAGTACAGTTTCGAACCTCAAGAAAGCAAGATGCGCACGGGTTCCCAAGGCGTCATCACCGAGTCCCTGGCCAATGTGCAGTTGGTTAACCTGGACAGTAACGCGTGTCTGGCGATGTTCAAAGCCACCGCGAACAAAGCGCCACCGGATGACTTCGACATGATTCCCGGCAGGCCGATTTCATCGACTTCGCTGCGCGAGGCACTGTTTCGCTATGCCGACAGCGTCTTGGCCGGTGAGCAGCGCTTCCAGGCGGTGGCGGACTTTCTCCATCGACGCGTCCCACGGGTGAAAGACGTCCAGCCGGGTGCGCCACTGCTGGATCCACGCCTGACGACGACGGATGCCATCAAGCAGGTGGTACGCAACCTCGAGAACAGCGTGCTGTTTATTCAGGGGCCACCGGGTGCCGGCAAGACCTACACGGGCTCGCACGTCATTGTTGACCTGCTCAAAGCAGGCAAGCGCATCGGTGTGACCTCCAATTCGCACCATGCCATCAACAACCTGTTGGCTGCTGTTGAGTCTCGTGCACAAGCAGAGGGCGTTGCATTCAAAGGGTTGAAAAAGTCATCGGAGGGAGAGGGCACTGAGTTCACTGGTCTCTGCATTCGCTCCATCGAAGACAAAAAGGATTTCCTTGATGCCTGGGGGCCGGGAATTGACCTGACTGCGGGTACCGCCTGGCTATTTGCCGACGAGACCTTCACCGAGGCGTTGGATTACCTCTTCATCGACGAGGCCGGTCAAGTGAGCGTGGCGAACCTGGTCACCATGGGCATTGCGGCACGCAACATCGTTTTGATGGGCGACCAGATGCAATTGTCGCAACCAGTGCAAGGCGTGCACCCTGGCCGTTCCGGTGACTCTATCCTCGATTATCTGCTGGATGGCACGCCCACCATTGCGCCTGACCGAGGGGTGTTTCTGGCGCAAACCTGGCGGATGCATCCGCACGTTTGCTCATTCATTTCTCATGCGGTGTACGAAGGTCAGCTGTCGTCGGCACCAGGAGCCGAGCGGCAGGTGTTGCGACTGGATGGCCAGCGCCCGGAGGTACCGGGCAGCGGACTGATGTTTTGCCCTGTGGAGCACGACGGCAACGGCCAGAGTTCCGATGAAGAAGCCGCGTACGTCAAAGCGCTGTACACGTACTTTCTGCAGCAGCGCTATGTGGATAACACTGGCGAGGAGCACGCGGTGTCTCTCGAAAACATCCTGGTCGTGGCGCCCTACAATTTGCAGGTACAGCTGTTGAAGCAAGTGCTGCCGGCGGGTGCGCGCGTCGGCACTGTAGATAAGTTTCAGGGGCAAGAGGCAGAGATTGTCATCGTCTCGATGGCGACGTCGAATGAAGACTACCTGCCCAGGGACATCGGCTTCCTGTACTCGAAAAACCGTTTGAATGTGGCGGTCAGTCGGGCGAAGTCGCTGGCTTGTATCGTCGCCAGTCCTGATCTGACGGCCATTCGTTGCCAGACGCCGCAAGACATGAATCTGGTCAATGGCTTGTGCATGGCGGTCAGGTACGGAACGGTCCACGAAACCCGTCAATCCCAAGAGGTTGTGCTATGAAGAATCTGTTCGCAATTATCGGTGTCATCGTCGTTGCCAAGAAGGGCTACGAGTTTGTCCGTGAATACATGGAGATGAAACAGGAGCTGGACCGACGTGACTCTGATTCGGCCTGACAAACGCCGATAACGTCGACAACTCCGTCCTTTTTCTGCTTCCAACGGGTGTCTGCTTGGGCCAAGTTGGCGCGGCCGTTCAGCTAAGGTCCCATTTCAATGCGAGGTTCGTGATGTGTAACGATCAAGAGGATGGTCACTCGGGTGACCCGGCACCTGCGCAAGTTGAAACCGAGGGTGAGGTCGAATACAGCGAGGAGTTCGCCGCCATGATCCTGGAGCAGGAGGCGAAGGGCTGCTTTCAGGAAATTGATGTCGATGACATGCTCGCTCTGCTCGACCGCATGATCATCGAGGCCCAAGGTATGGGGCGGAAACTACAGTGACTGGGGACAGCCCTGACTGTTGATACAGATGTCGCCAGCTGGTATGGCTGAAATCCTCGACGGCTGGATCTCTTCGTTGCTGCCCGCGGGTGAGTCGTCCTCCGAATAGGGTTGAGCAGATACACCCGCGGCTGAACGAGCATTAGCTGGCCATCGACTCGGGACGTCATGCCCCTCGTCTCAGGAATTTGAGCGTCAGTCATTCATCAGCCACGGCCTCAGTTCCTTGAGGTTGCTCACCACAATTTGCTGGGCCTCAGGGCTCGTCGCCAGATTGCGCGGGTCGATCCGATAACGCATCAACACATACTTCACCAAGGCCCTGCGGCTGGGCACCACCAATTGTCCTTGCGTCATCCCGAAGTCGGTTTCGATGATTGCCTTCTGTGCCTCGTTCAATCGCCCATCGGGCTCGAAGATAACCGGAATCTCGACATTCCAGTCTTCATCCAGCTCCCGTGTGTTCGGCGATTCGTCGAGCAGGTCCGGCTGCCCGCGCAGGCGGCTGAGCACGAAGTCGCGGTACTGGCCATTCTTTTCGCAGTAGGCCCGCACATGCCAGCGCATGCCGGTGTACACCAGCGTGTGAGGGGCGATGAGGCGAACCTCTACGTTCGGGGTATTGAACGATACGTACTCGGTTTCCAGGCGCAGGCCTTCGCGGCAGGCCTTGAGCAAGGGGCGCAGAATCTCCGGTCGAATGGGGCGATCCGGCACTTCCAACACCTTGGTGTGCGCATAGGCCAGTGCCAGTCCATCAATGTGCGGGGCACGCTCATTGTTCTGATAGAGCAGGTGCAAATAGGCGCTGGCACTGTCGTCGATGAACAGGGGTTTGAACTGCTTGCTCGGCACATACCCTTTGAGCTGCTTGTCATATGTCAAGTTTTTGGGCGCATGCTCGGTGATGTAGGTATTGATGTCCTTGGATGCCTGCTGGCGGCTGATGCCAAAGCTCTGCATCAGGTGCCCCGTGGTCAGCCTGCCTTCCCACCAGACAACGGTCTCGATCAAACGATAGCGAAGTGCCAGGTCCCAGCGTACCTGTTCAACGGAGTGCTTGCGTTTCATACCTTCTCCATGTGCGCGAATACTTTACCTGTATAAGTCTACATTCTAGACCTGTCGTTGATCACTACATATCGTGTGTCTGTCTTCGAAATAAATTGAAGTCACGAAAGGATGTGGACATGACTATGTCTGAAGCGGTTTCGACGGGGGCGTTGGTGTTGATCGGGGTGATCCTGACGGTGCTCCTGATGCAGTACCTGAGGTTGCGAGAAATCTGGCATGTGGCGATTGCCTGCCGCCAGGACGCACGTTGGGCGCGGATCTGGGAGATGGAAAACCGGGAGCTACGTTCGGCACTGCGTGCTGAGGAAGCGCACATCGAGCAGTTGCAAAGCAAGCTGGTGATTTTGCAGAACTTGATCTCTGCAGAGCGATAAGGGAAGTGCATGAACAGACTTGAACGGATCAAAGGCTGCCTGCTGGGTGGTGCTGTCGGAGACGCGCTTGGCGCCCCCGTGGAGTTTCTTGAGTGGCCTGCCATCGAGGCCAAGTTCGGTCCGCAGGGCATCATTGATTTTGCCCCGGCTTACGGCAACACCGGCGCCATCAGCGACGAAACGCAGATGATGCTGTTCACCGCAGAAGGTTTGCTGCGCGCTTTTGTGCTTGGCAGTTTACGGCAGACGTGCCATGTCCCGAGCATTGTTCACCAAGCGTTGCTGCGCTGGCTGATGACCCAGGATTACCCCTCTGCGATACCGATCGTCACAGATGGCTGGCTGATCAAGCAAGTCGAACTCTGGTCTCGTCGCTCCCCAGGCACAACTTGCCTGAATGCACTAAAGGCCAGCGCGCGGTTGGGAGCGGTTGCCGAAAACAACAGCAAGGGCTGCGGCGCCTTGGTACGTGTTGCACCCTGTGCATTCTTTGCCAATGCATTTGACTACGCGGCGCAGTCTGGGCGCCTGACGCACGGGCATCCGACGGGCTACCTGGCGGCAGGGCTATTCGCCGACATTCTTCAGCGTGTTGTCGAAAGACAAGACAGCCTGGAACACGCGGTAACTCAAAGCTTGGCCAAATATGGGCAAGTACCTGGTATGGAAGAAACGCGCAGCCTCATCGAGCGCGTGCTGTTTTTCTACTACGAGGGCTATACACCCACCCCGAAACGCATTGGCGACCTTGGCGGTGGGTGGGTTGCTGAGCAGGCGCTGGCGATTGGACTGTGGTGTGCGCTGACAGCACGATCACTCGAAGAAGGGGTGATCACGGCGGTGAATCACAGTGGCAATAGCAGCAGCACAGGGCTTGTCGCCGGGCACTTGTTGGGTGCCCAGTATGGTGCTGCTGCCATTCCTGCCCGCTGGTTCGAACGCCTGGAACTGCGCCAGGTGATCGTGCAGGTAGCCGAGGATCTTGAGCGTGTTCCACGTGATTACTGCGGGATTGGTGGCGCGTTCGACGAGCAGATCGAATTGGCTTATCCGGGCAGTTGAATGCACCGATGGCAATACATCAGCGAAGAGACCAAGGAGATTTAGAATGCCCATCAAACCCAGGCCCTTCACCTTTGAATGTGAAGGATGCGGTTGGACAAAGACAGTGGCACCGCAAAGTGATGCGCTGATGCCCGGCGAGTGGTTTGACCAGTGCCCGAGGTGCGGGAGCAAGGCACTGAAGATGCGCACCGCAGGGTGGCTTGAAGGGGCGTTGGCGGAGTTGCTGGCGCGGCGACGATTTTGAGCGCACAGGCCAGGGCTCAGCGCCCTGGCCAGCAACGGCCTGCCAGCAGGCATGCCTGGGTTAGTAACACGCTGTGTGCCGGCGTTTACCGGCGTATTCGAGTGCGAAGGAAGTCATCAGACTCGACAGAGGTTCTGATGCGAACGAGTTCGCAAACCTCCAGGGCTTTTCGAGCGGCCAGCTTGAGCGTTCGACGAAGGCCTTCGCATTCATCAACGAGTTTTTCCAGCCCGGAAGAATCGAACATTTGCTCAGAGATGGGGAATGCTCGATCAATTCTGTCAAACAGCGCCGTTCCGCCTATTTCCAGCGCATCGAGCTTGAACGCATTGAACTCGCCCTTGCGGCCTTCCAGTTGCGCAATATCGGCTTGGATGGCCTGCTTGTAGGCATCGAATACGGTATCGAGCTTGCTGGTAACCTTGCCGACTACATCCACTTTACGGTTGATTGAGCGCAGGAACTGCTCGAACGTCAGGCCGCTGGAGGGGTAGTCTTTCTTGCGCGTAGACGAATAGGCGCACATGCCGGCGTACTCGATACCCGCGAAACTCAGGTCGTCGGCTACTTGCTCCATGATCTCGAGAATATCGTCCTGAGACTTCACATCCGCCTTGTTCAACACGATATACAGCGACTCTGCGCGGAACGGCGTGGACTCGATGAACTCGATGTCGGACTGGTCGATGGTCCCGGCCGGGTCAAGGCCGATGACCCAGACCAGCGCCGATGCCTGATTGACCAGGGAGGCTGCAGTGCTACGGTCGGAGGCCGCGGCCCCACCCGTGGTACCCGGGTTGTAGCCGGGCGTATCGATAATGCACAGGTTGCCGAACAGCTCCGGGTCCATGGGAACCTTGACGCTGATGAAGGGCAGGATGCGCCGCAGGTCGAAGCCGAAGGCCTGAACATATTCGTGGCACATCGATGCGTACAGGCTGGGCTCCAGGTCGATGGCCCCACCGTTATACGAATAACCCTTGATCCGGGTTTCTTCGGAGCACACCACGTAGCTGGGGACCACGGTCACCGGGTTGATGCCGGTCGCCAACTTCACGCTCGGGTTACGGATGAAGCTGTTGACGAACGCCGACTTTCCGCTGCTGAAACCACCCGCAATGCTCAGGATGGTTTTGCCGGCAATGCTCGGGAAGTTGTTCAGCATCTGCATCTCGGCGAGGATCGCCTGCATGTCGAGCACTGCTTGGGCTTCACCGGCCAACGACGATTCTCGGCTGGCGAACTCCATGTAGTCGTGGTTGATCAGGTCGGCGAATTTGGCCAGCTCTTCATTACCGGGCGGTTGCTGGGCCAGGACTTTGCTCACCAGGGAAAATTTCTCGGTTAGCGACAGGTGCTGCTTGTTGATGTCGGCGTAGTTTTCTTCCAGGTGCTGCTGGGAGGCCTTCAGTTGTTCGGTCAGGCTTTCCAGTAGGTCGACGTTCTGCTCCGTGGAAAGCAACTGGTTCTTATGTTCCTCCAGGTACGTCTCCAGCTCGGCAATTTGTGCCAGCGCCTGTGCCTTGCGTTCCTCCAGCTCGGCCGCATTGGCTCGTTCTGCCTGCAACTGGGTTGTTAGCGCTTCATTGTCCGACTCCAGCGAGCCGATCTTTACAGCCTGCCCGGTGCACTGTTCGGCCAACTGCTGTTTGGCGTCGTTCAGTGCTTCGATCTGCTGTTGCGCGTCCGAGAGGGTGTGCCCAAGTTCAGCGATACGCTGTTCTTTTTCCGCCAGCGCCTGCTTGCGATCTGCTAGCTGCTGTTGAAGGGTGGCGATCTCCGCAAGCGCCTGGTCCTTGCGTGCTTCCAGCTCTGCCGTATTGGCCTGTTCTGCCTGCAACTGGTCGCTGAGCGTCTCATTGCGCGACTCCAGCGTGCGGATCTGCTCAGTCTGCTCGGCGCACTGCTCGGTCAACCGCTGTTTGACGTTGTTCAGCGCTTCGATCTGCTGTCGAGTATCGGCCAGGGTGTACTGGAGTTCCTGAATGCACCGCTCTTTGTCGACAAGCTCCTGCTTGTGATCGGCAAGGTGCTCTTCGAGCTCTGCGATCTGGGCCATGGCCTGAGCCTGCCGCTCTTCCAGATCCTTGGCGTACACCTTGGCCTGGGTCAGTGCGAGCATAGCCTTCTGGAGCTTGCCCTTCTCCTGCGCTAACGCTTCGGAGGTCGAGGCCAAATTGGCTGTTTCAAGCTGCAATGCATCGACTAGCGAGCCGTTGCGCGATTTTAGCTCGCCGATTTCGTCGTTCTGGCCCGCGCACAGCGCGGACAATTGCTGATTGGTGCTGAACAACGAGTCGAGCTGGCTCTGGGCATCATCCAGGTGGCCCTGAAGTTCAGCTGCCAGCTTCTTGCGTTTGAACTGCCAGAAGCGGGACAGCGACTCCAGCGTTGAGCGTGCCTGTTCATGAATGGCTGGCGGGTTGCTCACAGGGTGACCTCTTCGGCCTTGCGTGCCAGGCGTTCAAGCCGGTCAATGGTTTGAGCCGCGTTGTCGACCTGATCCTTGAGCACATTGATCCGGCGTTGAATCTCATCGACGAAGGAGTTGGAGATGGTGGAAGGCGCGTTGCGTTCAACATCGTTGATGAACGAACTGATCTTGCTTTTGACCTTGCTACCCAACGAGCCGATGAAGTCATCGGCGGCATCCTTGAAACGTTCGGCCTCGTAGCCCTTGAGCGTGCCGTTGCTTTTCAGGGAGTCAGGCAACGGAATGCCCAAATCAAAGTCATCGTCAGGAATCGATTGAATGATCGAAAGAATCGCGAGCTTGATCATTTGCGCATTAGCATCCTGTTCAAGCACCTCACGGATCTTGGGCGTGAGGGTCCGGGCCAGTTCTTCGTTCAACCCGCGATGAGAGCTCTCCACCTTGGCGCCCAGCTCATCCTGGATGTCGTTCATGAACTCGTTGATGGTGGAGATGACCTGGCTACTGATGATCTTGGCGCGAACGACCGTTTTCTCGGTAGTACCGCCGCCCCAAAGCTTGCGGGCAAACCAGCTGCCAACCCCAGGGTTGTCGACGACAATGGTTTCACTGAAATAGCCTTCCGCGTCTTTGACAGTGGACTGCGTCTCGCGAAGCAATTGCGCAGCTGTCTTGCGCATGTCGTCACGCAACTTCTGGCGGTAGTCGGCCATGGTGTATTTGAAGCTGACATCCAGTTCCAGTGAGAGATCCAGTCGCTTCGATTCCAGCGAAGCCAGTTGTTCGTCCAGCTGATCGACGTTGGCGTTCTTGATCTGGATGACCTGGTTGCGTGCCAGGGTGATGATCAGCGCCTTAAATGCCTCAAGGTTCTTTTGTTTGCGAACCATCAGGTTGGCGATTTTTTCCCGTGTGATCTCCGTTTTCTTCTCGCGCACCTGGGCAAGCATGGCGTTGATCGCGTCAATGTTTGCCAAGCTGTCAAGGCTGCTCAACGACAGTGCCTGGTTGTCACGAGTGAAGTAATCCGGGTAATCGGTGGACAGGTTGTCCCAGGTCACCTGCTCGTTCGAGTCCCAAGTTTCGGGCGTTTCGAAGCGGCGGTTGAGGCTGTGGCACAAGCCGGAGCTATGCAGCAGGTTACGGTGTACCGAACCGATCAGGTTGTCGAACACCGAGCCCACTTCCGGGCTGCTCATCTTGAGGTCTGCAAGGGTGCTCTGTGCCCGTGCCGACAGCTGGGCACGGATGGCTTCCACGGCATCGCTCAAGCGCGCGCGTTTTTCGCTGCCGTACAGTTGTGTGTCGATCTGGCTGGCCACCAGTACCAGTTCCTGAATGCCTTCCTTCTGGGTAATACGCCCCATCACCTCAAGGTCTTGTTCATTGAGGAACTGGCCGGCCGGGCTGACGATGAACACCACGTCGCAGGTTTTCAGCAATTCGACTGTGCGCTCTTCGCGCGACTGGACCGGATCGTTCATGCCGGGGGTATCGATGATGCAGATATCGCGTAGTGCCTCCAATGGCATGGCGACATGAACCGTCTTTGTGAACGGCATGTACGTGCCGTCGGCACCGACATAGTTGTGCAGACGAGCCGCCAGCTCTTTCGGGTTACCTGCCTGAATCTCGCTGTGCAAGTGCAGCGTGGCCGCATCGAGCCCTGACTTCTTCATGCGCTGGAACTGGTCGTATGCCGCGAACAAGCCTTCTTCGCGTTGCAGTTCGTTCAAGGCTTTTTTATCGGCCATGATCGTCAGCTGCGCCATATCGAGGGGCGCGCTATTGGCTTGGGCGTTACGACGCTTCACCAGCTCTTCCAGGCATTCGCGCTTGCGCGTGGCCAGGCGTTGCTCGAACTGGTCCGATTTGAAGCGGATCGCGGCGATGTCCGTTTCGCTGTAGAACTCAACCTTGGCCTGGAACACTTCGCCCCAGGTAATGGTGGTCAGTGCAGCGGTCATGGGTGTTGCAGCCTTGGGTAGGATCGGTTCGCCATTAAAAATCAGCGCATTGAGCAGCGATGACTTTCCGGCTTTCACACGACCAACAATACCGATGTTCATCAGCCGGTTCTGGTCCTGCAGCGTCTGGCACGCTTGCGCGAGCTGTTGCGGTTGGTCGATGCCGTTCAGCCGCTTGAACTGCTCGATTTCGCGCTCAAACAGGTCCTGGTTGCTTGCTGCCAGCGTGTGCAGGCTTTCGCTAAAAGCGACGAGTGATTGGTAATCCATTAGGTCGTTCGCCTTACTTGTAGAGGTGTTCGTTTGCAGCGGCTTTTACTGCGGTGGCAAGGTTTTCCAGCACAGCAGTCTTCTCGCTGATCTGTGCTTCAAGCTGCAGGCTTTCTTGTGCAATCGAATCGATCACATGCTTTTGCTTGGTGATCTGCTCTTCGAAACCGTCGCTGATCTTCTTCAGCATGGCGTTGAGCTGCTCGTCGATGATTGCCGGAATTTTCCCGCGCAGTTCCGCCTTGATGTTGGGGAACACTTCGCCGGTCAGCTTCTGGCGAAACTTCTCGCGCTCGTTACCGCCACCGTTAAACATCTTGAGAATTTCGGGCAAGAAGATGATCACCAGCTCTACCAGCGGATTGACCACGGTGGTGGTGACAGCGAGCACGGTAGAGAGGCTGCGGTAGAGCATGACACCGCTGTTCTTGTCTTCCTCGGCACGATTGCTCAGGCGTGTCGACCAGTCGCTGAGCATTTCCGTGGTGCGCTCCAGCGAAAACTTGACTTTGTTGGAAAGCTCCTCGCTCCAGTTGCCGCTGATGTCCAGTACGGACATCTGGCTGCTGGTGGCACTGAGGTTGCTGGCAATCCGGTCGACCATGTTGGTGGAGATGTCCTGCACTTCAGATTTGATCGTGCTGGACAGGCTGCTGCGGATGATGTCGGAGAGTGCATTCGACAGGGCACTCGGGTTCTTGCTGCTGCCCAAGGTGACCAGCTCGTCGAGGGAGTCATTAAGCGCGTTGTCCAGGCCGCGCAGGCTACGGTCGAGCATTTTTCCCGAGTAGCGATCTTTCAGGTCCGACTCGACGTCTTTGCGTTGCTCCAGCAGCTTGGCCAAGGCCTGCTCGAGTGCGCGTGCGGTTTGCTCGCTCTCGGCCTTGTCCTTTTTCAGCATGCTCAGCGCCAGGTTGATCTGCGCCAGTACTTCGAAGTTCTGGTCCTTGAGGATGTCGATGAACAGGCGCGAGAACAGCACGTCAGGCTGCAATGCGGTCAGTGCATTTTTCAGTTCCTCACCACCACGGTTGCCGATAGTGATGCTGCGGTAGTGCTCGCCGAAATACACCCCGAGCTGGTCGTCAATGTAGGCCTGCACGTCTTCAACCTGGTCGGCGGCGCGCAGGTTGCATTTGCTCAGCAGGAAGGTGAAATCGGTGTTGTAGGTTTTTAGCTCGTCGAGTTTGCGCAGCATCGACTGCGTAATGTTGCCGTCCTCGATGCTGGTCAGCACCACGAAGTGCACACCGCGCGGCAGGTAGTAAGCAATGGCCTTATTGTGGTTTTCCAGCGATGAGCCAAAGCCCGGCATGTCGACCAGCACCAGGGGCGCAATGGCTTTCAACGCCTCGCTGTCGAGGTACAGGCGCAAGTGTGAAAACTCGCTGGAACGACGATTGATGGTACTCAGCGCTTCAACAGGCAAACGTTCCTGCACACCGTCGGGTTTGATTGCCAGCAGATAGGGCTCAGATGAATAACGCAGTTCGGTCGCCAGTTCAGTTTCCGGCGCAATTCCAACTGGCAAAATGTCCTGGCCCATCAGCGCGTTCAACAGCGAGCTCTTACCGGCGCTGAAGGCCCCGATTACGGGCACCACAAGCTCGGTCTCCATCACTTTTGGAAGCAATGACTGATCGAATGAAAACGCTTGGTCATTGAGCAGCACCTGCATTTTCTTCAAGTAAGTGGCGAACTCTTTCTGGCTTTCGAGCATGGTGATATTCCTTTAAGTGTTGATGGTCTGCGCGAAAACATGGCATAGGGTGCACAGAGGCTTATGCGCTGGGATATTCAAATAATCGCTGGTCTTTCTCGTCGTGCGAGAAGGGGGCCGGTCCGAGAAGGTTACAACCGCAGTTGCCGCATTCGGGTCGCGTTCAGGGCCGTTCACGAGGTCAGTGCGTCACTGCTTGGCTCGTGGTCTTGTTACAGAAGCATTGAGTGCAATGGAAGGGGAGGGCAAAGGCATGCACACGTCCTTGTCTGTAGGGTGTTGATCGCGCATGCCAAATAACTGATGGCATATCGCATCCCGGATGAGATTGCGTTGGGTGAAACCAATAGATCGGCGCAATCTGTTCTGCCTGTATGATGGCACTTTGATTCGGCATGGTAAACTGTCAACAAAACGCCCATATCCCGGGGTTTTTCTTCAGATGCAACGCGCATTTTCAAGGCCTTGCGCGGAGGTGCATGGTTGAAATATTTACCTGTATGCTTAACCAGTATTCAGGTGCTGCACGTGTAACTGCAAGCGGTGGGGATAGAACGAAAGCCGGTCAAGCTATTTTCTCGCCAATAGGCATTTGGCGAAGGCTTCATTTTTTAGTGGCGGCCTATTGGCATTATGCTGGTCGCGTTTTTTGGTGATGGACCTCGTTTGGTTATCCAGCGAACTGGCAGGAGCAGCAATGAATGGTGTGGGTTATTGGTATCGTCGTCGCGTTGATCGGCTTTGCGATGATGTCTCGTCCTTTCAGGATTGGTTTCGCCCTCTATTTGGCCTTCCTGATTTACTACATCTACCTGTATGGCGGTAAAGGGGATCTGGCAGAGGCGTCCACCGCACTTTCACTCGTGTCCGGGGCGGTAGGCCTTTTGGTCCTCGGGGCAGTGCTGGGTGGCATACGGTCGAGTGCTGGCAGTGAGTCGGAGTACATAGCCAAACGTAAGCGAGTCTGGATTTTTCTGCTGAAGTTTGGTGGCGCATACGTTGTGTTTACCCAGCTGCTGACTGTGGCATTGTTTTTGGGCGGAGGGGGCGGTTCCTGGGAAGACTGGACAGCAGCAGGGTTCATGGTGAAATTACTGCCCTACAAGTGGGTTGGGTATTTGCTGATGTTGGCGGGGTACTATTGCTTGAAAGGCAAATCCAAAACGCCCCGGCCCCTACGCACTTGATACCTTTTTATCTCTTTTCAGAACTATCAAGCATTACCACCACTGCTGGACGTGCGCTGGCACTGTCGTCGATGAACAGCGGCTTGAACTGCTTGCTTGGCATATAACCCTTGAGTTGCTTGTCATATATCAAGTTTTTGGGCGCATGTTCGGTGATGTAGGTATTGATATCCTTGGACGCCTGCTGCCGACTAATGCCAAAGCTCTGTATCAAGTGTCCCGTGGTCAGCCTGCCCTCCCGCCAGGCTGCGGGTTCAATCAGGCGATAGCGAAGAGCTAGGTCTCAGCGAACCTGTTCGATGGATTGCTTGCGCTTCATACCCTCTCCATATGCTCGAATTCTTTACCTGTATAAGTCTACACTCTAGACGTGTCACTTTCAGCTACATATCGTCTTGCTGTCTTCGGAATTATCAGTGTTTTGAGGGTGGCGAACATGGCTGCGTGGGATGGGGTTTCTATAGGCGCATTGCTGTTGATGGGGGCTGCGCGAGCTCTGGAAAATGGCTCTCGACTTCAAAAGGTATGTGCGTTGGGCTCGCATTTGGGAGATGGAAAATCGGGAGCTGCGGTCAGCACTGCGGGCTGAGAAAGCGCACATTGAGCAGTTGCAAAGGAAACTGGTGATTCTGCAGGCGTTGATTCCGGCAGAGGGCTAAGGGGAGGGCCTGGCAGCTTAGGTCGTGTCAGCCTGATGGATGGTGCCGCCACTGATGCATTAGGTGTTCCAGTGGATTTCTTTAGTGCTCCTTAACAGGCTTGATCCAAATAAATCAGTCTTAACCCTAGCAAGTCAGCTAGAATCCTCGACTCTTAGTCGATATGGATCTGGAAATGACAGATCGGTGGTTGAGTGTCGAGGAAATCGGCGAGCACTTGGGCGTGAGTAAGGACACTGTCTATGCATGGATTGCAAAGCGACACATGCCTGCGCACAAGGTGGGGCGGCTCTGGAAATTCCAGAAAGCTGAGGTCGATTCGTGGGTTAAAGCTGGTGGGGCAAATGATGATGCGACCTTGGGGTCAGCATGAGTGCCGAGCGCTACCGCCTGTCATTCACCACGGGTGGTCTATTTCTGCAGGAAGCCCCGTTGGTTGCCGAGCGTTACCTATCATTGCGCGACTGGTCGCAGACCCGTGCAGAGGTACGTAATGGCAACCTCCTGCAGGCGCGTACAGCCAGCTCTGCGAAGCGCATTAGCATCGAGTTGTTCGGGCGACTTGAACTGCTTGATATCGAAGAACTGGAGGCTCTGGTCGACGGTAACCTGCGAGAGCGCAGTTACTTGCTCTGGTCGGCGGTCAGTCGCCGTTATGGCTTCATCCGTGATTTCGCCATTGAGGTACTGCACGAATACTACCTCAGCCGGCGTCACCGGATCATGACTGCTGACTATGAGGCTTTCTACAACGCCAAGGCGCTTTGGCATAAGGAGCTGGATGAAATTGCAGTCTCCACCCAAAAGCGTTTGCGCCACAGTGTATTTCAGATGCTGCGCGAGTCCGGCCTGCTCTCAGAGCAAGGTCAGATCCAGCCGGCGCTGCTGACCCCGTATCTAGCCCGGCTGATAGCCAAGCATGGGCGCGAGCATCTGCTGGTTTTTCCTGCCACGGATAGCGAAATTCAAAGGTGGCTTCAATGAGCCGGAAAATCAGCCAGCAGCCGCTGGCCGCACGTTTCGAACACCTGCTGGGCGTCATCAGCAGCCAGCGCTTTATAGAGATGAAAGGGCTGAACAACGACCTGCCGTTCTACATCTGCGAGTACAAGGCCGCCGAGGCCGTCGAGATACAACGCATGCGCCGGCAACTGGTCAACAGCCTGGCCAGCTTGAGCATCGACTGCTTACAGGGGCGTGGTGTGCGGGTTCTGGAGATCAATCTCTACGATTTGTCCATCGAGCTGCTCAAAGCTCGAGAAGGCAGTAGCGATGACAGCAGCCTCTGGGACGAGATCCTCGCCGTCGAGCCTGACGTGGAGAAGGATGCTCTGCTTGAGTTGCTGCAGAACGTCTTGGGCGTCGAGGAATACCTGATTCCGGCAATTGGCGAGCGCATCGCTGAGGCTGAGCACGACGTTCTGTTTCTCTCAGGTATTGGCGAGGTGTTCCCCTACATCCGCTCGCACAACGTGCTCAACAATCTGCAAAGTACCGCCAAGGACAAGCCAACCGTGATGTTCTTCCCCGGTGAGTACCGTCACTCACTGCAGCAGGGGGCTTCGCTGGAGCTGTTCGGCTTGCTGCACGACGACAAGTACTACCGCGCATTCAACATTTTCGAGATTCAGGTCTGAGGAAGTAGTAGATGGAGCTCAACGGTATTTTCCTGAACCCTGTCAGCCGCCCCATCGAGGGGGTGATTAAGGCTGACGATGAGGCCAGCCTGTATGACGAGCTGAGCGAGTACGTCCTTACCGATGAGGTTGCCAAGCGCCTGGAGCACTTCCTCGACGCCTACACTGACTACCATGGTGCCAACGGGGTGTGGGTATCCGGCTTCTTCGGCTCGGGTAAGTCGCACCTGCTGAAGATGCTGGCTCTGCTGCTGGAAAACCGTCGCATCGATGGCACCTCTGCGCTGGACATCTTCCTGCCCAAGATCCACGAGGACGATGCGCTGCTGCGCAGCAAGCTCAAGCAGGCCGTCGCCATTTCGTCGAAGAGCATTCTGTTCAACATCGACCAGAAAGCCGACATCATCAGCAAGAGCCAGACCGATGCCTTGCTGTCGGTGTTCGTCAAGGTCTTCAACGAGATGTGTGGCTACTTCGGCAAGCAGGGCTACATTGCCCAGTTCGAGCGTGATCTCGACAGCCGCGAGCAGTTCGAGGCCTTCAAGGACGCCTACCAGAGCATCGCCAAGAAGCCTTGGGAGCGCGGTCGCGAGCAGGCCTTGCTGGAGTCCGGCAACATCGCCAAGGCCTATGCGCAGATCACCGGCGAAGATCCGGCACTGGCCAAGGGCATCCTCGACAAGTACCGCACCCAGTACAGCGTCTCCATCGAAGACTTCGGCATCCAGGTCAAGGCCTGGCTGGACAAGCAGCCAGCCAACTTCCGCCTGAACTTTTTCGTCGACGAGGTCGGACAGTACATTGACGACAACACCAAGCTGATGACCAACCTGCAGACCGTCGCCGAAAGCCTGGCGACCAAGTGCCAGGGGCGAGCTTGGATCATCGTCACGGCGCAGGAGGACATGAGCTCGGTGCTTGGTGAAATGGGCACGAAACAGAGCAACGACTTCACCAAAATCCAGGCGCGCTTTGCCAACCGCCTCAAGCTGACCAGCGCCGACGTGGCTGAGGTGATCCAGAAGCGTCTGCTGACGAAGAACTCGGTGGGTACCGATCTGCTGAAAAGCGTCTACGACCAGCAATTCAACAACTTCAAGACGCTCTTCGAGTTCGCCGATGGCGGTCAGCACTACCAGAACTTCCGCGATCTTGAGCACTTCACCTACTGCTACCCGTTTGTGCCGTATCAGTTCCCACTGTTCCAGTCGGCCATCCGGGGCATTTCCCTGCACAATGGGTTCGAGGGCAAGGCCAACTCGGTGGGTGAGCGCTCTATGCTCGGCGTATTCCAAGATGTGGCAAAAGCTATCCGCCCGGAGCCAGTAGGGCAGTTGGCGACCTTCGACCGCATGTTCGAAGGCATTCGGGGGGCGCTGAAAAGCGCGATCCAGAGCGCGATCAACAACGCCGAACGTCACCTGGGTGACCCCTACGCCGTGCGCGTGCTCAAGGCACTGTTCCTGGTCAAGTACGTCAAGGAGTTCAAGGCCACCCTGCGCAACCTCAGTGTGCTGATGCTGGAACGCTTCGGTGAGGACGTACCGGCCCAGCGCAAGAAGCTGGAGGCTGCACTCAACCTGCTGGAGCAGCAAACCTACATCCAGCGCAATGGCGATCTCTACGAGTACCTGACCGACGAAGAGAAGGACATCGAGGAAGAGATCAAGAACACCGAGGTCGAGTCGGCCGACGTGATCAAGGAGCTGGAGGGGCTGCTGTTCGAGGGCGCAATCAAGCAGCGCAAGATCCGCTACGAGAACGGCCAGGATTACCCCTACACGCGCAAGATGGATGACAGGGTGCTCAGCCGCGAGCATGAGCTGGCCATCCACGTCGTCACGCCGCTCAGCGACAACTTCGACAACCTCACGGTGCAGTGCATGCAGAGCATGGGGCGCGATGAGCTGCGTGTCGTGCTGCCCGCCGACGCGCGTTTCATGCAAGACCTGACTATGTACAAGCGCACCGAGAAGTACATCAGGCAGAACAGCAACACCCAGCAGGAGGCGGTCAAACGCATACTCGATGCAAAGAGCTTCCAGAACACCGAGCGTCTGGCCGAGTTGCAGGAGCGTGCCAAGTATCTGCTCGGCCACGCGCAGCTGATTATCAATGCGGCCGATGTGGACGTGTCCAGCAACGATGGCCAGACCCGCATCCTCAAGGGCTTCTACCAGCTCATCGAAACCACCTATCCAAACCTGCGCATGCTGCGCGATGTGGTGTTCAGCGAGAACGACATCGGCAGATACCTGCGCCAGGGGCAGGATGGGCTGCTGGGCAACGACGCCACCAGCTTGAGCGAGCCGGAGCAGGAACTGCTCGCCTTCATCCAGACCAATGCGCGCAGTGGCGTGCGTACCACGGTGAAGAGCTTGCTGGAGCGCTTCGAACGCAAGAGCTACGGCTGGTACTACGCGGCCATCCTTTGCAACCTCGCGCTGCTCTGCGCGCGCGGTAAGGTTGAGGTGCGTCAGGACAGCAACCCGCTGGAAGGTGACCTCCTGGAGCGCAGCCTGCGCAATACCAATGCTCACCCCACGCTGGTGCTGGAGCCGCAGATCGAATTCACCGCCTCCCAGGTGCGGACGCTCAAGGATTTCTTCGCCGACTTCTTTGATCGGCCTGCCAGCAGCAACGAGGCCCGAGCTCTGGCCCGTGAAACCATCGATGCGATCAAGGACCTGGAGCTGGAACTGGCCGAGCTGCACGGCCAGAAGGCGCAGTATCCCTTCCTGGTGGCTCTGGATGCCGTGCTGGCAACTCTCAAGGAAATTGCCGCGAAGAACCCCAGCTGGTTCTTGACTGACCTGTCGCGTGCGGAAGATGCGCTGCTCGAATCCAAGGAGCAGATCATCGACCCGCTGCAGCGCTTCATGCGCAGCCCGCAGCGAGAGATCTACGAACAGGCCCGCCAATTGATGCAGGAGCAGCAGGACAACTTCACCTATGTGAACGTCGCTGAGGTTGAGTCTATCCGCGCTGTGCTGGCCGACAGCAAGCCTTGGCAAGGCAACCGCCTGCAGCAGGCTAGGCCGCAGTTGGAGGCGCTCCAGCTGGTCTTTGCCAATCAGCTGGCTAGCGAGCAGCAGATCAGCGAGCAATTGCTTGATGAACTGGAGCAGCGCCTGTCTGGTGCCGACGGCTATGCAGCGCTGAGTGCGGATCACAAAGCGCAGCTCGCAGCGCCCTTCACTGAGACTCGTCAGGCCCTGAAAGGGCAGAAGCTGATCGCAGTGCTGCGTGATCAGCGCCGACGTTTTGAAGAGGATCGCTACCCGCAGTTGCTGCTGACTCTGGAAAAAATGGCGCGGCCAGCTGAGCCGTTCGAGCCGTCACCACAGCCACAGGTAGAGCTGCAAGGCGGAGACGCACAACCCAAGCAGCCCGTGCACAAAGAGACTGAACCTCGCATAGTGCCCGCTCGTAGCATTAAGGTTCGCTATGGCAAGCCCTGGCTGACCAGCGAGGCCGAACTGGACGACTATCTGCAGAAGCAGCGTGAGGCATGGCTGCAGGAAATCCAGGCCGGTAACCGCGTACAGATCTGATCCTGTAATGAATTCAAGTGGCCTGCCTGCTGCGGGCCACTCCAGGTTGATACTGCCCGGTGGAGTGCCGGGATCAGGAGAGTTGGATAGATGGAAACCACCAAGCTGAAGAAGTTCGCCCAAGCTGCACGCACCGACCTGCGCAGGCAGGTCGAAACCAAGTTGATACAGGTGTTGCACGCCAGCAGTGCTGCACGCCGCGAGATCCCGCAGGCTGTAGCCCAGTTGGAACGGCAGATTCAGGAGTCCAACAAGGAGCAGGTGATCGAGAAGGTTGCCTACACCTGGTTCAACCGCTTCTGCGCCCTGCGTTTCCTTGATGCCAATGGCTTCACTAATCCCCGTGTGCTGACGCCCATGGAAGGCCAGATCACTCCGGAAATTCTCGCCGAGGCGAAGATGGGGCACTTGGACGACGAATTGGTTGCTGGCAAGACGCGAGAAAAGGTTCTGGATCTACTGGCCGGCAACGCACCCAGTTCAGATCCTCAAGGTGAAGCCTATCGCCAACTGCTGGTGTCGGTATGTAATCACTGGTACCGGCACATGCCATTCCTCTTCGAGCAGATCAACGACTACACCGAACTGCTGATGCCCGGGGACTTGCTGTCGCAAGGCTCAATCATTACCAGCTTGCGCGAGGTGATGACTGAGGAGGTCTGCCAGGACGTTGAGGTTATCGGCTGGCTTTACCAGTATTACATTGCGGAGAAGAAAGATGAAGTCTTCGCCGGGCTGAAGAAGAACATCAAGATCACGCCCGAGAACATCCCCGCTGCAACGCAGTTGTTCACCCCGCACTGGATCGTCCGCTATCTGGTAGAGAACTCGCTGGGCCGTCTGTGGCTACTCAATCGTCCGCAGTCGAAGCTGGCTGAGAAGATGGACTACTACATCGCGCCGGAGGAGTCCGAAAAGGACTTCCTGCGCATCTCCAGCCCGGAAGAGATTCGCGTCTGTGATCCGGCCTGTGGCTCGGGGCATATGCTGACCTATGCCTTCGATCTGCTCTATGCAATCTACGAGGAAGAGGGGTATGACCCGACCGAGATCCCGGCGTTGATTCTGACCCATAACCTCTATGGAGTTGAGATCGACGACCGTGCCGGAGCGCTCGCGGCCTTTGCGCTGGTGATGAGGGCTGCAGCTAGGCTGGGCCGGCGACGTTTTCTTCGTATGCAGGCACGGCCCAATATCTGCGTGCTGCAGAACGTGAGCTTCACCCAGGATGAGCGAGACGACGTAGTTGCCATTATAGGCCGCGACTTGTTCACGGACGAGTTGCGCGAGACCCTGATGCAGTTCGAGCAGGTGAAGAACTTTGGATCGCTTATCGTACCGAAGCTGCGTGATCCAGCTGAGACGCTTCGGGCTGTTGAGGCTTGGGATTTTGGGGGCGATTTGCTGCTGAGAGAGGTGCAAGAGCGATTGGTGACTGTGCTGCGCATGGCCGAGGCGCTCTCGCCAAAATATCATGTGGTAGTGGCCAATCCGCCGTATGCGGGTTTCAAAGGACTGAATGCAGATATCCAAAACTATCTTCTTCGAAACTACCCTAGTGCGAAAGTTGACCTCTACTCCGCGTTCATAGAGCGAGGCTCGCGGATCGTTGTTTCCCATGGTTTCAACGGCATGGTTACAATGGAGAGTTGGATGTTTCTGTCTTCATTTGAGGACATGCGTGCAAAATGCTTGGAGTCAAATACTCTGCACTCTATGGTCCACATGCCGTATCTCGGTAAGGGGAGGACGAGCATGGGTATCAGCTTTGGCACTACAGCTTTCATCCTTGAAAAAGCGCGGCGCATCGACCATGTTGGCGATTTCTGCTGCCTAAGATATTTCGAGTCGGATGATCATGGTGTCCCCTTAGAGTTTCCACCAAGAAACGAGCGACTGGCGCGTGCATCAACCAGAGACTTCGAGAAACTTCCGGGTGAACCGATCGCATATTGGGTGAGTGAACAGTTTCGCAAAAATTTCGCTGATCTTCCGCCTGTTTCTGAGATTTTCACTGCCTGCCAAGGCCTATCGACGTCTGATAATCCTACTTTCGTCCGACAGTGGTCAGAAGTTTCAGTAAGCCGTGTTCGCTTGCCAGGCTCTGATCGCGCTTCGAAGTGGTCGCCTTACAATAAAGGTGGAGAGTTCCGTCGTTGGTCGGGAAACCAAGAGCATATCGTCGACTGGGAAGAAAATGGACGTAGGATTAAAGCGCTCAAACCGAAAAGCGTGATAAGGAACGAAAGTCGATACTTTCAGCCAAGCATATCTTGGTCGGACGTGACGTCTTCAAAAAGCTCTTTTCGCAAATATCAGGACGGGTTTATTTTTGCAAATAATGCCCACTCGGTGTTCCCTGCTGAGAGTGAGAAAGCATCATCACTCATAGCGCTTCTTAATTCGAAAGTGATTGATGGCATCATCGACGCGATCAGTCCGGCAATGCACTTCGATGTAGGCTACTTTTCGAAGATTCCGTTTCAGACTCGAGATGCATCGGCTTACGTAAACTGGTTGGTAAACACCGCAAAATCTGACTGGGACTCCTACGAAACCTCTTGGGATTTCACTACGCTCTCGATACTTTCGCCGCAGCACTGGACTGAGACGCTGAATTCCAGCTATGCCCGTCTGCGTACCCATTGGCAGGGCATAACAGACGAGATGCAGCGGCTGGAGGAAGAAAATAACCGTATCTTCATCGACGCCTATGGTCTTCAAAATGAGCTGAACCCTGGGGTACCGGTCGAGGAGATCACCCTAACCTGCAATCCAGCCTATCGTTATGGCGTGAAGGTCACTGAAGATGACCGCGAAAAGCGCCTGCTTTCCGACACCATGGCCGAATTCATCTCCTACGCAGTCGGTTGCATGTTCGGTCGCTACAGCCTGGACAAGCCGGGCCTTGTTTTGGCCAATCAGGGAGATACGCTGGCGGAATACCTTCAGCACGTGCCTGAGCCCCGCTTCATGCCGGATAATGACAACGTGATCCCAGTGCTGGATGGTGAGTGGTTCGCCGACGACGTGACTGAGCGCTTCCGCCAGTTCCTGCGCGTGACCTTTGGCGATGATCACTACGAGGAGAATTTGGCCTTCATCGAAAAGGCCTTGGGCAAGGTCGTGCGCAAGTACTTTCTCAAGGATTTCTACGTCGACCACCTCAAACGCTACAAGAAGCGCCCGATCTACTGGTTGTTCTCCAGCCCCAAGGGCACTTTCAGTGCACTGATCTACCTGCACCGCTACCGCCCTGATACCGTCAGCGTGGTACTCAAGTACCTGCGCGACTTCCGCGATAAGCTTGCCGCGCGGCTAGACTACTTGCAGAAAGTGGCCATTAGCCCCGATGCCAGCCAAAGCGAAAAGACCAAGGCCAGTAAGGAGGCCGATACAATCAAGAAGCAGTTGCTTGAGCTGGACGACTACGAGCGCGAAATCCTCTACCCGCTTGCGCAAAAAGCTGCTTCCGGGAAGCTGAATCTGGACCTCGATGATGGCGTCAAGGTCAACTACCTCAAGCTGGAAGCTGCCCTTAAGAAGATTCCAGGATTGGAAGCCAAGGAAGACTGATATGGCAGGCCGCTTTGAAAAGGCGATCACGATTCGCCAGGCGATACGCAACATCGATGACCGGACGTTTCTGTTACCGGCGATCCAGCGCAACTTCGTCTGGTCGACGCAGCAGATCTGCACGCTATTCGACTCCCTAATGCGTGAGTACCCGATCAACACATTCATGATGTGGGATGTCACGAGTCCGGAGATCAAGAACAAATACCGCTTCTACAGCTTCCTGATCGACTACTGCCAGCGCTTCAAGGAGTCCAACGACTACGTCCCCACCCAGGGAGACTTCAAAGACTTCAAGGCAGTCATCGACGGGCAGCAGCGGCTGACCTCCATCTATATCGGCTTGAAAGGCACTTATGCCTATAAGCAGCCGCGAATCTGGTGGCCCAATACTCGCAACGATCAGGCGCTCCCGCCTCGCCGGCTGTACCTCAATCTTAGCAAGGGCGTCGAAGGGGATGACAACGAGTCGATGTCTCAGTATGACTTTCGCTTCCTGACCGAGAAGCAGGTCGCATCGTACAAGAGTGACAGGGCCTCGTTTTGGTTCGAAGTGGGTAAGGTCTTGAGCCTACCTGATGTGCGCTCTGATGATGAGATCCTGATGGAAGTCGTACTTCCGTACCTGACGGAGCAGGGGCTGGATACCAATAGGTTTGCAGTCAAGACCCTGAATCGCCTGTATTACCTGGTCAGGCGGGAAGAGGTCATCCACTTCTACAACGAAGAGAGCCAGGACATCGATCATGTCCTTGACGTGTTCATTCGTACCAACAGCGGAGGGACACCTCTGGCGTTTTCCGACCTGTTGATGTCGATCGCCATTGCCAACTGGCAGGGCGATGCCCGTAAGGACATCGACGAGCTGGTCGCTGAGGTCAGGCAGAGCTCGGAGATGCAGTTCTCGGTCGGACGTGACTGGATTCTAAAGACCTGTCTGATGCTGACCGGCGCTGATGTGCGATTCAAGGTCAAGAATTTCGACGCTGATCAGGTTGGCGTCATTCAGGCGCAATGGCCGCAGATCCGGGCCTGTATCGTGGAAACCTTCAAGCTGTTGCGTCTTTTCGGACTGAATGACCATTCGCTGAGAGCAAAGAATGCGGTCATTCCTCTGGCCTTCTACCTGTACAAGCAGATATTCCAGGATAAACCGCTATACCAGAGCATCAACAATATCAACCATCTGCGCGAGGAGCGCCTTGCTCTATCGCGTTGGTTGCACATGGTGCTTCTGCGTGGGGTGTTTGGTGGTCAAGCCGATGGCGTGCTCACAAGAATGCAGCGTCTGCTTGCCAAGCACCTTAGCAAGAAAGCATTCCCTCTGGATGAAATCATCCAAGCATTCACTGCGACCAATAAGGATCTGCGCTTCGACGAGGCGTACCTCAGAGGGTTGCTCGAGATCCAGCATGGGGACTCGCGGTGTCGCTCTGTGCTGAGTCTGCTCTTTCCCGAAATCAATGAAAACCTGCAGTTGGACATTGATCATCTACACCCGAAAAGCGCTTTTACCCAGACAGAGCTTTCCAAACAAGGTTTCCTTAAGAATGACCCCGAGCGGCTGGCGTTTTACCGGAACCCGCTCAACTGGAACTCGATTGCCAATCTGCACCTGCTTAATGCCTCGCAGAATCGATCGAAGAAGGATATGCCGCTGTACGAATGGCTTGCTGAAAAAAGGTGTGGCATCAAACCATCTGATCTGCTGCTGGAAGAGGGAGACAGCCTGCGCTTCGAGGACTTCCAGGCGTTCTGCAATGCACGGCGTGAGGTCCTCCTGCAGCGTCTGCGTTGTAATGTGGTGGTCAGCGGGGCGCTGCCGGTATCCGAAGAGGTGCTGGATGACGAGGAAGAATTTGAGGCAGTGGCATGAGCAACCCAAAAATCACCCAGGCGCTAACCAACCTATTCGACAAGCAGCGCATCGTCTTTTGGTACGACAACAGGCTGGAGTTCCGCGCTGACTTTGAGGCGCTGGAGCTTTCGGGGGTCGAAAAGATCGAGCTGGCTAACAACGAGTTCGGCGTGAAGTACCGCATTCTGCGCGAGCAGCTGGAGCAGAAGTTCCTGCTTTATCGCGAGGGTGCTGAGCCGCCGCATCTGGAAAACTGGTTGCTCGATGTGCAGTTGGCCAGTGGCAACTGCTTCCGTACCGATCAGGTCGCCCTGTGGCTGGCCGAGCTGGAACTGGGGCCAGATTGCTATCCGTTGCTGGAGGCCCATGTCGCGTTCTTCCAGGCCGCCAAGCGGCGCGAGGATCTGCGCAAGCTGCAGCAGCAGGGGGACTCGGACAATATGCTGCGTCTCAAGATGCTTGCGGTCTGCGCCGACACTGCGCCGCGCCTGGATGTGATCCTGGAGAAGCTACTGGCCGAGCTGGCCAGTGCCGGCGATGCGCAGATTAAGCTGATCGAGAGCTGTGGCCTGAGCAGTTTCCTCTGGGAGCAGATGAAGCGTGCCTACGGTTATGTCTCGGAAAGGGCAGGCCTGCGCGACTTCGTCATCGAGCTGTTCAAGGCCTGTTTCCTGATGGGCACCGATCCAGAGCACAAGGCACGTCTATCGGCCGAATCGCTTGTATTTCTCAAGCGCTGGAAGGACAGTCGCTCCCATGAGCAGAGCTTCGAGCTGCTCTCCGAGAAGTGCGCCGAAGTGCTGCAGATCGGCGACCGGCTGCATGGACTCGACTACCGCAAGCTGATGGAGCTGGATTACTTTGAGCTGATCGACCGCAAGATCCTCAGCGAGATGGTACATGCGGTGGTAGCGAGGACGGTGACTGCGCAGGAGGTCGCGCAGTGTTTACGCCAGCGCCGGCAGAGCCACTGGTTTGCTCACTTCGAGGATGTCTACCTGTCGGTTGACCATGCTGCGCAGCTTCTGCAGTTGCTGGATACGACAAAGTTGGAGATGACGTCGCTGAGCGATGGCGTGGAGAAGTATGCTCAGAGCTGGTATCGGCTGGATCAGCTGTACCGTAAGTTCATCTACCATGCCCGCGAGTCGGGGCAGGCCTCTTTGCTGGAGGAGCTCAACACCCAGGTCGAGAACCTGTACATCAACAACTTCCTGGTGCGTCTCAATGACCGCTGGCAGCAGCACGTCGATGCCGCCCAGCGCTGGGAAGCTACACCGATCATGCTGCAGCGGAATTTTTTTGGCCGCTACGTGAAGCCATTCGTCGAGCGCAGGACCAAGGTCTGCGTGGTTATCTCAGATGCTTTCCGCTACGAGATTGGCGAGGAGCTACAAAGCCTGATTCGCCGCGAGGATCGCTTCGAAGCCGAGCTAGAGCCGGCACTGTCGATGCTGCCGAGCTACACCCAGCTGGGCATGGCGGCACTGTTGCCCAACCAGACACTGCAGCTGGCTGAAAACGACAGCGGCGACGCAGTGGTGAATGGGCAGAGCGCTCAGGGGACAGCCAATCGTGGCAAGATCCTAGCAGCAGTGGTGCCGAACTCTGCAGTAGTCCTGGCAAAGGATCTGCTGGCGATGAACCAGGCCGACTCTCGATCCCTGCTGCGTGACAACGATGTGGTCTATGTCTATCACAACCTGATCGACAAGACCGGCGATACTCGTGATACCGAGGAGCGGGTATTTGCGGCGGCTGAGGAAACCTTGTCCGAGTTGGTTCGCCTGGTGAAGAAACTGACCAATTCCAATGCCAGCAATTTGCTGATCACTGCAGACCACGGCTTCATCTACCAGAACCGTCTCTTGGAGGAGAGCGACTTCCTCAGCAGCGAGCCGGATGGTGATGAGGTGCTGTATCGCGACCGGCGCTTTGTACTGGGGCGTGGCTTGCGTAGCCAGGCCGGTTTCAAGACCTTCAGCCCTGACCAGCTGGGTCTGGAGGGAACTCTGGAGGTGCAGATACCCAAGTCCATCAACCGTCTGCGTCTGAAGGGCTCCGGCAGCCGCTTCGTGCATGGCGGGGCGACGCTGCAGGAGGTGGTGATTCCGGTCGTCCGCATCAACAAGAAACGCCAGAGCGATGTGGGCCGTGTGGAAGTCGAGTTCATCGGCGCTGGCGGCAAGACCATCACCACCGGACAGTTGGCCGTGGTGCTGTATCAGACCGAGGCAGTCACCGAGAAGAAGCAACCCCGCCGACTACGCGCAGGCTTGTATACGCTGGACGGTGAGTTGATCTCGGATGCGCATGAGCTGACCTTCGACTTCGCGTCGGATAATCCGCGTGAGCGCGAGCTGTCGGTACGCTTCATCCTAAGTCGGCAGGCTGAGGAGGCGAACAACCAGCAGGTGGAGCTGCGGCTTGAAGAGCAAGTGGAAGGCACCTCGCATTTCACCCGGTACAAGGCTGCTCGGTATACGATTCGTCGTTCGTTCACCAGTGAATTCGACTTTTAAGCGGGAGCCTTCATGAGTCAGCTCGATGACAAGATCAATCAGCATTTCGCCGGCCTGGTCGTCCGCAAGGATCTGGTCAAGGCGGTGAAGGGCAACGCCATCGTGCCCTCCTATGTGCTGGAGTATCTGCTGGGCCAGTACTGCGCCACCAACGACGAGGCCACGATCCAGGCCGGCATCGAGACGGTCAAGGAGATCCTGCGCAAGCACTATGTGCATCGCAATGAAGCAGGTCTGGTACGCTCGATTATCAAGGAGAAAGGCCGGCACAAGGTGATCGACCGCGTCAGTGTCTCCCTAAACGACAAGGATGACGTGTACGAGGCGGAATTCGCCAACCTCGGAATCAAGAAGGTGCTGATCGACTCCAGTACGGTGAAGGCCCACCAGAAGCTGCTGGTCGGCGGCGTGTGGTGCATCGCCGATCTGGAGTACGAGTACACCGAAGACAAGTCGGCCTCACCGTGGGTGCTGGCATCGCTCAAGCCGATTCAGATCTCCCGCTTCGACTTCGAGGGCTACTTGGATGCCCGCAAGCAGTTCACCACCGATGAGTGGATCGACCTGCTGATCCAGAGCGTCGGCTTCAACCCTCAGATGTTCGGCAAGCGCAACAAGCTGCTGCAGCTGATCCGTCTGATTCCGTTCTGCGAGCGCAACTACAACCTGATCGAGCTGGGGCCGAAGGGCACCGGCAAGTCGCATGTCTACTCAGAGTTCTCGCCTCACGGCATCCTGATCTCCGGTGGCGAGGTGACGGTGCCTAAGCTGTTCGTCCACAACGGCACGGGCAAGCTCGGTCTGGTGGGCTACTGGGATGTGGTGGCCTTCGACGAGTTCGCCGGCAAGCAGAAGCGCGTGGACAAGGCGCTGGTCGATATCATGAAGAACTACATGGCCAACAAGTCGTTCTCGCGGGGCGTGGAAACCCTCGGAGCGGAAGCCAGCATGGTGTTCGTCGGCAACACCGACCACACCGTGCCATACATGCTCAAGCACAGCGATCTGTTCGACCCGCTGCCTGAGAAGTTCCACGACTCGGCCTTCCTCGACCGCCTGCACAGCTACATTCCCGGCTGGGAAGTGGATGTGATCCGTGGCGAGATGTTCTCCTCGGGTTACGGCTTCGTAGTGGACTATCTGGCCGAGATCCTCCGCTCGCTGCGTAGCCATGACTTTTCGGATCGCTACAAGGGGATGTTCAGCCTTTCAGACGACATTTCCACCCGTGACCGTGACGGTATCAACAAGACTTTCTCCGGGCTGATGAAGATCCTCTACCCACACGGAGAGGCCTCGAAAACCGAGGTGGAGGAGGTGCTGCGCTGTGCTATCGAAGGACGCAAGCGCGTCAAGGATCAGTTGTTACGCATCGATACGACCTACCCAGCGGTACGTTTTGCCTACCAAGGGGCTGATGGCCAGGAAAAGCTGGTGTGTACGTTGGAAGAGGGGGAGTACCCGAATCAGTACCACCGCCGTGTGGCTGCCGAGATGGCCGAGATCGACCTCTTCGGAAGCATCGAAGCCACAGTGGCGACGGAGGATGGCCACGTCGCCACGGCAGCGCCTGTGCGGCCTGCTGCGCCGCGGAGCAAAGAGCCTGAGCTGAGGGAGCAGCACCTGGCTTTCCAGGAAAACCAGCGCGGCGTGACCTTCGACAAGTTGTTCGGCCCCTACTTGGCTGGGGCAACACACATCAAGATTACCGACCCCTACCTGCGGCTATTTCACCAGCTGCGCAACCTGATGGAACTGCTGGAAACTGTCAGCAAACAGCGAGAGGAAGAGGATGAAGTGGAAGTGCATGTCGTGACCGTCGAGGATGAGTTCAACGGCGAGCGGCAGACTGAAAGCCTGCAAAAGATCGCTGATGCCTGCAGCAGCGTAGGTATTCATTTCACTTGGGAATACGATGCCACAGGCACCAAGCATGATCGGGACATCACGACTGATCACGGCTGGAAGCTCGTGCTGAGTCGAGGGCTCGATATCTTCCAGCGCTTTGAGCTCAACGACGCATTCAACTTTGCCAACCGGATGCAGCGGCATCGGCAGTGCAAGGAGTTCAATGTGACGTATGTTCGGGTTTGAGTATGTTGATTGAATACTGCTCGGTCAGTTCAACCGTCTGACCTAAAATCGCCACATCTGTCTACAGGTCGCCCGCCATGTCTCGCAAGAAGCTGCCTATCGTTTCCAGACCTCCGCACGCATTCGCCAGGATGGCTGCTACTACGTCGACAAGACCGGCATCGCCCTATGCTGATTGAGGAAGGCAACTACCACTTCCTCTCCGTCCTCGGCGCTTTAGTAAGAGCCTGTTTATCGACACCCTGGCCGAGCTGTTCGAGGGTATGGCACTTTGCCAATGCGGGCGTCCACCCCGTTCGCTCATTCGATCATGACAAAAAATAAGTAAAGGGACCGCCCCCGAGACCGCCCTGGCATTGGCCAAGGGCAGTCCATCGGATGGCATGAATAACTTTTCGATTACAGATAACCCCGCTCGGCCAAGGAGATACAGCCCTCATAGCCCACGATGACATGATCCAATATCCGGGTACCGATCATATTAAGGGCGTTCTTGAGGGTGGTGGTCAGTGTACGATCAGCCTGGCTGGGCTCTGGGTCACCGGAGGGATGATTGTGGACCAGTATTACGGCCGCTGCATTGTTCTCCAGGACGATCTTGACCACTTCCCGTGGGTAAACGCTGGCTCCATCCAATGTGCCTCGAAACAGCTCTCTGAAGGCAATCACCCGATGCCTGGTATCAAGCAACAGCAACGCAAAGACTTCGTGCTCATGATATTGCAGCAGTGTTTGTAGGTGACTGAAGACCTGCTTTGGATCGGTCAATGCCCGGCCTTTGGAGAGTCGGCTCATTGCCAGTTGTTGGGCCATTTGCAGGATATCAGCCTCGGTGACAGGTGAGTCCATGACATAGGTGCCGGTTGTTTCACCGGCCTTGAGCTTGTGGTATTTCATACGAGTATTCCTGTGTGAATGCGTGCGAGCGGAAGGAAGTCGAGAGGGGCGTTACTGGATTGAGGGCCTGCCGTGGTGCCGGGAGGCTTGGGACTCTAGCTTCTGAGCCAGTGAGGGTTTTCCAGGTGTTGCCGGTTGGGCTTGGGACTCTCCAGGGCTTGGCTGGTCTTCAATGCTGGGGAAGAATTCCTCGACGATGGCGCCGGTGTCCTCCTCGCTGTCTTCAAAGGCGCCATTGCTAAAACCCTGTCGGGCCGCGCGATCCAAGGTGTTCTGGTCAAAGCCCGCAGCTTGCCGGGTTTCCTCTAGTTGCTTGGCGGCGCGCAAGGCGTCTTCTAGGCTTAGGCCGCTGCGCACTGTGATATCCACGTAGAAGATCGGCGTGCCATGGCTCTGGCGGGTGGATTTACCACGCAGACGCAGCTCCAGTGGCAGACAGGCCAGGCGATTGCCCGAGATGGCTTGCAGGTAATGCAGGCGCGCGGCCAGGGTGCGGATGCTATTGAATCCAGTGGTTCGGAAGACAAAGCTGCCCAGTGGGTCATCATCGCCAATCACCACGTTCAGCCGACCGTATGGTTTGCAGGCATTGCCTTGGGCCAGTGGGCAGCCATCGGGTGAAGGGCAGGGCAGCGACTGGATGCCGTCCTTGGTCAAACGCTTGCACGTTTTACCGTTGCCGACGCACAACGGTCTGCCGGTGGTACAGTCGAACAGGCTGTAGTCCGCGCGAAAGTTGAGGTCCGGTTCGTTGAACAACAAACGGATCGGAATGCTGCGTAATTTACCATCCTGGCCATTGCGCAGTTCTTCATTGAATGGATGCAGCAACCAGCCATCACGGCTATGTACCTGCGAAGTGATGGTGAATTGATCGTCTTTCTTGGGTAGGCGCTTGCCGTTTTTCTCGACGACCTTGCCGATGGAAATGCGCCCGAGTACCGGCGGGGTGATGGCTAAACCTTTGAGCATGGTGGTACTCCGTGATCTGAAAATAAAAAAGCCACCGGGACGTGGGCGGTCCAGGTGGCTAGGTTGAGGAGAAAGCTTTAGCCAATCAGGAAGCGACGGCTTCCGGCTTTGGCCTTGGGATAGCGGGCCTGCAGGTATGGTTTGTCTTTGAGCATCTGTTCGACATCCAGACCAATGCTGTCCTTGGATTTCTTCCAGCTGATGTAGCCCCCGGCAAACTCTGCACGGGTGGCTCCCCCCATGGCCTGCTGCAAAACCTGCTTGAGCTGCGCTTCACGTGTCTCCTGCTGGGCAATGTTCTGGCGAATAGACTTGAGTTCCAGGAAAGTGTTGGCCAGCTCTGTGTGCTGGCTGAAGTCCAGAGTCTGTCCGTTATCCTCGGGGTAGAGGCAGCGCAAAGCCGCTTCCGCAGATGCTGTGCCATCGGCCGGTGGCGGGGTGTCACTGACGACGTAATCCCAGAACAGCCGCTCCAGATCAATCAGCCGAGCAATCAGTGCCTCGTCGCGTGTGATGCGATGGATTTCTAGGTGCTGACCACCGAGCAGGACCGCTACATCAGCGGCCTGCTTGCCAGTGACGGCGAGCTGGTGCATGACTTGCAATTGCACGTACTCGGGCACGCCTTCTTTCCAGAGGCGTGCCCCGTTTATGCCGGCAGTTTTGCATTCAAGGATATGTACATCGTCGGCGCCGATCACCTCGCGATCGATGTTGGCGAGCATCCAGGGCAGCGCCGGATCGGGATGCTGTAGCACCGCGTTGATCCGTCGAACCTTATGCTGGCTGCGCTTGCTGTAGTGCCAGGCCACGATAGGCTCCAGGATATTGCCCCAGTACAGCGGGCTTTCCTCATCCTGAGGATCGGCTTTGGGCATGCTGCCGTCGCGGCCAGTCTTCTCCAGCCACAGTTCCAACTGCGACTTGTAGGGATTCAGACCGACTGCAGCGGCGGCGTCCGAACCGCCGATGCCTTGCTTGCGAATCTGCAGCCAATCCTCGCGCGGCAGCTCTTTGGTGCTGACCAAACGCAGGGCAGGGCGTTTCTTGCGGGTGCTGCTATTCAATGACGTTGCTTTCATCGTCTTCACCTGCAGGCATAAAAACGCCCGGATCAGCACAAGGCTGACCGGGCGTGAGGATTGATGTGAGTGAGAGTTAGGCTGCGAGTTGCAGAGCGGCATTCAGGGCGCGTTGCTTGATCTGAGCCCCCTGACCGAACCATGCCGAGTCCAAGCGGTACTCATTACTGCGGGCACGGCGTTCGTGGTCAACGTACTCGGTCACGGCATTGAGCAGGCCCCAGGCGGTGCCGCGTGCTGAGTCCAGTTGGCTGCCGCGACCACGCCCCTCGTACAGTTCCTGGACCTTGCGTAGGGCGCGCTCGTTGGGCAATTGCTCTGGCAGAGCACCGGTCGGGCTGGTCTCGCACATCACGTTCATGAAGTAGCCTAATGCCTCATGCCACTGTACCTTGCGCTCGGACAGTGCGCGCATGCGGTACATAAACTCGTCCCATTGCGAGACGGCGATGCCCAATTGCCTCTTCACTGTCTTCGGGTCAAAGCGAGTGTTGTGCGGTACTTTGATGGCGCGGCTGCTGCCATCCAGGGCGATTGTCAGGGTGTTGTTGCACACCACGCGCACGGTGTTTGGCGTTGCTGTGGTGGCCAGGGTGCCATCACAGGAGGTGGCCAGCAGGAGGTAGCCGTTGACCTGGTCGTTGCCCTTCAGCTCTGCACCTTGCCCGGTACGCGCCAGTGCCCAGAATTTGCGCCCGCCCTTGAGCACGCCGGCCGTTTCTAACTCGTAGCCGGAGGCTTCAGTGAGGTCGCGATAAAACTCCAGCACTTCACGCGGCTGCACAGTGTGGTAGCGCTGGGAGACCACCGACAGCGGTGCTTTGGTGTCGGAGCGGTAGAGGACTTTCTGTTCGGGGAAAGAGTGAATAGTGCCAAGGTGACCGACAGTATCCGACTTGAAGTGCACCGTACTTTCCTGGATTTGCCAGTCCATGCCGGCTTCACGTTGCCACACCTCGATAGGCTGTTTACGGGGTAGTTGATTGCCCAGACCATGCCAAGGAGTAGCGCCGGCGTAGGCCATGGTTTCAATGAGATGAGCCATAGGAATGATTCCTTGCGAATGAATGGGAGTGAGCGTCGATTCATCAACCGCCGACGCGTGTTCACGACGGCTTAGTGGTTGACGCTGAAGCTGTAACCGCACCCCAGGCATTGGTAGTTGTGAAGCACCTTGTCATCGATCTGCTCACCCAGCGTGGCCCCGGCTATCCCGCCTGCCACTCCGCCAAACAGTCCACCGAGAAGAGCTCCAGCAATACCACCAATGGCAATCCCTACCGGCCCGCCGACTACACCAAGCACTGCACCGACTTCAGCACCCGATAGGGCGCCAGCGGCTCCACTGGCCGCACCACCTGCAGCACCAATCAAGCCGCCTGCTTGTTTACCGATATTTTTAGTGATGACGCGTCCAGAGTTACAGCTTGGGCAAGGGGTATACATGTGCAGATCCTCTCAAGTGATAAGCGTGCCGAGGTAGAAGCTGGCACGCCAAATCCCTCTGCAGCAGTCGATACTGCGGGGCGTTCATTGAGGTGATATAGGTTTGAAATATTTTTGGATCCAATGTCGATTAATCTAGCGCTGTAGACGTAACCGGGTATTGGTCCCTCAGGCTTTGAGAGGGCGAGGAAGGTCGATAATGAAATTATGAAGAACTGGGACGCTGGCGGTCCTGATGAACGAAAACTGATCCAAGTGAACCACAGCAAATGGGTCACCATCGGCAACCCTGTGAGGTAGCATCATGTCCGTAGCCCGCTTTGGGCGAGGAGCTGACGTTGGGTCAACGTATCGAGACGACTTTTTTATCTTGATTTTCTCTGATAGCTGACACCGACAGATTGCCTGTACCAGCTTCCTGAATGTGATTGCTCCACCACGCCATAAGAGGGCGTCTGCGTTCTATGTAATCTGCTCGGTTGTACGCGCTACGTACCTCGTCTTTATCGACGTGGGCAAGCGCAACCTCGATCAATTCAGGATCCCAGCCGTGCTCGTTGAGGATGGTGCTCGCCATAGAGCGCATGCCATGGCTTACCAAGCGCCCTTCGAAACCCATGCGCTTTAACGCCATGTTGGCGGTTTGGCTGTTGCAGTGGGTACGAGGGTTTCGGTCTGCAGGGAACACAAATTCCCGATGTCCACTGTAGGGTTTTATCGCTTCTAGGAGTGCAAGAGCCTGCACCGTGAGCGGGACAATGTGCGCGCGGCGCTTTTTCATGCGCTCCGCAGGAATCGTCCAGACCTTCTTCTCGATGTCGATATCTGCCCAGCGGGTGGTTGCTGCCTCGACTGGCCGTGTCATGGTGTGGAGCTGCCACTCGATCAGGCAGCGGGTTGTCCTTTTTATGCTGGCATTGGCGATTGCCACCATGAGTTCTTTCAGCTCATCGGGGGGTAGTGCCGCCATGTTTTTCTTTTTCGGTTTCTTGAAGACGGAGCGGATACCGCTGAGTGGGTTCGCGTGAATCAGTCCCGAGTTGACCCCGTAGGTCATGATCTCGTTGAGCCGCTGCGTCAGCCGCTTCACGGTTTCAAGGCTGCCCTTGGTTTCGAGTGGCCGGAGCAGGTTGATGACTTGAGGTGCGCTGATGGCTGAGATCGGTGTGGAGCCCAAGTCCGGGAATACGTGCAACGTTAGCGAGCGCCAGATGTCCTCAGCATAGGCTGGTGTCACAGCATCTTTCTTAAGCTCATACCAGGACGTCGCCACATTCTGGAATGTGTGCTCAGTCGCAGCTTGTTTAGCTTGCAGCACAGCATCCCGTTTCTCTTTAGGGTCGATGCCGTGGGCAAGTGCTTCCCTCGCTTCAACTGAACGCTTGCGTGCTTGCGCTAACGAGACTTCAGGGAAGGTTCCTAGTCCCATGTTGATGCGCTTCTTCGTCACAGGGTGTCGATAGTTGAAGTTCCACAGTTTTGAGCCATTGCTTCTCACTCGCATTTGAAGGCCGCCGCCATCGAATAGGACGTAGTCCTTTTCAGCCGGCTTGGCAGATTTAATTTTGAGTTCAGAGAGGCGGGTAGCTTGTGCGCACATTGGCATTCCAGAATTGATTTTGGCATTCCAAAAATTAGCACCTGCGGGCTTGGAATGCCATTTGGAATGCCAAAAGGTGTAGCTGCTCATGGACGTCCGTGGACGCCGATGGCGTTGAAAGCCCCTTATTTACTGGCTTTCAGGCACAAAAAAAGACGTCCGTGGACGTCTTTAGATGTAAATTTGGTGGAGCCGGGGGGATTTGAACCCCCGTCCGCCAGTACTCCGCTGTCGGTACTACATGCTTAGCCGTGTCTATTGAGTTAATCCGCAGCCGCCCGACGGGCAGGGTGCTTTGGACGAGTTGGGTAAGTTTTAGTCGCTTTGCCCCCAACGTGCTACACGACGATCCTGTTCTGTATGACAATCACTTCGGGTTTACAGGCATCCCCTAGTGATTGCTGGAGCCGAAGCTACCAGGAGAGCGGGCTCGGCTGCTTACGCAGCGAGAGCGTAACCCTCGTAGTTTTCGTCATTGGCAACTATAGAAAGTTGCAACAGTGGATTTACGAGTTCTGTTACCAACTCGGCATGCACCTAGAGTTTCATCACCGGCGTCGAATCCTAATCGGCCCCATTTTTTACTGCTCTAGCGCTAGCACCGTTTCGGGTGCATGTGACGGAGTATACGCCATCGGTCGGGCGACGTCGACTACCGGTCCGGTCGCCCACCGAGGTTACTGACCGTTGCCGCCCTTGTCGGTCTTCTCGAGGCGCGACAGCACCTTGGCGCTGATGGTGATGCAATCCTTGTCGTTGCCCGCCGCCTGCGCGGCCTTGGCGTCAGCCACGTGCTGCTTCAGCGCATCGTCCAGCCCTTCGGAGGTCGCGCCCATGGTTGCCATCTGGTCGTCGATCTTCTGCAGGTTGCTGGTACACAGGTCTTTATCCGCCGCGAACACAGGCGAGGCTAGCAGTGCGGCGCTGAGGAACAGTCCGGTAATCGCAGTACGCTTCATGTGAATCTCCTTGGCTGGGAAGGCCTCAGGATAAGGGGCCTATTTGCATGGACTGCGGCCAATGCCAGGGGTTCAGACGGATGTTGTGGCAGATGGCCTGTTCGCCGGCAAGGCCAGCTCCTGCCGGTGTGCAGGAGCCGCCTTGGCTCACAGCGCCCTGGCTCTGGTCACCCGGTCCACCAGGTACACCAGGCCGTGATAGTCGATGCCGCCATGCTCGCTCAGGCCGATTTCACAGGTGCGGCTGGTGGAGATGCCTTCGCTGCAGTACTGCACGGCGTCCTTTAGGCTGCGCAGTGAATGTGCGTTCAGTTCGGGGGTGGTGAAGCCCTTGTCGCCGGCGAACCCGCAGCAGTGGATGCCCTCGGGTATCACCACCTCTTTGCTGCAACGCCGCGCCAGGTCGATCAGCGCCTGGCTCTCGCCCAGGTGCTGGGTGCTGCAGGTCACGTGCACGGCAATGGGTGCGTCCTGCGGGGTGAACTCCAGCTTGTCCACCAGGTGGGTGCGGATGAAGCGCACCGGGTCATACAGGTCCAGGCGCGAGTCCTTGAGGTCCTGCACCAGACGCAAGGTGCACGGGCTGGTGTCGCAGTAGATCGGGTCGAGCCCGCCGCGGCTGGCATGCAGCAGCGCGCCGATCAGTTCCTGGCGCTTGTGCTCGGCCTGTTCGGCATAGCCCTTGGAGGCGAACGGCTGGCCGCAGCACAGGCTGTCCTGGTTCTCGGGGAACACCACCTGGTAGCCGGCCTTCTCCAGCAGGCCGCAGGTCTTGTCCAGCAGCGAGGTCTGTTCGCGATCGCCAGCGGCCGGGCCCATGACGCGCGATACGCAGGCCGCCAGGTACACCACGCGGGGCCGCGCATCGTTGCTCGCCGGGCTGAACTGGATGGGCTGCAGGGGCTGCGGCATGGCCGGCGTCCAGAGCGGCAGGCGGCCGTTGCTGGCTTTGCTCAGCGATTGGCTGATGCGGGCCAGACGTGGCGCGCCCAACAGGCGGCGGGCACCGTTGGCTGCGCGCAGGGTGAGGCGGGCGCCGCTTAGCGCGGTGTGGAAATGCTCCGCCAGCCAGTCGGCTGTCTTCACGTGGCTGGCAGCCTGGGCGCGCAGTTTCTTCACCAGTTCGCCGGTGTTGATGCCTACCGGGCAGCGCTGGGCGCACAAGCCGGTGGCGGCGCAGGTGTCGATGCCCTGGTACTGGTAATCGCGTTCAAGCGCGGTGGTATCGACCCCGGCGCGCTTCTTGGCCTGGATGTCGCGCCACATCACGATGCGCTGGCGCGGGCTCAGGGTCAGCCCCTTGGACGGGCATACCGGTTCGCAGAAGCCGCACTCGATGCACTTGTCGACGATCTCGTCGGCGGCGGGCAACGGCTTGAGGTTTTTAAGGTGGATCTGCGGGTCGTCGCTGAGCACCACATCCGGGTTGAGGATACCGTTGGGGTCGAGCAGGCGCTTGAGCGTCCACATCAGCTGGTAGGCATCGTGGCCCCATTCCAGTTCGACGAACGGCGCCATGTTGCGCCCGGTGCCATGTTCGGCCTTGAGCGAACCGCCGAATTCGACGGCCACCAGGTGCGCCACGTCGTCCATGAACGCCTGGTAGCGGGCGACCTCTTCGGTACTGTTGAAACCCTGGGTGAACACGAAGTGCAGGTTGCCCTCCAGCGCATGGCCGAACAGGATGGCTTCGTCATAGTGGTGCCGCTCGAACAGCTCGATCAGGCGGTTGACGCCGATGGCCAGTTGCTCGACCGGGAAGGTCACGTCTTCGATGATGACCGTGGTGCCGGTCTTGCGCACGGCGCCGACGGCCGGGAAGGTGTCTTTGCGGATGGCCCAGAGCTTGGCGTTTTCCTTGGCGTCTTCGGTGAAGTCGACCTGTTTCTCGACCGGAAATTGCGCCAGCGAGGCCATGATCAGGCCCAGCTGCTCGTGCAGCAGTGTCTGGGTGGCAGCGCGGGACTCGATCAGCAGGGCGCACGCACCCTCGGACAGCTGCTGCACGAAGGCCGGCATGCCGGGCTTGTCCTGCACCGAGCGCAGGCTGCGCCGGTCGAGCAGTTCCACGGCCGATACCGGCTGACTTTTCAGCACGGTGACGGCTGTGCAACAGGTTTCCACGTCCGGGAACACGATCAGCGCCGACGCCTTGTGCGGGTGATCGATCACGGTGTCGTAGGTAACCGCGCTGATGAAGCCCAGGGTGCCCTCGGAGCCCACCAGCAGGTGGTTGAGGATGTCCAGTGGCTGGTCGTAGTCGACCAGGGCGTTGAGCGACAGGCCGGTGGTGTTTTTGAGCCGGTACTTGTGGCGGATTTTCGCGGCCAGTTCGGTGTTGGCGCGGGTCTCGCGGCCCAGGCGCGCGAGCGATTCGAGCAGGTCGGCATGGCTGCTCTGGAAGGCCGCGACGCTGGCCGGGTCTTCGCTGTCCAGGCGGGTACCGTCGGCCAGCACCAGGCGCAGGCCGGCCAGGGTGTGGTAGGTGTTCTGGGCGGTGCCGCAGCACATGCCACTGGCGTTGTTGGCAACGATGCCGCCGATCTTGCAGGCGTTGATGGACGCCGGGTCGGGGCCGATCTTGCGTCCGAACGGCGCCAGCCAGGCGTTGGCCTGGGCGCCGATCACGCCGGGTTGCAGGCGGATCTGCCGGCCTTGCTCGCGAATCTCGCGACCGTTCCAGTTGTCGCCCAGCACGATCAGCACCGAGTCGCTGATGGCCTGGCCCGACAGGCTGGTGCCGGCGGCGCGGAAGGTCACCGGCACGCGGTCGCGCTGGGCCAGCTGGAGCAGGCCCACCACTTCGTCTTCGCTTTCCACGCGCACCACCAGCTTGGGGATCAGCCGGTAGAAGCTGGCGTCGGTACCGAAGGCCAGGGTAGACGTGGGGTCGTCGAAGCGGCGCTCACGGGGGATCAGGCGTTCAACCGAGTCGAGAAACGCGGTGGGCAGGCTCATGCAAACTCCTCGCGGGGCCACGGCGTCTATCGCGCCGCGTGCCCCGGACAATCAGGCGGTGATGGGGCAGGCGGTCAGGCGCCGAATTCGCGTACCAGCGAATCGCGAGTGATCTCGCTGATGGACTTGGCGCCGGTCAGCACCATGGCCACGCGCATTTCCTTTTCGAACAGGTCGAGCAGGTTCTTCACGCCGGCTTCGCCTGCGGTGGCGAGGGCATAGAGGAAGGCACGGCCGATCAGTACGGTGTCTGCGCCAAGGGCGATCATGCGCACCACGTCCAGGCCGCTGCGGATACCGGAATCGGCGAGGATCTTCAGGTCGCCCTTGACCGCATCGGCGATGGCCGGCAGGGCACGGGCGCTGGACAGCACGCCGTCAAGCTGGCGACCGCCGTGGTTGGACACCACGATGCCGTCGGCACCGAACTTCACGGCGTCACGCGCGTCGTCCGGGTCGAGAATACCCTTGATCACCATCGGGCCATCCCAGAACTCGCGGATCCATTCCAGGTCCTTCCAGGAAATCGACGGGTCGAAGTTGGCGCCCAGCCAGCCGATGTAGTCGGCCAGGCCGGTGGGGCTACCGCGGTATTTGGAGATGTTGCCAAGGTCGTGGGGCTTGCCCAGCAGGCCTACATCCAGCGCCCACTGGGGGTGGGTCATGGCCTGCCACATGCGCCGCAGCGGTGCGTTAGGGCCGCTCATGCCGGAGTGGGCGTCACGGTAGCGTGCGCCGGGTACGGGCATGTCCACGGTGAACACCAGGGTGGTCACGCCGGCGGCCTTGGCACGCTCCAGGGCATTGCGCATGAAGCCGCGGTCCTTGAGCACATAGAGCTGGAACCACATGGGCCGGTCGATGGCCGGGGCCACTTCCTCGATCGGGCACACGGACACGGTCGACAGGGTGAAGGGGATGCCCTTGGCCGCCGCGGCACGTGCCGCCTGCACTTCGCCACGCCGGGCGTACATGCCGGTCAGGCCGACCGGTGCCAGGGCCACGGGCATGCTCAGGGTTTCATCGAACAGGCGGGTCTCGAGGCTGAGCTCGGACATGTTCTTCAGGACGCGCTGGCGCAGGGCGATGCTGGCCAGGTCTTCGACGTTGTGGCGCAGGGTGTACTCGGCGTAGGCGCCGCCGTCGGCGTAGTGGAACAGGAAGGGCGGCAGCTTGCGTTGGGCTGCGGCGCGGTAGTCGGTAGAGGCTGAAATGATCATGGTGTCTCGCAGCGTCGGTTGAAAGGGGCAGCTGCCGGGCGCCCTTGGGGCGCCTGGCCTCTTTCACTTTAGTGAACCAGCATGCCGGTCAGCCAGTACGCCTGGATCAAGGTGATCAGGCCGACGATGGTGGCGAAGAACAAGCTGTGCTTGAGGGTGAAGCGGAACAGGTCCGACTCCTTGCCAACCAGCCCGGTGGCCGCACATGCCACGGCGATGGACTGTGGCGAGATCATCTTGCCGGTAACGCCGCCGCTGGTGTTGGCGGCCACCAGCAAGGTGTCGTTGACCCCGATCTGGTGCGCGGTGGTGGCCTGCAGCGAACTGAACAGCGCGTTGGACGAAGTGTCCGAACCGGTCAGGAACACGCCCAGCCAGCCAAGGAACGGCGAGAAGAACGGGAACGCTGCGCCGGTGCCGGCCAGTACCAGGGCCATGGTCGACGACATGCCCGAGTAGTTGGTGACGAAGGCAAAGGCCAGCACCATGCCGATCGACAGGATCGGCCAGCGCAGTTCGAAGAAGGTTTCCTTCAGCGTGGTCAGGCCGGTCTTGAAGTTGATCTTCAGCACCAGCATCGACAGCAGCGCGGAGAAGAAGATCGCGGTACCGGTGGCCGAGATCGGGTCGAGCTTGAACACCGCCGGCATGGCGGTCGGGGCGGCGACGATCGGCGCGGTCTTGATCACCAGCTGGTCAAGGTGCGGGATAGCGAAGTTGAACACCCAGCTGTACATCGAACCACCGGCGGCAAAGGCTGCCTTGAATGGCTTGAGGGTCCAGATGGTGACCAGCACGGTGAGGATCAGGAACGGCGACCAGGCCTTGAAGATCTCGCCAAAGCTGTAAGGCGAAGGCTGGCTGCCGCCACCGTTGACCACGGCTGCACCGACGCTGCCGGTGGCGGTGGTCATCGAGCGCTTGGGCTGCCAGACCTTGAGGAACAGGGTCAGGGAGATCAGGCTGGCCAGTGCCGAGGTGATGTCCGGCAGTTCCGGGCCGATGAAGTTGGAGGTGAAGTACTGGGTGACGGCGAAGCTCAGGCCGGCCACCAGGGCTGCAGGCCAGGTCTCCTTGACGCCGCGCAGGCCGTCCATCATGAACACCAGCCAGAACGGCACGAACAGCGACAGCAACGGCAATTGACGACCGGTCATGGCGCCGATCTTGAAGGCGTCGATACCGGTGACCTGGCCGGCCACGATGATCGGGATACCCAGGGCGCCGAAGGCCACCGGGGCGGTGTTGGCGATCAGGCACAGGCCGGCGGCGTACAGCGGGTTGAAACCCAGGCCCACCAGCAGTGCAGCGGTAATGGCCACGGGTGCGCCGAAGCCTGCCGCGCCTTCCAGGAAGGCGCCGAAGCAGAAGCCGATCAGCAGAACCTGCAGACGCTGGTCGTCGGTGATCGACAGCACCGAGCTGCGGATCACTTCGAACTGGCCGCTCTTGACCGTCAGTTTGTACAGGAACACCGCCGCGACGATGATCCAGGCGATGGGCCACAGGCCATAGGCAAAACCGTACCCGGCAGCAGCCAGGGCCATGTCGGCGGGCATCTGGAAGGCGAAGATGGCGACCAGGATCGACAGCGCCAGCGTGATGCTGCCTGCCACATGACCCTTGAGGCGGAACACGGCCAGCGCCAGGAAGAAGAACACGATAGGGATGACTGCCGCCAGGGCGGACAGGCCGAGACTACCAAGCGGACTATAGAGTTGTTGCCAGGTTTGCATATGGGGTGGCCCCTAATTGTTGTTGGTCATGCAGTGGCATTGGCTAATTGGTCATACCAATTTACAATGTCGAGCCGCTAGGTTAAGAGCCCTGTGGTGGGTGTGTCAATTTGCCCCGCTAAAACTTTCGTCGGACGGTTGAAAAAAGGTCGGCTGAGCGGCTTCGAAATTCGCCAACTGGTGGGTGTGGCGTGGGCACCGATAGGCCAAAATAAGCGGCCCCGAACGAACTCGGGATTGTGGAGAGCATGTGATGGTTTTCAACCAGGTCCGCCAACGCCGTTTGTCCGACGATATCGTCGAGCGGCTTGAGGGGATGATTCTTGAAGGCACCTTGACCGCCGGTGAGCGGTTGCCGGCCGAGCGGCAACTGGCCGAGCAGTTCGGGGTGTCACGCCCGTCGTTGCGCGAGGCGATCCAGAAGCTGGTAGCCAAGGGCATGCTGGTGAGTCGACAGGGCGGCGGCAATTATGTTGCCCAGTCGATGGGTTCGACGTTCAGCGACCCCTTGTTGCAATTGCTGGAGAACAATCCGGAGGTCGAACGCGACCTGCTGGAGTTTCGTCATACGCTGGAGGCGTCGTGTGCCTATTACGCCGCATTGCGTGCCACCGCGGTGGATCGCGAGCGGTTGAAGGTGGCGTTCGATGCGCTGCAGGACTGTTATGCGCGTGCCGATGAGGTGAGCCGCGCCGAGGAAGGGGCGGCGGATGCGTCGTTCCACCTGGCGATTGCCGAGGCCAGCCATAACGCGGTGCTGCTGCATACCATTCGCGGGTTGTTCGACCTGCTCAAGCGCAACGTGGTGACCAACATCGGCGGTATGTACAAGCAACGCAGCGAGACCCGCGACATGCTGATTGCGCAGCACCGGGACCTGTACCTGGCGATTGTCGAAGGGCGTGCGCAGGATGCACGGGAGGTGTCGAGCCAGCACATTCTGTATGTGCAGGAGGTGCTCGAAGAGGTGCGTCAGGAAGTGCAGCGGGTCGCGCGGGCAGAGCGGCGCAACGGGCGCTAGACAAGCGTTGCGGCTTTCGCCGGCAAGGCCGGCTCCTACAGGGTTTCGCTTGGCCTGTAGGAGCCGGCCTTGCCGGCAAAGTGGCTAGAGCAGGCGTGCCTACTCGTCGCGGCCCTTGCTGCGCACGGCGCGCTGCAACTCGCGATCGGAATCACGCTCGCGCTGGGTATCGCGCTTGTCGTATTCCTTCTTGCCCTTGCCCAGGGCAATCTCGCACTTGATCAAGTGCTTGCTCCAGTACATCGACAAGGCCACGCAGGTATAGCCCTTCTGCTGTACGCCCACGAACAGGCGCTCCAGCTCGCGGCGATTGAGCAGCAGTTTACGGGTACGGGTCGGGTCGGCGATCACGTGGGTGCTGGCTGCGGTCAGGGGGGTGATATGGCAACCCATCAGCCATGCTTCACCGTCCTTGAGCAGCACGTAGCTGTCCACAAGATGCGCCTTGCCGGCACGCAGACTTTTTACTTCCCAACCGGACAGGACCAATCCGGCCTCGAACTTGTGCTCGATGAAGTAATCGTGACGCGCTTTTTTATTCTGCGCGATGGTCCCTGTCGGATGCTTCTTTTGTTTAGCCATAGGGGCGGCATTATAGGCAGTCGTCGCGCTGTCGGCTACGGGGTAGCGGTACGCTTGAGCCGTTGGAGTGAATCCCGGACAATACGCGCTGTTTTTCCTCTTGATGCGCTATGTGGCGCCCCTCGGCATTCGCATCGTGTTTACCGCTCAGCTTTGGAAGTGACGCCTGGATGACTACCCATATTCAACGTTCGGCACTGTTGCCGTACCCCGCTCAGGCGCTGTATGACCTGGTGAATGACGTCGCCCGCTATTCGGAGTTTCTGCCGTGGTGCTCCTCCAGCACGGTGCTGGAGCAGAGCGAGACCCTGATGCGAGCGCGAGTCGAGGCGGCCAAGGGCGGCATGAGCCAGAGTTTTGTAACGCGAAATGAGTTGGTGCCAGGGCAGTCCATCGAGATGAACCTTGAGGAGGGGCCGTTCAATCAGCTGCACGGGCTGTGGACGTTCAAGGCACTCGGCGACAAGGCCTGCAAGATCAGCCTGGACCTGTCGTTCGATTACGCCGGGCCGCTGGTGCGCGCCACCCTGGGGCCGATCTTCAACCAGGCGGCCAACACCCTGGTGGATGCGTTCTGCCAGCGGGCCAAGCAACTCAATGGCTGAGCCGATGCTGCCCATCGAAGTGGTCTACGCCACCGCCGAGCAGCAGCTGTTGCTGGCGCTGGAGGTGCCAGCGGGTACGTCGGTGAGCGAGGCGGTTCGCTTGTCGGGCATCGCCGGGCAGTTGCCGGGCGTGTCGATCGGGGATTGCCCGATGGGTATCTTTGGCAAGGTGGTTGCGTCGCAGCATCCGGTCGAGGCGGGTGATCGGATCGAGCTCTATCGGCCGCTGCTGATCGACCCCAAGGAGGTGCGCAAACAGCGCGCGGCCAAGGTAGCCAGGGTGTTCAAGAAGGCCAAGCGGTGAAACGCCGCGCATGAAAAAGCCCGGAATGATCCGGGCTTTTTATTGCCTGCGCCTTGCTTACTGCGGCGAGGTGTCCAGCGGTTCCGGCACTGGAACCGGGATGACTTCGATGGTATCGACGTCGCGCTGGATCGTGTCTTCCAGCGAGCCAGGCTTGGCGGGGGCTTCCTGCTTGGCAGGTGTCTCGCCTTCGGCAGGGCTGACAGTGGTGCCCGCTGCGCCGCCAAGGATTTCCTGATCGCGGCTCACACCCGGCATGAAGTCACCCGACAGGCTGGCGAGCTGGTCGTTCTCGTTGAAGAACACGCTCATCCGTTCCTGCTGGCGCTCGCCCCCACCTGGTTGCAGACTGTACAGGTAGTCCCAACGGTTGGTGTGGAAGGTGTCCTGGATCAGAGGGTTGCCCATGATAAACCGTACTTGCCGGCGGGTCATTCCCGGCCGCAATTGGTCTATCATGTCCTGCGTGACGACATTGCCCTGCTGGATGTCGATTTTGTAAACCCCGGGGAACGAGCAACCGGCGAGTGCGAGCAGTCCCACAAAGGTGAGGCTGGTTAGCAAGAGCTTGGTGTTTTGCATCGGTGGGCGACTTCCACTATCTTGGCTGGACAACGTAAACCCCGATCATACCCGTATTCAGAGAAGCTGCGAAGCAGCATCGGCGAGAAAGCTGACCATGGTTGAAAATAGCGAATTACGCAAAGCCGGTCTCAAGGTGACCCTGCCTCGAGTCAAGATTCTACAGATGCTCGACTCCACCGAGCAGCGCCACATGAGTGCTGAAGACGTCTACAAGGCGTTGATGGAGGCAGGCGAGGACGTCGGTCTGGCCACGGTTTACCGTGTTCTGACCCAGTTCGAGGCGGCAGGTCTTGTCGTTCGTCACAACTTCGACGGCGGTCATGCAGTGTTTGAACTGGCCGACGGCGGCCACCACGACCATATGGTCAACGTGGAGTCTGGCGAAGTCATCGAGTTCTTCGATGCCGAAATTGAAAAGCGCCAGAAGGAAATCGTGCTGGAGCACGGCTACGAGTTGGTAGATCACAATCTCGTGCTGTACGTGCGCAAGAAAAAGTAAGCACTTTGCTTTGAATTGCACGGCATTGAAGGCGACCCTGGGGTCGCCTTCGTGCTTTGTGGGGGCTGTAATGTTGTACGCCGGCAAGGCCGGCTCCTGCGGGGGCACTCAGGCTTTGCTGGTGACGACCATCTTTCTGGCATGCGCCAGCGATTCCTTGGTCAGGTCGATGCCGCCCAGCATGCGCGCCACTTCTTCGACCCGCTCACGTTTGCCCAGGCTCGCCACCGCCGTATGGGTCGCATCGCTGTTGCGCACCTTGTGCACGAACAGGTGATGGTGGCCCTGCGCGGCTACCTGCGGCAGGTGGGTGACCGTCAATACCTGCCCACGCTCGCCCAGGCGACGCAACAGCTGCCCCACGATTTCCGCAGTCGGGCCGCCGATACCCACGTCGACTTCGTCGAACACCAGGGTCGGAATGCGCGAGGTCTGAGCGGTAATGACCTGGATTGCCAGGCTGATCCGTGACAATTCACCCCCGGAAGCCACCTTGGCCAGTGCCTTGAGCGGCTGGCCGGGGTTGGCGCTGACCAGCAGTTCGACCTGCTCCAGGCCCTGGGGCAACAAGTCTTCGCCACTGTTGGGGCGAAGTTCGATGCTGAAGCGTCCGCCAGGCATGCCCAGGCGCTGAATCTCAAGCTCCACCGCGCCAGCCAGCTGGGTCGCGGCCTGCTGGCGCAGGCGGCTCAGCTCCGAGGCCTTTTCCTGGTAGTGGCGGGCATAGGCGGCAAGTTCGTCACCCAGTCGGGCAATGGACTCGTCGTTGGCGTTGAGGCCTTCGAGCTCCTCCATCAGTCGTTGCTGCAGGTCGGCCAGCTCGCTGGGGTGCACGCGGTGTTTGCGCGCCAGGGTGTACAGGGCGTCGAGACGTTCTTCCAGCTGCTGCAGCCGCGCGGGGTCGGCGTCGAAATGGTCGAGAAAGCGGTTGAGCTCGCCCACTGCTTCTTCCACCTGAATCTGCGCACTGGCGATCATGTTGGCCGCCTCGGCCAGCGCCTTGGGGGCATTCTGTACGGCGGTCAGGCGATTGAGGCTGACGGTCAGCGCACTGAGCACATTGCCCGAGTCGCTCTCGCTGCAATGGTCGATGACCTGGCGGCAGATACCGAACAGGGCCTCTGCATTGGTCAGGTTCTTGTGTTCCTGTTCCAGCAGCTCAAGTTCGTTTTCGCCCAGGTTGAGGTTTTCCAGCTCTTCGAGTTGATAGCTGAGCAACTGGTGCTGCGCGCGCTGTTCGTCCCCGGAGTTGCTCAGCCGCTCGAGCTCCTGGCGGGTCTGCCGCCAGCGCTGCGCCGCCAGCTGCACCTGGCGTGCAAGGTCGGTGGCGCCGGCGTATTCGTCGAGCAGGCGACGATGGGTGTCGGTCTTCAGCAGCGACTGGTGTTCGTGCTGGCTGTGGATGTCGATCAGCAGCTCGCCCAGGGCCTTGAGGTCGCCCAGCGGGCAAGGCGTGCCGTTTATATAGCCGCGGCTGCGGCCTTCGGCGGTGATCACCCGGCGTAGTATGCACGGGCCGTCGGTGTCCAGGTCGCGCTCGGCCAGCCAGGCGCGGGCCTCGGGAATTTCGCCCAGGTCGAAGGTGGCCAGGATGTCGGCCTTGTCTGCCCCGGGGCGCACCACGCCGCTGTCGGCGCGATCACCCAGGGTGAGGCCGAGGGCATCGAGCATGATCGATTTGCCGGCCCCGGTTTCACCGGTGATGACGCTCATCCCGCGGGCGAGTTCGAGGTCCAGGTGTTCGACGATGGCGTAGTTGTGTACGGAAAGATGCACCAGCATTGGGGCGGCTCCCAGGCGTAAGGTCTGGTTATTTATACAGTGTTTTGAAATCGCCTGACAATGCTTGTGCTTAGTTTGATTCGGTTGCTCGGTAAGGGTTTTGATCGCAAGGGGTTATGAGGGTAATGCTGCTGACTGTTCATCAGCCCTTGAAGCTGCATTTTCAGACCCCATATAGCCGGCAGATGTGCGAGTAAGTTCGCTGACGAAATTGCAAAGGAGAGATTTTATGGCTGACGAACAGACGCTGGATGAACAGAATCTGAACGCCGAGGCGGCCGGCGATGAGCTGAGCACGCGCGTGCAGGTGCTCGAAGAGCAACTGGCGGCGGCCCAGGATCAATCCCTGCGCACCGCCGCAGACCTTCAGAACGTGCGCCGTCGCGCCGAGCAGGATGTCGAGAAGGCGCATAAGTTCGCCCTTGAGAAATTCGCTGGTGACCTGTTGCCGGTGATCGACAGCCTTGAGCGCGGCCTGGAGCTGTCCAGCGCCGAAGACGAGAGCATCCGCCCGATGCGTGAAGGCATCGAGCTGACCCTGAAGATGTTCCACGACACCCTCAAGCGCTACAACCTCGAGGCGATCGACCCGCACGGCGAACCGTTCAACGCCGAACTGCACCAGGCCATGGCCATGCAGGAGAGTGCGGACGTCGAGCCCAACAGCGTGCTCAAGGTGTTCCAGAAGGGCTACCAGCTCAATGGGCGTCTGCTGCGCCCGGCCATGGTCGTGGTCAGCAAGGCTCCGGCTCCGGTTTCGCCCTCGATTGACGAGAAGGCTTGAAATTAGCCTGGCGGCCCCCATTTAAGTGTCAAGCGTTTAAGTGCTACCGCAGTTGGCAACCACCGCTGCGGCAACCAAATCCAAAGTTTCGGGAGAGTTAACATGGGCAAAATTATCGGTATCGACCTGGGGACCACCAACTCCTGTGTCTCCATTCTGGAAAACGGCAACGTCAAGGTCATCGAGAACGCCGAAGGCGCTCGTACCACCCCTTCGATCATTGCCTACGCCAATGACGGCGAGATCCTGGTCGGCCAGTCGGCCAAGCGTCAGGCGGTGACCAACCCGCACAACACCCTGTACGCGGTAAAGCGTCTGATCGGCCGTCGTTTTGACGAAGAAGTCGTTCAGAAAGACATCCAGATGGTCCCTTACAAGATCGTCAAGGCTGACAACAACGACGCCTGGGTGGAAGTGAACGGCCAGAAGATGGCTCCGCCTCAGATCTCGGCTGAAATTCTGAAAAAGATGAAGAAAACCGCCGAAGACTATCTCGGCGAGGCAGTGACCGAAGCGGTCATCACCGTACCTGCCTACTTCAACGACAGCCAGCGTCAGGCTACCAAGGACGCCGGTCGCATTGCCGGTCTGGACGTCAAGCGCATCATCAACGAACCGACCGCAGCCGCACTGGCCTACGGTATGGACAAGGCCAAGGGTGATCACACCGTGATCGTCTACGACCTGGGTGGCGGTACCTTCGACGTGTCGGTGATCGAGATCGCTGAAGTCGACGGCGAGCACCAGTTCGAAGTACTGGCTACCAACGGCGACACCTTCCTGGGTGGTGAAGACTTCGACATTCGTCTGATCGACTACCTCGTCGACGAATTCAAGAAAGAAAGCGGCATGAACCTCAAGGGTGACCCGCTGGCCATGCAGCGCCTGAAAGAAGCTGCCGAAAAAGCCAAGATCGAGCTGTCCTCGAGCCAGCAGACCGACGTGAACCTGCCGTACATCACTGCAGACGCCACCGGTCCTAAGCACCTGAACGTGAAGATTTCCCGCGCCAAGCTGGAATCGCTGGTCGAAGACCTGGTTCAGCGCACCATCGAGCCATGCCGCATCGCGCTGAAAGACGCCGGTATCGACGTGAGCAAGATCAACGACGTGATCCTGGTCGGCGGTCAGACCCGCATGCCACTGGTGCAGAAGCTGGTGACCGACTTCTTCGGCAAGGAAGCACGCAAGGACGTGAACCCTGACGAAGCTGTCGCCATGGGTGCTGCCATTCAGGGCGCCGTACTGGCTGGTGACGTGAAAGACGTGCTGCTGCTGGACGTCAGCCCGCTGACCCTGGGTATCGAAACCATGGGTGGCGTGATGACTGCGCTGATCGAGAAGAACACCACCATCCCGACCAAGAAGTCGCAGGTGTTCTCGACGGCCGACGACAACCAGGGCGCCGTGACCATTCACGTGCTGCAGGGCGAGCGCAAGCAAGCCGCGCAGAACAAGTCGCTGGGTAAATTCGACCTGGCCGAGATTCCGCCAGCGCCACGTGGCGTACCGCAAATCGAAGTGACCTTCGATATCGACGCCAACGGCATCCTGCACGTAGGTGCCAAGGACAAGGCGACCGGCAAGCAGCAGTCGATCGTGATCAAGGCCAACTCGGGTCTTTCCGAGGAAGAGATTCAGCAGATGGTGCGTGACGCTGAAGTCAACGCCGAGGAAGACCGCAAGTTCGAAGAACTGGCCGCTGCCCGCAACCAGGGTGACGCGCTGGTTCACTCGACCCGCAAGATGGTCGCCGACGCCGGTGACAAGGTAACCGCGGACGAGAAGGCTGCTATCGAAGCTGCCGTTGTCGCCCTGGAAGCCGCTGTCAAAGGCGACGACAAGGCTGCCATCGAAGCCAAGGTCGAAGAGCTGTCGAAGGTCTCCGCGCCAGTGGCTCAGAAGATGTACGCCGAGCAGGCCGAACAGCCTCAGGGCGGTGCTCAGCCAGAAGCTGAAGAGCCCAAGCACGACGACGTGGTCGACGCTGAGTTCGAAGAAGTAAAAGACAACAAGTAATAGCTACAGGTTGTCGCCCGGTTGACTGCTGTTCGGCAGTGACTGGTAGGATGTCGCCGCGCGGGGGCTTGCTCCCGCGTTGGCGTGTCTGGAATACCCGAATTTTTACAGCATTCGAGCGTGCTTGAATGCTGGCGGCACAGCGCGGTATGCGCCGAGGTATGCCGAACGTCCTCAAGAGTGCAAAGAATTATGGCAAAGCGTGACTATTACGAGGTTCTGGGAGTCGAGCGCGGCTCGAGCGAGGCCGACCTGAAGAAGGCCTATCGTCGCCTGGCGATGAAGCACCACCCGGACCGTAATCCTGATGACAAGGCCTCGGAAGAGCTGTTCAAGGAAGCCAACGAGGCTTACGAAGTGCTCTCCGATGCCAGCAAGCGTGCTGCGTATGATCAGTATGGCCATGCCGGTGTCGACCCGAGCATGGGTGGCGGCGGTGCCGGTTTCGGTGGCGCCAACTTCTCCGACATCTTCGGTGATGTGTTCAGCGACTTTTTCGGCGGTGGCCGGGGCGGTGGTCGCGGTGGCGCTCAGCGTGGCAGCGACCTGCGCTACACCCTCGAGCTGAACCTGGAGGAGGCCGTGCGCGGCACCACGGTCAACATCCGTGTGCCGACGCTGGTCAACTGCGCACCGTGCGATGGCTCGGGTGCCAAGAAGGGCTCGTCGCCTTCGACCTGCCCGACCTGCGGCGGTATTGGCCAGGTGCGCATGCAGCAGGGCTTCTTCTCGGTGCAGCAGACCTGCCCGCGCTGTCACGGCCAGGGCAAGATCATCACTGATCCGTGCGATTCGTGCCATGGCGAAGGCCGTGTCGAAGAGTACAAGACCCTCTCGGTCAAGGTGCCGGCCGGCGTCGATACCGGTGACCGCATTCGCCTGTCGGGCGAAGGCGAGGCAGGTTCCCAGGGTGGCCCGACCGGCGACCTGTACGTGGTGATCAATGTGCGCGAGCACCCGATCTTCCAGCGCGACGGCAAGCACCTGTACTGTGAAGTGCCGATCAGCTACACCGATGCGGCGCTGGGTGGCGAGCTGGAAGTGCCGACCCTCGATGGCCGGGTCAAGCTGAAGATCCCCGAGGGGACCCAGACCGGCAAGCAGTTCCGTCTGCGCGGCAAGGGCGTTGCGCCGGTGCGTGGCGGTGGCGCGGGCGACCTGATGTGCCGGGTGGCGGTAGAAACGCCGGTCAACCTGAGTCGTCGTCAGCGTGAGTTGCTCGAAGAGTTGCGTGTTTCGCTGGATGGCGACAGCTGCCATTCTCCCAAGGCCAATGGCTGGTTCGAAGGCGTGAAGCGCTTCTTCGGCGATCTGTAAGAAGGAACAGGGCATGCGACGTATAGCGGTAATGGGCGCGGCAGGGCGGATGGGCAAGACCCTGATCGAGGCAGTGCAGCAGACGCCGGGGGCGGGCCTGACCGCCGCCGTGCATCGTCCGGACAGTACGCTGGTCGGGGCCGACGCCGGCGAGCTGGCGGCGCTGGGGCGTATTGGTGTGCCGCTGTCGGGTGATCTGGATCGGGTGGTCGACGAGTTCGATGTGCTGATCGACTTCACCCATCCTTCGGTGACCTTGAAGAACCTGGCGTTCTGCCGCAAGGCGGGCAAGGCGATGGTCATCGGCACCACCGGTTTCAGTGTTGAAGAGAAGCAACTGCTGGCCGAGGCGGGCAAGGACATCCCTATCGTGTTTGCCGCCAACTTCAGCGTTGGCGTCAACCTCAGCCTGAAGCTGCTGGACATGGCGGCGCGTGTGCTGGGCGACGATGTGGACATCGAGATCATCGAGGCCCATCACCGTCACAAGGTGGATGCGCCGTCGGGTACCGCGCTGCGCATGGGCGAGGTGGTGGCCAATGCACTTGGCCGTGACCTGCAGGAAGTGGCCGTGTATGGCCGGGAAGGCCAGACTGGCGCGCGGGACCGCAAGACCATCGGCTTTGCCACCGTGCGTGCCGGTGACGTGGTAGGTGACCATACCGTGCTGTTCGCCGCTGACGGCGAGCGCCTGGAGATCACCCACAAGGCCTCCAGCCGCATGACCTTCGCCAAGGGTGCGGTACGTGCCGCGCTGTGGCTGGATGGGCGTGCGCCGGGCCTGTACGACATGCAGGACGTGCTCGACCTGCGTTGATCGCTGCACCAGGGGCTGCCATGCGGCCCCTTCGCCGGCCTCCCTGGCCGAGCGTTTGAAACAAGCGACTTTCTGTCGCATTCCCATGCCTTTCAGGCACATCAGTGGTAGACCGAAAAAGCCTTTTTCTGTAAGCTACAGCTTTAGTGTGTCCACTAAAAGCGCGCAGATAATTCGACGAAGAAAGCGGGGTGACGTGTCTATACGTCATTCCGCTTTTTTGCAACCTGCGATCGCCCCTTCAGGCTTTATTTTTGGGAGGTCTTCTTGACTAAGCCAGCCATACTCGCCCTTGCCGATGGCAGCATTTTTCGCGGTGAGGCCATTGGAGCCGACGGTCAGACCGTTGGTGAGGTGGTGTTCAACACCGCAATGACCGGCTATCAGGAAATCCTGACTGACCCTTCTTACTCGCAGCAGATCGTTACCCTGACCTACCCGCACATCGGCAACACCGGCACCACGCCGGAAGACGCCGAGTCCGATCGGGTCTGGTCGGCCGGCCTGGTCATCCGTGACCTGCCGCTGATCGCCAGCAACTGGCGCAACACGATGTCGCTGTCCGATTACCTCAAGGCCAACAATGTGGTGGCCATTGCCGGTATCGACACCCGTCGCCTGACCCGCATCCTGCGTGAGAAGGGCGCGCAGAACGGCTGCATCCTGGCTGGCGACAACATTTCTGAAGAGGCGGCCATCGCAGCCGCGCGCGGCTTCCCAGGCCTGAAGGGCATGGACCTGGCCAAGGTCGTCAGCACCAAGAGCCGCTACGAGTGGCGCTCCAGCGTGTGGAACCTGAAGACCGACAGCCACCCGACCATCGACGCCGCCGAGCTGCCGTACCACGTCGTGGCCTACGACTATGGTGTCAAGCTGAACATCCTGCGCATGCTGGTAGAGCGCGGCTGCCGCGTCACCGTGGTACCGGCGCAAACCCCGGCCAGCGAAGTGCTCGCGCTCAACCCCGATGGCGTGTTCCTGTCCAACGGCCCGGGCGACCCCGAGCCTTGCGACTACGCGATCCAGGCGATCCGCGAAATCCTCGAAACCGAAGTGCCGGTGTTCGGTATCTGCCTGGGCCACCAGCTGCTGGCCCTGGCCTCCGGTGCCAAGACCGTCAAGATGGGTCATGGTCACCACGGTGCCAACCACCCGGTCCAGGACCTGGACACCGGCGTGGTGATGATCACCAGCCAGAACCACGGTTTCGCGGTAGATGAAGCGACCCTGCCAGGCAACGTGCGCGCCATCCACAAGTCGCTGTTCGACGGTACCCTGCAGGGCATCGAGCGCACCGACAAGAGCGCCTTCAGCTTCCAGGGTCACCCTGAGGCGAGCCCGGGCCCGACCGATGTCGCGCCACTGTTTGATCGTTTCATCGATGCCATGGCCAAGCGCCGCTGAGCACCCCCGGAGGCAGCCCTGAACCGGCACAGGCCGCGTTCAGGCGCTCCTCGAGTGGATTGTTCGACACAGCTTGCCCACTGACCCGCGGATTTGAGTGACAACCCATGCCAAAACGTACAGACATCAAAAGCATCCTGATTCTCGGCGCCGGCCCGATCGTGATCGGCCAGGCCTGCGAATTCGACTACTCCGGCGTCCAGGCCTGCAAGGCCCTGCGCGAGGAGGGTTTTCGCGTCATCCTGGTGAACTCCAACCCGGCCACCATCATGACCGACCCGGCCATGGCCGACGCCACCTACATCGAGCCGATCAAGTGGCAGTCGGTGGCCAAGATCATCGAGAAGGAGCGCCCTGACGCGCTGCTGCCGACCATGGGCGGCCAGACCGCGCTGAACTGCGCACTGGACCTGGAGCGCGAAGGCGTCCTGGAAAAATTCGGCGTGGAAATGATCGGTGCCAACGCCGACACCATCGACAAGGCCGAAGACCGCTCGCGTTTCGACAAGGCCATGAAGGCCATCGGCCTGGAATGCCCGCGCTCGGGTATCGCCCACAGCATGGAAGAGGCCAATGCGGTGCTCGAGAAGCTAGGCTTCCCGTGCATCATCCGCCCGTCCTTCACCATGGGCGGCACCGGTGGCGGCATCGCCTACAACCGTGAAGAATTCGAAGAAATCTGCGCCCGTGGTCTGGACCTGTCGCCAACCAAGGAACTGCTGATCGACGAATCGCTGATCGGCTGGAAAGAGTACGAGATGGAAGTGGTCCGCGACAAAAAGGACAACTGCATCATCGTCTGCTCCATCGAGAACTTCGACCCGATGGGCGTGCACACCGGTGACTCGATCACCGTCGCACCGGCACAGACCCTGACCGACAAGGAATACCAGATCATGCGCAACGCCTCGCTGGCGGTGCTGCGTGAAATCGGTGTCGAAACCGGCGGCTCCAACGTGCAGTTCGGTATCTGCCCGGACACTGGCCGCATGGTCGTGATCGAGATGAACCCGCGGGTTTCGCGTTCCTCGGCCCTGGCCTCGAAAGCCACCGGCTTCCCGATCGCCAAGATCGCCGCCAAGCTGGCTGTTGGCTACACCCTCGACGAACTGCAGAACGACATCACCGGTGGTCGCACGCCGGCCTCGTTCGAACCTTCGATCGACTACGTCGTCACCAAGCTGCCACGCTTTGCCTTCGAAAAATTCCCGAAAGCCGATGCCCGCCTGACCACCCAGATGAAATCCGTGGGTGAAGTCATGGCCATCGGCCGCACCTTCCAGGAGTCGCTGCAGAAGGCCCTGCGCGGCCTGGAAGTCGGCGTATGCGGCCTGGACCCGAAAGTCGACCTGGCCAGCCCGGAAGCTGCCAGCATCCTCAAGCGCGAGCTGACCGTGCCGGGCGCCGAGCGTATCTGGTATGTGGCCGACGCCATGCGTTCGGGCATGAGCGTGGATGAAATCTTCGCCCTGACCATGATCGACCGCTGGTTCCTGGTGCAGATGGAAGACCTGATCAAGGAAGAAGAGAAGGTCAAGACCCTGGGCCTGGCCGATATCGACAAGGCACTGATGCTGCGCCTCAAGCGCAAGGGCTTCTCTGACCAGCGCCTGGCCAAGCTGCTGGGCATCACCGACAAGAACCTGCGTCGTCACCGCCACAAGCTCGAGATCTTCCCGGTCTACAAGCGCGTCGATACCTGCGCTGCCGAGTTCGCCACCGACACCGCCTATCTGTACTCCACCTACGAGGAAGAGTGCGAGGCCAACCCGTCGACCCGCGACAAGATCATGATCCTGGGTGGCGGCCCCAACCGTATCGGCCAGGGCATCGAGTTCGACTACTGCTGCGTCCATGCGGCACTGGCACTGCGTGAAGACGGCTACGAGACCATCATGGTCAACTGCAACCCGGAGACCGTCTCCACCGATTACGATACCTCCGACCGCCTGTACTTCGAGCCGCTGACCCTGGAAGACGTGCTGGAAGTGGTGCGTGTCGAGAAGCCGAAAGGCGTCATCGTGCACTACGGCGGCCAGACTCCGCTGAAACTGGCCCGTGCCCTGGAAGAAGCCGGCGTACCGATCATCGGTACCAGCCCGGACTCCATCGACCGTGCCGAAGACCGTGAGCGCTTCCAGCAGATGGTTCAGCGCCTGAACCTGCTGCAGCCGCCAAACGCCACCGTGCGCAGCGAAGACGAAGCGATTCGTGCCGCCGGCGTCATCGGTTACCCGCTGGTGGTGCGCCCGTCCTACGTACTGGGCGGCCGTGCGATGGAGATTGTCTACGAACTGGACGAACTCAAGCGCTACCTGCGTGAAGCGGTGCAGGTGTCCAATGACAGCCCTGTGCTGCTGGACCACTTCCTCAACTGCGCCATCGAGATGGACGTGGATGCGGTCTGCGACGGCACCGACGTGGTGATCGGCGCGATCATGCAGCACATCGAGCAGGCCGGTGTTCACTCCGGTGACTCGGCATGCTCGCTGCCGCCGTACTCGCTGCCTGCCCACGTGCAGGACGAAGTGCGCGACCAGGTCAAGAAGATGGCACTGGAGCTGGGCGTTGTCGGCCTGATGAACGTGCAGCTGGCGCTGCAGGGCGACAAGATCTACGTGATCGAGGTCAACCCGCGTGCTTCGCGTACCGTGCCGTTCGTGTCCAAGTGCATCGGCACCTCGCTGGCGATGATTGCGGCTCGCGTCATGGCCGGCAAGACCCTGAAAGAGATCGGTTTCACCCAGGAAATCATTCCGAACTTCTACAGCGTGAAGGAAGCGGTGTTCCCGTTCGCGAAGTTCCCGGGCGTCGATCCGATCCTCGGCCCTGAAATGAAGTCCACCGGTGAAGTCATGGGTGTCGGCGACACCTTCGGCGAAGCCTTCGCCAAGGCCCAGATGGGCGCCAGCGAAGTGCTGCCGACCGGCGGCACCGCGTTCATCAGCGTGCGTGACGACGACAAGCCGCAGGTGGCTGGCGTTGCCCGCGACCTGATCAACCTGGGCTTCGAAGTGGTTGCCACGGCCGGTACCGCCAAGATCATCGAGGCGGCAGGCCTGAAAGTGCGTCGCGTGAACAAGGTGACCGAAGGTCGTCCGCACGTGGTCGACATGATCAAGAACGACGAAGTGTCGCTGATCATCAACACCACCGAAGGTCGCCAGTCGATTGCCGACTCCTACTCGATTCGTCGCAATGCGTTGCAGCACAAGATCTACTGCACCACGACCATTGCGGCCGGTGAAGCCATCTGCGAAGCGCTGAAGTTCGGTCCGGAAAAAACCGTACGTCGCTTGCAGGATCTGCATGCAGGACTCAAAGCATGAGTATTACCAAATACCCGATGACCGTTCAGGGCGCTCGCGCCCTGGAGGAAGAGCATCTCTTTTTGAGCAAGACCGAACGCCCGCGCCTGAGCCAGGCGATTGGCGAAGCCCGTGAGCTGGGCGATCTCAAGGAAAACGCCGAGTACCACGCTGCCCGTGAAGAACAGGGCATGGTCGAGGCGCGTATCCGCGATATCGAAGGCCGCCTGCAGAACGCGGTAGTGATCGACGTTACCACCATTGCCCACACGGGCAAGGTGATCTTCGGCACCACCGTGGACCTTGAAAACACCGAAACCGGCGATCAGGTGACCTACCAGATCGTTGGTGAGGACGAGGCGGACGTCAAGAACGGCAAGCTCTCGGTCGGTGCTCCGATCGCCCGCGCCATCATCGGCAAGGAAGAGGGTGACACTGTGGTGATCAAGACGCCGAGCGGCACAGTCGAGTACGAGATTGTCGAAGTCCGTCACATTTGATCGCCCGCGCGGCTTTGCCGCGTCGGCAGTGATCTGGCAGCTGGCCCAGGTGCTCTGGGTCGGCGGCGTGTGGATGCTGCATTTTGCGGTACTGCCGGTGCTGGGCCAGATTGGCCTGGCGCCGCTGTTGATCGAAGATTTTGGCGTGCTGGCCGCGTCGCTGCTGGTCGCCTTTGCGGCGGCGGGCTGCGGCGTGCAGGTGCTGGTGCTGATTCAGGCCGAAGGGATGGCCAGCCTGTGGCGAGACATGCGTGGGCAACTGCTGCTGATGGCAGTGGCGGCGTGCGTGATGTATTTCGTCTTGCGGGTTGGCGGGGCGGGGCAGTTGCGTTGGCAGCTGTTCTGCTACCTGGTGCTGGGCCTCAGCGGTTTGCTGCTGGTGCTGCAGCCGCCGCCGGGCAGGGCGCGCAAGGCGCGCCACTGAACGGCGCGAACATCACTTGTAGCGGTGGATGTTCGACAGTTGCTTGTTGGGCTGCGGGTTGCGGCGATAGATCAGTGCCTTCTTGCCGATGGTCTGCACCAGTTCGGCGCGACCGGCCTTGCACAGTGCGGCAATGGCGGCGGCACGTTCTTCGCGGTCTTCCGAGCGGATCTCTACCTTGATCAGTTCGTGATCGGCCAGGGCGCGCTCGAGTTCGGCGATAACCCCTTCAGTCAGGCCGTTGCCTGCCACAATCAGAACTGGTTTCAGATCGTGGCCAATGGATTTGTACTGTTTCTTCTGCTCGTTATTGAGCGGCATAATCTGACCCTTTGTCTAGATTCTGTAAAAATGGCGGCCATTTTACCCGAGGGCCCGTGGATCCGCCCAGTTAATCACGACCCTTATCATCGAGGTGCCCAGTGGCGCGTTCCAAGACAAGCCTTGGCTGGCTGAAAGAACACTTCAACGATCCTTACGTCAAAAAGGCGCAAAAGGACGGATATCGCTCGCGCGCGAGCTACAAATTGCTCGAAATCCAGGAAAAGTACCGTTTGATCCGCCCGGGCATGAGCGTGATCGATCTGGGCGCGGCGCCCGGTGGCTGGTCGCAGGTGACCAGTCGTCTGATTGGCGGTCAGGGGCGTCTGATTGCCTCGGACATCCTCGAAATGGACAGTATTCCCGACGTTACCTTCATCCAGGGCGACTTTACCCAGGATGAAGTGCTGGCGCAGATTCTCGAGGCGGTCGGTAATTCGCACGTAGACCTTGTGATTTCCGATATGGCCCCCAATATGAGTGGTACGCCCGCTGTGGATATGCCCAAGGCCATGTTCCTGTGCGAGCTGGCCCTTGATCTGGCGACCCGGGTACTCAAGCCGGGTGGCGATTTTCTGATCAAGATCTTTCAGGGCGAGGGGTTTGACGTCTACCTCAAGGACGCCCGCAAGAAATTCGACAAGGTGCAGATGCTCAAGCCCGATTCTTCACGCGATCGCTCCCGCGAGCAGTACATGCTGGGGCGTGGCTACAAGGGCGAGTAGGGCTTCAGGCCGGCAGCTTCCAGGGTATCCGATAGCTATTTCCAATCGGATGTCCTGCCTGACCTGGATGAACATCGTGTAGTCTAGGTTTCACAAAGGGTTACAGACGGCGCCTGCAGACATGTAGGTAATGTAGTAAGTTAAGCCGGTGATTATCATGCGAGGCACGGCTGCGCCTAAGGCCTGCCTCAGAGGGTAGCTAATTGAACGACATGGCAAAGAATCTGATCCTGTGGTTGATCATCGCCGCGGTCCTGGTGACCGTGATGAACAACTTCTCCAGCCCGAACGAGCCGCAGACCCTCAACTATTCCGACTTCATTCAGCAGGTCAAGGATGGCAAGGTCGAGCGTGTGACGGTCGACGGTGCAGTCATCATTGGTAAGCGTACCGACGGCGACAGCTTCAAGACCGTGCGTCCCGCGATCGCCGACAACGGCCTGATCGGCGACCTGGTCGACAACCACGTCGTGGTCGAAGGCAAGCAGCCTGAACAACAAAGCATCTGGACCCAGTTGCTGGTCGCCAGCTTCCCGATCCTGGTCATCATCGCCGTGTTCATGTTCTTCATGCGCCAGATGCAGGGCGGTGCCGGTGGCAAGGGTGGGCCGATGAGTTTCGGCAAGAGCAAGGCGCGCCTGCTCTCCGAAGACCAGGTCAAGACCACCCTGGCCGACGTCGCAGGTTGCGATGAAGCCAAGGAAGAGGTTGGCGAGCTGGTCGAGTTCCTGCGTGATCCAGGCAAGTTCCAGCGCCTGGGCGGTCGTATTCCGCGCGGCGTGCTGATGGTCGGCCCGCCCGGTACCGGTAAGACCCTGCTGGCCAAGGCCATTGCGGGTGAGGCCAAGGTGCCGTTCTTCACCATTTCCGGTTCCGACTTCGTTGAAATGTTCGTGGGTGTCGGTGCCAGCCGTGTACGTGACATGTTCGAGCAGGCCAAGAAGCACGCACCGTGCATCATCTTCATCGACGAAATCGACGCCGTCGGTCGCCACCGTGGCGCCGGCATGGGCGGTGGTCATGACGAGCGCGAGCAGACCCTCAACCAGTTGCTGGTGGAGATGGACGGCTTCGAAATGAACGACGGCATCATCGTGATCGCCGCTACCAACCGTCCGGACGTGCTTGATCCTGCGTTGCTGCGTCCAGGCCGTTTCGACCGCCAAGTGGTCGTTGGCCTGCCCGACATCCGTGGTCGCGAGCAGATTCTCAAGGTGCACATGCGCAAGACGCCGATCGGCGACAACGTGAACCCTGCCGTAATCGCTCGTGGTACGCCCGGCTTCTCCGGTGCCGACCTGGCCAACCTGGTCAACGAGGCGTCGCTGTTCGCTGCGCGCGGCGGCAAGCGTGTGGTCGAGATGAAGGAGTTCGAGCTGGCCAAGGACAAGATCATGATGGGCGCCGAGCGCAAGTCGATGGTCATGTCCGAGAAAGAGAAGCAGAACACCGCTTACCACGAGGCGGGTCATGCCATCGTCGGTCGCGTGGTGCCCGAGCACGACCCGGTGTACAAGGTCTCGATCATTCCGCGCGGTCGCGCTCTGGGCGTCACGATGTTCCTGCCGGAAGAGGACCGCTACAGCCTGTCCAAGCGTGCGCTGATCAGTCAGATCTGCTCGTTGTACGGTGGTCGTATCGCCGAGGAAATGACCCTTGGCTTCGATGGCGTTACCACGGGTGCCTCCAACGACATCATGCGAGCCAGCCAGATCGCTCGCAACATGGTCACCAAGTGGGGCTTGTCGGAAAAACTCGGCCCGCTGATGTACGCCGAAGAAGAAGGCGAAGTGTTCCTGGGCCGCAGTGCCGGTTCCCAGCACGCCAGCGTTTCGGGCGAGACGGCCAAGTTGATCGACTCCGAGGTGCGCAGCATCATCGACCAGTGCTATGCCACTGCCAAGCAGATCCTCACCGAAAACCGTGACAAGCTCGATGCCATGGCCGATGCGCTGATGAAGTACGAGACCATCGATGCCGACCAGATCGACGACATCATGGCCGGTCGCGAGCCGCGTGAGCCCCGTGACTGGGAAGGTGGTTCGGGCACTTCGGGCACCTCTGCCACGCAAGGTGATCGCCCCGAGTCCCCGATCGGTGGTCCGGCGGCGCAGCTCTAAGGGTTGACATGACTTCACAGCAGTACCCAACCCGGTTGCCTTGCGGCAACCGGGTTCTCGACCTTTCCCGTACCCATGTGATGGGTATCCTCAACATAACCCCTGATTCCTTCTCGGACGGCGGTCGCTTCACCCAGCGTGATGCGGCCTTGCGCCATGCCGAAGCGATGGTGGCGGCCGGTGCTACGCTTGTCGATGTCGGTGGGGAGTCCACCCGGCCAGGTGCACGCGTGGTCACTGCTCTCGAAGAGCTCGAGCGGGTTGCACCCATTGTCGAAGCGATCAGTCGCGAGCTGGATGTCATCATCTCGGTAGATACCTCGACGCCGGCTGTGATCCGCGAGACTGCCCGCCTGGGCGCGGGGCTGATCAACGATGTGCGCTCGCTGACCCGCGATGGCGCCCTGGATGCCGCTGCAGCCACCGGTTTGCCGGTCTGCCTTATGCACATGCGCGGCGAGCCCGGCGACATGCAGAACAACCCGCACTACGACGATGTGACCGTCGAGGTGGCGATGTTTCTCGAGCAGCGCATGGCAGCCTGTGCTTCGGTGGGTATCGGCGCCGAAAAGATTGTGCTCGATCCGGGCTTTGGTTTTGCCAAGACGCTTGCGCACAACCTCAGCCTGTTCAAGCATATGCAGGACCTTTATCGCCTGGGCCGTCCCCTCCTGGTGGGCGTTTCGCGCAAGAGCATGATCGGCCTGGCGCTGGAGCGTCCGGTCGGTGAGCGGCTTTATGGCAGCCTGGCGCTTGCTGCGCTGGCGATGACCCGGGGTGCGAGCATCCTGCGGGTTCACGATGTTGCCGAGACCGTCGACGTGGTACGGATGATTGCAGCGGTTGAAGCCGCCGAATAAGAGTGACGGAGCATTTCACTATGAGCAGAAAATATTTTGGTACCGACGGCATTCGTGGCCGTGTCGGCGAATACCCGATCACGCCGGATTTCATGCTCAAGCTCGGTTGGGCCGCAGGCATGGCCTTTCGCAAGCTCGGCGCCTGCCGGGTGCTCGTAGGCAAGGACACGCGTATCTCCGGCTACATGTTCGAGTCGGCCCTTGAGGCCGGTCTGTCTGCGGCGGGCGCAGATGTGCTGCTGCTCGGCCCGATGCCGACGCCGGCCATCGCCTACCTGACCCGCACCTTTCATGCCGAAGCCGGGATCGTCATCAGTGCGTCGCACAATCCGCATGACGACAACGGCATCAAGTTCTTCTCCGGTCAGGGCACCAAGCTGCCCGACGATGTGGAGCAGATGATCGAGGAGTTGCTCGACAAGCCCATGACCGTGGTCGAGTCGAGCAAGCTGGGCAAGGTGTCGCGCATCAACGACGCGGCCGGCCGCTACATCGAGTTCTGCAAGAGCAGCGTGCCGACCAGTACCGATTTCGCCGGCCTCAAGCTGGTGGTCGACTGCGCCCACGGCGCCACGTACAAGGTGGCCCCCAGCGTGTTTCGCGAGCTCGGCGCCGATGTCACGGTGCTGGCAGCGCAGCCGGATGGCCTCAACATCAACGAGAACTGCGGTTCGACCCATATCGAGTCGCTTCAGGCGGCGGTGCTGGTAGGGCATGCCGACCTGGGGATCGCGTTCGACGGTGACGGTGACCGGGTGCTGATGGTCGACCATACCGGCGCGATCGTCGATGGTGACGAATTACTGTTCATCATTGCCCGTGACCTCCAGGAGCGTGGCAAGCTCAATGGTGGCGTTGTGGGTACGCTGATGAGCAACCTGGGCCTCGAACTGGCCTTGCAGGAGCTCTCGATACCGTTTGTGCGTGCCAAGGTGGGTGACCGCTATGTGATGGCCGAACTGCTGGAGCGCGACTGGAACATCGGCGGCGAGAACTCCGGGCACGTGGTGTGCTTCAGTCATACCACCACAGGAGATGCGATCATCGCTGCCCTGCAGGTGCTGATGGCGCTCAAGCGTCGCGGTGAAACCCTGGCTCAGGCCCGTCAGGCGCTGCGCAAATGCCCGCAGGTGCTGATCAATGTTCGCTTTGGCGAGAGCAAGGTGGACCCTGTCGAGCACCCGGCGGTCAAACAGGCCTGCGAGCGGGTCACCGAGGCCATGGCGGGTCGTGGTCGCGTGCTGCTGCGCAAGTCCGGCACAGAGCCACTGGTGCGTGTGATGGTCGAAGGTGACGACGAAAGTCAGGTGCGCGGCTACGCCGAGGAACTGGCAAAGCTGGTAACTGAAGTTTGCGCCTGATTAGCGCTTGCCAGTGGTGATCGGGTTGGGTAACATCTGCGCCCACTTTGACCGACGAGGTACAGCATGCGTCGCCCTATGGTAGCTGGTAACTGGAAGATGCACGGTACCCGCGCCAGCGTCGCTGAGCTGATCAAGGGCTTGAGCAATCTAGCCCTGCCGAGCGGTGTTGAAGTCGCGGTATTCCCGCCCTGCCTGTACATCAATCAAGCGATTGAAGGGTTGCAGGGCAAGTCGATAGCCGTGGGTGCTCAGGATTCTGCGGTAGAGCCCCAGCAAGGCGCGCTGACCGGTGAGGTTGCTCCGAGTCAGCTGGTCGATGCGGGATGTGAGCTGGTGCTGATCGGGCACTCGGAGCGTCGCCAGATACTGGGCGAAAGCGACGAAGTGCTGAATCGCAAGTTCGCTGCGGCTCAGGCTTGCGGGTTGAAGCCTGTGCTCTGTGTAGGGGAAACCCTGGAGGAGCGCGAAGCTGGCAAGACGCTTGAGGTTGTAGGGCGTCAGTTGAGCAGCATCATCGACGCATTCGGTGTTGAGGCCTTCGCCAGTGCAATCATTGCCTATGAGCCTGTATGGGCCATCGGCACCGGCCTCACGGCCAGCCCGCAACAGGCTCAGGATGTGCACAAGGCCATTCGAGAGCAACTGGCGGCAAAGAATTCAGAGGTTGCGATGAATGTGCGGCTTCTATACGGCGGCAGCGTGAAGGCGGCCAATGCGGCTGAGCTGTTCGGCATGCCGGATATCGATGGGGGGCTCATTGGTGGAGCTTCCCTGAACGCAGACGAATTCGGTGCAATTTGTCGCGCCGCAGGAAACTGAAAAATGCTGGAAACAGTCGTAGTAGTTTTTCATCTGTTGGGCGCACTGGGTTTGGTAGTGCTGGTGTTGCTGCAACAGGGTAAAGGTGCGGAAGCAGGTGCATCTTTCGGCGCAGGGGCTTCAAATACTGTGTTCGGAAGCCAAGGTTCTGCTACCTTTCTTAGTAAGTTTACTGCTATACTTGCCGCCAGTTTCTTCATAACCGCCCTAGGGTTAGGTTACTTTGCTAAAGAGAAAGCTCATCAGCTGACTCAGGTAGGGCTTCCAGATCCAGCGGTACTTGAAGTGAAGCAGCAAAAACCGGCAACAGATGATGTACCGGTGCTCCAGGAGCAACAGGCACCCGCCAGCAACACCGGCGATGTACCTCCAGCTCAAGAGCAGAAGTAACGGGTTTCAAAGTAGTATTGCCGAGGTGGTGGAATTGGTAGACACGCAACCTTGAGGTGGTTGTGCCCATAGGGTGTAGGGGTTCGAGTCCCCTTCTCGGTACCAATTGAAACAAGACAGCCCGCTACAGCGGGCTTTCTTGTAGGTGGAGGTTAGATTGACCCCTCGCGGGGTTCGGTCGTATACTTTCGCCCCAGCTTTGACGCGGGGTGGAGCAGTCTGGTAGCTCGTCGGGCTCATAACCCGAAGGTCGTTGGTTCAAATCCAGCCCCCGCAACCAGTTTCAGCAGAGCCCCTTTTCAGGGGCTTTTTGTTAGCTGATCAGTTCTCAGCGCCGGTATTCACCCGGCGTATCAGGGATGGGCGCTTCGCCCATTTTTTATTTGCATAGCATGCACAAGGGGGTTCAGGTGTCGAGCAAGCTAGAAGAGTTGCAGGCCTTGTTGGCCCCGGTGGTCGTGGCCCTAGGCTATGAATGCTGGGGTATCGAGTTTTCGGCTCAAGGCCGCCACTCAATGTTGCGCGTTTATATCGACAAAGAAGGCGGTGTGCTGGTGGATGACTGCGCCATCGTCAGCCGTCAGATCAGCGGCATTCTGGATGTCGAAGATCCCATTTCCGTTGAATACACCCTTGAAGTTTCCTCTCCTGGCATGGAACGCCCGCTGTTCACACTTGAACAGTTTGCAAAGTATGTCGGTGAGCAGGTGAAGATTAAACTGCGCTCGCCTTTCGAAGGTCGACGTAATTTTCAGGGCCTTCTGCGCGGTGTGGAAGAGCAGGATGTCGTGGTGCAGGTAGATGACCACGAATTCCTTCTGCCGATCGACATGATCGACAAGGCCAACATTATTCCCAGTTTTGACTGAGACATGCCGGGTCCGATAGTTCGTGCGGACCCAATGGCTTGCGAAAGGCGAGGCGTACGATGAGCAAAGAAGTACTGCTGGTTGTTGAGTCGGTATCCAATGAAAAGGGTGTACCGGCAGACGTGATTTTCGAAGCATTGGAAGTGGCCCTGGCCACTGCTACCAAGAAGCGCTTCGAAGATGAAGTCGACCTGCGTGTGGAGATCAACCGCCACACCGGTAACTACGAGACCTTCCGTCGCTGGACGGTGGTCGAGGAAGAGGATCTTGACGATCCTGCGATCGAAACCTGGCCAAGCAAGATTCAGGAAACCCATCCTGAAGCCAAGGTTGGCGATGTCATCGAAGAGAAGATCGAGTCCATCGAGTTCGGCCGCATCGCTGCACAGACCGCCAAGCAGGTCATCGTGCAGAAGGTCCGCGAAGCCGAGCGCGCACAGGTGGTCGATGCCTATCGCGAGCGTCTGGGCGAAATCATCTCGGGTACTGTCAAGAAGGTTACCCGTGACAACGTGATCGTCGACCTGGGCAACAACGCCGAAGCGCTGCTGGCCCGTGAAGACATCATCTCCCGCGAGACTTTCCGTGTCGGTGTGCGTGTACGTGCGCTGCTCAAGGAAATCCGCACCGAAAACCGCGGCCCGCAGCTGATCCTGTCGCGTACCGCGCCCCAGATGCTGATCGAACTGTTCCGCATCGAAGTGCCGGAAATCGCCGAGGGCCTTATCGAGGTCATGGCGGCTTCCCGTGACCCGGGTTCTCGCGCCAAGATCGCTGTCCGCTCCAAGGACAAGCGCATCGACCCGCAAGGCGCCTGCATCGGTATGCGCGGTTCGCGCGTACAGGCAGTGTCTGGCGAGTTGGGCGGCGAGCGAGTGGATATCGTCCTGTGGGACGACAACCCGGCCCAGTTTGTCATCAACGCCATGTCGCCGGCAGAAGTCGCGGCGATCATCGTTGATGAAGATGCCCACGCGATGGACATCGCTGTAGCCGCGGACAACCTGGCGCAAGCCATTGGCCGTGGTGGTCAGAACGTACGTCTGGCCAGCCAGTTGACCGGCTGGACCCTGAACGTGATGACCGAGTCGGACATCCAGGCCAAGCAACAAGCTGAAACCGGCGACATTCTGCGTAACTTCATCGAAGAGCTGGAAGTCGACGAAGAGCTGGCGCAGGTTCTCGTTGACGAAGGTTTCACCAGCCTGGAAGAAATTGCCTACGTACCGCTGGAAGAAATGCTCAACATCGATGGCTTCGACGAGGAGATCGTCAACGAACTCCGCGCGCGTGCCAAGGACCGCCTGTTGACCAAAGCCATCGCTACTGAGGAAAAACTGGCAGACGCCCATCCGGCCGAAGACCTGCTCTCGCTTGAGGGTATGGACAAGGATCTGGCGGCGGAACTGGCGGTGCGCGGCGTGGTTACCCGCGAAGACCTGGCCGAGCAGTCGATTGATGACCTGCTCGACATCGACGGCATCGACGAAGAACGTGCCGGCAAGTTGATCATGGCCGCCCGAGCCCACTGGTTCGAGTAAGTAGGCTGGCCTGAGGAGAGAAGTGCATGACGCAAGTCACGGTGAAAGAATTGGCCCAAGAGGTCGCTGCACCGGTAGAGCGCCTGCTGCAGCAGATGCGTGAGGCAGGTCTGCCGCACACCGACGCCGGTCAGGTAGTGACCGACAGTGAGAAGCAGGCTCTGCTGACCCACTTGAAAAGCAGCCACAAGGCGAAGGTGGAAGAGCCGCGCAAGATTACCTTGCAGCGCAAGACCACCAGCACCCTGCGTGTTGCTGGTAGCAAGAGCATCAGCGTAGAAGTACGCAAGAAGAAAGTTTTCGTACAGCGCAGCCCCGAAGAAATCCAGGCTGAGCAGAATCGCGAGCTGGAAGAACGTCGTGCCGCTGAAAACGCAGCACGCGACAAGTCTGAAGCTGAAGCGCGTAAACGTGCCGAAGAATCCGCCAGCCGTCAGCCGGCCAGCGCCCCTGCGCCAGCCGCTGCAGCACCGGCCGTGACAGCTGCGCCTGCAGCTGCCGAACCGGTTGCAGCTCCGGCCCCGGGTGTCGAGCGCAAGAAAGCCGAAGACGCCCGTCGCAACGACAAGTCGCGTGACGACGACCGCCGTGGTGGCGAGCGCCGCAACGAGGCCCCGCGCGTATCGGTCAAGGTCAAGGAAAAGGAAAAGGCGCCAGCTCCACGTGCCGCCCCACGTACCACCGAAGAGGAAAGCGACAGCTTCCGCCGTGGTGGCCGTGGCAAGGGCAAGATGAAGAAGCGCAATGCCCACGGCTTCCAGAGCCCGACCGGTCCGGTTATCCGCGACGTGGCCATTGGCGAGACCATCACCGTTTCCGAGCTGGCACAGCAGATGTCGGTCAAGGCCGCTGAAGTCGTCAAGTTCATGTTCAAGATGGGTACTCCGGTCACCATCAACCAGGTGCTCGATCAGGAAACTGCTCAGCTGATCGCCGAAGAGCTGGGCCACAAGGTCACGCTGGTCAGCGACAACGCGCTGGAAGATTCCCTGGCCGAGTCCCTGAAGTTCGAAGGCGAGTCGTTCTCCCGTGCGCCGGTCGTGACCGTAATGGGCCACGTTGACCACGGTAAGACTTCCCTGCTCGACTACATCCGTCGTGCCAAGGTAGCTGCCGGCGAAGCCGGTGGTATCACCCAGCACATCGGTGCGTACCACGTGGAAACCGACCGTGGCATGGTCACCTTCCTCGACACCCCGGGTCACGCCGCGTTTACCGCAATGCGTGCCCGTGGTGCCAAGGCGACCGACATCGTGATCCTGGTGGTCGCGGCGGACGACGGCGTGATGCCGCAAACCCGTGAAGCGGTACAGCACGCCAAGGCGGCAGGTGTTCCACTGGTCGTTGCAGTGAACAAGATCGACAAGCCAGGTGCAGACCTGGACCGCATCCGCAACGAACTGGCCGTCGAAGGCGTTACCTCCGAGGACTGGGGTGGCGACACGCCATTCGTCAAGGTTTCGGCCAAGATGGGTACCGGCGTCGACGAACTGCTCGAAGCTGTTCTGCTGCAAGCCGAGATCCTCGAGCTCAAGGCCACCCCATCGGCCCCTGGCCGTGGTGTCGTGGTCGAGTCGCGCCTGGACAAGGGCCGTGGCCCGGTGGCTACCGTGCTGGTTCAGGACGGTACCCTGCGTCAGGGCGACATGGTGCTGTGCGGTTCGAACTACGGCCGTGTACGGGCCATGCTCGACGAGAACGGCAAGCCTGTTAAGGAAGCCGGCCCGTCGATCCCGGTCGAGATTCTCGGCCTGGATGGCACCCCGGATGCCGGTGACGAACTGAGCGTGGTTGCCGACGAGAAGAAAGCCCGTGAAGTGGCTCTGTTCCGTCAAGGCAAGTTCCGCGAAGTCAAACTGGCACGTGCCCACGCTGGCAAGCTCGAGAACATCTTCGAGAACATGGGCCAGGAAGAGAAGAAGACCCTCAACATCGTACTCAAGTCCGATGTGCGTGGTTCTCTGGAGGCCCTGCAGGGCTCCCTCAGCGGTCTTGGCAACGACGAAGTACAGGTTCGCGTGATCGGCGGCGGTGTCGGTGGTATCACCGAGAGCGACGCCAACCTGGCCCTGGCTTCCAATGCAGTACTGTTCGGCTTCAACGTGCGTGCCGATGCTGGCGCGCGCAAGATCGTCGAGCAGGAAGGTCTGGATATGCGTTACTACAACGTGATCTACGACATCATTGAAGACGTCAAGAAAGCCCTGACCGGCATGCTCGGCAGCGATGTTCGCGAGAACATCCTGGGTATCGCCGAAGTGCGTGACGTGTTCCGTTCGCCGAAGTTCGGCGCCATCGCCGGCTGCATGGTCACCGAGGGTGTGGTTTACCGCAACCGTCCGATTCGCGTACTGCGCGACGACGTGGTGATCTTCGAAGGCGAACTGGAGTCGCTGCGTCGCTTCAAGGACGATGCGTCCGAAGTGCGTGCCGGCATGGAGTGCGGTATTGGCGTCAAGAGCTACAACGACGTCAAGGTCGGCGACAAGATCGAAGTCTTCGAGAAAGTCCAAGTGGCTCGCACGCTCTAAGCCGCGAGCTTGGGAGCCGCAGACCGCCCGCCGCAAGGCGCAGGTCGGCGGCTCTGAACGCAACGCCCGGTCAGGCCCAAGCCTGGCCGGGCGTTTGCCGCTTTAGTTACAGGTAGCAAAACATGGCAAAAGAATACAGCCGTACCCAACGTATCGGCGATCAGATGCAGCGCGAACTGGCGCAACTGATCCGTCGCGAAGTCAAAGATCCGCGCGTCGGCCTGGTGACCATCACCGCCGTCGACGTCAGCCGCGATGTCGGCCACGCCAAGGTGTTCATCACCGTGATGGGCGAGGACAGCGCAGAAGACATCAAGCAAAGCCTCAAGGTGCTCAACAGCGCCGCCGGTTTCCTGCGCATGCAACTGGGCAAGGAAATGAAGCTGCGCAGCGTGCCGCAACTGCACTTCCACTACGACGAGAGCGTGACCCGCGGTGCCCATCTGTCGGCACTGATCGAGCGCGCGGTCGCCGAGGACAGCCAGCACAAGTCCGACGATACCCCCCTGGACACCAAGGAGTAAGCGGTGGCTCAGGTCAAGCGTATCCGTCGTAACGTCAGCGGCATCATCCTGCTCGACAAGCCGTTGGGGTTCACCTCCAATGCTGCCCTGCAGAAGGTGCGCTGGCTGCTCAACGCCGAGAAGGCCGGACATACCGGCAGCCTCGACCCGCTGGCCAGTGGCGTGCTGCCGCTGTGCTTCGGCGAGGCGACCAAGTTCTCGCAATACCTGCTCGAGTCCGACAAGGGCTACGAGACGGTGATGCAACTGGGGCAGACCACCAACACGGGCGACGCCGAAGGCGAAATTCTGCAAACCCGCGAAGTGACCGTTGGTCGCAGCGACGTTGAAGCCGTACTGCCACAGTTTCGTGGTCCAATCAGCCAGATACCGCCGATGTACTCGGCGCTCAAGCGCGATGGCCAGCCGCTGTACAAGCTGGCACGTGCAGGCGAAGTAGTGGAGCGTGAAGCGCGTTCTGTTACTATTAACCGCTTGGAGCTGCTCGAGTGCGAAGGCACCCGGGTACGCCTCTCGGTAGGCTGCAGCAAGGGCACCTACATCCGTACGCTGGTAGAGGACATCGGTGAGCAGCTGGGCTGCGGCGCCTATGTTGCAGAACTGCGCCGTACGCATGCAGGCCCCTTCGAACTGGCCCAGACCGTCACCCTCGAAGAGCTCGAGCAGGTGCACGCCGAAGGTGGCAACGAAGCGGTCGACCGCTTCCTGATGCCATCGGACAGCGGGTTGCAGGACTGGCCGTTGCTGCACTTCTCCGAGCACAGCGCGTTCTACTGGCTGCATGGTCAGCCGGTGCGTGCACCGGATGCGCCGAAGTTCGGCATGGTCCGCGTGCAGGATCACAACGGTCGTTTCATCGGTATCGGTGAAGTGAGCGAAGACGGGCGCATTGCGCCACGTCGACTGATTCGGTCGGAATGATCGAAACCTTCAGTGTCGGGTTCAGGCCCGGCACTGGCGGGCAAGAGGATGGCTGTCAATAGGCACGGTCACGCCTCACTTTTAAATACAGGGATCTGTCCCTGGCCTATTGGAAACCGTGTGTACGGTTTCCCTTGATATTGGAGAAGCCAGATGGCACTCAGCGTTGAAGAAAAAGCAAAGATCGTTGGCGAATACCAGCAAGCAGCCGGTGACACCGGTAGCCCGGAAGTGCAGGTTGCCCTGCTGACCGCCAACATCAACAAGCTGCAAGGCCACTTCAAGGCCAACGGTAAAGACCACCACTCCCGTCGTGGTCTGATCCGCATGGTAAACCAGCGTCGCAAGCTGCTGGACTACCTGAAAGGTAAAGACACCACTCGTTACAGCGCCCTGATCGGTCGTCTGGGCCTGCGTCGCTAATAGCGGCCTGGTCAGTGGTGTGCACGGCGTGCTGCTGTCATCCGCCGAGGGCTTCGGCCCCCGCGCGGGTGAGCACGCCGCGCGTATCTATGAGGTTGGCTGTCTGCCTCGCCCGCGCGGTTTACCGCAAGGGCAGGGCAGGCTCCCAACCTCTAGTTTTATCTGGACTGCCAACAGGGCCGATTCCCTGTGCTGCCCAAGAATTCGCAAGAACCAGTTCCCCCAGAGCCACTGAAGAAGGTAGGAAACCGTGAACCCGGTAATCAAGAAATTCCAGTTCGGTCAATCGACCGTTACCCTCGAGACGGGCCGTATTGCTCGTCAAGCGTCCGGCGCCGTATTGGTCACCGTCGACAACGATGTCACCGTGCTGGTGACCGTGGTCGGTGCCAAACAGGCCGATCCAGGCAAAGGCTTCTTCCCCCTGTCCGTTCACTATCAGGAAAAGACCTACGCCGCCGGCAAGATCCCTGGTGGTTTCTTCAAGCGTGAAGGCCGTCCTTCCGAGAAAGAGACCCTGACCTCGCGTCTGATCGACCGTCCGATCCGTCCGCTGTTCCCTGAAGGCTTCATGAACGAAGTGCAGGTTGTCTGCACCGTCGTTTCCACCAGCAAGAAAACCGATCCGGACATCGCTGCCATGATCGGTACCTCGGCTGCGCTGGCCATCTCCGGCATTCCGTTCGAAGGCCCTATCGGCGCCGCCCGTGTCGCTTTCCACGAAAGCACCGGCTACCTGCTGAACCCGACCTACGAGCAACTGGCTGCCTCGAGCCTGGACATGGTCGTTGCCGGTACCTCCGACGCCGTGCTGATGGTCGAATCGGAAGCCAAGGAGCTGACCGAAGACCAGATGCTGGGCGCCGTGCTGTTCGCCCACGATGAATTCCAGGCCGTGATCCAGGCCGTCAAGGAGCTGGCTGCCGAAGCCGCCAAGCCTACCTGGGACTGGACTGCCAAGGCCGAGAACACCCCGCTGCTGAGCGCCATTCGTGGCGAATTCGGTGCCGCGGTGTCCGATGCCTACACCATCACCGTCAAGGCCGACCGTTATGCTCGCCTGGGCGAGCTGCGCGAGCAGGTCATCGCCAAGTTCTCCGGCGAAGAAGGCCAGCCGACTGCCGCTGAAGTCAAAGAGATCTTCGGTGAAATCGAATACCGCACCGTTCGCGAAAACATCGTCAACGGCAAGCCACGTATCGATGGTCGCGACACCAAGACCGTGCGCCCGCTGAACATCGAAGTCGGCGTGCTGCCGAAAACCCACGGTTCGGCCCTGTTCACCCGTGGCGAAACCCAGGCCCTGGTCGTTGCGACCCTGGGTACTGCACGTGACGCACAGCTGCTGGACACCCTGGAAGGCGAGCGCAAAGACCCCTTCATGCTGCACTACAACTTCCCGCCGTTCTCGGTGGGCGAGTGTGGCCGCATGGGCGGTGCTGGTCGTCGCGAAATCGGTCACGGCCGTCTGGCCCGTCGTTCGGTCCAGGCCATGCTGCCGGCCGCCGACGTGTTCCCGTACACCATCCGCGTGGTGTCGGAGATCACCGAATCCAACGGTTCGAGCTCGATGGCTTCGGTCTGTGGCGCTTCCCTGGCCCTGATGGACGCTGGTGTACCGATGAAGGCGCCGGTAGCCGGTATCGCCATGGGTCTGGTCAAAGAGGGCGAGAAGTTCGCCATCCTGACCGACATCCTGGGTGATGAAGACCACCTGGGCGACATGGACTTCAAGGTAGCCGGTACCGCCAAGGGTGTGACCGCGCTGCAGATGGACATCAAGATCAACGGCATCACCGAAGAGATCATGGAAATCGCCCTGGGCCAGGCCCTGGAAGCGCGCCTGAACATCCTCGGCCAGATGAACCAGATCATTGGCCAGTCGCGTACCGAGCTGTCGGAAAACGCACCGACCATGATCGCGATGAAGATCGACACCGACAAGATTCGCGACGTCATCGGCAAGGGCGGCGCAACCATCCGTGCCATCTGCGAAGAAACCAAGGCGTCGATCGATATCGAAGACGACGGTTCGATCAAGATCTTCGGCGAAACCAAGGATGCTGCAGAAGCTGCGCGCCAGCGCGTTCTGAGCATCACTGCCGAAGCCGAGATCGGCAAGATCTACGTCGGCAAGGTCGAGCGCATCGTCGACTTCGGTGCATTCGTCAACATCCTGCCGGGCAAGGACGGTCTGGTTCACATCTCCATGCTGAGCGATGCTCGCGTCGAGAAAGTGACCGACATCCTGAAAGAAGGCCAGGAAGTCGAAGTACTGGTACTGGACGTGGACAACCGCGGCCGTATCAAGCTGTCGATCAAGGACGTTGCCGCCGCCAAGGCGTCGGGCGTCTGATGATGCAGCAGGGCAGGTAACTGCCCGGTAGTGCCAATGCCCCGTATCGCAGGATACGGGGCATTTTTTTTGCTTTCAGCCGGCAGCGCCGGCAAAGCGCCTGCGCCCCAGGTTGGTGATGATCAGGCTCAGCGAGTCGGCGTTGGCCAGGATCAGGTCGGTGCGTACCTGCGGATCGCTGTAGAACGCAGTGCGTGCAGCTGCCAGGGTGTTTGTCTTGCTTAGCCGAAAGATCGCGGGCAGGGCTCGTCCATCCTTTTTCCTGATATCTCTCCAGGTCTGGCTCGAGGTGTCGAAGGTTCTGAACAGCGCCTGGGCGGGGGTGTTGATCGAGAGCCCGTTCTGTTTGTAGCCAAGGATCGTCTGATAGGCGATACGCCCGCCCCGCGTGTGCTGGCTGATCTGGTCCGGGAAGGGGGCCGCGGCTTCCACGTAGGCGATATCCACGGTTCGAAGTACCTGGTGTGACAGCTCGTGTATCAGCGTCGTTGCTTGCTGGTGGGCGAGCAGCTCGATGGCCGGTGGCGTTGCGTAAATCGAAACGTCCCATGGCAGGGTGAACACGCGCTCGGTGAGAAAGATCCGCTTGCCGGGGTCGTTGTGGTAGGTGAAACCGTAGGTATCGCGCTGATCGGGCATGTTCATGCCCACTACGAGGCGTTTGGAGGTGACCGTGTCCATCGAGGCTGACAACAGCTCGTCCAGTATCCGCTGGGTATAGTCACGCAGCAGGCGTACTGTCTGGTCTGAGGGAGGGTGGTCGAACACGTTTTGCAAGATGCTCAGTGTCTCGGGCGGCAGGGGCGCCTGGGGCGAAGACAGGTTGAGGTTCTTCAGGCAGGTGTCCAGATAGTGGCGGCTCAAGGCATGGGCACGCAGTAGCATCTGGTACTTGGTCGGCTGGAGCGCGGCAATGTTCTTCATTCCCGAAGCCAGCGTGGTGTAGCGCAGGGATATGTCTTCGTTGGCCAGGGCCGTTTCGAAACTGCTGTAGGCCGCGCCGCCGCCACGCAAGCCTTCCTGCAGATCAACCTGCCACTGATTTCCCGTTCTTTGCAGCGTGGGCCCGAGTCGGCCCTGCTTGATGATCTGCCACTGCTGTGCTGGCTTGGCCACTTCATAGACGTGGCCCGCGATCACGCAATAGAAACGCTCGGTACCCGGGGCGAAATAAAGCCCCAGGGTGGTGTTGCGGACCATGTCCTTGAGTTGCACGTTCTGCGCCTGCAGGTCACTCAGCCGGTTGGGTACCAGGGGGTTGAGCAGTACCTCGTTCCAGGCAGGGTCCAGTTCCAGTGCAGGCGTGACGGGTGAAGGCTCGTCAGGGGTCTTCCTGCTCACGCTCGAGCCACCTGGGCGCATCATGACCAGGCCACTCAGGGCGGTGACGAACTCCGCAAGCGATTCGCCCCAGTTGTGCTGCAAAGCGGCGTTACCGGATGCCTGCAACCACTGGACACTCTGTAGCGAGCTGAGCATGGCTGCCAGCTTTCCAGGCAGGAAAAACGAACTCTGCTCGATGGCAAGGCCCATTACATAGCGCAGCACATTCCAGTATTCCTCGGCGGTAGTTACCGTGCGTGCCTTGGTCAGTGCCCGCAGGAATGCCACGTTCTCGGTGAACAGGTAGTCAAGGGCATTGCCTTCGATCTCGCTGCGCACAAGTTGAACCGCACCGGGGGTGGGCGAGAAATCGAACAGGTCCGATGAGGACCAGAACAGGTGGGGGTGAAGAAAGCCGTTGTGGTCGTATCGCGACTGCACCGTGTCGGGAAGCCGGTTCAGAATATCTCGTTGCAGCTCTGGGTCCGAGAGGATGGCACTGCGCAGTGCGCCCTGGTCCTTGAACTCGAGCAACATCTTGTGTGGCCGGTAGGCGCAGTACAACACCAGGGGCCCGTCCTGTTCGCCCTGCGGTCCGATCACATACATGCCCCTCACGGTATCGGGGGCGAACCCTTGCTCGGCCCGTAGCTGCAATTGGCACAGGGTGATCTTCCTGCCCTCGACCAGGTCGCGGGCGAGGGCATCCGGCTTGGCCAGCACATGGGAAAAGTAGTAAAGCGCCTTGGCCGATAGTTTGTTGTCCAGAAAATGCTGATACCCCTCTTCCATCAGGTAGGCGGTGGATACCAGCGTGTAGCGATGACGGCGTTCGAGGTAGTCGGGATCCTGCGGGGTGAACTTCTTCTCGAGCAGGGCACGGTATGCACTGGCCACGTCGAGCCGGTCGATCATGTTGCGGATGGTGGCCGCTTCCAGCGCTTCAGGTGCCATGCCTGGTCGCGTGACGCTGACCTTCATGCTTGTCGCTGTGCCGGTCAACCGGCTGTGGGTCAGGGCGTACTCGCTCAGTGTCTTGGTGGTGGTGGCCAGGTCCGAGGAAATCGGCGAGGGCGTCTGGCCGGGCATTACCGGGTTGGGGGTGAAGTGCGTGAAGGTGACGGTAATCAGGTCGGGATCGTCCGGTGCGCTCGGGTAATCCTGGGCGAGCCCTGCCTTGAGCTGCTGATTGGCGAAGTCGTTGAGCGTTGGGATCGAGAACAGGTAGTTGAACTTGGGGTTGCTGACACGGGCGCAGGCCTGCACCAGTTGCGCGTAGTTTTTCATTTGCTGCGGTGTCGCGTTGCATAGCCATGCCGGTAGAAGGGTGCGCAAATACTGACCCTCGAGGCTGTCGCGTACCCGCTGCAAGGCCCCTTCGAACGGGTGCCTGGCGGCCTGGTTATCGATGAAGCGTTGCAGCAATGATGTGCCGAGCCTGCTGCGCAGGGCATAACCCAGGTAGTAACGCCGGGTTGCAGCACGAAAGCGTGCCGCACTGTGTTCAACAAACGCGAACAGCTCGCTTTGTTCGATGAGGCGTACGCTGGGCTGACTGGCACCTGGAAGCTGCGCCAGGGTGTGCCAGTTGCGCAGGTCTTCGGCGTTCACCAGGCTCAGCCACTGATGAAGCTTCTCCGGGTCGTCGAATGCGCCGGTCATTTCCGAGCGCAAGGCTGCTTCGCTGCTGAATTGACTCAGTGGCTCCAGCGGTGACCAGAGCAACAGGCTGTCATTGTCGGCCGTTGCCCGCTGCAGCACGAATGCATCGGCCAGTGGCAGCAGCCCGGCCTTGCCGGGTACCGACAAGCTCAGGCTGTGCAGGCGAATGTCACTGTGCCCCGGCCGGTCCAATGCTTGCTGCAGCAGGTCGAGCAGCGCGTCATCGATCACGCCGTTCTCGCGGGCTTGCTCCAGTTCGATGCGCAGCAGCGCTTCGTACAAGCTGCGCATGCTCGTGAGCGGGGACACCACACTGTCCTTCAGGCGTAACCGACCCGTGTCGAACGCCTCGAGTTGTTCAAGGTAGGTCGAGGCAAAGCCCGCTTTAAGGGTGTCGATCTGTTGCCGGATCACGGGTGCCGACGGCCACGACAGTGGCAAGCCTTGCCGGTCCTGCACCTGCACCTGATCCTGCGGCGCGTGCTGGTTGCCTGTTTCGCCCAGCTGTTCGAGAAACCTGTCGACTACCGTGCCAGTCTTTTCTGCCCATTTGAGCTGGATGTCCAAGGGGTGCAACTGGCCGTCGCTGATGGCGTCGAGGCTGGGGGCAAGCATGTCCAGAACACAGGACTGCACCTTCGGCTGGGCGGTGGCCAGGGATTGAAACAGCTGATGCAGTGCCCTGGCACGGGTGAGGCGCTCTACCAGCGTAACGCTCTGGCTGGGTGGCACGGGCAGCCTCATGGCGACTGCTGGCTGTGCATCGGGCAGCCATCGACCGTTGACCCCGAGGTGGGTCAGGCGCCTGTCCACCAGCGCGCGCATGTCCAGTGCATCTTCGACCCCGGCCATGGCCGTGCTGCTCTGGGCACCGGGGAAGCGTAGTGCGTGGGCAAGACGCCGGTTGACCAGTGCGATCAGCGCATCAGCAAGTGCGAGGAACATCGGTTGGCCGACCTCGACCAGCCTGACCACAGGCGTCGCGCTGGTTTGCAACTGCTCCCAGTCATCGCGGCTGATCGAGGCGGGGCAAGCAGGTTGTGTGAGCAGGGCCTGGCAATGCCGTTCAAGGGCGGCCTGATCGGCGAAGTGTTGAAACCCGGTTCGTGTGCTGAACAGGAACACCCCCTTGCTGGTATCGGTCGGTTGTTGCAGGGCCAGGCTGTCGGCCAGCAGCACCGTCCTACCCATGTCCTGAGCCGCTGGCACCAACGCCAGGCTACACACCCGCAAGGCGCCCAGGTCGGGGATCAGCGCTTCACGCAGCCATTGCAGCTGAGGGGTGTCGATGCGTTGTTCATTGGCCGCTCGCACCAGCGTACGACAGTAGTTGTCGGCAAGACCAAGTGCCAGGGCTTCGCGGTTATCGCTGCCCACGTCGTTGTCGACACTGCTCCAATAGCTTCGCAGGGCCTGTGCAAAGGCCCCCGGAACGGCCTTGGCAGTGCTGGCAAGGGCCTGCTCGCAGGCGAGCGGGTCGGGCGTATCGTGCGTTGCGGTGCCATCGCGTACGAAGCGGCGCTTCAGGTCGATACCCAGCGGCTGGCCGCTGAACGCGTCCAGTGCAACATCGGACAGGGCCTGCGTGCGCACCACGCTGGCGTTACTGGCAATGACCTGGACCCGTTGTTGCGCGATGTCGTCGACGCCCTCCAGCAGCGTCGAGAAGGCTGTGCTCAAGCAACTGTCGAGAACACCGGTCAGGGTGGGCAGTTTGGCCAGCCCGCCGGATTGCCCCCGCAGCAGATCGATTTGCTGTTGCATCAGGTGGTGTGACCACCGGGTGAACACGGCATCGCTCAGGTTCACGAACTGCAGCGGTTCGCTCGGCACGCCCAGGTGAGTCAGCTGGGCCTGCAGGGCACTTTCAAGCTGTTGCAGCGTGTTGAAGCCCTGTACGCCATGCAATGGGCTGTACAGGTAGGTCGCCTCAAGCAGCGGGTCGCGCTGATGAATGACCAGGCAATTGGCAGACAGTGGCTGCAGGTTGCCTGTCACCTCCACCCGCATGCTCGCCGGCAGGGACGTTTGATCGGCCAGGCGACGCAGCCACCGCGCTTCGATGATGCTCAGGCTCAGGTCGCGCTGTGCGGTCTCCAGCGCGGTGATGAAGCCTGCGCGCAAGGTGCCGGGCTCAAAGTAGGGCATCACGATCATGGCGTTTCCTGCAGCGGGGGACCCGGTTCATCCGGCTCACGACGCCTGCCACGTTAGAGGGTGCCCTGTTGCAGGCAGTGGTACATATTGCAACGCCCGTTGGATTCCCGGGCATGGGTGCGGCGGTATTTTGTGAACATGCAACTTGCACGCGCATCCATTGCAAAGCATGCAATGTGCACGATGAGCTATTTTTTGGTGATTTTTAAGCTATTGATTTTTAAAGGTTTTATTTTTTATTCGGGTTGGCACAGCTTCTGCAATATCCCTGTTACCTGCTGCCAGGAATGACGGCGCAGACCTTTCGAAAAACAGGAGTGTCTCGTATGAAGAAGTTCGCTATTGCTGCTGCTACTGCCACCGCGCTGACCCTGACCATGGCTAACGCCGCCTTTGCAGCCCAACCTGCATCGCAAGCACCGATGATGCTGGCTGCTGGTGAAATGACCAAGGCCAAAGAAGAAACTTCCGATACCTGGATCACCACCAAGGTCAAAGCCGACCTGGTCACCGAGAAAGGCATCCCGGGTACCGACATCAAGGTCGAAACCAACAAAGGTGTGGTTTCCCTGTCCTCGACCACCGCGATCACCGAAGCGCAGAAAACCACTGCGGTGAACATCGCCAAGAAAATCAAGGGCGTGAAAGCCGTTTCGGCTGATGGCCTGAAAGCTGAGTAAGCGTTTCGCTCGCTGATCCTGACGGTTCATGCGAAAGGCCACACGGAGGTGGCCAACCCTAAAGCCCCGGCGCAGTCAGCCGGGGCTTTTCTTTGTGCGCTGGAACACTGGCCTGGTGCCGGTGCTCCCCGCCAGCCCTACTCGGCGTCCAGGTGCAGGGGCGAGATCACCCGGCCATCCGCTTCGGCCTGGCCCAGCGTGGCGTCGATGAAGTACACCCGGTCGTCTTGCAACTGACCCTTGTCGACCAGGTAGTCCTTGATGCTGCTGGCGCGTGCCTGACCGAGCTGACGCAGCAGCACGGTGCTCTCGGCCCATGACTTGATCACCGCTTCCTGCAGCTTGGCAGTACGCTGTGCACGGTCCAGCTGCTCCCACTCGGCCGGTGGCTGCTGCTTGAGACGGGTACGGTAGATGCCCTCGAGCATGGCCGGCTTGTCGCCATCGGGCACCTGCAGTTGCGAGGCCTGTGCCGGCACCTTGTCGCCGCGACGCTGAAGGATCTTGTAGTAGGTGCTCTGGTACTCACGATCCAGACGCTGTGCGGCAATCAGTGGCCCGTCGCTGCTCTGGGCGCTGGTGCCTTCGATTTCCAGGCGCAGGGCAGGGCGTTCCTTGAGTGCTGCCGCCAGCTTGTCCAGCGAGCCCTGGGCATCGCTGCTCAGCTCGCTTGAGCCGGGGGCGAAGGACACGGTGCCCAGGTCTTCGGACCCGCCACCACTGACCAGCCCGCCGATGAACTTGAACGGCGCCTGGGCGGCGCGCAGCACCAGGTTGCGCAGGGTCTGCCACACAATCGGCATTACGCTGAACTGCGGGTTGTTGAGGTCGCCCGACACCGGCAGCTCGATGGAGATCTTGCCCTCGGTGTCCTTGAGCAGCGCGATCGCCAGGCGAATCGGCAGGTTGACGGCGTCGGGGCTGTCGACCTTCTCACCCAGTTGCAACTGCTCGACCACCACCTTGTTCTCGGCCTTGAGCTGGCCCTTGGTGATCAGGTAATGCAGGTCCAGGTTCAGGCGGCCCTTGCGAATCCGGTAGCCGGCGAACTTGCCCGAATACGGCGTCAGGGTCGTCAGCTCGACACGCTTGAAGCTGGTGGCGATGTCCAGGCTGGCCATCGGGTCGAACGGGTTGAGCGCGCCCTTGATGGTGACGGGCGCATAACGGTCCACCTTGCCCTTGATATCGACCTTGGCCGGGTGTGGCTGGCGGTTGTCGATGGTGCCGATCTGGCCGTTCAGCTGCTGGATGGCGGTGGCGAAGTTGGGTGTCAGGCTGAAGTCGGCGAAGTTGGCCGAGCCATCGTTGATGTCGATGCCACCGATACGGATACCCAGGGGCTTTTCATTGCTGGCCGTGCGCTTGCCCTGGGGCTTGGCGGCGCCGTTGGCCGGCTGCGGAATCAGCAGGTCATCCACGCTGGTGGTGCGGTCTTCGTTGATCATGAAGCGGGCATAGGGCTGCTGCAGGGTCACCTTGGCAATGCTCAGCGCATCGCCGTGGCGATAGTCCAGGCCGTCCACGTTCAGTTGCTGCCATTTGACGAAGTCACGGCCCTTGATGGTGTCCAGGGTATGCAACTGATTGACCTGCGCCTTGCCGGTGACGCTGAACGCCAGCGGGGCGGTGTTCTTCAGGTCCACGTTCAGGTCGCTGCCGAGCATGCCGCTGCGCAGCTCCAGGCGAATGAACGGGCTGATGTAGGCCTGGGCTACCCGCAGGTCGATGTCCTGTGTGCTGACCTTGAGCCGGGCGCTGACCGGTGCCAGGTTGACCTCACCCGATGCCTGCAGCTTGCCCTGGCGGCCGACGCCGCTGTCGAGCTTGAGGGTGAAGGGGCTCTTGTTGAGGCTGTCGAAGTTCTGCAGGTCGAGGTTGAGCGGGCCGACATCCAGCGCCACCGCTTCTTTCTGCGAGCGATCGGCCAGATGAACCTGGTAGTTGCGCAGTTGCACGTCGCGCAGCAGCACCTGCCACGGCTTGCCGGGAGCGGCCTTGGCGCTGGCTTCCTGCGGCGCGGGCCCGGCAGTGGCCGGCTCGGCCTTTTCCTTGGGGGTGGCCTTGGCAGGCTGGCTGGCGAAGAGTTTTTGCCAGTCGAGCTGGCCGTCGGCTTCCAGGGCCGCCCAGGTTTCCAGCTTTTCACTGCGGATCTTGCCGACCGTGACCAGCTGTTTGGCCAGGTCGACCGTGGTTTCACTCACGTCCAGTCGGGCCAGGCGGGCCAACGGGCGACCGTCCGGGGCCTTGATCGCGAAGGGGGCGATGCTGAGCGAGGCGTTGTCCAGCAGCAGCTCGGTTTCCTTCGACAGGTTGAGCTTGTAATGGGTGTCCAGGTTGAGCACGCCGTCTTCCAGCACCAGCGGCAGCGCGTCGCGCACGTACGGCCACCACACCTTCATCTTGCCGTCGGTGACCTTGAGGGTGCCTTCGGAGGCGATCGGTACCAGGCTGATGGTGCCCGCCCAGTCGATGCGCCCGCCCTCTGGCCCGGCGGCCACCAGGGTCATGTCGGCATTGTCGTCGGGCAGGGTGCTGAGGTTCTTCAGCTCCAGGTTCATCGAGTCGTAGAGGAATTCGATCGGCTCGCTCGGGCGCAGGTCCTGGAAGTGCAGGTAGCCCTCGCTCAGCTTGATGCTGCCGATGCGCAGCGGGAACGGTTCGCTTGCCGGCGTCTCGGCCTTGGGCTCGCTGGGCGGCAGCTTGAACAGTTGGGTCAGGTTCAGGCTGCCGTCCTTGGCGAACAGCAGCTCGGTGCGCGGCTTGTCCAGCTCGACGGCTGCCAGGTGCAGGGCACCGGACCACAGGCTGTCGAGCTGCAGGTTGGCGTAGAGGCGTTCGAAGCCGACCTGCTCCTTGCCGGTCTCGCCGATCTGCAAGCCCCATAGCGTCAGCTCGAGGCTGAACGGATTGAGCTCGATACGCTGGATGTGCGCCGGCACGGTGGCGTAACTGGCCAACTGCTGATTGGCGATGCGCAAGGCTACGCCAGGCAGGATCAGGAAACCGAGGAGGCTGTACAGGGCCAGGCCGGCCAACAAGGCGCCGAGGGCGCGTTTCAATCCTTTGGGCATGTGCGGCGTCGTCTGTCTAGAGCGGGAGTGCTTGGAGTATGGCACGTTAATTCGGTTCCGAAGGTAGTCCGAAATACCGGACTACCTGCGGTTTTTTCCACTTACAGCTGCAGGATCAAGCACTTCAGGGGCGCCTGTCCGTCCAGTGACGGGAAGTCGTCTGCCGGCTTGAGCACCTGCCATTCCCGCACCGGGCGGCCGATCTTCTGTGCGCAACGCAGCACCTGCTCGCGCCAGTCGTCGAGGCCGACCTTGGCCAGGTTGTTGCAGCAGATCAGCACGCCGCCTTCGGCCGTGCTCAGCAGGGCGGGCTTGAGCAGGCTCTGGTAATCACGCAGCAGGTCGACGGTGCCGAACGCGCTCTTGGCCCAGGCAGGCGGGTCGAGCAGTACCAGGTCGAACTCGCGCGGCTCCAGGCGCGGGTAGGCCGGCAGCTTGTGCCCGCGACGCTGGCTGACCGGCAGGCCTGCCAGCTGGCGAATGGCCGGAAAGTAGTCGGACTGGATGAACTCCATGGGCGCCAGTTGCGGGTTGAGTGCGCCGTTCTCGCGGCCAACGGCCAGGTTGCCTTCGGCGAAATCCAGGTTGCACACCGCGCTGGCACCTCCGGCGGCAGCGCTCAGGCCTACCCCGCAGGTATAGGCGAACAGGTTGAGCACGCGTTTGCCGGCACTGTGTTGCTTGACCCAGCCACGGGCATTGCGCAGGTCCAGAAACAACAGCGGGTCCTGGCCGGCATGGCGACCGCGCACGCGGTAGTTCAGGCCCCACTCGTGACCGACCAGGTCGGCCAGCGCGGCCTCGCTGGGCTGGTAGACCGGGTCGCGCCGGTCGATGCGGCTGTTGCCCTGGGAGCGGTCGTTGTACACCAGCAGCAGTGGCAGGCCCAGTTCGCGCTCGATGTGCCCATGCAGGTCCAGCAGGGCATCGCGCTCGAGGGTGTGGTGAAAGCTCTGTACCAGCAACTGCGGGCCATAGCGGTCGACGGTCAGTCCGCCCGCGCCTTCCTGGCTGCCGTGGAACAGCCGGTAACAGTCGGTGCCCTGGGCGTGCAGCTCACTTAGAAGCTGCTGGCGGGCGTCGAGGGCGGCGCGCAGCGCCTGATTCAAGGAGGACATGCACGTAGCCTTGGTTTGCGGGCGTGCAGTTTAACAGCAGGTGGGTGCCTTGCACCTGTTCAGGCGCAGCCCACTCGCCGCCTGGCCCGGTGCAGCGAACTGTCGCGCATGGCCCAGCGCAGCACCGGCGCCGTGCTGTCGATGCCCAGGCCTACCAGCCGCCGCTTGAGCGGGTGCGGCGTGCGCTCGAGCAGTTCGCCGGCCCAATCGGGCAGCAGGTTGATCCCAGCCTGCATCATCAGGTTGGCCACCGGTTTGGCCAGGCGGCTCGGCGCCGGGGCCTCCAGCAACACACGCACCACTTCGCGGCTGCGCTCGTCGCATACCAGTTGCGGACGCATGGCTTGCAGGTAGTGCGCCACCGCCTGGCGCGAACGCGGCACGTTGCGAGCCCCCAGGCGTTCGGCCACCAGGGCGATCTCGGCGTAGTAGGCGTCCTGGTCGGCCAGCGAGAGGTGCGGGTTGCGGTAGCGCAGGTGCGCGGCCATGAAGCTGCTGACTTCGGCCACGTGCACCCAGGTCAGCAGGTCCGGGTCACTGGCGGCATACGGGCGGCCATCGGCCGCGGTCCCCACCACCTGCAGGTGAATGGTGCGTACCTTGTCGATAAGCCATTCGGCGTCGCGGGTGGAGCCGAAGGTGGTGCCGGAGATGAACTGGCTGGTGCGGCGCAGGCGGCCGATGATGTCCTGGCGAAAGCTGGAGTGGTCCCACACCCCGGCCAGGGCCAGCGGGTGCAGCACCTGCAGCAGCAAGGCGCTGATACCGCCGATGAGCATGCTGGGGAAATCCCCGTGCACCTGCCAGCTGATGCTGCGCGGGCCGAACAGCCCGGGGTCGCCCTTGGGCTGTTCGAGGTCGAGTTGGCCCAGGGCCAGGCCCGTGAGGCTCAGCAACTGTGTTTCGATACGGCGGCGTAGCGCTTCCATGGGTACCTTGAGGCACCGTCGCCGCGGTGCCGTTCATTGATTCAGGCGTTTGTCGATCAGGCCTTGGACCACGCTTGGGTCGGCCAGGGTCGAGGTGTCGCCCAGGTTGTCCAGCTCGTTGCAGGCGATCTTGCGCAGGATGCGGCGCATGATCTTGCCCGAGCGGGTCTTGGGCAGTGCTGGCGCCCACTGGATCAGCTCGGGTTTGGCAAAGCTGCCGATCTCCTTGCTGACCAGCGCCAGCAGTGCCTGCTTGAGGTGGTCGTCCGGGGTCACGCCGTTCATGGGTGTGACGAAGGCATAGATGCCCTGGCCCTTCAGGTCGTGAGGGTACCCGACCACGGCGGCTTCGGCGATGCTGTCGTGCAGCACCAGGGCACTTTCCACCTCGGCAGTGCCGATGCGGTGCCCGGACACGTTGATCACGTCGTCGATGCGCCCGGTTATCCACAGGTCGCCATCGACATCGCGGCGCGCGCCGTCGCCGGTGAAGTAGTAGCCCGGCAGGGGTTTGAAGTAGGTGTCGATCATGCGCTGATGATCGCCGTATACGCTGCGGATCTGCCCCGGCCAACTGGCCTTGATCGCCAGCAGCCCGCTGCCGGGGCCCTCGATCAGCGCGCCCTTGTCGTCCAGCAGCACCGGCTGCACGCCGAACAGCGGACGGGTGGCGCAACCGGGCTTGATGTGGCGGGCGCTGACCAGCGGGCTGAGCATGATGCCGCCGGTCTCGGTCTGCCACCAGGTGTCGACGATCGGGCAGCGCTTCTCACCGACCTTCTCGAAGTACCATTCCCAGGCTTCCGGGTTGATCGGCTCGCCCACGCTGCCCAGCAGGCGCAGGCTCTTGCGCGAGGTACCGTCGAGCGGCGCCGAACCTTCGCGCATCAGTGCCCGCAGAGCGGTGGGGGCGGTATAGAAGATGTTCACCTGGTGCTTGTCGACCACCTGCCAGAAGCGCGAGGCATTGGGGTAGTTGGGCACGCCTTCGAACATCAGGGTGGTGGCGCCGTTGGCGAGCGGGCCGTAGACGATGTAGCTGTGGCCGGTTACCCAGCCGACATCGGCGGTGCACCAGAACACCTCGCCGTCGCGGTAGTCGAACACCACCTTGAAGGTCAGGGCGGCCTGCAGCAGGTAGCCGGCGGTGGTGTGCAGCACGCCCTTGGGCTTGCCGGTGCTGCCGGAGGTGTAGAGGATGAACAGCGGGTCTTCCGCATCCATCGGCTCGGGCGGGCAGTCGTCGCCCACCTGGCTGATTGCCTCGTGGTACCAGAGGTCGCGGGCTTCGTTCCAGTCCACCGGGCCGCCGGTGCGGCGTACCACCACCACGCTGCTGACGTCCGGGCAGCTTTGCAGGGCCTTGTCGACGTTGTTTTTCAGGCCAATGCTCCTGGCGCCGCGCACGCCTTCGTCGGCGGTAATCACCGTGCGGCAGTCGGCGTCGAGGATGCGGTCGCGCAGGGCGTCGGGGGAAAAGCCGCCGAACACCACCGAGTGAATCGCGCCGATGCGGGTACAGGCCAGCATGGCGAAGGCAGCTTCGGGAATCATCGGCATGTAGATGCACACCCGATCGCCCTTTTTCACCCCGCGCTGCCTGAGCACGTTGGCCAGGCGGCACACCTGCTGATGAACCTGGCGGTAGGTGAGGGTGGTGGACTGCTGCGGGTCGTCGCCTTCCCAGATGATCGCCGGCTGGTCGCCGCGCTGAGCCAGGTGGCGGTCCAGGCAGTTGTAGCTGACGTTGAGCTTGGCATCCTTGAACCAGGTTGCCTGGCCCGTGCGCAGATCGCTCTGCTGAACAGCCGACCAGGGGCTGATCCAGTCCAGGCGCCTGGCTTGTTCGGCCCAGAAGGTGTCGGGATCGTCTACGGACTGGCGATACAGGCGCTGGTAGTCGGCCTGGGAGAGTTGTGCCGCCTTGCTGACGGCATCGGCTTCGGGGTAGTCGCTGATATCGAACATTGGGGGGCCCTTTCCTGTTGGATAGGTGTCGCTCCCATCGCGGGCCAAGCCCGCTCCCACGAGGTGTGCATCGTACCTGTGGGAGCGGACTTGGCCCGCGATGGGGATAACAACATCCCGACAGTGTAGCCCTTAGCCCCGGTGACGCCCGCGGAAGTAGTTGATCAGGCCCTGGGTCGAGGCATCTTCGGCCGGCTCTTCGATACCGCCGGTCAGGCGCTGGTACACGCCCTTGCCCAGTTCCTTGCCCAGCTCCACACCCCACTGGTCGAAGGCATTGATGCCCCACACCACGCTCTGCACGAACACCTTGTGCTCGTACATCGCCACCAGCGCGCCCAGGCGCCGCGGGCTGATGCGCTCGACCACCAGGGTGTTGCTCGGACGGTTGCCCGGGATCACCTTGTGCGGCGCCAGGCGCTGCACCTCGGCTTCGGCCATGCCCTTGTCGCGCAGCTCGGCCTCGGCCTCGGCGCGGGTCTTGCCGAGCATCAACGCCTGGCTCTGGGACAGGCAGTTGGCGTACAGCCACTGGTGGTGGTCGGCCACCGGGTTGAAGCTCACCACCGGCACGATGAAGTCGGCCGGGATCAGCTGGGTGCCCTGGTGCAGCAACTGGTGATAGGCATGCTGGCCGTTGCAGCCCACGCCGCCCCAGATCACCGGCCCGGTGTCGTGGTCGACCGGGGTGCCGTCCTGGCGCACGCTCTTGCCGTTGGACTCCATGTCCAGTTGCTGCAGGTGCTTGGTGATGTTGCGCAGGTAATGGTCGTACGGCAGGATCGCGTGGCTCTGGGCGCCCCAGAAGTTGCCATACCACACGCCCAGCAAGGCCAGCAGCACCGGCATGTTCTGCTCGAACGGTGCGGTCTGGAAGTGCTGGTCCATGGTATAGGCACCCGACAGCAGCTCCTTGAAGTTGGCGGTGCCGATGGCCAGGGCGATCGGCAGGCCGATGGCCGACCACAGCGAATAGCGTCCGCCTACCCAGTCCCACATCGGGAAGATGTTCTCTTCACGGATACCGAAGGCCACCGCAGCGGCCTTGTTGCTCGATACGGCGATGAAGTGCTTGTACAGCTCGGCTTCCGAACCACCCTGGGCCAGGTACCAGACCCGAGCCGCCTGGGCGTTCTTCAGGGTTTCCAGGGTATTGAAGGATTTGGACGACACGATGAACAGCGTGGTCTCGGCACGCAGCTTGGCCGACAGCTCGTGGAATTCGCTGCCGTCGATATTGGCCAGGTAGTGGCAGCGCACGCCGCGCTGGGCGTAGGGCAGCAGGGCCTCGGAGACCAGCTCCGGGCCGAGGAACGAGCCGCCGATGCCGATGTTGACCACGTCGGTGATCGGCTTTTCGCTATAGCCGCGCCACAGGCCGTCGTGGATGCGTCCCACCAGCTCGGTGACCTGATTCAGCACCTTGTGCACGTCGGGCATGATGTTCACGCCATTGACGCTCAGTTTGTCGCCCACCGGGCGCCGCAGCGCGGTATGCAGGGCCGGGCGGCCTTCGGAGGCGTTGACGATTTCGCCGGCGAACAGCGACTTGATCGCGTCCTGCAGGCCCACTTCGTTGGCCAGCCCCACCAGCAGGTCGCGGGTCTGGTGGTCGATGAGGTTTTTCGAATAGTCCAGAAACAGCCCGCAGCTGCTCAGGCTGAGCTGCTCGAAGCGCTGCGGGTTGGCGTTGAACGCATCGCGCATGCTGAAGCCCTGCATGGCGCTGCGGTGTTGCTGGAGCGCCTGCCAGGCGGGCAGCGTAGTGACATCGTGGGGGGTGCGGTAGTACGCCATCGCTGCAGGTTTCCTTGGTACGTGAACTGCCTTTGACACTGGAAAGACGGGCCCGTTTCCAGTGTGGCAGGTTAATTGCCCGGCAGCCCGGCCGGGTGCGTTGTCACTGTTCGTCGAGGTTCAGGTGCAGGTTGTCGATCAGGCGCGTGGCGCCCAGTACCGCTGCCACCAGAATCACCAGGTCGCGGTCGTGCGCCGCTGCCGGGCGCAGGTTCAGCGCCTGACGGATTTCCAGGTAGTCGGGCTTGAAGCCGGCCTCCACCAGTTGTTGCCGACCTTCGGCGATCAGCACCTCGAAGTCACGGCGGCCCTGGCCGATTGCCTGGGCGATCCGGCTCAGGGTGCGGTAGATCGTGGGCGCAGTGGCACGTTGTGCGTCGGTCAGGTAACCGTTGCGCGACGACAGGGCCAGGCCGTCCTCGGCGCGCACGGTCGGTTCGCCGATGATCTGGATGGGCAGGTTGAGGTCGCGCACCAGCGCGCGGATCACCGCCAGTTGCTGGAAGTCCTTCTGGCCGAACACGGCCAGGTCGGGCTGGACCATGTTGAACAGCTTGCTGACCACCGTGGCAACACCCTCGAAGTGCCCAGGGCGGCTGGCGCCACACAGCCCTTCGGACAGGTGCGGCACGCTGACCAGGGTCTGGGACGCCATGCCGTCGGGGTACATTTCTTCGACGTTGGGGGTGAACAGCAGGTGGCAGCCGGCCTGCAGGAGTTTTTCCTGGTCGGCGGCGAGGGTGCGCGGGTACTTGTCGAGGTCTTCGTTGGCGCCGAACTGCAGCGGGTTGACGAAGATGCTCGCCACCACGAAATCGGCCCGCTGCGCGGCCTTGGTCACCAGCGCGGCATGCCCGCTGTGCAGGTTGCCCATGGTGGGCACGAAGCCGATGCGCTTGCCCTCGCTGCGTGCGCGGGCGACCGCAGCGCGCAGTTCAAGGATGGTCTTGACGGTATTCATGCGCTGAACCCATGTTCGGTGCCGGGGAAGGTCACGCCCTTGACGGCTTGCACGTAGGCACCGAAAGCACCGGTAATGTCGGGCTGGCCGAGCATGAAGTTCTTCACGAACTTGGGCACGCGGCCGCTGAGCGACAGGCCGAGCATGTCGTGCATCACCAGTACCTGGCCATCGGTGGCGCTGCCGGCACCGATACCGATGACCGGGATGGTCACGGCCTGGGTGATTTCCGCCGCCAGCTCGCTGGGCACGCATTCGAGCAGCAGCATGGCTGCGCCGGCCTGCTCCAGGGCGATGGCGTCGGCGCGCATCTGCCGTGCCTGGTTCTCCTGGCGGCCCTGGACCTTGTAGCCGCCCAGGATGTTCACGGTCTGTGGCGTGAGGCCCATGTGCGCACACACCGGCACGCCGCGTTCGGCCAGCAGGCGAATGGTCTCGGCCAGCCAGGCGGCGCCCTCGACCTTGACCATGTGCGCGCCGGCCTGCATCAGTGCGCCGGCATTGGCGAAGGCCTGCTCGGTGGTGGCGCAGGCCATGAAGGGCAGGTCGGCCAGAATCAGCGCACCCTGGTTGCCGCGCTTGACGCAGGCGGTGTGGTAGGCCATTTCGGCGTTGGTCACCGGCAAGGTGCTGTCATGGCCCTGCAGGACCATGCCCAGGGAGTCACCCACCAGCAATATTTCCACGCCGGCCTGACTCGCCACCTTGGCAAAGGTCGCGTCATAGCAGGTCAGCATGGTTATTTTCTCGCCCTTGGCCTTGAGGCCTTGCAGGGTGGTCAGGGTTACTTCTGGCATGAAAGGAATCCTCGTTCAGGCGCTGTGAAAAACGACTGCGTACAACGCGTGTATTCATCTACTGGAACAGCACATCATCGATTGTGGTGTTTGGAGTACAACCCTGTTCCAGGCCTATATACGCCTTATGCGGCGCCAGGGCGCTGCGGGACGCCTATAGTCGTGAGCACGAAGACTGAAGTCAATTACCCTGTTACCGCATTGTTACGAAGGCGCTGTTACGGGCGTTACCGCGTGGGGGAGCGCCCGGTTACAGGCGCTCGAGGCCAACGAACGGGCATTCTGCCAGCAATCGCGCGAGGGGGCGCTGGTCGGGCAGGCAGAAGTCGCCGGGCACCAGCTCTGCCAGGGGGTACAGCACGAACGGGCGTGCGTGCATGTGATAGTGGGGAACCTTCAGGCGCGGCTCGTCGAGCACCTGATCGGCATACAGCAGGATATCCAGGTCCAGGGTGCGTGGGCCCCAGCGTTCCTTGCGTTCGCGGCCCTGGTCGGCCTCGATGGCCTGCAGGGCATCGAGCAGCGCCAGCGGCGCCAGCGAAGTATCGAGCGCCGCAACCGCGTTGGTGTAGCGCGGCTGGCCAGGCGACAGCGAGTCGCTGGCGTAGAACGACGACACACCGGCCAGTTGCGAACCCGGCAACCGGCCCAGCGCCTCGAGGGCGCTGCGCAGTTGCTGTTGCGGGTCGGCCAGGTTGCTGCCCAGGCCGATGTAGGCACGCACCATGCGGCGTTACTCGCCTGCGCCGTCGGCGCGCTTGCGCTTGCTCGGGCTGCGCTTGCGTTTGCGCGGGCCCGCGCCTGCGCCGTCGTCGCGGCTGCCCAGGTCACGGATCATGTCGCGGCGCTCGCTGTCGTTGCAGTCCTGGTAGTCGGTCCACCATTGGCCCAGGCCGTCGGTTTCCTCGCCCGCGCTCTCGCGCAGCAGCAGGAAGTCGTAGCCGGCGCGAAAACGCGGGTTGTCCAGCAGCAGGTCGGCACGTTTGCCGCTGCGCCGTGGCAGGCGCTCCTGCATGTCCCAGATCTCGCGGATCGGCATCGTGAAGCGCTTGGGGATCGCAATGCGCTGGCACTGTTCGGCGATCAGCTCGTGGGCGGCTTCCTGCAGGGCCGGGATCGGCGGCATGCCGCGGCTCTGCAGGCGCAGGGCACGCCCTGGCAGCGCCGGCCAGAGCATGGCGGCGAACAGGAAGGCCGGGGTGACCGGCTTGCCTTGCTTGATGCGCAGGTCGGTGTTGATCAGCGCCTGGCTGATCAGGGTGTGGGTGTAGGTCGGCTGGTCTTCCAGCGCCTGGGCACTGGCCGGAAACAGCGGGTCGAACAGTTGCAGGTCGACCAGCATCTCGAAGGTGTCGGCCGCATAGCCGGACAGGAACAGCTTCAGGGTTTCTTCGAACAGGCGTGCGGCAGGGATTTCACGCAGCATCGGGGCCAGCTCGCGGATCGGCTGCACGGTGTGCTTTTCGATACCGAAGTTGAGCTTGGCCGCGAAGCGCACGGCCCGCAGCATACGTACCGGGTCTTCCTGGTAGCGCTGCACAGGGTCGCCGATCAGGCGGATCAGACGGTTGCGGATATCGTGCACGCCGTTGGCGTAATCGAGAATGCGCTCGCTGACCGGATCGTAGTACAGGGCATTGATGGTGAAGTCGCGGCGCTGCGCGTCTTCTTCCAGGGTGCCGTATACATTGTCACGCAGGATGCGCCCGCTCTCGTTGCGTGAAGAGGTGTGGCTGTTCTCTTCCTCGACCTCGGGATGGTTGGCGCGGAAGGTGGCGACTTCGATGATTTCGCGACCGAAATGGATATGCACCAGCTTGAACCGCCGGCCGATGATCCGGGCGTTGCGAAACTCTGCACGGACCTGTTCGGGGGTGGCACTGGTGGCGACGTCGAAGTCCTTGGGGGTAATGCCCAGGAGTTGATCGCGAACGCAACCGCCGACCAGGTAGGCCTGGTAGCCTGCGTTCTGCAGGCGCTCGACGATGTTCACCGCGTGGCGGCTGAACTGGCCACGTTGCAGTGAATGCTGGCCGCTATTGATCACTTCGGGCGTGGTGCGAATGTGGTGCTGGCCACGCACGGTAGGACGGAATGACTGGAACAACTTCTTCAGCATGGGATGCACTGTTTGAAGGAATGTTCGGCCAAAAACGAAGAATGGCCGCATGATGGGCGGGGATTCTAGCATTTACTCGAAGGATGGTGTAGGCGGGTGCATCGGGCGGGCTGAAAGCCGGAAACTACAAGGGGAGCCGAAGCTCCCCAAGAAGTAGTTGCATGCTCTTATTGTTCTTTTGCCGGGCTTCTTGTTTTTGTTGAGTGCCCTACCCACAAAACCGCAAGGCTTGTGGGTGTTCTCCCTAACCGGGAGTCAAGAGCAAACGGATTGCTTTGGTCGCTGAGGTTGCAGTGATCATGCGATCCAACCAGTTCAGGCCCTGCTTGAGTGCAGTTTTTGTTGTTCTCTGCCTGGTTGTGGGGCAAGCCCCAAATACAACTCCTCTCCAAAAGAATCAGTTAGCTGCGCCTCCGCCGTCTTGTTCTTATTGTGCGTGAGCCGATTCGTCTTATTTTTATTGTCTTTTGCAGTGCTTGTTATTGTTCTTGTACCGAACATATAGCAGGTGCCGTGCCAACTTTTGCAAACCCCAGTAAAACAAGGGGTTAGGCGGTTTTGGGGGCGTCTGACGGGCATAAAAAAACCGGGGATTCGTTACCGTATGCCCCGGTTTCTGTTACGTGATCAGCGTGAGGTAACATTTTTTTCACACGCCCTGGTGTTACCTGCCGGTAACACCGGTGCGCGTGCTGGTTCAGCTTTCGCTGGTGGCCCCGCTCTTGCGCCGCGGGATACCCAGGCGCTGACGACGTTCCCACAGGCATTTGCGGCTGACACCGAGCTTGCGGGCCAGCTCGGTCTCGGTCATGTGGTCCTGGTGTTCGAGTACAAAGTGCTGGAAGTAGTCTTCCAGTGACAGGTCTTCGGTCGGTTCGTGGCTGGTGTTGCTGGCGGCGCCGCCGGCAGACGGCAGGCCGGCGAACACGTCATCGTCTTCCAGGTCGGCCAGCTCGATGTCGATGCCCAGCAGGTCGGCAGAGATTTCCGGGCTTTCGCACAGGATCACCGCGCGCTCCACGGCGTTTTCCAGCTCTCGCACGTTGCCCGGCCAGGAGTAATGACGAATGGCCTGTTCGGCGTCATGGGCGAACTTCAGGTCGTTGCGCCCGATGCGTGCGCTCTGGCGGGCGAGGAACGCATTGGCGATCTCGTTGACGTCGGCGCCACGCTCGCGCAGGGCGGGCAGCTTGAGGGCGATCACGTGCAGGCGATAGTAAAGGTCTTCGCGGAACTGGCCGACCTTGGCCAGGTTCTTCAGGTCGCGGTGGGTGGCGGCAATCAGGCGCACATCGACCTTTTGCGATTGCACCGAGCCCACTCGTCGGATCTCGCCTTCCTGCAGTACGCGCAGCAAGCGGGCCTGGGCTTCGAGCGGCAGTTCGCCGATCTCGTCGAGAAACAGCGTACCCCCGTCGGCCGCTTCGACCAGGCCGGCACGGCCGGCGCTGGCGCCGGTGAACGCGCCCTTTTCGTGACCGAACAGCTCGGACTCGATCAGGCTTTCGGGAATCGCCGCGCAGTTGACCGAAATCATCGGCGCCTTGGCCCGGCGTGACAGGTTGTGCAGCGCGCGCGCCACCAGCTCCTTGCCGGTACCCGATTCACCCTGGATCAGTACATTGGAGTCGGTGGGCGCGACCTTGCGGATCTTGCCGTACAGGTCCTGCATCGGCGGGCACGAGCCGATGATGCCGATTTCGCCATTGGCATTGCCCGGCTTGTCCGCCGGGGCCGCCTTGGCGCCGGCGCTGCTGCGCTCGGCAGGGGCGGCGGGGGCGTTCTGGCGGTCGCGCAGGATGCGGGCGACGGCCTGGAGCATCTCGTCGTGATCGAAGGGCTTGGCGATGTAGTCCACTGCGCCCATCTTCATCGAGTCGACGGCCGAGCGCAGGCTGGCGTAGCTGGTCATGATCAGCACCGGCTTGCCTTCGCCCAGCTTGATCAGCTCGGTACCCGGTGCGCCGGGCAGGCGCAGGTCGCTGACAATCAGGTCGAAGCTCGGAATGCTGAAGCGTTCCTGGGCCTCCTGTACCGAGCCGGCTTCGCTGACCTGGTACTGGTTGCGTTCGAGCAGGCGACGCAAGGCCGAGCGGATGATGGTTTCGTCTTCGACGATCAGAATATGCGGCATTGATTCAATTCTCTCGACGGTCTCAGTTCACAGCGGACGTCGCTACGACATGACGCGGCAGGGTCACACGGATCCGGGTGCCACGCTGGCTTTGAGTATCGGCCGGGCTGTCGATGGTGATTTGTCCATAATGCTCTTCCACGATGGAATAGACCAGAGCGAGCCCCAGCCCGGTGCCTTCGCCCGGATCCTTGGTGGTGAAGAAGGGTTCGAACAGCCGGTCCATGATGCTCTTCGGAATGCCGCTGCCTTCGTCCTCGACGATCAGGTCGACGGTGTGCTCGCTGGCTTCGCTCTTGACCCGTACCGCCGTGCCGGCCGGCGATGCATCGCGGGCGTTGGACAGCAGGTTGATGAGTACCTGCGCCAGGCGCTGCGGATCGCCGTCGACCCAGTGCTCGGGGTCGCACAGGTTGAAGAACTGTACTTCGAAATTGCGCCGGTTCAAGGCCAGCAGACCGATGGCATCCTGCGCCACTTCGGCCAGGCACACCGGTTCGTCACTGTGCTGGTGGCTGCCGGCGTGGGCGAAGCTCATCAGCGACTGGACGATGCGCGAGATGCGCTTGGTCTGCTCCAGGATCTGGCTGCTCAGCTCGGTGATCTCGCCGTCGTCCTCGCGCTCTTCACGCAGGTTCTGCGCCAGGCAGGCGATGCCGGTGACCGGGTTGCCGATTTCGTGGGCGACCCCGGCGGCCAGGCGGCCGATGCTGGCCAGGCGCTCGGAGTGCACCAGCTTGTCTTCGAGCATCTGGGTTTCGGTGAGGTCTTCCACCAACAGCACCAGGCCGCTGTTGCCAGGTGCCAGGGGCTCGTCGATGGCCGCCTTGTGCAGGTTGAGCCAGCGGGTCTGCCCGTCCAGGCCCAGGCGCTGCTTGTGCAGGTGCTCGTCGGGCACGTTGATGAACCCCAGCAACAGGCCGCGCCAGGGTTCGCCGATGGTGGTCAGGCGCGAGCCGACCACACGCTTGGCGGGGATGCCGGTCAGCTCTTCCATGGCCCTGTTCCACATCAGGATCTCCTGATCCTTGGCCAGCGAGCAGACGCCCATGGGCAACTCCTGCAGGGTCTGGCGGTGGTAGCGGCGCAGGGCATCGAGCTCGGCGGCCAGGCCGGTGAGGCGCGAGTGATAGTCTTCCAGGCGGCTCTCGATGAAATGGATGTCTTCGGTCACGTAGTTCTCGCTGCCCGACTTGTACGGCAGGAAGGTCTCGACCATGTCCTGTGCCACGCTGGGGCCCATCAGGCCCGACAGGTTGGCCTCGATGCGGTCGCGCAGACGTCGCAGGGCGTACGGGCGGCGTTCGTCGAAGGGCAGGTACAGGTCGCGCAGGGCTTGCTCGACTTCTTTCTGCGCGGCCTTGGCGCCCAGCGGCTTGGCCAGCTGGGTGGCGAATTCCTGCGGCGAGGCGGCGTGCAGTTCGCGCCGTTGCGGACGGCGCACGTTATCCACGGCGCAGGCCTCGGCGGCGGCGACTTCCTCGGCGCTGGCGTTGCTGAACAGCGAGATCAGGGTGAACAGCAGCACGTTGGCCGCCAGCGAGGCGATCGCCGCCATGTGCCAGCTGGTGTCGTCGAGCACATAGATCATGTTCAGCAGCGGAATGTAGAAGCCCTGCAGGTTGCCCACCAGCGGCAGCAGCATGGTCACCATCCACACCAGGATCCCCGCCAGCAGGCCGGCGATGAAGCCGCGCCGGTTGGCGGTGGGCCAGTACAGCACCGACAGCACGCCTGGCAGGAACTGCAGGGTGGCAACGAAGGCGACGATGCCCAGGTTGGCCAGGTCCTGCTGGGCGCCGAGCAGCAGATAGAAGCCGAAACCGGCGGCGATGATCGCCACGATCAGCGCGCGGCGCGTCCATTTCAGCCAGCGATAGATGTTGCCTTCGGCCGGCGGCTGGTACAGCGGCAGCACCAGGTGGTTCAGCGCCATGCCCGACAGCGCCAGCGTGGTGACGATGATCAGCCCGCTGGCGGCGGATAGCCCGCCGATGTAGGCCAGTAGCGCCAGGGCCTGATTGTTGGCGGCGATGCCCAGGCCCAGGGTGAAGTATTCCGGGCTGGTGCTGGCGCCGAGCTTGAGCCCGGCCCACAGGATCAGCGGTACCGCCAGGCTCATCAACAGCAGGAACAGCGGCAGGCCCCAGCTGGCGCTGACCAGCGAGCGCGGGTTGAGGTTCTCGGTAAAGGCCATGTGGTACATGTGCGGCATCACGATGGCCGAGGCGAAGAACACCAGCAGCAGGGTGCGCCACGGGCCTTCCTGCAAGGGTGTGTGCAGCGCGGCGAGGGCGGTCTGGTTCTGCAGCAGCCACACCTCCAGCTCGTGCGGGCCGCCGAACACCCCGTACAGCGCATACAGGCCGATACCGCCCAACGCCAGCAGCTTGACCACCGACTCGAAGGCGATGGCGAACACCAGCCCTTCGTGTTTCTCGCGGGTGGCGATATGGCGTGAGCCAAAGAAGATGGTGAACAGCGTGATCATGGCGCAGAAGGCCAGGGCCACGCGACTCTTGACCGGCTCGCCGGTGAGGATGCTGATGGAGTCGGCCACGGCCTGGATCTGCAGGGCCAGCAGCGGCAGCACGCCGATCAGCATGAATATCGTGGTGAGGGCGCCGGCCCAGGTACTGCGAAAGCGGAACGCGATGAGGTCGGCCAGCGACGAGAGCTGGTAGGTGCGGGTGATCTTCAGGATCGGATAGAGCAGCACCGGGGCGAGCAGGAATGCACCGGACACTCCCAGGTAGCAGGCCAGGAAACCGTAGCCGTACTGGTAGGCCAGGCCGACTGTACCGTAGAAGGCCCATGCGCTGGCGTACACGCCCAGCGACAGGGTGTAGGTCAGTGGGTGGCGAATGATCGAGCGCGGGATCATGCCGCGCTCGCTGATCCAGGCCACGCCGAACAGCACCAGCAGGTAGGCGGCGCTGATCAGAATCATCTGGGTCAGGCTAAAGCTCATCGGCATCACGTTGGCTCTGCAGGATAAAGGTCACGACGATCAGGATCAGCCACAGCAGGTAGGGGCGATACCAGGCGCCGGTGGGTTCGATCCACCAGTCCATGATGGCCGGGGAGAACAGGTAGATCCCCACTACCAGAAGCAGGACCAAGCGATAGATGTACATGCGGGCCTCGTTGGCTGTGGACGCTGCGTGCCTGGGCTTATTATTGGCGCAAATCGGCGTCGATGGTAACGGAAGGGCCGGTGCCTGCAAACGACCTTCGCCAGAATGCCCAACGAATTGAATTTGTTGGGCTTTGTGCAAGCTGTTCCGGCCTCTTCGCTGCCCAGGTTCTGTACTGGCCTTGAGGGCAACGGTGCACCGGTGGGCGCTGGCCTGCCAGCGAAGGGCACAGCGCCTGTGTCAGCAGTGAGAAACGATCAGTGAAGGTCGGCTTCGGGCACGCTCAGGCGCCGGGGCAGGGCGTCGGTATTCCAGTGCTGGGCGGCGTGCGCGAGTACCTCGCTCGGCGTACCCAGCGCCATGTCCGCCTCGACCGGTTGGCCGAGCGCACGCAAGGCCCGCAACAGCAAGGGTGTGGCCTGGTCCGCCGGCAACGGTGCCGAGCGATACGACTTGCCCAGTTTGTGCCCGTCGGGCTGGGTGATCAGCGGCACATGCAGGTAGCGCGGCTGCGACAGGCCCAGCAGCTCCTGCAGGTACAGCTGGCGCGGGGTGTTGTCGAGCAGGTCGGCGCCGCGCACGATATCGGTCACGCCTTGCCAGGCATCGTCCAGCACCACTGCCAGCTGGTAAGCGTACAGGCCATCGCGGCGCCGGATCACGAAGTCGCCCACCTCGCGTCCCAGGTGCTGCTCGAAGCGGCCCTGCAGACGGTCGGTGAAGTGATAGCTCAGCTCGGGCACGCGCAGGCGAATGGCCGCGTCCTCCTGGGCGTGGCCCAGGTTGCGGCACAGGCCCGGATAGATACCGTTGTACCCTTCCAGCTGCTTGCGCGAACAGGTACAGGCGTACGCCAGGCCCTGCTGGAACAGGCGCTGCACCACGGCGGCATAGGCGTCGTGACGCTGGCTCTGGTACACCACTGCGCCGTCCCAGTGCAGGCCGTAGTTTTCCAGGGTATGCAGGATGGCGGCCTGGGCGCCGGGGGCTTCGCGCGGCGGGTCGATGTCTTCCATGCGCAGCAGCCATTGCCCGCCCACCGCGCGTGCGTCCAGCCACGAGGCGAGGGCGGCGACCAGCGAGCCGAAATGCAGAAAACCACTGGGGGTGGGGGCGAAGCGCCCGATGTAGCGCGGGGTGTTCATCACAGGCGGGTAGATCCGACAGCCATAAATGAAACGGGGCGCCTTGAGCGCCCCGTTCTGTTCAGGTCAGGCCTTGCCGACCTGTTTTTCCTTGATTTCCGCAAGGTTCTTGCAGTCGAAGCACTTGTCGGCGGTAGGGCGGGCCTCCAGGCGGCGCACACCGATTTCAACACCGCAGTCTTCGCACCAGCCGTAGTCCTTGTCCTGGATCAGTTGCAGCGTCTTGTCGATCTTCTTGATCAACTTGCGCTCGCGGTCACGATTGCGGAGTTCCAGCGCAAATTCTTCTTCCTGGCTGGCACGGTCTGCCGGGTCGGCAAAGTTGGCTGCCTCTTCCTTCATGTGGTCTACAGTCCGATCCACTTCCTTCATCAGGTCCTGCTTCCACTTGTTCAGGATGGAGACAAAGTGGGCCCGCATGTCATCGCTCATGTACTCCTCACCCTTACCAGCTTCATAGGGGGTGAAGTCGCCAACGGCTTGAACGGTTTGTTTCTTTTCTTGGGTGGACATGAATAGACCGCCTCTCACTCTTCTAATCCATTGCGCAGGCTTCTCCATCTCCGGCGCCCGCCGGCCCTGCGACTGCGAGCCGCCGAACTTACCAGATCGAATCGGGGCGCGCTACTCCCGGTTGTCTCCCCGGTTGACCACGGCTTTACCCACACGTTCGTTCCCATGCATGGGTAGAATCATCATTTTAGACCCATTTGAGAGAAGGCCATGGCCCAGCCCTACAGTGCGCGCAGTCGCGCCATCGAACCCTTTCATGTCATGGCGCTGCTGGCGCGGGCCAACGAACTGCAGGCAGCCGGGCATGACGTGATCCACCTGGAGATCGGCGAGCCGGACTTCACCACTGCCGCGCCCATCGTCGAAGCCGGCCAGGCTGCCCTGGCCGCTGGCCACACGCGCTACACCGCGGCACGCGGCCTGCCTGCGCTGCGCGAGGCGATTGCCGGGTTCTATGCCCAGCGTTACGGGGTGAACATCGACCCGCAACGCATCCTGATCACCCCGGGCGGCTCGGGCGCATTGCTGCTGGCGGCCAGCCTGCTGGTCGACCCAGGCAAGCACTGGCTGCTGGCCGACCCGGGCTACCCGTGCAACCGGCACTTTCTGCGCCTGGTCGAGGGCGGTGCGCAACTGGTGCCGGTCGGCCCCGAGGCCAACTACCAGCTCAATGCCGACCTGGTCGAGCGTTACTGGGACAACGAGACCGTCGGTGCACTGGTGGCCTCGCCCGCCAACCCCACCGGCACGGTGCTCGACCGCGAGCAACTGGCCAGCCTGTCGCAGGCCACCCGTGCGCATAATGGCCACCTGGTGGTCGACGAGATCTACCACGGCCTGACCTACGGCATCGACGCCCCTAGCGTGCTGGAGGTCGATGACGAAGCCTTCGTGCTGAATAGTTTCTCAAAATATTTCGGCATGACCGGCTGGCGCCTCGGCTGGCTGGTAGCGCCGCCTGCAGCGGTCGCCGACCTGGAGAAGCTGGCGCAAAACCTCTACATCAGTGCGCCTAGCATGGCCCAGCATGCTGCGCTGGCCTGTTTCGAACCCCGCACGCTGGCGATTTTCGAGGAGCGTCGCGCCGAGTTCGCGCGGCGTCGCGACTTCTTGTTGCCGGCCCTGCGCGAGCTGGGTTTCGGTATCGCGGTGGAACCGCAAGGGGCGTTCTACCTGTACGCCGATATCAGCGCGTTCGGCGGTGATGCCTTCGCGTTCTGTCAGCACTTCCTCGAAACCGAGCACGTAGCCTTCACCCCGGGCCTGGACTTCGGTCGTCACCAGGCCGGGCACCATGTGCGGTTTGCCTACACCCAGAGCCTGCCGCGCCTGCAGCAGGCGGTCGAGCGGATCGCCCGCGGTTTGCGGAGTTGGCAAGGCTGATGCGTTTTTTCCCCGAACTTGAGCAGGCGCGCCTGCTGCGGCGCTACAAGCGTTTTCTGGCCGACATCGAACTGGCCAACGGCGAACAGATGACCATCCACTGCCCCAACACCGGGTCGATGCTCAACTGCATGCTGGAGGGCGGCAAGGTCTGGTTCAGTCGGTCCAGTGACCCCAAGCGCAAATTGCCGGGCACCTGGGAAATCGCCGAGACCCCGCAAGGCCGGCTGGCCTGTGTGAACACCGGGCGGGCCAATGCCATCGTCGAAGAGGCGCTGCACGCCGGGCGCATCACCGAGCTGGCCGGCTTCACGGCGCTCCGGCGGGAGGTGGCCTATGGAGAGGAACGCAGCCGCATCGATTTTCGCCTGGAGTACCCCACAGGGCCGGCCTATGTCGAGGTCAAGAGCGTGACCCTGGGCTTCGACGGCTCGCGGGTGGCGGCGTTTCCCGACGCGGTGACCCAACGTGGCGCCAAGCACCTGCGCGAACTGTCGGCACTGGTGCGCCAGGGCGTACGGGCGGTGCAACTGTATTGCGTGAACCTGAGCGGCATCGATGCGGTGCGCCCGGCCGAGGAAATCGACAGCGCCTATGCCGCGGCCTTGCGTGCAGCGGCAGCCGAAGGTGTCGAGGTGCTGGCCTACGGCGTGCACCTGGACGGCGAGCAGATCAGCATCGACCGCGCATTGCCGGTGATGCTCACGTCGTAATGAGCCAGATGCCCTGGCTGTCTTCACGGCAGTCCAGGGCCTGCAATGCATCCCCGGTACAGGGGCCGGCCACGCATTCACCGGACTCCGGCACGAACAGTGCGCCGTGATGAACGCAGGCGATCAGTTGGGCGCTGGGGTCCAGGAATTGGTCTGCCTCCCAGTTCAGGCTGATGCCACGATGAGGGCAGCGGTTGCGGTACAGGTAGACGCGGCCCTGACGACGTACGCCGAACAGATCGATGCCTGCGGCCTTGAAGCCACGGCTTTGGCCCTCGCCCAGATCGGACGGGCGGCAAAGAAGGTGCATGGGTAGGTTCACTTGAAGAAACGAGAGTCGGCTTGACGTCCAAATGCAAATAATTATCAAATTGCCCGCAATGGCCGTGCCCGGCGTCTTTATACCGCGAGTACGGACACTGCCCAACCGTTATCCACCTGGACAACGGTCCGCCTTCATCTAAGGAAGCCTTGCTATGCGCCGACGTGCCAGCCTGATCGCCCTGTGTATCGGGCTTGTTTTCAACTCGGCGGCCCAGGCCGAACCCCTGGCCGCCCGCTGGGTCAGTGCCGGCGGTGCGCTGAGCGAGTGGGTGGTGGCGCTGGGCGGCGAGTCGCGGCTGGTGGGCGTCGACACCACCAGCCAGCACCCTGCGAGCCTCAAGGCGCTGCCCAGCATCGGCTACCAGCGTCAGCTGTCGGCCGAAGGGGTGCTCAGCTTGCGCCCGGACCTGCTGGTGGGCACCGAGGAGATGGGCCCGCCAGAGGTGCTCAAGCAGCTCCGGGGGGCCGGGGTGAAGGTGGAGCTGTTTTCGAGCACGCCCGAGCTGCAGGCTGTGCATGGCAACCTCCGGCAACTGGGCCGCCTGATGGGCGACGAGGCACAGGCAGAGCGCCTGTTCGGCGAGTACCGGCAGCAGCTTGACGGGCTGGCGGCACGAATCAAGGCAGTGCAGGGCAGTCAGGCGGCCCCTGGCGTGATTCTGCTGGTGGGGCATGGCGGTGCCAAGCCGATGATCGCGGGCAAGGGGACCGCAGGCGACTGGATGATTCGCCAGGCCGGCGGGCGCAACCTGGCCGACAATGACGGCTACAAGAACTTCTCGGTCGAGGCGCTGGCGGCGCTGAACCCCCAGGTGCTGGTGTTTGCCGATCGCAGCCTGTCGGGCGAGGCGGCGCTGCAGGCCCTGCTCAAGGAAAACCCGGCGCTGGCGGCCTCTCGCGCAGCACGGGACAAGCGTCTGGTCGAACTTGACCCGACCTTGCTGGTGGGCGGCCTCGGGCCGCGTCAGCCGGCCAGCCTGCAAGCGCTGGCGCAAGCCTTCTACCCGGCGGCCAAGGCGCAACTGGCCCCATGAATCGACTGGTACCACCGCGTGCTCTGTTCATCGGCCTGAGCCTGCTGTGCCTGTTGGCGGTGTGGCTGTCATTGGCACTGGGGCCGGTCAGCCTGCCGTTGCTCGACACCCTGCGAGCCGGGCTGCGCCTGGTAGGCGTGCCGATTCAGGCCCAGGGGCTGGAGCAGGCCGAACTGATCCTGGGCCAGATTCGTCTGCCGCGCACCTTGCTCGGGCTGGTGGTCGGCGCGGTGCTGGCGATTTCCGGGGTGGCGATGCAGGGCCTGTTTCGCAACCCGCTGGCCGACCCCGGCCTGGTCGGGGTGTCCAGCGGTGCTGCACTCGGGGCGGCGGTGGCGATTGTGGGCGGCAACTGGCTGGGGGGCGTGCCCGAGGTGTTCGCGCCCTATCTGTTGTCGATCTTCGCCTTTCTCGGCGGGCTGGGCGTGACGGCGCTGGTCTACCGGTTGGGCCGGCGTGACGGTCAGACCAGTGTTGCCACCATGCTGCTGGCGGGCATCGCCCTGACCGCCCTGGCCGCCTCGGTGGTGGGGCTGTTCACTTATCTTGCCGATGACGCCACGCTGCGTACGCTGACGTTCTGGAACCTGGGCAGTCTCAATGGCGCAAGCTACACGCGCCTGTGGCCGTTGTTGCTGGTGGCGGTGGTGGTGACCTGGTGGCTGCCACGCCGGGCCGAGGCGCTCAATGCCCTGCTGCTGGGTGAGTCGGAGGCGCGCCACCTGGGTATCGAGGTCGAAACACTCAAGCGCGAACTGGTGTTCTGCACCGCGCTGGGCGTGGGGGCGGCGGTAGCGGCGGCGGGGTTGATCGGTTTTGTCGGGCTGGTGGTGCCGCACATGGTGCGACTGTTGTCCGGCCCCGACCATCGCGTGTTGCTGCCGGCGTCGCTGCTGGCCGGAGCGTCGCTGCTGCTGTTCGCCGACCTGATCGCGCGGCTGGCACTGGCGCCGGCAGAACTGCCGATTGGCATCGTCACTGCATTTATCGGCGCCCCCTTCTTCCTTTTTCTGCTGCTACGGGGGCGTGCCTGATGCTACGGGTGGAGAACCTGCAGGTGGTGCGCGGGCAGACCCGGGTGCTCGATGGCATCACCCTGGGCATCGAGCCGGGGCAGGTGCTGGGTGTGCTGGGCCCCAATGGTGCTGGCAAGAGCACCTTGCTCGCAGCGTTGTGCGGCGAATTGCCTGCCCATCATGGCCGTGTGCTGCTGGATGAGCGTGCGTTGGGCGACTGGAGCGGGCATGAGCGGGCACAACGCCTGGCGGTACTGCCGCAGACTTCAAGCCTGGGCTTTGCGTTTCGTGTCGAGGAGGTGGTGGCCATGGGGCGACTGCCCCACCGCACTGGTCAGGTGCGCGACCAGGCAATCGTGGCCGAGGCGCTGGAGGCGGCGGATGCCGGGCACCTGGTCGGGCGCAGCTACCTGGCGCTGTCGGGGGGCGAGCGTCAGCGAGTGCACCTGGCGCGGGTGCTGGCGCAGCTCTGGCCAGGGGGCGACGGCTGCACGCTGTTGCTCGACGAGCCGACGTCCATGCTCGACCCCCTGCATCAGCACACCACGTTGCAGGCGGTCAGAGCCTTTGCCGACCGTGGTGCGGCGGTACTGGTGATCCTGCATGACCTGAACCTGGCGGCGCGCTATTGTGACCGCATCCTGCTGCTCGAACGTGGCTGCCCGCATGCGCTGGATACCCCTGAACATGTGCTTCGGCCCGAAGCGCTGCGCGCCGTGTTCGGCCTTGAAGTACTGGTTCAACCTCACCCCGAGCGGGGGCACCCGCTCATCATCGCCCGCTAGGAGCTCGCCCATGCCTCGCACGTTGCTGTTTGGCACCCTGTTGCTGCTGGCGTTGGGACTGAGCGCTTGCCAGTCCGGCGCAGCGTTGGCGCCACTGCCGCAGTGGCAAGGCCCGCAGGGGCGCGAGCATGCCGAGCTGGGGCAGATCCGCGAGTTGAGCACAGGCCGGTTACTGACACCGGAGCAACTGGTCCGGCGCCTGGCTGCGGCACCGCGGGTGCTGGTGGGGGAGCAGCACGACAACCCCGATCACCATGCCTTGCAGTTGTGGTTGTTACGCGCGCTGGAGCAGCAACGGCCGCAGGGCAGCCTGCTGTTGGAGATGCTGGAGCCGGCGCAGCAGGCGCGGGTGGATGCACTCAAGCAGCAGCCTACGCTACCGATCGACCTGGTGTCGGCGCTGCACTGGCAATCAGGTTGGGATTGGGCCCTGTATGGCCCGATCGTGCGCCATGCGCTGGGGCAGCCCTATCCGTTGCTGGCGGCGAACCTTGATCGCGCCGAGGTGCGGGATATCTACCGCCAGGTACCGAAGTTGGAGGGGCAGCACGCTACGACCGCTGCGGTCACCCAGGCCTTGCTCGACCAGGTACGTGAAGGGCATTGCGGGCTGCTGCCTGAATCGCAGATGCCGGCCATGCTGGCGGTACAGCAGCAGCGTGACCGGCGAATCGCCCAGCGCCTGATGCAGGTGCCGACGCCGGCCCTGCTGTTGGCGGGGGCCTATCACGTGCGCAACGACTTGGGCGTGCCCTTGCATCTGCTGGACCTGGGGGTAGAGCAGGGCACCAGCGTGCTGATGCTGGCGCAGGTGGGGGAGAAGGTGGACGCAGGCATGGCCGATTACGTGTGGTTTACCGCTGGCGTGGCCGAGCAGGATTACTGTGCGAGCCTGCGCAAGGGCGGGTGATACAGGCTGGGAATGTGTGGTGGCCCTTTTTTGCTGGCTTGCCAGTGCATAGGCCATGACAGGCAACTCAAATCCCAGGCAAAAAAAGACCCGGCAAAGTGCCGGGTCAATAACCGTGATTAGCCTGATGAGGAGATAATCTGAGAGTCCGAACCAAGGTCTTTCAGAATATCCAACCAGTCTCGCGACCAGTTGTGATAATCATAACGATTCTCATTTCGAAGTCAATCCTTTCATTCTGCTTATTTCAATTATTTTTGCAGGGCGCCTTGGCATCCAGCTGTTTGTTCAGCGCATCCTTGCGTTCAACGGGGATGTCGTTCCAGTGCACATCCAGCAGCGCGCCTTCTATCGCGTAGAGCAGCACCTTCGAGGCACGAAAGCCGCGGCTGCGTACCGCGTGGTAGGCGTTCACCGCGCCCAGCCGACGAAGGTCCGAGAGACTGTGGATGCCCACCGCATGCAGCCACTGCGCCGACGTCTTGCCAAGATTTTTCAGATGCTGAAGTTCATCGTTCATCAAGCCTCCTTGCGACGGCTGAACGGGTCCTGGAGATTGATTCGTGGGCAGGTCAAGAAGGAGTGTAGCGGCAGTTGGAAAATACGCGGCGTTTTGCCATGGGCGGTGCACGGCGGGGCCTGCAGCCACCGCCGGCATTGCCAGGCGGTGTCTGTCGGCAGATGCTTTCAGCGGGTGCGGTAACGCAGGCGGGTGCCGAAATTGACCGACATCAGAATCTCGTCGGCACTCAGTTCTGCGGGGAAGTAGGTGCCGGAGATCTGCGCATGGGCCAGGCTGGCACCTTCGAGGCAGTTCTCGCGCAGGTCCAGCCCACGCAGGTCGGAGGCGCGAAAGTAGGCGCCACTGAAATCGATGCCCTCGGTGTCCAGCTTGCGCAGGTCCAGCCCTCGAAAGTCACCGTCCTTGAAGTCGACAATGGCGTTCCTGGGCTTCTCACGATTGAATTCCGCGATGTGTTCCTTGTGCACCAGAGCGTATAGCGCGCTGTCGAGCTGGCGTGGCTGGTTCATGAGGGCGCCTCCTTGTGTGGCCTGATGATGGCATTATAGTGCCACTGTGCGGAGGCGCCCGAGATAGAGGCGTGAAGTGTGGACTGCTTCACGCCCTCGCCGTTTTAAAGGCCGGGCAGGCGCTGGCGAATCTGCTTGACCAGTTCATCCAGGCTGCCGCTTTCGTTGGTTTCCACGCGCTTGGCCTTGAGCAGCTCTTCGCCTGTCAGCGGGTCGCGACTGGCTTGCTGGGCGGCGACCACTTCCAGAGTGGCGTCGGACGGGTCGTTCTGGTCGGCCTGGCGCTGTGCCAGCCAGCTGGCGATCACGGCGTCCGGTGCATTGCAGTCGAGGATCAGGAAGGGAACGCCGGTTTCGCTGGCAACGTCGGCGGCGGCCTGGCGCTGTGCCTGCTTGAGGTAGGTGGCATCGATCACCACCGGGAACCCCGCGCGCAGGATTGTTCCGGCCAGCTGATGCAGGTGCTGGTAGGTCTTCTGGCTGGCGTCATCGGCGTAGATGCCTTGTTGCAGCTGACCGGCGGCCTGCTCGGCCTGCTCGCCGAACAGGCGCTTGCGTTCAACGTCCGAGCGCAGGCGAATGGCACCCAGTGCTTCGACCATGCGCATGGCGACATGGCTTTTGCCAACGGCCGACACACCGTGGGTGATGGCCAGCAGGCGCGACGGGATAGCGCTGTAGCTTTCGGCCAGGTTGGCGTAGTTGCGGTACTGACGCAGGGTGGTGGCCCGTTGTACGCCATCGGCGTCGGCCGGCATGCTGAACAGCGCGACCTTGGCCCGCACCAGCGCACGGTAGGCCTTGTAGAAGTTCAGCAGTTCGAGGCCGGCGTAATCGCCGGTGATTTCCAGGTACTGGCTGATGAAGCGCCGCGCCAGCGACTTGAGGCCGCGGTCTTCCAGGTCCATGGCCAGGAACGCCGTATCGGCGTACACATCGGTCAGGCGGAAGGGTTCGTTGAATTCGATGCAGTCAAAAATCACCACCTTGCCGTCGATCAGTGTGGCGTTGCCCAGGTGGATATCGCCATGGCACTCGCGTATGAAACCTTCGGCCTTGCGCGTTTCGAACAGGCCGTGCAGTCGATCGAAGCTGCTGCGCGCCCAGGCCTGCAACGCATCGAGCTGCACCAGGTCGGCCTTGTCGCTGAGGAACGGGCGAATCTGTTCGAAGTTCTGTTCAACCGGAGCCATCACGCTGTCGGGCGTGCCCAGCGGGTGTTCGACAGCCACTTTCGGTGCGGCCAGGTGGAACTGGGCGATCTGGCGGGCCATCTGGTCGATATGCGCAGCGGTCAGTTCGCCATTGGCCTGCAGCGTGCTGAGCATCTGGTTCTGGGGGAACTGGCGCATTTTCAGCGCGTACTCGATCGGCGCGCCGTCACCTCCCAGCTGCGGGGCCTCGACGCTGCCGGTGATGGGCAGTACTTCCAGGTACAGGTCGTCGGTCAGGCGCTGGTTGAGGCGCAGTTCTTCGGCGCAGAAATGCGCGCGACCCGACAGCTCGGTGAAGTCCAGGAAGCCGAAGTTCATCGGTTTCTTGATCTTGTAGGCGTATTCGCCCGTGAGCAGCACCCAGGAAATGTGCGTCTCGATGACCTGGAATTCCTTTACAGGGTGCGCAAACAGGGCCGGGTTTTGCAGGGCGGCGATCAAGGCTTGGCTCACGGTCGATCCTTCTGGGTCGTGGGAGATTCGAATCGACCATTATGGCGGCAAGCGGGGCCGCTGCAAACCGCCGGAGGGCGTCTGTCGACAAGCCATAAAGTGCGTATAATCCGCCGCCATGACTCGTACCCGATCTTCCCGTACCTCTAAAAAACGCCCTTCTGGCCGCGCGCGCGCCTGGTTGGGCTGGGCCCTCAAGCTCAGCCTGGTCGGCCTTGTGGTGCTGGCCGGCTTTGCGGTTTATCTCGATGCCGTGGTCCAGGAAAAATTCTCCGGCAAACGCTGGACCATCCCGGCCAAGGTCTACGCACGCCCGCTCGAGCTGTTCGTCGGGCAGAAGCTGAGCAAGAACGACTTCCTGATCGAGCTCGACGCCCTGGGCTATCGCCGCGAAAGCGTGGCCAACGGCCCGGGCGCGGCCTCGGTCAACGGCAACACCATCGACCTCAATACCCGCGGCTTCCAGTTCTATGAAGGCATGGAAAAAGCCCAGGGCGTGCGCGTACGCTTCTCGGGCGACTACGTTGCCGGCCTGAGCGGTACCAATGGCTCGAAGCTCGACGTGGTGCGCCTGGAGCCGCTGCTGATCGGCGGCATCTACCCGAAGAACCTTGAAGACCGCATCCTGATCAAGCTCGATCAGGCGCCGCCCTATCTGCTCGAAACCCTGGTGGCGGTGGAAGACCGTGATTTCTACCATCACTTCGGGGTGTCGCCCAAGTCGATTGCGCGGGCCATCTGGGTCAACACCTCGTCCGGTGCCATGCGCCAGGGCGGCAGTACCCTGACCCAGCAGTTGGTCAAGAACTTCTACCTGACCAACGAGCGCAGCCTCAGCCGCAAGCTCAACGAAGCGATGATGGCGCTGCTGCTCGAAGCCCACTACAGCAAGCGCGACATCCTCGAGGCGTACCTCAACGAGGTGTTCGTGGGCCAGGATGGCCAGCGTGCGGTGCACGGTTTCGGCCTGGCCAGCCAGTTCTTCTTCAGCCAGCCGCTGTCCGAGCTCAAGCTGCACCAGGTGGCGCTGCTGGTGGGCATGGTCAAGGGGCCGTCCTACTACAACCCGCGTCGTTCCCCGGAACGCGCGCTGACGCGTCGCAACCTGGTGCTCGACCTGCTGGCCGAGCAGGGCGTGGCGACCCCCGAAGCGGTCGAGGCCGCGAAGAAAATGCCACTGGGTGTGACCAAGCGCGGCAGCCTGGCGGACAGCTCGTTCCCCGGCTTCCTCGATCTGGTCAAGCGCCAGTTGCGCCAGGACTACCGTGACGAAGACTTGACCGAGGAGGGGCTGCGTATCTTCACCAGCTTCGACCCGATCCTGCAGATGAAGTCCGAAGCGGCGATGAACGAAACCTTCAAGCGCCTCAGCGGGCGCAAGGGGGCGGACGAAGTCGAGGCGGCGATGGTGGTGACCAACCCGGAAACCGGGGAGGTGCAGGCACTGATCGGCAGCCGCCAGGCCGGGTTTGCCGGATTCAACCGTGCCATCGACGCCGTGCGTCCCATCGGCTCGCTGGTCAAGCCGGCGGTGTACCTGACCGCGCTGGAAAAACCGAGCCAGTTCACCCTCACCAGCTGGGTGCAGGATGAACCCTTCTCGGTGAAGGGCGCCGACGGCCAGGTGTGGAAGCCGCAGAACTACGACCGGCGCGCCCATGGCACGATCTTCCTGTACCAGGGGCTGGCCAATTCCTACAATCTGTCGACCGCCAAGCTTGGCCTGGAAGTGGGCGTGCCCAACGTGCTCAAGACCATTGGCCGCCTGGGTGTCAACGTCGACTGGCCGGCCTTCCCGTCGATGCTGCTGGGTGCCGGGGGCATGTCGCCGGTGCAGGTTGCGACCATGTACCAGACCCTGGCCAATGGCGGCTTCAACACGCCGATGCGAGGCATCCGCAGCGTGCTGACCGCCGAGGGCGAGCCGCTCAAGCGCTACCCGTTCCAGATCCAGCAGACCTTCGACCCGGGCTCCATCTATCTGGTGCAGAACGCCATGCAGCGGGTGATGCGTGAAGGTACCGGGCGCTCGGTTTACAGTGTATTGCCCAGTTCGTTGAACCTGGCCGGCAAGACCGGTACCAGCAACGATTCGCGTGACAGCTGGTTCGCAGGGTTCAGCCAGGACCTGCTGGCAGTGGTGTGGCTGGGTCGCGATGACAACGGCAAGACACCGTTCACCGGCGCCACCGGCGCGTTGCAGGTCTGGACCAGCTTCATGCGCAAGGCCGACCCGCTGCCGCTGGACATGCCACAGCCTGACAACGTGGTGCAGGCCTGGGTCGATCCGCATACCGGCCAAGGTTCCGATGCCAGCTGCCCGGGCGCGGTACAGATGCCGTATATTCGCGGCAGTGAGCCAGTGGCCGGCGCCGCCTGTGGCGGCGAGCAGGCACCTGCCGAGTCCGTGATGGACTGGGTCAAGGGCTGGATGAATTAAGCCAAAGCACAGCAAAGAGGGTGTGACGTGAACAAGTGGTTGTTTCCTGCCTTGACGGCACTGGCTTTGCTTACAGGTTGCGCCAGCGTGCAGCGTGGCTCGATCCCCGTAGTGGATTCAGGGACGCGGGTTTCCAACAGCGAGCGAGTGTCGGCCAACCGTGCCGGCGCTGCCGTGAACACCGGTACTCGCCAGGCGCAGGCGATGCCGCAGGATTCCGGGGTGACGGTGATGGTGCCCCAGGGCGCCGGCTCCGAGCCGATCCAGACCTTTGCGGCGCCTACCGGGCCAGCGTCGATCGACACCGGGCCGATTACCCCAGGCCCGCAGAATTCGGCGCCGTTCCCGAGCACCAGCAGCGGTGGCTACAGCGCACCGAGCGCACCCACCGGCATCCCCAGTTCGAACACCGGCAGCGGCGGCCTCTCGGCTGACGAACAGCTCGATGGCCCGGTGCTGGCGCTGTTGACCACGGCGCAGACGCAGCAGACCGGCGGCGATCTCAACGGCGCCTCGTCCAGCCTTGAGCGTGCCCAGCGCATTGCCCCGCGTGAACCGCAGGTACTCTACCGTCTGGCCCAGGTGCGACTGGCCCAGGGCGATGCGGCGCAGTCCGAACAGCTGGCGCGCCGTGCCCTGACCTACGCCAACGGTCGCCCCGATCTGCAGGCCGGCCTGTGGGACATCATCGCCCAGGCGCGCGACAAGCAGGGTGACGCCGCCGGCGCCGCGCTGGCTCGCCAGAAAGCCAAGGTCAGCCTGTAATGGAGGCGCGCATTCTGGCGATTGCAGACCACCTGCTGCTGATAGAGCACGAGCTGCACAGGCAGGGCTGGTGGGCCGCCGAGGCGCCCAGTGCGCAAGCCCTGGCCAGCACCACGCCGTTCGCCGTCGACGCCATGAACTTCGATCAGTGGCTGCAGTGGATCTTTCTGCCGAAGATGAAACAGATACTCGAAAGCGGTGCGCCGCTGCCCAGTGCCTCGGGCATCCTGGTGATGGCTGAAACGGTGTACGTGGATCGGCCGCAAGAAAGTCGCGAGTTGCGTCGTCTATTAGCAGAGTTTGACCAATTGATCAGTGCTTCTGCCTGAATTTCCCTATTTTCACCCTAAGAGCCGCAGATTGTGGCTCTTTTTGTTTCTGAAGTTTGTTTTTCTGCTGCTGTCTTTGTAATTCGTGGTGGCTGCGGATCGTCATTTGGAAAAATTGGCAATAATTTTTCTTGACTTGCAGGCGCAGAATCAGAAGAATCCAGTTTCCGCTGTAGAGGGACTGCCAGAAGCAGACCCGCTAAGCAGATCATGAGGCGCACACCCGCGCCGACCTGTTACACCCCGCAACGCGTTACCTCGCGCTGGGTGGGAAAACCCCGCAACACTTTGGGGCGCTCCCAATACTTGCTCAGTCAGTGCTGACGTAGTCGGCGATTTCGTCGCTCATGCTCTGCTTGGCAGTAAACCTATTAAGACCCGTCCTGCCTGGACGGTATTCTGGCGTTTTAGAGGTGAACAACGTGGAGCTTTTATCTGGCGCTGAAATGGTCGTCCGCTTTTTGCGTGACGAAGGCGTTAAGCACATCTACGGGTACCCTGGCGGTGCTCTCCTGCATGTATACGATGCCCTGTTCAAGGAACCGGAAGTAAGCCACATCCTGGTTCGCCACGAGCAGGCGGCAACCCACATGGCCGACGGCTATGCCCGTGCCACCGGCAAGGCCGGCGTGGTACTGGTGACTTCCGGTCCGGGTGCCACCAATGCCATCACCGGTATTGCCACGGCGTACATGGACTCCATCCCGATGGTCATCCTCTCCGGTCAGGTGCCCAGCACCATGGTCGGTACCGATGCCTTCCAGGAAACCGACATGATCGGTATCTCGCGGCCGATCGTGAAGCACAGCTTCATGATCAAACATGCCTCGGAAATTCCTGAAATCCTGAAAAAAGCCTTCTACCTGGCTGAATCCGGTCGTCCTGGCCCGGTTGTCGTCGATATTCCGAAAGACATGACCAACCCGGCCGAGAAGTTCGAGTACGTCTACCCGAAAAAGGTCAAGCTGCGCTCCTACAGCCCGGCCGTTCGCGGGCACTCGGGTCAGATCCGCAAGGCCGCCGAGATGCTGCTGGCCGCCAAGCGTCCGATCGTCTACTCCGGCGGTGGCGTGATCCTCGGTGGTGGCTCGGCTGCGTTGACCGAGGTCGCGCAACTGCTCAACCTGCCGGTCACCAATACCCTCATGGGGCTGGGTGGCTATCCGGGCACCGACCGTCAGTTCCTGGGCATGCTCGGCATGCACGGCAGTTACACGGCCAACCTGGCGATGCACCATGCCGACGTGATCCTGGCCGTCGGTGCGCGTTTCGACGACCGTGTGGTCAACGGCCCGGCTCGGTTCTGCCCGAATGCCAAGGTCATCCACATCGACATCGACCCGGCATCGATCTCCAAGACCATCAAGGCCGATGTGCCTATCGTCGGTCCGGTCGAGAGCGTGTTGAGCGAAATGCTCGCCACCTTGCGCGAAATCGGCGAGAAGCCTGATCAGGCGGCGATGGATGCCTGGTGGAAGCAGATTGCCGAATGGCGTGGCGACGGCATCATGTTCCCGTACAACAAGGGCGATGGCAGCGTCATCAAGCCGCAGACCGTGATCGAAACCCTGTGCGAAGTCACCAAGGGGGATGCGTTCGTCACCTCCGACGTGGGTCAGCACCAGATGTTCGCGGCGCAGTACTACCGCTTCAACAAGCCGAACCGCTGGATCAACTCCGGCGGCCTGGGCACCATGGGCTTCGGTTTCCCGGCGGCCATGGGCGTCAAGCTGAACTTCCCGGACCAGGACGTTGCCTGTGTCACCGGCGAGGGCAGCATCCAGATGAACATTCAGGAGCTCTCTACCTGCCTGCAGTACGACCTGCCGGTAAAGATCGTCAACCTGAACAATGGCGTGTTGGGCATGGTTCGCCAATGGCAGGACATGGCCTACAACAGCCGTCACTCGCACTCCTACATGGAATCGCTGCCTGACTTCGTCAAGCTGGCCGAAGCCTATGGTCACGTGGGTATCCGCATCACCGACCTGAAGGACCTCAAGCCCAAGCTCGAGGAAGCCTTCGCCATGAAAGACCGGTTGGTGTTCATCGATATCCAGGTCGACAACAGCGAGCACGTCTACCCGATGCAGATCAAAGACGGCTCGATGCGCGATATGTGGCTGAGCAAGACGGAGCGGACCTAATCATGCGGCACATTATTTCCCTGCTGTTGGAAAACGAACCAGGTGCCTTGTCCCGTGTGGTCGGCCTGTTCTCGCAGCGCAACTACAACATCGAAAGCCTGACCGTCGCCCCGACCGAAGACCCGACCCTGTCGCGCCTGACGTTGACCACGGTTGGTCATGACGAGGTGATCGAGCAGATCACCAAGAACCTGAACAAGCTGGTTGAAGTGGTCAAGCTGGTCGACCTGTCGGAAAGCGCGCACATCGAGCGTGAACTGATGCTGGTCAAGATCAAGGCCACGGGTGCGCAGCGTGCCGAGATCAAGCGCACCACCGATATCTATCGTGGGCAGATCGTCGACGTCAGCAGCACGGTCTATACCGTGCAGCTGTCGGGCACCAGCGACAAGCTGGACAGCTTCATCCAGTCGATTGGTACCGCGTCCATTCTCGAAACAGTACGCAGTGGTGTCACCGGCATTGCCCGTGGCGACAAAGTGCTCAGCATCTAACTCAAAAAATTAGCGAATGGCCTGAAAGGGCCGAGATAACCAGGGGTATTTTCATGAAAGTTTTCTACGACAAAGACTGCGACCTTTCGATCATCCAGGGCAAGAAAGTTGCCATCATCGGTTACGGTTCCCAGGGCCACGCTCAAGCGTGCAACCTGAAAGACTCCGGTGTGGATGTCACTGTCGGTCTGCGTAAAGGTTCGGCCACCGTTGCCAAAGCCGAAGCCCACGGCCTGAAAGTGGCTGACGTGGCAAGCGCTGTTGCCGGTGCCGACCTGGTCATGATCCTGACCCCGGACGAGTTCCAGTCGCAGCTGTACAAGAACGAAGTCGAGCCGAACATCAAGAAGGGCGCCACCCTGGCCTTCTCCCACGGTTTCGCTATCCACTACAACCAGGTCGTTCCACGTGCTGACCTGGACGTGATCATGATCGCGCCAAAAGCGCCTGGTCACACCGTACGTTCCGAGTTCGTGAAAGGCGGCGGTATCCCTGACCTGATCGCCATCTACCAGGACGCTTCCGGCAATGCCAAGAACGTTGCCCTGTCCTACGCCGCAGGCGTTGGTGGCGGCCGTACCGGCATCATCGAAACCACCTTCAAGGACGAGACCGAAACCGACCTGTTCGGCGAGCAGGCCGTTCTGTGCGGCGGTACCGTCGAGCTGGTCAAGGCCGGCTTCGAAACCCTGGTTGAAGCGGGCTACGCGCCAGAAATGGCCTACTTCGAGTGCCTGCACGAACTGAAGCTGATCGTTGACCTCATGTACGAAGGCGGTATCGCCAACATGAACTACTCGATCTCCAACAACGCCGAATATGGCGAGTACGTGACCGGCCCTGAAGTCATCAACGCCGAATCCCGTCAGGCCATGCGCAATGCCCTGAAACGCATTCAGGACGGCGAATACGCCAAGATGTTCATCAGCGAAGGCGCTACCGGCTATCCTTCGATGACCGCCAAGCGTCGCAACAACGCTGCCCACGGTATCGAAGTCATCGGCGAGCAACTGCGTTCGATGATGCCTTGGATCGCAGCGAACAAAATCGTCGACAAGGCCAAGAACTGATCTTGATCTGATGCGATGAAAACGCGGCTTCGGCCGCGTTTTTTCGTTTAGGCAGTCAGCTTCTGGTATAAAGCTTCATCGTTTGCCGGCGAACCCTCGTCGCAGACGTCTGTCGAAACTTTCCAAACCGTTGCAAGGTAATGTCCATGAGCGAACGTCCCGAAGAGCCGAACAAGGCCTCTGACGCCGAAAGCCTGCTACCGATCGATGAGCATGTTGAAGAAGGGCATGACGCCGAAGGACGCAAGGTACGGCATCGCGGCATCTATCTGCTGCCCAACCTGTTCACCACTGCGAACCTGTTCGCCGGTTTCTATTCGATCATCAACTCTATGAGTGCGCAGAGCGCCCTGAGTGCCGGTGATCCGCGCGAAGCGAGCAAGTACTTCGCTTTCGCCGCCATCGCGATCTTCGTCGCCATGGTGCTCGATGGTCTGGACGGGCGTGTTGCCCGCATGACCAACACCCAGAGCGCCTTCGGCGCCGAGTACGACTCGTTGTCCGACATGGTCGCCTTTGGCGTGGCCCCGGCGTTGCTGGCCTTCGGCTGGGCACTGGGTGACATGGGCAAGGTCGGCTGGATGGTTGCCTTCATCTATGTGGCGGGTGCGGCATTGCGCCTGGCACGCTTCAATACCCAGGTCGGCAAGGCCGACAAGCGCTACTTCATCGGCCTGGCCAGCCCGGCGGCAGCCGGCGTGGTTGCGGGTACGGTCTGGGCGTTCAGCGACTATGGCATCCAGGGTTCCAAGCTCTCGTTCCTGGTGGCGCTGCTGGTGGCGGCTGCCGGCATGCTGATGGTCAGCAACATCAAGTACAACAGCTTCAAGGAGCTGGACCTCAAGGGGCGGGTGCCGTTTGTGGCGATCCTTGTGGTGGTGCTGGTGTTCGCGGTGGTGTTCAGCGATCCGCCACGCATTCTGCTGCTGATTTTCCTCGCGTATGCCGCGTCGGGTCCTATCCAGTACCTGTTGCGTTCGCGTCGCAAGAAAACCACCGAGCAGTGATGTAATTTCCCCAAGGCTCCGTAGTCTACTGGTGCATCAGCTCACCGGTTCTACGGAGTCTTTATGCTTATCAAGCTGTCCCGGCCTTCCGACTGCAAAGAATCGGAAATCACGCCTGAGTCCCTCTATCTCTCCCGACGCGCTCTGCTGGGTGGCACTGCGGCTGCATTGGCGGTCGGCAGCTTGCCGCGCTGGGCCGCTGCCGCCGAGGTTTCGCAGTATGCGGACGTCGACGCCGGTGCTGCCCCCAACTGGTTTGCCGAAAAACTGCCGGGCACCCAATGGCAGGCGGTAACGGTCAAGGGTGAAGCGATCACGCCGTTCAAGGATGCCACGCACTACAACAACTTCTACGAGTTCGGAACCGACAAGGGCGACCCTGCTGCCAATGCGGGTGCGCTGCCGACTTCGCCATGGACGGTGGTGGTGGATGGCGAGGTCGGTAAGCCGGGCCGCTATGCGCTCGAAGACTTCATGAAGCCTTATCAGTTGCAAGAGCGCATCTACCGGCTGCGTTGTGTGGAGGCCTGGTCGATGGTGATCCCCTGGTTGGGGTTTCCGATTTCGGCATTGCTCAAGCAGGTGGAGCCGACCTCCAAGGCCCGGTACATCCGCTTCGAAACCCTGCAGGATCCAAAGCACATGCCCGGGCAGCGTTCGGGCTTCGCCTTGATCGACTGGCCCTATGTGGAAGGGCTGCGACTGGATGAGGCGATGAACCCGCTGGCCATCCTGGCGGTGGGCATGTATGGCCGCGAACTGCCCAACCAGAACGGTGCGCCGCTGCGCCTGGTGGTGCCGTGGAAGTACGGGTTCAAGAGCATCAAGTCCATCGTGCGTATCAGTCTGGTCGAGCAGCAGCCGCGCACCACCTGGCAGAACATCGCGCCTGAAGAGTACGGGTTCTATGCCAACGTGAACCCCACGGTGGACCACCCGCGCTGGACCCAGGCCCGTGAGCGCAGGCTGCCCAGCGGCCTGTTCAGCCCCAACGTTCGCGATACGCAGATGTTCAACGGCTATGCGGACGAAGTGGCTTCTTTATATAGCGGCCTGGACCTGCGGAAGAACTACTGATGCGCTATCCACTGTTTCGTTTCGCGGCCTTTCTGTTGGCTTGTGTCTGGCCGCTGTACTGGCTGGCCCAGGCTGTGCTCGATGCGCTGGGCCCCGATCCGGGCAAGGTGCTGGTGGACAGGATGGGGCAGGGTGCTCTGGTCATGCTGCTGGTAACGCTTTGCATGACGCCGTTGCAGAAGCTGACAGGCTGGTCTGGCTGGATCGTGGTGCGCCGGCAGCTCGGCCTGTGGTGCTTTGCCTATGTGCTGATGCACTTGTGTGCCTACCTGTTCTTTATCCTCGGGTTGGACTGGGGGCAGTTGGGCGTCGAGTTGCGCAAGCGCCCTTACATCATTGTTGGGAGTTTGGCGCTTGTCGGGCTGCTGGCACTGGCGGTGACCTCCAACCGCTACAGCCAGCGCCGCTTGGGCGCGCGGTGGAAGAAGCTGCACCGGCTTGTTTACGTGATCCTGGGTCTGGGGCTGCTGCATTTTCTGTGGATAGTGCGGGCAGACCTCAAGGAATGGACGGTGTACGCGGTCATCGGTGGGTTGTTGATGCTGCTGAGAGTGCCTTCTATAGAGAGGCGTATTCCCCGTGTGGGAGGACGCAAGCGTGTATCGGTGACGAAAGTTTCAAATTAGCCCTTGACGCACGATTTAATCTCTCTATAATTCGCCCCACTTCCGGCGCAGTCGGAACGAAAAACTCCTTGAATATCAACGAGTTGGACGTTTCGGGTCAGGCTGGAGGTGCTTCGATCGAAAGATCGGCAGCGGTGAAAAAAGGTGGTTGACAGCAGGTTGTAACGCTGTAGAATTCGCCTCCCGCTACGAGAGATCGAAGCGAGTCAAGTGTTTGAAGTGAAACGAAAAACTTCAAAATAAACGCTTGACAGGCTCTGGGGAAAGCGTAGAATGCGTGCCTCGGTTGAGACGAAAGATTCTTGACCAACCGCTCTTTAACAACTGAATCAAGCAATTCGTGTGGGTGCTTGTGAGCTCAGACTGATAGTCAGAAAGATTATCAGCATCACAAGTGGCTGCACGAAAATCGAAAGATTTGAAAGTAAGTCATTTGAGAATGCTGAGCCAAGTTTAGGGTTTTCTCAAAACCCAAGCAGTATTGAACTGAAGAGTTTGATCATGGCTCAGATTGAACGCTGGCGGCAGGCCTAACACATGCAAGTCGAGCGGATGAGAAGAGCTTGCTCTTCGATTCAGCGGCGGACGGGTGAGTAATACCTAGGAATCTGCCTGGTAGTGGGGGACAACGTTTCGAAAGGAACGCTAATACCGCATACGTCCTACGGGAGAAAGCAGGGGACCTTCGGGCCTTGCGCTATCAGATGAGCCTAGGTCGGATTAGCTAGTTGGTGAGGTAATGGCTCACCAAGGCTACGATCCGTAACTGGTCTGAGAGGATGATCAGTCACACTGGAACTGAGACACGGTCCAGACTCCTACGGGAGGCAGCAGTGGGGAATATTGGACAATGGGCGAAAGCCTGATCCAGCCATGCCGCGTGTGTGAAGAAGGTCTTCGGATTGTAAAGCACTTTAAGTTGGGAGGAAGGGCAGTAAGCGAATACCTTGCTGTTTTGACGTTACCGACAGAATAAGCACCGGCTAACTCTGTGCCAGCAGCCGCGGTAATACAGAGGGTGCAAGCGTTAATCGGAATTACTGGGCGTAAAGCGCGCGTAGGTGGTTCGTTAAGTTGGATGTGAAATCCCCGGGCTCAACCTGGGAACTGCATCCAAAACTGGCGAGCTAGAGTAGGGCAGAGGGTGGTGGAATTTCCTGTGTAGCGGTGAAATGCGTAGATATAGGAAGGAACACCAGTGGCGAAGGCGACCACCTGGGCTCATACTGACACTGAGGTGCGAAAGCGTGGGGAGCAAACAGGATTAGATACCCTGGTAGTCCACGCCGTAAACGATGTCAACTAGCCGTTGGAATCCTTGAGATTTTAGTGGCGCAGCTAACGCATTAAGTTGACCGCCTGGGGAGTACGGCCGCAAGGTTAAAACTCAAATGAATTGACGGGGGCCCGCACAAGCGGTGGAGCATGTGGTTTAATTCGAAGCAACGCGAAGAACCTTACCAGGCCTTGACATCCAATGAACTTTCCAGAGATGGATTGGTGCCTTCGGGAACATTGAGACAGGTGCTGCATGGCTGTCGTCAGCTCGTGTCGTGAGATGTTGGGTTAAGTCCCGTAACGAGCGCAACCCTTGTCCTTAGTTACCAGCACGTTATGGTGGGCACTCTAAGGAGACTGCCGGTGACAAACCGGAGGAAGGTGGGGATGACGTCAAGTCATCATGGCCCTTACGGCCTGGGCTACACACGTGCTACAATGGTCGGTACAGAGGGTCGCCAAGCCGCGAGGTGGAGCTAATCTCACAAAACCGATCGTAGTCCGGATCGCAGTCTGCAACTCGACTGCGTGAAGTCGGAATCGCTAGTAATCGCGAATCAGAATGTCGCGGTGAATACGTTCCCGGGCCTTGTACACACCGCCCGTCACACCATGGGAGTGGGTTGCACCAGAAGTAGCTAGTCTAACCTTCGGGAGGACGGTTACCACGGTGTGATTCATGACTGGGGTGAAGTCGTAACAAGGTAGCCGTAGGGGAACCTGCGGCTGGATCACCTCCTTAATCGACGACATCAGCTGTCTCATAAGCTCCCACACGAATTGCTTGATTCATTGAAGAAGACGATTAGGTTAGCAACCTTCGATTGGGTCTGTAGCTCAGTTGGTTAGAGCGCACCCCTGATAAGGGTGAGGTCGGCAGTTCGAATCTGCCCAGACCCACCAATTTGCTGGGGCCATAGCTCAGCTGGGAGAGCGCCTGCCTTGCACGCAGGAGGTCAGCGGTTCGATCCCGCTTGGCTCCACCACCCCGCTTGCCAGTTTGTCAAAGCTTAGAAATGAATATTCGCGTCGAATATTGATTTCTGAACTTTATCAGAATCGTTCTTTAAAAATTTGGGTATGTGATAGAAAGATAGACTGGACAGCACTTTCACTGGTGTATGTTCAGGCTAAGGTAAAATTTGTGAGTAATTACAAGTTTTCGGCGAATGTTGTCTTCACAGTATAACCAGATTGCTTGGGGTTATATGGTCAAGTGAAGAAGCGCATACGGTGGATGCCTTGGCAGTCAGAGGCGATGAAAGACGTGGTAGCCTGCGATAAGCTTCGGGGAGTCGGCAAACAGACTTTGATCCGGAGATCTCTGAATGGGGGAACCCACCTGGCATAAGTCAGGTATCTTGTACTGAATACATAGGTGCAAGAGGCGAACCAGGGGAACTGAAACATCTAAGTACCCTGAGGAAAAGAAATCAACCGAGATTCCCTTAGTAGTGGCGAGCGAACGGGGACTAGCCCTTAAGTGGCTTTGAGATTAGCGGAACGCTCTGGAAAGTGCGGCCATAGTGGGTGATAGCCCTGTACGCGAAAATCTCTTAGTCATGAAATCGAGTAGGACGGAGCACGAGAAACTTTGTCTGAATATGGGGGGACCATCCTCCAAGGCTAAATACTACTGACTGACCGATAGTGAACCAGTACCGTGAGGGAAAGGCGAAAAGAACCCCGGAGAGGGGAGTGAAATAGATCCTGAAACCGTATGCGTACAAGCAGTGGGAGCCTACTTGTTAGGTGACTGCGTACCTTTTGTATAATGGGTCAGCGACTTATATTCAGTGGCGAGCTTAACCGAATAGGGGAGGCGTAGCGAAAGCGAGTCTTAATAGGGCGTTTAGTCGCTGGGTATAGACCCGAAACCGGGCGATCTATCCATGGGCAGGTTGAAGGTTAGGTAACACTGACTGGAGGACCGAACCGACTACCGTTGAAAAGTTAGCGGATGACCTGTGGATCGGAGTGAAAGGCTAATCAAGCTCGGAGATAGCTGGTTCTCCTCGAAAGCTATTTAGGTAGCGCCTCATGTATCACTGTAGGGGGTAGAGCACTGTTTCGGCTAGGGGGTCATCCCGACTTACCAAACCGATGCAAACTCCGAATACCTACAAGTGCCGAGCATGGGAGACACACGGCGGGTGCTAACGTCCGTCGTGAAAAGGGAAACAACCCAGACCGTCAGCTAAGGTCCCAAAGTTATGGTTAAGTGGGAAACGATGTGGGAAGGCTTAGACAGCTAGGAGGTTGGCTTAGAAGCAGCCACCCTTTAAAGAAAGCGTAATAGCTCACTAGTCGAGTCGGCCTGCGCGGAAGATGTAACGGGGCTCAAACCATACACCGAAGCTACGGGTATCACTTAGGTGATGCGGTAGAGGAGCGTTCTGTAAGCCTGTGAAGGTGAGTTGAGAAGCTTGCTGGAGGTATCAGAAGTGCGAATGCTGACATGAGTAACGACAATGGGAGTGAAAAACTCCCACGCCGAAAGACCAAGGTTTCCTGCGCAACGTTAATCGACGCAGGGTTAGTCGGTCCCTAAGGCGAGGCTGAAAAGCGTAGTCGATGGAAAACAGGTTAATATTCCTGTACTTCTGGTTATTGCGATGGAGGGACGGAGAAGGCTAGGCCAGCTTGGCGTTGGTTGTCCAAGTTTAAGGTGGTAGGCTGAGATCTTAGGTAAATCCGGGATCTTAAGGCCGAGAGCTGATGACGAGTTGCCATTAGGCGACGAAGTGGTTGATGCCATGCTTCCAAGAAAAGCTTCTAAGCTTCAGGTAACCAGGAACCGTACCCCAAACCGACACAGGTGGTTGGGTAGAGAATACCAAGGCGCTTGAGAGAACTCGGGTGAAGGAACTAGGCAAAATGGCACCGTAACTTCGGGAGAAGGTGCGCCGGTGAGGGTGAAGGACTTGCTCCGTAAGCTCATGCCGGTCGAAGATACCAGGCCGCTGCGACTGTTTATTAAAAACACAGCACTCTGCAAACACGAAAGTGGACGTATAGGGTGTGACGCCTGCCCGGTGCCGGAAGGTTAATTGATGGGGTTAGCTAACGCGAAGCTCTTGATCGAAGCCCCGGTAAACGGCGGCCGTAACTATAACGGTCCTAAGGTAGCGAAATTCCTTGTCGGGTAAGTTCCGACCTGCACGAATGGCGTAACGATGGCGGCGCTGTCTCCACCCGAGACTCAGTGAAATTGAAATCGCTGTGAAGATGCAGTGTATCCGCGGCTAGACGGAAAGACCCCGTGAACCTTTACTATAGCTTTGCACTGGACTTTGAATTTGCTTGTGTAGGATAGGTGGGAGGCTTTGAAGCGTGGACGCCAGTCTGCGTGGAGCCATCCTTGAAATACCACCCTGGCAACTTTGAGGTTCTAACTCAGGTCCGTTATCCGGATCGAGGACAGTGTATGGTGGGTAGTTTGACTGGGGCGGTCTCCTCCTAAAGAGTAACGGAGGAGTACGAAGGTGCGCTCAGACCGGTCGGAAATCGGTCGTAGAGTATAAAGGCAAAAGCGCGCTTGACTGCGAGACAGACACGTCGAGCAGGTACGAAAGTAGGTCTTAGTGATCCGGTGGTTCTGTATGGAAGGGCCATCGCTCAACGGATAAAAGGTACTCCGGGGATAACAGGCTGATACCGCCCAAGAGTTCATATCGACGGCGGTGTTTGGCACCTCGATGTCGGCTCATCACATCCTGGGGCTGAAGCCGGTCCCAAGGGTATGGCTGTTCGCCATTTAAAGTGGTACGCGAGCTGGGTTTAGAACGTCGTGAGACAGTTCGGTCCCTATCTGCCGTGGACGTTTGAGATTTGAGAGGGGCTGCTCCTAGTACGAGAGGACCGGAGTGGACGAACCTCTGGTGTTCCGGTTGTCACGCCAGTGGCATTGCCGGGTAGCTATGTTCGGAAGAGATAACCGCTGAAAGCATCTAAGCGGGAAACTTGCCTCAAGATGAGATCTCACTGGAGCCTTGAGCTCCCTGAAGGGCCGTCGAAGACTACGACGTTGATAGGTTGGGTGTGTAAGCGCTGTGAGGCGTTGAGCTAACCAATACTAATTGCCCGTGAGGCTTGACCATATAACACCCAAGCAATTTGCGTCGAACGACCAGATTGCGGTGTTGTGAAGACACAGTAAGCCGAAGATTTGTAGCTCACGAACATCACATACCCGATTCGCTGGAGTGTCTGAACAAGACCTTCTGGCAACAGAATTTCTTGACGACCATAGAGCATTGGAACCACCTGATCCCATCCCGAACTCAGTAGTGAAACGATGCATCGCCGATGGTAGTGTGGGGTTTCCCCATGTGAGAGTAGGTCATCGTCAAGATTCAATTCCGAAACCCCTATCTGCATTTGCAGGTAGGGGTTTTGTCTTTGTGGCCTGTTCTGCGCCAAGGCTGGCTCCTGCGCGGTTGTGCTCCCACAATTGGGGCAACGACACTAGAATAGGCCCCGACGTTTTTACTCAGAACCCTTCTATGCCCGACCCTGACGATCGCGATTCACTCGCAGGCTTGCCGCTGGATCAATTGGTGGCGTGCCACGAATGCGACCTGCTGCTGCGCAAGCCCGAGCTCAAGACGGATGAAAAAGCGCAATGCCCGCGCTGCGGCTATGAGTTGTACGCCCATCGGCACAATGTGGTCGAGCGCAGCCTGGCCTTGGTACTGGCGGCCTTGCTGCTCTACGTGCCGGCGAACTTTCTGCCGATCATGCAACTCCATCTGTTGGGCCAGAACTCCGATGACACGGTGTGGAGCGGTGTGATCGGCCTGTACAACAGTGGCATGGGTGGCGTGGCGGTGGTGGTGTTCCTGTGCAGCATGGCCATTCCACTGCTCAAGCTGCTGTGTCAGCTGGTGGTGTTGCTGACCATCCGCTTGAACAGGGGCCGCAGCTACGGCCTGCTTCTTTACCGTTTTTATCACCACATGCGCGACTGGGGCATGCTTGAGGTCTACCTCATGGGCGTACTGGTCGCCATCGTCAAGCTGGTGGATATGGCCGAACTCAGCCTAGGGCTTGGCTTGCTGTGTTTTGTCAGTTTGTTGCTGGTTCAGGTCTGGCTGGAAGTGGTGATGTCCCCCCACCAGATCTGGGTAGCCTTGTCGGGAGAAGATGTGCATGCGGGCGATTGACGCAGGAATACTGATCTGTACCGAGTGTCATGAGCTCAACCGCCAGGAGGCGGGCGCCAGCAGCCAGACCTGCACACGCTGCGGGGCGCTGGTGCATGCACGCCGGCCCAACAGCCTGGCCCGTACCTGGGCGCTGCTGATTACCGCGGCCATCCTGTACATACCGGCCAACGTGCTGCCGATCATGACGGTCAGCACCCTGGGGCAGGGCAGCCCCGACACCATCATGTCCGGCGTCATCACCCTGATGCAGCACGGCATGCTGCCGATCGCGGCCGTGGTGTTCATCGCCAGTATTCTGGTACCTACCTTCAAGCTGGTGGGCATCGCCCTGCTGTTGTACTCGGTGCAGCGCCACCAGCCGCTGTCGGCACGCCAGCGCATCGTGATGTATCGCTTCATCGAATTCATCGGCCGCTGGTCGATGCTGGATATCTTCGTCATCGCGATCCTGGTGGCGGTGGTGAATTTCGGCCGGATTGCCAGTGTCGAAGCCAACCTGGGGGCCGTCGCCTTTGCCAGTGTGGTGATTCTGACAATGCTTGCTGCAGTAACTTTCGATCCCCGACTGATTTGGGATAACACGGAGTCGGATGACGACCATGAGTGATTTGCCTACGGCTAAAACCCGCCCAGCTTCGAACTGGTCGGCCATCTGGATACTGCCCCTGATCGCATTGGTGATCGGTGGGTGGCTCGGCTGGCAGGCTTACCGTGAAGCGGGGGTGAACATCGAGGTTCGCTTCGAGAGCGGCGAGGGTATCGTCGCCAACAAGACCGAGGTGGTCTACAAGGGCATGTCGGTGGGTAAGGTCAAGAGCCTGGTACTTGACGACAAAGGCCGCAACAAAGGTGTCATCGCCACCATCGAGATGAACCAGGTGGCCGAGGAGCACCTGCGCAAGAACACTCGCTTCTGGCTGGTCAAGCCAAACGTGAGCCTGGCCGGGATTACCGGGCTGGAGACGCTGGTATCAGGCAACTACATTGCCGTGAGCCCGGGCGATGGCGAGCCGAGCAAGCGTTTCAATGCGTTGAGCGAAGCACCGCCGATGTCCGACAGCGTGCCCGGCCTGCATCTGACCCTCAAGGCCGATCGCCTGGGGTCGCTCAACCGTGACAGCCCCGTGTTCTACAAGCAGATCCAGGTTGGCCGGGTGAAGAGCTACAAGCTCTCCGACGACCAGGGTACGGTCGAGATCAAGGTGTTCATCGAGCCGGGCTATGCCGACCTGGTGCGCAAGCACACGCGTTTCTGGAACGCCAGCGGCGTGAGCATCGATGCCAACCTGTCGGGCGTGAAGGTGCGCAGCGAGTCCCTGGCCAGCATCGTTGCCGGGGGTATCGCATTCGCTACCCCCGAGCACCGCAAGGACAGCCCGCCCACCGACCCGAACCTGCCGTTCCGTCTTTTCGAAGACTTCGACGCCGCCCAGGCGGGTATCCGGGTCAAGGTCAAGCTGAGCGACTTCGAGGGCCTGCAGGCGGGCCGTACGCCGGTCATGTACAAAGGTATACAGGTAGGTTCGCTGAAAGCCCTGAAGGTCGATGCCGACCTCTCCAGCGCCATGGCCGAGCTGACCCTGGACCCGCTGGCCGAGGACTACCTGGTCGAAGGCACCCAGTTCTGGGTGGTCAAGCCGTCGATCTCCCTGGCGGGTATCACCGGCCTGGAGGCGTTGGTAAAGGGCAACTACATTGCTATCCGTCCCGGCGACAAGGGCGCCTCGCCTCAGCGTGAATTCGAAGCCCGGGCCAAGGCCCCGCCCCTCGATCTGAAGGCGCCCGGCCTGCACCTTGTGCTGTTCAGCGACAACCTGGGCTCGCTCGAGGTTGGCAGCCCGATCCTGTATCGGCAGGTAAAGGTGGGTAGCGTGCAAAGCTACCAGTTCTCCAGGAAGCAGCAACGCCTGCTGATTGGCGTGCACATCGAGCCCGAGTACGCCAACCTGGTCAATGGTTCGACGCGTTTCTGGAACGCCAGCGGCATTACCCTGACTGGCGGCCTGTCGGGCATCCAGATCAAGAGCGAGTCGCTGCAGAGCCTGATGGCCGGTGGCATCGCCTTCGATACGCCGAAACAGAATGTACCGCTCAAGCGTCGTATCCCCACCTTCCGCCTGCTGGCCAACCAGGAAGCGGCGGATCGCAAGGGCACCAGCATCACCATCAAGGTGGACCGTGCGGACGGCCTCAAGGTCGGCACCCCCATACGCTTCAAGGGGCTGGATGTCGGCAAGGTCGAAGCGGTGGACCTGGCGGAGGACCTGCAATCGGTGACGCTCAAGGCGCAGATCACCGAGGTGCCCGAGCGTATTGCGCGTGTGGGCACGCAGTTCTGGGTAGTCAAGCCGGCGCTGGGTATCGTCAAGACGGCCAACCTGGAGACGCTGGTCACCGGTCAGTACCTGGAAGTGCAACCGGCGGCGAAGAATCAGGGCCCGCAGCGCAACTTCGTGGCCTTGCCCGAGCCACCGGACCTGACCGCTCGCGAGGCTGGCCTGCCGGTGGTGCTCAGCGCTGCTCGACGCGGGTCGATCAAGGTCGGTGTGCCGGTCACCTACCGTGAAGTGCCGGTGGGCAAGGTCACGGGGTACGAACTGGGGCAGACAGCGGATCGCGTGCTGATCCATATCCTGATCGAGCCACGCTACGCCTCGCTTGTGCGCGGTGGCAGCCGTTTCTGGAACAGCAGTGGCTTCGGCTTCGATATCGGCCTGTTCAAGGGTGCTACGGTGCGTACCGAGTCGCTGGAGACCCTGATCGAGGGTGGCATTGCCTTCGCCACGCCAGACGGCGACAAGATGGGCAACGCAGCGTTGCCGCAGCAGACCTTTGCCCTGTTCGACAAGGCCGAGGACGAATGGCTGCAATGGGCGCCGAAGATCCCGCTCGGCAAGTAGGCAAGGCATAGCCCTTCGCCGACCAGGCCGTCTCCTGCAGGAGTCAGCCTGGTCGGCGAAGGGAGCGGCCCTGTCTTCCCGGCATCATCAAATCGCAGGCAATAAAAAACCGACCCTAGGGTCGGTTTTTTAACAAGCGTCGCTTAGGCAGCTGCAGCAATCTTCAGTGCCTTGATGTGGCCATTCAGACGGCCTTTATGGCGAGCAGCCTTGTTCTTGTGGATGATGCCTTTATCGGCCATGCGGTCGATAACTGGAACAGCCAGGATGTAAGCAGCTTGCGCTTTTTCGGCGTCTTTTGCGTCGATGGCCTTGACTACATTCTTGATGTAGGTGCGAACCATGGAACGCAGGCTGGCGTTGTGGCTGCGACGCTTCTCAGCCTGTTTTGCACGTTTTTTGGCGGAAGGTGAGTTGGCCACCGTCGAGCTCCTCGAAAGACTTGGTAAATAGCAAACAAAATAGGCCGCGAATCATGCCGATGAGTTGATCGGTTGTCAAGGGCGCTTGTTAGGTTCCGCTGAGCGGTCGATTCGCTGGAGGGGATGATTCCCTTCTGGCGCATGACCTGTAAACTCGGGAGTTTTGCTCTGTCTGCTTTGCGCGGCGGAGTATCGCATACTTGGATGCCGTTTAGGCCTCTCCTTCATCCATATGGCATGAAAATCTTTCGATGAATCTCCTCAAGTCCCTGGCTGCAGTCAGTTCCATCACCATGGTGTCGCGCGTGCTGGGCTTTGTCCGCGATACCATCCTGGCGCGCATCTTCGGCGCCGGTGTTGCCACCGACGCCTTTTTCATTGCCTTCAAGCTGCCCAACCTGCTGCGGCGAATCTTTGCCGAGGGGGCGTTTTCCCAGGCGTTCGTGCCGATCCTGGCCGAATACAAAAGCCAGCAGGGCGAGGAGGCGACCCGCACCTTCGTGGCCTATGTCGCCGGCCTGCTGACCCTGGTGCTGGCGGTGGTCACGGCGCTGGGGATCCTGGCCGCACCCTGGGTGGTGTGGGTCACCGCGCCGGGCTTCGTCGACAGCGCCGAGAAGTTCGAGCTGACCACCGACCTGCTGCGTGTGACCTTTCCTTATATATTGCTGATCTCGCTGTCGTCCCTGGCGGGCGCCATCCTCAACACCTGGAACCGTTTCTCGGTACCGGCCTTCGTGCCGACCCTGCTCAACGTCGCGATGATCTTCTTCGCGCTGTTCCTCACCCCGTACTTCGATCCGCCGGTGATGGCCCTGGGCTGGGCGGTACTGGCCGGCGGCCTGTTGCAGCTGCTGTACCAGCTGCCGCACCTCAAAAAGATCGGCATGCTCGTGCTGCCCCGCCTGAACCTGCGCGATACCGGGGTATGGCGCGTGCTCAAGCAGATGCTGCCTGCCATCCTCGGGGTGTCGGTAAGCCAGATCTCGCTGATCATCAACACCATCTTCGCCTCGTTTCTGGTGGCCGGCTCGGTGTCGTGGATGTACTACGCCGACCGCCTGATGGAGCTGCCCTCCGGGGTGCTGGGCGTGGCGCTGGGCACCATCCTGCTGCCGACCCTGGCCAAGACCTACGCCAGCAAGGATCGCCACGAGTATTCGCGCATCCTCGACTGGGGCCTGCGCCTGTGCTTCTTGCTGGTGTTGCCTTGCACCTTTGCCCTGGCAATTTTGTCCGAGCCACTGACGGTGGCCCTGTTCCAGTACGGCAAGTTCACCGCCTTCGATGCCGCCATGACCCAGCGCGCGCTGATCGCCTACTCGGTCGGCCTGCTCGGCATCATTCTGGTCAAGGTGCTCGCCCCTGGCTTCTATGCCCAGCAGAACATCCGTACACCGGTAAAGATCGCCATCTTCACCCTGGTGGCCACGCAACTGCTCAACCTGGTGTCCATCGGCTACCTGCAGCATGCCGGGCTGGCCCTGGCGATCAGTGTCGGCGCCTGCCTCAATGCCGGCCTGCTGTACTGGAAGCTGCGCCAGCAGAACCTGTTCGAGCCGCAGCCGGGCTGGACCGCCTACCTGCTCAAGTTGCTGGTGGCCGTACTGCTGATGGCCGGTGTGCTGGTGGCCGGCATGTGGTACATGCCTGCCTGGGAGCAGGGGCACATGCTCGAGCGGTTCCTGCGCCTGGGCGTACTGATTGGCGCAGGCGTGGTGACCTATTTCGGTTGCCTGTACCTGTTTGGTTTTCGTCCACGGGACTTCGCCCGCAAGGCGCTGCACTGATGGCCGGCGCGGGTCAGGCGTCGGTTTTGTGTTTTAGACGCCCTGGCATCGCGCTGCTGCCTGTCGTCGGCGCCCGGGTGTGGTTATAATCGACCACTTTATGAGCAAGAAGCGCGTTATGCAGCTGGTTCGAGGCCTTCACAACCTTCGCCCCGAGCATCGGGGCTGTGTTGCCACTATCGGCAACTTCGACGGTGTTCACCGCGGTCACCAGGCTATCCTGGCGCGTTTGCGTGAGCGCGCGGTAGCGCTGGGCGTACCCAGCTGCGTGGTGATTTTCGAGCCACAGCCGCGTGAGTACTTTGCACCGGACACCGCGCCTGCGCGCCTGGCCCGCCTGCACGACAAGGTCGCCCTGTTGGCCGCCGAAGGCATCGACCGGGTGCTGTGCCTGGCGTTCAACCAGCGCCTGTGCAAGCTCAGCGCCGCCGAATTCGTCGACACCATCCTGGTCGACGGCCTGGGCGTGCAGCACCTGGAGGTCGGTGACGACTTCCGGTTCGGCTGCGACCGGGTGGGTGACTTCACGTTCCTGCAGCAGGCCGGCCTGCGCCACGGCTTCACCGTGGAAGCGGCGCAAACCGTGGAGCTCGAGGGCCTGCGGGTCAGCAGCACGCAGGTGCGCGAAGCACTGGCGCGTGCCGACTTTGCCGTGGCCGAGCGTCTGCTGGGCCGCCCGTTCCGCATCCGCGGCCGGGTGCTGCATGGGCAGAAGCTGGCGCGCCAGCTGGGTTGGCCCACGGCCAACATACAACTCAAGCGTCATCGCGTACCGCTCACCGGGGTGTACCTGGTCAGCGTCGAACTCGATGGCCAGGCGTGGCCGGGTGTCGCCAACATCGGCGTGCGCCCCAGCGTTGCAGGTGATGGCCGCGCCCACCTGGAAGTGCATCTCCTGGATTTTGCCGGCGATCTGTATGGCCGGCGTCTCACGGTGGAATTCCACCACAAGCTGCGCGATGAGCAGCGATTCGCCTCCCTGGAGGCGCTGAAGTCGGCGATCGATGCGGATATCGCCGCCGCACGTGCCCATTGGCACGGTCAACCGCTAACGAAGAGCCTGAAATGACCGACTATAAAGCCACGCTAAACCTTCCGGACACCGCCTTCCCGATGAAGGCCGGCCTGCCACAGCGCGAACCGCAGATCCTGCAGCGCTGGGACAGCATTGGCCTGTACCAGAAGCTGCGCGAAATTGGCAAGGATCGTCCGAAGTTCGTGCTGCACGACGGCCCGCCCTACGCCAACGGCAAGATCCACATCGGTCACGCGCTCAACAAGATTCTCAAGGACATGATCTCGCGGTCCAAGACCCTGGCCGGCTACGATGCGCCGTACGTGCCGGGTTGGGACTGCCATGGCCTGCCGATCGAGCACAAGGTCGAAGTGACCCACGGCAAGCACCTCACCGCGGACAAGACCCGCGAGCTGTGCCGTGCCTACGCGGCCGAGCAGATCGAAGGGCAGAAGAAGGAATTCATCCGCCTGGGCGTGCTGGGTGACTGGGACAACCCCTACAAGACCATGGACTTCGCCAACGAAGCCGGCGAAATCCGCGCCCTGGCCGAAATGGTCAAGCACGGTTTCGTGTTCAAGGGCCTCAAGCCCGTGAACTGGTGCTTCGATTGCGGTTCGGCCCTGGCCGAAGCCGAGGTCGAATACGCCGACAAGAAGTCCCAGACCATCGACGTGGCCTTCAACGTGGCCGACGAAGCGCGGCTGGCCCAGGCCTTCGGCCTGTCGTCGCTGGCCAAGCCCGCCGCCATCGTGATCTGGACCACCACCCCGTGGACCATCCCCGCCAACCAGGCGCTGAACGTGCACCCCGAGTTCAGCTATGCCCTGGTGGACGTCGGCGACAAGCTGCTGGTGCTGGCCGAAGAGCTGGTCGAAGCCTGCCTCAAGCGCTACTCGCTGGAAGGTTCGGTGATCGCCACCGCGCCGGGCTCTGCACTGGAGCTGATCAACTTCCGTCACCCTCTGTACGATCGCCTGTCGCCGGTCTACCTGGCCGAGTACGTCGAGCTGGGCGCCGGTACCGGCGTGGTCCACTCGGCCCCGGCCTACGGTGAAGACGACTTCGTGACCTGCAAGCGCTACGGCATGGTCAACGACGACATCCTCACCCCGGTGCAGAGCAACGGCGTGTACGTCGACTCGCTGGAATTCTTCGGTGGCCAGTTCATCTGGAAAGCCAACCCGCACATCGTCGACAAGCTCGCCGAAGTCGGCGCGCTGATGTTCACCGACACCATCAGCCACAGCTACATGCACTGCTGGCGCCACAAGACCCCGCTGATCTACCGCGCCACCGCGCAGTGGTTCGTGGGTATGGACAAGCAGCCTGACAGCGGCGAAACCCTGCGCAAGCGCGCCCTCAACGCCATCGAAGAAACCAAGTTCGTGCCGGCCTGGGGCCAGGCGCGCCTGCATTCGATGATCGCCAACCGCCCGGACTGGTGCATCTCGCGTCAGCGCAACTGGGGTGTGCCGATCCCGTTCTTCCTGCACAAGCAGACCGGTGAACTGCACCCGCGCACCGTCGAACTGATGGAGCAGGTGGCCCAGCGCGTCGAGCTCGAGGGCATCGAAGCCTGGTTCAAGATGGACGCCGCCGAACTGCTCGGTGACGAAGCCGGCCAGTACGACAAGATCGCCGACACCCTGGACGTGTGGTTCGACTCCGGTACCACCCACTGGCACGTGCTGCGTGGCTCGCACAACATCGGCCACGAAAGCGGCCCGCGCGCCGACCTGTACCTGGAAGGTTCCGACCAGCACCGCGGCTGGTTCCACTCCTCGCTGCTCACCGGCTGCGCCATCGACGGCCATGCGCCGTACCGCGAGCTGCTGACCCACGGCTTCACCGTGGACGAGAACGGCCGCAAGATGTCCAAGTCGCTGGGCAACACCATCGAGCCGCAGAAGGTCAACGACACCCTGGGTGCCGACATCATGCGCCTGTGGGTATCGGCCACCGACTACTCCGGCGAGATGGCGGTTTCCGACCAGATCCTGCAGCGCAGCGCCGACGCCTACCGGCGCATCCGCAACACCGCGCGCTTCCTGCTCTCCAACCTGTCCGGCTTCGACCCGGCCCGCGACCTGCTGCCGGCCGACGACATGCTGGCGCTGGACCGCTGGGCGGTCGACCGCACCCTGCTGCTGCAGCGCGAGCTGGAAGAGCACTACGGCGAGTACCGTTTCTGGAACGTCTACTCCAAGATCCACAACTTCTGCGTGCAGGAGCTGGGCGGCTTCTACCTCGACATCATCAAGGACCGCCAGTACACCACCGGCGCCAACAGTGTCGCGCGCCGCTCGTGCCAGACCGCGCTGTACCACATCAGCGAAGCGCTGGTGCGCTGGATCGCACCGATCCTGGCGTTCACCGCCGACGAGCTGTGGCAGTACCTGCCGGGCGAGCGCAACGAGTCGGTCATGCTCAACACCTGGTACCAGGGCCTGACCGAGCTGCCAGAAGGCATCGAGCTGGACCGCGCCTACTGGGACCGCGTGATGGCCGTCAAGGCTGCGGTCAACAAGGAGCTGGAGAACCAGCGTGCGGCCAAGGCCATCGGCGGCAACCTGCAAGCCGAAGTCACCCTGTTCGCCGACGAGGCCCTGAGCACCGACCTGAACAAGCTGGGCAACGAACTGCGGTTCGTGCTGATCACCTCGGCAGCCAGCGTGGCGCCGTTCGTCGAAGCCCCGGCCGATGCCGTGGTTACCGAAGTGGCCGGCCTCAAGCTCAAGGTGGTCAAGTCGGGTCACGCCAAGTGCGGCCGTTGCTGGCACTTCCGCGCCGACGTGGGCGTGAACCCGGAGCATCCGGAAATCTGCGGTCGTTGTGTCGACAACATCAGCGGCAAAGGTGAGGTGCGTCACTATGCCTAACCCCAACGTGGGGCGCTTCGGGCGCCTCGCCTGGCTGTGGCTGAGCCTGCTGGTACTGGTCCTGGACCAGGCCAGCAAGCACTACTTCGAAGGTGCGCTGAGCCTGTACCAGCAGATCGTGGTCATCCCCGACTACTTCAGCTGGACCTTGGCCTACAACACCGGTGCGGCCTTCAGCTTCCTGGCCGACAGCTCCGGCTGGCAGCGCTGGCTGTTCGCCCTGATCGCCCTGGTGGTCAGTGCGGTGCTGGTGGTGTGGCTCAAGCGCCTGGGCCGCGACGACACCTGGCTGGCCGTTGCGTTGGCCCTGGTGCTGGGCGGTGCGCTGGGCAACCTGTACGACCGCATCGTGCTCGGCCACGTGGTCGACTTCATCCTCGTGCACTGGCAGAACCGCTGGTACTTCCCGGCCTTCAACCTGGCCGACAGCGCCATCAGCGTGGGCGCCGTGATGCTGGCGCTGGATATGTTCAAGAGCAAAAAGTCCGGAGAACCCGTCCATGACTGATACCCGTATCGGCCAGAACACCGAAGTCACCCTGCACTTCGCGCTGCACCTGGAAAACGGTGATACTGTCGACAGCACCTTCGAGAAGGCTCCGGCGGTGTTCAAGGTCGGCGACGGCAACCTGCTGCCGGGCTTCGAAGCCGCGATCTTCGGCTTCAAGGCCGGCGACAAGCGCACCGTCAGCGTGGCACCGGAGAACGCCTTCGGTCAGCCGAACCCGCAGAACGTGCAGATCATTCCCCGCTCGCAGTTCCAGGACATGGAGTTGTCCGAGGGCCTGCTGGTGATTTTCAACGACGCGGCCAACGCCGAGTTGCCCGGCGTGGTGAAGGCGTTCGATGACGCGCAGGTGACCATCGACTTCAACCACCCGCTGGCCGGCAAGACCCTGAACTTCGAGGTGGAAATCCTCGCAGTCAAGGCCCTTTGAGCCAGGAGTCAGCCATGCAGATCAAACTCGCCAACCCACGCGGCTTCTGCGCCGGCGTGGACCGGGCGATCGAAATCGTCAATCGCGCCCTCGAGGTGTTCGGCCCGCCGATCTATGTGCGTCACGAAGTGGTGCACAACAAGTTCGTGGTCGAAGACCTGCGCGCGCGTGGGGCGATCTTCGTCGAAGAGCTCGACCAGGTGCCCAATGACGTCATCGTCATCTTCAGTGCCCACGGCGTTTCCCAGGCCGTGCGCCAGGAAGCGGCGGGGCGTGGCCTCAAGGTCTTCGACGCGACCTGCCCGCTGGTGACCAAGGTGCACATCGAGGTGGCCAAGTACAGTCGCGATGGCAAGGAATGCATCCTGATCGGCCACGAAGGGCACCCCGAGGTCGAAGGCACCATGGGCCAGTACGACGCCAGCAATGGCGGTTCGATCTACCTGGTCGAAGACGAAGAGGATGTCGCCAACCTGCAGGTTCGTGACCCCGAACGCCTGGCCTTCGTGACCCAGACCACCCTGTCGATGGACGACACCAGCCGCGTCATCGATGCGCTGCGCACGCGCTTCCCCAGCATTGGCGGGCCGCGCAAGGACGACATCTGCTACGCCACCCAGAACCGCCAGGATGCGGTCAAGCAACTGGCTGACGAGTGCGACGTGGTACTGGTGGTGGGCAGCCCGAACAGCTCCAACTCCAACCGCCTGCGTGAGCTGGCCGAGCGCATGGCCACCCCGGCCTACCTGATCGACGGTGCAGAAGACATGCAGCGCAGCTGGTTCGACGGTGTCGAGCGTATCGGCATCACCGCCGGCGCCTCCGCCCCCGAAGTGCTGGTGCGTGGTGTGATCGCGCAGTTGCAGGAATGGGGCGCCACAGGTGCCGACGAGCTCGATGGTCGCGAAGAGAATGTAACGTTCTCGATGCCCAAGGAGCTGCGGGTGCGTTCACTGATCTGACCCGGCGGCCGCGCACAGCGGCTGATCGGTGGCGAGGTGGCGCAGGCTGACCCGCCCGGTGCGTGACAGCACCACCTGATGCAGGCTCCGGGTTCCGGGACTTTCGCACACGTGCAGGGTCCCGGCCTGGAACGCACCGCCCGCCTGCAGCGGTACCCCCAGCCCGCTGAAATGCACCTGCCGCGCCAGCGGCTGATTGCCCACCACACGAACCTTCCCGCTGGCACGGTACTCGTGCAGCAAGCCTTCATCGTCGGCGCTCATTCGCCATCCCTTGCTCCAGTCGCCCTCCAGGGCCGTCAGGCTGACTCGCTGATTGCGCAGCAGGGCTTCGCTGCGGGCGCTGCGCAAGGCCTGGGCAAGGTTCTGCGCGCTGGCCTCGCGCTGTAGGCTCACGCTCATGGCGCTGTAGGCCGGCAGCCCTAACTGCGTCAGCGCCGCGATCAGCCCCAGCGCATACATCATTTGTATCAGTGTTACGCCCTGTTGCCCCATCGTGCATCCCTCCCTGGAAGTGCTTCTCTGTAGATTCAGTGCCGCTCGGTTGGGCGTCCAGTCGGCCGGGTAGGCAATCACATGGGGAAATTTCGCAGGAGGCGAACATGGCCAGGAGGCTGCAGCAGGGCATGACCCTGATCGAAGTGATGGTGGCGCTGCTGGTGCTGTCACTGGGAGTAATGGCGGCGGCTGTGCTGCAAGGGCGGGCGTTGCACGGCACCGACGGCGCGCTGCGTACTACCCAGGCGCTTTACCTGGCCCAGGCCCTGCTCGAAGGCGCGCGCGCTGCGGGCGGGCTGACGGCCGGGGAGGCCAGTGCCTTGCAACGCGAGCTGGTGAAGGTGGCCGGCGCGTCCGCGCAGGCACAGGTGCGCCAGGCGGGCAATGGGCTCGCACTCGACCTGCACTGGCAGGGCGGTGGCCTTGCTGTGCAGGGGCAGGTGGGGCCATGAGGCGCGACACCGGTTTCGGCCTGGTCGAGGCGCTGCTGGCGTTGAGCCTGGGCGTGCTGCTGGTGCTGGCCGGCAGCCGTCTGTTCATCGGTGCGCTGCAGGGTTGGCAGGCGCAGGGCGCACTTGCGCAGTTGCAGGAGGATGCGCGCTTCGCCCTGCAGCGCATGGCCCGCGACATCCGCATGGCCGGTGCATTCGGCTGCCTGCGGCGCGAGGCGATCAGCTTTGCCGACCCTGCCATTGCCGCGGCATTTGCCCTGCCGATCAGTGTCAGCCTCGAGCCTGACGGCACCCTGCGCAGCCTGAGCCTGGTTGGCGTGCAGGGTGGGGAGGCCGGTGGCCCGCCCAACTGGACGCTGCTCACCGACTGCCTGAGCACCGCCCAGGTGCAGGCAGGCGAGCGCTTGCCCGGGCCACAACAATTCGCCTTGCCGGTTCGTCAGCAGGTGTACCGCCTGGTGGACGGGCAACTGCTGCTCACCAGTGGTGGCAGCCACGCGGTGCTGATAGAACATGTCAGCCGGCTGCAGATTGACCTGGGCGTGGCGGGCGAGGGCGGTGAGCTGGCCTGGATGACGGCGGTGCCCGACCCTTCGCGCATTCGCAGCATCCGCCTGCGCCTGACCCTGGACGACCCCGCTGAACGGGTGCGCGCGCAAACCTATCAGATGGTCGCCGCCGTACGTAACCGCCTGCCATGAAGCTGCAACGGGGCATGGCGCTGCTGGTGTGCCTGGTGCTGATGCTGCTGTGCGGCCTGCTGGGTGTTTCGGTGCTGCACAGTGCCGCCTTGCAGGCACGCATGGCCGGCAACCTGGTGATGGCATTGCAGGCGTTCGAGGCGGCGGAAGCCACGTTGCGGCTCGCCGAGGCCCGTGTGCTGGCGAGGCTTGAGCCACCGGGCCCGTGCGTGTACTGCCTGCCGCCGCCGGAGGCACCCAGGGTACGCGCCGCCGGTGTGCAGGGCGGGGCGGGGCCAAGCTCCGGGCTGGGCTGGCAGGCGCAAGGGCCTGGCTTCTTCCTGGTACAGAACCTGGGCCGCAGCTCGCGCCCCGCGCGGCTGCCCGACGGCCTTGAGGTGCAGCTGCTTCGGGTGACTGCCGTGGGGCGTCAGCAGCAGGCGCGGGTGGTGCTGGAGAGCGTGCTGGCGCAGCCAGTGGTGTCGGCTGAATGGCCGGCGCAACGTATCTTGTGGCGGCAGATCCACTAGGGGCGCACAACATGCCGCGAACTCATCAGGGCCTGAGCCTGATCGAACTGTTGATTGTCGTCGCCGTGGTCGGCATTCTGGCGGGCATTGCCTACCCCAGCTACCGCGACACGGTGAAAAGAGCCGCGCGCAGCGAGGTCGTGGGGCTGCTGTTCGACAGTGCGCAGCACCTGGAGCGCCACCGCGCCCGCACGGGCCAGTATGCCGATACCGACGCCGTGATCACCCCGTTGCCCCCCGGCACAGGCCATTACAGCCTGCACGCCAGCCGCGAGGCCGAGGGTTTCAGCCTGCTGGCCCGGCGTCACGCTGGCGGGCTGATGGCCGGCGACGCCTGTGGCGACTTCGAGCTCGATCACCAGGGTGTGCGCGGCAACCCCGGTGCCAGCAACGAGGCGGACGGGGGTTGCTGGGGTAACTGACGTCTTTCATACGGGTACTGGACCAATAGATGACCAAGCAAGTAGTGATTGTCGGCGGTGGGGTGATCGGCCTGCTGACTGCGTTCAACCTGGCGGCCGATGTCGAGCAGGTGGTGGTGTGCGACAAGGGCGCGCTCGGCCAGGAGTCTTCCTGGGCCGGGGGCGGGATCGTGTCGCCGTTGTACCCGTGGCGCTACAGCCCGGCGGTTACCGCACTGGCGCATTGGTCGCAGGACTTCTATCCGCAACTGGGCGAGCGTCTGTTCGCCAGCACCGGTGTAGACCCCGAGGTGCATACCACCGGCCTGTACTGGCTGGACCTGGACGATGAAGCCGAGGCGCTGGCCTGGGCGGCCCGCGAGGGGCGCCCGTTGAGTGCAGTGGATGTGGCCCGCGCCTATGCGGCGGTGCCCGTGCTGGGGCCGGGTTTCGACCGGGCCATCTACATGGCGGGTGTGGCGAACGTGCGCAACCCGCGCCTGGTCAAGTCGCTCAAGGCGGCGTTGCAGGCCCTGCCGAACGTGACCCTTCGCGAGCATTGTGAAATCACCGGGTTCAGCCGCGAGGGCGAGCGTATTTGCGGCGTTGAAACCGTCGATGGCCCGATCCGCGCCGACCAGGTGGTGCTTACGGCGGGGGCCTGGAGTGGCGACCTGCTGCGCCCGCTGGGCCTGGAACTGCCGGTGGAGCCGGTGAAAGGGCAGATGATCCTGTTCAAGTGCGCGGAGGATTTCCTGCCGAGCATGGTGCTGGCCAAGGGACGCTACGCGATCCCACGGCGTGACGGGCACATTCTGGTCGGCAGCACACTGGAGCATGCAGGCTATGACAAGACGCCCACCGAAGCGGCGCTGGCGAGCCTGAAGGCCTCGGCCATCGAATTGCTGCCGGCGCTGGCCGATGCCACGCCGGTCGGGCATTGGGCGGGGTTGCGGCCAGGCTCACCGGAAGGTGTGCCGTACATCGGCCAGGTGCCCGGGCATGAAGGCTTGTGGTTGAACTGCGGGCATTACCGCAACGGGCTGGTGCTGGCGCCGGCGTCCTGCCGGTTGTTCGCCGACCTGCTGCTGGGGCGTGCGCCGATCATCGACCCGGCGCCGTACGCGCCGGGGCCGCGCCTGCTGTAACAGCAGGCATGTGGAAGCCGGCCTGGCCGGCGAAGGGCCCTCAGCCCTGGCGGGTATCGTTGGGCCCCTGCTCCAGATGCGCCGGGCTGCAATACCACAGCTGGCCCCGGTGCAAGGCACGGTCGGTGGGCAGGTGCACGCCGCAATGGGCACAGCGCACCATCTTCAGCGGGTCATCGAGGGTAGGGCGAGTATCGGCAGCAGTGCCGGCCTTGAACTTGCGCCACAACCAGAACGCAGCAGCAATCAGGGCAATCCAGAGAATTAGGCGAACCATGGTGTCCAGCTTTGTCGAATGAAGAGCCCCCAGTTTAGGGCCTGGCAACAAAAAAGGGAGGCCATCAGGCCTCCCTTTTTCATTCACCGTATGGCGTGTCAGTCGAATACGCCAAAGGTCATGTAGCTGAACCACGAACGGTCTTCGTTGTTGCCTTCGGCTTCGTGGTTTTCTTCTTCGATCACGTCGCCATTTTCGTCCTTGGGCAGCAGTTCCTGCGGGATCGCGTCTTTGGCGTCCTGGTACTGCTTCTGCACGTCCTGGTTGGCGCGGGTCTGGCCTGGCGGCAGCGGCGGCGCGCTGGAGATCAGGCCTAGGGTGGCCTTGGACAGCCACGAACGGTTGTCCGCCTCGTCCTGCTGCGGCACGAACTGGCCGTCTTTCAGGCTCGGGTGATCGGGGTAGTTGAGTTTCAGGGTTTCCAGGCTGGTGGCTGCCAGTTCGTCCAGGTGCAGACGCATGTAGGCTTCGGTCATCACCGCCAGGCCGTCACCGACCGATGGGGTTTCCTGGAAGTTTTCTACCACGTAGCGGCCACGGTTGGCGGCGGCGACATACGCCTGACGGGTCAGGTAGTAGTCGGCCACGTGGATCTCGTAGGAGGCCAGCAGGTTGCGCAGGTAGATCATGCGCTGCTTGGCGTCCGGCGCGTAGCGGCTGTTGGGGAAGCGGCTGGTGAGCTGGGCGAACTCGTTGTACGAGTCACGCGCAGCGCCCGGGTCACGCTTGGTCATGTCCAGCGGCAGGAAGCGCGCCAGCAGGCCGCGGTCCTGGTCGAACGAGGTCAGGCCCTTGAGGTAATAGGCGTAGTCGACGTTCGGATGCTGCGGATGCAGGCGGATAAAGCGCTCGGCAGCCGACTTGGCAGCCTCGGGCTCGGCGTTCTTGTAGTTCGCGTAGATCAGCTCCAGCTGCGCCTGGTCGGCATAGCGGCCGAACGGGTACCGCGACTCCAGGGCCTTGAGCTTGGAAGTGGCGCTGGTATAGCTGTGGTTGTCCAGGTCGGCCTGCGCCTGCTGGTACAGCTCGGTTTCGCTGAGGTTTTCGTCGACGACTTCCTTCGAAGAACAAGCAGCGGTGAGTCCGAGGATGGCGATCAGCAGCAGGTGTTTCACTTGCATGGCGGCTTGCGTCCCTATGACGGCTGCTGTCTTGGGCGAGGCCGTCCTGTTATGATGAGCACCCCGTTGGAACCCTCGGGGCAAAAGACGCCGTATTTAACCACAAGCGTGCAGCTGAAACCAAAGGCTGTGCCTCCGCCTGATTCGAGCATGTCCGAGAAAATTGAACTTCGCGCAGAGGTACCGTCCGAATTGGGCGGGCAACGCCTCGACCAAGTCGCCGCCCAACTGTTTGCCGAGCACTCGCGCTCGCGCCTTTCCGCCTGGATCAAAGAAGGCCTACTGACCGTCGATGGCAACGTCGTGCGTCCGCGCGACATCGTCCATGGCGGCGCCCTGCTGGCGCTTGACGCCGAGCAGGAAGCCCAGGGCGAGTGGGTGGCGCAGGACATCGAACTGGACATCGTCTACGAAGACGAGCACATCCTGGTCATCAACAAGCCGGCCGGGCTTGTGGTGCACCCGGCTGCCGGTCATGCCGACGGCACCCTGCTCAATGCCCTGCTGCACCACGTGCCGGACATCATCAACGTGCCGCGCGCCGGCATCGTGCACCGCCTCGACAAGGACACCACCGGTCTGATGGTGGTGGCCAAGACCATTCAGGCGCAGACCCAGCTGGTAGCCCAGTTGCAAAGTCGCAGCGTCAGCCGCATCTATGAATGCATCGTGATCGGCGTGGTTACCGCAGGCGGCAAGATCAACGCCCCGATCGGTCGTCACGGCCAGCAACGCCAGCGCATGGCGGTGATGGAGGGCGGCAAGCAGGCCGTCAGCCACTACCGCGTGCTCGAACGCTTCCGCTCGCACACCCACGTGCGGGTCAAGCTGGAAACCGGGCGTACCCACCAGATCCGCGTGCACATGGCCCACGTCAACTTCCCGTTGGTCGGCGACCCGGTATACGGCGGGCGCTTCCGCATCCCGCCGGCGGCCAGCGTGACCATGGTCGACGCGCTCAAGACCTTCCCGCGCCAGGCCCTGCACGCACGCTTCCTGGAGCTGGATCACCCGGTGACCGGTGAGCGCATGGGCTGGGAGTCGTCCCTGCCGGACGACTTCGTATGGCTGCTGTCGCTGCTCAAGCAGGACCGCGAGGCCTTCGTCGGATGAGCCCGCTGACGCACCACCTGCTGACCCCCGACTGGCCTGCGCCAGCCTGGGTCAAGGCGTGCGTCACCACCCGGGGCGGCGGCGTGAGCCTGGCGCCCTACGATTCGTTGAACCTGGGCGACCACGTCGGTGACGCCCAGGCCGCAGTGGCCGAGAACCGTCGGCGCCTGACCGCGCAGTTCGCCATCCAGCCCGCCTGGCTCAAGCAGGTGCACGGCATCGATGTGGTCGAGGCCGACCCGGCGCGGGTTGCCGAAGCCGACGCCAGCTGCACCAGCACCCCCGGCATCGCCTGCACGTCCATGACCGCCGACTGCCTGCCGGTACTGTTCTGCGACCGTGCCGGCACCCGCGTGGGCGCTGCCCATGCCGGCTGGCGCGGGCTGGTGGGCGGTGTGCTGGAGGCCACGCTCGATGCGCTGGGCGTACCGGCCAGCGAGGTGCTGGTATGGTTGGGCCCGGCCATCGGGCCCCAGGCGTTCGAGGTGGGCGGCGAAGTGCGCGAAGCCTTCATGACCGTTCATCCGGAAAGTGCCAGCGCCTTCGTGGCGGGGGCGCAGCCCGGCAAGTTCATGGCCGACATCTATGCACTGGCGCGCATTCGCCTGGCGGCCCGTGGCATCACTGCCGTGTATGGCGGCGGCCTGTGCACCGTGAGCGACCCACGCTTCTATTCCTACCGTCGCAGCCCCGTTACCGGGCGCTTCGCTTCGCTGATCTGGCTGGCGCCTCGCTGACCTGGATCAAGCCCGCTACGCTTGAATCTTCCACAATCACCCTTATCTATAGGGGTATCTCAGGCAGGTTTTTCTTCATCAGGTGTGTCCATCGCTCCGGCCTGCCCATTAAAGGAAGGTAAGTTATGCGAATAGACCGTTTGACCAGCAAGCTGCAACTGGCGTTATCCGACTCCCAGTCCCTGGCGGTTGGCATGGATCACCCCGCGATCGAGCCTGCGCACCTGTTGCAGGCGCTGATCGACCAGCAGGGTGGTTCGATCAAGCCCCTGTTGATGCAGGTGGGCTTCGACGTCAACAGCCTGCGCAAGGAACTGGGCAAAGAACTCGACCAGTTGCCAAAAATCCAGAACCCTACCGGCGACGTCAACATGTCGCAGGACCTGGCACGCCTGCTCAACCAGGCCGATCGCCTGGCCCAGCAGAAGGGCGACCAGTTCATCTCCAGCGAGCTCGTGCTGCTGGCGGCCATGGACGAGAACAGCAAGCTCGGCAAGTTGCTGCTCGGCCAGGGCGTGAGCAAGAAGGCGCTTGAAAACGCCATCAGCAACCTGCGCGGCGGCGAAGCGGTGAACGACCCCAACGCCGAGGAATCGCGTCAGGCTTTGGACAAATACACCGTCGACCTGACCAAGCGTGCCGAAGACGGCAAGCTCGACCCGGTGATCGGCCGTGACGACGAGATCCGTCGCACCATCCAGGTGCTGCAACGCCGTACCAAGAACAACCCGGTGCTCATCGGTGAGCCTGGCGTGGGTAAGACTGCCATCGCCGAAGGCCTGGCCCAGCGCATCATCAATGGCGAAGTGCCCGATGGTCTGAAGGGCAAGCGCCTGCTGTCGCTGGACATGGGCGCGCTGATTGCCGGCGCCAAGTTCCGCGGCGAGTTCGAAGAGCGCCTCAAAGGCCTGCTCAACGAGCTGTCCAAGCAGGAAGGCCAGATCATCCTGTTCATCGACGAGCTGCACACCATGGTCGGCGCCGGTAAAGGCGAAGGCTCGATGGATGCCGGCAACATGCTCAAGCCTGCGCTGGCGCGCGGCGAGCTGCACTGCGTCGGTGCCACCACGCTGAACGAGTACCGCCAGTACATCGAGAAGGATGCGGCGCTGGAGCGTCGGTTCCAGAAGGTATTGGTAGAGGAGCCGAGCGAGGAAGACACCATCGCCATCCTGCGTGGCCTCAAGGAGCGTTACGAGGTGCACCACAAGGTGGCGATCACCGACGGCGCGATCATTGCCGCGGCCAAGCTCAGCCATCGCTACATCACCGATCGTCAGTTGCCCGACAAGGCCATTGACCTGATCGACGAGGCGGCCAGCCGCATCCGCATGGAGATCGACTCCAAGCCCGAGGTGCTCGACCGCCTGGAGCGTCGCCTGATTCAACTGAAGGTGGAATCCCAGGCGCTGAAGAAGGAAGACGACGAGGCGGCCCTCAAGCGCCTCGAGAAGCTGACCGAGGAGATCGTGCGGCTGGAGCGTGAGTACTCCGACCTGGAAGAGATCTGGACCTCGGAAAAAGCCGAAGTGCAGGGCTCTGCGCAGATCCAGCAAAAGATCGAGCAGTCCCGTCAGGAGCTGGAAACCGCCCGCCGCAAGGGCGACCTGAGCCGCATGGCCGAGCTGCAGTACGGGGTGATCCCGGACCTGGAGCGCAGCCTGCAGATGGTCGACCAGCATGGCAAGGCCGAAAACCAGCTGCTGCGCAACAAGGTGACCGAGGAAGAGATCGCCGAGGTGGTGTCGAAGTGGACCGGTATCCCGGTATCCAAGATGCTCGAAGGCGAGCGCGAGAAGCTGCTGAAGATGGAAAGCCTGCTGCACCAGCGCGTGATCGGCCAGGAAGAGGCCGTGGTGGCCGTGGCCAACGCGGTGCGTCGTTCGCGGGCCGGGTTGTCCGACCCTAACCGGCCAAGTGGTTCGTTCCTGTTCCTGGGCCCTACCGGTGTGGGTAAAACCGAGCTGTGCAAGGCCCTGGCCGAGTTCCTGTTCGACACCGAAGAGGCCATGGTGCGTATCGACATGTCCGAGTTCATGGAGAAACATTCCGTGGCGCGGCTGATTGGTGCACCGCCAGGCTATGTGGGTTACGAAGAGGGCGGCTACCTGACCGAAGCCGTGCGGCGCAAACCCTATGCGGTAGTGCTGCTGGACGAGGTCGAGAAGGCCCACCCGGACGTGTTCAACGTGTTGCTGCAAGTGCTTGAAGACGGTCGCCTGACCGACAGTCATGGCCGTACCGTGGACTTTCGCAACACGGTGATCGTGATGACCTCCAACCTGGGGTCGGCACAGATCCAGGAACTGGTGGGTGATCGCGAGGCGCAGCGCGCTGCGGTGATGGATGCGGTGGGTTCGCATTTCCGCCCCGAGTTCGTCAACCGTATCGACGAAGTGGTGGTGTTCGAGCCTCTGGGTCGCGACCAGATCGCCGGTATCACCCAGATCCAGCTGTCGCGTCTGCGCAGCCGTCTGGCCGAACGCGAGCTGAGCCTGGAGCTGAGCCCCGAGGCCCTCGACAAGCTGATCGCGGTCGGTTACGACCCGGTGTATGGCGCACGGCCGCTGAAACGGGCGATCCAGCGCTGGATCGAGAACCCGCTGGCGCAACTGATTCTGTCGGGTCAGTTCATGCCGGGCAGCAGCATCACCGCCAAGCTGGAGGGCGAAGAGATCGTCTTTGCCTGAGTTTTCGGCGGGTTACGCTAAGGCCTCGATTTTCGAGGCCTTTTTTCTTTGCATTTTGCTTCGAGTGCTTGTAAAGTGCGCCCCGCTGTATGTCACCCCGCAGGTTTCCGGCAGAAGTGGGAATCTGAAAAAAAGTTGCAAATCAGTGTGTTGAATGCAAATTAAGGGTTGACAAGGGTTTTGAAGATTGTAGAATAGCGCGCCTCAGAGACATGAACGCAGCGATGCACAAGGTCAAAGAGTTCGAAGCGGTAGCGATACAGTTTTCGAAATTGCAGCAAGTTGTACTTGAAATTGATAGTTCCGCGATAGCTCAGTCGGTAGAGCAAATGACTGTTAATCATTGGGTCCCAGGTTCGAGTCCTGGTCGCGGAGCCAAATTTCAAACCGGGGTATAGCGCAGTCCGGTAGCGCGCCTGCTTTGGGAGCAGGATGTCAGGAGTTCGAATCCCCTTACCCCGACCATATTTGGGTCGTTAGCTCAGTTGGTAGAGCAGTTGGCTTTTAACCAATTGGTCGTAGGTTCGAATCCTACACGACCCACCATTTTTGAATCCGGTTCGCTGGGTTTGAATCTTAAAAGGTTGGTACGCCATTAGCGTCCAGCCATTAAAAAAGGCACCTTAATCGGTGTCTTTTTTTTACCGGGGTATAGCGCAGTCCGGTAGCGCGCCTGCTTTGGGAGCAGGATGTCAGGAGTTCGAATCCCCTTACCCCGACCATCTTCAGAAAAAGGGCACCTTGCAAAAGGTGCCCTTTTTCGTTTGCGCGGGGTTTAGCGCGTGTGCAGCCAGCTGGCGGTACTGCCTATGCCCAGCACCTCCTGCAGGGGGCTGTAGTGCGCGCATCCGCGCCTCGTCGAAATACAACTCGCCCCGGGTCAACCGCACGCCAGTGGCCTGGCGCCCATCCGGCCCCGGCAGGGCGCCGGGGCGGACGGGGGTAGCCGTCAGTGCAGCTTGAGGCGGGGTTCGGTACCGCGGCCGATACGGCTGCCGAGCATCAGCATCAGCGTGCGGAAGGTGCCATACAGCGCCATCTGGTGCATGCGGTACAGCGACACATAGAACATCCGCGCCAGCCAGCCTTCGAGCATCACACTGCCGGTGAGGTTGCCCATCAGGTTGCCCACTGCCGAGAAGCGCGACAGCGAGACCAGCGAGCCGTAGTCGCGGTACGCGTAGGTGGGCAACGGCTTGCCCTCCAGGCGCGCCTTGAGCCCTTTGGCCAGCAGCGAGGCCTGCTGGTGGGCGGCCTGGGCGCGCGGCGGCACATTGCGGTCGCTGCCCGGCTGCGGGCAGGCGGCGCAGTCGCCGAACGCGAAGATGTCATCGTCCAGGGTGGTCTGCAGGGTAGGGCGCACCACCAGTTGGTTGATGCGGTTGGTTTCCAGCCCGTCGATGTCCTTGAGGAACGCCGGGGCGCGGATACCGGCCGCCCACACCTTGAGGCTGGCGTGGATCACCTCGCCGTTGGCGGTCTTGAGCGAGTCTGCGGTGACCTCGCTCACCGACGCGTTGGTCAGCACCGTCACGCCGAGTTTTTCCAGGGTTTTGTGCACCGGCACGCTGATGCGCTCGGGCAGTGCCGGCAACACCCGTGGGCCGGCCTCGATCAGGGTGATCTGCATGTCCTTGGGCTGGATGCGGTCCAGGCCATAGGCGGCCAGTTCGTGGGCGGCATGGTGCAGCTCCGCCGCCAGCTCCACGCCGGTGGCACCGGCACCCACGATCGCCACGCTGATCTTCTCGCTGGCAAGGTCGCCGGCGTGGGCGCGCAGGTAGTGGTTGAGCAACTGCTGGTGGAAGCGCTCGGCCTGCTTGCGGGTGTCGAGGAACAGGCAATGCTGCGCCGCACCCAGGGTGCCGAAGTCGTTGGTGTTGCTTCCCACCGCGATCACCAGCGTGTCATACGCCAGGGTGCGCGCCGGCAGCAGCTCGCGGCCGTCCTCGTCGAGGGTGGCGGCCAGCTGGATCTGCTTGCTCGAACGCTCCAGGCCGCTCATGCGCCCCAGCTGGAACTGGAAGTGGTTCCACTTGGCCTGGGCCACGTAGTTGAGCTCGTCTTCGGAGGAATTGAGCGAACCGGCCGCCACTTCGTGCAGCAGCGGCTTCCAGATGTGGGTCAGGTTGGCATCGACCAGGGTAATCGCGGCGGTGCCGCGCTTGCCCAGGGTCTTACCCAGGCGGGTCGCCAGTTCCAGGCCGCCGGCGCCGCCGCCGACAATCACGATACGGTGAGTCATGGGGATATCTCATAAGGTTTGCGGAATTCTGGGTTGGGTCCTGAGTGGCCGGCCGCGCAGGGCGGGCGGTTTGGGCGAGCGCAAGGCAGCTCATAGCACCAGGTGGCTCAGGAGGCGGCTCAACAGGCCAAGGCTGATCGTCACGCCCACCACCAGAGCAAGGAGCAGCCATGGCCTGAAAGGCTTGCGCTCGACTTGGTGTTGGGGGGCACGCAGGTATTCATCGACTCGTCGCTGGTCTTCGGGGTTCAGGCGGCTGGTCATGGAGGCCTCGTCAGGTAGACGCATGTGACTGTGGGAACGCTACAGTGTTCACTGTAGTCCGTCGCCAAAGGCTTACCTGGGGGATCGAAGCGCTCGTGACAGCGAATGATTGCGCTTTGTATCACCCGCGCCGCATTTATGCCATCCCGCTTTGGCAGGGGGCAGCGATCACAGGCTGATCCCCACATCGAAGACGATGCTGCGCCCCAGGTTGGCGCGCAGAAAATCCGGCGCATCGGGGTGGGCGAACAGCACCCGGGCAAAGGTAGGGCCCACCAGCGACAGCGAGCGCCAGCCCTGGCGCAGGTATTCGGTAGGCGGCGGGAAGTGGCTGTTGAGGTCGAGCACTTCGCGCTTGAGGCTGGCGAAGGCAATGATGTCCAGTTCGCCCAGGTCCAGGTTGCGTTCGCGGTAGTTGTGCGACTTCTTGCGCAGGGTGGGCGCCAGGCGCTGCAGCAGCTCCTGCGCACTGATGCGTCGCGGCCGTGCCTCGCGCCTTACCAGCTGCGCGAGGGAGAACGCGCTGCGCCGGCGCTGCAGTTCTTCGCGCCATTCGTCGTTGAGCCGGCGCCCTTCGTCGAGCACGAAGAACACCTCGAAGGCGGCATCGCGAAACAGCACGTCGGGTGGCTCCTGACCGGCGGCGGTGAAGTCCTCGCTGCGGTAGGGGATGTTCAGGCCTTGCAGCAGGCGCTGGCATACCCAACGCTCGCGCTCCCATTTGCGGGCATTGGACAGGAACGCATTGGCTTGTTCGGCCTGAATGGTTAGCAGGCGCAGGTAGTCTGAGTCATCCATGGGCACAAGCTTAGCGCCCAAATCATGACAACGCTGCATTCCAGGCCCGGTGGATGGCGGCAACAGGCCGTGGAACGGTGTGTAGAATGAGCCATCGTCGGGCGCAATGCACACAAGGGGCAGACAGCCGTGATTGGCGCACAAGTGTTATCGGAACAAAGCCTGCTGCTGGGCTGGCTGTGCTATGTGCCGCTGCTGCTGTGGGCGGTGTGGCGCGCGCCGTGGGTCGAGCTGTTCACCGACCGGCGGCGCCAGCACCTGCTGTTCGGCACCATCTTCGCGCTGTTCGCGTTGTGGCTGGTACGCCGCGACTTCGACACCGGCGTGTCGTACCACTTCATCGGCATGACCGCCGTGACCCTGCTGCTGGACTGGCCGCTGGCAATCGTCGGTGGCCTGGTGGCGCAGGTGGGGCTGGTGGCGCTGGGGCGTCAGGACCTGGCGGCGATGGGCGTCAACGGCCTGCTGCTGATTGGCCTGCCGGTGCTGGTGACGGAGGGGGTGGCCATACTGGTGGAGCGCGCACAGCCTAAAAACCTGTTCGTGTACATCTTCTGTTCGGGGTTTTTCGCCGCCGCGCTGGCGACCTTGCTGTGCCTGCTGGCCAGCCTTGGCTGGCTGTGGCTGGACGGTATCTTCGTGATGCCCGAATGGCTGTCGGACTTCATCGGCTACCTGTGGCTGATCATCTTCCCCGAGGCCTTCATCAACGGCATGGTAATCAGTGCGCTGGTGGTGTTCTGCCCCGAGTGGCTGGAAACCTTCAACCGGACCCGCTACCTGCAGGCCCCGTGGAAGGACGACGAACCGCGCGGTTAGTGTTCGCGCGGGTTGAAGTCGCCGGAGAACAGCTCGTCTTCGGCATCCGGTGCCACCGGAATCTTGTGCTCTTCAGCGGCCCATGCACCCAGGTCGATCAGCTTGCAGCGGTCGGAGCAGAATGGCCGATAGGTATTTGTGGCACTCCATTCAACAGGGGCGCCACAGGTCGGGCAGTCTACGGTCAGGGGTTGGCTCATGCTTGGCCTCCACGCAAAGTCAGGTAAAAGTGATGCAGGCGGTCGACCTCCGAATGCAGCCAGGCCAGGTCGCGGTCGTTGACGATCACGTCGTGGGCATGGCGCAGGCGCTCTTCGCGGCTGGTCTGCGCCTTGAGAATGGCCTGCACCTGTTCGGGGCTGGTCTGGTCGCGCTGCAGTGTACGCTCGATCTGCAAGGCCTGCGGCGCGTCGATCACCAGCAGGCGCTGGGTGCGCTGATACTGGCCCGACTCGATCATCAACGGTGAAACGAACACCGCATAGGGCGACTCGGCCTTGGCCAGGTAGCTGAAGATCTCCTGGCCGATCAGCGGATGCAGCAGGGCTTCCACCCAGCGGCGTTGCGCCGGGTCGCTGAAGATCAGCTGGCGCAGCGCGGCGCGGTCCAGTTGCCCGTCGCTTTGCAGCACGCCGGGGCCGAAATGCTCCACCAGGCTGGCCAGCGCCGGGCGCCCGGGCTCGACCACCCAGCGTGCGGCCTGGTCGGCATCCACCAGGTGCACGCCCAGCTCGATGAAGCGTTGCGCCGCGGCGCTCTTGCCACTGCCGATGCCACCGGTGAGGCCGAGAATCCAGGGTGTGAAGGCGGGTGTGGTCATTGCAGTCCGGCAAATTGCAGATAGGAAGTGGTCATTTGACCACCCCAGAGCAGCGCGATCCAGCCCGCAATGGCCAGATAGGGCCCAAACGGAATCGGCGTGCTAGCCTGCTGGTTGCGCAGGCGCAGCAGTACCAGGCCCAGCAGCGCGCCCACCAGCGAGGCCAGCAGCAGCGTCAGCGGCAGGATCTGCCAGCCGCCCCAGGCGCCGAGCATGGCCAGCAGCTTGAAATCGCCATAGCCCATGCCCTCCTTGCCGGTGACCAGCTTGAACAGCCAGTACACCGTCCACAGGCTCAGGTAGCCGGCCACGGCGCCCCACAGCGCCTGGTCCAGCGGCACGAACACCTCGAAGGCATTGAGTATCAGCCCCAGCCACAGCAGCGGCAGCACCAGCACATCGGGCAGCAACTGATGCTCGATATCGATCAGGCTCATTGCCAGCAGGCCCCAGCTCAACAGCATGAACGCCGCCGCGCTGGCGCTGAAGCCGAAATGCCAGGCCGCGAACAGGCCAAGCCCTGCGCAGGCCAGCTCCACCAGTGGGTAGCGCGGGCTGATCGATGCCTTGCAGGCCGAACAGCGCCCGCGCAGGCACAGGTAACTCAGCACCGGGATGTTCTCCCACGCGCGGATGCGGTGCTGGCAGTGCGGGCAGTGGGAGTGGGGCAGCATCAGGTCGAAACGTGGCTCGGCCGGGTTGGGCAGCTCCAGCACTTCGCGGGCCTCACTGCGCCATTGGCGCTCCAGCATCATCGGCAGGCGATGCACCAGCACATTGATGAAGCTGCCCACAATCAGGCCAAGCAACAGGGCGACACATTGGTAGGCCAGCGGCTGGCGGGCCAGGGTTTCGAACAGGTCCATAGTCAGATCACATCGCCCAGCTGGAAGATCGGCAGGTACATGGCGACCACCAGGCTGCCCACCACCAGCCCGAGAATCAGCACGATCATCGGCTCCAGCAGGCTGGCCAGGTTGTCGAGCCATTCGTCGACGGCCGTTTCGTGGTGGCTGGCGATCCGGTCGAGCATATCGTCGAGCGTGCCGGATGTCTCGCCAATGGCGCACATCTGTACCGCCAGGCACGGGAACAGCGGCTCGTTGCGCATCGCCGCGCTCATCGACAGGCCGTTGCCGATGGCCTGGCGCAGGCGCAGCACGGCTTGCTCGTACAGCGTATTGCCGCACGCGGCGGCCACCGGCCCCAGGGCTTCGGTGAGCGGTACGCCGGCACTGAACGACGTCGCCAGGGTGCGCGCAAAACGAGCCAGCGCCGCATGCTGCATCACCGGCCCCAGAACCGGCATGCGCAACCCCTGGCGCAACATCCACAAACGCACCGCCTGCTGTCGCTCGAAGGCGCAGCGCAGGGTAAATCCCGTGGCCAGCATTACCCCAAGCACCCACAGCAGATACTGCCCCAGCCATTCGGCCAGGTTGATGACACCCTGGGTGAAGGCTGGCAACGGCGCGCCGAAGCCTGCAAACATGGCCTGAAACTGCGGTACCACCTTGAGCAACAGCAGCGCCGCCACCCCCAACCCCACCAGCAGCACCAGCGCTGGGTAGACCATGGCCTTCTTCAGCCGGGCCCGCAGCGCCTGGCGTTTTTCCTGCAGCGTTGCCAGCTGGTCGAGCAGGCTGTCCAGGCAGCCGGTTTGCTCGCCCACGGCCACCAGGTTGCAATACAGGCTGTCGAACTGGCGCGGGTGCCTGCGCAGCGCATCGGCCAGGCCGCAGCCGGCGGCGATATCGTTTTTGAGGGTGCCCAGCAGGCGGCGCAGCGGTGGGTTGTTGATGCCTTCGGCGATCATGCCCAGCCCTTGCAGCAGCGGCACGCCGGCCTTGAACAACGTTGCCAGCTGGCGGCTGAAGCGGGTGATGTCCTTGGCGCCGAGCGAAGCGGGCAATTGCAGGGTAATACGGCGTGCCGCGTTCACCTGGGTTGGGCGAATGCCGCGACCGCGCAGCAGCGCCTTCACCAGCGCACTGTTCTGCCCGCTGCTGTGCCCGCTCACGTGGGTGCCGGAGCGGTCGATGCCTTGCCAGGCATAGGTTTTTGTCTTGTGGTTCATCGCTACCTCCATGCAGCGGTGGACAGTCACAAACCCTGTAACAGCTTCAGGGTGATAGGCTCGGGCAATCCCGCCCGGTGGCCACTAGAGTAGTCGAGCGCGGTGCTGGGTTAAGTACCCGCAGGGTGACAAAAGGTGTCTGTTCGGGCCTACTGGCGCGCTGGTCTGCGGCGGTGCCCGTGGCGGGATTTGTGAGTTTTTGCGAGGGGAGTGCCCATGAAGGGACAGCGCGGTATTACATTGATCGAGTTGATGATCGTGGTGGCGATCATCGGCATTTTGGCGACCATTGCCATGCCCATGTACACCAACCACCAGGCGCGGGCCAAGGCCACCGCGGCGCTGGCCGAGGTGTCGGCATTGAAGACCGCCTTCGAAGTGCAGATCAACCAGGGCAAGGACGTGGCCGATGTCGCCGCCCTTGGCGGCCAGCCGACCACGGCCAACTGCACCTTGAGTGCGCAGGGCGTGGCGGCGACCGGTGTGGGCACCCTTGCATGCGTGCTGGTGGATGCGCCGGCGCCGGTGGCGGGCAAGCACCTGACCTGGGCCCGTTCGGCCACGGGCTGGGCGTGCAGCACCGATATCGAGGCCGACCTGGCCCCGGCCGGGTGCACCGCGGTGCAGGCGAGTGGTGGGCAATAGCTGTTGATAAACAGTGATTTGCGAAAGCGTGGCGGCAATGGTAGCGTTGTCGCCACGCCGGTGTAGCTCAGTCGGTAGAGCAGCGCACTCGTAACGCGAAGGTCGCAGGTTCGATTCCTGTCCCCGGCACCAGTAAAATCAATAGGTTGGGCGATTTTCAGTTTCATCTGCTGTTGGCCATGACAGCAGGGTGACAGCAACTGAAGGGTTTCTTTACAGCCTAACCTACCGTCCCCACCCTCCTAAGGGGAAGGTTGGCAGTTCGAACCTGCCCTGGGACGCCACATATTTCAAGGCTTGTAGCTTGTGTGTCGTCCTGGTCTTCTACCGTTGTGGGTGCAAGGCGGGTGCACAAATAATAGGTTACCGCTTTATTTTTCCTCGATTGGGAGCTCCAGGCCGATTGCTGCGAGGGCCGGGCGAAAATTTCGACTTCGTTCCTTTGCGCGCCTCTGCGGTGCCGGGGAATGCCTCCACCATGCGATTGGTCGCTTCTGTGAGAATTTCTGCGCACCAATCGAGCATCCTCGCGATGTAGGCTTTGTCCGTATCGTTTTCTAACCCAGTTCCCCTTCCGTTGGGCTCCATCCGGAAGAAGGATATGGGTAGGGCGTGAGCGTATTGAGAGAGCAGATCCCACATGGCGTAGAAGTGCTTTTTCTCCCACCCGGCGCTTTCAAGCATCTCATCTCGACTAGGAATCATCAGGTTGTCGCCTGATAAGCATCTTTTCTTTACTTGCCCCGCCAGTCCTGCAAACCATGGATTGCTTGTCAGCCTCTCCCGTAGCTCATCGGCTTGCGCTTCAAGGCCCTTCACATCAGCCCCAGCATTCCCCATCATTTTGATTCGGCGAGTGCAATCGTTGAGGAACATGACGTTGATTTTCGTAGACCACTCCTCGGTACTGCCGGGCTTCTCCACTAGGTAAAGGAACAGCAGGTACCCCTCTAAAATCGCGCGGCTGTGGCCTGCCATACCACCAAAGTCCCAGTGCTCGAAGTCAGCGCGCACCCATCTAGACCTTGGAACGCTGCAAATGATTGAAACTGCGTGGTTACAGATCCGTAAGAATACGTAGGTTGAATGCCCAATGTGCGCCTCCGCCATCTGGACGCCGATGGCCTGGCTCACAGCCATTGCCTCGCACGTTGCCTTGTCGAAATCAGCTAATGCTTGGTTGTAATCTGCATTCAGCTGCCGCTTCTCTTCCGCGGTCAGTTGGACTTCCATGGTTACGCGCCTTTCGTAGAGTGGGGATCTTCTGATAGGTCTTTGATGCGAAGAACTGTTGTGGTCGAGCAGTCGGCGTGCCTGGCCGTGGCCCGAATGCCCAGGCCGGCGCTGAGCAGCTCCTTGACCCGCTTGTGCAACTCCGCATCCACCGGTCGGCCCTGGTACTTGCCCGCTGCCTTGGCCTTCTGGATACCCTGGGCCTGGCGCTCGCGGCGCTGCTCGTAGTCCTTCCTGGCGATCGCGGCCATCATCTCCACCAGCATCGAATTGATCGCAGCCAGCATCCGGCCGGTGAACTCGTCGCCTTGCGTGTCGCGCATACCCTGGTGGCTGGTGGGCAGATCAAGCGCGACAATTCGCAGGCCCTTGGCATCAATCGCACCCTTGAGTTTGGCCCAGTCGTCGGCAGGTAGGCGGGATAGGCGGTCAATGGATTCGACCAGTAGCACGTCACCCTTGCGGGCATCCTTGAGAAGGCGCAGCAGCTCCGGCCGATCTGCGGCAGCACCGCTGGCGTTCTCCAGGTACTCACAGGCGATGACCTTGTTGTGATCGCAGGCGAACTTCTCCAGGGAGGCCCGGGCGCGGCCGGCGTCTTGCTCGTCGGTGGATGCTCGGAGGTAGGCGCGGATGAACATAGTGCAACCTGTATCAGTTAGGGTGTTGTCCTAACACTGTTGCATTTTGGGTGGTACTTATCAAGCGGAAAGGCTGATAAAGGCTCAAATTGCGCGTATCAGCCTAGGCATACCTATGTGTATCACCCTTCATCAGAGTCAGACCTTCAGTCTACGTTAGCTTTAAGGCTGAGAAGCTCCTAGCTGAAGTACTCCTGTGAGGAAGCCAAATTTACTCGTCGCGCTAGTATGGTGATATGGTGCACAATTTTGGCAGTTCGTTAAAACTTTGAATCTGGGAGAGCACATGGATATTGATGTACTGGGAACCGCTGTCGACCTGCGCACGCAAACGCCGGTTGTCTATGTACAATGTGGGGTCACGGACTACCTTGAGTTGGTAGGGGATGATTTCTCGAAGTTTTCGATACAGCGCCGTAAGGAGAAGTTTGCGGCATATACCAGGCTGAGAGCCGACATCATCACTGGCACTCTTCTCCCAACGATTACTCTGGCCGTTCCAATTGAAACTTCAATTAATGTAAAAAAAGCGGTGGAGCTTAAAGACTCACTCGCGATTAAAGACGCCATTCTCCAAGCGAGACCGTTAAATATACTTGATGGGCTGCAACGCACATTCATTCTTAAAGAAATTCTGACCAGTGGTCATGTGTTTCCTGAAGAGCAGAAGATCCACCTAGAGATTAGAGTTGAACCTGACCTGGATCATTTGATTTATAGGATAATTGTTCTGAATGCTGGTCAGAAAGCAATGTCCATGCGTCATCAGATTGAAATTCTATCTTTAACATTGAAGAACGCTTTGACAGCCGCTATCCCTCGTCTAGAGCTGGTTCCAGAAGTGGATGGGGGGAGGAGAACTCGTGCGCGACGGTTTCTGCTTGACAAAGTAGCAGGGGGCTATCATGCCTATCTTATCAAGTCTCCTGAAGTAGATAAGCAAAACGTAGTGGCACAACGTTTGAGTGAAGAAACGGTGCTCCAGCAAGAAGTTGAACAATTTGGCCTCCAGTTCAACGAGTTTGTCGAGTTCTTCCAATTGTATTGTGAGCTTGATGACGCTCTCGAACCCTTCCAAACTGCTGGCGAGACTCCGTCGGGGACGAATTGGCTTGGGAACGAAAACACCATTAATGGTTTTTTTGCTGCGGTGGCAGATTTCGGCTCTACTACCGATAGACAAACGCGAATCCGCAACGCAGTACTTGCTCAAATTGAGCGAGTAAAAATGGACCGAAATGAGGATTCGCTGGGACTTGAAAACTTCCAGAAAATAGTCACAGGTTTTCCTTCTAGAAAAACTAATATTGGATATGCAACCAGGAAGCTCATATTCGTTTGCTTCAAAGAATTCTTCCGGGATGAGGGCGCTACTCCGTTGAAGGATATTTGGGAACGAGAGGCTGAATAATGAATTTTGAAGAATGGGGGCGATTTGAATCAAGTGAACTGGGGGTCGATGAAACTTTTACAATTGCAGACTTCAATGGTGATTGCTCAGTAAATGGTTTTGTGGCGCTACCTGTATACGACTACTCGCCCAGGTACCACGAAAATGAGATATATGAGATAAAGATGCAGACTCAAGCAACTGCGCGTATATATCTCTTAACCTGTAAAGGATATGCTTTTGATTTTAATATCGCGTCAGAATTTTTTGCATGTGCTTTTCTGAAAGATGTCTGCGAGGAAGATCTAGAAGGTCCGAAGAGCTCTGATTATATATTCAAGTCTAGTTATATTGTTATCGAGTCTGCGTTCTTGATTGAGTATAATGAAGCATACTCCGCATCAAGCTCAATATGGGGCGGTTTTTCAGGGGGGAGTGGGAGCCATGTGGCGCATAAAATTCCTACGACTCAGACTATTTTAGCGTTACCTAATATGGTATTGCCAACGACATCTCATAGTGATGTAGTTATTCGGGCGAACAAGGATTTTTCGGTTCTTGGTAGATATCTCGCGCTGTATCAGCTTATAGAGCTAAGTTTTGATTATGATCTTGTGGAAGATATAAAAAGTCTCGGCCAGGATCTGAAAAATATTGGAAAGGTTCTGGCGACATATAATCACACTGAAACTGTTAGGCTGAATCGGCTGGTCTCAAAGTACTGGAAAGATGAAAGCAGCTTGCTGGCAGCTTTAGGTAGGTTTTTTTCAACGTCTCCTTACGATGCCGAGATTGAAGATCTTCTCTTCGGCTATGAGAAGGATGGGTTCCCCTGGGGCTTGAAAACAGATGCTGTGAAGCGAGCGGCATTTTTAGCGCAAGCAAGGGTATCGGTAGATAAGGCGTCTTTGAGCAGCGTCAAGTGTGGATGTACTGTAGAGGATCTACAAAAGGCGGTGACGTATATTATCTATAGGTTTCGGTGTGCCATCGCTCATGCTTCAATTGGTGAGTACATTATTACATTGGATGATGAAAAATTTGTGCACGAAAAGGCTGAGCCTTTGCTCATGAGCTTTATTTCCGAAATGTACAAGGTTTGATATTGGCGCCGAGTGTCCCGTCAGAAATGGCTCAGCAAATTCCATATGCCGAGCCGTTGGGGCGAATTAAAGTGCGTCTGAGGAGGAGTCTAATGTGACGCAGTTCAAATAACCCGTGTATCGGCGGCTGTCGTATTCGGCTGCATAGATGGGCTGAGTATTATTTAGCCTGTTTTGGCACATCAATGAAGCATGCTCTCCATAAAACGTTGCTATGTCTTGCGCTTCGCACTCGGCACTACCCTGTTTTTTGAATCGGCCACTTCTTTCATCAAGCGGGCAGGTTTCTAGGAACATGATTGTTTGAGGTGCATCCGAAATATATAGCTGGCGTCCCTCGTTTTTTGGGTCGTCATTATCCAGGCATCGAAAAAGAGCGTCTCTCTCTTTATCTTGTGCGGTGCGTGCTGTCATTAGCACGTTCGATAATGCCGAGCACATGCTGCTAGCGTAATTCCTGTTATTGAACTCAGCGACCTTGTACTCTTCGTAGTCGCATCCAGAGCCGGCTGCGCAGGCTAGCGAGAGAATTAAAGTAAACATATAAATCCTTTTAACAGTGGGTCAATAAGTTAGTTGTGTAATGTACTTAGCGTTCGTACTTCACGAGATCTTACTCACCACCATTCTGGGCGATCCATTCAAGCGCGTCCGCACGCTCTTGCGTCATGCTAAGCTCACAACCGGCCCCATTAAGAGAGTCCATTGTGCCGCCCGAAAGATTATAGTAGATACTGCAGTCAGCATCCCTGAATTTGATCCAAATCCGTTGAGCTTCCCGTAGTCTGTTCTTGCTCTCGTCTGATAAAACGCCCATCGCGTTCTTGTAAGCAAGATTTAATCTCGCATCTTGTAGTGATAGTTCGGCGCTGGAACATTCGACCATGTCATATGTTACGCCACCAGCTTTGTCCATGCAGTTGCTGTACGCTGGTGAATAATTGTCCTTGGCAAGTGCGCTGGTAGACAGGCCGCAGAGGATTGCGGCTATTGGGAAAATAGTTGATCGCATAATTGGTTCTCTATAAATAAAGGTGCATTACTTACGCTATGCGTTTTCAAATTCAATAGAGGATCTGGACTTGCTTGCGTCCTCGATAGCAGAAATGCACTCGTCGCGCTTTTGCTTTTTAGAGAACTCCATGCCTCGCGATCCAAACTTGCCGTGAATGTAGAGTTTTTTTCCAGCTTGACGGGTAATGCGTCTAACTTGGCTCAAGGGGACCTCTTCCATTGTCCCAAGCTCGGTAACAAACTTAAGGTTGAAATAGTCGGAGATAGAGTAGTTAGCCATATCTTTAGGAAGAAGCACTCTATCATTTTGCGGGTCCACCAGAACTCCAAAGTATGTCGAAGCTACCGATTGAGCAATTTTAAAGAAGGTAAATAGTGCAAAAACAATAATTACGCAGCCTATCGCCACCGAAGCAACTGTCTTTCCGCTGGCAAAAATCGCGTAAAGCCAATAAAAGATGACGACGGCGGCAATTGACGTGCCGCATGGCCGGGTCAAATTGCCTATGTCGAATACTCTTTGGCTGTACTCGTTCTCGGGATATTTAGACTTCAGTCTTGAGTAGTGGATTACTGATACAATCAGTAGCGGTAGTAAGGCTATGAAGCCGAACAAAAGCCCCATGAATTTAGACTGTTCTTGTTGCTGTTTTGCGGTGGCCAACGAATTATCTCCTTATGGTGATGGCTAATCGCTATACATCCTGTTTCCAAAGAAATTTAAAGCTTGTGTTTTCGGTTGCCAGTCGGATCTCGTGCTTACGGAGCCTCGCTTTCTCTCTGCCACGCCAGAACGGGTAGAGCTGGGCGATGTCACGATTAGTGTGTTCACGATTAGAGCACATCCCCACATCATTTGGGAATGCCATCATCCCTCAATCATCAGTTTGGTCTGCGCGTTCGCGAGCTCCGGCTAGCGTCCGGCATGACCCAAGAAGCCTTTGCAGATAGGTGCGGTTTCGCACGGACGTACATGTCTCGGATCGAAACCGGCGGTGCAAACCCTAGCTTGGTCGCGATCAAGATTCTCGCCGATGCCCTGGATAAAGAGTTGTCAGAACTCTTCGCAGGTCTCTGAAACCTCCTCAGTTTTAATCTCTCTCATGGAACCCGAGCACAGCGTCCAGCTAGTCAGGATATGGGGACGGCTTAAAATGTAAACTGTAAATAATGACTATCGTTCTGATGGATGATAGTCATGTTTAAGTTATGTCCGATATGCGAAGTGGAGATAGAAAAGGATTCAAAGCAGTGGTGTAATAAAACTTACTGCAGTCAGAAGTGTCGGAAGGTTTCTCATAGAAAAAAAGTATCCAAAAGTAAAAGGGCACTGCAACGCAGGGCCAACATGCGCCAAAATGATGAGGTTATGTATCTTGTGCGCGCATGTCAAAGAGCGGGGACTGTTCAGATTCTGAGCGGCCACACTTTGGAATCTTTCTTAGAAGTTATGAGCTTGGTGCGCAATCGACCTAAAGGAGAGGTAAATTTATGTCATATCGCCCCAGTGAAAGGCAAGAGTAGTATTGGTCTGTTTCATTGCCAAAACTTGTTTTACGGCGGGGCTTACCAAAATAAAAAGTTTGGCAGAAGATATCTCGGTGGGGGGTTGTCCATTAGCTATAAAAATTTGAGATCGAAGTGGCTCGTTGAAGAAGGTACCCCTGCAAACGATATTCTACTGCTGATCGAAGAGTTTTTAGGTGGCATCATTCCTCGATACCTTGAAATAGCGCCTGTTCGTAAATCAAAAAAGTACCAGCTTGTTGAAAGGATCGTAGAGCTAAATCCTGGCGTGAGCAGGGACGGGCTCATGAAGCTAAGCTATAATGCACTAGCTACAGAGTTAGGCGATCTTTGCCACGTGCCCGCTAACTTGCTCTCTGCCAGTTCCGAGTCAAAGTACATAGCTTATATGGATGGCTTGAGTCGTTTTATAGAGTATGGTGGCAAGCGTAAAGCGATGCTTTGCAAGCTCAGAAAAGCCATGGTGATTTCTTATATGGCTCTGGAGCGCGTAAAATATAGCGGAACTGTCAATAAGTACTTTTACGTAAAGTACGAGCCGCTTATTGACTTTAAATATGCCTTTGCGGTAATGAAGGATCCTCGTGAGTGGTCTGTCTTCAAGGATTTCATTTACGATTCAGTATTTTTCGTATTGCAGGGTGGAGAGCTAGATTTTGGGGTTTTCCGTAAACGGATGATGTCTTATCTCAGGTTTCCTAAAAGCCTCGAAGAATTGTTGAGCCGCAACTATTCTTGATCGTTTGGAAAGGGCTGTAATTCTGACCCTCTCAACTTTCTTCGTTTCAGAAAGCGTCAATGGCGACCATAAATACAAGCTGATTCACCATTGACGACTGTTAATTCAATGCAGCTAATCACCAGAATCATTGGCTTTCAAGGCTACCAGTTCAATCCTGTGGGCTCCCAAACGACGGAGAACCTCTAGGTCTACTAGGAGGATCGTACTTGGTAGGTCCAACATGCCTAGCACGTTACCAGTTTTACCCATCACTCGCACGCTCATCGGTTGTTCTCCTGGGCTTGGCGTTTCACGAATGCTTCCAGCGTTTTCACCCGTATTAGCCTCCGCTTCCCGAGCTTGAACGTTTCAAGCTCCCCGCGAGCAATCATTGCGTAAAGCATTGACCTGGCCACACCTATCAAACGTGCTGCCTCATCGACTCCAACAGAGATCGGTTTCAAAGGGGTACTGCTCTCCATCCTGCGCCTCCGCGTTATGGCTGGCGCAACGGATGCTGCGTCAGTGGAGCCACCATAAATGTGGTGCCACATTGGTGTCAACACGTTTGTGTTGTGTGTCCGGTTGTGTTGTGGCAACCTTGTGGAAATCCTTGGAGGTCTGGGGCAGATTCATGGCGATTAGAAAGAAAGCAGAAACCATTCATCTACGCGTTAGCGCAACCTCCAAGGCCTGCCTTGAAGGTTTGGCAAACGCGATGGGGAAGACGTCAACGCGGGTGCTTGAGGATCTGATAGCTGAAGCTGCTCAGAGCTGCGTGGCAGATGCTGACGGTGCTGTCGACGAACGCTTTTCTGGCAAGGATTGGACGTTGCTGAAGGCCTTGAAACTGGCTCAAATACCTGATGAGCCAATTCTCAAGAAGCTGAGGACGTATTTTTTGGCAGACAGAGCATTGAGCCAAAAAGATAGGTTTCTTGTCGAAGCCATCTTGTGGTCTCCAGATTCATTCTCTGGTGACACAGATATTTTTCTCGAATCTGAGGGGGTTATCAAAAAGCCCGACGAGTGTAGGGTTTTCAAGGTTGACTTGAATGCTATCAAGAATTTGATGCCATCACTAGAGGACTATGCGGAGTTCCGACTCAAGAACAAGCTTGTATCCCCCTCGTATAGAGAATATATGATGATGTTGGAGAAAAACTAAAAAGCTAGGTGATAGATCTTCTAGATTAGTTCTATAGCTGCTGCTTTGGTGTCTGGAGATAGGTGAGCGTAGCGCAGAGTCATCTTCAGGTCTGCGTGTCCAAGCAGGTCTCTAATCGTATTCAGCGCTACGCTCTGCATTGCTAACTTAGATGCAAATGTGTGGCGCAAGTCGTGCCAGCGGAAGGAATTGATTTCTGCCGCTTTCAGTACGCTATCCCAGGACTTTTTGACATTGTCCATGATGCCGCCGGTCCGGCTTGGGAAAATTATAGAATGACCGCTAGATTGCTCTTTCCAGGCTTTTAAAGATTTTAAGGCTTCTTCATGTAAAGGGATATGTCGGGTCTGGTCGGACTTCGTACCATCTCCGGCAACCGTTAGAGTCTTTTGCTGGAAGTCGACATCAGTCCAAGTCAAGTTGAATAACTCCCCTCGACGGACTCCTGTTTTGAGGCTGATGATCACCATTGGTTTCAGATGATCGGCGAATTCCCTAGTCCTCAAGTCAGGTAGTTCCTCCTGCCTACGCTCTAAGCGCCACTTGTTTGCACTATCGCGCTCCGCCCTAATTCGCTCCTCTCGGTCGTCTAGGGCTTGGCGCAGGCGTTTTTCCTCTTCCGCTGATAGGAATCGAACCCGTCCACGGGTGTCGAGCCTCATTGGTTTGAGTTTGGCCATGGGATGTTGCTCTATGATGCCCCACTCGACAGCTTTGGATAGTGCACCACGGAGCGCCGCCAATTTCCGATTAGCAGTTGCGTCCTTGAGGCCTGCCGTCAACCACTTAACCCGCATACCTTCCAGCTCTCGCTGAGTGATTTCTGTAAGGGCTTTCTCCATGAGAGCAACGAAGCTGTACTCTATGACGTGGCGGGTCTTTTTATGGGCCTTGTGGTGTGTTTCTAGCCAGGGGTAATAGGTTTCTTCAAGGTAGGTCTTTAGAGTGTGTGCTGAGCGACGTTTGTTCAGGGCGGCGATCAGGGGGGCACCATGAGCGTGGGCTTCCGCGAGCCAGCGGGCTGCTTCGGTCCTTGCTTGATCGAGGGTCATCATCCCCACTCGGCCCAGAGTGGCGGCTTGGTTTCGACCCCAGCTGACCATGTAGCTTGCGTGGCCACTGGGCAGCACGCGGATCGACAGGCCAGGCTGGGCGGTGTCGTGGATTCGAAATTGTTTCTCCTGCGGCTGGATGCTTGCGAGGATTTTGGCTGTGATCTTAGTTTTCATGGTTGGCATCTGTGACAGCAGGGTGACAGCAAAAGCGACTATACGGGGCTGTCTCGCTGGACTCAACCAGACATTGAGGCCCCGTGTTTATTGGGGCGAGCCGAAGCTCAATGAGCTCTAGAACGCACTCGTAACGCGAAGGTCGCAGGTTCGATTCCTGTCTCCGGCACCATCCAGCTGTTCCGATACGTCTCCTCCTGTATACGGAACCCCCTGAAAAGCCCGCCAAGTGCGGGCTTTCTTGTTTCTGCCTGTCTCGTTCGGTCTCTAGGCATATACCAGTTTTAGGTATACGTTAGGGTATACGCCGGTTCGACGAGAAAACGTATACCTATGGCACGCACCGTTACGCCCCTTTCAGACCCCAAATGCGAAGCTGCCAAGCCGCGGGAGAAGGACTACACCCTGTTCGACGGCCAGGGCCTGTTCCTGCTGGTCAAGAAAAGCGGCAGCAAGATCTGGCGCATGAAGTTCAAGCGGCCGGATGGCAGGGAAGGGCTAGCCACCTTCGGCAACTATCCAGCCTTGACCCTAAAGGCTGCGCGGGAGCGGCGTGCCGAAGCGCTGGAGCTGCTGGCGCACGGCAAAGACCCGATCGAGAACGCCAGGCAAGGAAAGATCGAGGCGGCGAATGCCAGGGCCAACACCTTTAGCGTGCTGGCCAAGGATTGGCACGAGGCATGTTCGAAGAAATGGTCTCCAGGCCATGCCGCGACGGTTTGGCGGCGGATCGAAACTTACCTGCTCCCGGCCCTGGGCCAGCGCCCGGTGGCCGGACTGAAGACCCGCGACCTGCTGGCGCCGCTCAAGGCCGTGGAGAAGCGCGAAGTTCTGGATACTGCCAGCCGACTACGGCAGTACATGACCGGCATCATGCGTATGGCTGTCCAGCATGGGCACATCGACACCAACCCGGCAATGGACCTACAGGGAGCAACCGCTACGCGCAAGACTGTCCACAGGCCTGCACTGGCGCTGGATCGTCTGCCTGAGCTGCTGCAGAGAATCGACCGCGATACCGGCCGGCGGCTGACCAGGTTGGCCACCCAGCTCACCCTGCTGGTGTTCATTCGATCCAGTGAGCTGCGATTCGCTCGTTGGCCAGAGATCGACACCGGCCGCTCCATGTGGGAGATCCCCGGCGAGCGCCAGCAGATCGAGGGCGTGAAGAACTCACATCGCGGCTCCAAGATGAGCACGCCCCACCTGGTGCCGCTGAGTCGACAGTCCCTGGCTACGCTTGAGCAGGTGCGCCAGCTCACCGGGCGCTTCGACCTGGTGTTCGCCGGCGATAGCAACCACTGGAAGCCCATGAGCGAGAACACGGTGAACAAGGCGTTGCGACGTATGGGCTACGACACCAAAACCGAAGTGTGTGGCCACGGGTTTAGGGCCATGGCTTGTTCCGCGCTGGTCGAATCGGGACTGTGGAGCAAGGACGCGGTGGAGCGCCAGATGAGCCATCAAGAGCGCAACAGCGTGCGAGCGGCCTACATCCACAAGGCCGAGTACATTGAGGAGCGTCGGCTGATGGTCCAATGGTGGGCTGACTACCTAGATGCAAACCGCGAACGGCACATCACGCCTTACGATTTTGCCCATCGCTTTGAAGGGGCTGGGATGGTTGTCCGAGGTAATTTCGGTAGCCGTACTTAATGCACTTTCATTCCCACCAGATACAGAGGTAGACTCAAACGCTATTACTGGACAGGCATCCAGCTTGATGCCGTGTAGCGTTTAGTCAACCTAGTCCGACGGGGCGAAAAATGGAGACCCATCCATTTGGTCGGCTGATCTATTATTGGGGCGCCTGGAGGGGCGTGCATGGTTCCGCGACAAAGCCGCGTGAGGCTGGATATGATCGCCGCTGAGTGGTCAGAGGAAAGGGCGATTAATCCCCGGCTACTGGCTACGGAGCTTGCTGCCTGCCTACGTTCTCTTTCGCCGGAGACCCACCCAATTCATGAAGCTTTTGCTTCCGTTACTATTACCTCAAGTCCAGTAGGCGCAGGGCCTATCACCTTTGGAGCGCTTGCGGCGTACTTTGAAGAAGTAGCTGATGGTCGAGCGCCCACCACCATTTTGGCAGCGACCGGCAAGGTACCTGCCTCTACTGTCACAATCGCGCGCTCATGGATATCTCGGCCAATAGCTGAGGCGGAGGAGCGGGCGCATTTCGCTGCTGGGTATGCACTACCTGCAAATGACAACCCAGTTCTAGCCGTCACAGTTCATTCTGTCTCACAACTCAGCCATTCTCCCCCACCGCAACCTTCAGGTAGCGAGGCTGGGTATCTGAAAATGCGTGAAAGCCATTTGCGGCAGAAGGGTGAACACAGTGCGGCAATAGAGCTTGAGGCGGCGAAGCAGAAAGCTCTGCTATTGGAGGCTGAAAACTCCAACCTTGTTGGGCGCATATCCTTGTACAAATCCAAGCTCGATGAGCTCAATGAAAAGTTTAGGGACGAACGAAGTGCTCGTCTAAACGCTGTCGAATTGCTTGAGGATGCGATGTCTCGCCTTGAATCTGCAGAATCAGCAAGGATGGTCGCAGAGACAAAAGCTGAAGCTGCTGAGATGGCCCTAGCGGTGGCACCAGAGAGAATTGCTGATGACTTTTCTAATCTGCAATCTTCGTTGGAGCAAGCAGGTAAATGGTTTGCCAAGCGGAATAAGCGCAGGCAAGCAGAGCAGGCAGGCGTTGAGCTTTTAATCATTGCAGGATTGCTGGATTTGCTTTTGGAACACGATCGTCCGCCTTACAACAAAGGGCGTATAGCGGAAGCCATCTCTCGTAAAGGATGGCCAGGGGCCGGTCTTAGGAACGTAAATGGCATGTTTGCCGAAGCTAAGAAGGCTGCCGAGGAGGCGGCATTGATAGCGACTTCAAAGGCTGTTGATATCCAGATGAGCAATCCCAAGAAGTAAATTGAATGCAAAAAATTGCAAATGCAAAACTCACTTTTGCAGATGCAATGACCCCCTCTGGTCCTCTGGTTAATTCTGTCCCGGCCTTCATAAACAACGGGAAACAGATATGACCAGCATCACTTCGGCAGCCCCCTCAATCATTGACGCGCGCTTGCTATGCGATCCAGCCACCACGCTAATTCGCATTCCTGAGATGGAAGCCATCACCGGTTACAAGCGACCGACGATTTACAAGCGTCTCAAGGACGACCCAACGTTTCCTAAACCAGTCCCTCTGAGCAACAGCAAGTCCCGTGGAGCACCGGTCGGCTGGGTACTCGCGGAGGTTCAGGCCTGGGTGCGCCAGCGCATCGCACTGCGGGAGGTGGCCGCCTAATGGACAAAAAAAAGGCCAACCATAAGGCCAGCCCGGAAGAATCTCGCCTCCAGAATACTAGCATCACTGCTCAGAACGCACGTCTCGCTGAGCGCATGGAACAAGGCTCTGTCGATACCTTCGCCATCATGCGTGAGCTGAACATCTGCCGCCCAGGTGCGCGTATCTGCGACCTGCGAAACGCTGGTTACAACATCATCACCAACCGCGTCGTGCTGACAGATGAGTGGGGCCGTACACATCGTGGTGTTGCCCTGTACACCCTGATTGCCAAACCTGGTGTGAAGGTGGCGGCATGACAGCCCGCATTGTCCCCTTTGACTACGAAGGCCAGGCTGTGCGCTTCAATGCTGACGGCTGGCTCCATGCAACCCAGATTGCAGAGCGCTTCAGCAAAGAGCCTCACGAATGGCTGCGCCTGCCAGATACCCAGCGCTACCTCGAAGGGCTGCAACGTAGATACGGGGAAATCCCGTATGTAAAAACCAGCCGTGCCCGTGCGGATCGTGGTGGCGGTACCTGGTTGCATCCGAAGCTGGCGGTGAAGTTTGCCCGGTGGCTCGACGTGATTGCTGGCATGGGCGGGCGTACGACCAATCTAGAGCTGGGCTTTGCAGACGCCGTGGCCAGGGCTGCCGCACTCGGTCTGCGAGTAGTACGCAACGGCGCCGAACGCTTCACGCCTAAAGACTTCGACGGGGAGTAACACCATGAAAATTCAAAACGGTGCTTCAGCGCCGATGGGATCGGCTTGCCTGAAGAAAGCTGCCGAGCTGTTTTACGTGACTCACCCCAAGGCTTCTAGGGCTGTGCTCGGGCCATTCCTCAGCCAGGCCGATGCCGAGTGCGGGCGCGTTGTTTTGCGTAGCGCTGACGCCATGGTGACGGCTTGCCTCGTCGATTCGCTGGACGAACTGACCTACTGGCACGCGGTGAACAATGGCCAGGTCTGCCGGGCATTCGCTGGCGCTGATCGGGAGGGCGTGAGCCATGACTAAGGTCACGCCTATTCGCCGCAAGGGGGCCGGTAGTCCACCTACTGCTGGCGCTCACATCGACAGCGCCAGCTATGCGCTGTTGGTGGAAACCCTAGCGGGCTTCCTGGAGCTGCGCCTTGCCGAGGGTGACGCGGGCCGTCACTGCCCTGAACTGGAGCGCCTGACCAACCAACTGGAACGGCTGGCCCAGCGTTTCACACCGCCGCAGGGGGCCGCATGACCGACGCCAAGATCCTTTTCCGTGACGCGCTCCAGTCGGTCTATGGGCCGCTCGATTGGCTGCCCCTGGGCGATAGCGACATTCACCGCTTCCACGTCCCCGGCGACAAGTCCGGCACCCTAAACGGCTGGTATTGCCTGTTTGCCGATGGCATCGCCTCGGGTGCGTTCGGGAGCTGGAAGACGGGCGGCACCAGCACCTGGTGTAGTCGTGAGCCGGTGGATGCCCGCGAAGCCCAGCAGGTGCGCCAGCGCATCGAGCAGGCCCAGCGCCAGCGGGAAGCCGAACGGCAGCGGCGCCAGCTCAAAGCCGCGGGCCTTGCGCAACGCTGGTGGCGTGACGCTCGCCGTGCTGATCCTGGTCACCCTTACCTGATCACCAAGGGCATTCGCGCCCACGGTCTGCGCCAGCGTGGTGAAGACCTGCTGGTGCCGCTGTATGCGGGTGGCGTGCTGGTGAACCTGCAACGGATCGCTGCGAACGGCGAAAAGCGCTTCCTGTATGGCGGGCGCATCAAGGGCGTCTATTCGCCACTGGGACGCATCACACCGGGCAAGCCTTTGTGCATCTGCGAAGGCTGGGCCACGGGTGCCACGCTTCACGAAAGCGGCTACACCGTCGCCTGCGTGATGAACGCCGGGAATCTGAAACCGGTGGCGCTGGAGCTACGGGCCGACTACCCCGGTACCGAAATCATCGTCGCCGGCGACGACGACCGCCAGACCGAAGCTGAAGGCAAGGGCAACCCAGGGCGCACCGCCGCCCATGAAGCTGCGGCCGCGTGTGGTGGCCTGGTGACCTTCCCCGAGTGGCCAGCCGATGCGCCGCTGCCACTTTCCGACTTCAACGACCTCGCTGCCTGGAGGTGTCGCCATGCGCCCGCCTGAAACCAACGTCATCAACCTGCGGCCAGAGGCGCCCAAGGTCGAGCCTGATCGTCCGTGCTGGGGCGTGTATGAGCATTGGGTGACCAATGAGAAAGGCCGCAGGCTCAAGCCTGGCGTGTACTGGCACGGCTTCAAGCGAAGCGCCGCTGACGATGACGGCGACGACGACAAGGCCGACCGCCCGATCATTGATGAGTGGATCGCCACGCCCGTGACCGTCGCCGCTCGCACCACCAACAGCGACGATGGCAGCGAGGGCCGGTTTCTGCGCCTGCTCACCGACAGCGGCCCCAAGGAGTGGATCATTCCTATGGAGGTGTTCGGCGGTAGTGGTGAGGACGCCAGGCGGACGCTGTTCGGCATGGGCGTCATCATCGCCCTGAAAAAGCGCGGTCAGTTCATGGAGTACCTGCTGGACCAACGCCCTGCAGAGGTGTTTGCCACTACCTGCCGCCCCGGCTGGCATGAGTCGGGCGCCTTTGTGCTGCCGGGACGCACCATTGGCAGCGACAAGGTGCGCTATCAGGCCAGCGCCAAGGGGCAAAACCTGTTCAGCGTGCGTGGGAGCCTGGATGGCTGGAAGGTCGAAGTGGCGGCCAAGTGCGAGGGAAACCCGGTACTGACCCTGGCGATCGGTTGCGCCCTCGCTGGCCCGCTGCTGAGCCTGGTGGGCGTGCTGGGTGGCGGTGTTCACCTAGTGGGCGACAGCTCAAGCGGCAAGTCGCTGGCGCAGCTGATCGGCTCATCGGTATGGGGCGACCCCGGCATATTCGCCGCGTCATGGGATATGACCAAGGGCGGCCTAGAGATCGAGGCATCGAGTCGCAACGACACCATGCTGCCCCTGGACGAAATCAAGCGGGCCGACCCCAAGCGCGTACAGGAGATGGCCTACTCGCTCGCCAACGGCCAGGGCAAGGGCACCATGACTCGCGATCGGGAAGCCCGCGGGAAACTGAGCTGGCGCCTCCTGGCGCTATCCAGCGGCGAGCGCTCCCTATCTGAGCACGCGGCCATCAGCGGTAACGCCGCCCATGCTGGTGCTGAGCTGCGCATGGTGGACGTGAACGCCGGCACCCGCACACACCGGGCCTTCGATGAATTGCACGGCCTGGAGGGCGCCGACTTCCACCGCCAGCTCACTGTGGCCGTAGGAGCGAACCACGGCCATATCGGGTCGGCATTCGTGGAGAAGCTTCTGGCCAGCGATGACCGCCCCGGCCTGCTCGAGGACTTCGCCGGTATCCGCGCCCAGTTCGTTGAGGACAACGCCCAGGCCGGGCGGGTGGCGGATCGCTTCGCGGTGATCGCGCTGGCGGGCGAAATGGCCATTGCCTACGGCCTACTGCCCTGGACGCCGGGCACCGCTCTGGCCGACTGCCAGCTGCTATACGGCGAGTGGCTGAGCCGGGTGGGCAGCGGCAATGCCGAGGACCGCCAGATCCTGGCCGGCATCCTCGACTTTATCGACAAGCACGGCAGTAGCCGGTTTTCGGACGTGAATGACCAGACGCCTGACGCCAAGGGACGGCGGCGCAACTCCAGCACCAGGTGCCGCTGCTCATCTGAAACCCGTTGTTTCGTCTTGGCGGCTGAATCCGCCTGTTTCATTGGCGTGGTCATGGCAGCCCGGTACGCGCTGCTGGTCCGCATATTGGCGCTGGTGCTGGGCCAGTTCGCACACAGGTTCGCAACCCCTTATGCGCGAACCTTCCGTGCGAACCTGAGTGGCCTACCTGTTGAGAAATGTTGAGGTTGCCAGCCGGCGGTTTCCACCCTGGTTTCCACGGTAATGGAGCCTTGCCAGTGGCAACCGGTCCAGGGCTCCGAGCATCGAATGACCACATGAAAACCACAGTGCTCGCTGCCCAGCGCCAGCCGATCCGATCTCAGGTTTTGTCAGGTTCCGTGTAAGACGAGTATCGCTGGGTGGGTGGAATTCGTGAAGGTCATGGTCAGCAATTGGGCTATGAGCGGGCCGGATTACGGCGTGAATCAGTGCGGTGTTGCCGCGTGGCAATTTGACATCTGTCCTTAGCAGGCAACAGTATTGAGGCGAAAAGGGCGAGGGATAGCTCTATGCTGTATGGATATCCAGTAAAAGGCTTTACTATGCTAGCTCTATCCAACAGAGTCGCCGGCACGCTCGCGCACGGCGGTGGAAGGGCTGATTATGCTTAGCATCCTCATGAAGTTCGCTCTCGTACTGACAACGATTGCGCCAATCGGTTTAACGCTCTCATTCTTGCTTTATCAAAGCAATGACCAGAAGCTATGGTCATTGTTTGTACTATTTTGTTCGTTGTCGCTCTGTGCGATTTGTCATCAGATAATTATATCTTCAGCCGCCAAACTCAACAAAACGACCGTCACGGCCGTTTCGATAAAGCCTGCCGACAAAGAAATTTCGGGATACTTTGTGGCGTATATGCTGCCGGTGCTAGGTGGTGGTAAGTACTTTCTTGAATCTCTCACTTTCGCTTTTTTTGCGCTGATGTTTTTTGTTTTCATTTGGGTGTCTAAGTCCTTCTACGCGAATCCGGTGTTAGCAATTTGCGGGTATAAGTTCTATGAGGTACAGCTAAATAATGGCGGAAACCTTCTGCTTATTACGAAGAAGGTTATAAGTAAGCCGGCAGATATTGGGAGAGTAAGCTACATAACATCACACACAGTGCTTGAGTCATCATAGGAGCCAATGGATGGATCTTTTTGTTTTGCTAGGAACAACGCCGCGTATTCTTAGAGTTGTTACGAGTGGCGAGCTTCAAACCGATATCGAGGCGGAGCTTCGTCGACAAGCTCAAGCATTCATTAGCAACAAAACCGACGTTGCCTTTGATGCGCGCTACCGGCCTGATGACGATGAGGTACTTCTGATAGATGGCTTCGATGATCTGGACGGCCTGATCGCCGCTGTACGGGAACCAGAAAACGCAGACACTTGGCAGCCCTCTGAGCAGGGGCTGGGTGTAATCAAAGGGCTGTTTGGAGGCTTCACTGAAAATGGATCGACGACAGTAGTCGTCCAAGCTTTCGATAAGCGTCAAGCAATAGCCACAGGAAGGTTTTCAATTTTTTATGACAAGAATACCTTCCGTCGACTAGATGGGATAGGTATCGCCTTAGACAACAAGCCAACCGCAGTACTCACTCAAGGTGTTGCTGAGAATTCGCCTACCGAACTTCGATTTGTTAGCCTTCACAATGCTCGGCGGCTTTTCGATATGGATGCCTATTATCATGAAAGCACTAAGGAAGAGGTAGAAAACTTCTTTAACCTTGACAAGTTCCATGGCTTTGACTCTAGTTGGCTTGATGCCAACATTGATAACTGGATACGCAAGAAGGTCACCTTCATTAATCAGGAAGGTATTCTCGACGCTTGCACGCCACAGGAACTGCGTATTGCAGCTGCCGGGTTTGACATTGATATAGGTGTTTACGATGAAGCCGGGCAAATGAAGCTCGTCTTCCCGGGGGACAAGAAGAGTCTCAAGGCGTTGCTAAGATTCCTGGATGAGGACATTTATCAGTCCCCAATTTCAGGTAACCGTTTCCAGACGAACTCCAAGAGGAAGATCGCCGCGCAAGCGTAAAGCATCAACAAGCTTTACCGGGCCTTTACCGAATGTGAGACAGGCATAAGACGGAACCAGCATGGCCTGGGCGTTTAAGGCCATACGCCAGGCGGTACCGGTAAAGCTGGTGACCGGCGCCGTCTCACATTGCTGGTGGTGCTGGGCGCTACTTTGACCACGCTTTGACGGATCACGGGCCAGGCAGATGGCGATCACGCCGGTGGCCGGGCGTCTGAGGTTTTTCCATCGCTGGAGGCCGTCAAAGTGGGGGCCTTGACCATCTTGTACCCCTGACAGACCCCTGACGGATTCTAGACAGGCCCTAGACGGATCGAGCGGCAGCGGTGGATAGGGACTATTGCGGCGAAGCCTGGCGGCGTTGAACATTCAGCCTGGTGCCGAGCATGCTTCGGTCTGATTGCCGTCAAGAATCCGCGAAAATATTAGACAGGCATTAGACGAAATCAGACAGGTCGCCTGGCGGCTCAATCGATGAATCCCTCAGCAGGCCTGGGCTACAGCTCTGTCCGTTGCATAAACATGGCTACGCGTCGTCAAATATTGCCGGCCGCCTATTCTGGACAGGCTCTGGACGGATTCAGGGCGCCAGCAGGTGGCCAGCCGGGCTGGGGAGCACGTCGGGAGCGGGGTGCGGGTCGGTGGGGTCGAGCGTCGAGCGAATGCCCGTCCAAAATGGCGCCAGCCTTGACCTGCCCTTGACCATCCTTGACAGAAATTCTTGACCCTTCCTGACGGATTGGACCGCTGGCGCTTGAGCATGATCGGCTGTAAGCCTTGCTGTACAAGGGCGGGCGCGAGGTATTGTGGTTCTGTGGGAGCGGTTGCCGTCAAAAAATCTCGCGCAGTCTCGTCAAGGGAAGTCCGGGGAGTCAAAACCTTGCATGGTCGTGGTCCGAAAACTCGAAGACAGAAGACCGCTGTTTGAGTTGTACGGTACGGCAGATACGTCGCAGAGCACTTGCTGATCTTCCCGCCGACTACCATATCAATGCAATGGTTCTGCGCCTTGCCTTTTGGCTCCCCTCAATCCAGCCATGCTGGCATAATGCTCTTAAATTAACTCGGATGTTCGTTATGGCTACAACAGAAGAAGAGATACAGGCATATGTTTCAGCAGAAATAGATAAAGTAATGCGAATCAGGTACACGTGGGTGTTTACTCCGTTGGCATTATCCTTTCTCTTGAAGCTCTACATGATTACCAGGCCAACATTTGGTGAGTCGTTATTTGCTACTGTTGCAGACTATGCCTATCCATTTTTAATAGGGATTTCTCTATTTTATTTGCTGTTTTGGTACTTGCAGACTGGCTTTAAGGATAAAGAAGTACTCAGGCGCGACCTAACACCCTACAGGAAAAGCCATTCAAATGATTTAAGTGGTGAGAGCTCAGTTGCATTAGAGGAGCTTAAGGAGGAAGTCGACGAGCTAAGGCGCACCTCTGGCGCATATATTCTTTCCGAAGAGGTTAAGAGTAAAATAATATCTGACACGGAGAGTGCTGTGCTCCTGCAGTTATTAACTAATCTTGAGGATTCACAAAATAAAGATCTCGCTTTCGATAGCATCGAAGAGTCTAGGGACATTGCGACTAGCAGAATTGAGGATGAATTAAAGAGGCTAATTCGAAGTAGTAGTATTAATTTGTCAGCCGGCGTGTTGATTGCTGCTTTGGGTATATTCGCTCTCGGTTCCTTCGTGTTTCCAGAATTTATAGGGGGCGCGGAAGTGAATTTGCTTTCAGGGCAGACGAATGCTTCAACATTACTGGCGCACTACGCGCCGCGTTTCTCCTTAGTAATCTCTATTGAAATACTTGCATTTTTCTTTTTGCGTCTACATAAATCTAATTTGTATGAGATAAAGTACTACCAGAACGAGCTGACAAATATAGAGCTAAAGTATATTTCGCTGCGGGCAGCAATTCAGCTGGATCGGAATGATACAGCGCACAAAGTAATAAGCAACTTTTCGGAGACCGAACGAAACCATGTTCTTGAAAAGGGGCAGTCGACCATTGAGCTTAAAAAAATTGAACTGGAAAAAAATCAGTTTATTGAGGTCGCAAAGTCTCTGGTTTCGCTCAGCCCTAAAGCTAAGTAATTAGACCAGGCTGGAGTAATCGCTGCAGGTTAGAGAGTTATGGCCATGGTTAAGGAGTTGAAGATCACCATTCCCTGCAGCAAGGGCATCCTCGATTGTATGACCTCACCCTGAGTTAATTGCCCCGACCTGCTTGGAAGGGGCTCAAATTCGAGCGCGTCGAAAAGCCGGAATATTTTCAGCATCCTCTGCTGGTGGTGAAACTACCAATATCGATCGACTCGAGTGAAGGGATATCGCTTCAGTGAACGGCCTTGACAGCAGGCAGAAACAGGTGGCCGGTCGTCCTGAGGAGAACTACTCGGATACTAAGCGGTTATCAGATAATCAGGTGCCCAGCTCATCGCCCATTGAGCACCACCACATCGGGGACCACGCCTAGTCCGTTATCGACTGTGACTACCTACGAGAGCTAGAACCGATACCTTTCCCGCCTGAGCTGGCGCTGCTGATCGTCAGGAAGGCCGCCGCCATGGTCTAAGTATTCGAGAACGAGGCGCTCGACTAGATGACCATGGACGCCAGCAGGGAGCTTCGTCTGGAATGGAGACGCGCAAGATTAACGGGCGGATGGGGCTCTAGCTTGTCTTCCCGCAGTCCTTCGGACATGCTTCTGGATCATTCTGAATCGCCCCTGGTTTCCTAGACACTCTCCAAGCTCAAACTTGGGCGTCATGCATGCCTCTTCGCATTCTGAGCAGGACTTCCGCATTCGCTCTCGGCCACAGTATGACGACGGCGTGTTCCTCGCAAGACTTTCACTCCACCTCAACGTCAGTCCCCTACCGGCTACAGGGCGGGCATCCCTATGATCGCCTGCCCATCGTCCAACGCCACGAAATGGGTCCTAAATACCGTGGCCTTTCGAGCGCAATAACGGGACGATCTCCCCGACAAGAACCTCAGCAACCCTGATACAGGTCCTAGCGCAGGTATCCCCATGACCGACCAAGAACGCTTGTCCACCATCCAACGCTACGCCTGGACCCTCGAACTACTCGGTGAAGCGCTCGTCCAGCATGACGAGGTGCTGGAGTGCGAGCACAACCCGCAGCTGAGCTTTCGCAACACGGCGGGTATTCATCAGGCCATTCGGATCATCAGCCAGTTGGCCAGTGAGCAGTGTGGAAAGTTGCTCAAGTCTGACGACTGATTATTGAGCGCAGACTGGCTCCATTGGCCATGAATTTAAATAGAACCGCTCTATATCGCCATGCCCATCAAACCGCACTTTCCCAACGTTAATACACGAAATAAAAATAACAATTATCATTGACTAATGGCCATTTGACACTATTTAAAGCTGTGCCTATAAACCCTTGCGGTCTTTTTTTGTTAAACAAAAACTGTTTAGGGGAAAGCGGCATGGATCAGGATTTTCACTTCTACGGTACTTACCACTCAGCACTGTGCGGCGGCTTCAACAAGGACGATGCAACCCTTATTGCCAAGGCAGCCAACTTCATCGACTTCTTCAGCGAGAGCACCTATGCCTCTTACTGGAGCCTGGTCAGCGACACCCAAAAATCTGCCAAGTACAACGTCGTGGCCAAGATGGACAACCCGCGCTACACCTACCAGGGCGGGCTGCTGGGTACGATGGGGGAGCCTGAAGATGGCCTGTGGTGCTCGTACCACTTCATCCCCGGCAACTACAACGACCCGGCCGGCACGCCCAGCCGAGAAGAAACCCATGGCGCCGAAGTGGCCAACTACCTGCCCAAGTTCATCAAGCGCGACACCTTTGGCGGCGAGCAGATACTGAGAAAGTACAACGCCAGCAAGGTGAAGGATCTGCAATACGGCAAGATGCTCAACCGGCCGCAAAGCGCACTCTCGCGCAGGCTTGTTCAAGATGCCGTGCTCTGCGCCACCGATGACGACCGGCTGGAGAAGATCATCAGCCTGGCCATCGGCGGGGCAGAGGTGCTGAAGGACAATCGTGCAGACGTGCTGCGCAGGTTCAGGCTGATCCTGCTGGGGGTCAGGGCGCATGTGATCGCCGACACCTGGGCCCACCAGGACCACTGCGGCCTCGACAACGTGATGAACACCTACTGGGATGCGGACTACGACCCGGACTCCTGGGAATGGTCCAAGATGGGCTACGGCCCACAGGCCATCTACTACATGGACGGCTCGTCGAAAAACTGGAACAGGAAAGTCCTGAAATCATCGGACACCAAGGGCGTGCCGTTCGCTAACCCCAACTTCGAAGCGGCCCCCAGCGGTACCAGTTATCTGGGCCACGGCTGGCTCGGGCACTTCCCCGACTACAGTTTCGCCAAGTTCAGGTACAAGCCTTGCTGGTCCAACCCCAAGCAGATGGTCGAGCGCGATAACCCCAAGGAATATGAATCCGCCTGGCTCGAGTTGACCAGTTTGTTTTGCCAGGTAAAAACAGGCAGGAAGTTGCAGTTGGATGACCGCATCAAAGACGAAATGAGCAAAGCCCGCCAGGCCATCGAGGCCCCCTGCGACCTTACCAAGGGCACCTCGGGAAGAAAGAGCTCGGAGCTCGCCTGGAAGCGCATTCTTACCGAAAAGCCAAGTTCGGAAATCAATGTGGACCTGGAGCCCGACACCCATGCGGTTCTGGAGGGCATGGTCCAGATCAGTACCGAGATCCATCGTTTCGGCACCAACTACGTTAATATCCAAAGCGATCTGTACCTGTTCCAGATTGCCGCCGACTATCACTTCCAGTTCGTGAAGCACTACGTCCAGGCCAACGATATCTATCACTTCACAAGCTCGTGGTCGCGGCAGCGAAGTACGTTGTCGGATGCCATCGTGAACCTGTTCGAGTAGTACCGGATAACGGCTATCAACCCCCCCGGGCGCCATGCCGGGGGGCTTGCCGTTCGGCACCGTCGCGGCATCCATCCCTTGCATTCACCCAAGAGCCAGGAATATAGTTGACTGATTACTCAGTCTTCTTAAGCGAACCTCCCTCCATGGCACGTCCCCTCAGCCCCGAAAAACGTGAAGCCTTGCTGTTGTCTGCGATGCAGGCAGTCGCCGAGCTGGGCGTGATGGCCAGCACGTCGAGCATTGCGCGGCGCGCCGGGGTTGCCGACGGTACCTTGTTCACCTACTTCAGCAGCAAGGAGGTGCTGTTCCAGGAGCTCTACCTGCACCTCAAGCAAAGCCTGGTGACGGCCATGATGTCGGACTTCCCGGCCCAGGCCGACTACCGCCAGCGCATGGAGTACATCTTCAATCGCTATGTCAGCTGGGGCCTGAACAATGCCCTGGAGCGCGTGGTGCTGGCACGGCTGTCGGCGTCGGGGCAGGTGACCGCAGAAACCCGCGCACTGGGCGCGCAGCCGTTCCAGGCCGTGTCCAGGACGATGGAGGGCGGGGTAGAGGACGGCGTGCTGATCGATGCCCCGATCAGCTTCATTTCTTCCGTGATCGAGAGTATCGCCACCACCACCATCGAACACATCGAGAAGTCCCCGGAGGAGGCCGACCGCCACCGCCAGCTGGGCTTCCATATGCTGTGGCGCGCCATTACGGCGTAAAAGCCTTGCCTTTTAACTGAGTGATTAATCACTCACAACTTGTAACAGGAGTATCTTCATGGCTGTTCAAAAGTGGTTCATTACCGGTGCTTCGGGTGGCCTGGGCCTGGCCCTTACCGAAAAGGCGCTGGCCCAGGGGCATACCGTGGTCGCCGCCGTGCGTCGTGTGGAGGCGATGCAGGCGTTGCAACAGGCGTATCCAAAGCGCCTTCATGTGGAAGCGCTCGACGTGACCGACCGCGAACAGGTACGCGCCGTTGCTGCCCGCCATCCCGATGTGGAGGTGGTGGTCAACAACGCGGGCGGGGCGGTGATCGGTGCGATGGAAGAGATGACCGACGCCGAAGTCGAGCAGCAGATCGCGCTCAACCTGATGGCGCCGATACAGGTCACCCGCGCCTTCATGGCGGCGATGCGCGCACAGCAGCGCGGTACCTTCATCCATGTCAGCAGTGTCGGCGGCCGTACCGCCTACCCGGGCGGCTCGCTGTATCACGCGGCCAAGTACGGTCTGGAAGGCTTCGCCGAAGCGGTGGCGCAAGAGCTGGCCGAGTTCGGCATCAACACCCTGATCATCGAGCCAGGTTCGATCAAGACCGGCTTCGTGGCCAACATCCGCTGGACCGAGCAGCTCGACGCCTACAAGGGCAGTGCGGTCGGCAACCTGCGCGGGTGGATCGAACAGCATGGCGAAGACACCGCCTCGGGCGACCCGCTGAAAATGGCCGACGCCATCTACACCCTCAGCCAGCTGCACAAGCCGCCGCTGCGCACCGTGCTCGGCGGGGATGCCTATGCGGCGCTGGAGGCCGGCTATGCCCGCAGCCTGGCGGACATTCAGGCACAGAAGGCGCTTGCCGAGTCGGTGATGCTGGAAGGCAAGGCCGGCTTTCGGCCCGAGTGAGCAGCCCCCTCTTTTACGTTGCCCATGCGCCGCGGTCGGCGCGTTGAAAAGGTTGAATGATCATGTCTGAAGTCTGGTTGATTACCGGTGCGTCCCGAGGCCTGGGGCGCGCCATTCTGGAGGCGGCGCTGCACAGCGGCGCCAAGGTGCTGGCCACTGCACGCGACATCACACGCTTCGTCGAGCTGCAGGCGCAGTACGGCGCCAACCTGGCCACGTTCGAACTGGACGTGACCGACGAACAGCAGGCCAGGCACGCCGTGGCCGAGGCCGTGCGCCGTTTTGGCCGGCTGGATGTGCTGGTCAACAACGCGGGCTTCGGCCATATCCAGCCGTTCGAGCATATCCCCACCGATGATTTTCGCGCCGAGGTCGAGACCAATCTGTTCGGCGTGGTCAACCTCACCCGTGCGGCCATTCCGGTGATGCGTTCCCAGGGCCGCGGCCATATCTTTCAGGTGTCATCGGCCGGCGGTCGCATCGCAAGCCCGGGCCTGTCGGCCTATCAGGCGGCCAAATGGGCCGTGGGCGGGTTCAGCGACGTGGTCGGCAAGGAGGTCGCGCCGTTCGGCATCCAGGTGTGCACCCTGGAGCCCGGCGGCATGCGTACCGACTGGGGCCACCAGGCCCGCAGCACGCTCACCGAGCTGGCCCCGGACTACATGGCGTCGATGGCCGCGTTCAAGGCCTTGATCGAGTCCTACGTGGGCAACGAAGTGGGCGACCCCGAGCGCATTGCACAGCTGATCGTGGCGCTGGCCGCTCGTGAAGGGCTGCCGTCGCGTCTACTGTTGGGGTCGGACGCCTTGTATGTGGTGGAGGTGGAAGAGGCCGCCCGCAGCGAAGCGATGCAGCGCTGGAAGCCGGTCAGCCTCGCGGCCGATTTCGGCACGGCACCGCCGCAATGGCCGTCGGCATGAAGCCGGCGCACCCTTCAAACTGAGCGAGGCCAGCCTACGCCATGAACATAGTGATCTTTGGTGCATCCGGCATGATCGGCAGCGGGGTGCTGCGCGAATGCCTGGCGGCGCAGGATGTGGAGTCCGTTCGCTTGATCGGGCGCTCACGCCTGAACGCCCAGCACCCCAAGCTCCGGCAGGTGGTCAGGCCGGCCTTCGCCGATAACCCGTCCACGCTGCTCGACGACGACCTGCGCGATGTGGATGCGTGTTTCTTCTGCCTGGGCGTTTCGGCGGCGGGCATGACCCAGGCGCAGTACACCCACATGACCTACCGCCTGACCCTGGCGGTGGCCCAGCGCGTGTGCGAGCTCAACCCGCATGCCACCTTCATCTACGTCTCCGGGGCGGGCGCCGACAGCAGCGAAACCAGCTCGACGATGTGGGCGCGGGTGCGCGGCATGACGGAGAACAGCCTGCTGCGCCTGCCGTTCAGGCGCGTGCACATCCTGCGCCCGGCGGTGATTCAGCCGTTGCATGGGGCCATCTCCAGAACCCGCGCGTACCGCGTGTTCTACCGGCTCACCGGCCCGCTGCTGAGCCTGGCGCGTGCGCTGTTGCCCGAAAAGGTGCTGAGCACCGAGGTCATCGGCCAGGCAATGCTGTCGATCGCCCGCCATGGTGCCACCCAGCCCGTGCTCGATTCGGCGCAGATCTACCACACGGCCTTGCGCGAAAAACCGGCCCCCAACGGCGGGTGACGCGCTGGGGAGGTTGATGGCAGGCGCTGAAAAATCCGGTTGCAGATAACATATGGATATCCGTATATTCGGTTATCCATATGTAAGGGCCGCCCACAATGATTACCCCACCCGACCTGTTCAAGAGCCTGGCCGACGAAACCCGCGCTCGCGCTGCGCTGCTGATCGCAGAGCAGGGCGAGTTGTGCGTGTGCGAGCTGATGTGCGCCCTGGGCGACAGCCAGCCCAAGATCAGCCGTCACCTGGCGCAGCTGCGTACCAGCGGCCTGTTGCTCGACCGCCGCCAGGGGCAGTGGGTGTATTACCGTCTCAACCCGCAACTGCCCGGCTGGGTGCACGACCTGCTGCAGGTGACGCTGCGCGCCAATGCCGACTGGCTCAAGGACAACACCACACGCTTGCACAACATGGACGGTCGCCCCGTTCGTGCTGCTGCCTGCTGCTGAGCCAGGAGCGCCCCGATGCTGACTGCCATCGCTGTTTTCCTGCTCACCCTGACCCTGGTCATCTGGCAACCCCGCGGCCTGGGCGTCGGCTGGAGCGCCAGCCTCGGCGCACTGCTGGCCCTGGCGCTGGGCGCGGTGTCGCTGCACGACATCCCCACGGTGTGGGCGATTGTGTGGAACGCCACCGCCACCTTCATCGCGATCATCGTCATCAGCCTGCTGCTCGACGAGGCCGGCTTCTTCGAATGGGCAGCCCTGCACGTGGCCCGCTGGGCGCGCGGCAACGGGCGCCGGCTGTTTGCCTTCATCGTGCTGCTGGGCGCTGCGGTCTCGGCGCTGTTCGCTAACGACGGTGCGGCGCTGATCCTTACCCCTATCGTCATGTCGATGCTGCTGGCGCTGCGTTTCTCCCCGGCTGCGACCCTGGCGTTCGTCATGGCCGCAGGCTTCATTGCCGACACCGCCAGCCTGCCGCTGGTGGTCTCCAACCTGGTGAACATCGTTTCGGCCGATTACTTCGGCCTGGGCTTTGGCGAATACGCATCGGTGATGGTGCCGGTGAACCTGGTGAGTGTGGCGGCCACCTTGCTGGTGCTGTTTCTGTACTTTCGCCGCGACATACCGGCGGTGTACGAGGTACAGGCACTGAAGGCGCCGGTGCTGGCGATCCGCGACCGCGCCACCTTCCGCGTGGGCGGGGGCGTGCTGGTGGCGCTGCTGGTGGGCCTGTTCCTGCTCGAGCCGCTGGGCATCCCGATCAGCGCCGTGGCGGCGGCCTGTGCAGTGGTGCTGTTCATCGTCGCTGCGCGCGGGCATGTGATCTCCACCCGGCGCGTGCTGCGCGATGCGCCCTGGCAGATCGTGGTGTTTTCGCTGGGTATGTACCTGGTGGTGTACGGCCTGAAAAACGCCGGCCTTACCGACCTGCTCACCCAGTTGCTGGACCGCCTTGCCGCCTATGGCGTGTGGGGCGCATCGCTGGGCACCGGGCTGCTTGCCGCAGTGCTGTCCTCGGTGATGAACAACCTGCCCAGCGTGCTGATCGGCGCGCTTTCGATTCACGCCAGCGAAGCCCAGGGTGTGGTGCGCGAGGCGATGGTCTACGCCAACGTCATCGGCTGCGACCTGGGCCCCAAGATCACCCCCATCGGCAGCCTGGCCACATTGCTCTGGCTGCATGTGCTGGCGCGCAAGGGCACGCGCATCACCTGGGGCTACTACTTCAAGGTCGGCCTGCTGCTGACGGTGCCTGTGCTGTTGATCACGCTTTCGGCCCTGGCCCTGCGCCTGAGCCTTTGACCATTCTGCCTGCCAAAGGGAGTACACCACCATGCGAGTTCTGTTCATGTGCACGGCCAACAGCTGTCGCAGCATCCTCTGCGAAGCGATGTTCAATCACCTCGCCCCGGCGGGCTTCGAGGCGTTGAGCGCCGGCAGCTTCCCCAGGGGGCAGGTGTTGCCGCGCAGTCTGCTGACCCTGCAGCAGGCCGGCATCAGCACCGCGGGCCTGAGCAGCAAGGGCAACGAGGCCTTCGCGGCCAACCCGCCGGATATCGTCATCACCGTGTGCGACAAGGCCGCAGGCGAGGCGTGCCCGGTGTTTTTCGGCCCGGCGCTCAAGGCCCACTGGGGCCTGGCCGACCCTTCCGAACAACCCGGCACCGACGACGAGGTGGAGGCGAACTTTCACCATGCCCTGGCGCGTATCGAGCGTCGCTGCCGGGCGTTTTTCGCGCTGCCATTCAGCCAGCTCGATGCCCACGCGCTCAAGCGTGAACTCGACCGCATTGCCACGCTCTGACCCGGAGGCCCCATGCACCACGACCTGCCCAACCTCGACCCGAGCCTGTTCGAAGGCCTGCCCACCGCCCTGCAGGCCGGCGAGCGAAAGCCGCGCATCCTGTTGCTGTACGGCTCCACCCGCGAGCGTTCCTTCAGCCGGTTGCTGACCGAGGAGGCCGCGCGCCTGCTCCAGCATTTTGGCGCCCAGACGCGCATCTTCGACCCCAGCGGCCTGCCACTGCCAGACGACGTACCGGTGGAGCACCCCAAGGTTCAGGAACTGCGCGAGCTGGTGCTGTGGTCCGAAGGCCAGGTGTGGTGTTCGCCTGAACGGCACGGCGCGATGTCGGCGGTGTTCAAGGCGCAGATCGACTGGGTGCCGCTGGCCCTCGGCGCCATTCGCCCCACCCAGGGCAAGACCCTGGCCTTGATGCAGGTGTGTGGCGGCTCGCAGTCGTTCAACGTGGTCAATCAGCTGCGCGTGCTGGGGCGCTGGATGCGCATGTTCACCATCCCCAACCAGTCGTCTGTGCCCAAGGCGTACATGGAGTTCGACGAGCAGGGCCGCATGAAGCCCTCGCCGTATTACGACCGGGTGGTGGATGTGATGGAAGAACTGGTCAAGTTCACGCTGCTGCTGCGCGACAGCCAGGCGCACCTGGTGGACCGCTACTCCGAGCGCAAGGAAACGGCGCAGGCGTTGTCCGATCGCATGCGCCAGGCGTCGATCTGACGCCAGGGCGCAACCGGCGGGCAGCCCTCAGGCAGCCCGCTCCAGCGCCCCCAGCAGGTCGACGAATTCGCGCGACAGCTTGTGCCGCGGTGCCATGTGCACCAGCGGTACCGACAGCTCGTGGGATTCGCGCATCTTCACCGAGCTGCTCAGGTACACCGGTAGCACCGGCAGCCCCTCGGCCAGCAGTTCGTCCACCAGGCTCTGGTGCAGCGCGGTGCGCGCGACGAACTGGTTGGCCACCACGCCTTCCACCTGCAGCGACTCGTTGTGGTCCTGGCGCAGTTCTTCCACCTGCTCGATCACGCTGTACAGCGCCTGGCGCGAAAAGCTGTCGCAATCGAACGGAATCAGCAGGCGGTCGGCGGCCACCAGCGCGCTGAAGGTGTAGAAGTTCAGCGACGGCGGGGTGTCGATGTAGATGCGCTCGTAGTCTTCGGACAGTTCAACCAGCAGCTTGCGCAGCTTGTTGATCTTGAACTTGCTCTCCAGCTTGGGCTGCAGGTCGGCCAGGTCGGGGCTGGCGGTCACCAGGTCGAGGTTGTCGTAGCGGGTGGGGGTGATGCACACGCGCCCGCGCTTGCTGCCCGGTGCGCTGGAGAGGGTCTGCTTGAAGAAGTCGCTGATGCCGGCCGGGATGTCGTCGCCGAGCAGGCCGGTGAGGTAGTGGGTGGTGTTGGCCTGGGGGTCGAGGTCCACCAGCAGCGTCCGATACCCTTCGGCGGCGCTGACGGCGGCAAGGTTGCAGGCGATGCTGGTCTTGCCCACGCCCCCTTTCTGATTGAATACGACACGGCGCATTGAGTTTCGAGTCCTTGTCAAAGGCCCGCTGCAACAGGGCTGCAGCGGGAACAGCTTCCATACTATGACCAAAAGGTTGCAGTTTTAAGACAACTGCGGGGCGGGCACCTCAGTCGGCGAGCGGGGCAACGATGGCCTTGCGGCACACCTCGATGATTTCGTCGGCCAATGGCGCATCGTCCGGGCAGGCGCGCGACAGCATGATCGCGCCCACCGCCTGGGCAAAGCGTTCGATCATCCTGGCGCGTGCGGTGCGCGGGTCTTGATCGCCGTTTTCGGCACCTGTGTGCTCGGCCCGCTTGAGCAGGCCCTCCAGGCCGTCGGCAAAGGTCGCCTTGATTGCGGCCGGCTGGCGCGCCGCGTCGCCACACAGGGCGGCCATGGTGCAGCCGGTGCTGCGTGCATCGCGGTGTTCGCGCGACAGGTAACGCTGGAAAAATTGCGCCACGTCCAGCGCTTCTTCGGCGCTGGCAGTCTTGGCCAGCCCGCAGGCAGCAGCCTCGGCCATCAGGTCGGCCTTGGAGCCGAAGTGCTTGTAGAAGCCGCCGTGGGTAAACCCTGCCGCCGCCATCAGGTCTGCCACGCCCACCCCGTCATAGCCGCGCTCGCGAAACAGTTCGGACGCGGTCTCGACGATGTGCGCGCGATTGGCCTGCGCCTGTGCCTTGGTGACCCTCATGTGCAGATTCCTCGCTGCGTGTGCCGTCAGTCAGGGGCCCACTATACATTGATGTCAACCGTCATCAAAACCGTTGACGGTTAAGATTATGGTCATCATCATAGCGGCTCGTTACCCACCCATCGAGAGCGCAACCCCATGACTACCCTTGCCACTGTTCTCATCACTGGTGCTTCTTCCGGTATCGGCGCTACCTACGCCGAGCGTTTTGCCCGTCGTGGCCATGACCTGGTGCTGGTAGCCCGCGACAGGCCTCGCCTCGACGGGCTGGCCAGCCGCCTGGCCCAGGCTCACGGCGTGGCCGTCGAGGTGTTGCAGGCCGACCTGACCCTGGCCCAAGACCTTGCCAGGGTCGAAACCCGCCTGCGCGAAGATGCCCGCATCGGCGTCCTCATCAACAACGCCGGGGCGGCGCAGTCGGGGGCCTTCGTCGAGCAGAGCGCCGACAGCGTCACGCGCATCATCACGCTCAACACCCTCGCGCTGGCGCGCCTGGCCCATGCCATCGCGCCACGGTTGGCGCAGGCTGGGGAGGGGGCCATCGTCAATATCGGCTCGGTGGTAGGGCTGGCACCGGAGCTGGGCATGACGGTGTATGGCGCTACCAAGGCGTTCGTGCAGTTCCTGTCGCAGGGGCTGAGCCTGGAGCTCTCGCCCAGCGGCGTATACGTGCAGGCGGTGTTGCCTGCGGCCACGCGTACCGAGATCTGGGAGCGCTCGGGCATCGACATCAACACCCTGACGCAGGTGATGGAGGTGGACCACCTGGTGGATGCGGCGCTGGTGGGGTTCGATCGCCGCGAGGGGGTGACCATCCCGCCGTTGCATGACGCCGCCCGCTGGACGGCCTTCCAGGCGGCCCGTCACACCCTGATCTCGGACATCCGCCAGGCCGAGGTGGCGGCGCGCTATACCGAGCTTGCCTGAGGCGGGCGCGGGCCGGCGCGCCGATGATCGGCGCCGGTGCCCGCGCAACCTGCCGGTGGCCGAACCCACAATGATAAGTCGCTGCGCCCCTGGGGCTGAATGACCTGTCCGGGCTGGTACTGCGCCGCACCGCGCGTTACGTTAGCCAGAAACAGACGGTCTACGCCTCGCGCATCACCCACAAGGGCTGGCCCACCCGCTGGCCGATGCTGCGCTGCGAAGGGCCCTGAAGGAGCCGGCACCGATGAATCACCCCCTCACCACCCAGGCGCCCAGCGTTGCCCAGCCGTTTCGCGAAGAGGCGGCAGACGGCTTCAGCCTGGGCGGCTTCACCTGGCGCCACGGCGCGGCGGACCCCACGCGGGCGGTGGTCATCATCAATGCCGCCACCTCGGTGCGCTGCCGTTTCTATTCGCGTTTTGCCGACTACCTGTTCGCCCATGGCGCCGACGTGATCACCTACGACTACCGCGGCATCGGCGAATCGCGCCCTGCCGCCTTGCGGGGTTTTCAGGCCAGCTGGTCGGACTGGGGCCGGCTGGATTTCGAGGCGATGCTCCAGCGCGCCCGGCGCGAGTTCCCTGGGCAGCCCATCGATGTGGTCGGGCACAGTTTCGGCGGTTGCGCGCTGGGCCTGGCGGCGTCGGCGGCGAGCATCCGGCGGGTGGTCACGGTGGGCGCGCAGTTCGCCTACTGGCGTGACTATGCCCCGGGCAGCCGCTGGCAGCTGCTGTGCAAATGGCACCTGGCAATGCCGCTGCTGACCCGCGTGTTCGGCTACTTTCCCGGCAAGCGCCTGGGCTGGATGGAAGACACCCCGGCCGGCGTGGTGCGCGACTGGGTGACACCCGCCGCTACCTATGAACAGCGGCCCAGCGGTCGCGCGCTGGGGGCGTTGGGCTTTGGCCAGGTGCAGGCCAGTATCCTGGCGATCAGCCTGACCGACGACCCGTTCGGTACGGTGCCGGCCATCGAGCGCCTGCTGGGCTACTTTACCGCCAGCGCGTGCACGCACCTGCGCATCGCCGCACAGCAGGTCGATGCCAAGGGGGTCGGTCATTTCGCGTTCTTTCACAGCCGCTTTCAGGCGCAGCTGTGGCCCATAGCCCTGGGCTGGCTGCGCAGTGCACAACTGCCGGCGCAGGTGCCCGGGCAGGTGATCGAACCCCAGGCATGAAAAAACGGCCCAGGCGGGCCGTTCTTGTGCAGCGGTGTGGCGTCAGCCCTTGCGTTGCAGCGGCGCGCCGGCGAACGTCACGCCGGCCAGGCCGTGCTGCATCAGCGCACGGATATTGGCGTGGTCGCTGCCCTCGGGGGTGGCCAGCACCGAGCGGTAGTGCTCACCGAACGCCAGCAGCGCGTGCTGGTCGCTCAGGCCTTCGAGTAGTGCCAGGCCCAGGGTCTTGCACGACCCTTCGTTCTGCCCGGCGGCGTTTTCCACACCGCCATTGGTGAAGGCCTGTGGCTGGTAGGTGTAGCCCTGGGCGATGAACGCCAGCGTGTCGGCGAATACATGTTCGCCACTGTCGAGTTGGCTGCGCAGGGTGTTCAGGTCAGTCATGGGGTTTTCCTTTGGCGAACGCCGCTTGCTGTTCGGCGCTGGCTTCTTTCTGGTATTGGGTTTTCCACTCGGCGTAGGGCATGCCGTAGACCACTTCGCGGGCGTCATCCAGGCTCAGGTCGATCTGGCGCTCGTCGGCGGCGGCCTTGTACCACTTGGACAGGCAGTTGCGGCAGAAGCCGGACAGGTTCATCAGGTCGATGTTCTGCACATCGGTGCGCTCGCGCAGGTGCGCTACCAGGCGGCGAAAGGCCGCCGCTTCGAGTTCGAGTTGCTGTTGCGGGTCCATGGGGGTTCCCTTCACGGTGCAGCGGCTCATCCGGCCGCGATGCGGTTCTTCAAATGGCGGCCACCGTTGATGACCACGTTGCTGCCGGTGCTGTACTGGCTGTCGAGCAGGAACATCACGGCCTCGATCAGCGGCTGGGCACCGGGTTCGAATTCAAGCAGGGCCTTCTTCAGCGCCTGCTGGCGGTACTGCTCGTCGCCGTCTTCCTTGAAGATCAGCAGGCCGGGCAGGATGGCGTTGACGCGCACGCTGGGGGCGTACTTCTCGGCGAACGACAGCACCATGTTCTGCAACGCCGCCTTGGTGGCGGCATAGCCGATATGGCTCTTGCTGCCGCGCGAGGAGGTTTCGTCGCAGATGTGGATGATGTCCGACTTGTCCAGCTTGAGCAGTTGCTCACCCAGTGCCAGGTTCAGGTGGTACGGCGCTTCCACGTGCAACTTGAACATGGTGTTCAGGTTGGCCAGGTCATCGTCGAGCCACAGCGAGGCGTTGTGGATGATCGCCCGCAGGCCGTCATAGCGGCTGCGCAGGTGGTCGATCAGGGCCAGGCGGTCCTGCTCCAGGCACAGGTCGGCCTGGAACTGCACGATGTTCGGGTGGGGCGCCTGCGCGCTGATGCTGCGGCTGGCGCTGACGACCGTGTGGCCGGCCTGCGCCAGTTTGATGGCCAGCGCGAGCCCGACTCGCTGGCTGGCCCCGGTAACAAGAATTGGGCTGTTCATGTAATGGGCGGTCAACTTCAGATATTCGCTTGGGTAGGCCCCAGCATACCCGAACTCGCCGCCGTTGCACGCCCCGGGGCGCTGCGTCAGCGGGTGCCCACGGGCGGCGCGGCAACGCTCTGCGGGGCAGGCTTGGGGTGCAGCCAGCTGGCCAGCAGGTGGGTCGACAGCGGGATGAACAGGTAGACCATCAGCGGGGTCAGGGCCAGGGTGCTCAGCAGTACCCGTGGCACCAGGCCGAGCTCGCCCAGCCAGTGGCCGAACAGCAGGTTGAAGGCCAGCGACACCGGAAAGAACGCCAGCCAGATGGCCACGGCCTGTTTCCAGCGCGGTGGACGTTGTGCCAGGGCCGGGCCGAACCAGCCGTCGATGCCGCTGACCCGGTGCTCGTGGGGCTGCTGGAACAGGCCGTTGCCGCGGGCCAGCCAGGCGCTGCGCGAGGCGGAAAACTCCCAGGCATGCAGGGTTTTCTCGTCGGCGAAGCGGAAGATGATCTGGAATTCGTCGTCGTTGGGCGGTGGGGCCAGTACGCCGGAACCCAAATAGCCGGGAAAGTCGGTAGCCAGCTGTTCGCCTTCGCGCAGCCAGGCGATCAGGTCTTCGTAGCGACCCTCGGCAACGCGGCGCGCCACCATCAAGGTAACCGGAGGGGTAGACATCGTGTATCTCCTGGTAAAAACCGGCGCGGCGGGTAGCCACGGCCATGCAACGCTGCCCGGGGTGGTGGGTGGCGTTCGAGTGTTCGTGTGGGAACAAGCAAGGATTATTCCGCAAATAAGCTGACTCGTCAGTGCTGATGTGTCGGCTGCCCGGCGCATGGTGCTTGCGGCGGGCTGGTACAAGGGGAGTAGAATTGCCTTTCACTACGCAATCACGGTCTTTACGGCGATGATCGAGCCTGATTCGGCTTCCCTCCCTGATGCTCCCCACCGCCAGGAGGAGCTTTTCCCCATCCGTGAAGTGGCGCGCCTGACTGGCATCAACCCGGTCACCCTGCGTGCCTGGGAGCGCCGTTATGGGCTGATCCAGCCGGTACGCACCGAAAGTGGGCACCGCCTGTATTCCCAGGCCGACATCGATGACGTGCGCAGCATTCTGGGTTGGATCGAGCGCGGCGTGGCGGTGAGCAAGGTCGGCAAGATCCTTGCGCGCAACCAGGCGACTCAGCAGCAGGCCCCCTCGGCCCAGGCGCCCGGCACGCAGGCGGACTGGAAGCAGTGGCAGGTGCAGCTGCGCCAGGCCGTCAAGGCATTCGACGAGAGGCGCCTGGAGCAGGTGTACGGGCAGGTCTTCGCCAGCTATCCGCTGGTGGTGGTGTTCCAGGACATCCTGATGCCGGTATGGCACGACCTGTGCGCGGCCGGCGAGGCATTCGGTGCGCAGAGCGAGTGGCTGTTTCTCGATGGCTTCCTGCGTGCCCGGGCCTTGCAGCGCCTGCAACTGGCCCGCGAACAGCAGGAGGTAAGCGTGGTGCTGGCGGCGATGCCGGGGCACTGCCGCGAGCTTGAGTTGCTGGTGGCGGCGCTGATGCTGGGCAGCAGCGAGGTGGTGATCAGGGTGTTGGCCGTGGGGCAGCCGCTGGAGGAACTGAGCCTGGTGTGCGAGCGCATGGCGCCGCAGGCACTGGTGCTGTTCTCCAACCATTCACCGACGGCCGAGCTGCCCAAGCGCTTGATGCGCCTGGCCCAGGGCCTGGATTGCCCGTTGTTGTTCGCGGGGGAGGCGGCGGAGCTGGCCCAGGATGCGCTGATGCGCTCGCAGGTGGCGTGCCTGGGCAGTGAGGGGCGTTTGATGCGTCGGCGCCTGCAGCAGTACCTGGCAGAGCACCTGGATACCTGAAACCCCTTCGCCGGCAAGGCCGGCTCCTGCAGGCAGTTGCAACCCTGCAGGGGCCGGCCTTGCCGGCGAAAGCCGCGCTGCGGTGTTAATCCGGATGCAATTCGGGATGCGCCAACCGGTGCTGGCGCAGGATGTACTGGCGCAACCGCTCGATCTCTTGGGGCTGGTGCTGGCTCAGCCGATACGCCGCCAGCCCGTCGGCCGTCTTGCGCTGCAAGGTGCCCTGCAGGTTGATCGGCGCGTCGGCCTCGGGGCTGAACCACAGGTTGAAGGTCTTGGGCGGCTTGCGATTGCGCGGTACCTGCACCAGCACACCGCGAAACGACATCTCGCACACCTTGAGGTCGGTGCTCAGGCCCAGCTCGTCGTCCAGCGCAACCGGCGGCTCCAGCGTGAGGCGCCAGGGGCGCATCATCGGCCCGTCTTCATAGATGCTCGGTGCGCCCAGTTGCAGGCTCACCGCATGGAACTCGTCTTCCACCAGCTGCAGCGGAAAGCTCATCTGCTGGTTCTCGAAATTCGCCTGCAGGGTCACCTGCTCCTGGGCCACCAGCCGGGTCAACAGTTGCTGCACCTCGCTGCCGCCATCAAGGCGCAGGCTGGAGGTGACGTCCGTCAGGTTCAGCTGTGGCGAACGGTGCATGGTCTGAATGAAATCCAGCTCATCCTGGGTCAGGAGGGCATCTGATTGCATGGGCGAACTCGGCAATTTCAATCGGGAATCATTTCTTCGTGGGTGATGGACAACGATTCGCTGGCTTTGTTAAGACCGTCCGTCGGGTTTCTGCGCGTCGAGCTTGGCGTACGCCCGGGCCAGTTCCTGCTCCAGTTCCAGCACCCGCTGCTCGGCGGCCACCTGGCGGCTCACGTCCTTCTGGATACCGATGAAGTACTTGAGCTGGTCGGCCTCGTTGAACACCGGGGTGATCGACAGCTCGTTCCAGAACGGCGTGCCGTCCTTGCGGTAGTTGAGCAGCACTTCCCGGCATGGCTGGCCGCTGCGGATGGCGTCGCGGATGCGTGCCCGGGCCGCATCGTCGCGCGGCTCGCCCTGCAGGAAGCGGCAGTCGCGGTACAGAATGTCGTTGGCCGCGTAGCCGGTCAGGCGTTCGAAGGCCGGGTTCACATAGATCAGGATGGTGTCGTCGTCGCCTTCCTGTTCGGCTACCACGATCCCGTCGTTGGAGGCATCAATCATGCGTTGCAGCAGCTTGGCGTTGATCATCGTGTCGAACCGAATGTGAAAGGGGCACCCAGGCGAAGGATTCTAGTGGATTGCCGAGCGGTCGGCATCTGCATGCGGGCCAATTGCCAGCGTCCGGAACCCGCATCAGGTGGTAGTATCCTACGCTTTTACTCAGCTTCGGGATTAGTTATGAAAGTTGCCATTCTTTCCGGCTCGGTCTACGGCACTGCCGAGGAAGTTGCACGCCATGCCGCCTCGCTGCTCCAGGCGGCGGGTTTCGAGACCCTGCTGGCCAACCGTGCCAACCTGCAGGACGTTCAGGGCTTTGCCCCGCAGGCCTTTCTGGCGATCACGTCCACCACCGGCATGGGCGAGCTGCCCGACAACCTGGTGCCGCTGTACAGCGAGATCCGCGATGTGCTGCCAGGTGCCTGGCGCGGCTTGCCCGGTGCGGTGATCGGTCTGGGCGACTCCTGCTATGGCGACACCTACTGCGGCGGCGGCGAGCAATTGCGCGAGCTGTTCGCCGAACTGGGCCTCGACGAAGTGCAGCCGATGCTGCGTCTGGACGCCAGTGAAACCGTCACCCCCGAAACCGACGCCGAGCCCTGGCTGGCCGAGTTCATCGCCAGGTTGCGCGGCTGATCACAGCGGTTGCGGGCGCTCGCGCAGCAGCGCCAGCCAGGCCTGCGCCGCCCGTGACAGGTAGGCGCCCTGGCGCCAGATGAAGGCGATGTCCCAGCGCAGGTCGCTGGGCTCGCTCAAGGTCACACGCACCACCCCCGGCCGTTCCAGGCCCCGCGCCACCACCCGTGGCAGCAACACCACGCCCTGGCCTGCCGCCACCAGTGCCGCCAGAAAATCCGCCTGGCCGCTGCGTCCGCCTTCCTTCGGGGTAAAGCCATAGGCCTGGCAGGCCGCCAGCAGGCGATCATTGAGCACGAAGCTGCGCTGGTACAGCAGAAACGGCGTGTCGGCCAGTTGCCCCAGGTTGATGCTGCCGGCAGTGGCCAGTGGGTGGGCTACCGGCAGCAGTGCATCCAGCGGTTCGTTGCAGAAGGGCTGGCACTCGAAGCCCGGTGTGGTGGGCGTGAGGCTGCCGCCCAGCTCCAGCTCGCCGCTGCGCACGGCGTGCTCCACGTTCAGGCTGCCGCCTTCGAGCAGTTGCACGGTGATGTTCGGGTAGCGCCGCCGGTACTCGGCGAACAACCCGGCAAACAGCGCGTCGCTGCCCAGCAGCGGCAGCCCCAGGCGCAACTCGCCCCGCGCCAGCTGGCCAAGGTCGTCGAGTTCGTTGTGCAGTTCCTGGCGCAGCCGCAGCATGGCCTCGCCGCGGGCCAGCACGATCTTGCCGGCGTCGGTCAGGTGCAACTGCGAGCCATGGCGATCGAGCAGGGCCATGCCCAGGTCGTGCTCCAGTTGCGCCACCTGCTTGCTCACGGCCGACTGGCTGATATGCAGGGTCTGCGCGGCCTGGGTGAAGCCGCCGCGATGAACCACTTCGACAAAACTGCGTAGTTGCTTGAATTCCATTGCCTGAATTCCATTATGGAATGGATGCCAGTCTAACAATTCGCTTTTTGCATGGGCAGCGGGATTTTAAACTGCAGGCCTCAGAGGACCCCTTCGATGACTGCCGTTTCATTCAAGAAATTTTCGCGCCTGCTCGCCGAACTGGGCGTGCTGCTGGTGCTGTACCTGCTCGGTTGCCAGCTGTCGGCCTGGCTGCACTGGCCGATCCCGGGCGGTGTGGTGGGCATGGCGCTGTTGCTGCTGGTATTCGCCACCGGGCGGGTCAAGCCGGCCACCCTGCAGACCGGCGCCACCCTGCTGATGGCAGAGATGCTGCTGTTCTTCATTCCGGCGCTGATGAGCCTGCTCGACTACGGCCCGCTGCTGCGCAGCGAAGGCTGGCGCATTCTGCTGGTGATCGGTGCAAGCACGCTGCTGGTGATGCTCGCCACTGCCTTCACGGTGGAGTGGGCGTGCCGCTGGAGGCTACGGCATGACGCTTGAGCCGATGTCGCTGTTCTGGCTGGCGCTGACCCTGCTGGCCTACCTGGGCAGCCGCTGGCTGTACCGACGTACCGAACGCTACCTGCTGTCGCCGCTGATCCTGGTCCCGGTGGTGCTGCTGGCGGTGGCGGTGCCGTTGCACACCGGTTACGCCGAGTACGCGCGCAACACCCACTGGCTGATGTCGGTGCTGGGCCCGGTCACCGTGGCCTTTGCGGTGCCGATCTGGCAGCAGCGGGCGCTGCTGGCACGCCACTGGCCGGCCCTGTCGCTGGGCATGCTGGTGGGCAGCGCGGCGTCCATCGGCAGTTCGTGGGCCCTGGCCCATGCGTTGTCGCTGGACAATCAGGTGAGCCTGTCGCTGCTGCCACGCTCGATCACCACACCCTTTGCCATGCCGCTGGCCCACGACCTGGGCGGTGTGCCGGAACTCACCGCGGTGTTCGTGATGTTCACCGGGGTGCTCGGTGCCCTGATGGGCGGGGTACTGCTCAAGTACCTGCCCTTGCGCACGCCGCTGGCACGCGGGGCGCTGTTCGGGGTGGGGGCGCATGGTGCCGGGGTCAGCCGAGCCCATGAGGTGGGCGGCGAAGAGGGCTCTGTGGCGGGGCTGGTAATGGTGCTGACGGGCATTTTCAACCTGTTCATGGCGCCACTGTTACGTCACCTGCTGTAAATATTTACTGCCCTGACCCGATGGGCCAATAAGCTGGCTGGCAATGCAACACCCGCCATCGAATCGCGCCTCTAGACTGACCGGCAGCAGAGCACACCCATGTGCCGAGGTGATTGCAATGACCGCCGCCAACCCTTTGCCCGACAACGCGCTGCCCCCAGGAAGTTGCAGCCCCGAACCAGGACCTGCGTGATGCCCCTCGCCGAGATTCCCTTGAGTGTCTGGCGTACCCGTGGTCGCAGTTTCACGTTTCGCCAGCAATCGATTCGCTACTGGAGCGCAGGGCAGGGCGAGCCCCTGCTTCTGCTGCACGGCTTCCCCACTGCCAGCTGGGACTGGCGCTACCTGTGGCAACCCCTGGCCCAGCGCTTTCGCGTGATCGCCTGCGACATGCTCGGCTTCGGTGACTCGTCCAAGCCGTTGCACCACACCTATAGCCTGCTGGAACAGGCAGACGTACAGCAGGCCCTGCTCGAACACCTGCAGGTTCAGGAGCCGGTGCACCTGCTGGCCCATGACTATGGCGCCACGGTGGCCCAGGAACTGCTGGCCCGTCACCACGAGGGGGCGGCCCAGGTGGCCAGTTGCGCGTTTCTCAACGCCGGCCTGTTCCCGGAGTGCCACCGTGCGTTGCTGGTGCACAAGCTCCTGCTCAGCCGGCTTGGCTGGCTGGTGGCGCGCTCGTTCGGGCGCGACGACCTGGTCAGGAATGTCACCCACCTCTATGGCCGCAGCACACGCCCCAGTGAAAGCGTGCTGGATGACTGCTGGAGCCTGATCGCCTCCAACCGCGGCAATCGCATCCTGCACAAGCTGGCAGCCTATGTACCCGAGCGCGTCACCTGGCGCGAGCGCTGGGTGGCGGCCTTGCAGCAGTCAGGCGTACCGCTGCGCCTTATCAATGGCGCCGCCGACCCGGTATCGGGCGCGCATGTGGTGGCGCGCTACTGCGAACTGGTGCCCCAACCCGACACCGTGACCCTGCAGGGCATCGGCCATTATCCGCACACCGAGGCACCGGTACAGGTGCTGCGCCACTACCTGGCATTTCGGCAGCAACCCCTGCCAAGCCTGGCGCACAAGGTCGCCTGGTCCTGATCATCCCGCTGCCTTATTGCCTGCCATTCAGCGTCCGCCCGGTTGATTGTCCGGGGCCGGGCGCTGGCTGACACTGGCTGCCATATTCCTTGCAGTTAACGGAGTGCCGAGATGACCGAGTCGATTCGCCTGGATGAAAAAGTAGTGATTGTGACCGGCGCTGGCGGGGGCCTCGGGCGTGCCCATGCGCTGCTGTTCGCCCGTCATGGTGCCCGCGTGGTGGTCAACGACCTGGGAGGCTCCACCCATGGTGAAGGCGCCAGCGCATCGGCGGCCGACCGCGTGGTGGCCGAGATTCGCGAGGCGGGCGGCACGGCGGTGGCCAGCCATGACTCGGTCACCGATGGCGAGCGTATCGTCCAGCAGGCGCTGGACACCTTCGGCCGCGTGGATGTGCTGGTCAACAACGCCGGCATCCTGCGGGACAAGACCTTTCACAAGATGGAGGACAGCGACTGGGACCAGGTGTACCGCGTGCATGTGGAGGGTGCCTACAAGCTCACCCGCGCCGCCTGGCCGCACCTGCGCGAGCAGAACGCGGGGCGGGTGATCTTCACCTCGTCCACCTCGGGCATCTATGGCAATTTCGGCCAGGCCAACTACGGCATGGCCAAGCTGGGCCTGTACGGGCTGACCCGCACCCTGGCGCTCGAGGGGCGCAAGCACGGCATCCTGGTCAATGCCATCGCCCCCACCGGCGGCACGCGCATGACCGAGGGGCTGATTCCGCCGCAGGTGTTCGAACAGCTCAAGCCCGAGCTGATCAGCCCGCTGGTGGTGTACCTGGGCAGTGATCGCTGCCAGGACACCGGCGGGCTGTACGAGGTCGGTGGCGGCTGGGTGGGCAAGGTGCGCTGGGAACGCAGCCTGGGGGTGGGCTTCGACCCGCGCCAGTGCATGAGCGTGGAAGACATCGCCGCAAGTTGGGATGCGATCGGCGATTTCGAGGGCGCGGTGCACCCGCAGGACAGCCTCGAGGCGTTGCAGCAGATGATGGCCAATCTGCACAGGCACGCAGGCTGAACCGGGCAGCACAAATAAAAAAGGCCGCTGCAAAAGCAGCGGCCAAGCAAGACGTAGATCAAGGAGCTTCAAAATCAACGTCGGTGAACCTGAAGGGGGAGGGTTCAACGTGTCAGGTGGTTACTCTAGGGGGAGAGGATTAACCTGACATTAACCGCCAAACCATCGGCCCAGCGCCTGGCGAAACCGCGTTTCGCTGCAAGCCCGGCCAGCATAGCCAGCCCCCCTACCGAAAAAAATAGACGTTTCGGACATTCACTGTTGCAAAGTGGGTAACAGTGCACCAAAACAGGTCACTGTGGTTCATAGCCCATGCGCCAGCTGATTGCCTGCGCCGCCGCCTGCAGCTGCTGCGCCGCTGGGCCCTGTTCATCGGCATGGAAAATCGAGGTAGGGCCAACCACGGTCAGCACGGCAGCGATGTTGCCCATGGCGTTGAACACCGGTGCCGACAGCGCATCCACCCCCGGCATCAGCAGGCCATGCACATGGTGCAGGCCGCGTGCGCGAATCTGCGCAAACAGCGCTTCGTAGTCTGCGGCGTCCTGGCCCAGGGCAAGCAGTTCCTGGTCGCGCAACTCGATGGTCTCGCGCTGGGGCAGGTAGGCCCCGAACACCAGCCCGGTGGACGAACTGAGCAACGGCAGCACCGAACCGATCTGCGTCACCACCGTCACGGCGCGCACCGCAGATTCGATGTTCACCACCGTTGCGCCCTGGTTGCCCCACACCGCGATAAAGCAGCTTTCATTGAGCGCGTCACGCAGCTGTGACAACGGCATGGCCGCCACTTTCAGCACGTCCATCCCGCCCAGCGCGGCCAGGCCCACGCGCAGGGCTTCACGGCCCAGTCCGTAGTGGTTGGTGGCCGGGTTCTGCTCGGCAAAGCCGCTGGCGATCAGGGCCTGCAGGTAGCGATGCACCTTGCTCGCGGGCATCTGCACATGCTCGGCCAGGCGCGACAGCGAGGTGGCCGGCGAGAGCTGGGCCAGCGCCTTGAGAATGTCGGTACCGACCTCCGCCGAGCGGACCTTCTGTTTGCCGTTGCTGTCGGCGGTGCTGGTTTTGCTCATGGGAAAGGGGTCCGTGTTGACAGGTGGGCGTCTTTATAGCTTGACGGGTTACAGGTATCAAATTACGTTATGCGTAATCAGTTTACGATAATAATAACGCTACCTGACTGGAGGCTCGATGAACGTCGATTCCACTCCCGCCCTCGCTTACCAGAGCGGCTTCGGCAACGAATTTGCCAGCGAGGCATTGCCCGGCGCCCTGCCGGTTGGCCAGAACTCCCCGCAAAAAGCCCCGTATGGCCTGTATGCCGAGCTGTTTTCCGGCACCGCATTCACCATGGCGCGCAGCGAGCAGCGGCGTACCTGGCTGTACCGTATCCGGCCATCGGCACTGCACCCGGCATTCGAACGCCTCGAGCGCCAGTTGAGCGGCGGCCCGCTGGGCCCGGTAACCCCCAACCGGCTGCGCTGGAGCCCGCTGGACATCCCGGCCGAGCCCACCGACTTCATCGACGGCTGGGTAGCCATGGCGGCCAACTCGGCGGCGCAAAAGCCGGCCGGCATCAGCATCTACAACTACCGCGCCAACCGTTCCATGGAGCGGGTGTTCTTCAACGCCGATGGCGAACTGCTGCTGGTCCCCGAGCAGGGCCGCCTGCGCCTCGTCACCGAGCTGGGCGTGCTGGACGTGGAGCCGCTGGAAATCGCCGTGCTGCCCCGTGGCCTGAAGTTTCGCGTCGAGCTGCTCGACAGTCAGGCGCGTGGCTACATTGCCGAAAACCACGGCGCGCCGCTGCGCATTCCGGACCTGGGCCCGCTGGGCAGCAACGGCCTGGCCAACCCGCGCGACTTCCTCGCGCCGGTGGCCCACTACGAAGAGCAGCAGGGCCCGGTACCGCTGGTACAGAAGTTCCTCGGCGAGCTGTGGGGCTGCGAACTGCAGCACTCGCCGCTGGACGTGGTGGCCTGGCACGGCAACAACGTGCCGTACAAATACGACCTGCGCCGTTTCAACACCATCGGCACGGTCAGCTTCGACCATCCCGACCCGTCGATCTTCACCGTGCTCACTTCGCCTACCAGCGTACCGGGCATGGCCAACATCGATTTCGTGATTTTCCCGCCGCGCTGGATGGTGGCCGAGAACACCTTCCGTCCGCCGTGGTTCCACCGCAACCTGATGAACGAGTTCATGGGGTTGATCAAGGGCGAGTACGACGCCAAGGCCGAAGGCTTCCTGCCCGGCGGCGCCTCGCTGCACAGCTGCATGAGCGCCCACGGCCCGGATGCCGAAACCTGCGCCAGGGCGATTGCCGCCGACCTTGCACCGAGCAAGATCGACAACACCATGGCGTTCATGTTCGAGACCAGCCAGGTGCTGCGCCCGACCCGCCATGCGCTTGAATGCCCGCAACTGCAGGCCGACTACGACACGTGCTGGGCCACCTTGCCGAGCACCTTCACCCCGAATCGGAGATAACCATGAACCAGTCCGCCATTGCCCGCAGTTGGGTCGAGCACGCCAACGGGCATAGCGATTTCCCGCTGCAGAACCTGCCGCTGGGTATCTTCAGCCGTGGCAGCGACGAGCGTCGCTGCGGTGTGGCCATCGGTGACGCGATTCTGGACCTCGACGCGGTGCTGGCCGCCGGGCTGTTCGACGGCCAGGCCCGCAATGCGGTGCAGGCCACCCGCGGTGGTGCGCTGAACGCCTATTTCGCCCTGGGCCGTGAGGCCCGCGTGGCCCTGCGCGAGCGCCTGCTCGAACTGCTGGGTGCCGACAGCCCGCACCAGGCTGCGCTGAAGCCGGCCCTGTACCCGGCCGCCGAGTGCCAGTTGCACCTGCCGGCGCGCATCGGCGACTACACCGACTTCTACGTAGGCATCGAGCACGCCAAGAACGTCGGCAAGCTGTTCCGCCCCGACAACCCGCTGCTGCCCAACTACAAATACGTGCCGATCGGCTACCACGGCCGTGCCTCGACCATTCGCCCGTCGGGTACCGATGTCCGTCGGCCCAACGGCCAGACCCTGCCCGCCGGGCAAACCGAGCCGAGCTTCGGCCCGTGCGCGCGGCTGGACTACGAACTGGAGCTGGGCATCTGGATCGGCCAGGGCAATGCCATGGGCGATGCCATCCCGGTAGCGCAGGCAGGCGAACACGTTGCCGGCTACTGCCTGCTCAACGACTGGTCGGCCCGCGACATCCAGGCCTGGGAATACCAGCCGCTGGGCCCGTTCCTGTCCAAGAGCTTCATCTCCACCGTGTCGCCCTGGGTGGTCACCGCCGAAGCGCTGGAGCCGTTCCGCTGCGCCCAGCCGGCACGCCCCGAAGGCGATCCGCAGCCGCTGGCGTACCTGCTCGACCCGCGTGACCAGGCGGGTGGCGCGTTCGACATCGAGCTGGAAGTGCTGCTGCTGACCGAGCGCATGCGCGAGCAGAACCTGCCGGCGCATCGCCTGACCCTGAGCAACACCCTGAGCATGTACTGGACCGTGGCGCAGATGGTTGCGCACCACAGTGTCAACGGCTGCCAGTTGCAGCCAGGCGACCTGTTCGGTTCGGGCACCCTGTCGGGCGCCAAGCCTGGCCAGTTCGGCAGCCTGCTGGAGATTACCGAGGGCGGCAAGGTGCCGATCGAACTGGCCAGTGGCGAGGTGCGCAGGTTCCTCGAAGACGGCGACGAGATCATCCTGCGCGCGCGCTGCAAGCGTGATGGCGTGGCCTCGATCGGTTTTGGCGAGTGCCGCGGCAAGATCCTGCCGGCACATTGAGAGGGTACGAGCATGGAACTGTATACCTACTACCGTTCTACCTCGTCGTACCGCGTGCGCATTGCGCTGGCGCTCAAGCAGCTGGATTACCAGTCGCTGCCGGTCAACCTGCTCAAGGGCGCGCAGCGCGAGGCCGAGTTCCTGGGGCTGAACCCCCAGGGGCGCATCCCGGCGCTGCGTATCGACTCGGGCGAGCTGCTGGTGCAGTCGCCGGCGATCATCGAGTACCTGGAGGAGGTTTATCCACAGCCTGCGCTGTTGCCGCAGTCGCCGGTGGCGCGGGCGCAGGCGCGCGCCGTGGCGGCGTTGATCGGTTGCGACATCCACCCGCTGCACAATGTCAGCGTGCTCAATCAGCTGCGTGAGCTGGGGCATGACGACACCCAGGTGAACGCCTGGATCGGCCACTGGATCACCCAGGGGCTGGCGGCGGTGGAGCAGATGATCGGCGAGGCGGGGTTCTGTTTCGGCGATGAGCCGGGGCTGGCGGATGTGTACCTGATCCCGCAGGTGTATGCGGCCGAACGGTTCAATGTGGACCTGTCGGGCTGGCCACGGATTCGCCGGGTGGTGGCGCTGGCCGGTGAGCATGATGCGTTCGTGCAGGCGCACCCTTCGCGTCAGCCGGATACCCCCTGATGGCCCATTCGCCGGCCAGGCCGGCTCCTGCAGGCGCTGCGCGGCCCGTGTAGGAGCCGGCCTGGCCGGCGAAGCTTTCAGTGCACCGAAGGCGTCGGCGGCGGCAGGTGGCTCAGCCGCTCGGTCAGGCGCAACCGCTGGATCGGGTCATCCGTCAGCATCAGCGCATGCTCCAGGTCAAACCGCTCTGCCTGCGGGCAATCCAGCCGCTGATACAGTGTCGCCCGCGCCAGGTAGTCGCTGGCGCTGGCCGAGCCCAGCACCAACACCCGCTCGGCATCCTTCAGCGCCGCAAGGTCATCATCATTGCTCGCATGCAACTGACGCAGGTTGCGCGACAGTCGTTGCAGCATCTGCTGTGCGCTGGCCGTCACCAGATGCTCGGCGCTCAACGGCAACTGCGGGCCGAACTGGCGGCTGAGCAACTCGCGACAATCGGCCGGGTACAACCGGCGCCCGCCGCAGGGGTCCAGCAGGTGATCGGCCCCCGGCACGCGCAACAGGAAATGCCCCGGAAAATTCACCCCCTCCAGTGGTATCGACAGCCCGCGGGCCAGCTCCAGCGTGAGGATCGCCAGTGCCAGCGGTTGTCCGCGACGACGTTGCAGCACCTTGTTCAGCAGCGCCGCCTGCGGGCGCAATGGGTGATATTCGTCCTGCTGGAAGCCCGCCGCGCTGAGCGCCCGCAGCAACGGCTGCGCCAGTTCGCTCACCGGCAGCATGGGCAGGCTCTGGCTGACCTGCTGCTGCACGAGCTGCAATTCGCCCAGCACCTGGGCCGGCTGCACGCTGGCATCGTGTTCGGCAGCGATCCACAGCGCCGCCTCGAACAGGGCGGCGGGGTTGCGTTCCAGGCAGGCCAGGCAGGCTTGGCGTGGGGTCATGGCAGTCTCCGCTCAAGCTTCTGTTGTAGCGCCGGCAGGGGCGTTCGTCCAGTGCCGCAACGTGTGCCTTCGCGCCGCCTATACTGGTGGGAGCACTGACTCACGAGGGCTGGGCAATGTTCGCTCTCATGCAAAGCACGCGCACCCACTCACTGCACCTGTGCGTCGACCCGGCCACGGGCCTCAAGGCGGTGATCGCCATTCACAACCAGCGGCTGGGCCCGGCCATGGGCGGTTGTCGCTATCTGCCTTACCCGGACGACGACACCGCAATGACCGATGCCATTCGCCTGGCCCAGGGCATGAGCTACAAGGCTGCCCTGGCGGGCCTGCCGCTGGGCGGTGGCAAGGCGGTGATCATCCGCAACCCCCATGTGGAAAACCGCGCCGCGCTGTTCGAGGCCTTCGGACGCTTCGTCGACAGCCTGGAGGGGCGCTACATCACCGCGACCGATAGCGGCACCTCGACCCTGGACATGGACTGCATCGCCCAGAGCACCCGGCACGTCACCAGTACCACCACCGCCGGCGACCCTTCGCCGCATTCGGCCATGGGCGTGTTCGCCGGCATCCGCGCCACGGCGATGGCGCGCCTGGGCACCGACAACCTGGAAGGGTTGCGCGTGGCTGTGCAGGGGTTGGGGAATGTCGGGTTTGCCCTGGCCGAGCAGTTGCATGCGGCGGGGGCGGTACTGCTGGTCAGCGACCATGACCCGGGGCGGGTGCAACTGGCCATGGAGCAGTTGAATGCGCTGCCGGTGGCCAGCGAAGCGCTGGTCAGCACGCCTTGCGACATCTTCGCGCCGTGCGGGCTGGGCCCGGTGCTCAACAGCCAGAGCGTCATGCAGCTGCGCTGTGCCGCGGTGGCCGGCTCGGCGAACAACCAGCTGACCCACCTTCAGGTCGCCGACCAGCTCGAAACCCGCGGCATTCTGTATGCCCCGGACTACATCATCAATTCCGGCGGGCTGATCTACGTGGCGCTGACCCACCAGGGCCAGGACCTTGGCACCATCACCGCGCACCTGGCGCGCATCCCCACGCGGCTGACCGAGGTCTTCGCCCACGCCCAGGCCGAGAAGAGTTCGCCGGCCCGCGTGGCCCAGCAACTGGCCGAGAAGCTGGTGTACAACGCCTGATGCCTACTCGGCGGGCTGCTCGGCAAGCAGCTCGGACAACGCGTCGGGCTGGCTCTTGAAGGCCTTGGCGAACACATCGCGGTTCTTCGCCATGTAGATACCCGCTTCCTCGACCTGCTGTTCGCTCAGCGACGGCACGGCCTTCTGCAGCACCTCGGCGAGCAGTTCGGCCAGCTCGAGCATCTTGTCGTGACGGTCTGCTTCAGCTTTATCCATGAACAAGCGCTCCAGATCGCGGCTGCTGCGGTATACCACTTCGACGGCCATTCATCACCTCACATGCCTTTCGATAATTGATGTGTACGAGTACTGTGTTTTTATACAGGTAAAAGCATAAGGCAAACCACCACGTTTGGGTAGTGGCATTTTTATAGCTCAATTTGCTCGCAATGGTGGGGTGGCGGGTGTCTTGCGGCAATCGGTCGCCTTCTCAAGCTGTGCCGCTGGCCTTTTTACTGCATGCAGGCAAAGCGTCACCTGGGTGGCGCATCCTCCCTTCGTCGTTTCCAAGGAATTCGCATCGTGAACATCAAATGGGCTGAAAAAGTGCGCAAGGGCCTGCATGGCTCGGCGGATTCGCTGGGCAACCTGTGCGTGGAGGCCTTTCATTACCTGGCACTGTTCGGCATCGGTGCCATCACCGCCTATGCAGCGGTGTCGGCATTCATCGAGATGATCGGCAAGGGTGGGGTGAGCGTCGATGACATCCTGCTGCTGTTCATCTACCTGGAGCTGGGGGCGATGGTGGGGATCTACTTCAAGACCAACCACATGCCCATCCGCTTCCTGCTGTACGTGGCGATCACCGCGCTTACGCGCCTGCTGATCGGCGACGTGTCGCACCACAAGGCCCCCGACGTGGGCCTGCTGTATGTGTGCGGCGGGATCCTGCTGCTGTCGTTCTCGATCCTGGTGGTGCGCTACGCCTCGTCGCGCTACCCCTCCACCAAGGCCATCGACGCCAGCGGCAAGGAAATCGAAGAGGCCAAGTAGCCTTGGCTCACGCCCCCGCGCGGCGCTCGCTGGCGGCGCGCAGGCCCGGGGTGCGTGCACCGTCGCGGGTCATGCTGGCCAGAATCTCCATGGCGCTGTGGCCCTGCTCGATGGCAATGCCAAAGCGCACGCTCTCGATCAGGCGCGCCAGGCGCTTGGGGTCATTGCGCTGGGCCGGGCTGATCAGGCGCTTGGCCACCACGCCCTGATCGTCGGACAGGGTCAGCATGATGCTGCCATCGAGCCGCTCGATACTCAGGTTGACCCGGTAGGTGTCGGCAAATGCAGCGTTGATCTGTTGGAAGGGGTTGATCATGGGGCTGTACCTGGCAAAGACATGTTCTGATTGACCGGGCCCTGGCCAGGTTGGTTCAGGTGGCGTTGCGGGGCAGGTGCCGAGTGGTCAATAAAAAAGGCGAGCCGTGGCTCGCCTTCTTTCATTGCCTTGGCTGTCAGGCCTGACGGGCCTGCAGGGCTTGCTCGTTCTCCAGGAATTCTTCCTGCAGCAGGGCATCGGCTGCCGGGGCGGTTGCGACCTTCTGGGTCACGCCACGTTTGCCGCGCAGTTTGCCGAACAGGTGCTCGAGGGAATGCTCGAGTTTGGTCGCGGCGCCTTCGATGGCCTGCTCCAGGCTATCGGCCTTGTGGCTGACGGAAATCGGTTGATGGCCTTTGGGGCGTGCCTCCATCTGGCAGCGCATGTCGTGGGGGCCTGGCTTGTCGCCGTTCTCATCGCGCAGGTGGACTTCGATGCGGGTGAGGTCTTCTTCGTAGCGTTCGAGCGTGCTTTCTACCGTAGTGCGTACCCACTCTTCGAGACGGGCACTGCTTTGGATATGGTTGTCGCTGTTGACTTGGATTTGCATAGTTCAATCCCTTATTCAGCTAGCTCGCAAGAGAACGATGCGGGCCATTGCGGCCTGTGGAAATCATCGCCTCTTGACTACAAGGTCAGGCAGTTGGCAGAACTTTTCAAGTGCTTGAAGAAGAAAAATATTTTGTGGCAATTAAACAGGTGAAAGGTTGTCTGGGGGTGTCCTGAGTCAATGCGCGGCCCCCCGGCAAGGTGCGCTCCTGTAGGAGCCGGCCTTGCCGGCGAAGCAGGCGCTACCGATCAGAAAGCGACCGATGTCTGCAGATAGACCGTCCGTGGCTCACCCACATACTTGCCCTTGTTGTTGTCGTCGAACGAGCGCGTGAAGTACTGGTGGTTGAAGATGTTCTTCACCCCCACCGCCACGTTCAGGTTCGACAGCTGCGGCCCGAAGTCATAGCCGGCGCGGCTGCTGAACAGCATGTAGCCCGGGATGCGCCCGGCCGCGCCGTCTGCGCTTTGGGCCGAGGTGTTGGCGTTGTCGGCGAACTGGCTGCTCTGGTAGGTGCTGTCCAGGTTCAGCTTCCACGGCCCATCGGTGTAACCCAGCCCCAGCGTACCCTTGTGCCTGGAGGAGAACGGCACACGATTGCCCTTGTTCGGCCCATCTTCGCGGATGGTCGCGTCAACGAAGGCATAGCTGGCGTACACATCGAACCCGGCCAGCGCCGGCGTGAGGCCGTCCAGCGCGTACTTCACGCTCGTTTCCAGGCCCTGGTGGCGGGTTTCACCACGGGCGATCACGTCGTCGGTGGTCTGGTTGCTTTCGTACTGGTTGTCGAAATTGATCAGGAACAGCCCGGCCTCGGCCTGCAGGTTGCCGTTGTCGTAGCGCGTGCCCAGCTCCCAGGTGCGGGCCTTCTCGGGCTTCACTTCACCCTGGTTCACGCGGTTGGGCATCTGGCTGTACTGCACGCTGCCGAACGAACCCTCGGTGTTGGCGTAGAGGTTCCAGCTGTCGCTCAGGTGGTACATCACGTTCAGCGCCGGCAACGCGGTGTTGTAGTCGCCCTTGTATTCCAGGCCCTTGAGCTTGTTGCTCTGCTGCGACTTGATCATCTCGTAGCGGATACCCGGGGTGATGGTCCACTGGCCGATGTCGATGCGGTCATCCAGAAACAGCGCATGGGCATCGGTGCCGCCACGGGTGTCGCGGTCGTTGGGGCTGGAGGTGGTCGGCAACTGGCCGGCGCTGACGCTCTCCATGTAGCGCAGCTCGTGCCCGGCCTCGTTGATGTAGCGGTAGCCAAGGCCCACCTCGTGGTGGCTGTCGCCCAGCGCAAAGCCCTGGGTGAAACGGGTTTCGATGCCGCGCACCCAGTACTCGCGCGGCGACAGCGAGATCGACCTGTTCTGCACCAGGTAGCCACTGCGCAGGGTCTTGGTGAAGAAGCTGTTGACGCTGAACTGGCGCTCGCCTTCCTTGTAGTCGTAACCGGCGTTGAACATCGTGCGCCGGCCCCAGAACTTGTCCTGCAGGCGGGTCGACTGGTACGGGTCGGCGTCGTAGTCGGCCACGTTGAGGCCGCCGGGCATCTGCGCCTCGCCCTCGTAGTACTGCGCCATGGCATGCAGGCTGTTGGCCTCGTCCAGTTGCAGCTTGCCCTTGAGGATCAGGTCGTCGATCTGCGTGTCGCTGTGCTCGCGCCAGTCGCCACCGTGGGTGCCCGAATACAGGATCGCGCCGCCCAGGCCGTTGTCGGCGGTGCCGCCGGCCAGCAGGTTGGCGCTGCTCTTGAAACCGTCGTGGCTGGAGGAGGGGCTGGTCTGGGTCTGCAGGCCGGCCTTCAGCGTGGGTTCGTCAGGGATCGCGCGGGTCACGAAGTTGACGATGCCGCCCACGTTCTGCGGCCCGTAGCGCACGGCGCCGCCGCCGCGTACCACGTCCACCGCGTCCATGTTGCCCAGGCTGATCGGCGCGAACGACAGCTGTGGCTGGCCATAGGGCGCGAACGGCACCGGAATGCCGTCCATCAGCACCGTGGAGCGCGAGGCCAGGCGCGGGTTGAGCCCGCGGATGCCGAAGTTCAGCGCCATGTCGTGGCTGCCGGTGCCGTTGTTTTCCGGCGCATTCACCCCGGGTATGCGGTTGAGCACTTCCCGTGCGCTGCTGGCGCCGGTGCGTTCGAACTCTTCACGGCGGATCACGTCCCGCGCGCCGGGGTGTTCGAACACGTTGTCCTGGGTGGCTTCACCCAGCCAGTCGCCGACCACGCTGGAGCTGCCCAGCTCCAGCGGCGCGCCGGCGGCCGGGGCCAGCGGTTGCAGGCTGTAGGCGTTGTCGCCTTCGGCGCGGGCCTGCAGGCCGGTGCCTTCAAGCAGCGCGGCCAGGCCCTGTGCAGTGGAATACTCGCCTTCCAGGCCACGGCTTTTCACGCCCTGGGTCACCTGCGAGCCGAACGAGATCAGCACGCCGCTTTCACGCCCGAACTGGTTCAGGGCGTCTTCCAGCGACATCGGGGCGATGTGGTAGGTGCGTGCCTGGGCGGCGTGCAGGGGCGCAACGGCGCCGAAGGTGAGGCTGGCGCCCAGCAGCAGGGCATGGGCGAGGGGGCTTAGGCGAAGCGGCATGCAAAGGGTCCTTGAGAAGGTCGGGGCAAAGGGTTCTGCCTTCTCTGTCACGCGAGATGAAAAAACGGCTCAAGGTTCTGAAAATAATCTCAGGCGCGGGCTTCTACCGTGACCCAGTAGCGGGTGAAGCGCCGCACGCGCACCGGCAGCGACACCTCCAGCAGGTCCAGAATGCGTTCGCTGTCGGCCAGCGGGTAGCTGCCCGACAGCAGCAGGTCGGCCACCGCCGAATCGCACGTGAGCTGGCCGCGACGGTAGCGGGCCAGGTCGTCGATGAAGTCCCCCAGGCGCGTATGCGCAGCCACCAGCATGCCGTCGACCCAGGCGCCGGTGTTGGCATCCACCGCATGGGTGGCGCCCCAGCGTGGCCCGTCGAAACGCGCCTGCTTCCCGGCTTCAAGCGCATGCCCGGCAAGCATCGCCCGGCCCTGCAGCACCGCCACCTGGCTGTGGTCGGCCCACTGGCGCACGTTGAAGCGCCCGCTCGACAGTTGCAGCAGGCCGTTGCCGGTCACCACGCGCAGGGGGCGGGGGTCGTCGGCCACATTGAGCAGCAGTTCGCCTTCGAGCAGGTGGATCAGCCGCTGTTCGCGGTCCAGGCGCACGTCGGCGGCGCTGGCGGTGTTCAGGTGCAGGTGCGTGCCGTCGTCCAGGCGCATCTGGCGGCGCTGGCCCAGCGGGCTGCGGTAGTCGGCCAGCAGGGGCGGCAGCGGGTTGTGCTGCTGCAGGGCCAGCCCGCAGGCGCCGCCCACCCCGAGCAGCAACAGCGCCTTGAGCGCGCGCCGCCGGCTGGCCGAGCGTGGCGCCTGCAGGGCGGCGTGCGCCAGTGGCGAAGACAGCCCGCGCAGGCGCTGATTGACCCGCTGTATGTGCTCCCAGGCGCGACGGTGTTCTTCGCTGGCCTGCAGCCAGCGCTCCATGGCCAGTTGCTGGCGGCTGTCGAGGGCACCGCCCTGCAGTTCGATCAGCCAGTGCACCGCCTGTTCTGCCACCTTTGGCGAGAATTCCTGGGCGTTCACAGGGCGAAGTAGCAGCGCATGGCCGCCTTGTTCAGATGGCGCTTCACGGTGGCCAGCGAAATGCCCAGCTCCCGGGCGATGTCGGCGTAGCCCAGGCCGTCGACCTGGGCCATCAGGAAGGCGCGCTTGACCACCACGGGCAGGCCGTCGAGCAGCCGGTCGAGTTCGATCAGGGTTTCCAGAATGATCGCGCGATGTTCTTCGCAAGGCGCCACCGCTTCGGGTAGCTGGGCCAGTGCCTGGTAGTAGGCGCGTTCCAGGTCCTGGCGGCGGTAGTGGTTGAACAGCACGCGCTTGGCCACCGTGGTGAGGAAGGCGCGAGGTTCGTTGAGCGTTGGTGTTTCGCGCGCCTGCAGCAGGCGCATGAAGGTGTCCTGGGCCAGGTCGGCGGCGCTGTGCGGGCAGCCCAGGCGCTGTCGCAGCCAGCCGGTGAGCCAGTTGTGATGGGCGCTGTAGAGGCCTTCGAGCGAAGCAGGGGCGGGCTGGGCACTGGGCACCGTGACAACTCCGGCGCCGGGGGATGCGCAAAAGAATAAGAATTGTTCGCATTGTAGGATTTGACGCCACAGGCTTCAAGTCACCCGCTGCAAGCGGCCATACCACCGATCTGCTTCTTCATGGCCGGTTGAAGCGGTGTCTTTGCATCTGCGAATATTAATCATTAATATTACGCCCCTCCTCACACTGGACCCGCTGTCATGAAAAGCAAAGCCGCCGGGCTGCCCTTCAGTTATCGCCTGGCCGTGACCTCGCGCAGCCTCGCGGCGCTGCTCGGCGGTTACCTGCTGGCGGCCATGGCCAGCGTGTGCATCACCTTGTTGCTGCCCATGCCCAAGGCCGACGCGGTCGTCACCGGCATGATGCTGTCGTTTCTGTTCTACCTGGTGGCGATCCTCTGGTGCTTCGCCTGTCGCAGCGCCTGGCATGCCTGGCTCGGGGTGCTGCTGCCCGGCGCCGCGCTGGCCGCCATCAACGGCCTGGCCTACTGGATGCAAACCCCATGAAAGAAGGCTTTCGCCAGGCCATGGCCTGGCTGCACACCTGGGCCGGGCTGATCTTCGGCTGGCTGCTGTTCGCGATCTTCCTCACCGGCACGCTGTCGTACTTCAAGAACGAAATCAGCCACTGGACCCAGCCGGAGATCCCGTACCGCACCCTCGACACCACCGCCAGCCTGAGCCTGGCGCAGCGCTACCTGCAAACCAACGCCGCCGATGCCGGCAGCTGGTTCATCCAGTTGCCCGAAGCACGCGACCCGACCCTGCGCGTGGGCTGGCGTGCACCCGGCGCCGGCCGGCGCGATTTCAACGAAAAGATCCTCGACCCCGCCACCGGCAATCAACTGCACCCGCGCGACAGCAGCGGCGGCGAGTTCTTCTACCGCTTCCACTTCCAGTTGCAGATGCCCTACCCGTGGGGCCGCTGGCTGTCGACCTTCTGCGCGCTGATGATGCTGGTGGGGCTGGTCACCGGCATCATCACCCACAAGAAGATCTTCAAGGAGTTCTTCACCTTCCGCCCCGGCAAGGGCCAGCGTTCCTGGCTCGACGGCCACAACGCGATCGGCGTGCTGGTGCTGCCGTTCCACCTGATGATCAGCTACAGCAGCCTGGTGATCTTCATGGCCATGGTGATGCCGGCCAGCATCAGCACGATGTATGGCGACAACCTCCAGGCCTATTACAACGAGCTGTTTTCGCGCGACGAGCCGGTCAAGCCGGCGGGCACCCCGGCACCGCTGGTGCCGCTGGCGCAGCTGTATGCCCAGGCGCGCCAGCAGGCGCCCGGCAGCGAGATCAGCTGGGTCGAGGTGCAGAACCCCGGTGACCTCAACGCACGGGTGCGCCTGGTGCGTGCCGGCAACGAGGGCATCGCCCAGAACCGCGGCGCCGGCTGGCTGTTCGACGGCGTGCAGGGCACCCCGCTCAAGGCCCCGGGCGAGCAGAGCACACCGTTGGTGATTGCCGCCGGCATGTACGGCCTGCACATGGGCCACTTCGCCGGCCCGACGCTGCGCTGGCTGTACTTCGTGTTCGGCCTGGCCGGCACTGCCGTGATCGGCACGGGGCTGGTGATGTGGCTGGGCAAGCGCCAGCTCAAGCACGCCAAGAGTGGCACCCAGCCCTTCGAACTGCGTCTGGTCGAGGTGCTCAACATCGCCAGCATGAGCGGGCTGATCCTCGCCGTGGCGGCGTTCTTCTGGGCCAACCGCCTGTTGCCGGTGGCCCTTGAAGGACGTGCCGATCTTGAGGTCGACAGCTTCTTTGCCGTCTGGGACCTGGCCCTGCTGCACGCACTGTTGCGCCCCGGGCGCCGCGCCTGGGGCGAGCAACTGCTGCTGGGCGCGGTACTGTTCGCCGCCTTGCCGGTGCTCAACGCCCTGACCACCGGCACCGGCCTGCTGCCTGCGATCGCCCAGGGCGACTGGATGATTGCCGGGTTCGACCTCACCGCGCTGGGCTGTGGCCTGCTGCTGGCCTGGATGGCGCGCAAGATGCTGCGCCCGCAGGTGTTGGCGCCCAAGCGCGCGGCACGCACGCCCAGGGCCGCACCGCTGATCGAAAGCGAGGTGCAGTGATGCTGGCCATCGCGTTGTTCGGCTTTGCCGCAGTGGCGGCGTTGTGCCTGGCCATGGAGCGCCATTACACCGACCTGCTGGGGCACAAGCCCACGCCCCGCCGCCTGCGTGGCCTGCGCATGGGCGGCTGGTTGCTGATTGCCGTGGCACTGGGGCTGGCGGTACGTCACAGCGGCTGGGCCATGGGCCTGTTGGAGCTGAGCGCGGTAGTGATGGGCGGCTTGTGCGCGTGGGTGTTCGTCCTTCCCTACGCCCCGCGCCTGCTGCTGGGCCTGGCCGCGGCCAGCCTGGTGCTGGCGCCGCTGGCACTGCTGGCGCCGTACTGAAACGATGAGCGAGCCGCTCGACAGCCACGACGACGCCCCGGGCCGCGCACGTTTCGTGCAGGTGTTCGTGGCCCAGCGTGCGCGCATGGAGCGCCTGGTTAGCCGCCGCGTGGGCTGTCGGGCCACCGCCGCCGACCTGGTGCAGGAACTGTTCCTGCGCTTCTGGCGTCGCCCGCAGGTCGAGGTCGAGGCGCTGGACACCTACCTGCTGCGCTGCGCCGGCAATATCGCCATCGACCACTTGCGCAGCCAAGGCGCCCGCGAGCGGGTCAACGACAGCCTGCTGGCGCCGCATCAAGACAGCCATGCCAGCGAGCCCGAGGCCGCGCTGGAGGCCGACAGCGACCTGCGTCGGATCGAGGCTGCCCTGCGCGAGCTGCCCGAGCGCACCCGCCAGATCTTCCTGCTCAACCGTATCCACGGCCGCACCTATGCCGACATTGCGCGGGCCATGGGCCTGTCCCAAAGCGCCGTGGAAAAACATATGATGCGTGCCCTCGAGGCCTGCAAGGCGAGTATCGCCGCCGAGCCTGCCGTGCCCCGCAAGCCAGGGAATGCCCCGCGATGAACGCTCCAGCCCCACCTACCGCCGAACAGCAGCAGGCCGCGCTCGCCTGGCTCGGCCAGATCAACCAGCAGCCCGCGCGTGCCGAGGGCGCCGCGTTCAAGCGCTGGTTGCTGGCCGACCCTGCGCACCCGCAGGCCTGGCGCCAGGCCCAGGCGCTGTGGCAGCAGACCGCCGCGCCTGCAGCACGCCTGGCCGCCGAAGACGCCCCGGCACTGGACGCCTACCTACGCGCGATGGACCGGCCCCGGCGCCGTTGGCCGGCCCGTGTGGCCGGGTTGGCTCTGGCTGCCAGCGTGGTGCTGGGCGTGGCGATGGGGGCGGGCTGGCACCCGGCCAACTGGGTCGATGACCTGGGCGCCGATTACGTGGCCGCGGTGGGCGAGCTCAAGGCCGTGACCCTGGCCGACCAGTCGCACCTGCTGCTGGATGCCGACAGCGCCATCGACGTGGACTTCAGCGGTGGGCAGCGTCGCGTGCAGGTGCGGCGCGGCGCGGTGTTCTTTGAGGTCACGCATACCGGTGCGCCGTTCACCGTGCAGGCCGATGGCGGCGAGGTGCGGGTGATGGGTACCCGGTTCGAGGTGCGTCGCCAGCCCCAGGGCACCACCGTTACCGTGCTGTCGGGCAAGGTCGGGGTCACGCCGGCGCCGGGGCAGGCGCAGCAGGTGCTCACGGCCGGCCAGCAGGTGGAGTACGCCCAGGGCCTGGCCGGTGCAGTGCAGGGCGTGGACAGCGAGAACCGCCTGGCCTGGCGCGAGGGCTGGCTCAACTACTACCAGGCGCCGCTGGCGCAGGTGGTCGACGACCTGGCGCGGCATTACCCCGGGCGCATCGTGCTGCTGGACGACGCCCTGGCGGCGCGCAAGGTCAGCGGCAGCTTCCCCGCCGCCGACCCGCTGGCGGCGCTGGACGCCCTGGGGGCGGTGGCCGGCTTCCAGCGCAAGACCCTGCTCGGGCGGGTCACGCTGCTGCGCTGAAAAATATTTTCACGGCCCGGTGAGGTAAGTACGTGCGGCAACCGTGTAGTGATTGAAAGTGCGATTCATTCGCATGAAACAGGTTCACTCACAGGTCGACGGCATGAAGTTCAGGGCAAAATCATCATTGGTGCGTTGCGTTTCAATCGGGCTTGGGGCGGCAGCGTGGCTGCCGCTGGGGGCGGGCGTGAGCCAGGCGGTGGCGGCGCAGCAGGTCGAGCAGGTGTACCGCTTTGCCCAGCCCAGCAAACCCTTGCCCCAGGCGCTCAACGACTTCAGCCGGGTCACCGGGTTGAGCGTGGTCTACACCGTCGAGCTGCCCGGCCTTGCCGCGCCGGCCCTGACGGGCACGTTCAGTGCCGAGCAGGCCCTGCAGCGCCTGCTGGGCAACAGCGGCTTCACCTATCGCCGCGTGAATGCGCGCACCCTCACCGTCGAACCGCTGGCCCAGGCCGGTGCACTCAACCTCGAGCCCACCACGGTCTCGTCCCAGCAGGACAGCGTCGGCAGCTACCAGCCGCCGGCCACCAGCGCGATCATGCGCAGCCAGGTGCCGAACCTGGAGATCCCCCAGGCCATCAACGTGGTGCCGGCCCAGGTGCTCGCCGACCAGGCGCCGCGCAACCTCGACGATGCGCTGAGCAACGTCAGCGGCATCACCCAGGGCAACAACTTCGGCGCCACCGCCGACACCGTGATGAAGCGCGGCTTCGGCGACAACCGCGACGGCTCGATCATGCGTGACGGCATGCCGCTGGTGCAGGGGCGCAGCCTCAATGCCAGCACCGAGCGGGTCGAAGTGCTCAAGGGCCCGGCCTCGCTGCTGTACGGCATCCAGGACCCGGGCGGGGTGATCAACGTGGTCAGCAAGCGCCCGCAACTGCAGCGCTACAACGCGGTGAACCTGCGCGGCTCCAGCTATGGCAGCGGCAAGAACGGCAGCGGCGGCGGGCTCGACAGTACCGGCGCGCTGGGCGACAGCAACTTCGCCTACCGCCTGGTGCTCGACCACGAGGACGAAGACTACTGGCGCAACTTCGGCACCCACCGCGAGACGCTGGTGGCGCCGTCGCTGGCCTGGTTCGGTGAAGACACCCAGGTGCAGCTGGCCTATGAGCACCGCGAGTTCCTGTACCCGTTCGACCGCGGCACGGCCATCGACCCGCGCACCAACCACCCGCTGAACATCCCCAGCACACGTCGGCTGGACGAGCCCTTCAACAACATGGAAGGGCGCTCGGACCTGTACCGCCTGGAGGTCGACCATCAGCTTGCCGATGACTGGAAACTCCACTTCGGCTACAGCTTCAACCGCGAAACCTACGATGCCAGCCAGGTGCGCGTCACCGCGGTTGACCCTGCCAAGGGCGCCCTCACGCGCAACCTGGACGGCACCCGTGGCGCCCTGAGCAGCGACCGCTTCGCCACCGTCAGCCTGGACGGCAAGCTGCAACTGGCAGGCATGCAGCACGACGTGCTGGTGGGGGTGGATGACGAGTACCGCAAGGTGTTTCGTGCCGACCTGATTCGCGGCGCCCGCAACACCTTCGATTACCTGAACCCGGTGTACGGCCAGGTCCAGCCCGGCACCGCCGTGCGCGACAGCGACAGCGACCAGACCGACAAGCTGCGTAGCAACTCGTTGTTCTTCCAGGACTCGATCCACCTCGACGAGCACTGGATTCTGGTGGCCGGTGCGCGCTATCAGCAGTTCGACCAGTACGCCGGTCGCGGCCGGCCGTTCAAGGCCAACACCGACAACAGCGGCCAGGCCTGGGTGCCGCGTGCGGGGCTGGTGTACAAGGTCGACGACACGCTGTCGTTCTATGGCAGCTACACCGAGTCGTTCAAGCCCAACTCCAGCATCGCGCCGATGACCGGTGGCCTGGTGCTGGATTCCTCGATTGCCCCCGAAGAGGGCAAGTCGTGGGAGCTGGGGGCCAAGCTCGACCTGCCGGGGGCGATCACCGGCAGCGTGGCGTTGTTCGACATCACCAAGCAGAACGTGCTGGTGGCCAATTTCGACACGGCCACCGGCGACACCCTGTACAGCAGCGCCGGCGAAGTGAAGTCGCGCGGCCTGGAGATGGACCTCACCGGGCAGGTGAGCGAGCGCTGGAGCCTGATCGGCAGCTATGCCTTCACCGACGCCCAAGTGTCCCAGGACCCCAAGCTCAAGGGCAACCGCCTGCAGAACGTGGCGCGGCATACCGGGTCGTTGTCGGCGGTGTATGACGTGGGCAGCCTGTTCGGTGGTGATCGCCTGCGGGTCGGCGCCGGGGCGCGCTATGTGGGCGAGCGGGCCGGCAACGCGGAGAACGATTTCGACCTGCCGGCGTACACCGTGGCGGATGCGTTCGCCAGTTATGAAACCCGGCTGGATGAGCACAAGGTGCGCTTTCAGCTGAACGTGAAGAACCTGTTCGACAAGACCTACTACAGCTCGGCGGTAAACCGTTACTTCGTGGCAGTGGGGGATTCGCGGCAGGTGAGCCTGTCGAGTACGCTGGAGTTCTGAGAGCACAGGAAGAACACCCACCGTGAGGGCGGTGGGGGCCCTGTGGGAGCGGGCTTGACCCGCGATCAGCGGCGCATGGCCAACCGATAATCCCCCGGCGTGGCCCCCACCACCTGCCTGAAGCGATTGCTGAAATGGCTGGCACTGGCAAACCCGCACGCCAATGCCACCTCGCCCAACGCCCCGTCGCCACAGCGCAGCAGCTGGCGTGCCCGGGCCAGGCGCCGCGCCAGCAGGTACTGGTGCGGCGGCAGGCCGAAGCTTGCGCGGAACATCCGTGCAAAGTGGTAGTGCGACAGGTTGCACAGCAACGCCAGCTCACCCAGGCTGATCGCCTGCTCCAGGTGTGCCTCGATGTAGTCGGCCAGGTGCCGGCGCTGATGCGTCGCCAACCCGCCCTTCAGGCGCAGCCCCCGACGCAGCCCCACCTGGTTGAGCACCGCATGGTCGAGAATCTCGTGGGCCAGGCTGCTGGTCAGCAGGCGCTCGCTGGGCTCGTCCCAGTTCAGCTCGATCAGCCGGCCAAAGCGCAGCGCCTGCTCCGGGTCGTCGATGAAGGTCGCTTCGTGCAGTTGCACCTCGCGCGGTTCGCGGTCCAGCAGGCGGGTGCAGGCCAGGGCGAACTGCGCCTGGCTGATGTACAGGTGCGCCAGGCGGATGCTGCCATTGATCACCCAGTTCGAGGCGTGCTCGGCCGGCAGGATGCACAGCTTGCCGGGCCCGCCCTTGGCGGCGGGGCGATCCCGGCGAAAGGTGCCGGTGCCGCCGGCGATATAGCACGACAGCGTGTGGTGGCTGGGCGCTTCGTAGTCGCGGGCGTCGTGGCGGTTGTTCCACAGGGCTGCGACCAGCTCGTCGCCAAGCTGCGCACTGTGTTCCAGGCGGGCATTGGGCGAGGCGTGCATGGCTTGAAAGACTTGCAACTGGTCCAGCGGCGTCATGGGGTCTACCTCTGTCGGCCATCCTACTCGCGGCCACCGGGCCTGACAGCCCCGCCCAGCAAAAAACCGCAAGTTTGTGCAAGCGCACGGGGCGGCCCGCGCCGGACACTGCAGGCTGTCGTGAGGAGTGCATGCCATGAACCTGTCGTTGTACCTGCTGACCGTGCTGATCTGGGGCACCACCTGGATCGCCCTGAAACTGCAGCTGGGGGTGGTGGCCATCCCGGTGTCCATCGTCTATCGCTTTGCCCTGGCGGCGCTGGTGCTGTTTGCCGTGCTGTTGATCGGGCGGCGCCTGCAAGTGATGAACCGGCGCGGGCACCTGATCTGCCTGGCGCAGGGGCTGTGCCTGTTCTGCGTGAACTTCATGTGCTTTCTGACGGCCAGCCAGTGGATTCCCAGCGGCCTGATCGCGGTGGTGTTCTCCACCGCCACGCTATGGAACGCACTCAATGCGCGGGTGTTCTTCGGGCAGCAGGTGGCGGCCAACGTGCTGGCGGGTGGCGCGCTGGGGCTGGGCGGGTTGGGGCTGCTGTTCTGGCCGGAGCTGGCCGGGCATGCGGCCAGCCGCGAAACCCTGATCGGCCTGGGCCTGGCGTTGCTGGGTACGCTGTGTTTCTCGGCGGGCAACATGCTCTCGAGCCTGCAGCAGAAGGCCGGCTTGCGGCCGATGACCACCAATGCCTGGGGCATGCTCTACGGGGCCGGAATGCTGGCGCTGTACTGCGTGGTCAGCGGTATTCCGTTCGCGATGGAATGGAATGTGCGGTATGTGGGGTCGCTGCTGTACCTGGTGATCCCGGGGTCGGTGATCGGCTTTACCGCGTACCTGACGCTGGTGGGGCGCATGGGGCCGGAGCGTGCGGCGTACTGCACGGTGCTGTTCCCGCTGGTGGCGCTGAACGTGTCGGCGTTCTACGAGGGGTACCAGTGGACAGCGCCGGCGCTGGGCGGGCTGGTGCTGGTGATGCTGGGCAATGTGCTGGTGTTCAGGAAGGGGCGGGTGGTGACGCCTTCGCCGGCAAGGCCGGCGCCTACCAGGGCCGCGTAACCCTTGCAGGAGCCCGCCTTGCTGGCGAATGGCAGCCTTACTTCCACACCTGCGGGTTCACCAGGTCGCGCGGGCGCTCGCCCAGCAGTGCCGCGCGCAGGTTGTCGATGGCACGGTTGGCCATCGCCTCGCGGGTTTCGGCCGTAGCCGAGCCCACATGCGGCAAGGTCACCGCATTGGCCAGCTGGAACAGCGGCGAATCGCTCAGCGGCTCCTTCTCGTACACATCCAGCCCTGCACCGCGAATCGTGCCCTGCTGCAACGCCGCCACCAGCGCCGCCTCATCCACCACCGGCCCTCGCGACACGTTGACCAGAAACGCACTGGGCTTCATCAGCTTCAGTTCGCGCTCGCCAATCAGGTGCCTGGTGTTGGCCCCCAACGGCACCACCAGGCACACGAAGTCGGCTTCGGCCAGCAGTTGATCCAGGCTGCGGTACTGCGCGCCCAGTTCCTGCTCCAGCGCGGTCTTGCGGCTGTTGCCGCTGTAGATCACCGGCATGTTGAAGCCGAACCGGCCACGCCGCGCAATCGCCGCGCCGATGTTGCCCAGCCCGACGATGCCCAGCGTCTTGCCATGCACGTCGCTGCCAAAGTGTGCCGGGCCCACGGTGGCTTTCCATTCGCCGGCCTTGGTCCAGGCGTCCAGCTCGGCCACCCGCCGCGCCGCGCTCATGATCAGCGCAAAGCCGAGGTCGGCGGTGCTTTCGGTGAGGACGTCAGGGGTGTTGGTCAGGGCGATGCCGCGCTGGTTGAAGTAGGCCAGGTCGTAGTTGTCGTAACCCACCGACACGCTCGATACCACCTGCAGCTGCTCAGCGTTGTGCAGCTGCGCTTCGCCCAGCTTGCGCCCCACCCCGATCAGGCCGTGGGCCTGGGGCAGCGCTTCGTTGAACTGGGCATTGATGTCGCCCAGCTTGGGGTTGGGCACGATCACGTTGAAGTCTTGCTGCAGACGCTCGACCATCGGGGCGGTGATGCGGCTGAAGGCCAGTACGGTCTTTTTCATCGGCGAACTCGCTGCGGGCAGGGGAGAATGGGTAGCACGCTATCATTCTCCGCCGCCCCTGTGCAGCAAGATTTCAGGTGGCGATGAGCAGCTCGTGGGTCTTGAGGTCGGCCTCGTGGGCCGCGAGGATCTCCGGCAGCGAGTTGCGCAGGTACTCGACCCAGGTCTTGATCTTCGCATCCAGGTACTGGCGCGAAGGGTAGATCGCGTACAGGTTCAGCTCCTGCAGGCGGTACTCGGGCATCACCCGTACCAGGCTGCCGTCGCGCAGGCCGTCGATGGCCGAGTAGATCGGCAGCACGCCCACGCCCATGCCGCTGCGGATCGCCGCCTTCATGGCATCGGCCGAGTTCACCTGGAAGGGCGCCTGGGTGATGTTCACCACCTCCTGGCCCTCGGGGCCGTCGAACAGCCATTTTTCCAGCGGGATCACCGGGCTCACCATGCGCAGGCAGGCGTGCTTGAGCAGGTCGGCCGGCTTGTGCGCCACGCCGTGGCGCTTCACGTATTCGGGCGAGGCGCACACGATGCTGTAGGTGATGCCCAGGCGCTGCGACACGAAACCCGAGTCCGGCAGCTCGCTGGCGAGCACGATGGACACGTCGTAGCCCTCGTCCAGCAGGTCGGGCACGCGGTTGGCCATGGTCAGGTCGAAGGTCACGTCGGGGTGCGTTTCGCGGTAGCGGGCGATGGCATCGATGACGAAATGCTGGCCCACGCCGGTCATCGAGTGCACCTTCAGTTGCCCGGCCGGGCGCGCATGCGCGTCGCTGGCCTCGGCCTCGGCTTCCTCCACGTAGGTGAGGATCTGCTCGCAGCGCATCAGGTAGCGCTTGCCCGCTTCGGTCAGTGCGATGCGCCGGGTGGTGCGGTTGAGCAGGCGGGTTTGCAGGTGCGCTTCAAGATTGGAAACCGCCCGCGACACGTTCGCGGTGGTCGTATCCAGTTGCACGGCAGCGGCGGTGAAACTGCCGACTTGCGCGACGCAACTGAAAGCACGCATGTTTTGCAGGGTGTCCATGGGGCGCTCTCAAGGAAGACGACAGAATTGTGACATGAAGTAACCAAAGCAGTCTTCAGACTAAAGCCGGATTATCGCGGTTTTCGTAACAAAGATTCGCAGTAAAGCACGCTTATCGCCAGTGCGGCGGCCCCCTAGAATTGCGTCACCTAGCGTCATCCACCTTCTAGTCGGGAACTCGCAGCTGTGCCGCGTCGCATCATCAGAGCGCTGAATGCGCTCAGTGTCTGTGCCTTTAGCTTGACCTTGAGCGGCTGTATCGGAACCTGGGGCATCGCCCCGCAAAGCAAGACGCTGCAAGCCAATACCCTGACCACCGACGCGGCCATCCGAGCAGCCGCGCAGGATGCCCACTGGCCCGACCAGCAATGGTGGCAAGCCTATGGCGACCCACAACTGGCGCGCTGGATCGCCCTGGCGCTCCAGGGCAGCCCGACCATGGCCATGGCCGCTGCCCGCGTGCGTGAAGCCAGGGCCATGGCCGGGGTGATCGAGGCCGACGAAAAACTGCAGGTCAACGGCCAGTCCAGCCTCAAGCGCCACAACTGGCCCGAAGATCAGTTCTATGGCCCTGGCGCGCTGTCCGGTGCCAACACCTGGGACAACAATGCCACCCTGGGGCTGAGCTATGCGCTGGACCTGTGGGGCCGCGAGCGCAATGCCAGCGAGCAGGCCGTGGACATGGCCCACATGAGCGTGGCCCAGGCGCGCCAGGCGCAGCTTGAACTGCAGAACAACATCGTCAAGGTGTACATCCAGCTGTCGCTGCACTTTGCCCAGCGCGACATCGTCAAGGCCGAGCTGGCCCAGCAGGAGCAGATCCTGGCCCTGGCCGAACGGCGCCTGGCCGGCGGCATCGGCACCCATTTCGAGGTCAGCCAGGCGCAGACGCCGCTGCCCGAAACCCATCGCCAGCTCGACAGCCTCGATGAAGAAATCGCCCTGGCGCGCAACCAGCTGGCCGCGCTGGCCGGCAAGGGCCCGGGCGAGGGCGCGCAGTTGCAGCGGCCGAATCTCTCGTTGGCCACCGCACTCAAGCTGCCGTCGGCGCTGCCTGCCGAGCTGGTGGGGCAGCGTCCCGACGTGGTTGCCAGCCGCTGGCAGGTGGCGGCCCAGGCGCGCGGTATCGATGTGGCGCATGCCGGCTTCTTCCCCAACGTCGACCTGGTCGGCGGGCTCGGCTTCATGGCCACCGGCGGCGGTGCGCTGGAGTTTCTCACCGGGCGCAAGTTCAACTACAACGTCGGCCCGGCCATCAGCCTGCCGGTGTTCGACGGTGGCCGCCTGCGCTCGCAACTGGGCGTGGCCTCGGCCGGCTACGACATCGCCGTGGCGCGCTACAACCAGACCGTGGTCGAGGCCCTCAAGGGGGTGTCCGACCAGTTGATCCGCCGCCACTCGATGGACGAGCAGCAGCACTTTGCCGCCGAGTCGGTGGCCTCGGCGCAGAAGACCTACGACATCGCCATGATCGCGTTCCAGCGCGGCCTCACCGACTACCTCAACGTGCTCAATGCGCAGACCCTGCTGTTTCGCCAGCAGCAGATCCAGCAGCAGGTGCAGGCCGCGCGCCTGACCGCGCATGCCGAACTGGTCACCGCCCTGGGCGGTGGGCTGGGCGCCGGCAACGATGTGCCGACGCCGGATAAGCAGGACGCACCGGCCACCCCGCGCACCCTGGCGGTGTTCGACAAATGAGCGCCATGACCCTGCCGTTTCGCTGGCTGGCATCACTTGAATGGCGTCGCGGCTTCTTCGAATGGGCGCGTAGCGACGGCGTCACCTGGGTGTACATCTTCAAGGTGCTGAGCGCGGCGTTTCTCACCCTGTGGCTGGCCATGCGACTGGAGCTGCCGCAGCCGCGCACCGCGATGATCACCGTGTTCATCGTGATGCAGTTGCAGAGCGGCCACGTGTTCGCCAAGAGCTTCTACCGCCTGCTCGGCACCCTGGCCGGTTCGTCGGTGATGGTCGCGCTGATCGCGATCTTCCCGCAGAACACCGAGCTGTTCCTGCCCAGCCTGGCGATCTGGGTGGGCATCTGCTCGGCGGGGGCGATGCGCTACCGCAACTTTCGCGCCTATGGCTTCGTGCTGGCCGGCTACACCGCGGCCATGGTCGGCCTGCCGGCCCTGCAGCACCCCGACGGTGCATTCATGGCGGCAGTGTGGCGGGTGCTGGAGATCTCCCTGGGCATCCTGGTGTCGACCCTGGTCAGCGCCGCGATCCTGCCGCAGTCGGCCAGTGCCTCGATGCGCAACGCCCTGTACCAGCGCTTTGGCGTGTTCGCCGGCTTCGTCGCCGAAGGCCTGCGCGGCGACAGCCAGCGCGACCGCTTCGAAAGCAGCAACGTGCGCTTCATCGCCGAGGCGGTGGGCCTGGAAAGCCTGCGCAGCGTGACCGCCTTCGAAGACCCGCACATGCGCCGGCGCAACGGCCGCCTGGGCCGCATGAACAGCGAGTTCATGGCCATCACCACGCGCTTCAACGCCCTGCACCAACTGCTCGAGCGCCTGCGCCAGCGCGGCCCGCTGCAGATCGTCACGGCCATCGAGCCGGGCCTCGATGCTCTGGCCAACCTGCTCGACGGCTATGCCGGGCGCTCGCTGACCCACGCCGATGCCGCACGCCTGGCCGAGCAACTGGCCGCCTACAAGGACGACCTGCCCGAGCGGGTACGCAGCCTGCGCGCCGCCTACCTCGACACCGCGCCCAGCGACGCCGACCTGCTCGACTTTCACACCGCCTACGAACTGCTGTACCGCTTCGTCGACGACCTGCACAGCTATGCCCAGACCCACGCCTCGCTGGCCGAGCATAGCCACGCCCGTGAGCAATGGGACGAACCCTACGTGGCCCAGACCAACTGGCTGGTGTCGCTGGCCGCCGGCGTGCGGGCCGCGTTCATCCTGCTGGTGCTGGGCAGCTTCTGGCTGGCCACGGCGTGGCCCAGCGGGGCCATGATGACCCTGATCGCGGCGGCCACCGTGGGCCTGTCGGCGGCCACCCCCAACCCCAAGCGCATGTCGTTCCAGATGGCCTGCGGCACCCTGTTCGGCGCGCTGGTGGGGTTCTTCGAAACCTTCTTCGTGTTCCCCTGGATCGACGGCTTCCCGCTGCTGTGCATGGTGCTGGCGCCGGTGTTCGTGGTGGGCGCGTTCCTGGCCTCGCGCCCGGCCTACGCCGGTTATGGCCTGGGCCTGCTGATCTTCTTCTCGACCGGCTCGGTGCCCGACAACCTCACCGTCTACAACCCCTACACCTTCGTCAACGACTACATCGCCATGGTCATCGGCATGCTGGTGTGCGCGGCGGCCGGGGCGATCATCCTGCCGCCCAACAGCCGCTGGCTGTGGAGCCGCCTGGAGCAGGACCTGCGCGGCCAGGTGCTGTTCGCCATCAGCGGGCGCCTGCGCGGGCTGGGCTCGGCGTTCGAGAGCCGCACCCGTGACCTGCTGCACCAGGCCTATGGCCTGGCCGTGGGCCAGCCCCAGGTGCAGAGCAAGCTGCTGCGCTGGATGTTCGTGGTGCTGGAGGTGGGCCACGCGATCATCGAGCTGCGCAAGGAACAGGCGATACTCCCGGTGCACCCGTGCTATGCCGAGTCCCAGCCCTGGCGCCAGGCCATCCGCGTGATGGGCCGGGCGCTGGCGCGGCTGTTCCTGCAGCCCACCGCCAGCAATCACGAGCGTGCGCTGGTGGCAGTGGACCATGCGATCAGCCGCGTGCAGGCCACCGACGAACCTTTTGCCCGGCACTTCGACACCTCGGCCCTGCGCCGGGTGCAGAGCTACCTGCACTTCATCCGTACCTCGCTGCTCGACCCACAATCGCCGCTGGCCCACCTGCCCGCGACGCAAGGACTGCCCGATGCCCCGTGAAATCGCCTTCCACGGCCTGTACATGCCCACCATGACCTTGATGTTCCTGTTCGCCGCAGGGCTTGCCTGGGGGCTGGACCGGTTCATTGCCGGGCATGACGGCTACCGTTTTTTCTGGCACCCGGCGCTGCTGCGCCTGTGCCTGTTCATTTGCCTCTTTGGCGCCATGGCGCTGACCGTCTACCGTTGAGACCCTAGTCGATGAAAAAGTTTTTCAGCCTGATCGCCACCTTGCTGGTACTGGCAGCTGCCGTGGCGATCGGCCGGCAATTGTGGGTGCAGTACATGAACACGCCCTGGACCCGCGACGGGCGGGTACGCGCCGACATCATCAACGTGGCCGCCGACGTGCCCGGGTATGTGGTGGACGTGCCGGTGCGCGACAACCAGCTGGTGAAGAAGGGCGACCTGCTGATCCAGATCGACCCCGAGCACTACGAGGTGGCGGTCAGGCAGGCGCAGGCGCTGGTAGCCTCGCGCAAGGCCACCTGGGAGATGCGCAAGGTCAATGCGCACCGGCGTGCCGACATGGACAACCTGGTGATCTCGAGGGAGAACCGCGACGACGCCAGCAACATCGCCAACTCGGCCCTGGCTGACTACCAGCAGGCCCAGGCGCAGCTGGCGGCGGCAGAGCTGGACCTCAAGCGCACGCGCATCCTGGCCACGGTGGACGGCTACGTGACCAACCTCAACGTGCACCGCGGCGACTATGCGCGCACCGGTGAGCCGAAGATGGCGGTGGTCGACAAGGACTCGTTCTGGGTCTACGGCTTCTTCGAGGAGACCAAGCTGCCGCACGTGAAGGTGGGCGATCAGGCCGACCTGCAGATGATGAGCGGCGAGGTGCTCAAGGGGCATGTGGAGAGCATCTCGCGCGGCATCTATGACCGCGACAACCCTGAAAGCCGCGAGCTGATCGCCGACGTCAACCCCACCTTCAACTGGGTGCGCCTGGCCCAGCGGGTACCGGTGCGCATCCACATCGACGAGGTGCCCGAAGGCTTCCTGCTGGCAGCGGGCACCACCTGCACGGTGGTGGTCAAGCCGCGCGATTGAGCGCGTGCCGCTGCCATGGCGAACGTTCAGCGGTGCATGAACTGCGGCTCGCGCTTCTCGGCGAAGGCGGCCATGCCTTCCTTCTGGTCCTCGATGGCGAAGGTGGAATGAAACAGCCGGCGCTCCTGGCGCACGCCTTCGCTCAAGGTGGTTTCGAAGGCGCCGTTCACCGCCTCCTTGGCCATCATCGCTACCGGCCCGGAGTAGCCGGCGATCCGCGCCGCGACACGCAAGGCTTCGTTGAGCAGCGCCGCGTCGCTCACCACCCGGCTCACCAGGCCGCAGCGCTCGGCTTCGTGGGCGTCCAGGGTGCGCCCGGTGAGCACCATGTCCATGGCCTTGGCCTTGCCGATGAAGTGCGCCAGGCGCTGGCTGCCGCCGGCACCGGGGATGGTCCCCAGCTTGATTTCCGGCTGGCCGAAGCGCGCGCTCTCGGCGGCGATGATGAAGTCGCACATCAGCGCCATCTCGCAGCCACCGCCCAGTGCGTAGCCGGCCACCGCGGCGATCACCGGCTTGCGAAAGCTGGCCAGGCGCTCCCAGTCCACGGTCACGAAGTCGCTGGTGTACACGTCGATGTAGTTGCGGTTGCGCATGGCCATTATGTCGGCCCCGGCGGCGAACACCGTGTCGGTGCCGGTCAGCACCACGGCGCGCACGCTGCGGTCCTGTTCCAGGCGGTCGAGCACGCCGGCCAGCTCCGCCGCCAGTTCGGCGCACAGGGCATTGAGCGACAGCGGCCGGTTGAGGCGAATCAGCGCCACCGCGTCAATCTGTTCCAGCAGCAGGTAATCGAGTTTCATCCGTGTAGTCTCGTTCAAGGGGTGAGTGCAAGGGGGCGTCAGAGATGACGCGCATCGACCAGTACCGGGCAACCGGCCTTGTCGATGACTTTGCTGCTGATCGAGGGGTCGAACATGCGGTCCAGCCGCGACAGGTGGCGGTGGCCCATCACGATCAGGTCGCTGCCCAGGCGCTTGGCCTCGGCGACGATGCTCGACACCGGGTCGCCATTGACCAGGTTGCCTTCGGTCTGGAAGCCGCGTTCGCGCAGGTGGGTCACCGCCTGCAGCATGCTCATGTCGGCCACCTGCTGTTCATGGCTGGCCGCCGGGTATTCGGTTTCGTCCTGCGGGCTGATGTGGCCGTCCTGTTCGGGCAGTGCGTAGGCACGGTCGACCGCCAGCAGCACATGCAGGCGATGACGGGTCTGCTCGCAGAACGTGCTGACGGTTTCCAGGATGCCGTGGCTGCGTGGCGAGCCATCGATGGCGATCAAAACGACGCTGTACATGGGGCAGGGTCCACTCACTGTGCAAAGAGCAGCATTCTTGAAAAAAGCATGCGGCGCGGTAAATGGTGCAGCGTGCAATGACTAGTTGCGCCACATGCAGGGGCTGTGAGCGCGGCGGAAACTGTTAAGCTTTGCCCCGGACTCAACGAAGCAATGAATGGATGCTTGCCATGCACTTTCCAGATATGAATTTGCTGGTCGCGCTGGATGCGCTGCTCGATGAAGGCAGTGTGGTCGGCGCGGCGCGGCGGATGAACCTGAGCCCCGCGGCCATGAGCCGTACCCTGACGCGCATTCGCCATGCGGTGGGTGACCCGATTCTGGTGCGCGCCGGCCGCGGCCTGGTGCCCACGCCCAAGGCCATGGCCCTGCGCAGTCAGGTGCGCAGCGTGGTGGAGCAGGCCAACCAGGTGTTCAGTTCCAGTGACGAGGTCGACCTGCAGAGCCTGGAACGGGCCTTCAACCTGCGCGCCAACGATGTATTCATCGCGCCCTTTGCCGCGCCCCTGCTGGAAACCATGCGCGAACAGGCGCCGCACACGGTGCTGCGCTTCGTGCCCGAAGGCGAGGGCGGCGACGAGGACGCCGCACTGCGCGACGGGCGCCTGGACCTGTACATCAGTGCCACGCGCAACCTCGGCCCCGAGATCAAGGTGCAGAGCCTGTTCTCCACCACCTTCGTCGGCCTGGCGCGGGTCGATCACCCGATCTTCGATGACGAGATCACCCCCGAGCGCTTCGCCGGCTACGAGCAGATCAGCGTGTCGCGCCGTGGCCGCGCCGCCGGCCCGATCGATGCGGCGCTGGCCGGCATGGGCCTGCAGCGGCGCGTGGCGCTGATCACCCCGAGCTTTCATTCGGCGATGTTCTCGCTGCCCGACTCCGAGTTGCTGCTGGCGCTACCCGAGCACGTGCTGATGAGCGTGGCCCGGCTCGGCCTGCCGCTGCGCTCGTTCCGCATCCCGATGGCGCTGGAGGCGGTAACCATCATGCAGGCCTGGCACCCGCGCTTCGACAACGACCCCGCCCACCGCTGGTTGCGCCAGACCCTCAAGGAATGCTGCTCCAGGCACTACGCCTGAGCCCGGGGCAGGCACGCGTTATCGACGGCTTTTGTGGATTGCGTTTGACGCAGCAATAAACTGCGAATATGTCAGTTTTCGTCATCTATTGGCCTCCATAGACTTGCCGGGTACTTAACTACCCGGAGTCCTCCTGCCATGTGTGTGCCTTTTTTCTGCCGTGCTTCAGCGCCTGTGGGCGGGGGCCGGCCATGACGTCGCTGGCGGCCCAGGCGCCCTTGGGGGCCACCCCGGCGCCCGCCGCGGCGCCTGCCAAACCGGCCGCCCCGGCTGCCTTCGGCCTGCGTATCGTGGTGGGCCTGGTCGGCGTGCTGCTGGCGGTGCTGTGCGCCGGCCTCAACGAGATGGTCACCAAGATGGCCCTGGCCGACATCCGTGGCGGGATGCACATCGGCGCCGACGAAGGGGCCTGGCTGGTGGCGCTGTACTCGGCCACCTCGGTGTCGGCCATGGCCTTTGCGCCCTGGTGCTCGGTGACCTTCTCGCTGCGCCGCTTCACCCTGTGTGCCATCGGCGCCTTTGCCGTACTGGGGCTGCTCTGCCCGTTTGCACCCAACCTCGAAAGCCTGATGCTGCTGCGCACCCTGCAAGGCCTTGCCGGGGGCGCGCTGCCGCCGATGCTGATGAGCGTGGCGCTGCGCTTTCTGCCCCCCGGCATCAAGCTCTACGGCCTGGCCGGCTACGCCCTGACCGCAACCTTCGGGCCGAGCCTGGGCCTGCCGCTGGCGGGCATGTGGACCGAGTATGTCGGCTGGCAGTGGGCGTTCTGGCAGATCATCCTGCCCTCGCTGGTGGCCATGGGCTGCGTGGCCTGGGGCCTGCCGCAGGACCCGTTGCGCCTGGAGCGCTTCAAGCAGTTCGACTGGCGCGGCCTGTTGCTGGGGCTGCCGGCCATCTGCTCGATCGTGATCGGCCTGTCCCAGGGCGACCGCATGGGCTGGTTCAACTCGCCGCTGATCTGCTGGCTGCTGGGCGGCGGGGTGGTGCTGCTGGTGCTGTTCATGATCAACGAATGGTCGCACCCGCTGCCGTTCTTCAAGCTGCAGATGCTGCGCAACCGCAACCTGACCCACGCCCTGATCACCCTGGGCGGGGTGCTGGTGGTGCTGTCGGCCGTGATCATCATCCCCACCAACTACCTGGCCCAGGTCCAGGGCTATCGGCCCGTGCACAGCGGCCCGGTGATGCTGCTGGTGGCGCTGCCGCAACTGCTGGCGCTGCCGCTGACCGCGGCGCTGTGCAACATCCGCGCGGTGGACTGCCGCTGGGTGCTGGCCATCGGCCTGGGCATGCTCGCCATGTCATGCCTGGGCGGCACGCAGATCACCTCGCAGTGGGTGCGCGAAAACTTCTATGTGCTGCAACTGTTCCAGATCTTCGGCCAGCCGATGGCGGTGATCCCGCTGCTGATGCTCGCCACCGGCGGCATGACCCCGCAGGACGGCCCGTTCGCCTCGGCCTGGTTCAACACCATCAAGGGCCTGGCTTCGGTGGTGGCCGCCGGGGTGCTGGAGGCCCTGACCACGGTGCGCCGGCATTTCCACTCCAACATGCTGGTGGACAACCTGGGCAACTCGCCGCTGGCCGCCAGCGATGCGCCGGGGTTGGCCAGGCGCATCCATGAGCAGGCCGTGGTGCTGACCTCGGCCGACCTTTACCTGTGCATGGCGCTGCTGGCACTGGCGCTGATCGTGCTGATTCCCTTTGTGCCTACCCGGATCTACCCGCCGCGTGCAGTGGCCTAGTCCCGTCGAGAGAGAAAGACATGACCTCAAGTAAAACTTCCAGACTCACCCTGATCGCCGTGGCGGTGATCGTCGTCGCCGGCCTGGCCTATGTGGCGCTGCCCGCGCTGTTCGGCAGCGGCGGCACGCAGTCCACCAACGATGCGTACGTCACGGCCGACTACACCGTGGTGGCGCCCAAGGTGTCGGGCTTCATCAAGGCGGTCCACGTCGAGGACAACCAGCAGGTCAAGGCCGGCCAGGTGCTGGCGCAGATCGACGACCGCGACTTCCAGGCGGCGCTGGCCGCCGCCGACGCGCAGTTGCTGATGTCCCGCGCGCAGTACCAGAACGCCCGCGCCACCCTCGAACGCCAGGCTTCGCTGATCGCCCAGGCCCAGGCCACGGTGGCTGCCGACGAGGCGGCGCTGGCGTTCGCCAACCATGAACTGACCCGTCACACCCGCCTGGCCGAGCAGGGCGCCGGCACCGTGCAGAACGCCCAGCAGGCGCGCAGCCGGGTCGATCAGGCCCAGGCTCGCCTGGCCAACACCCGTGCGGCGCTGGCCGCGGCACGCAAGCAGGTGGACATTCTCACCGCGCAGGTGGAGGCGGCCCAGGGCGGCCTCAAGCATGCCGAGGCCGCGCTGGACCGTGCCCGCCTGGACCTGTCCTACACGCAGATCGTCGCACCCATCGACGGCATGGTCGGCGAGCGCGCCGTGCGCGTGGGCGCCTACGTCAACCCGGGCGCACGGCTGCTCTCGGTGGTGCCGCTGGCGCAGGCCTACGTGGTCGGCAACTTCCAGGAAACCCAGCTGACCCACGTGCAGCCAGGCCAGGCAGTGCTGGTGAGCGTGGATACCTTTGCCGGTGAACAGCTGCGCGGCCATGTGCAGAGCGTGGCCCCGGCCACCGGCCTGACCTTTGCCGCAGTCAAGCCGGACAACGCCACCGGCAACTTCACCAAGGTGGTGCAGCGCATCCCGGTGAAGATCGTGCTCGACGCCGACCAGCCATTGCTCAGCCGCCTGCGCGTGGGCATGTCGGTGATCGCCAAAATTGATACCCAGAGCCCGGCCAGGGCCCAGGCCGGCAACGAGGTCAGCGCTCGATGAACTTCGCACAGGCTACTTCGCCCTTGCTGCTGGGCGCCACGCTGACCCTCGGCGCCTGCAGCCTGGGCCCCGATTTCGAAGCGCCGCGCTCCACCGCGCCGTCGGCCTGGCCGACCCTGCAGGAGAAGGCCGGCCCCAGCCAGCCCGAGGCGACACCGCTGCAGGCGCGCTGGTGGGAGCAGTTCAACGATGCGCAGCTGTCGTCACTGGTACAGCGCGCGGTCGAACGCAACCTGGACCTGCAGGTGGCCACCGCCCGGCTGATGCAGAGCCGCGCGGTGCGCAGCAGCATTGCCTCCGAGCAGTACCCGTCGGTCGACCTGAACGGCAACTACAGCCGCGCCCGCAACAGCGAGGATGGCCTCAACGACCCGTCCGGCAAGAACGGCAAGTCGGCCTTCAACCTGTGGCAGGGCGACTTCACCGCTGCCTGGGAACTGGACCTGTGGGGCCGGGTGCGGCGTGAGGTGGAGGCCGCCGACGCCAGCGTCGAGGTGGCCGAAAACGACCGCCAGGGCGTGCTGCTGTCGTTGCTGGCCGAGACCGCCCACGACTATATCCAGCTGCGTGCGGTGCAGAGCACCCTGGCGGTGATCCGCGAGAACCTCGACGTGTCGCGCCACAGCCTGCGCCTGTCGCAGATGCGCCTGAACGATGGCGTGGCGACCAACCTCGACGTGGCCCAGGCCAAGGCGCAGGTGGCGTCCATCGAGGCGCGCCTGCCCACCCTGGAAGACCGCCAGGCGCAACTGATCAACGCCCTGAGCCTGCTGCTGGCCGAACCGCCACGCAGCCTGCAGAACGAACTGCTGCAACCGGCACCGATGCCGCAGACCGCGCAGCGCTTTGCCATGGGCCTGCCCTCGGAGCTGGCCGAGCGGCGCCCCGACATCCGCCAGGCACAGGCGCAACTGCACGCCGCCACGGCCAGCATCGGGGTGGCCAAGGCCAACTTCTATCCGAGCATCCGCCTGTCGGGCAGCGCGGGGTTCCAGTCGCTGCAACTGTCGGACTTCGGCAACTGGAGTTCGCGCCGGTTTGCCATCGGCCCGCAGTTGAGCCTGCCGATCTTCGAAGGCGGGCGCCTGACCGGCGTGCTCAAGCTGCGCGAGGCGCAGCAGCAGGAAGCGGCTGTGCAGTACCAGCAGGTGGTGCTGCGCGCCTGGCACGAGATCGACGATGTGCTGCGCCTGTACAACGCCAGCCAGCTGCGCCGCGACCTGCTCGACGAAGCGGTGCGCCAGAGCCGGGTGGCGCTGGACACCGCGCGCAACCAGTACGTGGAGGGCGCGGTCGACTTCCTCAACGTGCTGACCGTGCAGAGCGCCTTGCTGGCCAACCAGGAGCAGTGGGTCGAAAGCTCGGCGGCGGTGTCGCTGGCCATGGTCGGCCTGTACAAATCCCTGGGCGGGGGCTGGCAGTCATTTGCCCCACCGGCCCAGGCCAGCGCTGAACTCGATCGAGGGCAGCGGTCAAAGCACCCATGAGGCCTGCGCCGGCCGTGCCCCGGCACGGCCGGCGCCACGCCGGGGTTCACATGTCATCCAGAAAAGGACGCAGGTATGAATATTTCCTTGCACGGCAAGCGTGCGATCGTCAGCGGCTCCACCGCCGGTATCGGCTTTGCCATTGCCCACGGGCTGGCCGAGGCCGGTGCCGAGGTGGTGGTCAACGGGCGCACCAAGGCCCGTGTCACGCGCGCCGTCGAACAGATCCAGCGCAAGTTGCCGGGGGCCAAGGTCAAGGGCATTGCGGCCGACCTGGGCACGGCCGAGGGGGCGGACATCTTGTTTGCCAAGGAGCCGGAAACCGACATCCTGGTCAACAACCTGGGCATCTTCGAGCCCAAGGGCTTCTTCGAGATCAGCGACGAGGACTGGCAGCGCTTCTTCGAGGTCAACGTGATGAGCGCGGTGCGCCTGTCGCGCCATTACGCCAAGGGCATGGCCACGCGCGAGTGGGGCCGGGTGCTGTTCCTGTCGAGTGAATCGGCGCTGCAGATCCCGACCGAGATGGTGCACTACGGCACCACCAAGACCGCTCTGCTGGCGATTTCCCGCGGGCTGGCCGAGACCCTGGCCGGTACCGGCGTGACCGTCAATGCGGTGCTGCCGGGCCCGACCCGCTCCGAAGGCGTGGGCGGCTACTTCAGCCAGATGGCCAGGGAGCAGGGGGTGGACAGCGAGACGCTGGAGGCCCGGTTCATTGCCGAGCACCGCCCCAGCTCGGTCATCAAGCGCCTGGCCACGGTCGAGGAGGTCGCCAACATGGTGGTCTACCTGGCCTCGCGCCAGGCCAGCGCCACCACCGGCGCAGCCCTGCGCGTGGATGGCGGCGTGGTTCGTTCCATCGCCTGATGCACCCTGCCGCGCCCGGGCGAGCGACTCGCCCGGGCGCGGCCTTCAGCCGGCAATCGCCGGCAGGCTGGCCGGTTGCAGCCCGTAGTCGAACTCGGCGAACAGCCGGGCAAAGCGCTTGAGCGATTCGGGCGCGTCCATGCGCTCCATCACCACTTCGATGAACACCAGCGTGTCGGCCTGTGCGGCCTGGGCCAGCGCATCTTCGAGCTGGTCCTCGGTGTGCACGGTGAAGCTGCGCGAGCGCTCGCGGGTGTCCAGCACGCTGGCCAGTTGCGCATAGCGCCAGGGGTTCACGTCGTTGTAGCTGGCATGCTCGCCCAGGATCAGCCGTTCGATGGTGTAGCCATCGTTGTTGATCAGGAAGATCACCGGCTTGAGGTTGTGCGCCAGAATCGTCGACAGCTCCTGCACGGTCATCTGCAACGAGCCGTCGCCGATGAACAGCAGTTGGCGGCGTGTCGGTGCGGCCAGCAGGCTGCCCAGCAGCGCGGGCAGGGTGTAGCCGATCGAACCCCAGATCGGCTGGGTGATGCAGGTTGCCCCGGTCGGCAGGCGCAGGCCGCTGATGCCCGCCGACGAGGTACCGCTTTCGGCGATGACCAGGTCGTCGGCTTCGATCAGGTGGCCGATGCGCTGCCAGAAGCGCAGCTGGCTCAGCGGCTTGCCCGACAGCGCGGCGAACGCCGGGCTGGCACTGAACGGCGGGATGCGCTGGGCGCGGCGCTCGCGTGCCAGCGCCTGTTGGCCCAGCGCCTGGAGCACCTGGCCCAGGCTCACGGCGGTGTAGTGCTGCCTGGCGATCGAGGCCGCGTAGGCGTGCAGCTGGATCAGCGCGCCGTCCATGAAGCTGTGGGAGAACAGCGCGGTGCTGGTGTCGGTGAAGCGTGCGCCAAGGCTGATCACGCAGTCGGATTGCTCCAGTGCCGCACGCACGCCGGGCGCGGAGCCGGCACCGGCGTAGGTGCCGAGGAACAGCGGGTGCGACTCGGGCAGCATGGCCTTGGCCGGCGGCAGGCAGGCGAAGGGCAGGTCGAAGCGCTCGATCAGCTCGAGCACCTGGGGCACCAGGCCAAAGCGCGCCACGTCCATGTCCACCAGCAGCACCGGCGAGCTGGCGGCATCCAGGCGTGCCACCAGCGCCCGTACCACCGCCTGCAGTTGCCCCGGCTCGCTGCGCGGCTCGCTCAGTTGCAGCGGCGTGTCGGGCACCTCGATCGGCAGGGTGGCCAGGTCGCTGGGCAGTTGCAGGTACACCGGGCGGCGTTCGCGGTAGCAGGTCTGCAATACGCGGTCGATTTCCATGGCGGCGTTTTCCACGGTGATGCGCGCCTGGGCCACAGTGAACTGGCGCAGGGTCACCATGATGTTGTCGTAGTTGCCGTCGCCCAGGGTGTGGTGCATCAGGGCCCGGTCGATGATCGCGTGCAGCGGCGGCATGCCCGACACCATGATCACCGGCACCCGCTCGGCATAGGCGCCGGCGATGCCGTTGAGTGCACTGAGGTCGCCCACCCCGTAGGTGGTCAGCACCGCGCCGAAGCCCTGGGTGCGGGCGTAGCCGTCGGCCGCGTAGGCCGCGTTGAGTTCGTTGCAGTTGCCGATGAAGTCGAGCGTGGGCAGCGCCTCGACCTGTTCGAGCAGGGTCAGGTTGTAGTCGCCGGGCACGCCGAACAGGTGGCGGATGCCGAATTCCTGAAGGCGGCGCAGCAGAAAATCGCCAATGGTCATGTCCATGAGTAGGGGAGCCTCGTGATCCTTGAGAGAGGGTGCGCCGCTAGGGCTGGCGGCGCAGGTCGATGACGTTGCCGGCCTTGCCTTCGGAACGCTTGAGGGTGTGGCACGGGTGCAGCTGGATGTGGGTGCTGATGCCCACGTGCACCTTGATCTGGTGGCTCAGTTGCTGGCAGGCGGCCTGTTGCTGCCGGGCGCTCAGGCCGCTGTGTTCCGGGCGCAGCTCGACGTGGACGGCCAGCACGTCGAGGTTACCCTGGCGGCTGACATGCAGCTGGTACACCGGGCTGAACATCAGCAGCTTGAGCAGTTGCTCCTCGATCTGGCTGGGGAACACGTTGACCCCGCGGATGATCAGCATGTCGTCGCTGCGCCCGGTGATGCGGTCGATGCGGCGCATGGCGCGACCGTTGCCGGGCAACAGGCGGGTGAGGTCGCGGGTGCGGTAGCGCACCATCGGTAGCGCTTCCTTGCTCAGGGTGGTCAGCACCAGTTCGCCGAACTGCCCGTCGGGCAGCACCGCGCCGGTGACCGGGTCGATGATCTCGGGGTAGAAGTGGTCTTCCCAGAGTGTCGGGCCGTCCTGGGTGTCGAGGTGCTCCATGGCCACCCCCGGGCCCATCACTTCCGACAGGCCGTAGATGTCCAGGGCCTTGATGCCCAGGCGCTGTTCCAGCTCGCCGCGCATCTGTCCGCCCCACGGCTCGGCGCCGAAGATCCCGGCGCGCAGCGACAGCGACTGCGGGTCGATGCCCTGGCGTTCGATCTCTTCGGCGATGTTGAGCATGTAGGACGGCGTCACCATGATGATGTCCGGCTGGAAGTCCTTGAGCAGCTGCACCTGGCGTGCGGTCTGCCCGCCCGACATCGGGATCACCGTGCAGCCCAGTTTCTCGGCGCCGTAGTGTGCGCCAAGGCCTCCGGTGAACAGGCCGTAGCCATAGGCGATATGGATGCGGTCGCCGCGCCGCCCGCCCGCAGCGCGGATCGAGCGCGCCACCAGCGAGGCCCACACGTCGATATCGTTGCGCGTGTAGCCGACCACGGTGGGCTGGCCGGTGGTGCCGCTGGAGGCATGCAGGCGCAGCACCTGGTCCATCGGCACGGCGAACAGGCCGAAGGGGTAGTGGTCGCGCAACTGTGCCTTGCTGGTCAGCGGGAAGTGCGCCAGGTCGTCGAGGTGCTTGAGGTCGTAGGGGTGCACGTCCAGTGCATGGAACTGCTCGCGGTACCAGGCCACATGGGTGTAGGCATGCAGCAGGGTCTGGCGCAGGCGCAGCAATTGGTGCTGGCGCAACTCGTCGAGGCCGGCCTGTTCCAGGTGGTCATCGAACGGTTGGGCGAAGGGCACCGGGGCCAGGGCGGCGACAGGGCTTGCGTGCAGTAAAGTCGATTCGATCGGCATCGGGTCTGTTCTCTACCAGGAAGGGGAGTGGTCAAGGGCGCCCACGCTCGCGCTGCCATGCCCGCGCGCCGGGTGGGGCCGGGCGCGCAGGTGGCAGGGGCGGGCGCTGCGGGATCAGCCGGCCTGGGTCAGGCGCAGCAGCTGGTTGAAGATGTTCTTCTGGTGCATCTCTTCGGTACCGCCCACGCTGGCAAAGCCCAGCGCGTCCTTGACCAGGGTGGCGATGTCGCCTTCGTGGTAGCCCAGGCTGCCATACAGCTTGAGCAGGCTGATGGCGCTGTGGATGAAGTCCTGCGCGGCGCCGAGCTTGGCGATCGAGCAGCTCATCAGCGCCTGGGGGTCGTTGCCCAGCAGCTGGTCGAGCGCGGCGTACACCATCCAGCGGTTGCGCTCCATGCCCATGGCGATGTCCACCAGGCGCTTCTGCACGTACTGGTGGGTGTCGATGGCGCTGTTGAAGCTCTGGCGGTTGGCCGCGTAGTGCATGGCCTCGGCCAGGAACGGCGTGGGCAGGTTGGCCGCTACCAGGCCGTAGTACGCACGCCCCAGCGAGATGATCCTGATCAGTTGCTGCAGGCCGCGGCCCGGCTCGCCCAGTACCTGTTCGGCCGGCACCGGCAGGTTGTCGAAGTGCAGCGGGCCGGTGGGCAGGTGCTTGTTGCCCAGCTTGTCGTCCGGCTCGCCACGGGTCAGGCCGGGGGTGTCCTTGTCGATGATCACCAGGGCGATGTTGTGCTTGGAGTCGGTGGCCAGGCGGGTCACGATCAGCAGGAAGTCGGCCACCGGTGCATGGGCGATGTTGAACTTGCTGCCGGTCAGCCGGTAGCCGTCCGCGCACGGGGTCAGCAGGCTGTGGATACTGCGCACGTCGGTGCCGGTGCCCGGTTCGGCGATGCCGGTGGCGCTCAGCGCGCCGGCCAGGATCGCGCTCAGGTAGCGGTCCTTCTGGGCGTCGCTGCCGTAGAGCATCAGGGCACGGACCATGCCGGCCTGGGCAATCACCGACAGCAGCAGCTCGGGCGTGCGGATCGACGAGGCCAGGCCTTCCAGCGCGGCACTGAAGCCCCACCAGTCTTCACCCAGGCCGCCGTATTCGAGCGGGATGACCAGCTTCCACAGGCCCGCGTCGCACAGGCGCTGCCAGCCGTAGTGATCGAAACCGGGGGCGGCGCTGCGCCGCGCCTCGGCCAGTTCCACGCCGATGGCGCGGTAGGTCGACAGCAGCGCGAGCTGCTGTGGAGTCCAGGAGAGTTTCATTGAGCGTACCTTTGCAGTCGGTTCGCCGGGGCGCCTGAGCGTCGGCGAACGGTTCGTCCCTGAGCGCCGGCTCAGCCTTCCTGGAAAGCCAGGACCTGATCCTTGAATGCCTGGGGCACAGGCACGGTGGCCTGTTTGTCGTAGTCGAACATCACGTGGTACGACTTGGCCCTGGCCACCACCTCGTGGGTATCGTCCTGGCGGCGCATGGTGTGCTCGATCTCGAAGCTCTTGGTGCCGAATTTCACCACGGCGCTGCTGACCACCAGGGTTTCGCCGTACATGGCCTGCTTGAGGTAGTCGCACTCGCTGCGCACCATGATGTGCGGCAGTTTTTCGCTCTTTGGCAGTTGCAGCAGGTGGTGCATGTAGCAGAGGTAGGCATGTTGCATGTAGTCATAATAGATGGGGCTGCTTACATGGCCCATCGAGTCGGTGTCGCGGTATTTGATTTCAATGACGGTCTCAAAGCCTTTCTGGCTCATGGTGCACTTCCTTTTGTTTGTTCTGTTTGAAGTTGGCGAAATGTTCTTGAAACTTCTCGGCAACTTGTTCGGTCCCTTGAAAGTGGGTTTCAAGTTGTTTCAAATGCTAGGCAAGTTGAACTTGCAAGGCTACTCGCGTTTGTTTGCGTAAAACTCGATTTCGCGCTGCAACGCTTGTCTGCCGTGGGGTTGCTGGCTGCTGGTTGTACGCCATGGTTCGTTTGTGGGGGCGGCCTTGAGGGTGGCGTTGAATTGCTCGCATTTCGCCGCCGACAACGAACTTTGGTCATGAATATTTAATATTCCTGGCAATGCGAGCAATCCACGGCGGGTACACGGGCACGGCTCTTGTGTGTGGGGTTTTTAATGCGAGTAGTTGTTCGGCAGGCATTCTTTTAGCATGGCCGCCACTCAGGCGCCGTTGTTGTAGCGGCCCTGTATCGCCATTCAGGGAGTGCAGTGTTCATGACCAATCAAGACAGGGTGGCGGTGGTCACCGGTGCGGCCAGCGGTATTGGCGCGGCGACCGCCCTGCAGCTGGCACGGGAGGGTTTTCAGGTGGCGTGCCTGGACCGTGACGAAGGCGGCCTGGATCGCACCCTGCATGCGCTGGGCCCAGGCCATCGGCCGTTCGCCCTGGACCTGTGCGATGAACAGGCAGTGGCCGCGGTGTTCGCCGAAATCGCCCGGTGGCACGGGCGCATCGATGGCCTGGCCACCTGCGCCGGGGTGGTCGACACCACGGCATTCGACGACCTGAGCGTGGCGCGCCTGCGCCAGTTGCTGGAGGTCAACCTGCTTGCCACCTTCAGCGTGGTGCAGCACAGCGTGCCCTTGATGCGCGCCGGCGGGCATATATGCACCGTGGCCAGCGTCGCCGGCATTCGCGGCGGTGGCCTGGCCGGCACGCTCGGCTACGCCACCAGCAAGGGCGCGGTAATCACCCTGAGCAAGGGCCTGGCGCGCGAACTGGGCCCGCGCGGGCTGACCGTCAATTGCGTCGCCCCGGCGGTGATCCGCACGCCGATGCTCGATGACACCACGCGCGTCGCCGGCAAGCTCGAACAGCTGCACGGCATGACCGCCTTGCGCCGCGAGGGCCGTGCCGAGGAAGCCGCCGAGGTGATCGCCTGGCTGCTGTCGGGCAAGGCCTCGTTCGTCAGCGGCACCACCATCGCCGTGGACGGCGGCCTGGCGATGCTCTGAGGCGCTTTCTTTTCTTCCTTTTCTTCTCTGTACAGGACGTCAACCATGGCAGTTTCCAAGGACAACCCACTGGCGCTTTGCCGCACCTTTTTCTTCATTCCCGGCGCCGACGAGCGCGCGTTGCTGGCGGCACTCGACGGCGATGGCGACGTGCTGGTGCAGGAGCTGGAGGACTTCACCCCACCGGCGCGACGCCCCGAGGCGCGTGCACTGGCGGTGGATATCCTGCAGCGCTGGCGCGCCTGCGGGCGGGTCAGTGCGGTGCGCATCAACCCGTTTGAAACCTGTGGCCACGAGGACCTGGCGGCAGTGATGGCTGGCCGCCCACAGGTGGTGATGATGTCCAAGGTCGAGCGCCGCGAGCAGATGATCGAGCTGGACCAGTTGATCACCGAGCTTGAGGGGCGCCATGGCATCGCTGCCGGCAGCACGTTGATCGTACCGAACATCGAGACCGCGCTGGGCGTGGTGCGCGCCATCGAGATCGCCGCCGCCAGCCCGCGTATCAAGGCGATGCTGGTGGCCACCGAGGACATGGTGGCCGACCTGGGCGCCGGGCGCAGCCGCGCCGGCACCGAGCTGTATTACCCGCGCTCGCGCTTTCTGCTCGAATGCGCGGCGGCGGGGGTGCTGGCCATCGACTCGCCCTACACCTTTGCCGACGCGCAGGGTGCCGAAGCCGACATGCAGTTCGCCCGCTCCATCGGCTACCAGGCCAAGGGTGTGGTCAACCCGGCGCACGTGGCGGTCGCCAATCGCTACCTCACCCCCGCTGACGCGGACGCCGAACTGGCGCGCCGGCAGGTGGCGGCGTTCGAGGCGGCGGCCCAGGGCGGCAACGTGCGTGCCGAGGTCGATGGCCTGGTGGTGGAAGTGCCCAGCTACCTGCAGGCGCTGCGCTTGCTGGAGCGTTACGAGCAGTTGCAGGCGCGCCAGGCGCTACGCCGCTGAGCTGTGCGGCTGCGCGCGGGCGCGGGCGGTGGCCAGCGGCATGGCCGGCGGGAGGCACAACAGCCCGATCAGCGAGCTGCTGATCGCATCCTCGATCTGCGCCTGGCTCATCTGCGGCGAGTCGAGGATGTAGGCCTTGACCATCGAGGTGATCACCTGCGCCGCCAGCCAGGCGGCCAGGTGCAGGTTGCTGTGAGCCAGCGTGGCCCGCCAGCGGTCCAGCAGGCGCTCGATGGACAGGGTGATGCGGGCCTTGTGCTGCAGGTCGTCGACGCTGCGGCTCAGGTTGGCCAGGTCGGTGTCGAGCAGCCGGTGCAGCTCCGGTTCCTGCTGGTGCAGGTGCAGCAGGGCCTGTACCAGCAGCCTGAGGTGGGCCGGCAGGTCGGCCACCTCGTGGGCGCCGGCGACCTCCAGAATCACCCGGTTCATGGCCTGCGCATGGCGCTCATGCAACGCCGCGATCAATGCATCCTTGTTCGGGAAGTACTGATAGACCGAGCCCACGCTGACCCCGGCGCGCTGGGCCACCAGGTTGGTGTTGGTGCCCTGGTAGCCATGCTTGACCACCACCTTGGCGGTGGAGGTGAGGATGGTTTCGACCATCATCCGCGAGCGGGCCTGGGTGGGGATCTTGCGCGGAAGGTTAAGGTGTTTCACGAATGTCTCCAGAAAGGGCCTGATTGCATTTGTGAGAAAGGCTGCCAGCAGGCAGCGGTGCTCCGACCTTGGAGATTTCTCCCTGATTGCCTGGAGCGCGCCGCCGCTGTGGCAATGCAGCCGATCCAGTACGAGGGCGATTCTTGGCCTTGGAGACGCTTTGGAAAATGCTCTGGTGTGCACTTTATAGTTAGCGATAGGGTCAGCTATCGCCGGCGCAGGCCCCCGCAAACCGGGCAGATCAGAGGCTGCGATCAAGGCCGAAACGTTTCTTCAGCACCTTTTCCAGCAGCCGTTTGGGCAGCACGCCGGCCAGCAGCGGCAAGGCGCGGCTGCCGTTGCCCAGGCGCAGCAGGTCGGGCGGGGTACGCTGCTGTACGGCCTTGAGCAGGCCCTGGGCGAACGCGCTGGCGGGGGTCGGTCTGTCCTGCGAGGCGCGGGCGCGGGCGCGCACCTGCTCGCGCAATGGCCACCACGGCGAGTCTTGCGCCAGCACCTGCTCGGCCTCGCGCCCGGCATTGCTGGCGAAGCTTGAGGCGATGGCGCCGGGCTGCACTTCCATCACGCCGATGCCGAACGGCGCCAGTTCCAGGCGCAGCGCATCGCTGAGCGCATGCACCGCCGCCTTGGATGCGCAATAGGCGCCGGCGAACGGGGTGACCAGCACACCCGACACGCTGCCGATGTTCACCACCAGGCCGCGATTGCGTCGCAGCAAGGGGAACAGTGCACGGGTCACACCGATCAGTGCGAACACGTTGGTCTCGAACTGGCGCTGCATGGCCTCGACACCGCCGTCCAGCAGCGGCCCCATCGCGCCGTAGCCTGCGTTGTTGATCAGGATGTCGAGGCCGCCATGGGCCGTTTCGATGGCGTCGGCCAGGCGTACCAGGGCGTCCTCGTCGTTGACGTCCAGCTGGCGGCTGCTGAAGCCGGCCTTGATCAGCGTGGCGACGTCATCGGCCTTGCGCGCGGTCGCCCACACGTCGTAGCCGGCGGACTTGAAGCTGTCGGCGAGGGCGCGGCCGATGCCGCTGGAGCAACCGGTGATCAGGACGACGGGCATGGAAGGGGGCTCTCCTCAGAATATGGTGTTCGGTCAGGGCGTCGATCAGCCGGGTGATGCTCGTGGCGCACACCACGAGGTTGGGGCCGGCGACGGGCAACAGGATATGTGAAGGCAGGTAGTGCAGCGACAGGCTCTGGAACAGGCAGGTCAGGGCCGGTTCTTGCGGGTGATCCTCGAACAGGTCGACGTTGAAATAGTGGAAGTCGACCTGAGGATGTTGACTGCCAAGCCGTGCAACATCGGGATGCATCGTGCGGCAAGGCGGGCAACTGGCCGAGCCCACCATGACCATGGCCGGGCGTTGGCGTGTGCAATCGTCGAGCAGCGCCTGGAGCTGGTCGAGGCGGGTCACGGGCCTGAGTGACATGGTGGTGCCTCCTGCAAGAATTGCGGTGCGCTCCATTCAACCCCGGCTGGCGTGTCTGAGGTAACTGGCAAAAATACTAGTTGGCAAAGCCACCCTGCAGGTGCTCGGCACGAAATTCCAGGGTTTGCGGGCGGTAGCCTGAGCGCAGGGGGGGCAGGGGCAGGCAGTCGTGCCAGCTGGCCTCGGGCTGCAGGTCGCCGGGGCCGCGGTAGCGCGGTGCGGCGTAGGTGTTCTCGGCCAGGTTGACGGTGTCGCCGGGGGCGTAGGCGGCCACGCGCCAGCGCAGCTCGACCAGCGGCACGCGGTTGGCGTTCTTTATCTGTACGCGCAGCGGGCGGTCGGCCGGGCAGGCGTCGGGGGCGTAGTCCAGGCGCAGTTCCAGGCGGGCCAGCTGGCTGGCCTCGCGGTTGTCCAGCCACACCACCCACAGCCCCACCAGGCCCAGGCCGAGCAGCGCGGCCATGGAGATCGGCAAGGCCTTGGCCGGGTAGCGCAGCAGCAGGACCAGCCAGGTGAGGATGAGCAGGATACCGATGAACATGGAGGGCGCCTTGGGTGCGGATGAAGGATCATCCTACCCTGATAAAAGCATCGCGGGTCAAGCCCGCTCCCACAGGTTCGATGGCGACCGTTGTGGGAGCGGGCTTGACCCGCGAAAGGGCCTTCCGGGCTTCAGATCACTGTGCGATGGTCTTGATCGACACCCCGCGCTCCACTGGCGTGGAGCGCCCGTAGATGTCTTCGAAACGCTCGATGTCGTCCTCGCCCAGGTAGCTGCCCGACTGCACCTCGATGATCTCCAGCGGGATCTTGCCCGGGTTGCGCAGGCGGTGCACCGAGGCGATCGGGATGTACGTGGACTGGTTCTCGCACAGCAGGAACACGTTCTCGTCGCACGTCACCTCGGCCGTGCCCGACACCACGATCCAGTGCTCGGCACGGTGGTGGTGCATCTGCAGCGACAGGCTGGCGCCGGGTTTTACCGTGATGTGCTTGACCTGGAAGCGCCCGCCCATGTCCACCGAGTCATACGAGCCCCACGGGCGGTACACCTCGCAGTGGTTCTGGGTTTCGTTGCGGCCCTGGGCGTCCAGGGTGTTGACCATCTGCTTGACCCCCTGAACCTTGTCCTTGTGCGCGATCATCATGGCGTCCTTGGTCTCGACCACCACGATGTTCTCCAGGCCGATCACCGATACCAGCTTGCCGTTGCCGTGGATCATGCAGTTGTGGCTGTCCTGCACCACCACGTCGCCCTTGGTCACGTTGCCGTTGGTGTCCTTCTCGTGCACGTCCCACAGCGACGACCAGCAGCCCACGTCGCTCCAGCCCGCACTCAGCGGCACCACGCAGGCGCGCTGGGTCTTTTCCATCACCGCGTAGTCGATGGAGTTGTCCGGGCAGCAGGCGAAGGTGGCCTCGTCGATGCTGATGCTGTCGCCGTCTTCCAGGCTGCGCTCCAGGGTCAGCAGGCAGGTGTCGTAGATGTCGGGGTCGTGCTTTTTCAGCTCTTCGAGGAAGCGGCTGGCGCGGAACAGGAACATGCCGCTGTTCCAGTAGTAGCCGCCACTTTTGACGAACTCGGTGGCGCGTTTTTCGTCCGGTTTTTCAACGAACTGTGCCACGCGGCTGATGCCTTCGGGCAGCAGGGCGTCCTGGCTCGACTTGATGTAGCCGTAGCCGGTTTCCGGCTTGGTCGCCGGCACCCCGAACAGCACCATTTCGCCGCGTTCGGCGGCCACCGTGGCCAGGGCCAGGGCGCGTTGCAGGGCCTTCTGGTCGTCCAGCACGTGGTCGGCCGGCAGCACCAGCATCAGCTCGTCGCGGCCTTCGTTGACCAGTTTCATGGCCGTGAGCGCCACGGCCGGCGCGGTGTTGCGCCCGAACGGTTCCATCAGGATCGCCTGGGTGTCCAGGTTCAGGTTGGCCAACTGCTCGTTGACGATGAAACGGTGGTCCTTGTTGCACACCACGATGGGCGCGTCCATGCCGTCGAACACCAGGCGCGACAGGGTTTGCTGGAACAGCGTGTGTTCACCGGTCAGGGCCAGGAACTGCTTGGGGAATTGCTTGCGCGACAGGGGCCACAGACGCGAGCCGCTACCACCGGACAGGATGACTGGAATCATGGGTAATCTCCGAACGTTGAAAGGGGCAGTTGATTAACGGGTGGACACAGGGCGCTTGACCCAGACCGGCGACAGGTTGCTGCCACTGCCGGTCACATACAGCACGGCCGCTTCGCCACGTTCGAGCGCAACGGGCTTGAGGTCGCTGACTTTCTTGTCGCCTTCATACAGCGCCAGGCTGACCTTGACCGGGTTGATCTCGCGCTCGCCGCGAGCCTTGGCCGCCACCGGCTTGACCACTTCGGTCTTGCCATCGGCGGTCTTCAGGGTCAGGGCCTGGTCGCTCAGGTTCTGCACGCGTACCAGGGATTTCTGCTTGTTCTTGAACGGCGGTTCCTCGACCAGTTGCGGCTGGCCGCTGCCGTGGTTGACCAGGGTGTAGTAGTGATCGCCCGCCAGCTTGACCGGTACGGTCTGGCTGCCGACCTTGGCGCTGTAGTCGCCCTGGGGCATGAAGCTGAAATCGCTGCTGCCCTGGGCGGCCACTTCGCTGATCTGGGTGTTGCCGACACTGGCGGCCACCGGCTGGTTGCCGGCGTTGTACAGGCGCACGAAGGTCGAGCCCTTGGGCGCGCTGGGGCCATACAGTGCGGCATCGGCGCCGGCCCAGGCCTGCAGCGAGAGCAGGCTCATGCCGGCGGTCAGGGCGAATGCTTTGGCAATGCGGTGCTTGGTGGTCATGTGCAGTTCCTCTCAGTGTTGCGTCCGATTGGACGACAGGGCCATGTCTTGATTGGCGGTACGGGTTTGCTTCAGCTGCGCGATCCACTGCGGATCGAAGGCGCTGAGGTCGTTTTTCATTGGCAGATAACGTTCCGGGAACTCCCATACCAGCACCTGTGGGGCGCTGGTCTTGAAGGCGTCGGTCTGCAGGTACTTGAGCATCGGCAGCAGCGGGCCATGGCCGTCCTCGGCGTAATTGACCACGTCGCTGCGCAGCGCCTGCTGCAACGCACCGAGGAAGTTCCAGTGCGGGTTGGCGCTGTAGCTGGTGCCGATCAGCGCCACGGGGATCTCGTTGTCGGCAAACAGCGCGTCGTCGCTGTCGGCCTGGTCCTGGGCCCGGGCAGGGCGGGTGGTGCGTTGCTGCAGGCTGTCCGGGGCCGGCAGCAGGTGGCTGAACAACGGGTCCAGCGGCAGGAAGTTGGTGAGGTCGCCCTTGTACGGTGTGGCGGCTTTGGCTTCGGTGACGAACTGCTGCGGCGTGCCGCTGAGCAGGGTCTGGCGGGCCACGGCTTCGGCCAGGTGGCGTGCCACCACCTCGGCGCCCAGTGGTGTCCAGTGGGTGTCGGTGCGCAGGAACACCTGGCCCTGGGCCTTGGCCGCCTGCAGCGGGCCGAGCAGGTCCGGGGCGAACACGCCGGCCTGGCGCGCCTTGGCATGGAACTGGTTGTACAGGTCGGCATGCAGGCTGGCGGGCGTCTGCTCACCGATGTACTCCGGGTACAGGCGGGCCTTGGCCGGAATGATCGCCAGCACCAGTTGCACACCGTGCTGCTTGAGGGTGTCGCGCACGCCGCGGATCAGTGCGAGGTTCTCGGCCTCGAACTGTTCGCTGCCGGCCACCGGCTTGAACTCTTCATCGCTGAACAGCCATTGCTCGCGGCCCAGCACCACACCCGGGCGGCCTTCGTTGAACAGTTTGAAGTCCAGCGCCGCCCAGAGGTTGGTGCCCAGGCGCTTGATCGGGAACTGCGCGTCGTAGTGGGTTTCGGCGGCCTTGGCCAGCTTGCCGTCGAGCAGGGACATCTGCGCGGTGCGCTGGAAACTGCCCAGGCCCCCCAGCGACCAGATGCCCAGGCCCAGCAGCAGGGCCATGAACAGCACGGCGTAGAGTTTGCGTAATGATCGGGTCATGGTCGGCTCGCTCAGAACTGGAAGTAGAGGAACGGCGAGTAGCTTTGCGCCGAGAGTTTGAGGATCGAGGCCACGAACAGCAGCAGCACCAGCGCGCGGGTCATGTACAGGCCCCAGTCCAGGCTCACGCTGCCGTCGCCATGCACGGCCACCGGGCTAGCCTTGGCCGTGGGCTTGGCATTGCGGTAGAAGTCGCGCAGGCCGAAGAACGCCAGGCTCAGGTAGGCGATCACCAGGGTGGCCACTTGCAGGCCGGTGAGGCTGGCGCGGTTGAGTTCCGACAGCTGCCATTCACCGAAGCTGAACATGGCGCCGTACATGCGTGCGGCCACGTGCAGGTTTTCGGCGCGGAAGATCACCCAGCCCATCACCACCAGCAGGAAGGTGAAGGCCCACTTGACCGGGTTGAAGCGCTGCGGGTTGGTGTCCAGGCCCAGTGCGCGCTCGATCGCCAGCCACATGCCGTGCCAGGCGCCCCAGATGATGTAGGTGAAGTTGGCGCCGTGCCACAGGCCGCCCAGCAGCATGGTCAGGAACAGGTTGCGGTAGGTGGCGAAGGTGCCGCCGCGGTTGCCGCCCAGGGTGATGTACAGGTAGTCGCGCAGCCAGGTGGACAGGCTGATGTGCCAGCGCCGCCAGAACTCGGTGATCGACTGGCTGATGTAGGGCTGCTTGAAGTTCTCCATGAAGCGAAAGCCCATCATCAGGCCCAGGCCGATGGCCATGTCGCTGTAGCCGGAGAAGTCGAAGTACAGCTGCGCGGTGTAGGCCAGTGCGCCCAGCCAGGCGTCGCCGGTGGTCGGGTTCTGCAGGGCGAAGCAGTGGTCGGCGACCACCGCCAGGGTGTCGGCGATGAATACCTTCTTGATGAAGCCCTGCATGAACCGCGTGCAGCCTTCGGAGAACTTGTCCAGGGTGTGGGTGCGGTGGTTGAACTGGTCGGCCAGGTCGCGAAAGCGCAGCACGGGGCCGGCGATCAGGTGCGGGAAGATCGCCACGAACGCGGCGAAGTCGATCAGGTTGCGGGTGGCCGGGGTGTCGCCGCGGTACACGTCGATGATGTAGCTGATCGACTCGAAGATGTAGAACGAGATGCCGATGGGCAACAGGATGTGGGTGAGGATGAACGGCTCCAGGCCGTACGAGGTCATGATCGCGTTGATGCTGTCGACGCCGAAGTTGGCGTACTTGAAGTAGCCCAGGATACCCAGGTCGACCACCACCCCCAGCAGCAGCCAGCGCTGGGCCGGCTTGGTGCGCACGCCGGCGGCGCCCACCTTGAGGCCGATCCAGTAGTTCCACAGGGTGACCGCGGCGAACAGCGCCAGGAAGTCCACCCGCCACCAGGCGTAGAACACGTAGCTGGCCAGCAGCAGCAGGGCGTTGCGGTAGCGTTGCCCGCTCAGGTAGTACAGGCCGAGAAAGATCGGCAGGAACAGGAACAGGAACACATTGGACGAGAACACCATCCCGATCTCTCCTTGTCGTTATCCACAATCGGGGCAGCAGCCCCCCAAACCCCCCGCTGAAATTGCGGGGGAACCAGATCAAACGCATCGCGGGTCAAGCCCGCTCCCACAGGGATTGCGGTCGTTGCTACTTCTTCTGTTCTGCCTGCGGGTCGTAGACGCGCGTCAGGTCGCCGCCCAGGCGGAAACTCTTGAACGGCTGCATCGCGTGCTTGCGCTTGAGCGCATCGGCGTCGCACTGGTACAGGCTGCACCACGGCTCAAGCCAGGCGTATTTGCTGTCGATCTTCAGATCGTCCATGTCCTGCTTCTGGCCATTGCGCGCCTTGAACGCACTCGGGTCTCTGGCCCCGGACAACACCCGCTCGCCCAGGCGCTTGAGCGCGCCGTTGTTTTCCGGGCGCAGGTCCACGCCGTTGGCCTGGGCGAAGCTGGCGATCATCGATAGCGGCGGCAGTGCGTAGTTGTGGTACGCCAGGGCGCGCTGCTTGCGCTTCATCTCGTTGGGCAGAAAGCCCTGCGCATCGACCTGGTTGGCACCCACGCGGTACTCCTTCACGGCCCAGTCGAACAGGTCGCGGCGATCGGTCGCCACCGCCGTGGCCATCACCGACCAGGCGGCCCAGTACGAGTGGTTGTTGATCTTTTCCAGCGGCAGGTCGCTCCAGTCCTTGACCGTCTGCTCGGCCAGGCGCGCGAACCATTTCTCGATCTGTTCGGCCTGGGCCTGGTGCGCCGCCAGTGGCTGTGCGTTGGAGAACTTCAGGCGCAGGTATGCCGAGCTCAGGCTGCCCAGCGCCCATTTGCGCATCGACTTGCCGGTGTGGTTGTAGTCGGTGGACATCAGCGCATCGGCCTGCGCCCAGGTGCCCAGCCACTGCAGGGTGCAGTCCAGCTGCTGCGGGCGGCCGTCGCGCATGTACTGCATCACCTGCTTGCTGACCCCGCGCTCCAGCGTGGTGATGCTGGCGGTGGAATCGCGAAAGGCCTGTTCGGATGCCTTGTTCAGCGTCGCGCGGGCCTTGTCCGAGCCTTCGTACTTGCTGCGAAACTGCAGCGCGCCGGTGTAGGGCTTGGGCACGGCCTCACAGGTGAAGTCGTTGGGGCTGGTCTTGGGTTTCTCGATGCCGGCGTAGTAGCCCTGCGGCGGGACCAGCCCGCCGGCCTGCACCGCCGGGCCGAACAGGGCCAGGGCGAGCAGGGCGGGGGTGGCAAGGGTGCGGATGGATGTCATGTGCGCCTCACAGGCCGGCCTGGGCAGCATGCTGCCCGGCGCCGGCGATCGGGTTGCGTGTACACAGCCTGGCCTGGACCTTCTGGCTGCCGCTTTCGGGACCCTGCACTTCCACCGCGAGCAAGGTCTGGTTGGCCCAGTCCTCGTCCTCGCGCAACTGGAAGGCGAAGCGTCCGTCGGTGTCGGAGGTTTCGGGTTTTTCGATCTTCAGGTCCTCGTGACGACCATTGAGGTACCACAGGGTGGCCTGCAAGGTCTTGACCGACTTGTCTTCGAACTGGATGTCCAGTTGATGACGGCCGTTGACCAGGTTCTTGATCACGCCGTTCTTGCCATTGACCAGCAGCTCGTTGGTGCCCGGCTTGAGCGAGGTGCTGACGCTCATCTGCGCAGGCTTGCCTTCGCAGCCGTTGTCGAGCAGGGCGAGCATCTGGCGCCAGATGGTTTCCTGGTCCAGGCGGTACAGCGGCGAGAACTCCCACACCAGGATCTTGGGCGGGTTGTTCTGGAACTCCTCGCTGCCCAGGTACTGGATCATCGAACCTTCCAGGCCGCCACCGGGGAACGCGACGTTGAGCACGTCGGCGCCGATGTACTGCTGCAGAAAACCCGAGAAGTTGTAGTTCTTGCCGCTGTGGCTGGTGCCCACCAGGGTGATCTGCGGGTTGCCCGAGTCGCCGAACAGGTCGTCGCCGCCACTCTCGCCCTTGGGCTCGGTGACGAACTGGTCCATGTACTGCACCGCGTAGCTGGTGCCGCACAGTTGGCCGGCGACGTTGTGCAGGGTGCCGGTCTTGCCCATGCGGCCGGACGGGTGGCTTTCGAATTCACGCCGCGGGATGTCGGCGAAGGCCGGCATGCTGTGCACGGTGTCGGCCACGATTTTTGCCGCACGCTCGGCGCCATAGGGCGTCCAGTGCTGGTCGCCGCGGAAGTAGAAGTCCTTGCCCTGCTGCGCGGCCGGCAACTGTTCGTTGGTCAGCGGTGACAGGTCGGGCACGTTGTAGCCCATTTGGGCGAAGCGCTTGAGCATGGCCTGGTAGTTGCGCAGGGCCTTCTCGTAGTTGAACGCGGCCTTGTCGGCCGGGTTGAGCATGTTGCGGTTCACCAGGCCACGGGTGGGCTGGTACACCACCACCAGTTCCACGCCGCGCGCCTTGAATGCATCGTGCACCTGCTGCAGGCGTTTGTAGCCGGCCGGGGTGGTGCTGAATTCGGTGCGCAGGTCTTCGCGGGTACGGAACAGCCAGTCGCCCTGGGCTTGCACCAGGGTGGTGAAGTTCTGCTGGTAGCGGGTGGTGTAGCGGCTGGCATCGTGGGCTTCGGGGCACAGTTGGCAGCACGGCTGGGCGGTGAAGCTGGGCGCCTGCACCTCGTCGGCACGCACGCCGTTGCTGATCGCCAGCAGCGCCGCACTCAGGCCAAGCAGTTTCATCAGGTGTGGGGTCATGTCAGGTTTCCTCAATCCGCCATGTCGGTCTGGCGTTCGACCGGGTCGATCAGTACGGCTTTGCCCTGGCGCACCATCAGGTCGAGAATCTCGTCCTGGCGATCGCCCAGCACCCCGGAGAAACTGATGCCGCTGGACTTGCTCGGGGCCAGCATCGACACCCGGTACAGCTCCACGCTCAGGGGCGAGTCGATCGACAGCGGGCCGCTGCCGTTGGCCGCCAGTTCACCGCCCACCACGATCAGCGACACCTTGGTGTCGAACGGGTCCAGGTCGATGTCGCGGTCGGTATCGGACAGGTCCTTGATGTGCCCGTACACACCCACCAGGCCGTTGGCCATGGCGAGGTTTTCGTACAGGCGGATGTTCACGCTGTTGCGCACGCGGATGCCGTGGCGACGGTTGCTGATGACCTTGTTGCCCCAGATCAGGTTGTCGCCGCTTTCGTACAGGGTGATGCCGTCGGTGTGGTTGCGGTAGATCTCGTTGTAGGCGATCAGGTTGTTGACGCTGTTGCGGTCGATCACCACGCCCGAGAGCTTGTTGTCGTAGCTCTTGTTGTTGATGATCCAGCTGTCGTTGACCTCGCGCGAGACGATGATGCCGTGCTTCTTCTTGGTGCCATGCACGGTGTTGCCGGCGATGATCAGGCGGTGCGAACGGTCGTGGGGGTCGATGCCGTACACGATGTTGTCGCGGTAGGTGTTGTCCTTGACCACGAAGTCGCTGGTCTCGTAGCAGTAGAAGCCGTACCACATGTCGCTGAACTCGGAGCCGATGATCCAGCCGGTGGGTTCGGGGCGGCCCATCTGCTTGGCCATGTTGGGCGTGTACTGCGAAATGCTCACGCCGTAGGACTTGCTCTGGGCATAGCCGAAGCTGGCCATGCGGGTGTTGACGATGTAGGTCTCGGTGCCGCCCCACGAGAGCAGGAACGGGCGAAATTCCTTGGGGGTGCGGAAGGTCGCCGGGCCGTTGTCCTTTTCGCGCCAGCCGGTGACGCGGGTGTCACTGACGAACAGCTTGCCGTCGTTGACGATGAACGCACCGCCTTCCTGGGACAGGCGCAGTTCCTTGACCTTGGCATCGATCTCGAGCACGCCCTTTTGCCCCACCACGATCGGCAGGCGCGACAGGTATACCCCCGGCGCGGTTTCACGCAGGTACTGGGCCGGCACGTGCTTGCTCAGCTCGGTGAAGTCGACATGCCCGTCATCGACGAAGATCGCCTGCGGGATGCCGTGCTGGCGGGCTACCCATTCGGCCATCTTGTTGTCGCCACCGATGAACTCCTTGAGGGCGTCTTCCTGCAGCATGCGGCGTACCGTGACCTTGCCCTTGCGTGCACGCTGGATCTTGGCCTGCACCGCTTCGGCGGTGTAGCCGCTGAGGTCGGGCAGGGTCGGCGCCGGTATCTGCAACGGCTCGATCGGCGCGCTGCTGACGGTGTAGGTCTTGGCGTGCTGCAGCTCTTTGGCCGGGCTGGCCACGGGCAGGCCGTTGGCCAGGGCGATGCTGCTGGCCAGCAGCAGGCTGCCGGCGATCAGCGTGTTGAGCGGGTAAAGGTTCATGTCAATGCACTCCAGGCATCAGAAACGCCAGATCACGTCGATGAAGGCGCGGTGCATGTACGAGTCCGCTTCCTTGCCATAGGCGTCGCCTGGCTTGAACACCCCACCGCGAAAGCGCACCAGTGCCGACGGTTCGTCGATCGACTGGCTCAGCGCGGCCGGCAGCAGGCCCTGCTTGAAGTACTTGGTGACCACCAGGTCCATCTCCTGGCCGAGGTCTTTTTCGCCCTGGATCAGCGGGCGGTTGATGCCGTCATCATCGACCACGGCGTTGATGCCGCTGCTGCCGATGTTCTGCTTGCCGTCGACGCGCCAGAACTTGTGGTACACCAGGCTTGCGTCGTAGTCGTCGCGCAGTTGCCAGGAGGTGAACAGGGTGGCGGCCTGCAGGTTGCCCAGCTCGCCACGGAAGGCCTCGCCGAAGCGGTGCACACGCGAGCGGGTGCCGGTGAAGTTGGAGCGGTTGCTCTCAAGGCCGGTCTGTTCGAAGTTGCCCGAGCCGTCGCTGCCACCGCCGCCGCCGCTGCCGCGGGCATAGGCCGCGCCCACCTGCCAGTTGGGGTCCAGGCGCAGGCGGATGCCCAGGTCGGTGGCCCAGGCGTTGACATCGCCGCTCTGCTTTTGCGTGGCCAGCTGGTCGCCGTTGGCCAGGGTGGTGGCGCTCAGGCGATCACGGTCGCCGGTGAGCCAGGTGACGCTGCCCCAGTAGTTGACGGTGTTCTGGTTGCGCCAGTTGTAGGCGTCGCTGTTGGCCTCAAGGCCCAGCCAGGTGAGGTCGCCGTTGCGGGTCTTGTCCAGCGGGTCGAGGGTCTCGCCCGGGTTCTTCAGCTTGCCGTCGTCGTGGGTGTGGTGCGCGCGCAGGCCGACCCAGTGGCCGGGGGTCCATTGCGCGGCCACGTCGCCGTAGACGTGCAGGCGGTCCTTGTCTTCGGGGGCCAGGTCGGTGAGGTCGGTGCGGTACTCGCTGAAACGCTGGGCCACGCCGGCGTTGGCGCGCAGCAGGGTGGTGTCGAAGGTCCAGTTCAGCGCCTCGATGTTGGTGTCGCGCCACATGCCGTCGTCGCTGCGCAGGCGCTGGCGGCCCAGGCGCAGTTGCTCGCCGGGGTAGGCGGTCAGGCCGCTGTAGCCGACCCAGAACTCGCGCATGGCCAGGTAGCTCTTGTCCTGCTCGCGGCCGCTGGCGCGGCGGGTTTCGACCTGGCTGTCGTCGTCGGCCTGGCGCAGGGTGTCGGTGTCGATGGTGTCGGTGGCGGTGACCGCCTGGCCCATGGCGTAGGCGCTCCAGTTGCCGCGCTCGCCATACACCCAGGGGCGCAGGTCCAGGCCCAGGCCGTTGACGTCGCCGCCGGAGCGGGTGCCCAGGTCGCGGTCATCCTCGGACTGGCCGGTGACTTTCACTTCCAGGCCGAAGTTCTTCTCGGCGGTCATCGCGGCCAGGGTCGGGCACGACCAGAGCAGGGCACAGCCCAGGCCCAGGCCGGCCTTCATCCACGGGTTGAGTGTCATAGGGATTCCTCGCCGTCTTGTTCGGTGGTGTCCTGCAGGGCCTGCATGGCCTGGGCGCCGGGGCCCTGACCCATGGCGCCACGGGCCTGGCGCTCCTGTTGCAACAGGCGCTGGGCCTGGGCCTTCTGCGGGGCGGATAGCTGCTGGTCGAGCTCGCCGGCCATCGCCGTCGATTGCTCGCTGGGGTTGGCCTGCGCCAGTTGCGCGAACACCCAGGCGTTGACCAGGTCCTGGCGAATGCCGCGACCTTCGCTGAACAGCTGGGCCAGCGCGTAGTCGGCGCTGAGCTGGCCGCCACGGGCGGCGCGCAGCAGGTGATCGACGGCTTTCTGCGGTTCGACCTGGCCCAGATAGCCACGGCGGTAGAGCTGGCCGAGGTAGTAGTGGGCGCTGATTTCGCCGGCATCGGCGGCGGACTGCAGGTGCGTCTCGGCTTTTTTCGCGTCGGCCGGCACGGCCTTGCCTTCGTAGTAGAGGCGGCCCAGCAGCAGCTCGGCGCGCGGTTGTGCGGCCTCGCGGCCCTTGTCGATGTAGGCCAGCAACTGGTCGCTGTCGCCCAGCTCGGGGAAGCTGTAGAGCAGTTGCGCCAGGCTGACCCAGGACGCGGGGTTGCTCGGTGCGACCTGTTCGAGCAGGGCCTGGGCGGTTTTCTCGTCGGTCTGGCCCAGGCTGGGGTCGGCCAGTACGCGGGCCACGCTGTCGACCCGGCTGGCCGGTACCGCACCGCGGGCATAGGCGGCCTTGAGCTGGTCGATCAGCGCGGCCTGTTGTTCGGGCTGGGCGCGCTTCTGGTACACGCTGGCCAGTTCCACATAGCAGATGTCGGTGCTGGCCAGTGCGGCCTTGCAGATACGTTCCACCTCGTCCAGGTGCTGGTCGTAGGTGTTCTGGGTACGGTACAGCAGCACCTGGGCCAGGCCCGCCTCGGGGTAGCCGGCGGCGCGCCATTGGTCGATCTGCTGCTGGGCATCGAGGTCGGGGAAACTCTGCGGGTATTGCAGGTAGAGCATGGCCAGCGGGATCAGGGTGTTGCTTTCCCCGGCGGCGAAGGCCTGCTTGAGCAGGCCCTGGGCCTCGTGGCGCTCGGCCTCGCTGCTGTCGGGCTTGGCCACCAGCAGACGGCCGAGGCGGGCCTGGGCGCGGGGCGAGGTGCGGGCGGCGGCGCGGTAGGTGGCCTCGGCCTGCCTGAGCTTGGCCGGGTCACCGGTTTCGACCTGGATATCGGCCAGGCCTACCTGGGCCTCGCTGTAGCCCAGGTCGGCGAGTTGCTGGTAGTTGCGCTCGGCCAGGGCGGTGTCGCCGCGCTTGAGGGCTTCGTTGGCCAGGCGCTGGTCGGGCAGGCCGGCGCAACCGGCCAGGCTGACGGCCAGGGCCAGTGCACCCATCGGTAGGAGCCGGCCTTGCCGGCGAAGGGGGCTGCACGATTCGCCGGCAAGGCCGGCTCCTACAGGGATCGCGGTGTGTTGGGTAGTCACCGGCATGTCCTCTTCAAAGCCCACGGGCCACGGCCTTGTCGATCAGCCAGTCCATCGACGGACCCCGGTCGCTGTTGACCGACACCGGGCGCCCGGCCAGCTCGCTGGGCATCGGCGCATCCGGCTTGATCTGCACGCGAATGTCCGAAGACAGGTCGTCGCTGTTCTGGCTGGTGCTGCTGACGATGCGACCCTGGCGCACGTCGTCTTCGCCGGCCACCTGGAAGTTGACGCGGGTGCCGGGCTGCACTTCGTCGAACTGGCGGTAGCTGAAACGGGCCTCGATGATCGGGTTGGTGGTGCGCGGGATCAGCTGGAAGATCACTGCGCCCTTGCTCGCGTATTGCCCGTCATCAACCAGTTGCCTGGCCACCACGCAGTCGCACGGGCTGGTGAGGGTGCCGCTGAGCTGCTTGCCGAACAGTTCCTCGACCCGCGCCGGCTCCAGTTGCTGGTCGTCCAGGTGGCCCTTGAGCAGGTCGAGCATGCTGGTGTTGAACGAGGCCAGCGGCGCGCCCTTGACCACCGGGCCGTCCGCCTTCACCAGGCTCTGCACGGTGCCGTCGCGCGGCATGGTGACGTTGGTGGTGGGGACGCTGACCACCCCGGCTTCGGCATGGCTGACGAAGTACAGGCCGTACACCGACTTGGCGATGAAGCCGAACGCGGCCACGCCGACCACGAACACGCCGAGGCTGAAGGTGACCGCACGCAGGCGGCCGAAGGCGCTCAGGCCGCCGCCGGTGTCCTTCTGCTTGCGCGCCTTGGTGAAGTTGTCGCGTTGCAGGGTGCTGAGCACGTCGCCGATGCTGATCAGCTCGCCCGACAGGTGCGAGGTGATGATGTGGCGCAGGGTGGCGATGTCGCGCTGTTCCAGGTTCTGGAACTGCACGCCGGTACGACCGTCGGCGACGTTGTGCGAGCGCACCTGGAACTCGATGTCGATGGCCAGGCCCAGGTTGTCGACCACGAACTGCAGGCGGCCGCGCACCACTTCGCCGACCTTCAGCGGGTGGCGGGTGTAGAAGCTCAGGCCACCGGCCGAGAGGTCCTCGACCTTGACTTCGAGGGTCTCGCGGTTGGCCCCCAGGTAGCGCAGCTTGGCGGGGATCTTTACCCGGGCGTGCTGACGCTGGGCTTCGGACTCATGCACGACATTGGCATTCACGGCGGTATTCATGGCGATATGTTCCTGTTTATTCCGTAGGGCGGCGGCTCACACGACCATGAACAGCACAGCGACGAAGATGCTGGCTGCCGAGAAGGTCATGGTCCGCGAAGACCAGGTGTTGAACCATTGTTGAAAGCTCGCGAGGTCGCGTTTGAGCGCAGTGGGCTGGCGGGTCCAGGACTGCTTGTCGAGGCGGAAGAACACGTAGATCTTCATGATTGCGCCGACGATCTGGTTGTAATAGAGAATCAGCGGGTAGGCCGGGCCGATGGCATGCCCCGAGCACATCAGCATCAGGGTCAGGATCAGGCGGGTGATGCCGATCCACAGCAGGTACACCAGCAGGAAGGCAGGGCCGAACTTGAGGCTGGCGATCAGCGCCACGGTGAGCCCGAGCAGGCTGGTCCACATCGACACGCGCTGGTCGAACAGCACCACGCTGGTGAACAGGCCGAGGCGGCGAACGCCCAGGCCCAGGGCGCGGGAGTTCTGGCGCAGGTTGTTGCCGTACCAGCGGTACATGAGCTTGCGGCTGGCCTTGATGAAGCTCTTTTCCGGCGGGTGCTCGACCGTGTTGATTGCCGCATCCGGCACGTAGAACGTGTGGTAGCCCAGGCGCATGAGGCTGAACCAGCTGGACTTGTCGTCGCCGGTGAGGAACTTGAAGCGGCCCAGGCGCCAGTGCTGCAGCGAGTCGTTCTCGACGTCCTTGATGAACTCGGGGTTGGTCACCACGGCGGCGCGGAACACCGACATGCGCCCGGTCATGGTCAGCACGCGCTTGGACAGGGCCATCGAGCACATGTTGATGTGGCGCTGGGCAAAGCGCAGCTTGTGCCACTCGCTCATGATGTAGCCGCCGCGCACTTCGCAGAATTCGTTGGTGGTCAGGCCACCGACATTGGGGTAGAGCTTGAACCAGGGCACGGTCTTGGCCACCACGCCTTCGCCGAGCACGGTGTCGCCGTCGATCACCGCGACCACCGCGTTCTCGTCGGGCAGGTGGCGCGAGATGGCGCGAAAGCCGTAGGCCAGGCCGTCACGCTTGCCGGTGCCGGCGATGCGCACGAAGTCCAGGGCCACGCGGTCGGGCGGGTTGAACTTGGCCCACAGGCTTTTCACCAGCAGTTCGTCGCTCATTTCCACCAGCGAGCAGACCACGGTGGTGGGGTAGCCGCAGTCGATTGCCTCGCGGATCACCGAGCTGTACACCTGCGCGGTGGTCAGGGCGTCGATGCGAAAGCTGGTGACCATCAGGTACACGTGCGACGGGTCGGCCGCGCTGCCCAGTTTGCGCACCTTGCGTCGCAGCATCGGGTAGACGATGTAGAGGAACAGCATGCCCCGCACGAAGTGCGTGGCACCCATGGAATAACGCCAGATTCCGACAGCGCCGATGAGGAAGATGAAGTCCTTGGAGTCGGGGTCGAAAACGGTCTTGGGCAAGGCCAGGGCGATCAGCATGAGCAGGCTCACGTAGAACAGCCATCCGGCGACCTGTAGCAGGCCGTGCTTGAGCCTTTGCATGGTGTGCATCCGTAGCGAATGAATGGGAAGGAACTGCACGGGGCTGGGGCGACCCCGTGCAGTGGCTGCTGTTACCAGCAGATGCCTTCGGTGCGGCTGGTGGGGCAGGTCGGCTTGCCCATGAAACCGACCAGGTCGATGACCTGCTTGCCGGCCGGGGCCTGTTGCGCCAGCGCACGGAACTTCTCGTCGCGGTTACCCAGCACGATCACGTCGGCGTGGTTGATCACCTGCTCGAAATCGGCGTTGAGCAGGGACGAGACGTGGGGGATCTTCGACTCGATGTAGTCCTTGTTGGCGCCGTGCACGCGGGCGTACTCGACGTTGCTGTCGTAGATGTTGAGCTCGTAGCCCTTGCCGATCAGGCGTTCGGCCAGTTCCACCAGCGGGCTCTCGCGCAGGTCGTCGGTGCCGGCCTTGAAGCTCAGGCCCAGCAGGGCAACCTTGCGCTTGTCGTGGCTTTCGATGATGTCGAAGGCGTTCTGCACCTGGGACTCGTTGCTGGTCATCAGCGAGTTGAGCAGCGGCGCCTTCACGTCCAGGCTGCCGGCGCGGTAGGTGAGGGCGCGCACGTCCTTGGGCAGGCACGAGCCGCCGAAGGCGAAGCCTGGGCGCATGTAGTACTGCGACAGGTTCAGGGCCTTGTCCTGGCACACCACTTCCATCACTTCGCGGCCATCGACGCCGCAGGCCTTGGCGATGTTGCCGATCTCGTTGGCGAAGGTGACCTTGGTGGCGTGCCACACGTTGCAGGTGTACTTGATCATCTCGGCCACTTCGATGTCCTTGCGGATGATCGGGGCGTCGAGCTCTTCGTAGAGGGCCTGCAGCACGTCGCCGCTGGCGCGGTCGAGTTCACCGATGACAGTCATCGGCGGCTGGTCGTAGTCCTTGATCGCGGTGCTTTCGCGCAGGAACTCGGGGTTGACCGCCACGCCGAAGTCGACGCCGGCCTTCTTGCCCGAGCAGTCTTCGAGAATCGGGATCACCACGTTCTTGACGGTGCCCGGCAGTACGGTGCTGCGCACCACGATGGTGTGGCGGCTGCTCTTGTCGCGCAGTACCAGACCGATTTCGCGGCACACCGACTCGATGTATTCCAGGCCCAGGTCGCCGTTCTTCTTGCTCGGCGTACCGACGCAGATCATCGACACGTCGCTGTCGCGAATGGCCTGGGCAAAATCGGTGGTGCCCCGCAGGCGCTGGTTGGCAATGCCTTGTTGCAACAGGGCTTCGAGGCCCGGTTCCACGATGGGGGATTTGCCCTGGTTGATCAGGTCGATCTTGGTCGCCGATACATCCACGCCGATCACTTCATGGCCCCGGGCGGACAGGCAGCCCGCACAGACCGCACCTACATAACCCAAACCAAAGATGCTGATACGCATCGCATTCACCTCATGTGTTTATCATGTCGGCGCACAACTAAGCGCCAGACCGGGTTGGTTGACCAGTAAATTCAGGGTGCACGGAAGTGTCACGGTTAAACCGCTAACTGCCGGCAGGCAAATTAAATTGGAGTGCGAAAAATAAAAGGCACTCAAGTTGGCGGCTAATGGCCATTTACATTAGGGGGTGAGCCCTGGACGGTATCCGTCTTTATTGCAGTACCCACTGCGCGTACTGCTGTGCTTGTTATTTCAAGTGGATTAAATCCTTTGAAATCAACCACTAGGACGATTTTTAAGGGTGCTCTCTCCTGGCTTGGACGCGTAATCTTGTCGAACAATTGCGCGGACAAAAAAGTGCTTTCAAAACTTCCTGATACTGTCCATTTGTCATGTACGTCATCTCTCACATCCATCACGAGATAATCCGTACCGGTGGTATGAGCGAGCCTCAAGGGGATAAGTTCCAGGTTCGCCCGAGTCGCCGTGAAGGATTTTTTAATATTTCAACAGTTGACGATACTTTCACTTTGATAGCACACGGCAGTTTCGTCCCGTGTCTGTAGGGCAAACTTGGAGGGGGATGTTTTTATGCCAGCATGAAAAAAAATTTCAGGATATTTCGTCAGAAAACTACGAACGGTCTTATGACGTTTGGCGATATGGCTAGAGGGGGTGGTTTTTTGGCGCCACGGGATTGGCGCCTGGCGGGCTGTGAGGACGCCATCGCGAGTCAAGCCCGCGCCCGCAAGGATTCAGGTGATCCCGGTGGGAGCGGGGGACCCGCGATGCTTTCTACTCGGCCGGGTGGTCGCGCAGGAACACCAGGTTGTCCGGTTTGGACTGCTCGGCACTGTAGTAGTAGCCCTGCACGTCGAACTGCTTGAGCCGCTCGGGGTCGTCGATGCGCTCCTGGGTCACGAAGCGGGTCATCATGCCCCGCGCCTTCTTGGCATAGAAGCTGATGATCTTGTACTGGCCATTCTTGAAGTCGCGAAACTCGGTGTTGATCACCCGCGCCTTCAACGCGCTGCGCTTGACCGCCGAGAAGTACTCGTTGCTGGCCAGGTTCAGCAGCAGGTCGTCGCCTTGCTCGGCCAGCGCCTGGTTCAGCCACTCGCTGATGCGCGTGCCCCAGAAGGCGTAGAGGTCCTTGCCGCGGGCGTTGGCCAGCTTGGTGCCCATCTCCAGCCGGTAGGGCTGCATCAGGTCCAGCGGACGCAGCAGGCCGTACAGCCCCGACAGCATGCGCAGGTGCTGCTGGGCATAGGTGAAGTCGTCTTCGCTCAGGCTCTGTGCATCCAGGCCGGTGTACACGTCGCCCTTGAACGCCAGCAGCGCCTGCTTGGCGTTGGCCGGGGTGAAGTTCGGGGTCCAGCTGCCGAAGCGCGCGGCATTGAGGCCGGCCAGCTTGTCCGAGAGGTGCATCAGGTCGCTGATCTGCTGCGGCGAAAGTTCGCGCAGTTGCAGGATCAGTTCCTGGGAGTCGTCCAGGTATTGCGGCAGGGTGTGCCGCTGGGTAACGGGCGGGGTGTCGTAATCGAGGGTCTTGGCGGGTGAGATCACCGTCAGCATGAGGTCGGCTCCTTGAATCGTGGCGTCGATTCTACGGGCGGGGGGCGCCGATCTCCAGCTATCGCGCCAATAGCCAAGACCCTGGCGGCGCTTGGCGCTATAGTGCGCGGCGAGAAAATGGAGAGTGTGATCGTGCGCATAGCCCTTCTTTTACTGGCCGGCCTGCTGAGCACGCTGGTGCACGCTGCCCCGGTCGAGCTGGCCCGGTTCGACCGCAGCGTGTGGCCCGAACAACTCGACAGCCCGGCCCTGTTCGATGTGGCCTCGCGTGCCGAAATCCTCAGCTTTGCCCGCGTGCTGTATGACAGCGAGGCCCTGAGCGAGGCGCAGCTGGCCGAGCGCCTGAACCTTCGCCAGGTCAACCTGGTGACGCTGAATGCCTTGCGTCAGCGCCTGTGGCAGCGGCTGTGGCGCAACTATGACCTGGCCCAGCAGAGCTGCGAGCAGGACGCCTCGTTCTGCTACGCCATCGACAGCCTGCCGGACCTGCGCCAGCAGGCGGGCAAGTTCAGTGTTGCAGACGATTCGTTCTACGCCGGTTGGGCGCAGCCAAGCCGGCGTTTTCACGAGTACTACCTGAACGAGCAATTGCGCAAGGCGGCGCTGTTTACCCAGACCTCCAGCGAGGTGGAGCGGTTTTCCGACCAGGAGCGCGATGGCCAGGCACTCAACGACCGGCTGTTCGTGCTCAGCTTCGATGGCGGTCCGGGGCCGGCTACCGAGGCGCTGACCGACTACCTGCGCCGGCAGAAGCTTGGCGGGCTGTTCTTCGTGGTGGGCAAGAACCTGCAGGCGCGCCGCGACCAGACCTCGGCCGCGGCGCTGCAACAACTGTATGCCGGGCAGTGCGTGGGGCTGCAGGGCTGGCAGTACAGCTCGCATGCGCAGTGGACCGGCTGGCAGGACTCGGTGGTCTCCAGCCGGGCACTGGTGCAGAGCAGCCTGCCCGAGGCATTCGTGCCGCTGTTTCGCCCGCCCTACGGGCAGCGCCGCGCCGACAGTGCGGCGTTTTTCGCCGGCCAGCAGCTGCAGGTGATGTTGTGGGATATCGACGCCCAGGACCAGGCCGGGTTGAATGCCGAGCAGTCGGCGCAGCGGGTGCTGAGCCTGATGCTGCTGTGGCGTCGCGGGGTGATCCAGTTTCATGACGGCCAGCCCAGGGCCCAGGCGGCGATCGACTGGTTGCTGCAGCACACGGCCCAGAGCGGGATTGGCTGGGGCGACTGCCGGGAATTCGCCGAAACCCCGTAATCGCTGGGCGCGGCGGCACCCGGCGGAAAAAATCGCCAGGCGTTCATCGGGGTTTGATCATTAACTGTAGTGGTGCTTGCGGCTCACGCCAAGGGCTTGACCGCACAACGAAAAATAAACTTCAAAAAAACGTAAAAACGCTTTTTATCGTCACGGGTTTTGCGGTATCAAGAAGTCAGACCGCCGAACCCTGCAGCACAGGTGGCGTACTAATGGCCCCTCCTTTGTTCGCAGCTTCCCTACCGTAACGACGCGGCCAGGGGGAGACCGGCGGTCACTTCGCGGCGCAGCACCGCCCAGGTATTGCGTCGTCTGGCCCCTACAAAGGTGACCGAGTATGGATGATCAAGGACGTAACGTTTCTTCCAACCAGCCAATCCTTTACGTGCTCGATACCAATGTTCTGATTCACGATCCGAACGCCTTGCTGAATTTCGAGGAACACCACGTCGCGCTGCCGATGACCGTGCTCGAGGAGCTCGACAAACTCAAGACCGGCAAACACACGATCGCCGCCGAATGCCGCCAGGCCATTCGTCTGATCGACCAGACCCTGGGCGATGCCACGCCCGAGGATGTCGAGCAGGGCGTACCGATCCAGCGCGGCAAGAGCGGCCCCAAGGGCTTCCTGTCGATCCTGATGACCCCACGCGCCGAACCCAACCGGCTGCTGCCAGAACACCTCAACGACAACATCATCATCAACCAGTTGCTCGAGCTGCGTAGCCGGCGCAAGGAACTGGACGTGGTGCTGGTGACCAAAGACATCAACATGCGCCTCAAGGCCCGCGCCTGCGGTATCGCCGCCGAGGACTACAGTACCGATCAGCTGGTCGACGACGTTTCGTTGCTGCCCAAGGGCTACCATTCGGTCAGCGGCTCGTTCTGGGACCGCGTCAACAAGGTCGAGACCCGCCAGGAGCGCGGGCGCACCTGGCACCGCGTGCAGCTGGCCGACAACCTGCCGGCGGTTCACATCAACGAGTTCATCATCGACGAGCAGGGCTTCGTCGGCTGGGTCAAGGGCATCCGTGACAGCGAGTTGCTGCTGCTCGACCTGCATCAGGAGCCACTGCTGCACCAGGAAGCCTGGGGCCTGAAACCGCGTGACATCCATCAGGGCCTGGCGCTGTTCGCCCTGCTCGACCCCGACATCCACCTGGTCAACCTCACCGGTGCCGCAGGTTCGGGCAAGACCATCCTGGCACTGGCCGCAGCCATCGAGCAGACGATGGTCAGCAAGCGCTATCGGCGCATCATCGCCACCCGCAGCGTGCAGGGGCTGGACCAGGAAATCGGCTTCCTGCCGGGCACCGAAGCGGAAAAAATGGAGCCCTGGCTGGGGGCGATCACCGACAACCTCGAAGCCTTGCACATGGACGACGAAAACACCCATGGCAGCGTCGAGTACATCCTCGAGCGCGTGCCGTTGCAGTTCAAGTCGCTCAACTACATTCGCGGTCGCAGCTTCCAGCAGAGCCTGATCCTGATCGACGAATGCCAGAACCTCACCCCGCACCAGATGAAGACCATCATCACCCGTGCCGGGGCCGGGTCCAAGGTGATCTGCCTGGGCAACCTGGCGCAGATCGACACCCCTTACCTGTCCGCCACCAGCTCGGGCCTGACCTACCTGACCGAGCGCTTCAAGGACTTCCCCAACGGCGTGCACATCACCCTGCAGGGCGTGCCGCGTTCGGTCCTGGCCGAATACGCCGAATCCCACCTGTAACCCCTGCCACCGGGCGGCCTTGCGCCGCCCGGTTTTTTCCGCTGCCTAATGTTGACCCCTGGGTTTACAATCGGTGCTCCTGATCAGGAGTAACCCTGTGCTGACTCATCTCGATTCCCAAGGTCGGGCCAACATGGTCGACGTCACCGACAAAGCCGTCACATCGCGCGAGGCGGTGGCCGAAGCGCGGGTGCGCATGCTCCCGCAAACCTTGCAGATGATCGTGGCTGGCGGCCACCCCAAGGGCGACGTGTTTGCCGTGGCGCGCATTGCCGGCATCCAGGCGGCAAAGAAGACCAGCGATCTGATCCCGCTGTGCCACCCGTTGATGCTCACCAGCGTCAAGCTCGAGCTGACTGGCGAAGGCGACGACACGGTGCATATCGTGGCGCGCTGCAAGCTGGCCGGGCAGACCGGCGTCGAGATGGAGGCCCTGACGGCCGCCAGTGTGGCGGCGCTGACGATCTACGACATGTGCAAGGCGGTGGACCGGGGCATGACCATCCACAGCGTGCGTGTGCTGGAAAAACTGGGCGGCAAGAGCGGGCACTACCAGGTGGAGGCGCCATGAACATCGACGTGGTGTATTTCGCGCGGTATCGCGAGGCGCTGGACAGCGACGGCGAACGCCTCGACGGGCTGTTCGACAGCGTCGACGATGTGCGCAAGGCCCTGCTGGCACGCGGGGAGGGGTACGCGATGCTGGGCGAGCAGAACCTGATGTGCGCGCGCAACCAGGAGTTGTGCAGGCTCGAGGAGCCGGTGGCCGACGGCGACGAAGTAGCGTTCTTTCCGCCCGTGACCGGGGGCTGAGGTGGGCGTTCGAGTGCAGGCCGCCGCGTTCGACCCCGGCGCCGAGACCAATGCGATGCACGCGGCCAACGTCGGGGTGGGCGCGGTGGTGTCGTTTGTCGGCTATGTGCGCGACTTCAACGACGGTCGCGAGGTGGCGGGGATGTTCCTGGAGCATTACCCGGGCATGACCGAAAAGGCCCTGGCCAAGATCGTGCTGGAGGCCGAGCAGCGCTGGCCGTTGCTCAAGGTCGAAGTGCTGCACCGTATCGGCGCATTGCAGCCGGGTGAGCCGATCGTGTTCGTGGGGGTAGCCAGTGCGCACCGGCAGGCGGCGTTCCAGGCGTGCGACTTCGTGATGGACTATCTCAAGACCCGCGCGCCGTTCTGGAAGAAGGAGCAGACCGGCGAGGGGCCGCGCTGGGTCGAGGGGCGCCAGAGTGATGCGGACGCTGCGGGGCGTTGGTAGACGCCCCGCCGGCAAGGCTGGCTCCTGCAACGGTGCGGTGCCGCGAATCGGTTGAAAATTAATACACAAAAGTCCAGTATGGAATTATAAGTACAAAATAGTTCCAGGCTGCCTTGTGCCCGCCGCTTTTTCCTCTGTCTTGCAACACACCCCAACAACGAGCGAGAGAGACCGCTGATGAAAACCCCATCCCTGTTGGCTGCGCTGGCGTTGAGCCTGTTTGCCGCCGCCCCGTCGTTCGCCGCTGAAAAGACCCTGCGCATCGGTATCGAAGCTGCCTACCCACCGTTCGCGTTCAAGACCGCCGACGGCGCTATCAGTGGCTTCGACTACGACATCGGCAACGCCCTGTGCGCGCAGATGCAGGTCAAGTGCCAGTGGACCGAACAGGAATACGACGGCCTGATCCCGTCGCTCAAGGTCAAGAAGATCGACGCCGCCCTGTCGTCGATCACCATCACCGAAGACCGCAAGAAGTCGGTGGACTTCACCCACAAGTACTACTTCACCTCCGCACGCGTGGCCATGAAGGTCGGCAGCCAGGTCGATGACGACTTCGCCAACCTCAAGGGCAAGCGCATCGGCGTGCAGCGCGCGACCACCACCGACCGCTATGTGACTGCGGAACTGGTGCCCAAGGGCATCGAGATCGTGCGCTACACCAGCAACGAGGAAATCTTCATGGACCTGGTGGCCGGTCGCCTGGACGGTGTGTTCGCTGACACCATCCCGCTTGAACAGGGCTTCCTGGAGACGCCCAAGGGCCAGGGTTACGGGTTTGTCGGGCCAGAGCTGAAAGACCCCAAGTACGTGGGTGAGGGCGCCGGGATCGCGGTGCGCAAGGGCAACACCGAACTGGTCGCCCAGCTGAACGCGGCCATCGACGCCATTCGCGCCAATGGCGAGTACCAGAAGATCCAGGCCAAGTACTTCAAGTCCGACATCTACGGCGACTGACCGTCGCCTGCCCGAGGCCTGAGTTCGTTCAGGCCTTGAGCTCCTTGAGGTGCTTGTACACCGTGGCCCGGCCCATGTTCAGCACGTTGGCCACGTAGTTGGCGGCGCTCTTGCCGCGAAACGCACCCTCGGCGTGCAGAGCCAGCACCAGTTCGCGCTTGTGGTCGCGATTCAGGTTGCTCAGTGCCAGCTGGCGCTCGCGCAGCCAGCTGTTGAGAAACGTGTTGATGCGCTCCTGCCAGTCATCGCGAAACAGCGCGTCGGGCTGGGCGATCAGCCGGGTGGGCGAGAGAAACAGGTCCAGCGCCGCCTTGGCGTTTTCGAACATCGAGATGTTCAGGTTGATGCACAGCACGGCCTGCGGCTTGCCCTGGGCGTCGCGCAGCACGGTGCTGAGCGAGCGGATCTTCTGCCCGTCCCAATTGAGCTTTTCGTAGGGGCCGATGTTGGTTTCGTCGGTACCTGCCTCGAACATGTCTTCCAGGGCCGCATCGTCGCCGATCTCGCGCTTGGACAGGTTATTGGCGATGTAGTCGATCTTCTGGCTGCGCAGGTCGTGCAGCACCACCTCGGCGTGGGGGAAGAACAGCGTGGCGATGGCGTCGGCAATCGCGCGAAAGTTGCTCAGGGCGGGGTCGTGGGGCGGTATCGGCATGCAGGCGGGCTCCAGGCGGTGTCAGCGCCCTAGGCAAAGGGCGCTGGGAGTGTGCCGCAAACGCGGGCGGGCGTCACCCGTGCAGGCGGTACAGGGCGTTGGCCAGGGCGATGTCTTCCAGGCCCAGGCCGATGGAGCGGAAGAAGGCATGGCGCTGGTAGGTCGGGCGCGGCGCGTGCTCGCTGAGCAACTGGGCCAGGTCGCCGATGATGGCGTCGGCCTGCCAGCCGTGCTGCTCGCTGGCGATGCGCATCTCGCCGGCCGAGCCGGGTGTGGTCAGGCGGTAGTCGCAGTACACGTCCATGTCGGTCAGGCACTCGGGCGGCACTTCGTGGGCGCGTACCGCGTTGGTGCTGATCGAGGTGATCAGGGCCGGCTTGCTCAGCTGGCGCGGGTCGATCACAGGCTTTGCCGACGAGGTGCACAGCATGATCACGTCGGCGTCGTGCAGTGCTGATTGCAGGTCGTCCACCAGGCTCAGGCGCGGGTCGAGTGCACCGAGGGCTTCGCGCTGCTCGGCGCTTTTATCCTTGAGGCCTGGCGAGTGCAGGCGGATGTCCTGCCAGTCGCGCACGCCGCGCACATAGTGCAGGTGGGCCTGGGCGATGGGGCCGCTGCCGATCACGGTCAGGCGCCTGGCGCTGGTGGGGGCCAGGGCGTCGACCGCGACGGCGGTGGTGGCAGCGGTGCGTGCGGTGGTCAGTTCGCCGGCGTCGCACAATAGCAGTGGCTGGCCGCTGTCCATGGACATCAGCAATGTCCAGGCGGTGATCAGCGGCGCGCCTTCGCGCACGATGTAGGGCGAGGTCTTGACGCCGTAGACGCGGTCTTCGGCGAGCACCCCGCCGTAGTTGATGAAGTCGCCCCTGCCGGCCGGGAACTCCACCAGCTGTTGCGGCGGCTGCACGGCCTGGCCGGCGGCCAGGTCACGGAACAGCTTGCGCAGGATCTGCGGCACGTCCACCTGCGCGAGCAGTTGGCGGGCCAGGGGCTGGTCGATCACGCGTGGGGTAGACATGCGGCGCTCCATTTGAACTATTTTGTCTATTATGGACAAATAGTTTAATTGCGCCAACCCTATCGCGGGTCGAGCCCGCCCCCGCAATCATTACTGTGGTCGCTGTGGGAGCGGGCTTGACCCGCGATGAGCCAGCCCGGTCAGCGCAAAAAAAAACGCAGCCGGCGAGGGCTGCGTTTTCTGTCCATCAATCGACTCAGTGATGCTTGCGCGCCACCGGCTTGAGCAGCTCGGTCGGCGGGGTCTCGCAACTGATCTTGCGCCCCAGCAATGCCTCGATACCCGGCAACTGGTACGAATCGTCCTCACCGGCGAAGCTGATCGACACGCCACTGGTACCCGCACGGCCGGTACGGCCGATACGGTGCACGTAGTCGTCCGGGTCTTCGGGCAGGGTGAAGTTGATCACGTGGCTGATGCCGTCGATGTGGATCCCGCGACCGGCCACATCGGTGGCCACCAGCACGGTGACCCGGCCTTCGCGGAAATTCTCCAGGGTCTTGATGCGCTTGTGCTGCGGCACATCGCCCGACAATTGCGCGGCATTCACGCCGTCACGCACCAGGCGCTCTTCGATACGGCGCACCTCGTCCTTGCGGTTGGCGAACACGATGACCCGCTCCCACTTGTTCTCGGTCACCAGGTTGTACAGCAGCTTGTACTTGTCGGCACCGGCTACCGCATACACATGCTGCTCGACGGTTTCGCTGGCAACGTTCTCCGGCTCGATCTCGACGATGGCCGGGTCGGTGGTCCACTGTTGCGCCAGGTTCATCACGTCTTCGGTGAAGGTGGCCGAGAACAGCAGCGTCTGGCGCTCGCTCTTGGGCGGGGTCTGGCGGATGATCTGGCGAACCTGCGGGATGAAGCCCATGTCGAGCATGCGGTCGGCTTCGTCCAGCACCAGCACCTCGACCATGTCCAGGTGCGCTTCGCCGCGCTGGTTGAAGTCCAGCAGGCGACCCGGGGTGGCCACCAGGATGTCGCAGTGGCGTGCCTCAAGGGCCTTGAGCTGCTTGTCGAAGTCCATGCCACCGACGAACGTCATCACGTTCAGGCCGGTGTACTTGGTCAGCTCGGCGGCGTCCTTGGCGATCTGCACCACCAGTTCGCGGGTAGGGGCGATGATCAGCGCCCGCGGCTCGCCCATGTAGCGCTCTTTGGGCGGCGGGGTCTGTTGCAGCTGGCTGATGATCGAGATCAGGAACGCGGCGGTCTTGCCGGTGCCGGTCTGGGCCCGGCCGATCGCATCCTTGCCACGCAGGGTGAAGCCCAGTACTTCGGCCTGGATCGGCGTGCAGTACGGGAAACCCAGGTCGTGGATGGCATGCATCAGCTCGGGCGAGAGCTTGAAGTCGTGGAAGCGGGTCTTGCCCTCTTGCGGTTCCACCACAAAGTCTTCCAGTTTCCAGGTGCTGGCCTGGGGTTTTGGCTTGCGCTCGCGGCGCGGCTTGGCCTCGGCCGGTTTGCTCGCCGGTTGCTCCAGGGGTTTTTCCGCCGGCTTTTCGGCGCGCGCTGGCGCGGCGGCTTCGGTCTGAGCCTTGAGCGGCGCGGCGGGAGCCGGGGCCTTGGGTGCTGCGGGCGGCTGCACGGTAGCAACGCTTTCGGTGGCGAGTTGCTCAACCTCGCTCTTTCCGAACATCTTCTTGAGTGCTTTGAGCACGGTCATCTCATCAATTGGTTAAGGAATGTACGCCGGCCAGTGTAATGCAAGATTCGGGCGCGGCGTAGTGGATTGCTCCGACAACTACAGACAAGGCGTTTTTTAGCGCAGACGCTCGATCAGCCAGGCGCCGATGTCCTGGATTTCCTCGGGCAGCACGGCGTGTTCCATCGGGTATTCCTTCCACTGCACGGTGACGCCCCAGCTGTTCAGGTACTCGAAGGCGGCACGCCCCATGGACGGGATGACCACCGGGTCGTACACGCCGTGCAGGCACAGCGCGGGAATGCGCTGCTGGCTGGCGCTGAGCACGGTGCTGTCGGTGAAGCTCGGGGCGTAGGTGGAAAGGGCCATTACCCCGCCCAGCGTCTCCTGCCACTTTACATAGGCGGTGTGCAGAACCACTGCACCGCCCTGGGAGAAGCCGGCCAGGATGATGCGCGACAGGGCGACGCCCTTGGCCTGTTCCTGCTTGATAAGGTCGATGACCGCCTGTGCCGAGGCGTCGAGTTGCGCTTCGTCGATGGCGCGTGCACCCGGCGTCAGCGCCTTGATGTCGTACCAGCTGGGCATGGCGTAGCCATTGTTGATGGTGACCGGCTGGGTGGGTGCCTGCGGCATCACGAAGCGCGTGCTCAGCAGTACTTCCTGCAGGGCTTCGGCCACCGGCATGAAGTCGTAGCGGTCGGCGCCCAGGCCATGCAGCCAGATGACACAGGCGTCGGCGGTTTTCTGGGGTTCGAGAATCAGGGGATTGGTCATGACTGCTCCGAAAAAGTGCACGCAGGCCGGGGTGCGTGCTTGAAAAAAGGCATCGCTGGCGTTGCGTGCAAGGCTGTCACAGAACAGTCGGTTGTGCCAATCACCCGCCGCACGCAGTGCTGCGCCGATGCGGCGTCAGGCCGGCGCGGTCAGTCCTCTTCCTTGGGCGCGGGTGCAGGCGGTGGACGCAGGCCGATCTCGGCGATCAGCTTCAGCGGCTTGCCGTTGCGCACCACTTCGATGGCCACCTTGTCGTTGGGCTTGATCCGCGCCACCTGGTTCATCGAGCGCCGGCCATCGCCGGCCGGTTCGCCGTTGATGCTCAGAATCACGTCACCCAGCTGCAGGCCGGCCTTCTGCGCCGGCCCGTCGCGGAAGATGCCCGCCACCACGATGCCTGGCCGGCCCTGCATGCCGAACGACTCGGCCAGCTCCTGGCTCAGCGGTTGCACCTCGATGCCCAGCCAGCCGCGAATCACCTGGCCATGCTCGATGATCGACTTCATCACCTCCAGCGCCAGCTTGGTGGGGATGGCGAAGCCGATGCCCTGCGAGCCGCCGGACTTGGAGAAGATCGCGGTGTTGATGCCGGTCAGGTTGCCATTGGCATCCACCAGCGCGCCACCGGAGTTGCCCGGGTTGATGGCCGCGTCGGTCTGGATGAAGTCTTCGTAGTTGTTCAGGCCCAGCTGGTTGCGCCCGGTGGCGCTGATGATGCCCATGGTCACGGTCTGGCCGACGCCGAACGGGTTGCCGATGGCCAGCGCCACATCACCGATGTGGATGTTGTCCGAGCGCCCGATGGTGATCGAGGGCAGGTTCTTGAGGTCGATCTTGAGCACGGCCAGGTCGGTTTCCGGGTCGCTGCCGATCACCCGTGCCAGGGTCTCGCGGCCGTCCTTGAGCGCCACCACGATCTGGTCGGCGCCGGAAGTCACGTGGTTGTTGGTCAGCAGGTAGCCCTCCGGGCTCATGATCACCGCCGAGCCCAGGCTCGATTCCCAGCGCCGCTGCTTGGGCAGGTTGTCACCGAAGAAGCGGCGGAACTGTGGGTCTTCGAACAGCGGGTGCGCGGTCTTGTTGACCACCTTGGTGGTGTACAGGTTGGCCACTGCGGGGGCCGCATTGCTCACCGCATCGGCATACGACACGGGGCCCTGCATCAGCCGCGTGGTCTGCGGCGCCTGCTGCAGGTTGACGTCCTGGCTGGGCAGGCCGACCCATTGGGGAAATTGCTGGATGACCAGCAGGGCGATCAGTACGCCGGTGACCAGTGGCCAGGCAAAGTAACGCAGAGCCTTGAACATGAGATGGATCCTGGGAGGTGGCCAGAGCCGATGCCGCAGTGGGGAGTAGATGAACGCGCGCGATCATACTGCGGCAAGGCCCGTGCAGGAACTGCTAAATCACGTCGAGCCATGACGGTCATGGCGCCGCGCCCCCGGGCAGTTGCCGTCGGTTTCCCCAAAAACGGTCGACGGCTCATAATGGCGGCCATTATACGAGGCCTTGTGCCACGCTGAACTGCTGAATTGAGGAGTCTTTGCATGGCTGTTGCCCTGAGCACCCTGGTCGAGGAAGCCGATCGCTACCTTGGCAGCGCAAAAATCCAGGACTACTGCCCCAACGGCCTGCAGGTCGAGGGCAACCCGCAAGTGTCGCGCATCGTCACCGGCGTCACCGCCAGCCAGGCATTGCTGGACGCTGCGGTCGAGGCGGGCGCCGACCTGGTGCTGGTGCACCACGGCTACTTCTGGAAGGGTGAGAACCCCTGCATCACCGGCATGAAGCAGCGCCGCCTCAAGACCCTGCTCAAACACGACCTGAGCCTGCTGGCCTACCACCTGCCGCTGGACCTGCACCCCGAGGTGGGCAACAACGTGCAGCTGGCGCGCCAGCTGGACATCACCGTCGAGGGCCCGCTGGACCCGGCCAACCCACGGGTGGTGGGGCTGGTGGGCTCGCTGGCCGAACCGATGTCGGCGCGGGATTTCGCGCGCAAGGTCAGCGACGTGATGGGCCGCGAGCCGCTGCTGATCGAAGGCGACGAGGTCATTCGCCGGGTGGGCTGGTGCACCGGCGGCGGCCAGGGCTACATCGACCAGGCGATTGCCGCAGGGGTCGACCTGTACTTGAGCGGCGAGGCGTCGGAACAGACTTTCCACAGTGCTCGCGAGAACGGCATCAGCTTCATCGCCGCCGGCCACCACGCCACCGAGCGTTACGGGGTGCAGGCGCTGGGCGATTACCTAGCACGTCGATTCGCTCTGGAACACCTGTTCATCGACTGCCCGAACCCGATCTGAGGCTAAAACGCCAAGGCATATTCTTATACTGTTTCGTTCTAGTAGCCTGCCTAAATAGAATCGGGTGCTGTGATAAAGTGGCCCGCTCGAACACGGCCCGCTGGCCGTCCATAAGATTGATTTTCCGTGAGTAGCCATGGTCGACAAGCTGACGCATTTGAAACAGTTGGAGGCGGAGAGCATCCACATCATTCGTGAGGTGGCCGCCGAGTTCGACAACCCGGTGATGCTGTACTCGATCGGCAAGGATTCGGCCGTGATGCTGCACCTGGCACGCAAGGCCTTCTTCCCGGGCAAGCTGCCGTTTCCGGTGATGCACGTCGACACCCAGTGGAAATTCCAGGAGATGTACAGCTTCCGCGACAAGATGGTCGAGGAAATGGGCCTGGAGCTGATCACCCACGTCAACCCCGATGGCGTTGCCCAGGGCATCAATCCGTTCACCCACGGCAGTGCCAAGCACACCGACATCATGAAGACCGAGGGCCTCAAGCAGGCGCTCGACAAGCACGGCTTCGACGCCGCCTTCGGTGGCGCGCGCCGCGACGAAGAGAAGTCGCGGGCCAAGGAGCGCGTGTACTCGTTCCGTGACAGCAAGCACCGCTGGGACCCGAAGAACCAGCGCCCAGAGCTGTGGAACGTGTACAACGGCAAGGTCAACAAGGGCGAGTCGATTCGCGTGTTCCCGCTGTCGAACTGGACCGAGCTGGATATCTGGCAGTACATCTACCTCGAAGGCATCCCGATCGTGCCGCTGTACTTTGCAGCCGAGCGCGAAGTGATCGAGAAGAACGGCACCCTGATCATGATCGATGACGAGCGCATCCTGGAGCACCTCTCGGATGAAGAGAAGGCTCGCATCGTCAAGAAGAAAGTGCGTTTCCGTACCCTTGGCTGCTACCCGTTGACGGGCGCGGTGGAGTCGGAGGCCGAGAGCCTGACCGACATCATTCAGGAAATGCTCCTGACGCGCACTTCCGAGCGCCAGGGCCGCGTCATCGACCACGATGGCGCAGGTTCCATGGAAGACAAGAAACGTCAGGGCTATTTCTAAGTTAGGGTCAGACCATGTCGCACCAATCCGAATTGATCAGCGAGGACATCCTCGCCTACCTGGCCCAGCACGAACGCAAGGAACTGCTGCGCTTCTTGACCTGTGGTAACGTCGACGACGGCAAGAGCACCCTGATCGGGCGCCTGCTGCACGACTCCAAGATGATCTACGAAGACCATCTGGAAGCCATTACCCGCGATTCGAAGAAAGTCGGCACCACCGGTGACGACATCGACCTGGCATTGCTGGTCGACGGCCTGCAGGCCGAGCGCGAGCAGGGCATCACCATCGATGTGGCCTACCGCTATTTCTCCACGGCCAAGCGCAAGTTCATCATCGCCGACACCCCGGGCCACGAGCAGTACACCCGCAACATGGCCACCGGTGCGTCCACCTGCGACCTGGCGATCATCCTGGTGGATGCGCGCTACGGCGTGCAGACCCAGACCCGCCGGCACAGCTACATCGCTTCGCTGCTGGGCATCAAGCACATCGTCGTGGCCGTGAACAAGATGGACCTCAAGGGCTTCGACCAGGACGTGTTCGAAGGCATCAAGGCCGACTACCTGAAGTTTGCCGAAGCCATCAACATGACCCCCAGCAGCCTGCACTTCGTGCCGATGTCGGCGCTCAAGGGCGACAACGTGGTCAACCGCAGCGAGCGTTCGCCGTGGTACACCGGCCCTGCGCTGATGGAAATCCTCGAAACCGTGGAAGTGGCGGCCGACCGCAACTTCACCGACCTGCGTTTTCCGGTGCAGTACGTCAACCGTCCCAACCTGAACTTCCGTGGCTTTGCCGGCACCCTGGCCAGCGGCGTGGTACACAAGGGCGACGAAATCGTGGTGCTGCCGTCGGGCAAGAGCAGCCGCGTGAAGTCCATCGTCACCTACGAAGGTGAGCTGGAGCAGGCCGGCCCGGGCCAGGCCGTGACCCTGACCATGGAAGACGAGATCGACATCTCCCGTGGCGACCTGCTGGTGCATGCCGACAACGTCCCGCCGGTGACCGACCAGTTCGACGCCATGCTGGTGTGGATGGCCGAAGAGCCGATGCTGCCGGGCAAGAAATACGACATCAAGCGCGCCACCAGCTACGTGCCGGGCTCGATTGCCAGCATCGCCCACAAGGTCGATGTGAACACCCTGGAACAGGGCGCTGCGAGTGCGTTGCAGCTCAACGAGATCGGCAAGGTCAAGGTGAGCCTGGATGCTCCGATCGCGCTGGACGGCTACGACAGCAACCGCACCACCGGCGCGTTCATCATCATCGACCGCCTGACCAACGGCACCGTGGGCGCGGGCATGATCATCGCGCCACCGGTACTGCCTCACGGCAGCACCGGCCAGCATGGCAGGCAGGCCCACGTGACCACCGAGGAGCGTGCCTTGCGCTTCGGCCAGCAGCCGGCCACCGTGCTGTTCAGCGGCCTGTCGGGCGCGGGCAAGAGCACCCTGGCGTATGCCGTTGAGCGCAAGCTGTTCGACATGGGCCGTGCGGTGTACGTGCTCGATGGGCAGAACCTGCGCCATGACCTGAACAAAGGCCTGCCGCAGGACCGTGCCGGGCGTACCGAGAACTGGCGTCGTGCTGCGCATGTGGCGCGTCAGTTCAACGAAGCGGGCTTGCTGACCCTGGCCGCGTTCGTGGCACCGGATGCCGAAGGCCGTGAACAGGCCAAGGCGCTGATCGGCAAGGAGCGCTTGCTGACCGTTTACGTCCAGGCTTCGCCGTTGGCGTGCCGTGAGCGTGATCCGCAGGGGCTGTACGCGGCCGGTGGCGACAACATCCCGGGCGAGAGCTTCCCATATGACGTGCCGCAGGATGCGGACCTGGTGATCGACACCCAGAGCGTTGGCGTGGAAGAGGGCGTCAAGCAGGTACTGGAACTGCTGCGCAAGCGTGGCGCGATCTAAGCGCTGCTGCTGAATGAAAAGCCCGCGATGGTGAAGGCCATCGCGGGCTTTTTTGTGGCGGCTGGCCGCTTCGCCGGCAAGGCCGGCTCCTACGGTGAGCGCAAGGCCATGCAGGAGCAGGCCTTGCCGGGGAAGTGCCCAGCGGACACGCCGCTTCAAATATGCTTCTGTGCCACCGGAATCACCCGCTTCTCCTTCACCGCCTTGAACGAGAAGCTCGAATAGATCTCCTTCACCCCCGGCAGCCGCTGCAGTACCTCGCGGGTGAACTCGCCGAACGACTCCAGATCCCGCGCCAGAATCTCCAGCAGGAAGTCATAGCGCCCGGAGATGTTGTGACACGCCACGATTTCGGGGATATCCATCAGCCGCTGCTCGAATGCCCGGGCCATCTCCTTGCTGTGCGAATCCATCATGATGCTGACGAAGGCGGTCACTCCGAAGCCCAGTGCCTTGGGTGACAGGATGGCCTGATAGCCGGTGATGTAGCCCGACTCCTCCAGCAGCTTGACCCGCCGCCAGCACGGCGAGGTGGTCAGGGCGACGCTGTCGGCGAGCTCGGCCACGGTCAGTCGGGCGTTGTCTTGCAGCGCGGCCAGCAGTGCGCGGTCGGTACGGTCGATGGCGCTAGGCATGTCTTGCCCTCCATAGCCTGTTCTTGTTGTTTTTATGTCAGTGAGCGGCGCTTTTCGTAGGCGTATTTGGAAAAATTTAAGCCGGTCTGTGGAATAAGCTTATAACAAACCACAAGAGGCGGTTGCCATGCACGGCTCCAACAAGCTCCCAGGATTTGCCACCCGCGCCATTCACCATGGCTACGACCCACAGGACCACGGCGGCGCACTGGTGCCACCGGTCTACCAGACCGCGACGTTCACCTTCCCCACCGTGGAATACGGCGCTGCGTGCTTTGCCGGCGAGCAGGCCGGGCATTTCTACAGCCGCATCTCCAACCCCACCCTCAACCTGCTGGAAGCACGCATGGCCTCGCTGGAAGGCGGCGAGGCCGGGCTGGCGCTGGCCTCGGGCATGGGGGCGATCACGTCCACGCTATGGACGCTGCTGCGCCCCGGTGACGAGGTGCTGCTGGGCAACACCCTGTACGGCTGCACCTTTGCCTTCTTGCACCACGGCATCGGCGAGTTCGGGGTCAAGCTGCGTCATGTGGACATGGCCGACCTGCAGGCATTGGAGGCGGCCATGACGCCGGCCACCCGGGTGATCTATTTCGAGTCGCCGGCCAACCCCAACATGCACATGGCCGATATCGCCGGCGTGGCGAAGATTGCACGCAAGCACGGCGCGACCGTGGTGGTCGACAACACCTACTGCACGCCGTACCTGCAACGGCCACTGGAGCTGGGCGCCGACCTGGTGGTGCATTCGGCCACCAAGTACCTGAGCGGCCATGGCGACATCACTGCTGGCATTGTGGTGGGCAGCCAGGCACTGGTGGACCGTATACGTCTGCAGGGCCTCAAGGACATGACCGGTGCGGTGCTCTCGCCCCATGACGCCGCACTGCTGATGCGCGGCATCAAGACCCTCAACCTGCGCATGGACCGCCACTGCGCCAACGCTCAGGTGCTGGCCGAGTTCCTCGCCGGGCAGCCGCAGGTAGAGCTGATCCATTACCCGGGCCTGGCGAGCTTCCCGCAGTACACCCTGGCCCGCCAGCAGATGAGCCAGCCGGGCGGCATGATCGCCTTCGAACTCAAGGGCGGCATCGGTGCCGGGCGGCGGTTCATGAACGCCCTGCAACTGTTCAGCCGGGCGGTGAGCCTGGGCGATGCCGAGTCGCTGGCGCAGCACCCGGCAAGCATGACTCATTCCAGCTATACCCCAGAGGAGCGTGCGCATTACGGCATCTCCGAGGGGCTGGTGCGGTTGTCGGTGGGGCTGGAAGACATCGACGACCTGCTGGCCGATGTGCAACAGGCACTCAAGGCGAGTGCCTGAACCCGTCACGGATGAGGTCAATGCAATGGTGGCAATGATGAACCTTGTGCCTGGCGACGGCGTGCCCGGTGACAGCGACCCTGGCGAAACTGCAGAGTGGCTGGAGGCGCTGGAGTCGACCCTGGCGCACTGCGGCCCAGCCCGCGCGCGGTTTCTGCTCGAACAGTTGGAGGCGCATGCCCGCGAACTGGGCCTGGAGCGTGGTGCCCAGCCGTACTCGGCGTACCGCAACACCCTGTCGCTCGAACATCAGGGCGCCTACCCGGGCGACCTGGAACTGGACGAGCGCATCACCAGCATCCTGCGCTGGAATGCCCTGGCGATGGTGGTGCGTGCCAACCATGCTTACGGTGACCTGGGCGGTCACATCGCCAGTTACGCTTCGGCCGCAGAGATCTTCGAGGTGGGGTTTCAGCATTTTTTTCGCGGCGAGGAGGGCGGCGAGCAGCGCACGGCCGACCTGGTGTTCTTCCAGCCGCACTCGGCGCCCGGCATCTATGCCCGGGCCTTTCTTGAAGGGCGCCTGAGCGAGGCTCAGCTGGCCAGCTATCGGCAGGAGGTCGCAGGCGATGGCCTGTGCTCCTACCCGCACCCGTGGCTGATGCCCGACTTCTGGCAGTTTCCCACCGGGTCGATGGGCATCGGCCCGCTCAACGCCGTGTACCAGGCGCGCTTCATGCGCTACCTGCAGCACCGCGGCCTGGCTGATACCGCGCAGCGCCATGTGTGGGGCGTGTTCGGCGATGGCGAGATGGACGAGCCCGAATCCATCGCCGGGCTGACGCTGGCGGCCCGTGAGCAACTCGACAACCTGACCTTCATCGTCAACTGCAACCTGCAGCGCCTGGATGGTCCGGTGCGTGGCAATGGCCAGATCATCCAGGAGCTGGAGTCGCTGTTCAGCGGCGCCGGCTGGAACGTGATCAAGGTGTTGTGGGGCTCGGAATGGGATGCGCTGTTTGCCCGCGACAGCGAGCACGTGCTGCTGCGCCAGCTGGCGGCAACCCCCGACGGCCAGTTCCAGACCTTGGGGGCCAATGACGGCGCCTACAACCTGGAACACTTCTTCAACCAGCACCCGGCCTTGCAGCGCCTGGTCGAGCACATGAGCTCGGCCGAGATCAACGCGCTCAAGCGCGGTGGCCATGATTTTCGCAAGCTGTATGCCGCCTTTGCCGCCGCCAAGGCGTGCAAGGGCCGGCCGACGGTGATCCTGGCCAAGACCAAGAAGGGCTACGGCATGAGTGCGGCCGGCGAGTCGCGCATGACCGCGCACCAGGCCAAGAAGCTCGACGTGCAGGCGCTGCTGGCCTTCCGTGACCGCTTCCACTTGCCCTTGAGCGATGCGCAGGTTGAGCAGTTGCAGTTCTACCGGCCGGACGAAAACAGCCGGGAGATGCGCTACCTGCGCGAGCGGCGCAATGCCCTGGGCGGCAGCCTGCCGTCGCGGCGGCCCCAGGCGCGCACGCTGCCGGTACCGGCGCTGGAGGTGATGGGCGGTTTTGCAATGCACGCCGAGGGCAAGGAGATGTCCACCACCATGGCTGCGGTGCGCATGCTCGGTGCCTGGCTCAAGGCCCCGGAGCTGGGGCCGCGGGTGGTGCCGATCGTCGCCGATGAAGCGCGCACCTTCGGCATGGCCAGCCTGTTCCGGCAGATCGGCATCTACTCGCCCCATGGGCAGCGCTACGAACCCGAAGATGCCAGTTCGCTGCTCTCCTACAGGGAGTCGCGCGATGGTCAGTTGCTGGAGGAGGGCATCACCGAGGCCGGGGCCCTGTCGTCCTGGGTAGCGGCGGCCACCTCCTATGCGGTGCATGGCGAGCCGATGTTGCCGGTGTACATCTATTACTCGATGTTCGGCTTCCAGCGGGTCGGCGACCTGATATGGGCGGCGGCCGACCAGCGTGCACGGGGCCTGCTGCTGGGGGCTACGGCAGGGCGCACCACCCTGGGCGGCGAAGGCTTGCAGCACCAGGATGGCTCGAGCCTGGTGATGGCGGCCATGGTGCCCAACTGCCGCGCCTGGGAGCCGTGCTTTGCCGGCGAACTGGCGGTGATTCTGGAACACGCGGCGCGGCGCATGCTGGTGGAGCAGTGCGACGAGTTTCACTATGTGGCGGTGATGAATGAAAGTTATCCACACCCCTCCCTGCCACCTGAGGCACATGCGGCAGTGTTGCGCGGGATGTACCGGTTTGCCGAACAGCCGGTGGAGCATGCCCTGGGGCGGGTTCGCCTGCTGGGCTCCGGGGCGATCCTGCGCGAGGTGATCGCCGCGAGCGAGCTGCTGGCGGCGGGCTGGGGCATCGCCAGCGAGGTGTTCAGTGTGACCAGCTTCAGCGAACTGGCGCGTGATGCACGGGATGTGCAGCGCGGGCAGCGTCTGGGGCTGGGTGGCAGCAGCCATCTGGCGCAATGCCTGGTGGGAGATACGCCGGTGATTGCCGCAACTGACTATGTACGTGCCTGGCCGCAATTGATTGCCGAGTACGTGCCGGCGCCGTACGTGACGCTGGGCACCGACGGCTTCGGGCGCAGCGATACGCGCCAGCGGTTGCGCCAGTTCTTCGAGGTGGACCGCTTCAGTGTGGTGCTGGCCAGCTTGCAGGCGCTGGTGGATGACGGGCTGCTGGAGGTCGATGTGATGGCGCAGGCACGGGCCAGGTATCCGGCGCTGGATGCGGCGGGCCCCTGGTATCGTTGATGTGAGGGGATGAAAAAAGGGGCCGGTGATCGGCCCCTTTTTTCTTTGTATCGGATGGTTGGGTGTGGCATTCGCCGGCAAGGCCGGCTCCAGCAGGAGCGCGCCATGCCAGTGACGGGGCCGCTGCGATCAGCGCTTGAGCCCGTAATGCTCATCCAGCATGCCCGGGGTGTTCGGTGCCTTGGGCGCGTAGTCGCGTGGCACTTCGGTGTCCTTGGGCGGGGTCAGACGGTCACGCGGGCCCTGCGCTTCGGAGTGCAGTGCGGCCAGCAGGCGCTGACGGGTCTGTTCGTCCAGGGCCAGACGGTTGGCGCCTTCGGCCAGGTGGTCCTGCACTTCCTGGTAGCTCTGGGTCAGCTTCTTGACCAGCGCCGCGGTGCTGTTGAAATGGGTCACCACTTCACTCTGATAACTGTCAAAACGTTCCTGGATATCGTCCAGCTGCCGCTGGGTGCTGCTCGGGGCGGCATTGGGCAAGAGGCGGGCGACCAGGAAACCAACGACTACACCCACTACCAGGGCCAGGGTCGGCAACAACCAAACTAAGAGCGAGAGTTCCACGAGTCCTTCCTCTATAAACGGCTTTGCTTTACGTTAACGGCTCGGACCTGCGCTGTATACCGCGAGCGATCGCAAATATCTCAGACAGAATCATCAGCTAGACGAGTCGACCCCTCCAGAGGTCACGGAGTTCACCCTTGCTTATCCGCGAAACCCCCGTATTCATCGATGGCCCGGTTGGCCAGCTGGAAGCCCTGTACCTGGACGTGGCAGACCCTCGCGGCATCGTCCTGCTGTGCCACCCCAACCCCGTGCAGGGCGGCACCATGACCAACAAGGTGGTGTCGATGCTGCAGCGCACCGCACGCGATGCCGGCTACATCACCCTGCGCTTCAACTACCGCGGTGTAGGCCAGAGCGCTGGCAGCCATGACATGGGCAGCGGCGAAGTCGACGATGCACAGGCCGCTGCAGCCTGGCTGCGCGAAAAACATCCCGAATTACCTTTGACGCTGATGGGCTTCTCCTTCGGCGGCTTCGTCGCGGCCAGCCTCGGCGGCCGGCTCGAAGCCCAGGGCGTCACGCTCAAGCACCTGTTCATGGTAGCCCCGGCAGTGATGCGCCTTGGCGGTACCGACGGCCTGCCGCAGGCAGGTGCCTTGAGCGTGATCCAGCCCGAAACCGACGAGGTGATCGATCCGCAGATCGTCTACGCCTGGTCCGATGCACTGGCGCGCCCCCATGAGCTGCTGAAAGTGGCAGAATGCGGTCACTTTTTTCACGGCAAGCTGACCGACCTCAAGGATCTGGTGCTGCCACGCCTTTCGAACTGATACAAGCCTGATAAGCGATTACCCATGACCACTCGTATCCTTACCGGTATCACCACCACGGGCACGCCGCACCTTGGCAACTATGCCGGTGCCATCCGCCCGGCGGTCCTCGCCAGCCAGCAGCCGGGCGTCGACTCGTTCTACTTCCTGGCCGACTACCATGCGCTGATCAAGTGCGATGACCCGCAGCGCATCCAGCGCTCGCGTCTGGAAATCGCCGCCACCTGGCTGGCCGGCGGCCTGGACCCGGAACGCGTGACCTTCTACCGCCAGTCCGACATTCCCGAGATCCCCGAGCTGACCTGGCTGCTGACCTGCGTGGCGGCCAAGGGCCTGCTCAATCGCGCGCATGCCTACAAGGCCTCGGTGGACAAGAACCTGGAAAGCGGCGAAGACCCGGATGCGGGCGTGAGCATGGGCCTGTACAGCTATCCGGTGCTGATGGCGGCGGACATCCTGATGTTCAATGCCAACAAGGTGCCGGTGGGGCGCGACCAGATCCAGCACGTGGAAATGGCCCGTGATATCGGGCAGCGCTTCAACCACCTGTTCGGCCAGGGCAAGGACTTCTTCGCCATGCCCGAGGCGCTGATCGAGGAAAGCGTGGCCACCTTGCCGGGCCTGGACGGTCGCAAGATGTCCAAGAGCTACGACAACACCATCCCGCTGTTCACCAGTGCCAAGGAGATGAAGGACGCGATCTCGCGCATCGTCACCGACTCGCGCGCGCCGGGCGAGGCCAAGGACCCGGACAACTCGCACCTGTTCACCCTGTTCCAGGCCTTTGCCACCGCCGAGCAAGCCGAAGCCTTCCGCAGCGAGCTGCTGCAGGGGCTGGGTTGGGGCGAAGCCAAGCAGCGCCTGTTCCAGCTGGTCGACGGCCAGTTGAGCGCGCCGCGCGAGCATTACCACCAGCTGATTTCCCGCCCGGCGGACCTGGAGGATATTCTTCTGGCCGGCGCGCAGAAGGCCCGCAAGATCGCCACGCCGTTTCTTGAGCAACTGCGCGAAGCAGTGGGCCTGCGCTCGTTCCGCAGCACGGTTCAGGTCAGCGGTGAAACCAGGAAGAAGGCGGTCAAGGCGGCACGCTTCGTGAGCTTCCGTGAAGAGGACGGCAGCTTCCGCTTCCGTCTGCTGGCAGCCGACGGCGAGCAGTTGCTGCTGTCGCGCAGCTTTGCCGACGGCAAGGCGGCCGGTGCGGTGAGCAAGCAGTTGCAACTGGGCCAGCCGCTGGATGTACGTGACGAAGGCCTGGGCTTCAGCCTGTGGCTGGAAGGCGAGTGCGTGGCCGACGGCCCGCAGTTCGCCGATGCCACGGCGCGCGATGCCGCCATCGAGAGCCTGCGCGCTGCCTTGCAGCCCCAGCAGGACTGACCGTCAATCGCAAGTCTGATTGCCATTACCCGGGGCCGTCGCTACAGTGACGGCCCGCTTTTGTTGCCTTGCTAACGAATTATGACGCCCCTAGAACGATATCAAGCAGATCTGAAACGTCCCGAATTCTTCCATGACGCGGCGCAGGAAACAGCGGTGCGTCACTTGCAGCGCCTGTACGACGACCTGGTCGCGGCGCACAACAGCAAGCCGGGTGTGTTCGGCAAGCTGTTCGGCAGGAAAGAGCAGGCGCCCGTCAAGGGCCTGTATTTCTGGGGTGGGGTAGGGCGCGGTAAGACCTACCTGGTCGATACGTTCTATGAGGCGCTGCCTTTCCCGCAGAAAGTGCGTACGCACTTCCACCGCTTCATGAAGCGCGTGCACGAGGAAATGAAGACCCTCAAGGGCGAGAAGAACCCGCTGACCATCATTGCCAAGCGGTTCTCCGACGAGGCGCGGGTGATCTGCTTCGACGAGTTCTTCGTGTCCGATATCACCGACGCGATGATCCTTGGCACCCTGATGGAGGAGCTGTTCAAGAACGGCGTGACCCTGGTGGCCACCTCCAACATCGTGCCGGACGGCCTGTACAAGGACGGCCTGCAGCGTGCGCGCTTCCTGCCGGCAATTGCCCTGATCAAGCAGAACACCGACATCGTCAACGTCGACAGCGGCGTGGACTATCGCCTGCGTCACCTGGAGCAGGCCGAGCTGTTCCACTTCCCGCTGAATGAAGCGGCCCACGAAAGCCTGCGCAAGAGCTTTCGCGCATTGACGCCGGAATGCACCCAGGCGGTGGAAAACGACGTGCTGATGATCGAGAACCGCGAGATCCGTGCGCTGCGTACCTGCGACGACGTGGCCTGGTTCGACTTCCGCGAACTGTGCGACGGCCCGCGCAGCCAGAACGACTACATCGAACTGGGCAAGATCTTCCATGCGGTGCTGCTCAGTGGCGTGGAGCAGATGGGCGTGGCCACCGACGACCTGGCGCGTCGCTTCATCAACATGGTCGACGAGTTCTACGACCGCAACGTCAAGCTGATCATCTCGGCTGAAGTGGAGCTCAAGGACCTGTACACCGGCGGGCGCCTGAGCTTCGAGTTCCAGCGTACCCTGAGCCGCTTGCTGGAGATGCAGTCCCACGAGTTCCTGTCGCGGGCACACAAGCCTTAAATCGCGTCACTGCTGTCGCGGCTCACGCCCGCTCCCACAGAGGTTTGCAGCGAACCTGTGGGGGCGGGCGTGACCCGCGATAGGCCCTCAGGCCTCCTGCATGAATTGCTGCCGATACTGGTTAGGCGACAGCTCCGTGTGCTGCCTGAACAATCGCGCAAAAAAGCTGGCGTCGTCATAGCCCACCTCGTAGCTGATGGTCTTGATGCTCTTGCGCGTCCCTGACAGCAAGCCCTTCGCCGTCTCGATCCGCAGCCGTTGCAGATAATGCAGCGGCTTGTCCCCCGTCGCACTCTGGAACCTGCGCATGAAGTTGCGGATGCTCATGCCATGGTTGCGTGCCACGTCCTCGAAACGGAACTTGTCGGCGAAGTGTTCCTCCAGCCACTGCTGGATCTGCAGGATGATCAGGTCCTGGTGCAGCTTCTGTCCGCCAAAGCCCATGCGCCCCGGGGTGTAGTTGCGTTGCACCTCGTAGAGGATGTCGCGGGCCACGGCCTGGGCCACGTTGGCCCCGCAGAAGCGCTCGATCAGGTAGATGTACAGGTCGCAGGCCGAGGTGGCGCCGCCGGCGCAATAGAGGTTGTCGGCATCGGTGAGGTGTTTGTCCTGGTTCAGCGACACCTTCGGGAAGCGTTCGGCGAACTGGCCGAAGAAGCGCCAGTAGGTGGTGGCCTCCTTGCCATCGAGCAGGCCGGCCTCGGCCAGCCAGAACACGCCGCTGGCCTCGCCGCACAGCACAGCGCCTCGGGCATGCTGCTCGCGCAGCCAGGGCAGTACCTGGGGGTAGCGCTGGCACAGGGCATCGAAGTCGTCCCAGAACGCCGGCAGGATGATCACGTCGGCCTGCTCGAGGCCGCTGTCCACCGGTAGCTGCACGCCGCTGAAGCTCTGCACGGGCAGCCCGTCGGGGCTCACGAGGCGGGTTTCGAACATCGGTTGCAGGCCCAGGCCCAGTTGCTTGCCATAGCGCAGGCTGGCCAGGTGGAAGAAATCCTTGGCCTGCATCAGGGTCGATGCGAATACCTTGTCGATGGCCAGGATGCTGACGCGCCGCAGCGATGCGGTAGGTTGGGTAAACATCATTGTCGTTATTCTTATAGGGTAGAGTGGTCAATCACCGGCTGGATCGTCTTATTTTTTGGCGATTGTGTCTACCCTCGGTTCCCGCAGCGGGCTGCGGGAACCGTTGCAGCGCTTTACGGGGCGGGGTTGGGCTGATCCTGGTGGATCGCATCGATGGCGGCCAGCAGCTCGTCACCGAGCTTCAGGCTGGCGCTTGCCAGGTTGCTGTCCAGTTGCGCCAGCGAGGTGGCGCCGATGATGTTGCTGGTCACGAACGGCTGCTGGGTCACGAAGGCCAGGGCCATCTGTGCCGGGTCCAGGCCGTGCTCGCGGGCCAGGGCCACATAACGGCTGCACGCGGCGACGGTCTGCGGGTTGGAATAGCGCGAGAAGCGGTTGAACAGGGTCAGGCGGCCGTTTTCCGGGCGCGCGCCGTTCTCGTACTTGCCCGACAGCATGCCGAAGGCCAGCGGCGAGTAGGCCAGCAGGCCGCACTGCTCGCGGATGGCGATTTCCGCCAGGCCCACTTCGAAGCTGCGGTTGAGCAGGTTGTACGGGTTCTGGATCGAGACCGCACGGGGCCAGCCGCGGCTTTCGGCCAGTTGCAGGAACTTCATGGTGCCCCACGGGGTTTCGTTGGACAGGCCGATGTGGCGGATCTTGCCTGCCTTGACCTGCTCGTCGAGCACTTCGAGGGTTTCTTCCAGCGGCGTGAAGTGGTCCTGGGGCAGGTGCTGGTAGCCCAGCTTGCCGAAGAAGTTGGTACTGCGCTCGGGCCAGTGCAGCTGGTACAGGTCGATCCAGTCGGTCTGCAGGCGCTTGAGGCTGGCGTCCAGGGCTGCCACGATGTGCTGGCGGTTGTGCTTGAGCTGGCCGTCGCGAATGTGGCTGATGCCGTTGCCGGGGCCGGCCACCTTGCTGGCCAGGATCCAGTCGGCGCGATCGCCGCGCTGGCTGAACCAGTTGCCGATGATCTGCTCGGTGGCCGAGTAGGTTTCCGGGCGCGGCGGCACCGGGTACATCTCCGCGGTATCGATGAAATTGATCCCGGCCGCCTTGGCCCGTTCGATCTGGGCGAAGCCCTCGGCCTGGTCGTTCTGCTCGCCCCAGGTCATGCTGCCCAGGCACAATGCACTCACGTTGAGGTCGGTGCGACCCAGCTGGCGATACTCCATGACGATCTCCACGGCAAAAGAAGCATAAAAGCAGGTTGATATTTTTTCTGCAATCTGGATAATTCTGCACCTCTCTCAGCAGTGGAAGTGATGCCCCGCCGCCGAAGAATCTTGCCGAGTATTGGACGTGCTGACCCGAGCCCCCGATAGCGTCCGTATCCGGCTGCCTTTGACCTTGTCAAAGTACGCACTATTCAGTAAGATCTGCCGTCTTAAAATTGCGGGACGGCCCCTGAGGCTATAAAGAATGAAAACTTTTACTGCTAAACCGGAAACAGTAAAACGCGACTGGTTCGTCGTTGACGCTGCTGGCAAGACCCTGGGTCGTCTGGCCACTGAGATCGCGAGCCGTCTGCGTGGCAAGCACAAGCCAGAATACACCCCTCACGTTGACACCGGCGACTACATCGTCGTGATCAATGCCGAGCAGGTACGTGTTACTGGTGCCAAGACTTCGGACAAAATGTACTACTCCCACTCCGGTTTCCCGGGCGGCATCAAGGAAATCAACTTCGAGAAGTTGATCGCCAAAGCGCCTGAGCGCGTGATCGAGACCGCGGTAAAGGGCATGCTGCCTAAAAACCCGCTGGGTCGCGACATGTACCGTAAGCTGAAAGTCTATGCGGGCGCTGTACACCCTCATACTGCTCAGCAGCCCCAAGAACTGAAGATTTAACGGAATAGTTCATTATGTCGGCGACTCAAAATTACGGCACTGGCCGTCGCAAGACTGCAACCGCACGCGTTTTCCTGCGTCCGGGCACTGGCAGCATCTCCATCAACAACCGCTCCCTCGAGACCTTCTTCGGTCGTGAAACCGCGCGCATGGTAGTTCGCCAGCCGCTGGAACTCACCGAAACCACCGAGAAGTTCGACATCTACGTCACCGTCATCGGTGGTGGTGTCAGCGGTCAAGCGGGCGCTATCCGTCACGGTATCACCCGTGCACTGATGGACTACGACGAAACCCTGCGTGGCGCTCTGCGCAAAGCTGGCTTCGTTACCCGTGACGCTCGTGAAGTCGAGCGTAAGAAAGTGGGTCTGCGTAAAGCACGTAAGCGTCCTCAGTACTCCAAGCGTTAATTCGCTTCGGCGTTCAAAAAAAGCCCGGTTCCTGGTGGAACCGGGCTTTTTTTATGTCTTGAATAAAAGGGGCTGCCGACCCTGTGTGACAACTTGCCGCATAGACGCAGGTCAAGTGCTATAAGGGATACAGCCTTTATGCCGGGTAATAACCTTGTCTTCGATGGGTCTTTTCATTACCATGCGGCAAATTTTTAGCAGTTCGAAATTTATTTTTAGCAGTTCGAAATTTACTTAGTAGATGCCTGTTGCAACAGGCCACAAAGCTGATGGGAGAGGACTGAATGAGCAATGACGGCGTCAATGCAGGCCGGCGTCGCTTCCTGGTAGCAGCCACGTCCGTGGTGGGTGCTGCAGGAGCGGTGGGGGCTGCGGTCCCGTTCGTAGGGTCATGGTTTCCCAGTGCCAAGGCGAAAGCTGCCGGTGCACCGGTCAAGGTCAACATCGCCAAGGTGGAGCCCGGCCAGCAGATGATTGCTGAATGGCGCGGCCAGCCCGTGTTCATCGTCCGCCGCACCGAGGAGATCCTGGGCAACCTGAAGAAGATCACCGGTGAGCTCTCCGACCCCGAGTCCAAGGCGTCGGAGCAGCCGGCCTACGTCGACCCGTCGAACCGCTCGATCAAGCCGGAAATCCTCGTGCTCGTCGGCCTGTGCACCCACCTGGGCTGCTCGCCGACCTTCCGTCCCGAAGTGGCGCCTGTCGACCTGGGTCCCAAGTGGGTGGGTGGCTATTTCTGCCCATGCCACGGCTCCCACTACGACCTCGCCGGCCGCGTCTACAAGTCCCAGCCAGCGCCGCTCAATCTGCCAGTGCCACCGCACTCGTACGAGTCGGATGACATCATCGTCGTCGGCGTCGATCAGGAGAACGCGTGATGAGTAAGTTCATGGACTGGGTTGACGCCCGCTTCCCCGCCACCAAGATGTGGGAAGATCACCTGAGCAAGTACTACGCACCGAAGAACTTCAACTTCTTCTATTTCTTCGGCTCCCTGGCCCTGCTGGTCCTGGTCAACCAGATCGTGACCGGCGTGTGGCTGACCATGAGCTTCACCCCTTCGGCCGAAGAGGCGTTCGCCTCGGTCGAATACATCATGCGTGACGTCGAATACGGCTGGATCCTGCGCTACCTGCACTCCACGGGTGCGTCGGCGTTCTTCATCGTGGTCTACCTGCACATGTTCCGTGGCCTGCTCTACGGCTCGTACCAGAAGCCACGCGAGCTGGTATGGCTGTTCGGCATGCTGATCTACCTGGCGCTGATGGCAGAGGCCTTCATGGGCTACCTGCTGCCCTGGGGCCAGATGTCGTACTGGGGTGCCCAGGTGATCATCTCGCTGTTCGGCGCCATCCCGGTCATCGGCGGCGACCTGACCCAGTGGATCCGTGGCGACTACCTGATCTCCGGCATTACCCTGAACCGCTTCTTCGCCCTGCACGTGGTGGCCCTGCCGATCGTGATTCTCGGCCTGGTGGTGCTGCACATCCTGGCGCTGCACGAAGTGGGTTCGAACAACCCGGATGGCGTGGACATCAAGAAGAAAAAGGACGAGAACGGCATTCCGCTGGACGGCATCCCGTTCCACCCGTACTACACCGTCAAGGATATCGTCGGCGTGGTGGTGTTCCTGTTCGTCTTCTGCATGATCGTGTTCTTCTTCCCGGAAATGGGCGGCTACTTCCTGGAGAAACCCAACTTCGAACAGGCCAACGCGTTCAAGACCCCGGAGCACATCGCCCCTGTGTGGTACTTCACGCCGTTCTACGCGATCCTGCGTGCGGTACCCGACAAGCTGCTGGGCGTGATCGCCATGGGTGCTGCGATCGCGGTGCTGTTCGTGCTGCCATGGCTGGACCGTAGCCCGGTCAAGTCGATGCGCTACAAGGGCTGGATGAGCAAGGCCTGGCTGTGGGTGTTCTGCATCTCCTTCGTGATCCTGGGCGTGCTCGGCGTGCTGGCGCCAACCCCGGGTCGCACCTTGCTGTCGCAGGTATGTACCTTCCTGTATTTCGCCTACTTCATTCTGATGCCGTTCTACACCAGGCTCGAGAAGACCAAACCGGTTCCGGAAAGGGTGACTGGCTGATGAAAAAGCTATTTGCAGTATTGCTCCTGGCAGTGATGCCTTCGCTGACCTTCGCCGCCGAACACGGCGTGGAACTGGACAAGGTCGACATCGACCTGACCGACAAGGCCGCCATGCAGGACGGCGCACGGACCTTTGCCAACTATTGCATGGGTTGCCACAGCGCCAAGTTCCAGCGTTACGAGCGTGTCGCCGATGACCTGGGCATCCCGCACGAGCTGATGCTCGAGAAGCTGGTGTTCACCGGCGCCAAGATCGGCGACCACATGAACATCGGCATGCAGCCGGCCGACGCCAAGGCCTGGTTCGGTGCGGCGCCGCCCGACCTGACCCTGGTGGCGCGGGTACGCGGCACCGATTGGCTGTACAGCTACCTGCGGGCCTTCTACGAGGACCCGTCACGCCCTTGGGGTGTGAACAACAAGGTCTTCCCCAACGTTGGCATGCCAAACGTGCTGGTGGGCCTGCAGGGGCGTCAGGTGGTCGGTTGCAAGCAGATCCAGACCGTGGTCGAGGGCAAGAAGCAGTTTGACCCGCTCACCGGTGCCCCGCTGACCCACGAAGCGTGCGATCAGCTGACCATCGTGCCGAAATCCGGTACCCTGACCGACGAGCAGTTCGACGAGAAGGTCAAGAACCTGGTGACCTTCCTGGCCTACTCGGCCAACCCGGTCAAGCTGCAGAGCCAGCGCATCGGCACCTACGTGCTGCTGTACCTGGCCTTCTTCTTCGTGTTCGCCTACCTGCTCAAGCGCGAATACTGGAAGGACGTGCACTGATCACAGGGTAAAATCTGTTAGTTTAACGCGCGCCCTGGGGTCCCTCTGCAGTATGGAGGGCCCCCAGGGCGCGTTTGCATTTGTAATTTCATAAGTTCAACACGCGAGGAGGACCCCCATGGGCGTGACCAATCGGTTAGCCTGCTACTCCGACCCCGCTGATCATTATTCTCATCGGGTGCGCATCGTTCTCGCCGAGAAAGGTGTCGGCGTCGAGATCATCAGTGTCGAAGCCGGGCGCCAGCCGCCCAAGCTGCTGGAAGCCAACCCGTATGGCAGCGTACCGACCCTGGTTGATCGTGACCTGGCGTTGTATGAGTCGACCGTGGTGATGGAATACCTCGACGAGCGCTACCCGCACCCGCCGCTGTTGCCGGTCTACCCGGTGGCGCGTGCCAACAGCCGCCTGCTGATCCACCGTATCCAGCGTGACTGGTGTTCGCTGGTGGACCTGATTCTCGACCCGCGCAGCAAGGAGCCTGCCCGCGTGCAGGCGCGCAAAGAGCTGCGCGAGAGCCTTACCGGCGTTTCGCCGTTGTTCGCCGACAAGCCTTGTTTCCTGAGTGAGGAGCAAAGCCTGGTGGATTGTTGTCTATTGCCCATACTGTGGCGTTTGCCGGTATTGGGTATCGAACTGCCGCGGCCAGCCAAGCCGCTGCTCGATTACATGGAGCGTCAGTTTGCGCGGGAAGCCTTCAAGGCCAGCCTGTCCGCCGCTGAACGCGATATGCGTTAGGTTTTAAGGAGCCGTTGATGAACTCCAGTCGTCCGTATCTGGTGCGAGCCTTGTATGAGTGGATCGTGGACAACGATTGCACGCCGCACATGCTGGTCAATGCCGAGTACCCTGCGGTGCAGGTGCCTCAGGGCTTCGCCAGCGATGGCCAGATCGTTTTGAACGTGTCGCCCAATGCTGTGCGTCACTTGCACATGGATAACGAAGCCGTGAGCTTCGAGGGGCGTTTCGGTGGGGTTGCCCACACGCTGTACGTGCCTGCCGGCGCCATCCTGGGTATCTATGCCCGTGAGAATGGCCAGGGCATGGTGTTCGAACTCGAGCCGCCACTGATGGAGGATGACGACCTCGAGGACGAGGGCGTCGAGCCGGATGATGACGGCCCGCCGAGTGGCGGGCAGCCGCCGCGGCCAAGTGGGCGGCCGAGCCTGAAAGTGGTGAAATGAAAAAAGGCGACCTTGCGGGGTCGCCTTTTTTTTGGGCCTGTGTGCTTACAGGTCGGTGATGGTGCGCACCTGATCCTTGTTCACACGGGTGCGTTTGCCGTCGAGCTGCTGGAACTCGTAGAAGCCGGAGCTGCGTTCGAGTTTCGGCGCGTCGACCGCCTGGAACTCACGGCCGTCATTGAGGGTGATCAGGCTTGGGGTGGAGCAGCCGGCCAGGGTGGCGAAGGTAGCGATCAGCAGGGTGGCGAACAGGCCGTTCTTCATGGGTATTCCTGTGGGGTGTCGGTGGGGGTTGCGGTGCGCCGGCGGCTTCACGCCCTTCACCGGCGAGGCCGGCGAAGGGTGTGAAGCCGCGGTCAGTCAATGTATTCGAACAGCTTGACGATCTTCTGCACACCCGACACGCCTTGCACCAGGTTGGTGGCCTGATTGGCTTCCTGCTGGGTCAGCAGGCCCAGCAGGTAGACGATGCCGTTCTCGGTCACCACCTTGATGCGCGAACCGGGGATGTTGCTGTCGGTCAGCATCTGGGCCTTGATCTTGGTGGTCAGCCAGGCGTCATTGTTGCGTGCCAGCAGCGAGGAGGGCGGCAGCACCTGAAGTTCGTTGTGCACCTTCTTGACCCGCTGCACCTGACCGGCGGTTTGCTCGGCCAGGCTCTTGAGGTCGGCGCGCGGGGTCTGCCCGGCCAGCAGCACGATGCCGTTGAAGCTGGTGACGACGATGTGCGAGTTCTTGTCCAGGTCCGGGCTGGCCTTGGCCACGTTCACCGCTACCTTGGTTTCGATCAGCGAGTCGTCGATCTTGCTGCCGAAGGTGCGAGTGCCGCGATCGTCCTCGATCGGGTTTTCGCGGCTGGCAGTAATCACCGAACTGCAGCCGGTGATGCTCAGGCACAGGGTCAGGGCCATCAGGCCAAGGCGATTAGGGGTCATTCTTCACTCCCGAACAATTGGCTGTCGATCAAGTCGCAAAGGCAGTGGATCGCCAGCAGGTGGACTTCCTGGATGCGTGCGGTGACGGTGGCCGGTACGCGAATCTCCACATCTTCGGGCAGCAGCAGCGAGGCCATGCCGCCGCCATCGCGTCCGGTCAGAGCTACGACAATCATTTCGCGATCATGTGCGGCCTGGATCGCCTGAATGATGTTCGCCGAGTTGCCGCTGGTGGAAATCGCCAGCAGCACGTCGCCCGGTTGGCCCAGGGCGCGGATCTGCTTGGAGAAGATCTCGTTGTAGCTGTAGTCGTTGGCGATCGAGGTAATGGTCGAGCTGTCGGTGGTCAGCGCGATGGCCGGCAGGCTCGGGCGCTCGCGCTCGAAGCGGTTGAGCAGTTCGGACGAGAAGTGCTGGGCATCGCCCGCCGAGCCGCCGTTGCCGCAGGCGAGCATCTTGCCCTCGTTGAGCAGCGCGTTGACCATCACCTGACTGGCTTGCTCGATGTGTGGTGCAAGGACTTCCATCGCCTGTTGCTTGGTGTTGATGCTGGCCTGGAATAGCTGGCGAATTCGGGATTGCATGTCCATCTGTGTGACCTTAAGTGGGGCGGCTGGTCGGGCGTGTCGCAACGTCTTGAAGACCCTGCGGCACATGACTGTGCAGCCCGCGAAACAAAGAGCAAAAAAGTTGAGTGGGTAACGGATGCATCAAGCGGGGCGGGTTCAACTGTCGAAAGCGTTCTTCAGCCAGTCGAGCGGTGTGCCCGAGTGGCCGCGGCCCTGCAGGGCAATCACGTCGAAACGACAGGGCTGGTTGGCCCAGCGCGCCTCCTGCTGCAGAAAATACTGGGCCGCTAGCACCAGTTTTTGCTGTTTGCGGGTATCGACGCTGGCCAGTGCTCCGCCAAAGCCCGCGTGCAGCCGGTAGCGGACTTCGACGAATACTACTGTATCGCCGTCAAGCATGACCAGATCAAGCTCGCCGCGTTTGCATCGCCAGTTCTGCGCCAGCAACTGCAGGCCCTGCGCCTGAAGGTAACGCAGGGCCTGCTGTTCGGCCGCGATACCCGCGGCCTGGCGAGAACCGTCGGGCATCAGCGCGGGGTGTCCGGCAGGCGCTTGACCTGACCGCCGGTGAACTCGGCCCATGGCAACTGGCGTTCGATGCGTTGGTTGGCGTTCATGCTCAGGCTGCCGGACAGGCCTTCGATACGGTTGTCCGGCAGTGCCTTGAGCTGGCCCAGGCGCGGCGCGAGGCTGTAGGCATCGGCACCCATCGCGTACAGGCGACCGATGCTGCCGGCCGCTTGCGGCCACTGGCGTACCACCTGCTGGCGCAGGCTGTTGCCGGTGTCGAGCAGCCACGGCGTTTCGCAGAAGCGAATGCCGTTCATGTCGTTGTACTCGTTGACGTTGCCGCTGGCGCTGTACACGTTGGAGGTGGCGTACACCGGTACGTCACCGGCGTACTGGAAGTTCAGCGTCGGCTTGATCTGCTGGGCCTGGGTCGGGGTTGCGGCCAGGAAGATGAAATCGATGTCCTGGCGACGCGATGGCTGTGCCGAGACACTGCCGCCCACGGTGCTCTGCAGGCTCTTGGCGCGGCCTTCGCTCTGGCGCAGCTGGAACAGGTCGGCGATCTGCTGGGCCAGGGCTACCGGCTGCGACACGTGGGCAGCGGCAATCAGGGTGCCGCCCTTGGCTTCCCAGTCCTGGCGGAAGGCCTTGAGTACGCGATCGCCCCATTCGCCGCTCGGCACCAGGGCCACGGCACGACGCATGCCGTCGGCCTGGGCGCGGCGCGAGACTTCGCGGGCTTCGTCTTCGGCGGCCAGGCCGAACTGGAACAGTTGCGCCGGGCCGGTCTGGCCGGCGTCGCTGTAGTTCAGTGCCAGGGTGGTGATCGGCAGTTGCGGGTAGGCGCTCAACTGCTTGACCAGGTTCTTCTCGAGCGGGCCTACCACCAGCTGGACGCCGCTGGCCTGGGCCTTGCGGTAGAAGTCATCGAGCGAGGTCAGGCGCGAGCTGTCGAAGACTTCGACCGAAGGCGGCTTCTGGCCGGCCTGCTGGGCCTGGAAGTGCGCCGCCATGAAGCCGTCGCGCAGGGCGCGGGCGACACCTGCCAGCGGGCCTTCCTGAGGCAGCAGCAGGGCGATCTTGGTCAGCGGCTGGCTGGCCAGTTCCTTGAGTTTGAGCAGGGGCTGTGGCAGTTGCACGGCGGCAGGGTGGCCGGCGTGCTGGTTGCGCCAGCTTTCGATGGCGGCCTGCTGCTGTTCGAGGGTGCCGGCGCTCTTGACGGCCAGGGCCAGGCTGGTCCAGCCGGCCATCACGTCGGTGCCGGTGCCTTGCAGTTGTTCGGTGGGCAGGGCGGCAACCAGGTTCCAGATGGCCTCGTGGTTGGCACTGGCGGCGGCGCCGCTGAGCAGGGGAGCCATGGCGACGCGCTGTTGCGCGGCAGCCAGGGTCTGGCCATCGGCTTCCAGGGCGGCGGCGTGCACGCTGCGGGTGCGCACCTGAAGCTCGGGCGGCAGTTCGTCCAACCGGGCCAGGCTCGGGTGGCTCAGGGCGGTGAGGGCGGCCTTGGGCTGGTTGCGGCTCATCGCCAGCTCGGCGCCAAGGGTGCTGGCGAACACTTGCTGGGCCGGCTTGAGGGTATCTAGCGGCACCTGCTCGAGGATCCGCGAGGCCCGTGCGAAGTCTTTCTGGTGGTAGGCCAGGTCAGCGGCGCTCAGGCGCAACAATGCGGCCTTTTCAGGTGTCTTGCTGGTGGCGGCCTGGTCGAGCAGTTGCTCGATGCTGGCATCCGGAGTGCGCGGCAGCTCACCCAGGCTGGACGAGGGCGAACTGGCGCAGGCTGCCAGCAGGGCAGCGAGGCAGAGGGCTGAGAGCAGCCGCAGGCAAGCGATCATGTAAAAATCCTGTTACTCGATCAAATTAACCTGCAATTGTACCCAAGCGCTGGCCGGGGCGCGATCTTGCTGGCGTTAATCCTTCAATATAGGTTGCCCTGCGCAGGCGTGCCGCCGCTGTGGGTAACGCATTGTTGCCGCCTTACGGGCTACAATGGCGCTTTGTTCTCTATTTACAGGTGTGTGCTGTGACCGATGCTCCAGGTGCTTCCAATTCCACTGCCGGCAAGCTTTTCGTGGTGGCTACGCCCATTGGCAACCTGGATGACATGAGCGCCCGGGCCTTGAAGGTGCTGCGCGAGGCGGCGCTGATCGCGGCCGAGGACACGCGCCACTCGGTTCGCCTGCTGCAGCACTTCGGCATCAACACGCCGCTGGCCGCCTGTCACGAGCACAACGAGCGCGACGAGGGCAGCCGCTTCATCACGCGCCTGCTGGCCGGCGACGATGTGGCGTTGATCTCCGATGCCGGTACGCCGCTGATCTCTGACCCGGGCTACCACCTGGTGCGCCAGGCGCGAGCGGCGGGCATCGATGTGGTGCCGGTACCGGGCGCCTGCGCACTGATCGCGGCGTTGTCGGCGGCGGGCCTGCCGTCCGACCGGTTCATCTTCGAGGGTTTTCTGCCGGCCAAGGCGGTAGGTCGCCGCGCGCGCCTGAGCCAGGTCAAGGAAGAACCCCGTACGCTGATTTTCTATGAGGCGCCGCACCGCATTCTGGAGTGTCTGCAGGACATGGAGGCGGTGTTTGGCGGCGAACGGCCGGCGTTGCTGGCTCGTGAGCTGACCAAGACCTTCGAGACCCTGAAGGGGCTGCCCCTGGCCGAGCTGCGCGCGTTTGTCGAAAACGACAGCAATCAGCAGCGTGGGGAGTGCGTGGTGCTGGTGGCGGGCTGGACCGCCCCGGAGAACGAAGAGGCCGTGAGCAGCGAAGTGATGCGCGTGCTTGATCTTCTGCTGGCAGAGATGCCGCTCAAGCGTGCAGCGGCCCTGGCGGCGGAAATTACCGGGGTGCGGAAGAATGTTTTGTATCAAATAGCGTTGGAAAAACAGAAAGACCACTAATGTCATAGTGATATTATTTGTTTTATCGCTTGTTCTCGGGGCCCGCTGCCGTTAACCTTTGCGGCGGAGAGTCGATTGGACAGTCGCTGCCTTCTTTTGTTCCGCAAAAGAGGGGGGAGGAAAGTCCGGGCTCCATAGGGCGGAGTGCCAGGTAATGCCTGGGGGGCGTGAGCCTACGGAAAGTGCCACAGAAAATAACCGCCTAAGCACTTCGGTGCCGGTAAGGGTGAAAAGGTGCGGTAAGAGCGCACCGCACGGCTGGCAACAGTCCGTGGCTAGGTAAACCCCACTTGGAGCAAGACCAAATAGGGTTCCATATGGCGCGGCCCGCGTTGGAACCGGGTAGGTTGCTAAAGGCGTCCAGTGATGGCCGTCGTAGAGGAATGACTGTCCTCGACAGAACCCGGCTTACAGATCGACTCTCCACCTTTTCCCTTCCTGCTTGATTCGATAGCAGATGTGTTCTGGTAATACCAAAAAAATCTTACTCTTCATAAATCACTTTAACTTTGCACTCTATCCGTTTGAGTGAATTTGCCTTTCCCCGTCAAAACCCCTCTCGATTCTCCTCTTTGTATCGCCTTGTTGCTCTAAATCGCCGATCTGTAAGGGTTTTCCTTATAAGCGCGCCTTGACGGTGTGGTGGGCGGATTCCTATAGTGTGCGCAAGTGGCGGAAAGTGGCATGAAGTGGGTTTTCAGACACAAAAAAGCTAACATTTAGGGAAGTGCAGCCGTGTTTCGCGGAGCCAACGCAATCAACCTCGACGCAAAAGGCCGTCTCGCAATGCCGAGCCGGTACCGTGACGAGCTCGATTCGCGCAGTTCCGGGCAGTTGATCGTGACGATCGACGCGGTTGATCCCTGCTTGTGCGTGTATCCGCTGGATGAGTGGGAACTGATCGAAGCCAAGCTGCGTGCCTTGCCGTCGTTACGCGAAGAGAACCGTCGCCTGCAGCGTCTGCTGATCGGCAATGCGGTGGATCTGGAGCTCGACGGCAGTGGGCGTTTCCTGGTGCCACCGCGTCTGCGCGAGTACGCCAAGCTGGACAAGCGGGCGATGCTGGTGGGGCAACTGAACAAATTCCAACTGTGGGACGAGGACGCCTGGAACGCTGTTGCTGCAGCTGACCTGGTGGCCATTCAACAACCGGGCGCGATGCCTGATGAACTGCGTGATCTGATCCTGTGACTATAGATAGTGGCTTCAAACACATCACCGTACTGCTTGACGAAGCCGTCGAGGCTCTCGCCGTACGCGCCGATGGCTGCTATCTGGATGGCACCTTCGGGCGTGGCGGGCACAGTCGGCTGATTCTCCAGCACCTGGGGCCGCAGGGTCGGCTGCTGGGGTTCGACAAGGACCCACAAGCGATTGCCACCGGGCAAGCGCTGGCGGCCGAAGACGGCCGCTTTGTCATTGTGCAGCGCAGTTTCGCCGAGCTGGGCGCCGAAGTCGCCGAGCGGGGCCTGTCCGGCAAGGTCAATGGCATCCTGCTCGACCTGGGCGTGTCCTCGCCACAGCTCGATGACCCCGAGCGCGGCTTCAGTTTCATGAACGACGGCCCGCTGGACATGCGCATGGACCCGAGTCGTGGCGTCAGCGCCGCCGAATTCATCGCCACCGCGCCGGCCGAAGAAATCGCCCGCGTGTTCAAGGAGTACGGCGAAGAGCGTTTCGCCAAGCGCATGGCCAACGCCGTGGTCGCCCGTCGCGAACAGCAACCCTTTACCCGTACCGCCGACCTCGCCGAAGTGCTCAAGGTCGCCAACCCCGCGTGGGAAAAGGGCAAGAACCCCGCCACCCGTGCTTTCCAGGGGCTGCGCATTCACGTCAACAACGAGCTGGGCGACCTCGAAGCCGGGCTCGAGGCTGCCCTCGACACGCTCGAGATCGGTGGCCGTCTGGTGGTCATCAGCTTCCATTCGCTGGAAGACCGCATCGTCAAGCTGTTCATGCGCAAGCTGGCCAAGGGAGAGGCCGACAACCTGCCGCGCAACCTGCCGGTACAACACAAGCCCTTCGAGCCCAAGATCAAGGTCCATGGCAAGGCGCAGTTCGCCTCCGAGGCCGAGCTCAAGGCCAACCCGCGCTCGCGTAGCGCGGTCATGCGTGTGGCGGAGAAGCTGCGTTGAGCAGGCTTTTCGCCAAGCCCTTGCCAGGCGGCAGCTTCCTGATGCTGCTGCTGTTCATTGGCGTGCTCGTTTCGTCGGTGGCGGTGTCCTACAGTGCGCACTGGAACCGCCAGTTGCTCAATACCCTGTACGGCGAGCTCAACGAACGCGACAAGGCGCAGGCCGAGTGGGGCCGGTTGATTCTGGAACAGAGCACCTGGACCGCCCACAGCCGCATCGAGAACCTGGCCAGCGAACAGCTGCACATGCGCATTCCCGCCGCTGACGAAGTACGGATGGTGGCGCCATGATGAAACTTGAAGGCGCACTCTACCCGTGGCGGTTCCGCGTTGTGGTCGGCCTGCTGGTGATCATGGTGGGGGCCATTGCCTGGCGTATCGTCGACCTGCAGGTGGTCGACCGCGACTTCCTCAAGGGGCAGGGCGATGCCCGCAGCCTGCGTCACATTCCGATTCCTGCGCACCGCGGGCTGATCACCGACCGCAACGGCGAGCCGCTGGCCGTGAGTACGCCGGTTACCACCCTGTGGGCCAACCCCAAGGAGATGCAGGCTGCCAAGGACCGCTGGCCGGCGCTTGCCGCCGCGCTCAAGCAGAACCCGCAGCAACTGGCCGAGCGCCTCGAACAGCAGGCCAACAAGGAATTCATCTACCTGGTCCGCGGCCTTACCCCGGAGCAGGGCCAGGTGGTGCTCGACCTCAAGGTGCCCGGCGTGTACGGCATTGAAGAGTTCCGCCGCTTCTATCCCGCCGGCGATGTCGCTGCGCACATGGTCGGGTTCACCGACCTCGACGATCACGGTCGCGAGGGGGTGGAGCTCGCCTACGACGAGTGGCTGGCCGGGGTGCCCGGCAAGCGGCAGGTGATCAAGGACCGGCGCGGCCGGCTGATCAAGGACGTACAGGTCACCAAGAACGCCAAGGCCGGCAAGACCTTGGCGTTGTCCATCGACCTGCGTCTGCAGTACCTGGCCACCCGCGAACTGCGTAACGCGATTGCCGAACAGGAAGCCAAGGCCGGTAGCCTGGTGATCATGGATGTGAAGACCGGCGAAGTGCTGGCCATGGTCAACCAGCCCACCTACAACCCCAACAACCGCCGCAGCATGTTCCCGGCGGCGATGCGCAACCGTGCCATCATCGACGTGTTCGAGCCGGGCTCCACGGTCAAGCCTTTCTCCATGAGCGCCGCCCTGCAAAGTGGGCGCTGGAAGCCGACCGACAAGGTCGAGGTCTATCCGGGCACCCTGCAGCTGGGCCGCTACACCATTCGTGACGTGTCCAGGAGCGAAGGCCCGATCCTCGACCTGACCGGCATCCTGATCAACTCCAGTAACGTGGGCATGAGCAAGATCGCCTTCGATATCGGTGGCGAATCCATCTACCGCGTGATGTCGCAACTGGGCCTGGGCCAGTACACCGGCCTGGGCTTCCCGGGCGAGCGTGTCGGCAACCTGCCCAACCACCGCGAGTGGCGCAAGGCCGAGACCGCGACCCTGTCCTACGGCTACGGCCTGTCGGTGACCGCGTTGCAGCTGGTGCATGCCTACGCCGCGCTGGCCAACAACGGCAAGATGGTACCGCTGAGCATTCTCAAGGTGGACAAGACCCCGGAAGCCACCCAGGTGGTGCCCGAGGATACCGCCAAGACCATCCAGGGCATGCTGCAGCAGGTCATCGAAGCGCCACGTGGCGTGTTCCGTGCGCAGGTGCCTTCCTATCACGTGGGCGGCAAGTCGGGTACGGCCCGTAAGGCCACCGTCGGTTCCAAGGGCTACACCGAGAACGCCTACCGCTCGCTGTTCACCGGCTTCGGCCCGATGAGCGATCCGCGCTATGCCATCGTGGTGGTGATCGACGAGCCGAGCAAGGGTGGCTACTTCGGCGGCCTGGTATCGGCGCCGGTATTCAGCAAGGTCATGTCCGGCACCCTGCGACTGATGAACGTGCCGCCAGACAACCTGCCGGCTCCTACTCCACAGCAGCAGGCCGGTGCTGCGCCCGCCAAGGGAGGGCGCGGTTGATGTCGATGCCATTGAGTAAGCTGTTTGCCCTGAGCGGCAACAACGACCCGTTGATCCGCGAACTGACCCTGGACAGCCGCAAGGTCCGTGCCGGGGACTTGTTCCTCGCGGTGCCGGGTGCGCGTGTCGACGGGCGCGAGCATATTGCCGATGCGCTCAAGCGCGGCGCGGCAGCCGTGGCCTATGAAGTGCAGAACACCACCGTGCTGCCGATCACCGATGTGCCGATGATTCCGGTCAAGGGCCTGATTGCCCAGCTGTCGGATATCGCGGGGCGCTTCTATGGCGAGCCGAGCCGCCAGCTCGAGCTGATCGGCGTGACCGGCACCAACGGCAAGACCAGCGTCACCCAGCTGGTGGCCCAGGCGCTCGACCTGCTGGGCCAGCACTGCGGCCTGATCGGCACCCTGGGTACCGGTTTCTACGGCCAGCTGCAAAGTGGCCGGCTGACCACGCCAGATCCGATTGCCGTGCAGTCGACCCTGGGCGACCTGAAGAAGGCTGGCGCCAGGGCCGTGGCTATGGAAGTGTCCTCCCATGCGCTGGAACAGGGCCGGGTAGCGGCACTGGCCTTCGACATCGTGGTAATGACCAACCTGTCACGCGATCACCTGGACTACCACGGCAGCATGGAGGCTTACCAGGCCGCCAAGGCGCGCCTGTTCGCCTGGCCCGACCTGCGCTCGCGGGTGGTCAATCTGGACGATGCCTTCGGGCGTGAGCTGGCGGCGCAGAAGGGTGATTCGCGTCTGATCAGCTACAGCCTCTTCGACCCTGCCGCCTCGCTGTACTGCCGCGAAGCGAAGTTCGACGACGATGGCGTGCGTGCGGTGCTGGTGACGGCACAGGGCGAGCATATGCTGCGCAGCCGCCTGCTCGGGCGCTTCAACCTCAGCAACATGCTGGCCGCGGTCGGTACGCTGATGGCGATGGATCATCCGCTGGACGAAATTCTCAAGGTCACGCCGCAGCTCGAAGGCCCCGTAGGGCGCATGCAGCGCCTGGGCGGTGGCAGCAAGCCGTTGGTGGTGGTCGATTACGCCCACACCCCCGATGCCCTGGAAAAGGTCCTCGAAGCCCTGCGTCCCCATGCGCAAGGCAAGCTGCTATGCCTGTTCGGCTGCGGCGGCGACCGCGATCGCGGCAAGCGCCCGCTGATGGCCGAAGTGGCCGAGCGCCTGGCCGACCGCGTGCTGGTCACCGACGACAACCCGCGCAGCGAGGCGCCCCAGCAGATTTTCGACGATATCCGCCCAGGCTTTGCCCGGGGTGAAAGCGTCGAGTTCATCGCCGGCCGTGGCCCGGCGATTGCGCACCTGATCGCCACCGCCGCTGCCGACGACGTCATCGTGCTGGCGGGCAAGGGGCACGAGGATTACCAGGAGATCAACGGCGAGCGCCATGACTTCTCCGACCTGGTCGAGGCCGAAAGAGCCCTGGCAGCCTGGGAGGCCCCGAATGCTTGAGTCAATGTCCCTCAGCCAGTTGGTAGCGCCGCTGCAGGGCCGCCTGCATGGCCAGGATGCAACCTTCGATGGCGTCAGCATCGACAGCCGCGCGATCACCCCTGGCCAGTTGTTCGTCGCCCTGGCCGGGCCGCGTTTCGACGGTCACGATTACCTGGACGAAGTGGCTGCCAAGGGCGCCGTTGCGGCGCTGGTGCAGCACGAAGTGCCGGGCAGCAGCCTGCCGCAACTGGTGGTTGCCGATACCCGCCTGGGCCTGGGCCAGTTGGGGGCGCTCAATCGCGCCGCCTTCGACAAGCCGGTTGCCGCAATCACCGGCTCCAGTGGCAAGACCACGGTCAAGGAGATGCTGGCCAGCATCCTGCGCACCCGCGGGCCGGTACTGGCCACCCGTGGCAACCTCAACAACGACTTCGGCGCACCGCTGACCCTGCTGGAGCTGGCCCCGCACCATACGGCGGCGGTCATCGAGCTGGGCGCCTCGCGCATCGGCGAAATCGCCTACACCGTCGGCCTGACCCGGCCGCAGGTGGTGATCATCAACAACGCCGGTACCGCTCATGTGGGTGAGTTCGGCGGGCCGGAGAAAATCGTCGAAGCCAAGGGCGAGATCCTCGAAGGCCTGGGCCAGGATGGCGTGGCGGTATTGAACCTGGATGACAAGGCCTTCGGCATCTGGAAGCAGCGCGCCGGCCATCACCCTGTGATCACTTTCGCCCTGGCCAATGCCGACGCAGATTTTCATGCCACCGACATTCGTCACGACGAACGCGGCTGCCCCGGTTTCGAATTGCGCAGCCCGCTGGGCAACGCCCGCGTCCAGCTCAACCTGCTGGGCACCCACAATGTCAGCAACGCCCTGGCCGCCGCGGCTGCCGCACAGGCTTTCGGCGTGACACTGGAAGACATCGTCGAGGGTCTTGACGCGGTGCAGCCGGTCAAAGGCCGCACCGTGGTGCACATGGCGCCCACCGGTGTGCGCGTGATCGACGACAGTTACAACGCAAACCCCACCTCCATGTGCGCTGCCGTTGATATACTCGCCGGCTTTTCCGGGCGTACCGTCCTGGTGCTCGGGGATATCGGCGAATTGGGCCAGTGGGCCGAGGAAGGGCATCGGCAGGTCGGCGCATACGCCAGGGGCAAGGTTGCAGCACTTTATGCCGTGGGCCCGATGATGGCCGAAGCGGTCAAGGCATTTGGCACCGGGGCCCATCATTTCGCCACTCAAGCTGACTTGATCGACGCCGTTCGCGTCGAGCAGGCCAACAACACCACCATTTTGATCAAGGGTTCGCGCAGCGCTGCGATGGAAAACGTCGTGGCGGCCTTGTGCGGTTCCAGCGGGGAGAAACATTAATGCTGCTGCTGCTGGCTGAGTATCTGCAACAGTTCTACAAAGGCTTCGCGGTCTTTCAGTACCTGACCCTGCGCGGGATTCTGGGTGTACTGACCGCGTTGTCGCTGGCCCTGTGGTTGGGCCCCTGGATGATTCGTACCCTGCAGATTCGCCAGATCGGTCAAGCCGTGCGCAATGACGGCCCGCAATCGCACCTCTCCAAGTCCGGCACCCCGACCATGGGCGGTGCGCTGATTCTGTCCGCCATCGGCGTGAGCACGCTGCTGTGGGCCGACCTCACCAACCGTTATGTGTGGGTGGTGCTGATCGTCACCCTGCTGTTCGGCGCCATCGGCTGGGTCGACGACTACCGCAAGGTGATCGAGAAGAACTCGCGTGGCCTGCCAAGCCGCTGGAAGTACTTCTGGCAATCGGTGTTCGGCCTGGGCGCGGCGATCTTCCTGTACATGACCGCGCCCACCAGCGTGGAAACCACCCTGATCGTGCCGATGCTCAAGGATGTCACCATCCCGCTGGGCATCGGCTTCGTGGTGCTGACCTATTTCGTCATCGTGGGTTCGAGCAACGCGGTCAACCTGACCGACGGCCTGGACGGCCTGGCGATCATGCCGACGGTGATGGTCGGTGGTGCGCTGGGTATCTTCTGCTACCTGTCGGGCAACGTGAAGTTCGCCGAATACCTGCTGATCCCCTACGTGCCGGGCGCGGGCGAGCTGATCGTGTTCTGCGGCGCGCTGATCGGTGCGGGCCTGGGCTTTCTGTGGTTCAACACCTACCCGGCGCAGGTGTTCATGGGTGACGTCGGCGCCCTGGCACTGGGTGCCGCGTTGGGCACCATTGCCGTGATCGTGCGTCAGGAGATCGTGCTGTTCATCATGGGCGGCGTGTTCGTGATGGAGACCCTGTCGGTGGTGATCCAGGTGGCCTCCTTCAAGCTGACCGGCAAGCGCGTGTTTCGCATGGCACCGATCCACCACCACTTTGAACTCAAGGGTTGGCCCGAGCCTCGGGTGATCGTCCGCTTCTGGATCATCACCGTGATTCTCGTGCTGTTCGGCCTTGCCACCCTGAAACTGAGGTAGAAACGAGTGTCCCTGATCGCGTCTGACCACTTCCGCATCGTTGTCGGCCTCGGCAAGAGCGGCATGTCCCTGGTTCGCTTCCTGGCGAACCGGGGCATTGCGTTTGCGGTGGCCGACACCCGCGAGAACCCGCCGGAGCTGGCGACCTTGCGTCGCGACTACCCGCAGGTGGAAGTGCGTTGTGGCGAACTGGATGTGGAGTTCCTGTGCCGTGCCGACGAGCTGTACGTCAGCCCCGGCCTGGCCCTTGCGACCCCGGCCCTGCAGCAGGCGGCCGCGCGCGGCGTGAAGCTGTCGGGCGACATCGAGTTGTTCGCGCGCAATGCCAAGGCGCCGATCATTGCCATCAGCGGTTCCAATGCCAAGAGCACCGTCACCACCCTGGTCGGGGAGATGGCCGTTGCGGCAGGCAAACGTGTGGCAGTGGGCGGCAACCTCGGTACCCCGGCACTGGACCTGCTGGACGACGCCATCGAGCTGTACGTGATGGAGCTGTCGAGCTTCCAGCTGGAGACCACCGATCAGCTGAATGCCGAAGTGGCCACCGTGCTCAACGTCAGCGAAGACCACATGGACCGCTACAGCGGCCTGCCGGCCTATCACCTGGCCAAGCACCGGATCTTCCGGGGAGCACGGCAGGTGGTGGTCAACCGCCAGGATGCCCTGAGCCGTCCGCTGCCGATGGAAAACGTGCCGTGCTGGACGTTCGGCCTGAATGTGCCCGACTTCAAGGGCTTCGGGCTGCGCGAAGAGAACGGCGAGAAGTACCTGGCGTTCGAGTTCCAGACCCTGATGCCGGTGCGCGAGCTGAAGATCCGTGGTGCGCACAACCAGTCCAACGCCCTCGCGGCGCTGGCCCTGGGGCATGCCGCAGGCCTGCCGTTCGACGCCATGCTGGCCAGCCTGCGCACCTTTGCCGGCCTGGCCCACCGTTGCCAGTGGCTGCGCGAGCGTGACGGCGTGAGCTGGTACGACGACTCCAAGGCCACCAACGTCGGTGCCGCGCTGGCGGCCATCGAAGGCCTGGGTGCGGATATCGACGGCAAGCTGGTGCTGGTGGCCGGCGGCGACGGCAAGGGCGCGGATTTCTCGGCGCTGCGTGCCCCGGTGGCGGCGCACTGCCGCGCCGTGGTGCTGCTGGGCCGTGATGCCGAGCGCCTGGCCCAGGCATTGGGCGACAGCGTGCCGCTGATTCGCGTCAGCAGCCTCGACGAAGCCGTGCAGCAGGGCGCCGCGCTGGCCCAGCCAGGCGACGCCGTGCTGCTGTCGCCTGCCTGCGCAAGCCTGGACATGTTCAAGAACTTCGAAGAGCGTGGGCGCCTGTTCGCCCAGGCCGTGGAGGGGCTGGCATGATCTTCGGCATCATCAAGCCTTATCCGTCCCCCCTGGTCACCGGTCGCGGCATCGACCTCGATTTCGCCATGCTCGCGGGCTGCCTGGCGCTGCTGGGCCTTGGCCTGGTGATGATCACCTCGGCCTCCTCGGAAGTGGCCGCGTTGCAGTCGGGCAACCCGCTTTACCACATGATCCGTCACCTGGTGTACGTGGCCATCGGCCTGGTCGCCTGCGTCGTCACCATGATGGTGCCGATCGCCACCTGGCAGCGCATGGGCTTCATGATGCTGGTCGGTGCCTTCGGGTTGCTGGTGCTGGTACTGGTGCCGGGCATCGGCCGCGAAGTGAACGGCTCGATGCGCTGGATCGGCTTCAGCTTCTTCAACGTGCAGCCTTCCGAAATCGCCAAGGTGTTCGTGGTGATCTACCTGGCGGGCTACCTGGTGCGCCGCCAGACCGAGGTACGCGAGAGCTGGATGGGCTTCTTCAAGCCGTTCATCGTGCTGCTGCCGATGGCCGGCCTGCTGCTGATGGAGCCGGACTTCGGCGCCACGGTGGTGATGATGGGCGCCGCCGCGGCGATGCTGTTCCTGGGCGGGGTGGGGCTGTTCCGCTTCAGCCTGATGGTGGTGCTGGCGGTGGCGGCGGTGTTCATTCTGGTACAGGCGCAGCCCTACCGGATGGCGCGCCTGATCACCTTCACCGACCCCTGGTCGGATCAATTCGGTTCCGGCTATCAGCTGACCCAGGCCCTGATTGCCTTCGGCCGCGGTGAGTGGCTGGGCGTGGGCCTGGGCAACAGCGTGCAGAAGCAGTTCTACCTGCCCGAAGCACACACCGACTTCGTGTTCTCGGTACTGGCCGAAGAGCTGGGCGTGGTCGGTTCGCTGCTGACCGTTGCGCTGTTCGTGTTCGTCAGCCTGCGCGCGATGTACATCGGTCTGTGGGCCGAGAAAGCCAAGCAGTTCTTTGCCGCCTACATGGCCTACGGCCTGGCCTTCCTGTGGATCGGCCAGTTCCTGATCAACATCGGGGTGAACGTCGGCCTGCTGCCGACCAAGGGCCTGACCCTGCCGTTCCTCAGCTACGGCGGCAGCTCGCTGGTGATCTGCTGCGTGTGCATGGGCCTGCTGCTGCGCATCGAGTGGGAGAGCCGCACGCACCTGGGCAGCGAAGAACATGAATTCGATGAGAGCGATTTTGCCGAGGAGCCAAGACATGGCCGTTGAAGGCAAAAACGTATTGATCATGGCAGGCGGCACCGGGGGCCACGTGTTCCCGGCCCTGGCCTGCGCCCGTGAGTTCCAGGCACGCGGTTACACCGTGCACTGGCTGGGCACCCCACGCGGTATCGAAAACGAGCTGGTGCCCCAGGCCGGGTTGCAACTGCACCTGATCCAGGTCACCGGCTTGCGTGGCAAGGGCAAGCTGTCGCTGCTCAAGGCGCCGTTCACCCTGTTCAAGGCGGTGCTGCAGGCGCGGCGCATCATCCGTCGGCTCAAGCCGGTGTGTGTGGTCGGCTTTGGCGGCTATGTGACCGGCCCGGGCGGTGTGGCGGCGAAGCTGGCTGGCGTGCCCGTGGTGATCCACGAGCAGAACGCCAAGGCCGGTACCGCCAATCGGCTGCTGGTGCCGCTGGCAGGCCGAGTCTGCGAAGCTTTCCCGAACACCTTCGAGGCCAGCGACAAACTGCGCACCACCGGCAACCCGGTGCGCGGCGAGCTGTTCCTGGAGCCTGTGCGCGAGCCACTGGCCGGGCGCCGCGCGCGCCTGCTGGTGCTGGGCGGCAGCCTGGGCGCGGAACCGTTGAACAAACTGTTGCCACAGGCCCTGGCCCTGGTACCCGAGGCCCTGCGCCCCGAGGTGTTCCACCAGGCCGGCAAGCAGCATGACCAGATTACCGCCGAGCGCTATCGCGAGGCCGGGATCGAGGCTCAGGTAGAGCCGTTCATCAAAGACATGGCCCACGCCTATGGCTGGGCCGACCTGGTGATCTGCCGGGCCGGTGCGCTGACCGTCAGCGAACTGGCTGCGGCCGGTCTGCCCTCGATGCTGGTGCCGCTGCCCCATGCCATCGACGATCACCAGACCCACAACGCCCACTATCTGGCACGTGAAGGCGCCGCCTTCCTGATGCCGCAAGCGACAACTGGCGCAGCGCAGCTCGCTGAACGCCTGAACGAGGTACTGATGCAACCGCAAAAACTCGACACCATGGCCAGCACCGCACGACGCCTGGCCAAGCCCGCGGCTACCAGCACCGTGGTCGATATCTGCCTGGAGGTGGCCCATGGTTGAAAGCCAGAAAGCCATCCCGCAACCTGAAATGCGCCGTATCCGCCGCATCCACTTCGTCGGTATCGGCGGCGTGGGCATGTGCGGTATTGCCGAGGTATTGCTCAACCTAGGTTACCAGGTTTCCGGCTCGGACCTCAAGGCCTCGCCGGTCACCGAGCGCCTGGAGTCCTTTGGTGCCGAAATCTTCCTTGGCCACCGCGCCGAGAACGCCGCCAGTGCCGATGTACTGGTGGTGTCCAGTGCCATCAATACGGCCAACCCGGAAGTGGCGACGGCCCTTGAGCGGCGTATCCCCGTGGTACCGCGTGCCGAGATGCTCGCCGAACTGATGCGCTATCGTCACGGCATCGCGGTAGCCGGTACCCACGGCAAGACCACCACCACCAGCCTGCTGGCCTCGGTGTTCGCCGCCGGCGGCCTGGACCCGACCTTCGTGATCGGTGGCCGGCTGAATGCAGCAGGTACCAATGCACAACTGGGTACCAGCCGCTACCTGATCGCCGAAGCCGACGAAAGCGACGCCAGCTTCCTGCACCTGCAGCCGTTGGTGGCCGTGGTCACCAACATCGACGCCGACCACATGGCGACCTATGAAGGCGACTTCAACAAGCTGAAGAAGACCTTCGTCGAGTTCCTCCACAACCTGCCGTTCTACGGCCTGGCCGTGGTATGCCTGGATGATCCGGTGGTGCGCGAGATCCTGCCGCTGGTCAAGCGCCCGGCAGTGACCTACGGCTTTGCCGAAGAAGCCGACGTGCGCGCGATCAATGTGCGCCAGTCGGGCATGCAGACCCACTTCACCGTGCTGCGCCGTGACCGCGAGCCGCTGGACGTGTCGGTGAACATGCCGGGCAACCACAATGTGCTCAATGCACTGGCCACCATTGCCATCGCCACCGACGAGGGCATCAGCGACGAGGCCATCGTGCAGGGGCTTTCGGGCTTCCAGGGCGTGGGCCGACGTTTCCAGGTGTACGGCGAACTGCCGGTCGACGGTGGCAGCGTGATGCTGGTGGACGACTACGGTCACCACCCCACCGAAGTGGCGGCCGTGATCAAGGCCGTGCGCGGTGGCTGGCCGGAGCGCCGCCTGGTGATGGTCTACCAGCCGCACCGCTACAGCCGTACCCGCGACCTGTACGACGACTTCGTGCAGGTGCTGGCCGATGCCAACGTGCTGCTGCTGATGGAGGTCTACCCGGCCGGCGAAGAGCCGATTCCGGGGGCCGACAGCCGCCAGCTGTGCCACAGCATCCGTCAGCGTGGCCAGCTGGACCCGATCTACATCGAGCGCGGCATCGAGCTGGCGCCACTGGTCAAGCCGCTGCTGCGTGCCGGTGACATCCTGCTGTGCCAGGGTGCCGGCGACATCGGTGGCCTGGCCCCGCAATTGTTGAAAAGCCCATTGTTCGCGGGCGCGGTTACCACCGCAGGGAAGGCCAAATGACTGCTCAATACTCCAAGCTGCACTCGACCATCGACCCGAAGGCCTTCGGCCGTGTCGGCGTGCTGTACGGCGGCAAGAGCGCCGAGCGCGAGGTGTCGCTCAAGTCCGGCGCCGCGGTGATCGAGGCGCTCACCAGCGCTGGCGTCGAGGTGATCGCCATCGACGTGGGTGACGATCTGCTCGACCGCCTGCAGCGCGAGAAGCTCGACCGCGCCTTCATCATTCTCCACGGCCGTGGCGGTGAAGACGGCAGCATGCAGGGCCTGCTCGAGTGCCTGGGTATCCCCTACACCGGCAGCGGCATCCTGGCGTCGGCCCTGGCGATGGACAAGTTGCGCACCAAACAGGTGTGGAAAAGCCTGGGTATTCCAACCCCGCACCACGCGGTGCTGGCCAGCGAGCAAGACTGTATTTCTGCGGGCGCGGAACTGGGCTTCCCTTTGATCGTCAAACCGGCCCATGAAGGCTCCAGTATCGGTATGGCGAAAGTGAGCAGCGTCGAAGAATTGATCGTTGCCTGGAAGGACGCCGCCACCTACGACTCGCAAGTATTGGTTGAACAATGGATTCACGGTCCGGAGTTCACCATTGCCGTGCTGCGCGGCCAGGTGCTGCCGCCGATTGCGCTGGGCACCCCGCACACGTTCTACGACTACGACGCCAAGTACGTCGCCAACGATACCCAGTACCGCATTCCGTGCGGCCTGGACGCTGCCAAGGAACAGGAACTGATCGAACTGACCGCACGTGCGTGCGACGCCATCGGCATTGCCGGCTGGGGTCGTCTGGACGTGATGCAGGACGAGCAGGGCAACTTCTGGCCTCTGGAAGTCAACACCGCACCAGGCATGACCGATCACAGCCTGGTCCCAATGGCGGCACGCGCGGCCGGCCTGGACTTCCAGCAGTTGGTGCTGGCGATCCTGGCGGCCAGCGTCGAGGCGCGAGGTTAAGCCCATGCAAGGCGCGATGGTACGTCATCAGCAACCCGCCACCGGCCGCAAGCCGGTGCCGCGCGGTGCCAGCCGGATGGTGGCCAAGGAGCCACTGTCGGCGCGCCTGCCCAAGGCCAATTTCAGCGTGTTCAAGCGTCTGCTGTGGCCGGTTCTGCTGGTAGCGGCCGGGTTCGGTGCCTACGAGGGCGCACAGCGCCTGATGCCGTATGCCGACCGGCCGATCACCAAGATCGCCGTGCAGGGCGACCTGAGCTACATCAGCCAGCAGGCCGTGCAGCAGCGTATCGCGCCCTATGTGGCCGCCAGCTTCTTCACCGTCGACCTGGCCAGCATGCGCACCGAGCTCGAGCAGATGCCGTGGATCGCGCATGCCGAAGTGCGCCGCGTGTGGCCGGACGAAGTGGTGATCCGCCTCGAGGAACAGCTGCCGGTGGCGCGCTGGGGCGACGAGGCCCTGCTCAACAACCAGGGCCAGGCCTTCACCCCGCGCGAGCTGGCCAACTACGAGCACCTGCCGCAGCTGTTCGGGCCGCAGCGGGCGCAGCAGCAAGTGATGCAGCAATATCAGGTACTGAGCCAGATGTTGCGGCCCATGGGCTTCTCGATCGCCCGGCTGGAACTGCGCGAGCGGGGCAGCTGGTTCCTGACCACCGGTGCCGGCAGCGCCGGGCCGGGTATCGAGTTGCTGCTGGGGCGCGACCATCTGGTGGAAAAGATGCGCCGCTTCATTGCCATTTACGACAAGACGCTCAAAGAACAGATCACGAACATCGCCCGCATCGATCTGCGTTACGCCAATGGCCTGGCCGTTGGCTGGCGGGAACCGAATGCACCGACGACAGCCCAACCCGCTGTTGCGAAGAATTAGAGAGAGGCAGGACCCATGGCAAATGCGCATAGCGGCAAAATGATCGTCGGGCTGGATATCGGTACGTCCAAGGTGGTTGCACTGGTGGGCGAAGTGGCCGCCGATGGCACCTTGGAAATCGTCGGTATCGGCACCCATCCATCGCGCGGGCTGAAGAAGGGCGTGGTGGTCAATATCGAATCCACCGTGCAGTCGATCCAGCGCGCCGTCGAAGAGGCCCAACTGATGGCTGGCTGCCGGATTCACTCGGCGTTCGTCGGCGTGGCGGGCAATCACATCCGCAGCCTGAACTCCCACGGTATCGTCGCCATCCGCGATCGCGAAGTCAGCGCGGCGGACCTGGAGCGGGTGCTGGACGCGGCCCAGGCCGTGGCCATCCCGGCCGACCAGCGGGTGCTGCACACCCTGCCGCAGGACTACGTGATCGACAACCAGGAAGGCGTGCGCGAGCCGCTGGGCATGTCCGGCGTGCGCCTGGAAGCCAAGGTGCACGTGGTCACCTGTGCGGTCAATGCAGCACAGAACATCGAAAAATGCGTGCGCCGCTGCGGCCTTGAAATCGACGACATCATCCTCGAGCAACTGGCTTCGGCCTACTCGGTGCTGACCGATGACGAAAAAGAGCTGGGCGTGTGCCTGGTGGACATCGGCGGCGGTACCACCGACATCGCGATCTTCACCGAGGGCGCCATCCGCCACACGGCGGTGATTCCGATTGCCGGCGACCAGGTGACCAACGACATCGCCATGGCGCTGCGTACCCCCACCCAGTACGCCGAAGAGATCAAGATCCGCTACGCCTGTGCCCTGGCCAAGCTGGCCGGCGCCGGCGAAACCATCAAGGTGCCGAGCGTGGGCGATCGTCCGCCGCGCGAACTGTCGCGCCAGGCCCTGGCCGAAGTGGTCGAGCCACGCTACGACGAACTGTTCACCCTGATCCAGGCCGAACTGCGTCGCAGTGGCTACGAAGACCTGGTGCCGGCCGGCATCGTGCTCACCGGCGGTACCGCCAAGATGGAAGGCGCGGTGGAACTGGCCGAAGAGATTTTCCACATGCCGGTACGCCTGGGCGTGCCTTACACCGTGCGGGGTCTGAGCGACGTGGTGCGCAACCCCATCTATTCCACCGGCGTGGGCCTTCTGACCTATGGCCTGCAGAAGCAGTCCGAAGGCGTGACCCTGACCGGTATCAGCAGCAACAGCTATGGCGATGAACCGAAGGCCCCGGTGCTTGAGCGACTCAAGCGCTGGGTCCAGGGCAACTTTTAAGTTTCAAAGCAGTAGTAGTAGGCGCAAAAAACTAGAGAACTGAAAGGAGAGGGAAAATGTTCGAGCTCGTAGACAACGTCCCGCAAAGCCCGGTCATCAAAGTGATCGGCGTCGGTGGCGGCGGTGGCAACGCCGTCAATCACATGGTCAAGAGCAACATCGAAGGCGTCGAATTCATCTGCGCCAACACCGATGCTCAAGCGCTGAAAAACATCGGCGCGCGCACCATCCTGCAACTGGGTACCGGCGTGACCAAGGGCCTGGGTGCAGGTGCCAATCCGGAAGTCGGTCGTCAGGCCGCGCTGGAAGACCGTGAGCGCATCGCCGAAGTGCTGCAAGGCACCAACATGGTGTTCATCACCACCGGCATGGGCGGCGGTACCGGTACCGGTGCTGCTCCGATCATCGCCGAAGTGGCCAAGGAAATGGGCATCCTCACCGTTGCGGTGGTGACCCGTCCGTTCCCGTTCGAAGGTCGCAAGCGCATGCAGATCGCCGACGAGGGCATCCGTGCCCTGGCCGACAGCGTCGATTCGCTGATCACCATTCCGAACGAGAAGCTGCTGACCATCCTGGGCAAGGATGCCAGCCTGCTGTCGGCCTTCGCCAAGGCTGACGACGTGCTCGCCGGTGCCGTTCGCGGTATCTCCGACATCATCAAGCGCCCGGGCATGATCAACGTCGACTTCGCCGACGTGCGTACCGTGATGAGCGAGATGGGCATGGCCATGATGGGTACCGGCTGCGCCAGCGGTCCGAACCGTGCGCGTGAAGCGACCGAGGCGGCCATCCGCAACCCGCTGCTCGAAGACGTCAACCTGCAGGGCGCCCGCGGCATCCTGGTGAACATCACCGCAGGTCCTGACCTGTCGCTGGGTGAATACTCCGATGTGGGCAGCATCATCGAGGCATTCGCCTCCGACCACGCCATGGTCAAGGTCGGTACCGTCATCGACCCGGACATGCGCGACGAGCTGCACGTCACCGTGGTAGCCACCGGCCTGGGTGCCAAGATCGAGAAACCGGTCAAGGTCATCGACAACACCCTGCAAGCGTCCGCTGTACAGACCCCAGCCCCTGCACCGGCCCGTCCGGAGCAACCTTCGGTCAACTACCGCGATCTGGAGCGTCCGACCGTCATGCGCAACCAGGCTCACGCCGGGGCCGCTGCGGCACAGAAGCTGAACCCGCAGGACGACCTGGATTATCTGGATATCCCGGCTTTCCTGCGTCGTCAGGCCGATTAATGGAATTTATCAGGGCTATGAAGGTGATTGGTGTTCAGCAAAGGCCGGGTCTGCTATTATCCTCAGCCTTTGTTGATACCAGTTCGCAATTTGCGCTGAAGCGGCCAATGCCATGATTAAACAACGCACCCTGAAAAATATCATCCGTGCCACAGGTGTCGGCCTGCACTCCGGGGAAAAGGTTTACCTGACCCTCAAGCCCGCCCCTGTGGATACCGGCATCGTATTTTGCCGTGCCGACCTCGACCCTGTGGTGCAGATCCCTGCCCGTGCGGAAAACGTCGGCGAGACGACCATGTCCACGACACTGGTCAATGGCGATACCAAGGTAGACACGGTAGAGCACCTGCTCTCGGCCATGGCTGGCCTGGGCATCGATAACGCCTACGTCGAGCTCTCCGCGTCCGAAGTGCCAATTATGGACGGCAGCGCCGGGCCCTTTGTATTCCTGATTCAATCTGCCGGCCTGGAAGAACAGGACGCAGCCAAGAAGTTCATCCGCATCCTGCGTGAAGTGACAGTGGAAGACGGCGACAAGCGCGCCACTTTCCTGCCTTTCGAAGGGTTCAAGGTGAGTTTCGAGATCGATTTCGACCACCCGGTGTTCCACAACCGGACCCAGAGTGCCAGCGTGGACTTTTCCAGCACCTCGTTCGTGAAGGAAGTCAGCCGCGCCCGTACCTTCGGGTTCATGAGTGACATCGAGTACCTGCGCAAGCACAACCTCGCCCTCGGCGGCAGCGTGGAAAACGCCATCGTCGTGGACAAGGATGGCGTGCTCAACGAAGACGGCCTTCGCTACGAAGACGAATTCGTCAAGCACAAGATCCTCGATGCGATTGGCGACCTCTACCTGCTGGGCAACAGCCTGATCGGCGAGTTCAAGGGCTACAAGTCCGGACACGCGCTGAACAATCAGCTGCTGCGCAAGCTGATCGAGGAAACCGATGCGTGGGAAGTGGTGACGTTCGAAGATGCCAGCACGGCACCGATCTCTTACATGCGTCCGGTTGCGGCAGTGTAAGTACGAACTCTCTCTTCTTTAGTTATTTTTTGGGGCTGCCTTCGGGTGGCCCTTTTTTATTGCAGCGCAGTCGCAGGTTTGCGAGCGCTGTGCGCTCGTCTATCCCTTGCCGTGCCTGGCCAGGCGCTCCAGCGCCGCCTTGAGCTTGGGGTCGGTGATCCCTTCGGCCGTAGCGTGGATGTTCTGCGCCGAACGTGTCGAGATGTCCATCGGGTGCCCCGCCGCGGGTGCCACACCGGCCACCGGCTGCACCCTGAAATTGATGCGGGTCAGGCTGCTGAAGGCCTCCATCATCTGCAACTGGCGCAGCAGGCGTTTCTGCTGGTAACGCAGGCGCGTGGCCCAGTGCCCGTCGGTGACGATCAGCAGCAGCGTACCCTCGCGCCACGAGGCCACATGGCAATGCTCACGCGCTGCCGGCTGCAACTGGCTCTCTACCAGGCGCTGCAGCTGGGCCAGGCGCTGGGCCTGGCTGAACAGGGCCTTGAGCGGTCGCGCTTCACGCAAAAGCACGGCGGGTGCACGGGCGGGCAGGGGGCGAAAAGCCATGGGCAGGGTCCGAAAAGTACAGTGGCGCCATCTTAACAGATCGCCCCGCCGGTAATTCTTCATGTGACGATGGGTTGAAGTTGGCGAAAAAGGCCTTATTGTAAAAAAGCCCCGTCAAAAGCGCTGTGCCAGCATCGTGGAAATCCGCCACTTTCCTCACCATCGTTTCCGGGTAGAATGCTCGTTCGCATGCGGCCATAAGGGCTGCACGGGCGACTCACGGGGCCGCCCTCCATCCCTACGTGTGGAAGATCCTGCCAATATGTTTGCGCCTTTGTTAAAAAAACTTTTTGGAAGCAAGAACGAGCGTGAAGTCAAACGCATGCTCAAGACGGTACAGATCGTCAATGCCTTCGAAGAGCAGATGGTCGCCCTGACGGACGAGCAGTTGCGGGCCAAGACCGCAGCGTTCAAAGAGCGCCTGGCCAAAGGCGAGACCCTTGACCAACTGTTGCCCGAAGCCTTCGCCGTTGCGCGCGAGGCCGGCAAGCGGGTCATGGGCATGCGTCACTTCGATGTACAGCTGATCGGTGGCATGACCTTGCACGAGGGCATGATCGCAGAGATGCGTACCGGTGAAGGCAAGACCCTGGTGGCGACCCTGGGCGTGTACCTCAACGCGCTGTCCGGCAAGGGCGTGCACGTGGTCACGGTCAACGACTACCTGGCCCGCCGCGACGCCAACTGGATGCGCCCTCTGTATGAATACCTGGGCCTCACCGTGGGTGTGGTCACCCCGTTCCAGCCGCCGGAAGAAAAGCGCATCGCCTATGCCGCCGACATCACCTACGGCACCAACAACGAATTCGGTTTCGACTACCTGCGCGACAACATGGCGTTCAGCATGGAAGAGAAATTCCAGCGCGAGCTGAATTTCGCCGTGATCGACGAAGTCGACTCCATCCTGATCGACGAAGCCCGTACCCCGCTGATCATCTCCGGCCAGGCCGAAGACAGCTCCAAGCTGTACATCGAGATCAACAAGCTGATCCCGCAGCTCAAGCAGCACATCGAAGAGGTCGAAGGCCAGGTCACCCAGGAAGGCCACTACAGCATCGACGAGAAGACCCGCCAGGTCGAACTCAACGAAGCCGGCCACCAGTACATCGAAGAGATGCTCACCCAGGTCGGCATGCTGGCCGAGGGCGAGAGCCTCTACTCGGCGCACAACCTGGGCCTGCTGACCCACGTGTATGCCGGCCTGCGTGCCCACAAGCTGTTCCACCGCAATGTCGAGTACATCGTGCAGGACGGCCAGATCCTGCTGATCGACGAGCACACCGGCCGCACCATGCCGGGCCGTCGCCTGTCCGAGGGCCTGCACCAGGCCATCGAGGCCAAGGAAAACCTGAACATCCAGCCCGAGAGCCAGACCCTGGCCTCGACCACGTTCCAGAACTACTTCCGCCTGTACAACAAGCTGTCCGGCATGACCGGTACCGCTGACACCGAAGCGTTCGAATTCGCCCAGATCTACCAGCTCAACGTGATGGTGATCCCGCCGAACAAGCCGCTGGCGCGCAAGGACTTCAACGACCTGGTCTACCTGACCGCCGAAGAGAAGTACACCGCGATCATCGCCGACATCAAGGAGAGCATGGCTTCCGGGCGTCCGGTGCTGGTGGGTACCGCCACCATCGAAACCTCCGAGCACATGTCCAACCTGCTGATCAAGGAAGGCATCGATCACAAGGTCCTGAACGCCAAGTTCCACGAGAAGGAAGCCGAGATCATCGCCCAGGCCGGTCGCCCGGGTGCACTGACCATCGCCACCAACATGGCCGGTCGTGGTACCGACATCCTGCTGGGCGGCAACTGGGAAGTCGAAGTGGCTGCCATGGACAACCCGACGCCCGAGCAGGTTGCCCAGGTCAAGGCCGACTGGCAGAAGCGTCACCAGCAGGTGATCGAGTCCGGTGGTCTGCACGTGATCGCCTCCGAGCGCCACGAATCGCGCCGTATCGACAACCAGTTGCGTGGCCGTTCCGGCCGTCAGGGCGACCCGGGCTCGAGCCGCTTCTACCTGTCGCTGGAAGACAGCCTGATGCGCATCTTCGCCTCCGACCGGGTCAAGAACTTCATGAAGGCCCTGGGCATGCAGTCCGGCGAGGCCATCGAGCACCGCATGGTCACCAACGCCATCGAGAAGGCCCAGCGCAAGGTCGAAGGTCGCAACTTCGACATCCGCAAACAACTGCTCGAATTCGACGACGTGGCCAACGAGCAGCGTAAGGTCATCTACCACATGCGCAACAGCCTGCTGGCGGCGACCAACATCGGCGATACCATCGCCGAGTTCCGCCAGGAAGTGCTCGATGCCACCGTGGCCCAGCACATTCCGCCACAGTCGCTGCCCGAGCAGTGGGACGTGCCGGGCCTGGAAGCGGCACTGGCCAGCGATTTCGGGGTCAAGCTGCCGATCCAGCAGTGGCTGGACGAAGACGACCACCTGTACGAAGAGACCCTGCGCGAGAAGTTGATGGCCGAGCTGATGGCGGCCTACAACGAGAAGGAAGAGCAGGCCAGCGCCGATGCCCTGCGTACCTTCGAGAAGCAGATCCTGCTGCGTGTGATCGACGACCTGTGGAAAGACCACCTGTCGACCATGGATCACCTGCGCCACGGTATCCACCTGCGTGGCTACGCCCAGAAGAACCCGAAGCAGGAATACAAGCGCGAGTCGTTTGCCCTGTTCCAGGAACTGCTGGACTCGATCAAGCGCGACACCATCCGCGTGCTCTCGCACGTTCAGGTTCGCCGCGAAGACCCGATCGAAGAGGAAGCACGCCTGCGCCGCGAAGCCGAAGAGCTGGCCCAGCGCATGCAGTTCCAGCACGCCGAGGCCCCTGGCCTGGAAGCGGGCGAGCTGCTTGAGGAGGGTGCCGACGTCGCCGTGGCCGCAGCGCCGGTGCGCAACGAGCAGAAGCTGGGTCGCAACGAACCCTGCTGGTGCGGTTCGGGCAAGAAGTTCAAGCAGTGCCACGGCAAGATCGACTGATCGCACCGCTGTTGCCCCCTGCTGATATCTGAACACCGCGCCGCGACGGGCCCAACCGTCGCGGCGTTGTTCCATCTCAAGCGCCGGTATCTCGAGCCGGCGCCTTTTTTCTAGGAGCGCTTTCATGGCTGTCGGTCTTGGTCCTTTGCCAACGTTGCACCCGGTTCCAGGTTTTGAACTCGGTATTGCCTCTGCGGGCATCAAGCGCCCCGGGCGCAAGGACGTTGTGGTAATGCGCTGCGCCGAAGGCTCCAGCGTTGCCGGCGTGTTCACCCTCAATGCGTTCTGCGCTGCCCCGGTGATCCTGGCCAAGCAGCGCGTGCAGGGCAGTGTGCGTTACCTGCTGACCAACACCGGCAACGCCAACGCCGGTACCGGCGCCCCCGGCCTGGCCGCTGCCGAGCGCACCTGCGCCAGGCTGGCCGAGCTGGCGGGTGTCGACGCCGATGCGGTGCTGCCGTTCTCCACCGGTGTGATCGGTGAGCCACTGCCGGTCGAGAAGATCGAAGGCGCGCTGCAGGCCGCCCTGGACGACCTGTCGGAAAGCAACTGGGCCGAGGCCGCCACCGGCATCATGACCACCGACACCCTGCCCAAGGGGGCCAGCCGCCAGTTCCAGCATGACGGCGTGACCATCACCGTGACCGGCATCAGCAAGGGTGCCGGGATGATCCGCCCGAACATGGCGACCATGCTCGGCTACATCGCCACCGACGCCAAGGTGGCGCCGGCCGTGCTCAAGGACCTGCTGCTGGACGGCGCCAACAAGTCGTTCAACCGCATCACCATCGACGGCGATACCTCGACCAACGATTGCTGCATGCTGATCGCCACCGGCAAGGCCGACGTGGCTGAAGTGACCGAAGCCCGCGGCCCGCTGTTCGACGCGTTGAAAAAGGCGGTGTTCGAGGTGTGCATGGAAGTGGCCCAGGCCATCGTGCGTGACGGTGAAGGCGCGACCAAGTTCGTGACCGTTCAGGTCAACGGTGGTGGCAATCATCAGGAATGCCTGGACGTCGGCTATGCCGTGGCGCATTCGCCGCTGATCAAGACCGCGCTGTTCGCCTCCGACCCGAACTGGGGCCGGATCCTGGCAGCTGTGGGCCGTGCTGGCGTGCCGAACCTGGACGTGAGCCTGATCGACGTGTACCTGGACGATGTGTGCATCGCCAGCAAAGGCGGCCGCAACGCCACCTACACCGAGGCCCAGGGCTCGGCCGTGATGGCCCAGGAAGAGATCACCATCCGCATCGACCTGGGGCGTGGCGACTGCAGCGAGACGATCTGGACCACCGACCTGTCCCATGAGTATGTGAAGATCAACGCCGAATACCGTACCTGACCGTATTGCGGGTCAAGCCCGCTCCCTCAAGGATTGCAGTAACCCTGTGGGAGCGGGCTTGACCCGCGATAGGCCCCCGCACATCCCGATGGAGCCCACCCATGAGCTACCAACTGATCATCGGCGACAAGCTGTATTCCTCCTGGTCGCTGCGCGCCGCCCTGGCCCTCGAACTGGCCAGGGTGCCCTACACCGAACTGCTGATCACCCTCAACCAGCCCGATACCCGCCAGCGCATCCTTGCGCACTCCGCCACCGGCAAGGTGCCCCTGCTCAAGTCCGAACACGGCACCATCGCCGATTCTCTGGCAATCGCCGAATACCTGGCCGAGCGCCACCCTGAAGCCAACCTGTGGCCCAGCGACATCGCTGCCCGGGCCCAGGCGCGTTCGGCCTGCGCGCAGATGCACAGTGGCTTCTTCGCCCTGCGCAGCACCATGCCGATGAACCTGGACCACGATCAGGCCCTTGAGAGCATTCCACTCGAGGTGCAGATCGACATCGATCGCATCGTCGCGCTGTGGTCCGAGTGCCGCCTGGTGGCCAAGACCCCGGGCCCGTACCTGTTCGGCGAACTGAGCCTGGCCGACGCCTTCTTCGCCCCGGTGGCGGTGCGCCTGCGCAGCTACCGTGTCGAACTGCCAGCGGCAGCCGCCGCCTACGTCGAGGCCATCTACCAGTGGCCGGCCTTCCAGGCCTGGCAGCAGGCTGCGCTGGCGGAGCGTGCGTCGTGAAGCGGGTGCATGTTGCCGCTGCGGTGATCCGTGGCACCGATGGGCGCATCCTGATTGCGCGCCGTGCCGACAGCCAGCATCAGGGCGGCCTGTGGGAGTTTCCCGGCGGCAAGGTGGAGGCGGGGGAGGCGGTCGAGATCGCCCTGGCCCGCGAGCTGCACGAGGAACTGGGCATCGTCGTGACCCGTGCACGGCCCTTGATCAAGGTGCGTCACGACTACCCCGACAAGCAGGTGCTGCTGGACGTGTGGGAGGTCGACGGCTTTACCGGCGAGCCCCATGGCGCCGAAGGCCAGCCACTGGCCTGGGTGTCGCCACGCGAACTGCCGCAATACGACTTCCCTGAAGCCAACCAGCCCATCGTGGCGGCCGCGCGGTTGCCTGGCCACTACCTGATCACCCCGGGCGAACTGGAAGCCCCGCAGTTGCTGCGCGGCATCCAGAAGGCGATTGCCGGCGGGATCAAGCTGGTGCAGTTGCGTGCGCCCAACGGCTACGACCCCAAGTACCGCGATGTGGCGGTGGATGCGGTGGGGCTGTGTGCCGGCAAGGCGCAGTTGATGCTCAAGGGGCCGCTGGAGTGGCTGGGCGATTTCCCGGCGGCAGGGTGGCACCTTACGGCCGAGCAGTTGCGCAAATATGCGCCCAAGGGCCGACCGTTCCCCAGGGAGCGCTGGCTGGCCGCGTCGTGTCACAACGCCGAAGAACTGGCGCTGGCCGAGCAGATGGGGGTGGATTTCGTCACCCTGTCGCCGGTGCAGGCGACCCAGACGCATCCCGAGGCGGTACCGTTGGGCTGGGAGCAGGCCAGCGAGCTGATCGAAGGCTTCAACCGGCCGGTGTATGTGCTGGGTGGCGTGGGGCCGGCTGATTGCGAGCGGGCCTGGCAGTTCGGCGCCCAAGGCGTGGCCGGAATTCGGGCGTTCTGGCCTGAGGCCTGAGTGAAGCCTCGCCGGCAAGGCCGGCTCCTACAGACGGCGCTGACCTTTGTAGGAGCCGGCCTTGCCGGCGAAGCGGCGTCATGGCCTGGCCGCAGCCTGCCACAACACCTCCGCCACCCCCTGGCGCCGCGCAATCACCCGCGCCGACACGAACAGCAAGTCCGACAGCCGATTGATGTACGCCAGCCCCACCCCAGCCAGCGGCTCTGCCGCATTCAACTGCTGACACCGCCGCTCCGCACTGCGGGCCAGGCTGCGGCATACATGCGCCTGGGCAATCAGCGCCGAACCGCCCGGCAGAATGAAGTTCTCCAGAGGCCCCAGCTCTTCGTTCCAGTGGTCGATCGCCGCTTCCAGGCGCTGTACCTCGGCCTCGTTCAAGGCCTGGTAACTGGGCATCGCCAGCTCACCACCCAGGTCGAACAGCCGATGCTGACACGGCGCCAGCACTTCGACCACCTCGTCCAGGTGTTGCTCGGCCAGGCCTGCCAGCAACACGCCCAGCTGGCTGTTGAGCGTGTCCACCTCGCCGATGGCCTCGATGCGCGGATGGTCCTTGGCGACGCGACGGCCGTCGCCCAGGCCGGTTTCGCCCTTGTCGCCGGTGCGGGTGTAAATCTTCGACAAGCGAAAACCCATGCTCATGACTCCATCGTTGGCGGGCTGGGGGGTGGCATCGGCAGGTTGCTCAGCGGCAGGCGCAAGGTGAAGCACGTGCCCTGACCTGGCGCCGACTGCACCTCCATCTGGCCCTTGTGGTTGTTGGTGATGATGAAATACGACACCGACAGGCCCAGGCCAGTGCCCTGGCCGATTTCCTTGGTGGTGAAGAACGGCTCGAAGGTGCGCTTGCGCACCGCCTCGGGCATGCCCACGCCGTTGTCTTCGACCTGGATCTCGGCCCACGGCGGGTTGAGCCGGGTACGCAGGATGATACGCCCCGGTTCGCTGTCGTCTTCGCGCTGGTGAATCGCCTGGGCGGCGTTCTTGAGCAGGTTGAGCAGCACCTGTTCCAGCTCGTTGGCGGTGCCGGGCACCGGGCCCAGGGCCGGGTCGAACTGGCGCACGATGGCCTGGCCCTTGAAGTCGAAGCCTTCGGTCAGGTCGAAGTCGTTGCCGGCGATCTCCACCGCCTGGTCGATCAATGCCGGCAGGTCGCACGGTGCCATCTGGCGGTTGCTGCGGCGGCTGAAGCTGAGCATGTGGGTGACGATCTTGGCCGCCCGTGCGCCGGCCTGCTGGATGCCATCGAGCAACTGGGGTACCTGGCGGTTTTCCAGGTACTGGTTGACCGTACCCAGGTCGATGCCGGTTTCGCTGGCCTGCTCCAGGTTCTTCGGCAGGTCGGGGGACAGGCGTCGACGGATGTTCTGCACGTTGTGCAGGATCGCCCCCAGCGGGTTGTTGATCTCGTGGGCCATGCCAGCTGCCAGGCCACCGACCGAGAGCATCTTCTCCGACTGCACCATCATCTCTTCGAGCGACAGGCGCTGGGTGATGTCGTCGATGCGAATCACCACGCCGCGCCCGCCACCGCCCATCAGCGGGTAGAAGGTCAGGGCGTAGTGGCGCGCATCGTCGCCCCTGGTCCAGGTGACCCGCTCGATCTTGGCCACGCGGTGCTTCTCGACGCTTTCCTTGAGCTGCGGCAGGAACGGCTTGAGCGGCTCGAACGCGAGGAAGATCGGCTGGTTCAGCGCCTCGTCCAGCGGCGTGCCGGAAAGCGCGCTGGCCTCCTGGTTCCACTGGGTCACGTAGAGCTGTTCGTCCAGGGCGATCAGTGCCGAGGGCATGGAGTCGATGATGCTGTTGAGGTAGTTCTGAAAGCCGGTGAGCTTGCGCTCGATCTTGCTGCGCACCTGTACTTCGAGTTCCAGCTTGCGGTTGGTGTGACGGGTTTCCTCGGCCAGGCCCTGGGCCTGGTCATAGGCGGTCTGGAATTCATCGCGGGCGCGCTTGAGTTGCTGTTCGCGGGCTTCGATGCGCGACAGCATGGTGTTGAACGCCTCGGCCAGGCTGCCGATTTCGTCGCGGTTGCCGGGGCGCGCGCGCAGGGCATAGTTCTCTTCGCGGGTTACCTGGCGCGAGAGCTGTTCGAGCTGGTAGATCGGCTGGGTGATCAGGCGCTTGATCTGCCGCGCAATCAGCATCCATAGCAGGATGCTGAACACCAGGATGCCCAGGCTGGCGGTCAGTGTGCCGGTATAGAAGGCCATCGGCAGCTCGCTGCTGGCCACCAGCAGCAGATGCCCGGGCGGGCTGCCGGGGCGCGGCAGGGTTACCAGCTGGGTGCTGCGAAACTCGGTCAGGCGCCAGCTTTCGATGTTGCGGTAGCGCTTGGGCACTGCCAGGGGTTCGCCGTGCTGCAACTGCGCCAGCAGCTTGCCGTCGCTGCCATACAGCGCGGCGGCGCGCAGCGGGGTGTAGCTGTCCAGTTCCTTGAGCAGGTCGTTGGCCGCCTCTGGCGAGTCGGCGGCGCGCTGTGCCAGCTCCGGGTGCGATACCAGGCGGCCGATGGTCTGCAGGGCCTGGGGCGCCATGGCCTCCTGGGAGATCCAGTAGGCGGCGCTGATGAAGGTCAGGTTGGCCACCAGCAGAATGGTGATCAGCAGCACCAGCAGGGCGGCCAGCAGCTTCTGGCCGACCGGCAGGTTTTCCAGGCGTTCGCGCAAGGGCATGGTGACGGCGTGATCCTGTGGGTGGAGAGGCAGGGTAGCGTTGCCCTCAGTCGCTGGGCAACCCGCGTGCGTTCAGGTGTTCGACCAGGCGCCGGTGCAGCCGTTCAAGGTGCGCCAGATGGCGGCCGTGGCGGGCGGCAACGCGGCAGGCGTGGCCGAGCAGGTAGTGGATCTCGGTGCGTCGGCCCTGGCGCACGTCCTGGTACATGGAAGAGTAGTTCGCCGCCGTGGCCTGGATGACCCGTTCGACCTCGACCTGCAGATCGGTGGCGGCTTCGGGCTGGCCGCAGTGCTGCAGCAGCTCGGCCAGCTCCGCGCACAGCGTGGCCACCTCGCAGTGATGCTCGGCCAGGCCGCCGTTGCGGCACGCATGCAGCACGGTCAGTGGGTTGATGGCGCAGTTGAGCGCCAGCTTGCGCCATAGCCGGGTGAGGATGTCCGGGGTCCACTGGTGCGGGATGCCGGCGTCGGTCAGGTCGTCGAGCCAATCGGGCGGCAGCGGGTTGGCCGGGTCGCCCAGCCAGTTGAAGCCATGCCCGGCAAAGTTCACCTGCCAGTCGGCTTCGCGAAACGCGCCCTCGGTGCTGGAGGCGAAGATGCAGCGTGCGTGGGGGACCTGGCTGGCGACTTCGTCCTGGCTGCCCAGGCCGTTCTGCAGCAGCACCAGCTCGGCATTGCGCGCCAGTCGCGGCGCCAGCTGCGCCACTGCCGCGGGCGCGTCGTAGGCCTTGCAGGCCACCAGCAGCCGGTGGATAGGCGTGCCTGCATCGGCGGTTTCGGCGGGGATCGCGTGGCGCTGCGCCTGGCCGTTGTGTAGCAGGCTCAGTCCGCCCGCCGCCTCGTAGGCGTGCAGGCGTGCAGGGTCGCGCAGGATCAGGCGGACCGCCTTGCCGGCCTGTGCCAGGCGGCAGGCCCAGAGGCTGCCCAGGCTGCCGGCGCCGAGAATATGCCAGGTGCTGCTCATCTGCGTTTCGCAACCGTTATAATGAACCCGCATTTTAACCGTCAAACCCGGCACGCTCCATCATGCTCTGCGACCAGGGGCCCATGAGCGTGCGTTTATTTTTTTGGAGAATGGATATGCCGTCGTTCGACGTGGTATCGGAACTGGACAAGCACGAAGTCACCAACGCCGTGGAAAACGCGGTCAAGGAGCTCGACCGCCGCTACGACCTCAAGGGCAAGGGCAGCTTCGAGTTCAAGGAAAAGGAACTGACCGTCAACCTCACCGCCGAGGCCGAGTTCCAGCTCGAGGCGATGATCGACATCCTCAAGCTGGCGCTGGTCAAGCGCAAGATCGACGTGCAGTGCCTGGAGGTCAAGGATGCCTTCGCATCGGGCAAGGTGATGAAGCAGGAAGCGACGCTGAAGGAAGGCATCGACAAGGAACTGGCCAAGAAGATCGTCGCCCACATCAAGGACGCCAAGCTCAAGGTCCAGGCCGCCATCCAGGGCGAGCAGGTACGTGTCACCGGCAAGAAACGCGACGACCTGCAGGAAGCCATCGCGGCCCTGCGTGCCAAGGAGTTCGGCATGCCGCTGCAGTTCAACAACTTCCGCGACTGATCCCCGTGTACCCGGAACCTTGGCGCCGTTTCGGCGTCCGAGGTTTCTGCGGCCGCTGAAACGATTGCGGCGCCACGCTTTCCCCGTTTTTTGCCGCCCGGCATCAGGAGACAACCTATGGATTTGAACGCTGAAGTGGATCAGCTGGTCAGGACTTCGCAGACCTGGATCCCGATGATCATGGAATATGGCAGTCGCCTGTTGCTGGCGCTGCTGACCCTGGCCATCGGCTGGTGGGTGATCAACAAGGTCACCTACCGCCTGGGCAAGCTGCTGGCCCTGCGCAACGCCGACCTGGCGCTGCAAGGCTTCATCAGCAGCCTGGCGAACATCATTCTGAAGATCCTGCTGGTGGTCAGCGTGGCCTCGATGATCGGCATCGAGACCACCTCGTTCGTGGCCGCCATCGGTGCCGCCGGCCTGGCCATCGGCCTGGCCTTGCAGGGCAGCCTGGCGAACTTCGCCGGCGGGGTGCTGATCCTGCTGTTCCGTCCGTTCCGCCTGGGCGACTGGATCGAGGCCCAGGGGGTCAGCGGTACCGTGGACAGCATCCAGATCTTCCACACGGTGCTGCGTACCGGTGACAACAAGACGGTGATCCTGCCCAACGGCAGCCTGTCCAACGGCATCATCACCAACACCAACCGCCAGCCGACCCGCAAGGTGGTGTTCGATGTGGGCGTGGACTACGAGGCCGACCTGCAGGTAGCGCGCAAGGTGCTGCTGGACCTGGCCAATGACCCGCGGGTGCTGCAGGAACCGGGCGCGCCCCAGGCGGTGATTTCGGCACTGGGCGACAGCTCGATCACCGTGTCGCTGCGAGCCTGGGTGAAGACGGCTGACTACTGGGACGTGATGTTCATGCTCAACGAGCATGCGCGCGACCGGTTGAAGGCCGAGGGCATCGACATCCCGTTTCCGCAGCGGGTAATCCGTGTGGTGCAGGAAGCGGCCGTGCAGTAACACGCCTCGAGCTCATCGCGGGTCAAGCCCGATCCCACAGGTACATCATGTGTCTGGAGACAGTGATGACCGCGTGGGAGCGCGGCTTGCCCCGCGATTCGGGTGCACCGATTACACTTGTTCACTTCTTGTTACTGTCCGACCTTTGCCTTTTCTGGCATACAGGCTGGCTGATTTTCCCTGCCAGGCCTTGCCATGCTTACCCCGCTGATAAACATCACCCCGTTCCGGGCATTCTGTTTCGCCATGACCCTGGCGTTGTTCGAATTGCTGACCTACCTGGCCAGCGACGTGGTGATGCCTGCCATGCCCACGGTGGTGGGCGACCTGAATGCCAGCCCCGAATTCATCCCCCATGCGCTGAACCTCTACCTGCTTGGCGGTGTGCTGCTGCAGTGGCTGATCGGCCCGCTGGCCGACCGCTACGGGCGGCGTCCGCTGCTGCTGTGGGGGTGCGCCATCTTCTGCCTGGCCTGCCTGGCCACCTACTGGGTCGAGGGCATCGAGCTGTTCAACCTGCTGCGCCTGTTGCAGGGCATTGGCCTGGGCTTTGTGGTCACGGTCAGCTACCCGGCCCTGAACGAAGCCTTCAGCGAGGCGGATGCGGTGCGCATGATGGCCCTGCTGGCCAACATCGCGCTGCTTTCGCCGCTGCTCGGCCCACTGGTAGGCACCGTGCTGCTGGAATGGGTGTCGTGGCGCTGGCTGTTCGTACTGTTCGCAGGGTTCGCCGTGCTGACCTGGTGCGCGCTGTACCGCTTCATGCCTGAAACCCTGGGGGTGGAGCGACGCGACGGTACGCGCCTGGCCTTCCAGCCCATCCACCTGCTGCCCTTGCTGGCCGGTTACGGGCAACTGCTGGGCAACCGCCGCTTCGTTGCCGGCAGCGCTGCCCTGGGCCTGGTGGGCCTGCCGCTGATCGGCTGGATCGGTCTGTCGCCGGTGCTGCTGATTCATGACGAGGGCTTGAGCACCCTGGACTATGCACTGTGGCAATTGCCGGTGTTCGGCGGCCTGATTGCGGGCAACCTGATCATCAACCGCATTGCCGAGCGCTACAGCCTGCGCGTGCTGATCCGCAAGGCCCTGTGGCCGTATCTGATCGGCCTGGGCGCGGCCATGCTGGGCACCTGGCTGTACCCCTCGGTGTTCAGCCTGGTGGCGGGCATGTCGCTGTACGCACTGGGCCTGGGCATCGCCAACGCGGTGCTGTACCGCATGACGCTGTTCTCCAGCGAGCAGAGCAAGGGCCTGGTGTCGGCGATGCTGGGCATGATCACCATCGCCTTGCTGGGCCTGGGCGGCGCCTTGCTGGCGATGCTGGGGGCAGGGGCGAGCCTGTTGAGCTTCGCCCTGGCGGCAGGTTGCGCCGGGTTGCTGGCGCTGTGGCCGTTGCGCACGGTGCTGCAGGACGACGCCGAACTGGCGTCGCTGGTCTAGGCTCCGGGGCGCTCGGTGGTCTCGGGCTCCACGGGGGCCAGCTTGCCGCGCCGCAGTTCCTGGTGCCAGTGCAAGGCGATCAGGATCAGCGTTGGCACCCCGAGCATCGCGGTGATCAGGAAGAAGTCGTGATAGCCGTACTTCTCGACCATCACGCCTGAGTAGCCACCGATCAGGCGCGGCAACAGCAGCATGATCGAGCTGAGCAGGGCGTACTGGGTGGCCGAGAACTTCAGGTTGGTCAGGCTCGACAGGTAGGCCACGAAGGCCGAGGTCGCCAGACCCGAGCTGAAGTTGTCGAGCGAGATGGTCACCACCAGCATCTGCAGGTTCGGCCCCATGTCGGCGAGCATCAGGAACAGCAGGTTGGTCGCCGCCGAGGTCACACCGCCGATGAACAGGATCGGCAGGATGCCGAAGCGCACGATCAGCAGGCCGCCCATGCCGGCCCCGAACAGGGTCATGAACAGGCCGAAGATCTTGCTGACGCTGGCGATCTGGTCCTTGGTGAAGCCCTGGTCGATATAGAACACGTTGGCCATCACGCCCATCACCGTGTCCGACATGCGGTAGGTGGCGATCAGCCCCAGCAGCAGCAACGCCTGCCAGCGGTAGCGCACGATGAAGTCGTTGACCGGGGTCAGCACCGGGGCCAGCCCGCGTCGCCCCATGGACGACAGGCACAGCGTGGTGAGGGTGATGTAGAGGATCGCGCGCAGGAAGGCGCGGTCTTCAAGCAGCAGGTCGAGCAGGCTGGCGCCTTCGAACAGCACGCTGGCGAAATCGGTGTTGTACAGCTGGGTGAACATCGCAGGTACCGACACCAGCAGAATGATCAGCACGAAGACCGAGGCCAGCTGGTGGCCGAAGCCGTAGCGCGCCGCCGACAGCTGGGTACGCAGTGGTACGGGCGGCTCGCGCATCAGCAGGCTGGTGATCAGGGCGGGCACCATCAGCACGCCGAACAGCACATAGGTGCCGGTCCAGGCGCTGTGCTTGTAGCTGAAGCCGGTGGAGCCGAACCCTTCGGCAAAGAACAGCGCGCCCGCAGTGGCCAGCAGGGCGGCGACCCGGTAGCCGGCCATGTAGCTGGCGGCCAGGGCGGCCTGGCGCTGGTCGCCGGCGATCTCGAGGCGGTAGGCATCCACGGCGATGTCCTGGGTGGCCGAGGCGAAGGCCACCAGCACCGCCAGCGCGATCAGCCACGACAGGTGCTTCTGCGGGTCGCAAAAGCCCATGCCGACCAGGCCGATGACCACCAGGATCTGTGACAGCACCAGCCAGGAACGGCGTCGGCCAAGCTTGCCCAGCAATGGCAGGCGCCATTGGTCCAGCAGTGGCGACCATACCCACTTGAAGGCGTAGGCCAGGCCGATCAGGCTGGCATAACCGATGGTTTCACGGGCAACCCCGGCTTCGCGCAGCCATACCGACAGGGTCGAGAACACCAACATATAGGGCAGGCCGGCGGCAAAGCCGAGCAGCAACAGCACCAGGGTCGACGGGCTGGCATAGGCAGCGAGCGCAGCGCGCCAGGTTTTACGGGGCATGGGCCAACATCTGCCTCAAGTTTGCGAAAACAAAGCGCGCACTCTAACCGCTGTGCTCCATCGGGCGCCAGCCATGGCGCAACATATCCACACGATTGTTCCGGACGGTCACCCCTTCGGCCCGCAGGCGGGCCCGCTGCTCATCCCCGGAGGGCGTGCCAAGGGCCAGGCTCAGGCGTCCGCCGGCGCCCAGCACGCGGTGCCAGGGCAGGCGAGTGTCGCTCGGCAACTGGCTGAGGGTGCGCCCCACCCAGCGCGCCGCGCGGCCCAGGCCGGCGATGGCCGCCAGTTCACCATAGCTGACCACCTTGCCTGGCGGCAGTTGGCCCAGCACCAGGTAGAGCGCCGTCCGTCGGTCTTCTGCGCGCTGCTGCGCGTCGGTCAAGGCCGCGCTCATCGGGGCGTTGCGGGGCAGTGAAGGGGGCAGGGCGCACAAATACGAATTGAACTCATCGGCATTGGCAGGGTCAGTCCTTGTTCTGCTGGCGGGTATCTGGATAATGCCCGATTTTTCTGCGAACCCGAGTTTCTGTACTGCCTATGTATTCTAGAGCCTTGTTGTGCCTTGTGATGACCGGTGTCTGCGCCCCTGCGGTGGCCGATACCGTATGGATGAAGAACGGCGACCGGCTCAGCGGCAAGATCAAGGTCTTCGACGGTGGCAAGCTGGTGCTGCAGACCGAGTACGGTGGCTCCATCGCGCTGGACTGGAAGAAGGTCAAGACCCTGGAGAGCGACCAGGAACTGCTGGTCAAGCAGGACGCCTACACCGGCGAGAAGGCCAAGTCGCTGCAGGCCGGTGAAGACGGCCAGGTGATCCTGGCCAATGGCGAGGCGCCCAAGGCGGTTGAACTGGCCAGCATCCAGCAGATCATGAAGCCCAAGCCGCTGGTCGAAGACATGCTGTGGAAGGGCAACATCGACCTGGCACTGGACTACAAGCGCGCCGAAACCGACAGTGACGACTACGACGTCGACTTCAAGACCACTGCCCGTCACGGTCGCTGGCGGCATAACGCCGAGGGCGAGTACAACCGCGAGACCAAGAACGACACGACCACCACCAACAACTGGAGCGCCGAATACGCGCTGGACCGCTTCATTACCGAGCAGTGGTTCTGGCAGGGGCGTCTGAACTACAAGCGCGATCACATCGAAGACCTGACCCGCCAGCGCACGGTCGGTACCGGCCCGGGCTACCAGTTCTGGGACGACGAGCTGGGCGCGTTCTCGCTTGGTTCGCTGCTCAACCGCACCGACTACGAGTACAGCGACGGCGGCAAGGACAACTTCTATTCGCTGGGCGTGAAGTGGGACTACAACCGCTACCTGATCGGCAAGTCGGTCGAGCTGTTCACCAACGGCGAGGTTGGCAAGCCGCTGGGCGGCGTGGCGGACTACAGCCTGGATGCCGAGGTAGGCCTGCGCTACAAGGTCACCGAATGGGCATCGCTGAACCTGAAGGCCGAGAAGGACATCATCAGCGGCACCAGCGACAGCGACCTGGACAAGACGCGCTACACCGTCGGCTTCGGCGTGGCCTGGTAAACCGCTTTCGCATTCAGGGGCCGGCGCCTGCAGGCCCCTTGGCAATCGCCACTGATAATGATTAGCTTGTCGCGATCACACCTTTCCCAGGAGCACCCCCGTGAGCGCGAAGGCTGCAAGGCAGGCAAGAGAGCTGCTGCTCAAGGAGTACCGTGGCGTACTCTCGACCCATTCCAAATCGATGCCCGGCTTCCCCTTCGGTTCCGTGGTGCCGTATTGCCTGGACGCCGACGGTAACCCGCTGATCCTGATCAGTCGCATTGCCCAGCACACCCACAACCTGCAAAAAGACCCCAAGTGTTCGCTGCTGGTAGGCGAGCGCGATGCCGAGGACGTGCAGGCGGTGGGTCGTCTTACCGTGATGGCCGAGGCCCACAAGCTGGCCGACCCCGAGGCCATCGAGGCCGCCGCCGGGCGCTATTACCGCTACTTCCCCGAATCGAGCCAGTACCACAGTGCCCACGACTTCGACTTCTGGGTGCTCAGCCCGGTGCGCCATCGCTACATCGGCGGCTTCGGCGCGATTCACTGGCTGGACGACGTGACCCTGGCCAACCCGTTCGCCGGCAAGGCCGAGGTGAGCATGGTCGAGCACATGAACGACGACCATGCCAACGCCATCGTGCACTACGTCGAGCTCAGCGGCCTGCCTGCCAGCGCACCGGCCTCGCTGGTAGGGATCGATACCGAGGGCATGCACCTGCGCATCGGCCAGGGCCTGCACTGGCTGGCGTTTCCAAGGTCTTGCAATACACCGATACAAGTACGCGAAGCCCTGGTTTTGCTGGCCCGCGCCGAACAGTGGCCTGATCGCGAGGCGGTCGAGGGTTGAAATTGCAACGGCCAGCAACCATTTAAGGTCGTACCTGCAAGGACATCTTGCGTAGAGGAACCCTTGATGCGTGCTTTTCTACTGCTGTTTCTGCTTTTCCCGGTGCTCGAGCTGTATGTGTTTTTCAAGGTCAGCACCGCGATCGGATTTTTCCCGGCGCTGCTGCTGATCATCGCGGGCTCGGCCCTCGGTGTGCTGGTGGTGCGGGTCGCGGGCCTTGCCACCGCGCTGCGTGCGCGGGCGAGCCTGCAGCGCGGCGAATTGCCGGCCGAAGACATGTTCCACGGCCTGATGCTGGCCCTGGGTGGCGGTCTGCTGTTGCTCCCCGGCTTCATCAGCGACGTGATCGGCCTGATCGTGCTGTTGCCGTTCAGCCGCCGGTTGCTGGCCAACAAGCTGCGCCAGCGCGCCGAAGCCCAGGCCATGCGTCAGCGCGCCTTCGGCGACGACCCGTTCAATGCGCCGCCCGGCGCACCGCGTCAGCCCAATGTGATCGAAGGCGAATACGAAAAGCGTGACCCGTGACGCGAGCGCTCGCCCGCGTAGCATGAAACGGCCCTTCGGGGCCGTTTTTCATTTGGCGCGCCGGCCTGCAAAAATTTTCATCGGCAAGCCTTGTAATCGCCTTGGCCGACCTCATGTATGGGTCACCGCAAGGTTTCTGGGCATTTGCCCCAGACAATACATGCGTGGCCCGCCCCGCGGTCCACGATCGGCTACGCCGAAAGCATCAACACGCCGGTAACGATACCGGCCGATGAAAACCACTATCAGGAGAGATCGACAATGAAGCTTCGTCCTCTGCATGACCGCGTCGTCATCCGTCGCAGCGAAGAAGAATCGAAAACCGCTGGCGGTATCGTTCTGCCAGGCTCGGCCGCTGAAAAACCCAACCGTGGCGAAATCGTCGCCGTGGGTACCGGCCGCATCCTGGACAACGGCGAAGTGCGCGCGCTGGCCGTGAAAGTGGGTGACAAGGTGGTTTTCGGCCCGTACTCGGGCAGCAACACTGTGAAAGTTGACGGCGAAGACCTGCTGGTAATGGCTGAGAACGAGATTCTCGCCGTTATCGAAGGCTGATCCGCTGGTTTCCCGTTACTCCAAAGTATTCAAGGATTAAACGATCATGGCTGCTAAAGACGTAAAATTCGGCGATTCCGCCCGTAAGAAAATGCTGGTTGGCGTCAACGTTCTGGCTGACGCGGTAAAAGCGACCCTGGGCCCGAAAGGCCGCAACGTGGTTCTGGCCAAGAGCTTCGGCGCGCCAACCATCACCAAAGACGGTGTTTCGGTTGCCAAGGAAATCGAACTCAAGGACGCCTTCGAGAACATGGGCGCCCAACTGCTGAAAGACGTGGCCTCCAAGGCTAACGACGAAGCAGGCGACGGCACCACCACCGCTACCGTTCTGGCACAGGCCATCGTCAGCGAAGGCCTCAAGGCCGTTGCTGCCGGCATGAACCCGATGGACCTCAAGCGCGGTATCGACAAGGCCACCATCGCCATCGTCAAAGAGCTGAAGAACCTGTCCAAGCCATGCGCCGATTCCAAGGCCATCGCTCAGGTCGGTACCATCTCGGCCAACTCCGACACCTCCATCGGTGAAATCATTGCCGAAGCCATGGAAAAAGTCGGTAAAGAAGGCGTGATCACCGTCGAAGAAGGCTCGGGCCTGGAAAACGAACTGTCGGTTGTAGAAGGCATGCAGTTCGACCGTGGCTACCTGTCCCCTTACTTCGTCAACAAGCCGGACACCATGGTTGCCGAGCTCGACGGCCCGCTGCTGCTGCTGGTCGACAAGAAGATCTCCAACATCCGCGAACTGCTGCCAGTACTGGAAGCCGTTGCCAAGGCCGGTCGTCCGCTGCTGATCGTGGCTGAAGACGTCGAAGGCGAAGCGCTGGCTACCCTGGTGGTCAACAACATGCGCGGCATCGTGAAAGTGGCTGCGGTCAAGGCACCTGGCTTCGGCGACCGCCGCAAGGCCATGCTGCAGGACATCGCCGTCCTGACCGGCGGTACCGTGATCTCCGAAGAAATCGGCCTGAGCCTGGAGTCGACCACCCTGGAGCACCTGGGCAACGCCAAGCGCGTGACCTTGTCCAAGGAAAACACCACCATCATCGACGGTGCTGGCGTTGAAGCCGACATCGAAGCACGCGTCAAGCAGATCCGTGCCCAGATCGAAGAGACTTCCTCGGACTACGACCGTGAAAAACTGCAAGAGCGTCTGGCCAAGCTGGCTGGCGGTGTTGCCGTGATCAAGGTCGGTGCCGGCACCGAAGTTGAAATGAAAGAGAAGAAAGCCCGCGTTGAAGACGCCCTGCACGCTACCCGCGCAGCCGTCGAAGAAGGCGTGGTACCTGGCGGTGGCGTGGCGCTGGTTCGCTCGCTGCAGGCCATTGCCGAGCTCAAGGGTGACAACGAAGACCAGAACGTGGGTATCCAGTTGCTGCGTCGCGCCGTCGAGTCCCCACTGCGCCAGATCGTTGCCAACGCCGGCGACGAGCCAAGCGTGGTAGTCGACAAGGTCAAGCAAGGTTCGGGCAACTTCGGTTACAACGCTGCTACCGGCGAGTACGGCGACATGATCGAAATGGGCATCCTGGACCCTGCCAAGGTGACCCGTTCGGCTCTGCAGGCCGCGGCCTCGATCGGTGGTCTGATGATCACTACCGAAGCCATGGTTGCCGATGCGCCTGAAGACAAGGCTGCCGGTGGCATGCCTGACATGGGCGGCATGGGTGGCATGGGCGGCATGGGCGGCATGATGTAAGCCAGCCTTACCCGCTTGAAGAAGAGCCCCGCCTTGTGCGGGGCTTTTTTATGTCTGGCAGAAACCCTTCGCCAGCAAAGCTGGCTCCTACAGACGTTCAGCGAATCCTGTAGGTGCCAGCCTGGCTGGCGAAGCGGCCAGTGACGGCTTGCGATACAACACCAGCCAGTAGCACCCCAACCCGATCAGCCAGCAGAACACTGCGGTCCACACATTGTGCGAAAAGAAGTGGGCGCCCTGCAGCATCCTGCCCACCGAAAACACCACCCCCAGGCCAAAGGCGAACACCAGCGCGGCCTTGGCCAGGCGTGGCTTGCGATCACGCAGGACAAAAAACAGCGCAAACAGGGTAAACCCCGTGGCCGCATGCCCGCCCGGCCAGCAGCGCCCTGGCTTGTCGGTGGCGGGGCGGGCCTCTAACAGCTTGCTGTAGGTTTCCTGGCCGCCGAATTCGCTCAGGCTCCAGGGGCACTGCACCGCCGTCGCGGCCTTGAGCGGCGTCACGAAGCCGGTCGACAGGCCCATCGCCAACACCAGGCAACCCAGTTCCCGGCGCCAGCTCTTGAGGCGCTGCAGCACAAAGCTGGCGGCAAAGCCGACGATGGCCAGTACCGCGAACAGGATGACCAGCTCCTTGGCGCGATCATGCAGGATGTCTTCGAGAAAATAGCTGTGACGACCGATGAACTGGCCCGCCTGCGGGTCGAACGCGAGGTTGGCCAGGGCCATGTCCAGGTCGGTCAGCTCCAGCAGGATCAGGCACACGGCGGTCAGCAGCGGAATGCCCAGGGCAATCCACAGGTTCAGCGGGCGGGACGCGGGCAAAGGGGGAGTGGCAGGCATGGCAGGGTCCAGGCAGGCAATGGAAACTGCCGATTGTGTGCCGCCGCGCCTACGCTATGTGTGAAGCTGGGGTGAAAAAAATGTCAGTTGCGATTAAATCCATGCGGCGCTGGCGGGGCCTGGACGATGGCCTTAAGCTGCGCCTGCCAAGCAGGCAAACGAGGACGGGGGAGAGGTACCGATGCGAATTCTACTGGTTGAAGACAACCGCGATATCCTGGCCAACCTGGCCGATTACCTGGGCCTCAAGGGCTACACCGTCGACTGCGCCCAGGACGGCCTGTCGGGCCTGCACCTGGCTGCCACCGAGCACTACGACCTGATCGTGCTCGACATCATGCTGCCCGGCATCGACGGCTACACGCTGTGCAAGCGCCTGCGCGAGGATGCCCGGCGCGATACCCCGGTGATCATGCTGACCGCCCGCGACCAGCTCGACGACCGCCTGCAGGGCTTTCGCTCCGGCGCCGACGACTACCTGCTCAAGCCGTTCGCCCTGTCGGAACTGGCCGCGCGCATCGAAGCGGTGCTGCGCCGGGCCCAGGGCGGTGGCCGGCGCAGCCTGAACGTCGGCGACCTGAGCTACGACCTCGACACCCTGGAGGTCACCCGCCAGGGCAAGTTCCTCAAGCTCAACCCGGTCGGCCTCAAGCTGCTTGCAGTGCTGATGCAGAAGAGCCCCCACGTGCTGCGCCGCGAGGTACTGGAAGAAGCCCTGTGGGGCGACGACTGCCCCGACAGTGACAGCCTGCGTAGCCACGTCCACCAGTTGCGCCAGGTGATCGACAAGCCATTCGACAAGCCCCTGCTGCATACCGTGCACGGTGTTGGCTATCGACTGGCCGAGGGTCGTGATGGAGTTTAAGCAAAGCCTTGCCCAGCGCATCATCATCGCCTTCGCGCTGATGAGCGCGCTGGTGGCCGGGGCCTTCGCCTTCGGCATCGTGGCCACCGTGCACCTGGTGGAAGAGCGCCTGATTTCCTCGGTACTGGGGGGCGACCTCAAGCGCATGCTGCTGATGGACAGCGTATCGGAGTGGAGCCACCGCCCGCGGCCCGACCAGTTGTTCTACTACAGTGGTGGGCGCGACGACTTCGACCTGCCCAAGGACCTGCGCCACCTCACCCCGGGGTTTCACGAAGTGTTTCGCGAGCACCTGTCGTACCACGCCATGGTCGAGGTGGTGGACGGGCGGCACTACGTGCTGCTGCAGGACCAGAGCGATTTCGAAGAACGCGAGCGCGTGCTGTTCGCCGTGGTGGTGGTGGGCTTCGTGCTCAGCCTGGCACTGGCGGTATTTCTCGGCTGGGTGCTGGCACGGCGGGTGATGGCCCCGGTGATCCGGCTGGCGCGCCAGGTGCGCCACCGCGACCAGTTGCTGGGCCTGGCGCCGCCCCTGGCGCCGGACTACGCGGCCGACGAAGTGGGGCAACTGGCGGTGGCCTTCGACGCCACCCTGGGGCGCCTGCGTGATGCACTGACCCGCGAGCGGCTGTTCACCAGCGATGTCAGCCATGAACTGCGCACGCCCCTGATGGTGCTGGCCAGCTCGTGCGAGCTGCTGCTGGAGAACCCGGCCATCGACAATCGCGCCCGCGCCCAGGTCGAACGCATTTCGCGGGCCACCGAAGAAATGCGCGAGCTGGTGCAGACCTTCCTCATGCTCGCCCGCGCCCAGCGCGACGAGGGTGCCGTCGCTTCGCGGGCAAGCCTGCGTGAGGTGGGCAACGAACTGATCGGCGTCTGGCGCGACACCATCGAGCAGAAGGGGCTGACCCTCACCTACCACGACACCGGCGCGCTGCCCACCCTGTACAACGCCACGTTCCTGCAATCGGTGATGGGCAACCTGCTGCGCAATGCGGCGCACTACACCGACCAGGGGTACATCCGCCTCACCCTGGAGCCCGATGGCTTCACCGTCGAGGACAGCGGCGTGGGAATTCCCGAGGAGCATCGCGAGGCCATGTTCCAGCCGTTCGTGCGCGGCGGCGAAAAGCGCGGGGAAGGGCTCGGGCTGGGCCTGTCGCTGGTGCAGCGGATCTGCGAGGACCAGGGCTGGAGCGTCAGCCTGAGCGCCGCCGAACCCCATGGTTGCCGGTTCCATGTGAAATTGGGCACGGCTGGGTCGCAGGCCTCCGGAAACACCTTGTAACTTAGCGACGCAACCTGACATTTTTTTCACGTTCGCATGACCTGACGCCAACGTCGCCCTGCTTAAGGTAGGCGGCATTGGAGTCAGGAGATGCACCATGCGCAGTCCCATCAAGCTCAAGTTTTCCGAAAAGTACGACGAGCAGCACGCTCAACAGTACCTGCACAAGCACCAGGACGGCATTGCCCGCCGCTTGTCCCACCAGCGTGACGAGCAATTGGCCCGGCGTGCCCTGGCGCTGGCCGGGGAGCCTGGCCTGGTGCTGGACCTGCCCAGCGGTGCCGGCCGTTTCTGGCCGCTGCTGGCCGAAAAGGCCAACCGCGTGATCATCGGCGCCGACAATTCCGCCGCCATGCTGCAGATCGCCTGCGGGTCGCAACCGGCAGAAGTGGTCAAACGGGTACGGCCCTTGCAGACATCAGCCTTCGCCATCGATCTGCCGGACAACGCGGTAGACAGCATTTTCTGCATGCGGCTGTTCCACCACATTGGCGAAGCGGCCCATCGCAAGGCGATTCTTTCGGAGTTTCAACGGGTTAGCCGCGATAGCGTGATCATCTCGTTGTGGGTGGACGGCAACATCAAGGCCTGGCGGCGTAAACGCCTGGAAGCACGCCGTAACAACGGGCAGGCCGATGGCAGTTACCAGAACCGTTTTGTGTTACCAGCTGCTACGGTTGAACAGGAGTTCGAGGCCGCAGGTTTCCGTATTCAGGAACGAATGGACTTTTTGCCGTTCTATGCGATGTGGCGAGTTTACGTATTGCGCAAGGGGTGAAGGAATGGCTGTGGAAGGAACGGGCGGTACGGCGGTCTCGGATCAATTCGATTACTTCTGGCAGCGCCAGGGCGAATGGGTGGAGGCACCCAACCAGCGGCGTGGCGGCGAAAGCGGCGTGCAGCGCCTGAGCGACGAGACGGGCCATCTGCTGTATGCCAAGCGCCAGGTCGGGCATATCTACCGCAGCCTGTTGCACCCTTTCGGTCGCCCCACGGTATTGCGTGAGTTCGCTGCCCTGAGCAGTTTCGAGCAGTTGGGCGTGCGGGTGCCGCATATCGTCTATTGCGGCGTGGAGCGCGATGCCCAGCACCAGTGGCGGGCGCTGCTGGTCAGCGAGGCGCTGGATGGTTTCGAGGAGATCGACCTGTGGTACGCCGGCGGCGGGCGCGAGCAGCACGGCGAGGCGCTGCACGACCGGGTGCTCGAGGACCTGGCCGGCAACCTGGCGCGCATGCACCGCGGGCACTGGCAGCATGGCTGCCTGTACAGCAAGCATATTTTCGTGAAGGTGACCGGCGAGGGCGCGGATGCGCGTGCCGAGGTCGCCTTGCTGGACCTGGAGAAGTGCCGCCGGCGCATCAGCTGCCAGCGTGCGGCCGCCAATGACCTGAAGCAACTGCGCCGCCATTCGTCGTGGAACGATGCGGACTGGAAGAAGTTGCTCTACTTTTACGAAGTGGCGTTTGGCAGCGCTGTCAAAGGTTTAGAGCAATGAAACTAGAAATAGCACGAGGTTTGTTTCTGCTTGTGGCGTTGGCGGTGGCTTCGGTGGCTTTCGCCGCGTGGGAGGAGCCGCGTCCGCAGGTGCTCAGTTCCATCGACCTGGGCGCGCAGTGCCCGCTGCCGCGGACGGCCAAGCCGGTCGTCACGGCGCAACCGGACCATGACCTGCTGTTGTTCCTGTTCGGCATGAGCCGGGGGCTGCGCTCCAACGGGTGATGAAGTGTATCGGCGCGGGTCAAGCCCGCTCCCACAGGGTTGCAGTGATCCTTGTGGGAGCAGGCTTGACCCGCGATGCGTTCAACTCGATTCCAGCGCCGTACTTGGCATTTCCTTCCTGGCCAGCAACGTATACACGCACGGCAACACGAACAACGTGAACAGCGTGCCCACCGACATCCCGGTGGCGATCACCATGCCGATGTCGAACCGACTCACCGCCCCGGCGCCCGTCGCCAGTATCAGCGGCACCATGCCGAATACCATCGCCGCCGTGGTCATCAGCACCGGCCGCAGGCGTATCGCTGCCGCTTCCTCTACGGCATCCCGCGCATTCAGCCCCTTGTGCAGGCGCAACTGGTTGGCGAACTCGACGATCAGGATGCCATGCTTGCTGATCAGCCCGATCAGCGTCACCAGCCCCACCTGGGTGTAGATGTTCATGCTCGACCACCCCAGAAACAGCGGGATCAATGCTCCACAGATCGACAGGGGCACCGTCACCAGGATCACCAGCGGGTCGCGGAAACTCTCGAACTGCGCCGCCAGCACCAGAAAGATGATCGCCAGCGCCAGGCCGAAGGTCACCCACAGCGCACTGCCTTCCTGCACGAACTGACGTGCCTGCCCGCTGTAGTCGAAGGCGAAGCCTGCCGGTGCCTCCTGCTGGGCGATGCTGCGCACCGTCTCCAGGGCCTCGCCCATGCTCACCAGCGGGAAGCCCTGGATGATCGCCGAGTTCAGCTGCTGGAACTGGTTGAGCTGGCGCGGCCGCGCGCGGTCGCTGACGCTGATCAGGGTCGACAGGGGCAGCATCCGGCCCTGCTCGTTCTTCACGTAGTAGTTGTTCAGCCAGCCGGGGTTGTCGCGGTAGGCCTGCTCGACCTGGGCGATCACCTTGTAGCTGCGCCCCTCGATGGTGAAGCGGTTGATCTCGGCCTCGCCCAGCAGCGTGGCCAGGGTGCCGCCCAGGGCATCCATCGACACCCCCATCTGCGCCGCCTTGGCCCGGTCGATATCTACCACCACCTCCGGCTTGTCGAATGCCAGGTCGATGTCCAGGAAGGCGAACTTGCCCGAGGCCTGGGCGCGGTCCTTGACCCGTTGCGCCACTTCCAGCAACGACACGTAGTCATTCGGCGTGTTGATCACGAAGGCGAATGGCAGGCCTTCGCCGGTGCCCGGCAGGGAGGGCAGGTTGAAGCCGAAGATCTGCAGGCCGCTGATGGTCGCCAGCTTGGCCTGCACCTCGGGCAGCAACTCCATCTGGGTGCGGCTGCGCTGGTTCCACGGCTTGAGCAGAAAGCCGCCGATGCCCGATTGCACGCCGTTGAAGCCGTTGATCTGGAACGAGGAGTAGTACTCGGGGAATGACTTGAAGATCGTGATGAACTCGTCGGTGTAGGCGTTCAGGTAATCGAGGTTGGCCGGTTGCGGGGCGGTGGCCATCATGAAGATGATGCCCTGGTCTTCGTCCGGGGCCAGCTCGTTCTTGCTGAACATCAGAAACACCGGGATCAGGCACAGCACGATCAGGGCGAACACAATCACCACCGGCCGGGTCTCGAGGGTGCCGTGCAAAAGCGTCTGGTAGCGGCGCTTGAGCCGCTCGAACAGCTGGTCGAGACGATGGGCCAGGCCGCTGGGGTTCTGCTCCGGGCGCAGCAGCAGGGCACACATCATCGGCGACAGGGTCAGCGCGACAATGCCGGAAATCACCACGGCCCCGGCCAGGGTCAGGGCGAACTCCTTGAACAGGGCCCCGGTGAGGCCCTCCAGGAAACCGATGGGGGCGTACACCGCCGCCAGGGTGATGGTCATCGAGACCACCGGCATGGCGATCTCCCGGGCGCCTTCCAGCGCGGCGTCGAACGGCGTCTTGCCCTCCTCGATATGGCGGTGGATGTTCTCCACCACCACGATCGCATCGTCCACCACCAGGCCGATGGCCAACACCATCGCCAGCAGCGTCAACAGGTTCAGCGAGTAGCCCATCAATTGCATGAAGAACAGCACGCCGATCATCGACAGCGGGATGGTGATCACCGGGATCAGCACCGAGCGCAGCGCGCCGAGAAACAGGAACACCACCACGATCACGATCAGCACCGCCTCGACCAGGGTCTTGACCACCTCGTCGATGGAGGCCTGGATGAACAGCGTGGCGTCATAGGCGATGGAGGCCTTGAGGTTGGGCGGCAACTGCGCTTCCAGCTCCGGCATCAGCTTGCGCACCTCCTTGATCACGTCCAGCGGGTTGGCGGCCGGGGTGGCCTTGATGCCGATGTACACCGACGGCGTGCCGTCGAACGAGCTGACCGTGTCGTAGTTCTCCGCGCCCATCTCCACCCGTGCCACATCGCCCAGCAGCACGCGGCTGTCGCCCTTGGTCTTGAGCGGGATGGCGGCGAAGGCTTCGGCCGACTTGAGTTCGGTGGTGGCGTTGATGCTGGTGACCACGTACTGGCCCTTGACCTCGCCGGCGGCGGACAGGAAGTTGTAGCGGCGCACCGCGGCAGTCACATCGCCGGCGCTCAGGCCGTAGCCGGCCAGCTTCACCGGGTCGATCCACAGGCGCATGGCGAACACCTGGTTGCCGAGGATCTCGGCTTCGGCCATGCCGGGCAGGGTGGCGAGCTTGGGCTGGATCACCCGCGACAGGTAGTCGGTGATCTGCGGGTTGCTCAGCTCCTTGCTGTAGAAGCTGATGTACATCAGCGCCGAGGCATCGGCGGCCTCCTTGCTCAGCACCGGGTCCTCGGCGTCCTGGGGCAGCTTGTTCTTGACCTCGTTGGCCTTGGCCAGCAGCTCGGTGAACAGCCGGTCGCTGTCGGAGCCGATGCGCGCGTAGATCGAGATCACCGAAAAATTCTGCCGGCTCACCGAGGTCATGTAGTCGATGCCTTCGGCACTGGCCAGGCTCTGCTGCAGGGGCTGGGTGATGTAGCCCTGGATGGTTTCGGCGTTGGCCCCTGGGTAAGCGGTGGTCACCGTGATCAGGGCGTTTTCCATCTGCGGGTACTGGCGGATCGGCAGTTTGCTCCATGCCTGGAACCCCAGCAGCACGATCAGCAGGCTGACCACGCTGGCCAGCACCGGGCGACGGATGAACGGGTCGGTAAAGGCCATGGCGGTTCCTTGGTCAGTCGGCGCCGGGCTGGCTGGTCGGTTCGGCTTGCAGGGTCTTGTCGGCGCTCAGGGTGACGGCAGCGCCCTGGGTCAGCTTCAACTGGCCGGCGGTGACCACCGTTTCGCCGGGCGTGAGGCCCTTGGCGATCACCACCAGGCCGTCGCGGCGCTCGCCGGTCTCGACGAAGCGCCGCTCGGCGATCAGTTGCGGCTGGCCATCGGCCGTGGTCTGCACCTTGCCGTCTTCGGACTTTTGCGGCACGGCGACATACACCGAGTTGCCATAGAGGGTGTAGGTGACGGCGCTCTGCGGCACCACCACCGCGTTGCGCGGGTTGGGCAGCAACACCTGCAGGCTGGCGAACATGCCCGGCAGCAACGTGCCGTCGGGGTTGGCCAGGGTGGCGCGCACCTGCAGGTTGCGGGTGGTGTCGTCGACCTTGGGGTTGATCGCGCTGAGGGTGGCGGTGAAGCTGCGGTGCGGGTAGGCGGCCACCGAGACCAGCGCCTGCTGGCCGAGGCTGAGGTTGGGCAGCGCCTGTTCCGGCACGAAGAAGTCGACATACAGGCTGCTCAGGTCCTGCAGGGTGGCGATCACCGTGCCGCTGGCCAGGTAGCTGCCCAGGTCGACCTGGCGGATACCGATGGTGCCGGTGAACGGCGCGTTGATGCTCTTTTTCGCCAGGGATGCCTTGAGTTGCGCCACCACCGCCTGGTTGCGCAGCAGCTGGGCGCGCAGGCGGTCGAATTCGCCCTTGGAGATGGCCTGGCTGCCGACCAGCTGGCTGCCTCGCTGATAATCCACCTGGGCCAGCCCGAGGTCGGCCTGGGCGGTGCCGAGCAGGGCAGTCTCCACGTCGCTGTCCAGCTGCAGCAGCAGTTGCCCGGCCTTGACCTGCTGGCCGGATTCGAAGTGCAGGGCCTTGACCGTGCCGGCGATCTCCAGGCTCAGGTCCACCCCTTGCAGGGCCTTGAGGCTGCCCACGGCGGGCAGGCGGCTTTGCCAGGGCTGCTCGCGCGCCTCGGCGGCGGCAACGCTGACCGGCGGCTTGGGCGCGGAGAACTGCTGGATCTGGCGGTAGATGGACAAGCCCTTGTAGCCGCCCAGGGCCAGCACCAGCAGCAGGACGATACCCAGCATGATGAGCATGCGACGGCGCAGCATGGACCAGCTCCCTGGAAGCGTTGTTGCGCAAGTCTAGTCGGTCGCGGCGCAGGGGCGGTGTGCTGGTTCGGTATATTTTATGTTGTCTGTACCGACGTCACCGCGGGTCAAGCCCGCTCCCACAAGGTTCCAGGTGTTCCCTGTGGGAGCGGGCTTGACCCGCGATTGCTATATCAGATCAGGTGCAGATGGTTGTCCCACAACCCCGAAGGCAGTTGCAGCGGTTGCCCCACCAGCGCTGCCTTGCGGCAGTCGTACAGCCGGCAACGCCCTTGCCCGGAGGTCACCACAAAGCCATCGGCCACTGCGCCCACGCCCGCGCAGTCCGGCATCGGCGCATCCAGCTTCACCTCGGCGCTGTCCAGGTCCCAGATGAACAGGCGGTTGGCCCGTGGCGCGGTCATCGCCACCAGTCGCAGCTCGCTGTGCACCGCCACGCTGGCGGTGTACTGGGCCATGGACTGCAACTGGTGCTCCGGCACCGGGAAGGCCACGAACGGCTGCCCCGGACGCTTGATCGCCAGCAGCTCGGCGGTTTCGTCCGAGCCGCCCATGAACTGCTGGCACGCCAGCACGGTGCCGTCGTCGGCAATCGCCAGGTGGCGCACGCTGTTCATCTGCTGGCTCAGGGTTTCCTTGCTCAGCAGGGTGCCGTCGCGCTGCATCAGCACCAGGCTGGGCTGCATCGCATCCAGGTTCATCTCCACCCGGCTCTCGGCTTCGGTGCGGATACCGCCATTGGCCACCACCAGGGTCTCGCCGTCAGGCAGCCACGACACCTGGTGCGGGCCGATGCCGTGGGTCGGGATTTCCGAATGATGGGCCAGGCGTTCGCCTTCGAAGCGGTACACACCCAGCACGCCACGGCCCGGGTCGGTAGTGTCGTTCTCGGTGGCGTACAGCCATTCGCCGCCCTTGTGGATCACCGCGTGGCCATAGAAGTGCCGGTTCGGCTGCGAGGCCAGGGTCTGCAGCAGGCGCCCGTCGCGCAGGTCGATCAGGTAGCTCTCGGTCCCGGGGCGGCGCGCCACGAACAGCGCGATCGGCCGCTCGGGGTGGTTGATGATGTCGTGGCAGCGCAGGCCGACCTGGGTGGCGAACACCTGGGTGCCGTCCAGGCGATAGCCCACGGCATAGTGCTTGCCGTCGGCATCGTCACGGGCCGACAGCAGCAGCGGCTGCTGGCCCTTGCTGCGCCACAGGGTCCAGCCACCCAGGGTCAGGGCGCTGAGCAGCACGCTACCGAGTTTGAGGGCCTGGCGTCGCAACATGATCAGTCACCGTCGTTGGCATTGAAGCCCAGCTGGATGTTCAGCGCCTTGGCCAGTTCACCTTCATGCAGGCGGTGAACCACGTTCAGGCTGTCGTAGAAGGCGTTCAGTTGCTCGCGGCCGGCATCGTCCTGGAGCATTTCGCCCAGGGGCCGGTCGATCGCCTTCAGTTGCTTGAGGGCATCAGCATAGGCCGCGTCGATCTTGTCGGCCAGGGCCTTCTGGTCCTTGCCCAGCAGGCCGCGCAGGCCCTGGTTGTCGACCCCGACCCACACGGTCTGGGCGGCGATCAGGCTGGCTTCCAGGCTCTTGAGCGAGGAGTGGCTGCGCCAGGCTTCAGCCTGCAGCGGCTGCGGGATGCCCTTGCTCAGGCGACCCATCGGCGTGCCGAGCTTCTTCTTCAGGGTGTCCAGCGCGGTGACCTGGGCGCGCAGCAGGTCGGCGATCGCCTCATGGGAGTCGGCGTAGCGCTGGTTGGGGAACTTGGTCATCTGCGCCAGCATGCCGTCGGTGCTGTTCCAGCCCTTGAGGATCTCTTCGGCGAGGTTCTTCTGGTGTTCGCCAATGGCCACCAGCAGCGGGCAATAACGGGCCTTCTGTTCGGCGGTGGCGACGTCCGGCTTGCTGTCGAACAGGATGTACTCGTAGGCCGACAGGCCGCGGACCACGACGCTGGACTTGGCCACGGTCTCGGCATCCACCGGCTTGTCGCCGTTGACCAGTTGCTCGACCTGACGGCCCACCAGGTTCTTCTTGTCGGGCCAGAACTGCACCTGCCAGGCGCGGTTGCCCTCGGCCAGCGGGCCGATCAGCAGCGGTTGCAACTCGGCCCAGGCTTTTTGTGCGTGCAGGAAGTCGGCGCGTGCGGTGGCCAGGTCGGCCTTGCCTTCGCAGAAGGCCAGGGCGCTGACGGCCAGCTGGCGGTCGGCTTCGACCCAGCGGCTGTAGGTCGGCAGGATCACCTGCTTGGCGATCGCGGCAGAGGTCACGGCCTGCGGGTCCTGCGGCGAGCAGGCGCCCAGGGCGATGGCGGCGAGGCTGGTGAACAACAGCTTGGGACGGAACATGTCCGGCTCCTTCTCTAGAGTGAGTTCAGGAACGCCAGCAACGCGGCGCGTTGCTCGGCATTGAAGGTCAAGACGTGCTGGCGCGCAGGCTCGGCTTCGCCGCCGTGCCAGAGCACGGCCTCGAGCAGGTTGCGGGCGCGCCCGTCATGCAGAAACTGGGTATGACCACTGACGGTCTGATTCAGGCCGATGCCCCACAGCGGCGCGGTGCGCCAGTCCTGGCCACCGGCGGCGAATTCGCTGCGGTTGTCGGCCAGCCCCGGGCCCATGTCGTGCAGCAACAGGTCGCTGTAGGGGCGGATGGTCTGGTTGGCCAGCTCCGGCTCGGCGGCATTGGCCGAGGTGGTGAATGTGGGGGTGTGGCAGCCCTGGCAGCCGGCCTGGAAGAACAGGTTCTTGCCAGCCAGCACCTGGGGCGAATCGACGTCCTTGCGTACCGGCACCGCCAGGTTGCGGGTGTAGAACAGCACCAGGCGCAGGATGTTGTCGCTGACCTCCTGCTCGCCATCGGCGCCGTTGCCATTGGGCTGGGCCAGGCAATCGAGCTGCGCCGGGGTGCAGTCGTCGCGCGGCACCAGGCTGCTGGTCAGGCCCATGTCGCTGGAGAACGCATGGGCGTTCTGCTGGTTGAGGTTGGGTTGCCCGGCCTTCCAGCCGAAGCGGCCAAGTACCTGCTTGCCCTGGGCGTCGTCCCATACCAGGTTGGGCCGGCCACGAATGCCGGTGCCGTTGCGCCCCTCGGGGTCGGCGTTGGCCAGGATGGCCTCATCAGGGATGGCCTCGAGCAGGCCCAGGCCGATCATCGGCGGCGCGACGCGTGCCGAGAAGCGTGTGTCGGGGTGCATCGGGCCGTAGCCAAGCTGGGTGATCTGCAGCTGCGGCTTGCGCAGTTCGACCTGGGTGCCGTCCTTGAAGGTGACGTTCACCGGGGTGTAGCTGACCCGCACCTTGCCCTCGGGGGCCACGCCGGGCACGGCCATGTCCTGCAACTGCCCGCCATAGACCGGCTCGGGCACGATGCCCAGTTGCTCGATGACCTTGGCGTATTCGGGCTGGTCGGGGATCGACAGGCGCACCAGCATCGATACCGCGTTTTTGGCGCCCTCTGCGGGCGGGTGCCCGCGCCCGTCGCGAATATGGCAGTTCTGGCAGGCGTTGGTGTTGAACAGCGGGCCCAGGCCATCGCGTGCGGTGGTGGTGGACGGGGCGATCACCCACGGGCTGCGGAAGAAGCTGTTGCCCACGCTGAAGTCCAGGCGCTGGCTCGGGGTGAGGTTGGCCGAGGGCATGGAGTAGGCGTTGCGGTCGCGCTTGTTCACGGTGGTGCTGCCACCGGCACGCGCCTCGCCAGGTTCGGCCTTGGTGAAACGCGGGGCGTCGTCACAGGCGCTCAGGGCCAGGGCCAATAGCAGGGGAAGGGCGCGGTGAAGCGGAGCGGGCATCGAGAATCCTGAATGGCTAGCGTAAAACCGGCGTGCAAGCTTAGCAGGCGCGGGGGATATGAATAAGAGGGATTTGCGTTTGCTGGATGAAATCTGCTTCAGCTTCCAGCGAAGAGGTCCCACAAAAAAAGGCGACCCGAAGGCCGCCTCTGTTTCAGCACGCTACCACTCAGAACTCGTGGTCAGCGGTGTCCGGGTTCAGGTCGGTGATGCCCAGTTTGCCCGCAGCCTGTTCGATGGCACCGGTCTGCTTGACCAGCGCGGCGATGGCGTCACGCACGATCTGGTTGCCCGCAGCGTTGTCGGCAGCGATCAACTGGTCGTAGTGCTCACCCTTGAGGGCGTGGTCGACCATCACCTGGATCTTCGCCTCGGTGGCTTCCAGATCGGCCTTCAGGGTGTTGTCGGTGGCCGGATCGACCTTGGCCACCAGCGACGACAGGCTCGGGCCGCTCAGCTTGGTGCCGTCGGTGCGGGTGTACTCGCCCAGGTAGACGTTGCGGATACCCTTGGCGTCGTAGAAGTGCGAGTAGTGGGTGTTGTCGCTGAAGCAGTCCTGCTCGTCCTCAGGCGAGTTGGCTTCCAGCGAGACCTTCATGCGCTCGCCCGCGAGTTCGCCCAGCGACAGGCTGCCCATGCCGAACAGCATCTTGCGCAGGCCGTTGGCGACAGGTTCTGCCTCCAGGGTGGCGCGATAGTTGTCGGCCACTGCCGGCTTCCAGTTGCCGACCATTTCTTCCAGGTCGTTGACCAGCAGCTGGGTCACGGCCTTGAGGTAGGCACGACGACGCTCGTTGTGACCGCCGGTGGCGCCTTCGCCTTGCAGGTAGTCCGAGGCAGGGCGGTTGCCGGCGCCCGGGCCGGTGCCGTTGAGGTCCTGGCCCCACAGCAGGAATTCGATGGCGTGGTAGCCGGTGGCGACGTTGGCTTCCGAACCGCCCAGCTCGTTCAGGCTGGCCAGCTTCTCGGGGGTCAGGTCCTTGACGTCGACCTTGTCTTCGCCCACCTGGATCTCGGTGTTGGCGATGATGTTGGCGGTGGCGGCCGGGTTGCCCAGGGCGTGTTCATAGCTCTTGTCGACGTAGTCGATCAGGCCTTCGTCCAGCGGCCAGGCGTTCACCTGACCTTCCCAGTCGTCGATGATGGTGTTGCCGAAGCGGAACACTTCGCTCTGCAGGTACGGTACACGGGCGGCTACCCAGGCAGTCCTGGCGGCGGCCAGGGTGTCGGCGTCGGGCTTGGCAAGGAAGGCATCGACTGCGGTCTGCAGGGTCTTGGCGGTGCTCAGCGAGTCGCTGTACACGGCATACACCATCTCGGCGTAGTGCTTGACCACCGCCTGGGCGGCGGCTTCGTCGACGGCCCCGGACGCCTGGGTGGTGCTGGCGGCAGCAGGTGCGGCGGCCTGTGGTGCGGCGGCCTTGTCCTTGTCATCGCCGCAGCCGGCGAGGGAGATGGCAATGGCCAGCAGACTGGCGGTGGCCAGAGGCATACGAATCATGGGCTATTCCTGCGTCGAGAGGTTGAACAGGCGTGCAGCCGCACGCAAAGGTGCAACATAATGCGAAAGATATGCATTTTCTGTAAAGAGGTTGCCACGTAAAAATTCAAATGCTGTTCACGCTGCCCTTGGCGGCAGCGTCACTCACAGAATCGATACCTGGTTGCGTTGCGCCGCTTTGAGGAAGGCGGTCAGCTCGCGTGCCGGCAGCGGTTTGCTGTAGTGGTAGCCCTGACCTTCATGACAGCCCTGGGCAATGATGTAGGCTTCCTGCTCGGCGGTTTCCACGCCCTCGGCGATCACCTGCATGCCCAGGCTCTTGCCCAGCTGGATTATCGCGCGAACGATGGTGGCGTCGTCGTCATCGTCGAGCAGGTCCTGCACGAAGCTCTTGTCGATCTTGATCTTGTCCAGCGGCAGCGACTTGAGGTAGCTGAGCGAGGAGTAGCCGGTGCCGAAGTCGTCGATCGCAATCAGCGCGCCGGAGCGGCGCAGGCTCAGCAGGTGCTGGGCGGCAGTGCTGATGTCTTCCATCAGGCCGGTCTCGGTCACTTCCAGTTCCAGGCTGCGCGGCGGCAGGCGGTAGATCTGCAGCAGGTTGTTGACCACCCGGGGCAGCTCGCTGTGGTGCAGTTGCACGGTCGACAGGTTGACTGCCATGCGCAGGTCGCTGAAGCCCTGGTCGTGCCATTCGCGCAGTTGCCGGCAGGCCTGGTCGAGCACCCATTCGCCGATCACGATGATGTTGCCGTTCTGTTCGGCCAGCGGTATGAACTGATCGGGCGGAACCATGCCCAGCTCCGGGTGCTGCCAGCGCAGCAGCGCCTCGACGCCCACCACGCGGTGGTCGCGGTAGCTGATCTGCGGTTGGTAAACCAGGTACAGCTGATTGCGCGGCAGGGCTTCGCGCAGGTCCTTTTCCAGCTCGCGGCGCCGGCGCATCTCGCTGTCGACGCTGGCGATGTAGAACTGATAGCGGTTGCGCGAACGGCTCTTGGCCAGGGTCATGGTCTGTTCGGCCTTTTGCAGCAGCTTCTCGGTGCTGTCGCCGTCTTCGGGGAACAGGGTGATGCCGATGGTGGCGCGCAGGCGGATCTCCTGATGGTCCAGGGCGAACGGCGCTTCCAGGTCATCGAGAATGCTCTGGGCCAGCTCGGCGGCCTCGTAGGGTTGTTCGATGTCGGCCTGCACCAGCGCGAACTGGTCGCCGCCCAGGCGGGCGAGGGCACCCAGGCGACCGCTGTGGGCACGCAGGCGGTCGGCCAGGGCCAGCAGCAACTGGTCGCCGGCCTGGTAGCTGAATTGTTCGTTGATGCCCTTGAAGTCGTCCAGGCCTACGCACAGCACCGCAACCCGGCGCTGGAGGCGCCCGGCATCGACCAGGATCTTGTCCAGTTGCTGTTGCAGTTGCTGGCGGTTGGGCAGGCCGGTGAGAAAGTCGTACTGGGCCATGCGCAGCAGGCTGTTCTCGGCCTCGTGGCGCAGGTGGGTATTGCGTTCGATGGACGCCAACAGTTGGTTGGCGGTGTTCACCCACAGGCCCAGTTCGTTCTTCTCGTGGCCCTTGAGCAGCGGCAGCTGATGCTGGCTGGGGCGGTCGGGGTTGATCTGGGTGAGGTTCTCGATGAGCTTGGACAGTGGCTTGGTCAGCAGCCAGTGGTAGACCAGGTAAAGCACCAGCCCCATGGCCAGGGCGCGGAGCACGCCGGCAATGAAGATGATCACCGAATTGACCACGAAGCCCTGGCCGTAGGCGCCGGTATCGAGGGTGATGCTCAGGTCGCCGTAGTATTCGCTGTAGGGCGCGCGGCCGACGAGCTGGGTGGTGTAGGTGCGTTCCTGGCCGAGGATCAGGTCGGTGAGCCAGCGGGTCGGCAGTTCCTGCAGAGGGCGCGACTTTTCTGCCAGCATGGTTTCGTTGGGGTGGCCGATGGAGGCCATGCGCACGGACTCATCCTGGAACAGCCCCTCGATGACCTGCATGCCCATTTCGCGGTCCAGGCTGTATACGGCCTGGGTGGAAGGGTCGCGGAACATGTCGAGGATTCGCTGGGCGTCGTTGGCGACAGCCTGGCGGGTCTTGTAGGCATCGAAGACGATCTGCGCACAGCTGAGTACCACGCCCACGGCCAGTGCCGAGAGCAGGACCACTCTGAGCAACTTGACCGACAAGCTGTTTTTGAGTTCCAGCTTCAATGGGGTTTCCTTAATCCATGCGCATGGCATCATTTTGCCATCATCTGTGGCAATCCACTATCGGCCGTTGGCAGGATTCATGATCCAGCGGTCACTGTATCGGTTGCCCGGCCTTGCGACTTGAGCGATGTACGACAAGTTTCCCAACGATTGATGTTAGCGCGGTATGGGGGGGCAGCAAGAGAGGGTGTTGGTGAAATTGGTTAAAAAAGGTTGGTGGGTGGGGTTTTGCTCTTTGCCGCTTTTTCGGCATAAAAAAACCCGGCCTGAGCCGGGTTTTTTCAGAAGCAGCACTTATGCAGTGAAGGTCTTGCCTTCGAACTGCTCAGCCACGAACTTCCAGTTGACCAGGTTCCAGAACGCCTCGACATACTTCGGACGCACGTTACGGTAGTCGATGTAGTAGGCATGCTCCCACACGTCGCAGGTCAGCAGCGGGGTGTCACCGCTGGTCAGCGGGTTGCCGGCACCGATGGTGCTAGCCAGCGCCAGGGAGCCGTCAGCTTTCTTGACCAGCCAGCCCCAACCGGAACCGAAGGTGCCAACCGACGTCTTGGTGAACTCTTCCTTGAACTTGTCGAACGAACCGAACGCGGCGTTGATGGCTTCAGCCAGCGAACCGGTAGGCTGGCCACCAGCGTTTGGCGCCAGGCAGTTCCAGTAGAAGGTGTGGTTCCAGACCTGAGCGGCGTTGTTGAAGATACCGCCCGAAGAAGTCTTGACGATCTCTTCCAGGGTCTTGCCTTCGAACTCGGTGCCTGGCACCAGGTTGTTCAGGTTCACGACGTAGGTGTTGTGGTGCTTGTCGTGGTGGTATTCCAGGGTTTCCTTGGAAATGTGCGGCTGCAGGGCATCGTGTGCGTAAGGCAGCGGCGGCAATTCAAAAGCCATGGTGATTCTCCTAATCAGGTCTGTTGCGGTGAGCGCAAGGCCGATCACGGGCGGCCGGAATGCATCGGCGAGTTTTTACTCTTTGCGACGCAGATTCGGGATCATAGCACCGGGCCCTGACCTAAACCACGCAACAAGTGTATGGAATAGAGGTTCCAGAGCCTTTGCCGACAACTGACGAACGGGTCAGCCCAGCGCCAGTTGCAACGCCACCGCAAACATCATCACCGCCACCATCAGGTCCAGCAGGCGCCAGGTGCCAGGCCGGGCCAGCCACGGCGCCAACCAGGCCGCACCCAGCGCCAGGGTGAAGAACCACAGCAGCGAGGCACTGGCTGCACCCGCCACGTAGGCACCTGGCACGCTTTGCTGCGCACCCAGCGAGCCGATCAGCAACACGGTATCCAGGTACACGTGGGGGTTGAGCAGGGTCACCGCCAGGGCACTGAGCAACACCGCGCGACGCGAACGCTGACCCAGGCCCTCGCCCTGCTCCAGGCTCTGGCTGGAGCAGGCGCGTATCAGCGCCTTGCTGCCATACCACAGCAGAAACACCACCCCACCCCAGCGCGCGACCGCCAGCAGGGTCGGGTTCTGCGCCAGCACCGTGGCCAGACCGAACACGCCAAGCGCCACCAGCACCGCATCACAGAACACGCACAGCGCCGCCACCGGCAGGTGGTGCTCACGGCGCAGGCTCTGCGCCAGCACGAAAGCGTTCTGGGTGCCGATGGCCATGATCAGCCCGAAGGCGACCAGCAGGCCGTTGAGGTAGCTTTGCCACATGGGAGGTGCTCCGCGAAGCAGCCACACGGGCTGCCGAAAATACAGGGGGGATCGCTGGCTATTGTGCGGACAGTGGGCGTATAAGAAAAACCAATAAACCTCATCCGGCATTAGGGAAACTGATGTTCGACTACAAGTTGCTTTCCGCCCTGGCGGCGGTGATCGAGCAGGGCGGTTTTGAGCGGGGCGCACAGTTGCTCGGGCTGTCGCAATCGGCCATTTCGCAACGCATCAAGCTGCTGGAGGCGCGCGTTGGCCAGCCGGTGCTGGTACGCGCCGCGCCGCCAGCGCCCACCGAGATCGGCAAGCGCCTGCTCAACCATGTACAGCAGGTGCGCCTGCTCGAGCGCGACCTGCAGCATCAGGTGCCGGCGCTGGACGATGGCGGCCAGCCCGAGCGTCTGCGGGTAGCGCTCAACGCCGACAGCCTGGCCACCTGGTGGGCGGCGGCGGTCGGGGCGTTCTGTGCACAGGAGCGGGTGCTGCTGGAGCTGGTGGTGGAAGACCAGGAGGTGGGCCTCAAGCGCATGCGCGCTGGCGAAGTGGCGGCCTGCCTGTGCGCCAGCGAGCGACCGGTTGCCGGGGCGCGCAGCGAGCTGCTCGGCGCCATGCGCTACCGTGCGCTGGCCAGCCCCGACTTCATGGCGCGCCACTTTCCCCAGGGGGTAGAGGTGGCGCGTCTGGCCCGCACCCCGGCCGTGGTGTTCGGCCCGGACGATTTTCTGCAGCACCGCTACCTGGTGTCGCTGGGTATCGATGGTGCATTCCTGCATCACCTGTGCCCGTCTTCGGAGGGCTTTCTGCGCATGACCGAAGCCGGCGTGGGTTGGGGCCTGGTGCCCGAATTGCAGGCCCAGGCGCAACTGGCCAGCGGGCAGCTGGTGGAAATTCTGGCGGATAAGCCGATCGATGTGCCGCTGTACTGGCATCATTGGCGCAATGGCGGGCAATTGCTCGGCCAACTCACCGACCACCTGCGGCGCAGCGCCAGCAGTTGGTTGGTGCCGTGGTCGGGTTTGCCGGCGTCTGCATCATCTGCAAACAAGTAGGCGGAGTGCTTCATGCGAATTCTGGTCACCGGCGCAAGCGGCTTCATTGGCGGGCGCTTTGCGCGCTTTGCCCTGGAGCAGGGCATGGAGGTACGGGTCAATGGCCGGCGGGCCGAAGGCGTCGAGCACCTGGTGCGCCGCGGCGCCCAGTTCATTCCGGGGGACCTGGGCGACCCGGAGTTGGCCCGGCGGGTCTGCCAAGGCGTCGAAACCGTGGTGCACTGCGCCGGTGCGGTGGGCAACTGGGGACGCTACCAGGACTTTCACCAGGGCAACGTGGTGGTCACCGAGAACGTGGTGGAGGCGTGCCTGAAGGAACACGTTCGTCGCCTGGTGCACCTGTCCTCGCCGTCGATCTACTGGAACGGGCGCTCGCGCCTGGGGGTGACCGAAGAGCAGGTGCCGCGGCGCCTGCACGATGCCTACGCGACCACCAAGTACCTGGCCGAGCAGAAGGTTTTCGGTGCCCAGGAGTTCGGCCTGGAAGTGCTGGCCCTGCGCCCGCGCTTCGTCACCGGGGCAGGGGATGTGAGCATCTTCCCGCGCCTGCTCAAGATGCAGCAGAAACGCCGTCTGGCGATCATCGGCAACGGCTTGAACAAGGTCGACTTCACCAGCGTGCAGAACCTCAACGAGGCGCTGATCAACGCGGTGCTGGCCGGCAACGACGCGCTCGGGCAGGCCTACAACATCAGCAACGGCCACCCGCTACCGCTGTGGGACGTTATCAATTACGTGATGCGGCGCATGGACCTGCCCCAGGTCACGCGCTACCGCTCCAGTGGCCTGGCCTACAGCCTGGGCGCGCTGAACGAGGGGGCCTGCCTGCTGTGGCCGGGCCGTCCGCAACCGACCCTGTCGCGTCTGGCGGTGCAGGTGATGAACAAGGATTTCACCCTGGACATCAGCCGCGCCCGCCAGCAACTGGACTACCGCCCGCAGGTCAGCCTGTGGGCGGCGCTGGATGAATTCTGCGGCTGGTGGAAGGCCCAGCACGGCGGCCACTGACTTATACTGGCGCTCATTTGCACTCACGGCGGTTGATCCATGCGCAACGATGCTCACGACGATTTCGATGATGTACCCAGCCTCAAGGCCGGCGGTCGCGATGATGACGACTTTGCCCCGGCGCCAGGTGCACGGGTGGCCGCCGTGCGCGGCAAACCGCGCAAGCCGGCGGCCACCGGGCCGTTGTGGGCGCTGGTGGGCGCTTCGTTCATCGCCCTGGCCGGGCTTGGCTGGTGGAGCTTCCAGCAGATTTCGCTGATGGAGCAGCAACTGGTGGCCACCCAGGAAAGCTTTGCGCGCATCAGTGAAGAAGCTGCCGGGCGCCTGCAGGACATCAGCGGCAAGGTGGCGGCCAGCGAGTCGAGCGTCAGCACCGGCAGCGAGGCACTGAAGCTGCAGATAAAGCAGTTGCAGGCCAGCCTCGCCGAGCAGAGCAAGCAGCAGCAGGGCGTAGCCGGGCAGCAGGGTGACCTGGGCAAGCGGCTGGAGCAGGCCCTGGCGCAGGTTGGCGAGCAGCAGGCGACCAATGCCCAGTTGCAGGCGCAACTCAAGGCCGTGGCCACGGAGCTGGCGGCGGTGAAGGCGGCGCAGGCTGATACCGGCAAGGTCGATGCGCAGCTCAAGAGCCTGTCGACGGAGATTGCCGCATTGAAGAAGCAGGGGGATCCGGGGGCGGCGATCCAGCGCCTGGAACAGGACCTGATCGTGCTCAAGAGCGAGCAGGAGAATCGCCCGGCGGCGGCTGCCGGGGCGGGTGCCTCGACGGCGGAGTTCGATGCGTTTCGCGGGCAGGTGACCCGCAACATCACCACCTTGCAGAGCCAGGTGCAGAACCTGCAACGGCAGATCAACGCCAAGCCCTGATCCGCTGTGAAGCTATCGCGGGTCAAGCCCGCTCCCACCGGTACAGTGGCTGTCTGCACACCACCGATACCCTTGTGGGAGCGGGCTTGACCCGCGAAAGAGCCGACGCTTACATCACCGGGTAATCGATGTACCCGACCGGGCCCTTGGAGTAGAACGTGTCAGGCCGTGGCTCGTTCAGCGGTGCATCCGCTTGCAGCCGTGCCGGCAGGTCGGGGTTGGCAATGAACGGCACGCCGAAGGCCACCGCATCGGCCGTGCCGTTGGCAATGGCAGCATTCGCACTGGCCTTGTCGAAGCGTTCGTTGGCGATGTACGGCCCGCCAAACGCCTCTTTGAGCAACGGCCCGATGCTGTCTTCGGCCACTCGCTCACGCGCACAGATGAAGGCGATGCCACGTTTGCCGAGCTCCCGCGCCACGTAGGTGAACGTCTCGGTCAGGTTGGCATCGCCCATGTCGTGCAGGTCGGCCCGTGGCGACAGGTGCACGCCCACGCGCTGCGCGCCCCACACGTCGATGAGCGCATCGGTCGCTTCCAGCAGCAGCCGTGCACGGTTCTCCAGCGAGCCACCGTACTCGTCGGTGCGCTGGTTGGTGCTGCTCTGCAGGAACTGATCGATCAGGTAGCCGTTGGCCGCATGCAGCTCCACACCGTCGAAGCCGGCCGCCTTGGCGTTCTCGGCACCGATGCGGTAGGCCTCGATGATGTCGGCGATTTCCTCGGTTTCCAGCGCGCGCGGGGTGACGAATTCGGTGATCGGGCGCACCAGGCTCACATGCCCCTTGGGCTGCACCGCGCTCGGCGCAACCGGCGTTTCGCCGTTCAGGTACAGCGGGTGCGAGATGCGTCCCACGTGCCACAGTTGCAGGAAGATGCGCCCGCCAGCACCGTGCAGCGCCTTGGTCACGTTGGTCCAGCCACGCACCTGGTCGTTGCTCCAGATGCCCGGTGTGTCGGGGTAGCCCACGCCCAGCGGGGTCACCGAGGTGGCCTCGCTGAGAATCAGCCCGGCGCTGGCGCGCTGCACGTAGTACTCGGCCATCAGCGCGTTGGGTACGCGGCCTTCGTCGGCCCGGCAGCGGGTCAGCGGGGCCATGATGATGCGGTTGGGCAACTCGAGGTCGCCAAGGGTGATCGGGTCGAATAGCGTTGTCATGTGCGTGAACCTCGTGGCAATCAGTGAGTGGCAGGTGCCAGGTCGGCGTTGTTGCCGCCCTGGCTGAATGTGATAAGGGTGACGATCAGGGCCAGCACGGCCAGCGCCGCTGCCGCCAGGGGCACGCGGGTCAGGCCCAGGCCCTGGTCGATCACGGTGCCGCCGACCCAGGCGCCCAGCGCATTGCCCAGGTTGAAGGCACCGATGTTCAGGGTCGACACCAGGTTCGGTGCCGCCCTGCCGAAGCTCACCACGTTGACCTGCAGGGCCGGCACGGCGGCGAACGCGGCGGTGGCCCAGAGGAACAGGGTGATCTCGGCCGGAATCAGCGCGGTGCTGGTCCAGCTCAGGGCGGTCGAGATGACCGCCATGGCGGCGAACACGCCCATCAGCGTGGCGGCCAGGCGACGATCGGCCAGCTTGCCGCCCAGGATGTTGCCCAGGGTCAGGCCCAGGCCGATCAACAGCAGGGTCCAGGTCACGCCGCGCGGCGACACGCCGGTGACATCACCCAGCAACGGCGCCACATAGGTGAACAGGGCGAACATCGAGGCCGAGAACAGCACGGTCATCGACAGCGATAGCCAGATGCCTGCGCCCTTGAGCGCAGCCAGCTCGGCACGCATGTCGAGTTTCTCTTCGTCGCGCTTGATCGGCAGGAAGCGGATCAGGCCGATCAGCGCGATCACGCCGATCACGGTCACTGCCCAGAACGTCGAGCGCCAGCCGTACACCTGGCCCAGCGCGGTACCCAGTGGCACGCCCAGCACGTTGGCCAGGGTCAGGCCGGTGAACATCAGCGCCACGGCCGAGGCGCGGCGGTTGGCCGGAACCAGGTTGGCCGCCACCACCGAACCGATGCCGAAGAAGGCGCCGTGGCACAGCGCGGTGACCACGCGGGCAAACATCAGCACGTTGTAGTCGGTGGCCAGGGCGCACAGCAGGTTGCCGATGATGAATACCCCCATCAGCGCCACCAGTGCGGCCTTGCGCGGCAGCCGGGCGGTGGCCAGGGCCATGAACGGCGCGCCGATGGCCACGCCCAGCGCGTAGCCGGTCACCAGCCAGCCGGCACCGGGGATCGACACACCCAGGTCGCTTGCCACATCCGGCAGCAGGCCCATGATGACGAACTCGGTGGTACCGATGGCGAAGGCGCTCAGCGCCAGGATCAACAGCGAAAGGGGCATTGCAAGGTCCTTGTCAGAGCTCTTGGCTCATCTGCTGGAGGAAGGCCTGGATGGTTTCCTCGTTGCGTTTGAAGAAGTGCCACTGGCCAATCTTCTGGCTGCTGATCAGCCCCGCGCGCTGCAAGGTGGCCAGGTGGGCCGAGACCGTGGACTGCGACAGGCCGCAGCGTTGGTCGATCTGCCCGGCGCACACACCGTGTTCGGTGCTGTGGTGCTGGTCAGGGAAGCAGGCTTGCGGGTCTTTCAACCAGTTCAGGATTTCTCGCCGTACTGGGTGGGCCAGGGCTTTTATTATTTCGTCGAGATCAAGAGGCATGGGTGGGCTCGTGGTGGGTATAGCGTTATATCGCGATGGGGCGAAATATAAATCGGTATTTCGCGATATACAAATATGATTTGGTTCTGTCGTGCGCATGAATCGCTATATCGGGTTATAACGATATTCAAGCGGGCAAGCGGTGCTAGACTGCGGCCTATGAACTACCTCGCACACCTTCACCTGGGCGGCCAGCAGCCCGAACAACTGCTCGGCAGCCTGTACGGCGACTTCGTCAAGGGGCCGTTGCAGGGGCGCTTTGCCCAGCCGCTGGAAGCCGCCATCCGCCTGCACCGCCAGATCGACGTGTACACCGACAGCCACCCGCGGGTACTGGCGGCGCTGGCGCGTTTTCCGCGTGAGCGGCGCCGTTATGCCGGGATCATCCTCGATGTGTTTTTCGACCACTGCCTGGCGCTGCACTGGCACGACTATGCCCGGCAGCCGCTGAGCCAGTTCACCGGGCGCGTGTACCAGGTGCTGGCGGCCGAGCCCGAGCTGCCCGGGCGCCTGGCGCAGATTGCGCCGTACATGGCGGCGGACGACTGGTTGGGCTCGTACCGCGAGTTCGCGGTGCTCGAACAGGTGTTCAACGGTATTGCCCGGCGCCTGTCCCGCCCCGAGGGTATGGCAGGCGCGATGCAGGAGGTACAGGCGCTGTACGGCCCGCTGATGGAAGACTTTCGCCACTTCTACCCCGAACTGCAGGGCTTTGCGGCCGACGCTCAGGCCGCCTTGGCGCGGCGCTGAGGCTGGGCCACCGGCTGGGCGCCGAACAGCGCCGTGTGGATCGCCAGCTGGGCATTGAACGCCAGTGCCGCACGTTCCTGGCCGGCGCTCTGGATGGGCGCCAGCAGGTGGATCTGCACCTCGCCACAGTCGTGGGCAAACAGGCGCAGCAGGTGCGAGAGCAGGTCGTCATCGCCCACGAACGGCGCGATGGGGTCGGGCTTGCCGCCCCGCAGGTAGCGCACGGCCACCGGTTGCACGGGCGTGGCGGTGTCGATTGCGCTGGCCAGCAGGCGCCCGTGGAAGGTGCGCAGGCTGCGCCCGTCGGTGGTGGTGCCTTCGGGGAAGATCAGCACCGGGCAGGCCTGTTGCAGGTGGCGCGCGATCTGCTGGCGCAGCAGCTGGCTGTCGCCGCCGCCGCGGCGGATGAACAGGGTGCCGGCCTTGAGCGCGAGCCAGCCGGCTACCGGCCACTGGCGCACCTCGGCCTTGGACAGGAACGACATCGGCGCGAGCATGCCCAGCAGCGGGATGTCGGTCCACGACACGTGGTTGCTGACCCACAGCATCGTTTGCTGCGGGCGGTTGCCGATCACCGTGACCTTGAACGGCAAGGCCCGGGCAAGCCGGGCCATGAACAGTTGCGACCAGCGCTGGCGGCGGTCGTCGGGAGTACTCAGGTGCAGGCGCTCGTACAGGCTGAACAGGCTGGCCATGCCCAGCCCGAACAGCACCACCAGCAGCACCCGGACGATTCGCGCATACACGCGCAGGCGTTGCATCACACCGCCGCCTTGAAGTGGCGGGCGTAGCGTGGGCACAGCTCGTCGCGCTTGAGCAGGATGAACACGTCGGCCACCTGGAAGTCTTCGTCCCAGCACGGCTCGCCGCAGATCTTGGCGCCCAGGCGCATGTAGGCCTTGAGCAGTGGCGGCATCTCGGCGATGACGTTGCCGGGCAGTGCCAGGCTGGGCAGCGGGTTCTTCGGTTCGGCGCGCAGGTGCTCGGTGCACAGGTAGCGCTCGCGCAGGCGTTGCATGATCGCGTGGGCCTGCACGCCGCCGTCCTGCATGGGGATGCTGGCGCAACCCATCAGGTAGCTGTAGCGGCCCTCGTTGAGTACCTCGGCAAGCTCGCCCCACAGCACCGCGATGGTGCCGCCGTTGCGGTAGGCCGGGTCGACGCAGGTGCGCCCCAGTTCAAGGATGGGGCCCTGCAGATGGCCCAGGCCATGCAGGCTGAACTCCTCTTCGCTGTAGAAGCGCCCCAGGCTGCTGGCGGCCTGGTGGTCGAGCAGGCGGGTGGTGGCCACCAGGTGCCCGCTGTTGAGGTCGCGTACGCCGATGTGCTGGCAGTGGATGTCGTAGTCGTCCATGTCCAGCCCGTGTTCGGCGCCTTTGAGCCTGGCCTTGAATTCGCTGCTGAACACGCGAAAGCGCAATGCCTGGGCTTCGTGCAGCGCGGCGGGGCCGACCAGGCGCTCGGCCTGCAGACGGCGTTCGTTACGGGTGTCGCCAGGGCATGCAGTCAGGGTCATTGCGAGTCTCCATAAGCCAGCCATGGGGTTGCGGCCGGTCGACTATGTTGTGCAAGCTCAGCCTAGGTAGACGCGGTGTCACCCCCATGAAGCTTTGGTGATGCTTGTATGACAGCCCTCAAGGAGCACGCCGATGGCCTGGCTGCAGCGACTCAACGATCCCATTCCGCCCTTGGCAACCGGTAACCTGGGTGACACCTACGCCAGCCTGCTGGAGCAGCTCGGCACGGTCAGCCCGTTCGAGCTGGCAGTGCTGGGCGGGCAAGCCATGCCGACCCCGGGGCTGGCGTTTCTGGTGGGCTACCAGGCCGCCTTGCGCGTGCTGTGGCCCAGCGCCCCGGCCGGCCTCGGCGCCCTGTGTGCGAGTGAGCGGCGCAGCGTGCGCGCCGCCGACATGGGCATGCGCCTGGCGCTCGACACGCTGCGCCTGAGCGGCAGCAAGGACTTCGTCACCGCCGGGCCGGACGCCGACTGGCTGCTGGTGGCGGCGCGCTGCGAAGCACCGGGCCAGGCGCCTCGGCTGAGCCTGGCGGTGGTGTACCCGGGGGAGCCCGGTGTGCGCGTGGAGCCCTTGCCGAGCCTGCCGTTGATGCCTGAGGTCGGGCATGCCCGCCTGCACCTTGAACAGGCCCTGTGCGAACGCCTGGCCGGTGACGGCTGGGATGCCTACGTCAAGCCGTTCCGCTCGCTGGAAGACCTGTACGTGCTGAGCGCCCTGAGCGCCTGGCTGTACGGGGTAGGCCGCGCCAATGCCTGGCCGCAGGGGCTTTTGCTGCGCCTGATCGGGCTGCTGGCCGGGTGTGCCGAAGGCAGCCGGCAATGCGCCGATTCGGCGGCGTTCCACCTGTTGCTGGGCGGCCTGTTCGCGCAGTTCTCGCAACTGAGCGGCGAGCTCGACCAGGCGCTGACGAGCACGCCGGGGCCCTGGGCCGAGCTGTGGCAGCGCGACCAGGGTATCCTGCAGATCGCCAGCGCGGCGCGGGCCAGGCGCCTGGCCAAGGCATGGGCCGGCAGCGGGTTGGCCTGAGATTGCCGGGCTGCCCGCATGGCCACAGGCTGTCGCTTGCTGCCGTGCGGGCAGGCGGGTAATGTTGGCGGCTTTACGCTTTCAGGAACCTGCATGTTCAGCCTGCCCCGAATCGCTCTCGCCCTGCTGGCCCTGGCGAGCCTGCCTGCTCAGGCCAACTGGCACCTGGACGGCGAATCGTCGCGCCTGTCGTTCATCACCAGCAAGAACGGCAACGTGTCCGAGGTGCATCGCTTTCTGGTGCTGCATGGCAAGGTCGATCGCAAGGGTGCGGCCGAGCTGCAGATCGAGATGGACTCGGTCAGCAGCGGCATCCCGCTGCGTGACGAGCGCATGCGCAACGACCTGTTCGAGGTGGCCAAATACCCCGACGCGACCATCCAGGCGCAGATCGACCTGCGTCCGATCAACGACCTGGCCAACGGTGCCCAGGTCGAACTGCGCCTGCCGGTGACCGTCAACCTGCACGGCAAGACCCACAGCTACAACGCGCAGCTGCTCGCCACCCGGCTCGACGAGCGGCGTTTCCAGGTGGTGACCCTGGAGCCGCTGGTACTGAGCGCCGATCACTTTGACCTGCTGCCCGGCCTCAAGACGTTGCAGAAGCTCGCCGGGCTGCAGTCGATCAACCTGTCGGTGCCGGTGGGTGCGGTACTGATCTTCACGGCGCGCTGAAATGGCCGGGCCGGTGTTTCCATGGCGTGCCGGCAACCAGTTCGAACTGCTGATCGACGGCCCGCAGTTCTTCCCGCGCATGCTGCAGACGATCATGGGTGCCGAGCACCAGGTCGACCTGGAGCTGTACCTGGTCGAGGCCGGGGCGTGTGCCGAGGCCATGGTGCAGGCGCTGGTGCAGGCCGCCGAGCGCGGCGTGCGGGTACGCTGCCTGTTCGATGACTACGGCTCGCTGGCCTTTACCTTGAGCCTGCGTCAGCGCCTGCTGGGCGCCGGCGTTGAGTTGCGCTGGTACAACCGCCTGCGTTGGCGCCGGGGGCTGCGCAACCTGTACCGCGACCACCGCAAGCTGCTGCTGGTGGACCAGGCCTGGGCGGTGGTCGGCGGCACCGGGGTCACCGACCAGTTCTGGACACCGGGCGAGCCGGTCAGCGAATGGCACGAGGTGATGGTGCAGATGCAGGGGCCGCTGGTGGCCGACTGGCAGATGCTGTTCGATCGCCAGTGGCGTTCCAACCTGCGCCGCACCGCGTGGCGCCCACCCACCCATTTCGGCCTGGCGCACCTGCCGCGGGTGCCGGTTGCAGGCCCGGGCCTGGGCCGGGTGGCCTATGCCGACGCCCGCCAGCACCGCGACATCCTGCAGTCGCTGGTGCGTGCGCTGATCAGCGGAAAGCGTCGTATCTGGCTGGCCACGCCGTATTTTCTGCCCACCTGGAAGGTGCGCCGGGCTTTGCGCCGCGCGGCCGCGCTGGGCATCGATGTGCGCCTGCTGCTGACCGGCCCGCGTACCGACCATCCTTCGGTACGCTATGCCGGTCATCGCTATTACCCGCGCCTGCTGCGGGCAGGGGTGAAGATATTCGAATACCAGCCATGCTTCCTGCACCTGAAGATGGTGCTGGTGGACGACTGGGTGAGCATTGGCTCATGCAATTTCGACCACTGGAACCTGCGTTTCAACCTTGAGGCCAACGTCGAGGCCATCGACCCGCAACTGACCGCCGACGTGGTGGCGAGCTTCGAGCGCGACTTTGCCCTGAGCCGCCAGGTCGACCTGGACGACTGGCAGGCGCGGCCGCTGTGGCGGCGTGTGAAACAGCGTATCTGGGGCTGGCTGGACCGGGTGGTGGTCAACCTGCTGGACCGGCGCGACTGAGGTTCTTTCGATTTTCCCCCGCATCAGAAGGAGTTGACGAAATGGCAGCGAAAAAGATTCTCATGCTGGTCGGCGATTACGTCGAAGACTATGAAGTGATGGTGCCGTTCCAGGCGCTGCAGATGGTTGGCCACACGGTGCATGCGGTGTGCCCGGGCAAGTCGGCCGGGCAGTCGGTACGTACCGCCATCCATGACTTCGAGGGCGACCAGACCTACAGCGAGAAGCCGGGGCACAACTTTGGCCTGAACTTCGATTTCGCCCAGGTGCGTGCCGAAGACTACGACGCGCTGGTGATCCCGGGCGGGCGTGCGCCGGAGTACCTGCGCCTGAATGAAGAGGTGCTGCAATTGGTGCGCGCCATCGACCAGGCGGGCAAGCCGATTGCGGCGGTGTGCCATGGGGCGCAACTGCTGGCGGCGGCCGGGGTGCTGGAGGGGCGCGAGTGCAGTGCGTACCCGGCGTGTGCGCCGGAGGTGCGCCTGGCAGGTGGGCGTTACGTCGAGATCGAGGTGACGGCGGCGCATGTGCAGGGCAACCTGGCCAGTGCGCCGGCCTGGCCTGCGCACCCGGCGTGGCTGGCGGGGTTCCTGGGGTTGCTGGGTACGCGCATTACCCTCTGAAAGCCTTCGCTGGCGTGCCGGCGAAGAGGCCGGTACAGGCAACAAAAAAGCGGCAAGGGATCACTCCCTTGCCGCTTTCAGCTTTCAGCTTGTAGCGCTGGCGCTTACTTCACTTCCACTGCCAGGCTTTGCGCGATCTTGCTCTGCCACAGCGCAGGCCCGGTGATGTGCACCGACTCGCCATTGCTGTCGACCGCAACGGTCACCGGCATGTCTTTCACGTCGAACTCGTAGATCGCTTCCATCCCCAGTTCGGCAAATGCCAGCACCTTGGATTTCTTGATCGCCTGAGCCACCAGGTAGGCAGCGCCACCCACGGCCATCAGGTACACGGCCTTGTTGTCCTTGATCGCGTCGATGGCGGTCGGGCCGCGCTCGGACTTGCCGATCATGCCCAGCAGGCCGGTCTGCTCCAGGATCTGACGGGTGAACTTGTCCATCCGCGTTGCGGTGGTCGGGCCTGCCGGGCCAACCACTTCTTCGCGCACCGGATCAACCGGGCCGACGTAGTAGATGAAGCGGCCCTTGAGGTCCACCGGCAGCTCTTCGCCACGGTTGAGCATCTCGACCATGCGCTTGTGCGCGGCGTCGCGGCCGGTCAGCATCTTGCCGTTGAGCAGGATGGTCTCGCCCGGCTTCCAGCTCTGCACGTCTTCCGGGGTCAGGGTGTCGAGGTTGACGCGACGGGCCGACGGGCCGGCTTCCCAGACGATTTCCGGGTAGGCGTCCAGCGACGGTGCTTCCAGCTCTGCAGGGCCGGAACCATCGAGCACGAAGTGCGCGTGACGGGTGGCTGCGCAGTTGGGGATCATGCACACCGGCAACGAGGCCGCGTGGGTCGGGTAGTCCATGATCTTGACGTCGAGCACGGTGGTCAGGCCGCCCAGGCCCTGGGCGCCGATGCCCAGCTGGTTGACCTTCTCGAACAGTTCCAGGCGGATCTCTTCGATGCGGTTCTGCGGGCCACGGGCCTTGAGCTCGTGGATGTCGATGGACTCCATCAACACTTCCTTGGCCATCACCGCAGCCTTCTCGGCAGTACCGCCGATACCGATGCCGAGCATGCCCGGCGGGCACCAGCCGGCGCCCATGGTCGGAACGGTCTTGAGCACCCAGTCGACGATCGAGTCGGACGGGTTGAGCATGGCCATCTTCGACTTGTTTTCCGAACCGCCGCCCTTGGCCGCGACATCGACCTCGACCTTGTCGCCAGGGACGATCGAGTAGTGGATCACGGCCGGGGTGTTGTCCTTGGTGTTCTTGCGGGCACCTGCCGGGTCGGCCAGGATCGAGGCGCGCAGCACGTTCTCGGGCAGGTTGTAGGCGCGACGCACGCCTTCGTTGATCATGTCGTCCAGGCTCATGGTCGCGCCATCCCAGCGCACGTCCATGCCGACGCGCACGAACACGGTGACGATACCGGTGTCCTGGCAGATCGGCCGGTGGCCGGTGGCGCACATGCGCGAGTTGATCAGGATCTGCGCGATGGAGTCGCGCGCAGCCGGCGACTCTTCACGCAGGTAGGCCTCGTGCATGGCCTGGATGAAATCGACGGGGTGGTAGTACGAAATGAACTGCAGGGCGTCGGCAACGCTCTGAATCAGGTCGTCTTGCTTGATCACGGTCATGCAGCGCGCTCCTCTTAAAGACGGGAACATTCATTAAGGTATCGCGACGTTCACGGGCCGAGGCGTCGCAATGACCTTTCAAGGCGCGCCGACACGCAGTGGCCGACGCAAAAAGGCGCGGCAGTATAGCGCGCATCGCCTGCCGGTACACGCGCCAGTGCGGCCAACCATGGTCGCCTGCTGCCAGGCACTGTTTTTGCGTGGCAATTATTTCGAACACGTCCTACAGTACCGACTGCCCCCCGTCACAACCGCTGCCGCTCGGCTGCCTGGTGAGTCACCCGTGACCGAAACCGCTCTGCAAAAGCTTCTTCTCAAGCGTTTCCTGCTGGCTGCCGGCAGTTACCTGCTGGTGCTGCTGCTGGCCTGGGTCGCCGTGCTGGGCGGGCATGTGCAGGCGCCGGTGCCGGTCATCGGCGCGAGCAGTGTGCTGCTGTTGCTCAACCTGGCGTGGCTGGGCTGGGTGTTTGCCAGTGGCGTCAACCTGCGCTGGCGCGACCCCAGCCTCACGGAGTTCCAGGTGCTGCTGGCAGCGGCCTGGCAAACCTGGCTGCTGGCCAACCTGGACCAGGCCCGTGGCACCTTCTTGGTGCTGTACCCGTTGATCCTGATGTTCGGCCTGTTCCACCTCAACGGCCGTTCGTTCACCCGCTGCGCGCTGGTGGTGCTGTGCAGCTTTCTCGGCCTGAACCTGTGGGAGTGGGGCAACGGGCGCCTGTCGGACCCGGCGCTGGCGGCGTTGCAGGTATGCACGCTGTTCGTGGTGCTGTGCTGGTTGTGCCTGTATGCCCGCTACGTGCAGGCCTCGCGCCAGCGCATGCGCCAGCGCCGCATCGCCCTGCAGGCGCACCAGGACACCCTGCGCGGCATGATGGGGCAACTGGAGGAACTGGTGGCCACCGACGAGCTGACCGGCCTGTTCAACCGCCGGCATTTTCTGCGCCTGGCCAGCGATGCCCTGGCCAGCATGCCCATGGGGAGCCGGCATGGTCTGGCGCTGATCGACCTGGACCATTTCAAGCGCATCAACGACGCCCACGGGCATGCGGTCGGCGACCGGGTACTGCAGGCCTTTGCCCAGGTTGCCAGCGAGCACCTGTGCGACGCCGCGGTGCTGGCCCGCTATGGCGGCGAGGAGTTCGTGCTGCTGTTGCCTGATTGCACGGCCCAGGCCCTGGAACATTGCTGCGAGCGTCTGCGTCAGGCCTTTGGTGCGTTGCCCTCGGCGGCGATGCAGGGGCAGGTGGGGCCCTTGAGCCTGTCGGTCGGGATGACCCTGCTGACAGCCGAGGATGACCTGGACAATGCATTGCACCGTGCCGACCAGGCGCTGTACCGCGCCAAGCGCAGCGGCCGAAATCGCTGTGTGCCGGCCTGGGAGGTGGTGGATGCCTGAGTTGTGCGTAGGTGAGCGCAGTTGGCAGGTGGCCGAGGGCAGCAACCTGCTGGATGCGCTGAACGAGGCTGGCGTGGGCGTGCCCTACAGCTGCCGGGCGGGGAGCTGCCATGCATGCCTGGTGCGCTGTCTGGCGGGTGTGCCGGGTGATGCCAGGCCCGATGCGCTGAGCGAAGGCAAGCGCCTGGAGGGCTGGCGGCTGGCCTGCCAGTGCCGGGTCGAGAGTGACCTGCAGGTAGCGGTGTTCGACCCGGTGCGCGATGGGGCGCCGGCGCGGGTCGTCGCGCTGGACTGGCTGGGCGCGCAGGTGCTGCGCCTGCGCCTGCAACCGGACAGGCCGTTGCGGTATCAGGCGGGGCAGCATCTGGTGCTGTGGAGCGCGCAGGGTGTTGCGCGACCGTATTCGCTGGCCAGCGTGCCGGGCGAGGATGAATGGCTCGAATTTCACCTGGATTGCCGGCATGCCGGGGCGTTCTGCAGCGCGGCGCGGGGTTTGCAGGTGGGCGACCTGGTGCGCCTGGGGGAGTTGCGCGGCGGCGCGCTGCATTACGATCCGGACTGGCAGGCCCGGCCGTTGTGGCTGCTGGCGGCGGGTTCCGGGCTGGCGCCACTGTGGGGGATTGTGCGCGAGGCGCTGCGTCAGGAGCATCAGGGGGCGATCAGGGTGGTGCATGTGGCGAGCGAGGCGGGTGGGCATTACCTGCAGCGGGAGCTGGATGACCTGGCGCGGCGGTACCCGCAGGTGGAGGTGCAGTTGCTGATACCGGAGGAGTTGGGGCCGATGCGTCTGGCGTCGCGTCAGACGATTGCGCTGGCTTGTGGCTCTGCGTCGAGTGTGGAGCGGTTTGCGCGTGGGATGTTTCTGGCGGGGTTGCCGCGTAATCAGCTGTTCGCGGATGTATTCGTGGGGCATGCCTGAGGATTTGTTCCCATAAGGAGGTACTTCAGGTTCCTGTGGCGTTTGCTCTGGCTCTGGCTCTGGCTCTGGCTCTGGCTCTTGATCTTGATCTTGATCTTGATCTTGATCTTGATCTGCTTTTGATTTTGATCTTCCGTCCCCCAGAAGGCCGGAGGGAGGGTACCCGTAGCGAAGCGTAGGGCCTGATGATGGACGGAGCGGTTTTGCTTACTTTTTCCAAGAAAAAAGTAAGCCGCTGTAAGAGCGGAAGGGGCCCTCGGCGTCTGTATTCATGTTGGATATGCTCGCTGTCATTGGAACCACTGATCCAGAGTTGAGAGATTATCCAGCCTGGATGGCGACTCCACTCGGCCTTCTGAAGGGCCGGCAGATCAAAGCCAGCTCAAGATCACCGGCACCGGCGTATCGCACCCATAAAAAAGCCCCGCCATCAAGGCGGGGCTCTAGTGACAACCGGTCAGCTTCAGACCAACGGATCACCGACATGCAGAATCTTCATGCCATTGGTGCCACCGATGGTGTGGTAGCTGTCACCCTTGGTCAGGATGACCCAGTCACCTTGCTCGACCACGCCACGCTTGAGCAGCTCGTCCACCGCCGCCTGGCTGACTTGCTCCGGCGCCAGCGCCGCAGGGTCGAACGGTACGGTGTACACGCCACGGAACATCGCAACCCGCGCCTGGGTCTCGCGGTGCGGCGAGAAGGCGAAGATCGGGATCGACGAACGAATACGCGACATGATCAGCGGGGTGTAGCCACTCTCGGTCAAGGCAATGATCGCCTTCACACCCGGGAAGTGGTTGGCGGTGTACATGGCCGCCAGCGCGATGCTCTCGTCGCAACGGCTGAACTGCGTGCCCATGCGGTGGCTGGAGGTCTTGCTGGTAGGGTGCTTCTCGGCGCCCAGGCAGATCCGCGCCATGGCCTGTACCGCCTCGAGCGGGTAGGCACCGGCAGCACTCTCGGCCGACAGCATTACCGCGTCGGTGTAGTCGAGCACGGCGTTGGCCACGTCGGACACTTCGGCACGGGTCGGCATCGGGTTCTGGATCATCGACTCCATCATCTGGGTCGCGGTGATCACCGCCTTGTTGTGGCGGCGTGCATGCAGAATGATCTTCTTCTGGATGCCCACCAGCTCGGCGTCGCCGATTTCCACACCCAGGTCACCACGGGCCACCATCACTGCATCACTGGCGCGAATCAGGCCGTCGAGGGTCTCGTCGTCGGCCACGGCTTCGGCACGTTCGATCTTGGCCACCAGCCAGGCAGTACCACCGGACTCGTCACGCAGGCGACGGGCGTATTCCATGTCGCTGGCATCACGCGGGAACGACACGGCCAGGTAGTCCAGGTCCATCTCGGCCGCCAGCTTGATATCGGCCTTGTCTTTTTCGGTCAGGGCCGGGGCGGTCAGGCCGCCGCCGCGACGGTTGATGCCCTTGTGGTCCGACAGCGGGCCGCCGATCAGCACCACGCAGTGCAGGGCGTCGGCGCTGGCGGTTTCGACGCGCATGACCACGCGGCCGTCGTCGAGCAGCAGTTCGTCACCCACGCCGCAGTCCTTTACCAGGTCCGGGTAGTCGATGCCGACGATATCCTGGGTGCCTTCGGTGAGCGGGTGAGCCGTGGAGAAGGTGAAGCGGTCGCCGACCTTGAGTTCGATTCGCTTGTTGGCAAACTTGGCAATGCGGATCTTCGGCCCTTGCAGGTCGCCCAGCAGCGCGACGTGGCGGCCATGCTTGGCGGCGATGTCACGGATCATGCGGGCGCGAGCCTTGTGCTCGTCCGGGGTGCCGTGCGAGAAGTTCAAGCGAGCGACGTCCAGACCCGCAAGGATCAGTTGCTCTATAACTTCCGGCGAGTTGCTGGCGGGGCCAAGGGTGGCGACAATTTTGGTGCGGCGGATGGTCATGCACAGACTCCTGTAGTGAAGCGCAGCGAAAGGCTACTCCGGAAAATCGCTGTAGTCATTGTTCCTTTGCACTACCTTGGTGGGAGGAGGAGGGGCGGTTGAACGAGTGGCAAGCGGCAAGCGCAATGCAGTCCGCTTGCCGCTGTTCCTCCTATAGCTTTCAAGGAAAGCGCCGATACACTGCTCAGTAGAGGAGACCCCCCATGCGAGCCTTGATCGTTTTAGCCCTGGCGACCAGTGTCGTCGGTTGCACCCGCTGGTCGATGGACCATCACCTGAACAATGCCTACCGCGCCTATGATCGCGGCAACTGCGAGCAGGTCATGCTCGAGCTGTCGCAGGTCGACCGCACCAGCCGTGCGCGCCCGTTCATCCACCCCGAGGCGTCGATGCTGCGCGGTCAGTGCCTGGAGCGCCAGAAGCTCTATGTGGATGCGGCGCAGACCTACCAGTACATCATCACCCAGTACCCGCGCAACGAGTACGCCTACCGTGCCCGCGCCCGCCTGCAGACCCTCGAGCAGCTTGGCCACTATCGCCCCAATGGCGAGCCGGCCATCGCCCGTCCGGCCAGCAGCACCCCCTGGCGTTGATGGCCGCGCAACGACGTCGATACTGACGTTAATACTAAAGTGCGCGGGTCCGAATGTGACGGGGCAGTCAGGTTGCGCTAGGCTTGTGAGGTACATGCGGTACACCAGAACGATCCAGCGCGACCCTGCTCAAGGGTCTTCGACAGCGACTCCTATCATGTTTACCGAACGTCGAATCGAGCGTCACCTGCTCCCGTATTACCTCAAGGTCTTCAACCGGTTTACCGGGTTGCCCATCGGTTATCTGGGCAATGTGTCCGAAGACGGCCTGATGCTGATCAGCGACCTGCCATTGCTGGTGGGCCCCGATTTCGAACTGCAGCTCAAGGTGCCCGGGCGCGCCGGTGCGCTGCACGTGATCAACCTCACCGCCAGCTGCCTGTGGTGCCACGAAGACGAGAACCCGGGGCACTACGATTCCGGCTTCATGCTGCTGCAGGCCCCTCGCGAATACGACGAACTGGTGTCGTCGCTGCGCAACTATTTCAGCTTCCACCCGTTGAGTGCGTCGGCCTGAGGTAGACTCCCGGCAGATTTTCTGTTCAGGACGACGCCGTGAGCTCCAGCATTTTCTGGCACGACTATGAAACCACCGGTATCAACCCGCGCAGCGACCGGCCCCTGCAGGTGGCAGGGGTGCGCACCGATCTGGACCTCAACGAGATCGAGCCGCCGGTCAACCTCTTCTGCCAACCCGCCGACGATATTCTGCCGCACCCTGCGGCGTGCCTGATAACCGGCATTACCCCGGCGCAGCTGGCCACCCAGGGCCTGTGCGAAGCCGAGTTCATGACCCGGGTGCACGCCGAGCTGGCGCGCCCGGGTACTTGCGGGGCCGGCTACAACTCGCTGCGTTTCGACGACGAAGTGACGCGTTACAGCCTGTATCGCAACTTTTTCGACCCCTATGCCCGCGAGTGGCAGGGCGGCAACAGCCGCTGGGACCTTATCGATGTGGTGCGCACTGCCTACGCCCTGCGCCCCGATGGCATCCAGTGGCCGCAGCGCGACGGCCAGGTGAGCCTGAAGCTGGAGTTGCTGACGGCGGTCAATGGCATCGATCACGGGCAGGCGCACGAGGCGCTTGCGGATGTGCGTGCCACGTTGGCAATGGCGCGCTTGATCCGCGAGAAGCAACCCAGGCTGTATGCATGGTTGTTCCAGTTGCGCAGCAAGCAGAAAGTCCTCGATCAAGTGCGTTTGTTGCAACCGCTTGTGCATATTTCCGGACGCTTTTCTGCGGCACGTAATTATCTTGGCGTGGTGCTGCCCCTGGCCTGGCATCCACGCAATCGCAATGCGCTGATTGTGTGCGACTTGCATCAGGATATCGCACCATTGCTGACGGAAGATGCCGAAGTGTTGCGTCAGCGTCTGTACACCCGACGCGAGGAAATGTCCGAGGGACAATTGCCGGTACCGTTGAAATTAATTCAGATCAATCGCTGCCCGGTGGTCGCGCCCTTGAGTGTATTGCGCGGTGAAGATCAGCAACGCCTTGGCCTGGATATGACGTTGTATCAACAGCGCGCCGAGCAGTTGAGTGCCGCCCAGGCCGTGTGGCAGAACAAGTTGAGCGCTATTTATGACAGTCAGGAATTCGCCCCGAGCGAAGACCCCGAGCAACAGCTGTATGACGGATTTATCGGTGATCGCGACCGACGCCTGTGTGAACAAGTAAGAACCGTGGAGCCCGAGCAATTAGCCACGGGTCAGTGGATGTTCGACGATGCACGATTGCCGGAGTTGCTGTTTCGCTACCGTGCGCGCAATTTTCCGCAGACCTTGGATGCACAGGAGCGCCAGCGTTGGCTCGGGTTCTGCCAGCAGCGCCTGAGCGACCCGGCAATGGGCGCTCCGAATACCCTTGAAGGCTTCGAGCAGGCATTGCAGAGCGCCTGGCTGGATGCCGATGCCACGCAGCGCGAGTTGCTGGCGCAATGGCGAGCCCATGCCATGAACTTGCGCGAACGGTTTGCCCTGCAGTAATTGCAGGCAATAAAAAACGCCAGCATGCTGGCGTTTTGGGCTGACCTGTAACCGGGTTACAGTGTCCAGCGATTAACCGAGCAGGGTCGCCCAGCCTTCTACTACGTCACCACCCCACTTGGCTTTCCACTCTTTGAGTGTCTTGTGGTTGCCACCTTTGGTTTCGATGACTTCGCCATTGTGCGGGTTCTTGTATTGCTTGACCTTGCGTGCACGCTTGGTGCCGGTGGTTTTAACCGGGCCGCGAGGGGCCTTGTTCAGTTTGGCCTCAGGGTCCAGCAGAGCAATAATGTCGCGCAGCGACTTGGAGTACTCGCCCATCAGCTCGCGCAGTTTGGCTTCAAACTCCAGCTCGGTTTTCAGCTTGTTGTCTTCGGACAGGTTCTTCAGGCGGGCTTGCAGTTCTTTGATGGCTTCTTCGGTAGCGCGGTATTCGTTGATCAGGGACATGAGGTATTCCTTGGAGGGAAGGGACGCAGGACAGCGGTGCAGCAATAATAGTCAGACACTTAATACAAGTAAACATTAAACCGCCGTCATTGCGGAATACCTTCATAATTGAAAGGGTATTGTGACGAGATACTCCCAATTATCCGCTTCAATTGTTAAATAACTTTAATGTGCCCTTGACGAGGTGCAAGCCCAGGCTGGCTGCGGTGTGAGGTTGTGATACACGGTATGCAATCACTACTGCAGTTTTTCCGGGCAGTCGTTAGAATACGCGCCTTTGCGAACTCTGGAGCCCCTCTCATGCGCACCTATCGGCTGGTGATCGCTTGCCCCGACCGTGTCGGCATCGTCGCCAAAGTCAGTAATTTTCTGGCGTCCCATAACGGCTGGATCACCGAAGCGAGCCATCATTCCGATGACCTGAGCGGCTGGTTCTTCATGCGTCACGAAATCCGTGCCGATACCCTGCCTTTCGGCATCGAGGCGCTGCGCGAAGCGTTCGCGCCGATTGCCGAAGAGTTTTCGATGGTGTGGCGCATTACCGACACCGACCAGAAGAAACGCGTGGTGCTGATGGCCAGCCGCGAGTCCCATTGCCTGGCCGACCTGCTGCACCGCTGGCACAGCAACGAGCTGGACTGCGATATCCCGTGCGTGATCTCCAACCACAACGACCTGCGTAGCATGGTCGAGTGGCACGGCATTCCGTTCTACCACGTACCGGTCGACCCGCAGAACAAGCAGCCGGCATTTGCCGAGGTGTCGCGCCTGGTCAAGGAGCATGCCGCCGACGTGGTGGTGCTGGCGCGCTACATGCAGATCCTGCCGCCACAGCTGTGCCAGGAATACGCCCAGCAGGTGATCAACATTCACCACAGCTTCCTGCCGTCGTTCGTGGGGGCCAAGCCGTATCACCAGGCGTCGATGCGAGGCGTGAAGCTGATCGGCGCCACCTGCCACTACGTGACCGAAGAGCTGGATGCCGGCCCGATCATCGAGCAGGACGTGGTGCGTGTGAGCCACAGCGACAGCATCGAGGACATGGTGCGTTTCGGTCGCGACGTCGAGAAGATGGTGCTGGCCCGCGGCCTGCGCTATCACCTGGAAGACCGCGTGCTGGTGCACGGCAACAAGACGGTGGTGTTCTAGGACCGCACCGGCCCTTCGCCAGCCTTGCTGGCGAAGGGCACAACGCGTGTCTACCGCCGTGCCAGGCGCAACCGCTCCAGCAGCGGCTTGCCCAGCAGGCAGACGAACACCGGGCCGCCCACCACCAGATAGAAGTAGTACGTCACCACCCGCCATATCAGAATCGCCGCTGCCGCGGTCGACTTGCCCACCATGGGCGTCAGCAGCGTCGCCGAGGTCAACTCCGCCGCGCCAGCCCCGCCGGGCAACAGGCTGAACTGGCCGGCACTCAGGGCGAGCATCTGCACCAGAAAGCTCGACACCCACTGCAGGTCTGCCCCCAGCCCGCGCAACACCAGGTACAGCACGCTGTAGCGCAGCGCCCAGTGCAGGCAGGTGAGCCCGAACACCAGCGCCAGTACCCGCTTGGGCAGGCGCCAGGTGGCGGCAAACGCGCGAAAGAAGTGCAGCACCTTGCGCGCCCAGCGTCGGCACGTGGCGTCACGCACCTTCAACCGCCGCAGCAGCCGGCCCATCGCACGCATCAACCCGCGGCGCCAGCGCAGTATCGCCAGCCCCGCCAGCAGGGCGGCGAACATCATCAGCGCACTGGCCAGCAGCATGCCCTGCATGCTTGCGCTGAAGCGGTGGAACAGCATGTAGATGACAATCCCGAACATCGCGCACAGGAAGAACACCAGGTCATTGAGCTGGTCCATGGCGAACACCGCGCTGCTCTGGGCCGGTCGCACCCGGTGCCTGGCCAGCAGGGCCACCAGCGCCAGTGGCCCGCCGCTGCCGCCGGGGGTGGAGCAGATGGCGAACTCGGTGGCCATGATCACCCCCAGGCTGCGCACCCGCCCCAGCGCCGCCCCCTGGGTGCCGAGCAGCAGACGCAGGCGCAGGGCGTTGATGCACCAGCACAGCACGATCATGCCGAACAACCCCATCAGCAGCGCCAGCGGGAACCGCTGCAGGCGCGGCAGCAGGTCGCTGCCGCCCAGCAGCGTCGGTACCAGCAGCGCCAGCAGCAGGGCCAGCGTGAGCCAGCCCAGGCGAGTCATGCGCCGGGCCTGCTGGCCAGCCAGGCCATCTTGGTCATGGGGGTACGGCCCTGCTGCAGCAGTTGCTGCAGGGTGTCGAGCCAGTAGCGGCGCGAATAGGCATGGCGCATGTCCACCGGGTGCAGCCCGAGGCGGATCGTGGCCGCCTGCTGCAGGCGTGCCCGGCGCGCCTCGCTGAGTACTTTCGACAGCCCGCGGCGCCAGGCACTGCGGGCGCTCCACACCAGCCCCGGGGCGTCGATGCGGCTGAAGTCGGGCAGGCGGAACAGGTGCTGCGGGTCGCTGGTGTAGTGCAGCGGGGTTTCGCGCAGGGCCTGGCGAGTGCCTTCGCTCATCAGCCAGGCCGGGGCAACGAAGCCGGTCAGCGGCCAATCGCAGGCCTGGAACAGCTCGATCCCGGCATTCAGGCGATGCAGCGCCTGGGCCTGGCCCAGGGCGTAGAACTCACCCTCCCAGGTATAGATGCGGCGCATGAAGTACTCGCGCGGCGAACGTGGCGGCGGACCGTCGTCGGCATGGTAGTAGCCATGCAGGGCCAGTTCGTCGCCCCGGCTCAGTCGCCGCTCCAGCACCTGGCGAAAGGCCGGGGCCTGCTGCACAGGGTTGCGCCGGTGGAAGTCGGGTACCACCAGCAGGGTCATGGGGATGTCGCCCAGGGCGTCGACGGCTTCGACGAAGGGCTGGTAGTCGGGCCAGGTTTCCGGGGCCACGTCGTGCAGCACCAGCAGTACGCTGGGGTGCTGGTTGTGCAGGTCAGGCTGTTCAGGCATGGGCGCGCACCGGTTGCTCGTGATGGCCCAGCACGGCCCGATAGTGTTCGAGCAGGCCGCCGACCACTGTGTCCCAGGCGTAGTGCTGTTCGGCATGCCGGCGTGCCTGCTGCCCCAGTTGCGGTGCGCCGGCCTCGAACAGCTCGCGCACGGCGGCGGCCATCGCCTGGCCGTCGTTGGGCGTGCACAGCCGGCCGTAGCTCGGTTCGACGATTTCGGTAAAGGCCCCGGCCGCTACCGCCACCACCGGGATGCCGCTGGCCATGGCCTCGAGTATCACCAGCCCGAAGGTCTCCTGGTCGCCGGCGTGCAGCAGCGCATCGGCACTGGCCAGCAGGCGGGCGACCTGGGTGGCCGGGCAGAAGTGGTTGATGATGGTGACGTTGGCCGGCACGTTGCTGGGCATGTGCGAACCCACCAGCAGCAGGTGATAGTGCTTGCCCAGGCGTTTCATGCAGTCCAGCAGCACGGGCAGGTTCTTCTCCCGGGAGCCGCGCCCGGCGAACACCAGCAGGCGCGTGGTGTCGGCCAGCCCCAGATCGGCGCGCAGGCCGGGGTCGCGATGATCGGGGTGGAAGGTCTGCAGGTCCACCCCGAGGCGCTGTACATGCACATTGCCGATGCCCAGCCCGCGCAGCTTGTCGGCCATCACCTGGCTGGGCGCCAGCACCCGGTCGAAGTTGCCGTACAGCTTGCTGACATAGGCTTCGACATTGGGCGTGAACCAGTGGCCCATGCGGTTGCCGACCAGCAGCGGCAGGTCGGAATGATAGAACCCGATCACCGGCACATCGAGCTGGCGCCGTGCATCGAGCGCGGCCCAGGCGGTGAGGTAGGGGTCGCCCACTTCGATCAGGTCCGGTTGCAGGTCATGCAGTACGTTGCGCCAGGGCGCCAGACGCAGCGGGAAGCGGTAGCCGTTGCCGAAGGGCAGGGCGGGGGCAGGCACCTGATAGATGCCATTGGCATGGCTGGCGCTGGCGCCGGGGATCAGCAGGCTGTGGCGAACGCCGGGGTTCAGGCCCAGGCGGCGGTGTTTGGCATCAAGATAGGTACGCACACCGCCACTGGCGGGGGCGTAGAACATGGTGATGTCAGCGATGTGCACGATCAGCATCCCTCCGAGACCGTCTTCAGGTTGTCATCGCGCATGGATATGCGGTGGATGACGCGCCCTAGGGTGGACCTCAGTGAAGGATAGTTTGTTCGATCATGTTGCGCGCCCGGCGAGCAAGCCGCCGGGCGCGCGCGGTCAGATGCGGAAGGTACCGACCAGGTGCTTGAGGCGGCCGGCCTGCTGTTCCAGGTCGGAACAGGCACGCAGGGTGGCCTGCAGGTTCTCCACGCCTTCCTGGTTGAGCATGTTGATTTCGTTGATGTCCATGTTGATCGACTCGACCACCGAGGTCTGCTCTTCGGTGGCGGTGGCCACCGACTGGTTCATGCCGTCGATCTCGCCGATACGCAGGGTCACGCTGCCCAGGCGCTCGCCGGCCTGGTTGGCGATCGAGACGCTGTCCTGGCTGTGGCGCTGGCTCTGGCTCATGGTGTCGACCGACTCGCGGGCGCCGACCTGCAGCTCTTCGATCATGCTCTGCACCTGTTGTGCCGACTCCTGGGTACGGTGGGCCAGGTTGCGCACTTCATCGGCCACCACGGCAAACCCGCGCCCGGCTTCACCGGCACGGGCCGCCTCGATGGCCGCGTTGAGGGCCAGCAGGTTGGTCTGTTGCGAGATGCTGGTGATCACTTCGAGGATCTGACCGATGTTCACGGTCTTGCTGTTGAGCGTCTCGATGTGCGAGCTGGAGGTGGAGATAAGGTCCGACAGACGGTTCATCGCCTGGATGCTGCGGTCTACCACCTGCTGGCCCTCTTCGGCCAGGTGGCGTGCAGAGCTGGCCTGCTGCGAGGCTTGCGCGGCGTTATGGGCGATTTCCTGGGCAGCGGCGCCCAGCTCGTTGATCGCGGCGGCCACGCTGTTGGTGCGGTTGGCCTGCTCGTCGGAGTTGACCATCGAGGAGTTGGAGGCGCTGACCACGCGCAGTGCCACTTCGTTGACCTGCTGGGTGGCCGAGGACACTTCGCGGATCGAGCTGTGGATACGCTCGACGAAGTGGTTGAAGGCGCGGCCCAGGGTGCCGAATTCGTCGTTGCTGTGGATGCTCAGCCGCTTGGTCAGGTCGCCTTCGCCCTGGGCGATGTCTTCCATGGCGCGGGTCATGATGTGCAGCGGTTGCAGCAGCACGCGGATGAGCATGCCGAGCAGGGCGATGATGATGGCCACCGCAATCACGGTGACGATCACCGCCGAGGTGCGGAACTTGCTCAGCATCGCGTAGGCTTTTTCTTTATCGATCGAGAGACCGATGTGCCAGTTGGCCGATGGCAGGCCTTTGACCGGTGCGAAACTGAGGATACGGGTCTGGCCGTTGTTCTCGACCTCGGTCAGTTCCTTGGTCAGGCGCGGGGTGTTGTTCGGGTACAGGTCCGACAGCGACTTCATCACCAGGTCCTTGTCCGGGTGCACCAGGATCTTGCCTTGGTCGTTCACCAGAAACGCGTAGCCCATGCCGCCGAAATTCAGGGAGTTGATGATCTTGACCAGGGCGTCCAGCTCCATGTCGCCACCGACCACGCCCAGTTCGCGCGACACTGTGGCGTTCATGCCGATCACCATCTTGCCGGTACTGATGTCCAGGTAGGGTTCGGTCAGGGTCGGGCCGTTGGCCGCCATGCTGTCCTTGTACCAGTCGCGGATGCGCGGATCGTAGCCGTCAGGCATCTGGATCACCGGGCGCACGGTGAAGCCGCCGTCGGTCTTGCCCATGTACACCGTGATGAAGCTCGACGCCAGCACCTTCTGGTCCAGCAGCGAATCGAGGTTGCCGGGAGCTGCCGCGATGTTCTGTGCCAGGTTCTCTACCAGCAGCAGGCGTCCTTCGAAGAGGTTCTTGATGTTGGTCGAGGCGGCATCGCCCATTTCGCCGACATAGTTTTCCAGATCTTCGTGAATCGCATTACGCTGCAGGTAATCGTTGTAGAGAGTAAAGAGGGTGAAGGCCACAAGGACGATCAGGGAAGCAGCCAGCAAGATCTTATGGCTGAAACGGAAGCTTTTATTCATGGCGTATTGGGTCCGCTAAGGTCTTTATATCCGGGTCATTCGCACAAAGGCATCTTGAAAGCAGTGCAGTTCCCATGTCCTTGTCGGGCTTTTCCTGACTTTCTGGGTGAAACATCAACACTTGGTATCGGCCGAGTACTACTAAAGCTTGAACAGAGGGTGAAAAAACATGCCTGACTCTTCGCAGTTCATTCTCGGTGCGGACCTGGCGGGGCAGCCGGTGTGCCAGGCCATGCGTCTGGCCAACCGTCACGGACTGGTTGCCGGGGCCACCGGCACCGGCAAGACCGTGACCTTGCAGCACCTGGCCGAGGCCTTCAGCGATGCCGGCGTGGCGGTGTTCGCTGCCGACGTCAAAGGCGACCTGTGCGGCCTGGGTGCGGTGGGCAACCCGCAGGGCAAGGTGGCCGAGCGGATTGCCGGCATGCCCTGGCTCGAGCATCGGCCGCAGGCGTATCCGGTGACCCTGTGGGATGTGCACGGCAAGTCCGGGCACCCGTTGCGCACGACCTTGAGCGAAATGGGCCCGTTGCTGCTGGGCAACCTGCTCGAACTCAACGACAGCCAGCAGGCGGCGCTGTATGCGGCGTTCAAGGTGGCCGATCGCGAGGGCCTGTTGCTGCTGGACATCAAGGACCTCAAGGCGCTGCTCGGCCACCTCAAGGACAACCCGCAGGTGCTCGGCGAAGACAGTGCGCTGATGACCAGCGGTTCCAGCCAGGCCCTGTTGCGGCGCCTGGCGACCCTGGAGCAGCAAGGGGCCGAGGCTCTGTTCGGTGAGCCGGCGTTGCAGTTGCCAGACCTGCTGCAGCCTGCTGCCGACGGGCGCGGGCGCATCCACCTGCTCGATGCCAGCCGCCTGGTGCACGAGGCGCCGAAGGTGTATGCGACCTTCCTGCTGTGGTTGCTGGCGGAGCTGTTCGAGCAGTTGCCCGAGCGTGGCGATGCGGACAAGCCTCTGCTGGCGCTGTTTTTCGATGAGGCGCACCTGTTGTTCAGCGGCACGCCCAAGGCCTTGCAGGATCGTCTGGAACAGGTGGTGCGGTTGATTCGTTCCAAGGGGGTGGGGGTGTATTTCGTGACTCAGTCGCCGGGCGACCTGCCGGACGATGTGCTCGCCCAGCTCGGCCTGCGTATCCAGCATGGCTTGCGTGCGTTCACGGCCAAGGAGCAGAAGTCGCTGCGGGCGGTGGCCGATGGGTTTCGGCCGAACCCGGCGTTCGACACCCTGGCGGTGCTGACCGAGCTTGGCATTGGCGAGGCGTTGGTGGGCACCCTGCAGGACAAGGGCACGCCGGGCATGGTCGAGCGGGTACTGATCGCGCCGCCGCAATCGCGCATCGGGCCGTTGAGCGAGGCCGAGCGGGCGGCGCTGATTGCGGCGTCGCCGTTGCAGGGGCGCTATGACAAGCCGATCGATCGGGAGTCGGCGTACGAGATATTGATGGCGCGCAAGGGGCAGGTACCATCGGCGCAGCAGGCGCCGGCCGAGGAAAGCCTGGCCGACAAGGCCGGGGAGTTCTTGCAGAGCGCGGCGGGGCAGGCGATCAAGTCGGCGGTGCGCCAGGCGGCCAATCAGTTCGGACGGCAACTGGTGCGGGGCTTGATGGGCTCACTGCTGGGGGGCAGCAAGCGCCGCTGACAAGGCGTCGAGGCAGTGGAGTTGCCGGTTCGCCGGCAGGTTCTCAAGCGGGCCCGAAGGCATCGAGCCGGTGCCCTGCGCAGGCTCGGCAGGTTGTGCCAAGGGGCCGCAGCAGTGCTCGCAGCTTCGTGTATAGGCCGTGTCGGGTGTGAGCAGTTGGCCTGCGCACAGCAGCACGCCCTGACCGTCGGGCAGCAACGTGGCGCTGTGGGAGAAACGCGGTTCGTTCAGCTCGCTGCCCAGCACCCATGCATCCTGGCGAGGGTCGTACAGCTCGGCGCTGGGGCGGTAGGGCAGTCTGGTATGGCCGGCCAGCAGCAGCCGACCATCGGGCAGCAGCGTGGCGGTGTGCCCCTGGTGTCCACGCTGCATGGGCGGGCCACTTCGCCAGGTATTGGATAGCGGATCGTACAAAAACGATTCCAGTGCACTTTCACCAAACGGCATGCAGGTGCCACCCGCCACCATCACCTGGCCATTGTTCAGCAGCGTGGCCGTATGTTGCATGCGGGGGCAGGCAGTGGCGTGGTCGGCTCGAACCGCCCGGTCTGCGGGTCGAAGAGTTCGCAGTGGGCCAGTGCCTGGTCGGGGGCATAGCCGCCGATAATCAGCACCTTGCCGGAGTCGAGCAACGTGGCGCTGTGGTTCATGCGTGCCTGACTGCGCTCACCGAGCTGATGCCACTCGTCGCTGGCGACGTCGTACAGCTCGACGATGTCGAGCACTTTACCGGTATCGCCCTTGAGGTGGTTGCCGCCGATGACAAGCACCTTGTTCGTGCCGCCCCACAATGACGTAGCGGTGTGGCTGAAGCGGGCAACCTGGAGGCTGCGCAGCGTTGTCCAGCACGAGCGGATGGGGTCGAAGCGCTCGACGTGGTCGCTGGCTTCTCCGGTTTGCGAGCCGCCCACCAGCAGAAAGGACCCGTCGTCGAGAATGACCGTGAGTTGCGAGAATGCCGCCTTCTGCTTGGGGGGTTGTTGCTTCCATTCGCGCTGGTCAAGGCTGAAGCGTTCCACGCTGTCGGTGGCATGCCCGCCATTGGTGATGCCGCCGGCAACCAGCACATCGCCATTGGGCAAACGCATGGCGCTGTGCAGGGCCCGGGCGATGTGCATGGCGCCAGCGCAAGCGTGGATATGGCCGTCCTTCGACATGTGCATTCTCCTTGTCGGCGTGAAAAGGAGGGTGCGCTGCAGGTGGCCCATCGTCTACTGACATAAATGACAGTGCGTTTGCGCAGGGCCATGAAAAAAGGGCCAGCCAACTGAATGGCTGACCCTTCTGCGGTGCAGCGTCATTTCAACCGATGGCTTTGGACGCCAACCAGAACAACCCCGCCGACAAGGCGATGGTCGCTGGCAGGGTCAGTACCCAGGCCAGCAGAATGGTGCGCACGGTGCCGCCTTGCAGGCCGCTCTTGTTCGCCACCATGGTCCCGGCCACACCCGACGACAGCACGTGGGTGGTCGACACCGGCAGGCTGAAGATGTTGGCCGCGCCAATCGCGCAGGCTGCGGTGATCTGCGCCGACATGCCCTGGGCATAGGTCATGCCCTGCTTGCCGATCTTCTCGCCAATGGTCAGTACCACACGCTTCCAGCCCACCATGGTCCCAAGGCCCAGGGCCAGGGCCACCGCCAGGATCACCCAGAACGGCGCGTACTCGGTGGTCGCGGTCAGGTCACGACGCAGTTTGTCCAGGTCGGCCTTTTCACGTGCTTCCAGGCCTGGCAACTTGCTGACCTTTTTCGCCGTGTCATCCAGGCACAGCAGGTAACGCCGCACTTCCACGCGCTTCTCGGCAGTCAGCGAATGGTAGTCCGCCACGCCGTTGAGCGACTGCTGCAGCGCGGTGATGGTCGGCTCGGTCTGTTGTGGATTGCAGCTGAACTGCTCCGGCAGGTCACCGGCCTTGGCCTTGCCCAGTGCCAGGAATTCGCCCAGGGTTTCGCTGTTGCGCTGGTAGAACTGGCTCAGGTGCAGGGTCGCGTCACGGGTACGCTCGATCTGGTAGGTGGTGCTGTTCAGGTCCAGCACGAACTGCGCCGGCACGATGCCGATCAGCACCAGCATGATCAGGCCGATACCTTTCTGACCATCGTTGGAACCGTGCACGAAGCTGACGGCCATGGCCGAAATGACCAGTACCAGGCGGTTCCAGAACGGCGGGTGCTTCTTGTCGTCGAGCTTGCGGCGCTGTTCAGGCGTCTTGTGCATCTTCGACAGCGGGCGCCACCACTTCAGGCCGATCAGCACCAGCGCGGCCACGGCAAAGCCGGCCATGGGCGAGAGCACCAGCGACATGCCGATGTCGATTGCCTTCTGCCAGTTGACCCCGTCACCCAGTGGAATGTCGTTGAGCAGCGCGTTGGCCAGGCCCACGCCCAGGATCGAGCCGATCAGGGTGTGCGAGCTGGACGCCGGGATGCCGAAGTACCAGGTACCCAGGTTCCACGCGATGGCCGCGGCCAGCAGCGAGAAGACCATGGCCAGGCCATGCCCGGTGTTCACATTGATCAGCAGCTCCACCGGCAGCAGGTGCACGATGGCATATGCCACCCCGACTCCGCCCAGCAGGACGCCAAGGAAATTGAACACGCCGGAAAAGAACACGGCCAGGTGCGGCGGCATGGCTTTGGTATAGATGACAGTCGCTACCGCATTGGCGGTGTCATGAAAGCCATTGATGAACTCGAAGGCGAGCACGAAGGTCAAGGCGAGCAACAGGCTCACCAGTACCCAGGCATCAAGTCCGCTGAATAAATCGATCATGAAGGAATTCTGACCCGGTCATAAGGGGGCGCGATTATGCCAGAAATCCTGGGTAATCGATGCACTAGGTGCTGACCGGTCGGGGCGCTTTTGCGGGGGGGCAGGGCACTGCAGGAGGGGAGGGTAATCGAGAAAGATCGGCAAAAATCAGAAAAAATAACGCGAACGGTCAAGAAAAAACCGATGTTTTCCACGGCTGAATAATTCAAACGACCGTATTAAATTTGTGAGATTACGTAACGGTTTCATCTTCGACGCCGCAAGGGTCGCCCAAGGCACCGTCTTCGTGCCGGTGCCGTGCCCAGGGGCGGGCGCTTTGTCCGAGGGTCAGGGCTCCTGTGGGCTGAGCTCCTTTTCGATCTTTTGCAGTTCCACGGCAAATGCCTGGTCCAGCAGGCTGGCACGTTTGCGCCAGGGTTTGCGTTCGGGGTCTGGTTGGGCGGCGTATGTGGTGACTTCTCCGCCATAAACGTCCTTGTAACGTTGTTCCTGGCGCTCGAGTTCAGCGCGCAGTTCATCTTTCGTCACAGTCTTTCCTGAAGTTGGAGTTGATGCCGATTTCAACACAAGCACGTTTAACCCGACGACAGCGGCGCAGGCCATTGTGTCGAGCGTCTATATAGGACGAGGGTGATTGCAGTTGAATGGCTGTTTTACACCTTCTGTCGGGGCCTGTCAGCCCGGCAGAAGCAAAAACGGCCTTGCTGGTGGGCAAGGCCGTGCCTGGGACTTCTACGGTGGGTACCTGACCAGTCTCTCCAAGAAGCCACATGTGGCAGGCGAAAGGTATAAGCAATTGTAGGCATCGGTCAATTGCGATTATCGGCCGATGGTTCGATAATCGCCCAAGTGAAGTTTGCCGAGGTGAGTCATGAGTGAAGAAACAGGGGGCAAGGGCCCAGGCCTGAACGACAACGTGCGCAGCTCTTTCGCTTCGTTGGCGCCGCCCATCGTGGCCTCGCCGGCCAAGCGCATCCAGGCGTTCACCGGCGACCCGGATTTCATGACGTCGCTGGCGCGGGGCCTGGCGGTGGTGCAGGCGTTCCAGGAGCGCAAGCGGCACCTGACCATCGCCCAGATCAGCCACCGCACCGAGATCCCGCGCGCGGCGGTTCGCCGTTGCCTGCACACGCTGATCAAGCTCGGCTATGCCACCACCGACGGGCGCACCTATTCATTGCTGCCCAAGGTGCTGACCCTGGGTCATGCCTACCTGTCCTCGACGCCATTGGCGGTATCGGCGCAGCCGTACCTGGACCGCATGAGCGACCAACTGCACGAGGCCTGCAACATGGCCACCCTCGAAGGTGACGACATTCTCTACATCGCCCGCTCGGCGACGGTGCAGCGCCTTATTTCGGTGGACCTGTCGGTGGGCGGGCGCCTGCCGGCCTATTGCACCTCGATGGGGCGCATCCTGCTGGCGGCGCTGGACGACGCCACCCTGCACGAATACCTGGAGCACGCCGACCTGCAGGCCAAGACCAGCCGTACCGTGCACGACCCGGCAGCCTTGCTGGAAATCCTCCAGCAGGTGCGCGAGCAGGGCTGGTGCGTGGTCGACCAGGAGCTGGAGCAGGGCCTGCGTTCGATCGCGGTGCCGGTGTACGACGCCTCCGGCCAGGTGCTGGCGGCGCTGAACATCAGCACCCACGCCGGGCGGGTGAGTCGCAGCGAGCTGGAGCAGAAGTTCCTGCCGATCATGGTGGCGGCCAGCCGCGACCTGAGTACCCAGCTGTTCAGTTGAATGCGTCGAGCGGTTCCTGTTCGATAAACGCACAGTCTTGCGTTTATCGAATTGCGCCGCGTCGCGCGCCTTATTAATGTCCCTCGCATCAAGTGGCCCCTGACGGCCTCCAATAATAATGAGCGAGAGAACACCCCATGACCTGCACCCTGTCCTGCTTCAGCCTGTACCTGCCCGCCTGCCGGCTGCACGGTAGCTGACCCTTTCCAAAAGACCCGTACCCGACCGTCTGTGCCGTTCACGCGCGCACCCGCACACTCGCGCGCATCTTCTGGATAAAAACAATGAATAGTCCCCAAGCTGCTGTTGGAAACTGCCTGGATGTGCAGTCGTTCATCAATGCCCAGCCGTTGTCGCGTTACCAATGGCGGGTGGTCATCCTGTGCTTTCTGATCGTGTTCCTCGACGGCCTGGACACCGCCGCGATGGGCTTCATTGCCCCGGCACTGTCCCAGGACTGGGGCATCGACCGCGCCAGCCTGGGCCCGGTGATGAGCGCTGCGCTGATCGGCATGGTGTTCGGTGCGCTGGGCTCGGGGCCGCTGGCCGACCGTTTCGGGCGCAAGGTGGTGCTGGTGGGCGCGGTGTTGCTGTTCGGCGCGTTCAGCCTGGCCTCGGCCTATGCCACCAACGTCGACCAGTTGCTGGTGCTGCGCTTTCTGACCGGCCTGGGCCTGGGCGCCGGCATGCCGAACGCCACCACGCTGCTGTCCGAATACACCCCCGAGCGGCACAAGTCGTTGCTGGTCACCAGCATGTTCTGCGGCTTCAACCTGGGCATGGCCGGTGGCGGGTTCATTTCCGCCAAGCTGATCCCGATGTTCGGCTGGCACAGCCTGCTGCTGATCGGCGGCATCCTGCCGCTTCTGCTGGTGGTGGTACTGATGGTGTGGCTGCCGGAGTCGGCGCGTTACCTGGTGGTGCGCAACAAGGGCACCGACCGGGTACGCCGCACATTGGCGCCGATCGAACCGGGCATCGTCAACCAGGCTGCCAGCTTCAGCGTGCCGGAACAGAAGACGGTCAAGGCGCGCAACGTGTTCGCGGTGATCTTCTCGGGCACCTACAGCGTCGGCACGCTGCTGTTGTGGCTGACCTATTTCATGGGCCTGGTGATCGTCTACCTGCTGACCAGCTGGCTGCCCACGCTGATGCGTGACAGCGGCGCGAGCATGGAGCAGGCGGCGTTCATCGGTGCGCTGTTCCAGTTCGGCGGCGTGCTCAGTGCGGTGGCGGTAGGCTGGGCGATGGACCGCTACAACCCGCACAAGGTGATCGGCACCTTCTACCTGCTGGCCGGGGTGTTCGCCTACGCGGTGGGCCAGAGCCTGGGCAACATCACGCTGCTGGCGACCCTGGTGCTGATTGCCGGCATGTGCGTGAACGGGGCGCAGTCGGCGATGCCGTCGCTGGCGGCGCGCTTCTACCCCACCCAGGGCCGCGCCACCGGCGTGTCGTGGATGCTGGGCATCGGCCGGTTTGGCGCGATTCTCGGGGCCTGGATGGGCGCCACGTTGCTGGGCCTGGGCTGGAACTTCGAACAGGTGCTGACGGCCCTGGTGATCCCGGCCGCGATCGCGACGGTGGCGGTGGTGATCAAGGGTGTGGTGAGCCACGCTGACGCGACCTGACCGGCTGGCAGTAGCGCCCCTATCGCGGGTCAAGCCCGCTCCCACATGGATCTCCACCGTACCTGTGGGAGCGGGCTTGACCCGCGATGGTTTGTGGATCCTTAGCACAACAACAATACGTTCGATAATCGAACGCTATGGCGATTATCGGATTGTACGGGCCAATGCGCCGCCTTAATCTGAGCTCATGCCGGTGCCGCCCAGAGGCACCTCTGAAACCGCTCTCCAGGAGTCTGCAATGGCTGAAATCCTCTCGCTCCACGACGCCGTGAAGCAGTTCGTCAACGACGGCGACAGCGTCGCCCTTGAAGGCTTCACGCATTTGATCCCGACCGCCGCCGGGCACGAAATCATTCGTCAGGGCAAGAAGGATCTGACCCTGGTGCGCATGACCCCAGACCTGATCTACGACCAGCTGATCGGCGCCGGCTGCGCCCGCAAGCTGATCTTCTCGTGGGGCGGCAACCCGGGTGTCGGGTCGCTGCACCGCCTGCGTGACGCGGTCGAGAAGCAGTGGCCGCACGCCATGGAAATCGAAGAACACAGCCACGCCGACCTCGCCAACGCCTACGTTGCCGGTGCCTCGGGCCTGCCGTTCGCGGTGCTGCGCGCCTACGCCGGCTCCGACCTGCCCAAGGTCAACCCGCTGATCAAGAGCGTGACCTGCCCGTTCACCGGTGAGGTGCTGGCCGCCGTGCCGTCGGTTCGCCCGGATGTCACCGTGATCCACGCGCAGAAGGCCGACCGCAAGGGCAACGTGCTGCTGTGGGGCATCCTGGGTGTGCAGAAGGAGGCCGCCCTGGCCGCCAAGCGCTGCATCGTCACCGTGGAAGAGATCGTCGACGACCTCAACGCGCCAATGAATGCCTGCGTGCTGCCCACCTGGGCACTGTCGGCAGTGTGCCTGGTACCGGGCGGGGCGCACCCGTCCTACGCGCACGGCTACTCCGAGCGTGACAACCGCTTCTACCAGGCCTGGGACCCGATTGCCCGCAGCCGTGAGACCTTCACCGCCTGGATCGACGAATACATTCGCGGCACCGCCGACTTCCCTGCCTTCAAGGCAAAACTGGCCAGCGCTTCGGAGGCTGCACAATGAGCTACTCCACCAATGAAATGATGACCGTTGCCGCTGCCCGCCGCCTGCGCAACGGCGCTGTGTGCTTCGTCGGCATCGGCCTGCCGTCCAAGGCCGCCAACCTGGCACGCCTGACCTCTTCGCCCGACGTGGTATTGATCTACGAATCGGGCCCTATCGGCGCCAAGCCAACGGTACTGCCGCTGTCCATCGGTGACGGCGAGTTGGCCGAAACCGCCGATACCGTGGTGCCCACCGGCGAGATCTTCCGCTACTGGCTGCAGGGCGGGCGCATCGACGTGGGCTTTCTGGGCGCCGCCCAGGTCGACCGTTTCGGCAACATCAACACCACCGTGGTCGGCGACTACCACCAGCCCAAGGTACGCCTGCCGGGTGCCGGTGGCGCACCGGAAATCGCCGGCTCCGCCAAGACCGTGCTGATCATCCTCAAGCAGTCCTCGCGCGCCTTCGTCGACAAGCTCGACTTCATCACCTCGGTCGGCCACGGCGAAGGCGTGGACTCGCGCAAACGCCTGGGCCTGCCCGGTGCCGGCCCGGTGGGCATCATCACCGACCTGTGCATCATGGAACCTGAAGCCGGCAGCAACGAATTCGTGGTCACCTCGATTCACCCGGGTGTGACCCGCGAGCAGATCGTCGCCGCCACCGGCTGGGCGATCCGCTTTGCCGACAGCGTCGAAACCACCGTGGCGCCGAGCGAAGTCGAGCTGACTGCGCTGCGCGACCTCGAAGCGCGCACGGCGGCCGCCCACGGCCAAGCGCCGGGAGAAGCCTGATGCGTGACGTATTCATCTGCGACGCGATTCGCACCCCCATCGGCCGCTTCGGCGGCGCCCTGGCCGGCGTGCGCGCCGACGACCTGGCGGCGGTATCGCTCAAGGCCCTGATCGAGCGCAACCCCACCGTGCAATGGGACCAGCTCGACGAAGTGTTCTTCGGCTGCGCCAACCAGGCCGGTGAAGACAACCGCAACGTAGCGCGCATGGCCCTGCTGCTGGCCGGGCTGCCCGACAGCGTGCCGGGTGTGACCCTCAACCGCCTGTGCGCCTCGGGCATGGACGCCATCGGCACGGCGTTTCGCGCCATTGCCAGCGGCGAGATGGAGCTGGCGATTGCCGGCGGCGTCGAGTCGATGTCCCGTGCACCGTTCGTGATGGGCAAGGCCGAAAGCGCCTACTCGCGCAACATGAAGCTGGAAGACACCACCATCGGCTGGCGCTTCATCAACCCGCTGATGAAGGCCCAGTACGGCGTGGACGCGATGCCGCAGACCGCCGACAACGTGGCCGACGACTATCAGGTATCGCGCGCCGACCAGGATGCCTTCGCCCTGCGCAGCCAGCAGCGCACCGCCAAGGCCCAGGCCGCCGGCTACTTCGCCGAAGAGATCGTGCCGGTGCGCATCGCGCACAAGAAGGGCGAGACCGTGGTCGAGCACGACGAACACCCGCGCGCCGATACCACCCTCGAAGCCCTGGCCAGGCTCAAGCCGGTCAACGGCGCGGACAAGACGGTCACCGCCGGCAACGCCTCGGGCGTCAACGACGGCGCCGCGGCGCTGATACTGGCGTCGGCCGAGGCGGTGCAAAAGCATGGCCTGACCCCGCGCGCGCGCGTGCTCGGCATGGCCAGTGCCGGCGTTGCCCCCCGGGTAATGGGCATCGGCCCGGTGCCGGCGGTGCGCAAGCTGATCGAGCGCCTGGGCGTGGCGGTCACCGATTTCGACGTGATCGAGCTCAACGAAGCTTTCGCCAGCCAAGGCCTGGCCGTGCTGCGCGAACTCGGCATTGCCGACGACGCGCCGCAGGTCAACCCCAACGGCGGCGCCATTGCCCTGGGTCACCCGTTGGGCATGAGCGGCGCACGCCTGGTGCTGACAGCGCTGCACCAGCTGGAGAAATCCGGCGGGCGCAAAGGCCTGGCGACCATGTGCGTGGGTGTCGGGCAGGGCCTGGCCCTGGCCATCGAGCGCGTGTAAATCAATGACCTCGCTGCTGCGACCTCCACGCAAGGTCGGGGCAGCGGGGTGATTGTTCTGTGGAACGTGAGTGTTACCGAGTGTGTCTAGACTTCAGACATCCTCCCAGAGTGAATTGCCATGACTTCAATCCATTACACCGGCGAAGAACGCAGCAAACGCATTTTCGCCATCGTCGGTGCCTCCTCGGGCAACCTCGTGGAATGGTTCGACTTCTACGTCTATGCCTTCTGCGCGATCTACTTTGCCCCGGCTTTCTTCCCCTCCGACGACCCGACGGTGCAGCTGCTCAACACCGCCGGCGTGTTCGCCGCCGGGTTCCTGATGCGGCCCATCGGCGGCTGGCTGTTCGGCCGTGTGGCCGACCGCCACGGGCGCAAGAATTCGATGATGATCTCGGTGCTGATGATGTGCGCCGGCTCGCTGGTGATCGCCTGCCTGCCGACCTACGCCAGCATCGGTGCCTGGGCACCGGCGCTGCTGTTGCTGGCGCGGCTGTTCCAGGGCCTGTCGGTGGGCGGCGAATACGGCACCACCGCCACCTACATGAGCGAGGTGGCCCTGCGCGGCCAACGCGGTTTCTTTGCTTCGTTCCAGTACGTGACCCTGATCGGCGGGCAACTGCTGGCGGTGCTGGTGGTGGTGATCCTGCAGCAACTGCTCACCGAAGATGAGCTGCGCGCCTGGGGCTGGCGCATCCCGTTCGTGGTGGGTGCCATCGCGGCGGTGATCTCGCTGTTCCTGCGTCGCTCGCTGGAAGAGACCAGCAGCGCCGAAACCCGCAACGACAAGGATGCCGGCAGCCTCGGCGGCCTGTTCCGCAACCACAAGGCGGCGTTCATCACCGTGCTTGGCTACACCGCCGGCGGCTCGCTGATCTTCTACACCTTCACCACCTACATGCAGAAGTACCTGGTGAACACTGCGGGCATGAGCGCCAAGACCGCCAGCTTCATCATGACCGGCGCACTGTTCCTGTACATGTGCATGCAGCCGCTGTTCGGCATGCTTTCGGACCGCATCGGCCGGCGCAACTCGATGCTCTGGTTCGGCGCCCTGGGCACCCTGTGCACGGTGCCGATCCTGCTTACCCTGAAAACCGTCACCAGCCCGTTCCTGGCCTTTGTGCTGATCACCCTGGCGCTGGCCATCGTGAGCTTCTACACCTCGATCAGCGGGCTGGTCAAAGCCGAGATGTTCCCGCCGCAGGTACGTGCGCTGGGCGTGGGCCTGGCCTACGCGGTGGCCAACGCGATCTTCGGCGGCTCGGCCGAATATGTGGCACTGGGGCTCAAGTCGCTGAACATGGAAAACGCCTTTTACTGGTACGTTACGGTGATGATGGCGATTGCCTTCCTGTTCAGCCTGCGCCTGCCCAAGCAGGCGGCATACCTGCACCACGATCATTGAGAAGGACCACCGATGAACCAACGTCCGGGCAATCAGCTGTTCGATGCCTACTTCACCGCGCCGGCCATGCGCGCCGTGTTTTCCGACCGTGGCCGGGTGCAGGGCATGCTCGATTTCGAAGCCGCGTTGGCCCGCGCCGAAGCGGCGGTGGGGCTGATCCCGCAGGTGGCGGTGGCACCGATCGAAGCGGCCTGCCAGGCCGAGCGCTATGACTTCGCGGCCCTGGCCGAGGCCATCGCGGTGGCCGGCAACTCGGCCATCCCGCTGGTCAAGGCGCTGGGCAAGGTGATTGCCAGCGGCGTGCCCGAAGCCGAGCGCTTCGTGCACCTGGGCGCTACCAGCCAGGATGCGATGGACACCGGGCTGGTGCTGCAATTGCGCGATGCCCTGGGCCTGATCGAAGCCGACCTGGCGCGCCTGGCCGACAGCCTGGCGCACCAGGCGCTGCAGCATGCCGACACGCCGCTGGCCGGGCGCACCTGGCTGCAACATGCAACGCCCGTGACCCTGGGCATGAAGATCGCCGGCTGGCTCGGTGCACTCACCCGTCACCGTCAGCGCCTGCAGGAGCTCAAGCCGCGCCTGCTGAGCCTGCAGTTCGGCGGCGCCTCCGGCACCCTGGCGGCACTGGGCAACAAGGCATTGCCGGTGGCCGAGGCGCTGGCCGGGCAGCTCAGGCTGAGCCTGCCCGAGCAGCCCTGGCATACCCAGCGTGACCGCCTGGTGGAGTTCGCCGCGGTGCTGGGCATGATCGCCGGCAGCCTGGGCAAGCTGGGGCGCGACGTTAGCCTGCTGATGCAGACCGAGGCGGCGGAGGTGTTCGAGCCTGCTGCGCCGGGCAAGGGCGGCTCGTCGACCATGCCGCACAAGCGCAACCCGGTGGGCGCGGCGGTGCTGATCGGCGCCGCTACCCGTGTACCGGGGCTGGTGTCCACGCTGTTCGCGGCCATGCCCCAGGAGCACGAGCGCAGCCTGGGCCTGTGGCATGCCGAATGGGAAACCCTGCCCGAGATCTGCTGCCTGGTGTCCGGCGCCCTGCGCCAGGCCCAGGTGATTGCCGAGGGCCTGGAAGTGGATGCTGCGCGCATGCGCCGCAACCTCGACCTGACCCAGGGCCTGGTGCTGGCCGAGGCGGTCAGCATCGTGCTGGCCCAGCGACTGGGCCGGGACACCGCACACCACCTGCTGGAAACCTGCTGCAAGCGTGCGGTGGCCGAACAGCGTCAGCTGCGCGACGTGCTGGGCGACGATCCGCAGGTGACTGCCGAGCTGTCGGCGGACGAACTCGACCGCCTGCTCGACCCTGCTCATTACCTGGGCCAGGCCCGCGTGTGGGTGGCGCGGGCGGTGGCTGAACACCAACAATTCAAGCGTTGAAGGAGGCCGTTGTGGCTAGCGTACAACTCGCTGATGGCGTACTGAACTACCGGCTCGACGGGCCCGAGGGCGCACCGGTGCTGGTGCTGTCCAACTCGCTGGGCACCGACCACACCATGTGGGACCCGCAACTGCCGGCATTTGCCGCGCATTTTCGGGTACTGCGCTACGACACCCGCGGGCATGGCCAGTCGCTGGTGACCGAGGGGCCGTACAGCATCGAGCAACTGGGGCGTGACGTGCTGGCACTGCTGGACGCGCTGAAAATCGAGCGGGCGCATTTCTGCGGCCTGTCCATGGGCGGGCTGATCGGGCAGTGGCTGGGCATCCATGCCGGCGAGCGCCTGAACCGCCTGATCGTGTGCAACACCGCAGCCAAGATCGGCAACGACGAGGTGTGGAACCCGCGCATCGACATGGTGCTGCGCGACCGCGAGGCGGCGATGGTGGGGCTGCGCGACGCCTCCATCGAGCGCTGGTTCACCAAGGCCTATGCGCAGGCCAACCCGGACCAGGCCAAGCGCATCACCGACATGCTGGCGGGCACTTCGCCCGATGGCTATGCGGCCAACTGCGGCGCGGTGCGCGATGCGGACTTCCGGGACCAGCTGGGTGAGATCAAGGTGCCGCTGCTGGTGATTTCCGGCAGTGCCGATGCGGTCACGCCGCCGGCTGGCGGGCGCTTCATCCAGGAGCATGTGGTGGGTGCCGAGTATGCCGAGTTCCAGGCGGCGCACCTGTCCAACGTTGAAGTCGGCGCGCCGTTCAGCCGCCGCGTGATCGATTTTCTGCTGGCCCGCTGAGGAGTAGCTTGTGGACGAAAAAGAACGTTACGAGGCCGGCATGCAGGTGCGGCGTGCGGTACTGGGCGATGCCCATGTGGACCGCAGCCTGAGCAACCTCACCGAGTTCAACGGCGAGTTCCAGGAAATGATCACCCGGCACGCGTGGGGCGATATCTGGACGCGGCCGGGGTTGCCACGCCATACCCGCAGCCTGATCACCATCGCGATGCTGATCGGCATGAACCGCAATGAAGAGCTGAAGCTGCACTTGCGGGCAGCGGCGAACAACGGCGTGACCCGCGAAGAGATCAAGGAAGTGCTGATGCAGAGCGCGATCTATTGCGGGATCCCGGCGGCCAATGCCACGTTCCACCTGGCGGAGTCGGTGTGGGATGAACTGGGCGTCGAATCCCGCGCCTGATCTTCAGGGCCTCTTCGCCAGCAAGGCTGGCTCCTACAGTGTGTGCGTGCCGTTGTAGGAGCCGGCCTTGCCGGCGAATGGGCCTTCAGATTGCCGCCTTTTTCGAGCGACTACCCACCGGCCCCGCATTCGCCTCGATCGACCGCTTCAACTCCCCGCGCAACCCCAGCACGAACGCCATCTCCGCCACCACGAACAACGGCCCCACGATCAGGCCGCTGATGTCGTCCACAAACGCCGGCTTGCGCCCCTCGTAATAGTGGCCGACGAACTGGATCACCCAGCCCACTACGAACAGCCCCAGCCCCGCACTCAGCCACACCAGCGTGCTCTGAACCGCCAGTACCTGCCCGGCCCACAGGCACAAGCCCAGCAACACGCTCATCAGCAACCCGAAGCGGGTGTCCAGGCGCAGGTAGAACCACGCCGACCACAGCGCCACCAGCAATGCAGGCGACAGCCAAACCCCGCCCAATGCCATGCCCGGACGCGACAGCAGCACCGTGACCGCCACCACGATCAGCGGGATACCCACGAAGTGCGTGGCGATGTTGCGTGGGTCGCGGTGGTAGGCCGCGTATTGACTCAGGTGCTCGACGAGGCTTTTCATTGTTGTTCCTCCTGTAGGATTGCCCGAGCTTGCCCTGCGCAGGCACCGTCGTCTGTCGGCTAGCCGACAGTGTCACCACGAGGCCCCCGATGAACGCTTCAACCTTGCGCCAGGGTCACTGGTTCAAACAGTTGCCCGCTACCCTGCAGGATAGCCTGCTGCACCTGGCTCGGCCCGTGAGCCTGGAGGCCGGCGCCTGCCTGTTCCAGCGCGGCGACCCGCCTTGCGGACTGTACGCGGTGCTCGATGGCGCCATCCGCATCGGTGCGGTCAGCGCCCAGGGCAAGGAGGCGGTGCTGACCCTGATCGAGGCCCCGCACTGGTTCGGCGAGATCTGCCTGTTCGACGACCAGCCACGTACCCACGACGCCTATGCAGAAGGTGCCACCCACCTGCTGCGGGTGCCCCAGGGCGCGCTGGTGAAATTGCTGGATGCGCAACCGCATTACTGGCGTGAATTCGCCTTGCTGATGAGCCACAAGCTGCGCCTGGCCTTTGTCGCGCTGGAGCAGCAGAGCCTGATGAGTGCCGCGCCGCGGGTGGCCTACCGGCTGCTGCAGATCGCCGCCGGTTACGGCGAAGTAGAGGGGGCCAGGAGGGTGTTGCAATTGTCCCAGGAGCAACTGGCGCTGATGCTCGCGCTGTCGCGCCAGACCACCAACCAGATTCTCAAGGCGCTGGAGCAGGATGGCGTGCTGCGCCTGAGCTACGGCGAGATCGAGATTCTCGACCCCGCGCGCCTGGCACTGATGGCTAATCCGGCTGGAACGGCGACTGGCTGAGGATCACCCCGGTTTCCTCGACGTACTTCTGCCATTCGCCGAGCAGGGCCTGCAGCTTTGCCGGCTGCGCCTGCGCCAGGTCGTGGACCTCGCCGGGGTCGATGCTCAGGTCGTACAGCTGCCAGGTGGCCGGCCCCACCGGGCCCGGAATGTACACCGCCTTCCAGTGCCCCTGGCGAATCGCCCGGCGCCCGAACAGCTCCCAGCCGGTGACGGTGTGCTCGTCGTGTACCTGCTCGGTCTCGCCCGACAGGTAGCCCAGCCACGACTTGCCGCGCAGCGGCGCCACGTCGCGCCCGCGCCAGCGTTTGCCCGGGTGGCGGATGCCGGCCAGGTCCAGCAGGGTCGGGGTGATGTCCATCACGGTGCTGAACTGATGGCTGATCTGCCCCTGGCGCGCCAGTGCCGGGTAGTGCAGCAGGGCCGGCACGCGAATGCCGCCCTCGGTGGTGAAGGCCTTGAACAGCCGCGACGGTGCGGTGGCCGCCTGGGCCCAGTGCGGGCCGTACCACACGTAGGAGTTGGCGCGGCCGATGTTGTCCAGGCTGTTGTCGTAGTGCTGGTCCAGGTAGCTGGCCAGGTGCGGGCCGAACTTGGGGAAGGCTTCGAGCAGCGCGCCCTCGGCACCGTTGTCGGACATGAACAGCACCAGGGTGTTGTCCAGCAGGCCCTGGTTGCGCAGGTAGCCGAGCACCCGGCCGATGTTCCAGTCCATGCGCTCGACCATCGCCGCGTACACCTCCATGGCGCGTGCCGAGCTCTGGCGCTGTTCGTCGCTCAGCGCCTGCCATTGTTCATCCACCGGGTGCGCCTGCACCTCGGCGCCGATCAGGCCCAGGGCGCGCAGTTTTTCCAGGCGCTCCTGGCGCAGTACTTCGGGACCGGCGTCGTAGCGACCCTTGTAGCGCGCCACCACCTCGGCCGGCGCCTGCAACGGCCAGTGCGGCGCGGAGAACGGCAGGTAGGCGAAGAACGGCCGGCTCTGGTCGCGCTCCTTGAGGTACTGCAGCAACTTGTCGCCGAAGGCGTCGGAGGAATAGAAGCCCTCGGGTAGCGCTTCGACGAAGGTGTCGTCCTCGATGTACAGCGCCGGGGTCGATTTGAGCAGGCCGGGGGTGTGTTCGTCGTAGGTGGGTTCGAAGCCATAGTGGTTGGCCGCGCCCGGCAGCAGCGCGAACGAACGTTCGAAGCCACGCGCATGTGGCGCCAGCTCGGCCTTCAGGCCCAGGTGCCACTTGCCGCTCATCAGCGTCTGGTAGCCGGCCTCGCGCAGCAGTTCGGGCAGCGCCACCACGCGGTCGTTGAGGTAGCCCTCGTAACCCGGCTTGCCGATCAGCTCCGGGGTCAGCGCCTCGGCCATGGTGCCGATGCCGGCGATGTGGTGGTCGGTACCGGTCAGCAGCATCGAGCGGGTCGGCGAGCAGGTGGGCGCGGTATGGAAGTCGGTCAGGCGCAGGCCGGCAGTGGCCAGGGCATCCAGGTGCGGCGTGGCAATTTCGCCGCCGAAGGCACCCAGGTCGGAAAAGCCCAGGTCGTCGGCAACGATGATCAGGAAGTTGGGGCGTTGGCTCATGGTCGGCACTCAGCAGGCAAGGTAGGTCAGGGGCAGGTCGCGGATCTGCTCCACGGCGGGCGGCAGGTAGCGCTCATCGTGGGTCAGCTCGTGCAGCAGGGTTTCGCGCAGGCGGTGGAACGCCAGGCTGGCGCGCTGGCGCGGGTGCGGCAGGTCGACCTCGACGATGCGCTTGATCCGCCCCGGGCGCGGTTCGAGCACCACCACGCGGTCGGCCAGGAATATCGCTTCCTCGACATCGTGGGTCACCAGCAGGGTAGTGATGCGCGCCCGTTCGCGAATGGCCAGCAGTTCGTCCTGCATCTGCTGGCGGGTAAGGGCGTCGAGGGCGCCGAAGGGTTCGTCCAGCAGCAGGATGCGCGGGCTGGCTACCAGCCCGCGGGCAATCGCCACGCGCTGGGCCATGCCGCCCGAGAGCTGGTGCGGGTAGGCCTGGGCAAAGTCTTCGAGGCCCACCAGGCTGATGAAGTCGGCCACCCGCCGGGCGCGCCGGGTGCGCTCCAGGCCCTCGTTGACCAGGCCCAGGTCGATGTTCTCGGCCACCGTCAGCCAGGGGAACAGGCGGTGCTCCTGGAACACGATGCCGCGTTCGCTGCCGATGCCGTGCACCGGCTGGCCGTCGATCAGGATCTGCCCCTGGTACTCGGCGTCCAGGCCCACCAGCAGGCGCAGCAGGGTGGACTTGCCGCAGCCGCTGGCGCCGACGATGGCGACGAATTCGCCGTCGGCGATCTGCAGGTTGAAATCGCGGATCGCTTCCAGTTCGCCGTCGGCCACGCTGAAGCGCTTGCCGACCTGGTTGAAGCTGACCCGTGGGTGAGCGAGTGCGTTCATGCCCGTCTCCAGCGCGTGGCGCGCAGTTCGATGTGTTGTCCGACGGCGCCGAGCAGGGCGCCGGTGAGGCCGACCAGCAGCATGCCGGCCATGATCAGGTCCATGCGCAGCAGTTGCTGGGCGCCGATCATCAGGCTGCCGATGCCGCCGCCGGACGGCATGAAGTACTCGGCGCCGATGGTGCCCAGCCAGGCGTAGATCAGGCCGACCCGCAACCCGGCGAAGATGCCCGGCGCGGCGCCCGGCAGCACCAGCCTGCGCAGGCGCTGGGCACCGCTCAGGCGCAGCACGCGGGCGGCTTCGTCGAGCTGCGCAGGCAGGCTGGCAACCGCGCGCTGGGTGGCGATGAACAGCGGGAAGAATGCCGCCAGGCCGACGAATACCCATTTGGCCAGTTCGCCCAGGCCGAACCAGGCGGTCAGCAGCGGCACCCAAGCGAAGATCGCGATCTGGCGCAGCCCGGCCAGGCTCGGGCCCAGCAGGCTCTCGGCGCGGCGCGACAGGCCCAGCAACAGGCCGAAGGCAAAGCCCAGGCTGCCGCCCAGCAGCAGGCCGCCCAGCGCTCGCCCGACGCTGACGGCCAGCGCGCCGCTCAAGGTGCCGTCGAGCACGCCGGCCCAGGTGCTGTGCACCACCTCCATCGGCGCCACCAGAATGTTCGCATCGACCCAACCGTACTGGCTTGCCAGTTGCCACAGCACCAGCAGCGCCAGCGGCAGGCCCAGGGCATGCAGGCGCTGCCAGCCAAGCAGCGGGCGCACCCGCAGTTGTGCGGTGGCCGGGTGCGGCCAGTGCAGCAGGCGCCGGTCGAGCCAGCCCAGGCCGCGGTCCATCAGCAGCCCGAGCACGCCGATCACGGCGATGCACACGAACACGATGTCGAGCATGAACAGTTGTCGTGCCCACACCATCAGGTAGCCCAGGCCTTCGCTGGAGGCCAGCAGCTCGACCGCCAGCAGCGAGGTCCAGCCGGCCGCCAGGGCCAGGCGCACACCGGCCAGAAACGCCGGCAGCGCAGCGGGCAGGATCAGCCGGCGAACCAGCAGGTGCGTGGGCAGGCGCAGTACCGCCGCCGCTTCGCGCAGGCGCGGTTGGGCATCGCGCACGCCCACCAGGGTGTGCAGGGTCACCGGCACGATCACCGCCTTGACCAGCACCACCAGCTTGAGCACTTCGCCGATGCCGAACAGCACCATGAACAGTGGCACCCAGGCCAGCGTGGGGATCTGCGCCAGGGCGTTGAAAGTCGGCAGTACCAGGCGTTCGGCGCGCTGGCTGAAGCCCAGCCAGGCGCCGAGCACCGCACCGGCCCCGACCCCGGCCACCAGCCCCAGCAGCAGGCGTTGCAGGCTGATGGCCAGGTGTGCCCACACCTCGCCGCGACCCAGTTCCACGGCGCTGTCCCATACCAGTGCAGGTGGTGGCAGTATCTGCTCGCTCATCCAGTGGTTGCGGCTGGCCAGCCACCACACCGCCGCCAGCAGCACGGGCAGATACCAGGCTTGCAGGCGCTGCCAGGGCAGGCTGCGCAGACGCGGCAGGCCAGGGGCGGGGGCCAGTGAGGAAAGGGCGGTACGGGTCATGCAGGCCTCGCTATTTGTATATTTCTTATGGGTATATGCGGAAGAAATTACATTCGATTGAGCGATAAGAACTGCATTTAAAGCCGCTGACTCGCCGCGCAGCCAATGCATTCGAAGCATATTTTGGTTGTGTGAAATGCATAGCCCGCAGGGCCGGGCCTGACAGGGCTTATATGTAATCTGGTTATTAAAATGTAATTTAATAGTATTTAAAGATTGGCATCCGCTATGGGTAGCGTGGCCGCACCATTACAAGGAGCTGTGTGCCATGAACCTGTCGATCAATCGTGTTTTCAGCCTGTTCGCCACCCCCGCACTGGCCGCCGTGATCGGCTGGATGCCGACACTGGCGCAGGGCGCCGAGCTCAAGCAGATCCGCATCGCGGTGCCCGACCTGAGTGCCGGCACCCAGCATTCGGGCGGTGGCATCACCGACGTGCTGCAACAGCAACAGCTGCTGGAGAAAGCCTTCGCCGCCGACGGCATCAGCATCCAGTGGAACTACTTCAAGGGTGCGGGGCCGGTCATCAACGAGGCGTTCGCCAATGGCCAGGTGGACTTCGCCTACCTGGGCGACCTGGCGGCGATCATCGGCAAGGCCAATGGCGTCGACACCCGCCTGGTGGCCGCCACCGCGCGCGGGGTCAAACACTACCTTGGGGTGGTGCCGGGCAGCGGCATCAAGACCCTGCAGGACCTCAAGGGCAAGCGCGTGGCGGTGTTCCGTGGCACCGCCACGCAGCTTTCGTTCGATGCCGCGCTGGCCAGCCAGGGCCTGAGCGAGAAGGACCTCAAGGTCATCAACCTGGATTTCAGCGCGGCCATCGCCGCCCTGGCGGCCAGGCAGATCGACGCCACCTGGGGTTCCACCGGCATCAGTGCGCTGGCCGATCGCGGCCTGGCCGAACTGCCGCTCAATACCCGCGATCTGGACGGGGCGGGCAATGTGCAGGCGGTGCTGGTGGCCGCCGGCGCCTTCGTCGATGCGTACCCGGCAGTGGTCGAGAAGTTCGTCGCCGCGCAGCAGCCGGCGGTGCAATGGCTGACCGACGATGCCAACAAGGACGCCTACATCCAGCTGGTGTCGGAGCGTGCCAGCTACCCGCCGGCGATCCTGCAGCGTGACCTCAGCCAGGAGCGCCTGAGCGCGGTGTTCGACTCGACCCTGGACCCCGACTTTCTCGCCCGCCTGCAAGCCTCGGTGGACCTCGCCGCGCAGCAGCGCCTGATTCGCAAACCGTTCAAGGTCGACCAGTGGCTGGCGCCGCAGGCTACCCGACCAGCGCCTGTGGCGCAGGCTGGCGGTCAAGGTTGATCAGGGTCTCGATCATCGCCCGCGCCGCAGGGGACAGGCGGTAGCCGCTGCGGCTGACGATGCCGCAGCGGGCATTGAAGCTGTCGAGGTTGGCCGGCAGGTTGCGCCAGTGCAGGCGCACCAGTTCGCCGGCCTGCACCGCCGCGCCGTAGGCCTCTTCGCTGCCGATGCCGATGGCATTGGTGCCGAGCACGATCTTGAGCAGGGTGGGTTGATGCTCGCTCTGGATCTGCGGCGAAAAGTCGGTCTTGCCGCTGAGGTTGGCCAGCAGCTTGCGCACCCCCGGCGGAATCAGCGAACAGGCCAGCGGGTAGTCGAACATGTCGTTGGTCGACAGGCTGTCCTTGGCCAGCAGCGGGTGCCCGGGGCGGCAGAAGAACAGGCCGCGGCGCGGGGTCAGGGCCAGGGTCTGGAAGTTGGGGTCGGCTTCGAAGTGGCGGATGTCGGCGACGAAGAACTCGATCTCTTCGCGGCTCAGCGCCCGGCTGAGCTTTTCCCAATTTGAAACCTCGAAATGCGTGCGCACCTTGGGGTGGGCGTTGATGAACTGCGCCACCGCCTGCGGCACCAGGTTCACCGCTGGCGCGGGGCCGCAGCCAAAGCGCAGCTCGCCGGCATCGAGCTTGGTCATCTGCTGCACCTCGCTGCTCAACTGCGCCGCGCCCTGCACCAGGCGCAGGGCGTGCTGCAGCACCACCTGGCCTTCGGGCGTGGGGCGCAGATCCTTGTTGGCGCGGTCCACCAGCACACAGCCGAACTCCTGCTCCAGGCCCTGGATACTGCGGCTGAAGGCGGGCTGGGTGATGCCCATGGCGTCGGCGGCGCGCACGAAACTGCGGTGTTCGGTGAGGGCGATGAAGTAGCGCAGTTGGCGAAGATCCATATGCTTTTCCGGCATTCCAAAAATAGGGCGAAGGTATTTGCCGCCCCGGGAGTCTGGGTTTTAAATGCAAGCTCTTATTCCGTCAATGAAGCACTTGCATATCTGTTAGAGCTTATTTGCATATAGATAGCGCCAGAGTTTCATCGGCACTTACTGTGACGCAACCGATGAGGGACGAACCATGAGCAACGCCGCATTTGCCGCAGCACCTGTCAGCCATGCGCTGGAGATTCATCCGGTGGCCGGGCGCATCGGTGCCGAAATTCGTGGGGTGACACTAGGCGCCGACCTGGCCCCGGCGGTGGTGGAGGCGATCCAGGCCGCGCTGGTGCAGCACAAGGTGATCTTCTTCAGGGGCCAGACGCAGCTGGACGACCAGACCCAGGAAGCCTTCGCGCACCTGCTGGGCGAGCCCATCGCGCACCCGACCGTGCCGGTGCGCGACGGCACCCGCTACCTGCTGGAACTCGATGGCGGGCAAGGGCGTCGGGCCAACTCCTGGCACACCGACGTGACCTTCGTCGAGGCGTACCCCAAGGCGTCGATCCTGCGTTCGGTGGTGGCGCCGGCGTCGGGGGGCGATACGGTGTGGGCCAATACCGCCAGCGCGTACGATGACCTGTCACCGGCCTTGCAGGCGCTGGCCGAGCAGTTGTGGGCGGTGCACAGCAACGAGTACGACTATGCCGCGACCAAGCCGAACGTGAGCCTCGAGCAGTTGGAGAACTACCGCAAGGTGTTCACTTCGACAGTGTACGAGACCGAGCATCCGGTGGTGCGGGTGCACCCGGTGAGCGGTGAGAAGCACCTGCTGCTGGGGCATTTCGTGAAGCGCATCAAGGGCTATTCGAAGGCCGATTCGGATCACCTGTTCAACCTGCTGCAGAGCCATGTGACGCGCCTGGAGAACACCGTGCGCTGGCGCTGGCAGGCCGGGGACGTGGCGATCTGGGACAACCGCGCGACCCAGCATTATGCGGTGGATGACTACGGTACCCAGGGGCGCGTGGTGCGCCGGGTGACGCTGCAGGGGGATGTGCCGGTGGGGGTGCAGGGGCAGCGTAGCCGCACGCTGAAGGGGTAATGAGTTTGTAGTGTCTGAACATACCTATTCGCCGGCAAGGCCGGCTCCTACAAGGGTAGCGCGGGCCTGTAGGAGCCGGCTTTGCCGGCGAAGGGGTTCAGAGAAAGCTGATCGGGTAGCTGACGATCAGGCGGTTCTCGTCGAATGCGTTGGTGCTGAAGTCGCGGCGCATGGTCGAGTTGCGCCATTTGAACGACAGGTTCTTCAGGCTGCCGGACTGGATCACGTACGCCAGCTCCGATTCCCGCGCCCATTCCTTGCCGTCGCTGACCACGGCGGTGTGCACGTTGTCGCCCTTGATGTAGCGGTTCATCAGGGTCAGCCCCGGCACGCCAAGCCCGGCGAAGTTGAAGTCGTGACGCAGCTGCCAGGAGCGCTCCTTGGCATTGTCGAAGCTGGCGTTGTAGCTGTCGTTGGCCAGGGTGCCGCCACTGGTGCCGTTGACCCGCATCCACAGGTCGTCACCGCTGACCTTCTGCAGCCCCACGTAGAAGGTGTTGCTGCCATAGCGTGCCGAAAGCAGTGCCGAGGCGGTGCGGTTGTCGAGCTTGCCGGCACGCTCGGCGCCGTCTTCCTTGCCGATGAAGTAGCCCAGGTTGGCGCCCAGGGTCCAGTCGCCCAGCGGCTGGCTGTGCACCAGGTTGATGTATTGCTGGTTGTAGATGTCCTTGAGCTGGGCGTTCCACACCCCGACCAGGGTGCGCTTGTCGTTGAAGGTGTACTCGCCACCGGCAAAGTTGAAGCGGTCGGAGGTGATACCGGCGCGGCCGTTCATGGACATGTCGTCCATGCTCGCGTCGTTGCGCGGGCTGTTGCCGCGAAATTGCCCGGCATACAGGGTCAGGCCGTCGATTTCCTGGGAGGTCAGCTGGCCGCCGCGAAAGGTCTGCGGCAGCGAGCGGCCGTCGTCCGAACGCAGGATCGGCAGTACCGGCATCCATTCGCCGACCTTCAGCTCGGTCTTCGAGACCTTGGCCTTGAGCGCCACGCCCAGGCGTCCGAAGTCATCGGCCGGGCGGCCGTCATCGTGTACCGGCAACAGGTGCGTGCCGGCGGTACCCTTGCCGCCGTCGAGCTTGACCGAGTACAGGCCCAGCACGTCGACGCCGAAGCCGACGGTGCCCTGGGTGAAGCCGGACTTGGCGTCGAGGATGAAACTCTGGGTCCATTCCTCGCCCTTGCCCTGGGGGTTGGCCGGGTCGACGAAGTTGCGGTTGATGTAGAAGTTGCGCAGGTTGAGGCCAACCTTGGCGTCTTCGACAAAGCCCCCTTCGTCGGCCAGGGCGGGCAGGGCGCAGCTTATGGCAAGCAGGCCGGGGAACAGGTGACGTGCGGGCTGGAAAGTGTTCATCGTTAGGGCGTCTCTTGTTTTTATGTTGGGGCGATGGCGGATGGATGGTGCTGTGGCAGGCAGGAGGGAATCAATTCGTTACAGGCGGAATTGGGCGATAACCGAACACTAACTGTCTGGTTACTTTTGGTGGGGGCAGGCTTGCATGCACAAAAAAGCCCACCGCGAAGGGTGGGCTGTTGTGTCGCCACGCTATCGAATCAACCCTTGGGCGACTCGATCGACGCTTGCTGGCGGGCATCACCGGTGCGCTCGTACCAGCCGCCACCCAGGGCCTTGTACAGGTTGACCTCGCTGACCAGCTGCGACAGCCGGTCGCTGATCAGGGCCTGTTGGGCACTGAACAGGTTGCGCTGGGCATCCAGGAACGTCAGGTTGCTGTCGATACCGATACGGTAGCGACGCTCGGCCAGGCGGTAGTAGTCCTGGTTGGCTTCAACCAGATCACGCTGGGCCTGCAACTGCTCGTTGAAGGTCTGACGCGCCGCCAGCCCATCGGAGACTTCCTGGAAGGCAGTCTGGATGGTCTTTTCGTACTTGGCGACGTTGATGTCCTTCTGGATCTTCGAGTAGTCCAGGCTCGCACGCAGGCTGCCGGCGTTGAAGATAGGCAGGTTGATCTGCGGCTGGAACAGCCAGGTGCCCGAGCCTCCCTTGAACAGCCCGCCCATGTCGGGGCTCAGGGTCCCGGCGTTGGCGGTCAGGCTGATGCTCGGGAAGAACGCTGCGCGCGCCGCGCCGATGTTGGCGTTGGCGGCCTTGAGCAGGTGCTCGGCCTCCTGGATGTCGGGACGACGCTGCAGCACGTCCGATGGCAGGCCGGCCGGCACGTCGGCCAGCAGGTCGCTGTCGAGTTTCATGCCGTTGGGCAGGTTCGCCGGCACGCCGGTGCCGACCAGCACGGCCAGGCTGTTCAGGTCCTGCGCCACCAGGCGCTGGTACTGGGCCAGCTTGACCCGTGCGCCCTCGACCGAGGTGCGCGCCTGGCTCAGGTCCAGGGCCGAGGCCACGCCGACTTCGCTGCTGCGACGGGTTAGGGCATAGCTCTGCTCGTAGGTCTTGAGCGTGTCTTCGGTGAGCGTCAGCAGCTCCTTGTCGGCCTGCCAGGTGAAGTAGGCGTTGGCCACGCTGGCCACCAGGCTGATCTGCGTGGAACGACGCGCCTGTTCACTCGACAGGTAGGTTTCCAGGGCCTGCTCGCTGAGGCTGCGCACCCGACCGAACAGGTCGAGTTCGTAGGCACTCACGCCCAGGGTGGCCGAGTACTGGCTGTTGATGCTCGACTCGCCGGTCTGCGAAACGTTGGCCGGCACCCGCTGGCGGCTGCCGCTGCCGGTGGCCGAGACCGCCGGGAACAGGTCGGCCCGCTGGATGCGGTACTGCGCCCGGTAGGCATCGATGTTCAGCGCGGCGACCCGCAGGTCACGGTTGTTGACCAGCGAGGTCTGGATCAGTTGCTGCAGCGCCGGGTCATGGAAGAACTGGCGCCAGCCCTGTTCGGCCGCAGCCACGTCGGCCGACTGGGTCGGCGAGTAGGCCGGCCCTTGCGGCCACTGGGCCGCCACCGGCGACTCGGGGGTCTGGTAATCAGGGATCAGCGAGCAGCCACCGAGAATGAAGGCGGTGACTGCCAGGGACAACAGGGACTTACTCATTGCCCGGCCTCATAGCGTGGGGTTTCAGGTTTGGCGTCCTCTTCTTCGGGCTTCTTGCTACCGAACAGCGACGACACGCTTACGAAGAACAGTGGTACCCAGAAGATCGCCAGTACCGTTGCGGTGATCATGCCGCCGATCACACCGGTACCGATGGCGTGCTGGCTGCCGGAGCCTGCGCCGGTGGCGATGGTCAGCGGCACCACGCCCAGGATGAACGCCAGCGAGGTCATGATGATCGGACGCAGACGCATGCGGCACGCCTCGATCGCCGCATCGACCAGGCTGCGGCCCTGCTCGTGCAGTTCCTTGGCGAACTCGACGATCAGGATCGCGTTCTTCGCCGCCAGGCCGATGGTGGTCAGCAGCCCCACCAGGAAGTACACGTCGTTGGACAGCCCGCGCATGCTGGCCGCCATCAGCGCACCGATGATACCCAGCGGCACCACCAGCACCACCGCGATCGGGATCGACCAGCTCTCGTACAGTGCCGCCAGGCACAGGAACACCATCAGCAGCGACAGCGCGAACAGTGCCGGCATCTGCGAGCCCGACAGCTTCTCTTCGTACGACATGCCGGTCCAGGCGAAGCCGACACCGGCTGGCAGTTGTGCAGCCAGGCGCTCGACCTCGGCCATGGCCTCACCGGTACTGTAGCCAGGGGCTGGCGCACCGAGTACTTCCATTGCCTCGACACCGTTGTAACGCGACAGCTTGGGTGCACCGTAGCTCCACTCGCCGCTGGCGAAGGAAGAGAACGGCACCATCTCGCCGGCGGCGTTGCGCACGTACCACTTCTGCAGGTCTTCAGGGCTCATGCGCGAATCGGCAGTGCCTTGCAGGTAGACCTTCTTGACCCGACCACGGTCGATGAAGTCGTTCACATAGCTGGCACCCAGGGCGATCGACAGGGTGTTGTTGATATCGGCGATGGTCACGCCCAGGGCACTGGCGCGTTCGTCGTCGATGGTCAGCTGGTATTGCGGCTCATCGTTCAGGCCGTTCGGACGTACCTGGGTGAGGATCTTGCTCTGCGCGGCCATGCCCAGGAACTGGTTGCGCGCTTCCATCAGCTTGTCGTGGCCGACGCCGGCGCGGTCCTGCAGGAACACGTCGAAACCGGTGGCGTTACCCAGCTCCAGTACGGCCGGCGGGGCGAAGGCGAACACCATCGCGTCGCGGAAGCTGAAGAAGTGCTGTTGGGCACGGGTTGCCAGGTTGAACACGCTGTTTTCGGCAGAACGTTCACCCCACGGCTTGAGCATGATGAAGGCCATGCCCGAGCTCTGGCCGCGGCCGGCGAAGTTGAAGCCGTTCACGGTGAACACCGAGGCCACTGTGTCGGACTCCTTGTCCAGCAGGTAGGCGCGCATTTCGTCGACCACCGCCTGGGTGCGCTCGGCACTGGAACCGGCCGGGGTCTGCACCTGGGCGAACAGTACGCCCTGGTCTTCCTCGGGCAGGAACGCGGTAGGGATACGCATGAACAGCCACACCATGCCCACCACGATCAGGATGTAGGCCAGGAAGTACGGGGCCTTGTGACGCAGGATGTTGCCCACGCCGCGCTCGTAGCTCTGCACGCTGCGGTCGAAGTTGCGGTTGAACCAGCCGAAGAAGCCACGCTTGGCGGTATGGTGCTCGCCTTTCTTGACCGGCTTGAGCATGGTGGCGCACAGCGCCGGGGTGAAGATCAGCGCGACCAGCACCGACAGGCCCATGGCCGACACGATGGTGATCGAGAACTGCCGGTAGATCACGCCCGTGGAGCCGCCGAAGAACGCCATCGGCAGCAGTACCGCCGACAGTACCAGGGCGATACCGACCAGGGCACCCTGGATCTGGCCCATGGACTTCTTGGTCGCCTCCTTGGGTGACAACCCCTCTTCGGACATCACCCGCTCGACGTTTTCCACCACCACGATGGCGTCGTCCACCAGCAGGCCGATGGCCAGGACCATGGCGAACATGGTCAGGGTGTTGATGCTGAAGCCTGCTGCGGCAAGGATGCCGAAGGTGCCGAGCAATACCACCGGTACGGTCATGGTGGTGATCACGGTGGCGCGGAAGTTCTGCAGGAACAGGTACATCACCAGGAACACCAGCACGATCGCCTCGATCAGGGTGTGGATCACCCCACTGATCGATTCGGTGACCACAGGCGTGGTGTCATACGGGAACACCGCCTTCATGCCAGGCGGGAAGAACGGCTCCAGCTCGGCGATGGTGTTGCGCAGTGCCTTGGCGGTGTCCAGGGCGTTGGCCCCGGTTGCCAGCTTGATCGCAAGGCCGGAGGCCGGCTTGCCATTGAACTGTGCGCTGACGCTGTAGTTCTCGCCCCCCAGGCTGACGTCGGCGACATCGCCCAGGCGGACCTGGGAACCGTCGCGGTTGACCTTGAGCAGGATCTTCTCGAACTGCTCGGCGGTCTGCAGGCGGGTCTTGCCGATGATGGTGGCGTTGAGCTGCGTGCCGGGCAGGGCAGGCAGGCCGCCCAGCTGACCGGAGGACACCTGCACGTTCTGCGCGGCCACGGCGGTCTTGACGTCCACCGGGGTCAGCTGGAACTTGTTCAGCTTGGCCGGATCGAGCCAGATACGCATGGCGTACTGGGCACCGAACACCTGGAAGTCACCCACACCGGCGGTACGCGAGATCGGGTCCTGCATGTTGGAGACGATGTAGTTCGACAGGTCGTCCTTGGTCATGCTGCCGTCTTCGGACACCAGGCCGATCACCAGCAGGAAGTTCTTCACTGCCTTGGTCACGCGGATACCCTGCTGCTGCACTTCTTGCGGCAACAGCGGGGTGGCCAGGTTCAGCTTGTTCTGCACCTGGACCTGCGCGGTATCAGGGTTGGTACCCTGCTCGAAGGTGGCGGTAATGGTCATGCTGCCGTCCGAGTTGCTCTCGGACTGCACATAACGCAGGTTGTCGATACCGTTGAGCTGCTGCTCGATCACCTGGACCACGGTGTCCTGCACGGTCTGCGCCGAGGCGCCCGGGTAGGTCACGGCGATGGCGATGGCCGGCGGCGCGATGCTCGGGTACTGGTTGATCGGCAACTTGACGATCGACAAGGCCCCGACCAGCATGATCACCAGGGCGATTACCCAGGCAAAGATGGGGCGATCGATAAAGAATCTCGACATGGTTTATTCCCCTTTGGCCCCTGCTGACGCTGCATTGGCCTGGGACGGTTGGGCAGGCTTGACGTTGGTGGCTTCGCTGACCTTGACCTCGATACCCGGCTTGACGAACTGCAGGCCTTCGGTGATCAGGCGGTCGCCCGGCTTCAGGCCTTCCTCGATCAGCCAGTCGCTGCCAACGGTACGGCTGGCCTTGAGCTGGCGCAGTTCGACCTTGTTGTCCTTGTCCACGATCAACGCGGTGGGCTGGCCCTTGAGGTCACGGGTCACGCCTTGTTGCGGGGCGAGGATCGCGTTGGCATTCACGCCGGCGGCCAGGCGTGCATGCACGAACATCCCTGGCAGCAGGTTGTGCTCGGGGTTGGGGAACACGGCGCGCAGGGTTACCGAGCCGGTGGTCTGGTCGACCGAGACTTCGGAGAACTCCAGGCGGCCTTCGTGGGTGTAGGTGGTGCCGTCTTCCAGGTTCAGCGAGACCTTGGCGGCGTTGGCCCCGGCCTTCTGCAGTTGCCCGCTTTCGAGCTCGCGGCGCAGCTTGAGCAGCTCGGCCGAAGACTGGGTGACGTCGACGTAGATCGGGTCCAGCTGCTGGATCACCGCCATGGCATCGGCCTGGCCGTTGTTGACCAGCGCACCTTCGGTGAACATCGAGCGTCCGATACGGCCGCTCAGTGGCGCCAGCACCTTGGTGTAGCGCAGGTCGATCTGTGCGCTGCGCAGCGAGGCTTCAGCCTGCAAACGTTTGGCTTGTGCGTCGTCGTATTCCTGACGGCTCACCGCCTGCTCGGCCACCAGTTGCTTGTAGCGGTCCGACAGCGAGCGGGTCGATTGCAGGTTGGCCTGGGCGCTGGCCAGGGTCGCCTCGTACACCGACGGGTCGATCTGGTACAGCTGCTGGCCTTCCTTGACCTCGCTGCCTTCCTTGAACAGACGCTTGAGAATGATGCCGTTGACCTGTGGACGCACTTCGGCCACGCGGTAGGCGATGGTGCGCCCCGGCAGGTCGGAAGTCAGGGTATAGGCCTGGGATTGGAGGGTCACGACGCCGACCTGAGGAGCTTGCGCCGCAGGCGCCGCTTCTTCCTTTTTACAGCCGCTGAGCAGTGTTGCCAGGGCGACGGCGGAAACCAGAGCGGAAACAGCTGGCTTGAATTGCATGAAGATCCTCGGGTCGAAAGAGCTGAAGACGCTCAAGAGTAATGGAAACGGGATGAAGGGAAAATTAATTCCGGGTGGATAAGTAGGATGCTAAGGAATATACTTACATTCATGCTTGTTTGTAAATACCCGTGGCGCACCTTGTCGAGGTGACCACAGGCTTGATTAAGACACCCGGTAGAGGGCCCGACAGTGGCCATACCGGCTCAGAACCCGGACGCCCGCAGCGCGCGTCCGGCTCCTTGATGAGGTTGTACTGCCATGGTCCGTCGCACCAAAGAGGAAGCTCAGGAAACCCGCCAACAGATACTCGAGGCCGCCGAAAAAGCTTTCCATGCCCGTGGGGTGGCGCGTACCACCCTGGCGGATATCGCCAAGCTGGCCGGGGTGACCCGGGGTGCCATCTACTGGCACTTTCAGGACAAGGGCGAACTGGTGCAGGCCCTGCTCGACAGCCTGCGTGAGCCGATCGAGGCGCTGGCCCAGGCCGGCGAGAGCGAAGACGAGCCGGACCCGCTGGGCTGCATGCGCAAGTTGCTGATTCAACTGATGCAGCAGATGCTGCACGAGCCGCGTACCCGGCGCATCAATGAGATCCTGCATCATAAGTGTGAATTCACCGATGACATGTGTGAGATCCGTCAGCAGCGCCAGGCCACGACCCGCGACTGCTACGAGCGTATAGCGCTGACGTTGACCAATGCAGTCAGGCGTGGGCAATTGCCTGCGGACATGGACCCGCAGCGTGCCGCTATTGCAATATTCGCTTACATCGACGGCATCATTGGCAGCTGGCTGCTGCTGCCGGACAGTTTCGATATTGCCGGGGATGCCGAGCGGTGGGTGGATACCGGGCTGGATATGCTGCGCTTGAGCCCGTCGCTGCGCAATTGAGCATTTGTGAGCATTTGTGAAGGTTGGCATAGGACGTTTCCCTGTCGTGCCCCGTGCCCGGTCAACAAAAAACACCGGCGCTGCTTGGAACGGTAGTCGGTGACCGGGTAGTCTGCCCCCAAGGACCATCAACTTTTCATAGAGCCCTGGCATGAGTGCGCACAACCCGACCCTCAAAGGTGCCGAGCAGCCGCTCAAGGCAATCGCCCTGATGTGCATGGCGGTGCTGTTGTTCGCCAGCCACGATGCCCTGTCCAAATACCTTTCCGGCTTCTATGCCATCGTCATGGTGGTGTGGGCACGCTATGTGGTGCACACCCTGCTGATGCTGGTGGTGTTCGTGCCGCGCAGCGGCTTCTCGGCGGTGGTGCGTACACGCCGCCCCGGCCTGCAACTGGCCAGGGCGCTGTGCCTGATCGGCACCAGCCTGTTCTTCACCACCGGCCTGCGTTACATCCCCCTGGCCGAAGCCACCGCCGTGAACTTCCTCGCGCCCCTGCTGGTAACCGCATTGTCGGTACCGCTGCTGGGTGAACGGGTCAGCCGCGCCCAGTGGCTGGCGGTGCTGGCCGGGTTTGTCGGCGTGCTGATCGTGGTGCGCCCGGGCGGGGCGCTGTTCACCCCCGCAATCCTGCTGCCGTTGTGTTCGGCCTTCTGCTTCGGCTGCTACCAGTTGCTCACGCGCAAGCTCAGCGGCATCGACAGCCCGACCACCAGCAACTTTCTCACCGGCATCTTCAACAGCCTGATCATGACCGCGCTGGTGCCATTCTTCTGGAGCATGCCGACCCTGGGGCATGGCCTGTTCATGATCGGCCTGGGCACCTGCGGGATGCTCGGGCACATGCTGCTGACCCAGGCCTTCCGGCATGCCGCGCCGGCCATGCTGGCGCCCTTCAGCTACGGGCAGATCCTGTTCGCCGGCCTGTACGGCTACCTCATTTTCAATCACACCCCGGACGCCTACGGCGTGGTCGGCATTGCGGTCATTTGCCTGAGCGGCCTGGCGGTGGCCTGGGCGCAGCGGCGCAACTGACTACTGCCGGCCGCGCAGCTCGCGGTTGGGCAATGCCAGCGCCGCCGACAATCCCAGCAGGGAGACGGCGGCGCTACCCAGCAACAGGTTGCGAAAGGTCTGCAGCAACTGCGCCTGCACCGCCGCACTGGCCTGGCCGTCCTTGAGGCTGCCGATCAACGCCTCGCCGGCCAGGCTGAAGCCGCTGTCGTGCAGCAGGCTGAGCAGCAGTGCCGACATGCAGGCCACGCCCATCGCCCCGCCCAGCGAGCGGAACAGGTTGGTGGTGCTGGTCGCCACGCCGATGTCCCGCGGCTCCACTGCGCTCTGGGTTGCCACCAGCGAGGTGGGGAACTGCAGGCCCGAGGCGATGCCGGTCAGCAGCATGAACGCGCCACTGAGCAGCACGCCGTCGATCGGGCTCAGGGCCATGCCGATGATCGCCACCGGCATCAACAGTGCACCGCCCAGAATCTGCGGCTTGTAGCGCCCGGTCAGGCTGGTCAGGCGGCCGCCGCAATAGGCGCCGATCGGCAGGCCCATGGCCAGGGGCAGCAGGTGCAGGGCGGCGCTGTCGGCGCCCGCCCCGGTGATGCTCTGAAAGCGCAGCGGCATCAGCATGGTCAGCGAGATGGCCTGAAAACTGGTGAAGAAGATCGTGCACCAGCACAGCACTGCCACCCGGTTGCCGAACAGCTGCAACGGCAGCAGTGGCTCGACGGCGCGGCGTTCGTGCAGCACGAATACGCCCAGCCCGAACAGGGCTGCCAGCAGCAGGCCGGCAACCGGGCCGGACCCGATGGGCTGGCCCTGGCCGATCAGGGTGATGCCCAGCAGCAGGGCCGTCAGGCCCAAGATCAACAGCACCGCGCCGGGGTAGTCCACCTGCGCCTTGCGTTGCGGCGTGGCCAGCCCGCGCAGGGTACGCTCGGTGACCCACCAGGCGGTCAGCCCCAGCGGCAGGTTCAGCCAGAACACCCAGCGCCACGACAGGTACTCGGTCAGCAGCCCGCCCAGCACCGGGCCGGCGACGCTGGCCAGGGCATACATGCTGCTGAAATAACCCTGGTAGCGACCGCGCTCGCGGGGCGGCACGAAGTCGCCGATGATCGCCTGGCTGACCGACACCATGCCGCCCGCGCCGATGCCCTGCAGTACCCGCGCCAGCACCAGTTGCTCCATGTTCTGTGCCAGCGCGCAGAACAGCGAGGCCAGGGTGAAAAGCCCGGTACCGGTCAGGATCATGCGCCGTCGGCCGTACAGATCGCCGAGCTTGCCGTAGATCGGCACCGCCACGGTCATGGCCACCATGTAGCCGGAAATCACCCAGGCCAGCAGGGTCACGTCGTTGAATTGCGCGGAGATCGCCGGCATCGAGACCGCGACGATGGTCTGGTCCAGCGCGCCGAGGAAGATCGCCAGCATCAGCGCGACGAGCACGCTGCGCAGGGCGGGTTGCGGAGTGTTCAATTGCGTCACGAGGCAGCTCTGGGCAAGTGGGACCGGGTGCTACCCAGTGTACTCGATAGCCTGCTAAGCGTCTTCGATGGGCTCGTAGGGCAGGCCCACGTAGTTTTCTGCCAGGGTCCTGCGCCCGGCCTCGGAGCCCACGAAGTAGTCCAGCTCGGTGTGCTGGATACGCTGGCTGAAGGCGTCACTGTCGGGGAAGCGGTGCAGCATCGAGGTCATCCACCATGAGAAACGTTCGGCCTTCCAGATGCGCCGCAGGCAGATCGCCGAGTAGCGTTCCAGCAGGTCGGTGCGGCCTTCGGCGTAGACCTTGCGCAGGATGTTGTACAGCGTGCTGACATCGCTGGCGGCCAGGTTCAGGCCCTTGGCCCCGGTGGGCGGCACGATGTGCGCGGCGTCGCCGACCAGGAACAGGCGCCCGTACTGCATCGGCTCCACCACGAAGCTGCGCAGCGGGGCGATGCTTTTCTCGATCGACGGGCCGGTGACCAGGCGCTCGGCCAACTCGTCGGGCAGGCGCGACTTGAGTTCCTCCCAGAAGCGCTCATCCGACCAGTCCTCGACCTTCTCTTCGGCCGACACCTGCACGTAATAGCGGGTGCGGGTGGGCGAGCGCATGCTGCACAGGGCGAAGCCGCGTTCGTGGCGCGCGTACACCAGCTCGTCGCTGACCGGCGGGGTGTCGGCCAGGATGCCCAGCCAGCCGAACGGGTAGACCCGCTCGAACACCTGCAGCGCCTCGCTTGGAATCGACTGGCGTGCCACCCCGTGATAACCGTCGCAGCCGGCAATGTAGTCGCAGTCCAGGCGATGCTGCTGGCCGTCCTTTTCGTAGGTGACGTAGGGCTGCCCAGTCTTCATGTCGTGCGGGCGCACGTTCTCGGCGTGGTAGACCGTGGTCGCACCGCTGTCGGCGCGCGCGGCCATCAGGTCGCGGGTGACTTCGGTCTGGCCGTAGATCATCACGCCCTGGCCGCCGGTCAGGCCCTTGAGGTCGATGTGCTCGCGGCGCCCGTCGAAGGCCAGCTCGAAGCCTGCATGGGGTAGCCCTTCGGCGTCCATGCGCTGACCGACCCCGGCTTCGCGCAGCAGCTCGACCATGCCCTGTTCGAGCACGCCGGCGCGGATACGCCCCAGTACATAGTCGGGGCCCTGGCGTTCGAGGATGACGTTGGAGATGCCGGCGTTGTGCAGCAACTGGCCGAGCAGCAGGCCGGACGGGCCCGCACCGATGATCGCGACTTGGGTTTTCATGATTGTTGGACTTTTTATGATTGGAGTACCTGCATTTTTCGCTTGCCGGCTGGCCTTCTGAAGGGACAAACCGAGCACAAAGCGGTACTTTTCGCTAATAGGTGCGTTTATCGGACAGTGGTCGGGAAGCGAGGGTGTGATGAGCAGGGTGTCGATTCCGGTATTCAAGCTGTACGGCGAGACGCTGGGCTGGCCGACGCCCGACCTGCTGCACAGCGAGTCGATCCCGGCGCGCAGCCGCCTGCACCAGTGGGAGATCGAGCCGCACCGGCATGCCGACCTGTGGCAGCTGCTGTTTCTGTACAGGGGCCAGGCCGAGATCGAGCTGGAGGGGCAGGTGTGTCGCCTGGAGCAGGCGGCGATCCAGGTGGTGCCGGCGCTGTGCGTGCACGGCTTTCGTTTTTCCGAAGACGTCGACGGTTATGTGGTGACCCTGGCGGCGCCGCTGGTGGAGTTGCTGCAGCGGCAACTGACGGGCGTGCCAGCCGCCCTGCAGCGCGGCGCCAGTTACCTGGCCGGGGCCGACGCCGATTACCTCAACAGCCTGTTCAGCACCCTGCAGGCCGAGTACCAGCAGGACCTGCCCGGGCGCGAGTTGCAGCTGCATTCGCTGATCAACCTGATGGTGGTGTGGATCAGCCGCCAACAGTTGCGCCGCAGTGCCGGTGCCCAGGTGCCGGAACGTGGGCGCGAGTATCTGCAGCGTTTCAACGGGCTGGTGGAGCAGCAGTTTCGCCAGCAGCCGAGCGTGGAGCAGCTGGCGCATCAGGTGGGGGTGTCGGTGGCAACGCTCAATACCTTGTGCCGGGCATTGGCCGGGCAGTCGGCGCTGCAGATCGTGCACCAGCGCATCGTGCTGGAAGCCAAGCGCGACCTGATCTACACCAGCCTCACGATCAACCAGTTGGCTGACAGCCTGGGTTTTGCCGACCCGGCATACTTCTCGCGCTTCTTCCGGCGCATGACCGGCCTTTCGCCCCGCGACTTTCGTCGTCGTGAACCTTCGCTGGCTACCTGACCACGCTCAGGGTGCCGGCATGGGGCAGGCAGTGGGCGGAGCTGCAGCTGGACGCCGCATAGGGTTGCTGGCGCAGCAGCTCGACCCGATACGCCGCTGCCCCGTACACCCCGAGCACGGCAGTGATGGCCAACAGGGCAGCGCACTTTCTGGATTTCAGGGTCATGGCACCAACCTCCTGTATCCCGCACACAGATGCTTCTACAAGCATAGGCCAGCATTGCGCCAGGTGCCTGCCGGTCAGTCCAGGCCGTGGTCCCAGTGGGGCGGGTCGGTGAAGCGTGCCGCCAGAAAGTCGAGCATGCTGCGCAGGGTTGCGGGCATGTGCTTGCGCGAGGTGTACACCGCGTTCAGGCCCAGTTCGCGGGGCCTGGCCTCGGGCAGCAGGCGTACCAGCGTGCCGCTGCGCAGGGCTTGCCACACCAGGTAGGTGGGCAGCATGGCGATACCGGTGCCGGCCAGGGTGGCGCGCTCCAGGGTCAGGGCCTCGTTGGCGCTGATATTGCCTTGCACCGGCACCGACACCTGTTCGCCGTCGACCTCGAAATGCCAGAGGCTGTGGCCGAAGTACGAATGGGTCAGGCAGTTGTGCTGGCTCAGGTCCTGCACCTGGCGCGGTACGGGGTGCTCGCGCAGGTAGGCTGGCGAGGCGCACACCACCGAGCGGCACACACTCAGGCGGCGGGCGATGAGGTTTGGGTCCAGGTCGTTGCTGACGCGGATGGCCAGGTCGATGCGTTCGTCCACCAGGTTGACCGTGCGGTCGAGCATCTGCAGGTCGACCTTCACCAGCGGGTAGCGCTTGACGTAGTCCGCTACCGCTTCCACCAGTTGCGCATGCCCGAACGAGGTACTGACGCTGATGCGCAGTTCACCCCGCGGCGCGTCATCCGGGGCGCCCACTGCAGCGTGCAGGTCGCCCACCAGTTCCAGCATCTGCCGGCAGCGCGGCAGGGTCTCCAGGCCGGCGGCAGTCAGGCTCAGCTTGCGCGTGGTGCGCTGCATCAGGCGCGCGCCCACCCAGTCTTCAAGTTCGGCCAGGTAACGCGAAACCACAGGGCGCGACAGGTCCAGGTGGTCGGCGGCGGCCGACTGGCTGCCCAGGTCGACTACGCTGACGAACACCTTCATTGCGGTGAGACGGTCCATGATCTGCCCGATTTCAGAAACAAACTATGTTGGAGCATCGCATTTTTTGTGATGGTTCGTGCAACTAAGCTGTGCCTCATCGATGACTTGAACAGGTATTGCTTGATGGCTGCTTTCTTTTCCCTGCGTCGCCTGCTGCTGGCGTGTGCCGCTTTCGGTGCGATCACCCAGGCCGTTGCCGGCGACGCACCGCTGAAACTGGACGTGTACAACCCCGGCAGCGAGGCGCTGTTTCCGGTCAGCTCGGTGATCGTCAGTGGCCAGCACGAGGCGATTCTGGTGGATGCACAGTTCGGCAAGGGCCAGGCCGAGCAGGTGCTGAAGAAGCTTCGCGATAGCGGCAAGCAACTCACCACCATCTACATCAGCCATGGCGACCCGGACTATTACTTCGGCCTCGACACCCTGACCCGTGCCTACCCCAAGGCCAAGGTGCTGGCGTCGCAGGCGACGGTCGCGCACATCAAGCAGACCATGGCTGCCAAGCTTGCCTACTGGGGCCCGCAGATGGGGGCCGACAAGCCCGCCCGGCTCGTCGTGCCTGACGTGCTGCCCGGCAACGTGCTCACCCTTGAAGGGCAGCGTCTTGAAGTGATCGGCCTGGACGGCCCGCAGCCCGACCGCAGCTTTGTATGGGTCCCGTCGATCAAGGCGGTGGTCGGCGGGGTAGTGGTGGCCGAGAACCTGCACGTGTGGATGGCCGACACACAGTCGGCGCAGTCGCACAAGGACTGGCTCGCGACCCTGGCGCGCATCGAGCAACTGGCGCCGCAGACGGTGGTACCGGGGCATTACCTGGGGCAGAGCAAGGGGTCGCTCGAGGCGGTGCGCTTCACCGCCGATTACATCCGCGCCTTCGATGCCGAAACCGCCAGGGCGGCCAACTCGGCCGAGCTGATCGCTGCAATGAAAAAACGTTACCCCGGCCTGGGCGAGGAGAGCTCGCTGGAGCTCGGCGCCAAGGTCGCCAAGGGCGAAATGAAGTGGTAAGTGTCGTTCAATCCTGATCGGAGGTTTCCATGAGCAAGATCGCAATCATCGGTGCTACCGGACGTGCCGGCAGCCAGTTGCTGGAAGAGGCCCTGCGCCGTGGCCACAGCGTCACCGCCATTGCCCGCGATCCGTCGCGCCTGCAGGGGCGCGAAGGGGTGAGCACGGTAGCCCTGGACGTGACCCGGGGCGAGGGGCTGGAGCAGGCCGTTGCCGGGCATGACGTGGTGCTCAGCGCCGCGCACTTTGCCACGGTGCCGGCGCAGGCGATCATCGGGCCGGTCAAGAAGGCCGGGGTCAAGCGCCTGCTGGTGGTGGGCGGGGCGGGCAGCCTGCTGCTGCCGTCAGGGGAGCGCGTGATCGACGCGCCGGACTTCCCCGAGGCCTACAAGGCCGAGGCGAGCGCAGGTGGCGATTTTCTGCAGGCCTTGCGCCAGGAGCAGCAACTGGACTGGACCTTCCTGTCGCCGTCGGCGGAGTTCGTCGAAGGCGAGCGCACCGGTAGCTACAGGGTGGGCAAGGATCACCTGCTGGTCGACGCGAAGGGCAGGAGCTGGATCACCTTTGCCGACTATGCGATTGCGTTGCTCGATGAGGTAGAGAAGCCAGCGCATTCGCGTCAGCGCTTTACTGTGGGGTACTAGGGGCTGTATGAAAAGTCTTGAGACGAAGGTCAGGCAAGGCGAAAACAGCCGAGGAAGCGGAGTTTACGGGTTGTAAATGAGCATTCCGAGGCTGTTTTCAACGCAGCATCACCGAGTATCAAGGCTTTTCGTACAGAGCCTAGAAAGCATTCGCCGGCAAGGCCGGCTCCTACAGGTGTAGGAGCCGGCCTTGCCGGCGACTGCATCAACGCGGTGCCCCTGCCTGCCCGCCCAACCACTCCAGCAAGGCCATCAACCCCGGCGCCGCCACCTGCGCGGGCCGCACCAGGTAATAGCCCTTGCCGGTCTTGACCCGAAGGTCGAACGGCATCACCAGCCGTCCGCTGGCCAGGTCATCGCCGATCAACGCCCAATCCCCTATCGCCACCCCGGTGCCCTGGGACGCCATCGACATGGCCATGTCCAGTGTCTCGAAATGCTGGCGCCGGCCTTGCCTGGGCAGTTGCACGCCGGCTGCGCCAAGCCAGGTCGCCCAGTCCTTCTCGTCCCGCGCCGGGTGCAGCAGCATGTGCTGCTGCAGATCATCCAGCGTGCGCAACGGCAACTGCGGCGCGCACACCGGTGTCAGTTGTTCATCGAACAGCTTCAGTACCTGCAGGGCCGGATCAGGCTCGGCGCCATACACCACCGCCGCATCGAACGCTTCCCGGCGAAAATCCACCCCGTGCTGCACCGTGGTGGTCAGCTCCACCGGCACTTCCGGGTGCAGCGCCTGCCATTCCATCAGGCGCGGCAGCAACCAGCGCATCACGCAGGTCGGCGCCTTCAGTTGCAAGGTGGTGCGCTGCGCGCCCACCTGCTGCACGCCTTCCTCGATCAGCCCGAATACCTGCTGCACCCGCGGCAGCCAGTCCTGGCCCTCGCGGGTCAGGCTCAGGCCGCGTGCCTGGCGCACGAACAGCGCGTAGCCCAGGTGTGCTTCCAGGCCGGCGATCTGGCGGCTCACCGCGCCCTGGGTCAGGTGCAGTTGCTGCGCCGCACGGGTGAAGTTGCAGCATTGCGCAGTGATCAGGAAGGTGTGCAGGGCAGGCAAGGGAGGCAGGCGTTTCATTGGGGTAAGCCATGAGCTGTAGACATGGCTAGTATGAGGATTTTTGCATTGTGCCGGTAGCGCCTGGCGGGTCCAATCAGGCCTTGTTCCAGAATGATTCCAGGCAGACCACCATGGCGACTTGCGGCGAAGTATTGGTAAAACTCCTCGAAAACTATGGCGTGGACCATGTTTTCGGCATTCCCGGCGTGCACACGGTCGAGCTGTACCGCGGCCTTGCCGGCTCGACCATCCGTCATATCACCCCGCGCCACGAGCAAGGCGCAGGCTTCATGGCTGACGGCTTTGCCCGTACCCGTGGCAAGCCTGGGGTGTGCTTCATCATCACCGGCCCGGGCATGACCAACATCACCACCGCCATGGGCCAGGCCTATGCCGACTCGATCCCGATGCTGGTGATCTCCAGCGTGCAATCGCGCAATGCCCTGGGCGGCGGTCGCGGCAAGCTGCACGAGCTGCCCAACCAGGGCGCGCTGGTCAGCGGTGTGGCGGCGTTCTCGCACACACTGATGAGCGCCGATGACCTGCCGGCCGTGCTGGCCCGTGCCTTTGCGGTATTCGAGGGCGCGCGCCCGCGCCCGGTGCATATCGAGATCCCGCTGGACGTGCTGGTCGAAGACGCCGATCACCTGCTTGGCTGCGAGCCGGTACACATCGCCCGCGCCGGTGCCGCGCCAGGGCCGGTGGCGAGCATGGCGGCGCTGCTGGCCGCTGCCCGCCGCCCGTTGATCCTGGCCGGTGGCGGTGCCATCGACGCAGGCGCCGCACTCGCCCGGTTGGCCGAGCACCTGCAGGCGCCCGTTGCACTCACCATCAATGCCAAGGGCGTGCTGGCCTCCGGGCACCCGCTGCTGATCGGCTCCACCCAGTCGCTGGTGGCGACCCGTGCACTGGTGCGCGAGGCCGACGTGGTGCTGGCGATCGGCACCGAGCTGGCCGAAACCGACTATGACGTCACCTTCAAGGGCGGCTTCGAGATCCCCGGCACCCTGCTGCGCATCGACATCGACCCGGACCAGTGCGTGCGCAACTACCCGCCCAGGGTGGCAATGGTGGCCGATGCAGAGCAGGCGGCGCAGGCCCTGTTGCTGGCCCTGGCCGAGCAGCCGGCGCCACCGCGTGAAGGTGAGTGGGGCGCGGCGCGGGCAGCGCGCCTGCGCGATACCCTGGCCAGCGAATGGGACGCGGCCACGCGGGCGCAGACGCTGTTCCTCGACAGCGTGCTGCAGACGTTGCCCGATGCCGTGCTGGTCGGTGATTCGACCCAGCCGGTGTACACCGGCAACCTGACCCTGGACCTCGACCAGCCGCGCCGCTGGTTCAACGCCTCGACCGGCTACGGCACCCTCGGCTACGCCTTGCCGGCGGCCATGGGCGCGTGGCTGGGCAGTGCGGAGCAGGCGGATCGACGCTTGCCTGCGGTGTGCCTGATCGGCGACGGCGGCTTGCAGTTCACCCTGCCGGAGCTGGCCAGTGCGGTGGAGGCTCAGGTGCCGCTGATCGTGTTGCTGTGGAACAACCAGGGGTACGAGGAGATCAAGAAGTACATGCTCAACCGCGCCATCGAACCGGTGGGCGTGGATATCCACACCCCCGATTTCATTGGCGTGGCCAAGGCCCTCGGTTGCGCCGCCGAAGCGGCGAGCGGGGTGGCGCAACTGCGCGAGGCGTTGTTGCGTGCCCGCCAACGCAGTGGCCCGAGCCTGATCGAGGTCGACCAGGCAGCGTGGATGCAGGCGGTGCAATCATGCTGAACCTGCCCGGTATCTACATCGAGGGCGCGTGGCATCACGGCGCGCAGCCGCTCACGGTAATCAACCCGAGCACCGGGCAGTCCCTGGCCGAGGTGGCCGGGGGCGATGGCGATGCAGTCGCCTGTGCCGCCACGGCGGCGCAGGCCGCCTTTGCCGGCTGGTCGCGTACCACCGGGGCGCACCGTGGCGAGCTGCTGCACAGGATCGCGCGGGGTGTGGAGGCCCGCCGCGAGCGGTTGATCGAACTGCAATCGCGCAACAACGGCAAGCCCCTGGCCGAGTCGGCGATGGACGTCGACGATGTGGTGGCAACGTTCGAGTACTACGCGGGCCTGGCGCAGGCCCTGGACAGGCAGCAGGACCAGCCGCTGGCCTTGCCCAGCGAGGATTTCAGCGCCCGCCTGCGCCGCGAGCCGTGCGGTGTGGTCGGCCTGATCGTGCCGTGGAACTTCCCGATGGTGACCACCGCCTGGAAGCTGGCCCCGGCGTTGGCGGCAGGGTGCTGCGTGGTGCTCAAGCCGTCGGAGGTCACGCCCCTGGCCGAGCTGGAACTGGCCCGGATCATCGCTGACTGCGGCCTGCCGGATGGGGTGTTCAATCTGGTGTGCGGCACCGGGCTGGCGGTGGGGGCGCCGCTGACGAGCGACCCGCGTATCGCCAAGGTGTCGTTCACCGGCAGCAATGCGGTCGGCGTGCAGGTGATGCAGCGCGCGGCCGAGACGGTCAAGGGGGTGAGCCTGGAGCTGGGCGGCAAGTCGTCATTGCTGGTGCTGGAGTCGGCCGAGCTGGAGCTTGCGCTCGAGCTGGCCTGCGCCGGCGGCTTCTTCAATGCCGGGCAGATGTGCTCGGCCACCAGCCGCGTGCTGGTGGCCGATGCGCTGTACGACGCCTTTGTCGACGGGGTGAAGGCACGGGCTGCGGCGATCCGGGTGGGTGACCCGTTTGCCGGTGACAGCGACATGGGGCCGCTGGTCAACCAGGCCCAGTACCAGCGCGTGCTGGGGCACATCGAGCGTGGCGTGCACAGCGGCGCGCGCTTGCTGTGCGGTGGCAAGCCGCTCGAACACGCCGCTGGGTACTTCATCGAGCCCACGGTGTTTGCCGAGGTACCGCTGGACAGTGCGCTGTGGCGCGAGGAAATCTTCGGCCCGGTGCTGTGCGTGCGTCGGGTGGCCAGCGAAGCCGAAGCGGTGGCGTTGGCCAACGACAGCGAGTTCGGGCTGGTGGCCAGCGTGGTAGGTGCAGACCCGGCGGCCGCCGAACGGGTGGCCGACCAGTTGCAGGCCGGGCTGGTGTGGATCAACGCACCGCAGGTGATCTTCCCGCAGGCAGCGTGGGGTGGCTACAAGCAGAGCAGCCTGGGGCGCGAGCTGGGGCCCTGGGGGCTGGCGGCTTTTCAGGAGATCAAGCATGTGGTGAGGGCGGTGTAGCGTTCTTCGCCGGCAAGGCCGGCTCCTACAGGCGACCGCGTACTGCCTGTAGGAGCCGGCCTTGCCGGCGAAAGCGATCTAGAGCGCGCTACGCAACCTTGCCATGTCCCGCAGCGGTGGCGCGCCATACAGCCGGCTGTACTCGCGGCTGAACTGCGACGGGCTCTCATAGCCCACCCGATACCCCGCCACCGACGCCTCCAACCCATCGTTGAGCATCAGCCGCCGGGCTTCCTGCAAGCGCAGTTGCTTCTGATACTGCAACGGGCTCATCGAGGTCACCGCCTTGAACCGGTGGTGCAGCGTCGAGGCACTCAGGTTCACCTCCCGTGCCAGGTCGTCGATGCGCAGCGGGCGCTGAAAATGATCATTGAGCCACTGGATGGCCTGGCACACGCGGTGGGTCTGGGTGTTGGCCATGGCGATCTCGTACAGCCGCGCACCCTGCTGCCCACGCAGCAGCCGATAGAGAATCTCGCGACGGATCAGCGGCGCCAGCACGGCAATGTCCTTGGGCGTATCCAGCAGGCGGATCAGGCGCAGCAATGCATCGAGCATCTGGGTGTCCAGGCGTTCGATGAATACCCCCCGCGACGACGGCTGCGACGGCACGCCCATCGGCCCGGCCTCGGCGATCAGGCTGTTGATCTCGGCCGGGTCGATGTCCAGGCGAATGCCCAGGCTGGGGTTCTGCGGGCTGGCCTCCAGCAGTGCACCGCTGATCGGCATCGCCACCGACACCACCATGTAGTGCAGCGGGTCGTAAACATAGGTCTCGTCGCCCAGGCAGATCTCCTTGCGGCCCTGGGCCAGGATGCACAGCGCCGGCTGCGCCAGGGTCGGCATCGAGCGGGTGCTCTGCTCGTAGCGGCTCAGGTGCAGGTCGGCGATGGCCGAAGGCACCGTGCCGCTGTGGCAGTGGCGAACGACCAGCCCGGCCAGTTCCTGGCGCAGAAGCTCCAGGGCCGGGTCCAGCAACGGTGGGGTGGGGTCTGGGGCTGACATGTGCGGGTTCCTCTGCCGATGGGCGCAGCATAGGTTCGCGCACGCCGGGGCGCTAGCCGAATGCTGCGCGGTTCTTGCCTGATCCTGCGACGGGTGCAGAATCAGGCAAGCCGTCGACAGGAATCGCCTAACGCCGCGCGTGGCCTGGGCCGTAGCCTTGGCAGCCTGGGTTTTCTTCCCTGGCCGCTTCAAGGAGCACCGCACATGACGTCATCACAACCGGTCAGCCATCTTTCCTTCGTGCGCGCCAGCGTCGGCCGTTCGGCCGAGCTGGGCGTGCGCCTGCAGCAACTGCTCGAACCGTCGCGGCAAACCCCGGGGTGTCTGCATTTCAGCGTGCAGCGTTCCACCTGCGATGCCGACCTGTGGTTGCTCAACGGGGTGTGGGCCGATACTTCGGCGCTGCACGACTACTTTGCCTCGCCCAGCCTGCAGCTGTTTGGTGAACTGGTGCAGGCGCGGGTGGTGGACAGCCTCGACCTGCAGACGTTCACCGAGCAGCCGGCGAGTTAGAATGGCGCCTTTCCGGCAACCGATGTGGATGTGAGAGGCAATGGCACGTAAAGAATTCGACGTATTCGAGGCTGTTTCGGCGGTGGTCCCGGGCGAGGGTGGCTACAGCGCCGCGATCGCGGTCAAGGCCCTGGGCGCTGGCGGCGCACCGCGTTTTCACAAGGTGCTGCCAGGGCAGGTATTCAAGACCGCACTGGAGGCCGATGACGCTGCAGTGGTCGAACTGCAGCGCCTGAACGGCGTCAGTGACGACGCCGAACTGATCTGGTGATCAGGCCTGCGGGCGGGCCATCTTGAACAGGTTGCCCAGCTCGAAGTAATCCGCCGGGCCGCCGCCGCGCAGAATCGGCTCGGCGGCTGCGGTGTCATAGATCCCTTCCTTGAGCAGGTGCTCGGCAATGTGCACCGCTACCACTTCGCCCAGGATCAGCCAGCTTGGCACCAGCGCCTGGTCGGCACGTTGCAGTTGCACGATCTGGGTCACCTTGCATTCGAACGACACCGGGCTTTCCTGCACCCGGGGTACCGCAATCACCCTGGAGGCTGCCGGGGTCAGCTGGCTCAGGGCGAACTCGTCGACCTCTGGCGCCACGGCGGCGCAGCTCTGGTTCATGGCGTCGGCCAGCGGGCGTGTGGCCAGGTTCCAGGCAAACTCGCCGGTCTGTTCGATGTTGTTCAGGCTGTCTTTGCGCCCGACGCTGCAGAACCCGATGATCGGCGGAATGTAGTTGAAGGCGTTGAAAAAACTGTAGGGCGCAAGGTTCAGGCGGCCGTCGCGGTCCTGGGAGGAGATCCAGCCGATCGGGCGCGGGCCGACGATGGCGTTGAACGGGTCGTGGGGCAGGCCGTGGCCTTTTGTGGGTTCGTAGTAGTACATCATCGGGCCTTGTGGGCGGAGGGTGCGCCTAGTGTGCCAACAGTTGCCGGCCCTGAAAATGACTAAGCCCGGCCGAAGCCGGGCTGTGGCGCTGCATCGGCTGTCAGCTGATGCGGTGGGCCTGGGTGCGGTCGAAGCCATCTTCGACGAAGCGATGCGCGTTGGTGTGATCGAAACCGTCTTCTGCCACGGTGGCGGGCTGGGCGTGTTCCACGGCGAAGTTGTGCGCGTTGGTGCGGTCGAAGCCGTCTTCGGCGAAAGCGTTGGCGGCCAGGACAGAGAAGGTGAGGGCCAGCATCAGTTTGGTTTTCATGGGGGTTGCTCCGGTGGTGAGGGGTTGTCTGTTGCTATGGGTTTGATTTTACGCCCGTTAATTTGATTAAAAAGCGCAAAATATTGCCTATATGAATCTATTAAATCGATACATAAGAAAGCGGTTGGCCTCTGCTGGCAAGCCAGTGCCCACAGTGTTTTGCGAGCGCCGAAGCATTCTGTGGGAGCTGGCTTGACAGCGAAGAGGACGACTCGGTTCTGAGTGAACCCAGCATCGCGCACCCGCATTAATGCCGAATTAAGCCCACAAAAAAGGGGCCTCCATCGCTGGAGGCCCCTTGTCTACCGCAGCAAACCGATCAGTCGGTCTCGATCCGCGAGTTGTTGCGGGTGTCCTTCATGAACACGTACACCAGCAGCGAGACGGCAATGCACGCCGTGACGTACCAGTAGTAGCCGGTTTCCATGTTGATGCTCTTGAACCACAGTGCCACGTACTCGGCCGTGCCACCGAAGATCGACACGGTCAGCGCATACGGCAGGCCCACGCCCAGCGCACGGATCTCGGTGGGGAACAGCTCTGCCTTGACCACCGCGTTGATCGAGGTGTAGCCGCTGACGATGATCAGTGCTGCCATGATCAGGAAGAACGCACCCCACCAGGTCTCGATGGTGTGCAGCGTGGTCAGGATCGGCACGGTGAAAAGGGTGCCCAACACACCGAAGGCGATCAGGATCGGGCGACGGCCGATCTTGTCCGACAGGCCGCCGATCACCGGCTGCAGGCACATGAACAGGAACAGGGTGGCCGCCGAGATCATGGTTGAGTCACTGATGCTCATGCCCACCGTGTTCACCAGGTACTTCTGCATGTAGGTGGTGTAGGTGTAGAACGCCAGGGTGCCGCCCATGGTCAGGCCGACCACGGTCGCCAGTTCCTTGGGGTGGCGCAGCAGGGTGCGCATCGAGCTTTCCTTGGCTTTTTCCTTCTTGGTGAACGAGGCCGTCTCTTCCATGCCGCGACGCAGGTACAACGCCACCACCGCGCACAGCGCGCCGATCACGAAGGGTACGCGCCAGCCCCACGAGTACAGCTGCTCGGTGGTCAGGGTCTGCTGCAGGATGATCAGCACCGCCAGCGCGATGAGCTGGCCGGAGATCAGCGTGACGTACTGGAAGCTGGAGAAGAAACCGCGACGCTCCTTGGTTGCCATCTCGCTGAGGTAGGTGGCCGAGGTGCCGTATTCACCCCCCACCGACAGGCCCTGCATCAGGCGTGCGATCACCAGCAGCACCGGCGCGGCGACGCCGATGGTTTCGTAGCTGGGTGTCAGGGCGATCACCAGGGAGCCGGCGCACATCAGCAGTACCGAGGCCATCAGCGCGGCCTTGCGGCCCTTGCGGTCGGCATAGATACCCATCAGCCAGCCACCGATCGGGCGCATCAGGAAGCCCACGGCGAAGATCGCGGCGGTGTTGAGCAGTTGGGTGGTGGTGTTGCCGGCCGGGAAGAAGGCCTTGGCGAAATACAGCGAGAACGCCGCGTAGACGTACCAGTCGTACCATTCGACCATGTTGCCGATGGAGCCGGAGAAAATCGACTTGAGGCGGCTGGAGGTGGTTTTTTCAGCGGGTGCGGCCGCTGCCCCAGCAGGCAGAGAGGTGGAGTTATCCATTGAAGCAACCTTCTAGTTGTTTTTGTGGTGCGCGTGTAAACGCGGCCTGACAGGGCCATAGCAGGACCCGTGCCAGCCAGCGAAGGCCCGGTTTAGAAGGGTTTGGCAGGTCGAATGAGCGGAAATCCGCTCATTGGCGGCGCAGCGATAGGCAAGAATCCGCCTATGGGCCGGGGCGTTCGAGGAAATCTTCGCGCACCAGTGCGTGGCGCTGCATCTTCTCGTTCAGGGTGCGTCGGGGCAGTTGCAGCTCCTCGAGCACCGCCTTGATGTCGCCCTGATGGCGGCTCAGGGCGGCGCGCAGGCACTGGGCCTCGAAGGCTTCCTGCTGGGCGGCCAGCGATTGCCCGGTATGCGCCACTGCCGCCGATTGCGCATCGTCCAGGCCCAGGGCGTGGCGCTCGGCGGCGTTGGCCAGCTCGCGCACGTTGCCCGGCCAGTCGTGGCTGAGCAGCCGGCCCAGTTGTGCGCCACTGGGGTCAGCGGCGCTGCGGCCCAGGCGCTCGGCGGCGGCGCGGGCAAAATGGGCAAACAGCAGGGGGATGTCTTCGCGCCGCTCGCGCAAGGGCGCCAGGCGCAGTTCGGCCACGTTCAGACGGTACGCCAGGTCTTCGCGAAAGCGCCCGGCGCGGGCTTCGAGCAGCAGGTCGGGCTTGGTGGCGGCAATGATGCGCAGGTCCACGCTGATGCTCTGGTTGGCGCCCAGGCGCTCGAGCTTGTGCTCCTGGATCACCCGCAGCAGCTTGGCCTGCTGGGCCAGCGGCATGCTCTCGATCTCGTCGAGGAACAGCGTGCCACCGTTGGCATATTCGAGCTTGCCGATGCGCTTGCCCTGGGCGCCGGTGAAGGCGCCGCTCTCGTGTCCGAACAGCTCGGCCTCGAACAATTGCTCGGGGATCGCCGCGCAGTTGAGCGCCACGAACGGCTTGTCGGCCCGCGGGCCGAAATCATGCAGGCACCGCGCGACGCGCTCCTTGCCGCTGCCGGTTTCGCCGCGTATCAGCACATTGACCGGCAGCCCGGCCAGGTCCAGCACCTGGCGACGCAGTTGCTGCAGGCCAGGCGACATGCCCAGCAGGGTGTTTTCCAGGCGCACCTTGAGGTCGGCCTGTTCATGCAGTCGGCGGTTCTCCAGCACCAGCTGGCGTTTCTCCAGGGCACGGCGCAGGCTGCCGAGCAGGCTGTCGGGGCTGAAGGGCTTTTCCAGAAAATCGTAGGCGCCATTGCGCATGGCTTCGACCGCCATCGGCACGTCGCCATGCCCGGTAAGCAGAATCACCGGCAGGTCGGCATCACGCCCCTGCAGTTGCTCCAGCAGTTGCAGGCCACCCATGCCGGGCATGCGCACATCGCTCAGGATCACCCCGGGAAAATGCTCGGGCAGCTGTGCCAGACACGCCTCGGCACGTTCGAACAGCTGCACCTCGAAGCCGGCCAGGCTCAGCCACTGCTGCACCGCGGTACGGATGCTGGCCTCGTCGTCGACGACAATCACCGCATTCAGCATGCAGGCTCCGGGTCGCAGGGCAGGGTCAGGCTGAAACGCGCACCGCCTGGCTGATTGTCGACCTGCAGGCGTCCGCCGGCTTCATGGATGATGCCGTAGGAAATCGCCAGCCCAAGGCCCAGCCCTTCGCCCACCGGCTTGGTGGTGAAGAATGGGTCGAACACGCAGCCCAGGTGCTCCTGCTTGATGCCGCCGCCGCTGTCGAGCACGCTCAGGTGCCAGTGGTCATGCTGCTTTTCGATACGGATCTCCAGGTGTTTCCAGGTTTTGTCGGCCATGGCGTCCAGGGCGTTGCGCAACAGGTTGATCAGCACCTGTTCCAGGCGGATGGCGTCGCCGCGTACCCAGGCCGGACGCGCCAGGTACAGCGCGGTGCTGACGCCCTCGGCGCGGATGCGCGGGTCGAGCAACTGTAGCGCCTGGTCGACCACGGTGGCCAGGTCCAGACGTTCGCGCAGGCCGCTGGGGCTGTTGCGGGCAAAGGTTTTCAGGTGTCCGGTAAGGGCCGCCATGCGCGTGAGCATCTGTTCCAGCGGCTGCAGGGCCTGGCGTGCTTCGTCCAGGCGCTCGCTGTCGAGCAGCAGGCGCAGGGTGGCCAACTGCATGCGCTGGGTGGTCAGCGGCTGGTTGAGCTCGTGGGCCAGCGCGGCGGACATCTGCCCCAGCGCCGCCAGCTTGGTCGACTGCACCAGGCCCTCCTGAGCCATGCGCAGTTCATGGGTGCGTTCCTCCACCAGGCGCTTGAGCTCGTCGCGGCTGCGCTGGCGCAGGCGGGCCAGGCGCAGGCGCTGGCTGATGAACAGCACCGCGAACACCAGGGTCAGCCAGACGGCGGCGGCCGTCAGCCCGGCGTTGCGCTCGTCATCCCCGGTGCGCGGTGTGCGCAGCAGGTGCAGGGTCCAGCCCTCGGCTTCCAGCGGCAGGCTTTCCCACAGGTAGTCGGTGTCGCCTTCGGGGCGCTGCACGCGCACCAGGTGGCTGTTGTCGTCAAAGCGGGTCAGCACCTGGCGCTGCAGGGGCAAGAGCGACTTCTTGTCGTACTGGCGGGTGGCGTCCAGCTCATTGAAATCGGCCGCCGATAGCGGGTTCAGCTCGCGGTAGCGCCAGCCGTCCTGGTTGGCCAGGAAGATGATCCCGCGGGCGTCGCTGACCAGCAGCACGTCGCTGCCCTGGCGCCATTCGCGCTCAAGCTCGGGAAACTCCAGCTTGACCACCATGGCCCCGAGAAACCGCCCCTGGTCGCCCAGCACCGCGCTGGACAGAAAGTAGCCGGGAATGCCGCTGGTCACCCCCACCGCATAGAAGCGCCCGCTGCCCTGGGTGCGGGTCTGCTTGAAGTACGGTCGAAAGCCGTAGTTCTGCCCCACGTAGGTGGTAGGCAGGCGCCAGTTGCTGGCCGCCACGGCCAGGCCGGTGTGGTCGAGCAGTTCGAGGGTGGACGACCTGGCGGCGCCGTTGATGCGTTCGAGCTTGCGGTTCAACGCGTCCTGGGTCGCTTCGCCCACCGGGCCGCCGAGGGCTGCGATGAGTTCGGAGTCCAGCGCCAGCACAGCGGGCAGGGCGCGGTAGCGTTCGATCAGGGTGTGCAGCGAGTTGGCGTACAGCGCCAGTTGCTGGCTGGCCCGCTGGGTATCGTCGAGCATGGCCTGGCGCTTGGCCTGATTCATCGCCCAGCCGGCGGCCAGCAGGGTGCCGGCGGTGATCAGCAGCAGAATCAGGCCCAGTCGCACGGCGCGGTAAGTGAACGGCATGGCAAGCAGTACCCTGGCAGGGGGGAAGGCTGCCAGGCACTTCCCCGTGAACGTCACAGCGACTTACAGCAGCTCGAAGCGTTGCTGTTGCACGGTTTCGGAGTCCAGGCCGACCTGGACGTTGAACTCGCCAGGTTCGGCAACCCACTGCAACTGGCTGTTGTAGAACTTCAGGTCGTCCGGCTGCACGGTGAAGTGCAGGGTGCGCTCCTCGCCGGCCTTGAGCATGAGCTTCTGGAAGTTCTTCAGTTCCTTGACCGGGCGGCTCATCGAGGCGGCCACATCCTGCAGGTACAGTTGCACCACGGTTTCGCCGTCACGCTGGCCGGTGTTCTTCACGCGCACGCTGACCTCCAGGCTCTGGCCCTGTTTCAGTGTGGTGCTCGACAGGCTCGGCGCCGACACACTGAAGGTGCTGTAGCTCAGGCCGTAGCCGAAGGGGTACAGCGGGCCGTTGGGCTCCTCGAAGTACTGCGAGGTGTAGTTGCCGGGCTTGCCGGGGGTGAACGGGCGGCCGATGCGCAGGTGGTTGTAGTACATCGGGATCTGCCCCACCGAGCGCGGGAAGGTGATGGCCAGCTTGCCCGAGGGGTTGTAGTCGCCCAGCAGCACGTCGGCGATGGCGTTGCCGCCCTCGGTGCCGCTGAACCAGGTTTCCAGGATGGCGTCGGCCTGCTCGCGCTCCCACGCCAGCGACAGCGGGCGACCGTTCATCAGCACCAGCACCAGCGGTTTGCCGGTGGCCTTGAGGGCCTTGATCAGCTCGCGCTGCACCGCCGGGATCTCCAGGGTGGTGCGGCTGGACGATTCGTGGGACATGCCCCGCGATTCGCCGACCACGGCCACCACCACGTCCGACTGCCTGGCGGCCTTGACCGCTTCGTCGATCAGCACGGCAGCCGGGCGCGGGTCATCGACGATTTCCGGGGCGTCGAAGTTGAGGAAGTTGAGGTAGTCGAGCACGGCCTTGTCGCCGGTCACGTTCGAGCCTTTGGCGTAGAGCACCCTGGCCTTGTCGCCCAGGGCACGGCGCAGGCCCTCGCGCACGGTCACCGACTGGTGCGGGCGACCGGCGGCGGCCCAGCTGCCCATCATGTCGATCGGGGCATCGGCCAGCGGGCCGACCAGGGCGATGGTGCCGGACTTTTTCAGCGGCAGGGTCTGCTGGCGGTTCTCCAGCAGCACCAGGCTGCGACGCGCCACGTCCCGTGCGATGTCGCGGTGCAGGCGGCTGTCGGCATAGGTGTCGGCCGGGTCGTCCTTGGCCTGGCCGATGCGCCGGTACGGGTCGGCGAACAGGCCCATGTCGTACTTGGCGCCGAGAATCTCGCGCACCGCGTTGTCCAGCTCGGCCGGGCTGACCGCGCCGGACTTGAGCAGCCCCGGCAGTTCCTGGCCATACAGCGTGTCGTTCATGCTCATGTCGATGCCGGCCTTGATCGCCAGCTGCGCCGCCTGCTTGCCATCGGCGGCCACGCCGTGGCGCACCAGCTCGGTGATCGCCCCATGGTCGCTGACGGTCACGCCCTTGAAGCCCCAGTCGCGGCGCAGCAGGTCGTTCATCAGCCAGGTGTTGGAGGTGGCGGGCACACCGTTGATCGAGTTCAGCGCCACCATCACGCCGCCGGCACCGGCATCGATGGCGGCGCGGTAGGGCGGCAGGTACTCGTTGTACATGCGCGTGGGGCTCATATCGACCGTGTTGTAGTCGCGCCCGCCTTCCACCGCGCCGTACAGGGCAAAGTGCTTGACGCTGGCCATGATGCTGTCGGCGTTGGCCGGGCTGCGGCCCTGGAACGATTCGACCATCACCCTGGAGATACGCGACACCAGGTAGGTGTCTTCGCCAAAGCCTTCGCTGGTACGGCCCCAGCGCGGGTCGCGGGCAATGTCGACCATGGGCGCGAAGGTCATGTCGATGCCGTCGGCGGCCGCTTCCAGGGCCGAGGTACGGCCGACCTGGGCGATGGCCTGCATGTCCCAGCTGGCGGCCAGGCCCAGGCTGATCGGGAAGATGGTGCGGTGGCCGTGGATCACGTCATAGGCGAAGAACATCGGGATCTTCAGGCGCCCGCGCATGGCGGCGTCCTGCATGGGCCGGTTCTCGTCACGGGTGATCGAGTTGAAGGTACCGCCGATGCGCCCGGCGGCGATTTCCTCGCGGATTTTCTCGCGCGGCATTTCCGGGCCGATGCTGATCAGGCGCAACTGGCCGATCTTTTCCTCGACGCTCATCTGCTTGAGCAGGTTGGCGATGAACGCCTGTTTGTCTTGCAATGGCGCGGCGGCAGGCGAGTCAGCGAAGGCCGACTGGCTGGCCAGGCTGACGAGCAGGCCCAGCAAACACAGCTTGTTCATGAATTCTGTTCTCAAGGCTGCGGCAGTCGTCACGGTGCAGACTGGCAAGCCGAAGTTGGGGAAGCGGCTATTGTTGTAGTTTGCTGGGGCATCTTTTAGCCGATTGGGCCATTACGATCCAGCGGCGGCGTCGGATTATGCCTCAAGTCCGGCGCATTTCGAGCACTCACGGAGCGTAGCGACAATGCAGGTATCGAACAGAGCACGGTTGTGGCTGGTGCTGGCACTGGCCAGCCTGCTGGCCGGTTGCGGCATCAACAACATTCCCCAATACGACGAACAGGTCAAGGCGGCCTGGGGCCAGGTGCAGAACCAGTACCAGCGCCGTGCCGACCTGATTCCCAACCTGGTCGAAACGGTCAAAGGCTACGCCAGGCAGGAGCAGGCCACCTTGACCGCGGTCATCGAAGCGCGGGCCAAGGCCACCTCGATCAAGGTCGATGCCAGCACCCTGGACGATCCTGAAAAACTGCGCCAGTTCCAGGCCGCACAGGCCCAGCTGGGCGGTGCGCTGGGGCGCCTGATGGTGGTCTCGGAGCGTTACCCGGACCTGAAGTCGAACCAGAACTTCCTGGCCCTGCAGTCCCAGCTCGAGGGTACGGAAAACCGTATCGCGGTGGCGCGCAAGGACTTCATCGCCGCCGTGCAGCGCTACAACACCGAGATCCGTACCTTCCCCGGGCGCCTGTGGCACAGCGTGATGTACAGCGACATGCCGCTGCGCGAGAACTTCGAGGCCACCAGCGCCGATGCCGACAAAGCGCCTGAAGTGAAATTCTGATGCGTGTGCTCAAGGCGGCGCTGCTGCTGGTGCTGCTGGCGGCGAGCGGCTGGCTGTGGGCCGCGCCCCAGTTCCCGGCGCTCAGTGCACGGGTGGTGGACCAGGCCGAGCTGCTCGACGGCGCCACCCGCAGCCAGCTTGAGCAGATGCTCAAGGCCCACGAGCAGGCCACCGGCGAGCAGGTCGTGGTGGTGACCCTGGCCAGCCTGCAGGGGCAGGCCATCGAGGACTATGGCTACCAGCTGGGGCGCCACTGGGGCATCGGCCAGCAAGGCAAGGACAACGGTGCGCTGTTGATCGTCGCCCCCCAGGAGCGCAAGCTGCGCATCGAAGTCGGCTATGGCCTGGAGGGCCGCCTGACCGATGCCCAGGCCTCGGTCATCATCAACAGCGTGATCACCCCGGCGTTTCGCCGTGGCGACTTCAGCCAGGGCATCGTGCTTGGCACGGCGGCCATCCTTCAGGTGCTGGGCGGCGCACCGCTGGACGAGCCGGCGCGACCTCTGGCAGACGAGGCGCAGCAGCAAGGTGCGCCGGTCTGGGCGGTGGGCCTGTTCATCCTGATGATCATCATCGTGTTCGCCCTGCAGGGCCTTGGAGGGGGTGGCCGCGGTGGGCGCGGGGGCTTTGGCGGTGGTCTTGGCGGCGGTTTCGGGGGCGGTTTCGGGGGCGGCCTGGGCGGTGGCGGCGGTGGCTTCAGTGGCGGCGGCGGCAGTTTCGGCGGGGGCGGGTCCTCCGGCGGCTGGTAACTACACGACAAGAGACACACACGTACATGGCATTGCTCAGTGAATACGAACAGCGTCAGGTGGCCCAGGCCATCGCCCAGGTAGAACAGCGTACCGATGCCGAGCTGGTGACGGTGCTGGCGGCGCGTGCCGACGACTATGCCTATATCCCGTTGCTGTGGGCCAGCCTGCTGGCGCTGGTGGTGCCGGGCGTCCTCTATTACCTGAGCGGCTGGCTGAGCGTGCATGGCCTGCTGCTGGCGCAGTGGCTGACCTTCATCGTGCTGTGCCTGGTGTTCCGCCTGCCGCGCCTGACCAGTTGGCTGGTGCCGCGCAGGGTGCGCCACTGGCGTGCGTCGAACCTGGCGCGGCGCCAGTTTCTGGAGCAGAACCTGCATCACACCGTGGGCCGCACCGGGGTGCTGATCTTCGTCAGCGAGGCCGAGCGGTATGTGGAGATCCTGGTGGACGAGGGCATCTCCAGTCGCCTCGACAACCAGGCCTGGGACGCCATCGTGCGCACCTTCACCGCCCAGGTGCAGCAGGGCCAGACCCTGCAGGGCTTTGTCACCTGCATCGAGGCCTGTGGCGAGCTGCTGGCGGCCCATGTGCCGGTGACCCAGGCGCGCAACGAGCTGCCCAACCGGCTGGTGCTGCTGGGCTGAGGCATGCGCGCTGATCGACAAATGCTGTGCCTGGGGCGGTCATCCACGTAAAATGCGCGCCATTGCGCGCCTGCGGGCGCCCCCCGCAACCCGAGGCACCCACTCCCCATGTCCGCAACCCCCACCGTCCAGGCCGCGCCGGATGCGCGTGCGCAGTTTCTGGCGCTGCTCGCCACCAGCCTGCACCAGCACACCTTCATCAAACTGGTGCTGGCGCGCCATGTCGGCGCCGAGGTCGACCTGCAGCGGGTAACGGCCAAGCCGCTGACGATCAAGGGGCAGGCCAGCCTGTCGTTCGTGTACCGCTACAAGACCCGCGACATCACCCGCAACCTGGCGCTGGACGAGGCGCTGACGTTGATCGGTGAACTGTTGCCGGCTTCGTTTCGCAACGCGCACCTGCTCAGCCTGAACGACGAGGTGCAGCTGGAGTTCACCAAGAAGGGCAAGCCGATGCTGCATCGCAACGCCGTGCAGCAGGCGCGCGAGGTGGTGACCGGCGAGCATGATCGCGAGAAGAAGCGCTACCTGGAGCTGAGCCGGCCGTTTCTGCACGACCTGGGCGTGACCGACAAGCAGCAGGCGCTGATTCCGGCGATGTCGCGCAAATGGAAGCAGATCAACAAGTTCATCGAGGTGTTCTCCCATGCGCTGAGCAGCGCGCCACTGGCGGCAGATCAGCCGGTGCGTGTGGCGGACTTCGGCTCGGGCAAGGGCTACCTGACCTTCGCGATCCACGACTACCTGCGCAACACCCTGCAGCGCGAGGCGCAGGTGACGGGCGTGGAGTTGCGCCCGGACATGGTCGAGCTGTGCAATGCCGCCGCCGCACGCCTGGAGCATCCGGGGCTGAAGTTCGAGTGTGGCGATGTGCGCAGCGTGGTGCCCAGCGCCATCGAGGTGATGATCGCCCTGCATGCCTGTGACATTGCCACCGACTACGCGATTCATACCGGTATTCGCTGTGGCGCGGCGATCATCATGTGCTCGCCGTGCTGCCACAAGCAGATTCGCCCGCAGATGCACTGCCCGGGGTTGCTCAAGCCGATGCTGCAGTACGGCCTGCACCTGGGGCAGCAGGCCGAGATGCTCACCGACAGCCTGCGTGCGTTGTACCTGGAGGCCTGTGGCTACGAGACCAAGGTGTTCGAGTTCATCTCGCTGGAGCACACCAACAAGAACAAGATGATCCTGGCCACCCGGCGGCGCGAGCCGGTGGCGGCGCAGGCGTTGCTGGAGAAGATCCAGGCGCTCAAGGCGTTCTATGGGGTCAAGGAGCATTGTCTGGAGACGCTGCTGCGGGCCGATGGCTTGATTCCTGTCTGAACCTCACCACCGTCATCGCGGGTCAAGCCCGCTCCCACAAGGATCACCCTTACCTGTGGGAGCGGGCTTGACCCGCGATGGCGGCACCTCAGACCTTGACCGGTGCCGGATGCACCCGCGCCTTGCGCCCCAGCACCACCGTCAGAATCACCCCGCCGGCAAACACCCAGGTGATCGGCGCCACCTGCTCGCCAAAGAACAGCGCCGACAGCGCGATGGTGAAGAAGATCTGCAGCAGCTGCACCTGGCTCACCCGTGAGATTCCGCCCAGCGCCAGCCCGGCGTACCAGGCAAAAAAGCCGATGAACTGCGAAAACAGCGACACATAGCCGAACGCCCACCAGGCCCGCGGGCTGATCGCGCCTTCATGCTGCAGCGCCAGGTACACCACCGGCCCCAGCAGCAGCGGGCTGGACAGCACCAGCGCCCAGCAGATCACCTGCCAACCGCCCATCTCCCGCGCCAGGCGGCCGCCTTCGGCATAGCCCAGCCCGCCCACCGCAATCGCCGCCAGCATCAGCAGGTCACCGGCCTGGATGTGTCCGGCGCCCATGATCATCGCGTAGGCCACCACCAGTGCGCTGCCCAGCGCCGCCCATGCCCAGAACGCCGTGGAAGGTCGCTCGTGGGACAGCCACGCCGCATACACCACCACGCACAAGGGTTGCAGGCCGTTGACCAGTGCGCCGTGGGAGGCCGGCACGCTCTGCATGGCCCAGGCCGACAGCACCGGGAAACCGAGAATCACCCCCAGCGCCACCAGGCTCAGGCCCTTGACCTGCTGCCAGGTGGGCCACTTTTCACGACGCCACAGCAACAGCGCCGCTGCCGGGATCGCGGCCACCAGGGCCCGGCCCAGGCCGTTGAGCAGCGGGTGCATCTCCTGCACCACGATGCGGGTCATGGGCAGGGTCAGGCTGAAGATGATGACGCCGAGCAGGCCGAGGGCCAGGCCGGTGTTTTCGCGGGTAGACATGAGCGCGCCTGAGGGCTGGAGGGGCCGCTCATTGAGCCACAGGTGGGGTAGGGAATCTGGTTACAGTTGGCAACAAAGGTGTCCGTACAGTTGGGCGTCGCGCCGGCCTTTTCGCCGGCAAGGCCGGCTCCTACAGGCTTCGCGCCCTCCTGTGGGGGCCGGCCTAGCGCCGACGCCGCCCCACTGCCTTGGGCGGCGGCGCGGGCACATTCGCCAGCGCGCCCAGCGGGTGCGTGGTGGCATCGAAAAAATGCAGTTCGATGCCCGGGCACGCTTCGAACACCCGCGCGTAATGCTGCTTCTGGCTCACGATGGCCGCCTCGTTCACCGGCAGGATCGAAATGGCCAGGTGTGTCGGCTGCGCCTGCCTGATCGCCTCCACCAGGTGCCGGTCGGCACGGTCCAGGTGATGCCCGAACACGCACAGCCCCTCGCGCTGCGTCGCCAGCGCGGCGTAGCACCAGGTCAGGTAATCGGACCCGCGAATCGCCCGCAGCTTGTTGTCACTGCTGTCTTCATTCACGAACAGCGGCACATCGCCCGGGGTGTTGATGGCAAAGCCGTCGAGCAACTGGCTGCCGCTGGCCGCCCGCTGGCGCGTGGTGCCGTGCTGGGTGCGCAGCAGGTGCAGGCCGCCATACAGGTAGTGCATCCGCGTGCCCGGCCCCTGAGCCCGGCTGACGTCGAAATCGCCTTCCTCGTCGAACAGCTCGGCAAAGCCGTGCGGCGCCTGGTTCACGGCCCAGTGACAGAGCAGGTCGTAGTTGCTGGAAAACACGCGCTGGTAGGTGCGCAGCTCGGCGTTGATCGCGGCCAGGTGGGCAGTGGGCAGCAGCTTCCAGGGAATGTGCACGCTGCGCACGGCGTGGATCAGCGCTTCCTTGATCGCGTAGTAGCGGTTGAGCGGTGCCGACGAACTGATCGCCAGCGCGGCATTGACCTGCACGGTGGTGTTCAGGGCACTGAGCACCGGCGCGAACAGCTCGCTGTTCATCGATTTGAACAGTGCCTGGTCGGTGAGGCCGAGGGGCTTGTGGCGCACGCGCTGGGCCAGCTCGAACAACGAAAAGTAGGCGAACGGGCGCCAGATTGCGCGGCTGGCACCGTTCCCCAGCAGCAGGCTGGTGCACGGGTGGGCGGTATTGAGGTGCGGCCAGGCCGCCAGGGTTGCGTCGACGTCGGCGAGGGGCATGTGGATCTCGTAGGGATTTGTTGCACGTTGGCAGGGCGCGACTGTAGCACGCCGGCGCGTTGTCATCAGCGCTCCGGAACCTGCGGTGTCTGCCACCGGGTACTGAGGGCTGGCCGAAGGCAGAGGGAGTGTGTGAGAATGATACGAATTCCCATTAATGTTTTGTCTGCCTTATCACGCGTCGGACGCCCATGACCTCGCTTTCAACCCCCTGGACGGCCGGCGCGCCGTCGTTTGCGGCTGTCGCCGACGAGCTGCTCGCGCACTACACCGACCTGCGTCGCTACCTCGGCAGCCGACTGCGCAACCCCGATGATGCGGCCGATATTGCCCAGTCGAGCTTTGCCCAGGCCTACGCGCATGCCCTCAATGCCCCGGTGATCAATGCCCGTGCGCTGCTGTTCCAGGCGGCGCGCAACCTGTGCATCGACCAGTTTCGCCGGCGCAGTCGCGAGCTGGCGGCGCTGGAGGACTGGCTGACACGGGCCGACGGGCTCACCCCCAGCGTGGAAGAGATCCTGATTGCCCGCGAGCAGTTGCAGCAACTGATTGCGCGTATCGAGCGCATGCCGCGCCTGCGCCGCGAGGTGTTCGTGCGCGTGCGCCTGCATGGCCAGAGCCATCGCCAGGTGTGTGACGAGCTGCAGCTGTCGGCCAAGGCCGTGGAGCTGCACATCGGCCGCGCGGTGTTCGACCTGTCCGAACTGAGCCAGGCCTGCCGTCATGTCTGAGGCGCGGCCGGTTTCGCCACGCAAGATACAGCAAGCGCTGGGCTACCTGGCGGGGCTGCACAGTGACGACCCCTCCCGTGTGCGCGAGGTGAGCGGGCAGTTGCAGCGCTGGCGCAACAAAAGCAGCGAGCATGAGCGTGCCTGGCTGGAGGCCGAGCAGCGTTGGCAGATGATCCATCGGCTGACCCCGCAGTTGCGCGGCTCGCTGGCCCCCGAGCCGGTCAACCTCGGCCGGCGTCGCCTGCTGCGCCAGGGTGCCGGCCTGCTGGCGGTGGTCGGGTGCAGTGCATGGCTGGGTTGGCTGTGGCAGCGCCGGCCACAGTTCGACCAGATGCTGCTGACCGAACATGCAGCGCCCGCACGCAATGTACTGCTGCCCGACGGCAGCCAGATGGTGCTGGCGGCCGAAAGCAACGTGCAGGTGAAGTACAGCAACGGCCAGCGCGAGGTCATGCTGGCCCACGGCAATGTGTTTTTCGACGTGGCCCACGAGCGCCTGCGCAGCTTCCTGGTCAGCACCCGGCTGGGGCAGGTGCAGGTGCTGGGCACCGCCTTCAGCGTCAGCGACCGTGGCGGCGATATCCAGGTGGCGGTGACCCGCGGTCATGTGAAGGTGCGCGGCCTGGATGGCGAGACCCGCGAACTGCTGGCCGGCGACCGGGTGCGCCTGGGCGAACCCGGTGTGCCGGGGCCGGTGGAGCATCACCCGCAGGCGGCCCCGAACGCCGAGCACTGGCGCCAAGGCTGGTGGTCGTTCACCGATGCACCGCTGGCCGAGGTGATCGACGAATTCAATGCCTACAGCAACCGTCAGGTGCGGCTTGGCGAGGGAGCAGCCGGGCTGCGCCTGACCGGCAGCTTCCCCAGCGACCGCCCCGACATATTGCTGAACGCCTTGCCCAGGGTGCTGCCGCTGAGCCTGATGCAGAAGGGTGAGTACACCTGGCTGCAGCTACGTTGAAATTTTTTTGAGGGGTAGTGGCCAGCTAGCGCGTCTTCCTGGCAACTCCCTAGCTCAAAGGACAGATCATGTCGTTTTTCCTCGCCCGGACCACGCGTTCGTCGCCTTCTTCGGTTATCCCCAGCACCCTTCGCCACCTGGTGCTGGCCTGTGCTCTTGGCGCGGCCAGCCTGTCGGCCGTGTCGGCCGAGCTGAGCGCAGGCACCCGCGTGCTGGCGCTCGACCTGCCCAGCCAGCCGCTGGATAGCGCGGTGCAGGCGCTGTCCCGCGAGGCGGGGGTGGCGATTGCCGCCGACAGCCAGTGGCTGGCCGGGCGCGATGCCCCGGCGCTGCAGGGCCGCTTCACCCTGCAACAGGCGCTGCAACGCCTGCTGGACAACAGCGGCCTGGTGGCCAGCGAAGAAAACGGCGTGATCATCCTGCGTCGCCCCGAGAGCGACGGCGCGCTGACCCTGGGTGCCACCACGGTCAATGCGCAGGTGGGCAACAGCAGCAACCCGCCCGAGCTCTACAGCGGTGGCCAGGTGGCACGCGGTGCGAAGGTGGGCATGCTGGGCAATCGCGACATCATGGAAACCCCTTTCAACATCACCGCCTACACCGCCCAGCACATGGAAAACCAGCAGAGCGGCACGGTGGGCGCGGTTCTGCGCAACGACCCGTCGGTGCGCTTCAGCACCGGTGAAGGCCACACTTACGAAAACTTCATGATCCGCGGCTACTCCATCGACTCCACCGAGCTTGCGGTCAACGGTCTGTATGGCCTGGCGCCCGATGGGCATGTGCCCACCGAGTTCCTGGAGCGCGTCGAGGTGCTCAAGGGCCCTGGCGCACTGCTCACCGGCATGGCCCCCAACGGCGGTGTGGGCGGGGTGATCAACCTGGTGCCCAAGCGGGCCGGGGATGCGCCACTGACGCGCCTGACCACCAGCTACGTATCCGACGGCTACTGGGCCGAGCACCTGGACCTGAGCCGGCGCCTGGGCGAGGAGAACCGCCTGGGCATCCGCTTCAACGGCGTGTACGGCAGCGGTGACACCGGGGTCGACGACCAGTCCAAGGACCGCACCCTGGCGTCCCTGGGCATGGACTACCGTGGCGATGGCTGGAAGCTGGAACTCGATGCCTACGAAAGCCACGAAAAGATGCAGAACGGCAGCCCGATGATGGCCGGCTTCAGCAAACTGGGCTACGTGACCAAGGCGCCCAAGCCGGATTCCAACATCCTCGACGGTATTTCGGCCAAGCAGATCAGCAAGGCGGTGATCCTGCGCGGCGAATACGAGCTGTCGGACGACTGGACGGCCTACGCCAGCGTCGGCGGTGCGCGTACCCGCTACAAGGGCTTCCTCAACGGCACGCGCTCGATCATCACCTCCGGCAACGGCGACGCCACCGCCGAAACCTACAACCAGGGCGGCTATACCCATAGCCTGTCCACCGAAGCGGGTGTGCGCGGCAACTTCAGTACCGGTCCGGTGACCCACCAGCTGGTGCTCAGCACCACCTTGCTGCACCAGGACATCGGTCGCGCCGCCACCGTAACCGGGGCAAAGTACACGACCAACATCTATCACCCCGGCAAACCGATCATTGCCGGCAACATCGGCTCCAGCGACAAGACCGGCGACAACACTCTGTCGAGCTTTGCCGTGGCCGATACCCTGGGCTTCGTCGACGACAAGCTGTTGCTGACCCTGGGCGTGCGCTCGCAGCGGGTGCGCCAGAAGATGAGTTCGCCTTCGTATGACGAGCATGCGCTGACCCCGGCACTGGGCGTGGTGCTCAGGCCGTGGGAGGCGGATGTCTCGCTGTACGCCAACTACATCGAGGGCCTGACCCAGGGCGGCATGGTCAGCGACCTGTCGGCTGCCAACTATGGCGAGCAGTTCGCCCCGTACAAGTCCAAGCAGGTGGAAGCCGGGGTCAAGTGGGACCTGGGCGACTTCACCCACACCGTCAGCGTGTTCCAGATCGAGAAGCCGAGCATGATGCTCGACACCGCCAGCAACCGTTACACCGACGATGGTCAGCAGCGCAATCGCGGGGTGGAGTGGAACCTGTTCGGTTCGCTGACGCCGAGCGTACGCCTGCTGGGTGGGGTGACCTATACCCGTGCCGAGCTGACCAAGACCGCTGGCGGCAAGCTCGATGGCAACGCCGCGCGCGGGGTGCCGCAGTGGTCGGCCAACCTGGGCGGCGAGTGGGACACGCCCTGGGTCGAGGGCCTGACCCTGACCGCGCTGGCCATCCACAGCAGCTCGCAGTACCTGGATTCGGCCAACGAACTGAAGATTCCGCAGTGGACCCGTTATGACCTGGGCGGTCGCTACAGCACGCGCATCCTGAGCAAGGACGTGGTGCTGCGCGCCAGCCTGGAGAACGTCGAGAACCGTGCCTACTGGGCCGGTGTGTTCAACGACGGCTACGCCACGGTCAGCGAGCCGCGCACGCTGAAACTTTCGGCCAGCATCGACTTCTGAGGTGTACATGCAACGACTCAAGACATTTTGCGCCGGCCTTGCGCTGGCCAGCCTGACCGGAGGCGCCGCAATGGCGGCCTCGCTGGTGCCCGGGCACAGCGTCAGCGGCGCCATCGGCCAGGGCCGGCAGCCGGTATGGACCGTGCCGCTCAAGGCCGGTGACTTCGTGCAGGGGCGCGTGGAGGGCGACGTCAGCGTGCGCCTGCTCGATGCCGACGGCCAGCCGGTGCGGTTGCTGGTGGACGGGCTGGACATGGTGCGCGACTTCATGTTCATCGCCCCCCACGACGGCCTGTATGGCGTGCGCGCAGAAGCCATCGCCACCCGCCCGCAGGCTGCCTATTCGCTCAAGCTGACCGGTGTCACCAGCGTGGCCGAGCAGCAGGCCCAGCAGACGCGCCTGCAAAGCCCGGTGATGCGCGAGCTGGCGGCGCATGTGGCCAAGGGGGGCGATACCCAGGCCTTCTGGAAGGCCCGCGAGCAGCAGGGTACGCCCCTGGTCGAAGCGCTGGCAGAGCAGCCCGGGCAATCGCTGGTGACCTTCCTGTGGCGAGGTGCCCGGCACAACGTTCGGGTGTTCGGTGCGCCGTCGGGCAACCATGATGAGCTGCAGCGCCTGGGCGACAGCGATGTGTGGTTTCGCAGCTACGTGGTGCCTTCCAGCACCCGGATGAGCTACCAGATGGCACCGGACGTACCGCCCTCCACTGACCGCCGGGTGATTCTGGCCAGCTCCCGGCAAGACCCGCTCAACCCCAACGGCTTTGCCGATGGCAGTGGCGATCGCTGGCTGTCGCGCTCGCGCCTGGAGCTTGCCGACGCGCCGGCGCAGCCCTGGGTGGCGCAGCGCCCCGGGGTAGCCCGGGGCACGCTGGAGCGCCAGGTGCTGACCAGCAAGGTGCTGGGCAACCAGCGTGACGTGTACCTGTACCGCCCGCCGGGCTGGACGCCGGGGGCGGCGGGGCAGGGGCTGCTGGTGCTGTTCGATGCGCATGCCTACACCCGGCAGGTGCCTACCCCGACGCTGCTTGACAACCTGCTCGCCGATGGCGTGATCGGCCCCACTGCTGCGCTGATCATCGCCAACCCGACCGACCTGTCGCGCCAGGTCGAGCTGCCACCCAACCCGCAGTTTGCGCGGTTCATGGCCGAGGAACTGATGCCCTGGGCGAAGGCGCGCGGGCTGTCGGCCCCGGCCGACCGCACGGTGGTGGCAGGTTCCAGCTACGGCGGGCTGGCCTCGGCCTACCTGGGGCTGCAGCATCCGGAGCTGTTCGGCAATGTGCTGAGCCTGTCGGGGTCGTACTGGTGGGCGCCGGAAGGCGTGGAGCCTGGTTGGCTGACCCGCGAGTACGTGCGTGCACCGCGTGCGCCGCTGCGCTTCTACCTGCAGTCGGGGTTGTTCGAGGGGCCGAAGATTCTCGACACCAATCGCCAGTTGCGCGACGTGCTGCAGGCCAAGGGGTATCCGGTGGTGCAGGTGGAATACCCGGCCGGGCATGACTACCTGCAATGGCGTGGGTCATTGCCGTGTGGGTTGATCGCCCTGATCGGTAGCGGGCAGGGGACGCCGCAGGCCTGTGAGCCGCGTTGACCCTGCCGCTTCGCCGGCAAGGCGGGCTCCTGCAACATCGCCAGGAGCTGGCCTTGCCGGCGAAAGGTTTACTGCGCGACAGCCGCCTCGCGCCTGACCTTGTTGCGCCACAGTCGGTAGGCGCGAATGCCTGCCCGCACCGAGCCGTACAGCAGCTCGCTGCCCATCTCCCGCGCCAGCCCCGAGCGCACCAGCATCCGCAGGAAGCTGCCGCGGGCCCGGGCGATGCCCATCACGATGCCCTGGGCCATCAGGGTTTCACGCACTTCGCGCAGCGCCGCGATGCCGCTCACGTCGATCGAGCTGACCGCCTCGGCGTCGAACAGCACGGCGCGGGCTTCCACCTCCTTCTGCACCGCGTCGAGCAGGCGCATCTTGAAGTAGTCGGCGTTGAAGAACAGGATCGCGTCGTCGAAGCGGTACACCACCAGCCCTGGCACCGTGCGCGCGTCCTTGTGGCGGCGGATGTCCACCTGGCCCTCGATGCCGGGCGCCCAGCCCAGCACTGCATCGGTGGGCTGGTAGATGGTGTAGAGCAGGCGCAGGATCGCCAGGGTCACCGCGATGATGATGCCCGGCAGCACGCCCACGCCCAGCACGCCGACCGTGGTCAGGATGCACAGCCAGAACTCGAAGCGGCTGAGGGTGTAGATCTTGCTCAGCGACTTGACGTCGATCAGGCCCCAGCCGGCCATCAGCAGCACGGCGCCCAAGGCTGCCTGCGGGATCCACGCCATGGGCACGGTGAACAGCAGCAGGCACAGCGCGATCACCAGCGCCGCGATGATGCCCACCAGCTGGCTCTTGCCACCCACCATGTCGTTGACTGCGGTACGCGAGTCGGCGCCGCTGATGGCAAACCCCTGCGAGGCGCCGGCGGCCAGGTTCGACACGCCCAGGGCGAGGAATTCATGGTTGGCGTTGATCGCATAGCCATGGCGTGCGGCAAAGCTGCGTGCGGTCAGCATGGCGCTGCAGAAACTGACCGTAGCGATACCCAGGGCGTCACGCAGCAGGCTTTTCATCTCTTCGAGGTTGGTCTGCGGCCAGGCGAGGGTGGGCATGCCCGAGGGCACGTGACCGAGGACTGCCACGCCGAAGCGGTCCAGGCCGAACAGGCCGGCCACCAGGGTGGCGATGGCCACGGTCACCAGCGCTGCCGGCAGCTTGGGGTAGCGCCGGGGCAGCCAGATCAGCAGAGCCAGGCCGGCCAGGCCGATGAACAGCGTCAGCCAATGGATTTCGTTCAGGCGTTCGAGCAGGTTGATCAGGCTGAGCACGAAGCCGTTGCCCTCGATCTTGAACCCCAGCACCTTGCCCAGCTGGCCGGCCAGCAGGCTCAGGCCGATACCGTTGAGGTAGCCGATCAGAATCGGTCGGGAGAAGAAACTGGCAATGAAGCCGGCCCGTGCCAGGCCTGCGGCGATCAGCATCAGCCCCACCAGCACCGTGACGATCACCGACAACTGTGCCACGCGCGCCGGGTCGCCCATGGCCAGCGGCGCCACGGCACCGGCGACCATGGCGCAGGTGGCAGCGTCGGGCCCGACCATCAACTGGCGCGAGCTGCCCACCAGGGCGTACACCATCATGGGCAGGATGCACGCGTACAGCCCGACCTGCGGCGGCAGGCCGACGATTTGCGCGTAAGCGATGGCGATGGGGATCTGGATGGCGGCAACCGACAGGCCTGCCTGGAGGTCAGGGCGAAACCATTCGGCACGGTAACGCAGCAGGTTGGCGAGGCCGGGGAGCCAGCGGGAGAGAAACATGGACCGATCCTTGTGATGTTTCGGAGCAGCGGTGGGTTTTACCAAGGTCTTTGGGGGCGGTGTTGATCTGAATCAGGCGGGCGCAGATTTATCGCAGAATACCGTGCCCTGCGTTGCCCGCCTACCGAGTGCATGGGCAGCAAATTGCTTGCCGGGGCTGGAGTGACCACAAAAAACCCGCCATATGGCGGGTTTAGGGTGAGGCGCAGGACCGGCTGTCAGAGGTCTCTGCACAGCATCGTCTTACCGATGTTTCTGAGCGCCTCTGCATATTGCCTGCGCCAGTTTGCGCGCCAGTACGCGGCGTCAGGGAAGGTGCCGTCCGTGGAGCGAGCGGCCAGCACGTCGCTTGCAACGACCTCCTCGGGTTGTTGCTGGCTCAGCATGGGGAAGGCCATGTACGCCCGGAATCGCTTTGAATAGACCTTGTCGATCGCCGTACCCGTATAGGGTGAATGGCTGACCAGGCGCTCGCAGCCTTTGCTGGACAGAATGTAAGCATGGGTACCTTTGGCCCGTACACGGGCTATTCCCCTGTGCCAGGTGAGCCATACCCTCCCCAGATTCGCTCCAAGATAAAACAGTTCGGGTTCCTTCCCGTTCAGGAAGGTGTTGATCTGGTGCACCTGGCGTGGGTCGAAGGTCAGCAGGGTGGCGTCATCCTCGAGCACCAGTACCCGCCGATATTTACGCTCCAGAGCCATTTTTGCGCAGGTCACGTGGGAGTCGAAGCAGCCCCGCTCGGGATTCTCGCTATCGCGGTCCACGATGAGAAATTCGATGTTCAACCCGCTGCCTTCGAACTCCCGGGTCAAAAGGTCTCGACGGTCAGTCCGCTCCCGCAGGCTGATGCAGAAAACTCCGTCGATCTGCAACTGGCTAAGATCCTTTTGCTTGGACAACTCATCCCCCATGGATTTACCCAACTGAAATTTTCACCCTCTTGCTATCCGTCTTGGATGCGGGGTATCGATTAAGGGCATTATCCAGAACTGCCTGTAAGCAAGCCACTGTCATGTGAGGCTGCGAGCATATTCAGTTGGATGGTTCGAGTGCTGAGGGGGCTTGTAACGGGGAGGGGGAAGTGACTGGAGCGGGTGAAGGGAATCGAACCCTCGTTATCAGCTTGGGAAGCTGGAGTAATGCCATTATACGACACCCGCTTTCAGGCGCACTTTGTACCAGAACTGCGAGACGATTTGAAGCCCTTATTGCAATCGGCGGCTCGCGAGCCGTAGCGCCGGTCTGCCGCAGACCGGCGCTACACTGGCCGCGACCACTCAGATGGCCTGCGCATGCTGGCCGTGCACGAAGTGATACGCGGAGCGCGTTTCACGCGGTTGCGGGCCTAGAAACTCCAGCAGCACCTCGCGGGTGTCGCGGCAGGCCGCCTTGTGTTCCATGTCCAGGAAATGGCCGGCGCTGCGAATCGGCCTGAAGTGGCTGTGGCGCACGTGCCGGGAAAATTGCCGGGCGTCGTGGGCAGTGGTGTATTCGTCCCATTCACCGTTCATGAACAGCACCGGAATGTCGATGGCCTGTGCGGCCCGCAGGGCCCGCCCAAGGTCGTGATCCAGCACCTGATGGATGTGGAAGTGCATCTGCGCATACTCATGCTCGGCCAGGCTGCTGACGTGGCGATGATTGAAACGCTTGAACAGCGAGGGCAGGTGCTTGCCGATGGTGTCGTTGACCAGTTTGCCCATCTGCTGGCGGTCGCAGGTGCGCAGGTAGTGCGAGCCGCGCTCCAGGTAGTCGCGCATCGGTTCGTTGATCACCGGCGAGAACGAGCTGACCACGGCCTTGCGAATGCGCCGCGGCTTGCTGGCCAGTGCCAGCAGGGTGCAGGCACCGCCCCATGAAAACGACATCAGGTGGTCGGCGGCGAAGTGGTCGATCAGCTCCAGCAGGATCCGGCCTTCGGTTTCCTTGGTCAGCAGGTGGTCGTTGCGGTTGTGTGCCCGGGACTTGCCCGAGTAGGGCTGGTCGTACAGCACGACGTTGAACTGCGGATGCAGGTTGCGCACCGTCTGGGCGAAAGAAGCTGTGGTGGCGAGCGAGCCGTTGATCAGGATGATCGTCTTCTCTGCGGCGTCCGCGCGATAGAACTCCGTGTAAACCCGGTACTGACCCTGTATATCCAGCACAGCAATTTCTGGCCTCATGTCATCGACTCCTGGCGCAAAAAGGGTATCCGTGCAAGCAAGCTTGCCCGGTCTTCATGACAGGTAGGCATACGCCTTGAAATGAAACGAGGGGCCCTGTGTCGATCCGTTGCCGGCTGGTCGACGGGTATTGTTGTTAGGTGGGCAATCTGCCGGACGCCAGCGCTTCGGGGCGCCGGTCACCTGCAGAAAGGTGCCTTGGACTGCGTTCGTGACCGATTGGTCACATGCAGACTGACGGTTGGATTCAAGCAGGCGCCCGGCCAACCCGCAAGTGCCGTTGGCGCAATCGATGATTTTTTTGCCGAGCGGTCGTGGCGTCAGATGGCCAGGATTTCATCCTGGCTCAGCGCACGGTATTGCCCCGGGGCCAGCTGCGGGTCCAGGTGCAGCGGGCCCATGCGCTCGCGGTGCAGGCGCGTGACCTTGTTGTCGAAGAAGCCGAACATGCGTTTGACCTGGTGATAGCGCCCCTCGACGATGCTCAGGCGCGCGCTGTGGCTGCCCAGCAGGGTGAGCTCGGCGGGGAGGGTGGTGAGGTTTTCGAAGGCGAAGTAGATGCCCTGGCCAAAGGTTGGCGCATAGGTGTCGGTGATCGGCTGCTCGGTCTCGACGTAGTAGGTTTTCGCCAGCCCTGTCTTGGGCTGGGTCAGGCGACGTGACCACTGGCCATCGTTGGTCAGCAGCAGCAACCCGGTGGTGTTGAAGTCCAAGCGCCCGGCGATGTGCAGGTCGTTCCGGTCGGGTTCGTCGAGCAGGTCGAGCACGGTGCGGTGCTGCGGGTCGACGGTGGCGCTGACGCAACCCATCGGCTTGTGCAGCATCAGGTAGCGCGGTGCACGCCCGGCTTGCAGCACCTGCTGGTCGACCTCGACGCGGCTGAACTCGCGTACCTCATGGTGCGGGTCGGCGATGGCCACGCCATCCACCCGCACCCGTCGTTGCACCAGCAGCAGGCGCACCTGCTGGCGGTTGAAACATGGCAAGTTGCTGAGAAAACGGTCGAGGCGCATGGCGGTTGGGCGTACAGAGGTGGGCGCGCAGTCTAACGGTTCGGCGCAGGCTTGGCTGCCTGCAATCGGGCATCGACCTGGGCGCATCGCGGGCACAGGCAGGCACTGTTGCGCAAATGCGCCGGCAGCGCTTCGAGCACGCGGGGATCGATCTGCACGCTGTAGCACCAGCAGGCCTGGGTGGCGCTGCGCGGGTCGGCGAGGCTGCACTGGTTGCTGGCGCCGCAGGCGGGGCACAGGCGGGTATCGTTCATGGTGGTGGCTACCGGGGGCGACGTTTTACAGTTCCGAGCAGACGCGATTGCGTCCACCCTGTTTGGCGCGGTACAGCGCATCATCGGCGCGGGCGATCAGGGTGTGCAAGGTATCGTCGGACCGATGGGCGCTCAAGCCGATGCTCACGGTCAGGTCGAGCACCTTGTCGGCATAGCCGAAGGCCAGTTGCTCGGTGCGCAGGCGAATCTTTTCGGCAACCGCCCGTGCGGCGTCGGCGTCGGTGTTCTTGAGCAGCACGAGAAACTCCTCGCCGCCCCAACGACAGATGATGTCGGTATGGCGCAGGCAGCTTTCCAGGATGCGCGCGAACTGGCGCAGCACTTCGTCGCCGGCCAGATGGCCGTGGGTATCGTTGAGGACCTTGAAGTGGTCCAGGTCGAGCAGCAGTGCCACCAGCGGCATGGGCTCGCGCTCGGTGTCGCGCAGGGCCTGTGCCGCCAGCAGGTCGAAGGCGCGTCGGTTGGGCAGGCCGGTCAGGCTGTCGAGGGTTGCCAGGGTCTGGATGTTGTCCTGATGGCGACGGATCATCGCATTGAGCAGCGCCAGCACCACCAGGGTGATCATCGCGCAGATCACCAGGTTCATGTACAGCGACTGGCGTGCACTGTCCAGGGCCGTGCCGTCGCGCTTGTCGACGAACAGGTACCAGTCGAGCTCGGGGATCAGGCGCACATTGAGAAAGTGGCTGTGCCCATCATGGTTGTATTCGCGGTTGCCCTCCACCGGCACGGGCATTTTCTGCTGCAGGTCGGCCAGCGCTGGCACCTCGCGCAGCGTGAGCCCGCTGTGTACGCCTTCGGGGCCGCCGGCAGACCCGGTGAGCACGATGCGACCGCTGGCATCGACGAAATACACCGTACGCTGATAGCGCAACTGGTAGTCGCTCAGGCGCCTGATCACCGCTTCGACCGTCAGCCCGACGCCAGCCGCGCCGATGAACCTGCCCTGGTAGTCGAACACCTTGTAGTTGATGAAGACGGTGGGCTTGTCCTGGTTGGCCATGTCCAGGTCGACGTTGATCTCGTAGGGCGTGTCCATCGCCTTGACGCGTGCGTACCAGCGGTCCCGCTCGGTGCGCGGGTCGACATGCTTGAGTACGCCCTTGGCCTGGTAGTAGATGCCGCTGGCCTCGGAGACAAAAAACGCCGTGTAGGCATTCTGATGCGCCATCACTTCATTGAGGTAGCGGGTGATGGGCATCGGGTCCTGTTCGCCGGCCAGGGCCCAGTCACGCAGGAAGGTGTTCTGGGCCATCATCGAGGCGATCACCACCGGGCGCACCAGGTCCCGCTGGATTTCGGAGTAGACGGTATCGGAGGTCAGCGGCAGCTCGGTGTTGATGATGTTGTCGCGGATCTCGCTGCGCGAGGCAAAGTAGCTGAGCAGCGACGTGGCCAGAAAGTCGCAGCCAAGCAACAACAGCAATGCCAGCATCAACGAGCGTTGCGAGAACAGGGCGTAACGAAGCGGCATGGCAGATCCGTGACGGGTACCGATGCGTCTTATTCTAGAGGGGCGCGCAGAAAATAACTGGACGATTTTCAGGGGTATCGGCCTTGTCACAATTTATTTCGAAAAACGCACGGCACGTCGATTCGGTGGTCTTAGCCTATGTCGATGAACGCTTGCCGATCGACGCCGACCAGCGCCGCTGGGATGTGCAGTTCAGCGGTCCGGGAGGCCGCCATGTATCGCCGACTTTTGCTGATTGTTGTGCTGGGTGTGCTGACCACCGCCTGTGCTCCGTATTACGGTGGCCAGGGCTACTACCGCAGTGATGTGTACACCGTGGACCGCTATGAATACCGTGGTTACGACCGTGGTTATCCCTATAACAGGGGGTACTACGTGGTGCCGCAGCCTCGCTATTACGCCCCCGCGCCGCGTTACTACCGCCCGGCGCCCGTGCCTCAGTACCGCCCGGTACCTGGGCATGGCTACTACAATGTGCGCCCCGCCCCAGGGCGTTACTACCAGACCCCGCGCTATGGTCAGGGGCAGCAGTGGCATCAGGGGCGGGACAATGACCATGGGCGCGATCATGGGCGTGACCGGGGTCGCAGCGACAACGGCTGGGGCGATCGCAACTCGCACCGGTGAACATCGCATTCGCTGGCTTCACACAAGGTCAGCCAGCGGATGCCGCCCCTCCCATGCCTTGCTGAAGTGCGCCTGTACCACTGCCTGGGGGACCTGAGCAACTTCCTGCCAATGCCAATGCGGCGTCTGGTCCTTGTCCACCAGGCGCGCGCGTACCCCTTCGCTGAACTCCGGATGCCGGCAGCAGTTCAGGCTCATCGCATATTCCATCTGCAGCACCTGCCCCAGCGACAGGTAGCGCGCCCGCGCGATCTGCTGCCACACCAGGTGCGCGGTCAGCGGGCAGCCTTCGGTGAGGGTGCGTGCCGCCTTGGCCAGGACCTCGTCGTCGTGCATGCGCCACTGTGCGATCGCCCGCCAGGCACAGGCCGGGTCGCTGACGTCGAGCAGCGCGTCGATCTGCGCCCGGCGTGGCAGCCATCGGGCCGGCGGCAACTCGGCCAGCGCCTGCTGCTGCAACGCCTTGAGCAGGCTGTTGAGCTGCATCGCGGTCTGCTCCTGCCAGTTCAGTTGCAACAGCCCTTCAATCAACTCGTCCTGCTGGTTTTCGCCCATGAAGCGGTCCGCCAGGCCCAGGTCCAGTGCATCGCGTGCATTGATCGGCGCGCCAGTCAGCCCAAGGAACAGGCCAAGACGCCCTGGCAGCCGGTTCAGAAACCAGCTGGCGCCCACGTCCGGGTACAGGCCGATACTGATTTCCGGCATCGCCAGTCGGCTGCTCGGGGTCACGATGCGTACCGTGCTGGCCTGCAGCAGGCCCATGCCGCCGCCCAGCACATGCCCGTGCCCCCAGCACAGCAGAGGCTTGGGGTAATGGTGCAGGTCATAGTCGAGCCGGTACTCGGCGGCGAAGAAACGCGCCGCCAGCGGCGGCACTTCACCAGGCTGTGCGCGGCACGCCTCCACAAGACTGCGCACATCGCCCCCCGCGCAGAACGCCCGGTCACCCAGCCCGCGCAGCAGCACGCAGACGATGCCGTCATCCTTGGCCCAGCTTTGCAGGTGGGTGCTCAACTGCTCGATCATCGGCAACGACAGGGCGTTGAGCGACTGGGGCGCATCCAGGCTGGCAACGCCGATGCGGGCGCCATCGACGCCGGTGAGTACTTCGAACGCTACGGCCATGGGCCACCTCACTGCGGTTATCCCGACAAGTATGGCTACTGTCAGCGATCATGCCGGTCGCCGGTCGGATCGATTGACAAGCGCTGGCAGCTTTCCTAGTGTCCGCCCCCATTGCCTACGGGAGTGCCCATGACCAACGATGACCGCATCAAACTCGAACCGAGCTGGAAAGACGCTCTGCGCGGCGAATTCGAACAGCCCTACATGCAGCAACTGCGTGAGTTCCTGCGTCAGGAATATGCGGCCGGCAAGGAGATCTATCCCCCGGGGCCGCTGATCTTCAATGCGCTCAACTCCACACCGCTGGACCAGGTCAAAGTGGTGATTCTGGGGCAGGACCCCTACCACGGCCCGGGCCAGGCACACGGCCTGTGCTTCTCGGTGCAGCCTGGGGTGCCCGCGCCGCCGTCGCTGGTGAACATCTACAAGGAGTTGCAGCGCGACCTGAACATCCCGATCCCGAACCACGGCTACCTGCAGAGCTGGGCCGAACAGGGCGTGCTGCTGCTCAATACCACCATGACCGTGGAGCGCTCGATTGCCGCGTCGCATGCCAAAAAAGGCTGGGAGTCGTTCACCGACCGCATCATCCAGCTGGTCAGTGAGCGCCAGCCCGCCACCGTGTTCCTGTTGTGGGGCAAGCATGCCCAGAGCAAGTCTGCGCTGATCGACGGTACCAAGCATCTGGTGCTCAAGTCGGTGCATCCTTCACCGTTGTCGGCCTACCGTGGCTTCATCGGCTGCGGGCATTTCAGCCGGGCCAACAAGTTTCTGGAACAGCACGGGCTGGCGCCGGTGCAGTGGGCGCTACCGGCGTTGTAAGCGCACCTACCTGGTATTTCTGTCAGTTTCGCGAAGCGTATTCCGCCATTACATTTGCGCCATGGCTGTGAGAGGCGAGAGTCGAGCAGCGCCCTGAAATGGTTTTGACCACCAGGCCCGAGGAATACGCAGATGACCAAACTGAGCATGATGGGGTCAGGCCGCAGCGGCCAATCGATCGGTATTTTGATTCTGCCTACATTGCGGGTTCCTGCTGCACTGCCTCTGCTGGCCGACGAGGCAGGGGTGTATACAATTCCACTGGCCAATCAGACCCGGCCGCTGGCAGTTCTCATCGAGAGTGCCTGGCCAGGTTACGAACAAGACTATTTTGATGGCGCAATACTGCATTTTGATCTGATATGGGGCAGCGCCGTATCGAGTGGGGCTGAAAACGGTGTAGTGGTTGGAAGCTGGGAAGTGCCAATGACGGCCGATCCCGCAGACCTTTTTCCGCTGGATGCGGCTATACCTGAGCCCTACCTGCGCACTCAAGGAATCTTCTACGTTTCCTACCGGGTATGGATCACAGAGGTACTCAACCCGGAGACCTCCCAGCCCGCCGCAGTGTTTCTTGACAAGACCGCCCCCAACAACGGCCAGGCCGGTAATCCCCCCGCATTGAATGAAAACACGCGCACCATCGATCAAGCTTACCTGGTACGCAACAACGACAGGGTTATCGTCAGGGTCGAGCTGTGGCCGGACGTGCGGTTGGAGGATGTGATCGAAGTCTTCCTTGAACCGTCGAAAGGCCCCCTGTTCGACCCCCTGGCGAGGCTGCAGATCCAGCAGTCGCACAAGGATCAGGGCTTTGTCGAGTTGACGATCAGGGGCGACGATGTTCGCAGGAAAGCCAACGGTTCGCGAGTGCTCTACTACTGGCTGATGGATCGCGCTAGCAATCGGGGAGCCATCTCCTTGTCCTTGCCCCTGACCGTGAATGTGGCGCAGCCAATTGTGCTGCCTGCGCCTCAGGTGCCGCTGGCTGAAGATGGTTTGGTCGACCTTGAGGACGCCCGTCGCGGTGTGCAGGTGCATATTCCACGTATCGTAGACGCGCGTACTGGGGACACCCTGCAAGCCTATTGGAATGGACGCACATTGGCACCTTACACCGTACCGTCCACCGCCACCTGGCCCGTTAGGTTGCCTGTGGCGTGGGAAACCCTGGCCGCCGATGGCTTTTCGGGGCGCACTGCTTGCAAGGTGTACTACACGCTGACTCGGGAAATCACCTCAACCTCCTCAACAGTTGCATTCGAGATAGACCTGAGTGTCGCAGGCCCCGACCCTGAAGGCCCCGATCCTATTCACCGATTGCTAAAGCCGGTAGTGGTGAAAGGCAGAACAGGTGACAACATCCTGACCCGCCAGGACATGAACCTGCCAGTCACTGTCGAGGTGACGCTGTATGCAGTGCCTGAGCCAGGCGAAATACTTGAATTGTATTGGGGTAATAACGCCGACGTGGTCGCTACCTACACCGTGAAGGCAGGCGATACCGCAGGCAGCGTCGTCAGGTTTTCCCCCGTGCCCTATGCCGCAGTGCTGGCTGCGGGAGATGGGCCCGCGATTGCGGTGTTCTACTGGACGTTCAATGGCGTCAACCGCCATCGTGCCCGTGATACGCATGTGCGGGTTGCTGTCCAGCCAATCGTTGGCTTCAAACCGGTAAAATTTCCTGATGTCACGCTCTGGGGGTGGATCAACTGCCAGAAAAAACCCTGGAACGGTATACGTATCAGCGTGCCAGGCAACCCTGGATTGTGGGGCGTAGGGGACAACGTCGAAGTGTCCTGGCAACTGTTTCGCACTCTTGAGGGGGCTTCATCAACGCCCCCCACGGGATCACTGACTGATGTTGTTTATTTCGATCCCATCAAGCTGTCTACCCCGGCGCAGGTTAATAACGGCTTTATGTTTACGATGACACGCTTTGCCGATTTGGTCCTGCAACCCCTTAAGCGTGCCAATGAGGCAGATGGCAAGGATGTCGAGGGGGTTGCAGTAGTGAATTACAGAGTGGCCAGAGCGGATGGACAGGGTGGTGAATCCGATCGGGAGATGACTTTCATATCGCTACAACTTCCGAATGGCTCGGTATGTGATGGTAGCAACGTTTAGCCGCGGTTAAATCGGCCAGGTACTTCGCACCTGACGTAGGAACGTGGTAGCGGCATTAGCAAGTATCGAACGTATGAAGCAATCAGCGGCGCACAGGCTGATTGAGGAAACGTCACGTGCCTGTTGTGTGTTTAGCAAATCTACCTGAAATGGAGAGTCAAGATGACTATTTTAGAAAAGGCAAATACCGGTGAAGCCGCCAAGGCAAAAAATCCCGCGATTGCAGAGTACCGGGCCAAACGTGATCAGGATAATAAAACTGCATTGGAAGAGGGTCTTCAAGCAGTTGTTACGCACAGTAATGAACTTAAAGCAGCCAAGGCGCCCACGGGGTTCGGGGTGATGAGCGTCGGCGGGGTGAATGCAGTTGAAGATTTTGTGATGGATAATGTATTGCCTGCTGCAGACGATGGTAAGGTCAATCTTTTTCACCGAGACCAGTTCAAGTCGGGGCTAATGTTGGAGATTCCATTGTGGGTGCCTTCGGGGGGGGATGATGGCAGTTTCGATTATGTAACTCTGCATGTAAATGGTGTTCCGGTTGTCAACGGCGTAGAAGACGGTGTGCAGTACACCTACAAGTTTGAAGTGCCTGTTGCTGCCACCGATCTTCCTGGTCGTTTTGTCATCCCTTTCAACAGTTTGAAAGTGGGCGGGGATGGTATCAAATTGATTGGTTACTCGGTGTATAGTAATGAGACGGGCAACAAAGAAGAATCTGAAATTCAACTGCTGACACTGGATTTGCTGGACCCCGCGTTGAACGATAACCCCGCGCCAATCGAGTACCCTGCCGACGTGACTGATGGCGTCGTTACCCTGAAATACCTTGCTGAGCACAGCGGTACATTGACGCTTCATGTTCCTCCCTATTTTGATTATTACCCGGGCGACAAATATCAGTTGTACATCGCTGGTAACCCGGTACCTGTTCGCAGTGGCGACGTTCCCCCAGAGGCAGAGGACGATGGCTTCGACATCGAACTCGATGAGGACACTATCAAAGCGATTGGCGAAGGTGTTTCGGTGCTCCAGTACAAGCTTGAGGACCGGGCTGGGAATCGCTCGGACTTTTCCATCCCGGTTCACCTGACGGTGCGTCTGACCCCCGAACCCGAGGACCTGCTGAAGCCGCTGGTACCCGCTGCACCGATTAGTCGGGAGGACGCCCGCACTGGCGTGGAAGCTATCGTGCCGGCTTTTAAAAACGCTCAGGCAGGCGATGAAATTCGGGTGTATTACCGTGATGAGGACACTGTAAAAGTCATTATCTGGCCGAATGATCGGGTCACCTTTAACTGGGATGAGATTGCTTTGCCCAATGACCAGGTGAAAGACCCAGCGGTACGGGTATGGTATGACGTCATTCGTGGCAAGAACACCTGGACATCGCCCGACACCGAGGTGGCGGTTGACTTGACCACCATAGGCCCCGACCCTGTCGGGCCTGGACCGATCAACGCCACGCTGGTACCGGTTCGCGCTCAAGGCAACAGTTCGAAACAACCTGGTTTTATTCGCCCAGCGGATGTCGGCTCAGGTGCGGTTCTGCTCTTTACCGTGTACGAGAATGCGAAAGTGGGTGAGTTCGTCCGGTTGTTCTATGGTCGAAAAGACAATGCAGTTACACACACCATCGCCGCAGGCGAAACACCGGGGACTGTCATCTCTATCCCGATTCCCTGGAATTTCGTCGAGAGCCTGGGCAATGGCACCATCGCGATCGGTTACGAAATCCAGGAAACCGAAACCACCGGCAACCCGCAACAGGCGGTCGATGGCAGCGTAGAGGTCAGTATTGCCACCGTGACGGTAACTGCAAAAGTGACATTCCCGGATCGCATTGGCGGTAGCAGCGATGTACCGGGTACAACGCCAGTGACCGCTTTGGGTATATTGAATTGTGAACGTCCTCGTCCTTTGCCAGACGGTATCAGGTTGGCGATCGCAGAGCGTGCGGGAGTGTTATCCAAAGATGATCTTGTATTTATTACACTCAGCGTGTGCAGCGATAAGGCCGGTTCAATAGTTGTCACTGACAGGACGCGGGAAATACCGGTGGTTGTCAGTGATCAAGAGGCTACTTCAAATCGAATCGAGCGTGTGTTGCCACTGCTCAAGTCTTACTTCGAAATCGCTGACCAGCCTGGCAAGTACTATGAATTGGGGTCGTTCCGCGCCAGTTGGCGGATCGTAAAGGCCGGTAATATTCCGGGTAGCTCTCAGGCATCGGCCGTGCGTTATGCCCTGCGTAAGCCAGGTGGCGGTTTGTGTCTGCCTCAGAGCTGACAGTCGCGTGCTGGGGGAAACCCCAGCACGCTGCGTTGGTGAGGAATTAAATGCAAGCTACCTAGGAAATTTCCTACATATCTCACTATTCAATACCCCTAGGCTATGTACCTTTGAAGTTACGAGTCGAGGCAGTCGCCTCAATTCAACTGATTATTTTTCAAGGGGTCCATGCATGCGAACTACAATCGATAAAACAAGCGCAAAAAAGCCGCTATTTGTATTTGTGAATATGTTGATGCTATTGCCATGGGCGCTTGCAAGTGAGCAGGCATTGGCCATTCTAGTTGATAACCAGACGCTGACACTTACCGCTGCAGATGCACCGGATACTTATGATCTCGTCAATGGTGCAGTGCTAACTACCCAGGATGCTTCCACGTTGGCCATTCGTGTTACCGCGTCGACCGTGCAGCTCAATGGCGGCACTATCTCGGGCGGCAGTTCCAACGGCTTGCACCTGTTTGGCAGCAACGCGACCGTGAATGGGGCAGTTGTTTCCTCAACGGGCGCTGTCGGGATGGCCATAGCACGGGTAGGGGCCGCACCGTCCACCGCCACTGTCAGCAACAGCACTATTACCGGCGCTAGGCTGGGGGCCCAGGTGTCCGCCAGGAGCACATTGAACATCAGCGGGACCACGGTCACTGGCAGCAATGCCGACGGCATCGGCCTAGCGATCCTTGGCGGCACTGTCACCGCTACTTCCGGTACGCAATTCAACGGTACAGCGGCCGGAGTTCGCATCGGGCGCGAGTCAGCCATCAATTCGCAAGCGCCGACACTCACCTTGGATAACTCCAGTGCCACTGGCGGTACGGGCCCTGCAGTTCTGGTGCGCACTGATACAGTCGCTGAAATCAATGTTAGAAATGGTTCGACCTTGAACGGTGGTAACGGCGTCATTCTTGAGGTCCAGGGCCCTGCCACGGCCAACCTGAACGTGGCAGCTTCTTCGTTGCGCGGCAATGTGCAAATTGCTGATACCGCCACCGCTAACCTGAAACTTGATCAGGCGTCTCTGGTGGGGGATGTAGTTGTTACACCTGGTGCCAACGCGTCGTTGGCGCTTGACAACCGCTCGCAACTCACCGGCAACTTGAACGGTGTGCAGCAGGTAAACATCAACAGCAACTCCAACTGGACCCTGAACGCCAACAACACCATCGGCGACCTGGCCATGACCGGGGGCCGCATCACCTTCGGCGACGAAAACTCGTTCTATGAACTGAATGTGCAGAGCCTGTCGGGCAATGGCGAGTTCTACATGGCGTCCAACTTCGCCAGCGGCGCCACCGATTTCCTGAACGTCACCGGCAACGCCAGCGGCACCCATGGGCTGATGGTCGGCACCAGCGGTACCGACCCCGCCAGCGTGGAACGCCTGCAGCTGGTTCATACGGGCTCGGGCGATGCGCAGTTCAGCCTGCTCAACGATCGCCAGGAAGTAGACTTGGGTGCCTACTCCTACAAGCTGGTGAAGGACGGCCAGGATTGGTACCTGGACAGGGAAACCCGCACCATCAGCCCGATGACCCGCACGGTCATGGCCCTGTTCAACACCCCGATCACCATCGCCTACGGCGAAATGACCTCGCTGCGCAGCCGCATGGGGGAACTGCGTTACAACCAGGGCAAGAACGCCGGGGTGTGGATGCGTGCCTACGGCAACCAGCACAACATTGCCGACGCCTCGTCGGGCGTAGGGTACCAGCAGAACCAGCGCGGGCTGACCTTCGGGGCCGATGCGCAACTGGGCGAAAGCAACTGGACCCTGGGCCTGCTGGCCGGCCACAGCCGCTCGGACCTGAACCTGAGCTACGGCAGTTCGGGCAGCATCGACAGCTACTATGTGGGCGGCTACGCCACCTGGATGGACCCTGAGAGCGGCTATTACGTCGACAGCGTGCTCAAGTACAACCGCTACCAGAATGACGCCAAGGTCGGCCTGAGCGATGGCACCCGCACCAAGGGCGACTACGACACCCACGGCATGAGCGCCTCGGTCGAAGTCGGCAAGCACATCAAGCTCGACGATGGCTACTTCATCGAACCCTTCGCCCAGGTGGCCGCTGCGGCGGTGGCCGGCAAGGACTTCACCCTTGACAACGGCTTCGACGCCAATGGCGATGTCAGCCGCTCGCTGCTGGGCAAGGTCGGTACCACGCTCGGCAAGACCATCTCGCTGGGCGGCGACAGCATGATCCAGCCCTACGTGAAGGCCGCGTTTGCCCATGAGTTCGCACAGCGCAACCAGGTGCAGGTGAACGACAACGTGTTCAACAACGACCTGTCCGGTTCGCGCGCCGAGCTGGGCGTAGGGGTTGCCTGGACCGTCGCCAAGGACTTCCAGGTGTACGGCGAGGCTGGCTACATGAACGGCAAGAACATCGAGATGCCGTACAGCTTCAGCCTCGGCGCAAGCTATCGCTTCTGATCAGGCGAGCAGTAGAAAAGAAAAGGAAGCCTCGGCTTCCTTTTCTCGTTTCAGGGGTTGGCGGATGTTCGTTCGCCCGCCCAGTGCCGGAACAACGGCTCGGCCAGAAACAGCACGAACAGCAGGCGCATCACCTGCAGCGCGGTCACCAGCGGTACCGACAGTTGCAGGGTTTCGGCGGTCAGGCTCATTTCGGCGATACCGCCGGGCATCATGCCCAGGGTCAGCGAGCGCAGGTCCAGCGCCGTCAACGCGCTCAAGGCCCAGGCCGCGAGGCCCGCCAGCAGCATGGTCAGCGCCGTGGCGACCAGGGTACGGCCCAGAAACGACGGCGCGCGACGAAAGAACGCGCGGTTGAAGTGACAGCCCAGGCCGCTGCCGATCAGCCACTGGCCGAGCTGGCTGGCGCCGTCGGGCAGGCCGGTGTGCAGGTTGGCGCCGATGCTGATGCTCGAGGCCACCAGCAGCGGGCCGAACAGCCACGGGTTGGGCTGGCGCAGGCGCTGCCAGAGCAGTGCGGCCAGCACCCCGAGCGGCGCGATCAACGCCAGCCAGTAACCATCCACCGTACCGGCGTGGCTCAACGGTACGCCGTCGCCGAGCAGGAACTTGAACGCTGCGGGCACGCACAGCACGACCGCCAGTACCCGCAGGCTCTGCCCGGCGGCGACGCGGCTGAGCACTGCGCCGTTGCGTGCACCCAGGTTGACCATCTCGCCCGAGCCGCCCGGCATGCTGGAAAAGAACGCCGTGGCCCGGTCTTCACCGGTGCGCAGCAACAGCCATACGCCGATCAGGCTGGATACGCTGGTGATCAGCGCGCCGAAGAAGATCAAGCCGAAATGGCTGGCCACCTGTTCGACCACCTGGGGGGTGAAGTGCAGGCCGATGCCGACGCCGATGACCCACTGGCCGCACTTGCGCCCGTTGGGTATTTCACCGATCTGCCAGGGCGTCAGGCAGCGCACCAGAATCACCGCCAGCAGCGAGCCGACCATCCATGGCAGCGGCCAGCCGACCAGGCTGGCGAGGTACCCGCCGGCCAGGCCGACCAGTGGAGTGGCCCACCAGGTGCGCAAGGTGGATTCAGACATCGGCCAGGGCACGACGCTGGGCGCTGCGGCGGCGCCAGATACGCAGCAGCGGCAGGGTCAGCATCAACGCGACCATCGCCCACACCCCCAGGCTGATCGGGCTGGCCCACAGAATCTCCAGTTCACCGTTGGAGATCGACAGCGCCCGGCGCAGGTTCTGCTCCATCAGCCCGCCGAGAATGAAGCCCAGCAGCAGCGGCGACAGCGGGAAGTCCAGCTTGCGCAGGATGTAGCCGAAGATGCCGATGCCGATCATCAGGAACAGGTCGAAGGTGGTGGCATGCACCGCATACACGCCGATCGCGGTGATGATCGCGATCACCGGCACCAGCGCCCAGTTGGGCACCGACAGGATGCGGGTGAACAGGCGCACCATGGGGATATTGAGGATCACCAGCATGATGTTGGCGATGAACAGCGAGGCGATCAGGCCCCAGACGATATCCGGCTGCTGTTCGAACAGCAGCGGGCCGGGGGTGATGTTGTACAGGCTCAAGGCACCGATCATCACCGCCGTGGTACCCGAGCCCGGTACGCCCAGGGTCAGCATCGGCACCAGGGCGCCGCAGCAGGAGGCGCCGATGGCGGTTTCCGGAGCGGCCAGGCCGCGCTTGTCACCCTTGCCGAAGGTGCCGCTGGCACCGGCCAGGCGTTTTTCGGTCATGTACGCCACGGCACTGGCCAGGGTCGCACCGGCCCCGGGCAGCACGCCCATGAAGAAGCCGAGCAGGCCGCAGCGGATGTTCACCACGAACACCGAAGCGGCTTCCTTGAGGTTGAACAGCATGCGTCCGGTGGCTTCCACGGCCTTGTGCCCGTGGTGGGTCTTTTCCAGCAGCAACAGGATCTCGCTGATGGAGAACAGGCCCAGCACCAGCACCACGAACTGGATGCCGTCGGTGAGGTGGATGCTGTCGCCGGTGAAGCGGTACACACCGCTGTTGGCGTCGATGCCCACGGCCGAAAGGAACAGCCCGATCAGGGCGGCGATGAAGGTCTTGAGCGGCTTGTCGCCGGCCATGCCGCCCAGTGCCACGATGGCGAACACCATCAGCACGAAATACTCCGCCGGGCCGAAGGCGATCGCCCACTTGGCCAGCAGCGGGGCGAACAGCACCATGCCGCAGGTGGCGATGAACGCACCGATGAACGAGCTCCAGGCCGACAGCGACAGCGCCACCCCGGCCAGGCCCTGGCGAGCCATGGGGTAGCCGTCCAGGGTGGTCATCACGGTGGAGGCTTCACCGGGGATGTTGAGCAGGATCGAGCTGATGCGCCCGCCGTATTCGCAGCCCAGGTACACCGCGGCCAGCAGGATCAGCGCCGATTCCGGCGGCAGGCCCAGGGCGAACGCGATGGGGATCAGCAGCGCCACGCCGTTGATCGGGCCCAGGCCCGGCAGCAGGCCGACCACCGTACCGATCAGGGTGCCGCACAGTGCAGTCACCAGGTTGTAGGGGCTCAGGGCGACGCCGAAGCCCTGGCCGAGGTAGCTGAAAGTATCCATGTCAATTCTCCAGAACGTCGAGCAGGCCCAGGGGCAGGGGCACATCCATGGCGCGGTCGAACAGCAGGTACAGGGCGATGCTCATCAATCCGACGATGACCGCACTGGGCAGCCAGCGTCCGCCGTACAGGCGCGCCATGGGGATGCCGATCAGCGTGCTGCTGAGGATGAAGCCCAGGGATTCGAAGGTGGCGGCGAACACCAGCAGCAGGCCGGTGCACAGGCCGATCTTGATCAGGCTGGCGCGGTCCAGCTCTGGTTCGTCGTCCTTGCGCACGATGGGCGTGGGACGGATCGCCAGGTAGAGCAGAGCGATGGCCATCAGGCCGAGCATCAGCAACGGATAGGCGCGCGGGCCGACCGGTTCGTAGGAGAAGGCGGCCTGGTAGGGCCAGGCCATGACGGCCAGTGCGGCGCAGGCGGCCAGCAGGGTCAGGGCGAAAAGGCGTTGCAGGATCATGGGGGAATCCTCGAAGGGCAAACCTGCACCCGTAGGAGCCGGCCTTGCCGGCGAATGACGCGCCACCGACCTGGCGGGACCGCGGTGATTCGCCGGCAAGGCCGGCTCCTACAGGTGAAGCGATGGGTTACTGGATCAGTCCGAATTCCTGGGCCAGTGCCTTGTAGTCCGCTACCTGCTGCTTCACATACACGTCCAGCGCTTCACCGGTCATGGCGAACGGGAACAGCTCGCGCTGGTCACGCAGCTTGTCGAATTCATCCGAGGCCAGCAGCGTGTCGAACGATGCCTTCCACCAGGCGTAGTCCTCGTCGCTCACCTTCGGCCCCAGGTAGAACCCGCGTACTACTGGCCAGACGATGTCGTAGCCCTGTTCCTTGGCGGTAGGGATGTCCTTCATCTCGGGCTCGTCCAGGCGTTCGGGGGAGAACACCGCCAGCAGGCGCATGTCGCCGCTCTGGATGTGCGGCATCGAGTCGGAGATGTCCGTGCTGCCCACCTGGATGTGCCCGCCCAGCAATGCGGTGGCAATCTCGCCACCGCCTTCCAGTGCCACATAGCGCAGGTCGCGCGGGTTGATGCCGGCGGCCTTGGCAATCAGTGCGGTCTGCATCCAGTCCTGGCTGCCAACGGTGCCGCCCGAGCCGATCACCACCTTGCCAGGGTCTTTTTTCAGTGCCGCCACCAGGTCATCGAGGGTCTTGTAGGGCGAGTCCTTTTTCACCGCGATGGCGCCGTAGCTGGTGCCTACCGCTGCCAGCCAGCGCACTGCGTTCTCGTCGAAGCGGCCGAACTTGCCCTGGGCCAGGTTCAGCAGCGAACCGCTGGACCACGCCACCAGCGTGCCGGCGTCGGCCGGGCGCTGGGCCACCACCGCGTTGTAGGCCACCGCGCCGACTCCGCCGGGCATGTAGGTGACGCGCATCGGCTTGCTCAGGATCTTCTCGTTGAGCAGCGCGCTCTGCACCAGCTTGCAGGTCAGGTCAAAGCCGCCGCCGGGCGAGGCCGGGGCAATGCACTCGGGGCGTTTGGGTTCGGCGGCCAGCACGTTGCCGGCCAGCAGCAGGCAGCCGGTGGCCAGGGCGATCTTGCGCAGTGAAAAAGTCATCGTCAGTCTCCGTGAACATTGTTGTTATGGGCGGATTACCAAAGCGCCACGCTGTAGCTCACCAGCAGCCGCACTTCGTCGGCGTCGCGGGAGAAGTTGGAACGGAAGGTGGCGTTACGCAGGCGCACGGCGACGTTCTTCAGGGCGCCGCTCTGTACCACGTACTTGAATTCGGTATTGCGCTCCCACTCCTTGCCTTCGCCACCGCCGGCGCGGCTGACGTTGTCGCCACTGAGGTAGCGGCTCATGAAGCTCAGGCCGGGTACGCCGAGCTTGGCGAAGTCGTAGTCGTAGCGCACTTGCCAGGAGCGCTCGTCGGCCTGGGCGAAGTCGTTGATCTGCACGAAGTTGACCAGGTAGGGGTCGGCGCCATCGACGTAGGGGAAGGCGCTGTCGCCCGACAGGCGCTGGTAGCCGGTGCTCAGCTTGTGGCCGCCGAGGGCATAGCTGAACAGGCTGCCGAAGGCGGTGTTGTCGATCCTGCCGCCGCGGGCCTGGCCCTGGTCGCCGCTGAACGCCACACGCACATCGGCGCCGAAGGTGCCCGGGCCGAACGGCTGGGTCGCGAGCAGGCCGACGAAGTGCTGGCGGTACACGTCGTCGAGCTGGGCGAAGTGATAGCTGCCGGTGATGCGGTCGGTGAGCTTGTAGTCCACTCCGGCCATGTCGAAATGGTTGCCTTCGGCCGTGCCCAGGAAGCGACCGTTCTTGTTGTTGAGGGCGATGTCTTCCTTGTTGGTGTCGTTGCGGTCCTTGACCTTTTCAAGGCGGCCACCGGTGAAGGTCAGGTGCCTGATTTCCTGGGAGGTCAGCAGCCCGCCCTCGAAGGTCTGCGGCAGGATGCGCCCGTCGTTGGGGCGCAGGGTGGGCGTTTGCGGGATCAGCGTACCGACCTTCAGCTCGGTGGCCGACACCTTGACCTTGCCGGTCAGGCCGAGCTTGGAGTACTCGTCGGCGGCGCGCCCGTCGTCATGGGTCGGCAGCAGGCCGGTGCCGGTGCGGCCCTTGCCGGAGTCGAGCTTGACCCCGAGCATGCCCAGGGCGTCGACGCCGAAGCCGACGGTGCCTTCGGTGTAGCCCGATTCCAGGTTGAGCATGAAGCCCTGGGCCCATTCCTCGCGCTTGGATTGCGTGGTGCTGGGCTCGTTGTGGAAATCGCGGTTGAAGTACATGGTGCGTGTTTCGAAGGTGGCGGTGCTGTCTTCGACGAACGCGGCCTGGCTCAGCGGGGCGACGCCGACAAAGGCGAGGGCACTGGCGATGGCAGAGGGACGAGGGTGCAGGCGACGGGCAGGCGCAGGCGCCTGAGGCTGGGTGGACAGCATCGTGGGGTGACTCCGTTATTGTTCTTATTCGGGTCGAACGCTTCGGTTCGATCTACGGCCTGTACAACGGGCCGTCAGGCGATGCTAGGGGCTCAACCTTTCGCTAACCTTTCAGTGGCCTTTCAATGTTTCGATGGCTTCACAGGCGCCCGCCGCGCTGTAAACTCCGCGCCATTGAACGCGACACGACCAGGAGAAATCGATGCGTGTACTGCTCGTCGAAGACCATCTGCAACTGGCTGAGAGCGTGGCCCAGGCCCTCAAGAGCACCGGCCTGACGGTGGATGTGCTGCACGATGGAGTTGCTGCCGACCTGGCCCTGGCCAGCGAGGAATATGCCGTGGCGGTGCTCGATGTGGGCCTGCCGCGCATGGACGGCTTCGAGGTGCTGGCGCGCCTGCGGGCCCGCGGCAAGACCGTGCCGGTGCTGATGCTGACCGCCCGCAGCGACGTCAAGGACCGCGTGCACGGCCTGAACCTGGGGGCTGACGACTACCTGGCCAAGCCGTTCGAACTGACCGAGCTGGAGGCGCGGGTCAAGGCCCTGCTGCGCCGCAGCGTGCTCGGTGGCGAGCGCCAGCAGACCTGCGGCCCGCTGGTCTACGACCTGGATACCCGGCGCTTCACCCTGGGGGGCGAGCTGTTGGCCCTGACCTCCCGCGAACAGGCCGTGCTCGAGGCGCTGATCGCCCGCCCTGGCAGGGTGATGAGCAAGGAGCAACTGGCGGCGCAGGTGTTCGGCCTGGACGAGGAGGCCAGCCCCGACGCCATCGAGATCTACGTGCACCGCCTGCGCAAGAAGCTCGACGGTCATGCCGTGGCGATCGTCACCTTCCGTGGGCTGGGCTATCTGCTCGAGCACCGTGATGCGTGACGCCGGCAGCCTGCGCGGGCGCCTGCTGTGGAACCTCGCCCTGCTGCTGGTGGTGCTGATGGTGGCCAGCGGGCTGAGTGCCTACTGGAACGGTCGCGAGGCCGCCGACACTGCCTATGACCGTACCCTGCTGGCCTCGGCGCGCACCATCGCCGCAGGGCTCTCGCAACGCGACGGCACCCTCAGCGCCGATGTGCCCTACGTGGCATTGGACACCTTTGCCTACGACAGCGCGGGGCGGATCTACTACCAGGTCAACGACATCCATCAACGCCTGATTTCCGGCTACGAAAACCTGCCCGCACCGCCGCCCGATACCCCGCGTACCGATGACTATCCGGCCCTGGCGCGCTTCTACGATGCGCGCTACCTGGGCCAGGACGTGCGGGTGGTCAGCCTGCTCAAGGCGGTGAGCGAGCCGAACATGAACGGCATGGCGGAGATCCGCGTGGCCGAAACCGAAGAGGCGCGCGTGAGCATGGCCCGCAGCCTGATGGCCGATACCCTGCTGCGCCTGGGCATGCTGGCGATGGGGGCGTTGCTGCTGGTGTGGTTTGCGGTCAGCGCCGCATTGCGCCCGCTGGAGCGCCTGCGCAGCGCCGTGGAAGAACGCCAGCCCGACGACCTGCGCGCCCTGCCGGTGGTTCAGGTTCAGCGCGAACTGGGGCCGCTGGTGCGTGCACTGAATCACTTCACCGAGCGCCTGCGGGGCCAGTTCGAGCGCCAGGCGCAGTTCATCGCCGACGCCGCGCACGAGTTGCGCACCCCCCTGGCGGCGCTCAAGGCGCGGGTGGAACTGGGCCTGCGCGCCAAGGACCCGCAGGAGTGGCGCACCACGCTCGAACTGGCGGCCCAGGGCACCGACAAGCTGACCCACCTGGCCAACCAGCTGCTGTCGCTGGCACGGGTGGAGAACGGTGCGCGCGCCATTGCCGAGGGCGGTGCACAGTTGCTCGACCTCAGCCAGCTGGCCCGCGAGCTGGGCATGGCCATGGCGCCGCTGGCGCATGCACGGGGTGTGGCATTGGCACTGGAAGCACAGGCGCCGGTGTGGATACGCGGCGAGCCGACGCTGCTCAACGAATTGCTGAGCAACCTGGTGGACAACGCCCTGGCGCACACCCCGGCCAATGGCAACGTGATTCTGCGGGTGACGGCCCCGGCGGTGCTGGAGGTGGAGGACGACGGGCCGGGGATTCCCCCGCAGGAGCGCGAGCGGGTGTTCGAACGCTTCTATCGGCGCAGTGCGCAGGGCACCGGCCTGGGGCTGGCCATCGTCGGTGAGATCTGCCGCGCGCACCTGGCGCAGATCAGCCTGCACGATGGCGAGCGCGGCGGGCTCAAGGTTCGGGTCAGCTTCAACCCGGGCGACTGATCAGGCGCGAAACATGTGCTTGGCGCCGATCAGCTCGCTGACCTGCAGGTGGCTGTTGGGTGGCAGCTTCAGGTGACGCATCGCCGGCAGGCGCGCCAGGGCATGTTCGTTGCCATCGCTGAGGGTGCGCGCGATCTGCACGATGTCGACATAGTCGAGCTTGTCGGTGCTGCGCTCCAGGTTCTGCGACAGGCTCGGCAGCCCGGCCAGTTGCTCGGGAAATTCCCACACGCTGAGGATCTTGTCGCCCAGTACCGGGTGGATCAGGTCGATCACATGGTTCAGGCAGACCGGGTCGGAGAGCAGTTCGTTGTGTTCTTCGGCATAGGTCAGGATCGGCAATGCGCCGATCTGGTGGACCAGCCCGGCGAGGGCGCCCTGGTCGGGCTTGAGCTGGGTGAAGCGCAGGCACAGCTCATAGCTGATGCCGGCCACTTCCAGGCTCTTGGCCCATATTTCACGCATTTTCTGTTCGACCACCGGTGAGCGCGCATGGAAGATCTGCTCGATCACCAGGCCGATGGCCAGGTTGCAGCTGTAGTTGATACCCATGCGGGTGATGGCGGTCTGCAGGTCGGTGACTTCGGTGGCCGCACGCAGCAAGGGGCTGTTGACCACCTTGATCAGGCGTGCCGACAACGCGGCGTCACGGCCGATCACCTTGCTCAGGGTGCTGACGCTGATCTCGCTGTCTTCAGCCGCTTCGCGGATGCTCAGGGCCACTTCCGGCAAGGTCGGCAGCACCAGGTCATCGTTGTCGATGGCGCTGAGCAATTGTGCTTCAACGATCTGGGCCAGCGTGTTCATCGTGGATTCTCTAGCGCATTCAGGGGCCCCACCGCCACACGCGGCGGGGCAGGTGGGCTCAGCGCTGGATTTCGCGATCGCGGTCCAGTTCGTAAGGCAGGCTCAGCAGTTCCAGGCGCGGGCCCTCGGGGCTGCCCAGGTGCAGGTTGTCGTCTGCTACCGCATCGGCAGTCAGCACCGCCAGCAGCTCGCTGCCCTGCGCGCTCGTGGCGGCCAGCACCACCTCACCCACCGATGAGGCATGGGTAGGGGAGAACACCTCGGTGCCAGGGGCCGGAGCAGTACCCTCGGCCAGGGCCAGGCGATACAGGCGACGCTTGAGCTTGCCCAGGTACTGCATGCGCGCGACGATTTCCTGCCCGGTATAGCAACCCTTCTTGAAGCTGACGCCACCCACGGCCTGCAGGTTGATCATCTGCGGGATGAACAGCTCGCGGGTCTGGGCCATCACCTGGCCGATACCGGCGCGGATCTGCCCCAGCAGCCAGGCATCCAGCGGGCCTTCGTCGAGGTGCTCGGCCAGTTGCTCGCGTACGGCTGCGGCCTGTTCGGCCGGTACCCACAGTTCGGTGCGGCCCGGCGATACGGCAATCGCGAACAGGGGGGCGTGCCGGCTGATGGCGCCATCTTGCGTCGGCGGCTCGATGCCCAGCGCCTGCAACGCCTTGTCGCCATGCTGCAGGCCGAAGCGCGCCCAGGCACTGCTCTCGTCGGTGAGCTTGGCCTTGGAGAACACGGCGTACTTCTTCAGGTCGGCCAGTTGCGGCTCGAGCAGTTCGTGGGTCATTGCCAGCACGAAGCCGTCGGCGTGGGGCACGATGCGAAAGCTCGACTGCATGCGCCCTTTGACCATGCAGCGCGCGCCGAGGCTGGAGGTGTGCTCGTCGAGGTAATTGATGTTGCAGGTCAGTTGACCTTGCAGAAACTTGCCGGCGTCAGAGCCGCGGACGGCGAGGACGCCCTCGTGGGACAGGGGGCAGAAAAAAGCGGAGTCGGCCATGGGTCTTCGCAGGTAATCAGGACTGGGGGTCATCATAGAGTGCTGTCGGCAAAATAGGTAGCCGACCTAGACCAACGCCTTGTGCCGTTCACAGGCTCGGCCTGTATACTGGCGGCCAATTTGAGGAGGGCTCCATGGTCGTCGAACAATCTGAACTCAACCGGCTCTTCTGGCATAGCCGCCGCGGCATGCTGGAGCTGGACGTGCTGCTGGTGCCGTTTACCCAGGAGGTGTACAGCACCTTGAACGACGTCGACCGCGCGCTCTATGTCCGGCTGCTGACCTGTGAAGACCAGGACATGTTCGGCTGGTTCATGGAACGCAGCGAGTCCGACGACCCTGAGCTGCAGCGCATGGTGCGCATGATCCTGGACCGTGTCCAGCCCAAGTGACCGCTTCGAGTGTCGCTGGCAGGGCTCGCGGGTCCTGCTGGCGGCCTACCTCGCATGCCAGTTGCTGGCGCTGATCGCGCTGTGCCTGCTGGCCATTTCGCTATACATGACCCTGCTTGGCCTGGCGCTTTGCCTGGCACACGCAGCCTGGGTCGTGCCCCGGCATATCCTGCTTACCCACCCGCGTGCCGTCACCGGCCTGCGCCGTGATCCTTCTGGCTGGCACCTGTTCAGCGCGGCCACGGGCTGGCAGCAGGTGCAACTGCGCCGCGACAGCCTCGCCTTGCCCGCCCTGGTAGTGCTGCGTTATCGCCGGCCGGGGCGGCTGTTCGGCCAGAGCCAGTGCATCGCCCCCGATGCGCTGGAACCGGTGCTGCACCGGCGCCTGCGCTTGCGGTTGAAGTTCAGTCGGCGTAGGTGGGCGGCCGTTGAGTAGTGATCACCGATAGCAGTACTCACTCACTGGCGTTCAGCAGGGCTTTCAATCGCTCGGTTCGACGGGCGGCAGCCTGTTTTTGAATGGATGAGTAATCCCTGAGCTTCATGTCCAGGACGAAGCGAACATCCTTGCGTGGTTGATGGCTTGCGTTGTAAGTCCAATCAGCGCTTGCGCTGGTGATGTAGTCGCTCACAAGTAACGAGCTGTACTGCAAAAGCGCTTCTTGCGAAGGGGAAGGGGCGAAATAGATCGAGTGGTACTCACCTTTCGTGATGAACGCTTTTTCAGTTGCCGCGGGTATCGAACTCCCATACCTGCTCTTTAATTCTTCTTGAGCCAGGTTGGCTACCTCCTGAACGTCGGAATGATTGCTGCCGACGTAGTCGAAAATCAATCGACTGACTTCGCCCTGTGTGTTCAGGCATACGGAGGTCTTCAGCGCGACAGTACCGATCATTCGAAACTTTACGTAGGGAGGACTTTCGCACTGCGTCGCGGTTTTCAGGTCGCTGCCCTGGACTGAGACCTGATAGGCAGCAGTGTCGAACTTGAGGTAATCGACGCCGAGAAGCTTGCCGTCTTCATGCTTGAGATCCGAAAACCTTGCCCTGGCATTATGTTTAACTTTTTCAACGGTATCTGAAGTCCAGCCGTCATAGCCGGGGGCATATTGGGTGCATCCGGTCAGCGTCAAGGAAGCCATGATCGCAGTGAGGCTGAAAGCAAGGTGTCTGCTGTTTGACATCACGGGTGAACTTTACTCATGAATGAAGTGGATGAAGCCGGGATTTGCGGGTTGACATGCGTTGGGGGAAGGGCGAACTGTTGGAGTGAGCCCCCGCGCAGTCATCTTGGGACAAGGATCGTGTCTATTGCCTCTGCCAGCATGTCTGGATAGTCCAGCGTGTAGTGCAGACCCCGAGATTCCTTACGTTGCATGGCAGACCTGATCATCAGCTCCGCTACCTGGGCAAGGTTCCTCAGCTCGATCAGGTCGCGGCTGACCTTGTAGTTGCTGTAGAACTCGTCGATTTCGTCCAGCAGCAGACGTACCCGGTGCTGGGCGCGCTGCAGGCGCTTGCTGGTGCGCACGATGCCGACGTAGTCCCACATGAACCGGCGCAGCTCGTCCCAGTTGTGCGCAATGATCACATCTTCGTCCGAATCGGTGACCTGGCTGGCATCCCAGCAGGGCAGGGCCTGGGGCATGGCCACGCTGTCGAGCCTGGCGAGGATGTCGGCTGCCGCCGAGCGGCCGTAGACGAAACATTCGAGCAGCGAGTTGCTGGCCATGCGGTTGGCACCGTGCAGGCCGGTGAAGCTGGTTTCGCCAATGGCATAGAGCCCCGGTACGTCGGTCTGGCCGTGGTCGTCGACCATCACGCCGCCACAGGTGTAGTGCGCCGCCGGTACCACCGGGATCGGCTGGGTGGTGATGTCGATACCGAAGGTGAGGCAGCGTTCGTACACGGTCGGGAAGTGGCTTTTGACGAACTCCGCAGGCTTGTGGCTGATGTCCAGGTACACGCAGTCGACGCCCAGGCGCTTCATCTCATGGTCGATGGCGCGGGCCACGATGTCGCGCGGGGCGAGTTCGGCGCGCGGGTCGAAGCGCGGCATGAAGCGCTCGCCGTTGGGCAGCTTGAGCAGGGCGCCTTCGCCGCGCAGTGCTTCTGTGATCAGGAAGCTCTTGGCCTGCGGGTGGTACAGGCAGGTGGGGTGGAACTGGTTGAACTCCAGGTTCGCCACCCGGCAGCCGGCGCGCCAGGCCATGGCGATCCCGTCGCCGCAGGCGCCGTCCGGGTTGCTGGTATAGAGGTAGACCTTGGCCGCCCCGCCGGTGGCCAGCGCGGTGAAGCGGGCGCCAAAGGTGTCGACCTCGCCGCTGGCACGGTTGAGCACATAGGCCCCCAGGCAGCGCTCGCCGGCCTGGCCCAGGCGCCGTTCGGTGATCAGGTCGACCGCCACGCGCTGTTCCAGAAGCTCGATGTTCGGGCGCTGGCGGGCCTGCTCCAGCAACGTGGTGAAAATCGCCGCGCCAGTGGCGTCGGCCGCGTGGATGATGCGCCGGTGGCTGTGGCCGCCCTCGCGGGTCAGGTGGAACTCGAAGCCGCGTTCATCGACGCCGGCCTGTTCGTCACGGGTAAACGGCACGCCCTGGTCGATCAGCCACTGGATCGCCTCGCGACTGTGCTCGACCGTATAGCGCACCGCGTCTTCATGACACAGCCCGCCGCCGGCATTGAGCGTATCCTCCACGTGGGACTGTACCGTGTCGGTGTCGTCGAGCACGGCGGCAACACCGCCCTGTGCCCAGAAGGTCGAGCCGTTGGCCAGCTCGCCTTTGCTCAGTACGGCGATGCGCAGGTGCGCCGGCAGGTTCAGGGCCAGGCTCAGGCCGGCGGCACCGCTGCCGATCACCAGAACGTCATGTTGGAATTGTTGGCTCATGTCAGGGATATCCGAGCGAGGCGACCACTAGTATAAGGACGGGGGTATCGGCACAATAGTCAGGTGTTTATGGCATTGTGAAACTATCGTGAAACGGGCTGGGTTGCCTTTATAACAGCCTCGAGGGCCTGATTTCCATGACGTGCGGTGCGACCTGATGCTTGCATGTGGGAACTTTCCTGGAACCCTGCCTATCCATAGAAGGTTGCCTGCATGCCAGGACGCGGCGGCGACGGGAGGCCTGGGGCTGATATCGGCTCTGCCTGCGTACACGAGACCAGAATATTGACGCAGCCGGCCGTGACCGTGCTGCGTTTTTCGTGCGGGCCGTTCAAGGGCCGCAGGAAACTTGCTTGGAGGGGAGAACTTTTGCGAAAAGCCCGAGTCTATGGTTGCAAGCCTGAACGATGGCCGCTGCAGCACTCCTCCAGGTCCACCGAGGAGTGTTCATGCTAACCCAGGAAGAGGATCAGCAGCTTGTCGAGCGCGTGCAGCGTGGCGACAGGCGAGCGTTTGATCTGTTGGTGCTGAAGTATCAGCACAAGATTCTCGGGTTGATCGTGCGTTTTGTGCACGACACCCATGAAGCCCAGGATGTGGCACAGGAAGCGTTCATCAAGGCTTACCGTGCGCTTGGCAATTTCCGTGGCGACAGTGCGTTTTATACCTGGCTGTACCGCATTGCGATCAACACGGCGAAAAACTATCTGGTATCCCGGGGTCGACGGCCGCCAGACAGTGATGTCAGTTCCGAGGATGCGGAATTTTACGATGGCGATCATGGCCTCAAGGATCTCGAGTCACCAGAGCGCGCGCTGTTACGAGATGAAATCGAGGGCACCGTCCACCGAACCATCCAGCAGCTGCCAGAAGATTTGCGTACGGCGTTAACTTTACGTGAATTCGATGGTCTGAGTTACGAGGACATTGCGAGCGTCATGCAGTGTCCGGTGGGTACCGTGCGCTCTCGAATTTTCCGCGCTCGGGAGGCCATAGATAAAGCCCTGCAGCCGTTGTTGCAGGAAACCTGAGACAGCGGCGACAGCCAAGAGAGGAACCGCCATGAGTCGTGAAGCTTTGCAGGAATCGCTGTCCGCGGTGATGGATAACGAAGCGGACGAACTGGAGTTGCGTCGGGTATTGAATGCCGTCGACGACAATGAAACCCGTGCCACCTGGTCGCGTTACCAGGTTGCCCGAGCAGCGATGCACAAGGAACTGCTGCTGCCAAAACTGGATATCGCCGCCGCGGTCAGTGCCGCACTGGCTGACGAAGCCACGCCGGTCAAGGTTGCCCGTGGTCCATGGCGCAGCCTGGGTCGTCTGGCTGTTGCAGCGTCGGTAACCGTTGCAGTACTGGCAGGTGTGCGCCTGTACAACCAGGACGACATCAGCGGTGCCCAACTGGCTGCCCAGCAGCCTGTGCAGCAAGGCGTGACCGTACCTCAGGTGCAAGGCCCGGCAGTACTGGCAGGCTACACCGAGAGTGCCGAACAGCCGACCGGCCCAATGGCAAATGGCGTGCTGCAAGGTCAAAGCGGCTGGCAGGACGAACGTCTGCCGGGCTACCTGCGCCAGCATGCTCAGGAAGCCGCCGTGGAAGGGACTGAAAGTGCTCTGCCTTATGCCCGTGCGGCCAGCCTGGAAAATCGCTGAGTAAGGAGGATCATGCGCGCGCCAACTCTACTACCGCTCTTGCTCGGAGGATGTCTGTCGGTGCCGGCCCTGGCCGCCAACTCCTCCACTGATGCCGCAGACTGGCTCAACCGTCTGGCCAAGGCCGAGCAGCAGCAGAGTTATCAGGGTACTTTCGTCTACGAGCGTAACGGCAGCTTTTCCACCCATGACATCTGGCATCGGGTGCAGGAGGGCAAGGTTCGTGAACGCTTGTTGCAACTCGATGGCCCAGCCCTTGAGGTTGTGCGGGTAGATGGACGTACCCAGTGCGTGAGCGGCGCCCTGGCCCGCGGAGTGGGCAATGCGGCGCAGTCTTCGCCCCGTGTACTGGACCCCTTGAAGCTGATGAACTGGTACGACCTGAGTGTGGCAGGGCGCTCCCGGGTGGCCGGTCGCGAGGTCGAGATCATCACCCTCAGGCCGCGCGATCAGCATCGTTATGCCTTCGAGCTGCACCTGGATCGACAGTCGGGTTTGCCCCTCAAGTCGTTGCTGCTCAACGACAAGGAGCAACTGCTGGAGCGCTTCCAGTTCACCCGGTTGGAGACCGACAAGGCGCCGGACGATGCCCAACTGCAGCCAAGCAGCAACTGCAAGCCGGTGGCCCAGGCCACTCAGCAGGTTGCCGAGGCCGCATCGGGATGGCGTTCCGACTGGTTGCCACCCGGCTTCGAGTTGGTCAACAGCGCGGTACGCAAGGATCCGGAGCACAAGAGCATCGTCAGCAGCCTGATGTACGATGATGGCCTGGCACGCTTCTCGGTGTTCCTGGAGCCGGTTGCAGGCAATTCGGGCATCGACGCCCGTACCCAGCTTGGCCCGACGGTCGCGGTTTCGCGCCGGCTGACCACGCCCAAGGGGGATGTGGTGGTCACCGTGGTAGGGGAGATCCCCATCGGTACCGCCGAGCGGGTCGCCTTGTCGATGCGTGCCCAAGACGCCCACGCCAGCCAATGACGAGCCACAGGTAATGCGTTGATGATCGATGGGCCGCCAAGGCGTTGACATGATTCGTAAGCCTTCGAATTTGCAAAATTCTCCAGATTTATCTATAGGTCAGTTCTTTCGGGGGCTGGCCTTTACTGCTGTTGCAGCATCAACAATGCCGATCCACCGAGCCTGGTCGCAGCCTTTCGAGGATGTTGCCGGGCTTTGTGCGTTGGCTGGTCCCTACTGCTTAACCACGCTCGTTGTGACGGGAGCCGTATGTCAATACCTCGCTTGAAATCCTATCTGTCGCTGTTCGCCGCCGTGCTCATGCTCGGGCAGGTGCTCAACGCCCAGGCCGAAGCCCTGCCTGATTTCACCACCCTGGTCGAGCAGGCCTCGCCGGCGGTGGTCAACATCAGTACCAAGCAGAAGCTGCCTGATCGCAAGTATGCTGCGGGTCAGATGCCAGACCTCGAAGGCCTGCCGCCGATGTTCCGCGAGTTCTTCGAGCGCAACATGCCGCAAGCCCCGCGCTCACCCCGTGGCGATCGTCAGCGCGAGGCCCAGTCGCTGGGGTCGGGCTTCATCATTTCGGCCGACGGCTACATCCTCACCAACAACCACGTGGTGGCCGATGCCGATGAAATCATCGTGCGCCTGTCCGACCGCAGCGAGCTGCAGGCCAAGCTGGTCGGCACCGACCCGCGTACCGACGTGGCATTGCTGAAGGTCGATGGCAAGAACCTGCCCACGGTCAAGCTGGGTGACTCCGAGAAACTCAAGGTGGGCGAGTGGGTACTGGCCATCGGTTCGCCGTTCGGCTTCGATCACTCGGTGACCAAGGGTATCGTCAGCGCCAAGGGCCGCACCCTGCCCAACGACACCTACGTGCCGTTCATCCAGACCGACGTTGCGATCAACCCGGGTAACTCCGGTGGCCCGCTGTTCAACATGAATGGCGAAGTGGTCGGCATCAACTCGCAGATCTTCACCCGCTCGGGTGGCTTCATGGGCCTGTCGTTCGCTATCCCGATCGATGTTGCACTGGATGTTTCCAACCAGCTGAAAAAGGACGGCAAGGTCAGCCGTGGCTGGCTGGGCGTGGTGATCCAGGAGGTCAACAAGGACCTGGCCGAATCCTTCGGCCTGGACAAACCGGCCGGCGCGCTGGTGGCCCAGGTGCTGGAAGATGGTCCGGCAGCCAAGGGCGGCCTGCAGGTGGGCGACGTGATCCTGAGCATGAACGGTCAGCCGATCGTCATGTCGGCTGACCTGCCGCACCTGGTCGGTGGCCTGAAAGATGGCGCCAAGGCCAAGCTGGAGATCATCCGCAACGGCAAGCGCCAGAACCTGGACGTGACCATCGGTGCACTGCCCGATGAAGATCAGGACGTGACCACCGGTGCCAATGGCGGCGTCGAGCGCAGCAGCAACCGCCTGGGCGTATCGGTAGCCGACCTGACCGCAGAGCAGAAAAAGACTCTGGAGCTCAAGGGCGGCGTGGTCATCAAGGAAGTGCAGGATGGTCCGGCCGCGATGATCGGCCTGCGTCCCGGTGACGTCATCAGCCACTTGAACAACCAGGCCATCCTTTCGGCGAAGAACTTCACCGAAATCGCCAAGGAACTGCCGAAGAACCGTTCGGTGTCGATGCGCGTGCTGCGTCAGGGCCGTGCCAGTTTCATCACCTTCAAGCTGGCCGAGTAAGGCCTGACCGAGAAGGTCGCGGTAAGAAAAAGCCCGACGCCGATGCGTCGGGCTTTTTCATGGGCGCGCAGTCAATTGCGAAAGCGTGCCAGAAGACCGGAGAAACCCCATGCGTGCTGGCTGTTCAAGCCAAGCAGTGTGGCGGTGGGCGTCATTGCGACGGCGATCATCTTTCTGTCCTTGGGGTAGTCCTGGAAGGCGATACCTTGGTTGCCAAAGGCAGTATCCAGTCGGCCATGGGCTGTATAGCGGGCACGGTAGATGCGCTGACCGCCCAGGCCAAACACCACCAGCTTGCCGTCCTGGTGCAGCGCTGCGGCTTCCCATTCGTCTTCGGTGTGCGTGTTGAAGGTCAGCACCGTCGGGTTGCCGTGGTTATAGGTCGCGTCCCTCACACCTTCGGCATCGAATTGCCAGGTCATGGCGTTGGTGTCTTCGGGGCGCTCGCCGGGCAGGTTCCCCGCGACGATCAGGTGGCCATCGGGGCGTTGAATCAGCGTGTTGAAGCGGATGTTGGCGTTTCGACGCGGAGCAAGCCAGTGGAGCCAGCGCGGCAACCAGCGCAGCCAGCGCGACAGCGGGGATTCATACAGCTTGAAACCGTATCGGTCGCCAAAGGACGGGTCGGGTGTGCCGTCGTTTCTGAAGCGTGCGATGAAGCCCCGGGTCTCAGGCCCGTTGCGCAAGGTCCCGGCAACGAGAAATGTACTTTCCTGCGCAATGACATTGGCGATCTGCACCGTCCCGCAGGGGTGCGTGATCTCGATGAACTGACCGCCCGGGAAACCCGCATTGCCGGCAAGATCCAGCCGATAGACGCAAGCATGGGTAGCGAGCCAGTCCGACTCCAGCGTAACACTGGCGAGCAGGTGTCCGGCCTGCAGCTGGAGTGAGGTGGAATGCAGCTTCAGATGAAGGCTGCTGTCCTGATCCAGGGCAAGGTAACCGTGGGGGGAGGCATAGCTGGTGTCCAGCGCGCCCTGCGCGTCGAAACGTGCCACCACCAGCCTGTAGGGCTTGCCGGCGCTGTTCACCCATCCCAGCATCCATATCTTCGCGTTGGCTTCGACGACGATGGCTTCCGCGCCCGATTCGGCCACCGGGTCGAATGTCCCGAACACTATCCCGTCGTCGCCGAACGTCGGGTCCAGGTCACCTTTTTCATCGAAGCGAAGCAAGGTATAGCGGGACTGCTCGTGGTCCCCGGTCAGGCCACACACGGTGATTGTGTCATCGTGTATTGCCACATCAGTGATGAAACGATCGGTGTCCGCAATTTGCGGTAGGGAGCGCTCGCCGTTGTCACCAAAGCTCGTATCGGGGCTTCCGGGGACTGCTGGTTGAACATGTGCCATGGCCATTTCTCCGTCTGGTGCCCTATATTCGGGTCTGCGCGAGCGGCCATCTACTGACAGAAATATCAGGCACCATGAAACTGGAGGGGCGGGCGTGGCGGCTGGCCCCTGCATAAGGTACAATTCCCGGCTATTTTTCGGCGGGCGTTCGCCCCGCAGCCTTTTTGAGTGTTGACCCGTGAGTGATTTGAGTCATATCCGCAATTTCTCCATCATCGCCCACATTGACCATGGCAAGTCGACCCTGGCCGACCGTTTCATCCAGATGTGCGGTGGCCTCACCGCGCGCGAGATGGAAGCGCAGGTACTTGACTCCATGGACCTCGAGCGCGAGCGCGGGATCACCATCAAAGCCCATAGCGTTACCCTGTATTACAAGGCGAACGACGGCATCACCTACCAGCTGAACTTCATCGACACCCCCGGCCACGTCGACTTCACCTATGAAGTCAGCCGTTCGCTGGCCGCCTGCGAAGGCGCGCTGCTGGTGGTCGATGCCGGCCAGGGCGTGGAGGCCCAGTCGGTCGCCAACTGCTACACCGCCATCGAGCAGGGCCTGGAGGTCATGCCGGTACTGAACAAGATGGACCTGCCCCAGGCCGATCCGGACCGCGTCAAGGACGAGATCGAGAAGATCATCGGCATCGACGCCACCGACGCCGTGGCCTGCAGTGCCAAGAGCGGCATGGGCGTGGACGAGGTGCTCGAGCGCCTGGTGCAGACCATTCCGGCCCCTACCGGCGACATCGATGCACCGCTGCAGGCGCTGATCATCGACTCCTGGTTCGACAACTACCTGGGCGTCGTGTCCCTGGTGCGCGTGCGCCATGGCCGGGTCAAGAAGGGCGACAAGATTCTGGTCAAGTCCACCGGCAAGGTGCACCTGGTCGACAGCGTGGGCGTGTTCAACCCCAAGCACACCGCCACCGCCGACCTCAAGGCCGGCGAAGTGGGCTTCATCATCGCCAGCATCAAGGACATTCACGGTGCACCGGTCGGTGACACCCTGACCCTCAGCTCCACGCCCGACGTGGAAGTGCTGCCAGGCTTCAAACGTATCCAGCCCCAGGTATATGCCGGCCTGTTCCCGGTCAGTTCCGAAGATTTCGAAGATTTTCGTGACGCGCTGCAAAAGCTGACCCTGAACGACTCGTCGCTGCAGTACCTGCCTGAGAGCTCCGACGCACTGGGCTTCGGCTTCCGTTGCGGCTTCCTCGGCATGCTGCACATGGAGATCATCCAGGAGCGCCTGGAGCGCGAGTACGACCTGGACCTGATCACCACCGCGCCGAGCGTGATCTTCGAGGTCAAGCTCAAGACCGGTGAAACCATCTACGTCGACAACCCGTCCAAGCTGCCGGACGTGTCGTCGGTGGAAGACTTCCGCGAGCCGATCGTGGCCGCCACCATCCTCGTGCCGCAGGAGCACCTGGGCAACGTCATCACCCTGTGCATCGAGAAGCGTGGCGTACAGCGCGACATGCAGTTCCTCGGTTCCCAGGTGCAGGTGCGCTACGACCTGCCGATGAACGAAGTGGTACTGGACTTCTTCGACCGCCTCAAATCCACCAGCCGCGGCTATGCTTCGCTGGACTACCATTTCGACCGGTATCAGTCGGCCAACCTGGTCAAGCTCGATGTACTGATCAACGGCGACAAGGTCGATGCCCTGGCATTGATCGTGCACCGTGACAATGCGCACTACAAAGGCCGCGCGTTGACCGAGAAGATGAAGGAACTGATCCCGCGGCAGATGTTCGATGTGGCAATCCAGGCCGCCATTGGCGGGCAGATTGTGGCGCGTACCACTGTCAAGGCGCTCAGAAAGAACGTACTGGCCAAATGCTACGGTGGCGACGTTAGCCGTAAGCGCAAGCTGTTGGAAAAGCAGAAAGCCGGTAAGAAACGCATGAAACAGGTGGGCAACGTGGAAATTCCACAGGAAGCCTTCCTCGCCGTGCTCAGGTTGGATAGCTAGGTCCTATGTCACTAAATTTCCCGCTGTTGCTAGTCATCGCCGTTGCCGTGTGTGGACTGCTGGCCCTGATCGATCTGCTGTTCCTGGCCCCGCGCCGGCGCACGGCGATCAACACCTATCAGGGCAGCGTCAGCCAGCCCGAGATGGCGGTGGTCGAGCAGTTGAACAAGGAGCCGTTGCTGGTCGAGTACGGCAAATCGTTCTTCCCGGTGCTGTTCATCGTGCTGGTGCTGCGCTCGTTTCTGGTCGAGCCGTTCCAGATCCCTTCGGGGTCGATGAAGCCGACCCTGGAAGTGGGCGACTTCATCCTGGTGAACAAGTTCTCCTACGGCATCCGCCTGCCGGTGATCGACAAGAAGGTCATCGAGGTCGGTGATCCGCAGCGCGGCGATGTGATGGTATTCCGCTACCCGAGCGACCCGAACGTCAACTACATCAAGCGTGTGGTCGGCCTGCCGGGCGACCAGGTGCGCTACACCAGCGACAAGCGTCTGTTCGTCAACGGCCAGCCGATTGCCGAGCAACTGGTCGGCAGCGAGCCGGGCACCCTGGGCAGCGCCGAGCTGTACAAGGAGAAGCTGGGCGAGGCCGAGCACCTGATCCGCAAGGAGATGAGCCGCTATCGCATGCCGCCGGACCAGCAGTGGGTGGTGCCTGCCGGGCACTACTTCATGATGGGCGACAACCGCGACAACTCCAACGACAGTCGCTACTGGGATGACCCCAACATTCCCAAGGAACTGCTGGGCATGGTTCCCGACAAGAACATCGTCGGCAAGGCCTTCGCCATCTGGATGAGCTGGCCAGAGCCCAAGCTCAGCCACTTCCCGAGCCTTTCGCGGGTTGGCCTGATCAAGTAACACCCTAACGGCGCTGTCCTTCGACAGCGCCGAATGCTTTTCTGGCATAGGCTGTACAAGGGCGTCCACAAGACGCGCCCCGGCCGGACGTCAGGCATGAACAAAACCGTCTTTCAGGATTTGCATTTGAACAACGCGTTAACCCCGTCGGCTTCGAGCCGGACAGAACTGTGTGAGCCCGGCGCCCTGGCGCCGCTGCTGAAAATCGACCACGAACAGCGCGTGGGTACACTGTGAGCGTTTCCTTGAGCCGCCTCGAGCGCCAGCTCGGCTACACCTTCAAGAACCAGGAGCTGATGCTGCTGGCCCTCACGCATCGCAGCTTTGCCGGCCGCAACAACGAACGGCTGGAGTTCCTTGGTGATGCGATCCTCAACTTCGTCGCCGGCGAGGCCCTGTTCGAGCGCTTCCCCCAGGCCCGCGAAGGCCAGCTGTCGCGCCTGCGCGCCCGCCTGGTCAAGGGTGAAACCCTGGCCGTGCTGGCCCGCGGTTTCGACCTGGGCGAGTACCTGCGTCTGGGCTCGGGCGAGCTGAAAAGCGGCGGGTTCCGGCGCGAGTCGATCCTGGCCGATGCCCTCGAGGCGCTGATCGGTGCGATCTACCTGGACTCGGACATGCACACCGCACGCGATCGCGTGCTGGCATGGCTGGCCGGTGAGTTCGAGAGCCTGACCCTGGTCGACACCAACAAGGACCCGAAAACCCGCCTGCAGGAGTTTCTGCAGTCGCGGGCCTGCGAACTGCCCCGCTACGAAGTGGTGGATATCCAGGGTGAACCCCATTGCCGGACGTTTTTCGTCGAATGCGAAGTGACCCTGTTGACTGAAAAAAGCCGAGGGCAGGGCGTGAGCCGGCGTATCGCCGAGCAGGTCGCGGCCGCCGCAGCACTGATCGCCCTGGGCGTGGAGAATGGCAATGACTGAACAGAACACTACCCGTTGCGGCTACGTCGCCATCGTCGGCCGCCCCAACGTGGGCAAGTCGACGCTGCTCAACCACATCCTCGGGCAGAAGCTCGCGATCACCTCGCGCAAGCCGCAGACCACCCGCCACAACATGCTCGGTATCAAGACCGAAGGTGATGTGCAGGCGGTGTACGTCGATACCCCCGGCATGCACAAGGGCAACGAGAAGGCGCTCAACCGCTACATGAACCGTACCGCCTCGGCGGCGTTGAAAGACGTCGACGTGGTGATCTTCGTGGTCGATCGCACCAAGTGGACCGACGAGGACCAACTGGTGCTCGAGCGCGTGCAATACGTGCAGGGCCCGGTGATCCTGGCCATCAACAAGACCGACCGCATCGAGGACAAGGCCGAGCTGATGCCGCACCTGCAATGGCTGCAGGAGCAACTGCCCAACGCCGAGATCGTGCCGGTCTCGGCGCAGCACGGGCACAACCTCGATGCCCTCGAAGCGCTGATTGCCAAGCACCTGCCGGAAAACGAGCACTTCTTCCCCGAAGACCAGATCACCGACCGCAGCAGCCGCTTCCTGGCTGCCGAACTGGTACGCGAGAAGATCATGCGCCAGCTCGGCGCCGAGCTGCCGTACCAGATCACCGTCGAGATCGAGGAATTCAAGCAGCAGGGCAACGTGCTGCATATCCATGCACTGATCCTGGTCGAGCGTGACGGCCAGAAGAAGATCATCATTGGCGACAAGGGCGAGCGCATCAAGCGCATCGGCACCGAGGCGCGCAAGGACATGGAGCTGCTGTTCGACGCCAAGGTCATGCTGAACCTGTGGGTCAAGGTCAAGGGTGGCTGGTCCGACGACGAGCGCGCCCTGCGTTCGCTGGGCTACGGCGACCTCTGATTGCCCTGGCCCGACACCGGCCGGTGTCGGGCCCACCTCTTCGTGAAGCGCTGAATCATGGACATGCCAGACGGCCAACCGGCCTTCGTGCTGCACAGCCGGGCGTACCGTGAAACCAGTGCGCTGGTCGACTTCCTTACCCCCCAGGGGCGCCTGCGCGCCGTGCTGCGTCGTGCGCGCGGCAAGGCCGGCAGCCTGGCGCGTCCGTTCGTGCCGCTGGAGGTGCAGTTCCATGGGCGCGGCGAGCTCAAGAATGTCGGTCGCATGGACAGCGCAGGCGTGGCGGTCTGGCTCAACGGCGACGCGCTGTTCAGCGGGCTGTACCTCAATGAGCTGCTGATTCGCCTGCTTCAGGCCGAAGACCCGCACCCGGTGATGTTCGAGCAATACGCTGCCACCTTGCAGGCACTGGGCGCGGGGCGCCCGCTGGAGCCGTTGCTGCGTGCCTTCGAATGGCGCCTGCTGGACGAGCTGGGCTATGGCTTTGCGCTTGAGCACGACATCAATGGCGATCCGCTGGTGGCCGATGGCCTGTACCGCCTGCAGGTGGACGCGGGCCTGGAGCGGGTGTACCTGGTGCAGCCAGGCTTGTTCAGTGGCGCGCACCTGCTGGCCATGGCCGAGGCCGAGTGGTCGATGCCGGGCGCGCTGGGCGCGGCCAAGCGCCTGATGCGCCAGGCGCTGGCGGTGCACCTGGGCGGGCGCCCGCTGGTCAGCCGGGAACTGTTTCGCAAGCCTTGATCACGACGTATGCTGTGAGGCTCAATTTTCAGGAGAGTCTCTTCGTGACCACCAGCAACCGCATCCTCCTTGGCGTGAACATCGACCACGTGGCGACCCTGCGCCAGGCCCGTGGCACGCGATATCCGGACCCGGTCAAGGCCGCGCTGGACGCCGAAGAGGCGGGTGCCGACGGCATCACCGTGCACTTGCGCGAAGACCGCCGGCATATCCAGGACCGTGACGTGCTGGTACTGAGCGAGGTGCTGCAGACGCGCATGAACTTCGAGATGGGCGTCACCGAAGAGATGATGCAGTTTGCCGAGCGCATTCGCCCGGCGCACATCTGCCTGGTGCCCGAGACACGCCAGGAACTGACCACCGAAGGTGGCCTGGACGTGGCGGGGCAGGAGGCGCGGATCAAGGCGGCGGTGGAGCGCCTGTCGCGCCTGGGGTCGGAAGTGTCGCTGTTCATCGATGCCGACGAGCGCCAGATCGAGGCCTCGCGCCGCGTCGGCGCGCCGGCGATCGAACTGCACACCGGGCGTTACGCCGATGCGCAGACCCCGGCCGAGGTGGCCGAAGAGCTCCAGCGCGTGGCCGATGGCGTGGCCTTCGGCCTGGCCCAGGGGCTGATCGTGAATGCCGGGCATGGCCTGCACTACCACAACGTCGAGCCGGTGGCGGCGATCAAGGGAATCAACGAACTGAACATCGGCCATGCACTGGTGGCCCATGCGTTGTTCGTGGGCTTCAAGGGTGCGGTCAGCGAGATGAAACAGCTGATTCTGGCAGCCAGCAGCCGCTGAATGGGTCGTGACCTTCGCCGGCAAGGCCGGCTCCTACAGGCACCGCGATTCCTGTAGGAGCCGGCCTTGCCGGCGAAGCCGCCTAGCCAAATATCAGACTGAAGCGCGTAGGCCCCTGCGCCGCGCTGCTCACCTCCACCTGCCCACCATGCACCTGCATGATCGACTGCACGATGGCCAGCCCCAGCCCCGTGCCGCCCTCCACCCGCGAGCGCCCGCAGCCCACCCGGTAGAACCGCTCGAACAGGTGCGGCCAGTGCACCGCCTCGATCCCCGGCCCCTCGTTGCGCACCCAGCATTGCACGCCCCGTACGCTCTGCTCGATGCCGATTTCCACCAGGCGGCCCTCGGGGCTGTGGCGAATTGCATTGCTCAACAGGTTCGACAGCGCCCGCTGCAGCATCAGCCGGTCGCCCTGCACCGTGCCCCAGCCGCTGACCTTCAGGGTGATCGCCTTGCATTCGGCGCTCAGCGCGAACAGCTCCACCACCCGTTGCGCCTCGTCGGCCAGCGCCACTGGCTTCAACGCCAGTTGCTGACGCGGCGCGTCCACCTGGGCCAGGAACAGCATGTCGGTGATGATCCGGTTCAGGCGCGTCAGCTCCTCGATGCTGTCCTCCAGCGCCACCCGGTAATCCTGCGCCGAGCGCACCCGTGACAAGGTCACCTGGGCCCTGCCCATCAGGTTGCTGATCGGCGTGCGCAGTTCGTGCGCCAGGTCATCGGAAAACTGCGACAGACGCTGCACGCCGCCATCCAGCCGGTCGAGCATCACGTTGATGCCGCGCGCCAGGGCACTCAGTTCCTGGGGCAGCTTGTCCTCGGGCAGGCGGTGGCTCAGCTCCTGCGCCGACACCTGGGCGGCAATCCGCCGAAACCTGCGCAGCGGCAGCAGACCACGCTGCACCAGCTTCCAGGCGGCAATGCCGATAAGCAGCAACAGCAGTGGCAACGCCAGCAACGTCGAACGCAGGTAGGCCTGCAGCAGGCCGAGGTCGTCGGCCCGGTTCAGCGTCAGCAGTACCCGCACCGGGGTGCCGTCACGCAGGGTCATCAGGCGCGCGGCGGTCATCAGGCGGGCCTCGGCGCTGTCCTGCCATTCGCTGTAGCCCAGCGCCGTCCCGGCCGCGATACGCCGCAGCGGTTCGGCCTCCACTGCAGGCCCCAGGCTCAACAGGGCCGGGTGGCGTCCGGTCTGGGCGATGATGTTCAGGCTCAGGTCGTCGTGGCCCATCACCAGGTCGAGCAGGGGGTGGGCGCGCGAGCCCAGGTCGCTGGCCTTCAGGTCCACTCCCAGGCTGTGCTCGATCTGCTCCATCTTGCGTGCCAGCACCTTGCGGGCGCGGTTGTCCAGTTCGTGGTCCAGCGCCAGTACCGCCAGGCTCGCCAGCAGCAGCACCAGCGCCGCGCCCATCAGGCTGACGCTCAGGCCCAGGCGCAACGACAGTCGTGCCGGTTTCATTCGCGCGCTTCCAGCACATAGCCCACGCCGCGCAGGGTGTGGATCAGCTTGTCTTCGAAGGGGTCGTCGATCTTGGCCCGCAGGCGCCGGATCGACACCTCCACCACGTTGGTGTCGCAATCGAAGTTCATGTCCCACACCAGCGAGATGATCTGCGTGCGCGACAGCACCTCGCCGCTCTGGCGCATCAGCAGGTGCAGCAGGGCGAACTCCTTGGCCGTCAGGTCGATACGCTGGTTGCGCCGGTAGGCGCGGTGGCGGCTGGGGTCCAGCTCAAGGTCGGCGACCCTGAGCGTGGCCGGCGCCAGGTTCTGCTCGCTGCGCCGCAACAGGCTGCGAATGCGTGCCAGCAGTTCGGGAAACTCGAACGGCTTGAGCAGGTAATCGTCGGCGCCCAGGTCCAGGCCCTTGACCCGATCCGAGAGCCGGCCGTGGGCGGTCAGCATCATGATACGGGTCGAGGACTCCGCCCGCAGGCGTTGCAGCACGCTCCAGCCGTCGAGCTGCGGCAGGTTGACGTCGAGGATGACCAGGTCGTAGGCGTGCTGGCGGGCCAGGTGCAGGCCGTCAATGCCGGTGGCGGCGCAGTCGACGATGTAGCCGTTCTCGCTCAGGCCCTGCTGCAGGTACTCGGCGGTACGGACTTCGTCTTCGATGATCAATAGGCGCATGGGGTACTCGCGGCGTGCAAAACGGCAATTCTCAACCCTTGAGTCACTTCAGGGTCAAGGCGTGTCGCGCATGGTAAGCCAAGCCGGTCCTGAGCGGCGCTGGATAACAGATTTGTAATCCTGGGGTCATGTTGACGATAAAGCCCGCTCCCTAAAGTGCCCGCTTCGAAATGGGCGCGGGGGATTCACGCATGACGTGCAGGCACAGGCTTCATCCACAGCGCGTGGCGCGGCTGGCGGCGCTGGCCGGGGTGCTGCTGGGGCTTTCGACAGCGCTGCAGGCGAGCGTGCTGACGCTTGATGCCGCCTTGCGCACCGCGCAGGACAACAACCCCGAGCTTGCCGCGGCGCGCTGGGGCACCGAGATCGCCCTGGGCGAACGCAACCAGGCCGGCCTGCTGCCCAACCCGGAGTTGAGCTGGGAGCAGGAAGATACCCGCCGCGGCTCGCAGACCACCACCGTCAGCCTCAGCCAGCGCCTGGAACTGGGCGGCAAGCGCGGTGCGCGGGTGGAGGTGGCCCAGCGCGAGCAGGCCCTGGCGGCGCTGGAACTGGAACGCCAGGGCAATGCCTTGCGCGCCGAGGTGCTGGCTGCGTTTCATGCCGCCGTGCAGGCCCAGGAACGGCTGCAACTGGCCGAGCAGTCGCTGCGCCTGACTGAGCGTGGCCTGCAGGTGGTGCAGGGGCGGGTGCGGGCCGGCAGCGCTTCCCCCATCGAAACCACCCGCGCGCAGGTGCAGGTGTCCGAGATGCGCCTGGAACGAGGCCGTGCCCAGCAGGCCGTGGCCGTGGCCTATCAGCAACTGGCCAGCGTGACGGGGGCGCCGCAGGCGGGGTTCGAGCGGGTGGCAGGCATGCCGTCCGACGCCCTGACCCCAGCCGAGGGCGACACGCTGCTTGCCCGCCTCGAGCGCACGGCCGAGCTGCGCCTGGCCCGCCTGCAGATCGAGCAGCGCGAGGCTGACCTGGGGCTGGCTCGCAGCCAGCGCATCCCCGACCTCACCGTCAGCCTGGGCAGCCAGTACAGCGAGGCCGACCGCGAGCGCATCAATGTGGTCGGGGTGTCGATGCCGCTGCCCTTGTTCGATCGCAACCAGGGCAATGTGCTGGCGGCGGCGCGGCGTGCCGATCAGGCCCGCGACCTGCGCAACGGCGCCGAACTGCGGGTGCGCAGCGAAGTGGTGCAGGCGCTGGCGCAGTGGCAGGTGGCTGCGGGCGAGGTACAGGCCTTCGACCGCTCGATACTGCCGGCGGCGCAGCAGGCGGTGGACGCCGCCACGCGGGGTTTCGAGCGCGGCAAGTTCAGCTTTCTCGAGGTGCTCGACGCCCAGCGCACGCTGGTGGCGGCGCGCACCCAATACCTGGCGGCGCAGGCCCAGGGCAGCGATGCGCGAGTCCGCCTGGAACGACTTTTCGGCGACCTGGCCACCGCCAGCCGCTGACCCCCGACGATTTGCCGAGGAATGTGCATGAACAGCAAAACCATCACGCTGGTGGCCGTCACCCTGACCCTGGGCGTTGGCCTGGGGGTTGTGCTGGGTCACCAGATGAATGCGCCGCAGGCCTCCCACGCGGCGCATGCCGAGGCGGGCCATGGCGATGAGGAAAAGGGCCATGGCGACGACGCCCATGGCGAGGAAGGCCATGGCGAAGAACAGCAGGAGGGCCACCTGACCCTGAGCGACGAGCAGATCCAGGTGGCCGGTATCGAGCTGGCCACCGTGGCCCCGCGCACCTTGAGCCGCAGCCTCGGCCTGCCGGGCGAGATCCGCTTCGACGAGGACCGTACCGCGCACCTGGTGCCGCGTGCGGCCGGGGTGGTGGAATCGGTGGCCGTGGTGCTCGGCCAGCAGGTCAAGGCCGGGCAACTGCTGGCGGTGATCGCCAGCCCGCAGATCTCCGAGCAGCGCAGCGAGCTGGCGGCCAGCCAGCGGCGACTGGAACTGGCGCGCGGCACCTTCGCCCGCGAGAAAGACCTGTGGCAGGAGGGCATCTCTGCCGAACAGGACTACCTGCAGGCGCGCCAGGCCCTGCAGGAAGCCGAGATCGCCGCCACCAATGCCCGGCAGAAGATCAGCGCGCTGAGTGGCAGCGTGGTGCTGGCCGGCGGCAGCCGCTATGAGCTGCGTGCACCGTTTGACGGGCAGGTGGTGGAAAAGCACCTGGTGCCGGGCGAAGTGGTCAGCGAGAGCAGTGCGGCCTTCACCTTGTCCGACCTGTCGCGGGTGTGGGCAACCTTTGGCGTGGCCCCGCGTGACCTGGCCAGGCTGCGCGTCGGCATGCCGGTGACGGTGCTGGCCAGTGAACTGGGCGAGCAGGCCAGCGGCACGGTCAGCCATGTGGGCAGCCTGCTCGGCGAGCAGACCCGCACCGCCACCGTGCGGGTCACCCTGGACAACCCTCGCGGCGCCTGGCGCCCCGGCCTGTTCGTGGCGGTGCGGGTGCCTACCGAACGCCTGGACGAGGCGCTGGCGGTACCGGAGGCCGCGCTGCAGACCCTCGAAGAGCAGCCCACCGTGTTCGTGCGCAGTGCAGAGGGCTTCACCGCCCAGGTGGTGACCCCGGGTGTGGTGGCCGACGGCTTCGTGCAGATCAAGGCGGGCCTTCAGGCCGGCCAGCAGGTGGCGGCACAGGGCAGCTTCATCCTCAAGTCGGAGCTGGGCAAAGCCAGCGCCGAGCATTCCCACTGAGCCCCCACGAGTACTCCTCATGTTCGAACGGATCATTCAATTTGCCATCGAGCAGCGCCTGATCGTGATGCTCGCGGTGCTGCTGATGGCCGGGCTGGGGCTGGCCAGCTACCAGAAGCTGCCGATCGATGCGGTGCCCGACATCACCAACGTGCAGGTGCAGATCAACACCTCGGCGGCGGGCTTTTCACCGCTGGAAACCGAACAGCGCATCACTTTCGCCATCGAGACCGCCATGGCCGGCCTGCCGGGCCTGGAGCAGACCCGTTCGCTGTCGCGCTCGGGGCTGTCGCAGGTGACGGTGATCTTCGACGAGGGCACCGACCTGTTCTTCGCCCGGCAACTTGTCAACGAGCGCCTGCAACAGGCGCGCGGGCAGTTGCCCGACGGCGTCGAGGCGGCCATGGGGCCGATCTCCACCGGCCTGGGCGAGATCTTCCTGTGGACCGTGGAAGCCGCGCCGGATGCGCGCAAGGCCGACGGCAGCGAGTACACGCCCACCGACCTGCGCGAGATCCAGGACTGGATCATCAAGCCGCAGTTGCGCAACGTGCGCGGCGTGGCCGAGATCAACAGCATCGGCGGCTACGCCAAGGAGTACCAGATTGCCCCCGACCTCAGGCGCCTGGCCGCCTACAAGCTGACCCTGGGCGACCTGCTGACGGCCCTGGAGCGCAACAACGCCAACGTCGGTGCCGGCTACATCGAGCGCCGTGGCGAGCAACTGCTGATTCGCGCGCCGGGGCAACTGGCAGGTATCGACGACATTGCCAACATCGTGCTGGCCACTGTCGACGGCACCTCGATTCGCGTGCGCGATGTCGCCCAGGTGGGCATCGGCCGCGAACTGCGCAGCGGCGCGGCTACCGAAAATGGCCGTGAGGTGGTGCTGGGCACCGTGTTCATGCTGGTCGGCGAGAACAGCCGCACCGTGTCGCGGGCAGTGGCCGACAAGCTGGCGCAGATCAACCGCACGCTGCCGGCAGGTGTCAGCGCGGTCACGGTGTACGACCGCACCGACCTGGTCGACAAGGCCATCGCCACGGTGAAGAAGAACCTGGTGGAAGGTGCGATCCTGGTGATCGCGGTGCTGTTCCTGTTTCTGGGCAACATCCGCGCCGCGCTGATCACCGCCATGGTGATTCCGCTGTCGATGCTGTTCACCTTCACCGGCATGTTCGGCAACAAGGTCAGTGCCAACCTGATGAGCCTGGGTGCGCTGGACTTCGGCATCATCGTCGATGGCGCGGTGGTGATCGTGGAGAACGCGATCCGCCGCCTGGCCCACGCCCAGCAGCACCATGGCCGCCTGCTGACCCGCTCCGAGCGCCTGCACGAAGTGTTCAATGCCGCCCGCGAGGCGCGCCGCCCGCTGATCTTCGGCCAGTTGATCATCATGGTGGTGTACCTGCCGATCTTTGCCCTGAGCGGGGTGGAGGGCAAGATGTTCCACCCCATGGCCTTCACCGTGGTGATCGCCCTGCTGGGAGCGATGCTGCTCTCGGTGACCTTCGTGCCGGCGGCCATCGCGCTGTTCGTCACCGGCAAGGTCAAGGAAGAGGAAAACCTGCTGATGCGCAGCGCCAAGGCCGGCTATGCGCCGCTATTGCGCTGGGTGATGGGGCACCGTGGGCTGGCGTTTACCCTGGCCGGGGCGTCGGTGCTGCTGTGCGCGGTGCTGGCCGGGCGCATGGGCAGCGAGTTCGTGCCCAGCCTCAGCGAAGGCGATTTCGCCCTGCAGGCGCTGCGGGTGCCGGGCACCAGCCTGAGCCAGTCGGTGCAATTGCAGCAGCGCCTGGAGGAGAGTGTGGTCAGCCAGGTGCCGGAGGTGCAGCGCGTATTTGCGCGCACCGGCACCGCCGAGATCGCCGCCGACCCGATGCCGCCGAACATCTCCGACAGTTACGTGATGCTCAAGCCGCAGGCGCAGTGGCCCGACCCCGGCAAGTCGCGCGAGCAACTGATCGCCGATATCCAGCGCGCGGCGGCGCGGGTGCCGGGTAGCAACTACGAGCTGTCGCAGCCGATTCAACTGCGCTTCAACGAACTGATTTCCGGGGTGCGCAGCGATGTGGCGGTCAAGGTCTTCGGCGACGACATGACGGTGCTCAACCGCACGGCAGCACAGATTGCCGCAACCTTGCAGGCGGTGCCGGGGGCATCGGAGGTCAAGGTCGAGCAGACCTCGGGCCTGCCGGTGCTGACCATCGAGGTCGACCGCGACAAGGCTGCACGCTACGGGCTCAACGTCGGCGATGTGCAGGACACCATCGCCGTGGCCGTGGGCGGCCGCCAGGCCGGCACGCTGTACGAGGGCGACCGGCGTTTCGACATGGTGGTGCGCCTCTCGGACGACGTGCGTACCGATATCGAAGGCTTGTCGCAGCTGCTGATTCCGGTACCGGCCAGTGCGGGCAGCGACGGCGGTATCGGCTTCATCAGCCTGGCCGAGGTGGCCAGCCTGGCGCTGGTGCAGGGGCCCAACCAGGTGAGCCGCGAAGACGGCAAGCGCCTGGTGGTGGTCAGCGCCAACGTGCGTGGCCGCGACATCGGTTCGTTCGTGGCCGAGGCCGGCGAGCGCATCGATACGCAGGTGGAGGTGCCGCCTGGCTACTGGACGCGTTGGGGCGGTCAGTTCGAGCAGCTGCAATCGGCGGCCAAGCGCCTGCAGGTGGTGGTGCCGGTGGCATTGCTGCTGGTGTTCGGGTTGCTGTTCATGATGTTCAACAGCGTCAGGGACGGCCTGCTGGTGTTCACCGGCATCCCGTTCGCGCTGACCGGCGGGGTGGTGGCGCTGTGGCTGCGCGACATTCCATTGTCGATTTCGGCGGGGGTGGGCTTCATCGCCCTGTCGGGGGTGGCGGTGCTCAACGGGCTGGTGATGATCGCCTTCATCCGCAGCTTGCGCGAGCAGGGCCGGCCGCTGCGCGTGGCCATCGACGAAGGTGCGCTGACGCGTCTGCGGCCGGTGCTGATGACCGCGTTGGTGGCGTCGCTGGGGTTCATTCCGATGGCACTGGCCACTGGCACCGGTGCCGAGGTGCAGCGCCCGCTGGCCACCGTGGTGATCGGCGGCATCCTCTCGTCCACCGCGTTGACTCTGCTGGTGCTGCCGGCGCTGTACCACTGGGCGCACCGCAAGGAGGAGGAGCACAATCTTGCAGCACTGTAATGTGCGGCTCACCTTGGCGTTAGCTTGGGCTGCTTATGATCGGTTCGAATCCAATCATGAGGGAAGGTCGATGAACCTGAGCAAGTACGCACTGATCGCCGCGTTGCTGCTGGGCAGCAGCGCGGCAATGGCCGAAGGCGGCGCCGAGCGCACCAAGGCGTTCTGGGCCGAGTTTCGCAAGAGCCAGGAGCGGGTGCATGGGGAGGGCAGGAAGGAGGTAGCGCAGAAGAAGGAGCAGGTGCAGCAGCAGGTGGTGAAGGACTGACGCACGCCGTGTTCGCAAGGGCCTCTGCGCCGGCAAGGCCGGCTCCTGCAGGCGAAGGGGCCCCTTCTGATTACTTGCGCGCCACCAGCACCGCCCGCCTGGGTGCCGGCAGGCCTTCGACGGTTCGGGTCGGGTCGGTAGGGTCGAGGAAGTCGCTCAGCGACTGGTAGCGCATCCAGTCGGTGCTGCGTTGTTCCTCGACGCTGGTCACGCTCACATCCACGCAGCGCACATCGCTGAAGCCGGCGCGACGCAACCAGCGCTCCAGTGCCGGCACCGAGGGCAGGAACCATACATTGCGCATCTGCGCATAGCGGTCTTCAGGCACCAGCACCTGATGCTCGTCACCCTCGACCACCAGGGTTTCCAACACCAGTTCGCCCCCCTTGACCAGGCAGTCCTTGAGCGCCAGCAAATGCTCGATCGGCGAGCGGCGGTGGTAGAACACCCCCATCGAGAACACCGTGTCGAAACCTTCCAGGTTGGCCGGCAGGTCTTCCAGGGCGAACGGCAAGTGCCAGGCGGGAAGGTCCGGCAGGTAACGCTGCACGGCCTGGAACTGGCAGAAGAACAACCAGTTGGGGTCCACGCCGATCACGCTGTCGGCGCCGGCGCCGAGCATGCGCCATTGGTAGTAGCCGTTGCCACAGCCCACATCCAGCACGCGTTTGCCGCGCAGGTCCAGGTGCGGCGCGACCCGTGACCACTTCCAGTCCGAACGCCATTCGGTGTCCACGTGCACGCCGAACAGGTCGAACGGGCCCTTGCGCCAGGGCGACAGGCCCATCAGCGCGGTGCGCACCTGTACGCGGGTGGCGTCGTCGCAGTCGCTGTCCAGGCGCAGGCCGTGCAGCAGGTCGACCTGGCTGGGCTCCAGGGCCGGCAGCGCATCCAGCGCGCTTTGCCAGCGCTCCAAATCGCCATGGCCCTTTTCCAGCTTGGCATCGAGTTGCGCCTGCAGGCCTTGAGCCCAGTGCGCCAATGGGGTGCCCGCCATGCGGCGGACCAGGGGAGTCAGATCGATCATGGCAGGGCAATCAGCGAGGCGAAGTTCAGGCACTGGAACCACGGCACCACCTGCGAGAAACCGGCTGCCAGCAGGCGCTGACGGTGTTCCTCGAGGCTGTCGGGTTTCATCACGTTTTCGATGGCACTGCGCTTCTGGGCAATTTCCAGTTCGCTGTAGCCGTTGGCGCGTTTGAAGGCCACGTGCAGATCGGTGAGCAGGGCCTGCTGCTGCGGGTCGGCAAAGCGCAGCTTCTCCGACAGGATCAGTGCGCCGCCAGGCACCAGGCACTGGCGAATGCGGCCAAGCAGGGCCAGGCGTGCCTGCGGCTCGATGAACTGCAGGGTGAAGTTCAGCGCCACCACCGACGCCGGCTGCAGGTCCAGCGCGGTGATGTCGGCCTCGATCACCTGCACCGGCAGCAACTCCTGGTGCATCGCGTCCTGGTGGCTGAGGTATTCGCGGCAGCGCTCGACCATGGCCGGGGAGTTGTCTACCGCCAGCACCTTGCAGCCCTCGCTGCGTACATGTCGGCGCATCGCCTGGGTCACCGCACCGAGCGAGCTGCCCAGGTCGTACAGCAGGGTATCGGGCTGGGCGAACTGGGCAGCCAGCACGCCGATGTTCTCGACGATCGTCGGGTAGCCGGGCACCGAGCGCTTGATCATGTCGGGGAAAACTCGCACGACATCTTCGTTGAAGGTGAAATCGGGGACCTGCGCCAGCGGGGTGGCGAACAGGCGATCGGGCTCTTTGCTCACGGGCAATCCAGGCGTTCGGCGGTAAAGGGCCGGCATTTTAGCCAATGTTGCAACAGGATGCATGGCCGACTGACCGGCGCGGCTGGCCGCTGCATTCCAATGCCGGCTTCGAGGAAAGCCTGCCGGCTATTTGTCTTGCAGGCGGGTCCTTAGAGTGAAGTGGCTTGACCCTATTGGCTCACTCACAAGGAATGTGAAATGAAACTCGAACCTGGCGCGCGCTCGTACGATACCGGTGAACTGGAAAAGGAAGCGGCCCTGCTGCCCAGAAACCTGATCGAAGGCATGAACCAGCGTGATGGCGAAAACGAGGGAGGGCTGACGCTTTCCCGCGAACATATCGTCACGCTCAATCAGTATGTGAAGTATGTCACCGGCCTGCCGACCGAAACCGCGTCGCTGGTGCCCTGGCTTGGCTACACCGACATCAAGGAGCCGGTACTGTCGGTCAGTGCCATGCGCACGACCTTTCTCAACCTGCACAAGCATGCCCGCGCCTGGGGCACGCTGTCCGACGAGTGCAAGAAGCTGTCCGCCGAGCTGGGGGTGTGTGCCCGTGGCATCAACACCACCGGCGAGGGGGTGATGCAGGAATGCGAGAAGACCAAGGCCCTTGGCGGGCGGCGTGATACGTGGGAGTCCGTGCAGTTCGCAGCGCCGGTTGCGTTGAGCTTCGGCGACCGGGAGATCGTCTCGTCGCTGGTGGACTACATGGAGGTGCTCAAGGATGAAGTCGAGCATTTTCACGCGCGCGTAAGCAGTGTGCGCAGCCACACCGAAACCTTTCGCGACACCGCGCGTTTCGAGCTGATGAACGAGGTCGCCCTCAAGACCGACGCCATCGAGCGTCACCAGGCCAGCGGTGCCACCCAGGCCCTGCGCGATGAGCTGGCGGCGCTGGACAAGGAAATCGACAACCTCAACAAGCAGTACGACGAGTACGTCAAGGCGGCCCTGTCCGGGCTGGCGGCCGGCCCGCTGGGGGCGGTCATCTCAGGCTCGATCTACGGCTCCAAGGCCGAAAAGGTGCGCAAGACCCGCAACCGGGTGCAGAAGGAACGCAAGGCTGTCGGGGCGCGCCTGACGGCGGCGGTCAACCTGGAGGGACGCCTGCAGGTACTCACGACCCATATGGATGAACTGGCCACCCGCCTGCAGGAGGTGGTGACCGCTTCCTCGCACCTGCAGACGGCCTGGCAGACCATCGGCACCTACATCGAAGCGTCCATCGAAAAGCTCGAAAAGATGAACGACAGCCGGCAGCTGGGCATTTTCATCATCCATTTCAGAAACTTTCTCTCGCAGTGGGCGTTTATCGAAGCCTGCTCCATCACCATGAGCCGGGTCTTCGACGACACGCTGTGGGCCCAATAAGGAGCTACCCATGAGCAACATTCTTCAATTTCCGCTGGGCTGGGATGATCCGCAGTTCGACAGGGTCCTGCGTGCCGGTGCCGCCTACCTGAAGGCCGCCCAGGACAGCCGCTATGCCTTCCTGCCCCTGTTGCACGAGCGTGTGGAGCGCAATGCACGCTGTCTTGACGACAACCTCCAGCAACTGATGCGCCATGCCGATCGCATCATCGTCGCGATCAAGAGCAATGACCTGGGCGGCCTCGAAAAGGACATCGACCCGAACGATGATCCCGAGGACATTGCGCAGTATCTGGAGGTGGCACAGGACGCCATCGGCGAGATTGCCGTCAAGCTCAACGATCAGTTGGGGCAGTTGCGCACGGCCACGGCTCAGATCACGGCCATCCCGGTCTATGACTCCAGTGCCGACAAGGCTCGCTATCAGGGCGAGCTCGACAGGCTGGCGGCCAATAGCAAGGCCTGCGAAGACGAACTGGCCGTGCGGCGCGAGGCCCTGGCCAGTCTTGACGAGGCGATCAAGGTACTTGAGGCGGCCAAGGTGGAATCCACCTTCGGCGGCCTGTTGCCGACCACCGAGCAGCTCAAGGCGGCGGCGGATGTCATCGCCACGGGCGGACTGTCGGTCGAGGCAGTGCAAGGCGCGCTGAAGAAAATTGGCGAAATCATCGGTGCGGCAATGGAAGGCATGCGCTATGCAACGATGCTCGAGCAGCGCCGAGGGATGCAGAAGCAGCACGATGAACTGCAACTGCAACTGACCGCGATGGCACGGGACAAGACGCGCCTCCAGGCCCAGTGCCAGCACCTTGAGGCTTATGCCGAGCTGGTCACGTCACGCGAGCAATGGCTGGCCGGCATCAGGCGCATCGCCGTGCAACTGAAGCCGGTTTGGGATCGGCTCATCGCCTGCAGCATCGACGATGTGCAGGCGTTGAGAGCGGTCAGCGAGCTGGTCGAGGCGTTGAAAGCCTACAAGAAAAAGATCAAGGCCGAGTATGTTGCCGGCCTTTGAGTGAAGGGCGCAAGGCGCTGCAGGCTGTGCTGGCCAGCAGCGCCTTGCGGCTTCTGGATTGCTCTGGTGATGACCCACAATGAACAACATTATTCAAAGACTGAGGCATCCACTGCCTCAGGATGAGCTGGATACCCAGATAGCCCTGATTCCGCTGCAATTGGTGCAGGATCTGGAGGAGGAGGGGCGAATCGACCTGACGTTCAACCGCGAACACGTTGCCGTGCTGGATGCCTACATGGACCATGTGATGGCGATACCGACCCGGCGGGAGGCCTTTCTGCAGTGGTTGGGATACTACCGTCACCCGGACCCCGAGCTCGACTTCTACCCGATGCAGGTGTTGTTCCATCGCATCAACCTCCACGCCGACTCATGGGGGCGGTTGAAGCAGAAAAGCATTCAGTTGCCCATCGCGCTGATCAACTGCGCCAGCTCCATCAGCCTGTCAGGCGAGCGTGCGCTGCTGGCCTGTGAACGTACCAAGGCGTTGGGCGGGCGCAGGGAGGCTTGGCAAGGCGTGCAGTTCGAGGTGCCCGTGCAACTGGATGCACCAGACCGAACCCTTGTGCTGGAGATGGCACGGTGGGTGGCCAACCTCAAGAACTCGGCGGGCGTCTTCCAGTTCCAGGTCGGCGAAGTACGCAAGGAGACCGATAGGTTTCGTGATGACGCCCGGTTCGAATTGAGGCCGGCACTGGGGCGCAAGATCGAGCGCCTGGTGGCATCCGGCACAAAGGAAGGGAACCTGGGGCTACTGGCGCAGCGCATGCGAAATCTGGTGGTACGCCTGGAAGACGTCACCACTGCTGCGTCGCACCTGCAGACCGCCTGGCAGTTCATCGAGACCTATCTGGACGCCTCGATCGGCAAGTTGCACAGCATGCAGGACAGTCAGCAACTGGCCAGATTCGTCATTCACTTCAAGAATTTCCTGGCGCAGTGGTCATTCATCGAAGAGTGCGCCAGGCGTCTTCAGAAACGCCTCGAGTAAATGCTCCGCGGCGCAGCCTCAGCGTACCTGGATGTCGCAGTCGAAGCTCATCGCCGGCTTGACCTCCGGTGCCCAGGGTTGCTGATACACCAGCAGCAGATGGCCGCTGCCGCTGGCGCTGGCCTTGAAGCGCCACAGCGATCGGCCGGCACTGCCCACCAGGCCGGTGTCTTCGGGGTTGCTGTAGACCTCGGGGCCCAGCGCCGCAAGTACGCCGTTGGCCGGATTCTGCAGCAGCCAGCGATAACCGGTACTGGGGTTGCTGGGCAACGCCAGGGTGATGGCCTGGCCGACATCGAGCGTGACCGGGCACTGGCTCTGTTTTTCCACCAGCAGCGGCTGTGGAGGTGTGGGCTGGCTGGCACAGCTGGCCAGGAGTATCAGGCTCGAACTCAGTAACACACGGGATGCGGTCATCATGACTCCTGGCTCGCGGAGGGTCCGGGCAGCCGATAATAGGGAAAGTGTGCTGCCTTGGGAAGATTCTCACGCTTCGCTGCCGGGTGCCCGCGCGGGCTGCCTGCAGCCCGCGCTGTTTCTGTTACCGCTGTTTCAGAACAGCACCTTGGCCACGTCGCTGAAGCGCCTGGCAAAATGCACCTGCAGGCCGGCCTTCAGGTAGCCGGGCAGTTCTTCGAAGTCGCCGCGGTTGGCCTCCGGCAGGATCAGCTCGTGGATCTTCTGCCGGCGCGCCGCAATCACCTTCTCGCGTACCCCGCCAATCGGCAATACCTGCCCGGTCAGGGTCAGCTCTCCGGTCATGGCCACGCCTTTCTTCGGTGCCTGGTCGCGTGCCAGGGACAGCAGGGCGCTGGCCATGGTCACCCCGGCACTCGGGCCGTCCTTGGGCGTGGCCCCTTCGGGCACGTGCAGGTGAATGAACGACTCATTGAAGTAGCCCACCTCACCACCGTACTGCTTGAGGTTGGCGCTGACGTAGCTGTAGGCGATCTCGGCGGATTCCTTCATCACCTCGCCCAGCTGGCCGGTGAGCTTGAAGCCACGGTTGAGGGTGTGGATGCGGGTCGCCTCGATCGGCAGCGTGGCGCCGCCCATGCTGGTCCAGGCCAGGCCGGTGATCACGCCCTTGCCCGACAGCACCTGCTCGCTGCGAAACACCGGCATGCCGAGTGAAGCTTCGAGGTCCTTGGGGCCGATCTTTATCACTGCATCGGGTGTGTCGATCAACTGCACCACGGCCTTGCGCACCAGCTTGCCCAGTTGCTTCTCCAGCTGGCGCACCCCGGCTTCACGGGCATAGCCTTCGATAACCGTGCGCAATGCGCTGTCGCTGATACCCAGGCTGGCCTTGGCCACGCCGGCCTTGGCCAGTTGCTTGGGCCACAGGTGACGCTTGGCGATGGCGACCTTTTCCTCGGTGATGTAACCGGACAGGCGGATCACCTCCATGCGGTCGAGCAGCGGCCCGGGGATGGCATCGAGGGTGTTGGCGGTGCACACGAACAGCACCTTGGACAGGTCCAGGCGCAGGTCCAGGTAATGGTCGAGGAAGTCGACGTTCTGTTCCGGGTCCAGGGTTTCGAGCAGGGCCGAGGCCGGGTCGCCCTGGTAGCTCTGGCCCATCTTGTCGATCTCGTCGAGCATGATCACCGGGTTCATCACCTCGACGTCCTTGAGCGCCTGCACCAGCTTGCCCGGCTGGGCACCGATGTAGGTGCGCCGGTGGCCCTTGATCTCGGCCTCATCGCGCATGCCGCCGACGCTGAAGCGGTAGAACGGCCGCCCCAGGGACTCGGCGATGGACTTGCCGATGCTGGTCTTGCCCACGCCCGGCGGGCCCACCAGCAGCACGATCGAACCGCTGATCTCGCCCTTGTAGGCGCCCACGGCAAGGAACTCGATGATGCGATCCTTGATGTCATCCAGGCCGGCGTGGTGCTGGTCGAGCACCTTGCGTGCATGCCTGAGGTCGAGCTTGTCCTTGCCGTACACGCCCCAGGGCAGGGCGCTGGCCCATTCCAGGTAGTTGCGGGTGACGGCGTACTCGGGCGAGCCGGTCTCCAGGATCGACAGCTTGCCCATTTCTTCGTCGATGCGCTTTTGCGCCGCAGCGGGCAGGGTCTTGCCTGCCAGGCGTTGCTGGAACTGCTCCAGGTCGGCGCTGCGGTCGTCCTTGGTCAGGCCCAGCTCCTGCTGGATGACCTTGAGCTGTTCCTTGAGGAAGAACTCGCGCTGGTGCTCGCCGATCTGGCGGTTCACCTCGGCAGAGATCTCGTTCTGCAGGCGTGCCACCTCGACTTCCTTGCGCAGCATCGGCAGCACCTTTTCCATGCGCTTGAGCATGGGCACGCAGTCGAGTACTTCCTGCAGCTGGTTGCCGGTGGCGGAGGTCAGGGCGGCGGCAAAGTCGGTGAGCGGCGAAGGGTCGTTGGGGCTGAAGCGGTTGAGGTAGTTCTTCAGCTCTTCGCTGTACAGCGGATTGAGCGGCAGCAGCTCCTTGATCGCGTTGATCAGGGCCATGCCGTAGGCCTTGACCTCGTCGGTCGGCTGGCTGGGCTGGTGCGGGTATTCGACTTCCACCAGGTAGGGCGGGCGGTGGTGCTTGAGCCAGGTGCGGATCCGCACGCGGGTCAGGCCCTGGGCGACGAACTGCAGCTTGCCGTTCTCGCGGCTGGCGTGGTGCACCTTGACCAGGGTGCCGTACAGCGGCAGGGCCGAGGTATCGAAGTGGCGATGGTCTTCGGGCGGGGTGTCCATGAAGAACAGCGCCAGGTTGTGATGCGGGGTCTTGGCCACCAGGTCCAGGGTCTCGGCCCAGGGTTCTTCGTTGACGATCACCGGCAGTACCTGCGCGGGGAAGAACGGGCGGTTGTGGATCGGGATCACGTAGACCTTGTCCGGCAGTTGCTGGCCGGGGATGGCGAGGGTGCGACCGGTGTGGTCGGAGGCGTCGAGATGCTCGACTTCAGCGTCTTGGTCGGGATGTTCGGGGAGATCCTGCTGGTCGCTCATGGGGCACCTGCGTGAATGACTATGGTGCTTAGATGGGGCGGGAGGGGGGAGGTTTCAATGGGCGGACAGGTATGTGCAGTACCGGGCGGCCCCTTCAGCGACAAGGCCGGCGCCTGCCGGGCCATGCTGTCACATGGTCCTGCAGGCGCCGGCCTTGCCGGCGAAGGGCTGCACGGCAGCCCAGGTTCAGCGGTCGATCACTGCGCCAGTTTGTAGGCGATCACGTAATCGCCCATCTTGGTGCCCAGCGAACCGTGCCCGCCAGCCATCACCAGCACGTACTGCTGGCCATCCTTGCCGGTGTAGGTCATCGGCGTGGCCTGGCCGCCAGCCGGCAGGCGCGATTTCCACAGCTCCTTGCCGGTGTTCACGTCATACGCACGCAGGTACTGGTCCAGGGTGCCGCTCAAAAAGCCCAGGCCGCCAGCCGTCACCATCGAGCCGCCCATGCTCGGTACACCCACCGGCAGGCCGATCGGAATCGGCGAGCTGTCGCGGCTGGTGCCGTTCTTGTGCTTCCACACCACCTTGTTGGTGGTCAGGTCGATACCGGCCACATAGCCCCAGGCCGGGGCCTGGCACGGTACGCCCAGGGGCGACATGAACGGGTGCATGATCACCGCGTAAGGTGCGCCGGTGTTGGGCTGCACGCCGCTGGTCTCGCTTTCGCGCTTGCTGCCCTCGGCCACTTCGGCACGCGGCACCATCTTCGACACGAAGGCCATGTAGTTGGGGCTGGTGAACAGCAGCTGACGCACGGGGTCGACCGACACGCCGCCCCAGTTGAACACGCCCACGTTGCCCGGGTAGATCAGGCTGCCCTGCTCCGACGGCGGGGTGTACTGGCCCTCGTAGCGCAGTTCGCGGAACTGGATACGGCACAGCATCTGATCGAACGGGCTGGCGCCCCACATGGCCGCCTCGGTCAGGTCCGGGCCCAGCAGGTTCAGGTCCGAGCGGGCCTGGGTCGGTGCGGTGTGGTCGCCCTTGACCGCGCCCTGGGGCGCCGGGATCTCGCGGATCGGCACGATGGCACTGCCGTCACGACGGTCGAGCACGTACAGGCTGCCCTGCTTGGTCGGGGCGATCAGCGCAGGTTTGACGCCGTCGGCGGTCTTCAGGTCGAGCAGGGTCGGCTGGCTGCCGACGTCCATGTCCCACAGGTCGTGGTGGGTGAACTGGTAGTTCCAGCGTACCTTGCCGGTGGCCAGGTCCAGGGCGACGATGCCGGCACTGAACTTCTCGGCACCTGGGGTGCGGTCGGCGCCCCACTGGTCAGGGGTCTGGTTGCCCAGTGGCAGGTACACCATGCCCAGCTTCTCGTCGACGCTGGCCAGCGACCACATGTTGGCCGAGTTGCGGCTGTAGGTCTTGCCCGGTGCCAGCGGTGCGGTCTCGTCCGGGTTGTCGCTGTCCCAGTTCCATACCAGACGACCGTCATGCACGTCGTAGGCACGGATCACGCCCGAGGGCTCGTTGGTGGACTCGTTGTCGGTGACGTGGCCACCGATGATCACCAGCTCGCGAGTGATCGCGGCAGGCGAGGTGGAGTAGTAGCCACCGGCGGTGAACGGGCCGATGCCCTGGGTCAGGTCGACCACGCCCTGGTTGCCGAAGCCTTCGCAGACCTTGCCGGTGTCGGCGTTGATCGCGATCAGGCGCGCATCGGCGGTGGGCAGGTACAGGCGACGCGGGCAGCTGCGCACCACGGCCTGGCCGGCTTCGGAGATTTTCGGCGCAGGGGCGCCGTCCATGTTCACGTAGTTGTTTTCGTCGTAGTACGACACGCCACGGCAGGTCATGTGGGCAAAGCCCTTGAAGCCCACCGGGCTCTTGATCTGCGGATCGAAGCGCCAGATCTCGGCACCGGTATCCGGGTCCAGGGCCAGCACCTTGCTGTGCGCGGTGCAGGCATACAGCTTGCCATTGACCTTGAGCGGGGTGTTCTCGTTGGTCAGCTCGACCGGGTCATCGCTGGTCGGCAGGTCGCCGGTGCGAATGCGCCAGGCCTCTTCGAGCTTGTGCACGTTGTTCGGGGTGATCTGGCGCAGCGGCGAGTAGCGGTCACCGAATTCGGTGCGCCCGTAGGCCTGCCAGTCGCCATCGGGCATGGCCGGCGCGGTGCTGCTCAGCTCGGTGCTGTCGCGGCCCAGCTCGCCCTTGATTTCACCCGGGAAGGTGAACTGGCTTGCCACTGCGGTGGCGCCCGACAGCACCACCGCCAGGCTCAGCAGGCCGGTGTTGAGCTTGCCGGGCTGGCCCAGCAGCGGGCGGCGTGCCCACGGCAGCAGCAACACCACTCCCAGGGCGAACCACAGCGACAGGCGCGGTACCAGTTGCCACCAGTCCAGGCCGACCTCCCACAATGCCCACAGGGTGCTACCCAGCAGCACCAGGCCGTACAGGCCCAGCGCGGTGCGGCGCAGTGCCAGCAGCAGCACGCCCGACAGGGCAAAGCCGATACCGGCGATCAGGTAATACAGCGAGCCGCCGAGCTGGCTCAGCTTGATACCGCCGGCCAGCAGCGCCAGCCCCATCAGCAACAGCAGCACGCCGAGCAGTCTCGGCAGCCAGCGGGTTCTACTCAAGGCACCATCAGTGCTCATCGTGTGTTCTCCATCAAGGTGAAAAGGTTCGAGCCGCAGGGCCCGTTCAGAAGCTGCTCTGGATCTTGAGGCCGCCGATCAGCGCGTCGTCCACGTGCCCGACCCCGCCCGGGTGGCGGATGTACTGCAGGTTCGGGCGCACGGTCAGCCACTGGGCCAGGTGGATGCCGTAATACAGCTCGGCGCTGTACTCGGTGTCCTGGACGGGCAGGAAGGCGGGGTTGTCGTAGTCGAAGAGGGCATTGGCGCGGTTGCGGGCCTCGGCGTTCCTGCGATAGGCCGGGTTGACGTGCACGCGAGCGAGGGCGAAGCCGATGTCGTCCTTGGCGCGGGCATCGAACAGCCCTTTGTAAACCACACCTGCCTGAACATAGTTGTCGATGGCATTGGTCTTCTTGTCGTGCAGCGTGGCATTGGCAAAAACGCTCAGGCCACGTGAGTGATCGCTGGCCAACGACGTCACCTGCTGCTGTGCCCCCAGCCAGAACCCGTGCTTGCTCGAGCTGCTGCGATAGTCCTGGCCACTGAGGGCTGCCGGTTGGCCGTTGCCGTCCTTGTAAACATCTTGTGCCTTGGCACTACTGTAGTAGTAACCGGCGCGATATTCCCCTTTGAGGCCGTCGATGGCCGGCGTCCACACCAGTTCCACCGGCAGTACTGCGCCCTGGGTGCCGCTGCCGCTGAGCTTGAAGCCGTTCTGGCGCTCGAGGTTGGAGGGGTTCTGTTCGTAGGCACCGACCTGGGCGTAGAGTTCCGGCGTAAGGTGGTACTTGACGCGCAGGGCCCACTGGCTCACCGGCCAGTTGTACCAGATGCTGCCGGCCCAGTTGCCCACCTGCGAGCCGCAGAAGGCCAGGTTCTGGAAGTCGCAGGGGAAGCTGTTGAAGTCCTCGCCCTGGCCGAAGCGCCCGACCTTCACGTCGAGGTCGCCGTCCAGGTACGTCTGCTTGAACCACATCTGGGTCAGCCGCCAGGTCTGGCCACGGCCCCAGACTTCCTGGGCCGAGGTGAAGCCGCCCACCCGCGGATCGTTGATGCGATCGTTGCTGATGTTGTTGCCGTGGCGCTCGGTCACGGTCAACTGGAATTCGGCGCCCTGCCAGCCGAGGATCTTCTGCAGGTCCAGGTGGCTGCCCAGGCTGAACTGGTCGCTGTAGCGGGCGGTGTTGCTGTGGTCGTGGCCACCGTGCAGGTTGCTGCCCATCTCCCCGGTGTAGCCCAGAGTGAAGTCGTAGCCGCGCTCGGCCAGCGCCGAGCGTGTGCCGCCCCAGTCGCCGAGCATCCAGGGCGAGTCGCCGTCGAAGAGGGGGGCGGCCTGCAGGCTGCAGGCCAGGGTGCTGGCGGCCAGGCCTGCCAGCAAGGTCGCGGCGGCGGGGGGCAGATGATGGAACTGATGCATGAGATAGCGCTGTCTTTTGATTGTTGGAAGAACGGCAAATTGCCCGAGATGCAGGCATCGTCGAGGGCAAGGCAGTATCAGGAATAGGTGAAGCGGTTCAGCTTGAGGCGGGGAGGATATAGGCGAACGTGCCGGAAAAAAAGCCGGATCAGCAAGAGTGACCGTTGCCGGATGGGTAACAATCCGGCAACGGTGTGGGTTCAGAAGGTAGTTCGCAGGCCTACCTGGACGCTGCGACCCGGCGCTGGGGCGATGTCGCGCAGGATCGAACTGGCATAGCGTACGGTCTGATCGGTGAGGTTTTCGCCGCGCACGAAGGCCAGCCATTCACTCTGGCCGATCTCGAAGCGATAGCCCACGCTGGCCCCCAGGGTGGTGTAGCCGTCGGTGCTGGTTTCATTGGCCGGCTTGCGATGCTGGCTGCTGGCATGCTGCACGTCGACCCGTGCCTGCCAGCGTTCAAGGTTCCAGGTCAGGCCGCTGTTCAGGCGCAGCGGGGCAATGCGAGGCAGGTCTTCGCCGGTATCCAGGTTCTTGGCGCGGGTGTAGTCGCCAGACAGTTCCAGGGCGAAGCTGCCGTAGGCGTTTTCCAGCAGTTGCCAGCGGTCCTGGGCTTCGATGCCGTAGAAGCGGGCGCGCACGCCGTGATAGAGGTATTCGGGCACGTCGCCATGCTCGTGATCATGGTCGTGATCGTGATCGTCATCCCCGTGATCGTGATCATGCCCTTCGCGCAGGTTGCCGCTGGCCAGCAGGCCGATGTAGTTGCGGAAATGGCTGTAGAACACGCCCACGCTGCCCTTGTGCGTGCCGTTGTCGAAGCGCAGGGCCAGGTCGCTGGAGATCGCCTTCTCCTTCGAAAGCCCCGGGTCGCCCACCTCGTAGGTGCCGGTGGCGACGTGAGCGCCATTGGCATACAGCTCGTAGAAGGTCGGTGCACGTTCGGTGTAGCCCAGGCTGGCGGCCAGCGACCACACCGGGGTCAACTGGTACACCGCACCCGAGGACAGGCTGGCGGCGGTGAAGCTGCTGGCGCTGTCGGCCTGGGCGAAACGTTCGCTGCCCTGGCTGTCGGGGTCGACCCGGGTGTGCTCCAGGCGTGCGCCCAGGCTCAGGTCGAGGCGGTCGGTTGCCTTCCACTGTTCGAGCACGAACAGCGCCAGGCTGTCGGTATCGGTCTGCGGCACGAAGGCTTCTTCGCCGAGCGCCGAGAACTCGTTGCGGGTGACCTGGGCGCCGATCACGCCTTCCACCGGCCCCAGCGGCTGGTGTCGGGCCTCGACGCGGGCCTCGTAGCCCTTGTTCTTGAAGTTGGTATGCACCTCGCCGCCTTCCAGCTCCTGATGCTTGTAGTCGGTGTAGCCGGCGTCGAACTTGAGCGAGCTGAACGGGCCGTCGAGGTCGTGCAGTTCGGAGGCAAAGGCATAGTGGTCCTGTTCCATGGCCAGACGCACGCCGGGCTCGGCCACCGAACCGTAGTTGGCATCGTAGCGGCTGTAGGACAGGCCCGCGTAACCGTGTTCCCAGTTGTACGAACCGCCGACGGCACCACCGTCCTGGCGCCCGTCGCTGTTTTCCAGGCGATGCTTGCCGCCGGGTTCGTCGGCATCGCGCACCTTCGAACTGCGGGCGTAGCCGGGGATGCGCAAATCGTTGAACTGGCGGCTGTTGGCGTCCAGGTGCAGGGCGAAGCGGCCATCGCCGGCTTCCAGCTTGCCCGCACTGCTGCGGGTGGTGTCGGCGCCCCCGTAGCGCAGCTCGCCGGCACCATGAATGCCTTGCACCGGCGCGTCGGGGATGCGGTTGTCGAAGGTGTTGACTACCCCGCCGATGGCATTGCCACCGTAGAGCAGGGCGGCCGGGCCGCGCACGATCTCGACGCGCTCGACGTTCACCGGGTCCAGTGGCACGGCGTGGTCGTACGACAGCGAAGAGGCATCCAGTGCACCCACGCCGTTGCGCAGGATACGGATCCGGTCGCCGTCCAGGCCGCGGATCACCGGGCGGCTGGCGCCCGGGCCGAACCAGGTGGAGGCGACGCCGGGCTGGGTGTTCAGGGTTTCGCCCAGGCTGCCCTTTTGCTGCAGGGTCAATGTGTCGCCTTCGAGCACGCTGCTGGGGGCTGCCAGCGGGGTGCCCAACGGGTTGGCTGTGATGACCTGGGGTTGCAGTTCAACCGCGTGGCTGGGCAGCGAGGCCAGCCACAGTGCGGCGGCAAGGGGGGAGAGGTGGAGCGGCAGGTGACGCATGGTGGGGTCCTTGGCAGTTATCGTTTTGGTTACAATATAACATTACCGTAAAACAATAAATGCCAAGGTGCTGTCCAGAGCCTTCGCGGTCACTAGAATCACCTCAGGTGCCCTTGATCGAGAAAGGCCGCACCAGGTGCTGACGCGCCGCCGCACCTGGGCTAAGGTGCGCACCTTCGTTTGGCTGGAGCACAGGCATGACTGCCGCTGACAACAACCCGCTGCATGGCGTGACACTGGAACAGATCCTCACCGCGCTGGTGGCGCACTACCAATGGGAAGGGCTGGCGCAGCGCATCGATATCCGCTGCTTCAAGAGTGACCCGAGCATCAAGTCGAGCCTGACCTTCCTGCGCAAGACGCCCTGGGCGCGGGAAAAGGTCGAGCGCCTGTACCTGAAGCTGCAACGCGGTCGCTGAGCCGATGCCGGTGGCTGACCGTCGCATGGGCATCGGCCTGCTGGCGGGCCTTGGCTGGGCGGCGTTGACCATCCAGCTGTATCTGGTGCTGCTGGCGCGCTGGCAGGATCAGGCCAGCCTGCTGGGCGGGCTGGTGAATCTGTTCGGTTATTTCACGGTGTTGAGCAATACCCTGGTGGCCACGGTGCTGACCCAGGCGGCCTTTGGCCGTGAATCGGCGGCGCGGCGCTGGTGGCTGTCGCCCTGGGTGAGTTCCGGGGTGGCGGTGAGCATCGTGTTCGTGGCGCTGGCCTACAGCCTGTTGCTGCGTCACCTGTGGCAACCGCAGGGCTGGCAGTGGCTGGCCGATGAGCTGCTGCACGACGTGATGCCGGCGGCCTATGCGCTGTACTGGTGGTGGTGCGTGCCCAAGGGGCAGTTGCGTTTCACGCACCTGCTGGGCTGGCTGGTATACCCGCTGGGGTACTTTGCGTATGTGCTGGCGCGCGGTCACGGTATCGGTTTCTATCCGTACCCGTTCGTCGATGTGGCGAGCCTGGGCTATGCGCAGGTGCTGCTCAATGCGCTGGCCATGCTGGGGGGCTTCATTCTGGTCGGCGTGCTGCTGATCGTCCTCGACCGCTGGCAGGGCAGGCGCCTGGCACGGGCCCAGGCGCAACCCTGAAGGTCGACGCTTATTCCTCGTCGTTGGGGTCCAGTCGCCAGTAGGCGGCCGCCTTGAGGTACGCCTCGTTCACGCCTTTCTCTTCCAGCAGCAGGCTCTTGGCCTTGCGCGTCAGCGCCTTTTCCAGGGCAACCCAGGCGTACAGCGTGCCCGACGGCAGGCTCAGGTCACGCAACACCTGCAGCACGTCCTGCTGGTGGCGCCGTACCCAGATCACCTCGACCTGCGCCGCGCTGGGCAGTGGCTGGCGTTCCTGGTCGTCCTCGATTTCGATCACCGCCAGCACCTTGCGTCCGGCTGGCAACTCTTCGAGCCGGCGGCCGATGGCCGGGATGGCGGTTTCATCGCCCACCAGCAGGTAGCTGTCGAAGATGTCCGGCACCACCAGCGAGGCGCGTGGCCCGGCGATATGCAGGTAATGGCCGGGTTCGGCCTGGGCCGCCCAGGTGGAGGCGGGGCCATCGCCGTGCAGCACGAAGTCCAGGTCCAGCTCGCCGGCGGCCAGGTCGATGCGCCGCGGGGTGTACTCGCGCATGGTCGGTCGCACGTCGGTGGCGCCGGGGTTGTCCAGGGCCACCTGTTCTTCGGGGGAGCAGGCGAACATGAGTTTGACGTGGTCGTCGCTGCCGACGCTGAGAAAGCCCTGCAGCTCGGCGCCGCCGAGGGTGATGCGGCGCATGCGCGGGGTCAGCTCGGTCACGCGCAGTACCTCGAGGCGGCGGCGCTTGATCTCGTGGTTGACGCGATGGATTGAAAGGTTGGGGCTGTCCGTCATTCGGAAGTCTCCTGGGTGGGGGTTGCCGGGCCGGCAACGATGGCTTTTGCGGTGTCGTTGAGCAGGGTGCGTACCCGCTCGATCTCTGCGGGGTTCCAGCGCCCGGCATGGATCTGCAGGGCATGGCGCAGGTTGTGGACGGCTTCGTGGATTTCCGGCGGACGGTCGTGCACGCGCATCGAGCGCTTGCTCACCTCGATGCGCGTGCGCACGCCGTCCAGGGCGATGGCCTGGTCGACCAGCGACTGGCGCCCGGCGTCGGTGACGCTGTAGAGCTTCTTGCTGCCGTGGACTTCGCCGCTGATCAGCTCGCTCTCTTCGAGAAAGGTCAGGGTCGGGTAGATCACGCCGGGGCTGGGGCTGTAGCCGCCGTCGAACTCGGCCTCGATCTGGCGGATCAGGTCGTAGCCGTGCCCGGGCTTTTCCGAAAGCATGGCCAGCAGCAGCAACTTGAGATCGCCGGGGGCGAACACGCGGGGGCCACGGTCGCCGCGTTCACGGCCGTGCCGGCGCTCGAAGCCGTCATGGCGCTCGCCGCTGTCGCGGTGGGGTGGGTGATGGTCACGCATGGACTGTCTCCTGTCTGCGTTGCGATGTATCTAAAGATATTACTCAAGATATATCTTAACGCAAGACATGGAGATGATTATTTTTCGCATTTGGCGCTGATCTGTTTCACCGGCAGGGCCGGCTCCTGCACGCAAGCGTGTGGTTGCTGCAGGCGGGCGAATGGCGTCAGGGCTTCGAAAGGTCTTGCGTTGCCACCAGCGGCGGCGTGCACAACGTGTTGCCCCCCGGCTGCAGGTATGGCAGCAGTATCGGCGCCATGCCCTTGAGCACCTGCACCGGCAACGCCGAGGTGAACTTGAATGCCTCGGCCGCGCGCCCCGGCACGAACGCCGTCAAGGTGCCGAAATGGTTGTCGCCCAGAAAGAACACGAACGTCGCGGTGCGGTTCAACGAACGCGAACCGATCAGCCGCCCGCCAGCACCGAAGCTCTCGATGCGGTTGTCCCCGGTGCCGGTCTTGCCGCCCATGGTCAGCAGGGTGCCGTCGGGCAGCTTGAAACTCCCCGACACCCGTCGCGCCGTACCGGCGTCCACCACCTGCGACATGGCCCCGCGCAGGGCCCGCGCCACTTCCACCGACAGCACCCGCTGGCCCCGGTCCGGGTCACCGGCCAGGCGCAGTTCATAGGGCGTGTCGGCGGCGAAGTGCAGGGTGTCGATACGCAGCACCGGCAGGCGCACGCCGTCGTTCTGGATGATGCCCACCAGCTCGGCCAGCGCCGCCGGGCGGTCGCCCGAGCTGCCGATGGCGGTGGCCAGCGATGGCACCAGGTGATCGAACGGGTAGCCCACGCGCTTCCAGCGCTGGTGAATGTCGAGGAACGCCTCGATCTCGACCATGGTACGGATACGGCTGTCACGGGCGCCCTTGTGCCGGCTCTTGAACAGCCAGCTGTAGACTTCCTGGCGTTCGAAATGGCTGGCCAGCACCGCGTCCTGAAAGCTTGCGGTGGGGTTCTTCAGCAGGTAGCCCAGCAGCCACAGGTCCAGCGGGTGCACCCGGGCGATGTAGCCCTGGTCGGGCAGGTCGTAGGTGCCCGGGCCGTAGGCGGCATACAGGCCTTCCAGACGCTGGTCGGTCAGTTGGTCCTTTTTCAGTGGTGGCCGCTTGGCCGCCCCTGGCTCGGCCTTCATGTGCGCGCGCACGAAGGCGTTGAAGGTGGCCTGGTCGGCCTCGGGGAACAGGTAACGGTGCACGGCGGCCAGGCGGATCGGCGTGACCCGCAGGCTGTCGAGAAAGGTGTCCAGGCGTTCCTGGGAGGTCTTGCGCTGGTACTTCTTCCAGAACCGGCGCATGAAGTCGGTGCCCTCGCGGTCGGCGAAGCGGGCAAGGTACTCCTGGCGCCGCGGCTCGGCATCGTCCTTGAGCAACTTGCCGCTGTTGCCCGGTGCCGAATAGGTGCTGTAGCGCACCAGGTCGCGCATCAGGCGAATGAAGGGCAGGTTGATCGACTCGCGCAGGGCATCCTTGAGGGTCGGCATGCGGCCGTTGTCCTCGCGGCGAAAGTTGTTGAACACATGCATGCCGCCGCCGGTGAAAAAGGCTTCGCCGGGGCTGGCCGAATACTTGCGCTCCAGCGCCGCGTCGAGCATCGCGGTGATGTTGCGGTCCTTGTTGCGGGCCAGGTAATCCAGGGCCCAGCGGCTGATGAAGTCGGTGTCGGCCACCTCCACCTTGCTCAACTGGGCCGGGGTCATGTCGACGTACTTGTCGTGCAGCTCGGCGATGATTTCCAGGTACTGGGTCAGCACCCGCAACTTGGCGGTGGAGCCCAGCTCAAGCTTGCTGCCCTCGTTGATGTCGAACGGCTGGTCGGTGCTGTCGGTCTGTACCCGTACCCGCGAGCCGTCGGCGGTGCGTTCCAGCAGGGTGAAGCTGTAGCGCACCTGGGTGGTGCTGGTGGGGGTCAGCAGGCGTTCGCCAATCAGCCCCATCTGCGCCGCAAAGGCCGGGTCGGCGAGGCTCTTGAGGTACTCGCTGACCTGCCCCTGCAGGTCGGCCTGCAGCGTGCTGGTGGCCGACAGGTCGAGGCGGTCCAGGTCGTACAGCGGGCGCCCCAGCGCCGACGACAAGCGGCTGCGGGCCACGCTGATGCCCTTGTTGGTGACGATGGGCACGATGGTCGGCTGCGCCACCCAGTCGCGAAACACCACCTTGCTTGCCAGCGCGGCATCGGCCAGCGGGCGGTCGATGATGTTGTTGGCGGCCAGCAGGCGCACGTGGCTGTCGGTGAGGGTGGCCAGTTCGTTACGACCCTTGGACAGAAAGTGCGACGGGCGACGCTGGGCGATCATCAGCGACAGCACCTGGCGCAGCGCCAGGCCACGTGCGGTCAGGCTGGCCGGGTCGCTGTCGGTACTGGCCAGGGTCTTGTTGACCTCGGCAAAGTCGGCGCCGTACCACACCCGCAGGCCCTCGGCCATGCCGTGCACTTCGCCGTGGCCGGGCACCGCCGACAGCGGCACGCTGTTGAGGTAGTCGCGCACGATGCGCTGGCGTGCGCCCAGGGTCTGCGGCCCGTCCTGGTAGGCGCGCACGCTGGCCGAAATCATCTGGCGCAGTTTCTCGCTGCCCGACACCGTGAGGCCATCGGGGGAGTGGCGGTATTTTTCCAGCTGCGTGGCCAGCGTGCTGCCGCCGGCCGACTGGCCGGGCAGGGCCAGGTGCTTGGCGACCTGACTGTAGGCGGCCATGGCGAAGCGCGGCCAGTCCACCGCCGGGTTGCTGCGCGGATCGGCGGGGTCGAGCAGGTCGCGGTTCTCGATGAACAGCAGGCTGTGCACGATCACCGGCGGGATCGAGGCGAAATCCGGGTACAGGTGCTGCGGGTAATGGAACTGGTACAGCGCGTCGCCCTTGCAGTCGGTGATCGACAGGCCGGCCTGGATCTTCTCGGCATAGGGCACGAAGAACCCGTGCTGCACATAGTTCATCAGCGCCGGCGAAAAACGCGCCTGCTCGACGATCACGTAATCGCGCTTGAACAGCCGCGGCAGAAACTCGCCCAGCGCGCTGTAGCCCAGGCGCTTGTCGAACGGGCCTTCGCCCGGGTAGATGACGGCATCGCTGGGGCCCTTGTGCATCGAATAGCTCAGGGTGGCGGCGAACTGGCTGAACTCGCGCGCCTGCAGGCGCGAGGTGTGCATTTCACGGGCGATCGCCAGGCCCAGCAGTACCAGGGCCCCCAGCACCAGCAGGCCGAACAGCCACCAGCCATAGCGCCGGCGGGGACGTTTGGGCAATGCGGGAGTATCCGGTTGTTCTGCGGCAGCCTGCGTCTTGTCTGGTTCCGTTTGCCACTGTGCGCCCATAGTGTTCAGCCCGGCTGCGTATGTTCGTCTCGCTTGCCTGAAGCTTAGACGCTGGTCGCAATTGATGAAAAATTTGTGGGTTGCCAGCGGCAGGTTCGCCAATCACGGCGCGAACATGCGCCTTTGGTGCAAGGTTGTGTTGCCCCGTTTTGGTGCTATGTTAGCCGCCCGGTTGACACCCGCACGGCCAAGCGCGGGTAATGCCACTCCGAATAAGCGGTAATTGCCGAGAGTTCTCGCCAAATATCGGGGTTTATATAGTGAAAAGCCCTGTAGCGGCCTTCCTATACTGCTCGCCCCTTTCGCTCGGCCGGTGCTCCGCGCACCGGTCGACGTGCTTGCCCACAAGGTGAGCCCGGCGCGGCGAAACAGCAGCCTATCGGCGCTGTACAGCCTGCACGAAGGGTTATATCCAATAACAAAATGAGGTTGTATTCCTATGCCAGTCGGCAACCACCCTTCTCATGGTGAGACCGCCCAGGGCGGCCCACTCAAGCGGGAACTCGGCGAACGTCACATTCGCCTGATGGCGCTGGGCGCCTGTATCGGTGTCGGGCTGTTCCTCGGTTCGGCCAAGGCCATCGAAATGGCCGGGCCGGCGATCATGCTGTCCTACATCATCGGCGGCCTGGCGATCCTGGTGATCATGCGCGCGCTGGGCGAGATGGCCGTGCACAACCCGGTGGCCGGGTCCTTCAGCCGCTACGCACAAGACTACCTGGGCCCGCTGGCGGGCTTTCTGACCGGCTGGAACTACTGGTTCCTGTGGCTGGTGACCTGTGTCGCCGAGATCACCGCGGTGGCCATCTACATGGGCATCTGGTTTCCGGACGTACCGCGCTGGATCTGGGCCCTGGCGGCGCTGGGCAGCATGGGCGCGATCAACCTGGTGGCGGTGAAGGCCTTCGGCGAGTTCGAGTTCTGGTTCGCCCTGATCAAGATCGTGACCATCATCGCCATGGTGCTGGGCGGCATCGGCGTGATCGCCTTCGGCTTCGGCAACGACGGTGTGGCGCTGGGCATCTCCAACCTGTGGAGTCACGGCGGCTTCATGCCCAACGGCGTGACCGGCGTGCTGATGTCGCTGCAGATGGTGATGTTCGCCTACCTGGGCGTGGAGATGATCGGCCTTACCGCCGGTGAAGCGCGCAACCCGCAAAAGACCATCCCGCAGGCCATCGGCTCGGTGTTCTGGCGCATCCTGCTGTTCTACGTCGGCGCGCTGTTCGTGATCCTGTCGCTGTACCCGTGGAACGAGATCGGCAGCCAGGGCAGCCCGTTCGTGATGACCTTCGAGCGCCTGGGCATCAAGACCGCAGCCGGCATCATCAACTTCGTGGTGATCACCGCGGCGCTGTCGTCGTGCAACGGCGGTATCTTCAGTACCGGGCGCATGCTCTACAGCCTGGCGCAGAACGGCCAGGCGCCGGCCAGCTTTGCGCGCACCTCGCGCAACGGCGTGCCGCGCAATGCACTGCTGCTGTCGATCGGCGCGCTGCTGTTGGGCGTGCTGGCCAACTACCTGGTACCTGAAAAGGTCTTCGTGTGGGTGACCTCGATCGCCACCTTCGGCGCGATCTGGACCTGGGTGATGATCCTGCTGGCGCAACTGCGCTTTCGCGCCGGGCTGAGCCAGGCCGAACGGGCCGCGCTCAAGTACCGCATGTGGCTGTGGCCGCTGAGTTCCTACCTGGCCCTGGCGTTCCTGATCCTAGTGGTCGGCCTGATGGCCTACTTCGAGGAAACCCGCGTGGCGCTGTTCATCGGCCCGGCGTTCCTGGTAATGCTGACGGTGCTGTACCACGTGTTCAAGCTGGCGCCCAAGGGCGACAGTGAAGCAGTGGCGGCATCCAGCGCATCCTGATGTACATAACCCCGGCCCAGGCCGGGGTTTTTGTGTGGCTGTACCGCCCCTTTGCCGGCAATGCCGGCTCCTGCAGGTGAGGAGTCGGCGACGTCGTTACGCCGCTTCGGCGTTGGGCTCGAAACTGTCTGCCCGCGCCATCTGCCACATCCGCGAGTAGAACTCGCCGTTCACCTCGCCGGTAAGCAGTTCACCCGGCTTGAGGAACACGTGCAGCTGCGAGAACAGCTTGATCTCGGTGGCCGACATGCGCCGCACCAGGTGCTTGGCCTCCAGCTGCGAGGGGTGATCCAGCCCGGCGGCGGCGAGCATCTCGGCCAGCGCCTTGAGCGTGTTGCGGTGGAAGCTGAACACCCGCTGCGCCTTGTCCGGTACCACCAGCGCCCGCTGGCGCAGGCCGTCCTGGGTGGCCACGCCGGTCGGGCACTTGTTGGTATGGCAGCTTTGCGACTGGATGCAGCCGATGGCGAACATGAAGCCGCGCGCCGAGTTGGCCCAGTCGGCACCGATGGCCAGCACGCTGGCGATATCGAACGCACTGACGATCTTGCCGCTGGCGCCCAGCTTGATCTTGTCGCGCAGGTTCAGCCCCACCAGGGTGTTGTGCACGAACAGCAGCCCTTCGCGCAGCGGCACGCCGATGTGGTCGGTGAACTCCACCGGCGCGGCGCCGGTGCCGCCTTCCTTGCCGTCGACCACGATGAAGTCGGGCAGGATGCCGGTCTCGAGCATGGCCTTGGCAATGCCCATGAACTCCCACGGGTGGCCCAGGCAGAACTTGAAGCCGACCGGCTTGCCGCCGGACAGCTCGCGCAGCTGGGCAATGAACTGCATCAGCTCGATGGGGGTGGAGAATGCGCTGTGGCGCGACGGCGAGATGCAGTCTTCGCCCATCATGATGCCGCGGGTGTCGGCGATTTCCTGGGTCACCTTGTGCTTGGGCAGGATGCCGCCGTGGCCGGGCTTGGCGCCCTGGCTCATCTTGATTTCGATCATGCGCACCTGCGGGCTGCTGGCCTGCTGCGCGAAGCGCTCGGGGTCGAAGCGACCGTCCGAGGTGCGGCAGCCGAAGTAGCCGCTGCCCAGTTCCCAGGTCAGGTCGCCGCCATGTTCGCGGTGGTAGGGGCTGATGCTGCCCTCGCCGGTGTCATGTGCGAAGTTGCCGAGCTTGGCACCCTGGTTGAGGGCGCGAATGGCGTTGGCGCTGAGCGAGCCGAAACTCATGGCCGAGATGTTGAACACCGAGGCCGAATAGGGCTGGGTGCACTGCGGGCCGCCGACGATCACCCGAAAGCTCTCGGGGTCGCTGAGCGGTGCCGGGCGCATGGAGTGGCCGATGAACTCGAAGCCCGACTGGTAGACGTCGATCAGGGTGCCGAACGGCTTGTCGGCGGTTTCGTTCTTGGCCCGCGAGTACACCAGCGAGCGCTGGGCGCGGGAGAAGGGCAGCGCATCGCTGTCGGATTCGAGCAGGTACTGGCGGATTTCCGGGCGGATGCCCTCCACCAGGTAGCGGATGTTGCCCAAAATCGGGTAGTTGCGCCGCACCGCATGGCGGCTCTGCAGCAGGTCGAACAGGCCCAGCAGGCTGAGCAGGCCGGTGACCAGGGTGAAGGGCCACAGCCAGTCGTGGTGCAGGAACGGCAGGCTGGCGAGGGTGAACACGACACACGCGGCGAAGAAGGCATAACGGCTGAGGAGGGAGAGGCTCATGCGGGTTCCTTTTGCAGGCAATCCAAGACCTTATATCGAATGGGGGATTGGATGCCAGTGAACCCATCAAGACAGCGTTGCGGCCTTCGCCGGCAATGCCGGCTCCTGCACACACCGCAAAGCTTCGGGATCAGTGATGGACATCGCGCACCACCCGCTCACGCAGCGCCGCATCCTCCTGCACCCAGTACTGCGCCTTGCCCGCCACCCGCGCCGCCACCGCCACGCCGTCGCGGTACACCACCCGGTTGCCGCTCACCGCTGCCACCTTGGTGCCGGGCAGCAAGGTGCCCACCAGGTTCAGCGGGTCGCTGGCACTCACCGCCACCAGGCTGCCATCCAGCGGGCGCCTGCGTACTTCGCGCAATACGCCGATGGCCTCGGGCAAGGCGAACTGTTCGCCGGCCAGCCCGCTGATGAAGCGACCGCCACGGATCTCGCCACGCGCCTCCAGGCGGTGCAACGTGCGCAGCAGGTCCCGCCAGCTCGGCAGCCAGTCGGCCTCGCGTTCGAGCAGCCGCCAGCACACCACGCCATAGCGGCGCAGCAGGGTCAGGGCCACCTGTTCCAGGGCGTCCTCGGCCGGCGTGCCGGCGCGGCGCAGCAATGCCCAGCGCCCGGCGTCCTCCATGCCGCCACTGAATGCCCCGCGACCGCGCCGATGGCTGCGTGCCTGGCGCTTGCTGGCCGGGGTGATCAGTGCACGCAGGCCGGCAAAGCTGTCGGCACTGATCTGCCCGGCCGCCACCAGTTCCTGCAGGGCTGTCTCCAGCTCGCTGGGCAACAGGCGTGCCTCGTCGCGCAGCTCATCGAAAAACAGTGCGCCGTGCTCGCTGAGCGCGGCCAGTACACGTTGCGCGCGGGGCGACGGTGCCGGGGCGTCGTCGGTGGCGGCCAGTGCTCGCCACAACCCCAGCCGCGCCCGTGGCAGCAGCACGACAGGGGTGCTGCGCAGGGTACTGGCCGCAGCCTTGCCCGAAGGGGCCAGGCGAGCCCACACGAACTTGCCGGCCCGGCAGGCATCGTCCAGCCACTGCCCACTGTAGTCGCGCAGCCGGCTCGGCAGCAGGTCGCTTTCCCAGGCCGAGGCCGCTGCGGCGAAGCCTTCCAGTTGGGTCAGCGCCTCGCCCAGCGCCGCCGGGCCCTCCAGCCGGGTGCCGGGCGAGAGGTGCTGCCAGTCGAACAGAAAGCGCATGAAGTCCTGCAGGCTGACCGGCTCGATTTCGCGGCGCAGGTGCTTGAGCGTGTAGCGGTGGATGCGCGCCAGCAGGTGGCGTTCGCACCATTGTTCAGGGGGGGGGCCCGGGCTGAAGTGCCCGCGCATCACATAGCCCTCCGCTTCCAGGCGCAGCATGGCCTGCTCGACCTGTGAGGGGCTCAGGCACAGCGGCGCGCCGATCTCGCTGCTGGTCAGCGGGCCGAAGCCGCTCAGGCGCGCGCGCAGCAGTTCCACGGCAGCACTGTCGGCATCGATGGGCTGATCGAACCCGGGCAATGGGGTGGGCGCCGCTTGCGGGTACAGCGCCAGCAGCCACGGCAGGCGTTCGCGGGCCAGCCACAGGCCGCCACCCTGCGGCAACTTCAGGTGGCAGGCGCGTGCGCCGGCGGCCAGTTGCTGCAGCCATGCCAGCCAGCCCGGGTTGGCCTGCACCTCGGCATCGCACACGGCCGCCAGGCTCATCAGTGCCTCGTGCATTTCGTCAGCGCCGCCTGGCAACGGCCAGGCCTCGGCACGCACTGCGGCAATCGCCTGCGGATCCAGTGCGCCCAGGTCGTCGGCACTTTGCGGGTCGCTCCAGCGCCGGTTGAGCACGGCCTGGGTGCGCCGCTCTTCCAGCGGTGCGTCATCGAGAAAGGCGTATGGACGTGCATTCAGGATCGCCGCCGCCAGGGGCGAAGGCGCCGGCAGGTCGCGGCAGATCAGGCGGATGCGCCTGTCTTCGATGCGCCGCAGCAGGTTCAGCCAGCCCTCGCAATCCATCGCCTCGTGCAGGCAGTCGTCGAGGGTCTGCTCCACCAGCGGGTGGTCGGGAATCTCGCGCTCGCCGACGATGTTTTCCAGGCACGCCAGCTGGTCGGGGAACACGGCAGCGGTGAGGTCTTCGCTTTTCATGCGCTGGATCTGCGGGGCGACCTTGCGCCCGCCGGCATAGCGCGGCAGTGCCAGCGACACCCCGGCGTTCCAGCGCCAGCGCACGCCGAACAGCGGCGCATCGAGCACGGCCTGGGTCAGCAGGTGCTCGGCACTGGCGCTGGAAATGTAGCGCCACACCTCTTCCAGGGCAAAACTGTGGCCGGCCGACAGCGACAGGATCAGCGCATCCTCGCTGGCTGCCGCCTGCAACTCGAAATTGAAGGTGCGACAGAAGCGTTTGCGCAGTGCCAGCCCCCAGGCGCGGTTGATGCGGCTGCCGAAGGACGAGTGGATGATCAGCTGGGTACCGCCGGACTCATCGAAAAAGCGCTCCATGATCAGCGTGTCCTGCGAGGGCAGGGCGCCGAGGGCCTGGCGGGTGCGGGCCAGGTAGTCGAGCAGTTGCTCGGCGCTGTCCGCGTTCAGCCCGAGCGTGGCGTGCAGCCAGGTCAGCAGCGGTTGCAGCTGGCCGCCGCTGGTATCCAGGCGCTGGTCGATTTCGGCTTGCAGGCGTGCCACAGCGAAGGACAGCTCGTCGCTGCGCCCCGGCGCCTCGCCCAGCCAGAAGGGGATGGTCGGCGGTTGCCCGTGGGCATCCTCTACTCGTACCTTGCCGGCCTCCACCCGCAGGATGCGGTACGACGCGTTGCCCAGCTGGAAGATGTCGCCGGCGATGCTCTCCACCGCGAAGTCTTCGTTCACGCTGCCGATGTTCAAGGCCTGGGGTTCGAGCAGCACGCGGTAGTCGGCGTTGTCCGGTATCGCCCCGCCACTGGTCAGGGCGGCCAACTGGCTGCCGCGCCTTCCACGCAACTGGGCACTGACCGCATCGCGGTGCAGGTACGCGCCGCGCACGCCCTGGCGCCCGCTGTAGCCTTCGGCGAGCATGCGCAGCAGGGCCTGGTAATGCACCTGGTCGAGATTGGCGTAGGGCATCGCACGGGTGAGGCACGCAAACAGCGCCTGTTCGTCCCAGGGCTGGCAACTGACCTCGGCGACGATCTGCTGGGCCAGCACGTCCAGCGGTGCGTTGGGGATATGCAGCTCGTCCAGCTCGCCACGGCGCACGCAGTCGAGCAGGGCCACGCACTCGATCAGCTCGTCGCGGGTGGTGGCGAACACACGACCCTTGGGGGTGCCGTCCACCTGGTGGCCGGAGCGGCCAACCCTCTGCAGCAGCGCGGCAATCGAGCCAGGCGAGCCGATCTGGCACACCAGGTCGACCTCGCCGATGTCGATGCCCAGCTCCAGCGAGGCGGTGGCCACCAGCACCTGCAGCTCGCCGCGCTTGAGACGCTGCTCGGCGTCGAGGCGAAATTCCTTGGCCAGGCTGCCATGGTGCGCGGCCACCGCCTCGCGTCCCAGGCGCTCGCTCAGGTGGCGCGCCAGGCGCTCGGCCAGGCGCCGGGTGTTGACGAACACCAGGGTGGTGCGATGCTCGCGGGCCAGTTGCGCGAGGCGATCGTAGACCAGCTCCCACACATCGTTGGCCATCACCGCGCCCAGTGGCGCGCGCGGTACCTCGATGGCCAGGTCGCGCTGGCGCGCATGGCCGATATCCACCAGGGCGCAGGGGCGCTGATGGCCTACCAGGTACTGCGCCACCCGCTCGATCGGACGCTGGGTGGCCGACAGGCCGATGCGCCGCAACGGGCGCTGGCACAGCGCCTGCAGGCGTTCCAGGCTCAACGCCAGGTGGCTGCCGCGCTTGTTGCCGGCCACGGCGTGGATCTCGTCGACGATTACCGTGTGCACCGAGGCCAGGCCCTGACGCCCGGACGTCGAGCCGAGCAGCACGTACAGCGACTCGGGGGTGGTCACCAGGATATGCGGGGGCTGGCGGCGCATGGCCGCGCGTTCCTTCTGCGGGGTATCGCCGCTGCGCACTGCGGTGCGCAGGGTCGGCGTGGGCAGCCCGAGGGCGGCCAGTTCGGCGCTGATACCGGCCAGGGGGGCCTGCAGGTTGAGCTGGATGTCGTTGGACAGCGCCTTGAGCGGCGAGACGTACACCACCAGCGTCTGTTCGGGCAGCTCGCCGCCGGCGTGCAGGGCCTGGGTGAAGAGTTCGTCGAGGACCGCGAGGAACGCGGTGAGGGTCTTGCCGGAGCCGGTGGGGGCCGCCACCAGCAGCGATTGCCCGCTGCGGATCAGCGGCCACGCCTGGGCCTGGGCGGCGGTCACCGTGGCGAAACGGTGCTGGAACCAGGCACGGACGGCGGGGTGGAAGGCGTCGAGTACCGGGTGATTGCGGGCGGGCAGGTTCATGGGGTGTTTATGCGGCCGTTGCGCCCTGGTTGCAAGGGGCTTTCGTCAGGCTGCTGCGGCCGCTTCGCCGGCAAGGCCGGCTCCTACAAGGAATGCGCCGAACCTGTGGGAGCCGGCCTTGCCGGCGAAGCGCTCAGCAAGATTGAAAGCCCTGCGCCAGCATGTGATCCTAGCGCGCCTTCCCCGCCACGAGCCGCCTACCATGAGCAAAACCATCCGTATCGCCGCTGCCCTGTTGCTCGACGCTCAGGGCCGAACCCTGTTGGTACGCAAGCGCGGCACCCTGGCCTTCATGCAGCCTGGCGGCAAGATCGAACCCCACGAGCAACCCGTCGATGCCCTGGCCCGCGAGCTGTTCGAAGAGCTGGGCCTGCGCATCGACCCGCAGCAGGCGCAGTACCTGGGCCAGTTCAGCGCACCGGCGGCCAACGAGCCGGGTTTCGAAGTGCAAGCCGAGCTGTTTCAGTTGCACACCGACCTGACGCTTGAACCCGCAGCGGAAATCGAGGAAGCCTGCTGGGTCGACGCCCACCAGGTGGATCACCTCGAACTGGCGCCGCTGACCCGCGACCTGATCCTGCCGCTGCACCTGCAACGGGCCGCGCAATGATCCCGCTGCACGAATGGCTGCTGTTCAGCGGCGCCGCGCTGCTGATGGTACTGACCCCCGGGCCGAACATGATCTACCTGATCTCGCGCTCGATCTGCCAGGGCCGCATGGCCGGCGTGACGTCGCTGATCGGTGTGGTGGGCGGGTTTCTGGTGCACATGACGGCCGCAGCTGTGGGCCTCACCGCGTTGTTCATGGCCGTGCCGCTGGGTTACGACCTGCTGCGCTGGGCCGGTGCCGGCTACCTGCTGTGGATGGCCTGGCAGGCGGTCAAGCCGGGTGCGCGCTCGCCGTTCGAGCCCCGTGAGCTGGCCCCTGATTCACCGGCGCGGCTGGTGACGATGGGGTTTCTGACCAGCGTGCTGAACCCCAAGGTGGCGGTGTTCTACCTGTCGGTGCTGCCGCAGTTCATTTCGCCCGAGCACGGCTCGGTGCTGGCGCAGAGCCTGACCCTGGGCCTGACCCAGATCGGCGTGAGCTTCACCGTGAACCTGCTGATCGCACTGTTCGCCGCCGGCCTGTCGGCCTGGTTTGCGCGCTACCCGCTGTGGCTGATGTTGCAGCGCTACGTGATGGGCTTTGTGCTGGCGGCCCTTGCGCTGCGCCTGGTGCAGGAACAACGCAAACTGGCTTGATGCTTGCCGCTTGAACCTTCAGCGCACTGCACTGACCCCATCCAGGGTCGAGAACGAGGTGTCCTTGGCGGTCAGCAGAAAGTCGCGCATGTACGGTGCATCGAGCATGTCGCTGCGCACTGCGGCGTACAGCGTGGCGAATAAGCCCTTTTCACCCAGGCGCTTGCCCTTCACGTAGCCGCGCGAGCTGTACTCGTGCAGGGCCCAGTGCGGCATGCCGCATACCCCGCGTCCGCTGGCCACCAACTGCATCATCATCACCGTCAGCTCGGCGGTGCGCACCTGCCCGGGCTCGATGTCGGCCGGCTCCAGAAAGCGCGTGAAGATGTCCAGGCGGTCGCGTTCCACCGGGTAGGTGATCAGGGTTTCCGTGGCCAGGTCCTGCGGCACCACGTAGGGCCTGGAGGCCAGTACGTGCTGGTTGGCCACCGCCAGCATCGCCTCGTAGGTGAACAGCGGCACGTAGGTGATGCCGGTCAGCTCCAGCGGGTCGGAGGTCACCACCAGGTCCAGGTCGCCACGGGCCAGGGCCGGCAGCGGGGCGAAGGCGAAGCCCGAGGCCAAGTCCAGCTCCACCTCTGGCCAGGCATCGCGGAACTGGTCGATGGTGGGCATCAGCCACTGGAAGCAGCTGTGGCACTCGATGGCCATGTGCAGGCGCCCGGCAGTGCCGCCGGCCAGGCGCGCAATGTCCCGTTCGGCGCCGCGCAGCAGCGGCAGGGTGGCGTCGGCCAGTTGCAGCAGGCGCAGGCCGGCGCTGGTGAAGCGGATCGGCTTGGTCTTGCGGGTGAACAGCTGCATGCCCAGGCGTTCTTCGAGTTCCTTGAACTGGTGGGACAACGCCGACTGGGTCAGGTGCAGGCGCTCGGCGGCCTCCACCAGGCTGTCGGCTTCGCGCAGGGCGTGCAGGGTCTTGAGGTGGCGAATTTCCAGCACCAGGGTGCTCCATGAACAGAATTTGATGGATGAGACAATTTGTTGAGTTTGTCTCATGTTGACGATGCTGTCGACCGCCCGGCAGTTGTCATCAAACGGTCACCGATCTGTGGCAGCGCGCCGGCATGAACTTCATCAGACTCGCGCTTTACTGGCGAACTGCACTCTGGTGTTTCTTTCATGCGGGCAATCCTGTTTCTGGTGGCGCTGTGCAGCGCCTTTTCTTCGTTCGCGGCGCCTCGCTGCGACATCACTTCAGCTATCCGATACGCCGAGGCGGGGCCGGTCAGCCTGGCCTATCAGAGCATCGGGCGTGACAGCGACCCGGCCCTGCTGCTGGTCATGGGCCTGGGCGGCCAGTTGATCCACTGGCCCGACGAGGTGGTACTTGCGCTGTGCCAGCAGGGCTTCAGGGTGATCCGCTACGATAACCGCGACGTCGGCCTGTCGCGCTGGAACCAGCCCCCCGCCCAGGCCAACCTGACGGTCGAGGCGCTGCGCTACCGGCTCGGCCTGCCGGTGGCGGCGCCCTACAGCCTGAGCGACATGGCCGCTGATGGCCTGGCGCTGATGGATGCGCTGCACGCGCAGCGCTTTCATGTGCTGGGGGTGAGCATGGGTGGAATGATTGCCCAGCACCTGGCGGCGATGGCGCCCGAGCGGGTCGAGAGCCTGACCCTGATCATGTCCAGTTCGGGGGCGCAGGGGCTGCCGGCGCCTGCGCCGGCGCTGGTTCGGCAGTTGGCCCGGCGCGGTGCGCCGAATCGCCAGGTGGCCCTGGAGCAGCAGGCCGACTTGCTGGCCGCGCTGGGCAGCCCGCAGGTGCAGGATGATCGCCAGGCCCTGTTGCAGCAGGCCGCCACTGCCTACGACCGGGCCTTCAACCCCGAAGGCGTGCAGCGCCAGGTCATGGCCATACTTGCCGAGCCCAGCCGTGTCGAGCTGCTCGACAACCTGCGAGTCCCGGCCCTGGTGGTGCACGGCACGGCCGACCCGCTGTTGCCGGTGATGCACGGCGTGCACCTGGCCGCGCACATCCAGGGCAGCCAGCTACGCCTGATACCGGGCCTGGCGCACCGCTTCCAGGAGCCGTTCAAGGCCCCGCTGCTGGCGGCGGTACTGCCTTACCTGAAGGCGCACCGCGAAGAGCTGGGCCATCTGGCCCAACGCTAGTGCAGGCGCACCCATACGCTGACCAGCACGGTGGCGGCGATCAGCCAGGCCACTGCCGCCAGCGCCAGTGACAGCTCCAGGCGCAGGCGGTCGACCAGCACGTACAGCGCGGCCAGGTACACGAAGTAGGGGATGATCGACCACATGCCGAACACGATGGTGGCCTTCAGGTCCTCCAGCGAGCGGCCCTTGCCGATGATGTAGTGGGCAATCAGGGCAAAGGTGGGAAACAGCGGCACCAGCCCGGCCACGTAGTAATTGCGGGTCTTGGCCAGGGCCGCGATGATCAGCACCACCACGGCGCCCAGGCAGGCCTTGAGAATCATGTCCATCGAAACGCTCGCTCAGGCCAGGCCGTATTTTTTGACTTTGTCGAACAGGGTGGTCTTGGCCATGCCCAGCTCCTGGCTGGCCTGGCTGAGGTTGCCGCCGGTGCGCTGCAGGGCGTCGCTGAGCAGGTTGCGCTCGAAGGCCTCGACCGCCTCGGCAAAGCCCAGGCTCTGCGCCACATTGGCGCCGGCCTTCTTGAACGCCGGCAGGCCCAGGGCGTGGCGTTCGGCCACGTTGCGCAGCTCGCGCACGTTGCCCGGCCAGTCATGGGCCATCAGGCGCGACAGGGTCTGGCTGTCCAGCGGCGGTGCCTCGCGGTCGAAGCGCAGGGCCGACTGCTGCAGGAAGTGCTCGAACAGTTGCAGGATGTCTTCGCGGCGCTCGCGCAGCGGCGGCAGTTCCAGGGTCACCACGTTGAGACGGTAGTACAGGTCGCTGCGAAACTGGCCGGTCTGGCCGAGGGCATCCAGGTCCGATTTGGTGGCGGCGATCACCCGGCAATCCACCGCAATGCTCTGGTTCGAACCCAGGCGTTCCAGGGTGCGCTCCTGCAACACGCGCAGCAGCTTGATCTGCAGGTTGAGCGGCATGCTCTCGACTTCGTCGAGAAACAGCGTGCCGCCGTTGGCGTGCTCGATCTTGCCGATGCGGCGCTTGCCGGCACCCGTGAAGGCGTTGGCCTCGTGGCCGAAGATTTCGGTCTCGAACAGGTTCTCCGGCAGGCCGCCGCAGTTCAACGCCACGAAGGGCTGGCTCTGGCGCCGGCTGAAGTCGTGCAGGCAGCGCGCGACCAGCTCCTTGCCGGTGCCGGTCTCGCCCTCGATCAGCACGTTGGCCGAGGTATCGGCGACGTTGGCGATCAGCTCGCGCAGGTTCTGCATGGCCGGCGAGCGGCCGATGATGCGCCCCTCCAGGGTGCTGCGCTCGGCCAGCTGGCGGCGCAGCGAGAACACTTCGCGGGCCAGGCCGCGCTGTTCCAGCGCCCGGCGCACCACATCCACCAGGCGCTCCGGCGAGAATGGCTTTTCCATGAAGTCGTAGGCGCCGTTGCGCATGGCGCCCACGGCCATGTCGATGTCGCCGTGGCCGGTGATCAGCACCACCGGCAGGCTCTTGTCGCGGGCCTTGAGGCGGCTGAGCAGTTCCAGGCCATCGATGCCCGGCAGGCGGATATCGCTGACCACGATGCCGGCGAAATCATCGCCGATGCGCTCCAGTGCCTGTTCGGCACTGCCGACGCCTTCGCAGGCGATATCTTCCAGGGCCAGCGCCTGCTGGCACCCGAGCAACACATGCGGATCGTCTTCGACGATCAGGACGGTAAGGGGCGATGGGGTCATAGGGACTCGGCAGGTTCAGTGGGGGCATCGACCAGCGGCAGGCTGAGCACGAACGCGGTACCGCCGCTGGCGGGGTGTTCGACGTTCAGGGTACCGCCGGCTGCAGCGGCGAGGCTGGCCGACAGGGTCAGGCCCAGGCCCAGGCCGTGCTCGCCCGGTTTGGTGGTGAAAAACGGTTCGAACAGGTGCTTGCGCGCTTCATCGTCGATGCCATGGCCGTTGTCGCGCACGCGCAGGCGGTACTTGTCGCCCACCAGCTCGCCTTCGAGCCAGAGTTGCGGCAGCGGCACCGCGGCCATGGCATCCAGGGCGTTGCCGATCAGGTTGACCAGGATCTGCTCCAGGCGGGTCTGGTCGATGGTCAGTTGCTGGTCGGCGTACTCGAGGTGCAGTTTCAGGTGACAGCCCTCGATGCGCGCATTGAGCAGTTGCAGGGCGGCGGTCACGGCCTTTTCCAGCGAGGCCTGGCCACGGTCGTCGCCGCGCCGGGCGAACGAGCGCAGGCTGGCGGTGATACGGCCCATGCGGTCGATCAGTTCGTTCATGGTCAGCAGGTTGGCGCTGGCGGTTTCCAGCGCACCGCGCTGCAGAAAGCGCACGGTGTTGCCCGACAGGGTGCGCAGCGCCGCCAGCGGCTGGTTCAGCTCATGGGCGATGCTGGTCGACATCTGCCCGATGGCCGCCAGCTTGCCGGCCTGCACCAGTTCGTCCTGGGCATGGCGCAGGGTCTGCTCGGCGTGCCGGCGTTCGCGGATCTGGCCCTTGAGGCGTTCGTTGCTGGCACGCAGGTCGGCGGTGCGCTCGGCAATCTTGCGTTCGAGCTGGTTGTTGGCTTCTTCCAGCGCCTCGCGGGCGGCCAGGCGGGTGGCGATCACCTTGCGTCGCTCGTTCCAGGCTATCAGCAGGATCGCCAGCAGGGCGAAGGCCACGGCCACCAGCACGCCCTGGATCATCGATTCGTGGCGCAGGTCCTGCAGCGGGGTCAGCAGGGTGAAGTGCCAGGGCGTGTCGCTCAGGCGCCGGGTCTGGGCCAGGTAGGTGACCTTGCGGTTGCTGTCGCCCAGTTCGGCATTGGCCGGAAAGGTCAGCTTCTCGACCCCGTCGGCGAGCTTCTCGCGCGCCAGCGGCTGCAGTTCGTTGAGCGGGAACCAGTAGTACTGCAGGCTGCGCGCCAGGCGCTCCTTGATTTCCGGGGTCAGCGGGCGCACCGACTTCAGCCGCCGCGCCGGGTCGCTGGAGAGGATGATGATGCCGTTCTCGTCGCTGACGAAGGCTTCCAGGCGGGCTCGCTGCCAGCGCTCTTCGAGCGCTTCCAGGCGCACCTTGATCACCGCCACGCCGATGATCTTGCCGTGTTCCTCCAGGCCATGGGCCAGGTAGTAGCCAGGTTCGCCGGTGGTGCTGCCGATGCCGTAGAAGCGCCCGGGCTGGCCGCGCACGGCATTCTGGAAATAGGCACGGAACGAGAGGTCTTCGCCCAGGTAGCTGTCGACGTCGCGCCAGTTGCTGGTGGCCTGCACCCGGCCGGTGGTGTCGAGCACATAGATGGCGCGGCTGCGGCTGCGCCGGTTGAGCCCTTCGAGGTATTCGTTGACCGCCTGGCGCTGGTCGCCATCGGTGGAGTTCAGCAGGCTGGAGACGCTGTCTTCGAGTTCCAGCAGGCTGGGCAGGTAGGTGTACTTGCTGATCTCGCTCTCGACCGCGCGGGCATGCAGTTCAAGCTGACGCTCGCCGGTCTCGCTGAGGGTGCGGATGCCGTTGTGCTCGCTGATCAGGTAGCCGATCACACCCAGGCCGATCATCAGCAGCAGGACCAGTGGGGGCAGGAACAGGTGGCGGATCAGGCGAGGTTTCACGGCAAGGTCAGGCTTGGCTGGGCGAAAGAGCGTGGGATCGCATTTCATCACAGTGGCCTTGTCACGACCAGCGCCCTCTGCCCGGCGTGGGCCGGGCAGGGGCACCGGGCGGCATCAGTGCTGCAGGATCTTGCTGAGGAAGTGCTGGGTACGCTCGTCGCGCACGCTCTGGTCACCGAAGAACTCTTCCTTGGTGCAGTCTTCGATGATGTTGCCCTTGTCCATGAAGATCACCCGGTTGGCCACTTTGCGCGCAAAGCCCATTTCGTGGGTCACGCACATCATGGTCATGCCTTCGTGGGCCAGTTGCACCATCACGTCGAGTACCTCGCTGACCATTTCCGGGTCCAGGGCCGAGGTGGGTTCGTCGAACAGCATCACGATCGGGTCCATGGCCAGGGCGCGGGCGATGGCCACGCGCTGCTGCTGGCCGCCGGAGAGCTGGCCGGGGTGCTTGTGCGCATGGGCCGACAGGCCGACGCGCTCGAGCAGTTGCAGGCCCTTCTTGGTGGCTTCTTCCTTGCTGCGGCCCAGCACCTTGATCTGCGCGATGGTCAGGTTCTCGGTGATGGTCAGGTGCGGGAACAGTTCGAAGTGCTGGAACACCATGCCGACCCGCGAGCGCAGCTTGGGCAGGTTGGTCTTGGGGTCGGCGATCGAGGTGCCGTCGACCACGATGTCGCCCTTCTGGAACGGTTCCAGCGCGTTGACGCACTTGATCAGGGTGGACTTGCCCGAGCCAGACGGCCCGCACACCACCACCACTTCGCCTTTCTTGACCTCGGTGCTGCAGTCGGTCAGAACCTGGAAATCGCCGTACCACTTGTTGACGTTCTTGATGGAAATCATACGGTTATCCTTTTCTGCAGACGCTTGACCAGGAAGGAAGCGGAGAAGCTGATGACAAAGTACACGGCGCCGGCAAACAGCAGGAACTCGTTGGAGCGCCCGATGATGTCGCCACTGGCCCGTGCCGAGTTGAGGAAGTCCACCAGGCCCACGGTGTAGACCAGCGAGGTGTCCTGGAACAGGATGATGCTCTGCTGCAGCAGCAGCGGGGTCATCTTGCGAAATGCCTGGGGCAGGATGATCAGGCGCATGGTCTGCGCGTAGTTCATGCCCAGTGCCTGGGCAGCCGCCATCTGGCCCTTGGAGATCGACTGCACGCCGGCCCGCACGATTTCGCAGAAGTACGCCGCCTCGAACATCATGAATGCCACGACGCAGGAGGTGAACGCACCCACCGGGGTGTCTTCGCCGGTGATCCAGCGCAGCACGAACGGTACCGCCAGGTAGAACCAGGTGATCACCAGCAGCAGCGGGATGGAGCGAAAGTAGTTCACGTAGGCGCCGGCCAGGCGCGACAGCAGCTTGCTCGACGACAACCGCATCAGTGCCAGCACAGTGCCCAGCGCGATGCCGCCAATGATGCCCATGAGCATCAGTTGCAGGGTCATCTTCATGCCGTTCCACAGGCCCGGCAGGGCTGGCACGATTCCACTGAAATCCATGTCCATTATTTACCCCCCACGGAGATCAGGCCCGGCACCGCGACTTTCTTCTCGACCAGGCGCATCAGCAGCATCAGCCCCATGTTCAGGGTGAAGTAGATCAGCGTGGCCAGGGTGAAGGCCTCGAACAGGTTGGCCGAGAACTCGGCGGTCTGCTTGGTCTGTGCCAGCAGTTCCATCAGGCCGATCAGCGACGCCACCGAGGAGTTCTTGAACACGTTCAGGAATTCGGAGGTAAGCGGCGGAATGATGATCCGGTAGGCTTGCGGCAGCAGCACGTTGTTGTAGATCTGCGGCAGGCTGAAGCCCATGGCGCGGGCAGCGGCTTCCTGGCCACGGGGCAGCGCCTGGATGCCGGTGCGCACCTGCTCGCACACCCGTGCAGCGGTGAACAGCCCCAGGCAGATGACCACGCTGATCAGCGCCGAGGTGGTCGGGTTGAGGTCCTGCTTGTACCACTCCTGCAGGCCTTCGGGCAGCAGGTCGGGTACCAGGAAGTACCAGATGAACAGCTGCACCAGCAGCGGCACATTGCGAAACAGTTCCACGTAGCACGTGGCGATACCCGACACCAGACGGTTCGGTACGGTACGCATGACGCCGAGCACCGAGCCCAGCAGCAGCGCAATGATCCAGGCGGCAACGGCGATCAGGATGGTCCAGCCCAGGCCGGTGATATACCAGTCCAGGTAGGTCTCGCTGCCAACGCCGGTGGACTTGAAAAAAACGCCCCAGTCCCAGTTGTAATTCATCGGGGTCTCCCCTCAGATCGGTTGTTTCACGGGCACCTTCGAGCATCCGGGGGCGCTGGGCGCCCTCGGATGAAAGGTTAGACACTAACTAGCTGGGGGTCAGGACTTCTTTTCGTCTGCAGCTTTGTCGGTAGGATTGGCGATCAGCGCCTTGAGCTCGTCGCTCATGGGGAACATCAGGTTCAGGCCTTTAGGCGGGATTGGCTGGTTGAACCACTTGTCGTAGATCTTGTTGATCTCACCCGACTTGTACAGGGCGACGATGGCGTCATCGACCGCCTTCTTGAACGGGGCATCGCCCTTGCGCACCATGCAGCCGTAGATTTCATAGGACTGCGGGGTACCGGTCACGGCCCAGTCGGTCGGCTTCTTGGCCTTGGCCATTTCGCCGGCGAGCAGGGCGTCGTCCATCATGAAGGCCACGGCGCGGCCGGACTCGAGCATCTGGAACGACTCGCCGTGGTCCTTGGCGGAGATGACGTTCATCTTCATCTGCTTGTCGGCGTTCATCGACTTGAGGATGCGCTCGGATGTGGTACCGGCGGTGGTCACCACGTTCTTGCCGGCCAGGTCCGGGAAGTCCTTGTAGGAGGAATCCTTTTTGGACAGCAGGCGGGTACCGATCTCGAAGATGCCGACCGAGAAGTCGACCTGTTGCTGGCGCTCGAGGTTGTTGGTGGTGGAACCGCACTCGACGTCAACGGTGCCGTTCTGCACCAGCGGGATGCGGGTCTGCGAGGTGACCAGGTTGTATTTGACCTTCAGGTCCGGCTTGTTCAGGTCCTTTTTCAGGGCCTCGACGATAGCCAGCTGGATGTCGTGGGAGTAACCGACGGGTTTGCCCGAAGCGTCGGCGATGTAGGAGAACGGGATGGAAGCGTCGCGGTGCCCCAGGGTAATGGTGCCCGAGTCGTTGATTTTCTTCAGGGTGCCGGTCAGTTCGGCGGCAAGGGCCGGCGTGCTGATCAAAGCGGTCGCCATGGCGGCGCCCAACAGATGGGGAACGATACGCATCAAATTTTCCTCGACGTTGTTTTTCTTATTGAGCCGTTGGCGGGCTCTTTCGTTCAGCGAACACAGCAATGAAGCGGTTGCGCATTCGGGTACTGAGTGTAGAGCATGACTCATGCCAAACTCTGATTTTGATCATAACCCCATGCAAATAGCGGCGGCGGGCATTTTTTGCCGGGGTATGGCGGGGGAGGGATGTCCGGGTTTCCGATTAAGGGCCAATGGCTCGTTCGGGAAACCGAACAGATAGTCCTTTGTTGGCCTCATCGCGGGTCAAGCCCGCTCCCACTGGTTTGGTGAGCTTGTGGGAGCGGGCTTGACCCTCGATGCGATTTGGCGGTGTCAGGCCGCCTGAATACGCCCGCGGCTCAGTTCTACCCGTTGCAGGTAAACCCGCAGAGCCTGTTGTTCGGCCGGGCTGGTGAAAAGCCCCAGCTTGGTGCGCCGCAGCAGGATATCGTCGGCGCTGACCGCCCATTCCTCGCTGCACAGGTAATCCACCTCGCGGGTGAACAACCCGCCACCAATCGCATCACCCAGGTCGTCCGGGCCCTGGACGCCCTCGAGCAGGCGCCATACGCGGCTGCCGTAGGTCAGCGCCCAGCGCTTGGCGATATCCGCTGGCAGCCAGCCGAAGCGCGCGAGAATCTCGTCGCACAGCGCCTGCGGCGTGGTCATCTGTTCACCGCCCGGCAGGCTGGAGGTGGCGGTCCAGCTACCGGTCATCTGGGTGAAGTACGGCGCCAGCTCGGCCATGGCCGATTCGGCCAGCTTGCGGTAGGTGGTCAGCTTGCCGCCGAACACCGACAGCAGCGGCGCCTCGCCGGCAGACGCCGACAGGGCCAGGGTGTAGTCGCGGGTGACCGCCGAGGGGTTGTCCGACTCGTCGTTGCACAACGGGCGCACACCGGAATAGGTGCTGAGGATGTCGGCGCGGCCAAGCTGGTGGTTGAAGTGCGCGTTCACAACCTTGAGCAGGTAGTCGGTCTCGGCCTCGGTGATGCTCACCTGGGCCGGGTCGCCGCTGTACTCGCGGTCGGTGGTGCCGATCAGGGTGAAGCGCTCCAGGTACGGGATGGCGAACACGATGCGCTGGTCTTCGTTCTGCAGGATGTAGGCATGCTCGCCCTCGTACAGCCGGGGCACGATCAGGTGGCTGCCCTGAATCAGGCGAATGCCGTAGGGCGCCTCCAGCTTGAGGTCGTCCTTGATGAACCTGGCCACCCACGGGCCGGCCGCGTTCACCAGGGCGCGGGCCTGGATGGTCTGCTGGCTGCCGTCGGCGCGTTCGAGCTGCACGTTCCACAGCTTGCCCACGCGCCGTGCGCTGACGCAGCGGGTACGGGTGAGGATGTGCGCACCCAGCTCACGCGCGGCCATGGCGTTGAGCACCACCAGGCGGGCGTCGTCCACTGCGCAGTCGGCGTATTCGAAACCGCGGGTGATGGCCGGCTTGAGCGGGTTGCCCGGGCCGAAGCGCAGGCTGCGCGAGGCGCCCAGCTGCTTGCGCTTGCCCAGATGGTCATACAGGAACAGGCCGGCGCGGATCATCCAGGCCGGACGCAGGTGCGGCTGGTGCGGCAGCACGAAGCGCATCGGCTTGACGATATGCGGCGCCTTGGCCAGCAGCACTTCGCGTTCTGCCAGCGCTTCGCGCACCAGGCGGAACTCGTAGTGCTCCAGATAGCGCAGGCCACCGTGGATCAGCTTGCTGCTGGCCGAGGACGTATGGCTGGCCAGGTCATCCTTTTCGCAGAGCAGTACCGACAGGCCGCGTCCGGCCGCATCGGTGGCGATACCGACGCCGTTGATGCCGCCACCGATCACGGCAACGTCATAGATTTCGGCAAGGGCGGGCGATGGCGAGCTGGACTGGGACACGAGGCGGCCTCTGGTTTCTATCGAATATGAACATTAATGTTCGTTTGCGAAAATGGTAGCGCAACAAAATGGCGCCCGCCAGTCGCTTTCAATAGAAAATACTGATCGGATGACAAATAAATGAAAAATTATGAACATTCGAGCGGCCCCCGTTGCGAGGGCCGCGATGGCGCTACACCACGTCCAGGCGGATCTTGTGCTGGTTGAGCAACTGGGCGAGGGCGGCGACGGGGGGCTGGTCGGTCACCAGGCAGTCGATCAGGCTGATCGAGCCCAGGCGCACCATGGCGTTGCGCCCGAACTTGCTGGAGTCGGCGGCGAGGATCACCTGGCGCGCATTGGCGATGATGGCCTGGGACACACGCACTTCCTGGTAATCGAAGTCGAGCAGGCTGCCGTCCTCATCGATGCCGCTGATGCCGACCAGGGCGAAGTCGACCTTGAACTGGTTGATGAAGTCGACGCTGGCCTGGCCGACCACACCGCCATCGCGGCGCACGTTGCCGCCGGCCAGCAGTACTTCGAAATCGTCCTTGGCGCTGAGGATGGAGGCCACATGCAGGTTGTTGGTGATGATCTTCAGGTGGTTGTGGTTGAGCAGGGCGCGGGCGATGGACTCGGTGGTGGTGCCGATGTTGATGAACAGCGAGGCGTGATCGGGGATCTGCGCGGCGATGGCTTCGGCGATACGCTGTTTTTCGTCGCGCATCTGGTCGGCACGCATGGCGTAGGCGGTGTTCTCGATGCTCGAGTCATAGGCCGCGCCACCGTGATAGCGGCGCAGCAGGTTCACTTCGGCCAGCTGGTTGATGTCACGGCGGATGGTTTGCGGGGTTACAACGAACAGCTGCGCCATTTCCTCGATACTGACATAGCCGCGTTCGCGGACCAGCTCGAGAATTTGTTGTTGGCGAGGGGGCAGATTCATGGGCGGTCCTTTTGGGCTGCCGGGCAAATCTGCATGATGCCGCAGGATGGGGGCGGGGGCCAGCGCGGGGCTGGCTGAAACGATCCTGTGGGCGCCTCGCCAGCAAGGCTGGTGCCTACAGTGTAGGAGTCAGCCTTGCTGGCGAAGAAGCCTGCGCAGGTTTTATTCCTCGTGCGGTTCCCAGTCGCGGGTACGGTCCACTGCCTTCAGCCAGCCGGCGTACAGCTTCTCTTTCTGCGCCTCCTCCAACTGCGGAGTGAACTCGCGCTCGATGATGGCCTTGCCGCGCAGCTCGTCCAGCCCGCTCCAGAAGCCACATGCCAGGCCGGCCAGGTAGGCGGCGCCGAGCGCAGTGGTTTCGCGCATCTGCGGGCGTTCCACGCAGGTGCCGAGAATGTCGGCCTGGAACTGCATCAGGAAGTTGTTGGCCACCGCGCCACCGTCCACCCGCAGTGCGCTCAGGCGCTCGCCGCAATCCTGCTGCATGGCGTCGAGCACGTCGCGGGTCTGATAGGCGATCGACTCCAGCGCGGCGCGGATGATGTGGTCGACCTTGACCCCGCGGGTCAGGCCGAACAGGGCGCCGCGCGCGTACGGGTCCCAGTACGGCGCACCCAGGCCGGTGAATGCCGGCACCAGGTACACGCCGTTGCTGTCCTTGACCTTGCTGGCGAAGTACTCGGTGTCGTGGGCGTCGTTGACGATCTTCAGTTCGTCACGCAGCCACTGCACGGTCGAACCGCCGTTGAACACCGCGCCTTCCAGGGCATAGGCCACTTCGCCGCGCGGGCCGCAGGCAATAGTGGTCAGCAGGCCATGGGACGACTGCACGGCCTTGTCGCCGGTGTTCATCAGCAGGAAGCAGCCGGTGCCATAGGTGTTCTTGGCCTGGCCCGGCTCCACGCACATCTGGCCGAACAGCGCAGCCTGCTGGTCGCCGGCGATGCCGGCAATGGCGATGCCGCTCTTGGTGTGGCCGTACACCTCTGACGACGAGCGTACCTGGGGCAGCATCTGCTTCGGGATGCCCAGCACCTGCAGCATCTTCTCGTCCCATTCCAGGGTGTGGATGTTGAACATCAGGGTGCGCGAGGCGTTGGTGTAGTCGGTGACATGCACCTTGCCGCCGGAGAACTTCCAGATCAGCCAGGTATCCACGGTGCCGAACAGCAGCTCGCCGCGTTCGGCGCGTTCACGCACGCCGTCGACGTTATCCAGGATCCACTTGAGCTTGGTGCCCGAGAAGTACGGGTCGGTGACCAGGCCGGTGGTTTCGCGGATGTAGTCCGCGTGGCCGTCACGCTTGAGCTGCTCGCAGATCTCGGTGCTGCGTCGGCACTGCCAGACGATGGCGTTGTACACCGGGCGACCGGTTTCGCGGTCCCACACCACGGTGGTCTCGCGCTGGTTGGTGATGCCGATGGCTGCCACCTGGTCGTGGCTCAGGCCCGCCTGGGCCAGTGCTTCGACCATGGTCGCGCTCTGGGTGGCGAAGATCTCCATCGGGTCATGCTCGACCCAGCCGGCCTGGGGGTAATGCTGGGCGAACTCGCGCTGCGAGGTGCCGACCACGTTGGCGTCACGGTCGAAGATGATCGCGCGTGAACTGGTCGTGCCCTGGTCCAGGGCTATGATGTAGTGCTTGTTCGGGGTGTCGGTCATGGTGTGGGCCTTGCACTCGAAAAGGTGGAAGTCGGGGCAGGGCGAGCCTGGCTCGCCGGTTCGGCATCAGGAGGCCTGGGTCTTGCCCCGAGCGTTGTCGTCGATCTGGGCGTTCGCGCCGTCTGCCGTGGGCAGGTTGCGCGCGATCACGCCGCGATACAGGGCGGCACCCACGCTTGCACCTATGATCGGCGCAATGATGGGAACCAGGAAATAGGGAATGTCACGTGCGCCAGTAAAGGCCACGTTGCCCCAGCCGGCCAGGAAGGTCATGAGCTTGGGGCCGAAGTCGCGCGCCGGGTTCATCGCAAAGCCGGTCAGCGGGCCCATGGCACTGCCGATCACCGCGATCAGCAGGCCGATCAGCAGTGGTGCCAGTGCGCCGCGGGGCAGGCCGTTGCTGTCGTCGGCAAGGGCCATGATCACCGCCATCAGGATGGCCGTGATCACGGCCTCCACCAGAAATGCCTGGCCGGTGGACAGCAACGGGTGCGGATAGGTGGAGAACACCGAGGCCAGCTCCAGGCTGGCGGTGCTGCCGCGCACCATGGCGTGGGTCTGTTCGTAATCGAAGAACAGGTTGCTGTACAGGGTGTACACCAGCGCCGCGCCGCAGAAGGCACCGGCCACCTGGGCGACGATGTAGAACGGCAGCTTGCGCTTTTCGAAGCCGCTGAACAGGCTCAGGGCGATGCTCACGGCCGGGTTCAGGTGCGCACCCGACACCCCGGCGGTGAAGTAGATCGCCATGCTGACCCCCACGCCCCAGATGATGCTGATTTCCCACAGGCCGAAGCTGGCGCCCGCGACCTTGAGTGCCGCGACGCAGCCGGTACCGAAAAAGATGAGCAATGCGGTGCCGAGGAATTCGGCCATGCATTGGGCAGACAGCGTTGGTTGTCGTAGAGCAGTCGTCATTCGTGACCTCGGTTCTTGTTGTTGTGAGGCGCGTGTGCGCTCGACAAAAACCCGAGCAGAATCCCCATTCTGGTCGGGTTGACGGCAGAACTGCACGGTATTGGGGCAGTTCGATATTCAGAATCGAAAAAATATAGACAAGAAACGCTGATGTCAAAGGTCGAAAGTGAACTGCCATTCATATTCTGACTGCCGGTGGCTCAGGTGGTGTCGGTGGCAACCGGGCGGGTAATGGTTGGCTCCGGCGTTTTGCCCTAAAGTAGCCAGCGACTGGAGACCGATCACCCTGCCTGGAGCCCTGCATGACCCCCGCCCTGGATTTGCTCAAGAAAGCCCGCGCCGAACACCGCATCCACAGTTATGAACACGACCCCAAGGCGGCTTCCTACGGCCTGGAAGCCGCCGAGAAGCTCAACCTGGAGCCAGCGCGGGTGTTCAAGACGCTGCTGGCCAGCACCGAGAAGGGCGAGTTGCTGGTGGCGGTGGTGCCGGTGGTGGGCAGCCTGGACCTCAAGGCCCTGGCCCATGCGGCGGGCGCAAAGAAGTGCGAAATGGCCGACCCGATGGCCGCACAGCGTTCCACCGGGTACCTGGTGGGCGGGATCAGCCCACTGGGGCAGAAGAAGCGCCTGCGCACCTTCATCGATGCTTCGGCGCAGCAGTTCGAAACCATTCATGTCAGCGCCGGGCGGCGCGGGCTGGAGGTGGAACTGGCGGCGGCGGTGCTGGCCGAGCACACCCGGGGCAGCTTTGCGGCGATCGGCCGCGAGTAGCATCTGTATCCTCCAAATCCGGCCATTCTGTATATGGAAGCGCGAGCGCCCGGGCAGGCATGCTCGCTGCCTTCCCATGCAGGAGCCAACCCATGCAGCTTGAATTTCACCAGGTCGATGCCTTCAGTTCCCAACCCTTCAGCGGCAACCCGGCGATGGTGTATCGCCTGGAGCAATGGCTGCCCGATGAACTGATGCAAAAGATTGCGGCCGAGCACAACCTGGCCGAAACCGCATTCGTCGTGCGCGAGGCGCAGCGCTGGCGCATCCGCTGGTTCACGCCCTCCACCGAAGTGCCGCTGTGCGGGCATGCGACCCTGGCCAGCGCGCATGTGCTGTTCGAGGTGTATGGGGAAGATGCCGAGCGCCTGGCGTTCGACAGCCGTTCGGGGCCGCTGACCGTGAGCCGCGAGGCGGGGCGCCTGGTGCTGGACTTCCCGCGCTACGACCCGCAGCCGCTGGCCGAGCTGCCGCCGGTGGCGCAGGCGCTGGGGTGCCCGGTGGTCGAGGTGTGGCAGACCAATGAACTGTTCGTGGTGCTCGAAAGCGAACAGGCGGTGCGGGATTGTCGCCCTGACATGGCGGCGCTGGTGCCGTTGCCGGGGCTGGGCGTGATTGTCACGGCGCCAGGGCGCGAGCATGATTTTGTGTCGCGCTATTTTGCGCCGGGGATCGGTATCCCTGAAGACCCGGTGACCGGCTCCACGCACTGCTCGCTGATCCCTTACTGGGCGCAGCGCCTGGGCAAGGATGAGCTGCACGCGGTGCAGTGTTCCGCGCGGGGTGGGGAGCTGTTCTGCCGCCTGGAAGGGGCGCGGGTGAAGATTGGCGGGTATGCGACGCGGGTGGCGAGCGGGACGTTGTTCCTCTAGCGGCCCTTTTCGCCAGCAAGGCTGGTTCCTACAGTAGGCCAGGCAATTTCCTGTAGGAGCCAGCCTTGCTGGCGAAGCCTTATCAGAGCGCCGCGCTGTAGCGTCGCACGCCGTTCTCCGCCACCGGCAGTTGTGCCGGCACCGTGCCGGCCACCGGGAACAGCACCAGGTGGTCCGCCGCCACTTCAATGCCCACCTCGCCGCCGACCTGATGGTCGATATGGCTCGGGAAGATCGCTTCGAGCTGGCTGCCGGTACCCAGTTGCAGGCGGTACAGGGTGGACGCACCGAGGAAGCTCTTGCCGACGATGCTTGCCTTCAAGGCACTGTGGGGCGCATGCACGATATCGTCCGGGCGCAGCAGCACATCCACCGCGCTGCCCTGGGGCAGGGTGTAGGCCCGATTGCCGCGCAGCTCGCCCAGTTCGGTCTGCACCGATTCGGGGCTGGTCAGCTGGCCACGGATGAAATAGCCCTGGCCGATAAAGCTGGCCACGAACGGCGTGAACGGTTCGTGGTAGAGGTTGTACGGGGTGTCCCACTGCTCCAGGCGGCCTTCCTTGAACACGCCCACATGGTCGCTGACGGCAAAGGCCTCTTCCTGGTCATGAGTGACCAGGATCGCGCTGGTGCCGCGACTCTTGAGGATGTCACGCACCTCATGACTGAGGCGTCGGCGCAGTTCCACGTCGAGGTTGGAGAACGGCTCGTCCAGCAGCAGCAGTTGCGGCTCGGGAGCCAGGGCACGGGCCAGGGCCACACGCTGTTGCTGGCCGCCGGACAGCTCGTGCGGGTAGCGCCCGCCAAGCTTGTCCAGCTTCACCAGCTCGAGCATTTCATCGACCACCTGGCGCTGGCGCGGGTGCTTGCCGATGCCGAACGCGATGTTCTCGGCCACGGTCAGGTGCGGGAACAGCGCGTAGTCCTGAAACACCATGCCGATGCGGCGCTTCTCCGGGGCCAGGGTGAAGCCGGCCTTGGAGATGACTTCGCCCGCCAGGCTGATCTCGCCCTCGTGCACCGGCTCGAAACCGGCGATGGCGCGCAGCGTGGTGGTCTTGCCGCACCCCGAGGAACCCAGCAGGCAACCGATGTCGCCGGCGTTGAGGTGCAGGTTGAGGTTCTGGACGATGCGCTGCTCGCCATAGCCGCAGGCGAGGTCGCGCAGGTTAAGCAGTAGAGGTTGACTCATGCGTGGTGATAGGCCGGTTCGACAAGATATTCGAGAAGCGCCTTCTGTGCATGCAAGCGGTTTTCAGCCTGGTCCCAGGCGACCGAACGGGGGTCGTCGAGCAGGTCCAGGCTGATTTCCTCGCCACGGTGGGCGGGCAGGCAATGCATGAACAGGGCATCCGCAGCCGCCAGGTCGAGCAGTTCGCGGTTGACCTGGTAAGGCGCAAACAGCGCCAGGCGCCGTGCAGTTTCCTCCTCCTGGCCCATGGAAGTCCAGACATCGGTGCTCACCAAGTGTGCACCGCGCACGGCGTCCTTGGGGTCGCGCACGATCTGCACGCGCTCGCCGGCCTGGGCCACGAACGCCGGGTTGGGCTCATAGCCCTCAGGGCAGGCGATGCGCAGCTGGAAGTCGAACTGGATGGCCGCTTCTATATAGCTGTTGCACATGTTGTTGCCATCGCCCACCCAGGCCACGGTCTTGCCCTGAATCGAGCCGCGGTGTTCGAGGAAGGTCTGCATGTCGGCCAGCAGCTGGCACGGGTGCAGGTCGTCGGACAGGCCGTTGATCACCGGTACCCGCGAATTGGCGGCGAACTCGGTGAGCGTGCTGTGGGCAAACGTACGGATCATCACCGCGTCGAGCATGCGCGACATGACGATGGCGCAGTCACCGATCGGCTCGCCACGGCCCAGCTGGGTGTCGCGTGGCGACAGGAAGATGGCCTGGCCACCGAGCTGGATCATGCCGGCTTCGAACGACAGCCGGGTACGCGTGGACGATTTTTCGAAAATCATGCCCAGCACGCGGTTTTTCAGGGGTTCGAAGAGTACGCCGCGGTTACGCAGGTCCTTCAGCTCGATCCCTCGGCGGATCACACTGACCAGTTCTTCGGCGGTGAAATCCATCAGGGAGAGAAAGTGCCTAGCGCTCATCATTGACTACCTTTTTGCAACAGACCGCAGATCATCAAAAGCCGGTTTTCGAAAACAACGGAAGTGACCTGCGGCGAAAGCCGCACGGGGCGACGAAATAGGGAAAGGCGCAATACTATAATTAAATGTCGCGTCTTACCAAGTGGGGGCTGCGAACTCGACGTTGCCGAATGTGTTGCAAGCCGTTGGGTGACGCTTTTTATTGGGCCGGACAGGCTTTGTACACTGCCCGCCGAGGCCTTTGCAACGCATGCGCGGTACAGGTGCCAGCGCGCCGCGACCATCGCCTTGCCTGATGCCGGGCGATTCACGCCACGAACGTCACTGGCGAGGGGGGCGGGGCAGGGCCATAGTCGAGGTCGCTAATCAGACCCACAACAAGAGGCGGCCATGAGCAAAAGCGTGCATCACCGTGCCTGTCATCTGTGCGAAGCCATCTGCGGCCTGACCCTGGAAGTGGCCCATGAGCCTGGGCAGGCGCCGCGCATCACGTCGATCAAGGGCGATGCGCTGGACACCTTCAGCCGTGGCCATATCTGTCCCAAGGCCGTTGCGTTGCAGGACATCCAGAACGATCCGGACCGCCTGCGTACTCCCATGCGCCGCATCGGCGAGCAATGGCAGGCCATCGGCTGGGACGAGGCGTTCGCGCTGGCCGCCCGGAAGCTCTGGGCCCTTCAGCAGCGCCATGGTCAGAACGCGGTGGCGGTGTACCAGGGCAACCCCAGCGTGCACAACTACGGCCTGATGACCCACAGCAACTATTTCCTGGGCCTGCTCAAGACGCGCAACCGCTTTTCCGCGACCTCGGTCGACCAGTTGCCGCAGCACCTGACCAGCTACCTGATGTATGGCCATGGCCTGCTGTTGCCGATTGCGGACATCGACCATACCGACTTCATGCTGATTCTGGGCGGCAACCCCTTGGCTTCCAACGGCAGCATCATGACCGTGCCCGATGTCGAAAAGCGCCTCAAGGCCCTGCAGGCACGGGGCGGCAAGCTGGTGGTGGTCGACCCGCGGCGCAGCGAGACCGCGGCCATGGCCGACCAACACCTGTTCGTGCGCCCAGGCGCTGATGCGGCGCTGCTGTGCGGGCTGCTCAACACCCTGTTCGAGGAAGGCCTGAGCCGTACTACGCACCTGCCGGTGGCCGGGCTGGACGCGGTGCGCGAGGCAATCGCGCCGTTCACAGCCGAAGCCATGGGCCCGCGCTGTGGTATCGAGGCCGCGCAGATCCGCCAGTTGGCCCGCGACTTCGCCGCCGCCGACAAGGCCGTGTGCTATGGGCGCATGGGCATCTCGACCCAGGCTTTCGGCACCCTGTGCCATTGGCTGGTGCAGATGATCAACCTGGTCAGTGGCAATCTGGATCGGGTCGGCGGCGCCTTGTGCACCCAGCCGGCAGTGGACCTGGTGGCCAGTACCAGCGGCGGGCATTTCAACGCCTGGCAGAGCCGTGTGTCGGGCCTGCCCGAGTACGCAGGCGAGCTGCCGGTGGCGGCACTGGCCGAAGAGATGCTGTGCGAGGGCGAAGGGCAGGTGCGCGCACTCGTCACCGTGGCCGGCAACCCGGTGCTCTCCACGCCCAATGGACGGCAGCTGGAGCAGGCGCTGCAAGGGCTGGAGTTCATGCTCAGCATCGACCTGTACATCAACGAGACCACGCGCCATGCCGACCTGATCCTGCCGTCCACCTCGGCGCTGGAGAACGATCACTACGACACCACCTTCAACCTGCTGGCGGTGCGCAACGTCAGCCGCTTCAACCGGGCGATCCTGCCCAAGCCCGAAGGCGCGCTGCACGACTGGGAGATTTTCGTCGGCCTGGCCAAGGCCTTCGCGGCACTGGCCGACAAGCCGCTCAAACCGACCCTGACACCCGCGCAGATGATCGACCTGGGCTTGCGCGGCGGGCCCCATGGCCAGGGCAGCGTGTTCGACCTGTCGCTGCACACCCTCGAGCGCTATCCCCACGGTATCGACCTGGGGCCGTTGCAGCCCAACCTCGGTGCGCGGCTGAAAACTGCCAGCCAGTGTGTCGAGGCCGCGCCCGCGGTGATCCTGGCCGACCTTCAGCGCTTCGCCGCGCAAGCTTTGCCTCACGCCACGCAACTGGTGCTGATCGGGCGTCGGCATGTGCGCAGCAACAACTCTTGGATGCACAACTACCATCGCCTGGTGAAGGGCAAGCCGCGCCACCAGCTGCTGATGCATCCCGACGACCTGGCCGGCCGGCAGTTGCAGGACGGCCAGCGGGTGCGTGTCAGCTCGCGCGTGGGCAGCATCGAGGTGGAGGTGCTCGCCAGCACCGATATGATGCCCGGCGTGGTCAGCCTGCCACACGGCTTCGGCCATGGGCGACCAGGCATGCGCCTGGGCATCGCTCAGGCGCAAGCAGGGGCCAGTGCCAACGATCTAACCGACGAGCGTCAGCGCGACGCGGTATCGGGCAATGCGGCGCTCAACGGGGTGGTGGTAGAGGTGGTTGCGGCCTGATATCGGCAAGGCCGAGCGTCACGCTCGGCTTTCCGATACAATGCGTCACCGTGCCGACAACCAGGTCGGAAAGTTCAGCCGCGAGGTGCTTCATGGATATTATCGAAACAATCAAAGAGCAGATTGCCAACAACACCATTCTGCTTTACATGAAAGGCTCGCCGAATGCCCCGCAGTGCGGCTTTTCGGCCAAGGCGGCGCAAGCCGTGATGGGTTGTGGCGAGAAGTTCGCTTACGTGGATATCCTGCAGAACCCGGAAATCCGCGCCAACCTGCCCAAGTACGCCAACTGGCCGACCTTCCCGCAACTGTGGGTGGGCGGTGAGCTGGTCGGCGGCAGCGATATCATGGCCGAGATGTTTGCCAACGGCGAGCTGCAGACCCTGATCAAGGACGCCGCTGCCAAGGCCGAGGCTGCCAAGGCCTGAATCCGGTTTTGCACTGAAGAGCCCCGCATCTGCGGGGCTTTTTTGTGCCTGCCTGGGCCCGGTGGCCGGCAAGGCCGGTTACCCCAGGCGAAAAAAAGCCCCGCACAGGCGGGGCTTTGGTTGCAGCCGGTTGGGCGTGATTACTCGCCCATCTGCGACTGCAGGTAGTTTTCCAGGCTGACCTTGTCGATCAGGCTCAACTGGGTTTCCAGCCAGTCAATATGCTCTTCCTCGGCCTCGAGGATGTCTTCGAGCAGTTCGCGGCTGCCGAAGTCGCCCACGGTCTCGCAATGCGCAATCGCCGCCTTCAGGTCGATCAGGCCTTTCTGCTCCAGGCGCAGGTCGCACTCGAGCATTTCCTTGGTGTGTTCGCCAATCAGCAGCTTGCCCAGGTCCTGGACGTTGGGAATACCTTCGAGAAACAGGATGCGCTTGATCAGTTTGTCAGCGTGTTTCATCTCGTCGATGGATTCTTTGTATTCGTGCTTGCCGAGCTTTTCCAGACCCCAGTCTTCGTACATGCGCGCATGCAGGAAGTATTGGTTGATTGCGACCAGCTCGTTTCCGAGGATCTTGTTGAGATGCTGGATGACGCTAACGTCGCCTTTCATGATGGGGTCCTGCCCTGCGTAAGTGTGTCGATAAGCACGAGTCTGAGCCCGACAACTTCCAGTGTCAAACCTAAGTTATTGAATAATAAATGAAAATTAATCGGAATAAGAATGTTTGTGTTCCGCGTTTTAAGCCTAACTACTTGAATTGCAGGCATAAAAAAACCGGACACGAGGTCCGGTTCTTCAAATTCGCTGTTTTCAGGCTGCGGTAAATTCTACCGGATAAGGCAGGGCGGCCTGGCTGACCTGCAGTTTGGTCAGGGTTTCACGTACCACTTCCTTGGCCAGGCAGGCACATTTGCCGCACTGGGTGCCCACGTTGGTGGCGGCACGGACTTCCTTGTAGCTGCAGCATCCTTCGTAAATCGCATCGCGGATCTGTCCGTCGGTAACACCAACACAAAGACACACATACATAAGGGAGACCATCGCTGGTAAAGGCTTGATGTCGGGGAGCTTAATGCTAATGAGAATGCTTGTCAAAGTACCTTGTGCAGAGGCCCGTTCCAGAGCGACCGGCGGTCAGTCTGGCAGTGGGCTGGCATTCGCTCGGCGCACGGCGTCGGTCGGTGTATGATGGGCAGTTCTTGTGTCATGCCAGCGGACCTGCGGGTCGGCTGCGCAAACCATTCAATACCATCAGGAGATATCGAATGAGCGTGCTCGTAGGCAAAAACGCCCCGGACTTCACCGTACCTGCAGTACTGGGCAACGGCGAGATCGTCGACAGCTTCAACCTGGCTTCGGCTATCAAGGGCAAGTACGGCCTGGTGTTCTTCTACCCACTGGACTTCACCTTCGTCTGCCCGTCCGAGCTGATCGCCCTGGATCACCGCATGGACGACTTCAAGGCGCGCAACGTTGAAGTGATCGCCGTTTCGATCGACTCGCACTTCACCCACAACGCCTGGCGCAACACCCCGATCAACGCCGGCGGTATCGGCCCGGTCAAATACATCATGGCTGCCGACCTCAAGCACGAAATCGCCCAGGCCTACGACGTCGAGTCCGAAGGCGGCGTGGCCTTCCGTGGCGCGTTCCTGATCGACGACAAGGGTGTTGTCCGTTCGCAGATCGTCAACGACCTGCCGCTGGGCCGCAACATGGAAGAGCTGATCCGTCTGGTCGACGCGCTGCAATTCCACGAAGAGCACGGCGAAGTCTGCCCTGCCAACTGGAAAAAAGGCGACAAGGGCATGACCGCTTCGCCAGAAGGCGTTGCTGCCTACCTGAGCGAGAATGCTGGCAAGCTGTAAGCGCCACGCATGAAAAAACCGGCCCTGGTGGCCGGTTTTTTTATGCCTGTTCGCCAGCAAGGCTGGATCCTGCGTCGCGTAGCGTCTGCAGGCGCCGGCCGGCGAAGCGGTCAGTCGCGAAAGTCCTGCCAGCCGCCCATTTCCTTCCAGCGATTGACGATGCCGCAGAACAGCTCGGCCGTCTTCTCGGTGTCGTAGCGCGCCGAGTGTGCCTCCCGCCCGTCAAAGTCGATGTCGGCACTCTGGCAGGCCCGCGCCAGCACGGTCTGACCATAGGCCAGGCCAGCCAGGGTGGCGGTGTCGAAGCTGGAGAACGGGTGGAAGGGGTTGCGCTTCATGTCGTGGCGCGCCACGGCCGCGTTGAGGAAGCCCAGGTCGAAACTGCTGTTGTGCCCCACCAGGATCGCGCGCTTGCAGCCATTGGCCTTGAGGGCCTTGCGCACGCCGCGGAAGATGTCGGTCAGCGCCGACTCTTCGCTGACCGCCATGCGCAGCGGGTGATCGAGCTTGATGCCGGTGAAGTCCAGGGCCGCCTGTTCGATATTGGCGCCCTCGAAGGGTTCGACGCGGAAGAAATAGGTGTGCTCCGGGAACAGGAAGCCCTTTTCGTCCATGCCGATGGTGACTGCGGCTATTTCCAGCAGTGCATCGGTGGCGCAGTTGAAACCACCGGTTTCAACATCCACCACCACCGGCAGGTAGCCGCGAAAGCGCTCTGCCATCGGATGGCGCGAACCGCCGCCTTGACCTTCCTGGTCGTCTTCGTAATCGTCGCTCACACAGTCTCCTCCAGCAGGCGCCAGCGCAGTTGCTCACCGGCGCGCAGCGGGATGACAGTCTGCTCGCCGAACGGCAGGCTGCCTGGGGCGGTCCAGCTTTCGCGGACCAGGGTAATGTGGTCGGTGTTCGCCGGCAGGCCGTAGAACGCCGGGCCATGCAGGCTGGCGAAACCTTCCAGCTTGTCCAGCGCGTTGCGCTGTTCGAACGCCTCGGCATACAGCTCGATGGCGGCGAACGCGGTGTAGCAGCCGGCACAGCCGCAGGCGGCTTCCTTGGCATGCTGGGCGTGGGGCGCCGAATCGGTGCCGAGGAAGAACTTGCTGCTGCCGCTGGTGGCTGCGTCGAGCAGAGCCACCTGGTGGGTGTTGCGCTTGAGGATCGGCAGGCAGTAGAAGTGCGGGCGAATACCGCCCACCAGCATGTGGTTGCGGTTGTACAGCAGGTGCTGGGCGGTGATGGTCGCGCCGACGTTGGCCGGGGCCTCGTTGACGAACTGCACGGCTTCGGCAGTGGTGATGTGCTCGAACACCACTTTGAGCGTGGGGAAGCGTTCGACCACACGGCGCAGATGCTCGTCGATGAACAGCTTCTCGCGATCGAACACGTCGATCTCGGGGCGGGTCACTTCGCCGTGCACCAGAAGCGGCATGCCCACCTCGGCCATGGCTTCGAGCACCGGGAAAATCTTGTCGACGCTGGTCACGCCGGAGTCCGAGTTGGTGGTCGCGCCGGCCGGGTACATCTTGGCGGCATGCACGAATCCGCTGGCCTTGGCCGCGCGAATGTCCTCGGGCTGGGTGCGGTCGGTGAGGTACAGCACCATCAGCGGTTCGAAGCGGCTGCCGGCAGGGCGGGCGGCCAGGATGCGCTGGCGATAGGCGTCGGCTTCGGCAGTGTTGCGTACCGGCGGTACCAGGTTGGGCATGATGATGGCGCGGGCAAAGGTGCGCGCCACGTCGCCGACGGTATGGGGCAATACAGCGCCATCGCGAAGATGGATGTGCCAGTCGTCGGGACGCAGGAGGGTCAGGCGGTCGGACATTGGGGATTCCAGGCGGTTCGAACTCCCGGTGAATGCTACCGGAAAAGCCCGATCCGAGCACTCGCTATCAAGTTTTGCGCAGGGCGTCCGATAGCTTGCAGGTATGCCGTAAGAAATTTGTGGAGCCGCCCGTGCGCCAACGTTACCTAGCCCTGCTCAGTATGTTTGCCAGCCTGCCGGCCGTGGCACTCACCTTCCAGACTCGCGTGGAGAACGTCGAGTGGAAGGTCGAGGGCGATCAGTTCGAATGCCGGCTGATCCAGCCGATCGCCGATTTCGGCAGCGGCGAGTTCGTGCGCCGCGCGGGCGAGCAGGCCACCTTCCAGCTGCGCTCCACCAGCAATGTGCTGGGCGCCGGCTCCGCGACCCTGCTGGCCGCCGCCGCACCGTGGCAGCCCGGGCGTGGCGACATCAACCTGGGCGCGGTGCGCATGGCGCGCAGCGGCGTGCTGTTCAACAGCTCCCAGGGCCAGGCCAGCCGGCTCATCAATGGCCTGCTGGACGGGCGCAGCACCGTGGTGCGCAACTACACCGGCGAAGCCGGGCGCAGCATGGAAGTGCGCGTGCTGCCGGTGAAGTTCAACCGTGCCTACGGTGACTACCAGGCCTGTGCGGCCAAGCTGCTGCCGATGAACTATGACCAGGTGCGCCAGGCGCGCGTGGGCTTTCCGGGCGGCGGTATCGATCTGGATGCCGATGCACGTGCCCGCCTGGACGTGATCATCGACTTCCTCAAGGCCGACCCCACGGTCAACCACATCGAGCTCGATGGCCACTCCGACAACAGCGGCAACCGCCTGACCAACCGCGACCTCTCGCGTCGCCGCGCCCTGGCGGTGCAGGACTACCTCAAGGCCCATGGCATCCCCGAAGAGCAGATCACCGTGCGCTTTCATGGCGAGCGCTATCCGCTGGCGGCCAATACCAATGCCGCCAATCGGGCACGCAACCGCCGGGTGAACATCCAGCTCGACCGCGTCACCCCGGTCGAGAAGCCCGCAGAGGTTGCCCCGCACAAGCCTTCCGAACCGGCAGCGACCCCGCCTGCGCCGGCACCCACGCAGACGCCGGCCGCCCAGGCAGGCAAACCCGCCGCCTGATTCGACGGTGCGACCGCCGGTCGCGCCGACGACAATTTCTGTCGCTTTGTCGTCACAAGCTGTCGCCCCACTGTAAATTCTGCGGTAAGGCCGGTAGAATCACCGGCTTTCCGTACAACCCGTGGAGTGATGGCATGGCGGACGTAAAAAAGGTCGTACTGGCGTATTCCGGCGGCCTTGATACTTCGGTGATTCTCAAGTGGCTGCAAGATACCTACAACTGTGAAGTGGTGACGTTCACCGCCGATCTGGGGCAGGGCGAGGAGGTCGAACCGGCCCGCGCCAAGGCTCAGGCCATGGGTGTCAAAGAGATCTACATCGATGACCTGCGAGAAGAATTCGTCCGCGATTTCGTGTTCCCGATGTTCCGCGCCAACACCGTCTACGAAGGCGAGTACCTGCTGGGTACTTCCATCGCACGTCCGCTGATCGCCAAGCGTCTGATCGAGATCGCCAACGAAACCGGCGCCGACGCCATTTCCCATGGCGCCACCGGCAAGGGCAACGACCAGGTGCGTTTCGAGCTGGGTGCCTACGCGCTCAAGCCAGGCGTCAAGGTCATCGCCCCATGGCGCGAGTGGGACCTGCTCTCGCGCGAGAAGCTGATGGACTACGCCGAGAAGCACGGTATCCCGATTGAGCGTCACGGCAAGAAGAAGTCGCCGTACTCGATGGACGCCAACCTGCTGCACATCTCCTACGAGGGCGGCGTGCTGGAGGATACCTGGACCGAGCACGAAGAAGACATGTGGCGCTGGACCAAGTCGCCAGAAAACGCCCCTGACGTTCCGACCTACCTGGAACTGACCTACCGCAACGGCGACGTCGTGGCGCTGGACGGCGTCGAGATGACTCCAGCCACCGTCCTGGCCACCCTGAACCGCATCGGCGGCGAGAACGGCATCGGTCGCCTGGACATCGTCGAGAACCGCTATGTGGGCATGAAGTCCCGTGGCTGCTACGAAACCCCGGGCGGCACCATCATGCTGCGCGCGCACCGTGCGATCGAGTCCATCACCCTGGACCGCGAAGTGGCTCACCTCAAGGATGAGCTGATGGCCAAGTACGCCAGCCTGATCTACACCGGCTACTGGTGGAGCCCTGAGCGTCTGATGCTGCAACAGATGATCGATGCTTCGCAGTTGAACGTGAACGGTGTGGTTCGCCTGAAGCTGTACAAGGGCAACGTGATCGTCACCGGTCGCAAGTCTGACGATTCGCTGTTCGATGCCAACATCGCCACCTTCGAAGAAGACGGCGGCGCCTACAACCAGGCCGACGCGGCGGGCTTCATCAAGCTCAACGCACTGCGCCTGCGCATTGCCGCGAACAAGGGCCGCTCACTGGTGTGAGGGGCGCTTGAACGAAAGGAACCCGGCCTGAGGCCGGGTTTTTTTATGCCTTCATTGCGGTGGCTCGGCGCCCAGGGCATGGGTGGTCAGTGTGGTCTGCGTGCCGGTTTCAAGGTTGTGGATGACCAGCGTGCCCAGCCTGGGCTGTTGCGTGATGGCCTGAGTGACAAGGTATTCGATCAGCGATGTGCTGTGTGCACCGGAAATGACGATGGTCGAGATAGCGGGTGCCATGGCGTCGCAACCCAGGGGTGGGGCTTGTGTGGTCAATTGTGCAAAGGCAGAACGGGCAGGCGGCAGGTGACTTTCACGTTGTTCTGAAGTTGACCAGTCTTTGGGTTCATCCTGAACTTCAGGCGTGTCCTCGTTGTACTCCGGGCAATACAGCGTCTTGCTGTTGAAGTTGAGCGTCAGGAAAAACAGGATTGTCAGAAAGGGTGGAAAGCCCACCAGAAACCACGTGTAGATACCCTGGCTGTCTTCGCCAAGAAAGGGCAGTGAGGCCAACGCAGAGGCTTCGATGATACCCGCGAAAATAGCAATGATCGTCAGTGGGCTTTTCGGTTCGACGTTGCTCATGTACGTGCCTGCTGCTCGGCGTGAGCGCTGTTTCGTGGGCGCAAGGGTCAGGGTTCGCATTGTTTTTGGAACCACTATGCGGCCTGGGTACTTCGGTGTTCAGGGGGTTATGGATCGTCCTCAGGAAATACTTCGGTGCAACTTCGACGCGATAAAACGCCGTGACAGGATTGATACCCGGGTTAGTCAAATATCACGGATATTTCCTGCGTGCGGGCGAGCGTTGTCATATGGAACGTGGCGAGAGTGCGGTGTTAGTGTTTGTTCGCACTGCATGCACGCCTCGAACGACGCAATGATTGTTTCTGCTTAACGCCTGCTATCAGGAAGTTTTGTAGGAATAATCTTCTATTTAGGTAGGTCTGGTCTTGTCGTGCAACTGTCAAGGAAGCTGCAATGCACTATGCCGGTTGACTAGGCTATTGTGCGGGCTCAAAAAATCGAACAGCGAAAATTGGATTTTGCCCATGAATAAAGTGCTGATCGTGGATGATCATCCGGTCATTCGCCTGGCTGTACGCATGCTGATGGAGCGGCATGGCTATGAAGTTGTCGCAGAGACCGACAACGGAGTGGACGCGCTGCAGCTGGTCAAGAAACACCTGCCCGATATCGTGATACTGGATATCGGCATGCCCAAGCTCGATGGGCTGGAGGTCATCGCAAGGTTGACCTCCAATGACGTGAACATAAAGGTACTGGTGCTGACCTCACAGGCACCTGGGCATTTTTCGATGCGGTGCATGCAGGCGGGCGCCGCGGGTTATGTCTGCAAGCAGCAGGACCTTACCGAGCTGCTCAGCGCCATCAAGGCGGTCCTCTCCGGTTACAGCTACTTCCCCAACCAGGCCCTGCACTCGGTGCGTTCGAACCTTGGCGGTTCCAGCGAAGCGGATATGGTCGAACGTCTGTCGGGGCGGGAGATGATGGTGCTGCAGCAACTGGCACGCGGCAAGACCAACAAGGAGATTGCCGACGGCATGTTTCTGAGCAACAAGACGGTGAGTACCTACAAGACGCGCCTGTTGCTCAAGCTCAATGCGCGCTCCCTGGTGGACCTTATCGAACTGGCCCAGCGTAACGGCCTGGTGTGAACCAGACCTTGCCAGGGCGACTGCCTGGCCCCTGCATGCGCTAGAGACGGCCCGCCCGCGACCTGAAGTGGGCCGTCAAAGATCGAAGTCGTAATCGGCCAACTGCTTTTGCAGGCGGCGTTCTTCCAGCATGTTGTCGATGGTGCGACGCTTGCTGAGGTTGGTCTTCGCCGTTTCGGGCGGGCTTTCCGTTTCCTGTTCGTCTGCCGTGTCCGGCTCGACGTCGATATCCAGCTCTTCGTTATCGGTGCTCATAAGTCACTCCATGCCAAGAGGGCTATTGGCGCACCTTATAGCGATATTTTCAGAGCCGGTAAAAAAGATTTTTTCAATCGTGCGCAACCGATTCAACTATTTGTTCAATCGTCGGAGGTTTTTTGCGGGTACTCGCAAAGGTCCTCGATACGGCAGCTTCCACAGCGTGGCTTGCGCGCCTGGCATACATAGCGCCCATGCAGTATCAGCCAGTGGTGCGCATCCAGCAGATAGTCCTTGGGCACAAACTTCATCAATGCCTTTTCCACCTCCAGCACCGTCTTGCCGGGGGCGATACGGGTGCGGTTGCTGACCCGGAAGATATGCGTGTCCACCGCCATGGTCGGCTGGCGAAATGCGGTGTTGAGCACCACGTTGGCCGTCTTTCTGCCCACCCCGGGCAACGCTTCGAGGGCTTCGCGGGTTTGCGGCACTTCGCCGCCGTGGCGCTCGATCAGCAGGCGACAGGTTTCGATGACGTTCTTGGCCTTGCTGTTGTACAGGCCGATGGTCTTGATGTAGCTGGACAACCCTTCAACGCCCAGGTCGTAGATGGCCTGGGGCGTGTTGGCCACCGGGTACAGGCGTGCAGTGGCCTTGTTGACCCCCACGTCGGTGGATTGCGCCGAGAGGATGACCGCGATCAGCAGTTCGAAGGGGGTGGTGTAGGCCAGCTCGGTCTTCGGGTCCGGGTTGTCTTCGTGCAGCCTGCGAAAGATTTCCAGGCGTTTGGCAGCATTCATGGGCTCAGAGGCTTCCTTGACGGCTAGAGGGGGCCGGCTTGCGCCGCACCCGGTTGAAAATGGCCAGTAGCAGGCCCAGCAGGATCAGTGCGCCCGGGGTCAGTTGGGCCAGGCGCAGCCCGGCAGAGCCCAGCAGTTCGCGGCACAGGCCCAGCAGCAGGTGCACTGTACACAAGCCGATGACCACCAGCAGGCCTTGCGCGACGCCGCGATGGCGCTCGAAGCACTGTTCCAGCAGCACGCATTGCAGTGCGATCAGCGCCGGGTAGATGCCCAGTTGCGCGTGAACCTCCAGGGCCCAGGCGCGCAGGCTCAGCTCCAGGCAGGTCACCAACATCGCCGCCAGCAGCACGCTGACCAGCGTGGTCTGCAGCCCTTGCAGCAGCGGGCGCAAGGGCGTCATGCACAACCGGTGCAGGCACAGGCTCAACAGGCTGAACAACGCCAGCGCTGCGGCCTGGGCCAGGGTCTGGCTGGCGCCCAGCATCGGGGCCAGGCTGAGGATGAGCAGGCTGCGGCTATTCATGTTCACCGGTACCCAGCAGATAGAGGGAGTGTTCGTCGAAGTAGCGCAGGGCATCGTGCACCGCCTGGATCACTGCGCGGGAGGTCACGCTGGCGCCGGCCAGCTGGTCGAACTGGCCGGCATCGCGCTTGAGGGCCCAGGCCGGATCGGGGGTGTCCGCCAGCGTGCGGCCCTCGAACCCGCGTAGCCAGGTGTTGCCCGGTTCACTCAACTTGCCGCCAAGCCCTGGCGTTTCCTGGTGCTGCAGCACCCGGGTGGCCAGCAGGCGGCCGTGGCTGTCGATGGCGATCAGCAGGTCCAGTGGCCCCGCATAGCCCTGAACCCGGCTGTGCAGCACCACGGCGCTGGGCTGGCCGAGCAGGGTCGCGCGGTAGCCGGCCAGCAGGGTGCTATGGGCCAGGGTCGGTGCGGGCAGTGCGAGGGGGCGTTGCAGCGGCTGGTTGTCGTAGCGCTCTGCCGGCAGCACGCTCAGCAGGCTCCTGGCCTTGAGCTGCAGTTCAGCCTGGCTGATACGCGCGGCGTTCAACTGCGCCCAGCCAATGGCGCAGCCGATGGCCAGGCACGCCACGGCCGCCACCAGCAGCACTGCACGCGCCCGGGGGGTCATGCCGGCTGCCCTTGGCGCCGCGCGGCCCAGCGTTCGAGCGCCGGCACGCACAGGTTCATCAGCAGCACGGCGAACGCACTGCCGTCGGGGTAGCTACCCCAGGTACGGATCAGATAGACCAGCACGCCCACCCCGGCGCCGAACAGCAGGCGTGCGCTGGCCGCCCTGGGGCCGCTGACCGGTTCGGTGACGATGAAGAACGCGACGAACAGGCTGGAGCCGGCCAGCAGGTGAAACAGCGGCGAGCCATTGGAGTCGGAGCCCGAGCCGTTCCAGCCCAGCAGGCTCATGATGAACAGGCTGCCCAGCATGGCCACCGGGGCATGCCAGCTGAACACCTTGCGCTGCAGCAACAACAGGCCACCGGCCAGGAAGGCCAGGGCGACCCACTCGCTGCCCGCGCCGGCGAACCGGCCGAAGGCCGGGTGCTGGCCGAACAGTTCGTCGATGGTCAGGCTCTGGTTGTGGCGCACCACATCCAGCACCGTCGCCTGGGCCCAGGCGTCGGGTCGGACGGCCAAGCCGAACACCGCTTCGAGGCTGGTGCCCAGGTCCAGCGGTTGCGGCCCGGGCCACTGGGTCATCTGGGCCGGAAAGCTGACCAGGGCCACGGCATAGCCGAGCATGGTCGGGTTGAACGGATTCTTGCCAAGCCCGCCGTACACATGCTTGCCCAGGGCCAGGGCGCTTGCGCTGGCAATCACCGGCACCCACCAGGCGAGGTAGGCGGGCAGGGCGATGGCCAGCAGCGTGGCGCTGACCAGGGCGCTGCCATCGCCCAGTGCAGCACGCACCGGGCGGCGCTGGGCGCGCAGCAACACCGCTTCGGTCGCCAGCGCCGCGGTGGTGGTCAGCAGCAGGTTGAGCAGGGTGCCCCAACCGTGCAGCCAGGTCAGTGCCAGCAAGCCGGGCAGGCACGCCAGCAGCACCAGGCGCAGGCTGGCGCGCAGGCGTTCGCCCGGGTCAGGCGCGGGCAGCATCGCTTACCGCCAGCAGTGATTCCAGGTGAGCCTGGGCCTGTTGCTGCGCTTGCTGCAGGTCAGCCAGTTGCGCTTGCTGCGCCGGGCTTGGCGAGTCGCCAAAGGCTGTGCGCGCCTTGGTCAGCTGGGCGCGACTCATGGCCGCGGCAATCTTGGCCTTTTTCAGCGCCGCATCGGCGGCTGCAGCCTTTTGCGCCTGCACCCGCGCAATCGCGGCCTTGATCGGGTCGTCGGCCGGCACCGCAGCCGCCGCGTTCGGGGCGGGCCGCTGGCTGCGCGCGATGCGTTCGGCCTGCTTGCGCGCCTCTTCGCGTTGCAGGCGCTGGGCACGCTGCTCGAAGCGGTGGCGTGCATGGCTGCGCCGGGCGGCGCGGGCGAGCTGCTGTGGCCGGGTGTGCGCCAGGCCGCCGACGATCGGCACGATAGGGCTGTCGGCAGGCAGTGGCAGCAGGTCGATGCAGTCGACCGGGCAAGGCGCCACGCACAGGTCGCAGCCGGTGCATTCGGCGCTGATGACTGTGTGCATCAGCTTGGCGGCGCCGACGATGGCGTCCACCGGGCAGGCCTGGATGCATTTGGTGCAACCGATACATTCGGCCTCGCGAATGAAGGCGACCTGGGCGGGCGCACTGCCGCGGTCGGTATCCAGGGCAATCACCGGCACCTGCAGCAGTGCTGCCAGTGCGGCAATGGTCTCGCTGCCGCCGGGTGGGCACTTGTTGATCGCCTCGCCCGCCGCCAGCCCCTGGGCGTAAGGCTGGCAGCCGGCATGACCGCACTTGCCGCATTGGGTCTGGGGCAGCAGGGCGTCGATGCGTTGAATCAGGCTCATGAGGTGAACAGTCCGTTGAAACCGAGAAAGGCCAGGGCCATGATCCCTGCGCCGATCAGCTCGATGGGCAGGCCGCGCAAGGCCACGGGGGCCGCGTCGCTGCGTTGGCGCAGGTCGTCGAACAGGCACAGCGCCAGCCAGAAGCCCAGGCCGCCGCCCAGGCTCAGGGCCAGGGTGGCGAACGGGTCGAGCGTGGCATCGCTGGCTTGCAGGGCAAGGCCCAGGACGGCGGCATTGCCCAGCAGCAAGGGTTTGAGGCCGGTGAACGGCCAGTGTGGCAGTTGGCGTTGCAACCGGTTCAGCACCGGCGCTGCCAGCAGAACGCACAGCGGCAGGAACACGAACAGGCGCAGGTACTCCAGTTGCAGCGGGCGCAACCCGTAGCGGTAAAGCAACTGCCCCGGTACGACCGCCAGCACCATCAGCACCAGCGTCGCCAACCCCAGTGCGTGCACCCGGCGACGTGACGCCGGCTCGACGGGCTGCAGCAGCGGGTCGAGCGCGAGGGCCTGGTGCAACACGAGGTTGTTGACCAGCGCAGCGCTGATAAGGGTAAGGAGCAATTCGGTCATGGGCGCGCCACAGGCAAGAGGCTGTGCGCCATTATCCGGCAATCACGGTGCAATGAGAACGCCCCGGCCGGTCAGGGTCGGGGCGTGGCACTTACTTGATGCGCTGACCCGGCTTGGCGCCGCTGTCAGGGCTGAGCAGGTAGATCTCCTCGCCGCCAGGGCCTGCGGCCATGACCATCCCCTCGCTCACGCCAAAGCGCATTTTGCGTGGCTTGAGGTTGGCGATCATCATGGTCAGACGACCTTCCAGCTTGCTCGGGTCCGGGTAGGCGGACTTGATGCCGGAGAACACGTTGCGCTGCTCGTCACCGATGTCCAGGGTCAGTCGCAGCAGCTTGTCGGCCCCTTCCACGGCTTCGGCCTTGAGAATCAGCGCTACCCGCAGGTCGACGGCGGAAAAGGTGTCGAAGTCGATCTCGGCCGACAGCGGGTCCTTGGTCAGTTCGCCGTTGCCGGTGACCACGCTGGTCTGGCTGGCGGCCAGGTCCTGCTTGGAAGCGTCGACCATGGCTTGCACCTTGACCGGGTCGATGCGGGTCATCAATGCCTTGAACGGGTTCAGCTGGTGGTTCTCGAGACGGCTCTGGTGGTCGTTCCAGGTCAGCGGCGCGACGTTCAGGAACGCCTCGGCATCGCTGGCCAGTTGCGGCAGCACCGGCTTGAGGAAGATCACCAGCTGGCGGAACAGGTTGATGCCCTGGGCGCACACTGCCTGCACTTCGTCCTGCTTGCCTTCCTGCTTGGCCAGCGACCACGGGGCCTTGTCGGCGATCCAGGCGTTGGCGCGGTCGGCCAGGCCCATGATTTCGCGCATCGCACGGGCGAAGTCGCGGCCTTCGTAGGCGTCGGCGATACCCGGTGCCGCAGCCAGGAAGGCCTCGGTCAGCTCCGGTGCGGCGTCGCCGGCCACCATCACGCCGCCGTTGCCCTTGTGGATGAACCCTGCGCAGCGGCTGGCGATGTTGACCACCTTGCCGATCAGGTCCGAGTTGACCTTCTGCACGAAGTCTTCCAGGTTCAGGTCCAGGTCATCCACGCCACGGCCCAGCTTGGCCGCGTAGTAGTAGCGCAGGTATTCCGGCGACAGGTGGTCGAGGTAGGTGCGCGCCTTGATGAAGGTGCCACGGGACTTGGACATTTTCTGGCCGTTGACCGTCAGGTAGCCGTGCACGTTGATTGCGGTCGGCTTGCGGTAGCCGGCGCCTTCGAGCATGGCCGGCCAGAACAGCGCGTGGAAGTTGACGATGTCCTTGCCGATGAAGTGGTACAGCTCGGCGCTGGAGTCTTTTTTCCAGTAGGCGTCGAAGTCCAGTTCCGGCGTGCGGTCGCACAGGTTCTTGAAGCTGGCCATGTAGCCGATCGGCGCGTCCAGCCACACATAGAAGTACTTGCCCGGCTCGCCCGGGATCTCGAAGCCGAAGTACGGCGCATCACGGGAGATGTCCCATTCCTGCAGGCCGGAATCCAGCCATTCGGCCAACTTGTTGGCCACGGCGTCCTGCAGTGTGCCGCTGCGGGTCCACTGCTGCAGCATGGCCTGGAAGTCGGGCAGCTTGAAGAAGAAGTGCTGGGAGTCCCTGAGCACCGGGGTGGCGCCGGAGATCGCCGACTTGGGGTTCTTCAGTTCGGTCGGCGCGTAGGTGGCGCCGCATTTTTCGCAGTTGTCGCCATACTGGTCGTCGGCCGCGCATTTGGGGCAGGTGCCCTTGATGAAGCGGTCGGCCAGGAACATCTGCTTGTCGGGGTCGAAATACTGGGTGACCGAGCGCGTGGCGATATGCCCGGCGTCACGCAGTTTCAGGTAGATCTGGCTCGACAGCTCGCGGTTTTCGTCGGCGTGGGTCGAATGGTAGTTGTCGAACTCCACCAGAAAGTCGGCAAAGTCGCCGCAGTGCTCGGCCTGCACGTTCGCGATCAGTTGCTCGGGGGTAATGCCTTCTTTCTCGGCGCGCAGCATGATCGCCGAACCGTGCGCGTCGTCGGCGCACACGTAGGTGCACTGGTTGCCGCGGTACTTCTGGAAGCGCACCCACATGTCTGTCTGAACGTACTCGAGCATGTGGCCAAGGTGGATCGACCCGTTGGCATAGGGCAGGGCGCTGGTGACGAGAATCTGGCGTGGCTCGGACATGGGGGCTCGGCTACTTTCGGCTACAGGGTATGAACGGTGATCGGCCACTATAAAACGATGGGAAATATATTTCACCCCATGGACGTATCTGCCGTTGTTTCACGGGTTAGCATAGCGACCTGTTTCATTCAGTCTTTTATCGGGAGTCTCCATGAGCGCCGTCACTCGCGCAGCGGTTGAAACCGTCCTTCGCCAATACACCGACCCTTACCTGAACCAGGACCCGGTCAGCGCCGGGTGTGTGCGCAGCATCGATATCCAGGGCGACCGGGTCAGCGTGGCCCTGGAGCTGGGCTATGCCGCCGGCCTGTTCAAGAACGGCTGGGCCCAGGTGCTGCAGACCGCCGTCGAGGGGATCGAGGGCGTGGCCTCGGCGCAGGTCGAGATCACCTGTGTGATCGCCGCGCACAAGGCCCAGGCGCAGATTCCGGGCCTGGCCAACGTCAAGAACATCGTGGCCGTGGCCTCGGGCAAGGGCGGTGTGGGCAAGTCCACCACCGCCGCCAACCTGGCCCTGGCCCTGGCCCGTGAAGGGGCGCGGGTGGGTATCCTGGATGCCGACATCTATGGCCCCAGCCAGGGCGTGATGTTCGGTATCGCCGAAGGGACCCGGCCGCAGATCCGCGACCAGAAGTGGTTCGTGCCGTTGCGTGCGCATGGCGTGGAAGTCATGTCGATGGCGTTTCTTACCGACGACAACACGCCGATGGTATGGCGTGGCCCGATGGTCTCCGGTGCGTTGCTGCAACTGGTGACCCAGACCGCCTGGGACAACCTCGACTACCTGGTGATCGACATGCCGCCGGGCACCGGCGACATCCAGCTGACCCTGGCGCAGAAGGTGCCGGTGGCCGGTTCGGTGATCGTGACCACGCCGCAGGACCTTGCGCTGCTGGACGCGAAAAAGGGTGTGGAGATGTTCCGCAAGGTGAATATCCCGGTGCTGGGCGTGGTCGAGAACATGGCCGTGCATATCTGCTCGAACTGCGGGCATGCCGAGCACCTGTTCGGTGAAGGTGGTGGCGAGAAGCTGGCGGCGCAGTACGGTGTGGAGCTGCTGGCTTCGCTGCCCCTGTCGATGCTGATTCGCGAGCAGGCCGACAGCGGCAAGCCGACTGCGATTGCCGAGCCTGAGAGCCAGATTGCCATGGTGTACCAGGAACTGGCACGGCAGGTGGGCGCGCGCATCGTGCTGCAGGAAGCGGCGGCACCGGCGATGCCCAATATCACCATCAGCGAAGACTGAGTCGACACCCTCGCCTGTGTAGGAGCCGGCGTTGCCGGCGAAGGGCCCACTGCATCACCAGGCAGGTACTGCGGTGTTGCCTTCGCCGGCAACGCCGGCTCCTACGGGCAGCCCCACCGGCAAGGCAAAAAAAAGCCCCGCCGGTGAGGGCAGGGCTTTTTTCAAGCAGTGAAGCGCAAGTTAGATAACTTGTACTTCTTCAGCTTGCATGCCTTTCTGGCCGCGGGTAGCGACGAAAGAGACCTGCTGGCCTTCTTTCAGGCTTTTGAAGCCGTCAGCTTGAATGGCTTTGAAGTGTACGAACAGGTCGTCACCGGATTGTGGGGTGATGAAGCCGAAGCCTTTTTCATCGTTGAACCACTTAACGGTACCGGTTTGGCGATTGGACATGGTCTGTCTCCTTGGACAAAGTTAATTACGGCTCAGGAAACGCCCTGGCCGAGACTGAGTGCAAAGAGGCAGAAAATTCATGAAGATGGGTTGATCGAGATCTTGCATCAGGTAGAGATTCTCAGTGACACGTGCAGCACAGTGGCGTCACCATAACCCTTTTTCCAGAACGTGCCAATGGTCTTGTTCAGCTTTCGTGCAATTCAAGACTGACGGCGCCGCGATACCCCGCGCAGGCCCCGTATGACGCGGATCTTGCCGCCAACACCGCACGGAACTTTGAACCCGGCGCCGGGCCCGGTAAGATGCCCCACAGAATTTCTTCACCACGCTATTTCAGGACACCCGCCATGAGCATCAAATCGGACAAGTGGATTCGCCGCATGGCGCAGGAACACGGCATGATCGAGCCCTTCGTCGAGCGTCAGGTACGCGGCGAAAGCGACAACCGGCTGATCTCCTTCGGCGTTTCCAGCTACGGCTACGACGTGCGCTGCGCCGACGAGTTCAAGGTGTTCACCAACATCAATTCGGCCACCGTCGATCCGAAAAACTTCGACGCCGGCAGCTTCGTCGACGTCAAGAGCGACGTGTGCATCATCCCGCCCAACTCCTTCGCCCTGGCGCGCACCGTCGAGTACTTCCGCATCCCGCGCAACGTGCTGACCATCTGCCTGGGCAAGAGCACCTATGCCCGTTGCGGCATCATCGTCAACGTCACCCCGCTCGAGCCGGAGTGGGAAGGCCACGTGACCCTGGAGTTCTCCAACACCACCACCCTGCCGGCCAAGATCTACGCCAACGAAGGCGTGGCGCAGATGCTGTTCCTGGAGTCCGACGAAGAGTGCGAAGTGTCCTATAAGGACCGCGGCGGCAAGTACCAGGGCCAGCGCGGTGTGACCCTGCCGCGCACCTGAGCCGACGAAGCGAGGGAATTACTCGCCGGCAAGGCACTCCAAGCAGATGAACCGTCCCGGCACGCCAGGAGGCGTGTCGGACTTCGCTCAGGAGCCGCCTATGAAACTCGACCCCTCAATCAGCGCCAAACTTGCCGTGCTGCAGCCCAATCAGATCGGGCTGGTGGCCTGGTCATTGCTTGCGCAGCCGCCACTGATGCAGGCCGGTGGCGTCCCCGGCCAGCCTGGCCCGGACACCCCGTCGCCGGCGCAGCCAGGCGATAACCCGCCGATGGAACCGGGTGAACCCACACTCCCTGATGAACCGCCACCGGCACCGGTTGCCTGAGCCTAGGGCTTGACCGGCCATACCTGCGCGTCTGCCGTCAGGTACACGCGCTCACCCGGCTGAGGCTGCACTGCCCAGCCGCCGGTGAAGTCCCCGAAGGCCGGCAGCAGGCCGAGCCGTTCGCCGATCACGAAGCAGGGCAGGCGCAGTCGTTGCCGCGCGCGCCCCCGCAGCACATACACCGGGTGTACGTGGCCGGCCAGCACCAGGTGCGTGGGATGGGGCTCGGGCTCGTGCTGCAAGGCGAACGGCCCCAGCAGCAGCGGGCCGTCCAGCACATCGATGCGCAGCCCCTCGGGCGGGTCGCCGGCATGCAGGTCGTGGTTGCCGCGTATCAGCGTGATCTTCAGCCGGGCGTGCCGTTCCCGCCATTGCCGCACGCGTTCCAGCGTGGCCGCGGCGCGACCGGTGCGTGCGTGCAGAAAGTCGCCCAGCACGATCAGCTCTTCGCATGGGTAGCTGGTCAGCAGCCGGTCCAGGCGTTGCAGGGTCGATTGCGTGGTGCCGCGGGGCACGGGCAGGTGCTGGGCGCGAAATGCCGCCGCCTTGCCGATATGCACATCGGCAACCAGCATCACCCTGCGCGCCGGCCAGTACAGCGCCTTGTCCCCCAGCAGCCAGAGCTGCTCGCCGTGTACGTCGATGTTCAGGCAGTGACTCATTCAGCGCTCCCGGCTCGCGGCCTTTTCCAGGTCGGCGACCATGCGGGCGATGCGGTCGGCGAGCTTTTCCGTGCTCAGGGTTTCGCGCATGCCTTCCACCAGCAGCGGAAAGGCCAGCGGACCCGGGCGCGCAAGCGGCTGCAGATGCAGGCGCAAACCGCCCAGCCGGCTCAGTACCTGCGCCAGGCGGTCGATCTCCAGCTCTGCGTTCAGCACCTCGTCACGGGCCTGGCCCAGCAGCAGGTTGCCCGCGTCGTGCTGGCGGAACACCTCGAAGAACAGGCCGCTGGACGCCTGGATCTGCCGGGTGCTCTTGTGCGAGCCGGGATAGCCGCCGAACACCAGCCCGGAGATCTGCGCGATTTCGCGAAAACGGCGCATGGCCATTTCGCCGGCATTCAGGCTGGCCAGCACGTCCTCGAGCAGTCCATCGGGGCTCAGCAGGTCCGGCAGCATGGCCGCCCACGGCACTTCGCCAGGGCACAGCAGTTCCAGGCCATAGTCGTTCACCGCAATCGAGAAACTCGCCGGCTGGCTGCGGCTGTAGCGCCACGCCAGCAGGCTGGCCAGCCCAAGGTGGGTGGTGCGCCCGGCAAATGGATAGAGAAACAGATGGCAGCCCTGACGCGAGGTCCAGGTCTCGGCCAGCAGCATGTCGTGGGTGGGGATCACCGACCAGCGCCGCTGCAGCTCCAGCAATGGCTTGACCGCCTGCATGGCCGGCCCGTGGTAGCGACCGTGCGCGGCGCTGTCGAGCTGCTCGACCACGGCCCTGGCCAGCTCGCTGGAAAGCGGCATGCGCCCGCCGTTCCAGCGTGGTACGGCAGGTTTGCGTGCGGTGCTGCGACGCACATAGGCGGTCATGTTGTCGATGCGCACCAGCTCCAGCGTGCGCCCGGCGAACAGGAAGGCATCGCCCGGGCGCAGGCGGGCAACGAAGGCTTCCTCGACACTGCCCAGGTTGCGCCCGCCGCCTCCCTTGCTCCAGAACTTCAGCTGGATGCTCGCATCGCTGACGATGGTGCCGATGCCCATGCGGTGGCGGCGCGCCAGGCGCGCGTTGGCCACCCGCCATACCCCGTCCGGCGCTTCGATGACCCGGTGATAGTCAGGGTAGGCGCCCAGCGAGGCACCGCCGTTGCGCACGAATTCCAGCGCCCATTGCCACTGTTCGTCGCGCAGGTGCCGATAGGCCCAGGTGCTGCGCACTTCCTCGAGCAGTTGCGCGGGGCGAAACCCGGCCCCCAGGGCCATGCTCACCAGGTGCTGCACCAGCACATCCATGCACAGCGCCGGAGAGCGCCTTGCCTCTATCTGGCGTGCTGCCACGGCCTCGCGGGCGGCGGCGGCCTCCACCAGCTCCAGGCTGTGGGTCGGTACCAGGGTCACCCGCGAAGGGCGGCCCGGCGCGTGCCCCGAGCGTCCGGCGCGCTGCATCAGACGCGCCACGCCCTTGGCCGAGCCGATCTGCAACACCCGTTCGACGGGCAGAAAATCCACCCCCAGGTCGAGGCTTGAGGTACATACCACTGCCTTGAGCTGGCCCTGTTTCAGGCTCTGCTCGACCCAGTTGCGGGTTTCGCGGGCCAGCGAGGCGTGATGCAGGGCAATGATGCCGGCCCAGTCGGGGCGCGCCTCCAGCAGCGCCTGATACCACAGCTCGGCCTGGGCGCGGGTGTTGGTGAACACCAGGCAACTGCTGCTGCGCGCCACCTCATCGCGCACCTGCGCGAGCATCTTGAGCCCCATGTGCCCGGCCCAGGGGAAGCGCTCGATGGCTTCGGGCAGCAGGGTATCGACCTCGATGCGCTTGTCCTGGCGGCCTTGCACCAGGCAACCGCCCTCGGGCAGCAGCACGTCGCGGGCATGCTCCAGGTTGCCCAGGGTGGCCGAGATGCCCCATACGATCAGGCCCGGGTGCCAGCGGCGCAGGCGCGCCAGGGCCAGTTGCAGTTGTACACCGCGCTTGTTGCCGAGCAGCTCGTGCCATTCGTCCACCACCACCAGGCGCAGGCTGGCGAACTCGCTCTGCGCCGCATCGCGGGTCAGCAGCAGGGTCAGGCTTTCGGGGGTGGTGATCAGGGCACTGGGCAGGCGCCGGCTCTGGCGGGCACGCTCGGCGCTGGAGGTGTCGCCGCTGCGCACGCCCAGGCTCCAGTGAATCTGCAACGCGTCCAGTGGCGCCTGCAAGGCCCGCGCGGTATCGGCGGCCAGGGCGCGCATGGGGGTGATCCACAGCACTTGCAGCGGTGCCGGGTGCTTGGCGCGTGGCGTGTCCTGGGCATGGAGGTGTTGCAGCGCGGCCAGCCACAGGGCGTAGGTTTTGCCGGCGCCGGTGCTGGCATGCAGCAACCCGGATTCGCCGCGGGCGACGGCGGCCCACACGCGCTTCTGAAAGGCGAAGGGCTTCCAGCCACGGGTGGCAAACCAGGGGCCAGCAAGGTCGGACGGTTTACGCATGCCGGGGCCGCTTGTGGGCAGTGGGTGTGTCTTCACAGACCATCAATGCCCGGCATTAGTTTTAGCGGGTGACAATCGTCGGGTTATTTGAGGTTGCCACTCAGGAACTGGCGCAGCCGCTCGCTCCTGGGGTTGCCCAGCACATCGGCCGGTGCGCCCTGTTCCTCCACCAGCCCCTGATGCAGGAACAGCACCTGGCTCGATACCTGCCGTGCAAAGCTCATTTCGTGGGTCACCATGATCATGGTGCGGCCTTCCTCGGCCAGCCCCTGGATCACCCGCAGCACTTCCCCCACCAGCTCCGGGTCCAGCGCCGAAGTCGGCTCGTCGAACAGCATCACCTCCGGCTCCATTGCCAGCGCCCGCGCGATCGCCACCCGCTGCTGCTGGCCACCGGACAGGAACGCCGGGTACTGGTCTGCCACCCGGGGCGCCAGGCCTACCTTGTCCAGGTAGGCACGTGCCCGTTCCTCGGCCTCGTGCCGGCTTACCCCCAGCACCCGGCGCGGCGCCATGCTGATGTTCTCCAGCACGCTCAGGTGGCTCCACAGGTTGAAATGCTGGAACACCATGGCCAGGCGCGTGCGGATACGCTGCAGCTCGTCGGCATCGGCCACGCGCAGGCCGTGGCGGTCGTGCACCATGCGCACCGGCTGGCCGTCCAGGGTCATGCTGCCCTCGTCGGGCTGTTCGAGAAAATTGATGCAGCGCAGAAAGGTGCTCTTGCCCGAGCCACTGGCGCCGATCAGGCTGATCACGTCGCCGGTGCTGGCCTGCAGTGAAACGCCCTTGAGCACATGGTGCTCGCCGTAGCGCTTGTGCAGGCCTTCGATGGTCAGTTTGTACATGCACGGCCCCTCATGGCGATAACAGGTAGCCGCTGCGGTACGGCTGGTTGCCCGCCACATGCGCAATCACCATGCCAGCGGTGGCCATGCGTCGCAGCGAGCGGGCATACAGCAGCCCGGCCTGCTGGTTGTATACCGGGGTCACGCGGTCGCTGAGCGGGTCGATCACCTCGGCGATCAGTTGCCCGGCCTGCACCGGCTGGCCCGGGGTGACATGAAACACCAGCAGGCCGCCCAGCGGCGTGGCCACCGGTTCGACCGCCGCCAGCGGTGTGGCCGGGTAGGGCAGGGGCGGCAAGGGGGCTGCCTCGCCTTCGATGGCACCGAAACGGGTCAGGTAGTTCAGGATCGCCTCGCAGTCGGTGCTGGCCAGCGGGTGGCTCACATCGCCCTGACCGCGCAGCTCCACCGTCACCGAAAAGCTGCCCTGGGGGATGGGGAACTGCTTGGCAAAGCGTTGCTGCAGCTGCCACCACACCAGGGTGAAACACTCATCGAACGACTGCCCGCCCGAATCGGTGGCCAGCAGGCTGGCCTGGGCCCCGAGGTAGCGCGACAGCGCCTCGACCCGGGGCCAGGCTTCCGGGGTGGTGTACAGGTGTGCGACGGCCTCGAAGTCGCAGTGCAGGTCCAGCACCATGTCGGCATCGCAGGCCAGGCGTTGCAGTACCAGGCGCTGGGATTGCAGCGGGGTGGCGGCGGGCTGCGCGTCCAGCGCCCGGCGCATGCACTCGCGAATCAGCTCGACGTTGTGCCGCGGGTCCTGGGTCAGGTGCGCCTCGATCTGGTCACCGATGGTGTCGCTCAGGTCGACGAAGTGGCGGTTGAAGTTCTCGCCGCTCTGCAGCTCGAAACGCCCCAGGGGCACGTCCATCAGCACCTGTTCCAGGCCCACCGGGTTGGCGATGGGCACCAGCACGATCTCGTGGCGCAGGCGGCCCTGGCTCTGCAATTCGCCCAGGCGTTGCTTGAGGTGCCAGGCCACCAGCATGCCGGGCAGCTCGTCGGCATGCAGCGAAGCCTGGATATAGACCTTGCCGGCACCGCGCGGGCCGAAGTGGAAGCTGTGGATCTGGCGGCAAATCCCCGGCACCGGGGCCAGGATGTCGTGGGTCTTGTGGTGCATGAACGGTCCTAGTGTGCGGGGCCGAGGAAGGCCAGCCAGCGTCGTTCGGCCAGGCGGAACAGGCCCACCAGTGCGAACGTCACGCACAGGTAGATGATGGCGGCCGTACCGAACGACTGAAAGGTCAGAAAGGTGGCCGAGTTGGCGTCGCGGGCGACCTTGAGGATGTCCGGCACGGTGGCGGTGAAGGCCACGGTGGTCGAGTGCAGCATCAGGATCACCTCATTGCTGTAGTACGGCAGCGAGCGGCGCAACGCGGACGGCATGATGATATAAGCATAAAGTTTCCAGCCGCGCAGGCCGTAGGCCCTGGCCGCTTCGACTTCACCGTGGTGCATGCTGCGGATGGCGCCGGCGAAGATCTCGGTGGTGTAGGCGCAGGTGTTCAGGGCAAAGGCCAGGATGGTGCAGTTCATGGCGTCGCGAAAGAAGCTGTCGAGCAGCGGTTGCCCGCGCACCACCTCCAGGCTGTAGATGCCGGTGTAGCAGATCAGCAGCTGGATATACAGCGGCGTGCCGCGAAACAGGTAGGTGTAGAACTGCACTGGCCAGCGCACCCACAGGCGCCGTGACACCCGTGCGATCGACAGCGGGATCGACACCACGAAGCCGATCAGCAGCGAGGCGCTGAGCAGCCACATCGTCATCGCCAGCCCGGTGATGTGGGTGCCGTCGGTATAGAGGAACGCGCGCCAGTATTCCTGCAGCAGCTCGATCATCGCAGTGCCTCCCGGGTGCCGACGTTGTAGCGCCGTTCGAGCCAGCGCAGGGCCACGTTTGAAGCGCTGGTGATCAGCAGGTAGATGAAGGCCGCCACCACCAGAAAGTAGAACAGCTGGTAGCTGCTCTTGCCGGCATCCTGGGCGGCCTTGACCAGGTCGGCCAGGCCGATGATCGACACCAGCGCGGTGGCCTTGAGCATCACCATCCAGTTGTTGCCGATGCCCGGCAGGGCGAAGCGCATCATCTGCGGGAACACCACGAAGCGAAACCGCTGAAAGCGCTTGAGGCCATAGGCGGTGGCCGCTTCGACCTGGCCGCGCGGCACCGCGAGGATCGCGCCGCGAAAGGTCTCGGTGAAATAGGCACCGTAGATGAAGCCCAGGGTGATGACCCCGGCAGCGAAGGGGTTGATCTCGATGTAGTCCCACTCCATGGCGTCGGTCAGGCTGGTGAGCCCGGTCTGCAGGCTGTAGAAGATCAACAGCATCAGCACCAGGTCGGGCACCCCGCGGATCAGCGTGGTGTAGAGCTGCGCGGGGATGCGTAGCAGCGGCAGCGCGGAGAGCTTGGCGCTGGCGCCGAGCAGGCCCAGGCCGACGCTGACCAGCAGCGACATGAAGGACAGTTGCAGGGTCATCCAGGTGCCTTGCAGCAGCAGCGGGCCGAAGCCCCTGAGGCTGAAGGCGCCAAGGCCCAGGTGTTGCAGGAGGTCGTCAAGCATGGGGCGAGCCTGTGCGGGTGGGACCTTGGGTACGCGGTGAGTCAGCTCTTGCACGCACCGCGAACCCGTGTAGGAGCCGGACTTGCCGGCGAAGAGGCCGGCCCTACTTGCCGCTGTACAGGTTCAGATCACCAAAGTGCTTCTTCTGGATGTCGGCATAGGTGCCATCATCGTGTAACGCTTTGATACCTTTGTTCAGCAAGGCCTTCAGCTCGCTGTTACCTTTCTTAATGCCCACCGCCGTCTTCGACGGCAGCAATTCGCTGTCCACCGGTTGGCTCACTTCGTAGCCCGCGCCTTGTGGCGATTTCAGAAAGCCCAGTTCGGCCTGCAGCATGTCCTGGATCGAGGCGTCCAGGCGTCCCGAAATCAGGTCGGCATACACCTGGTCCTGGTTCTGGTAGGCCTGGGTCTTGACCCCGGCCTTGTCCAGCACGGCCTTGGCATAGGCTTCCTGGATGGTGCCCTGCTCGTAGCCGACGGTCTTGCCCTTGAGCGAGGCCGGGTCGGCGCTCATACCTGCACCTTTTCTGAACACCAGTGCGGTAGGCCCGGAGAACAGCTCGTCAGAGAAGTCGATGACCTTCTCCCGCGCCGGGGTCACCGTCATGGACGAGATCACGCCGTCGAACTTGTTGGCCTTGAGGCCCGGAACCATGCCGTCGAAGTCGCTCTCGACCCACCTGCACTTGACCTTGAGCTCGGCGCAGATCGCGTTGCCCAGGTCGATGTCGAAGCCCACCAGGCTGCCGTCGGCGGCCTTGGACTCGAAAGGGGCGTAGGAGGGATCGACGCCGAAGCGCAGTTCCTTGTAGTCCTTGGCCAGGGTGTTGCCCGCAGCCAGGCACAGCGCTAGAGCAGACAGCGTCAGCAGAGCTTTTTTCATGGTGTGGTCCTTCAAGCGCAAATGATGGGTGGCTGCGCAGCGTTACCGCTGGCCGCTCGACATCAAGCTCACAGCAATTTCCGCACCATAGTCCCAATTGCTGCGTTTCGCTTACCCCAGCAGCGACTGCAACGTGGCCAGGTCGTCTGCTTCGTCCACCGGTTTGTCCAGGCGCCAGCGCAGCATCCGCGGGAAGCGCACCGCAATCCCGCTCTTGTGGCGCTTGGACAGTGCGATGCCCTCGAAGCCGAGTTCGAACACCAGCGTCGGGGTCACGCTGCGTACTGGACCGAAGGTTTCCACGGTGGTCTTGCGGATGATTGCATCAACCTTGCGCATCTCTTCGTCGCTGAGCCCCGAATACGCCTTGGCAAAGGGCACAAGGCTACGCTGCGGGCTGCCGGCGGGGGCGTCCCACACCGCAAAGGTGTAGTCGCTGTACAGGCTGGCGCGCCGGCCATGTCCGCGCTGGGCATAGATCAGCACCGCGTCCACGCTGAACGGGTCGATTTTCCACTTCCACCACACCCCCATGTCCTTGGTGCGGCCCACCCCGTACAGGGCGTCGCGGGCCTTGAGCATCAGGCCCTCGACCCCCAGGCTGCGCGATGCCTCGCGCTGGGCGGCAAGCTCGGTCCAGGTGTCGCCCTGCAGCACCGGCGACAGGCGCAGCGCCGGGTGCGCAGTGGTCTGCACCAGCGCTTCCAGCTGCGCCCGGCGCTCGGCCTGCGGGCGGCTGCGCCAGTCGGCGCCCTGCCATTCGAGCAGGTCGTAGCCCAATAGCACCACTGGCGCATCGGCCAGGATCTTCTTGCCCAGGGTCTTGCGCCCGATGCGCTGCTGCAGCAGGGCGAAGGGTTGCACGCCGTCGCGCCACACCACGATCTCGCCGTCCACCACGCAGCCATCGGGCAGCACGGCGGCCAGCGCCTGCAGTTCGGGGAAGCGCTCGGTCAGCAGCTCCTCGCCGCGTGACCACACCCACAACTGGCCCTCGCGTTTGACCACCTGCGCACGGATGCCGTCCCACTTCCATTCCGCCTGCCAGGCCTGGGGCGGGCCGAGCAGGGCGTCGAACTGGTCCACCGGCTGTTGCAGCGCATGGGCCAGAAAGAACGGGTACGGCTGGCCGCCGCGCTGGGCATGTTCGTCTTCGGACTCGGCCGCGATCAGCTTGAGGTAGCCCTGGGCCGTGGGGCGGTACGACAGGTCGGTGTAGCCCACCAGGCGCTGAGCCACGCGCTTGCTGTCGATGTCGGCCAGTTGCGCCAGGGCGCGGGTGACCAGCAGCTTCGACACGCCGACGCGAAAGCTGCCGGTGACCAGCTTCAGGCACACCAGCAGGCTCTGCCGGTCGAGCTGTGCCCACAGGGGCGGCAGGCGCTGCGCCAGGGTTTCGGGCGGCAGTCCGCGCAGCGGCAGCAGGCAATCCTCGACCCAGTAGGCCAGGCCCGCGTCGCTGCTGTGGGCGGCTTCGGGCAGCAGCAGCGAAAAGGTCTCGGCCAGGTCGCCCACGGCCTGGTAGCTCTCCTCGAACAACCAGTCGGGCAAACCCGACAGGCTGATTGCCAGCTCGCGCAGCAGCCGTGTGGGTACCAGCTGGCGCGGCCGCCCGCCGGCCAGGAAGTACACCGCCCAGGCGGCGTCTGCGGGGCTGGCGCTGGCGAAGTAGCGCACCAGTGCATCGCGCTTGGCGTTGCTCGAGGTGGTGGCGTCGAGCTGGCCGTAGAGTTCGGCGAAGGCCTTCATGCGCTGGCCTCGGTCGGGGCGCCTTCATCCTCGTCACCGTATTCGGTGACGAACGCCTGGGCATCCAGCCCGCGCTCGCACAGGTAGCGCACCAGCACGGCCACCGAGCCGTGGGTCACCATCACCCGCTGCGCCCCGGTCTGTTCGATGGCCCATAGCAGGCCGGGCCAGTCGGCGTGGTCGGAGAGCACGAAGCCGCGGTCCACCCCGCGCCGGCGCCGGGTGCCGCGCAGGCGCATCCAGCCGCTGGCGAAGGCGTCGCTGTAGTCGCCGAAGCGGCGCATCCAGCTGCTGCCGGCCGCCGAGGGCGGGGCCAGGATCAGCGCCTGGCGCATGCGTGGGTCGTGCTTGTCCATCTCGCTGGCATGCAGCGTGGCGGGCAGGGCGACACCCGCTTCGCGGTATACCCGGTTCAGCGGCTCGACCGCGCCATGCACCAGGATCGGCCCCAGGCTCGGGTCCAGGCCATGCAGGATGCGCTGCGCCTTGCCGAACGAATAGCAGAACAGCACGCTGGCCTTGCCCAGTGTGATGTTCTCGCGCCACCACGCATTGATCTGGTCGAAGATCTGCTGCTGGGGCTCCCAGCGGTAGATCGGCAGGCCGAAGGTCGACTCGGTGATGAAGGTGTGGCAGCGCACCGGTTCGAACGGTGCGCAGGTGCCATCGGGTTCGACCTTGTAGTCGCCGGACGCCACCCACACCTCGCCGCGATACTCCAGGCGCACCTGGGCCGAGCCCAGCACATGGCCGGCCGGGTGCAAGCTCAGGGCCACCCCGCCGTGGTCCAGGCGCTGGCCGTAGTCGAGGGTCTGCAGGTTGATGTCGGCGCCCAGGCGGCTGCGCAGGATGCCCGCGCCGGGGCTGGCGGTGAGGTAGTGGCGGTTGCCGTTGCGGGCGTGGTCGCCATGGCCGTGGGTGATCACCGCACGTTCAACGGGGCGCCACGGGTCGATGTAGAAATCCCCGGGTGGGCAATACAATCCTTCGGGTCGTGCAATCACCAGGTCCATGCCAAGGCCGCTGCGCTGGGGGTTTAACCTAGGAGCGCGGCCGGGCCGGTGAAGTTCGATCCGAAAGCGTCGCCGGCGTGCTGCCGGCTACGCTGCAGGGGGGCTGCTTCAGTAGCGCGCGTCTACCGGGCGCCCGCCGTTGGGCCAGTCCTTGACCTTGTCGGGGAAGTCCGGGCGTGGCTGGCTGGAGAACCAGGCCGCCACGTCCACCGCGTCCTGGTCGGACAGGCCGCCCTGGCCGAGCGGGAACTTCTCGTGCATGCCGATCGGCATGTTGCGTTTGACGAAGGCGGCCGCAGTGTAGGTGCGCGCCATGCCGGCACCGATGTTGAACGACTGCTCGCCCCACAGCGGCGGGAAGATCCAGGTGCCGTCGGCGCGGGTCAGGCCTTCGCCGTCGTTGCCATGGCACACCGCGCACTGCTGGGCATACACCTGCTTGCCGTTGTCCAGGTCGGGCTTGATCGACGGGTCGACCTTGCCTACGCCGCGCCCTGGCACCTTGTCCTCGGGCTTGGTGTTGTTCTTCATCCACTCGAAGTACGCCACCATCGCCTGCATGTCGGCCCCTTGCGGTGGCAGCGGCGAGCCGCTCATCGAGCGCCGGAAGCAGCCGTTGATGCGCTCCTCCAGGGTGATCACCTTGCCCGCCCGTGGCGCATAGCCGGGGAAGAAGGCCGATACCCCGACGAACGGCGAACCGTCGGCCACGGTGCCGGCGTTCAGGTGGCAACTGGTGCAGTTGAGCGCGTTGCCGACGTTGTCGGGCAGCAGGTCACGGGTCTGCAGGTGCAGGCGCATGCCGCGCACCACCTCATCGGCATTGCTGGCCGCCAGCAGGTCGGCCAGGCGCGGGGTCTCGAAGGTCGAGGCGTCGCGATCCTGGGGCTTGAGCTGCTGGCGCAACTTGGCCACCTGCGCTGCGCTGATCGCCGAGCCGTCGTTGCCCCAGCTGCTGCGCACGAACGTGAGGATCTCGGCGATCTCGGTGTCGGTCAGGCGCGAGAACCCGGGCATGGTGTACACCCGCGGGTGGGCGACGGTTTCGGCGGTCTGCCAGCCGGTCAGCGTGATGTGCAGCAGCGAGGTCGGGTTGGCCGAGGCCACGCTGGGGTTGTGCGCCAGTGGCGGGAACATGCCCGCCACGCCGGCGCCGTCCGGGCGGTGGCAGTCGCTGCAGAACTGCGTGTAGCCCAGCCCGCCGCGGGTGGTGAACAGGTTGTCCGGCGCTGGGGCAGGGGTTCGTTCCACCATCGGCATCGGCAGGTCGTCCTTGCCCGGCGGCAACGACTTGAGGTAGCGCGCGATGGCGGTGAGGTCGGCGTCGGTGAAGTGCTGGGTACTGTGGGAGATCACCTCGGCCATGTTGCCCGACACCGTGGCAAAGCGGTTCTGCCCGGTCTTGAGCAACTGCACGGTGTCGTCCACCGTCCACAGGTTGCGCAGGCTCAGGGCGCGCCAGTGCTCCACGGTCTCGCCTGCCAGGAAGTGCTGGCCGGCGCTGCCGGCGTCGTCCATGGCCTTTTCCTGGAAGGCCACGCCGCGCGGGGTATGGCAGGCGCCGCAGTGGCCCAGGCCCTGTACCAGGTAGGCGCCGCGGTTGAGCTCGTCGCTGCGGGCCGGGTCGGCCACGAAGGGCTGCTTGTCGAGAAACACCAGGTTCCACAGCGACAGGCCCCAGCGCTGGCTGAACGGAAACTTCATGTCCGCTTCCAGGTTGGGCTGGTTGACCGGCTTCACGTCCTCCATCAGGTAGGCGTACAGGTCGCGCATGTCGCCTTCGGTCATTTTCGCGTAGGAGGGGTAGGGCATGGCCGGGTACAGGTTGGTGCCGGCCGCGTTCACCCCTTCGCGCATGGCGCGGTCGAACTGCTCGAAGGTGTAGCGGCCGATGCCGGTGACCTTGTCGGGGGTGATGTTGCTGGAGTAGATGGTGCCCATCGGCGTGGTCAGTTCGAGGCCGCCGGCCATCAACTCGCCGCCCTTGGCGGTGTGGCAGGCCACGCAGTCGCCCAGGCGGGCAATGTAGGCGCCGCGTTCGACTGCCGTTGCCGGGGGCGGCTCACTGGCAGAGGCGGGGTACGCAAACAGCAGCGTCGAGCCAAGCATGGCCAGACGCGATACAAGAGAAGCCATCGCAATCGTCCTTTGGATGCGGCCGCAGGTGGTCCTGTAGGCACGTATCCGCAATCGTTTTTATAGGGTCATCAGACAAACCCGGTTATAGCCGATGGACGAGGGTGGCACTTTGATATGGATCAGCGCGGGGCGAGAAGGGGGCTCGCCGCCAGGGCGACGGCGAGCCGAAGGGGTTACTTGCCGGGCACCAGGGTCAGGCGCTTGCTGCCGTAGGCGCGTTCGAAGTTCTGCGGCTGCATCGGGAAGGTCACGTAGCTGCCCTTGAACCAGGCATCCAGGCCGTCGGCGAAATGCGCGCTGGCCGGGTTGCCCGACTGCCCGCTGCTGCTCACCCCCTGCAGCGGCTCGGCCAGGCCGAAGTCGACCACCATGCGCATCGACGGCATCAGGCGGGCGTTGAAGTCCTGGCCCCAGGCATAGGCCGAGGCGTTGAGTGTGGTGTGGTCGCCGCCGGTGGCCAGCGGGCCGCGCTTGAGCGTGTCGCCCAGGCCATAGGGTGCGCTGACGGGCCAGTGGTACTGGTGCAGCTTGCCCCATTGCCAGGCCCGGCGGTCGGTGCCCATCTGCGCTTCGCCGGCGCTGATGGCCGCGGCCAGGCTGCGGGCCAGGATCGTCGGCTTGTCCTGCTTGCCCGGACTGTTGCGGTCATCCCAGAACGGGCTGTCGTCGCGGCCCAGCAGGTGATCGGCCTGGGCCGAGTACGACAGCCGCGCATTGGCGACGAAGGCTTGCCAGCTCGGGCTGGTTTCAGGCCCCAGTTCATCGAGGAAGATCTGCCGGGCGCTTTGCTGCAGGAACAGCTCGTACACCGCGGCATCCGCCGATTGCGGGCTCAGGCGCCCGTCGAACGCCATCAGCCGGGTGTAGGCCTCGCGGGCGCGGGCCTTCTGCTCGGCGGGCAGGGCGTCGATGGCCTGCTTGAGCGGCTGGGCCATGCCGGGTGCTTCGAACATGGCCTTGAGCTTGGCGGCGAACAGGGTGGTCTGGTCGTACTGCATGGCGATCAGGCTGCGGCTGTCGTGCTTGCCGTTGCCGGCCAGCTGCGCCAGGCGTTCGGCACGCTCGGGGTAGTACCAGCTGTTGGACAGTTGCAGGCCATAGCCCTTGGGAATGCTGCGCTGGTTGGCATTGCCCAGCCAGCCTTGCGGCGGGTCCTGGTCGTAGGGGTGGAGCATGGCGTCGGCGTAGCCATCCCAGTCATAGCGCCCGTCGGCACCTGGGGAGGGCAGCAGGCCCTGGCCTTCGCGGCGGTTGGGGTAGCGGCCGGTAACCTGCCAGCCCACGTTGGCGGCGTCGGCGAACACCAGGTTCAGCGCGGCGGCGCCGATTTCGCGGCTGGCGTCGAAGGCACGTTCGACGCTCTGTGCCCGCGACAGGTCGAAGAACGCATCAAGGCTCTTGTCGCCCTTGAGTTCGGGCATCTTCAGGGCCAGGCCGAGGCTGCCCTGGGTGCCGGTCAGCAGTGCGCCGTGGCGGGTTTCGTACAGGGTTTCGCGTTGCGGGCGCTGGCCCTTGACGAAGTAGGTCTCGTTGCGCGCCTGCACCGGCTGCCAGCGGCCGTCGACTTCATAGAGCACGCGGTTGCCTTCGCGCTTGAGTTTTTCCAGGTACAGGTCCTGGTTGTCGCCCATTGCCGCGCTGCTGCTCCAGGCCAGCTTGCCGTTGAAGCCGGACAGCACGAACGGCAGGCCGGCCAGGCTGAAGCCGGCGGCCTGGTATTTGGTGGTACGTACCTGCACCGGGCTCAAGGCCCAGGCGCCCTGGCTGTCGCTGGCCAGCAGGCTGCGGCCGCTGCGGCTGCGCTGCGGGGCGATGGCCCAGTTGCTCGACGCCGGGGTGCCCAGCAGGTTGAGCGCGGCCAGTTGCTCGCTGACCTTGTTCAGTGTGGCCAGGCCCGGCAGCTGGCTGCCCGGGTTCAAACCCTTGAGCTTGTCGGCTTCGGCCATGGCCAGCGGTTCGTCCGGGTAGCTGGGCAGCAGCCACGGCAGTGTGTCGGCACCGACTTTCTGCGCCAGGGTCAGTGCGGCGATTTCTTCCTGCAGGTTCACCGACTGGCTGAAGCTGTACAGGCTGAAGATCAGCGCCGAATCTTCAGGCTTCCAGTACTCGGGGCGGTAGCCGCTCTGGGCCAGCGGGGCCGGCAGGCGGTCGCGGTAGCGGAACAGGTAGGCGTTGACCCCGCGTGCGTACACCTCGAAGAAGCGCTTGAGGCGCGGCGAGGCGTCGGCGTAGAGGTCGCTGGCGTTCTTTTTCAGGTTGACCGCGCGCATGAAGCGGTCGACCTCCAGCGCATCCGGGCCGGCCATCTCGGCCAGGCGCCCCTGGGCCAGCAGACGCATGCCGACCATCTGCCCGATGCGATCGCCCGCGTGCACATAGCCCAGGGTGAACAGCGCATCGTGGAAGCTGCTGCTCTCGATCAGCGGCATGCCCAGGGCGTTGCGCCGCACCGAGACGTTCTGTGCCAGCCCCTTGAGCGGTTGCACGCCGCTGGTGGGGATGACGCTGTCCTGATGGTTGCCCAGTTGGCAACCGCCCAGGCTGAGCAGCCCGAGCAGGGTCGCGGCGACGCCGAACCGGGGTAGAACGGGGGAAAGGGCTGGCGAGGCCATGGGCAAGGCTCCTGCAGGGGATGGCGCTAAAAGGCGCTACGTTAGTGAGCGCGATCACGCCATGCAAGCGGGGGCGCGGGCTTTATTTTCAAAGTACCGCGCGGCCTTGTCGTGGTTCAGGCTGGCGGCGGGTTGATCTGCTCGACCAGGGCGTAGGCGCGCTGTGTGGCGGGGCGTGCCTGGATGCGCTGGAACCAGCCTTTGAGGGCCGGGAAGTCGTCCAGGTTCTGCTGCTGCCAGGTGTGCGAAACGATCCACGGGTAGATCGCCATGTCGGCGATGCTGTAGTCGTTGCCGGCGACGAATGGTCGGTCGGCCAGGCGCTTGTTCAGTACCCCGTACAGGCGCGCGGTTTCGTCCACGTAGCGCTTGATGGCGTAGGGGATCTTCTCGGGGGCGAAGCGGTTGAAGTGGTGGTTCTGCCCGGCCATCGGGCCCAGGCCGCCCATCTGCCAGAACAGCCATTGCAGGGCCTCCTGGCGGCCGCGCAGGTCCTTGGGGATGAACTGCCCGGTTTTTTCGGCGAGGTAGAGCAGGATGGCCCCGGACTCGAACAGCGACAGCGGCTGGCCGTCGGCGGTGTCATGGTCGACGATGGCCGGGATGCGGTTGTTGGGGGCGATTTTCAGAAAGTCTTCGGCAAATTGCTCGCCCTTGCCGATGTTGATCGGGTGAAGGGTGTAGGGCAGGCCGGTCTCTTCGAGAAACAGGGTGATCTTGTGGCCGTTGGGGGTGGTCCAGTAATACAGGTCGATCATGGTCACGCTCCGTTTGATGGTCGTCTGCTGGAACTGTGCTTGATGTCGAGGCGCAACGTGTGTGGGAGCGGGTCAGGCCCGCTCCCACAGGGGAGGCATCAGGCCCCGTGGCACTTCTTGAACTTCTTGCCGTTGCCGCATGGGCAAGGGTCGTTGCGGCCAACGTCCTTCAGGGCATTGCGCGCAGGTTCCTGAGGGGCATGGTTGCAGTGCGGGCCATGCACATGGCCGTGGTCATGATCATGCGCGTGATGGTCATGATCGTGATTGCAGTCGGGGCCATGAACGTGGGGTTGCTGGGTCATCGAGGGTTACTCCGGAATGAGATCGGCGGGAATTATCTCACCCTTGCGCAACAAGTGCAGGTCGTGGGCAAAGAATAATCCGGTGCTCAGCTCACCCTCCAGGCGATAGGGGATGGCCTGATCGGGGCGCTTGAGCAGCTTGGCGATGGGTTTGAGCTGGCGCCACAGGTTGGTACGCACCGGTACCTGGATGGTGCGCCGACTGTGCGCGTCCACCCGAAACCACTGGCCGTGGTCGCCTTCGACCAGCAACAGGTCGGCCAGGTACACCGCGTAATGCAGGTTGCGCACCTGCAGGGTGCTGTCGTTGGGATTGTCGATGCGAAAGTGCAGGATGAACTCCTGCTGCATCAGCCGCGCCTTTACTGTCTCGACCCGCACCAGGTGCACGCCGGGGTCCTGGTAGCTGCCGCCCCACCAGCTGGCGCAGCCCGCCAGATTCATCAGCAGCAGGCCGATGAGCAGCCGACGGGCGCAGGTGGTCATGACTAATGGCTCATGTAGCTGGCGCAGCACTTCTTGAACTTCTGCCCGCTGGCGCATGGGCAGGCGTCGTTGCGCCCGGCCTTGAGGCCCACCGTGGGGTCGATGAAGTACCAGTGCCCGCCGTTGTGCACGAAGGCCGAGCGCTCGCGGTGGCTGTGCTCGCCGTCGTTGTCGTGCCAGCGCGCCGTGAAGGTGACGAACGCGTGATCGGGCTGGCCGCCGAACACCTCGGCGCTCTCGACCTCCAGGCCCAGCCAGGTGCTTTGCGCGCTCCAGGCGGCAATGCCGGCGCGATCCAGCCCGGCCTGCTGCACCGGCAGGGTGGTCTTGATCAGGTAATCCACCAGCCCCAGCACATAGGCGCTGTAGCGCGAGCGCATCAGCGTCTGTGCATCGGGCGCCGGGTGGCCGGCATGATAATGCCCGCAGCAGGCATCGAGCAGGTTACCGCTGCCGCACGGGCAAACCGAGACACTCATTGCATCACCACCAGTACTTTCCAAAATTTTGCGGGTTGGCCCAGAACTTGGCGTTGAGCCAGTCGGGTACCTGTTTGTAGTCACGTAGATCATAGGTGAACAGGTTCAATACCTGCTCGTCACGTTGAAAACGCTCGCTGTCCTGCAGCGCCAGTGCGTAGAAGTCGGTGTCGCGCCAGCCGCTGGCCGCAAGGTCGACCAGCACCGCCACGCGGCTGGCGTTGAGGTTGCGAATGCCGCCGAGCAGTTGCAGGCCCTGCTGGTTGCTCAGGTGTTCCAGGCAGTCCACCAGCACCGCCAGGTCGAAACGCTGCGCGGCAAGCTCGGCCGGCAGCGCGCCGGGGCGGGCCACGGCGATCTGCGCCTGCGGGTGCGCGGCGGCGAAGGCCTCCAGTGCCGGAAACGACGTGCCCACCAGCAACAGGCGTTGCGGGGCATGGTGCTCCAGCAGGGCGGCGAGGGCCTGCTGGGGCGTGCGCGAAGAAAAACGGTCAGTCATCGAAGCTCCTCGTTAATGCGTCAAGACTAGCCGGCCCGCGACGCAAGGCATAGAGGCACGCGCAAAGCGCCATGGCTTATTGCTGGCGCAGATGGAATCACCGGTCTTTACTCCCAGAGCATCGGTTTTGCACCGATTCCCCCTAGGAGACGCGACAAAATGAGCATAGTTCGCACAGCATTGCCTCTGGTTCTGCTAACCAGCGTATTGACTGGTTGTGCAGGTTTGCAAAAAACCGACTGGCCGAAGTGTGCCGCCGTCGGGGGCGTTGGCGGTGCCGCCCTGGGCGCCATCGAAAGCTCCAGCTGGGCCGGCTGGGGCGCGCTGCTCGGCGGCGGTCTGGCGGCCGGTTACTGCTGGGCCCATGGCGACGGCGACGAAGACGGTGATGGCGTACCGGACAGCCGCGACAAGTGCCCGGGCACCCCGCGTGGCGTTCAGGTCGATGCCAACGGCTGCCCGCCGGAGCCGGTCGCGGTGGTCGAGGAAGTCGTGGTGGTCAAGGAAGAGGTCATCGTTATCCGCGATGTGCTGTTCGAGTTCGACTCGGCCAGGCTCACCACGGCTGACAAACTGCGCCTGGACAAGATCGCCACGCGCCTCAAGGCCGAAGCCCCGAGCGCACGCCTGAGCGTCACCGGGCACACCGACAGCCGCGGTAGCGATGCCTACAACCAGAAACTCTCGGAGCGCCGCGCCCATTCGGTGACCGACTACCTGGTCGAGAGCGGCATTGCGCGCAGCAGTTTCGTTTCGGTGCAGGGCGCCGGTGAAACCCAGCCGGTGGCAGACAACAACACCGCCGACGGACGCGCGATGAACCGCCGCGTGGAAATTCGCATCGATCGCTGAAGCCCTTGCACCCCGCGGCTTGTGAAGTGTCGCGGGCGCGTCTTTACTCCTGTGTGACCGGTACTGGCCGGTGACACAGGAGCATTCCCCATGAATGTAATCACCAAGGCTGCGCTGCCCGTGCTCGTGGTCGCCAGCCTGCTGTCCGGTTGCGCTACCCACAGCGATGGCAGCGCCCCGTTGAACCAACGAACCTGGCCCCTATGCAGCCTGCTGGGCGGCGCCGTGGGTGGCGGCCTGGGCGCCATCGAAAGCTCTGCTTGGGCCGGTGGCGGCGCGGCGCTGGGTGCCATCGCCGGTGGCCTGATCTGCTTTGCCCAGGACGGTGACGAAGACGGCGATGGCGTGTTCGACCGCCGCGACCGCTGCCCCGATACCCCGCCCAACACCCCGGTGAGCCACAACGGTTGCCCGTTGCCCCAATACCCGCCGAGCGAGAAGGCCCCGGCGCCTGAGCCCGAGGTGATCACCCTCAACGACCAGGGCAGCGTGATGTTCGCCTACGACTCGGCCGAACTCACCCCGGCCGCCCAGCAGCAGTTGCGTACCCTGACCGGCAAGCTCAATGACCCGAGCGTGGCCAGCATCAAGGTGATCGGACACACCGACAGCCGTGGCAGCGATGCCTACAACCAGGCGTTGTCCGAGCGGCGTGCCAGCAGCGTGGCCGAGTACCTGATCAGCCAGGGCCTGGCACCGCAGAAAATCACCAGCCAGGGGCGTGGCGAGCGCGAGCCGATTGCCGACAACGAAACCGATGCGGGCCGCGCGCAGAATCGCCGGGTCGAATTGCACCTCAATTGATCGACAGCGGGGCTGGCATCCGGAGGGTGCCAGCCGGTAATGTGGCGTGCAGTGCCTGTGTCGCGTAAGCGGGCCGCCAAACAAGAAAACGCAACAACAAGGGGCGCGGGTATGAAGGCGTTGTGGGGGCTGGGCAAGGCCCTGACGGTAGTGTTCTGGTGGGTGGTACTGGTGAATCTGCTGATGCCGGCAGACAAGCCGTTCCACCAGCTGATCAACCTCGCGGGGGCCATGCTGCTGGTGCTGCACGTGCTCGAGGTGCTGATGTTCAACGGACGGTTGCGTGAGCGCAGCCATCGTTGGTTCGACCGTTTGCAGATTCTGCTGGTCGGCATCTTTCATATCCAATCGATACCGGCCCCGCGCCAGGAGGCTGGTCATGCGTAAGGTCGTGTTGTTGGCAGCACTGTTCAGCCCGTTGGCCCTGGCCGATGCGATCAGCGTGGCGGCGCACTCGGTGCTGCGCCTGCCGAACAAGGCCAGCGTGGTGCACCTGCAGCGCCTGGAGGTGGCGGATTCGGCCACCCTGGTGCTGCCGGCGAGCCTGGTGGAATTGAAGGTGGATGAGCTGCACCTGGGCAACCAGGCGCGCATTGCCATCGTGCCGGCCGAGCATGCGCTGAGCATGGAAGTGGCCCAGGCGCAGTTGGGCCAGGGCAGTGAGATTGCTGCCCACGGTGCGCCGGGTACCTATGAGCGGGTCGCCAGGCCCGGACGTGACCTGAGCTTGCGCATTCAGGCGCTGGAGGCTTCAGAACTGGCCATCGACGCCCGTGGCGGCGCGGGGGCACCGGGGTATGTGGGGCTCGATGGTGGCAACGGCAAGGCGGGTGGTTGCACCTGGGGCCAGGCCAGCGGTGGCGCCAATGGCGACAACGGGGGCGATGGCCATGACGGGGCGCCCGGAGGCCGGGTGCGCCTGGCACTGCCGGCCAGCTTCCCGGCCGAGCAGATCAAGGTCAGGCTCGACGGCGGTGCGCCGGGGCTGGCAGGTGCGCCGGGCAAGCCGGGCGCAGGCGGGGCCAGCAAGGGTTGCCTGGTGTACCGCACCGATGCAGGGGCGACGGGAAGACCCGGGCAGCCCGGGCAACCGGGGGCGGCCGGGGCTGACGGGGAGCTGATTCTTCAGCGCCTCTGATCTTCAGGGCCGCTTCGCCGGCCAGGTCGGCTCCTGCAGGCAAACGTGGCCTTTGCAGGAGCCCGCCTTGCTGGCGAAGCGGTCACCTCACACCAGCAGCCGGCTCGATGCCACCAGCACCACCGCAATACCCAGCAGCAGATTGATCCCCACCAGGCGCCGAATGCGCCCGAGCACTGCGGCCCCGGCGGGCCAGTCCTGCGCCTTCACCGCCTTGCGCAACTCTGGCAGCAGCAGCGCCTGGATTCTCAGAAACAGCGCAAACATCGCAATCCCTGCGCCAATCATCACCTGCACATAACGTGGCGCAGTCTCGAACCCCGAGAAGCGCATGTGCATCATGCCAACGCCGGTGATCGCCAGCACCGCGACCGCCACCCAGACCCACACGAAAAAACGTTGAAACACTTCTACCCACAGCGTCAGCCGTGAAGGGCCGTCAAGCGCGGCCACCATGGCCGGGCGCAGGATCAGCCAGGCGAAGAACATGCCGCCCACCCAGATCAGGGCGGCCAGCAAATGCAGGCTGTAGGGGATGGCAAAGGCGGTCATCGGGAACTCCATTCGGCGCAAGGGGCAATAGCGGGGTATGATAGCGACCCATTCGAAACACTGAAAATTTATCCAGCCCTCCGGGCGCCCCGACACCATGATCAGCAACGAACTCAAATCCCAGATTCAGGGCGCCTATTCGCGTTTTCTCGAAGCCAAGAGCCTCAAGCCCCGCTACGGCCAGCGTCTGATGATCGCCGAAGTGGCCAAGGTGCTGGGCGACATCGCCGTGGACGACGAAGGCCGCCGCAGCGGCGAGCCCGCCGTGGTCGCGGTCGAGGCCGGCACCGGTACCGGCAAGACGGTGGCCTACAGCCTGGCCTCGATTCCCGCGGCCAAGGCTGCTGGCAAGCGCCTGGTGATCGCCACCGCCACCGTGGCCCTGCAGGAACAGATCGTGTTCAAGGACCTGCCGGACCTGATGCGCAACAGCGGCCTGAACTTCAGCTTCGCCCTGGCCAAGGGGCGTGGTCGCTACCTGTGCCTGTCCAAGCTCGACCTGCTGCTGCAGGAAGGCCACGCCCAGACCGCCACCGCGCAGCTGTTCGAGGAGGAGGGCTTTCGCATCGAGGTGGACGAGGCCAGTCAGAAGCTGTTCACCAGCATGATCGAGAAACTGGCCGGCAACAAATGGGACGGCGACCGCGACAGCTGGCCACAGGCCCTGGAAGACCAGGACTGGTCGCGCCTGACCACCGACCACAGCCAGTGCACCGGCCGCCACTGCCCCAACTTCGGGCAGTGCACCTTCTACAAGGCCCGCGAGGGCATGGGCAAGGTCGACGTGATCGTCACCAACCACGACATGGTGCTGGCCGACCTGGCCCTGGGCGGCGGCGCCGTGCTGCCCGACCCGCGCGACACCATCTACGTGTTCGACGAAGGCCATCACCTGCCGGACAAGGCCATCGGCCATTTCGCCCATTACACCCGCCTGCGCTCGACCGCCGACTGGCTCGAGCAGACCGCCAAGAACCTGGCCAAGCTGCTGGCGCAGAACCCGCTGCCGGGCGACCTGGGCAAGTACATCGAGCAGGTGCCGGAACTGGCCCGCGAGATCAAGGCCCAGCAGCAGTTCATGTTCAGCGCCTGCGAGCAGGTGGCGGAGTTTCGCCCCGGCGAAGACATGGAAGGCCGCGAACGCCCGCGCTATCGCTTCGTCGGCGGCGTGGTGCCCGAGCACATGCGCGAGATGGGCATCGAACTGAAAAAGGGCTTTTCGCGCCTGACCGACCTGTTCACCCGACTCACCGACCTGCTCAAGGAAGGCATGGACGCGGAAGTCAGCATCGGCATCCCCAGCCACCAGGCCGAGGAGTGGTACCCGTTGTTCGGCAGCCTGCAGACCCGTGCCCAGGGCAACTGGGAGCTGTGGACCGCCTTTACCGCCGAAGACCCGGAAGACAGCCCGCCGATGGCGCGCTGGCTGACCCTGGCCGAAAGCGGTGCGCTGTTCGATATCGAGGTCAACGCCAGCCCGATCCTGGCGGCCGAGATGCTGCGCCGCAACTTGTGGAACGTCGCCCATGGCGCCCTGGTGACCTCGGCCACCCTGACCGCGCTGGGCAAGTTCGATCGCTTTCGCATGCGCGCCGGGCTGCCCAAGCTGGCCGTCACGGCGGTGGTGCCCAGCCCGTTCCACCACGTGGATGCGGGCGTGCTGCGCGTGCCGGACCTGCGCGCCGACCCGCGCGATGCTCCGGCGCATACCGCCGCGATCATCCGCGACCTGCCCGAGCTGGTGGAAGGCTCGCGTGGCTCGCTGGTGCTGTTCTCGTCGCGCAAGCAGATGCAGGACGTGTTCGACGGCCTGGACCGCGACTGGCGCAAGCAGGTGTTCATCCAGGGCAACCTGTCCAAGCAGGAAACCCTCAACAAGCACAAGGCGCGCGTCGACGGCGGGGACTCCAGCGTGCTGTTCGGCCTGGCCAGCTTTGCCGAAGGGGTCGACCTGCCGGGTGCGTATTGCGAGCACGTGGTCATCGCCAAGATTCCCTTCGCGGTGCCGGACGACCCGGTCGAGGCGGCCCTGGCCGAGTGGATCGAGGCCCGTGGCGGCAACCCGTTCATGGAGATCGCCGTGCCGGATGCCTCGCTGCGCCTGATCCAGGCCTGCGGGCGCCTGCTGCGTACCGAACAGGACCGCGGCACCATCACCCTGCTTGACCGGCGCGTGGTCACCCAGCGCTACGGCAAGGCTATCCTCAATGCGCTGCCGCCGTTTCGCCGGGAAATTTCCTGAGCGGCACAGCGCTTTGCAGTGCCCCGTTGTCTATTGCACAGATCAAGGCCCGCAAGGGCCATCAAGGAGAACTCCAGCCCTATGTTGCGCCGTACCCTGCCTGCCGTGATTGCACTGTTGTTCAGCTCGCCGCTGCTGGCCGGGCAACAGACGCTGTTCAACTTCGTTCGCCCGGCCGCGGTGGTCAATGTGGTGACCGAAGATGCCAGCCTGCCGCAGTACAACGCGGAGCAGACAGCCGAGGGCGAGGTACTGCGGCGCGTGGTGTTCAACCCCGTGGAGCGCCCGAGCCTGCGCCTTAGCCCGCAGACCGGGGTGTGGGACTGGACGGGCGCTACCGCGCTGACCTTGCGCATGCAGAGCGCCATGGACTGGGCGCTGAGCGTCGACGTGACGGTGCTCAGCAGCGACGGCAGTACCCTCACCAGCCGCATCGACCTGCCGGCCGGCCCGGCACAGACCGTGATGGTACCGCTGACCGCCAGCTCGCCGCTGACCCAGGGCATGCGTGTCGGCCCGCCGATGCCGTTCCGTCATCAGGGCCAGCGGGTGCTGCTGACCAGCAGCGAGGGCAAGGCCGACCTCAAGCAGGTGGTATCGGTCACGCTGTCGATGCCCAGGCCCAAGGTGGCGCAGAGCCTGCTGATCGAGCGCTTTGGCGTGCAGGACGACGACGTGCTGCAAAAGGCCGCCTATGCCGGCCTCATCGACGGTTATGGGCAGTCCACCCGTGGTCGCTGGCCCGAAAAGATCAGCAGTGACGACCAGCTCAAGGCGGCTGCCCAGCGCGAGCAGCAGCAGCTCAAGGGCTGGCTGGACGAGCGCAGCAAGCTCAAGCTGGACACGTTCGGCGGCCTGCTTGGCGCTGAGGCATTCGAGGCCAAGGGGTTCTTTCGCACCGAAAAGCGTGAGGGTCGCTGGTTTCTGGTCACACCGCTGGGGCATCCGTTCTACTCACTGGGGGTCAATGCCGTGGCGGCCGATGGCGGGCGCACCTACGTGGAAGGGCGCGAGTCGATGTTCACCGCCTTGCCCGAGGCGCAGACCCCGCTGGCGCAGTACTACGGCCAGGGCGACAACCTGGACGGCAACGGTTCTTCCCAGGGGCGCGGTTTCGGCAAGGGGCGCTGGTTCGACTTCTACGCCGCCAACCTGGGCCGTGGTCACGCCACGCCGACGTTCGACCAGGCGCGCTGGCAGGGCCAGAGCCTGGATCGCCTGCAGGCCTGGGGTTTCAACACCCTGGGCAACTGGAGCGACAACGGCCTGCAGAGCGAACGCCTGGCCTACACCCTGCCGTTGTCCATCGGCGGCGACTACACCAGCATCAGCACGGGGGTGGACTGGTGGGGTGCGATGCCCGACCCGTTCGACCCGCGCTTTGCCATGGCCACCGAACGTGCTGTGGCGATTGCCGCGCGCGACCATCGCGACGATCCGTGGCTGATTGGCTATTTCGCCGACAACGAGCTGGCCTGGGCGGTGCCGGGTAATGAACCGAAGCAGCGTTATGCGCTGGCCTATGGCACCTTGCGCCTGACCACCGACTCGCCGGCCAAGCGTGCCTTTCTCAAGCAGCTGCGCGACAAGTACCGCAACCAGGAAGGCCTGTCCAAGGCGTGGGGCATCGAACTGACGGCGTGGGAACTGATGGAGGACCCGGGTTTCGAGCCGCCGCTGCCCGACCCCGCGCACCCGGAAATCGAGGCCGACTTCAAGTATTTCCAGCGGGTGTTTGCCGAGACCTACTTCAAGACCATCTCCGACTCGCTGAAATGGCATGCGCCCAATCACCTGCTGCTGGGTGGGCGGTTTGCGGTCAGTACGCCTGAAGCGGTGGCGGCGTGTGCCAAGTACTGTGATGTGGTGAGCTTCAATGTGTATGCACCCACGCCGCAGGATGGCTACGACTTTGCCCAGCTCAATGCGCTGGACAAGCCGGTGCTGGTGTCGGAGTTCCAGTTTGGCTCGCGTGATCGTGGGCCGTTCGGGCCGGGGCCGATGGAAGTGGCGCGTGAGGAGGACCGTGGGCCGGCCTATGCGAACTTCGTCAAGGCGGCCTTGAAGGAGCCTTCGATTGTGGGGGTGCATTGGTTCCAGTACCTGGATCAGCCGGCCAGCGGGCGTTTGCTCGATGGCGAGAATGGGCATTTCGGCTTGGTGGGGATTACCGACGTGCCGTTTCAGGGGTTTGTGGAGAGTGTGCGCAAGAGCAATCTTGGGGTGGTGGAGCAACTGAACAAGCCGCTGGTGATGCCGGCACGGTAGGCGCCTGAGAGCGCAAGGGGACCGCCTGGCTTTGCGGTGTTCCCAAAAACCTCCAGTGCTGGAACAATGCCAGCCATTTTGTGGCGCAGTACGGCGGGGTAATTACGGGTGCAGATTCAAGGTCATTACGAACTCCAGTTCGAGGCGGTACGCGAAGCCTTCGCAGCACTTTTCGATGATCCCCAGGAACGCGGCGCCGCACTGTGCATCCAGGTCGGTGGCGAAACGGTCCTCGACCTGTGGGCCGGCACCGCCGACAAGGACGGCCAGCAAGCCTGGCACAGCGATACCATCGCCAACCTGTTCTCCTGCACAAAAACCTTCACCGCCGTCACCGCCCTGCAACTGGTGGCCGAAGGCAAGCTGGCGCTGGATGCACCGGTCGCTCGCTACTGGCCAGAATTTGCCCAGGCCGGCAAGAGCTCGGTAACCCTGCGCCAACTGCTGTGCCACCAGGCCGGCCTGCCGGCGATCCGCCAGTTGCTGCCCGCCGAAGCCCTGTACGACTGGCAGACCATGGTCGACACCCTGGCCGCCGAAGCCCCCTGGTGGACCCCCGGCACCGCCCACGGCTACGCCGCGATCACCTACGGCTGGCTGCTGGGCGAGCTGATTCGCCGCGCCGACGGCCGCGGCCCGGGCGAGTCGATCGTGGCGCGCACCGCCAGGCCCCTGGGGCTGGATTTCCATGTGGGACTGGACGATGAAGAGTTCTACCGTGTCGCGCACATCGCCCGGGGCAAAGGCAACCCGGGTGACGAGGCAGCCAAGCGGCTGCTGCAGGTGACGATGCGTGAGCCCGAGGCGTTGTCCACCCGCGCCTTCACCAACCCGCCAGCCATCCTGACCAGTACCAACAAGCCTGAGTGGCGACGCATGCAGCAACCGGCGGCCAACGGCCACGGCAACGCACGCAGCCTGGCCGGGTTCTATGCCGGGCTGCTGGACGGCAGCCTGCTGGAATCGGAACTGCTCGACGAACTGACCCGCGAACACAGCCTGGGCCAGGACATGACCCTGCTGACCCAGACCCGCTTCGGCCTGGGCTGCATGCTTGATCAGCCACAGGTGCCCAACGCCACGTTCGGGCTGGGCGCCAAGGCTTTCGGACACCCGGGGGCCGGCGGCTCGGTCGGTTTTGCCGATCCGGAACACGACGTGGCCTTTGGCTTTGTCACCAATACCCTGGGCCCGTATGTCCTGATGGACCCGCGGGCACAGAAACTGGTTCGGGTGCTGGCCGGCTGCCTTTGATCGGGTAAGTCCCTGCAACCGGAACCCATTGTCTATTCTGGATTCCAACAGCCTGCGCTGTCGGGTCAAATTTCTTTCATTTTCATGGTGTATCGCTGATGTCTTCACATAAAACCTTAGCTCTCGCCCTGTGCCTGGCCGTGACCGGTTGCGCACAGCACCCTCAGAACGGCTCGGCCGATGGCGGCCATGGCTGGTGGCCCTTCGGCTCCGACAAGGTGGCCGAAAAGGACGTGAAGGATGTGGTCACCGAGAAGGTCGCCCAGGCTGATGCCAAGTCCGAAAGCAGCAGCCGCTGGTGGTGGCCGTTCGGAAACAGCGACAAGGCCCAGAGCCAGGCCCAGGCGGTACCCAAGATCGACGTCAAGGCCACCCAGGCCTGGCTCGACGACTACGAGCCCAAGCTGCGCGAAGCGATCAAGGACAGCAAGTTCGAGCTCGAGCGCCGCGAAGACGTGCTGGTGGTGACCGTACCGGTCGACTCTTCGTACAACCCTGACCGCCCCGCCATGCTGTTGCCGGCCACCCTCGGCCCGATCACGCGCGTGGCCAAGGTGATCGAGACCGACTCCAAGACCGCCGTGCTGGTACTCGGCCATGCCGACAGCAGCGGCGCAGCTGCTGCCAACCAGAAGCTGAGCCAGGAGCGCGCCCAGTCGGTATCGGCGATTTTCCGCCTCAGCGGCCTGCAGCGTGATCGCCTGATGCTGCGTGGTATGGGGTCGGTGGCGCCGCGCGCCGCCAACGACAGTGTGCAGGGCCGCGCCTTGAACCGCCGCGTCGAGCTGCTGTTGACGCCACAGAACACCATGCTGGCGCTGGTGGCCAAGTACCAGCAGCCGACCCCTAGCCCGGCCGAACTGGTTGCCGTGCAGGACGTCAAGGCACCGGTCAAGGCCGCTGCCAAGCCCGCCACCAAACCAGCGGCGAAAGCCACTGCGAAAAAAGCCCCGGCCGCCAAGCCGGTGGCCAAGAAGAAGCCGGCTGCAGCCGCTGCCAAGCCGGCCGCCAAGAAAGCCGCCCCGGCCGCGAAGAAAGTCGTTGCCAGCAGCACCAGCCCTGCGAAGACCAACTGATCGTCAAGGAAACGCAGCATGACCCAGACCCTGGCCGATATGCGCCGCGACTACACTCGCGACGGCCTGACCGAAACCCAGGCGCCGGCAGAGCCGTTCGCGTTGTTTCACCAATGGTTCGAGGATGCCGTCAAGACCGAGCAGCCGCCCGTCGAAGCCAACGCCATGACGTTGGCAACGGTGGACGGCGAGGGGCGTCCGCATTGCCGTATCCTGCTGCTCAAGGGGCTGGATGAGCAGGGCTTCACCTTCTTCACCAACTACGAAAGTGCCAAGGGCCATCACCTGCGCGCCAACCCGTTCGCCGCCATGACCTTCTTCTGGCCCACCCTGGAACGCCAGGTGCGCATCGAAGGCAAGGTGGTGAAGGTCACGGCGCAGGAATCCGATGCGTATTACCAGGTACGCCCGCTGGGTAGCCGCCTGGGCGCCTGGGCATCGCCGCAGAGCCGGGTGATCGCCAACCGTGAAGAGCTGCAGGATCTGGTCAAGGCCACCGAGCAGCGCTTCAGCGATACCCAGCCGCACTGCCCCGAGCACTGGGGTGGCTACCGCCTGCTGCCGGAACGCATCGAGTTCTGGCAGGGCCGCCCGAGCCGCCTGCATGATCGTCTCAACTACCGGCTCAAACAGGGTCTGTGGCTGCGCGAGCGCCTGGCCCCTTAACCGGCGCGGTATTCGGCGGCCGCGCGTTCCAGCCAGGCCGCCAATTCCTTGCGTTTGACCTTTTGCGCCCTGGCGCTGTCCAGACGTTGTAGCATGAAGACGCGTTTGTGCTCGTCGTCCCCGGCCAGCGACAGGGCCAGGTCGCGGTCCATCCAGCGCTTGATGCGTACATACAGCCACCCGTGAAAATACAGACCCGCCAGGGTGGTTACGGCGATGATGAAGTAATCCATGTCTATCCTTGCCTGTTGAGTGTTGGGGTCATGGCGGGGATCAAGTGCCTGTACCGACGCTGAATGGAAGCAATTTTATACACCGTGTGTCGTGACAGTGGTCAACGCGCGGAGTCTAATGACTACCTGTCTTCTGGAGATGATCCTATGCGTAAATCAGTTTTGTTGGTGGCGTCGTTCACCACGATGTCGCTGCTGCTTGGCGGCTGTACCTCCAACCTGACCGGCGATTCCTATTCCCGCGATGAAGCCCGTCGCGTGCAGCAAGTGCGCATGGGTACCATCGAATCGCTGCGTCCGGTCAAGATCGAAGGCACCAAGACCCCGATCGGCGGCGGCGCCGGTGCCATCGTGGGTGGCGTGGCCGGCAGCGCGGTAGGCGGCGGTCGTGGCAGTATCGTCGCGGCAGTCATCGGTGCGGTAGCCGGCGGCCTGGCAGGTTCTGCAGCCGAGGAAGGCCTGACCCGCACCCAGGGTGTGGAAATCACCGTGCGTGAAGACGATGGCAGCATGCGCGCCTATGTCCAGCAGGTTCAGCAGAACGAAATCTTCCGGGTGGGCGAGCGCGTTCGCATCATGACCGTGGATGGCACCAGCCGGGTTTCTCACTGAACCTTGTCCTGCAGCCCTCTGGCTATGAGGGCGTGCAAACAAAACCCCGACTCGGCACCGCCGGTCGGGGTTTTTCATTGCCGGTTCGGCATCAACTGCCGACGGCCTTGCGGCTGGCCATGGCGGTTACCGCGTAGCCGATCACCGCTGCCAGGATGGAACCGGTGAGAATGCCCATGCGGTCCATGCCGGCGTACTCGCTGCTGCCCGGCACGAAGGCCAGCGAGCCGACGAACAGGCTCATGGTGAAGCCGATGCCGCACAGGATCGCCACCCCCAGCACCTGGCCCCAGTTGGCGCCACTGGGCAGGGCGGCCAGACCCAGCTTGATCGCCAGCCAGGTCAGGCCGAACACCCCGACGGTCTTGCCCAGCAGCAGGCCGACCGCGATGCCCATCGGCACATGGTGGGTAAAGCTCTCGGCGGTGACGCCGGCCAGCGACACGCCGGCATTGGCGAATGCGAACAGAGGCAGGATACCGAACGCCACCCAGGGGTGAAGGGCGTGCTCCAGCGCCAGCAGGGGCGACGGCTCGGCGTTGCGAGTGCGCAGCGGGATGGTCAGCGCCAGGGTGACACCGGCCAGCGTGGCATGCACGCCGCTCTTGAGTACGCACACCCACAGGATCAACCCGATCACCATGTACGGCCCCAGCTTCACCACACCCATCCGGTTCATCGCCACCAGCGCTACCAGGCAGGCGGCGGCCAGCATCAGCGACAGGCTGGACAGGGCGCCGGAGTAGAACAGGGCGATGACGATGATCGCGCCCAGGTCGTCGATGATCGCCAGGGTCATCAGGAACAGCTTGAGCGACACCGGTACACGCTTGCCGAGCAGGGCCAGCACGCCGAGGGCGAAGGCGATATCGGTGGCGGTGGGGATCGCCCAGCCGGCCACGGCGGCGGGGTTGTCCTTGTTGAGGAAGTAGTAGATCAGTGCCGGAACCACCATGCCGCCGATGGCGGCTGCGCCGGGCAGCACGATCTGCGAGGGCCTGGACAGGTGGCCGTCGATGATCTCGCGCTTGACCTCCAGGCCGATGAGCAGAAAGAACAGTGCCATCAGGCCGTCGTTGATCCACAGCAGCAGGGGCTTGGCGATTTGCAGCGCGCCCACCTGGGCCACCACGGGCACGTCGAGCAGGCCGTTGTAGAGGTAGGAGAGGGGGGAGTTGTTGATGATCAGCGCAAGGGCAGCCGCGGCAATCAGCAGCAGGCCGCTGGCTGATTCGAGCTGGAAGAAACGCGTGAATGTGCTGCGTAGAGGCAAGGGTGCTCCTCCATCCTGAAATTCGAAGAGGAACACCCTACCCTGTGGGGATATGCTTTAGAACAAAAACTATATTCTTTTTTGTTATATGCTATTGCGGCTTTTCCGCCAGCAAGGCCAACCCCTGCAGGGGCCGATCTTGCCGGCGAAACGGCCCGCAAGCCCTACCTCACGCTTCCAGGTCCAGCCCCAGCATGCTGCGCGCCACTGCCTCGGCCACGCGAATTCCGTCCACGCCCGCCGACAGAATCCCGCCTGCATACCCAGCCCCCTCACCAGCGGGGAACAACCCCTTCAGGTTCAGGCTCTGCAGGCTGGCATCACGGGTGATGCGCAGCGGCGAGGAGGTACGCGTCTCGATGCCGGTCAACACCGCATCGGGCAGGTTGTAACCCTTGATCTGGCGGTCGAACGCCGGCAGTGCCTCACGGATCGCCTCGATGGCGAAGGCCGGCAGGCTCAGCGCCAGGTCGCCCAGGCTCACGCCCGGCTTGTACGAGGGTTCCACGCTGCCCAGGGCGGTGGATGGCTTGCCGGCGACAAAGTCGCCCACCAGTTGCGCCGGTGCCTGGTAGTTGCTGCCACCCAGCTCATAGGCCAGGCTCTCCAGACGTTCCTGCAGTTCGATGCCGGCCAGTGGGCCGCCCGGGTAGTCCTGCTCGGGGGTGATGCCGACCACGATGCCAGAGTTGGCATTGCGCTCGTTGCGCGAGTACTGGCTCATGCCGTTGGTCACCACGCGGCCCGGTTCGCTGGTGGCAGCTACCACCGTGCCGCCCGGGCACATGCAGAAGCTGTACACCGAACGTCCGTTCTTGGCGTGGTACACCAGCTTGTAGTCGGCCGCGCCGAGTTTCGGGTGGCCGGCATACTTGCCCAGACGGGCCTTGTCGATCAGGGTCTGCGGGTGCTCGATGCGAAAGCCGATGGAGAACGGCTTGGCTTCCATGAACACGCCCCGCGCATGCAGCATGCGGAAGGTGTCGCGGGCGCTGTGCCCCAGGGCCAGGATCACGTGGCGCGAATGCAGCTGTTCGCCACTTTCGAGTACCACGCCGGTCAGTTGCTCGCCCTCGCTGATCAGGTCGGTGACCTTCTGCTCGAAACGCACCTCGCCGCCCATGGCTTCGATCTGCTGGCGCATGTTCTCGACCATGCCGGTCAGGCGGAAGGTACCGATGTGCGGCTTGTTGACGTACAGGATCTCGTCCGGCGCACCGGCCTTGACGAACTCGTGCAGCACCTTGCGGCCGTGATGCTTCGGGTCCTTGATCTGGCTGTACAGCTTGCCGTCGGAGAAGGTGCCGGCACCGCCTTCGCCAAACTGCACGTTGGACTCGGGGTTGAGCACGCTCTTGCGCCACAGGCCCCAGGTGTCCTTGGTGCGTTGGCGCACCTCCTTGCCGCGTTCGAGGATGATCGGCTTGAAGCCCATCTGTGCCAGCAGCAGGCCGGCGAAGATCCCGCACGGGCCGAAGCCGACCACTATCGGGCGTTCGGCAAGCTCGGCCGGTGCCTGGCCAACCGGCTTGTAGCTGACGTCCGGGGCCGGGGTGATGTTGTGATCGTCGGCGAACTTCTGCAGCAGCTCAGCTTCGTTGCTGGCTGTCAGGTCGATGGTGTAGATGAACAGCAGTTCGGTGTTCTTCTTGCGCGCATCGTAGCTGCGCTTGAACAGCGTGAAGTCCAGCAGCTGGTCGTCGCTGATCCCCAGGCGCTGCACGATGGCTTCGCGCAGGGCTTCGTCCGGGTGATCCAGCGGCAACTTCAGTTCAGTGATTCGTAGCATGACAGGGTCCAGTATCCCGGCCATCAAAGGGCCGGCGGCTTTGCACAAACCGCCAAGTATAAGCTGTTCGCAGGCGCTTAAGGCAGCTTAAACGCGTGCGGCCGGTCAGTCGTTGCGCGAGCCGCCGTAGTAGCCGCAGCCACGCAGGGTCTGGCCATCGATGCGCAGTTCGGCGCTCAGGTGGCTGACCGCGCCGGTGGCGATGTCCACGCAGCGCTGCGGGGCGACCCACAGGTCGATGCGCTGGCCATTGGCTTCGGTGCTCAGTGACAGGCGCCCGTCGGGCATCTGCTCTTCCAGGTACGGCACCGCCAACGAGGGCTGGCCAGGGCGGTCGAGCACCATGCCCTGGCCGCTGGCCTTGATGTTCCAGTCTGGCTCATGGCCGCTGGCGCGCAGGATCAGGCGCTTGAAGTTCGGGTCGCTGCAGGCGCTGGAGGAGTGCTCGACGCGGTACAGCTGCTGCACGTCGAGCTGGCCATCGTTGCCGGCCTGCTGGCTGCCGGCCAGCTTGCCGCGCACGTCGGCGAACAGGGTGCCGGGGGTTGCCGCCAGTGCCGAAGCTTCCTGCAGCAGGCCGGTGTTGCCGGTGTCGCGGACCACGAAGCGGCGGCTCTCCTCGCACGGCTTGAACAGCAACTGGCCACCAGCGGCGGACAGCTCGCCCTGCAGGCGAGTCATGCCGACGGTGGACACCGTCTCGGGTTTGTCTGCCAGCATCTGGCAACCGGCGAACAGGGGCAGCAGGGCGGCTAACAGCAGCGAAGGGGCGGCACGCATCGGGGGGCTCCAGCATCGGGTCCAGAAAAGTGCCGTCACGTTACGCAGCCTGGGGCGCAATCACAAGGCCCTAGCCCACGTGATAGGTCTGCCCGGTCTGCAGCCCCTCCACGCTCTTGGCGTAGGCCAGCGCCACGTCGGCCGCCGGTACCGGCTTGAAGCCGCGAAAGTAGGGGGCATAGTCGGGCATGGCCTCGAGCAGCACGGTCGGACTGATGGCGTTGACCCGCAGCCCGCGTGGCAGCTCGATGGCGGCGGCGCGCACGAAGGCGTCGATGGCACCGTTGACCAGGCTGGCCGAGGTGCCGGTACGGATCGGGTCGTGGCTGGTGACGCCGGTGGTGAAGGTGAACGAGCCGCCGTCATTGATGAACTCGCGACCGATCAGCAGCAGGTTGACCTGGCCCATCAGCTTGTCGTTCAGGCCCAGGGCAAACCCCTGTTCGTCCAGTTCGTCCAGGGGCGCGAACACCACGTTGCCGGCGGCGCACACCAGGGCATCGAAGCGCCCGGTCTGCTCGAACAGGCGGCGAATAGAGGCACTGTCGCTGATATCGGCCTGCAGGTCGCCGCTGTTGCGACCGACCCGGATCACCTCGTGGCGCTGTTCCAGTTCACGGGCCACGGCCGAACCGATGGTACCGCCGGCGCCGATCAGAATGATTTTCATGGGGCTGTTCCTCGCGTGTGGGGTGAGGTTTCAGTCTAGGGTGGATTTTTGCGTGAATAAGCCTGCTAATAGGCAACCTTTGGTTTTCATGCGGAAACAATCCATGAGCGAGCTGGACGATCTGGCGGCCTTTGCGGTGTTGATGGATGCGGGCAGTTTTACCCTGGCCGCGGAGCAGCTGGGCTGGAGCAAGGGGCAGTTGTCCAAGCGCATCAGCCAGCTGGAGAGCAGCCATTCGGTCAAGCTGCTGCACCGCACCACGCGGCGCCTGAGCCTGACCGCCGCGGGCGCAGCGCTGCTGCCCCAGGCCCAGGCGCTGGTGCGCCAGGTGACCCAGGCGCGCCAGGCGCTGTCGCGGCTCAAGGATGACCTGTCGGGCCCGGTGCGGGTGACGGTGCCGGTGTCGCTGGGTGAAACCTTCTTCGAAGGCCTGCTGCTGGAGCTGGGCAACCAGTACCCGCAGTTGCAGATCGAACTGGAACTGGACAATGCCTACCGCGACCTGCTGCGCGACGGCTTCGACCTGGCCATCCGACAGATCCCGGGCAATGACGAGCGCCTGGTGGCGCGGCCGCTGCTGGCCATGCAGGAGCTGACCTGCGCCAGTCCGGCGTATCTGGAGCGCCACGGCACGCCGACCACGCCGCAGGCGCTGGCCGAGCATCGCTGCCTGCTCAACAGTCATTACAGCGGACGCGAGGAATGGCTGTACCACCAGCAGCATGAATTGCTGCGGGTGCAGGTGGCGGGGAATTTTGCCAGCAATCACTACAGCCTGTTGAAGAAGGCGGTGCTGGTGGGGGCGGGGGTGGCGCGGCTGCCGTCCTACATGTTGCATGCCGAGCTGGCGGACGGGCGCTTGTGCTGGTTGCTGCGCGATTACCAGACACGCAGTACGCCGTTGTTCCTGGTGCACCCGTATCAGGGCGGGATGCCCAAACGCGTGCAGGTGGTGGCCGATTACCTGGTGCGCTGGTTCAAGCGTGGCAGCCAGGCGCTGGGTGCGTTGCCGGTACCGGCCCCTTCACCGACAACGCCGGCTCCTGCACTGTAGGAGCCGGCGTTGCCGGCGAAGGGGCCGTCTGGTTCAGCCCCCCAGGTACGCGTCGCGTACTTTCGGGTCGGTCAGCAGCGCTTCACCGGTGCCCTGCATCACCACCCGGCCGTTCTCCAGCACATAGGCACGGTCGGCGATCTTCAGGGCCTGGTTGGCGTTCTGCTCCACCAGGAACACCGTTACACCATCCTTGCGCAGCTGTTCGATGATGTCGAAGATCTGCTGGATGATGATCGGCGCCAGCCCCAGTGACGGTTCGTCGAGCAGCAACAGCTTGGGCTTGCTCATCAGCGCACGGCCGATGGCGAGCATCTGCTGCTCGCCCCCGGACATGGTGCCGCCACGCTGGCTGAAGCGCTCCTTGAGCCGCGGGAACAGGTGCAGCACCTTGTCCATCTGCTCTTGGTAGTCGCCCTTGTCGGTGAAGAACCCGCCCATGGCCAGGTTCTCCTCCACGGTCAGGCGTGCGAACACGCGCCGACCCTCGGGCACCACGGCAATGCTCTTGCGCATGATCTGCGCCGAACTTTGCCCCACCAGCTCCTCGCCCATGTAGCGGATGCTGCCGCTGTGGGCCTGGGGCGACCCGCACAGGGTCATCAGCAGGGTCGACTTGCCTGCGCCGTTGGCGCCGATCAGGGTGACGATTTCGCCCTGGCGAATCTCCACGTTGACGCTGTGCAGCGCCTGGATCTTGCCGTAGAAGGTGGAAACGTTTTCGAACTGCAGCATTTACGCTTCCCCCAGGTAGGCTTTGATCACTTCGGGGTTGTCCCGGATCTGTTGCGGGGTGCCATCGGCCAGCGGCGTGCCCTGGTTGATCACCACGATATGGTCGGAAATGCTCATGACCAGCTTCATGTCGTGCTCGATCAGCAGCACGGTCACCCCGTGTTCCTCACGCAAGGTGCCGATCAGCGCCTTGAGGTCTTCGGTCTCTTTCGGGTTCAGGCCTGCCGCCGGCTCGTCGAGCATGAGGATCCGCGGGCGGGTCATCATGCAGCGGGCGATTTCCAGCCGGCGTTGCTGACCATAGGCCAGGGTGCCGGCGTTACGGTTGGCGAACTCGACCAGGTCGACCTTTTCCAGCCAGTACTGCGCGTACTCCATCGCCTCGTGCTCGCTGCGACGAAAGCCCGGGGTCTTGAACAGGCCGGCGAAGAAGTTGGTGTTCAGGTGACGGTGCTGGGCGATCAGCAGGTTTTCCAGCGCGGTCATTTCCTTGAACAGGCGCACGTTCTGGAAGGTACGCACCACGCCCTTGCGGGCGATCTCGTGGCCGGCCAGTCCCTGGATGGGCTGGCCGTCGAGCAGGATGCTGCCGCCACTGGGCTTGTAGAAGCCGGTCAGGCAGTTGAACACGGTGGTCTTGCCGGCGCCGTTGGGGCCGATCAGTGCCACCACTTGTTTTTCCTTGACGGACAGGGCCACGCCGTTGACCGCCAACAGGCCGCCGAAGCGCATGCTCAGGCCGCTCACTTGCAGAATTTCGCGGCTCATCGACGCAGCTCCATGTGTGGACGTTGCATAGGCAGCAGGCCCTGCGGACGCCAGATCATCATCAATACCATCAGGGCACCGAACATCAGCATCCGGTATTCACTGAAGTCGCGCATCAGTTCGGGCAGCAGGATCATCACGATGGCCGCGAGGATCACGCCCAGCTGAGAGCCCATGCCGCCGAGCACGACAATGGCGAGGATGATCGCCGACTCGATGAAGGTGAACGACTCCGGCGTCACCAGGCCCTGACGCGCGGCGAAGAAGCTGCCGGCAAAACCGGCGAAGCAGGCACCGAGGGTGAAGGCCGAGAGCTTGATGATGGTCGGGTTCAGGCCCAGCGCACGGCAGGCGATCTCGTCTTCGCGCAGCGCTTCCCAGGCGCGCCCGATCGGCATGCGCAGCAGACGGTTGATCACGAACAGCGCCAGCAGGGCCAGCAGCAGTGCCACCAGGTACAGGAAGATCACCTTGTTGATCGAGTTGTATTCCACCCCGAAGAACTCGTGGAAGGTCTGCATGCCTTCAGCCGCCCTGCGCTCGAAGCTCAGGCCGAAGAACGACGGCTTGGGAATGTTGCTGATGCCGTTCGGGCCGCCGGTGAGGTCGGTCAGGTTACGCAGGAACAGCCGGATGATCTCGCCGAAACCCAGGGTCACGATGGCCAGGTAGTCACCGCGCAGGCGCAGCACCGGGAAGCCCAGCAGGAAGCCGAACGTGGCCGCCATCATCCCCGCGATCGGCAGGCACACCCAGAAGCTCAGGCCGAAGTAGTGCGACAGCAGCGCATAGCTGTAGGCGCCCACGGCGTAGAAGCCCACGTAGCCAAGGTCGAGCAGGCCCGCCAGGCCGACCACGATGTTCAGGCCAAGGCCCAGCATCACGTAGATCAGGATGAGCGTGGCGATGTCGACCGCACCGCGCGAACCGAAGAACGGCCACACCAGGGCAACCGCGATCAGGCCCAGGATGATGTAGCGCTGGGTACGCGGCAGGGTCAGGAAGTTGCTGACCTTGGGCGATATCAGTGCACCCCGGGGGGCGGACCGCATCATCGCGCTCCATTGCTTGTCGAACAGCACGCGCAGGAACATCAGCACCGAGCACACCACAATCACGCTCAGGGCCAGGGGCCCCTGGCCATGCACCTGCAGGCTGATACCGACGATGCTGAGTTTCAGGCCAAGTACCGGGAATGCCACGGCCCAGACCAGCAAGGCGCTGAAAAACGCCGATTTGAGATTTCTGCTCATACTTTCTCGACCTCCGGACGGCCCAGGATGCCGGTCGGACGGAACAACAACACCAGAACCAGAAGACCGAATGCCACCACGTCCTTGTACTGGTCACCGAAGATATCGGCGCCAAAGGCCTCGGTCACGCCCAGCACCAGCCCGCCGAGCATGGCGCCCGGAATGCTGCCGATGCCGCCCAGTACCGCCGCGGTAAAGGCCTTCAGGCCTACCAGGAAGCCGGCGTTGGGGTTGATCACGCCGTACTGCATGCTCAGCAGTACCGCTGCCACGGCCGCCAGGGCCGCACCGATCACGAAGGTCAGGGCGATGATGTTGTTGGTGTTGATACCCAGCAGGTTGGCCATCTTGATGTCTTCGGCACAGGCGCGACAGGCGCGGCCCAGGCGTGAACGCGAGATGAACAGGGTCAGCCCGGTCATGGCCACCAGGGTGACGACGAAGACCAGGATCTGCATGTAGGAAATCAGGACTTCCTCGGCGCCGCCCGGCCCGAAGGAGATGCTCCCCGGAATCAGGTTGGGGATCGACTTGTCCTTGGAATCCTGGGCAAGCAAGACAGTGTTCTGCAGGAAAATCGACATGCCGATGGCAGAGATCAGCGGGATCAGCCGGTTGCTGTTGCGCAAGGGGCGGTAGGCGACCCGTTCGATGCTGTAGCCATAGGCGCTGGTGACCACGATGGTCGCGATGAACGCGGCGGTCATCAGTATCGGCAGTGAGTCGATGCCCATCATGGCCAGCCCGGCAAGGGCGATGAAGGCCACGTAGGAACCGATCATGTACACCTCGCCGTGGGCGAAGTTGATCATTCCAATGATGCCGTAAACCATTGTGTAGCCAATGGCTATCAAGGCATAGGTGCTGCCAATGGTCAGGCCATTAACCAGCTGTTGGAAGAAGTGATAGATCTCAGGCATTACAGCGCTCCTAAAAACCCGATACGCATTTCACTGGTGGGCTTGCGCCCGTCCCGGCTTGTGGTCTGAGGCCACTTCGCACGGGCACTGCCAGCGAACCGCTGGTGACGGTTTTAAGATTTTCAGGTGAACCTGCTCCCGGATCGCGGGAATCAGGCCCATGAACCTCGTAAAACAAAGCCCACTGCTCGCACAGTGGGCTTGTAGTCATGGAGTGACGGGATTACTGAGGGGAAACTTCGGTTTTAGGTTTGCCGAAATGCCATTCGTAGACGACGAACTTGAAGTCCTTCAGGTCGCCGTTCTTGTCATAGGACAAGTCGCCGGTAGGGGTCTTGAAGGTGCCGGTGTGCAGGGCCTGTGCGACCTTGTCGGTGTCTTCGCTCTTGGCCGCCTTGATGCCTTCGGCGATCAGTTCCACCGCCGAGTAGGCCGGGAACACGAACGGACCGCTCGGGTCCTTGCCGTCAGCCTTGATGGCGTCGACGATGGCCTTGTTCGCAGGGTCGGCGTCGAACGACTTGGGCAGGGTTACCAGCAGGCCTTCGGAAGCGCCCTGGGCGATCTGCGAGATCGAGTCGTTGCCAACGCCCTCTGGGCCCATGAACTTGGCCTTCAGGCCTTTTTCCTGAGCCTGGCGCAGGATCAGGCCCAGCTCTGGGTGGTAGCCGCCGTAGTACACGAAGTCGACGTTGGCTTGCTTGAGCTTCTGGATGATCGAGGAGAAGTCCTTGTCGCCGGCGTTCAGGCCTTCGAACACGGCAACCTTGGTGCCTTTGCCTTCCAGGGTCTGCTTGACCGCGGTGGCGATGCCTTCACCGTACTGCTGCTTGTCGTGCAGTACCGCAACCACCTTGGGCTTGACGTGGTCGGCGATGTAGTTGCCGGCGGCCGGGCCCTGGGCGCTGTCCAGGCCGATGGTACGGAAGATCAGCTTGTAGCCGCGGGAGGTGATTTCCGGGCTGGTGGCAGCCGGGGTGATCATGATCACGCCTTCATCTTCATAGATGTCGGACGCTGGTTGAGTGGAGCTGGAGCACAGGTGGCCGACCACGAACTTGACGCCATCGTTGACCACTTTGTTGGCGACTGCCACGGCCTGTTTAGGGTCGCAGGCGTCGTCGTATTCCTTGGCTTCGAGCATCTTGCCGTCAACGCCGCCCTTGGCGTTGATGTCCTTGATGGCCTGTTTTGCACCGATGAACTGCATGTCACCGTATTGAGTAACCGGACCGGTCTTCGGGCCGGCGATGCCGATCTTGATGGTATCGGCGGCAACTGCATGGCTGGCAACCCCGGCCAGAACCATTGCGGCGAACAGCTTGGAAATCTGCTTACTCATAGTGCTCCACTCATTCTGTTGTAATTTTTATAGTCCTGGTGCCCAGGGCTACGGACCGGGATACCGTGACGGCCACGCCGTCCCGCCTTTCCCGTGTTCCCCCGCAAAATGCCCTGGCAACTGTACCGGTACAGTGTAGAGCGCCGCTTGATCGATTGAAAAGCGGGCTTTTCGGGGCAAAATCCGGGGGTGTCGCCTAATCGACAGAAAGTTACATAAAGGCGCCGCCAATTTGCCAGCATGCTGCGGCGGGGCGTGATCTTCATGGCCTTGTCGATCAATTACTTATTTGAAACTGGGTTTTTCTGCAAAAATAGCGACCTTTCAGTGGTCGAATTATTTCTGGTAGGAACCCATGACAGATCAACCAAGCACCCTCTATGCCAAATTGCTCGGCGAGACTGCAATCATCGAGTGGAAAGCGCTGGAGCGTTTTTGGGCCAAGGGTGACCTGATTTGGGTCGACCCGTCGCTGGACCTGATCGAGGTGGCGTCGGCAATGGCCGAAAACCGCAGTGAAACCGTGGAAAAATGGCGAAATGATGGCACGGTCGTGCCGGTGACTGCCGAGCAGGCGCTAGACCTTTCGCACACGATTGCGCCGATCTGGGCAGTGGTGGTTTCGCCGTTTATCGTGATTCAGAAAAAGTCCGCGCCCTGATCTGGTGCGCAAAAACGAACAGCCGGAAGATTTTGGTGCGCGAGGGCGTTCAGGCGGGGTGGTTGTTGGTAACAGTGGGGCAGGGGTTCAAAAAACGCGGTAACAGTTCTTGCCTCATCGCGGGTCAAGCCCGCTCCCACAGGTTGGTGGAGACCTTGGTGGGAGCGGGCTTGACCCGCGATGGCCGCAAAGCCGCCGCGCAGATTACTCGTAGTCTGTCTTGCCCGTATGGCTGTTGAGCGAAATCACCCGCGTCTTGCCGATGCGGTGACGGTAGATCTCGCGCAGGTACTTCACCGCCTTCTTCACGCACTCGCGTGACAGGCGGATATCGTTGATCGACACGAACTTGCTCTTGTCGTTGATCAGCTCGCGGTACTTCTTCTCGTACATCGGCTTGATCGCGTACCAGTTGGTATCGAGGATCTTGGCCGGGTTCTCGAACTCGTTGAGCAGGTCGTCGATACGGTCCTCGTCGAACTCCTCACGGGTGATGAAGTCGAGGATGGCGTTGTCCAGCGTGTCGTCGAAACGGTACGGGGTGCGCGCGAAACAGCGCTTGATGAACGCCACGATCAGGGTCAGGAAGTCGTCCGACAGGCACGGGCTCTTGGCGATCAGGGTGGTCAGCGACAGGTTGGCCGAGGCGCCGATCACCAGCGCGTAGCGCTTGAGCGTGGTGTTGGGGAACAGGCTGTTGAGGTGGGTCTTGAGCCGGTTCAGGTCCATGTACGAGAGCTTGTAGTCCTTGGGCAGGGACACGATCGACACCACCGACGAGCAGTTCTTGAAGAAGTGCAGGTCATGCAGCGCCGCGGCGTCGTAGCCGGAGGTCTTGTACTGCTCCAGGGCCGCGCGATAGCGCTTGGACTCGATCGGCAGCAGGCTGATGCCCTCGATCGCCTGGGTCACCTTGTTGAAGTGCGGCAGGTCGATGGAGCGGAAGAACAGGTCGTCGATGTTGAGCTGCGGCTTCTCTTTCTCGAACACCTTGAACTTGTCGTTGCCTGGTGTCGGCTGCTCGGGCACTACCGATTCGGCGTAGGCGATGGCCACCGGGCCGGCCAGGCTCATGAACAGGTCGTTGGCATCCAGGCGGATGGTCTCGCCGATGTCGATGCCCGCGCGCCGGAAGTAGTTCTGGTCGTAGTCGGTGGTCACCGCCTGGGCGGTGAGGATGTTGAAGATCTGCTGCGAGATGTACTGGTTGGCGTGCTTCTCCATGGCATTGACGTCAATGTCCTGGATGTTGCCGTCATCGTTCTCCTCGGCATAGCGCATGATGTCGTTGGAGATCAGCATCATCGCGTTCCACGGACGGATACGCCCCATCACGCTGGCTTCGCTGCTGTCCTCGTTGTCGAAGTTGTACGAGAAGTCCCATTCCTCCGACAGGTACTTGCACAGCAGGCGGCCGGCGTTGATGTGCAGTGCCTCGGACATCTCGCTGCGGTGATCGGAGATGTTCGGCAGCACGCAGATGCCGCTGGTGAAGATCGGCTCGAAGACGAAGGAGTGCCCGCTCTTGGTGTCGTTCTCGTCGGCCGGCTTGGTGTCGAACGTCTTGTTCATGTACGAGAACTGCTGGGCCAGGCCGAACTCCGAAGCCATGCCCGAGCCGGTACCGCCACCGGCGCTGAAGATGTAGAAGTACAGGCGCGACTGGTTGGCCTTGATGCCGCACGAGTCGATCAGGTACGAGTGGATCAGCTTCCAGTCGGCACTGGAGAAGCGCTGGGTTTCCTTGTTGAGGATGATCTTGGCCAGGTACTGGCCCAGGATCGGCGCGTTGCCGGCGCCGCCCGCATGCACCTCGGACAGGTCCATGATCTTCATCTTGCTGTAGTCGCGCAGAAAGCCGCTCTTCTCGCCCTTGCGCGAAAAACGGATGCGCCCGGCGATGTCCTTGTCCAGGTCGCCCAGCATCACCAGCGGTTCCACCAGGAACACCGGCTTGGCGCCCTTGTTCTGCACCAGGCGCAGGTTGTTGCGGATCCAGCGGCCCGGGCTGTAGGGCTGCTCGCCGGCGTGGCGGTCTTCGTTGTTGAATTCGTTGAGGTAGAAGGTGCGGGCGTTGTACACCAGCTCCGCCACATCCAGGGCAATGTTCGAACCGCAACGACCCAGGCCGATCAGGCACACCGAAGGGAACTGCTGGTCCAGGCGCAACTGGGTGTCATCTTCGACATGCACACTGGGCGGGAACACCAGGTCGCGCAGGCCGTCGAGGTTGTCCAGGATGCGCTGGATATCGGTCTCGGTGTAATACAGGTACTGCTGCGGCGTAGCCGCGCGCGGGCTGTAGTATTCTCGAGGCGCCGGGGCGGTGAGCGCGGTGGAGGATGACATCAGCTCGGAAACCGCGGTGGCAGAAGTATTCTTTGAGGTCATTTTGCGCCATTTGCCTGGGTGGACGGCTGGTAAAAGTCGATATCATCGAGCCATCACGGGATAAGTTTCGCGACTGTATCAGTGCGCCTTTGGCGTGAGCGATAGGGTCCTGCCCTATAACCCTCTAAGGGTTTTCCTGTCACGTCTGAGAACTGAATCGTCCGCATCGCCAACTTCTTTAATTTGCCAGGAGCTGTCATGAGCATTGCACTACCTTCGCTGGGGTTCGCCGGTATCGGTCTGATGGGATTGCCCATGTGTCGGCGCCTGCTGGCGGCCGGTTTTCCGTTGACCGTGTGGAACCGTTCATCGGACAAGTGCGCGCCACTGGTGGCCGCCGGGGCGAGCCAGGCGAACAGCCCGGCAGAGCTCTGCGCGGCGGCGGACGTGGTGATGCTGTGCCTGGCCGACACCCAGGTGGTGCACGAGGTGGTGTTCGGTGACGACGGTATCGCCGCAGGCGGCGCGGCCGGGCAGCTGCTGGTGGATTTTTCCAGCCTGGAGCCCGGCGCCACGCGGCAAATGGCCGCACAGCTGAGGCAGGCCTGCGGCATGCACTGGCTGGATGCACCGGTGTCGGGCGGCACCCCGGGCGCCGAGGCCGGCAGCCTGGCGATCATGGTCGGCGGCGAGGCGGCCGATCTTGAGCGGGTGCGCCCGGTGCTCCAGGTGCTGGGGCAGCGGGTCACGCACATGGGTGCGGTGGGGGCAGGGCAGGTGACCAAGGCCTGCAACCAGATGATCGTGGCCTGTAACGCACTGGTGATTGCCGAGGTGGTGGCCCTGGCCGAACAGTCAGGGGTAGATGCCAGCCTGATCGCCGAAGCCCTGGCAGGCGGTTTCGCCGATTCCAGGCCGTTGCAGATCCTGGCCCCGCAAATGGCCGAGCAGCGTTACGAGCCGGTGAAGTGGCACGTGCGCACCTTGCTCAAGGACCTGGATACGGCGGTCAAGTTTTCCCGCGAGCAGGGCTCGGCCACCCCGATCAGCGGCCTGGCGGCGCAGCTGATGCGCTTGCACGGCAGCCAGGGTTACCTGGAAAAGGATCCCGCAACCCTGGTCGAGCTGTTTCGCCGCAAGCCATAGGCAGGTCGCTGCACTGGTTGAGGCTGCCGAGCACCGCGTGCAGCTCGCCCATCGGTACCGGGCGGCTGAACAGGTAGCCCTGCAGAAAGTCGCAGCCCTGCTGGCGCAGGAACTGGTACTGCTCGACGGTTTCCACTCCCTCGGTCACCACCTTCAGGTGCAGGGTGTGGGCCATGATGATGATGGCCTGCACGATGTCCATGTCCTGCTCGGAGTGGGGGATGTCCTGGATGAACGAGCGGTCGATCTTCAGCGTGTCCAGCGGCAGGCGCTTGAGGTAGGCCAGCGATGAGTAGCCGGTGCCGAAGTCGTCGATCGAGAGTGAAACGCCCTTGGCCCGGATACGCTTGAGCAGGGCGATGGTGTTGTGGATGTTGCCCATCAGCGCGTTTTCGGTCACCTCCATTTCCAGGCGCCAGGCCGGCAGCCCCGCGCTGAACAGCGCATCTTCCACTTCGCTGACGAGTTCTTCGCGGCCCAGGGTCAGCGCCGAGCAGTTGACGGTGACCTTGAGTTGGTCGAAGCCATGGCGGCTCAACTGCGCCAGGTCCTGGCAGGCGCGGCGCAACACCCACAGGTCGAGCTCGCCGATCAGGCCGTTGGCTTCGGCAATGCCGATGAAGCGGTCGGGGCTGAGCAGGCCGTGCTGCGGGTGCTGCCAGCGGATCAGCGCTTCGAGCTTGGCCACCTGGCCGCTGGCCAGGTCGAAGATCGGCTGGTAGTGGATGCGCAGCCCGCGCTCTTCGAGCAGGGCCACGCGCAGCTCCTCCTCCAGTTGCAGCTCCAGGGTGGCGCGGGTTTTCAGGTTGCTGCTGAAGAAGTTCAGGTTGTTGCGCCCGCAGCCCTTGGACTGATACAGCGCCAGGTCCGCGTGCTTGAGCAGCTCGTCGCAGCTTTCGCCATCGTCGGGGAACACGCTGATGCCGATGCTGGTGGTCATCACCATGCGCCGGCCGCTCAGGTCGATCGGTTCCTTGACCTTGTGCATGATGCGCTGCGCCAGGTGGCGGGCCTCGTCGCGGTTGTGCAGGCCGATCAGAATGCAGAACTCGTCGCCGCCGAAGCGGGCCACCACGTCGTGGCTGCGGGTGGCGCTCTTGATCTGCGCGGCGATCACCTGCAGCAACTGGTCCCCCGCGTCATGGCCCAGGCTGTCATTGATGCGCTTGAAGTGGTCGATGTCCAGGAACATCACCGCCAGCATGCCGCCGCTGGCCGCCTGTTCGGCCAGGCGCTCGGCGAACAGCTGGTTGAAACCGCGACGGTTGACCAGGTTGGTCAGTGCATCGTAGTGCGCCGCCTGTTGCAGCGAGACCCGTGCCTGGTCCAGCTGGCTGAGCAGCATGTTGACCCGACGCAGGTCGTGCTCCTTGCTCTGCAGCTTCTTGTCCGACAGGGCGGCGCTGATGCAACTGGCGCTGATCAGCAGGGCGACGAAGGCGATGGCCAGGCTCAGGTGCAGGCTGTTGTCGGTGATCGGCAACTGCAGCGGCGCGTCCACGGGCAGTACCAGGGTCAGGGCCCACATGCCGGTGAAATGGGTAGCAATGATGCCGGTGGCCATCACCAGGCTGGCGACGTACCTGGGCCAGTTGCTGTGGGCTGGGCGGTAGCGGGTCAGCAGCAACGCCAGCAGGCTGACGCCGAAGGCGACCACCACCGAACTTGCCAGCAGGTCGGCGCGGTAGAACTGCGAGGCGTTGGAGCGCATGGCTGCCATGCCGGTGTAATGCATGGCGCCGATGCCCAGGCCGATGGCGATGGCCGCCAGCACATGCTGGTGCAGGCGCGGCTGGGGTGTGCCGAGCAGGTTCATCGCACTCCAGGCGGCGAGCAGCATCAGCAGCAGCGATACGGCCGTCAGGGCCAGGTCGTAGTGCACCTCGAGGGGGGCCTGGAAGGCGAGCATGCCGATGAAGTGCATGCCCCACACGCTGCAGGCCAGGCAGAAGGTGCCGAGCAGGCGCCATTGACGTTGGGCGGCGCTGTGCTCGGCATTGCCCACGCGTTCGATGATGTCGAAGGTGGCGAAACTGCCCGCGCAGGCGACCAGGTAGGCAAGTGCCACCAGGTAAGGGTTGTGCCGGCAATCGAGAAGCAATTGTCCGGTTGCGGGAAGTTCGGCGAGTACATGCAGCCCCTGCCACTCCATAGCATGCCTCTTGGTCCGGTGTGCACGCGGCCTCCAGCGGGGTGGAGACGGTTTTGGCTGAGTATAGGAAGAGAGCATTAACCCATCGGGATTAATGGCAGATTGACTTGTATGGATTGGAGATTGGGGCGATAGCGTTTGGTTCTAAAACCGGGTCGCGCCCTTCGCCGGCAAGCCGGCTCCTGCATCGATCGTGCAGGAGCCGGCCAGTGGGTCAGCCGGCGACCAGTACCCGAATTGCCTCAAGGCGCAGTGCGGCCTTCTCCAGCATCGCCAGGCCCTGCTCGCGTTGCGCACGCAAGGCCTGGATTTCGGTGTCGCGCACGGTCGGGTTGACCGCCTGCAACGCGGTCAGGCGCGCCAGTTCTTCATCGGTTTCGGCTGCCAGGCGGCGCTGCGCCTCGGCCACACGCTCGGCGTGGCGCGGCATGATCTTGGCCTCGCCGGCATTGATGCGCGGGGTCAGGACATCGCGCTGGGCCTGGATGAACTTGTTGGCGCTGGCCTTGGGCACGCTTTCGAGCTGGTCGTTGAGGGTCTCAAACGACACCCGCGCCGCCAGGTCGTTGCCGTTGGTGTCGAGCAGGCAGCGCAGCGCTGCCGGCGGCAGGTAGCGGCCCAGTTGCAGGGCGCGCGGGGCGACCACTTCGCTGACGTACAGCAGTTCGAGCAGCACGGTGCCCGGCTTGAGCGCCTTGTTCTTGATCAGCGCCACCGCGGTATTGCCCATCGAGCCGCTGAGCACCAGGTCCATGCCGCCCTGCACCATGGGGTGTTCCCAGGTGATGAACTGCATGTCCTCGCGCGACAGCGCCTGGTTGCGGTCGTAGGTGATGGTCACGCCTTCGTCGTCGCCCAGCGGGAAGCTGGCGTCGAGCATCTTCTCGCTCGGCTTGAGGATCAGGGCGTTTTCCGAGTGGTCCTCGCTGTCGATACCGAAGGCGTCGAACAGGGTTTCCATGTAGATCGGCAGGGCGAACTGGTCGTCCTGCTCGAGGATCGCCTCCACCAGCGCCTGGCCTTCGCCGGCACCACCGGAGTTGAGCTCCAGCAGGCGGTCGCGGCCGCTGTGCAGCTCCGACTCCAGGCGCTGGCGCTCGGCGCAGGCTTCGTTGACCAGCGCTTCCCATTCGCCGTCGTCGCCGCTTTCCAGCAGCGGCAGCAGGCGCGGGCCGAACTGGTGCTGCAGGGCGTTGCCGGTAGGGCAGGTATTGAGGAAGGCATTGAGTGCCTGGTGATACCACTGGAACAGGCGCTCCTGCGGGCTGTTCTGCAGGTGCGGCACATGCAGCTCGATGGTGTGCTTCTGGCCGATACGGTCCAGGCGGCCGATGCGCTGTTCCAGCAGGTCGGGGTGGGCCGGCAGGTCGAACAGCACCAGGTGGTGGGCGAACTGGAAGTTGCGGCCTTCGCTGCCGATTTCCGAGCAGATCAGCACCTGCGCGCCGAACTCTTCGTCGGCAAAGTAGGCGGCGGCGCGGTCGCGCTCCAGGATGCTCATGCCCTCATGGAACACCGTGGCCGGAATGCCCGAGCGCACGCGCAGGGCGTCTTCCAGGTCCATCGCGGTTTCGGCGTGGGCGCAGATCACCAGCACCTTGACCCGCTTGAGCATCTTGAGGGTGTCGATCAGCCATTCGACCCGTGGGTCGAAGCGCCACCAGCGGCTCTCTTCGTCGCTGTCGCCCTGGGCCTGGAAGCTGACTTCCGGGTACAGGTCGGCATGCTCGCCCACCGGCAGTTCCATGTACTCGTCGGGGCACGGCAGCGGGTAGGCGTGCAGCTGGCGCTGCGGGAAGCCCTGCACCGCAGCGCGGGTGTTGCGAAACAGCACGCGGCCGGTGCCGTGGCGGTCCAGCAGCTCGCGGATCAGGCGTGCGCTGGCCTGGGTGTCGCCATCGTTGACTGCGGCCAGCAGCGCCTCGCCTTCGGCACCCAGGAAGCCCTGGATGGTGGCGTGGGCCTTGGGCGACAGGCGGCCTTCATCGAGCAGCTCCTGCACCGCCTCGGCCACCGGGCGATAGTTGTCGCTCTCGGCGCGGAACGCGGCCAGGTCGTGGAAACGGTTGGGGTCGAGCAGGCGCAGGCGTGCGAAGTGGCTGTCCTGGCCCAGTTGCTCGGGGGTGGCGGTCAGCAGCAGTACGCCGGGGATGACCTCGGCCAGTTGCTCGACCAGCGCGTACTCCGGGCTGACCTGGTCTTCGTGCCACACCAGGTGGTGCGCCTCGTCGACCACCAGCAGGTCCCAGCCGGCGGCGAACAGCGCGTCCTGGGCCTTTTCATCCTCGGTCAGCCACTCCAGCGCCACCAGCGCCAGTTGCGCATCCTCGAACGGGTTGCTGGCATCGCTTTCGATGAAGCGCTCGGCGTCGAACAGTGCCACCTGCAGGTTGAAACGGCGGCGCATTTCCACCAGCCACTGGTGCTGCAGGTTCTCCGGCACCAGGATCAGCACGCGGCTGGCGCGACCCGTGAGCAGCTGGCGATGGATCACCAGGCCGGCTTCGATGGTCTTGCCCAGGCCCACTTCGTCGGCCAGCAGTACGCGCGGGGCGATACGGTCGGCCACTTCGCGGGCAATGTGCAACTGGTGGGCGATCGGCTGGGCACGGGTGCCGCCCAGGCCCCACAGCGACGACTGCAACTGGCGGCTGGTGTGTTCCAGGGTGTTGTAGCGCAGCGAGAACCACGCCAGCGGGTCGATCTGCCCGGCGAACAGGCGGTCGCTGGCCAGGCGGAACTGGATGAAGTTCGACAGCTGGGTTTCAGGCAGGGTGCAGGCCTGGTTCTGGGCATCGAGGCCGTGGTAGACCATCAGGCCGTCGATGACCTCGACTTCGCGCACGGTCAGCTTCCAGCCTTCGAAGTGGGTGATCTGGTCGCCCGGCGAGAAACGCACGCGGGTCAGGGGCGCATTGCGCAGGGAGTACTGGCGGGTGTCGCCAGTGGCCGGGTAGAGCACGGTCAACAAGCGGCCGTCCTGTGCCAGAACGGTCCCTAGACCCAGCTCGGCTTCGCTGTCGCTGATCCAGCGTTGCCCCGGTTGATACTGCTGCGCCATACTGCCTGACTCCCGCCATTCAAAAGGCGACTATCTTAACGGATAGGGCTGCACAGACCAAAGCGTCTGGCGATTTCATCGACGAAAGCCGTCTTTGCCACCACAGGCCTCGACCCATGCTCCGACACCCTCTGCTGTCCCTCCCGTTACGCCACTGCATCGTACTGGCCAGCCTGGCCTCGCTCGGCGCCTGCGACCAGCAGGGTTTCGAACTGCTGCCACCACTGGAGCCCCCGGCGCTGGCGGCGCTGGGCGTGCAGGTGCCGGTGCAGAACGTGCACTTTCGCGACCGCGATGGCGAGGCGGTGCTGGTGCTCAGCCGTCTGGACGACCAGGTCAGCGACGAGGAAACCCAGCAGGAGGTCGACCGGGTGGTGCTCACCGCCACCCTGTATGGCCGCAGCCACGACGCCCAAACCTACAAGGCGCGCTGGACCATCGAGAATGAAACCACCTGCCCGGGGCTGGACCTGGACGTGGGCTTCTATACCGACGTCAGCGGCGCCAGCGACCTGAACAACGATGGTGTGGCCGAACTGACCGTTGCCAGCCATTCCTTTTGCGGCGGCGGTGTCGACCCGCAGGACCTGCATGTGGAACTGCGCGAAGGGGCCGCCAGCTACGTGATCAACGGCCAGTCGTTGATCGCCCCGGAAGGCGAGGATGCCTTTGGTGGTGAACGCGAAGACGGCCCCACCCTCAAGGACGCACCGCCGGTGCTGCGCGAACACCTGGAGAAGGTCTGGAACAGCGTGCTCAAGCGCCCGTGGAGCGAAGCGGCGCCCGAACCGGACGATGACGACCCCGATCAGTAGGGCACGTCAGTAGGTGGCGACGGGGACTTCCACCGTATAGCGGTGCTGCGGGTTGCGTGTGTCAGTCAGGGTGTACCGGCTCATCGAGCCGTTGTCGTTGGCCATCGGCTGGGTATCGATGTCGACGGTGAACGTCTGGCCACCGGTGTGCAGCGTGCCCTGGGGTGTGATTCGCGCATCGGCCGGGACGAGCAGGCCCCCCAGGTGGCCGTAGCCATTTTCATCGAAGTGATAGTCGACCAGGGCGTCGCGTCGTTGCAGGGCGAACACCTCGGGCAGGTAGGGCCGGTGGTCGATGTTCCAGTCATTGCGCAGGTCGCTCACCCAGACGCCCGGCAGGTCGAAACGGTGGCGCAGCAGGCTGTCTTCAAGCGGCACGCTGACCACCTCCAGGCAACACACGGTCTGCTTGCGCTGCTCGTCCAGCACGGCCATGCGCGTGCCGCGGGCAACCACTGCCGGCAGCATGGCAAATGCCATGTTCTCTTCGATATACCCGGCATCGGCCGCCGTGGCGAGGTTGCGCCAGCCACCGAACAGCACCGGGGCCGGGTCGGCCATGGCCGCAAGGCCGGCCGTGGCCAGGCCGATACTCGCCAGGAGGCGATAGGGGATACGCATCGTAGGCTCCTGCCTTATAGGGCGAAAAACGGGAAGCGCAGCGTACTATACTCAGGCACACCCCTGGCTGTGACGGGTGCCACACTTTTGCCATCGGCGCTCAAGGCTGCCGTTTGGCAGCCGACACATTGGCGACAGGAGAACAACAACCATGCTGCCGCCCATCATTCCCCTCAGTGCCGCCCCGGTCACCACGCAACACGACCCGGTCAAGCAGCCGCCGACCATCGCCCCCGTGGTGCCGGCCCAGCCCAGCGCCACCGACAGCAATATCGATTTCAAGAAGCGCGACCCGCAGGAGTCGGGGGTACTGCTGCGTGACGAGCAGCGCCGCCGCCAGGGCAAACGCCGCAAGGCCCCGGACGAAGAGCTGTACCAGGCCCTGCCGGGCGACGAGGTCAACGCCGACAACACCGTGCCGGTGGCGCCGTTGATGGGCGAACAGCCGCGCCAGGGCCTGCTGGTGGACATCGAAGTCTGAGCGGGGCTGTTCAGTGCGGGCGCGAGCCCTCATCATGGCGACTTCCGCAGTCCGTTCCACGAGCCTGAACATGAGCCAAGACGACAACCTGATCGATTTCGGCGCCGAGCGCGCCCGTCGCGTGCACGACCTCAAGGAAAAGCGCCTGAACGAAGTGCGTCAGGCGTTCGAGCAGGCAATGCCCCTGGGCAAGGGCAAGAAAAAGCCCAAGGGCAAGCCGAAGAAGCGCTGATTCTTGATGCAGGTCAACCCTGCACCCGCCTCGCGCGTCCGTTGATGGGCGCCATTGACCTCGGTCAATTTCCTCTCCCGCCCCATTCGCTACTGTTACCCCATCAGACAGGTGCAGGCGAATGGAGGCCGATATGTTCTTCGATAATGTGGTTATCGCTGGCGTTGTGACAGTCGGCCTGATGCTGCTGTTTTTCGCAGGCCTGGGTATTTTCATCTGGAAGGACTCGAACAAGCGCAAGCAGGGCTGATCCTTTCCGATACACGAGCACGCAAGGCATTTAGGGCAACTTCGGTTGCCCATTTTTTTTGCCTGGAATTTGGGGTGGCAGTACCGGGGCCTGCCGGGATGGGCCCTGTAGGCACGGCCTTGCCGGCGCGGGAAGACAGAAAAATTCTGGACTATAAGTAGTTAGCTAGCTAATAATTCGCATCTGACCTTTCCCGCGTATCTGTGTCTATCTTTACTTCATCGCTTCCCAAGGTTCGATCCGTGCCCATCACTCTGCAGGCCCTGCTGGCGCCCAACCGACTCGCTGTGCAATTTGCCGTGAAAACCCTGCTTGGCGGCGGGTTGGCGCTTTGGCTGGCGTTGCGCTGGGGGCTGGAACAACCGGCCTGGGCGTTGATGACGGCTTTCATCGTGGCCCAGCCGCTGTCGGGCATGGTGCTGCAGAAGGGCCTGGCACGGCTGTTCGGCACGCTGGTCGGGACGATCATGTCAGTTGTGTTCATGGGCCTGTTCGCCCAGACGCCGTGGCTGTTTCTGCTGGCGCTGGCCCTGTGGCTGGCGCTGTGCACGGCCTGCTCGACCCTGCTGCGCAGCGCCTGGGCGTATTCCTTCGTGCTGGCCGGTTACACCGTGGCGATCATCGCCTTGCCGGCCATCAATCACCCGCTGCTGGTGTTCGACCAGGCGGTGGCACGCTGCACCGAGATCAGCCTGGGCATCATCTGCGCCACCTTGGTCAGCGCCTTGCTCTGGCCGATGCGGGTTGAGCAGCAGCTCAGCGGGCAGGCTCGCCAGGCCTGGCAAAGCGGCCTGCAGGCGGCCAGTGCGACCCTGACCGGCGAGGAGCAGGGGCGCAAGGGCCTTCTGGAGATTCTGGGGCGCATCGTCGCGGTGGATGCCCAGCGCGAACACGCCTGGTTCGAAGGCAGCCTGGGTCGCCAGCGTGCCCGGGCGATTCGCGGGCTCAGCCAGAAGCTGCTGATCCTGTTGCGCATCGCCCGTTCTGTACGCCGTCAGTGGCGCCAGCTCGACGACGAACAGGCGCAGCACATGGCCCCGTGGTTGAGCGAGGTGCAGGCCGCCCTGGCCGAGCCCGATCAGGCCGCACTGCTGGTGCTGCGCCAGCGCGTGTGGGATGCCGCCCATGACGAGCACAACAGCCCCGCGCAGCATTACTGCCTGGCGCGTCTTACCTTGCTGCTGGACAACGCCATGGCGGCGACCCTGGCCCTGCGCGCGGTGGAGGAGGGCAAGGCACCGGTCGACCTGCCCGACAGCCTGGCGGTGCACCGCGACGTGCCGCTGGCACTGCTGTTCGGCTCGCGCAGTGCGCTGGCGTTCCTGGCCATGGCCAGCTTCTGGCTGGCCACCGCCTGGTCGGCGGCGCCCGGCGGCCTGGTGCTCACCTGCGTGGTGTGCAGCCTGTTCGCCAGTCGCGAGAACGGCGCGCAGATCGGCATGAGTTTTTTGCGCGGCATCCTGCTGGCGGTGCCCGTGGCGTTCTTCGTCGGGCAGATCCTGCTGCCGCAGTGGAGCGGTTTTGCCTTGCTGTGCATGGGCATGGGGGTGCCGCTGTTCCTGGGCGCGCTGGGCATGGCCAACCCGAAAATCGGCGCCACAGCCACTTCGTACTGCCTGCACTTCATCGTGCTGGTGGCACCGCTCAATACCATGACGTTCGATGTGGCCAACTTTCTCAACAGTGCCCAGGCCATGCTGCTGGGGGTGGGCGCAGCGGTGCTGGCGTTCAAGCTGCTGGTGTTGCGCAACCCCGCATGGCACGGCCGGCGCCTGCGCGCCGCCACCCAGAACGACCTGGTACGCCTGACCCGGCGCGACCTGCGCGGCGCCGAAACCTGGTTTGGCGGGCGCATGGCCGACCGCCTGCTGCAGCTGGCGCGCCATTACACCGCGCTGCCCGAGCAGGAGCGCGGCCACTGGGACGATGGCCTGCACGGGCTGGACATCGGCGACGAACTGCTGCACCTGCGCATGTGCCTGGCGGTGGCCCAGGTGCCACCGGACGCGGCGCAGCGTGCGTATTTCCAGCAGCTGGAAAACGTGCTGGCACAGGGCCCGGGTGCCGGGCGCGGGCAGCGCCTGGATGCTGCCAGCGAAGCCTTCATCGCGGCGTTGCAGCAACGCCCCGACAGCGACCCGCTACGTCTTGCCGTGGGCGCGGTACTGCAACTTCGACACAGCTGGGCCAAATGGTGCCGGCGACAGGAGGAACTCCATGGGGTTGCGTGAGTGGGCAATGGGCGGGGTACTGCTCAGCCCGTTTCTGATCTATGCGGTGCTGGCGCTGCTGCTGACCTTCGCGGTGCGGCTGCTGCTGCGTCTGACCCCGCTGGGGCGCTGGGTGTGGCATGAAGCCCTGTTCGACACTGCACTGTTCGTTTGTATTCTGGCCCTGGTCACCCGCGTACTGGGGCCCCTGTAAGGAGTTTGACCATGCGTACCTATGTGCGTGTTGCCGTAACCCTGTGCCTGGTGGTGGTGGCGGTGTTCGCCGGCCTCGAACTGTGGCGCTACTACATGCTCACCCCCTGGACCCGCGACGCGAAGATCCGCGCCGACGTGGTGATCGTCGCCCCGGATGTGTCGGGCTGGGTGCGCGAGCTCAAGGTGCACGACAACCAGGAGGTCAAGGCGGGGGATTTGCTGATGTCCATCGACAAGGACCGCTTCGAGGCCGCGCTGGAAAAAGCCAATGCCGTGGCCGAGACCCGCCAGCAGCAACTGCGCCTGCGCGAACACGAGGCCTCGCGCCGCGCTGCACTGGGCCCGCAGGCGATCAGCGCCGAGCTGCGCGAAAATGCCCAGATCAACGCCGCCGTGGCCCGTGGCGAGCTGCGCCAGGCATTGGCCGAGGTCAAGGTGGCCGCGCTCAACCTGGCGCGCAGCCAGGTCAAGGCACCGCGGGACGGGCACATCACCAACCTGCGCCTGGCCGAGGGCAATTATGTGAATGCCGGGCAGCCGGTGATGGCGCTGGTGGACGACTCGACCTTCTATGTGCAGGCCTATTTCGAAGAAACCAAGCTGCCGCGCATCAAGGTCGGTGCGCCGGTCAAGGTGTGGCTGATGAGCGCCGGCGAGCCGATGCAGGGCCATGTGCAGAGCATCAGCCGCGGCATCACCGATCGCAACGCCACCCCCGACAGCCAGTTGCTGGCCGAAGTGGAGCCGACCTTCAACTGGGTGCGCCTGGCCCAGCGCATTCCGGTACGCATCCGGCTCGACGAGGTGCCGGCGGGGGTCAACCTCAGTGCAGGCATGACCGCCAGCGTGCAGGTGCGCGAGGACTGAGGCGGCGCCTATAATCGCGCCCATCGATTCGGCACGTGGGCGAGGGAACGTACATGAGCATCACCAACAGCCCCACCTGGGCGCAACTCGAAGCACGCTGGGGTCACGGTTTCGACACCTTGCTGGCGCAGGAGCAGGAAGCCATCGCGCTGTGGTGGCTGGAGGCCGAAACCATGAACGGGCGGCTGGACCAGTATTTCTGGAACAGTGCCGGCGACCAGGCCCTGATCGCCTTGCGCGGCCTGCATGCCCTGCACATGCCGGTCACTGCCAAGGCGTTCGGTGATGCCCTGGCGCTGTTCGGCCCGCACTACCCCGAGCGTCGTGACGCGCGCATGGAAGTGCTCGAGGCGCTTGAGGCAGCGCACGGCGAGGACCTGTTCGAGGCCCCGTCGCGATTGATCCAGAACCTGCCCGAGGACTTCGTGCAGGCCGCACTGGACCGCCTCACCGAGCTGTACAGGCACCTCTGAGGTTTCAGAGGAACATCCCGCCCGATACCTCCACCCGCTGGCCGTTGATCCAGCTGCCACCGTCGCCGAGCAGCACAGCCACCGCCGCGCCGATATCATCCGGCAGGCCGACGCGGCCCAGGGCGGTGTTGCTGGCGATAAAGCCGTTCACCTGGTCATTGTCGCGCACCACACCGCCACCAAAGTCGGTCTCGATGGCACCGGGGACCAGGATGTTCACGCGAATGCCACGCGCACCGAGCTCCTTGGCCTGGTAGCGGGTCAGCACCTCCATCGCCCCCTTCATCGCCGCGTAGGCGGCAAAGCCGGGCAGGGCGAAGCGGGTCAGCCCGGTGGAAATGTTGACGATGCGGCCCTGGTCGGCAAGCAGCGGCAGCAGCCGCTGGGTGAGAAAGAACGGGCCCTTGAGCTGGATGTTGAGCAGGGTATCGAACTGCGCTTCGGTGGTTTCGCTGAAGCTTGCGTTGATGCCGATGCCGGCGTTGTTCACCAGAAAGTCGAACTGCCGACGGCCGAAGGTACGCTGCAAGGTGTCATCGAGGGTGGCGGCGAACGCCTCGAAGCTGGCGCTGTTGCTCACGTCCAGTTGCAACATGGTGGCGCGCACGCCTTTTTGCTCAAGCTCGGCCACCAGCGCGTGGGCCTCGTCGGCCTTGCTGTGGTAGGTGCCGATGATGTCGATGCCCTGGGCTGCCAGGTGCAACGCGGTGTTCCTGCCCAGGCCACGGCTGGCGCCGGTAATCAGTGCGATCTTGCGGGTCATGGTCGGTTCCTCGGGGTGGCTGAAGTCGAGCACAGTCTATTGGTCGCTCCGGTACTGATAAATCCGCTGGATTCGGAAATACTGTTCGGCAGGGTCGAACAATGAAGGGGGCTGGATGAACACGCTGGAGCTGTTGCGCACCTTTGTGCGGGTTGCCGAACTGTCGAGCTTCACCCTGGCCGGTGAGAGCCTGGGGCTGCCGCGTTCTACCGTCTCGGAACAGGTGCGCCTGCTCGAGAGGCACCTGGGCACGCGCCTGCTCAACCGCACCACGCGGCGTGTACAGGCCACCCAGGATGGCCTGCAACTGTACGAGCGTAGCAAAGACCTGCTGTCGCGAATGGACGAGCTCGAAGGGCTGTTTCGGCCAGACCCGGCCCAGTTGCACGGTCGCCTGCGCATCGACCTGCCGACGCTGATGGCACGGCGCATCATTCTGCCGGCCTTGCCGGCGTTCATGCAGCAGCACCCGGGGCTGGCGCTGGAGATCAGTTGCACCGATCGCCAGGTCGACCTGGTGCGCGAGGGCTTCGACTGCGTGCTGCGCATCGGTGCGCTCAGTGACCTTGCGCTGGTCGCCCGGCCCCTGGGCAGCCTGCGCATGGTCAACTGCGCCAGCCCTGCCTACCTGCAGCGCATGGGGGTGCCGACACGGCTGGAGGCCCTGCGCGACCACCAGTTGATCCACTACGTACAGAACCTGGGGGGGCGCTGCCCGGGGTTCGAGTACCGACAGGGCGCCACGACGCGGTATCAGCCCATGGGCGGTGCAGTCACGGTGAACAATACCGATGCCTACGAAAGCGCCTGCCTGGCCGGGTTGGGCATCATCCAGGCGCCCTTTGCCGGTGTGCGCGAGTACCTGGAGAGCGGGCAACTGGTCAGCGTGCTGGACCAGCAGGTGCCCGAGCCGATGCCGGTGTCATTGCTGTTCGCTCGGCAGGTGCACCTGCCGTTGCGGGTGGCGGCGTTCATGGGTTGGCTGGAGCAGGTTCTGGCGGGGCAACTCGATCCAGTGGCAGACGCAGGCTGAACAGCGTGCCGGCCTCGCGGCTGGACACCACTTCCATGCGCCCGCCATGGGCCAGGGCAATCTGGTTGGCGATGTACAGGCCCAGCCCCAGGCCGCTTTGCGGGGTGCCGTCGAGCGGGCGCGAAAACGGCTGGAACAGTTGCGCCATCACCGCCGGGGCAATCGGCACGCCCTGGTTGTGCACGCCCAGGGTGAACACCTGCTGCTCGATACGCGCCGATACATCTACCGGGCTGTTGGCGTCGCCATGGTTCAGCGCGTTGGCCAGCAGGTTGGAGAGCAGCTGGGTGATCCGCTCGCGGTCGCAGCACATGCCGCTGAGGTCATCGATATGCAGGCGTATCACCCGCTGCGGGTAGACCCGTTGCAGCTCGGAGGCCACCTGACGCAGGGCGGTGTCCAGGTCGGGGCAGGGCTGGATGTTCACCATGATGCCGTTGCCCAGGCGCCCGCGGGCGAAGTCCAGCACATCGCGCACCAGTTCGGTGGCACGGCGTCCGGAGGCGAGGATGTGCTCGGCGATGGTTCGCGAGCGTGCATCGCCCAGGCGCTTGACCAGCAGCTCGGCGCCGGCGGTGATGGCGAACAGCGGGTTGCGCAGGTCGTGGCCGAGCACCGCGATGAACTGTTCGCGCAGCTCGGCGATGGCCAGCTCCTTCTTCAGCGCCGCCTCGGTCTGCTGGGCGGCTTCCTCGCTCTCGATCTGGATCGTCAACAGCCGCGCGAAGGACTCCATCATCGGCTGGATGGCACTGCCGGTGAGGGCGGCCGGGGCCGGATCGAGCGCGCAGATGGTGCCGAAAAAGCTGCCGTTGGTACGGAACACCGGCACCGAGATATAGCTTTCGAAGCGGTACAGGCGCGGGGTGGGGTGGTGGCAGTAGCGGGCGTCCTCGCTGGCCTTGTCGATCACGATGGTCTGGTGGCTGCCGCGAATCTCGTGGCATAGCGTGGTGGCCACGTCCAGCTCGCCGCCCACTCCCAGGCCAAAGCCCAGGTTGTCGAGCACGGCGCAGGCTGTCCAGTTGTTCTCGGTGACACGGGCCACGGCCGCAAAGCGCATGCCGGTGGTTTCGCAGATCACCTGGAGGATGGCCGGCACGGCGTTGATCCGCGCAATCGTGGCAAGGTCGGCGGTGATGGCAGTACTCATGGAACGTCCACGTGGCTGGCGGCAAGGTGAGGATGTCTGGCAGTTTAGCGAAAAAAAGGGTGTCAGGCGCAGGCGGGTTTTTAGTAACCTCTGCCTGTCGAGCTTCTCCGTCAGAGAGGGCCGCAGACGACCCGCCCCGCGTGCCAATTCCATTCACCCCGCATCTTCGACGATGCTTCAGTGAGGTTTGACATGCACATCACTTCCCAGGATATCTGCGCCGCGGCCGACCAGCTCAAGGGCTTCGTAGGCTTCAACCACAAGCTGGGCCGGCATATCGTGCGCTTCAGCGAAGACTCGTTCGGCATGGACGTGGCCGACGACAGCATCATCCCCAGTGATGAATTCGTGTGGCAGGCGAGCGGCGGCGAGGTGATGACCTTGCGCCGCGAACTGATCGAGGTGCTGCTGGCGCAGAATGTCGACGAGCGGTTGAACATCACCGAGCCGTTGCGGGTGTACCTGCGTCGCAACGACCTGCCGGAGATCGCGGCCCAGCGCCGCTTGCGGGCGTGACACAGGGCCGCAAGCCCTAGCTGCAGGAGCCGGCCATGCCGGCGAAGGCGCCGGAATGTGGTGCCTGCATTTCAGTCCGGGTAGGCCAGGCGCAGCGGCACCACCTCGCCGCGGGCCACATTGACCTTGTTGCGGCCACTCTGCTTGGCCGCATACAGCGCCTTGTCCGCCTCGTTCAGCCACACCATGGAGTCTGCGAAGCCTGGCTGGAAGCTGGCCAGGCCGATGCTCAGGCTGATGCGCAATTGCGGGAGCTGCTCGTTGCGGTACTCGTTGACCCGCTGGCGCAGGCGCTCCATGACCTGGCTGGCATGCTCCAGGCTGCACCCGGGCAGGATCACGCCGAATTCATCCCCGCCGTAGCGCCCCGGCACGTCGTCCTCGCGCAGGTTGCGCTTGAGCTCGACGCTCAGCTGGCGCAGCACGCAGTCACCCACCACATGGCCATACACATCGTTGATGGTCTTGAAGTGGTCGATGTCGATGATCGCGATCACGGCCTGGGCCGGGGCCTGCTGGCACAGCTGAAAGCGCAGCTGCAGCAGGTCTTTCCATGAGCCGTGGTTGAACAGGCCGGTGAGGCTGTCGGTGCGGCTCAGCGCACTGAGGCTGCGCTTGTGCTCGGCCAGCTTGATCGCCAGGCGGTAGCACACCCAGCCCAGCGCCAGCGGATAGAGGGTCAGCATCGGCAGGCAGGCGTACACCTGCACGGTGCTGACCTCCAGTTGCAGGCTCGGCCCGAACAGCGCCACCGCCGCCACCATGCCCAGCCCCATGGCCAGCAGCCCTTGCACAAACAGGCGCTGACCACCGGCGGCGACGTTGTTCATGCCCATCATGGCCAGGATGGTGACGCTGATCAGCGGGTTGAACTGCACGGTGCCGGCCCAGAAGCCGCCCATCAGCGAGTCGACCATCAGGTTGCGCTGTTCGGCGCGATAGGGGGCTTGCGAGCGCAGGCCGAGCTGGTAGGCCAGGTGCGGCCAGCCCAGCCCGTTGAACACCAGCAGCGCTACGACCCAGTACGGCAGCTGCAGGGGCAGCACGCCGGAGAGCACGCTGAACAGGCCGATACCCGAGCCGATGATACGCGGCAGGTAAATTCTTCTGACAAATGATAGTCCCTTGCCGTTGCTGATTTGAGTCATGATTTGCCGATCTGCCTGACGCCGTTCATCGCATAATTTGCGTGAATATTGTTGAACAAAGCCGGGCTGTTCAAGAATGGCCTTGCAGGCCATTTCACAGTTGGTACGGGCAATGGGCATGCACCTGAAACGGTTAGTCGGAGTATTTGCATTCATGGCTTCCCTTGCAGCACAAGCCACCGAAACCCCCGCGCAGCCGTCGCTGCAGCAGGACGGGCGGTACCGCAACCAGGCCCAGTTGCCCCGCGACGGGGTGCTGAAAAAACTGCGCATCGGTTTCAAGTTCCTGTTTCTGAGCAAGCCGGCCGACACCCGGCCAACCCTGCCGATACCGGTGCACCCCCTGAGCCAGGCCCAGGTGCTGGCCGCGCCGGACCGCAGCCTGTGGCGCCTGGGCCATTCCACGGTGCTGCTCAAGCTGCGCGATCGTTTCTTCATCACCGACCCGGTGTTCGCCGAGCGCGCCTCGCCGGTGCAGTGGGCCGGCCCGCAGCGCTTTCACCAGCCGCCGCTGGCGCTGGAGCAACTGCCGCCGATCACGGCGGTGATACTGTCCCACGACCATTACGACCATCTGGATGAACGGGCGGTGCTGGCCCTGGCCGAGCGCACCGAGGTGTTCCTTGCCCCGCTTGGGGTGGGCGACACCCTGGTCGGGTGGGGCGTGCCTGCGGCCAAGGTGCGCCAGCTCGACTGGTGGCAGGCCACGGAGGTTGCGGGCATCCAGTTCGTCGCCACCCCGGCGCAGCACTTCTCCGGGCGCGGGCTGTTCGACAGCAACCGCACCCTGTGGGCGTCGTGGGTGGTGCTCGATGAGGACCTGCGCCTGTTCTTCAGCGGCGATACCGGCTATTTCGAGGGCTTCAGGCAGATCGGCGAACGCTATGGGCCCTTCGACGTGACCCTGATGGAAACCGGCGCCTACAACGTCAACTGGCCCAATGTGCACATGCAGCCCGAGCAGAGCCTGCAGGCGCACCTGGACCTGCGCGGGCGCTGGTTGCTGCCGATCCACAACGGCACCTTCGACCTGTCCACCCACGCCTGGCATGAACCCTTCGACCGCATCATGGCCCTGGCGGCCAACGCACGGGTACTGCTGAGCACCCCGCAGATGGGGGAGCGGGTCAGCCTGGTGCAACCGCAGCGGGGTACCGCGTGGTGGCTTCCACTGGAGCAACAGCAGGCCCAGGCGGGCGTGTTGGCCTCCGGGCAGCGTTAAGGTGCGTCGCTAGGGTCGCGCCGGCCGGGCAAGGGGCGCTCGCGGCCCTTGCTCAGGGTTTCATCGGGCAGGCCGGCGTCGCTGCGAATCTGCGCATGGCTGATCAGCGCGAAGATGAAGCTGCCGCCCACGATGTTGCCCGCCAGGGTCGGCGCGGCAAAGTGCAGCCAGAACTGCTGCCAGCTCACTTCCCCGGCCCACACCAGGTACGACACCTCGACCGAGCCAACCACGATATGGGTGAAGTCACCCAGCGCCATGAGATAGGTGATCAGCAGGATGATCCAGATCTTGGCGTTCTCCATCGACGGGATCATCCACACCATGGTCGCGATCATCCAGCCAGAGATGATGCCCTTGGCAAACATCTGGCCCACCTCGTTTTCCATGACCTTGCGCCCCACTTCGAGAAAGGCGAGATCGGTCTTGGTGTCGAAGATCGGCAGGTGCAGCATCACGTACGACACCAGCACGGTGCCCACCAGGTTGCCGAACAGCACCACGCCCCACAGGCGCAACAGGCGCCCCACATTGTTGAACGTGGGTTTGGTCATCACCGGCAGCACGGCGGTCAGGGTATTTTCGGTAAACAGTTGCTGGCGCGCGAGAATCACCGCCAGAAAGCCCGCCGAATAGCCCAGGCTGGCGATCACCTGGCTGCTGTCGCCCTCGGGCAGGCGGGAATAGAACAGCCCCATCGCCATCAGCGACAGGCCCATGCTCAAGCCGGCCGCCAGTGCCGACCACCACAGCGCCGCGATGGTGCGCTGCAGTTCCTTGTCGCCCTGGGCGCGGATGATCTCGTGGAGCACAGCGGCACGTGGCGGCTGGTTGTGGCTGACCTCCTGCTCTTCGTCCGCTGACAGGCCCGGGGTCTTGCCGCTTTTCTGCTCGTTCATGGGGGAGGCTTCCGTGGTGGGCTCTGAGTAAAGATCCGCCGCCGTTCAATTAGTTGCCTTGTGCCGCAGGCTTTGTCGGCATAATTCACCCCTCTTGAATAGCGGACGTTTTTCCCATGAAACATGGATGTTGCGTCGCACTGCTGGCCGCGCAGGCCTTGATCGCAGCCATGCCCGCCCAGGCGGGCTTGGACAGCGACGTGTTCACCGGTACCCTGGGTACCCAGTCGATCGTGCTGGAGCTCGACCGCGCCGTGCCCGAGGATGTCAGCGGGCGTTACTTCTACGTGAAGCATCACCACGACCTGCAGCTCACCGGCAGCATCCAGGGCACGCGGATTCAACTGGTGGAGGGGCATGAGCCGGCCCCGGAGGCAGGCATCGACTCGCTGCCAACACTCGCGCTGTGGCCGGCTGCCCAGGGCGGCCTGCAAGGTGAGTGGCAAAGCGCCCAGGGCAAACGCCTGCCGATCACGCTGCTGCCGGCACGACTGCCGCAGGTACCGTCGGGTGCAGATCCGTTCCTGGCCCGCCAGTACACCGACTCACCCTATGAGTACCTGAGGCTGATGCAACTGCCGTTGAAGCCGGGCGAGCTTGAGCACTTTCAAGGCTACCCGCTGCGCTGGCTGAGCGAGCCGTCCTCGGGGATAAGCCTGTTCGTGATCGAGGACGGTTACCCTGCGCAGCAGCTCACACGCCTCAACCAGTTGCTGCGCGCGCGCCTGTCCAGTGATGTGGTGGCCTACCACCAGTGCATGCTGCTGGGGCGCCCTGGCGGGTACTACCGGCAGACGGTGACGCCGCGGTTCATGAGCAATGCGCTGCTCAGTGTCAGCATCGTGCAGGACTACAGCTGCGACGGCACGCCGATGCTGCCCACCGATGCGCCGCTCAACCTGGCGGTGGAGTCGGGCAAGGAGCTGACCCTGGACGATGTGCTGTGGGTGGGCGAGGGCAAGCCGTTTCACTACGAGTACCAGCCTGGCCCCAACCCCGAGCAGTTCGCCACCGTGAGTTTCGGTGCCTATGTGGACTACCGCTCGCGCACCTTTGCGCCGTGGTTGCTGGAGCAGCTCAAGCAGCTTTATCCGCAGCACATGTTGGGCGAGGTGGGTGAGGACGGCTGCGATTACGCACAGGCGCAGGTGTGGCAGATGCCCACATGGCGCTTTACCCCCGAAGGCATCCAGTTCGACCCGGTGTTCGACAGCGTGCAGCGCCATTGCCGTGGGGTGGGCTGGGCGGTGCTGCCGTATCGGATCGTGAGGCAGCATGCAGGTGGGGTGGCGCTCGAACTGCCGGAGTGAGGGCGTTCAACTATGTAGCACCGCTGCAGCCTGCAGCGACTTCAAGCTCTCTGCTCCGCCACTTCAAGCAGAGAGCAGCCCATGACTATCGGTTCCACCTACAACCATCCCGCTGATGTTGCGACCCCCTTGGCGGGTAATGCCGAAGGCTGGTCGGCGCGGTTCCCCAACCCGCCCGATCTGTGTTTTGACTACCGCAGGTTGCTCGAGCAGGTCGGTGGTATCGCCCAAGCCCGTCGCGCCGAGCACCGCATTTGCATCATCGGTGCCGGCGTTACCGGTTTGACTGCCGCCCGCGAGCTGCTGCGTTGCGGCTTCCAGCACATCACCCTGATCGAAAAGTCGCAACGGATCGGCGGTCGGCACATGACCATCGTCGACCCTGGCCCAGGCGACAGGGAGCCTTCGACGCCGTTCGAAATGGGCGCCATGCGCATGCCGTTGTTCAATCGCAGTGGCGAAGCGCCGAAAGAGGGGCGCTCGTTGATGGCGTACTACGCCAGTCAGTTCGATCTGCGCTTGTCCGATTTTCCCAACCCGGGTACGCCTGCCGTACGCTCGACAGGCATCTACCTGCGTGAAGGCCTGCTGGACGGCGAGGGCGAGCCGACGCTGTTGATCTGGGACAACGCTGACGGCCGGACACCGCCACCTACGGCCACCTTGCAACAGGTACATGAAAAGTGGCGGGTGTTTGCCGACCGGATGACCGAAACCGTGGCGCAAGCCTATGGCGGCGAGCAGTGGGAAGACCTGTGGGCCGCCATTGTTGAACGCTATCAGGCAATGTCGTTTCGGGACCTGGTCAGGTTGCCGGCAATTGATGTGTGGAACCCCGAAACGCCCGGCGACTTCGGCGGCCTGGGCATGAGCGCGGCAGAGTCCGCGTTGTTCTATGCCATCGGTATCGGCGACGGCAGCTGGGGGGCTTTCTATGATGTCTGCAGCCTTTATCCGCTGCGAACGGCGATCTTCGGCTTCAGCAGCCACCTGCAGCTGGTGCATGGCCGCGTGGACGAGCAGGGTAACCCGCTGGACGCGCCGCTGGTTGCCAATCAGCCTGTATACGACAGCAGAGGTCTGCCGTTCGCGTCACCTACCTACCTGGGGCTGGCCGCTCTGGATGAATGCCTGTTGTTCATGCCGGTGGCGCCAACCGGTGCATCTCCCTACCAGCACCTCAGTGCCCTGCCCAACGGGCTGCTTACCGACAGCCCGGTTACTGGCCTGCGCAAGCTGGCGAACCAGCAGATTCGCGTGCAGTACCAGTGGCATGCCAGCGACCTACAATCGAGCACGTTGCAGAGCGAGGACTTCGACGCAGTGATCGTCACCTTGCCTTCCTGGCTGATCGAGACATCGGTGCGTCTTGAAGGCTTCACTGCGGCAATGCTGCCTCAGCAGATCATCGATGCATACAAGACGGCGCATTGGGAAACCAGCTGCAAGGTGTATGCGCCATTGCAGAAAAGTTTTTTGCAACGTAATCAGGCCATCCCGCAAATTCTCGTTACTGACAGCTTTATCCACGATGTTTATGCCTATCGCTACAACGACCGCTATGCCAGCGACTGCATCCTGCTCAGCTACACCTGGGAGGACGACGCGACCAAGCTGGCCGCGTTCAGCGATGAGCAACTGGTGGAAAAGTGCGTGCAGGAGCTGGACCGGATCCTGTTGCGGTGCAGCAATGTGCAGGCACCGCTATCGCCGTATGTCGATACCCGCAATGCGCGGGTGCAGCGTTGGGTCACCGACCGCAATGCTCTGGGCTGCGCCAGGCTTTACCGGGCCGGCACCTACTACGATGCGTTGAGCCTGATGCGATACAGCCGTGAGCATGCCCGTCACAGCGGGTTGTACCTGGCAGGCGAGTCGTTCTCGGTGGATGCAGGCTGGACCGAGCCCTGCCTGCGTACCGCGATCGATGCCGTGATCAACCTGTGCAACGACACCGGGGCGCTGTTCAACGGCGGTTTCAGCATGGCGGTCTATCCGCACTATCGCATTCAGCCCCAGGCGTCCCGGTAGGCCTTTCCTACAGGCGCAGAGCGGCCTTGCAGCATTGTCGGAAGGGGCCGACTTGTCCCTCTTGAGGGTTGTTTTGTCCACTGGAAAGCCTCCAAACGACAACTCGAACAACAAAAAGGACACTTCCATGCCTGCACCCTCTGTCCCGGTCAGCCCCGTGCGTATTGCCGTGATCCAGTTCGACCCTCAGGTCGGGCTGGACCAGTGCGACAACAACTTGTGCAAAGGTCTGCAGCTCGCCGAAGAGGCGGTGCATGACGGCGCCAACCTGATCGTGCTGCCCGAGCTTGCCAACACCGGCTACACCTTCGAGACCCGAGCAGAAGCCTATGCGCATGCCGAAACCCTCGATGAAGGTCCCAGCATCAAGACCTGGCGCGCCTTCGCCCGGGAGCATCAGGTGTACCTGGTGGCAGGATTTGCCGAGCGCGATGGCCTCAAGCTGTATGACAGCGCGGTGCTGTTCGGCCCCGACGGCCTGCTGGGCCATTACCGCAAGGCACACCTGTGGAACCAGGAAAAGCTCTGGTTCAGCCCCGGTGATCTGGGCTTTCCGGTGTTTGAAACCCCGATCGGGCGGATCGGCCTGATGATCTGCTGGGACGTATGGTTTCCCGAGGTGCCACGCCTGCTTGCGTTGCAGGGTGCAGACATCATCTGCAGCCTGAACAACTGGGTGTGGACACCGCCCCCGCTGTTCGATGCCAGCGGCAGGTGCATGGCCTCGTACCTCACCATCACTGCGGCCCACGTCAACAATGTCTACATTGCCGCCGCCAACCGCATCGGCAGCGAGCGTGGCGGGCGTTTTCTGGGGTGTTCGCTGATCGCGGGCACCAATGGCTGGCCGTTGGGCAAGGTGGGGGGCGCCGAGGACGAGTGCATCCTGTATGCCGATGTCGACCTCAGCACTGCACGCAGCGCGCCGGTCTGGAACAGCCTGAATGACCTGCCACGGGACCGTCGCACCGATTGCTATGGCGCAATGCTGGGTTATGACCAGCATCCAGCGCTGCCGCGCTGAGGAGTCGCCATGGACAAGTCAATCGACAAGGTGGAGGCGGGCTTTCTGCCTTTGCTGCTGATGTGCGTGTGTGTGTCGCTGGGCACCGGGGTGTTCATCGAGGTCATCAGCGGGCGTGCGGCATCCTGGGTCGGGGTATGGCCCGACTACGCGCACATGGTCGCCAACCTGCACGAGCCGCTGGCGCGGTTGCGCTGGATCGTCGGCGATATCAGCGAGGTAGCGTTCTACAAGCATGAGCTGCCGGCGATCGGGTTGCTGCTGGGCGCCGCGCTGGCCCATTGGGCGCACCGCACGGGCCGGGCATGGCAGGGCTTTGCGATCTGCTATGGCACCGGGTTGTGGCCCTGGCTGGTGACCAGTTCGCTGCTGGGGCTGGTGTTCAGCCATGTGCTGTGGGGCTGGACGCTCAGCGCAAGCACCTGGCAACCCACCTTCGTCGCGTTCGTCTCGCTGCCGGCGGCGATGGTGCTGCTGTTCGGCGGCGGTTGGAAGGTCGCGATCAATGGCGCGTTGCTGGGGGCACTGCTGGTGACGCCAGCGAGCCTGCTGCTGGTCAACTACCTGTGCTACCCATTGGGCTTGCCGGTGGTGATCGGCAATGTTGGCGGCATGGCCGTGGCGAGCGTGCTGGCGTTCATGCTGTGCCGGCGGTTTGCAGGCCTGGTGCGCTCGACGCCGCCTGTCGATGCGCCGCCACCGGCACCGGTCGTCGAGAGAGCGACACCGCACTACGGCGTTGGCTGGACGCTGCGACGGGTGCTGGCCGACTTCAGCGAGGCGCCGTTCTTCGGCAATGAGCTGGCCAGCCTGGGCTTGTTGCTCGGCGTGCTGGCGGCCTACCTGCTGTCGCCGGCCGGGCCGGCCTACGGCTCGCAGCTGGTGCTGGAGATGGTGGGCGGGCAGGCGCTGGCGTCGCTGATCGGCGTGCTGTTGTGGCGCAGGCAATGGATGCAGAGGGGTGGTACCCGACCTACATCCCGATCGTTTCCGTGGTGCCGGCGGCGGTGCTGACATTGGGTGGCACGTGGGAGGTGGTGGTGCTCAGTGCCGGCCTGGGCGCGGTGATGGCACCGCCATTGGCGGTCGCAATCAGCCAGCGCCTGCCCAGCCATCTGCATGGGTACATTGGCAACGTGCTGTCGATGGCTGCCTGCACGCTGATGATCCTGCCATTTGTGGGGTGGCTGACGGGCGCCGGGTAAGCGCTGAAGGGCGGGGTGATGTAGTGTTACGGCAGGATCCCGCCTTGAGGCTATGCCATGACAGCTTTTGTACAGCCTTTGAACGATAAGGAAATGACCCGTCTTGATGGTTTTCTGCTCAAGTACGGTAACGATGAAGCCATCCTCACGCTCTCGGAGCTGGATGGCTTTCTGGTGGCGCTGGCCAGTTCGCCCGTGTTGTTGACGCCCAACGAATGGCTGCCCGAAGTGACCGGCGGCAGAGCGCCGCGGTTCAAGAAGCCGGCCGAGGCCGAGGCGTTTTCGGCATTGTTGATGCGCTACATGAACAACGTGGCGGGCGAGCTCAGTGAGGCGTGTGATGCCTTCGAGCCGTTGTTTCTCGAAGACGAGTCCGAGCCTGATCCGCAGGTGGTGGTCGAGGAGTGGTGCTTCGGCTATTTGCGGGGTGTGCAGGTAGCGCGCTGGCCGGCGCTGCCGCCGGTGCAGGTACGGCACCTGGAGGCGATTGCGCTGCATGGGCTGGACGAGAACATCGAAAAAGTCGAGGCGTTGCAGCCGCAGGAGCATGCGGCTTCGGTCGAGGCCGTCGTGATCGGTTTGCGGGCGTTGTATCGGTTTTTCGATTCGCAACGCGGGTAGCCATCGCGCGACCCTCTGATTTGCCGACGCCATCGCGGGTCAAGCCCGCTCCCACAAAGTGTTTGCGCCCTCCTGTGGGAGCGGGCTTGCCCCGCGATGGGCTGTCTGCCAACCCTAATCTTGTTGTAATTCCAGGTAATCAATGACACTGCATGTACTGTTCGTGTGTACTCAGAACCGCTTGCGCAGCCCCACGGCTGAACAGGTATTTGCCGACTGGCCGGGGGTGGAGACGGCCTCTGCCGGTGTGGGCAATGATGCGGACGTGCCGGTGGGCAACGAGTTGCTGGCGTGGGCAGACCTGGTGATCGTGATGGAGCAGGCGCACCGCAAGAAACTGTCGGCGCGATTCCGCTCGGTGCTGGGCGACAAGCGTATCGTTTGCCTGGGCATCCCGGACGACTATGGGTTCATGGCGCCGGAGTTGGTTGAACTGTTGAAGGCCAGGGTGCCGCAGTTTTTGCCGGGTCAACTGTAGTAGTGCGCAAGGTCTGCTGGCCTCTTCGCCAGCAAGGCTGGCTCCTACCGGGGTTCCAGCGTGACCCTGGCTGACAGACGCTAGCAGGCGCAGCGACCAACAGCATGCGAAAACCTCTGAAACAAGCCAGGCACAAAAAAGGCCGCCTTGCGGCAGCCTCTTTTTGCAGCATCCACGCGCGGGAAATCAATCCCAGCTCAACGCGCCGCCAGTCTGATACTCGATAACCCGCGTCTCGAAGAAGTTCTTCTCTTTCTTCAAGTCCATGATTTCGCTCATCCATGGGAACGGGTTGGTGGTACCTGGGTACTCTTCCTTCAGGCCGATCTGCGACAGGCGACGGTTGGCGATGAACTTGAGGTAGTCCTCCATCATCGCCGCGTTCATGCCCAGCACGCCGCGTGGCATGGTGTCGCGTGCGTATTCGATTTCCAGCTGGGTACCCTGCAGGATCATCTGCGAGGCCTCTTCCTTCATCTCGGCATCCCACAGGTGCGGGTTTTCGATCTTGATCTGGTTGATCACGTCGATACCGAAGTTCAGGTGCATCGACTCGTCACGCAGGATGTACTGGAACTGCTCGGCAACGCCGGTCATCTTGTTGCGACGACCCATCGACAGGATCTGGGTGAAGCCGCAGTAGAAGAAGATGCCTTCGAGTACGCAGTAGTAGGCGATCAGGTTGCGCAGCAGCTCCTTGTCGGTCTCGACGGTGCCGGTGTCGAACTCCGGGTCCGAGATGGCACGGGTGTAGCGCAGGCCCCAGGCGGCCTTTTTCGCGACCGAAGGGATCTCGTGGTACATGTTGAAGATCTCGCCTTCATCCATGCCCAGCGATTCGATGCAGTACTGGTACGCGTGGGTGTGGATCGCCTCTTCGAACGCCTGGCGCAGGATGTACTGGCGGCACTCGGGGTTGGTGATCAAGCGGTACACGGCCAGTGCCAGGTTGTTGGCAACCAGCGAGTCGGCGGTGGAGAAGAAGCCCAGGTTGCGCATGACGATGCGACGCTCGTCGTCGGTCAGGCCTTCGGGGGTCTTCCACAGGGCGATGTCCGCGGTCATGTTGACCTCTTGCGGCATCCAGTGGTTGGCACAGCCATCCAGGTACTTCTGCCAGGCCCAGTCGTACTTGAACGGTACCAGCTGGTTGAGGTCGGCGCGGCAGTTGATCATGCGCTTCTCGTCGACCGCTACACGGGCAGCAGAGCCTTCCAGCTCGGCCAGGCCTTCGGCGATGTCGAGATCGTCCAGGGCCGCCTTGGCGCGCTTGACCGCGTCGGAGTCGGCGGCGGTCACTGCACGGGCTTCCTGCGCGGCCACACCGCCAGCGCTGTCGAGCTTGTCGATGCCCGCTTCAGCCACCTGAGAGGCGGTTTGACCTTTGGCGGCGACTTCGCCGTCTTCGTTTTCGAATTCGTCCCAGCTCAGCATGATGGGTCTCCTGCTTGAGGGCCATGAAAGAGTATGGCCGGTTGGATCTAGGGTTGCGCTGCTCGCGGTTAAGGTGTGCACGCAAAATCTTGGAATGCTTCCGGGGGCGCAGCCCCTCGGGGAGGGCGGGGTGACCCGCACCTGGGTGTTCGGCGATAGAGGCCGGTGGTTGTGCCGACCTCTTCGCTGGCAAGGCCAGCGCCTACAGGGTAGGCGCAAGGCGCCGCTTGCAAGCGGCGCCTTCAGGCCTTACTGGCAGGCTTCGCAGTCCGGCTCGTCGATCGCGCAGGCTTTTGGCACTGGGGCAGGGCCGGCTGGCGCTGCTGCCTGGACCGGGGCGCTGTCGCCACCGCTGGACACGGCGTTGAGCTTGCCGGTGCTGATGGTCGACTTCTCGGTGCTGGTGGCGGCCAGGGCACGGAGGTAGTAGGTGGTTTTCAGGCCACGGTACCAGGCCATGCGGTAGGTCACGTCCAGCTTCTTGCCCGAAGCGCCGGCAATGTACAGGTTCAGCGACTGGGCCTGGTCGATCCACTTCTGGCGACGGCTGGCTGCATCGACGATCCATTTGGTCTCGACTTCGAACGCGGTGGCGTACAGGTCCTTGAGCTCCTGCGGAATACGCTCGATCTGCTGCACCGAACCATCGTAGTACTTCAGGTCGTTGATCATGACCGAGTCCCACAGGCCGCGGGCCTTCAGGTCGTGGACCAGGTACGGGTTGATCACGGTGAACTCGCCCGACAGGTTCGATTTCACGTACAGGTTCTGGTAGGTCGGCTCGATCGACTGCGAAACGCCGGTGATGTTGGCGATGGTCGCGGTCGGTGCGATGGCCATGATGTTCGAGTTGCGAATGCCTTTCTGCACACGGGCACGTACCGGTGCCCAGTCCAGGCTCTCGTTCAGGTCGACATCGATGTACTGCTGGCCACGTTGCTCGATCAGGATCTGTTGCGAGTCCAGCGGCAGGATGCCCTTGGACCACAGCGAGCCCTGGAACGTCTCGTAGGCGCCACGCTCATCGGCCAGGTCGCAGGAGGCCTGGATCGCGTAGTAGCTGACCGCTTCCATCGACTTGTCGGCGAACTCGACCGCAGCGTCCGAACCGTACGGGATGTGCTGCAGGTACAGCGCGTCCTGGAAGCCCATGATGCCCAGGCCCACAGGGCGGTGCTTGAGGTTCGAGTTGCGCGCCTGCGGCACGGAGTAGTAGTTGATGTCGATCACGTTGTCGAGCATGCGCACGGCAGTGTTCACGGTGCGCTGCAGCTTGGCGGTGTCCAGCTTGCCGTCGACGATGTGGTTCGGCAGGTTGATCGAGCCCAGGTTGCAGACCGCGATCTCGTCCTTGTTGGTGTTCAGGGTGATCTCGGTGCACAGGTTCGAGCTGTGTACCACGCCCACGTGCTGCTGCGGCGAACGCAGGTTGCACGGGTCCTTGAAGGTCAGCCACGGGTGGCCGGTCTCGAACAGCATCGACAGCATCTTGCGCCACAGGTCTTTGGCCTGGACGGTCTTGAACACCTTGATCTTGTTGTACTCGGTCAGGGCTTCGTAGTACTCGTAGCGCTCTTCGAAGGCCTTGCCGGTCAGGTCGTGCAGGTCTGGTACTTCGCTTGGCGAGAACAGGGTCCACTTGCCGTCATCGAAGACACGCTTCATGAACAGGTCGGGGATCCAGTTGGCGGTGTTCATGTCGTGGGTACGACGACGGTCATCACCGGTGTTCTTGCGCAGCTCGATGAATTCTTCGATATCCAGGTGCCAGGTTTCCAGGTAGGCACAGACCGCGCCCTTGCGCTTGCCGCCCTGGTTGACCGCAACAGCGGTGTCGTTGACCACCTTGAGGAAGGGCACGACGCCCTGGGACTTGCCGTTGGTGCCCTTGATGTAGGAGCCCAGTGCACGCACAGGGGTCCAGTCGTTGCCCAGGCCACCGGCGAATTTCGACAGCATGGCGTTGTCGTGGATCGCGTGGTAGATGCCCGACAGGTCGTCCGGCACGGTGGTCAGGTAGCAGCTCGACAGCTGCGGACGCAGGGTGCCGGCGTTGAACAGGGTCGGGGTCGAGGCCATGTAGTCGAACGACGACAACAGGTTGTAGAACTCGATCGCACGGGCTTCCTTGTCTTTCTCTTCCAGCGCCAGGCCCATGGCCACGCGCATGAAGAATACCTGTGGCAGCTCGAAGCGCACGCCATCCTTGTGGATGAAGTAGCGGTCGTAGAGGGTCTGCAGGCCCAGGTAGGTGAACTGCTGGTCGCGCTCGTGGTTGATGGCCTTGCCCAGACGCTCCAGGTCGAAGTCGGCCAGGGCAGGGTTGAGCAGTTCGAACTGCACGCCCTTGGCCACGTAGGCAGGCAGCGCCTTGGCGTACAGCTCGGCCATTTCGTGGTGGGTGGCGCTGTCGGCCACTTCGAGGAAGCTCAGGCCTTCGGCACGCAGGGTGTCCATCAGCAGGCGGGCGGTGACGAACGAGTAGTTCGGCTCGCGCTCTACCAGGGTACGGGCGGTCATCACCAGGGCGGTGTTGACGTCCTTGATGGCCACGCCGTCGTACAGGTTCTTCAGGGTTTCGCGCTGGATCAGCTCGCCATCGACTTCGGCCAGGCCTTCGCAGGCCTCGGTGATGATGGTGTTCAGGCGGTTCATGTCCAGCGGCGCGAAGCTGCCGTCGGCCAGGCTGATGCGGATGCTCGGGTGCGGCTGTACCGAGGCGTCGGCCGGAGTGCGGGTGGCACGCTCCTTGGCACGCTGGTCACGGTAGATCACGTAGTCACGGGCGACTTTCTGCTCGCCGGCACGCATCAGGGCCAGTTCGACCTGGTCCTGGATCTCTTCGATATGGATGGTGCCGCCCGAAGGCATGCGACGCTTGAAGGTGGCGGTGACCTGCTCGGTCAGGCGGGCGACGGTGTCGTGGATGCGCGACGAGGCGGCAGCGGTGCCGCCTTCAACTGCGAGGAACGCTTTGGTGATGGCCACGGTGATCTTGTCGTCGGTGTAGGCGACGACAGTGCCGTTACGCTTGATCACGCGCAGTTGGCCGGGGGCGGTGGCAGCCAGATCCTGGTTCGAATCAGCGGCCTGCGGCGCCAGCGCTTGCGGGTTCTCGCGAGTTGTGTCGGTTTGCATGGGTGTCTCCACGTTCTCTATGTTTGTTCAGATGCCTTTTGGGCACCTACCGTTCCGTCCGAAAGCTCGCCAACTTGCCCACCGGCGCATGCGCGCCTGGCCGGGCAGGGGCTACCGACTTCGGGACAGATCAGGAAAAAAAGGGGCAATCGCTTGCCGCTCCCTGGCCGAAGTCAAAGGTTCTGGGCCACGGCCCAAAAACTGTTGCTGACGGGGTTGCACTTGCAACACCCGTACCCGAAACAAGGCCCGTCGCGGGCTTGCACCGGTCGCCTTCCGCAGGAGCGGTTTGGCTGCGAATTTCAATCAAAGTTCAAGCAAAAAAAGCGCCTCTGAAGGCTTGAGTTCTCTGCTCCACTTGTGCTTGGATTTTTGTTCAAAACCCAACATGTAGTGTTTTGTCGCGCTGGGGATACAAGATAATGCGGTATCGGGGGTATTGCAAGGCAGTGGCCTGTGGATAACGTGTGGGTAGATTGTGCGTGATTATGGGCAAAGCCTTGTAGGCCGCGTCCCACCGCCATTCCACCGCTCGTCACTCTTTTTTTGCCCGGGCAAAGCGTCGCAGGGGCATTTTTGAGGGCGCGAACCCTATCACAAAAAGCGCACTTGTCCAGCGACTTTGGCGCGGCTTTTTCCGGCGCCCGGCAGTGGTAGTATCGCGGGCCAATGTTGCCCTTTATTGAAGGGCTTCACTCCAACAATAAAAAGCCCAGCCGAGGTGATCCGTGCAGCAGCCCAACAGTCAGGTGTTGATCGTCGAGGATGACGAGCGTCTAGCCGAGCTGACCCGTGACTACCTGCAAGCCAATGGCTTCGACGTGGCGGTGGAGGGCGATGGGGCGAAGGCGGCGGCGCGCATCGTGGCCGAGCAGCCAGACCTGGTGATCCTCGACCTGATGCTGCCCGGCGAGGACGGCCTGAGCATCTGCCGCAAGGTGCGCACGCAGTACAACGGGGTCATCCTGATGCTCACCGCGCGCAGCGAGGACCTGGACCAGGTGCAGGGCCTGGACCTGGGCGCCGACGATTACGTGTGCAAGCCGGTGCGCCCGCGCCTGTTGCTGGCGCGGATCAACGCCTTGCTGCGCCGCACCGAGGTGCCGGCCACCACGGGCGAGCGCCAGAGCCTTCAGTTCGGCCCGCTGCGGGTGGACAACACCCTGCGCGAAGCCTGGCTTGGCGACAACGGCATCGAGCTGACCGCTGCCGAGTTCGACCTGCTGTGGCTGCTGGTGAGCAACGCGGGGCGCATCCTGTCCCGCGAAGAGATCTTTACCTCCCTGCGCGGGGTGGGCTATGACGGCCAGGACCGCTCCATTGATGTGCGCATTTCGCGCATCCGCCCCAAGATAGGCGACGACCCCGACCACCCGCGCATGATCAAGACGGTGCGCAGCAAAGGCTACCTGTTCGTGGGCGAGGCTGCCCAGGCGCTGGGCCTGGTTGAATGAACTCGATCTTCCTGCGCATCTACGGCGGCATGCTGGCCGCCCTGGTGCTGGTGGCGTTGCTGGGCGCGCTCAGCCTGCACCTGCTCAACGAGGTGCGTGCCGAGCAGTACCGCGAGCGCCTGGCCCACGGCACCTTTACCCTGATGGCCGACAACCTGGCCCCCATGAGCGATGTGGAGCGTACCCGGGCGCTGGCGATATGGGGGCGCCTGCTGGGCATTCCGCTGGCCCTCGCCTCGATCGATCAGGCCGCCCTCGACGGTAGCCAGCGCACCCGCCTGCAACGCGGGCATGTGCTAGTGCAGCGCACCGGCCCCCATGCGGCGCGGGTGCTGCGCCAGGTGCGCGGGCAGAACCTGTTGCTGACCGGCGAGGTGCAGCAGATCAGCGAGCAACTGGCCCGCGCCACCATCTACCTGCTGGCCGACGAACTGGTGCGCTACCCGGTGGGCGAGCAGCCGCAGCGCCTGGCCGAACTCAAGCAGAGCAAGGGGTTCGGCTTCGACCTGCGCCTGCTCAGCCTCGACCAGACCGACATGGACGGCGACCAGCGCCGTCGCGTCGACGAAGGCGACACCGTGATGGCGCTGGGCAAGGACGGCAACTCGATCCGCGTGTTCGCCGGCATGGTGGCCACGCCCTGGGTGCTGGAGATCGGGCCGCTGTATCAGATGAACCCGTATCCACCGCAGATGCTGCTGGTGATCGCGGCGCTGGGGCTGTGCCTGATCGGCCTGATCGTGTACCTGCTGGTGCGCCAGCTGGAGCGGCGTCTGTCGGGCCTGGAGGCGGCGGCCACGCAGATTGCCCAGGGTAGCCTGGACGTGCGGGTGGCAGCGGACGACGCCGACTCGGTGGGGCGCCTGGCCGCGGCGTTCAACCATATGGCCGGGCACCTGCAGCAATCGCTGAACATGCAGCGCGAACTGGTGCGGGCGGTGTCCCATGAGCTGCGCACCCCGGTGGCGCGCCTGCGCTTTGGCCTGGAGATGGTCGAGAACGCCAGCAGCGAGCACGCCCGCGAGAAATACCTGCTGGGCATGGACAACGACATTCAGGACCTCGACCGACTGGTCGACGAGATGCTCACCTACGCACGTCTTGAGCAAGGGGCGCCGGCCCTGAACTTCCAGCGTATCGACCTGGACGCCTTGCTCGACCAGGTGATTGCCGAACTGGCGCCGCTGCGCCGCGAGGTGCGGGTGCTGCGCGGGCCGTGCCAGGGCGGCGAGCAGGGGGCGTGGGTCGAGGCCGAGCCGCGCTACCTGCACCGCGCCCTGCAGAACCTGGTGAGCAATGCGATGCGCCACGCCGAGTCGCAGGTCAGCCTGAGCTATCAACTGGGCGCCCAGCGCTGTCGCATCGACGTCGAGGACGATGGGCCGGGGGTGCCGCAAAGCGCCTGGTCGCGCATCTTCACGCCCTTTACCCGCCTGGACGACAGCCGTACCCGCGCCTCTGGCGGGCACGGGCTGGGCTTGTCGATCGTGCGGCGGATCATCTACTGGCATGCCGGGCGCGCCCTGATCGGCAAGAGCGAGCGCCTGGGTGGTGCCTGCTTCAGCCTGAGCTGGCCACGCGCGCATGACGCGGAGCAGGCGCAGGAGGACGGCCTTGAGGCTCGCTGAGCTGTTGCGCCCCGACGCCTTCGATGCCCTGCTGCTGGGGCTGTACGGCCCCGAGCTGATGCCGGCGCAACGGCCGGTGCTGGTGTCGCAATGGTCCAAGTACTATTTCGCCGTGCTGTGGCGTGCGGCCCTGGTCGGGCGCGCCCCGTTGCAGGTTCAGGCGCTGGCGGTGACGCTGGATGGGCGCGGCCTGCCAACCGACCTGTCGACGTCCGCGGCGGTGGGCGGTGTGGTGGCGGTACTGGAACGGCACCTGCCAGCCATCGTCGAGCAACTGGCCGTGCTGGGCAGCGTGCCGGCGGCGGTGTTGTGGGGCAATGCCGGTGACTGCCTGGAGCAGATTGCAGGTGAGCGGCCCGAGGTCCAGCGGTTGCTGGAGACGCCCGGCAACCCGCTGTACGGCGCGGTGCGCTACACCCCTGACGGGCGGCGGGTCAGGCGCACCTGTTGCCTGAGCTACAAGGTCGAGTGGGTAGGGCGCTGCGCGCAGTGCCCGCTGTAAGCCTGCGGCTCACACGCTGACCAGGCTCAGCAGCTGATCGCCCTGCAGGCTGAACTGCCCCTGGATTTCACGGCCGTGGCACCACAGCGGCGACAGGTCGGTGAGCAGGCGCAGGCGGGCGTGGCCATCGGCGGACCATTCCAGCAGTTCGGCGTGCTCGAAATAGAAGCGCTTGTGCACGATGGGGTACAGCGCCTTGAACAGGCTTTCCTTGAGGGAGAAGGTCAGCGTGGTGGTCAGGCTCAGCTGGCTGCGGTCCATGCGCTGCAGCTCATCGGCAGTGAGGATTTCGCCCATCAGGCGTTCGGCGCGTTCGGTCTCCAGCAGGTTTTCCTGGTCCAGGCCCAGGCCCTGGCAGTCGCTGCTGCGGGCCACCACGGCGGCCGCCCAGCCCTTGCCGTGGGTGATCGAGCCGCTGATGCCGGCCGGCCATAGGGGGGCGCGGTCGTCGCCGGTGGCGGGCAGGTAGTCGCGCCCGTCCAGGCGCTGCAGGGCGGCGCGGGCGCACACGCGGCCGGCCAGGTACTCGGCCTGACGCTTGGCCACCGAGCGTTGCAGGCTGGGGGTGGGTTCGATGGCGGCGCGCCGGAAGTCATCGGCGGCGAGGTTGGCCGGGTCGAAGGCGCAGCTGACCAGCACCGCACCGGGGACCGGGTGGGGCAGGGGCCAGTGGTGCTGGAGCGGGGCGCAGCAGTGCGGGAGTCGATTCATGGGCGCTATTGTGCCGTGGCCCACGAGCCTTCGCCAGCAACGCTGGCGCCTACAGGTTCACGCGGCCTGTCGCAGGAGCCAGCGTTGCCGCCAAGCGGGCTTCAGTCAAACACCTTCTTCAAAAACACCTGCAGGTCTGCCCACGAGCTTTCATCGGCGGCCTTGTCATAGCCGATATCCGGCCCGCCGTGCTCGCCGTGGCTCAGGCGGTCGGCATCCGGGTTGGTGAAGCCATGCTTGGCCCCCGGGATGCTCACGAACTTCAGGTCGGCGCCGGCTGCCTCCATCTCCTTCCTGAACGCAGCCACCTGCTCGGGCGTGACCATGCTGTCGCTGGCGCCATGCTCCACCAGCAACGGCGCCTTCACACTGCCGCTGGTTGCCGGCGTGGCCGTCACCAGCGCTCCGTGAAAGCTCGCCACCCCCGCCAGCGGCTCACTGCGCCGCGCAGCGTCCAGCACCACCTTGCCGCCGAAGCAGTAGCCGATGGCGGCGATCTTGTCGGGGTTGGTCTGCGGCTGGATCTTCAGCAACTCGACCCCGGCATCGAAGCGTGTTGCCGCCGTCTTCGGGTCTTTCAAGGCCGCCGCCATGAACGCCTGCGCATCGGCCGGGTGCTCGGTGTTCTTGCCGTCGCCATACATGTCGATGGCCAGCGCGCTGTAGCCCAGCCCGGCCAGGTCGCGGGCACGGCGCTTGGCATAGTCGTTCAGCCCCCACCATTCGTGCACCACCACCACCCCGGGACGTTCGCCCTTCACGGCGTCGTCATAGGCGTAGTAGCCCACCAGGCGCTTGCCGTCGGCGTCCTGGTAGTCGATCTGGCGGGTTTGCACCGCAGCCTGGGCCAGGCCAGTGGCGCCGATCAGGGCAAGTGCGAGCAGGTAACGCATGGTCAGTCTCCTTTTTTCCGTTGATGCCCGCTCGTTCAGCCGGGGTTCAGCCAGCATTCAGCGGCGGTTCAGGGCGCCCTGCTTACTCTAGCTCCCACACAAACACCGCGCATCACTCTGGAGTACACACTCATGAAAAGCCTCAATACCGTACTGATCGCCATCACCATGCTGGGTGCCAGCTCCCTGGTACAGGCTGCCGACACCACCTTCGCCGGCCTCACCTACGGCCAGACCAGCGACAAGATCAAGAAGTCCGGCTTGCTCAGCAGCAACACCGACCACCTCAACACCGACGGCATCATCAGCAAGGACGGCACCTGGGGTGCGCGCATTGGTCAGCAGAACGACCAGGGCCGCTACTACCTCACCTACGACAACGTCTCCAACAACCACAGCGGCCTGAAAATGCGCCAGGAAAACCTGCTGGGCAGCTACGACGTGTTCTATCCGCTGGGTAGCAGCACCAAGGCATTCGGCGGTGCGAGCCTGGGCGTGACCAAGCTCAGCCAGGAATCCTCCGGCTACAGCCGCGACACCGACACCGGCTACGCCTACGGCCTGCAGGCTGGCGTACTGCAACAGGTCAGCAGCAATGCTTCGGTCGAGCTGGGCTACCGCTACCTGCGCAGCAACGCCACCACCGAACTGTCCGAGCACGACGGCGACAAGCTCGGTGCCCTGCGCCTGAAAAGCAGCGCGCAAACCTACCTGTCGGCCAACTACCTGTTCTGAACCCCCGCGCAATACCCGAACCGGCCTTCACTCTGGCCGGTTCGCTGTTATTCTGCCGTTATGTAGCGAGATGCCCGGCCAAGCAGGCCGGGCCTGGTTATGGAGGAGCGTATGAAACTGCTGGTGGTCGAGGATGAAGCCCTGTTGCGGCATCACCTGTTCAGCCGTCTGAGCGAAAGCGGGCATGTGGTCGAAGCGGTGGCCAATGCCGAGGAGGCGCTGTACCAGGCCGAACAGTTCAATCACGACCTGGCCATCGTCGACCTGGGCCTGCCGGGCATGAGCGGGCTGGACCTGATCCGCCAACTGCGCAGCCAGGGCAAGACATTTCCTATCCTGATTCTCACCGCCCGTGGCAACTGGCAGGACAAGGTCGAAGGCCTGGCCGCCGGTGCCGACGACTACGTGGTCAAGCCGTTCCAGTTCGAAGAGCTGGAGGCGCGCCTGAATGCGCTGCTGCGCCGCTCCAGCGGCTTCACCCAGTCGACCATCATCGCAGGCCCCCTGCGCCTGGACCTCAACCGCAAGCAGGCGCTGCTCGATGACCAGCCCCTGGCATTGACCGCCTACGAATACCGCATCCTCGAATACCTGATGCGCCATCACCAGCAGGTGGTGGCCAAGGACCGTCTGATGGAGCAGCTGTACCCCGACGACGGCGAGCGTGACCCCAACGTGATAGAAGTGCTGATCGGCCGCCTGCGCCGCAAGCTCGAGGGCGACAACGGCTTCAAGCCCATCGACACGGTACGTGGCCTGGGCTACCTGTTCACCGAGCGCTGCCTGTGATTCGTTCGCTGCGCCTGCGCCTGATGCTGGCCGCAGCGGTGCTGGCGCTGCTGTTCATGCTGGCCCTGTTGCCGGCCCTGCAGAAGGCCTTCAGCCTGGCCCTGCAGGAGTCCATCGAGCAGCGCCTGGCCTCGGACGTGACCACGCTGATCTCGGCGGCGCGCATAGACGGCGGCAAGCTGCAGATGCCAGATCTGCTGCCGGACGAGAAATTCAACCTGCCCGACAGCCGCCTGCTCGGCTACATCTACGACCGCCAGGGCAACCTGGTGTGGCGTTCGCGTGCCACCAACGACGAGAACATCAACTACACACCCCGCTACGACGGGCGCGGCAACGAGTTCGCGCGCATCCGCCAGGACCACGGCGAGGAGTTCTTCGTCTATGACGTGGAGGTCAAGCTGCTGGGTGGCAAGAGCGCGGCCTTCAGCATCGTTGCCCTGCAACCGGTGCGCGAGTACCAGCAAACCCTCAACGGCCTGCAAGAGAAGCTCTACCTGGGCTTTGGCGCGGCGCTGCTGGCCCTGATGCTGCTGCTCTGGGCCGGGCTGACCTGGGGCCTGCGCTCGCTGCGGCGCATGAGCGTGGAGCTGGACGACGTGGAGTCCGGCGCCCGCGAGGGCCTCAGTGCCGAACACCCGCGCGAGCTGTTGCGCCTGACCGGCTCGCTCAACCGCCTGCTGCGCAGCGAGCGCGAGCAGCGCGGGCGCTACCGCGACTCGCTGGATGACCTGGCGCACAGCCTCAAGACCCCGCTGGCGGTGCTGCAAGGGGTCAGCGAAAGCATGGCCCAGCGCGAAGGCGAGCGCGAGCAGGCGCGGGTGCTGCAGAGCCAGATCGAGCGCATGAGCCAGCAGATCGACTACCAGTTGCAGCGCGCCAGCCTGCGCAAGAGCGGCCTGGTGCGCCACCAGGTGGCCTTGCACCCGCTGCTCGACAGCCTGTGCAGCACCCTGGCCAAGGTCTACCGCGACAAGCAGGTGCACATCACCTACGCAGTGCCCGACCAGGCACTGGTACCCATGGAGCAGGGCGCATTGCTCGAACTGCTCGGCAACCTGCTGGAAAACGCCTACCGTCTGTGCCTGGGGCAGATCCGCATCAGCCTGCGGGTCAGCGACACGGCGCTGGAGCTGTGTGTCGAGGACGACGGCCCCGGCGTACCGGTGCACCAGCGCGAACGTATCCTGCAGCGGGGCGAGCGCCTCGATCGCCAGTACCCGGGGCAGGGCATCGGCCTGGCGGTGGTCAAGGACATCATCGAGAGCTACGACGCCACCCTCACTCTCGACGATTCGCCCCTGGGCGGCGCTGCCTTCCGTATCCGCTTTCCGCTCGACTGAGCGCCTGCCACATTCCGCCCAGTGGGCGGATTACCGCCATCATCGGGTCTATTCTTTGAGTGCCGGGCGGAAATCCGCCAACTGGCGCGTCCTGCCTTGCTGCCTTGCGGTGCACGAAATGCCCTGAAACAGGGTGTTTGCACCGCCTTGGCACATCCTGGCATCAGCCTTGCTATTGACTCCGCAGAGCATTGCCACGCAGCTCGACACAACAAATCCCTCCAATGCAGGAGGGTTCGCGCTTTAGGTGCCGATCGCCTCCTGGGAAGGATGGGCCGGCACATTGAGGAAAATAGCCATGACGACGCGTCAGCCGCTGTACAAATCGCTGTATATCCAGGTGATCATCGCCATCACCATCGGTATCTTGCTGGGTCACTTCTATCCCGACACCGGTGTGGCGCTCAAGCCGCTGGGTGACGGTTTCGTCAAACTGATCAAGATGGTCATCGCCCCCATCATCTTCTGCACCGTGGTCAGCGGCATCGCCGGCATGCAGAGCATGAAATCGGTCGGCAAGACCGGCGGCTACGCGCTGCTCTACTTCGAAATCGTCTCGACCATCGCGCTGATCATCGGCCTGGTCGTGGTCAACGTGGTCAAGCCGGGTGCCGGCATGCACATCGACGTGACCACCCTCAACGCCAGCAGCGTGGCTGCCTATGCCGCCGCCGGTGCGCAGCAGACCACCGTCGGCTTCCTGCTCAACATCATCCCCAACACCGTGGTCGGTGCCTTCGCCAACGGCGACATCCTGCAGGTGCTGATGTTCTCGGTGATCTTCGGTTTCGCCCTGCACCGCCTGGGTGCCTACGGCAAGCCGCTGCTGGACCTGATCGACCGCTTCGCCCACGTCATGTTCAACATCATCAACATGATCATGAAGCTGGCCCCGATCGGTGCCTTCGGTGCCATGGCCTTCACCATCGGCCAGTACGGCGTGGGTTCGCTGGTGCAGCTGGGCTACCTGATGGCCTGCTTCTACATCACCTGCCTGCTGTTCATCCTGGTGATTCTGGGCGGTATCGCCCGTGCCCACGGCTTCAGCGTACTCAAGCTGATCCGCTACATCCGTGAAGAGCTGATGATCGTGCTCGGCACCTCGTCGTCCGAGTCGGCCCTGCCACGCATGCTGGCCAAGATGGAGCGTCTGGGCGCGAAGAAATCGGTGGTTGGCCTGGTGATTCCGACCGGCTACTCGTTCAACCTGGACGGCACCTCGATCTACCTGACCATGGCTGCGGTGTTCATCGCCCAGGCCACCGACACCACCATGGACATCACCCACCAGATCACCCTGCTGCTGGTGTTGCTGGTGGCCTCCAAGGGTGCTGCAGGCGTTACCGGCAGCGGCTTCATCGTGCTGGCCGCGACCCTGTCGGCGGTCGGCCACCTGCCGGTTGCCGGCCTGGCGCTGATCCTGGGTATCGACCGCTTCATGTCCGAAGCCCGCGCCCTGACCAACCTGATCGGCAACGCGGTGGCAACCGTGGTGGTGGCCAAGTGGGTCAACGAGCTGGACGAAGACAAGCTGCAAGCCGAGCTGGCTTCGGGTGGTTCGCCGCTGGTCGACACCCGTCCTACCGACGACCTGGGTGTCGCCGAAGGTGCGGTACGCCAGGGCTGAGGTTAGCCAAACGCAAAAAGCCCATCTTCGGATGGGCTTTTTTTTGTGCCTGTGCAGGCGTCTTCGCCGCAAGGCCGGCTCCTGCAGGGCGCTGGCTTGCCGGCGAGGCGTCTACTCCACCCGCGTCTCGCCGGTGAACACCAGCGTCTGCCGACACCGCCGGCACAGATACCGCCGCCCCTGGCGCACCAGCCCGTGGCGCTGCGCCGAGAACGGAAAGTCACTGCCCGCACATGGGCACTTGTAGATGTAGCGGGTCACGCTGCGGCGCTTGACTGCATAGTTGTGGCAGCGGTTGGGTGGCAGCTCGTACACCCCGCGCATGATCAGCTGCCACTCCTCGCCATGGGGCTGGATGCGGTCGCCGAACAGTTGATGCGCCACCAGGTGCGCGACTTCGTGGGGCACGGTCTGGCGCAGGAAGTCTTCACTGTTCTCGCGGTACAGCTGCAGGTTGAAGCGCAGCAGGTTTTCGTGCAGGTGCGCGACACCGGCCTTCTGCCCGCGCAGCTTGAAGCTCACCTCGGGACGCAGGAAGGGGCGCTTGAAAAAACTTTCGGCTTGCTGGTAACAGCTTTCGACGCGGGAATTGAGCAGCTCTGGCATATCGGTTGGACACTCCTGGCCGGCAATTATGCCGCAACCCGGGCGGCGCTGCCGAGACCGCTGGTCCGCACAGCATCAAGCCGCCTTGCGGCGGCCTGATGGGTACAGCCCCTAGGTTGGCGTATTGTCTAGCTGGTATAGACGGGCCCCACGCCCAGTCCCCAGACGATCACGGTGAAGGCCATGATGGCAACCAGCACCACCAGCCCCACCGCCAGCACCGAACTCGAGAACAGAAAGCCCTCGTCGGACGGGATGTTCATGAAGGTCGGCAGGCCCACGTACAGCAGGTACACCGTGTAGCAGATGGCTGCCGTGCCGACGATCATTCCCAGCCACAGGTGCGGGTACAGCGCCGCCAGGCCGCCGATGAACAGCGGGGTGGCGGTGTAGGTGGCGAACGCGATGCATTGGGCCATGCTCGGGGTGGCGTCGTAGGTGCGCGCCATCCAGTGGATGAAGGCGCCCATCACCGCGACGCCGCCCAGCATGGCCAGGTAGGACATCACGGTCATCCAGATCGCACTGTCGACGGTGAGCATGACCGGTGCGCGGTTGCCGATCACCCAGCCCACCTGGGTGGTGCCGATGAACGCGGAAACGGCGGGTATCGCCGCCAGTATCAAGGTGTGGGTCAGGTACATGTGGCTGATGGTTTCGTCTTCGCCACGGATTTCTTTCCATTCCTGGTCAGGATGGGTGAACAGCCCCAGAACGTGATGGATCATGCCAGTCACTCCCTCGTTGTTGCCATCGCCCCCCAGCGGAGCGCTTGCGCGGCCCAGTGGCTGGGCCTGACGGGATCAGGTCACGCTTGCTGTGGCCTTATGACGCAGTATAGGAAGGGGTTCGCTGCACAAATCCGCTTTTTTAGAGCAAATTGCGCTGTAAGCGCGGCGCTTCATTTCCTTGCAGTCTTTATCGGATGGGCTACGCGAGCGTCAGGTTTGTGCGTAAAATGTGCCGCTTTTGTCACACCTTGCGGATTCAATCGCCATGGGCACCCTTTCGGTCAACCAGAACAAACTGCAAAAACGCCTGCGTCGCCTTGCCGGCGAAGCCGTCGCCGACTTCAACATGATCGAAGAGGGCGACAAGGTCATGGTCTGCCTGTCGGGCGGCAAAGACAGCTACACCATGCTCGATGTTCTGCTGCACCTGCAGAAAGTGGCGCCGATCAAGTTCGACATCGTCGCGGTCAACATGGACCAGAAGCAGCCAGGCTTCCCCGAGCACATCCTGCCGGCCTACCTCGCGACCCTGGGCATCGAGTACCACATCGTCGAGAAGGACACCTATTCGGTGGTCAAGGAACTGATCCCGGAAGGCAAGACCACCTGCTCGCTGTGCTCGCGCCTGCGTCGCGGCACGCTGTACACCTTCGCCGACGAGATCGGTGCGACCAAGATGGCCCTGGGGCATCACCGCGACGATATCGTCGAGACCTTCTTTCTCAACATGTTCTTCAACGGCACGCTCAAGGCCATGCCGCCCAAGCTGCGCGCCGACGACGGTCGCAACGTGGTGATCCGTCCGCTGGCCTACTGCGCCGAGAAGGACATCCAGGCCTACTCGGACATGAAGCAATTCCCGATCATCCCGTGCAACCTGTGCGGCTCGCAGGAAAACCTGCAGCGCCAGGTGGTCAAGGACATGCTGGTGGAGTGGGAGCGCAAGACCCCGGGACGCACCGAGAGCATCTTCCGCGGCCTGCAGAACGTGGTGCCGTCGCAGCTGGCGGACCGCAACCTGTTCGACTTCACCAACCTGCGCATCGATGAGACCGCCACCCCGCGGTTTGTCGATGTGCTGAACCTCTGACCGGCATGCGCGATTATCAGTGGCTGCATGAATTCTGCCTGAACCGCTTCGGTTCGGCGGCGGCGCTCGAGGCGCACCTGCCCGAGCCTTTGAGCCCGGCGCAGCTGCGCCAGATCAGCGACGACCGCTACCTCTCGACCATGGCCCTGCGGGTGTTTCGCGCCGGGCTCAAGCACAGCCTGGTGGACGCCAAGTGGCCGGCGTTCGAGCAGGTGTTCTTTGGCTTCGACCCAGAGAAGGTGGTGCTGATGGGCGCCGAGCACCTGGAGCGGCTGATGCAGGACACCCGCATCATCCGCCACCTGGGCAAGCTCAAGAGCGTGCCGCGCAATGCGCAGTTCATGCTCGACGTGGCCAGGGAGAAGGGCAGTTTCGGTGCGTTGATCGCCGACTGGCCGGTGACCGACATCGTCGGCCTGTGGAAGTACCTGGCCAAGCAGGGCAACCAGATGGGCGGGCTGTCGGCGCCGCGTTTTCTGCGCATGGTCGGCAAGGACACCTTCGTGCCGAGCAATGACGTGGTGGCGGCGCTGGTGGCGCAGGATGTGATCGACCGGCAGCCGACCAGCCAGCGCGACCTGGCCACCGTGCAGCAGGCGTTCAACCAGTGGCATGCCCAGAGCGGGCGGCCGATGTGCCAGTTGTCGATGATGCTGGCGTATACCGTCAACCATTGAGAACGACGGTGTCGCAATCGCGGGTCAAGCCCGCTCCCACAAGGACCGTGGTAATCCTGTGGGAGCGGGCTTGACCCGCGATAGGCGCGCCGCCTATCAGACGCCTTCCCCCGCCACCCGCCGCTCATACTGAAAGCGCCAGCGCACAAACAGCAGCGCACTCACGAACAGCACCAGGCTGATCCCCACTTCCAGCCACCCCAGCAGCGCCCGCGCCGGGTCGAACGCGGCCAGCACGCCCTTGATGAAGTACAGGTTCACCACGAAGCACGTCCACGCATGGGCCCGTGCACTGCCCATCAGCATGCCCGGCAGCACCAGCAGCAACGGCACCAGCTCGATGGCCAGGATCACCCCCACGCGCGCGCCGTGCAGGTTGGCGAACCACAGGTTGTTCACCGTCAGCAACGCCATTAGGCTGAAAAACGCCACCAGGCTCAGCACCCGGGTAGCGCGCACACGTGGCTCCAGCCACTCCAGCGGCGGCAGCACCTTGGGCTTCTTAGCCACGGCCGTTCTCCAGCAGTTTGGCAGTGCTCGCCAGGCGCTGGCCCAGGGCACGGCACAGGGCGATCTCGTCGGCGTCCAGGTCGCGCTTGCCATCGGCCCCGGCATGGTGGCTGGCGCCATACGGCGTGCCGCCGCCCCGGGTGTCGAGCAACGCCGATTCGCTGTAGGGCAGCCCCATGATCAGCATGCCGTGGTGCATCAGCGGCAGCAGCATCGACAGCAGGGTCGACTCCTGGCCGCCATGCAGGCTGGCCGTGGAGGTGAACGCCGCCGCTGGCTTGCCCACCAGCCCGCCACTCAGCCACAGGCTGCTGGTGCCGTCGATGAAATACTTGAGCGGCGCGGCCATGTTGCCGAAGCGCGTCGGGCTGCCCAGGGCCAGGCCCGAGCAATGGCGCAGGTCGTCGAGGGTGGCATACAGCGCGCCGTTCTCGGGGATGTCGGGGGCCACCGCTTCACACTCGGTGGAAATCGCCGGCACCGTGCGCAGGCGCGCCTCCAGCCCACCCAGTTCGACGCCACGGGCAATCTGCCGGGCCATTTCGCTGGTGGAGCCGTGGCGGCTGTAGAACAGGATCAGGATATAGGGCGCGCTCACGGCAGAATCTCCAGCACCTTCTCGGGCGGCCGGCCAATCACGGCCTTGTTGCCCGCCACCAGGATCGGGCGTTCGATCAGCTTGGGGTGCCGGGCCATGGCGTCGATCAACTGGTCGTCGCTCAGGGCCGGGTCGGCCAGGCCCAGGGTCTTGTATTCGTCTTCGCCACTGCGCAGCAGCTGGCGCGCGCCGATGCCCAGCTTGCCGAGCAGGGCCTTGAGGGTGGCGGCGTCGGGTGGGGTTTCCAGGTAGCGCACCACCTCCGGGGTCAGGCCACGGGCTTCGAGCAATTCCAGCGCGCCACGGGACTTGGAGCAGCGCGGGTTGTGATACAGGGTCAGTTCGGTCATGTTCGGGGTCGCATCCGGCAGGGGGTGGCGGCTATTCTAACCGCAGCGAATTGGCATTTTGCCTGAATCTTGAAGAAGGATTGACCCATGACAAGGCGATTGGCAGCAGCCCTGGCCATCACCGCGAGCCTGTTGCTCGGCGGATGCGGTGTGGACTACGGCCTCGACCAGAACGGCAATGCGGTGAAAGCCGAGCAGATCGAAGGGCGCTGGGTGGTGCTCAACTACTGGGCCGAATGGTGCGGGCCGTGCCGCACCGAGATCCCCGAACTGAACGCAGCCGCCAAGGACTGGCAGGCGCAGGGGATCACCGTACTGGGGGTGAATTTCGACGGCTTGCGCGGCGATGAGCTGAAAAAGGCCAGCCAGGCGCTGGGCATCGACTTCACCGTGCTGGCCGACGACCCGGCCGAGCGCTACGACCTGCCGCGCAGCGAGGCGCTGCCGGTGACCTACATCATCGACGACAAGGGCAAGGTGCGTGAGCAGTTGATGGGCGAGCAGACGGCCGAGGGGCTGGCCGAGAAGATCAAGGTGCTAAAGGGCGCCTGATCGGCGGTGCGCCGATCGCGGGTCAAGCCCGCTCCCACAGCGTTGTGGGGCGGGCCTGGCCCGCGATGCAGGCGATGCGGGCTGTCAGCCTTCCTCAGGCCAGAAGCGCAGCGGCTTGCCCTGTTCGGGCCAGAAGCGCACCTGCTCGATCGGCGAAATGTCCCAGCGCTGCACGGTCTCCAGCGCCTTCAGAAAGCGCTTTTCCTGCTCCATCAGCGCCGGCGCGCACTGCTTGCGCGTGCTGCCCACCGGGCCAAAGCTGAGTTTCTCGCCGTCCAGCGTGTACGGCGCAAACCAGTGGTTGCAGCCGGCATTGCCATACGCCCGGCCATCCTCGGCCAGCGTCAGGGTCAGGTGGCTGTAGTCGATCAGCGGACGTTCGCCAATCCACTCCAGCACGTAGCTCTGCTCCTGTTGCAGCTTCATCGGCTCGGCTACGCAACCGGCCAGGGTCGCGACCACCGCTGCACAGACCATCACGGGTTTCACTTTGCAGCCTCCTGGCATTTCGGGCACAGGTGCTTGTCGCCCTGTGTGCACCAACCCAATTCGGCGATGCGCGCCACGGCCGCCGGCTTCTGCGCCTTGGTGCCCAGCTTGGCATCCACGGCGAATTCGAAGTCCAGGGTGGCCTGGCAGCCATCGCAGTTGACCTGCCATGCATGAATCGCCAGCTCGCCGAACACCGGGCCCGCCGCTACCGCCACCCACTGGCCGGTGGGGTTGATCAGGTGGCGCACGGTCTCGACCGTCAGGCGCATCGACAGGGTCTTGCTGCCCTTGAGGGTCACCAGCAGTACGTCGCCTTTCTGGATCGAGCCACCGTTGCCGGTGACCTGATAGCGACCGGGTACCAGCGAGCGGCATTCGATCAGGGTGTGTTGCGGATTGAACAGGGTGTAGCGGAAATCGTGTTCGACCATGGGTCCTCCAAATATGGCGCGTATCCTAGCATCATCCCTCGACCAGATTCTGCGGATTGCCTGCCGCCCAGCGGGCAATGTTCTCCAGCGTGGTGGCGGCGATCGCCGCCAGTGCCTCGCGGGTCAGGAAGGCCTGGTGCGCGGTCACGATCACGTTGGGGAAGGTCAGCAGCCGCGCCAGCACGTCGTCCTGCAACGGCAGGTCGGAGCGGTCCTCGAAAAAGATCTGCGCCTCCTCCTCGTACACGTCCAGCCCCAGGTAGCCGAGCTGGCCGCTCTTGAGCGCGTCGATCAGCGCCGGTGTGTCGACCAGCGCGCCGCGCCCGGTATTGATCAGCATGGCGCCCGGCTGCAGGCTGGCCAGGCTCTGCGGGTTGATCAGGTGCCGGGTCTGCGGCGTGAGCGGGCAGTGCAGGCTGATGATGCGCGATTCGCGCAGCAGCTCCGGCAGGTCCAGGTAACGTGCACCCAGCGCCTCCACCTCGGGGTTGGGGTAGGGGTCGTACGCCAGCAGCTGGCAGCCGAAGCCTGCCATGATCCGCGCAAACGCCAGGCCGATCTGGCCGGTGCCGACCACGCCGACGGTCTTGCCGTGCAGGTCGAAACCGGTCAGCCCGTGCAGGCTGAAATCGCCCTCGCGAGTGCGGTTGTAGGCACGGTGCAGGCGGCGATTGAGGGCAAGAATCAGGGCCACGGCGTGTTCGGCCACCGCATGCGGCGAGTAGGCCGGCACCCGCACCACCGTCAGCCCAAGGCGCTTGGCGGCGGCCAGGTCGACATGGTTGTAGCCGGCCGAGCGCAACGCGATCAGGCGCGTGCCGCCGGCCTTGAGGCGGGTCAGCACCGGCGCCGAGAGGTCGTCGTTGATGAACGCGCACACCACCTCGTAGCCTTCGGCCAGTGCCGCGGTGTCTTCGGTCAGGCGCGCGCCTTGAAAGTGCAGCGCCAGTTGCGTGGCCCCTGGCGCGCTGCTGAAGCTGTCCTGGTCATAGTGTTGGCTGCTGAAGAGCAAGGCTTGCATGGCATGGTTCCCAAGGGTCGGATGCCGTCAGTGTAACCAACCGGCAAGGCCCGGGCCTTGCCAGAGATCAGGCGCTCTGGCGGGCCACGGTCGTCAGGCGGTTGATGGCCTGGTCCAGTTCGTCGAGGGCACGCTGGGCCTCGGGGTCGTCCTGCTTGAGCAGGGTTTCGCTGCGCTGGCAGGCGGCGCGCAGCTGCGGTACGCCGCAATAGCGCGTGGCGCCATTGAGGCGGTGCACGCGCTCGATGGTGGCGTGGCGGTCGTCGGCCTCGCGGGCGCAGCGGATCGCGTCGCGGTCGGCATCCAGCGAAGCCAGCAGCATGGCCAGCATGTCGGCGGCCAGGTCCGGCTTGCCTGCCGCCAGGCGCAGGCCTTCCTCAGGGTCCAGCACCTTCAGGTCGTTGCCGTCGACCGGCAGTTCGGCGCCGCGCTCGTTGGTCGGGCTGCCCAGTTGCAGGCCGGTCCACTTCAGCACCACCTGGGCCAGCTGGCGCTCACTGATCGGCTTGGTCAGGTAGTCGTCCATGCCGCTGTGCAGCAGGGCGCGCTTCTCGTTGGCCATGGCATGCGCGGTCAAGGCCACGATCGGCAAGGCCGGGGCGCTGCGCGTGGCCTCCCACTGGCGGATCTGTTCGGTGCATTCGCGCCCGTCCATCACCGGCATCTGTACGTCCATCAGCACCAGGTCGAAGTGCTCGTCCTGCACTGCGCTGATCGCCGCATGGCCGCTGTCCACCGCCAGCACATCGGCGCCGAGGTCTTCGAGCAGGGTCTGCACCAGCAGCAGGTTGGCCGGGTTGTCGTCCACGCACAGCACGCGGGGTTGGCGCTGGCCGCTGGGCACCTTGTATTCGCCGCTGGTACGCCTGGGCTGCACCAGCTCGAGCAGGGCCCGGCGCACCTTGCGCGTACACGCAGGCTTGGCGTGCAGCTGGCCGTGGGCATTGGGCAGGTGCGGGTGGTACAGCGCCTGTTCGGTGGTGGGGCACAGCACCAGGGCCTGACAGGCAAAGTGCTCCAGGCGCTGGATGTACTGGCCCAGGCGCTCGGGCGCCAGCGATTGCAGGTTGACCCCCATGATCGCCAGCTCGAACGGCTGGCCGGCAAGGAAGGCGGCCTCGATGCCCTTGAGCAGCTGCTCGCTGGTGGTGAAGGTGGTCACGTCCAGGCCGCAGTCCTGCATCTGGTGCGCCAATGCCTGGCGGGCCAGTTCGTGGTCGTCCACGATTGCCATGCGCCGGCCTTGCAGCGCCTGGGGTGGCAGGTCCTCGGCGTCGTCGCGGGCCTTGGGCAGGTTGAGGCTGATCCAGAACTGCGACCCCTCGCCCGGGGTACTGTCGACGCCGATCTCGCCGCCCATCTGTTCGATCAGGCGCTTGGAGATCACCAGCCCCAGGCCGGTGCCGCCGGGCTGGCGCGACAGCGAGTTGTCGGCCTGACTGAAGGCCTGGAACAGGGCACGCACATCCTGGCTGGACAGGCCGATGCCGGTGTCCTGCACGCAGATGCGCAATTGCACGCTGTCTTCGGTTTCGTCATCGAGCATGGCGCGGGCAACGATGGTGCCTTCGCGGGTGAACTTGATCGCATTGCTCACCAGGTTGGTGAGGATCTGCTTGAGCCGCAGCGGGTCGCCCACCAGCGACAGCGGGGTGTCGCGGTACACCAGGCTGACCAGTTCGAGCTGCTTGGCGTGGGCCGCCGGGGCGAGGATGGTCAGGGTGTCCTGGATCAGGTCGCGCAGGTTGAACGGGATGCTGTCGAGCACCAGCTTGCCTGCCTCGATCTTGGAGAAGTCGAGGATCTCGTTGATGATTCCCAGCAGGCTGTCCGCGGATTTTTCGATGGTACCCAGGTAGTCGAGCTGGCGCGGGGTCAGTTCGCTTTTCTGCAGCAGGTGGGTAAAGCCCAGGATGCCGTTGAGCGGCGTGCGGATCTCGTGGCTCATGTTGGCCAGGAATTCGGACTTGATGCGGCTGGCTTCCAGGGCTTCCTTGCGCGCCATGTCCAGCTCGATGTTCTGGATCTCGATGGTCTCAAGGTTCTGGCGCACGTCCTCGGTGGCCTGGTCGATGCTGTGCTGCAGCTCTTCATGGGCGTTGTGCAGGGTTTCGGCCATGCGGTTGATGCCATTGGCCAGTTCATCCAGCTCATGGCTGCCCAGGCTCGGCAGGCGCTGTTCGAGGTTGCCGTCCTTGAGCTGGTTGACCGCGAACTTGATCTGCCCGATGGGGCCGTTGATGGTGCGGCTCATGCGCAGCGCCAGCAGGGCGGTCGCGCCCAGGCCCACCAGAATCAGCAGCAGGCTGGCGAACAGGCTGCGGTAGCCGCGCAGCAGCGTGCCATCGTGGGACAGCTCGATCTCGACCCAGCCCAGCAGGCGGTCGGCTTCACCGGGAACCCGTTCGCCGGCCAGCTCGCGATGGCGGCCGAACACCGGCAACAGGTAGCGCGTGGCATCGTTGCCGCTGCGTTGCAGCAACTGGGTGCCGCCACCGCTGGGCTGCTGGTTGAGCATGCTCGGGCCGGCGTGGGCCAGGTGGCTGCGGTCGGGGTGCAGAAACGACACGGCGCGCACGTCGGCCTGCTCCAGCGCCTCGGCGGCGATGCGCTCGAGCTGCGCCGAATCGTTGCGGGCCAGCACCGGGGCCACCAGGGGCGCCAGTTGCTCGGCGATCATGCGACCGCGTTGCAGCAGCTGGGCCTGCAGTTCGCTTTGCTGCAACCAGGTGAAGTAACCACCCAGCACCAGCGCCATCATGCTGGCCGGGAGCAGGGCGAGCAGCAGTACGCGGCTTCTGATTCCCAATCGATTCAGCACGCCCACTCTCCTGTGCTCGGTTAGCGCTGTAGGACCTTCGTCGGCATGTTCCGACGACCCAACTCTGAAAATTACCGCGACTGTGTATCTAATGCACTCATTTGTATCTGTTTTTGTCGATTGTAGGAGGCGCAGGTGCTTTTGTCGGCGCGTGTTGCTTGCATGGGGGGAATGCTCAATAATCGAGCGATTGAGAATTGCTAGCACCCGCCAATGAATCCCGTCGCCATTAACGCCTCAAACATACTTGCCATCGAGGACGATCCGGTCCTGGGTGCCCACCTGCACGAGCAGCTCGAGCGCAGCGGGTTTCTGGTGACCTGGTGCCGCGATGGCCGCGAAGGGCTGCAGATGGCTCGCCAGCGCAGCTTCGATGTGGTGCTGATGGATATCCTGCTGCCCGGCCTGAACGGGCTGGATGCCCTGGCGCGGCTGCGCGAGAAGAGCTCGATACCGGTGATCCTGATGTCGGCGCTGGGCGCCGAAGGCGATCGCATCACCGGCTTCCAGCGCGGCGCCGACGACTACCTGCCCAAACCGTTCAGCATGGTCGAGCTGCGCGTGCGCATCGAGGCGATCCTGCGGCGGGTGGCGCTGGAGCGCCGGCACCAGCCGGGGGAGGGCACGCCCGCGGGCGAACTGGTGTTCGATGAACTGGCCTGCGATGTGCTCCACGGGCAGCAGCGGGCCGGCCTGACCTTAAGCGAGTACCGCCTGCTCGACACCCTGCACCGCAGCCATGAAGAGGTGTTGAGCAAGGCATTCCTTTATCAGCACGTATTGCAGCGCGGCTATGCCCGGCATGACCGCAGCCTGGACATGCACGTGAGCCAGATCCGCCGCAAGCTCAAGGCCATCGGTTACCTGGAGCGCCAGGTGCGCACGGTGTGGGGCAAGGGCTATGTGCTCAGCGCCAGCGAGGACCTGTAGGTGCTCAGCCGTCATTCCCTGTTCTGGAAGCTGGCCTTGCTGCTGGTGGTGTTCTGCCTGCTGATGATTGCCCTGAGCTGGCAGTGGGGCCGGCACATGGAGATCCGCAACGCCTACCTGTCGCCCAAGGCGCGCGCCACCCTCGAAGACTACGCCCGCGAGGCCGAAAACGCCGTGCGCCGCGGCGGGCAGGCCGGCGTGGATGCGTGGCTGACGCAGATGCACGAGCGCGAGCGCGGTTTCGTGGGCGTGATCGGCAGCGACCTGCAATCGCTGGGCAGCGTGCCGCTGACCGACGCCCAGAGCCAGCGCCTGACGTTTCTGCGCGGCACCGACTGGCCGGTAAGCCGGCATTCGGCGCGCTCGCCATGGATGCTCGTGCCGTTCCCGGACGACTCCAGCCTGGGCAGCCTGGTGATCGAACTGCCGCAGCGGCTGATGCCGGGGCGCCTGAACATGCTGTTCTGGCGAATGGTCACCAACGGCCTGATCCCCGGCTTGCTGACCCTGGTGTTCTGCGTGGGCCTGTATCGCATGCTGATTCGCCCGCTGAGCCAGTTGCGCGAGCAGGCCAATGCCTGGCGCGCCGACCGGCTCACCGCGCGGGTGGCCAGCGACACCACCAGCCGCAAGGACGAGTTCGGCGAGCTGGGGCGCGCCTTCGACGACATGGCCGAGCGCCTGCAGGGCACGGTGGCCCTGCAGCAGCAGTTGCTGCGCGACCTGTCCCATGAAATGCGCACGCCGCTGAGCCGCCTGCGGGTGGCCAGCGAGGGCGAGACCGACCTGGAGGCGCTGCGCGAACGCCTCGGCCGGGAAGTGGACAACATGCAGCGCCTGGTGGAAGACGCCCTGCAACTGGCCTGGCTGGACGCCGAGCGCACGCAGTTGGTCAGCGAACCGATCCAGGTGCAGGCGTTGTGGGAGATGCTGGCGGAGGATGCCTGCTTCGAAAGTGGCTGGCCGCGGGAGCAACTGGTGTGCACGCTGGGGGCCGACTGCTGGGTGCAGGGCAACCTCAACAGCCTGGCCCAGGCGTTGGAGAACATTCTGCGCAATGCCATTCGCCACTCGCCGCCGGGCGGGGTGATACGCCTTGCGGGAAGCCGCCAGGGGGGCCAGTGGCTGCTGTGGCTGGAGGACGAAGGCGGAGGCGTGGACGAGGCGCAGCTGGAACACATCTTTGCGCCGTTCACCCGCCTGGACGACTCGCGGCCGGGGAACGGCGGCTTCGGCCTGGGCCTGAGCATTGCGCGCAATGCCCTGCAGCGTCAGAGTGGGCAGCTGTGGGCGCAGAACAACGCCAAGGGCTTGCGGGTGAACATGCAGCTGCCGGCGGTGATCTAGCACCGCTTCGGCTGTAGGCGCCGGCCTTGCCGGCCAATGCACCACCACCGTTTCAAGTTGCTGCGCGCGGGCTGCTTATATCCCTCGGCTATAACCCTCAACCATTGCGTGATATGGGCCAAAGCCGTTTGCCGGTATGATAGGCGCCCCCGCAGTCTGGATTGCGAAATACGCCATGACCTTGCAGTACCCTACCATCGCCGATTGCGTCGGCAACACGCCCCTGGTTCGCCTGCAGCGCATGGCCGGCGAGACCAGCAATACCCTCCTGCTCAAGCTCGAAGGCAACAATCCGGCAGGCTCGGTCAAGGACCGGCCGGCGTTGTCGATGATCACCCGTGCCGAACTGCGCGGGCAGATCAAGCCAGGCGCCACGCTGATCGAGGCGACGTCCGGCAACACCGGTATCGCCCTGGCGATGGCAGCGGCGATCAAGGGCTACAAGATGATCCTGATCATGCCCGACAACTCCAGCGCCGAACGCAAGGCCGCCATGACCGCCTACGGCGCCGAGCTGATCCTGGTCAGCAAGGAAGAAGGCATGGAGGGCGCCCGCGACCTCGCCGAGCGCCTGCAGGCCGAAGGCCGTGGCCAGGTGCTCGACCAGTTCGGCAACGGTGACAACCCCGAAGCCCACTACGTCAGCACCGGCCCGGAAATCTGGCAGCAGACCGGCGGCAGCATCACCCATTTCGTCAGCTCCATGGGCACCACGGGCACCATCATGGGCTGCTCGCGCTACCTCAAGGAGCAGAACCCCAACGTGCAGATCGTCGGCCTGCAACCGATGGAAGGCTCGGCGATCCCCGGGATCCGCCGCTGGCCCCACGAGTACCTGCCGAAGATCTTCGACGCCAGCCGCGTCGACCGTGTGGTCGATATGGCCCAGAGCGAAGCCGAAGAAACCACCCGCCGGCTGGCCCGCGAAGAGGGCATTTTCTGTGGCGTGTCCTCCGGTGGTGCGGTGGCGGCCATGCTGCGCCTGTCGCGCGAGCTGGAAAACGCGGTAATGGTGGCGATCATCTGTGACCGTGGCGACCGTTACCTGTCGACCGGCATCTTCGACGCGGCCAACTGATGTCCAAGGCCAAACGCAATGGCGGTCTGCGCTTCCAGCCGACCGGTGGTACCCGTGCGCCCCAGGTGCCAACGGGCAAGAAGCAGCGCCTGAGCATCGAGCGCCTGGCCGGTGACGGCCGCGGCATCGCCTTCTTCGAAGGGCGCACCTGGTTCGTCAGCGGCGCCCTGGCCGGTGAAGAGGTCGAGGCACGGGTGCTCAATGCCCACGGCAAGGTGGTCGAGGCACGCCTGGAGCGTGTGTTCAGCGCCAGCGAGGCGCGGCGCCCGGCGCCGTGCAAGCACTTCGATCGCTGTGGCGGCTGCAACCTGCAGCACCTGCCCCATGCCGCTCAGCTCGAACTCAAGCAGCGCCTGCTGGCCGAGCAGTTGCAGCGGGTGGCCGGCGTGGTGCCCGAGCAGTGGGCCGCGCCGTTGTCCGGCCCCGAATTCGGTTACCGCCGGCGCGCCCGCGTGGCGGTGCGCTGGGACGCCAAGGCCCGGAAGCTCGACGTGGGCTTTCGCGCCGAAGCCAGCCAGGACATCGTCGCCATCGACGACTGCCCGGTGCTGGTACAACCCTTGCAGTCGATACTGCGTCACCTGCCGCTGCTGTTGCACAGCCTGAGCAAGCCACAGGTGGTGGGGCACGTGGAGCTGTTCAGCGGCACCGCCCTGGCACTGCTGCTGCGCCATACCGCGCCACTGGTCGAGGCCGACCTGGCACGTTTGCAGGCGTTCTGCAGCGAGGCGGGTGTACAACTCTGGTTACAAGGTGAGGGGCAACCGGCCCCGGCCAATCCAGCGGACACGCTAGGGTTTACCCTGGAACCGTGGAACCTGGAATTGGCCTACAGGCCAGGTGACTTCGTGCAGGTCAATGCCCAGGTCAACACCGCGATGATCGAGCAGGCCCTGGCATGGCTTGCGCCACAGGCCGACGAGCGTGTGCTGGACCTGTTCTGCGGCCTTGGCAACTTTGCCCTGCCGCTGGCCCGGCAGGCCCGCGAAGTGGTGGCGGTGGAAGGGGTGCAGGCCATGGTCGACCGGGCCGCGGCCAATGCCCAACGCAACAAACTGCATAACACGCAGTTTTTTCAGGCCGATTTATCCCAGCCTCTGGCGACTTCAGGCTGGGCGGCAGGAGGCTTTTGTGCGGTACTCTTGGACCCACCGCGCGACGGTGCCTTCGAGGTGGTGCGCAACATCGCCGCACTTGGCGCCCGACGTCTGGTCTACGTGTCGTGCAACCCGGCGACGCTGGCCCGCGACACCGTCGAGCTGGTCAAGCAGGGGTACCGGTTAAAATGTGCCGGGATCCTCGACATGTTTCCGCAGACTGCGCATGTCGAGGCCATGGCGTTATTCGAGGTGGGTTAGCGACGCTGGCCCGCCCGGTGTCGCCCCTTCGATCTGGCAGGGGCGACACCCGTGTTTTCAAGCGCATGAGCATGCGCTGTAGGGAAAGGTAAACAAAGATGGTACAGGTGAGAGTGCACCAGCCGGTCAACACCGACGGCAGTATCAATCTCGAAGCATGGCTGGATCATGTGGTCAGCGTCGACCTGGCGCTGGACCGGGAAGCCCTCAAGGCGGCCTGCGAGTTCGCTCAGGACATAGAGAAAAAAGGTAACCCGGCCAAGCATTCCTGGGCCGACGGTACCTCGAGCTTCCAGGCGGGCCTGGAGATCGCCGAGATTCTCGCCGACCTCAAGCTCGACCAGGACTCCCTCGTGGCGGCGGTCATCTACCGTGCGGTGCGTGAAGGCAAGGTGACCCTGGCCGAGGTGGGCCAGCGTTTCGGCCCGGTGGTGTCCAAGCTGATCGACGGCGTGCTGCGCATGGCGGCCATCAGTGCCAGCCTCAGCCCGCGCCATTCGCTGGTGCTGGGCTCGCAGGCGCAGGTCGAGAACCTGCGCAAGATGCTCGTGGCGATGGTCGACGACGTGCGCGTGGCGCTGATCAAGCTGGCCGAACGAACCTGCGCCATTCGTGCGGTGAAGGGCGCCGACGACGAGAAGCGCAACCGCGTGGCCCGCGAGGTGTTCGACATCTACGCGCCGCTGGCCCACCGCCTGGGCATCGGCCACATCAAGTGGGAGCTCGAAGACCTCTCGTTCCGCTACCTGGAACCCGACCAGTACAAACAGATCGCCAAGCTGCTGCACGAGCGCCGGCTCGACCGCGAGCGCTTCATCAGCGACGTGATGAACCAGCTGCAGAACGAGCTGCTGGCCACGGGCGTCAAGGCCGACATCAGCGGCCGGGCCAAACATATCTATTCGATCTGGCGCAAGATGCAGCGCAAGGGCCTGGAGTTCAGCCAGATCTACGACGTGCGCGCCGTGCGCGTGCTGGTGCCCGAGATGCGCGACTGCTACACCGCGCTGGGCATCGTGCATACCCTGTGGCGGCACATCCCCAAGGAGTTCGACGACTACATCGCCAACCCCAAGGAGAACGGCTACCGCTCGCTGCACACCGCGGTGATCGGCCCCGAGGGCAAGGTGCTGGAGGTGCAGATCCGCACCCATGCCATGCACGAGGAGGCCGAACTGGGCGTTTGCGCGCACTGGCGCTACAAGGGCACCGACGTCAAGCCCAGCTCCAACCACTACGAGGAGAAGATCTCGTGGCTGCGCCAGGTGCTGGAATGGCACGAGGAACTGGGGGACATCGGCGGCCTGGCCGAACAGCTGCGCGTGGATATCGAGCCGGACCGGGTGTACGTGTTCACCCCCGACGGCCACGCCATCGACCTGCCCAAGGGCGCCACGCCGCTGGACTTCGCCTACCGCGTGCACACCGAGATCGGCCACAACTGCCGGGGCGCCAAGATCAACGGGCGCATCGTGCCGCTCAACTACAGCCTGCAGACCGGCGAGCAGGTGGAGATCATCACCAGCAAGCACGGCAACCCGAGCCGCGACTGGCTGAACTCGAACCTGGGCTACGTCACCACCTCGCGGGCGCGGGCCAAGATCGTGCACTGGTTCAAGCTGCAGGCCCGCGACCAGAACGTCGCCGCCGGCAAGACCCTGCTCGAGCGCGAACTCAACCGCCTGGGCCTGCCGCAGGTGGACTTCGAGCGCCTGGCCGAAAAGGCCAACCTCAAGACTGCCGAAGACATGTTCGCCTCGCTGGGCGCCGGCGACCTGCGCCTGGCGCACCTGGTCAACGCCGCGCAGCAACTGGTGGAGCCGGACCGCATCGACCACATCGAGCTGGTGCCGCGCAAGGCCACCGGCTACAAGCCGGGCAAGCGCGGGGATATCCAGATCCAGGGCGTGGGCAACCTGCTGACGCAGATGGCCGGGTGCTGCCAGCCGCTGCCGGGCGATGCCATCGTCGGCTACATCACCGTGGGTCGTGGGGTGACCATTCACCGCCAGGACTGCGCCTCGGTGCTGCAACTGGCCGGTCGCGAGCCGGAGCGCATCATCCAGGTCAGCTGGGGCCCGGTGCCGGTGCAGACCTACCCGGTGGACATCATCGTGCGTGCGTATGACCGCCCGGGCCTGCTGCGCGACGTGTCGCAGGTGCTGCTCAACGAGCGCATCAACGTGCTGGCGGTGAACACCCGTTCGAACAAGGAGGACAACACCGCGCTGATGTCGCTGACCATCGAGATCCCGGGCCTGGACGCCCTGGGGCGCTTGCTGGGGCGCATTTCGCAGTTGCCCAACATCATCGAGACGCGGCGCAACCGTACGCCTTGAGGGCGCCATTGCGGGCAGGCCCGCTCCTGCAGGATCCTTGTGGGAGCGGGCTTGACCCGCGATGAGGCCAGACCTGCCGAACAGAGAGCACACGATGTACACCCTAGACGACCTGCTCCACCTCATGGCCCGCCTGCGCGACCCGCAGTACGGCTGCCCGTGGGACCTCAAGCAGACCTACGCCACGATCATCCCGCACACCCTCGAAGAAGCCTACGAGGTGGCCGACGCCATCGAGCGCAGCGACTTCGAGCACTTGCAGGGCGAACTGGGCGACCTGCTGTTCCAGGTGGTGTATTACGCCCAACTGGCCCGTGAAGAGGGCCGTTTCGAATTCGCCGGGGTGATCGACAGCATCACCCGCAAGCTGATCCGTCGCCACCCGCACGTATTCCCCACCGGCGAGCTCCATGCGCCGCTGGACCTGCCACGGCTCGATGAAGAACAGGTCAAGCAGCGCTGGGAAGAGATCAAGGCCCAGGAGCGCGCCGAAAAGGGCGAGCCCGAACAACTGTCGCTGCTCGACGACGTGCCGGCGGCCTTGCCGGCCCTGTCGCGTGCGGCCAAACTGCAAAAGCGTGCGGCCCAGGTCGGATTCGACTGGGACGACCCGTTGCCGGTGCTGGACAAGGTGCGCGAGGAGCTGGACGAAGTACTCCAGGCCATGGCCGACAACGACCCGGCGGCGCTGGCCGACGAGGTGGGCGATTTGCTGTTCGCCACCGTCAACCTGGCCCGTCACCTCAAGCTGGACCCGGAAAACGCCCTGCGTGGTGCCAATCGCAAGTTCGAACGACGTTTCCGTTTTATCGAACAGGCATTGCGCGACATGGGGCGTCCGATTGAAGATTGCACCCTCGAAGACTTGGACGCGCTCTGGGGCGAAGCCAAACGTCAGGAAAAGAACCTGCCCAGCTGCGGCTGAGCTGTTGCATAAGTGAGTGAACACCGATGAGCCTTTCCCTTCGTGACCAACTGCTCAAAGCCGGCCTGGTCAACCAGAAGCAGGTCAAGCAGGTCAGCAAAGAACAGAAGAAACAGAAACGCCTGGAGCACAAAGGCCAGGTCGAAGTCGACGACACCCAGCAGCGCCTGGCCAAGGAAGCCATGGCCGAGAAGGCCAAGCGTGACCAGGAGCTCAACCGTCAGCAGCAGGAAAAGGCCGAGCAGAAGGCCCGTGCCGCCCAGGTCAAGCAGTTGATCGAGGTGTCGCGCCTGCCCAAGCTGACCACCGAGGACTACTACAACTTCGTCGACGACAAGAAGGTCAAGCGCCTGTCGGTCAACGCGTTGATGCGCAGCAAGCTGAGCAGCGGCTCGCTGGCGATCGTGCAGCATGGCGGTGGCTACGAGGTGATCCCGCGTGAGGCCGCGCTGAAGATCCAGGAGCGCGACCCGCAGCGCATCGTGCTGCTCAACACCCAGGTCGAAGCGCCGGATGCGGACGACCCGTACGCCGCCTACGTCATCCCGGATGACCTGATGTGGTAAGCCTGCTGGGCTAGACACGACAAACCCCGCCTCGGCGGGGTTTGCTGTTTCTGAAGACGGGGAATTACTGGGGTTGGCGCTTGGCTTCGAGGTACTCCAGTTCGATCCGGTAGCTGTGGGCTTCCTGTTCGTTGTGGAACATGCCGACCAGCTGGTCCTGCTGATGCACATCCCAGATACGCACGCCTGCGGCCAGGCCTTCGTGGGACAGTTTCGATTCATCGCGCTCAGTTACTTTGACAGTCATCTGCTAACTCCAAATCCAGTTAACTGCGGCACCGTGTCGCAGGTCTCTTTTATAGAATTTGTTAGCAGCCTAAGTAAATGCTTGGCGCATGAAACATCTTTCATGCCGCACGGTCGAGGCGACTCCTTCGCCAGCAAGGCTGGTGTCTGCAGGGAGGGCCACGCCACAAAAACAAAACCCCGCACAAGGCGGGGTTTTGGGTAATGCACGCTAGCGGCCTGTCAGCTGCCCTTGACCGACTTGCCGTCGACCGTGCCGTCCTGCAGCACGATCACGTACTCCTTGCCGTCGGTCTCGACCTGGCGCAGTTGCACCAGCAGGTAGTCCCAGTCCTTGGCGAACCACAGCTCGGTGACGCGCTTGCTCTGGCTCGGGTCGCGCACGCGCTCGACCTTGATCGCATCGACCTGGCCGGTCTTGGTGCTGACCTTTTCGGTACCCAGCACGCGGAAGTCGTAGGTGTCGATCTCGTCGCCATCCACCACCTGGTAGGTCATGCTCTTCTTGCCGGCTGCCACGTCATGCTGCAGGGCCAGTTGGTAGGACGACTTGTCCAGCACGCCGCGGTTGAGCGGCAGGTTGACCGCGTCGCCACGGTCGGAGCCGGTGATCTTCTTGCTCGACCAGTCGAAGTCCAGGTCGACCTTCTTGGCCTTGCCCAGGCCGCCACGTTCGAAGTGGTAGGTCTGCGGCAGCAGGGTGTCCTTGTCCAGGCGCAGGGTACTTTGTTCGGTCAGGCTGGCAATCATCATCGAGGCCTTGAAGTTGAGGCTCCAGGTCCCGTTGGCGTTCTTGGCCAGGCTGCGCTCGGCGGTGCCGCTCATGGGCAGTTGCTTCCAGTCGGCGGTGTAGCTGGCCGAAAAAGGCTTCAGATCGGCTGCCTGAAGCGGCAGTGCAAGCACGGCAAGTGCGAAGAGCAGGGCACGACGCATAAAATCTCCTAGGGTCGAATCAAGTGGCCGCTGGCCGCCAAGGGCTGGCCATCCAGTAGAGCACCGTGCTCGCCAAGGCGCAAACGGCCTTCGGCGAACCAGCGCACCGCCAGCGGATAAATCAGGTGTTCCTGGCTGTGAACCCTCTGGGCCAGTTGCGCCGGCGTGTCATCCGAGACTACCGGTATCACAGCCTGTACGACCAGTGGCCCGCCATCGAGTTCCTCGGTGACGAAGTGCACACTGCAGCCATGCTCGGCATCCCCGGCTTCCAGCGCACGCTGGTGGGTATGCAGGCCCTTGTACTTGGGCAGCAGGGAAGGGTGGATATTGAGCAGGCGGCCGTGGTAATGGCGCACGAAACCGGCACTGAGGATACGCATGAAGCCGGCCAGCACCACCAGCTGCGGGGCAAAGCCGTCGATCAGCTCGACCAGCGCCGCGTCGAAGGCCTCGCGGCCGTCGAAGGCCTTGTGGTCGAGCACGGCGGTGTCGATGCCCGCATCGCGGGCGCGCTGCAGGCCGTAGGCATCGGCGCGGTTGGAGATCACCGCGCGGATCCGCACCGGGCTGTCGCCGGTGCGGGTACTGTCGATCAGGGCCTGCAGGTTGCTGCCGGTGCCGGACAGCAGCACCACTACATCACAAGACGTGCTCGGCATCAGTGCGCCTTGAGGTTCTTCAGCTCGACCTGGGCGGCGCCTTCGGCAGCGGTGGCGATCTGGCCGATCACCCAAGGCTGCTCGCCGGCTTCGCGCAGCACGTTCAGGGCGTTGTCGACCTGATCCTGACCCACGCAGATCACCATGCCCACGCCGCAGTTGAGTACGCGGTGCATTTCGGTCTCGTCGACGTTGCCCTGCTGCTGCAGCCAGTCGAATACCGCCGGGCGCTGCCAGCTGGCCACGTCGACCACGGCCTGGGCGCCTTTTGGCAGCACGCGCGGGATGTTGTCGAGCAGGCCGCCACCGGTGATGTGGGCCATGGCCTTGACCGCGCCGGTGTCCTTGATCAGCTTGAGCAGCGGCTTGACGTAGATGCGGGTCGGGGCCATCAGCAGTTCGGTCAGCGGCTTGCCGTCGAGCTGGACGTTCTGGATGTCGGCGCCGGCCACTTCGATGATCTTGCGGATCAGCGAGTAACCGTTGGAGTGCGGGCCCGACGATGGCAGGGCGATCAGGGCGTCACCGGCAGCCACCTTGGAGCCGTCGATGATCTCGGCCTTTTCCACCACGCCGACGCAGAAGCCGGCCAGGTCGTAGTCTTCGCCTTCGTACATGCCCGGCATTTCAGCGGTTTCGCCGCCTACCAGCGAGCAGCCTGCCAGTTCGCAGCCGGCGCCGATGCCGGTGACCACGTCAGCCGCGGTGTCGACGTTGAGCTTGCCGGTGGCGTAGTAGTCGAGGAAGAACAGCGGCTCGGCGCCGCACACCACCAGGTCGTTGACGCACATGGCGACCAGGTCCTGGCCGATGGTGTCGTGCTTGTTCAGGTTCAGTGCCAGGCGCAGCTTGGTGCCCACGCCGTCGGTGCCCGAAACCAGCACCGGCTGCTTGTAGCCGGCCGGAATTTCGCAGAGGGCGCCGAAGCCCCCCAGGCCGCCCATGACTTCCGGGCGCGCCGTGCGCTTGGCGACGCCTTTGATGCGTTCGACCAATGCTTCACCGGCGTCGATGTCTACACCGGCGTCCTTGTAGCTCAGGGAGGGTTGCTTGCTCATGATCCAGGCCTTTAGGGGGAGGGATTCGGGGGAATCGACCGGCACCTGCCAGGCATTGCGAGGGTTTTCCTGCTGCCTGAGCGTCGCCGGTCTGCGAAGGCGCGCGATTTTATCAGGGTTACCCGGTAGCGGCCATCCTCAGGCCGACGGGCAGGGCCTCATTCGACATAAAAACATTGATTCGGTATGGCCGCTGGTTGCCGCGCCATGGGCTGTATAAGGTATAGGTAATGAAATTTGACCGCAGGGCTGAATGTTTTACCCGCGGGGGTGGTCAGAGCTTCACTTTTCACTGACCGCGCTTTCTATTTACCTGGACAGGAATCCTCCATGCGTTTGCGTTCATACCTGGCCGTTGGCTGCCTTGCCCTGTTTGGCCTGAGCGTTCAGGCCGAAACCCTCACTGGCCTTTATCAGGTGCGCGAGCCGGTCAGCGGCGAGGGCACCGAAGCCCGCGCCCAGGCCACCCAGAATGCCCTGAGTACCCTGGTGGTGCGCCTCACGGGCGACCCCAAGGCGCCGCAGAGTGCGGGCCTGGCAGGGCTACGCAAGGACCCGCAGCAAATCATCAGCCAGTTCGGTTTCGAGGCCGGCCCGCCGGAAACCGTGCTGGTGGATTTCGACCCCGGCAGCACCGACCGGGCGCTGCGCCAGGCCGGGCTGGCCCTGTGGGGCAGCAACCGGCCGGCCATCCTCGGCTGGTGGTTGAACGACAGCGTGGGCGGTTCGAGCCTGGTGGGCGATGGCCAGAACAGCGCCGAACCGCTGCGCCGCGCCGCGCAACACCGTGGCTTGCCGCTGCGCCTGCCCATGGGCGACCTGAACGAGCAACTGGTGGCCACTGCCAAGAACCTCGAAGGCACCGACCCCGCGCCCCTGCGCGAGGCCTCCGAGCGCTACGCGGCCGATGCGTTGCTGGCGGTGCATGCCACCGAGGGCGAGGGCAAATGGCAGGGCACCTGGCGCCTGTGGCTGGGCGACCAGCGCGAGCAGGGCAAGGTCGAAGGCGCCGATCAGGCCGCCCTGGCCGATGCGGTGATGCTGGCCGTCAGCACGCGCCTGGCGCCGCGCTTTGTCGCGCGGCCGGGCACCGGTGGCGAAAACCAGATACAGGTGCAGGGCATGACCCTGGAGCGCTATGCGCAGCTTTTGCAGACCCTTGAGCCGCTGGGCGGGCGCCTGACCTATGTGGACGGCGATACCCTGACCTACACCGTCAGCGGCACCCCCGAACAGGTGCGTGCGCAACTGGGCCTGGCCAGGCTGCAGGAGGTGCCGGCAGAGGCCGTCGCCCCAGCGCCGGTCGCACCCGCAGCCCCAGGCGAGGCCCAGGTGGCTGCGCCCGCACCGTTCACCGGTTTGCGGTTTCGTTGGCAGGGAGCGTGACTGAATGATGGATACACGCCGTTGGGTATGGGTGTTGGGGGTGCTGGTAATCGGCACGCTGCTGTACTTCTTGCACGGGATCCTCTCGCCCTTCCTTATAGGTATCGGCCTGGCGTACCTGGCCGACCCGCTGGTGGACCGGCTGGAGCGCGCCGGGCTGTCACGCACCTGGGGCGTGGTGGTGGTGTTCGCCCTGTTCACCCTGGTGTTCATGGCGATGCTGCTGGTGCTGATCCCGATGCTGGCCAAGCAGTTGGTGCGCCTGTACGAGCTGGCACCACAGATGCTCGACTGGTTGCAGCACGTGGCGCTGCCGTGGGTGCAGACGCGCCTGGGGCTGGCCGATGGCTTCTGGAAGTTCGACAAGATCAAGTCGGCGATCAGCGAGCACATGGGCCAGACCACCGACATCGTCGGCATCGTGCTCAGCCAGGCTACCGCGTCAGGGCTGGCGCTGATCGGCTGGCTGGCCAACATGGTGCTGATCCCGGTGGTGGGCTTCTACCTGCTGCGCGACTGGGACCTGATGATGGCCAAGCTGCGCCGCCTGTTGCCGCGCCAGCGCGAAGAGCAGGTGGTGTCGCTGGCCCTGGAATGCCACGAGGTGCTCGGTGCGTTCGTGCGCGGGCAGTTGCTGGTGATGCTGGCGCTGGGGGTGATCTACGCCGCCGGGTTGATGCTGGTGGGCCTCGAACTGGGCCTGCTGATCGGTATCATGGCCGGGCTTGCGGCCATCGTGCCGTACATGGGTTTCATCATCGGCATCGGCGCGGCATTGATCGCCGGCATGTTCCAGTTCGGCGGCGACCTGTACCCGATGCTGGGCATCGTCGCGGTGTTCATGGTGGGCCAGGCCCTTGAAGGCATGGTGCTCACGCCGTTGCTGGTGGGCGACCGCATCGGTCTGCACCCGGTGGCGGTGATCTTCGCGATCCTGGCCGGCGGCGAGCTGTTCGGGTTCACCGGGGTGCTGCTGGCGCTGCCGGTGGCGGCGGTGATCATGGTGTTGCTGCGGCACATGCACGACCTCTATAAAGAGTCGGACATGTATGCTGGTGAAATCGACCCGGACCTTTGAAGGACACCCTGAGTGATGGAACATGAAACCGACCACGCCTGTGCATTGGCAGGCGTGATGGATGCATTGCCGCTGCTGGCCGATGACCTCGACGAGGATGAGGTGGCAGCGGCCCTGCAGCAGCAGGGCTACTCGCGGCACGCGGCCGAGAAGCTCACGATGTTCGTACCCTCGGCATTTTCCTGGGTGGTGCTCAAGCGTCTGGGGCTCAAGGCGCTGCCCAGTCATTTCACGGCCTATGACCAGGACGACAATGCGGTGCGGATCCCGGTCGCCAATCAGCACTACTTCACCGCGGCGCTGACCCTGGCCTACAACACCTTCGAGAATGGCTGGAGCGCCGCACTACCGCGCAGCACCTTCCAGCGCGTTGCCGGGCGCAGTTCGGAGATGAACGCGGCCAACCAGGTACTGGATAAGGAAGGCTCGCTCGAAGGGGCGAGCATCAACACCGTGGAGCTGTTTCGCCTGAGTGCAGAGGAACTGCTGGAGGATTGACCCATGCCTGCCCCATATGCCGCGCAAGCCTTTGATTTTGCTAACGCATTGTGCGGTTGGCGTCACGGGTATAGACTTTGCGGACTTTTCACCAAAGGCCCCTTGCGGTTCCTCGGGACTGCCCAGCCAGCATGAAACCGATCCAGTTGCCCCTGGGTGTGCGTCTGCGTGATGACGCCACCTTCATCAACTACTATCCGGGTGCCAACGCCGCCGCATTGGGCTACGTCGAGCGACTCTGCGAAGCCGACGCCGGCTGGACCGAAAGCCTGATCTACCTGTGGGGCAAGCAGGGCGTAGGGCGTACCCACCTGCTGCAGGCCGCGTGCCTGCGCTTCGAGCAACTGGGCGAGCCTGCGGTGTACCTGCCTCTGGCGCAACTGCTCGATCGCGGCGTGGAACTGCTCGACAACCTGGAACAGTACGAACTGGTGTGCCTGGACGACCTGCATGTGATTGCCGGCAAGCCGGACTGGGAAGAGGCCATGTTCCACCTGTTCAACCGCCTGCGCGACAGCGGCCGCCGCTTGCTGCTGGCAGCGTCCAGCTCCCCACGGGAATTGCCGATCAAGCTGGCCGACCTGAAGTCGCGCCTGACCCTGGCGCTGATCTTCCAGATGCGCGCCCTGTCGGATGAAGACAAGCTGCGTGCCCTGCAATTGCGCGCCTCGCGCCGGGGCCTGCACCTCACCGACGAAGTCGGGCATTTCATCCTGACCCGAGGCACGCGCAGCATGAGCGCACTGTTCGACCTGCTCGAACGCCTCGACCAGGCTTCACTGCAGGCGCAGCGCAAGCTGACCATCCCGTTTTTGAAAGAGACATTGGGCTGGTAGGGCCGGCCCAGAGCCTCGGCACATAAAAGTCACATTTTTTTCGATTGAATTTGCAAATCGATCCGATAGAAGGCATAGTCTCGGCTTCATCAAATTCAAGCCACGGTCGTGCCCATGCTAAATCGCTTCGCACCCCTCGTGCCCCTCGCACTTGTGACCTTGCTGTTCGGCTGCGCGACCACCGGTCCCGTCACCCACCAGCAGGCTCCCGCTCCAGTTGCTGCCCAGGCTGCCGCCAAGCCTTCCACCGCTGCGTCGGTGTTCGAAGAAGAGCTGGCCACCGAGCAGGACCTGGAAGCGTTCTCCTCCAGCACCAAGCCCTACGAACTGCCAGCCCTGGCCGACAACATTCTCGAACGTGGCATGTCCCTGATCGGTACCCGCTACCGTTTCGGCGGCACCTCGGAGAAGTCCGGCTTCGACTGCAGCGGCTTCATCGGCTACCTGTTCCGCGAAGAGGCCGGCATGAACCTGCCGCGTTCCACCCGCGAAATGATCAACGTGAAAGCCCCGCTGGTTGCGCGCAACAAGCTCAAGCCAGGCGACCTGCTGTTCTTCAGCACCAATGGTCGCGGCCGCGTCAGCCACGCCGGCATCTATCTGGGCGACGATCAGTTCATCCACTCCAGCAGCCGCCGCAGCGGTGGCGTGCGCATCGACAATCTCGGTGACCGCTACTGGAGCAAGACCTTCATCGAAGCCAAGCGCGCGCTGGCCATGGCACCGACTACCCTGTCGCGTAACTGAGTCTGCGCGTGATGTCCCGCACGGCGGCGTAGCTGAAAAGCTCGCCGCCGTGCGTGTTTACAGAAAACGTCTAATCTAAATTCTCACCTATTTCCGACTTGGGGTCGGGCGGCTTCAGACAGGATGTTCTGACTATGTCGATACTCGCGCGCGTTGCTGTACTTTCCCTGGCGGCCCTGCTGGGTGCCTGCTCCAGCCATGCCCCGCAGAAACCTCAGGTGGTCGAACCGAAGGTGATGGCGCCCCAGGTGTATTTCTCGCCAGTGGCCGAGGATGTGCTGTTCCGGGCTCTGGGCCTGGTGGGCACGCCTTACCGCTGGGGCGGCAATACCCCGGACTCGGGGTTCGATTGCAGCGGGCTGATTGGCTACGTGTACCGGGACGCGGCGGGTATCGCCCTGCCGCGCTCAACCCGCGAGATGATCGGCATTCGTGCCCCGGACATCGACAAGGGTGCGTTGCAGTCGGGCGACCTGGTGTTCTTCGCCACCAATGGCGGCACTCAGGTGAGCCATGCCGGTATCTACGTGGGCGAGGGGCGTTTCGTGCATGCACCGTCAACGGGCGGTACGGTGCGCCTGGACTACCTGTCCAACAGCTACTGGCAGAAGACCTACCTCAACGCCAAGCGCGTGCTGCAGCCGCCGCACCTGGCGCGCAATCCCTGACAGCGTGGCCTGCAAAGCCGGCTCCAGCAGGAGCCGACCTTGCCGACGAACACGTCAGCGCAGTGCTACTGCGCCTTGCTCACCCGCCAGATCACATTGCCCACGTCATCGGCCACCAGCAACCCGCCACGCTGATCGTTCACCACGCCGACCGGGCGCCCCATGGCCTTGCCGTCCTCGTCGAGAAACCCGGTCAGCAGATCAATGGGCTTGCCCGACGGTTTGCCCGCCGTGCTGAACGGCACGAAGATCACCTTGTAGCCACTGTGCGGCTTGCGGTTCCATGAGCCGTGCTGGCCGATGAACGCGCCCTGGTCGAACGGCGCCGGCAAGGCGTTCGGCACGGTAAACGCCAGCCCCAGCGAGGCGGTGTGCGGCCCCACCGCATAGTCCGGCGCTATCGCGCTGGCCACCAGCTTTGCATCCTGCGGCTGTACGCGCTCATCCACATGCTGCCCGTAATAGCTGTAGGGCCAGCCATAGAAGGCGCCGTCCTTCACCGACGTGATGTAGTCCGGCACCAGGTCGCTGCCGATCTCGTCACGTTCGTTCACCGCCGTCCACAGCTGCTGGCTATGGGGTTCCCAGGCCAGGCCGTTGGGGTTGCGCAGGCCGGTGGCGAACAGGCGCTGGCTGCCGGTGGCCGGGTCGACCTCCCAGATCGCGGCGCGGCCTTTCTCCTGCTCCATGCCGTTCTCGGCCACGTTGCTGTTGGAGCCCACGGTCACGTACAGCTTCTTGCCGTCGGGGCTGGCGATCACGTTCTTGGTCCAGTGGTGGTTGAGCGTGCCGCCCGGCAGGTCGACCACCTTGGTGCCGCTGCCCTGCAGGCGGGTGGCGCCTGGCTCGTAGGTGAAGCGCAACAGCCGATCGGTGTCGGCCACATAGAAGTCGTTGCCCACCAGGGCCATGCCGAACGGCGAGTTCAGCCCCTCGATGAAGGTGGTGCGGGTGTCGGCCACGCCGTCCTTGTCGCTGTCACGCAGCAGGGTGATGCGGTTGGGGCTGGGCACTCCGGCGCCGGCGCGGCCCATCACCTTGCCCATCACCCAGCCCTTGATGCCCTTGCCGTCATCGGGCTTGGGCGGCGCGTTGGTCTCGGCCACCAGCACGTCGCCGTTGGGCAGCACGTACAGCCAGCGCGGGTGGTCGAGCTTGTCGGCGAAGGCCACCACCTGGGTGCCTGCCGCAGCCTTGGGTTTGCCGCCCTCTGGCCAGCCGATGGCCGGCGCGATGTTTACCGTGGGGATGAAGGTCTTGTTCGGTTCGGGCAGGCGCGGCGACGGGCCGGTGCCATCGGTGACGTCCAGGCGGGCGTTCTCGCCGCAGGCCACCAGCCCGGTGGTGAGTGCCAGCAGTACAGCAATGCGCATGTTGCCCATGATCGGTGTCCCTCGCGAAGTTGGCCGTGTCCAGTAAGGTAGAGGCGGGCACGTCGGCGAGGTTCCCTCGACAGGGGCTCAGGCCTGCTTGAGCAGCAGCGCGATGCCGGGGTGGTAGCGGCCCACGTCGTCGTGCAGTTTGCGGTAGCCATAGGGGAACACCCAGGCGATGGCGCATGCATTGTGCTTTTGCAGGTCGTCGACCAGGTCCTGAAGCTCTTCGGGGCTGGCGTGTTGCCCGGCCTTGTACGGGCTGACGAACAGCGCGGCGACCTTGAGCTGGCTGGCATAGCCCACCAGGCGAGCCTGGGCGACGCTCTCCTGCAGGGCATCGGTGAGGTCGAGCTTGCCGACCCGTGGCCAGCGCTGGGTGGCTTGCAGGTAGGCGGTCTCTTCCTTGCTGGCGATCACCAGGTCGCAGTGCGCCGCACGCTCGCCTTCGTCGCGCTGCTTCTTGGTCTGCGCACCCTGCAAGGTCACCAGCTCCGCCTGCCAGGCGGCCGCGCTCAGCACGCCAAGGTTGCTTTGCACGCCTTGCCAGTAGGGGGCGTCGCTGTCGCCCAGGGTCTGGTTGTAGCGCTCCAGGCACTCGGCCCAACGTTCCAGGGCGGGGCGCAGGAACTCCAGACGCGGGTTGTTGATGATCAGACCTTGCATGCCGTGCTCCATTGTTATTGTGGATCGGAGAGGTGCGGATAATGGCTATGTGATATCACTGCAGTGAGTGTGACACAAGATGACATAAATGCCATTGATCCAGACCGCTTCGCAGCGCCTTTGATTGACGCTCATGGCCCAACCCTCTAACCTTCGCGACTTGTTTCAGGTGCTCTGCGGCCAAGGTGCCGGCAGGGTGAAACAGGGAAGCCGGTGGGCACGTGCAACGTGCGATTCCGGCGCTGCCCCCGCAACGGTAAATGAGTCGGGATCGCGCAGGGCCACTGGGTGCAACAGCCCGGGAAGGCGCGCGATCCGGGTCGATCAGACCCGCCCATGAGCCCGGAGACCGGCCTGTCACAGATCAACGGCATCACGGAGGGTGATGCGCGGTTCTCCCGGCCAGTGGCAGGGCCTGCGCGTTTTCCGTGTGCCATCGCCAACCTGCTGTCGCGCCGACTCGATCCCCCCGGTCCCTGTGCGCGCCAGTTGCCCACGGAGCCTCCGATGACCGACACCACCGATCGCGACGAACGCCATCTGGCGCGCATGCTGCGCAAAAAAGCGGTAATCGACGAACGCATTGCCAACTCGCCCAATGAATGCGGCCTGCTGCTGGTACTCAGCGGCAACGGCAAGGGCAAGAGCAGCTCGGCCTTCGGCATGCTGGCGCGGGCCCTGGGCCACGGCATGCAATGCGGCGTGGTGCAGTTCATCAAGGGCCGCAACAGCACCGGCGAGGAGCTGTTCTTCCGCCGCTTCCCCGAACAGGTGCGCTACCACGTGATGGGCGAGGGCTTTACCTGGGAAACCCAGGACCGCCAGCGCGACATCGCCGCCGCCGAGGCTGCCTGGGCGGTTTCGCGCCAGTTGCTGCAGAACCCGGCCATCGGTTTTGTAGTGCTCGATGAGCTCAACATCGCCCTCAAGCACGGCTACCTCGACCTCGACCAGGTGCTCGGCGACCTGCAGGCACGCCCACCGATGCAGCATGTGATCGTCACCGGCCGCGGCGCCAAGCCCGAGATGATCGAGCTGGCCGACACCGTGACCGAGATGGGCATGGTCAAGCATGCCTTCCAGGCCGGCATCCGTGCCCAGAAGGGCGTGGAACTATGAGGCAAACCCGTCATTGCCCGGCGGTGCTGATCGCGGCACCTGCATCTGGCCAGGGCAAGACCACGGTGACGGCCGCATTGGCGCGCCTGCACCGTAACCAGGGGCGCAAGGTCCGGGTGTTCAAGTGTGGCCCGGACTTTCTCGACCCGATGATTCTGGAGCGCGCCAGTGGCGCACCGGTGTACCAGCTGGACCTGTGGATGGTCGGCGCCGAGGAAAGCCGGCGCCTGCTGTGGGAAGCCGCCGCCGACGCCGACCTGATCCTGATCGAAGGGGTGATGGGGCTGTTCGACGGTACGCCGTCCAGCGCCGACCTGGCGCGGCATTTCGGCGTGCCGGTGCTGGCGGTGATCGACGGCACGGCCATGGCCCAGACCTTCGGCGCGCTGGCCCTGGGCCTGGCGCGCTACCAGCCCGACCTGCCGTTTGCCGGCGTGCTGGCCAACCGGGTGGGCTCGCTGCGTCACGCGCAACTGCTCGAAGGCAGCCTGACCGAAGGCCTGCGCTGGTACGGCGGGCTGTCGCGGGAAACCGGCATCGAACTGCCCAGCCGTCACCTGGGCCTGGTGCAGGCCAGCGAACTGACCGACCTGGACCTGCGCCTGGACGCCGCCGCCAACGCCCTGGGCGACAGCTGCGAGTCGGCCCTGCCGCCGGCGGTGGCCTTCGATGCGCCGCAGCCGCGCAGCATCGAGCCACTGCTGGCCGGCGTGCGGATCGGCGTGGCGCGCGACGAAGCCTTCGCATTCACCTATGGCGCCAGCCTGGACCTGTTGCGCGAGATGGGCGCACAGCTGAGCTTCTTCTCGCCGATCCACGACCGCCTGCTGCCAGACTGCGACAGCCTGTACCTGCCCGGCGGCTACCCTGAGCTGCACCACCATGCGCTGGCCGCCAACACGCCGATGCTGGCGGCGATCCGGGCCCATCACCAGGCCGGCAAGCCCTTGCTGGCCGAATGCGGCGGCATGCTCTACCTGCTCGATGCACTGACCGATGTGGCCGGCGAACGGGCCGAACTGGCCGGCCTGCTGCCGGGCGAGGCGGTGATGCAGAAGCGCCTGGCGGCCCTGGCCCTGCAAGCGGTAGAGCTGCCCGAGGGCACCCTGCGCGGGCATACCTATCACCATTCGCTGACCAGCACCGCGCTCGAACCCATCGCCCGCGGGCAAAGCCCCAACGGCGGGCGCGGCGCCGAGGCGGTGTACCGTTGCGGCCGGCTGACGGCCTCGTATGTGCATTTCTACTTCCCGTCCAACCCGTCTGCGCTGGCGGCGCTGCTGGCACCATGAGCGACCAGGCCTTCAACGACGCCGAGCGCGCGGCGGTCTACCGCGCCATCGGCGAACGTCGCGACATGCGCCATTTCAGCGGCGGCGAGGTGGCCCCCGAGCTGCTGGCACGCCTGCTGCAGGCGGCGCACCAGGCCCCGAGCGTGGGTCTGATGCAGCCCTGGCGTTTCATCCGCATCACCCGTCGTGAGCTGCGCCAGCAGATCCAGGCGTTGGTGGAGCAGGAGCGGGTGCGCACCGCCGAGGCACTGGGGCAGCGTTCTGACGATTTCATGCGGCTCAAGGTCGAGGGCATCAACGATTGCGCCGAGGTGCTGGTGGCGGCGCTGATGGACGGGCGCGAGGCGCACATCTTCGGCCGTCGCACCTTGCCGGAAATGGACCTGGCCTCGCTGTCGTGCGCCATCCAGAACCTGTGGCTGGCGGCCCGTGCCGAGGGCCTGGGCATGGGCTGGGTGTCGCTGTTCGAACCGCAGGCACTGGCCGACCTGCTGGGCATGCCGGCCGGTGCCAAACCGCTGGCGGTACTGTGCCTGGGCCCGGTCGAGGCGTTCTACGAGGTGCCCATGCTGGTGCTCGAAGGCTGGGCCCGCGAGCGGCCATTGAGCGAGATGCTCTACGAAAACCATTGGGGAGAGCGTTGATGAGTGTGGCCTTGCTGAGTGTGGCCGGGGTGGCGCTGGATGCCTTGCTGGGCGAGCCCCGGCGCGCACACCCGCTGGTCGCGTTCGGCCGTTATGCCGGACGCCTGGAACAACGCTTCAATGCCGGCGGTCGTGGCTGGCGCAGCCATGGCGTTACCGCGTGGTTTCTGGCGGTGGTGCCCCTGACTTTGCTGGTCACTGTGCTGTCGTGGCTGCCCTACATCGGCTGGCTAGTTGAGATACTGGCGCTGTACTGCGCGCTGGGCATGCGCAGCCTTGGCGAGCATGTACGGCCCGTGGCCGAGGCGCTGCGTGGCGGCGACCTGGACGAAGCGCGCCGCCGCGTGGGCTACCTGGTCAGCCGTGAAACCGGCGAACTGGATGACACCGCCGTGGCGCGTGCCGCCACCGAATCGGTGCTGGAGAACGGTAGCGATGCAGTGTTCGCCGCCCTGTTCTGGTTCGTGGTGGCGGGGGCGCCAGGTGTGGTGCTGTATCGCCTGAGCAATACCCTGGATGCCATGTGGGGCTATCGCAACGAGCGCTTCGAGCGCTTTGGCTGGGCCGCAGCGCGCATCGACGATTTGCTCAACTATGTTCCGGCGCGGCTGGTGGCCCTGACCTACGCGGTGCTGGGCAGGACGCGCCTGGCACTGAGCTGCTGGCGCCGTCAGGCGCCGTTGTGGGACAGCCCCAACGCCGGCCCGGTGATGGCAGCTGGCGCCGGTGCGCTGGGTGTCGAGCTGGGCGGCGCGGCGGTGTACCACGGCGAGCTGCACCAGCGCCCGCAACTGGGCGAAGGCCCGCCGGCCGATGCTGACGCCATCGAGCGTGGTTGGCAACTGGTGTGCAAGGGCGTGTGGTTGTGGTTGCTGCTGTTGTGCGTGGGGGCGCAATTCTATGCTTGAACACGGTGGTCGTTTGCAACGGGCGGTGCTGGAGTACGGCATCGCAGTGCAGGACTGGGTCGACCTGTCCAGCGGCATTGCGCCGTGGCCCTTCGCGATCCCCGAGATCCCGTTGCGCGCCTGGGCACGCCTGCCCGAAACCGACGATGGCCTGGAGCAGGCGGCCCGCGAGTACTACGGCGTGCCGCAACTGCTGCCGGTGGCCGGGTCCCAGGCCGCCATCCAGGCCCTGCCGCGCTTGCGTCGCAGTGGCAAGGTCGGTGTGCTGTCGCCGTGCTACGCCGAACATGCCGAGGGCTGGCGGCGCGCCGGGCACCGCGTGCGTGAAGTCGGCGAGGCCGAGGTGGAGTTCTTTCTCGACAGCGTCGATGTGCTGGTGGTGGTCAACCCCAACAACCCCACCGGGCGTCTGTTGAGCGCCGAGCGCCTGCTGGGCTGGCACGCCCGCCTGGCCCAGCGCGGTGGCTGGCTGGTGGTGGATGAAGCGTTCATGGACAACACCCCGCAACACAGCATCGCCGCCGAAACCTGGCGCAACGGGCTGATCGTGCTGCGCTCGTTCGGCAAGTTCTTCGGCCTGGCCGGTGTACGCCTGGGCTTCGTGCTGGCCGAACGTCAACTGCTGCAGCTGCTGGCCGAACAACTGGGGCCCTGGTCGATCGCCGGGCCCACGCGGGTGCTGGGCCAGGCCTGCCTGCTCGACCATGGCGCCCAGCAGCGCCAGATCACCCGCTGCGCCGAGGCCAGCACACGCCTGGCGCAGGTACTCGATGCTGCCGGTTTCACGCCGGCCGGCGGCTGCGACCTGTTCCAGTACCTGGAGCTTGCCCACGCCGCGCAGTTGCACCAGTTCATGGCGCGGCGCGGCATCCTGCTGCGCCTGTTCGAACACCTGGGCAGCCTGCGTTTCGGCCTGCCGGCCACCGACACCGATTGGCAGCGCCTGGTCCAGGCGCTGGACGACTACCGCAAGGAACACCCATGACCACCCTGATGGTGCAAGGCACCACCTCCGATGCCGGCAAGAGCACCCTGGTGACCGCGCTGTGCCGCTGGCTGGCGCGCCAGGGCGTGGGTGTCGTGCCGTTCAAGCCGCAGAACATGGCGCTCAACAGTGCGGTGACGGCCGACGGCGGCGAAATCGGCCGCGCCCAGGCGGTGCAGGCCCAGGCCGCCGGGCTGGCGCCGCACACCGACATGAACCCGGTACTGCTCAAGCCCAACAGCGAGACCGGAGCCCAGGTGATCGTGCATGGCCGCGCGGTCACCAGCATGAACGCGGTGGCCTATCACGACTACAAGGCCATCGCCATGCAGGCGGTACTGGCCTCGCACCAGCGCCTGAGCGACGCCTACCCGGTGGTGATGGTGGAGGGCGCGGGCTCGCCGGCCGAAATCAATCTGCGGGCCGGGGACATCGCCAACATGGGGTTTGCCGAGGCGGTCGACTGCCCGGTGATCCTGATTGCCGATATCAACCGCGGCGGGGTGTTCGCACACCTGGTCGGCACCCTGGAGCTGCTGTCGCCCAGCGAGCAGGCGCGGGTCAAGGGCTTCGTGATCAACCGCTTTCGTGGCGACATCGCCCTTCTGCAGCCCGGCCTGGACTGGCTCGAGGCGCGTACCGGCAAGCCGGTGCTGGGCGTGCTGCCGTATGTGCTGGACCTGCATCTGGAGGCCGAGGATGGCCTGGACCGACGCCAGGGCCAGAAAGCCGCGCAGGTGCTCAAGGTGATCGTGCCGGTGCTGCCGCGCATCAGCAACCATACCGACTTCGATCCGCTGCGCCTGCATCCGCAGGTGGATCTGCAGTTCATCGGGCCGGGCGACGCGATACCGCCGGCCGACCTGATCATCCTGCCGGGCTCCAAGAGCGTGCGCAGCGACCTGGCACACCTGCGCGAGCGCGGCTGGGAGGAGGCGATAACCCGCCACCTGCGCTACGGCGGCAAACTGCTGGGCATCTGTGGTGGCCTGCAGATGCTCGGGACCCACGTGCATGACCCACTGGGCCTTGAAGGCGCCGCCGGCAGCAGCGCGGGCCTGGGCTGGCTGGACTACAGCACGCAGCTGGAGGCCGAGAAGCAGCTGCGCAATGTCAGCGGCACGCTGAACCTGGAGCAGGCGCCCGTCAGTGGCTACGAGATCCATGCCGGGGTCACCTGCGGGCCGGCGCTGGCGCAGCCCGCCGTACAGTTGGCCGACGGTCGCAGCGATGGCGCGGTCAGCGCCGATGGGCAGATCCTGGCCACCTACCTGCACGGCCTGTTCGAGTCGCCGCATTCGTGCACGGCGCTGCTGCGCTGGGCTGGCCTGAACGATGTGCAGCAGGTGGACTACCATGCTCTGCGTGAACTGGACATCGAACGCCTGGCCGACCTGGTGGACACGCACCTGGACGGCGCCCGGCTTCGTCAACTCTGCGGGCTGGACTGACATGCTCAAGCTGATTCTTGGCGGCGCCCGATCGGGCAAGAGCCGCCTGGCCGAACAATACGCCGTCGACAGCGCGCTGGCGGTGACCTATATCGCCACCAGCGAGCCGCTGGACGGTGAAATGAATGCCCGCGTGCAACTGCACCGTGCGCGTCGCCCTGCCGAGTGGGCGCTGATCGAGGAGCCGCTGGCGCTGGCGCGGGTGCTGCGCGAAACCGCCGCGCCCGAGCGTTGCCTGCTGGTGGACTGCCTGACCCTGTGGCTGACCAACCTGCTGATGCTCGAAGACCCCGAGCGCCTGGCCGCCGAGCGCGATGCACTGCTGGACTGCCTGGCGCAGTTGCCGGGTGAAATCATCCTGGTCAGCAACGAGACCGGCCTGGGCGTGGTGCCCATGGGCGAGCTGACCCGTCGTTACGTCGATGAAGCCGGCTGGCTGCATCAGGCCATTGCCGAACGTTGCCAGCACGTGGTGCTGACCGTTGCCGGCCTGCCGCTTACGCTCAAGGGAGCCTGAACATGAGTCAAAACTGGTGGCAGAACGCGTGTCAGCCGATCAACCTGGCTGTGCGCGAACAGGCGCTGGAGCGCCAGCGCGAGCTGACCAAACCAGCCGGCTCACTGGGCCGGCTGGAGCAGGTTGCGGTGGAGCTGGCGGGCTTGCAGGGCAAGCTCAAGCCTGGCGTGCGGCAGGTATGGATCGCGATTTTCGCGGGCGATCACGGCGTGGTGGCCGAGGGGGTTTCGGCCTATCCGCAGGTGGTCACGCGGCAGATGCTGCAGAACTTCGTCGGCGGCGGCGCAGCCATCAGCGTGCTGGCCCGCCAGTTGGGTGCGCAGCTGGAGGTGGTCGACCTGGGGACGGTCGACCTGACCCTGGAACTTGCCGGTGTACGCCATCTGCGCATCGGGGCGGGCACCGCCAACTTCGCCCAGGTGCCGGCAATGACCGCCGAGCAGGGGCGCCTGGCGCTGCAGGCCGGGCGCGAGAGCGCCTTGCGTGCGCGTGACGCCGGGGCGCAACTGTTCATCGGCGGCGAAATGGGCATCGGCAACACGGCCTCTGCCAGTGCGGTGGCCAGTGCATTGCTCAAATGCACCCCTGGCGAGCTGACCGGCCCCGGCACTGGCCTGAATGCTGCCGGTGTCGAACACAAGACCCGCGTGATCGAACGCGCGCTGCTCACCCACGCGGCGCTGGCCGACGACCCATTGGAGCAGCTGTTGTGCTTTGGCGGCTTCGAGATTGCCGCGCTGGTGGGGGCGTACTTGGCGTGCGCGCAGCAAGGCATCGTGGTGCTGGTGGACGGTTTTATCTGCACCGTGGCGGCGCTGGTTGCAACGCGCATCAACCCCGGTTGCCGGGCCTGGCTGCTGTTCGGTCATCGCGGCGCCGAGCCCGGGCACCAGCGGGTGCTCGAAGCGTTGCAGGCGCAACCGCTGCTGGAGCTGGGCCTGCGCCTGGGCGAGGGCAGCGGGGCGGCGCTGGCGGTACCGCTGCTGCGCATGGCCTGCGACCTGCACGGGCAGATGGCGACCTTCGCCGAGGCGGCGGTGGCGGACCGCGATACATGATCGTCGACCTGCTGCGTCATGGTGAAACCGAACTGGGCGGTGGGCTGCGCGGCAGCCTGGACGACGCGCTGACCGAACTTGGCTGGGCGCAGATGCGTGCGGCTGTGGTCGAGGGCGGGCCGTGGACGCGGATCATCAGCTCGCCGCTGCAGCGCTGCGCGCGATTCGCCGAAGAACTTGCCGATCAGGTGGGCGTGCCCATGCAACTGGAGACCGGCCTGCAGGAGCTGCACTTCGGCGACTGGGAGGGGCGCAGCACCGCCGACCTCATGCTTACCGACGAACAGGGCCTGGGGCTGTTCTGGGCCGACCCTTATGCCTTCACGCCGCCGGGTGGCGAGCCGGTCACGGCGTTTGCCGAGCGGGTGCTGGCGGCCATGGCGCGGGCGTATCAGGCCCACGCCGGCGAGCGCGTGCTGCTGGTGACCCACGGCGGCGTGATGCGCCTGCTGCTGGCCCGTGCCCGCGGCCTGCCGCGCGAGCAGCTGCTGCAGGTGGTGGTCGGGCACGGCGCGGTGCACCGTCTGCATTGCGCGGCCGACGGTCGTTTCGCGGAAATCGCCTGATGCAGGCGTTCTGGATTGCCCTGCAGTTTCTCAGCAGCCTGCCGGTGCGCCTGGCGGGCATGCCCGCGCCCGAGCAGATGGGGCGCTCCCTGCTGTGCTACCCGCTGGTGGGGCTGTTGTTCGGCGGGGTGTTGTGGGCCGCCAGCACGCTGCTGGCGGGCAGCCCGCCGATGCTGCAGGCGGCCCTGCTGCTGTGCATCTGGGTGTGGTTGAGCGGTGCGTTGCACCTGGATGGCCTGGCCGACAGCGCCGATGCCTGGCTGGGCGGGTTCGGCGATCGCGAACGCACCCTGACGATCATGAAGGACCCGCGCAGCGGGCCGATTGCGGTGGTGACGCTGGTACTGGTGCTGCTGCTCAAGTTCTGCGCGTTGCTCGCGCTGGTCGACAGCGGGCAGGCGGTGGGCCTGCTACTGGCACCGGTACTGGGGCGGGCGGCGATGCTGGGGTTGTTCCTGTGCACGCCGTATGTGCGCGCAGGCGGCCTGGGACAGGCGCTGGCCGAGCATCTGCCGCGTGGCGAAGCCAAAGCCGTGTTGCTGGCGACCGGTTTGGGGTGCCTGGTGCTGGCGGGATGGAACGGTATCCTGGCCGTGGGCGTGGCGCTGCTGGTGTTCGCGCTGCTGCGCCAGGTGATGCTCAAGCGCCTGGGGGGCACCACCGGGGATACAGCAGGGGCGTTGCTGGAGCTGCTGGAGCTGGCGGTGGTGGTAAGCCTGGCACTCTGAAGGGGCTGTCAGGAGCTCTTCGCTGCGGTCATGAATCCGTAGTGTTTTGCAACTGAATGCAGCACGTGGTCAGCCTTCGCAAGCGCTAGCCTTACGTCCCTCTGTCTTTGCGGGGTGCCCCGATGCGCAACCAACTGCTGGCCTGCCTTATCGCCTGTTCGTCCCTGCCGGCCCACGCCGCCGACCTGATCGACTTCTGGAACACGCCGCGCCATGGCGGCAACAGCTTCAACCGCCTGCCGCCCGACCAGGCCTATTTCGAGGCGCTGCACGGCTACGGGGCGAGCTGGGTGCGGTTGTCCTATGACAAGTGGCAAGCGGCGCAGCGTGATTTTCTGCTCGGTAATGCCGATACCTACCAAGGGCTGCCGGCCGCCGACCTTGCCACGCTCAAGGCCACCCTGGACCGCGCGCACGCCGCAGGCCTCAAGGTCGTTATCACGCCCCTCTCACTGCCCGGCATGCGCTGGGCACAGAACAACGCCGGCCAGTTCGATGACCGGCTCTGGCAGGACAAGGCCTACTGGGCCCAGGCCGCCGACTTCTGGCGTGACCTGGCGCGGGCGCTCAAGGACCATCCGGCGGTGGCGGCCTACAACCTGATCAACGAACCGGCGCCCGAGAAACTCGGCGGCCTGGCCGAGCACGCCAGCGCCGAGCAGATGCGCGCCTGGTACCGACAGCGGCAGGGCAGCACCCGCGACCTGCCGGCGCTGTATCGCCAGTTGGTGGCGGCGATACGCGAAGTCGATCCACTCACCCCGGTCATGCTCGATGCCGGCTGGTACGCCGCGGCCGATGCCTTCGAGTACTGGCCTGGCGCGCTCGACGACCAGCGCCTGCTCTACAGCTTTCACATGTACGAACCCTACGCGGCCACCAGCGCGCCCAACCTGGAGCGCGCCACGCCCTATGCCTACCCTGGGCCCGCGCCCTTTGGCGGCAGCGTTGCGCAATGGAACAAGGCCCGGGTGCAGCAGTATCTGCAGCGCCCGCTGGACTGGGCCGGCAGGCACGCGGTGCCGGCCAATCGCCTGGTGGCCGGCGAGTTCGGCTGCATGCGCCGCTGGGCAGGCTGTACCACCTATCTGGAGGATGTACTGGGCACCCTAGATCGCCAGCAGGTGCACTGGGCCTTCTACAGCTTTCGCGAAGACAGCTGGGACGGGATGGACTACGAGCTGGGCAGCGCCAAAGTGCCGTGGGCTTATTGGCAGGCGATCGAAAAGGGCCTGCCGGACCCGCTCAAGCGCACGCCCTCCAGCCTGTTGGAACCGATTCGAAAACGCCTTGCCCTCAATGGCGCACCCCACTGAACGCTTGCATCCTGATAACTACGGGTATATACACGCATCTATGTTGAAGAGCCATTGCATCTGTACTCATCTGCGCCGGGCCGCCCGTGGGGTCAGCCGGCACTATGACGAAGCCCTTGTGGGCTTCGGCATCAATGTCGCCCAGTTTTCCCTGCTGCGGCATCTGCAGCGCCTCGATCAGCCCAGCATCTCGGTGCTGGCCGAGTCCATGGGCCTGGATCGCAGCACGCTGGGTCGCAACGTGCGGGTGCTGGAAGCCGACGGCCTGGTGGCGTTGGCCGAAGGTGTCGACTTGCGCAACCGCATCGTACTGCTGACGGAGAAGGGCCTGGCGCGCCTGGTGGCCGCCACGCCTGCCTGGGAGCAGGCCCAGGATGCCCTGGTGAGCAACCTTGGCGAAGGGCAGCGCGATGAACTGGTGCGCCTGTTGGAACAGTTGGCTTGAGCGTATTACACCAATAAGCGGGTATATACCCGTGTAACCTTGCGGCGGTCTGGGAGAACAAGAATGACATCGGTATGGCGCACGAGCGGTTGGGTGCTGTTGGGGGCGGCGCTGATCCTGGCATTGTCGCTGGGGGTGCGGCATGGCTTCGGCCTGTTCCTGGCGCCGATGAGCGCCGAATTCGGCTGGGGGCGCGAAGTGTTCGCCTTCGCCATCGCCTTGCAGAACCTGATCTGGGGCCTGGCCCAGCCGTTTGCCGGTGCCCTGGCCGATCGCCTGGGCGCGGCCAAGGTGGTGATCATCGGCGGCATTCTCTACGCCGTGGGGCTGGTGATGATGGGCATGGCGGACTCGGCGTGGTCACTGTCGCTCAGTGCCGGGCTGCTGATCGGCATCGGCCTGTCGGGCACCTCGTTCTCGGTGATCCTGGGTGTGGTAGGGCGTGCCGTGCCGGCAGACAAGCGCAGCATGGCCATGGGCATCGCCAGCGCCGCAGGCTCCTTCGGCCAGTTCGCGATGCTGCCGGGCACCCTGGGCCTGATCGGCTGGCTGGGCTGGTCGGCGGCATTGCTGGTGCTGGGCCTGCTGGTGGCCTTCATCGTGCCGCTGGTGGGCATGCTGCGCGATAACCCGCTGCCCAGCCAGGGGCACGAACAGACCCTGATGCAGGCGCTGCGCGAAGCCTGTTCGCACTCGGGCTTCTGGTTGCTGGCGCTGGGCTTTTTCGTGTGCGGTTTCCAGGTGGTGTTCATCGGCGTGCACCTGCCGGCCTACCTGGTCGACCAGCACCTGCCGGCCACCATCGGCACCACGGTGCTGGCACTGGTCGGTCTGTTCAATATCGTCGGCACCTACACCGCCGGCTGGCTGGGCGGGCGCATGTCCAAGCCGCGTCTGTTGACCACCCTGTACCTGCTGCGGGCGGTGGTGATCGTGCTGTTCCTGTGGGCGCCGGTGACCCAGTTCAGCGCCTACCTGTTCGGTATCGCCATGGGCCTGCTGTGGCTGTCGACGGTGCCGCTGACCAACGGCACCGTCGCCACCCTGTTCGGGGTGCGCAACCTGTCCATGCTGGGCGGCATCGTCTTTCTGTTCCATCAGTTGGGCGCATTCCTGGGCGGCTGGCTGGGCGGTGTGGTGTACGACCGTACCGGCAACTATGATCTGGTGTGGCAGATCTCGATCCTGCTCAGCCTGCTGGCTGCCGCGCTCAACTGGCCGGTGCGCGAGCGCCCGGTGGCGCGGCTGCAGGCGCGGCCGGAGGCGGCATGACCGCGCGCCTGGTAGCGTTGGTGCTGGCTGGCCTGGTGCTGGCGCTGGTGTGGTGGGGCTGGCACCAGGGCGGTCTGGCGCTGATGCAGTTGGGCATGGGCGTGTGCTAGGCGTAAGCTGAACCCCTGCACTCAGGCAAGGGAGACGCACCATGTACGCACGCTGGCTGTTGGTACCGCTATTGATCCTGGCCGGTTCGGGGGCCGTGCTGGCCGCCGACTGCCCGGCCTTGCTGCAGGGCGAGTTGCCCAAGCTGCGCGCCAAGGAACAGGTGAACCTGTGCGAGCGCTTCGCCGGCAAGCCGCTGGTGGTGATCAACACCGCCAGCTATTGCGGCTTCGCGCCGCAATTCGAAGGGCTCGAGAGCACCTACAAGGCTTATCACGGGCAGGGCCTGGAAATGCTCGGGGTGCCGTCCAACGACTTCAAGCAGGAAGACGCCGACAGCGAGAAGACCGCCAAGGTGTGCTATGCCAACTACGGCGTGACCTTCACCATGACCGAGCCACAGAAGGTGCGCGGCGACGACGCCACGCCGCTGTTTCGCGAGCTGGCCAGGCAGAGCAATGCGCCCAGGTGGAATTTCTACAAGTATGTGGTCGATCGTCAGGGCAAGGTGGTGGCCAGCTTCTCCAGCCTGACCAAGCCGGACGATCCAGCGTTCAGGGCTGCCATCGAGAAGGCCATCGCCTCGCAGCCCTGAGGCGGGCTCAGGCCTTGCCCGGGTGGACGGTCCAGGCCACCAGCTTGAGCACGATCGGCCGTACCACCAGCACGCAGGCGAAGGCCACCGGCATGGCCAGCTGGTAGGCCTTGAGCACATTGGCCAGGTAATGCTCGCCGACCCCGCTGTTGGCGGCAGTGATCACGAAGCACATCAGCAGCGCCATGATCGATGACATGTAGAACGCGAATACGTAGGGGGTGGCGCGTACGCCGAGTTTCAGGCGTGGGCGAGGGCGGGTCTGGCTGGTCATGCAGGCTCCTGAAGGTAGGGGAGGCGCCAGACTAGCAGGCTGCCAGGGTACGAGGTAGACGACGCCAGCTTAGGTCTTTATAAAGAGAACCTTACGAATCCTGGAGTTTGGCCGTGAACCTGTTGGGCTCGATACGCAGTTTCATCAAGGTGGTCGAGGCTGGCAGCATCGCCGGTGGGGCCCGCACCCTGGGCTTGAGCGCCGCCGCAGTGAGCCAGAACATCGCGCGCCTGGAAGCCCATCTGCAAGTGCGCCTGCTGGCCCGCACCACCCGCAGCATGGCGTTGACGCCCAATGGTCGCGCCTATTACGACAAGGTCAGGCATGTGGAGCGTGATCTGGAGCTGGCGCAGCTGGCCGTCACGTCCGATGACGGCGAACCCCAGGGCCGGTTGTGCATCTCCTCTTCTTCGGCCTTCGCGCGCTATGTGCTGGCGCCCCTGATGCCGGCATTCAACCTGCGCTATCCGCAGCTTTCAATTGAATTGCTTACGAGCGACCGGCGTGTGGACCACGCGCGCGAGTCGATTGACGTGAGCGTGCGCATCACCCCCCAGCTGGAAGACGGCCTGCTGGCGCGGCACGTTGCCCAGATCCCGTTCATCTGTTGCGCAGCGCCTGCCTACCTGGAGCGTGCCGGCCGGCCCGGCACCCCGGAAGCCTTGAAGGGGCATCGCTGCCTGGTGTTCCGTTACCCGGTGGACGGCCGTTTTCTGCGGTGGGGCTTTGTGCGTGACGGCCTGCGTTTCGATGCCGAGTTCGGGGATGTGTCGATCAGCGATGACATCGACGTGCTGGCACAGATGGCGGTGATGGGGGGTGGGATCGTGCGCCTGGCCGAGTTCGTGGCGCGGCCTTACCTGGAGAACGGGCAACTGGTGCCGCTGTTCGAATATGCCCAACCCCACCAGGCCTATGCACAGACCTCGCCCATGGACATCTACCTGTGCGTGGCCGACCGCTCGGCGCTGACGCCCAAGGTGCGGGCCTTCATGGCGTATGTGGAGGACTGCCTGGCGCAGGCCTGGCGCGTGCGCGCGCGGGCATAAAAAAACCGCCTTTGGAAGGCGGTTTTTTCATGCAACAGCGATCAGAAGCGGTAGGTCAGCGAAGCACCCAGGCCGTGTGCACTGTTTTCGTACTTGGCGTTGTACGAGCCCTTGAACGAAGGGTCGGTGATGGCGGTGCTCTGGTGAATCTTGACGTCTTCTTCCATCAGGTACGAGTAGGCCACGTCGATGGTCATGTCGTCGCTCGGGTTCCAGCCTGCCCCCAGGCTGAACACCTTGCGGTCGCCGGTTGGGATGCGTGGCGAACGGTTCTGGTTGTTGGCTGGCGACTGGTCGACGGAGAAGCCGGCGCGCAGGGTCCATTCCTTGTTCAGCTTGTAGGCAGCGCCGATGGCGTGGGCCCAGGTGTCGTGCCAGTTCTGTTCTTCGGCGATCTGGCCCAGTGCCGGTGCCAGTGGCCCGGTGCCTTCGTTGTTGACCACGATGGACTCCAGGCGGCTCCAGCGTGTCCAGGTGCTGCCCGCGTACAGGGTCCAGTTGTCATCCAGTTCGTGGGTGACCGAGAAGTCGACCGACTCGGGGGTCTTGATCTTCAGCGAGGCGTCGAACTTGCTGCCGCTGAACGGGCCGAAGCCCGGGCCGCTGATCTTGGTGTCGCCCTTGAGCTTGTAGTCGACCATCGAGTGGTAGGTCAGGCCGACGCGGGTTCTGTCGGTGGCCTGCACCATCACGCCGATGTTGTAGCCGACGGCGGTGTCGTCACCGGTGATCTTGACCTTGCCGTCGTTGCTGCCTGGGGTGGCGCGGTTCAGCGCGGCGGACTCCAGGGTGCCGTCGATACGGTTGATGGTCGGGCCGAAACCGATCGAGACCTTGTCGTTGAAGGCGTAGCTGATGGTCGGTTGCAGGGTCACGACCTGAACTTCGCTCTTGCTGCCGAAGTAGCGGCCGGCAAAGCCGTGCTCGTAGTCGGTGATCAGGCCGAAAGGCACGTAGACCCCGAAGCCGAATGCCCAGTGGTCATCGATCGGCTTGACGTAGTAGCCCATCGGTACGCCAACCACGGGGACCATGTCGCCGTCGTTGCTGCCACCGAAGGTGCCGCTGCCCTTGATGTCGGACTTGGCAATGATGGCCGCGCCGCCGACGGTCACTTGTTCGCGTTTGAGGCGGGACATGCCGGCAGGGTTGCCAAACACGGTGCTGGCGTCATCGGCAGAAGAAGAACGACCCGCGAAACCTGTGCCCATGCCACTGATGCTTTGCTCGTTGAGGGCAAAACCGCTGGCGAAGAGTTGAGTTGATGCGAAAGCGACAGCGAGGCCGAGTGAGGATTTGAGTATTACTTTTTTCATTATTAGAACTCCATGGGATCACCGGAGCGCAAAGTATCAATAATTTTGGACGTGCGCTATAGGCTCTAAATCAGGAGATACCGCGTTTTTGTAGGACAATCCGACCAGATTCGCTGATTTTATCCGGTTGTTTGAAAATGGTTCTCAGCAGGCCTGGAGTGCCGGTTTGCCGACGCATGCCTGCCAGGCCTGGGTGAAGTCGCGTAAACGGGCGTGGGGCTGGAATGTTTGACGCCAGATTCTTGCGAGACCTAGCAGGTCGTCGGATTCTGGTAGCGGCAGCGCCTTTTCTTCGACCAGCATCCAGGCGATGGCGGTGGCGTAGCGCAGGTTGACGGTCAGTTCCAGGTGCGGGCCGCTGAGGAACGCGTGCTGGCTGGCGAGGCCGCGGACCAGGCTGGCCAGTTCGGGGTCGTGGGCCAGGAACTGGTCCCAGATCGATTGGTGGCGCAGTTCGCCGATGCGGTACAGGCCGTGGCCACGACGGTCGTGCAGGGCCGAACCCATGCCCGACTGGCTGGCTGCAATGCCCAGCAGCAGGGCTTCGGCGCTGGGGCAGTAGCGGCCCAGGTACAACAGGGTGGGGCGGATGACGAATTCACTCAACTCGCTCGCGGCGATAGCCATAATGCCCTCGAACTTCGTAAATGGCCGGCGGGACGCTGGTGCTTGGCAGCGGGTGGGTCGGGGTCAGGCCCGCCGGAAGCGGGCAAGGCCGCTTGAGTTGAAGTGTAGTGTCATATCTATGCTGTAAAGGACTGTTTTTAAATCGATTGTGGTGGCTTGGCATAACCCATATGACGCTTGGGTATTAGGCCGTGGGGGTTAAAGCGCTTTCGGTGGTTGGGGTTTGGCCAATGAATCCGGGCCTTGCAGAGGGCAGGTCGAGCGCGGCGGTCACTGAATTTCAGGCATAAAAAAGCCCCGCCAATCGGCAGGGCTTCTTGCGTCTCAGACGACCATCAGGCAACCAGTGCCTGGCGAGTCCGGTCAATCACCGCTTGCAGCGGCTCAGCACTCTCGTACTGCTCCGGATACAGACGCTCGCTGTGACGAGCAATGCCGTGTTCATTGACCAGGGTAAAGCTGAAGCTGCCCTTGCGCGCCGCATGGATCATGCAGTTCAACGGGGCAAATGCCTGGCTAAGGGTGCGAATGGCAGCCTGAGTATGGATGGATGTATTCATAGTTATTAGATGTTCCTGCAAAAGACACAGCATAAGAGCCGTGTTCATATAAAACGTTCCAGTAACGCAAAGCTTTAGGGCTAGAGCGAAGAACCTGACTGGAACAGGGCAGCCAGAGGTAAGCGCATTGATTAGGTGGCGCCAGGGCTGACTGGTAGGTACTAGGAAGACAGGCAACACGTCAGGGCTAAGGTTCTGCGCCGCTGTGTGAAGATCCTGTTCAATCTGCAGGGTGACTCGCCAAGAGTAGGTAATGGTTACCTGGGAGTCATCAAGTGGGCCGGTCCTGGTTTCAACAGGTGCTGTTCCGTTGTCGGATCAGGACGCTGCAAGGACTGCTTTGGCCAGAATTGAGTTTCAGCTTGGTACTAACGCTGGCAACACTACAGCAGTTTCCAGGTTGTGGCAACCCTTTGTGCTTTTCGTGCGCCAAGCCGGCCATTATCTCGATTTCAGGCTGTTCTGTGAAGAGGGCCCCAGGAGGCACCACCGCGCGTGCGGAGCATTTTCGTGCAATCCCGTGCCTCGCTTTGGGGCACCTGTCCACACCTGTAACACCTCTTGTCAATGTGGCGCTACACCGCGGCAGGGCCCTGGCGATGACCAGTTCGAAAGTACAAGTCAATGAAAAAAAACACTTTTTTTAGCTGGTGAAAAAATCGTCAGTTTGAGCGCGGGCCCCATTCTACCGGGGTTTGCGGGGTGTAGGAGGGGGTTGTCCACCGAGTTATCCACAGCTTCTGTGGATTGTCATGCGGGTCTGCTCTAGGACGCGGGTGCCAGCAATGCAGGAAGTGTCTGACAATTTTCGCGGCGCATTTCGGCTCGCGCGAAATGTCTACTGACGTGTCAAAAAAAAACATCGCCTGAAGGAAAAAAAGCCTCGAATTCCCTCGGGCCATGCACGAGAAAATCCGGTAGAGTGGCGCGCCTCTCGAGTTGCCTTCGCCGTTTTTTATGAAGTTTCGCAGCAAAACCCCAAGCCCCACTGCCCAACCCCCCGTTGCCGAGCCCCGACGTTTTTCGTTGAAGGTGGCCCTGTGGCTGCTCGACAGCCCGCGCCTGGGCGACAACCCCAACGTCAAGCACTTCGCCGGGCGCCTGCTCAAGCAACCGGCACGCCAGGGTGTGGTGGTGGCGCAGAGCCGGCTGGGGCAGATGTTGTGCCGCGATTGCGGCAACGCCCGTGACCGGCGCATCGGCCACGAGCTGCTGCGCCAGGCTGCCCGGGCCGGTGACCGCAGGGCACAGCTCGAATACGGCCGTCTGTGCACCCAGCCCCAGGTCAACGAGCCGGAGCAGGCACGTTACTGGCTGGAACAAGCTGCCGCGCAGGGCTCCAAAGAAGCCGTGCGGCTGCTCGGGCAACTCACGAGCCACTGATCGACCGCCCGGGGCTGTTAAGCTCTGGGGGATTTTTCTGGGGGTGAGCATGCTGTCTATGGCTGCAATGGATCTGACCAGCATCGTGCTGGGAATGGTGGTGGCGGCTTTGCCCGCTGTGGTGGTGCTGGTGCGTCTGCAACGTCAGCTGGCTGACAGGCAGGCCGCCGCCGCACTGGCCGAGGAGCGCCTGAGCAGTGCGCTGCTGGCCCAGGAGGGCCTGAGCGCGCAACTCGACGCCAGCCGTGACGAAATCAGCGACCTGGGCCAGGCCAATGCCGCCAAGCAGGCCAGCCTGGCCGCTCAGGGCCGCGAGCTGGAGTTGCTGCAGATCGAGCGCGACAACGCACGCGATGCCGCCCATGCCTGGAACCTTGAACGCAACGCCCGTGAAGCCGAGCTGCGCCGCCTCGAAGCGCGTTGCGCCGGCCTTGCCGCCGAACTGCGCGAGCAGCAGGACAGCCACCAGCAGCGCCTGAACGATCTGCAGGGCTCGCGCGACGAGCTGCGTGCACAGTTTGCCGAAATGGCAACGAAGATTTTCGACGAGCGCGAGCAGCGTTTCGCCCAGACCAGCCAGCAGCACCTGGGGCAACTGCTCGACCCGCTCAAGGAGCGTATCCAGTCGTTCGAGAAGCGCGTCGAGGAAAGCTACCAGCAGGAAGCCCGCGAGCGCTTTTCGCTGGGCAAGGAACTCGAGCGCCTGCAACAGTTGAACCAGCGCTTGAGCGACGAGGCCACCAACCTGACCCAGGCACTCAAGGGCCAGAAGACCCAGGGCAACTGGGGCGAGTTGATTCTGGAGCGGGTGCTGGAACATGCGGGGCTCGAAAAGGGCCGCGAATACCAGACCCAGGTCAGCCTCAAGAGCGCCGATGGCGAGCGTTTCCAGCCCGACGTGCTGATCATGCTGCCCGGCGACAAGCAGGTGGTGGTCGACTCCAAGGTGAGCCTCACGGCTTACCAGCAATATGTAAACGCCAGTGAAACCGACGTGGCCCAGGCCGCGCTCAAGCAGCATGTGCTGTCGCTGCGCAACCATGTCAAAGGCCTTTCGGGCAAGGACTACAACCGCCTCGAGGGCCTGCACAGCCTGGATTTCGTGCTGTTGTTCGTGCCCATCGAGGCGGCGTTTTCGGCGGCGCTGCAGGCCGAGCCCAACCTGTTCCAGGAGGCCTTCGACCGCCAGATAGTGATCGTCAGCCCGACCACGTTGCTCGCCACCCTGCGGGTCATCGACAGCCTGTGGAAACAGGAGCGCCAGAGCCAGAACGCCCGCGAGATCGCCGAGCGCGCCGGCTGGCTGTACGACAAGTTCGTGTTGTTCATCCAGGACCTGGACGAGCTGGGCAACCGCCTGCAACAGGTCGACAAGGCCTATGCCGCGGCGCGCAACAAGCTCTGCGAGGGGCGCGGCAACCTGATCAGTCGCAGCGAGCAGCTCAAGCTGCTCGGCGCGCGGGCCAGCAAGAGCCTGCCGGCCGACCTGCTGGAACGCGCCATGGGCGGCACCGACAACCTTGCCGAAGGCCTTACTGCACCAGGCTCAGATGACGATTGAGCAGGGCGCGCAGGGCCGCCGGCTTGACCGGCTTGCTCAGGTAGTCGAGGCCGGCGGCATGTACCCGCGCCACGGTCTCGCCGTGGCCGTCGGCACTGATCACCACCCCCGGCACCGGCTCGCCCAGGCGCGTGCGTAGCCAGGCCATCAGTTCGGTACCGATTTCGCCGTTGTCCAGGTGGTAGTCCACCAGCGCCAGATGCGGGCGCAGGCCCTTGTCGAGCAGGGCGGCGCATTCCTCGCGGTTGCGCGCCGTCGACACCAGGCAGCCCCAGCGGCTGAGCAGGCTGTTCATGCCGATCAGGATGCTGTCTTCGTTGTCCACGCACAGCACCTGCAACCCCGCCAGCGGCTGGCCGGCCTGTTCGGCTGGCTTGGCCTGGGCCGGGCTCGCGGCGCTGGCCAGCGGTACGCTGACGCGGAACACGCTGCCCTTGCCGGGCGATGAGCGCACCTCCAGCGGGTGGCCGAGCACCTTGCACAGGCCGTCGGCGATCGCCAGGCCCAGGCCCAGGCCTTTTTCGGCGCGGGTCTGGTGGCTGTCCAGGCGCTTGAATTCCTCGAAGATCACCTGCAGCTTGTCGTCGGCAATGCCCGGGCCGCGGTCCCACACTTCCAGCCACAGGCGGTCCCCGGCGCGGCGCACGCCCAGCAGGATCGGGCTCTTGCCATAGCGGAAGGCGTTGGTGAGGAAGTTCTGCAGGATACGCCGCAGCAGCTTGACGTCGCTATGCACCCGCAGCTTGCTGCCACGCACGCGAAAATCCAGGCCCTGCTGCTGGGCCAGCACCTTGAACTCGGCACCCAGGGCGTCGAACAGTTCGCTGAGGGCGAACGGCTTGGCGTCCGGGTTGATCTTGCCGTTCTCCAGGCGCGAGATGTCCAGCAGGTCGCTGATCAGCTCTTCGGCCGAACGCAGGGCGCTGTCCATGTGCTGCACCAGTTGCTGGGCGTCGCCCGACAGGCCCTCTTCCTGGTGCGACAACGCGGCGGAGAACAGCCGTGCGGCGTTCAGCGGCTGCATCAGGTCGTGGCTCACGGCCGCCAGGAAGCGGGTCTTGGACTTGTTGGCGGCTTCGGCATGGCTCTTGGCCTCGGTCAGCGCCAGGTTCAGTTGCGACAGCTCGTGGGTTCGCTCGGCCACGCGCTGCTCCAGGCCTTCGTTGGCGTCCTTGAGGGCCTGCTCGGCCTCGCGGAAGGGGGTGATGTCGGTAAAGCTCATCACGAACCCGCCGCCGGGCATGGGGTTGCCGATCAGCTCGATCACCCGGCCATTGGGGAACAGCCGCTCGGAGGTGTGCGCGCGCCCCTGACGCATCCAGTGCAGGCGCCGCGCCACATGCACCTGGGCCTCGCCCGGGCCGCACAGGCCGCGTTCGGCGTTGTAGCGGATGATGTCGGCAATCGGCCGGCCGACACTGATCAGCCCGTCGGGGTAGTTGAACAGTTCCAGGTAGCGACGGTTCCAGGCCACCAGGCGCAGCGACTGGTCGACCACGCTGATGCCCTGGCTGATGTTCTCGATGGCCCCTTGCAGCAGGGCGCGGTTGAACTGCAGCACCTCGGAGGCTTCATCGGCGATGCGTACCACGTCCTCCAGCTGCATGTCGCGGCCTTCGATGGCCGCCTTGACCACGGCGCGGGTCGAGGAGGTGCCGAGCACGCCGGACAGCAGGCGCTCGGTGTGCTCGATCCATTCGCCGTCGGCGTTCTGGTTGGGGTTGAAGCCCTTGCCCTGGCGATAGGCGAAGCGGATGAAGCTCTGGCGCGCACGCTCTTCGCCGACGAAGCGCGCGGCCAGGTGCAGCAGGTCGTCGATCTGTACCGCCAGCAGCGAACGGCTGCTGGGCCGCGCGCTGGTTTCCTGGCCAATGAAGCGCCCGGCCTGCCAGTGCTCCGATACCCGCGTGCGCGACAGGATCGAAACCCAGGCGAACACCGTGAAGTTGCCTGCCAGCGACAGCACCACGCCCTGGGTCAGCGGGGTGATCGGCAGGTTGAGCGGGTTGCCGTGCAGCCAGGCCAGGCCCGGGAACAGCTCCAGCGACCAGCCCACGCTGTGGGCGGCAATCGGCAGTACCAGGGTGTAGAACCACAGGAAGGTGCCGGTGGCCAGGCCGGCGAACACGCCGCGGCGGTTGGCCTGCTTCCAGTACAGCGCACCGAGCATGGCCGGGGCCAGTTGGGTGACGGCGGCAAAGGCGACCTGGCCGATGGTGGCCAGGCTGGCGGTGGAGCCCAGCAGGCGGTAGCTGACGTAGGCCAGCAGCAGGATCACCACGATGGTCACCCGGCGTACCGTGAGCATCCAGTGGCGGAACACCTCGAACGGGCGCTCGGCGTTGTTGCGCCGCAGCAGCCAGGGCAGCAGCATGTCGTTGGAGACCATGGTCGACAGCGCCACGGCCTCGACGATGACCATGCCGGTGGCGGCCGAGGCGCCGCCGATGAAGGCCAGCAAGGCCAGCGCCGGGTGTGCTTCGGCCAGCGGCAGGCTGATCACGAACGAGTCCGGCAGCACCGAGTTGGGCAGCAGCATCTGCCCGGCCAGGGCAATCGGCACCACGAACAGCGCGGCGAGGATCAGGTAGGCCGGAAACACCCAGCGTGCCAGGCGCATGTCCTGCGGTTCGATGTTCTCCACCACGGTGACATGGAACTGGCGCGGCAGGCAGATGATCGCCATCATCGCCACGCCGGTCTGCACGATCATCGACGGCCAGTTGATGGTTTCCTGCCAGTAGCCGTCAAGGGCGGGCGCCAGGCGGGCCTGGCTGAACAGGTCGTCGAAGCCGTCATACAGACTGAAGGTGATGAACGCGCCCACGGCGAGAAACGCCAGCAGCTTGACCAGCGATTCGAAGGCGATGGCCAGCACCATGCCGCGGTGGTGCTCGGTCACATCCAGGCTGCGGGTACCGAACACGATGCTGAACAGCGCCAGCACCAGCGACACCACCAGCGCGGTGTCCTGCACGCGGCTGCCGGTGGCATCGGCCCCGGCACCGATCAGCAGGTTGACCCCCAGCACGATGCCCTTGAGCTGCAAGGCGATGTACGGCAGCACGCCCACCAGGCAGATCAGCGCCACCACCACCGCCAGGGTCTGGGACTTGCCGTAGCGCGCGGCAATGAAGTCGGCGATGGAGGTGATGTTCTCCTGCTTGCTGATCAGCACCATCTTCTGCAGCACCCAGGGTGCAAACAGCATCAGCAGTACCGGCCCCAGGTAGATGGGCAGAAAGGCCCAGAGTTGTTCGGCGGCCTGGCCGACCGCGCCGAAGAAGGTCCAGCTGGTGCAGTACACCGCCAGCGACAGGCTGTACACCCACGCGCGCAGGCGGGGCGGCAGCGGGGTGCTGCGCCGGTCGCCGTAGAAGGCGATGGCGAACATGATGGCCATATAGGCCAGGGCGACCAGGGCGATCAGCCCGCTGGACAGCGACATGAAAACTCCGAACGAAAAAACGGTAACGGCCAACCACGATCAATCAGTCTGGCACGCCGTTCTCACTTCGTCAGCGCCGACGAAGGTCGCAGTGGCAGAGCGTCGCAGTGCTCAGTCGCGCAGGGCCAGTTCGACCAGTTCATGCAGCTGCTGCAGGCTCGGGGGCGCTTCGGCGAACAGAATGCGAAACACCGTGGGAGCCACCAGCAGGTCGAGCAGCCGTTCCACCCCGGGGCCGGCTTCGCCACGCTGCTGCGCGCGGTCCAGCAAGGTCTGCAACTGGCCGCGCAGCAGGGTGGTGCAGTAGCCGGGGCAGGCGCTGCTGAGCACGTCGCGCATCATGTGTCGGCCGGGCTCGGAGCTCATCTCGTCCAGATACTGCTCGGCCCAGGCCAGCAGGTCGCCGCGCAAGGTGCCGGTGTCGAGGGGTTCACTGTCGGGGTGCAGGCGCTCCACCGCCACGTCGGCCAGCAGCGCCGCCAGTTCACCCCAGCGCCGGTAGATGGTCGAGGGGGTGACGCCGGCACGTGCGGCCACCATGGGCACGGTCAGGCTCGCGCGGTCCTGCTCCTGGAGCAGGGCCCGCACGGCGCTGTGCACCGATTGCTGGACACGGGCGCTGCGACCGCCCGTGCGAATACCTTCTTTGATCGCCATGGCGCGACCTTAACACAAAGGGTTTGCGTTAAGGATTAAGGGCGCGCAGACTGCACAAAAGCTAACGGTTAGCTTTAGTGGAGAAAGCACATGATCGGATTGTTCAGCCGTCCGGCGTCGGCGCGTTTGCGGCTGGTGTACCTGGCCGTCGCGCTGCTCGGGTTTCTGGCGGCCTCGAGTGCGCCGACGCCGTTGTACCAGCTGTATCAGCATGCGTGGCAGTTTTCGCCGGCAACCCTGACCCTGGTGTTTGCGGTGTATGCCTTGAGCCTGCTGGCGGCGTTGCTGACGGTGGGGTCGCTGTCCGATTACCTGGGGCGCCGGCCGGTGATCTTCGTGGCGTTGCTGCTCGAGAGCGTGGCGATGCTGCTGTTCATCCAGGCCGAGTCGGTGCCCTGGCTGCTTGCGGCGCGGTTGCTGCAAGGCTTTGCCACCGGCATGGCCACCAGTGTGCTGGGCGCCGCGCTGCTCGATACCGACCGTGAACAGGGGCCGTTGGTCAACAGCCTGGCGCCGCTGCTGGGCATGGCCTGCGGGGCGCTGGGCACCAGCGTGCTGGTGGAGTTCGCGCCGTGGCCGCTGCGCCTTGTGTATGGGGTGCTGCTGGCGCTGTTCGTGGTGCTGGCGCTGCTGGTGTGGCGTTTGCCGGAGAGCGTCAGCCGCCAGCCGGGCGCGCTGCGCGCCCTGCGTCCGAGCCTGCTGGTGCCGCCTCAGGCGCGTGGCGCGGTGTGGCGCATGCTGCCGGTTAACATTGCGGTGTGGGCGCTTGGCGGGTTCTTCCTCTCACTGGGGCCGTCGCTGGTGCGGGAGGTGAGCGGCCTGGGCTCAAGCCTGGTCGGTGGCGCGCTGGTGGCGACCCTGACCCTCAGTGGTGCGCTGGCGATCTATCGGCTGCGCCTGCGCCCGGCACAGCAGGTGCTGGCGCTGGGCACCGGGCTGCTGGCCGGCGGGGTGGGGCTGATTCTGCTGGCGCTGTACAACGCCAGCCTGGTGCTGTTCTTCGCCGCCACGCTGGTGGCGGGCAGCGGCTTTGGTGCGGGGTTTCTGGGTGCGTTGCGCAGCACCCTGCCACTGGCCGAGGCCCATGAACGGGCGGGGTTGATGGCCACGTTCTACGTGCTGAGCTACCTGGCGTTCTGTGTGCCCGCGCTGGCGGCCGGGTTGATGGTGCGCCAGTTCGGGCTGGTAGCCACCAGCGAGGTGTATGCGCTGGTGCTGGTCGGGTTGTGCGCGGTGGCGGGGGTGTTGAACCTGCCGGCGATGCGCGGAGCGCGATCTATCTGATCTCGATGGTGCTGTGTTTTCCGGCAAGAGCAGCGTGGATCTTTGTCGGCGCCGGCCTTCAGGCCTGGCGCCGTGCCCCCAGGCAATAGAACAGCCCCGCAAGCCCCACCGACAGCATCATCAGGTAGAACATCGCTGTCGGCATCAGGTGTGCCAGCGCAAACCCGCACAGCACCGGCCCCAGCGCCGCCCCCAGGTTGGACAGGTTCTGTGCGCCGTAATACACCCCGCGCAGGTGCTCCGGGGCAATGCTGTCGATGAACATGTATTCGGCCGGGATCACGATGATCTCGCCCAATGTGAACACCAGCATCGCCAGGCACCACACCCACAATGTCTGCGCCAGCGAGAACCCCAGCAACCCGATCACGAACAGCAGCATCCCGGCCAGCAGCCAGGGCATCAGCTGGCGACTGCCGATGCGCCGGCCGATGGCGTATTGCAGGGCGATCACCGTGATTGCGTTGGTCGCCACCAGGTAGCTGACGGTCTGGTTGGCCTGGATGGCCGATGTGGTGGTCACCAGGTACTGCGACAGGTAGGCCGTGAACTGGCCGAACACCACCGCGCTGAGCGCGCCGCCCAGGGTGAAGTACACCAGGCGCCGATCGCCGAGCAGGTGCCTGCCGACCGCCAGCAGGCCCAGCGTCGGCCCGCCGAGCCCGGCGCGTGCAGCACGCTCGCCCCGGCGTTGATAGCTCAGGCACATGCCCAGCCCCAACAATGCCGACAGCACGAACGGCAGCCGGTCATCCAATAGCACCAGCGCCACCCCAACAAAAGGCCCGACGGCATAGGCGACGTTGCTCAGGGTGTACTTGATCGAGAACACCTCGCCGCGTGCCTGCACTGGCAACAGCGCGCAGAAGCCGGCCTTGGCGGCAATGTCCACCACTGCCAGGGTGAGGTTGATCACCACCAGGCAGGCAAACAGCATCCCCAGTTGCCGGCTGGCCACGGCCACGAAGAACGCCAGGGCGAAGGCCAGGGTGGAGAACACGATCACCGTGTAGCTGCGCAGGGTGTCGATCAGGTAGCCGCCGTACAGGCTCAGCAGCGAGCCGACGATCAGTGCACCGCCGATCATCAGGCCGATGGCGCTGATGCCCAGGGCGAAGTGCTCCGACAGGTACACCACCAGGTACGGCAGGGTGATGGCCCGCGCCAGGGTCAGCACGAAGGTGGTGCACAGCAGCAGGCGAACCTCGGCGCCATAGCCCCGCAGGCTTTCGAGCATGTTCACGTCCTTGTCCGGTGAGGTCAGCCGCCAGCATACGTCAGCCTTGAAAGGCTCGCGAACGGCTTATATATAGGTAAAACAGATAACAGTTAGAGAAATTACCCGTTATATCGATATTCCATAGGGTTGTAACATCGATTTCACCTCACCGGAGGACAGGAGACCGACACCATGACCTGCACCAAGATAGCCCACCCCTTGCGCCCGCTGAGCCGCCTGGCTCACCCGCGCGAGGTGATCCGACAGTTCACCCCCAACTGGTTCGCCGCGACCATGGGCACCGGCGTGCTGGCGCTGGCGCTGCGGCAGGCGGTGCCGGGGTTGTCGGGTATGGCCGAGGCGCTGTGGCTGCTGACCATTGGCCTGTTCGTGCTGTTCAGCGTGCTCTACACCGCGCGCTGGGTGATGTTCTTCGATGAGGCGCGGCGGATTTTCGCGCATTCCACGGTCTCGATGTTTTTCGGCACCATCCCCATGGGCCTGGCGACCATTCTCAATGGGGCGCTGGTATTCGGGGTCGAGCGTTGGGGCACGGGAGTGCTGCCGTGGGTCGAGGCGTTGTGGTGGCTGGACGTGGCCCTGGCGCTGCTGTGCGGGGTGGCGATCCCTTACCTGATGTTCACCCGCCAGGAGCACAGCATCGACCAGATGACCGCGGTATGGCTGCTGCCGGTGGTGGCGGCCGAAGTGGCGGCGGCCAGCGGCGGCCTGCTGGCCCCGCACCTGACGGACGTCCATCGCCAGTTCCAGGTACTGATCACCAGCTATGTGCTGTGGGCGGTGTCGTTGCCGGTGGCGTTCAGCATCCTGACCATCCTCACCCTGCGCATGGCGCTGCACAAGCTGCCCCAGGCGAGCATGGCCGCTTCGAGCTGGCTGGCACTCGGGCCGATCGGCACCGGTGCCCTGGGCATGATGCTGCTGGGCAGTGATGCACCGGCGATCTTCGCCGCCAATGGCCTGGGCAGCCTGGGCGAGATTGCCCGCGGGCTGGGGCTGGTGGCCGGTATCGTGCTGTGGGGTGCGGGGCTGTGGTGGTTGTTCACTGCCGTGTTGATCACGCTGCGCCATCTGCGCGATGGCATGCCGTTCAACCTGGGCTGGTGGGGCTTCACCTTTCCGCTGGGGGTGTATGCCCTGGCCACGTTGAAGCTGGCGGCGTGGCTGCAGTTGGGGTTCTTCACGGTGATGGGCCACGTGCTGGTGGTGGCGCTGGCAGGGCTGTGGCTGGTGGTGGCCAGCCGTACCCTGGCGGGGGCCTGGCGTGGCGAGCTGTTCGTGTCGCCTTGCATTGCGGGGTGCACGGGCAAGTGACAAGGGTGGCAGTTTCGCCGGCAAGGCCGGCTCCGGCAGGGTTTTGCTGGCGCTAGAAGGCCTGGTCGGCGAAGCGGTTCATGCAGTGGCTTGCATTTACCCGTGCATCTGTGGCTTTTTGCGGGCTGGCTTCCTCCAATAACAAAGCCCCACTCAGGACCCTGGACGATGAGTCACCCCTCACAGTTTGCCCTGCTGCAAAAACGGCGCTTTCTGCCGTTTTTCGTCACCCAGTCGCTGGGGGCGTTCAACGACAACCTGTTCAAGCAATCGCTGATCCTGGCCATTCTCTACAAGCTCAGCCTGGGCGGCGACGGCACGATGCTGGTCAACCTCTGCGCGCTGCTGTTCATCCTGCCGTTCTTCCTGTTCTCGGCCCTGGCCGGCCAGTTCGGCGAAAAGTTCGCCAAGGATGCGCTGATCCGCACCATCAAGCTGGCCGAGATCGTCATCATGGGCGTGGGCGCCGCGGGCTTTCTCTATAACCACCTGTGGATGATGCTGGTGGCGCTTTTCGCCATGGGGACCCATTCGGCGCTGTTCGGCCCGGTCAAGTACTCGATCCTGCCCCAGGCCCTGCGCGAAGAGGAGCTGGTGGGCGGCAACGGCCTGGTGGAGATGGGTACCTTCCTGGCTATCCTGGCCGGCACAATCGGCGCCGGGGTGATGATGTCCAGCACCCACTACGCGCCCATCGTGGCCAGCGCGGTGGTGCTGGTGGCGGTGCTGGGCTACCTGGCCAGCCGCGCAATCCCCCGTGCCGCGGCCTCGTCGCCGCAACTCAAGCTGCAATGGAACATCTTCAGCCAGACCGTCGCGACCCTGCGCATGGGCCTTAGACAGACCCCGGCGGTATCGCGCTCGATCGTGGGCAACTCGTGGTTCTGGTTCGTCGGTGCCATCTATCTCACGCAGATCCCGGCCTATGCCCAGGAGTGGATGCACGGCGACGAAACCGTGGTCACGCTGATTCTCACGCTGTTCTCGGTGGGCATCGCGGTGGGGTCGCTGCTGTGCGAGCGCCTCAGCGGGCGCAAGGTGGAGATCGGCCTGGTACCGTTCGGCTCGTTCGGCCTGACGGTGTTCGGCCTGCTGTGGTGGTGGCATTCGGGGGATATCCCGGCCGCCGGCGCGCCGTATGACTGGCTCGCCCTGCTGGGCATGAGCAAGGCCTGGTGGATCCTGCTGTCGATCATGGGCCTGGGTGTTTTCGGCGGTTTCTACATCGTGCCGCTGTACGCGCTGATCCAGTCGCGCACCCCCGAAGACGAGCGTGCCCGGGTGATCGCGGCCAACAACATCCTCAATGCACTGTTCATGGTGGTCTCGGCCGTGGTCACCATGCTGTTGCTGGGGCTGGCCAAGCTGAGTATCCCGCAGCTGTTTCTGGTGGTGTCGCTGCTCAACATCGCAGTCAACACCTACATCTTCCGCATCGTGCCCGAGTTCAGCATGCGCTTCATGATCTGGCTGCTCAGCCATTCCATGTACCGCGTCGAACACCGCGACCTGGACAAGATCCCGGATGAAGGCGCGGCGCTGCTGGTGTGCAACCACGTGTCGTTCGTCGATGCGCTGCTGATTGCCGGGGCCGTGCGCCGGCCGATCCGCTTTGTCATGTACTACAAGATCTACCGCCTGCCGGTGCTCAATTTCATCTTCCGTACTGCGGGGGCGATCCCGATTGCCGGGCGCAACGAAGACCTGACGACCTACGAGCGTGCGTTCGAGAAAATTGCCGCCTACCTGGCCGACGGCGAGCTGGTGTGCATCTTCCCGGAAGGCAAGCTGACCTCCGATGGCGAGATCGATGCATTCAAGGGCGGCCTGAGCCTGATTCTGGAGCGCACCCCGGTGCCGGTGATTCCGTTGGCGCTGCAGGGCCTGTGGGGGAGTTTCTTCAGCCGTGACCCGGCCAAGGGGTTTTTCCGGCGCCTGTGGTCGCGGGTGACCCTGGTGGCCGGTAGCGCCGTACCGGTGGAAACGGCGCAACCGGCGCTGTTGCGCGAGCGGGTCAGCGAACTACGCGGCACCTGGCGCTAGGCGCGGGGGCCAGGGTCAGCTGGCGCTGACCTTGAGCCCCACCAGGCCGATGATGATCAGTGCCACGCTGGCCAGGCGCATCAACGCCATGGATTCGCCAAACAGGATGATCCCGGCGATCACCGTACCCACTGCGCCCACACCGGTCCAGATCGCATAGGCGGTGCCCAGCGGCAGTTCCTTCATGGCAAGGCCGAGCAGGCCGAGGCTGACCGCCATGGCGGCAACCGTGAGCACAGTGGGCAGGGGGCGGGTGAAGCCGTCGGTGTATTTGAGGCCGATGGCCCAGCCGACTTCGAACAGGCCGGCGAAAAACAGGATGATCCAGGACATGCGCAGTACTCCATCTGTTGATGGGGCCGTCCCCGGATCGGTCACGCGGTGCGTCGTGAGGTCGTCCTCACAGTGCGCACTATAGTGCACATTTCCTTGCCGGGGGGCAAGTGGCGGTCAACGCGTGGCGTCGACCGCTGCCGTTTCGGCGACGGGTTCTTCCATGCGCCGGAACCAGGTCGAGAGTAGCGCACCGGAGATGTTGTGCCACACGCTGAACAGCGCGCTGGGCACCGCCGCCAGGGGCGAGAAGTGCGCACTGGCCAATGCCGCGCCCAGCCCGGAGTTCTGCATGCCGACTTCCAGCGCCAGGGATTTGCGCTGGGCCAGCGGCAGCTTGAACAGCTTGCCGGTGACGTAGCCCAGGGCGAACCCGAAGGTGTTGTGCAGGATCACCACCGCCATGATCAGCAGGCCCGATTCGGCGATCTTGGCCTGGCTGGCCGCCACCACCGCGCACACGATCAGCACGATGCTCACCACCGACACCAGCGGCAGCACCTGCACCGCCAGGTGTACGCGCGGGCCGAGCAGTCGCTGGGCGAGCACGCCGAGCACGATCGGCAGCATCACCAGTTGCAGGATCGACCAGAACATCTCCATGAACGAGACCGGCAGCCAGGCCGAGGCCAGCAGCCAGATCAGCGCGGGGGTCAGCAGCGGGGCGAGCAGGGTGGTGACGGCGGCTATTGCCACGGCCAGGGCCAGGTCGCCCTTGGCCAGCCACGCCATCACATTGGAGGAAGTACCGCTTGGGCAGCAGCCGACCAGGATCACGCCCACGGCGATTTCGGCGGGCAGGTGGAACAGCTGGCACAGCAGCCAGGCCACGCCCGGCATGATCACGAAGTGGGCGACCACGCCCAGGGCCACGCGCCAGGGCTGGCGGAACACGGCGGCGAAGTCTTCGACCTTGAGGGTCAGGCCCATGCCGAACATCACCAGGCCCAGCAGCGGCACGATGGCGACCTTGAGGCCGATGAACCAGGCGGGTTGGAAGAAAGCCAGGAGGGCAAACAGCAGCACCCACCAGGCGAATGTATTGCCGACAAATCGGCTGAGGGCAGCGAGGGCGCGCATGGGGTACTCCTTTTTTATTATCGGCGGCCCCATCGCGGGTCAAGCCCGCTCCCACAAGGATTGCAGCGACCCTGTAGGAGCGGGCTTGACCCGCGATGAGGCCCGCAAGGCCTCTATATAGCTATGTAGAGAGAAGCCGATCAGACCCCCTGCGGGATCTCCTCTCCACCCAGCGCTTCGAACAGCGCCGGCAGGAAGTCGCCGAAGGTCAGCATCATCAGGGTGAAGCTTGCATCCAGCTGGCCAAGGGCCTCTTCGCCGCCGTCTTCCTCGGCCTGGTCCTGCAGCAGCTCTTCGAACTTCAGGCGCTTGATCACCATCTTGTCGTCCAGCACGAACGACAGCTTGTCCTGCCAGGCCAGCGACAGCTGCGTCACCACCTTGCCGGTACCCAGGTGCAGCTGGATCTCGTCGCTGGTCAGGTCCTGGCGCTTGCAGCGTACGATGCCGCCGTCTTCGTGGGTGTCGCGCAGCTCGCACTCGTCCAGCACATAGAAGTCCGGTGCAGCCTTCTGCGACTTGACCCAGTCGGTCAGGGTCGCGCTTGGGGCGATCTTCACGGTCACCGGGCGCACCGGCAACGAGCCCATCACTTCACGCAGGGTCGACAGCAGGTCCTCGGCACGCTTGGCGCTGGCCGAGTTGACCAGGATCAGGCCCTGCTTGGGCGCGATGGCGGCGAAGATCATCGAACGACGGATGAAGGCGCGAGGCAGGAAGGCCTGGATGATCTCGTCCTTGATCTGGTCACGCTCCTTCTTGTAGACCTTGCGCATCTGCTCGGCTTCGATCTCTTCGATCTTCTCCTTGACCGCATCACGCACCACGCTGCCAGGCAGGATGCGTTCTTCCTTGCGTGCCGCGATCAGCATGAAGTCGCCACTGACATGCACCAGGGGCGCATCTTCGCCTTTGCCGAAGGGCGCGACGAAACCGTAGGTGGTCAACTCCTGGCTGGCACAGGGGCGCGCCGGCTTGCTGGCCAGTGCGGTTTCCAACGCCTCGGCGTCGAACTGGATGTCCTGGGTAAGGCGGTAGGGCAGCAGGTTTTTGAACCACATGGGGTGCATCTCTCCTCGGTACATAAGGAGGGCATTATTCTCCGAGCGGCGTGTTCAGGCCAAGCCCGCTAAGTCATTGGAAGGCCTGAAAAATAATTTTAAAAAAGTGCTTGCCAGAGTGTGAGGTGCTCCGTAGAATGCGCGCCACACCGAGACGAAGGGTGATTAGCTCAGCCGGGAGAGCATCTGCCTTACAAGCAGAGGGTCGGCGGTTCGATCCCGTCATCACCCACCACTTCTCAGTGTATCGCGCAGCGGTAGTTCAGTCGGTTAGAATACCGGCCTGTCACGCCGGGGGTCGCGGGTTCGAGTCCCGTCCGCTGCGCCATATATTAGCTTCAGGGCCCACTGAACTCCCTGAAGCCACAAACGAAGCGACCTTAGGGTCGCTTTTTTTGTGCCTGGCGTTTGGCCGCGCCTGCCACGCATCCCCCTCCAACAACGAAAAAGGCGCCGCTGAGGGCGCCTTTTCCAGACAGCCTCGCGCCGTCTTACCAGTTGTAGGTCACGTCTGCACTCAGGGTGCGGCCTTCGCCGTAATAGCAGTCCAGCCCGCCATTGCAGGCCGCCACGTACTTCTCGTCCGTGAGGTTCTGCAGGTTGGCCTTGAGCTTCACGCCCTTGACGTGCAGCGGCGATTTTTCCAGGTCATAGGACACCATGGCGTCATACACGGTGTAGGACGGAATCTGGAAAGAGTCGCCCACGTAGTCCGAACCGTAGCTGCTGCGCACATAGCGCGCGCCCAGGCCCACACCGAACCCGGCCAGTACTGTGGAAACGTCGAAGTCGTAGTTGACCCACGCCGAAGCGGTCAGCGGTGGCTGCATGGCCAGGGTACGGCCTTCGCGGCCGTCGTTGATGCTGCGCCACTTGATCTGGTTGCGTGATACCGCAGCCAGCACGCTCAGGTTGTCGGTGACATTGACCTTGCCTTCCAGCTCGACACCACGCGAACGCACCGAGCCGCTCTGCACGCTCAGGCTCGGGTCGTCGCGGTCGTTGGTCAGCATGTTGTCCTGGTCGATCTGGTAGGCGGACAGCTGGATGAAACCGTCGATCGACCTGGGCTCGTACTTGATGCCCACTTCATACTGCTTGCCGTTGGTGGGGTCGAAACCCGAACCGTTGGCGTCGACACCGGACAGCGGCAAAAACGACTCGGCGTAACTCACGTAGGGCGTCACACCGTTGTCGAACGAGTAGCCCAGCCCCGCACGCGCGGTGAACTTTTCATCCTTCTGGTTGGTGTGGCCGCCGTTGAGCGGCGTCTTGTTGTCGGTTTCGGCAAAGTCATAGCGGCCGCCCACGGTCAGGAACCATTTGTTCCACAGCAGTTGATCCTGGGCATACAGGCCGGTCTGGGTAATGGTGTTGTCCCAGCGGTAAGGCTGGGTGAAGGTGAACTTGCTGCCGTAGACCGGCTTGTACAGGTCGATGCCCGGGCCGCGACGGTCGTATCGGCCGAGGAACTCGGAGTTGAAGTGGTAGTAGTCCACCCCCAGCAGCAGGGTGTGGTCCAGCTCGCCGGTCTTGAACTTGGCCTGGGCGGTGCTATCGATGCCGTAGACCCGGTTGTGCTGCGCCCAGTCCACCCCGAAGCGGTCTGCCTAGTAGCTGAAGTCGTTGGCGCCGGTGACCGGGTTGGGGCCGAATGAATAGCCGTGCAGTGGCGCGACGTAGCGGTCGTCGAGGTCGGCGTAGCGTGCGTTCTGCTTGAGGGTCCAGGTGTCGTTGAGCTCGTGGGCGATCTCGTAGCCGACCACGAACTGCTCGCGGTCATATTTGTTCAGGCCCGGCTCGCCGATGAACAGGCTGCGGCTGATGCGCCCGTTGGCGGTGCTGTACACCGTGCCCTTGGCCGGCAGGCCCTGGGCTTCCGGGGTGTCGCGGTCTTTCTGGTACTGGCCGAACACCGTGACGGTGGTGCGCTCGTTGGCCAGCCAGGTCAGGCTGGGCGCCAGCAGCATGCGGTTCTGGTCGGCATAGTCGATCTGCGAGTTGCTGTCGTTGACCACGCCGGTCAGGCGATAGAGGAACTGACCCTGATCGTCGATCGGGCCACCGAGGTCGAAGGCCCCGTACTTGCGGTCGTAGCTGCCGCCACCGATGACCACTTCATGCAGCGGCGTGGCGGTGGGGCGCTTGCTCACCATGTTGACGATGCCGCCCGGCTGGTTCTGGCCATACAGCACCGACGCCGGGCCCTTGAGCACTTCGATGCGCTCCAGGGTGTAGGGGTCGATCTGCAGCGAGCCACCCGTGCTGCCGCCGCTGTAGGGCAGGTGCAGGCCGTCCAGGTACAGCGGGGTGGGGGAGAAGCCGCGGGAGGTGGGTTCATCGAACACCTTCACCCGGTCGGCGAAGCCGCCACCGGTCATGCCGGCGGTGTAGCGCAGGGCCTCGGTGACCGACTGGGCGCCGCGCATCTTCACTTCGTCCTGGGTGATGACGTTGATCGTCTGCGGGATCTCGCTCAGGGCCGTGTCGGTCTTGGAGCCGGTGGCGCTGCGCTTGGCCACGATCCCGTCGACCGGGCCGTAGGCCGATTCGGTTGCGCGGCTGTCGATGTTGGTGGCGCCCAGCACCACGGACGCATCGGCAGCAGGCAGTTTTTCCAGCACCAGGGTCTGACCGTCCAGCAACTGCCAGGTATGGCCGCTGCCCTGCAGCAACCGGTCCAGGGCCTGGGCCAGGGTAAAGGCACCCTGCAGGGCCGGACCGGACCGGCCAGCCAGGTCGCTGGAGTTGAACACCAGACGTACGTTGGCCTGGTCGGCCAGTTGAGTGAGCATCCGGTCCAGCGCCTGGGGCGCCAGGTTCAGGGTCAGGCGCGTGGTAGTTTCGGCTGCGTGGGCCAGCGGCAGGGTCAGCGGCACCCCGCCACCCAGGGTCAGAGCGATGGCCAGCGTCAGGGTACGGCCACTGAACGGAAAAGCGTTGGAAAGCGCCTGCATTGAAATCGTCCGTCATCAAATGTTGGTAAGAAGCGATATTTATGAGAAGTATTCGCGTTCAAACCAACGACGATTCATTGCCGTCAACCTTGCCAACAAAATCCGGATTTATTTTTCTTCGACGCTCTCGCGGTTCATCACCAGGGTCAGCCACGGCAGTTGCACGACCCGCAGCGGTTGGGTGCGCGCCAGGGTACTGAACATCTGGGCACCGTCGTCCAGGTTGAACACCCCGCTCACCGCCGTGCTCGGCAATTGCCCGGTCACCACCAGTGCGCCGGGTACATAGCGCCCGATTTCGCTGACCACCTCGTCGAGTGGGCGTCGATTGAAGATCAGCTTGCCGCGCTGCCATGCCGAATCACTGGTCAGGTCCAGCGGGCGCGTGGAGGACGGTGGCAGGCCCTGGGCATAGTCCAGTTGCTGGGCCGGTTCCAGGCGCGCGCTCTGGCCACCGGACGTTACCTGCACCACGCCCTCGCTGACGCCGACCCGCACCTGCTGTTCGAGCAGGTTCACGTCGAACCGGGTGCCCAGTGCCTGGGCCGTGCCTGCGGCGGCATGCACCACGAATGGACGCGCCGGGTTCTTACTGACCTGGAAAAGCGCCTCGCCCTTGATCAGGTCGATATCGCGACGCGTGGACGAATAGCGCACCGACAGTGCGCTGGCGCTGTTGAGCCAGACCTCGCTGCCATCCTCCAGCACCAGGTGTCTGCGTTCGCCGACGGCGGTCGACTGGTCGGCCATGTACACCTTCATTGGCTGCCCCAACTGGGTCACGGCCAGCACCGCCAGCCCGGCGGCCAGCGCAGCCCATCGCAAGGGTTTTGCACGGCGTTGGGGCGCTGGCGGCACGAAGGATTGCGCGGTGGCCGTCTGCGCTACCCCGTGCCACATCTGCTCGGCCAGCCGCGCCGCTGCTTCGTGCGCCGGGCTGCGCTGGCGCCACTGGCGAAACGCGGCATGATCCGACTCGCTGGCATTCCCCGACATCAGCATCACCCACTGCTCGATGGCCTGATCCTCCAGCTCGACAGGGGATGGTTGGGAAGGGTTGGGTCTAGTCATGATGAGGGGCTGCTGAAACCTTCAGAGGGGGCGTACCGGGCATTCTAAATAGATTCCGACTGACGTAGCCAATCGCGGCAGTGCCGCATGGCTTGCACAATGTACTTGCCCACCGTGCTTTCGGACACGTCCAGGCGCACGGCGATCTGTGCATGGGTCAAGCCTTCGAGGCGATTGAGCAGCAGTGCCAGGCGCGCCTTGCTGGGCAACTGGGCCAGGCTGCGGTCCAGTTGTTCGATCGCTTCGGCAGCCAGGAACTGCTTCTCGGGGGAGGCGAGGGGGTCGCAGACGTCCAGGTTGTCACTGACGTCGTCATGCAGCGCCGAGCGTCGCTGTTCCTGGCGCAGGCGGTCGATGGCAAGGTTGCTGGCAACGCGAAAGACAAAGGCACGCGGTTCGAGAATCTGCGCCGTATCGGACAGGCTGGCCAGTCGCAGGTAGGTGTCCTGGGCCACGTCCGCGGCCTTTTCCACATTGCCCATGCGCCGTGCAAGAAACGCCAGAAGGTCGGCGTAATGCTCCTGGAAGGCGCTGACCAGCGGGTTGACGGCGGAGGTTGGGGTGGACATCCATTGTGCTCGTGCGACGTAATGCGCAAGCTTATCTCAAATGAGAATGACTATCATAGATATGTTTTTTTACAGGTCAGGCCTTTTTCGCCGTGTGTGCATTCGTTGTTTGTCGAGGTGGGGGGTTCAGTTAAAGTAGGGCGCCTTTCAGCAGGCCGGGCGAGCTCCGGCCGCTGGCCGATGACGACCACTGCCAGAGACCTCATATGCAGGATGCAACCCCCGCCGCCGCGCCCTTGCTGGGCATTGACCTGGGCACCACCAACAGCCTGATCGCCGTATGGCAGCAAGGCCGTGCCCAACTGATCCCGAATGCCCTTGGCGAGGTGCTTACCCCCTCGGTGGTCAGTATCGATGACGACGGCAGCATCCTGGTGGGGCGCGCCGCCCGTTCGCGATTGACCACCCACCCCGATCGCAGCGTCGCGGCATTCAAGCGTTTCATGGGCAGCGAAAAGCGCCTGGAGCTGGGCGGGCAGGCATTCAGCCCCGAAGAGCTGTCGGCCCTGGTGCTGGGCTCGCTGAAGCACGACGCCGAGGCCTTTCTGGGCTGCGCAGTGCACGAGGCGGTGATTTCGGTGCCGGCCTATTTCAGCGATGAACAGCGCAAGCGCACCGTGTTCGCCGCCGAGCTGGCGGGCCTCAAGGTGCAGCGCCTGATCAACGAACCGACCGCCGCCGCCATGGCCTACGGCCTGCACGAGCAGAAATTCGAGCGCACCCTCATCTTCGACCTGGGGGGCGGTACCTTCGACGTCACTGTGCTCGAATACGCCCTGCCGCTGATCGAGGTGCATGCTTCCACCGGCGACAACTTTCTTGGCGGCGAAGACTTCACCGAAGCGCTGCTGCAGGCCTGCCTGAAGGACTGGGGCATGACCCTGTCCAGCGTCGAACCGCAGGCGCTGGCGAGCCTGTACGACAGCATCGAACTGCTCAAGTGCAAGCTGGGCGAAGGCCCGCAGACGGTCTACTGGAAGGGTGCCGGCGAGCCCCGCGAGTGGACCCTGGACGAGCTGGGCGCGCAGACGATCTGGGAGCCGCTGCTGGGACGGGTGCGCGCGCCCATCGAGCAGGCCCTGCGCGACGCGCGGCTGAGCCCGCGCGACCTCGACAGCCTGGTGCTGGTGGGCGGTGCCACGCGCATGCCGGTGGTGCAGCAGATGGTGGCCAAGCTGTTCGGCCGACTGCCGTACCGCCACCTCGACCCCGACACCATCGTCGCCCTGGGCGCTGCCAGCCAGGCGGCCTGCAAGGCCCGCGACTCGGCCATCGAAGAGCTGATCCTGACCGACGTATGCCCCTACACCCTGGGCATCGAGACCACCCGCGGCGCCAACATCAGCGGGGTATTCTCGCCGATCATCGAGCGCAACACGGTGATACCGACCTCGCGGGTGCAGCGCTTCTACACCTCCCACGAGCAGCAGAAGACCATCAACGTCGAGGTCTACCAGGGCGAGCGGCCGTGGGTGCGTGACAACATCTTCATCGACAGCTTCGTCGTCGAGCTGACCCCGATGGACAAGATCCAGTCACTGGACATCCGCTTCAGTTACGACATCAACGGCCTGCTCGAAGTCGACGTGACCCTGGTGGACACCGGCAAGCGCCACAGCCACAGCATCGACCGCAGCCCCACCGGGCTGGATGAAGAGGCGCGCCAGAACAGCCATCAGCGCCTGGCCGGGCTGAAGATCCACCCGCGCGATGCATTGCCCAACCGCACCCTGACGGCGCGCCTGGAGCGCGCCTGGATGCAGTGCCTGGGCGATGAGCGCGAGCAGATCGGCACCTGGCTGAGCGATTTCAGCCAGGTGCTGGCCACCCAGCAGTCCAGCCTGATCGCCAGCCAGCGCCAGCAGTTGAACGAGGCGCTGGACGCACTCAACCTCTAGCCGATCAGGCGCCGCAGCACAGCCTGCAGCCCGCCGCTGAGGGCGTCGGGGTCGTGATGCTCCGGCGACACGCCCCAGCGGTTGGGCAGCACGTCGCCGGGCATCACCACCAGCACCAGCGGCAGGAACGGCAGCGCTACCGACAGCGCAGCCAGCAGCACCATCACCACGATCCCGTGGCCAATGTCGTGCAGCCGGCGCAGGCAGGTGCCGAACAGCAGGGCCAGGCCCAGGCCGATCTTGACCATGGCCTCGGGCGCATCGCTGGAGGTGATGGCAAGCACCAGGGTGACGAAGAACCACAACATCAGCTGGCCGACGAATGCGCCACGGCCCAGGCGCGTGTTCCAGCGCCAGAAGGCCCAGGGCGATACTGGCTGAAGATCGGCCTGGGCCAGCAGCAGGCGCTCGCACCAGGACAACACCGCGGTCAGCGCAAAGCGCAGGCCGATACCGGTGCTGGGGTCATCCTTGGCCTTTTGCAGCTGCTTGAGCACCTTGAGGCGCGGTACGCCGACACGGCCGTAGCGGATCAGGCCCTTGAGCGTATCCATGACCTGGTAGAACACCGCGCTGTCCATGCCGTAGGCATCGAGCTTCTCGCGCGGCGGCCGGCTCGGCTCGCCCTTGATCAAGCCGCTGCGAAAGGCTTCGAACCACGGCTCTTCACTGGAGATGTCGGCCATGGTGCGCAGCAGCACGCGGTGCTGTTCGGCATCCAGTGCCGGGTCGTGGTAGAGCACCGCCCAGAACAGCATCATGCCCAGCAGGTCGTCGGCGAAGGCCTCTTCGTCCTTCTGGTAGCTGTCCAGCAACGCCAGCGTGCTGGGCAGGCGCGCACTGCTCAGGGCCTGGTCCGGCGCGGGCAGGCTGTCGGCAATGGCTTTTTGCAGCGGGTCGCGGCTGTCCAGCCAGCCCAGCAGCCCATCGAGGTTGCCTTGTTCCTGCAGCAGGTTCAGCAGCAGGGTATGGACCTTTGCCAACGGATGGCCGGGTGGGCACTGCAGGGTGTCGAGCATGCTCGGCGTCACCAGCGCCAGCCAGCGTTGTGGCGCCTGGGCCAGGGCCAGCATGAACAGTGCCTGGCGGTGCCAGTGCCACAACTCGGCGCCGGCCGGGGCGGGAGGCAGCACCACGCCTGCGGCGCCCAGCTCGCATTGCATCTCCAGGCCGAACGGTACCGGCATCATGGCGCGCGGGCTGAAGGTCTCGTGCAGGCGGGCCAGGGTGCGCCCGTCGTAGGCGCGCAGGCGGCGCAGCCAGTCGCGGCACAGGGTGGTGGCGCCGTCCTTGAGCACGTCGGGCAGTTGTGGGTGCGGCGAGTTGCTGTTCAGGAACGCCTGGATCGCCAGCGGGATCGGCGCCTGTTGCAGCCAGGCCAGTTGCTGTTGGGCCTGGTAGCGCAAGCCGTCGAGGATCAGTTCATCGATCAGGTGGCTGCTTTTAGGTTCGTCGAGCACCTGTTGCAGCAGCGCGGCGTCACCGCAGTGCAGGGCCCAGGCGTGACGGTACAGACGCTGCAGGGCCGGGTCCGGGTGTTCGTCGATCAGGCTGGCGAGCAGTTCCAGCTCACGCTCATCGGTGGCCCGCCAGTCGACGAACTGCCCCGCGATGCCGTCCAGTTCCAGGCGCGCGGCCTGGAACCAGCGCGTCAGGGTTTCCGGGCGCTGCGCCGGGCTGCCCAGGGTCTGTTCGTCTTCGCTCAGGTCGTCGGGCCAGGTGCGCACCGGTGCCAGGCGGTCGAAGGCCTGGATCATCAGCGGCAGGCGTTGCGGCTGGTGCGCGGTGCACAGGTCCAGCAGCTCGCGGGCGGCCACCGGGTGGCGGAATTCCAGCCACAGGCGGCTCCAGCACGACAGCGCTTCTTCTTCCTTGCCCAGCAGGCTGGCCTGGCAGGCCAGCTGGTACAGCGCGTCGACATCGTCGGGTTGTAGCGCCTGGCGTTCGACGCACAGCGCGTACAGGCTCGGGCTGGCCACCCCGGCCTGGCCGATCTGCAGCAGCAGGCGTTCGACCAGTGCGGCGTCCGGGGGCAGGGCGACCACGGTGTGTTCCCGGGCGAAAGCGGCCAGTTCGAACAGCGGGCGGTTGTAGTAGAGGTGGTCCAGGCTGCGCAGGTACCACAGGGTTTCCAACTGCGCAGCCGTAGACCAGTCGTTCATCAGGCGCATGTCGAACGGGTCGGGGGCGGCGAAGCGAGCCAGCAGCGTCTCGACTTCCTGCGCCTCTTCGAAGCCCAGGCGCAGCAACTGTTTGTCCCAGGCCAGGCGCTTGGCCAGTACCTGCACGCAGGCATTGGACAGCTGGCCGGCTTCTTCCAGGCGCCACAGCAGCTCCCAGCTTACGTCCTCGAGTTCTTCGAGGGGCAACTGGTCGAGCTCACGCAAGTAGTCCTGCCAGGCATCGACGTTGTAGCGCCGGGCCGGGTCGGCGAGCATGCGGGCGAAGGTGGCGATGACCGGGTGCACGCGGGGCGGGCGCGGCGGGCGTTCTGCGTAGGCCTGTTCTTCGCCGGCGTCCTCGTCGTCTTCGTCTTCGTCTTCGTCATCGTCATCGTCATCCGTGCGGGTGGCGAGCTTGAGCGCGTGCTCGTAGGCCTGGCGCAGCAGTTGGAAGCCCTGCGGGTCGGTTTCGGGGTGAAACTCCGGCAGGCGGGCGCGGTAGGCGCCGCGGATGACGTCCTGGTCCTTGGTGGGCTCGATGCCCAGCTTTATCCAGCAACTCATGACCAGGTGCCCTCCTCGAGCGAATCGGGCCGGGGCGGGTAGTCCAGCGGCAGGTCCCAGGGCAGGCTGGCGAACAGTGCCTTGCCGCGCTTGAGCATGTTCATGATGATGCAGCGGTTCCAGTGCTCGGCGCCCTGGCGGTCGATACGGTAGGGGTAGACGTCGTCGTCATGGCTGGAGCAGTTCCATAGCGATTTGCCGAACATGTAGCCGGCGATGTAGGTGTCCCAGCTGTTGTAGAAGTGGCGTGCGCGCAGGGCCAGGCGGCTGTGCAGCCAGAGGCTTTCGGGCTCGGTGATCAGGTTCTCGAACACCCCGGCGCGCAGCAGGTAGCCCATGCGGCCCAGGTCCCAGGCGCGGGTGCCGCCGAAGCCGCAATCGGCATAGGTGCGTGCGGCAAATTCATAGTTGGCGCGCTCGCGCGGGCCCAGCTCGTCAAGCAGTGCCTGCCATTGGCTGGGTTGGCGGCGAGGGTATTGCCAGTAGGCGTCGTTGAGTTTTTCGGCGTGGCCGGTGTCGGCCATGCGCAGCATGTCGAGCAGCTCGCGGCGGTTGTTGATGCCCCACCATTTTTTCAGGTCCAGGTCCCCTTCGGCTTCGAAATAACGGGGGGAGGTGAGGCTGGCGCCGTTGAGGGCGGCCATGGGTGCAGAAAGGGCGTACAGCCAGTGCTGTTCAATCTCTTCCATGAATAGAAGGCTCCGGGGTCGACGGGGAATGGGCGGGGTCGACCGTAATGGCGCGGATTGTAGAGAGGCGGGGCGGGTGGGGCAATTGGATCCAGATTTTTTCGGCAGTGGTGTCTACCGGTGCTGGTTTTCTTGCTCTTGCTCTTGCTCTTGCGGTTGCTGTTGCTGTTGCTGTTGCTGTTGCTTTGCTTTTGATCTTCCGTCCTTCAGGAGGCCGAATGGAGCCTGCGTGTAGTGGGGTGTAGGGCCATGGATGGCCCGGAAAGTGCCGACGGGCAGGGATGCCCGTACGGCGCGGCCCCACGGAGCGTGGGTGGAATGAGGGGACCCGTAGCGAAGCGTAGGGCCGGATGCTGGACGGAGCGGTTTTGCTTACTTTTTCCAAGAAAAAAGTAAGCCGCTGTAAGAGCGGAAGGGGCCTTCGGCGTCTCTGTCCATGCTGGATAAGCTCGCTAACCTTACAACCGTCGCTCCCCGGGAAGGAGGCCGAGAGATTATCCGGCACGGGCGGTGATCCAAGCGCCCCACAAGCCCCCCTGAAGAACCGGAACATCAAAAGCACGATCAGCAGTGCGATGGTGAGCCAGTCACCCGACCATGCCCCGCTCTTCCTCACGCAAGGTCAACACCTCGACCCCCTGCGCCGTCACTGCCACCGTATGCTCCCACTGTGCCGACAGGCTGCGGTCCCGGGTGATCACCGTCCACCCGTCCTTGAGCGTACGCACCCCACGCCCCCCCTGGTTAACCATCGGCTCGATGGTGAACACCATGCCCGGCTTGAGCACCAGCCCGCTGTTGCGGTGTCCGTAGTGCAGCACCTGCGGCGCCTCGTGCATCTGCCTGCCGATGCCGTGCCCGCAGTACTCACGCACCACGTTGTAACCCGCGCCCTCGGCAAGCCGCTGTATCGCATGCCCCACATCACCCAGCGTGGCCCCGGGCCGCACCTGGCGAATGCCCGCCCACAACGCGGCATAGGTGGTATCGACCAATTGCCGCGCCTCGTCGGCAATGGCGCCCACCGCATACATCTTCGACGAGTCGGCAATGTAACCACCCTGTTCCAGGGTGATGTCCACATTGATGATCGACCCCGCCTTCAGCACCTCGTCGGCACTTGGCACGCCGTGGCACACCACATGGTCGACGGAGGTGTTGAGCGAATACTTGAACCCGTACTGCCCCTTGCTGGCCGGACGCGCCTTGAGCACATCGACGATGTACGCCTCGGCACGGTCGTTGATCTGCAAGGTGCTGACCCCTGGCGCGACAAAGCCGTCCAGGTGCTCGAACACCCGCGTCAGCAATTGCCCGGCGGTACGCATCAAGGCCAGCTGCTGCGGGTTCTTCAGGATCACCTCGCTCATGCGATCAGCTCCCTGAGGCTGGCCTGCTCCTGGCGCAGCAACTGGCGCAACAGTTCCTGGTAGGTCATGTGCGGGTTGAGCTCGGCCAGCATGCCGATGCGAATCCAGTACTCGGCCTGCGCGTTGATCGAGCGCGACACCGCGCCGCTGGCAATGCGCAGGTCTTCATGCAGCGCGTCATCGATCTTGACGATACCCATTTTAATACTCACTCTGTATACGAAGCGTATATATAGCATATAGCTTGTGTGTTGTTCGAGGCCGGCGCCGCAAAGGGGCTGCGGTTGCGATAAACTCCGGCCATGAACCTCGATACCCGCATCAAGTTCCGCCACCTGCTGTGCTTTCTCGAAATCGCCCGTCAAGGCAGTTTCGCCAAGGCCGCCGACGCCGTGGCCATCAGCCAGCCGGCGATTTCCAAGACCCTCAAGGAGCTCGAAGAACTGCTGCAGACGCGATTGTTCGAGCGCGGCAAGCAGGGTGTCGAGCTGACTGCGGCCGGGGTGCGCTTCATGCGCTACGCCGGCCCGTGCGTACAGGCCCTGCGCGAAGGGGTGAGTACCCTGCGCGGCGAGGAACACGCGCCGCCGCAGGTGAAGATCGGCGTGCTCTCGACCGTCGAAAGCCTGCTCATTCCCGAAGTGATCTGCCGCCTGCACCAGCGCCACCCGGCCCTGGTGGTCAGCGTTGCCACCGGCCCCAGTGCGCACCTGCTGGCGCAGCTGCATGTGGGGGAGCTGGACCTGGTGATCGGGCGCATGACCGACAGCCCGCAGATCCAGGGCCTGCTGTTCGAGCACCTGTACAGCGAGTCGATGTCGCTGGTGGTGCGCCCCGGCCACCCGTTGCTGGCACGCAGCCCGATCGAGCGCAACCAGGTGGGCCAGTACCCGCTGGTACTGCCCCTGGCCGGCACCACCATTCGCAAGCATGCCGACAGCCTGTTCGTGCAATGCGCCATCGAACAACCGCAGCAACGTCTGGAAACGCTTTCCCCGGCACTGAGCCGGCGCTATGTGTTGGGCAGCGATGCGGTGTGGGTGGCCCCGCGTGATGCGGTGCGGGTCGACCTGCAGCGGGGCGAGCTGTGCGAGCTCGACCTGGGCGTGCGCGAACCCGGTGGCTCGGTGGGTATCTGCAGCAATGCCGCGCTGCCACAGGCCCTGCCGGCCCAGTGGTTGTGCCAGGTGCTGCGCGAAGTGGCGGGGCAGTACCGCGAAGGACACTACCCGTAGATTTCATCCAGATCCGGGGCGTTGGCTGCAATACTGGCCACTGGCTTATCGGCTGCATGAAGAAGCCTTCACCTGGCTGAACTTCTCGACCTTTTGTCGCTCTCATGCCGGTAGCCATTGGTCGTGGCCGCCTGATAAGCTCGCGGCTTTACTCGATTGCCCTTTTGGCGCATGAACAAGGAAATAGCATGAAACAGCATCGGTTGGCGGCTGCGGTTGCCCTGGTTAGCCTGGTACTGGCGGGTTGCGATTCGCAGACCAGCGTCGAGCTGAAGACCCCGGCACAGAAAGCTTCCTACGGTATCGGCCTGAACATGGGCAAGAGCCTGGCACAGGAAGGCATGGACGATCTCGACTCCAAGGCCGTGGCCCAGGGCATCGAGGACGCTGTCGGCAAGAAGGAACAGAAGATCAAGGACGAAGACCTGGTCGAAGCCTTCGCCGCGCTGCAGAAGCGTGCTGAAGAACGCCTGGTCAAGATGAGCGAAGAGTCGGCCGCCGCCGGCAAGAAGTTCCTTGAAGAAAACGGCAAGAAGGACGGCGTGGTCACCACCGCGTCGGGCCTGCAGTACCAGATCGTGAAGAAGGCCGAAGGCGCCCAGCCCAAGCCTACCGACGTGGTCACTGTTCACTACGAAGGCAAGCTGATCGACGGCAAGGTGTTCGACAGCTCCGTCGAGCGCGGCAGCCCGATCGACCTGCCGGTCAGCGGCGTGATTCCGGGTTGGGTCGAAGGCCTGCAACTGATGCACGTGGGCGAGAAGGTCAAGCTGTTCATCCCGGCTGACCTGGCCTATGGCGCACAGAGCCCTAGCCCGATGATCCCGGCCAACTCGGTACTGGTGTTCGATCTGGAACTGATCGCCATCAAGGACCCGGCCAAGGCAGCAGAAGACGCTGCTGAGAAGTAAGCGTCCCGCTGTGTGCACAACGCCCCGTCTCGACGGGGCGTTGTCGTTTATGGATCGGGCTGAACCGTGGGAGCGATCTGACGTCACACCTTGGTGGCGTGCGCAACTGTGACGGCTTTCGCAAAGTGACCGCGTAATGAAACAGGTGTGTAAAAAACGCCCGATTTGACCCAGGCCCTTGCCTGGCGGGCACGCCGAGCCTGAAAATGGCCTCTGTTCACAAGGTTATCCACAAATACTGTGGATAACCTTCCCGGCCCTGCCGTTGGAGGTGGTATGAAAGCACCCTGGAATTTTGCCCGTTTCCTGCCGCTGGCCGAGCGCCTGTTGAGCCGGGGGCGCCTGCCAGCGCTGATCTTCGCCGTGGCGCGCAAGGGCCCGAGCCTGGGCAAGCTCAAGGATGACGTACGCCTGCTGCAGGCGCTGTGCGTGGCGTGGTGGCGTGGCGAGTACCGTGCCATCAGCTCAATGGCACTACTGACCATCGTCGCCGGCCTGTTGTACTTTGTCAGCCCGCTGGACGCGATCCCGGACTGGCTGCCCGGCATCGGCCTGCTCGACGATCTCGCCGTACTGGCCTGGGTGCTGAAGACGTTCGACAGCGAGCTGGCGGCTTTTCGCGCCTGGCGCAATCGTCAGTCTCCCGAGAAACTGCGCGTGGTCGAGCGCCTGCCCGACACCCCAGAAGCGTTGCGCCTGGAGCAGGGAAAGCGCTAAATCCGGTTACACCCTGCAATACTGCGCCGGCTGGTACTATATTTGGCATAAGCGCTATACCGAGCGATTACATGCGCAGGTTCTTACAAGGGGGTTGTAATGGGTATTCAGGTTATCAGCCGAGACGGTCAACCCGAGTACGCGGTCGTGCCCTGGGAGCACTATCAAGCGTTGTTGAAGGCAGCAGGTCAACCGGCTGCCACGGCGCAGCCGGCAGGCGTCAACGCCAGCGCCGCTGCACCCACGCCGGCCAGCCTGCCCGCGTTGGGCGAGCTGGCCGCCTTGCGTGAGGCCAAGGGCCTGGCTGCCGAGCAGCTGGCGCGCAAGGTGGGCATCAGTCCGGTGTACCTGGCGCTGATTGAAAGCGGTGAGCGCGAGCCGGATGCCGCGATCCGCCGCAGCCTGGCCTGGGAGCTGGGCGTGGCAGGCTGGAGCGAGCCGTCGTGAGCGGCGTGCGGATCAGCCGTCAGCAATGGGAGGGGCTGCTGGGCGAGCTGGACGTGGCACGCCGGCAACGCCACCTGCTGACCTACCGCGCCTTGCTCGAACGCCTGGAGCTGCCAAGCCCGGCGATGCAGACCCTGACCGCCGCGCTTGAGTACCTGGCGGTGATCGATGCACGCGCCGAGCAGCCACTGCGCAGCTCGCTGGTGATCAGCCAGGGGGCCAGCCGATTGCCACGTACCGGCTTTTTCGAATGCGTCGAGCGCCTGGGGCGGTTTTCCGGGCCATCGGACGGCATGGCCGCAGCATCCTGGCATGCCTCGGAAGTGGTACGGGTGTTCGAGTACACCTATCCCGAACAGGCCTGAGGCGCCAGCGCCGTATCGATCAGGTACAGGCTGTGCCCGGGCACATCCTTGGCATGGTGCTTGGCCTGGGAGGCGAGGTCGGCCAGTTGGCCGGCATCCAGTTGCGCGCAGGTATGCGCATGCAGTTGCACCACACCTATCGAGAGTGACAGCAACGGGAATTCCTGGCGCTGGCCCAGGCGGTTGTGCGCGATGAAGCACCCGGCCTCCAGGTGCTCGGTGCGGTAGAAGCGCCGACAGGCATTCTGAAAGTCGTCCAGCAGCACGTTCAGGCGCTGCTCCCAATCCTTCGAACCCAGTACCAGCATGAAGTCGTCGCCACCGATATGGCCGACGAAGTCCCGGCTGGGGTCGACCCGTTCGCTCAGGCACTGGGCCAGGCTCAACAGCACTTCGTCGCCCTTGGCATAGCCATAGATGTCGTTGAAGGGCTTGAAGCTGTCGATGTCCACATAACAGATCGCCGCCTCGCGCTGTTGCTGCAGCAAGCGGGTCAGGCATTGCTGGATCGGCACGTTGCCCGGCAACAGGGTCAGCGGGTTGGCATAGCGGGCCTGCTGCAGCTTCTGTTCGGTGATCAGCTTGAGCACGTCGATCACCCGCCCCAGGCCCAGGTAGCGACCGTTCTGGGTAATGATGAAGTCTTCCTCGATGCGCTGGCGCGCGCGGCTGGTCAGCAGGCGGCTGACCTTCTGCAGCGACTGGTTGAGCTCCACCGCCAGAAAGTCCTCGTTCATCAGCCGGCTGATCGGCTTGCGCGCATACAGGTCGGTGGCGAACGGCTTGAGCAGCGCGTCGGACAGCGAATGGCGGTGCACGATGCCGCAGGGGCGCTGGGCATGGTCGAGAACAGCCAGCGAGTTGAGGTTGGCCTGGCGGCGAAACAGCGCCAGTACCTCCAGGGTCGCCGTATCGCCGCTCACGGCCGGTTGCTCGTTGAGCAGCGCACTCAGATCGCGGCCGTCCTCACCCAGCACCACCGCGCCACTGTGCGTCGCTGACGGCAGCATGGCGGTAGCGTCGCGGGGCGGTTGCTCCTGCGGCCGGCACAGCAGGTAGCCCTGTACCAGGTCGACCCCCATCTCGGTGAGCACCGCCAGCTCCTCGGCCAGCTCGATGCCCTCGGCAATCACCTTGGCCCGCGACGCCTTGGCGATCTGCAGGATCGAGCCGACGAACTCGCGCTTGACCGCATCCTGGTGAATGCCGTCGATGAAATGCCGGTCGATCTTGACGTAGTCCGGGCGCAGTTCCGACCACAGGCGCAGGCTGGAATAGCCGGCGCCCAGGTCGTCCAGGGCAATCGAAAAGCCCATGTCGCGGTAGTGGTGCAGGGCGTTGAACAGCAGCTGGAAGTCGTCGGTGGGGGTTTGTTCGGTCAACTCGATGACCACCCGGCTGGGTGGGATGCCCAGGCTCTGCAGCAGCTTGAGCGTGCGCCCGGACTGGTATTGCGGCTCGAGCAACGACTCGGGCGACACGTTGAGGAACAGCTTGCCTTCCAGTTGCTGCTGGCTGAAACGCCGGCACGCGCTTTCGCGGCAGGCCACCTCCAGTTCGGTCAGGCGGCCGGCATGGCGGGCCACGGCGAACAGGTTGATGGGGGAGTGCAGCGGGCTGTTGGACGGGCCGCGGCTGAGGGCTTCATAACCGAGGATGCGTCGCTCGGACAGGCAGACGATGGGTTGGAACAGGCTGTGCAAGCCGCTTTGAGCCAGGATGGAGCTCAACGCGCTGAGCTGTTCGGTCACGGTCATGGCAGGGCTACCTTGAAAAAAAGGGACTGGGGCCATCGGCGCCCAGTCCCTTATTTCACGACAGAATGATGACTGTTTGATGACCCGAAAAGGGCACCGTCACATTATTTTGCCATTATCGTTTCAGTGCTTGGCCACCGAGGAATTCAGCCCCAGGTAGTCCAGCAGGATGCGCCCGGTTTCGGCGAGGTACGCGTCATCTTCCGGCTTGGTGTCATCCGGCTCGACCGGCAGGGCGTCTTCGTCTTCCTTCTTCAGTTCCTTGAGCGGCTCTTCGCCCTTGGCCTTGCGCCGGATGTTTTCCAGCGCCAGCTGCTTGCCTTCGATGTCGGCATGGCGAGCGCGGCGTTCCACCTCGTTGAGGCTGACGGTCTTCTCGTTCATCAACTGCTGGGTCAGGGCCAGGCGATCGCGAATGTAGACGAACTCCGGGTCCTTGGCGCTGCGGTTTTCGTGGCGTGCCTTGAGTTGCGCAAGGAACGGCTTGAACGGGTCGACGGCCGGCTTGATGGCCGGGCGGATGGTGTCCCACGGCATGGCTTCAGGCAGGGCGCTCTCGCCGATCTCCTTGGTGTCGATGATCGACGGGTAGTCGATGTCCGGCAACACGCCCTGGTGCTGGGTGCTCTGCCCGGAAACCCGGTAGAACTTGGCCAGGGTCAGCTTGAGCTCGCCGTGGTTGAGCGGCTGGATGGTCTGCACGGTGCCTTTGCCGAAGGTCTGGCCACCGATGATCAGGGCACGGTGGTAGTCCTGCATGGCGCCGGCGAAAATCTCCGAGGCCGAGGCCGACAGGCGATTGACCAGCAGCGCCAGCGGGCCCTTGTAGAAGGCACCGGTGTTTTCGTCTTCGAGCACGTCGACACGGCCGTCGGCGTTGCGTACCAGCACGGTGGGGCCCTTGTCGATGAACAGGCTGGTCAGCTCGGTGGCTTCCTGCAGGGAGCCGCCGCCGTTGTTGCGCAGGTCGATGACCACGCCGTCGACCTTTTCCTTCTGCAGTTCGGTGAGCAGTTTCTTCACGTCACGGGTGGTGGACTTGTACTCCGGATCCCCGGCGCGGAACGCCTTGAAGTCGAGGTAGAAGGCCGGGATCTCGATGATGCCCAGCTTGTAGTCGCGTCCGTCCTGCTTGAGCTTGAGCACCGACTTCTTGGCGGCCTGTTCTTCGAGCTTGACCGCTTCGCGGGTGATCGAGACGATCTTGCTGGTCTGGTCGTTAGGCGCGTTGCTGGCCGGGATGACCTCCAGGCGCACCACGGAGCCCTTCGGGCCGCGGATCAGCTTGACCACTTCGTCCAGGCGCCAGCCGATCACGTCGACCATTTCCTTGTCGCCCTGGGCCACGCCGATGATCTTGTCGGCCGGGGCCACCTGCTTGGTCTTGGCGGCAGGGCCAGCCGGCACCAGGCGCACGATCTTGACCTGGTCGTTGTCGCTTTGCAGCACCGCGCCGATACCTTCGAGCGACAGGCTCATGTTGATGTCGAAGTTCTCGGCGTTGTCGGGCGACAGGTAGTTGGTGTGCGGGTCGTACGACTGGGCGAAGGTGTTGATGTAGGCCTGGAAGATATCTTCGGCGCGGGTCTGGTCCAGGCGCGCGAGCTGGTTCTTGTAGCGCTTGGTCAGCAGTTCCTGGATGGCCTTGGGTTCCTTGCCGGCGATCTTCAGGCGCAGCACCTCGTCCTTGACGCGTTTGCGCCACAGGTCGTCGAGCTCGGCCTGGTTCTGCAGCCACGGAGCGTCCTTGCGGTCGACCAGCAGGGTTTCCTGGGTGGTGAAGTCGATCTTGTCGACGCCCTTGTTCAGCTCGGCCAGGGCGAAGTCCAGGCGCGATTTCACGCGATCCAGATAACGTTTGTAGATGGTGAAGCCCGGGTCCAGGTTGCCGCTCTTGAGGAAGTCGTCGAACTGCGTCTTCCACTTGTCGAACTCGGCAATATCGCTGGCCATGAAGTAACTGCGCGAGGGATCGAGCAGTTTGATGTAACTGTCGTAGATGATGACCGAGCGCGCATCATTGAGTGGCGGCTTGCTGTAGTGGTGGCGCTTGAGCAACTCGACCACGTTCAGGCTGGCGACCACTTCATCGCGGTCTGGTTGCAACTTGTCCCAACTGTTGGCGGCCGAAGCGGCGCCGGCCAGCGGCAAGCTGCCAAGGCCGATCATCAGGGCGAGGGCAGTGCTGGGCAGGAGATGCTTCATGCTGATTCGACGTAGGGGCAATTGATCACGCATATTAGGCCGTCTTTGAATTCGCCGGTTCCATGGAGCCGGACGCATAATGCAAAAAGCCTGGTGCCAAGGCAGCCAGGCTCAGTCATGACTCAACTATGGAGGCACTGTGAAGGCATTGCAAGGCGTTGACGGACATGTGGAGTGGGTTGAGACGACAAGTCCAACTTGCGATGTAGGTCAAGTACGCATCCGCGTGGCAGCGGCCGGGCTCAATCGCGCCGACCTGTTGCAGCGTGCCGGATTGTACCCGCCGCCACCGGGCGCCAGCGAGTTCCTGGGCCTGGAATGTGCCGGGGTGATCAGCGAAGTGGGAGCCGGGGTGTCCTGGCAGGTGGGCGACCGGGTATGCGCACTGCTGGCCGGTGGCGGCATGGCCGAAGAGGTGGTGGTCGACGCGCGCCACGTGCTGCCGGTGCCCGAGGGCCTGAGCCTGCAGCAGGCGGCTGCGATCCCGGAGGTATACGCCACGGCCTGGCTCAACCTGTTCCAGCTGGGCGGCCTCAAGCCGGGCGAGAAGGTGTTGCTGCATGCCGGCGCCAGCGGCGTGGGGTCGGCGGCCATCCAGCTGTGCAAGGCCTTCGGCAGCCCCAGCTGGGTCAGCGTGGGCTCGGCCGAGCGGCTGGCCTATTGTCAGGCGCTGGGCGCCAGCGGTGGCGTGGTGCGCGGTGACGATATAGAGGCGCTGAACGACTTCGCCCCGTTCGATGTGATCCTGGACCCGGTGGGGGCCAACTATGCGGCGCTCAACCTCAAGCTGCTGGCCCGAGACGGGCGCTGGGTGATCATCGGCCTGATGGGCGGGCGCAAGGCCGAGCTGGACCTGGCCCAGGTACTGGCCAAGCGGGTGCAGGTGACCGGCTCGACCCTGCGCAATCGCGATGACCAGTTCAAGGCCGACCTGCTCAGTGACCTGGGCCAACAGGTGTGGCCGCTGTTCGCCGAAGGGCGCTTGAAGCCGCAACTGGTAGGCAGCTATGCGGTGAAGGACGCCGAGGCGGCGTATGCCGAACTGGCGGGCAACCAGGTATCGGGCAAGTTGGTGCTGGTGATCGACGACAGCCTGGTATAGGGCCCTGTTCGCCGGCAAGGCCGACTCCTGCAGGAGCCGACTTGGCCGGCGAACTTTTTTCAGGCCCAGGCCAGAATCGGCCAGCCATTCTTCTCGGCATGCTCGCGCAGCACCGGGTCCGGGTTTACCACATACGGGTGGTCAACCTTCAGCAGCAACGGCAGGTCATTGCGCGAATCGGAATAGAAGCTTGCGCCTTCCAGGTTCTCTTCCTGCTGGTCCAGCCACTCCAGCAAGCGGGTGATCTTGCCTTCGCGGTAGGTCAGGGTGCCCACGGTCTTGCCGGTGTAGAACCCTTTTTCCACTTCCAGCTCGATGCCCAGGTACTCGTCGATCCCCAGGCGCGCGGCAATCGGTCCCACCAGATGCACACCCGAGGCCGAGATCACCAGAATTCGATCCCCCGCCTTGCGGTGCTCGGCAATGGTGCGGGTGGCCTCACTGAAGATGATCGGCTCGATGAAGTCTTCCACCCACGGCTCGACCAGATGATCGACTTCCTCTGGTGTGCGCCCGATCAGCGGCTCCAGGCTGAACGCCATGTAGTCTTCCATCGCAAGGTGCCCCTTGCCGTAGGCCTCCATCAGCTCACGGTCCCTGCGCAGGAACGACTCACCGTCCACCCAGCCCAGGCGCACCATCTGCTCGCTCCACAGCGAGGCGCAGTCGCCGTGGATCAGGGTTTCATCCAGATCGAAAATCGCTAAAGCCATAACAACAAAACTCCTGTTCGGCCCTCAGGCAACTTCGCAGAGGGCGGTGGGATCGATGGACAAGGATACCCGCTCGCCGTCCGCATGCAGATCGGCGGCTGAACGATTGAGCACATCCACCACCAGCTCCACACCACGCGCTTCGATGCGGTAGCGGATCACGTTGCCCAGCAGGCTGTGACTGCGCACCAGGCCTTCGCGTTCGCCTTCCAGGCTCAGCGCGATGGCTTCGGGGCGGATTGCCAGGCGGCTGTTCACCGTACGTTGCAGCAGGCGGCTGGCACTCTGGGCATCGAGCAGGTTGTAGTTGCCGATGAAGCCGGCCGCGAAGGCATCCACGGGTGCGGTGTACAGCGATTCGGCATCGCCACTCTGCACGATGCGGCCCTGGTTCATCAGGAAGATGCGGTCGGACATGGTCAGCGCCTCTTCCTGGTCATGGGTGACGAAGATGGTGGTCAGGCCCAGCTCGCGCTGGATCTGGCGGATCTGTTCGCGCAGGTGCTTGCGGATGCGTGCATCCAGCGCCGACAGCGGCTCGTCCAGCAGCAACAGGCGCGGGCGGGTCACCAGCGAGCGGGCCAGGGCCACGCGCTGGCACTGGCCGCCGGAGAGCTGGTGCGGGTAGCGGCTGGCAAAGTCCTGCAACTCGACCATGCGCAGCGCCTCGAGTACCCGTGGGCGGCTGTCTTGGCCCTTGATCTTCTGCATGCGCAGGCCGAAGGCGACGTTCTGTTCCACGCTCATGTTGGGGAACAGCGCGTAGCTCTGGAACACCATGCCGATGCCGCGCTTTTGCGGGCTCTGCGGTACCAGGTCCTGCCCGTCGAGCAGGATCCTGCCGCTGTCTACAGCGGTCAGGCCGGCGATGCAGCGCAGCAGGGTGGACTTGCCGCAGCCGGAGGGGCCGAGCAGGGTGACGAACTCACCGCGGCCGATCTCGCAGTTGATGTCGTTGAACACCGCGCTGGCGCCGTAGCTTTTTTGCAGGTTCTGGATGCTGACGAAGCTCATTTCAGGTCTTGTCCTTGTTCAGGCGGTTGGCTGCCCAGGTCAGCACCAGCACGAAGAGGAAGTAGGAAATCACCAGCGCGCTGTTGAAGTGCCCGCTGCTGTTGCGCATGTTGTTCAGGTACACCTGCAGCGTCTCGTAGCGGGTGCCCACCAGCAGGTTGGCAAACACGAACTCGCCGAACAGGAACGAGAACGACAGCAGCAGCGCCACCATCAGGCCCTTGCGCAGGTTGGGCAGCACCACCAGAAACGCGGCCTGCCAGGTGTTGGCCCCCAGCAACTGGGCGGCATCCATCAGGTCGCGCAGGTTGATCGCCTGCAGGTTGTTGGTGATGGCGCGGTACATGAAGGGCAGGGCCACGGTGAAATAGCAGCCGATCAAAATCCACGGCGTGCCGACCATCGCCATCGGCCCCGAGCCATACAGCTGCAGCAGCCCCACCGACGACACCACCGGCGGCACCGCGAAGGGCAGCAGGATGAGGATGTTCATCAGTGCGTCGAGCCTGGGGAAGTGGTAGTGCACCACGAACAGCAGCGGCAGGATCAGCAGCACCGACAGTACCAGCGCGCCCACGCACACCAGCAGCGACTGGCCGAAGGCGGCCAGAAAACGCGGCTCGCTCCACAGCGCAAGGTACCACTTGAAGGTCAGCCCGCTGGGCAGCAGGCTCGCCGACCAGCTGGTGGACAACGAGTAGAGCAGGGTGCCGGCCAGCGGCAGCAGCAGGATCACGAACAGTACGTACACCACCACGCGGTGGTAGAGCCCGGCCGGGCCCGATTCAGCGCGAGACATGGTAGCTCCTCTTCAACAGCCACTGGTGCACCAGCGTGACCAGGGTCATCAGCCCCACCAGGATCATCGCCAGCGCGCTGGCCAGGTTCGGGTCCAGCGAGATGTCGCCGGACACCAGCGCGGCGATGCGGATCGGCAGCACGTTGAAGTTGCCGGTGGTCAGTGCGTACACCGTGGCGTAGGCGCCCAGTGCGTTGGCCAGCAGGATCACGAAGGTGCCCAGCAGCGCCGGGGTCAGCACCGGCAGGCCGATCAGGCGCCAGTAATCCCAGGCGCTGGCGCCCAGCAGGGCGGCCGATTCGCGCCAGTCTTCGCGCAGGGCGTCGAACGCCGGGTACAGCAGCAGTACGCCCAGCGGGATCTGGAAGTAGGTGTAGAGGATGATCAGCCCGGTCTTGGAGTAGAGGTTGAAGTCCTCGATGATCCCGGCCTGCTTGAGCAGCAGGGTCAGCGCGCCGTTGAAGCCAAGCAGGATGATGAAGGCGAAGGCCAGCGGCACGCCGGAGAAGTTGCTGGTCATGTTGGCGAAGGCGTTGACGAAGTCGCGCAGGCGCGAGTCCACCTTGCGCAGCGAATAGCTGCCCAGGATGGCGATCAGGATGCCGAACAGACTCGACCAGAAGCTGATCTCCAGGCTGTGCTGGATGGCCTGGCGGTAGAACTTCGAGCCCAGCACCTTGCTGAAATTGTCCAGGCCCCAACCACTTTCGGCCTGCAGGCTGTGCACGGCCACCCAGGTCAGCGGGGCGATCTGGAAGATGATGAAAAATACCGCGAAGGGCAGCAGGCACAACAGCGCCAGCCATTTGCCACGGGTGATCGAGTTCACGAGAGCAGCTCCCGGCATACCGGCTTGTCGTGGGGGATGCCGAGCAGTTCGCATACGGTGCCGCACAGTTCGGTCTGCAGGGGCTTGGCGGCCGGGTCGAGGCTGAATCGGTCGCCGAACACGAACAGCGGCACTTCGCGCTCCTCGGGCAACACGCCGTTGTGCGAGCGGTCGTTGTTCATGCCGTGGTCGGCGGTGATCAGCACCTGGTAGCCGTCCTGCAGCCAGGTGCTGAGGTAGTCGGCCAGCAGGATATCGGCGCTGCGTGCGCTGTTGCGGTACTGGCTGCTGTCCAGGCCGTGCTTGTGCCCGGCATCGTCGATGTTCATCGGATGCACCAGCAGGAAGTTCGGTGCGTGCTTGCGCCGCAGGTACTCGGCGTCGGCGAACAGGTGCGAGTCGGGGTAGTGGTCGGCGTAGTAGAACAGGCCATGCTGGATCGGCAGTTTCGGCGCATGGGTGTGGCGGTCACGCAGCGGTTCGAAAGGGGAGCGGTTGTACAGCTCGCTGACCCAGTGGTAGGCCGCGGCGGCGGTGCTCAGCCCGGCGTCGCGGGCGTAGTGGAAAATGCTGCGTTGGGTGGACAGGCGCGTGACGTTGTTGTGCACGATGCCGCTGTCGATCGGCGGCACACCGGTGAGGATGCATTCGTAGAGTGGTCGCGACAGTGCCGGCAGCTCGCATTCCAGGCGGTACAGGGCAGCGCGGTCTGCTTCTACATAGGCATGCAGGTGGCCCATGGCGTGGTGGGCCACCTGGTGGTTGAGGCCGTCGAGGATGACGAGGATGACGTTGTGGTTCATGGGTGGCTCCGGTGACAGCGATGACCACATCGCGGGTCAAGCCCGCTCCTTGTGGGAGCGTGCCTGACCCGCGATGGTTTCACTCCATCTCGATGATGACCTGCTCCTGCCACTTCTGCGGCAGGGCCTTGGAGGTGGCTTCCCATGCCGCTGCATCCTTGATCGGCTGCGCCGGCGCGTACTGCTCGTTGGGCAGCAGCTTGGCCTGCACGTCCGCCGGCAGCTTCAGGTGCTCGGCACGAATCGGCCGCGCATGGCCGATGGCCAGGTTGGTCTGCCCGGCATCGCTGAAGATGTATTCACGGGTCAGCTTGGCGGCGTTCGGGTGCTTGGCGTACTTGTTGATGATGGTGGTGTAGCCGGACATCACCGAGCCGTCGGACGGGATCAGCACCTCGAAGCGTTTCGAGTCGATCTGCTCGCGGTAGCTCAGGCCGTTGAAGTCCCACACCACGCCGACCTCGATCTCGCCCTTCTCAAGGGTCTGGATGGTCGGGTTGGCCAGCGACAGGCGCTTCTGCTGGGCCAGCTTGGTGAACAGTTGCAGGCCCGGCTCGATGTTGGACTCGTCGCCCTTGTAGGCAATGGCTGCAGCCAGTACGCCGTTGGCCGCCTGGGCAGCGGTGCCGACGTCACCGATGGCGACCTTGTACTTGCCCTTTTCCAGGTCGTGCCAGGTCTTGGGAATGTCTTCTTCCTTGACCAGCTGCTTGTTGATGATGAAGGCGATGGTGCCGGTATAGGCCAGTGCCCAGTGTCCGTCTTGGTCCTTGGCCCAGGTCGGTATCTGCTCCCAGGTGCTGGGCTTGTACGGCTGGGTCACGCCCTTGGCCAGCGCAATGGGGCCGAAGGCGGCGCCGACGTCGCCGATATCGGCGCTGGCGTTGTCTTTCTCGGCATCGAACTTGGCCACTTCCTGGGCCGAGCTCATGTCGGTGTCCATGTGCTTGAGGCCGTACTTGCTCGCCAGGTCCGCCCAGGTGCCCTTCCAGTTGGCCCAGGCATCGGGCATGCCGACGCTGTTGACGACGCCTTCCTTGCGGGCGGCGTCCTCGAGGGCCTTGAGGTCGGTGTCCGCGGCCATGGCCGAGGTGCACAGGGCAATACTGGTGCCTAACAGTGAGGCCAGAAAAAGCTGTTTCATCCGAAGCTCCTTGATGGGTGCCGTGCAAAACGCTGAGAGGGTTTCGATTCGGTTGGTCTAGGTCAGCAATACCCGAGCCAAGGTAGGCCGGTTGCATGACAGTTTGATGTCGAAGGCGCCGCGCCAGGTGTGTGCAGCGGCCCTGAAAATAGAGCGTAGACCAGTTTCAAGTGCTTGATCCGCAACGCCTTGACCGCACTCGACCGGGCCTGTGCGTGACCGTCCGGCGTGCTGTCATGTGCCGTTCATGTGGATTGCCTAGGCTTTGGTTACTCCGCCCGGCCATCGTCGCTGCGCCGTTCTGGCACACGCACCAGGCTGGACTAGTCCAGATAGGTAACCCTTGATGCATCGACTGCCCACGCGTGCAGTAACAGCCATATGCAATGCCCTGCAAGAGCAGATCGAGCATGGCCTGCTGGCGCCCGGCTGCAAGTTGCCGGCCGAACGCAAGCTCAGCGAGGTGTTCGATACCACGCGTATCACCCTGCGCGAGGCGCTGGTGCAACTGGAGGCCTGCGGGCTGATCTACCGCGAGGAACGCCGTGGCTGGTTCGTGGCGCCCCAGCGCCTGAGCTATGACCTGATCGAGCGCAGCCACTTCCATGCCATGGTGCGCGACCAGGGCCGACAGCCGGCCACCGAGCTGTTGTCGGCCCGCCTGCAGCCGGCGCCGGCGGCGATCTGTGCGCGCCTGCAATTGCCGGCGCTGTCCAGCGTGATCCAGATCTGCCGCCTGCGGCGTATCGATGGGCGCGCGGTGCTCTATGCCGAGCACTACCTCAACCCCGAGTACTTTGCCGGGATTCTGGATTTCGACCTGAGCCAGTCGCTGACCGAGCTGTACGCGCTGCACTACGGCATCGCCTATGGCCGGGTGCGTTTCGAGACGCTGCCCACCGCGTTGCCGGTAGCGGCGGCGATGGCGCTGAAGGTATCGGCCGGCAGTGCCGGCCTGCATATCACCCGGGTCAACAGCGACCAGCACGGGCGGCTGATCGACTGCGACCTGGAGTACTGGCGCCACGATGCGATTCGCATCGTGGCCGAGGCGGGCTAGGCGTTGCTGTCGGCGGGGGCGGTGTCCTGCGCGGGGCCACCGCCGGCGGTCACCACCTGCACCGAAAGACGCGGGGTAGCCAGGTCCAGCCCGGCTTCGTCGAGCTGGCGCTTGAGCGCCAGGTTGAATGCCCGCGACACCTCCCATTGCTTGATCGGCGCGGTCTTGAAGCGCGCGCGCAGCACCGCCGAGCCGGACTCGAAGCTCTCCACCCCCTGGAACTCCAGCGGCGACCAGATATTGCGCCGTTGCAGCGGATCGCTGCGCATCTTCTGGCCCACGTCGCGAACCAGGCCGATGGCCTTGTCGATGCTCATGTTGTAGGGGATGGCGATACGGAAGATCGCGTAGCCGAATTCGCGCGAGTAGTTCTTGATGCTCTTGATCTCGCTGAACGGGATGGTGTGCACGATGCCGTCGATGTCGCGCAGGCGCACGGTACGGATGGTCAGGCCTTCGACGGTCCCCAGGTGGCCGCCTACATCCACATAATCATCGATGGCCAGGGAGTCCTCGATGATGATGAACAGGCCGGTGATCAGGTCGGCCACCAGCGATTGCGCACCAAAGCCGATGGCCAGGCCGATCACACCGGCACCGGCCAGCAGCGGTGTGACGTTCATGCCCATGTTGGCCAGGGCCACGATCACCGCGATGATGAAGATGGCCACGAACAGCACGTTGCGGATCAGCGGCATCATGGTTTGCGCACGGGCATTGGCCAGGCCCTTGCGCGAGCGGGTCAGTGCGTGGTGCACGGCGGTGTCGCTGAGGATCCACACCAGCCAGGCGGCGATCAGCGTACCGGCCAGGCCGAACACGCGCACCGCCACCTCGTGGCCTTCGCCCTCGGTGAAACCGATCAGCGAGAAGCCCCATACACGCAGGCCCAGCTCGATGAACACCAGCCAGATGAGCAGGTGCACCAGGGTGTAGCCAAAGCTCTTGAGACGTTCGGCGTAGACCGCCTGGCGCCGGTTGGCCCGCTGCGGCTTGAGCGCATGGCGGCGCACCAGGCCGTTGACCACCATGCACATCACCACCAGCACCGTGCACATCAGCGACTGGCGCAGGGCCGTGCTGGTGTCGCCGGCGGACACGAACGTGGCGAACAGCGAAATGCCCACCAGCACCAGGGCCGGCAGGTACCAGAAGGTGCCGAGGATCTCGATGGTGTCGCTCAGGGCGCGGCGCGTCAGGCGCCGAGACAGCGGCTGGTTGCGAATGAGGTGCGCGATTGGGCGGCGAAAGCGCAGGATGAACAGCCCGGTGGACAGCGCCGCCAGAATGTTGGCCAGGGTCGCCAGGGTGTGCGCCAGGTGGTCGCCCAGGGCGGCGGCCATGCGTGGGTCGTTCATCGCCTCGCCGAAGGCGGCAAAGCTGCCGATCAGCCACAGCGGACGGAACGCGCGGTGGCGCAGGATGTACAGGGCGCGGTGGCGGTGCGGGCCATCGAGCAGCGAGAAGGCGATCACGCAGATGGCCGAGAAGCAGGTGCCGACCACCAGGGCGTAGGCCAGTACCATGGCCATCGACTTGCCCAGCGAAGAGGGCAGGGCAAAGCTCAGGTACACGGTGATGATCAGCGCCACCAGCCAAGGCCCGAGCTTGCGCAGGGCGAAGCGCACCAGGTCCCAGGTGCGCGGGTGTTGCGGCAGCTCTTCGGTGAGGCCGAAGCGCAGGCGCACCTGGTGGCTGACCCAGTTCAGCGCGTAGGCCAGCAGGCTCCAGAGCGCGATGATGGCGGCGAAACCGAACAGGATCGTCGGCCATTCATGCACCGGCACCACCCGCGCACTGAGCTCGATCTGGGCCAGTTCCAGTTCGCGGCTCCAGCGGTTGAACGGGCTGGCCTCGCCGCTGAACTGCTTTTCCAGTTCGTTGAAGGTGGTGCCGATCAGGCCCAGCACACCTTGCTCGGCACTGGGCTGGGCTTGCCTGGTGGCGTCGCGCAGCTTCTTCAGGTCGGCCAGCAGCTTGCTGCGTTGCTGGTCGTTCTCGAGGTTCTTGATGACATCGTCGAGCGATTGCGCGAGGGGTTCAGTCGCCTCGGGCTGGGGTTTGCTCGAACCGCCAAGCAGGCCCGGAAGGCCGGCCGCGTGTGCGTGGCCCAGGGGCAGGAACAGAATCAGCAGCAGGGACAGGAAACGCAGGAAGGCAGGCACCGGACGATCAACCTCGAACACTCAATCGCCCGAGTGTAGAGCATTTGTCAGGTGAGTTTCTCGAGGATCTTCCACACCATGATGCCCAGGATGCCCAGCATGCCGATCCACATCATCAGCACCCCGCTGTTGCGCTCGCGCATGCTGAAGCCGACGGTGAGCAGGATCAACCCGGCGATCACCGGGAGGAACATCGTTTGAAACTCGGACATGCGCAAGGTCCTTATGCTGTAGGAGGTGTAATGATGGGCAAGCATAGCGCCAAATGTTTGCGCGCGGGTTGATGGGGGTCAGTCGTGGCCTCTTCGCTGGCAAGCCAGCGCCCACAGGTACGGCGCCTGTTTGGCGATCACCGCAGTGCTGTGGGCGCAGGCCTGTCAGGTCAGGGCAGATCGCGGCTCAGGTAGAACGCGGTCAGCACCTTGACCAGGTGCGCCAGGTCCTGGCTGCCGCACAGCTCGCGGATCGAGTGCATGGCAAACGTCGGCAGGCCGATGTCCACCGTGCGCACACCCAGGTGGCTGGCGGTGATCGGGCCGATGGTCGAGCCGCAGCCCATGTCGCTGCGCACCACGAAGCTCTGCACAGGCACTTCCTCGGCCATGCACAGGTGGCGGAAGAAACCGGCGGTTTCGCTGTTGGTGGCGTAGCGCTGGTTGTTGTTGACCTTGATCACCGGGCCGGCGTTGAGCTTGGGCCCGTGGTTGCCGTCGTGCCGGTCGGCGTAGTTGGGGTGCACGCCGTGGGCATTGTCGGCCGACACCAGCAGCGAGCGCTGGATGGCCCGGACGAAATCGTCACCGTCGGGCAGCAGGCGGCGCAGGGTCTGTTCCAGCATCGGGCCGTCGGCGCCGCAGGCGGAGCTGGAGCCGACCTCTTCGTGGTCGTTGCACACCAGTACGCAGGTCTCGTCGCTGTCGGCGGCCAGCAGGGCCTGCAGGCCGGCGTAGCACGACAGCAGGTTGTCCAGCCGCGCGCCGGCGATGAAGTCGCCATGCAGGCCGACCACGGCGGCGTCCTGGGTGTCGTAGAAGCTCAGCTCGTAGTCCAGCACCACGTCGGCGTTCAGGCCATGTTCGCGGGCCAGTTGCTCGGTGAGCAGGGCGCGAAAGTCGACGCGCTCGTCACCGGCCACCTGGGCCAGGATCGGTGGCAGCTCGGTCTGCGGGTTGATCGCCCAGCCTTCGTTGGCGCTGCGGTTGAGGTGGATCGCCAGGTTGGGGATCACCGCGATGGGCTGCTTGAAGTCGATCAGCTGGCTTTCGACCTTGCCGTCACGGCGGAAGGTCACGCGCCCGGCCAGCGACAGGTCGCGGTCGAACCAGGGGGCCAGCAGGGCGCCACCGTAGACTTCCACGCCCAGCTGCCAGAAGCCCTGGCGCTGCAGTTCGGGCTGTGGCTTGACGCGCAGGCAGGGGCTGTCGGTGTGGGCGCCGACCAGGCGAATGCCGTCGAGCAGCGGCGAATGGCGGCCGAGCTTGATGGCGATGATCGAGGAGTCGTTGCGGGTCAGGTAGTAGCGTCCGCCGGGCGTGGTGGCCCAGCTGTCACGTTCGTCCAGGCGCTGGTAGCCGGCGGCCTCGAGGCGCTGCGACAGGCTGGCGGTGGCGTGGAACGGCGTGGGGGAGGCCTTGAGAAAGTCGATCAGGCCTTGGTTCAGTGCATCGCGCATAGGTCACTCCAGACAGCAGTGGCGCGAGTTTAACGTATTGATCACGGATTTGCGTGGGCCCTATCGCGGGGCAAGCCCGCTCCCACAGCGTTCAGGGTGATCGTTGTGGGAGCGGGCTGACCCGCGATGGCCGCGCCGCGGTGTATCAGAACGGCGCCGGGCATTCGAAGCGCAGTCGCTCGCCGCTCACCGGGTGGGTGAAGCTCAGCATGCTGGCATGCAGGCACAACCGCTCATGCGCCGCCAGGGCCTCGGGGTAGGCGTACAGTCGATCCCCCAGCAGTGGATGCCCGATCGACAGCATGTGCACGCGTAACTGGTGCGAACGCCCGGTAATCGGCGTGAGCTCCACCCGGCAATGATCGCCACAGCGCTCGACGATGCGCCAGAAGGTCAGCGCATGCTTGCCCTGCTCGTGGTCCACCACGTGCCGTGGCTTGGTGGGCGGGTCGTAGCGCAACGGCAGGTCGATGCTGCCGCTGTCCAGCGCAGGCTGGCCCCAGCACAGTGCGGTGTAGGCCTTCTCGGTTTCACGGTCATGGAACTGGCGCGACAGCTCGCGGTGGCTGTCGGCGTCGCGCGCCAGCAGGATGATCCCCGAGGTTTCCCAATCCAGACGGTGCACGATCAGGGCGTCGGGGTAGCCGTTTTCCTGCAGGCGGGTGATCAGGCAATCCTTGTTGTCGTCGGCGCGCCCCGGCACGGACAGCAGCAGGGTCGGCTTGTTGACCACCAGGATGGCGGCATCCTGGTGAAGGATGTGAACGTTGGACAGCGGCATTGCGTGTTCTCTGCAAACGCCAACGGCGGCGGCCGGGCCCGGGCTGTATGAGCCCGGGCCCGGCCGCCGCCGTGGCAGGTTACCCCTGTGCGCCGATCAACGATCGGGCAGGGTGATATTGAGTTCCAGGATGGAGCAGCTGCCCTGGTTCTCCAGAGCGACGTGCACATCATCCGAGCCGATGTTGACGTACTTGCGGATCACCTCGACCAGTTCCTTCTGCAAGGCTGGCAGGTAGTCCGGAGTACTGCGCTGGCCGCGCTCGTGCGCCACGATGATCTGTAGACGCTCTTTCGCGACCGACGCGGTGCTTACTTTTTTGTTGGCACGAAAGAAGTCAAAAAGGTTCATTGGTCAGTTGCCTCCAAACAGGCGCTCGAAGAATCCCTTCTTCTGTACATCGAGGAACCGGTGTTCCACGGTTTTGCCCAGCAGGCGGTCGACGGTGTCGCTGTAGGCCTGGCCGGCATCGCTCTGGTCGTCGAGGATCACCGGCACACCCTGGTTGGATGCCTTGAGCACCGCCTGGGATTCGGGGATCACGCCCAGCAGCGCGACGGCGAGGATTTCCTTGACGTCCTCGACACCGAGCATTTCGCCCTTGCTCACGCGCTCTGGATGGTAGCGGGTGATCAGCAGGTGTTCCTTGATCGGGTCTTCGTTGCGTTCGGAACGGCGCGACTTGCTGGCCAGCAGGCCCAGCATGCGGTCCGAGTCACGTACCGAGGAGACTTCCGGGTTGGTCACCACGATGGCTTCGTCGGCGAAGTACATGGCCAGGTGGGCGCCTTTCTCGATACCGGCCGGCGAGTCGCAGACCACGTATTCGAATTGCTCCTTGAGCTCCATCAGGACCCGCTCCACGCCTTCGAGCGTGAGGGCATCCTTGTCACGGGTCTGGCTGGCGGCCAGCACGTACAGGTTCTCGAGGCGCTTGTCCTTGATCAGGGCCTGCTGCAGGTTGGCTTCGCCGTTGACCACGTTGACGAAGTCGTACACCACGCGGCGTTCGCAGCCCATGATCAGATCGAGGTTACGCAGGCCGACGTCGAAGTCGACGATGACCGTCTTGTGGCCGCGCAGTGCGAGGCCGGTACCGATAGCGGCGCTGGTGGTGGTCTTACCCACACCACCCTTGCCGGATGTAACCACTAGAATCTTGGCCAAGGTGTATCACCCCTAAAGAAAAAGGACGTTGAGGTCCCAGAAATATCCAAACCGGCAACATATGGAAAAGTTGCGCTGAAAATGGCGGCAAGTATCCGTTAAAGACGGGTGATGTTCAACACGTCACCAGACAGGCTGACCTGCACGTTGGCCCCCCACAACGGGTCGCGACGCAGGTCTTCGGCCACCTTGTACTGCCCGGCGATCGAGACCATTTCGGCGGTCAGCTGCTGGCAGAAAATACGTGCCCTGGTGTTGCCCTTGATACCGGCGAGGGCGCGACCGCGCATCGCGCCGTAAACATGGATGTTGCCATCGGCCAGAAGTTCCGCACCGGGGCTGACCGAAGCCAGTACCACCAGGTCGCCGCCCTGAGCATAGATCTGTTGGCCGCCACGCACCGGCGAGGTGATGATTTTTGTCGGTTTTACCGCAGGCTCCGGCGGCGGGGCCGGGGCCGGCTCGGGCTTGGGCGCCGGTGGCACCTCCACCGCAGGCTCCAGCGCACGTTCGCGGGCACCGGACGGCGGCAGCACCGGCAGGTCGATGGCAATGGCGGCGGCGATGTCCTCGATACGGCTGGCGCGAATGGCCAGGGTACGCAGGCCATGGTGGCGGCATACGCGCATCAGCCCGGGCAGGTCGACCGCGCCTTCGCCGGCCGGCAGCTTGTCCAGCGCCAGCACCAGCGGGGTGTTGCTGAAGAAGTTGGGGGCCTGGGCGACTTTGGCCGCCAGTTGCCGATCGAGGCCTTCGAGGTCGTTCTGCGCAAGCTCGAGCACCGTGATGGCGAGCATGCTGCCCTTGAGCTGGAACACGGGGGCTTGGTCTGGCGTCTGGGTTTGGCTCATGGTTGGCATAAGGCAGCTTGTTACGAAAAAGTGCTCAGACTTATAACGAGAACGCCGGTTAGCCGCAACCCGCAGCGAACCGTTGTAGAATGCCCGGCCATCGTCTTTGCGGAATGTTTAATGGATCGCCCGCGTTTTCGCCTTTATTTTCTTCATCCACGCTTCTGGCCGCTGTGGCTGGGCCTGGCCCTGCTGTGGCTGATCGTGCAGCTGCCCTACCGGGCTTTGCTGGTGCTGGGCCGCCTGCTGGGCGCGCTGATGTACCGTGTTGCCGGTGACCGTCGACGCATTGCTGCGCGCAACCTGGAACTGTGTTTCCCCGAATTACCGTCTGTCGAACGAACCCGTCTGCTCAAGGAAAACTTCGCTTCCACCGGCATCGCCTTCTTCGAAATGGCCATGAGCTGGTGGTGGCCAAAGGCCCGGTTGGCGCGCCTGGCGCACATCGAGGGGCTGGAGCACCTGCAGGCGGCGCAGCGTGACGGGCAGGGGGCCATCCTGATGGCCCTGCACTTCACCACGCTGGAGATCGGTGCGGCGCTGCTGGGCCAGGAACACACCATCGACGGCATGTACCGCGAGCACAAGAACCCGTTGTTCGACTTCGTGCAGCGCCGCGGGCGCGAGCGGCACAACCTCGACTCGCTGGCCGTGGAGCGCGAGGACGTGCGCGGCATGCTCAAGTTGCTGCGCTCGGGGCGCGCCATCTGGTATGCGCCCGACCAGGACTACGGCGCCAAGCAGAGCGTGTTCGTGCCGCTGTTCGGGATCGAGGCGGCTACCGTGACCGCCACCACCAAGTTCGCCCGCCTGGGGCGGGCGCGGGTGATCCCGTTCACCCAGCAGCGCCTGGCGGACGGCAGTGGCTACCGGCTGGTGATCCATGCGCCGCTGCAGGATTTTCCGGGGGAGAGCGAAGAGGCCGACTGCCTGCGCATCAACCAGTGGATCGAGTCGGTGCTGCGCGAATGCCCCGAGCAGTACCTGTGGGCACACCGACGCTTCAAGTCGCGCCCGCCGGGGGCGCCCAAGCTGTATTAGGACGAATCGCGGTGTGGCTTTCGCCGGCAATGCCGGCTCCTACATAGGTGTGCGGTACCGGTAGGAGCCGGCCTTGCCGGCGAAGGCGGCGACACAGAATTCAGGGAGTACCCCATGCCAGCACCCCAACCGGTCACCGGCCTGATCCTCTCGGGCGGTGGCGCTCGTGCCGCCTACCAGGTCGGCGTGCTCGCCGGCATCGCCGACCTGCTGCCCGCCGGCGCCGGCAACCCGTTCCCGGTGATCGTCGGCACCTCGGCCGGGGCCATCAATGCGGTGACCCTGGCCAGCGGTGCGATGCATTTTGCCGACGCCATCCGCCGCCTCACCGGCTTCTGGCAGGGCTTTCGCAGCCACCAGGTACTGCGCAGCGACTGGCCCGGGGTGATCCGCCAGGCCAGCCGTTTCGTCGGCCACAGCCTGCTGGGCCTGGGGGCCCAGGTACCGGTGGCGCTGCTCGACAGCTCGCCGCTGCGCAAACTGCTCAACCAGCACCTGGACCTGGACGGCATCGGCCATGCCATCGACCAGCAGCACCTGCGCGCGGTGGCGGTGACCGCGTTCGGCTACGAGTCGGGCCAGGCGGTGACCTTCTACCAGGGCAAGGGCGCCATCGACCCGTGGCTGCGCCATCGACGCATCGGCATGCCGACCCGCCTGAGCGTCGAGCACCTGCTGGCCAGTTCGGCCATCCCGTTGCTGTTTGCGCCGATCAGGCTGGGCCACGAATTCTATGGTGACGGTGCGGTGCGCCAGTCGGCGCCGATCAGCCCGGCGCTGCACCTGGGCGCCAACCGCGTGCTGGTGGTGGGGGTCAGCGGCAACCCCCAGGGGCCGACGCCGGGTGATCCACGCGAGCGGGTGTTCAGCGGCAAGCAGCCGAGCCTGGCGCAGATCGGCGGGCATCTGCTCAACAGCACGTTCATCGACAGCCTGGAAGACGACCTGGAGCTGTTGCAGCGGCTCAACCACCTGAGCCACCTGCTGCCCAGCGACGTGCAGCCCCGGCGCCTGGGCCTGGCCCCGGTGGAGGTGCTGGTGGTTGCGCCCAGCCAGCCGCTGGACGAGATCGCCGCCCGCCATCGGCGTGAACTGCCCGCCGCGCTGCGCATGTTCCTGCGCGGCCCGGGGGCGACCAAGACCAGCGGCGCCGGGGTGCTCAGCTACCTGTTGTTCGAAGCCGGCTATTGCAGCGAGCTGATCGAACTGGGCCGGCGCGACGCGCTGACCAAGCAGGGCGAGCTGTGCCGCTTTCTCGGCCTGCCTCTGCCCCGGCCCTGAGCGCTACTCGGCGATCTGCAGGCGGCGTGCCTCGGTGTACACGTAGCGCACCTTTTCATACTCGAACGGCGAGTTCAGCTGGCCGTAGCGAAAGCTGGTGGTATAGCGCTTGTCGATGGCGCGCAGTACCCAGACCTCCGGGTTGTCGCTGCTGACCTCGGCCATGTTGAGGAAGTTGATCCAGTTCTCGGCGCTGTAGTCCACCACCAGCCCGCCGGTGTCGCGCAGGTTCGACGGGCCCAGGATCGGCAGCATCAGGTACGGGCCGTCCGGCACGCCATAGAAGCCCAGGGTCTGGCCGAAGTCTTCGCTCTGGTGCGGTAGCCCCATCTTGGTCGCCGGGTCCCACAGGCCGGCGACGCCCAGGGTGGTGTTGAACAGCAGGCGCGCGGTGATCTCCATCGAGCGCTTGCCCTTGAACTGCAGCAGGCTGTTGAGCAGGTTGGGCACATCGCCCAGGTTGCTGAAGAAGTTGCTGACCCCGGTGCGCACGAAGCTTGGGGTGATGTAGCGGTAGCCATTGACCACCGGCAGGAACACCCACTGGTCGAAGCGGTAGTTGAAGTGGTACAGCCGGCGGTTCACCGACTCGAACGGGTCGTAGACGTTCAGCGCGGTCAGGGTCGAACGCTCGAACTCGCGCTGGTCCAGGCCGGGGTTGAACTTGAGTTCCTTGAGCGGATCGGTGAAGCCGTCGGCTTCGATCACGCTGGCTCGCGCCGGGATCTCATCGGCCTGTACCAGGCCTGCGGCGAGCAACGCCGTCACGATCAGAAGTTTTTTAACCACGGAAAAACTCCAGCATCGCGTCGCTGTTGACGCGGTAATTGATATTGCCGCAGTGCCCGCCATGCGGGTACAGGGTCAGGCGGTCGCCAAAGGTGCTGCGCAGAAAGCCGATGTCGCCGGGGCCCAGGATCACATCGTCGGCGTTGTGCATCACGGCGATTTTCGGGCTGTTTTGCAGGTAGTCCTTGAGGGCATACAGGCTCACCTGGTCGATCAGTTGCAGCAGGCTGCCGCCATCGGTGCGCGCGCGCCACATGGGGATGACCTGCTCGGTCAGGTAGCAGTCGAAGTCGCATTGCAGCGCACGCTTGAAGAACGGCGTGAGGCTGCTGCCTTCGGTGATCGGGTACTTGGGCGGGGTGATCAGGCCGCGGCGGTTGATCAGGTCGGAGGTAAAGGCGATATCGGCGGACGAGAAGCGGAACGAGGTGCCGATCAGCATCGCCATCTGCTCGTTGCTCAGGTGCTGGCGCGACTGCTGGAAGTCGTAGAGCAGTGCGTCGTTGAGGTCGATGTAGCCTTTTTGCTGGAAGTAGCGCGTGAGCTTGGTCAGCACCAGTTCATAGAAGGTGGTGCTGTTGTTCACGCCCTTGACCTCGGTCTGCACCAGCTTGTCGAGGTTGCTGATCGAGGTGTAGAGGTTGACCGGCGGGTTGAGCAGCAGCACGCGCTTGAAGTTGAAGCTGCGCCGGGTTTCGTCCAGGTGGCTGACGAAGGCTGCGTCGAGGGCACCGAGGCTGTAGCCGGTGAGGTAGTACTCGCTGACAGGCAGGCGCGGGTGCTGGGCGCGCACGCCCTGCATCACCCGGTACAGGTCTTCGGCGTCTTCGGCGCTCACGCCCGGGGTGGCGAAGCGCGAGGCGGCGCTGATGAAGTCGAAGCTGGTGGGCGATGACAGCTGCACCACGTGGTAGCCGGCCTTGTAGTAGAGGCGCTTGAGGTACTCGTTGAGGCTGCTGGTGTAGGGCGCGCCGGTACCGGCGATCAGGAAGATCAGCGGCGCCTCGTGGTCCTGTCGGGCCAGGCGATAGCGCAGCTTCTTGACCGCCCAGAAGTTGTCCGGAAGGGTGAACTCGCGTTCGGGGCGCAGGTTGAGGCTGTAGTCGGACTGATCGATGTCATCGTCGGTCGGCAGTTCGGGGCGCAGGTCGGGCGGTGTGGAGGCGATCGTCGCCTCGAAGGGATTGGTCAGCGGGTAGCCATAGGTGGCCGCATCGACATCCACCGCAGACGCGGCCGCACTCATCAAGAGGCCACCCAGCAGGGCAGCAAGGCGCAGTGATCGAAGCATGACGGATCCCCAGGAAAGGCAAGGCAAAGTGTGTACTGCAGGCTAGGACACTCGTGCTATCGGCAAAGTTGCCTTGTGCCCCGGCATTTACCGTCCCCGATGTTGCCGTGCGGGCCAGTGCCAGGGCAACAGCGGGTTTTGTTTCTTTGCTGATAAAAGTAGCTCAGGCCGCCGCTTTTGCCTTGCACAGGCCCGGTGGGGGATTATGCTGGGCGCCGTTTTCCTGTTTCCGGAGTTGTCATGTCCCGCCGTTTGCCGCTGATTGCCTTGCTTGTGTGCCTGTCGCTGTGGGCTGCGGCCTGCTATGGGGTGCGTTACGGCTTCATGGAGGATGTCAGGTGGGTCGGTGTGTGCAGCTCGCCCCAGGTGAGCTGGGAGTGCCAGTTGCGCGCCACGCTGGGCCTGATGATCCACTTGCGGGTGCTGGGCTGGGTCGCCCTGGGGTTGGCCGTGGTGGCGACGCTGGTGCCGCGTCGGGCCGGCTGGTGGCTGGCGGTGCTGTCCCTGGTGTTCGGGCTGCCGGCACTGGCGCTGTACACCGTGAGCCTGGCGGCGTTCGCGCTGGTGCTGGCGGGGTTGCGGCTGGTGCGGCGCACGGCCTGAGGCTCACGCTGTATCGTTCGCCGGCAAGGCCGGCGCCTACCGGGTTCAACGTCTCCCTGCAGAGCCGGCCTTGCCGGCGAAGAGCCGACGCTCAGCCCTGCCTGATCCGCAGGCAGCGCCACAGCGCCGCGGTCATCAGCGCGCTCACCAGGGCCCACACCAGCGCCTGCTGGCTGCTCAAGCCCTCGATGAACAGCTGCGGCGCAATCCCGGCGCCCACGATGAAGGTCAGCAAGGCCACCTCGGCGCGTGCTACCCGCACCGGTCGCAGCAGGTACACCACCGCCGGCAGCACCAGCGCCGGGCTCGGGAAGCTGCGGTAGCGCGGGTCGAACACCAGCGCCAGCATGCTCACCGCCGCCGCGAAGCCGGCCGCCATCACCCACCAGCCGGCACGCGCCTGCAGCCAGGCGAACAGGCGCTCACGCCAGCCACTGCGCTGTGCCAGCGCCAGCGCGCCATGGGCCAGTACCACCAGGTTGAGCCCCGCCAGCAGCACGGCCCACAACCACTCGCCAACGAAGCGGCTGTTGACCCGTACCAGCTCGCCCCACAACCCCAGGCTGGCGGCCCCCAGTGCGGCCAGCAAGGGCAGCGCCAGGGCGCCACGCACGCCGCGCACCGGCCCGGCCAGGGCCAGGGTGGCGGCGAACAGCAGCACGCCGATGCCCAGCCACTGCGGCCAGAACGGCAGGTTACTCACCGGGCCTTCGAGTATGCCCTTGTCCTGCCGGTCGGCATCGTACAGCCCCCAGTAACCGCCCACCGCGCCTTCGCTGGCGCGCTTCCACGGCTGGTCGAAGGCTTCGATCAGGTTGTAATGCCAGCCATTCTGCTCGGCCATGGCGACGAACCCGCGAATGAAGCGCGCTTCGTTGACCCGGCTGGGCAGGGCGGTTTCGCGCTGGCGCCCTTCGCTGGGCCAGCCGGTTTCGCCGATCATCACGTCCTTGGGCGCGAAGCGGTTGCCGAACACCTGGCGGATCTCGCCTACGTGGGCCAGCGCATCGTCGATGCCCTTGGGATCATCTTCCCAGTAGGGCAGCAGGTGAATGGTCACGAAGTCCACCTGCGGCGCGATCTGTGGGTGCTGCAGCCAGAACTCCCACACGTCGGCGTAGGTCACCGGTACCTGCACCTGGCTTTTCACCTGGTGGATCAGATCGGCCAGGTGATCGCCCGTCACTTCCTTGCGCAGCAGCACCTCGTTGCCCACGATCACGGCGCGGGTGATGTCCGGGTTGGCATTGGCGGTGGCGATCAGGACCTTGATCTCCTTGGCCGTGACCAGCGGGTCGGCACTCACCCAGGCCCCGAACATCACCTTCAGGCCGTACTTGCGCGCCAGCTGCGGGATCGCTTCCAGGCCCGTCATCGAGTAGGTGCGGATGCATTCGAAGCGCTGTGCAAGCAGGGCGAGGTCAGCCTCCACGCGCTCCGGACGCAGGCTGAAGGGCTGGTCGAACGGCGACTGGTCCTTGTCGAAGGGCGTGTAGGAGACACATTGCAGCTTGTGCGTGGGGCTGGCGGCGTCCGGCAGCGATACCGGCTTGCCGAGCCCGTACCAGAGCCCGCCCAACGCGAACAGGCCAAGCAGGCAGGCAAACAGGTAGGGCAGCAGCGGGAAGCGGGCAGTCGAGGGCATGGCGCGGACCGGTCAGGAAACAAAGCCGCCAATACTACCTGCAAATGCCGGCCGGTAGCGGGCCTGGCTGGCGTTGTGATGTCGTTTCTCGATGTTTCGACGTCGCTGACAGAGCAGGTTGGCCGCCAGTGGCGGTTGATGATGCAGGTTCCGTGACGTGACGAGGGGATGCCTTGATGAAAATGCGACGACTCCTGGGGGCGGGCACTGCCCTGATACTGGCCATGGGCACCAGCCTGGCCATGGCCAAGGAAGTAAGCATCGGCTACGTCGATGGGTGGTCCGACAGCGTGGCGACCACCCATGTGGCGGCCGAGGTGATCAAGCAGAAGCTCGGTTATGACGTCAAGCTGATGCCGGTGGCCACCGGCATCATGTGGCAGGGGGTGGCCACCGGAAAGCTCGATGCGATGCTGTCGGCCTGGCTGCCGGTGACCCATGGCGAATACTGGGCCAAGAACAAGGACAACGTGGTCGACTACGGCCCCAACTTCAAGGACGCCAGGATTGGCCTGATCGTGCCCGAATACGTCAAGGCGCAGTCGATCGCCGACCTCGGAAGCGATGCCGGCTTCAAGAAGAAGATCGTCGGCATCGACGCCGGGTCCGGGGTGATGCTCAAGACCGACCAGGCCATCAAGGACTACGACCTTGCCGGCTACAAGCTGCAGGCCAGCTCCGGCGCTGCCATGACCTCTGAACTGGGGCGCGCCTACGCCAAGCAGCAGCCCATCGTGGTCACCGGCTGGGTGCCGCACTGGATGTTCGCCAAGTGGAAGCTGCGCTTTCTCGAAGACCCCAAAGGCGTGTACGGCGCCGCCGAGACGGTCAACAGCATCGGCAGCAAGGAACTCGATACGAAGGCGCCGGAAGTCGCAGCGTTCCTGAAGAAGTTCTCGTGGCAATCCAAGGACGAGATCGGCGAAGTCATGCTGGCCATTCAGGAAGGCGCAAAGCCGGACGCTGCGGCGAAGGAGTGGGTCGCCAAGCACCCCGAGCGGGTCGCCGAGTGGACCGCAAAATAATGGCCTAAGGCCTCTATCTGGCACCTTCCAGGGCCGCGCGGTGTTTTGCCACCGCGCGGCCCTTTGCATGGGCGGCTGTTACGTAGCCGGTAAAAGAGTTTTACATCTAAGACTAAGGTCGTCTGGAGTGCGTCCCAAGGCAGCATAAAGTGGCGTGGTACTACCCAATCTGTGCTGCGAGGACAAAAACAATGAACGACAGCATTTATCTCTCGATACAAAACAGCCCGCGGTTCAAGGAGCTGGTTTCAAAACGTGAACGCTTCGCCTGGATTCTCTCGGCGATCATGCTCGGCCTCTACGCCGCCTTTATCCTGTTGATTGCCTACGGCCCGCAGATTCTGGGTGCCAAGCTCAGCCCCGGCTCCTCGATTACCTGGGGTATCCCGCTGGGTGTGGGTCTGATCGTTTCGGCTTTCGTGCTGACCGGCATCTACGTACGTCGTGCCAATGGTGAGTTCGACGAGCTGAACAACGCGATCCTGAAGGAGGCTCAGCAATGATCCGGCGTCTACTGGCAACACTGGCCTTTGGCGCTTTCGCGCCTGCCGTCTGGGCCGCCGACGCCCTGACCGGCGAGGTGCACAAACAACCCCTGAACGTCTCGGCGATCCTGATGTTCGTCGCCTTCGTCGGTGCCACCCTGTGCATCACCTACTGGGCTTCAAAGCGTAACAAGTCGGCCTCTGACTACTACGCCGCAGGCGGGCGAATCACGGGCTTCCAGAACGGCCTGGCGATTGCCGGCGACTACATGTCGGCAGCCTCCTTCCTGGGTATTTCCGCACTGGTATACACCTCCGGTTACGACGGCCTGATCTACTCGATCGGCTTCCTGGTGGGCTGGCCGATCATTCTGTTCCTGATCGCCGAACGCCTGCGCAACCTGGGCAAGTACACCTTTGCCGACGTGGCCTCGTATCGCCTCGGGCAAAAGCAGATCCGCACCCTGTCAGCCTCCGGCTCGCTGGTGGTGGTGGCGTTCTACCTGATCGCGCAGATGGTCGGCGCCGGCAAGCTGATCCAGCTGCTGTTCGGCCTGGACTACCACGTGGCGGTCATCCTGGTGGGTATCCTGATGTGCATGTACGTGCTGTTCGGCGGCATGCTCGCAACCACCTGGGTACAGATCATCAAGGCGGTGCTGCTGCTGTCCGGTGCCAGCTTCATGGCGCTGATGGTGATGAAGCACGTCAACTTCGACTTCAATGCGCTGTTCTCCGAGGCGATCAAGGTTCACCCCAAGGGTGAGGCGATCATGAGCCCGGGCGGCCTGGTCAAAGACCCGATCTCCGCGTTCTCGCTGGGCCTGGCGCTGATGTTCGGTACCGCTGGCCTGCCGCACATCCTGATGCGCTTCTTCACCGTGAGCGACGCCAAGGAAGCGCGCAAGAGCGTGCTGTATGCAACCGGCTTCATCGGCTACTTCTACATCCTGACCTTCATCATCGGCTTCGGCGCGATCCTGCTGGTCAGCACCAACCCGGACTTCAAGGACGCAGCAGGCGCCTTGCTGGGCGGCAACAACATGGCTGCGGTGCACCTGGCCGACGCCGTGGGCGGCAGCATCTTCCTGGGCTTCATCTCGGCAGTGGCCTTCGCCACCATCCTGGCAGTGGTTGCCGGCCTGACCCTGGCCGGTGCCTCGGCGGTGTCCCATGACCTGTATGCCAGCGTATGGCGCAAGGGCAAGGTCAACGACAAGGACGAGATCCGCGTGTCGAAGATCACCACCGTCGCACTGGGTGTGCTGGCCATCGGCCTGGGTATCCTGTTCGAAAGCCAGAACATCGCGTTCATGGTCGGCCTGGCGTTCTCGATCGCGGCCAGCTGCAACTTCCCGGTACTGCTGCTTTCGATGTACTGGAAGAAGCTGACCACCCGTGGCGCCATGATCGGCGGCTGGATGGGGCTGGTAAGTGCGGTGGGCCTGATGGTGCTCGGTCCGACCATCTGGGTGCAGATCCTGGGTCACGAGAAAGCCATCTACCCGTATGAGTACCCGGCGCTGTTCTCGATGCTGATTGCCTTTGCCGGTATCTGGTTCTTCTCGGTTACCGACAAGTCCAAGGCAGCGGATGACGAGCGTGCGCTGTTCTTCCCGCAGTTTGTCCGGTCGCAAACCGGCCTGGGGGCAAGCGGTGCTGTTTCGCACTGAGTCCTGAGCAATAAAAAAACGGCCTTCGGGCCGTTTTTTTATGTGGGGGCCATTGCACCCCCGGGTTTCTATATCTTGCCGAGCAACAACAGGATCAACAGGATGATCAGCACGGTACCAATGATGCCGGACGGGCCGTAGCCCCAACTTCTGGAGTGCGGGAAAACGGGTAAGCCACCGATCAACAGCAAAATCAGGATGATGATAAGTATGGTGCCCATGGCAGAGTCCTTTTGTTGAGTACGGTAATCAGCGTGTGCAGTTGCGATCCATCTCTTCGGTCATGACGTTCATGTCCGCCTGTTAAATCGGACTCCCACAGGCAACTAAAAGTTTAGTTCGATATGTGTTTGCCCGCGCCATTCAGCATCCTGATACAGCGTGGGCGTCGCTGCACCCTTCGCTACACTGGCCTTCAACTTCAGGAACAAGGCATCCGGCTATGCAAAACCGCATGATGATCACTGGCGCCGGGTCCGGCCTTGGCCGCGAGATTGCCCTGCGCTGGGCCCGCGAGGGTTGGCAACTGGCCCTGAGCGACATCGGCGAGGCCGGCCTGCAGCAGACCCTCACGCTGGTGCGCGAGGCGGGCGGCGAGGGCTTCGTCCAGCGTTGCGACGTGCGCGACTACAGCCAGCTCACCGCCCTGGCCCAGGCCTGCGAAGAAAAGCTCGGCGGCATCGATGTGATCGTCAACAACGCCGGGGTGGCGTCGGGCGGTTTTTTTGCCGAGCTGTCGCTGGAAGACTGGGACTGGCAGATCGCGATCAACCTGATGGGCGTGGTCAAGGGCTGCAAGGCGTTCCTGCCGCTGCTCGAACGCAGCAAGGGCCGCATCATCAACATCGCGTCCATGGCGGCGCTGATGCAGGGGCCGGCCATGAGCAACTACAACGTGGCCAAGGCCGGGGTGGTGGCGCTGTCCGAAAGCCTGCTGGTGGAGCTGCGCCAGCAACAGGTGGCGGTGCATGTGGTGTGCCCGTCGTTCTTCCAGACCAACCTGCTGGATTCGTTCCGCGGCCCCACCCCGGCAATGAAGGCCCAGGTGGGCAAACTGCTGGAAAGCTCGCCGATCAGCGCCAGCGACATTGCCGGCTATATCTACGAGGGGGTGGCGCGCGGTGACTTCATGATTCTGCCCCACGAGCAGGGGCGCCTGGCCTGGCAGCTCAAGCAGCGCGACCCGCAGGCGCTGTATGACGAAATGGCCGAGATGGCCGTGCGAATGCGTGCCAAGGGGCGTCAGACGCAGGCGTAGGCTGTTCGCTACGGTATGCTAGGCGCTTTTGCGCGGGTAGCAGCGGACGTGATGAATTATGTGTGGTTCTTTCTGGCGGCGGTGTTCGAGATCGCCGGCTGTTATGCCTTCTACATGTGGCTGCGGCTGGGCAAGAGCGGCTGGTGGATTGCCCCCGCGCTGCTCAGCCTGACCCTGTTCGGCCTGCTGCTGACCCGCGTCGAGGCGGCCTACGCCGGGCGCGCCTACGCCGCCTATGGCGGCATCTATATCGTCACTTCGCTGCTGTGGCTGGCGGTGGTGGAGCGTGCCCGGCCGATGGGCAGCGACTGGCTCGGTGCGTTGCTGTGCGTGATCGGCGCCACCATCATCGTGATCGGACCACGTCTGCAAAACAGCTGAGCGGGTAGGATCTTGTAGGCAAATTCCCGCAAAGTTGTGGGAATTGTCTATTTGCCTGTCAGAGCGTTGAACCGTTTCAGCACCCGGTTCAGTCTTCACTCTCCCCTGATGTGGAGGATTGGAGAATGCTGGTCATAGGGCGCGAAGTCGGCGAGGTCATCACCATCGATGACGACATCAAGATCAAGGTGCTGTCGGTAGACGGCAACACGGTGCGTTTCGGCATCTGCGCACCACGCGATGTGGAGGTGCACCGTGCAGAAATCTATCGGCGTATCGCCGAGCAACTGGGCAAGGGCGGCCTGGGCGCCTGATCACTGATCGTCGAGCAGCTCGCGGGGCACTTCATGCCTGGCGAGCAGTTGGCACTGCTGGCTGTCCAGGTCGAACAGGATCACCGCCTGCCCCTTGGCCAGCGCCTGGCGCACGCGCAGTACACGGGTTTCCAGCGGGGTGTCGTCGCCATTGTCGGTACCGTCGCGGGTGACGAAGTCTTCGATCAGGCGGGTGAGGGTGTCGGCTTCGAGCTGGTCGTAGGGTATCAACATAAAAAAGCTACAGAATCAGGAAAGGTTTCGCACATGCTACGCGAAACCTTTCCTGCATGTGGCCTGCATGTGGCTAGCCTTTTTGGCCAACCAGGCTGTCCACCGCCGGTACGCGGGTATCACTTTCCATTTGTGCGTCGTGTTCCAGCTGGTGGCTGAAGCTTTCCAGCGAACTGCCGGTGGGCTTGGAATCGCTGGCGAACACCGGCGGGCTGAGCAGGTAGGCGCTGAGCAGGCGGCTGAGGGCAGCCAGGCTGTCGATATGGGTGCGCTCGTAGCCGTGGGTGGCGTCGCAGCCGAACGCCAGCAGCGCGGTACGGATGTCATGCCCGGCGGTGATCGCCGAATGCGCGTCGCTGAAGTAGTAGCGGAACAGGTCGCGGCGCACCGGCAGGTTGTGCTCGCGGCCCAGGCTCAGCAGGTGGCGCGACAGGTGGTAGTCGTAGGGGCCGGCAGAGTCCTGCATGGCCACGCTGACCGCGTGTTCGCTGGAGTGCTGGCCGGGGGCGACCGGGGCGATGTCGATGCCGACGAATTCGCTGACGTCCCACGGCAATGCGGCGGCGGCCCCCGAGCCGGTTTCTTCGGTGATGGTGAACAGCGGATGGCAGTCGATCTGTGGCTGGATGCCGCTTTCGACGATGGCCTTGAGCGAGGCCAGCAGCGCCGCGACGCCGGCCTTGTCGTCCAGGTGACGGGCGCTGATATGGCCGCTTTCGGTGAACTCGGGCAACGGGTCGAAGGCCACGAAGTCACCGATGCCGATGCCCAGGGTTTCACAGTCGGCGCGGGTGGTGCAGTAGGCATCCAGGCGCAGCTCGACGTGCTCCCAGCTCACCGGCATCTGGTCGACCGCGGTATTGAAGGCGTGCCCGCTTGCCATCAGCGGCAACACGCTGCCGCGAAACACGCCGGTGTCGGTGAACACGCTGACCCGGCTGCCCTCGGCGAAACGGCTCGACCAGCAGCCGACCGGGGCCAGGCCCAGGCGGCCGTTGTCCTGCAAGGTGCGCACGCTGGCGCCGATGGTGTCCAGGTGCGCCGAAACGGCGCGGTCGGGCGAGCTCTTGCGGCCCTTGAGGGTGGCGCGGATGGTGCCGCGCCGGGTCAGCTCGAAGGGGATACCCAGTTCTTCCAGGCGCTCGGCCACGTAGCGCACGATGGTGTCGGTGAAGCCGGTGGGGCTGGGGATGGCGAGCATTTCCAGCAGGACCTTCTGCAGATAGGTCAGGTCCGGTTCGGGCAATTGATCAGGCATGCGGACTCCTCGTGGGGCGTTGTCACGGCACCGGCCGGCTGTGCGGGAACAGCAGGTCGACGAAGCGTTCGGCAGTGGGTTGGGGTTCGTGGTTGGCCAGACCGACCCGTTCATTGGCTTCGATGAACACGTAGTCGGGCTGGTCGGCGGCCTTGACCATCAGGTCCAGTCCGACCACCGGAATGTCCAGGGCGCGGGCGGCCCGCACGGCGGCATCCACCAGGGTCGGGTGCAGGCGTGCGGTGACGTCTTCCAGGCAGCCGCCGGTGTGCAGGTTGGCGGTACGCCGCACGGCCAGGCGCTGGCCGGCGGGCAGAATGGTGTCGTAGTCGACCCCGGCGGCGTGCAGGGTGCGCTGGGTTTCGGCGTCGAGCGGGATCTTGCTTTCGCCACCGGTGGCGGCCTGGCGCCTGCGGCTCTGGGCTTCGATCAGCGCACCGATGGCGTGCTGGCCGTCGCCGACGATCGAGGCCGGGTGACGAATCGCTGCGGCCACCACCTCGTAGCCGATGACCACGATGCGCAGGTCCAGCCCTTCATGAAAGCTTTCCAGCAGCACGCGGCTGTCGTATTGGCGCGCGTGCTCGATGGCGGCGTCCAGGTCTTGCAGGCAGGTCAGGTTGACCGCCACGCCGTTGCCCTGTTCGCCATCCAGCGGCTTGACCACCACCGCGCCGTGGTCTTCCAGAAAGGCCAGGTTGTCGGCGGCGTTGCCCGCCAGCTGTTGCGCCGGCAGGCTCAGGCCGGCGGCTTCGAGCACCTTGTGGGTCAGGCTCTTGTCCTGGCACAGGGTCATGCTCACGGCGGTGGTCAGGTCGCTGAGCGACTCGCGGCAGCGCACCCGGCGTCCGCCGTGGTTGAGGGTGAACAGCCCGGCGGTGGCATCGTCCACCTGCACATCAATGCCGCGCTTGTAGGCTTCCTCGACGATGATCCGCGCATAGGGGTTGAGCCCGGCCTCCGGCCCCGGCCCCAGGAACAGCGGCTGGTTGATGCCGTTCTTGCGCTTGACCGCGAAGGTGGGCAGGGTGCGAAAGCCCAGCTTGGCGTACAGCCGCTTGGCCTGGCGATTGTCGTGCAGCACCGACAGGTCGAGGTGGCTCAGCCCGCGGCTCATGAAGTGTTCGATCAGGTGGCGTACCAGTACCTCGCCGACCCCGGGCCGGGTGCAGTTGGGGTCCACGGCCAGGCACCACAGGCTGCTGCCGTGCTCCGGGTCGTCGAAGGCCTTTTGATGATTCAGGCCCATCACGCTGCCGATCACCGCACCGTTGTCCTCGTCTTCGGCCAGCCAGTACACCGGGCCGCCCTGGTGGCGCGGAGTGATCAGCGCCGGGTCGACCGGCAGCATGCCACGGGCCACGTACAGCTCGTTGATGGCTGCCCAGTCGCTGTCGCTCTGTGCGCGGCGGATACGAAAGCCGCGAAACACTCGCTGCGCCTGGCGGTAGTCGCTGAACCACAGGCGCAAGGTGTCGGAGGGGTCTAGAAACAGCTGTTGCGGCGCCTGGGCCAGTACCTGCTGGGGGGCGGCCACGTACAGCGCGATATCGCGCTCGCCGGGCTGCTCCTTGGCCAGGGCCGCCGCCAGGCTGGCCGGGTCGGGGTAAGTATGGCCGATCAGCAGCCGGCCCCAACCGCAATGCAGCCAGCGCGGCTGGTCGTGCGGGTCGCTGCCGTCGCCGGCCAGTTGCGCCTGCAGGCGTTCATAGGACGGCACCTGGCCGCGCAGCAGGCGCTGGCCATAGGGTGAGGCATGGGCTTTCATCGATCAGATTCCTTGTTCGCTGAGCCACAGGTTCAGCGCGGCCAGTTGCCACAGCTTGGAGCCGCGCAGCGGCGTCAGTTGCCCATGCGGGTCGCTGAGCAGGCGGTCGAGCATGGCCGGGTTGAACAGGCCGCGGTCCTGGCTCGGGTCCAGCAGCAGCTCGCGTACCCAGTCCAGGGTGGCGCCTTGCAGGTGCTTGAGGCCCGGTACCGGGAAGTAGCCCTTCTTGCGGTCGATGACTTCACTGGGGATGACCAGTCGCGCGGCTTCCTTGAGCACCTGCTTGCCGCCATCGGGCAACTTGAACTGGGCCGGCACCCGCGCCGACAGCTCCACCAGCCGGTAGTCGAGGAACGGCGTGCGAGCCTCCAGGCCCCAGGCCATGGTCATGTTGTCGACCCGTTTGACCGGGTCGTCGACCAGCATCACCGTGCTGTCCAGGCGCAGGGCCTTGTCGACTGCCGCGCTGGCGCCGGGCTGGGCGAAGTGCTGGCGCACGAAGTCGCCGGCGGCGTCATTGCCCAGCAGCCAGGCCGGCTGCACGGTGTCGCGGTACTCGTCGTAGCTGCGGTCGAAGAAGGCCTCGCGGTAGGCCGCGTACGGGTCCTTGGCGCCGTCCACCTGCGGGTACCAGTGGTAGCCGGCGAACAGCTCGTCGGCACCCTGGCCGCTCTGCACCACCTTGCAGTGCTTGGCCACTTCCCGCGAGAGCAGGTAGAAGGCGATGCAGTCGTGGCTGACCATCGGCTCGCTCATGGCGCGGAACGCGGCCGGCAGTTGCTCGATGATTTCGCGCTCGTCGATGCGCAACTGGTGGTGGCGTGTGCCGTAGTGCTTGGCGATCAGGTCCGAATACTGGAACTCGTCGCCACGTTCGCCGCCGGCATCTTCAAAGCCTATGGAAAAGGTCGACAGGTCCTCGTCCCCGACTTCGCGCAGCAGGCCGACCAGCAGGCTGGAGTCGACGCCGCCCGAGAGCAGCACGCCGACATCCACGGCCGCGCGCTGACGGATTGCAACGGCTTCGCGGGTGCTGTCGAGCACGCGGTCGCGCCAGTCTTCCAGGGTCAGGTGCTGTTCATCGGTGCGTGGGCCGTAGTGCAGGTTCCACCACACGTGCTGCTCGGCGCGGCCCTGGGCGTCGATGCGCATCCAGGTGGCCGGTGGCAGCTTTTCGATGTTCGCCAGCAGGGTCCGCGGGGCGGGTACCACGGCGTGGAAGTTCAGGTAGTGGTTGAGTGCCACCGGGTCGAGCACCGGGTTGATGTCGCCGCCCTTGAGCAGGGCCGGCAGGCTCGATGCGAAGCGCAGGCGTTCGCCGGTGCGCGACAGGTACAGCGGCTTGACCCCCAGGCGGTCGCGGGCGAGGAACAGCTGCTGGCTGTCACGTTCCCAGATCGCCAGGGCGAACATGCCGTTCAGGCGCGGCAGCAGATCGGCGCCCCAGGCGTGGTAGCCCTTGAGCAGCACTTCGGTGTCGCCGTCCGAGTAGAAGGCATAGCCCAGGCTTTCGAGTTCGGCGCGCAGTTCGGGGAAGTTGTAGATGGCGCCGTTGAATGCCAGCGACAGGCCCAGCTGGCTGTCGATCATGGGCTGGGCCGAGCCGTCGGACAGGTCCATGATCTTCAGGCGTCGGTGGCCCAGGGCGATAGGCCCCTGGCTATGGAAGCCCCAGGCATCCGGGCCGCGGGGCGCCAGGTGATGGGTCATCCGTTCGACCGCGGCCAGGTCCGCCGGGCGTGGTGTGTTGGCTACAGGGGTGAAACGAAACTCTCCAGCTAATCCGCACATAAGTCCTTACCGGTTTTTCCGTTGGGGAAGGTGCCCTGAATTCGGGCACATAGGAACTGACCGGTGCGGATCCTGTGAGTTTTAGATCAATCTGTTATAAGCCTTCAGCCTTGCTTGCCCTTGCCGCGTATCAGTTCGCGCAACATGAAACGATTCGGGTGGCAGGCCTCGGCCACGTCGCGCGGCACCGGCAAGGGTGCGTTGTCGACCCAGGCGGCGATCAGTTCACCCGCCAGAGGCGCGGTGATCAGGCCGCGCGAACCATGGCCGCTGTTCACATACAGGCCCTCCAGCCAGGGGCACGGAGTGTCCGGCAGCTGTCGCGCGTCCTTGCCGAGCACGGCATACGCCTGGTTGAACGCCGCCTTGTCGGCCAGCGGGCCGACGATCGGCAGGTAGTCGGGGCTGGTGCAGCGAAACGCCGCGCGGCCCTGCAGGCTGGCCGGTTCCAGCTCGGCAGCGCCAAGGCGTTCTGCCAGGTCGCCGGAGATTTCCCGCAGCAGCTCCAGGTTGCTCGCATGTTCGGCAGCGGTGGGGGCGAGGTCGGTGCTGTGGAAGTCGAAGCTCGCCCCCAGGGTGTGTTCGCCCAGGCGCGGCGGCGCGACGTAACCGTCGGCGCACACCACGGTGCCCAGCGCGCGGCTGGCGTTGGTGGCCGGCAGGCGGGTGATCTGCCCGCGGATGCGCTTGAGCGGCAGCTCGGTGCACGGCTCGAAACGATGGATGTCCGCTGCGCTGGCCAGCACCACCAGCGGCGCGCTGGCCAGCAGGCGCTCGCCGTCCCATGCCTGCCACAAGCCGTCGACCTTGCGCAGCTGTACCACGTCATGGTGGGGCAGCAGGGTGATGTTCGGTTGCCCGGCCTGCCATTGGCACAGCGCGGGCGGATGCACCCAGCCGCCCTCGGGGTAGTACAGACCGCCACTGGGCAGGCCGACCCCGGCCACGGCTTCGGCCTGCGGCTGGTCGAGGCGCTGTAGCAGGGTGTCGCTGAACGCCTGGTCGAGCTTGATCTGGCGCTGGTCTTCCTTGTCGTCGAAGGCCAGTTGCAGCACCCCGCAGGCGTCCCAGTCGGTGCCGCGCTGCAACTGTTCGAGCAGGCGGCGGGTGTAGCCGAAGCCGGCGACGATCAGCCGCGACAGTGCGGTGCCGTGGGCCGACAGCTTCAGGTACAGCACGCCCTGGGGGTTGCCCGAGGCTTCACCGGCAGGGGCGGCGTGGCGCTCCAGCAGGCGTACCTGCCAGCCGCGCGCCGCCAGGCTGGCGGCGGTGGCGCAACCGGCCAGGCCGGCGCCGATCACCAGCGCCTCGCGGGGGCCGGCCAGCGGCGCGGGGCGCGCGAACCATGGGGCAACCGGCGCGAGCGGCGCTTGCTCGGCGGGCCAGCCGGTGAATGCGCCGCGCAGCACTTCCCATTTTTTGCCGATACCCGGAATGCGCTTCATCTTGAAGCCCACCGCAATCAGCCCGCGACGCACCCAGCCGGTGCTGGTGAAGGTGCCAAGGGTGGCACCCGGCGCCGACAGGCGTCCGAGCTGGGCGAACAGCTCGGGGGTCCACATGTCGGGGTTCTTGGCCGGGGCAAAGCCATCGAGAAACCAGGCGTCGATGGGGGCGTCCAACTGCGGCAGCTGTTCCCGCGCATCGCCGATCATCAGGGTCAGGGTCACCCGACCCTGGTCGAAGACGAACTGCTGGAAACCTTCGTGCACCGCCACGTACTGCGCCAGCAGTGGCTGGCTGAACGGCGTCAGCTCGGGCCACAGGGCCAGGGCCTTGGCCAGGTCGGCATGGCTGAGGGGGTATTTTTCGACGCTGACGAAATGCAGGCGTGCCCCGGCCGGTGCACAGTCGGCGAACACCTGCCAGGCGCAGAAGAAATTCAGGCCGGTGCCGAAGCCGGTTTCCCCGATCACCAGGCAACTGCCGTCGGCCATCGCGGCGAAGCGCTGGCGCAGGTCGTTCTGCTCGATGAACACATGACGGGTTTCCTCCAGGCTCTGCTCCTTGGAGAAATAGATGTCGTCGTACTGGCGTGAATACGGGCGGCCCTGTTCATCCCACTCGATCTGGGCGTACTGGGTCGGGGTGGCGGGGGTGTCGTTCATGTTCGGCTCGGCAACAGCGAAGCGTGCATTCTAGCCGATCGCCTTGCGACAAAGGGCTGCGTGATCCGCTAGTCTTGCTTATCCAAGAAGGGAGCCTGGTATGTTCGAATCCGCCGAAATTGGTCACGCCATCGACAAAGAAACCTATGACGCCGAAGTGCCGGCGTTGCGCGAAGCCTTGCTCGAAGCCCAGTTCGAGCTCAAGCAGCAGTCTCGCTTTCCGGTCATCGTGCTGATCAATGGCATCGAGGGGGCCGGCAAGGGCGAAACCGTCAAGCTGCTCAACGAGTGGATGGACCCGCGCCTGATCGAGGTGCGCACCTTCGACCAGCAGACCGACGAGGAGCTGGCCCGGCCGCCGGCCTGGCGCTACTGGCGGGCCTTGCCGAGCAAGGGGCGCATGGGCGTCTTCTTCGGCAACTGGTACAGCCAGATGCTGCAGGGGCGGGTGCATGGCCAGTTCAAGGACGCGGTGCTCGACCAGGCCATCAACGGTGCCGAACGGCTGGAAAAGATGCTGTGCGACGAAGGCGCGCTGATCTTCAAGTTCTGGTTTCACCTGTCCAAGAAACAGATGAAGGCGCGGCTCAAGTCGCTCAAGGATGACCCGCTGCACAGCTGGAAGATCAGCCCGCTGGACTGGCAGCAATCGCAGACCTATGACCGGTTCGTGCGCTTCGGCGAACGGGTGCTGCGCCGCACCAGCCGTGACTATGCGCCCTGGCACATCATCGAGGGCGTGGACCCGAACTACCGTAGCCTGGCAGTGGGCAAGATCCTGCTCGAGGGCCTGCAGAACGCCTTGAAGGCCAAGGCCCTGGGGCGCCAGACCAACATCGCGCCGCTGGGCGAATCCATCGACGGACGCAGCCTGCTGGGCAGCCTGGACATGACCCTGCGTCTGGACAAGAACGACTACCAGGAGCAACTGATTGTCGAGCAGGCCCGTCTGGCGGGCCTGCTGCGTGACAAGCGCATGCGTCGCCACGCGCTGGTGGCGGTGTTCGAGGGCAACGACGCGGCGGGCAAGGGCGGTGCCATTCGGCGCGTGGCCGCCGCGCTGGACCCGCGTCAGTACCGCATCGTGCCGATTGCCGCCCCTACCGAGGAGGAGCGGGCGCAGCCCTACCTGTGGCGGTTCTGGCGGCACATTCCGGCGCGCGGCAAGTTCACGGTGTTCGACCGCTCGTGGTACGGGCGGGTGCTGGTGGAGCGTATCGAGGGCTTTTGCAGCCAGGCCGACTGGATGCGCGCCTATGGCGAGATCAACGATTTCGAGGAGCAACTGCACGACGCTGGCGTGGTGGTGGTCAAGTTCTGGCTGTCGATCGACGAGCAGACCCAGCTGGAGCGTTTTCAGGAGCGCGAGCAGATACCGTTCAAACGCTTCAAGATCACCGAGGAAGACTGGCGCAACCGCGACAAGTGGGACGCGTACTCCGAGGCGGTGGGCGACATGGTCGACCGCACCAGCACCGAAGTGGCGCCCTGGACGCTGGTGGAGGCCAATGACAAGCGTTGGGCGCGAGTGAAGGTGCTGCGCACCATCAACGAGGCGCTGGAGGCGGCGTTCAAGAAAGACAAGAAGTGATCATTGGCCGCATCGCGGGGCAAGCCCGCTCCCACAGGAACTCCATCAGCCTTGTGGGAGCGGCTTGACCCGCGACGGGCTGCGTAGCAGACCTTTTTTCAGCCTTTGCCGCCGGCCTCGAGCATCTGCTCCGGCCTTACCCATTCATCGAACTGCGCATCGGTCAGATACCCCAGTTCCAGCGCCGCCTCGCGCAGGGTGGTGCCTTCGGCGTAGGCCTTCTTGGCGATCTGCGCCGACTTGTCGTAACCGATATGCGGGTTGAGTGCCGTCACCAGCATCAGCCCGCGCTCCAGGTGCTCGGCCATCTGCTGCGGGTCTGGCTCGATGCCCGCCACGCAGTGCTGCTGGAAGTTGCGGCAGCCATCGGCCAGCAGTTCGATCGACTGCAGCAGGTTGTGGATGATCACCGGCTTGAACACGTTGAGCTGCAGGTGGCCCTGGCTGGCGGCAAAGCCGATGGTGGTGTCGTTGCCCAGCACCTGGCAGGCCAGCATCGACAGTGCCTCGCACTGGGTCGGGTTGACCTTGCCGGGCATGATCGAGCTGCCCGGCTCGTTGGCCGGCAGGCGCACCTCGGCCAGCCCCGCGCGCGGCCCGGAGCCGAGCAGGCGCAGGTCGTTGGCCAGCTTCATCAGGGCCACGGCCAGGGTTTTCAGCGCACCGGCCAGGGTGATCAGCGGCTCGTGCCCGGCCAGCGCGGCAAACTTGTTGGGCGCGGTGACGAACGGCAGCCCCGACAAGGCGGCAAGCTCGGCGGCGATCGCCTCGGCAAACCCGTGCGGTGCGTTCAGCCCGGTACCCACGGCGGTACCGCCCTGGGCCAGTTCGCACACCGCCGGCAGCGCCGCGCGGATGGCGCGCTGGGCGTAGTCCAGCTGGGCCACGTAGGCCGAGACCTCCTGGCCGAAGGTGATCGGGGTGGCGTCCATCATGTGGGTTCGCCCGGTCTTGACCAGTTGCATGTGGCGTGCGGCCAGTTCGGCCAACCCGCCCGACAGCTCGGCGATGGCCGGCAGCAGTTGCTGGTTGACCGCCTGTGCGGCGGCAATGTGCATGGCGGTCGGGAAGCAGTCGTTGGAGCTCTGCGAGCGGTTGACGTGGTCGTTGGGGTGCACCGGCACCTTGCCGCCGCGGCCCTTGCCAGCCAGCTCGTTGGCGCGCCCGGCCAACACTTCGTTGGCGTTCATGTTGCTCTGGGTACCGCTGCCGGTCTGCCACACCACCAGCGGGAACTGGTCGTCATGCTCGCCGGCCAACACCTCGTCGGCGGCCTGTTCGATCAGGCGGGCGATGTCGGCCGGCAGGTCGCCGTTGCGGTCATTGACCCGCGCTGCGGCTTTCTTGATCAGCACCAGCGCGTGCAGTACCGCCAGCGGCATGCGTTCCTTGCCGATGGCAAAGTTGATCAGCGAGCGCTGGGTCTGGGCACCCCAGTAGGCCTCGTCAGGAACTTCAACCGGGCCCAGGCTGTCAGTTTCGATACGGCTCATGCGGTACGCACTCCTTTAATGGCTTGTTTGCGCAGTTTAGGCCCTGATTCGGCATGGCGGTTCCATTGCCTGTCGTCCCTCTTGAGCAGGCTGCCCCAGTCGGCGCAGAATGCTCTACTCTGGGTACGCCCTCTTTTTATTTTAAGGAATTTCGATGACCCGTCTTCGCGCCCTCTGCACGGCTGTCGCGCTGGTCTGCGCCAGCGGCCAGGCACTCGCCGATACCGCCAGCCACAACGCCAGCGCTGAAAAATTCCTGGTGATGGCGCACGCCGACAAACTGGGTACCCCGGTCTACATGCAGGTGCAGCAGATGTTTGCCCAGCGCTTCGAGCAGACCAAGGCGCCGGCGTCCAAAAAGGCCGTGCTTGAAACCTACCAGGCCAAGGCCAACGCCGCCCTGGACCAGGCCATCGGCTGGAACAAGCTCAAGCCGGACATGATCAAGCTGTACACCAGCACCTTCAGCGAATCCGAGCTCAAGGACCTGGTCGCCTTCTACCAGTCGCCACTGGGCAAGAAAGTCCTGGAAAAGATGCCTGCCGTTACACAGCAGTCGGCCCAGCTGACCCAGCAGAAGCTTGAAAGCGCCGTGCCGGTGGTCAACAAGCTGTTGGCCGACATGACCAACGAGCTGGACCCGTCCGCCGGCAAGGCGGCCGCACCGGCCAAGAAACCTTAAGCGGAGCCCAGCATGTCGATGCAGCAGAAGATCGAACAGAGCCTGGCGGCGCTCGCCCCGCAACACCTCGAGGTGCTGGACGAGAGCCACATGCACAGCCGGGGCCAGCAGACCCACTACAAGGCCGTGCTGGTCAGCGAACAGTTCGATGGCTTGAACAGCGTCAAGCGCCACCAGAAGGTCTACGCCACCCTGGGTGACCTGATGGGGCAGTTCCATGCCCTGGCGTTGCATACCTACACCCCGCAGGAATGGCAGAAAGTCGGCAGCGCGCCGGCTTCGCCCACCTGCGCCGGAGGCAGCAAACACTGAAATCCCTTTCAGGTTTTTGCTAGAATCCGCAACGCGCCGCCTGTCGGCGCGTTTTTTATTGTCGACCCGGTCCGCCCTTTGCGAGGGTGACCACCTGGAGAATCAAGGCATGACCCAAGCTATCGTCGTGGCGGCGCTGTACAAGTTCGTCACCCTGAAAGATTACGTCGAGCTGCGCGAGCCGCTGCTCGAGACCATGGAGCGCAACGGGGTCAAGGGCACCCTGCTGCTGGCCGAAGAGGGTATCAACGGCACCGTGTCGGGTACCCGCGAAGGCATCGATGGCCTGCTGGCCTGGCTGCGCAGCGATGCACGCCTGGTGGACATCGATCACAAGGAATCGTACTGCGACGAACAGCCGTTCTACCGCACCAAGGTCAAGCTCAAGAAAGAGATCGTGACCCTCGGCGTGCCGGGCGTGGACCCGAACCGGACGGTCGGTACCTATGTCGAGCCCAAGGACTGGAACGCGCTGATCAGCGACCCCGAAGTGCTGCTGATCGACACCCGCAACGACTATGAAGTGGCGATTGGTACCTTCGAGGGCGCCATCGACCCAAAGACCACCACCTTTCGCGAGTTTCCCGAGTACATCAAGGCCAACTTCGACCCTGCCCGGCACAAGAAGGTGGCGATGTTCTGCACCGGTGGCATCCGCTGCGAAAAAGCCTCCAGCTATATGCTCGGCGAGGGTTTCGAAGCGGTCTATCATCTTAAGGGTGGCATCCTGAAGTACCTCGAGGAGGTTCCCCAGGAAGAAACGCGCTGGCAGGGCGACTGCTTTGTCTTCGACAACCGCGTGACCGTGCGTCACGACCTCAGCGAAGGCGACTACGACCAGTGCCACGCCTGTCGTACCCCGATCAGCGTGGAGGAACGGGCCTCCGAGCATTATTCGCCAGGCATCAGCTGCCCGCATTGCTGGGACAGCCTGAGCGAGAAGACCCGGCGCAGCGCCATCGATCGGCAGAAGCAGATCGAGTTGGCCAAGGCCCGCAACATGCCGCACCCGATCGGCCACAACTATCGCAAAGCCGAGGTGTGATGGATGACCGCTCGCCTGCTGTATGTAATGGACCCGATGTGCTCCTGGTGCTGGGGTTTCGCACCCGTGGCCGAGGCCCTGATACGGCAGGCGCGCGAGGCCGGCGTGGACACCCACCTGGTGCCCGGCGGCCTGCGCTCGGGCAGCAGTGCGCTGGATGCCTCCACCCGGCGCTACATTCTTGAACACTGGCAGGCGGTCAACCAGGCCACCGGCCAGCCGTTCCAGCTCGAGGGCGCGATGCCCGAAGGCTTTGTCTACGACACCGAACCTGCCTGCCGCGCGCTGGTGGCTGCACGCAGCCTCGACCCGCAGCGGGCCTGGACGCTGCTGGGGATGATCCAGCAGGCGTTCTACCAGCGCAGCGAAGACGTGACCCTGCCGGTCAAGCTGGTGGAGCTGGCCGAGCAGGCCGGTTTCGACCGCGCCGCCTTCGCCGAGGCCTTCAGCAGCGGCGACACCCGCAGCGCCACCGCCGCCGACTTCACCTGGGTGCAGGACCTGGGCATCGCGGGCTTCCCGACCCTGCTCGCCGAGCGCAATGGCCAACTGGCCCTGCTGACCAACGGCTACCAGGCCCTGGGGGCGCTGCAGCCGCTGCTGGGGCGCTGGCTGGAGCATGCGGTCAATGCTTGACCTGCCTGGCTCCCCCGACCCGGTGCCCGGGCCGACGCCGGCACCTGTCGATCGCTTGAGCTGGGCCGAGATCCGGCGCCTGGCGCAACACCACAAGAAAGCCCTGTGGACTGCCAACGGCGTGGCCGTGCTGGCGGCCCTGTGCAGTGTGCCGATTCCGCTGCTGCTGCCGTTGCTGGTCGACGAAGTGCTGCTGGGGCACGGCGATGCGGCGCTCAAGTGGATGAACAACCTGCTGCCCGTCAGCTGGCAGGTGGCGGCCGGCTACATCGGCCTGATGCTGGTCTTCACCCTGACGCTGCGCTGTGCGGCACTGGCCTTCAACGTGGTGCAGGCCAAGCTGTTCGCCGGGCTGGCCAAGGACATCGTCTACCGGCTGCGCATCCGCCTGATCGAGCGGCTCAAGCGCATCTCGCTGAGCGAGTACGAGAGCCTGGGCAGCGGTACGGTGACCACGCACCTGGTCACCGATCTGGACACCGTGGACAAGTTCGTCGGTGAAACCCTCAGCCGCTTTCTGGTGGCCATGCTCACGCTGGCCGGCACCTCGGCGATCCTGTTGTGGATGCACTGGCAGCTGGCGCTGTTGATCCTGCTGTTCAACCCGCTGGTGATCTTTGCCACGGTGCAGTTGGGCAAGCGGGTCAAGCACCTGAAGAAACTCGAGAACGACAGCACCTCGCGCTTCACCCAGGCACTGACCGAAACCCTGGATGCGATCCAGGAAATCCGTGCCGGCAACCGCCAGGGCTACTTTCTCGGGCGCCTGGGCATGCGTGCCCAGGAGGTGCGCAACTATGCGGTGTCCTCGCAATGGAAGAGCGATGCCAGCAGCCGCGCCAGTGGCTTGCTGTTCCAGTTCGGCATCGACATCTTTCGCGCCGCGGCCATGCTCACGGTGCTGTTTTCCGACCTCAGCATCGGCCAGATGCTGGCGGTGTTCAGCTACCTGTGGTTCATGATCGGCCCGGTGGAGCAGTTGCTCAACCTGCAGTACGCCTACTACGCGGCAGGTGGTGCGCTGAGCCGGATCAACGAGCTGCTGGCGCGCAGCGACGAGCCGCAGTATCCCGGCGGCATCGACCCTTTCGCGGGGCAGACCACCGTGGGCATCGAGGTGCGCGGGCTGCGTTTCGGCTATGGCGAGGAGCCGGTGCTGGACCAGTTGAACCTGTCCATCGCACCCGGCGAGAAGGTGGCCATCGTCGGCGCCAGCGGCGGCGGCAAGAGCACCCTGGTGCAGCTGTTGCTGGGCCTGTACAGCGCCCAGGCCGGCAGCATCCGCTTCGGCGGTTCGACCTTGCAGGAGATCGGCCTGGAAACCCTGCGCGAGCAGGTGGCGGTGGTGTTGCAGCACCCGTCGCTGTTCAACGACACCGTGCGCGCCAACCTGACCATGGGCCGCGAGAGTACCGATGAGGCCTGCTGGCAGGCGCTGCGCATTGCCCAGCTCGACGCCACCATCGCCGCGCTGCCGCAGGGCCTGGACAGTGTGGTGGGACGTTCGGGCGTGCGTCTGTCCGGCGGGCAGCGCCAGCGTCTGGCGATAGCGCGCATGGTGCTGGCCGAGCCCAAGGTCGTCATTCTCGATGAGGCCACCTCGGCACTGGACGCGGCCACCGAGTACAACCTGCACCAGGCGCTGAGCCGCTTCCTCAGCGCCCGTACCACCCTGATCATCGCTCACCGCCTGTCGGCAGTGAAGCAGGCCGACCGCGTGCTGGTGTTCGACGGCGGGCATGTCGCCGAGGATGGCGGTCACCAGCAGCTGATCGCCGAGGGCGGGTTGTACGCCAAGCTCTATGGGCATTTGCAACAGAGCTGAGGGCCTTCTACTGTACAACTGTTGTACAGGTGAAAAAGGGCCTGATGGCAGGTGGCAAATGGCCTAGGCTGTGTCTGTGCAGGATGAGACTCATCGGGCTGCGCATTGCTGCAAGGGACCTCATGAAGCAGAAACGGACTCTCGAAGCGCCCAGGTTGTTGGGCATCATCTGGCCTTTTGTGGCGGTCGTACTGTTCCAGGCCTTGCTGGGGGGCATCAGCCTCTATGCCTTGTCGGCCGTGCGCGGTTATGTGGCGGGCGAGAGCCTGTGGTCCAAGGGGCAGAAGGACGCCATCTACTTCCTGAGCCTGTATACCGACAGCCGCGACGAGGCGGCCTACCAGAAGTACCGGCAGGCCATCGCCATCCCCCAGGGTGGGCACCAGCTGCGCACCGCGCTGGACGCCAAGCCCCTGGACCTGGCCGCTGCGCGCCAGGGCATTCTCAGGGGCGGCAACCACCCGGATGACATCGACAGCGTCATCTGGCTCTACCTGAATTTCCGTCATGTCAGCTACATGGAACGCGCCATCGAACGCTGGTCGGTGGGAGACGATTACCTGCAGCAGCTGGATGCGCTGGCCAACCGGATCCACCAGGGTATCGTCACCGGGAATGTCACTGCGCAGCGGGTTGCAGCCTGGAAGGGTGAGATCGCCGCGATCAACGAGGCGGTAACCCCCGCCGCCATGGCGTTCAGCGATGCCCTGGGCGAAGGATCGCGCATGCTGTTGCGCCTGCTGCTGGTGGTCAACCTGGCCACGGCACTGTTTCTGATTGCGCTGGCCTGCCTGCGCACGCACAAGCTGCTGGCGCAGCGTCAGGCCTTTGCCAGTGCCCTGCAGGTGGAGAAGGATCGGGCGCAGATCACCTTGCAGTCGATTGGCGATGGGGTGATCACCACCGATGTCGAGGGCTGTATCGCCTACATGAACCCTGCCGCCGAGCAGTTGACCCACTGGAGCGCCGGACAGGCCCAGGGCCTGCCGCTGGCGGCGCTGTTCAGCCTGTTGGACGACAACGCCGAAAAAGACAGCCTGTCCCTTACCGAGCGCATTCTGAGCGGTACCCTCAAGGGCGGCAGCGAGCACGCCAAGCTGATCCAGCGGCTGGACGGCAGCACGGTGTCGGTGGCCCTGGTGGGCTCGCCGATCATCAGTGACGGTCAGGTCAGTGGCATCGTGCTGGTGCTGCACGACATGACCCAGGAGCGCCAGTACATCGCCAACCTGTCGTGGCAGGCTACCCATGATGCCCTCACCGGGCTGGCCAACCGGCGCGAATTCGAATACCGGCTGGAGCTGGCGCTGGGCGACCTGGGCCGCCAGGCGGCGCGCCACACCCTGCTGTTTCTGGACCTGGATCAGTTCAAGCTGGTCAACGACACCTGTGGCCATGCGGCGGGCGACGAATTGCTGCGTCACATTTGCGCGGTGCTGCAGGCGGGCGTTCGCGAGGGCGATACCCTGGCGCGCCTGGGCGGCGACGAGTTCGGTATCCTGCTCGAGAACTGCCTGCCCGAGCAGGCCGAGCGCATTGCCGAGAATCTGCGCCAGACCGTGCAGAGCCTGCACTTCGTGTGGAAGGGGCGCCCGTTCATGACCACCGTGAGCGTGGGGCTGGTCCACCTGCAACTGGCACCCCATACGCTGGAGGCCTCGCTGCGTGCGGCCGACATGGCGTGCTACATGGCCAAGGAGAAGGGGCGCAACCGGGTGCAGGTGTACCACCCCGACGACACCGAGCTGTCCATGCGCTTTGGCGAGATGGCCTGGATCCAGCGCCTGCACATCGCCCTGGAGGAAGACCGCTTCTGCCTGTATGCCCAGGAAATCGCACCACTGGCGGCCGGTGAGTCGGATGCCGGTCATCTGGAAATACTGCTGCGCCTGCATGATGAGAGCGGGCGCATCATCCTGCCCGACAGCTTCATCCCGGCCGCCGAACGCTATGGGCTCATGACGGCCCTGGATCGCTGGGTGGTGAACAGAGTGTTCAAGGTGATTCGCCAGGCGCTGGACGAGGGGCGAAAGGGACCATTGGCAATGTGCGCCATCAACCTGTCGGGCAGCAGCATCGGCGATGACAAGTTTCTGGATTATCTGCAGCGCCAGTTCGTCGAGTACGCCATACCGCCTGAAATGATCTGTTTCGAGATCACCGAAACCAGTGCGATTGCCAACCTGGGCAGCGCCATCCGTTTCATCAACGAATTGAAAGGGCTGGGTTGCCACTTTTCGCTGGACGACTTCTGCGCCGGGATGTCGTCGTTTGCCTACCTCAAACACCTGCCCGTGGACTTCCTGAAAATCGACGGGAGTTTCGTCAAGGACATGCTTGACGATCCGATTAACCGGGCTATGGTCGAAGTGATCAACCATATTGGCCACGTCATGGGCAAGCGCACCATTGCCGAGTTTGTCGAGACGCCCCTGATCGAACAGGCGCTGCATGAAATTGGTGTCGATTACGCCCAGGGCTACCTGATCGAGCGGCCGCAGGTGTTCACCTGTGAAAGCTTGCAACGCCGGCGTATCCGTTCGCGACCCTTGCTGTTCAGGACGCCGGGGACGTTTCGCTGAGCGTTCACTTCAAATCACAAGGATGTAGGGATATGACAGTGATTGATGCATTTGAGCGAGTGGGTCCATTGATGGACGCGCAAAGTTACCCACGCTGGGCTCAGAAACTGATCGAGGATTGCAGTGCGAGCAAGCAGCGGGTGGTAGAGCATGAAATCTATCACCGCCTGCGCGACGGCAAGCTGAGCCAGCGCACCCTGCGCCAGTATCTGATCGGCGGCTGGCCGGTAGTCGAACAGTTTTCGGTGTACATGGCGCAGAACCTGGCCAAGACCAGTTTTGCCCGCCACCCGGGGGAAGACATGGCGCGTCGCTGGCTGATGCGCAATATCCGTGTCGAGCTCAACCATGCCGACTACTGGGTGCACTGGGCCCAGGCGCACGGGGTCAGCCTGGACGATCTGAACGAGCAGAACGTGCCGACCGAGTTGCAGGCGCTGAGTGACTGGTGCTGGCATACCTGTGCGGCCGATTCGCTGATCGTGGCCATGGCCGCGACCAACTATGCGATCGAAGGCGCGGTGGGGGAATGGTCGGCGCTGGTGTGTTCGACGGATACCTACGCCAACGGCTTTCCCGAAAGCGGGCGCAAGCGCGCCATGAAATGGCTGAGGATGCACGCGCAGTATGACGACGAGCACCCTTGGGAGGCGTTGGAGATCATCTGCACGCTGGCGGGCAACAACCCACCACAGGCGCTGCAGACCCAGCTGCGTCGTGCGATCTGCAAGAGCTACGACTACATGTACCTGTTTCTGGAGCGCTGTCTGCAGCTGGAGCAGTCCCCACAGGCCGAGCCGGGCTCCACTGCCCGGTCGCGCTCGGCCCTGGTCGGCGCCTGAGGGCTACTGTGCGTTGAGCGCCTGGCCGTTGATGCCCTTGCTGTCCGGGCCCATCAGGTAGAGGTAGACCGGCATGATCTGCTCGGGCAGCGGGTTGTTCTCCGGTGCCTCGGCAGGGTAGGCCTGGGCGCGCATGCTGGTGCGTGTGGCGCCCGGGTTGACGCTGTTGGCGCGCACGGGGGCAACGTTCTCCAGCTCGTCGGCGAGGGTCTGCATCAGGCCTTCGGTGGCGAATTTCGATACGCCATAGGCACCCCAGTAGGCCCGGCCCTTGCGCCCGACGCTGCTGGAGGTGAACACCACCGAGGCATCCTCAGACAGCTTGAGTAGCGGCAGCAGGGTGCTGGTGAGCATGAACATGGCGTTGACGTTGATGTGCATGACGCGCATGAAGTTCTCGCCCGACAACTGCTCCAGCGGGGTACGCGGGCCGATGATGGAGGCGTTGTGCAGCAGCCCGTCGAGACGACCGAATTCGTTTTCCACCATCACTGCCAGCTCATCGTACTGATGGGGCAGGGCGGTTTCGAGGTTGAAGGGCACGACCACCGGTGCCGGATGGCCGGCTGCGGTGATCTGGTCGTGCACCTCGTTGAGGTTGGCTTCGGTCTTGCCCAGCAGCAGTACCGTGGCGCCATGGGCGGCGTAGGCCTTGGCAGCAGCGGCGCCGATGCCGCGACCGGCGCCGGTGACCAGGATGACCCGGCCGTTGAGTAGGCCGGGGCGGGCGGTGTAGTCGAACATGGGATTCCCTCGAGATCGTGGTGAGGCATTCGCCGGCACGGCCGGCTCCTACAAATCGATGCGGTGTTGCAGGAGCCGGCCGTGCCGGCGAAGCTTTTGGCGGGTGTCGGCGATCAGCAGCCGCACAGGGCGCTGTCGAGCACCTTGCGCAGGTCCAGCGGATGATCGACCACCACGTCCGCGCCCCAGTTGTTGGGGTTGTCCTCTGGATGAATATAGCCGTAGCGCACCGCTGCGGTGCGGGTACCGGCGTCGCGGCCCGACTCGATGTCGCGCAGGTCGTCACCCACGAACAGCACGCTGGCCGGGTCCAGGTTCAGGGTCTTGCAGGCCAGGATCAGCGGCTCGGGGTCGGGCTTGCTGTTCTTCACGTGATCCGGACAGATCAGCAGCGACGAACGCTCGGCCAGGCCCAGCTGCTGCATGATCGGCTCGGCGAAGCATACCGGCTTGTTGGTGACCACGCCCCACAGCAGGTTGCCTTTTTCGATGTCGGCCAGCAGCTCGGCCATGCCGTCGAACAGCTTGCTGTGCACCGCGCAATCCTTCTGGTAGCGCTCGAGGAATTCCAGGCGCAGCGCCTCGAACTCGGGGGCTTCGGGGCTCATCGCGAACGCGGCGGCGACCATGGCTCGGGCGCCACCGGAAATCACCTCGCGAATCCGTTCGTCGTCGATTGCCGGCAGGCTGCGGTCGGCCAGCATGGCCTGGCAGATGGCGATGAAATCCGGCGCCGTGTCGAGCAGGGTGCCGTCCATGTCGAAAAGTACTGCTCGCAAACGCATGCTCATTCCTCGCGCAGGGTCTGGATCATGTAGTTGACGTCGACGTCGCTGGCCAGTTTGTAGTGCTTGGTCAGCGGGTTGTAGGTCAGGCCGATGATGTCCTTGACGCTCAGGCCCGCTTCGCGGCTCCAGGCGCCCAGTTCGGACGGTCGGATGAATTTCTTGAAGTCATGGGTGCCGCGCGGCAGCAGCTTCATGATGTATTCCGCACCGATGATGGCGAACAGGTAGGCCTTGGGGTTGCGGTTGATGGTGGAGAAGAATACCTGGCCGCCGGGCTTGACCATGCGGTAGCAGGCGCGGATCACCGAGGAGGGGTCGGGTACGTGCTCGAGCATCTCCAGGCAGGTGACCACGTCGAACTGCTCGGGCATTTCCTCGGCCAGGGCTTCGGCGGTGATCTGCCGGTATTCCACCTCGACGCCGGACTCCAGCTGGTGCAGGCGGGCGACGGCCAGCGGCGCTTCACCCATGTCGATGCCGGTGACGGTGGCACCCCGCAGGGCCATGGCCTCGCTGAGAATGCCGCCGCCGCAACCGACGTCGAGCACTTTCTTGCCGGCCAGCTTGACCCGCTCGTCGACCCAGTTGACCCGTAGCGGATTGATGTCGTGCAGTGGCTTGAATTCGCTCTCGCGGTCCCACCAGCGGTGGGCCAGGGCTTCGAATTTGGCGATTTCGGCGTGGTCGACGTTGCTCATGGAACGGTCCTCAGAAACTTTGATAATTCGCTACAGGTCGGCAGCCGTGGCTGCCGACGGGTTATTCGTGCTGGCCGCCGATACGCTGGCCCCAGCCACAGGCGCTGGCATGCAGGGCCTGTTCGTCGAGCCGGGTGAGGCGGCGCTCATCGAGCAGTTGCCGGCCGGCCACCCAGACATGTCTTGCGCAGTCCCGCCCGCTGGCATACACCAGTTGCGAGACCGGGTCGTAGATCGGCTGCTGGGCCAGGCCCGACAGGTCGAATGCCACCAGGTCGGCAGCCTTGCCCAGCTCCAGCGAGCCGGTTACGGCCTCCAGGCCCAGCGCGCGGGCGCCGTTGAGGGTTGCCATGCGCAATGCGCGATGGGCATCCAGGGCGCTGGCCGAACCTGACACGGCCTTGGCCAGCAGGGCCGAGGTACGGGTTTCGCCCAGCAGGTCGAGGTCGTTGTTGCTGGCGGCGCCATCGGTGCCGATGGCTACGTTGACGCCAGCCTGCCACAGGCGTTCCACCGGGCAGAAGCCGCTGGCCAGCTTGAGGTTGGATTCAGGGCAGTGCACCACGCTGGTGTTGCTTTCTACCAGCAGGGCCAGGTCGTCGTCGCTGACCTGGGTCATGTGCACGGCCTGCAGGCGCGGGCCCAACAGGCCGATGCGTGCCAGGCGCGCCAATGGCCGCTCGCCGCACTGGTCGATGGACTGCTGCACCTCGAAGGCGGTCTCGTGCAGGTGCATGTGCACCGGCGCGTCCAGCTCTTCGGCGATCACCCGGACCTTTTCCAGGTTGGCGTCGCTGACCGTGTACGGTGCGTGCGGGCCCAGGGCCACGGTGATGCGCGGATGGTGGCGCAGGTCGCCGAACAGCTCCACGCCCAGGTGCAGGCCTTCGTCGAAGGTGCGGGCGCCGGGAATCGGGAAGTCCAGCAACGGCACTGCGATCTGCGCGCGCATGCCGCTGTCGTGCACGCATTCGCTGGCGATCTTGGGGAAGAAGTACATGTCCGAGAAGCAGGTGATGCCACCCTTGAGCTGTTCGGCAATGGCCAGGTTGGTGCCGTCACGCACGAAGGCTTCATCGACCCAGCGGGCTTCGGCGGGCCAGATGTGCTCCTGCAGCCAGGTCATCAGCGGCAGGTCGTCGGCCAGGCCGCGAAACAGCGTCATCGCGGCGTGGCCGTGGGTGTTGATCAGGCCGGGGGCGAGCAGGCAGCCGGGCAGCTCGCGCACCTCGGTGGCCTGCAGGCGCAAGGCGTCTTCGCGCGGGCCGATGAAGGCGATCAGGCCGTCGCGGATACCGATGCCGTGGCCCTTGAGTACCACCCCGGCCGGTTCGACGGGCACCAGCCACGAGGGCAGGAGCAACAGGTCGAGGGGAGGGGCAGGCTTGGGCATGTGCGAAAATCCCGGTATCGCGGAAGGTGGGGGCGAAGTATACCCGAGCGTCCGCGGCTGGGGCTCGTTATAATCGTGCGCTTTTGATGTCCGAATGACGGGGTGAGGCATGCGCGATCGACTGTTGGCTGCGGAGAAGGTGACGGCCATCGATTGGCGGGATGGTGCCCTGTATCTGCTCGACCAGCGTGCGCTGCCGTTCGAGCAGCGCTGGCTGGCGTATAACGACGCCGTCGGGGTGGCCGAGGCCATCCGCACCATGGTGGTGCGCGGCGCCCCGGCCATCGGCATCAGTGCGGCCTATGGCCTGGTGCTGGCGCTGCGCCAGCGCCTGGCGGATGGCGATGACTGGGAAATGGCTCTGGAAGAGGACTTCGAGCTGCTGGGCGAAGCCCGTCCCACAGCCGTCAACCTGTTCTGGGCACTGAACCGCATGCGCGAGCGGCTGTTGCGGATCAAGGCCGGGGATGACGTGCTGGCGATCATGCTGGCCGAAGCCGAGGCCATCCACGAAAGCGACCGTGAAGCCAACCTGACCATGGCCCAACTGGGCGCCGAGCTGATTCGCAGGCACCAGGGCAGCGAGCAGGCCATCCTCACCCACTGCAATGCCGGCGCGCTGGCCACGGGCGGGTTCGGCACTGCGCTGGGGGTGATTCGCGCCGCGTACCTGGAAGGCATGGTGGAGCGGGTGTATGTGGCCGAGACCCGGCCCTGGCTGCAAGGGTCGCGGCTGACCGCCTGGGAGCTTGCCGGCGAAGGGGTGCCGGTGACCATCGGCGTCGATTCCGCCGCCGCGCACCTGATGAAGACCAAGGGCATCACCTGGGTGATCGTCGGCGCCGACCGCATCACTGCCAATGGCGACGTGGTCAGCAAGATCGGCACCTACCAGCTGGCGGTCAATGCCATGCACCATGGGGTTCGCTTCATGGTGGTGGCGCCCAGTTCGAGCATCGACCTCAATCTGGCCAGTGGCGAGGAGGTGATGCTCGAGGAGCGGGATGCCAGCGAGCTGCTGGAGGTGGGCGGCGAACGGGTCGGGGCCGGGGTAGAGGCCTTCAACCCGGTGTTCGATGTGACGCCGGCAGACCTGATCGACGTGATCGTGACCGAAAAGGGCATCGTCGAGCGTCCGGACACGGCCAAAATGGCGCAGTTGATGTGCCGCAAGCGGTTGCATTGAGGTCCGCGCCGCGCCCTTTGCCGGCAAGCCGGCCTCAGATCGGGCGGCGGTTTGCCATACTCCCAAGCCTATCGGGACTGTGGTAACATCCGACGGTTTCCAAGACCGCCTCCCGAGGCGGTCTTTACTGCGCAGATCCATGGCATAACTCGTTGATTTGTCGTAAGTCGCTGCCGGTCATATGCTTGCAGCGGCGAGCTTCGTTCGTCCCATATGGATGTGACGAGGTTTCACCAGAAAAAGGAATCAGGCTTCTCATGGGCGAACTGGCCAAAGAAATCCTACCGGTCAATATCGAAGACGAACTGAGACAGTCCTACCTCGACTACGCGATGAGCGTCATTGTCGGGCGTGCACTGCCCGATGCGCGTGATGGCTTGAAGCCCGTGCATCGCCGCGTTCTGTTTGCGATGAGTGAACTGGGTAACGACTGGAACAAACCGTACAAGAAATCCGCCCGTGTGGTCGGTGACGTGATCGGTAAGTATCACCCCCACGGTGATACCGCGGTCTACGACACCATCGTCCGTATGGCCCAGCCGTTCTCGCTGCGCTACCTGCTAGTGGACGGCCAGGGCAACTTCGGTTCGGTGGACGGCGACAATGCCGCGGCCATGCGATACACCGAAGTGCGCATGACCAAGCTGGCGCACGAGCTGCTGGCAGACCTGCACAAGGAAACCGTCGACTGGGTGCCCAACTACGACGGCACCGAGCAGATTCCGGCGGTCATGCCGACCAAGATCCCGAACCTGCTGGTCAACGGCTCCAGCGGTATCGCCGTGGGCATGGCGACCAACATTCCGCCGCACAACCTCGGTGAAGTCATCGACGGTTGCCTGGCGCTGATCGACAACGCCGACATCACGGTCGATGAGCTGATGCAGTTCATCCCGGGGCCGGACTTCCCGACTGCCGCGATCATCAACGGTCGCCAGGGCATCATCGAGGCCTACCGCACCGGTCGCGGGCGCATCTACATGCGTGCCCGCTCGACGGTCGAGGACATCGACAAGGTCGGTGGCCGCCAGCAGATCGTGATCACCGAGCTGCCGTACCAGCTGAACAAGGCGCGGCTGATCGAGAAGATCGCCGAGCTGGTCAAGGAAAAGAAACTCGAGGGCATCACCGAGCTGCGCGACGAGTCCGACAAGGACGGCATGCGCATCGTCATCGAGCTGCGCCGTGGCGAAGTGCCGGAGGTGATCCTCAACAACCTCTATGCCCAGACCCAGCTGCAGGCCGTGTTCGGCATCAACATCGTGGCGCTGATCGACGGCCGTCCGCGGGTGCTGAACCTCAAGGACCTGCTCGAGGCGTTCGTGCGTCACCGCCGCGAGGTGGTCACCCGCCGTACCGTGTTCGAGCTGCGCAAGGCCCGTGAACGCGGTCATATCCTCGAGGGCCAGGCGGTCGCACTGTCCAACATCGACCCGGTCATCGCCCTGATCAAGGCTTCGCCGACGCCGTCCGAGGCCAAGGAAGCGCTGATCGGCACGCCGTGGGAGTCCAGTGCCGTGCAGGTGATGGTCGAGCGCGCCGGCGCCGATTCCTGCCGCCCGGAAACCCTCGACGAGCAGTACGGCCTGCGTGATGGCAAGTACTACCTTTCGCCCGAACAGGCCCAGGCCATTCTGGACCTGCGCCTGCACCGCCTGACCGGCCTGGAGCACGAGAAGCTGCTGGCCGAGTACCAGGAGATTCTCAAGCAGATCGGCGAGCTGATTCGCATCCTGAACAACGCCGAGCGCTTGATGGAAGTGATCCGCGAAGAGCTGGAGCTGATCCGCGCCGAGTATGGCGACGTGCGCCGCACCGAGATTCTCGATGCACGCCTGGACCTGACCCTGGGTGACATGATCCCGGAAGAAGACCGCGTGGTGACCATCTCCCACGGCGGCTACGCCAAGACCCAGCCGCTGGCGGCCTACCAGGCCCAGCGCCGTGGCGGCAAGGGCAAGTCGGCCACCGGCGTCAAGGACGAGGACTACATCTCCCACCTGCTGGTCGCCAACAGCCACACCACGCTGCTGCTGTTCTCCAGCAAGGGCAAGGTGTACTGGCTCAAGACCTACGAAATCCCCGAGGCGTCGCGTGCCGCACGTGGCCGTCCGCTGGTGAACCTGCTGCCGCTGGGCGAGGGCGAGGTCATCACCACCATGCTGCCGGTGGAGGAATACACCGAAGGCCACTTCATCTTCATGGCCACCGCCAACGGCACCGTGAAGAAGACCCCGCTGGAGCAGTTCAGTCGTCAGCGCAGTGTCGGCCTGATCGCGCTGGAGCTGGACGAAGGCGACATCCTGATTTCCGCCTCCATCACCGATGGTGAGCGCGAGGTCATGCTGTTCTCCGATGCCGGCAAGGTCACCCGCTTCAAGGAGTCCGACGTGCGTGCCATGGGGCGTACCGCCCGCGGTGTGCGCGGCATGCGCCTGGCCGAGGGGCAGAAGCTGATTTCGATGATCATCCCCGAAGAAGGCAGCCAGATCCTCACCGCTTCCGAGCGTGGTTTCGGCAAGCGTACCGCCATCGCCGAGTTCCCCGAGTACAAGCGTGGTGGCCAGGGCGTCATCGCCATGGTCAGCAACGATCGCAACGGCCGTCTGGTCGGTGCGGTACAGGTGCAGGAAGGCGAGGAGATCATGCTGATTTCCGACCAGGGCACCCTGGTGCGTACCCGTGTCGGCGAAGTCTCCAGCCTGGGCCGCAATACCCAGGGCGTGACGCTCATCAAGCTGGCCAGCGACGAGACCCTGGTGGGTCTGGAGCGAGTGCAGGAGCCGTCCGACGAGGAAGACGACGAAGACTTCGTAGCGGATGCCGAGGCTGACGTGGACGCCGGCGAAGGGTCGTCACTGGACGCTGCAGCTGACGAAGAGACGCCGCAGGAATAAATTGTAGTAGCGCAACCTATGGGAGCGGCTGTGGGGGCGGGCAGGCCCGCCACTGCGGTGTCTGCTCCCACAGACATCAAGAGCAGAGCGAGAGTGGATGTGAGCAAACGAGCCTTTAACTTCTGCGCAGGCCCTGCTGCGCTTCCTGAAGCTGTGCTGCAGCGTGCCCAGGCAGAAATGCTGAACTGGCGCGGCAAAGGCCTGTCGGTCATGGAGATGAGCCACCGTAGCGACGACTACGTGGCCATTGCCGAGAAGGCCGAGCAGGACCTGCGCGACCTGATGTCCATTCCCTCCAACTACAAGGTGCTGTTCCTGCAGGGCGGCGCCAGCCAGCAGTTTGCCGAGATCCCGTTGAACCTGCTGCCCGAGGGCGGTACGGCCGACTACATCGAGACCGGCATCTGGTCGAAAAAGGCGATCGAGGAAGCGCGTCGCTACGGCAACATCAATGTCGCCGCCAGCGCCAAGCCTTACGATTACCTGGCCATCCCGGGTCAGAACGAGTGGAGCCTGACCAAGGACGCCGCCTACCTGCATTACGCCTCGAACGAGACCATCGGTGGTCTGGAGTTCGACTGGGTGCCGCAGACCGGTGACGTGCCGCTGGTGGTGGACATGTCCTCGGACATCCTCTCGCGTCCGGTCGACGTGTCGCAGTTCGGTCTGATCTACGCCGGTGCGCAGAAGAACATCGGCCCCAGCGGCCTGGTGGTGGTGATCGTGCGTGAAGACCTGCTGGGCCGTGCCCGCAGCAGCTGCCCGACCATGCTCGACTACAAGGTCGCGGCCGACAACGGCTCGATGTACAACACCCCGGCAACCTATTCCTGGTACCTCTCGGGCCTGGTGTTCGAGTGGCTCAAGGAGCAGGGCGGTGTCGCTGCCATGGAGCAGCGCAACCGCGCCAAGAAGGACCGCCTGTACGGCTTCATCGACAAGAGCGACTTCTATACCAACCCGATCAGCAGCAATGCCCGTTCCTGGATGAACGTGCCGTTCCGCCTGGCCGACGAGCGCCTGGACAAGGCGTTCCTGGCGGGCGCCGACGAGCGTGGCCTGCTCAACCTCAAGGGTCACCGTTCGGTGGGCGGCATGCGTGCCTCGATCTACAACGCCCTGGGCCTGGATGCCGTGGAGGCACTGGTGGCCTACATGGGTGAATTCGAGAAGGAACACGCCTGATGTCCGAACAGGAACTCAAGGCCCTGCGCGTGCGCATCGACAGCCTCGACGAGAAGATCCTCGAGTTGATCAGCGACCGTGCGCGCTGCGCCCAGGAAGTCGCCCGGGTCAAGACTGCGACCCTGGCAGAAGGCGAGGTGCCGGTGTTCTACCGGCCCGAGCGCGAGGCGCAGGTGCTCAAGCGCGTGATGGAGCGCAACAAGGGCCCGCTGGGCAACGAGGAAATGGCCCGGCTGTTCCGTGAAATCATGTCGTCGTGCCTGGCGCTGGAGCAACCGCTCAAGGTCGCCTACCTGGGGCCTGAGGGCACCTTTACCCAGGCCGCAGCCATGAAGCACTTCGGCCATGCCGTGATCAGCAAGCCGATGGCGGCCATCGACGAGGTATTCCGCGAAGTGGTCGCCGGCGCGGTCAATTTCGGCGTGGTGCCTGTGGAAAACTCCACCGAAGGTGCGGTCAACCACACCCTGGACAGCTTCCTCGAGCACGACATGGTGATCTGCGGCGAAGTCGAGCTGCGCATTCACCACCACCTGCTGGTGGGCGAGAATACCAAGACCGACAGCATCAGCCGTATCTACTCCCACGCCCAGTCGCTGGCCCAGTGCCGCAAGTGGCTGGATGCTCATTATCCGAACGTCGAGCGGGTGGCGGTATCGAGCAATGCCGAAGCTGCCAAGCGGGTCAAGGGCGAGTGGAATTCGGCGGCGATCGCCGGTGACATGGCGGCCGGCCTGTACGGTCTGACACGCCTGGCGGAGAAAATCGAAGACCGTCCGGACAATGCCACGCGCTTCCTGATGATCGGCAACCAGGAAGTGCCACCGACCGGTGATGACAAGACCTCGATCATCGTTTCGATGAGCAACAAGCCGGGTGCGCTGCACGAACTGCTGGTACCGTTCCACGAGAACGGCATCGACCTGACCCGCATCGAGACCCGTCCGTCGCGCAGCGGCAAGTGGACCTACGTGTTCTTCATCGACTTCGTCGGCCACCATCGTGACCCGTTGATCAAGGCGGTGCTGGAGCAGATCAGCCAGGAGGCGGTGGCCCTGAAGGTACTGGGCTCGTATCCGAAGGCGGTGCTCTGAGGTATGCCAATGCGTGATGTTCTGAACAGGGTCCTGCTCCGTGGTTGAAGTCGTAAAGCAAGGCGGGCCCGTCATTGGCCGGCTGGTGGTGGTGGGCCTGGGCCTGATTGGCGGCTCGTTCGCCAAGGGCCTGCGCGAAAGTGGCCTGTGCCGCGAGGTGGTCGGTGTCGACCTGGACCCGCAGTCGCGCAAGCTGGCGGTCGAGCTGGGTGTGGTCGACCGTTGTGAAGAGGACCTGGCTGCGGCCTGTGTCGGGGCTGACGTGATCCAGCTGGCGGTGCCGATCCTGGCCATGGAAAAGCTCCTGGCGCGCCTGGCGCAGCTGGACCTGGGTGCGGCGGTGCTGACTGATGTGGGCAGCGCCAAGGGCAACGTGGTGCGTGCTGCGCGCGAAGCCTTTGCCGAGAAACTGCCGCGTTTCGTACCTGGCCATCCGATCGCGGGCTCCGAGCAGAGTGGGGTGGAGGCCTCCAATGCCGCCCTGTTCCGTCGTCACAAGGTGATTCTCACGCCGCTGGCAGAAACCGACCCGGCCGCCCTGGCGCTGGTCGATCGCCTGTGGCGTGCGCTGGATGCCGATGTCGAGCACATGCAGGTGGAGCGCCACGACGAAGTGCTGGCGGCAACCAGTCATCTGCCGCATCTGCTGGCTTTCGGCCTGGTCGATTCGCTGGCCAAGCGCAATGAAAACCTCGATATCTTCCGTTACGCTGCCGGTGGGTTCCGCGATTTCACAAGAATCGCCGGAAGCGACCCGGTCATGTGGCATGACATCTTCCTCGCCAATCGCGAGGCTGTCCTGCGCACACTGGATACATTTCGCAGCGACCTCGACGCCTTGCGCGACGCGGTCGATGCAGGGGATGGGCACCAGCTGCTGGGCGTTTTCACCCGCGCCCGGGTTGCCCGCGAGCATTTCAGTAAAATCCTGGCCCGTCGGGCCTATGTGGACGCTATGAACTCCAACGACCTGATTTTCCTGGCACAACCTGGTGGCCGCCTGTCCGGCCGTATTCGCGTACCAGGCGACAAATCGATTTCCCACCGCTCGATCATGCTCGGCTCCCTGGCCGAAGGCACCACCGAGGTGGAAGGCTTCCTCGAGGGTGAGGATGCGCTGGCGACCCTGCAGGCGTTCCGCGACATGGGCGTGGTCATCGAAGGCCCGCACCATGGTCGCGTGACCATTCACGGGGTGGGGCTCAATGGCCTCAAGCCGCCGCCTGGCCCGATCTACCTGGGCAACTCGGGTACCTCGATGCGCCTGCTGTCCGGCCTGCTGGCCGCGCAGCCGTTCGACACCGTGCTGACCGGCGATGCTTCGCTGTCCAAGCGCCCGATGAACCGTGTGGCCAACCCGCTGCGCGAAATGGGTGCGGTCATCGAGACCGCCGCCGAGGGCCGCCCGCCGATGACCATCCGCGGTGGCCATACGCTCAAGGCGCTGGATTACAAACTGCCGATGGCCAGTGCCCAGGTCAAATCCTGCCTGTTGCTGGCCGGCCTGTATGCCCAGGGCAAGACTACCGTCACCGAGCCTGCGCCTACCCGTGACCATACCGAGCGCATGCTGCGCGGTTTTGGCTACAGCGTGAGCGTCGATGGCCCTACCGCCTCGCTGGAGTCCGGTGGCAAGCTGACCGCCACCCACATCGAGGTGCCGGCCGATATCTCCTCGGCGGCCTTCTTCCTGGTCGCGGCCTCGATTGCCGAGGGTTCGGAGCTGGTACTGGAGCACGTCGGCATCAACCCGACCCGCACTGGTGTCATCGACATTCTGCAGCTGATGGGCGGCGATATCACCCTGGAAAACCAGCGTGAAGTCGGCGGCGAGCCGGTGGCCGACCTGCGAGTGCGCGGCGCCAGGCTCAAGGGTATCGAGATTCCGGAGCACCTGGTGCCCCTGGCGATCGACGAGTTCCCGGTGCTGTTCGTGGCTGCGGCCTGTGCCGAAGGGCGTACCGTGCTGCGCGGCGCCGAAGAGCTGCGGGTGAAGGAGTCGGATCGCATCCAGGTCATGGCCGACGGCCTGCTGGCGCTGGGCGTGAAGTGCGAACCTACCCCGGACGGCATCATCATCGACGGCGGCAGCATCGGTGGTGGCGAAGTGCATGGGCATGGCGATCACCGTATCTCCATGGCCTTCAGCGTCGCCTCGCTGCGCGCTTGCGCGCCGATTCGCATCCATGACTGTGCCAACGTCGCCACCTCGTTCCCCAACTTCCTCGCGCTGTGTGCCGAAGTCGGCATCCGCGTAGCTGAAGAGGGCAAGTCGTGAACGCGCTGGCACCGGTCATCACCATCGACGGGCCTAGCGGTTCTGGCAAGGGTACCGTTGCCGGCATGCTGGCCCGCGAGCTGGGCTGGAAGCTGCTGGATTCCGGGGCTCTGTACCGCCTCCTGGCATTCGCCGCCGGCAACCACGGTGTCGACCTGACCAATGAAGAACTGCTGGTCAAGCTGGCCGCCCATCTGGACGTGCAATTCATCGCCGCCGAGCCGGGCAAGTTGCAGCAGATCATCCTCGAGGGGGATGATGTGAGCAATGTGATCCGTACCGAAACCGTGGGCGCTGGCGCATCGATGGTGGCATCGCTGCCGGCGGTGCGTGATGCGCTGCTGCAGCGCCAGCGGGCGTTTCAGGAGTCTCCCGGCCTGATCGCCGATGGGCGCGACATGGGGACGGTGGTGTTTCCAGACGCGCCCTTGAAGATTTTCCTCACGGCCAGCGCCGAGGAGCGGGCGCGTCGTCGTTACTTGCAGTTGAAGGGCAAGGGCGATGATGTTAGTCTGTCGAGTCTGCTAGATGAGATACGTGCGCGTGATGAGCGCGACACCCAGCGCGCAGTGGCCCCGCTCAAGCCGGCGGCCGATGCAATCCAGCTGGATTCCACGGAATTGTCCATCGAACAGGTGTTGCAACGCATCAGAAGCGAGATCGCACTTCGCGATATCGCCTGATACAGGGCGGCATGCAGGGGCACCAGTCAACGTCCTGCAGGCTTTCCCTTTATATGAACGAAACCCACATTGTCTGGAATGTGGCTGATGGGCGTATGTCTCGCCCTAATCTACAGGAATTAAAATGAGCGAAAGCTTTGCAGAACTCTTTGAAGAAAGCCTGAAAACCCTCAACCTTCAACCAGGTGCGATCATCACCGGTATCGTTGTCGATATCGACGGTGACTGGGTTACTGTCCACGCCGGTCTGAAGTCCGAGGGCGTCATCCCGCTCGAGCAGTTCTACAACGAAGCTGGCGAGCTGACCATCAAGGTCGGTGACGAAGTTCACGTTGCGCTGGACGCGGTCGAAGACGGCTTTGGCGAAACCAAGCTGTCCCGTGAAAAAGCCAAGCGCGCCGAGTGCTGGATTGTTCTGGAAGCAGCTTTCGCCGCCGAAGAAGTGGTCAAGGGCGTTATCAACGGTAAGGTTAAAGGCGGCTTCACTGTCGACGTTAACGGTATCCGTGCGTTCCTGCCGGGCTCCCTGGTTGATGTCCGCCCAGTGCGCGACACCACCCACCTCGAAGGCAAAGAGCTGGAATTCAAGGTCATCAAGCTGGACCAGAAGCGCAACAACGTTGTCGTTTCCCGTCGCAGTGTCCTGGAAGCCGAAAACAGCGCCGAGCGCGAAGCTCTGCTGGAATCGCTGCAGGAAGGCCAGCAAGTCAAAGGTATCGTCAAGAACCTCACCGACTACGGCGCATTCGTTGACCTGGGCGGCGTTGATGGCCTGCTGCACATCACCGACATGGCCTGGAAGCGTATCAAGCACCCGTCGGAAATCGTCAACGTTGGCGACGAGATCGACGTCAAGGTACTGAAGTACGATCGTGAGCGTAACCGCGTTTCGCTGGGCCTGAAGCAACTGGGCGAAGACCCATGGGTTGCTATCAAGGCACGTTACCCAGAAAGCACCCGCGTCATGGCGCGCGTCACCAACCTGACCGACTACGGCTGCTTCGCAGAGCTGGAAGAAGGCGTGGAAGGCCTGGTACACGTTTCCGAAATGGACTGGACCAACAAGAACATCCACCCTTCGAAAGTCGTACAAGTCGGCGACGAAGTGGAAGTCATGGTTCTGGACATCGACGAAGAGCGTCGTCGTATCTCCCTGGGCATCAAGCAGTGCAAGTCGAACCCATGGGAAGACTTCTCTGGCCAGTTCAACAAGGGCGACAAGATCTCCGGCACCATCAAGTCGATCACCGATTTCGGTATCTTCATTGGTCTGGACGGCGGCATCGACGGTCTGGTTCACCTGTCCGACATCTCCTGGAACGAAGTGGGCGAAGAAGCCGTACGTCGCTTCAAGAAGGGCGACGAGCTGGACACCGTCATCCTGTCGGTTGACCCAGAGCGCGAGCGTATCTCCCTGGGTATCAAGCAGCTGGAAGACGATCCGTTCTCCAACTACGTTGCTGTCAACGACAAAGGCGCTATCGTAAAAGGTATCGTTAAAGAAGTTGACGCCAAGGGCGCTATCATCACCCTGGCCGACGATATCGAAGCCACTCTGAAAGCTTCCGAAATCAGCCGTGACCGCGTTGAAGACGCGCGTAACGTCCTGAAGGAAGGCGAAGAAGTTGAAGCCAAGATCATCAGCGTTGACCGCAAGAGCCGCGTAATCAACCTCTCCATCAAGTCGAAAGACGATGCTGAAGAGAAAGAAGCAATCCAGAGCCTGAAAGCCGCTCCGGAAGCTGCCGCCGATACCACCATGGCTGCACTGCTGCGCGAAGCAATGGCCAAACAGAACTGAGTTCTGCTTGATCATTAAAAAGGGCGACTTCGGTCGCCCTTTTTTGTGCCTGCGATTCATGTCTGTTTGCCGATGAGTCTGCAGGGGGTCCCATGCCTTCCTGTGTTCCGCCAGGGCGGATTCGTCCACGTCAGGGCGAAGTAAATGCGCCAATCCCTTGCCCCGCCTCACCTGCGGGCAGCGGCACTCAGTTGTCACCCTTGTGCGCAAATCTTGAAAATTTTATTAAGTCAAGAACCACCCTGTTCAAATCAGCTAGGGCGTGCTACAAACAGAGTAAGCAATGATCTAGCTGCTTGATAAAGAAGGGAAAAATATGACGAAGTCGGAGCTGATCGAACGTATTGTCACCCATCAAGGGCTGCTTTCATCGAAGGATGTGGAGCTGGCCATCAAGACCATGCTTGAGCAGATGTCCCAGTGCCTGGCTACAGGGGATCGAATCGAGATCCGCGGCTTTGGCAGCTTCTCGCTGCATTACCGGGCGCCGCGCCTGGGTCGTAACCCGAAGACGGGGCAGTCGGTGAGTCTGGACGGCAAGTTCGTGCCGCATTTCAAGCCCGGTAAAGAGTTGCGTGATCGGGTCAACGATGAGGAGGAGGGCGCATGATGGCCGCTGAGCAAGGAGCAAGTCATGCGTAACCTCAAGCGTGTAGTGCTGGCGCTGGTGGTGCTGGCCGTTGCGGCGGTGGTGCTGCTGTTTGTGCTGGAGAACCAGCAGTCGGTGGAATTGGTGCTGTTTGGGTGGGCTGCGCCGGCGTTGCCCGTTGCGGTGATTGTGCTGGTTGCGCTATTGATGGGGCTCGCTGTAGGCCCACTGTTGGGAATGTACATTGCCCTGCGCGTCAAAGGCCGTGTTCGCCGCTCCAGTGTCTGAGGTCAGCCCGATTTCAGCTAGCGGAGTAATGGAGAGCACTAAAAATAGGGCTTTTCCTACAACTGTCCCCTCAGATTCTGGCAACGTGCCCGCACGATTCTGTGGAGTAATAGCGCTCCATAAACACGCATGGAACGGGCTCGTATGGTTTTTCCCGCTATTACACACCGCGGCGCCACCCAAGGCGTAACCGGCTCCTGTCACCAGCTTCATCTTAATGTTGCCCACAGCCTGCTGATCCATTGCGACCTGTTTCAGGGTGACAAGCCGAGCCCTGCCGCCAGCCTTGAAGTCGACTTCCCGGTCGAGGGCATCGAGGCCCTGTTGATCAGCCATGTTCACATCGACCATGTAGGGTGTATTCCCTAACTGCTCGCCCCGGGTTTCAATGGCCCGATCATCTGCAGCCAGCCTTCTGCCAGGCAGTTGCCGCTGGTGTTGGAAGATACTTTCAAACTCGGCGTTACCCTTGACCAGAACACGGTAGACCACTACCTCAAGCACGTAGAGGAAGCCATCATTGCCGTGGCTTACGACCAATGGCATGCGCTCATCAGTTCCCCGGAGCTGCTCTGCAATATCTGCCTTCAGCGTGCGGGGCATGTGCAGGGGGCTGCTTGCATCGAGTGTGATATCGACACACCGTTGTTGCATCCGCCTAAATCGCCAGAGCGCGCCGACATCCTGGTGCTGGAAATTACCTACGGCGACCGCCTGCATGAAGACCACACTCACCGCCAGCAACGGCTCGAGCAGGCAACAGATCAGGCCTTGGCTGACCATGGCACCTTCCTCATTCCGGCATTCAGTGCCGGCCGTACCCAAGAACTGCTCTACGAAATCGAAGACATCCTCCATCGCAAGGCGCTACTGCCTGCCGAGCCTTGCACGGGCGAGCGGTAGCGCCGTAAGGGCTGTACATCGACTGGCCACATGCCCATCACCTTGACTCGCCGCTGGCCAGCCGATTCACCCAGGCCTACCGTGAACTCAACGACTTCTGGAACGATAAGGCCGAACAACGCCATAGCAAGGGGCGAAAACCTACGCGCTTCAGGCAACTGATCACCTTCGACAGCCATGTTCAGCACCAGAAAACCGTCAACTACCTGGCGAGCACCGGCAGGCCTGCTATCGTCATTGCAGGCAACGGTATTTGCTCAGGCGGGCGAATCAACAACTACCTCAAGGCCATACTCGGCGTCCCGCGGTATCAAGTGCTATTCGTGGGCTATCAGGCTGGGGGCGCTCCGGGCGCGAACATTCAGGCCAGCGAGGGCGTCGAAGGCTTTGCGATGATTGACCTTGATGGAGAGATGTACGAAATCAATTCGGCCCACGCCGACCAAAAAGGCCTAGTGGATTTCGTCACCGGAATACAACAGTGGCCTGAAAGGGTGCTGTTGGTTCACGGAGAGAAGGGGGCCAAGGCCGCATTGGCGTGCCATTACGAGCAAAGAAAGGCACTTTCGGTGGAAATACCCGCATAAAGTCCCAAGGTGACTAGCGTTACTGCTAGATATTATCATTAATGATATGCAGTTCTTTTGACGATCGGCAGCCAGTTGAAATGAACTTCACTTCATCTGGCGAGTCGTATTTATCTATATTTTTCTGACATGGAACAGTTGTAAATAGCGCGCAAAATAGCGGGGCCTTACTGTGGTACCAGGAGATAAAACCGAGCGCTAAGGTCAGAAACAAGCAAGGTAAAAGGCAGTTCTACAAGTCATGGCTTATTGCCATATTCCTGTCATTTTCAGCTCGCGAGTACCCTAAACGTTTTAGGAGTTGATATCACAACTCATTTACAATGTGGATCCAGGAAAAAAGAATAAATGGCCCAAGACTGCGAACGCTTGATCGCATCCGATGACATCGACCTAATTGAGCTGATCAAAGGCTTATGGCAGCAGAAAATGCTGATTATGGTCACGACCGCCGTGATTTTTCTGTCAGCCCTTGCCTATGCGCTTCTGGCAAGGCCTGCTTATGAGGCCAAGGTATTCGTCCAGCCCCCGACGCAGAATGACATCGCACACTTCAACTATGGGCGCGGCCCCGACACCGGGCTAGACACGCTTACGGTCAAGGATATCTACGATGTCTACGTGAAGCACCTGCAGTCCGAGTCGCTGCGCCGTAGCTTTTTCCAGACCGCCTACCTTCCTACGCTCACAGAGCAGGAGCGCAAAAGTTCTCAGGACCTCTTGTACAGTGATTTCAACAAGCTGCTGGTTGTGGCGGTCGCCGCCAAGGACACTCCGACGCGCTTTGCCATTACCGCGAACGTTTACAGCCCGCAGCAGGCTGCCGAATGGGTGACGAAGTATGCCCAGTTGGCAGGAGAGCGCGCCAAGCAGGAAGTGCTCAAGAACATCAAAAGCGATGCCACGGTGAAGGCCAACAACCTGCAGCGGCAAATCCTGACCGCGCAGGAAACCTCGCGCAAGCAACGCGAAGATGACATCGTGCAATTGAAAGAGGCGCTTCTGGTTGCAAAGTCCATTGGCCTGGAAAAGCCGCCGATCATTTTCGGTAACCTCTCTACTGAAGTATCTTCGGGTATGGAAGGTTCGCTGACCTACATGCGTGGCAGCAAGGCACTGGAGGCAGAAATTGAAAACCTGCAGAAGCGCCAGTCCGATGACCCGTTTATTCAGAATCTTCGCCAGCAACAGGCTGCCTTGACGTTTTATCGCAACCTGAGCATCGACCCTGCGTTGGTTGCGGCTTACCGGCAGGACGGTGTGGTAGAGCTGCCAGACAAGCCGGTAAAACCCAAGAAGCTACTGATTGTGCTGCTCGGCCTGGTTGCAGGTGTTGTGGTGGGTGTGGGGTTGGCCTTGATGCGCCACTTGTTCCGGCAAGCGCTCAGGCAGAGGCCCTCCTCATTGGCGGGAACCTGAACGAGAGTCGTTAGCGTTACTGGGTTTCAAGGGTGGTCCGCTTTTACAGAAGCTGTCACAATGCCGCCTTGCGTCGTCTGACGACAGGGAGTGTTCGAGAATCGTAGTCGGCAGCGATGACGATGGACGTTTTATGCCTGTCTTGGGCGAGTCAGTTCAACTCAATCAGACAGGCATTTGGCGTGAACAGTATTACCCGCGTACCTTCCGTTGTCGTCGATGATGAAATTGACCTTTTTGCAATGATGCAGTCCATCTGGAAGCAAAAAAAGCTGATTGCGGCTACGGCGTTGGTCATGGGTGCCATTGCTGGCGCATATGCGTTTTTGGCCACACCTGAATATGAAGTGAGCACGCTGCTGCGCCCTGCAGCCCTCAATGACCTGGATGCCTTGAACCGTACCGAGGTCTATTCCCTGCCGCCTGGCAAGGCCTTGGTGCGAGTAGGTGCAGCGCTGGACTCCTACGACACGCGCCTCAGCTACTTTCGCGCCAACCCCAAACTGTTTGACGCGTTTGGCAGGCCAGGGCAGTCGCCCGAGCAGGTGTTTGACGAGTTCAACCGCGACTCACTCAAGCTGGTACAGCCAGCCCCCCAAAAGGCCGACCTGCTGAGCGCCTATATCGGCTTGGAGATGCGCTACCCCAAAGGGGTAGAGGGTGATGAAATTCTCAATGGGTTTGTTCAATACGCCATTGAAAATGAACGTAAACAGATCGCTGACGACCTGAAGGTCATCATCAGTAACCGCTTGAGCGAAGTGGACACCAAGCTGAACGCCGCCCGTGCTGCCTATTATGCCGCGAAAGAAGGCAAGATTGCGACCTTGCTGGAGGCCGATAACCTCAAGCGTGCGCAGCTGCAGGACGAGCTCAAGGCGCTGCGCGTGCAGCTAAAAGTACGCCGTGAAGACCGCATCGCCCAATTGGATGAAGCCATCAGTATTGCGCGTTCGCTCGGCCTGAAAAAGCCGTCAACGCCATCGTCCATGGCCAGTGAAGGTGAGTTGGGCAGCAATATCATTCGAACCGAAGTCAACAACCAGCAAATCCCCCTGTACTTCATGGGCACCGACGCCCTCGAAGCAGAGCGTAAAGCTTTGCGTCAACGTACGTCTGACGATTTTGCCGACCCGCGGGTAGCGCAAATTCGCAAGGAACTCTTGTTGTTGAACACAAACCGCGAGGTTGAGGTGCTCAACCAGCGGACAAATGAAGAAGTGTTTTTGAGTGATATCGCGCCACTTAAAGCTGAGCGTGTGCGCTTGTCGAGTATCAGCACCGATATGCGTGGATTGAGTCTGGTTTATGTTGACCGGCTCGCAGTCGAGCCAGCCGATCCAGTCAAGCCCAAGAAAGCTCTGATCATTGCATTGGGGATGGTAGTGGGTTGCTTGCTAGGCGTTTTGATGGCTGTCCTCCGCCATTTGTTGGTGGTTCGCCATATGCACCTACTCCGTTCCAGCCCTGCAGCATTGTCTCAAATGACCGGGGCTGCCATCCAGCCAGATAGCCCGTTGCGATAATGCGCCGCATGGTTGAATTATTAGGAGTATGAGCGGCATCTTAGCGTGGTGATTTCAGATCAGACGCACCGGTTTGGTGGTATGGAGCTTTGTTTTCTGGTATGTCTTGGATGAAGTGACGCTGGCGTGAGGCAATAGGGCTTGGTCAGAGTAGCCACCGGCAGTCCAAGCGCGCTCACGCTTCTGTTATGCTGACATGTCTTTTTGATGGGTCGAGATGTGCCACGGTAAGGGATGAATGCCACCAATGCCGCAGAGGTTTGAGGCGGTTTGGTTGAGCCTTGCCTGAAGAAGCCTGTCGCGACGCTGTTATTTTGATGTCATACAGCATCATCCAACGAGCGTATGCAGCTTGAACGGGATCGAGTTTATCGGTGTTGATTCACTGCCTAAAAACGGTACTGCATGATTCCTCAAAAAAATTGGTATCTGGTGCATTGCAAGCCGCGCCAGGACGAAAGGGCAGAAGAAAATTTGGCACGTCAAGGCTATGTCTGTGCTCGCCCAATCTGTACCCGCGAACGTATTAGCCGTGGAAAGCGTCATACAGTGGCTGAGTCATTGTTCCCTGGCTATCTGTTCATTCAAATGGCGGATGAGTCTTCTTGGGCACCTTTGCGTTCAACGCGTGGTGTTAGCCGTGTTGTCAGTTTTGGAGGCCGGCCGCTGGCCGTTGGGGATGAACTGGTTGCCCGCCTTCAAGAGCAAGCAGGGGGTCATAGTTTTGCGAATGTCCAAATAGGCGAAAATGTTCGGATCATAGAAGGCAGTTTTTCAGCGCTTGATGCCATATTCATGGCAATGGATGGAGAAGAGCGTGTCGTGTTGTTGATTGACCTTTTGAGCCGCCAGCAGCAGGTGAGTTTACCGTTGGCGAGTGTTTCAGCGTATTGAGTTGCATCTGGCCAGAAGGCTGGAGCTAGAAATGGTGTGGCAACGTTTTCAGGAAACAGACGAAAAATCCTGGGGCGGTAGCGTGCCTAAATTATGGTTTCTGCATCGCGCATCTAGGTAGGCAGTGTCTCCAGCGTTCCAATCCTGATGAATATGATGATTTAGTGAGTATCTCGGATGACAACGGTTGCATTTATACCCGCCCGTGGCGGCTCTAAAGGGGTTCCTGGCAAGAATGTCAAATTGATAGCTGGCAAGCCGCTCCTCGCATGGAGTATTGAGCAGGCGAAAGGCGCTAGCTTGATTGACAAGATTGTTGTGTCTACCGATTGCCCTGAAATCGCCGCCTGTGCTCGTCAGTACGGTGCCGAAGTGCCATACATGAGGCCTGCTGACATCTCGGGTGATACTGCTACAACTGAAAGCGCAATGCTGCACTATTGCGAGTGGCTAAGTGCCCGTGGCGAGAAGTTTGATAATTTTTTGCTGGTGCAGGCAACATCGCCCATTCGAGCAGCGGGGCGTTTCGACGATGCCATCCGGTTTTTTGAAGCGGAGCATTTCAATAGCTTGTTGACGGTTACGCCGTCCCATCGTTTTTTCTGGAAAAATCCATCTGCGCCTGAAGCATCATACGATTTCATGAAACGTCCTCGTCGGCAGGATATTCCTGAGTCTGATAGAAGATACATGGAAACAGGGTCATTTTATATTACCCGCTGGGATGACCTGGTTAGCACGCGCAACCGGCTTTGTGGCAAGGTCGGCATGTACATAACACCAGAAGAGGAGTCCTATGAAATTGACTCCTTGGTAGATTTTAACGTTTGCGAAAGCATCATGTCCGCGTTGGAAGGGAATTAAATATGTATATTACAAAAAGCACTCAGAAATATATTGTTTTTTCTGAGGATTCCCTAGTTGATGTTTTAAAAAAAATTAATGAAAACAAGTCTAGAATTGCATTTGTTGTTTCAGAGCATGCAGTCCTAATGGGTAGTATTTCTGACGGAGACGTTCGTCGCTGGTTGACCAACAATACTGAAATTGACCTTAACGTGCCGGCACATAGCATCATGAACACCGCATGCAAGCGTGTTGTGCTAGGTGAAGAGAAGAGCACCTATAATTCTTTGTTTCACAGCGGTGTTGATTGCCTGCCTGTTGTTGATGAGGCAGGCCATCTGGTGCAGTTGGCATTTCAGAAGTCTGAAGGCTTCTATATTGGTTCTCGTGAAATCTCCGAGAAGTCGCCGTCTTTTATCATTGCCGAGATAGGGAACAACCATCAAGGCGATATTAAACTGGCTAAGCAACTAGTTGATCACGCTGTTGCTTCAGGCGTGGACTGCGCAAAATTCCAAATGCGTAACGTCAAGCAGCTTTACAAGAATGAAGGTAACAGCAACGATGCCTCGGTGGATTTGGGGGCACAGTATACGATGGATCTGCTGGAGAAATTCCAGCTGAGTAACGAAGCGCTCTACGAGGTTTTTGATTACTGTAAAGAAAAGAATGTACTTCCACTGTGCACACCGTGGGACCATGACTCACTGGCAGCACTGGAAGCCTATGGCATGCCTGCTTACAAGGTAGCCTCGGCGGACTTCACCAACTACGAGTTGCTGGAAGCAATTGCTAAAACGGGCAAACCATTTTTGTGCTCAACTGGCATGTCCAGCGAAAGTGAAATTAAAAGTACCGTTGCGTTTCTAGATCGCCTCGGTGCGGATTATGTACTGTTGCATTGCAACTCTACGTACCCGACACCGTACAAAGACGTAAACCTGAAGTACCTGAGTCGGTTGAAGAAAATTACCGGAAAACTCGTTGGGTACTCTGGGCATGAGCGTGGAATATGCGTTCCTATCGCATCTATTGCATTAGGTGCTTGTGTTATTGAAAAACATTTGACGGTTGATCAGGGGTTGGAGGGAACTGACCATAAAGTCAGTCTTCTGCCTGATGAGTTTGCTGAGATGGTACGGCAGATTCGCAATGTCGAAGAGGGGCTGGGATCAGACGAGTTGCCAAGAGAAATTACACAAGGCGAACTCATGAACCGGGAAAACTTGGCGAAGAGCTTAGTTGCAAATACGCCCATCAAGCAGGGCGCTATCATCACGCGGTCAATGGTGGCTATCAAGAGCCCTGGCCAAGGTATTCAACCAAACCGTATTGATGAACTGGTCGGCAAGGTTGCCAACCGTGATATTGATGCCGGTGGTTTCTTTTACGACTCAGATATTAATGGCGTAGTGCAGAAACGCGCGGATTATAAATTTGATCGCCCGTTTGGTGTACCAGTTCGATACCACGATTATCGCAAAATCGTGACGGACTCTAACCTCGATTTTGTCGAGTTTCACTTGTCTTACAAAGACCTTGAAGTGAACCTGAGCGATTTCTTCGATGGCCAGGAGCCGCTTGGCTTTGCAGTACATAGCCCTGAGCTGTTTGCCGGTGACCATATTCTTGATCTATGCGCCGATGATGAGGAATATCGCCAGCACTCAATTCGAGAACTCGAGCGAGTGGTTGGCATTACCCGTGAACTAAAGAATATTTTCCCGAAAACTGATCGGCCGGTAATTGTAGTTAATGCGGGTGGTTGGGATAATAAAGGGTTTATTGATCCAGCGCTGAAGCCGGCAATGTATAAGAAGATTGCTGATGCGTTCAACTGTATGGACTTGAGCGGTGTTCAGATCGCTGTGCAGACCATGCCTCCTTATCCGTGGCATTTTGGCGGTCAGAGCTACCATAATCTGTTTGTCTGCGCTGAGGAAATAAGAGCATTCTGTGAAGAAAATCCTGAGATTAAGATTTGCTTGGACGTTTCTCACTCAATGATGTCCTGCAATTACTATGGTTGGGATCTCATGAAGTTCGTAGAAATCATAGCTCCATATAATGTCCACATGCATATTGTTGATGCCAAAGGCGTTGACGGTGAAGGCATTGAGATTGGTAAGGGTGATGTTGATTTTACTGCGCTGTCTAAATTGCTTGCAGAAAAGAACCCAGGTGTTCAGTTTATTCCTGAAGTTTGGCAGGGGCATAAAAACGGCGGTGAGGGTTTTTGGTTGGCATTGGATTTTTTGGAAAGTGTAACTCTCTAATCATGCCTAAGGTATCTATTAGGAAATATTCAGGGCTTGCATTTACATACATCGAAAACTTTTATCGATTGCTGTATAGCTTTGGATTTTTGGTCGCTGCGCAGCATTTGCTTAGTGTCGAGCAGTTCTCGAACTTTGCATTTTATGTTGTTGTGGCGGCATTTGTTTACGGTGTGTCTAAGTTTTCCATTGATGCCTACGCCATTAAAGAGTTTGTCGGTCGCCCAGAGCAAGCGATATTTGTTCTGCGGCGATTGTGTTTGTTACGAGCAGGTTGGACGGGGATAATTGTTTTACTTTCAATAGCTATTCTTTATTTTTCGGGGAGATTTTATCCCGTCCTTTCGCTCTTAGTGGTGCTTCAATTTTTTCGATCTATTGATATATTTGAACTTTTGCTGCGTGCTGAGGAACGGTTGTTATTTCAAGCTTTGGTTAGAATGTTTTCTATGATAGTTGTTACCGTGTTGGTTGCATTCTTTTTAATGTTTGAGGTTTCTGTAGATGTAGAGACTTTGGTTTTTGTTCAGGCGCTAGAGTGGGGGGTTGTAATACTAATATATAGTTTAAGTTTTTTTAAATGCTTTGGTTCTAAGTCGGCTGAAAGTCGTCGTGTTAAAGAAGCCGTTAAGAAAATAGTATCTGGTTCGTCTTTTGTTTTTTTTGCTTTTTTGCTTTTTCTTTGTTATAGCAAAATTGATCAGTTGCTGCTTAATTGGTTTGCTGAAGCTGCTGAGTATGGCGATTACATGATAGCTGCTAGGCTGGTTGAAGCGTCAGTTGTTGTTGTTATTTCCCTTAATATGTTTTTTTATCCAAGGCTTGTTCGGCTTTATGATGTCGATCGTCAAAATTTTTTTGTAATGATCAAAAAGATATCATACTCGTTTTTATTAGTTGCGGGGGTGGTGTTTTTAGTTGTGCTGGCTCTTAGGGTTTATTATCAGTTTTTGCCACATATTTTTACTGGATTATTTTCCCTTAGGTTGATTGAGTTGTTGTCTTGGTTAGCTGTCTCGCTATTTCCGGTTTTTCTATTTGGGCTTAGATCCTCGTTTTTTACTATTGTAGATGAGCCTGGTAATATCCTGTTGGGGTCTATTTTGGGTTTTGCTGTTAGTGTGCTATTTGGTGTGCCACTTATATATTTTTATGGCTTGTATGGTGGGGTTGCCTGTGTGTTATTGACTTCGGTTTCTTCATTGCTTGTTTCTAATTTTTTCTCTGCTTCTGGGCGTACTTATTTGAGGTTGATATTTCTTGGAAATAAATAACTACAGAGAAAAAAAAGTGCTGCCAGTCTGGCTTGTGGCTTTGATGTTAATTTTGCCTCAGGTTGGTATAAGTCTGAATGGCTTTTTTATTGACGCATATCGTCTCTTGCTAGCTCTATTGTTCCTTGATTTTTTTATATGTTTGACTTTAAGCAAGAAGCTTCTGATTAGCGGAAGGCTTTTGATTTTTTGGTCGAGTTTTTTTCTATCAGTTATGCTGCCTTTTTTTATACAAAGCCAATTGAATGAGGTTGGAGATTTTTTTGCGCACATAACTAATCTTGAAGGTCGTAGTGATCCTAACTTGACTTTTGGTGATGCGTCGTATGTGCGGCGAGATTTTTTTGGGATGCTAGGTTTAAAATTTTTCTCGGTTGTGGTTCTGGGGTTTCTTCTATCCTTTTATATATCAAAGTTGAGTGTATCAAGTGCTCTAAAATTTTCGCGATCAGTGGTGTTTTCAGCTGTGTGCTTTCAGGCTTTTTATATGGTACTTTATTTTTTCGGGGTGTTAGATTCTTTTGCCAATATTTTTATGATTGGGGCTACTGCGAGTCAATTTGATGGCGGAGTAAGCAATCGTTTAGGTTTTTATCGGTTTCCCGGAGGTTTTTCTGAGCCTTCATTTATGGCGGTTGTAATTTTTGGGGCTGTATTTTCGTACTATTATATTGCATCGAGGAACGATATTCGAGTTAGTTTTTTCTCTAGGGTTTCGTTGGCGCTGATGTGCTTTTTTTTATTTGCGACTACTATTTCCATGATGACAATGTTTGTTTTTGTTTTTTCGTTTTTCTTTATTTTTTGGTCTTCGATAAGAAAAAGTAGTATTGAGCTTAGTTGTTTTGTTTTTGTAGTTGTTGCCTTCCTTCTCCAGTTTTTTTCTTATGATGTTTAGTTATGATTTATACCCAGGGGTTAGAGTCGATAGCTGTTAGGCAGTTGATGGTTACAGCGCTTTCGGATCTTAGTGTGAATGCGCTTTTGTTTGGGTACGCTTTTTCGGAAGTTTACAACTTTCCGTTTGTTACAAACTTGATTTTACAGTTGGGGTGTGTCGGTACCTTGGGGATTTTGTTTTCTTTTTTTTGTTTTTCTGACGGCAAGTGGATTTTGCTAAGCTGCTTTGTTCTCATACTTTCAGTTTCTCCAAATCTTAGCTACAGTTATCTTTATGTTTTTCTTGGTTGTCTCGTTGGTAGTCTTTTAGTTAAGTCTAGTCATAGGTGAGTGGCGTTATGGTCTCTTTAAGAAAATTTGTGAAGAAAAATAAAGCGATTTTTATAACGCTCCGTGAATCTGTGATGTGGTTTAGGAAGAAGCGCTACGGATGGAGTAATGTTTCTGTTAGAAGTTGGGTTGTTCCTAAACAGCGCTATATAGCGAAAGATTTTGAGTTGGGTGATTTTGGTTTTGTCGGTGCGGGGTGTACGATTTATCCGAGAGTTCGTGCGGGGCGCTTTCTTTTGATGGCGCCGGGAGTTTCTATTATTGGGTCCGATCATGAGTTCAATTGTGTTGGTACTCCAATTTGCTTTTCCGGAAGACAGGTTTTAAAAGAAACTATTATTGAGGATGACGTTTGGATTGGGCAGGACGCACAAATCATGGCGGGGGTTACGATTGGGTTGGGTGCAATTGTCGCGTCAAAAAGTGTTGTGACTCATGATGTTCCCGCCTTTGCTATAGTCGCGGGAGTGCCCGCAAGAGTGATTAAGTATCGTTTTGGGGATGATGAGGATCGAACTGCTCATGTTAGGTCGATTTCAGAAATTAATAGCTATGGTCATCTGGTTGAAGACTTGGAGTGATAAATGAGTTTTCAGAAAAAAGTTTATTACATCATTCAGGCGTATGTGCCTTTGGCTTTTATTCCATTTGTTTTGAGATTAGCTGTTCGATTTAGGTTTTTTTTGAATGGCCAAAAGGCATTGTTGCAGCATAATAGTGCTTTGAAAAACTCTGCCTTGGGGAAGGATGCATTTATATTGGCAACAGGCCCTAGTTTGAAAGGCGTTGATTTGAGTTTTTTAGCAGGACAAGATTGTTTTAGTGTAAGCAATTTTTTTCTCCATTCTCAGGTAAATTTGCTGTCTCCGAAATTTCACTTTTTTGCTCCTTATCATGAACCTTTAATATTGCAAGAGTATATTTCATGGATGCAGCGAGCTGATAATGAATTGCCGGCGAGTACTGCGATAGTTTTAGGTCTTCAGACTAGATCGATGGTTGAGCAATATGGAATATTCAAGGGGCGAGAGATTTTTTATCTTTGTCTTGAAAAGTCACCTTTGTCTAACTCTGTTGTAGATATTACCTCTCCAGTATTGGCTCCTCAAACTAGCCCTGTAATGGTTTTGCCTGTTTTGTATTATATGGGGTACTCGAGGGTTTTTCTGCTTGGCTGTGATCATAATATTCTTAAAGATTATGGTGGTGTTGTTGAGAATTTCTATTCTCCAGATCAAGATCCTAGGAAGAATGCTACGTCAGGCGAAAATTGGAAAGATGGTATTATTAAGCATTTAGATAATGCAAAAAATGTATTTCTTCAGTATTCGTATTATGATGATTTGTTTCGTAAGGCGGGTAGGGTTATAAAGCATACCTCTAAATATGGTTGGCTTGATTTTATTGAGTATGTCCCACTCAATAAAAATGATATTTTTAAGGCGGAAAAATGAAAAAGGCACTTATTACCGGTGTTACAGGGCAAGATGGCTCTTACTTGGCTGAGTTTCTCTTGGAGAAAGGCTATGAAGTGCATGGTATTAAGCGCCGTGCTTCGTCTTTTAATACTCAGCGTGTTGACCATATTTATCAGGATCCGCACGTAGATAATCGCAATTTTGTTTTGCATTATGGCGATTTGAGTGACTCTTCTAACCTCACCCGTATTATTCAGGAAGTACAGCCTGATGAGGTATACAACTTGGGGGCACAGTCCCATGTTGCAGTGAGTTTTGAGTCCCCGGAGTACACCGCAGACGTTGATGCCATGGGGACACTGCGTATTCTTGAAGCTATTCGTTTGTTGGGCCTGGAAAGAAAAACACGTTTCTATCAAGCGTCGACGTCTGAGCTCTATGGACTGGTGCAAGAGACTCCTCAAAAGGAAACGACACCGTTCTACCCTCGCTCCCCTTATGCGGTAGCCAAGCTTTATGCCTACTGGATTACAGTAAACTATCGTGAAGCTTATGGTATGTATGCCTGCAACGGCATTTTGTTCAACCATGAGTCGCCACGTCGTGGTGAAACATTCGTAACACGTAAGATTACACGCGCCTTGGCGAACATCGCCCAAGGCCTGGAAAAGTGTTTGTTCCTCGGTAATATGGATGCCCTACGTGACTGGGGTCATGCCAAGGACTACGTCCGCATGCAATGGATGATGTTGCAGCAAGAACAACCTGAAGACTTCGTAATTGCAACCGGCGTGCAATATTCGGTGCGTGAGTTCGTGCGGTGGTCGGCTGCTGAGCTAGGTCTTACGCTGCGCTTTGAAGGTAAAGGCGTCGAAGAGCATGCGATTGTAGAACACATTGAAGGTGACAAGGCGCCGGCACTGAAGGTAGGTGATGTCGTTGTGCGTGTGGATGCACGTTATTTCCGGCCTGCAGAGGTGGAAACCTTGTTGGGCGATCCAACCAAGGCTAAAGAAAAATTGGGGTGGGTACCGGAAATTACCGTACAGCAAATGTGCGAAGAGATGGTGCGCGAGGACTTGAAAGCAGCTCAGCGCCATGCGCTTCTGAAGTCCCATGGTCATGACTTGCCTGTTTCTGTGGAGAACTGATTGTGGCCCGTAATCTGGAGCAGTCGATTTTTGTGGCCGGCCATCGTGGAATGGTTGGCTCAGCCATCGTTCGCAGGCTCAAGACGCTTGGCTACTCGAACATCCTCACCGCAACGCGCGATGAGTTGGATTTGCTCGACCAGGCGGCGGTTCGGCAATTTTTCCAAACTCATGCCATTGACCAGGTTTATCTTGCCGCAGCCAAAGTGGGTGGTATTCATGCGAATAACACCTATCCGGCCGATTTTATTTTTGACAACCTGATGCTTGAGGCCAACATCATCCAAGCTGCCCACCTGAGTGGTGTTCAAAGGCTGCTATTTCTCGGTTCTTCCTGCATCTATCCAAAGCTGGCAGTGCAGCCTATGACGGAGGCCGCGTTGCTGACAGGTGTGCTTGAACCAACGAACGAGCCTTATGCATTGGCCAAAATTGCTGGTATCAAGCTCTGTGAAAGCTACAACCGTCAACATGGCCGCGATTATCGTAGTGTGATGCCAACTAACCTCTATGGCCCGCACGATAATTATCACCCTGAAAACAGCCATGTTATTCCAGCGTTACTGCGTCGCTTCCACGAGGCTACTCAGCGAGGTGATACCGAGGTTGTGATCTGGGGCAGTGGCAAGCCAATGCGCGAATTTCTGCATGTCGACGATATGGCTGCTGCCTGCGTGCATGTCATGGAGCTCGAGCCCCAGCTACATCAGGCACACACACAGCCAATGCTTTCTCACATCAACGTTGGTACGGGCGTCGATTGCACGATTGCTGAGTTGGCGAACACGGTTGCCAAAGTAACCGGATTTCAGGGCAAGCTGAGGTTCGATGCGACGAAGCCTGACGGTGCTCCGCGCAAACTGATGGACGTTTCGCGTTTGGCCGCGTTGGGCTGGACAGCCAGTATTGGCCTTGAACAAGGCTTGCAGAGTGCCTATCAGTGGTACGTCGACAATGTGCAAAACGCTCGGGCTCACTGATGAAAATTCTGCTTTATGGCATCAATTACAGCCCAGAGCTGACTGGAATCGGTAAATACAGCGGAGAAATGGCCCGCTGGCTTGCTGAGCAAGGCCATGAGGTGCGGGTTGTTACCGCACCACCGTACTATCCGGATTGGAAAGTATGGCCTGCGTTTTCGTCCTGGCGTTTCAAATGTACTCAAGAGGAGGGCGTCAGTATTTACCGGTGCCCGCTCTATGTGCCGGCTAAACCGGCGGCACTAACGCGCTTGTTGCACCTGGCAAGTTTTTCTATCTCATCTTCGTTGGCAATGCTGGCACAGCTGAGGTGGAAGCCAGAGCTGGTCATTTTGGTGGTCCCGACGCTATTTTGTGCACCTCAGACGCTCCTGCTGGCTAAGCTGACGGGCGCTAAGTCCGTTCTGCACATTCAGGATTTTGAAGTCGATGCATTGTTTGGTCTGGGGATTGCCAACAGCGGCGTGTTAAAACGTATTGCTTATGGTGCAGAACGGCTCATTTTGCGTGCATTTGACCGTGTTTCAAGCATTTCTGCGGCCATGCTGCGGCGCGCCCAAAGCAAAGGTGTCAGCGTTGAGCAGTTGCGTTTTTTTCCGAACTGGTCTGAAACCGCACGGTTTGCCAATGTTGCGCGTAATGATGCATTGCTTGCGCGGCTGGGCATTGATCCAGCCAAGAAGGTGCTGCTTTACTCCGGTAACATAGGCGAAAAGCAGGGGCTGGAAAGTGTAATCGAAGCTGCGGATCGCCTTAAGGGCCGGGCAGAGCTTGTGTTCCTGATCGTTGGCGAAGGCGCAGGTAAGGCCCGATTGCAAGCGTTGGCAGCATCGAAGCAACTGTCGAATGTGGTCTTTGCACCTTTGCAACCCTATGAGGACTTGCCCGCGCTGCTCGCCAGCGCCGATTGCCATTTGGTCATTCAGAAACGCGGGGCTGCAGATGCGGTACTGCCATCAAAACTGACCAACATCCTTGCAGTAGGCGGCAATGCAGTAATAACCGCAGACCCTGAGACCAGTCTGGGCTTGTTGTGTCTGGACCATCCAGGCATTGCAGAACGGGTAGAGCCCGAGTCTGTCGAGGCATTGCTTAGGGGGATTGAGGGTTGCCTGACTATGCCCTTGCCTAACCTGATTGCTACAGCATACGCCCATGATTTTCTCGACAAGGATCGGATTCTGGCTCGGTTTATCGATGAGGTTTAATTTTCTTTCTTGTTGTAATGTGTTGGGCGTGCTGCACGGCATGCAGAATTCATTTTTTGGTAGTACGACTTCAAAGGACAAAAACACATGTTGCTTCCGGTAATCATGGCTGGCGGTTCCGGCTCGCGTCTCTGGCCGCTTTCGCGTCAACTTAACCCTAAGCAATTTTTGCCGATGGTCGACCAAAATCAGTCCATGCTGCAGGCAACGATTGAGCGCCTGCAGGGGCTGGACGCCCAAGCGCCGCGCTTGATTTGCAACGAGCAGCATCGGTTTCTTGCAGCAGAGCAGCTACGTCAGATTGGCCTGGAGCAGGCCAACATTCTGCTGGAGCCAATGGGGCGTAATACGGCACCTGCCATTGCTCTGGCGGCATTACAGGCCATAGAGGAAGGTCAGGATCCGTTGCTGCTGGTTTTGGCTGCCGATCACTTGATTCAAGACGTGCCTGCGTTCCATGCCAGTATTGAGGCTGCCATGGTGTTAGCCACAGCAGGCAAACTTGTGACCTTTGGCATCGTACCGGCCTACCCTGAAACCGGTTATGGCTACATCCAGAAGGGCGAAGTGCTTGGTAGTGAAGGGTTCAAGGTTAACCGTTTCGTGGAGAAGCCGGACTTGTCCACTGCCCAGCATTATGTTGCTTCTGGGGACTATTTTTGGAACAGTGGCATGTTCATGTTTCGTGCCAGCCGCTATTTGGCAGAGCTGGAGGCGTTCCAGCCCGACATTCTCAAGGCGTGCCAGCAGGCATTGGCAGGTGCAGAGCAGGACCTGTACTTCACCCGTATTGATGCAAAAGCATTTAGCGAGTGCCCGGACGACTCGATCGATTATGCGGTGATGGAAAAAACGGCCGATGCCGCCATGGTGCCGCTGGATGCTGGATGGAGTGACATCGGGTCATGGTCTGCACTGTGGGATGTCAGCGAAAAGGACATCAACGGGAATGTCTTGAAGGGGGATGTTCTTCAACACGGTACTCGTCATAGCTATGTGCATGCCGAGCATCGGCTGGTGACGACGGTAGGGGTCGAGGATCTTGTTATTGTCGAGACCAAGGACGCCGTCCTGGTTGCCCACAAGAGTCATGTGCAAGACGTCAAAAAGATTGTTGAGCAGCTCAAGCAGGATCAGCGCCATGAGCATGCCAATCACCGTGAAGTGTATCGTCCTTGGGGTGTGTACGATTCGATCGACAGTGGGCATCGTTATCAGGTCAAGCGTATCACCGTAAAACCCGGAGCCAAGCTATCCGTTCAGATGCACCATCACCGAGCCGAGCACTGGATTGTGGTGAGTGGTACGGCGAGTGTCACCAATGGCGACAAAACCTATCTGGTCACGGAGAACCAATCCACCTACATCCCTATCGGCCAGGTTCATGCATTGGAAAATCCAGGTGTTATCCCGTTGGAGCTCATCGAGGTTCAATCAGGTACGTACCTGGGTGAAGACGATATCGTTCGCTTTGAAGACAAGTACGGGCGTGTCAAACCAAAAAAAGTAAAGCATGACTGATAGTGACTCAGGCGGTGCTGGCGCCTCTGAGTTGCTGTGTAGGGTTAGGGGTTTGGCTGCGGGGCGGTGCCCGGCTGCATTGCATGCTAACCAGTGTTTTATAGAGATTGGGGCCTGTTCAAAGACATGCAAGTCACTCATCGGTATCAACCAACATTTGCAGAACGGTATCCCGTTCCTTTTTTTGTCGCGTTAACGGACATGGTCATCGTCTTGGTGGCGGGCTTGTTTGCCTTCCATTACCGTTTTCAGCACTTTGAAATGACGGGGCGTTACAACACCGCAACGATGATTACGGCCATTGTGGTCGTGATCTGCCTGGCGTTGGGCGGAGTTTATGGCTCGCAACGAGGTCAGTCCTTCTGGCGCCAACTCGGTGTCCTGGTGGTTTGCTGGCTGTCTGCTGCAGGCGTTCTTTTATCGTTGACGTTTTTCCTGAAGATTTCAGATAACTATTCCCGCATCTGGTTCAGCGTAATGTTGTTTACGGGAGGGGCACTGTGTTTGTTGCTACGCTTTTCCGTATTTTTGATATTACGTCGCATACGCGGCTCTGGACTGAACCTGAAGAGCGTACTGCTGGTTGATTCCGGAGGGCAGTCCGCCAGTCAGCTAAACAGTGGCCGCACCTTGGAAGAAGACGGTTTTCGTATTTCCACAAGCCTTGCGTTTAGTCAAAACGACGACTGGGTGGACAGCTTGGTCGCCAAAGTTGATGAGTTAGGCGTGCATGAAGTATGGCTGTGCCTACCGCTCAGTGAAGGGGGCGTCATTCGCTCTATCATGTATGCGCTTCGCCACCACACCGTTGCGGTTCGCTTCATTCCGGAATGGGGTGATATCCGCTTGCTGAACCACAAGGTGAGCCATATTGCTGGCTTGTATTCATTGGACCTTAGCTGCAGCCCGATGGATGGCTCGGCGTTGGTGGTCAAGCGCCTTGAGGACTTGATTATTGGAGGCTTGATCAGCCTAATGATACTCCCGGTTTGCCTGGTGATTGCTGTTGCAATCAGGGTGTCGTCCCCTGGGCCGATTCTGTTTAAACAGTATCGAACGGGCATCAACGGCAAACATTTCAAAGTGTACAAATTTCGCTCAATGGTAGTGCATAGCGAAGGTGGCGTTACCCAGGCCACGCGCGACGATGTGCGAGTGACCAAAGTCGGGGCGTTTTTACGGCGTACCAGCCTTGATGAACTACCGCAGTTTTTCAATGTGCTCCAAGGGCGTATGTCGATTGTTGGGCCTCGCCCCCATGCGTTGGCGCATAACGAGTACTACAAGGAATTGGTCGAGTCTTACATGCAGCGGCATAAGGTTAAGCCAGGTATTACCGGTTGGGCTCAGGTCAGTGGCTACCGCGGGGAGACTGATACGCTTGAAAAAATGCAAAAGCGTGTCGAGTACGATCTTTGGTACATCGATAACTGGTCACTCTGGGTTGATCTGAAAATTATATTTCTTACTGTTTTTAAAGGCTTCATTAATAAAAACGCATTTTGATTTTTTTGGGAAGTAGTAGTTATGAATGGAATAGAAGTGTTGCCAGGTCATTGCTCTAGAGGTCGAAGCTGGCAGCTTGTTTTGATCTGGATGCTGGCTGTCGGGTTATTCATTCAGTTGAGTGGTAAGGTTTGGATTCAGTCCGGTAGTGCGAGGAATGCTCAAGTATATATATGGCTTCTTTTGCCAGCGTTAATTTTTATTTTCTACAAATTGATCGTTCGGAATAAATGTGTACCGTCGGTTCACTATATTCCATGGTTTTTTTTTCTGCTTTGGGTCGGCTTGAGTACAGTATGGGCAACAGGATCTGAAAAGGATGCGTTCTCGCTTGCGAAACGAGGGTTGTTGATTGCCCTGTATCTTCAAGCGATCTACTTATTAATGTCCTACAATGAGGGTTTTCTGAAAAAAGCGTTGTTGGCAGGGGTGGTCATGGTGGCTGTAGGTGCCCTAGTCAGCATTGTTTATCAGTTTGGCATTCTGGATAAACCACTGGCCTATCGTGCCTACCGTATTGATCGCTCGGGTATTGGAAATTTTGCCAATTACGGCTGGCCTGTGGTCGCCGGTATTTTTCACGGTGCCATTGCTATTTGGGCGCTCGGTGTGGCACTGGATAAACGCACGGCGTTCAAGTCAGTGCTGTTTTGGCTCGCTATCTTCATGCTGTTGAGCCTCTATGTATTGTTGACCTATACCAGGGGGGCATGGTTTGCTTTGCTGGGTGGCATTGTGGCTGTCATAATTTTACAAAACTCCAGGCTCGGTTGGTGGTTGCTGGGGATTGGTACAGTGCTTGTTCTTGCACTGGTCATCAAGTTTTGGCCACAGTTGGTTGTCGAGTTTCAGGAAAAACAGTTATCTGGGCGCGGGCCTATTTGGGTCTACTATTTTAAAGTCATGTCAGGTCACTGGGCCGTTGGGCACGGGCTGGGTACACCATTCGAGTATCGCTGGCCTGATGGTGTTCAAGTTTCCCCTCATGCCCATAGCTTGTACCTCCAACAGGTCTACGATAGTGGTATCGTCTCGCTTGCCTTGCTCGGTGCGGGTCTGCTGGCGTTGGCACATAAAGCGTGGAAACTGCGCAGCAACTATTGGGTGCGCCTTGCATTTCCTGCACTGGTCTTTGCGCTGATCGCCATGCTGACGGATGTTGAGCGAGTCTTTACTCGACCTGGTGACTACTGGACGTTGTTCTGGTTGCCAGTGGCGATTTTGTTGGCGGTGCCGATGCGGTCTAAACAAGCTGATCAAGCAGCGCCGTCAAGCTAGTTTCCCGATAATGGTCAGCGAATCCCAGCGAAGCAGTCTTATCTTGCTGTTGTTGACCAATATATACCTGCAGTGTATAGGTTAGGCTCTGTACGATATGTCGAGAAATTTAATCACCACCCCTCGAAAACTGAGATTTTGTAGAGTTTCCAGCCATCTACGGAAAGTAGTTCTGTGATGTGAAAGCGTTATGAACTCTCGTATGAGGCCTGGGATGTAGTTGCCGATCTCTTTATCGAAAACCATGGCGGGGGCCGGCTCCCCTCCAGGCGACTGTTTGAGGCTTGATGGCTTGCTCTGGGGGCTGTTCGCGGGTGCCGCATGGCGAGATATGCCAGAGCACTTCGGTCCCTGGTCAACTGTGTAGGCCCGGTTTCGGTGAGGCACGTTCTATCTTTAGCTACTCAAGCAGATGCTTGCGAAGACGCAGTCACGGGTCGGTTTTCTCGAAGAGGAAAACGCGCTGCTGCGTCAGCGCTTGTTCGGGCGCAAGTCCGAGCAGACAGCTGACCCTGCTACACTCCAGCTAGCCCTTTTCGATAACGCAGAAAGCATTGCCGACGTTGCCGACGAAGACGCAGAAGCCGGTACGGGTAATCAAAAACGTTCGTAAAGTCTACAGTTGCCGCGACTGTGAGGCTGCACCGGCCACGGCGGACAAACCGACTCAGGTGATTGAAAAAACATATCTAGCCCCAGCGTACTGGCGATGATGCTGACCACCAAATATGTAGACGGTTTGCCGCCATACCGCTTTGAAACAGTGCTGGGTCGCCACGGCATTGATATCCCGCGCCAAACCTTGGCAAGGTGGGTTATCCAGTGCAGCGAGCACTTCCAGCCGCTGCTGAAGCTGATGCTCGACCGCCTGCTAGCCAGTCGAATCATCTACTGCGATGAAACGCAGGTGCAGGTGTTGAAAGAACCTGACCGCGAGCCAAACAACCAGTCGTGGATGTGGGTGCAAAGCGGCGGTCCACCGGATAAGCAGGTCATCCTTTTTGATTACTCCACCAGCCGAGCGCAGGAAGTGTCTACACGCCTTTTCGATGGCTATCGTGTCTACGTCATGAGCGATGATTATGCCGGTTACAACGCACTGGGCGCCCAAGCAAGAGTGAGCGCTAGGGATGCTGGGCGGACGCACGTCGCAAATTCGTGAAAGCACAAAAAGTGCAGCCCAAAAGCAAGACGGGTAATGCCGACATCGCGCTGAATTTGATCAACAAGCTTTATGGGATCGAACGCGACTTGAAGGGCGGCAGCGACGCTGAGCGTAAAACCGGTCCTCACGAACAAAGCCTGCCGATAGTTGCTCAATTGAAAAGCTGGAGCGAAAAGACACAACCACGAGTTAGCGCTCAGAACGCGTTCGGAAAGCCATTAGTTATCTGGCAAGCAACTGGAGCAGACTTGAACGGTAGGTGGAGAAAGGCTACCTACCGATCGACAACTACGTCGCAGAGCGCGCGATCCCCCCTTCGTGATGGGACGAAATAACCGGTTGTTTAGCGACACGCCTAACGGCGCGGTGGCCAGTGGTCAACTTTACAGATTGGTCGAAACCGCCAAAGCTAACGACCAAAAGCCCTATTGCGCACTGGAACGCCTGCCACAGGCGTCCTCAGTTGAGGCTTACGAAGCCCTGCTGCCGTGGAGGTGCGTGCCTCAAGTGTATCGGCAACGCACCGCACCATCTTTGACAAGGTGGGGTTTATGGAGTGCTTACGATCTATCAGGCCGTCAATGCCGAAGCGGCTGAACAGGCGCTGTATATCTTTGAGAGCGGGCCTTGGGGTTAACAGTATCCAGCTGTAACGACTGCCGGGCGGCGGATCTGGGAACGAGTCATTACATTTTTCGTGCCCCATATGCTTGGCCTGTCTGACGGCTAGCCGTTATCGGCCCTCACAAAAAAAACAGTGCCGCCCCATACGTTTCCTCTTGTCGTCACCCCAATACCACTCGCCCACTCAAAAAAATATCCCGTCGTTCCTTGCGACCAATATGATGGTGCTTGGCCATTTGGTACACAGCATGAAATCGTTCCCGATTAATCCCCTCGCAGGTTTCCAGGGCTCGCGCTACTAAAGCGTCGTACGCCGACTCCCCAACCAGCCCCCCTACCTCTCTGCGATAGAAGAACCCCAGTTGAAAGCCCAGGGTTTCACTCAAAAACCGTGGTGCGGTGGCAAAGCAATTCTCTAAATCGATCGCATGCGTTGCCCCCACCCCGTCGTTACACATCATCACATTCGCCGCCCATAGATCCATGTGATAGATCCCGCTGCTGTTCAGCGAAAGCAACAACTCGAACGCCGCACCGATCACCCGCTCCACTTCTTCAGGCTTGGCGAGTATCCACTGATAGCCGTCTGTGTAGTTCTGCAACAGTTCTGTGATGATGACGAAGTCATTCATCAACCCCATGCGTGACCTGGTATACCCATAGCCAACCACGCCGGGCACACTCGCGCCGCGGCGGTGCGCTTCCGCAGTGTTTATCAGCTCTTCGATTGGCCAGTCGAACATGCCACAGCTTTTGCGGGTACCGCGCGTAAAGCGGATCCTCTTTGGGAGGGTCTCAATCGCTTGGCGCTTGGCAAACAATGGGCTATCGCCTGTAGATAGTGGCGCGCTTGTCCGGTTTGACGGGCGTTCCTGGCCAAGCAACAGCGTAAGCGTTGCCGCCAGCGCAGTGCTCACAGGCGCGTTCAGATGAACTGTCGAGCGCTGATGCTTGAATGTAAACGGAAATCCATCAACCAGCTTGTTCTTCCCTTCGCGCACCGCTGCACATCCCGTGTAAGAGTTTTTGGACGGCCAAAACGGTAACATTTCCTACACATTTTTACATTTCTTTCACATCTTGTTTGAATCCTTTTGACCTTGACTGTGGATCTGTTGTTCTTGAGCCGCTAGGTTTTACAGGCAGCCAAGGAATCGCTGCCTTAGCAAGCTCACACACCAAGGAGTGCCACCGTTATGCGCAATACCTTTCTTGTTTCTCTGCTGCTCGCGCTGCTCAGCGCGTTCTCGCTGCCGTCGTTTGCGGCGGCCACCAAGGCCGCGGGCGACTTGCCAGTCACTACAGTCAGCGCAGCGCTCGCCTCAACCACCGTCAACCTGAACACTGCCGATGCGGCGACACTGCAGTCGTCGCTCGCAGGTATCGGCAAGGCCAAGGCTGAAGCGATCGTGGCCTACCGCGAAGCCAACGGCGCGTTCGAGTCAGTGGATGAGTTGCTGGAGGTGAAGGGGATCGGCCAGGCGCTGATCGAGCGCAACCGGGACAAACTGGCGGTCAAGTGACCTGAGGAGGGGCGGGTCGGGCAATGCTCGATCCGTTTTTATCATCAAATGGCATGGGCTCATCGCCGGCAATGCCGGCGCCTGCAGAAGGCGGGGAAGCGCCACGCTTATCGGTCTTGCGCGTCCTTGGCATCGGCTTCGGCATTGCGCTCATGCACGCGCTTGAGTTGCTCTTCGGTCAAGGGCAGCTTCTTCGCCGTATCACGCAGCATCATCAAGCCACCGACAATCGAGCCGATGGCAACCAGCAAGATCAACCAGGCATACCAGGGCATGAGCTTCTCCTTATCGACGGCGAATGGCGCCGCCTCTGTGATGTTGGACTCGACACGAGCGTCGATGGTTCAAGTATAAGAGGCCCACCACCTGGGGGCGAATTCGCGATCACCGGCCCCCATTGGCACTGCGCATCGGCTACAATGCGCGCCGATTTCGACTTGCCCAGAGAGCCTGCCCATGTCCGCCTGTCAGACGCCTATCATCGTCGCCCTGGATTTCCCTACCCGTGACGCCGCCCTGAAACTGGCCGATCAGCTGGACCCCGCGCTGTGTCGGGTCAAGGTCGGCAAGGAGCTGTTCACCAGCAGTGCGTCGGGCATCGTTGAAACCCTGTGTGAAAAGGGCTTCGAAGTGTTCCTGGACCTCAAGTTCCACGATATCCCCAACACCACCGCCATGGCCGTGAAGGCCGCAGCCGAAATGGGCGTGTGGATGGTCAACGTGCACTGCTCTGGCGGCCTGCGCATGATGGCGGCCTGTCGCGACGTGCTGGACCAGCGCAGCGGGCCACAGCCGCTGTTGATCGGTGTGACCGTGCTGACCAGCATGGAGCGTGAAGACCTCGCCGGTATTGGCCTGGACATCGAGCCGCAGGAGCAGGTGCTGCGACTGGCCGCCCTGGCCGAGAAGGCCGGCATGGACGGCCTGGTGTGCTCCGCCCTGGAAGCCCCGGCCCTGAAGGCCGCGCACCCGTCGTTGCAGCTGGTGACTCCGGGCATTCGTCCTGCCGGCAGCGCCCTGGACGATCAGCGTCGTATCCTTACCCCGCGCCAGGCGCTGGACGCCGGCTCCGACTACCTGGTAATCGGTCGCCCGATCAGTCAGGCGGCTGACCCTGCTCAAGCGCTGGCTGCAGTGGTAGCCGAAATTCGCGGCTAAGCGACCCGGTTTTTCGCCAGCAAGGCTGGCTCCTACAAGGAGGAGCCGGCCTTGCTGGCGAAGTCGTTCCTCTTATACCTTCAACACCAGCTTGCCAAAGTTTTCCCCGCTGAACAGCTTCAGCAGCGCTTCGGGAAAGGTCTCCAGCCCCTCGACAACATCCTCCTTGCTCTTGAGCTTGCCGCTGGCCAGCCAGCCGGCAATTTCGTTGCCTGCGGTGCCGTACTTGGCCACATGGTCCATCACCACGAAACCTTCCATGCGCGCGCGGTTTACCAGCAGCGAGAGGTAGTTGGCCGGGCCCTTGACCGCCTGCTTGTTGTTGTACTGGCTGATGGCACCACAGATCACCACCCGCGCCTTGAAATTCAGGCGACTGAGCACTGCATCGAGGATGTCCCCGCCGACGTTGTCGAAGTACACATCCACCCCTTTTGGGCACTCGCGCTTGAGTCCCTCCAGTACGTCTTCGGCTTTGTAGTCGATAACCCCGTCAAAGCCCAGTTCATCGACCAGGTAGCGGCATTTCTGCTCGCCGCCGGCAATCCCGACCACACGACAGCCCTTGAGCTTGGCGATCTGCCCGGCAATGCTGCCGACCGCTCCCGCTGCACCCGAGATCACCACGGTTTCGCCCGTCTTGGGCTCACCCACTTCCAGCAGGGCAAAGTAGGCCGTCATTCCGGTCATGCCCAGGGCGGAGAGATAGCGTGGCAACGGTACCAGCCTAGGGTCGACCTTATGCAGGCCCTTGGGCTCGCCAATGAAGTAATCCTGTACACCAAGGGCTCCGCTCACCGTATCACCCACGGCATAGTCAGGGTGCCTGGACGCCACCACTTCACCGACACCCAGTGCTCGCATGACCTCGCCGATACCTACAGGCGCAATGTAGGACTTGCCCTCGTTCATCCACCCGCGCATGGCCGGGTCCAGCGACAGGTACAGGTTCTTCACCACTACCTGTCCCTCGACAGGCTCGCTCACAGGCACGGTTTCAAAGGTAAAGTCATCACGTGTCACTGCCCCGGTGGGGCGCTTGGCAAGCAGGAATCGGCGGTTGGTCCTGTCAGTCATGGCAAGGTTCTCTCTGGAAGGCAAACCCTGTTGATAGGCCTGCATCGGCAAATCGGCAAGGTCCAGCCTTGTGGCGAATGGTGATTGATCCATCTGGATGATTGAGCCTAGCAGCTAAAATCACCCGGTTCGATGGTGTGTTCACTGCGTGCCTGATGATGCTGCCCAGGAGCCACCGCCGATGACTAGACTCCCGCCATTGTCCTCACTACGTTGCGGGAGTTATCGATGAGCATGACTTTTTCCGGCCAGGTTGCCCTGGTCACCGGGGCCGGCGCCGGCATCGGCCGGGCCACGGCGCTGGCATTCGCCGCACAAGGCCTGAAGGTCGTGGTGGCAGACCTGGACGTCGCCGGTGGCGAACACACGGTCGGGTTGATTCAGGCCGCCGGCGGCCAGGCACTGTTCGTACCTTGCAACGTTACCCGCGAGCAGGACGTGCAGCAGTTGATGGCGCGCACTGTCGAGGCATACGGTCGTCTGGACTACGCCTTCAACAATGCCGGTATAGAAATCGAGCAGGGGCGCCTGGCCGACGGCAGCGAAGCCCAATTCGATGCGATCATGGGCGTCAACGTCAAGGGCGTGTGGCTGTGCATGAAGCACCAGTTGCCACTGATGCTCGCCCAGGGCGGCGGTGCGATCGTCAACACCGCATCGGTCGCCGGCCTGGGGGCTGCGCCCAAGATGAGTATCTACAGCGCATCCAAGCATGCCGTGATCGGGCTCACCAAGTCGGCCGCCATCGAGTACGCCAAGAAACTGATCCGGGTGAATGCGGTGTGCCCGGCGGTGATCGACACCGACATGTTCCGCCGTGCCTACGAGGCCGATCCACGCAAGGCTGAATACGCCGCCGCCATGCACCCGGTCGGCCGCGTGGGCAAGGTCGAGGAAGTCGCTGCAGCGGTCCTGTACCTGTGCAGCGACGGTGCGGCATTCACCACTGGCCAGGCTCTGGCAATCGATGGTGGTGCCACCGCTATCTAGCGGGTGGGGCAGGGGAGGGCCAGGCCCTCCCGTACCGATCAGGCAGCCTTGCGCCAGTTCAGGATCATCAGCGTCAGTACCCCCGCCACAATCCCCCAGAACGCCGAGCCGATCGAGAACAGGGTAAAGCCCGAGGCCGTGACCATGAATGTGATCAAGGCTGCCTCGCGCTCCCTGGCCTCGCTCATCGCCACCGTCAGACCGTTCATGATCGAGCCGAACAGCGCCAGTGCGGCAATCGACAGCACCAGCTCCTTGGGCAACGCGGCGAACAGTGCCGCCAGGGTGGCGCCGAACACGCCGGCAATGCCATAGAAAATCCCGCACCAGACCGCCGCGGTGTACCGCTTGCTCGGGTCTTCATGGGCATGCGGCCCGGTACAGATCGCGGCGCTGATGGCCGCCAGGTTGATGCCGTGCGAGCCGAACGGGGCCAGCAGCAGCGAGGCCAGGCCCGTCACTGAAATCAGCGGCGAGGCAGGTACCTGGTACCCGTCCGCACGCAGCACCGCCACACCCGGCATGTTCTGTGAAGTCATCGCCACCACGAACAGGGGGATGCCGATGCTGATGGTCGCGGCCAGCGAGAACGACGGCGTGGTCCATACCGGTGTCGCCACCTCCAGGTGGAAGCCGCTGAAGTCCAGCAACCCCATCACTGCGGCGATCGCGGTGCCCACCACCAGCGCGGTCAGTACCGCATAGCGCGGCGACAACCGCTTGATCAGCAGGTAGCTGAAGAACATCCCCAGCACCAGGGCGGTCCGATGCTGGGCCGCAACAAAGATCTCGCTGCCGATCTTGAACAGAATGCCGGCCAGCAGGGCCGCGGCCAGCGATGCCGGAATGCGCCGTACCAGGCGTTCGAAACTGCCTGTGAGCCCGCAGATCACCACCAGTACGGCGCAGGTGATGTAGGCGCCGATTGCCTCGCCATAGCTCACGCCGCCCAGGCTGGTGATCAGCAAGGCTGCGCCGGGGGTCGACCAGGCGACCGTGATGGGCGTGCGATAACGCAGTGAAAGGCCAATGCTGCATACCGCCATGCCGATCGACAGCGCCCAGATCCACGAGGAAATCTGCGCGGTGGTCAGGCCGGCCGCCTGGCCCGCCTGGAACATCAGCACCAGCGAGCTGGTATAGCCCGTGAGCATGGCAATGAAACCGGCGACCACCGCCGAGGGGGAGGTGTCGGCCAGCGGACGCATTGGCGCAGAGGTGGCGTCAGGCATGCAGTAATCCTTGTGCGGGTGTAAGCGGGTTTTTCAGACTACGCTGCGATAGGGCGAGTTTTGCCATACAGCAACCATTGCATTTAACCGTACAGTCGCCAACTATGGACGGCGGTTTCGTTTCAGCTTTGGAGAGGGGGGAACAATGTACAAGGTCTACGGGGATTACCAGTCGGGCAACTGCTACAAGGTCAAGCTGATGTTGCACTTGCTTGATATTCCGTACATATGGTGTCCCGTGAACATCCTCAATGGCGAGACCGAGCGCCCTGAGTTTCTGGTCAAGAACCCTAACGGCAAAGTGCCGGTGCTGGAGTTGGAGGACGGCAGTTATCTGTGGGAGTCCAACGCCATTCTTAACTACCTCGCCGAAGGTAGCCTGTTCCTGCCGAGTGAACCGCGTTTACGTACGCAAGTGCTGCAGTGGCAGTTCTTCGAGCAGTACAGCCATGAGCCCTACATTGCCGTGGCACGTTTCATCCAGTTCTACCTGGGCATGCCCGAAGATCGCGTCGATGAATACAAGTCGTTGCAGAAGGGCGGGCACAAGGCGCTGAAGGTGATGGAGAAACAGTTGCAGGAAACGCCCTACCTGGTCGGTGACAAGTACTCGATTGCCGATGTGGCGTTGTATGCCTACACCCATGTGGCCCACGAAGCTGGCTTCCTGCTGGATGATTACCCGAAGATTCGCGCCTGGCTGGAACGCGTGGCCTCGCATGAGCGGCATGTGCCCATGATCGATTGATGGTGTTTTACCGGCAGGGAGCAGCCCTGCCGGCCAAGCGCTGTCAGACCGCCGAGAACCGCTGGTTCAGGTAGTCGATGATCACCTTGGACTCGTACATCCAGGTGGTCTTGCCGTCTTCCTCGATGCGCAGGCACGGCACCTTGATCTTGCCGCCTTGCTCCAGCAGGGCCTGGCGATCCTGTTCGTTGTTCTTCGCGTCACGCAGCGCCACCGGCACGTTCAGGCGGTGCAGTGTGCGGCGGGTCTTCACGCAGAAGGGGCAAGCGTGAAACTGATACAGGCTCAGCCCCTTGGCCTGCTGCTCGATATTCGCCTGGGCGGCCGCATCACGCTTGAGTTTGCTCGGGCGGCTGACCCAGTCGAGGAAGACGATCAGTTGGCCAAGGCCAACCCGCAGTGCTTTGACGATCATGGCAACTCCTCACAATGAAAAAAGCCGACCTGGGCAGGTCGGCTCGCAGAACCTCGGCCGATTACTTGATCAGGCTGAGGAACTCGCTGCGGGTGGCAGCATTGTCGCGGAAGGCGCCGAGCATCACCGAGGTGATCATCGACGAATTCTGTTTTTCCACACCGCGCATCATCATGCACATGTGCTTGGCTTCGATCACCACGGCCACGCCCAGCGCGCCGGTCACCTGCTGAACCGCCTCGGCGATCTCGCGGCTGAGGTTTTCCTGGATCTGCAGGCGGCGAGCGTACATGTCGACGATGCGCGCCACCTTGGACAGGCCCAGCACCTTGCCGCTCGGGATATAGGCGACATGCGCCTTGCCAATGAACGGCAGCATGTGGTGTTCGCACAGCGAGTACAGCTCGATGTCCTTGACCAGGACCATTTCACTGTTGTCGGAGCTGAACAAGGCGCCGTTGGTCACCTCTTCCAGGGTTTGGTCGTAGCCGCGGCAAAGGTACTTCATGGCCTTCGCAGCCCGCTTGGGCGTATCGAGCAGGCCCTCGCGGGAAACATCCTCGCCGAGTTGGCCGAGAATCGCGGTGTAGTGCTGTTCCAGGGACATGGATCTACCTGTGGGATTTATCGCAAAAGCGAAGGGTACGGCGGCTGTGACGGCGCTGCAAGCGCGGCGTTACTCGTCACGCCCTTCAAGCATGGTCCGCTTGAGCATGACATACACCGCGCCGGTGCCGCCGTGACGCGCCTGGCACGAGGTAAAACCCAGTACCTGGGCATGCTGGCGCAGCCAGGTGTTGACGTGGCTCTTGATCATCGGACGCTTGCCATCGAGCCGCACCGCCTTGCCGTGGGTGACTCGCACGCAGCGCACCTCGAAGCGCGTGGCCTCTGCCAGGAATGCCCAGAGGGTCTCGCGGGCTTTCTCCACGGTCATGCCGTGCAGGTCCAGGCTGCCTTCGAAACCGATCTGGCCAAGCTTGAGCTTGCGCATCTGGCTTTCCTGCACGCCATCGCGGCTCCAGTGCAGGTCGTCTTCCGGGCCCACGTCGATGACGAACTGATCGGACAGACCGTCGATCACCGTCTGGTCGCTGCGCACGGTCGCGGCCTGGCGCAGGCTGGCCAGCTGCTTGCGGTCGGCCTTGGGTTTGCCGGTGTCGGCGCGATCATGCCGGATCGGCTTGACGCCGTGCATCTGGCTCTTGAACAGGGAAAAATCGTCGTCTTGCATGTAAGCCTCCGCCTGGGCGGCGCAGTTTACGCGACTCCCCACAGGGTTGCAGTCAATCGTGTTTCTTCATCAGGTGCGGCGACAGGTTCAGCCCCCTGGCACGGCGCAGGCGCAGCCGGCTGCGGCGCCAGGACCAGACGCCCAGGTACAGCGACAGCAAGCCCAGGCCCAGCACCACGGCAGCGCCGGGGCGGTTGTTGTTGAGCTCGCCCAGCGCCTCGGCATGGCCCAGCAGGCCAGCGACGCCGGCCATGGTCAGGAGCACGCCGAGTATCGCCAGCAGTGCCGAGAACGCCGTGGCCAGGCGTGCGCCCCAATTGCGTTGTTCGCGGGGACGCAGGCGCCTGGCGTCGAAACTGGATAACTTCATTCCGACTTTCCTCAAAGGGTATCCGGGGTTGGACCCGAACGCCCCAGAGTGGTTCCACTTGCCTGTCGGGTGGTCAGATCAGGCTGTTGACGGGTGCGACACAGGCAAAGTTGTCGGCCATGATCGCCATTTCGCTCTGCTGGATCTGTGCGGCCGGAATCACGCCGTCCTTGAACGGCAGGTCGCGGGTGGCGCAGCCGTCTTCGACCAGGGTGCAGCGATAGCCGTAGTCCTTGGCGCGGCGCACGGTGGTGCTGACGCTGGAGTGGCTCATGAAGCCGCACACGATCAGGTCCAGGTGGCCGTACTTCTGCAGCGTCTCGTGCAGGGTGGTGTTCTTGAAAGCGTTGGGCATGCGTTTTTCGATGACGACTTCATCGCCCTGCGGCTCCAGGCCCGGAATCCACTCGCCGCGCGAGCCCTGTGGGTCGAACAGGCCACCCACGGTGCCCAGGTGGCGCACATGCACCACGGGCCGGCCGGCCTTGCGTGCAGCCTCGAGCAGTTTGCCGATGTTGGCCACCGCTTCGTCCATGCCCGACAGCGCCAGGGGCCCGCTCAGGTACTCCTTTTGCGCATCGATAATCACCAGGCTGGCGTTGCTCAGCTTGGCCGGCGGATAACCGCGACCGCTGAGGTGGAACATCGTCGTTGGAACGGACATCAGGGGCTCCTTTGGATAGGGCTTTTCACCTATTGTCCCCTGCTTGGCGACTTATGTGAATGGCTTAGCGTGCATGCGGCGTGGATAGCGGCCTGCAGGCATGAGCACAATTGCGGCCAGAGGCGTATTGGCGGGCCCATTTGTGTTCCAGGCTGTTAGAATTGCCGGTCGTCTTTAAAGGAGTCTGCCCGTGATCACTTCCCGCCTGCGCACCCTGCGCGACCACATCCGTTGGGCTGTCAGCCGTTTTCATGAGCAGGGGCTGTTTTTCGGGCATGGCGCCGACAACGCCTGGGACGAGGCACGCCTGCTGGTGCTGGGTTCGGTGCATCTGCCATGGGAAGTGGCCGACGCCTATCTCGATTGCCGTCTTGAAGACGACGAGCTGGTCAAGCTGCAGCGCCTGCTCAAGCGACGTATCGAAGAACGCGTGCCGACCGCGTACCTGCTTGGCGAGGCGTGGTTCTGTGGCATGTCGTTCATCGTCGACGAGCGCGTGCTGATCCCGCGCTCTCCTATCGGCGAACTGATCGAAAAACGCTTCGAGCCATGGCTGGCTGCCGAACCCGCGCGCATTCTCGACCTGTGTACCGGCTCCGGCTGCATCGGCATCGTCAGCGCCGACGTGTTCCCCGAGGCCGAGGTGGTGCTGGCCGACCTGTCGTTCGAGGCGTTGGAAGTGGCCAACCAGAACATCGAGCGCCATGGTCTTGAAGAACGTGTGTTCACCGTGCAGGGCGATGGGTTCGAGGGGTTGCCGGGGCAGCGTTTCGACCTGATCCTGTCGAACCCGCCGTATGTCGATGCCGAGGATTTCGCCGACATGCCCCAGGAGTACCACCACGAGCCGGAGCTGGGCCTGGCCTGCGGCAATGACGGGCTGGACCTGGTACGGCGCATGCTGGCCGAGGCGGCGGATCACCTGACCGAGAAGGGCCTGCTGATCGTCGAGGTCGGCAACAGCCAGGTGCATGTCGAGCAGTTGTACCCGGAGGTGGATTTCGCCTGGCTGGAGTTCGAACGTGGCGGGCACGGGGTGTTCATGCTCACGGCCGAACAATGCCGGCAGCATCAGGCGCTGTTTGCTTCGCGGGTGTAAGGGATACAGGTTTCAAGCCTGTCGCGGGTCAAGCCCGCCCCAACAGGGCCGCATTGCCGTGTTGGGGCGGGCTTGACCCGCAACGCTTTCAGCGGTTGGTGGCAATCCAGATCAGCAGCCCGGCCTGGAATACCGCAAAGGCCACCAGGCAGGTGATGGTGAAGCGCAACCCGCTGTCTTCGCGGCGGTACTTGTTGACCCGCTCATCGCGCTCGCGCAATTGTGCTTCCTTCTCCTGCAGGTTCTGCTCGGCCTGCTGCAGCATGCCCGCAGCATCCAGGATGTCTACCTTCTGCACCTTGTCGGTGTTCCAGCCACCCTTGAGCTGACCTGCCTGGACTTCCACGCAGCGCCCCTTCAGGTGCTGCGCATCGGCGTACTCGACCTCCAGGCCATGGCTGCGCAGCACCTGGTCGCGGCGCAGGCGTGTGTCTTCGTTGAGTGCGTCCTTGTTGGCCAGGGCCATGCCCTCGACCCGGTAGTGCGACCACTTGCGCTGTACCCAGTGCACCGCCTGCGACAACAGGAAGCGCCCCAGGCCACGGCTGACCGGCTCGATCTGCAAGCCACTGTCGGGGCCGATCTTGATCTGGTGCAACTCATGGTCCACCCAGATATCCAGGCGATTCTGCTCCTTGCGCACCTTCTGCCCAGGCAGGCGCACTTCCATGCGCAGCAGGCTGTGGGTCTTGTTGTGCCGTTCGGCATAACCGTACTGCACGAAGCGCAGCGGCCGCGCGCCGGTGTTGCGGTCGGTGGGCTGCGGGGACAGGCGCAGCATCTGGAAATGCTCGGGCACAACGTCCGCCCAGGGCAGCGGGGCCGCTTCCGGGGCTGGCGATTCGTCGGTCGCGTCTGGGGCGTCCTGGGGGGTGGCTTCAGTCATCACGGCGGTCCTTTTGTGCACAGCAGGCGGGTCGCAAGGGCGACGCCTGCACCGGCTTATCGGCCGCTTTGCGCAAGACTGGAGACACAATTTGCGCCAATTCGCTTCATGCCGCCGGCAATCGACGAATGAACTCGACGATCCGCTCGCCCAGGGCACTGGCCAGGGGCAGCTCGGGGTTGTTGTAGCTGTCGCGCTGCTGGCTCATGGCACGCGGGCTGATGCGCAGCATGTGGTTCATGCCGTCGATCAGTGCCAGTTCGGCGTCCGGCTTGGCAGCGTGCAGTCTCTCGGCATCCTTGACCTCGACCTGGACGTCGTTGCGCCCCTGCACGATCAACGCCGGCAAGTGGAGGCGGGCGAAGGCGGCGGCCGGGTCCTGGCGAAACAGCGAGATCAGGTACGGCTGCACGCTGGGGCGAAACACGTCGCGCAGGTGCAGCGGTACCTGGGTGCTGGGCTGGCCGGCCTTGAGCTGCTCGATCAGGCGTACGGCCTGGGCTCGCTCGGTCGCCGGCAGGCGTTCACCCAGTTGCTCGCGCAGTACCTGATCGACCGGGCGCCCGCTGCCTGCCACTGAGATTACCGCGCTGGCGCCGGCCTGTTCGGCCGCGAGGCTGGCGATCAGTGCGCCCTCGCTGTGACCCAGCACGATCAGCGGGCCAAAGCGCGGGTCGGCCTTGAGCAGATGGCCCCAGGCAACGGCATCGGCCACATAGCGCTCGACGCTGAGGTTGCGTTCGTCGGGGGTTGCCGCGCGGCTGGCGGCCACCCCGCGCTTGTCGTAGCGCACGCTGGCAATGCGGTTGTTGGCCAGCAGCAGGGCCAGGCGCTTGAGGTTGTCGATACGTCCGCCGGCGGGATTGTTGCCGTCACGGTCGGTGGGGCCGGAGCCGGCGATGATCAGCACCACCGGTGGCGGCGTGTCGCTGCGCGGCAACAGCAGGCTGCCGTGCAGGGTGCCGTCGTCGGTCACCAGGCTGATCGGTCGTTGCAGTACCGTGGGGGTCGCGGCCTGGGCCAGGCCGGTAAACAGGAGGAACAACAGGGCGAACGTGCGCAGCATCATCAGGCCATTAGCGAGGAGGTGGCGTTTTGACTCGTCCGGCGGCATTAGGTTCGCGCCCGGAGGTGATCTAAGGGTATACCCTGCGTATACTGGTTGGCCTTGTTACCATCCAGTTAAAAATCAGGCTGAACGCGGAGCGCCCTGCATGTCCGGCAATACCTACGGCAAGCTGTTCACTGTCACCACCGCTGGCGAAAGCCATGGTCCGGCGCTGGTCGCCATTGTCGATGGCTGCCCTCCGGGCCTGGAGCTTTCGCTGGCCGATCTTCAGCACGACCTGGACCGGCGCAAGCCCGGTACCAGCCGGCACACCACCCAGCGCCAGGAGCCCGACGAGGTCGAGATTCTCTCTGGCGTGTTCGAGGGCCGTACCACCGGCTGCGCCATCGGCCTGCTGATTCGCAACACCGACCAGAAGTCCAAGGACTACTCGGCGATCAAGGACCTGTTCCGCCCGGCCCACGCTGACTACACCTATCACCACAAGTACGGCGAGCGCGACTACCGTGGCGGCGGCCGCAGCTCGGCCCGCGAAACCGCGATGCGCGTGGCTGCCGGTGCCATCGCGAAGAAGTACCTGGCCACCCAGGGCATCCGCATCCGCGGCTACATGAGCCAGCTGGGCCCTATCGAAATCCCGTTCAAGACCTGGGAGTCGGTGGAGCACAACGCCTTCTTCAGCCCCGACCCGGACAAGGTGCCGGAGCTGGAGGCCTACATGGACCAGCTGCGCCGTGACCAGGACTCGGTGGGTGCCAAGATCACCGTGGTCGCCGAAGGCGTGATGCCCGGCCTGGGCGAGCCGATCTTCGACCGCCTCGACGCCGAGCTGGCCCATGCGCTGATGAGCATCAACGCGGTCAAGGGCGTGGAGATCGGTGCCGGCTTCGACAGCGTGGCCCAGCGCGGCACCGAACACCGTGACGAACTCACCCCCGAAGGGTTCCTCAGCAACAATGCCGGCGGCATCCTGGGGGGCATCTCCTCGGGGCAGCCGATCATTGCGCACCTGGCACTCAAGCCGACCTCCAGCATCACCACCCCGGGCCGTTCCATCGATGTGGATGGCAACCCGGTCGAGGTCATCACCAAGGGCCGTCACGACCCCTGCGTCGGCATCCGTGCCACCCCTATCGCCGAGGCGATGATGGCCATCGTGCTGATGGATCACCTGCTGCGCCACCGCGGCCAGAACGCCGATGTGCGGGTAGCCACCCCGGTACTGGGCCAGCTGTAGTGCACCTGCCCGACGTCGACGCCACGGCCCGCTGAGCCGTGGCGCCGATTCCCTACTGGCGGCTGTCCAGCTTCTACCTGTTCTATTTCGCCTTGCTGGGTTCGACAGCGCCGTTTCTGGCGCTGTATTTCGATCACCTGGGGTTTTCCAGCGCGCGCATCGGCGAGTTGGTGGCCATCCCCATGCTGATGCGCTGCGTGGCACCGAACCTGTGGGGCTGGTTGGGCGATCGCAGCGGCCAGCGCCTGCTGATCGTGCGTCTGGGGGCCTTGTGCACCCTGGCCAGCTTCTCGTTGATCTTCGTGGCCAAGAGCTACGCCTGGCTGGCGCTGGTAATGGCCCTGCACGCGTTCTTCTGGCATGCGGTACTGCCGCAGTTCGAGGTCATCACCCTGGCCCACCTGCAAGGTCAGACTGCCCGCTACAGCCAGGTGCGGCTGTGGGGGTCGATCGGTTTCATCCTCACCGTGGTGGCCCTGGGGCGATTGTTCGAATGGTTGAGCCTGGACATCTACCCGGTGGCGCTGGTGGCGATCATGGCCGGCATCGTGCTGGCCAGCCTGTGGGTGCCCAATGCCCAGCCGCCAGGCCAGCACGAGCGCAGCGGTGGTGGCGGCTTTCTCAGGCAACTGGCCAGCCCTGGCGTGGCCGCGTTCTACGTGTGCGTGGCATTGATGCAGTTGAGTCACGGCCCGTATTACACCTTTCTCACCCTGCACCTGGAGCGCCTGGGCTATGCCCGCGGCACCATCGGCATGTTGTGGGCGCTGGGGGTGGTGGCCGAGGTGCTGATGTTCCTGGCCATGAGCTGGATCCTGGCGCGGTTCTCGTTGCGTCGGGTGCTGTTGGCGAGCCTCTTACTGGCGGCCTTGCGCTGGTGGCTGCTGGGGACCTTTGCCGAGCATCCGGGCGTGCTGCTGTTCGCCCAGTTGCTGCACGCCGCCACGTTCGGCAGTTTTCACGCGGCCGCCATCGCCTTCGTGCAGCGCAGCTTCGGCGCTCGCCAGCAGGGCCAGGGGCAGGCGCTGTATGCGGCCCTGGCCGGTACCGGCGGTGCGCTGGGTGCCCTGTATTCGGGCTACAGCTGGAACGCCCTGGGCGCAACCATCACCTTTAGTATTGCCAGCGTCGCGGCACTGGTCGCAGCCGTTATCATTGCGTTTCGAATGAAAGAGGAAAGGCCCCATGAGCAGCCTGAGCGTGTTTCACCAGTCCACCCCGGACATTCCCAACAAGGTGCTGACCCACCTTGAAGACATCGCCGCGACACTGGCCGAGCAGGGAATAAGGTTCGAGCGCTGGACGGCGCAGTCGCCTGTGCAGGCCGATGCTGGCCAGGCCGGTGTTCTGGCCGCCTACCAGGTGCAGATCGACCGGCTGCAACACGAAGGCGGTTACCGCGCCGTCGACGTGATCAGCGCCAGTGGCGATCCGATGAGCGAACTGCTGGACGAACATGTGTATTCGGATGACCTGGTGCGTTTCTTCGCAGCCGGGCGCAGCCTGGTCAGCGTGCGGGCAGGGGATTACGTGCATGCGGTGGTGTGCGAGAAGGGGGATCTGATCGTGGTGCCGGCGGGGTTGCGGGTATGGATAGATGGCGGGGACAACCCGCACTTCGTGGCGGTGCGACTGTTCAATCGGCCTGAAGGGGTAGTGGCGCAGTTCACGGGGGAGAAGCTGGCCGAGCGTTACGCGCGATTGGACGATTGATCACGCCGAGGCCACTGGCTTGCAAGCCAGCGCTCACAGGAACCAAGGTGATCCTGTTGGCACTGGCTTGCCAGCAAATGCCGCTACGCGATTCAGCGATAGGTCGGTAGTGCGAACCGCTGTTGGCTTTGCAGCATCGAGATCACCGGCAGCTCGCTGGCCTGCTCGGCCAGGTCGCGGCGGATCGCGCTGATCGCCCACGACAGTTGCTCGGCACTGTGCAGCTGGCCATACGAAATCGAGCGCTTGACCTGTTTGCCGTCGGCGGCGCGCAACGTCAGCAGTACACCGCCATCAGGGCGAGCCTGGGTGGTGACGTCGTAGGCGGAAAATACCGAGGCGAATTTTTGCTGGATGAGGTCCATATCAGCTCCTGACTGTTGTGTGGCAGACATGAAGTGATAGGTGCAGCGACCGTGCCAGTTTTCCTTGATTAAAAAAGGCTTATAAAACAATGACTTAAAGTTGGCGTACAGAATGAGTGCCGTGCATTCTGCATGGTCGTGCAATTTGCACAGTGCATTTTGCAGTGCCTTGCGGCCAATAGATTTGCTCTGTCGTCCTCATGGGATTTGCGAGGTTGACCCAAAGCCTTCCCTGGCAAAGACTTGGGCTCTACCGCAGCCAGGAGGTTCCCGATGACCGACCACCCAACCCCCACCCCGATGAACGACGATGAAGCCGCAGCCTTTGCCGAAGAAGTGTTCGATCGGGCGCGCAAGGGGGATGCCGACATGCTTGGCCGTCTGCTGGAGAAGGGCCTGCCGGTCAACCTTCGCAATGGCAACGGCGACACGCTGCTGATGCTTGCCAGCTACCACGGCCACCTTGAAGCGGTGAGGGTGCTGCTTGAGCACGGCGCAGACCCGCAGATTGCCAATGACAAGGGCCAGTTGCCGATTGCCGGTGCCGCTTTCAAGGGCAACCAGGCGATGATCGAGCTGCTGGTGGAGAAGGGCGCGCTGATCGATGGAGCGTCTGCCGATGGCCGTACCGCGCTGATGCTGGCCGCGATGTTCAACCGCACCTCCATCGTCACCTACCTGCTCGGCAAGGGCGCGAACCCCAATCACCGCGACGCGCAGGGCGCCACCGCACTGGTTGCCGCGCAAACCATGGGCGCACCCGACACCGTCGCCCAGTTGCAGGCGCTGGCCGGCTAACTGCCAGGGGGCTTTTGCGGCTATCCTTGGCGACTTTTTTCGCCTCGCAGGGCCCCCGCATGAAAAACCAACTGGTCGAACTCATCGGCAAAATCAGCTCCGGCTGCCTTCCGGACGCCGAAATCGAGCGCATCGCCGACGAAGCGGCGCAGGCCTATGCCGACCCGCAGGCGTTCCTGGCGGCCAACCCCGACATCAACTACGACGACACCTTTCCGATCCCGCTGGGGGAGTGGGTGGTGATCGGCAGCCTGCCCGATACCGTGCTGTTCCAGGCCGACACCTACAGTGACCTGTTCCAGCAGATCACCGACTCGTTCGGCAAGGACGTTGCCTTCAACATCAAGCCCAAGCAACTGGTCAAGGTCGAGCCGCTCACGGCACTCAACCGCATCCAGGTGCAGATGGGCAGCATGAACAAGGAAAACGGCGGCTACACCCTGGTCAACATCAGCCAGTTGCTGGACGACGAATTGCAGATGGTGCTGGTGTACGGCAACGACGTGCCGCGGGTGCTGGAGCTGTGCGCCGAGGTCGGCATCGCCGCGGCGCCTGCCCTGGAGGCGCTGCGGGTCGCGGTACACGTCTAGCCCAGCGCGGTATCCAGGAACATCATCACCGCGAAGCCGCCCATCAGGCCCAGGGTGGCCGAGGTCTGGTGGCCATTGCGGTGGGTTTCGGGGATCACCTCGTGGGATACCACGAAAATCATCGCCCCGGCCGCCAGGCCCATGCTCACCGGGTAGGCGATGGCGAAACCGGTGGAAATGCCCAGGCCGATCACTGCCCCGATCGGCTCCATCAGCCCCGAGCCGACCGCCACCAGCGCAGCCTTGAGGTTGGACAGGCCGGTGGCGCGCAACGCCAGTGCCACGGCCAGGCCTTCGGGAATGTCCTGGATGGCGATGGCGGTGGTCAGCGGCAGGCCCACGTTGAGGTCGCCGTTGGCAAAGCCCACGCCGATGGCCATGCCCTCGGGCAGGTTGTGCAGGGTGATCGCCAGCACGAACAGCCACACCCGGTTGATGCGTTCCGACTGTGGGCCGCAGGGGCCGGTGCTTTCGTGCTCATGGGGCGTGAAGCGGTCCAGGCCCAGCATCAGCAGCACCCCCAGGCCCATGCCGACCACCACGGTCAAGGCCGCGAAAGGCCCGTTGCCGGTGATTTCACGCGCAGCCTCCAGGCCCGGCAGAATCAGCGAAAACGAACTGGCGGCGAGCATCATGCCGGCGGCGAAGCCGAGCATCACATCCTGCGAGCGGGCGCTGACGTCGCGCAGCACCACCGCCAGTACCGCGCCCAGCGCCGTGGCGCCAAACCCTGCCAGGCCGCCGAGCAGGGCCATGTGCAGGTTGTCCTTGTTGTCGCCGTGCACCGCGTTCCAGGCACTGGCAACCAGCAGGCCGAGCACGGCGAGCAGGCTCAGGGCCAGGCCGGCACTGAGCCATGGGGTGGCCTGAACCTGGTGCAGCCAGGCGCTGCGCAGGGAGGTCGGGTTGGCGTTGGCGGAGCTTTGGGCGGGTGGCATGGAGGCCTCTGTGGTACGGAGTCGATCAATCGAGTGTAATCACTGGGCGGCGTGCGCGACGAGCGGTTCGCCGCTATGGGGCCGATAGCCAGCTACGCTGAAGGCAGGTTCAATCATGGGAGTATCACCATGGGGTCGACGTTCAATGGGTTGGTGGGGCTGGTCATTCTGGCGCTGGATATCTGGGCGATCATCAACGTGATCAAGAGCGGCGCCAGTGGCGGGGCCAAGGTGCTGTGGATCCTGCTGATCCTGCTGCTGCCGGTGCTGGGCCTTATCATCTGGGCGATTGCCGGGCCACGGGGCAACGTAAGGCTGTAGCGCCAGTCCAGGCTCTTGTGGGCGTGGGCCTGCCCGGCGATGCGGCGGCTCAGATCAACCAGGCGCCCTCAAGCTGCAACAACTGCTGCTTGCGCTCCAGGCCACCTGAAAACCCGGTCAGGCTGCCGTCGCTGCCAATCACCCGGTGGCACGGCACGATCACCGCCACCGGGTTGGCGCCGTTGGCCGTGCCTACCGCGCGTATCGCCTTCGGCCGCCCGACGCGCTGCGCCAGTTGTGCATAGCTGGTGGTGGTGCCATACGGAATCTGCTGCAGCGCCCACCACACCGCACGTTGGAATTCGGTACCCCGTGGTGCCAGGGGTAGCTCGAAACGCTGGCGCCGGCCTTCGAAATACTCATCGAGCTGTCGCGCTACCGTATCCAGCTGCGCGCCCGCCGGCTGCCAGCTTTCGGCCAGTTGCCAGGGGTGGGCGCTGTCCATGTGCAGCAGGTGCAGACCTTGTTCATCACCGGCCAGCAGCAACTGGCCGATAGGGCTGGGGTGGTAGCGAAAGTACATGGTGAGTGGCTCCGGGCATGTCTGGCCCACACGATACCCGAACACTGAGCTATTGTTCGAGGCGCGGTTTTCAACATAATTTTCACATTCGATTGCTGACAATCCGCGCGCGAATTTCCGTTCGTCCAAGGGCCACGCAATGTCCCGGCCCTCATAAAAATCTGAACCCTAGGGATCTTCCTGTCCATGGCTAACACGGATGCCTTGAGTCATCAGCGAGCCGCTTCGCGCCCGTTGCTGCAACCAACGCTCAAATCACACCTCGCCTATACCTTGCTGTGCGGCCTGGTGATCATGCTGATGCTGAGCCTCGTGCGCCTGGCGCTGCTGCTCTACAACAGCGACATGATCGGTGACACCCCGCTCTCGACCGTCGCCGAAGGCTTCCTCAACGGCCTGCGCTTCGACCTGCGCGTGGTGGTGTACCTGAGCATTCCGCTGCTGCTGGCGATCCTCAGCGCTCGCGCCATGGCCGCCCGTGGCCTGTTTCGCGTATGGCTGACCCTGGCTTCCAGCGTGGTGATGTTCCTCGGCCTGATGGAGATGGACTTCTACCGCGAGTTTCACCAGCGCCTCAACGGCCTGGTGTTCCAGTATGTGAAGGAAGACCCCAAGACCGTTCTGAGCATGCTCTGGTACGGCTTTCCGGTGGTGCGCTACCTGCTGGCCTGGGCCTTTGGCACCTGGGTGCTGAGCCTGCTGTTCAAGGGCATCGACCGTCTTACCCGCCCGCGCGGCGAGTACTCCAGCAACGTCGCCGGCCTGCGCAGCGTGGCGCCCTGGTACCTGCGTGGCGCGGTATTCGTGGTGATCCTGCTGGTGGCCGTGATCGCCGCCCGTGGCACCTTGCGCCAGGGCCCGCCGATGCGTTGGGGTGACGCGTTCACTACCGACTCCAATTTCGTCAACCAGCTGGGCCTTAACGGCACCCTGACCCTGATCGACGCCGCCCACAGCCGTTTTGGCGAAGACCGCGGCAACATCTGGAAGGCCACCCTCGACCAGAGCCAGGCCCAGCAGACCGTGCGCGACATGATCCTGACCGAGCACGACCAGCTGGTGGATGCCGACAGCGCGGCGATCCGCCGTGACTTCACCCCGCCTGCGGCCAACAGCCTGCCGATCAAGAACGTCGTGGTAATCCTGATGGAGAGCTTCGCCGGCCACTCGGTGGGCGCGCTGGGCAGTACCACCAACATCACCCCGTACTTCGACAAGCTGGCCAAGGAAGGTCTGCTGTTCGACCGTTTCTTCTCCAACGGCACCCATACCCACCAGGGCATGTTCGCCACCATGGCCTGCTTCCCGAACCTGCCAGGCTTCGAATACCTGATGCAGACGCCGGAAGGCGGCCACAAGCTGTCCGGCCTGCCGGCGCTGCTCAGCGCCCGCGACTATGACGACGTGTACGTTTACAACGGCGACTTTGCCTGGGACAACCAGTCCGGGTTCTTCGGCAACCAGGGCATGACCACCTTCATCGGCCGCAATGACTTCGTCAACCCGGTGTTCTCCGACCCGACGTGGGGGGTGTCCGACCAGGACATGTTCGACCGCGGCGCACAGGAGCTTGCGCACAACTATGGCAAGAAGCCGTTCTATGCCCTGCTGCAGACCCTGTCCAACCACACTCCGTATGCGTTGCCCAAGGACCTGCCGGTGCAGCCGGTGACCGACCAGGGCCGCCTGAACGAGCACCTGACCGCCATGCGCTACTCGGACTGGGCGCTGGGCCAGTTCTTCGAGAAGGCGCGCAAGGAGCCGTACTTCAAGGAAACCCTGTTCGTGATCGTCGGCGACCACGGCTTCGGCAATGCCCAGCAGGTCACCGAACTGGACCTGGGCCGCTTCAACGTGCCGCTGCTGCTGATTGCGCCGGGCATCCAGGAAAAGTTCGGTGCGGTCAGCCACACCGTGGGCACCCAGGTCGACATCGTGCCGACCATCATGGGCCGACTGGGGGGCGAAACCCGTCATCAGTGCTGGGGGCGTGACCTGCTCAACCTGCCGGCCGGCGATGAAGGCATCGGCATGATTAAGCCATCGGGCAGTGAGCAGATCGTCGGCCTGGTGCAGGGCGATCGCATTCTGATCCAGTCCAAGGACATGTCGCCGCGCATGTACCGTTACCAGCTTGGGGCCAACTTCAAGGCCGAGGTGATCGAAAGCCCGGACCAGGCACAATTGAGCCGCAAGCTGGAGTCCTACATCCAGACCGCGACCAAGAGCCTGCTGGACAACACTGCCGGCGTGACCCACAGCACGCCGCAATGACGCACGGGCTGTTGCACTGACCAGGACCCCGGCTTGCCGGGGTCTTGGCTTTTCGGGCTGTGGGTGCTCAAATCACGCGCCTCAGCAAGAGGGGCCGACAGCGGTCCCGCAAAAAGGATGTTTGCGTGCGTGTGTTCGTGTTGCTGGTTTGCCTGTGCCATTCGATCCAGGCGGTGGCTGATGCCGTATCGCCTGCGCCCGAGATGGCTCAGGAATGTGTAGGGCGCTCGCACCTTGTGGTACCGGCCAGCCTGGAGTGGCAAATGAGCGGTCTTCGCCTGGGCGAGCCGTTCGCCCGCTTCATGCCTGGTGGCGATACGTGGCAGGCCGACTACGGCGCGCCGGAGTTCTCCGGGGAATCGCACCTGGTCACCATCGATGTGAGCCCGCTCACTACCCGTGAGCTGTACGACCGCCTCAAGGATCGTCTGGTCCTGAGCCGGGCCAATGCGCAGGGCGAGTACATCATGGCCGAGCAGACACGTATCGGGAACCTGATGACCCCGTACCTAAAGGCCCAGAAGCCGAGCGAGTACCACGCCTTGAACGAACGGTACAAGGCACTAGCGCGCACCTTCGAGCGCATCGACAAGATCCCCGGTGAACGGGCGTCGCTCGAGGCGATGATCGCCGACTTCGCGGGCAAGGGCTGGCCAGTGGACACGCTGCAGGCGCGGCTTGAGCGGCTCAACCGTGAAGACGCGGTGTACCCCGTCTCCGATCGCTTCAAGTGGCAAGTCCTGCCGGACTTTGCCCTGGAGGATGGCTATGCGGTGTACAACGAGCATGGGTTGACCGTGGTGCTGTGGCGCCAGTCGCGCGTCTACAAGCTCAACTTCGGTTACATCGAACGTGGAGTGAGCAACGAGCAGGTGCTGCAGCGGCTGGACCCGCATGTGCGCCGTGTGCTCGCCGCCTTGCGTCCACGCGCCGCCTTCGAAGTGCCTCGGCAACCGGGTATATGCCTGCCGTTCGGCTTTCTGGCCGATGACGGCACAGCCCCCTATGTGGTGCGCGCCGCGTGGTTCGGGCGGCACCAGGAGGCGGTCCGCTACGACATTCAGGTGGCCAGCCAGTCGCTGCGCGAGCAGTTCGAGGCCCGGCGGGCCGCCGACCTGTCGCTCGATCGCGCTGATTTCCCCGTACTTGAGCAACTGCCGGAACGCCAGTTCCGGCTGGGGCAGATGACCATCCTGCAAACCACCACGCTGACCAAGTGGTACCTCGAACACGAAACGGATCGCCGCGAAACATTCCAGCTGCGCGCAGCGCACCTGGGCGCCTCGCCCGTTCCTTCGATGATCCTGCAGGTGGACCAGTTGCACAGCCGCGACGGCCTGAGCCTGAAGCTGTTGGAGACAGAAGCCGTCGAGATACTGGGGCAGGTACAGGCCCTGCCGAACGCACCGCAAGTGGCACAGAAAAGGAAACGTACATGAAGTCGTTACACATGAGCTGGATGTGGCTGGCGTTGCTGGCAGCGCCCCTGTCGGCGCTGGGTGAGCCGGATTACCAGACGCCGCCGGGTTGGCGTACCGAGTGCATGGGACGGGTGCAGTTCGATGTGCCCAAGGAGATTGCCTGGCACCTTGCCGGGGGCTACTGGCAAAAGCCGGACTTCGACCCCGTGCGCCCAACCATCGCCCCGGGTGGCCAGCAGATCATGTATGGCGAGGGCGTGACACCCGAGCAGGCCTACCTGGTGAAGATCGAAGTCAGCCCCGTGACGGATCGCAATGTCTTCGATCGCCTGCAGCTTATCCACGGGCCTAATCGCGGTTCGGCGCAAACACGCGTGGTACGTGCGCAGATCGACGCGCTGCAAGCCCAGATCGATGCAAAAAAGGCTGACGACGAAGACTATTCCGCGTTGCTTGAACAGCATCGCGCCCTGGACGACACCATTACGCGAATCAACTGGGTGAGCACCGAGTTGTTCGTACTCAACGACATGATCCGCGAGTTCTCGGCCACGGGGCGCCCCACCGTCAAACTGGAGGCTGAACGCGCAGCTTATCTCGAGGAACAGGCCAAGTGGCCGACCGACGCATTGTTCGAGCAAGAGCGCTTTCTGGACCTGGGGATAGCAGATACGTTCGCTGACTGGGTGCCGGGTGAGATGACGGCCCATCTCTGGCGTAACCAGCGCATCTATCGCTTTGTATTTCATGCAGGGTCGGACGCTGCCGGCGTACCGGTCTCACTGGAACGTGTCGAGCCCAGGGCACGTGCCTTGCTGGCGGCCTTTCGAACCCGCGAGCAATACGAAATCCCGCAGCAGCGCGGCTTTTGCCTGCCGTTCGGGTTCATTGCCGACGATGGCGCCCCGCATCATTCGATAACGCTGGGCTTCAACCCCGTGGGCAACCCGAACCTGCTGCACCGCCTGAGCATGGGGCGCGAGATCAGGAAAGACGCCGATTTCATGCCGAAGCTGTTGGAGCAGGTGATCTCCAGGCGGTTTCCAACGCTCGTCCAGACCGACATCTTCGGCCCGCTGCGCGTGCTTGTCGGCGCCCTCGACGGCAACCTTCGCGGTGCGCGCTACAAGGCCTATGATGCGTACCACAAGCCGGTGGATTACGAAACGTTCACGCTCGACGGCGACGCTCCGCCCACTGGATACCAGCCTGGCGTGGGGCTGACAGTGCTCGATGATCATTCCCAGCCGCAGCTTGCGTTCGAGCGCACCCGCGTCGATATGCTGCAGACCCTGAAAAGCATCCGGGCGCTGCCGGGCGGCCATCGTTTTGCGCCGCAGGCCGACTGAACAACCGCCCAGGCGCGGGGTCAACGGAAGGTAAGGCTGATTCACCCTGAGTCGCGTTACTGAGGAGAATCCAATGAAAGCGTGGGTAATTACCTTTGTTGACCAGAAAGGCGAAAGGACCTCGCTGTCGTTTGACGCCGAGCAGCAGCCCAGTATCGAAGAGGCGGCTCGGGTGATTCGCGCCCACCTCTATCCTGTCGTGGACAAGGCGGACCTCAATGATTTCGAGGGCCGCGTGTCGATGCCCACTGCCGAATGGCTGAAGCAGGACAGCGGCGTGGAGATCAAGGAAATCAAAGAACAGCCCTGAGCGCTCGCGCTACTGGCATACCCTTATGATTGGCGCTAGTCTGCAGCCAGGGTCACGGGTTATTTACCCAGCCGGCCCTTTTCCCTTAAACCATCGCTGCATCCGCTACATCCGCTCGAGTTGCCCACCCACGTTTGGCAGGGTGGGTCAGTGCGTAATGCACTGAAAGTCTATCCATCGCGACGAGGAGGACGATTCATGAGCAGCCCGTATGAGGACATCAGCAGCACGGTTCTACGCCGCATGAAAGAAGGCGGTTTCGATTTTGCCCAGATCCATCCCATCGAGTTCTATGCGGTGTTCCCGGACGAGGAGCGGGCGCGCAGGGCCGCAGGCAAGTTTCGTGGTGAATCGATCAACACCCAGGTACGCGAAAGCGACGAGGGGTGGCAGCTGGAGTTGAGCAAACTGATGTTCGCCACCTATGGCGGCATCGGCGAGTTCGAGCATGACTTCGAGCTGGCAGTTTCCCCTTTGGGCGGCCAGATACAGGGCTGGGGCGTCAAGCAGGAGCGACTGCTCGCCTGAACCTGTGTATCCGCGGGGCGGCCATGCCGCCCCCATCCATTTTCAGGGTACTTCCACCCCGGACCGCTTGCGGCTGGCCATGTGCGCCAGGTACCCCAGCAACTGGTCCAGTTCTGCGTCGCTGATCACCGTTTCGGCAAAGCCGGGCATACGCGCCTGTGGCCACTGGCGCAGGCTTTGCGGGTTGCGGATGTAACGGCGCAAGAACGTCGGCTGGAAGTACTCGGTGGGGTTGAAGGGCAGGTTCAGGTCGGGCCCGAACTGCGCATCGCCGGCACCGTTGAGTCGGTGGCAGGCCAGGCAGTTTTTCTGAAACACGGCAAAGCCCAGGTTGACCGGGTCGTCCTCACGCAGTTGCGGGTCTGGCAGCAGTGCCGGGAAGCGCGATGCCACAGGGGCCAGGCGGCGAATGGTGGCAAGCTGGAAGGGCCATTGTTCGGGGCTGATCCGGCCTGCCTGCGGTTGGGTCCACACCAGGTAGAAGGGCCCGGCGCTGCCTTTGCCCTTGCTCAGGGCTGGCCATGGGTGGGCGGGGTCCTCGATGGCCAGCCAGGCGCGTGCCGGGCCGTTGCCGAGCAACGGGGCAGCGGGCAGTTCGGCGGCAAAGCCATCCAGCGCCACGGCCTGCAGATGATCGCCGGGGGCTACGCCCTCCAGCAGCGCCACCATGGGCACGGCGCGGTAGTGCATGGTCTTCTTGTAGGAAACGTCACCGTCGATGCGGATATCCTGCGCCTGCGGGTGAGCCAGCAGTTGAGCGGTGCTCCACTGGCGCTCGGCGCCGCCCAGGTTCAGGGTCAGCTGTGCGGCGTGCAGGGGCAGGCTCAACAGCAGGATCAGGGCAAGGCAATGACGCATCGGGTGCTCTCCAACCATTCAGGCCGGCAGGATACACCAGCGTTGCGATGATGCCTGGTTACAGAACGGGTGGGCTTCAGCCGAACAGTCGTGTGAGGTTGGGCACGATCAGCAGCAGCGTCGTGGCGAAGAGGATGAGGCCGGCTTGACGTACTTTGGAGTGCTTGAACATGGCGGTCTGCCTTTTTGTTGTTATTCCTGAATGCCGTGTGGCGTCCTTGGCCAGGGTCCGTGATAACCCGCGAGCGCTGTCGAAATGTCCGCGTTGCCCCCGCATCGGACCTGCTTTGCTTCGATATACAACTAACCTTAGGGTCAACGTCACCCGTGTTTTAGAACGCTTTCGTATTAAATGGTGGGTTCTAAGGCACTACGGCTATGAGGCCAAGGGCCATCCGGCGACCATCCCTTCAGCTAGACACGTGCGTGCGCTCCGGGGTATGGCCTGCGCAGTGTGACCGTTCGTCCGAGTGAACACTTGCCTCCGAGCGCCATTCGCGGCAGGCTCTAGCGACACTTTGTGCCTCATGTCGTTCGGGACTAAATCTATGTCGTTACGCATCTGCATCCTGGAAACCGATGTCCTGCGACCCGAGCTGGTCGATCAGTATCAGGGCTACGGACGGATGTTCGAGCACCTGTTCACCCATCAGCCGATTGCCGCCGAATTTCGCGTGTACAACGTGATGAACGGTGAATACCCCGACGACGACGAGGTGTTCGACGCCTACCTGGTGACCGGCAGCAAGGCCGACTCGTTTGGCGACGACCCGTGGATCGCCAGGCTCAAGACCTTTCTGCTGGACCGCTACAAGCGCGGCGACAAGCTGCTGGGCGTATGCTTCGGCCACCAGTTGCTGGCCCTGTTGCTGGGCGGGCGCAGCGAGCGCGCGCACCAGGGCTGGGGGGTGGGAACCCACCGCTACGTGATGGCGGCCAAGGCGCCGTGGATGAGCCCGCAGGTGGAGGAACTGACCCTGCTGATCAGCCACCAGGACCAGGTTACCCAGTTGCCCGAAAACGCCACGGTGATCGCCTCCAGCGACTTCTGCCCCTATGCCGCCTATCACATTGGCGACCAGGTGCTGTGCTTCCAGGGCCACCCCGAGTTCATCCACGACTATTCCCGTGCCTTGCTCGAGCTGCGCCAGCAGCACCTGGGCCCGGAGGTCTACAGCAAGGGCGTGGCCAGCCTCGACCAGCAACACCAGGGCACCACGGTGGCCGAGTGGATGATGCGCTTTGTCGCGCACAAGCCACAGGGCAGCGCCGCCTGAGGCCTACAGCCAGCCGGAGCGCTTGAAGCTGGCGAACAGTGCCGTGCAGCCCAGGGCGATGACCCCCAGCACGGTGAAGTAGCCGTAGTGCCAGCTCAGCTCCGGCATGTTCTGAAAGTTCATCCCGTAGATGCCCGCCACGGCGGTGGGGAAGGCCAGGATCGCCGCCCAGGCGGCGAACTTGCGCTGGGTGATGCTCTGGCGTGACGACTCCAGCAGCATGCCGATCTCGATGGTCTGGCTGGCGATGTCGCGGATGCTCGACAGGTCTTCCATCTGCCGCGTCACGTGGATCTGCACGTCGCGAAAATACGGGCGCATGTTCTTGTCGATGAAGGGGAAGGCCAGGCGCTGCAGCTCTTCGCTGATCTCGACCATCGGTGCCACATAGCGGCGCAGGCGCAGGATGTCGCGACGCAGGCCGTGCAGGCGGCGGATATCGTCTTCCTGCAGCGAACTGCTGAGTACGTTGTTTTCCAGCTCTTCGATCTCGCTGTGAATCGCCTCGCTCACCGGCTGGTAGTTTTCAGTGACGAAGTCGAGCAGTGCATACAGCACGAAGTCTTCGCCGTGCTCGAGCAGCAGCGGCCGGGCCTCGCAGCGCTGGCGTACCAGGGCATAGGATTTGGAGTGGCCGTTGCGGCAGGTGATGATGTAGCCGTTGCCGGCAAAGATATGCGTTTCGATGAACTCCAGCCTGCCGTCCTGGCGTACCGGCGAATAGGTCACGATGAACAAGGCATCGCCGAAGGTTTCAAGCTTGGGCCGGCTGTGCTTTTCCAGCGCATCCTCGATTGCCAGTTCATGCAGGTTGAACTGGCGCTGAAGATTGGCCAGTTCCTGCGCGGAGGGCTCTTCCAGCCCGATCCACACGAAGTGCCCCGGTTTGCTGGCCCACTCGGCGCCCTCGTCGAGGCTGATGTTGGTGACTTTTCTACCGGCGCTGTAGACCGCTGCCGCTACGACTCGACCCATGGTTGTGCCTTTCCCCCGTTGTCATGCCCCTAGCTTGGTATGACTACGACAAATCGGCAACTGCGCGGCTGGCCTGCAGTTCTTTTTCCATCAGGTCGATGCAGCGCTGCATCTGTTCGCGGCACTGCTCGGCCAGGGCGGGAACATCCTGGTGGGTCATGCCGGTGGTGGAGATCGGCGCCAGCGAGCGGATGATCACCTTCTGCTTGCGCCAGCCGTTGAGGTTCAGGCGCCTGGCGTAGCGGCTCACGCACACCGGCACGATGGGCACGCCGGCTTCGATGGCCATGTGGAACGCGCCTTTCTTGAAGGCCAGCAACCGATCGCCGGCGTTGCGCGTGCCCTCGGGGAATACCCAGATCGAGGTGTCCTGTTCCTGCAGGGTGCGGGTGGTGGTCTGCATGGCGCGTCGGGCCTGGTAGGCGTTGCTGCGATCGACCAGCACATTGCCGCCCAGCCAGAACAGCTGGCCGAACAGGGGGATCCATTTGAGGCTCTTCTTGCCGATGCACACCGTGCGCGGCGGCACCACGTGACCGAGCACGAACAGGTCATGGTTGGATTGGTGGTTGGCCACGATCACGCAGCCCGGGGGCTGGTCGAACAGCGGGCCGACTTCGGCCTGTACCTGCAGGCGCATCAGCCAGGTGGCGGGCCAGCCATACAGGCGCGCGAACACGCGGCTGTTGTCGGGGTTGAAAGGCCGACACAGGCCGATGAGCACACCCAGTATGCCTACCAGAACAAAATGCAGGCCCAGGAGGGGCATGCGGATCAGAAACAGCATTGTGGTTAACCCCGGACAAAACGCGGCGCAGTGTACGGTTGTGCACAGCCCGGGGCAAACTTAAAGCTTCGCCGGCAAGGCCGGCTCCTGCAACGGTTGCGTCCCCTGCAGGAGCCGGCCTTGCCGGCGAATGGCGCGACCCGCTATCAGACCGGGTGTTCCTGGTCGCGAATGATCGCGTCGTCCAGCAGGTCCAGCAGCGCCTTGCGCACCTTGAGCTTGGTCTTCTTGTGCGCGTTCATGTTGATGGTCTTGAGTTGCTGCGCCGCTGCCAGGGCGGTTGCGTGCAACTGCTCCACCGGCACCACCTTGTCGAGGAAGCCGGCATCCACGGCACTGGCCGGGTCGAACATCTCGGCATTGATGACCGAGCGGTGGAAGGCCGAGCGACGCAGGCGATCACGCGCCAGCTCGATGCCGGCGTGGTGCATGGTCATGCCGATCTGCACTTCATTCAGGCCGATGCGGAACGGGCCTTCGACGCCGATGCGGTAGTCGGCCGACAGCAGCAGGAATGCACCCTTGGCCACGGCGTGGCCAGGGCAGGCGACGATCACCGGGAACGGATGCGACAGCAGGCGCCGGGAGAGCGTCGAGCCGGCGGTCACCAGCGCGATGGAGGCCTGTGGCCCAGAGGTCATCACCTTGAGGTCGTAGCCACCGGAGAGGATGCCCGGCTGGCCGGTGAGGATGACGACGGCGCGATCCTGCACGGCACGGTCCAGTGCATCGTTGAAGGCTGCGATCACGTCCGGTGAAATGGCGTTGACCTTGCCGTTGTTCAGGGTCAGCGTCGCGATGCCGTCTTCCAGTTGGTAGGTAACCAGCTCACTCATGACAGAGTTCCTTTAGGTGGAGTGGGGCTGACGTTACCCAGCTGCCGCGGTCAGGTAAAGCACCAAGGCTGACCGATGAGTCAGGCGCAGCACGCCGGCCCAGGCACCACGGGCTTCGTGCATGGACCACAGCCGAACCACGCCAGAGATTGGCAGCTTTGCCACTGCTGGCTTAAGCGCATGAATATTCTGAAAAAAACCTTTGCCATTCAAAGTGCTTTCGACTACATTAGCGCGCCTCGACAGGCTGAACAGCTTGGCGAGAACCGGTGAAGTGTCCGAGTGGCTGAAGGAGCACGCCTGGAAAGTGTGTATACAGGAAACTGTATCAAGGGTTCGAATCCCTTCTTCACCGCCATATTCAGATACGCGAAGAGCCCCCGAACTTGAAAGAGTCCGGGGGCTTTTTGTTGGGCCATTGAAAAGGAAGTTTCAGATGCTTGCAGAGTGCTTTTCCGAACAGCAGATTCTTGCCGCCGAGCAATTGATTGCTCTTGTCAGCCCCACGCCCGAAATGGCCGCCGAGCATCTTCAGGCGTTTCGCGAGCTGGAGCTGGACGAGGATGACATCGAAGAGTTCGAGGACGATCCCAAGCAACTGATGTGGATGGTCAAGGACATCGCCGACTGGGAGTCGGTGTTCTACGTCGACTGGAAGGACACCGAGTCGTTCGTGCAAAGCGTCCAGCAACTGGCAGAAGCACGTGACGCCCAGGTGACCTTTGGCGTGGATGACCCGGAAGATGAAGACTTCCTGGAAAACCACAGCGTGTCGCAACTGATGGTGCTGGCCCATGCTGAGCTTCAGAAGCAGGGCCTGGTGCTGTGGAACTGGTCGACGCTGGAGGACTGCTACAGCGGCTTCATCACCACCCCGGCCGCGGCGGCCGACCTGAGCGAAATCGCCGGGATACTGGAAGTGCAGTTCCGCGAGGGTAGCGAGCCGTTCTGATCGGCGGCGCGCTGTTCGCCAGCCAGGCTGGCTCCTGCAGGCAAGGCGAACGCCTGTGCAGGAGCCGGCCTTGCCGGCGAACGCATTCTCAGAAGCTCACAGCAGCCGACACCCGCGCAGTTCGCGGCGCGCCCTGAAACAGGTAGCCGTCGCCCAGATACTCCCCCGCGTCCCTCCAGTAGCGCCGATCGAACACGTTATCCACTGTCAGGCGCAGCACCGTGTCATACCCGCCGATGCGCGTGCGATAGCGGCTGCCAATGTCGAACACCGCATAGCCACCCACCGCCACCGTACCTGCCTGGTTGGCATACTTGCTCGCGCTGTAGCGCGCCCCACCCAGCAGCGCCAACCCCGGTACTCCCGGGAGGCTGTAGTCGGCCTGCAGCGCCGCGCGCAGATTCGGCACGTTCAGCGCCTGATGGTCGTCGTACGCCCGCGTGCCGCTGCCGCCGACCCGTGCACGAATGGCCGCGGCACTGGCGTTGATCTGCAGGTTCGACGTTACCCAGCCGCTGGCCGCCAGCTCCAGGCCGGTGTTCTTCTGCTGCCCCTGCTGCACGTAGGTGAAGTCACCGCTGCCATCCGGCTGGGCGTACTGATACCCCTGGCGCAGCTGGAACAGCGCCGCGCTCAGGCTCATGCGCTGCCATTCACGCTTGATACCCAGTTCGAGCTGGCGTGACGTGGTGGGGGCCAGTATGTCCTGGCTGTTGAGCGCGAACAACGGCGCGGCATTGCCCGACGACAGCCCCTTGCTGTAGCTGGCGTACAGCGAAATGTCCGCGCGCGGCTTGTAGATCAGCGCGGCGTTGGGCAGCAGTTCATATTGCCGGGTATGCCGGCGCAGGTTGCCGTCTTCACCAAAGGCCTGCTCGTCCAGGCGTACAACGCGCGCACCGAGTACCGTCTGCCAGTGTTCGTCGAAGCTGATCCGGTCGCTGGCGAACAGGCCGTACTGGCGGCTGTCGAGGCGGCGTTCGCGGTGGCCCGGGCTGCCGTCGAAGGGCTCCAGTGCCGGCGTAGGCTGGTAGATGTTGCCGCTGCCGATCCACTCGTTGAACGTCGGTCGCTGGTCGACAGTGCGCCGTTGCGCGCTGCTGCCGACCGTCAGCTCGTGCTCTAGGCCCGCCAGGGCAAACTGGCCGTTGAGGGTGACCTGTGCCTCGTCGGTGCGCCGGGTATCGTCCGGGCTGCGGTAGTCGTAGATGTCGTAGTCGCCCTCGGGGCTGAAGTAGTTCGGCACCTTCGAGCCTGCGCAGCTGGCGGCGCCGTAGCAACCCCAGGCGAACGCGCTGTAGTCGTCGATCACCACGCGGCTGCGCGAAGCGCTCACGCTGCCGGTCCAGGTGTCGCTGAAGCGGTATTCGAAGCGACCGCCCAGGTTCAGCGAGTCGATCTGCACCGGCTTGGCCCAGTGCTGATAGGCCAGGCGATCGTCGGGGTCGATGCCGTGGGGCAGGCGGTTGCCGCCGAGCAACTGGTAGCCGGGCACCGAGCGCTGCTCGCGCTGCTGGTACTCGACATCCAGTTGCAGCAGCGCATCCGGGTTCACTTGCCAGTCGAAGGCCAGCGAAGCGAAGTCGCGCTGGCCGTCGGCATGGTCGACGTAGGAGCGGATATCTTCATGGGCCAGGTTTGCGCGCAGGCCGAACTGGCGTTCGCTGCCAAACCAGCCGCCCAGGTCGGTGGCGATGTAGCGCTCGCCCAAGGCCGTGCTCGATACCGTGAGCGAACGGATATCCTGCGGGCGCTTGGTCACATAGTTGATCAGCCCGCCGGGTTCGGCTACTCCGCTTTGCAGGCCCGACAGCCCCTTGAGCAACTCGACCTGCTGCTTGTTCTCCAGCGCCACGTTCTGCTCGCCGGCGATGGTCTGGCCGTTGATGGTGTAGCTGTGGGCGGCGTCCAGTTCGAAGCCGCGCACGTTGAAGTTCTCGTAGTAGCCGATGGGCGCATAGCTCTCGCCGACCGAGGCATCGCTTTGCAGCACCTCGCTGAGCAGGCGCACCTGGCGGTCCTGCAGCAACTGTTCGGTGAACACCGACACCGAGGCGGGGGTGTCGAGCAGCGGCGCCGCGCCAAAGCCGGTTACCGAGGCCTGGCGCGGCTGGTAGCCGTCCTCGAGCACATCGGACACGTTCAGGGGCGCGAGGGTGATGCCGCTGTCGGCCAGGGTGGTGGACGAGCTCAGGGCCAGGCCGAGGCTCAGCAGCCCCAGGGGCAGGCGAGGGTGGTGCAGGGTCATGCGCAGGTTCCTTGAGGGCCAGCAACAGGCGCGCCGGCAGGCGGGGCGCCATGTTACCTGAAGGGGGCCTGCGGGTAGGAGCCAGCCTTGCTGGCGAACGCCGTTACGCGGCCTTCACCTGAGCCGAGCGGCGCTCCACCCACAGCCACACCACCAGCGCCACGCCGCCGATCACCAGCCCCGCCACCACGATGCCGTTCCAGCCGTGGGCCTGGAACAACTGCGTACCCAACAGCGAGCCCAGTGCGCCACCGATGAAGTAGCAGGTGATGTACCCGGCATTGAGTCGGTTGCGCGCCTCGGGGCGCAGGGCGATCACCGCGTTCTGGTTGCTCACGTGCACCAGCTGTACCGCCAGGTCGAGCACCAGCACGCCAATCAGCAGGGCGGCGAGCGACACCTGGGCGAAGGCCAGCGGTACCCAGGCCAGCACCAGGGCCAGCAGCCCCACGGTGGTGCCCAGCGAGCCCTTGCCGCGGTCGGCCAGGCGCCCGGCCCAGTTGGCGGCCAGCGCGCCGGCAGCACCGGCCAGGCCGAACAGCCCGATCACCGCATCGGAGTAGTGGTAAGGCTCGGCTGCCAGCAGAAACGCCAGGGGTGTCCAGAACAGCGCGAACAGGCAGAACGACAGCAGCCCCAGCAACGAGCGCAGGCGCAGCACCGGCTCATCCACGAACAGGCGGAACACCGAACCGATCAGTGCGGGGTACTTGAGCCCGGCGTGCTGGTGGCGCTCGGGCAGGGCCCTGGCCAGGGCGATGGCGCTCAGGGCCATGAGCGCAGCGGCCAGCAGGTAGATGCTGCGCCAGTCACCCAGGGTCGCCATGAACCCGGCAGCGGTGCGCGCCAGCAGAATGCCCAGCAGCAGACCGCTCATCAGCGTGCCGACCACTCGCCCGCGCTCGGACGGGTCGCTCAGGCCGGCGGCCATCGGCACCAGTACCTGCGCCACCACCGAGAACAGCCCGGTCAGGGTGGTGCCGATCAGCAGCCACATCAGGCTGGGGGCGAAGGCGCTGATCAGCAGGCCGACCGTGGCGATGGCGATCATGCTGACGATCAGGCGGCGTTGTTCGAACAGGTCACCCAGCGGCGCCAGCAGCAACAGGCCGGCGCCGTAGCTCAGCTGGGCGGCAATCACGATGCTGCCGGCGGTGGCGGTGGTCAGGCCGAAATGCTGAGCGATGCTGTGCAGCAAGGGCTGCGCATAGTAGTTGCTGGCCACGGCCAGGCCGGTGGCGGTTGCCATCAGCAGAATCAGGGCGCGGCTCAGGTGAGTTGTGGCGGGGGCCATGGACCGTCTCGTTGTCAGGGGGGAAGGGGAGTGCATTATCGAAAATGCGCTAGCATGACGCCAATGAATCGTTTAGATCCCATCAATCTCTTGTACAGATGGAAAGATGAACCTCAAGCAGATCGAATACGCGCTGGCGGTGGCCGATACCGGTAGTTTCACCCGTGCGGCCGAACGTTGTCATGTGGTGCAGTCGGCTTTGAGTCATCAGGTGGCGCGCCTGGAGTCGCAACTGGGCACCTTGCTGTTCGAGCGCAGCTCGCGCCGGGTGCGCCTTACACCTGCCGGCGAAGCCTTCGTGCTCAGCGCACGCACGGCGCTGGAGGCCACCCGGCGCATCGCCGAGGACGTGGCCGCAGCCTGTGGCGAAGTGCGCGGGCGCTTGTCCATCGGCGAGATCAGCTCGCTGACCGAGCTGGACCTGGTGGACCTGCTGGCCGGTTTTCACGGGCAGTACCCGCAGGTGGACATTCGCTGGCTGATCGGCAAGAGCGAGCTGCTGATTGCCGATGTGCGTGAACGGCGCCTGGATGTGGCGTTCATCGGCGTCTGGCCGGGGGAGCCTCTGGCGGGGGTCGCGTCGCGCCTGCTGGCGGCCGAGGAGCTGGTGGCGGTGCTGCCGCTGCAGCACCCGCTGGCAGGCATCGGGCGTCTGGCGCTGGAGCAACTGGAAGACCAGCCCCTGGTGGACTTCCAGGCTGGCAGCGGCGCGCGTCGACAGACCGACGAGGCATTTGCCGCCGCAGGGGTGCGTCATCGGGTGCAGTTCGAGGTGGGCAGTATCGGCCTGATCGAGAAGTTCGTGCAGCGTGGCCTGGCCCTGGGGCTGGTACCGGCAAGGATCGCCGCAGGCTTCAAGGGCATTGCCGCAGTACCGGTGTGCGATGCCCCGGTGCGCCACCTGTACGCGATCTGGTCGACCACCCCGACGCCGGCGGCGCGGGCCTTCGTCCAGTTGCTGGAGCAGAACCTGGCGGCAAGGGCAAGCCATTAGCCGTGGCAGCCTCTTTGCTGGCAAGCCAGCGAAGTGCTTCAGAGCACTTCCACCAGTTCGTAGACCTGGCGCCCATTGCCCAGTACCAGCACCACCTCGTCGCCCTCGAGCTTGCCCATCAGGCTTTGCCCCAAAGGTGAGCGCGGGGTGATCACCGTGATCAGCGCCTGCCCTTCGCCGATTTTCAGCCCTGCCGCTTCCGGCCCCAGGAACACGCGCTGCTGGCGATCCTGTTCGTCGGCCAGCAGCACCAGGTTGCTCAGTTGCACGCCGGCCTCGGGGTCGTAGTCGCGCAGGGTCAGTTGCTGGTACGCCAGCCGTGCCTGGCGAATCTCCTCCATGCGCCGGGCCTGCCCGGTGGCCAGGTACGAGGCTTCCAGGCCGAGGGTGTCGTACTTGTTCTCGGCGATGTTCTCCTCGGCAGTGGCCGCTTCATACGCGGTCTGCGCAGCACGTTGCGCCACGTCGAGGTCGACGCCCAGGCGCTCGATGATGCGCGCCAGCAGGTCGGTCTTGTTCATCTCAGTTGCAGAACTCAAGGACATTGGCGCGGCTTTTCTCGGTGGGGGCGGTACGGTTCTGTTGCAGCCAGAACTGGCATCTGGGGTTGGACAGGTTGCGCGGGCTGCCCTGGGCCTGCTCCTCGGCCTGCTGCACCGCCTGATCGTGCAGGATCTGCTTGTACTGCTCGAACATGCGGTTCTGCTCCGGCGACTGCTGCGGCGCAAGGGCCGGCGCGGGCGGGGCGATCACCTCGTGCAGGGGCTGGCGCAGGTCGGGCAGGTACTGCCAGCCCAGCCACAGGGTCAACATGATGGCGACGAAACCCAGCCACAGGCCGATGGCCACGCACAGGATCAGTTGCAGCGGGTTTTGCGAAATTTTCAGTTCACGGCGACGCGCACGGTACGACATGGCAGCCTCCTGGCCAGGACAATGGCGGCGATTGTCGCATGCAGCGCGGGTTTTATTCAGCCTCGCTACTGTTGTCTGCAATGATTAACCCGGACAATCGGCGCTTTTTGTTTCCGGCTCAACGCGAGGTGCCTGCCATGAAACCGACCTGGGATATCTTCTGTTGCGTCGTCGACAACTACGGCGACATCGGCGTCACCTGGCGCCTGGCCCGGCAACTGGTGGCCGAACACGACGTGGCGGTGCGCCTGTGGGTGGATGAACTGGCGGCCTTCGTGCGCCTGTGCCCCGAGGCGGACGCCCAGGCCCGGCAGCAATGGCAGCAAGGCGTCGAGGTGTGCCTGTGGCCGGCCGACTGGCAGCCGACGGCAGTGCCGGACGTGGTGATCGGCGCCTTCGGCTGCCACTTGCCAGCGGCCTATGTCCAGGCCATGCAGGACCGCACCGTGCCGGCAGTGTGGCTGAACCTGGAGTACCTGAGCGCCGAGGACTGGGTGGAAGGCTGCCACGGCCTGCCGTCGCCCCAGGCCAATGGCCTGCGCAAGGTGTTCTTCTTTCCGGGGTTCACGCCCGGTACCGGCGGTTTGCTGCGCGAAGCCACGTTGCTGACGCGGCGCAAGGCGTTCGAAGACGACCCGCAGGCCCGTCAGGCATTCCTGCGCGGCCTGGGCGTGAGGGTGCATGAGGGTGCACGGCTGATCTCGTTGTTCGCCTATGAGAACCCGGGCCTGGCCAGTTGGCTCGATGTGCTGGCCGCCGACACCCGCCCCAGTCACCTGCTGGTGCCCGAGGGGCGCATCCTGGGGGATGTGCAGGCCTGGCTGGGCGAGAGCGGGCTGGGGGTGGGCAGTGTGACGCAGCGTGGGGCGCTGACGGTGCAGATCCTGCCCTTCGTCAGCCAGGATGACTATGATCGGCTGCTGTGGTGCTGCGAGTTCAATGCGGTGCGCGGCGAGGACTCGTTCGTGCGTGCTCAGTGGGCCGGGCGGCCACTGCTGTGGCATATCTATGTGCAGGAAGAGTACGCCCACTGGGAAAAGCTCGAGGCCTTTCTGGACCATTACACCCAGGGCCTGTCGGCCCCGGCAGCCGCCGCGCTGGTGGCGCTGTGGCGGGCCTGGAACATGGATCGCGACATGGGCCAGGCGTGGCGCGAGCTGCTGGCGCACTGGCCGGAACTGAGCGCCCACGCCGAGCGCTGGTGCGCCGCGCAGGCCGCTCAGCCGGACCTTGCCACGGCGCTGGTACAGTTTTGTCGAAATTCGCTATGATATGCGGCCTCGATTTTTGTAAATCCATCCAAATTCGGATATCTCGCAATGAAAACTGGTAAAGAGCTGAAACCCGGTACCGTGATCCGTATCGACAACGACCCTTGGCTGGTTCAGAAAGCTGAATTCACCAAATCGGGCCGTAACAGCGCGATCATGAAGACCAAGCTGAAAAACCTGCTGACCGGCTACAAGACCGAAACCGTCTACAGCGCCGACGACAAGCTGGACGACGTGATCCTCGACCGCAAAGAAGCGACCCTGTCCTTCATCAGCGGCGACACCTACACGTTCATGGACACCACCGACTACACCATGTACGAGCTGAACGCCGAAGACATCGAAAGCGTTCTGCCTTTCGTTGAAGAAGGCATGACCGATGTGTGCGAAGCCGTATTCTTCGAAGACCGCCTGGTTTCCGTAGAGCTGCCGACCACCATCGTGCGTCAGGTCGACTACACCGAAGGTTCCGCCCGTGGCGATACCTCCGGCAAGGTCATGAAGCCTGCCAAACTGAAGAACGGTACCGAGCTGTCGGTTGCCGACTTCATCGAGATCGGTGACTGGATCGAGATCGACACCCGCGAAGGTGGCTCCTACAAGGGCCGCGCCAAGGTTTAAGCCTGGCGATCTGCGCGAACACGAAAACCCGGCCAAGGCCGGGTTTTTTTATGCCCTGCGTGCGCGGCTGCGACGCCGTCAGAGGCTGTTCTGCAGGTTGTCGCGCAGCGCCAGCAGCTCGGCCTGCAAGCGTTGCAGGCGCTCCAGCGAGTGGCCGCTGGCGCCCAGGATGCACGGCGGGATCGAGCGTGCCTGCGCTTGCAGGGCACGCCCCTGGGCCGTCAGTTGCACGATCACCACGCGCTCGTCCTCGCGGCTGCGGGTGCGCTTGAGCAGGCCTTCGGCTTCCAGGCGCTTGAGCAAGGGCGTGAGCGAGCCGGGGTCGGTCAGCAGGCGATGGCTGATTTCGCCGACGGTCAGCCCGTCCTGCTCCCATAGCACCAGCATGGCCAGGTACTGCGGGTAGGTCAGGCCCAGTGCCTGCAGCAGTGGCTTGTACACCTTGGTCATGAGCAGTGACGTGGAGTGCAGGGCGAAGCACACCTGATTGTCGAGCAGCAGCTCATCGTAAACGGGCGCTTTGGAGGTGGCGTTCATGCGGCTCCTTTCTATCTATCTGGTCCATGAAATGGTGGCGCGCATGCTCTGCGCGCTATTGCCAGCGCAGCTCGCTCTGCAGTGCCAGGTCCCAGGGGGGGATGGGGCTGAAGCGGCTCTTGAGGAATTCGAGCAGCAAACGGCTGCGAGAGTTCGTTTCATGTTCAAGGCGCAATGCATAGACACCGCTGGTTTCGGCCGGGGGCAGCCCGTTCTCGCAGAACAGCGGCAGCAGGTCGCCGCGCAGCAGGTACTCGCTGATCAGCCAGGTGGGCAGGTGCGCGATGCCCAGGCCCGCCAGGGCGCCGAACAGCAGGGTCTCGGCGTTGTTGGCGCTCATGCGCATGCGCGAGGGGCGCAGCAGACGCATCTGCCCGTCCACCGCGAAGCGCCAGGCGAAGGGTGGGGCCAGGCCATCCCAGTCCAGCCCGTCGTGCTCTGGCAGGTCGCAGGGGCTGGCAGGCACGCCGCGGGCCTGCAGGTAGGCGGGGCTGGCGCAGGCAATGCGCACCATGTACGCCAGCGGTGTTGCCACCAGCCGGGTATCGGCCAGAGGGCCTGCACGCAGCACCAGGTCGACTTCGCCCAGGTGCGCGCCCTGCAGGTCGACGAAGCTGTCGATCAGGCGCAGTTGCACGTCCAGGCCTGGGTACGCCACCAGAAAATCGGCGATGGCCGGTGCCAGGTGGCGGCGGCCGAACGCCGAAGGCGCATCGATGCGGATCAGGCCCTCCGGTGCATTGCTCAGCGACACGGCCTCGGCGCGGGCCAGACGCAGCTCTTCGACGATACGCCGGGCGCGTTCGGCGAATGCATTGCCGGCGGGCGTGGGGCGTACCGCATGGGTACTGCGCACGAACAGGCGGCTGCCCACGGCGGCCTCCAGGGTATCGATGCGTCGGGCCACCGCCGAAGGGGTCAGCGGGTGGCGCCGCGCCGCGGCAGAAAAGCTGCCGCTTTCGAGCACATCGAGAAACAGGCTCAGGTGTTGGGTGAGGGCGTCCGGGGTCATGGTGGTTGCTTGTGCGAATTGGGCACAGCCATTGTGCGTTGCTGTGCGTTTCCCCGCTAGCCCGCCATCGGTAGCATGGCGCTATTGCAGAGCAGAGAGGCGAGCATGGTCGAGTGGTTGATGTACATCGTATTGGGAGCAGGGCTGGGTACCCTGGGCGGGCTGTTCGGGATCGGCGGCGGCCTGATCGCGATCCCCGTGCTGGGCGTGCTGTTCGGCCTTGACCAGCAATTGGCCCAGGGCACCGCGCTGGTGATGGTGGTGCCGAACGTGTTGCTGGCGCTGTGGCGCTATCACCAGCGCAATCGCATCGAGCTGCGTCATGCATTGCCCTTGTCGCTGGCCGGCTTCGTGTTCGCCTGGCTCGGCTCGATCTGGGCGGTGGGGTTGGATGCACAGGCCATGCGCGTCGGCTTCGTGGTGTTTCTGGTGGCGCTGACGGTGTGGAACCTGGTGCGCATGTTCACTCGCAACGCGCCGCCTTCGACCGAGTTGCGCCAGCCCTGGCCCTGGCTGGGTGTGCTCGGCGGGGGTGCCGGTGTGGTCGGCGGGCTGTTCGGGGTAGGGGGCGCGGTGGTCGCCACACCGGTGCTGACCAGTGTGTTCGGCACCACCCAGGTGGTTGCCCAGGGCCTGTCGCTGGCACTGGCGGCGCCCAGCACCTCGGTCACGCTGCTGACCTACGGGCTGCACCAGCATGTGGACTGGAACATGGGCATCGCGCTGGCACTGGGCGGCTTGCTGAGTATCAGCTGGGGCGTGAAGCTGGCCCATGCGCTGCCGGAAAAGGTCCTGCGCTCGTTGTTCTGTGTGTTTCTGGTGGTGTGCGCGTTGATGCTGGGCTTCAGGGTCTGAAGCCCGCCACGGGTCGAGCCGGCACGGCCATCGAGGGCCGTGCAGGTGTCAGCGCCGTACCTGCTTGAGCGTTTCGGCGATCAGGAACGCCAGCTCCAGCGACTGGTCGGCGTTCATGCGCGGGTCGCAGTGGGTGTGGTAACGGTCGGACAGCGCGTCTTCGGTGATCGGCCGGGCGCCGCCGATGCATTCGGTGACGTTCTGACCGGTCATCTCGATGTGAATGCCACCGGCATGGCTGCCTTCGGCCTGGTGCACCTGGAAGAACTGCTTGACCTCGCCCAGGATCTGCGCGAAATCGCGGGTCTTGTAGCCGCTGCTGGCCTTGATGGTATTGCCGTGCATCGGGTCGGAGCTCCACAGCACCTTGCGCCCCTCGCGCTCGACGCTGCGGATCAGCCCCGGCAGGTGCTCGCCGACCCTGTTGGCCCCCATGCGCACGATCAGGTTGAGCCGGCCCGGGTCGTTGGCCGGGTTGAGGATGTCGATCAGGCGGATCAGCTCCTCGGTGTTCATGCTCGGGCCCACCTTGACTCCGATCGGGTTGTTCACCCCGCGCAGGAACTCCACGTGGGCGCCGTCCAGCTGACGGGTGCGATCACCGATCCAGAGCATGTGCGCCGAGCAGTCGAAGTAGTCGCCGGTCAGGCTGTCGCGCCGCACGAAGGCTTCCTCGTAGTTGAGCAGCAGCGCCTCGTGCGCGGTGAAAAAGCTGGTTTCGCGCAGTTGCGGCGAGCTGTCCATGCCGCAGGCGCGCATGAAGGCCAGGGTCTCGTCGATGCGGTCGGCCAGCTGGCTGTACTTTTCGGCCAGCGCCGAGTTGGCGATGAAGTCCAGGTTCCACTTGTGCACCTGGTGCAGGTCGGCGAAACCACCCTGGGCGAAGGCGCGCAGCAGGTTGAGGCTGGCGGTGGACTGGTGATAGGCCTGCAGCAGGCGCTCCGGGTCGGGCACGCGGCTGGCAGGGTCGAAGCCGATGCCGTTGACGATGTCGCCCCGGTAGGCCGGCAGGGTCACCTCGCCGATGGTTTCGTCATTGGACGAGCGCGGCTTGGCGAACTGCCCGGCCATGCGCCCCACCTTGACCACCGGGCAGCCGGCGGCAAAGGTCATGACGATGGCCATCTGCAGCAGCACCTTGAAGGTGTCGCGGATTTTCGCTGCCGAGAACTCGGCAAAGCTTTCGGCGCAATCGCCGCCCTGCAGCAGGAAGGCACGGCCTTCGGTCACTTCGGCGAACTGGCGGCGCAGCTCGCGCGCCTCGCCGGCGAACACCAGCGGCGGGTAGCTGGCCAGGGTCTGCTCGACCTTGAGCAGGTGCGCTGCATCGGGGTAGTGCGGTTGCTGCTGGATCGGCAGGGCACGCCAGCTATCGGGACTCCAGGGTTGGCTCATCACAGGCTCGGTTTCTATCGGAAAAGGGCTGTGAACATGCTAACACCTGGACCCTGCCTTGTTGCATCGCCTGTATTGACGGACAATGGTCGTTTTTGCTTGGGCACATGCAGGTGTCGGGAGAGAGCATGACAGAGGAACGGGTAGAGCGGCTGCTGGCGCAGGTGCACGACGAGTTCGGCACCATCAGCGTGCTGGAAGTCGAGGACTACCGCTTTCTCGAGTTTGGCGAGGCCATCGAGCAGAGCTGCGTATTCACTGCCGACCCGAGCTGGCTGGAGTACGACTATACCCGCGCCATGCTGGTGGGCGCGCTGTGCCACTGCGAGCCTGAAAGCGCGCTGTTTCTCGGCCTGGGTGCCGGTACCCTGACCCAGGCCTGCCTGAAGTTCCTGCCCCTGGAGGACGTGGAGGCCATCGAGCTGCGTCCCGAGGTGCCGCGCCTGGCCATCGAGTACCTGGGGCTGGACGATGATCCGCGCCTGTACATCCGCGTGGGTGATGCGGTCGAGCTGCTGGAGACGGCCGAGCCTGCCGACCTGATCTTCGTCGACCTCTACACCGACCACGGGCCCGGCGTCGGCCACCTGGCCTGGAAGTTTCTCGAAGACTGCCAGAAGCGCCTGAACCCCGGCGGCTGGCTGGTCATCAACCAGTGGGCCACCGATGACGGCAAGCCGCTGGGCGCTGCGCTGTTGCGCGGGCTGTATCACCGCCATTACTGGGAGCTGCCGGTGAAGGAGGGCAACGTCATCCTGCTGGTGCCCGCCGACCTCGACCAGACCCTCGACCGGGAGGCGCTCACCGCGCGCGCCCGGGCTCTTGAACCGCGCCTGGGCTACTCCCTGCAGCGCCTGATCGAGGTGATCCGACCGGCATCTTGAATAAAACGTTTCAGCTCCGGCCGCGCCGCCAACAGACGCGTGGGCCTCGATCATCGGCAAGGGCTGTCGATTCGAGGCCTCCGGGCTTCTCTTCCCTGTAAAAAAGTCTCACGCGATGCAGGAAATCGGGTATAGTACGCGCCGGTCTTTTACCGGACCTCGTTCAGGTAGTGCAATTCCCCGAAGCCAGCTTCGGCTGCGCGTCCGCACCGCGGACTCTGCCTTGACGTTCCTTTTTTTCTTCAATCGTTTTCGCAAATCCCCGCCGACAAAGCTGCCAGGGTGACCTTCGGGTCTTACAAGGCATGTGCAGCTTTGGAGCATGGGTCTTTGCGGATGCACTTAGAGGCAGACCCATGACCCAGGAAACCGGCGGCTTCGCCGCTCTCGATCTTCATCCAAGTATTGTTGCCGCCGTTATCGCCACTGGCTACGAAGAGCCATCGGCCATTCAGCAGCAATCGATCCCGATTATTCTTGCCGGTCATGACATGATCGGTCAGGCGCAGACAGGTACCGGTAAAACCGCTGCCTTCGCTCTGCCAATCCTGCACCGCATCGACCCGAGCAAGCGCGAGCCGCAAGCCCTGATCCTGGCGCCAACCCGTGAGTTGGCGCTGCAAGTAGCTACCGCATTCGAAACCTACGCCAAGCAGATGCCGGGCGTTACCGTGGTAGCGGTATACGGTGGTGCCCCGATGGGCCCACAACTCAAAGCAATCCGTAACGGCGCGCAGATCGTCGTCGCTACCCCTGGCCGTCTGTGCGACCACCTGCGTCGCGACGAGAAGGTGCTGGCTACCGTCAATCACCTGGTGCTCGACGAAGCTGACGAAATGCTCAAGCTGGGCTTCATGGACGACCTGGAAGTCATCTTCAAGGCCATGCCGGAAACCCGCCAGACCGTACTGTTCTCGGCCACCCTGCCGCAGTCGATCCGTGCGATCGCCGAGCGTCACCTGCGTGACCCGAAACACGTCAAGATCCAGACCAAGACCCAGACCGTGACTGCCATCGAGCAGGCACACCTGATGGTCCACGCCGACCAGAAGGTCTCGGCGGTACTGCGCCTGCTGGAAGTCGAAGAGTTCGATGCACTGATCGCCTTCGTACGTACCAAGCAAGCCACCCTGGACCTGGCCAGCGCCCTGGAAGCCAAAGGCTACAAGGCTGCCGCGCTCAACGGTGACATCGCCCAGAACCAGCGTGAGCGCGTCATCGACTCGCTCAAGGATGGTCGCCTGGACATCGTCGTCGCTACCGACGTCGCTGCCCGTGGTCTGGACGTACCGCGCATCACCCACGTGTTCAACGTCGACATGCCGTACGATCCGGAGTCCTACGTTCACCGTATCGGCCGTACCGGCCGTGCCGGTCGCGAAGGTCGTGCACTGCTGCTGGTCACCCCGCGTGAGCGCCGCATGCTGCAGGTGATCGAGCGTGTGACCGGCCAGAAGGTTGCCGAAGTTCGTCTGCCCAACGCCCAGGCCGTACTGGACGCGCGCATCAAGAAGCTCACCAACAGCCTCGCGCCGCTGGTTGCCGATGCAGAAGCTACCCACGGTGATCTGCTCGACCGCCTGACTGCCGACATCGGTTGCAGCCCGCGTGCCCTGGCCGCGGCCCTGCTGCGCAAGGCCACCAATGGCCAGGCGCTGACCCTGGAAGCCGTCGAGAAAGAGCAGCCGCTGGTGCCGACTTCGGCCCCGCGTGGTGATCGTCCTGCCGGTGAGCGCTCCGAGCGTGGCGAGCGTGAGCGTCGCGCGCCGATGCCACTGGGTGAAGGTCGTGCACGCTGCCGTACCGCGCTGGGTGCGCGTGACGGTATCGCGGCCAAGAACCTGCTGGGTGCGATCCTCAACGAAGGCGGCCTGGCCCGCGAAGCGATCGGTCGCATCCAGGTGCGCGACAGCTTCAGCCTGGTCGAGCTGCCGGAAGATGGCCTCGAGAAGCTGCTGACCAAGCTCAAGGACACTCGCGTTGCCGGCAAGCAGCTGAAGCTGCGTCGTTATCGCGAAGATTGATCTTCGAGTGAAATGAAAAATCCCCGACTGGTTCGGGGATTTTTTTTGCCTGGGCGGCCTGTTTCGCTTATAGGGGCCGGCCTTGCCGGGGAAAGGGCTGCCGCCTCAGTCGAACCGATAGATATCCATTCCCAGTGCTCCCAGGGTAAAGCCCTGGTGCTCGATCGCGAACCGTTCGCCCGCGCCGCGGGCAAAGTACAGCGGCAGCAGGTGTTCGTCGCTCGGGTGGTTGCGCACCGCAAACGGCGCCTGCCGGCGATAGTCATGCAGGGCCGACATGTCGCCCGCAGCCAGCTTGTCGATCATCCAGTCGCGAAACGCCAGTGCCCAGGGCTCTACGCTCTCGGGGCCGGCATGCCAGTCGAGTTCGCGCAGGTTGTGGGTAATGCTGCCGGAGCCGATCAGCAGCACGCCTTCCTCGCGCAGGGCCGCCAGTGCCTGGCCTACGTGTTGCTGGTACGCCGGGCCGTGCTGGCTGGGCAGTGATACCTGCACCACCGGTATGTCCGCCGCCGGGTACATCAGCGACAGGGGCACCCACGCGCCATGGTCGAAAGGCCGCTTGGCGTCGAGTGTTGTGGGCAGCCCGGCTTCATTGAGCCGTTGCCTTACCTGTTCGGCGAGCTGTGGGTCGCCGGGGGCTGGGTACTGCACGGCATACAATGCGGCCGGAAAGCCGCCGAAGTCGTGCCAGGTGGGTGGGTGCGGGTTGCTTGTCACGCGCAGTTCGGTGGTTTCCCAGTGCGCAGACATCACGACGATCGCTCTGGGGCGCGGCAGTTGCGCCGCCAGGCGGGCAAGTGCCGGACCGCTGGCACCCGGTTCCAGTGCCAGCATGGGAGAGCCATGGGAGATAAACAGGCTGGGCAGCATCGGGGTGGTCCTGAAGGTTAATATGCAGCCATCTTCAGGCAGATCATTGATCTAAATCTAATATAAGTTTTTGCGGTATTTAATCGAATTTATCGAGGTAAGGTTATGCAGCCCGCGTTCTGGCACAACCGCTGGGAGAACGATCTGATCGGCTTTCACCAGCAGCAGGTCAACCCGTATCTGCAGCAGCATTGGCCCGCACTGGGCATTGCGCCTGGTGACCGTGTACTGGTGCCGCTGTGCGGCAAGAGCCTGGACATGGCGTGGCTGGCCGCGCAAGGCCACGACGTGCTTGGGGTAGAGTTGTCCGAGCGGGCGGTGAAGGACTTTTTTTCCGAGCATGAGCGGGAGCCGCAGGTTTCGCAGCAGGGGGCCTTCACGGTCTACCGCAGCGAGGGCATCGAGTTGTGGTGTGGCGATTTCTTCGCACTGACCGCGGGTGACGTGCGGGGCTGTACGGGCCTTTACGACCGTGCCGCGATCATCGCCTTGCCGCCTGCCATGCGCGAGCGGTATGTGGCGCATCTGCAGCAGCTCCTGCCGTCGCCTTGCAAGGGCCTGTTGATCACTCTGGACTACGATCAGGCGGTTACTGACGGTCCGCCCTTTGCCGTGCCCGATGAAGAGGTCGAGTGCCTGTTCGGCGAGCATTGGCAGTTGGCGATCGCCGCGCAGGACGACGTGTTGGCGCAGAGCCCCAGGTTCATCAAGGCGGGTGCTGATCGGCTGCTGGAGCGGGTGTACCGTCTGCAACGCTGAAATGAAAAAGGGCGACCCGTGGGTCGCCCTTCCTGTTTGCCTGCTGCTCGCTTAGCCGCGACGACGCAGGGCTTCGATACGATCTTCCAGCGGCGGGTGGCTCATCAGCAGGCCTGCCAGGCCCTGCTTCAGGCCACCATTGATGCCGAAGGCATTCAGGGTGTCAGGCATGTGCACAGGCACGCCCTGTTCAGAACGCAGGCGCTGCAGCGCGCCGATCATCGCGTTGGTGCCGGCCAGGCGGGCGCCGGCTTCGTCGGCGCGGAACTCGCGTTTGCGCGAGAACCACATGACGATGATGCTGGCCAGGATACCCAGGACCAGTTCGGCAACGATGGTCGCGATGTAGTAGGCAATGCCCTGGCCTTCTTCGTTCTTGAAGATCACCTTGTCGACGAAGTTGCCGATGATGCGTGCGAAGAACATCACGAAGGTGTTGACCACACCCTGTACCAGCGCGAGGGTCACCATGTCGCCGTTGGCGACGTGGCCGATCTCGTGGGCCAGCACGGCGCGTACTTCATCACGCGAGAAACGCTCGAGCAGGCCCTGGCTGACCGCGACCAGCGCATCGTTGCGATTCCAGCCGGTAGCGAAGGCGTTGGCCTCGTAGGCCGGGAAGACACCCACCTCGGGCATCTTGATGCCTGCCTGGCGGGAAAGCTCTTCGACGGTCTGCAGCAGCCATTGCTCATGGTGGGTGCGCGGCTGGGTGATGATCTGGGTACCGGTGCTCATCTTCGCCATCCACTTGGAGATGAACAGCGAAATCAGCGAGCCGGCAAAGCCGAACACAGCGCAGAAAATCAGCAACTGGTCGAGCTTGAGGTCAACCCCGTTTGCCGCCATGAACCCGTTGAAGCCGAACAGGCTCAGGGTGATGCTGGCAATCAGCACGACCGCAAGGTTGGTGGCCACAAACAGCAAAATGCGCATCATGGTTGTTACGTTCTCCTGACGGATAGAAAGCTTGCGTATGCGGGGTATATAAGGTGCGCGCTCCGTGTATTCAACCGGGCGACTATTTCAAACTGTGTACTTGTGCGGGCAGGCGCGGAGAATGCCAGGTGCGCGAGCCAGAGCGGCAGGCTTGAGGTTGGCCCGTGGCCTGCGCCAGGGCTGGCGCAGGCAGGCATTCGGGCTTACTGCTGGTAGGTCTTGAGGAAATTGCCGATGCGACCGATCGCCTGCTCCAGGTCATCGACACGTGGCAGGGTCACGACGCGGAAGTGGTCGGGCCACGGCCAGTTGAAGGCGGTGCCTTGCACGATCAGCAGTTTTTCCGACAGCAGCAGGTCGAGGGCGAACTTTTCGTCGTTGAAGATCGGGCAGACCTTCGGGTCGATGCGCGGGAAGGCATACAGGGCGCCCATCGGCTTGACGCAGCTGACCCCTGGAATATCGTTGAGCAGCTCCCAGGTGCGGTTGCGCTGCTCCAGCAGGCGACCTGGCGGCAGCACCAGGTCATTGATGCTCTGGTAGCCGCCCAGTGCGGTCTGGATGGCGTGCTGGCTCGGCACGTTGGCGCACAGGCGCATGTTGGCCAGCATGTCGATGCCTTCGATGTAGCTCTGGGCGTGCTGCTTGGGCCCGGACAACGCCAGCCAGCCGGAGCGGAAGCCCGCCACGCGGTACGACTTGGACAGGCCGTTGAAGGTCAGGCAGAGCAGGTCGGGGGCCAGCGAGGCGGTGCAGATGTGCACGGCATCGTCGTACAGGATCTTGTCGTAGATCTCGTCGGAGAACACCACCAGGTTGTGTTGGCGGGCGATTTCCAGCATGCCCAGCAGCAGCTCGCGCGAGTACACCGCGCCAGTGGGGTTGTTCGGGTTGATGATCACCATGGCCTTGGTGTTGGGGGTGATCTTGGCCTTGATGTCGGCAAGGTCGGGGAACCAGTCGGCCTGCTCGTCGCACAGGTAGTGCACCGGGTTGCCGCCGGCCAGGCTCACCGCAGCGGTCCACAGCGGGTAGTCCGGGGCCGGGATCAGCACCTCGTCGCCGTTGTTGAGCAGGGCCTGCATCGACATCACGATCAGCTCGGACACGCCGTTGCCCAGGTAGATGTCCTCGATGCCGACACCTTCGACCTGCTTCTGCTGGTAGTACTGCATCACCGCCTTGCGCGCGCTGAACAGGCCCTTGGAGTCGCTGTAGCCCTGGGCGGTGGGCAGGTTGCGGATCACATCCTGGAGGATCTCGTCGGGCGCCTCGAAACCAAAGGGCGCCGGGTTGCCGATGTTCAGCTTGAGGATGCGGTGGCCTTCCTCCTCCAGGCGTTTGGCGTGCTTGAGCACCGGGCCGCGAATGTCGTAGCAGACATTGGCGAGCTTGTTCGATTTGCTGACCTGCATGATGTGATCCCGATTAGAAAAGATCGCCGCGCATTGCGCTGTGAAAACGTTTGAAATGCGTGTAACGCGGGTGCCAGACTGACGTCTGATGAGGCGCAATAATACGTGCCACCCGCGTTGTCGAAAAGACGCAGTGCGGGGTTTTTAATTCAGCGAGGCCTGGTGATGGAAAAGATCGAGAAAACCCTGGAAGAATGGCGTGCGATGCTCGACCCCGAGCAGTACAACGTGTGCCGCCTGAAGGGCACCGAGCGCCCGTTCAGCGGCAAGTACAACAGCACCCGCACCGATGGCGTCTACCATTGCATCTGCTGCAACAAGCCGCTGTTCGATTCCAGAGCCAAGTTCGACTCCGGCTGCGGCTGGCCCAGCTTCTACGAGCCTATCGCCGACAACGCGATGGTCGAGATCCGCGATACCTCACATGGCATGATTCGCACCGAAGTCACCTGCGCCACTTGCGATGCCCATCTGGGCCATGTGTTTCCCGACGGCCCGCCGCCCACCGGTCTGCGCTACTGCATCAACTCGGTGTGCCTTGACCTGGTGCCGCGACAGTAACCCACCCGAACGCAGGAGACGCGGTCATGGCCGACAACAGTTTGCTCAATATTCCCTGCACCACCCTGCGGGGCGAGCAGAAAACCCTGGCGGATTACCCGGCAAGGGCGGTGCTGGTGGTCAATACCGCCAGCCAGTGCGGGTTCACGCCACAGTACAAGGGCCTGGAGTCGCTATGGCAGCGCTATCGCGAGCGCGGCCTGGTGGTGTTGGGCTTTCCCTGCAACCAGTTCGGCAAGCAGGAGCCGGGCGATGAGCTGGCGATATCGCAGTTCTGTGAAGCCAACTTTGGCGTGAGCTTTCCCCTGTTCAGAAAGGTCGAGGTCAATGGGGCGGGCGCGCATCCCCTGTTCGCCGCGCTCAAGCAGAGGGCTCCCGGCCTGTTCGGTTCGCAGGCGATCAAGTGGAATTTCACCAAGTTCCTGGTCGATCCGCAGTCGGGTGCCGTGAGCCGTTATGCGCCCAGCACCAAGCCCGAGGTGCTGGCGGGCGATATCGAAAAGCTGCTGCGCTAGGTTTCAGGGGCTGTTGGCGGCACCCAGTGATCGATCAGCGCCAGCAACTCTTCGCGGCGAAAGGGTTTGGCCAGGTAGTCGTTCATGCCTGCCGCCCGGCAGCGTTCGCGTTCCTCGGGCATGGCGTTGGCGGTAAGTGCCACGATGGGCAGGTCGGGCCAGCGTCCGCTCTGGCGTATGCGTCGGCTGGCCTCGTAGCCGTCCATCACCGGCATGTTGCAGTCCATCAGCACCAGGTCGAAGGCGGCTTGCTCCAACTGCTCCAGGGCCTCCCCGCCGTGGGCGGCCACGATCACCTCGCAGCCCAGCTTGCCCAGCATGCCCTTGGCGACCAGCTGGTTCACCGGGTTGTCTTCCACCAGCAGGATGCGGGCACGACGCTCGCTGGTCTGGGTGCCTGCCTGGGCGACCGGGCCTGCATCGTCACTGCCCTGCAGAATGCGCTGCAAGGTCTGGTACAGGGCGTTGCGGGCCAGCGGGCGGGCCTGCTGCTGCAGCGGTGCCAACTGGGCGGCTTCTTCCCCCGGCAGGAAGTTGCCATAGGCGGTCACCAGCAGGATTGGCGCCTTGAGTGACGGACGCAGGCCGAACAGGCCATCCAGGTTGTCGGTGACCAGCAGGTCGGGCTCCAGGTCGACCAGGCTGTCGATGCTGTCATGGCGCGAGTACGTCAGCCCCCAGCGTGGCAGCAGGCTCTGCAGCAGTTCGGCAAGGCCGCTGCTGGCGCTGCTGATCGCCACCACCTTGCCGCGCAGGGGGGCGGGTGCAATCGCCGGGGTGTGGGAGGCCAGCGGCAGCTCGACACTGAACTGGCTGCCGAAGCCAGCTTCCGAACTGATGCTCAGGCGCCCCTGCATGGCTTCGCAAAGATTGCGGGTCAGCGCCAGGCCCAGGCCGGTGCCGCCATACTGGCGGGTAATGCCGGCACCGGCCTGGGTGAAAGGCTGAAAGATCCTGACCTGGGCTTCCAGCGGGATGCCGATGCCCGTGTCGCAGACCTCCAGGCGCACGCCGCCGGGGTAGGTGCCCAGGCGAACGTCGACACGCCCGAAACGGGTGAACTTGAGCGCGTTGGACAGCAGGTTGCTGACGATCTGGCGCACCCGCGTGGGGTCACCCAGCACGCTGCTGGGAAACTGCGGATCGATCAGGCAGGTCAGCTCCACGCTGGGCGCCGCGTTCTGCGACAGCAGGTTGGCGGTGTCTTCCACCAGGGCGCCGAGGTCGAAGGGGATGCGCTCCAGCTCCAGCTGGCCGGCGTCGAACTTGGACAGGTCGAGAATATCGTTGAGCAGTTCCACCAGTACCTTGCCCGAGTCGTGGGCGATGGACAGCTGCTGGCGTTGTTCGGCGTTGAGCGGGCTGTCCAGCGACAGCGCGATCATGCCCAGCAGACCATTGAGCGGGGTGCGGATCTCGTGGCTCATGTTGGCCAGGAATGCGGCACGGGCCTGGGCCATGTCCAGCGCTCGGCGTCGCGCCTGCTCCAGTTCCTCGTTGGACTGGCTCAGGCGGGTGTTGCTGGACTTGAGTTCGTTGGTACGGGCCGAAACGATGTTTTCCAGCTCGTTGAGGTAGTCGGTCAGGCGGTTTTCGGCGTTGCGCCGCTGCTGGATCTCGGTGGCCATGCTCACGAACTGCTGGTTGGCGACCTTGACCAGCACGCCGATCTCGTCCTGTTCGTGACCGGGCGGGAAGGCCAGCTTGTTCTGGTTGGGCGCGCGTGCATTGCTGTTGCTCAGGGCGCTGATCACCCGCACCAGCGGCTTGGTCAGCATGAAATAGAACAGTGCCAGCAGGATGCCGGTCAGCACCAGGCTGCGCACGAACCCGTTGAGCAGCGTTACTTCGGCCCGCTTCAGAAAGCGGCTGCCGAAGGCGAAGGTGTCGACTTCAAGATACAGGGTGCCGAGGTATTCGCTGGGCATCTGGTCGAGCATCAGGCGATCCTGGAACTGCCGGCTCTGGCCGAAGAGAAAATCACTCAACATCCGATAGCTGCTTTGTTCGCGCGGGCGCTGCACATCGGACAACACGCTGTCGGTGTTGTCGATCAGGCGCGCACGGGTGATGGCGGGGGATTTGAGCAGGCCCAGGGTCAGTTCGTTGGCCAGTTCCGCATCGAGGTTGTAGGCAATGCGCGAGGCAGGGTTGTGGCTGATTTGCAGCAGTGCCTGCATCTCGCGATTGATAGAGGCGTCTTCGCTGGCATAATCGATGCCGATCTGGATGAGACTGAGCAATGTTCCCAGGATGAAACCGACCAGGACCGTCAGCCGGGCTTGCTTGTAAGACAGGCGATTGGTGAACTTGATATCCATGTATCCCGAGCCAGTTCCACTTTCCGTGCGCTGCGCAAGCATAGCCGATCACCCCCGGTAGCTGGCAGGTACTGTCGCACATTCAGGCTTTCCCAAGAATCTGTGTCGAGGACATAACGTGGACTCTCGCTTGAATGCTTTCCTGGAGCGCGCCGAATCGGTATTGGCGCGTCTGGAACCGCTGCTGCCGGCATTGCGCCCCAGCATCGATTGGACCCAGTGCCTGGCTGCCCGTTGGCAGCGCGAAGGGCGCAGCGGTTTTCTGCTGCCGCTCGAGGTCAGCCTGGACATGCGCCTGACCGACCTGATCGGTGTCGACAGGCAGCGTGAACAACTGGGCCGCAATACCCGCCAGTTCATCGACGGCATGCCGGCCAACCACGCGCTGCTGTGGGGCTCGCGCGGCACCGGCAAGTCGTCGCTGGTGCGTGCCTTGCTGGCAGAGTACGCCCCACAGGGGCTGCGCCTGATCGAGATCGAGCGTGACCACCTGGCGGACCTGCCGCGGGTGGTGGAACAACTGCACAAACTGCCACAGCGTTTCGTGCTGTTCTGCGATGACCTGTCGTTCGAGGCCGGGGAGGGCGACTACCGCGTGCTCAAGAGCGTGCTGGACGGCTCCCTCGAGCAGGCGCCGGACAACGTTCTGCTGTATGCCACCTCCAACCGTCGGCACCTGGTGCCGGAAAAGCAGAGCGACAACGAGAACTGGAAGATGGTCGACGGCGAGCTGCACCCCAGCGAGGCCGTCGAGGACAAGATTGCCCTGTCGGACCGCTTCGGTCTGTGGCTGTCGTTCTACCCGTTCACCCAGGAGCACTTCCTTGATGTGGTCGAGCACTGGATCACCCAGTTGGCGCTGGCGCCAGGTCTGGTCTGGGCGCGGGATGAAGAGCTGGACAAGGCCGCGATCCGCTGGGCAACCGGCCGCGGCAATCGCAATGGCCGCTGCGCCTATCAATTTGCCCGCTATTGGGTGGGCCTGAAACTGCTGGAGCAACAGTAATGATCGATTTGAATGCAGTGGGGGGCGGCCAGTGCGGCTATGACCTGCTGGCGGCGCAGCTGGAGGCACTACTGGACGGGGAGCGGGATTTCATTGCCAACGCTGCGCAGCTTTCCGCCTTTCTGTACAGCCAGGTCGAAGACCTGAACTGGGCAGGTTTCTACCTGGCGCGCGGTGAAGAGCTGGTACTGGGGCCGTTTCAGGGGCAGGTGGCGTGTGTACGCATCCCGTTCGGGCGCGGGGTGTGCGGGGCTGCGGCGGCTACACGCCAGACCCAGCGTGTGGAGGATGTGCATGCCTTCCCGGGGCATATTGCCTGTGACAGCGCCTCCAACAGCGAGTTGGTGATCCCTCTGGTCAAGGACGGAGCGCTGATCGGCGTACTGGACCTGGACAGCCCTGTACTTGCACGCTTTGGTGAGCAGGATCAGGCCGGGCTGGAGCGTCTGGCGCGGATTTTCCTGGATTCGACGGACTGCTGAGGCGGGTAGAGGCGTTGCGCCCATTCGCCAGCAAGGCTCCTGTCGGGGGGTGCTGGCGAATGGGTTGTGTTGCAATCAGTCGTAGATGACTTTCTTCTTCCAGTCTTCTTCGGTGTCGGACTTCAGCCCTTCGGTCAGTGGGTTGACCTCGTCTTCGGTTGGCTGGTTCTGGCTCAGTACCATGGCGTTGGCGCGTGCCAGCAGTTTGTCCATATAGTCGAGCTGCTCGCGGTAGAGCACCGGATCAGGTTGCTTGCGCAGGTACTGCACGCCCCGTTCGAACGCCAGGCGGGCCTGCCCCGGCTGGTTCTGCTGCAGCGCATGCTGCCCCAGGTTGTTGAAGAACTCGATGTGCAGCAGCACCAGGATATGGCGAATTTCCTTTACCCAGTACTTGGCTTCGTTGGTCGGCAGGAAGCCTTCCTGGGAGGCGCGCACCACCTGGCTGTGCAGGGCTTCGAGCAGAAAGCGTACATCCTTGGCACGGGCTTCGGTCTGGATCGGGCCGGGAGGGTTGTTCACCGGTATGCCATCGCCCAGGGCAATCAGGCCCTGGAGCTCGCTGATGCGTGCCTGGATTTCACGGTTGTGCTTGTCCAGGGCCAGGCGGCGCTGGTTCAGGTTCAGTTCGAGGCGGGTCAGCAGCAGCTTGAGTGCCGGGGTCATCAACTGGCCGGGAAAGGTTTCGGTGATTTCGCCACAACGACGCAAGCGGTCGGCCAGCTCGATCTTGAGGCGGGCTCGTTCCAGCTTGTTGCTCTCGACTACATTGTTCAGGTAGCCAATCACGATCAAGAGTGCGATACCCGCTACTATAAGCAGGGTGATCAGAAGTGGTGTCACCGTTAACGCCTCATACAGGAAGGTTTGCCGTTTGAGTGTAGTGGCTTCGCTTTTGCCCGGATAGAGCTGTTTGGCAGTTGAGCAGGGCGGATTGCTGGCATTTTGCCTTGAGGTGCCGCCAGCACTGGGCCGCGTCGCGTATGTGCGTCAGAAAATAATCGTCAAGGCTCAGGCGCGCTGCGGCCTCCGTGGCAGCGTAAAGCAGGGCGAAGTCATTGATTTAAATAAATTTATATCTAGGGGTTGACGACTTCTCAAAGCACCCCTAGAATGCGCGCCACTTGCAGCGTAAAGCACACAGCGAAACGCGGCAGGGAGTGAATGTTGTAGCGTGTCCCCTTCGTCTAGTGGCCTAGGACACCGCCCTTTCACGGCGGTAACAGGGGTTCGAGTCCCCTAGGGGACGCCATTGCGGGAATAGCTCAGTTGGTAGAGCACGACCTTGCCAAGGTCGGGGTCGCGAGTTCGAGTCTCGTTTCCCGCTCCAATTTTAAGCAGCTTTGCTTCAGGGCAGGGCTGAGTGAAACCAGAAAGCATCTTCGGGTGTATTTCTGGAGCTGAAACACTACACCATGGTGTTTCAGGCAGTGTCCCCTTCGTCTAGTGGCCTAGGACACCGCCCTTTCACGGCGGTAACAGGGGTTCGAGTCCCCTAGGGGACGCCATTTGCGGGAATAGCTCAGTTGGTAGAGCACGACCTTGCCAAGGTCGGGGTCGCGAGTTCGAGTCTCGTTTCCCGCTCCAAATTCAAAGAAAACGCCGTTCGTATGAACGGCGTTTTTTTTTGCATAAAAAACGCCGCGCGATGGCAGGGGGCAGCATGAAAATAATCTGTGTGCCGTTGAGCCGAGGCGCCATGTCGCGGCTGGATACCGATACCTGTACGGACGCAGACCTGCTAGATGTTCAGCTGGATGCAGAGGAATTCGAAGCCGTGTGGCGATCGGGGCTTTTCACGCAGGCCAATAGAGCGCTGGCGCTGAACATCGATGAGTACGAAGATGAAAGGATTCTAGGCACTGTGCAGTTGGCGGCATTCAGTGCGTTGGTGTCGGCCTGTATCGAAGCCTGCCCCGAGGTAGGTGCACTGCTGAAGGTGGAGGCGCAGGTGCGAACGGCACTCGAGCTCGATACCGGCGTGTACTTTTTCTTCTGAGCCCGTTCAAGCACACGCAGTCATGTGAATGCGCTTTGTGCGGGACGTGGTCATGGGGGCTACCTGCCAGTTCTGCTGGTCGCGCTGACAGGTAGCTTGCGCATCAGTGCTTGCTGTCGTCGCCCGACATGCTCAACAACTGCTTCTCCTGGTTCCAGTCGAACGGTTCGTCGTTCTGCTCGGCTTCGTAGCGGCGTTCTTCCAGCTCCTGGTACATGGCCAGTTCTTCTTCCGGCATGTAGTGCAGGCAATCGCCGCCAAAGAACCACAGCAGGTCGCGGGGGATAAGGTGCGCGATCTGCGGGTAGCGCTGGATGACCTGGCAGATGAGGTCCTGACCCAGGTAGGTGCTCTCCGGGTCGACCGGCAACTGTTGCATCAGGTCGTCGAAACGCTCCAGAAACAGCGCGTGGCTTTCTTCCGGTACCTGTTCGGCCTCACCCAGGGCTGCAAGGATGGTGCGCAGGTGGGTGAGCAGGGCGAGGTGGTATTCCAGTTGAGCAGTGGCGTTGGCCATGCGGGCGATCCTCTAGAGCAAAATCGGGCGCGGGAGTATAAGGCTCCCCGCGCCCGATGTCCCGTTTGAGTGATGCTCAGCGCACCTTGCCCTCGGTGGGCAGCAGCTCGTCCTTGCTGAACGCATCCACGTCGATCACACGGCGCCGTGCGGCTTCGGCCTCGTGCAGGCTTTGAGCTTCGCCGGCCTGCAAGGTGTTGGCGTGCAAGGCTGCGTCGATCAGCGATTCGCCGGGAGCCGGCGCCAATTGGCCGCCCTTGTGGGCCTGGTGCAGCTTCTTGTGCAGCGGGGCGCTGGCCCTTAGCAGGTCGCTGGCCTGTTGCAACGCGCCCACCGGGTCGCTTGCATCGGTGGGGCGATAGCAGCCAGCCAGCAGTTGTTCGAGTGCCGGATCACCCTTGGCGCGACCCAGCAGCGCAGCAACCTCGGCATCCAGTTCGTCCGACGGGCCGGTATGACGGCGCCCGAACGGGAACACCACCAAGCGCAGCGCGCCACCGAGGAACCGATTGGGGAAGTTGTCGAGCAGGCGGTCCAGGGCTTTTTCGGCCTGGCCCAGGCTTTCTTCCATGGCCCAGCGCAACAGCGGCCGCAGGTACTCGGGCGAATCGAGATCGTGGTAGCGCTTGAGGGCTGCCGAACCCAGGTACAGGTTGCTCAATACGTCGCCAAGGCGCGCCGACAGGCGCTCACGGCGTTTCAGCTCGCCACCGAGCAGCATCATGCACAGGTCGGCCAGCAGGGCGAAGGCCGCCGCCTGGCGATCGAGTGCGCGAAAGTATCCCTGGCTCAATGCATCGCCGGGTGCCTTTTCAAAGCGCCCCAGGCCCAACCCAAGGACCAGCGTGCTGGCCGCGTTACCCACCGCGAAGCCCACATGCCTGAGCAGCAGGGCGTCGAACTCCTTGAGCGCCTGGTCGTGGTCTTCACGTGCTGCCAGGGCCATCTCCTTGAGCACGAACGGGTGGCAGCGAATCGCCCCCTGGCCAAAGATCATCAGGTTGCGCGAGAGGATGTTGGCGCCCTCGACGGTGATGAAGATCGGTGCCCCCTGCCAGCTGCGACCCAGGTAGTTGTTCGGGCCCATGATGATGCCCTTGCCCCCGTGCACGTCCATGGCGTGCTGGATGCATTCGCGCCCCCGTTCGGTGAGGTGGTACTTGAGGATTGCCGACAGCACCGAGGGTTTTTCACCCAGGTCCACCGCGTTGGCGGTGAGCATGCGTGCGCTGTCCATCAGCCAGGCATTGCCGCCGATGCGGGCCAGAGCCTCCTGAATGCCCTCGAACGCGGCCAGCGGTACGTTGAACTGCTCGCGCACCTGTGCGTACTGGCCCGTTACCAGGCTGGTGTACTTGGCGGCACCGGTACCGACTGCCGGCAAGGAGATCGAGCGTCCCACCGACAGGCAGTTCATCAGCATCATCCAGCCCTTGCCGAGCATCTCCTGCCCGCCAATCAGAAAACTCAGCGGGACGAACACGTCCTTGCCGCTGTTGGGGCCGTTCATGAACGCGGCGCCCAGCGGCAGATGGCGCTGACCGATCTCGACACCTGGGGTGTCGGTCGGGATGAGAGCCAGGCTGATACCCAGCTCCTCCTTGTCACCCAGCAGGTGATCGGGGTCGTAGGCCTTGAACGCTAGACCCAGCAGCGTCGCCACCGGGCCCAGGGTGATATAGCGCTTCTCCCAGTTCAGGCGCAGGCCCAGTACTTCCTCGCCCTGCCACTGGCCCTTGCAGATGACCCCGGTGTCGGGCATGGCGCCGGCGTCGGAGCCGGCCAGCGGACCGGTGAGGGCGAAGCACGGGATGTCGTCACCGCGGGCCAGGCGGGGCAGGTAATGGTTGCGTTGCTCGTCGGTGCCGTAGTGCAGCAGCAGTTCGGCCGGGCCGAGCGAGTTGGGCACCATCACGGTGGAGGCCAGGTCGCCGCTGCGGGTGGCCAGTTTCATCGCGACCTGTGAATGAGCGAAGGCGGAAAAGCCCTTGCCACCGTATTCCTTGGGAATGATCAGGGCAAAGAAGCCATGGGTCTTGATGTGCGCCCAGGCTTCGGCGGGAAGGTCCATGTCCTGGCCGATCTGCCAGTCGCTGACCATGGCGCAGAGCTCCTCGGTGGGCCCGTCGATGAAGGCTTGCTCTTCTGCGCTCAGTTGCACCTTGGGATAGGCCAGCAGGGTGTTCCAGTCGGGGCGGCCACTGAAGAGCTCGCCGTCCCACCAGACCGTACCGGCATCGATGGCCTCGCGCTCGGTCTGCGACATCGGCGGCAAGGTTTTGCGAAACCAGCCGAACAGCGGGGCAGTCAGCCATTTGCGGCGCAGATCGGGCAGCACCAGGGGCACGGCAGTGGCCACCAGCAGCAGCCAGAAGATCGTCAACAGCCAGCCGGGGGCATGGCTGAATGCGCCCATCGCCACCAGGTAGACGGCAACCACGCCCAGTGCGGGCAGGGGGGCAACCCGCCGGTGCGCCAGGTAGGCAATACCGACCACCAGCACCACTAACCACAACAGCAACATATGCTTTCCTCCGTGAGCTCCAGAAATAGCTATCCGACAGAGCTTAGACCGCCTGTGCCAAACAACCCGTCAGAACAGTGACAGGACGTGACCTGTGGAAGTTCGCGTTTTCGGGCCGCGGGCCAGCGATTGTCAGCCTCGCCAGCTCGGGTAGACTGAGTGCCCACCGCCTATGTCAGGAGTCGTCATGCTGAAGATCTGGGGACGCAAGAACTCGTCAAACGTCAGGAAGGCGCTGTGGTGCGCCCAGGAGCTGGGCCTGGATTACCAGTCGATCGATGCCGGTGGCGAGTTCGGCGTGGTCGACGAGCCGCACTACCGTGCCCTCAACCCCAACGGCCGGGTGCCGATGATCGAGGATGGCGAGCTGGTGCTGTGGGAATCCAATACCATCGTGCGCTACCTGTGTGGCCGGTATGCCCCAAACACTGACTGGTACCCCGCCGACCCGGCGGCCCGGGCCAGCGCAGACAAGTGGATGGACTGGACCACGTCATCGCTGGCTACGCCATTTCGCCCGTTGTTCTGGGGCATCCTGCGTACCCCGTCTGACCAGCAGGACTGGGTGCAGATCAACGCCGCGCACAAGCAGTGCGCCGAACTGCTGTCGATCGCCGATCAGGCCCTGGCCACGCAACCCTACCTGTCGGGGGAAGCGATCGGCATGGGCGACATCCCGCTGGGCTGCTTCGTGTACGCCTGGTTCGAGATGCCCATCGAGCGTCCGGAAATGAAGCACCTGCGTGCGTGGTACGAGCGCCTCAGGCAACGGCCGGCCTACCAGGCGGCGGTAATGACCGCGCTGACCTGAACCTGTCGATTACCCTGATAGTCAATATCGATACACTTCACTGTACTTGCGTGGCCTGGGCAAGCACCATGGCCACATTCGTCGCGGTCGGCCCTGTCTGACCGCCTGCCTTGTGAACCCTTCAACCTGGTGTGTAGACCTGCTATGAGTTCTGCTCTGTCCATTCGGCAGCTAACCAAGACCTACGGCAATGGCTTCCAGGCCCTCAAGGGCATCGACCTGGATGTCGCCGAAGGTGATTTCTTCGCCTTGCTCGGCCCCAATGGCGCCGGCAAATCCACCACCATCGGCATTCTCTCGACCCTGGTCAACAAGACCAGCGGCACGGTGAATGTGTTCGGCCATGACCTGGACCGAGAGCCTGCCGCGCTCAAGCGCTGCATCGGCGTGGTGCCCCAGGAGTTCAACTTCAATCAGTTCGAAAAGACCTTCGATATCGTCGTGACCCAGGCGGGTTACTACGGCATCCCGATGAAGGTGGCCAGGGAGCGCGCCGAGCAGTACCTGACCCAGCTGGGCCTGTGGGACAAGCGTGACGTGCCATCGCGCTCGCTGTCCGGCGGCATGAAGCGCCGCCTGATGATTGCCCGCGCGCTGATCCACGAACCGCGCCTGCTGATCCTCGACGAGCCTACCGCTGGCGTCGACATCGAGCTGCGCCGTTCGATGTGGAGCTTTCTGACCGAGCTCAACCAGAAGGGCATCACCATCATCCTGACCACCCACTACCTGGAAGAGGCCGAGCAGCTGTGCCGTAACATCGGCATCATCGACCACGGCACCATCGTGCAGAACACCAGCATGCGTCAGTTGCTGGGCACGTTGCATGTGGAGACCTTCCTGCTCGACCTCAAGCATGACCTGGCCCAGGCGCCGCAACTGGCCGGCTACCCGTGCCGGCTGATCACCCCGCACACCCTGGAAGTGCAGGTGGACAAGGACGTGGGCATCACCGCGCTGTTCGGCCAGTTGGCCCTGCAGAACATCGAGGTGCTGAGCCTGCGCAACAAGACCAATCGTCTCGAGGAGCTGTTCGTGTCCCTGGTGGAAAAAAACCTGGCGAAGGTGGCGGTATGAGTTCGGAACTGCGCGCCAACCTGGTTGCCCTCAATACCATCGTCTATCGAGAAGTGCGGCGGTTCACGCGGATCTGGCCGCAGACCCTGCTGCCCCCGGCGATCACCATGGTGCTGTACTTCGTGATCTTCGGGAACCTCATCGGCCGGCAGATCGGCGACATGGGTGGCTTCACCTACATGGAGTACATCGTGCCGGGCCTGATCATGATGTCGGTGATCACCAATTCCTACGGCAACGTGGTGTCGAGTTTCTTCGGCAGCAAGTTTCAGCGTTCGATCGAGGAGCTGATGGTGTCGCCGGTGTCGCCGCACACCATCCTCATCGGCTACACCCTGGGCGGCGTGCTGCGCGGGTTGGCGGTGGGAGTGATCGTGACCCTGCTGTCGCTGTTCTTCACCCATCTGCAGGTGCATCACCTGGGCGTGACGGTGCTAGTGGTGGTGCTGACCGCGACGATCTTCTCGCTGCTGGGCTTCATCAACGCAGTGTTTGCGCGCAACTTCGATGACATCTCGATCATCCCGACCTTCGTGCTCACGCCGCTGACGTACCTGGGTGGGGTGTTCTACTCCATCACCCTGCTGCCGCCATTCTGGCAGACCGTGTCGCTGGCCAACCCGGTGCTGCACATGGTCAACTCGTTCCGCTACGGCATCCTGGGCGTCTCGGACATCCGCATCGGCGTGGCCATCACCTTCATGCTGGTGGCCACCGCGGTGCTGTACATCGGCTGCGTGCGCCTACTGGTCAGCGGGCGAGGAATGCGCAGCTGATTTCTGCTTGCGCCTGCGCCACTGCCTGCCCACCCACCAGCGCCAGTAGAGCATGGTCAGGCAGTAGGCCAGCGCCCCCAGCAGCACGCCGCACACCACCGAGCCCAGCAGAAAGGGCTGCCACAGCGTCGACAGCTGGTCGGTGATCCATTCGAAGGTGAGTTCCTCAGGCAGCGTGCGTGGCGGTATCTGCATCAGCCATGCCCCCACCTGGTAGGTGCAGTAGAACACCGGCGGCATGGTGATGGGGTTGGTCAGCCACACCAGGCTGACGGCGATGGGCATGTTGCCACGCACCAGAACCGCCAGGCTGGCGGCCAGCAGCATCTGCATCGGGATAGGGATGAAGGCTGCGAAAAGGCCTACGGCCATGGCCCGTGCCACCGAATGGCGATTCAGGTGCCAGAGGTTGGGGTCGTGCAGCAGCCGGCCGAGAAAGCGTAAGGATTTATGTTCCCGAATGCTCGTCGGATCTGGCATGTAGCGTTTGAAAAGTCGACGCGGCATGTGGGCTCTCGGCGTTCTGAAGTGGCCAGTATGCACGGATTGTAAACAGCGCCAATTCAGACTTTGTGACAATTAATAAGCAAGGTGCGGGCCTGGGTGATCTAAGCCTCTGGGGTGAGATCTGCTCAGGAGCTTTACCCATGCGCACAAGGATGTTGGCGCTGGCCTTGGGGCTGTTGGCGCTCAACGTGCTACCTGCCTTGCCGTCGGTCGGCTGGCTCTGGGGCATCGGCATGACGGGAGTGTTATGCCTGGTGTGTCGATGGGCAGTGCCCGGTCTGTTCCTGCTTGGTTTTGCCTGGGCCTGTTGCTCGGCGCAATGGGCGCTGGACGATCGACTGCGGCCCGAGCTGGAGGGGCGCACCCTGTGGCTGGAAGGTCGGGTAGTGGGCCTGGCGCAGCAGGGCCCACATTCGGTGCGTTTCGAGCTGGCCGAAGCCTCCTCGCGCCGCGCCCAGTTGCCGCAGCGGCTGAGCCTGAGCTGGTTTGGCGGGCCGCCGGTCAACAGTGGCGAGCGTTGGCGCCTGGCGGTGCAGCTGCAGCGCCCCTCCGGCCTGCTCAACCCCCATGGGCCTGACCAGGAAGCGGCCATGCTGGCTCGGCGAATCGGTGCCACCGGCCGCGTAAGGGCAGGTGAACGACTGGCCCCGGCCAGCCATGCGTGGCGTGATTCGGTGCGCCAGCGCCTGCTCGGGGCTCAGGCCCATGGGCGCGAAGGTGCGCTGGCGGCGCTGGTGCTGGGTGACGGCGGGGCGCTGGCACAGGAGGACTGGCAGGTGCTCCAGGCAACCGGCACGGTGCACCTGCTGGTGATTTCCGGTCAGCACATCGGCTTGCTGGCCGGTCTGGTGTACGGCCTGGTGGCCGGGTTGGCACGTGTGGGGGCATGGCCCAGGGCGCTGCCCTGGCTACCCTGGGCGTGCGGCCTGGCGTTTGCGGCGGCCCTGGCGTACGGCTTGATGGCGGGCTTTCAGGTACCGGTACGACGCGCCTGCATCATGCTGGCGGTGGTGCTGTTGTGGCGCCTGCGTTTTCGCCACCTTGGGGCCTGGATTCCCTTGCTGCTTGCCCTCAACGGTGTATTGCTGGTGGAGCCATTGGCCAGCCTGCAGCCGGGGTTCTGGCTGTCGTTCGCAGCGGTGGCGGTGCTGGTGTATGTGTTCGGCGGCCGGCTGGGGGCCTGGAACCCCTGGCTGGCATGGTGCCGGGCCCAATGGCTGATCGCGATCGGCCTGTTGCCGGTGCTGCTGGCGCTGGGGCTGCCGATCAGTCTCTCGGCACCGCTGGCCAATCTGGTTGCGGTGCCCTGGGTCAGTATCGCGGTGTTGCCCCTGGCGCTGGCCGGCACACTGCTGCAGGGGCTCCCGTTGCTGGGGGAGGCCCTGTTGTGGCTGGCTGGAGGATCGCTGGCAGCCTTGTTCTGGACACTGGCACAGGTGGCACATTGGCAACCGGCCTGGACACCGGTCGCCTTGCCGATATGGGCATGGTTGATGGTGGGCGGTGGCGCGGTACTGCTGCTGTTGCCGGGCGGGCTGCCGATGCGGGTGCTGGGCTGGCCCTTGCTGCTGCTGGCCGGCTGTGCGCCTCGCAACGAGATCGCCCATGGGCAACTGGAGGTGTGGCAGCTGGATGTCGGCCAGGGCCAGGCGTTTGTGCTGCGTACCCGTCACCATGCGATGCTGTATGACGCAGGCCCGGCCACCCGTGGCAGCGACCTGGGTGAGCGGGTGGTCGTGCCGACTCTGCGCAAGCTGGGGGTGCGCGAGCTGGACCTGGCGCTGATCAGCCATGCCCATGCCGACCATGCCGGCGGCGCCCTGGCGGTGCAGCGCAGCGTGCCGCTGGTGCGCGTGGTGGGCGGCGACCCGGATGAGCTGCCCGGGCAACTGCAGGCCCAGGCCTGCGCCAGTGGCGAGCAATGGCAGTGGGATGGCGTGCTCTTCAGCCTGTGGCGCTGGCAGCAGGCCGGCGACAGCAATCAGCGCTCCTGTGTGTTGCACGTGGATGCCGGCGGGGAAACCCTGCTGCTGACCGGTGACATCGATGCCCAGGCCGAGCGCGCCTGGCTGCGCGAGTCGACAGCCGGCCCGGTCGACTGGTTGCAGGCGCCCCATCATGGCAGCCGCACCTCGTCGAGCCAGGCCTTTCTCGAGCGAACCCGGCCACGGGGCGTGCTGATTTCGCGAGGGCGCCACAATGCATTCGGGCATCCGCACGCACAGGTGATGGCGCGTTACCAGGCGCTGGGTATCACCGTGCACGACAGCGCCCTGCACGGGGCGGTGCGCCTGGTGCTGGGCAGCTTTGGCCAGGCGGTCGGGCAACGCAGCCAGCGGCGCTTCTGGCGGGAGCCGACATGACGCTGTTCGGCCCCGTGGCCCCCTATGGTAAAGTGGCGGACTTTTTCGAGGGGGTCGCTACTGTGTGGGAATTGGTCAAGTCCGGTGGCTGGATGATGCTGCCGATCATTCTGAGTTCCATCGCTGCCATGGCTATCGTCGCCGAACGCCTGTGGACCCTGCGCGCCAGTCGTGTCACCCCGCCGCACCTGCTCGGCCAGGTGTGGCGCTGGATCAAGGACAAACAGCTCACCAGCGAGAAGCTCAAGACCCTGCGCGCCGACTCGCCGCTGGGCGAGATCCTGGCCGCGGGCCTGGCCAACTCCCGCCATGGTCGCGAAATCATGAAGGAGTGCATCGAGGAAGCCGCCGCCCGTGTCATCCACGAGCTGGAGCGCTACATCAACGCACTGGGCACCATCGCCGCCATGGCGCCGCTGCTGGGCCTGCTGGGCACCGTGCTGGGCATGATCGATATCTTCAGTGCCTTTACCGGGTCCGGCATGACCACCAATGCCTCGGTATTGGCGGGGGGGATCTCCAAGGCATTGATCACCACGGCAGCCGGCCTGATGGTGGGTATCCCGGCGGTATTCTTCCATCGTTTCCTGCAACGGCGCATCGATGAGCTGGTGGTGGGCATGGAGCAGGAGGCCATCAAGCTGGTGGAAGTGGTCCAGGGGGACCGTGATGTCGACCTGAGCGAGGGCAAGGCGTGAAATTCCGGCGCAAGCCACGGGAGACCGTGGACATCAACCTCGCTTCGCTGATCGACGTGGTGTTCATCCTGCTGCTGTTTTTCGTGGTGACCACCACCTTCACCCGTGAAACCCAGTTGCGTGTCGAACTGCCCGAGGCGGTCAGCGGCGCTCCGGCGCCCGACGCCGAGGCCAAGCAGCTGGAAATCACCATCAGCGCCGAAGGCGTGTACTCGGTCAACAACCACCTGTTGCCCAAGAGCGACCTGGGCACCCTGACCGAGGCCCTGCAGAAGGAATCACAGGGCGACACCAAGATGCCGCTGTCGATCAGCGCTGACGGCAAGACTCCGCACCAGGCCGTGGTCACCGCCATGGATGCCGCTGGCAAGCTCGGCTTCAGCCAGTTGCGCATGACCACGGTCGAGGCCGCCCAGGGGACACCTTGATGGCGCTTGCCGATCGCCTGTTGCATGCCTGGTATGCCGGCCACCCGGCATTGGTATTGTTGCGCCCGCTCGAGGCCCTGTATCGCCGGGTGGTGCGGGGCAAGCGCGAGCGTTTTCTGGCCGGGCAGGGCGACATCTATCGCGCACCGGTGCCGGTGCTGGTGGTGGGCAACATCACCGTGGGTGGCACCGGCAAGACCCCGCTTATCCTGTTTCTGATCGAGCACTGTCGCCAGCGCGGCCTGCGCGTGGGGGTGGTCAGCCGAGGCTATGGGGCCACTGCGCCGCAACTGCCGTGGCGCGTGCGTGCCGATCAACCGGCCGAACAGGCCGGTGACGAACCCTTGCTGATCGTGCAGCGCACCGGCGTGCCGCTGATGATCGACCCCGATCGCAGCCAGGCCGTGCGGGCCTTGCTCGACGCCGAGCCGCTGGACCTGATCCTGTGCGACGACGGCATGCAGCACTACCGCCTGGCGCGTGATCTCGAGCTGGTGCTGATCGACGCGGCCCGCGGCCTCGGCAATCGCCGCTGCCTGCCTGCCGGGCCGCTGCGTGAGCCGGTGGAGCGCCTGGATGAAGTGGACGCCGTGCTCTACAACGGCGCCCTCAGCGACCGTGATGATGGCTTTGCCTTCACCCTGGCCCCTACGGCACTGGTCAACCTGCGCAGCGGCGAGCGACGAGGCCTTGAGCATTTTGCGCCGGGCCAGGCATTGCACGCGGTGGCCGGCATCGGCAACCCTCAGCGATTTTTCAACACCCTGCAGGGGCTGGGCTGGCAGCCTGTGCCGCATGCGTTTGCCGACCATGCGGCGTACAACGCCCAGGCCCTGAGCTTCACCCCGTCATTGCCGCTGGTCATGACTGAGAAGGATGCGGTGAAATGCCGTGCTTTCGCCGCCGATGACTGGTGGTATCTTGCGGTCGACGCACTGCCTTCGCCGGCCTTCGTGGCCTGGCTCGACGCGCAGCTGGCGCGTCTGCTGCCCGGGCCTCGCCAGCCCTGACATTTTCTTTTTCCGGCCACAGGCCTGAGGAATATCCATGGACACCAAATTGCTCGACATCCTTGCTTGCCCGATCACCAAAGGCCCGCTCAAGCTCAGCGCCGACAAGACCGAGCTGATCAGCAAGGGGGCCGGCCTGGCGTACCCGATTCGTGACGGTATCCCGGTGATGCTCGAGAGCGAAGCCCGAACCCTGACCGATGACGAGCGCCTGGACAAATGAGCCTGGATTTCACCGTTGTGATTCCAGCGCGCCTGCGCTCCACCCGTCTGCCGGGCAAGCCATTGCTGTCGATTGCCGGCAAGCCGATGGTGCAGCACGTCTGGGAGCAGGCGCGCAGAAGCAGCGCCACCCGAGTGGTGATTGCCACCGATGACCCGAGCATCGTCGCTGCATGCCAGGGGTTTGGCGCCGAGGTGCTGCTGACCCGTGAGGACCACCAGTCGGGCACCGACCGCCTGGCCGAAGTCGCCACCCAGCTGGGCCTGTCGGCAGATGCGATCGTGGTCAATGTGCAGGGGGACGAGCCGTTGATTCCCCCGGCGATCATCGACCAGGTGGCGGCCAACCTGGCGGCGCATCCTGAAGCGGGCATTGCCACGCTGGCCGAGCCGATCGAAGACGTCGAAGTGCTGTTCAACCCCAATGCGGTCAAGGTGAGCACCGACCGCAACGGCCTGGCCCTGACCTTCAGCCGTGCGCCCTTGCCGTGGGCGCGTGATGCGTTTGCCCAGAGCCGCGAGCAATTGCCGGCGGGTGTGCCTTATCGCCGGCATATCGGCATGTACGCCTATCGCGCAGGCCTGTTGCAGGACTTCGTCGCCTGGGGCCCCTGCGGCCTGGAGCAGACCGAGTCGCTGGAGCAGTTGCGTGCGCTGTGGAATGGCGTGCGCATCCACGTGGCCGATGCCTTGCAGGCGCCGCCTGTGGGCGTCGACACACCTGAAGACCTGGAGCGCGTTCGGCGCTTGCTGGAGGCCTGATGCGCGTCCTGTTCGTATGCCTGGGCAACATCTGCCGCTCGCCGACGGCCGAGGGCGTGTTGCGCCATCAGTTGAAGCTGGCAGGCCTCGAAGATCAGGTCGAAGTGGCCTCGGCGGGTACGGGAGACTGGCATGTGGGCAAGCCGCCCGACAGCCGAACCCGCCGCGCTGCGCTGGCGCGCGGCTACGACCTGTCCGCACAGCGTGCACAGCAGGTGAGCGCGCAGGACTTCAGCCGGTACGACCTGATCCTGGCAATGGACACCAGCAATCTCGGCCACCTCAAGGCGCTGCAACCGTCTGCCGGTACCGCCGAACTGGACCTGTTCCTGCGCCGCTACGAGGGTGAGCTGGATGAAGTGCCCGACCCGTACTACGGCGGCGAAGAGGGCTTCGAACAGGTGCTTGATCTCATTGAGCTGGCTTGTAGCAAGCTGGTGGTCGAGCTGAAGGGCCGGCTATGAGCGTGCAGGTGCAATCGCAGGTTTCACTCAAGCCTTACAACACCTTCGGAATCGAGGTGAAGGCGCAGTATTTCGCCCAGGCACACAACGATGACGAAGTGCGCCAGCTGCTGGCGCACGCAGCCGAACAGCACCTGCCGGTGCTGGTGATCGGTGGCGGCAGCAACCTGCTGTTGACTGCCGATATCCAGGCGCTGGTGCTGCGCATGGCCAGTGTCGGTGTGCGGATACTGTCGGATGATGGCCAGCGCGTGGTGGTCGAGGCAGAGGCGGGTGAGCCCTGGCATCCCTTCGTGCAGTGGACCCTGGCCCAGGGACTGTCGGGGCTGGAAAACCTCAGCCTGATCCCCGGTACCGTCGGGGCGGCGCCGATGCAGAACATCGGCGCCTATGGCGTGGAGATCAAGGACGTGTTTGGCGGGCTTACGGCGCTGGATCGGGAAACCGGCCAGTTGCACGAGTTCGCGCTGGAACAGTGCGATTTTGCCTACCGTGACAGTGTGTTCAAGCGTAATCCCGGGCGCTGGCTGATCCTGCGGGTTCGCTTCGTGCTCAATCGCGCCGAGCACCTGCACCTGGACTATGGCCCGGTACGCCAGCGGCTGAGTGAGCAGGGCATCGGTCAGCCGACCGCACAGAATGTCAGCGATGCCATCTGCAGCATTCGTCGCGAGAAACTGCCAGACCCGGCCGAGCTGGGCAATGCCGGAAGCTTCTTCAAGAACCCGGTGGTGAGCGCCGAACTGGCGCAGCGCGTGCGCGAGGCGTATCCGGATGCGGTAGGTTATCCACAGGCCGATGGTCAGGTAAAGCTGGCGGCGGGGTGGTTGATCGAGCAGGCGGGCTGGAAGGGGTTTCGCGAGGGCGATGCCGGGGTGCACCGTTTGCAGTCGCTGGTGCTGGTGAACTACGGGCAGGCCAGTGGCAAGCAGTTGCATGCGCTGGCGCAGCGGATTCAGGCTGATGTGCTGGCGCGCTTCGGCGTCGCGCTGGAGATGGAACCCAACTTGTATTGACTGGGCGGCTTGTTTGCTGGCAGCGCCGATTCCTGCGGATTCGGCGTTGTCGGTGACACATCCACCACCAGGCATCAGGCAATAAAAAGCCCCGCCAGTTTGCACTGGCGGGGCTTTTTAATGGCCGTCAGACGAGCGGTTTATGCTCTTCTGCAGCTTCCTGCGACTGCTCGGCAGCAGCAGCGGCCGCTGCGGCTTCAGCTTCGCGCTTGCGGCGACGCACTTCACGCGGGTCGTTCGGTGCACGGCCGTTGGCCAGCGTGACGACCGGTGCCTCAACCTCGGCAGGCTCGGCGATCGGTGCCTGTGCCTCGGCGACCGGTGCTGGCTCAGCGGCAATAACCGGCTCGGCTTCGACTGCAGCCGGCGCTTCTGGCTCGCTCGGCAGGGCGATGACCGGCTCGGCAGCTACAGGTGCCTCGACGGGCGCTTCGACAGCTGGCGCCTGCTCATGGGCTTGAGCCGGTGCTTCCACCAGAGCCTCTACCTTGGCCTCGGCCTCGATCTGGGCCTCGACTGGTTGCGGAGCAACTTCGACGACAGGCTCGATGCTCGACTCGACTGCCTGCACCGGTGCTTCGAACGGTTGTTCGATCACAGGGGCGATGGCCGCTTGTTCAGCAACAGGTTCTTCGGCAGCGGGCTGTTGAACGGTTTCGTTCGACTCGGTGCTGGTTTCGACAACCACTGGCTCGACGGTGCCGGCCTCGAAAGGCGTTTCGGCCACGACGGCTGGGGTGTCATCGACAGCGGCAGTTGCACGCTCGGCCTGAGCGTTGGCCTGGGCCTCGGCGTCGGCACTGATGTTGCTGGTGGCAACGGCGGCAGTCACGGCCAGGCCGGCAGCAAGTTCCACGCCCGAAGGCTGCGCATTGCCTTCGCTGCGTTTTTCCGCAGCAGCAGGTTGTTCGCCAGCTTGTTCGGCGCCTTCTTCGGTGCCGTCTTCGCTGCCTTCGACCACATTGCCGTTGGCATCACGCTGACGCTCACGACGGTTGCTGCGACGACGCTGACCGCGCGAGCGACGACGTGGACGATCGCCTTCGGCGCCTTCCTGGTTGTCATCCTGCAGCAGCTCTTCGTTTGGCAGTTGCTCTTCGGCCGCATCCTCGACCGGCTCGGCCGGGCGTGGCTGACGCTCTTCGCGTGGCGGACGCGGTGCGCGCTCCTCGCGAGGGGCACGTTCTTCACGTGGTGCGCGCTCTTCACGCGGTGCACGCTCTTCACGTGGCTGACGCTCTTCGCGCGGGGCGCGCTCAGGACGTTCTTCGCGGACGGCCGGGGCCGGGGTGGCATCCAGAGGCTCACGCAGTTCGCGTACCGGGCGATCTTCGCGTGGGCGACGGTCTTCGCGTGGGGCACGCGGCTGACGTTCTTCACGCGGGGCGCGTGGTGCGCGTTCCTCGCGGGTCGAGGTCTCTTCACGGGCTTCGCGAGGCTGGCGTTCTTCACGCGGCTCACGTGGCGCGCGCTCGGCACGCTCTTCGCGTGGCTTGCGCTCTTCATCGCGACGACCGTTGCGGTTGCGGCTCTGCTGGCGACCGTTGCGACGCTCCTCGTTGCGCTGAGGACGCTCGGTGGCAGGCTTCTCGGTTACCACCGGTGCGGCGGCCACAGGTTCTTCCTTGCCGGCGAACAGGCTGACCAGCGACTTGACCAGGCCCTTGAACAGGCTTGGCTCTGGCAGGGCGTGTACCGGGGCGGCTGGGGCAGCAGGGGCTTCCGGAGCCGGTACCGGAGCATTGGCGCGGGCCGGTGCAGTCTTGACCGCGGCTTCCTGGCGAACCAGGGTGCGGGTGGCGGCAGCCGGTTGCACTTCTTCGGTTTCGGTCGCAGCGATTTCGTAGCTGGACTGGTTGTTCAGGGCTTCCGGGCTGTCGTCGCGCAGGCGCTGCACTTCGAAATGCGGGGTTTCCAGGTGGTCGTTCGGCAGAATGACGATACGCGCCCGGGTGCGCAGTTCGATCTTGGTGATCGAGTTGCGTTTTTCGTTGAGCAGGAACGCGGCGACCGGGATCGGCACCTGGGCACGCACCTCGGCAGTGCGATCCTTCAGGGCTTCTTCCTCGATCAGGCGCAGGATTGCCAGCGACAGCGACTCGACGTCACGGATGATGCCGGTGCCGCTGCAGCGCGGGCAGACGATGCCGCTGCTTTCGCCCAGGGAAGGGCGCAGGCGCTGGCGGGACATTTCCAGCAGGCCGAAGCGCGAAATGCGGCCGACCTGTACGCGGGCACGGTCGGCTTCCAGGCACTCGCGCACCTTTTCTTCGACGGCGCGCTGGTTCTTGGCCGGGGTCATGTCGATGAAGTCGATGACGATCAGGCCGCCGATGTCACGCAGACGCAGTTGGCGGGCGATTTCCTCGGCCGCTTCCAGGTTGGTCTGCAGGGCGGTTTCCTCGATGTCGCTGCCTTTGGTGGCGCGCGCCGAGTTGATGTCGATGGACACCAGGGCTTCAGTCGGGTCGATCACGATCGAGCCGCCCGATGGCAGGTCGACGACGCGCTGGAAGGCGGTCTCGATCTGGCTTTCGATCTGGAAGCGGTTGAACAGCGGCACGCTGTCTTCGTACAGCTTGATCTTGCTGGCGTACTGCGGCATCACCTGGCGGATGAAGGTCAGGGCTTCTTCCTGGGCGTCGACGCTGTCGATCAGCACTTCGCCGATGTCCTGGCGCAGGTAGTCGCGGATGGCGCGGATGATGACGTTGCTTTCCTGGTAGATCAGGAACGGCGCTGCGCGGTCGAGGGACGCTTCCTTGATGGCGGTCCACAGTTGCAGCAGGTAGTCCAGGTCCCACTGCATCTCTTCGCTGCTGCGGCCCAGGCCGGCAGTGCGAACGATCAGGCCCATGTCGGCAGGGGCAACCAGGCCGTTGAGCGCTTCGCGCAGTTCGTTGCGCTCTTCGCCTTCGATGCGACGGGAGATGCCGCCGGCACGCGGGTTGTTAGGCATCAGGACCAGGTAACGACCGGCCAGGCTGATGAAGGTGGTCAGGGCGGCGCCCTTGTTGCCGCGCTCTTCCTTCTCGACCTGGACGATGACTTCCTGGCCTTCGCTCAGCACTTCCTTGATGTTCACCCGGCCTTCGGGCGACTTCTTGAAGTATTCGCGGGAGATTTCCTTGAGGGGCAGAAAGCCGTGGCGCTCGGAGCCGAAATCGACGAAGGCGGCTTCAAGGCTGGGCTCGATGCGGGTGATCTTGCCCTTGTAGATGTTGGCTTTTTTCTGCTCGCGTGCACCGGACTCGATGTCCAGATCGTAGAGGCGCTGGCCGTCTACCAGAGCAACACGCAACTCTTCGGGTTGAGTCGCGTTAATCAGCATTCTTTTCATGTAGTACCGTCGGTTTCCGGGCTGCCGGAAACGGCGTTCGGCACACACGACTTCTCACGGTCGGTGTCAGGGTGCGTCAGGGGTGGCGGACCATCCCGTGTCCAGCGGCTTGCGGTCGGACTGGTCGCCCAGTGCTGCCGAAGTCGCGACGACGCGTCCTGCTAGCTGTGGTGTCAAATGCACTCAGTCAGGAGGAGGAATCAGCCTTCGGCCGTGGACACCCTGGGGCATCTTGATCAAGACCGGGTCCGGTCGCGGGCCAGAGGGCCTGTGGACTGGACGCAGTGCTACACGGTCCGACGGTTGTGCATCTCCACCCTACACGTATCCCTGATAATTCGGGTGCTGCCGCGCGCTGAATCCGCAACGGGTTGCAGTTATCGCCAGCTCCATACGGGAGCCCGCGCTTTCTATGGCTAAGGCTGGTATTTCCGAAGCATTCGCCGTGACTGCGTGAAAGCGACTGCACTGAAGGAGTGGGCATCGAAAAAAACGTGCAGGAGGGTCAAACACCGCTCTTGTTGTTTTTTATCGGTCTTCTCTCATCGGCGCTGGTAGCGATTCCAGGCACTTCTGTAAACTGGCGAAAGCCCCGTCGGACGGCCTCGCGTCCTCGAGAATTGCGTAGGTCAGGGCCGGCTCAAAGCCATTGGTCCGCTGGCCAGCCGCTTTTGGCGGCGTTCGCGACTATAGCAGCAATCATTAAGTGCTTCAAATCCATAAAAAATTGTTATGATTCGCAAATGACGACTACTACCCCTCCGACCTCCGGCGTCCAGCTGATCGAGGTCGCGCCGGAACTTGCCGGCCAACGGATCGACAACTTCCTGATCACTGCACTCAAGGGCGTTCCCAAGACCTTGATTTATCGCATTTTGCGCAAAGGCGAAGTGCGGGTAAACAAGGGACGGATCAAGCCAGAGTACAAATTGCAGGCCGGCGATATCGTGCGCGTGCCGCCCGTTCGTCTGCCTGAGCGTGACGAGCCGGTGCCGCTGGCACAGGGCCTGCTTCAGCGACTCGAAGCGGCCATCGTGTACGAAGACAAGGCCCTTATCGTGCTCAACAAGCCTGCTGGCATCGCCGTGCACGGCGGCAGCGGGCTGAACTACGGTGTGATCGAAGCCTTTCGTCAGTTGCGCCCGGATACCAAGGAGCTGGAGCTGGTGCATCGGCTCGATCGCGATACCTCCGGTCTGCTGATGATCGCCAAGAAGCGCAGCATGTTGCGCCATCTGCATGCCGCGTTGCGCGGTGACGGCGTCGACAAGCGCTACATGGCGCTGGTGCGTGGTCACTGGGCCACGGCCAAGAAGCAGGTCAATGCGCCGCTGCTCAAGAGCAACCTGCGTTCCGGCGAGCGGATGGTGGAAATCAACGACGAAGGCAAGGAGGCGCTCACCCTGTTTCGCGTGCTGCGCCGTTTCGGCGATTTCGCGACCATGGTCGAGGCACGCCCGATTACTGGCCGTACCCACCAGATTCGCGTGCATGCCCTGCATGCCGGGCATTGCATCTCCGGCGACAGCAAGTATGGCGACGAGGATTTCACTCGCGAGATCCGCGAGCTGGGCGGCAAGCGCCTGTTCCTGCATGCCTATGCGCTGACCGTGCCGTTGCCCGATGGCGGCGAGCTGAAGCTGGAGGCGCCGGTGGACGACATGTGGGCCAAGACCGTGGAGCGTTTGAGTGCGCCGTGATTACGACCTGCTGATCTTCGATTGGGACGGCACGCTGGCCGATTCGATCGGGCGCATCGTCGAAGCGATGCATCGCTCGGCCGAGCGTGCCGGCTATGCGCTGTGCTCGGACGAGGCGGTCAAGGGCATCATCGGCCTGGCGCTGCCCGAGGCGATCAGCACGCTGTACCCGCATCTGGATCAGCCTGAAGTCATGGCGTTTCGTCAGCATTACGCCGACATCTATATGGCCCTGGATACCCAGCCGTCGCCGTTGTATCCCGGCGTGGTCGAGGCCCTCGAGTCGTTCAGGGCCGATGGCTATCGCCTGGCAGTCGCTACCGGCAAGGCGCGTCGCGGCCTGGACCGGGTGCTGGTGGCCAATGGCTGGGAAACGTTCTTCGACATTACCCGGGCTGCCGACGAAACCATGGGCAAGCCGCACCCGCGCATGCTCGAGGAGATCCTGGCCCATTGCCAGGTGCCGGCGAGCCGTGCGTTGATGGTGGGCGATTCGTCGTTCGACCTGCTGATGGCGCGCAATGCCGGCATGCATTCGGTGGCGGTGGGGCATGGGGCGCTCTCGCTCGAGGCGTTGAGCGTTTACGAGCCGCAGTTGTCCATACAGCACTTTTCACAATTGCAGGCGTGGCTAGGCCGAACCGCTGCAATCGAATTTCCAGGGTAGGTGAGCATGACTGACGAGTGGAAGGCGCCTGACGCCGAAAAGAACGAAGAGCGCACCAGCTGGAAGCTGCTCGAGAAGACCTTGCTGGCGGGCGTGCAGGAGCAGCGTCGGGCCCGGCGCTGGGGTATTTTTTTCAAGCTGCTGACGTTCGTGTACCTGTTCGGCATCCTGGCCCTGTTTTCGCCGCTGATGGATATCGACAAGACCGCCGCCCGTGGCGCGAGCCATACGGCGCTGATCGAGGTGCGCGGGATCATTGCGGACAAGGAGCCGGCCAGCGCCGACAACGTGATAGCCAGCCTGCGTGCGGCCTTCGACGACGCCAAGACCAAGGCGGTGGTGCTGCGTATCAACAGCCCGGGCGGCAGCCCCGTGCAGTCTGGCTACATCTATGACGAGATTCGTCGTCTGCAGGCCGCCAAGCCGTCGGTCAAGGTGTACGCGGTCATCAGCGACCTGGGTGCGTCGGGTGCCTACTATATCGCCAGTGCGGCTGACCAGATCTATGCCGACAAGGCCAGCCTGGTGGGCTCGATTGGTGTGACGGCAGCTGGCTACGGCTTTGTCGGCACCATGGAGAAGCTGGGTGTCGAGCGTCGTACCTATACGGCGGGTGAGCACAAGGCCTTCCTTGATCCATTCCAGCCGCAGAAACCGGACGAAACGGCCTTCTGGCAGGGTGTGCTGGACACCACCCACAAGCAGTTCATTGCCAGTGTGAAGCAGGGGCGCGGCGAGCGGCTCAAGGACAAGGAGCATCCCGAGCTGTTCAGCGGGCTGATCTGGTCGGGTGAGCAGGCCGTGCAGCTGGGGCTGGTGGACGCCCTGGGCAATGCCGATTATGTGGCGCGTGAGGTGGTGGGGGAGAAGACCCTGGTTGATTTCACCGTCGAAGAGTCGCCGTTTGATCGCTTCTCCAAGCGCCTGGGTGCCAGCGTCGCCGAGCACCTGGCTATGTGGATGGGCTTTCAGGGGCCGGCACTGCGCTGAGAGTGCTGATTAATGAAAAACCGGCCAGATGGCCGGTTTTTTTATTGCCGGTATTGCCTTGCCTTCACGGTATGCTCACCCCTTCCTTGAGCAGCATGTCGACCAGTCGGATCAGCGGAAGTCCCACCAGGCTGGTGGCATCGCAGCCGTGGGTGCTTTGGAACAGGCTCACCCCCAGCCCTTCGCACTTGAAGCTGCCGGCGCAGTCATAGGGTTGCTCGGCGTGCAGGTAGCGTTCGATGCGTGGCAGGTCCAGTTCGCGCATGTGCACGGTAAATGGCACGCAATCGACCTCGCAATGGCCGCTCTGGGTATTGAGCAGCGCCACGCCGGTCAGGAAGGTGACGTGATTGCCGCTCGCAGCCAGCAATTGCTCGCAGGCCTTTTCGAAGGTGTGTGGCTTGCCCAGAATCTGTTCGCCCAGTACGGCAACCTGGTCGGAGCCGATGATAAGATGCCCCGGATGGCTGGCAGCCAATGCCTCGGCCTTGTGCCTGGCCAGGCGCTTGACCAGCTCTGGGGCGGGCTCTTCGCCGATGCGCTGTTCGTCGATATCGGGCGCTGCCCAGGCAAAGGGCAGTTGCAGTCGCGCCAGCAATTCGCGCCGGTAGGGTGAGCTGGAAGCCAGTAACAAGGGCAGCATGATGAACTCCTGAGCAGGTGCGCCGATTCTAACATGTTGAACGGGGCCGAATTTCCTTTGACAGGGGCGGGGGGCATCCCTAGAATGCTGCGCCTATGTTGAATGACCCGATTCCACCTCACGTTGACCCGCGCAAATTGGCCGATCGTGGTGTTTCTCTCGAAGGAGCGCTGCTACTCGCCGATTTGGAGAGACTCTGCGACCCGCTTTCCGACGATGTCGGTACGGTGCAGGCTAAATTCGATTTTGAGCGAGACGAACAGAAAACGGTGGTTATCCACAGTGCTCTGACCGTCGAGGTCAAGATGGTTTGCCAGCGTTGTCTTGAGCTGGTCACCCTGCCGATCCACAGCGAATCTACATATGCTGTGGTGAAAGAGGGTGCGAATACCCAGTCGTTACCGAAAGGTTATGACGTGCTGGAACTGGGCGAAGATCCTTTGGATCTGCAAGCATTGGTCGAGGAAGAGCTTCTGCTCGCCTTGCCCATCGTGCCTGCTCATCATCCGGAAGAATGCCAGCAGCCGGCGGGCGCCGATGAGCCCGAACCGAGCAAGGACGAGGTAACGCGGTCCAACCCGTTCAGTGTATTGGCGCAGTTAAAGCGTGACCCAAACGTTTAGGAGTTAATCAATTATGGCTGTTCAGCAGAACAAAAAATCCCGCTCTGCCCGTGACATGCGCCGTTCGCACGACGCTCTCTCGGAAAACGCTCTGTCCGTAGAGAAAACCACTGGTGAAGTGCACCTGCGTCACCACGTATCGCCAGAAGGCGTATACCGTGGTCGCAAAGTGATCGACAAGGGCGCTGACGAGTAATCCTTGTCCGCTCAGATCGCGATTGACGCAATGGGCGGGGACTTCGGTCCCCGCAGCATTGTTCAGGCCAGCATTGCTTGCCTGTCGGCTACTCCCTCGCTGCACCTGACCCTCGTCGGTCAACCCTCCCTCCTTGAAGATCTGATCGCTGGCCAGTCGGCAGCGGATCGCGCGCGCCTGCATATTGTGCCGGCCAGCGAAGTGATCGGCATGGACGAGCGGCCGTCCCAGGCGCTGCGTGGCAAGCCCGACTCGTCGATGCGCGTGGCCCTCGAACTATTGCGTGATGGCAAGGTGCAGGCCTGCGTGAGCGCCGGCAACACCGGCGCGCTGATGGCGTTGTCGCGCTATGTGCTCAAGACCCTGCCCGGCATCGATCGGCCTGCGATGGTGGCGGCCATACCGACCCAGACTGGCTATTGCCAGCTGCTTGACCTGGGGGCCAACGTCGACTGCAGCGCCGAGCACCTGTTCCAGTTCGCCGTGATGGGCTCGGTGGCGGCGCAAGCGCTGGGCATTTCCCGGCCGCGTGTGGCGCTGCTCAACATCGGTACCGAAGACATCAAGGGCAACCAGCAGGTCAAGCTGGCTGCGACGCTGCTGCAAAATGCCCGCGGCCTCAACTACATCGGCTTTGTCGAAGGCGATGGCCTGTACCGTGGCGAAGCGGATGTGGTGGTGTGCGACGGCTTTGTCGGCAATATCCTGCTCAAGTCCAGCGAAGGCTTGGCCACCATGATCGGTGGGCGCATCGAGGCGCTGTTCAAGCGTGGCCTGATGGCGCGGGCGGTAGGTGCCCTTGCGATGCCGCTGCTCAGTCGCCTGAAGGCCGACCTTGCGCCGGCACGCCACAATGGCGCGAGTTTTCTCGGCCTGCAGGGCATCGTTATCAAGAGTCATGGCTCGGCGGGTGTGCAGGGTTTCCAGAGCGCGATACAGCGGGCGCTGATCGAGATCCAGGAGAACCTGCCGCAGCGCTTGCACGGCCGTCTGGAGGATCTGCTGCCTTAGGCATCGGCACAACGACGTGCATAAATGTGACCGCTTGGTTCTCGTTACCATCCAATTGTCAGTTTTCTCGCGCTCAGCCCCGGCTGGGCGCTATTTTCGACGACAAGATCATTAGGGGCTTGTTCAATGTCTGCATCCCTCGCATTCGTCTTTCCTGGCCAAGGTTCGCAGTCGCTCGGCATGCTTGCCGAGCTGGGCGCCCAGTACCCGCTGGTCATCGATACCTTCCGTGAGGCCTCCGAGGCTCTCGGTTACGACCTGTGGGCACTGACCCAGCAGGGCCCGGAAGAACAACTCAACCAGACGGACAAAACCCAGCCGGCCATCCTGACCGCCTCGATCGCCCTGTGGCGCCTGTGGCTGGCCGAAGGTGGCGCGCGCCCTGCATTCGTTTCCGGGCACAGCCTGGGTGAATACAGTGCGCTGGTGGCTGCCGGCAGCCTGAGCCTGGGTGACGCGGTCAAGCTGGTCAAGCGTCGCGGCGAGCTCATGCAGGAGGCCGTGCCGGCCGGGCAGGGCGCCATGGCTGCGATTCTGGGCCTGGATGACGCCGTGGTCGTGGACCTGTGTGCTCAGGCTGCGCAGGGTGAGGTGGTCAGTGCGGTCAACTTCAACTCCCCGGGCCAGGTTGTCATTGCCGGTGCCAAGGCTGCTGTAGAGCGCGCCATGGAAGCCTGCAAGGCCGCCGGCGCCAAACGTGCGCTGCCGCTGCCGGTCAGCGTGCCGTCGCACTGCGAGCTGATGCGCCCGGCCGCCGAGCGGTTTGCCGAATCGGTGAACGCCATCGACTGGCAGGCCCCGCAGATCCCGCTGGTGCAGAACGTCAGTGCGGGCGTGGCTGGCGATCTCGATACCCTCAAACGCGACCTGCTGGAGCAGCTGTACAAGCCGGTACGCTGGGTCGAATGCGTGCAGACCCTGGCCGCCAATGGCGCGGTGCAACTGGTCGAGTGCGGCCCCGGCAAGGTGCTGGCCGGCTTGAACAAGCGCTGCGCCGACGGCGTGAACACCTTCAACCTCAATACCCCGGATGCTTTCGCCGCCACCCGTGCGGCGCTGGCCTGATTTAGGAGAAACTTGCATGAGCCTGCAAGGTAAAGTTGCACTGGTCACCGGCGCCAGCCGTGGCATTGGCCAGGCAATCGCCCTGGAACTGGGGCGTCTGGGCGCCACCGTCATCGGTACCGCCACGTCCGCCTCCGGCGCCGAGCGTATTGCCGCGACCCTCAAGGAGCACGGCATCGCCGGTACCGGGCTGGAGCTGAACGTGACCAGCGACGAGTCGGTCACCGCCACCCTCGCTTCTATCCAGGTGCAGTTCGGTGCGCCGACCATCCTGGTCAACAACGCCGGCATCACCCGCGACAACCTGATGCTGCGCATGAAAGACGACGAGTGGTTCGACGTCATCGATACCAACCTCAACAGCCTCTACCGTCTGTCCAAGGGCGTGCTGCGCGGCATGACCAAGGCGCGCTGGGGTCGTATCATCAGCATCGGTTCGGTCGTTGGGGCCATGGGTAACGTCGGCCAGGTCAACTACGCCGCCGCCAAGGCCGGCCTGGAAGGCTTCAGCCGCGCCCTGGCGCGTGAAGTCGGCTCCCGTGCGATCACCGTGAACTCGGTAGCGCCGGGTTTCATCGATACCGACATGACCCGCGAACTGCCAGAGGCACAGCGTGAAGCGCTGCAAAACCAGATTCCGCTGGGTCGTCTGGGCCAGGTCGACGAAATCGCGAAAGTGGTTGCGTTCCTGGCCTCTGACGGCGCAGCTTACGTGACCGGTGCTACTGTCCCGGTCAACGGCGGGATGTACATGTAGTTAAATGTGACGGATTGCTTCAAAAAAATGTCATACGAGCTGTCTAAAATCCGTTATAAAGCTGCAACCAAATTCTAGGCGGCAGGTGGGTGTGAAGTTCGAGGGATGCATTACGCTTGAAAAGCGGGCGTCTTTCTATAAACTTACACACCGGCCAGCTGCCTGACATATATCCATTAGGAGTGAAAACTAGGTATGAGCACCATCGAAGAACGCGTCAAGAAAATCGTCGCCGAGCAACTGGGCGTTAAAGAAGAAGAAGTGGTCAACACCGCTTCCTTCGTAGAAGATCTGGGTGCCGATTCCCTTGACACCGTTGAGCTGGTGATGGCTCTGGAAGAGGAATTCGAGACCGAAATCCCTGACGAAGAAGCCGAGAAGATCACTACTGTTCAAGCAGCCATCGACTACGTCACCAGCCACCAGGCTTAAGACTTTGTAGTCGTCGCTTCTTGTCATGGAAAAACCGCACTGCCGTTACTGGCGTGCGGTTTTTTCTTTGCATGAGATGTAGACCATAGAATAAGGAGAGTGCTGTGTCGCGTAGACGCGTCGTGGTCACCGGTATGGGTATGCTGTCGCCACTGGGCACGGATGTGCCAAGCAGTTGGCAAGGCATTCTGGCTGGCCGCAGTGGCATAGGTCTGATCGAGCATACTGACCTGTCTGCCTACTCCACCCGTTTTGGCGGCTCGGTAAAGGGCTTTGAAGTCGAGCAGTACCTGTCGGTCAAGGAAGCCCGCAAGCTCGATCTGTTCATTCAATACGGCCTGGCGGCCGGGTTCCAGGCGGTGCGCAATGCCGGGCTGGAAGTCACCGATGCCAACCGTGAGCGTATCGGCGTGGCCATGGGTTCGGGCATCGGCGGCCTGACCAATATCGAAGAAACCAGCCGGACCTTGCACGAGCAAGGCCCGCGGCGCATTTCGCCGTTCTTCGTGCCAGGCTCGATCATCAACATGATTTCCGGTTTCCTGTCGATCCACCTGGGTGTACAGGGGCCCAACTACGCCATTGCCACTGCCTGCACCACGGGCACGCACTGCATCGGCATGGCGGCGCGCAATATCGCCTACGGCGAAGCCGACGTGATGATCGCCGGTGGCGCAGAGATGGCGGCCTGTGGCCTGGGTATGGGCGGTTTTGGCGCTTCGCGTGCGCTGTCGACGCGCAACGACGAGCCAACCCGTGCCAGCCGGCCGTGGGACAAGGGCCGTGACGGTTTCGTGCTGTCCGACGGTGCCGGTGCGCTGGTGCTCGAAGAGCTCGAGCACGCCAAGGCGCGGGGCGCGACCATCTATGCCGAACTGGTTGGTTTTGGCATGAGCGGCGACGCCTACCACATGACTTCGCCACCCGACAACGGCGCCGGTGCAGCCCGCTGCATGGCCAACGCCTTGCGCGATGCGGGCGTGAACCCCAGCGAAGTCGGCTACATCAACGCCCACGGTACCTCGACGCCTGCCGGCGACCTGGCCGAAGTGGCAGCGATCAAGTCGGTGTTCGGCGAGCACGCCTACAAGCTGGCCGTGAGCTCGACCAAGTCGATGACCGGTCACCTGCTGGGGGCTGCCGGCGCGGTAGAGGCGATTTTCAGCGTGCTGTCCATCAATGGGCAAGTGGCGCCGCCGACCATCAACCTCGATGAGCCGGATGAAGGCTGCGACCTGGACTTCGTGCCGCACCAGCCGCGCAACATGCCGATCGAGGTCGTGCTGTCGAACTCCTTCGGTTTTGGCGGTACCAATGGCTCGCTGGTGTTCCGCCGGTTCGCCGAGTGATGCACAGCTGGGTCGATGGCCTGCCGGCTGACGCCCTGACGTTGGGCAGCCGCGGGCTGGCCTATGGCGATGGTCTGTTCGAGACCATCGCCGTGCGGGCCGGGCAGCCCTCACTGCTGACGTATCACCTCGACCGCCTGGCGCTGGGTTGCCAGCGCCTGGCGATCGACGCCGATCATCCGCTCATCCGCGACGAGGTATGCCGTTATGCCGGCTTGCTGGGTGATGGCGTGCTCAAGCTCATTCTCACCCGTGGCGACAGTCAGCGCGGCTATGCCCCGGCTGCCGGTGCACCGCCGCGTCGCATTCTTCAGGCCAGCCCCGCCGCCAGCTACCCGCCGCAGAACGCCGAGCAGGGGGTAAGGCTGTTTGCCTGCCAGACCCGCCTGGCCGAGCAACCCTTGCTTGCCGGGCTCAAGCACCTCAATCGTCTGGAGCAGGTACTGGCACGGGCCGAGTGGCAGGGCGCCGAGTACGCTGAAGGTTTGATGCGTGATGTATCCGGGCGCGTGATCGAAGGTGTCTACAGCAACCTGTTCGTGGTGCGCGATGGCGTGCTGTACACCGCCGACCTGGCGCGTTGCGGCGTGGCCGGGGTAATGCGCGCTGCCTTGCTGGACGAGGCGCCGCGCCACGGTATCACGGCCCGTGTGGTCGACCTGGCGCTGGCCGATCTCGAGCAGGCCGACGAGGTGTTGCTGTGCAACAGCGTGTATGGCGTATGGCCGGTGCGTGCATTTGCATCGCTGAACTGGTCGCCGGGGCCGCTCACCCGTAAACTGCAGGCCATTGCCCGTACGCTACTGGATGCCTGATTCGTGAGACGTAAATTGTTGGTGCTGCTGGAGACCGGGTTGATCCTGGCCGGCCTGCTATTGGGCTTCTCGGCCTGGAAGGTGCACTCGGCGCTGGAGCAGCCGCTGCACCTGACCGGCGAGCGGTTGCTCGATGTTCCTACCGGCACCACGCCCAACCGCATGTTCTACCGCATGCAGCAGGACGGCGTGATCCGCGACGCCTTCTGGCTGCGCCTTTACTGGCGCTTCAACATGCCGAGCGTGGCTTTGCATACCGGCGAGTACCGCATGACCCCCGGCATGAACGTGCGCGACCTGTTCGAGGCGTGGCGGCGTGGTGACGTGGTGCAGTACAGCCTGACCCTGGTCGAGGGCTGGAATTTCCGCCAGGTGCGCTCGGCACTGGCCAGACATGAAAAGATCCGCCAGACCCTGGATGGCCTGAGCGACAGCGAGGTCATGGACAAGCTCGGGCACCCGGGCGTGTTCCCCGAGGGGCGCTTCTTCCCTGACACCTATCGGTTCGTGCGCGGCATGAGCGATGTCGAGTTCCTGCAGCAGGCGTACGCGCGCCTGGAGGAGGTGCTGGCCAAGGAGTGGAACGAGCGCTCCCCGGCTGCGCCCTATCGCGACCCTTACCAGGCGCTGATCATGGCCTCGCTGGTCGAGAAGGAAACCGGCGTGCCACAGGAGCGTGGTCAGATCGCCGGCGTCTTCGTGCGTCGCCTGCAGATCGGCATGCTGCTGCAGACCGACCCTACCGTGATCTATGGCATGGGCGAACGCTACAACGGCAAGATCACCCGCGCCGACCTGCGTGAGCCCACGCCCTACAACACCTACGTGATCGCCGGCCTGCCGCCGACGCCGATTGCCATGGTCGGGCGTGAAGCCATTCACGCGGCCTTGAACCCGGAGCCGGGCAGCAGCCTGTACTTCGTCGCCCGGGGCGATGGCAGCCATGTGTTCTCCGACGACCTGGGGGCGCACAATTCTGCCGTGCGCGAGTACCAGATCAAGCGGCGTGCCGACTACCGTTCAAGCCCGGCGCCAAGCGCCGGCGACACCCCGAACGAGGTTCCTGCGCCCGAGGCGCCCCAGGCTGCACCGCAGCCTGCCGAGCCCTCGGTGCAGCCGGATGTTCCCCCGGCCAGCGAACCTACCCCGCAATGACCCTGATTAAGGACTGCCTGTGAGCGGCTTGTTTATCACCCTGGAAGGTCCCGAAGGCGCGGGCAAGAGCACCAATCGCGAGTACCTGGCCGAGCACCTGCGCGCCCACGGGCTGGATGTGGTGCTGACCCGCGAGCCGGGCGGCACCCCGCTGGCCGAGCGCATCCGCGAACTGTTGCTGGCCCCCAGCGATGAGACGATGGATGCCGACACCGAGCTGTTGCTGGTGTTCGCCGCGCGCGCCCAGCACCTGGCCCAGGTGATCCGCCCGGCGCTTGCGCGGGGCGCCATCGTCCTGTGCGACCGTTTCACCGATGCCACCTATGCCTACCAGGGCGGTGGCCGCGGGCTGTCGGTCGAGCGCATTGCCACCCTTGAAACCTTCGTCCAGGGCGACCTGCGCCCCGACCTGACCCTGGTGTTCGACCTGCCGGTGGAGGTCGGCCTTTCGCGCGCAGCGGCGCGCGGGCGGCTGGATCGCTTCGAGCAGGAAGGCCAGGCGTTTTTCCAGGCTGTTCGCCAGGCCTACCTGGCCCGCGCAGCCGCCGACCCGGCGCGCTATCACCTGGTCGATGCCGCGCAACCGCTGGCCCGGGTTCAACTCGCCCTGGATGCGTTGCTGCCGCAGATCCTGGAGCGTTGCCGTGGCTGAGGCCTACCCGTGGCAGGCGACGCTCTGGCAGCAACTGGCCGGGCGCACACAGCATGCCCATGCGTACCTGTTGCACGGCCCGCAAGGCATCGGCAAGCGGGCGCTGGCCGAGCGCCTGATGGCGTTTCTGCTGTGCCGCCAGCCCGAGGGGCTTGAGGCGTGCGGGCACTGCAAGTCGTGCCAGTTGCTGAAGGCGGGCAGTCACCCGGACAACTACATCCTGGAACCTGAAGAGGCCGACAAGCCGATCAAGGTCGACCAGGTGCGTGACCTGGTCAGCTTCGTGGTGCAGACCGCGCAGATGGGCGGACGCAAGGTGATTCTCATCGAGCCGGTCGAGGCAATGAACATCAACGCTGCCAACGCCTTGCTCAAGAGCCTCGAAGAGCCTTCGGGCGATACCGTGCTGTTGCTGGTCAGTCACCAGCCCAGCCGGTTGCTGCCGACCATCAGGAGCCGTTGCCAGCAACAGGCCTGCCCGTTGCCAAGTCAGGCGCAGAGCGAGGCGTGGCTGGCAGCCGCGTTACCCGACAGTGACGAGGCCGAGCGCCACGAACTGCTGAGCCTTGCAGCAGGTTCGCCACTGCTGGCTGTCAGCCTGCAGGCCCAGGGTGTGCGCGAGCAGCGCGCGCAGGTGGTCGAGGGGGTCAAGAAGCTGCTCAAGCAGCAGCAGTCCGCGACCCAGTTGGCTGAAGGCTGGAACAGCATCCCGCTGTTGTTGCTGTTCGACTGGTTCTGCGACTGGTCCAACCTGATCCTGCGCTATCAGCTGACCCAGGACGAAGAGGGCCTGGGGCTGGCCGACATGCGCAAGGTCGTGCAGTACCTTGCCCAGAAGAGCCCGCAGGGCAAGGTGCTGGATATCCAGGACTGGATTCTTGTGCAGCGCCAGAAGGTGCTCAACAAGGCCAACCTCAACCGCGTGCTGTTGCTCGAAGCGTTGCTGGCCTCCTGGGCCCTGTTGCCGGGCCAGCGTTGAGCTGGCCTTTCGATCCTCCATTTTCAGTGTTGTCATTACGCCCATGCTTGTAGATTCCCATTGCCACCTCGACCGTCTCGACCTCGCCGCCCATGGTGGCTCCCTGGATGCCGCGCTGGATGCCGCGCGGGCACGGGGCGTCGGGCATTTCCTGTGCATCGGCGTAAGTGCCGACAATGCGGCCCAGGTCAGGGCGCTGGCAGCGCGCTACCCTGATGTGGACTGCTCGGTCGGCATTCACCCGCTGGACCTGGCGCCAGGCGAAGCGCCGGCGCTGGACTGGCTGCTCGGCGAACTGAACCACCCCGAGGTGGTGGCCATTGGTGAGACCGGGCTGGACTATCACTACGAGCCCGAGGCTGCACAGTTGCAACAGGCGTCGTTTCGCCTGCACCTGGAGGCGGCCAGGCTCACCGGCAAGCCGGTGGTCATCCATACCCGTGCGGCGCGCGCCGATACCCTGACCCTGCTGCGCGAGGCGGCATTGCCGCAGGCAGGCGTGCTGCACTGCTTCACCGAAGACTGGGAGATGGCCAAGGCAGCGCTGGACCTGGGGTATTACATTTCGTTGTCGGGGATTGTCACGTTCCGCAATGCCGACGCGTTGCGTGATGTGGCGCGGCAGGTGCCGGCAGATCGTTTGCTGGTAGAGACCGACTCACCGTACCTGGCGCCGATTCCGCACCGCGGCAAGCCGAACTTGCCGGAGTATGTGCGTGACGTGGCGGAGTTCATCGCGTTGGTGCGGGGGGAGCGTTACGAGCAGCTGGCGCAACAGACCACCGAGAACTTCAGGCGTCTGTTCCCCCTGGCACGGGTGCGGGTGGCCTGACCCCGCTGCGCGGGCGCCGTGGCGGTCGCGCGGGCAAAAAAAACCCGGGTTCTGGGGGGGAATCCGGGTTAAGACCATTAGGAGTAAAACAAAGGCGAGCGGTCCGTGTTCACCCTTATCGGCGCGTCACTTGGGGGGATGCGTCGCGCCAACACCTCAAGTATTGGTCAGGTTCGCCGCGATTCCACCAAGGGTTGATCGTTTTTTAAACAGATTTGGAATACGTGCGGCCCTGCTGAGCACGCATTGCTCTGCCGTGCGCCTGACCGCCTGGATTGCACGTCTGGGGCAGGGGGAAGGGGAGGTCCGCTTCGGGCAACCGGGTCGCCGGCCTGTTCAAACTCATCAAGAAACATAGGCATGCGCGGATGATCCGTGCATTTTTGCGCAAGTTAGGCATAATAACGGGCTTCGATTTTGATCCAGTCCTTCTTATGCAGAAAGAACCTCGTAAGGTCCGTGAGTTTCGTCGCCGAGAGCAAGAGATTCTCGATACCGCGCTCAAGCTGTTTCTCGAACAGGGTGAAGACAGTGTCACCGTCGAGATGATCGCTGACGCCGTGGGTATCGGCAAAGGCACGATCTACAAGCACTTCAAGTCCAAGGCGGAGATCTACCTGCGCCTGATGCTCGACTACGAGCGCGATTTGAACGAACTGCTGCACTCTGCCGATGTGGATCGCGACAAGGAGGCCCTGTCGCGTGCCTACTTCGAATTCCGCATGCGCGACCCGCAGCGCTACCGCCTGTTCGACCGCCTCGAAGAGAAGGTGGTCAAAGGCAACCAGGTGCCGGAAATGGTCGAGGAGCTGCACAAGATCCGTGCCTCCAACTTCGAGCGCCTGACCCTGCTGATCAAGGGTCGCATCACCGAGGGCAAGCTCGAGGACGTGCCGCCGTATTTCCACTACTGCGCAGCCTGGGCCCTGGTGCATGGCGCGGTGGCACTGTATCACTCGCCGTTCTGGAGCAATGTGCTGGAGGACCAGGAAGGCTTCTTCCAGTTCCTCATGGACATTGGCGTGCGCATGGGCAACAAGCGCAAGCGCGACCCGGAGCCATCTGGCAGCTGAATGCTCGCTGGCGCCGTGCAGGCATATACTCAGGTAAGAGGCTTGCAAAAAACTGATTTCTGAGTCAGGTTTTGCAGGCCCGATTCACACTTGCCGGAGTGCTCCATGATCGTCGACCGTCAAGGCAGACGTTTTCGCAACCTGCGCGTCAGCCTCACCGCGGCGTGCAACTATGCCTGCACCTATTGCGTGCCGGACGGCAAGCGTCTGGTCGCAGCGCAGGATGAGCTCTCGGCCCAGGCCATGGTGCGTGGGGTGGCCTGGCTGATCGAAGCTGCCGGTATCGAGCGCCTGCGTATCACCGGTGGCGAACCCCTGGTCAGTCCCAAGCTCGAAGCCTTCCTGGCTGGCGTGTCGGTGCTCGGCCTCGATGACATCGCCCTGACCACCAATGGCCAGTTGCTCGCGCGCAAGCTGCCATTGCTGCTGGATGCCGGCATCCGGCGCCTGAACGTCTCCCTTGATACCCTCGACGCCGATGCCTTCCGCGGGATCTCCCGTGGCGGGGATCTGGCCAGCGTGCTCGATGGCATGCACAAGGCCAGCGACGCCGGCATGAAGATCAAGGTGAACATGGTGCCACTGCGCGGGCGCAACCTCGATCAGGTGCTGCCGCTGCTCGACTACTGCCTGGCCCGTGGCTATGAACTGCGCTTTATCGAACTGATGCGCATGGGGCACCTGGCCAGCGACCACAACGCTTTCCTGCAGCAGTTCGTGAGCCTGGAGCAGTTGCTGCAACTGATCGGCGAGCATCACGAGTACGCCCAGGCCGATGCGCCAGTGGACGCCACTGCATTGCGCTACCGGGTGCCGGGGCAAGGCCACTTCGGCGTGATCGCCAACGAAAGCGTGCCGTTCTGCCGAACCTGCTCGCGCCTGCGTCTGTCTTCTACCGGGTGGCTGCATGGCTGCCTGTCGTCGAGCAACCGGCATTTCATCGGTGACCTGCTCGACAAGCCGCGCCACCAGGCGTTGCCGGCCTTGCAGGGCATGTTGATGAAGGCCCTGGGGGACAAGCAGGCCGTGGCATTTTCAGGCGGTGCCACGGTGATGAAGATCATCGGCGGTTGAGCCATACCCTCCAGCTGGCGCAAAACCTGCATCTGGTGGCTGTTCGCCGGTTTTCCGTCACCGGCTTCTGGAGGAAAGATGCGTAGCCTGGTTCTGCTGCTGGCGCTGATGGCGCTGGGTGGCTGCATGAATGTGAGCGATATGGGCGAAGGTGTGCGCTACCACATGAGCGACGCCGGCCTGCTCGACCATAGCGAAACCCGCCGTTCGTTGTCGGTGCGCCTGCAGCCCGACTCGTTCGTCTTCATCGGTCAGGGCGTGTTCGTGCCGCCGGGCAATGCCTATCCGCGGCCCAACGTGGTGGCCGAGGAAGCCTTCAAGGCCTTTGTCGAGTACTTCCCGCTGGTGCGACGTGCCGAGGGTCCGCTGGGGCTGGAGGATGCCTTGTCCCAGGCGCGCGACGTGGGCGCGCATTACCTGCTGTATGCGCGTTTTGCCAAGGCCGACAACCGTATCGGCAATGGTGACGAGTGGTACGACGAGCAGGCGGTGGACCGCCTGGGTGTCGACACCGGAAGAATTCAGCTGATGCTGATCGAAACCAGTACCCGCTATCTGATCGATACCGTGAGCATCCGCAGCCGTGGCGGTTTGCTGACGTTCCACGACAATCAGCCGCAGGATTTGATTGCGGCACCGCTTGAGGATTACGCTCGCAGTTTGTTGGGCATGAGCCGCTGAGGAGCAGATGATGGTGGATACCGGCAAGGCCAATGACCTGTTGGCGCAACTCCCGAAGGTCGGCAAAGGTCCGGCGCCGGTCCACCTGTGGAATCCGGACTTCTGCGGCGACATCGACATGCGAATCGCCCGCGACGGTACCTGGTACTACCTGGGCACCCCGATTGGTCGCAAGCCGATGGTGCGTCTGTTCTCCACCATCATCCGTCGCGACGGGGATGACTACTTTCTGGTCACGCCTGTGGAAAAGGTCGGAATCCAGGTCGATGATGCGCCGTTCGTGGCGGTGCTCATGGACGTGCAGGGCAGTGGTGAGCAGCAGGTGCTGCGCTTCACCAGCAATGTGGAGGATGTGGTCGAGGCCGGGCCCGAGCACCCGCTGCGCTTCGTGATCGACCCGCTGACACAGGAACCTTCGCCTTACGTGCACATGCGCAACAACCTCGAGGCGCTGATCCATCGCAGCGTGTTTTACCAGCTGGTAGAGCTGGCTGTAACGCGTGACATCGATGGGCAGCCATGGCTGGGCGTATGGAGTGCGGGGCAGTTCTTTCCGATCGGGCAGCAATAGCCTGTCGCAGCCTTTATCGCCAGGCAGCCCTGGTCCGGGCTGAAGACCAAAACGAAAAAACCCGCCAAAAGGCGGGTTTTTCGAGTATTTCAGAAGCTGTGCAAGCACGCTCTGAAACGATGTTTGGCTCCGCGACCAGGACTCGAACCTGGGACCCAATGATTAACAGTCATTTGCTCTACCGACTGAGCTATCGCGGAATCTGGGGCGTATCTTACTGATTGCTAAGGGGAAGTCAAGCTCCCCCTGAGCAATCAGGTGTTACAGGACCTCGACGATCGCCTTGGTCACCACGTGAATGTTGTTCTGGTTCAACGAGGCGACGCAGATACGACCGGTATCCAGAGCATAGATCGCATGCTCGTCCTTCAGGCGTGCCACCTGCTCGACGGTCAGGCCCGAGTAGGAGAACATGCCGCACTGACGCCCGACGAAGCTGAAGTCCTGCTGTGCGCCGTACTGGGCCAGCAGCTCGACCATCTGCTTGCGCATGCCGTGGATGCGCTGGCGCATCTCGGCCAGTTCCGCTTCCCACATTGCGCGCAGCTCGGGGCTGTTGAGCACGGTGGCGACAATGGTCGCGCCGTGGGTCGGCGGGTTGGAGTAGTTGGTGCGGATCACGCGCTTGACCTGCGAAAGCACGCGAGTGGCCTCTTCCTTGGACTCGGTGACGATCGACAGGGCGCCGACGCGCTCGCCGTACAGCGAGAACGACTTGGAGAACGAGCTGGAGACGAAGAAGTCCAGGCCCGATTCGGCGAACAGGCGCACGGCAGCGGCGTCTTCGGCGATGCCCTGGCCAAAGCCCTGGTAGGCCATGTCCAGGAACGGGATGTGACCCTTGGCCTTGACCACCTCGAGCACGTTGTTCCAGTCGGCCGGGGTCAGGTCGACGCCGGTCGGGTTGTGGCAGCAGGCGTGCAGTACCACGATCGAGCCGGACGGCAGCGCGTTGAGGTCCTCGAGCATGCCGGCACGGTTGACGTCATGGGTGGCGGCGTCGTAGTAGCGGTAGTTCTTGACCGGGAAACCGGCGGTTTCGAACAGGGCGCGGTGGTTTTCCCAGCTCGGGTCGCTGATTGCGACAGTGGCATTGGGCGACAGCTGCTTGAGGAAGTCAGCGCCGATCTTCAGGGCGCCGGTACCACCGACGGACTGGGTGGTGACCACACGGCCGGCGGCCAGCAGGGGCGAATCGGCACCGAACAGCAGCTTCTGCACGGCCTGGTCGTAGGCCACGATGCCGTCGATCGGCAGGTAGCCGCGGGAGGCGTGCTGGGCGGCGCGTTGGGTTTCGGCTTCGATGACTGCACGCAGCAGTGGGATACGCCCTTCTTCGTTGCAGTAAACACCAACGCCCAGGTTCACCTTGTGGGTGCGGGTATCGGCATTGAACGCTTCGTTGAGGCCCAGGATAGGGTCGCGGGGTGCCAGCTCGACAGCGGAAAACAGGCTCATTTTTACCTTGGCTCTGAATGGAGAGTGATAGAGGTCGCACGCTCCAGCCGAATGCACTGAAGCGGTGCACAAACGGGGAGTCAGTATAGTGATACCCATCGGTCACGGCGACAGTCTGTCGCAGCTTTTACTGCTGTTTTCGCGAATATTTTTCGACCGTCAGTCGCTTGCGCCGGTCAATACTGTGAAACAGGCCGTGGTTTGCCTTGAAACTGGCGCCGGGCACCACCAATTGGGTATAAGTACTGTCTATAAATACAGTTGCCTGTATCCGTTCATTTCCAGGGGTTCACCATGTCCGAGTTTCAACTCGTCACCCGTTTCCAGCCGGCGGGTGATCAGCCCGAAGCCATTCGCCTGATGGTCGAGGGGATCGAGGCCGGGCTGGCGCACCAGACCCTGCTCGGGGTGACGGGTTCGGGCAAGACCTTCAGCATCGCCAACGTGATTGCCCAGGTGCAGCGCCCGACCCTGGTACTGGCGCCGAACAAGACCCTGGCCGCCCAGTTGTATGGCGAGTTCAAGTCATTCTTCCCGAACAACGCGGTGGAGTATTTCGTTTCCTACTACGACTACTACCAGCCCGAAGCCTACGTGCCGTCCTCCGACACCTTCATCGAGAAGGACGCCTCGATCAACGACCATATCGAGCAGATGCGCCTGTCGGCGACCAAGGCGCTGCTGGAGCGGCGTGACGCGATCATCGTCACCACGGTGTCGTGCATCTATGGTCTGGGCAGCCCGGAAACCTACCTGAAGATGGTGCTGCACGTGGACCGTGGCGACAAGCTCGACCAGCGGGCCTTGCTGCGCCGTCTGGCCGACCTGCAGTACACCCGCAACGACATGGACTTTGCCCGCGCCACCTTCCGTGTGCGCGGCGACGTGATCGACATCTTCCCGGCCGAATCGGACCTGGAGGCCATCCGCATCGAGCTGTTCGATGACGAGGTGGAGAACATCGCGGCCTTCGACCCGCTGACCGGCGAGGTGATCCGCAAGCTGCCGCGCTTCACCTTCTACCCCAAGAGCCACTACGTGACCCCGCGCGAAACCCTGCTGGAGGCCATGGACGGGATCAAGGCGGAGCTCAAGGAGCGCCTGGAGTACCTGCACAAGCACAACAAGCTGGTCGAGGCCCAGCGCCTGGAGCAGCGCACCCGGTTCGACCTGGAGATGATCCTGGAGCTGGGCTACTGCAACGGCATCGAAAACTACTCGCGCTACCTGTCCGGGCGTCCGGCCGGCGCGCCGCCGCCGACCCTGTACGACTACCTGCCGCCGGATGCGTTGCTGGTGATCGACGAATCCCACGTCAGCGTTCCGCAGGTGGGGGCCATGTACAAGGGGGACCGCTCGCGCAAGGAAACCCTGGTGGAGTACGGCTTCCGCCTGCCTTCGGCGCTGGACAACCGGCCCATGCGCTTTGACGAATGGGAGTCGGTCAGCCCGCAGACCATCTTCGTCTCGGCCACGCCGGGCAACTACGAGGCCGAGCATGCCGGCCGTGTGGTGGAGCAGGTGGTGCGCCCGACCGGTCTGGTCGACCCCCAGGTGGAGGTGCGTCCGGCCACGACCCAGGTGGATGACCTGCTGTCGGAGATTCGCAAGCGTGTGGCGGTGGAGGAGCGGGTGCTGGTCACTACCCTGACCAAGCGCATGGCCGAAGACCTCAGCGATTACCTGGCCGATCACGATGTGCGGGTGCGCTACCTGCACTCGGACATCGATACCGTTGAGCGAGTCGAGATCATCCGCGACCTGCGCCTGGGCACCTTCGATGTGCTGGTGGGTATCAACCTGCTGCGCGAGGGCCTGGACATGCCCGAGGTCTCGCTGGTGGCGATTCTGGATGCGGACAAGGAGGGCTTCCTGCGTTCGGAGCGCTCGCTGATCCAGACCATCGGGCGCGCGGCGCGCAACCTCAACGGCCGCGCGATCCTGTACGCCGACAACATGACTGGCTCGATGGAGCGAGCGATCGGCGAAACCGAGCGTCGCCGCGACAAGCAGATGGCCTTCAACGAGGCCAACGGCATCGTGCCCAAGGGCGTGGTCAAGGACATCACCGACATCATGGAAGGCGCCAACGTGCCCGGCTCGCGCAGCAAGAAGCGCAAGGGCATGGCCAAGGCCGCCGAGGAGCGCGAGCGTTACGAGGCCGAGTTGCGTTCGCCTGGCGAGATCGCCAAGCGCATCAAGGCGCTGGAAGAGAAGATGTACCAGCTGGCGCGGGACCTGGAGTTCGAGGCTGCAGCGCAGATGCGCGACGAGATCGCGCAGTTGCGTGAGCGACTGCTCACGGTCTGACGGGCCTTTCGCGGGTCAAGCCCGCTCCCACAGGATCACATTGACGCCAAGGGCAATGGAGTACCTGCGGGAGCGGGCTTGCCAGCGAAGACTTCAACGCGGTCTAGTGCGCCTCACCCGCCTTCAACCCCTGCGGCAGCTTCTTCGTCAACAGCACCGCCACCATGCTGATTGCCAGCCCGATGCCGACAAAATGGAAGGCGTCGTTGTACGCCATGATCATCGCCTGCTGATGGGTGATCTCGCTCAGCCTGGCCAGCGCTGCCCCTTCGCTGCCCAGCTTCTCGGTCAGCAAGGTCAGCCGCTCGGCCACTGCGGCATTGGTCGGTACCACCGCCTCGCGCAGGTAGTCGAAATACACCTTGGTGCGCGCATCCAGCAGCGTGGCCAGCAGCGCAATGCCGATGGCCCCGCCCAGGTTGCGCAGGATGTTGAACAGGCTCGACGCCGAGCCTGCGTCCTGCGGCTGGATATAGGCCGTGGCAATCAGCGAGATGGTCACCATGATCATCGGCTGCCCCAGCGCACGGATGATCTGGATATGGTTGAACTGGGTGCCGGCAAAGTCCGGGTTCAAGACCCCCGAGCTGAAACTCGCCAGCCCGAACAGCCCGAAGCCGATGGTGCAGAGGATCTTCGGCGAAATCACCTTCATCAGTTGCGGCACCAGCGGGATCAGGAACAGCTGCGGCACCCCCATCCACATGATCACTTCGCCGATCTGCAGGGCGTTGTAGTTCTGGATCTGCGCCAGGTACAGCGGCAGCAGGTAGATCGAACCGTACAACCCCACGCCCATGCCCAGGCTGGCAATGCTCGACAACCCGAAATTGCGGTTCTGCAGGATGCGCAGGTTGATCAGCGGGTTGGGTTTCGAGAACTGCACGATCACGAAGGTAATGAGGCTGACCAGGGCAATGCTGCCCAGGGTGACGATCAGCCCCGACTCGAGCCAGTCCTTGCGATGCCCCTCCTCAAGAAACACCTGCAGGCAGCCAAGCCCGACGCCCAGCGTCAGGATGCCGGTGTAATCGGTGCTTTTGAGCAGCTCCCAGTGCGCTTCCTTCTTCTCCAGGCCGTACAGCAAGCCGCCGATCATGATCAGGCCGGGCGGGATGTTGATGTAGAAGATGTATTCCCAGCCCCAGTTCTCGGTCAGCCAGCCGCCCAGGGTAGGGCCGATGGACGGGGCGAAGGTGGCGGTCATGGCGAACATCGCCATGCCCTTGGCGCGGTGATGCTCGGGCAGCTTGATCAGGGTCAGGGTGAAGGCCAGCGGGATCAGGGCGCCGCCGGTAAAACCCTGCAGGGCGCGGAACACGATCATGCTTTCCAGGTTCCAGGCCATCGAGCACAGCAGCGACGACACCAGAAAACCCGCCGACACCCACACCGCCAGGCGCCGCGCCGACAACAACTGCACCAGCCAGGCGGTCAGCGGGATCATGATGATCTCGGCCACCAGGTAGGAGGTGGAGATCCACGAGCCTTCTTCCAGGGTCGCCGACAGGGCGCCCTGGATGTCCTTGAGCGACGAGTTGGTGATCTGGATGTCGAGCACTGCCATGAACGCGCCGAGCATCACGCTCATCACCGCGATCCAGTCGCGCCGGCTGGGTTCGCCGGCGGGACGGATCAGTTGATCACCGGCCATCGGTACGGATATCGACGGTGGCGGTCACCGACATGCCCGGGCGGATCTTGCCGTGCAGCGGGTTGTCGGCGGCGAAGGTCAGCTTGACCGGGATGCGCTGCACGACCTTGGTGAAGTTGCCGGTGGCGTTGTCGGGTGGCAGCAGGCTGAACTGCGCGCCGGAAGCGGCGAACAGGCTGTCGACGCGGCCTTCGATCGGCGTGTCGGGGTAGCTGTCGAACACCAGCTCGGCACGCTGGCCGGGCTGCATCTTGCCGATCTGGGTTTCCTTGAAGTTGGCCTGCACCCAGATGTCCTGATCGGGCACGATCGACAGCAGGTAGGCGCCGGCCTGCACGTACTGGCCGTTGCGTGCCGCGCGCTGGCCGATCATGCCGCTGATCGGCGCGCGAATTTCACTGCGGCTCAGGTTCAGCTCGGCCTGGGCCAGGTCGGTGCGGGCGGTGGCGATCTGGGCGTCCAGGCGCTTGAGTTCGGCAGCCAGTGCGTTGACCTGCTGGCGTTGACCCTGCAGGTCGGCCTGGGCCTTGCTCACCTGGGAGCGTGCCACGTTGCTTTCGGCCGACAGGGTGGTCACCCGTTCTTCCGAGACAAAGCCTGGCTTGCGCAGCGCCTGTGCACGGTTGAGGTCCAGCTGGGTACGCCCAAGTGTGGCCTGGTTGGCCGACACCTGTGCCTGGCCGGCGGCGATCAGGCTCGCCTGCTGCGTCAGGCGGCTGTCGGCTTGCATGCGCTCGGCCTCGCGGGTGGCCAGGGTGGCGCGGGCGCGCTCCACGGCAAACTGGAAGTCGTTGCCTTCCAGGCGTACCAGCAGGTCGCCCTTGGCCACATGCTGGTTGTCCTCGACCAGCACCTGCTCGATGCGCGCGCCCAACTGGCTGGAAACCCGGGTGATCTCGCCCTGCACGTAGGCATTGTCGGTGCTCTCGTAGAAGCGCCCCTTGAAGTACCAGTGGGCCAGAAAGCCCAGGCCGATGAGCAGAACCAGGGTCAGGAAAATCAGCAGGCGACGCTTGAGTTGGGCAGGCATGGGTACGATCGTTCCAAAAATGTAAGCAAATTTAACAAGGTTTGCCTTGGCAAACACAAGCGCCGATCGTGCCCATTGCTGGAGCCGGGTGGCCCCGTGCTGTTAACATCCAGCCTTTGTTTCACCTCTTGTTCGAGACTCTCATGACCACCGTTCGCACGCGTATCGCGCCTTCGCCGACTGGCGATCCCCATGTCGGCACCGCCTACATCGCCCTGTTCAACTACTGCTTCGCCAAGCAGCACGGTGGCGAATTCATCCTGCGTATCGAAGATACCGATCAGCTGCGCTCCACCCGCGAGTCCGAGCAGCAGATCTTCGATGCCCTGCGCTGGCTGGGTATCGAATGGAGCGAAGGCCCGGATGTCGGCGGCCCGCACGGCCCGTACCGCCAGAGCGAACGCGGCGAGATCTACAAGCAGTACGCCCAGCAACTGGTCGATCTGGGCCATGCCTTCCCGTGCTTCTGCACTGCCGAAGAACTGGACCAGATGCGTGCCGAGCAGATGGCCCGCGGCGAAACCCCGCGCTATGACGGGCGCGCCTTGCTGCTCTCGCCTGAAGAAGTGCAGCGTCGCCTGGCCGCCGGCGAGCCCCATGTGATCCGCATGAAAGTGCCGACCGAAGGCGTGTGCGTGGTACCGGACATGCTGCGCGGCGACGTAGAGATTCCTTGGGACCGCATGGACATGCAGGTGCTGATGAAGACCGATGGCCTGCCGACCTACTTCCTGGCCAACGTGGTCGATGACCACCTGATGGGCATCACCCACGTATTGCGTGGCGAAGAGTGGCTGCCTTCGGCGCCCAAGCTGATCAAGCTGTACGAGTACTTCGGTTGGGAGCAGCCAACCCTGTGCTACATGCCGCTGCTGCGCAACCCCGACAAGAGCAAGCTGTCCAAGCGCAAGAACCCGACCTCGGTGACCTTCTACGAGCGCATGGGCTTCATGCCCGAAGCCATGCTCAACTACCTGGGCCGCATGGGCTGGTCGATGCCGGACGAGCGCGAGAAGTTCTCGCTGGCCGAAATGGTCGAGCACTTCGACCTGTCGCGTGTGTCGCTGGGCGGCCCGATCTTCGACATCGAGAAGCTGTCGTGGCTCAACGGCCAGTGGCTGCGTGAGCTGCCTGTCGCAGAGTTTGCCGCGCGCGTGCAGAAATGGGCGTTCAACAGCGACTACATGATGAAGATCGCGCCGCACGTGCAGGGCAGGGTAGAGACCTTCAGCCAGATTGCGCCGCTGGGTGGGTTCTTCTTCGAAGGTGCGCTCAAGCTCGACGCCAAGCTGTTCGAGCACAAGAAACTGTCGGCCGACCAGGTACGCCAGGTGATCCAGCTGATCCTGTGGAAGCTCGAGGGGCTGCGCCAGTGGGAGAAGGATCGCATCACCGGCTGCATCCAGGCGGTGGTCGAGGCGCTGGAGCTCAAGCTGCGTGACGCGATGCCGCTGATGTTCGCCGCGATTTCCGGCCAGGCCAGCTCGGTGTCGGTGCTCGATGCCATGGAGATCCTCGGGCCGGACCTGACCCGCTACCGCCTGCGCCAGGCGCTGGACCTGCTGGGTGGTGTGTCGAAGAAAGAAAACAAGGAATGGGAAAAGCTGTTGGGCACCATTGCCTGAGCATTTTTCCCTTAGGAGCCGGCCTTGCCGGCGAACAAAGCGCTGCGGTACCCGGTATTGCGCAGCGCCTGTTTCGCCGGCAAGGCCGGCTCCTGCAAGGGCGAGACCCCCGAGTTTGCGGGGGCTCTCCTGACCCAGGCCGGTAAGTGTTTGTTATCTCGGAAATTTCTTTTGGATTTTGTTGAAAATTTATTTGACAGGTCTTCAATCCGATCTTAATATGCGCCCCGTCCACAGCGATGAACGAAACGAAGCGCGAAGCACCCAGCCAAGCGATTCAGTTCAAAGCGACATTGTGGGGCTATAGCTCAGCTGGGAGAGCGCCTGCATGGCATGCAGGAGGTCAGCGGTTCGATCCCGCTTAGCTCCACCAAATTCCCTATCCGGAGTTGGTCATACAACTCAGGGTTCAACCGGGTTCCAGCAGCCGGGTTGTGTGGTAAGAAGGTTCGTCCCCTTCGTCTAGTGGCCTAGGACACCGCCCTTTCACGGCGGTAACAGGGGTTCGAGTCCCCTAGGGGACGCCAGTTTTACACAAGTGATGTTGCAAGGCATCGCTGGGCCGCGAGGCTAGAAATCTGGGGCTATAGCTCAGCTGGGAGAGCGCCTGCATGGCATGCAGGAGGTCAGCGGTTCGATCCCGCTTAGCTCCACCAATTTTGCCAGGGTTCGTGAAAACGAGCCTGCACGAAGGTTACAAGTCCCCTTCGTCTAGTGGCCTAGGACACCGCCCTTTCACGGCGGTAACAGGGGTTCGAGTCCCCTAGGGGACGCCATTTTACCCGCTCTGCGGGATTTCAAGGCTCATTCGATTATTGAATGAGCCTTTTGTTTTTTCCCTCGAAAAAATCTCTTTCGCCCTTGGGCCGCAGGAGAAAGTGCTTGCCAATAAATATTATGAGCATAATATTAGCTCCATAATATTTGGAGGCCTGCCATGCACGACAAAAAAGCCCAGACCCGCCAGCGCATTTTGGATGCGGCGCGCAGTGCGCTGATCCTTAACGGCCCGGCCGACCCCAGTGTGCAGCAGGTGATGGGCGCTGCGGGGCTCACCGTGGGTGGGTTCTATGCGCATTTCGAGAACAAGGATGCGCTGATGCTCGAAGCCTTTTGCCAGTTGCTTGGCGAGCGCCGGGCCTTGCTGGCACAGGTCGACGCGTCGCTGGACGGGGAGGCGCGTCGTGCCCTGGTGGCGGCCTTCTACCTGTCGCGCAAACACCGCGATGCCGTCGACAGCGGCTGCCCGCTGCCCAGCTCTCTGGGCGAGATCAATCAGTTGCCGGCGACCTTTCGCGCGGTGCTGACCGAGCATATCGAGTTGATGATGGCCAACCTGGCCGACACCCCCGAAGACGCCGACAAAGTGCTGGCCGACCTGGCCCTGATGGTCGGCGGCCTGGCCCTGGCGCGAGCGCTGGGTACCAGCGAATTGTCCGACCGTGTGTTGCGTGCCGCCAAGTCCGCGGTGATCTGATCTGGAGCGACGTGATGAACAGCCTGAGCTGGATTCGTGGTATCAACGCCACTGTTGGACGCCTGGCACCCAATCGGGTGGCCGGGCAGATGCGCCAGGCCTTCATGAGCCCGCGCACCTTGCCGCCACGCGACTGGGAACTGCCGCTGCTGGCGCGTGCCGAGCGCATTACCCTGCGCTTTGGCCTGAGTGCGCTGCGCTGGGGGCAAGGCCCCACGGTGCTGCTGATGCACGGCTGGGAGGGGCGCCCCACCCAGTTCGCCCATCTGATCGAGGCCCTGGTGGCCGCCGGCTATTGTGCGGTGGCGCTCGAAGGGCCGGCCCACGGCCGCTCGCGTGGAAACAAGGCCAACGTGGTGTCGTTCGCCCACGCCTTGCTCGAGGCGGCCGGTGAGCTGGGCCCATTGCACGGGGTGATTGGCCATTCCATGGGCGGTGCCAGTACGCTGCTGGCCCTGCAGTGGGGGCTGCGTACCGAGGTGGCGGTGAGCATCGCCGCGCCGGCGCGCCTGCTCGAGGTGCTGCGCGGCATGGCGCGGCACCTGGGGTTGCCGGCGCGGGCGCGGGCAGCCTTCATTCGCCAGGTGGAGCGAGAGGTCGGGGTGCCGATCTCGCGCCTGGACGTGGCCGTCTACCAGCTGGAACTGCCCGGGTTCATCGTGCATGCCGAGGACGACCCGCTGGTCGCCGTCAGCGAGGCGCGGCTGATTCATCAGGCGTGGTTCGACAGCCAGCTGCTGCTGTTGCCCCAGGGCGGGCATATGCGTGTGCTGTCCGACCCGCAACTGGTCGACGGCGTGCTTGCGCTGCTGCAACGCAGTGCCCGGCCAGTGCGCCAATCGGCCTGAGCATCCGTTACACTCTGCCCGTTCACTACAGATCGGGAGCGGGCATGAGCTGGGATCGGGCAACGCCATTTACCATCGACCTGCAGGTCGGTGCCGAGGATATCGACGGCCTGGGGCACGCCAACAACGCGGTGTACGTCACCTGGCTCGAGCGCTGCGCCTGGCGTCATTCCCAGCGCCTGGGGCTGGACCTGGCCGAGTACCGGCGCCTGGACCGCGCCATGGCCGTGGTGCGTCACGAGATCGACTACCTGGCCAGCGCCTATGAGGACGACATCCTGCAGTTGGCCACCTGGATCGTCGACTGGGACCAGCGCCTGAAGATGACCCGTCACTTCCAGCTGGTGCGACCAAGCGACGGCACCACCTTGCTGCGGGCGCAGACCACCTTCGTGTGCATCGAGCTGTCCACCGGCAAGCCCAGGCGCATGCCGGCAGAATTCATCGAGGGCTACGGCGCCGCGATGGCCGGAGCCCGATAAGCCACGGTTTTTGCTAGACTGCCGGCCTTTTTCGCGCGAGACCCACGCCATGCAAATTGCCCTGGCCCCCATGGAGGGGCTGGTCGACAACATCCTTCGCGACGTACTGACCCAGGTGGGCGGCATCGACTGGTGTGTCACCGAGTTCATTCGCGTGTGCGACCGGTTGCTGCCGGCGCATGTGTACGAGAAGCTGGCCCCGGAGCTTGGCCGCGGTGCGCAAACCGCCGCCGGCGTGCCTTTGCGTGTGCAGTTGCTGGGCTCCGACCCGGCATGCCTGGCCGATAACGCGGTGCTGGCCTGCGAGCTGGGGGCCCCCGTCATCGACCTCAATTTCGGTTGCCCGGCCAAGACCGTGAACAAGTCCCGCGGCGGCGCGGTGCTGCTCAAGGAGCCCGAGCTGCTGCATGCCATCCTGCGCGAAGTGCGCCGGGCTGTGCCTGCGCATATCCCGGTCACCGCCAAGATGCGCCTGGGCTTCGACAGCCCGGACGGTGCGCTGGACTGCGCCCGCGCCCTGGCCGAAGGCGGTGCCGACCAGTTGGTGGTGCACGCACGCACCAAGGTCGACGGCTACAAGCCGCCGGCGCACTGGGAGTACGTGGCGCGGGTGCAGGAGGTGGTGAAGGTGCCGGTGTTCGCCAACGGCGAGGTGTGGACGCTGGAAGACTGGCGCCGCTGCCGCGAGGTCAGCGGCGTGGAGGACATCATGCTCGGTCGCGGCCTGGTGTCGCGCCCGGACCTGGCCCGGCAGATTGCCGCCGAGCGCCAGGGCATCGAGTTCGTGCCGCTGGACTGGCAGGCACTGCAACCGCTGCTGCAGGACTTCTGGGTGCAGGCCCGGGAACAGATGACCGAGCGTCAGGCACCGGGGCGACTGAAGCAGTGGGTGGCGATGCTGACCCGTACCTACCCCGAAGCCACGGCACTGTTTACCGAACTGCGTCGCGAGACCGACTGTGATCGCGTGGCGCGGCTGCTGGGTATTCCGGTCAGCGAGGCGGCCTGAAAAAATTTTTGTGGTCGATGCTTGAAATGTTAGGGCGGGTCCTTATCTAGGGAGTACGCGATGCCGAAGTCGGGTCGCGCAATCACCAACTCGCTGATATTTCAGGAGATGTACCATGACTACCGCATTTTCTCTGGCTCCACTGTTCCGTCAATCCGTTGGCTTCGATCGTTTCAACGACCTGTTCGAATCCGCGGCACGTAGCGAGTCGGGTAGCACCTACCCACCCTACAATGTTGAAAAACATGGCGAAGACCACTACCGAATCGTCGTTGCTGCAGCTGGCTTCCAGGAAGAGGACCTCGACCTGCAAGTGGAAAAAGGCGTTCTGACCGTCAGTGGCGGCAAGCGTGACAGCAGTGGTGAAAGCGTCACCTACCTGCACCAGGGCATCGCCCAGCGGGCCTTCAAGTTGTCCTTCCGCCTGGCTGACCACATCGAAGTGAAGTCGGCGGGCCTGGCCAACGGTCTGCTCAGTGTCGATCTGCTGCGTGTTGTGCCTGAAGAAGCCAAGGCCAAGCGCATCCCGATCAACGGCGAGAAACCTGCGCTGAACTGAGTGTGGGCTGAGTGAAAGAGGGCACCTTCGGGTGCCCTTTTTTGTGCCCGGTCCGCGGCTCTTCACTGCAGGAGCCAGCCTTGCTGACAACTGCCGTGCTGCGGTGTGTCAGTAGTCCGCCGGTGCCTGCAGCAGCATCGCCCTGAACTCGTTCAGCGGCAATGGCCGGCTGTGCAGGTACCCCTGGTACAGATGGCACCCCAGCCGCTCCAGAAACTCCAGTTGCTCCGACAGCTCCACCCCTTCGGCAATCACTGCCAGGTCCAGGCTTCTGGCCATGGCCACGATGGCCTTGACGATCTCTGCATCATTGGGGTCCAGCGGTGCATCGCGCACGAACGATTGGTCGATCTTCAGCGCATCCACCGGCAAGCGCTTGAGGTAGGTGAGCGACGAGTAGCCGGTGCCGAAGTCATCCATCGCAAAGCTCACCCCGAACGCCTTCAGCTCGCGCATCTTGCTGATGGTGTCCTCCAGGTTCTGGATCACGATGCCCTCGGTGATCTCCAGCTTGAGCATCTGGTAGGGCAGGCGGTAGTCGTCCAGGCTGCGCCGCACCCGCTCGACGAAATCGTTCTGGCGGAACTGGCGCGGGCTGATGTTCACGCACAGGCTGAAATCCATCGGATCGATCAGCCCGTCCTGCAGCATGCGCGAGCAGGCATCGCAGGCTTCGTCGAGTATCCAGCTGCCCACCTCCAGGATCAGCCCGCTTTCCTCCAGCACCTGGATGAACTGGCTGGGCGGCTGCTGGCCCAACAGCGGATGGTGCCAGCGCAGCAGCACCTCGGCTCCGACGATGCGGTTGTCACGGGCATCCACCTGGGGCTGGAAGTGCAGCGCCAGTTCGCCCCTGGCCAGGGCCATGCGCAGGTCGCTCTCCATGCGCAGGCGTTCACTGGCGGCCTTCTGCATGGTGGTGTGGAACAGTTGCGTGGTGTTGCGACCCGAATCCTTGGCGCGGTACAGCGCAATGTCGGCGCGCTTGAGCAGGTCGGCCGGCGTGGTGCCGTGGTCGGGGATCAGCGCCACGCCGATGCTGGGGGTTACCTGCAGGCGCTGGCCGTCCAGCGACATCGGCTCGGCCAGCAGCTCGCGCAAGGTGTCGGCCAGTTGGCGAACCTTGTCGGTGACCTCTTCGCGGCTGCCTTCCAGGCCGCTCAGCAGCACCACGAACTCGTCACCCCCCAGGCGCGCCACGGTGTCCTCCAGGCGCACGCTGGCTTCAAGCCGGGCTGTGATGATCTTGAGCACCGTATCGCCCACCGGGTGGCCCAGCGAGTCGTTGATGTGCTTGAAGTGGTCGAGGTCGAGGAACAGCAGGGCGCCGCGCAGGTTCTGGCGTTTGAGCAGGGCGATCTGCTGGCTCAGGCGATCCATCAGCAGGGCGCGGTTGGGCAGGTTGGTCAGCGGGTCGTGGTAGGCCAGGTGACGGATCTGCGCCTGGGCATTCTTGAGCTGGCTGACGTCGCGGGCAGTCAGTAGCAGGCAGTCTGTCTCGTTGAGGGTGATCGGCTCCATCGACACCTCCACGGTGAGGATTTCGCCGCGTTTGTTGCGCCCCAGCATTTCGCGGTGGTGCACCCGCCCGCGCTCACGCATTTCACCGAACAGCAGGGTCTGCTGCTTGTCGTCGGCCCACAACCCGATCTGAGCCATGCTCTGGCCGATCACCTCGTCGGCGCTGTAGCCGGTGAGCCGGCAGAAGCCGTCGTTCACCTCCAGGTAGCAGCCACTGTCGCGCTCGGTGATGGTGATGGCGTCGGGGCTGGAGTGGAAGGCCTTGGCGAACTTCTCCTCACTGGCCTTGAGTGCGGCTTCGCCGCGTTGCTGCTGGGTGATGTCGCGCAGGGTGGTGACGCTGCAGGGCTGGTTGTCGACCTTGATCAGGCGGCTGGAAATCACACAGGTCAGGGGCTGGCCATCCTTGTGATTGACCACCACCGCGACATTGTTCAACGCCTGGTCGCGAATCACCTGCTCGATACGTCGTGCGCGGGCGGCCGATTCGGCCCACAGCCCCAGTTGTTCGGCGGTACGACCCAGTACCTGGTCGGCGCACCAGCCGAAGGTCTGGGTGAACGCCTGGTTGATCTCGATGAACTGGCCGGTGTCCTGGCGGGTGACGCAGATGGGGTCGGGGCTGACCTGGAACAGGCTGGCGAACTTTTCCTCCGAGCTGGTCAGGCGCTGTTCGCGTTCAACCTGTTCGGTGATGTCCAGCAGGGTGCCGGCCATGCGCAGCGGGTTGCCCTGGTCGTCACGGTACAGCCGTGCGCGGCTCTCCAGGTAGCGTGAGGCGCCGTTTTCCAGCTGGATGCGGTAGGTGATCTGGTAGTTGCCCGCGGGGCCTTCGCGCAGGCTGCGATAGGCCTGGCGCATGCCGCTGCGCTCAAGCTCGGGCACGCCTTCGAAAAACGCCTCGAACGACTCGTGGAACGGCACCGGCGCCAGGCCGTGCAGTTGTGCCGCGCGGGCCGAGCCGTACAGCATGCCGCTGGGGATGTGCCAGTCCCAGGTACCCAACTGGGCAGAGTCCAGTGCCAGGTCCAGGCGCTCCTGGCTGTCCTTGAGGGCTTGTTCGGCACGTTTGCGCTCGCTGGTGTCGACGAAAGTACTGAGCAGGTAGGTGACACCTTCGAGTTCGATGGCCTGGGTGCTGAGGATGCCATCGTGGACCTGCCCGCTGCTGGCGCGAAACTGCACTTCCAGGGTCACCGGGCCGTTGTTGCCGCTGGTGGCCTCCAGCACCTGGTCACGCTGCCTGGGGTTGGCCCACAGGCCCAGTTCCAGCGTGGTACGCCCGATCACCTGGGCGCCGGGCCAGCCAAGAATGTTCTCGAAGTGCTGGTTGACCTCATGGATCAGCCCGTCGGCGCGCCGGGTCAGCAGCACCACGTTCGGGCTCAGGTGAAAAAGCGTGGCAAAGCGCTTTTCGGAGTTGATCAGTGCGGTTTCGCGTTCGCGCTGGCGGGTGATCTCGCGCACCACCCCGATCATCTGCAGGCGCCCGTCGCGGTTGGTGGCCAGGCTGCCGTTCACTTCCAGCCAGTGCAGGCTGCCGTCCGGCCAGCGGATGCGATGGCGCAGGGCCTGGTCCACCGGCTCGCCGTTGAGCACTGCATGAAAGGCCTGGCGCATGCGCGCGCGGTCCTCTTCCGGCAGCAGGTCGAGGTAGTCGATGTCGTGGGTCAGCGGTTGATGCGGATCGAAGCCAAACAGTGCCTGGGTGCCTCGTGACCAGTTGATGCGCCCGCTGCCCACATCCCACACCCAGGCGCCAAGGTGCGCACCATTGAGCGCCGCGAGCAACTGCGGCGCACTTTCCCAGGCCTGTTCCAGCTCCTGGGGGTCTGCTGCGTGGATACGGGGAAGGCGCGCAAAACGATTGGCTGACTTGGGCATCGGTACCAGACCTTTGGCGGGTGATACGTCCTTGGTGGCGGGCCGCCCGGGGCAGGGGCGGCTACGCCGGGCTTGCGTGACTGTCGAGCAGGGCCATGAAGGCTCTGGCCGCATTCGATAACGTTCGTTCCGTGTGCAGAATGTAGCCTAGCTGGCGCGACAGCTGTATGCCCGGCAAGTCGATGGATGCAACCTGCTCATCGAGCATTGTGCGCGGCAGCACACTCCAGGCCAGCCCGATCGACACCATCATCTTGATGGTTTCCAGGTAGTTGGTGCTCATGGCGATGTTGGGGACCAGGCCCTGGGCCTCGAACAGACGCTGCACAATATGGTGTGTGAAAGTGTTGCCGCCGGGGAACACGGCCGGGTGGTGGGCAATGTCCGCCAGGCCCACCGCGCCCTTGCAGGCCAGCGGGTGCTCGGGGGCGACCACGAAATCCAGCGGGTCGTCCCATACCGGCACCGCGCGCACCAGGCTGTGGGGCTCGGGGGCGAGGGTGATCACGGCGATTTCGGCGCGCCCGTGCAGAATTTCCTCGTAGGCCACTTCCGAGTCCAGAAACTGGATGTCCAGAGCCACAGCCGGGTACTGACGGGTAAACGCCCGCAACAGCGGCGGCAGGCGGTGCAGGCCGATGTGATGGCTGGTGGCCAGGGTCAGTCGACCGCTGACCTCGCCGGTGAGGTTGGTCAGGGCCCGCCGGGTGTCGTCCAGCACGTTGAGGATCTGGTAGGCGCGCGGCAGCAGGGCACGGCCGGCTTCGGTCAGGCTCACCTCGCGGCCAAGGCGGTCGAACAGGCGCACATCCAGCTGCTGCTCCAGCCCGGCAATGCGCTTGCTGATGGCCGGCTGGGTCAGGTGCAGGCGCTCGCCGGCACCGGAAAAGCTCCCGGTTTCAGCGATGGCGATGAAGGCACTAAGGTTGGCCAGGTCCACGGAATGAGTTCCTCGGGTTTGGATTCCTGAAAGTTATCCAAAGCATAAAAAATATGAATTTGAGTTATTCAATCTAACCCCATAGCATCGTCCGTACAAGCCAAGGGGTTATTGGCATAGAAAGACTGATGAGGAAAGTCTGATGGCTGGCAAAACGCTCTACGACAAGCTCTGGGATTCGCACTTGGTCAAGCAGCGCGACGACGGTTCGGCGCTGATCTATATCGACCGTCACATCATTCACGAAGTGACGTCGCCGCAGGCCTTCGAGGGGCTGCGCCTGGCCAACCGCAAACCCTGGCGCATCGATGCCAACATCGCCACCCCCGACCACAACGTGCCCACCACGCCAGAGCGCAAGGGCGGCATCGAGGCCATCGCCGACCAGGTGTCGCGCCTGCAGGTGCAGACCCTCGACGAAAACTGTGACGAGTACGGCATCACCGAATTCAAGATGAACGATGTGCGCCAGGGCATCGTCCACGTCATCGGCCCGGAGCAGGGTGCCACCTTGCCCGGCATGACCGTGGTCTGCGGCGACTCGCATACCTCCACCCACGGCGCGTTCGGCGCCCTGGCCCACGGCATCGGCACCTCCGAGGTCGAGCACGTGCTCGCTACCCAGTGCCTGGTGGCCAAGAAGATGAAGAACATGCTGGTGCGCGTCGAAGGGCAATTGCCGTTCGGCGTCACTGCCAAGGACATCGTGCTGGCCGTGATCGGCAAGATCGGGACCGCCGGCGGCAACGGGCATGCCATCGAGTTTGCCGGCAGCGCCATTCGCGAGTTGTCGGTCGAAGGCCGCATGACCATCTGCAACATGTCCATCGAGGCCGGTGCGCGGGTGGGCCTGGTGGCCACCGACGAGAAGACCGTTGCCTACGTCAAGGGTCGTCCGTATGCGCCCAAGGGCGAGCAGTGGGACCTGGCCGTCGAAGCCTGGAAAGACCTGGTGTCCGACAGCGACGCGGTGTTCGACACCGTGGTCGAGCTGGACGCGGCGCAGATCAAGCCGCAGGTCAGCTGGGGCACCTCGCCCGAGATGGTGCTGGCGGTCGACCAGCGCGTGCCGGACCCGGCGGCCGAGGCCGACCTGGTCAAGCGCGGTTCCATCGAACGCGCCCTCAAGTACATGGGCCTGAACGCCAACCAGGCGATCACCGACATTCAGCTCGACCGCGTGTTCATCGGTTCGTGCACCAACTCGCGCATCGAAGACCTGCGCGCCGCGGCCGTGATCGCCAAGGGCCGCAAGGTGGCCTCGACCATCAAGCAGGCCATCGTGGTGCCGGGCTCGGGCCTGGTCAAGGCGCAGGCCGAGCAGGAAGGCCTGGACAAGATCTTCCTCGAGGCCGGTTTCGAATGGCGTGAGCCGGGCTGCTCGATGTGCCTGGCGATGAACCCGGACCGCCTCGAAAGTGGCGAGCATTGCGCCTCCACCTCCAACCGCAACTTCGAGGGGCGCCAGGGCGCCGGTGGGCGTACCCACCTGGTGAGCCCGGCAATGGCGGCGGCTGCCGCAGTAACCGGTCGTTTTGTCGATGTACGCGAGTTGATCCAAGGGAGCGCAGCATGAAAGCCTTTACCCAGCACACCGGCCTGGTCGCCCCGTTGGACCGTGCCAACGTCGACACCGATCAGATCATCCCCAAGCAGTTCTTGAAGTCGATCAAGCGCACCGGGTTCGGCCCGAACCTGTTCGACGAATGGCGTTACCTGGACGTGGGTCAGCCCTACCAGGACAACAGCAAGCGCCCGCTGAACCAGGATTTCGTGCTCAACCATGCGCGTTACCAGGGGGCCAGCGTGTTGCTGGCGCGGGAGAACTTCGGTTGCGGTTCGAGCCGCGAGCATGCGCCTTGGGCGCTGGAAGAGTACGGCTTTCGCAGCATCATTGCGCCCAGCTACGCCGACATCTTCTTCAACAACAGCTTCAAGAACGGCTTGCTGCCGATCATCCTCGGCGACGAGGAAGTCGACGAGCTGTTCAAGCAGGTTGAGGCGGACCCGGGCTACCAGCTGACCATCGACCTGCAGGCGCAGACCGTGACGCGGCCGGACGGCAAGGTGCTCCACTTCGAGATCGACGCGTTCCGCAAGCATTGCCTGCTCAACGGCCTGGATGACATCGGCCTGACCTTGCAGGATGGCGATGCGATTGCAGCGTTTGAAGCCAGGCACCGTGCTGGCCAGCCCTGGTTGTTTCGCGACGCCTGAATGATGCAGTGATGTGCCGGCCAAGCCGCCCCAGGAGATCCATGATGACCCGCAGCACCGCACACACCGAAGTCGTCCAGCGCCAGTTCGGCGAACAAGCCTCTGCCTACCTGAGCAGCGCCGTGCATGCCCAGGGTAGCGAATTCGCCCTGCTGCAGGCCGAGCTTGCCGGGCACGCCGACGCCCGCCTGCTGGACCTGGGCTGCGGTGCCGGTCACGTGAGCTTCCATGTCGCCCCGCTGGTGGCCGAAGTGGTCGCCTATGACCTGTCGCAGCAGATGCTCGACGTGGTCGGCGCCGCCGCCATCGAGCGCGGCTTGAACAACATCGTCACCGAGCGTGGCGCCGCCGAGCGCCTGCCGTTCGCCGACGCCTCGTTCGATTTCGTCTTCAGCCGCTACTCGGCGCACCACTGGAGCGACCTGGGCCTGGCCCTGCGCGAGGTGCGCCGGGTGCTCAAGCCCGGCGGCGTGGCCGCGTTCGTCGACGTCATGTCGCCGGGCAGCCCGCTGCTCGACACCTACCTGCAAAGCGTCGAAGTACTGCGCGACACCAGCCACGTGCGCGATTATTCTGCCGGCGAGTGGCTGCAACAGGTCAGCGAAGCCGGCCTGTGCACCCGCAGCCACACGCGCCAGCGCCTGCGCCTGGAATACACCTCGTGGGTGGAGCGCATGCGCACCCCCGAGCCGATGCGTGCGGCGATTCGCCAGTTGCAGCAGGCGATGGGCGACGAAGTTCGCCAGCATTACCAGATAGAAGCCGATGGCTCCTTCAGCACCGACGTGATCGTGCTCTGGGCCCAACGCTGAGTTTTCCCCGGTACGCCAGTGCGGCGCACCGCTTGAATTGAATGATGAGGAACCCATGAGCAAGCAGATTCTGATTCTCCCAGGTGATGGCATTGGCCCGGAAATCATGGCCGAGGCGGTCAAGGTGCTGGAACTGGCCAACGACAAGTTCCAGCTCGGCTTCAGCCTGGCGCACGATGTGATCGGTGGCGCGGCCATCGACAAGCACGGCGTGCCGCTGGCCGACGAGACCCTGGAACGTGCGCGCCAGGCCGACGCCGTGCTGCTGGGCGCGGTGGGCGGGCCGAAGTGGGACAAGATCGAGCGTGATATCCGCCCTGAGCGCGGCCTGCTGAAAATCCGTTCGCAACTGGGCCTGTTCGCCAACCTGCGTCCGGCCATTCTCTACCCGCAGCTGGCCGATGCGTCCTCGCTCAAGCCAGAAATCGTCGCCGGCCTGGATATCCTGATCGTGCGCGAGCTGACCGGCGGCATCTACTTCGGTGCGCCGCGCGGCACCCGCGAACTGGAAGGCGGCGAGCGCCAGGCCTACGACACCCTGCCGTACAGCGAGAGCGAAATACGCCGCATCGCCCGTGTCGGTTTCGACATGGCCCGCGTGCGCGGCAAGAAGCTGTGCTCGGTGGACAAGGCCAACGTGCTCGCCTCCAGCCAGCTGTGGCGTGAAATCGTCGAGGACGTGGCCAAGGACTACGCGGATGTCGAGCTCAGCCACATGTACGTCGACAACGCCGCCATGCAACTGGTGCGCGCGCCCAAGCAGTTCGACGTGATGGTCACCGACAACATGTTCGGCGACATCCTGTCGGATGAGGCTTCCATGCTCACCGGTTCCATCGGCATGCTGCCGTCGGCGTCACTGGATGCCAACAACAAGGGCATGTACGAGCCGTGCCACGGTTCGGCCCCGGACATCGCCGGGCAAGGCATCGCCAACCCGCTGGCGACCATCCTGTCGGTATCGATGATGCTGCGTTACAGCTTCAACCAGCAGGCGGCGGCCGAGGCCATCGAACAGGCCGTGAGCCTGGTGCTGGATCAGGGCCTGCGCACCGGCGACATCTGGTCGGCGGGCTGCAGCAAGGTAGGTACGCAGGAAATGGGCGACGCAGTAGTCGCAGCGCTGCGGAATCTGTAATCTCTCGGGCCCGCCGCTGGTTTCTTCCAGGCGGCGGCCCACTTTTAGCGAAGGTGTAGTTGCGATGAAACGTGTAGGTCTGATCGGTTGGCGCGGTATGGTCGGTTCCGTGCTCATGCAGCGGATGCTCGAAGAGCAGGATTTCGATCTGATCGAGCCGGTGTTCTTCACTACCTCCAATGTCGGGGGCCAGGGGCCATCCGTGGGCAAGGACATTGCTCCGCTCAAGGATGCGTACAGCATTGAAGAGCTCAAGACCCTCGATGTGATCCTGACCTGCCAGGGTGGCGACTACACCAACGAGGTGTTCCCCAAGCTGCGCGAAGCCGGCTGGCAGGGTTACTGGATCGATGCCGCTTCCAGCCTGCGCATGCAGGATGACGCGGTCATCGTGCTGGACCCGGTCAACCGCAAGGTCATCGACCAGCAGCTGGACGCCGGCACCAAGAACTACATCGGTGGCAACTGCACCGTCAGCCTGATGCTGATGGGCCTGGGCGGCCTGTTCGAAGCCGGCCTGGTCGAATGGATGAGCGCCATGACCTACCAGGCGGCCTCCGGCGCTGGCGCGCAGAACATGCGCGAGCTGATCAAGCAGATGGGCGCTACCCATGCGGCGGTTGCCGATGACCTGGCCAACCCGGCGGCGGCCATCCTCGACATCGACCGCAAGGTCGCCGAGGCCATGCGCAGCGACGCCTACCCGACCGAGAACTTCGGCGTGCCGCTGGCCGGCAGCCTGATCCCGTGGATCGACAAGGAGCTGCCCAACGGTCAGAGCCGTGAAGAGTGGAAGGCCCAGGCCGAGACCAACAAGATCCTGGGTCGTTTCAAGAACCCGATCCCGGTCGACGGCATCTGCGTGCGCATCGGCGCCATGCGTTGCCACAGCCAGGCGCTGACCATCAAGCTGAACAAGGACGTGCCGATCGCCGACATCGAAGGCATGATCAGCCAGCACAACCCCTGGGTGAAGCTGGTACCGAACCAGCGCGAGATCAGCATGCAGGAGCTGAGCCCGACCAACGTCACCGGCACGCTGAACATCCCGGTAGGGCGTCTGCGCAAGCTGAACATGGGGTCGCAGTACCTGGGCGCCTTCACCGTGGGCGACCAGCTGCTGTGGGGCGCGGCCGAGCCGCTGCGTCGCATGCTGCGGATCCTGCTGGAGCGTTGATCGCTGCTGCGCGGTAGAACAGGCCCCCTCGTCTTGCGACGCAGGGGGCTTTTTTGTGGTGGCCTGATGCCTTTGCCGGCACCGGGTGGTCTCGCTGCGGCAATCCGAGTAAAGTGCCGCTCCCCCCGTTCTGCCAGAGGCACTGTCCATGACTCAGACCTACGATATCGCCGTGATCGGCGCCACCGGCACCGTCGGCGAGACCCTGGTGCAAATCCTCGAGGAGCGCGATTTTCCCCTGGGCACCCTGCACCTGCTGGCCAGCAACGAGTCGGCGGGCAGCTCGGTGAACTACCGTGGCAAGAACCTGCGCGTGCGCGAAGTCGATGCCTTCGACTTCAGCCAGGTCAAGCTGGCGTTCTTCGCCGCAGGCCCTGCGGTTACCCGCAGTTTCGCCGCCAAGGCGCGTGCCGCCGGGTGTGCGGTGATCGATCTGTCCGGCGCGCTGTCGGCCGAACAGGTGGCAGCAGTGGTGCCCGAGGCCAATCCACAGGCCATCGACAGTCAGAGCCTGCCCGTGCAACTGGTCAGCCCGAGCGCTGCCGCGGTTGCCCTGGCGGTGGTGCTGGCCCCGCTCAAGCACCTGCTGGAACTGGAACGGGTCAACGTGACGGCGTGCATGGCGGTGTCGGCCCAGGGCCGCGAGGCGGTGGGCGAACTGGCCCGGCAAACTGCGGAGTTGCTCAATGCGCGTCCGCTGGAGCCGCGCTTCTTCGATCGCCAGGTGGCGTTCAACCTGCTGGCCCAGGTGGGTACCAGCGACAGCGAGGGCCATGGCGCCCTGGAGCGTCGCCTGGTGAGTGAGCTGCGCGAGTTGCTTGGCCTGCCTTCGCTGAAGATTTCCGTGACCTGTGTTCAAGTCCCGGTGTTTTTCGGCGATAGCTACACTGTGGCCGTGCACAGTCGCAAGGCGGTCGATCTGGCGGCGGTGAACGCCGTGCTGGAGCACGCCGACAGTGTCGAGCTGGTGGAGGCGGGTGACTACCCGACCCCGGTCGGTGATGCGGTGGCCCAGGATGTGGTGTATGTCGGGCGGGTGCGTGGCGGTGTCGACGAGGCCGAACAGCTCAATCTCTGGCTGACCACCGACAACGTGCGCAAAGGCGCGGCGTTGAACGCCGTACAGCTGGCGGAGTTGTTGATAAAACACCTTGCGTAAAAGATACTTGGCGACGATTTGCACATTGTTTCTGAAATACTGGAAGTGAGCGGCCGTCACGCGCTTGCGGGGCACCTTGCCAACATGATCCGGTGGTCATGCCAGTCAAATGCCTCACGGCGGTTTTTCACTTTCTTCTCGGTAGCCGGGGAAGGTTCATACAAAGGATGAGGTCATGCTTCGAATTCGCAAACTGGTGTTAGCAATAGCCGCGGCATCGGCGCTGTCCTCCGGTATGGCGCATGCGCTGGGGCTGGGCGAGCTGACCCTCAAGTCGGGGCAGAACCAGCCGCTGGATGCCGAGATCGAATTGCTCGATGTGCGTGACCTCACTCCCGCCGAAGTGGTGCCCAGCCTGGCGCCGGCCGAAGAGTTCAGCAAGGCCGGGGTCGAACGCCAGGCGTACCTCAACGACCTGACCTTCACCCCGGTGATCAACCCCAGTGGCAAGAGCGTGCTGCGGGTGACCTCCAGCCAGCCGCTGCCGGCCCCTATGGTCAAGTTCCTGGTGCAGGTGATGTGGCCCCAGGGCCGCCTGCTGCGCGACTACAGCGTACTGATCGACGCCTCCAAATTCTCTCCCGAAGCGGCCCAGGCGGCTTCGGGCGTCACCCCTGCGGTGACCGCGCCCGCCCGCCACACCACCGTGCGTCGCGACACTTTGTGGCAGATTGCCGCCAAGGCGCGCCAGGGTGGATCGGTGCAGCAGACCATGCTGGCGATCCAGGCGCTCAACCCCGATGCCTTCTACAACGGCAACATCAACCAGCTCAAGGTTGGCCAGGTACTTCGCCTGCCCGACCAGCAGCAGATCGCCGCCATCCCCCAGGGCCAGGCCGTCAAGGAAGTGGCCGAGCAGTATGCGGCCTGGCGTGAGGGGCGCCGTCTGGGCCCGCGTGCGCGCCAGCTCGACGCCACCCGGCGTGACGCGGCCGGCGCCGCCCCGGCGCGTATCGCCCAGCAGGACAACCTCAAGCTGGTGGCACCCGGCGGCAAAGGTGCGGCTGGCGACAGCAAGGCCCTGGCCGACAAGCTGGCGATGGCCGAAGAGAGCCTCGACACCACCCGGCGTGACAACGCCGAGCTGAAAAGCCGTGTGGCGGATCTGCAGAGCCAGCTGGACAAGCTGCAGCGCCTGATCGAACTGAAGAACGACCAGCTGGCGCGCCTGGAAGCCCAGAGCGCCGCGCCGGCGAGCCTGCCTGCGCCCGAGCAGCCGGCGATCGATGCCCAGTTGCAGCAGGCGGTACCGAGCGAAGCGGTGGTGTCCCCGGCGCCGGCTGCCGTGGATACCGCGCCGGTGGCCGAAACGCCGCCGGCTGCCGTTACCCCGAGCGATTCGGACAAGATGCTCGACGACCTGCTGGGCAACAGCTGGCTGCTGGCGCTGATCGCAGGTTCAGCCTTGCTGGTGCTGTTGTTGCTTCTGCTGCTGTTGGCGCGCAAGCGTCGTGCCCAGCAGGAGGCTGAAAAGCACATGCGCATGGCGCGAGCCCTGGCCGAGGAAAGCGACCTGGGCCTGGGGCCGGACATGGACCTGCCGCAAAGCAGTTTCGAGGGCCTGGAGGTCTCCGCGCCGAGCGTGACCCTGGCGCCGGGTGTGGTGGCGGCCTCCGCTGCAGCGGCTGCGGCTGCCGAGGTGGCACCCGCCTACGACAGGCTGGACCCGGAGTCCGAGCTGGAGCTGGAGCCGGAATTCGAGCCCAAGCCGGCCCCCGTGGTCGAGCCCGCGCCCGAGCCGGTAGAGGTTCCGTCTCCGGCCCCGGCTGCGGTGGTGGCACCGGCCGTCATCGCACCTGCCGTGCAGGCACCGGCCGAGGACGCCCCCGCGCCAAATGATGATGCCCTGCTGGCGGAAGTCGACCTGAGCATTGCCCGCGGTCGTCTGAACCATGCCGCCGAGCTGCTGGAGCCTGCGGTGGAGCAGGCCCCCGAGCGCGCCGACCTGCGCCTGAAGCTGATGGAAGTCTATGCCCGCCAGGGCGACCGTGACGCCTTTGTCGGCCACGAGCGCCAACTGGTTGCCAATGGTCAGAACCACGCCGATGTCGAGTCGCTCAAGCAGCGTTACCCGGCCATGCTCGGCGTGGCCGCAGCGGGCGTCAGCGCTGCGGCCCTGGCCGCCGAGCTGGATGCCCAGTATGTGCAGGACCTGCTGCAGGACGACCCGCAGCCCGAGCCGGAAATCGAGTTGCCGGGCGAAGACGACCTGGACAGCGCCTTCGACCTGAGCCTGGATGACCTGGAGGGGTTGGAAGGCCTTGAAGACCTCGAAGGTCTCGAGGGCCTGGCAGACCTGCAGATCGATGATCCTCAGGCCCCGCAGGCCACGCCGCCTGCCGATATCGCGGCGCTCGACGACCTCGATTTCGATACCCTGCTGCAAGAGCAGACCCAGACCCAGGCCCAGGCCGAGACGCCAGCGCCGCACGTGCCCGACGTGCAGGAGCAGGCAGTGACTGAAGTGCCGGCCGAGACACCCGCCGGGGTGCCTGCCGAGCCGATGTCCGAACCTGCACCGGTCGAGCCCGAGCCAATCCTGGATGACCTGTCCGACTTCGACCTCGACATGGGCGCCGACCTTGCGCCACCGGCGCCTGAAGCTGCACCCGCCGCTACGCCTGAAGCGCCACTGGATATCGAGGCCCAGTTGGCGGCGTTCGATGACTCACTGGGGCTGGACGACAGCTTCCCGGACCTGGCCGATGATTTCGACCTGTCCCTGGCCGACGAGCCGGACCCGCTGGACGCCAGCTTTGCCGCCGAGCTGGACGACGTCAACGCCGAGCTCGACAAGCTCTCGCAGAACCTCGAACAGCCTTCCATCGCGCCGCACTTCACCGCCGAGGACGCCTCCGACCTGATGCTCGACGAGCCGGAGTTCGACTACCTCTCCGGTACCGACGAAGCCGCCACCAAGCTCGATCTGGCACGTGCCTACATCGACATGGGCGACAACGACGGCGCCCGCGAGATACTCGACGAAGTGATGAAGGAAGGTACCGAGACCCAGCGCAAGGAAGCCATCGAACTGCGTTCGCAGATGAGCTGAACGTCCACCTGAAAGGCCAACGGCAGCCCTCGTGGCTGCCGTTGTCGTTATAATCCGCGCATTGCGTAAACCGACAGGCTGTATCCCCTTGGAAATCATCGATAACGCCGCAGCCGAAATGGCCGCCGAAGGCTTTTTCAGAATCGCGCTGGGCGTGGAATACAAAGGCACCCGCTACCGTGGCTGGCAACGCCAGGCCAGTGGCGTGCCGAGCGTGCAGCAGACCCTCGAGGAGGCACTGTCGAAGGTCGCCGACTCGCCAGTGTCGCTGCAGTGCGCCGGGCGTACCGATGCCGGCGTGCATGCCAGCGGCCAGGTGGTGCATTTCGACACGCGGGCGGTGCGCAGCATGAAGGCCTGGACCATGGGCGCCAACATCAACCTGCCGCATGACGTCAGCGTGTCGTGGGCCAGGCAGATGCCGGCGCACTTTCACGCGCGCTTCAAGGCCATTGCCCGGCGCTACCGCTACGTGATCTACAACGACCAGATCCGCCCGGCGCACCTGGGCGACCAGGTCACCTGGAATCACCGCCCGCTCGATGCCGGGCGCATGGCCGAAGCCGCAGCCTACCTGGTGGGCACCCATGACTTCAGCGCCTACCGCGCCGGCCAGTGCCAGGCCAAGTCGCCGATCAAGCAGATCCATCACCTGCGGGTGAGCCGGCATGGGCGCATGATCGTGCTGGATATCCGTGCCAGCGCCTTCCTGCATCACATGGTGCGCAACATTGCCGGCGTGCTGATGACCATCGGCGCCGGCGAGCGTCCGCCCGAGTGGGCCAGGGAAGTGCTCGAAAGCCGCGTGCGTCGTACCGGCGGGGTGACCGCGCACCCGTTCGGGCTGTACCTGGTGCAGGTGGAATACCATGACGAGTTCGAACTGCCTGAGCGTTTCATCGGGCCACATTTCCTTACGGGTTACGAGTCGTTGACGGCTGACGGCCCGCAAGGCATTTGCTAACATCCGGAGCTTTCCGGTTCAGCTGAGGTTCACAGGCCATGTCCGCCGTTCGCAGCAAGATCTGCGGGATTACCCGCATCGAGGATGCGCTGGCCGCGGCCGAGGCGGGCGCCGACGCCATCGGGCTGGTGTTCTACGCCAGAAGTCCGCGGGCGGTGAACGTGCAGCAGGCGCGGGCGATCATCGCTGCACTGCCGCCCTTCGTCACCACCGTGGGCCTGTTCGTCAACGCCAGCCGCTGTGAGCTCAACGAGATCCTCGACGCCGTGCCGCTGGACCTGCTGCAGTTTCATGGCGACGAAACCCCGGCCGACTGCGACGGCTACCACCGTCCCTGGATCAAGGCCCTGCGGGTTCGCCCCGGGGATGACCTGGAGGCCGGCTGCCAGCAGTACGCCAAGGCCAGCGGCATCCTCCTCGACACTTTCGTGGCCGGCGTTCCGGGTGGAACCGGCGAGGCGTTCGACTGGTCCCTGATACCCGAGCACCTGAGCAAGCCGATCATCCTGGCTGGCGGCCTCTCGGCCGACAATGTCGGGGCGGCCATCGCCCAGGTGCGTCCTTACGCAGTGGACGTCAGTGGTGGGGTGGAGCAGGCCAAGGGCATCAAGGACCCGGCCCGCATCGAGGCGTTCATGCGCGCGGTGCGCCAGGCGTGAGGGGCGGGCGAATGCTCGATGTGACGGCTGGCGGTGCGCCATCGTCCATAGCTTTCGCAGCCCGTTGCTGCCGGATCGCGCCCACGGGCCGATCGAAATTACCGGGTGGCGCCACCGGCGTCGCCTTTACAGGTTGACGATGAAGCTGGGGCAGGGTGGTACCGCGCTGAACGCGCACCGCCGGCCACGTTTCATCATCGCGTCATACACGAATTGAGCTCAAGGGCATACGCGTGACCCGGCAACTTTTGCCTGCCGGTCGCCGCTACTGGAGAAAGAAAGCATGAGCAACTGGTTGGTAGACAAACTGATCCCTTCGATCATGCGTTCCGAGGTGAAGAAGAGCTCGGTACCCGAAGGGCTGTGGCACAAATGCCCGTCCTGCGAGGCCGTGCTGTATCGTCCGGAGCTGGAAAAGACCCTGGATGTGTGCCCCAAGTGCAATCACCACATGCGCATCGGCGCACGTGCACGCATCGACATCTTCCTCGACGCCGAAGGCCGCAATGAGCTGGGTGCCGACCTGGAGCCGGTCGACCGCCTGAAGTTCCGCGACGGCAAGAAGTACAAGGACCGCCTGGTTGCTGCGCAGAAGCAGACCGGCGAAAAGGACGCCCTGGTTTCCATGAGCGGTACCCTGCTGGGCATGCCGGTGGTGGTCAGTGCGTTCGAGTTCTCCTTCATGGGCGGTTCGATGGGTGCCATCGTCGGCGAGCGTTTCGTGCGTGCCGCCAACTATGCCCTGGAAAACCGTTGTCCGATGGTCTGCTTCTCGGCCTCGGGCGGCGCGCGCATGCAGGAAGCGCTGATCTCGCTGATGCAGATGGCCAAGACCTCCGCCGTGCTGGCGCGCCTGCGCGAAGAAGGCATTCCGTTCATTTCGGTTCTCACCGACCCTGTTTACGGCGGCGTTTCGGCCAGCCTGGCAATGCTCGGCGACGTGATCGTGGGCGAGCCCAAGGCGCTGATCGGCTTTGCCGGCCCACGGGTTATCGAACAGACCGTGCGCGAAAAACTGCCTGAAGGCTTCCAGCGCAGCGAGTTCCTGCTGGAGCATGGTGCCATCGACATGATCATCGCCCGATCCGAACTGCGCCCGCGCCTGGGCAATCTGCTGGCACAGATGATGGGCCTGCCGACGCCGAAGTTCGTCGCCCCCGTGATCGAGCCGATCGTGGTACCACCGGTGCCTGCCAACGTATGACCCAGCGCACCCTGGGCGAGTGGCTCGCCTACCTCGAGCAGTTGCACCCGTCGACAATCGACATGGGCCTGGAGCGTTCGCGGCAGGTCGCAACGCGCCTCGGGCTGGGCCAGCCCGCGCCTCGGGTGATTACCGTTACCGGCACCAATGGCAAGGGCTCTACCTGTGCCTTCGTGGCCAGCCTGCTGCAGGCCCAAGGCCTGAAGGTCGGGGTCTACAGCTCGCCGCACCTGCTGCGCTACAACGAGCGGGTGCAGATCGACGGCCAGCAGGCCAGCGATGCGCAGCTGTGCCAGGCATTCGCCGCCGTCGAAGCGGCGCGTGGCGAGACCTCCCTGACCTACTTCGAGGCCGGTACCCTGGCGGCGTTCTGGCTGTTCCAGCAGTCGGCGCTGGACGCCGTGGTGCTTGAAGTGGGCCTGGGCGGGCGGCTCGACACCGTCAACCTGGTGGACGCCGACCTTGCCGTGGTCACCAGTATCGGTGTCGACCATTGCGATTTCCTTGGCGATACCCGTGAGTCGGTGGCCTTCGAGAAGGCCGGGATTTTCCGTGCCGGCAAGCCGGCGCTGTGTGGCGACCTCGACCCGCCGCAGCCGCTGCTGGACAAGGCACGCGAACTAGGCTGCCGGTTCCTGCTGCGCGGACGCGACTTCGACCTGTCCAGCACCGACCAGTACTGGCAGTGGCGGGGCGTGGATGCGCACGGCAATGCCGTCGAGCTGCACGACCTGCCGTTGCTTGATCTGCCCATGGAAAACGCGGCGCTGGCGTTGCAGACCTACCTGCTGACCGGCCTGCCCTGGAGTGCCGCGCAGATCGCCCAGGCACTGCGCGACACCCGTATCGTCGGGCGCCTCGACCGTCGCCAGTTCATCTGGCAGGGCAAGCACCTGAGCATTCTGCTCGACGTCGGCCATAATCCACATGCGGCCCAGTACCTCGCTCAGCGCCTGGCTTCGCGCCCGGTGGCCGGCAGGCGCCTGGCGGTGTTCGGCCTGCTGGCCGACAAGGACCTGGCCGGGGTGATCGAACCGCTGCATGCGCAAGTGGCCCACTGGGCGGTCGCGCCACTGGATACCGCCCGCAGCCGGCCTGCAAGCGAGTTGCAGGCCGCGTTGCAGAACCTTGGCGCCGACGTGAAGTCGTATGCAAGCGTCGCCGACGCCCTTGACGGGCAGTGCGCGCAAGCGACGGCAGGCGACCAGATCCTGCTGTTCGGATCATTTTTCTGTGTCGGCGAGGCCCTGCAGTGGCTGAGCCGGCAGACCATGGAGGACGGGGCAAATGGCGTTGCTGGATAAAGTCGTCAAGCAGCGGATGGTGGGCGCGCTGGTGCTGGTGGCACTGGCGGTGATCTTCCTGCCGATGCTGTTCACCCGTGAGGACGAGCTGCGCCAGGTGCATGTCGAGGCGCCCGCCGCCCCGGCTGTGCCGGCCTTGCCGCAGGTGCAGGTGGAGCCGGTGGAGGTGCCCGAGCCGCAGGTGATCCAGGATGAGGCGCTCACCGCCCAGGAACCCAGCGCACCGAGCACGCCCATTGCCCCGGCACCGGTGGTGACTGCACCCACCCCAGCGCCCGCCGCGCCGGTGGCGGAGGCCAAGCCGGCCACGCCTGCGCCGGTCAGCAAGCCTGCGGCGGCCCCGGCCAAGCCGGTTGCCAGTGCACCTGCCAAGGTCGATGGCAATGGCCTGCCGGTGAGCTGGTCGGTGCAACTGGCCAGCCTGTCCAACCGCGCCAATGCCGAGAACCTGCAGAAAACCCTGCGCAGCCAGGGCTACAACGCCTATATCCGCTCGGCCGAAGGTACCAACCGGGTGTTCGTCGGGCCGCTGATCGAGCGTGCCGAAGCCGAGCGCTTGCGCGATGTGATCAACCGCCAGCAGAACCTCAAGGGTTTTGTGGTGCGCTTCCAGCCCGAACGTAGCTGACCCTCCCCGCCGTCCGGCCGCCGCCGGACGGCAAATCACCGCTTACCGATAGCCCACCGCTCTGGTAAAATGCGCCGCCTTATCCGTTTGCAGGCAGCACTGTGGCATTTACCTGGGTCGACTGGGCGATTCTCGCGATCATCGCCGTTTCTTCGCTGATCAGTCTCAAGCGCGGTTTCGTCAAGGAAGCCTTGTCGCTGCTTACCTGGATCATCGCCGGTGCGGTCGCCTGGATGTTCGGTGGCGGTATCTCGCAGTACCTTGAAGGCTACATCCAGACGCCGTCGGCGCGGGTGATAGCCGGATGTGCCATTCTTTTCGTCGCCACCTTGCTGGTGGGGGCAATGATCAATTTTCTGATCGGCGAGCTGATTCGCGTCACCGGGTTGTCCGGGACCGATCGCTTCCTGGGCATGGCGTTCGGCGCCGCTCGCGGGGCCCTGCTCGTCGTGGTGGCGGTCGGGCTGCTGAGCCTGGGGCCGGTACAACAGGACCCGTGGTGGCAGGAGTCTCGCCTGCTGCCACAATTTCTATTGGTGGCTGACTGGTCGAAAAACCTCATTCTGGGGCTGACCAGCCAGTGGCTAGCCAGCGGAATCAGCGCACCGGCTGATCTCCCGTTTCAAGAACAGTTGCTTGGGCCCAAAGCGCCCTGAGTGCTGATCCGTCAAGTTTCATAATGTAGGGGTTGCGTCGCATGTGTGGCATCGTCGGTATCGTCGGTAAGTCGAACGTCAATCAGGCGCTGTATGACGCGCTAACCGTGCTCCAGCACCGCGGCCAGGATGCTGCCGGTATCGTTACAAGCCATGATGGCCGACTATTCCTGCGCAAGGACAACGGCCTGGTACGTGACGTGTTCCAGCAGCGTCACATGCAGCGTCTGGTGGGCCACATGGGCATCGGTCATGTGCGCTACCCGACCGCGGGCAGCTCGACCTCGGCCGAGGCCCAGCCGTTCTACGTCAACTCGCCGTATGGCATCACCCTGGCGCACAACGGCAACCTGACCAATGTGGAGCAACTGGCCAAGGAGATCTACGAGTCCGACCTGCGCCACGTCAACACCAACTCCGACTCCGAAGTGCTGCTCAACGTATTCGCCCATGAGCTGGCGGTGCGCGGCAAGCTGCAACCGACCGAGGAAGACGTGTTCGCCGCCGTGACCGACGTGCACAACCGTTGCGTGGGTGGCTACGCGGTGGTGGCGATGATCACCGGCTACGGCATCGTCGGCTTCCGCGATCCGAACGGCATCCGCCCGATCGTGTTCGGCCAGCGTCACACCGACGAAGGCGTCGAATACATGATCGCCTCCGAAAGCGTCTCGCTGGACGTGCTCGGCTTCACCCTGATCCGCGACCTGGCGCCGGGCGAAGCGGTGTACATCACCGAAGAAGGCAAGCTGCACACCCGCCAGTGCGCCATCGCGCCCAAGCTTTCCCCCTGCATCTTCGAGCACGTTTACCTGGCCCGCCCGGATTCGATCATCGACGGTGTTTCGGTGTACAAGGCGCGCCTGCGCATGGGCGAGAAGCTTGCCGAGAAGATCCTGCGCGAGCGTCCCGAGCACGACATCGACGTGGTCATCCCGATTCCCGACACCAGCCGTACAGCGGCGCTGGAACTGGCCAACCACCTGGGCGTGAAGTTCCGTGAAGGCTTCGTCAAGAACCGCTACATCGGCCGTACCTTCATCATGCCCGGCCAGGCCGCGCGCAAGAAGTCGGTACGCCAGAAGCTCAATGCCATCGAGCTGGAGTTCCGCGGCAAGAACGTGATGCTGGTCGACGACTCGATCGTGCGCGGCACCACCTGCAAGCAGATCATCCAGATGGCCCGCGAAGCCGGCGCGAAGAACGTCTACTTCTGCTCCGCCGCGCCAGCGGTGCGTTTCCCCAACGTCTACGGCATCGACATGCCGAGCGCTCATGAACTGATCGCGCACAACCGCAGCACCCAGGACGTGGCCGAACTGATCGGCGCCGACTGGCTGGTCTACCAGGACCTGCCGGACCTGATCGAGGCTGTAGGTGGTGGCAAGATCAAGATCGAGCATTTCGATTGCGCGGTATTCGATGGCCAGTACGTGACTGGCGACATCGACGCCGCCTACCTGGACAAGATCGAGCAGGCGCGCAACGACGCCTCCAAGGTCAAGAACCAGGCGGTCAGCGCGATCATCGACCTTTACAACAACTGACAAGGGGAGCAACGGCATGACACAGCAATGGGATGCCGGGCGCCTGGACAGCGACCTCGACGGGGTCGCTTTCGATACGCTGGCGGTACGCGCCGGCCAGCATCGCACGCCGGAAGGTGAGCACAGCGACCCGCTGTTTTTCACCTCCAGCTACGTGTTCCGTACGGCGGCCGATGCCGCTGCGCGGTTCGCCGGCGAGGTTCCAGGCAACGTCTATTCGCGCTACACCAACCCGACCGTAAGGGCCTTCGAGGAGCGCATCGCCGCCCTGGAAGGCGCCGAGCAGGCGGTCGCCACCTCCACAGGCATGTCCGCGATCCTGTCGCTGGTGATGGCCTTGTGCAGCGCTGGCGACCACGTGCTGGTCTCGCAGAGCGTGTTCGGTTCGACCATCAGCCTGTTCGAGAAGTACTTCAAGCGCTTCGGCGTGCAGGTCGACTACGTGCCGCTGGCCAACCTGGCTGGCTGGGAACAGGCGATCAAGCCCAATACCAGGCTGCTGTTCGTCGAGTCGCCGTCCAATCCGCTGGCCGAGCTGGTGGACATCGGCGCGCTGGCCGAGATCGCCCATGCCCGGGGCGCGCTGCTGGTGGTGGACAACTGCTTCAGCACTCCGGCCCTGCAACAGCCATTGAAGCTGGGCGCGGACATCGTCATGCATTCGGCGACCAAGTTCATCGACGGCCAGGGGCGCTGCATGGGCGGCGTGGTCGCCGGGCGCAACGAGCACATGAAGGAAGTGGTGGGCTTTCTGCGTACTGCGGGGCCGACGCTGAGCCCGTTCAACGCCTGGGTGTTCCTCAAGGGCCTGGAAACGCTGAACCTGCGCATGCGCGCCCACTGCGCCAATGCCCAGGCCCTGGCCGAGTGGCTGGAGCAGCAGGACGGTGTCGAGAAGGTGCATTACGCCGGCCTGCCAAGCCACCCGCAGCACGAGCTGGCCAAGCGCCAGATGCGCGGCTTCGGTGCGGTGGTGAGCTTCGAGGTCAAGGGTGGCAAGGAGGGCGCATGGCGCTTCATCGACGCCACGCGGCTGATTTCGATCACCGCCAACCTGGGTGACAGCAAGACCACCATCACCCACCCGGCCACCACCTCCCACGGCCGTCTGGCGCCGCAGGAGCGTGAGGCCGCCGGGATTCGCGACAGCCTGATCAGGGTTGCCGTGGGCCTGGAAGACGTGGGCGACCTGCAGGCCGACCTGGCGCGCGGTCTGGCGGCGCTGTGATCGACTGGTCGGTGAGCGAGAGCAGCCACAACGGGCGTGTGGCGCTGGTAACCGGCGCTGCACGCGGGATCGGCCTGGGCATCGCGGCCTGGCTGATCAGCGAGGGCTGGCAAGTGGTGCTCACCGACCTGGATCGGGCCCGTGGCGCGAAGGTGGCCAAGGTGCTCGGTGACAACGCCTGGTTCGTCGGCATGGACGTGGCCGACGAGGCCCAGGTGACGGTGGGCGTGGCCGAGGTGCTGGGGCAGTTCGGACGCCTGGATGCGCTGGTGTGCAACGCGGCGATTGCCGACCCGCACAATACCACCCTCGAAAGCCTCAGCCTGAATCACTGGAACCGCGTGCTGGCGGTCAACCTGGGTGGCCCGATGCTGCTGGCCAAGCACTGTGCGCCTTACCTGCGCGCGCATTGCGGCGCCATCGTCAACCTGGTGTCCACCCGTGCGGCACAGTCCGAACCCGATACCGAGGCCTATGCTGCGAGCAAGGGCGGGCTGCTGGCCCTGACCCACGCACTGGCCATGAGCCTGGGCCCGGAGATCCGCGTCAACGCTGTCAGCCCTGGCTGGATCGATGCGCGGGACCCTTCGCTGCGCCGTGCCGAGCCCTTGAGCGAGGCCGACCATGCGCAGCACCCGGCGGGCAGGGTAGGGACCGTGGAAGATGTGGCGGCGATGGTGGCATGGCTGTTGTCGCGCAACGCGGGTTTTGTCACCGGCCAGGAGTTCGTGGTGGACGGTGGCATGACCAAGAAGATGATTTACACGTAAGCGGCAGGCTTCACGCGACACGCTGCAAGAACCTGTGCAATCGGCTTTTGATTCTGCTTTTACTTGCAGCTTGTTGCTTGAAGCCTGCAGCTGTTTTTTTACGAAAGTGAAAAAAACTTCAACACTGGTATTGACTTAGGTTCGATACCTGCGTAAATTTCACCACCTCAGCGAAGCACACGGGTGATTAGCTCAGCCGGGAGAGCATCTGCCTTACAAGCAGAGGGTCGGCGGTTCGATCCCGTCATCACCCACCACTTCCTGAGATGTTCCTGGCCCGACACTTTCGAAAGACGGTGTTACCAGAGAGGAACAGGACGCAAGTCCACTATGCGCAGCGGTAGTTCAGTCGGTTAGAATACCGGCCTGTCACGCCGGGGGTCGCGGGTTCGAGTCCCGTCCGCTGCGCCACTTTTCTCCAGATCGGTTCAACAACCGGTTTGAGGTCCGAAGCCAAGGCTTCAGGCCAGATCCCAGTTTCAAACAGGTGAAAGCCTGTGCGATACGCAGCGGTAGTTCAGTCGGTTAGAATACCGGCCTGTCACGCCGGGGGTCGCGGGTTCGAGTCCCGTCCGCTGCGCCATATCCGCCTCGAGGCCCTTGAACTCCTCGAAGCAACAAAAAAAGCGACCTTAGGGTCGCTTTTTTTGTGCCTGCAGAAAAGCCTGGCCGCCAAGGCTGGCACCCGCTGGCGACGTACTGCCTGCAGGTGCCGGCCTTGCTGGCGAAAGAATATGCCCCTCAGACCTTGAAGCGCGAAAGCAGCCCTTGCAGCTCAGTGCCCAGGCGCGCCAGCTCTGCCGCCGAGGTGGCAGTGTGCGCCGAGGCGGTGGACGTCTGTTCGGCCACATCACGCACACTGATCACGCTGCGACCGATCTCTTCGGCTACCGCGCTCTGCTGTTCGGCGGCGGTCGCGATCTGCACGTTCATGGCCTGGATGTGCGTGACCGTGTGTGTGATGGCCTGCAGCTCCACGCCTGCCTCATTGGCCAGCCCGACTGTCGTACCGACCATGCCCTGGCTGGTGTGCATGCGTTCTGCAGCCCTCTGCGCACCCTGCTGCAATGACCCGATCAATGTCTCGATCTCTGCGGTGGACTGCTGGGTGCGTTGGGCCAGCCCGCGCACCTCATCGGCCACCACGGCGAAGCCACGCCCGGCCTCGCCGGCACGTGCCGCCTCGATGGCGGCGTTGAGCGCCAGCAGGTTGGTCTGCTCGGCGATGGCATTGATCACCGTCATCACACTGCCGATGCGTTCGCTCTCTTCGGACAACCTGCCGACGGCGTCGGCGGAGGTGCCGATGTCGTCGGCCAACTGGTCGATCTGGGTCAGTGCGCGCTGTACCACCAGATTGCCCTGGCTGGCCTGGCTGTTGGCCTGGCGGGTGGCGGTACTGGCCTGCTCGGCATTGCGCGCCACTTCCTGCACCGTGGCTACCATTTCGCTCATGGCCGTGGCGACCTGGTCGGTCTCCAGTTTCTGGCTGTCGACGCCGGCACGGGTCTGTTCGGTGATGGCCGAGAGCTGCTCGGCCGCCGCTGACAACTGAGCGGTAACGGTGCCCACCTGGCCCAGCACACCGCGCAGGTTGTCGCCGCTTTGGGAGAGGGCTTGGAGCAACTGGCCAAACTCGTCACGGCGCAGCTCGCTGCTGTTATCCCTCAGGTCGCCGGCACCGATACGACGCGCGATCACTACGGCCTGCTGCAACGGCTGGGTGATCTGGCGGATGATCACCCAGCCGATCGCACCGCCCAGCAGCATGGCGCCAACCAGCAGCCCGAGCATCAGCGCACGGCTGTGGCTGGACTCGTCGACGCTGAGCTGATTCTGGCGTGCGATCAGCGTATTGATCGCTTCCAGGCTGGTTTCGATATTGCTCACCAGCACCGTACGGCTGCGGGCCTGCTGCTCGACATCGCGGGCAAAGCGCTCGGCCAGTTGCATGTACTGGTCCAGGTCGGAGGGCAATCTACCCAGTTGCGGGTGACGGCTGCCCAGGCGCTTCACGCTGTCATTGGCGCGCGTGTGGGCCTCACGCACCGTGTCCAGGCGTTTGGTGCTGCCCTCGCGCATCATGGCCAGGCTGTTCTGGCGCAGGTCGCTCAGGGCGTCGTTGAGGGTGGCAAGGTCGCGACGGACGTTACTGGCGTCGTCCTGGTACAGCGCCTGGGTCAGTGTACGTACATCGTTCTGCAGGCTGCTTCCCAGGCGTTCGGAATCGGCCTGGATGCGGCCTATGTCCTGCTGGGCGGTTTGCAGCTGGCGAAACTGCTGCATGTAGCCCTGCATGTTTTCCAGCACGTGTTGCAACTGCTGCCTGGACACTGCGTCGTCCAGGCGCTGGAGGTTCTCCTCGATCAGCGCCACCAGGGTGCTGTAAGAGGTGTTCAATTGCGCCGCAAGGTTTTCATCGCCGTGGTGTTCATACGACAGGCGCGCGGCGCGAATGTCATTGGTGTGGTCGAGCACGTGATTGACCGACACCAGCCGATCGGCACGGGTGGTCAGGGTGTTGAGGCTGCGAATGCCGATCACGGCGAGGAGCGCCATCAGCAGCACGATACTCGCGAAACCGAGGGCCAGCTTCACTTTCACCGATATGTTTTTCACCTTGAATGCTCCTGGGTCGATGGTCAGTGGCTGAAGTAGTGGCGTATTGCCATTTTCTGTCGCATGCCAGGCCAGTATTGATGGGCTCAAGGTGTAGCGGGGAGTCAGACATTTCCCGGTATGACGTGGGAAAGCTGGTTAAATAGTGAGCGAAAAAAATCGCGACCAATGGTTCAGGACGGCTGTGTAGTGCAGGCCAGCCGCTGTGCAGGTGAAATTTAGTGCCGGATCGCCCGGTTGCGGTTTCAGTCATCTGCGGATGTGATGCACAATAGGCGCCGACCGTTTTTCGCAGGATTTTCAATGTCAAAGTCAACCGTCTTCACTGCGCTCGGGCTGGCCCTTGTGCTGGCGGGCGTTGCCGGCTGTTCCTCGAAGAAAGCCGCCATCTACGAACACGAGAACTTCGACGACTCGGGCACCTTCTCGCGCAGCTTTCCGGTCAGCGAAGCAGGTACCTGCGAGGCTGCCCGGCGCGCGCTGCTCAGCCAGGGCTACATCATCACCACCAGCGAACCGGGCCAGGTCAATGGCAACAAGAGCTTCCAGCAGACGGGCGACTCGCACCTGCAGATCAGCTTCAACGTGGTCTGTGCCAACGACACCGGTTCCGGTCAGCGCTCGACCATGTTCGCCAATGCCCTGCAGGACCGTTATGCGCTGAAAAAATCTAACACTTCGGCCAGCCTCGGGGTGGGTGTGCTGGGGTCGGTGTCGATGCCGATCGGCTCGTCGGACGACTCCATGGTCAAAGTGGCCAGCGAAACGGTGACCTCGCCCAAGTTCTACGAGCGCTACTTTGCGTTGGTCGAGAGTTTCCTGCCCAAGCCGAGCAAGAAGGCCAAGGTCGAGCCCAAGGCCGAACCCGCCAAGCCGGCTCTCGACCTGGGAGTGCCCGAACCTGCGCCTGCTGCGCCAAGCGCTCCGGCCGTCGAGGCTGCGCCGGTGCAGCCTCCGGCCCCTGCGGCACCTGCCGAGGTTGCAGCGCCGGTGGTGGCGGTACCGGCAGCGCAAGCGCCGGCTGCACCGCTGGTCGACGACAGCAAGAGCTCGCAGCCTGTGGCGCCGCCCCAGGATGCGGCGCCGATCACGGTCGAACAGACTGCACCGCCCACCGAGCCTGCCGCCGCACCGGCGCAGCCTCCAGCGGCCCCGACGGCCGACGCGCCTGCGCCGCTGTGACGCATCGGATAAATCATCGATTGCCTGCTACGTTTATCTCAATGGGCTGAGCGCTTGTAATTTTCGCTGGCTTGCCAGCGAAGGGCGAGCCACCTTGCGCCAGCCTGTCACGTCACGGTCATTTTTTCTTCACCTGGGCACTTTAGGGTGAAGCACGACTCAATGACATGATCGAGAAAACCAAGGAGCAGGCAATGGACGACTATCAAGAAGAACTGCTGGAATACCGCGCATTCGAACTCGACCCGCCAGAGCCGGCCGAAGACGCTACCGAGCTCTGATCGGGCTCATGCGCCCCGCCGCTGGCTGCGGCGAAAGTCCCCCGGCGTCACGCCGTTCCAGCGCTTGAATGCGCGCTGAAAGGCCTCTGCCGACGCAAACCCCAGCAGGTAGGCTATTTCGCCAAAGGCCAGCTCCGTGTCGCGGATGTAGGTCACAGCCAGATCGCGGCGCGTGTCGTTCAGAATCGCCCGAAACTGCGTGCCTTCCTCGGCCAGCTTGCGCCGTAAGGTCCAAGTGGGCAGTTGCAGCTGCGCCGCCACTTCACCCAGGTCCGGTTCACGTCCGCCGTTGAGCAACGGCCCCAGCAGATGGGCGATACGCTCAGCCAGGCTGCGCATGCGCGTGCGCTCCGCCAGTTCCTGCTCGCATAGCTGCAACAGGTGCTGCCAGGTGCTGGGGCAATGGGCCGGGTTGCGCAGCGCCAGGCTGGCGCGGTCCAGGCGCAACTGATTATGTGTGGCCCCGAACTGCACCGGGCTGCTGCACAGGGCCTGGTAACGGTCGGCATAGGCGGGCGCGCAAAACTCGATCTCCATGCGCTCTGCCTGCACTGCCACCCCCACCAGCCCCGACAGTTGTGCCAGCCAGCCGGCCAGTACCGAGTCGACCACGAAGCGGTTGTAGTCGTTGTACGGGCTGATCGAATAGAAGCGCAGCCAGGCGCCCTGATTGTCCTCATGGAGGCTGGACTGGCCACGGTAGTTGGCGGCGTACAGCGGCTCGAACCGCACCAGCGTACGCGCGGCCTCGCCCAGGGTAGGGGCCTGGGCGGCGGCTACACCGGCCAGGCCGGCCTGGTTCAGGCGGCTCAGGCGGCCCATGTGTAAGCCCAGCGCCGGTTCGTTGCTGAGTGCAATGGCGGCATGCCCCAGGTGCATGTAGCGCGGAATCGACAGGCGCGCACCGGCTTCGGCCAGCCGTGCAGGCACAAGCCCGTAGCGTTGCAGAAGGGGGGCCGGATCATGCCCCAGTTGCTGCAGCGCCTGCGCAAGGCTCTGGATGAACCCCACCGACAGATCCCCCAGGCGTACCCGTGGTCGGTTCATCGGTTACAGCCAGAGGTTGAGCAGGCGCGCGCCGGGATGACTGCTGGCACTGACGTAGTGCCCGTCGCGGCTGGTGAAGCCCAGGCCGTCGCCGGCAATTTCCCAGAACTGGCCGCGCAGGAACACGCTCAGCAGGGCGGTATCGGCGCTTTGGCCGTGGCCGATCAGGCGCTGCCAGGCCTGGCCTTCCTCGACCTGGCCGGCCTTGAGCGGCAGGCTCACGGCCATCGGCTGGTGGCGGTTGCCGCGCCAGGGGGCGGTCCAGCTGTCTCGGCCGCTGATGAAGGCGGGTACCGCGATCAGTTGTGCCGACTGCGCGGCCAGTTGCTGGTAGTTGGCCGGGTACCAGCTGTCGCTGCCCACCAATACGCCGAGGCGGCCTGCGGGTGTATCGAATACTTGCAGCGGATAGGCATCGCCGCTGCGGATGAAGCGGCGCACTTCACTGTCGGGGTATTGCTGGCGTTGCGGCTGGCCGATCACCTTGCCGTCGCTGGCGAATACCACGCCGTTGTTGTACAGCGCGCCGCTGCCACTGTGAAGGATGCCTTGCTCTGCATACGGCGTGGGCAGCACGATGGAACCGGCCACCAGGGTCACGCCGAACTCCCTGGCCAGGCCGCCGAACAGTTGCTGGTAGTCGGCTGCCATCTGCGTGGCCTTCATGCGCAGGTGCGCATCGGCGCGGCGGTCGTCGCCCTCGGCGTTGAACATCGCCAGCCCGTAGCGCAGCGGGTTGCTCAGCTCCAGCCATTGCCAGGCCTCCTGCAGGCGGGTGACCTGGTACAGCTCTTTCTTTTCGCCGCGGGCCCACAGCCAGGTGCCGATATGCTCGGGCAGCACCACGATCGTGCGCGGGCCGACAAGGCCCTGGGTGCGAGCGTGTTCAAGGTAGGCGGCGAGCTTGCGGTGCAGCAGGGCCAGGTTCTGGTAGTCGCCCGGATACAGCAGTGGCTCGATGCCCAGCAGATTGCCCTTGTCGGCGGGCACGCCCTGGTTCAGCGCCACTTCAACACGAAGGTCGGACAGGTAGTGGCCGGCCGGGCGTTGTTCGGTCCACAGGCCATAGCCCAGGAGCATGGCAGTCAGAACAAGCGCCAGGGCGCCAAGCAGAAGTTTTCGCATGGAATCAGATGTATGTCCGCAGTTGCGTCGAGGGTACTGGAAACAGGGGGTTGGTGAAACATATCCTGCTCGCACTGGGCCCTGAGCCGAAGCATAGGACAGCTGCAGGCGTCTTAAATACTGGCGCACTTGCTATTTGCCATGGCGGATCTATCGTCGTTGTTACAGCCTTCCAAAGGATTGGCATCATGACGATACGGCTGGTCAGACTGCTGGTCATGGGCGGGGCCGCGCTGCTCGCATCCTGTGCGCTGTTCAACCCTTATGTGCAGAGTATCGCGCCTGAAACAAAGACTGCCACTGGCTCGCAACTGGCCAGCAAGATCCGCATGGAGCTCCAGGGCAAGACCAACGGATTGGCCTACTGGCAGTCGGGATCGTCATTGGCGCTGGCAGGTGCGCTGGGTCTTGGGGGCTACAAGGCCGTCACTGCAGGCAACGGTCACCAGGTGGCAGCGCTTGCGGCTGGCAGTGCATCGCTCTATGGTTTTTCCGCTGCGCAGTACAAACCCACCAGAGAGCAGCTTTATCACCGTGGCGTGCAAGCGGTGATGTGTGTCGAGTCGATATACGAGCGGGCCAGCCTGGAGGAGGGTAACGAGCTGATAAGGCGCATCGCCCAGCTGAAGGCTGGCTCTGGAGCCGTGTCGATTACCAATGCCTACTCGTTGTATGGCGCGATTTCCAGGGCGAAGGCATTCGACAGGGTGTACAAGGAGAAACTGGTCGAAATCGTCGCGGCGCTCAATAACTACCTGGCTGCATTGCAGCCTGCCCCTGAGGTGACGTACCGGATCATCTCCGACGCGATCGGGTCACGGCCGGTTCCCCCGCCGGACGGCACGAAGAACGCGTGGTCAGCCGGCCTGGCGCCTATTTCCATCAATGGACGTTTCAATGCCCAGCAGCAGCTCCAGGCGGCCTTGCTGGCCGATGAGGCCAATGAATGGATTGCGCGCATCTACACCACTGCACCGGGCTTTGACAGTGATGCTCCCGGTTGCAACCCGTTTCAGGGGCAAGTGCCCTCGATCAAAGGTCTGCCATCCGGATCCACACTGGACATGGTGGCAGGCGGGCAGGAGCGCTTTCTGATCCTGAACTCCTCCGGCGACCTGCGCATCACCTACGCAACCCAGGACTCATCCGATCAGGGCGCTGCCGAAATCAGAGTGATTACTGAAAACAGAAGCTACTGGGTGGAGGTCAAGGCGCTCAGGCAGACCCAGAAACCGCTGAAGGCCTATCTGACGGATAGCCAGAAGGGCGAAGTCACCATCGACTTCTACATCAGTATCTCCGCCGCTCCTGCGGCTGGTCCTTGAGCTGGGGGGGATCGAGAATGTCTGGCGCAACGGTACTGTCCGGGCTTGCTGCGGGCTTTCTGCTCACCGCGTCAATGGCTTCAGGCGCCGAGGATTGCGGTACGCCTGGCACACTGACCAGCAGCAAGGGTGATTCCCGAGTGTTGGTGACGCGAGTGTTCAAGGATGGCTCGATCGCCGTGCGTGCGCGGCTGGCAGTGAATCCGGATGGTGGCAAGGGCGCCTACACCGTTGGCGATCATGGGTTCACCTATATCGCCAACGGCCTTTCGATCATGCGCAAAGGTGTCCGCTATCGATGCGACCTTGATTGCCGAAACGCTTTTCTGAAGGCGGAACTCAAAGGGTTTGCCGAGCACACGCCCGAGTTCTGCGTGTATGCCATGGAAGTCGAGCCCTTTGCGCCAGGGCAGGCCAGAACATCCTGCGGCAATGGGCGCTACCTCATCGGAAATGGCAAGGGCCGCCTGCGCAAGGGGCCGCTGCTTGACACCGTGAGCGGCGCCACGGTGCAGAGCTATGTTTCCACCACCTCATTGCGCCACAAGGTGGATGGCCAGGTGCAGCCTCTGGACTCCGAGACACTGCCCATAGCGGTGGCCGCCAAGGCGAGCATGCTGGGATCGATCGTCTGGGTCGCAGGCAAGGGCCTGCACGGCACGTTCGCGCTTGTGGGCGAAAGCGGGCCGGCTTTTGGCGAAGGCTCAATCGCGCTGCACCAGTTGTTGCACACCAATGCAATCACCGCACAGGTATCCGGCCCTATCCCTGTGGGGCAGCGCTGCAGCGCTGTCGAGTCAGGCCTGACGCCCCCTTTTCGGTCGTCCCCGGACAAACCAGGGGACGGCTGCCGGAGAGGGCGAGCAGCCAGCAGCGCCAGCGATATCCGTGCCTACAACGGTATCAGCGAGCCAGTCGATTTCGTCGTGCTTGGCCAGGCTGGATTTTCCCGCAAAGGCGGGTTGATCGAGCAGACGGTGACTCGGCAGTCGATCGATGAGGCGGCTGCACGAGCCGGCTATACCCAGCAGCGTATCCGTCAGATGCTGGCCTGCCTGCCGCGGTCCTGAGCCAGGCGACCGCCTACGGCTGGTCTCAGCCCTTGGCCGCCATGGCCGTCACTTCCACGCGCATGCCTTCGACCGCAAGGGCGGCCACGCCAACTGCGGCCCGCACTGGCCATGGCTTGGCGAAAAAGCGCTGGTACACCGCATTGAAGGCGGCGCGGTCGGCCATGTCGGTGAGGTAGATGGTCAGGTGCATGACCCTGTCCATCGAGCTGCCGGCGCGCTCCAGTGCCACCTTCAGGGCTTGCAGGGTGCATTCGCTCTGCAGGGTGATGTCGCCCAGTTCCAGGCTGCCGTCTGCCCGGGTCGGGATCTGGGTGGAGACCAGCACGCCGCCGAAACCGACAACGTCGGAGGAGATGGAGTCGGCATCGAGATCGGGAACGAAGGTGAGGTCGTGGTTGGCCATGGGCAGCTCTCGTTTGAGGGGGGGACAAGTTGGCCGACAGTTTACAGGGTCATGGCGCATGAGGTGCGATGGCGAGCGCATTCAGTCGTCAGTGAGTGGGTGCCTGTCGGCGACGATCGATCGGTCAGTCGACGCTCGTTTTGCCTCTTGAAATGCTCGCGGCCGATTTCCCCAACTGCGCAACTTCTTGCGCACTCAAATGTGGATAACCCTGTGCATACATTGCTGCAGGCCATACTCAACGTGGCCTGCAGCCAACTGCGCAACTTCTTGCACAGTACTGCGCAAGAAGTTGCGCACTTTTTCGGGTTTTCTCGCGTAAAAGTGCTCAAAAAACGTACAGTAAAAACACAAGCTACTGATTAACAACAACTAAATTTAAGTTGGCACGGGTCTTGAACTGTCTCCTTGCAGCCGCACGGCATTTTTCGCCTGTCCGGCTTCACTTTTTGCAAGGAGCAAACCCCCATGGCAACACCTGCCTACATGTCCGTCACCGGCACCAAACAAGGCCTGATCACCGCCGGTGCCTTCACCGCCGATTCGGTCGGCAACACCTACCAGGAAGGCCACGAAGACCAGGTCATGGTCCAGGGCTTCAACCACGAAGTGATCATCCCGCGCGACCCGCAGTCCGGTCAGCCGACCGGCCAGCGCGTGCACAAGCCGGTGGTCATCACCAAGGTCTTCGACAAGGCCTCGCCCCTGCTGCTGGCCGCGCTGACCTCCGGCGAGCGCCTGACCGAAATCGTCATCCACTGGTACCGCACCTCGGCGGCCGGCACCCAGGAGCACTATTTCACCACCAAGCTCGAAGACGCGATCATCGTCGACATCAAGGACTACATGCACAACTGCCAGGACCCGGCCAACGCGCACTTCACCCACCTCGAAGACGTGCACTTCACCTACCGCAAGATCACCTGGACCCACGAAGTGTCCGGTACCTCCGGCTCGGACGACTGGCGTACCCCGGTCGCCGGCTAAGCCTGCGTTAGTTCACTGCCCCGGCCAGCCAGCCAGCCAGCATGGCCGGCCGGGGCAGCCTGTCACCCCAGTTTTTGCAGCGGGAGGAACATCGGATGTTCTCAGCGGCCAACCAGCCCCATTTCACCCTGACCCTGGACGGGGTCGACAGCGACTTTCAGGTGCTGTCGTTCAGCGGGCGCGAAGCGCTCAGCCAGCCGTTCGAATTCGAACTGGAGCTGGTCAGTGAACGGGCGTCGCTGAACCTCGAATCCCTCCTGCACACGCTCGCCTTCCTGCAGCTGTCGCCCAGCGGCAGCGGCATTCACGGGCTGGTCTACAGCGCCGCGCAGGGCGAGGCCGGGCGGCGCCTGTCGCGCTACCGGCTGGTGCTGCGCCCGCAGCTGGCGTACCTGGCACACCGCATCAACCAGCGCATCTTCCAGCACAAGACGGTGCCGCAGATCATCGCCCAGGTGCTCGAGGAGCACGGCATCCTCGCCAGCGACCACCGCTTCGTGCTCGGCGCGGTGTACCCCGAGCGGGTGTACTGCGTGCAGTACGACGAGTCCGACCTGCACTTCATCCAGCGCCTGTGCGAGGAGGAGGGTATCCACTACCACTTCCAGCACAGCCCGCAGGGCCATGCGCTGGTGTTCGGCGACGACCAGACCGTATTCCCCACACTGGCCCCGGTGGCCTACCAGCAGGACACCGGGCTGGTGGCCGACGTGCCGGTGATCAAGCGCTTCGGCCTGCGCCTGGCCACGCGCACCAGCCGCACCACGCGGCGCGACTACGACTTCACCAAACCGCGCATCCAGCTTGAAAGCGACGCCGACAGCGGTGCCGCGCCGGACCTGGAAGACTACGACTACCCGGCCCGCTTCAGCGACCGCGCGCGCGGCAAGCACCTGGCCACCCGCGCCCTGGAGCGCCACCGCAGCGACTACCGCCTGGCCGAGGGCCGCAGCGACCAGCCGAGCCTGGTCAGCGGGCATTTTCTGAGCCTGACCGAGCATGCCAACCCGGCCTGGAACGACCTGTGGTTGCTCACCGAAGTGCTGCATGAAGGCAAGCAGCCGCAGGTGCTCGAGGAGGTGATCAGCAGCGACGTCACCGACCTCAAGGATGACTTCCACCAGGGCTATCGCAACCGCTTCTGCGCCACGCCGTGGGACGTGCCCTACCGTCCGCCGCTGAGGCATCCCAAGCCCAAAGTGCTGGGTGCACAACGTGCGGTAGTGACCGGCCCCGAAGGCGAAGAGATCTATTGCGACGAGTACGGCCGGGTCAAGGTGCAGTTCTTCTGGGACCGCGAAGGCCAGTCGGACGACAAGACCACCTGCTGGATGCGCGTGGCCTCCAACTGGGCCAGCCAGAGCAGCTTCGGCGCCATCTCGCTGCCGCGTATCGGCATGGAGGTGCTGATCACCTTTCTGGAAGGCGACCCCGACCAGCCGCTGATCACCGGTTGCCTGTACCACGGCGCCAACCTGCCGCCGTACCGGTTGCCCGACTTCAAGACCCTGGCCACGGTCAAGAGCAAGGAATACAAGGGCAGCCGCAGCAACGAGCTGCGCATCGACGACACCACCAGCGAGATCAGCATCGCGTTGCGCAGCGACCACGGCGCCAGCGCGATCAACCTGGGCTACCTGACCCATCCGCGCCCCTCGGGCGGCCAGCCGCGGGGGGAGGGTTTCGAACTGCGCACCGACCGGCATGGGGCAGTGCGCGCGGCGGCGGGCCTGCTGCTGACCACCGAGCCGCGCCATCACGAAGCCAAGCACCACAAGGACCTGCCCGAGACCGCCGAACGCCTGGCTACTGCCAGCGAGCAGCAGGACGGCTTCGGCCAGCAGGCGCGCGAGGTGCAGGCGCAGGAGTCGGGCGATCAGGACGAGGTGGCCAAGGCCCTGCATGCGCAGCACCAGGGCATCGTCGGCAGCGGCCCGACCAACCAGAGCGCCAACGAGTTTCCCGAGTTCAGCGAACCGCACCTGGTGCTGGCCAGCCCGGCGGGCATCGCCCTGACCACGCCGCGCTCGACGCATGTCGCGACCGGTGAACACCTGGCGTTGAGCAGCACCGGGCATACGAGCCTGTCGATCGGCAAGCGGCTGCTGGCCAGTGCCAGCCAGGGCATGCGGTTGTTCGTGCAGAACATGGGCTGGCGGCTGATCGCCGTATCAGGAGATATCGACTTCCGTGCCCTGAAGAACAGCATCAACCTGCTGGCCAAGCTCGACATCACTGCCAATGCCGACCGCATCACCCTCACCGCCAAGACCGAACTGGTGGTGCAGGGTGGCGGCAGTGCCACCACCTACAACGCCAGTGGCATCACCCACGTGACCACCGGGCCGTACACCGCGCACGCGGCGAACTTCGCCCATGTGGGGCCCAAGAGCCTGGCCGGGACCTTTCCCGAGCCGCCCAAACCGGGCAAGGGCAACCTGGAGCTGTTCAACCTGTACGCCAATGCCAAGGGCATCCAGGCCGGCGATTACGAAGTGACCGATGCGCTGGGCACGGTGCTCGAGGGCAGCCTCGATGGCCAGGGGTTCAATGCCGTGTCGGGGGTTGCGCCGGGGCCGGCGTGGGTCAGGTTTGGTCTCGATACGGTCAACACCTGGAGCCTTGGCAGTTTTACCAAGGGCCTGCCCTGGCCGAGCCTGTCGGCCTTCGAAGAGGGCACGCCGTCGATGCTCGGTGCGATGCTCGACAAGCTCAAGCCTGATCCTGGCGGCAGCCTGATCGAAGAGGCCAAGCAACTCGCCGGCAAGGGCATGCATGCAGCAAAGGCCGGCAGTGACTTGCTCAACACCGGCCAAAGCGCGCTCCAAGGCATGCAGCAGATGCGGGGCGCAATGCAGGGCGGCATGGGTGGGCTGGCACAGCGGGTCAGCGCTTCCAGTGCAGTCGGTTCTACGCTGCCTGCCGCCTCGGCGGCGCTGAGTGCGGCGGGCCTGGCCGGCCTGCCAAGGTTGCCAGTACCCAAGCTGGCTGAACTCAAGGCTCACAGCCTGAACACTGTTACCGATTTGCTGCCAGGTGAACTGATCTCATGACTGAACATACCTACGCTTGCGACGACCACTCCCGCGCCTCGCAGGTAGCCATCACCCCGCTTCGCGAAATCCAGATAGAGGACGTTGGTCGTGGCGCCGTGGTCTTCGATGCCTGGCTACGTGAGGTCAGTGCCAGTTTTGCCACCCTTGAGCGCATCAGCGGTGTCGCCGGCAGTGTGCCCATGGCAGGCAATATCATTGCCTTGGTCGACGCGCTGGGGGATGTTGTCGCGCTGGCGCGCAGCAACGTACCTGAGCCCTTTGATTGCGCGAGCTTCGGGCTCAACCTGATCGGTCTGGTGGCTTCCCCTGCGAGCATGACCGCAGCACGCATGGCCTTGCGCCCGATGCTGTTCATCGTGCGCCAGGAGGGCAAGCGGGCGCTGGGTGATGCGCTGATGGAGCTGATGGCGGGCCACTTGAATGCTGACATCGTCGGTAGCCTGGATGACTTCGTCGAGCAGTCCCAGGGCAATCTCAAGGAGGCGTTGGCCCAGGCAGCAATCCTGGGCGAACAGATCATTCTCGACATCGCCTCAGGCCTCGGTGCTTTGGTTGCCGGCACTGCTGTGGGTGTGGCCAGCCCGGTCTCGGCGCCAGCTGGAAGCCGGCTTGTCCACGACCCGACGGCGAGCATCGACAACTATCTCCGGGCAGCCTTTGATGCCTACAAGGCGGCCGGCAAAGGCATGACCAGTGCTGCTGTCAGCGTTGCACTGGGGGACGAGGGCAAAGCTGGCCTACTGGCGCAGATTGCGCGCCTGCGGGAACTGGCGCCACAGGTGCGTGCTGAAATCCTTGAACTTTCCGATCCCGGCCGCCCTTGCTCCATTGAAGGCCTGCGCATGAAGCTGGCCAGCAGCGTAGAGCAATGGCGCACGCGCAACCCCCAGGTTGTGGTGGCCAACGTCAAGACCGCAGCCATCAGCACGGCCCAGCACCAGGCTGCCGACGGTAAGGTCGAAACGCAGAAGATGCAGAGCCCGGCGAGCCTGGAGGCCAACCAGTGCAAGAATGGCGCGCCCACCAGCACGTGCAACCGCATCAACTTCGCCTCGGGTAGCGAGACGCTTCAGCACACCGACTTCAGCCTGCCGGGGCCGTTTCCGATCGTGTGGACGCGTACCTATCATTCGCGCCTCGATGCCCTCGACAGCGCCAGCCTGGGCGCACGCTGGATCACCGAGTTCACCACGTGCATCGATGTGCTGGATGACGGCGTGCTGTTCCACGACGTGGATGGCCGCAGCCATGCCTACCCGCTGCCCAAGATCGGTATGTCGCACTATGACCCGGTGGAGTACAACGCCCTGGTACGCACCACCGACAGTCAGCTGATTCTCATGCGCGGGCTGGGGCGCAAGGAAACCTATGAGCGGGCAGGGGAGCGCTTCCTCCTCACGCATATCGTGCTGCGCAGTGGCGCAGGAGCCACGCTGCATTACGAGCACCGTCATCAGGGGCGCCCGGTACTCTCGGACATCAACACCTACCAGGAGAATGACCCTGCCAAGGTACACCTGCAACTCGGCACCATGCTTGACGGGCATGGCCGTATCCAGGGGCTCTGGCAGGTGGTCGATGGCAAGCCGCTGCGCCAGCTCTGCGCTTATCACCACGATCGGCTTGGCGACCTGGTAAGCGCCCAGGACGAGCATGGCGCTGCCTGGCAGTACGCGTACCAGCACCACCTGATCACGCGCTATACCGACCGTACCGGTCGTGGTCTCAACTTGCGCTGGGACGGCAGCGGCCCTCGCGCCAGGGCCGTGCACGAATGGGCAGACGACGGCAGCTTCGAGACTCGTCTCACTTGGGATGAACACATTCGCCTGACAACGGTGACTGACGCGTATGGCCAGCAGACCCGTCACTATTACGATGCGCAGGGCTACACCTATCGTATCGAGTACCCGGATGGGCGCTCGGAGTGGCTGTTTCGCGACCAGCGCAAGAACCTGATTCGCCACCTTCATGCCGACGGCAGCCAGGATCGTTTTGCCTACGACGAGCGAAGCAACCGGCTGCAACACATTCGTGCCGACCATAGCGTGGTGCATTACGCGTACAGCGACGATGATCAGCTGATCAAGGTTCGGGATGCTGAAGGTGGGCTGTGGCGACGGGACTACGACGAGCGCGGCAACCTGGTAGAGACGGTCGACCCGCTGGGCAACAAGACCGAGTTTGCCTACACCGCCACAGGCCAGGTCAAGGCAATCAAGGATGCTCACGGCAACGAGAAGAAACTCGGGTACAACGAGGCTGGGCAGATGCTCGAATACACCGACTGTTCGGGCAAGACCAGCCAGTGGCACTACAACGAATTCGGGCAACTGGTGGAAACCGCGAATGCGGCGGGCGACAAGACGCAGTACGAATACAAGGCGGGGCAGTTGGCCAAGGTGATTCATCCAGACAAAACCGAAGAGCGCTTCGAGCGTGATGCCGAAGGGCGCTTGCTCGCGCACCTGGATGCGCTGGATCGCTGTACTACCTGGTCCTATACGGCTGCCGGTCTGTTGGCTGAACGGGTGGATGCGAAGGAGCACACGTTGCGCTACCAGTGGGACAGGCTGGGGCGGTTGCTCAGCCTGGAGAACCAGAACGAGCAGTGCGCGTTTTACCAGTACGATCCCATGGGACGTCGAGTGGCAGAAACCGGCTTCGATGGTGTGACCGTCCGTTATCGGTACGACCCCTGCACTGGGCGCCTGGCGAGCAGCCAGGTGGGGCAGCGCCGCATCGATTTGCACCACGACCGCATGGGCCGGTTGATCGAGCGCACAGCGCACCTTGGCGATCAGCGCCAAACAGAGCGCTTTGCCTACGACGGCAATGGCAAGGTGCTGCAGGCGATCAACGACTCCAGCACACTGCAATGGTTCTATGACGACGCGGGCAACCTGACCCGTGAGCACCAGCATTACCTGGCAACGGGTACGCCGATGGTAGCGGTGTGGCTGCACGAGTACGACGCACTCAACCAGCGAATCGCCACCACGCGCCCGGATGGCCACAAGGTCAGCTGGCTGACTTACGGCAGCGGCCATCTCTTGGGCATGCGACTTGACCAGCACGAAATACTGGCTTATGAGCGCGACGATCTGCATCGCGAAGTCGCCCGCCATCAGGGCAACAAACTGACGCAAACGCAGGTATGGGACGCGCTAGGGCGTCCGCAAGAACAGTTGCTCACCAGTCATGACGGCCAATCCATTCTGTGCAAGCGCGAGTATCAATACGACCCGACCGGTCAACTGACAGACATCCTCGATACCCGTCGTGGTCACCTGGCCTACCAGTACGATCCGCTAGGCCGCCTGCTGCAGGCCAACAGCCGCCTGGGTGAAGAAACCTTTGCCTTCGACCCGGCCGGCAACCTGACGGACAAGGCGCGGCAACTGCATCGCCCGCTGGATAACGATGCCAGCTCCCACAAGGTGATGGACAACGTGCTGCGCGAATACGCGGGCAACCACTACACGTATGACGAGCGCGGTAACCTTGTGCAACGCTTGCACAACGGTGTGCCTGCCCACTTCAGCTGGGACTTGTTCAATCGCCTGGTGCGCTACAGCGACGACAGGCTCAGTGTGGAATACAGCTATGACGCCCTTGGTCGGCGGTTACACAAGCATGCCGTCGCCCATTACAAGGACAAGCCCGAGGCCGGCACCGGCTGGAATGCAATGCAGCGCAGCAAGCGTCAGCGCGAGCTGCACTGCGGTTCCACGCTGTACGGATGGGACGGCGAAACCCTGGCCTGGGAAAGCGCATTGCCCCTCGACGAGGGCGACACAGGCCGTACCGTTCACTACCTCTACGAACCGGGTCGCTTCGTGCCGGTGGCTCAAGCGTTGCACAAGCGCTCGATACGCCTGCTCAGGCAACCCGACTGGCAGGGCCGTCAATACGACATCGACCAGGACCCGCTCTGGCAGGCACTGCCCACTGCGCCAGCGTTCGACGTCATTGCCTGGTACCACTGCGACCACCTGGGCACGCCAATGGAGATCACCGACCACAACGGCAATGTTGCCTGGACGGGGCAGTACAAGGTGTGGGGTGAGGTTCGTGAAGAGCGCTCGTCGTGGGCCGCGCAGCATGGCGTGGGCAATCCGATTCGTTTTCAGGGGCAATACCACGACCCTGAAACGGGGCTGCATTACAACCGATTCCGTTACTACGAACCCCGCATGGCGCGCTATGTGTCGAGAGACCCGATCGGGATGCTGGGTGGGTTGAACGTGTACAGCTATGTGAGCAACAAGCCTGTTATGCGGGCTGACCCGTTGGGGCTGTTCGACCTGAACATGCCCGGCGTCGCGGAGCGCGCTTCACTGGGAAGTTGGATGTTGCAGAATGGTGCGACACCGGATGAGGTTTCCCGGGCGATGGCGCCGCCGCGGGCCAAACCTATTATGACTGGGGAGTGTAGGGCTTCTGCTACTGCTGCGGTAGGCACGGGCGTCTCGTTCGGTATGAGTGCAAACGAAAAAACCGGTGCGGCGGGGCAGGTGGCTATACCCGTTATGAGTGTAGGTGCTCGTGCGACTGCTAGTTGCGGTTTCAAATTCTCTGATCCTGACTCGAAGTCGTTGCCGGCGGCGGCGGGAGTTGGGGTAGCGCTAGGTATCATCCAGATTGATGTCACGCAGACCTCGACGTGGCCAGAACTGTATGTAGGTTTCGGGGCAGGAGTGGGGCCTGAGATCAAGACGCCTGCCAGCCCCGCTGTTTCAATTCCATTGTTCTAGGTGGTTTATGTGTGATGTATTGCAGTTCTTCCGTATTTTTTTATTTGTCCTCGGTGGGGTGTTTGTGGCGGCATCCGTCATTTATGCCAATCATTGTTGCAAGAAAAAAGGTATCAATATGAATACCTTTTCAGGCCTTTTTGAAATGTGGGGCATGGTCTTTAGGTTTGAAAACAAAAAACTGTCGATATTGATGCTGACAGCCGCCTTTGGGGGGCTGTGCGTAGCAGTCATTATTCTCGTGTTAACTTTGTGGGGGCAGAGCCAGGGGTGCATTTTTCCAATCAATGACAGATCAATGCGTTAAGCATATGGACCGGAAGCCATCATGTGGTTTGGAGTTTTCTGATCCTGATGCAAAGGAGTCAACGTAGGTGTGGGAGTAGGAATGGCGTTGATTCAGGGTTGTTTTAGGCAACCCTCAACCAGTCCGAGATTTATGTTTATAGGGGTGGCCCTGAAGTTAAAGCTCCTGCCGGCCCAGGTGTTACGTTTTTTAGGTAGTAGGTTATGTGCGGCGTAATACAGTTCGTTCGGATTTTTTTGTTTGTTATTTGTTGGGTTTTGTTGGTTTCTGCTGTGTTGTATGCAAGCGCGTACAGTAAGAAAAATGGCATCAACATGAATACGTTCTCAGGTATGTTAGAGGTGTGGGGCAAGGTTTTTAAGTTTGAGAGCAGGAAGCTGTCCATCCTCCTGCTGACTGCGGCCTATGGGGGGGCAGCTATAGGTATCGTTATTCTTGCGTTGACAATATGGGGGCAGAGCCATGGGTGTGATTTTAAAATTAATTATAGATAAATACGGTAAGCAGGGTGCGAGATATTGACAGGGCCTGTAAAGCGGGCGTCGTACTTGCAAGGGAGTTACCGATCCTGTGCAAGCTTCAATTCAGCGTGAGGTGAATCTGGAGTGTGCGTTAGCTCGTAATGCTGTAAATAATCGATATTTCGCTGTTGGGGATAAACAGCACCGAGATGAAGCAATCAAAGCGTGGGAGAGTGTAGCGCTATGCGAGAAGAAGATTCCATGAAAATGGAACGGCGCAGAATTCGAGAACAAATAAAACTCGCTTTTAAGTGTACAGCGCCGCCGGAGGCCTCTCAGATTGTAGCGTCTTCTTATCCTGAGCCCCTTCAGATCAGGGATTTTTTCAAGGGTCGGAATTGGTGGGATGTTACGCTAGATATATTGGTAGATGAATATGTTGGAGATGCATCTGCATGTTTGTCATTTATGGCCCCCGTCGGGATGAGGTATTATTTGCCAGCTTACCTTTTTATCGCATGTGAGCAATATGATGAAGGTGATGTAATTTCCAAGGAACTGCCATCAAGGCTGCTGATGTATGCCAGAGATGATGATCTTTATAAGATAAAATGTATGGATGACGCGAAGCAGGCGGCGGTTGCGCAGGTGCTTGAGTTTCTGGTTCAGGCCTATGACGATGAGGATGCTTACGAAGCGTTAGAGTTTTTTTGGGGTAAGTTTCTATGATAGTTGAGCATGCCATTGGTGAAGGCTGGTGGTTTATGATTCAGTTTGTTTAGTTGATTATGAGGTCGCGGTGAGTCAGTCGCGCGTTTTGTTAGGTGTGAAGCTCGCTCTCGCTGTCATGGTAGTAATTGCCTATCTTGCTTTCTGTTTACTTGCACTGCTCGCGGGTCTGGATTCACCCACACCTATTGAAGTAATTCGGCATGCTATTTTTGTGACGGGCTTGGTTCCACTGTGTGCTTGGTTGCGGGTTATTTTTGTGCTAAGCGTCAAGGGTGATGAAAATGTTTCCGCTCGTGATGACTATCACGTTGTATCACTTCGTGCTTTTTGCAGTGTCAGCCCACTAGGATGGCTTTTCATACTGGGGGCCCAGCTTGGCGAGTTCGCACTGTCGTGGGGGCGCAGTGTAAGGCGAAAAACGAGAATGTTTTGTCTGTCGTGATGTACCAGCCCCATTATTCTAGGTGAGTTATGTGCGACACGATTCAGTTTTTCAGAATTTCCTTGTTTGCTTTTTGTGGTGTTTCAATGGCGGCGGCGGTGATTTATGCAAATCAATTTTGCAAAAAGAGAGGCGTCAATATGAACACTTTTTCTGGCATGTTTGAAATGTGGGCGATGGTTTTCAAGTTTGAGCATAAAAAGCTGTCATTCATCATGTTGACTGCAACCTATGGCGGGGCACTCATGATTGTCGCTATTTTCGTACTGACCCTTTGGGGGCAGAGTAAGGGATGTGTCTTTCCGATCAATGACAGGACGATGCGTTAAGCAAAGGACTTCATACATGGCAATGAGGGCATCAGGGGTACCGCGTCGAAGGCGCAACGCATTAAACTGCCGCCGACAACCGCCACAGCGACATAATCAAGGGACCCTAAAATGACGACATTCACTCACCAGGACGGCCAGTACGTCGAAGTTGCCGGGGCACGCCTCTATTGTGAACAGCAAGGCAACCCACAGGGCCCGGTACTGGTTTTTCTGCACGGTGGCTTTGGCGACATCGAAACCTTCAATGCCATCACGCCAGCTCTGGCCGAACGTTATCGCCTGATCGGCATCGACAGCCGCGGCCAGGGCAAATCGACCCTGGGGCACCTGCCGCTGACCTACCAGCGCTTGCAACTGGATGTGGAGGCGGTTGCCCGGCAGTTGGGGCTTGAGCGCTTCAGCCTCGTCGGCCACAGCGATGGCGGCATTGCAGCGCTGCGCATCGCGGCTGCCGGGAGTGCTGGCATCGACAAACTGGTGACGATCGGTGCCCACTGGCAACTGAAAGCGGATGATCCCGTGCGCGGCATGTACAGCCGCGTGACCGGCGCGCGCTGGCGTGAGCTGTTCCCGCACAGCTACGAGCGCTACCTGCAGTTGAACCCCGAACCCGATTTCGACCGCCTGGCCGTGGCGTTGCGCGAGCTGTGGCTGGATTCAGGCGAGCAGGGCTACCCGAATGAAACGGTGTGCGGCATCACCGCCGATTTGCTGGTGATTCATGGCGATGAAGACCGCCTGGTAACGCGGGCCAACGCCTGCGAGCTGGCCGATCGGGTGGCGAATGCGCAACTGCTGAACATCCCGTTTACCGGGCATTCGCCGCACGAGGATCACCCCCAGTGGGTAATGCCTGCGCTCAAGGCACTGCTGGGCCTGTAACATGACGCTGCCGTTTGCGCGCCGCGCGGCTTGATCCGGCCTTAAGTGTCAAGGAGCACCCACCATGCGAGGCTTCCATTGCGCCACCTGTGGCGAGTATCACGACGAGCTGCCCACCACCTTCGGCGCGCCAGCCCCTGCCGCCTGGTATGACCTGCCGGAGGCAGAGCGCGAGCAGCGTGCGCCACTGTCCAGCGATCAGTGCATCATCGATGACACCCACCACTTCGTGCTCGGGCGCCTGGAAATCCCGATCATCGGCTCACCCGAGCCGTTCGTGTGGCTGACCTGGGTGGCGGTCAGCGAGGCGGATTTCTACCGCACCAGCGAACTGTGGGAAACCCCAGGTCGCGAGCGCGAACCACCTTATGCGGCACGTGTGCAAAGTGAGTTCCCCTATGAGGTTTCGACGCTCAACCTCAAGGCTACGCTGCAGACCCAGGCCCTGGGCGAGCGCCCGCTGGTGTTCGTGGACGCGGGGGATCACCCGCTCACCCTGCAGCAAAACACCGGCATCACCCACGATCAGGCTCGGCAACTGGCCGAACGCTGCCTGCATCCGTGAACAGGCCAGCGCCCCACGCACTGTCAGTTACGGTCATTAACTTGTAACTTTCGGTCATTGAGCCTCACTTCCAGGCGCATTACTGTCCCTCACAGATAACCGACGGGCCCCGCTGCACGCAGCGAGGCGCCCGCATTCCGTGATCAGTTCGCTGTGGAGTTCACCATGACCGCCGCTCAATACCCGCACCTGCTTGCCCCGCTGGACCTGGGCTTCACCACCCTGCGCAACCGCACCCTGATGGGCTCGATGCACACCGGCCTGGAAGAGAAACCCGGCGGTTTCGAGCGCATGGCGGCGTACTTTGCCGAGCGCGCCCGTGGTGGCGTCGGCCTGATGGTCACCGGCGGCATCGGGCCCAACGAAGAGGGCGGGGTGTACTCCGGCGCGGCCAAGCTGACAACGGCCGAAGAAGCGCAGAAGCACCGTATCGTTACCCAGGCGGTGCACGAGGCTGGCGGCAAGATCTGCATGCAGATCCTCCACGCCGGGCGCTACGCCTACAGCCCCAAGCAGGTGGCCCCCAGCGCGATCCAGGCGCCGATCAACCCGTTCAAGCCCCGCGAGCTGGACGAAGAGGGCATCGAGAAGCAGATCCAGGACTTCGTCACCTGCGCCACGCTGGCCCAGAGCGCCGAGTACGACGGCGTCGAGATCATGGGGTCCGAAGGCTACTTCATCAACCAGTTCCTGGCCGCCCACACCAACCATCGCACCGACCGCTGGGGGGGCAGCTACGAGAACCGCATGCGCCTGGCCGTGGAGATCGTGCGCCGGGTGCGCGAAGCGGTCGGCCCGAACTTCATCATCATCTTCCGCCTGTCGATGCTCGACCTGGTGGAAGGCGGCAGCAACTGGCAGGAGATCGTGCAGCTGGCCCAGGCCATCGAGCAGGCCGGCGCCACGCTGATCAACACCGGCATCGGTTGGCACGAGGCGCGGATCCCGACCATCGCCACCAAGGTGCCGCGTGCCGCGTTCAGCAAGGTCACCGCCAAGTTGCGCGGCGCGGTGCAGATCCCGCTGATCACCACCAACCGCATCAACACCCCGGAAGTCGCCGAGCAGATCCTTGCCGAAGGCGACGCCGACATGGTGTCGATGGCACGCCCGTTCCTGGCCGACCCGGACTTCGTCAACAAGGCCGCCGCCGGGCGCGGCGACGAGATCAACACCTGCATCGGCTGCAACCAGGCCTGCCTGGACCACACCTTCGGCGGCAAGCTGACCAGTTGCCTGGTCAACCCGCGGGCCTGCCATGAAACCGAACTCAACTACCTGCCGGTGGCCCAGCCCAAGCGCATTGCCGTGGTCGGCGCCGGCCCGGCCGGCCTGGCCGCCGCTACCGTGGCCGCCGAGCGTGGCCACCAGGTGACCCTGTTCGACTCGGCCAGCGAGATCGGCGGGCAGTTCAACGTGGCCAAGCGCGTGCCGGGCAAGGAGGAGTTCTTCGAGACCCTGCGCTACTTCAAGCGCAAGCTGCAGACCACCGGCGTGGAGCTGTGTCTGAACACCCGCGTCAATGTCGAGCAACTGGTGGAGGGCGGCTACGACGAGATCATCCTTGCGACCGGCATCGCGCCTCGCCTGCCGGCCATCGACGGTATCGATCACGCCAAGGTGCTGAGCTACCTGGACGTGCTGCTGGCGCGCAAGCCGGTGGGGCAGAAGGTCGCGGTGATCGGTGCCGGCGGCATCGGCTTCGATGTGTCGGAGTTCCTGGTGCACCAGGGCGTTGCCACCAGCCAGGACCGCGAGGCGTTCTGGAGGGAGTGGGGCATCGACACCCGGCTCGAAGCGCGCGGCGGCGTGGCGGGCATCCAGGCCGAGCCCCATGCTCCGGCGCGCCAGGTGTACCTGTTGCAGCGCAAGAAGACCAAGGTTGGCGACGGGCTGGGCAAGACCACCGGCTGGATCCACCGCACAGGCCTGAAGAACAAGCGGGTGCAGATGCTCAACAGCGTCGACTACCTGAAGATCGACGACGCCGGCCTGCATATCCGTATCGCCGAAGGCGAGCCGCAGGTACTGGCGGTGGACAACGTGGTGATCTGCGCCGGCCAGGACCCGCTGCGCGAGCTGCAGGATGGCCTGCTGGCCGCCGGGCAGTCGGTACACCTGATCGGCGGCGCGGACGTCGCCGCCGAGCTGGACGCCAAGCGCGCGATCAACCAGGGTTCACGCCTGGCGGCCGAGCTGTAAAGCGGTGGCGGGGGTGCGCTGGTAGACTGCGCGCTCCCGTCCTGCCGAGCCTGTTCGATGTCTGCCGCTTTCGATGACCTGCCACTGGCACCCCTGCAACCGCTGGCCCTAGGCTGGCTGGCGCGCGCCGGGGTCGAGGTGGCAGTGCTGCGTCTGGACCTCATCGACCCGCTGATCAGCGGCAACAAATGGTTCAAGCTGCAGGGGCACCTGCGCCTTGCCCATGCCCGTGGTGCCCCGGGGGTGATCAGCCTGGGCGGCGCCTATTCCAACCACCTGCATGCCCTGGCGGCGGCCGGCAAGCGCTTCGGCTTTGCCACGGCCGGGCTGTTGCGTGGGCACCCGCACAGCAACCCCACCGTGCACGACCTGCAAGCACTGGGCATGCACCTGCACTGGCTGGGGTACGCCGGTTACAGGGCGCGGCATCAGGCGGATTTCTGGCAGCCCTGGCAAGCCCTCTACCCGGCATGGCATTGCGTGCCCGAAGGCGGCGCGGGACCACTGGGCACCGAAGGCTGCGCACAGATCGTGACCCAGGCGCGGGCGCAGCTGGCGGCCGTGGGCTGGGCCGATTACGACGCCTGGTGGCTGGCGGTGGGCAGCGGTACCACGCTGGTGGGGCTGGCCCAGGCCGAAGCGGGCGCCCACCCGGTGCACGGCGCGCTGGCCGTGCCGCCGGGGCATGGGGTGGAAGGTGAGGTCGAGGTGCTGGCGCCGGGCACTTACCGCCTGCACGACGCCAGCCGGGGCGGCTTTGCCAAGGTCGACCCGGCCTTGCTGGCATTCATCCAGGCCAGCGAGGCCGAATCGGGCCTGCCACTGGAACCGCTGTACACCGGCAAGGCGTTGTTGGCCCTGCAGGAGCGTGTGCTGGCTGGCGCGTTCGTGGCCGGCACGCGGCTGATCTTCGTTCACACCGGCGGCTTGCAGGGCCGCCGCGGGTTCGCCTAGTCAGTTACCTTTTTGCGGCAGCATGCGCAGCAGGGTGTTATCGCGGACCACGTAGTGATGGTAGAGGCCGGCCAGTGCGTGCAGGCCGATCAGCCAGTAGCCCAGTGCGCCGAACCACTCGTGCCAGCCCTTGACGAACTTGGCCAGGTCGGTGTCCGGTGCTACCAGGGCGGGCAACTCCAGGCCGAAGAACGGGATCGGCTTGCCAGCCGCGCTGAGGATCACCCAGCCGGCCAGCGGCAGGCCGATCATCAGGGCGTACAGCGCCCAGTGCATCAGGTGCGCAAGACCCGTCTGCCAGGCCGGCGGCTTGGGTTCGATGCGCGGGGTGGGGTGGGTGACCTTCAGGATCAGGCGCAGCCATACCAGCACGAACACGCTCAGGCCGAGCATGAAGTGCAGGCTTTTCATCAGGTCGCGCTCGGCGCTGTCCTTGGGGAAGATGCCGCGCAGTTCGATGCAGGCGTATACCACCGCCAGCAGAATCAGCATCAGCCAGTGCAGGGCGATCGACAGGCTGCCGTAGCGTGCCTGCGTATTGGTCAGGGTCATGGTGGTTCCTCATATCGGTCAATCAGGTCAATGGCCGCGCTCTTGATGGCGCTGTGCGGATAACTCTAATCGCTTGCGCGTGCCCTGCACCTGCGCTGGGGCAAAAAAGTGTGCTAGCGGGCCTTCAGACCCTTGCCGAGCAGGTAGTCGACCAGTTGCGGGTCCTCGATACGGATGGCCAGGTCCATCAGGTCGCTCCTGTCGTCGGCCAGGCAGTAGGGTTTGTGCGGGTCGCAGTAGGTGCCGGTGCTGCTCATGCCGCGCTCGAGCAGCACGCTGAGGATGTCGTAGCTCACGTGCGGGGCGTCGGGCCCGTCGCGACCCTGGCGCGAAAGCTCGACCAGGATCGCTTCCATGGTTTCGCTGCCGGCCTCGGGCAGTGGCAGATGGCGGGCGACGGCCCGGCGCGTGGTGCTGTGCTCGGTCAGCACTGCGGCGTCGAAGGCGTCCATGTTGCTGTCGCTGCGCGTGAAGTAGGAGGTGTCGGCGCCGGCCTTGACCAGGGCGTCGATCAGCGAGGCATCGGCGCCCTGGGCGATGGCCAGCAGCAGCGGGCGTGGGTTGTGGTAGTCGCCGGCTTCCACCGGCGCGCCCTGGGCCAGCAGCCATTCGATGGTGGCAGTGGGGTGGTTGTGCTTGATGGCCGTGGACAGCAGCGATTCGGGGTAATCGCCGAGCCCGACCATGGCCGGTAGCGCGGCACGCAGGTGTTGCAGCATGGCCAGCGAGGCGTTGTTTTCGAGTGCGAGGTGAAAGGCCGTGGTATTGCGGGTGACCACACCGGGTGGATACTCGCCGGGTTGGCTGCGCGGGGCCAGCCACGTGTCCAGGTCGGTGGGCGTCGCCTGGCGCCAGAAGCTGTCGCTCAGCAGGGCGAGGTCGTTGTCCTGGTCCAGACCTGGGGCAGGCGCTGCGCTGGCATTTGCGGGCCAGACCAGGGTGACGGCGAGCGCCAGGGCGAGAAGATTGCCGGGCACGGGTGGGTTCCTTGTGCGGGTGCTGGGTGAGGGGGGGCGAGGTTAGCAGAATGTTGTCAGCGCTGGCCCCTTCGCCGGCAAGGCCGGCTCCCACGGGGGCGTACGTTCATGTGGGGGCCGGTACAGCCAGTGCATGCTAACCCGCCAGGTTCGGCCAGGCATCGGCCACCAGAAACAAGCGTTGAGCCTCTACCCAATCCCCGCTATCCCCAGGCACCAGCCGCACCAGCAACTGCGCGGGGGCCATCGGGTCCAGCGCTTGCAGCCAGGCCTGGAACTGTTCCGTGCCCCAGGCCTGTTCCTGCGTGTACCGCGCCGGCGCCAGCCATGCCTGGCGCGGCAACGGCTGCCAGCGCCCGGGGTCGGCCTGCGCCGCAAACCGGGCCCAGTCGCGCTGATGCAGCCAGCGCCCGCGCAAGTGTTGTGGGTGCGCACCCGCCGGAGGCTGCGCCGGCCCCGGCCATGGATACAGCAGATACCCGCCCAGCCAAAGCTGAGCCGTGAAGCTGTCTATGTGCAGCGCCGCCAGTGCCTCGCGCCCCTCGGCCCGCGCCGAAATCGGCAGTTGATGGTCGTTCAGGTGCGCCAGCTTGCGGTCCAGCCGGTCATGGCAGCCAGGCCCAAGCCACTGCGCCGGGTTACGCCCGTCACCGTGCTGCGGGCCCAGGTACAGCTTGATGGCCAGCTCCAGGTGATGCACCCCGTCGCGGTCACGCAGCAGGATGTCCAGCTCGCCCAGGGTGTGCCCGCCGTCGCGGATCGGCAGGTTGGCCGCCAGCAGCTCCACCCCCGGAGCATGGCGCAACGCGAACTGCCACAGCCGCTCGTAGTACAACCCCAGGCGCCGGCTGGCGGCCTGTGCCAGCCAGGCCTGCAGGTCACGGCTGTCGTGGTCCAGCGCCAGCAGCCAGTCGCGCAGCAACGCCGGTGCGGCCACCCAGTCGCTGCCGGCCAACGGGTGGCGTTGCGGCCAGGGCGTCACTGCGAGCATGGGGGGCGCAAGGATTACCCACGCCAGGTCCCGCACCGGGGGCTGGCGCAGGCGGTTGGGCAGGTCGCAAAGGTCGGTAAAGGGCATCATCCTGCGAGCATAGCCGCCCGCCCCGGCGCCTTGTGCAAAAAACTGCGGCGTTTGCCGCTGCCCGGCGCTTTCGCCCATAATCAACGCTTTGGCCAACCGGCCCATTCAACGCCGCAGTGCCCCGCAGGAGCCCCATGGAGCAATTTCGCAATATCGGTATCATCGGCCGCCTTGGCAGTTCGCAGGTGCTCGATACCATTCGCCGACTGAAAAAATTCCTGCTCGAGCGGCACCTGCACGTGATCCTCGAGGACACAATTGCCGACGTGCTGCCCGGCCACGGCCTGCAGACCTCCTCGCGCAAGCTGCTGGGCGAGGTGTGCGACATGGTCATCGTGGTCGGCGGCGACGGCAGCCTGCTGGGCGCCGCCCGCGCACTGGCGCGCCACAACATCCCGGTACTGGGCATCAACCGCGGCAGCCTGGGGTTTCTCACCGACATTCGCCCCGACGAGCTCGAGGTCAAGGTGGCCGAAGTGCTCGACGGCCACTACCTGGTGGAGAACCGCTTCCTGCTGCAGGCCGAAGTCCGCCGCCACGGCGAGGCCATCGGCCAGGGCGACGCGCTCAACGACGTGGTGCTGCACCCTGGCAAGTCCAACCGCATGATCGAGTTCGAGATCTACATCGACGGCCAGTTCGTGTGCAGCCAGAAGGCCGACGGCCTGATCGTCGCCACACCGACCGGCTCGACCGCCTACGCGCTGTCGGCCGGCGGACCGATCATGCACCCCAAGCTCGACGCCATCGTGATCGTGCCCATGTACCCGCACACGCTTTCGGGACGCCCGATCGTGGTCGATGGCAACAGCGAGCTGAAGATCGTGGTATCGCGTGACCTGCAGCTGTACCCGCAAGTCTCGTGCGATGGCCAGAACCATTTCACCTGTGCCCCCGGCGACACCATCACGGTGAACAAGAAGCCGCAGAAGCTGCGCCTGATCCACCCGCTGGACCACAACTACTACGAGGTCTGCCGGACCAAGCTCGGCTGGGGCAGCCGTCTGGGTGGTGGAGGCGACTGATGCTCGATCCCGCGCGCAGTTACGACCTGATCGGCGATGTCCACGGCTGTGCCCACACCCTGGAGCGTCTGCTCGACGCCATGGGGTACAAGCGTCAGGGCGGGGTGTGGCGGCATGCGCAGCGTCAGGCGATCTTCCTTGGCGACATCATCGACCGCGGCCCGCGCATTCGCGAGGCCCTGCACATCGTGCACGACATGGTCGAAGCCGGTCAGGCCCACTGCATCATGGGCAACCACGAATTCAGCGCACTGGGCTGGACCACGCCGGCGCTGCCGGGCAGCGGCAAGCAGTTCGTGCGCGAGCACAACCCGCGCCATGCGCGGCTGATCGAAGAGACACTGACCCAGTTCGCCGACCACCCCCACGACTGGCACGACTTTCTCGGCTGGTTCTACGAGCTGCCGCTGTTCATCGATGCCGGACGCTTTCGCGTGGTACATGCCTGCTGGGACGCGCGCCTGATCGAGCCGCTGCGCCAGCAGCATCCGGACGGGCGCATCGACGAGCATTTCGTGCAGGCCTCGGCCGTGGCCGGCAGCTTTGCCCACACCGTGTGCAACCGGCTGCTGCGCGGCACCGACATGCGCCTGCCCGACGGCCTCACCCTGACCGGCGGCGACGGCCTGACCCGCGCATTCTTTCGCACCAAGTTCTGGGAGGAAGACCCGCAGACCTACGGCGATATCGTGTTCCAGCCCGATGCGCTGCCGGCCGAAGTGGCCAATGCGCCGCTCAGTCGCAGCCAGAAGAACGCGCTGCTGCGCTACGGTGACGACGAGCCGCTGCTGTTCGTCGGCCATTACTGGCGCAGCGGCCGGCCCGCACCCATCCGCGCCAACCTGGCGTGCCTGGACTACAGTGCGGTGCTCTACGGGAAGCTGGTGGCCTATCGGCTGGATGATGAAACCCGCATCGACCCGCACAAGTTCGTATGGGTGGATGTCGAACGGCCGGAGGCCAGTCAATGAGTGCGGCAATGGTGATGCGCCTGCCCCTGAGCGTCGACCTCAGCGGCTTTGTCGAGCTGCTCAAGCGCCTGCAGGTGCCGCACCGGGTCTCGGAGGAGGGCGAGGAGCAGGTACTGTGGACCGCCGACTACCTGGTGGAAGATGTTCGCCAGCTGTACCAGCGCTTTCCGGAGGGCAATGCCGATGTGCAACTGCCGCCCCTGGCGCAGCCCCCGGCCTCACCGCGCCCGAGCCTGGCCGCGCAGGCGAAGGCCAGCAAGGCCACTGCAGCGGTGTTGCTGCTGTGCGTGGTGGTGGCGGCACTGACCGGCCTGGGCGACAACTTCGCCACCTTGAGCTGGCTGACCTTCCTGGATTTTCGCGTGCAGGGCGACTACCTGTATTTCACCCCGTTGCTGACCAGCCTCGATGCAGGCCAGTGGTGGCGCCTGTTCAGCCCGATGCTGGTGCACTTCGGCATCCTGCACCTGGCCATGAACGGCCTGTGGTACTGGGAGCTGGGGCGGCGCATCGAGCTGCGTCAGGGCACCCTGGCCTTGCTGTCGCTGACCCTGCTGTTCAGCCTGGTGTCGAACGTGGCGCAGTTCGTGTTCGGCGGGCCCAGCCTGTTCGGCGGCTTGTCCGGGGTGCTGTACGGCCTGCTCGGGCACATCTGGCTGTACCAGTGGCTGGCGCCGAACCCGGTGTATCGCATGCCGCGTGGCGTGCTGGTGATGATGCTGGTATGGCTGCTGCTGTGCCTGTCCGGGCTGATCACCCTGCTCGGCTTCGGCGCGATCGCCAACGCCGCCCACGTGGGTGGGCTGTTGGTCGGCTGCCTCAGCGGGCTCTTGGGCGGGGCACTGGCTCGGCGTAAACTGTCAGCTTGATTTTTGGAGACGCTATGTCCACTTTTGCGCAAATGATCGAAAACATCACCCCGGAGATCTACGCCAGCCTGAAACTGGCCGTGGAAATCGGCAAATGGTCCGATGGGCGCAAGCTCACCGCCGAGCAGAAGGAGCTGTCGTTGCAGGCCGTGATCGCCTGGGAGATGCAGAACCTGCCCGAAGACCAGCGTACCGGCTACATGGGCCCGCAGGAATGCGCCTCCAAGTCCGCGCCGGTGCCCAACATCCTGTTCAAGTCGGACGCGATCCATTGATCGAACTCGGCCGTGGTTCCATCAGCAAGATGACGGCGCGCCTCGAGCAGCCGGTCGTGCAATACGCGTTTCGCCTGGGCGACGTCGAAGTGCCGGTCAACCCCCTGCTGGGCAAGACCGTGCGTCTCGAATACCTGGGCGCGATCCACTGTACCCACTGCGGGCGCAAGACCAAGACCAGCTTCAGCCAGGGTTACTGCTACCCGTGCATGACCAGGCTGGCGCAATGCGACACCTGCATCATGAGCCCCGAGCGCTGCCACTACGAGCACGGCACCTGCCGTGACCCGGCCTGGGGCGAGCAGTTCTGCATGACCGACCACGTGGTGTACCTGGCCAACTCGTCGGGTATCAAGGTCGGCATCACCCGCGCCACCCAACTGCCCACGCGCTGGCTCGACCAGGGCGCCAGCCAGGCCCTGCCGATCGTGCGGGTGGCCACCCGGCAGCAGTCCGGGCTGGTCGAGGACCTGTTCCGCAGCCAGGTGGCCGACCGCACCAACTGGCGCGCACTGCTCAAGGGCAACGCCGAGGCGGTCGACCTGGTGGCCGTGCGCGAGCAGTTGTTCGACAGCTGCAGTGAAGGTTTCAAGGGCCTGCAGGACCGCTTCGGCCTGCAGGCGATCCAGCCGCTGACCGACGTCGAGCCGATTGAAATCCGCTACCCGGTAGAGGCGTACCCGAGCAAGATCGTGAGCTTCAACCTGGACAAGAACCCTGTCGCCGAAGGCACCCTGCTGGGGATCAAGGGCCAGTACCTGATTTTCGATACCGGCGTGATCAATATTCGCAAGTACACGGCCTACCAGCTGGCCGTGCATCAGTAAAAGGACCGCCACATGCGTACCGAACAGCCGCAAGTGATCTACCTCAAGGACTATCAGGCACCCGAGTACCTGATCGACGAGACGCACCTGACCTTCGAACTGTTCGAGGACCACAGCCTGGTCCACGCGCAGCTGGTCATGCGCCGCAACCCGGCGCGCGGTGCCGGCCTGCCGGCGCTGGTGCTCGACGGCCAGCAGCTGGAACTGCTCAGCGTGGCGCTGGACAACCAGCCGCTGGGCGCTGACGACTACCAGCTCGACGACAGCCACCTGACCCTGCAGCCCACTGCCGAGCGCTTCACCCTGGACACCAGCGTGAAGATCCACCCCGAGACCAACACCGCGCTCGAGGGCCTGTACAAGTCCGGCGGCATGTTCTGCACCCAGTGCGAGGCCGAGGGCTTTCGCAAGATCACCTACTACCTCGACCGCCCGGACGTGATGAGCACCTTCACCACCACGGTGATCGCCGAGCAGCATCGCTACCCGGTCCTGCTGTCCAACGGCAACCCCATCGGCAGCGGGCCGCAGCAGGACGGTCGGCACTGGGCCACCTGGGAAGACCCGTTCAAGAAACCGGCCTACCTGTTCGCACTGGTGGCCGGCGACCTGTGGTGCGTCGAAGACACCTTCACCCGCCAGTCGGGGCGCGACGTGACCCTGCGCATCTATGTCGAGCCGGAGAACATCGACAAGTGCCAGCACGCCATGGTCAGCCTGAAGAAATCCATGCGCTGGGACGAAGAGGTGTATGGCCGCGAATACGACCTGGACATCTTCATGATCGTGGCGGTCAACGACTTCAACATGGGCGCCATGGAGAACAAGGGCCTCAACATCTTCAACTCCAGCTGCGTGCTGGCGCGTGCCGAGACCGCCACCGATGCCGCGCACCAGCGGGTCGAGGCGGTGGTGGCCCACGAGTACTTCCACAACTGGTCGGGCAACCGCGTGACCTGCCGCGACTGGTTCCAGCTGTCGCTCAAGGAAGGCTTCACGGTGTTCCGCGATTCCGAGTTCAGCGCCGACATGAACTCGCGCACGGTCAAGCGCATCGAGGACGTGGCCTACCTGCGTACCCACCAGTTCGCCGAAGACGCCGGCCCCATGGCCCACGCCGTGCGCCCGGACAGCTTCATCGAGATTTCCAACTTCTACACCCTGACCGTGTACGAGAAGGGCTCGGAAGTGGTGCGCATGGTGCACACGCTGCTGGGTGCCGAGGGCTTTCGCAAGGGCAGCGACCTGTACTTCGAACGCCATGACGGCCAGGCCGTGACCTGCGACGACTTCATCAAGGCCATGGAAGACGCCAACGGCGTCGACCTGACCCAGTTCAAGCGCTGGTACAGCCAGGCCGGCACGCCGCGCCTGAACGTCAGCGAGGCGTACGACGCCGCTGCCCAGACCTACAGTCTGACCTTCAGCCAGAGCTGCCCGGCAACCCCGGACAAGGTCGAGAAGCAGCCGTTCGTGATCCCGGTCGAACTGGGCCTGCTCGATGCCCAGGGCAACGACATTGCCCTGCGCCTGCAAGGCGAAACGCAGGCGGGCGCGACCACGCGGGTGCTGTCGGTGACCGAGGCCGAGCAGACCTTCACCTTCGTCGACGTGGCCGCCAGGCCGTTGCCGTCGCTGCTGCGCGGCTTCAGTGCGCCGGTCAAGCTGAGCTTCCCGTACGACCGCGACCAACTCATGTTCCTGATGCAGCACGACAGCGATGGCTTCAATCGCTGGGAAGCCGGCCAGCAACTGTCGGTTCAGGTCTTGCAGGAACTGATCGCGCAGCATCAGCGCGGTGAAGCCCTGGTGCTCGATCAGCGCCTGGTCACTGCCCTGGGCAGCGTGCTGGCCAACGAGGCACTCGACCAGGCCATGGTCGCCGAAATGCTCTCGCTGCCGAGTGAGGCCTACCTCACCGAAATCAGCGAAGTGGCCGATGTGGACGCGATTCACGCGGCCCGCGACTTTGCCCGCCAGCAACTGGCCGAGCAACTGTTCGACGGGCTGTGGGCGCGCTACCAGGCCAACCGTGCGGTCTCGCGCGAAACCGCCTATGTGGCCGAGGCCGAGCACTTTGCCCGGCGCAGCCTGCAGAACATCGCGCTGTCGTACCTGATGCTCACGGGCCGGGCGCAGGTGCTGGAGGCGACGCTCGAGCAGTTCGAGGCGTGCGACAACATGACCGAACGCCTGACCGCACTGGCCGTGCTGGTCAATTCGCCGTTCCAGGACGAGCGCGCCAGGGCACTGCAAAGTTTTGCCGAGCACTTCAAGGACAACCCGCTGGTGATGGACCAGTGGTTCAGCGTGCAGGCGGGCAGCCCGTTGCCGGGCGGCCTGGCGCGAGTGCGGGCGTTGATGGAGCACCCGGCGTTCACCCTGAAGAACCCGAACAAGGTGCGCGCTTTGATCGGTGCGTTCGCCGGGCAGAACCTGGTCAACTTCCACGCGGCCGATGGCTCGGGTTATCGCTTCCTGGCGGACCTGGTGATCGAACTGAACGGCTTCAACCCGCAGATCGCCTCGCGCCAGCTGGCGCCGCTGACCCGCTGGCGCAAGTACGATGCCGCGCGCCAGGCGCTGATGAAGGCCGAGCTGGAGCGCATCCGCGGCTCGGGCGGGCTGTCCAGCGATGTGTTCGAGGTGGTGAGCAAGAGCCTGGCCTGAGGTTGAGGGCAGGTTGAACAGGGGGCTGGCCTTTTCGGGGCAGCCCCCTTTTTTATGATGAAGGTGCGGGCGAACAACGCGACATCCACGATCCAGAGGCCGCGCTTAACAAAACATAACGCGTTGTACGTTGTCATCCATTTCCAAAGCCTGCTAGCTTGAGGCCAGCATTCGCGGGGCTCTAGATTGCCGCTTCCAGCCCCGCCAGTAGCACCGAATAACAATAATGTGGGAGAGGACTATGAATGTATTCACGGCCAGCGTCTTGCTGAGCCTGGGCCTGGGGCTGTTCGCCGCAACCGCCGGGGCTGCCGATGACGGCCCGACACCGCAGACGGTGTATTCACAGACCTCGAACAAGGCCTCCCACAGCCTGCTGATCGACATCGCCAAGGCCGGGCCGCGCCTGGTGGCGGTGGGCGAACGCGGGCATATCCTCTTCTCCGACGACCAGGGCCAGAGCTGGACCCAGGCCCGCGTCCCCAGCCGCCAACTGCTCACTGCCGTGTACTTCGCCGATGCCAAGCACGGCTGGGCGGTGGGCCATGATGCGCAGATCCTCGCCAGCAGCGACGGCGGCGCCACCTGGAGCAAACAGTTCGAAGACCCGTCCCGCGAATCCCCGCTGCTGGATGTCTGGTTCCAGGACACCCGGCACGGGCTGGCCGTGGGGGCCTATGGCAGCCTGTTCGAAACCACCGACGGCGGCGCGCACTGGCAGGACGTCGCAGAGCGCCTCGACAACCCCGATCAGTACCACCTCAATGGCATCGCTGCCGTGAAGGACGCGGGCCTGTTCATCGTGGGCGAGCAGGGCAGCATGTTCCGCTCCCGCGATGCCGGGCAGACCTGGGAACACCTCGACGGCCCCTACGAGGGCTCGCTGTTCGGAGCGATCGGTACCGCCCGCGCCGATACCCTGCTGGTCTACGGCCTGCGCGGCAACCTGTACCGCTCCAGCGATTTCGGCAGCACCTGGCAGGCCATCGCGCTCCAGGGCGAGCGCGGTGCGCTCGAATTCGGCCTGGCAAGCGCTACGCTACTCGAAGACGGCAGCCTGGTGCTGGTGGGCAACGGCGGCAGCGTGTTGCGCAGCACCGATGACGGCCAGAGCTTCAGCGTGTTCAACCGGCCCGACCGTATCGCCCTTTCGGGCGTGAGCGGCCAGGCCGATGGGCAGCTGATCCTGGTCGGCCAGGGCGGGGCACGCCTGGCTACCGCCACCGGCGCCGCGAGGGCGCAACCATGAGCAGTCAGGAGTCGTTCAACATGCAGCACAACCAGGACAAGGCGAGCCTGCTCGAGCGCCTGATATTCAACAACCGCCCGGCGGTGATCGGCATCTGTGTGCTGGTGAGCCTGTTCCTGTTCTGGCAGGCCATGCTGATTCGCCCGTCCACCAGCTTCGAGAAGATGATTCCGCTGGAGCATCCGTTCATCCAGAACATGATCGAGCACCGCAACGACCTGGCCAACCTGGGCAACACCGTGCGGATCTCGGTGGAGGCCAAGGACGGTGACATCTTCAGCAAGGCATACATGGAGACCCTGCGCCAGATCCACGACGAGGTGTTCTACATTCCTGGCGTCGATCGTTCGGCGCTCAAGTCGCTGTGGAGCCCCAGCGTGCGCTGGACCGAGGTGACCGAGGAGGGCTTCGCCGGTGGCGAGGTGATCCCGCAGACCTACGACGGTTCGCCCGACAGCCTGGAGCAACTGCGCAACAACGTGCTCAAGTCCGGTCAGGTCGGCCGGCTGGTGGCCAACAACTTCAAGTCGAGCATCGTCGATGTGCCGCTGCTCGAATCCTACCCCGACCCCAACGACCCGGGGCGCCAGATCAAGCTCGACTACCAGGCGTTCTCGCACCAGCTCGAAGACCTGATCCGCAACAAGTTCGAGGCGCAGAACCCCAACGTCAAGATCCACATCGTGGGCTTTGCCAAGAAGGTCGGCGACCTGATCGACGGCCTGATGATGGTGGTGATGTTCTTCGGCATCGCCCTGGTGATCACCTGGGTGCTGCTGTACTGGTTCACCTGGTGCATCCGCAGCACCATTGCCGTGCTCATCACCACCCTGGTGGCGGTGGTGTGGCAACTGGGGCTGATGCACGCGGTGGGCTTCGGGCTCGACCCGTATTCGATGCTGGTGCCGTTCCTGATCTTCGCCATCGGCATCTCCCACGGGGTGCAGAAGATCAACGGCATCGCCTTGCAGTCCAGCGAGGCCGAGAACGCGCTGACTGCGGCGCGGCGTACCTTCCGCCAGCTGTTCCTGCCGGGCATGATCGCCATCCTGGCCGATGCGGTGGGCTTCATCACCTTGCTGATCATCGACATCGGGGTCATCCGTGAACTGGCCATCGGTGCCTCGATCGGCGTGGCGGTGATCGTGTTCACCAACCTGATCCTGCTGCCGGTGGCGATCTCCTATGTGGGCATCAGCAAGAAGGCCATCGAACGCAGCAAGAAGGATGCAACCCGCGAGCATCCGTTCTGGCGCCTGCTGTCCAGCTTCGCCAGCCCCAAGGTGGCGCCGGTGTCGGTGCTGCTGGCGCTGGCGATGTTCGGTGGCGGCCTGTGGTACAGCCAGAACCTGAAGATCGGCGACCTCGACCAGGGTGCGCCGGAGCTGCGTCCGGATTCGCGCTACAACAAGGACAACGCCTTCATCATCGACAACTACTCCACCAGCTCCGACGTGCTGGTGGTGATGGTCAAGACCCCGACCGAAGGCTGCTCGGTGTACAAGACCATGGCGCCGGTCGACGAGCTGATGTGGAAGATGGAGAACACCCCCGGGGTGCAGTCGGCGATCTCGCTGGTGACCGTGTCCAAGCAGATGATCAAGGGCATGAACGAGGGCAACCTGAAATGGGAAAGCCTGTCGCGCAACCCGGACATCCTCAACACCTCGGTGTCGCGTGCCGAGGGCCTGTACAACGCCGACTGTTCGCTGGCGCCGGTGCTGGTGTTCCTCAACGACCACAAGGCCGAGACCCTCGACCGCGTGGTGGATGCGGTCAAGGCATTCGCTGCCGAGCATGACCAGGAGGGCCTGGAGTTCCTGCTGGCGGCGGGCAACGCAGGGATCGAGGCGGCCACCAACGAGGTGATCCGGTCGGCCGAGCTGACCATCCTGATCCTGGTGTACCTGTGCGTGGCGGTGATGTGCATGATCACCTTCCGCTCGTTTGCTGCCACCCTGTGCATCGTGCTGCCGCTGGTGCTGACCTCGGTGCTGGGCAACGCGCTGATGGCGTTCATGGGCATCGGCGTCAAGGTCGCGACCTTGCCGGTGGTGGCGCTGGGCGTGGGCATCGGCGTGGACTACGGGATCTACATCTACAGCCGCCTGGAGAGCTTCCTGCGCGCCGGCCTGCCGTTGCAGGAGGCCTACTACCAGACGCTGCGCTCCACCGGCAAGGCGGTGCTGTTCACCGGGTTGTGCCTGGCGATCGGGGTGTGCACCTGGATCTTCTCGGCCATCAAGTTCCAGGCCGACATGGGCCTGATGCTGACCTTCATGCTGCTGTGGAACATGTTCGGCGCGCTGTGGCTGTTGCCGGCGCTGGCACGCTTCCTGATCAAGCCGGAGAAGATGGCGGGCACCCAGAGCAAGTCGATTTTCGCGCACTGACACACTGCGTCGTTTTCATCGCGGGTCAAGCCCGCTCCCACAATGGCTACCGCGGTCCTTGTGGGAGCGGGCTTGACCCGCGATGCTTTTAAGGTTGGGGTATCATGCGTGTTTAATCAGGGATACCCCCCATGACCACCCTTGCCCAAGCCCTTGAATCCTGCGACATGCTGTTGATCGATGGCCTGCACGCATTCGACTTCACCTTCGACGATACGGGCCTGCGCATCGAATTGATGGACGGCCGTGCGTTGAAGAAATGGCAGTTCAGCCCCGAGCAGATCGGCAACGCGACGCTTGCCGGCGAGCACTGGCAGCTCAGCGACGACACGGGCGAGCATCAACTAGTCTGCATGAGTGCCTTGCGCGCTTCTGAAGAGGACGACGATGAAACGCCAGCTGATGTCCCTGCTGACCGCTAGTGCCATGGCACTGACGCTCAACGCCCACGGCCATGAACTGCTGGTGGGCACCCATGACGGGATCTACCGCTACCGCTTCGACAGCCAGCGCGGCCAGCTCGACCCCACGCCCCTGCAAGTGCTCAGAAGCAGCAACCCGTCCTGGCTGACGCTGTCGCCGGACCGGCGCAACGTGTTCGCGGTGAACGAGAACGGTGACGGCCAGGGCCAGGTCAGCAGCTTTGCCCGGGCGCATGACAGCGGTGAACTGAGCCTGTCGAGCCAGGTGTCCAGCGACGGTGACGAACCGACCCACTCGAGCCTGAGCCTGGATGGGCGTTATCTGTTCGTGGCCAACTACGGCGTCAAGCCTGAGCCGGGCGGCAGCCTCAGCGTGTTGCCGGTCGCCGCCGATGGCCGTTTGTCGGCGTCGGTGCAGCAGGTGCGCCATGTGGCCAGCGGGGTGAACCCCGAGCGCCAGGCCGGGCCGCATGTGCATTCGGTGGTGCCGTCCCCGGACGGGCGATACCTGTTTGCCAGCGACCTTGGCGCCGACCAGGTGATCGGCTACCGCTACCAGCCCCAGACCCCGACCCGGCCACTGGGCGCGGCAACCCCGGTCGTCCTGCCGCCGGGCAGCGGGCCGCGTCACCTGGCGTTCGGTCCAAACGGCAAGCATGCCTACCTGACCCTGGAGATGAGTGCACAGCTGGTGGTGTTCGACTACCACGACGGCACGCTGAGCCAGCGCCAGATCCTGCCGTTGACCGAACAGGCCGATGCCGCGGCCAAGGCGGCCAGCGCGGTGCATGTGTCCGCCGACGGGCGCTTCGTGTACGTGAGCAACCGCGGCACCCGCAACGAACTGATCGTGTTCGCCATCGACCGTCAGGATGGCAGCCTGCGCCAGGTGCAGCGCCGTTCGGTGGAGGGTGATCACCCGCGCGAGTTCACCCTGGACCCGACCGGGGGCTACGTGCTGGTCGGCAACCAGCAGAGCAACCAGATCGTGGTGATCCGGCGCGATGCGCAGACCGGCCTGCTGGGCGAGGTGGTGCAGACGCTGGCACTGCAATCGCCTTCGGACCTCAAGTTCGTCGACTGAACTATCAATCGCCTTGATATTCGCTACTGGCGCAATGAATTTTTCAGTGCGCCGGCAGCGGCGTAGGTTTGAACCACGGCCCAACCGGCCACTTCAACCTGACGCTTTCGAGGGCATTGCCATGAACTTCAATCTTTTTTCGGTTATCGCGGCTTCGGCCATTTCTGCCTCCGTGGTGCTGCCTGCCGGCGCCCAGGTCGAGATCCGCGAGAAAAAATCCTCCACCCCGAGCTACACCCAGAAGTACCTGCAGCAAAGCGCGAATTTCTATGCGGCGCTGGATCACAAGGTCCAGCACTGATCGTTTCCGGTGCTGACCTTGTAGCGTCAGTACCGGCCCCTTCGCTGGTCAGCGTGCCATGATCGCGTTGAACAGCGCCGACTCCAGCCACCCCTGCAACCACACGCGCAAGCGCGGGTAGGGCGCTGTGGCAAACCAGTCAGGCTCGACCCCGGCAAACTGGCGAACGAATGGCATCAGCGCCACGTCCGCAATGCTCGGGTGCGCCGCCACCAGGTAGGCCTGCCGCTCGAGGCGCTGTTCCAGGTCCAGCAGTACCGCCTCGGCCAGCGCACGATACGTCTCGCGCGACTGCTCCGGGTAACGCTCGGCATACTTGTAGTGATTGAGCTGCTGCTTGAACAGCGTGTCATTGCGCTCGATCAGTTGCGTGGCCTGCTGCGCTGCGTTCGGGTCGTCCCGCAGCGCCCAGTTTTGCGGATCATGCCGGGCCAGCGCCCAGTGCATGATCTGCAGGCTTTCCTCCAGTACCTCACCGTCCACGCTCAACACCGGCACCGTGCCCTTGGGCGACAGCGCCAGCATGTCGGCCGGCTTGGCCTTCAGGCTCACTTCGCAGATCTGCACCGGGCAACCGGCGTAGCGCAAGGCCATGCGCGCACGCATCGCGTAGGGGCAGCGGCGGAACGAATACAGGATCATCCGCTGACCTCCACCGTGCTCAACCCATTGCCCTGGCGCCGCACCTGGATCTGCACCGGGATCCGCTCATGCATTTCCTGCACGTGGGAGATCACCGCCACCTTGCGGCCCTGGGCCTGCAGGCCGTCCAGCGCGTCCATGGCCAGTTGCAGCGACTCCGGGTCGAGGCTGCCGAAGCCTTCGTCGATGAACAGCGACTCGATGCGCAAGGTGCTCGAGGCCATCGAGGCCAGGCCCAGCGCCAGCGCCAGCGACACCAGGAAGGTCTCGCCGCCGGACAGCGAGTGCACCGAACGCAGTTCGTCGCCCATCTCGGTATCCAGTACCAGCAGCCCCAGCGCGCTGCCGCCACGCTTGAGCCGGTAGCGCCGCGCCAGCTGGCGCAACTGGGCATTGGCGTGGTGCACCAACAGATCGAGGTTGTAGCCCTGGGCGATCTTGCGGAACACGTCGCCGGTGGCCGAGCCGATCAGCGCGTTCAGGCGTGCCCAGCGCTGCCACTGGGCATAGGCCTGGGCGATGCGCTCGGCCAGGGCCTGGTTGGCCAGTTGCCGGCGCTGGTCGTCGGCCTGCTCGGCGCGCAGTTCGGCGCACTGCTGTTCGCTGATCACCAGGTGTTGCTGCAGCTCGCTCAGCGCCTGCTCCAGCTGCTCGGCGGGTACCTCGCCGCTGGCCTGGGCCTGATGCTGCTGCAGGCGCTGTTCGCGCTCTGCGACGAGCACGCCGGCCTGCTCGATGGCCTTTTCTGCCTGTTGCAGGCGCTGGCGCAGTTGACTGACCTGCTCGTCATCCACCGCCAGCAGCTGGTCCAGCCCGGCATCGTCGAGTTCCGGGTGACCCTGGCGCCATTGCCCGATGGCGTGGTCGAGCTGCTGGCTTTCCTGCTCCAGGGCGCCCAGACGCTGTTCGTCTGCCTTGAGTTCGGCAGCTCGCTCGATGGCCTGGGCCTGGGCCTGCTGCAACTGCTGGCCGGTCGTTGCCTGCGCGCTGCGCGCTGCCTCCACCTGCTGTTCCAGGTGCTGCTGCCAATGCTCGGCACCGGCATGCTCGCCAATCAGCGCGGTCAGGGCGTCGCGGGCCTGTTGCTGCTGGGTGCGCAGTGCATCGACCTGCTGCTGCACGGCCTGATGGCTGAGTTCGAGCGCCTGTTGCTGCACCTGGGTCTTTTCAAGCTGCTGCTGACGCTCGGCGTGCTCCTGCTGCTCGTCCTTTTGCCGGTCCAGCAGCTCCAGACGCTGGGCCAGTTGCTGGTCCAGTTGCAGGAAGGTCGCGGCGGGCTCCTGGCGCAAGGCGTCGAGAATGTCGCCTGGCAGCAGCGTGGCGAAGCCGGCCAGCGCCTGCTCCAGGTGTTCGTCGTCGGCCTGCAGCGCATGCTGTTGCTGGCTCAGGTGCTGCGCGGCCTGCTGGTTCGCCTCGACGCTCGCCTGCACCTGCTGCTGCACACGGGCGGCGTCTTTCTGCAGGGTCAGCAGGGTAGCGAGGCGTTGCTCGTCGCGGGCGATGTCGTCGTTCAGGCGGCGTAGCTGATGCTCCAGCCAGGCCGAGCGCTCGCCCACATCCTGTGCCGAGAGCTGCGCATACAGCGCGTGCGCCTCCAGGCCAGGAGCCAGTGCCTGCTGCTGGAGGGCCAGTTGTTCGTGCTGGTGCAGGTACTCCTTGATCTGGCCATTCACGCCGCCCAGGGTGCTGCGCAGTTCGTCGAGCTTGAGCTTGAGCGCCTCCACCGCCTGCAGGGCGCCGGCCTCTTCAGTCTGGTCGTGCCGGCCGAGGCTTTGCAGCAGGGCTTCGGGCTGGTGATAGGGGTGCTCCTGGCTGCCACACACCGGGCAGGGCTGGTCGTCCTGCAACTGCGCGCGCAGTTCCTCGACGCTGGCGCTGCGGGCCAGGCGCTGACGTTCGAGCACCTGGCGGGTGACCTGCAGGGCCTGTTCGGCGGCGGTCAGCTCGGTCTTGCCCTGCAGGCCTTCGGCGATCAGGCCTTCACGCTGTTGCTGGGCCGCCTGCTGGCGCTCGCGCAGGGCCTGGGCGCGTTGCGTCAGCTCCTGCTGGCTGGCCCACAGGCGGGACAGCTCTTCGACGGCGCGCTGCTGCTTGCGGTTGTCCTGCAGCAGGGTGCCGAGCAGGTCGATCTGTTCGGCCAGCGCCTCGGGCTCGGCGCCGGCCTCGTGGTAGAGCAGGGCCAGGCTTTCACGGTGTGCCTGCAACTGGCGTGCGCACTCATCGGCGCGCTGCTGCAGGCCGGGCAGTTCCTCGCGGCCCTGGCTGAGGCGGTTGCCGACCAGCATCAGTTGCTGCAACTGGGCGCGGTAGGCGTTCCAGGCATCACCGATGCTGGCCAGGTGAGCGCTCTGGCTCAACTGCTCGTCGATCTGCGCCAGGCGCTGGTGGGTGAGTTGCTGGCGCTCGATCAGCGCCTGGATCTGCTGCTGGCCTTGGCGACTGGCTTGCTCGGCCTGCTGACATTGAACGTTGCGCTGGTCAAGCTCCTGCTCCAGGCGCGCCAGCGTCTGCTGCTCGGCGAAGGCCTGGCGCAGCAGCGGCGCGCACTCGGTCTGCCGGGCCAGGGCCGTGGCCAGGTGCTCACCGGCGGCTTGCTGCGCCTGTTCAAGCTGCTGCAGGCGTTGCTGCAACGCGGCCTGCTGCTGGCGTTGTTGCTGGATGCTCGCTGCCAGTGGGCTGAGCTGGCTGGCCAGCTCCCGCTGGCGGGCGAACTGATGGCGCTGCGGGGCGAGCTGTTCGAGGCGGCTCAGGTTCAGGCGTTCGCCCTGCAACTGCGCCCACTGTTGCTGGGCGCTGTGCAACTGCTCGCTGGCGGCGGCCTGCTGGTCCTGCAGCTGCTTGAGTTCGGCGAACCAGCTGCGCTGCTGTTCGAGCAGGCGCAGGCGGGCCTGTTCGGCCTTGAGCTGGCGCTGCGCCTCGGCGAGGCGCTGGTCGAGCTCGGCGCGTGCCTCGTCGGCCATCGGCATCACGCCCTGGGCCTGGTCGGTGAGCGCCTTGTGCGCCTCTTCGGCCTCCTTGCTCTTGCTGTAGGCGCGCCGGCCCAGCTGGCTGTAGATGGCGGTGTTGGTGAGCTTTTCGAGCAGTTCGCTGCGTTCCTTGTCGTCGGCCTTGAGGAACGCGCTGAATTCGCTCTGCGCCAGCATCACGGCGCGGGTGAACTGTTCGAAGTTCAGGCCCAGGCGGGCCTCGATCATCTGCTCGTATTCGCGCTTGCTCTGGTTGCTCAGCAACTGGTTGCTGTCCAGGTCGTGCAGGCTCTGGCGGCTGCCCTGCAACTTGCCGGTGGGTTTGTCACGGGCGCGGTTGGCTTCCCAGCGGGCGCGGTAATGGCGCCCGTCGATGCCGACGAAGTCGACTTCGGCAAAGCCGCTGCCGGTGCCGCGGCGCAGCAGGGTGCGCGGGTCGCTGGTGAGTATTTCGCTGTCGACCTCGGGCAGCTTGGTCTCGCGGCCGATGTTGTTCAGCCGCGGCACCGCGCCGAACAGCGCCAGGCACAAGGCGTCGAGCAGGGTGCTCTTGCCGGCCCCGGTCGGCCCGGTGATGGCGAACAGGCCGGCGCTGGCCAGCGGCTCGCAGGTGAAGTCGATCTCGAACGGGCCGGCCAGGGAGGCGAGGTTCTTCAGGCGAATGGCAAGAATCTTCATGGCTGTTCCTCCTCCTGCTGCACGTCCTGCAACAGCAGGGCGAAGTCGGCCAGGGTCTGTTCGTCGACGCTGGTGCCGTAGGCCTGTTCCCAGGCACGGCTGAACAGGTCGTGGGGGCTGAGCTGGCCCAGCTCGATCAGGCGGGTGTCGTCCTCGCCGTCGCTGGCGCCGGTGCCGGCGTATTCGGCGGCGATGCGTACCAGGCGCACGGCCTTGCCTTGCAGGCAGGCTTCGAGCTGCTGGCGCAGGTCGGGCTGCGGTTCGTCCAGGCGCACCCGCACCTCCAGCCAGGGCTGGCGCTGCGGGTCGTCGAGCAGGTCGACCTGGGGCAGTTGCCCGAGTTGTTCGAGAATCTCCACCAGCGGCGCCGGGCCCAGGCGTTGCAGGGGCACGGCACGCGGTATCAGGCGCGGTTCGACACTGGTCAGGGTGGCGCCGTCGAGTTCGACTTCGAGGATCTGGTGCTGATAGCCGATTTCGGAGAACGACAGCGGAATCGGCGAGCCGCTGTAGCGGATGCGGTCTTCGCGGTTGACCTTCTGCGGCTTGTGCAGGTGGCCCAGGGCGACGTAGCTGATCTGGCTGCCGAACAGGCTGGCGGGCAGGGCCTCGGCATTGCCGATGATCAGGCTGCGCTCGGAGTCTTCCGATACCGAGCCGCCGGCCATGTGTGCGTGGCTCACGGCGATCAGCGCCTGGCCAGGCTTGCGTTGCTTGAGGGCGGCCTCGATCAGCCATTCGTGCACCTGGCCGATGCCGCGCAGGTAGTCGTCACCCAGGTGCGCACCGGTGACTTCGGCCGGGCGCAGGAAGGGCAGGGCCAGGCACCAGGCGGTCACCTTGCCCTTGGCGTTGGTCAGCGGCACCAGCAGGCGCTCGCTGTCGAGCTGGCCGTCGTCGAGCCAGTGCACGCGACCCAGGGCGTAGGTCCTGAGACGGCGCATCAGCGGTGCGGGCAATTCGATGCGCGAGCCGGAGTCGTGGTTGCCGGCGATCATCACGATGTTCAGCCTGGGCTGCTGTTCGTGGGCCTGCACGATGAAGTCGTAGAGGCGCTCCTGGGCTTTGACCGGCGGGTTGACGGTGTCGAAGATGTCGCCGGCGATCAGCAGCGCGTCAGGCTGGCGCAGCTTGAGCTGGCCGAGCAGCCAGTCGAGAAAGCAGGCATGTTCGAAGTCGCGCTCCTGGCCATGCAGGGTTTGCCCCAGGTGCCAGTCGGAGGTGTGAAACAGACGCATTGGAAGTCCCGTGAAGGTCGAGCCGGTAGCCGGCTATGGTAACGCGGGTGGCAGGTTTTGGGGGCTGCGATGACCCCTGCGCAGGCGCCGCGTTATTTGGGATAGAGCGGCGGCAGGCTGCCGTTCTCGGCGGCGCTCGGCTGCGCCTGTTCGGCTGCGGGAATGGTGCCGATCGCCCGCCACAGTTCATCGCCCTGCCAGTATTGCCCGCTCTCGCTGTACAGCGCGCCGTTGAGCCCGTCCAGCGCATCCGACAGCGGCACGAAGCGCGCCGCCATCTCGGCCAGGGTCTCGGGCTGCTGGCGGGCCCAGGCATCCAGCGCCTGGCGGGTGGCCTGCGGGTCGTTGGCCTGGCAGGCACGCTTGAGGTCGTCGAGCAGGGTGCGCGGGCTCGGCCCGCTCTGCGCCGCACGCATTACCGCCGGCTGCGAGCGTGCGCGCCACCACAGGGCGAAGCCGAGCAGGGTGGTCAGGGCCAGCAGCAGCGTGCTCAGTTGCCACGGCCATAGCGGCCGGTTCTCGAGGTTGACGACGCTGGCCGGGGTGTCTGCCGTGAGGGCAGGGTTGTCTTCGATCTTCAACCCGCGCGCCGGCAGGCTGGTGCGCTCCACGTGCTGTTCGCGGGTGTTCCACCACACCACCTCGAGGCTCGGCAGTTCCAGTGCGCCACTGTGGGTCGGCACTAGCGCCTCGCGTTCCTCGCGCAGGCCTACCAGCCCGCGTTCGCTGACCTCTTCGCGCAGTTGCGGCTGATCCGGGTAACGGCGCAGGCCGTTGACTTCGGTGGCGGGCAGCGGTGGCAGTTGCGCACTGGACAGCCCGTCGGCGCTGAGGATCACGCTGCGCGTCAGCGAGTCGCCGATCTGGGTCGGGGTCTGCGCAGGGTCCGGGCTCCAGCGTTCCTCAAGGCTCAGGCTGCGTGCCGGCAGCCACGGCTGGTCGGCGGGGTACTCGGCCGGTATCGGCAGCACCTGCAAGGGCAGCGGCGTGGAACTGACCCGTACCTGCTTGCCACGTGCCGCGCCGCTGTCGCCCTGGGCCGGCTCGTCGGCGCTGGTGGCGCTGAAGGTCAGGGCGGGTATGCTCAGTGCGCCGCTTTGCTGGGGGAAGATCGCGTAGCGCATCTCGATCACGCCAAAGCGCACGCCGTTGATCAGTTTTTCATAGGTGCGCGACTCGCCCAGCGGTTCGACCCGGGCATTGGCAATTACTAGCGGGCTGAGGCTGCTGTCATCGTAAAGCGACACCGAGTGGTAGATGCGCAGTGTCAGTACGGCCTGGGCCTGCACGTACACGCTGTCTGCGTCCAGGCTGGCATCGATGCTCACCGGCGCCTGGCTGATGTCGCTGGCCGCCTCGGCCGGCAGTACCTGCAACGTCACCGGCTGGCTCTGCGCCTCGCCCAGGTGCAGCACCGGCACCTGGACCGTGCCGCTCTGGCGCGGGCGCAGGGTGATGATCCAGCGGGTATTGGCCTGGGTCTGGCCGTCGAGGCTCTTGAGGCTGTTGACCTGGCGCGTGTCGCGCACTTCGAAGTCGGCCTGCAGCGGGGTCAGGTCGGGCTTGCCGAACTGGGTCACGTCTTCGATTTCCAGGGTCAGCTCCAGGGTTTCGCCCGCGATCAGGCGGCTGCGGTCGACGCTGGCGAGCAGCGTCGCCGCCTGCACCTGCAGGGCGAACAAGAAGCTGAAAACCAGGGCGCAGACGCGGATCATTTGGGGCTTTCCTGATGCAGTTGCTGTTCGTACCAGAACTTGCGGCGCAACAGCTCGGACGGGTTGTCCGGGATCTGGCGCAGCCATTGTTCCAGGGCCTGGCGCTGCTCGGCATCCAGGCTGCTGTCGACGGGGCGCTGCGGTGGCCGGGTGGTGTCTTCGTCCGGCGGCTCGCTGGCGTTGTGCGCGTGCTCTGGCGCGGTGGCGGTGTCTTCGCCGGCGCCGGCCTTGGCATCGCCCTGGCTGCTGTCGCTGCTGTTCGATTGCTGGCCGTTGCTGGCCGAATCGGTCGGCAGGTCGGGCCGGCCCTGAGGCGGGTCTTCGGTGGCCGGCGGTTGCTGGGGCTGTTCGGGCTGGCGGCGCAGCAGCTGCTCGACCAGATCCTTGTTGGCCTGGGCCGCTTCCAGCTCGGGTTCCAGCTCCAGGGCCTGCTCCCAGGCATCCACGGCCGCCTCCAGTTCGCCGCTGCGGGCCAGGGCATTGCCGCGATTGTAATGGGCGCTGGCGTTGCTGGCCCGTGCGAATTCACGGGCGGCGCCAGCATAGTCGCCAGCCTGGTACAGCGCCATGCCTTTCCATTGCGGGTCTTCGAAGTGGCGGGCGGCCTCGGCCGGACGCTGCTGTTCGAGCAGGCGCTGGCCCTGCTGGTCGGGACGCAGCCACAGGTCGTTGAAGGTGAAGGCATGGCTCGGTTGCGGCAGCAGGCCGAGCAGCAGCGGCAGGCAGAACAGCCAGCCACGCCGGCCAGCGCACGCGGCCAGCAGCAGTAGCGGGATCAGCAGCCAGTAGCCCTGGTCGGCCCAGCTGTCCAGTTGCAGGGTCTGGCCGTCGGCGCGCAGCGCCTGGGGATTGTCGAACAGGCCCAGGCCGCGCAGGTCGAGGTCGTCGATGCGCGCCTTGCGGTAACGCCCGCCGGTACTGTTGATGAAGGCCTTGAGCTCGGCGCTGTCCAGGCGCGGAACCAGGATTGCCCCGTCCGCGTCCTTGAGGTATTCGCCGTTGGTCTGCCTGACCGGCGCGCCTTCGGGGGTGCCCACGCCCAGCATCAGCAGCTTGGGACCATGACGCCCCAGTGCCTGGGTGATGCCCTGACGTTCCTGCGGGCTGAGCGAGGAGCCGATCAGCAGCAGGCGCCCCTGGCCCAGCGCGCCCTGGGCCAGCAGTGCCAGCGCCTTGCGTACCGCCAGGTCGGCGCGCTGACCAGGTTGCGGCATGATGGCGGGGTCCAGGGCGTCGAGCAGGTTGCGGCTGGTGGCCAGGTCGTCGGACAGCGGCACCAGGGTGTGTGCGCTGCCGGCATACACGATGATCGCGGTCTGGCTATCGCGGCGGTGTTCGAGCAGGTCGAGCAGCTTGCGTCTGGCCTGCTGCAGGCGGTTGGGCGGGGTGTCGTCGGCGAGCATCTGCGGGGTCAGTTCGAGCATGACCACCAGCGGGTCGGCGGCGCGCTGGCGGGTCTCTTCCAGGCGCTCCCAGCTGGGGCCGACCAGGGCCAGCACGGCCAGCAGCCAGGCCAGGCCCAGGGCGATCCACGGCAGCTTGCTGTCGCGGCCATTGCCGCCGCCCAGCAGCACGGCATGGAACGCCGCGGGCAGGATCATCTGCCAGCGTCCGGCGCGCTTTTGTCGGTGCCACAGCTTCCACAGCAGCCAGCCGAGCAGCGGCAGCAGCAACAGCCAGGCCGGGCGCAACCATTGGGGCCAGAGCTCGATCATCGACGCCTCCGCAGGCGCAGGCGCTTGAGGCGCTCGCGCCATTCGGGGTGCGGCTGCAGAAAGTGCGGCCGGCGCAGCAGGCGTTGCAGCAGGTTGTCGGGCCAGCGATCGCGCACCACCAGCAGTACGCTCAGGCCCAGCGCCAGGGCCAGCGGCCAGCTGTACAGGGCATGCGCGGTACGCGCCTGGGTCGGTTGCTGGGCTACCGGCTCGAGGCGGTCGAGGGTCTGGCCGATGGCGTTGAGTTCGTTGCCGTCGCGGGCGCGGAAGTAGGCGCCGTGGGTGACCTCGGCGATCTCCCTGAGCGAGGCTTCGTCCAGGTCCAGGCTCGGGTTGAGCCCGAGCATGCCGGCGGTGCCGGTTTCGTCCGGGTCGGCGCCGATGCCGATGGTGTAGATCCTGATGCTTTCCTGGGCGGCCAGGCGCGCGGCGGTCAGCGGGTGGATCTGCCCGCCGTTGTTGGCGCCATCGGTCAGCAGAATCAGCACGCGGCTTTGCGCAGGGCGCATGCGCAGGCGCTTGACCGCCAGGCCGATGGCATCGCCAATGGCGGTGTTCTTGCCGGCGATACCGATCTGCGCTTCGTCGAGAAAGCTGCGCACGGTGCGTCGGTCGAACGTCAGCGGGGCCTGCAGGTAGGCCTGGCTGCCGAACAGGATGAGCCCCACGCGGTCGCCTTCACGCGCTTGCAGAAAGTCGCCCATCAGTTGCTTGACCAGGGTCAGGCGGCTGACGTCCTCGTCGTCCCAGCGCATGTCGGGGAAGTCCATCGAGCCGGACACGTCCACCGCCACCAGCAGATCGCGCCCACTGGCGGCCACCGGCAGCGGCTCGCCCAGCCATTGCGGGCGTGCGGCGGCGCACAGCAACAGCAGCCACACCAGCACGAACGGCGCCTGCTGGCGCCAGGTCGGGAGGTTGAGCCGCGCGCGGCGCCCGGCCAGGCCTTCGAGTTCGTCCAGAAAGCTCACCTTGAGCACCGGTTCGCCGCTGTCGGCGGCCGGCAGCAGCAGACGGGCCAGCCACGGCAGCGGCAACAGCGCGAAGACCCACGGCCAGGCCAGTTCAAACATGTTTGCGAATCCAGGTGTCGACCGCCTGGTTGAGCCCGGCGATGGCCTTGTCGTCAAGCCGGCACTCGGGCTTGTAGGCGCCTTCCACCAGTACCATCCAGCGGGTCAGGCCGGCGGCCGGGCAGCGGTTGTCGAGAAACGCCAGCCACTTGCGCCCGTTGAGGGTGTGACTGTGGCTGTCGGGATAGTGGTTGCGGCACAGGCGTTTGAGCAGGGCGTTGATCTGCTGCAGCCAGGCACCGGCCGGTGCGCCGTCGTAGGGCTTGGGCAGCGCCGCCAGCTCTGCCAGGGCGGCGATGCGGATCGGTTCCAGCGGTTGTTCGGCGCGTGGCAGCGGAGCCTTGCGCGGGCGCCAGTGACGCAGCCGCCACAGGCCCCAGGCGAGCACGGGCAGCAATGCCAGCAGCACCCACCAGCCCGGCGCGGGCGGCCACGCGCCGATGGGGGCGGGGGCGATCAGCGGTTGCAGTGCGTCCAGTGGGTTCATCGGCTTTTACCCGAACGTTGCGGGTCGAGGTATTCGCGCAGTTGCTCGATCATTTCGCTCTGGGTGCTCAAGGGCATCAGCACCACGCGCAGTTTCTGGGCCAGCAGTTCCCAGCGTTCGATGCGTGCCTCGCTCTGCTGGCGATAGCTCTTGCGCAGGTTGGCATCCAGGGTATCGAGCTCCAGCTGTGCGCCGCGCTGGGCAAAGCGCAACAAGCCGGCGGCGGGCAGGGCGTGGTCGAGTGGGTCGGACACCGGCAGCAGCAGCAGGTCGCAGTGGCGCGCCAGCAGGCTCATCTGTTGCTCCACCCCGGGGGTGAGCGCGCGTTCGTCGCAGATCACGATGGCCAGGCTGCCCGGGCGCAGCACTTCGCGGGCGCGGCGCAGGGCGATGTTGAGGTTGTCGCCCTGGGGCTGGGCCTCGGTGTGCAGCGACTGGTTGACCCGCGCCAGGCGGTTGAGCAGTTGCAGCAGGCTCTGCTTGCTGCGCCGTGGCTTGATTTCATAGTGCTCGTTGTCGCCGAACACCAGGCCGCCGATGCGGTCGTTGTGGCCCAGCGCGGCCCAGCCGATCAGGGCGGCGGCCTGGGCGGCAAGTACCGACTTGAACATCAGCCCGGAGCCGAAGAACAGGCGTCGGCTCTGTTCGACCAAAATGAAGATAGGCCGCTCGCGCTCTTCGTGGAACAGCTTGGTGTGGGGTTCCTGGGTGCGGGCGGTGACTCGCCAGTCGATGTTGCGCACATCGTCGCCGGCCTGGTAAACGCGCACCTGGTCGAAGTCCACGCCGCGCCCGCGCAGGCGCGAGTGATGCAGGCCCACCAGCGGGCTGCGTTGCCCGGGTGCGGAGAACAGCTGCACCTCGCGCACGCGATGACGCATCTCGATCAGCTCGGAAAGGCCGATGCGGATGCCGGGTTCGGCCTGCGCTGAAAGAGGCATGGCTTCAGGCCACGGCGACGACGTCGAGGATGCGCTGGATCACCCGGTCCTGGTCGATACCGGCCGCTTCGGCCTCGAACGAAAGAATGATGCGGTGGCGCAGCACATCGAACAGCACCGCCTGGATGTCTTCGGGGCTCACGAAGTCGCGTCCGGCCAGCCAGGCGTGGGCGCGTGCGCAGCGGTCCAGGGCAATGGAGCCGCGCGGGCTGGCGCCGTAGGCGATCCAGTCGCCGAGTTCGGCGTCGTACTTGGCACCGGTGCGGGTGGCCATCACCAGTTGCACCAGGTACTCCTCCACTGCGTCGGCCATGTACAGGCCGAGGATCTCCTTGCGTGCGGCGAAGATCGCCTGCTGGCTGACCCGGCGTTCGGGCTTGGTTTCGCCGTTGAGCGCCTCGCCGCGCGCCTGCTGCAGGATGCGCCGCTCCACGGCGGCATCGGGAAAGCCGATTTTCACGTGCATCAGGAAACGGTCGAGCTGGGCTTCGGGCAGCGGGTAGGTGCCTTCCTGCTCGATGGGGTTCTGCGTGGCCATCACCAGGAACAGGGGCGACAGCTCGTAGGTGCTGCGCCCCACGCTGACCTGGCGCTCGGCCATGGCCTCGAGCAGGGCAGACTGGACCTTGGCCGGGGCGCGGTTGATTTCGTCGGCCAGCACCAGGTTGTGGAAGATCGGACCCTGCTGGAACACGAAGCTGCCGGTTTCAGGGCGATAGATTTCGGTGCCGGTGATGTCGGCGGGCAGCAGGTCGGGGGTGAACTGGATGCGGTGGAACTGCGCCTCGACGCCTTCGGCGAGTTCCTTGATGGCCTTGGTCTTGGCCAGGCCCGGCGCACCCTCCACCAGCATATGACCATCGGCGAGCAGCACGATGAGCAGGCGCTCGACCAGTTTTTCCTGGCCAAGAATCTGGGTGGAGAGAAAGGTGCGCAGCGCGATGAGCGCTTCACGATGTTCCATCGGGACGGTTCCTGGGCGTGCGCCCGGGGGGAGGGCAACAACGCCCGGGCAGGGGCTGATACTTTAATCCATCCGGGGGTGCGGCGACTAATGGTGGGTGGGTAAATTTGAGCGCAGATCACAAATCATCGGTGCCGCCATCGCGGGTCAAGCCCGCTCCCACAAGGTCGGCGCTGTTCTTGTGGGAGCGGGCTTGACCCGCGATGATTAGCCAGGCGAGTCAGTTCTTGAAGCTGGAGTGCTTGCGCCCCTGGTCACACAGGGCGAACACCACCACGAACACTGCGGCAATCGCCAGGATCGCCACCACGCCGTCGGTCGAATGGGTCGGCGAGCTGGCCACCAGTGCCAGGCCGCCCAGTGGCGCCAGGCCACCGGCCACCGCGGTGCCGATCTCGCGCCCGGTGCCAAAGCCCGAAGAGCGCGTGGCCGTGGGGAACTGGCGGCTGAGGAACGAACCCTGCGGGGCGAACATCATCGGCGCCAGCAGGCCGGTACCAATGGCGATGGCGATGTAGATCATCAGCGGCTCGGCGGTGTTGAGCAGGGCCATGAACGGGTACGCGAACAATACCGAGAACAGACCGCCCATGATCAGCACGGCCTTGCTGCTCCATTTGTCGCACAACCAGCCGAAGCATGGCACCGCCACGATCGCCACCAGGCTGGCAATGGTCACCGACAGCGAGGTCACGTGGGCCTCCACACCCTTGAACTGGGTCAGGTAGGCCAGCGAGAAGGTCTTGAAGATGTAGCTCAGGGCGTTGTAGCCGATGGCCACGAAGAACACCACGGCCAGGCCCTTGAGGTCGTTCTTGAACAGCGCCTTGAGCGGCGACACCTTGGCTTTTTTCGGCGCCTGCTCGAGTTCGGCGAACTGCGGGGTTTCCGGAATGCTGCGGCGTACCCAGAAGCCCACGCCCACCAGCACGATGCTGCAGATGAACGGGATGCGCCAGCCGCCCGAGAGCAGGAAGTCGTTGCCGTTCATGGTCAGCAGGTACACGGTCAGCGACGACAGCAGCAGGCCCAGGTTGAGCCCCAGCGCAGGCCAGGCACCCTGACTGCCGCGCTTGCCTTCGCTGGCATGTTCGTAGCTGGTCACGGCCGCGGCGGATAGCTCGGCGCCCGCGCCCAGGCCCTGGATGATGCGCACCAGCACCAGGATGATCGGCGCCCAGATGCCAATGCTGGCGTAGCTGGGGATCAGGCCGATCAGGGTGGTGCACAGGCCCATCATGCAGAAGGTCACCACCAGTACCTGCTTGCGCCCGAAACGGTCGCCCAGGTAGCCGAACAGCACGCCGCCGAACGGGCGCGCGATAAAGCCGATGGCAAAGGTGGAGAAGGCCAGCAGCGAGGCAACCTGAGGGTTGCTGGCGTCGAAGAAGATCTTCGAGAACACGATGGCCGCCATGGTGGCGTACAGGTAGAAGTCGTACCACTCCAGCATCGAGCCGAAGATGGTGGCCGCCGCGACCTTGCGCAGGCGCTTCCTGTTCTGTTCCGGGGTTTCGGTTGCGGTGGTGACCGCTTCATGTACCGACATCGAGAGATTCCTTGTTGGTCTTTGTAGTTATTTTCAAGCGGGCGGCGGGCGCCCGTGCAGCAATGCGGATCAGCGTGGTGTGAGCAGGCGGTCGGCGATCATTTCGCCGATCGGGATGGCCGAGGTGGCTGCCGGCGACGGTGCGTTGCACACGTGGACCATGCGCGGGGTCTCGGCGAACAGGAAGTCGTGCACCAGGGTGCCGTCACGCATCACCGCCTGGGCGCGGATGCCCGCCTCGTAGGGCAGCAGGTCGTCGACCTCGAGCGAAGGGCAGTATTTGCGGCACTGTTCCAGGTAGCCGCGCTTGAACAGCGAGTTCTTCATCTCGGTGGTGCCCGAACCGAGGTTGTTCCACAGGGTTTTCCAGAAGCCGGGGAAGCGGGCGTACTGCGCCACGTCGCGCCAGTTGATCGAGAACTTGCCGTAGTTCTCGCGGCCCAGGCCCAGCACCGCATTCGGCCCGACAGTGACGCTGCCGTCGATCATGCGGGTGAGGTGCACGCCCAGAAACGGCAGCTCCGGGTCGGGGATCGGGTAGATCAGGTGATTGACGATCTGGTTCTTGGTGGCTGGCAGGCGGAAGTACTCGCCGCGAAACGGGATGATCTGGTGGTCGATCCTGACCCCGGCCAGCGCCGCCAGGCGGTCCGACTGCAGACCGGCGCAGGCGACCAGCTGCCTGGCGCGCCATACGCGGTCTTCGCTGCTGATGGTGACGCTGTCGCCGCTTTCGGCGATCGCCGCCACGCGGGTGTCCAGGCAGATCTCGCTGCCGGCGGCCTGGATGACCTTGGCCATGGCCTGGCACACCTGCTTGTAGTCGACGATGCCGGTGGCATCGAGGAACAGCCCGCCCAGGCCGACGATGTTCGGCTCACGACGGCGCAGTTCGGCGGCATCCAGGCGCTCGACCTTCAGCCCGTTCTGTTGCGAGCGCTCGTACAGCGCCTGCATGCGTTGCACCTCGAGCGGGTTGGACGCCACCAGCAGCTTGCCGCACACCTCGTACTTGATGGCGTGGGTGTCGCAGAAGTCTTTGGTGGCCTGGGCGCCGCGCTTGCACAGGTCGGCCTTGAGGCTGCCGGGTGCGTAGTAGATGCCGGCGTGGATGACCCCGCTGTTATGGCCGGTCTGGTGCCGGGCCAGTGTGGTTTCCTTCTCCAGGATGACCAGCGAGGCGCCAGGCTGGCGCTTGAGCAGCGCCATGGCGGTGGCGAGGCCGACGATGCCGCCGCCGATGATGCAGTAGTCGTAAATCATGCAGGGGTCACCTTGGTATTCTTATCTGGTTATCAGGTTGTCAGACTAAGTAGTGCGAAGAAAAGGGCGCTGATCCGCAGCGCCCGTCACGTGATGTTCATTCCATGGCTGGCAGGTCCAGCTTCAGGCGCTTGGCCGAGGCCCGCAGGTGCGCTTCGGCGCAGGCCGCGGCGCGCTGGCGGTCACCGTCGGCAATCGCCTGGTACAGCGCCTGGTGTTCGCGATTGGCGTCGGCCGAGCCGCCTACCGAATGCGCCGCCGAGTTCTCCCACGCGGTCTTGCGCGCGGCAGCCAGCTGGCCGCGCAGAAAGTCATGGAAGGCGACGAAGTAGTCGTTCTTGCTGGCTTCGGCAATTGCGCGGTGAAACTCCACGTCGGCAGCCGCGGCCACGTCGAACTGGCTGCGCTTGTCGATCATTTCCTGCAGGGCCTTGGCCATGCGCGCCAGGTCTGCCTGGTCGCGGCGCTGGGCGGCAATCGAAGCGGCCTGGGTTTCGATCCACAGGCGCACTTCGAACATCTGCACCAAGTCGGCACTGCGCCCGTTGTTGCTGGGGAAGCGGAACACCGTGCCGGTCGGGTTCTGCGAAATGTACGAGCCCAGCCCGCGCCGGGCGATCAGTACACCATCGGCCTTGAGCTGGGAGATCGCCTCGCGCACCACCGAGCGGCTGACATTCAGCTGTTCGGCCAGTTGCTGCTCGGTGGGCAGGCGTGCTTCGGCGGCCAGGCGCCCCGAGTCGATCTCGGTGCGGATGGCGCTGACGACGCGTTCCACCAGGGTGTCGGGGCGTTGAAGCTCGAGCATGAAGGATAAAGCCAGTAGGTCAGGTTGTCAGACAATGCCCGTGCAGTTGCATGTTGTCAAGAATGTGCCTGGGGTTGCAGGCGATAGAACGCCCGTGCGTTACCCCACAGCACGCGCTCGACACTGGTGCTGCCCAGCGTGTGGCGGATCAGCTGGATATCGGCCGGGTCGAACGGGCGCGGTGCGCGGGTGGAGGGCAGGTCGCTGCCGAACATCAGGGCGTGGGGGTTGGCGGCATCGATGTCGCGCAAGGCAGCGGCCACATCGAAATCGACCCGGCCAAAGCCGCAGGCCTTGATGCGCACACCTGCCTCGGCCAGTTGTAGCAGCGCCGGCAGGCCTTCGCGGCGCAGGCCCAGGTGGTCGATGCTCACCGCCGGCAAGCGGCGCAGCAGCGGGGTCAGCTCGCCCAGCTCGCGCGAATCGACGTACAGCTCGACGTGCCAGCCGGCCAGTTCGAACACGCGCAGGGCCATGGCTTCGAGCTGATCGGCCGGCGCCGAGCCGCCGCGCTTGAGGTTGAAGCGCAGCGCACGCACGCCGGCGGCATCCAGCGCGAGCAGCTCGGCATCGCTGATGCCGGCCGGCACCTGTGTCACCCCCACGTAGCCTGGGCCCAGCTGTTTCAAGGCGGCCAGCAGGTAGCCCTGGTCGAAGGCCTGGAACGAGCCCGACACCACCGCGCCGCCGCAGATGCCCAGCGGCGTGACGGCCGCCAGGTAGTCTTCGGTGGTGAAGGCCTCGGGCAGGTAGCCGTTGTTGGGCACCAGCGCGAAGCGCGGGTCGATGATGTGGCAGTGGGCGTCGAAGATCGGCTGGGGCATGGGGGCTCCTTGACGGGGTTACAGCTCGCTGACGTAGGTGCCGGTGCCCTTGAGGATGTTCTGCAGGGTCTGCTCGACTTCGGCGAGGTCGGTGCCGTCGCTGCTGAGGGTGATTTCCAGATGATCGGCGCCGTTGAACACGTCGGCGTCTCCCGGTGCCACTTCGATCAGCAGGCGCCTGGCACTGAGGGTGACCTTGATGCCGTCCAGTGTGCTCGGTTCGTCATCCAGGGTGATGTCCACCGTGTCTTCGTCCGGGTAGCGGGTCATGAGGAACATCTGGCCCTTGTCGCTGTGGCAGCACAGGGTGGCCATGTTGTCTTCTTCATCATCGCAGGGGGTGGCGAAGAGCAGGGGGGTGGTCAGTTGCATGGACGGCTCGGTGGTCAAGAAGTGAAACGCGAGTGTGCCAGTCTTCGGTCAATGGATAAATCGCCGCCTGCCGCTGATTGACCGAATATGTCGCAGCATCGCAAGCAGGGGTGACCGGCCAGTCGTTAAGCTGCCCTGTCGATGGACAACCCGACGACACCCAGCGTGTGGTTGGCTATGGTTGATCCGAGCATGACGGCATGTGCGCGACGCTTCACTCAATAACAAGCCCAAGCGGAGTACCACAGATGGCGTTTTTCACCGCAGCCAGCAAAGCCGACTTCCAGCATCAACTGCAGGCGGCCCTGGCGCAGCACATCGGGGAACAGGCACTGCCACAAGTGGCGCTGTTTGCCGAGCAGTTCTTTGGCATCATCTCTCTTGACGAATTGACCCAGCGTCGCCTCTCCGACCTGGCCGGCTGCACCCTCTCGGCCTGGCGCATCATCGAACGCTTCGACCACACCGAACCCCAGGTTCGGGTCTACAACCCCGATTACGAACGCCACGGCTGGCAGTCCACCCACACGGCCGTGGAAGTGCTGCACCATGACCTGCCGTTTCTGGTCGACTCGGTGCGTACCGAGCTCAACCGCCGCGGCTACAGCATCCATACCCTGCAGACCACCGTGCTCAGCGTGCGTCGCGGGGCCAAGGGCGAGCTGCTGGAGATTCTGCCCAAGGGCACCCAGGGTGAGGGCATCCTGCAGGAATCGCTGATGTACCTGGAGATCGACCGCTGCGCCAATGCCGCCGAGCTCAACCTGCTGGCCCGCGAGTTGGAGCAGGTGCTGGCCGAAGTGCGCGTGGTGGTGGCCGATTTCGAGCCGATGAAGGCCAAGGTGCGCGAGCTGCTCGAGCTGATCGACCACACGGCCTACGCCCCGGCCGCTGCCGAGAAGGACGAGGTCAAGAGCTTCCTGCAATGGCTGGTGAGCAACCATTTCACCTTCCTGGGCTACGAAGAGTTCGTGGTCAAGGCCGACGCCCAGGGCGGCCAGCTGGAGTATGACGAGCAGTCCTTCCTCGGCCTGACCCGCCGCCTGCGCAGCGGCCTCAGCGCCGACGACCTGCGCATCGAAGACTACGCCGTCAATTACCTCAACGAGCCGCTGCTGCTGTCGTTCGCCAAGGCCGCGCACCCCAGCCGTGTGCACCGCCCGGCCTACCCGGACTACGTGTCGATCCGCCAGCTGGACGCCGACGGCAAGGTGATCAAGGAATGCCGCTTCATGGGCCTGTACACCTCGTCGGTGTATGGCGAAAGTGTGCGGGTGATCCCGTACATTCGCGGCAAGGTCGCCGAAGTGGAGCGCCGTTCGGGCTTCGACGCCAAGGCCCACCTGGGCAAGGAGCTGGCCCAGGTACTTGAGGTGCTGCCGCGCGACGACCTGTTCCAGACCCCGGTGGACGAGCTGTTCAGCACCGTGATGTCGATCGTGCAGATCCAGGAGCGCAACAAGATTCGCGTGTTCCTGCGCAAGGACCCCTACGGGCGCTTCTGCTACTGCCTGGCCTATGTGCCGCGCGACATCTATTCCACCGAGGTGCGCCAGAAGATCCAGCAGGTGCTGATGGAGCGCCTGAAGGCCAGCGACTGCGAGTTCTGGACCTTCTTCTCCGAGTCGGTGCTGGCCCGCGTGCAACTGATTCTGCGAGTCGACCCGAAAAACCGCATCGACATCGACCCCCAGCAGCTGGAAAACGAAGTGGTGCAGGCCTGCCGTTCGTGGCAGGACGACTATGCCAGCCTGACCGTCGAGAGCTTCGGCGAGGCCCAGGGCACCAATGTGCTGGCCGACTTCCCCAAAGGCTTCCCGGCCGGCTACCGCGAGCGCTTTGCCGCGCATTCGGCGGTGGTGGACATGCAGCACCTGCTGACCCTGTCCGACAGCAAGCCGTTGGTGATGAGCTTCTACCAGCCGCTGACCCAGGCCGGCAAACAGCAACTGCACTGCAAGCTGTACCACGCCGACACCCCGCTGGCGCTGTCGGACGTGCTGCCGATCCTGGAAAACCTGGGCCTGCGCGTACTGGGCGAGTTCCCGTACCGTCTTCGCCACAGCAATGGCCGCGAGTTCTGGATTCATGACTTTGCCTTCACCTACAGCGAAGGCCTGAACCTGGATATCCAGCAGCTCAACGACACCCTGCAGGACGCCTTCGTGCACATCGTCAACGGCGACGCCGAAAACGATGCGTTCAACCGTCTGGTACTGACCGCCGGCCTGCCGTGGCGCGACGTGGCGCTGCTGCGCGCCTATGCCCGCTACCTCAAGCAGATTCGCCTGGGCTTCGACCTGGGCTACATCGCCAGCACCCTGAACAACCATACCGACATCGCCCGCGAGCTGACCCGGCTGTTCAAGACCCGCTTCTACCTGGCGCGCAAGCTGGCCGGGGATGACCTGGACGACAAGCAGCAACGCCTGGAACAGGCGATCCTGACCGCGCTGGACGACGTGCAGGTGCTCAACGAAGACCGCATCCTGCGTCGCTACCTGGACCTGATCAAGGCCACCCTGCGCACCAACTTCTACCAGACCGACGCCAATGGCCAGGCCAAGTCGTACTTCAGCTTCAAGTTCAACCCAAGGCTGATTCCCGAGCTGCCCAAGCCGGTGCCCAAGTTCGAGATCTTCGTGTATTCGCCGCGGGTCGAGGGCGTGCACCTGCGCTTTGGCAACGTGGCACGCGGCGGGCTGCGCTGGTCGGACCGCGAAGAGGACTTCCGTACCGAAGTGCTGGGCCTGGTGAAGGCGCAGCAGGTGAAGAACTCGGTGATCGTGCCGGTGGGTGCCAAGGGTGGCTTCCTGCCGCGCCGCCTGCCGCTGGGCGGCAGCCGCGACGATATCCAGGCCGAAGGCATCGCCTGCTACCGCATCTTCATTTCCGGCCTGCTGGACATTACCGACAACCTCAAGGACGGCGTGCTGGTGCCGCCGGTCAACGTGGTGCGTCACGACGATGACGACCCGTACCTGGTGGTGGCGGCCGACAAGGGCACCGCGACCTTCTCGGACATCGCCAACGGCATCGCCATCGACTACGGCTTCTGGCTGGGCGACGCCTTTGCCTCGGGCGGCTCGGCCGGCTACGACCACAAGAAGATGGGGATTACCGCCCGTGGCGCGTGGGTTGGCGTGCAGCGCCATTTCCGCGAGCGTGGCATCAACGTGCAGCAGGACCCGATCACCGTGGTCGGTGTGGGCGACATGGCCGGCGACGTGTTCGGCAACGGCCTGCTGATGTCCGACAAGCTGCAACTGGTGGCTGCCTTCAACCACCTGCATATCTTCATCGACCCGAACCCGGAGCCTGCCAGCAGCTTTGCCGAGCGCAAGCGCCTGTTCGACCTGCCGCGGTCGGCCTGGAGCGACTACGACACCAGCATCATGTCCGAAGGTGGCGGGATCTTCTCGCGCAGTGCCAAGAGCATCGCCATCAGCCCGCAGATGAAGGAACGCTTTGCCATCGAGGCCGACAAGCTGACCCCGACCGAGCTGCTCAATGCGCTGCTCAAGGCGCCGGTCGACCTGCTGTGGAACGGCGGTATCGGCACCTACGTCAAGTCCAGCGAAGAGAGCCACGCCGATGTGGGCGACAAGGCCAACGACGCGTTGCGCGTGGACGGCAACGAGCTGCGCTGCAAGGTGGTGGGCGAGGGCGGCAACCTGGGCATGACCCAGCTGGGTCGGGTCGAGTTCGGCCTCAACGGCGGCGCGACCAACACCGACTTCATCGACAACGCCGGTGGCGTGGACTGCTCCGACCACGAGGTCAACATCAAGATCCTGCTCAACGAGGTGGTGCAGGCCGGTGACATGACCGAGAAGCAGCGCAACCAGTTGCTGGGCAGCATGACCGACGAAGTGTCTGCGCTGGTGCTGGGCAACAACTACAAGCAGACCCAGGCACTGTCGCTGGCGGCGCGCCGGGCGCGTGAGCGGATTTCCGAGTACAAGCGCCTGATGGCCGACCTGGAAAGTCGCGGCAAGCTGGACCGGGCCATCGAGTTCCTGCCTACCGAAGAGCAACTGGCCGAGCGCATTGCGGCCAACCAGGGCCTGACCCGGGCCGAGCTGTCGGTGCTGATCTCGTACAGCAAGATCGACCTCAAGGAAGCCCTGCTGCAGTCGCTGGTGCCGGATGACGACTACCTGACCCGCGACATGGAGACGGCCTTCCCGCCGTCGCTGGTGAACAAGTTCGCCGAGGCCATGCGTCGCCATCGCCTCAAGCGCGAGATCGTCAGCACCCAGATCGCCAACGACCTGGTCAACAACATGGGCATCACCTTCGTGCAGCGGCTCAAGGAGTCCACGGGCATGAGCCCGGCGAACGTGGCCGGTGCCTACGTGATCGTGCGCGACATCTTCCACCTGCCGCACTGGTTCCGCCAGATCGAGGCGCTGGACTACCTGGTGCCCGCCGAAGTGCAGCTGACGCTGATGGACGAGCTGATGCGCCTGGGCCGCCGGGCCACCCGCTGGTTCCTGCGCAGCCGTCGCAACGAGCAGGATGCCGGGCGTGACGTGGCCCACTTCGGGCCCAAGATCGCGGCGCTGGGGCTCAAGCTGGACGAACTGCTGGAGGGGCCGACCCGCGAGCGCTGGATGACCCGCTACCAGGGCTTCGTCGAAGCCGGCGTGCCGGAGCTGCTGGCGCGCATGGTGGCTGGCACTACGCACCTGTACACCCTGTTGCCGATCATCGAGGCTTCCGATGTGACCGGCCAGGACCCGGCCGAGGTGGCCAAGGCGTTCTTCGCCGTGGGCAGCGCGCTGGACCTGACCTGGTACCTGCAGGAAATCAGCAACCTGCCGGTGGAGAACAACTGGCAGGCACTGGCACGTGAAGCGTTTCGCGATGACATCGACCTGCAGCAGCGCGCCATCACCATCTCCGTGTTGCAGATGGTCGATGCGCCTGCCGACATGGATGCGCGGGTAGCCTTGTGGCTGGCGCAGCATGCGGTGATGGTGGAGCGCTGGCGCGCGATGCTCGATGAGCTGCGTGCGGCCACCGGCACCGATTACGCCATGTACGCGGTGGCCAACCGCGAGCTGGTTGACCTGGCGCTGAGCGGGCAGTCGGCAGCGGTGCCGTCGTGAGCGTGTAGCAGATAAAAAGAAGCCCCGGCCTGTGCCGGGGCTTTCTTTTGGCGGGGTGGGCCGTTGTGCCGGCAAGGCCGGCCGGGCGGCTTACTTGAAGCGCCGCTCCACGCCTTTCTCCACCAGGATCTTGGCGGATATCTCTTCCACCGAAAAATGCGTGGAGTTGATGTTGGGAATGTTCTCGCGCCGGAACAGGTTCTCCACCTCGCGCACCTCGAACTCGCACTGGGCAAAGCTGGCGTAGCGGCTGTTGGGCTTGCGCTCGTGGCGAATGGCAGTGAGGCGGTCGGGGTCGATGGTCAGGCCGAACAGCTTGTGCTGGTGGTTCTTCAAGGCCGGTGGCAGCTGCAGGCGCTCCATGTCGTCTTCGGTCAGCGGGTAGTTGGCTGCGCGAATGCCGAACTGCATGGCCATGTACAGGCAGGTGGGGGTCTTGCCGCAGCGCGATACGCCCACCAGGATCAGGTCGGCCTTGTCGTAGTAGTGGGTGCGCGCACCGTCGTCGTTGTCCAGGGCGAAGTTCACCGCCTCGATGCGCTCCATGTAGTTGGAGTTGCCGCCGATCGAGTGCGATTTGCCCACCGAATACGACGAATGGGCGGTCAGCTCCTGTTCCAGCGGCGCCAGGAAGGTCGAGAAGATGTCGATCATGAAGCCGTTGGAGGTGGCCAGGATCTCGCGGATATCCTGGTTGACGATGGTGTCGAAGATGATCGGGCGCACGCCGTCGCGTTCTGCGGCGGTATTGATTTGCTGTACCATGGTGCGCGCTTTGTCCACGGTGTCGATGTACGGTCGCGTGAACTTGTTGAACCCGATGCTCTCGAATTGTGCCAACAAGCTTTGTCCCAGCGTTTCGGCAGTGATGCCGGTGCCGTCGGAAATAAAGAAAGCAGATCGTTTCATTTGCGCCTTGGGCCTTAAGCTGGTGACGATTCTTGGATATGATACGTTCGGTTTGCCGAACATCCCTGGTCGGCATTCTCACTTATTTTCCAGGTCCAGGCCACAAACGCCCGGTACGGTCACAGCGAACTGACCGGCGTCATGAGCTTTTCCAACACAGTTAGTGGAGAGATCACCTTGGTAGAGTACGTAGTTTCCCTCGATAAGCTCGGCGTCCATGATGTAGAGCATGTGGGGGGCAAGAACGCATCCCTCGGAGAGATGATCAGTAATCTCGCGGGCGCCGGTGTATCGGTCCCCGGCGGCTTTGCCACTACGGCTCAGGCGTATCGTGACTTTCTCGAGCAGAGCGGCCTGAACGCCCAGATCCATGCCGCCCTCGACGCGCTGGATGTGGATGACGTCAATGCCCTGGCCCGCACCGGCGCACAGATCCGCCAGTGGATCATGGAAGCCGAATTCCCCGAGCGGTTGAACACCGAAATCCGTACCGCCTTCGCCGAAATGTCCCAGGGCAACGCGAACATGGCTGTCGCCGTGCGTTCCTCGGCCACTGCCGAAGACCTGCCGGATGCCTCGTTTGCCGGGCAGCAGGAAACCTTCCTGAACATCCGCGGCGTGGACAACGTGATCCGCGCGGCCAAGGAAGTGTTCGCCTCGCTGTTCAACGACCGCGCCATTTCCTACCGCGTGCACCAGGGCTTCGACCACAAGCTGGTGGCCCTGTCGGCCGGCGTGCAGCGCATGGTGCGTTCCGAAACCGGCACCGCCGGCGTGATGTTCACCCTGGACACCGAGTCGGGTTTCCGTGACGTGGTGTTCATCACCGGCGCCTACGGCCTGGGCGAAACCGTCGTGCAGGGCGCAGTCAACCCCGACGAATTCTACGTGCACAAGGGCACCCTGCAAGCCGGGCGCCCGGCCATCCTGCGCCGCAACCTGGGCAGCAAGGCCATCAAGATGATCTACGGCGACGAGGCCAAGGCCGGTCGTTCGGTCAAGACCGTCGATGTCGACAAGGCCGACCGCACCCGTTTCTGCCTGAGCGACGAAGAGGTCAGCGAGCTGGCCAAGCAGGCCATGATCATCGAGCAGCACTACAAGTGCCCGATGGACATCGAGTGGGCCAAGGACGGTGACGACGGCAAGCTGTACATCGTGCAGGCGCGCCCTGAAACCGTGAAGAGCCGCGCCCAGGCCAACGTCATGGAGCGCTACCTGCTCAAGGAAACCGGCACCGTGCTGGTGGAAGGCCGTGCCATCGGCCAGCGCATCGGTGCCGGCAAGGTGCGGATCATCAAGGACGTGTCGGAGATGGACAAGGTCCAGCCCGGCGACGTGCTGGTGTCCGACATGACCGACCCGGACTGGGAACCGGTGATGAAGCGCGCCAGCGCCATCGTCACCAACCGTGGCGGGCGTACCTGCCACGCCGCGATCATTGCCCGTGAACTGGGCATTCCGGCGGTGGTCGGGTGCGGCAACGCCACCCAGCTGCTCAAGGATGGCCAGGGCGTGACCGTGTCGTGCGCCGAAGGCGATACCGGCTTCATCTTCGAAGGCGAGCTGGGCTTCGACATTCGCCAGAACTCGGTGGATGCCATGCCCGACCTGCCGTTCAAGATCATGATGAACGTCGGCAACCCGGATCGCGCATTCGATTTTGCCCAGCTGCCCAACGCCGGTGTCGGCCTGGCGCGCCTGGAATTCATCATCAACCGCATGATCGGCGTGCACCCCAAGGCACTGCTCAACTATGCCGGCCTGCCGGCCGAGCTCAAGGAAAGCGTCGACAAGCGCATTGCCGGCTACGGCGATCCGGTCGGTTTCTACGTCGAGAAGCTGGTCGAGGGCATCAGCACCCTGGCCGCAGCGTTCTGGCCGAAGAAGGTCATCGTGCGCCTGTCGGACTTCAAGTCCAACGAGTACGCCAACCTGATCGGCGGCAAGCTGTACGAGCCGGAAGAAGAAAACCCGATGCTGGGCTTCCGTGGCGCCTCGCGCTACATCAGCGAATCGTTCCGTGACTGCTTCGAGCTCGAGTGCCGTGCACTCAAGCGCGTGCGCGACGAAATGGGCCTGACCAACGTCGAGATCATGGTGCCGTTCGTACGGACCCTGGGCGAAGCCAGCCAGGTGGTCGACCTGCTGGCCGAGAACGGCCTGGGCCGTGGCGTCAACGGCCTGCGTGTGATCATGATGTGCGAGCTGCCCTCCAACGCGATCCTGGCCGATGAGTTCCTCGAGTACTTCGACGGGTTCTCCATCGGGTCCAACGACCTGACCCAGCTGACCCTGGGCCTGGACCGCGACTCCGGCATCATTGCGCACCTGTTCGACGAGCGTAACCCTGCGGTCAAGAAGCTGCTGGCCAACGCCATCCAGGCCTGCAACAAGGCCGGCAAGTACATCGGTATCTGCGGCCAGGGCCCGTCCGATCACCCTGACCTGGCCAAGTGGCTGATGGAGCAGGGCATCGAAAGCGTCTCGCTGAACCCTGACTCGGTGCTCGAAACCTGGTTCTTCCTGGCCGAGGGCCAGGCCCAGGCCTGATGCGCTGAAGAGGAGCGGCCGCCAGCCAGGAGGCGTCGGGCGGCCGCTTCAACGGATTTTCAGGGCGTGATCCAGTGATGGGCTCGCCCTTTTTTGTGCAAGTAACCTATGCAAAGCAGCAGTACTCTTTTTCCCGTTGCCCTGCTCAGTGCCGAGCGGCGCGGCGACCTCAGCGAAGATGTGTATCGGCTCAAGGCCGGCAACAGCCCCGACCGTACGGTCGAGCTGGCGCTGACACGCCTTGGCATGGCCGACCAGAGCGAGGTGCGCGGTGCCCCGGTCATCCTGTTGCATGGCAGCTTTTCCAACCGGCGCTTCTGGTTCTCGCCGCGCGGTATCGGCCTGGGCGCGACCCTGGCACGCGCCGGTTTCGACGTGTGGATACCGGAAATGCGCGGCCATGGGCTGTCACCCCGCAACCGCGACTACCGCCACAACCGTGTGGCGGACTATGCCCGTTACGATCTGCCGGCAATTGCCGCGTTCGTGTGCGAGGTGAGCGGGCGCACCCCGCACTGGCTTGGCCACTCGCTGGGCGGTACCACGCTGGCGGCAGCATTGGGCGGGGCTTACCTGGCCCAGGAGCAGGTCGCCAGTGCGGCCTTTTTCGGCACCCAGGTCAGCCGAACCTACTGGCCATTGAAAATCCCACCGGTGGAGTGGGGCGGGCGCCTGCTGCTCAAGCGCTTTGCACACCTGTCAGGTTCGCGGCTCAAGCGCGGGCCCGAAGATGAGCCCATCGGCCTGGCGCTGGAAAGCATGCGCTGGTTCGGCCTGTTCGGACGCTTTGGCGACAAGCAGAGCGACTGGTGGGCCGGGCTTGCCGAGGTGCGCGTGCCGGTGCTGGCGGTGGCTGGGGCCGGAGATCACCAGGACCCGGTGTGGGCCTGTCGCAAGTTGTTCGAGCAAATAGGCAGCGAGCACAAGCGTTTCGTGCGGCTGGGGCGCGAGGAAGGCTTCGACAATTTCGGTCATGTCGATATGCTGGTCAGCAAACCGGCCCAGGCCCAGGTGTGGCCGCTGGTGGAGCGCTGGCTGAGCGACCCGCAGGCCATGCTGGCCCCGGCCGAGACAGGTGACCCGCAGCCCGTCGGCGTGTAGCCTTGGTTAAACGCCGGTGCGCCGGCTTCGTCTTTTCAGTGAACGTGTGAAATCCGCTTTCCATTCAATTGGCCATCGACAGGAGTTTCCCATGCATTACCTTACCCCCGACTTGTGTGACGCCTACCCGGACCTGGTGCAGGTGCTGGAGCCGATGTTCAGCAACTTCGGCGGCCGCGATTCGTTCGGCGGTCAGATCGTCACCGTCAAGTGCTTCGAGGACAACTCGCTGGTAAAGGCGCAAGCCGACCTGGATGGCAAGGGCAAGGTGCTGGTGGTCGACGGCGGCGGTTCGCTGCGCCGGGCGCTGCTGGGTGACATGATTGCCGAGAAGGCCGCCAAGAATGGCTGGGAAGGGCTGGTGATCTACGGTTGCGTGCGTGACGTGGATGCGCTGGCGCAAACCAATCTGGGTGTGCAGGCGCTGGCCAGCCACCCGATGAAGACCGACAAGCGCGGCATTGGTGACCTGAATGTGGTGGTCACGTTCGCTGGTGTGACCTTCCGGCCGGGGGAGTACGTGTACGCTGACAACAACGGTGTCATCGTGTCGCCCAGCCCGTTGAAGATGCCCGAGTAATTTTCGCTGACGGTGCGTGGGGTAGGGATGTTCGAGGAAGAAAACGCGCAGTGGGGGCTGGTGCATGCCCTGGTACTCGATGGCAAGGGCGGTGCGCGTTCGATCGCTCGAACCGAACTGGACGATCTGCAGTTGCAGCCGGAGCAGAGCCTGTGGCTGCACTGGGATCGCAGCCACCCGCAAACCCAGACCTGGCTGCGCCATGACAGCGGCCTGAGCCCCTTCGCCTGTGACCTGCTGCTGGAGGAAAACACCCGGCCGCGCCTGGTGCCTTTACCGGATGCGCAGATGTTGCTGTTTCTGCGCGGGGTCAACCTCAACCCGGGCGCCGAACCCGAAGACATGGTGTCGGTGCGCATCTTCGCCCAGGCGCAGCGGGTGATTTCGCTGCGCCTGCGGCCGCTGCGCGCCACCGACGAGCTGCTTCAGCAACTGGACGAGGGACGTGGCCCGACCACGGCCTCCGAGCTGTTGCTGAGCCTGGCCCAGTTGCTGACCGAAAAGGTCCAGGCGCTGGTGTCGGACCTGTCCGAAGTGGTGGATGAAGAGGAAGAAAAACTCGAATCCGACGAACGGTATACGCCTGAGCACGGCAGCCTGCAGCAGATGCGGCGGCGCGCCGCCGGCCTGCGTCGGTTCCTGGCGCCGCAGCGGGAAATCTATGCGCAGCTGGCGCGCAACAAATGGCCATGGTTCGCGCCGGACGATGCCGACTACTGGAACGAGCTCAACAACAGCCTGATCCGCTACCTCGAAGAGCTGGAACTGACCCGCGAGCGCGTGGCGCTGGTGCTTGAAAGCGAGGACCGGCGCCTGAGCGAACGCATGAACAAGACCATGTACCGCTTCGGAATCATCACCTGTATCTTCCTGCCCATGAGCTTTCTGACCGGCTTGCTGGGCATCAACGTGGGGGGCATTCCGGGTTCGGAAAACCCCTACGGCTTCCTTTATGCCAGCTTGCTGGTGCTCGTGCTGGCCCTGGGCCAATGGTGGCTGTTTCGCCGTCTTCGCTGGGTATAGGGGCACTTTCTTGAAATTTCCTACAACATTTGCGCAGATTGTTCATGTGACCCGCCCTATGAGCGTCTCGTCTTTGACAGACATTGCGCGAGGTGCCCATGCACGATCCGTTTGAAGAATCCCTGCGGGACCTGCTCAAGGCCTCGCCGTCCGGCAAAGATCGCGACGACGACGCCTGCCTGGGCCGGGTCCTCAAGACCGCCAACCGTCAGGTAGGCGCGGGCGATCTGTTCAGCCTGCTCGGCCGTTGGAGCCAGGCGCTGATGATCGCCGTGAACAATGGCTCGGCGCATGTCGCGCCGGTGCGTCGTAACGCTTCTGCCCGTAAAGCTGATAAGGCTGATTGATTATGGAACTTGATCTCTGGACCCAGAGCCTGGTGGCGGCGATGACCGCCTTGTGGACCAAAGTCGCCAACTTCATCCCCAACCTGTTTGGGGCGCTGGTGGTGGTGCTGCTGGGCTTTGTGGTTGCCAAGCTGCTCGATACCCTGTTGTCCAAGCTGCTGGCCAAGCTTGGCCTGGATCGCCTGATGGGCGGCACCGGCCTGACCAAGATGCTCAGCCGGGTGGGCATCCAGGTGCCGATCTCGACGCTGATCGGCAAGATCGTCTACTGGTTCGTGCTGCTGATCTTCCTGGTTTCGGCCGCCGAATCCCTGGGGCTTGAACGTGTTTCGGCGACCCTGGACATGCTGGCGCTGTACCTGCCCAAGGTGTTTGGCGGTGCGCTGGTGCTGCTGGCCGGTGTGCTGCTGGCCCAGATCGTCAACGGCCTGGTGCGCGGTGCCGCCGAGGGTATCGGCCTGGAATACGCCGCAGGGGTCGGGCGTATCGCCCAGGGCCTGGTCATCATCATCAGCATTTCGGTGGCCATCAGCCAGTTGGAGGTCAAGACCGACCTGCTCAACCACGTGATTGTCATCGGGTTGATTACCGTTGGTCTGGCAGTTGCGCTGGCCATGGGCCTGGGCAGCCGTGAAATCGCCGGGCAGATCCTGGCTGGAATTTACGTACGTGAGCTCTATCAGGTCGGCCAGCAGGTCCAGATTGGCGAGGTCGAGGGGCAGATCGAAGAGATCGGCACGGTCAAGACGACCGTGCTCACCGACGAGGGTGAACTGGTATCGCTGTCGAACCGGATCCTCCTGGAGCAGCGGGTCAGTAGCCGCTAACCGGGCAAATCCTGCTAATGTATGCCGCCGCAAAATCGCCCAGGCAGGGCGAGCGGCGACAATGACCTGACTGTCGGCCAGATTTGTTTTGAATAAAGTTCACTCGCTGCCCATGCGTTACGACCCCCGCGAGCTCACTGATGAGGAGTTGGTGGCGCGTTCGCATGAGGAGCTTTTTCATGTTACTCGCGCCTATGAAGAGCTCATGCGGCGCTACCAGCGGACCCTTTTTAACGTGTGTGCACGTTATCTGGGGAACGATCGGGATGCTGACGATGTCTGTCAGGAGGTGATGTTGAAGGTGCTGTACGGCCTGAAGAATTTCGAAGGCAAGTCGAAATTCAAGACCTGGCTCTACAGCATCACCTACAACGAATGCATCACCCAGTACCGCAAGGAGCGGCGCAAACGTCGTTTGATGGATGCGCTAAGTCTCGATCCGCTCGAGGAGGCCTCTGAAGAGAAGGCCCCCAAACCGGAAGAGAAAGGCGGGCTGGATAAATGGCTGGTTCATGTGAACCCGATCGACCGCGAAATCCTGGTGCTACGATTTGTCGCAGAGCTGGAGTTCCAGGAGATCGCCGACATCATGCACATGGGCCTGAGCGCCACGAAAATGCGCTACAAGCGTGCGCTCGACAAGCTACGCGAGAAATTTGCGGGCCTCACCGAAACTTAGTGAGTCGCAAATATCTCTAACGTATCGACAAGGTCTGCTAAACTTGTCGACGAGTTGTCCCCCGGGTTTGGTGGGACTACTTAACAATCACCAGATGGGGATTTAACGGATGAAATTGAAAAACACCTTGGGCTTGGCCATTGGTTCTTTTGTTGCCGCAACTTCCTTCGGCGCTCTGGCACAAGGCCAAGGCGCAGTCGAAATTGAAGGCAACGTCACCAAGCAGTACTACGACAGCGAGCGTAACTTCAAGAACGACGGCACCAATCCTGGTGTTCGCCTCGGTTACTTCCTGACCGACGACGTGTCCTTGGACCTGGGCTACAACGAGACTCACAACGCTCGTGGCGACGTGTTCAACAAGGACATCAAAGGTTCCAAGGCCAAGCTGGACGCCACCTACCACCTGGGTACCGTTGGTGACGCAATCCGTCCTTACGTATCGGCTGGTTTCGCTCACGAGAGCCTGGGCCAAGCTACCCGTAACGGTCGCGATCACTCCACCTTCGCCAACCTGGGCGCTGGCGCCAAGTGGTACATCACCGACAACCTGTTCGCCCGTGCTGGCGTTGAAGCGATGTACAACATCGACAACGGCAACACCGAGTGGGGCCCATCCCTGGGTCTGGGTCTGAACTTCGGTGGTAGCGGTGGCAAGGTTGCACCGACTCCTGCGCCAGCTCCAGTAGCTGAAGTCTGCTCCGACAGCGACAACGATGGCGTGTGCGACAACGTCGACAAGTGCCCTGACACCCCAGCCAACGTCACCGTTGACGCTGATGGCTGCCCGGCTGTTGCTGAAGTCGTTCGTGTAGAGCTGGACGTCAAGTTCGACTTCGACAAGTCGGTCGTCAAGCCAAACAGCTACGGCGACATCAAGAACCTGGCTGACTTCATGAAGCAGTACCCATCCACCACCACCACTGTTGAAGGTCACACTGACTCCGTCGGTCCTGACGCTTACAACCAGAAGCTGTCCGAGCGTCGTGCAAACGCCGTGAAGCAGGTTCTGACCAACCAGTACGGTGTTGAGTCGAACCGCGTTGAATCGGTTGGCTACGGTGAGACCCGTCCGGTAGCTGACAACGCCACCGAAGCTGGTCGCGCTGTCAACCGTCGCGTTGAAGCTCAAGTAGAAGCCCAAGCCAAGTAATTGGTCTGACGCTTGAGAAAAGCCCGGCTCCGGCCGGGCTTTTCTTTGCCTGCGATTTGATCGGGCGGTGGGTACAAGGCGTACGCGGGCCTGTCTTCGTGGCGGCTGCACCGCTATAATCGCTGCCTCCCCACACCTCGAGCTAAGCCTGCCCATGTATACCCTGGCCCGCCAGCTGCTGTTCAAACTGTCCCCGGAAACCTCCCACGACCTGTCGCTGGACCTGATCGGTGCAGGTGGGCGCCTGGGCCTCAACGGGCTGTTGACCAAGGCGCCGGCGCAGTTGCCGGTAACCGTCATGGGCTTGCAGTTCGCCAACCCGGTCGGGCTGGCAGCGGGGCTGGACAAGAACGGTGCCGCCATCGACGGCTTCGCTCAACTGGGCTTCGGTTTCGTCGAGATCGGCACCGTGACCCCGCGCCCGCAGCCAGGCAATCCCAAGCCGCGGCTGTTCCGCCTGCCTGAAGCCGAGGCGATCATCAACCGCATGGGCTTCAACAACCTGGGCGTCGACCATCTGCTCGAGCGTGTGCGTGCGGCCAATTACCATGGCGTGCTGGGCATCAATATCGGCAAGAACTTCGATACCCCGGTGGAGCGGGCAGTGGACGATTACCTGATCTGCCTGGAGAAGGTCTACGGTCACGCCAGCTACGTCACCGTCAACGTCAGTTCGCCCAACACCCCGGGCCTGCGCAGCCTGCAGTTTGGCGATTCGCTCAAGCAACTGCTCCAGGCCCTGGCCGAGCGCCGTGAGGCGTTGGCCCTGACCCATGCCAAGCGCGTACCACTGGCCATCAAGATTGCCCCGGACATGAGCGATGAGGAAACCGCACAGGTGGCGTCGGCTTTGCTGGCCACTGGCATGGACGCAGTGATCGCGACCAACACCACCCTTAGCCGCGAAGGTGTGGAAGGCCTGGCGCATGCTGACGAGGCCGGTGGGCTGTCGGGCGCCCCGGTACGCGACAAGAGTACCCACACGGTGCGCATGCTGGCCGCCGAACTGGGCGGCAAGCTGCCGATCATCGCAGCAGGCGGTATCACCGAAGGCAAGCACGCCGCCGAGAAGATCGCGGCCGGTGCAAGCCTTGTGCAGATCTACTCCGGTTTCATCTACAAGGGGCCTGCGCTGATTCGCGAGTCGGTGGACGCCATCGCCGCCATGGGGCCACGCTGAGCGGGCATAAAAAAGGGCCCCTCAAAAGGGGCCCCTGGGCCGCAGCCCGCCGCTCGGATAGAGCGTGCATGGTGACTAGAATTCAGATCCTCGTTCAGCCAACGGCGTGAAGTTCGTTGAGTCTATGGATACCCGCAGTGCCGGTCATACCGTCCCAGTTGTCGCCACGTCCCTCGCGCCAGCCGTTGACCCAGGCTTGGCGTACTGACGGTAGAGTAAAAGGGCAAAGCTCGCGGGATTTGCCGGTGACCCCATATTGGTAGCCACGTAAAAATGCTCTTTCCAACGGATCACGCTTAAGTCTTCTCATAGGGTGTTGCCCTCACTTGTTGACTGTAATGTCCCGTCGGCCTCGGCTGAGGCCGGGCAGAGTCGTTCTGCCGGTTATGCGCTCGCTGCCGGCGTGGCGAGCTCGAAGTGTTGCCCCGTTGCAGGACAACCTGATACGAGTTCTAACCAATGCAGGTCACAGTGTGAATGATCGTTTTGTCATAAGGACGTAACCTTTCCAAGGGTCAGGGGATAAGTAAAAAATTGCTTCAGCGGCGAAATGAAGGCAAAGCCAGCTATGATCAGGCTTTGCTCATGGCTCAGGTCAGAACGCCATCGTTGAGAATCACTTCCAACGCAGGGGCTCAAAACGACGAAGGGTCATAAAAAGTCGCAGTTTTACTAGAATTTTTCATTCTGCCGGACGATCAAAGCCTTTTTACCCTGGGGTAAATGGCCGTTGTCCGGCGGCCCGGCGCCATGTCAGCGCCATTCGAACGCCTGCTGGAAGGCGTTCGATCAAACAGCGAAGGGGCGATGCGCTTGCCTTTTCACCTATTGCTCAAGGCTTGGATTACTCATGTCGGACCGTTTCGAACTCTATCTCACCTGCCCCAAGGGCCTGGAAGGCCTGCTTGCCGAAGAAGCCCGTGGGCTGGGCCTGGAGGATGTGCGAGAGCACACCTCGGCCATTCGCGGCGAAGCCGACATGGAAACCGCCTATCGCCTGTGCCTCTGGTCGCGTCTGGGCAACCGCGTACTGCTGGTGCTCAAGCGCTTCAACATGAAGAACGCCGATGACCTGTATGACGGGGTCAACGCCGTCGACTGGCAGGATCACCTGGAAGCCACTGGCAGCCTGGCTGTGGAGTTCAGCGGACACGGCTCGGGCATCGACAACACCCACTTCGGCGCGCTCAAGGTCAAGGATGCCATCGTCGACAAGCTGCGCAATGCGGCGGGCGAGCGGCCTTCGGTAGACAAGCTCAACCCCGATCTGCGTGTGCACCTGCGCCTGGAACGCGGCGAGGCGATTCTGTCCCTGGACCTGTCCGGCCACAGCCTGCACCAACGAGGCTACCGTCTGCAGCAGGGGGCTGCGCCACTGAAGGAAAACCTTGCCGCTGCCGTGCTGATCCGTGCCGGCTGGCCGCGTATTGCTGCCCAGGGCGGCGCGCTGGCCGACCCGATGTGCGGTGTGGGTACATTCCTGGTGGAGGCGGCGATGATTGCCGCCGATATCGCGCCGAACCTGCGCCGCGAGCGCTGGGGCTTCAGCGCCTGGCTGGGTCACGTGCCGGCGCTGTGGCGCAAGCTGCACGACGAGGCCAAGGCGCGCGCCGAAGCCGGGCTGGCACGTCCGCCGCTGTGGATCCGCGGCTACGAGGCCGATCCGCGGCTGATCCAGCCAGGGCGCAACAATGTCGAGCGTGCGGGCCTGAGCGACTGGATCAAGATCTACCAGGGCGAAGTGGGCAGCTTCGAGCCGCGTCCCGACCAGAACCAGAAGGGCCTGGTAATCTGCAACCCGCCCTACGGTGAGCGTCTGGGTGATGAAGCCAGCCTGCTGTATCTCTACCAGAACCTGGGTGAACGCCTGCGCCAGGCCTGCCTGAACTGGGAGGCGGCGGTATTCACCGGCGCGCCCGATCTGGGCAAGCGCATGGGTATTCGCAGCCACAAGCAGTACGCCTTCTGGAACGGCGCGCTGCCGTGCAAGCTGCTGCTGATCAGGGTGCAGCCCGATCAGTTCGTCACCGGCGAGCGTCGTCAGCCAGAGCGCGAGCGGGGCAGCGAGCCGAGCGAGCCCGTGGTTTCAGTCGCCAGCGAGCCGGCGCGTCTGAGCGAAGGCGGGCAGATGTTCGCCAACCGCCTGCAGAAGAACCTCAAGCAACTGGGCAAGTGGGCCAAGCGCGAGAACATCACCTGCTACCGCGTCTACGATGCCGACATGCCGGAATACGCGCTGGCCATCGACCTCTACCATGACTGGGTGCATGTTCAGGAGTACGCCGCGCCGCGCTCGATCGACCCGGAAAAAGCCCAGGCGCGTCTGTTCGATGCCCTGGCGGCGATCCCCCAGGCGCTGAACATCGACCAGAGCCGCGTGGTGATCAAGCGGCGCGAGCGGCAATCCGGCACCAAGCAGTACGAGCGCCAGAGCAGCCAGGGTCAGTTCACCGAGGTGAGCGAAGGTGGCGTCAAGCTGCTGGTCAACCTGACCGACTACCTCGATACCGGGCTGTTCCTCGACCATCGCCCGATGCGCATGCGCATCCAGCGCGAGGCGGCCGGCAAACGCTTCCTCAACCTGTTCTGCTATACCGCCACGGCCAGCGTGCATGCGGCCAAGGGTGGCGCACGCAGCACCACCAGTGTCGACCTGTCGAAAACCTACCTGGATTGGGCGCGGCGCAACTTCTCGCTCAACGGCTTCTCGGACAAGAACCGCCTGGAGCAGGGCGACGTGATGGCGTGGCTGCAGGCCTGCCGCGAGGAGTACGAGCTGATCTTCATCGACCCGCCGACCTTCTCCAACTCCAAGCGCATGGAAGGGGTGTTCGACGTGCAGCGTGACCATGTGGAGCTACTTGACCTGGCCGTTGCGCGCCTGGCACCGGGTGGCGTGCTGTATTTCTCCAACAACTTCCGCAAGTTCCAGCTCGACGAACACCTGCAGGAGCGTTACGCGGTCGAGGAGATCACCGCCCAGACCCTGGACCCGGACTTCGCGCGCAACAGCAAGATCCACCGCGCATGGCGCATCCAGGCGCGCTGATGGCGCGCAGGATGTGATCAGGCGTGTGGGGGGTGGCTACCTTGCAGCCACCGCCTACATGCCCGGGTGGAGCCCTGAGCCCGGCTCAGGGTTGCAGCGCTGCGGTACTGCTGTTGAGCTTTGGCTGGCGGTACAGGTCCAACAGCACCTGGTCGAGCACTGCCGAGGCGCCCCAGGGTTTGGGGTCGTTGAGAATTGCCACCACCGCCCAGGTGTTGCCGTTGCTGTCGCGGCTGAAGCCGGCGATGGCACGCACCGTATTCAGGGTGCCGGTCTTGATGTGTGCTTCACCGGTCATGGCGGTGCGCTTGAGGCGCTTGCGCATGGTGCCGTCCATGCCGGTCAGCGGCATCGAACTGATGAATTCGGCAGCGTAGGGGCTCTTCCAGGCTGCCTGCAGCAGGGTGGCCATTTCCCTGGCGCTGACACGCTCGGCACGCGACAGCCCTGAACCGTTCTCCATGACCAGATGCGGCGCGGTGATGCCTTTCTTCGCCAGCCACTGGCGCACCACGCGCTGTGCGGCACGGGCATCGTCGCCGTCGGCATCGGTGCGGTACTGCGCGCCCAGGCTCAGGAACAGTTGCTGGGCCATGGTGTTGTTGCTGTATTTGTTGATGTCGCGGATCACCTCCACCAGGTCCGGGGAGAATGCGCGGGCCAGCAGGCGTGCACTCTTGGGAACTTCGGCAACCCGGTCAGCCCCCATGATGCGCCCGCCCAGTTCGTTCCAGATGGCACGTACCGCGCCGGCGGCGTAGGTCTGGTGGTCGAGCAGTGCCAGGTAGGTCTGGGAGTTGCAGCCGTCAGCCAACTGGCCGCTGACCACCACGCTGACGCCGTCGGCCTGGGTCACCGGGTTGTAGCGCACTTCGCCCTTGCACTGGTTGCCCGGTACCGCCTTGACCTGGTTGTCGATGCGGATGCTGGCGATGGGCGGCTCTACCGATACCAGGACCTTGCCGCCATCGTTGCGTGCCACGAAGCGCAAGGCCTTGAGGTTGACCAGCAGGGAGTCGGGCTTGACCAGGAACGGCTTGTTTTCATCGCCGCCGTCGTCGTTGAACTGGGGAAGCTGGGGCTGCACGAAGTGGCTGCGGTCCAGCACCAGGTCGCCATTGATGGTCTGTACGCCGTTGGCGCGCAGGTCGCGCATCAGCAGCCAGAGTTTTTCCATGTTCAGCTTGGGGTCGCCGCCGCCCTTGAGGTACAGGTTGCCGTTGAGGGTGCCGTTGCTCAGGGTGCCGTCGGTGTAGAACTCGGTTTTCCACTGGTGGGTCGGGCCGAGCATTTCCAGCGCGGCATAAGTGGTGACCAGTTTCATGGTCGAGGCCGGGTTGACCGACACATCGGCGTTGAACACCGTGGGTGTGCCCGGGCCATTGAGCGGCAGCATCACCAGCGACAGCGCGGAGCCGTCGAGCTTGTTGGTCTTGAGGGCCTGTTGCACCTTGGGCGAAAGGGTGGTGTTGACGGGGGCGGCGTGGGCCGGCATGGCCAGTGGCAGCAGCAGGCCGGCGAACAGCAGTGAACGTAGAGATGTGGTCATTTGCACTGAAACCCTGCAGGCGAGGGGTGAAAAAAACCAGAGCGCAATAGGGTGACGGCCCCGGTATGGAAAAATATAGCGCGCATTATGCACCACGCATGCTGCCCATGTGCCTAACAATGCCTGTCAGTGCGGCGATTTTTCGGGTTTTATTCAGGCAGTTTCGCGGTGGAACTGGTAAAGTGCCGCGCGTTATTACTTAAGAGGATTGTTTCATGGCGACCAACCGTTCCCGCCGTCTGCGTAAAAAACTGTGTGTAGACGAGTTCCAGGAGCTGGGTTTCGAACTGAACCTGGAGTTCAAGGAAGACCTGTCCGACGAAGCCATTGACGCTTTCCTCGACGCCTTCCTGGATGAAGCCATGGATGCCAACGGCCTGGACTACGTCGGCGGCGACGACTTCGGTCTGGTCTGCAAGGCAGATCGTGGCTCGGTCACCGAAGAGCAGCGTGCTGCAGTGCAGGCATGGCTCAAAGGCCGCAGCGAGCTGACCAAGATCGAAGTCAGCCCGTTGCTGGATGCCTGGTATCCGGAAAAGCCGGTCAACCCGGCTAGCTGATACCTCGTCAAAGCGGCAGCCCTGGTGGCTGCCGCTTGCGTTCTACCCCTGCATCGGCCCCGTTCCCGTGGGCTGCGACAGCGCCTCCAGCGTATCGCGCAACGCCTGATCCACCTCGTTCATTGCCCTTAGCACCTGCCGTTTGCGTCGCCTGAGCACAGGTTCTGGCGCAGCGTCCTCGCACGCCGCTTCCAGCCGTTCGCAGGCCAGCATCAGCGCTTCGGACTGCACCATGCGCGCCACCCCCAGCACCTTGTGTGCAGCGTCCCTGAGTATTGCCGGCGAGCCGCGAGTATCGGCGTCGAGCAGCTGCTGACGGTCGATCGGGGCGCAGCTGAGCAACTGTTCGAGCAGGCGGCGCAGTTCGCCTGGGTCGTTGCCGATGATCGGCCCCAGCCCCATCAGGTCGATCAGGGGCATGTCACCACGGGCGCGTCCTGCCGACAGGGGAGCGTCGTTCAGGCGCTGGCTGAGTTCATGCAGGGTGATGGGTTTGAGCAGGCAGTCGTTCATGCCCGCGGCGTGGCAGCGATCACGCACTTCAGGTTGGGTGTTGGCGGTGTAGGCCAGGATGGTGCAGGGCGCGCGCCCGAGTATGCGCTCTTCCTCGCGTACGGCCTGGGCCAACTGGTAGCCGTCCATCTGCGGCATGTTGCAGTCCACGATCAACACGTCGAAAGGCTCCAGGCGCCATGCCTGCAGCGCACTCAGGCCGCTGTCGGCATTGGTGTGCTGCACGCCGAGAAAGTCCAGCTGCTGGCCCATCAGCAGCAGGTTGGCCGGGTGGTCGTCGACCACCAGCACCTTCACCGCCGGCGCCGGCAAGGTCGGCTGGGGCACGGGGTCGGCGAGCTTCTCGCAGGCTGCCAACCCCGTCAGTGGCATGCTGATCTTCACCTCGGTCCCGGTGCCCGGTTCGCTGTGCAGCGTCAGCTGGCCGCCCATCATGGCGCACAGGCTGCGGCTGATGACCAGGCCCAGGCCGGTGCCGCTGCGTGCCAGCGGGCTGTCGGGGGCGACCTGGGCGAAGGGCTGGAACAGGTACTGCTGGTCGGTCGCGCTGATGCCGATACCGCTGTCGCTGACCGAGAGCAGCAGTTGCAGGGTATCGGGCCCGGCCCCCGGTTGCAGGGCCAGGTCCACGCGTACCTGGCCCTGGTCGGTGAACTTGATCGCGTTGCTGACCAGGTTCGAGAGGATCTGCTTGAAGCGCAGCGGGTCGAGCAGCACGTCGCGGCAGGCGCTCTCGTCGATGACCAGGCTCAGGCTGAGGTCCTTCTGCCGGGCCAGGGCCTCGAACACCCGACCCACCGACTCCACCAGCTCACCCAGGTTGACGCGCTGGGGGCTCAGGCTCATGTGGCCGGACTCGATACGCGCGATGTCGAGGATATCGCCGATCAGCGACAGCAGGTCCCTGGCCGAACTGTAGGCCACCTCGATGGCGGGACGGTCGAGGTGCCCGGCATCGGCGCGCTTGAGTGCCAGCTCGAGCATGCCGATCACCGCGTTCATGGGGGTACGGATCTCGTGGCTCATGGTGGCCAGGAACTTGCTTTTTGCACGGTTGGCATTGTCGGCCTGCTCCTTGGCCTGGCGCAGTTCCTGGATCAGCTGGCGGCGGTCGCTGATGTCCAGCCAGCCGCCGATGATGCCCTGTACCTCGCCCAGCGAGTCGCGGTACGGCAGTACCCAGTGGTAGATGGTCAGCTCGCGGTTCTTCAGCATCATGGGGCGGTCGACGATCAATGGCAGGCCTTCGTTCATCACCTGCTGGTAGTCCGCCTGAAACTGACTGGCATTGTCGGCATCGGTGAGCGGCGCATCGTGGATGGACTTGCCCAGTACCTCTTCGGCGCGCGCCTCAACGGCCTGCAGGTAGCTGTCGTTGCAGCTCTTGAGCAGGCCTTGGCGGTCACGCACGTAGATCGGGTGCGGCGTGCCGTTGACCAGCGCCCGCATGAACTCGAGCTGGTCGCCCAGGGCGCGCTCGATCTGCTCGCGCTTCTTGATCTGGCGACGCATCCAGCCGTTCCAGGCCAGCGACAGGATCAGCAGCAGGCCAGTGCCCAGCACCAGTTGAATGATGAAGCGCTGGTGGCTTTGCCAGTAGGAGCTGGGTTCGCCGCTGAAATCGCGCCAGCGGCCATTGATTGCGCCCAGCTCCTGGGGCGGGATGCTAAGCAGGGCCTTGTCGAGGATGGAGGTCAGTTCGTCGGCGCCCTGGGCGGTGGCCATGGAGTAGGTCGCCGGCTCGTCGCCGATGTTGGCGCGGATGATCAGCTGCTTTTGGGTGGTGAGCCTGAAATTGGCATTGATCAGCGCGGTGACCATGCCGTCCACCTGGTGACGCGACAGCAGTTCGGCGGAGGCTGCGGGGCTTTCCGTTTCAACCAGCTCGATGCCGCCATGGCGAATGCGCAGCCCGTCGTTGAGGGTGCTGCCGCGGGTCACGGCCAGGCGCTTGCCATACAGCTGGCGCAGCGATGCAGGTTCGTCCTCGCCCTTGCGCGTGACCAGCACGTAGGCGTTCTCCAGGTAGGGCCGGCTGATGTTCAGGGTGGCTTCGCGCTGTGTGCTGGGCGTGATGGTGGCGATGACGTCGGCGCGACCCTGGTGCAACTGGTCGATCATGTCGCTGATGCCGGCGCTGCGATGGATCTCGAAACGCAGGCCGGTGCGCAGACGGATCAGCTCGAGCAGGTCGGCAACGATACCTCGCAGGTTGTTGGCACTGTCGTAGAACGACAGCGGCGCGGCGTTTTCGTCCACCACCACGCGCACCACCGGGTGTGCCGCCAGCCAGCGTTGTTCGCGTGGGGAAAGTTGCAGCTTGCGATCAGTCAGCAGCATGCCGTCGCCGATGCTCCAGCGCTGGAAGATACTGGTGCGCATGGCGCTGGTGACCGCGTCCAGGGTGGTATTGACCAGCTCGAGCAGCAGCGGGTTGTCGGCGCGCAGGGCGAAGCTGAAGCCCACAGGCTCGTGTTTGCCGAAGTTCACCATCTTGAGGTTTTTCAGGTAGCCCTGGTTGATCTGGTAATAGGTCGACAAGGCGTCCCCCAGGAACACGTCGGCCTGTTCGAAGGCCACCGCGTTGAGGGCATTGTGGTAGGAGCTGTAGGTCTGCACCGTGGCGTTGGGGTAGGTGGCGCGAACCTCGCTCAATGGCAGGTAATGGGCAACCACGCTCAGGCGCAGCCCCTTGAGGCCGTTGTCCAGTGCCCGGGTTTCATTTTCGCGGGTGACCAGCACCGGCAGGTCTTCGGCATAGGGGCGCGACAGGGCCACCTCGGGGAGGGCGGCATCGTAGCCATTGGCACTTCCCAGCAGGTCGATGTGCCCGTCTATCAGGGCTTGCAGGGCCTTGTCGCGGTTGGCGAAGCGCTTGACCCGAATGGGCCGGTTCAAGGTATTGCCGATCAGGCCGGCGTAGTCGGCGGTCAGGCCCTCGTAATCGCGGCCACTGGCGGTGATGTCGAACGGCGCGTAGTCCGGTGCCGAAGTGCCCAGTACCAGCACGTCATGCTTGTCGAGCCAGTCGGCCTGGGCCGGTGTGGGGGTTACAGCCATGGCCGCCAGGCCGCTGCGGCTGAGCAGCTCGTAGTTGCGCTCGCCGGGTTCGTTGGCGCAGAGCGAAGGGGCGAGGCAGGCCCCGGCGAACAGCAGGCAGAACAACAGAAGACGTTTGGCCATGCTCGCACTCATACCAGCGCGTTGCGTTTGGCCATCTCGATCAGTTCCACCAGCGAGTTGGCCTTGAGTTTCTGCATCAGGCGTTTTTTATAGGTGCTCACGGTTTTATTGCTGAGAAACATGCCGGACGCAATTTCCTTGTTGCTCTTGCCCTGGGCAAACAGTTGCAGAACCATCAGTTCCCGATCATTGACAGTCTTGAACAGTTCCATCTCGCTGTCGCCGCTGTCCTGATGGCGAAGTGGGTTTATTGCCTGGCTGGGGAAATAGTTGTAACCGGAAAGTACCGCCTTGATGGCACTGAGCAACTCGCTGAGGTCCTCCTGCTTGCATACATAACCGCAGGCCCCCGACAACATGCAGCGTGTTGCAAACAGTACGGGTGATTGCGCAGTCAGCACCAGAACCTTCATCGGTACGGCCATGCTGTTGAAGCGTGACAGCACTTCCAGGCCGTCCAGCTTGGGGATGCCGATGTCGAGGATGATCAGGTCGGGCACGGTTTCGCGGGTCATCTGCATGGCGTCCACGCCATTGTCGGATTCGCCGGTGACCCGATAACCCTCGTTCTCCAGCAACATGCGTACAGCCAGGCGAATGACGGGATGATCGTCGACAATAAATACGGAGTGCATAATCACCTTCCAGGTAGGGGCCATAAAGAAGCCGCACCATAGCCCAGTTGGAAGGCGTGCACGTAAATAGAGTTGCGCTCAAACTTAATATGGGAAAATTCCTACAATAAGTTGGGCGCAAGGCTACAAATAGTTGATTTTCAAGCGCGCCACATCGTTTTGCGCACTAATCAATACGGCTGCAATCGCCTACGTTACATACGTGGAAGTTGCAGCGTATTGATCGGGTCAACTGCATCAGATCGGGCTTGAACGCCCGGTCATTTCGCGGGCCATTTCGCTGGCATAGCTGTCGGTCATGCCGGCAATGAAGTCGATCATGCGCAGGAAGGCGCTGTGCAATGTGCTGTTGGGGTCGGGCGCATTGTTGCCCAGCAGGTCAAGGATGCGCCGGTGCTTGAACGATGGCGTGCGTCCGCCGTGCTGTTCCAGCGCTGCGCCGCAAAATGCATTGAGCAGAATCTCCAGCGTGGTGTAGGCACCGATTTCATGCAGTGTCTTGCGCTTGTCCTGGAAGATCTTCTTGCGCGCCATGTCCTTTGCCTGCAGCACACAGCGCTTGGCCGGGCCGTGCATGTGCTCGACCAGGTCGCCGTGCAGGGTGCCGGCCAGCAAGGCTTGCTGCTGCTCGACGAATGCCCGCGCGGCGGCGTTGGTCAGGTGCTCGATCGCCTTGCCGCGCAGGATCGCCAGCTTGCGCCGGCGCGAATCCCCGGGGCCCAGCTGGCGGTAGGTTTGCGGCAGGTCGTCACCCACCAGCCCCAGCAGCAGCGCTTCTACCTCGGCGTAGTCGAGCAGCTCCATTTCCAGGCCGTCTTCCAGGTCGATCAGCGCATAGCAGATATCGTCGGCGGCCTCCATCAGGTACACCAGCGGGTGCCGGGCCCAGCGTTGCGGCTCGAGTTGCGGCATGCCCAGCTTGCGTGCGATCTGCTCCAGCAACGGCAGCTCGCTCTGGTAGCAGCCGAACTTGTGCTTCTTGTAGCCCAGGGCATCGGCGTGGCGGGCGCTCCAGGGGTACTTGAGGTAGGTGCCCAGGGTGGCGTAGGTGAGGCGCGTGCCGCCATCGAACTGGTGATACTCCAGTTGGGTCAACACGCGAAAGCCCTGGGCATTGCCTTCGAAATTGAGGAAGTCGCCCCGTTCGGCATCGCTCATCGCATCCAGCCAGCCGCGTCCGGCGGCCTGCTGAAACCAGTGCCGGATTGCGTCCTCGCCGGAGTGGCCGAACGGCGGGTTGCCGATATCGTGGGCCAGGCAGGCAGACTGCACCACCATGCCCAGGTCGCTGGGCGCGCACCAGTCCGGCAGGCTGTCGCGCAGTGTCTCGCCCACCCGCATGCCCAGCGAGCGGCCCACGCAACTGACCTCCAGCGAGTGGGTCAGGCGCGTGTGGATGTGATCGTTGCTGGTGACCGGGTGTACCTGGGTTTTGCGCCCCAGGCGGCGAAAGGCACCCGAGAAGATGATCCGGTCGTGGTCCTTGTGGAAGGGGCTGCGCCCGAGTTCTTCGGGGCTGTGCAGGGTTTTGCCGAGGCGTTCGCGGGTAAGCAGTGTGTGCCAGTCCAAGGCCGGTTCTCCAGTGCGGGGCAGGCCCCTAGCTTCCCGTGTCCCGGACGTGGCCGCAACCCTCAGAGGCCATCGGCATCCAGGTCGATCAGCAGCAGGCGGCGCCCGTCGTCGAAGAACTGGCCGGCGGTCATGCAGTACTGGTTGGTGGTGGCGTCGCGGTAGGTGCTGGACAGAATCAACCGGCGCTCATCCCAGCCCTCGGCCAGCAGGTGATAAAAGTAGGGCCGCCATGACCAGTTGTGGCCCTGGTAGCCGTTGTTCACGTGCCAGTGCTGGCCGTGCCATTCCAGATTGGGGGTGAGCTGGGTGCCGTGCCGGTCACACAGAAAAAACCGCAGCACCCAAGGGTAGGCGTGCAGGTTCGGCAACTGTTCGACCGAGGCCTGGGCCTGCGCCCAGGCCTGCAGCCGGGGCATCAGTTCGGCCAGTTGCTGGCGGCGCTGCATCAGCCGTGCGCGCTCGTCCAGCTTGGCCTGCACGTAGCGCTCGCGCAGGTGGCCGAAGCGGGTGACGAATGCATCGCTGGCGAAAAAACCGGCCTGGGCCTGGGCGAACAGGTGGCCCTGCAGGTAACGCGCGCCACATTCCAGGGCGAAGTCAAGCTCGGCCTCGTTCTCGACGCCTTCGGCAATGATCCAGCACCCGGTCTTCTCGGCCATCTGGGCCAGGGCCTTGACCACTTCGCTGCTGGGCCCGCCGCGGGCGGCGGCCTGGAACAGGCGCATGTCGAGCTTGAGAATGTCTGGCTGCAGCGCCAGCACCCGGTCCAGCTGCGAGTAGCCGGCGCCGAAATCATCGATGGCGATGCGTGCGCCGGCCTGGCGATAGCGCGTGACCACATCGGCCAGGCGCTGCAGGTCGCCGCCCTGTTCGGTGATCTCGAAGACCACCCGGCGTGGATCGATGCCGTGCTGTCGTACCTGCATCAGGCTGGGCAAGGGCTCGTCGGCAGCCAGCTCGCTGATCCAGCGGGGCGAGATGTTCAGGCTCAGAAACCAGTCGCCCGGTGCCTGGCTGAAGGTTGCCAGGGCCTGGCCACGCAGCGTGCGATCGAGGGTGCGCAGGGCTGCGGTGGGCATTTGCGGGTCAATGAACAGCGGGCCGACCGAGCGCAGCTGGCCGTCGGCCTGAACCAGTCGGCCAAGGGCTTCGATACCGGCGATGCGGCCAGTGGCCGTATCGATGAAGGGTTGATAGCAGGCGAGCGGGTGCCCGTCGTACACGGCGGCTCCTTGTTTTTACGAGACGGCTGGCCGGATGCTCAGCACGGCAAGCCTGCGGCCCGCCGCCTCGTATTGCAAGAATGCAGCCAGTTTGCGTTCAGCGCCTTGACTGCATGAACAGGCGTATCAGCGGGGTCAGGCTGCTGCCCACACCGGCCAGCCGTGTCAGGCTGCCGTTGCGTGCGCCCTTGCCGGTCAGAAAGCCCAGCAGCACCACGGCGCCGATACCCCAGAGGGGCGCGTGCTTGATGCCCAGGCCGCCCTGCAGCCCGCCTTGCAGGGAGTCGCCCACCCCGCGCAGGCGTGTCAGCGGCTTGAGCAGTTGCCCGGATTCGTGGCGGATTTCCTGGCGACGCATTTCCAGGCGCAGGCGTACCAGGGCCTTGCGCAGTTCGCGGCGGTCGGTGGTTTGCGGCAATTCAGGCAGGCTCATGGCAACAGGCGCTCCCGGTCCTTGGCAAGTTCTTCGAGGGTGGCATGGAACGGCGAGGACTCGTCGAACACCGCTGCCTTGAGGCGCAGCCCGCAGAACACCGCCGCCAGGCTGTAGAACACGCACAGGCCGATGATGCCGGCCAGGCGATAACTGTCCCACAGCAGAATCAGCAGCAGCGCCGACAAGGCCGTCAGCAACAGCAGGGCGAACACCAGGGCCAGCCCGGCGAACAGCAGCAGGCTCAGGGTGCGCGCCTTCTGTTCCTGCAGTTCGATGCCGAACAGTTCGACGTGGCCGTGCAGCAGACCAAGGATGGCGGCGCCAAGGCGCCGTGAAGACGAGCCGGTGGTTTCGGTTTCCATACCCCGTACCTCAGCGACGACTGGCCAGCAGGCCGATCAGAAAGCCCACGCCAGCGGCAATGCCGACGGATTGCCAGGGGTTGGACTGCACGTAGTCCTCGGTGGCGCTGAGTGCAGCCTGGCTGCGTTCACGTACCGAGTCCTGGGTCTGCTTGAGGGTCTCGCGGGCACGCGACACGCTTTCCTCGATCTGCCTGCGCAACTCGTCGGCCTGATCGCCGGCCAGGGTCGCGGAGTGCTCCAGCAGTTTTTCGGCATCCTGTACCAGGATTTCGAAGTCTGCCTGAAGGATGTCTTTTGCAGTTTTGCGGGCCATGGGTCTCTCCGTGTCAAGTGGGCGTCTGGCATTTCGAGTGCCGAGCGCTGCGTAAGGTTCAGTGCAATCGGCAGTGGTACAGCATTTGCCTTGCCTTGGTGCAGCAGGCCGGGCGGCCGCGCCAGATCAGGGCGCGAAACGACGGCCGGTCGATAAACCATAACCCAATCCACGACAAACCCCGGAAAAAACTCCACGTCAGCGCTGCATTCGCGCCCCCGGCCCCCACATGGCGGGCCAGGGTAGTGCGCACGGCAGCCGCTAGCGCCCGGTCAGCAGGCGGGCCTGGCAGGCATCGATGGCGTTGGAGGGGCCGCTCAGCAGCACCGCGTCACCGGCATGCAGGCAGGTATCGGTGGCCAGGGCCACTTCCTCGCCATCGCGCTGCACGGCCTGTATTTCCACCCCGAGCAGGTCCAGGCCCAGCTCGGTCAGCGGGCGACCGCAGGCATAGGCATCGGCGCCCAGGTTGACCGCATGCAGCATGACCTTGGGCAGGCCTTCGCTGTCGACCGGGCTGGTCTGCGCCCCCTGGTAGAACCCGTGCAGCAGGCGATAGCGGCTCTGGCGCACCTCGTCGATACGCTGCTGTACACGCTCCTGGGGTACGCCGAGCATCACCAGGGCATGGGAGGCGAGCATCAGGCTGGACTCCAGCAACTCCGGCACCACCGCCGTGGCACCTGCGGCGCGCAGTTCGTCGCGCAGGCTGTCGTCGCGGGTGCGCACCAGGATCGGCACCTGGGTGTTGAAGTGACGGGCGGCCTTGAGCACGCTCATGGCGACATCGGTCTTGTCCACCGCGATCACCAGCAGCCGGGCACGCTCCAGGCCGATGGCCGCCAGCAGTTCGCCGCGCCGCGAGTCGCCGTAGTGCACGCGCTGCTCGCCGGCGGCGGCCTCCTGCACCCTGACCGGGTCGTCGTCCAGGGCAATGAAGGCCAGCTGTTCGCGCCGCAGGAAGCGCCCGATGGACTGGCCTACCCGGCCATAACCACAGATCAGCACGTGCCCGCTGAGCGAGGCGCTTTGTGCCTGGATCTCTTCGAGTTGCACCTCCTGGTTGGGTTTGCGATGCAGGCGGGCGGCCAGCGCCGGAGCGCCGCGCAGCATCAGCGGGGTGACCAGCATCGAACAGAAGGTGGCGGCCAGCAGCAGGTGCCCGAGGTCTTCGGGCAGCAGGCGGGTCTGTTGCATCTGCGCCATCAGTGCGAAGCAGAACTCGCCGCCCTGGGCCAGGGCCACGCCACTGCGCCAGGCGGTTTCGCTGTCGCTGCCGCGCAGCTTGACCAGCACCGCCACCACCACCCCCTTGATGGCCAGCAGGGCCAGGGTCAGGCCGAGGATTTCCAGGCCGTGGCTGGCAAACAGTTGCAGGTCGATGAGCATGCCGATACTGACAAAGAACAGCCCCAGCAGGATGTCGCGGAAGGGGCGGATATCGGCTTCGATCTGGTGGCGATAGTTGCTTTCGCCCAGCAGCATCCCGGCGAGGAACGCCCCCAGTGCAGGAGACAGGCCCAGCAGGTGGGTAAGCCAGGCGGTCAGCAGCACGATCACCAGCGCCAGCAGCACGAACAGCTCGGCCGAGTGCGAGCGGGCCACCTCGTGGAACAGGCGCGGCAGCAGCCAGCGATTGGCCAGCAGCAGGCCGATGAACAGGATCACGGTCTTGCCCAGGGTCAGCGGCAGCGCCCAGTACCAGGCCTGGCCGCCCTGGCCGGCGAACACCGGCACCAGGGTCAGCAGCAGTACCGCAATCACGTCCTGGAACAGCAGCACGCCAATGGCGTTCTGGCCGTGGCTGCTGAAGATTTCGCCGAGGCTGGTGAGCTCCTTGCTGACGATGGCGGTGGACGACAGCGCCAGGCCGCCGCCCAGCAGCAGGGCAGCCCCGGCCGGCATGCCAAGCAGCCCCAGCAGGCCGGCCAGCAGCAGCGCCGAGCAGATCACCTGCAGGCTGCCCAGGCCGAAGACCACGCGGCGCAGGGCGAGCATCTTGCTTAGAGAGAATTCAAGGCCCAGGGAAAACAGCAGGAACACCACGCCCATTTCGGCGAGGTCGGGTAGTTCTTCGCTTTCATTGACCCAGTCCAGGGCGGTGGGGCCGACGAACAGGCCGACGCACAGGTAGCCCAGCACGGGGGGCAGCTGCAGGCGCCGGAAAATGGCGATGACCACCAGTGACGAGGCCAGGATGATCAGCAGGTTGGCAAACACTCAATACACTCCATTGCAATGCCGACGGGCGCGAAAAAATTTGTCAGTTTACAGCGCTCGAGGCCACGCAGGCTGACCCAGGTCAGTCGTTGGTGTCTCGACCCGCCAGGTGTACGGGCCTAGAATACGGGTCCGCTTTTCACGTTTCACGGTACTTCCCATGCTTCCTGAAACTCAACTGCTCGGCACCCTGGGCTGTCACCTGTGCGAGGTGGCCGAGGCCATTCTGATGCCGCTTGTCGAACACGGGCTGCTGGTCGAGCTGGTCGATATTGCCGATGATCCGGCCGATGTCGAGCGCTACGGCCTGCTGATTCCGGTGCTGCGTCGCTGTGACTCCGGTGCCGAGCTGCTCTGGCCGTTCGATACCGAGCAGGTGGTCGCGTTTCTGAGCTGAGCGTCGCCAGCGGGGTGTTCACATGCCGATGCACAATCTGTGATGCAACGGCGCAGGTGCTGTTGGAGAATCCCCAGCGCAGCATACACCCGTGACGAAGTCTCATCCGCCAAGGAGTGGCGAACCATGCACCTGAGTCCGCATTTCACACTGGAAGAACTGACTGCTTCCGAAACTGCCCGGCGTGAAGGCCTGACCAACCAGCCCGACCCCGATGCGCTGGCCAACCTGCGCCGTCTGAGCCAGACCCTGGAGCAGGTACGCAGCCTGCTCGGGCATCCCATCCGCGTCAACAGTGCCTACCGCAGCAACGAGCTCAACCGTCGTGTCGGCGGGGTGAGCGGCAGTGCGCATACCCTCGGGCTGGCAGCCGATATCAGCGTGGCGGCGCTTTCACCCCTGGTGGTGGCGCAACGTATCCTGGACAGCGGTCTGGCGTTCGACCAGCTCATTCTGGAGTTCGACCGCTGGGTTCACCTGGCCATCGCCGAAGGGGCAGGGCGCAAGCAGGTGCTGACGGTGCGCGAGGGTACCGGCTACCTGCCGGGGTTGCAGTGAGTACTGTTCATTCATACACTGTATGCAAATACAGTAATCGGGTGAGCGCTTGCGCCAGAGGGGCCGGACGATGGTCAACGTCGAACAATTGAAATACAGCGTCAACCGCATGGCTGTCGAACAGGTGCGCGAGGCCGTGCTCGAATTGCGCCTCGATGGCCTGGTCACCGAGGGCAAGACCCCTTTCAGCAAGATCCACTTCAATACCTGCTTTGCCGAGATCGAGGCATTGTTCCAGCGCGCCGGTTACCACCGGGCGCTGGATGTGGTCGGTTATCAGGGCCTGATGTATGCGTTGTACGATCCGGGCCGCTGGGAGGCGGTGGATGTGCTGCGCTGGCTCAAGGAGTTTACCGAGGCTGCGGCAACCCGGGCTGGCTGAGCCGGCAGGCATGCCGGATAATGGACGGCCCCCAACTGGCGAGCATGTCCATGAGTGTCCCTTTCGATCCGGCCCAGCACCAGGCCAGCACTGTCTGCCTGCCACCGGGCAGTTGGGCCACCGTGCTCGACTGCCTGTGCGACCACTTCAAGGCGATCAGCCGTGAACAATGGCTCGATCGCATCGCCCGTGGGCGGGTGCTGGATGCCCAGGGCGCGCCGATTGACGTGGGCCTTGCCTACAAGCCAGGCCTGCGTATCCACTATTTTCGCGAAGTACCCAACGAAAAGCCGATCCCGGTGCAGGAGCATATCCTGCACGTCGACGAGCACCTGGTGGTGGCCGACAAACCGCACTTTCTGCCGGTGACGCCCACTGGCGAATATGTCGAGCACACGTTGCTGCGCCGTTTGATTCGCCGGCTCGACAACCCGCACCTGGTGCCATTGCACCGCATCGACCGGCACACGGCAGGCCTGGTGCTGTTCTCGGCCAACCCGCAAAGCCGTTCGGCCTATCAGCAGCTGTTTCCCACCCGACAGATCGACAAGCACTACCAGGCCATTGCCCGCGCCTTGCCGCAGCTGGAGTTCCCGCGGGTGCACAAGAGCCGGCTGGTCAATGGCGAGCCGTTCTTTCGCATGCAGGAGGTGCCCGGCATCAGCAACAGCGAAACCATTGCCCGGGTTCTGGAAAAAAACGGCGAGTGGTGGCGCTACGGCCTGTCACCGGTCACCGGCAAGACCCACCAGTTGCGGGTGCACATGACGGCGCTGGGGGCGAGTATCTGCAATGATCCGTTCTACCCGCAGATCGTGCAGGGGCCCGATGACTACGCAAGGCCACTCAAGCTGCTGGCCCACAACCTGCGCTTCAACGACCCGCTCGATGGGCAGGAGCGCTATTTCGAAAGCCGGCTGACACTGGACTGGTAGACCGCTGTGGGCGCACAACCAGAGGTTGTGCGCCACCGGGTCAACGGTTGAAGCGCTCCACCAGGGAATACTGGGTGGTGGCGGTGAGGGTCAGTTCCTCGCTGAGCAGCGCCGAATGCTGGGCCTGCTCGGAGGTCTGGTCGGCAAGCTGGGCGATGGTGCTGATGTTGCGGCTGATTTCATCGGCCACTGCGGTCTGCTCTTCGGTAGCGGCGGCAATCTGCGTGGTCATGTCGGTGATGTTGGCCACCGCCTCGCTGATGCCCACCAGCGCCTGGTCGGCTTCCATCACCCGTGCCACACCTTCCTCGGCCTGGCGATGGCCGGTTTCCATGGTCTGTACGGCATTGCTGGCGGTTTGCTGAAGCTTGGCGATCAGGCCGTGAATCTGCCCGGTCGATTCACTGGTGCGCTGCGCCAGCTGACGCACTTCGTCGGCCACCACCGCGAAGCCGCGGCCCATTTCACCGGCGCGTGCCGCTTCGATGGCGGCGTTGAGCGCCAGCAGGTTGGTCTGGTCGGCAATGCCCTTGATCACATCGACCACGCCACCAATCTCGTCGCTGTCGCGGGCCAGCTGGGTCACGGTCAGGCCGGTTTCGCCCACGGCAGCCGACAGACGCTGGATCGCATCGCGGGTTTCGCCGGCGATGTCGCGGCCGCGCCCGGTCAGGCGGTTGGCTTCCTGGGTGGCATCGGCGGTGCGCTGCACGTGGTTGGCCACTTCCTGGGTGGTGGCGGCCATCTGGTTGACGGCAGCGGCCACCTGCTCGGTCTCCACGCGCTGGCGCTCCAGGCCCGAGGAGCTGTTGTGGGCCAGGGTGTCGGACTGGCGCGCCTGCTCGTTGAGGTGCTCGGCGGTGTCCTGCAGGCGGGTCAGGCAGGTCTTGAGGCGCGCGTCCTGGCTGAGCATGGCCATTTCCAGGCGAGCCTGCACGCCGCGGCTGTCGGTGTACATCTGCGCGATCAGCGGGTCGGAGGTGGTCTGTTCGGCCAGGCGCAGCAGGCGCTTGAGGCCACGCTGCTGCCAGCTCAGGCCCAGCAGCCCCAGCGGTACCGACAGGGCGGCCGCCACGGCGAAGCCCCAGGAGTGGCCCAGCCAGCTGCCGATCAGGAAGCCGACCTGGCTGACCAGGATGAACGGCAGCCAGTCCTGCAGTACCGGCAGCCAGCGGTCGCGGCGCGGAATGGGTGGCTTGCCCTGATTGATGCGGTGATACAGCGCCTCGGCGCGACGGATCTGTTCGGCGCTGGGCTTGACCCGCACCGACTCGTAGCCGACTACCTGGTTGTTCTCGAAGATGGGGGTGACGTAGGCGTTGACCCAGTAATGATCACCCGACTTGCAGCGGTTCTTGACGATGCCCATCCACGGCAGGCCCTGCTTGAGCGTACTCCACATATGCGCAAACACAGCCGGCGGCACATCCGGGTGCCGGACCAGGTTGTGTGGCGCACGAATGAGCTCCTCCCGCGAAAAGCCGCTGATCTCGACGAAGGCATCGTTGCAGTAGGTGATCACACCCTTGGCATCGGTGGTCGATATCAGACGTTGTTGGGCAGGGAAAGTCCGTTCGCGCTGGGTAATCGGCTGATTGTTACGCATAAGCTGTTCTATCCGGAAGGCTTTCGTGGTGTATCGGCAGACAGGCGTTTTTATTGAATGGATATTTAAAGAATATTGATCCGGCTCAAGGTGCCTTAGCTGTTCGTGTTGTAGTTGAAAGGCTGCAAAGTCAAGCAACTTGTTTGCATTCTTTCATATATTTGTCATGTTAGTCAGCTAGTGACCTGGTGTTCACGCGGGGGCAGGTAGCGGGCGGGCAACGCCGCACAGTGCCTCTGGTTCAGGTCGAACTCAGTGGCCACACGGCGGGCCAGTGCAGGCCCGGCGCAACGGCGCCGGGCCTGCTTCAGGCTAGCTCGCGATCAACTGGCGCAGCACGTAGTGCAGAATGCCGCCAGCCTTGAAGTACTCCACTTCGTTGAGCGTATCGATGCGGCACAGTACCTGGATCTGCTGCGTCGATGCGTCTTCGCGGGTGATGTGCAGGGTCAGCGTCATGCGTGGCTGCACCTGGGTCTGGCTGAGGCCGAGAATGTCGATGCGCTCATGGCCGGTCAGCCCCAGGGTCTTGCGCGTCTGGCCCTCGGCGAACTGCAGGGGCAGCACGCCCATGCCCACCAGGTTGGAGCGGTGGATACGCTCGAAGCTTTCGGCCAGTACCGCCTTGACCCCCAGCAGGTTGGTGCCCTTGGCGGCCCAGTCGCGGCTGGAACCGGTGCCGTATTCCTGCCCGGCGATCACCACCAGTGGTGTACCTTCGGCCTTGTAGCGCATGGCCGCGTCATAGATCGCCAGCTTCTCGGCGCTGGGCACATGCACCGTGTTGCCGCCTTCCTCGCCACCGAGCATCTCGTTGCGGATGCGGATGTTGGCGAAGGTGCCGCGCATCATGACCTCATGGTTGCCGCGACGCGAGCCGTAGGAGTTGAAGTCCCGCGGCTCCACGCCCTTGTCGCGCAGGTAGCGTCCGGCCGGGCTGTCGGCCTTGATGTTGCCGGCGGGCGAGATGTGGTCGGTGGTCACCGAATCGCCTAGCAGCGCGAGTATCCGGGCGCCGTGGATGTCTTCGATGACCGGCAGCGGGCCGGTGATGTCGTCGAAGAAGGGCGGATGCTGGATATAGGTGGAGTCCTCCTGCCACACATAGGTCGCTGCCTGCGGCACCTCGATGGCCTGCCACTGTGCGTCGCCGGCAAATACCTCGGCATACTCCTTGTGGAACATCGCGGTATCGACCTTGGCCACGGCTTCGGCGATTTCCTGCTGGCTGGGCCAGATGTCGCGCAGGTACACCGGCTTGCCGTCCTTGCCCAGGCCCAGGGCCTCGCTGGACAGGTCGACGCGCACGCTGCCGGCCAGGGCGTAGGCCACTACCAGCGGCGGCGACGCCAACCAGTTGGTCTTGACCAGCGGGTGTACCCGGCCTTCAAAGTTGCGGTTGCCCGACAGTACCGAGGCGACGGTAAGGTCGGCCTGGGTGATGGCCTTTTCGATCGGCTCGGCCAGCGGGCCGGAGTTGCCGATGCAGGTGGTGCAGCCGTAGCCGACCAGGTCGAAGCCCAGGGCATCCAGATAAGGGGTCAGCCCGGCCGCCTTGTAGTAGTCGGTCACCACCTTGGAGCCGGGGGCCAGTGAGGTCTTGACCCAGGGCTTGCGCTGCAGGCCTTTTTCCACGGCCTTCTTGGCCACCAGCCCGGCAGCCATCATCACGCTGGGGTTGGAGGTGTTGGTGCAGGAGGTGATCGCGGCGATCACCACGGCACCGTCCTTGAGCAGGTGATTGGCGCCCTCGTGCTCGTATTCGATTTCGCCGGCCTGGTCGGCATTGCCCACCGCGACGCCGCCGCCCCCTTCACTTTCCAGGCGCCCAACCTCCTTGGTCGACACCTTCAGTTGCAAGCCGATGAAGTTGTTGAATGCCTGGGCCACTTGGGACAGCGCCACACGGTCCTGCGGGCGCTTGGGCCCGGCCAGGCTGGCTTCGACTTCGTCCATGTCCAGTGCCAGGGTGTCGGTGAACACCGGCTCCTGGCCCGCCTCGCGCCACAGACCCTGGGCCTTGCAGTAGGCCTCCACCAGTTGCACGGTGGCGGCGGGGCGACCGGACAGGCGCAGGTAGTCCAGGGTCACGTCGTCCACCGGGAAGAAACCGCACGTGGCGCCGTACTCCGGCGCCATGTTGGCAATGGTCGCGCGGTCGGCCAGGGGCAACTGGGCCAGGCCGTCGCCGTAGAACTCGACGAACTTGCCCACCACGCCCTTCTTGCGCAGCATCTGCGTCACCGTCAGCACCAGGTCGGTGGCGGTGATGCCTTCGCGCAGCTTGCCGGTCAGCTTGAACCCGATCACCTCGGGGATCAGCATCGACACCGGCTGGCCGAGCATGGCCGCCTCTGCCTCGATGCCGCCCACGCCCCAGCCCAGCACGCCCAGGCCGTTGATCATGGTGGTGTGCGAGTCGGTGCCGACCAGGGTGTCGGGGAAGGCATAGGTGCGTCCGTCTTCCTCGCGGGTCCACACGGTGCGGCCCAGGTACTCCAGGTTGACCTGGTGACAGATGCCAGTGCCCGGCGGCACTACGCTGAAGTTGTCGAAGGCGTTCTGGCCCCAGCGCAGGAACGCATAGCGTTCGCCGTTGCGCTGCATCTCAATGTCGACGTTCTCGCCGAAGGCCTGTGCGGTGGCGTAGCGATCGACCATCACCGAGTGGTCGATCACCAGGTCGACCGGGGAAAGCGGGTTGATGCGCTGCGGATCGCCGCCGGCCTTGGCCATGGCGGCGCGCATGGCGGCAAGGTCGACCACGGCGGGCACGCCGGTGAAGTCTTGCATCAGCACCCGTGCCGGGCGGTACTGGATCTCGCGGTCCGAGCGGCGCTGCTGCAGCCATTCGGCCAGTGCGTGCAGGTCCTGGCCGGTGACGGTCTTGCCGTCTTCCCAGCGCAGCAGGTTTTCCAGCAGCACCTTGAGCGACATCGGCAGGCGCTGCAGGTCGCCGAGGCTGCGAGCGGCCTCGGTCAGGCTGTAGTAATGGTATTCACGGTTCTCCACCGTCAGGGTCTTGAGGGTTTTCAGGCTGTCGAGCGAGGGCATCTGCCAACTCCTTCTGCGTCGGTGCCTGGCAATCATCCTTGCAGTCGCCAGTTCACCGCCTCTGTGACGGTCCGCACGGCACGGACCTGGCTAAGCGGTCAGGTTAGCCCTGTTTGGCGGACCTGACCATGTACTGGACCGGCGGGGCGTGTCGCCAGTTCCTAAACTGCTTTATCATTCGCCGATTTGCCGTGTGCAGGTGTTGCGCCCGGTCAGGGTTGGCGTGCAGGCCAGCCGTTCTGGAGTAGTTGATGAATACCCTGTTTATGCATTGCCGGCCCGGTTTCGAGGGTGAAGTGTGCGCCGAGATCGCCGAGCATGCCGCACGCCTGGGGGTTGCCGGTTATGCCAAGGGCAAGCCGCAGAGCGCCTGTGCCGAGTTCGTGTGCAACGACGCCGAGGGCGCCGAGCGCCTGATGCGCGAGCTGCGTTTCAAGCAGCTGATCTTTCCGCGCCAGTGGGCCCGCGGCAGCTTCGTCGAGTTGCCCGAAACCGACCGTATCAGCGTGCTGCTCGAGCACCTGGCCGCCTACCCGGTGTGTGGCAGCGTGTGGCTGGAGGTGATGGACACCAATGACGGCAAAGAGCTGTCGACCTTCTGCCGCAAGTTCGAGGCGCCGTTGTGCAAGGCCTTGAGCAAGGCTGGCCGGCTGGTTGACGACCCGGCCAGGCCGCGTCTGCTGCTGACCTTCGTCAGTGGCCGGCGCGTGTTCGTGGGGCTGGCCGCAGCGGACAACTCGGCGATGTGGCCGATGGGCATCCCGCGCCTGAAGTTTCCGCGCGAGGCGCCGAGCCGTTCGACCCTCAAGCTCGAGGAGGCCTGGCACCACTTCATCCCGCGTGAGCAGTGGGAGCAGCGCCTGTCGGGCGACATGACCGGGGTCGACCTGGGCGCCGCACCGGGTGGCTGGACCTACCAGCTGGTCAAGCGCGGCATGCTGGTGACCGCGATCGACAACGGGCCGATGGCCGAGAGCCTGATGGATACCGGGCTGGTGCAGCACCTGATGGCCGACGGGTTTACCTACAAGCCCAGGCAGACCGTGGACTGGATGGTGTGCGACATTGTCGAGAAGCCGGCGCGCAGCGCAGCGCTGCTGGAAACCTGGCTGGGGGAAGGGCTGTGCCGCGAGGCGGTGGTCAACCTCAAGCTGCCGATGAAGCAGCGCTATGCCGAGGTGCGGCGGCTGCTCGAGCGTATCGAGGACGGATTCAAGGCGCGCAAGGTCAAGGTGTCGATCGGCTGCAAGCAGCTGTATCACGACCGTGAAGAGGTGACGTGTCACCTGCGTCGTCTGGATCTGAAACCGCGTTGAGGCCTTCGCCGGCAAGGCCTTCAATCAACACCGAACAACCGCTGACCCCGGAGTACCTGATGACCGACCTCACCCCCGACGCCACCCTGGATGCCACCGGCCTCAACTGCCCCGAGCCGGTCATGATGCTGCACCAGCACATCCGCGACCTGGCGCCCGGCGGCCTGCTCAAGGTGATTGCCACCGACCCCTCGACCCGCCGCGACATCCCCAAGTTCTGTGTGTTTCTGGACCATGAACTGGTGCAGCAGCAGGAAGATGCCGGCACCTACCTGTACTGGATCCGCAAGAAACTCGCCTAACCCCGGCGCTGCTGGCGGATGCGCTTGCGTGCGCTGCGCGCCAGGCGCACCGACAGCATCAGCGCCGCACAGGTCAGCCCCACGATAAGGCCTTCCCATAGCCCGCTGGGGCCGCTGGCCGGCCCGAAGTGGTCGGTAAGCCCCAGCAGGTAGCCCACCGGCAGGCCGATGCCCCAATAGGCGAACAGGGTCAGGATCATGGTCACGCGGGTGTCCTGATAGCCGCGCAAGGCGCCGGCCGCAGTCACCTGGATCGCGTCCGAGAACTGGAACAGCGCCGAATACACGATCAGCATCGAGGCGATCTGGATCACCGCCAGGTCCGTGGTGTAGATGCTGGCGATAGGCTCGCGCAGCAACAGCATCAGGCTGGCCGAAAAGCAGGCGTAGGCCAGCGCCGTACCCATGCCCACCCCGGCGGCAAAGCGCGCCTGGCGCGGGTCGCCGGCACCGATGGCCTGGCCGACCCGCACGGTTACCGCCATGCCCAGCGAATACGGGATCATGAACACCAGCGAACTCACGTTCAGGGCGATCTGGTGCCCGGCCACCACGGTGGAGCCCAGGCTGCCGATCAACAGGGCAATCACGCCGAAGATGCTCGATTCGGCGAATACCGCGATACCGATCGGCAGGCCGACCGTGAGCAGGCGCTTGATCACCGACCATTGCGGCCAGTCGAAACGGGCGAACACCTGGGCCGGGCGATAGGCCGCTGCACGGCCGACCCACAGCGCCATGGCCAGGGCCATGAACCACATCACGATGCCGCTGGCCCAGCCGCAGCCCACGCCGCCCATGGCTGGCACGCCCAGGTGGCCGTAGATGAACACGTAGTTCAGCGGGATGTTCAGCATCAGCCCGCTCAGCCCGATCACCATGCTCGGCCGGGTACGGCCCAGGCCGTCGCTGCTGCAGCGCAGCACGTAGTACAGCGCCACCGCCGGCAGGCCGAAGGCGATGCCTTGCAGGTAGCCCATGCACGGTGCGATCAGTTCCGGGTCGACCTTCATCAGGTGCAGTACCGGCTCGGCGCTGAGCAGCAGGCCGCAACCGCCCAGGCCGACCACGCCGGCCAGCCACAGGGCCTGGCGCACCAGCGGGCCGATCTCGGCATGCTGGCCGGCACCGAAGCGCTGCGCCACCTTGGGCGTGGTGGCCAGCAGGATGCCGGTCATCAGCAAAAACACCGGCACCCAGATCGAGTTGCCCAGGGCAACCGCTGCCAGGTCGCGCGGGCCGACCCGGCCAGCCATCACGGCATCCACGAAGCCCATGGCGGTGGTGGCCAGCTGGGCGATGATGATCGGCGTGGCCAACTGCAGCAGGCTGCGCACTTCAGTGCCGACCCTGGCTGGGCGGGAGAGGCGGGTGGTAGCGGTGTTCGACTGTGTCACGGGGCGGATGTCCACAATAAAGGCGCGGAAAACCGCCTAGTCTACGCCTTGACGCATGGGTCAGGAAATACACCGGCGGGCTTTATCTCGGCTGGATCGAGCCGGGTGTATGGGCCTACACTGCGCTCCCTTACAGGAGAGCGCCATGCTGATTGTTGCCGACGAGAATATACCGCTGCTCGATGCCTTCTTCGCAGGCTTCGGCGAGATCCGCCGTTACCCGGGCCGCAGCATCGACCGCGCCTGCGTGCAGGACGCCGATGTATTGCTGGTGCGCTCGGTGACAAACGTCGACCAGGCCCTGCTCGAAGGCAGCAAGGTGCGCTTCGTCGGCACCTGCACCATCGGCACCGATCACCTGGCCCTGGACTACTTTGCCCAGGCCGGTATCCAGTGGTCCAGCGCGCCGGGCTGCAATGCGCGGGGCGTGGTGGATTATGTGCTGGGCAGCCTGCTGACCCTGGCCGAGCTGGATGGCGCAGACCTGGCGCGGCGCACCTACGGGGTGGTTGGCGCCGGTGAAGTCGGCGGGCGTCTGGTGGAGGTGCTGCGCGGGCTGGGCTGGGCGGTACGGGTATGCGATCCGTTGCGCCAGGCGCAGGAGGGGGGTGACTACGTGAGCCTGGAGCAGGTGCTGGCCGAGTGCGATGTGATCAGCCTGCACACGCCCTTGACCAAGGGCGGCGAGCATTCGACCTGGCACCTGCTGGACGTCGAGCGCTTGGCGCAACTGCGCCCCGGCGCCTGGCTGATTAACGCCAGCCGCGGCCCGGTGGTCGACAATGCGGCATTGCGCAGCCTGCTGCAGGCGCGTGACGATGTGCAGGCGGTGCTGGATGTGTGGGAGGGCGAGCCGCAGGTCGATCAGGCGCTGGCCGACCTGTGCGTGATTGCCACCCCGCATATCGCCGGCTACAGCCTGGATGGCAAGCAGCGCGGCACGGCGCAGATCTACCAGGCGTTCTGCGCCTGGCGGGGCGAGGCCGAAACGGTGCGCCTGGCCGACCTGCTGCCGCGCCCATGGCTGGCGCAGCTCAGCCTGCAGGCCGAAACCGATCCGGCCTGGGCTCTGGCCACACTGTGCCGTGCGGTGTACGACCCGCGCCGCGACGATGCGGATTTTCGTCGCAGCCTTGACCGTGACCCGCAGGCCCAGCGCGCGGCCTTCGATGTGTTGCGCAAACAGTACCCGCCGCGGCGCGAGATCGAGGGGCTGATGGTGCGCATCGAGGGTGATGCGCCGCAGTTGCAGCAGATGGTCAAGGCGTTGGGTGGCCTGTTGGTGTGAGGTACTGCTTTCGCCGGCCGGCAACGGGTCTCCCTGCAGGCGCCGGCCTTGCCGGCGAAGCGGGCTTTACACCAGGCATAAAAAACCCGGCACCAGGGCCGGGTTGATTTGAATAGGGGTCAGGCTTTCTTGGCGAGCTCTACCCGGCTTTTCTCCAGGTCCTCGCAGGCTTTTCTGATCATGTCTTCGGTGATCTCGATTTCCCGACCCTGGGCATCGATGATCGACCCGCACGCCGGGTTCGGATGGCTTGGGCGTTGCGCTTGGGTATTGCTGTTTTGCAAGCTCATTTCCTGTCTCCTCATCAGGTTGCAAGCTCAGACTAGATCCGCGACATGACCGCACCATGACAGCCCTGTCACACCTCCAGTCCAACAGAAAGTCAGACAAATCTCCAGCGGCACTTTAGAACGAAACGCTCTAGTGAACTTGTTGCCTGGTCTTGTCAGTGATGCCCCACGCGCTGCAGAGTTCCTTGGCGCCTGACCGGTGGTCGGGTGTAGGCTGACCTGCACACTCCGGATAAACGAAGACCTTCATGCCCAGCCTTCTTTCTGCTCGCCAGCGCCAGGCCCTGCGCCTGGCCTGGCGTTTCATTCGCCCTTACCGCAAACAGGCCATGGCCGCACTGCTGGCGCTGGTGGTCACTGCAGGCATCACGCTGTCCATGGGTCAGGGCATTCGCCTGCTGGTGGACCAGGGTTTCATGACCCAGTCGCCACACCTGCTCAACCAGTCCATCGGCCTGTTCATGTTGCTGGTGCTGGCACTGGCGGTGGGTACCTTCAGTCGTTTCTACCTGGTGTCGTGGATCGGCGAGCGGTGCGTGGCGGATATACGCCAGCAGGTGTTCGACCACCTGGTTTACCTGCACCCGGGCTTTTTCGAAAGCAACCGCAGTTCGGAGATCCAGTCGCGCCTGACCACCGACACCACGCTGCTGCAATCGGTGATCGGCTCGTCGCTCTCGCTGTTCCTGCGCAATGCCCTGATGGTGCTGGGCGGCATCGTGCTGCTGTTTGTCACCAACCCCAAGCTCACCAGTATCGTGGTGCTGGCCTTGCCGCTGGTGCTGGCGCCGATCCTGATCTTCGGCCGGCGGGTGCGCGGCCTGTCGCGCCAGAGTCAGGATCGCATCGCCGACGTGGGCAGCTACGTGGCCGAAACCCTCGGCCAGATCAAGACCGTGCAGGCCTACAACCACCAGGCCCGTGACCAGCAGCGTTTCGGCCTGACCGTGGAGGCTGCCTTTACCACCGCTCGCCAGCGAATCGTGCAGCGCGCCTGGCTGATCACCCTGGTGATCGTGCTGGTGCTCGGGGCGGTCGGTGTGATGCTGTGGGTCGGTGGCATGGACGTGATCGCCGGGCGTATTTCCGGCGGCGAGCTGGCGGCGTTCGTGTTCTACAGCCTGATCGTCGGCAGCGCCTTCGGCACCCTCAGCGAAGTGATCGGCGAGCTGCAACGGGCCGCGGGCGCAGCCGAGCGGATCGCCGAGCTGCTGGCGGCACGCAGCGAGATCCACGCCCCCGACGAAGGGCTGGAGCGCCTGCCTCCCAGGGTCAGTGGCCGCCTCGAACTGCAGGAGGTGCATTTTGCCTACCCCTCGCGGCCCACCCCGGCGGCTATCGACGGCCTGAGCCTGACGGTGGTGCCTGGCGAGACCCTGGCCCTGGTCGGGCCCTCGGGGGCGGGCAAGTCGACGCTGTTCGACCTGCTGCTGCGCTTCTACGACCCGCAGCAGGGGCAGATACTGCTCGACGGCCAGCCACTGACCCGGCTCGACCCGCAGGACCTGCGTCGGCATTTCGCACTGGTTGCGCAGAACCCGGCGCTGTTCTTCGGCACGGTCGAAGACAACATCCGCTACGGGCGTGCCGAGGCTACCAGTGCCGAGGTCGAGGCAGCGGCGCGCAGCGCGCATGCCCATGAATTCATCCTGCAGTTGCCGCAGGGCTACCAGACGCACCTGGGCGATGCCGGGCTTGGGCTTTCCGGTGGTCAGCGCCAGCGCCTGGCCATTGCCCGGGCGCTGCTGGTGGACGCGCCGATCCTGCTGCTGGACGAGGCCACCAGTGCCCTCGACGCACAAAGCGAGTACCTGATCCAGCAGGCCTTGCCAGCCCTCATGGCCGGGCGCACCACGCTGGTCATCGCCCATCGCCTGGCCACGGTGCAGCACGCCGACCGTATCGCCGTGATCGACCAGGGCCGGCTGGTCGCGGTGGGCACCCATCGCCAGCTGATTGCCGAGAACCCGCTGTATGCGCGGCTTGCCGCCTTGCAGTTCAACAGCGCATGAAGGAAATGTTACAGATTTTGTACGTCTGTAACATTTCTGTAGCAATCCCCTGAGAGTATCGGATCAGCTGTTGCGTAATGCTCAATGCAGTTTGCTGCCATCGCTCGATGGCAGCTTTTTTTTGCCCGGTGAACGAGGACAAGGACGTCTTTGACTGGTGCGGCAGGTGGCGCGCCAGCTTTCCTATCCTCTTGTTCCGAGACCCTTGCGATGTTCGTGCGTAAATCCCTGCGGCTGCAAATTCTCGCCCTGCTGGCTGGCAGCCTGCTGGCGATGTTGCTGATCGCCCTGGTGTGCTTTCAGTTCCTGTCGGCCAGCGTGCGTGGCTACGGCCAGCTGGTGGAGGGGCCGATACTGGCTTCGCAACTGATCGACGAAGCCAACCTGCAGTTCAAGGTGCAGGTGCAGGAATGGAAGAACGTATTGCTGCGCGGCAAGCAGCCGGTCGAGCGGGACAAGTACTGGCAGCAGTTTTCGGCGCGTGAACAGCAGGTGCAGGCGCTGCTGGCCCAGCTGGTGCGGGCCAACGCCGACGATGCGGGGCTCAGAACGCGTCTGCAGGCGCTCAAGGACAGCCACGCGCAACTGGGTGCTGCCTATTCCCGCGGTCGCGATGCGTTCATCGCGGCAGGGGCCGACCCCGCTGTCGGGGACCAGGCAGTGAAGGGCGTGGACCGCGCGGCCAGCGAACAGATGAGCGAATTGGTCAGCCAGTTGCGTGCCGATGCCCAGGTGCAGGCGGCGGCCATCGATGCCCGCGCGCAGCGTACGGTGTGGCTGGGGCTGCTGGTGATGCTCGGCTCGGCGCTGCTGATTGCGCTGCTGAGCCTGTGGCTGGTTGATCGCAGCCTGATCGAGCCGATTCGACGCCTGATCGAATACGTGGCACACCTGAGCCAGGGCCGCTTCGATGCCCGCGTGGCCTGCGGGCGCCATGACGAGCTGGGGCGCCTGGCGGTGGCTGCCAATACCTTGCGCGATTTTCTGGCCGACACGGTAGGGCGCCTGCAGGACAACGCCCGGGAGCTGGAGTCCGCCAGCGGCGAGCTGCGCAGCCTGGCCGGCGGCATGGCGCGGGGCACCGAAGACCAGTTCCAGCGGACCGACCAGGTGGCCACGGCCATGCAGGAAATGTCCGCCACTGCCCAGGAGGTGGCCCGCCATGCAGCGGACGCGGCCCGCGCCGCGGATGATGCCGACCACAGTGCCCAGGCCGGCGAGCAGGTGATGCAGTCGACCATTGCCACCATCGACGCGGCCAACCGGGACATCGCCGGCACGGCGGCGGTGATTCGCCATCTGGAACAGGACAGCGCCCGTATCGGCAAGGTGCTGGAGGTGATCCGCGCTATCGCCGAGCAGACCAACCTGCTGGCGCTCAATGCTGCCATCGAGGCGGCCCGTGCCGGCCAGGCCGGGCGCGGGTTCGCGGTGGTGGCCGACGAGGTGCGCAACCTGGCCCAGCGCACGGCGGCGTCCACCGCCGAGATCAACCAGATCATCAGCGCCGTGCAGTCGGGCGCGCTGGAGGCGGTCAAGGCCATCGAGAACGGCCAGGCCCGCAGCGAGGAGGGGGCCGAACAGGTACAGCGTGCCGGTGCCATGTTGCAGCGCATCACCCAGGCGGTGGAGGCCATCCGCGACATGAACCGCCAGATCGCCACCGCCGCCGAGGAACAGACCAGCGTGGCCGAAGACATGTCCTGCAACCTGGTGGAGATCACCCGCATCGCCACCGCCAATCAGGGCGCCGTGCAGCGGACCGAGCAGGCCGGGCAGCACTTGCACGACCTGTCGGGTCGGTTGGGCGAGGTGACGGCGCGCCTGCGGGCCTGACCGGGGGAAATCCGCCACCTGCCGGCCTTTATGTCGGGCAATGTGGCGGATTGTCGCCAGCAAAACCATCAACGATGGGGTGCGACCACAGGTCCTAGCTATTAGCCGTTGGTCTTGTGCAAGTTGGCCCGCTTTCTGCTTAAGGCGACCCAGGCTTAAGCCTTGCGAAACATTCAGGGCTGCTACGGCAGCCATGGCGTCAGACCGTTCCCCGCACCCTCGATACCCCAGCCGCCAGCCAGCCTCGAAGGCCTGGACGCCATGCCTTGAGCCATGGCCTGCGCGCGCAGAACCACAAGAGACGGGCGTGCACTGCGGGCGTGATGGTCATTGCCAATCACTTCACTTCAATTGGATTGAACTATGAAAAAAATCCTGCTGACGCTCCTGTGCCTGAGCGTCATGGGTTGCTCCAAGCCCAGTGAACCGGAAAAGACCGTCGACGTGCTGCTGATCGGCGGCGGCATCATGAGTGCAAGCCTGGGGACCTACCTCAACGAGTTGGAGCCGGATTGGTCCATCGACGTGTACGAGCGCATGGACAAGGTGGCCGAGGAAAGCTCCAACGCCTGGAACAACGCCGGTACCGGCCACTCTGCGTTCTGCGAGCTGAACTACACCAGCGAAGCGGCTGACGGTTCGATGGACATCAGCAAGGCGGTGGGCGTCAACGAGCAGTTCGAGATCTCCAAGCAGTTCTGGGCCTACCAGGTCGAGCAGAAGGTGCTGAACAACCCGACCTCGTTCATCAACAACGTGCCGCACATGAGCTTTGTGTGGGGCGACAAGAACGTCGAGTTCCTCAAGAAACGTCATGCGGCCCTGCAGCACAGTTCGCTGTTCCGTGGCATGGAGTACTCCGAAGACCACGCGCAGATCCAGAAGTGGGTGCCGATCGTGATGGAAGGCCGTGCCGCCGACCAGAAAATTGCCGCAACGCGCATGCCGATCGGTACCGACGTGAACTTCGGCGAGATTACCCGCCAGCTGTTCGCTTCGCTGACCCAGCATGACAACGTCAAGCTGCACACCTCGCACGAAGTGCGCGACATCGTGCGCAACGCCGACAACACCTGGACCGTGGTGGTCGCCGACCTCGCCAACAAGGGCGTCGAAACCAGCGTCAAGGCCAAGTTCGTGTTCATCGGTGCCGGTGGTGGCGCGCTCAATCTGCTGCAGAAGTCCGGCATCCCGGAAGCTGACGGCTATGCCGGCTTCCCGGTGGGCGGCCAGTTCCTGATGACCGACAACCAGGACATCGTCAAACGCCACAAGGCCAAGCTGTACGGCAAGGCCTCGGTCGGTGCGCCGCCGATGTCTGTACCGCACCTGGACACCCGTGTCATCGATGGCAAGGAAGTGCTGCTGTTCGGCCCGTTCGCGACCTTCTCCACCAAGTTCCTGAAAAACGGTTCGCTGCTGGACATGTTCTCGGCACTGACCACCCACAACATCATGCCGATGACCCATGCTGGTATCGACAACATCGACCTGAGCACCTACCTGATGGGCCAGTTGATGCTGAGCTTCGAAGACCGCATGCATGCCCTGCGCGAGTACTTCCCCAACGCCAGGAACGAAGACTGGAAACTGCTGCAGGCCGGCCAGCGCGTCCAGGTGATCAAGAAGGATCCCGAGCACGGTGGCATCCTGCAGTTCGGTACCGAGGTGGTGGCTTCGCAGGACGGCACCATCGCCGCGCTGCTGGGCGCCTCGCCAGGTGCCTCCACCGCCGCACCGATCATGCTGACCGTGCTGGAAAAGACCTTCAAGGACCGTATCAAGACCCCTGAATGGCAGGCCAAGCTGAAGCAGATCGTGCCGACCTATGGTCAGAAGCTCAACAACAACCTCGAGCTGACCAACAAGACCCGTGAGTGGAGCAGCTCGCGCCTGAACCTGCTGTTCGTGCCGGTGCTGCCGGACGAGACGGCGGTGGCCGCGCAGTAACGTCGGGTGACGCTTCGCGGATCGAGCCCGCCCCCGCCGGATGCTTGACATCCTTGTGGGGGCGGGTTTGAGCCACAGCGGATGCAGTACAGCCAGAAACCACAAAGCCCGCAAAAGCGGGCTTTGTGGTTTTTGCCGATCTGGTCGGAGAGACAGGATTCGAACCTGCGGCCTTCTCGTCCCGAACGAGACGCGCTACCTGGCTGCGCTACACTCCGATGACAAAATTCTACTCAAAAAAAAACGCGACCGGCAAGCCCCGGCGAGGGGCCTGAAGCTTGCCGTCTGTACTGCCTTTTACAGCTCTTTCACGGTGCGGACCTGGTCCTTGTTGATCCGGGTGCTCTTGCCGTCGAGCTGTTCGATTTCATAGAAGCCCGAATCTTCATCGTACTTGGGGGTGTCGACCGCCTGGATCTCACGTCCGTCATTCAGCGTGATCACGGTAGGCGAAGCACACCCGGCGAGGGTGCCCAGGCCCAGGGCGAGCAGGAAAGCGGGGAGGGTCCGTTGAATCATATTCTTTCTCCATTGAGGGGGAAGTTGCGGGTCATGTCATTGAGACGCATCGCGTCCCAGCAAGTTCCTCGCAACTTGAGCATAGCGGCTGAACCGCGTCATTGATCGGGAACAATGCAATCGGCCGCTGGCGGGCGGGCGCGGGGAGGGCTGTGATATAACTGGCGGCATTCTTTCCCTGTCATGGATTCACCCTCCTCATGAAAGCCAAGGCTGATGTACCGTTCGTGCCGCTGAACATTGCCGTGCTGACCGTCAGCGATACCCGCACCCTGGAAACCGATACCTCCGGCCAGGTGTTCGTCGACCGCCTGACTGCTGCCGGCCACGCGCTGGCCGCCCGTGTACTGCTCAAGGACGACCTCTACAAGATTCGCGCGCAGGTCGCTACCTGGATCGCCGACGAGCAGGTGCAGGTGGTACTGATCACGGGCGGCACCGGCTTCACCGGCCGCGACAGCACCCCCGAGGCGGTCGGTTGCCTGCTCGACAAGCAGGTCGACGGCTTCGGTGAACTGTTCCGGCATATCTCCCTGGCCGATATCGGCACCTCCACCGTGCAGTCCCGCGCCCTGGCCGGGCTGGCCAATGGTACGCTGGTGTGCTGCCTGCCCGGCTCGACCAACGCGGTACGCACCGGCTGGGACGGGATTCTTGCCGAGCAACTGGATGTACGCCATCGCCCGTGCAATTTCGTCGCGCACCTCAAGCAGGCGGCGCCGTGTGAAAGCCGTGGCTGAGCCTGTTGCGGCAAAGCCGCTGCTGCCCGTGGAGCAGGCACTGGAGCGCTTGCTGGCGCTGGCCGAAGCGGCGCGCATCGAAGACTGCGAAGCGGTGCCACTGGCTGCTGCCGAGGGCCGTGTGCTGGCCACGGCGCTGGTCGCCGGCCTTGATCTGCCGCCCTGGCCCAACAGCGCCATGGACGGCTACGCACTGCACCACGCCGACTGGCAGGGCACGCCGCTGGTGGTGAGCCAGCGCATTCAGGCCGGGCAGGCGCCTGCGCCTCTGGAGCCGGGTACCTGTGCGCGCATCTTTACCGGTGCGCCGCTGCCGGCAGGGGCCGACTGCGTCGAGATGCAGGAGAACGCCGACGTTCAGCCCGATCAACGCGTGTGTTTCACCGAGCCGCTCAGTGCCGGGCTCAACGTGCGCCCGCAGGGCCAGGAAACCCGGGCAGGTGAAACCGTGCTGGACGCCGGGACCCGCCTCGGGCCGGTCGAGCTGGGCCTGGCTGCCTCGCTCGGCTGCGCGGTGCTGTCGGTAGTGCGCAAGGTGCGGGTGGCGGTGCTTTCCACCGGCGACGAACTGGTCGAGCCGGGGCTGCCCCTGGGCCCCGGGCAGATCTACAACAGCAACCGGCGCCTGCTGGTCAGCTGGCTGCAGCGCCTGGGCTGCGAGGTGAAGGACGCCGGCATCCTGCCCGATGATCTGGCGTTGACCCGTGAGCGCCTGGGCCAGCTCAAGGACGTCGACCTGATTCTGTCCACCGGTGGTGTATCGGTGGGCGAGGCCGATTACCTGGGTATCGCCCTGCGCGAAGAAGGTGAGCTGTCGCTGTGGAAGCTTGCGATCAAGCCCGGCAAGCCGCTGACCTTCGGGCATTTTCGCGGGGTGCCGGTGATCGGCCTGCCAGGCAACCCGGCGTCGACCCTGGTCACCTTCGGCCTGCTCACCCGGCCGTACCTGTTGCGCCGCCAGGGTGTGCAGGACGTGACACCGCTGCAGTTCAGCGTGCCTGCCGGTTTCGACTGGCCCAAGCCAGGCAATCGCCGCGAATACCTGCGCGCGCGCATGGAGCAGGGCCAGGCGCTGATCTACAAGAACCAGAGCTCGGGTGTGCTGCGCAGCGCCGCGTGGGCCGAGGGCCTGGTGGAGGTGCGCGAGGGCACTGCGCCCGGCAAGGGCGACAGCGTGCAGTTCATCCCCCTCAGCGAGCTACTCGGCTGACGGCAGCAGGCCCCGGGCAACCCGGTCGTTGCCCAGTGGGGCCTGCGCGGCGAGGCGCGCATACACGCTCTCCAGCTGCGCGGCGGCCCTGCTCCAGTCATGCTGCTCGCGCACGAACTGGCGCGCGGCATCGGACAACTGCTGCATGCGCGTCGGGTGGCTCAGCAGGCGGGTGATGATCAGTGCCAGCGTGTCGGTGTCGTCCCCACCCAGGTAATGCTCGCCGTTGCGCACTGCCAACCCCGCTGCGCCCTGGGTGGTGGTGACCACCGGCAGGCCTGCGGCCATGGCCTCGAGCAACTTGATCTTGCACCCGCCGGCATGGCGCAGCGGGGCAAAGAACAGCGCCGAGTGGCGTTGCAGCTCACGCAGGTCGGGCAGGTAGCCGATCCATTCGATGCGCGGGTCGTTCCAGCGCAGCTTCCACTGGGTGGGCAGGGCATGTCCGACCACCGCCAGGCGCACGGCCGGGTTGCTCAGCCATACCTGCGGCAGGATCTCCTCCAGCGCCCACTCCAGCGCCTCCAGGTTGGCGCCGTATTCGAAGTTGCCCACCAGCAGCAGGCGCTGGCTGTGCGGGCAGGCGCTGATGTGCTGGTAGTACTCGTAGTCCACGCCGTTGATCACCACCTCGGCAGGGCGGCCGGTGAACTGGCGGATCTGTTCGGCATCGCGCGGGTTGACGGCCACCACTTCGCTGGCCTGGCGCAGCACCCGCGACTCCCAGCGCCGGTAGCGCCAGCGGTCGAAGCTGTTGAACGGTCGCAGCCACAGGGGCAGGCGGTCCTGGCACACCGCGCCGGTGTCCGACTCCACATGATGCTCGCTGACCATGAAAGGCAGGCCGCTGGCTTGCAGGGCCTTTTCGAAGGGTTGGAAACTGTAGCTGTGCTCGATCTGGATCACATCCCACTGCTCGCGCAGCAACGTTTCGAAGCAGTGGCGCAGGTGGGGCGCCAGGCCGTTGGTGCTGGCCCGCATCGGGTAGCCGACGTATAGCGCCGCCAGCAGGTTGAGCGGGCTGCGCAAAGGCCTTCGCGGCAACACGATCAGGCGCTCGAGCAGTGGCTCCAGTGCCTGTCGGGCTGCCTCGCCAAGCGGAACTTTCGAGTGCACCAGCAGCGTGATCCTGTGCCCGCGTTCAGCCAGGCCACGCAACAGGTGGTATTGCCGGGCCTTGCTGCCGCTGGTGGTGGGCCAGGGCAGGTAAGGCAGTGTCCAGAGTACGCGCATGACCCACTTCCTCTCTTGCCGCAGGGGCGTCGACAGGCTGAATGCGAAAACGCGCCTGGCGGGCCTCAGCCGATCGCTGCTGCCGGGGCGCGTCCATAGATATCAGTAAAGCGCACGATGTCGTCCTCGCCCAGGTATTCGCCGCTTTGCACCTCGATCATTACCAGATCGATCACCCCGGGGTTGCTCAGGCGATGCTCGCGCCCCGGCTTGATGAAGGTCGACTCGTTGGTGTCGAGCAGAAATTCCTCTTCGCCGTTGGTCACGCAGGCCATGCCGCTGACCACGATCCAGTGTTCGCTGCGGTGATGGTGCATCTGCAGGGACAGGCAGGCCTGCGGGCGTACCATGATGCGCTTGATCTTGAAGCGCGGGCCTTCCTCGAGCACGGTGTAGGTGCCCCAGGGGCGCGTCACGGTGCGGTGCAGGCGATAGGCGTCGTGGTCCTGGCGCTTGAGCTGCTGGGCAATCAGCTTGACCTCCTGGCTGCGGCTCGCGTCGGCGATCAGCAGGGCGTCGGGGGTGTCGATGATGATCAGGTTGTCCAGGCCGATGGCGCCCACCAGGCGGCGAGGCGAATCGATGTAGCAGTTGCTCACGTCGTGCAGCACGGTCTCGCCGTTGCACTGGTTGCCCTGGGCATCGCCCTGGGCCAGGCTGCGCACCGCCCGCCAGCAGCCGATGTCACTCCAGCCCAACTGGCTGGGCAGCACTGCCACCTGGGTGGAACGCTCCATCACGGCGTAGTCGATGGAGATGTCGGCAACCTGCGCGAAGCTGGTGGCATCCAGTTCCAGTTGCAGGCTGTTGCTGCCCTGTTTGCTCTGGCTCAGCCCCAGGCATTCGCCGACCGCATCCAGAACCTGCGGTGCGTGCTGCTGCAGTTCGCGCAGGATGGCATCTGCACGCATGCAGAACATGCCGGCGTTCCACAGGTGCTGGCCGCCCTCGACATAGCGCTGGGCGGTCTCTGCGTTCGGCTTTTCGACGAAGCGCTCCACGCGATAGCCATGGGCATCCAGGGCCTGGCCCTTCTCGATGTAGCCGAAGCCGGTTTCCGGTTGAGTGGGCACCAGGCCGAAGGTGGTCAGCCAGCCTTGCTCGGCCAGGGCGCGGGCGCGCTCCACGGCCTCTTCGAAGGCTGCCTGGTCGGTGATCAGGTGGTCGGCGGGCAGCACCAGCAGGTGGGCGTCTTCGCCGTATTCACGGGCGCAGTGCAGGGCGGCGGCGGCAATCGCCGGGGCCGTGTTGCGCCCGCAGGGCTCGAGAATGAAGTCCAGCGCGATGCCGGGCTGTTTGAGCTGGCGGTATTCATCCTGGGTGCGGAAGAACACTTCGCGATTGGTGACGGTGAGTACGCGGGCCACATCCTTGAGTGCGCAGGCACGCAGGAAGGTTTTCTGCAGCAGGCTCTGGCCATCGGGCATGCGCATGAAGGGCTTGGGCATGGCCTCGCGTGAAACCGGCCACAATCGGGTGCCGGCTCCACCGGCAATGATGCAAGGGATCAGTGTGCTCATTTCACTCAGCCTCGTGTTCTGGGCACCGCTAGGCGGTGTGATAACAGGGAAAAGGTGAACCTGGCAGGCGCTTTGCTCAATGAGTCAAAAAAGTGACTTTTATCACTGGCATCGTCCGTGAAGGCCAAATATTTGTCGAATGATGCACATCGATTGAGAATCTTTCAATGGCAATTGTGTGAAAGCGCTGTTTTTGACGTGGTCCGCATGCAACGGAACCGTGTTGTAATCGGTCGATATACACGGGCGTCATCTGACGCGGCACCGCCGTCGGCGGTGATCAATGCGGGGGAGCAGTTATGGGTGAGCGCAGGGCATTGTTGATTCTGCATGGCAAGCAGGCCATGAACGACGAGGTGCGCGCGGCGGTAATGGGCTTGCGCGAGCGCGGCTGGCAGCTCGATGTTCGACTCACCTGGGAGGGGGGCGATGCCCAGCGCCTGGTGCACGAGGCGCTGGCGGCGGGGTACCCGCATCTGGTGGCCGGTGGTGGCGACGGTACCCTGCGCGATGTGGCAGAGGCGCTGGCCCAGGCCCGGGGTGATGCCAGCCTGGCGCTATTGCCGCTGGGTACCGCCAACGATTTCGCACGGGCTGCCGGTGTGCCGCTGGAGCCGGACCAGGCTCTGAACCTGCTGGAGTTGCCGGCGCGTGCGATCGACCTGGGCGAGGTGGGCGGGCAGGTGTTCCTCAACATGGCCACCGGCGGTTTCGGCAGCCAGGTCACGGCCAGCACTTCCGAGGACCTGAAGAAGGTGATCGGTGCCGCGGCCTATCTGTTCACCGGGCTGTCGCGTTTCAGCGAGCTGCGTGCGGCCTCGGTGGAGCTGCAAGGTCCGGATTTTCACTGGCAAGGTCAGTTGCTGGCCCTGGGAATCGGCAACGGCCGCCAGGCCGGCGGCGGGCATGTGCTGTGCCCGCAGGCGCAGGTGGACGACGGGCTGCTCGATATCAGCATCCTGCCGGCGCCGCAGGAGGTGGTCGGCACTTTGCGTGACCTGCTGAGCGAGGGCCTGGGGCTGGACAATCTGTTCGTTCGCGCGCGCCTGCCGTGGGTCGAGATCAAGAGCGCCGAAGGCCTGGACATCAACCTCGATGGCGAGCCGCTGCAAGGCGACAGCTGGCGCTTCAGTGCGCTGCCGGGGGCGCTGCGCGTGCACCTGCCCGCCGAGTCGCCGCTGCTCAGTCGTCCAGGCTGATGATCTGTTCGCGCACGGCGAACAGCACCAGGCCCGCCACGTCGTAGATCTGCAGGCGTTTCATGATCTGCGAGCGGTGGGTCTCGACGGTCTTGATGCTCAGGCCCAGGCCGTTGGCGATTTCACGGGTGGATTTGCCGCGCACGATCAGGCGCAGGATTTCCAGCTGGCGCGCCGTGAGGTTGTGGTTCTCGACGGCCTCGGGCTTGCTGCTCTGGGCGCGCAGTAACGCCTGGTTGATCACGGTATGCGCGATGGCCGGGCTCAGGTAGCGCTCGTCGCTGCGCAGCGCGGCCAGTGCCTGCTCCAGTTCGGTGGCGGTGGTGTCCTTGAGCAGGTAGCCATGGGCGCCGATTTCCAGTGCGCGCATGATCAGCTCGGGGTCGGTGTGCATCGACAGGATCAGCACCTTGCTCCGACAGCCAGCAGCCTTCAGGCGGCCCAGGGCCTCCAGGCCCCCGGTCGAGCGCATCGAGATGTCCAGCAGCACGATATCCGGGTCCAGGCGCTGCACCAGTTCGAGCAGCTGGCTACCGTCGTTGGCCTCGCCGACCACGGCGTAGCCGGGTATGTCGGCGACCAGGGCGCGTACGCCGGCGCGAATCAGGGAGTGGTCATCCACCAGCAACAGATTACAGATCATGGGGTTTACTTGTATTGGCGCGTTCACGGGCACGCGGTGGCCAGGGGAACAGTACGTCGATGTGGGTGCCCTGGCCGGGTTGGCTGTTCACGCTCAGCCGGCCATTGAGCAGGTTGACCCGTTCGCTCATGCCGGCCATGCCGCGCTGGCCCTCCTCGCCGGGGGCGGCAGCAGGCGTGAAGCCCTGGCCGTCGTCGCTGATCGATAGTGCCAGGCCTTCGGGGGTGCGCTCGATGCGCACGCTCAGGTTGCGTGCCCGGGCGTGTCGCAGAATGTTGGTGACGGCTTCCTGGGTAATGCGAAAGGCAGCGATGGCCATGTCTTCCGGAATGCCACCCAGGCGCTGCCTGCACTCCAGGCTCCAGTGCACGTCGGTGTTTTCCAGGGTGCGCAGCAGGTGCGCGCGCAGGCTCGCTTCAAGCCCCAGGCTGGCCAGTTGGCGTGGGTTGAGGATCGCCGACACATCACGCACGTTGGCCAGGGTGTCGTCCAGGGTGCTGCGCAATGTGGCGCAGTGTTCCTGCAGGTCGGCCGGCATGCGCCGTTGCAGCCAGTCTGCCTGCAGCTTGGCGGCTGTCAGCAGTTGGCCGATATCGTCATGCAGTTCGCGGCTCAGACGCTGGCGTTCGCTCTCCTGTACCTCGAGCAGGCGGTGGGCCAGCTCCTGGGGGCGCATGGCGATCGAGCGCGCGGCCTGGCGCAATTGCCAGCCAATTCCGAGCAGGGCGGCCAGCTGCAGTGCCAGCAGGCTGCCGGGCATCGGTGCCGCACGCAGGTACAGGTACAGGTTGGCCGCCGCCGACACCAGGCATAGCAGGGCGCTCAGCCAATGCAGCAGAGAAGCGCCCGGAGGGCCGCGCTTGAGTGTCTTGAGGCTTGAGAGCATAGGGAATGAAGCCACTGAAGTATCGCTGTTGAAAGCCGGTCGAATATCGCCCAACAGGCGTTTGGGGCAACGCCTGGATTTAACTTTGTGCAGTTTTGCCAACACTGGAATCAGACGATTTCAAGTGTGCTGAAAACGCCAAACTTCAGCACCGTGCATTGTCGGTGTGCAATTTGCGTCGGGCATAGTATCACTTCGCTTGGAAATGGTCGCGGGGCGTGAAAGATGTCCGAACTGTCAGTTTTACGGGCTGGTACGGTCGTTCCGGATGGCGCAAAGTCTAGCACTTTGCTATCACTGGTGGCGATACACAACTTGTCCTATATGCGCTGATATTGTTTTTGTATACAGCTGACAGAAACTCGCCGCCCACGCGTAAGTTAATGCTTAGTGTTGTGGGAAAGTGCTTTGAAATGATGTGCGGCGGGAAAATTTCCCACGCCGGTTAGTTGTGCAACTTCATGCGCCCAGGGCGGGTGCAGGGGCGGCGGGTGTGGCGGTCGCCTTGGCCGGTTCTGCGTGCAACTGCCGGAAGGTCTGTTCCAGTTCCTCCAGCAAGGCCAGTTGCTCCTGGGGGTCCAGGTTCAATTGGCCGGTGTGCGGGTCGATCAGTTCAAGCTGCCAGGCCAGCAGGCTCAGGCAGGCTTTCAGCTTGGGCAGTGCAGCGTGAAGGCGCGCGCGGCATTGCTGCGGTTCGAGCACATGACAGAGTTGGCGACAGAAGTCGGCGATCTGCGTCTGGGCCTGCAGGTGGGCACGCTCGGCCAGTGTGCCGAGGGTGTTCAGCAGGCAGTCGCACGCGTCGGTATCGTGGCCGATCAGGTCAAGGTGCGACAGGCACTCCTGAGCGCGGGTCAGCAGTACGTGGGCATCGACCTGAAAGTCGTGTAGGGCGCTGATGTCCGCAGTGGTGTCGGACATCAGTCGTTTCCTGCCAGGCGCAGACTGCGGATGGGGGCTGAAACGCCCTGGAGCCGGTGTTTTGGCAAGACGCTAGCATTGGTTGTGGACAACAAGGCAGTAGCGAGCAAAAGCCTGACTCCATTCATGCAATGAGAATGGCGTCACATTAATGGCTAAAGGATATTGCGAATATCAGGTCTCGCCCGATTGTGGCTAGGGGTTTCCCTGATGGCATTGGCTTGGTGTGATCGCTGATGACCTGCCGCGACTGCAAAACTGTCAGCGCAGTAAACCATGATGCTAAAGTGACATCAATGCCCCCCGCAGCATTTTATTTTGGGGGTCAAGCCAAGACGAACGCGGCCGATACACGGTTGATAATTCAATTTTTGCGACACGCCTGGGGGTTGTTTATGGCTGGCATTCTCGACACGGTAGACCAAAGGACGCAGCTGGTAGGCGAGAACCGTCTGGAAATCCTCATGTTTCGCCTGGCCGGGCGCCAACTGTTCGCGATCAACGTGTTCAAGGTGCAGGAAGTGCTGCAGATGCCCAAGTTGACCCTGATGCCGCAACGCCATGCGTATGTGTGCGGCGTGGTCAACCTGCGTGGGCAGACCCTGCCGGTGATCGACCTGTCCCAGGCCATCGGCATGCGCCCACTGGAGCCGGGGCCCAACAGCACCATCATCGTCACCGAGTACAACCGTTCGGTGCAGGCGTTCCTGGTGGGAGGCGTGGACCGTATCGTCAACATGAACTGGGAGGCGATCATGCCGCCGCCCACCAGTGCCGGGCGTCAGCATTACCTGACGGCCATCAGCAAGGTCGACGAGCAACTGGTAGAAATCATCGACGTGGAGAAAGTACTGGCCGAAATCGTGCCGTACAACGCCAAGGTGTCCCGCGACAAGCTGGAAGACCCGGTACTGGCGCAGGCGCGAGGGCGGGAGGTGCTGCTGGTGGACGACTCCACCGTGGCCCTGGCGCAGTTGCGCGAAACCCTGAGCCAGCTGGGGGTGAAGATGCATGTGGCCAGCGATGGCCTCAAGGCACTCAACCTGCTCAAAGGCTGGGCGGATGCCGGTGAGGACGTGTGCTCGAAGTTGCTGATGGTCTTCACCGATGCCGAAATGCCGGAAATGGACGGCTACCGCCTGACCACCGAGATCCGCAACGACCCGCGCCTGCGCAGCCTGTACGTGGTACTGCACACGTCCTTGTCGGGCAGCTTCAACGAGTCGATGGTGAAGAAGGTCGGTTGTGACAACTTTTTGTCCAAGTTCCAGCCCGACAAGCTGGTGGATGTGGTGCGCCAGCGCCTGATGCTGGACGAAGCGACCGTCTGAGCCGGCACCAAGGGCCGGGCAGCGGTTGCCCGGCCTTCGGTGTAAGCTTGCGCCTTTATCATCCGGAGCCGGCCCATGCGTCTGAGCGCGTTGTATCGTTACCCACTCAAGTCGGCCCAGGCGCAAGCCCTGGGCCAGTCGCCGTGCGGCCTGCTGGGCTTGCTGGGTGACCGGCGCTGGATGCTGGTGGAGCAGGACAACGGACGTTTCCTGACCCAGCGCGCCTACCCGCAGATGAGCCAGTTATCGGCGCTGTACGACGCCGATGGCGGTCTGGTGCTCAGTGCCCCGGGTTTTGACCCCTTGCAGGTGGCGGTGCCGCAAGCGGACGCCAATCTGCGTGGGGCGACCATCTGGCGCGACACCCTGCGCGTACCGGATGCAGGCGATGCGGCGGCCGACTGGTTGAGTCGCTTCATCGGCAAGCCGGTGCGCCTGGTGCATGTGCCCGAGCCGCGTACCCGCTATCTGCCGGCCGGCTACGGTGAGAACAGCGACCGTGTGGCCTTCGCCGATGGTTTCCCCTTGCTGCTGATCGGCCAGGCGTCGCTCGACGACCTGGTACAGCGGGTTGGGCGCCCCTTGGAGATGCTGCGCTTTCGGCCCAATCTGGTGGTCGAGGGCAGTGCGGCATATGCCGAGGATGGCTGGAAGCGCATTCGCATTGGCCAGCAGACCTTTCGGGTGCTTTCCCCGTGCACGCGCTGCATCCTCACCACCCTCGACCCGCAGACCGGCGAGCGCAGCCCCGATCGCGAACCCTTGACCACGCTCAAGACCTATCGGCAGAAGGAGGGGGATGTGCTGTTCGGCCAGAACCTGGTTGCCGACGGCGAGGGCGTGCTGGAGGTGGGGATGGCGGTCGAGGTGCTGGAATAGCGACGGGGCGCTTTGCCAGCAAGGCTGGCCCCTGCACACGCACCGTCGCCTCCACAAGGTTGCGCTTCGACGTTGCCGGCGAAGCGCTGATCACCGCTTACTGATCGTCGAAAAACCGCTCGTGCCAATCCACCAGTGGCTGCGGTGAATTGAGTTTCTGCCCGTAGATCACCGAATACGACAGCACGTTCTGCACGTACTGGCGGGTCTCGTCGAACGGAATCGACTCCACCCATACGTCGAAGCTCAGGTGATCGGCGCCGCGCAGCCACTGGCGCACGCGTCCGGGGCCGGCGTTGTAGGCGGCCGAGGCCAGCACCCGGTTGCCGTTGAACTGGCCGTGCACCTGGCTCAGGTAGGCGGCGCCCAGCTGGATGTTCTTGTCCGGGTTCAGTACCTGCGCCGGCGAAGCCAGCGGGATGTTGAACTTGCGCGCCGTCTCCTTGGCGGTGGCCGGCATCAGCTGCATCAGGCCGCTGGCACCCACGTGGGAGCGGGCATCGTCCATGAAGGCGCTTTCCTGGCGGGTGATCGCGAATACCCAGCTCGAGTGCAGGCCGCGTACCTTGGCTTCGCGTACCAGGGTGTCGCGGTGGGCCATCGGGAAGCGGATATCCAGGTCGTCCCAGTACTGGGCCTGGCTGATGGTGCGGATGGCCGGGAAGTACCAGCGCATTTCATAGGCCAGGCGCGCCTGGGCGACCATCTCGTCGCGGCTGAAATGACGGCTGACGTGGTACCACTCGCGGCGCCCGTCAACGATCTGGCCGCGGGCATGGAATTCCAGCGCGCGCCGCACGCCGGGCGTGTTGCGTACCTTGTTGATCAGTTGCTGGCTGAGCACCAGCGGCTTGTTGTTGAGCTGGTAGGGGGTCTGTGCACGATCGGCGGCCAGGAACCCGTAGAAGTCGCGCTCTCGCGCTACCGTCTTGTACAGCAGTGGAATCTGCGGGTTCTTCGGCTGCGCCAGCTCCAGGCTGCGCGCCTGCCAGTAGCGCCAGCGGTTGGTGGTGGCCAGGTCCTGGGGCAGGCGTTTGGTCAGCTCGTAGGCATCTTCCCAGCGGCCCAGGCGCAGCAGCAGGCGCAGGCGCCATTCGGTCACGGTGTTGTCGCGAAGCTCGGGGTCGTACTGGGTCATCAGGCCCAGGGCGCGGGGGTCGTAGCGCCGTGCCAGGGTAAGGCCGATTTCGCGGGCGATCGCCACCTTCTCGTCGCGGGAGAAATGCATGCGATTGGCGTAGTCGTCGAGCAGCGCCATGGCCCGCTCCGGGTCCTGGCGCGCCAGGCGGCGCAGGCCCAGGCTGACCACGTCGGACATCGCTTCGTTGACCGGGGTGAAGCGCCCGGGGTTGTTGAGCAGTTCGGGCTTCTGCGCCACATCCACCAGCAGGCGGCCTTGCGGGCCCAGGGTGTTCAGGCCTTTGATCAGGGTGTTGGCCAGGGCGTAGTTGCGCGCCTGGGCCGCGAGTTTGATGCGCTCCCAGCGCTTCTGTTCGGTCAGCTGGCCCTCGGCGTCCCAGCGGTCGAACAGCACGTCACAGGCCGCCGGCTGCGACTTGCCCACCAGCCACAGCTTGTCGGCGGTGGCATAGCCCTCGGCGCGCAGGTTGTGGCTGAGCTGATACTGGCCGTTGAGGCAGTCGAGCTCGGTGAAGTTCAGCTTGGGGTCGTAGTACTTGACGAAGGGTTGCCAGTCGCCGCGCTCTGCCAGCCAGCGCAACCAGCGCAGTTTCATCCAGTTGGCCTGGGGCAGGTCGCCATGCTCGGCAAGAAACTTCTCGATCTCGGCGTTGCTGGCGCTCTTGAGGCGCGCCGTCAGTTCGTCGTAGGCCAGGTAGGGCTCCAGCGGATAATCACGCAGGGCCTGTTCGTAACGGCGGTAAGGGCCGCTGTCGCCCTTGGCCAGGGCACGCTTGGCTTCATCGTAGTACTGGCGTTGCTGGGTGAGATCGGCGGCCTGGACGGTGCTGGCCGCGGTGGCGGAAAAAAGCAGACAGGATACGAGGCTGAGCAGGCTGCGGCGCATGATACTTCCGGACAGTTTGACCAAAACGAGTGTCGGCGGCGCCAGCACTGGTGGGATTACGTGCTTAAGCTTAGCCGTTTGCCGGGGGCGGAAGAAAGCATTGTGCTTGTATCGGCATGTAATGCAGGACTGCGGTCGGCACGCCGGTCGCGCTTAATGTGAAGCAGGCGCAACTCAGGTAGAATGCGCCCCCGGTTTTTGGAGAAGATCATGACCCTGCTCAAATTAAGCGATGTGTCCCTTGCGTTCGGCGCCATGCCGTTGCTGGACAAGGTGTCCTGGCAGATCGCCCGTGGTGAGCGGGTCTGCATCATCGGCCGCAACGGCACGGGCAAGTCGAGCATGCTGCGCCTGGTCAAGGGCGACCAGAAGCCCGACGAAGGCGATGTGTGGCGTGCCCCGGGCCTGAAGATCGGCGAGCTGCCGCAGGAACTGCCGGTGGCCGACGGGCGCACCGTGTTCGATGTGGTTGCCGAAGGCCTGGACGGTGTCGGTGCATTGCTCGCCGAGTATCACCACCTGAGCCAGAACATTCACACCGACGCCGACCTGGAAAAGCTCATGCACGTGCAGAGCGACCTTGAGGCGCGCGATGGCTGGCGCTTGCAGCAACTGGTCGACAGCACCCTGAGCCGCCTGCAGCTGCCGGCCGACAAGACCCTGGCCGAGCTGTCCGGTGGTTGGCGTCGGCGTGTGCTGCTGGCCCAGGCGCTGGTGTCCGAGCCCGACCTGCTGCTGCTCGACGAACCGACCAACCACCTGGACATCGGTGCCATCGCCTGGCTTGAAGATGCCCTGAGCGGTTTTGGCGGCGCCGTGCTGTTCATTACCCACGACCGTTCCTTCCTGCAGAACCTGGCCACGCGCATCCTCGAACTGGACCGAGGCGGGTTGATCGACTGGAACGGCGACTACGCCAGCTTCCTGGTGCACAAGGAAGCTGCGCTGGCTGCCGAAGAGACTGCCAACGCGCTGTTCGACAAGAAACTGGCCCAGGAAGAGGTGTGGATCCGCCAGGGCATCAAGGCCCGGCGTACCCGCAACGAAGGCCGCGTGCGCGCCCTGAAGGCACTGCGTGTGGAACGCAGCGAGCGTCGCGAGCGCCAGGGCAAGGCCAACATCCTGCTCGACGTGGCGGAAAAGTCCGGCAAGCAGGTGATGGTGCTGGAAAACGTCAGCTTCGCCCACCCCGATGGCCCTTACCTGGTCAAGGATTTCTCGATGGTCCTGCAGCGCGAGGACCGTATCGGCCTGCTGGGTGCCAACGGTACCGGCAAGACCACGCTGCTCAAGCTGATGCTGGGCGACCTGGAGCCAAGCTCGGGCAAGGTGGAGTCGGGCACGCGTCTCGAAGTGGCCTACTTCGACCAGTTGCGCCATCAGCTTGACCTGGAAAAGACCGTGATCGAGAACATGGCCGAAGGCCGTGACTTCATCGAGATCGATGGGCAGAACCGTCACGTACTGAGCTACCTGGGCGACTTCCTGTTCAGCCCCCAGCGTGCACGCACGCCGGTCAAGGCGTTGTCCGGTGGCGAGCGTGCGCGCCTGCTGCTGGCCAAGCTGTTCAGCAAGCCGGCCAACCTGCTGGTGCTCGACGAGCCGACCAACGACCTGGACGTGGAAACCCTGGAGCTGCTCGAAGAGGTGCTGGCGGGTTTCAAGGGCACCGTGCTGATGGTCAGTCACGACCGGGCGTTCCTCGACAACGTGGTCACCAGCACCCTGGTGTTCGAAGGCGAGGGCAAGGTGCGTGAGTACGTGGGCGGCTATCAGGATTGGATTCGCCAGGGCGGTTCGCCCAAGCTGCTCGGCGTGACCGAAAGCAAGTCGGGCAAGTCCGAGCTCAACAGTGCGGTGGTCGAGGCCGTTGCACCCGAGCCTGCGGCAGCGCCGGTGGTCAATGAAGGCAAGAAGAAGCTCAGCTACAAGCTGCAGCGCGAGCTGGAGGCGCTGCCGGGGCAGATCGATGCCCTGGAGCAGAAGATGGCTGCGGTGCAGGCGGAGATTTCCGATGCAGGCTTCTATCAGCGGCCAATCGACCAGACCACCGCCGTGCTGGCCAGCCTCGAGAAGCTGCAGGGCGAGCTGGACACACTGGTGGAGCGTTGGGCCGAGCTCGACAGCTGATATGAAGAAGGCCCGCTGTGTCCAACAGCGGGCCTTCTGGTATCAGTCGGCCTTCTTCTGCAGGCGTACCGCCAGCACATCGCACGGTGCGCCGTGCAGCACATCATTGGCGGTGGAGCCCAGCAGCAGCGCCAGGCCGTGGCGGCCATGGCTGCCGACCACGATCAGGTCGCATTTCTGGTCCTTGGCCAACTGGTGGATCTCCTGGCGAGGCTGGCCGTAGGTCAGGTGGGAATCGCCGCGGTTGATCTCCGGATACTTGTTGAACAGGCGGTCCATGCGCTCCTTGGCCTGGTCGAACTGTTGCTGCTGCAGTTGCGACAGGTCCATCGGCACGTCGCCGCCGAAGGCCATGGCCATGGGCTCGACGATATGTACCAGGGAAACCTTGGTGCCGTTGGGCGTGGCCAGCTCGCGAGCGCGCTTGATCACCGGGTCGCATTCTTCGGTCAGGTCGACGGCGACCAGAATGTGTTCGTAGGGCATGAGGGCTCTCCTGACAATCGCGATAGTTAAAGTATGGTCGGTTTCAGGCTGATCGCATCGATGTCGGCTAACCAGCTCATTTGCAAAGTCTTTATAGGAATAACAGATATGACGTTCTGGGTAGTAGTGTCAATCCTTGCGCTGATGCTCAGCCCCATGGTCTGGCTGTTGCCCTCGCGTCGCACCAGCGGGCGCATGGCCCTGCGCCTGGAGGCGCGGCGCATGGGGCTGGCCATGCAGCTCACCCCGCAGACCTGGCCGCACTGGCTGCCCGAAGAGCCGCCGCACACCTGCGCGCAGTATCATTGTGCGCGCCGTCGCGGGCATGCCGACAGCTGGAGCTACTGGCAGGTGACACCAGGGGTGTGGCTCAACCAGTGGCGCGAGCCCTGCGAGGATGCGCGCGTGCTCGAGCACCTGTCGCGCCTGCCGGCGAGTGTCTACAAGGTCGAGGCCAACCCGCAGATGATCGCGTTGTGCTGGGGAGAGAAGGGGGATGCCGCAGCGTTGCAGGACATTGCCCGGTTGCTCAAGGCGCTGGCGTGACCCGTGAGTCGTGTGATTGACCGCCAGGGCCTGCCCCATGGCGGGGCCGGCAACTGAATAAAAAAAGGCCAGGCAGGCCGGAAACTTCTTCTATGCCCTCAGTGTAGCTGCGCTTTATCACTTCGCCGCCTCTCTCGTGTGTATCCATGGCCGATCACCTGCATGAATGATGGCCAATCACCTACAGGCTGAACCCGCACCCCTTCGCTCAGAATGACCGTAAAGTCGCGTTTTGCTCGTGCTTTTGGGTATTTGACAACGGCAGGCTTTTCGGTGAATGTGTCCGTACCCAAATCAAACGGGCGTATGAATTGAGCGTTTGTATGTCACATGACGCTCGCAGAATCCCGACTATCGCGCTGACGGGTGTGCCTGGTGCCGAATTTCGTGCCAGCGTTCGGCGTGTACAGTTCAGCTTCCATATCGTGGAGATCAGTTGATGATTTACGAAGGTAAAGCCATCACGGTTAAGGCTCTTGAAAGCGGCATCGTCGAACTGAAGTTCGACCTCAAGGGTGAGTCCGTCAACAAGTTCAACCGTCTTACCCTGAATGAATTGCGTCAGGCCGTAGACACCATCAAGGCAGATGCGTCGATCAAAGGTGTGATCGTCAGCAGCGGCAAGGACGTGTTCATTGTCGGCGCCGACATCACCGAATTCGTCGACAACTTCAAGCTGCCGGATGCGGAGCTGGTTGCAGGCAACCTCGAAGCCAACAGAATCTTCAGCGATTTCGAAGATCTCGATGTACCGACCGTTGCCGCGATCAACGGCATCGCGCTGGGCGGCGGCCTGGAAATGTGCCTGGCGGCCGACTTCCGCGTCATGTCGACCAAGGCCAAGATCGGCCTGCCTGAAGTCAAGCTGGGCATCTACCCGGGCTTCGGCGGTACCGTACGCCTGCCGCGCCTGATCGGCGCCGACAATGCCATCGAATGGATTGCCGCCGGCAAGGAGAACCGCCCTGAAGACGCACTGAAAGTCGGTGCCGTCGATGCAGTGGTGGTCCCGGAGAAACTTCAGGAAGCTGCCCTGGAACTGATCAAGCGCGCCATCAGCGGCGAGCTCGACCACAAGGCCAAGCGCCAGCCGAAGCTGGAAAAGCTCAAGCTCAACGCCATCGAGCAGATGATGGCCTTCGAGACCGCCAAGGGTTTCGTGGCAGGTCAGGCAGGCCCGAACTATCCGGCGCCGGTCGAAGCCATCAAGACCATTCAGAAAGCCGCCAACTTCGGGCGTGACAAGGCACTGGAAGTCGAAGCCGCCGGCTTCGTCAAGCTGGCCAAGACCTCGGCAGCCCAGAGCCTGATCGGCCTGTTCCTGAACGATCAGGAACTGAAGAAAAAGGCCAAGGCCTACGACGAGATCGCCCAGGACGTGAAGCAGGCCGCCGTACTCGGTGCCGGCATCATGGGTGGCGGCATCGCCTATCAGTCGGCCTCCAAAGGCACGCCGATCCTGATGAAGGACATCAACGAGCACGGTATCGAGCAGGGCCTGGCCGAAGCCGCCAAGCTGCTGGTCAGCCGCGTCGACAAGGGCCGCATGACCGCCGCGAAAATGGCTGAAGTGCTCAACGGCATCCGTCCGACCCTGTCCTACGGCGACTTCGGTCATGTGGACCTGGTGGTGGAAGCCGTGGTCGAAAACCCCAAGGTCAAGCAGGCCGTGCTGGCCGAGGTCGAAGACCAGGTCAAGGCGGACACCATCCTGGCTTCCAACACCTCGACCATTTCCATCAGCCTGCTGGCCAAGGCCCTCAAGCGTCCGGAAAACTTCGTCGGCATGCACTTCTTCAACCCGGTGCACATGATGCCGCTGGTGGAAGTGATCCGTGGCGAGAAGTCCAGCGAACTGGCGGTGGCCACTACCGTTGCCTACGCCAAGAAGATGGGCAAGAACCCGATCGTGGTCAACGACTGCCCGGGCTTTCTGGTCAACCGCGTGCTGTTCCCGTACTTCGGCGGTTTCGCCAAGCTGGTGAGCGCCGGTGTGGACTTCGTGCGCATCGACAAGATCATGGAAAAATTCGGCTGGCCGATGGGCCCGGCGTACCTGATGGACGTGGTCGGCATCGACACCGGCCACCACGGCCGCGACGTGATGGCCGAGGGCTTCCCGGACCGCATGAAGGATGACCGTCGTTCGGCCATCGACGTGCTCTACGAAGCCAAGCGCCTGGGCCAGAAGAACGGCAAGGGTTTCTATGCCTACGAGGCCGACAAGCGCGGCAAGCAGAAGAAGGTTGCCGACCCGTCGGTGCTCGAAGTGCTCAAGCCGATCGTCTACGAGCAGCGTGAAGTCAGCGACGAGGACATCATCAACTGGATGATGATCCCGCTGTGCCTGGAGACCGTGCGCTGCCTGGAAGACGGCATCGTCGAGACGGCGGCCGAGGCCGACATGGGCCTGGTCTACGGCATCGGTTTCCCTCCGTTCCGTGGCGGTGCACTGCGCTACATCGATTCGATCGGTGTGGCCGCGTTCGTTGCCCTGGCTGACCAGTACGCCGACCTGGGCGCGCTGTACCACCCCACCGAGAAGCTGCGCGAGATGGCCAAGAACGGCCAGAGCTTCTTCGGTTAAGCGCCCAACGACTAGAGCGAGAATATTGTATGAGCTTGAATCCAAGAGACGTCGTGATCGTCGACTTCGGTCGTACGCCGATGGGCCGCTCCAAGGGCGGCATGCACCGCAACACCCGCGCCGAAGACATGTCGGCGCACCTGATCAGCAAGCTACTGGAGCGCAACGTCAAGGTCGACCCGAGTGAAGTCGAGGACGTGATCTGGGGCTGCGTGAACCAGACCCTGGAGCAGGGCTGGAACATCGCGCGCATGGCTTCGCTGATGACCCAGATCCCGCACACTGCGGCCGGCCAGACTGTCAGCCGCCTGTGCGGTTCGTCGATGAGCGCGCTGCACACGGCTGCCCAGGCGATCATGACCGGCAACGGCGATGTGTTCGTGGTCGGCGGTGTCGAGCACATGGGCCACGTGAGCATGATGCACGGCGTGGACCCCAACCCGCACATGTCGCTGTATGCGGCCAAGGCCTCGGGCATGATGGGCCTGACCGCCGAGATGCTGGGCAAGATGCATGGCATCAGCCGTGAGCAGCAGGACGCCTTCGGTCTGCGTTCGCACCAGCTCGCCCACAAGGCGACGGTCGAAGGCAAGTTCAAGGACGAAATCATCCCGATGCAGGGCTATGACGAGAACGGCTTCCTCAAGGTCTTCGACTACGACGAAACCATTCGCCCGGACACCACCCTGGAAAGCCTGGCGGCTTTGAAGCCGGCGTTCAACCCCAAGGGCGGCACCGTGACAGCGGGTACCTCCTCGCAGATCACCGACGGCGCCTCGTGCATGATCGTGATGTCGGCCCAGCGTGCCCAGGACCTGGGCATCCAGCCGCTGGCGGTGATCCGCTCGATGGCGGTGGCCGGCGTGGACCCTGCGATCATGGGCTACGGCCCGGTGCCGGCAACCCAGAAAGCCCTCAAGCGTGCGGGCCTGAGCATTGCCGATATCGACTTCTTCGAGCTCAACGAAGCCTTCGCTGCACAGGCCCTGCCGGTGCTCAAGGATCTGAAAGTGCTCGACAAGATGGATGAGAAGGTTAACCTGCACGGCGGCGCAATCGCCCTGGGTCACCCTTTCGGTTGCTCCGGTGCGCGGATTTCCGGCACTCTGCTCAATGTCATGAAGCAGAATGGCGGTACCCTGGGTGTTTCGACCATGTGCGTCGGCCTTGGTCAGGGGATCACCACCGTCTTCGAACGCATCTAAGCGTTTCGTTGTCGGAAGCCGGGGCCTTGTGCCCCGGTTTTTTGCTTTTTGCAGATTTTTTTTCAAGAGGGTTGGCAGCATGCAGATACAACCAGGCGTATACCGGCATTACAAAGGGCCTGAGTATCGTGTATTCGGTGCCGCGCGCCATTCCGAGACCGAGGAGTGGGTGGTGTTCTACCAGGCCCTGTACGGCGATTTCGGCCTGTGGGTACGCCCGCTTTCGATGTTCACCGAGTCGGTCGAGGTTGACGGCGAGCACGTGCCGCGCTTTGCTTTGGTCGAGGCCGAACCCGAGCGGTTTTCGCGTGCCGATGCGCAAGTGGGCTAACCTTCGGCGCTTGACCTCACTCTGTTGCCACTATATATAGCGGTGCCACGTCAGGTACCTGCCGTGTTTTTATTTTCGTTATTCAGGAATTTTCCGATCCATGGGCAAATCGCTGGTCATTGTGGAATCCCCGGCTAAGGCCAAGACCATCAACAAGTACCTGGGCAACCAGTACGTGGTGAAGTCGAGTATCGGCCATATCCGAGACCTGCCCACCAGCGGTTCCGCCAGCAAGGAGCCTGCTGCCAAGCGCGGCAAGGCTGCTGCCGGCGAGGCACCCGCGCTGTCGCCGAAAGAAAAGGCGCGCAAGCAACTGGTGGCGCGCATGGGCGTCGACCCGGACCACGGCTGGAAGGCCAAGTACGAGATCCTTCCGGGCAAGGAAAAGGTCATCGAGGAGTTGCGCCGCCTGGCCAAGGATGCCGACACCATCTATCTCGCAACCGACTTGGATCGCGAGGGGGAAGCCATTGCCTGGCACCTGCGCGAAGCCATCGGTGGGGATGACAGCCGCTACAAGCGCGTGGTGTTCAACGAAATCACCAAGAAGGCCATCCAGGAGGCCTTCTCCCAGCCGGGCGAGCTGGACATCGACCGTGTCAATGCACAGCAGGCGCGTCGCTTCCTCGACCGCGTGGTGGGCTACATGGTCTCGCCACTGCTGTGGCAGAAGATCGCCCGTGGCCTGTCGGCCGGCCGGGTGCAGTCGGTGGCCGTGAAGCTGGTGGTGGAGCGTGAGCGCGAGATTCGCGCGTTCATCCCCGAAGAGTACTGGGAAGTGCACGCCGACCTGGGTACTGCCAAGGACGCCAAGGTGCGCTTCGAGGTGGCTCGCCAGAACGGCGAGGTCTTCAAGCCGCTCAACGAAGCCCAGGCCATGGCCGCGCTGGAGAAGCTCAAGGCTTCCAGCTACACCATTGCCAAGCGTGAAGACCGCCCGACCAGCAGCAAGCCCTCGGCGCCGTTCATCACCTCGACCCTGCAGCAGGCGGCGAGCAATCGCCTCGGCTTCGGCGTGAAGAAGACCATGATGATGGCCCAGCGTCTGTACGAAGCCGGCTACATCACCTACATGCGTACCGACTCGACCAACCTTTCGGTCGATGCGGTGGAAATGGCGCGCAGCTACATCGAAAGCGAGTTCGGCAAGAAGTACCTGCCAGAAGCGCCGATCGTCTACGGCAGCAAGGAAGGCGCACAGGAAGCGCACGAAGCGATCCGACCTTCGGACGTGGCCACGCACCCGACCAAGCTCAGCGGCATGGAGCGTGATGCCGAGCGCCTGTACGAGCTGATCTGGCGCCAGTTCCTGGCCTGCCAGATGCCGCCGGCGCAGTACCTGTCGACCACCGTCAGCGTCACGGCGGGCGAGTTCGAGTTGCGTGCCAAGGGCCGTATCCTCAAGTTCGACGGTTACACCCGTGTGTTGCCGCAGCAGAGCAAGCCGGGCGATGACGATGTACTGCCGGAAATGAACCAGGGCGAAGTGCTCAAGCTCATCAAGCTCGACCCGAGCCAGCACTTCACCAAGCCGCCGGCACGTTTCTCGGAAGCGAGCCTGGTCAAGGAAATGGAAAAACGCGGTATCGGTCGCCCATCGACCTACGCGGCGATCATCTCCACCATCCAGGACCGTGGCTATGTGACCCTGCACAACCGCCGCTTCTACTCCGAGAAGATGGGCGACATCGTGACCGAGCGTCTGTCCGAGAGCTTTTCCAACCTGATGGACTACGGCTTCACCGCCGGCATGGAAGAGAACCTCGACGATGTGGCCCAGGGCGAGCGCGACTGGAAAAACGTGCTGGACGAGTTCTACGGCGACTTCAGCAAGAAGCTGCAACTGGCTGAAGATGCCGAAAAGGGCATGCGTGCCAACCAGCCGACCCCGACCAACATTGCCTGCAAGGAATGCGGCAGGCACATGATGATCCGCACAGCCTCCACGGGCGTGTTCCTCGGTTGCTCGGGCTACAGCCTGCCGCCCAAAGAGCGTTGCAAGGCCACCGTGAACCTGGTGCCAGGTGACGAGATTGCCGCCGACGACGAGGGCGAGTCCGAGTCGCGCGTGCTGTTGGGCAAGCACCGCTGCCCGATCTGCGCCACGGCGATGGACGCCTACCTGCTCGATGAGAAACACAAGCTGCACATCTGCGGCAACAACCCCGATTGCACGGGTTACGAGATCGAGGAAGGCAGCTACCGCATCAAGGGCTACGAGGGCCCGAGCCTTGAGTGTGACAAGTGCGGTAGCGAGATGCAGCTCAAGACCGGTCGTTTCGGCAAGTTCTTCGGCTGTACCAACCCGGAGTGCAAGAACACCCGCAAGCTGCTCAAGAGCGGCGAGGCGGCGCCGCCGAAGATGGACGCGGTGAAGATGCCGGAGCTCAAGTGCGAGAAGGTCAACGACACCTATGTGCTGCGTGACGGGGCTTCGGGCCTGTTCCTGGCCGCCAGCCAGTTCCCGAAGAACCGCGAGACCCGCGCCCCCCTGGTGATGGAGATCGTGCCGCACAAGGACGAGATCGATCCGAAGTATCACTTCCTCTGTGAGGCGCCGAAGAAGGACCCGGACGGTCGCCCTACGGTGATCCGCTACAGCCGCAAGACCAAGGAGCAGTATGTGCAGACCGAGGTCGATGGCAAGCCGACCGGCTGGCGAGCGTTCTATGACGGCAAGGCGTGGAAGGTGGAAGACAAGCGCTAAGCGATAGAATCGGCTACAAGAGGCTGCATCTGGTGATCCTGGACGCAGCCTTTTTTTTAGTCAGGTCAGCGAACGGTTGTGAGGTTTGATCGGGACGTTTCTCCGCCAGGGCTGTACACCATCGAGCAGAGGCAAGCAGATGAGTCAGGAAATGTTGGAAGCAGGGCCGCAGTCGGCCAGAATCCTGTCGGTGTTCGATTTCGATGGCACGCTGACCCGCCGTGACAGCTTTGTACCTTTTTTGAGGTTCGCTTTCGGCAACGGCTTTTTTGCTCGCCGCATGCTGCGGATGATCTGGCCAAGCCTGCGCTATATGGGGCGGCGGATCAGCCGCGATGAACTCAAGGCCCAGTTGATCCAGACGTTTCTTGCGGGTGTGAAAGAGCAATGGGTCGCGCAGAAGGCGGTGGCGTTCAAGTCGCAGGCGTGGGCCCGGCTGATGCGCCCGCAGGGCGTGATTTCGGTGAAACAGGAACTGGCCTCTGGTGCTGAGGTGACGATCTGTTCGGCATCGCCGGCGCTGGTGCTCAAGCCCTTTGCCGAACAGTTGGGCATCAAGCTGATCGGCACCGAGCTGGAGGTGATCGATGGCGTGCTGACCGGCAGGATCAGTGGCGACAACTGCCGCTGCGAAGCCAAGGTTCTGCGCCTGGAGGCGGTTTACGGGGTGCTGACGCAGTACCGCATGCGCGCCTGGGGCGACACGCGGGGCGACCATGAGCTGCTGGCCGCGGCTCAGGACGCACACTGGCGGCACTTTCATCCCGCGTGGCAGCGTGGCCGCCTGCGCATCGAAAAGATCTACGGCCCGGTCACCCCGGCCACGTCGAAAAAGTCGGCTGCAACCACGGTTGGCGGTTTGCCGCGCAACGATGACCGCAAGGGCGGTTGAGCCTCACGCCTGCGGTGATTCAGCTTGCGTGCCTGCGATCCATCACAGAAACTGAGCCCCCGCCTCACACTCCCTCGGAGCGCGCCTCGATGGCCCAGGAACTCTATACCCGTACCAACCAGAAGATCTATTTCGCCGGTCTGGCCCTGGAGGCACTGGGCAAGGCGCAGGACAGTCGCGCCATGAACGCCCAGGCGCAGACCCAGGCCGAGCGGGAGTCTGCGCTGTTTCACCTGTATGGTGCGCTGTTGGGGCTGTGTCATGAGATCGGTGGCTATTATCGCTTGCCCCAGGCAACCGCGCTGCGTGCCGAGCAACTGCTGAGCCGTGAAGTACTGGCGACCATTGCCATTCCCGAGCTGGCTGAACTGGTCGAACTCGCCGAGCAGCCTGAAACCTGGCTGGCGCAACTGCTCAGGGCTTATGCCGATTTGTTCCGACCACCTGTCGCGACCAAGGCGCCCAAAGGTGATGTGACCCAACCGTTGATTCAGGCCGTGAGCCTGGATGAACCCGAGGCGCCAGCGCTGTCGCGCGAAGAACTGGAGAGCTGGCGGCAGAATCTCAAACGCCTCGTGGTGCGTTTTCGCGAAGGTCTGAGTGAGTGCTGATCCTGCCAGTGGCTGGTACAATGCCGGCCTTTCCTGGAGAACAGTCTTTTATGCCCACGTCCTTTCTAGAAATTGTAGAGTTGCCTGACGGTCGCATCGAGTTGCGCCGCGCCGAGGACGAGGGGTCGTTGGTAACCCTGGATTTTTCGGAAGATGCCAAGGCGTTCCTGCAGGGCCAACACGTCGAGGTGGCCAAGGCCATGCTCAGCGTTGGTGTGCAGATGGCCGGCAAGTTGGTTGAAGGCGAGATCGAACAGGAACATGCAGGCCCACGGGTTCTGCACTGACCGTCAGTATCCGGCTTCCTCGTCCTGAGGAAGCCTGCTGCATACCCTTCGAGCGTTCAGCGAGTATCAGCCCAGGCGGATATTCAGGCTTTGTGCGTCACCCGCACGGGCAGCATTGGTCAGTTGCAGGCGGGCGCCGTTGCTGACCGGATTGAACCAGGTGACCACCGTATGGCTGCGCCCCAGGCGCAGGGCGTCACAGGCCAGTTGCAGCGCACTCTGGTTGCCGCGAGGCTGCAGCAGCAGTATGCGTTCGCGGTTGAGCCCTGCGTCCCTCAGCCAGGCCTGGGTAAGGCTGCCGGGCGGGGCGATCAGGGTAAGCCAGCGGGCGTCATGCTCTTCACTCAGTTCGCTCAGGTCGCGTAGCACCGGTGCCAGCAGGCTTTGGCAGTGCTCCAGCGCGCCACGCAAGGACAGCTCGCTGAATGCCTGCGGCTTGTTGCTTTGCCGGGCGGGCTGCCTGGTTTTGACCCGCGGCAGTACCGGCTGGGCCAGGAATGCTTCGAACAAGGGCAACTGTGCTTGCTGTGGTACGTGGGGGAACTGCATGACGCCTCCTTATTAGCGGCGGATAACGCCGACGCTCAAGCCCTCGATGACCAGGTCCTGCTCTTTCAGGTTGACTTCGATAGGGGCGAATTCGGGGTTCTCGGCGATCAGCCAGACCTTGTTGCCTTCCCGTTTGAAGCGCTTGACCGTGACTTCGTCACCCAGGCGGGCTACGACGATCTGACCATTGCGCGCTTCGCGGCAGGTGTGTACGGCCAGCAGGTCGCCGTCGACGATGCCGACGTCCTTCATGCTCATGCCGTGCACACGCAGCAGGTAGTCGGCGCGGGGATGGAAGAAGGCCGGGTTGATGGCGCAGGATTCCTCGATGTGCTGCTGGGCGAGGATAGGGGCACCCGCGGCCACGCGGCCAATGATGGGTAGGGCGTTTTCATCGGGCTTGCTCTCGAGCCCCGGAATGCGGATGCCGCGCGAGGCACCAGGGGTCATCTCGATTGCACCCTTGCGGGCCAGTGCCTTCAGATGCTCTTCGGCGGCGTTGGGGGATTTGAACCCCAGTTCCTGGGCGATTTCCGCGCGGGTGGGCGGGAAGCCGTTGTCTTCGAGGCAGCGCTTGATGAAAGCCAGAATCTCAGCTTGGCGTGGCGTCAGTTTTAGCATGTCGATCGCTCTGTCTTTTTATACAGTGACTGGGATTATATACAGTGATAGCGGCAAGCTACAAGCGGCAAGCTCCAAGCGTGCCCGCAGTTGCCTGCCGCTTCCGGCTTGTGGCTTGTCGCTGCCTTCAATACCATGACCGGCCGGGCACAAAACGCCCGTGCGTACTTGACAGAACCCTGCCTTGAAACGTATGTTTCAAACAAGTGTTTGTCTCGCGGAGTAGTCATGGCCCAGTCGGAAACCGTTGAACGCATTCTCGATGCTGCCGAGCAGCTGTTCGCGGAAAAAGGTTTTGCCGAAACCTCATTGCGGCTGATCACCAGCAAGGCCGGCGTCAACCTGGCGGCGGTGAACTACCATTTCGGTTCGAAGAAGGCGCTCATCCAGGCGGTCTTCTCGCGTTTTCTAGGGCCGTTCTGCCAGAGCCTGGAGCGTGAGCTCGAGCGGCGCCAGGCGCGCCCCGAGCACAAGCCCAGCCTTGAAGAACTGCTGGAGATGCTGGTCGAGCAGGCGCTGGTGGTGCAGCCGCGCAGCGGCAATGACCTGTCGATCTTCATGCGCCTGCTGGGCCTGGCCTTCAGCCAGAGCCAGGGCCACCTGCGTCGTTACCTCGAAGACATGTACGGCAAGGTGTTCCGCCGCTACATGCTGCTGGTCAACGAGGCCGCGCCACAGATTCCTCCCCTTGAACTGTTCTGGCGCGTGCATTTCATGCTCGGCGCTGCAGCGTTCAGCATGTCGGGCATCAAGGCCCTGCGCGCGATTGCCGAGACCGATTTCGGGGTCAATACCTCGATCGAGCAGGTCATGCGCCTGATGGTGCCGTTCCTGGCCGCCGGCATGCGTGCCGACAGCGGGGTCACGGACGAGGCGATGGCGGCGGCGCAGTTGCGTCCGCGCAGCAAGACCAGCCACGCCCCGGTGCCGGCAAAGGCCTGATTCCCCGGCTGGGCGGCACAGCCGGCTTCGGCTAAGCTAGCGCCCATGCCTATTCTCGATTTGCTGCACATTTCCATCGCCGACCAGTGCCTTTATGGGTTCGCCCAGGGGCGACTGGCGGTGCGTCTTGCGGTGTCCACCGCACTCAATGGCCCGGGCGAGCACAACGGCTCCGGTTGTACACCGCGCGGGCTGCATCAGGTGCGTGCGAAGATCGGCGCGGGCTTGCCCCAGGGCGCGGTGCTGCGCGGGCGTCGCTGGACCGGCGAGGTCTGGACGCCCGACCTGCACGCGCAGTTCCCTGGGCGCGACTGGATTCTCTCGCGCATTCTCTGGCTCAGCGGCCGCGAGCCGGGGCGCAACCGCCTCGGGCCCGTGGATACGTTCCGCCGCTATATCTACCTGCACGGCACGCCCGACAGCGAACCCATGGGTGTGCCGTTGTCCCACGGCTGCATACGCCTGCGCAACGCCGACCTGGTAGCGCTGTTCGACCGGGTGCCTGTGCATTGCCCGGTACAGATCGAAGAAGCCGCCTGCCCCCAGTGGGCGAGCGCGCCCCTCAACTGAAGGATCATTTATGAGTACCTGCCTGCAAGGCTCCCTGATGGTCGACGTGGCCGGCACCTGGCTGACTGCCGAAGACCGCCACCTGCTGCGTCAGCCCGAAGTGGCCGGCCTGATCATCTTTGCCCGCAACATCGAATGCCCGCGCCAGGTGCGCGAACTGAGTGCGTCGATCCGTGCCGTGCGCCCGGACCTGATCCTGGCCGTGGACCAGGAGGGTGGTCGCGTACAGCGCCTGCGCCAGGGCTTCGTGCGCTTGCCCGCGATGCGTGCGATTGCCGACAACCCCAATGCCGAGCGCCTGGCCGAACACTGCGGCTGGCTGATGGCAACCGAAGTGCTGGCGGTAGGGCTCGACTTGAGCTTTGCCCCGGTGCTGGACCTTGACCACCAGCGCAGCGCGGTGGTTGGCAGTCGCGCCTTCGAGGGTGACCCGCAGCGCGCCACCTTGCTTGCCGGTGCCTTCATTCGCGGCATGAACGCGGCGGGCATGGCGGCCTGCGGCAAGCACTTCCCGGGGCATGGCTGGGCCGAGGCGGATTCGCATGTGGCGATACCCACCGACGAGCGCAGCCTGGAGCAGATCCGCGCAGCCGACCTGGTGCCGTTCACGCGCCTGAGCGGGCAGCTGGCGGCGGTTATGCCGGCGCATGTGATCTATCCACAGGTCGATAACCAGCCGGCCGGCTTCTCGCGGCGCTGGCTGCAGGAGATTCTGCGTGGCGAGCTGGGCTTTGACGGGGTGATCTTCAGCGATGACCTGTCGATGGCCGGTGCGCATGTGGTGGGGGACGCCGCCAGCCGTATCGAGGCGGCGCTGAGTGCCGGTTGCGACATGGGCCTGGTGTGCAATGATCGGGCGGCAGCCGAGCTTGCTTTGTCGGCGGCGCAGCGGTTGAGGGTGAGGCCGTCGCCGCGGATCGCGCAGATGCGCGGGCAGGGTTTTGCGCGTACCGACTACCGCCAGCAGCCCCGCTGGCTGGAGGCACTTGGCGCGCTGAAGGATGCGCAACTGATCGACTGAGGTCCTGCGCCGGCAAGGCTGGCTCCTGCAGGTGCTGCGATACCTGTAGGAGCCGGCCTTGCCGGCGAAAGGCTCAACTAATTTTCGCGGCCTGCCGCTTCCCGGGCAACGGCGCAAACAGCGCATCAATGTCTTCATCCGCCAGCTTCCAGTCCCCCGCCTGACGCCCCTCCAGCAAGCCTGCAGCCAGCGCTGCCTTCTCCTGTTGCAACTTCTGGATCTTCTCTTCCACCGTGCCCCGTGTAATCAGCTTGTAGACGAACACCGGCTTGTCCTGGCCGATGCGGTAGGCGCGGTCGGTGGCCTGGTTTTCGGTGGCCGGGTTCCACCACGGGTCATAGTGGATCACCGTGTCGGCCGCGGTGAGGTTGAGGCCGGTGCCGCCCGCTTTGAGGCTGATCAGAAACAGTGGCGTCTGCAGGCTCTGGAACTGCTGCACCGGGGTGCGCCGGTCGCGGGTTTCACCGGTCAGCAGGCTGTAGCGGACGCCACGCTTGTGCAGCTCCTGCTCGATCAGTTCGAGCATCGAGGTGAACTGCGAGAACAGCAGGATGCGTCGCCCTTCGCTGAGCAGTTCGTCGAGCATCTGCATCAGGCTGCCCAGCTTGCCCTTGTCCGAATGGGTGGTTCTTGGCGCAATGCTTTTGACCAGGCGCAGATCGCAGCACACCTGACGCAGCTTGAGCAACGCATCCAGAATCACGATCTGGCTGCGTGCCGCGCCGTTGCGGGTGATTTCCTCGCGGACCTTCCTGTCCATCGCCACCCGCACCGTTTCGTAGGTGTCGCGCTGCGCGTCGCTCAGCTCCACCCAATGCACGATCTCGGTCTTGGCCGGCAGTTCGCGGGCCACCTGTTCCTTGGTGCGGCGCAGCAGGAATGGCTTGATGCGCGCGGCAAGATGCGCCATGCGCTCGACGTCGCCATGGCGTTCGACAGGGGTGCGGTAATCGCGGCTGAAGGCCTTGCTGTCGCCCAGCCAGCCGGGTAGCAGGAAGTGGAAGATCGACCACAGTTCGCCCAGGTTGTTTTCCATCGGTGTGCCGGTCAGGCACAGGCGCTGGTTGGCCTGGATCTCGCGCGCCGCTTCGGCGGCCTTGCTGTTGGCGTTCTTGATGTTCTGCGCTTCATCCAGAATCAGCAGGTGCCAGGGCTGCGCGGTGAAGTGAGCCAGGTCGCGGGGCAGCAGGGCGTAGGTGGTCAGTACCAGGTCGTACTGGTCAAGGTCGGCGAAGTGTCGGGTGCGGCCGGGGCCATGCAGGGCCAGCACGCGCAGCTGCGGGGTGAAGTGCTGCGCTTCGTCGAGCCAGTTGGGGATCAGGCTGGTCGGCATCACGGCCAGGGCAGGGCGCTGCAGGCGCCCCGCGTTCTTTTCGGTGAGCAGGTGCGCCAGGGTCTGCAGGGTCTTGCCCAGGCCCATGTCGTCGCCCAGGATCCCGCCGACCTCCAGTTCGCGCAGGGTCTGCAACCAGTTCAGGCCTTCGAGCTGGTAGGGTCGCAGCGTGGCGTTCAGGCCCTCGGGGGCGGCGATGTCGGTACGCCTGGACTCGCGCAGGCGGCGGGCAAAGTCGCGTACCCGGTCGCCGCCGCGCCAGGTCAGCGCCATGTCGTCGATGCTGCTCAGGCGCGCGGCATCCGGCGCTGCCAGGCGCAGCGAAGGCCCGCTGTCATTGCCCAGGTACAGCTCGCCCAGGGTGGCCATCAGCGGCTTGATGCGTGCGTAGGGCAAGGCCACGCGCAGCGCCGGGCTGTCATGGCGGGCGCGGTTCAGGTCGATCAGCAGGTGCTCGTCGTCGCTGCGCCGGGCCAGTTCGCTGGGGCGCAGCAGTTCGGGGTTGCTGCGCAGCAGGTGCAGCACGATCGGCAGCAGGCTGTGGCGCTGGCCGTTGACCACGATGCCCAGCTCCAGGTCGAACCATTCGCGCCCCGGCGCTTCCTCGACATCGGCGTACCAGTCGTCGATGTCATGCAGGTTGAAGGCGAAGTCGGGCCTCACTTCCACCTCCCAGCCGGCTGCACGCAGGGTATCGATGCCGGTGCGGGCGAACTGCAGCCAGGCCTGGTCGTCGGCCATCTGCAGCATTTCGCCGGCGCTGTCGGGCAATGCCTTGCTCTGGCGCGTGGCAACGCTGAAGCCCATTTTCTTCAAGGTCTGGCGCAGCGCCTTTTCGGCGTCTGGCTGACGCTGGATACGCTGGCGGACGTTGCCGTCGATACGGATGACTTCGCTGCTGCTCTTGTCGCTGGTGCGCTGCCCGTCATAGGTGAACGCCAGTGCCGCACGGTGTTGCAACTGGCGCTGCATCTTGCCGGTCTTGGGCATGTAGGCGGTGAATTCGTAGCTGCCCAGGGTGAGGTGCGCAACAGCCGGTACATTTTCGATGACCTGGTTCTGGTAGGTCGCCGTGGCTGGAGGCGGCGGAAAGTCGTTGGCCGTCAGCCGCTCCGTCAGGGTGTACAGCGCCGCTGCGCAATGCTTGCAGTTCTGGCGGACAGGGCAGCTGCAGGTGGCGATCAGGAGGGGGTGAACGTCGCCTTCGATCAGCAGGGTCTGCCGGTAGAGGTTGCCGCCGGACCCGTGACACAGGGTGGTCGCGCCCTTGTCGTCAACCGAAACGAGCCTGACGCGCTTGTTGTCTGCATAGTCAAGCCCTCGGGTGAGGGTCTTGGGGCCGAATTGTTCGCGCCAGAGCTTGCTCTTGAGCGCGCGCTGCAGTGTGGTCGACATGGCTCTACTGTTCCATCATCTCCGCTTCAGCAGGAGAGGTGGTGCGTGTGCCGGCGGCGATCACTTTGAACAGGACCGCCAGGTGCCCGCCATCGAGGAAGGTCAGTTCGTTGTTCTTCACCGTGCTGTTGACCTGCCTGAGCTGTTCGCTCTGGATCACACTGCCATTGCCATCGAGCTGGTTGACCCAGAAGTTGGCCTGCACTTCGATGAAACGGCCCTGCCTGAGGCTGACATTGCCTTCGACCGGGAAGTGGCCGAACTGCTCCTGGCCCTCGCTGATGGCAACCCGCGACGGCTCGCTGCCTACCTGCTGCTGCCAGGCCTTGTGCAGCAGCACGGTGTAGTTGCTGTCGGCGGCCAGCTTTTCGGCCTGTGCGGTCAGCACCGGCTTGCGCACGTCGTAGTCGCTGGGGGCCTTGGCGCCCTGGCGCCAGTCTTCCGGGGCGAACTGGCTGGTGATCGCGGGCACCGCATTCTGGCGCAGCAGGAACATCTCGACCTGGTACTGGCTGTCGGCAAAGGCGGCCGGCGCAATCAGCGCCAGCAGCAGGGTCAAGCTACGAATTGCACGCATGGATCATCCTTCAAGCGGGTTTCGGGGCGAGTCGTTCGAACAGCGCCTCCACTGTAGTAAAGCGTTCATCGGCGCGTTCCATGGGCACCATGAACTTGAACATCGTCGCGCCTTCGAACTTGTAGCGCTTGGGCTGGCCCTGGATCAGCTTGATCAGCACCAGCGGGTCGACCGGGGTCTCGGCCTCGAATTCCACCCGTCCGCCTTGCGGGCCGGCGTCGACCTTCTTGATGCCCAGCTTCTCGGCCTGCAGCTTGAGCAGGGTCAGGCGCACCAGGTTCTTGGTCGGCTCGGGCAGCAGCCCGAAACGGTCGATCATCTCCACCTGCAGATCCTTCAGGCCATCTTCGTCCACCGCCGAGGCGATGCGCTTGTACAGGATCAGGCGCGCATGCACGTCGGGCAGGTAGTCCTCGGGGATCAGTGCCGGTACGCGCAGGTTGATCTCCGGGCCGCCGCCCAGGGGCTGGTCGAGGTTGGGCTGAGTGCCCTTGCGAATCGCCTTGACGGCGCGTTCGAGCATTTCCATGTAGAGGGTGAAGCCCACCGCCTGGATCTGCCCGCTCTGGCCTTCACCCAGCAGTTCGCCGGCGCCGCGGATCTCCAGGTCGTTGGTGGCCAGCACGAAGCCTGCGCCCAGGTCCTGGGTATTGGCGATGGCCTCCAGGCGCTTTTCGGCGTCGGGGGTGATCTGCTGGCGTGGGGGCGTCAGCAGGTAGGCATACGCCTGGTGGTGGCTGCGCCCCACGCGGCCGCGCAACTGGTGCAACTGGGCCAGGCCGAACTTGTCGGCACGCTCGATGATGATGGTGTTGGCGCTGGGCACGTCGATGCCGGTCTCGATGATGGTCGAGGCGATCAGCACGTTGAAGCGCTTGTGGTAGAAGTCGCTCATCACCTGTTCGAGTTCGCGTTCGCGCATCTGCCCGTGGCCGATACCGATGCGCGCCTCGGGTACCAGCTCGGCGAGGTCGGCGGCGCACTTCTCGATGCTCTTCACGTCGTTGTGCAGGTAGTACACCTGGCCGCCACGCAGCAGTTCGCGCAGCAGCGCCTCCTTGATGGTGCTCTTGTTCTGCTCCATCACGAAGGTGCGCACCGACAGCCGGCGTGCCGGCGGGGTGGCGATGATCGACAGGTCGCGCATGCCCGCCACCGCCATGTTCAGCGTGCGCGGGATCGGCGTGGCGGTCAGGGTCAGGATGTCGACTTCGCTGCGCAGCGCCTTGAGCTGCTCTTTCTGGCGCACGCCGAACCGGTGTTCCTCGTCGATGATGACCAGGCCCAGGTCCTTGAACTTGACGTCGTCCTGCAGCAGCTTGTGGGTGCCGATGACGATGTCGATCTTGCCTTCGGCGAGGTCCGCCACGGCGGCACCGACTTCCTTGGCCGACTTGAAGCGGCTCATCACTTCGACGGTTACCGGCCAGTCGGCAAAGCGGTCGCGGAAACTGTTGTAGTGCTGCTGGGCGAGCAGGGTGGTGGGCACCAGGATCGCTACCTGGCGCCCGCCGTGCACGGCGATGAAGGCGGCACGCATGGCCACTTCGGTCTTGCCGAAGCCGACATCGCCGCACACCAGGCGGTCCATCGGCTTGGCGGCGAGCATGTCCTCGCGTACCGCTTCGATGGCCGACTGCTGGTCCGGGGTTTCCTCGAACGGGAAGCCGGCACTGAAGGTGGCGTAGTCCACCGACGGGTCGGCAAACGCATAGCCCTTGCGCGCGGCGCGCCGGGCATAGATGTCGAGCAGCTCGGCAGCCACGTCGCGCACTTGTTCGGCTGCCTTGCGCTTGGCCTTCTGCCAGGTCTCGGAGCCCAGACGGTGCAGCGGTGCCAGCGCATCGTCGCTGCCGGTGTAGCGCGCGATCAGGTGCAGGTTGGCCACCGGCACGTACAGCTTGGCGCCTTCGGCGTATTCAAGGGTGAGAAACTCGGCGGCCTGGCCGTCGATCTCCAGTGTCGCCAGGCCCAGGTAGCGGCCCACGCCATGGTCGATATGCACCACCGGGGCGCCTTCGCGCAGCTCGGTAAGGTTCTTGATCACAGCGTCGTTGTTGACGTCGCTGCGCTTTTCGCGGCGCCGACGCTGCATCACGCGCTGGCCGAACAGCGGGCTCTCGGCAACCAGAGCCAGGGCCGGATCGTCCAGCAGCAGGCCGTCGTCCAGTGGTGCGATGGTGATTGCCAGGCGCTGCTTGCTGGCGACGAACTCGTGCCAGCCATCGACGGTTTGCGGGCGCAGTTTCAGGCGTTCGAGCAGTTCCAGCAGCACTTCGCGGCGCCCGGCCGATTCGGCGGTGAACAGCACGCGGCCGGGGAATTGCTCGAGAAACCCCGACAGCGCCGCCAGGGGCTGGTTGGCCTTGGCTTCGATGGCGAGGTTGGGCAGCGTCTGCGCGGCAAAGCGCTCGCGGCCGGGGCCGGCGTCGATGTCGTCCTGGCTGACCACCACCCGTGGCCAGCCCTTGAGCCGGGCGAAGCAGTCTTCCACCGGCATGAACAGCTCGGCAGGCGGCAGCAGAGGGCGGTTAGGGTCGATGCGCCGCTCTTCATAGCGGTTGCGTACATCGCTCCAGAAGTGCTCGGCGGCCTGTTCCACACCGGGCAGGGAGAACACCTGGGTGTTTTCCGGCAAGTAGTCGAACAGGGTCGAGGTTTCCTCGAAAAACAGCGGCAGGTAGTACTCGATGCCGGCCGGCACGATACCGCTGCTCAGGTCCTGGAAGATCGGGCTGCGGCGAAAATCCACGTCGAAGCGTTCGCGAAAGCGCGCTTTGAAGCGGGTGACTTCGTCTTTTTGCAGCGGGAACTCGCGGGCCGGCAGCAGGCGTACCGAGTCGACCTTGTCGATCGAGCGCTGGCTCTCCGGGTCGAAGGTGCGCAGGGTCTCGATCTCGTCATCGAACAGGTCGATGCGGTACGGCAGCTTGCTGCCCATCGGGAACAGGTCGATCAGGGCACCGCGCACGGCGAACTCGCCATGCTCGTACACGGTGTCGACGCAGCGGTAGCCGCTGGCCTCCAGGCGCGTGCGCATCTGTTCAACATCCAGCTTCTGGCCGATGTCCAGCACCAGGCTGCTGCCCAGCAGAAAGCGCGTGGGCGCCAGGCGGTGCAGTGCGGTGGTGATCGGCACCACGAGGATGCCGTGGTCCAGCTCCGGCAACCGGTACAGGCTGGCGATCCGCTGCGAAATGATGTCCTGGTGCGGCGAGAACAGGTCGTAGGGCAGGGTTTCCCAGTCGGGGAACGGCAGCACGGCCAGTTCCGGGGCGAAGAAACGCAGCTCCTGCTCCAGCCGGTCGGCGCTCTGGCTGTCGGCGGTCAGCAGCAGGGTGAAGCGCTTCGCGGCGCTGGCGGCCTCGGCGATGGCCAGGCTCAGGGCGGCACCGGGCAGGTTGCCCCAGGTGTGTTTGCCGGCACTGGCCGGCAGGTGAGGTAGACGCAGAACAGGCACGGGAGGTCGAGCTCCAAGCGTTGCGACAAAACGCCGATTGTACCGGGCGCGGGGCATTGCTGTCAGGTTTCAGCCGCCTGAATGTGGGGCCCGGATCATGCCGTGCGGCGCCGGCGACAGGCGCTCATTGCTCGAAGCGACGCGGGGCGTCATAATGTAGCCCCTTTTTTCTGTCCCTACATGTGGAAGGTTCCCGTGACTCAGAAGCCCGACCAGTGTCTTGGTGAGTGGATCGATCGTGAAGCGCTTGCAGAAGCGATGATCCCGCTTATCGGTCAGCTCTACCGCAATAATAATGTGGTGAGCTCGATCTATGGCCGTAGCCTGATCAACCGTTCGGTGATCGCGATCCTCAAAGCCCACCGCTTTGCCCGTCATCGCCAGACCGACGAAACCGAACTGTCTGTCCACGAGACATTCCCGCTGCTCAAGGCCATGAGCGAGCTCAAGCTGGGCGCCGCTTCGGTCGACCTGGGCAAGCTGGCCAACAAGTTCAAGCAAGAAGGCAACGGCCGCAGCGCCGAGCAGTTCGTGCGTGAAGAAATGGCCGACGTGGTTGGCCAGCAGAACGCCTCCGCACGCAAGGGCACCGACGTGGTCCTGTACGGCTTCGGTCGTATCGGCCGTCTGCTGGCGCGTATCCTGATCGAGAAGACCGGTGGTGGCGACGGCCTGCGCCTGCGTGCCATCGTTGTGCGCAAGGGCGCCGAGAACGACCTGATCAAGCGCGCCAGCCTGCTGCGTCGCGACTCGGTGCACGGTCCGTTCGATGGCACCATCACCATCGACGAAGAAAACAACACCATCACCGCCAACGGCAACCTGATCCAGGTTATCTACGCGAAGAACCCGAGCGAAGTCGACTATACCCAGTACGGTATCGAGAACGCCCTGGTGGTCGACAACACCGGCGTCTGGCGCGATGCCGACGGCCTGGGCCAGCACCTGGCCTGCCCGGGTGCCGCACGCGTTATCCTCACCGCACCGGGCAAGGGCGCGCTGAAGAACATCGTGCACGGCATCAACCACGCCGACATCAGCCCTGACGACAAGATCATCTCGGCGGCTTCCTGCACCACCAACGCCATCGTGCCGGTGCTCAAGGCAGTCAACGACAAGTTCGGCATCGTCAACGGTCACGTCGAAACCGTTCACTCGTACACCAACGACCAGAACCTGATCGACAACTTCCACAAGGGCAGCCGCCGTGGTCGTTCCGCTGCGCTGAACATGGTCATCACCGAGACCGGCGCCGCCACTGCCGCTGCCAAGGCGCTGCCAGTGCTCAAGGGCAAGCTGACCGGTAACGCGATCCGCGTTCCGACGCCGAACGTCTCGATGGCGATCCTGAACCTGAACCTGGAAAAGGCCACCAGCCGCGACGAGATCAACGAGTACCTGCGCCAGATGGCCATGCACTCGGACCTGCACAAGCAGATCGACTTCGTCAGCTCGCAGGAAGTGGTTTCCAGCGACTTCGTCGGCTCGCGTCACGCCGGTGTGGTCGATGCCGAGGCCACCATCTGCAACGACAACCGCGTTGTACTGTACGTTTGGTACGACAACGAGTTCGGTTACAGCTGTCAGGTAGTGCGCGTGATGGAAGACATGGCCGGGGTCAACCCGCCAGCGTTCCCACGCTAAGCATTACGTTGCGTTGAAAGAACGGGAGCCTGCGGGTTCCCGTTTTTTTTGGCTTCAGAAAAGGAGGCGTCGTGTGAAAAAGGGATGGGCTGCGCTGCCTGCCCTGGTGGCATTGCTGGCCGGTTGCGAGCACAGGGATTCGATCGAGCGCATCAGTGGCCCGACCATGGGCAGCAGCTACACCGTGCAGTACGTGCGCAAGGCCGGCGGCCCGACGCCTGGGCAGGTGCAGCAGGAGGTCGAGGCGATCCTGCAGGGCATCGACCAGCGCTTCTCCACCTACCGCAGCGATTCACTGGTGGGGCAGTTCAACCAGTTGCCCGCCAACCGCTGCCAGGCGATGCCGGCCGACGTGCTGCAGCTTGTGCGGGTAGGTGAGCAGCTCTCGCGCCAGAGTGACGGGGCCTTCGATCTCACGGTGGAGCCGCTGCTCGACCTGTGGGGCTTCGGGCCCCAGGCGCGTGAAGAGAAGGTGCCCGATGCCCGGCGGCTGGCGCAGGTGCGCGAGCGAGTGGGGTATACCCACTTGCGTATCGATGGCCAGCAACTGTGCAAGGACGCTGGCGTCGAGGTCGACTTCAACAGCATCGCCGCCGGGCATGCGGTCGACCTGATCGTGGCACGGATGCAAGCTCTGGGGGTCGAAAGCTTTCTGGTGGAAGCTACCGGTGAGCTCAAGGCAATGGGGCGCAAACCCGATGGCAGTGCCTGGCGCATTGCACTCGAACTGCCGCGCGACGATCTTCAGATAGCCCAGCAGGTGTTGCCGCTGGAGGGGTACGGGGTGTCCACGTCGGGTGACTACCGCAATTATTTCGAGGAGAATGGCCAGCGTTATTCGCATACCTTCGATGCGCGCCTGGGCACCCCGGTTGCCCATGCGTTGGCGGCGGTGACGGTGCTGGCGCCCACTGCGCTGATGGCTGACGGGTACTCGACCCTGTTGCTGATCCTGGGCCCGGAGCAGGGTTGGCGCTTCGCGGTCGAGCATCGGATTGCGGCAGTGTTCGTGAATCGGGTCGAGGGTGGGTTCGTTTCACGGGCCACGCCAGCATTCAACAGCATTGCGGGGAAATGAAAGGCTTCGCCAGCAAGGCGGCCTACATGTAGTGCAGAGAAAAATAGCCTACGACGCGACCAAGGGTTAATGTGCGCGGCGTTCAAGCTTGATTAGACTGCACCCGAATTTTTGCATGGCGCCGATGGCGGCATGATGTAGCCCCGGAGGTCAATCTGGCGTCCGGGCCTGTTCTGAAGGAGTACGCATGGCTGTCTACAACTACGACGTAGTGGTGCTGGGTTCCGGCCCGGCAGGAGAAGGGGCGGCAATGAACGCCGCCAAAGCAGGACGCAAGGTAGCGATGGTCGATAGCCGTCGCCAGGTCGGCGGTAACTGCACCCATCTGGGCACCATCCCGTCCAAGGCCCTGCGTCACTCGGTGCGCCAGATCATGCAGTTCAACACCAACCCGATGTTCCGGGCCATCGGTGAGCCGCGCTGGTTCTCCTTCCCCGACGTGCTCAAAAGCGCCGAGAAGGTCATCTCCAAGCAGGTCGCCTCGCGCACTGGCTACTACGCCCGCAACCGCGTTGACGTGTTCTTCGGCACCGGCAGCTTCGCCGACGAGCAGACCATCGAAGTGGTCTGCGCCAACGGTGTGGTCGAGAAGCTGGTAGCCAAGCACATCATCATCGCCACCGGTTCGCGCCCGTATCGCCCGGCCGATATCGATTTCCATCACCCGCGCATCTACGATAGCGACACCATCCTGAGCCTGGGCCACACCCCGCGCAAACTGATCGTGTACGGCGCCGGCGTCATCGGCTGCGAGTACGCCTCGATCTTCAGTGGCCTGGGTGTGCTGGTGGAACTGGTGGACAACCGCGGCCAGTTGCTGAGCTTCCTGGACTCGGAAATCTCCCAGGCCCTGAGCTATCACTTCAGCAACAACAACATCACCGTGCGCCACAACGAAGAGTACGAGCGCGTCGAAGGCCTGGACAACGGTGTGATCCTGCACCTGAAGTCGGGCAAGAAGATCAAGGCCGACGCCTTGCTGTGGTGCAACGGGCGTACCGGCAACACCGACCGCCTGGGCCTGGAAAACATCGGCGTGAAGGTCAACAGCCGTGGCCAGATCGAAGTGGACGAGGCCTACCGCACCTGCGTGCCGAACATCTATGGTGCCGGTGACGTGATCGGCTGGCCAAGCCTGGCCAGTGCCGCCCACGACCAGGGCCGCTCGGCCGCCGGCAGCATCGTCGACAATGGCAGCTGGCGCTTCGTCAACGACGTGCCGACCGGCATCTACACCATTCCGGAGATCAGCTCGATCGGCAAGAACGAGCAGGAGCTGACCCAGGCCAAGGTGCCGTACGAAGTGGGCAAGGCGTTCTTCAAGGGCATGGCCCGGGCGCAAATCGCCGGCGAGCCGCAAGGCATGCTCAAGATCCTGTTCCACCGCGAGACGCTGCAGATTCTCGGCGTGCACTGCTTCGGCTACCAGGCCTCGGAGATCGTGCACATCGGTCAGGCGATCATGGGCCAGCCGGGCGAGCAGAACACGTTGAAGTACTTCGTCAACACCACCTTCAATTACCCGACCATGGCCGAAGCCTATCGGGTTGCCGCCTACGACGGTCTCAACCGGCTTTTTTGAGCGGCTCCGGCCGGTGGCCTGAGCCGGCCGGGGAGACCGATTTCAGCGATTCTCGAGGGTGGCGCTGGCCAAACCGGGAAAGTCTGTAATCAGGCTGTCTACGCCGAAGTCGGCGAGTCGGAGCATCAGCGCCGGCTCGTTGACTGTCCACACCGACACATGCAACCCCTGGCGCTGGGCCTTGGCCAGGCGCTCGGGGGTGCAGTGCGTCCAGTTCAGCGCCAGCAGTTCGCAACCGTAGTTCTGCGCGACCTTCAACGGGTCGAGCCAGGTGTATTCCGCGACCAGCCCGCGGGACACGTCCGGGGTCAGCTCCAGGGCGGCGCCCAGCACCTCCCGCGAGCTTGAGGTGATGGTGACCTTGTCCAGCAGGCCGAAGCGCTGGGCCATTTCGCGAATCGCCAGCACCGTGGTGGCAGCGCGGGTGCGCGAGGCACTCTTGACCTCCAGCTGCCAGTGGTCGAAATCACATTTCTCGAACAGCTCTTCCAGGCGTGGAATCGGGCAGGGGTTGACCCAGCCCGGGCCGCCCTTGCGCGCATCGTAGGTCACCAGGTCGGCGGCGCTGTGCTCCACCACCTTGCCGCCACGGCCGGTGGTGCGCTTGAGGCTGGGGTCATGAATGACCATCAGCTCGTTGTCGGAGGACAGGTGCAGGTCCAGCTCGCAACGGCGAACGCCGTGGCTCAGGCATTGCTGGAAACTGGTCAGGGTATTCTCGGGGGCTTCGCCCTTGGCGCCGCGGTGGCCGTAAATCAGGGTCACGTTCGTTCCTTCAAGCAAGACGGAAAATCAGGAGGCAGGCGGGGTGTTCTGTTCCAGTGCCTGGCGGCGTTGCAGTGCCTGTTTCTGCAGGATATAGCGCGCCAGCAACTGGCGCTGGGCGTCGGTCATCTCGACGAATTCGGCGCCGATGTCGAACAGGCCATCAGCGGCCTTGTCGCAGTGGGTCACCTTGGCCCGCAGCAGCAGGCCCAGGGCCTGGGGCATCAGCACCATCTTCACCGAGACGCGGCTGCCGGCGGTGATGGCCTGGGCCTGGTGCACCTCGACGCCACCTTCGGAGAGAGTCACCGGGCGCGCCTCGCCGATCTGCCCCAGCAGGGTTTGCGCAACCACGGCGCTGAGCAGGTCGATGCGTTTGTTCTGGGCCTTGAGAAAAGCTGCCAGGGTGCGGTCCTTGTCACTGAGCTGGCGCAGCAGGTGCTGGGACTCGAACTCGCTCAGGTGCAGTTCGCTGAGCAGGTTGAAGAGTGGTGAAGCATCTTGCAACAACTCGCCGCCCAAGGCCTCGGCGGCGCTCAGAGGGGTAATTTCCAGTGCGATCCTGTCCTCGATACGGTAGTATTCGCGGCGATCTTCTTCATCTAATGTCGACATGGCGAACCCATGGTAGCGGCGGTGGTCTGAGTGTAAAGCTGCTATTCAAGCCCCGCCACAAGGACGTTCCTCTTTCCTCCGAACAAGCCCCGACATGTTCAGACCTCTTTTCGTATTTATCGGTACGCGTTACACCCGTGCCAAACGTCGCAATCACTTCGTCTCGTTCATTTCGCTGACCTCGATGATCGGCCTCGCCCTGGGCGTGGTGGTGATGATCGTGGTGCTGTCGGTGATGAATGGCTTCGATCATGAAATGCGTACCCGCGTATTGGGCATGGTGCCCCATGCCACCCTCGAGACCGGACAGCCGATCAGCGACTGGCCAGCCCTTGCCGATACAGTAAAGCAGAACCCGGCGGTGCTGGCGGTGGCGCCGTTCACCCAGATGCAGGGCCTGCTGACCCATGACGGCAAGGTACAGAAGGTGCTGCTCAACGGTATTGACCCGGCGCAAGAGCGCAAGGTGTCGATCATCGACGACTTCGTGCGCGAGGGTAAGCTCGACGCGCTGGCGCCGGGCAGCTTCGGCATCATGATCGGCGACAAGGCCGCAGCCAAGCTGGGCGTGGGCATCGGCGACAAGCTGACCTTCGTCGCCCCCGAGGTTACCGTGACCCCGGCCGGCATGTTCCCGCGCATGAAGCGCTTCACCGTGGTCGGCATCTTCCACGTGGGCGCCGGCGAGATCGACGGCTACCTGGGCCTGACCAACCTGTCGGACCTGTCGCGCCTGCACCGCTGGAAGGCCGACCAGGTGCAGGGCCTGCGCCTGAAGTTCGACGACCTGTTCCAGGCACCCCGCGAGGCCTGGAACATCGCCCAGAAGCTGGGCGAGCACGAGTTCTACGCCCGTGACTGGACCCGCAGCCACGGCAACCTGTACCAGGCCATCCGCATGGAAAAAGCCATGATCGGCCTGCTGTTGCTGCTGATTGTCGCGGTGGCGGCGTTCAACATCATTTCCACCCTGGTGATGGTGGTCAACGACAAGAAGGGCGACATCGCCATCCTGCGCACGCTGGGCTCCACGCCGGGTCAGATCATGGCCATCTTCATGGTGCAGGGCACCGTGATCGGCGTGGTCGGCACCCTGATCGGCGCCGTGGTCGGCATCGCTGCCGCGCTCAACGTGAGTGCAGCGATTGCAGGCCTCGAGCGGTTGATGGGGCACAAGTTCCTCAACGCCGACGTGTACTTCATCGACTACCTGCCGTCCCAGGTCATGGCCGAAGACGTGTGGATGGTCTGCGGTGCGGCGCTGGTCCTGAGTTTCCTCGCCACCCTGTATCCGGCCTGGCGTGCGGCGCGCACCCAGCCTGCGGAGGCGCTACGTTATGAGTGAGTTGGGCATGAGTGATAAAGCAGTGCTGAGTTGCCGCAACCTGGGCAAGTCCTACGAGGAAGGCCCGGAGTCGGTGCAAGTGTTGTCGGGCCTGCAGCTGGAGCTGCACCCGGGTGAGCGTGTGGCGATCGTCGGCAGTTCAGGGTCGGGCAAGAGTACCTTGCTCAACCTGCTGGGTGGCCTCGATACCCCGACCCAGGGCAGCGTATGGCTGGCCGGTGAAGAGCTGTCGGCGCTGGGCGAGCGTGCACGTGGCCTGCTGCGCAATCGCGCACTGGGCTTCGTCTACCAGTTCCACCACCTGCTGCCGGAGTTCACCGCGCTGGAGAACGTGTGCATGCCGCTGCTGATCGGCCGCACGCCGATCCCCGAGGCGCGCGAACGTGCCGAGGCGCTGCTCACGCGTGTCGGCCTGGGCCATCGCCTGACGCACAAGCCATCCGAGCTGTCCGGCGGCGAGCGTCAGCGCGTGGCGATTGCCCGGGCGCTGGTCAACCGGCCCGGGCTGGTGATGCTCGACGAGCCTACCGGCAACCTCGACCACCACACCGCACAGGGCATCCAGGACCTGATGCAGGAGCTGAGCAGCTCCTCGCAGACTGCGTTCCTGGTGGTGACCCACGACCTCAACCTGGCGCGGCAGATGGACCGTGTGCTGCGCCTGGAAGACGGGCGTCTGGTTTCGATTTGACCTGGCAGTACAGGTGGCCCGCCGTGCATGGCGGGCCCCTTGTCTCTTTTCTTTACCTGGGTGCTTCAGTTCATGTTCAGACCCTTGTCAATTTTCATCGGTGCGCGTTACACCCGTGCCAAGCGCCGCAACCATTTCATCTCGTTCATCTCGATGACCTCGATGATCGGCCTGTCCCTGGGCGTGCTGGCGATGATCGTGGTGCTGTCGGTGATGAACGGCTTCCAGCGTGAAATGAGTGCGCGGATCCTGGGCATGGTGCCGCATGCCGCCGTGCTGGGCGCCCAGCCGCTGGACAACTGGCAGGCGGTGGCCGATGCCGCGTTGAAGAACCCCGAAGTGCTGGCCGCTGCGCCGCTGACCGAGATGGAAGGCATGCTCTCCTACAAGGGCGCGATGCAGCCGATCCAGATCAGCGGCATCGACCCTGCGCAGGAAGGCAAGGTCTCGATCGTGGCCGACCACATCGTTCAGGGCCGGCTCGACGACCTAAAGCCGGGCGAGTTCGGCGTGGTGGTAGGCGAGATGACGGCGCGTCGGTTTGGCCTCAGGGTCGGTGACAAGCTGACCCTGATCGTGCCCGAGGTGAGCACCGCGCCCGGCGGCATCACCCCGCGCATGCAGCGCCTCAACGTGGTCGGCGTGTTCAAGGTGGGCGCCGAGCTGGATGGCTCCATGGGCCTGATCCACATGGCCGATGCGGCGAGTATGCAGCGCTGGGCGCCGAACCAGGTGCAGGGCGTGCGGCTCAAGGTCAAGGACCTGTATGCCGCGCCGCAGGTGTCCAGGGCGATAGTGGGCGAACTGGGCGAGCAGTACCGTGCCGATGACTGGACCCACACCCAGGGCAGCCTGTTCAGTGCCATGAAGATGGAAAAGACCATGATCGGCCTGCTGCTGATGATGATCATTGCGGTGGCGGCGTTCAACATCATCGCCACCCTGATCATGGTGGTGAACGACAAGGGCGCGGACATCGCCATCCTGCGTACCATCGGCGCGACGCCGGCGCAGATAATGGGCACGTTCATGGTGCAGGGCAGCCTGATCGGTGTGGTGGGCACCTTGATCGGTGGTGTGCTCGGCGTGATCGCGGCGCTCAATGTGAGCCAGATCGTCGGCTGGCTGGAGCGGGTCAGCGGGCAGCATATCTTTACCTCGGACGTGTACTTCATCAGTACGCTGCCATCGGAACTGCAATGGGGCGATGTGGCGTTGATCTGCACGGCGGGGTTGGTGATGAGCTTTCTGGCCACCCTGTATCCGGCGTGGCGTGCTTCGCAGGTCGAGCCGGCGTACGCCTTGCGGTACGAGTGATGCCACCGCTCTTGTAGGAGCCGGCGTTGCCGGCGAATCGGACACACTGCCTGGCCATGTTCAGGCATGCCGCATGCGCCGATTGGCCGGCAACGCCGGCTCCTACAGGGCTGCGTTGTGTTCCGGCAAGTCGATCAGGAACCGCGTCCACCCCTGCGCCGATTCGGCACTGATCACCCCACCGTGCGCCTGCACGATCGAACGGGTGATCGCCAGCCCCAGCCCCGCATGTTCGCTGCTGCCTTCCCGGCGTGCCGGGTCGGCCCGGTAGAACCGGTCGAACAGCCGCGGCAATAGCGCTGCATCGATCGGCGCCCCGCGATTGGCCACCACCAGGCGAACCCTGCCATCACCCTGCGCAATCTCGACCCGTATCTCGCCCTGTGCCGGGGTAAAGCGCAGCGCGTTGTCCAGCAGGTTGGACAGGGCCCGTCGCAGCATGTTGCGGTCTCCCGTCAGCTCGGCCAGCCCTTCGCGGCTCAGGCTGATCTGTGCATCCTCGGCCAATGGCGCGTAGTACTCGATCAAGGCATCGGCCTCCTGGTCCAGCGCCAGGGGCTCGCGATTGGGCATCAGCAGGCCATGGTCGGCCTTGGCCAGGTACAGCATGTCGTTGACCAGTTGCGCCATCCATTGCAGTTCCTCGAGGTTGCCGTGCAATGCCTCGCGATACTCCTCCAGGCTGCGCGGGCGGGTGAGGGTGACCTGGGTGTGGGTCAGCAGGTTGGACAGCGGCGTGCGCAGCTCGTGGGCAATGTCGGCCGAGAAGGCCGACAGGCGCTGGAAGGCATCGTCCAGACGTTCGAGCATGGCATTCATGGTGCCGGCCAGTTGCGCCAGCTCTGGCGGCATCTGGGCCTGGGGCAGGCGTGTGGTCAGCGAGCGTGCCGAAACGCCGGCTGCCACCTCGCCCATCCGGCGCAGCGGACGCAAGCCACGGCGCACGGCCCAGGCACCGAGCAGCGCGGTGGCCAGAGCCGAAAGGCCCATCGTCAGCCAGATCAGGCGCTGCATGCGTTGCAGAAAGTGCTGGTGGTGGGTGATATCCAGAAACAGGGTGAGCCGGCTGCCGCCTTCAAGCACCACGCACAGGCTGCGAAAATCCATGCCCTCGCTGCGCAGGGTGCTCAGGCCCGGTGTGTCGGGTGCGTCAGGCAGGCCGGGGCGGCTGGCAAACCACTGCGCCCCGTCGCTGCCACGAATGCGCAGTGCAAGGTCGGCCTGGTGGCTCAGCTCGCCGCGCAGCAGCGGTAGCCGCGCTGCCAGGCTCGGGCGGTCGTGCACGCCAACGAGCGCCTGGCGCAGTACCGACAGGCGACTGTCGAGCAACTGCTGATCGAGCTCGATGAAGTGGGCCTCGCTGGCCCGGCTGAACAGGAGCCCCGCCGTCAGTGACACCGCCGCCGTGCAGGCGGCGAACAACAGCGCCAGGCGTGCGCCCAGGGACAATCTGCGCATCACGCCGGGCGCTCCTCGAGCACGTAGCCCATGCCGCGCACGGTGTGGATCAGCTTGTTGTCGTGGCCATCGTCGACCTTCAGGCGCAGGCGCCGGATCGCCACTTCGATCACGTTGGTGTCGCTGTCGAAGTTCATGTCCCACACCTGCGAAGCGATCAGCGATTTGGGCAGCACCTCGCCCTGGCGGCGCAGCAACAGTTCGAGCAGGGCGAACTCCTTGGCGGTGAGGTCGATGCGTGCCCCGGCGCGTTCCACCCGGCGGCGAATCAGGTCCAGGCGCAGGTCGGCCAGGTTCAGGGTGGTTTCCTGGGGCGGGCTGGCGCCGCGGCGCAGCAGGGTGCGGACCCGCGCCAGCAGTTCGGAGAACGCAAAGGGTTTGATCAGGTAGTCGTCGGCGCCCAGTTCCAGGCCATGCACGCGGTCCTCTACCGCATCGCGGGCCGTGAGGAACAGCACCGGGGTGTCGAAGCCGGCCTCGCGCACGGCCTGCAGAATCTGCCAGCCGTCACGCCCGGGGAGCATCACGTCGAGAATCAGCAGGTCGTAGTCGCCGCTCAGGGCCAGGTGCTGACCGGTATCGCCGTCGGTGGCCAGTTCGGTGCTGAAGCCGGCTTCGTTGAGGCCCTGGCGTAGGTAGAGGCCGGTCTTGGGCTGGTCTTCGACGATCAACAGTTTCATGGGCTTCTCGGCAGCGTTGGGGGCTGGGTTTATACCCTGTGGCAGGGTGCGCGGGGCAAAGCTGACAAAGTTGTAATGTTTTCGTCAGGTGGTTGCCAGCGGCAGTTTTCTACAGTGCGGGGCATGAGCTTGCACATGATAGAGGATGCACGATGAAACGCTTGATGATCGCGAGCGCCCTGGCGCTGTGGAGCCTGCCGCTGCTGGCGGCACCCGGGCACGAGTACGCCTTCGGCAAGCCGGCTGCGGCGGCGCAGGCCACGCGCACGGTGGAGGTCGTGATGGGCGACATGTACTTCGAGCCGCGCGCGCTGCAGGTCAAGGCCGGCGAAACGGTGCGTTTCGTGCTGGTGAACAACGGCCAGGTGCCCCACGAGTTCAACCTGGGGGATGCGGCCATGCACGCCCGGCACCAGCAGGAGATGCTCGCCATGCAGGGGCAGATGGATCATTCGGCAATGGGACATGGCGGCATGAATCATGGCGGTGATGATCATGGTGCGATGGGTAGCGGCGGCATGCAGCATGACGACCCGAACATGGTGATGGTGGCGCCGGGCAAGCGCGCCGAACTGACCTGGACCTTCAGCCAGAGCACGCCGATCGAGTTCGCCTGCAACGTGCCGGGGCATTACCAGGCCGGCATGGTGGGCAAGCTGACTATCGCCAAATGACCAATGCAGCGCGCAAACCCGATAAACTAGACCAATTTCGTCCTTCAGGTTTGAGCCATGCATCCCGCCGCCGAACATTCGCCACTGGGCAAGTCCAGTGAATACATCAGCACCTACACGCCGTCGCTGCTGTTCCCCATCCCGCGTGCAGCCAAATGGGCCGAGCTTGGGGTCACCGCGCAAACGTTGCCGTGGTCGGGTGTGGATTACTGGAACTGCTTCGAGCTGTCCTGGCTGCTGCCTTCGGGCAAGCCGGTGGTGGCCATCGGCGAGTTCGCCATCCCGGCCGATTCGCCGGCCATCATCGAGTCCAAGTCGTTCAAGCTGTACCTGAACTCGCTGAACCAGACCGAGTTCGCCTCGGCGCAGGCGGTGCAGGCCTGTCTGGTCAAGGACCTGTCTGCGGCAGCCGGCAAGCCGGTAGGGGTGCGTATCCGCAGCCTGGCCGAGGTTCAGCGCGAGGGTGTGATGGCGCTGCCGGGCACCTGCATCGATGACCTGGAGGTCAGCATCAGCAACTACGAGCAGCCGCAACCGGAGCTGCTGCGCTGCGATGCCGAGCGTGTGGTGGAAGAGACCCTGCACAGCCATCTGCTCAAATCCAACTGCCCGGTGACCGGGCAGCCGGACTGGGGCAGCGTGACCGTCCATTACCGCGGCGCGGCGCTGGACCATGCCAGCCTGCTGACCTACCTGATCAGCTTCCGTCAGCATGCCGACTTCCACGAGCAATGTGTGGAACGTATCTACCTGGACCTCAAGCGCCTGCTCAACCCCGAAACCCTCACGGTGTATGCGCGCTACGTGCGCCGGGGCGGGCTGGACATCAACCCGTACCGCAGCACCGGGCCGGTCACCCTGAAGAACCTGCGCCTGGTTCGCCAGTAACGAAAAAGCCCCGTCCAGTGTGACGAGGCTTTCGTTTTTGCCGCGGGGTTCAGATGCCCATGCTTTGCAGGCTCTGAACGATGTTGCGCAGGGTGGCGGTCAGGCCCGGGTGCTCGACTTCGAAACGTTCGACGGCGAGGTTGACGCCGTCGACCAGGTTGTTGTCCGGGGTTACGGCCTCCAGTTCGATTTTTGCTTGGATCTGCGCCATCAGTTCGTGCAGCTCGACACGCTCCTGTTCCGAGAGCGGTGGGTTTTGCTCCAGTTGCTCGCGCAGGGCGTCGAGTTGCGCTTGAAGTTCGCGGGCAGGCATGGGTGTTCTCCCTCTATGAATAGGCTCAGACATGGACCCCGCGCGCGGGCGAAAGGTCCGTGCCTCGCTGTTCAGGTTAATCCACCCGGCGCCGCTTTGCATGACCCTGATCAATGTGCCTGTATCAGGGTTTTTCGCCCTTGAGGCGGCGCAGGCCGATATCGGCCAGGCAATCGGCCAGTTGTTCCAGCTGGTCGATCACCGAATGCACCCCCAGCCCGAACAGGTGAACGGTAGCCTTGCCTCGCTTGAGTTCGCGCTCGCGTTCCTCCAGTGCCTGCCAGGTAGCCTCGTCCAGCCCGCACAGCGAGCCGCACGAGGCCAGGCCCACGGTCCACAGCCCGGCGTTGAGCCCGGCCTGCAGCAGGCGCGGCTCGCCGCTGACCAGCACGCAGCCATCGAGCCGGTCGGCCTTGAGCTGCATCAGGGCGTGCCAGCAGGCATCCGGCGCGGGCCAGGGCGCGTGGCCGGTGGTATCCGGTCGGCGCACCCAGGCGGGCAGCGCCTGGCTCAGGTGCTGGCCCAGGGCAGCCGGCAGTTCGTCGAGCCAGGCACAGGGCACGCCGTGTTCCCGCAGCCAGTGCAGGGCGGGCAGGGCGCCTGGTGTAGGCCTGGCCGGTGCGTTGCCGGGCGCCTGGCATCGTGCGCCGAAGTCGACCAGGCAGCCGCGCAGGCCGAACAGCACGGCGGTGAAGGCGGGGGAATGGGGCATGGCAACGTCCCTGAAATAACCAGCAAGGCTAACGTCGGGGTGTGACCGTGGCGTGACGCTTTGATGACCTTCAGGCGGCTTTCACAAAATATCGACGCAGGTTGGAGGAAGCTGCCTAATCTGCCAGAGAGGCTTTATACTTGTTTCCTTTTGGCTGTCGACGGCCTGATGCCGGCGCAGTGCAATGTTTGCCTAGGAGAAATTTTATGCGTGGGATCGGTGCTGGCGTGATCGATCGTATGACCCGTGCCTGTGTCTGCGCGAGCCTGCTGCTGGCGCCGGTACTGGCCCAGGCGGCGACCGAGGAAGACCCGTGGGAGAGCATCAACCGGCCGATCTTCCGGTTCAACGACACGATCGATACCTACGCGCTCAAGCCGCTGGCCCAGGGCTACCAGTGGGTGACGCCGCAGTTTCTCGAGGACGGCATCCACAACATGTTCCGCAACCTTGGTGACGTGACCAACCTTGCCAACAACGTGTTGCAGCTCAAGCCCCACGCAGCCGGCGTGGATACCGCGCGGTTGATCGTCAACACCACCTTCGGCCTGGCCGGCTTCTTCGATGTGGGTACCAAGATGGGCCTGCAGCGCAGCGACGAGGACTTCGGCCAGACCCTCGGCTATTGGGGTGTAGGCAGTGGCCCGTACGTGATGCTGCCGCTGCTTGGGCCGAGCACCGTGCGCGATGCGATCGCCAAGTACCCGGATACCTACACCGAACCCTACCGTTACATGGACCATGTGCCCACCCGCAATACCGCAATCGCGGTGGACGTGGTGGACACCCGTGCCAGCCTGCTGTCGGCCGAGAAGATGATCCGTGGCGACAAGTACAGCTTCATCCGCAACGCCTACCTGCAGAACCGCGAGTTCAAGGTCAAGGACGGGGATGTAAAAGACGATTTCTGATCGTGATGCATGAAAAAGGCGGCCATGGCCGCCTTTTTCATGCCTGCTGTTCAGCTCATCGCAAGGATCTTGAGGCCCAGCTTCTGCTGGCCCTGGGGCTGATCGGCAATCCACACCACTTGCGTTGTGGCGTGCAGGCCCTTGAGTGAAGGGTGGTCCGAATCGATGCTGACGCTGAGGTTGTCTCCAACCTGAAAGGTTTTCGCTGCCTGTACCTGCATGCCGCTGCTCGAGAGGTCCAGGCACACCGCCGCAATCACTTGTTCGGCATGTATCAGGGTAACGTCGGTATCTACCCGCATCCTGATGAAATCACGCTTCTCGCTATAGTCGGCGTGGTTCTGGCTCATGCCTGCATCCTTCCATTGGGTTGCGATAGAAGGGGTTTTTATAACTCCCGGTGATTTGTGCTGTAAAGAGCACAGGCGACCATCGGTGCATGCTTGAAACCCCCGGCGGATGGGAGTACCGTCTGCGCCTTACAGGGCACCTCTGACATTTGCCGGGCAGGCCTTTTGTCCTACACCTGAAATGCAAGAGTGGCTAGAAGTGAATCCAGTAAGCGGGCCTCGTTTTGCCTGGCCGCCTACCCCAACCTATTTCTGGCGCCGTTTGCCCACATGCAGAAAAACAGTGCAACGCTGCTGATAATCGATGATGACGATGTAGTGCGTGCGAGCCTCGCCGCCTACCTGGAAGACAGCGGCTTCAGCGTCCTGCAGGCAAGCAACGGCCAGCAGGGTCTCCAGGTCTTCGAGCAGGAACAGCCTGATCTGGTGATCTGCGATCTGCGCATGCCGCAAATGGGCGGCCTGGAGCTGATTCGCCAGGTTACCGAGCGTGCCCCCGACCTGCCGGTGATCGTGGTGTCGGGCGCGGGCGTGATGAACGATGCCGTCGAAGCGTTGCGCCTGGGTGCTGCCGACTACCTGATCAAGCCCCTGGAAGACCTGGCAGTGCTGGAGCACTCGGTTCGCCGGGCGTTGGATCGGGCGCATCTGGTACTGGAAAACCAGCGTTACCGCGACAAGCTCGAAACCGCCAACCGTGAGCTGGAGGCCAGCCTGCACCTGCTGCAGGAAGACCAGACTGCCGGGCGCCAGGTGCAGATGAACATGCTGCCGGAGAACCCCTGGAAGGCCGGAGACCTGCGTTTCGAACACCAGATCATTCCGTCTCTGTACCTGTCTGGCGATTTCACCGATTACTTTCGTGTCGACGAGCGACGCGTGGCGTTCTACCTGGCCGACGTGTCCGGCCATGGTGCCTCCTCGGCGTTCGTGACTGTGCTGCTCAAGTTCATGACCACGCGCCTGCTGTTCGAATTCAAGCGCGCCGGCACCTTGCCCGAGTTCAAGCCGTCCGAGGTGCTCGGGCATATCAACCGCGGCCTGATCAATTGCAGGTTGGGCAAGCACGTGACCATGGTGGGCGGCGTGATCGACGAGCACACCGGCCTGATGACCTACAGCATCGGCGGCCATCTGCCGTTGCCGGTGCTGTACACCCCGGACGACACCCGCTACCTCGAAGGGCGCGGCCTGCCGGTGGGGCTGTTCGACGAGGCCACCTACCAGGATCACGTTCTGGAGTTGCCGCCGCAGTTCAGCCTCACATTGCTGTCTGATGGCATTCTGGACCTTTTGCCTGGCGACACACTCAAAGATAAGGAGGCTGCCTTGCCTGAAATCATCAAGGCAGCAGGTGGCAGCCTGGATGGGCTGCGCCAACGATTCGAATTGGCTACGCTTGGGGAGATGCCGGATGATATCGCCCTAATGGTGTTGAGCAGGAACCTTCAATGAGTACTGGAAGAATCCAGTTTGCCGAGCAGAATGGCACCTTTGTTCTGAAGTTCGTCGGTGAAGTGCGTCTGACCCTGTGTTCGGCGCTGGATGCAACGATTGAAAAGATCTTCACGGCGCTGAATTTCTCGGCGATCGTCATCGATCTTACCGAAACCAACAGTATCGACAGCACCACTCTGGGCCTGCTGGCCAAGTTGTCGATCCTGTCGCGGCAGAAGGTCGGCCTGCTGCCCACGGTGGTGACTACCCATGCCGATATCACCCGGCTTCTGCAGTCGATGGGCTTCGATCAGGTGTTCAACATCGTCGATCGTCCAATCCCGTGCCCTGAGTGCCTGACCGATCTGCCGTCCCAGGACCAGAACGAAGAGGTAGTGCGCGCCAAGGTGCTGGAAGCGCACAAGATCCTCATGGGCCTGAACGACTCCAACCGCGAAGCCTTCCACGACCTGGTCAACGCCCTGGAGCGGACCTGATCGATCCTGGCGCCCTGTAGCGGGCGCCGAACTCACCTTTTCATTCAGCCTCGCGGGGAAACTCCGTGGGCGGCGCGCCGTTGGCGTTGAGCTGGAAGATGCGCTCGGGCTGCCCCTGCGCGTTGAAGAACACCTGGCCCAGCCCGGCGCTGTTCCACAGGCGCTCGCCGGCCTTGCTGTGCGCGGGTGTACGCGGCACCACCTGCATCAGGCGGCGCTTGGTGAACCAGTTCAACGGTGATCGTGGGGCATAGAGCCAGCGATTGAGTCGGTCGAACACATCGAGCAGTCGGCGCGGGAATTCGTTCTTGATGCCGCTGCTGGTGATCTGCCACAGGTGCGGGGCGCCGCGTTTGTGACGAATCATTACCTCGTACACGAAGGAATAGTGCACGTCGCCCGAGAGGATCACGTAATGCCCTGGCGTGCGCGAGTGACGGAAGATATTCAGGATCACCTGCGCCGCCCCCCGGTGCGCCATCCAGTTCTCGGCGTCCACCAGCAGCGGATAGCCGCACCAACTGAACACGCGCTGGATGGTTTCGATCAGCTTCACTCCAAACAGCGGGGCGGGGGAGACGATGATGGCCGAGGGGTGGTCCAGCAAGGCCTGCTGTAGTTCGCACAGCGCTTCCCAGTCCAGCAGCCCGGAGGGCTTTTGCAGCTTGCTCTCGCTGCGCCAGCGACGTGTGCGGGTATCGAGTACCAGCAGCGCAGGCTGGGTGGGCAGCACGAAGTGCCATTCCTGAAAGCGCAGCAGCTGTTTGATCAGGCCATCTTGCGCAGCGCGGTCGAAATAGCCGTCGTCATCGGCGCTGTGGCTCAGGGCCTGGCAGCTTTGCAGCAGCTCGCCAAACACGTCCGGGTTGTTGCCCCAGCCCTGGCAGAGCATGTAGCCGATCAGCGCGTTGCCGATGATGCGCCGCGAGAAGGCGTGCCCGTAGGCGGTTTCTTCCCATTGGGCCGAGAGGTTCCAGTCGTCGGTGATGTCGTGGTCATCGAAGATCATCAGGCTGGGCAGGTGCGCCAGTACCCGCGCCACGCCATCCAGCCCTTCGACGAAGCCCTTCAGGCAGTGCTGTTCGCGCTGGTAGCGGGCCTGGCGCTGGGTGGTCAGGCCTGATGGCATGGGGGTGTCGACCAAGGTCCAGGGCACAGGCGACCAGACCAGCAGGTACATGGCCATGATCTCGGCCAGGGTTACCAGGTGGTTGTCGGCGTTGCTGCTGGTGAAGATGGGTTTGCGCGTGCCGCCGAAAAAGCGCTCGCGCAGGGTTTCGTTGCTCTCCAGGGCTGGCAGCAGGTCGGCACGGTGATAGTAGCTGGCCGGGTGGCGGTACAGCTCGGCGCTGTTCTGCACCACGGCGCCTTCCAGGTGCTCGTGGTACAGGCCCAGCCGTTCGATCAGCCCGTGGATGGCCCGCAGCATGGGGCCGGCGACATCGTCGGCGTACACCTGGTCGCCGCTCATCATCAGCAGCGCCGGGCGCTCGGCGGGTGCGTGGGGCGCGGCCAGCAGGCGGTCGGCGCACAACAGGCCATCGGCGGCGGGGTGGTGCGGCTTGCGGCACGAGCCATGCAACAACTGGTCGAGGCGCTCGCGTATCACGAAGTTGGGCAGGCGGGCGCCTTCATACAGCAGGTGTGGGGCCCAGGTGGCGATGCCCTGGCCGCCGACCAGCACGTCGTAGTCGATCTGCACGTCGGTGGGCAGTGGGGTGTGCAGCTGGATATCGAGCAGGTGCACGAAGGCGTGCTGGCCGATGGGGATGACCTGACAGCTCAGGGTGTATTCGGTGGAGTGTTGCAGGTGCAGTTCGGGCTGCAACGGCTGTGAGCCGACCAGCCACAGGACCATGCGCGCAGGCTCCAGGCGGCGCAGCAACGGGCCGGCCAGTACCAGGGGCAGCGGGGTGTTTTCGGGCATTGATTACTCGAAGATGGATGGGTGCGCCTTCGGCGCTTCGCCGGCAATGCCGGCTCCTACAGTATCGTGCAGCCCTGTAGGAGTCGGCGTTGCCGGCGAAGAGGTCTGCAAGATCCAGCGTGCAAAACCGTTAATGCTCCGCCTTCACACCTTGCCTGGCAAACCGTATTTGTATCAGGCCTTTGCAGCCAACAACGCCTCGAGTTTCTCCTGATCCCGCGCAAACTGGCGGATGCCCTCGGCGAGTTTCTCGGTGGCCATGGCATCTTCGTTGGAGAGCCAGCGGAACTGGCTTTCGTCGAGTGTCAGGCGTGGCTCGCCAGCCTTGCCCGGGGTGAGCTTGCGCGCCAGGGTGCCCTGGTCATCGCTGAGCTGCTGCAGCAACTCAGGGCTGATGGTCAGGCGGTCGCAGCCGGCCAACTGCTCGATCTGGCCGATGTTGCGGAAGCTGGCGCCCATGACCACGGTGTCGTAGCCGTTGGCCTTGTAGTAATCGTAAATACGCGTGACCGACTTCACGCCCGGGTCTTCGGCCCCGACATACTCCTTGCCGGTCGATTTCTTGTACCAGTCGTAGATACGGCCCACGAACGGCGAAATCAGGAACACCCCGGCATCGGCACAGGCAGCCGCCTGGGCGAAGGAAAACAGCAGGGTCAGGTTGGTCTGGATGCCTTCCTTTTCCAGCACCTCGGCGGCGCGGATGCCCTCCCAGGTGGAGGCCAGCTTGATCAGCACGCGGTCGCGGCCGATGCCGGCCTTGTCGTACAACTCGATCAATTGGCGCGCCTTGGACAGCAGGGCAGGTTGGTCGAAGGACAGTCGGGCGTCCACTTCCGTGGAAATACGGCCCGGGATCACCTTGAGAATTCCGCTGCCCACCGATACCGCGAATGCATCGCAGGCAAGGCCCAGGTCGCCCTTGCTGTGCTTGAGCGCGTCATCGAGCAGCTCGGCATAGCCGGGCATGGCGGCGGCCTTGAGCAACAGGGACGGGTTGGTGGTGGCGTCGACCGGCTTGAGCCGGCTGATCGCATCGATATCGCCGGTGTCGGCGACGACCGTGGTGAACTGCTTGAGTTGTTCCAGCTTGGAAGTCATGAGCGTGCTCTGTCCTGTGCGGTTGGACGACATTACCCGAGCGCTGCCGGCCGCTCAAGGGCTGTGCGGCAGGCTATCGGGGGAGGGTAACGATTGGAGTGTCCAGCCGCGCGCAGGTTCCTAGCGTCCTTCCAGCAGCAGCCCCGCCTGGTCGAGCAGGCCCAGGGGGTCGGTGCTCTTGTGGATGTCCACCGACAGTAGTTGGCGGAACTTGCGAGCGCCGGGGAAGCCCTGGCCCAGGCCGAGGATATGCCGGGTGACATGGTGCATGGCGCCGCCGTTCTGCAGGTGCTGGGCGATGTACGGGCGCAGCCTGGCCAGCGCTTCGCTGCGGCTGATCACCGGGGCGTCGCTGCCGAACAGCTGCTGGTCGACTTCGGCCAGTACATAAGGGTTGTGGTACGCCTCGCGGCCGAGCATCACGCCGTCGAAGGTCTGCAGGTGTTGCTGGCATTCGGCGAGGGTCTTGATGCCGCCATTGAGAATGAACTCCAGGTCCGGGAAGTCGGCCTTGAGCTGCGCGGCGACGTCATAGCGCAGTGGCGGGATCTCGCGGTTCTCCTTGGGCGAGAGGCCCTCGAGGATGGCGATGCGCGCGTGTACGGTGAAGCTGCGGCAGCCTGCGTCGCGTACCTGGCCGACGAAGTCGCAGAGCTCGGCGTAGCTGTCGCGGCCGTTGATGCCGATGCGGTGTTTGACCGTGACCGGGATCTGCACTGCGTCGAGCATGGCCTTGACACAATCGCCCACCAACCCCGGATGGCCCATCAGGCAGGCGCCGATCATGTTGTTCTGCACGCGGTCGCTGGGGCAGCCGACGTTGAGGTTCACTTCGTTGTAGCCGGCGTTTTGCGCGAGTACGGCGCAGGCGGCCAAGTCCGCCGGCACGCTGCCACCCAGTTGCAGGGCCAGCGGGTACTCGGCTTCGTCATGGCGCAGAAAACGCTCGGCGTCGCCATGCAGCAGGGCGCCGGTGGTGACCATTTCGGTGTAGAGCAAGGCATTGCGCGACAGCAGGCGCAGGAAGAAGCGGCAGTGGCGGTCGGTCCAGTCCATCATGGGTGCAACGCTGAACCGGCGGGACGGCTCGGGCCGCGTATCTACAGGAGTTGTAACAGGTTCTGAGAGCATGTTCGTCTACGTGTGGTGCAGCCAATTCGGGGTGTTTCGGGCGATGGGCGTTCTGCGCTGACACCGCGTCACACCGGCCAGCCCCAAAAACACAAGTGCGCCAGTTTACCAAGAGTCTGCAACCTTCGCCTGCAAGCCCGTCATGCCGGCGCCCAAACGGCCGTGGGCGGGCTAGTCTGTTGCTGTCCCCTGCGCAATGTTCGGCCCACCCCCGCAGGTGAATCGAGGCGCGGCCATGAAGCCTGTCAGGAAAATCGGATTGCGCCGCAGCCTGCGACGGCTTGGGCCCGGGTTGATCACCGGCGCCGCCGACGACGATCCGAGCGGTATCGCCACCTATTTTCAAGCCGGCGCACAGTTTGGTTTCTCCATGCTGTGGACCGTGGTGCTGACCCTGCCCCTGATGATCGCGATTCAACTGGTGAGCGCACGCATCGGCTACATCACCCGTCGCGGCCTGGCCGCCACTATCAAGCACCACGGGCCAGCAGGTGCCTAGCTCGCCCACTTCGAGCCGCGAATCACCGCACAGAAATTCCCGGGCTTGAAGGCGGGGTCCTTGTCGGCCAGCACATCCGCCTTGACGTTGCCGAATGTGGTCTGTGGCTTGTGGCGGATGCCGTCGTAGAAGGCCTGGATGATGTCTTCCTTGAAATGCTCGCCCCGCGGGTGGGCGCTGACGATGGCTTCGCGCTCGGCAGCGCCGTACTGGCCGTGGGTCAGCCCCAGCACGTCCATCTCGACCCCTGCCGTCACCAGCGCCACCACCGGGTGCATGTGCTCGGGTATGCCTGGGGTGGTGTGCAGAGCGATGGCGGTCCATACCGTATCGATGTCCTGCTGGGCGATGCCGTGGCCGCACAGGAAGTCGCGTGCGGCATTGGCGCCATCCACTTCGAAACGCTCGCAGGCGCTGCTGTGCTGATGGGTCAGGCCCATGTCGTGGAACATGCAGCCGCAGTACAGCAGCTCGGCGTCGAACTTCAGGCCGCGCTTCTGGCCCGCCAGGGCGGCGAAGTAGAACACGCGGCTGGAATGGTGGAACAGCAGGGGCGAGGCCGTATCGCGTACCACCTCGGTGATTTCGCGGGCGAGCTGGCTGTCGGGGATCTTGATGCCGTGGATGTCGAGTGTCATGGGGCAGGCTCCGGGTTGCGGTTCGCCTCCATTGTCAGCCTCGACACTGCTGTCCTCAAATGGCGTGATACGCCATATACTGCCATTTCACGTGAAATCACGACGCCTTGAGGTTCGCCCCTTCGCCATGACCAGAACCATTGCCGTACTCGCGCTGCCCGGTGTTCAACTGCTCGATGTGTCGGGCCCGCTGGATGTGTTCGCCCAGGCCAATGTCGAGGCGGGTCGGCAGGTCTACACGTTGCAGGTGGTGGCGTGCGAGGCAGGGCCCATTCACAGCTCGTCCGGTGCGCGGCTGTTGCCCGACCTAGTGGCAGGTGAGCCCGGGCAGCGCTTCGACACCTTGCTGGTGGCCGGGGCGCCGGATGCGGCGCGGATGCAACTGAACAACACGCTGCTGGCCTGGATCCGCGATTGCGCGGGCCAGTCGCGCCGCTTCGGCTCGGTGTGCACCGGCGCCTTCGCGCTGGCGGCCAGCGGGTTGCTGGATGGGCGGCGGGTGACCACGCACTGGGCCGCGGCACAGGCCCTGGCACAGCGTTACCCGAGCCTGAGCGTGGAAGAGGATGCGCTGTATGTGCGCGACGGCAAGCTGCGCACAGCCGCCGGGGTCACTGCCGGGCTGGACCTGGCGCTGATGCTGGTGGAGGAAGACCTGGGCCGTGAAATCGCGCTGCGGGTAGCGGCGCAACTGGTGATGTTCTTCAAGCGCCCGGGCGGGCAGTTGCAGTTCAGCCGCAAGGGCGAGGCGCAGCCAGCCGGGCGTTCGGTGTTGCAGCAAGTGCAGCGCTGGGTGGCCGCCAACCCGCAGCTGGCGCTGACAGTCGAGGCACTGGCCGAACATGCCGGCCTCAGCCCCCGGCATTTTGCCCGGCTGTTTCATGCCGAGGTGGGCGTCACGCCCGCAGCCTGGGTGGAGTCGGCGCGGGTGGCCGCTGCACGCGCCCTGCTGGAGGCCGGTGGTGATGCGCCCAAGCAGGTCGCCGCCAAATGCGGCTTCGCCAACGCCGACACCTTGCGCCGCGCGTTCTTCAAGCACGTGGGGGTGACACCTGCCGAGTACCGCAAGCGTTACGGGCACGGCGGGGCGTAGCAACGCTCAGTCGTGCTCCTGGCCCAGGTAGAGCAGCTCGCTTTCGAACAGGTTCTCCAGCATCTCACGCGTCAGCGGCTCCACCAGCGTGCCTGCATGGTGGGTGATGCGCAGGCTGGCGCCGGCCTGCTCCAGCGCATCGATGATTGCCAGCAGCGTTTGCTGCTGCGTCACCGTGCCTTGCTCGCTGGGCACCTCCAGGGCGAAGTCCGTGGTATCGAACAGCACGACCGGCGTTTGCGTGCCCACCTTGCGCATCAGCTCGCCGATGCTGTCGGCAGACCACTGGCGCAGCAGCTTGACGATCCCTGGCTTGTGGTCGGCGGCGGTGACGGCGATGGCGTATCGGGACATGGGGGCTCGCTTGAGTCGTGCAATAAAGGGCCGGCAAGGTGAATGCAAATAATGGCAAAAAGCCTTGAACCGATGACGGGTGCGGCGGTCCGACCTCAGGCCTGCTACCCTGTGGCCTTCACATTTCTCGTTTTGCCATAGGAACAGCGGGGCTATCAGATCACTGCACGTCGAAGCGTGCCAGCAATTCAAGGAGCTATTTCGTGGGAAGAACCCCCTCCAACGACACACCCGGGCATTCTCAGCCGCCGACCGTCGACGGCATTCCAGCTCCCAGCGGTGAAGTAAACCTGATCGATACCGACTACGTCGTCGGCCAGGACAATTTCAAGGGCGAGTTTTCCTTCTCGCTGGACATCCACGGCAAGGTGTTCCTCATCTCTGCCGCCACCATCTTCCTGTTCGTCATCCTCACCCTGGCCTTGCAGAACGAAGTCGAGCCGGTGTTCAGCGCCATGCGCAGCTGGTTGACCGCCAACCTGGCGTGGTTCTTCATGAGCACCGCGAACATCTTCGTACTGCTGTGCCTGGGCCTGATCGTCTCGCCGTTGGGCAAGGTGCGCCTGGGCGGGCGCGAAGCGGTGCCGGACCATTCCTATGTGGGCTGGTTCTCGATGCTGTTCGCCGCCGGCATGGGTATCGGCCTGATGTTCTATGGCGTGGCCGAACCGATGTCGCATTTCTCGGCCGCCATGGGCGGGGTCACCCTCGACGCCAACGGCGTGCGTACCGACTGGGCGCCGCTGGGCGGTGCAGGCGGTGATGCCAAGGTGGCGGCCGACATGGCGATGGCGGCCACCATCTATCACTGGGGCCTGCACCCGTGGGCGATCTACGCGATCGTTGCGTTGTCGCTGGCGCTGTTCACCTACAACAAGGGCTTGCCGCTGTCGATCCGCTCGGTGTTCTACCCGTTGCTGGGTGAGCGCGTGTGGGGCTGGCCGGGGCATGTGATCGATATCCTGGCGGTGTTCGCCACGCTGTTCGGCCTGGCCACTTCCCTCGGGATCGGTGCCGAGCAGGCGGCAGCCGGGCTCGAATACCTGTTCGCGATCCCCTCGACCAATGTCAGCAAGGTGCTGCTGATCATCGGCATCAGCATCATCGCACTGGGCTCGGTGCTGGCCGGCATGGACAAGGGCGTGAAGATGCTGTCCCAGGTGAACATGGGCCTGGCGTTGCTGCTGCTGGTGTTCATCATCGTGGTCGGGCCGACCCTGGCGATCTTCACCGGCTTCTTCAGAAACCTCACGGCCTACATCGAGTACCTGCCGGCGTTGTCCAACCCGGTGGGGCGCGAGGATGCCGAGTTCACCCAGGGCTGGACTGCGTTCTACTGGGCCTGGTGGATCAGCTGGTCGCCGTTCGTGGGCATGTTCATCGCCCGTGTCAGCCGTGGCCGCACGGTGCGCGAGTTTCTCATCGCCGTGTTGCTGGTGCCCTCGCTGGTGTCGGTGCTGTGGATGACCACTTTCGGCGGCACCGCCATCGATCAGACCGTGAACCAGCACTTTGCCGGCGTGACCGATGCGGTGCTGGAGCTCAAGCTGTTCGCGATGCTCAGCGGCCTGCCGCTCAAGGAGATCACCTCGTTCATCGGCATCGTGCTGGTGGCGGTGTTCTTCATCACCTCGTCCGACTCCGGCTCGCTGGTGATCGATACCATCACTGCCGGTGGCAAGGTGGATGCACCGGTGCCGCAGCGGGTGTTCTGGGCGGTGATGCAGGGCGTGATCGCGATTGCGCTGTTGCTCGGTGGCGGCTTGATTGCGCTGCAGGCGATGGCGGTGTCGACCGGCCTGCCGTTCGCCATCGTGTTGCTGCTCGGCTGTGTGTCGCTGGTCAAGGGACTGATGTCGGAGCCGCGCGGTTAAAGCCCGCCCGGCGCAGCAACTTTATTGTGGGGGCGTAGCAGCCGGCCTTGCCGGCGATGGCGTGCATGGCGCCCCTGGCCCGGCGTAGCCGGGCATCGCCAGCAAGGCTGGCTCCTGCACAAAGCCAGTTTGCTGGCGTTCAATCCCACAGCCGCCCGATTTCCATTCCCGCTTCGAACCGATGTGCCACCTGTGCCTGCAACAGCTCGGCCGTGGCCAACGCATCGGTCAGGGCATGGTGCGCGTGATAGGGCGGCAGGTGATAGCGCGCGCGGCTGTCGGCCAGGCGTATCGAGGCTGGCGGCCGACGCAGCAGGCGGTCCCGCCAACTGCGTTTGCCACGGTGCAGCAGCGCTTCCAGCTGCATGGTGTCGATCACCGGAAACTCCAGCCCCTCACCCAGGTGCCGTCGCACCGCATTGTCGAGAAACCCGCGTTCCAGGTTGCGGTAATGCACCACCATCACATGCCCGGCCATGGCTCCCAGCAACGCGTTGAGCACATGGGGCAGGGTGGGCGCATGGCGGATGTCGCTGTGGGTGATGTGGTGGAAGGTCACCGACTCGTCGCTCAGTTCGGTGCGCGGTTTCACCACCCAGTAGCGCGCCTCGGCGCAGCGGATGCGCTGCAGGGTGAAGGGCATCAGGCCAATGCTGACAATGGCATCCTTCTGCGCATCCAGCCCGGTGGTTTCCACATCCAGCGCCAGCAACGGCACCTGCTCCAGGGGAGTGCCAGCCGGCACCACGCCGGCGGCATAGAAGTTCTTCAGCAGCGGGTTGCGCGCCTGGGCTGCCAATGCCTGAAAGCGCGTTGCCCAGTCGATACGGTCGATACCACGCGGCTTCATCGCGAGTGCCGCACGATGCCAGGGTAGCGAAAGCGCAGGAACTTCTGCGCATGGCTCAGCACCTGGAACGCTTCCTTGAGGTTGTGTCGCTCGCTGCTGGAGAAGCGCTCGGGCTCGATGTAGTTGTCCGGCTGCTGGCCGTTTTCGAGGGCGTCCACCTGGTGCCGAATGCGCACCATCGACAGGAACTCCAGCGCATAACGCAGGTGCTCGATGGCCGCCGGCTGCATCAGCTTGGTGGCGCTGATGGCTTCCAGGCGCTCGACCGAGTTCTGCGCGGTACTGGCGCAGGCCAGGGCATGTACGCGAATCAGGTCGGTGAGCGGTGCGGTGCCGCGGCCCTTGAGGTTGATGATCTGTTTCTGGCGGCCGTCGGTTTCCATCACGAAGGTCCGGAAGAACCCCAGCGGCGGCGTACGGTTTAGTGCATTGCGCGCCATGGCGGTAAGAAAGGCGGGGCTGGCGCTGGACTTCTGCGCGCACAGGGTCTTGAGGGTTTCCACCAGTTCCAGCTGGCCATACACCCCGTCGAGGTCGAAGAAGATGCTGCTGTTGAGCAGGGTGGCCGCGTTGGGTTTGTCGATCCACTGGGTGAAGTAGCCCTTCCATACCCGCAGCGGCTGGCGCCACTGGTCGTTGGTGGCCATGATCCCGCCCTTGCAGTAGCTGTAGCCGCACGCGGCCAGGCCGTCGCTGACGAAGGTGGCGAGTTTGAGGAAGTAGGCGTCGTGCTGCACCGGGTCGAAGCTGTCGTCCAGCACCAGGGCGTTGTCCTGGTCGGTGACCAGCAACTGTTCGTCCCGCGCCATCGAGCCCAGCGCCATGAAGCAGTACGGCACCGGCGGCGGGCCCAGGTCGCGTTCGGCCAGTTCCAGCAGGCGCTGGGTGAAGGCGCGACCGATGCCGGAAATCGCGCTGCCGATCATGTGCGCGGTGGCGCCATCGCGCACCATGCGCACATAGGTGCCGCGCAGGTCGCGCAGCAGCGAGCGCAGGCCGGCCACGCTGTTCTGGTTGGAGATGCTGTTGACCAGGTGCAGGCTGCTCTGGGACTCGTGGCGGATGATGTCCGACAGGTTGATCAGCCCAAGCGTGCGGCCCTTGTGCACCACCGGCAGGTGGTGGATGTTGCGCCGCAGCATGCACAGCATGGCTTCGAACACCGAGTCGTTGGCCTGGATCACCACCGGATCGCTCGACATCACCGTGCTGATGGGCAGGCTGCTGCTGAGGTCGGCGGCCAGCACGCGGGTGCGCAGGTCCCGGTCGGTGACCAGCCCCAGCAGTTTGTCGGGGGCATCCGGTACCGGTTCGACCACTGCCACGCACGACACGCTTTCGGCGGCCATCAGGCGCGCCGCGTCCAGAATCGAAGTGTCCTGGCTCACCCACACCAGGCTGCGCGAGAGCAGGGTGCGTGCCTTGAGCTGGATCAGCTCGCTGGCGCGGCCCTGGCCTTCGACAGCGGACTTGAGGCGCGAATGCCCTTCGGCCTCGACGAACTCGGCAAAGCTGTCGTGCTGCTCGCACAGTTCGGCAAACAGGTCTGCCGGAATGAAGTAGATCAGGCTGTCTTCCAGCGCCTTGGCCGGAAAGCGCACCTTGTTGCTGCGCAGCAACCCGGCCTGGCCGAAGATGTCGCCTTCGCCCAGGCGGTTGTAGAGCTCGCCGTTGCGCCGGTAGATCTCCACCGCACCGCTGCGCACGTAGTGCAGGTCCTGGATGCTGGCGCCTGCTTCCAGGATGGTGCTGCCGGCCTTGAAATAGCTCACCTGGATACGTGGCGCAATGCCGTTGAGGGTTTCTTCGGGCAGGGCGTCGAAAGGGGCGAAACGGTGGAGGTGATCGCGAACCTCCAGAAGCTCGATCTGCATGCAACCTCGCTGAATGTGGGCGTGAAGTGGACCGGGGCTCAGGGCCGCATCAACGGCTCGACGCCGATCCAGGATTTTTTCGGGTGGTGGCACAGTTGCAGTGGCGCCACAGTAACCGACTGCCCGTCGATTTCCAACGTGCCCAGGTTGATCGTCCACTTGGCGTCGGCGTTGAAGTCCGGGGTGTTGAACGCGACGTAGACCGAGCCATAGCGGCTGTTGTTGGTGAGCTTGGGAATGCGCCGGTGCACCTCGTCACTGTTGATGTCGAACGGTGAGGGGCGCACGTAGTCCTTGCCCGAAAGCGGGAAGTCGTTGTTCAACGCGCCCAGGTAAAGGTCCGGGCGGGCCGCCAGGCGCTGGCCATTCTCGAAGGTCAGGTAGGCCTTGCGGCTGTCGTACAGCATGGGGATGGGCGCTTCGCCCGACCCTGCCTTGAGAGGCTGCTGGCGATTCTTGTTGAAGCCGATCACCTGCACGTAGAACTCGCGCTGTGGCGAGCCATGGGGCACGCTGAAGTAACCCTGCGTGTAGGGTCGATCTCTCCACATCAGCGCATGGTCGTAGAGGTAGGTGTACAGGTAGAAAGTCTTGACCCCGTGCGCGGTCGGCACCTCGAACACCTGGCGCGACTCGCACAGGTCGGCATAGGCCGGGCGCTCTCGCGGGTAGGGCACGCAGGCGACGAGCAGGGCGCTCAGGGCAAGGGCAAGAGAAAAACGGTGGAACAGAACGTGCAACATGCCGGGCCTCCCTGGCTCGATAGCGCTGCGCAAGCAGTCAACGTGTAGTGTCGACGCCCTGCACTTGTCGAGGTTTTATCAGGCTTTGCGCCGGAATTCCGAACATTTCGTGCAACCGCCATATCATCGGCAGTGTCAGCGCTCTCGTTCCATTGAGTACTTCGTAGACCCGGTTCTTCCGGCCGATTGCCGGTACCAGGTCGGCGGCGCTCAGGCCGGACTGCTCCATTCTGAAGCGAATAGCCTCGATGGGGTCGGGCAGGTCGAGCGGAAACTGCTTGGTCTCATACGCCTCTATCAGCGTGACCATGACATCGAAGTAATCACCTTCGGGCGTGCCGGGTTCCGGCTCGTTGTCGAACAGCTCGGACACTGCGTCCAACGCGGCCTTGTAGTCCTGCTCGGTATGAATTGGGTGAATGTTCACAGGATCACTCCATCTCAACGGTGTCGGCGTCAATGCCATCGTATTGTTCGTGAGTACCGACAAACTTGATGTAGATGGCTTCGAAGCGATAGGCCACGGCAGCCACGATCCGATAGTCATTGCCTTTGATATTGAACACCACTCTGCGACTTTTGAGGATGCTGGCATTGCCGAACTGCGCCTTGATATCCGCAGGCGTGGACCATCTTGCCTGCCTGGCTTCGTCAATCCATGAGAGCAAGGGTTGCTTGGATGCAGGATGCTTCTCGGAAAATGCTTTCAGGTGACTGATGGCAATGATTCTCATAAGGCCCCATTCTGGTCCCAAGGTGGGACTTTTTCAAGCGAGACTTCCAGTTGTTCGTCGCTTGATGACGTCAGACGTTGCCCTCTGGACCACGAGCAACGCCTGAGTGTTATCGGCGAATGGCCAATGTTCAATTACCAGAGTGCAACGGTGTACGACAGGATCAGCCGGTTCTCGTCCAGGTCGTTGCCGAAATGCGTGGAGCGTACCGTGGCGTTGCGCCACTTCACGCCGACGTTTTTCAGCGGGCCGCTTTGCACCACGTAGCCGATATCGGTGTCGCGCTCCCACTCCTTGCCATCAGGCCGCCCCGCACCCAGGTCGATGCCGTCGCCGCGCAGGTAGCGGGTCATTAAGGTCAGCCCCGGCAGGCCCACGCTGGCGAAGTTGAAGTCGTAGCGGGCCTGCCACGAGGTTTCGTCCTTGTTGGCGAAGTCGCCGATCTGCACGAAGTTCACCAGGTAGGCATCGGCGCCGTTGAGGTAGGCAAAGCCGGTGTCGCCGCGCATGCGCTGGTAGCCCACACCGAAGGCGTGGCCCTGTATGCCGTAGGTGAACATCGCCCCCAGCGCCTTGTTGTCGACGTTGCTGGCGCCGTCGTCGCTGGAGCGGGCGAACCGGATATCGCTTTTGAGCGACTGCCCCTCGCCCAGCGCCCAGGTGTGGTTCAGGCCCACGAAGTGCTGGCGGTAGAGGTTGTCGAGCGCACCGTAGCTGTAGCTGGTAGTCAGGCTGTCGGTCCACTTGTAGCTAAGGCTGGCGAAGTCGAAGCGATCGCTGTCGCTGCGCCGGGCCACGATGTTTTTTGCCGCGCCCGTGGTCACGCCCATGTCCTCGTAGTCGGTGGAGTCGCGCTGGTTGACCTGGCGCAGCCGGCCGATGTCGAGGTTCAGGTTCTCCAGCTCCTGCACGTTCAACTGCCCGCCGGAAAAGGTCTGCGGCAACAGGCGCGAGTCGTTGGGCATCAGCACCGGCAGCCTGGGTATCAGGGTGCCGACCTTCAACACGCTGTGACTGGCGCGCACCTTGGCGGTCAGGCCCAGCTCGCTGTACTCGCCCTGGGCACGGCGCGGTGCCTCGCGGTCACGCTGCAGCAGGCCGCTACCACTGCGTTCGGGGCTGGAATCGAGCTTGAGCCCGAGCAGGCCGATGGCGTCCACCCCAACGCCCAGGGTGCCCTCGGTAAAGCCGGACTCGTAGCGCAGCACAAAGCCCTGGGCCCATTCCTCGGCCTTGGACTGCGGGGCCTCGTGCTGGCGAAAGTCGCGGTTGAAGTAGAAGTTGCGCAGTTCCACGCTGGCCTTGCTGTCATCGACAAAGGCCGCGTTGGCCGTGCTGCAAACGCCGGCGAGTGTTGCCGTGGCCAGCAGGCCAAGGCTGAACGGTGGGAAAGTGCGGTGCATGGTAAATCCTCTTTTTTGTTTTTATGAGGTGCAGCGATGCCCGCACGGGCCGCCGTAGCGGCCCGTGACAGGGGTTGCAGTGGTTCAGTGGCTGACGGCGGTGGCGGCGCCCAGGCCAGTCTGTGCGCGCACGAACTGGTCGTCGAAGGCGGCACGTTCGCGGGCTGCGCGGGCGCTGCGGTCGAGCCTGGACACAATCACCGTGACCAGGAACGCCAGCGGCATGGAAAACAGTGCCGGATGGTCATAGGGGTAGATCGCCTGGGCGTTGCCCAGCACCGACACCCACACCGCCGGCGACAGGATCACCAGCCCCAGCGCGGTGATCAGCCCGGCAAAGCCGCCGGCCAGCGCGCCGCGGGTGGTCAGGCCTTTCCAGTACATGGCCATGATCAGCACCGGGAAGTTGGTGGAGGCGGCGATACCGAAGGTCAGGCCCACCAGGAAGGCCACGTTCTGCTTCTCGAACAGGATGCCCAGCAGAATCGCGATGATGCCCAGGCCGACGGTGGCGATACGGGTCACGCGCATCTCGTCCTTTTCGCTGGCGGTGCCCTTTTTCCACACGGTGGCGTAGAGGTCATGGGAGATGGCCGACGCACCGGCCAGTGCCAGGCCCGACACCACCGCAAGAATGGTGGCGAAGGCCACCGCCGACAGGAAGCCCAGGAACAGGTTGCCGCCCACTGCCTTTGCAAGGTGCATGGCGACCATGTTGCCGCCACCGATCAGCGCGCCCTTGAGGTCGCCGTCCACGTAGAACTGCGGGTCGGTGCCGACGATGACGATGGCCGCGTAGCCCAGCACCATCACCACCAGAAAGAAGAAACCGATGAAGCCGGTGGCGTAGAACACCGACTTGCGTGCTTCCTTGGCGTTGGGCACGGTGAAAAAGCGCATCAGGATATGCGGCAGCCCGGCGATGCCGAACACCAGCCCCAGCGACAGCGACGCGGCGTTGATCGGGTCGGCCAGCATCGAGCCGGGGCCCATGATGCTCCAGCCTGTGCTGTGTACGTTCACTGCGCGACTGGCCAGGGTTTCCAGGCTGAAGCCGAACTCGGCCATGGCCAGCAGCGCCAGGGTGGTGCCACCGGCCAGCAACAGCACGGCCTTGATGATCTGCACCCAGGTGGTGGCGATCATGCCGCCGAAGATCACGTACACCAGCATCAGGGCGCCCACCACCATCACGGCGGTGCTGTAGTCCAGGCCGAACAGCAGCTTGATCAGTTGCCCGGCACCCACCATTTGCACCACCAGGTAGCAGCACACCACGGTCAGCGAGCCGAAGGCGGCGAAGGTGCGGATGCGGGTCTGGTCCAGGCGGTACGACACGATGTCGGCAAAGGTGTAGCGCCCCAGGTTGCGCAGGCGCTCGGCCATCAGGAAGGTGATGATCGGCCAGCCGACGAAGAACGCCACGGTGTAGATGAAGCCGTCGTAGCCCTTGGCGAACACCAGGCTCGACAGGCCCAGCAGGGTGGCCGCCGACATGTAGTCGCCGGCAATCGCCAGGCCGTTCTGAAAACCGCTGATGCCGCCGCCGGCGGTGTAGAAGTCGGAGGTGGAGCGGGTCTGGCGCGCGGCCCACCAGGTGATCGCCAGGGTGCCCAGCACGAACACGAAGAACATCGCGATGGCGTGCAGGTTGACCGGTTGTTTGTCGGCCACCAGCGGCGCCGCGAAAGCCGCCGGGGTCAGCAGCAGGCTGCTCAGCACTAGCAGTGCGGTGCGGTTCATTTCGACTCCTCCAGTACCTGTGCGCTGAGGCTGTCGAAGCGGGTATTGGCGCTGCGCACGTACCAGCCGGTCAGCAGCCACGACAGCACGATCAGTGCCGAGGCCACGGGAATGCCGAGGGTCAGTTGGCGACCGTCCCCCAGCGGTGTGTGCAGCACCTGCGGGTAGAACGCCACCACCAGCATGAACAGGTAGTAGGCACCCAGCACTGCGGCGCTGAGCGACCAGGCCAGGCGCGATCGGGTGCGCACCAGTTGCTGGAATTTGGGGTTGGCGCGGATGCGGTCGCAACTCTGCGCGTGATCGGTTCGGGCGTGCGTCATGGGTGGGGCTCCTTTGTTGTTTTTATTGCCTGGGGCGGGCCATCGACTTTGTTGCGGGTGTGGGGCGTCAGGGCGGCGGGCAGGGCTCGCAGCCAGACGGTAAATGCTGTGGGGCAGGCGCCGGCGCGCCGCGATCAGGTCGCGGGGCGAGGTAACGTGCGCGGGGGTGAGCCGAGGTTGAGCAGGCTCGTACAGGCAGGGGCGAGGCCCTGGTGAGAATTCGACATGTGTGGCACCCGTTGGCTGATTGTTAGCTCTTGATGTCAGCTGCCCCCTTGTCGGTGGCGGCAGCGCAGATGGCTCCGGGCATCTTATATAACAATGTCGGGTTGTTATGGAAGTACTACCTGTGATGTATGGTATAAGTACTATACTTGGTTCCGCAAAAATCTTCGCCGGCAAGGCCGGCTCCTACATGATCACGGTAGGAGCCGGCCTTGCCGGCGAATGGCGTCGACGCGCTGTCGGAAAGATGCGCTCAGAACGCGAGCTTGTACCCGATCAGCAACAGCATCCCCGCCAGGCAAGGGCGCAGTACGTTGTCGGAAATGCGCCCGGTCAGGTGGCTGCCCAGGTAGATCCCCGGCAACGAGCCCAGCAGCAGGTAGCCCAGCAACGACCAGTCCATGTTGCCCATGCTCGCATGGCCCAGGCCGGCGACCAGGGTCAGAGGTACGGCGTGGGCGATCTCGGTGCCCACCAGGCGCCGGGTGACCAGGTACGGGTACAGCAGAAACAGCGCGACAGTGCCCAGGGCGCCCGCGCCAATCGAGGTCAGTGACACCATCACGCCCAGCACCACGCCAGTGACCACGGTAAGGGCGTTGAGGCTGCGTTCGCTGAGGTGGTAGCGGTCACCGGCGTGCTTGCTGGCAAACGCCTGCAACCGCGACTTGAACAGGATGGCCAGCGCCGTGAGGATCAGCACCACCGCCAGGCCCTGCTTGATCACGCCGTTGAGCGTCTGGGTGTCGGTATGCAGGGTGCTCAGAAACCACAGGGTCAAGGCCGCCGCTGGCACGCTGCCCATGGCCAGCAGCCCGGTGATCTTCCAGTCGATGTTCTTTTGCTTGCTGTGCACCCAGACGCCACTGGCCTTGGTGATGGCCGCATACAACAGGTCGGTGCCCACTGCAGTGGCCGGGTTGATGCCGAACCAGAGCAGGATCGGGGTCATCAACGAACCACCGCCAACGCCGGTCATGCCGACAATGAACCCAACAACCAGGCCTGCGATGGTGAAACCAAAAGAACCTACATCCATAAATACCTAAACACCCAGCGAGCCCGTGATCGGATGGCGCCAGCATAAAGGTTTTTTTATAGCCAAATAGACTTGTTCGTTATTAGTTTATAACCGTAACGCAGCAGGCGAGGGTGCCATCGACCGCCTGGGCGGCCGATGGGCGAGGGCGGGGGTCAGATCTTGAAGCTGTCTACCAGTTGCTTGAGGCGCCCGGCCTGACGCGCCAGGTCATCGCAGTGCTTGAGGGTGTCGTTGAGGTTGGCCACACCCTGCTGGTTGAGCACGTTGATCTGGGTGATGTCCAGGTTCAGGCTCTCGACCACGGCGGTCTGTTCCTCGGTGGCGGCTGCTACCGACTGGTTCATGCCGTCGATCTCGCCAATGCGCAGGGTCACGCTGGTCAGGCGTTCGCCGGCCTGGTTGGCGACCTGCACGCTCTGCTCGCTGGACACCTGGCTGGCGTTCATGTTGTGCACTGCCTCGCGCGACCCCACCTGCAGGGTGGTGATCATCTTGTGGATCTCTTCGGCCGATTCCTGGGTACGGTGCGCCAGGTTGCGCACTTCGTCGGCCACCACGGCAAAGCCGCGACCGGCTTCACCGGCCCGTGCTGCCTCGATGGCGGCGTTGAGTGCCAGCAGGTTGGTCTGCTGCGAGATGCCCTTGATCACGTCGAGGATCTGGCCGATGTCATCGGTGCTGGCGTTGAGGGTTTCGATCTGCTCGCACGACTCGCTGATCTTCTGCGACAGCGCCGTCATCGCGCTGATGGTCTCCTGCATCACCTGGCGACCATCGTTGGCCTGGTCGCTGGCACCGCTGGCATGTTGCGAGGCATCGGCGGCGTTGCGCGCGATCTCCTGGGTGGCGGCGCCCAGTTCGTTGATTGCAGCGGCCACGCTGTTGGTGCGCAGGCTCTGTTCCTCGGAGCCGATGATCGAGGCGTTGGAGGCGCTTATCACGCGTTCCGACAGGTCGTGCACCTGGCGGGTGGCCGAGGCCACTTCGGAAATCGATGCATGGATGCGCTCCACGAACTGGTTGAAGGCACCGGCCAGTTCGCCGAATTCATCCTTGTTTTCCACGGTCAGGCGCCGGGTCAGGTCGCCTTCGCCCTGGGCGATGTCCTGCATGGCGCGGCCCATGGTGGTGAGGGGGCGCATCAGCACCGGAATCAGCAGGCTCAGCAGGCCGGCGATGGCGGCCACGGCGATCAGCATGGCGATGATGGCCGAGGTGCGGAACTGGCTCAGCGGGGCGTAGGCCTTTGCCTTGTCGATGGACAGGCCGATGTACCAGTCGGCCGACGGCAGGCCGCTGACCGGGGCGAACGAGATGATCCGCTGTTCGCCGTTGAGGGTCACGTCGTGCAGGCCGGCGGCGACCTGCAGGTTGCTGCCGGGGTAGATGTCCTTGAGGTTCTTCATGGCCTGGTCGCTGTCCGGGCTGACGATCATCTGCCCGTCGCGGTCGACCAGGAAGGCGTGGCCGATACCGCCGAAGTCCACGGCATTGATGATGTCCACCAGGGTGGCCAGGCTCAGGTCGCCGCCCACCACGCCGACCAGTTCGCCGTTGCTCTTGACCGGCATCGCAATGGTCACCACCAGCCCGCCGACAGCCGCCAGGTAGGGTGGGGTGAGCATGGGTTTGCCGGCGGCGACAGCAGCTGTGTACCAGGGACGTTGGCGCGGGTCGTAGCCGTCGGGCATTTTCGCGTCCGGGCGCTGGGTGAACACGCCGTTGGTCTGGCCCACATAGGTGAACTGGAAGTTCGATGTGAAGGCGGGCTGGTCGACCAGCCCGGGGAAGTCGGCATTGGCGCCCTGGTGGGCGATGTTCTGGGCCAGGTTTTCCAGCACCAGGATGCGCCCGCTCATCCAGTTCTGCACACTGCTGGCTGTCAGCGCGCCGGCCTGGTTGACCGACGATTCGATGTTCTGGCGGATGGTGTTGCGTTGCAGGTAATCGTTGTAGAGGGTGAACAGTGCAAAGGCCAGCACGACGACTGCGCTGGCGCTGAGCAGGATCTTGTGGCGAAATTTCAGGTTCATGTTTCGAGACCTTTAGCCAGATAGGGGAAGTGACGGCGTCACGGGTCGGAGCCTTGTGAGCACCGCCATCGTGAATTGCACGCGACTGACCTTTCAGGTATCGGCTGAAACCACGAAATATTTACGTACCATTTTGACGCGGGGTCAGTCGGCCAGGGCTGCGGTCTGTCTCAGCAACCTCACCAGCTCCTGGGCAGCGCGTTGCAGCGGCTGCTGCTTGAGCCAGAAGGCATGCACCGGCAGGCGCAGTTCATTGCGGGTGTTGCGAAAATCCAGTTGCACCAGTCGCCCGGCCTTGAGCAGCGGGGCAATGCGCGACAGCGGGAAGTCGCCCCAGCCAAGCCCGGCCTCGACCATCTCGATGGCCATGCTCAGGCTGTCGGTGCGCCAGTGCGAGGCACCGATCAGCACGCGGGGGTCGAGCATCGGCAAATCGCGGCTGGCCACCACGATCTGGCGCACGTTGACCAGGTCTTCGAGGTAGCGCACCTGCTCGCCCAGCGCGGGGTGATGGGGCGAGAGGGTGGCGGTCAGCGACTCCATGCCGACCTGTTCGAAGCGCTGGCGCGGGTCGACCGTCAGCCCGGCAAACGCCAGGCACAGTTGCACGCGACCCTCGTGCAGCAGGTGCAGCGCATCTTCCTGCGGGGCGCTGAGCACCTCCACCTGCAGCAGCGGGTGGCGCTGGCTGATCTGGCCGATGGCCTGGAGCAGCGGCTGGTGATCGATGTCGGGCACCACGCCGATGGCCAGGGTGCTTTCCAGGCCCTGGGAAAGCTCGATGGCGTGCACCTGAAGCTGCGTCAGCTGGTCGGCGATCAGCCGGGCATGGGGCTCCAGCGCCAGGGCCAGCGGGGTGGGGCGGGTTTCACGGTGGGTACGCTCGAACAGGGCAAAGCCTAGCTCCGCCTCCAGGTTGGCGATGGCCATGCTGACTGCCGAGGGTACCCGCCCCAATACCCGGGCGGCAGCCGAGAACGAGCCGCGGTCGAGCACCGCAAGAAACAGTTCGATAGTGTCGCTGGAAAAATTCATCAGCCTCTCCTTTCAGTAGATCTGATAGCTGCTGACTTTTTCTGTCAAGAAAATTGACGCATCCTGCCGGCCGAATTTGATTTGCCGAGGGGTGAAAAGGTGCAAGGTCTGAAACGCAAGCTGGTGTATGTAACGGCCTATGAAGGTATCGGGCTGTGCCTGTCGACACTCGGGCTGGCGCTGCTGTCCGGCACCGCGCCCAGCAACACCGGGCCGCTGGCCGTGATGATCACCACCATCGCGATGGTGTGGAATTTCATCTACAACACCCTGTTCGAGTACTGGGAGAGCCGCCAGGCCACACGGGGGCGCAGCGTGGCCCGGCGCGCGGCGCACGCGATCGGGTTCCAGCTTACCCTGGTGGTGTACCTGATCCCGCTGATTGCCTGGTGGCTGGGGATTTCGCTGTGGGAGGCCTTCTTGGTGGACCTGGCGTTCATCATCCTGATCCCGTGCTACACGTTCCTCTACAACTGGCTGTTCGATCGGGTGTTCGGGCTGCCGAGTTCGGCATCGGCACAGGTATCGCCCGCCGTGTAGGGCGTGCAGGCCCGCGATGCTTTGCTTCTGAGCGTCGGCTAGGCATAGAATGATAGGAATTCTCATTCGTACCCCGGTCGCCCATGTCCACTCCCGATCCCGCGTTGCGCGAACAGGTCAGCCGTATCTATCAGGACCACCACCGCTGGTTACAGGGCTGGCTGCGTCCGCGGGTGGCCTGTCGGCACCTGGCGGCCGACCTGATGCAGGACGTGTTCGTGCGGGTGCTCAGCGCCCCGGACGCCAGCGACCGGCTAGGCGCGGTACGCGAGCCACGCGGCTACCTGGCCACCATCGCGCGGCGTTTGATGATCGACTACTTTCGCCGTGCCCGCCTCGAGCGGGCCTGGTTGCAGGCACTGGCCGAGCAGCCCGAAGCGGTGGAGATATCCGAGCAGGAGCGGCTGATCCTGCTGCAGACCCTGTGCGAGCTGGATGCCATGCTGGCGGGGCTCGGCCCGCGCATACGCCGGGCCTTTCTGCTGTCGCAGCTCGATGGCATGACCTACAGGCTGATCGGCGAGGAGCTGGGGGTTTCCGAGGTGACGGTCACCCGCTATATCGCCAAGGCCTTTCACCACTGTACGCTGTACAGCCTGCAAGCCGACTCGTGACCCCATGGCTACTCTCGACCCTCTCCAGCGCGCCGCGCTGGAACAGGCTGCGCTTTGGCGCGCCCGCCTCAATGCTGATGCCGTGGATGATACCGACCGGCAAGCGTGGCAGACCTGGCTGGACGCCCACGACCAGCATCGCTGGGCCTGGCAACAGGTCGTCCAGGTTCAGCAGCGGCTTGGCCAGCTATCTGGCGGGCTGGCCGGGCGTACCCTGGACATCGCCGGGCAGCCTGCCGCGATCCCGCGGCGCGGCGTGCTCAAGGGCATACTGGTGCTGGCCGGCACCAGCGGCCTGGGCTGGGCCGGCTACCGAGAGCTGAGCAGCGGGCCGTGGACGGCGGACTACCATACCCGCGTCGGCAAGCGTCAGGCATTGACCCTGGCCGATGGCACCCGGCTCGAACTCAACACCGACACTGCCCTGGATGTGCGCTACGACAACCAGCAGCGCCTGCTGGTACTGCGCCAGGGCGAGGTGATGATCACCAGCGCCGCCGACAAGGCCGGGCGCCCGTTGCGGGTGCAGACCGTCAACGGCACCGTCGAGGCGCTGGGCACGCGCTTTCTGGTGCGCCGCGACAGCGACGCCAGCAGCACGCAACTGGCGGTGTACCAGGGCCAGGTGGGCGTGATGCCGCGCGATGGCATGGGGGGGGCGGTGGTCGATGCCGGGGATCAGGTGCGGTTTTCACACCCCAAGTTCGTGCTTGGCTCGCCACTGGAGCCCGACCGCGATGCCTGGCGCAGGGGGCTGCTGATTGCCAACGACCAGATGCTGGGGGTATTCATCGCCGAGCTGCGGCGTTATCGCCCCGGTTGGCTCAACTGTGCCAACGAGGTTTCCAGCCTGCGTATCAGCGGTACCTTCAAGCTCGACGACACCGAGCAGATTCTGCGCGCCATCGGCAAGACCCTGCCGGTGCGGGTCGAGCGGCGCACAAAATACTGGGTAAGCATCGAACCCCTCACCACCTGAAAAATATTTTTCGTAAATGATAGGTATTCGCTCCTTCGTTCGACTTCTAGGCATGCAGGCGTGATGGCCTGACTGCCAACCAGAAGAGAAAAGAACCGATGAATACCCGATCACCGGTCGCGGCAAGGCTGCGTACCACGCTGTTGTGTTCCACCCTGCTGTGGCCGCTGGCGATGCCGGGCATGGCGCACGCCGACAGCACCACACCGACCGAATACAACCTCGACCAGGGCGACCTGGGTCAGGTTCTGAACCGCTTCGCCGCCCAGGCCGGCGTGGTGCTGTCGTTCGCACCGAGCCTGACCGCGGGCAAGACCAGCGCCGGCCTGCACGGGCGTTACAGTGTCGATCAGGGCCTGCAGGCGTTGCTCGAGGGCAATGGCCTGATGGCCGTGCGTGAAGACGACGGGCGCTACAGCCTGGCCCCGCTGCCGCAAACTGCCGGGGCGCTGAACCTGGGCGTGACCGAAGTCACCAGCAACCAGTTGGGTACCATCACCGAAGACAGCGGCTCCTACACGCCAGGCACCATCGCCACCGCCACACGGCTGGTGCTGACACCGCGCGAAACGCCACAGACCATCACCGTGGTCACCCGTCAGCACATGGACGATTTCGGGCTCAACAACATCGACGATGTGATGCGCCATACCCCGGGCATCACCGTGTCGGCCTTCGACAGCGACCGCACCAGCTACTATGCCCGCGGCTTCTCGATCAACAACTTCCAGTACGACGGCATCCCCTCGACGGCGCGCAACGTCGGCTATTCGGCCGGCAACACCTTGAGCGACATGGCCATCTATGACCGCGTGGAAGTGCTCAAGGGTGCTACCGGCCTGCTCACCGGCGCGGGGTCGCTGGGGGCCACGATCAACCTGGTGCGCAAGAAGCCGACTGCCGATTTCAAGGGGCATTTCACTCTGGGCGCCGGCAGCTGGGACAACTACCGCAGCGAACTCGACGTGGGCGGCCCGCTGACCGACAGCGGCAACGTGCGCGGCCGTGCGGTGGCGGCCTACCAGGACAAGCACTCGTTCATGGACCACTACCAGCGCAAGACCAACGTCTACTACGGCATCCTCGAATTCGACCTGAGCCCGGACACCCTGCTCACCGTGGGCGGTGACTACCAGGACAACAAGCCGGAAGGCTCGAGCTGGTCGGGCAGCATTCCGCTGTTCGATGCCCAGGGCAACCGCAACGACCTGCCACGCCACTTCAACAACGGCGCCAAGTGGAGCCACTGGAACCAGTACACCCGCACCGTGTTTGCCAGCCTGGAGCATCACCTGGCCAACGGCTGGGTTGCCAAGGCGCAGCTGGACCACAAGATCAACGGCTATGACGCGCCGCTGGGCTCGATCCAGGGTTACTACCCGCGCGCCGACGGCACCGCCAGCCTCTATTCGGCCAAATACACGGGCGAGACGGTGAGCAATTCGGCCGACCTCTACGCCAGCGGGCCGTTCGAGCTGCTGGGGCGTGAGCACGAACTGGTGATCGGTACCTCGTTTGCCCAGTCTCACTGGGAAGGCAAGGGCTGGTGGAGCGCCAGATACCCCAATGGCAACTCCGTCGACTACGGCAGCTGGAACGGCAACACCCCCGAACCGGACTGGGGGGAGCAGACCCAGACCGTGGATGACCGCGTGCGTCAGACCGGCACCTACGTGACCACCCGCCTGCACCCCACCGACGATCTGACGCTGCTGCTCGGTGCACGCCTGGCCAACTACCGCATCAACGGCGTGACCGCCAACGGCCGCGAGGACGATCGCCTGCTGCCCTACCTGGGGGCGGTGTACGACCTCAATGACTACCTGTCGCTGTATGCCAGCTACACCGATATCTTCATGCCGCAGGATGCCTGGTACCGCGACCGCAACAACCGCCTGCTCGACCCGGATGAAGGGCAGAACTACGAGGTGGGCCTGAAGGGTGAGTTCCTGGACGGGCGCCTGAATGCGAGCCTGGCGTATTTCGAGATTCACCAGAGCAGCCGGGGCGAAGAGGACCGGGCCTACAACGGCAACCCGACCAACCCGGCGGTCGAGTACGCCTACGAAGGCATCAAGGCCAAGACCAAGGGTTATGAGGCAGAGATCTCCGGCGAACTGGCCGAGGGCTGGCAACTGCAGGGGGGTTACACCCACAAGGTGATCCGCGATGACCAGGGCAAGAAGGTGTCGACCTGGGAGCCCGAGGACCAGGTCAGTTTCTACACCAGCTACAAGCTCAAGGGGGCGCTCGACCGCTTGACCATCGGTGGCGGTGCGCGTTGGCAGGGCAAGGGCTGGCAGGTGTTGTCGAACAACGTCAAGAAGCGCGACGAAGAGTTTGCCCAAGACCCTTACTGGCTGGTGGACCTGATGGCGCGTTACCAGATCAGCGAGCAGCTGTCGGCCACGCTGAACGTCAACAACGTGTTCGACAAGGCCTACTTCACCAATATCGGCTTCTACAACTCGGCCTCTTATGGCGACCCGCGCAACGTGATGGTGACCACTCGCTGGGACTTCTGAGGCCAGCGTGCCGAGGTATCAGGCCTGCCGTTGGGCGAGGCAGGCCTGGTGGATCGCGTCCCAGCATTCCTGGCTCCACAGGCGGATCCAGGTGGCGGCCCACAGGCGGTCCCAATGCCGGCGCAACGGGTTGCGTCGGCGCGCCTCCAGCAGCTCTTCGATTTCTTCGTTGAGCGATACCGGCTCGAAACCGGTCCATACCGGTGGTACCGGCGCCACGATGTTGTAGTAGCAGACCGGCGCGACTTCCTCGTAGAAGATGCGCTTGAGCTCGGCCAGGTCGAAGGGTTCGAGTTCGCGGGCGATCCAGGCGTAGTCCACCCAGCTGTCGACGAACGACTCGGAGAGCAGGGCGCGGACGTTGTGGCGTTGGTCTGGGGTCACGGGGCGGGCTCTTGTGGGGATGCCCGATGCTGCGCGGTTTGTCGTTGGCAGGTCAAGCGCAGCAAGACCCTTCGCCGGCAAGGTCGGCTCCTGCACAACACCTCCTGCAGGAGCCGGCCTTGCCGGCGAAAGGCGCACCGCCATTCTCAATCCAGGCTCAGCTTGGCCTCGATGCGGTCCAGGTGCTGGTGCATCAACTGCAGCGCCGCCTCGCTGTCGCCGTCCTCCAGTGCGTCCACCAGGGCTGCATGTTCCTGCCAGGCGCAGTGTTCGCAAGGCTGGGTCTCGTACTGGGCAATGATCAGCGACGTCATGGGCACCAGCCCGTTGAGAAACCGCGTCAACGGGGCATTGTCGGCCATCTCCGCCAGCTTCAGGTGAAACTCGCCCCCCAGACGAATCGCCGTGCACCGATGGCCCTGCTCGTGGTGCTTGCGCTCGCGGGCAATCAGCTCGCGCAACTGGCGGATGCGTGGGGCACTGGTGCGCCGCGCCGCCAGCCCGATCAGCGTGGTTTCAGCCAGGCGCCGGGCACTGAGCACCTGGCGCGCCTGCTGCGGGTCGGGTGCGGCCAGCCGGGCGGTGTGCGCCGGGCGTTGCACCACCACCTGCTGGTCGGACAGGCGCCCCAGCACGCGGCGGATCACCGTGCGGCTCACACCGAAGGCCTGGCCCAGCGCCTGCTCGGTCAGCGCGGTACCTGGCGCCAGGCGCTGTTCGAGGATCGCATCGAACAGTCGCGGGTAGATCTCGTCAGCGCTCAGGCGCTGCTCGCCGGCCGCCAGCAGCGCGGGCAGGGCGATCGCGGACGGGGTAGCAGGGCAGGCGTTCATGGTCGCTCTCCTGGTCAGTTGCCCGGGTGTTCATCCGGAATGGTCAATTCGATGCCCATGCGCAGGCCTTCCTGCAGAATGTGCCGGCGCATCTGCGCACTGGCCTGGGCGCTGTCCTTGTTGCGGATGGCGCGCACCACCGCCTCGTTCTCTTCCAGGCGCGCGGCCAGGTGCTCGGGCGAGTTGTGCAGCACCTGGGCGCTCTGCTTGAGGGCATTGCTGGTCTGCTGCACCACACTCTGGAAAATCGGGTTGGCGGTCAGTGCGAACAGCTCTTCGTGAAATGCCAGGTAGGCGCGCACCCCGGCTTCGCTGTCGCAGGCCTCCAGGGCCTCGCGCATGTCCATCAGGGTCAGGCGCAACTGGCCGATTTCCTTGCTGCTGACCGACTGCGCCACCAGCCCGACAATGAACGGCTCCAGCGTGTAACGCAGCTGCAGCACGTCCTCCAGGCTGGCTCCGGCCACGGCCGCGGGGGCCTGTACCAGCTCCTGGGTACCGGGGTCGAGCACCAGCACTCCCTTGCCTGGCATGGAACGCACCAGGCCGAGGGTCTCCAGCACCGTGACCGCCTCGCGCAGGCTTGGCCGGCTGATGCCCAGTTGCTCGGCCAGTTCTCGCTGACCCGGGAGCATCTCGCCCGAGCGCCACTGGCCACGGGCCAGTGCCTGGCGCAGTTTCTCCACTACCGCATTCACTACCGTCGATGAGGTAATCACTGTTTGCTCCCTGAAAACACATGCATACGTCGTTGCCTAGAATTCCTGTTGATGGGCAGGGGTGGGCAGCTTGCGCGTCTGGAAGCTGAAGCCCTGCTTGCCGTTGAGTACGTTGTTGGCGCGTTCCAGATCAATGTCCTTTTCCCAGCGGGCGATGGCCACGGTGGCCACGCAGTTGCCGATCAGGTTGGTCAGCGCGCGGCCGATGCCCATGAACCAGTCCACCGCCAGCACCAGCACCAGGCCCACTACCGGGATGGCCGGTACTGCCGTGAGGGTGGCGGCCAGAATCACCAGCGCCGACCCCGGAATGCCGTGGGCGCCCTTGGAGGTGATCAGCGACACCAGCAGGATGGTCAGCAGGTCGGTCATGGCCAGCGGTGTGCCGGTGGCGTTGGCGATGAACACGATGGCCAGGGTGAGGTAGATGGAGAAGCCGTCCAGGTTGAAGGAGTAGCCCGTGGGGATCACCAGGCCGACGGTGGAGCTGCCGATGCCCAGGTGTTCGAGCTTGCGCATGATCTGCGGCAGGACCGCATCGGACGAAGCAGTACCCAGCACGATGCCCAGTTCTTCGCGCATGTACTTGAGGAACGGGAACAGCTTCAGGCCCGAGACGCGCATCACTGTCCCCAGGATCACCAGCACGAAGCCTGCACAGGTCACGTAGAACAGCGCCACCAGGCCGCCCAGGTGTTGCAGCGAGTCCAGGCCGTACTGGCTGGTGGTGAAGGCGATGGCGCCGAACACGCCGATCGGCGCCAGGCGCACGATCATGCCCATGATGCGAAAGATCACATGGCTCAGTTCGTTTATCAGCCGGGTGATGCCCGACGCGGCCTCGCCCACCAGGTTCAGGGCGCTGCCGAACAGCACCGAGAACAGCAGCACCTGGAGGATGTTGTTGTCGGCGAAGGCGCCGAGCACCGAATTGGGTATCAGGCCCATGAGGAACGCTGCCGTGCCCTGGATATGCTGGCCACGCTCGGCCAGCGCGCCGGCATCGGCGGTCGACAACTGGTCGAGGTGGATGTTGGCACCGGTACCGATGCCTGAGGTGAATGCCAGTACCAGCCCCAGCACCAGCGCAATGGTGGTCAGCACTTCGAAGTAGATCACCGACTTGAGGCCGATACGGCCAACCTTCTTGAGGTCGCCGGCACCGGAAATGCCGCTGACCACCACGCAGAACACAATCAGCCCGATGAGCATCTTGATCAGCTTGATGAAGCCGTCACCGAGGGGTTTGAGTTGCAGGGAAACTTCAGGAAAGCTCAGGCCGCAGGCGATGCCGAGCATCAGGCCGAGCACCACTTGGAGGAAGATCGAACGCGAGCACCATTTGAGCATGGGGAGGGATCTCTGGTCGGTGTCCGTGCTTCTGGCAACAAGCGCCGAGCGACAGACTTAATTATTGTGGTCTTACCGGTATGTCCAGTGCAGGCGCAGTGTAGGCGGGGTTTTCGCGGGTTTGCAAGTATTTCGCGAATCCAGGGCATCAGATCGGTTTTACCGGTCTGACCAGTTGCAGTACTTATCGACGACAAAAGCGCTTCAAGCAACAGTGGCAGGCGCCTGTCACGCTTTTGCGAGGGCAGTGATCAAGGCTTGGAAAGGGCCAGGTCTACCGCTGCAATCAGCTTTCCCAGGTCCTTGGGTGGAGCTTTGTGAATAACACCGAACAAGTAGGCACGTTGCTCGTCCGCATCTTCCAGGTCGGCGAAAAAGGCATTGAGCTTGACGCCCAGCACGTCGGCAAAGGTGAACAGCGCTTCGACACTGGGGGTGTAGGTGCCGGTTTCAAAGCGGCTTATGGTTTTGGGGTCAAAACCGGTTTTTTCGCCAAGTTCAGCCTGAGTAAGCCCGGCTACCTTGCGATAGCGTCTGATGGCTGGACCCAAACTAGATAATTCCATCGCTCGATTCCCATTTAGAATCAAGAACTTAACGATAAATATTGGCATTGCACAACGCCACGTTTCATCACCTTTCCTTGCAAAATGTGATGTATTTCGTAGAATCGTTCACTTGGACCGACATTTACGCTGCAGGTTTCAGGGCCGCTGGACAAGGCTTTAGCGTGCGCTTCAGGGAGTTTTAACGTGCGTCTCAATCTGCCGGTCACGGCTGTCGAACAGACCTTTCCGGACCATCAGCGGCTGATTTCCGCCACCGATACCGACAGTAACATCACCTATTGCAATGCCGAATTCGCCGCCATGAGTGGCTTCAGCCAGGCGGAACTGATCGGCAGCACGCACAACCTGGTGCGCCACCCGGACATGCCGCCTGCCGTATTTGCCCTGATGTGGCAGTACCTCAAGGCCGGCCAGAGCTGGATGGGCATCGTCAAGAACCGCTGCAAGAACGGCAACTTCTACTGGGTCAGCGCCTACGTCACACCGGTGCTCGAGGACGGCCGCCTGGTCGGCTACGAATCGGTACGGGTCAAGCCCACTCGCGATCAGGTGCAGCGCGCCGAAGCGCTGTATGCCCGTCTGCGTGAAGGCAAGCCCCCCGTGCCCTTCGGGCGTCGCCTGGCCCTGCAGGGCCGCGTGCTTGCGCTGCCGTTGCTGGCAGCCGCTTTGGCCATGGGCGCCAACCGGCTGTTGCCGGGCTGGGGCGGGCAGGGCATCACGCTGGCGCTATTCGTGGCGGTGGGCCTGTGGGGGCACAATCGCCTGCGCCATGAAGTGCGCCAGATCGTGCGCAGCACCCCCAACACGTTCTCCGACCCGATCAGTGCGCTGGCCTACAGCGAAGCGCTGGGGCCGACCGCGCAACTGCAGATGGTGTTGATCAGTGAAGAGGCGCGCCTGAAAACCGCGCTGACGCGCCTGAGCGACCTGGCCAACCAGATGGCCGTGGCCGCCAGCGATTCCAGCCGGCTGTCCAATGCCACCGAGCTGGCGCTGCTCGACCAGCGCGCCGAAACCGACATGACCGCGGCGGCGATGACCGAGATGGCGGCATCTATCGCCGAAGTGGCGGTGCATGTACAGCAGACCGCCAGCGAGGCCGGCACCGCCAACCAGCTGGCCGAACAGGGCAGCCAGGTGGCCGGTACCTCGCGCGAGGCGATCCAGCTGCTGGCCAGCACCGTCACCCAGATCAACCAGGCGGTCGGCCACCTGGCCGGGCAGACCCAGGACATCATGCTGGCTGCCAGCGTGATCCAGGCGATTGCCGACCAGACCAACCTGCTGGCGCTCAACGCTGCCATCGAAGCGGCGCGTGCTGGCGAGCAGGGCCGCGGATTTGCCGTGGTGGCCGATGAGGTGCGCGCCCTGGCGGGCAAGACCCGCCAGTCGACCCAGCAGATCCAGGGCATCATCGAGACCCTGCGCAGCGGCGCCGATGACGCGGTGAGCATCGCCAACCTGGGCATCCAGGAGGCCGAGCAGGGCGTGGCGCAGGTGGTCGAGGCGCAGCGCGCACTGCAAGGCATTCGCGAGGCGGTGGCACGCATCACCGATATGACCCAGCAGATGGCGGCCGCCTCGCAGGAGCAGTCCTACGTGGCGGAGGACGTGTCGCAGCAGATCAATCGGGTAGCCGGCACGGTGCAGAAGACTGCCGACAACGCCAATGCCGCCGCCACCCGTGGTGGCGAGCTTGAGCATATTTCCAGCGGCCTGCGTGCCTTGGTTGAACGCTTCAACCGATAGCCGCCAGGCGAGTGAACGAGCATGGATGACAACTACCGCGCGGCCGTCGACGCGGCCGCGATCTTTTCCGAAACCGACCTCGCCGGACGCATCACCTACGTCAACCAGCAGTTCTGCAGCATCTCCGGCTACAGCCGTGAAGAGCTGCTGGGGGCCAACCACCGCATCCTCAATTCCGGCCTGCACGGCAGTGACTTCTTCGAGAGCATGTGGGCATCGCTGGTAGCCGGCAAGGTCTGGAAGGGCGAGATCTGCAACCGCGCCAAGAACGGCTCGTTGTACTGGGTCGACAGCACCATGGTGCCACTGCTGGACCCGGCCACCGGCAAGGTCCGCAAGTATGTGTCGATCCGCTTCGACGTCAGCGAGAAACGCCAGCTGGTGCACACCCTGCAATGGCGCGTGGGGCATGACGTGCTCACCGGGCTGCCCAACCGCGCATTCCTTTCGGACCTGCTGAACCAGGCCCTGGAATTCTCGCGCACCGAGCAGTTCCCGCTGGCGGTGTGCATGCTCGATCTGGACGGCTTCAAGGCGGTCAACGACGGCTATGGGCATGCCTGCGGCGACCTGCTGCTGGTCGAGGTGGCGGCGCGGCTCAAGGGCATACTGCGTGGCGGCGATGCGGTTGCGCGGTTGTCTGGTGACGAGTTCGTGCTGATTCTGCGCCATGTCGAGGGCCAGGCGCAGTTGCGCACGGTGCTGGGGCGGGTGCTGTCGGCGGTGGCGGCGCCGTATTCGATTCGCGGCCAGCAGATCAGTGTCAGCGCCAGTATCGGCGTGACCCTGTACCCGGCCGACAACGATGATGCCGACACCCTGCTGCGCCATGCCGACCAGGCGATGTACGTGGCCAAGCAGAGCGGACGCAACCGCTTCCACCTGTTCGACGTATCGCTGGACCAGGAAGTGAAGGCCACGCACCAGACGGTTGAGCGGGTCCGCCGCGCCATGAAGAATGGCGAGCTGCGCCTGTTCTACCAGCCCAAGGTGAACATGCGCAGTGGCGAGGTGCTGGGCTTCGAGGCCTTGCTGCGCTGGCAGCACCCGGTCAAGGGGCTGGTGCCGCCAGCGGAGTTCCTGCCGTTGATCGAGCAGACCGACCTGATCGTGGACATCGGCGAGTGGGTGATCGACCGCGCGATGGCGCAGATGCAGCATTGGCAGGACGCCGGGTATCGCTGGTCGGTGAGCGTGAACATCGCGGCGCGCCACTTTCAACGGTCTGACTTCGTCGAGCGCCTGCGCCTGTTGCTTGCGCGTCATGACGGGGTTGCGCCGCGCATGCTCGACCTTGAGATCGTCGAGTCGGTGGCAATCGAGAACATCAAGCGGGTCAGCGAATGCCTGGAGGCGTGTCAGCAGTTGGGGGTGCAGTTTTCACTGGATGACTTTGGCACCGGCTATTCGTCGCTGAGCTATCTCAAGCGCCTGCCCACCCAGGCGATCAAGATCGACAAGTCGTTCGTGCGCGACATCCTGCATGACCAGGATGACCTGGCCCTGACCCGCGCGGTGATCGGCCTGGCACGGGCCTTCGGGCGCCAGGTGATCGCCGAGGGGGTAGAGACGGTGGAGCATGGCGAGGTGCTGATGGGGCTTGGCTGCGATGTGGCGCAGGGCTACGGCATCGCCCGGCCGATGCCGGCGGCGGAGGTGGTGGGATGGGTGCGCGAGTATGTGCAGCCGCATGAGTGGGTGGTGTTGCGCCAGGCGTGATACCGCGTCGGGCCCTTGGCCGGCAAGGCCGGCTCCTGCAGGGCCGGCGCTACAACTGCGGCGCCGTGTTCTTCACCACCGCCAGTTCCGGGTGCGCCACCAGCTTGTCGATGTGCAGCTCGTCGTTGTTCATCCAGGTTTCGCTCAGCACCCGGTAATGCTCCATGTCCCGGCAGCGCATGCGCAGGCTGTAGTCGAAATGCCCGCTGATAAGCTGGCACTCGAACACCTGCGGGCAGGCCTTCATGCAGGCCTCGAAGGCCCGCTGGGCCGAGCGCCCGCTCTGGTTGGACAACGCCACCAGCACCAGCAGCGACAACCCTGGCGACACCCGCTGCACATCGATGATCGCGCCATAACCACGTATCACCCCGCGTCGCTCCAGCTTGCGCACCCGCTCCAGGCAAGGCCTGGGCGTCAGGTGCACCAGCGAAGACAGCTTTTCGTAGGTGATGCGCCCGTTGTGGCGCAGTACGTCGATGATCGCCTCGTCGATCCGATCCAGAGGCGGCGTGTCATGCAAGCGGTTGGCCTTGGTGTCCATGGTGGCGTCGGTTCACTTCAAACGGTTGGAAAGAAATTGCTGCAGGCGTTCGCTCTGCGGTTGGTCGAGCATCTGCGGGCCGCCCTGTTCCTCGACCCGGCCCTGGTGCAGGAACAGTACCTGGCTCGACACCTGGCGGGCAAAACCCATCTCGTGGGTGACCATCAGCATGGTACGGCCTTCCTCGGCCAGCGTCTGTATCACCTTGAGCACTTCGCCAACCAGTTCCGGGTCCAGTGCCGAGGTCGGTTCGTCGAACAGGATGATCTCCGGTTCCATCGCCAGCGCCCGCGCAATGGCCACGCGCTGCTGTTGCCCGCCAGACAGGAATGCCGGGTACTGATCGGCCGCGCGCCCTGGCAAGCCGACCTTGTCCAGGTAGGCGCGGGCGCGGGCCTCGGCCTCGCGCGGGCTCACCCCAAGCACGCGGCGCGGCGCCAGGCAGATGTTCTCCAGCACGGTCATGTGGCTCCACAGGTTGAAGTGCTGGAACACCATGGCCAGGCGCGTGCGCAGGTTCTGCAACTGGGCCGGGTTCGGCGCGCGGGTGCCGGCGCGGCCCTGATGCATCTCGATGCTCTGGTCGTCGAGGGTGATCACGCCCGAGTCCGGCTGTTCGAGAAAGTTGATGCACCGCAGCATGGTGCTCTTGCCCGAGCCGCTGGCGCCGATCAGGCTGATCACGTCGCCCTTGCGCGCCTGCAGCGAGACGCCCTTGAGTACCTGGTGATCGCCATAGCTCTTGTGCAGGGCATCCACGCTCAGTTTGATGGCGGCGCTGCTGACGCGCGGGGCGGTGGGGGTTTCGTACAGGGCCTGGCCATGGGCCGGCAGGGGGTGTGCGCAAAGGGTCATGGGTCAGCCTCGGGCAGGAACAAGGAAACGCATCCAGCGGCGTTCGGCCAGGCGAAACAGCCCGACCAGCGCGAAGGACAGCAGCATGTACAGAATGGCCGCGATGCCGAAGGCCTGGAACGTCAGAAAGGTCGCGGCGTTGGCGTCGCGGGCCACTTTGAGGACGTCGGCGACGGTGGCGGTGAACGCCAGCGAGGTGGCATGCAGCATCAGGATCAGCTCGTTGCTGTACACCGGCAGCGCACGGCGCAGGGCTGCCGGCAGCACCACGAACAGGTTCAGGCGCCAGCCATGCAGGCCGTAGGCCTGGGCGGCCTCGATCTCGCCATGGGGAATGTTGCGAATGGCCCCGGCGAAGATCTCCACGGTGTAGGCGCAGGTGTTGAGCACAAAGGCCAGCAGCGTGCAGTTGAGCGCATTGCGCAAGAACTGGTCGAGCAGCGCGTTGTCACGCACCACCTCCAGCCCGTACAGCCCGGTGTAGCAGATCAACAACTGGATATACAGCGGGGTGCCGCGAAACACGAAGGTGTACAGCTCTACCGGCCAGCGCAGCCAGCGCTTGCGCGACACCCGCGCCAGCGCCAGTGGCAACGACAGCACCAAACCCAGCACCATGGTCACGATGAACAGCCACAGCGTCATCGCCAGCCCCGACATGCCCGCGCCATCGCTGTACAGGTAGGCCCGGCCGTATTCCTGAAGCAGTTCGATCATGATGCCAACCCCTTGATGCCGGTGTTGTAGCGCCGTTCCAGCACCTTGAACAGGCGATTGGAAAGGGTGGTGATAAGCAGGTAGACCAGCCCCGCGAACAGCAGAAAGTACAACGGCTCATTGGTGGTCTTGCCGGCGTTCTGCGCAGCCTTTACCAGGTCGGAGAGGCCGATGATCGACACCAGCGCGGTGGACTTGAGCAGCACCAGCCAGTTGTTGCCCAGCCCCGGCAGGGCGAAGCGCATCAGTTGCGGGAACAGCACCAGCTGGAAGCGCTGCACGCGGCTCAGCCCGTAGGCGGTAGCCGCTTCCAGCTGGCCATGGGGCACGCTGAGGATCGCTGCGCGAAAGTTCTCGGTGAAGTAGGCGCCATAGATGAAGCCCAGGGTGATCACGCCGGCCATGAACGGGTTGATCTCGACGTAATCCCAGCCAAGCAGCTCGGTCAGGTCGTTGAGCCACAGCTGCAGGGTGTAGAAGATCAGCAGGATCAGCACCAGGTCGGGCACGCTGCGAATCAGCGTGGTGTAGAGGGTGGCGGGAATGCGCAGCAGGCGCAGCGAGGACAGCTTGGCGCTGGCGCCGATCAGGCCCAGCAGCAGGCTCAGGCCCAGTGACAGAAAGGCCAGTTGCAGGGTCATCCAGGTTCCTTGCAGCAACAGCGGGCCGAAGCCCTGCAGGCTCAGCGCCTGCAAGCCGGTGGAGGTGAGGAAGTCGTTCACGGGAAAACTCTCGGTAGGACCAAAGGCGGGTGCGACAGCGCACCGGGCCGTGCAGGCCCGGGCTCTGCAGGCGATTACTCGTTGTAGATATCGAGGTCGCCGACGTACTTCTGCTGGATCCTGGCGAAGGTGCCATCGGCCAGCACCGCGGCGATGCCCTTGTCGATCAGCGCCTTGAGCTCGGCGTCGTTCTTGCGCAGGCCCATGGCGATGTCCAGGGGCAGGGTGGGGTCCTTGATTGCCGGGCCGCTCTTGAAGTCGGCGCCTTCGGGGGTGTTGAGGAAGTTCAGCTGCGCTTCGAGCTTGTCGGTGAGGGTGGCGTCCAGGCGCCCGTTCATGAGGTCGGCATAGTTCTGGTTCTGGGCCTGGTAGGCTTTGACCCGGGCGCCCAGCGGCGCCAGCTTGGCGCGGGCGTAGGCCTCTTGCAGCGAGCCTTGCAACACGCCAACGGTCTTGCCCTCGAGCGATTCGGGGGTGTCGCCGAAGTCGGCGCCCTTGCGCACGATCACCGAGGTGGGGCTGAGGAACAGGCGATCGGAAAACTCGATCTGCTTCTGACGGGCCGGCGTCACCGCCATGGACGACATGATTGCGTCGAACTTGCGTGCACGCAGGGCCGGGATCATGCCGTCGAATTCGTTGTGCACCCAGGTGCACTTGACCTGCAGCTTTTCACAGATGGCATTGCCCAGCTCGATGTCGAGACCTTGCAGGCTGCCATCGGCGGCGACGGATTCGAAGGGCGGGTATTCGGGGAACACGCCGAAACGGATTTCTTTCCATTCCTGGGCCTGGACTGTGCTCGCGCACATGGGCAGGAGCAGCACGCTGAGCAGCTTTCGCAGCGAGGTCATAAAGGTATCCCTGTGTCTTGTAGTTGATGTAGGGCAGTGAACGCTTCGTTGGCCTGAGCCTTGGTCTGTGTGTGACTCTTCGGTCTGGCGTCAGAATGCGTGAAGGCAGCATTTTTTTTGTGTCGTTTGGGCCGGCGCTGGCTGCCGGATTCTGCTGTTGGCGATTCGGTGTCAGCCGAATCGGCTGCATGACCTCCTGTTTTGGCTTCGGGGCAGCTTGCTGTGTACGGCCGTGCAAGGTGCACGGCCGCCTGGATTGACGTGCAGGCCCGGTCTAGGCGCGTTTCTTGTGCACCGCCTGAACCTTGGGCAGCAGCCGTGCAAACAGGTCCTTGGGGTTTTCCAGGGCCGGCACCAGGTCGATTTCATGGCCGATATCCAGGGCCTTGGCCACATCCAGCACATAGCGCAGGGCCGAGTAGTCTTCGATGGCAAAGCCCACCGAGTCGAACAGGGTGACCTGGGTGTCGTTCTCGCGGCCGAGCACCTGGCCGTTGACCACTTGCCAGAACTCGGTGATCGGCGAGTCGGCTGGCATCTGCTGGATCTCGCCCTCGATGCGGCTCTGCGGTTCGTACTCGACGATCACCCGTGCGGCGTCGACGATGTCGCGGTGCAGCTCGGTCTTGCCCGGACAGTCGCCACCCACCGCGTTCAGGTGCATGCCCGGCTCGATCATGTCGGCGGTCAGGATGGTGGCGTAGGCCTTGTCGGCGGTGACCGTGGTGACGATGTCGGCGCCGCGTACCGCATCGGCCACGGAGCTGGCCAGTACCACCTTGATCGCCGGGAAGGCGCGAAGGTTCGCGGCCAGTTTGGCCGTGGCTTGTGGGTCCAGGTCGTACAGGCGGATTTCCTCGATGCCCACCAGCGCGTGGAAGGCGATGGCCTGGAACTCGCTCTGCGAACCGTTGCCGATCAGCGCCATGCTGCGGCTGTCGGGGCGCGCCAGGTAGCGTGCGGCCAGGGCCGAGGTGGCGGCGGTGCGGATCGCGGTGGTCAGGGTCATTTCGCTGAGCAGCAATGGCGCGCCGGTGTCGACATCGCCCAGCGCACCGAACGCCATCACGGTGAGCATGCCGCGCTGGGTGTTCTTCGGGTGGCCGTTGACGTACTTGAAGGCGTAGAGGTTGGCGTCGGAGGCCGGCATCAGCTCGATCACCCCGTCTGGCGAGTGGTTGGCCAGGCGCGCGCACTTTTCGAAGTCGTGCCAGCGCAGGTAGTCCTGGCGGATGTACTCGGCCATTTCTTCCAGGCAGGTGGTGAGGCCCTTGCGGGCGACCAGTTGGCTGAGGTCGTTGACGTCGATGTAACGGGTCATGGGGAGCTCCTTCTTGTGGTCGGTCAATTGCGCACCGGCAGGTGCACTTCGGCGAGCATGCAGCGCGCGCTGCCGCCGCCGATGCGTTCGATGTTGTCGATGTTCACCACCACCGGGTGGGTGTGCCGCTCGACCTGGCGGCGCTGCTCGGGGTGCAGCGAGCGCCAGGCACTGCGCGACATCACCAGCAGCGGCTGGCCTTGCTTGTCGTGCACTTCGAGCATGTTGCCGGCGAAGCCTTCGAGCTGGTCGAAGTCCAGGGCCAGGATGTCCTTGCCGGTGGCGCGCAGGCTGTGTTCCAGGGTACGGCGCTCGTCGGCATCGGGCAGTGCCTTGAGGCACACCACCGACAGCCCGCGGCCCACGCTCATCATCACGTTGCAGTGGTAGATGGGCGCCCGGTGCCGGTCGACGGCGTGAAACAGGCACAGGCGGTAGTCGAGCCTGTCGGCGAACTGGCGCAGTGCTTCGGTGTGGGTGCGCCCGGAGTGGCAGGCGTAGCTGATGCGGTGTTCGCGGTCGAGCACCATGCTGCCGGTGCCTTCCAGGAACATGCTCTGTTGCTCCAGCGGGCTCAGGTCGATGGTGTTGTTAATGCTGAAACGGTCGGCGAGCACCTGCAGCACGCCCTTGTCGCGTTCCAGCCGGCGGTTGTGGCCCTCCATCGGGTAGAGCACCAGGCTGCCGTCGGCGTGGCTGCTCCACCAGTTGTTGGGGAAGATCGAGTCGGGCGTGTGCGGGGCCGGCGTGTCCTGCACCACCAGCACCTCGACGCCATGCTGGCGCAGGGTGTCCACATAGCCGTCGAACTCTTCCAGCGCTTTATGCTGTGCCTGGTCGGGGTCCAGTGCAGGCTGCTGGAAGCGGTTGTTGAGTGCGGTGTCCGGGTTGAAGGCGAACCGCGCGGGGCGGATCATCAAGACTGTATTGGTGGTTTGCATCGAGGCACGCATCCGGGGTTGGCAGTGCGTCTATTGTCGATGCAGTGGCGCTGCAATCCCGGCTGAAGCGCGCGGGGCGCTCAGCGGGGAAAGCTGAAAAGCGGGGTATTGCAGCGTAATCGGCTGTGCCGGTTCAGGGCAGGTGCTCGGCCATGTCACGCAACTGGTTGGCCAGCGCGACGGCAGCACGGGCGCTGTGTTCGCCTGCCACCAGGTGCGTGAAGGGCAGGTCGATCAGCCGGCCCTCGCGCACCGCACGCAACTTCGAAAGGGCCGGGTGGTTGTGCAGGTACTCGCGCTTGCGCCGGGCCGGCGACCAGACGGCGTCGGCCAGGATGATCACGTCCGGGTCGCGTTGCAGCAGGGTTTCGGGGTCGACGGTCACGCGGTGCAGGTCGACGTCGGCGAACAGGTTGCGCCCACCGGCAACCTGGATCAGTTGGGTGATGAAGCCGCGGCTGCCCTCGCTGTCGAGGCCCTGGTGCTCGCTGTCCAGGTAGAACACCGAAAGCGGGGCATGCTGCGCGGCGAGCTGGCGGGCGCGGTCCAGGTCTGCTCGTTGCTGCGCGATCAGCCGAGCGGCCTGGGATTCGCGCTGCAGCAGCTTGCCCAGGCTGCGCAGGTCGTCTTCGATGGCCGCGAAACCGGAGGCCGGGCGCGGGTCGCAGGCGTTCTCCAGCAGATAGCTGCCGATGCCATTGCGGGTCAGGTGGGTACGGGCGCCCACGCCATCGCGAAAGGCGCTGGCGAAACCGCCGACCACCAGGTCGTAGCGCTGGGCATAGAACACCTCCGGCGAGGGATACAGCCGCGACAGCAGGGGCACGCCGCGGTAGCGCCGGGAGGCCAGCGCCTCGGGGTCGTCATCGATGTAGCTCACCGCAACCAGCGACGGGCCGACCTGCAGGGCCAGCAGCAGGTCGGCGGCATGCTGGTTGAGCGCCAGGATGCGCTGCGGCGGGGCGTGCGGCAGGGTCCAGTCCTGGCCGCAGTTACGGTAGGTCTGGGCGTGGGCCGTGGTGCCGAGCAGGCACAACAGCAGGCAGAGCAGGCGCGTCATGGGGTATCACCATTGAGCAGCAGTGCGCTGACCGGGGTACCTGCGACCAGGTGCTCGCGCACCAGGCGGCGGGCATCGTCGGCGCTGGCGATGCGGTACCAGCAGCGCTCGGGGTAGACGGTGGCGACCGGGCCCAGGTTGCACGGGAACTGGCAGTGGGTACGGGTCAGCAGCACGCCGTCGGCGGTTTCCATGCGCTGGGCGGCGAGCAGTTCGTTGCGCACCACTTTCCACACCTGCTGCGCGCCGCGCTGGGTGCAGCGCGGGCCGGTGCACAGCATCACGTGGCGGGCGTGGGCGGGAATGTGCGACCACTCGGGTTTGCTGGGGATGGGCATGGGCTTGTCCTTGAGTCCGTGGTGCGGCTTTCGCGGGTCAAGCCCGCTCCCACAGGTGACGGATGAGCCTGTGGGAGCGGGCTTGACCCGCGCTGCTTCTAGAAGCTGTAGGTGTAACGCACTTCGCTGGTGAACGGCCTTCCCAGGTTCTGCACCTTGCGTGCGCCGCTGTCCATGCTGGTGGTGTAGTCGCGGTCCAGCAGGTTCTCCAGCAGCAGGCTCAGGCGATGCTGGCGGGCGCCGTCCAGGTAGCGGTAGGCATCGGCGTCCACCACGGTGTAATGCCCGTAGTCCACATCCCGCGGGCTTTTTACCGTGCCGATGTAGCGCACCGCCGCGCCTGCGCCCCACATCCGGTCACCCGACTCGTACCCCAGCCGGCTGCGTGCAAAGAACCCGGGAATGTTGTTGAGGGTGGCGCCGTTGCGCGACTCGCTCAGGTTGCGCGTCATGTCTGCCGCCAGCTGCCAGCGGTCACTGAGCTGGAACTGCCCGTTGACCTCGACGCCGCGCACCTGGATCTCGCCATCGCCGTTGACCCATTGTGCATCCACGATGGTGATCAGGTCCTCGATGCGCCGGGTGAACAGCGTACCGCTCAGGCTGTAAGGCTGGCCCTGGATCAGGCCGGTGTAGTCCAGGCCCAGTTCGGCATTGCGGCTCTTCTCCGGCTTGAGGTTGGGGTTGCCCATCTCGTCGCCCGGTTCGTTGACGTACAGTTGCTCGGCGTTGGGCAGCTTGTAGGCGGTGCCGAACTGGCCGCGCAGCTTGAGCTGGTCGGTCAGGTCGTAGAGCGAGGTGAGCATGCCCACCGTGGCACTGTCACCGCCGCTCAGGTGCTCGCGGCGCACGCCGATGCTGGGGTGCCAGTCAGGCAGGGCGTCGATGACAGGGCGCAGCTGCACATACAGCGCATGGGCCTCGGCCTGGTTGTTATCGATCTTGAGCACGTCGTCCTTGCCCTTGAACCACTGGTTGTCGGTACCGAACACCAGGGTGTGCTCGCCGGGGAGCACGGCCTTGCCTTCGGCCTGCATGCCCCAGTCGCTGAAGCCCCAGTAGTCATCGTGGTTGAGGGTGCGGGTGCTGCCGTCGGTGTTGTTGTAGATGCGGGTGTAGCGCGTATCCCAATCGTTCATGTGGCCTTTGACGAAGTAGCTGAAGTCGGGGTTCAGGCGCTGCTCGAAGGTGGCCGTGGCGATCTGCTGCACGCGGTCGTTGGTGGTACGGCGGTTGGCGTCCGGGCGCAGGAAGTCCAGGTTGGCGGCGCTGTACTGGTAGAACAGCTCCAGGCGGCTGTCATCGCCCAGGCTTTGTGCGGCCTTGGCGCCGAAGGTGTTGACCTCGTAGCTGCGCTTCTTGTCGCTGACCGTCGAGGTGATCTGGCTGCTGTGGTAGGGCTGGTAGCCCTCGGACACGTTGTGGCTGACGTAGGCCAGCAGCCCCAGGTCGCCCAGGCCGTTGCTGAAGATGCGCTCGATACGGGCATCGCCGTTGCGCCCCATGAAGCTGTCGACGCCCAGGTTGACCTGGCCCGAGGGGTCGCGGCTATGGGCCGAACGGGTGACGATGTTGATGACCCCGGCCACGGCCTGGGTGCCGAACAGCAGGCTCTGGCCGCCCTTGAGTACCTCGATGCGCTCGATGGCGGCGGCGGGCAGGGTGTCTATATAGATGCCGCCGTAGAGGCGGTTGTTCAGGCGCACCCCGTCGAGCATGATCAGCGTGTCGTCGTTGCGCCCGCCCAGCAGCGAATAGGTGCCATAGTCGAACGGCCCCTGCTTGGGCGCCACATACAGGCCGGGGACGAACATCTGCAGCACGCGGGTGATGTCGGCGCTGGGGCCGGCGCGCTCGATCTGCTCGCGGTCCACGACCTCCACCTTGCTGCCATAGCGCGCCATCTCGGCCACCGTGGTGGACTCCACCGAGGGTGCGGAGACGATCTGCTGGTCGAGGGTCAGGGGTTCGCTGGCCGCCAGGGCCGGGCTGCCGATCAGGCAACCGATCAGGGTAAAACGACGTGTCTTCATCTACTTCTCGAAAAAGGATTTTTCGGGAAGCGCACAGGAGGGTTCCGGCGAACGCGCGCCAGAATACCGGCTCGTGCCCGCCCACCGCAGGTTTGCCAAAATGACTGAACGCATCCTTTCAACAGTCGTGGGTTTGCAGGCCGGTCTCCGGGCTTGCGAGGCTCGAAGTCATCCGCCTTCCCATGCGTTGCGCACAGTGGCCTGTTGGATGCTTCACTCGCTTACCGTTGCGGGGGCAGCGCCGGACTAGTCATGCAAGACGCACCGGCTTCCCGTTTCACCTGCTGCACGGCGGCAGCAGGCACCTGAAACTGGGCCGCATCTGACCATTGTCATGACCGTTCGTCAACCTGACGGCCTTTGCTGACGAGCGTGCGTTTGTTCCAGGCCAAAAAAAACGGCACCTTCTCAGGTGCCGTTCCTTTAGTGGCTAGCGCCGCTGGAACTTAAATCCAGCGGGGTCAACCGTGCAGCTCTTCGGCCGCATACAAGGTGTTCTCCAGCAGGCACGCCCGGGTCATCGGCCCGACGCCGCCTGGCACCGGAGTGATCCAGCCGGCGCGGGGCAGGGCGGTCTCGTAGACCACGTCGCCCACCAGCTTGCCGTCTTCCTGGCGGTTGATGCCCACGTCGATGACGATGGCGCCTTCCTTGATCCATTCACCCTTGACCAGCCCCGGCTTGCCGGCAGCCACCACCACCAGGTCGGCGCGGCCGACGTGGCCGGCCAGGTCCTTGGTGAAGCGGTGGGTCACGGTCACGGTGCAGCCGGCCAGCAGCAGCTCCATGGCCATGGGGCGGCCGACGATGTTCGAGGCGCCCACTACCACCGCATTCATGCCGTACAGGTCCTGGCCGGTGCTGTGCAGCAGGGTCATGATGCCTTTGGGGGTGCACGGGCGCAGCAGCGGGATGCGCTGGGCCAGGCGGCCTACGTTATAAGGGTGGAAACCGTCCACGTCCTTGTCGGGGCGAATGCGCTCGAGCAGCAGCGAGGCATCCAGGTGCGCCGGCAGTGGCAGCTGCAGCAGGATGCCGTCGATGTCGGCGTCTTCATTTAGGCGGTCGATCAGGTCGGTCAGCGCCTGCTGGGTGGTGTCGCTGGGCAGGTCATAGGCCTGGGAGTTGAAGCCGACCTCTTCACAGTCTTTACGCTTGTGCGAAACATAGACTTGGGAGGCGGGGTCGCTGCCTACCAGGATCACTGCCAGGCCGGGGGTGCGCAGGCCTTGCTCGCGACGTTGCGCGACACGTTGGGCGATCTGCTGGCGCAGGCTGGCGGCGATCGCCTTGCCGTCGATAAGTTGTGCAGTCATGACGCGTGATTAACCATCGAGAGGGAATAAAAAGAGCGCGCATTCTCGCATGACCGGGGCGCAGGGCAAAGGCGCTTGGTCTGGCAATTCCCCTAACCCCTTAAATAAAATGAATTTTTTTCAAAAAGGTGTTGACGACTTTGCCGCTCGTCTATAACATTCATCGCACTTGTCGGGCAGAGCCTAGCACTGGTTAGCAAGGTCAGGCAGAATAAGTGGTTTTGATAGCTTGTTCGGTATGACTAAAAGTTAATTTGTAATCCTAACAGAAAGCAGATTAAATATGCGCCCGTAGCTCAGCTGGATAGAGCATCCGCCTTCTAAGCGGATGGTCGCAGGTTCGAGTCCTGCCGGGTGCGCCAATACAGGCAGCTGGCACAAGTAAAAGCAGTAAAGCAATATGGTGGGCGTAGCTCAGTTGGTAGAGCACAGGATTGTGACTCCTGTTGTCGTGGGTTCGATCCCCATCGTCCACCCCATATTCTAAAAGGCGCCCGATGAAAATCCGGCGCCTTTGCTTTAAAAGCTTCACGCGGACGTGGTGAAATTGGTAGACACACTGGATTTAGGTTCCAGCGGCGCAAGCTGTAAGAGTTCGAGTCTCTTCGTCCGCACCATAGATGCTTTCACCGCCCTTCGCTGAAGTGCGTTGAAGCCCGGAACAAGCCGCCTTGAGCGGCTTTTTTCGTTTCTGGGCTTCTACTCCTTACCCGCACCTACCGCTGCACCGCAATGCACTTGATCTCCACCAGCAACCCTGGTCGGGCGAGTTCGCTGACGCCTATGCAGGTCCATGCACAGGTGCCCCTTGGAAAGACCTTGTCCTTCATGCTCCTGAACAGCGGCATATGGCGTTGCATGTCGATGTGATAGGTCGTCATTTCGACCACGTCGTCAAACCCGCAACCGCCCGCCGCGAGCACGAGGCGAAGGTTTTCCCAGGCCGCCAGAAACTGCTGCTCCGGGTCTTCAATCACCTCCAGCTCCGGCGTTCGACCCACCTGCCCGGCGCAGTACAGGGTTCTGCCCACCTTTACCGCGGGGGCATAACCAGCACGCTCGCAAAGCAATTTCATCTCGTCGGGGACGATAATCTGGCGATCAGTCATGGGGCAGGGTCCAGGGGAGTAGGGCTATCAAGCGACGCGCCACTCTATAGAACAGAAAAGCCACCTATCAAGGTGGCTTTCGCGTTTCAGTGCCCTCGCGTCAATGCCTGGTCGCTTTGGGCCCACCTACCGGTGACAGCTCAAGCTCCAGTCGAACGATGTTGAGGATTCTGGTGAGTGGAGCGGCTTGCTCCGCCTCCCCCAGGGCGAGGAGGTGATCGCGTTGTTCGCGAATTCTGCTGAGGCTCTCGTCGAGCTGCGCAGCGGCCAATCGGTATTTTTCCATGTGCGGTTCCTTTATCACGGCCTCCCTGCCACTCGAGTCGGCCGTTCCGTGTGTGGGTGCTGTGGCACCGTTCGTCAACGGAAGGCCCTGCAAGCATAGCGTCCTTTGCGCCGTAGGCGCGTGAACACCACGGGCAGAACTGTTCCAACATTTATCCGCGCGCATGCCGATGAATGATTTTAAAAATAATACTGATTTTCATTTCCCCTTTTGACTGCCTTACGTGACCTCTATTGCAAGACCATTGCAACGTTCCAGGGAGCTTCACGTGAAACGCATCGCGCCGACCGTAAATCCAGGCCAGCAGCCCGACAGGCACCGTGTTTTCAAGGCGGCGCAGGGCGCGCTTACTGTGCTGGCGCTTGCCGTCAGTGGTGCCAGCGTTGCAATGGCGGCGCCCATGGAGGCGCCCACCGCTCAGCACGCAGCTGTACGCAAGCATTACCAGATTGCGGCAGGCCCGCTGGCGCCCGCACTCAATCAGTTGGCGGGCGCCACCGGCGTGATGCTGACCTTTGCCCCGGAGCTGACCGACAAGCGCCAGACCCAGGGCCTGGATGGCGAGTACAACCGCAAGGAAGCCTTCGACCTGCTGCTGATGGGTACCGGGCTGCGCATCGTGCAGCTCAAGGACAAGAGCTTCGTGCTGCGCGCCGAGGAACAGAGCCGCAGCGCGCTGGAGGTGGGCCCCACGCTGGTCAACGCACTGGGCGAGCGCCCGGGCGTGATCCGCAGCAGCCGCGAAGTGCACGCCGAACGCCAGGACCTCAACAGCCTGGTGCGTTCCATGCCCGGTACCTACACCCTGCATTCGCGCAGCCAGCCCGGGGTTTCGGTGAACATCCGCGGGCTGTCGGGCCTGGGGCGGGTCAACACCATGATCGACGGCGTGACCCAGACCTTCCGCAACAACGCCGGTCACGGTTCAGGCGGGCCGATGGCCTTCGTCGACCCCAACCTGCTGGCCGGTGTCGATGTGCAGCGCGGCGCGGTGGACGGCGCCGAAGGTGCCAATACCCTGGGGGGCACCGCCAACTTCCGCACCTTCGATATCGACGACATCGTCAAGCCCGATCACCGCGTGGGTGTGCGCAGCACCTACCGCACCGGCAACAACGGTTACGGCAACACGCGCATGCTCGCCGCCGGCGCACGAACCCGTCCCGAGGATAGCGAAGGCGTGTACGGCATCGTCGCCGCCGCCAGTAGTTCGCAAACCGGCGAATACAAGACCAGCTCCGGCCAGGAAAACCACTACGACACCACCAAGCAGAGCCCGCGCTCGGGCCTGCTCAAGGTGCGCCTGCAGCCCAACGACCTGCACCGCCTGGACCTCAGCGGCGTGCAGTACCGCAACGAGTTCTACCACAACTACCCATGGGAACTGCGCAACGAAACCTACCGCGCCAAGTACGCCTACACGCCCTACAACGAATGGGTGAACCTGACGGTAAACGCCTACCAGAACAAGACCCAGCTCGATTACCCGCCGGTGGAGGAATCCACCTTCATCGGCCGCAAGACCCACGACGATGCCCACGGTTTCGACTTCACCAACCTCAGCCGTTTCAACTTCGGCCCGGTGGAAGCGAGCTGGAGCAACGGCATGCGCTACTACACCGACGACTTCGTTGCCGACACGCCGGAAAAACGCGGGGCCAACCCCGAAGGCAAGCAGCAGACCGAAAGCCTGTTCAGTACCCTTGAGCTGGACTACGACATCTATGCCATGACCCTGGGCATGCACTACGACGGCTACAAGGTCAGCGGCCACGTGCCCAAGTGCTCGATTTTGCGCGAGTGCACGGGTATCGGCGGGGGCGATGTGGACATCACCCGCCGCGAGCACAGCTTCAACCCGCGTATCGGCTTTGCCGTAAAGCCCTATGACTGGATGCAGCTCTACACCAGCTGGTCGCGCAGCTCGCGTGCACCGCGGGTGCAGGAGATGTTCTTCGAGAAGGTGCCGATGACCGCCGATGCCAGCGATGCCGACGGCGTGGGGGCCAACCCGTACCTGCGCCAGGAGCGCTCCACCAACTACGAGTTAGGCTTCAATCTCAGTCGCGCCGGGCTGTTCAGCAGCAACGACTACGCCCAGCTCAAGGTCAACCGCTTCATCAGCAAGATCGACGGCTATATCACCCCGCAGTCGTTCGACATCGTCGATGACGACGGCGAATACTCGGCCAAGGCCAACTGGGTCAACTGGCCCGAGCAGGTGCGCATGAGCGGCTACGAGATCGAGGGCCGCTACGACGCAGGCTTCGTCTACGCCAACCTCTCCTGGACCCGCGCCACCACCAAGGCGCCGACCACCTCGGGCATCGAACTCGAAGACATCAACAGCCAGCCCGACCGCTACTGGACCCTCGACCTGGGCACGCGCTGGTTCGACGAGCGCGTGGTGCTCGGCGCCCGCGGCGAGTACTCCGGCCCTGCCGAAGAAAGCTGGGACTGGTACGAAACCAGGAAAACACAGTCCACCGGCGTGATCTGGGACCTTTACGGCAGCTGGCAGGTGCAGCAGAACGTCAGCCTGTTCTTCAACGTCGAGAACGTGGAGAACAAGACCTACAGCTACAACGCCTCGGTGGACTCGATCATGTCCGCCTCACTGGACCGCGGTACCGGGCGTGGGCGTACCACCTCGTTCGGCGTCACGTTCGAATACTGACCCCACAGGACCCTCTCATGTACACGAACTGCCTGCTTGGGGCGTGCCTTGCCCTGCTCGTCGGCTGCGCCACGGTCAATGCGCCGCCGGCCCAGACCGCCTATGCCCGTGTCGAAGCCAACATCCCCGGCTGGGGCGCGATCGTTGATGTGCGCAGCGGCCAGCAGATCGATGCCGGGCAATTGCTCGACGTACTGGCGCAAGCCCCCACGGTGATGGTGGGGGAGACCCACGACAACGTGGCTCATCACCTGATCGAGCAGTGGCTGGCCACCGGCCTGGCCGAGCGGCGCCAGCAAGGCGCCGTGGTGCTCGAGATGCTCGATAGCGATCAGCAGCGCCCGGTTGGCGATGTGCAGGCGTGGCTGGGCGCAGGCAACCGCGTGCGGCTGGCGCGTCTGCGCAAGATCATGCAGTGGGATGAGCGCTGGAGCTGGGAGCAATACGGCCCGTTGATGCAGGCACTGATGCAGGCCCCGGCACCGGTGCTGGCCGGCAACCTGTCTCCCCGCGAACGCAAGCAGGTGGCAGCCGACGCGCCTGCGGATGCGGCCAGCCTGTTTCCGCAAGCGGCAATCGCCGAGGTGCAACGTCAGCGCATCGTGCAGATGCACTGTGGCGAGATCGACCTGCCGCGACTGAACGCCATGCTCGCCATTCAGCACGGTCGCGACCGGCGCATGGCCCAGGTGCTCGACGCCGCGCCGGCCCCGCGCCTGTTGTTCGCCGGTGTGCTGCACACCCTCAAGTCCCAGGGCGCGCCCCAGTACCTCAGGCATGGCGCGCGCGATCCCGGTTTGAAGGTGCTGGTGCTGGGGGAGGAGGGCCAGGCCCCAGCCGCTCAGGATGCCGACTTCGTGTGGCTGCTGCCCAGCCAGGACGGCGACGGCGTTGCGCTTGCCCCGGTGGCTGCCAGCTGCGACGCACCCTTGCAGCCACCCCTTCACTGAACCTTTTCTGCTCACAAGGAATCCCCACATGCCTGCTATTACTGCCAGCGACCTCCGCCAACGCCTTGGGCAAGACTGCCTCAGCCTCGCCCTGCCTGCCGCCGAAGTGGCGGCCCGGCTGTATCACCTTGGCCCGCTGAGGGTCATGACCCAGGCCAGTCATGCATTCCTCGACCAGGTGGGGCGCTTCCCACGGTCGGACGATGTTGCCCAGGTCGGTCTGGTGCTTGGCGAAGATGGCCTGGACCTGCGCCTGAACCTGCGCGCCTGGCACTGGCTGTGCCTCACCCGTGGCCAGGCCGCTGGTGATTTCGAGCTGAGGGTGTTCGACCGGCATGCCGCGCCGCTGTTGCGCCTGGCGTCGCTACCCGGCTCGAACCTGCAGGCGTGGGCCGAGCTGTATGCCCAGGGCAGCCTGGAGCAGCCGCACTTCACACCGCGCGAGGCGCTGGTCAAACAAGATGTACAGGTCGCCGGGCTGGTCGACGACTGGGCAGCGATGGGGGATGTGCATGACCACTTCGCGCTGCTCAAGCGTCATGGCCTGACCCGCTATCAGGGCAACCAGGGCGTGGCCCCGCAGTTTGCCCGGCGTATCGGCAGCGCGGGCACTGCGGCGCTGCTCGGGCAACTGGCCGACAGCGGGCTGGAACTGATGGTCTTCATCTATAGCCCCGGCTCCACGCAGATCTACACCGGCAAGCTCGACAGCGCCACGCGGCAGGGCGACAGCCTGGTGTTCGACATGCCGGGTGACGGTGACGCCGCACCAACCCGTTTCGGCATACGTGACACCGTCGAAGCCGAAGCCTGGCGCGTGTACAAACCCAATGCCGTAGGCGGGGTCAACAGCCTGGAGATCTTCGATGCCGAGCAGCGCCTGATCGTGCAACTGTTCGGGCGTCGCCCTGCCGGGCAGCCCGAACAGCCAGCCTGGCGCGAGTTGCTCGATCGGTTGGAGGCGGGGCAATGAGCGCTCGGCTGCTGAGTGTGTGCCTGCTTCTTTTAATAGGTACAGCGCCCGTGCATGCCGATCAGGCCGACACATTGGTCATCGGCAACGACCTGGCCGAGATTGCCGCGCAGTTGCAGGCCACTTCGCGGTTGGTGGGGCGTGACGATTCCAGTCACTACCCACCCGAAGTGGCTCGCCTGCCGTCGGTGGGCTATCTGCGCCAGTTGTCGTCCGAAGGCATCCTGAGCCTGCATCCGCGGCGGGTGGTGCTCAGCGATGCGGCGCGTCCGGCCGTGGTGCTGCGCCAGCTGGATACCGTGGGCGTCGAGGTCATCGAAGTGCCCAGGGGCAAGCGCATCGCCGATATCCCACGCAAGATAGAACAGGTGGCCAAGGCCTTCGACCGTGAAGCCCTGAGCCCGCCGCTGGTTGCAGAGCAGCAACGTCTGGCCGCCGAGCTGGCTGCACTGGCGCCGCTCAAGGGCCCCAGGGCGCTGTTCATCTTCAATCGAGCGGGCATGATCCCGCTGATCATGGGGCGCGGCACCGAAGCCCATGCCGCACTGGAGCAGGCGGGCATCGAGAACTGCGCGCCGTTCAGTGCCTACAAGCAGGTGGCGGCCGAAGCGATGGTGTCGCTTGCACCGGATTTCGTGATCATCAGCCGCGCCGGGTTGCAGGCCCTTGGCGGCGAGGACAACCTGTGGAAGCTCGGCGGCCTGGCGCTGACCCCGGCCGGTCAGCACCGGCGCCTGGTGCAGGTGGACGATCAGGCGCTGCTCAACCTGGGCCCACGCACCGTGGCGGCCATGCTGCAACTGCGCCGTGATGCCGGGGCGCTGTTCCCATGACGCGCTCGCACACCCGCTCATTGCCGACGCTGTTGCTGATGCTGGCCGGCCTGTGCGCCTTGCTGGCGCTGTGTTCGCTGGTGGGCAGCATCGGCCTGTCGCCGCGCATCCTGCTGGGCCATCTGCCCGCGCCGCTGGAATGGCAAGTGTGGAGCGAGGTACGCCTGCCGCGGCTGCTGCTGGCGGTGCTGGTGGGCTCGACCCTGGCAGCAGGCGGCACCGCCATGCAGGGGCTGTTTCGCAACCCGCTGGCCGACCCCACGCTGCTGGGCCAGGCCAGCGGTGCGGGGTTGGCGGTGTCGATCTGGATCGTGCTGTTCAATGGGCGTTTTGCCGGCCTGGAGCTGTATGGGCAGTTTCTGGCCGGGTTTGTCGGGGCGTTGCTGGTAACGCTGGTGATCTTCCGCATCGGGCGCGGCTACAAAGGTCGTGAATCGACCATCACCCTGCTGTTGGCCGGCCTGGTGATCAATACCCTGACCGGCGCGGTGGGCGGCATGCTGACCTTCATGGCCAGCGAAGAACAGTTGCGCCAATTGAGCCTGTGGGGCATGGGCAGCCTGGGCAGTGCCGAGTGGTCGACCCTGAGCGTAGCGCTGGTGGTGTTGCCGTTGACCTTGCTGGTGCTGGTGCGCAGCGCCGCCGACCTGGACCTGTTCCAGTTGGGTGAGGTGTCTGCCCATGCGGCGGGGCTCAATGCCGAGCGCCTGAAAAATCGCATTGTGCTGGCCTCCTCGCTGGGCGTGGGCCTGTGCGTCGCACTCACCGGCATCATCGGCTTCATCGGCCTGCTGGTGCCGCACTGCCTGCGCCTGTACTTCGGGCCGGGCCACCGTCTGCTGATTCCGGCCTCGATGCTGTGCGGGGCGATTCTGCTGCTGCTTGCCGACACCCTGGCGCGCAGCCTGGTCAGCCCTGCCGAGATTCCGGTCGGCCTGGTCACCAGCGTGATCGGCGGGCCGTACTTTCTCTGGTTGTTGCTGGGCCGCAAGGTCCGGGAGTTCTGAATGCTCGATCTTCTCGCTGTCGGCCTGCATCGGCCATTTGCCCTCAGCCCGGTCACCGAGGCCATACAGGGCGGCCAGCTACTGGGGCTGATCGGCCCCAACGGCGCAGGCAAAAGCACATTGTTGTCGCTGATCTCCGGCTATATCACGCCCGACTGCGGCGAAGTGCGGCTGCTCGATCAGCCGTTGAGCGCCTATTCGCCGCGCCAGCTGGCGCGCAACCGCGCCCTGGTCACCCAGCACATGGACAGTGCGTTCGACTGGCAGGTCGGCGAATTCATCCAGCTGGGCCAGGGGCATGCCGGGTTGCCGTGCGCCGGCATCGTCGAGGCCATGGACATCACTCATCTGCTCGACCGCGGCGTGCTGTCGCTGTCGGGCGGCGAGTTGCAGCGGGTGACCATCGCCCGCGCGCTGAACCAGTTGGCCATCAGCCCTGCGGGCCCCACCGAGGGCCAGGCGCCGCGCCTGCTGCTGCTCGACGAGCCCACCAGCGCGCTGGATATCGGCCAGCAGCAGAATCTGATGCGCCTGTTGCGCCGGCTGGCCCGCGTGCCACATATCGCGGTGGTGTGCGTGCTGCATGACCTCAACCTGGCGGCGCGCTACTGCGACCGGCTGTGGCTGATGGAAAAGGGCCGGTTGTGCGCCAGCGGGACCCCCGCACAGGTACTGAATGCACATACCATCGAGACGGTGTTCGGGGCTCAGGTCAGTGTAACGGCGGGGCCCGGCCACGCGGTGGGCATCGAGTTGGCGTGCTGAATGGCCAGTTCCCTCAGCGGGCGCTGACCGTGACCCAGTAGCGCGAGCGCCGGTTGATGCTGACCGGCAGCGACTGGGTCAGCGCGTCGAGTACCGCATCGCTGTCGGCCAGCGGGTAGACCCCCGAGATGCGCAAGTCGGCCACTTCACTGGCGCAGCGCAACAGGCCGGGGCGATAGCGCGACAGTTCGGCGATGAAGTGTCCCAGGCGCATGTCGTCGGCCTCCAGTGCACCTACGCCCCATGAAGGCTCGCGGCCCACCCGGGTGCTGTCGTCGATGCGCATGGCAGTAAAGCGTGTGCGCTCACCGGCACTGAGCCGCTGTGGCGTGGTGTGCAGCGGGCTGAGTTTCAGCGCGCCTTCGAACAGTTGCACATCGGTGCGCTCGGGCTGCACCTGCACCACGAACCGGGTGCCCAGCGCGAGGACGCTGCCCTGGGCGGTCTTCACGCTGAAGGGGCGTTGCGCGTCATCATGCCCGGTACTGATCAGCAGCCGCCCACTGCGCAGGTGCAGGGTGCGCTGGGTGGGGGTGAAGTCCACCTCCACCGTGCTGTCGGCATCCAGGGTCAGTTGGCTGCCATCGGCCAGGGTGATGTGTCGAGGGGCGCTGGCGCCATTGTGGTAGGCCAGGGCCGCACCGCTGCGCCAGGGCTCGCGGTAGGCCAGGCCGCCGGTGCCGCCGGCCAGGGCAAGCAGCAGCAATGCCTTGACCACCCGCCGACGACTGCTGCCGCCGTGACTGAGGCTGCGGTAGCCGGCGGTGGGCTCCAGCCCGGCCAGGCGACCGCGCAGGCTTTCTATATGCAGCCAGGCGCGTTCGTTGTCCGGGTCGGCGGCGCGCCAGCGTGCAAAGGCCTGGGCCTGCTCGGGCGGCAGGTCGCCGTCCATCCACAGGGTCAGCCAGTGGGCAGCCTCACGGGTGGTGCGGGGCTTGAAGGCCGGTTGCGGTGTGCTCATGGCAGTTGCGCAAAAAAACAGTGCTGGTTGGCGCGCACCAGGTACAGCTTCACCGAGCGAGTGCTGACTTGCAGGCGCTCGGCGATCTCGGCGATTTTCAGACCCTGCAGGTGCGACAGCAGAAACGCTTCGCGGACCTTGGCCGGCAGTTCGTCGAGCAGCCTGTCCAGCAGGGTCAGGGCTTCAAGGGCCAGGGTGCGCACCTCGGGCGAGGGCTCCACGGCTTCGGGCAGGTTGGCCAGCGCTTCGAGATAGGCCTGCTCCACCAGTCGGCGCCGGTGTACGTTCGCCATCAGGCGCCGCGCCACGGTGGACAGGAACGAGCGCGGCTCGCGGATGCTGAACAGGTCCTTGGAGGCCAGGATGCTCAGGAACGTGTCCTGGGCCAGGTCAGCCGCCGACTCCGGGCAACCCGTACGGTTGCGCAGCCATTGGCGTAGCCAGCGATGGTGATCGGTGTACAGCGTCTGCAGGTACGCATGGGCGCTGGCAGGGGCGTGTGGGCTGGATTCCATCGAGTGCGATCGGTGCAGGGCTGATGAGGCTGCGGAGTATAACGAGATTATTTCTCAAATGATAATTGTTATTGTTAGTGGGTTGTGGCCGCCAAACCGGCTCCTGCAGGAGCCGGCATGGCCGGCGAAGGCAGCACCGCCGTCTACAGAGCAAAAATCCACGGCACCATCACCACGCTCACAATCATCACCAGGATCGTGAACGGTACCCCCACCTTCACAAAGTCGGCGAAGCGATACTGCCCCGGCCCCAGCACCAGGGTGTTCACCGGCGACGACACCGGCGTCATGAACGCGGCGGATGCGGCCAGCGCCACGATCATGGCGAACGGGTAGGGCGATGCGCCCAGTTGCTGTGCGGTGGTGATCGCAACCGGCGCCATCAGTACCGCTGTTGCGGTGTTGGAAATGAACAGCCCGATCAGCGCCGTGATCGCAAACAGCGTGGCGAGGATCACGTAGGGCCCGGCACCGCCCAGCACGCCCACCAGGCCGTCCACCGCCAGGGCGATGCCTCCGGTTTTCTGCAACGCCAGGGCAAAGGGCAGCATGCCCACGATCAGTATCAGGCTCTGCCAGTGGATCGCCCGGTAGGCGCTCTCCATGTCGATGCAGCGGCTGGCGCCCATCAGCAGGCAGCCGATCAGCGCGGCGATCACGTTGGGCACCAGGCCGCTGATCATCAGGCCCACCATCACCGCCAGGCTGATCAGCGCATAAGGCGCCTGATTCAGGGCCGGGGCCACGTTGTCCACTTCCGCCGGCAGGCTCAGCACCAGAAAGTCCCGCGGTTGCGTCTGCAGCTGGCGAATCGCCTTCCAGGTGCCGATCACCAGCAGGGTGTCGCCCAGCTTGAGCTTTTCTTCCACCAGTTGCTCGTCGATGGCCGCCTGGTCGCGACGCAGGCCCACCACGTTCAGCCCCCAGCGGCTGCGGAACGTCAGCTCCAGCAGGTTCTTGCCGATCAACTGCGAGCCCGGTGGCAGCGCCACTTCGGCCATGCCCACTTCGCGCGACTGGTCGATGAAGTAGGCGGCCTTGAAGTGCAGAGGCTCCAGGCGCATGGTCTGGCACAGGTTGCGCAGGTCGTCCTTGGGCGAGAACAGGTCAAGCAGCAGCACGTCGCCCTCGTGCACCAGGGTACTGGAGTCGGGGCTGATCACGCGGGTGCTGAACTTGTGCTGGCGCTCGATGCCGACCACGTTGGCACCGTGCTCGGTGCGCAGCTTCAGCTCGCTCAGGCTGTGGCCGATCAGCGGCGAATGGGGCCTGACCCGCAGGCGTCGTTCACGCCCGGCCAGCTTGTAGTCGATGATCAGGTCGAGCAGGGTGCGGCGGGTTTCGGTGCTGCCGTCCTTGCGCGTCGCGCTGCCCAGCCAGTTGCGCGTCAGCAGCATGTAGCCCACCCCCAGCACCAGGATCACCAGGCCGAAAGGGGTGAAGCTGAAAAAGCTGAAACCGGTTTCACCGTGGCGTACCAGCTCGCTGTGCACCACCACGTTGGGAGGCGTGGCCACCAGGCTGAGCATGCCGCTGATCAGCCCGGCGAAGGCCAGTGGCATCATCAGGCGGCTGGGCGACACCTTCATGCGTGCGGCGATGCTCAGCACTACCGGGATGAAGATCGCCACCACGCCGGTCGAACTCATCACCGAGCCCAGGCCTGCCACCGACACCATCAGCAGCACGATCAGGCGAGTTTCGCTGTTGCCGGCGCGTTCGGCCATCCACTCGCCGATGCGGTAGGCGATACCGGTGCGCACCAGCCCTTCGCCGATCACGAACAGCGCGGCAATCAGCACCACGTTGGGGTCGCTGAAGCCGGCCAGGGCTTCCTGCACGCTCAGGATGCCGAGCAGGGGCAGGGCGACGATCACCAGCAGCGCCACCACGTCCATGCGCGGGCGATTGATGACAAACAGCGCGACGGCGCTGAACAGCAGGCCAAGGACCCAGAACAATTCGTGATTCATGCAGGTATCCGAAAAGAAGACGCCGGTGAGTCTGGCAGAAACCGGGCGGCCGTTTGTTGATTTGCTGCAGCGCTTGGGTGGCACAGGGCCAGATGTTAAGGTGCGCGGCATTCTGCTGTTCACCTGTCGCCGATGTCACCCTGGCTAGTGACAAATAAGCCAAAGCTGATAGATTTCAGGCGGTTGAAGCAGTGGCCGGGTTATCGGCCGCAGGAAGGAATGCACCATGATTGCAAAAGAATCACGCCAGGCGGTCGCGCTAGAGCGGTTTGCCCAGGCAAACCCGCAGTTGCTCGAAGAGATAGCCGGGCTCAATGCCCACGAGCAACAGCAGCAGATCCAGTGGGCGTTCGATGACCAGGCGCAGGAGCGTGGCCTTCAATCCTGGGAATTGACCCTGGAGTTGATTGCCGAGTCGCCCGAACAACTGCGCGAGATGCGTCTTGAAGTGCACCGCGAAGTGGCCGAGACATTGGGCCTGAGCTGGCAGGAATACTGCGAGTTCAACGAAATTGAAGATGCTGCGCCCTGAGGCGCGGTAGTGTGTTGAAAAGTTTCTGTTCCATAGCCTCCTCTGGGCATCGGGATGCCCGCCGGTCAGGCCGCAACGCCTTCAACGGCGGGTTCCGGCGCCCAGGTAAGAGGCTTCGGGGCAGTTGTGCGAAATTCAAATGTGCCGCGGCCTGTTCTCCTTGATTTGAACGGGGTGACTTCTGGTGTTTGAGTCACTAGAATGCTTGCCCTTGATTCTGGAGTCGGTATCGCCGGCTAACGTCTGTGCAACGAGGAATATCCATGCAAGTTTCTGTTGAAAATACTTCCGCTCTCGAGCGCCGCATGAGCGTCACCGTGCCGGCTGAGCGTATCGAGAGCCAGGTCAACAAGCGTCTGCAGCAGACCGCCCAAAAGGCCAAGATCGCTGGCTTCCGTCCAGGCAAAGTTCCAATGAGCGAAATCAAGCGCCGTTTCGGTGCTGACGCTCGCCAGGAAGCAGTAGGCGATGTGATCCAGTCCTCCTTCTACGAAGCCGTGGTCGAGCAGAAGCTGAACCCGGCCGGTTCGCCGTCGATCGAGCCGAAGTCGCTCGAAGCGGGCAAGGACCTGGAATACGTTGCCGTCTTCGAAGTGTTCCCTGAGTTCACCGTTGCCGGTTTCGAGTCGATCAACGTCGAGCGCCTGAGCGCCGAAGTGGCTGACGCCGACCTGGACAACATGCTGGAAGTGCTGCGCAAGCAGAACGTTCGCTTTGAAGCGACCGACCGTGCTGCCCAGAACGAAGACCAGCTGAACATCGATTTCGTCGGCAAGGTCGACGGTGAAGTGTTCGCCGGTGGTTCGGCCCAGGGCACCCAGCTGGTGCTGGGGTCCGGCCGCATGATCCCAGGCTTCGAAGAAGGTCTGGTCGGCGCCAAGGCCGGTGAAGAGCGCGTTCTGAACCTGACCTTCCCCGAGGACTATCAGAACCTGGACCTGGCTGGCAAAGCCGCCGAGTTCACCGTTACCGTCAACAGCGTTTCCGAGCCAAAACTGCCTGAGCTGACCGAAGAGTTCTTCGCCCAGTTCGGCATCAAGGAAACCGGCATCGAAGGCTTCCGCACCGAAGTTCGCAAGAACATGGAGCGTGAACTGCGCCAGGCCATCAAGACCAAGGTCAAGAACCAGGTAATGGACGGCCTGCTGGCTGCCAACCCGATCGAAGTGCCAAAGGCCCTGCTGGAAAACGAAGTGAACCGTCTGCGCGTGCAGGCCGTTCAGCAGTTCGGTGGCAACATCAAGCCTGAGCAACTGCCGGCCGAGCTGTTCGAAGAGCAAGCCAAGCGCCGCGTCGTGCTGGGCCTGATCGTCGCCGAAGTGGTCAAGCAGTTCGACCTCAAGCCAGACGAAGACCGCGTTCGCGAAATGATCCAGGAAATGGCCTCGGCCTACCAGGAGCCTGAGCAAGTCGTGGCGTGGTACTACAAGAACGACCAGCAGCTGAACGAAGTCCGTTCGGTTGTGCTGGAAGAACAAGTTGTGGATACTGTTCTGCAGAAAGCGACTGTGACCGACAAATCGGTCTCTTACGAAGAAGCTGTCAAGCCGGTGCAGGCACCTGCCGCTGACTGATTTCCTTCTCTTGTAGGAAAACACCACAAGCCAGCCTTCGAGCTGGCTTGTGCGTATTCAAGACATGACTATTTGGGAGTGAGTGCAGGACATGTCCCGCAATTCTTATTATCAGCAGAGCTCTGACATCCAGGCCGCAGGCGGCCTGGTCCCGATGGTTATCGAGCAATCCGCTCGTGGCGAACGCGCCTATGACATCTACTCGCGCCTGTTGAAGGAGCGGGTGATCTTTCTGGTCGGCCCGGTAGAGGACTACATGGCCAACCTGATCGCAGCGCAATTGCTGTTCCTTGAAGCGGAAAACCCGGACAAGGACATCCATCTCTACATCAACTCGCCGGGTGGTTCGGTGACAGCAGGCATGTCGATCTACGACACCATGCAGTTCATCAAGCCCGACGTTTCCACCACCTGCATCGGCCAGGCGTGCTCCATGGGCGCGTTCCTGCTGGCTGCCGGTGCCCATGGCAAGCGTTTCTGCCTGCCGAACTCGCGGGTGATGATTCACCAGCCGCTGGGTGGCTTCCAGGGTCAGGCCTCGGATATCGAGATCCACGCCAAGGAAATCCTGCAGATCCGTTCGCGTCTGAACGAGCTGCTGGCCCATCACACCGGGCAGGACCTCGAAACCATCGAGCGTGACACCAACCGCGACAACTTCATGAGCGCCGAGCGTGCTGCCGAATACGGCCTGATCGACTCGGTGCTCCACAAGCGGCCTGTTTGATAGGCAGCCAAGCGGGTGGGCGGGCCCTCCCGCCACCTGTGGACTTGAAAAAGCCCGCAATTGCCTTCATCTTGTGTTGCAAGCCTACCGGATTGGATCGATCGAATGACTGACACCCGTAACGGCGAGGACAACGGCAAATTGCTCTATTGCTCCTTCTGCGGCAAAAGCCAGCATGAAGTACGCAAGTTGATTGCCGGCCCCTCGGTCTTTATCTGCGACGAGTGCGTCGACCTGTGCAACGACATCATCCGTGAGGAGGTGCAGGAAGCCCAGGCCGAGAGCAGCGCGCATAAATTGCCTTCGCCGAAAGAAATCAGCGGCATCCTGGACCAGTACGTCATTGGTCAGGAGCGCGCGAAAAAAGTCTTGGCCGTAGCGGTGTACAACCACTACAAGCGCCTGAACCAACGTGACAAGAAGAACGACGATGTCGAGCTCGGCAAGAGCAACATCCTGCTGATCGGACCGACGGGCTCGGGTAAGACCCTGCTCGCCGAAACCCTCGCGCGTCTGTTGAATGTGCCGTTCACCATTGCCGATGCCACCACGCTGACCGAAGCGGGTTATGTCGGTGAAGATGTCGAGAACATCATTCAGAAACTGCTGCAGAAGTGCGACTACGACGTGGAAAAGGCCCAGATGGGCATTGTCTACATCGACGAAATCGACAAGATCTCGCGCAAGTCGGACAACCCGTCCATCACCCGTGACGTTTCGGGCGAAGGCGTGCAGCAGGCATTGCTCAAGCTGATCGAGGGCACGGTTGCCTCGGTACCGCCGCAAGGTGGCCGCAAGCACCCGCAGCAGGAGTTCCTGCAGGTCGATACGCGCAACATCCTGTTCATTTGCGGCGGTGCGTTCTCGGGCCTCGAAAAGGTCATCCAGAACCGTTCCACCCGCGGTGGCATCGGCTTTGGTGCGGAAGTTCGCAGCAAGGAAGAAGGCAAGAAGGTTGGCGAGTCGCTGCGTGAAGTCGAGCCGGACGATCTGGTCAAGTTTGGCCTGATTCCCGAGTTCGTCGGCCGCCTGCCGGTACTGGCAACCCTCGACGAGCTCGACGAGGCTGCACTGATGCAGATCCTCACCGAGCCGAAGAACGCCTTGACCAAGCAATACGGCAAGCTGTTCGAGATGGAAGGCGTCGACCTGGAGTTCCGCAGCGATGCGCTCAAGTCGGTGGCCCGCAAGGCACTGGAGCGCAAGACCGGTGCCCGTGGCCTGCGTTCGATTCTCGAAGGCATCCTGCTCGACACCATGTACGAGATTCCTTCGCAGAAGGATGTCAGCAAGGTGGTGATCGACGAGAGCGTCATCGATGGCTCGTCCAAGCCGCTGTTGATCTACGAGAACAGCGAGCCGCAAGCCAAGGCTGCACCCGACGCCTGAGTCGGGTGACGGCAGCAAACCAGCAAGGGGCCTACGGGCCCCTTTGCTTTTCCTGTCGCAGAGCTTGTTTTTTTGCGGGCCTGCCCCCACATTAACTCCATGCTCAAATTTCCATCGGATTACGGCCATAAGGCCGCTGTAGAGGCGAAATCATGAAGACAACCCTCGACTTGCCTCTTTTGCCATTGCGCGATGTCGTCGTTTACCCGCACATGGTCATCCCGCTGTTCGTGGGGCGTGAAAAGTCCATCGAGGCCCTCGAGGCCGCGATGACGGGCGAGAAGCAGATCCTCCTGCTGGCCCAGAAGAATCCAGCTGATGACGATCCAGGTGAAGATGCCCTGTACCGTGTCGGCACCATCGCAACCGTACTGCAACTGCTCAAACTGCCCGATGGCACCGTCAAGGTGCTGGTCGAGGGCGAGCAGCGCGGTGCGGTTGAGCGCTTTGTCGAAGTCGACGGGCATATTCGCGCCGATGTGGCGCTGATCGACGAAGTCGAGGCCGCCGATCGCGAGTCCGAAGTCTTCGTGCGCAGCCTGCTGTCGCAATTCGAACAGTATGTGCAGCTGGGCAAGAAGGTCCCCGCTGAAGTCCTCTCGTCGCTCAACAGCATCGACGAGCCGGGGCGCCTGGTCGACACCATGGCCGCCCACATGGCCCTGAAGATCGAGCAGAAGCAGGAAATTCTCGAAATCATCGACCTGGGCGCCCGGGTCGAGCACGTCCTGGCCTTGCTGGATGCCGAAATCGACCTGTTGCAGGTCGAGAAGCGCATCCGTGGTCGGGTCAAGAAGCAGATGGAGCGCAGCCAGCGCGAGTACTACCTGAATGAGCAGATGAAGGCCATTCAGAAAGAGCTCGGCGACAGCGACGAAGGCCACAACGAAGTCGAAGAGCTGAAAAAGCGCCTCGACGCTGCCGGCCTGCCCAAGGATGCCTACGCCAAGGCCCAGGCCGAGCTGAACAAGCTCAAGCAGATGTCGCCGATGTCGGCTGAAGCCACCGTGGTGCGCTCGTACCTCGACTGGCTGGTGCAGGTGCCGTGGAAGGCGCAGAGCAAGGTGCGCCTTGACCTGGCCAAGGCCGAAGAGATCCTGGATGCCGACCACTATGGCCTGGACGAGGTCAAGGAACGCATCCTCGAATACCTCGCCGTGCAAAAGCGCGTGAAGAAGATCCGCGGCCCGGTACTGTGCCTGGTCGGCCCGCCGGGTGTGGGCAAGACCTCCCTGGCCGAATCCATTGCCAGCGCCACCAATCGCAAGTTCGTGCGCATGGCCCTGGGTGGCGTGCGTGACGAGGCAGAAATTCGCGGTCACCGCCGTACCTACATCGGTTCGATGCCAGGTCGCCTGATCCAGAAGATGACCAAGGTGGGTGTGCGCAACCCGCTGTTCCTGCTCGATGAAATCGACAAGATGGGCAGCGACATGCGTGGCGACCCGGCCTCGGCACTGCTCGAAGTGCTCGACCCCGAGCAGAACCACAACTTCAACGATCACTATCTGGAGGTCGATTACGACCTGTCGGACGTGATGTTCCTGTGCACCTCCAACTCGATGAATATCCCGCCGGCGCTGCTCGACCGGATGGAAGTGATTCGTCTGCCGGGGTACACCGAAGACGAGAAGATCAACATTGCGGTCAAGTACCTCTCGCCCAAGCAGATCAAGGCCAACGGCCTGAAGAAGGGCGAGCTGGAGATCGACACTGCCGCCATCCGCGACATCATCCGCTACTACACTCGCGAAGCCGGTGTGCGGGGCCTGGAGCGCCAGATCGCCAAGATCTGCCGCAAGGTCGTCAAGGAACATGCCGGGCTCAAGCAGGTGGCCGTCAAGGTCGATGGTGACAACCTCGAGCATTACCTGGGCGTTCGCAAGTTCCGCTACGGCCTGGCCGAGCAGCAGGACCAGGTAGGGCAGGTAACCGGCCTGGCGTGGACCCAGGTGGGCGGCGAGCTGCTGACCATCGAGGCCGCGGTGATTCCGGGCAAGGGTCAACTGATCAAGACCGGTTCGCTGGGCGATGTGATGGTCGAGTCGATCACTGCCGCGCAGACCGTGGTGCGCAGCCGTGCACGCAGCCTGGGGATCCCGGCCGACTTCCACGAGAAGCGCGACACCCACATTCACATGCCGGAAGGGGCTACCCCCAAGGACGGCCCGAGCGCTGGCATCGGCATGTGCACTGCACTGGTGTCGGCCCTGACCGGGATTCCGGTGCGCGCCGATGTGGCCATGACCGGGGAAATCACCCTGCGTGGCCAGGTGCTGGCCATTGGCGGTTTGAAGGAAAAACTGCTGGCAGCACACCGCGGCGGGATCAAGACCGTGATCATTCCAGAAGAGAATGTGCGCGACCTGAAGGAAATTCCTGACAATATTAAACAGGATCTTCAGATTAAACCTGTCAAATGGATTGACGAAGTCCTCCAAATTGCGCTGCAATACGCCCCGGAGCCCTTGCCAGATGTGGCTCCCGAGATTGTCGCCAAGGATGAAAAGCGCGACAGCGATTCCAAGGAACGAATCAGTACCCATTAGTACGTATTTGGCTGGGGGGCCTCCACGACGTTAATTCGGGCCCTTGTTATAAAGCGGCGCCCACTTGTCGGTGGGCCACCCGGCAATCGTTTTGCTTTTCATTACATACTTAGAAACAAACTCAAATAGAGATAAGGGGACTTAGAGTGAACAAGTCGGAACTGATTGACGCTATTGCCGCATCTGCTGATATCCCGAAAGCTGCTGCCGGCCGTGCGCTGGACGCAGTCATCGAATCCGTCACCGGCGCCCTGAAAGCCGGTGATTCCGTGGTGCTGGTCGGTTTCGGTACCTTCTCGGTAACCGATCGTCCTGCCCGTACCGGTCGCAACCCGCAAACCGGCAAGACTCTGGAAATTCCTGCTGCCAAGAAGCCAGGCTTCAAGGCCGGCAAAGCACTGAAAGAAGCCGTCAACTAAGGCGTCTCTTTCAGGCTTCGCCTAACCGGGTCGGGTTTCGCCTGGCCTGGTAGCGCAGCACGGGGAATCGCAAAAACAGATTCCCGTGTGCTTCGCCAGTTACGAGAAGGCGCATCCTCGGATGCGCCTTTCTTCTATCAGGACTCTACCCACGCTCCGCGGTTGTTTATTTAGTACGGCCGTTTCTGGGGGACGCATGCTTCAAAATATCAGGGACAATTCACAAGGTTGGATTGCCAAGACCATCATCGGTGTCATCGTGGCCTTGATGGCGCTGACCGGCTTCGATGCCATCTTCCAGGCCACCACCCATAGCCAGGACGCTGCCAAGGTCAATGGCGACACCATCAGCCAGAATGAGCTGAGCCAGGCTGTCGACATGCAACGTCGGCAACTGATGCAACAGCTGGGCAAGGATTTCGACGCCTCCCTGCTGGATGAAAAAATGCTGCGTGAAGCAGCACTCAAGGGCCTCATCGAGCGCAAGCTGCTGCTCCAGGGCGCCAAGGATGCCAAGTTCAGCTTCTCCGAAGCCGCGCTTGACCAGGTCATCCTGCAAACGCCGGAGTTCCAGGTTGACGGCAAGTTCAGCCCCGAGCGTTTCGACCAGGTGATTCGTCAGCTGGGCTACGGTCGCCTGCAGTTCCGCGACATGCTGGCGCAGGAAATGCTGATCGGCCAACTGCGTGCTGGCCTGGCCGGCAGCGGTTTTGTTACCGATTCGCAGGTCGAGGCATTTGCCCGCCTGGAGAAGCAGACCCGTGATTTCGCTTCGCTGACCTTCAAGGCCGACCCGGCCGCGGTCAAGGTCACCGACGAAGAGATCAAGGCGCACTACGACGAGCACGCCAAGGAGTTCATGAGCCCCGATCAGGTGGTCATCGACTACATTGAGCTGAAGAAGGCCGCGTTCTTCGACCAGGTCAAGGTCGACGACGAGGCGCTCCAGGCGCTGTACCAGAAGGAAATCGCCAACCTGGCCGAGCAGCGTCATGCCGCGCACATCCTTATCGAAGTCAACGACAAGCTTGACGATGCCCAGGCCAAGGCCCGCATCGAAGAGATCAAGCAGCGTCTGGACAAAGGCGAAGACTTTGCCAAGCTGGCCAAGGAGTTCTCCCAGGACCCGGGCTCTGCCGCCACGGGTGGTGACCTGGGCTATGCCGGCCAGGGCGTCTACGACCCGGCCTTCGAAGAGGCGCTGTATGCGCTGAACAAGGGCCAGGTATCGGCGCCGGTGCGTACCGACTTCGGTTGGCACCTGATCAAGCTGCTGGATGTGCAGGCACCTGAAGTGCCGACCTTCGCCAGCCTGAAAGACAAGCTGACCCGCGAGCTCAAGACCCAGCAGGTCGAACAGCGCTTCGTCGAAGTGACCAAGCAGCTGGAGGACTCGGCGTTCGAAGCCTCCGACCTGGCCCAGCCGGCCCAGGAGCTTGGCCTGAAGCTGAACACTTCGGCGCCGTTCGGCCGTGAAGGTGGCGATGGCATCACGGCCAACCGTGCGGTGATCCAGGCGGCGTTCAGCCCGGAAGTGCTGGAAGAGGGTGCCAACAGCACCGCCATCGAGCTGGACCCGGAGACGGTCGTGGTCATCCGTGTCAAGGAGCACCGCAAGCCTGAGCAACTGCCGCTGGAAGTGGTGAGCGACAGCATTCGCAAGCACCTGGCCAGGGAGCACGCCAGTGCGGCGGCCAAGGCCAAGGGCGAGGCGCTGATCGCCGGCCTGCGCGACGGCAAGGTCGAACTGGCAGCCAGCCAGGAAGGGCAGAGCTGGAAGGTCCAGGAAGCGGTCACACGCAACCAGGAGGCCATCGACCCGGCCGAGCTGCAGGCGGTGTTCCGCATGAGCAAGCCGCAAGCCAAGGACAAGCCGACCTTCGGTAGCGTCACCTTGAACGACGGCAGCTTTGTGGTCCTGCGCCTGAACGGCGTCAACGAAGGTGCTGCGGCAAGTGACGAAGAGAAGGCGGCCTACCGTCGCTTCCTGGCGTCGCGTGCTGGCCAGCAGGACTTCGCTGCGTACCGCAAGCAGTTGGAAGAGAAGGCGGACATCACCCGTTACTGAGTGATGCTGCTGTAAACGGAAAGGGCCGCTGATGCGGCCCTTTCTGTTTTTGTGTTGGTTGTACGGGGGGGGGGCGTTCGCCGGCAAGGCCGGCTGCTACAGGGATCGCAACCTCTTCAGGAGCCGGCCTTGCCGGCGAATAGCCAGATCCCGGACAAAAGAAAAGGCCGCATCAGCGGCCTTTTCCCATCCTGCCAACCTTATTCGGTAAGGTCGCCCATGGCGGTAGTGTTGAAGCCACCGTCCACGTACATGATTTCACCGCTCACGCCCGACGCCAGGTCCGAGCAGAGGAACGCGCCGGCGTTGCCGACTTCGTCGATGGTGACGTTGCGACGCAGCGGGGTCTGCGCTTCGTTGGCGTCCAGCATCTTGCGGAAGTTCTTGATACCCGAGGCTGCCAGGGTACGGATCGGGCCGGCCGAAACGGCGTTCACACGAGTGCCTTCCGGGCCCAGGCTGCGCGCCAGGTAGCGCACGCCGGCTTCCAGGCTGGCCTTGGCCATGCCCATCACGTTGTAGTTGGGCATGGTGCGCTCGGCGCCCAGGTACGACAGGGTCAGCAGGCTGCCATTGCGGCCCTTCATCATGTCGCGACCGGCCTTGGCCAGGGCCACGAAGCTGTAGGCGCTGATGTCGTGGGCAATGCGGAAGCCATCACGGGTGGTGGCCTGGGTGAAGTCGCCGTCGAGCTGGTCGCCCGGCGCGAAGCCTACGGAGTGCACGATGCAGTCCAGGCCGTCCCACTTCTTGCTCAGTTCTTCGAAGACCTTGGCGATTTCTTCATCGCTGGCAACGTCACAGGGGAAGCACAGCTCAGGGCTGGAGCCCCAGCCAGCGGCAAACTCTTCGACGCGGCCCTTGAGCTTTTCGTTCTGGTAGGTGAAGGCAAGTTCTGCACCCTCGCGATGCATGGCGGCAGCGATGCCGGATGCGATGGACAGTTTGCTTGCGACACCGACGATCAGTACGCGCTTACCGGCGAGAAAACCCATGTGTTGTTCCTCTTCAGGTTAATCGACAGCTGTGGGGGCCAAAAAGGCGGCTTCCAGCAGCTGCTGTGTATAGGGATGTTGCGGGGCGCTGAAAATACCCGTAGCCGGACCTTGTTCCACCACCTTGCCCTGCTTGACCACCATCAACTGGTGGCTGAGCGCCTTGACCACCGCCAGGTCATGGCTGATGAACAAGTAGGTCAGGTTGTACTTGGTCTGCAGCGTACGCAGCAGTTCCACCACCTGGCGCTGAACGGTCCGGTCGAGCGCCGAAGTGGGCTCGTCCAGCAGTATCAGCGCCGGTTTCAATACCAGTGCCCGGGCAATGGCAATACGTTGTCGCTGGCCACCGGAGAACTCGTGAGGGTAGCGGTGCCGGGTTTGCGGATCCAGTCCTACTTCCTCTAGCGCCTCCATGATCGCCTGTTCCTGCTCTGCCTCCGTGCCAATCCGATGAATGCGCAGGCCCTCTCCGACGATATCGCTCACGCTCATGCGCGGGCTCAGGCTGCCGAAGGGGTCCTGGAACACCACCTGCATCTGGCGGCGCAACGGCCGCACCTGTTGCTGGGTCAGGCCGTCCAGCGCCTGGCCTTCAAAGCGTATCGCGCCCTGGCTGCCGATCAACCGCAGGATCGCCAGGCCCAGGGTAGACTTGCCGGAACCACTCTCGCCCACGATGCCCAGGGTCTGGCCCTGGGGCAGGCTGAAGTTGATGCCGTCCACCGCCTTGACGTGGTCCACGGTCTTGCGCAGCAGGCCCTTCTTGATCGGGAACCACACGCGCAGGTCCTCGACCTCGAGCAGCGGCGGGCCCACCGGGTTGTCGGCAGGCTTGCCGCTGGGCTCGGCACCGAGCAGCATTTGCGTGTACGGATGCTGCGGGGCACGGAACAATTCGTCACACGACGCCTGTTCGACGATGCAACCGCGCTGCATGACACATACGCGGTGGGCAATTCTTTTCACCAGGTTCAAATCGTGACTGATCAGTAGCAGCGCCATGCCCAGGCGCGCCTGCAGATCCTTGAGCAATTCGAGGATTTTCAGCTGCACGGTGACGTCCAGCGCGGTGGTCGGTTCGTCGGCGATCAGCAGCTCCGGCTCGTTGGCCAGGGCCATGGCGATCATCACCCGCTGGCGTTGACCGCCCGACAGCTCGTGGGGCAGGGCCTTGAGGCGCTTGACCGGGTCGGGAATGCCCACCAGTTCCAGCAGCTCCAGGGTGCGCTCGGTGGCCGCCTTCCCGCGCAGGCCCTTGTGCAGCATGAGAATCTCGTTGATCTGCTTCTCGATGTTGTGCAGCGGGTTGAGCGAGGTCATCGGCTCCTGGAAGATCATCGCGATGCGGTTGCCGCGAATGCGCCGCATCTGTTTTTCTTCCAGCTTGAGCAGGTCCTGGCCTTCGTAGGTGATGCTGCCGCTGGGGTGGCGGGCCAGCGGGTAGGGCAGCAGGCGCAGGATGGAGTGCGCGGTCACCGACTTGCCCGAGCCGCTTTCGCCCACCAGTGCCAATGTCTCGCCACGACGGATGTCGAAGCTGATGCCTTCGACCACGCGTTGCTGCTGCGCCCCGGTGACGAACTCCACCGACAGGTCGCGCACTTCGATCAAGGTGTCGTTGCTCATCTCATTTCCTCGGGTCGAAGGCATCGCGGGCGGACTCGCCGATGAACACCAGCAGGCTGAGCATCAGTGCCAGTACCGCGAAGGCGCTCATGCCCAGCCACGGCGCCTGCAGGTTGGACTTGCCCTGGGCCACCAGCTCGCCCAGCGACGGCGCGCCCGGTGGCAGGCCGAAGCCGAGAAAATCCAGCGCCGTGAGGGTGCCGATGGCGCCGGTCAGGATGAACGGCAAAAAGGTCATGGTCGAGACCATCGCGTTGGGCAGGATGTGCCGGTACATGATCGCGCCGTTCTGCATGCCCAGCGCCCGCGCAGCGCGCACGTATTCCAGGTTGCGCCCGCGCAGGAACTCGGCGCGCACCACGTCCACCAGGCTCATCCACGAGAACAGCAGCATGATGCCCAGCAGCCACCAGAAGTTGGGCTGCACGAAACTGGCCAGGATGATCAGCAGGTACAGCACCGGCAACCCCGACCAGATCTCCAGAAAGCGCTGCCCGGCCAGGTCGACCCAGCCGCCATAGAAGCCCTGCAGGGCGCCTGCGATCACCCCGATGATGGAGCTGAACACCGTCAGCGTCAGGGCGAACAGCACCGAGATGCGAAAACCGTAGATCACCCGCGCCAGCACGTCGCGGCCCTGGTCGTCGGTGCCCAGCAGGTTCTGCGCCGAGGGCGGAGCCGGGGCGGGCACCTTCAGGTCGTAGTTGATGCTCTGGTAGCTGAACGGGATCGGTGCCCACAGCACCCAGCTGTCCTTGGCTGCCAGCAACTCGCGGATGTACGGGCTCTTGTAGTTGGCCTCCAGCGGGAACTCGCCGCCGAAGGTGGTCTCGGGGTAGCGCTTGAGGGCGGGGAAGTACCATTCGCCGTCGTAACGCACCGCCAGCGGCTTGTCGTTGGCGATCAGCTCGGCGCCCAGGCTCAGCCCGAACAGGATCAGGAACAGCCACAGCGACCACCAGCCACGGCGGTTGGCCTTGAAGCGTTCGAAGCGGCGGCGGTTGAGAGGGGATAGGGTCATCTCAGTGCTCCCGGCTGTCGAAGTCGATCCGCGGATCGACCAGGGTGTAGGTCAGGTCACCGATCAGCTTCACCACCAGGCCCAGCAGGGTGAAGATGAACAGCGTGCCGAACACCACCGGGTAGTCGCGGTTGATGGCCGCCTCGAAGCTCATCAGGCCCAGGCCGTCGAGGGAGAAGATCACCTCCACCAGCAGCGAGCCGGTGAAGAAGATGCCGATGAATGCCGAGGGGAAGCCCGCGATCACCAGCAGCATCGCGTTGCGAAACACGTGCCCGTAGAGCACCCGGTTGGGGCTCAGGCCCTTGGCCTTGGCGGTGATCACATACTGCTTGTTGATCTCGTCGAGGAAGCTGTTCTTGGTCAGCAGGGTCATGGTGGCGAAGTTGCCGATCACCAGCGCGGTCACCGGCAGGGTCAGGTGCCAGAAGTAATCGAGGATCTTGCCCGTGGTGCTCAGTTCATCGAAGTTGTTCGAGGTGAGCCCGCGCAAGGGGAACCAGTCCAGGTAGCTGCCGCCGGCAAACAGCACGATCAGCAGAATGGCGAACAGGAATGCCGGGATCGCATAGCCGACGATGATGGCCGAGCTGGTCCACACGTCGAAGTGGCTGCCGTGCCGGGTAGCCTTGGCGATGCCCAGGGGGATCGACACCAGGTACATGATCAGCGTGCTCCACAGCCCCAGCGAGATCGACACCGGCATCTTCTCGGCAATCAGGTCGATGACCTTGGCGTCGCGGAAGAAGCTGTCGCCGAAATCCAGCCGGGCGTAGTTCTTGATCATGATCCACAGGCGTTCCGGCGCCGGCTTGTCGAAGCCGTACATGCGCTCGATTTCCTTGACCAGGGCAGGGTCCAGGCCCTGGGCGCCACGGTAGTTGGAGCCGGCCACGGATACTTCCGAGCCGCCACCGGCGATGCGGCTGGTGGCGCCGTCGAAGCCCTCGAGCTTGGCGATCATCTGTTCCACCGGGCCGCCGGGCGCGGCCTGGATGATCACGAAGTTGATGATCAGGATACCCAGCAGGGTGGGGATGATCAGCAACAGGCGGCGAAAGATATAGGCCAGCATGTCAAGGTGCCTCGCCCGCTGGGGCAGCATCGGCTGGGGCGGCGTCTGCGGCCCCCGGCACCACCGGTTTCACGTCCGGCTTGATCCACCAGGTGTTGATGCCGATGTCGTACTTGGGCGGCGTGGCCGGGTGGCCGATATGGTTCCAGTACGCCACGCGCCAGGTCTTGATGTGCCAGTTGGGCACCACGTAGTAGCCCCATTGCAGCACGCGGTCCAGGGCACGGGTGTGTTCGATCAGGCTCTGGCGCGAGTCGGCATTGATCAGGCCGTCCACCAGGGTGTCCACGGCCGGGTCCTTGAGGCCCATGAAATTGCGGCTGCCGGGCTTGTCGGCGCTGGCGCTCTGCCAGAACTCGCGTTGCTCGTTGCCCGGCGAGTTGGATTGCGGGAAGCCGCCCACGATCATGTCGAAGTCGCGCGAGCGCAGGCGGTTGATGTACTCCGATACGTCCACCCGGCGAATGTTCAGCTCGATGCCCAGGTCGGCCAGGTTGCGCTTGTAGGGCAGCAGGATGCGCTCGAACTCGGTCTGGGCGAGCAGAAACTCGATCACCACCGGCTTGCCCTGGGCATCCACCATCTTGTCGTCCTGGATGCGCCAGCCGGCTTCCTGCAGCAGCTTGTAGGCCTGGCGTTGCTGCTCGCGGATCATGCCGCTGCCATCGGTGACCGGGTTCTTGAACGCTTCGGTGAACACCTTGTCGGGGATCTGCCCGCGCAGCGGTTCCAGCAGTTTCAGTTCGGCCGCATCCGGCAGGCCGCTGGCCGCCATGTCGGAGTTTTCGAAGTAGCTGGTGGTGCGGGTGTAGGCGCCATTGAACAGCTGCTTGTTGGTCCACTCGAAGTCCAGCAGCAGGCTCAGTGCCTCACGCACGCGCACGTCCTGGAAGATCGGGCGGCGCAGGTTGAACACGAAGCCCTGCATGCCGGTCGGGTTGCCGTTGGCGATCTCTTCGCGGATCAGGCGGTTCTGGCGAACTGCCGGGATGTTGTAGGCGGTGGCCCAGTTCTTGGCGCTGACCTCCAGCCAGTAGTCGAACTGGCCGGCCTTGAGCGCCTCGAGCGCCACGGTATTGTCGCGGTAGTAGTCGACGCGAATAGTGTCGAAGTTGTAGAAGCCGCGGTTGATCGGCAGGTCCTTGCCCCAGTAGTCGGGGTCGCGCACGTAGCGGACCGAGCGCCCGGCCTTGACCTCGGCGACCTTGTACGGCCCGCTGCCCAGGGGGATCTCCAGGTTGCCTTTGGTGAAGTCGCGGTTGGCCCACCAGTGCTTGGGCAGCACCGGCAACTGGCCGAGGATCAGAGGCAGTTCACGGTTGCCCTTGTGCTTGAACTTGAACAGCACACGCAGCGGGTCTTCGGCGATCACTTCGTCGACGTCGGCATAGTAGGCGCGGTAAAGCGGTGCGCCGCTGGTGACCAGGGTGTTGAAGGTGAACACGACGTCTTCGGCACGAACCGGATGGCCATCCTGAAAGCGCGCCTCGGGGCGCAGGTAGAAGCGCACCCAGCTGTTGTCGGGGGCTTTTTCGATCTGCCTGGCCAGCAGCCCGTATTCGGTGAATGGCTCATCGAGGCTGTTGCGCGCCAGGGTGTCGTATACCAGATCGATGTTGTCGGCCGGCACGCCCTTGTTGATGAAGGGGTTGAGGCTGTCGAAGCTGCCGGAGCCGTTGACGCGAAAGGTGCCGCCCTTGGGCGCGTCGGGGTTCACATAGTCGAAATGCTTGAAGTTGGCCGGGTACTTGGGCGCTTCGTCGTAGAGGGTCACTGCATGTTGCGGGGCGGCCAGGGCCTGAAGGCTCAGGCTGGCCAGCAGCAGGCCGCCTGCGATCAGGCGCAGGCACGGCAATGGCATCATTGGGCGTTCTCCGTGGGCTTGAGCCACCAGCTGTTCAGCCCCAGGGTGTAGGGCGGCGTGGCGACAAAGGCAAACCGGTTGCGGTAGGCCAGGCGGTGATAGTCGAGATACCAGTTGGGAACCATGTAGTGCTGCCATAGCAGCACTCGATCGAGGGCGCGCGCCGCAGCCACCTGGTCGTCGCGGCTCTGTGCATTGAGCAGGGACTCTAGCAGGTGGTCGACCACCGGGTTCTTCACGCCCGCGTAATTCTTGCTGCCTTTGGTGGCGGCCTGGCTGGAATGAAAATACAGCCACTGCTCAAGGCCCGGGCTCAGGGTCTGGTTCAGGGTCATCAGAATCATGTCGAAATCAAATTGGTCCAGCCGTTGTTTGTACTGGGCCCGGTCTACCGTGCGCAAGCGCGCGTCGATACCGATGCTGGCAAGATTTTCGACATAAGGTTGCAGGATCCGCTCCAGGTTCGGGTTCACCAGCAGAATTTCCAGCTTCAGCGGCTGCCCGTTGCTGTTGAGCAGGCGCTGGCCGCTGAGCTTCCAGCCTGCCTGGCCGAGCAGGCTGAGGGCCTGGCGCAGGGTATCGCGGTCGATACCGCGCCCGTTGGTCTTGCCCACGCTGTAGGGCTGGGTGAACAGGGCGGCAGGCAGTTGGTCGCGGTACGGCGCCAGCAGCAGCCACTCCTTGCCCACCGGCAGGCCGGTGGCGCTGAACTCGCTGTTGGGGTAGTAGCTGCTGGCGCGCTTATAGGCGCTGCTGAACAGGGTGCGGTTGGTCCATTCGAAGTCCAGCATCAGGCCCAGCGCCTGGCGCACGCGGTCGTCGCTGAAGGCGGCGCGCCGGCTGTTCATGAACAACCCCTGGGTCTGGGTCGGGATCTGGTGGGCGATCTGCGCCTGGATCACCTGGCCACGACGCACAGCGGGGAAGTTGTAGCCGGTGGCCCAGTTCTTGGCCTGGTGCTCGATGTAGACATCGAATTCACCCGCCTTGAATGCCTCGAAGGCCACATCGCTGTCGCGGTAGAACTCGAACTCGACGCGGTCGAAGTTGTACTTGCCGCGGTTGACTGCCAGGTCCTTGCCCCAGTAGTCCTTGACCCGCTCGAACACCAGGCTTCGACCTGGCTGTACCTGGGTGATGCGGTACGGGCCGCTGCCCAGTGGCGGTTCGAAGGTAGTGGCCTTGAAGTCGCGGCCTTTCCAGTAATGCTGGGGCAGCACCGGCATTTCGCCCAGGCGCAAGATCAGCAGCGGGTTGCCGGCACGCTTGAACACGAAGCGGATGCGCTTGGGGTTGAGGATGTCGACCCGCTGCACTTCCTGCAGGTTGGTGCGGTAGAGCGGGTGGCCTTCCTTGAGCAGGGTGCGGTAGGAGAACGCCACGTCGGCGGCGGTGATCGGCCGGCCATCGTGAAAGCGTGCCTCGGGACGCAGGTTGAACACCACCCAGCTGCGGTCTTCGCTGTACTCCACCGAACGGGCGATCAGCCCGTAGCTGGAGGTGGCTTCATCGCCCGAGGGGTCGCGCTGGCCGGTGCCCACCATCAGGGTCTCGTTCAGCTCGTTCACCCCGTACTGCAGGAAGTTGGGCGTGGTGACCGGGCTTGAGCCCTTGAAGGTATAGGGGTTGAGGGTATCGAACGTGCCGAATGCCATGGCGCGCAAGGTGCCGCCTTTGGGCGCTTGCGGGTTTACCCAATCGAAATGGGTGAATTTGGCTGGGTACTTGAGCGTGCCGAACTGGGCGTAACCGTGACTTTCGCTGATGGTCGCGCCCGCGGGAAAGCTCAAGGCCAGGCTGAATGACAGCAACAGGAGGGGACGTATCAAGTCGGCGATCCGATCCGGGCTTGGGCTTTATTGCGGCTACAGTAACAGCTTGTATCGGCAGGAAAAAGAGCAGCCCCGGAGATCGCCGGGGCCGCGGCCAGGCAGGCCTGGCCCGGGTCTCAGTGCGGCAGGTAGACGGTGAGGGTCTGGCCGGGCTTGAGGGCGTGGCCGCTGCGCGGATTCCAGCGCTTGAGATGCTGCATTTCAACGTTGAAACGCTTGGCCACCATGTACAGCGAATCGCCTTTGCGCACCTTGTACTGGGTAGGCTTCTTCTGGTTGGCGGCCGCGCTGGCAGGCTGCGCACCTTGCATCACCAGGGTCTGGCCGACCTTGAGGTTGTTGCCGCGCAGCTTGTTCCAGCGCTGCAGGTCCTTGACGCTGACCTTGTTGGCCCGGGCGATGCTGCCCAGGTTGTCGCCACGCTTGACCCGGTAGCGGCTGTTGCGCACCGGCGTCGAGGCTTCGGCCAGGGCTGCCTCGAATACCGCCTTTTTCGGCTGCAGGCTGAGCAGCTCTTCGGGCTTCATGTTCGACAGGCTGGTGGTCAGCAGTTGCGCCTTGGCGGTGGGTACCAGCAATTGCTGCGGGCCGTCCACGGTCATGCGTTTCTTGAAGGCCGGGTTGAGCTGGAACAGTTCGTCTTCGTCGATCTCGGCCAGTGCGGCGACCCGCGACAGGTCGAGCCGGTCCTTGATCGCCACGGCTTCGAAGTAGGGTTCGTTGGCAATCGGGTTGAGGTTCACGCCATACGCCTGCGGGGTCAGCACCACCTGCGACAGGGCCAGCAGCTTTGGCACGTAGTCGCGGGTTTCCTTGGGCAGCGGCAGGTTCCAGTAGTCGGTTGGCAGGCCGAGCTTCTCGTTGCGCTCGATGGCGCGGCTGACCGTGCCTTCACCGGCGTTGTAGGCCGCCAGGGCCAGCAGCCAGTCGCCGTTGAACATGTCGTGCAGGCGGGTCAGGTAGTCCAGCGCCGCGTTGGTCGAGGCGGTGATGTCGCGACGGCCATCGTAGAAGCGCGTCTGGCGCAGGTTGAAGTATCGCCCGGTCGACGGGATGAACTGCCACAGGCCCACCGCGTGAGCGCGGGAATAGGCCATCGGGTTGTAGGCACTTTCGATTGCCGGCAGCAGGGCCAGCTCCAGCGGCATGTCGCGCTCTTCAAGACGCTCGACGATGTAGTGGATGTACAGGCTGCCGCGGTCGCCGGCGCCTTCCAGGAACGAAGGGTTGCTGGCGAACCACAGGCGCTGCTGCTCGATGCGCGGGTTCACCGCAATGCCGTCCTGCAACTGGAAGCCCTGGCGCATGCGTTCCCAGACGTCCTGGGCCACGGCTGGCTCGACCGGCTTCTTGTCATGCACGAAGATCGGTTTCTGCTTGATCCGCGCCTGGAAGTTGTGCGCGCGAACGCTATCGGATTCATCGACCTGGCGCGTGCTCTGGCAGCCCACGAGGGTGGCGGCCAGGGCCAGCGCACTGGCTTGGGCCAGGCGCGTCAGGGCAACGGAATTGAAGGTTCTGCGGCTAGGGGACGACATTGGCTGGGGGAAAGTTCCGGGCAAAAATGTCGGGCGATTCTAGAAAGGCACCCCCCATCGGTCAACCTTTGAGAATTTTCCGACCTTCACAGCGCCTGTTTAGAACGTGTCTTTCCAGGCCCGCAACCCCGCAAAAACAGCACTGGGCGTAGGGTTTATGCGGCCCACCCGTTCGTCTATTTTTTGTTTAACGGATGTTTCTGCTACCCGCAAAAACGGGTTGGTCAGCTTCTCCAGCGCGATGGTGGAGGGCAAAGTGATGCGATCTTGCGCGCGCAGTGCGGTAACGTCTTCGAAGCGTTGGATAACGTGCGGGTTCTGCGGCTCGACCGCACAGGCAAAGCGCAGGTTGCTCAGGGTGTATTCGTGGGCGCAATACACCTGGGTGGCCGCCGGCAGCGCTGCCAGGCACTCCAGCGAGTGGTGCATCTGCTCCGGCGTGCCCTCGAACAGGCGCCCGCAGCCGGCGGCGAACAGCGTGTCGCCACAGAACAGCATCGGCAACTGCGGCTGGGCACAGTAATAGGCGATGTGCCCCAGGGTGTGGCCGGGTACGGCGAACACCTGGAACTCAAGCCCCAGCACCTCGAGGCGGTCATTGTCGTTCAGGGCCTGGTCGCGGGCGGGTATGCGTTCGTTGGCCGGGCCGCTGACGCGGGCGCCGGTGTGCGCCTTGAGCTGCTCAACGCCACCCACATGGTCGTGGTGGTGATGGGTGATCAGAATGTCGGTCAGTTGCCAGTCGGCATGCGCCTGCAGCCAGGCCAGCACGGGGGCTGCATCGCCCGGGTCGACCACCGCACAGCGCTGGTTCACGGCATCTTGTAACAACCAGATGTAGTTATCACTGAAAGCGGGCAGGGCCTGTATCTGTATCATCGTGCGATTCGCCAAACGGTGGACATGGGTGCATCTTAGTAGCTATGTGCGTTGTCGAGAACCTTCCAAGGGAGACAGCAATGACCGATCAAGCCTTTGCCCAGGCCGACCCGCAGTGGCTCGAGCTGATCAGCCAGGCGCGCGAGTGGTTCGCCGGCCCGCTGGGCCAGCAGCTGCTCGCCGGGGAGCAGCGCCTGCTCGAAGAGGAGCTGGGGCGCTTCTTCGGTGGCTACCTGGTGCATTACGGCCCCTGCGCCGAGGCACCGCCCAATGCCCCGCAGGTGCAACGCAACGTGCGCCTGGGGGCGCCGCTGCCGGGCGTCGAGATCGTGTGCGAAGAGCAGGCCTGGCCCCTGAGCGAGCACGCCGCCGACGTGGTGGTGCTGCAGCACGGGCTGGACTTCAGCCTCTCGCCCCACGGCCTGCTGCGCGAGGCGGCCAGCAGCGTGCGCCCTGGCGGGCACCTGCTGATCGTCGGGATCAACCCCTGGAGCACCTGGGGCCTGCGCCGGGTGTTTGCCCATGATGCGTTGCGCAAGGCGCGCTGCATCTCGCCGTCGCGGGTGGGCGACTGGCTCAACCTGCTGGGCTTCGCGCTGGAGAAACGCCGCTTCGGGTGCTATCGTCCGCCGCTTGCCTCGCCGGCCTGGCAGGCACGGTTGTCTGGCTGGGAGCGTGCTGCCGGGCGCTGGCAGATATCCGGTGGCGGTGTGTACGTGCTGGTGGCGCGCAAGATGGTGGTGGGCCTGCGCCCGCTGCGCCAGGTGCGCCGCGAGCCGATGGGCAAGCTGCTGCCGTTGCCGATGGCCAAGGTCAACCGGCGCACGCCTCACCCCGAGGGCCGCACCTTCAATGATGAATAAAGGCTGTACATGAGCGAAAGCGTCGAAAGCGTCGAGATCTACACCGATGGTGCCTGCAAGGGCAATCCTGGCCTGGGCGGCTGGGGCGCGCTGCTGGTCTGCAAGGGCGTCGAAAAGGAGCTGTGGGGCGGCGAGCGCGAAACCACCAACAACCGCATGGAACTGATGGCCGCCATCAAGGGCCTCGAGGCGCTCAAGCGCCAGTGTGATGTGCTGCTGGTGACCGACTCGCAGTACGTGATGAAAGGCATCACCGAGTGGATGGTCAACTGGAAGAAGCGTGGCTGGAAGACCGCCGCCAAGGAGCCGGTCAAGAACGCCGACCTGTGGCAGCAGCTCGACGAACAGGTCAACCGCCACAACGTGAAATGGCAGTGGGTGCGCGGGCACGTCGGCCACGCCGGCAACGAGCGTGCCGACCAGTTGGCCAACCGTGGCGTCGACGATCTGCGCAAGCAACGCTGAACCCTCCCTTTAGCGAATTCGCCACATCCTGCCCTGGGTGAGGTAAAATTCGCCGCTTTCAATATTCAGGCAGTACGCGGCAGGAGATGACCGACGTGGAGATGCAGAACAACAGGTCGGTAGTGCTCGACACCGAAACCACCGGTATGCCGGTGGCCGATGGTCACCGCATCATCGAGATCGGCTGTATCGAGCTGGTCGGCCGGCGCATGACCGGACGCAATTTCCACGTGTACCTGCAGCCCGACCGCGAAAGCGACGAGGGTGCGATCGGGGTGCACGGCATCACCGACGAATTCCTGGTGGGCAAGCCGCGTTTCGCCGAAATCGCCGACGAGTTCTTCGAGTACATCAAGGGCGCGCGGCTGATCATCCACAACGCGGCGTTCGACGTTGGTTTCATCAACAACGAATTCGCCATGCTCGGCCAGCACGATCGCGCCGATATCGCACAGCACTGCGAGGTGCTCGACACCCTGCTGATGGCCCGCGAGCGTCACCCGGGCCAGCGCAACAGCCTCGATGCCTTGTGCAAACGCTATGGCGTAGACAACTCCGGCCGCGAACTGCACGGCGCGTTGCTCGACTCCGAGTTGCTGGCGGACGTGTTCCTGGCCATGACCGGCGGCCAGACCAGCCTGTCACTGGCCGGCAGCGACAGCGAGGGCGAAGGCCAGTCCAGCCAGGGCAGCGAGATCCGTCGGCTGGTGGGGCGTCAGCCGGGGCGCATCATCCCGGCCACCGAGGCAGAGCTGCAAGCGCACATGGCGCGCCTTGAAGCAGTGGCAAAATCCACCGGTGGCCCGGCCTTGTGGCAGCAACTGCTCGAGGCCCGCTGAAGCAAATCCCGCCGCGTACCTGGCGCCGACCTTCTACCCTGAAATGAACGGCCTCACGGCCTGTCGCTCAGAAGGTGCCGGCGCCCATGTACAAGGACCTCAAGTTTCCGATACTCATCGTGCACCGCGATATCAAGGCCGACAGTGTGGCCGGTGATCGCGTGCGCGGCATTGCCCAGGAACTGGCCCAGGACGGCTTTACCATTCTGCCGGCGGTGGACTACGCCGAGGGCCGCCTGGTAGCGGCCACCCACCACGGCCTGGCCTGCATGCTGATTGCGGCCGAAGGCGCGGGGGAAAACACCCACCTGCTGCAGAACATGGTCGAGCTGATCCGCCTGGCGCGGGTGCGCGCACCGCACTTGCCGATCTTCGCACTGGGCGAGCAAGTGACCCTGGAGAACGCCCCGGCCGACGCCATGAGCGAACTGAACCAGTTGCGCGGCATCCTTTACCTGTTCGAAGACACCGTGCCGTTTCTGGCCCGGCAAGTGGCGCGGGCGGCGCACAACTACCTGGACGGCCTGCTGCCGCCGTTCTTCAAGGCCCTGGTGCAGCACACCGCGCAATCGAACTACTCCTGGCACACGCCGGGCCATGGCGGTGGCGTGGCGTATCGCAAGAGCCCGGTGGGCCAGGCGTTTCACCAGTTCTTCGGCGAGAACACCCTGCGTTCGGACCTGTCGGTGTCGGTGCCGGAGCTGGGGTCGCTGCTCGACCATACCGGCCCCCTGGCGGCGGCCGAAGCGCGTGCGGCGCGCAACTTCGGCGCCGACCACACCTTCTTCGTGATCAACGGCACCTCCACCGCCAACAAGATCGTCTGGCACTCGATGGTCGGGCGTGACGACCTGGTGCTGGTGGATCGCAACTGTCACAAGTCGGTGTTGCACGCAATCATCATGACCGGCGCAATCCCCCTGTACCTGTGTCCGGAGCGCAACGAGCTGGGCATCATCGGCCCCATCCCGCTGAGCGAGTTCAGCCGCGAGGCGATCCAGGCCAAGATCGAAGCCAACCCGCTGGCCGCAGGGCGCGAGCCGCGGGTGAAGATGGCGGTGGTGACCAACTCCACCTATGACGGGCTGTGCTACAACGCCGAGATGATCAAGCAGGTGCTGGGCAACAGTGTCGAGGTGCTGCATTTCGACGAGGCCTGGTACGCCTACGCGGCGTTTCACGAATTCTTTGCCGGGCGTTACGCCATGGGTACTTCGCGCAGTGCCGACAGCCCGTTGGTGTTCAGCACCCACTCCACCCACAAGCTGCTGGCCGCGTTCAGCCAGGCCTCGATGATCCACGTGCAGGACGGCGGTGCACGCCAGCTCGACCGTGATCGATTCAACGAGGCGTTCATGATGCATATCTCCACCTCGCCGCAGTACAGCATCCTGGCCTCGCTGGACGTGTCGTCGGCGATGATGGAAGGCCCGGCTGGGCGCTCGCTGCTGCAGGAAATGTTCGACGAGGCGCTGAGCTTCCGGCGTGCGCTGGCCAACCTGCGCGAGCACCTGGCCGACGACGACTGGTGGTTCAGTATCTGGCAACCGCCGCAGGTGGGTGGCATTCACCGCGTGGCGACCGAGGACTGGCTGCTGCAACCCCAGGCCGAATGGCACGGCTTTGGCGATGTGAGCGAAGACTACGTGCTGCTCGACCCGATCAAGGTCACGCTGGTGATGCCGGGGCTGGATGCGGGCGGCAGCCTGGGTGAGCATGGTATTCCTGCGGCAGTGGTCAGCAAGTTCCTGTGGGAGCGCGGGCTGGTGGTGGAGAAGACCGGCCTGTATTCGTTTCTGGTGCTGTTCTCGATGGGGATCACCAAGGGCAAGTGGAGCACCTTGCTCACCGAACTGCTGGAGTTCAAGCGCAACTACGACGCCAATACCGCGCTGCTGCAGAGCCTGCCGTGCGTGGCGCAACTGGACCCGTTGCGCTACCACGGCATGGGCCTGCGCGACCTGTGCGAGCAGTTGCACGAATGCTACCGCGCCAACGCCACGGCCAAGCAGCTCAAGCGCTTGTACACGCGTTTGCCCGAGGTGGTGATGAAGCCGGGGGATGCGTATGACAAGCTGGTGCGCGGCGAGGTCGAGGCGGTGCCGATCGAGCGCCTGATCGGGCGGGTGGCGGCGGTGATGCTGGTGCCGTACCCGCCGGGGATTCCGTTGATCATGCCCGGGGAGCGCTTTACCGAGTCGACGCGCTCGATCATCGACTACCTGGGCTTTGCACGGGCGTTCGACCGTGGGTTCCCCGGGTTTGTGGCCGATGTGCACGGGCTGCAGCATGAGGTGGGGGACGTGTATACGGTGGATTGCATCCGCGAATGAGGGATCGCTTGTGCTGGCCGCTTCGCCGCCAATGCCGGCGAAGCCTTCACCGCAACTGTTGCGTGCTCACCACGTGCCCGAAATGATGCCGCCACAGGCTCACCCCCAACTGCCCCGACCGATCCAGCGACGACCCTACCGTGAGGTCGCTGATCAGGGTCGGCTGCAGCCCCGCATCAAACAGCGCGAACCCCGCCGCCAGCACGCAGGTGTCGGTCTGTATGCCGCACACCAGCACGCGCTCGGGGTTCAATTGCCTGAGGTAATCCAGCATCTCGGCCGTCGGGGCGTAGCCATGCTTGATGAAGATACGATCTGCCGCCACCAGGCTCTGGTCGTGCGCCGCCGGTTGCCAGCCCAGCTGACGTTGAAACGGGGTCACCGATTCATCATGGCGCTCCACGCTCGCCACCGACGGCATGCGGCCGATCAGTGATGCTATGCCGTCTACCAGCCATTGCGGCGGGTTGAACGAGGGTTGTACGTCGATAATCAGCAGTACCTGGCGCATGGAATGCCCTATGGAAGTTCAAGGCCGGGCGATTGTAACCCCCGGCCTTGCACAGATGCTAAAATCCGCCGCTTGAAACCTGGAGATAGACGCGTGCGCAAAGTGGCGGTGGTAATGGCAGTGCTGGCCCTGGCCGGCTGTGACAACGATGCCGAACGGGTACACAAGCAGGTTGCCGAGCATCTGGATAACCCGAAGACGGCCAAGTTCGCCAACGTGCGATTCAACAAGCAGGGCGATATCTGCGGCCAGTTCCGTGGCAAGGACGCGGCCGGTGTGTTCCAGCCTTACCGCAGCTACGTGGCCATCAAGCAGGGCGACGACTACCAGATCATCATCGACGAAACCGGCGGCGACCTGCGCATCCGCGAAATCTGCGGTGGTGCCGACCTGCAGCGCCGTGCCGATGCCCTGGCCGACCAGCCCGCGCCCGAAGGCTGGGACGTCGAGATCATCCAGGGCCCGAACATGGGCGCCCTCAGCGACATGACCGCGCGCCTGATCGAAAAACAGATTCCATCCTCGGTGGTGTACCGCGACGGCAAGCCGGTGGTACTGCTGGGCCCTTACCCGACCAAAGAGGAGGCCCTGGCCAGCAAGAACGATGTGATGGCGCGCCTGGGTACCGATTCGGTGGTCATCCAGCACGGCGCCGAGCGCTAGCCAGCACGCGGCGGCGCCTCTTACACTCACGGCTTGTCTTCAAGGATGAGCCGTCATGAGTGATTCGCCCTTCGCCATTACCCTTCAACGTTGTACCGAACAGCACGTCGAGGGGCTCACGGCCCTGTACAACCACCCGCAGGTGGCGCGGCAGGTGCTGCAGATGCCGTATCAGAGCGCCGACCTGTGGCGCAAACGCATCGCCACCGACAACGAACGAATGGTGTTTCTGGTGGCCTTACATCAAGGCGAGGTGATCGGCAGCTGTACGCTCGAGCAGTTCATTCGTGTACGTCGCGGTCATTGCGGCGGCATCGGCATGGGTGTCGCCCCGGCCTGGCAAGGGCAGGGGGTGGGCACACGGCTGTTGTCGGCGGTGCTCGAGGTGGCGGACAACTGGATGGGCCTGCAGCGCGTCGAACTCACTGTTTACGCCGATAACCAGCCGGCACTGGCGCTGTACCGGCGCCACGGCTTCGAGGTGGAAGGGCATTTGCGCGACTATGCTTTACGTGACGGTGTGTTCACCGATGCCTGCAGCATGGCGCGCCTGCGACGGCGCGAGGGTTAGAGGAGGGGGCTTATGTCCACACTGGAGCGAGCCATTGCGGTTGCCGCCAGGGCCCATGAAGGGCAGCAGGACAAGGGCGGCACTGCGTATATCCTGCACCCGTTGCGGGTGATGCTGAGGGTGCAGACCACCGAGCAGCGCATCGTCGCGGTGCTGCACGACGTGCTCGAAGATACCAGCATGAGCTTGTCGGACCTGGCCCGCGAAGGCTTCGCCCTGAAGATACTGGCGGCGGTGCAGGCGCTGAGCCGGCGCGATGACGAAAGCTACGAGGCCTTCGTCGCGCGGCTGGGCAGCGACCCGCTGGCACGGGTGGTAAAGCTTGCCGACCTTGCCGACAACAGCGACCTTTCGCGCATCGCCATGCCCGGCCCCGAAGACATCGCACGCCTGCAGCGCTATCAACAGGCCAGCGCCTACCTGCAGGCGCTAGCCTGAACGCTGGCGCTTTCGATCACCCGTGCCAGGCGCTGCATCGCCGCATCGATGGCTTCGCCACTGAACCCACCCAGGCCGAGCACCAGCCCGGGCCTGCCGTGCGGCCCCGCATACATGGGGGATACCGCGCGCACCACCACGCCGGCCTCTGCGGCCTGGTCCGCTACCTGCCTGTCGTCGATACCGGCTGCCAGCCACAGCACCAGGTGCATGCCCTGGTCGGTCGGTTGCAGCCAGGCCAGCTCAGGCTCCAGCCAGCGCGCCACCGCTTCGTTCACCTGGCGGTGGATGGTGGCGTACACACCGCGGATGCGGCGGATGTGCCGGTCCAGATGGCCTTCGTTGATGAAGGCCGCCAGTACCTGCTGGTCGGCGTTGGCCGGATGACGGTCCATCAGCACGCGGGCACCGCAGAAGGCGTCTACCAGGTCCGGCGGCACGATCGCATAGCCCAGGCGCAGTGACGGGAACAGGATCTTGCTGAAGGTGCCCAGGTAGATCACCCGTTCAGGGCCCAGCCCCTGCAACGAGGGGAACGGGTGCCCTGCATAGCGCAACTCGCCGTCGTAGTCGTCCTCGATCACCCATGCATTGTGGGTTCTGGCCCAGCTCAGCAGTGCCTCGCGCCGGGTCATGCTCATCGGCATGCCCAGCGGGTACTGGTGCGAAGAGGTGACGAAGGCGGCGCGGGCGTGGGGGCAGGTGGCGACGGCGTGTTCCACGTCCATGCCCTCGGCGTCCACCGGCACGCGCACCATCTGCCCGCTGTGCCCGGCGCTTTCGAGAATGGCGGTGATACCGCGGTAGGCCGGGTCTTCGACCCAGGCGAAGTCGCCGATGTCCAGCAGCACCTGGCAGGCCAGATACAGGCCCTGCTGGGTGCCGGAGGTGATGATCACCTGGCTGGCCTCGCAGCGTACCGAGCGGGATTTGCGCACATAGTCCACCACCGCCTCGCGCAGCTCGATTTCCCCCAGCGGGTCGCCATAGCCGGCAGGGGCACCCGGGCCGCGGGCGCGCACCCGGTTGCCAAGGCGCCGCCAGATATCATCCGGTGCGGCCTTGCCCAGCGGTACCGAGACGGCGAACGGTACCTGGGGTACCTCGCCGAAGCGGCGGGCAAGTTGTGCAAAGCGTTCGATGCGTGCCGAGCTGGCGGCGGGCCGCGCCACACCTGTCGTGTGCGCGGCAGGTGGCTCTTCAAGGCTGTGCGCGACCCGCGTGCCGGCACGGCCGCGGGACTCCAGAAACCCCTCGGCCGTCAGTTGCTCGAACGCCTCGATGGCCGTGCCCCGCGCGATCATCAGCGATCTGGCCAGCATGCGGGTCGAGGGCAGCGCCTCGCCGGGCTTGAGGTCGCCGCGCCGGATCGCCGCACGCAGCGCCTGGGCCAGTTGGCGCCCCAGTTGGCCGCTGCTGCGGTCCAGCGTGCCCAGCGAAGGAATATCCACCACGTTGGCTTTGCGCGCCATGTTTTCTGGTCCAGTCATTTTGTTCGATAGTGGATCTATACCATGGGCCAGTTGCGCCACACAATTTGCCATCGCCCTGTGCCGGATGGATGCAAACCATGTACGTACCGCAGTATTTCAACGAGTCGCGCCCCGAGGTGCTGCATCAGCTGATCATGCAGAACCCGCTGGGTGTATTGGTCAGCCACGGCGAGGGTGGGCTGGATGCCAACCATCTGCCGTTCCACTTCAAGCCGCAGGAGGGCAAGCAGGGGGTGCTGCATGCTCACGTATCGCGGGCCAACCCGCTGTGGCGCGAACTCAAGGATGGCGATGAAGTGCTGGTGATCTTTCGCGGCGCCGATGCCTACATCTCGCCCAACTGGTATCCCAGCAAGCACGAGACCCACAAACAGGTGCCCACCTGGAACTATCAGGTGGTGCACGCCCATGGCCGCGTGACCTTGCACGATGACGAGCACTACGTGCGTGGCCTGGTGGCCCTGCTCACGCGCACCCACGAAGCATCCCAGCCCGTGCCGTGGAAGATGTCCGACGCGCCGAAGGACTACATCCGCGACATGCTCAAGGCCATCGTCGGGCTCGAGATCGAGATCACCCGTCTGGTCGGCAAGTTCAAGCTGGGCCAGAACAAGGAGGCGCGGGATATCCAGGGCGCCGCCCAGGGGTTGAAGGCGTCGGGCAAACCAGCAGTGGGCGAAGCCATGTTGAGCGCCATCGGTCACCCGCTGCACGGGCCGGCCTTGCCGGCGAAGTTGCCCGAATGACCACCGCCTTATCCCACCTGAAAATCGACTTTTCCTACAGAGTCGGCCAGAATCGGCGGCTCGGCTGCGTTATGGCTTTTTGACTGCATCGGTCGAGAGTGGGTGCTTTTGCACCGGCCCGACTTTCCAGCGCAGACGACAGGACATGACCCAGGACGAGTGGTTGAAGGCCAATGCGGCGCGGTTCGGCAGTGACTACGAACGATTGTTCGCCAGCAACGTGCTCAGCCTCGTGGCGGGCATCCGTTACGAGTCGCTGAGTGCGCAATACCCCTTCAAGGACAATGACGGCAAGCAACGCTACTGCGACCTTGTCATCAATGAAGAGGGAGACGTGCGCATCGCCATCGAAATCGATGGCTATGACAAAAGCGGTACGGGTACCGGAATGTCGCACCCCGAGTTCATCGACTGGCAGCGGCGACAGTCTGCACTCACTTCCCAGGGCTGGCGGGTGCTGCGCTTTGCCAACCGCGACGTCAGGGATCATCCGCAGCGTTGTGCTCGGGATATCAGCGTACTGCTCGATGCCGAGCGAAAAAAAGCCCACGACCTGCTGTCGAGCACGCGCCAGAGCGCCAGCGTGCAGCAGTTGGCGCAGGCGCAGGGCAGCCGGATCAAAGGGCTCAACAAGGAGGTTTCGGTCATGAAGTACACGATCATGTCATTCACTGCGCTGATCGGGGTTCTGATCGTGGTGTTTGCGTTCAAGGGCACCGAGTCGGTTGCAGGCTCGGTCGTGGTCAGCCAGGCAGTGGCGGCGCCGGCGTCACCCGCCACCTTGCAGGGCGCCACCTGCGACAACCCGCTGGACTGGCGTCAGGCCGCCGACCATATCGGGCAGAGCGCTGCGGTGCTGGGCCCGATCATGAAGGTGACCTACAAACCGTCGTCCAGGGGCCAGCCGACCTGGATCGACCTGGGTGCCAGCTTCCCCAGCAAGCGACGGTTGGGGCTGGTGGTATGGGGCGAGCATCGCCCGGCGTTCGCCTCGTTGCTGGCGCAGCCGCTGGAGGGGCGCACGGTGTGCGTGATAGGGCGTATCGAGCAGTACAAGGGCGTGCCGCGTCTGGAGTTGCAGGGCGCCAGTCAGTTCCAGCTGGTCAAGTGACCTTCAGGTGCAGCCTTGGCGTCAAGGCTGCACCGTTATCCCCTCAGCCGGCCTTCTGGCAGTTGCCGGCGATGCTGTAGCCCTCTGCCTGGGCGGCAGATTCGCTGCTGAACTCGACCCGATTCTTTTCGGCAATGCTGTTGTACGACGGGCAGTCCGGGCGGTGGTAGCGCTTCTTGGCCCGGTTGCCGCGCACTTGCCCGGTGGCGTCGGCCACGGTTGCAGCCTTGGTTTTTGCGGGTGCAGCGGGCCTTGCCGGTGACGCGGCGGTCGTGGCCGTGCCCTTGCCTTGCCCAAGCTCTGCACGCAGGAATATCGGCGCGTGATCGGAGATGTTCGCCCGGCCTTGCTGGTGAGTCATGCCCAGGTGTTTCGGGTAGTCGTACACGCCCACGCTGTTGACCTTCAGCGGCGAGGAATGGCTGACGAAGATATTGTCGTAAAGGTTGGCGAATTTGCCGTCGGTTGTTGACAGCGTGCTGGCGCCTGCGACCACCAGTGGTCTGGCGGCGGCATTGAGCGACTTCCAGGCAGGTGAAGTGGGTGGCATGTTGAAGTCGCCCATCAGCAGGATGTGATTGTTGCCGGGGTAGACTTCCTTCAGCCAGGTCCAGTAGCTCGACAGCGCATCGATTTCCGCGACCCGGTCAGACGGCTTTTTCCCGTACACGATATGCACCGTGGCCACCACGAAATAGGCATTGTCGGTGAGTGACTTGAAGCGCGCGGAGTAGGGCTCGCGCTCGAAGATCTTCTTGCGGTCCAGGTAGGACACCGCACCGTCTTCATAGGCGACCTTGCTGTCCTTCCACACGAAACCATACATTTCCTTGTACGAAGACCTGCCTACCGCATCGGAGGCCATGTGGCTCCAGGGCTCGCCGCTCTGGCGGCTGAGTTCCCTGGCCAGCTTGTCCAGGGCCGCTTCGCTCATCAGCTCCTGCACAGCCAGAAAATCCACATTTTTGGCGACCTTGGCAATGGCCTTGAAGTCCTTGTTGGGGCGGTCGCTCAGGTGTTCCAGGTTCCAGGTGCCGATACGCGTTTCAGCAAACACCTGGCCACACAACAACATCAGCAGCATCACTGCAGCTGCAAGATTCTTGAACATCATTACTTCCAGATTCTACGGATAACACCATCGCCCAGAAGGGCGACAAGTCGGAGCAGGGTGGGCGGGCAGCGCCTGGCGACGGCTTCAGTCTTCCTTGGGCACAACCCAGAAAATCTGCACGCCGCCGTCATCCCGGTAGGCCAGGGTGACGTTGTCGTTTTCGGCGATTTCCTCGAGCAGGGTCTCCCAGTCGGCAGGCGACTCGTGCTCCAGGCGAAAGATCAGCGCCGCGCGGGACTTCTGCGCGGTTGGCGAGTTGATGATTTTCTGAATGCGGATGCCCAGTTGCTCGTAGCTGCTGACGGGCTTGGCGGCAGAGGAGGTGGCCACAGGTACAGGTTCCTTTTTTTGCTGTATGCGCATACAGTATTTTACTGTAAGGCTTTTCGCAACTGCGTGTCGCTCAAAGAACCCATGTGACCACACGGCGCAGGCTTTGCTGCACCGTGGGCAAAATAAAAATGGCGAGGTTACAAGAGGTTAGGCCGCCCCGCTGTAGGAAGGGCGGCCTGCCGGGCTACTGCACTCAGTATTCCCAGAAGATGCGCTGCAGCTCTTTGCTGTCCTGGGTCTTGGTCAGGGCGACCATAGCCAGGATGCGCGCTTTTTGCGGGTTCAGGTCGTGCGCCACTACCCAGTCGTTCTTGTCGTCAGGCTGCTCGGCGTTGCGCAGCACGAACCCGCCCTGGTTGACGTGGGACGAACGGATGATCTGCACGCCGTTCTTGCGCAGTTCCTGCAGGGCCGGCACTACGCGCGAGGACACCGAACCGTTGCCGGTACCGGCATGGATGATGGCCTTGGCGCCATTTTGCGCCAGGGCCTTGTAGGCGGTGTCGCTGACGTTGCCGTAGCTGTAGGCGATGTCCACGGCAGGCAGGCTGCTGATGGTCTTGATGTCGAATTCCGAATCCATCGTGTGGCGCTTGGCCGGCAGGCGGAACCAGTACGACTTGCCTTCCACGACCATGCCCATCGGGCCCCAGGCGCTCTTGAACGCTTCGGTCTTGATGTTGATCGACTTGCTCACGTCGCGACCGGACTGGATCTCGTCGTTCATGGTCACCAGCACGCCCTTGCCGCGCGATTGCTTGTCGCTGGCCACGGCCACGGCGTTGTACAGGTTGAGCATGCCGTCGGCCGACATTGCGGTACCGGGGCGCATGGAGCCCACGACCACGATCGGCTTGTCGGTCTTTTCCACCAGGTTGAGGAAGTAGGCGGTCTCTTCGAGGGTGTCGGTACCGTGGGTGATCACGATGCCGTCCACGTCCTTGCTGTCGGCCAGCTCGGCAACGCGCTTGCCCAGTTGCAGCAGGTTTTCGTTGGTGATGCTTTCGGAGGCGATCTGCATCACCTGCTCGCCGCGCACGTTGGCCAGGTTGGCCAGCTCCGGAACACCGGCAATCAGCTTGTCGACGCCCACCTTGGCGGCTTGATAGGTAGCGCTGTTGGCGGCGCTGGCACCAGCACCGGCAATGGTGCCGCCGGTGGCGAGGATAACCACGTTGGCGAGTTTCTGTTGGGTTTCGGCTTCCTTGGCGTAGGCGCCAGCAGGGAAGAACATGAACAGGGCCAGGGCGGCCGGAGCGAAGGAGTGAAGCGCAGCTTTCATCGTTATTGTTCCTTATGAGTGAAATTGCTGTGTTGCCCACACAAGTTCAGCAGAAAGCGTACCAGTTGCCCAATTAACTGACCGTTTACGTCAATTCATTGATTTATAAGAAATTTATTTAGGTTTATGCCCCGTGCTGCCCGGCACTGTTTTCGGAAACCCGAATTATTGCGGTGCCGGATGTTCGGTTTTCCGAAGATTTTAAGGATAATTCCCGGCACTATTGGGGCCATGAAGGGCGGTCGGCAGATTTGACAAAACCCGGTAGCGTTTCCATAGTTGTTAACCGCAAACGTTTGCGACCCGACAAAAATCATAAGATTCGGAGTGAACCCATGACGCTGCCCTTCGCTGGACGCCTGCTGGCCGTTGCCATGCTGGCCACCCTCGCCACCGCCGTACCCTTCAGCCACGCCCATGCCGACACCGCCAAGCCCAAGGTGGCCCTGGTGATGAAGTCGCTGGCCAACGAGTTCTTCCTCACCATGGAAGACGGCGCCAAGGCCTACCAGAGAGACCACGCAGGCGAGTTCGACCTGGTGTCCAATGGCATCAAGGACGAGTCCGATACCAGCAACCAGATCCGCATCGTCGAGCAGATGATCGTCTCCGGCGTCAACGCGCTGGTGATTGCCCCGGCCGATTCCAAGGCCCTGGTGCCAGTGGTCAAGAAGGCCATGGACGCGGGGATTACCGTGGTCAACATCGACAACCGCCTCGACCCGGATGTACTCAAGAGCAAGAACCTCAGCGTGCCCTTCGTGGGCCCCGACAACCGCAAGGGCGCGCGCCTGGTGGGCGAGTACCTGGCCACGCGCCTGAGCGTGGGCGATCAGGTCGGCATCATCGAGGGCGTGCCGACCACCACCAACGCCCAGCAGCGTACTGCCGGTTTCAAGGACGCCATGGAGGCAGCCAAGATCAAGATCGTCTCGGTGCAATCGGGCAACTGGGAGATCGACAAGGGCAATGCCGTGGCCTCGGCCATGCTCAACGAATACCCCGACCTCAAGGCGCTGCTGGCCGGCAACGACAGCATGGCGCTCGGCGCGGTGTCGGCGGTGCGCGCGGCAGGCAAGGTCGGCGCGGTGCAGGTGGTGGGCTACGACAACATCAAGGCGATCCAGCCGATGCTGCGCGACGGTCGCGTGCTGGCCACGGCCGATCAATACGCCGCCAAACAGGCGGTGTTCGGTATTGAGGCGGCCCTGAAGATGCTGCGCGGCGAGAAGCCGGACGTGGATGCCGACAACGTCATCCAGACCCCGGTCGAGCTGGTCAAGCAGCCCTAGCCCGCTGACGGTGCCTGCCGTGGTGCGGGCGCCAGGAGAACACCTTATGTCGGCGACTGCGGATGTCGTGTTGTCGGTCAGTGCAATCGGCAAGACCTACGCCCAGCCCGTGCTGGGCGATATCGAACTGTCCCTGCTGCGCGGCGAAGTGCTGGCCCTGACTGGCGAGAACGGTGCGGGCAAGAGCACCCTGTCGAAGATCATCGGCGGGCTCGAAACCCCCACCACCGGGCAGATGTTCTACCAGGGCCAGGTGTATCAGCCCGCCAGCCGCACCGCGGCCGAGCGCCAGGGCGTGCGCATGGTGATGCAGGAGCTCAACCTGCTGCCCACCCTGAGCGTGGCCGAGAACCTGTTTCTGCACAACCTGCCCAGCCGCGCCGGCTGGGTCAATCGCACGCGCCTGCGCCAACTGGCGACCGCGGCAATGGCGCAGGTGGGGCTCGAAGCGATCGACCCCGATACGCTGGTCGGCGAGCTGGGCATCGGCCATCAGCAGATGGTGGAGATCGCCCGCAACCTGATCGGCGACTGCCATGTGCTGATTCTCGACGAGCCCACCGCGATGCTCACCGCACGCGAGGTGGAGCTGCTGTTCCGCCAGATCGAGCGCCTGCAGCAACGGGGTGTGTCGATCATCTACATTTCCCACCGCCTCGAAGAGCTCAAGCGCATCGCCCAGCGCATTGCCGTGCTGCGCGACGGCAAGCTGGTGTGCGTGGAACCGATGCAGCGCTACAGCAGCGAGCAACTGGTCAACCTGATGGTGGGGCGCGAGCTGGGCGAGCATATCGACCTGGGGCGCCGCACGATCGGCGAGCCGGTACTGCGTGTCAGCGGCCTGGGCCGGGGCGACAAGGTGCAGGACGTCTCGTTCGAGGTGCGCAGCGGCGAAATCTTCGGCATCTCCGGGCTTATCGGTGCCGGGCGTACCGAGCTGCTGCGCCTGATCTTCGGTGCAGACACGGCCGACAGTGGCAGCATCGAGCTGGGCAGCCCGCTGCGCCCGGTGCACATCGACTCGCCCATGGCTGCAGTGCGCCACGGCGTGGCCCTGATTACCGAAGACCGCAAGGGCGAAGGCCTGCTGTTGTCGCAGTCGGTCAGTGCCAACCTGGCGTTGGGCAACATGCCGGCGATCTCACGCGCGGGCCTGGTGGATGGTGCTGCCGAGCGTGCTCTGGCCGAGCGCCAGATCCAAGCCATGCGCATCCGCAGCGCCGGGCCCGCACAAACAGTGGGCGAGCTGTCGGGTGGCAACCAGCAGAAGGTGGTGATCGGCCGCTGGCTGGAGCGCGACTGCGCCGTGCTGCTGTTCGACGAGCCCACGCGCGGTATCGATGTGGGCGCCAAGTTCGACATCTATGGGCTGCTCGCCGAGCTGACCCGCCAGGGCAAGGCGCTGGTGGTGGTGTCCAGCGACCTGCGCGAACTGATGCTGATCTGCGATCGCATCGGCGTGCTTTCGGCAGGGCGCCTGATTGAAACCTTCGAGCGTGAGCACTGGAGCCAGGACCAGCTACTGGCCGCTGCCTTTGCCGGCTATCAGAAACGTGACGCGCTGCTGCAAGACGCAGTGCCCAGGAACCCCGCATGAACACCTCCCCGATAGACACACCGCCTGGCCCACCGGCCCGGCGCAGCGGTACCTACCTCGGCCTGGGGACCTACCTGGGCCTGGCCGGTGCGCTGCTGGCGATGGTGGTGCTGTTCTCGTTGCTGAGCAGCCACTTTCTGTCGTACGGCACCTTCAGCACCCTGGCCAACCAGATCCCCGACCTGATGGTGCTGGCGGTGGGCATGACCTTCGTACTGATCATCGGCGGCATCGACCTGTCGGTGGGATCGGTACTGGCCCTGGCCGCGTCGGCGGTCAGTGTGGCGATTCTGGGCTGGGGCTGGAGCGTGCTGCCGGCGGCACTGCTCGGCATGGGGTGCGCGGCACTGGCCGGGACCCTTACCGGCTCGATCACCGTGGCCTGGCGCATCCCTTCGTTCATCGTCTCGCTGGGTGTGCTGGAAATGGCGCGTGGCGTGGCCTACCAGCTCACCGACTCGCGCACCGCGTACATCGGTGATGCCTTTGCCTGGCTGTCGGAGCCGGTGGCCTTCGGCATTTCGCCGGCCTTCATCATCGCCTTGCTGGTGATTGTGGTGGCGCAACTGGTACTGACCCGCACCGTGTTCGGCCGTTACCTGATCGGCATCGGCACCAACGAAGAGGCCGTGCGCCTGGCCGGCATCGATCCGCGCCCGTACAAGATTCTGGTGTTCTCGCTGATGGGCCTGCTGGCCGGCCTGGCGGCGCTGTTCCAGATCTCGCGGCTGGAGGCCGCCGACCCCAATGCCGGCTCCGGGTTGGAGCTGCAGGTGATTGCCGCCGTGGTGATCGGCGGCACCAGCCTGATGGGCGGTCGCGGTTCGGTCATCAGCACCTTCTTCGGTGTGCTGATCATTTCGGTGCTGGCCGCAGGGCTGGCGCAGATCGGCGCCAGCGAGCCGACCAAACGCATCATCACCGGGGCGGTCATCGTGATCGCCGTGGTTCTCGACACTTACCGCAGCCGGCGCGCGCGCCGGCGGACCTGAACAATGGCAACCATCAAAGATGTAGCGGCGCTGGCGGGTATTTCCTATACCACCGTTTCCCACGTGCTGAACAAGACCCGCCCGGTGAGCGAACCGGTGCGGCGCAAGGTAGAAGCGGCGATTGCCGAGCTGGACTACGTGCCCAGTGCGGTGGCGCGCTCGCTCAAGGCGCGCTGCACGGCCACCATCGGCCTGCTGGTGCCCAACAGCGTCAACCCGTATTTCGCCGAACTGGCGCGGGGCATCGAGGATGGCTGCGAGCGCAATGGCTACTGCGTGATCCTGTGCAACTCCGACGACGACCCGCGCAAGCAGCGCAGCTACCTGCGCGTGCTGCTGGAGAAACGCATCGACGGTCTGATCGTGGCCTCGGTGGGCGAGGAGGCCGACCTGCTCGACAGCCTGGCCAGCGTGCGCACGCCCATGGTGATCGTCGACCGCGCGCTGGCGGGCGTCGACGCCGACCTGGTGCGCATCGACCACGAGCAGGGGGCCTACCTGGCCACCCGACACCTGCTGGAGCTGGGGCACCAGGACATCGCCTGCATCAACGGCCCGGCACACACCAGCGTGGCCAAGATGCGCCTGGCCGGCTTTCACCGGGCACTGGCCCAGGCCGGGGTGCCCCTGCGCGAGGGCCGCGTGGTGGACAGCGACTTCACCAGCCTGGGCGGCTATGGCGCCGCAGCGCAACTGCTGGGCCACGACCGCCCGACCGCGATCTTCGCGGCCAACGACATGATCGGCATGGGCGTGCTGCGTGCCGCGGCCGAGCGCAACATCTGCGTGCCGAGCGAACTGTCGGTGATCGGTTTCGACGATATCCAGATGAGCCAGTACGTCTACCCTGCGCTGACCACGGTAGGGCAGTCGATCCGCGAGCTGGGCGAGATGGCGTCCGAACTGTTGCTGCGGCGTATCGGTGAGCCGCAGCGCAGTGGGGTAGAGCAGCGCATCGTCGCGCCGAGCATCGTGCTGCGCGAGTCCACCGGGCCGCGTCCCGACCTCTTCAATGATTACCGCTAGGACCGACATGCCATGCAAGCGAATGTAGTGGTGGTAGGCAGCCTGAACATGGACCTGGTGACCCGCGCCGAGCGCCTGCCGCAGGCGGGGGAAACCCTGGCCGGCGAGTGGTTCGGCACCGTGCCGGGCGGCAAGGGCGCCAACCAGGCGGTAGCAGCTGCGCGGTTGGGGGCGGCGGTGGCGATGATCGGCTGTGTGGGGGAGGACGCCTACGGTGCGCAGTTGCGTCAGGCGCTGCTCGACGAGGGCATCGATTGCCAGGGCGTGGACACGGCGGCGGGTGTTTCCAGTGGTGTGGCACTGATTGTGGTGGATGCCAGCAGCCAGAACGCCATCGTCATCGTGGCCGGTGGCAATGGGCACTTGCTGCCGGCATCGGTACAGCGCCTGGACCGCCTGCTGCAGGCTGCCGATGTGATCATCTGCCAGCTCGAAGTACCGCAGGCCACCGTGGCACATACCCTGGCCCGTGGCCGGGCGCTGGGCAAGACCGTGATCCTCAACCCGGCACCGGCCACCGGGCCGCTGCCGGCTGACTGGTTTGCCAACATCGACTACCTGATCCCCAACGAGAGCGAGGCCAGCGCTCTGACCGGGCTGCCGGTGGCTTCGCTGCAGGAGGCGCAGGCAGCCGCCAGCCGACTGCTGGCGTTGGGGGTGGGCAAGGTGATCGTCACCCTGGGCGCGCAAGGCGCTCTGTTCGCCGATGGCCAGGGTTTTGCGCATTTTCCGGCGACGCGGGTGCAGCCACTGGACACCACGGCGGCCGGGGATACCTTCGTCGGTGGCTTTGCCGCTGCGTTGGCCGCTGGCAGGTCGGAGCGCGAGGCCATTGCCTTTGGCCAGCAGGCCGCCGCCATTTCGGTCACCCGCGCCGGTGCCCAGCCCTCCATTCCGTATCTGAGTGAACTGCAGGGGAGCACGCCATGAAGAAGACTCCGTTGCTCAATATCGCCCTGTCGCGCCTGATCGCGTCGCTGGGGCATGGCGATGTGGTGCTGATCGGCGACGCCGGCCTGCCCGTGCCTGCCGGTGTCGAGCTGATCGACCTTGCACTGACGCCCGGCATACCGGATTTCATCAGTACCTTGCACACGGTGCTGGCCGAAATGCAGGTCGAAAGCCACGTGCTGGCCGACGAGACCCTGCAACACAGGCCGCCGGCCCTGGCAGGCATCGAGCTGCTGCATGCCCGCGGCGAGCTGGGCGCGCGCCATTTGATGAGCCATGCGGCGTTCAAGCAGCTCGGTGCGCAGGCCAGGGCCATCGTACGCACCGGCGAATGCCAGCCCTATACCAACATCGCGCTGGTGGCGGGCGTGACCTTTTGACTGTTGTCCCCTGAGCACAAGGAGTGCCCAATGCCTGAACGTGTCCAAAAAGCCAAACGTTTGCTACGAGGTTTAGTGCTTATGTCTGCCCTGTCGAGTACTGCCGTGCTGGCCGCGCCCCGCGACCTGATCATCGATACCGACCCCGGCGCGGATGACGTGGTGGCGTTGTTGTTCGCCCTGGCGTCGCCAGAGGAACTGAAGGTGCGCGCCATTACCACCGTGGCCGGTAATGTGCGACTCGACAAGGCCTCGCGCAACGCACGGCTGGCCCGGGAGTGGGCGGGGCGCGAAGAGGTGCCGGTGTACGCCGGCGCGCCCACGCCGCTGGTGCGCACGCCGATCTATGCCGAGAACATCCATGGCGAGGAGGGCTTGCCTGGCGTGGCGGTGCACGAGCCGAAAAAGGGCCTGGCCCAGGGCAGCGCGGTGCAGTACCTGATCGACACCCTCGGTGGCGCTGAACCCAACAGCATCACCCTTGCCATGCTCGGCCCGCAGACCAACCTGGCACTGGCGCTGATTCAGGCCCCGCAGATCGTCAAGGGCATCAAGGAAGTGGTGGTGATGGGCGGTGCCCACTTCAATGGCGGCAATATCACCCCGGTGGCCGAGTTCAACCTGTACGCCGACCCACAGGCGGCAGAGGTCGTGTTGCGCAGCGGGGTCAAGCTCACCTACCTGCCGCTGGACGTGACCCACAAGGTACTCACCAGCGAGGCGCGCCTGAAGCAGATTCGCGGGTTGAACAACCACGCCAGCAAGCTGGTGGGCGATATTCTGGATGCTTACGTCAAGGGGGACATGGCGCACTACGGCCTGCCGGGTGGGCCGGTGCACGATGCCAGCGTGATTGCCTACTTGCTCAAGCCCGAGCTGTTCAGTGGCCGGCAGATTCACATGAGCGTGGATAGCCGCGAAGGCCCGACCTTTGGTCAGACCATTGCGGACTGGTACGGCACGCTCGAGCTACCGGCCAATGTGATGTGGATCGAGAGCGGCGATGCCCAGGGCTTTTTCGATTTGCTCAGCGAGCGTCTTGCTCGATTGCAGTAATGGGTGTGGGCTGGTGTTCGGTCGCGGGCCAGTGGCGTTCGAACACCTGGTCGACGAAGGTGCGGGCAGCTTCGTGGCCGAGGTCTTGAAGCAGCAGGTCGGCGGCGATGATGAACAGCTCTTCGGTGGTGCCGGGGCTGTAGGAACGATGGCCGTCAGGCCATGTGACCTTGATGTTGGTGTCCAGGGTGGGGCTATTCATGGGGGTCTCGATCGAAAATACGCGTGCTGTTTGGTGCAGATGCCGGGCCCTGGCGTCTACAGCGGGGGCATGATTGCGCTCCGCCAACAGGTACAAGTTAAACATGTTGCAACAGGGCCGGCACTGCTACTTATGCATAAGCAGCGGGGCTAGGCAAACTAATTGGTGGTTGGGTTCGCCTATTCGTGACGTCTGTACCGATTCGTCGTTGGCGCTTGGGTCGGCGCGGTAGCCGTGGAGCTGGCTTGCCTGCGAAGAGGGCGTACAGAGTCCGCCTGATGTACCCTGCACCCCACAGCCACCGCGCACGCCCGAGGACACCCCGTGCAGATCGACTTGAACACCCCCGAGCAGCTCACCCCCCAGCAGGTGCGCCAGCTGCTGGCCGAAGGCAACGACCGAATCCACAACCAGTTGCGCGTCACCCGCGGCGGCATTGCCTACCTGTCGCAGATTACCGGCGGGCGCGAGCTCGATGGCCTGCTGTTTCGCCTCGAGACCTGGGCCGCCGGCTCGGGCTGCGTGGGCCCTGTTGCCGCCGACGACGAACGCTGGGTCATGCAGGTGTACAACGTGCTGGCCAGCAACTGGCCCAAGCCCGCCAGCGACTACATCGATATCTACTGAACCGCTGCGCTCAGGCAAAATCCGGTCACGATTGAGGTTTCCCTGACGAGCACGTCTCAGGCAGACTGGGACGTTTTTGCAACCAAAAGTGCTTAAAACTGTCGTATCAGACAGCATTCCAGTATTTGAAAGGAGGATTCATGTTCCGCACGCGTGCAACATTGGCGAGCCTGTTGGCAGCCGTGGTTCTGGCAGGTTGCAGTACCGATGGCTCATCGTCCAAGGCGCCAGAGGTAGCGGCAGCACCGAACCTCGATGGTCGCTGCGATGCCAGCAACGCCGCATTCACCGTCGGCAAGCCGGCAACCCCCGAGCTGCTGGAGCAGGCGCGCAAGGCGAGCGGGGCGCAGATCGCCCGCGTGCTCAAGCCGACCGACATGATCACCCTGGAGTACCGTTCCGAGCGCTTGAACCTCAACGCCGACGACAAGGGCGTGGTCACCCGGGTCAACTGCGGCTGATTCCGCCCCGGGCCTGCCGTTGCATAAACGGCAGGCACAAAAAAACCCGTCCAAGGACGGGTTTTTTTAATTCGTCAGAACTTACTCTGGACGAACTTGTGCAGCCTGCATGCCCTTCTGGCCTTTTTCGGCAACGAAGGAGACGGTCTGGCCTTCTTTCAGGCTCTTGAAGCCGTCAGACTCGATGGCCTTGAAGTGTACGAACAGGTCGTCGCCGCCACCTTGTGGAGTGATGAAGCCGAAGCCTTTTTCATCGTTGAACCATTTGACGGTGCCGGTTTGGCGATTGGACATGGGTGTATCTCCAGGAAACATGATGTTTTTCAGTAGTGCGGTGTCGCCGAGGCCAACAAGGTGCACAGAGGCATCATAGTCTAATTTTGCGCTTGTGGTGACTTTTACGTGTGCCGAATGCTGATCTGGCGCAAATTAACTGAGTTTTGTATGGCCTGCGCCCTTATTTCTGGGGCTTGCAGGCCTTCGTAACCAGCTGGGTTGCCTTGTCTATGAGCTTCTGGTCTACGCCGTCAGTGCTGTTGAGCTCTTTGATCTCTGCGTCCGAAAAGTTTTTTTCGATCACATTCACGCTGCAGCTGCAGTGCTTTTCGGCGGATTGTTTCGTCATGCCCGGCTGGGCAGAGGCGGTGGCCACGCAGGACGTCAGGTAGCCTGGTGGAACAGTGCCTGCGTTGGCGCCAAGCGGCAGCAGCAGGGCACCAGTGGCCGCCAAGGCCAGAAGAGAATGAAGTCGCATACCGGTCACTCCTTTATTAGGTCGGGTGTATCTAGAGTAGGTCGCTTCCTAATCTCTGAGCGGAAAAAAACCGCTCAAGTTCACCGCATCGGTCTAATTTCAGAATATTTCTGCATATCCCTGGCCCATGGCCCTACGCGCCGAAAGCTTTGTGCTAGCATGCCTGGCTCAGGATTTGGCCGATTCGTCTTGCCGCTCAAATCTTTCTATATATATGTATCCAGTCACTCTGGTTCGTACCCTGGCAGGCCCTTGGGCTTCTGCCACTGTGAGGCAGGCTTTGCATTGCAAAGACAGGGTCGAATCGCGTACTGGCTCATCCCAACCCACGTGACCTTTGGTAGGGGTCACCACTAGGAGAGGAGGCGCCATGCCCACTATTACTCTTCCCGATGGCAGTCAACGTTCGTTCGACAAGGCCGTAACCGTAGCCGAGGTCGCCGCATCCATTGGTGCAGGCCTGGCCAAGGCCACCGTGGCCGGCAAGGTCGACGGCAAGCTGGTCGACGCGTGCGACCTGATCGAGCAGGACGCCAGCCTGCAAATCATCACGCCCAAGGACGAAGAGGGGCTGGAGATCATCCGTCACTCCTGCGCTCACCTGGTCGGTCATGCCGTCAAGCAGCTGTACCCGACCGCCAAGATGGTGATCGGCCCGGTCATCGACGAGGGCTTCTACTACGACATCGCGTATGAGCGTCCCTTCACCCCGGAAGACCTGGCGGCGATCGAGCAGCGCATGCAGCAGCTGATCGAGAAGGACTACGACGTCATCAAGAAGGTCACCCCGCGCGCCGAGGTGATCGAGCTGTTCAAGGCCCGTGGCGAAGACTACAAGCTGCGCCTGGTCGAAGACATGCCGAACGAACAGGCCATGGGCCTGTACTTCCATGAAGAATACGTCGACATGTGCCGCGGCCCGCACGTGCCCAATACGCGCTTTCTCAAGTCGTTCAAGCTGACCAAGCTGTCCGGTGCCTACTGGCGCGGCGACGCCAAGAACGAGCAACTGCAACGTGTGTACGGCACGGCCTGGGCTGACAAGAAGCAGCTGGCCGCCTACATCCAGCGCATCGAAGAGGCCGAGAAACGCGACCACCGCAAGATCGGCAAGCGCCTGAACCTGTTCCACCTCCAGGAAGAAGCGCCGGGCATGGTGTTCTGGCACCCCAATGGCTGGACCCTGTACCAGGTGCTCGAGCAGTACATGCGCAAGGTGCAGCGCGACAACGGCTACCTGGAAATCAAGACCCCGCAAGTGGTCGACCGCACGCTGTGGGAGAAGTCCGGGCACTGGGCCAACTACGGTGACAACATGTTCACCACCCAGTCCGAGAACCGCGACTACGCCATCAAGCCGATGAACTGCCCGTGCCACGTACAGGTGTTCAACCAGGGCCTGAAGAGCTACCGCGAGCTGCCGCTGCGTCTGGCCGAGTTCGGCGCTTGCCATCGCAACGAGCCTTCGGGCGCCCTGCACGGCATCATGCGTGTGCGCGGCTTCGTGCAGGACGATGCGCACATCTTCTGCACCGAAGAACAGATGCAGTCCGAGTCCGCCGCGTTCATCAAGCTGACCCTGGATGTGTACAAGGACTTCGGCTTCAAGGACATCGAGCTCAAGCTCTCGACGCGCCCTGAAAAGCGCGTGGGTTCCGACGACCTGTGGGACCGTGCCGAAGGCGCACTGGCCGCCGCGCTCGACAGCGCCGGCCTGCCGTACGACCTGCAGCCGGGTGAAGGGGCGTTCTACGGCCCGAAAATCGAATTCTCGCTGAAGGATTGCCTTGGCCGTGTGTGGCAGTGTGGTACCCTGCAGCTCGACTTCAACCTGCCGATCCGTCTGGGCGCCGAATACGTCTCCGAAGACAACGGCCGCAAGCATCCGGTGATGCTGCACCGTGCCATCCTCGGTTCGTTCGAGCGTTTCGTCGGAATTCTCATCGAGCACTACGAAGGTGCATTCCCAGCCTGGCTGGCGCCTACGCAGGCGGTGATCATGAATATCACCGACAAACAAGCGGATTTCGCCCAGAAAGTGGAAAAAACTCTGGCCGAAAGCGGCTTCCGTGCCAAGTCCGACTTGAGAAATGAGAAAATCGGCTTTAAAATCCGCGAGCATACCTTGCTCAAGGTTCCCTATCTCCTGGTTATCGGGGATCGGGAAGTCGAAACGCAAACTGTCGCTGTGCGTACCCGCGAAGGTGCTGACCTGGGCTCCATGCCCGTCGCCCAATTTGCGGACCTGCTCGCGCAAGCGGTTTCCCGGCGTGGTCGCCAAGATTCGGAGTAATTACTATTAAGCGTGATATGAGACAAGATAAACGAGCTGCACCGAAAGCCCCGATCAACGAGAATATCTCGGCACGTGAGGTTCGGTTAATTGGCGCTGACGGCGAGCAGTTGGGCATCGTCTCGATTGAAGAAGCGCTTCGTATCGCTGAAGAAGCGAAACTGGACCTGGTAGAAATTTCTGCTGACGCCGTTCCGCCTGTCTGCAAAGTCCTCGACTACGGCAAAAGCCTGTTCGAGAAGAAAAAGCAGCAGGCTGCGGCGAAGAAGAACCAGAAGATCATCCAGATCAAAGAAATCAAGTTTCGTCCAGGGACGGAGGAAGGGGATTACCAGGTAAAACTACGCAACCTGGTACGTTTCCTTACTGATGGGGACAAGACCAAAATCTCTCTGAGATTCCGTGGTCGTGAGATGGCCCACCAGGAGCTGGGTATGGAACTGTTGAAGCGGATCGAAGCTGATCTTGCCGAATACGGGACCGTCGAACAGCATCCTAAGATGGAAGGACGCCAGCTTTTGATGGTCATCGCCCCCAAGAAAAAGAAATAACCACCAGGGCACGGCAGGCCTTGCGGTTATGTTTATCAACTGAATGCGGAGTATCCGAACATGCCAAAAATGAAAACCAAAAGCGGTGCAGCCAAGCGTTTCTTGAAAACGGCTAACGGCATCAAGCACAAACACGCTTTCAAGAGCCACATCCTGACCAAAATGTCGACCAAGCGTAAGCGTCAACTTCGCGGTAGCAGCCTGCTGCACGCGTCGGACGTTGCAAAAGTCGAGCGCATGCTGCGCCTTCGTTAATTTTTGGTTATAGATAGAGGAAATTACTCATGGCTCGTGTAAAGCGTGGCGTCATCGCTCGTAAGCGTCACAAGAAAATTCTGAAACTGGCTAAAGGTTACTACGGCGCTCGCTCGCGCGTATTCCGTGTTGCCAAGCAAGCGGTCATCAAGGCAGGCCAATACGCCTACCGCGACCGTCGCCAGAAAAAACGTCAGTTCCGCGCTCTGTGGATCGCTCGTATCAACGCTGGTGCTCGCGTCAACGGTCTGTCCTACAGCCGCCTGATCGCTGGCCTGAAAAAAGCGTCGATCGAAATCGACCGCAAAGTTCTGGCTGATCTGGCAGTGAACGAAAAAGCGGCGTTTGCTGCGATTGTCGAAAAGGCTAAAGCCGTTCTGGCTTAAGTACCCACGACAATCATTCGCCGTCGATGTCGGCGGCGGATGTTAAACGTCATAGATAGGGGAAGAGCCTGTAAGCTCTTCCCCTATTTTGTATCTGGAGTCTGTACATGGAAAACCTGGATGCGTTGGTCTCCCAAGCCCTCGAGGCTGTGGAGCGCGCTGAAGACATCAATGCCCTGGAGCAGATCCGGGTTCAATTCCTTGGCAAGAAAGGCGAACTGACTCAGGTGATGAAGACCCTGGGCAACCTGCCGGCTGAAGAGCGGCCCAAAGTCGGCGCGCTGATCAACGAAGCCAAGGAACGCGTTACCGAGGTGCTCAACGCCCGCAAAGCCGCCTATGAAGAAGCCGAGCTCAGCGCTCGCCTGGCTGCCGAGTGCATTGACGTCACCTTGCCTGGCCGTGGCCAGACCTCCGGTGGTTTGCACCCTGTCACCCGTACCCTCGAACGCATCGAGCAGTTCTTCACCCATATCGGCTACGGCATCGCCGAAGGCCCGGAAGTCGAAGACGACTACCACAACTTCGAAGCGCTCAACATTCCCGGCCACCACCCGGCCCGGGCAATGCATGACACCTTCTACTTCAATGCCAACATGCTGCTGCGCACCCACACCTCGCCGGTGCAAGTGCGGACCATGGAGTCCACCCAGCCGCCGATTCGCATTGTCTGCCCGGGTCGCGTGTACCGCAACGACTCGGATATTACCCACTCGCCGATGTTTCACCAGGTCGAAGGCCTGCTGATCGATCGCGACATCAATTTTGCCGACCTCAAAGGCACCATCGAAGAATTCCTGCGCGTGTTCTTCGAAAAAGAGCTGGCGGTACGTTTCCGTCCGTCGTTCTTCCCCTTCACCGAGCCTTCGGCTGAAGTCGATATCCAGTGCGTGATGTGCAGCGGCAAGGGCTGCCGTGTGTGCAAGCAGACCGGTTGGCTCGAAGTCATGGGCTGCGGCATGGTGCACCCGAACGTGCTGCGCATGTCCGGTATCGACCCCGAAGAGTTCTCGGGCTTTGCATTTGGCATGGGGGCCGAGCGCCTGGCCATGCTGCGTTACGGCGTCAACGATTTGCGCCTGTTCTTCGACAACGACTTGCGGTTCCTTGCGCAATTTCGCTAGGTCGCGCACCCGTAACGAATCTTTAGGAGAGCAGGATGAAATTCAGTGAAAAGTGGCTGCGCGGTTGGGTCAACCCGCAGGTATCCCGTGACGAGCTGGTGGCACGTCTGTCCATGGCCGGTCTTGAGGTCGACAGCGTAACCCCGGCCGCCGGTCAATTCAGCGGCATCGTGGTGGGCGAGGTGCTGAGCACCGAGCAGCACCCCGACGCCGACAAGCTGCGTGTGTGCCAGGTCAGCAATGGCAGCGAGACCTTCCAGGTAGTGTGCGGCGCGCCGAATGTGCGCCCTGGCCTGAAGATCCCGTTCGCCATGATCGGCGCCGAACTGCCAGGCGACTTCAAGATCAAGAAGGCCAAGCTGCGTGGCGTCGAGTCCAACGGCATGCTGTGCTCGGCCGCCGAGCTGCAGATCAGCGAAGAGAACGACGGCCTGCTGGAACTGGCGGCAGACGCCCCGGTTGGCCAGGACATTCGCGGGTATCTGGACCTGGACGATGCCAGCATCGAGGTCGACCTGACCCCGAACCGCGGCGACTGCCTGTCCCTGGCCGGCCTCGCCCGTGAAGTCGGTGCCCTGTACGGCGCCCCGGTCACCCGCCCGACCGTGCCGGCCATTGCGCCAGGCATCGACGACGTGCGCCCGGTAGACGTGCTGGCGCCGGCCGCGTGCCCGCGTTACCTGGGCCGCGTTATCCGTAACGTCGACCTGTCACGCCCGACCCCGCTGTGGATGGTCGAGCGTCTGCGCCGCAGTGACGTGCGCAGCATCGATGCTGCCGTCGACATCACCAACTACGTGATGATCGAGCTGGGCCAGCCGCTGCACGCCTTCGACCTGGCTGAAATCAACGGTGGCATCCGGGTGCGCATGGCCGAGGAGGGCGAGAAGCTCGTCCTGCTCGATGGCCAGGAAGTTGCCCTGCGTGCCGACACGCTGGTCATCGCCGACCACGATCGCGCCCTGGCCATTGCCGGCGTGATGGGTGGCGAGCACAGCGGCGTTGCGGCCACCACCAAGGATATCTTCCTTGAAAGCGCCTTCTTCGAGCCGATCTCGGTGGCTGGCAAGGCCCGTTCCTACGGCCTGCACACCGATGCCTCGCACCGCTACGAGCGTGGCGTCGACTCGCAACTGGCCCGCGAAGCCATGGAGCGCGCCACTGGCCTGCTGCTGGATATCGTAGGCGGCGAAGCCGGCCCGATCATCGAGACCGTCAGCCCAGAGCACCTGCCCAACATCGCCCCGGTCACCCTGCGTGCCGAGCGCATCACCCAGATGCTGGGCATGGAGATGGACAGCGCCGAAGTCGAGCAACTGCTCAACGGCCTGGGCCTGAAAACCAGCGGTGAGGCCGGGCAGTGGCAGGTCGAAGTGCCCAGCCATCGCTTCGACATCAGCCTGGAAGTGGACCTGATCGAAGAGCTGGCCCGTCTGTACGGCTACAACCGCCTGCCGGTCCGTTACCCGCAAGCGCGCCTGGCCCCGCAGGCCAGGTCTGAAGTGCGTGGCGAACTGCCTGCGCTGCGTCGCCTGCTGGTTGCCCGTGGCTACCAGGAAGCGATCACCTACAGCTTCATCGACCCCAAGCAGTTCGAGCTGTTCAACCCTGGCGTAGAGCCGCTGCTGCTGGCCAACCCGATTTCCAGCGACATGGCGGCCATGCGCGTCAGCCTGTGGCCGGGCCTGGTCAAGGCACTGCAGCACAACCTCAACCGCCAGCAAGACCGCGTGCGCCTGTTCGAGAGCGGCCAGCGCTTCGTCGGCCAGCTGGGCGACCTCAAGCAACAGCCGATGCTGGCTGGTGTGGTCTGCGGCAGCCGCCTGCCGGAAGGCTGGGCCAACGGCCGCGACACCATCGACTTCTTCGATGTGAAGGCCGACGTTGAAGCGGTACTGGGCTTCTCCGGTTCGCTCGACGACTTCACCTTCGTGCCCGGCAAACACCCGGCGCTGCACCCAGGCCAGACCGCGCGCATCGAGCGTGACGGCGTCGAAGTCGGCTACCTGGGCGCCTTGCACCCCGAGCTGGTCAAGACCCTGGGCCTGGACCGCACCGTGTATGTGTTCGAGCTGGTGCTGGCGGATGTAGTGGAAGGGCGCCTGCCGAAGTTCCACGAACTGTCGCGCTTCCCCGAAGTACGCCGTGACCTGGCGTTGATCGCAGGGCGTGATGTGGCGGCCAGCGCGGTGCTGGATGTAATCCGTGAAAACGCAGGCGAGTGGCTCACCGACCTCAGGCTGTTTGATGTGTATCAGGGTAAAGGTATTGATCCTGATAGAAAAAGCCTGGCCGTCGGCTTGACCTGGCAGCATCCATCGCGCACTCTTAACGACGATGAGGTGAACGCCACCACGCAAAACATTCTCACCTCGCTTGAACAAAGGTTGAACACCACGTTAAGGAAATAGCGTATGGGTGCTCTGACGAAAGCTGAGATGGCCGAACGGCTGTACGAGGAGCTGGGCCTGAACAAGCGCGAGGCCAAGGAATTGGTCGAGCTGTTTTTTGAAGAGATCAGGCACGCTCTTGAAGACAACGAGCAGGTCAAATTGTCGGGTTTCGGCAACTTTGACTTGCGTGACAAGCGCCAGCGGCCGGGCCGCAACCCGAAAACGGGTGAAGAGATCCCGATCACGGCGCGTCGAGTCGTCACCTTTCGTCCAGGGCAGAAGTTGAAAGCCCGAGTTGAGGCCTATGCTGGAACCAAGTCATAACGACGAGCTTCCGCCGATTCCAGGCAAACGCTACTTCACCATTGGTGAAGTGAGCGAGCTTTGTGCGGTAAAACCGCACGTGCTCCGTTACTGGGAGCAGGAGTTTCCCCAGCTTAACCCGGTGAAGCGCCGCGGTAACCGCCGGTATTATCAGCGCCAGGACGTGCTGATGATCCGGCAGATCCGGGCGCTGTTGTACGACCAGGGCTTCACCATCGGCGGTGCGCGGTTGCGCCTGTCGGGGGATGAAGCCAAGGATGACACGACCCAGTACAAACAGATGATTCGGCAGATGATTGTCGAGTTGGAGGATGTGCTGGTGGTGTTGAAGAAGTGACCGAAGCCGTTTCACGAATTTTGGAAAAAAAGCTTCCATAATTCAAAAGGTTAAGGTAAATTCTTCATCGTTCTCAGCAACAAGGGGAACAAGCTTCAAGCCCAGTCGGGGCGTAGCGCAGCCCGGTAGCGCACTTGCATGGGGTGCAAGGGGTCGAGTGTTCGAATCACTCCGTCCCGACCATATATTTCAATGACTTAGCCACCTTCGGGTGGCTTTTTCGTTTTTGCATGTGGGGAGTTTTTCGGGACTTCATCCGATTTTCCTCTTCAAGATCGTCAACACCGGCCCGCGAGAGTCAGTTGTTGATACCATGTTCGCAGCCTCAATCAGCTTGCCCAGCTCAGCGCCGGAGTAGTGACTGGTGATACTGCCGTTCTTGTGGCCCAGCAGGGCCCGCTGGTCTTCCTCGGTGACACTTGCTACTCGAAGCCTTCTCCCGAAGGTGTGTTTCAGGTAGTGAATGCGGATCGAGGCAAATCCCTCCGGCGCCGGACGCAGGAAGCGTTCTTTGTCCTTCTTCGCCGCCCGGATCCGGGCCTTCTTCCAGGCGGAATCGTTGATCCGGTGAGCCGGTGTCGCCTTGCCATTCCTGTTGGGCATCCCATACGGAAATACCCAAACCGGATCCAGGCCACGCTGCCCTCGATGACCGATTTGGCCACCGTATTTAGCACGACCAGCCGCTCCTCTCCGTTCTTCACCCCCGATCCCTTGTCCCTGCCTCCAAAATCCGAAGAAGTCAGAAACACGCTGGTGTCGAGCTCCGGGACCGGGATCTCCCAGTCCCACCTCAGCTTGACCACTTCCTGTTCCCGAGAGCCGCAGTTGACCTTGTAGAACGCCATTCGCTGCAGGTGGTCCGGCAGTTCCGAGAACAGCAGCGACTGCTCTTCCCGCGAAAGCGGGTAGGGCGTTCGCCTCGATCGCTTCTCGTCCAGCTTGCTGATCATCGGTACCGTGTCCAGCCAGGGTCGTTTCTCTTCGTCACGCCATTTCCGGGCGCACAGGTTGAGAGTGCGGATGACCTTCTCCAGGGCGATATTCACCGTCCTTGGGGTTACTCCAGGCTTCACCTTGCCGATCGACGTCCTACCGGGCATCTGCTTGTCCTTGATGTAGGGGGCAAGCGACTCGTCATCGACATGCGTGAGCGGTAGGTCGCCGATGTAGGGATCCAACTGGTCGAGGTAGATGGGGGCCAAGCTGATCGACGGCATGTCCTTGTACTCCATCAGGTAGCGGGTCGCGGCTTCGCGCCAGCTCCTGACTCGGCGAATACCGTAGACCTTCTCCTGTCTGAGCTTCTCGAGCCGGTGTATCAGGTACTGTTCTGCTTCCTCCCGGTTGCTTGTGCCAGTGCTTTCTTGAAGTCGCTGAATTCTGACGACCTTGTCGATGTGCCAGATTCCGTTTCTCTCGTAGAGGCCAGTTATAGTTTTTCGCGCCATGGTTTTTCTCCTTGACGCTCGCTGCGGAATTAATCTTGTTCCTGTGCACTGTTCTTTCAATAACCGCTCATTCGATGTAGTCGTCTGCCCAAGCGTCCAGCTCCTCGCGATCAAAGCCGATGCCTTGCCGGCCTATGCGAAATTCGCGGACATAGGGACGGACGGTCTTGGTGAACTCATCCCGGTACATCCCGAGATAAGCGGGCGTCGCTCCGGCCCGGATCACGCGTGATGGGCAAGAAAGCCGGTTGGGCAGGGGTTGCCTGCTAGCGTCTAACATGGCATCTGCCTCCTGGCATGACGGTGTCATGTTCGAGGCAGACCAGATGAAGGGGCAGCCCGCTGCGGCGGGCTGTTGCGTGCCTAGGCAAAGGTACAGTCTCATGCGTCCAGTCGGCGCGCGCGTTGTCGGCATGAAAATATGGAGTTACAGGAGGATGGTGGGTGAATTCAGTTCCGTCGGAAGCTACGGATCGCGACGATCCGCCCGGGCAGGTGTCCTGGGAGGCGCTCTACGATGAGGTATGGCGTCAGCCGATGCTCAGGGTGGTCGAGTGCTATGGGGTTTCGCCGTGCTTCATGGCGAGGGTCTGCACTTCCATGAGCGTGCCGCGCCCGCCGCGCGGCCACTGGGCCAAGCTCGAGCATGGCAAGCCAAGTCCCCAGGTACCCTTGCCGGATGCGCGCCCGGGTGACCATTTGATATGGCGAAGAGGCCCCCAGGGCTAGCCAGGAATCCGCTTCCCAAGGCACCGGAGCGCCAGGTTGCCCGTCCACGGTCACGTATTTCGCGCTCAACCCGCCATCTCTTGGTCAGCGGTGTACGTGACCTTTTTAGCAAGGGAAAGGTGATCGGCAGTGGCTACCTGAGGCCGTCGCAGAGGCGCCTGGTTGATGTGGTGGTGTCGGAGCCGATGCTCGACGATGCGCTGGATATGGCCAATGCCCTGTTCCTCAGACTGGAGGCCGCTGGATATCGGGTCATGCTTGCGCCGAGCGATTGCACCTATTCCCGCGCCTCTGTTGAGGAGAGAGACCCGGGAAGATAGCCAGCCATCGTTATCCGAGCCTTTGGCATCCCTCCAAGGCGACTGTAGTCTTCGTGGGCTCCGTCGCCATCGGCCTGGCGCTTTTCGAGATGCCCGAGGAGCTGGAAGCGTGGTACGTCGACGGGGAATACATCCCTCTTGGCAAGCTGCCAGTTACCGAGCGGCGTCGGCCGATGCCCAGTTGGAGCTGGACCACGCACAAGCACTTTGCTACCGGGCGTCTGCGCCTCCAGGCATTCAGTCCTTATCCAGTTGCGGATTGGGTGCATCGCTGGCCGGAGACTAAGGCGCGCGAACTTCGGGGGTAACTGGACGAAATAGTCGACTACCTGGCAAAGGCGGCGGCCACTATTGCTGGTCTGGTCGAGGAGGGTTAGCGCCAGGAAAAGGCCAGGGCCGAAGCCCGGCAAGAGCTGTTTGAGGCCATCCGTGCTTGGGATGACGTGCGGCGGATACAGGCATTCTTTCGCGAGGCGGAAGACGAAGACTTGTCGCGAACGAGCGAGGAGAGGGAGGTGCTGTTGAAGCGTCTGGCGATCGCCAGAGAGCTTGTCGGAGAGGTGGATACGCTCGGTATGTTGATGAAATGGCGGGGGCCAGAAGAACGATGATCACGTGAGGGCTCGTGCGTCCTGCCAGTGCGTTTTATAGCTTTAGCTTGGTTTTCTCTCAAGCGCTATCCATAAGCATTATTCTGATGCAGGCTTTTTGCCTGCATATGCCATAAGATATTACTTCCAAGGCCGTTGTGAGCTGATCTCGCAGCGGCCAAAAAAATTGAGTGCTGCTGGAGCGTAAGAGGCTGCTCTTGCTCCTCGCAACAAGAGATTTGGCTGAATAAAGGAATTTCTTAGCCATGGATACTGCTGGAAATACTTTGCTGGAGTCTGGCTGGGATGCAGATCAACTCCGAGTGATCGAGGAGGATGCAAATTCACGGCTGATCGTTGAGGCAGGCCCAGGAACCGGAAAGACGGCCGTCGCGTGCGCCCGCCTGGCCTATCTGATCAATGAAGAGGACATCGAGCCCAGCAATACATGGATGATCAGTTTCACGAGGACCGCAGTAGCAGAAATCCGTGCACGACTACATTCGTACGTCGGTGATGCATCTTTTGCTATCCGGATTGCGACCATCGATTCGCATGCATGGTCCATCCACTCCGGGCATGATCCGAATGCCAGTCTGACCGGCTCGTACGAAGAGAATATTACGCGAGTCATTGAGCTGTTGAAGAACGACGAGGATGTAGCAGATGAGCTGCTGCAGATCGAGCACATCGTTATTGATGAAGCGCAGGATCTCGTCGGACAGCGAGCGGGCCTGATCGAGGCTCTAGTGGAGCGGCTGCCGTCGGACTGTGGTATCACGGTGTTCGCCGATGAGGCCCAGGCAATCTATGGCTTCTCTGACAACAGTATCGGGTGTCGCAGAAAAGAGGAAGGATGCAAATCTGATTTGCCCTTGCTTGATCGTTTGCAGGCTGGAGAAAAATGGGGGTTCACTACGCTGGCCCTGAAGGAGATCTATCGCACGTCCTCTCCCGGTCTTAAGAAGATCTTTTCGGAGTTGCGGCAGGACATTCTCGACAAACAAAAGCACGGCAGCGGATTGCACGCCGAGACAGCGCAAAGAGTTCGAGAGCTGGCCGACGAGAGCGGATTGAAATGGACTGACATGAAGGTTGCTAACTTTACCAGCGACGACCTTCTGCTTTTCAGAACACGTGCCGAAGTGCTCATGGCGTCTCAGTTCTGTGATCTTCCCCATCGGTTGCGCGTGTCAGGGTATGGCGCAACACTGCCCGCATGGCTGGCGATCTGTTTCTCGGACTTTGTCGAACCCTTCCTCGTAGCGCGGCACTTTTTCGACCTCTGGGCGGCGCGTATAGAAAACAAGGTTTCGCCCCCGTATGGGCCTGCTGAGGCTTGGCAGCATCTCATGCGTGTTGCAGGGCGCCAGGATGGTTCCATCGATATGCAGAGGCTCAGGCGGCGGTTGGGTCAGACTCGCCCCCCGGTCGAGCTGACTCTCCCAGAATATGGTCTGAATGGACCGATAGTTGGGACTATTCACGCGAGCAAAGGACGCGAGGCGAGCAACGTTGTTCTCATCCTGCCGAGCGTTTCGGAATTCGAGAGCGTCGAGGATGAGATTGAAGAGGCTCGCGTACTCTTTGTCGGCGCCACGCGCGCACGCGCATCTCTAATCGTCGGAGAGCGTAGCCCCTTTAGAGCATCAACCTTGGCATCAGGTCGGGCTCATCGCTCAACCAAGAAAGGCCAATCAACGATGGTCGAGATTGGTCGTAGCGGTGATATCACAGCACGTGGTCTTGTAGGTCAAAGCGAGTTTCGCGAAGCCGATGCTTTGGCAGGACAGGCTTTTCTGACAAAAGTCGTCGATGTAGTCACCACCTACAAGCTGGAAGCCGATCCCGACTTGGATTGGCGCTACAGGATATATACCGGCAACGAGAGGCTCTGCGTTGGTGTGCTATCGCGCAAACTCACGTACGACCTCTGGGAGATACTCGAGAACAAGAACCAGAAGCGCAGCCACAAGCCTCCAACCTACGTGAATCATGTGAGAGGTCAGGGGTGTGCAACGATCGTACTAAGCCCGGATGACAATGAGCTTGAGACACTTAATGAGCCCTGGGCTTCTTCCGGTTTCGTCCTGTCACCTAGAGTTGCGGCGTTCCCTCCCTTCACCTTTTTCGGCCGGAGATAGTCTCATGCAGGATAAATCACTCGAGAGGGATATCGTCGCCTGTCGGCTCTTTGAGGACCTAATCGGACCACGTGTAGAGAATGAGGAGCTGACCGCGCGCCCATCCGATGTCTATCTCACCGGCATCCTTTGGCCCCAGCGTATGGTGATGGCGGGGGAGGACGATGATCGCCTCGGAACCGCGGGGGCGAGTTCGGTAGAGGGCAGCGACAGTGAGAGCGATGCAGTCAGAACCGGATCGATCCAGAAACCGTCTGTAGCAGGCATATCGTTCAGTGCTACATCCTCCGCCGTACCGCAAGTACAGGTTGTCTGCAGCTTTGCTACGTACCGGATGGAACAACGTGACGGTTGCGACATCTGGATTCGCCAGCCGCACAGAATAGAAATCCCGGTCCTTGACCTGTCAGTCGGACCGCCTCGCCAGATTGCGCTTGCGGTACACGGTAAAGGACTCCCCAACGTTTCACTTAGTGTCCGATGCATCAATGCTGGCGGGGCCGTGCTGGTCACTCTTTCGCTCGTGAATTCGATAGTTCCAGAGCAGAGCCGAAACGAGATTGAGGCCGCGTCGCTTTTCCAGACATCGCTTCGCGTCCAGCCTTGCAAAGGCACATTGCTGGTTCCGAAACCTCCCCGCCGTGGGTTGTCGAGACACCAAGATGAAGCCAATGGGAGCGCCACGATCAGCGATGAGGAAAGCGGGGCACTGCTGTATAGAAATGTGGCAGAGTTTGCTGTTGGGCATGTCTGCTCCGCCGAATGGGAATCCTCCGAACAGGTGGCAGGGGCTCTCTCCACTGCGCGTTGGGTCGGGATGACATGGCTGCCATCAGCCATTGTTGAGGGCGTTGACCCGAATGGTCATGTTTTTTTCTCTGAGCTGGGCAATGAGAGCGGCGCGCTCGATCCTCTATCGGCTGAGGCATTGGCCTTGGCCGATACAGCGTCTCTCCAACAGGCACTGCAGCTTTTCTGCGACGCCTACGATCGCTGGGTACAGTTGCAGCTGAAGCGGCTTGATGACATGGCAGACGTGAGCCGTGAGCTTAAGTACATTGCTGAGATGCACCTGGTCCGCTGCGAAGAGGCGCTCGGACGTATGCGGACATCAGTCCTTGAGCTTCCCACGAATCCGCGGCTCCGGCGTGCCTTTCAGCTGGCGAACTTCGCCATGCACCTGCAGCACTCATGGGACAGTTCCAAGAGCCGCCACGGTCCTCTGCGTTGGAGACCGTTCCAACTGGGATTCCTGCTGCTGAGCGCTCCGTCATCAGTGGCGCGTGACCACGAGCATAGAGAGGTCATGGACCTCCTATGGTTCCCCACTGGTGGAGGCAAGACCGAAGCATACCTTGCGCTGATCGCATGCATCGCCGTCTATCGCCGCCTCTCCGATGATCCGAATGATCACGGGGGGGTCTGCGCCTTGATGCGTTACACACTTCGCTTGCTGACCACCCAGCAATTTGCGCGGTCTGCCGCAATGATAGTGGCCTTGGAAGCGATGCGCTCCGGGAGAGTATCTTCTCCCGCTGGCCTGCCGTTGCAAGGGGATGAGCCGTTTTCGATCGGGCTGTGGGTGGGCGGAGACGCTACACCGAACAAGCGTGCAGTTGCCTTCGCCTCACTTCAAGGGGCTTTGGAGGTTTCATCTCCGAAGCAGCTCTCCCGGTGCCCGGTCTGTGGCGAGAAACTGAAATGGTCGATGGCGAGCGCGATCTCACCTGTTGATGTTGAATGCACGAACAGTTCATGCAAGATGTGCGGGGTTTTGCCCGTCTTCACTGTCGATGAGGATGTCTATGACAACCGGCCGACCCTGCTTATAGGGACGGCTGACAAGTTTGCCCAGGTCATCCGCGAGAAAAGAACCAACAGCCTATTTGGTGTTTGGGATGGCGCTCCGCCTGATCTTATCATCCAAGATGAGCTGCACCTCATCTCGGGGCCCTTGGGGACAATCGCTGGAACCTATGAAGCGGCATTTGACCTGATGTTCGCCGCGCGCGGGCATCGGGCAAAGATTATCGGTTCGACAGCGACGATCCGCAGAGCGTCGGAGCAGGTGTTGGCTCTTTTTGACCGCGAAGCGTTCCAGTTCCCTCCGCCAGCGATCGATCACGACGACTCTGGTTTCGCGGTCCGTGATCGTCGACCGAAGGCAGTGGGAAGGCGATATCTTGGTGTCACGACGGCGGGTCGATCGGCAAAGTTTACCCTGCAGGCCGTCGCAGGTTCCCTGCTGCAAACTGCTTTTGGGGCATTCAGCGATGATGTTCGTCGGGACGCCTACTGGACGCTCGTTGGGTACTTCAACTCCCTTCGCGAGCTTGGCGGAGCGCTCGTCCTCATGCAGGACGACGTCACCGACAGTATTGCACTCTACGCTGATGCTCGCTCCGAAGAAAGAAGGCCTCTCAGCAACGTTGAGGAGCTCACATCCCGGAGAACACAGGAAGAAATCCGCGGGATGCTCGACCTTCTCGACATCAAAGTCGGGCTTCCGGGGGCTGTCGACGCTGTTCTTGCGACAAATATGGTCAGCGTCGGTGTGGACATTTCCCGACTGGGTCTCATGTTGGTCAATGGGCAACCCAAGACTATCGCCGAGTACATCCAGTCGACTAGTCGGGTCGGGCGGGGAGATGTTAGCGGACTCGTTGTCCCGGTCCTCAACAACGCCAAGGCTCGGGATCGTTCGCATTTCGAAACGTTCTGCAGCTGGCACCGCACCCTTTACAGGGACGTGGAGGCGACTAGCGTTACTCCCTTCGCATCACGGGCTCGCGACCGGGCGCTGCATGCGGCGCTGGTGGCTGCAGTACGTCATCTCGTACCAGGCATGCTCGACTCTCCGCAAATGGATGACGACGCAGAGGATCTGGCGATGGATCTCATCGACCGGATCGTCGAGCGTGCAGATCGGATCGATCCAGAAGAGATAGCTGTTCGGGAAGAGCTTGAACGTCGTCTCGACACATGGAGGGCAAGATCCCCTACTGTCTACTGGAGCGACTACAAGGGAGGGAAATCCCTTCTTCAGAGCGCCGAGCGTGCAGCCGCTCGCCGAGCTGCTGGCCGCGATACCGGCGCAGCTTGGCCGACCCCCAACTCCATGCGGACTGTAGAGGCCGGAACCCCTTTCAGGATGGCCCCTGCCCTCAGGGTAAAGGATGATACACATGAAGAATGACCTTCAGGATCTGCGGCGTAGTGCAGTTGTTTCGACATTTGGTCCTGGCTCGGTAGTTGACTTTCGGGCGGGAGGCGGAGCTGTCTCTGGAATCGCTGCGGGACTTGAGGAATGGGATCGCTCCTTTCCTCCTGCTGGTTTGGCCCACCCACAGGTCATACGAGAGACGCGCTTGCAGAAGAAGCTTGGTGTGAAGGGCTTCAGAACGCCCCCTGTTACGCTGGAGCGTAGGAAGGATGATGATCCGGACAATCGACGTCTCGTTGCTGTGCGCTTCCCTAAATGGCTGCAATGCCCTAGCTGCGACGTCATCAAGCCGGAACGGCGTTGGAAGAACGATCCGGGCCATGCTTATCGTTACTGTCCGACATGCACGGAAAAAGCCCATGGCAACAGCAAGGTTTTCGTCATCCCCGTCCGTTTCGTCATGGCCTGTAAGCATGGACACGTAGACGAATTTCCCTGGGACTGGTGGGTGGGGCACAAACCTGAGTGCCGGGTGGCGCAGCGTGACAACGTAGACCGTCACCCTGGGCTGATGCTGCAATCCGAGAGTCCCGGTCTCGCAGGGCTTATCCTCAGTTGCCCGAAATGCGATGCACGCCGGTCAATGGACGGTGTTTTCTCAAAGAAGACCTGGGAGCATGGACCGAAATGCCGGGGGCATCGACCATGGCTGGCCGACGGCGATGAAGTCTGTGGTAAGGAACAGAACGCGGTCCAGCGCGGCGCGTCCAACCTGTACTTTGCGGTGACAGAGTCAGCACTCAGCATCCCGCCGTGGTCCGACCGTCTTCAGGAAGTATTGGGCGATTGGTGGAGCTCTCTCACGAATCTCGATGATTTAGCAAGGTTGGAGGACTACATCGGCTTTCTTGCGAAAGGTGATTTGGAAAACATTTTGAAGGATCTGGAAATGTCGCCAGCGGATCTGGCAGAGGCGATCAGAAACCGCCTTGCATCGTATGGGCAGCTCCGAACCGACGATTTGCGCCCGGCAGAATATCGACAGTTCGTCACCGAACCAGGTCGTAGTCGGACTCCAGACATCGACTTCGAAACTCGAAGAGAAATCGTATCTCCGGAAATCGCTCCATGGATCTTTCGAGTTGTACGAGCGGTCCGTCTTCGGGAAGTTCGCGCCATCAAAGGATTCACCCGGATCAATCCGCCTGGTGATCCCGACTCGCCCGAGGTAGCGCCGCTTTCAAAGGAACCACTTGAATGGCTCCCTGCCATCGACGTCCGCGGCGAGGGCATCTTTCTCGCTTTAAACGAAGAGCGGCTATCAATATGGGAAAACCGTCCTGATGTCATTGCACGTGCCTCCGAGTGTGAGGTTCGGCATCAGGCGGACTGGAAGGAACGGTACGGCGGCGACACCAAGCCGTTGCAGGTGATCACCCCTCGATACATGCTCTGCCACACGCTTGCGCATGCACTCATGCGCCAACTTACGCTGGAATGTGGATACTCCTCAGCGTCCCTTCAAGAGAGGATCTATGCCGGGAGTGGCGATGAGCAGATGGCCGGGCTTCTGATTTATACGGCGACACCGGATTCGGACGGAACGCTTGGCGGACTTCAGCGGCAGGGAAAGACAGGGTGCATAGAGGGCATTCTTCAGCGCGCGATTGACGCGATCGAGTGGTGTTCATCCGACCCGCTTTGCATCACGGACATGATGGAAGCGATCAACAGTTACTCGCACTCAGTGTGCCATGCTTGCTGTCTTGCTCCAGAGACTTCATGCGAGGCTTTCAACAGCTTCTTGGACCGTGCCTTTTTGATCGGTGACGGTACAGGCTCGGGACTCGGATATTTCGAAGACATGCTTAGGAGAGACTGATGGCAGTACTCTGGCCAAGGAAACTGCCACGATCGGTACTGGATGATCCGAGGCGCCGCGCTGAGGTTCGCGTATATAACCGCCTGGCAGAGGTTCTCAATGATGCCTTTCATGTCTTCTACTCAAGTCCCTGGCTGGGTACCGACAGGCTGGGGAACGAGAAAGATGGCGAATGCGATTTTCTCGTTGCACATCCTGATCACGGTATCCTTGCGATTGAGGTCAAAGGGGGGAAGGAGATTACCTTCGATCCAAAGGACTCTCAGTGGCGCAGCACTGATCACGGCAATTTTGTCCACAAGATCAAGGATCCAGTAGCGCAGGCGCGAGGTGCTAAGCATGAGATCCTCAGCCGTCTTAATAGATCAGCCAGATGGCCAAAGCGTTTCATACATGCCGCTCATGGTGTGATCTTCCCGAGCACGGCTTCTCCCCGAGGCGACCTCGGAGCTGATCGCCCGGCCTGGGTGTTCTGCTGCTCGTTTCAGTTTGAGCAGAGGCTGGGCGAATGGATCGCCGACCGGTTGAAGGCGGGACATCGGCCTAACAACTGTCAACCGCTTGGTCGTGACGGCATCGCTGCGCTGGAAAGGCTACTGGCGCACCCCTTCACCCTTAGTTTCCGGATCGGCGCTGCTCTAGCGGACGCCGATACGGAGTTTCGCGTCCTTGAACCGTCCCAGTACCATGTATTGGATATCATCCGTGATATACCGAGAGCTCTAATCCGGGGTGGGGCAGGGACTGGCAAGACTGTGGTGGCGATCGAGGAAGCGCTTAGATCCGCCGCAGCAGGTCGCAGGACTCTACTGACTTGTCATAGTCGCCCGTTGGCAACAAACCTTGAGCGAAAATTGAAAGACGTTGAAAACCTAACAGTTGCTGGATTTCATGCGCTGTGCGGGCGCATCTCGCGTCAGGTGGGGGTCCCGACACCGTCCGATACCTGTGAGCAGGATCTCTACGACAGCGCCCTACCAAACGCGCTCTATTGTGCGATGGAGATCCAGCCTGCTCTAAAGTGGGACACCATTATTGTCGATGAAGGCCAGGATTTCCGTGCTGAATGGTGGGTCGCTATCGAAGCCTGTCTCACTAGCAGTGGAAGTCTTCGCGTTTTCTTGGATAGCAATCAGAAAATTTACGACAGCGCCGGGAATGGTGTTCATGATCTGAGCGTGGTTCCGGTTAGGCTTTCTCGAAATCTTCGCAACACGAAGAACATCCACCAAGCCGCTTCGACACATTATTCAGGCCCCGAGATAATCGCCGATGGGCCCGATGGTCTTGAGGTCTCTTGGCTCAACGCTGATAGTCCTGATTCGAAAATCGCGGCTGCCTACAGAGAGCTTCGACGACTCGTACACAAAGAGGAAGTAGCTCCTGGTGACATTGCAGTCCTTGTCAATGGGCCTCTGACTCGGACAAGCTTTCTCGAAAAAAGTAGTGGAACAAATATTCCGTTTACAAATGCCGAATCCATGGTACTCGAAGACGTGGTCGTAGATACCGTACGGCGGTTCAAGGGGCTGGAGCGGTCGGCAGTAATTCTCATCGTCAGCGGCGAGGAAATGGAGCAGCGTGAGCTTGCCTATGTCGCGCTTTCAAGAGCTCGGGCCTACTTGTGTATTGTGTGTGCCGAAGATGATGAGCGATGGCTTTCAGGCAAGGATAATCGCGACGCTTGACGCGTTCCCAATCCACTATCGTGGGTGATAGTGCGGAACAGCCCCACTTCCCTTGTGTAGTGGTCAACTGATCCCGGACACTGAATTGAGTTTTTCCTCTGCGACCGCAGGCGGTAGCCCTTCGTTGAATTGATGCGGTCGCCGCCAGTTGTACCGCTCCATCAAAAACCGAATGATATCTTGCTGTGCCAGCACAGCGCTCATGTAGCCCACCGTCGGTATCCATTCAGTCTTCAGGCTGCGAAATAGCCGCTCCATCGGCGCGTTGTCGTGGCAGTTGCCGCGCCGACTCATGCTCTGCGTGAAGCGGTATCTCCATAGTCTCTGGCGGAAACTCCGGCTGCCGTATTGGCTGCCCTGGTCGCTGTGAAACAGCACATTCTGAGGCCGGCCACGCTGCTCATAGGCCATATCCAATGCCTTGATCACCAGGTCGGCATCAGGCTTGGCTGAGAACGCCCAACCTACAACACGCCGGGCACAAAGGTCGATGACAGCCGCCAGATAGTGCCATTGGCCTTCAGCCCAGACGTACGTAATGTCACCGCACCAGACTTTGTTCGGGGATGCCACGCTGAACCCGCGATCAAGCACGTTCGGGATATCAGGCCGCTCCACGGTAGCCTTTTTGTAGGCATGGGAGCCCGGCTGTTTGCTGATCAAGTTCAGCTCGCGCATCAACCTACGTACCTTGAATCGCCCGATCTGCATGCCGTCCTCTTTCATCATCAGCATGATGCTCCGGCTGCCCGCAGCGCTTCGGCTTTGCGTAAACAACTCGTTCACGCGGCTACGCAAGACTACTCGTTCGGCATCCGCATACCGACGTTTCCGGCAGTACGCGTAGTAGCAAGATCGGTTGACATCAAATACCGAGCACAACAGATCAACAGGCTCTTGAGCCCGCAGTTGATCGATTAACGCGAACGCTCGTGTTCCTCGGCCATCAAGAGCGCTGTGGCCTTTTTTAAGATCGATTTTTCCCGTTCTAGCCGATTGATACGGGCTTCGAGTTTCCTGGATTTTTTGCTGCTCAGGTGTCAGAGCCTTGCTGGTGGGAGTAACACCGCTACGTTCTTGCTGAAGCTGGCTCACCCATCGACGAAGCGCCGATTCGACCAATCCGAGCGAACGGGCGGCTTCGATATGGCTGTAGCCTTGGTCGAGCACCAGGCACGCAGCCTCGCGCTTGAACTCAGGGGTAAAGGTACGACGTTGCTTGGTCATCAGACACCTCTCTATGGCGAGCATTCTCGCCTAAATGGGTGCCCGGAATCATTAAACCACTACATAGGTACTACGGTCAGCTGGAGTGAGCGACAAGGAAAACGGGCCAGGAAGTATATTGTTGGTTCAAATCCTGCACTGCATCCAGGAGCCAGTTCATTTCCAAGTCTCGCTTGCGAATTCCACATTCCCAAAGCTCGAATACGCGCCAACCCAGATCTAGAAGTTCGTTTCTTTTTTTTACATCCCGCTTCACGTTCTGTTCGAACTTGGAGTACCAGAATTCTTTGCGAGAACTGGGCGTGGTCGTGTACCTGCATCCGGGGTGTCTGTGCCAGAAGCAGCCATGAATGAATATGCAGAGGTGGTAACGAGGCAATACAATATCTGGACGACCAGGCAGCTCTCTAGGGTGCAATCGAAACCTGAAGCCATGCCTATGCAAAAATTTTCTGACCTTCATCTCCGGGATTGTGTTGCTACCCCGGATGTTCGACATCATGCGAGATCTGGTTTCTTTACTGACTATGTCCATGATTGATCCCCTAAGTGTGCCTCGAGGAGCTGCCGCGACGATTACTGACCACTCCACAGCGTGAGCGGAGGGGATTTGATTGCCACGAGCGCGGTTGCAGCTGCGCTGGTGCCTCAATCCTGGTAGAGTATCGCGGCTCGGCTGCGTACGCTGTTGCCATTCCTGATTCTTGAAAAATGATGCCCATGACCCATTACCAGAACCTCCTTTTTCCGCCGAAGGTGATCGCCGAGCCAGCTGCTGCAGTTGAGGGCGCTATCCAGATCGTTGACCTTTTCGCAGGTCCTGGCGGGATGGGTGAAGGTTTTTCATCCTCCGGTGATGGCAAGCACTTCGATATCATCGTTTCTGCCGAAATGGATCCTGTCGCGAGAAGAACGCTCAGACTCCGTGCTTTCTACCGTTTGCTCAAGCGCGAGTACCGAGACGGTCTGCAGGATTATTATCGGTACTGCAATGGAGAGGCAACAACGCCCAGTAGTCCAGAAACAGCAGAATTCTGGAACCGGGCCGAGGAGGAGGCAAGGCAGATAACCTTGGGTTCGATAGAGGGTGACGAGGAGCTGAATGAACTCATCAAAGCCAGATTGATTAAGGATGGTCGCCCGTGGGTCCTGATTGGTGGCCCTCCATGCCAAGCGTACTCGATCGTTGGTAGAGCCAGAAACCAAGCCAAGCAGGGTTACGTACCTGAGAATGATCATCGTCATTTTCTTTACAAAGATTATCTTCGCATCATCAAGGATTACTGCCCCACTGTTTTTGTCATGGAAAACGTTAAAGGGATCTTGTCTTCCAAGGTCGGGGGTAAGGGGATTTTTTCGCAGATCTTGAATGATTTGGTTGATCCTACCAAAGCATTGGATGGGGTAGAAGGTGGGCAGAAATACAAGATTTGCTCTTTGGTCTCCGAGGAATCGTTCAGTTCTTCAGATAGTATAGATGGAGTTAACCCAAAGTCCTTCATCATCGAGGCTGAAAAGTACGGAATTCCGCAAGCTCGTCATCGTGTGATTCTTTTGGGAATAGCGGTCGATGAGCAGGGTAATGTTCCGACTCATGAGCTCTTGCATACAGTGGACCCCGTGTCGGTCAGGCAAGCTATTGGTGGGCTGCCAAAACTTAGAAGCAAACTTTCACGGCGGTCGGATTCTCGGGAAGAATGGTATCGAACCGTTGCCGATGAAGTGGATGATTTGCTGCGTTGCGCAGAGCTCGAAGATGGCGAACTCATTGAACCCCTGCGAGCTACTCGAAATGCACTTTTCGATGCGCCAAGCAGCTCAGGTAGTGAGCGAGTTCTAAAGCAGCAAGGTGAAGGTAGTACCGGTATCCAATCGCTAGATGCTTGGTATCAGGACCCCAATATCAAATATTGGATGAGTCATAATTCCCGTGGTCATATGCAGTCGGATCTTCGGCGATACGCTTTTGCAAGTACGTTTGCTGAGCATAATAAATATTCACCCAAAGGCCATCAACAATTCTCACTTCCTGGCCTCGCTCCCGCTCACAAAAATTGGGAAAGTGGTAAATTCAGTGACCGCTTCAGGGTACAGCTTGCCGAGTTACCGGCAACTACTATCACCAGCCATATCTCAAAAGATGGGCACTACTTTATTCATTACGACCCAGCGCAATGTCGTAGCCTGACTGTTCGCGAAGCCGCGCGACTTCAGACATTTCCGGACAACTACTATTTCGAAGGAAATCGAACCCAGCAGTACCACCAAGTGGGTAATGCAGTACCGCCTTTACTGGCCAACAAGATCGCTAAAATCGTGTATGACTTAGTATGTCGGCGGGCTGCCGAAAGTCGAGATAATATGTAGATCCGAGCTGCGCAGGATGCAGCACTTTAGCACCTGATCAAGCGGCCGATTGTACATTGGATAAAAATATAGCTGAGTCAGCCGAACGCACTATACATGCGTAAGAGCTTTATAATTATGACCCGGTTAATATTGAATTTGCGAAGACTAAAAACTTACTGGGCACGATGGTATCGCTCTTTTCCGGATGGTCGAATTGGTCGGGAAATATACGTCAAATGGCTTGTATGTTTTGCTTTGGGTGATCGGTCTACCGCATGGAGCGACTAAGTGCGTCATTTACTAGCGGCAATAGTGCTCGGTTTTTCCTGCTCTCTGCCCGCCTTGGCGGGGGATGGCCGCGCCGTAGAACCCACGTTCCTCGGAGTAATCGTTACCTCGTCTCTGGCCGTGACGCTGTTTCCCGTGACCCTGACCGAGGACGCGGAAGCCAGCAGCCGTAATAGCAGCAAAAACCAGGATAAAAAAATCGTAGACGCCCGCAATGACGCGGCGGCCTACGTGGCAAGCGACGGCGCCATTCTGGGCGTGGAGCTGCAAGCTGCCTTGTCAGCGCTGCGGCCCGCAAGCACGGTAATTACTGAGGACGAGATGCAACTGGCGAGGGCGATCCTGGCCTATCAACCAGCGAACTAAAGTCCTGCTAAAGCGCATTTCTCACAACGGATTTGCAATCCGTTACATCCAAACCTCAGCCTTTCCCTATTCCCTGTAGTCTCTTTCCCAATCATACTCCCGCCGCACGCCAGCCATTGCGCCGGCCCTGTCAGCGCTCTAGTCTCCTCAGCGTCGTTGCTCATCAACGACCGGCTTTGACAGGCCGTCCCTGACTCTTGGCGCACGTGCACCCTTTATGGCGGCTGTACGTGGGGCACACTCGTGTGCGCCGAGTTCTAGAGTCCTCGGTCTGTCAACCCGCGTACCGCTGCCACCTTCTTGTTTGACAGCAGGTCTGTAGCAGCCTCATCGACTCTAGAGGTTCATCATGCTCAAAATCGTCCCAGACCCACCCCACCACACCTCCCAGACCCTCGAAGACATCCTCATCCAACTCTCCGAATACCTGCTCTGCGCACAGACCGTGTCGCAGCACGCGGTGCTACTTCATTCCCAAGCCCCCCAGCAGATGCTCAGCCTGGCGGCCGTGCATGAGATAGAGCACGCGCGGGGGTTGGTGGAGGTGGCGTTGAGCCGGGTTCAGGCTGTTCACTGATGGGGTAGTAGGGGGCTTGGGTGCTATGCGACCGTGTTGCGGTCGTTCGCGGGTCAAGCCCGCTCCTACAGGGTTTTGTGGTGTGCATTCGGCTACGGCGGTGTCTGCATTCGCTGGCAAGGCCAGCTCCTACAAGGTTATGCGGCGCCTGTAGAGCCCCCACACCTCCTGAAATTGGCAACGCTGCAGGAGCATTTTGGATGGACAAGGATTCGATTGCACCCGCCACAAACGCGGTCAAAACCATCGGCGTCGGCACCTTCGGCGAAGGCGAAGCAGCCTCCAACGCCGACCGGCTGTTCCGCGTGCAACCCGGCCACAATGCGCAGTTCGCGCTGGAGCAAGCCGCCGCGCTGATGAGCTGCGTGTACAAGCTCACCCTGCAAGCCGGCACCCAACAGGACGCCTCGCTGATCTGGGCCGCACACTGCCTCAGCGGCATGTCAAAAGCCCTGGTCGAGGACGTGGCTCACGCCATGCTCACCGACTAGTCACCTCCGCATAGCAGCGGGCGAGGGCGCCGATGCTGCCCCTCGGTCGCTGCAAGGCCGTCACCGATCACCCGCACCCGCGCCATCACCACCTGCGGCTGCTGCATCACCGCAAAGTGCCCGCCCTCGATCATGCGCAAGCTGAAACCACCCTCGGTCACGCGCTGCCAACAAGCCAGCGATTCAAAACGCACCTGCTCGTCACCCATACCGCCAAACGCATCCACCGGGATGTCCAGGCCGCGCACATGCGTGTGGCGATACCCCAGAATCAACTCCAGGTCGGCCTGCAGTATCGGCACCGCCAGGTCCATCATCGCCTGGTTCGCCAGCACCTCCCGTGGCGTGCCGGCAAGGTTCGCCAGGTAATCGCGCAAGGCCTGGTCATTGAGTGCTGGCAGGCCAGCGCACACGGGCAGCCAGTCCGGGCTCTGGCGAGAAGACACCAGCAGGTGCACGGGCTTGCGCACCCCCTGCGCCAGCAACACCCGCGCAGTCTCGTAGGCGAGCAGGGCGCCCAGGCTGTGCCCGAACAGCACCAGCGGCTTGTCGGGCAACGCCTGGCACTGCTCGGCAAACGCCGCGGCCACCTCCGTTACCGAGCGGGCGAACGGCTCGCGCAAGCGTCGGCTGCGCCCCGGCAGTTCCACGGCGTACAACTCGCACACCCCAGCCGCCGCCTGCTTCCACGCAAAGAAGCTCTGCGCGCTGCCGCCTGCGCAGTGAAAGCAGACCAGGCTGACCGGCGCTTCGGCGTCTGCCAGCCACTGCACCAGCGGCTCAGCGGGTTTCATCGAACAGGTCCAGCTCGCTCGCCAGGTACAGCTGGCGCATCTTCGCGCGCTGGATCTTGCCGCTGGTGGTCTTGTGCATGCTGGTGGGCTGCACGAACACGATGCGGTTGAGGGTGATGCCGTGCTGGTCCACCACTGCGCTGCGTACCACCGCCTTGAGCTGACGCGGGTTGTCCTGAAGCCAGCGCTTGATCTCGCGGTTCAGTTCGATGGCCGCCACCAGGGTCTGGCGCTGCTGCTCGTTGTCGTGGCTGAACACCGCGCAACTCTGCGGGCGCACCTCGTCCAGGGCTTCGATCACGGTGTACTCGATGTCTTCGGGGTGCAGGTTGCGGCCCTCGCAGATGATCAGGTCCTTGAGCCGACCACACACGTACAGCTGGCGGTCGTCGGGGCCGACAAAACCCAGGTCGCCGGTGCGCAGGTAATCCAGGGGGCTGCCATCGTCGATCCGCGCTTTGAAACCCGCCTCGGTCGCCGCCGGGTTCTGCCAATAGCCCTGTGCAATGCTCGGCCCGCGTAGCCAGATTTCGCCGATGTGCCCAGGCGTGCAGCGCTGTCGGCTGGCCGGGTCGACGATTGCGATTTCCACCTCCCACGAAGGCTCGCCACACCCCACCAGCTCCTGCGATGCCCCCGCATCCACGGGCACCACCACCGAGCACACCGGCCGCCCCTGCGGCCCGCCGCTCACGAACAGCGTTGCCTCCGCCAGCCCATAGCACGGCACAAACGCGCTGGCCCTGAAGCCATGCCCCGCATACTGCTGCGCAAAGCGCGCAAGGCTTGCCGGGCGTACCACGTCGGCGCCGTTGAGGGCGTGGGTCCAGTGGGACAGGTCCAGGCCCTGCAGGCGTTCGGCGTCGTAACGCTCCACCGCCAGGTTGTAGGCAAAGTTCGGCCCCCCGGCCAACCGCACCTTGTACCGCGCAATGGCCTGCAGCCAGATCAGCGGCTGACGCACGAAGGTCGCCGGCGCCATGATCACCGTGTGGTTGCCCAACACGATGGGCAGCAGCTGCCCGAGTATCAGGCCCATGTCATGGTGGTGCGGCTGCCAGGTGACGAAGTCGCTGGTGTGGTCCAGCGCCCAGCTGTCGCGCATCATGCGCAGGTTGGCAGTGATGTTGGCGTGGCTCACCCTCACGCCCTTGGGCGCCGAGGTGGAGCCGGAGGTGTACTGCAAGAAGGCGACGCGCTGTGGGTCACGCTCCGCAGGCCGGGCGAACGTCAACGGTGCGTCGCAATCGTCAGTAGGGCTCAGCATCGCCAGCGCCGCCGCCGGGGTGCCGGCAAATGCCTGCTGCAGCATTGCCTGTTCGCTTGCGGCCACCAGCAGCAGGCAGCTGCCGCTGTCATGCAGAATGCTCAGGCAACGCTCCACCCGGCGCCGGTTCGGCAGGTTGACGGGGACGGCGATGCGGTCGGCGATCAGGCAGGCCAGAAAGCTTGCGATAAAGTCCAGGCCCTGCGGGAAGAACAGCGCCACGCGATCACCCGGCTCACTCACGGCCTGCAACTGGCGGGCGATGGCGTTGGCCCGCCCCAGCAACTGCTGGTAGCTGACCTGCTGCTGTTCTTCCCCCTGGTCGTCGAGCAGGGTGAACAGCACCTTGTGCGGGTGCACCCAGGCGCGCAGCGCCAGGCTATCGTGCACCGCCAGCAGGCCGGTGGCACTGGCCAGTTCCTGTGGGCTCAGGCAGCTCTTGTCAAACATGCGCGGCCTCCCCACGGGCGGCAATCGCCGCGATGGCGAGGGCCAATTCGGCGATGGTCGGGTGCTCGAACACCAGGGTCGGCGACAGGCGCAAGCCAAACTGCTGCTCCAGGCTGCCGATCAGTTTCATGCCCGCCAGCGAGCCGAGCCCGAACGCACCCAGGGGCGTATCCAGGTCGATGTCCTCGGGTGGCAGGTCCATTTCACAGCAGATGAATTCGCTGATGCGCGTTTGCAGCGTCTCGACCAGGGTCATGGCGTTGTCCTTGAAGGGCAGAGGGGAGGGCAGAGCAGGTTGAGCAATTGCTCCGTGGGCATGGGAATGGGCAGCTCGGGCCGGCAGCGCTGGCGCCAGTGATTGAACAGCCACAGCGAGGCATCGCCCGGCTGTTGCCATTGGTTGAGGCCGGCGAGCATGTGGGCCTGCAGTGCGCGGCGTGCGCAGGTGGCTTGGGTCGCGGGGTTGGCAGCGTCGCCAAGGCGGTCGCGCAGGGCGGCCTGATCGCCGCCGCTGTCGCTGAGGTAGAAGGCCTGCATCGCCTCGGCCTGTTCGTTGCGCAACCTGTCGAGCACATAGCCGGGCGTGCGGCTGGCGAACTCGGGGTAGCGCCAGTCCGTCAACGGGCGATGCTCGGCCTGTGTCATGCCGGCAAGCTGCTGCTGACGCTCGACGGGCAGGCCGGCCTCGCTGCCCAGCAGAAACACGCTGCCGCACACCACGAAATCCACCCCCATATCGAACATCGCCTGGGCGCTGGCAGGGCTGCCGATCAGGCCGCTGGCGCCGATCTTCGGCCCGCAAGGCTTGCGCCGGGCCAGCGCTGCCAGCAGCAGGGGCAGGTGTGTATCGGCAGCAATCACCAGCGCATCGGCGTCAGCCTCCAGCTCATCGATGCACTCGACCCGCACCTGCCAACGCACCCCAGGGCAGCGCTCACGCAGGGGCTGCCAGTGGGCCGGCACCTCGATGCAGGTCAGTGTCTGGTCCGCCAGCCAATCAATCAGTGCCGGATCAGCGCGGCCATGCAGGCGGATACCGAAACGGCCGCCCACCTGCGGCTCGGCATTCAGGCGCAGCACACGGGCCTTCAACTGTTTTTGGTCCAGGCCGTGACTGTCGATCAGCCCCATGGCCCCGTGGCGTGCCAGTTCGCTCAGCAGCGCGGGGGCGTCAGGCGCAATCACCAGCACAGGGCGCGCAGGGGCATTCGACCGCTCAACGGCAGGCTGCTCACGAATAGCCTTGAGCATCCCACCCAGAATCGCAGGCTGGCCGATCTCGACAAAATCCTCGACGCCCTCGGCCAGCATCCGCTCGATCACCTGCTGCCATTGCACCGGGTGGGTCAGGTGTGTGGACAGTGCCTCCACCAGCCCGTCGCGGGTATGCGGGCGCGCGTGCACGTTGGCGATCACCGGGAATGCCGGTTCGCGAAACGCTCCGCTCATGCGTTGCAGAAAGTCCCGAAACGGTTGCTCCACAGCGGCCATGTGCGCGGTATGGAAGGGCCCGCTCACCTTCAGCGCAATGGCCCGAATCCCCCGCGCTGTGCAGTGCTCCAGCAACTGTTCAAGGGCTGCCAGCGTGCCCCCTACGATGATCTGTGTGGGGCTGTTGATATTGGCGATGGCCAGGCCTGCATCCGGCCGTTCGTCCAGCAGTGCCTGAACCCGCTGCCGATCCTGGCCCAGCACCGCCACCAGCCCGCCGCCCTGCACCTGGGCCATCAACCGCGCCCGCTCGATGACGATGCGCAGGCCCAGGCTGAAGTCCAGCGCGCCGGCAGCGGTCAGCGCCGCGTACTCACCCACGCTGTGCCCGGCCGCAACGCTGGCAACGGCGCCATCCTCACGTGCCGCCAGGTAGCCAAGCCACGACACCACATAGATGGCCGGCTGGGTGAAGGTGGTGAGGTTCAACTGCTGCTCGGGGTCTTCCAGGCACAGACGCTCGATCGAGTAACCCAGCACCGCATCGGCTTCGGCCACCAGCGCCGGAAAACGCGCGAACAACGCCGCGCCCATGCCCTTGCGCTGGCTGCCCTGGCCCTGGAACAACCACGCCTTCATGCGCTCACCTGCTGGCGCACAAGGTCGAAGGCGCGCATCTGCATGCCCGCCAGGCGCAGTGCGCAGCGGCCATCGGCCGTGCACAGGGCCACATCGAAGGTCATGCCCTGGCGCTCGACAATCAGCTGCCGCGCGTCTCGCAACGCCTGGGGATCAAGCGTCAGCGTGCGAATGCGATAGGGCAGGCTGGTGCCCGCCGCCGTGCTCAGGTGGGTCAACAGCGCAGCCCACAGCCGGTAGCCGTCCAGGCCCTGAGGCAGTGTCGCCCGCACACCCTCTGCCGTGACGGGCAACGCCTGCAATACCGGCGCGGCAGCAACCGCAGCCGCGGTCTCGACCTGCAGCAGCACCTGCCTGTTCACACTCACCTGCCAATGCCGTGGGGCGCGGGTAAAGTGCAGCGTGTCGCTTGCCGCAAGGGCAACCGGCGGGCCAAAACACACATCGTTCCAGTGCAGCACGCTGCTTGGCTGGGCCACATGGCCCACCAGGGCGGCCAGCGCCATGCATGAACCCGGCAGCGCCGCGCCAGGCGCCCAGCAGTCGAGCCACGCCTGTACCGGCGTGGCCGGCGCAGGTGCTGCGACGGCTGCGCTGTACCACACCCGCTCCAGCCGCCAAGGGTAGGCCGGCAAGGGATACTTGTGTGGTCGCGGTTCGTCGCCATACAGCGTGGCCCAGCCTGGGCTCGGTACTTTGCCGGCCACCCAATGCGCAGCCCATTGCTCGAGCAGTGCACGGTCGGCCCGGCCACTGCCTGCCTCCGGCGCCGGTTTGGCGGTCAGCCCATCAGCGCTGTGCCACCGGGTATCCGAGGGGCAATCAGACGACCCCAGATACGCCCGCAGCTGTTCGAACAACGCCTCGCGACTATCGACCACCACCGCCAGCCGCCGCACCATCGCATCGCGCCCCTCCTGCAGGCTGCGGGCGATGGCCGCAAGGCTGGCCGACAGGTCGCCCGGCAACGCATTCAAGCTCTCCAGCCGTGCCGCCTCTTCAGGCTGCACCGCCGCTTCGCCCACCAGCCGCTCGACCACCTCTTCAAGGCTTACCGCACCGCGCCATGCATCGATGGGTACGTCCAGTTGCAGGGCGTCCAGCGCCTGCTCCAGGCAACCTACAAAATCCTCGGCGTCCATCTTCAGTTCGGCAAGCCGGGTGGCCACACCGTTGCCTGGCATCAGCCCCAGCAGGTCGCGCAGACGTTCGTCCAGCGCCTGGCGCAGCGCGCCGCCGGCATCGGGCAAGGGCTCGCCAAAGGCCGCCAGCAACTGCCGCGCACGGGCGCGCAGGCCGTCTTCATCCTTGGCCGACAGCAGCACCAGATACGCCTGGCCGTCGGGCACGCCAGGGCTGTCGCTCCCCCTGTCGGCAGCCTTGAGCACCACATGCGCATTCACCCCGCCAAACCCGAACGCACTCACCCCGGCCAGCAGCGGTGCATCCTGTTCGCCCATGGAATGCGTGGCATCGGGCAGATAGAACGGGCTGCCCGCCAGCTCGATCTGCGGGTTGAGCGCGTCATGGTGCAGGTTGCCCACCACCTGGCGATGCTGCAGGCACAGCAGGCTCTTGATCACCGAGGCAATCCCGGCCGCGGCTTCCAGGTGGCCGATCTGGCTCTTGAGCGCGCCCAGTGCGATGGGCGTGCCGGCCTCGGTCATGGGCAGGGCGTTCTTCAGCGCGTTGATTTCAATCGGGTCACCCAGCGGCGTGCCGGTGCCGTGGGTCTCGATCATCCGCGCCTGGCTGGGGCAATGGCCGCTCTGCTGCCAGGCCCGGGTGATCACCTCGGTCTGCGCCTTGGGGTTGGGCGCGGTAAAGCTGTGGGCACGGCCGCCGTGGTTCTGCGCGCTGGCGCACACCTGGCCGTAGATGAAGTCGCCGTTGGCCTGGGCTGCCGCCAGCGGCGCAAGCACCAGCGCGGCCACCCCTTCGCCGCGCACATAGCCGTCGGCACTGGCAGCGAAGGTCTGGCAATGTCCGGCATGGCTGAGCATGCCGGCCTTGCCGAAGGCGATGAACAGCTCCGGCCCCAGCAGCAGGTTGACCCCGCCCACGATCGCCAGCTCGCATTCACCGTCCTGCAGTGCCTGCCGGGCACGGTGCAGTGCCACCAGCGAGCTGGAGCAGGCGGTGTCGATGGCCTCGCTGGGGCCGTGCAGGTCCAGGCAGTACGACACCCGGTTGGCGATGGCTGTCAGCGCAATGCCGGTGCCGCGCCAGGCATCACTGGGCACGCCGTCGCGGCGCATCAGCGTGGGGTAGTCGGCATGGCCCACGCCCACGAACACCCCCACCCGCCGTTTGGCCAGCTGGCTTGGCGCATAGCCGGCATCTTCCAGCGCCGCCCAGGCCGCCTGCAAGAACAGCCGTTGCTGCGGGTCCATGCCTTGCGCTTCGCGGGGCAGAATGCCGAAGAAGCGCCCGTCGAAGCGGTCGACCCAGGGCATGAAGCCGCCGCGCTGGCAGTAGGTGGTCTCTTCCCCGGGGTTCAGCGTGCTGTCGTGGTCGCGCCAGTTCCAGCGCTCGGCCGGCACCTGGCCGACCGCATCGCGGCCTTCGCGCAACAGCTGCCAGAACGCGCGCAGGTCTGGCGCCCCCGGCAGGCGAGCGCTCATGCCGACCACGGCGACCGGCGTCACGACGGGCATGAGACCGGCTCCCACTCTTGGACGTGGTGTGCGGCGCTGCTGGCGTCATAGGTGTGGGCGATGCTCAGCAACGGGCTCTGGCGATTGCCGGCCTGGGCCCGCTCGCGGCCCTGGCGCAGCTCCTTGGCCAGGTAGTGCAGGTAGGTGGGGCCGTGCATCTCGTAGTTGTTGCGTGGGGTGGCCAGGAACTCGCGCTCGATCACCTTGCGCTCGGCGGCAATGTGCGCGCGCTCGGCCTCGGCACCGGGGCGCTGGTACGCACCGGAAAAGTAGTCGGCGGCCACCTCGGCCTGGCGCTCCATCATGTCCAGAAAGCCCCAGGTCACGGCCTGGAACACGCCGATGAAGGCAAGGTTCGGCACCTCGGGCAAAAAGATCCGCTGGTACAGCGGAATGCGGTTTTCCTCGATCTGCAACAGGCTCTGGGGCAAGAACGGGAAGTCGGTGTGATAGCCCGTGGCGTAGATCACCGCGTCCACTTCCAGGCTGCTGCCATCCACGAAGTGCACGGTGTTGCCGTCGATGCGCTGCACCTGCGGCACCACCTTGAGCTTGCCGTCGCCCACGCGGTTGGCGAAGTTCTCCGACAGCGTCGGCAGGCTCGACATCATCAGGTGGTCGGGCTTGGGCATGCCCAGTTGCTTGCGCTTGGCGATCAGCAGCTTGTACAGGCCGGTGAACATCAGCCCGGTCAGCGGGTAGGGCAGAAGCTTCTTCACCCACCAGTCGTTGAGTGGGCCCATCACCTTGTCCACGCGAATGCCGAACAGGTAGTGCGGCAGCACGTACACCCCACGGCGCAGCGACAGGTAGGTCATGCGTGCATCGTGGCTCACGTCCACGGCAATCTGCGCGCCGCTGTTGCCCACGCCCACCACCATCACGGTCTTGTCCTGGTAGGGGTGGCGATAGCGGTAGTGCTTGGAGTGGATGCTGTCGATCCGGGCAGTGGCTGCGTAGTCCGGCAGGTTGGGCGTGTTGTGGTGCCCGTTGGCGACCACCAGCGCGTCGTAGTGACGTACTTCGCCCGAGCCCAGGGTCACCCGCCAGGTGCCGTCGGCCAGGCGCTCGGTGTGCTGCACCGGGCACTCCAGGTGAATGCTGTCGCGCAGCGCGAAGTGCTCGACGAAGCTGTCCAGGTACGCATGCACCTGGCGGTGCGAGGGGAAGTCCGGGTAATGCGACGGCATGGGGAAGTCGCTGAACTGGTACAGGCCCTTGGGCGTGTTCATGTTCATGCTGTGCCACACCGAGGTGTGCTCGCCCGTGTGGTCGAAGGCCCAGATACCGCCGATGCGGTCGCGCTTGTCGAAGCAGTCGAAGGCAATGTGCTTGCGCTTGAGCGCGCGGGCCATCGACAGGCCGCCGACCCCGGCGCCGACGATGCACACCCTGGGGCCTGGCCCGGTCAGCGGGCGAATGGCGGCCACACCCGGTGCGGCGTGGCTTGGCGAGTTGACGCGAGTGTGCTCAGTCACAGGTTGGGTCCTTTTTTTTTAGGGTGGGTGAGGCTCGACAGAAACTGCGCAGTGCGCGTATCGCCCAGGTGCCGGTTGTGTTCGGCGCAGTCCTGCAGCACGCCGTCCACGCCCCGGGCCAGGGCCCGGCGCAGGTTGGCGACCATCAGGTCGATGCTGTCGCGGTCGATGTTCAGCGGCGGCAGGTAGCGCAGGCAGTGGTTGTGGATCGGGCACACGGCTGCCGCCACCCCGCCTTCGGGGTCGCGCAGCAGGCTGCCCCACAGCAGGTAGCCGAAGCTGCGCTCGACAAACGCCGGGGTGCCGGCCAGCTCCAGCTCCACCGTCAGCAGCAGGCCCTCGGCGCGCACTGCGCGAATCAGCGGGAACGCCCGTTGCAGCTCCAGCAGGCGCTGGTGGAAGTACTCCCCCTGCGTTCGCGCATGGGCCAGCGCACCCTCGCGCTCCAGTGCCTGCAGGCAGTTCAGCGCCAGGTGCGCGCTCAGCTGGCTGATGCCGCGCCCCTGCAGGTCGGCCACGCGCTGCGGTTGTCGCTGGGCGCCCGCGTGGGTCACGGCCTCGCTGCACAGCACCACGCCCATCGGCAGCAGGCTGTCGCACAGCGCGCTGCCCAGTGCCACGATATCCGGCTGCGGCACCTGTGCCTGGCTGTGCAGAAAGCGCCCGGTCATCAGGTTGGTCTGGGTTTCGTCGATGCCCACCAGGTAGCCGCCGGCGTCGCGATGGCGCTCGATCATCGCGATCAGGTGGGGCGGCACCGGGCGCGAGGCATTGGCATCGACCTGGATCGTCTCGAACCACACCAGGGCGATTTCTCCGCTCAGCAGGTGGCCCTGCAACTGCGCCTCGGCGTCTTCGGCCAGCGGGTCGATGAACACTGTATGCGCATGCAGTGGCTCGAACGGCGCGCGGAAGATATCGAAGCCCAGCGTGTGCGAGGCCGCGGCGCTGAGCATCGAGAACCCCAGCCCGCCGCTCAAGCACAGCAGTTTGTGACGTTCGCCCCTGGCCGCCAGCAGGCCGAGGGTCAGCGCGGCCTCCACGGCGGTGACGTTGCTGGAGGCCGGCAGCGCCATCGGCAGGCCGGTGTTGTGCTGCAGCAGGCCTTGCAGCTCGCCCCAGTAGTCGCGCCGGGTGTCGTGCTGGCGCGCGACCTGCTCGATCACATCCAGCGGGTTGAGGCCGCGCGGGCAGGTGCCCACGTTGACGAAGCAGTCGATGATTTCCCGCGAGGGTTCGCCATCGTGCATCAGCCGTGAGCGCACCCCGCGAGCCTCGTGGAAGCGCCCATCGAAGCCGTGCATGCGGGCGATCTTCGCGTAACCGCGGTTGCCGTAGCACAGGTGCGCCTGGTAGGTCGCTTCGCTGCTGCTGGCGATGCGGCGCAGTTCGCGTTGTTCATCCACGCTCAGCCCGGCGGCGAACTGCGCCATCAGGTGTTCGAAGGCCAGCTTGAACGGCAGGCCGAAGTTGCTCATCACATGGCGCACATAGCTTTCGTTGGGCGTCATCAGCCACGGGTTCTTCACCCGTTCATGTACCAGGCAGGCGCCCAGCGGCGCCTGGAACCCGCTCAGGCCCTCGCCCAGCACGATCAGGTCGGGGCTTTCGCACAACGCCAGCAACGGCCAGTGCCCGGCCTGCCGGGCAGGCTCCACCACCAGGCTGAGAATGCCGCTGCCGGCCAGCTCGCGCAGCCAGGCATCGCAGGCCTCGGCGTTGGCGTCGGCGGCCTGGATGCAGGCCACCGCCGCCAGTTGCTCGGGCCCATGCTGGCGCTGGTAGGCCAGCGCCTGGGCAAGGCTCGCCACCACCCGGATGCCGGGTACCAGCGCACTGGCATCGGCGCGCTGCAGCGGGTTGAAGTAGCGCGCCCAGTAGCCGCTGTCGTCGATCAGCAGCAGTTCGCCCTGGCCGTCGGGGGTGCGGTTGCGTGCATGGTGGCGGGCCAGGCGCAGGGCCGCATCCAAGGCTTCCTCCAGCGAAGTCATGAAGTAGCTGCGGTAATCGGCAGGCTCGCGCTTGCCGCGCTTGGCCAGGTGATTGAGCAGCAGGGCGGTCTGCGCGGCGGGCGCCGACAGGATCGCGCAGTGGCCCTGTTCGCCCTGGCGCACGTAGTCTTCCAGCGTCTGCAGGGTGTGCGCGGTGGCCGGCTGAAACACCGGGGGCACGGGGCGCCGGGCCGGGCCTTCGGGGGTTGGCAGGTTGTGCAGGAACTCCAGCAGCAACTGGTTGTAGCGTTGGTGATGGGTAAAGCCCAGCAGGTGCCCGGCGCCCTGCACCTCGATCAGTTCGGCATGCGGCACGGCGTTGGCGATCAGCGCCGAGTAGGCCGGCGGCTGATAGGCATCGTCGCTGGCGCAGATGATCCTGCACGGGCAGTGCAGGTTGCCCAACTGCGGGCGCAGGTCGAAGTCGCCGATCACCTGCTGGTAGGCCGGCAGCGCTGCCATGTTCCAGCCGCGGTTGAGGGTCATGAAGCGCGGGCTTTTCTGCAGCTCGCCCATCAGTACCGGGAAGTTCGACGCGCCTTCGCTGAACGGCGAACTGACGCTGATGCACAGCCCTGCGCAGCGGTGCGGGTGGGCCAGGGCAAAGGCCTGGGCCAGCACGCCGCCGAACGAATAGCCGATCACCGGCAGCGGCTGGTCGATACCCAGCTGATCCAGCAGCACCACGATATCGGCCACCAGGTGCGCAATGTCGAACGCGGGCGGCAGCTCGGCCTCGCCGCAGCCGGGCAGGTGCAGCATGATCAACCGGTGCCCGCGCCCCAGCGCCTGCAGTTGCAGGCGCCACATCACGTCGTACTGCATCACCAGCCCGCCCAGCATCAGCACCGGCGTGCCGCTGCCATAGGTCGCGCATTCCAGGCGCGGCGCGCCGGGTCGGTGGATCTGCACCCGCGTGGCCTGCTGGCACAGGCTGAACTGTTCGTCGAGCAGGGCCTGGCTGGGCTCGTACTCGTTGCTCACTCGCGTGCCCTGGACCACCGCCGGGGCAGCGGGGGCGAGGTGCTCATAGCGTTGCCACAGCGCCTCGATGCTCAAGGGGCCTTGCGTAGCGGGTGTGGCCACTGCGCCGGCAGCCACGGGCGCAACCACCTGCGCCATCGGTGGCGCCGCAGCCACAACCGGTGCGGGGGCGGGCAAGGGCGCACTGTCACCGTAATGCTCGAGCAACTGCCCGTGATGGTTGGCCAGCAGGTAGCCGCAGAAACTCTGCAGGTTCTGGAACTCGAAGAACACCGTCGGTGGCACGCTGATGCCGAAGCGCTGGGTGAACAGCGTGCCGATTTCGGTGGAGGCGATGGAGTCCAGGCCATAGTCCATCAATGCACGCGTGGGCGAAAAGTCCGCCGGGTCGATCTTCAGCACGCCCAGCAGCAGATCGCGCAGGTCCTCCAGCAGGCGCTGCTCCAGCGGCGGCGCGGCGCCGGCATCCAGGCTGTCGAGCAGCAGCAGCGCCTGGCGCGCACTCAGCGCGCCGGCATCCGGGTCGCCCGTCAGGGGCAGGTGGGTCGGTTGGTTCATGGTCGGTTCCCCGGCGTGTCGTCGATGGTCAGGCGCTACGCGCCAAGGGTGGCGAGGGCTGCAGCCGCGCGGTCAGAAAGTTCACGGCCCGGATGAACTTCCACAGGTCCACTTCGTGGGCGTGGCGCTGGGTCTGCATGAAGCGCTGCTGGCCCAGGTCGAGCAGCTGCGGCTGACGCTTGATCTGCTGCACGGTGTGCCAGGCCGGGCTGCGCAAGGCACGGGCCTGCAGGTAGGCGGCCACGAAGCGCCCGGTCATGTTGGCCAGGTTGCCGATGCCCGACGGCGTGTTGAGGTAGCCGACGAACACCAGGTCGTCGTGCTCGGCCGGCAGCATGCGCAAAAACAGCGAGTCGAAATCGCGCTGCCAGTCGAAGGTCTGCAGCGGCAGAAACGGCAGGTCGATGCCGTAGCCGGTGGCCCATACGATCAGGTCGATGGTGGCTACGCTGGCGTCGCAAAAGTGCACCTGCTGGCCGTCGAAATGGCTGATGTCGGGCTTGGCCTGCACATCGCCATGGCCGATGTAGTAGAGAATCTGCGAGTTGAGAATGGGGTGGCATTCGCGAATGCCGTGGTCCGGTGCGGGCAGGCCATAGTCGCGCCCGTCGTAGCCGGCGAACTTGAAGCTGCGCTCCACGTGCGCCCAGTATTCGTCCTCGTCGGCAAATTTCGGCGCCTGATCCATCAGCCATTCCTGGGTCGGCTGGCCATCGATGAACTTGGGCATGTAGTGGTAGCCGCGCCGGGTCGAGTGCAGCGCCAGGCTGGCGGTTTGCGCGGCGTCCACGGCAATGTCGCAACCGGAGTTGCCGCCACCCACCACCAGCACGCGCTTGCCGCGAAACTGTGCCGAGCTGCGGTACGCGCTGGCATGCAGGGCCTGCCCGCTGAAGGTGCCGGGGTACTGCGGCACCTTGGGCGTGCCGAGCAGGCCGTTGCATACCACCACCGCCTCGTAGCGGGCCTGGCGCCCGTCGTCGAAGCTCAGCAGCCAGCCGTCGGCGGTCTTGTGCATGTGGGTGACGCGGGTGTTGAAGCGGGTGTGCTGCTGCAGCTGGCAATGCTCGGCCAGTTGCGTCAGGTAGTCGAACACCTGGGTGTGCCGCGGGTAGTCCGGGTAGTGCTCGGGCATCGGGAAGTCGGCGAACTGGGTGTTGCGCTTGGAGCTGATCAGGTGCACCGCTTCATACATTTTCGAGGCCGGGCCGTCGGGCTGCCAGTTGCCGCCGAAACGCGCGGTGGCCTCGATGATCTCGAAGGCCAGGCCCACTTCGCCGAGGGCCTTTGCCACGCCCAGGCCACTGGCCCCGGCGCCGATGATGGCGATAGTCGGCTGCTGCATTGCATCACTCCCTTGAAGGTGGAAACAGGCGAATTCAGAGCATCGAACGCAGCAGGTCGCGGGCCTGTTGCTGGCTGATTTCCCGGCGGGCCAGGCGGTCGAGAATGTCTTGTGGCGTCACCGCGGGCGCAGCGTGCGGTGGCGCCGGCAGCGGTGGGCTGCTCACTGTGGGCGGCGTACTGATCCAGTAGCGACGACGCAAGAATTCATAGCCGGGCAGCGGCACCTTTCGCCACGCCTGGGTCGCCGCTGGCGGCGTCGCGGGCAGGTGCGCATCGAGCCAGGTGCGGGCCAGGGCCGCACACTCGGGCGCAGGGGCCGGGCCACTGAGCAGCACCCGTGCGTCGTCGGCCGGCGGGCTCATCAACCATTCGCTCAACTGCCGGCGCAGCGCGTCGAAGTCGTCGGCCACCACGGCCAACCGTGCTTGCTCGAACGCCTGGCGCCCGTGCAGCAGGGTGCTGGCGACATCCCGCGTGGTGAAGCAGCGCAGGCCCAGGTAGTGCTCGGGGTGCTGCGGTGCCAGGGCGTGTTCATGCTCCAGGCAGTCGACAAAGCGCTGCAGGTAGCTGCGCAGTTGCCCGGCGCTGTGCGCGCTGAATACAAAGGCCTGGGGGCCGGTGGGCGCGGGTGGCGCTTGCAGCAGGGCGTCCTCGATCAGCACATGGGCATTGGCGCCGCCGGCCCCGAACGAACTGATGGCGGCCACCCGTGGCAGGCCATCCGCAGGGTCCGGCCAGTCGGCCAGGCGCTGCTGCACCACGAAGGGCGTGTTGCTGAAATCGATGTTCGGGTTCAGCGGCTGGGCATGGATGGACGGCGCCAGTTGCCGGTGCTTGAACTGCAGCAGCACCTTGGTCAACGCGGCCATGCCGGCGGCCGATTCCAGGTGGCCGATATTGGCCTTGATCGAGCCGATGGGGCAGCGCCACTCGCTGGGTACCTGGGCGGCCAGGGCCTTGCCCAGGCCACGGATCTCGATCGGGTCGCCCAGGCTGGTGCCGGTGCCGTGGGCCTCGATATAGCCCAGCCTGGCGGCGGGCAGGCCCGAGCGCTGCAGGGCGCGGCCGATCACCTGGGCCTGCGATTCGGCGTTGGGCACGGTATAGCCCGAGGTGCGCCCGCCATGGTTGAGCTCGCTGCCACGGATCACCCCGTACACGTGGTCGCCGTCGCGCAGGGCCTGGGCCAGCGGCTTGAGCAGCACCACGCCCACGCCTTCACCCGGCACGTAGCCGTCGCCGCCGGCGCCGAAGCTGCGGCACTGGCCCTGGGTGGAGGCGAAGTTCAGCTCGCACAGCATGCGGTACTTGTACGGGTGCAGCGACAGGTTCACCCCGCCGGCCAGGGCCAGCTCGCAACTGCCGCTGCGAATCAGGTCGCAGGCCAGGTGCAGGCTGGTGAGCGACGACGAACACATGCTGTCGACGGCGAACGAGGGGCCTTCCAGGTCCAGGCAGAACGACACGCGGTTGGCGATCGAGGCATACGAGGAGTTGGTCAGGGTCGCCGGCCGCGCGGGCCAGCTCGACGCACCATAGAACTGGTACTCGCCGTACATCACCCCCGCGACCACCCCCACGCGGCGTCGCTCCACGCCCGGCTGGCGCGGCCCGCACAGGCTCTGCGGGGTGTAGCCGGCGTCTTCCACGGCATGCCAGGCGGTTTGCAGAAACAGGCGCTCCTGCGGGTCCATGCGCTCGGCGTCGCGCGGCGAGATGCCGAAGAACAGCGGGTCGAAACAGTCGAAATCATCCACCAGGCCGCCCCAGCGCGCATACAGCTGGTCGTCGCCGCCCGGTTGCTCCCAGCGCGAGGTCACTTCGCTGATCAGGTCATCGCCGGCCGCCAGGTGCTGCCACAGCGCCTGGGCATCGCGTGCGCCGGGGTAGCGCCCGGCCAGGCCGATGATCGCGATGTCCTGGCGTTGGGTGTCGGCAGTGCCCTGCGTGACCACCGACAGCGCGGGTACTGGCGGCTCGACCACCACGGGGCCCGGTGCCAGCCGGGCGACTTCGGCCGGGTGCTCGTTGCCGAGCAGGGCGGCCAGCTCGCGCAGGCTGCGCACTTCGAACAGCACGGTCTTCGACAGGGTGGGGAAGTGCTGTTCAAGCCGGCCGTTGAGTTCCATCACCAGGATCGAGTCCAGGCCGAATACCTCCAGCGAGGTGTCGGGGTCGACCTTGTCCAGCGGTGTGGCCGTCACCTCGGCCAGTTGACGGGTGAGGTAGTCGAGCAGGCAGGGCGCGTCGCTGGCCGCCTGCGGTGCGACCTGCACAGGCGGGGCAGGCGGCGCCTCGATGCCGAACAACCGTGCAACCGCGTCGCGCTTGCCGCACACCGGGATCAACACCGCTTGCGCCAAGGCGAGGCAGCGCAGGAACGTGGCTACCCCCTGATCGCTCGGCAACAGGGCCAGGCCATGGCGAGCCAGCCATTGGCGCACCGGCGCCGGGGCCTGCATGCCGTTGTCGGTCTGCCACAGTGGCCAGGCAATCGACAGCGAGCGGCCCTGGCGCTGGCCGCTGGCACAGCGCTGCTGGCGGGCCTGCACGAAGCGGTCGAGCCAGGCGTTGGCCAGCGCGTAGGCGCTCTGCCCGACATTGCCATACACCCCGGCCAGCGACGAGCACACCATGAACAGTTTCAGCGGGTCATCGGCGGTGGCTGCATCCAGATGGCGGGCGGCCAGGGTCTTGCCCTGGAGTACGCTGGCGCGCTCCTGGGCAGGTTGCCGCAGGAAGAACCCGTCCTGCAGAACCCCGGCACAGTGAATCACCCCGTGGCAGGCGCCATAGCGCTGGCGAATGCTGGCCAGGGCAGTGTGCAACGAGTCGGCATCGGCGCAGTCGGCCTGCCAGTAGGCGGCATCGTCGGCGCCCAGGTGCGTGAGGCGCTCCAGCCATCGGGCAGCGTCTGCATCGAGGGCGCGACGGCCCAGCACGGCCAGGCGCAGGCCGCCGAGGCTCGCCAGCGCTTCACCCAGTGCACGGCCGACGGCCCCCAGCCCGCCGCTGATCACCAGCACATCGCCGGCGCTCAGTTGCGTCGGCGCTGTGCCGGCACCCGGGGTGACAAAGCGCAGGCTCGCCACGCGGCGTTGCCCTTCGCACAGCGATACCCGGTTGACACCGGGCTGCGCAGCCGCAAGCAGTTCGTGCGCCAGCGCTTCACGCTCTGCGCTGCCGGGCTGGTGGCTGGTTTCGATCAGGTTGGCGCTCAGGCTGGGGATCTCCTGTACCACCGAGCGCAGCAGCCCTTCAAGGGCACTGACAGGGCCGGGGTGCAGCACGATCCGGGTATGCAGCGCGGGGGTGCTCTGGCCCTGGCACAGGTGGCGCAGCAGGTCTGCGGTGGCCAGGGCGGCGTCCAGCCCTTCGCCCAGGCCGGCGTCCTGGCTGCCGGTGCTGCGCAGGTCGATCAACAGGCGTGCGGGTACCTGCTGCTGGCTGGTCAGCAGGCGCAGCAACAGGTCGATGTGGCGCGCATCGCCCAGGTCGGCCTCGACGGTGCGTGGTGAGGTGTAGTGGAACTGCTGCGCGGGTACCAGTCGCCAGGCGGCGTCACGCAGTTGCGAGGGTAACTGGGCGAAGGCTTGCGGGTCGTCGCACAGCAGCAGTGTGGTGGGCATCGGCCCGGGCGCGACCGGGGCGGCGGGCTGGTGCTGCCAGTAGGGTTCGAGCAGGTGCACGGCATGCTCGGGGTCGACGCGGTACTCGCGAAAGGCAAAGGCCTCGATGTCCATCAGCACCTGGCCGTCTGCATCGAACACCCGGAAGTCGTACAGGCGCATCTGGCTGCCCTGGGCAGCACGCGGGCGCACGTGCACGAAGCAGCGCTCGGTCAAGGGCCGGTAGCCGTGCAGGGCCTGGCAGGCGTAGGGCACGAAGGTGGTGTCGATCTGTGCATTGCCCTGGGCGGCGGTGACGAAGGCGCTTTGCAGCACCGCATCGAGCAACGCCGGGTCCAGCGTGCTCAGCGGTTCGCCCTGGCGCTGCTCGGGGCGCCAGTGCAGTTCGGTCAGCGCCTGTTGCTCGCCCAGCCACGCGCCGGCAATGCAGCGCAGGGTGGGGCCGTAGGCGATGCCCAGGCGCTCGAGGGTGGGGTACAGCGCGTCGAGGGCCAGCGGCCGGGTGCACTCGCTGCGCACCTGCGCCAGGCTTGGCAGGCTGTCGGCGGGCACCTGCACGGCGCGGCACTCGCCACGAAAACTGGGGGTGGGGTCACTGGCCGGCAGCGGCTGGAACGCCAGGCGCACACCGTCGTGGGTGCGCTCGCTGCGGCATTCGATGCTGCGCTGCTGGCCGGGCTCGACGCGGATCGGGCTGGCCCAGGTCAGCTTGTGCAGGGTCAGCGGCAGGTCCAGGCCGTGGCGGCGCGCCTGGTTGCAGCACAAGTCGATGTAGGCGGCGGCGGGCAGCACCGGCTGGCCCTGCACCACATGGTCGCGCAGAAAGAACTGGCCGGCATCCAGGTGCAGCTGGGTGCTGGCGTGGGGCGCGGCCGACGCCACACGCGGCACCCAGTAGCGGTCCCTGGCAAAGGGGTAGAGCGGCGCGGCCAGTGGGCTGGGCGGCTGCGGCCAGAAGCGGCCCCAGCGTGCGAGCGTGCCGTCTACCCAGGCCGCTGCCAGTTCATCGGGGGCGCTGGCGCTCAGCTCGCGCGTTGGTGTGCCGGGCAGCAGCCGGCCCTGATAGCCCCCCGGCATCGATTGCACGAAGCGCTCCAGGCCAGCCTGCAACTGCGTCAAGTCGGCAGCTACCAGCGCGAAGCGATGGTCGAACGCCGGGCGGCAGCATTGCAGGGTGTAGGCGAGCTGGTTGGCCGATGCGTCGGGGTGGCGTTGCAACCAGGCCAGCAGGGCGGTGGCCTGTTCGCGCACTTGCGCTTGGCTGCGCGCCGACAGCGGGTACACCGCCGGGCCCGTGCTGGCGCTCGACGGTGTGGGTTCGGGGGCCTGTTCGACAATCACATGGGCATTGGCGCCGCCAGCGCCGAACGAGCTGATGCCGGCGCGGCGCGGGCCGTTGTCGCTGGTCCAATCGCGCGTGTCACGCACGATCTGCAGGTGGCTGTGCTCGAGCCCGGCGTCGGGGTTCAGCACCCTGGCATGCAGCGACGGCGCCAGGCGCCGGTGCTGCAACTGGAGCACCACCTTGCTCAGCCCGGCCATGCCGGCGGCCGCTTCCAGGTGGCCGAAATTGGCCTTGATCGAGCCGACATGGCAGGTCGCCGAGTGTTGCCCGCCCAGTGCCTGCCTGAGCCCTTGCAACTCGATGGGGTCGCCCAGGCGCGTGCCGGTGCCGTGGGCTTCGATGTAGCTGATGCTGGCGGCCGGTACCCTGGCATCGGCCAGCGCCCGCTCGATCAGCGCGGCCTGGGCACCGGCGCTGGGCACGGTGTAGCCGTTGGTGCGCCCGCTGTGGTTGATCGCACTGCCCTTGATCACTGCCAGTATCCGGTCGCCGTCGCGCCGGGCCACCTCGAGCGGCTTGAGCACCACGGCCGCAACCCCTTCACCGGGCACGAAGCCGTCCGCCTCGCTGCCGAACGCATGGCAACGTCCGGTGGGCGAGAGCATGTGCTGCTGGCACAACTGCACGTACTTGGCGGGGTGGGTGTAGAGGTTGACCGCACCTACCAGCGCTGCCCGGCACTCGCCCTTGCGCAGGCTGTCGATGGCGCTGTGCAATGCCGTGAGCGATGACGAGCAGGCGGTGTCGATGGCCAGGCTCGGCCCGCACAAGTCCAGGGCGAACGACACCCGGTTGGCCACCGACCACGGCAGGCCACTGGGGATCGCCGGTTGCCCGGCCTGCCACAGGGCAGGGCCGAGCAGGGGGTAGGTGTTGCTGGTGATCCCGACGAACACGCCGACATCCAGCGCACCCTGGGCGCCGCGCAGCAACTGGCCGCGCTCGCCCAGGTGGCCGCTGTCTTCCAGGGCATGCCAGGCGCATTCGAGAAACAGCCGCTCCTGCGGGTCGAGGCAGGCGGCTTCACGCGGGGCGATGGCGAAGAACTGCGCATCGAACCGATCGATATCGGGTAGAAAACCGCCCCATTTGGCATAGCTCAGGCCGCTGCTGCGGGCGTCGGTGCCCGCGGCGAAAAAACCGTCCAGCGGCCAGCGCTCGGCGGGTATCTCGCTCACCGAGTCGACACCCGCCAGCAGGTTGCGCCACAGCGCATCCAGGTCGTCGGCACCGGGGAAGCGGCCATGCAGGCCGACAATGGCGATATCGCCAGCGGGCTCCTCGTTGCACGGCGCCAGGGGGGCAATCGAGGGCCAGGCCTCGACGCCTGCGGCTGGTGGGGGCGGGCTGGGCGGGCGGCCCTGCAGGTAGCTGGCGCTGGCCTGCGGATGCTCGCGCAGCAGGTGCGTGGCAACGTCGCGGATGCAGCGGCAGTCGAACAGCAGGGTCTTGTTCAGGTCGGCGAAGAGGGGCTGGATCAGCTCGTTGAAATTCAGGATGGCCAGCGACGTGAGGCCGATCTCGTGGAAGGGCGCATCGTTGTACAGGGTGTGGGCCTCGACACCGGTCGCCTGCTCCAGCAGTTGACGCACCAGATCCATCAAGGCGGCGTGCGAACGGGCTTCCTCGGTATCGAGCATCTTCAATTCCTGAATAAAAGTTGACAGGCGACGGGCAGGCACACAGAGGCCGACGCCGCGGTGGCGTCAGCCTTCAAGTGGCTGGGTCAGGTATTAAAGGGTAATGCTGGTGGTGGGGTAGAACAGCATGTTCAATACGAACAGAATCATCCAGAAGCCGATTTCCAGTGTTTCGGTAATAGGCTGAATACGTTTTATCGCGCCATAGACATGCACCACAAACATCAGGGTGAATACCACGAAGAGTATGTCGAAGGCATAACTGAAACTGGTGCCGGTGGTGGCCGAGCGCAACATGGCCACTTCAACCACCAGAATGAACGCGCCCAGGCAGCGGCCGAAATAGATGGCCAGGTGGGTATGTTCCGGGATGGTCCATTGCATCAGGCGCGCCCAGGTGAGTGGCGCAATGAAGATCGGCAGGGCGAAGAACAGCGTGGTCACGATCATCAGGGTGGTGATGTACACACTACTGTATTGCGCATAGTAGCCAAGCATCGGCGAACTCCTTGTTCAATTGTTATTGTTGTTATTCATCGTGGGGTTTTGCTGGGGGCAAGCATTGCGAGGGCGGTACTTGTGTGTCAAGCAAGCCGCGGTGGGGGAATACCAAAGAAGGGGAGCCGGGTCGAGAGTCGTACTACTTAGGGCGCGAGACTTAAAACGTTATCAACCGCTTCACGGCAGGTGAAGTTATCAAGTAATAACCGGGTGAATAAAGTTTTATTTATCCGATAGTTGCGAGCCCTGCCGGCACATGACCGTCAGGGCCCACTCGCTCGCCGCCTACCACAAACCCGCTGCAGCCCCTCAGGAAAAAAATGCAGGATGTTGTGCGCAGAAATCGCTTGAGGTAGCCGGCCTTGCCGTCCAAGGTGCCACCCTGATAGCCATTGCCTGAAAAAGGCTGAAGCGTGCGGCGCAGGCACATGACGATGCCTGCGTGAGGAGCGGCCTTCTGCAAGCGTGACGCGTCATCTCGCTGCAGAACGTTGCCGTCTTCTCCCAATAATAAGAGAGGTAAAGGAAATGCAATCCAACAGTCTCAAGCAGAGCCTGAAGCAACGTCACATCACCATGATCGCGCTGGGGGGCGTGATCGGGGCCGGGCTTTTCATGGGCTCCGGCTCGCTGATCGCGTCGGCCGGCCCCGCCGCGATCCTGTCGTATTTCATCGGCGGCATCGTGGTCACCCTGGTGATGTTCATGCTTGGCGAGATGGCCTGCCGCACCCCCGATGCGGGGTCGTTCTCCACCTACGCCAACATGTACCTGGGCGAGTGGGCCGGCTTTACCGTCGGCTGGCTGTACTGGTTCAAGTCGATGATGACGATCACCCTGGAGGCCGTGCTGCTGGGCGCCATCCTGCATGATTTTCTGCCCTGGCTGCCGATCTGGGCGGGCGCGTTCATCATGCTGGTGACCCTGATGGCGAGCAACGCCTACTCGGTGAAGTCGTTCGCCGAAGTGGAGTACTGGCTGGCCGCGCTGAAGGTTGCCACCATCCTCATCTTCATGCTGCTGGGCGTGTCGATACTGCTCGGCCTGCACAGCGACATCCCGTCCCCTGGCCTGGTGAACCTGACCGCGCACGACGGCTTCATGCCCAATGGCCTGTCGCCGGTGATGGCGGGGGTGATCGTGGTGATCTTCTCGCTGGGCGGCAGTGAAATCGCCGCCGTGGCGGCTGGCGAGTCCGAGAACCCGCGCCGCAACGTGATCCGCGCGATCAAGAGCGTGATCCTGCGCGTGATGCTGTTCTACGTGGGCTCGGTGTCGATCCTGATCCTGTGCCTGCCGTGGACCGACAAGGCCAACCTGGCGTCGCCCTATGTGTCGCTGTTCACCCTGGCCGGGTTCGGCGGCGCGGCGGTGGCGATGAAGATCGTGCTGTTCGTCTCGTTCATGTCGGTGATGAACTCGTTCATGTTCTCCAACTCGCGCATGCTGTTCTCCCTGAGCCAGCGTGGGCATGCGCCCAAGCTGTTCTCGCACACCACGGCCAAGGGCGTGCCGCTCAATGCCTTGCTGCTCAGCCTGTGCATCTGCCTGACGATTCTGACCGTGCACTTTCTCAGCGGCGGCGACCTGTTCATGACCCTGGCCAAGAGCAGCGGCACCTTCGTGATGATCGTGTGGATCTTCATCATCATTGCCCACCTGGCCATGCGCCTGAAAACCCGTCACGAACCGGTCGACCCCAAGGCCTTCCGCGCCTGGTTCTTCCCTTATGCCAACGTCGTGGCACTGCTTGCGCTGCTCGCCGTGATCGGCAGCCAGGCCATCGACCCGGCATCGCGCCTGCAACTGTGGTTCATCGCGGCCACCACGGTGCTGGTGGTGGTGGCCTATTTCGTGAAGCGCAACCGGGTGGCCGACAAACCGGCGGCTTACGTGCAAGCCGAGTAAGCCGTGGCAAGGGTGTAGGAGCCAGCCTTGCTGGCGATGCCCGGCCATGCCGGGCCAGGGGTGCTGTACGCACCATCGCCGGCAAGGCCGGCTCCTGCAGGCCGCTTTACCAGAACCCTGCCGGCGCCTGCAGCGCAGCCCTGAACACCTCGATTGCCCGCTCCACATCTGCCATCTCGGTGTACCGCCCCACGCTCACCCGCACACTGCTCAGCGCCTGGCCGGCATCCAGCCCCAGTGCCAGCAGCACATGCGAAGGGGCCTGGGTGGCCGAGCTGCACGCGGAGGTCGACGACAGCGCCAGGCTGCCGGCCACCTGCGCGCTGTTGAACCCGCTGCGGCTGATGCAAAGGTTCAAGGTGTGCGGGACACGCTGCTGCGCGCACCCATTCAGGGTCACGCCCGGCAGGGCCAGCAAGCCTTCACGCAGGCGCTGGCTCAGTTGCTCGATGCGCATGCTTTGCGCATCACCTTGCACGCCCGCCAGCTCGAACGCCGCGCCCATGCCCACAATCTGATGCGTGGCCAGCGTACCCGAGCGCATACCGCCCTCGTGCCCGCCGCCATGCATCTGCGCCTGCAGCACGGGGCGCGCACGCGGGCCGACGTAGAGCGCACCGATGCCTTTGGGCCCATAGACCTTGTGCGCCGAAAACGACATCAGGTCGACCGCCAGCGTGCCCAGGTCGATGGCCACCTTGCCCACCGCCTGCGCCGCGTCCACGTGCAGCAGTGCGCCGTGTTCGCGCACGATGTCGCCGATGCGGGCAATGTCGGTGAGGGTGCCGAGTTCGTTGTTCACCCACATCAACGACACCAGTGCGGTGTCCTCGCGCAAGGCCGCCTGCACGGCCTCGGGCTGGATCAGCCCCTGTGCATCGGGCTTGAGCCAGGTGACCGTGTGGCCCTGGCGCTCCAGTTCATGGGCGGTGTCGATCACCGCCTTGTGCTCCAGGCAACTGGTGATCAGGTGACGGCGCCCAGGCTGGCCCTGGGCAATGCCTTTGAGGGCCAGGTTGTTGGACTCGGTGGCGCCCGAGGTCCATACAAGGGCGTCTGCGGTAGCGCCAACCCGGTCGGCCACTTGCTGGCGCGCGTGGTCCACGGCCTGTCGGGCGGCCTGGCCATAGCCGTGGCCAGTGGAGGCGGGGTTGCCGAAATTGCCCTGGCGGCCGAGGCAGGCCAGCATGGCTTCGATCACCCGGTCATCGACCGGAGTAGTAGCGGCGTAGTCGAGGTACAGCGGTAGTTCTGGCATGGTCATCGTCTTTTTGTGCACGTGAAGGGCAGGTAGGTAGCCTACCGACGATGACGGAGAAAATTTTTGACTGTTGTTCGGTTTGTTTGGTGTTTGTAGAAAAAATCTTCTATTTGAATCCAAAGAGTTAGTATTTTTTTCGTTATGGCGCGCCGCCGACCGTATTCATGCCTAAACCGTTGCGCCTCGCCAACCGCATCACACCCTGAACATCGCCATCAGCCCCTGCTGATGATTGGCCAGCCGGTTGAGTGTCTGGCTGATCTGCGCCGATTCCTCGGCTTGCCCGGACAACGATTCGGTCACGTCGCGAATGCTCGCCACGTTGCGGTTCACTTCCTCGGCCACGGCACTCTGTTCCTCCGCCGCCGAAGCGATCTGCAGGTTCATGTCGGTGATCACCGCCACCGCATCGCCAATGCGCTGCAGGGCCGGCAATGCCTGCTCCACACGCGCCGCGCTGTCCTGCGCCTGGCGGTGGCTGTTGTGCATGGCCTCCACCACCTCGCGGGTGCCTTGCTGCAACCCTTCTATATCGACGCGAATCTCGTCCACCGAGTCCTGGGTGCGCTTGGCCAGGTTGCGCACTTCATCGGCCACCACCGCAAAGCCGCGCCCGGCTTCCCCCGCCCGCGCTGCCTCGATGGCGGCATTCAATGCCAGCAGGTTGGTCTGCCCGGCAATCGAACGGATCACGTCCAGCACCGAGCCGATCTGCTCGCTGCGCGTGGCCAGGTGTTCCACCTCCTGCATGCTGGTGGTCATCTCGCCGGCCAGTTGTTCGATGGCGCGGGTGGTGTCGCCAATAAGCTCCAGGCCTTCGCGGCTGGCATGGTCGGCGCCGCGCGCAGCCTCGGCGGCCTGCGCGGCGTTGCGCGCCACATCCTGCGCAGTCGCGCTCATCTCGTGCGACGCCGTCGCCACCTGGTCCACCTCGCGGTACTGCTGATGCATGCCGGCGCTGGTCTGGCTGGCCAGTGCCGCCGACTGGTCGGCGGTGCCGCGTGCGTCGTGCACCGAGGCCTTCACGTCGGCAATCACCGGCTGCAGCTTGTCGAGAAACCGGTTGAACCAGCCCGCCAGCTCACCCAGCTCGTCCTTGCCCGCATACTCCAGGCGCCGGGTCAGGTCGCCCTCGCCACTGGCGATGTCCTTGAGCATCGCCGCCACGTCCAGTATCGGGCGGGTCACGCCGCGCGCGGTCAGCCAGATCACCAGCAACCCCACCACCGCGGCCACCAGTGCCATCAACAGGCTGCCGAGGTTGGCGCTGGCATTGTAGGTGTCCAGGCGATTGTTGAGTTCCACGGCCGGCGCACGCAGCACCCGCTCGGGCACCTCCAGCAGCACGCTCCACGGCTGGGCACCGGGCACCGGGGCGAACGACTGGCTCACCTGTAGCAGGCCGTTGTCGTTGAATTCGGCCGCCTTGCCGGCACGCATCTGTTCGGCCAGGGCCCTGGAGTCGGTGCCGAACACCTGCTCGAAGTGCTTGCTCAACTGGCCGCTGTCCTCGCTGTGCCCGGCCAGCAGGCCGGTCGCGCTGACGATGCTCACCTGCCCGTTGCCGTCGAACAGGTCCTTGCGCCCCTCCAGGCTCAGCAGCTGCAGGTTGTCCAGGCTGATGTCCACACCCAGCACGCCGATCAGCTTGCCGTTGTGCTTGAGCGGGATGGAGATGCTGGTGGTCAGCGGGGTGCGGTCGCCCACGGTGTCGAAGTAGGGCTCCACCATGCAGGTGTCACCGCTCTCCAGGGTGCAGGTCAGCCAGCGGTTGGAGACCGAGCCATTGGCCGACACGCTGGTGTCGGCGAGCATCGATTCAGGCATCGCCTCGCGCTCCAGGGTGCCGGGGCTGGGCTGCGACCAGTACAACGAGAACCGTCCGGCCTCGTTGCTGCCCGCGCCGGCCTGGTTGACGAAGGCCGCGTCCTTGCCGTCCAGCGCATCGGGCAGGAACACCAGGTACAGCCCGAGCAGTTCGGGGTTGTTGCCCAGCGCCCGTTCGGTTTCGCGGGTCAGGGCCTGGCGCAGGTCGCCATTGCCCTGGGCGCGCAGGTACATCACCAGGTCTGCAAAACCGTTGCCGTACAGGTAGGCGCTCTGGAAGTAGCGCTGGATCTGCGCCGCCTGCAGCTGCGCGTAGGTGTGCAGGCGCAGGCGCGCGTTCTGGTCGAGCATCTGGGTGCTGGCGCTGCTCACCAGCGTGGCGCTGCGCGAGGACTGCACCCGTGTCGCCACCATCAGCACCACCACGACGGCCAGCAGGCACAGGCCCGCCAGCAAGGTGATCTTCCATTGAATTCGCAGGCGACGCAGCAACATGATCAGGTCCTTGATTTCACGGTGTCGAGCAGCAACGGCCCGCTCTGGATCGCGGGTGGGCATCGTTGGGCGGTACTCGGCACGGGTGGCGCAGTGATGGCATACAGGAGGCACGGACCATAAGAAAATTGACAGACAAGTGTCAATTAATATTTCCACTTTGATGCGGGGTGCTCGCAGATAAAACGCAAAATTGCCGATGTTTCCGTTTTTTCGTGGGTGATGAGTGATGGTTTGTTTATTAAATTAGACAGATTGGTTATCAGCCCAGGCGAAACCATATGTAAATTTCGTAAATAAGATTTAAACCCATTTGAGAATCATTATATTTGGCGTCTCTTTGTGGCAACCCTGCCGTGCAGGCTGCCCTTGTGCTTGATGTGACGGAGACGTGAAATGCAGTCCAGAAGTACCCCCAACAGCCTGGCCTGGGCCTTTGTCGCCCTGTCATCGCCGGCCCTGATTGCCACCTCGGCCCAGGCCGATGACGAGCAGAACGGCGAGAACACCCTGGTGATCCAGAACACCATGGTCACCGCCGAACAGGAAGCCAAGCAGGCACTGGGCTCTTCGATCATCACCGCCGAGGACATCAAGCGTCACCCGCCCGCCAACGACCTGTCCGACATCATCCGTCGCGAACCGGGGGTCAACCTCACCGGCAACAGCGCCAGCGGCGCGCGCGGCAACAACCGCCAGATCGACCTGCGCGGCATGGGCCCGGAAAACACCCTGATCCTGATCGACGGCAAGCCCTCCAGCGCCCGCAACGCAGTGCGCTACGGCTGGAACGGCGACCGCGACACCCGTGGCGAAACCAACTGGGTACCGGCCGAGGCGGTAGAGCGCATCGAGATCCTGCGCGGCCCGGCTGCTGCACGCTATGGCTCCGGCGCCATGGGCGGGGTGGTCAACATCATCACCAAGCGCCCCACCCAGGAGCTGCAGGGCAACGTCAGCCTGTTCACCACGCTGCCCGAAGACCACGCCGAAGGCGCCAGCAAGCGCACCAACTTCAGCCTCAGCGGCGGCCTCACCGACGACCTGGCGTTCCGTGTGTATGGCGGCCTGGCCAAGACCGACGCCGATGACCTGGACATCAACGCCAAGAGCGCCAACAGCGCGCTGGTGGCCGGCCGCGAAGGCGTGCGAAACAAGGACATCAACGGCCTGCTCAGCTGGCGCCTGAACGATGAGCACCGCCTGGAGCTGGGCAGCGGCTACAGCCGCCAGGGCAACATCTACGCCGGCGACACCATGAACAGCAACGGCGGCGGTGACGTGGAGCGCATCTCCAGCCTGTACGGCCACGAAACCAACGTGATGCAACGCAGCACCTACGACCTCACGCACCTGGGCGACTTCCAGTGGGGCTCGACCAAGTCGTCGCTGTCGTATGAATACGTGCGCAACTGGCGCCTCAACGAAGGCCTGGCCGGTGGCCCGGAAGGCTCGATCAACGACACCGGTGCCGACATGTCGCGCCTGCGCAACACGCGCCTGTCCAGCGAAGTGAACCTGCCGTTCAGCCTCGACAGCAGCGAACATGTGCTGACCCTGGGTGGCGAGTACTTGTACGAAGTGCTCAATGACAAGGGCTCGCTGCGCCCGCAAAGCTTCGACCCCAGCGGTGGTGCCGGCAATGAAATCGCAGGCTTCGATCGCAGCGACTCGAAGATGTCGGCCAAGAGCTTCGCCCTGTTCGCCGAAGACAACATCGTGATCGGCGACACCACCATCACCCCGGGCCTGCGCCTGGATCACCACGAAGAGTTCGGCGACAACTACAGCCCGAGCCTGAACGTGGCGCACAAGCTCACCGACGACCTCACCGTCAAGGGCGGTATCGCACGGGCCTACAAGACCCCGAACCTGTACCAGGCCAACCCCAACTACCTGCTCTACAGCCGGGGCAACGGTTGCAGCACCCAGCAGACCAACAACGGTGGCTGCTACCTGCAGGGCAACCCCAACCTCGACCCCGAAACCAGCGTCAACAAGGAAATCGGCCTGCTCTACGACCGTGGCACCTGGCGCACCAGCGCGACGTACTTTCGCAACGACTACAAGAACAAGATCATCGGTGGCACCGACGTGATCTACGACATCAACAGCGGTCGCCGCGTGACCCAGTGGGAAAACGCCGGCAAGGCACTGGTGGAAGGGGTGGAAGGCAACTTCTTCGTCGAGCTGACCCCGTCGCTGGACTGGAACACCAACCTCACCCTGATGCTCAACAACGACAACCGCGACACCGGCGAGCCGCTGAGCGTGATTCCCAAGTACACGGTCAACAGCACCCTGGACTGGCGTGCCACCGACAAGCTGTCGTTCCAGGTCGCCGGTACCTACTTCGGCAAGCAGAAGTCGCCGACCTACAACTACCGCACCCAGCAGAACTACGACCTGGATGCCCAGCAGGACGTCGAAGCCTACGGCCTGGTCGATGTGAGCACCGGCTACAAGATCACCAAGAACTACGACGTGCGCTTTGGCGTGAACAACGTGTTCGACAAGCAGATCCACCGGGGTGGCAACGCCAGCAGTTCGGGCGCCAACACCTACAACCAGCCGGGCCGGGCGCTGTTCGCGGCACTGAACATCTCGTTCTGAGCCGCCATTGCCTACAGGCTGCCCCGGGTCGATCGCGCATCGATCGGCCCGGGGCGGCTTTTTGTGTTTTCAGGCCCTCTACACCCGTACTACCCAAGGTGAAGCGTGAGTTATCTATCAGCACAACCTGCCACGAAGATTCTGGCCGTCGAGGACGATCCGCTGCTGGCGGCCCATCTGGAACAGCACCTGCGTCGCCGCGGTTTCGATGTGAGCGTCAGTCATGGCGTGGACGACAGCACCGACCTGCAGGCCTGGACGGCCTTCGACCTGATCCTCATGGACATCCTCCTGCCCGGTCGCGACGGCCTGCAACTGCTGGGTGAATTGCGCGAGCGGTTCATGGTGCCGGTGATCCTGATGTCGGCACTGGGTGCCGAGCAGGACCGCATCGTCGGCTTCAGCCAGGGCGCCGACGACTACCTGCCCAAGCCGTTCAGCATGAACGAGATGGACGTGCGCATCGATGCGGTACTGCGCCGGGTCGCCTATGAGCGGGCCGCGCCGGAAGGCGCGCAGGGCGAGCCGGCGGCGCTGCGCAAGGACATGCGCCAGGACATGCAGCTGGGCACCGCGGTGGCCAGCTTCACCCCCATCGAGTACCGCCTGATGCAAGTGCTGCTGGCGCACCCCGAGGAAGTGCTGAGCAAGCCGTTCCTCTACCAGCAGGTGCTGCACAGGCCGTTCTCCCAGCAGGACCGCGTGCTGGACATGCACGTCAGCCACGTGCGCCGCAAGCTGGCCGCCATCGGCTATGCCGGCCGCCTGGCCACGGTATGGGGCAAGGGCTACGTGCTGACACAGGTGCCGGCATGAGCTTGCCCGGACGTCACTCGCTGCTGTGGAAACTGTGCGCGCTGCTGGTGGTGCTGTGCCTGTCGATCATCTGGTTCAGCCGCTCGGGCGGTGCGCACCTGGAGCGCAGGAGCTATCACCTGAGCGAGGAGGCGCGCCAGGTGCTCAAGGGCTACGCCGTGGAGGCCCACGCGGCGTGGCGCAGCGGCGGTACGCCAGGCGTCGACCGGTGGCTGGCCGACCTGAAGATCCGCGAGCCGGGCTGGGCGCTGGTGATGGGCAGCGACCTGCGCTCGTTGAGCAGCCAGACGCTGACCGATGAGCAGCAGAAGTACGTGACGTTCATGCGCGAGCTCGACTGGCCCATGAGCAAGCGCTCCCCCGAGCTGCCGGCGATCAGCGTGCCGTTCCCCGAGGCGCCCCAGGCCGGCAGGCTGGTGATCCAGTTGCCCGAGCGCTTCATGCCGTCGATGCGTCCGCTGCTGGTGCAACTGCTGATCCACGGGCTGCTGCCGGCGCTGTTGGCACTGCTGGCGGGTTTTCTGCTGTATCGCGTGCTGATCGGCCCGCTGGCGCACCTGCGCGCCCAGGCCAATGCCCTGCGTGCCGACCGTCTGGACACCCGGGTCGACCCGGCGATTTCCCGGCGTAGCGACGAACTGGGCGATCTGGGGCGGGCCTTCGACCACATGGCCGAGCGCCTCGAAAAGACCGTGTCGCTGCAGCAGCGCCTGCTCGCCGACCTGTCCCACGAGTTGCGCACGCCGTTGACGCGCCTGCACATGGCCGCCGAAAACGAGCCCGACGATGACGTGTTGCGCGAGCGCCTGACCCGCGAGGTGCAGTGCATGCGCCAGCTGGTCGACGACACCCTGGAGCTGGTGTGGCTCGGCACCGAGCGCCCGCAACTGGCGCTGGACACGGTCGAGGTGCAGACCCTGTGGGAGGTGGTACGCGAGAACGCCTGTTTCGAGTCCGGCTGGCGCGAGGGGCAACTGCCCATGGCGCTCACCGAAGACTGCCTGGTGCGCGGCCACCTCAACGGCCTGGCCCAGGCGATGGAAAACATCGTGCGCAATGCCATCCGCCATTCGCCTGCCAACGGGCAGGTGCGCCTGGGCGGCCGGCGCGATGGCGATTGCTGGCACCTGTGGATCGACGACCAGGGCCCCGGCGTGGCCGAGGCTGCGCTGGAGACCATCTTCCAACCTTTTACCCGACTCGACGCCGCACGCCCGGGCGGCGACGGCTTCGGCCTGGGCCTGACGATCGCCCGTTGCCGGGTGCAGTTGCAGGGCGGCCAGGTATGGGCACAGAACCTCAAGCCGGGCCTGCGCGTGAACCTGCGCCTGCCAGCGGCAGCACAAGGAGAAACCTGATGAGCAACACCCGACCGGTCTGGTTGTTGATTGTGTCGCGCGTGGCAGCCGCCATGCTGGGCGGCTATGCATTCAGCTATGCGGCCACGGCTTTTCTGGCCCGTGTGCTGCCAATGCCTGCGGTGGATGCGGTGATCGTGGCCAGCCTGCCGTCCTTTGCGTTCTACACCTGCGCGTTCCTGTGGGCCTTCGCCAGTCGCGATGCCCTGCGTGCGTGGTGGCCGGCGGCGCTGGCGGTGCCGTTGGCGGCGGTCGGCTTCTGGCCGCAGTTGTGGAGCCTGTGAGATGAAAAATACCTTCACCCAATCCATGGCGTGGCTGCACACCTGGGCCGGCTTGATCTTCGGCTGGCTGCTGTTCGCGATATTCGCCACCGGTACGCTGGCGGTGTTCGACAGCGAAATCGACAACTGGATGCGCCCCGAGGTGCGCAGCCACGACCTCACCCAGTTGCAGGCCGCGCAACGCGGGCTGGCCTACCTGACCCAGCATGCACCGGGCGCCAGCAACTGGAACATCAGCCTGCCGGATGCGCGTTCGCCCGGTTTGCAGGTAGCGTCCGGCGAGCGTCGACGCGGTGGCGGCACCCCGCTCGACCCGCATACCGGCGAGCCGATCGAGGTGCGCGAAACGGCCGGCGGCAGCTTCTTCTTCCGCTTTCACTTCACCCTGAACCTGCCGCGCAACTGGGGCATCTTCGTGGTCGGCGCCCTGGCGATCGTGATGCTGGTGGGGCTGGTCAGCGGCATCGTGATCCACAAGAAGATCTTCAAGGAGTTCTTCACCTTCCGCCCCGGCAAGGGCCAGCGCTCGTGGCTGGATTTTCACAACGCCAGCGCGGTGCTGCTGTTGCCGTTTCACCTGATGATCACCTACACCGGGCTGGTGATTTTTTTGCTGATCTACATGCCGGCGGCGGTGGATGCGCTGTTCGAGGGTGACAACCAGGCGTACTACAAGGCCCAGGGCGAGCAGCGTCTGCTCACGCAGCGCGCGGCGCTCAAGCAGCCAGCCGCGCTGGTGGACCTGGCCCCGGTATTGGCCAGCGCGCAAGAGCGGCTGGGCGCCATCAGCAGTATCGGTATCTCCAACCCCGGTACGGCGGCCGCGCGGATCGAGGTGCGCCCGACCCTGGGCTATCGCATCGCCCTGAGCAAGGGGCAGGCCATGGTGTTCGACGGCGTCAGCGGCGAGCTGCTGCGCGATGTGCCCGACATGCGGCCTGCCGTGCTCACCCAGCGGGTGATGGCGGGGCTGCACTTCGCGCAGTTCGGCGGCTATCCGATGCGCTGGCTGTACTTCGTGTGTGCGTTGGTCAGCACCGCGATGATCGGCACCGGGCTGGTGCTGTTCTGCGTCAAGCGCCGGCGCAAGTACGCCAGTGCCTCGGTGTCGGCGCAGCGTTGGTACAAGGTGGCCGAGAGCTTCAACGTGGCGTTCGTCGCCGGCCTGATGCTGGCCTGCGCAGGCTTGCTGTGGGCCAACCGCCTGCTGCCGGTGGAGCTGGCGCAGCGGGCCAACTGGGAGGTCAAGGCGTTCTTCGCGGTGTGGTTGCTGTCGCTGCTGCATGCCGGTTTGCGCCCGGCGCAGCGCGCCTGGGCCGAGCAGCTGGGGCTGGCCGCGGTACTGTGCATCGGCCTGCCGGTGCTGGGCGCGTTGACCGCGCAGCACGACCCGGCGCACCGCGTGCTGGAGGCCACCAGCGTGGTGCTGGGTGGGTTGCTGGCGTATGCGGCATGGCGCTGCGTGGCGCCGCGTGAAGAAAAACCTGCGCGCAAGCGTGCGACGGTAGCGGTGGAGGGACAATGACATGCTGATGATCGGCGCGGTGGTGTTTGCCTATGTGGGCATGTTGGCGTTGTGCCTGGGGCTGGAGCGGCACTACAAGCAGGTGTGGGGCAGGGCACCTGCACCCTGGTTGAGGGTGGCCCTGCGGTCGGCGGGCTGGTCGGCGCTGGCCATCAGCCTGTGGGTCAGTGGCGTGGCCTGGGGCTGGGCGATGGGGCCGGTAGCCTGGTTTGGCGGTATTTCACTGGCCGGGTTCGGGGTGGCGATGCTGTTGCCGTACTGGCCGCGTCTGGCGGTGTGGTTGCTGGGCGTTTTACCGATATGGGGGGTAGGGGTAGTGTTGGCTTGACGGTTTTTTGTGGCGAACTTATACCTGCAAACAGTGTCGGGAAGTGTGCAATTTAAATAATTGGGAAGTTTTAATTGCGGCCAATCATTGCGCGTGTTTCGTACTAACCTCATACGGGCGTGTACGTTCTGCATAGAACGGATAATAACTTTCTTATGATGGAATTGTATGAAAACCGAAAGGACTCGCTTACCCTTTGAAACCTCATTGTCACGACGACTTGCCAGCCGCCTGAAAATGAAACACCTGCTGGTGCTTCAGGCCATTCAGGCGCATGGCTCGCTGACCCAGGTTGCGCTGCGGCTGTCCACCAGCCAACCGGCGATCACTCAGATCCTCGCCGACCTCGAAAGCCTGTTCAGCGCCCCCCTTTTTGTACGCTCACCGCGCGGCATGCTGCCCACTGAACTGGGCAACCTGATCGTCGCCCGCTCCAGGGGGATGCTGGCCGACCTCGATCACTGGGCGATGGACATCGAAGCCATGACCCAGGGTCGCGCAGCACACTTGAACGTGGGCGTCATACCGTTTCTACCCGGGCGCCTGCTGGCCACCGCCATCAACCAGACCCGCTCCTGCGGCAAGCGCATATCGGTGACCTTGCACGAGGGCTCCAGCGCCCACCTGCTGGAGCGCCTGCAGGCCCACGAACTCGACTGCGTGATCGGCCGCACGTCCGCGCTGCCGGACGTGCCCGATCTGCAACACGAGGTGCTGTATCACCAGGAACCCCGGCTGATTGCCCACGAACGCCTGGCGATGCACCTCAACCAGCGGCCACTCGACCTGCAGGCACTGGCTCGCCTGGACTGGGTACTCGGCCCACGCCAGACGCCGATCCGCGAGCAACTCATCGACTTCTTCCTCAATGCCGGCATCACCCCCCCTTCACCCATGGTCGAGAGCTTGTCGTCCAGGTTCATCGGTGAGCTGGTGGCAACCAACGAGCAGGCCGTGGCCATCGTGCCGGCAGATGTTGCCGAAGAGCTCGTGCGTTTGTGCAATGTCGGCAGGGTGCGCCATCGCCTTGGCTGGCGGCTGTCACCCATGAGCCTGTTTCAGCGTATCAATGGTGCCAATGCGGTCGAACAGGCGCTCTTTGCACGGGCACTCAAACGCGCCGCAAAAGTTGCTGTTTTATCGACGTCACCGGTCAATGAACAGTGGCTGGTCACGACAGATTGAAGTGTCGCAATAACATTGTTTTATAGGCTGATACAGGATTCAAATTTCCAACTTTACAGACCCGGTACCATACTTCCCGCCAGGCGCACCATGAGGGTGTGCCAGGGAAAGGGGGATATCAGGTGCTTACGGTTTATTTGATTGTAACGGTCGGAGCAATGGTGGCCGGCTTTGTTCAGGGGCTCTCGGGTTTTGCATTCGGCCTGGTGGCCATGTCGTTCTGGGCCTGGGTACTCGACCCGAAGCTGGCTGCCACACTGGCGGTGTTCGGGGCGCTGACCGGCCAGGTGGTGGCGGCCATTTCGGTACGCCGGGGCTTCAACATGCAGCGCCTGCTGCCCTTCGTGCTTGGCGGCCTGGCCGGCATCCCACTCGGCGTCGCGCTGCTGCCCAGCTTGGACATGAACTGGTTCAAGGCCATTCTGGGCACCCTGCTGGTAAGTTGGTGCCCAGCCATGCTGTTTGCCAAGAACCTGCCGAAAATCACTGCCGAGGGCAAGATCGCCGACGGTGTGATCGGCATGGCCGGCGGCATCATGGGCGGGCTGGGCGGTTTCACCGGCACTGTGCCGACCCTGTGGTGCACCCTCAAGGGGTACGACCGCGACGTGCAGCGCTCGATTATCCAGAACTTCAACCTGTCCATGCTGCTGGTCACCATGGGCACCTACCTCAGTACCGGCATTGCCACGCGCGAGATGCTGCCGTACTTCGCCATTGTCGCGCCGGCGATGCTGATTCCGACGTTCCTCGGCACACGCCTGTATATCGGCATCAGCGACGTGCAGTTTCGCCGCGTCGTGCTGAGCCTGCTCACGGTCTCCGGCATTTCGCTGCTGATTTCCTCGGTACCCAACCTCATCGGCTGAATAGCACTGCTGATGCACTTACTCTTTAAGGAAGAATGAGTCATGTCGCATACCCCGCTGGACAGTGATCACCTCGACCCCTCTGCAAGCCCTGGCGACGACAGGCTGACCGCACGCGAGCGCGAGGCCTTGAAGCACTATGCCGCCGGCAAGAACTGCAAGGAGGTGGCGCTGGCGCTGAGCATTTCGGTCAACACCGTCAAGTTCCACACCAAGAATGCGGTGGCCAAGCTCGGCGGCAAGAACCGCACGGCAGCGGTGGCCCGCGCGTTCGCGCTGGGCCTGCTGTCGTGAGCAGATGCCTATTGCTGCAGGCTCGACAACGACGGTTGCACGCGGCTGTTGTTGGTCATCAGGTGAGTGACCAGGTTGCGCGCGTGCACCGCCAGGCGTTCGATCGCTGACACATAGAACAGCGAGCCCTGGGTCAATGGCCCGATCGCATACACCCCCCGCTGCCCATCGATCAGGTGGGTGGTAGGGTTGATCGCGATGCCGCCGTGGCTGTTCTGCCGGATCAGGCCGCGGTCGAGCAGGTTTTCTATCAGCGGTGAGTCCAGCCGCGCCAGGTTGCCGGCAAAACCGGTGGCGTCGATGGCGTAGTCGACGCTCAGGGTCTGCCCGCTGAGGTCGATCAGGATGTTGCCTTGCGCATCCGCGCGGGTGGCTTTGTAGCCGCGGTGAATGGATACCCGGCCTGCCTTGATCAGCGCTTCGAGCTTGAGTGCATTGTCCAGCGGCATGGGGTGGCGATAGGACATCCACAGGCCCTGGTACTTGCGCTGGAAGCGACGCTTCTGCACGTTGTCCAGCCGTGTCCAGAACTCGTCGATCCAGGTCTTGGTGGCGTCCAGCCAGATCTGCCAGTCACGCACATGGGCCGCCGCCTGGATCTCCCGCTGCAGGCGTTCCAGCGGTTCCAGCGGTGCAAACAGGCCCTTGTACTCGGCGCTGAAGCTGCGCATGCGGCGAAAGCTGTTCAGGAAGCCACTGATCGAGACGCGCTCTGGCAAGCGTCGCTGCGTGCCCACCGGGTTGTCGAGCACGGCCCCGCGCACCAGCGGGATACGCCCCGAATTGGAGTAGATCGCGACATGTCCGGCGCCCAGCCCGCTGAGCATGAGGGCCATGTCCACTGCGGTCAGCTTGGTGCCCAGGATGCCGACGGTGGCCCCCGGTCTGACCTGCGTCTTCAGGCGCTCCAGATCGTGATAGGGGTTGGCGTAGTAGTGCGCCAGGTCGGGGTAGGGCGTCTGCTTCTTCAAGTGCCCGACCGCTAGCACCACGTTGTCGAAGCGTTCATCGCCCTGTGCGGTGGTCACGGTGTAACCGGGGTGCTCGGCCTTCACGTCGATGACGGTTTGCGCGAGGGTTCGCAATCGGATGTTGAACCGGGCCAGGGTGTGACGGGCAAGCTCCAGCTCCTTGACCAGGTACTGGCCCATCTGCCGGCGGCTGACATAGTCGTTCAGGTCGGTGGTTTCGCAACCAGGCTGGGCCTTGAGCCATTTCAGGAACCCATAGGCATGTTCGACGTCCGTGCCCAGGGTGGAAGTGGCCATGTTCAGAATGAACTCCGGTGTCGTGGTGGCCTGGCCGTAGGGTAGCCCCGGGCCGAAGTGGCCGGTGGTTTCGTACACGGTGATTTCCGACACCGCTGCGTCATGCCCCTGGCGTGCCAGTTCCTTGCAGAGCAGAACGGCGCTGCATCCAGCGCCCACAATTGCGATTTTCATTCAGGCATCCCTTCAGTGACGGGTGGTCTGTTGAGTGGCGTAGAACTCGCGCATGAGCATGTCGGCGCGGATGTTCAACGGCGCCTCGAGGAACATATTCAACAGGTCGTGCAAGGTGGCCGGTGCACCCTCCAGGTAACGTCGGATCGAGTGACCGTCATGGGCCCGTACCGGGTCGTGGCGCAGCACCACATCCTTGAGGCGCAGCAATTTGCGTCCCTTGCCTTCCTTGTAGAACGCCCAGCTGGCCTGATCGTAGCGGTGCTGTGCAGCCACGCCGCCGTGAAGCTGCGCGATGGTCGCGGTGTTGGCGCAGGCCTTGGCCGGGATGTAGTCGTGCGTGGTGGTACCGGCCAGGCTGCGTATATCGTTGTAGGCGGTGATATCGATGACCGGCGTGCCTTGCAGGGTGGTGTCGATGTCGGTGGCGGAGCCGAACGAAATGGCCACCGCACGGTTGAATATTTCCTCCTGTTCCAGAACGGAGTAGCCCAGGCGCTGCATGTCCTCGCGCATGGCATTGTCCAGTTGCTGCAATGTGGCGGCGCCAGAGCTGTGGGCACAGAAGTGCAGGCGCTGAAGGTCTTCGATGCCCTGGAAGGAAAGCCGGGTGGCGGGGCGTCCGGCGTGGTCCAGTGGCAACCCGTTGTCATCGCGGGCCACCAGGCCATCGGGGCAGAACCTGAGGGCGTTGGGTTGCGCAATGATGCGGGGCAGTATCACCTGCTCATAGATCAGGCGTGCCGAGTGGCTGACGACCTGGCTGTGCCACTGCGTGCCGAGGATGAACCGGTTGTGCAGCATGGCCGATTCGATGATCGGGTTGTCCTGGGCATCAAGGCCCGAATGCACAATGCCCAGCAGCGCCACCGACGATTGCCCGATGTCTTGCAGGAAACTCGAGAAGGTCGAAGCCAGGCCCTTGCCCAGGGCAATGCCTTGCGGGTAATTGGTGGTGGGTGTGCTGGGCAGTACGGCCCATTGGTAGTGGCGTATCGGGTTGGGCAGGGCAGTTGCGTGCACATCCTGCACGTCCTGCGCCTGCACGTGGTAAAGCCGCGTGCCGTGTGCCTTGCGTTCGGCAGACGAATCGCCGCGCAGGCGCGAGGTCAGTTGGTGAATGCCTTCGAACAGCAGGGCCATGGTCATGCTGTAGTCGGGGTCGGTGCGCAGTACAGTGTTGACCACCAGGGTTCTGCTGCTGTTGTAGCGACACGGTAGCGACGCCAGGTATTCAAGAAAGCGCAGGTCCTGGCCCTTGTACTGGTGCGGTACGATTCGATAGCTGTCGCGGGGTAACTGGTCCTGCGTCGCCAGGGTGTCCAGAGCCTGGTCCCAGGCAAGGTTCGTCACGCCGTGTTCGTCGTTCAACTCACGAATGAAGTTGAGCGCCTGCACGGCATACAGGCGCTTGCCGAACTGGTTCAGCGGCAGGCGGTAACGGTCACGCTCTTCGATGAAGTAGCGCACGTACAGGCCGCTGTCGAAAATGGTCTCGATCGCCACCTCGGCCAGGCGTTCTGCGCTGACGGGTGCCTGCCCGGCCAGGGTTTCGGCGAGGCGTGCCGATACATGTCCGATGAACGCCGCCTCACGTTCCAGGTAGCGCTGCTGCAGGGGTTGGAGCGCATCGAGCAGTGCCCGGGCGATGGGGCGTGGCGCCGTGGGGGGGCCTTCCAGTTCCAGGCTTTTCAGCGTTGCCGCTGCCTCGCGAAACAGTCTCACCTGGTCCAGCGGCATGTTCAGCCGGTCGCGGGTCTGCTCGGCGTCTTGCAGGCTCACGCCCAGTGCTTCGAGCCGCTTGCGCACGTAGCGCACCTGATCGGCGGTGGTGGCCTTGCGCGAGCCGCCGGGCGCCAGCGTATCCGGTACATGCAACGCATCTTCCAGGCCGACTCGTACACCGTCCAGGCGCAGGCTCAGCGCCACCTCCGCCAGTATCCTCAGCATCGGCCCGGGTGCCAGGATTGAAATGACCGCGTCGGGCACTTCACGGCGGATGCGTTGCACAAACGGCTGCAAGCGCGACGACGCCAGTTCGATGGCGTGCGCCAGAGACGCCGGGGTGTCCTGCTTGATCAGCCCATAGACTGCTTCCCGGTCGGCTACCGGAATCAGCGAATCGTCGCTGACACTGCCGTCTTCGGCTCGGCGGAACTGATCCACGCCGGCGACCAGCATGAACAGTATCGGGTTGCCTGCCTGGGACAGCCCGCGCAGGTTCGGGCCGAGTGCATTATCAAGTATCGAACTGTTGAACACTTCAACTTCCGGGCGAATGGCGCAGGTGTTCAAGTGTTCAAGTTGCTGTTCAAGAAACTGGGGTGAGTTTTCATAACCGCCACCGGCCTGGAATATAACCGGGCCGGGGCTGAATGAACTTACATCTGGCCCGCGTTTATTCAGGCCATAGTGATGCAAGTGCGCCCGGCGTATCGGGCTTTCGAAGTTGCGACCGCCGCGTACACTGGTCGAGAGGTTGATGATGGCCGAAGGAATACGTTGATGCAGTGCCGGTACTATCTGGTTGTACTGGTCGACATCGATATGGTTTTGCTGGGCCCCCAGGGTGATGGTCTGCGTGTTGCCGGGGATCGACAGGGTGTGGCTGTCGGACAGGTCGCGGGTGTGCAGGTGGAGGATCGCCGCGCCTTCGGCGGCGGCGTGCACGCTGGCTTCGATAATGGCGTCCGGGGTAATGGGAAGGTACGGTGACGCGGCCCGCATGGGGTTCCAGTAACCGGCTGCGCAGACCTCCCAGCCCTGTGAAATCAAGGTTTCATAGGCTGCGGGGGAGTCGCTGCGCAGCGCTTCGACCAGGCTTGGCGGCAGGTAGCCCTGGTGCAGGGGATCATGCTGAACCAGCGCGCCGTCGTTATCCAGCTGCCAGCCGCTGCCGGTCAGAGTGAACACGATGTCCTGCTGGGTCTTCCTTGATTCGAGCCATTCGAGGGTTGTTGCACTGACAGCCACAAGCGCCCGGGTACCGGCGCCGGGGTTGACGCGGGTGCGCAGGCCGCCCGCCGCAACGCGTTTCCAACCTGCATTCAACAATACACTTTCAAGTGAGTCGTCCTGGGCGGCGAGTTCCGAGTTATCGAGAAACTTCGGCTCTTTCGGTGAGACGAAACGAGACACTGCACCCACCGGTGCGGCGGTGATAAACATGCGGGTCGACATAAACACTCCGTGTTCAACAGGTTCAATGTGCGTTGGGCCCTCCACGCACATGAATTAGATCCCACTGGCGCGCACTGCGTAACTACCTGATCGGGTAGTAATCGGTTTAACGTTTGGATGTATTTAAACTATTCAATCAACAGTTGGTTCTATCGACGATAGACGGCCACTTCGCCGACAGGGCCGGTGCCTGCGGGTTCATGTCACTGGTTGCCGCGCCGGGGGGCGCATGGTAGAACCCTTGCACCATTCATGAATCGAATCTACGCATGACCCTCAGTCTGAAACCGAATAGGTCTCTGTTCGACCTCGACCTGCTGCGCGCCATCGTGGTGGTGGCCGACTGCGGCAGTTTCACCACAGCGGCCACGCGCCTGCATTCCACCCAGTCGACCATCAGCCAGAAGGTCCGGCGCCTCGAGGAGATGGTCGGTCACCGCCTGCTCGAGCGCGGCAATCGCGAGGTGCTGCCCACCGACGCCGGCCAGACCCTGCTCGGCTATGCCCGCCACATGCTCGCCCTCAACGACCAGATGCTCGAAGCCCTGGCCGGCGCCACGGTCGGCGTGACCCTGCGCCTGGGCGTCCCGGAAGACTTCGTTGGCGGGCGCACCACCAACGCGCTGTCGGCGTTCAACCGCAAGCACCCGCAGGTCAAGCTCGAAGTCACCAGCGGCCTGTGCCGCGACCTCAGCCAGAGCTACGACAACGGCGAGCTCGACCTGGTGCTGCTCAAGCAGCGGCGCAACGGTCGCGAAGGGGTGGCCAGCTGGCCGGAGCAATTGCGCTGGATCGACAGCGCACACAACCCGGCCCTGGCGCTGGACCCGATCCCGCTGGTGACCTTTCCGCCACGCGGGCTGTACCGCGACGAAATCATCAGCTCAGTAGAGAGCCTGGGCCGGCGCTGGCGCATCGCGTTCACCAGCTCCAGCCTCAGCGGCATTCAGGCCGCCGTGGCCGACGGCATGGGCATCAGCCTGCTGCCGCCACGCGCCGTCACCGCCGAGCACCGGGTGCTCGGCGAGGCGGATGGCCTGCCGGTGATCGACAGCTACGAGATTCTGATTCTGCATCGCCAGACGGCCGACCCGATGGTACGAGCGCTGGCGGGCGTGTTGACCGGCCTGCTCGAAGCACAGGCGGTGTGAGCCTGCGGGTCACTTCCCCACAAAAAAGCCCGCCAGTCACGGCGGGCTTTCTGCATCGCTACCTGCTTAACGCTTTGGGTTCAGCGTCAGGTTCACGTTGCGGTTCACATCCTTGTACAGCAGGTAGCGGAACGGGCCAGGGCCACCCGAGTAGCAGGCCTGCGGGCAGAAGGCGCGCAGCCACATGAAGTCGCCGGCTTCCACTTCGACCCAGTCCTGGTTCAGGCGGTACACCGCCTTGCCTTCCAGCACGTACAGGCCGTGCTCCATCACGTGGGTTTCAGCGAACGGGATGGTGCCGCCCGGCTGGAAGGTCACGATGTTGACGTGCATGTCGTGGCGCATGTCGGCCATGTCGACGAAGCGGGTGGTGACCCAGGCGCCATCGGTGCCCGGCATCGGGATCGGGGTAACGTCCTGTTCGTTGGTGACGAACGCTTCCGGGTGCGCCAGGCCTTCGACTTCCTGGTAGTGCTTGCGGATCCAGTGGAAGGTCACGTTGGCCGCGCTGTTGTTGCGCAGGCTCCAGTCGGCGCCCGGCGGAATGAACGCGTAGCCGCCTGGCTTGAGGGTGTACGGCTTGCCTTGCAGGGTGATGTCTACTTCACCTTCGACCACGAACAGAACCGCCTCGGCGTTCTTGTCCTGCTCCGGGCGCTCGCTGCCGCCTTCAGGGGCAACTTCGACGATGTACTGCGAGAAGGTCTCGGCGAAACCCGACAGCGGGCGGGCGATGACCCACATGCGCATCTTGTCCCAGAAGGGCAGGTGGCTGGTGACGATGTCACGCATCACGCCCTTGGGGATCACCGCGTAGGCTTCGGTGAACATGGCACGGTCTGTCAGCAGCTCGGTCTGAGCCGGGTGCCCGCCGTGGGGGGCGAAGTAAGTGGTTCTGGACATGGACAGTCTCGATGTTTGTTGTTGTGTCCCCCGGGCCAGCCTGCGGCGGGCGGCCCCGTTCAGGGATTGCACCGCTACGTTATGACCATCTTTAGCTATCCACAAATTAAATGTTGAAATCCCTGCCATTCGATTTGTGAATGCGGCGTGCGCCGGGCCAGCACTGCGCTACAGGTGTGCGTCCTGTGTAGCGGGTGATGCAACACCTGTAGCGTTGATTGCAGCGCGGGCGGCATCGGTGCGGCGCGCGCAAAGCCGCGTGCCAGAGCGGTTGTGGCGGTTCATGTCACAGCTGGCATGGCGGTTGCGATGAGCTGATGGCGCAGCGCGAAGACTGCGCCACTAATAAGAACAGGACACTCCCATGAGACAGACTGGCCTCGCCTCGCTTCCCCTCAAATCCCTTGCCGTTGCCGTGCTGCTGAGCCTGGCGGGTACACCGGCGCTGGCTGCGGACATCCCGGCCAACGTCGATGGCGCGCGCATCATCGCCGCCGACAAGGAGCCCGGTAACTGGATGAGCACCGGGCGCACCTACGACGAACAGCGCTACAGCCCGCTCAAGCAGATCAGCGACCAGAACGTCGGCCGGCTGGGCCTGGCCTGGAGCTACAAGCTGGACCTGGACCGTGGCGTGGAAGCCACCCCCATCGTGGTCGACGGGGTGATGTACACCACCGGGCCGTTCTCGGTGGTGTACGCGCTGGATGCGCGCGACGGCAGGCTGATCTGGAAGTACGACCCGCAATCGGACCGCCACCGCGCCGGCGAAGCCTGTTGCGACGCGGTCAACCGTGGCGTGGCGGTGTGGAAGGGCAAGGTCTACGTGGGCGTGCTCGACGGGCGCCTGGAGGCCATCGACGCCAAGACCGGCCAGCGCGCCTGGTCGGTCGACACCCGCGCCGACCACAAGCGCAGCTACACCATCACCGGCGCCCCTCGGGTGGTCAACGGCAAGGTGGTGATCGGCAACGGCGGCGCCGAGTTCGGCGTGCGGGGCTATGTCACCGCCTACGACGCCGAAACCGGCAAGGAGGCGTGGCGCTTCTACACCGTGCCGGGCGACCCCAAGCTGCCGCCCGAGGGCAAGGGCATGGAGATCGCCGCCAAGACCTGGTTCGGCGATGCCTATGTGGAGCAGGGCGGTGGCGGCACCGCCTGGGACTCGTTCGCCTACGACCCGGAGCTGAACCTGCTGTACATCGGCGTGGGCAACGGCTCGCTGTGGGACCCCAAATGGCGTAGCCAGGCCAAGGGCGACAACCTGTTCCTGTCGTCCATCGTGGCGGTCAATGCCGACACCGGCGAATACGTGTGGCACTACCAGACCACCCCGGGCGATGCCTGGGACTACACCGCCACCCAGCACATGATCCTGGCCGAGCTGCCCATCGACGGCAAGCCGCGCAAGGTGCTGATGCAGGCGCCGAAAAACGGCTTCTTCTATGTGATCGACCGCGCCACCGGCGAGCTGCTGTCGGCCAAGGGCATCGTGCCGCAGAGCTGGACCAAGGGCATGGACATGAAGACCGGGCGGCCGATCCTGGACGAAGAGAACGCCGCCTACTGGAAGAACGGCAAGCGCAACCTGGTGACCCCGGCGTTCTGGGGCGCGCATGACTGGCAGCCGATGTCGTACAACCCCGACACCGGGCTGGTGTACATCCCGGCGCACATCATGTCGGCCTACTACGAGCACATCCCCGAGGCGCCCAAGCGCAACCCGTTCAAGAGCATGTACCAGCTGGGCCTGCGCACCGGGATGATGCCCGAAGGCGCCGAAGGCCTGCTGGAGATGGCCAAGAGCTGGTCGGGCAAGCTGATCGCCTGGGACCCGGTCAAGCAGCAGGCCGCCTGGGAAGTGCCCTACGTGACCATCTTCAACGGCGGCACCTTGAGTACTGCGGGCAACCTGGTGTTCGAGGGCAGCGCCGACGGGCGGGTGATCGCCTATGCCGCCGACACCGGCGAAAAACTCTGGGAGCAACCGGCTGCCAGCGGCGTGATGGCCGCGCCCGTCACCTATAGCGTGGATGGCGAGCAGTACGTGACCTTCATGGCCGGCTGGGGCGGCGCGTTCTCCACCTTTGCCGGGGCCCTGTCGCTGCGGGCCGGCGTGCAGCCGTACGCCCAGGTGCTGACCTACAAGCTGGGCGGCACCGCCAAGCTGCAAGAGCCGGCGCCACGCCCGGACACCCCCAAACCACCCGCGTTGAGCAACGACACCGCATCGATCGAGGCGGGCGCCAAGCTGTACGACGGTTACTGCTCGCAGTGCCACGGTATCCACGCGGTCAGCGGCGGCGTGCTGCCCGACCTGCGCAAGCTCACCCCGGAAAAGCACCAGATGTTCCTCGGCATCCTCTTCGGTGGCCGCGTGCCGGATGGCATGCCGTCGTTCGCCGACGCCTTCACCCCCGAGCAGGTCGACCAGATCCACCAGTACCTGATCAAGCGCGCCCACGACCTTCATCAGGAAGGCGATACCTGGAAGCAGTTCAGCGCCAAGTCATCCCATTGAAAAGGAGCCATTGACCCATGAGTGACGTCATCTACCAGAACTACATCGCCAATGCGTTCGTCGACAGCGACGCGCAGATCGAGGTGCACAACCCGGCCAATGGACGACTGCTGGGGCGCGTGCCCCAGGCCAGTGACGCGCAGGTGGAGCAGGCCATTGCCGCCGCGCGCAAGGCCCAGAAGGGCTGGGCCACGCGCCCGGCCATTGAGCGCGCCGGCTACCTGCGCAAGATCGCCAGCAAGGTGCGCGACAACGCCGAGCGCCTGGCGCGCATCATCACCGCCGAGCAGGGCAAGGTGCTCGGCCTGGCCCTGGTCGAAGTCAACTTCACCGCCGACTACCTGGACTACATGGCCGAGTGGGCGCGACGCCTGGAAGGCGAGGTGCTCACCAGCGACCGCGCCGGTGAAAGCATCTTTCTGCTGCGCAAGCCGCTGGGTGTGGTGGCCGGGATTCTGCCGTGGAACTTCCCGTTCTTTCTGATCGCCCGCAAGATGGCGCCGGCCCTGCTCACGGGCAACACCATCGTGATCAAGCCCAGCGAAGAAACACCGATCAACTGCTTCGAGTTCGCCCGCCTGGTGGCCGAGACCGACCTGCCCAGCGGCGTGTTCAACGTGGTGTGCGGTACCGGGGCGACCGTGGGCCAGCGCCTGACCAGCCACGCCGGCATCGACCTGATCAGCTTCACCGGCAGCGTGGGCACCGGCTCGCGGATCATGGCCGCGGCGGCGCCGAACATCACCAAGCTCAACCTGGAGCTGGGCGGCAAGGCGCCGGCCATCGTGCTGGCTGATGCGGACCTGGAGCTGGCGGTCAAGTCGATCACCGCGTCGCGGGTGATCAACACCGGGCAGGTGTGCAACTGCGCCGAGCGGGTTTACGTGCAGCGCGAGGTGGCGGATGAGTTCACCGACAAACTGGCCAGCGCCATGGCCGCCACCCGTTATGGTGACCCGCTGGCCGAGGCGGACCTGGACATGGGCCCGCTGATCAACCAGGCCGCCCTGGACAAGGTCGGGCAGATGGTGCGCACCGCCACCGGGCAGGGCGCGCAGCTGGTGACCGGGGGCGCGGTGGCCGATCGCGGGCAGGGCTTCCACTACCAGCCGACGGTGCTGGCCGGCTGCTCGGCCGACATGGAGATCATGCGCAAGGAGATCTTCGGGCCGGTGTTGCCGATCCAGATCGTGGAGAGCCTGGACGAGGCGATTGCGCTGGCCAACGACAGTGAATACGGGCTGACCTCATCGCTGTACACGCGCAGCCTGAGTGCAGCGATGCATGCCAGCAACGCGCTGGATTTCGGCGAGACCTACATCAACCGCGAGAACTTCGAAGCCATGCAGGGCTTCCATGCCGGCACGCGCAAGTCGGGGATCGGTGGGGCCGATGGCAAGCATGGGTTGTATGAGTACACGCATACCCATGTGGTCTACATCCAGATCTGATTGACCGCTTCGCCGGCAAGGCCGGCTCCTACAGGAGCCGGCCTTGCCGGCGAACGGGTTCACAACCGATCATTGGGCTGCACCACCCCGTACTTCTTCATCTGCCGATACAGCGTCGAGCGCGCCACCCCCAGTTCAGCCGCCACCGCACTGATGTTCCAGCGATGGCGCCGCAACCTTTGCAGCAACTCGCTGGCCGGGTCCTGGCTGTCGATGCGCAGCGGCTCGCCGCGCACCACCTGCACCACTTCCGCCGGCAGGCAATCCACGTCGATCACCCCGTCCTCGGCCAACGCCACCGCGTAGCGCAACGCATTGAGCAACTGACGAATGTTGCCCGGCCACGCATGGGCATGCAGGCACTGGCGGGCCTGTTCGGTCAACCGCACGCCGCTGCTCTGCGCCGCCAGTAACTGCTCGATCAACGCGCCCCGGTCACTGCGTTCGCGCAAGGCCGGCAACGCCAGGCTCATGCCGCCCAGGCGGTAGTAGAGGTCCTCGCGAAAGCGCTTGTCGCCAATCATCCCGTGCAGGTCCTGGTGGGTCGCCGACACCACCTGCACGTCCAGCGCCACCGGCGCCTGGGCGCCGATCGGGAAGATCTCGCGCTCGGCCAGCACCCGCAGCAAACGGGTTTGCAGGTGCGCCGGCATGTCGCCGATCTCGTCCAGAAACAGCGTGCCGCCGGCGGCCAGTTCCAGCTTGCCCTTCATGCCCTTCTTGTCGGCCCCGGTGAAGCTGCCGCCGCGGTAGCCGAACAGCTCGCTCTCGATCAGCGTCTCGGCAATCGCCGCGCAATTGAGCGCGATGAACGGCCCGGCGCGCCGCGCACTGGCCTGGTGGATGGCGCGGGCGAATGCCTCCTTGCCGGTGCCGGTCTCGCCGGTGATCAGTATCGGCAGGTCCTTGTCGAGCACCTTGCGCACCCGCTGCACCGCCTGTTGCAGGCGCGCATCGCCGCCGGCCAGCTGCTGCAGGTCGGGGTGGCTGCTGCGCACCGGCGGTCTGGCCGGGGCAGGGCGGTGGCGCTGCGACGGTATGCGCAGGCCCACATCCAGCAAGGCGTCGTCCTGCTGCCCGCGCAGGCGCACGCTGCGTGCACCGCCCTGGGTCAGGTGCAGCAGTTCATCCATCGAGGTTGGCAGCAGGCTGTCGATGCGCGCACCCAGCAGCGGCGCCGCATCGCGCTGGTGGGCAACGAAGGTGGCGCGGTTGGCGCCGATGATGCGGCCGTTGTCGTCCAGCGCCAGCAACTGCTCGTTGGCCAGGTCGGCTATGTCGTCGATGGGCTTGAGCGACAGGGTGAGGCGGTCGCGGTAGCACTCGCGAAAGTGCGCGTTCTCGATCAGCCGCGCATACAGGATCACCAGTTGCAGGGTCAGGTACTGCGCCTCCTTGGGCCCGTTGCTGTTCAGGCAGGTGGCGTTCAGGCAGCCGCGCAGCAGGCCCTGGGCGTCGAAGATCGGCGCCACCGAGCAGCTCAGGCGAAAGTTGGAGGCCAGAAAGTGCTCTTCGCGGTGGATGATCAGCGGCTGCGCGGCGGCCAGGGTGGTGCCGATGCCGTTGGTGCCGGCAATCGACTCGTCCCAGCGCGCGCCCACCACCAGCCCGGCCTGGGTATAGATGTGGCTGGCTTCGGGCAGGCGGGTGTCGAGGGTGATGCCGTGTTCGTCGCTGAGCAGCACCGCGAACCCGGCCGGCACCACGCGCCTGGCCAGGCCGCTGACGCCCTGGCTGGCGATGGCCAGGTATTGCTGGTGCTGCTGTTGATGCTGGCGGATGGCGTCGGCGCCCAGCACATGGGTACGCCCGGCGGCGCCGGGGTCGAGGCGATGCTCGACCACGCTGCGGTACCAGGACTGCGCAATGACAGGGTCGGGGCGGATGCCGCGCTCGGGGAAGTGATCGTCGACGAAGGCCGCGAGATCGCTCGGGCTGGTCTGGGTATGCTGCATGCTGGGCTCCCGTCGACCGTGGCGCGCGCAGGGGCGGCTCACCGTCATCTTGTTGTCTCGGGCCAGGGGCGGGCACCGATCTGTGCCTACCTTAGTCGCTGTGTCGGGAATTTTCAGCTATTGATGCAGCCCTGGCCTAGAAAAGCATCCCCAGCAGAATCGCCTTCACCGTCGCCTCGGCCTTGTTGCTGGCCTGCAGCTTGCGCATGGCGTTGACCAGGTGGAACTTCACCGTGCGGCTGTCGATGGTGAGGATGATGCTGATCTCGCTGTAGGTCTTGCCCACGGCGGTCCATTTGAGCACTTCTTTCTCCCGTGCGGTCAGGGCCTTCTGGGCCTCGGGCAGGTGGGTCTGGGCAAAGAAGCCGGTCATGGCACTGTGCGCCAGTTGCGACAGCCAGATGAGCTTGGCTTCCTTGGCGTCCAGTTCAAGTGTGGAGATCGGGTCATCCGGCCGGGACAGGGACAGCAGGCCGATGGTGCCGTAGTCGCCCTGCACCGACAGGCACCAGCCGTGGTCCAGGCTGTAGTGCCGCGCCTCTTCCCAGAATGCCTGCTGGTGCTGCTGTTGCGCGGCGGCCCACTGCAGGGGCGTGGTGCGGGTCAGCCCGTGGGCCACCGTCGGGTCGCAGGAAAAATAGTCCTCGGCCACGTACCTGGCTTCCCAGGCGCTGGGGTAGTTGGAGCGCAGGATGAACTGCGGGGCGGCGATCGGCAGCGGATTCTTCAGCCCATAGGAACAGAACTCGAAGTCCAGCTCGCGGGTAAGACGGGTCAGCTCGCTGAACAGCTCGCCTTCGTTGCGGCACCCCGTCACCACGGCAATGAAGTGCTCGCGCCAGTCATTCACGCAATGTGCCTTTCATGGGTGGAATGTGCTCGGCCAATGGAGAGTGCAAACAGGCCGGAATTATACCGTACGGTACAGTTTTCGCGGAAAACTTCTGTAGCAAATGGCCATCAGTGCGCTGGTATTTCAGGTTTTTCCTACGAATAAACCTGCCCTTTCGGGCAGCTATATAGGCCCCGGAGGGTTTGTTGTACTCCCAGCTCTTTGAGTTGGGGCGTTTTCATGTTCACTGCTGTAACCGGGACCATCAAAGACTTTCCGCGCACCATGGCGAGCGCACTGGCCGAGTACCGCTACCAGGTGTTTGTAAGGGAGCTGGGCTGGCCATTGCAGTGTCCCGAGGGCCAGGAGTGGGATGAGTTCGACCGCCCCGATACGCTGTATGTGCTGGCATGCGACAAGCAACAGAATATTTTCGGTTGTGCCCGCCTGATCCCCACCCATCGCCCGTACTTGCTGGCAGAAGTGTTTCCGCACCTGGTTGGCGATGCGCCGCTCCCCTATCAGCAGGACATATGGGAGCTCTCGCGCTTCGCCATGAGTTCGCCCAAAGGCCAATACCTGTCGGCTGAACAGGCTTGGCAGAATACCGTGGCGATGGTCGGCAAGGTGATCGATGTGGCGCGTGCCCAGGGGGCGCGCAGGCTGATTGCCTTTACTGCAATGGGTAACGAGCGGTTGCTCAAGCGCATGGGCGTGACCACGCGAAGAATCGCGCGTCCGCAGATGATTGACGACAAGCCGGTGCTGGCCTTCTGGATCGAAATCGATGACCAGACGACCCGCGCACTGCAACTGGCAGCGTGACGGGTGAACATGTCGAGGGAAGGTGGTAAAGCAATGATTGCGTGTGTGCGTTGGCTGTTGGTCGTGCTGTTCGTGGTGGTGACGTTTCCGTTCCTGTGCCTGGTGCTGCTGCTCAATCCGCGCAAGCAGGACAACCTCTACCTGGCCTGCAAGGTCTACAGGGCCATCAACTGGATCTTTGGCGTGCGCGTCGAGGTCGGTGGTTTCGACGCCATCGCGCCCGACCGCTCCTACATCTATGTGGCCAACCACCAGAGCAACCACGATGCATTTGTCGTGGCCCAGGCGCTGCGCCCAGGCACGGTGATCGTGGGCAAGCAGTCGTTGCGCTGGCTGCCGTTGGCCGGGCAGCTGTACTGGCTGACCGGCAGCCTGTTCATCGACCGCAGCAACCCGCGCGCGTCGATCACCAGCCTGCGGCGCATCGCCACCCGCGTGGCCGACAGCAATACATCGCTCTGGATCTTCCCCGAGGGCACGCGCAACACCGGGCAGGGCGTGCTGCCGTTCAAGACCGGTGCATTTCGCATCGCCAAGGAAATGGGCATCGGCATCATCCCCGTGACCATCAGCCCGGCAGTGCGCCGGATCCGCCACAACGCCCTGGGCTGCACCGATGTGAGTATCGTGGCGCACCGGCCCATCGAGGCCGACCTGGTGGCCAGCATGGATGCCAAGCAGCTGGCGTCGTATACGCGGGAAGTGGTCAACAATGGGTTGCCCATCGTGTAGTTGCCGGGGCCTTCGCCCGCAAGGCTGGTTCCTGCAGGAGCCAGCCTTGCGGGCGAAGAGGCCCGTCAGTTCGCCGCCTTGAACCTCAAGCGCCACGCATGCAGCAGCGGCTCGGTATACCCGCTCGGCTGCTCACGCCCCTTGAACACCAGGTCGCTGGCGGCCTGGAACGCCATCGAGGTGGCGAAGTCCGGCGCCATCGGGCGGTATGCCGCATCCCCGGCATTCTGCCGGTCGACCACCACCGCCATGCGTTCGAGCACCTCGCGTACCTTGGCCTCGCTCACCGTGCCATGCAGCAGCCAGTTGGCAATGTGCTGGCTGGATATACGCAAGGTCGCACGGTCTTCCATCAGGCCGACGTTGTGGATGTCCGGCACCTTGGAGCACCCGACCCCTTGCTCCACCCAGCGCACCACGTAACCGAGAATGCCCTGGCAGTTGTTCTCCAGCTCCTGCAGTTTTTCCGCATCGCTCCAGTTCGGACGCGGCGATACCGGAATGGTCAGCAGGTCGTTGAGCAGGCTGTCACGCTCGCCGGCCAGGTCGATGCGCTGCAATTCGCTCTGCACCCCCTGCACGTCCACCTGGTGGTAGTGCAGCGCATGCAGCGTGGCGGCCGTGGGCGAGGGCACCCATGCGGTGGTGGCACCGGCCTTGGGGTGGCCGATCTTCTGCACCAGCATGTCGGCCATCAGGTCGGGCATGGCCCACATGCCCTTGCCGATCTGCGCGCGCCCCTTGAGCCCGCAGGCCAGCCCCACCAGCACGTTGTTGCGCTCGTAGGCGGTGATCCACGGCGTGGACTTCATGTCGCCCTTGCGCAGCATCGGGCCGGCTTCCATGGCGCTGTGCATCTCGTCGCCGGTACGGTCGAGAAAGCCCGTGTTGATGAACACCACCCGCTCGTGCGCTGCGCCGATGCACGCCTTGAGGTTCACCGAGGTGCGCCGCTCCTCGTCCATGATGCCCATCTTCAGGGTGTTGCGCGGCAGCGCCAGCAGGTCTTCGACACGCCCGAACAGTTCGGCGGCAAACGCCACTTCGGCAGGGCCGTGCATCTTCGGCTTGACGATGTACACGCTGCCGCTGCGCGAGTTGCCGCGCCGCTGCAGGTCGTGGATGGCGATCAGGCCGGTGAGCACCGCGTCCATGATGCCCTCGGGAATCTCGGCGCCATCGCCATCGAGAATCGCCGGGTTGGTCATCAGGTGGCCGACGTTGCGCACGAACAGCAGCGAACGGCCATGCAGGGTCAGCGTTGCGCCATCGGCTGCGGTGTAGACGCGGTCCGGGTTGAGGCGGCGCACGCGGGTCTTGCCGCCCTTGCTGATCGCTTCGCTCAGGTCGCCTTTCATCAGGCCCAGCAGGTTGCGGTAGATCAGGGTCTTGTCTTCGGCATCCACCGCGGCCACCGAGTCCTCGCAGTCGAGGATGGTGCTCAGGGCGGCTTCGACCAGCACGTCCTTGACCCCGGCCGCATCGGTCTGGCCGATGGCGCTGGTGGGGTCGATCTGGATCTCCAGGTGCAGGCCGTTGTTCTTCAGCAGCACCGCGTTCGGCTGGGCGGCATCGCCCTGGAAACCGACGAACTTGGCGGGGTCTTTGAGTGTGGTGGTCATGCCGCTGATGAGCTCGACGCGCAGTTGCCCGCCCTCGATGCGGTAGGCCTTGGCCTCGGCGTGCGAGCCGCCGGCCAGCGGTGCAGCCTGGTCCAGGGCCTTGCGTGCAAAGGCGATGACCTTCTGGCCACGGCGCGGGTTGTAGCCCTCGCCAGCCTCGGCGCCGTCGGCGTCGCTGATCGCGTCGGTGCCATACAGCGCGTCATACAGCGAGCCCCAGCGTGCGTTCGCGGCGTTGAGCGCATAGCGCGCGTTCATCACCGGCACCACCAGCTGCGGGCCGGCCTGTTCGCACAGCTCGCTGTCGACGTTGGAGGTGCTCACCGCCACCTGTTCAGGCACCGGCACCAGGTAGCCGATCTCGCTCAGGAAGGCGCGGTAGGCCGGCATGTCGGCCACCGGGCCCGGGTGGGCGCGGTGCCAGGTGTCCAGCGCGGCCTGCAGGCGGTCGCGTTCGGCGAGCAGGGCGCGGTTCTTCGGCGCCAGGTCGTGCACCAGGGCGTCGAAGCCTTGCCAGAAGTTGGCCTCCGGCACACCGGTGCCGGGCAGGGCCTCGGTTTCGATGAAGTGCTGCAGGGCGCTCGCGACCTGCAGGCGTTGACGCTGAATACGGTCGTTCATGTTCGGTTGCTCCTGATCAGTCTTTAACGGCGGCAACGCCGGCCTTGGCCACCTGGGCGTCCTGTTCGGACTTGACCCCCGACACACCCACCGCGCCGACCACCTGGCCGTCGACGATCACCGGCACGCCGCCTTCGAGCGTGCCGCTGATCACCGGCACCGACAGGAACGCCGTGCGCCCGCCATTGATCATGTCTTCGTACAGCTTGGTTTCACGTCGGCCCAGCGCCGCGCTGCGGGCCTTTTCGGTGGCGATGTAGGCACTCACCGGCGCGCAGCCGTCCAGGCGCTCGAAGCCCAGCGGGTGGCCGCCGTCGTCGACCACGGCAATGCTCACGGCCCACTGGTTGGCCTGGGCCTCGGCACGGGCGGCGGCGAGAATCTGCTGCACGTCGCTCAGGGTCATTACGGGTTTGCTTTGCATGAAATCAGGCTCCTGGGTTGAGGGCTTGGTCAACGAGTTCGATCCAGTGCCGCACGGGGGTTCGCCCGGCACCGTCGAGGTGGGTCTGGCAGCCGATGTTGGCCGTGGCGATCACGTCGGGGTGGCCACTTTCCAGCGCATCGAGCTTGTTGTCGCGCAGTTGCCTGGACAGCACCGGCTGGGTCAGCGAATAGGTGCCGGCCGAACCGCAGCACAGGTGGCTGTCGGGTACCTCGGTAAGGTTGAAGCCCAGGCGTTTGAGTACGGCTTCAACTGCGCCGCCAAGTTTTTGTGCGTGCTGCAGGGTACACGGGCAGTGGAAGGCCAGGGTCTGGTCGCAGCACGCCTCGAAGCGCTCCAGCGGTTCGGCGCGGATCACTTCGACGATGTCCCGCGCCAGGGCGCTGATGCGCTCGGCCTTGGCCGCGTAGGCCGGGTCGTCGCGCAGCAGGTAGGCGTATTCCTTGACGAAGGCGCCGCAGCCGCTGGCGGTCTGCACGATGGCTTCGGCGCCGGCTTCCACGGCTGGCCACCAGGCATCGATGTTGCGCCGCGCACGTTCAAGCCCGGTGTCCTGCGCGTTGAGGTGATAGTCCACCGCGCCGCAGCAGCCGGCCTGGGCAATCGGCGTGATGCTGATGCCCAGGCGGTCGAGCACGCGCGCGGTGGCGGCGTTGGTGTTGGGCGACAGGCTGCGCTGCACGCAGCCTTCGAGCATCAGCACGCGCCGTGCATGGGTGGCCTGGGGGCGTTGCCGGGCCGGTGCCACGCTGCGTGGCAGGTGGGTCCTGAATGCCTCGGGCAGCACTGGGCGCAGCAGCTCGCCGGTACTCACCAGCGCCTGGAACAGGGCCGGGCGCGGCACCACGGCGCGCAGGCCGCTGCGCAGCAGGCGCTGGCCCAGCGGGCGGGGCACACGGGCCTCGATGGCGTCGCGACCGATGTCCAGCAGCTTGTGGTACTCCACCCCCGACGGGCAGGTGGTTTCGCAGTTGCGGCAGGTCAGGCAGCGGTCCAGGTGCTGCTGGGTCTTCTCGCTGACGGTGTCCTGCTCGAGGAATTGCTTGATCAGGTAGATGCGTCCGCGCGGGCCGTCCAGCTCGTCGCCCAGTTCCTGGTAGGTGGGGCAGGTGGCATTGCAGAAGCCGCAGTGCACGCAACTGCGCAGGATGCGTTCGGCTTCGTCGGCGTGGGGCAGGCGCTTGGCCGCTTCGCTCAGGTTGGTCTGCATGGTGGCTCCTGGGTCAGACGTCGGCGTACTGGCGGCCGGGGTTGAAGATGCCCTGAGGGTCCAGGTTGCGCTTGAGCGTCTGGTGAAACCGCAGGATCGGTGCGGCCAGCGGCTGGAACGGGCTGTCCACCACGCCCGGGGTGAAGCAGGTGGCGTGCCCGTTGGCGGCGGCGGCGAGCTGGCGGATGCTGTCGGCATCGGCGCTGCTCTTGAGCCAGCGTTGCGCGCCGCCCCAGTCGACGAGTTGCTCGCCCTCGATCGCCAGCGGCGCCGTCAGTGCCGGCACCGACAGGCGCCACAGCGGGCGCGGGTCGTCGAAGAACGCCAGGCGCTGTTCGCGCAGGTCGTCCCAGTAGCTGTCATCCAGCGCATCGCCGCCCAGGCGTTCAGCGGCGGCGCGTACCGAACCCTCGTTGCCTTCCAGGCGCAGGTACAGGGTGCTGCCGTCATGGCTGGCGGCGGTCAGCGGGATCGGCTGCTGGCCCCATTCGCCGAGCTTGTCCAGGGCCATCTGCAGCGGCATGGCCTGGCGCAGGCTGACCCGGCAGCGGTACTTGGGCAGCACCTTGAACGAGGCTTCGGTGATCACCCCCAGGCACCCCAGGCTGCCGGCCAGCAGGCGCGACAGGTCGTAGCCGGCGACGTTCTTCATCACCTCGCCGCCAAAGCGCAGGTGCGTGCCCAGGCCGCTGATCATGCGCGTGCCCAGTACGAAGTCGCGTACCGAACCCGCCCATGGGCGACGCGGGCCCGACAGGCCTGCAGCGAGCATGCCGCCGACCGTGGCGTTGTCGCCAAAGCACGGCACTTCGCAGGCAAGCATCTGCCCGCCACGCTCCAGCGCGGCCTGCAGCTCGCGCAGGGGCGTGCCGGCACGGGCGGTGATCACCAGTTCGGTGGGGTCGTAGGAGACGATGCCGGTGTGCCCGGCGAGGTCCAGTGGCTGGGCGTCGACGGGGCGCCCGTAGAAGGTCTTGCTGGCACCGCCGCGGATGAACAGCGGGGTGCGCTCGGCGATGGCCTGCTGCACGCGGGCCAGCAGGTCGGCGCTGCGGTCGCTGCCGTGGGCCGGGTCGAACAGTACGGTGCTCATCAGAAGCGCTCCAGGTCCGGGAAGGGCAGTTGGCCGTGGTGCACGTGCATGGCGCCGAATTCGGCGCAGCGGTGCAGGGTGGGGATGTTCTTGCCCGGGTTGAGCAGGCCCAGCGGGTCGAACGCAGCCTTTACCGCATGGAACAGGCTCAGCTCGTCGCTGTTGAACTGGGCGCACATCTGGTTGATCTTCTCGCGGCCTACGCCGTGCTCGCCGGTGATGCTGCCGCCGACCTTCACGCACAGCTCGAGGATCTTGCCGCCGAACGCCTCGGCGCGTTCCAGCTCGCCGGGGGTGTTGGCATCGAACAGGATCAGCGGGTGCATGTTGCCGTCGCCGGCATGGAACACGTTGGCCACGCGCAGGTTGTACTCGGCCGAGAGGTCGGCGATGGCCCCCAGCACGTGGGGCAGTTCGCGCCGGGGTATGGTGCCGTCCATGCAGTAGTAGTCGGGCGACAGCCTGCCCACGGCGGGGAAGGCGTTCTTGCGCCCGGCCCAGAAGCGCACGCGCTCGGCTTCGTCGCGGGCCAGGCGCACTTCGGTGGCACCGGCCTGTTCGAGCAGCACGCGCACGCGCTCGCAGTCGTCGTGCACGTCGGCCTCGACGCCGTCCAGTTCACACAGCAGGATGGCCTCGGCCTCTACCGGGTAGCCGGCGTGGATGAAGTCTTCGGCGGCGCGAATCGCCAGGTTGTCCATCATCTCCAGGCCGCCGGGGATGATGCCGGCGGCGATGATGTCGCCCACGGCGCGGCCGGCCTTTTCCACCGAGTCGAAGGCGGCCAGCAGCACCTTGGCCACCTGCGGCTTGGGCAGCAGCTTGACGGTGACTTCGGTGATGATGCCGAGCATGCCCTCGGAACCTGTGAACAGCGCCAGCAGGTCGAAGCCGGGGGCGTCCAGGGCATCACTGCCCAGGGTCATGCGTTCGCCCTCGACGCTGAGCATCTCGACCTTGAGCACGTTGTGCACGGTCAGGCCGTACTTGAGGCAGTGCACGCCACCGGCGTTCTCGGCGACGTTGCCGCCGATCGAGCAGGCGATCTGCGAGGAGGGGTCGGGTGCGTAGTACAGCCCATGCGGCGCGGCAGCCTGGGAAATCGCCAGGTTGCGTACGCCGGGCTGCACGCGGGCAAAGCGCCCGGCCGGGTCGATTTCAAGAATCTTGTTGAAGCGCGCCATTACCAGCAGCACGCCCTTTTCCAGCGGCAGCGCGCCGCCGGACAAACCTGTGCCGGCGCCACGTGCCACCACCGGCACCTTGCGCTCGTGGCACAGGCGCAACACGCTCTGCACCTCTTCCAGATGGCGCGGCAGCACCACCAGCATCGGCGTGGTGCGGTAGGCCGAGAGGCCGTCGCACTCGTAGGGCTTGAGGTCTTCGGCGGCGTGCAGGATATCCAGGTCGGGCAGGCGGCTCTGCAGGGTGTGCAGGAACTCGGCCCGGTCGACGCTGTGCAGCGCACCATCGACGCGTTCGTCGTAGAGAATATTCATGGGCAGGCTAACGACCCTTGTCTTGTTGTTATGGAAGCTCGATGGAACACGGCTCACTTGCATCATTGGCCGGCGGCGGCTTAGTGTCTATCGCTCAAATCACTGGTCGAACCAGTTTGTTGCTGCGGTTTTTCCGGCTTTTTCATGAATATTCAATAAATACAGTTAGTTATGTATTGATCTGGCAAGGGTAATAAAGCCCACGGTGTCTGGTCATACCAGTTGGAGGAACGATGGGCGAACCGCTTTCAATGCAGGTGGCAGACGTGGTGTGCGAGCGCATCGAGCGGCTGATCGTCGATGGCGTGCTCAAGGTCGGCCAGGCGCTGCCGTCGGAGCGGCGCCTGACCGAAAAGCTCGGCGTGTCGCGCACGGCCCTGCGCGAAGGGCTCAAGCTGCTGCGCGCCAAAGGCATCATCGAGACTGCGCATGGCAAGGGTTCATATGTCGCGCAGTTGTCGGGGCAGGGCAGCACCTCGGCATTGATGCACCTGTTCAGTTCGCAGCCGCGCACCCTGTACGACCTGTTCGAGGTGCGCAGCCTGCTGGAAGGGGAGTCGGCACGCCTGGCGGCGCTGCGCGGCACCGAGGCGGACTTCGTGCTCATACGGCGCAGCTACGAGGCGTTGCTGGCGGCCCATGAGCAGCCACTGACGGCCTCGGAGCATGCGCACCTGGACCATGCGTTTCACCTGGCGATCTGCGAGGCCTCGCACAACCCGGTGCTGGTGCAGACGCTGCGCTCGCTGACCGACCTGCTGTTGAACTCGGTGTTCGCCTCGGTGAACAACCTGTACCACCGCGATGTGCAGAAGCGCCAGATCGACCGCCAGCATGCGCGGCTGTACAACGCCGTGACCGGGCGAATGCCGGAGCAGGCGCGCAAGGCGGCGATTGCGCATATCCAGGGCATCTGCGCGAACCTCAAGGAGATCGAGGAGGAGGAGCAGCGGCTGGTACGCGCGACGTTGCGGCTGGAGGGGTGGGTTTGAGGGCGTGTGGGCCGGGGTAGGCGCGCCGTGCGGCGGAGCTCTGCCACATCTGCCCGCTGGTCGCAGCAAAAAATGCGAACGATTGCAGTCAAACCCACTCACACCTTGAGGGCACGACCCCACGCCCCCCGTCGAAGGAGCAAGCGTATGACCCAGCGAGGCCAGGACACCATCGAATGGCTGCAAGGCCAGTCCATGCTGCAAGCCGCCCGCGACCGCGCCCGGCTGTATGCAGGGCAGGCGCGCATGTGGCTGCACCCTTACGCCGAGGCCCGCGCCCGCGACGCCAGTGCCATCGCCTCGGTGTGGCTGACGGTGTACCCGGCCTCGATCATCGTCGAGGAGGGCGGTTCGGTGTTGCAGGCGCTGGCCCATGAGCAGCTGTGGCAGGCGCTGTCGGAGCTGGGCATCCAGGGCGTGCACACCGGGCCGTTGAAGCGCTCGGGCGGCATCACCCAGCGCGAGTTCACCCCCAGCGTGGACGGCAACTTCGACCGCATCAGCTTCGACATCGACCCGCGCTACGGCAGCGAGGCCGAGCTGGTGCACCTGAGCAAGGTGGCCTCGGCGCACAACGCGGTGACCATCGACGACTCGATCCCGGCGCACACCGGCAAGGGCGCCGATTTTCGCCTGGCCGAGATGGCCTACGGCGACTATCCCGGGCTGTACCACATGATCGAGATCCGCGAAGCCGACTGGGGCCTGCTGCCCGAGGTGCCGGCCGGGCGCGATGCGGCCAACCTCACGCCGGCCATGTGCGACGAGCTCAAGGCCCGCCACTACATCGTTGGCCAGTTGCAGCGGGTGATCTTCTTCGAACCCGGCATCAAGGAAACCGACTGGAGCGCCACGCCGCCGGTACTCGGGGTCGACGGCAAGCTGCGACGCTGGGTGTACCTGCACTACTTCAAGGAGGGCCAGCCATCGCTGAACTGGCTGGACCCAAGCTTTGCCGCGCAGCAGCTGATCATCGGCGACGCCCTGCACGCCATCGACGTGCTCGGCGCCCGTGGCCTGCGTCTGGATGCCAATGGCTTTCTCGGCGTGGAGCGGCGCGCCGAAGGGCCGGCCTGGTCGGAGAGCCACCCGCTGTCGGTCACCGGCAACCAGTTGCTGGGCGGCATGATCCGCAAGGCCGGCGGTTTCAGCTTCCAGGAACTGAACCTGACCCTGGACGACATCGCCAACATGTCCCACGGCGGCGCCGACCTGTCCTACGACTTCGTCACGCGCCCGGCCTACCAGCACGCGCTGCTGACCGGCGACACCGAGTTTTTGCGCCTGATGCTGCACCAGATGCATGCGTTCAAGATCGACCCGGCCTCGTTGATCCATGCCCTGCAGAACCACGATGAACTGACCCTGGAGCTGGTGCACTTCTGGACCCTGCACGCCAACGACAGCTACCTGTACAAGGGCCAGACCTTCCCCGGCAACATCCTGCGCGAGCATATCCGCAGCGAGATGTACGAGGGCCTGGCGGGCGAGCACGCACCGTACAACCTCAAGTTCGTGACCAATGGCGTGTCGTGCACCACGGTCAGCATCATCACTGCCGCGCTGGGCATTCGCGACCTGGGCAGCATCGACGCCGAGCAGCTGGCGCTGATCCAGAAGGTGCACCTGCTGCTGGCCATGTACAACGCCATGCAGCCGGGGGTGTTTGCGCTGTCGGGCTGGGACCTGGTCGGCGCCTTGCCGCTGGAGCCCGAGCAGGTGGAGGGGCTGATGGGTGACGGCGACACCCGCTGGATTCATCGCGGCGCCTATGACCTGGCCGACCTGGACGTGGAGGCGCAGCTCTCGGCCGAGGGCCTGCCGCGTGCGCGTTCGCTGTATGGCAGCCTGGCCAGCCAGTTGCAGCAGCCCGACAGTTTTGCCAGCAGCCTGAAACGCATGCTCGCTGTGCGCCAGGCCTATGCGATTGCGGCGAGCCGGCAGATCCTGATCCCCGAGGTGGCCAACCCGGCCTTGCTGCTGATGGTGCACGAGCTGCCGGCAGGCAAGGGCATCCAGATCACCGCACTCAACTTCGGTGCCGAGCCACTGAGCGAAACCCTGCATCTGCCGGATGTAAGCCCCGGCGCGGTGGTGGACATGATCAACGAACGGCTGGAGGGCGAGCTGAGCGAAGCGGGGGAGATGACCATCAATCTGGATGGCTATGAGGGCCTTTCGCTGCGCATCGTGAGCAGTGTGGCGACGCTGTAGGCGTTTGCATGCGGTAACGTTTTTACAGGCCCGGGGTTTCGTGTCTGACGGTTCCCCGGCCCCTTCGCTGGCAAGGCCAGCTCCTGCAAGGGGCCGCCACCGTCACCGCACTGCTGCCTGCCCCGTGACACACCCCGCCCACCTGATGGAAAATGCCCGACGCCTCTCCCCACCAAAAGGCTTCTGCATGGACAAGCTGGACCGGGCAATACTCGACCTTCTGCAAACCGACTGCACCCGCGCGGTGGGCGATATCGCCGAGCAGATCGGCCTGGGCACCACCGCCTGCTGGCGGCGCATCCAGAAGCTCGAAGAGGCCGGCATCATCCGCGGCCGCGTGGCCCTGCTCGACGGCAAGAAGCTCAATGTCGGCGTGGTGGTGTTCGTCTCGATCAAGACCACCCAGCACAACGCCGACTGGCTGGCCGGCTTTCATGCCGCCGTGGCCGGTATCGACGAAGTGCTGGAGGTGTACCGCATGGCCGGCGACACCGACTACCTGCTGCGCGTGGTGGTGCCGGACGTGGCCGCCTACGACGCGGTGTACAAGCAGTTGATCCGCATTCCGGGCCTGTCCGACATCAGCTCCAGCTTCTCCATGGAGCAGATCAAGTACTCCACCCGCCTGCCGCTGCGCTATGCGCCCTGAGCCGATCACGCTGCACCAGGCCGGCGCCGACGACAGGCAGGCTGCCGTAGCATTCGTGATGCAGGCCCGCGCCGCGCTGTTCCCCAAGCTCGCCGCCACCGGGATGCCGGCAGACCTGCAGCAGTTCGAACAGGTCTACCTGCACGGCGCGGGGCGTTTCCTGCTGGCCCGCTGCAATGGCCAGATCGTCGCGGCCATCGGCTACCTGCCTTACGACCACCGCTTCCGCCAGCTCGACTACCGTGGGCAGAAGGTGGTGGAAGTGGTGCGCCTGTTCGTGTTGCCGGCCTATCGCCGCAGCGGGCTGGCCGGTGAGTTGTACCGCGCGTTGCGTGAGCTGGCGCTGCAGGACCAGGTGCAGGTGCTGTACCTGCACACCCATCCGTTTCTGCCAGGCGCCATTGGTTTCTGGCAAAAACATGGCTTCGAGATCATCGATGTGGAAGCCGACCCGGTGTGGCAGACCACCCACATGCAATGTCGCCTGCCCGCCGGCTGAACCTCAGAAGCGCCCGTTGAGCGGGTATTCCACCGCCAATCGGATCTGGTCGGCATCCAGCTCGGCCTGGGCAGTGTTGCCCCGGTGCACGTTGTGCCGCAGCGACACGGTGGTGCCCTTGGCCACGCCGCCCTGCACCACGTAGCGCGCCTCCAGGTCGCGCTCCCAGTGCTTGCCGCCTTCGCCGTAGCCCAGGTACGCATAGCCGCCACGCGGGTCGACGTGGCTGCCATCGATGCGGCTGCCGCGCACATACGCCGCACTCAGCACCAGCCCGGGCAGGCCCCACGGGGTCATCGCCAGGTCGTAGCGGGCCTGCCACGACTGCTCGTTGGGGGCGTTGAAGTCCGACAATTGCACGGCGTTGCTGATGAAGATCGCGCCACGGGTCACATAGTCGAACGGTGTGTCGCCATCGACCTTCTGGTAGCCCAGGCTGAAGCTGTGCGGCCCTTGTGCGTAGGTCGAGAGCAGGCTCCAGGTGGTGTTGTCGATCTGCCCGGACAACGCCTTGCCGGTGTCGGTGGTGCGGTAAAGGTTGAGGTTGAAGGTGAGCGAGCGGTTGGCGTCCAGTGCATGGCTGAAGGTGCCGCCCAGGTAGTGCTGGTTCCAGGTATCTTCGTAGCGCGAGGTGTACAGGCTGGCGCTGAGGCTCGGGCTTGCGCTGTAGACCACCCCGGCCAGGTCGAAGGCATCGCCCTTTGCTGCGTTGGAGTAGTTCACCACGAACCCCTGGTCATGGCTGCTGGCGTTGCGGTCGGTGCTCTCGGTGAAGTGCCCGCCTACCAGTTTCACCCCTTCGAACTCGTTGCTGGTGACCAGCACCCCGGTGGCGGTTTCGGGCAGCAGGCGGCTGTCGGACGAGCTGAACACCGGGGTCTTGACCCGCTGTTCGCCATACGACAGCACGGTGGAGGAGGCCCGAAGCTTGACCGCCGCGCCGCCGCGGCTGAATTCGTTCTTGGGGTGGCCGTGGTTGTCCAGCCCCAGCAGGCGCGCCTTGCCGGCGCGTCCGCCGCCGCTGTCCAGTTGCACGCCGAGGTAGGCATGGGCATCCACGCCCACGCCGATCAGGCCCTGGGTGAAGCCCGACTGCAACGTGCCCATCAGGCCATAGGCCCATTCCTCGGCATAACCGTTGCGCTCGGCACGGGGCTTGTAGGCATTGCGTGCGCCGCTGTTGCGCGCGCCGTGGCGGTATTCGCGGTTGTCGTACACGCTGCGGTTGAGCAGGCTCCAGGTGCTGTCTTCGATAAGGCCGTTGGCCTGCTCCTGGGCCGATTCGGCCAGCACCAGGGGCGCCGGCCCGGCCAATGCCAGCAGCAGGGCCGAACGGGTGCGCAGTGCGATCATTGTGCGGCCTCGCGTTGCAGCAGGGCGGCAAGACGATCTGCTGCACGCCTGGGCAAGGTGCTCGGCAGGCTTGGTGGCGTGGCGGCGGGCTCACCGACCTGGATCAGCATCACCATGCCCATCGACAGGTGCGGGATGCACTGGATGCCGTACAGGCCCGGCACGTTGAAGGTCTGCTCGATTTGCTGGTTGATCCTGCCCTTGAACGCCTCGGCGCCTTCGGGCAGCAGGCCGGGCAGCGAGGCGGCATTGTGCCCGCTCTGGGTGGCGATGAACTTCACCGAATCGCCGGGGGCGATGCGCAGGTAGTCCGGCTCGTACACCATGCTGCCGGTCGCACCACGGTTGAGCATTTTCACTTCGTGCACCTCGGCCGATACCGAAGGGGCGAGCAGGGCGCTGGCGAGCAGCAGGGGCAAGGCGGCAAGGCGCATGGGCGGGCTATCCATTTCAGGTCAAGGGGAACGAACGCGCAGGATCTGCGCGCCGTCGAAGGGGTCGGTCAGGTAGTGCGCCTGCACCCCGAAGGTGGCCTGCAGGCGTTGCGGGGTCAGCACCTGCAACGGCGGGCCGACATCCACCAGGCGGCCGCGCTCGAGCACGGCCAGGCGATCGCAGGTGAGGGCCTGGTTGAGGTCGTGCAGGGCGATCAGGGTGGTCACCGGCAGCGCCTGAACCAGGCGCAGAATGCCCAGCTGGTGCTGGATGTCGAGGTGGTTGGTCGGCTCGTCGAGCAACAGTAGCTGCGGGCGTTGCGCCAGGGCCCGGGCGATGTGCACGCGCTGGCGCTCGCCACCGGAGAGGCTGCGCCAGCTGCGTGTTGCCAGGTGGGTGGCATCCACGTCGGCCAGGGCCTGCTGCACGATGGCGTGATCGTCTGCCGACCACGGGCGCAACGCCGACAACCACGGCGTGCGGCCCAGGGCCACGGCATCGAACACGTTGATCGCATCGCTGGTGTCGGCCTGTTGCTCGACCACTGCCAACCGCCGCGCCACCTCGCGGCGTGGCAGCTGCCTGAGCGCGTTGCTGCCCAGCTGCACCTCGCCGCAGGTGGGCGTGCGCAGCCCGGCCAGCAGCTTGAGCAGGGTGGACTTGCCCGAGCCGTTGGGGCCGACGATACCCAGGGTCTCGCCACGGCGCACCTCAAGGTCGACCGCGTCCAGCAGCACGGCATCGCGCACCTTCAAACCCAGCCCGGTGCAGCGCAGTGCAGCTTCATCCAGCGGGTGGGTGACAGCGTTCATCGGGCGCTCCTGCGGCCAATCAGTATCAATGCGAACACCGGTGCGCCGACCAGCGCCGTGATCACCCCCACCGGAATCACCTGGCCCTTGATCAGGGTGCGCGAGAGCACGTCGGCGGCAATCAGGAACAGCGCGCCACCCAGCGCGCTGGCCGGCAGCAGGCGCGCATGGGGGGTACCGAACAGCAGCCGCATCGCATGCGGAATCACCAGCCCGACAAAGCCGATGGCGCCCACGATCGACACCATCACTGCCGTCACCAGTGCCGCGCAGCTGATCAGCAGCACCTGCACGCGGCGTACCGGGATGCCCAGCGAGGCAGCCGAGTCGCTGCCGAAGGTGAAGGCGTCCAGCGCCCGCCGATGCCACACGCACACCGCAAGGCCGGCCAGCGCCACCGGCACCGCCAGCCACACCGACGGCCAGCGCACGCCACTGAGGTTGCCCAGCAGCCAGAACAGGATGCCGCGCGCCTGCTCGGCACTGGCCGACCGGGTGATCAGAAAGGCGGTGAGCGCGTTGAACAGCTGCGAGCCGGCGATCCCGGCGAGGATGATCTGCCCCGTGCTGTTGGACGGCCCGCTGGCACGGGCCAGCAGCGCCACCAGCGCGAAGGCCGCGATGGCCCCGACGAAGGCGCCCAGCGACAGCGTGATCGCCCCCGCGCCCAGCCCCAGCAGCGCCACCAGCACCGCGCCGGTGGAGGCGCCGGCCGAGATGCCGAGCAGGTACGGGTCGGCCAGCGGGTTGCGCAGCAGCGACTGCAGTACCACCCCGCAGGTGGCCAACCCCGCGCCGCAGGCGGCGGCCACCAGCGCACGGGTCAGGCGGTAGTTCCACACGATGCCTTCATCGATCGGGTCCAGCAGGTGCCCGGCGGCCCATAGCTTGTTGGCCAGCACCTGCAGCACCACCGAGGGGGCGATCGGCGTTTCGCCAATCGCCACCCCTGCCAGTATCGCCAGCAGCAGGGCCAGGCACGCGAGCAGGCCGCGCACAACGCTGCCTGTCATGGCGCCAGGTCGAAGCCGTTGATGGCCGAGGCCAGGGTCTCCATGCCGCTGAACAGGCGCGTGCTGGCCTGCATGGCATGTGCATCGAGAATCACGATGCGGTTGTGTCTGACCGCGTCCATGTTGCGCGTGACCGGGTCGCTGCGCAGGAATTCGAGTTTCTTCTGGTAGTCATCGGCCGGGAAGCGACGACGGTCCATGCGCGCGATCACCAGGAAGGTGGGGTTGGCCTTGGCGATGGTTTCCCAGCCCACGGTCGGCCATTCCTCATCGGACTGCACCACGTTGCGCACGCCCAGGGTCTGCAGCATGTAGTCGGGGATACCCTTGCGCCCGGCCACGTACGGGTCGATGTCCAGGTCTGCGCTGGAGAACCAGAACAGGGCGCTGGTGTCCTTCAGATCCTTGCCCTTCACGGTGGCGGCAGCCTTGGCCAGGCGTGCCTTGAGCTCGCTGTTCAACCGCTCGCCACGCGCCTGCACGTCGAAGATCTCGGCCAGCTGGCTGATGCTGTTGTAGATGCTGTCGATGCGAAACGGCTCCAGGCGGGTGCCGTCGGCGCCGACCAGGTTGTCCTTGCCCTCGCAGTCGGACGGCATCAGGTAGGTGGGGATGTTCAGCTCATGGAACTGCTCGCGGGTGCCGACCACGCCCTGCGGGCCGACCATCCACTCCAGCTGCACCGCCACCAGTTGCGGGCGCTTGCCGATCACCGCCTCGAAGCTGGGGTCGTTGTCGGCCAGGCGCTCGACCTTGTCGTTCTGCACCTTGTACTGCGCCAGCACATCGTTGAACCACAGCGAGGTGCCGACCAGCCTGTCGCCCAGGCCCAGTGCGTAGAACATCTCGGTGCCGGCCTGGCCGATGGTCACGGCGCGGTCGGGCGCGTGCTGGAAGGTCAGCGGCATGCCGCAGTTCTGCAGCGTGAGCGGGTAGTGGGTCGGGGCGGCCTGGGCCAGGGTCGACAGACCCAGTCCCGCGAGCAGGGTGACAAGGCGGGGCAACTGCATGATGCGATCTCCATTCGAACCGTACACGGGCAGGGGTGTACAACCTGGAAACACATCGACAGGCGCTGCCGCGAGGGCAGGGCAAGGCCGTTCGGCGCGCGGGGCGCTCGCGGCACAGATGTACTCCCCGGACACCCCGCCGGTTAGTGATTGTTGCTGTGCCGGCAGGTCTCCTGACTGGTGCGTCGTCACCTGGCTCCGGCCTTCCCGGGGGTCACCCAGTGGCATTTCAGGAGCAGGCTCGGCACTTACAGTTGCGGGGGCAGTTCCGTTTGACGCCATGCAGTGGCGTCTCGGATTCCCTATTGATTCCGTGTGGAAACCGGCGGGCGGCATGGTAGTCGATCACGCCGCCCGCAGGGAAACAAAACCCCGCCAGCCTCAGAGGTACTTGAGCCAGGCAATGTCGCGACGGCGGGCCTTGAACGCGGCAAACCAGCGCACCGGCGGGAACAGCGCCACGGCCAGCAGCACGGCGGTCAGCCACACCGCCCAGATACCATCGAAGCCGAAGTAATTGCCCTGGTTCAGGCCCAGCAGTGCAACGCAGGCCAGGTACGCCACTTTCAGCACATACAGGTGCAGCAGGTAGAAGAACATCGGTGCGGCGCCGAACACCGCCAGGGTGCTGATCCACCGACGCTGCCCGGCGCGCTCCAGGCCCAGCAGCAACAGCAGGCCAGCCCCCAGGGTCAGGGCCAGGAACAGCAGCGAGGGCGGGTACTTGGTGATGTTGAAGAAGCTCATCAGGGTGTGCGCGGTGTCGGCCTGAACCGTCCAAGGCGCCTCGCCGTAGCCGTTGAGCAGGCGCAGGGCGACAAAGCCGAGCAGGGTTGCCAGGCCTGCCAGCAGCAGACGGCGCTGGCGCGTGGCGGCCGGCATCGAGTGGGCGAACCAGGGGCCCAGGCCGTAGCCCAGCGCGATCACGCCGACCCACGGCAGCACCGGGTACGAGGTACGCAGGCGCAGGCTGTCGGAGAACTCGAGCCAGCCGCGGTCATGCAGGATCGCCCACGGCACGTGCAGCGCAGAGCCCTGCGCAAAGTGCAGGCCGTCGAGCAGGTTGTGACCGGCCACGATCGCGGCGCCCAGCACCAGCAACAGCGGGCGCGGCAACCACACCAGGGCCGCCAGGGCGATCATGCTGATGCCGATGGCCCAGATCACCTGCAGGTAGATCACGCTGGGCGGCAGCTGGAAGGTCCAGGCGACGTTCACCAGGGTGAACTCCAGCACCACCAGAAACAGCCCGCGCTTGAACAGAAAGGCCGACACATCGCCCCGGCCCTGGTGCTTCTGGCCATAAAGCCAGGCCGACAGACCGGTCAGCAGCACGAACACCGGGGCGCACAGGTGGGCCAGCGTACGGCTGACGAACAGCGCAGGTTCGGTACTGTCGATGGCCATCGGATCGCTCACCTGGCGGTGCAGGAAGAAGGTTTCGCGCACGTGGTCCAGCAGCATGAACAGGATCACCAGGCCCCTGAGGGCATCGATGGACAGCAGGCGTTGGCTCGGTTTGCTGGCGGCGGGGAGGGCAGTAGCGCTAGTCATTGAAAGGTCGCAGGCAGAGGGGGCGAATTGAATGGTTACTGTATAACATTTCTATTCGCTCGGTAAATCTTCCTTACAATCTTGACTGCCATGCTGCGACATCAGACCGCACCCATCTGGCGCTGCGCGCTGGAACCCGTCGACCCTGCGTGACAAAATGCCGCCTCGCAAAACCCTTGCACAAGGCTCCCGCTCTCGGGGCCGGCACCTTCCCAAAAGGATGGTTACATGAACGATTTACTGACCCGGCGCACGGTGATCGCCGGGCTCGGCCTGCTCGGCCTCGGTGCCCTGGCAGGTTGCAACAACTCCGGCGCGCTGGACTTCAAATACGGCAAGGACCTGAGCAACAAGATCCTCGGCCGCACCTTCAAGCTCAAGGATCCGCAAGGCAACGTGATGACCCTGTCGAGCTTCCAGGGCTCGATGCCGATGGTGTTCTTCGGCTTCACCCAATGCCCGGCGGTGTGCCCCACCACCCTGGCCCGCGCGGTGCAGATCAAGAAGCTGATGGGCCGCGACGCCGACTTCCTGCAGGTGGTGTTCATCAGCCTGGACCCCGAGCGCGACACCCCCGAAGTGCTGGACGCCTACGTCAAGGCCTTCGATCCCTCGTTCGTGGCGCTGTCCGGTACCCTGGAAGAGACGGCCGCAGTGGCCAAGGAATTCGGCGTGTTCTACGAGAAGGTGCCGGCCGGCGACACCTATACCATTTCCCACAGCTCGACCAGCTACGTGTTCGACTCGCGTGGCGTGCTGCGCCTTGGCCTCTCGCACTCCCTCAATGCCAGGGAATGCACCGAAGACCTGCTTACCGTAATGGAGGTTTGTTAATGCGTTCTCCCGTGAAACACGCGCTTGGCGCGATGGCGTTGCTGTCCCTGTTCGGTGCGGCGCTGCCCGCCGTTGCCCAGACCACCGTGGGCGAGCCCTGGGTGCGCGCCAGCGTGCCGCAGCAGCAGTCGACCGGTGCGTTCATGATCCTCACTGCCAGCACCGACAGCAAGCTGGTGGGTGTCGAGTCGCCGGTGGCCAAGACCGTGCAGGTGCACCAGATGCAGATGCACAACGACGTGATGAGCATGAGTGAAGTCAAGGCGCTGGACCTGCCCGCCGGCAAGCCGGTGGTGCTCGACACCAATGGCTACCACGTGATGCTGATGGGCCTGGTCAAGCAGGTGAAGGAAGGCGACACGGTGCCGTTGACCCTGATCGTCGAAGACGCCAAGGGCCAGAAGGAGTCGATCAAGGTCGACGCCCCGGTGCGTTCGCTGACCGCCACCGACGGTCACGGCGAGCACTCGATGCACGACCACAGCCACATGTAAGTACCCGCCGCGCCGGCCCTTGCGCCGGCGCAATCCGTTCCTGCCGGGTGGATCGCCACCCAACGGGTTCAACTGGCCTGCGCCAGATAGTCCCGCAGCCGATCCTGCAGATACCACACACCTTCAGCGTGTTTCAGGTAATCGCTGATCGGCATCATCTGCCAGTACTGGCCTTCGTCGCCAAATTCGATGGCATCGATTTCCCCCTGCGTGATGTGCCCCACCAGAAACCAGGACTCCCAGCCGGGTCTGGCCAGGCTGGGGTAGTTGCGGCGCCATTCGATGCGTTCGGGGGGCAGGCGCAGGGCGAACTCTTCGTCCAGCTCGCGCAGCGCGCATTCCACCGGGGTCTCATCACCTTCGCGCCCCCCGCCGGCAAAGTCCCAGCAGCCGGGGAAGGGGATGGTGCTTTTCACGTCGCGCCTGTAGGTGAGCAGGTGGTCGTGGAACAGCAGGGCGAGTTTGGCACCGCAGAAGGGTTTGAGGGGCATGGATACTGGCCTCTGGCAGGACGGGGCGTTAGGCACCGGGCCGATATTTATACGACGGTTCTGCAGGTTGCGCGGCGTTTTTTGTGGTGTGGGCTGCCGGGCAGCTGCTGGTCACACAGGCATGCGCCGCCGACGGGTATAACTGAACCCGGGAATAAGGATATGCTGTTTCGAAATATTACAAATTGGTGAGGGCAGAATGCCGTTAAAGGACCTGTTGCTGGCGCTGGTGGTGATCGTCGCCTGGGGCCTGAATTTCGTGGTGATCAAGGTCGGCCTCGACGGCCTGCCGCCCATGCTGCTGGGTGGCCTGCGCTTCGTGCTGGTGCTGTTTCCGGCGATCTTCTTCATCAAGCGCCCGCAACTGCCGTGGCGCTGGTTGCTGGCCTACGGCACCACCATCTCGCTGGGCCAGTTCGCCTTTCTGTTCGAGGCCATGGGCAACGGCATGCCGCCGGGCCTGGCGTCGCTGGTGCTGCAGTCGCAGGCCTTCTTCACGCTGTTCTTTGCCGCGATGTTTCTCGGTGAGCGGCTGCGCGCCGCCAGCCTGCTGGGGCTGCTGGTGGCCGCCGGGGGCCTGGCGCTGATCGGCAGCGAGAACGGCAGCCACGTGCCATTTTTGGCGCTGGTGCTGACCCTGTGCGCCGCCGCATGCTGGGCCATGGGCAACATCATCACGCGCCGCTTCGGCAACATCGACCTGGTGGCGCTGGTGATCTGGGGCGCGCTGATCCCGCCGTTGCCATTCTTCGCCCTGTCGTGGTGGCTCGAAGGGCCGGCGCTGATCGAAAGCTCGCTGCGCGGCATCGGCCTGAACTCGATCCTGGCCCTGGCGTACCTGGCCTTCATCGCCACCATGCTCGGCTACAGCCTGTGGAGCGGCCTGCTGTCGCGCTACCCGGCGGGCAAGGTCGCACCGTTTTCGCTGCTGGTGCCAGTGGTGGGGCTGAGCTCCTCGGCGTTGCTGCTGGGTGAGCGCCTGAGTACCCTGCAATGCTGGGGTGGGGTGCTGGTGATGGTGGGGTTGCTGATCAACGTGTTCGGCTCGCGCCTGCGTCAACGTCTGCGGGCCGCGCTGAGCTGAGGCCCCAGGGCGGCGGTGGAACGATCCGCCGCGCACGCCGCTCCAATTCCAGACCCTCGCCGACCAAGGTCCGACCATGAATTCACCTCGATCCACCACGCCCCATGCCGGCCCGGCCGGCATGGTCAAGGTGCGCGGCGCGCGCGAACACAACCTGAAGAACGTGGATGTGGACATCCCCCGCGATGCGCTGGTGGTGTTCACCGGCGTGTCCGGCTCGGGCAAGTCGTCGCTGGCGTTCTCGACCCTGTATGCCGAGGCCCAGCGCCGCTATTTCGAGTCGGTGGCGCCCTATGCGCGACGCCTGATCGACCAGGTCGGGGTGCCGGATGTGGACGCCATCGAAGGCCTGCCGCCGGCGGTGGCCCTGCAACAGCAGCGCGGCACCCCCAGCGCGCGCTCCTCGGTGGGCAGCGTGACCACGCTGTCGAGCCTGATTCGCATGCTCTATTCGCGTGCCGGCAGTTACCCGGACGGCCAGCCGATGCTGTATGCCGAGGACTTCTCGCCCAATACGCCCCAGGGCGCATGCCCCGAGTGCCACGGCCTGGGCCGGGTCTACGAGGTGGACGAGGCCTCGATGGTGCCCGACCCGTCGCTGACCATCCGCGAGCGTGCGGTGGCCTCGTGGCCGCTGGCGTGGCAGGGCCAGAACCAGCGCGACATCCTCGTGACCCTGGGCTATGACGTCGACATTCCGTGGCGCGACCTGCCCCAGGAGCAGCGCGACTGGATCCTGTTCACCGAGGAAACCCCCACTGTGCCGGTGTATGCCGGCATGACCCCGGCCCAGACCCGCGACGCCCTCAAGCGCAAGCTCGAACCCAGCTATCAGGGCACCTTCAGCGGCGCGCGGCGCTATGTGCTGCACACCTTCACCCATTCGCAGAGCGCGCTGATGCGCAAGCGCGTCAGCCAGTTCATGCGGGCCAGCGCCTGCCCGTTGTGCGCGGGCAAGCGGCTCAAGCGCGAGGCCCTGACCGTGACCTTCGCCGGGCTGGACATTGCCGAGCTGGCGCAGTTGCCCTTGCTGCAGCTGGCCGAGGTGCTCAAGCCGGTGGCCAGCGCCACCTATGTCGAGCATGGCGACGAGCAGGGTGCGGTGCTGACCCACGCGCAAACCCGTGACGCCCGCCAGCAGCGCGCGGCCAGGGGCGACAACGCCCATGCCGGCGGCCCGGACGTGCGCCACACACCCAACCTCTCGCTGGAAAAACGCCTGGCCGCGCAGCGCATCGCCCAGGACCTGCTCGAACGGGTGGCCACCCTGATCGACCTGGGCCTGGGTTACCTGGCCCTGGAGCGCAGCACGCCGACCCTGTCCTCGGGCGAGCTGCAGCGCCTGCGCCTGGCCACCCAGCTCAACTCGCAGCTGTTCGGGGTGATCTATGTACTGGACGAACCCTCGGCCGGCCTGCACCCGGCCGATGGCGAGGCGCTGTACGAGGCCCTGCTGCGCCTCAAGGCCGCGGGCAATTCGGTGTTCGTGGTCGAGCACGACCTGGACACCATGCGCCGCGCCGACTGGCTGGTGGACGTGGGCCCGGCGGCGGGCGAGCAGGGCGGCCAGGTGCTGTACAGCGGGCCCCCGGCCGGGTTGGCCGAGGTCGAGGCCTCGCAGACCCGCAACTACCTGTTCGGCGCCCAGGCCGCCGAGCCGCGCACCCCGCGTGAACCCGGCGGCTGGCTGCGCCTGGAGGGCGTGACGCGCAACAACCTGCACAACCTCGATGCGGCCTTCCCCCTTGGGTGCTTCACGGCCGTCACCGGGATTTCCGGCTCGGGCAAGTCCAGCCTGGTCAGCCAGGCGCTGCTGGAGCTGGTGGGCGCGCACCTGGGCCAGGCCACCGCGCCCAGCGAGCCCCAGGAGCAGAGCCTGGAGGATGACGTGGCGCAGGCCAGCGGCGGCCAGGTCACGGCGGGCCTGGAGCACATCCGCCGGCTGGTGCAGGTGGACCAGAAGCCCATCGGCCGTACCCCACGCTCGAACCTTGCGACCTACACCGGCCTGTTCGACCACGTGCGCAAACTGTTCGCCGCCACCGATGCGGCCCGCGAGCAGGGCTTCGACGCCGGGCGCTTCTCGTTCAACGTGGCCAAGGGCCGTTGCGAAACCTGCGAAGGCGAAGGCTTTGTCAGCGTCGAGCTGCTGTTCATGCCCAGCGTCTACGCACCATGCCCCACCTGCCATGGCGCCCGCTACAACCCGCAGACCCTGGCGGTCACCTGGCAGGGCCTGAACATCGCCCAGGTGCTGCAGCTGACGGTGACCCAGGCACTGGCGGTGTTCGAGCAGCAGCCGGCGGTGCAGCGTGCCCTGGCGGTGCTGCACGAAATCGGGCTGGGCTACCTGCGCCTGGGCCAGCCGGCCACCGAGCTGTCGGGCGGTGAGGCGCAGCGCATCAAGCTGGCCACCGAACTGCAGCGCATGGCCCGCGGGGCCACCCTGTATGTGCTCGACGAACCCACCAACGGCCTGCATCCGCAGGATATCGACCGGCTGATGCTGCAACTGGGGCGCCTGGTGGATGCCGGGCATACGGTGATCGTGGTGGAGCACGACATGCGCGTGGTGGCCCAGAGCGACTGGGTGATCGACATCGGCCCGGGGGCGGGGGACCAGGGCGGCACGCTGGTGGCCTGTGGCACGCCGCAGCAGGTGGCGGCCAGTGCCCACAGCCGTACCGCGCCGTTTCTGGCCCGGGCCCTGGGCTGAGGCGGCTCAGGCGTCGAGGCTGCGCCGAACCTTGTCCAGCAGTTCGTGGATCTGGAACGGCTTGGTGACGATGTCCATGCGCTCACCGAGAAAATGCTGCCGGTCGATGGCGTTCTCGGCGTAGCCGGTCATGAACAGCACCGGCAGGCTCGGGCGCAGCATGCGCGCGACATTGGCCAGCTCGCGCCCGTTCATGTGCGGCAGGCCCACGTCGCTGAGCAGCAGGGCGATGCTCGGGTCGGCATGCAGTTTCTGCAGGGCGCTTTCGACGTCCGGCGCCGGGGTGCAGCGGTAACCGGCATCGGTCAGCACCTCGCAGACGAAACTGCGCACCACCGACATGTCCTCCACCACCAGCACATGCTCGCCGGCGGTACTGATCACGGTGTCGGGTGTGGGTTCGGTGATGCTCAACAGCGGGCTCTGGCTGGCCGGCAGCAGCAGCGTCACTTCGGTACCGCGCCCGCCGGTGCTGCGGATCTGCACGTCGCCGGCCGACTGGCGGGCGAAGCCGTAGATGGTCGACAGCCCCAGCCCGGTGCCCTGGCCGATGGGCTTGGTGGTGAAGAACGGGTCGAAGACCTTGCCGATCACCTCGGGGGCGATGCCGCTGCCGTCGTCGCGCACCGACAATGCCACGTAGGCGCCATCGGCCAGCTTGAGGTCGTCCTGGGTGTGCGCCGCGTAGGTGCTGATCCAGATGTTGCCACCCTGGGGCAGCGCGTCGCGCGCGTTGATCACCAGGTTGAGCACGGCGTTCTCCAGCTGGATCGGGTCTACCAGGGCCACGCTGAGGTGCTCGCTCAGGTTCAGGTGCAGGCTGATGTGTTCGCCGATGGTGCGTCGCAGCAGTTCCTCCAGCGAGCGGATGTGCTGGTTGATGTCGGCCGGGCGGGGGTCCAGCGGTTGCTGGCGGGCAAAGGCGAGCAGGCGGTGGGTCAGGGTGGCGGCCCCCATGGCGGCGCCCAGTGCAGCGTCAGCGTAGGACTGCACCTTGTCGACGCGGCCCTGCTCGATGCGTTTCTTGATCAGCTCCAGGCTGGTGATGATGCCGGTGAGCATGTTGTTGAAGTCATGGGCGATGCCGCCGGTAAGCTTGCCCAGTGCGTCCATCTTCTGCACCTGCAGCAACTGCGCCTCGGTACGGGCGCGCTCGGCCACTTCCTGGGCCAGCAGGGTGGTCGCGCTGTCCAGTTCGGCGCGCTGGGTGCGTTCGCGGTGGCGCTGTTCGGTCACGTCCTCGACGAAGATCAGGCTCGACTCGCCGCTGCGGTAGGGCGACACCTGCCACTGGGTCTCGCGCAGCTGGCCGTTGACGCGCATGTGCAGCAGGCCCTTCCAGCGGTCCCGGGTGCCGAGCCTGCGCAGCAGTTCGTCGATCACCGGCTGCTGGTCGTCGGCAAAGCACTCGACCAGGGTGTCGGGGCTCAGGTTGTCCTGGATCAGCTGGGCGAACGCCTGGTTGCATTCGTGCACCTTGAGCCCGGTGCCCAGCAGCGCGATGGGCGCGGCGGTGCTGACGAAGATCTCGCGAAAGCGCGCCTCGCTCTCGCGCAGCGCCTGCTCGGTGTCGCGTACCCGCAGCAGCGTGCGCAGGGTGGCCAGCAACACCTCGGGGTCGACCGGGTGGATCAGGTAGGCGTCGGCCCCGGCGTCCAGCCCGGTGATGATGTCGCCGGTACCGATGGCGGCCGCCGATACGTGGATCACCGGCAGCAACGCGGTGGCCGGGGTGGCGCGCAGGATGCGCACGATATCGAAGCCGCTCATGTCCGGCAGGTGTACATCCAGGATCAGCGCGTCGTAGGTCTGGCTGGCAATCAGCTCCAGGCCCTCGCCACCGGTGCCGGCCTCGTCGATGCGGTAGCCATGGCATTCCAGGCGCCGGCGCAGGGCATAGCGGGTGACGATGTTGTCGTCGACGATCAGCAGGCGGATGTCAGGCTTCATCACCAGGCTCCTGGGCCAGCGCCAAGGGGATCACTACGTAGAAGGTCGAACCGACCCCGGGTGTACTCTCGACCCCGACCCGGCCACCCAGCAGCGCCGCGAAGCGCTTGCACAGCGACAGGCCCAGGCCGGTGCCACGCAGGCGCTTCTGCAGCGGCGAGTCGATCTGTGCGAAGTCCTCGAACAGCGTGTCGTGCAGCTCGCCCGGGATGCCGATGCCGGTGTCGTGCACCGCAAAGCGGATCTGGCCGTCGTCTTCCAGTTGCGACGATACCCGCACTTCGCCACGGGCGGTGAATTTCAGCGCGTTGGAAATGAAGTTGCGCAGGATCTGCGCCAGCTTCTTGTCGTCGCTGTACAGGCGCGGCAGGCCCTGGGGCTCTTCGAAGATCAGGTCGACCGCCGAGGCATCGACGATCGGCCGGAACATGCCGCGCAGGGCCGCGAACAGGTCGAGCATGTCGAACCAGGCCGGCGAGATGGTGATGCGCCCGGCCTCGATCTTGGCCAGGTCGAGCAGGTCGTCGACCATGTCGCTCAGTTCGCGCGCCGAATTGCTGACGAAGGTCACCTGCTTGTGCTGCTCGGGGCTCAGCGGGCCGTCCAGCTCGTCGCTGAGCAGGCGGGCGATGCTCAGGATCGAACCCAGCGGCGTGCGAAACTCGTGGCTCATGTACGACAGGAAGCGGCTCTTGAGGTCCGAGGCCTGGCGCAGTTGCTCGGCCTGGATATCCAGCTCGGCATACAGGGCCAGCACGCCCTGGTTGGTTTCTTCGAGTTCGGCGCGCAGGGCGTCGCCCTCTTCACGCAGCCGCGCGATCAGCGCCTGCGCCTCGGTGTCGGCAAGGGTAGGGGAATCAGCCACTTAGGGTCTCCAGGGCAACAACCAGCACGGTGACATCATCGCGGCCTCGGCAGAAGTCGCGATGCAGCACGGCGGCGATCAGTGCCGGGTGCTGATGCATGAGGCCAGGATACTGCTGCAGGTCCCAGCGCGATTGCAGCCCGTCGCTGTAGAGCACCAGCAGGTTGGCATGCACATCAGCATAGTCAAAGGGGCGCACGCGACGGAATTGCCCGCCGACGATACCCGGGTGCGAGGCCAGGCCACGACTGCTACCGGGTGCGAGCAGGTGCGCGCCGATGTTGCCGACGCCGCTGAAACGCAGCGCGCCGCTGTCGTACTGGGCGAAGGCCGCGGCGCCGCCACGGGTGCCCTGCATGTTGACGTGCATCGCCTCGAGCACCTGCGCGGGGGCGGCGAACGGGGCCTGGGCAAAGGCCTGGGTGCCGGCGTGGGCGGCCCGTTCGGCGAGCTCGCCGTGGCCCAGCCCGTCGACCACCAGGGCACTGATGCGCTGGCCGTCGTAGGCCAGGTACCAGGCATCGCCACAGGCCGGGTCGTGATGCAGGCTGTGCTGGCTGGCGCCCCAACGCAGGTCGCAGGCCGCGCTGCTGCGTGGGTACAGGCGCGCCAGCACGGCGGCGCCACGGCTGTCGGCGTACACATCGAACACATCGGCCAGGCGCTTGATCGCGCCCAGGCCGATGCCCTGGGTACCGCCGGTGGAGAACCCGTCGGCCAGGCAGTGGTGCAGGTCGAAGCCTGCACCACGGTCGATGGCGATCAGTTCCAGCCCGCTGTAGCCGCTGTTGGGCAGCACCCGCAGGTGCAGTTCACCGCGCCCGGCATGCTTGAGCAGGTTGCTTGCAAGCTCGGTGGCCAGCAGCGCGGCGCGCCCGGCGTCGGTGGCATCGAAACCCTGCTGTTCGGCCCGGCGTTGCACGCTGCGCCGTGCATGACCGACCTGGCTCTCGTCTTCTATCGGTAGCACCTGGGTCAGGCTGCCCAGGATACTCAGGCCCATCGCAGAATCGTCACGCGCGTGCCGGCCCCGGGGGCGGTATCCAGTTCGAACTCGTCCACCAGGCGCTTGGCCCCGGTCAGGCCCAGGCCCAGGCCGCCGCCGCTGGTCCAGCCATCGGTCATGGCCAGCTTGATGTCGGGGATGCCCGGCCCTTCGTCGCGAAAGGTCAGGCGCAGGCCCTTGCGATGGTCCTTCTCGACCACCTGCCAGTCCATGTGGCCACCGCCGCCATACACCACGGCGTTGCGGGCCAGCTCGCTGACCGCCGTGACCAGCTTGGTCAGGTTGATCAGGCTCATGCCGCAGCCCTGGGCCAGGGTGCGCGCCAGTTGCCGTGCACGTACCACATCCTGCTCCAGCAGGATGGGCTGGGTGCCGCTTTGCTCGGCGCTCATTGCGGTGCAGCCGAGTTGTTGAGCAGGCGCATGCCGCGCTCGGCGTTGAGCGCGGTACGCACGCCGGGCAGGGTCAGGCCCAGTTCGACCAGGGTGATCGCCACGGCCGGCTGCATGCCCACCAGCACGGTCTGCGTGTCCATGATGCGCGACACCCCGGAGATGGTGCCGATCATGCGGCCGATGAAGGAATCGACCATGTCCAGCGCCGAGATGTCGATCAGCACGCCTTTGGCCGAGGTCGCGCTGATGCGCTCGGACAGGTCGTCCTGCAGGGTCATGGCCAGCTGGTCATGCATGTCGACCTGGATGGTCACCAGCAGGAATTCGCCGATTTGCAGAATCGGGATGCGCTCCATGGCTTCAGCCCGCCTTGGCGACGGACAGGCCCAGGCGATGCAGGGCCAGCTTCAGGGCGTCGGCCAGGTTGGCCTTGGTCACCACGCCCTGCAGGTCCAGGCCCAGGTGCACGATGGTCTGGGCGATCTGCGGGCGTACACCGCTGATGATGCAGTCGGCGCCCATCAGGCGGATGGCGGTCACGGTCTTGAGCAGGTGCTGGGCCACCAGGGTATCGACGGTGGGCACACCGGTGATGTCGATGATGGCGATTTCAGAGCCGGTGTCGACGATGCGCTGCAGCAGCGATTCCATCACCACCTGGGTACGTTGCGAGTCCAGGGTGCCGATCATCGGCAGTGCCAGTACGCCGTCCCACAGCTTGACCACCGGGGTGGACAGCTCCAGCAGTTCTTCCTGCTGGCGCTTGATCACCGCCTCGCGGGATTTCTGGAAGGTGCGGATGGTGTGCAGGCCCAGGGCATCGAGCAGTTCGGACACCTGCAGCAGCTGGTTGGCCAGTTGCGCCGGCTGCTCGCTGTACTCGCGCTGCAGCAGGGCGAACAGCGGGCCCTTGAGGGAGAAGATGAAGGTGGCGGTCTGCTGCGAGTCCTGGCCGAGCAGGGCGCGGCTATGGGAGAGCTTTTCCAGGAACAGGCGCACCTCGTCCCAGGCACCGGCGTTGAGGTTGCTGGCATCGCCGTTCTGCAGGCCGGCGTGCAGCAGGTCGAGAAACTCTTCGGTCTGGCGCTTGAGGTCGTCGGCCTTGAGGTTGCGCGTGGCACCCGACGCGTCCAGCCCGGCCAGCCATTCGGCTACCAGGGAGGCCTGGTGGGTGCGGATGGCGGTGAGGGTGACAGGTTGCAGTGCAGCCATTTGGACAAGCTCCTGAGCAGGGTAGGTAAGGCACATGCGCATCTGAGTGTGCAGGCCTGATTCTAGTTCGATATTGCCTTCATCAAATTTTTTGCAGGCCCTCAGCTCCCGCTGGCGGGGCGCGGTTGCAGCATCGGGTCGTAGGGGTTGAGCTGGCGCAGCGACTCGAGCAGGGCATTGGCTGTGTCCACCTGCCGGGCCTGTTGCAGATAATGCATCAAGGCCAGCCGAACATCACGGTTAAACGGTTGTTGTTGCAGGCTGCTCCACAGTTGTTGCATTGCCGGCTCGCGCTGCCCCTGATCGTGCAGGGCCACCGCCAGCACATACCCGTAGCCGGCGTTCTGCGGGGCCAGCTGCACGGCCTTGCGCAGCGCCACCAGCGCTTGGTCGCGACGGCCCTGGCGAATCAGGGCCAGGCCGTGGGCCTGCTGCAACAGCGCCGAGTCGGGGTGCTGGCGCAGGCTGTCTTCCAGCAGCGTGCGTGCTTCGTCCTGGCGGCCATGGCTGTCCAGCCACTGCACCAGGGCCACACGGGCCGGCAGGAAGTCGGCGTCGCGCAGCACCGCGCTGCGCAGGTACGGCTCGACCGCATCGGTGCGTCCGCTGGCCTGGTACAGCAGGGCCAGGTTGAGGTTGGCTTCGGCGCGTTCGAGCAGGCTCAGCTGCACGCTTTCGTATTCGCCCAGCGCCTGCTCGAACGCCGCCTGCGCCGCGCCCAGCCCGGCTGCCCGTGCCGGCAGCAGGGCGTAGGCGGCCGCGATGCGCACGGCCAGCACCGGGTCACGCAGCAAGGGGGCCAGCGGCATGCTTCGCTGTTGCGGGGGCAGCAGCGCGGCCAGGGCTTCCACCGCCGCGGCGCGTACCTGCGGTGCGCTGTCGCCCAGGGCGCTGCGCGCCGCCTGCAGGGTACGTTCGCTCGGGTAGTTGGGCAGTTCGGCGAGCAGGGTGGCGCGGCGGATCGCCGGCAGTTCGCTGTTGGCCAGTTGCGTCAGCAGCGCCTGGGCGGCACCGGGTTTGCCGCTGCGCAGCAGGTCCAGGCTGGCAGCGTAGGCCGGTGTGTCGGAGGGCCGGTCGGCGTACCACAGCGCGAACTGCTCGCTGACGCGCTGCCCGGCACTGCCCTTGTGACACCCCAGGCAGGCATCCGGCGTGCCCAGCGCCAGTGCCTGGGCCGGTGCCGGAATGCTGAAGCCGTGGTCGTGGCGATAGTCATTGACCATGTAGAACTTGCCGGGCATGTGGCAGCTGACGCACTGCGCCGCGGGGCTGCCGGGGGCATGGTGATGGTGCTCGGTGGCGGTATAGTCGCGGGCCTTGAGCCCGGCGCCGTCGACCCCGGCCACGCCGGTCTTGCCCGCAGGGTTGTGGCACTGCAGGCACACCCCGTCGCCCGGTGCCTTGAGCTGGGTGCTGTGGGGCTCGTGGCAATTGCTGCAGCGCACGCCCTTGGCGAACATCTTGCTCTGGGTGAAGGCGCCGTACTCGAACACCTCGTCCTTGATCTTGCCGTCCAGCTCATACAGCTCGCGGGTCAGGCGGCTGGGCAGGTAGTCGTCCATCAGGCGGCGCTCGTTGTGAAAGCCATCGCCCAGCGGCGCGCGGCGCGCATGGCAGCGGGCACAGGTCTCGACTTCGGCCAGGTTGCCACCCTCCACCAGGCTCTGCTGGAAGCCGGCATGGGCAACCTGCCTGGCCGGCTTTTGCGCCGCCCACGCCAGGTGCCCGGAGGCCGGGCCGTGGCACGCCTGGCACCCCACGCCCAGGCTGTTCCAGTGGCTGTCGAAGGTGGCGCTGGCAGCGTTGAAATTGCGCTTGAAGCCGGTGGTATGGCACTCCACGCACATGAAGTTGGCATTCTGCTGCGGCTTGCTCCAGTGCAGCGGGTTCTTGAAGTCCACGCCCTGGCCGGGGTACAGGTGAAACCACTGCTGCTGGCGCGTATCCCAGGCCACCCCGAGCGCCTGCAGGTGCCCGTCGCCGGTATCGATCAGGTACTGCTGCAAAGGCTCGATGCCGAAGGCATAGGCCACCTCGAAATCCTGGGGCCGGCCGTCGGCGCCTGGGGTGTTGACCCAGAAGCGGTCGCCCTGGCGAAAGAAGCGCGTGGTCTCGCGGTCGCTCTTGAACTGCACGTCGGCGAAATTGCCCAGCACGGTCTGGGCGGTGGCCGGCTGCATCGCCAACTGGTGATGGGAACCTTGCCACTGGCGAACCTGTTCGCCATGGCAACCCTGGCAGGTGGCTTCGTCGACCAGCGCCGGGGCGGGGCTGCTTGGCGCTGGCGGGGCTGGTGGCGTGCTCTGCGCGGCCACCGGCAGGTGTGCCGGGGCACGGTCGAGGGCGAACCAGGTGCCCAGCAGGGCCAGCAGGACCGCCCCGGCCAGCACCGGCCAGAGCAGGCTGGTGCCGCGCACGGGGGGCTGTTGGGGCGGCGTAACGGCGCGCTTTTTCGACATGCAGACGTCCATGCTGTTGGGGTAAGGGGCGCTTCAATCAGGCGGCGCGCTTCACGGCATGCCCAGGAACCAACGGTAGTACGGGTTGCTGCCATCTTCTCGCATCACGCCCTGAACCTGTCGCGCCCAGGTGTCGCGCTGGCCGCGGTAGGCGCTCAGGCCCACCTGGTAGAAGCGCTGCAGGCGCTGGCGCTGGTCGTTCAGGCGCAGGCTGGCCAGGGCATCGGCGCCTTCCAGCGGCACCGGGCTGCCCAGCGCCAGCAGGGCCGGCAACACCCGGGTGATCTCGTCGCTGCGCACCCAGGGGGCGTACTCGATGCGTGGCTGGTCGTCGGTGACGGCCGGGGCCTGTGCGGCAAAGCGCTCCAGGCCGGCGCGGTCGGTGACCCAGGTGGCCAGCAGTGCGGCCGGCGAGTCCACGCCCACCTCGGCCAGGGTGCGTTGCACGGGGGGTTGCGCCAGGCGCGCGCTGATGCGCGGCAGGTCCAGGCGCACCGGCTGCAGCGAGCCGACCAGCAGCATTTCATGGAACTCGGTGGTCCACAGCGAGGCATGCGGGAACACGTCGATGAAGCTGCGCACCAGGGCACGGCTGTCGTCGATGTTCTGGGTGGGCAGCGGCAGCCACTGGGCGACCAGGCCCTGGGGGTTGAGGCGGCTGGCGGCCAGCTGGTAGAAGTCACGCGAGTACAGGTTGACCACGCCGGCTGCCGAGGGGGGCGGTGGCTCCAGGGTGATCAGGTCGTAGGGCTGCGGGCTGGCCAGCAGTTCACGGCGCCCGTCGCGCAGGCGGATGTCCAGGCGCGCATCGTCGGCGGCGTGGTAGTTGCCCTGGAACAGCGTCGAGGCGTGCACCACCGCCGGCAGCAGTTCGGCCACCACGCGTTGCTCCAGGCCCGGGTAGCGCAGCAGGGCGCCGGCGGTGATGCCGGTGCCCAGCCCGATCACCAGCGCCGAGCGCGGCTCGCCGTTGTGGATCAACAGCGGCAGCAGGGCCTGCAGGCGCATGTAGCGCAGCGACGGCATGGCATCGCCGGTGTTGGACACGCCCTGGATGTACAGGCGACGAAAGCTGCCCTGGGGCTTGTGCTGTTCGACCACGGCGACCGTGGCGCCACGGCCTTCCTGATAGAACACCAGCTCGCCGCTGCGCGCGCCGGGCAGCAGGTTGGCCAGGCGCTGGGGTGGGGTGAGCAGGGCGGTCAGGAGGCTGGCCAGGGCAATGGCGTAGAGGGCGATGAATCTGGGTTGACTGAGCGCGCCTGTTCGCTGGCAAGCCCGCTCCCACAGGGTTCGAGCAGATCCTGAGCCTGTACCTGCAGGCGCCGGCCTTGCCGGCGAAGCGGCCAGGCCTGCCCCCACCACGACCGCGATTACCCCGACCCCTGCCGCCAGCACCGCCAGCACCCCCAGGCTGCGCACCAGCCCCAGCGCGGGCACCAGCACGAACCCGCACAGCATCACCCCGGCAATCCCGCCCAGGGTGTTGAGCGCCACCACCGCGCCCACGTCGCGCCCCGCATGGCCCGGCGCGCAGGCCAGGCGCAGCGCCACCGGAAACGCCGCCCCCAGCAGCGTGGTGGGCAGCAGCACGACGCTCACCGCGACCACCGCAAAGCGGGCACTCATGCCCGCCAGTGCGCTGCCGCCCAGGCCCAGTACCAGCGCTTCGGCCTGGGTCTGCGCACTGATCAGCCAGCGCCCCAGCCCGGCGATTTCCAGCAGCGCCAGCAGCCCCGCCGCACCGATCAGCACGGCAAAGGTGGCCCACGGGTCGCGCAGCCGCTCCACGCGCCGGGCAATCAGTGCGCTGCCCAGCATCAGCCCGGCCAGGTAGGTGGCCAGCATCACCGCAAAGGCGAAGGTGCGGGTGCTCATGAACTGCACCAGGGCCTGCGACCAGATCACCTCATAGCCCAGCGCAATGCCCCCGGCCACCGCGTACAGGGCCAGGGCCAGGCGCGCCGCCGGGCTGCGCGGGGCGCTGGCGGTTACCACGGTGTCGGCTTCGACGTCCGGTGTCAGGCGCAGCAGCCACAGTGCGCCGGCCCCGGCCAGCAGGTTGAGCACGGCGGCGGCACAGGCACTGCCGCGCACCCCCAGCAGCGGGATCAGCACAAAGGCTGCGAGCAGGGTGCCGACAATCGCCCCGGCCGTGTTGGCCGCGTACAGTTGCCCGCCGGCGCGTCCGGCCGTTGCCCCTTGCGCGGTCACGGCACGCACCAGCACCGGCAGGGTGCCGCCCATCAGCAGCGCCGGCAGGGCAACCAGGCTGAACGGCAGCGCCCAGGCCAGCAGCCCGATGCTGCCCTGCAGGCGGGCGAACAACCCGGCGCTGCTGCCCAGGGCCAGAGTGGCCGCGATGCCGACCACGGCCACGGCCAGTTCGAGCAGCGCATACAGGCGCAGCGGCCGGCGCAGCCGATCGGCGTGACGCCCCAGCCACCAGCCGCCCAGCGCCAGCCCGGCGAAGAATGCGCTGATGCCGGTGGTGATCGCATGCACTTCCACCCCCACCACCAGTGACAGCTGCTTGATCCACAGCACCTGATAGATCAGCGCCGCGCTGCCGGAGACCAGCAGCAGGGTCGCTGCCAGGTGCAGTGTGCGGGGTGGAGCGCAGGCGGCGGGGGCTTTGGCGTGTCGGGAGGAGCGGCTGGCGACCGGCATCAGGGCAAGGGGCCTTGTGGTGAGTGCTGGGAATACGCCCTCGCGGGAGGGACAACCAGTGCTTGAGCCTAGCAGCAGATTGGCGGGTTGGGCGGGTATCGCAGTCGGCAAAATGCCCCGTCAGGGACGAGGCATCCGTGTGCAGCTTGCCGCCTATTGCTTGCCTTGCTTCATCTTCTCCTCGATCTTCGCGTCCACCTGCTTGCGCACCTGGTCGACGCTGAAGCTGGCCGGGTGCTGGCTGGGTGGGTAGTCGATGAAGGTTTCCAGAAACACCGAAGCCTTCATGGTGGCGATGCCGGTCAGGTAGACGTTCTTCGCCAGCCAGTCGTTGTACTGGTCAGAGACCACGTCGGCGCGCTCATACGGGTCCATGCGCAGGTTGAAGATCTTCGGCACGCGCAGGCACACGAAGGGGTCCTGCCACACTTCGAAGCCGCCGGGGCGACGCTGTTCGCAGAACACCGCCTTCCAGTCGCCGAAGCGCATCGCCACCAGGTCGCCGTCGTCGTTGAAGTAGTAGAACTCGTCACGTGCGCCCTTGGGTTGCTGGCCGGTGAGGTAGGGCAGCTGGTTGTAGCCGTCCAGGTGCACCTTGAAGTTCTTGCCACCGGCAGTCGGTGCCCAGCCCTTGAGCAGCTTGTCCTTCACGCCGGTGTCACCGGCAGCCGCCAGCAGGGTGGGGAACCAGTCCAGGCCCGAGAACATCTCGTTGGACACCGTGCCTTCCTTGATCTTGCCCGGCCAGCGGATGATCGCCGGCACGCGGAAGGCGCCTTCCCAGTTGGAGTCCTTCTCGCTGCGAAACGGCGTGGTCGCCGCGTCCGGCCAGGAGAACTGGTTGGGCCCGTTGTCGGTGGTGTAGATCACGATGGTGTTGTCGGCGATCTTCAGGTCGTCGAGGGTCTTGAGCAGCTTGCCCACGTCGCCATCGTGCTCGAGCATGCCGTCGGCGTACTCGTTGCCGGGCATGCCGCTCTGGCCCTTCATCGAGTCGCGCACATGGGTGTACACGTGCATGCGCGTGGTGTTCATCCACACGAAGAACGGCTTGTCGGCGGCCACCTGCTTCTTGATGAACTCCTCGGCCGCGCCGGTGGTTTCATCGTCGATGGTTTCCATGCGCTTCTTGTTGAGCGAACCGGTGTCCTCGATCTTGCCGTCGGCGAAGGCGTGGATCACCCCGCGCGGGCTGAAGTTCTTCACGTAGGGGTCGTTCGGGTCCTTGGGCCAGTAGGGGCGCTCGGGCTCTTCTTCGGCGTTGAGGTGGTAGAGGTTGCCGAAGAACTCGTCGAAGCCGTGCTTGGTCGGCAGGTACTCGTCCTTGTCGCCCAGGTGGTTCTTGCCGAACTGCCCGGTGGCGTAGCCCAGCGACTTGAGTGCCTGGGCGATGGTGATGTCGCGGTCCTGCAGGCCCACCGGCGCCCCCGGTGCGCCGACCTTGGACAGGCCGGTGCGCAGTGGCGTCTGCCCGGTGATGAAGCTGGAGCGGCCGGCGGTGCAGCTGTTTTCCGCGTAGTAGTCGGTGAACAGCATGCCTTCCTTGGCAATGCGGTCGATGTTGGGGGTCTGGTAGCCGACCACCCCCATCGAGTAGGCACTGATATTGGTCTGGCCGATGTCGTCGCCGAATATCACCAGGATATTCGGCTTGTCGGCGGCACTTGCTGCCCCTGTCGCGAGCCCCATCACCGTGGCCGCGACCAGCGCGAGCTGCGGTGCCCATCTGCGTATGCGAGTCATCTGACTTGCCTCCCTTTCGCCATTCGAGCCGCCCGCAGGCGACATGTCGGTTGCATCACTGCTTTGCTCGTTACCGCGTCACTGCGATTGCGGGGTGGAGGCAGGCTCGAACGGGAATACCCGGGCCCAGTCGGCCGCCATGTCCACGATTGTCCATTGCTGGCGGCGCGCTTCGTCCAGCGCCTTGTCCAGCCGTCCGACCTGCGACTGGCGGTCGTAGGCCCATTCACGTTTCGCGTCGGTGTGGTGCACCAGCCCCATGAAGCGCGGGCCCTTGCCGGCGGCGGTCCATTGCAGCATCTGCAGGTCGCCGTCGGAGTTGCCGAAAGCCAGGATCGGCCGGCGCCCGATGATCGCGTCGATGCTTTCGGGCTTGCCCGGGCCGTCATCGTTGTGCGCGATCCTGGCGGTACGCAGCAGGGCCGGCACGCCGTCGACCAGCTGGTATTCGGTGACGAAGCTGGAGCCGATCACCTGCTCGGGCGGCACGCCGTACACCTCGTCGGCGAAGGCGCGCATGAACGCGGTGTCGCCCCCGGAGACGATGTACACCTTGAAGCCCTGGCTGCGCAGGTAGTCGAGCAGCTCGTGCATGGGCTGGTAGATCATCTCGGTGTAGGGGCGCTGGTGGGTGGGGTGACGGGCCTTGGCCAGCCAGGCCCTGGCATGGCCGATGAAGGCTTCGGTGCTGACCCCGGTATGGGTCACGCCGATGATTTTCAGCAGGCCGTCCATGCCGGCGGCGGCCAGGGCCTTCTGGTCGTTTTCCAGCACCGCCTTGAACGGCTGGGTGGTCTTCCACTCGGGGTGCTCGGAGGCCATGCGGCGGATCTCGTCGAAGGCGAACAGCACCTGGAAGTAGGCGGGCTGTTCGCTCCACAGGGTGCCGTCGTTGTCGAACACCGCGATGCGTTGCGCGGGGGCCACGAACTGCGGGTCGCCCTCGCGGGTGACGCTTTCGACGAACTGCACGAGGGCGGCCCTGGCGGCGCCCTGGTGCCATGAGGGCAGCGGCGCATCGGCCTGGGCCGACAATGGCCAGTGCAGCAGCAACACCAGCAGCAGCCACCCACGAACACTCGGACTGGATTTCATCGCGACTCCCTGTTCTGCATTGGATTGAGCGGGCGCAGGCCGTGGCGCGCGGGCGCGGCAGGCTGGCGCGGTGAATGCCGTGCATGAAGCTGTGCAAGTTCGGCCTTGAGCGCAGCGAGCAGCGTATCGGGGGCGCCGTCTGCGCCGTAGCCGCGTCGCAGCAGCGCCAGCAGGGTGGTGTCGTCGGCCGTGGCCAGGCGCACGCTGCCCTGGCTGCGCCTGAACCACAGGTATAGTGCAGTGAGCTGCGGCGGATGCCTGGCCAGATCAACGGGCACCTGTTGCCATGCATGCTCGGCAGAGGCGAGGCGACGGGCCTGGCGTCGGGCCTGCCAGTGCCGCCAGCGGGCCAGCCAGGTCGGCCCGCGGCTACGCCACACCCGCCACGCCAGGCCCAGTGCCGCGAGCACCAGGGCGGCGCCGAGCCAGTGCCGCGACAGGTGCAGGCGGCCCTGCTGGCCAAGACGCTGCAGATCGTCGGCCACCGAGAACACCGGGGTGTAGGCAGGGCCGGCGCTGGCGGTGAAGGGCACGGCGGGCAGCGTTGTGCTGCGCAGGGCTTGGTCGGTGGTGCTCCACCAGTGCACCTGCACGGCGGGCAGCTGGTAGCTGCCGGGCTGCTCGATGCGGTAGCTGGCGGTGTCGATGCGCTGGCCGCCCACGACGTGGCCACGGCCATCGTCGAGGGCCTGCACCTGGGGCGTCTTGAGGTAGAGGCTCAGGCCCGGCACAGCCTGCAGCGCCGTCACCGGCAGCATCAGGCTCGGCGCGCCCTGGGCCTGCAGGGTCACGCTGCGGGTGAGGCTGTCACCCACCTTGAGTGTTCTGCTTGCCGGGTTCACCTGCTGGTTCAGGCTCAGGGCGCTGGCCACCAGCACCGCCTGGCCCGGCTCGACCCCGGCCGGCAGTTGTACGCGCAGGTGCAGCGCCGCCGTGGTGGCGCTCAGGGCGGCCGCGGCATTGCCCGGCCGGGCCGTCACGGTCAGTGCGGGAATGTCCAGGGTGCCGGCCTGCTGCACGGTGATCGGGTACAGGTAGCGCATGCCGAACCAGGTGCTGCCGTCCAGGTTCAGGGTCAGGTGCTGGGCCTGGTCGCCGGGCGGGGTGACCAGTGCGCCGGGCACGCTCAGCGTCGGCAACTGCGGGGCGCCGGTGAACCAGGTGTCGGTGAGCACGTCCAGCTGCAACTGCACGGTTTCACCTACCACTACGCTGTCGCCCCCCAGCAGTTGCGCCTGCACCCGCAACTGCGGGTCGGCGGCAAGCGCACAGCTGCACAGCAGCCAGGCCAGGAGCAGGCCGACAAGCCTCATGGCGCCCCCCTGGCAGCCTGGTCCTGCAGGCTGAACTTGCGCTTGAGAAACTGCGCGGGCGAGGTGGTGAGGTTCTGCAGCCACAGGGCGTCCGAGGTCGCCTGCGGGGTCTGCACCTGCTTGCTCGGGCCCTTGCCGGCCGGCTTGTCGAAGGCCACCTGGTCGGCCTGCACCTCTGGGGCGTTCTGCTGCGCCGACTCGGTGTCCCTCTGCAGGGCGATGGCCAGGGCGAGGTTGGCCTGGGCCTCGGCAAACCCCGGTTGCAGGGCCAGTGCCTGGCGATAGGCGGCGATGGCCTGGTCGAACTTGAAGCGGCGGGTGTAGATATTGCCCAGGTAGAAATAGGCCGGTGCGGTGTGCAGGCGCGCGAAACTGGCCAGCGCCAGGTCGTAGTCGGCCCCTTGGTAGGCGGCAATGCCCTTCCAGTAAGGGTCCTGAAAGTGCGCCGCCGCGGCGGGCAGGTGGTGATGTTCGAAGGCCCAGCGACCCTGCTGGTCGGGGGTCATGAATGCATCCACCAGGGCATTGGCGCGCGCCCCGTCCGGGGCCAGCACCAGGCCCAGCAGCAGGCACGCGCTCCAGTTCAGGCTCCAGCCGCGGCGGATGCACAACAGGGCGATCAGCAGCAGCGGCCAGCACAGCCAGTAGCCGGCGTCTTTCCAGCGCAGCTGCTGGCTGGCCGGGTCGGCGTCGGCGAAGTGCTGCTGGGCATGGGCCTCGATCCAGTCCAGGTCGTCATCGTCGAGGGTCAGGCTGCCCAGTGGTGCATCCAGCGCCCTGGCCAGCTGTTCGAGGCCGGCCTTGTCGAAGCGGCCCAGTTGCGGCCGGCCGTTGCTGTCGGTGCGTGGCTGACCGTCGGCGCCCCTGACCAGGCCGCCATCGCTGCTGCCCACCGCCAGCACCAGCACCTGCAGCAGGCTGGCGTCCAGGGCCTTGCCCAGCGGGGCCAGTTGCGTGGTGTCGGCACCGTCGGTGAGCAGCACCAGGGTGGCGGGGCCGGGCTCGGCGGCGATCAGTTGACGGGCCAGCGCCACCACGGCCAAAACGTTCTTGCCAGGCTGTTCGATCAGGTCGCTGCCCAGCGCCTGGATGAAGCTGTCGAGCAGCGCCGGGTCGCGGGTGGGGGGCAGCACCAGGTGTGCGCTGCCGGCATAGGCGATCAGCCCGGTGGCTGCGCCCTGGCGGCGTTGCACCAGGCTGTGCAGCTTGTGCTTGGCGGCCTCCAGGCGGGTGGGCGAGAGGTCGCTGGCGTCCATCGAGCCGGACAGGTCCAGGGCCAGGATCAACGGCGCGCGGTTGTCGAGAAACTGCGGGCGGTCCTGCTCCCAGGTGGGGCCGGCAGCGGCCAGTGCGCCGAGTGCGAGCAGGGCCGCCAGCAGGTGTATGGGGCGAATGCGGTGCCGGTCGTGGCCGTCCATGCGCAGGTGCGCCAGCAGTTGCGGGGCGATGCTCACGTTCAGCGCCTGGCCGCGCTGGCGGCGCCAGGCCAGCACCAGCAGCACGGCGGGCAGCCAGAGCCACAGCCACAGCGGGCGCAGAAAATGCAGGTTGTTCAGGTCAATGTCCATGCGCGGGCGCCTCCACTGGCAGGCGCCTGCGCCACCACGCTGCCGCCAGGGCGAGCAGGTGGTACAGCGTCAGGAGCAACAGGGCCGCGCCCAGCGGCAGCCAGAACAGGTCGCGCTTGGGTTGGTGGCTGTAGGTCTTCACCGCGTGCGGGGTGAGCGTGTCGAGGGTGGCGTACACCTGTTGCAGGGCATCGCGGTCCTGGGCCCGGAAGAACTGCCCGCCGGTGACGGTGGCGATCTGCTGCAAGGTCGGCAGGTCGACCTTGGCCTCGGCTTCGGCCTGCGGGTCGCCGATACCGATGGTATGGATCACCACCCCGCGGGCCGCGGCGATCTGGGCGGCGTGGGCGGGGGTGATGGCGCTGCTGGTGTCGTTGCCGTCGGTCAGCAGGATCAGCACCTTCTGCGGCTCGTGAGCCTGCTCCAGCAGCTTGAGGCTCAGGCCGATGGCATCGCCGATGGCGGTGTTGGGCCCGGCCATGCCGACGTCGGTCTGCTGCAGCAGGATCGACAGGCTGGCGTGGTCCAGGGTCAGCGGAGCCTGGGCGTAGGCGCCGCTGCCGAACACCACCAGGCCGAGACGGTCCTGCTGGCGCCTGGCGATGAAGTCGGCGACCACCGCCTTGACCGCGCTGATGCGCGAAACCGGTTTGCCGTCGGCGTTCTTGAGGTCGACGGTCTGCATCGACTGGGAGATGTCGATGGCCAGCATCAGGTCGCGTACCGGTGCCTGGTGCTCGATGGGGGGCTCGACCAGCACCGGGCGTGCCACGGCCAGGCACAGCAGTGCCCACACCAGCCAGTGCAACAGCAGCTGCCAGCGATTGGCCAGGCCACCGGGCAGGCGCGGACGCTGCCCGGTGGCCTGGCTGATGGCCTCGAAGAACGGTACGCGCAAGGCGCTGCGGGCTTCCTGATAGGGCGGCAGGTAGCGGTAGCCGAGCAAGGGCAGCGCCAGCATCAGCAACAGCCAGGGGTAATCAAGCTGCCACATGATGATGCTCCACCCAGTCGCGGCTGTAGCCCAACAGCGCTGACGCATCGATTTCGTGCAGGCGGCTGTCGGGGGCATAGGCCAGCTGCGCCAGTTGCCAGGCGAAGTCGGCGGGCAGCGGGGTGCGTGAATGGCTCACCAGAAACGCCTGCCAGTCGGCGGCATGCAGCGGGGCCACGGCCGGAGCCTCGGGCATCGACAGGGCCACGCGCTTGAGCAGCTCGGGCACTTCGCGCAGGGCCTGCACGCGCCGGGTTTGATCTGCCATTGCCTGTTCCAGCTGGCGCAGGCGTGCCAGGGCTTGGCGGCGGTAGCGGTCGCGCTGCCAGCGGCGCAGGCGCAGCGCCGCCCACAGCACCAGCCCGGCCAGCAGCAATGCCGCCAGCAGCGCCCAGCCCCAGGTTTGTGGCCAGTAGCTGACGGCGGGCGGCAGCGCCAGCTCCTTGAGCTGGTCGACGCTGGGCACTGGCGCGCTCATGCCGGTGGCCTGCGCAGCTTGCCCAGTTCCATGCGCAGCTGTTGGGCGGCAGGCAGGGCGGTGCTGAACATCAGCAGCGGCACCTGGCTGCGGCGCAGCATCTGCGCCACGTCGTGCAGGCGGCCACTGAGAAACTCGCTCAAGGGTTTGTGCACCTGACGCCGCTCCACCGCCAGCTCCACCTGCAACTGACCCTGGGTCACCAGCAGGCGCCCCTGGCGTGGCAGGTCGAGGGCCAGCGGGTCGTAGACCTGCAACGCGATCACGTCGTTGTGGGTACGCAGCTGGCGCAACTGATGCAGGGTGCGTTCGCCGGCACCGGCGAAGTCGCTGATGAAGCAGATCAGGCAGTCGTGCGCGGCCAGCGCCAGGCAGCGCTGCAGGACTGTGTCGAGGCCGTGCGCAGCATCGCCATCGGGAACATCTGCCGACAGCGCCTGGTTGAACTGTGCGGCTCTGGCGCAGATCGCCTGGACCCGGCTGCGGCTGCGCAGCGGCGCCAGGTATTCGATGCGGGTGTCGTCGAACAGCAGGGCGCCGACCCGGTCGCCTGCCGCCAGCGCGATCCACGCGCACAGCGCGGCCAGTTGCGCGGCCAGCGCCGACTTGAAGCTGACCTGCGAGCCGAAGAACATCGACATACGCTGGTCGAGCACCACCAGCACCGGGCGGTCGCGTTCTTCGGTGAAGGTGCGTACCACCGGCGTGCCGGTGCGCAGGCTGGCCCTGCAGTCGAGATGGCGCAGGTCGTCGCCGGGCTGGTAGCGGCGCAGCTCGTCGAAGTTCAGGCCGCGCCCGCGCAGGCGCGAGGCGTGGCTGCCGGCCAGCACGCTGGCCCTGGGCTGGCGCGCCAGAAAGCTCAGGCCGCGGGCATCGAACGCCAGCGCCATCAGCTGCGCCAGCGATACGTAGACGTGCCCGTCGGGTTGCTGCGCCGGTGCTGGCATATGCGGTCCTCAGGCCGGGATGGCCACCTTGTCGAGCAGGCGGTCGAGTACCTCGCTGCTGGTCACGCCGTCAGCCACCGCGTCGTAGCTCAGTTGCAGGCGATGGCGCAGCACCGGGTGGAGCATGGCGCGCACGTTGTCGGGCGAGACGAAGTCCTGGCCCTGCAACCAGGCATCGGCGCGCGCGCAGCGGTCCAGGCCGATGCCGCCGCGTGGGCTGGCGCCCAGCTGCAGCCAGCGCGCCAGGTCGGCGTCGTAGTCGGCGGGGTGGCGGGTGGCGTTGACCAGTGCGATCAGGTAGCTGTCGATGGCCGGGGCCACGTGAATGGCCGCCACTTCCCGGCGGGCCTGGAAGATTACCTCCTGGCCGAGGCTGAAGCTGTCGCTGGCCGCCTTGGCCGCCGCCCGCTGTTCCTCCTGGCGCAGCAGTTGCAACACCTGGCCTTCATCGGCCGGCGCGGGGTAATCCAGCAGCACCTTCATCAGGAAGCGGTCCATCTGCGCCTCGGGCAGCGGGTAGGTGCCTTCCTGCTCGATGGGGTTCTGGGTGGCGATCACCATGAACAGGTCGGGCAGCCTGTGACTGGTGCCGGCTACGGTGATCTGGCGCTCTTCCATGGCTTCGAGCAGCGCCGCCTGCACCTTGGCCGGGGCGCGGTTGATCTCGTCGGCCAGGATCAGGTTGCCGAACAGCGGGCCGGGCTGGAAGCGCACCTGGTGCTGGCCCTCGACCTGTTGCAGCACCTCGGCGCCGGTGATGTCGGAGGGCAGCAGGTCGGGGGTGAACTGGATGCGGCTCATGCGTGCATCCAGGTGCCGGGCCAGGGCCTTGACCGTGCGGGTCTTGGCCAGGCCCGGCAGGCTCTCGAGCAGCACGTGCCCGTTGGCCAGCAGGCCCACCAGGATCTGGCGGATCACCTGGTCCTGGCCCAGCACCGAGGCGGCGATAGCGGCGTGCAGGGCATTGATGTCGGTGAGGGCGCTCATGGGCATTCCTTTGGGTCGGGTGGGTTCACCATGGCGCAGGCACCACGATGAACTGCACGTTGCTGCCGACGTATTGCGGCTGGTACCAGGTGGCGCCGCAGTGCTGGTAGGCCACGCCGTTGGCGACCACCGACACGCAGTCCGGCGGTACCTCGGCCACCTGGGTGCCGATGGCGATGGCCGTGGCAGTGGTGGCACCGACCACGGCAGCGGCGGCCCAGGGGTGATACCAGTCGTCCGGGTGCGGCGGTGGCGGCATCGGGCCGGGGCCGGGCGGGTGAGGGCCCGGGCCCGGTGGATGCGGTGGCGGGCCCGGTGGGTGCGGCCCAGGGCCGGGCTGCGGATGCGGAGGCGGCGCCGGGTGGGGCGGCATCGGCTGCGGATGCGGGGGCATCGGGTGCGGCATGGGCTGGTAATGCGGCGGCGGGGGGGCGAAATGGCCGCCCCCGGCGTGATAGGGCACCACGAAGGTACGCCCGCCACCGCCGCCGCGCAGTTGCCAGGCGTCGGCCATCAGCGGTGTCAGCAGGCAGGCGCTCAGGCCCAGGTGCAGGCAGGTACGCAGTGGCGTCATGGCTGGCGGCCCTCGTTCGGTTCGCGCAGCGGCACCGCCACGGCCTTGGCCGGCGGGGTGAAGTCGAAGGCTGCCGGGTTGATGGGCGTGCTCAGGTCCCAGTCGAAGGTCACGCTATGGCGCGGGCGCTCGGGGTCGTCGCGGCGGGTGATCATCAGCTTGCACGGCAACGGCTGCGCGCCTTCGCGTAGCCACAGTTGCCAGTCGATGTCGGGCTGGCGGAACACGTAGTGGGTACAGGCCTGGCCGTCGAGGGATTCGCTGCCGATCAGCGTGGCCTGGGTGATGCCGACCTCTTTCGCGGTCTGGGCGTTCCAGCGGAACAGGTCGGCCAGCGGCAAGGTGATGGCGTAGCGCTCGCTCAGTTGTCCGAGCAGTTGCTCGATGGTCGCCGGCGCCGCGCCTTTGCTGTAGTAGCCATGACGACCGTCATACAGGGTGAACTGCTTGCCGTCGTAGAAGAACTGGCGCGCCGCCGAGCCCTGGTCGACGCTGACGAACAGCTTGTCGGGCTGGCGGGCGAGCACCTGGGTGTGGTGGGTGAAGGTCACCGTGGGGCCGCTGTCGAGTTGCTGGTCGGTTTCGCTGCGGGTGCTCAGGCTGAAGGCCTGCAGGCGGTGCAGGTAACTGCCCATGTTCGACAGCGCGGCCAGGGCCCTGGGGTCGAGCGGGTCGGCAGCCTTTGCCAGGGCCGGCAACAGGGCCAGCAGGGCCAGGCAGGTGAGTCGGTGCGAACGCTTCATCAGGCCTCCCATGGTTACCAGGCGTAGTTCAGGCGCAAGGTCCAGGTGTTCACATCGGGTGAGCCGGTACGTTCGGACACGGTGTCGGTGTAGGCGATCAGGCCACCGAACTGCGGCGAGAGCATGAAGCCCAGGCTGGCACCGACCAGGGTGTTGGCCTGCTTGTTGTCCTGGTTTTCGCCGTTGATGCGGGTTTCGCCGCCGAAGCTGTAGGTGGCGTCGAGGGAAGCCCACAGGCCGCGGTTGATGGTGTAGCTGTAGTGGCCTTCGACGGCATACAGCGGTTTCTGCTCCAGCTTGTTGTCGCCCAGGTAGTCGTCGTTGTCGCCGAACAGCGAAACCCAGGTGTTGACCTCCAGCCAGGTGGGGCCGATGGGGTGGCCGAAGCCGATTTCGGGTTTGACCACCCAGCGGTTGGCGCCGATGTTGATGACGCGGTTCTTGGCGTAGTCGCCATTGGGCACGGTGAGCCATACGGCGCCGGTCATGAAGGTTTCCGGGGTCCAGCTGGCGAACTCCTCGGCGGTCAGCGCCGGGCCGCCGAAGAAGTTGTGGGCGAACACGATCTGGGTGTCGCCCATGCCGCCGTTGTGCTTGGTGCCATTGAAGAAACGTGCATCGTCGAACGAGGCCGACACGTCGGCGTATGGCTGCACCAGCTGGATCGCGCTGTTGCGTCCGTCGATGCTGAACGAGCGCGCCAGGCGCAGGATGTAGAGGTCGGCATCCAGGGACAGGCCGTCGATGGGCAGGGCGGTGTCGATCGGGGTGTTGGTGTCGATGCGGTTGTAGTAGCCGAACACCATGTTCAGGTCGATCGGGATGTTCTGCCAGTCACGCGCGTTGTCGGCCTGCACCAGCAGCGGCGCGCCACTGAGCACGAGCACCGGCAGGTAACGCAGGACAGGTCGGGTATGCATGGTGGTGCTCCTTCAATTGAACGCACAGGGTGCTGGCTGCCGGAGGGTCCGGTCGTGGGCTGGCTACTTGCCGAAGGTCACGTTGAGGCCGGCGAACACGGTGAACTGCGGCAGGCCGTCACCTTTCTTTTCCACTGTCCACTGCGGCTCGATGAAGGCGTTGAGGATGTTGCTGCCGGCCTTCCAGGCCTTGCCCACGCCCAGCCCCAGCGGGATGTAGTGGGTGTCGTTCTTCAGGTCGAAGGTCCAGGTACCGGTGGAGCGCAGGTACCAGCCCTTGGGCAGGTTGTGGATGATGAAGGGCTGCAGGGTGGCGGTTTCGACGTGGGCGCGGTCATGGTCGCCGGCAAACGAGCTCTGGTACTGCACCAGCGCACCGAGCAGCCCGCGTGGCGAGGCGTCGATGGCCACCGCCGCCAGCCCCGCCTGCCACTTGCCGGTGCCCAGCTCGTCGTGCTCGGCAGTGGGGGCGGTGAGCTGCGGGCCGATGCCCAGCTGCACGCCTTCGGTCTTGAGCAGGAAGATGTCGAACAGGTTGAGGTCGCCGATGCCGGTGCTGTAGCCGCCGTGGGGGTCGGGTCGGGTGCTGATGGGCAGGGTGGCGCGCAGCAGTTGCGGTACCGGCAGCAGTTCGCCAGGGGCGACCGGCAGGGTGCCGCGCACCAGAAAATCGTTGGTATGCACGTTGCTGTCGTACACCGAGGGGGTGTAGTAGTCCTGCAGGTTCAGGCCCGGTGCCAGGTTGAGCGGGTTGTTGCTCTTGTTGGCGGTTTCGGCGTTGTCCGCCAGGGCGTGCTGCAGGAACAGCAGGGCGCAGGGCAGTACGAGACAAGTGGCGGTGGTCCTTTGCATGACGGTGGTGCCTGTTCAATATTGCGCTTCTGGGCAGGGGCCGGCCTTGCCAGCGAGGCAGGGGCCCCAGGGGGCGAATGGGCGCGTACGCTGGCGCCGGCACCACCGGCGACCACAGGGTCACTGATACTTGATGACGATGCCCTTGAGCTTGCGTCCGTCGATGGAGCGGATATCGCGGTCCCAGAGCGGGCCACTGACATAGGCCGAAACCGGCTGGATGCGGTCGTAGACCACCACGACGGCGTCGCCGCCGATACTGGCGGCCTGTTCGCGCAGCTTCTGCTCCACGTCAGTGATCGGTGGCGGCGGGGACACGCTGGCATCGACCACGATCTCGCCCAGGCGGACATGGGGGCGGGTCGGTTCGCTGCGCAGTACCTCGACCGTAGCCGCGGCGGTGGGCGAAGGATGGGGCGCCCCGACGTACTGTGTGGTGCGGGCATCGATGCTGCTGCAGCCCGCCAGCCCGGCCAGCACCAGGCCCAATGCAAGAACGCTCATGCAACGTGGTATCGACATGCTTCGACTCCGTCCGAAGTATTAATACGCTGTAACAACGTTCCAATGAAAATAGCCGCACTTGAGCGGGCCGCAAGTGACGGGCGGCGAAAGTGCGGGTTTGTTACCATCGCGTTCTTTTGGGTCGGGGCATGTCCCGACAACGCTCAGGAGTACGCAATGATCCTCACCACCACTGGCACTGTCGAAGGGCGCGAAGTCGCGGCCTACCTGGATGTAGTCAGCGCCGAATCGGTGCAGGGCATCAACGTGGTACGCGACATCTTCACCAGCTTTCGCGACTTTTTCGGCGGCCGTTCGCAAACCCTGGAAAGCGCCCTGAAAGAGGCGCGCATCCAGGCCACCGACGAAATCCGCCAGCGCGCCCGCAGCCTGCAGGCCGATGCAGTGATCGGCCTGGATTACGAAATCAGCATGCCGTCGGCCCGTGGCGGCATGGTGGTGGTGTTCGTCACCGGCACCGCGGTCAAACTCAGGTAGCCATAGGCCACTGGTCGGGTGTGACAATAAGTGACCAGGCAGTCTTCAAATGTCCGGCTAGTCTCTGAAAGCAACAGGTCACTATTTCCTAGGCATTCATCTGCGTGCCGGTAGTGATCCACAGCAGGGGAGCCGGGTATGAAGGAATCGTATTTCGAAGACGATGGTGACGAGTTTCCCATCAACAGCCAGGTGCGTTGCGGGCAAGCAGCGTTCCAGCTGGGGTTTGCCAACATGACCCTGGAAGACGCGCCGGTACGTGTGCGCTCCACGGTGCCACCGCGCAGCGAGCGCCGCCGGTTTCTGCCGGGCCTGCGCAAGAAGTAGCCACGACGCCGAAGAGGCCCCGCCATCCAGCCTGTGCTGCGGTGTGTGGGGCTTTTTCATGCAAGTTGTAGGCTATTTCGCAAACAGACGACCGGTACGCTGAATCTGCCGTTTTATGCGGCTTTCTTGACCTCGCTCAATGGGGCGACGGCTGTCGCTAGCCCCCTTGGCGGTTGTATGCCTTACTGTCGGTTCGAACGAACAAGGAGCAGTGCGATGCGCATCAGGGAAGAGACTTATTGGGCGTGGGCCGACTCTCAGCTGCACAGCCGCAGCCATGACGAAGAACTCAGCGATGGCACCAGCATCGACGTGCAGGTGCGGTTGTCGCGCACCGGGGCCACGCAGATGTTCCTGGGGGTGTACGGGCGCCGGGGCAAGGCGCTGTTCGAGGAGTACTACCCCTCGTGCCCGGGAGAAACCATGAGCCGTGCGCTGGTACGCGGCGTGGACCGGGCCCGGGCGTTGGCCACCGACGCCGTGCCGATGGAGCACCCGCGGTTTCGTCGTCAGGCCTGATGCCTGCGGTTACGCCCTGTCGTGGCGCACAGGGAATGTGCGCAGACGGTGGGGCGAGCCAGAGCCGCGATGAGGCGATAAGGCACGCATGAAAAAGGCGACCCGAAGGTCGCCTTTTTCAATTCGCCTGGCTCAGCACAGCCGGTCGATCACCTTCACGTCCTGGCGCTCGCGGATGGCGGGCCATTCCTGTTGCAGGGTCTCCAGCACCTTGGCGACAAACGCGGTGTCTGCCGCTGCCTTCTTGCCGACGTAGCCCTTGCCACGGCGGAACATCCTGAAACGGGCGCGCATTTCACGCTTCGCATCGATCGCCTCTTCGACAGTGTGCGGCGGCATCTTGTCGATGTGCACGTCACCTGTGGCACTGACCCACAGCAGGTGGTCATCGAGGCTGTCCTTGCGGGCAGCGAACAGCTGAGCCAATTGGTCGATGGTGGGTTGGTTGTTCAAGTTGATCATAAAGCCCCCTATTACCTATTCGTCGTTGGTGAGTTCAAACCTGCGCTACTTCATGTAGCGATCTACCAAGGCTGCTACAGCAGCGTCGCAACAGGGGCTTTCTTCACTCTGCCTTTTGGACAGTCCCTCTCCACGGACAGCCCGAAACCGCTCGAACTGTCTGGAACACCCTTTGCCAGCGCTCCCGATCAGGGAGACGGCCTCATCATGCAAGGGGCAACGAATGCCGTCAATAGGTTTTGTAGTGATTTTTTTTATTCACTACAAATGACCGGTCAGTCTTTTTCGAGCTTACGGGTCGCCGCGCCACAGGCTGTTGGAATGTCCTACAAAGCGCTCTGGTCAGGGCGTCTTGGCCATGTATTGACCCGGGTCAGCGCGTACCGGCCAGGCGCTGGGGATGATAGGGGCCTGTTTTGTTGCCAAAGAAGTCCTGCCCATGAGTACCCCCGCCAATCCTCCCGCAGCGCCTGGCGCTCAACCCCTGTTGCCCGTGGGCCTGCTGCTGGGCATCGTCGCGCTGGTCGGCGTGCTGCTGTTGCCGCTGCCGGCCGATCTGCCGGTGGCCGGTCACCGCGTGCTGGCGATCCTGGCCTTTGCGGTGGTGATCTGGATCACCGAGGCGGTGTCGTACGAAGCCAGTGCGATCATGATCACCTCGCTGCTAGCATTTTTGCTGGGCACCGCACCGACCCTTGCCGACCCGTCGGTGATCTACGGCTCGTCGGCAGCCGTGAGCATGGCCCTGACGGGCTTTGCCAACCCGGCATTGGCGCTGGTGGTGGGGGCCCTGTTCATCGCAGCGGCGATGACCCACACCGGGCTGGACCGGCGCATCGCGCTGGTCACGCTCAACCGTGTGGGCGTGAGCACCCGACGCATTCTGCTGGGGGCGATGGTGGTGATCATCCTGCTCAGCCTGGTGGTGCCCAGTGCCACGGCGCGCAGTGCCTGCGTGGTGCCGATCATGATGGGCGTGATCGCTGCGTTCGGCGTGAACAAGCGCTCCAACATCGCCGCCGGCATCATGATCATCGTGGCCCAGGGCACCAGCATCTGGAACATCGGCATCCAGACCGCAGCCGCGCAGAACCTGCTGACGGTCGGCTTCATGGACAAGATGCTCGGTGCACGGGTGTCATGGATCGACTGGCTGATCGCCGGGGCGCCGTGGGCGTTGATCATGTCGGTGGTGCTGATCGTGCTGGTGCTCAGGATGCTGCCCCCCGAGAGCGACAGCATTCCCGGCGGCAAGGCGGCGGTAGCCGAGCAGTTGCAGGCGCTGGGGCCGATGAGCGGGGCGCAGAAGCGTCTGCTGGGGGTGTCGCTGCTGTTGCTGCTGGCCTGGGCCACCGAGGGCAAGCTGCATCACTTCGACACCACCTCGACCACCTACGCCGGGTTGGTGCTGCTGTTGCTGCCGCGCTTCGGGGTGATGACCTGGAAGGATGTGCAGGCGCGTATTCCGTGGGGCACGGTGATCGTGTTCGGCGTCGGCATCAGCCTGGGCACCACCCTGTTGACCACCCAGGCCGGGCAATGGCTGGGCGGGCAGGTGGTGGCCAATACCGGGCTGGATCAATTGGGCACGCTGGGGGTGTTCTCGATTCTGGCGGCGTTTCTGATCGTGATCCACCTGGGCTTTGCCAGTGCCACGGCGCTGACCTCGGCGCTGCTGCCGATACTGATCGCGGTGCTGCAGACCTTGCCGGGGGATTTCAGCCGCCTGGGCATGACCATGGTGCTGGGGTTTGTGGTCAGCTACGGGTTCATCCTGCCGATCAACGCACCGCAGAACATGGTGTGCCTGGGTACCGAAACCTTCAACGCGCGGCAGTTTGCCAAGGTCGGGATCGTGGTGACGCTGGTGGGGTACGGGTTGATGCTGGTGTTCGCCGCAACATGGTGGCACTGGCTGGGCTGGATGTAGAGGGGCCGTTGCAAGCGGCAAGCGGCAAGCGAGGCCGAGCCAGCTTGCCGCTTGCAGCGATGCTCATCAGAAGTTCGCCGGGGTGTTGGCGCTGATGATCTCGGCTTCGTCCTGGCCGATGTTCTTGAAGCTGTGGGGCAGGGTGGTGGGGAAGTAGTAGCCGTCGCCGGAGTTCAGCACGCTGACCTGGCCGTCTACCCGCAACTCGATGGTGCCACGGGTCACCAGGCCGCATTCCTCGCCCTCGGTGTGCACGATCGGCTCTTCGCCGGAGTCGGCGCCGGGCGCATACAGCTCGCGCAGCATGCGCATCTGCCGACCTTCGACACTGGCGCCGACCAGCAGCATGCGCAAGCCACCACTGCCCAGGTCGGGCTGCTCGTTGGCGCGGAACACGAAGCGTTCTTCGCGCGGCGGTTCGTCGAAACTGAAGAACTCCGCCAACGACATCGGGATGCCTTCCAGCAGCTTTTTCAACGAGCTCACCGATGGGCTGACGCGGTTCTGCTCGATCTGTGAAATCGTCGAGTTGGTCAGGCCGCTGCGCCTGGCCAGCTCCCGTTGCGAGAGCTTGGTGCGTTCACGTACCAGTTTGAGTCGTGTCCCCGTGTCCATAGCCGCCTTGATGTCAAAAATAATGGGCGACGCATTAAAACACATTCCGTCGCCGAACCCGCCTACTGGCGTGCAGGCACCGGCCACAAGGCGATCAACAGCAGCAGCAAGGCGGCCATCAGGTACGGCAGGCGCGGGTCCAGGGCATAGATCAGGGTGCCGGCCAGCGGCCCGATCACCGTGCCCAGGGCCTGTGCCGCGCCCACAGAGCCTGCGGTCGCGCCCTGTTCACCGGCATCCACCGCGTTCGCCGCCAGCGCCTGGAACGCCGGGAACACCCAGCCCATGCCGGCCGCAGCGACGAAGTAGCACGCCCACAGCATGCCCACGCTGTCGGCCAGGGCGCCGCTGGCAAAACCCAGCGCACTGATGCAGCCGCCCACGCGGATCATGCGCAGCGGCGGCCATTGCAACTTGCTCACCAGCACCTGCGAGAAGATCAGCGCCGCACCCACCATGGTCAGGGCAATGCCCGCCGCCTGGGCGGCATCGGCAGGCGCCAGGCCCAGGCGGTCAAGGGCAAAGAAGCCTACGGTGATCTGCGCCAGCGACACGCACAGCATCGCCACGAAGGCCACCGTGAGCGGGCGAAGCAGGCGCGGGTCGGTCAGGCTGACGGGGCGGGGCGGTTGCCTCAGGTGCAGCTCCTGACCCTTGAGCTTGAACTGCAGTACCAGCAATGCCAGCAGTGGCAGCACCGACATCGCATAGAACGGCAGGCTCAGGCTGTGGCGCGCCAGCAGCGCGGCCAGTGCCGGGCCCATCACCAGGCCCACGGCGTTCGCCGCACCCAGCGAGGCCATGGCGCGGGCGCGCTGTTGCGGTTGCATGTTGTCGGCAATCAGCGCGGCGCAGCCGACCGGCAGGGCGGCATAGAACGCACCGATCAGGCCGCGGCCGATCACCAGTGCGGCAAAGGCCAGGGAGGTGGCCGGCAGGTAGCGCAGTGCGCCATCGATGAACAGGCACAGGGCCCAATAGGCCAGGGTGAACCCCGCGGTGCCCACCAGCAGCACCCGGCGGCGACCGAAGCGGTCGCTGGCCCGGCCCCAGGGGCGCGCCAGCAGCATCCACACCACCCCGGCTACCGTGACCGCCGCCCCCGCCTGCCAGGCTGCCAGGCCCAGCACGCGGGCGATGGGGCCGATCAGGGCGACGAAGGCCATCATCGCCATGGTGCAGGCCATGTTGACCACCATCAGCGGACGCAGGTCGAAGGCGGGGGTTTTGAGCAGCGGGGGTTGCTGGGCGGTGTTCATGGCTATCCAAGGCAGAGGAGCAAGGCGGCCATTGTGCCGCAGCTGTCCCCAAGGCTAAAGCCTGTAAACGATAGTAATAATCATTTAATTGACTTCAGCCTTGTTGCTGTGGGTTAGAAGTCGCCTTGCAGGGTCACCATCAGGTTGCGCGGCTCGCCATAGAAGTTGCCCCAGCCAGCGGCGCCGACGCTGCTGTAGTAGTGCTTGTCGAACAGGTTGTTGCCGTTGAGGGCCAGGCTCCAGTTGTCATCCAGGCGATAGCCGATGCGGGCGCTCCACAGGGCGTAGCCGGGCTGCACCATCTTGGTGTTGCGGTCCACGAAGTGGTTGGCACTCTGCGCGCTGACCCCGCCGCCCACGCTCCAGCGCTGCAGGGCGCCGTCCAGGTCGTAGTTGGTCCACACCCGCGCCATGTGCCTGGGCACGTAGCTGGCGGTGAAGGTGGCGTCCTGGCGGGTGTCGTCGATGCGCTTGAGGTATTCGACCTGGGTGTAGGTGTAGCCGGCCAGCACCTGCAGGCGCTCGATCAGTTCACCGCTCAGCTCGGCTTCGAAGCCCTGGGCGCGCACCTTGCCGCTGTCGGTGTAGCAGAAACCGTCGGACGACCCGCCGCATACCGTGTTGTAGTCAGCCTCGGCGCGACCCTGCTCGGTGTTGCGGAACAGGTTGAAGGCGCCATTGAGGCGACCCTGGTACCACTCGGCCTTGACCCCCACCTCATAGCTGGCACCGGTCTTGGGCTTGAGCGAGCTGCCGTCGGCCTTGGTGTAGGTGCTTTGCGGCTGGAAGATGTCGGCGTAGCTGGCGTAAACGGACCAGGTGTCGTCCAGGTCGTAGATCAACGCGGCGAACGGCGTCACCTGGCCGTTCTCCTGGCTGCGGTTGCGCTGCCAGTAGTCCCAGGCCTGGGTGTAGCTGTCGCTGCTGTTGCGGTACCAGCTGACGCGGCTGCCGAGTACGGCGGTGAGGGGCTCGGCCAGCTTCAGGCGCAGGGTGGCGTAGGTGCCGAACTGACGGGTGTCGGAGGTCACCGGAATCGGCCCGCCGCGGTAGGACTCCTTCTCGTAGACCGAGTCACCCGGCTTGGGGATGTGCGGGTTGGGGTTGAACGGGTTCTGGGTGACGCCGTACAGCTCGGTCAGGTTGATCAGTTCGTAGCGGTCGCGGCCCTTGGAGCGGCTGGCGTTGGCGCCGACGATGATCTCGTGCTCCAGGCCCCAGGCCTGGAAATGGCCGTCCAGGTTGGCGTCGAAGCCGTAGTCGTCCTGGTCGTAGTCGAACAGCCCGGAGTACAGCTTCGAGGCGCCCTGGGTACTGCCCACCGGCACGGTGCCTTCGCCCATGGCGTATTGCATGTTCTGGTCGTTGTGGGTGTACATCGAGGCGACCTTGAGCGCCCAGTCTGCGTTGAAACGGTGGGTGAGGTCGGCGAACAGGCTGGTTCGCTCGCTGTCCCAGTGGTTCCACGACGCGCCCAGGCAGGTGGAGCGCGACAGCTTCAGGTCGCTGCCGTCGCTGTAGCGCGGCAGGCCCTGCCAGCAGGGCTTGGCGTCGAGCTTTTCGTAGGCCAGGCCCAGGCCCAGGGTGGTGTCCTCGTTCAGGTCGTAGTCCAGTGCGCCGTACACCACCTGGTCTTCGCGCTCGCCGATGTCGTAGAAGTACTTGCGGTCCTGCTGGGCGACCACGGCGCGCCCGCGCAGGGTGCCGGCGTCGTTGAGCGGGCCGCCGGTGTCGACCTGGGCGCGGTAGTTGTCCCAGGTGCCGGCCGACAGCGTGACGTGGGTGGCGGCCTTGTCCTGGCCGCGCTTGCGAATGAAGTTGACCCCGCCGGCCGAGCTGCCGGCGCCTTTCATCATGCCGGCGGCGCCGCGCATGATCTCGACGCGGTCGTAATAGGCCATGTCGCTGGAGAAGCTGTTGGCCTGCACGTAGTTGCCGCCCACATCCAGCGGTACGCCGTCGTACTGGTACTGGCCGGCGATCATGAAGCCGCGCGAGTAGAAGTACTTGCCGCCCATGGGCGAGTCGTGAACGGTGATGCCGGGGGTTTTCTCCATCACCTGTTCGAGGCTGGTGAGGTTCTGTTCGTCCATCATCTTGCGCGTGATGACCGTGACCGACTGCGGGGTTTCGCGCAACGAATGCTGACCCTTGCCGATGCTGACGCTGCGCACGGTGTAGCTGTCGGTGCTGTCGCCGGTGCTGCTGGTGCGGGTGCCGTCGACATTGGTGGCGCCTAGTTCCAGGGCGCCGTTGCTGCTGGGGGCCGGGCGCAGCGAGTAGCTGCCGTCGCCTTGTGGGAAAGCTTGCAGCCCGCTGCCGGCCAGGATGCGGCCGAGGCCGTCGAGGGTGGCGTACTGGCCTTGCAGGCCGGGGCTCTGCTTGCCGCGGGTGAGGGCGGCGTCGTAGGACAGGTTGAGGCTGCTGGCGGCGGCGAAGGCGCCGAGCACGCTGGCCAGCGAACCGGCCGGAATGTTGTAGGCCGTGCGGCTGCTGCTGACTTCATCGGCCATCGCCGAGGGGGCTGGCAGCACGCTGGCGGCCATGGCGGCGGCCAGCAGGTGGGCGGGGAGCAGGCGGGGGGAACGGGGTGACATGGGGGCCTCGTCGGATGCAGAAGGGATGCGCGAAAGGGGGTGTTTCAGACAAGGCGGATGAGAATGAGAAAAGGTACCGCGGGGGGAGGAATTTTTTTTGCTGCATCAAACACTGCGCTGTGCAGGTCAAGAGCCGGCCAGACAAGGCCGGCGCCTACATCACCCGCACCCAGTACCGACCATGCCGCTCGATTCGCAAATCGAACGAGCGCGCCAGCGCCGACAGCGCTGCATCACTGTCGGTCAACGAGAAGTTGCCCGACACACGCTGCTCTGCCAGCTGCGGCGCATAGGTCAGCAACCCCGGCCGGTACCGCCCCAGCTCGTCGAGCAGATCACCCAGCCGCCAGTTCTCCACCACCAGTTGCCCCAGGCTCCACGCCGCCTGGGCCGCCGCCAGCTGCGGGCTATCCACCCACTGATCACTGAACCCGCACGCCTGCCCGCTCTCCAGGCGCTGCGCCTCCCCCAGCAAGGGGCTGACCCGCACCGCATGCTCGAACACCTCGACCTCGCTGCGCCCGGCCTGCTGCGCCACGCTGAAGCGCGTGCCCAACGCCTGCACCACACCCTGCGCGGTCTGCACCCGCAACGGCCGCTGCTGCACATCCTTGCCACTGGTAAGCAGGATCCGCCCGCGCACCAGCTGAATCAGCCGTTGCCGGCTGTCGAAGCGGATGTTCACCGCCGACGCCGTATCGAGCACCAGCTGGCTACCGTCGGCCAGGGTGACGCTGCGAATTTCACCCGTGCCACTGTGCACGTCCGCCAGCAACGCCTGCGCCGGAGTACTGCGGTAGCTGGCCCAGCCACCCAGCCCCAGCCCGGTCGCCAGCAGCAGCCCCTTGACCACGCCGCGGCGGGTCAGGCCCTGGGCTTCGGCACGCTTGAAGGCATCGAACGCCAGCCCACCCGGCACACTGGCCAGTTGCCCATGCAACTGCTCGACCCGGGCCCAGGCCCAGCCGTTCTGCGGGGCACTGTCCAACCATGCCCGCCAGGCCCGTTCCAGGCCGGGGCTGGCATCGCCGGCCATGCGCTGCACATGCCAGCGGGCGGCTTCCTTGAGCGCCTGGCGCTGCGCTTCGCGGTCGTTGCTCATGGCTGCTCGTCGAAGGCGAGCAGCAGGCAGCGCTCGGTGGTCTTGTACATGTACTTCTTCACCGAACTGAGCGAAACGCCCAGCGCCGTGGCGATTTCGCCATAGGTCATGCCCAGCCAGTTGGCCATCAGGAACGCCTGGCGCGCCTTGGCGCCGCACCCGGCCAGCAGGCGGTCGACTTCGCGCAGGGTCTCGAGAATCAGCAGGCGCTCTTCCAGCGAGATCTCCTCGTACACCGGCTGGGCGGCCAGGGCCTCGAGGTAGGCCTGTTCAAGCTTCTGGCGCCGGAAGTGGTCGATCATCACCCGCCGCGCCACGGTCGCCAGGTAGCTGCGCGGCTCGCGCAGCAGGCGCACCAGCTCCAGCGACTCGGACGAGGCGAGGATGCGCACGAAGGTGTCCTGCATCAGGTCGGCGGCGCGCTGCGGGCAGCTCAGGCGCCGGCGCAGCCAGTGCTGCAACCACAGGTGATGGTGCTGGTAGAGCTGGCCGACTTCGGCGTTGGCGGGTGAGGTGGGGGCGCTCATCCTGGCGACTTCCGGGGAAAAAGGATGCAGATGATAAGCATTCCCAAGAATGTTAGGAAGAGGGCAGGTGAAATAGCGCTGGGCGCATCGCGGGTCAAGCCCGCTCCCACGGGGTCTGCACCGTCCTGCAAGGCAGCGGTGTGCCTGTGGGAGCGGGCTTGCCCCGCGAAAGGGCCGCCACGCGGCCCCTTGGCGATTACCACAACGCCAGCGTATACCCCACGATCAAGCGGTTCTCGTCGATATCGCTGGTCAACCCGCCACTGGAACGGAACGTCGCATTGCGCAATCGCACGCTCACGTTCTTCAGCGGCCCGCTCTGCACCACATAGGCGATGTCGGTGTCGCGCTCCCATTCCTTGCCGCCGCTCACCGTCGCGGTCTGGATATGGTTGCCATTCACATAGCGGGTCATGAAGCTCAGCCCCGGCAGCCCCAGCGCGGCGAAGTTGTAGTCGTAGCGCGCCTGCCACGCATCGGTTTCGGCCTTGGTGAACACATTCACCGTCACCAGGTTGACCGAGTACGGGTCCAGCCCCGGGTAGGCGAAGTCGCCGTCCCCCGAGAGGTTCTGGTAGCCCAGGCCGAATTTGTGCGCGCCCACGCCCAGGGTCAGCATGCCGTTGAAGAAGCGGTTGTCGATGCGCCCGCCGTCCACCCGCGCAGCGGAACGCAGGTTGGCGCTGCCTTGTTCGCGGGTGTCGAAGTAGCGCAGGTCGCTGCGCAGGCTCACGCCTTCGGCCAGCGGCAGGTCATGCACCAGCCCGGCGTAGTGCTGGCGGTAGAGGTCGTGCATCTGTGCGTAGTAGTAGCTCAGCGCCAGATTGGGGCGCAGTGCGTAGGTGCCGCCTGCCAGGTCCAGGTGGCTGCTCTGGACACCGGCATAGCTCATCTGGTCGTTGCTCGAGGAGTCGCGCAGGTTCTGTTTTTCCAGGCGGCCCACGTTCAGGGTCAGGCCGTCGATGTCCTGCGAGGTCAGCAGGCTGCCGTTGTAGGTCGAGGGCAGCAGGCGCACGTCGTTGATCGAGGCAACCGGCAAGGTGGGCTGCAAGGTGCCGAGCTTGAGCACGCTCTTGCCCAGGCGCAGCTTGGCGGTCAGGCCCAGTTCGCTGTAGTCGTGCGCCGGCTCCTGGCTGGCGCCGAACGGCAGCAGGCCGGTGCCCCGGTGCGCCTTGCTGGAGTCGAGCTTCAGGCCCAGCTCGCCCAGCGCATCCAGGCCAACGCCCAGGGTGCCTTCGGTGTAACCCGATTCCATGCGCAGGATGAAGCCCTGGGCCCATTCCCGCGCCTGGCTCTGGGGCGCGGTGTGCTGGCGAAAGTCGCGGCTGAAATAGAAGTTGCGGGCCTCCAGGCTGGCCTTGCTGTCCTGGATGAAATCGGCCTGCACAAGCAACGGCGCAAGCGCGGCGCACAGGCCGGCGCTGGCCGTCAGGGGACGGCGGGAAAACGACATGCAATCTACCTTTTGTTGTTGTTCTGGCGGCAGCCGCTGCTGCGGTGCGGGCATATAATTAACATATTATCTTTTTGCTCCGAAAGCCTTTGCAGGCTTGCGAGCGAAAAAAGTTAACGTGTTAACGTTATGCCCGTTGCCAGGTAGGTTGCCTGTTGCTGCGCCGCCGCGCTCAGCGCCCCGGCCACATGCTGCGCAACACGCCATCGCGGCGGACAAAACCGTGTACCAGTGCGGCGGCGATATGCACCAGCACCGTGGCAAACAGCAGGTACGCCAGCCAGCCGTGCAGGGCGCGCAGCAGGGCGTACAGGCGCAGGTCGTGGGGCGCGATGGCCGGCAGTTGCCACGGCAGCGGGTAGCCACCGGCCGATTGCATGCCCCAGCCGATCAGCGGCATGCCCAGCATCAACCCGTACAGCAGCAGGTGCGAAGCCTTGGCGGCCCACTGCTGCAGGCGTGGCAGGTCGCTGGGCAGGGGCGGGGTGGCGTAACGCAGGCGTGTGGCGATGCGCAGCACCACCAGCACCAGCAGGGCCAGGCCGATGGCCTTGTGCAGGCTGACCAGCCAGGGGTGGCGGGGCGAGAGGTCGGCGACCATGCTCACGCCGACAAACAGCATCGTCAGGATCAACACGGCCATCAGCCAGTGCAGCAGGCGCGCCAGCGGGTGGAAGCGGGTGGACGGGTGCAGGTTCATGGGTGGGCCCCCAGGGCGGTTTCGCGGCTGCGCCGGTTGAAGGATTCGGCATAGGCGGCCGAGCGGGCGGCCAGGATCGGGTCGGCCGAGGCCTGGATGCCGTCGGGCAGTATCAGCGGGTCGAAGTTCAGGTCACGGCATTCGCCCTGCTCGGGCGCATCGATGTGGTCGATCACCAGGGTGCCGGCATCGACCTGCTGGCGGGTGACGGGCCAGGGGCGCGCGGGGTCGTCCACCGGGTCGTCGGCGCCGGCCAGGGTCAGGCGCAGGGTCCAGCGCAGCGGGCCCTTGGCCAGGCGTTGCTGCAGGTCGTGCTGAAGGAAGTTCCTGTCGTCGACCTGGGCTGGCAACGGGGCGAAGTCGCTGTGCGGCTGCAGGCTCCAGCGCACGTACTGCACCTTGCCCGCCGCATCCACCAGGCGAAACGCGTTGATGCTGTTGAAGGCCGAGCTGGCAAAGCTGTCGGAGGGCTTGTAGTCCCTGGCCCACTGGCGGAAGGCAGCGCTTTCGGGATGCCTGGCGAAAAACGCCTGCAAGGCCGCCGGGTCCGGCTTGCCGGTGGCCGGGTCGGGCGTCGAGGCCAGCACCTGTTCGTAGAACCCTGCGGCATCGCTGACGGCCAGCACTGGCGGGGTGTTCATGCCGGTACGCCAGCGCTGACCGTCGTCGCTGCTGAACTGCAGCGCCAGGCTGCGGGTGGCGACACTGGCGTCGGCGCTGAACGGGTTGGCGCCGCCGATGGCGAAACGTCCGATCACCGGCACTCTGGATTGGCTGAACACCCGGGCCCGCGACCAGCTGGCAGCCTGGCCGCTGCTGTCGAAATAGCCGCTCACGCACAGGCCCTTGGCGTGGTTCTTTCGATAGCCGGGGTAGTGCCCGGCCTGGGCCTCGAAGGTGTCGATGATACGTTGCGGGGTCAGGCGCTGCGGGCCGATCCAGCCGGCAGCGTAGGCAAAGCTTGCGCCCAGGGCGGCGATACCCAGGCCGATGACGGCCAGGCGCAGGGTGCGGGCGCGACCGTTTAACGGAGTGCTCATGGCGGCGATCCGGTCAGTGAATGAGCCGGTACGACGCACCGCACCAGGTTTTATTCCACGCCGGCGGGAATAAATTTCGGCGGCGAGCGTCTGCCTCGTACACTGACTGCCAGCCGCCCAGAACCCCGACCATGAACGATCTTGATGACGACCAGTTGCGCGACATGCTCCAGCGCCTGCGCCGCTTTGCCTTGTGGCTGACCCGTGAGGCCAGCAGCGCCGACGACCTGGTGCAGGCCACGGTGGAGCGCGCCCTGAGCCGGCGCGGCCAGCAGCGTGGCGATGACAGCCTGCGCGCCTGGCTGTTCGCGATCCTGTACCGGCTGTTCATCGACGCCAAGCGCCGCGAGCGCCGGCATGCCCGTTGGCTGGCGTGGTTCGGGCGCGACGAGGCGGTGGGCAGCAGCACCGAGGATATCGTGCTCGCCGAGTCGGGCCTGGCCGCATTCGCGCGCCTGCCCACCGAGCAACGGGCGCTGTTGCTGCTGGTGAGTGTCGAGGGTCTGAGCTACAAGGAGGCCGCCCAGGCCCTGGACGTGCCCATCGGCACGGTGATGTCGCGCCTGTCACGGGCGCGTGCGGCAATGCGAGAACTGGCCGAGGGCAATACGCCGCCCCCGGCATTGCGGAGGTTGAAATGAGCCGGCTGATCCCGTCCGAAGACGAGTTGCACGCCTATGTCGACGAACGCCTCGAGACGGCGCGCCGCCGCGAGGTGGAACTGTACCTGGCAGCCCACCCCGAGCAGGCGGCGCGGGTCGAGGGCTGGCGCGCCGATGCACGCCTGCTGCGCACCGCCTTGGCCGGGCTGGCTGAGCAGCCCGCGAACCCGCGGCTCGACCCGGCAGCCGTGCGCCGCGCCGTGCGCCAGCGCCATCGCCGCCAATGGGCCAGCGCGGCGATGCTGCTGGTGGCACTGGGCATCGGTGGCCTGGGCGGCTGGCAGGCGCGCGAGTCGAGCCTGCAGGCGGGCCTCGCACCGATGGCCGATGCCGTGCAGGCGCACCGCCTGTTTGCCCAGTCGGGCACATTGGACCTGAACGTGCAGCGGCCGGGGCAATTGCAGGCCTGGCTGGGCGAGCACTTTGCCCAGGCAGGGCAGTTGCCGGACCTCTCGGCCTATGGCTTCACGCCGGTGGGCGCGCGGTTGCTCAGCAACGAGCAGGGGCCGGCGGCGCTGCTGCTGTTCCAGGATGCCAGCGGCGAGCGGGTCAGCCTGTTCCTGCGCTCGCCCGGCGAGCACTATGCGCGCATGCCCAGTGGCGAGCGGGTGGACGGCGAGTTGCAGGCCCGCTACTGGTCGCAGGGCGCCTACAACTACGCGCTGGTCAGCCCGGCAGCAGAGCCGCGTGCCGCGCAGTTGCGCCAGGCACTGGGGATTGCCCTGTAGCGGGTGCGAACAGGTCCATGAAGTGGCGTGCCTGCGGGGTACTCTGCTCCCCCGGGCACACCATGTACAGGCCCAGCGGCGGGGTGTCGTGCAGGGCACAGAAGTGCACGCCGTCCTGACGGTTGGCCCGCGCCGCCGCCTGCGGCACCAGGGCCACGCCGAACCCGCAGCCCACCAGGCTGACCAGTGTCTGCATCTGCGCCGCCTGCTGGCTGATGCGCGGGGTGAAGCCAGCGCGTTCGCACAGGCTCAGCATCTGCTGGTGAAAGCCGCTGCCCAGGGCCGGCGGGGTGAACACGAAGTCTTCGTCTGCGGCCTCGCCCAGGTGCACCGGGCCACCGTGGGCCAGTCGGTGCCCGGCAGGCACCGCCAGCAGCAGCGGCTCGTCGAGGATCAGCCGGCTGTGCAGGCGCTCGCTCAGCCCCGGCAACTGGCGCATGAAGGCCACGTCCAGTTCACCACCCAGCACGCCCTCGGCCAGTTGCGCCGAGGGTTGCTGCTGCAGGCTCAGGCGCACCTTGGGCCACTGCGCGCGAAACCGGCGCAGGGCCTCGAGCAGCGGCGGGTAGCCGGCCAGTGCCAGGCTGCCGATGCGCAGGTGCCCGCTGACCCCGTCGGCCACCTCGCGGGCGTGTTCGGCGCCCTGGTCCAGCAGGCTCAGGGTGGCGCGCGCGGTCTCGACGAAGGCCTGGCCGGCGCCGGTCAGGCACACCCCGCGCGAGTGACGTACCAGCAGTGTGCAACCGAGCTTCTGTTCCAGCCGCGCAATCGCCTGGCTCAGCGGTGGCTGGGCCATGTGCAGGCGTTCGGCGGCGCGGTGGATGTGCAGTTCTTCGGCAACGACGATGAACTGGCGTAACAGGCGGGTCTCGATCATGGCGGCGTCCCTGGCGCGGTGTGATATCTGACGGGTATCGGAACCGGCCTTCGATAATATTCAACTTTGCGCGGCGCGCTCGATAGGCTCGACGACTTTACAGGAGAGCGCCCATGAACTTCACCCATCGCACCTTTCTCGTCACCGGCGCCGCCCGCGGCCTGGGGCTTGCCTACGCCAGGGCCCTGGCCGAACGTGGCGCGCGGGTGGTCATTACCGACCGCGGCGCCGACCGCGCCGGCTGCGGCACCGACCCCGGCCCGGTCGAACGGGCGGCCCAGGCCCTGCAGGCGGCGGGGCACCAGGTACTCGGGCACTGCGCCGAGCTGGCCGATGAAGCGGCCTGTGAGGCGCTGGTGGCACGCACTGTGGAGCAGTTCGGCGGCCTCGACGGGGTGATCCACAACGCCGGCTGGGTGGGGTACCAGCCGATCGAGCAGGTGGATGCAGGCTTTGTCGAACGCGCCCTGGCGATCAACGTGCAGGCGCCCTTGTGGCTGTGCAAGCACGCCTGGCCGCACCTGAAGGCCAGCGCCGCGCCGCGGGTGGTGCTGACGACCTCCGACCGGGCCATGTATGCGTGCTACGCGCAGACCGGGCTGGCGGCCTATGCCGCCGGCAAGATGGCGCAGCTGGGCATCATGAATGCCTTGAGCGAAGAGGGCGCCGCACACGGCATTCTGGTCAACGCGGTTTCGCCGGTGGCGCGCACGCGCATGTGGGGCGAGGAGGGCGAGCCGGATGACCTCAAGCCCGAGTGGGTGGTGCCGGGGGTGGTGTACCTGGTGTCGGACGCATGCCAGGTGACGGGGCAGGTGCTGCGCGCCAGCAACGGGCAGTTCGTGGCCACGCGCTTCGAGGAGCAGGCGGGGGTCACCTACCCGAGGGATCTGCGCGGGGTCGAGGCGCAGCAGCCCGAGCAGGTGGCGCAGTGCTGGGCGGCGCACGGAATCTGAGGCATCGCCGGGGGATCGCGCCTACTCTTTCAGGCAGACCGTTTGCCATTGCGACCGGCCACCTGATAAAACCTGTATGCAGCATTGCGTCAGGCGTTAATACCCCGATGCCACAGCCGTTCGCTGGCGTCGTACATATGGAATCCAGAATGACCCCAAGACACGTAATCAACGCATCTGTCAGCCCCAAAGGCAGCCTGGAGACACTCTCCCAACGTGAAGTGCAGCAACTGAGCGAAGCCGGTTCCGGCAGCATCTACACCCTGTTCCGCCAGTGCGCCCTGGCCATCCTCAATACCGGCGCCCACGTCGACAACGCCAAGACCATTCTCGACGCCTACAAGGACTTCGAAGTCCGTATCCACCAGCAGGACCGCGGCGTGCGCCTTGAGCTGCTGAACGCGCCGGCCGACGCCTTCGTCGATGGCGAAATGATCGCCAGCACCCGCGAAATGCTGTTCAGCGCCCTGCGCGACATCGTCTACACCGAAAGCGAACTGGACCGCATGGGCATCGACCTGGAAAGCTCCCAGGGCATCACCGACTATGTCTTCCAGCTGCTGCGCAACGCGCGCACCCTGCGCCCGGGCGTGGAGCCGAAGATGGTGGTGTGCTGGGGCGGCCACTCGATCAGCACCGAGGAATACCAGTACACCAAGAAGGTCGGCCACGAGCTGGGCCTGCGCAAGCTGGACATCTGCACCGGCTGCGGGCCGGGCGTGATGAAGGGGCCGATGAAGGGCGCCACCATCGCCCACGCCAAGCAGCGCATGAGCATCGGCCGCTACCTGGGCCTGACCGAGCCGGGCATCATCGCCGCCGAGGCGCCGAACCCGATCGTCAACGAGCTGGTGATTCTGCCGGACATCGAAAAGCGCCTGGAAGCCTTCGTGCGCGTGGGCCACGGCATCATCATCTTCCCCGGTGGCGCAGGCACGGCCGAGGAGTTCCTGTACCTGCTGGGCATCCTGATGCACCCGGAAAACCGCGACCTGCCGTTCCCGGTGATCCTCACCGGCCCGCGCAGCGCCGAGGCGTACCTGCAGCAGCTGCATGATTTTGTCGGCGCCACCCTGGGCGAGGCGGCCCATGCGCTGTACGAGATCATCATCGATGACCCGGCCCAGGTGGCGCGGCAGATGACCGAGGGGCTCAGGCAGGTCAAGCAGTTCCGCCGCGAGCGCAACGATGCGTTCCACTTCAACTGGATGCTGAAGATCGAAGAGGGCTTCCAGCGCCCGTTCGACCCGACCCACGCCAACATGGCCAGCCTGCAGCTGAGCCGCGACTTGCCGGCACACGAGCTGGCGGCGAACCTGCGCCGGGCGTTCTCCGGGATCGTGGCGGGCAACGTGAAGGACAAGGGCATTCGCCTGATCGAGGAGCATGGGCCGTACGAGATCCATGGCGATACCGCGATCATGCAGCCACTGGACAAGCTGTTGCAGGCGTTCGTGGAGCAGCATCGGATGAAGCTGCCGGGTGGGGCGGCGTATGAGCCGTGCTACCGCGTGGTGAGTTAAGGCCTATCGCGGGTCAAGCCCGCTCCCACAGGTGGCAGATGATCCTGTGGGAGCGGGCTTGACCCGCGATCGCCGGCGACGCGGTGTTCAATTCTGCTGCAAGCGCCTGAGCACCAACCCGGTCAGCTCATCGATCATCGGCCGGAACGCTTCGGCCGTGCAGTGCTGCCCGAGCATCACGGTGCGTGTGGTGAGGTGCGAGAACAGCGCATCGAACAGCACGTGCGGCAGTTCCGACAGCGATGCATCCGCGGCCACTGCCCCTTGCCCGCGCTGGCCTTCGAGCAAGCGCAGAATCAGCGAATGCCACACCTGCGGGCCATGCTCGTACCAGGTCTGGCCCACTTCGGGCACATGCGCCGTGCCATTGACCACCAGGCGGTAGAACGCCACGTGCCGCGGGCTGGTGACCACCGCCACCAACTGGTCGAGGATCAGCCGCAGCCCCTCGGCCAGCCCCACGGTGCTGGTGTCCAGCTGGCGCAGGTCGATGATGAAGTCGTCGCACAGGTACTCCACCACCGCCACCAGCAGCTCGTTCTTGCTGCCGAAGTAGCGGTAGATGGTGGCCTTGGAACCGCCTGCCGCGGCTACGATGGCGTCCATGCTGACGCCATCGTAGCCGTGCTCCAGAAACAGCTCGCTGGCGGTCACCAGCAGGTTGCGCCTGCGCTCCACACTTCGGCTCGTAGGGGAAGTCGGGGCACGGTGCAACGGGGTCATGGGCGCTACTCTTTGTCAGGGAGCGCGTACGCTATCACGTAATCCCCGCGATCTGGAGACTGGCGCGCACCGCCGGCCACCACCACCACGTACTGACGGCCCGAGCGCGGCGACACGTAGCTCATCGGTGTGGCCTGGCCGCCGACCGGCAGGCGACCCTTCCACACTTCCTCGCCCGTGGCGATGTCCAGTGCCCGCAGGTAGTAGTCCTGGGTACCGGCATAGAACACCAGCCCGGCACCGGTGCTCACGCCGCCGCCCAGGGTGGGCATGCCCAGCGGGATCGGCAGGTTGGCACGCACGCCATTGATCACCGCGTCCTGCACCGTACCGGCCGGACGTTCCCAGACCTGCTTGCGGGTTTTCAGGTCGATGGCGGCGAACACGCCCCATGGCGGGCTCTGGCAGGGGATGCCCAGTGGCGAGTTGAAGGCCTTGTGGTCGATCACGAACGGCGTGCCGTCCATCGGGTAGGTACTGCCCACGCCGTGCCCGGACTTGAGGTGCGACAGGTCGACGTTTTCACGCTTGACCAGCTTGACCACCTGCGGGATGCGGATGTCGTTGAGGAACAGGTAGCCGTTGCGCTCGTCGATGGCCGCGCCGCCCCAGTTGAAGCCACCGTAGTAGCCCGGGTAGATCAGGGTGTCGCGGGTGCTCGGTGCGGTGAACTCACCCTCGTAGTTGAGTTCGCGGAAGTTGATGCGGCACATCAGCTGGTCGAAGAAGGTCGCGCCCCACATGTCCTGTTCGGTCAGCGGTTCGGCGCCCAGCGCCGGCATGCCTACCGAGTAGGGTTGGGTCTTGGCTACCCAGTCGCCTTCGGCATGGGCCTGGGGCACGGGTTTTTCGACCACGTCGGCAATCGGCTTGCCGGTGCGACGGTCGAGCAGGAAGATCTGCCCGCGCTTGGTCAGTTGGATCAGCGCGGGGATCTTGCCGCCCTTGCCGTCCGGCACGTCGTACAGCGCCGGCTGGGCAGCCACGTCGTAGTCCCAGATGTCGTGGTGCACGGTCTGGAAGGTCCAGCGCTCGCGGCCGGTGGCCATGTCCAGGGCAACCACGGCAGACGAGTATTTCTCGGTCAGCGCCGGGCGATCGCCACCCCAGAAATCGGGCTGCTGGTTGCCGGTAGGCAGGTAGACCAGGCCCAGTTCGTCATCGAACGCCGGGGTGGACCACATGTTCGGCGTGCTGCGGGTATAGGTTTCGCCCTCCGGTGGCAGCTTGGTGATGGCCGGGTTGCCCAGGTCCCACGCCCACACCAGTTCGCCGGTGTCGGCGCTGAAGGCACGCACCACGCCTGACGGTTCGTCGGTGGAGCGGCCATCGAAGACCCAGCCGCCGAGGATGATCAGGTTGCGTGCCACGGTGGGCGCGGAGGTGTAGGCGTAGTACGGCACGCCTTCATCCACCAGGCCCAGGCCCTGGGTCAGGTCGACCGAGCCCTTGTCGCCGAAGTCTTCGCACGGCTTGCCGGTGTCGGCGTCGATCTCGATCAGCCGTGCATCCATGGTGACCTGCACGATGCGCTTGGCGCACACACCACCCGTGGCGCGTGGGGCGGGTGCCAGGTCAGCGAACTGGAACGGCTTCTGGACCTTGGCCGGCTCGTAGTAGCCAAGGCCGCGGCAGCGGTTCCAGGTCTTGTCGTTGGCGGGCTTGGAGTCGAAAGTCCAGCGCTCCTTGCCGGTGTCGGCATCCAGCGCGATGACCTTGCTCAACGGGGTGCAGGTGTACACCGTGTCGGCGATCTGGATCGGCGTGTTCTGCGACTCGGAGGCGCCTTCGGCGATCTCGCCGGTGCGGTAGGTCCAGGCCACCTGGAGCTTGTCGATGTTGCCCTTGTTGATCTGGTCCAGCGGCGTGAAGCGCGTGCCCTGCGGGCCGTTGCTGTAGTGCTGCCAGTCCTGGGGGGGGGCGGCCGTGGTGGCCGGGGTGTCGAGCACAGGTTCCGTGGTGGCGTGCATGACCCCGTGCGGCACGAAGGTCGAGGCGCCGCCGGCCACCAGGGCCAGCCCGAACAGGGCGGCGCACGCATGGCTGAGGCCACGTTGACGGCCGCCGGCCAGGTACGGATGCAACACCGCCGCCACCAGGCCGATCACCAGGAACGGCGCCAGGCGCGGCACCAGTGGCCAGAAGCGCAGGCCGACTTCCCACAGCGACCAGATGACGGTGGCGCCGAACACCAGCGCCATCAGGCCGGCGCCCAGCGGCTTGCGCCGGGCATAGAGCACACCGGCCAGCAGCATGCCCAGGCCGGCCAGCAGGTAGTACCACGAGCCGCCGAGGGTGGCCAGGCGCACACCGCCGACCGCCAGGGCCAGGCCGCTGAGGCCGAGCAGGGTACCGAAGATGTAAAAGGCAAGGCGAGTTGAAGCAGGGGCAGGGGCCCCCGGGTTATCTGTGTTTTTCATTCCTGTTTGTCCATGACACGACCCCAGCTGCGCGGGCATGGGGGCGTGGATTCATGTTTAGTACTGTACGGTACAGTTTTATTTTGAACCTGTTCAGGCGGCAATGAAAGACAAAATGTCGCACCGGTGAAATTTTTTGTGACAATCCTCGGGATCAGGATGAACAGCAAGGGGAGTGCAGGCATGGTGTTGCAGGTGGTGGCGAGTACGCCCAGGACGGTGGTGGTGATGCCGGATGCGGTGTTGGCGCCGTGGGTGAACCAGGCGTTGATCGACAGCTTTGTGCTGCACCAGCCGTTTTTGCCGTGGGCCAAGGCCGCACCGGCGTTGCAGGACACGCGCAACAACCTGCGCCAGGCGTTGCTGGACCACGCGCGGGTGGCGGCCGAGAAACGTTACTTCATTCTCACGGCCGATCAGACCGCGGTGATTGGCTGTGCCGGCCTGTATCCGGACCCTGCGGGCGAGCATGCGCATGTGCTGGGGTACTGGGCCAACGTCGGGTACAGCGGGCAGGGGTTGATGAGCGAAGGCATCGGCGCGCTGCTGGCGGCGCAGGATTTCGGCACCTTGCGCCTGACCGCGGCGTCGGTGAACGGCGCCAGCCATGGGCTGGCCAGGGCGCTGGGGTTCGAGGTGGTGCGGGTGGTGGAGGGTGTGCGCGATACACCGTGGCATGGGGTGCATGACACCTGGATATTCGAGCGCAGGGTTGAGGGATGATTGAGGCGGGGCTGCCTTGCAGCCCATCGCGGGTCAAGCCCGCTCCCACAGGTATTGCGATGTTCCTGGGGCCGGCGCAGTACTTGTGGGAGCGGGCTTGACCCGCGATGCGGTCAGAAGGTGGCGCGCACGCTCAGGCGCAGGTTGCGCGGCTCGCCGTACCAGCCCTGGCTGTAGAAGCCGATCTGCTCGTAGTAACGCTTGTCGAACAGGTTGTCGACATGCGCACTCACACTCAGGTGGTCGTTGAGGGCGTAACGGCTCATCAGGCTGACCAGCGTGTAGCCGCCTTGCTCCAGGTCGGTGAAACCGCCCGGCATCGCCACGTCGCTGCGTGACACGCCACTGCGCCACGTCGCGCCACCGCCCACGGTCAGCTTGTCCAGCACACCGCCCAGACGGTAGGTGCTGAACAGCTTGGCCTGGGTGCGCGGGTGGTTGGTGTTGATCGCCTTGTCGTCGGCATTGCGGGCAATGAAGTGGGTGTAGCTGGCCGACAGGTTCCACTGCTCGGTGAGCTGCCCGGCCAGCTCCAGGTCGAAGCCGTCGACCCGCGCCCCGGTGCCGGCCTTGTACGCCTGCTCATTGGGGCGCCCCTCCACGTTCGCCCCCGGGATCGCTTCGGCCAGGCCCTCCTGCTGGGTACGGTACACCGCCAGCGCTGCGTTCAGGCGACCGTCCAGGTAGCCGGCCTTGATGCCGGCCTCGTAGCTGTCACCGGTCACCGGGTCGAGGATGCTGCCGTCCGGCCCGCGCGCGTTCTGCTGGTTGAAGATGCTGGTGTAGCTGGTGTACAGGCTGTAGGTCGAGTTCAGGTCATACACCAGCCCCGCGTAGGGCGTCACTTCGTTGCGGTAGCGGTACTGGCGCAGGCTGCCGTAGTAGTCCTGGTCGATTTCCCAGTTGCTGACCCGTGCGCCGAGTATCAGGTGCAGCGGGTCGGCCAGCGACAGGCGCGTTACCGCGTAACCCCCGTTCTGCCGGGTGTGGGTGGCATCGCCCGAGGCACGCACGTTGGACCAGGCGGGCTCGGCAATGTGGTTGCTGTTCCAGTCCATGAAGTTGCCGGTATCCGGTACCGTGCCCAGCGGCCTGAACTGGTCGATGGTCAGGTCGTCGTCGATGCTCATCGCACCGAACGCCAGCTCGTGGCTGCGGCCCAGCAGCTGGAACGGCCCGCTGGCGGTCAGGTGCCAGTCGTCACGGGTGCGTTCGCCCTCGTACTTGAGGAAGCTGGCCGACATGCCGCGCCCGGTTTCGCGGTCCGGGTAGCCGCCGCGGTACAGGTAGCGCATGCGGTAGTTGCCTTCGAAGCGGCTGTAGGCGGCGCGCAGCTTCCAGTCGTTTTCCAGCTGGTGCTCGAGGTCGACGAAGGCGGTGGTGGACTCGGTGCCGAAGTAGCCCCACTTGGTGTTGTTGGCCGCCGATCGGCCGAAGTCGGTACGCCCGCCGTCCTTGTAGAACAGCGGAAAGCCGCTGCCCATGCCGTCGGTTTCGTTCTTCTGGTACTCCAGGCGGGTGGTCAGCCGGGTGCGCGGGCCCAGTTCGCTGCTGACCACGCCGTACAAGGTGCGCGAGCCGTAGTCCAGGTAGCTGACGTGGCTGTCCTTCTGCGAATAGGCGGCCACCACCCGCGCGGCGATGCGCCCGTCCTCGGTCAGCGGGGCCGACACGTCCACATCACCCCGTCGCTCGTCCCAGCGCCCGATGCCCGCCGAGCCGCTGGCGGCGAACTCGGGCAGCGGGCGCTTGCGCACGAAGTTGACCGCCGCCGACGGGCTGCCGGCGCCGGTCAGCAGGCCGGTGGAGCCGCGCACGATCTCGACGCGATCATAGATGGCCGAGTCCATCTCGGTGGCGCCGAAGTTCCAGAAGCCGTTGATCGGCGAGGCCAGGCCGTCGAACTGGAAGTTGTCGATGGTGAAACCACGCGCCGAGAACGACAGGCGATTGCTGTCGTTGCGCACATGGGAAATGCCCGGCGCGCTGTCGAGAATCTGCGCGGTGTTGCTCAGGCCCTCGTCCTCGATCTGCTGGCGGCTCACCACGCTGACCGACTGCGGGGTTTCGCGGATCGACATCGGCAAGCCGATGGCGGTGGACATCGCGCCGGTGGTGTAGCTGGCGCTGCCTTCGGTGGTCTGCGGCCGGTACGCCTCGCCCTGTACGTCGGTGGCCTGCAGTGTCAGCACCGGCTTTTCGGCGGACTCCTCGGCACTGGCCATCAGGGAGACAAAGGCCCCGCCCAGCAGGGCGATACGCACGCTGCTGATCGGTCGGGTAGAGGGGGCAAGGCGGCGCTGCATGGGAATCGTTCTCCGCAGAGTATCGTTATCGTCTGCGTATTATTCACAGTTGCTCGCGGGGCCACGTTTGGCAGATGCCAGACTGCTTATGGGCGCTGCCAAAGCGTGCGTCGGGTGGGGAACTTCAGGCGGTCTCGCGGGGGGCGTGGCCAAAGCGCTGGCGAAACGCGGTGGCGAAATTGCTGGCGTGGCGGTAGCCGACATGGTGGGCGGCCTGCTGGATCTGCCAGCCCTGTTCGAGCAACTGGCGGGCCTGGTCGAGGCGCCGGTTGCGCAGGTAGCCGAACACCGTTTCGCCGTACAGCGCGCGGAACTTGCTGCGTAGCGAGCTGCTGCTCATGCAGGCCAGGCGCGCCAGTTCGGTGAGGTCGTGCTCGTCGCCGGGCTGTTGGTGCAGGTGCTCGCGCACCCGTTCGAGCATCAGCCGGTCGCGTGGGCACAGGCCCGGCGAAGGGGCCGGCAGGCTGTCGAAACTGGCCAGGCCGTGGCTGAGCAGTTGCAGGCTCAGGCCCTGGCACAACAGGTGCTGCAGGGTGCCTTGCCAGCGACCGGACAACATGTCTTCGATGCCCGCCAGCAAGTGCGCGGGCAGGGTCCAGCAACTCAGGGCCGAGCCGTGGCCGCGCAGGCGAGCCTCGATCAGCTCGGCCAAGGCCTCTTCGCCCACATCCTGCGGGCGGCGCAGCGACAGGTTGAGCCCGCGCAGGTGCGCGCCACCGCGGTGCAGTGCCGACATCGGCCGGCCATCGCCGCACAGCGCGGTGATGCAGGCGCCTGGTTGCAGGGGCTGGGTGCGGGTGTAGGTGATCGAGGCCTGACCCTGAAGTACCAGCGCGAGGGTCAGGTCGGGCATGTCCAGCGAATCGGCGCGGTAGGTGTGGAAGGCCTGCACGTCGGAGTTCACCAGGCTGAAGCCGGGAGCCAGGCGATGTTCGCTGATATGGCCCTGCATCAGGCACGGATCGTCCTCGCCGCCGTCGCCTTCGGGCAGGCTATAGTGCACGTCGTAGCGCTGGCCCAGGGCATGGAAGTCGCTCAGCAGGTAGCGGGTGGGCGCGGACAAGACAGGGCTCGGGTGTCGAAAAAAGGAAGGCGATAATAGCATTCATTCTCAAATGCAGGGTGGCTGGAGTGGGGCGGTGATGAGCGAAACATGTCAGGTGCGCCAAGCACTGGAAACGGATGCGCCGGCGATCAGCCGGGTGATTGTCCAGGCCTTGCGCACGAGCAACAGCCAGGATTATTCGTCGGCGGTGATTGCGCGGGTGGAGCAGAGTTTTTCCCCCGAGGCGCTGCTGGGGTTGATGGCGCGCCGGCAGGTGGTGGTGGCGCAGTTGGGCGGGCAGGTGGTGGGTACCGCGAGCCTGGAGGGGGACGTGGTGCGCACGGTGTTCGTGGCGCCGGACCGGCAGGGGCTGGGCATCGGTCGGGCCTTGATGCTGCATGTTGAAGAGCTGGCCGGTGCGTCGGGGGTGCAGGCGCTGCGGGTACCGTCCTCGCTGACGGCGCAGGCGTTCTATGCGCGGTTGGGGTATGCGGTGGTACGCGAGGTGGTGGAGGGGGAAGAGCGCACCATCGTGATGGCCAGGGCGCTGGGCAGGTGACACCGCGTCGGGGCATTCGCCGGCAAGGCCGGCTCCTACAGGCTGTGCAGGAGCCGGCCTTGCCGGCGAAGCAGGCGCGTCAGAACTGCGGCGTGTACTTGACGCTGAACATCATGTTGCGCGGCTCGCCGTAGTTGTTGTTGCCGCCGAGCTGGTTGTAGCCCGAGGCAATGTAGTGTTTGTCGAACAGGTTGTTGGCGTTGACTGCCACAGTCACCTCAGGCGTCAGCTGATAGGCCAGGCGTGCATTCCACACCGTGTAACCGGGCACATCAAACGTACTCTCGTAACCCAGTGTGTGGCTCTGGCTGCTGAAGCCCAGGCCCGCGCTTACGCGGCTCCAGTCGCCCGGCAAACGGTAGTCGCTCCATACCCGCAGCATGTGCTTGGGGGTCCACTGGTTGAAGACCTTGCCTTCGTTCTCCGGGTCTTTGATGTACGTGGTGGTGGTGTAGGTGTACCCGGCGAACAGCTGCAGGTCGGGCATCACTTCGCCACTGATTTCGGCTTCGAAACCCTGGCTGCGCACCTTGCCGGACGCTTTCGAGCAATCGCCGGAGCCACATTGCGCAGAAGCGTCGGTGATCGCTCGGTTGTTCTGGTCGTAGCGGAACACGGCGAACGAGGTGTTGACCCGGCCATCCATCAGTTCGCCCTTGAGGCCCACTTCGTAGTTGCTGCCGACAATCGGCTTCAGCACCGATTGTGCGGCATCGAGTTCGCTCTGCGGCTGGAACACGTCGGTGTAGCTGGCGTAGGCCGCCCATTCCTGGGTCAGGTCATAGATGATGCCGGCATAGGGGGTAACCACACCGGTTTCGGTCATGACGCTTGGGTCAGCGACCGTCACCGTGTTGCCCTGTGTGATGACTGAGGAGTAGCGGAAGTCGTACCAGCTCACGCGTGAGCCAAGCACTACGGTCAACGGCTCGGCCAGCTTGACCCGCCAACTGCCGTACAGGCCTTTCTGGCGCACGTCATATTCGCTTGCGGTGGCTCGGCCGCCGTCACGCATCAGGCTGTCGTAGCTGGGTTTGGGGCGGTCGTGGTCGATATCGAAGATATTGCCGCCGTTGATGAAGGTGCGCGCGAACACATCGTCGGTCTTGAGCTGGGAATAGTTGCCACCCAGGATGAGTTCCTGTTGCAGCCCCAGCGTCTCGAAATGGCCGTTGACGTAGGCGTCCAGACCCACCTTGGTCGAGTCGAAGTCGGTGTACCAGTTGGCATACTGGACACCGCTGCCGTCAGGATTCAGCCCTTGGCCGGTGGTTTGCACCCGCTGGTGCAGCGAGTCGTTGCTCTCGCTCATGTACACGGCGGCGGCATGCACCTTCCAGTCGTCGTTGAAGCGGTGGTCGAGGTCGGCAAACACCGTGGTCACGTCGATTTCCGAGTGGTTCCAGCGCGCGCCGGTATAGGTCGAGCGCGGCACGTCCACAGGGCGTCCGTCGGCATAGCGCGGCAGGCCACGCAGCATGGGCCGTGAGGTGTTGTCCGAGTAGCTCACGCCCACACCCACGGTGGTGTCCGGGCTCAGGTCGAAATCCAGCGCGCCGTACAGCGAGTGGGTCTTGCTCCACTCGTAGTCGATGAACGACTGGCTCTGGTCTTCGTCGGCGACGAAGCGCCCGCGGATCGTGCCCTGCGGGTTCAGCGGGCCGCCAGCGTCCAGTTGCAGGCCGTAGTGGTCCCAGGAGCCGGCCTTGCCGGTGACGGTCACGGTGGGTTTGTCCTGCCCGCGCTTGCGCACCAGGTTGATCGCGCCGCCCGGGCTACCGGTGCCCTGCAGCAGGCCCGAGGCACCGCGCAGGAACTCGATGCGGTCGAAGAAGATCAGGTCCTGGGTCGCCCAGTTGCCCAGCGAGTAGGTGTTGCGCGGAATCGGCACGCCGTCGTACTGCCAGTCGTCGATCTGAAAACCGCGCGACATCAGGATCATGCCCTTGCCCACGCCTTGCTGGCCGACCAGGCCGGTGGTCTGGTTGGCGGCGTCCTTGAGGTTGGTCAGGCCCTGGTCGTCCATCTGCTTGCGGGTCATGACGCTGACCGACTGGGGGATTTCCTTGAGCGTGTGTTCGCCCTTGCCGATGGTGGTGACCCGCGCTGCGTAGGAGTTCGAGCCTTCGGTGGTGGCCAGGTTGCGCACCTCGGTGATGCTGGTGGCGCCCAGCTCCAGTGCGCCTGCGGTGTCTACCCCCGGCACCACGCTGAAGTGGCCGCTGCCGGTCACCAGCAGTTGCAGGCCGCTGCCGGCCAGTGCGGCCTGCAGGGCCTGCTCGGCGCTCATCTGCCCACGGACGGCCGGGGCCTGTTTGCCCTGCACCAGGGCCGGGTCGAGGGAGATGATCTGGCCGCTCTGGCTGGCGATGGCATTGAGCGTGGCGGCGAGCGGGCCGGCCGGCAGGTTGAACGCAAGTGCCTGCTGCTGGGCAGACACGGCGCAGCTCAGGGTGGCCAGGGCAACGGCGACGGGGAGGGCGCGGGACCAAGGGTTGAGCACGGAATTCTCCTGATTGTGTGTGCAGTCAGGAGATAGGTGGGATGAGAAATGAAAACCGGACACAAATGCGATTGTTTTTCATAAAAACTTTTCAGAGGGTTCTCGGGCTCAGCTTTTCGGGCCGATCAGGGTCAACCACGGGCCGTAGTGTCGTACCTCGATCGGCAGTGTTTCGGCCAGCGCACCGAAGCTGCGCTGCGGATCGTTGAGCGGGAACACCCCTTGCACGCGCAGGTTGCGCACCTGCGGCGCGACCCGCACGAAGCCGCGGGTGTAGGGGCGCAGCGCGTCGACCACTGCATCCAGCGGGTCATCCAGTACATTCAGGTGCCCGTTCAGCCAGTCGGCGCGGTGACGCTCGTCACGGCCCAGACGCTCGATGCGCTGGGCGTGCAGCAGGGCGGCCTGGCCTTCCTGCAGGTCCAGTTCGCTGCCATCGTGCAGGCGTGCGCGCACCGCATGCTGCAGCACCACCACGCGGGTGGCGTCGGGCTGCTGGCTGACCAGAAAGCGCGTGCCCAGCGCGCGGATTTCGCCCTGGGCGGTGCGCACGCGCAGGGGGCGCTGCGGGTCGGGTGCCACTTCAATCACCAGTTCGCCCTGGCGCAGCAGCACCAGGCGCTGGTGGGCATCGAATTGAAGGTCGACGGCAGTGCTAGCGTTCAGGCTCAGCTGGCTGCCGTCTTCCAGTTCCAGGGTGCGCCGCTCGCCGGTACCGGTGTGCAGGTCGGCCATCAGCGTGGTGCCGACCTCGCTGCGCGCCGCCAGCCACAACCCGCCGCCCAGCAGGCCCAGCCCGCCGATGGCGCGCAGCACATCGCGCCGGGAGGTGCCGGGCTGCATCAGCACGCGCCGGGCTTCGCCGGCCTGGCCGGGCAGGCGCTGGTCCAGCGCCCGCACGGTGCCGAACGCGCCACCCAGGCGCTCCTGCAGCCGGCCCCAGGCCTGGGCATGGGCCGGGTCGCTGTTGAGCCAGGTATCGAAACGGGCGTGCAGGCGGGTGTCGTTGCGGTCGGCGCTCAGGCGCACCATCCAGTCGATGGCCTGCTCCGCGGCCGGGTCGAGGCGGGCCTTGCTCATGGTGCCATCTCGGCCAGGTAGCACTGGCGCAGGGCCTGTTTCATGTAGCGGCTGACGGTGCGTTCCGACAGCGCGAGCTTGCGCCCGATCTCCACATAGCTCAGGCCATCGAGCTGGCTGTAGAGGAAGGCTGCCTTGACCACCGCGGGCAGGCCGGTGAGCGCTTGGTCGATGGCCACCAGCGCTTCGACCAGCAGCAGTTGTTCCTCCGGGGAGGGCGCTACCTGCTCGGGCAGGCTCGACAGGCGTTCCAGGTAGGCATTTTCGAGTTGGCGGCGGCGGTGGCGGTCGAAGATCAGCCGGCGCGCGATGGTCGACAGAAAGGCCCGCGGTTGCTGGATGCTGTCCGGATCAACCCGCGCCACCAGCAATTGGCAGAACGCCTCGGCAGCCGTGTCTTCGGCGTCGGCGCGGTTGCGCAGGCGCTTCTGGATGTGTTGCAGCAGCCAGCGGTGGTGGTCGCTGAAGAAGAAGCCGAGCTTGGAGGAAGGCGTGTGCACCGGGAACGACTCGACAGTGAATGTGAATAGTTCTCAATACTACAGTGTCACAATGCCTGTGTGTAGCCTGCGCGGGGGTGCAATCGCGCGCGGGTTGCGCCAGGGCGCGTTGCCGGCTCTGCCGGCAACGCGCCCCAGGCATGGCCGTCAGGCGGCGGCCTGGGCTTGCAGCACCAGTTGCCCGTCGACCTCGACAACCAGCCCGCTGGCGACGAACAGTGGCACCAGGCGTTTGTGTAGCTGTGGCTCGACGAAGGCCTTGATGGCGTCCAGGTCCAGGTTGCCGCTGACATCCAGTTCGGCCTTGGTGTAGGACAGCCAGGCTTTTTTCAGGACCATCAGCACATCGCTGGCGGTGGTGGTGGCGAAGCGGCGATGGGTGACCTGGCCCTGGAAGTCGAAGGTATGGGCGAAGGCGTAGCCGCTCTCGTCGCCCTTGTTTTCCAGGCAGCGGCTGCATGCGCAGGCGCCGTCGGCGAATGCGGCGCGCAGGTAGGTGTTGAAGTCCACCACGGGTTTGAGGCCCAGGCGCTTGTCGACTTCGAACAGGTCCCCGGTCATGTTCGCATCAGCGTTCAACGTCATTTCCTCACAGTCATCCAGTTGGGTTTGCAGGGCGGCACAATACCAGCCTGGGCTGCCAGTGGGTACTTGCGCAGGGATGTCGCGGGTTCAGCTAAGCACTACGACGTCTGGCCCACTCATCCACCACATCCCCCATCGTCCGCGCCGTACCATCGACTATCCACGCCATCAACGGCCGGTCGAACCTGAAATCCTCGCCACACTGCTCACGCATGAACCGCCGCACGTTCTGCGTGTTGCGGTAATCCTCGCCCACCGGTGTATCCCGGGTAATCACCCCGCCATGCCAGTCAAAAGCCATACCGTGTCTCCTTGCGTCGTTTGAGGGTTTCACTGGGCAACTCCTTGAACAGCGCCTGATAACTGCTGGAAAACCGCCCCAGGTGCCAGAACGACCAGCGCATTGCCACTTCCGCCACGGTGTGGCCGCGCGCGGTCAGCAGCTCGCGGTGCGCGCCATTGAGGCGGCGCAGGCGCAGCCAGTGGCTGGGCGTGATGCCGGTGTACGCCTTGAACGCATGCTGCAACTGACGCACCGAACTGCCGGCCACCTGCGCCAGTTGCAGCAGGTTCAATGACTCCTCCGGCGAATCCGCCGCCCATTCGCTGACCTTGCGCATGATGGTGCGCTCCTCGGTGCGCCGCCACAGCTCGCCGCGGTCCAGGCACACCGAGGCGGTGTCGAGAATGTACAGACAATCGTCCAGCAACTGCCTGGCCAGCACCTGCTGGCACGGCGCGTCCTCGCTCTGCGAGAGGCGCGTCAGGGTACTGCTCAGCCAGCCGCTGAACAAGGCATTGCGCTGGGAATTGAGCGGTGCCATGAACAGACCTTCGAGCGCCGCAACGTCCACGCCGTGCTCACGCACGAACGCAGGGCCGAACACGACGGCCACTTCCTGGTAGTTCTCGGGGGTGATCCAGATGTTGCGGCTTTCGCCATTGAGCACGTACAGGCTGTTGTCACTGCGGTCGAAGCAGAACGACAGCGAACCGCCGGGGGCGCTGAAGCTCTGCTCCACCCGGGTGTTCATGCGCTCTTCGTACACCTCCACGCCCTGCAGGTCGAGGCAGCGCACCATGCCGGCAAAGTGCCCGGGTGACATCTGCTGGTAGTGCTGTGCCCAGCCTGGCGTGGCGCGTACCTGTTCGGCCACATCGGCACTGGTGAAGGCCTGTACCCGCAAGGGCGACGGGGTTGTCATGAGAACCTCTGAATGCACTGCTTTGGTGCATTTTCTTCTGCTCAAAGTGGATAGATGCAGCCGCAGCTGCGGCACCAAGATAGACCTCAACGCGGCGCAGGGGAAGCCAGGCCTTGCCCGCCCGCGCCACACACACCCTTGCGCATGCCCTGCATCACGACAACGAGGTTCTCATGAATACCCCCTTCGATCAGCTGTCCACCTGGCTGAAAGAACACAAGATCACTGAAGTGGAATGCGTGGTCACCGACCTGACCGGTATCGCCCGCGGCAAGATCGCCCCCACCAACAAGTTCCTGCATGAGCGAGGCATGCGCCTGCCGGAAAGTGTGCTGCTGCAGACTGTGACCGGCGACTTCGTCGAGGACGAGATCTACTACGACCTGCTCGACCCGGCCGACATCGACATGCTCTGCCGCCCCGACTCGACGGCCATCTACCCGGTACCCTGGGCGCTGGAGCCCACCGCGATCGTGATCCACGACACCTTCGACAAGCAGGGCAACCCCATCGAGCTGTCGCCGCGCAACGTGCTCAAGAAAGTCCTCAAGCTGTACGCCGACAAGGGCTGGCAACCGATCGTGGCACCGGAGATGGAGTTCTACCTGACCCAGCGCTGCGAAGACCCGGACCTGCCGTTGCAGGCGCCACTGGGCCGTTCGGGCCGCGCCGAAAGTGGCCGCCAGTCGTTCTCCATCGATGCCGCCAACGAGTTCGACCCGCTGTTCGAGGACGTCTACGACTGGTGCGAGGCCCAGGGCCTGGACCTGGACACGCTGATTCACGAAGACGGCCCGGCGCAGATGGAAATCAACTTCCGCCACGGCGACGCCCTGGACCTGGCCGACCAGATCACCGTGTTCAAGCGCACGATGCGCGAGGCCGCGCTCAAGCACAACGTCACCGCCACCTTCATGGCCAAGCCGGTGGGCGACGAGCCGGGCAGCGCCATGCACCTGCACCAGAGCGTGGTCGACAGCGCCACCGGCAAGCCGATCTTCGTCAATGACGACGGCAGCATGAGCGAGCTGTTCCTGCAGCACATCGGCGGCCTGCAGAAGTACATCCCCAAGGTGTTGCCGATGTTCGCGCCCAACGTCAACTCGTTCCGCCGCTTTCTGCCCGACACCTCGGCACCGGTGAACGTGGAGTGGGGCGAAGAGAACCGCACCGTGGGCTTGCGCGTGCCCACCTCCAGCCCCGAGTCGATGCGCGTTGAGAACCGCCTGCCCGGCGCCGATGCCAACCCGTACCTGGCGATTGCCGCCAGCCTGCTGTGCGGCTACCTGGGCATGGTCGAGGGCATCGCGCCCAGCGCCCCGGTGCAGGGGCGTGCGTATGAGCGGCGCAACCTGCGCCTGCCGATCACCATCGAGGACGCGCTGGCGCACATGGAAGACTGCCCGACCATCGAACGCTACCTGGGCAGCAAGTTCGTGCGCGGCTACGTGGCGGTCAAGCGCGCCGAGCACGAGAACTTCAAGCGCGTGATCAGTTCGTGGGAGCGTGAGTTCCTGCTGCTGAGCGTGTGATGCGCTGACCTGCCGATCATCGATAAAACAATCAGAAGAGGTGTCGATATGCGTCTGTTGAAATCCGTGTTGCCGGTGGCCCTGGGGTTGCTGTGGGGGGCCGCCGCACAGGCCCAGCCAAGCGTCAGCGTGTACAACTGGACCGATTACATCGGCCCCACCACCCTGGCCGACTTTCAGGGGGCGACCGGGATCAAGGTGATCTACGACGTGTTCGACTCCAACGAAACCCTGGAGGGCAAGCTGCTGGCGGGGCGCACCGGCTACGACGTGGTGGTGCCGTCCAACCACTTCCTGGCGCGCCAGATCAAGGCCGGGGCGTTTCTGGAGCTGGACCGCTCGCAACTGCCCAACTGGAAGAACCTCGACCCGGTGCTGCTCAGGAAACTGGAGGACAACGACCCCGGCAACCGCCACTCGGTGCCCTACCTGTGGGGCACCAATGGCATCGGCTACAATGTCGACAAGGTCAAGCAGGTGCTGGGCATCGACCATATCGATTCGTGGGCGGTGCTGTTCGAGCCCGAGAACCTGAAAAAACTCAGCCAGTGCGGCGTGTCGTTCATGGATTCTGCCGACGAGCTGTTCCCGGCAGTGCTCAACTACATGGGCCTGGACCCGCGCAGCGAAAACCCGCAGGACTACAAGAAGGCCGAGGCCAAGCTGCTGGCGCTGCGCCCGTACATCACCTACTTCCATTCCTCCAAGTACGTCACGGACCTGGCCAACGGCGACATCTGCATCGCCTTCGGTTACTCCGGCGACGTGTTCCAGGCGGCCAACCGCGCCAGGGAAGCCCACAACGGCGTGAACATCGCCTATTCGATTCCCAAGGAGGGCAGCAACCTGTGGTTCGACCTGCTGGCGATCCCGGCCGATGCCACCAACCCCAAGGAGGCGCACGCCTTCATCAACTACCTGATGGACCCGCAGGTGATCGCCAAGGTCAGCACCCTGGTGGGCTACGCCAACCCGACGCCGGCTTCGCGCCAGTACATGGCCGCCGACCTGGTCGACAACCCCGAGGTGTATCCGCCCCAGGCGGTGCTCGACAAACTGTACATCTCCAGCACCCCCACGCCGGCCATCATGCGCTTGATGACCCGCTCGTGGAGCAAAGTGAAATCGAACAAATGAACAACGTGAATGGCAATGCGCAACACGCCCGTTCGTACTACGCAGCGACGGCCAGACGCCAGGCCGACTACCCCACGCTGGAGCAGGACCTGATCGCCGATGTGTGCGTGATCGGCGGTGGCTTCACGGGGGTCAACACCGCCATCGAACTGGCTCGCCGCGGGCTTTCGGTGGTGTTGCTGGAGGGGCGGCGCATCGGCTGGGGTGCCAGCGGGCGCAACGGCGGGCAACTGATTCGCGGCATCGGCCACGAGGTGTCGGGGTTTGCCCGCTACGTGGGGCAGGAAGGGGTGGCCTACCTGCAACGCGCCGGCATCGAGTCGGTGGAGGTGGTGGGCCGCCGGGTGCAGGAGGACGGCATCGACTGCGACCTGCGCTGGGGCTTCTGCGAGCTGGCCAATACCCCGGCGCAGTACGCAGCGTTCCAGGCTGAACAGCAGAGCCTGGAGGCGCTGGGCTATCGGCACCAGACCCGACTCTACGGGCCGCAGCAGATGCACGAGGTGGTGGCGTCGAAGGTGTATGCCGGCGGGCTGCTGGACATGGGCTCCGGCCACCTGCACCCGCTCGACCTGGTGCAGGGCGAGGCGCGCCTGGCGGCGTCGCTGGGGGTGCAGGTGTTCGAGCACAGCACGGTGCTCGAACTGGTGCATGGCCCCACCGTGCAGGTGCGCTGCGCGCGCGGCAGCGTGCGGGCCGGCAGCCTGGTGCTGGCGTGCAATGCGCACCTGGACGACCTGGAGCCACGCCTGAGCGGCAAGGTGCTGCCGGCCGGCAGCTACATCATCACCACCGAGCCGCTGTCGGCACCGCGCGCCACCGGGCTGATCCCACAGAACCTGGCGCTGTGCGACCAGAAGGTCGGCCTGGACTACTACCGCCTTACTGCCGACCGGCGCCTGCTGTTCGGCGGGGCCTGCCATTATTCCGGGCGCGACCCGGCGGATATCGCCGGCTACATGCTGCCCAAGCTGCTCAAGGTGTTCCCGCAGCTGGCGGATGTGCGCATCGACTTTCAGTGGGGCGGCAAGATCGGCATTACCGCCAATCGCTTTCCGCAGGTGGGACGCCTGCAGCAGCACCCCAACGTGTTCTACGCCCAGGGCTATTCGGGGCACGGGGTGAACGTCACCCACTGGACGGCGAAGTTGCTGGCCGAGGCGATCCACGCCGGGCATAGCCAGGGCCTGGATATCTTCAGCAAGGTGCCGCACATGACCTTCCCCGGCGGCCCGGCCCTGCGCTCGCCACTGCTGGCGCTGGGCATGTTGTGGTACCGCCTGCGCGAGCTGCTGGGGTAGGGCGGCGCAAATCGCCGGTTGCAGCTACTGTGCATCTATCAGAGGCTCACAAGAAGGCTCGGTCATGCGCTCATTCGCTGCAGTTTGCTGTCTTGCCGTGTGGTTGATCGCTGTTCTGCCGGGCTCTGCCGCCGCGGCGCCGCCTGCGGTGGTAGCCGAAGACAAGGCCCAGGTGCTGGAGCAGAAGGCTGCCGAACAGGGGCGCGAGGCCAGCGTACCCAGCGACCAGGCCATCACCCGCAGCGAAGTGCAGGCGGTCGACCCCAAGGGCGAGGCCGCGCTGGATGACGCGATCACCTGCCTGGCGCGCACCCTCTACTGGGAGGCCAAGGGCGGTGAGGCGGCGGACATGCAGGGTGTGGCCAGCGTGGTGATGAACCGGCTGGGGCACGAAGGGTTTCCGGGCACCGTGTGCGAGGTGGTCAAGCAGGGCATCAAGGAGCGTACATGCCAGTTCTCGTGGTGGTGCGACGGGCGCTCGGACGATGTGGAAGAGCCGGTGCAGTACACCGTGGCCAAGGAAATCGCGCGCAAGGCGCTGAATCAGCAACTGACCGACAGCACCGATGGTGCGATGTACTTTCATGACCGCCATGTGCATCCCGCGTGGGCCAGGACGTACTTGAAGACCGCCGAAACCCCCAGGTTCCTGTTCTACAAGCCGCGTGCGGGGGAGGCCCGTTGAAGGGGCGACGCGGTTACGAGCAGCCCGGGTAGGTGGTGCATTGGCGCCCGTCCATCTCGAAGGTGCTGAAGGTCTGCTGGCGGTAGCTGCAGGAGGCTTCGCCAACCCACTTCCATTGTGAAGCGCAGGGCTTCATGCCATTGCCGACCGGTGACCAGTTCTCGGGATAAAGCGGCCACTCCTTGTCGATGAGGCGGTACACGAAGCGCAGGTCGGTCTTGTTCAGCTGGGTGTAGGCGACGTTGGCGACCGGGCCGGGGTGCCTGGAGGTCCGCTCCAGGGGTTGCCACTGGCTGTCGGCGGCGAGGCAGTCGATGTCCCTGGCCAGCACGTGGCGCTCATGCCCGGGCACGATGTGGTAGGCCGTGCCGCACAGGCGGCGCACAACCAGCTCGGGGTCTGCGTCGCGCACCGGCCCAGTGCCGTCGGGCAGTGCCGGCAATACCTTGACCCCCGCCAGGCTGTACCGCCCGCTGGGGGACTTGATGCTCACTGTGATGTTGTCCAGTTGCTGGGTGCAACTGCCGATGGTGTAGGTCAGCGGGATCCTGAACGTGACGGTGCGCGCGTCGGGGTGCGCATCGGCCTGGTCGGTGCGGTACTGGTTGGGGCGCGAGCGCATGCCGCCGGTGGCGGGGGAGGCCACGGTGCAGCGGTACGGGTCGAGCGGGGCGTAGCTGGCGTTATAGGTGACGCCGTGGTTGGGCGGGAGTTCGGCGATCAGCGTGGTGCTGCTCAAGCCGTAGTGGCTGGTGGCGCCCACGACGCTTTCCTTGGCGACGAAACCGATCAGGCTGCAGGCGGGCAGCAGGGGCAGGGCCAGTAGCAGGTACAGCGGTTTCATCCGGGGCCATCCGTGGGCAAGTGCGGGAGGGGATGGTGCGCGATTGTGCGGGTGTGGGCAAGGGGCTGCACCGACCCAGTCGCGGGTCAAGCCCGCTCCCACAGGATCACCGCAGTCATGTGGGAGCGGGCTTGACCCGCGATGGGTAGTTGGCCGTCATGCCAGCCCCTCAGAACGACCGCACAATCCGCCCCAGCGTCTCCATCGCCTGCTCCGACTGCTCGGTCCAGGGGCTGCCGTAATTGAGGCGGATGCAGTTGCGAAACCGCCGCGTCGGCGAAAAGATCGGCCCCGGCGCAATGCTGATGCCCTGGGCCAATGCCATCTGGAACAGCTTCAGCGAGTCCATCTGCTCCGGCAGCTCCAACCACAGGAAGTACCCGCCGCTGGGGTGGCTGACCCGCGTCTGCGCCGGGAAGTGCCGGGCAATTGCCGCCAGCATGGCGTTCTGCTGCTCTTCCAGCGCATAGCGCAGGCGCCGCAGGTGGCGGTCGTAGCCACCATGCTGCAGGTAGTCGGCAATCGCCGCCTGCGCCGGCATCGATGCACACAGCGAGGTCATCAGCTTGAGCCGCTCGATCTTCTGCGCATAGCGCCCGGCCGCCACCCAGCCGATCCGGTAGCCCGGCGCCAGGCTCTTGGAGAACGAGCCGCAATGCATCACCAGCCCTTCGGTGTCGAATGCCTTGGCCGGCTTGGGCGCCTGCTGCGCGTAGTACAGCTCGGCATACACGTCGTCTTCGATCAGCGGCACCTGGTGCACGCTCAGCAGCTCGACCAGCTGCTTCTTCTTGTCTTCCGGCATGCTCGCGCCCACCGGGTTCTGGAAGTTGGTCATGCACCACACGGCCTTGACCGGATGCCGCTCCAGCGTCTGCGCCAGCACCCCCAGGTCGATGCCTTCGCGCGGGTGCACCGGAATCTCCACCGCCTTGAGCTTGAGCCGCTCCAGAATCTGCAGGCAGGCATAGAACGCCGGTGCCTCGATGGCCACCAGGTCACCCGGCTCGGTTACCGCCTGCAGGCACAGGTTCAACGCCTCCAGCGCACCGTTGGTGATCAGCAGTTCTTCCATCGGCAGCATCAAGCCGCCGACCATGTAGCGCAGGGCGATCTGGCGGCGCAGTTGGGGGTTGCCCGGCGACAGGTCGGTGACCACCATGCGCGGGTCCATCTCGCGGCTGGCGCTGGCCAGCGAGCGCGCCAGGCGCGGCAGCGGGAACAGGTTGGGGCTGGGGAACGCCGAACCGAAGGCCACTGTCTGCGGGTCCTTGATCGAGTCGAGGATCGAGAACACCAGCTCACTGACGTCCACCTCGGTCGATTCGCTGGCCTGCTCGATGATCTGCGGCTCGTTGAACTGGCGCGGGGCGTGGGTGTTGACGAAGTAGCCCGAGCGCGGCCGGGCCCGGATCAGCCCGCGACGCTCCAGCAGGTAGTAGGCCTGGAACACCGTGGACGGGCTGACCCCGTGGGTCTGGCTGGCGTAACGCACCGACGGCACGCGCTGGCCGGGGCCGAGTACCCCGGAGCGAATCAGTTCGGCAATGTCGTCGGCGAATTTCTCGTAGCGTTTCATCATGGCTCTGGGCGGTCTGACTCAGCGGAGTGTATGTGATCAGCGGTTCAAAGGCGCGACAAAACGGCTGCGCGCAAGGCTGCGCACGTTCGGCTGGTCGGTGTCGATGAGTTCGAAGCTGATCTCCTGGGAGCTGCTGGGCGCACGGTCGGCCAGCATCGCCACCGAGACCGGTATATCGCTCATCTCGCTGGCCGCCAGGGTGAACTCGGTCTTGCCATGCAGTTCGAAGCCCTCGGCGTCCACCAGGCGCAGGCGGTAGGTCTGCGGCTGCTGGGTCTTGTTGATGACCTTGAGGGTGTAGATGTTCTCGATCTGCCCCAGGGCGTTCTCGCGGAACAGGCCGCGGTCCTTGATCACGTCCATCGACACCATCGGGCGTTGCTGCAGGGCGATCACCAGGGCGCCGATCATCACCACCAGCACGGTCACGTAGCCCAGCAGGCGCGGACGCATCCACTGGGTGGTGCCGCCTTGCAGGGTGTGCTCGGACTTGTAGCCGATCAGCCCGCGTGGGTAGCTCATCTTGTCCATGATGCTGTCGCAGGCGTCGATGCAGGCAGCGCAGCCGATGCACTCCATCTGCAGGCCGTCGCGGATGTCGATACCGGTGGGGCATACCTGCACGCACATGTGGCAGTCGATGCAGTCGCCCAGGCCCTGGGCCTTGTGGTTGGCGTCCTTCTTGCGCGGCCCGCGCGACTCGCCGCGCTGCGGGTCATAGGCGATGGTGAGGGTGTCCCTGTCGAACATCACGCTCTGGAACCGTGCATACGGGCACATGTGCATGCACACCGCCTCGCGCAGCCAGCCGGCGTTGATGTAGGTGGCACCGGTGAAGAACAGGATCCAGAACAGGCTGACGCCACCCAGCTGCAGGGTGAACAGCTCCTGGGTCAGTGGCCGGATGGGGGTGAAGTAGCCGACGAAGGTCAGTGCGGTCAGCAGGCTGACGCCCAGCCACAGGGTGTGCTTGGCTGCGCGGCGCGCCAGCTTGTTGGGGCCCCAGGGCGCCGCATCGAGCTTGATGCGCTGGTTGCGTTCGCCCTCGGTGACCTTTTCGCACCACATGAACACCCAGGTCCAGGTGCTTTGCGGGCAGGTGTAGCCGCACCAGACGCGCCCGGCGAACACGGTGATGGCGAACAGGCCGAAGGCGCAGATGATCAGCAGCGCCGACAGCAGGATGAAGTCCTGCGGCCAGAAGGTGGCGCCGAAGATGTGGAACTTGCTGTCGGCCAGGTCCCAGAGGACCGCCTGGCGCCCGTCCCAGTTCAGCCAGACGGTGCCGAAAAACAGCAGAAACAGAAAACCCGCGCCACCCAGGCGCAGGTTTCGGAAAAAGCCGGTGAAGCTACGGGTGTGGATGTGTCTGTCGCTGCTGGCGGCCTTCTTCTTGAACGTGGAGGGCTCGGCAATTTCAACGATCTGGACGGGAATTCGTTCGCTCATGGTTCGTCGCTCATCAGGCCTCGATCAGGCCAGAGCACTATGGCGTCCCATCTGTTTGCATAACAGGTGCAGATATCTGGATAAAAACCGTATCAGATTATCCCTTGAAACCCTGCAGCCCTTATATGATCGAGCCCTCCTCGGAGGTCTTCAAATGCCTGCGACTATCCACCGCACCTGCCACGGTGAGCGCGTCAGCCTCTGCCTCGGTGATCGGCACCCGTTGCCCGGCCAGGGTCGCGATCGACATGCGCAGGTCGGCATCGGTGATGATCTGCACCTCTGCCGCTTCACCTTCGATGTTCAGGTCGTCGGCTATCAGGGTGCAGCGCTTGGTGGTTTCGTTGATTTCAATGGGCATGGCGGTGTCCTCGAACGGGGGGCTTACAGCTGTGACTCCGTTGCCGGCCGGGTTGCTGAGCGTGGCCGATCAGCGGTCGACAGCACTCGCGCGCCAGGCTGTTGTCCATCCAGTATCCCCTTGCTGATGGACGCTGCTCATGGACGCCTGGTGGCACCAAGTCTGGTCGACACTGATTGCCGAATTCGCCGATATCACCGATGCCAAGCAACTGACGCAGGTGACGGTGCGCCTGTTGATGGCTGCGCTGCTGGGGGCGGTGCTGGGCTTCGAGCGCGAGCTCAAGGGCAAGGCGGCGGGAGTACGCACGCACATGCTGGTGGCCATCGGTGCGGCGCTGTTCGTGCTGGTGCCGCGCATGGCCGGGGCGGACGACGCAGCGTTGAGTCGGGTGGTGCAGGGGATCGTCGCCGGCATCGGCTTTCTGGGGGCGGGCACCATACTCAAGGGCAAGGAGGACGATGCGGGTCATGTGAAGGGCCTGACCACTGCTGCGGGCCTGTGGATGACCGCCGCCATCGGCGTGGCCGCAGGCATGGGGCGCGAAGCCACTGCACTGGTGAGCACGGTGCTGGCGTTGCTGGTGCTGGGGGTGATGCCGTGGGTGGTCGACCGCCTGGAGAAGCATAAGCCAGAGGATGACCAGCAGAACGAGTAGGGCAGCAAGCACTGAGGGGAGCCTGGGCTCCCCTCAAATTTTGTTGCGTGTGCTCTTTTTATTATTGGAGGGTGGTCTATTGTTGTTTTTGGCGACCCTTGCCTCTTGTTGCGTTGCGATCCCCATCCGGGATCAAGAGCAAACGTATTTTTTTGAGCGCTGATCGACCTTTATCATTGCTGATCCAACCGAGACGGGCGCTACCTTGGGGTAGTTTTATTGTTCTCTGTCAGGTCGCGGGGCACGCCCCCGAAAAGCCATCCACTTCAAAAAAATCTGTTAGCTGCGCCTCTGCCGTGTTGTTCTTGTTATGTCAGAGCCGGTACGTCTTATTTTTATTGGGTTGTCGCATTTTTTATTGTTGTTGTACGAAAGATATTGCAGGTGCCGTGCCAACTTTTTAAAACCCAATAAAATCAATGGTTTGCTGGTTTGGTGGAAAAATCGTCACGGGAAATTGTGCTGATTTGTTTCCGTGTTACCCGGATTTTTCCTGTCGGGTGTGGGGGCGGTAACACTCGCCCCCCATTGACCCTGTTGCTGCGCACCGTTACCGGGCAGCGCGTGCCCTGGCCACACGCGAACCGCTGGCGCGGCCCAGCACGGCACTGATGCGCTGGCCGGCGTCGATCAGCTTGTCCAGGTCGATGCCGGTCTCGATACCCAGGCCCTGCAGCAGGTACAGCAGGTCTTCACTGGCCACGTTGCCACTGGCGCCCTTGGCATACGGGCAGCCGCCCAGGCCGGCGACCGAACTGTCGAACACATTGATTCCCTCCAGCAGGCTGGCGTACACGTTGGCCAGCGCCTGGCCGTAGGTATCGTGGAAGTGCCCGGCCAGCTCGGCACGTGGCACCTGCGCGCCGACCACTTCGAACAGGCGGCGGGTGGCGCCCGGGGTGCCGGTGCCGATGGTGTCGCCCAGCGACACTTCATAGCAGCCCATGTCGCGCAGCTCGCGGGCGATGGGGGCGACCTGCTCGGCATCTACCTGGCCTTGATAGGGGCAGCCCAGCACGCACGAGATATAGCCGCGTACCTTCACCCCGTGTTCGCGCGCCGCGTGCATGATGGGCGCGAAGCGCTGCAGGCTTTCGCTGATCGAGCAGTTGATGTTGCGCTGCGAAAACGCCTCGGACGCGGCGGCGAACACGGCCACCTCCTTGACGCCTGCGGCCAGTGCGTCTTCGAAACCGCGCAGGTTGGGGGCCAGCGCCGCATAGGTGATGCCGGGCTGCTGGCGGATGCTGGCGAACACGTCGGCCGAACCGGCCATCTGCGGTACCCACTTGGGCGAGACGAAGCTGCCCACCTCGATATAGGACACACCGGCGTCGGTCAGGTCATCCACCAGGCGGACCTTGTCCGCCACGCTGATGGGTTGGGCTTCGTTCTGCAGGCCGTCGCGGGGGCCGACTTCGACCAGACGCACATGGGTAGGCAATGACATGGCTAGGGTTCCTGTGGGCCTCAATGGCCGTTTTTCTGATTGTTCAGGGTGGTGGCCAGCGCCTGCTGGCAGCGCTCCTCGGCGGTGTCGAGTTCCAGCTGCATCTGCTGGATGTCGAGCAGTTGCTGTTCGAGCTGGGCGCGGCGCTCGGCGATCTTCGCCAGCATGCTGTGCAGCTGTTTCTGATTGCCGCTGGTGGGGTCGTAGAGTTCGATCAGCTCGCGGCACTCGGCCAGCGAGAAACCGATGCGCTTGCCGCGCAGGATGAGCTTGAGGCTGACCTTGTCGCGGGCCGAATACACACGCTCCAGGCCACGACGTTCGGGGCTGAGCAAGCCCTGCTCCTCATAGAAGCGGATGGCCCGGGTGGTGATGTCGAGTTCGCGGGAAAGGTCGGAGATGCTGTAGGTCTGGCTGCTCATTGCATGGCTCGGGGAAGGGGGCATGCGGCTAAGCTACTGGCTGGTTGACGTATACGTCAAGCAGGCATTCGGGATGCCTGTCGCGGGTCACGCCCGCTCCCACAGCTTCAGCGCAGGTCGGGTGGGAGCGGGCTCGACCCGCGATGGCTTCAACGCAGCCCGCAGCTTATGCGCGTGCCTCCCGCTCGTCCTGCGCCACCACCGCCTGGCACAACTCGATCATCTGCTCGCGCATCCAGCGGTTGGCCGGGTCCTGGTCGGTGCTTTCATGCCAGTACAGGTGGGTTTCCAAAGGCGGCACGTCGCCCACCGGCAGGCTCACGTAGCTCAGTTGATGGCGCCGCGCGAAGCGCTCCGGCACGGTCATCACCATGTCGGTCTGCTGCAGCACCTGCGAGGCCATCAGGTAATGCTGCGAGCGCAGCGCGATCTTGCGCTTGAGCCCCTGCTTGCCGAGCGCCAGGTCCACATACCCCAGGCCGTTGCGCCGGCTGGAGATCTGGATGTGGGTCAGGCTCAGGTAATCCTCCAGGCTGATCCTGTCCCTGGCCAGCGGGTGGCCCTGGCGCATCGCGCACACGAACGGGTCTTGCATCAGCTTGACGTGACGCACCTGCGGGTCGGTGTTCAGCGGTGCATCCACGGCAAAGTCCAAGCGTCCGGCGGCCAGTTCCTTGGTGGTCTCGCGGCGCTTGCACAGAAAGCTCTCGATCACCACGTTCGGCGCCAGCCGGCGCAGGCGCTGGAACAGCGATGGCAGCACCACCGCCTCGGTAAGGTCGGTCATGCTGATGCGGAAGGTCTTGTTGGCCTGCAAGGGGTTGAAGATGCGGCTCTCCTGCACCGACACCCGCAGCAGCGACAAGGCATTGCGCACCGGGCCGATGATGTTCTGGGCCATGGGCGTGGGCACCATGCCCTGGGCCGTGCGCACGAACAGCGGGTCGTTGAAGGTCTCGCGCAGCCGCGCCAGCGCGTTGGACACCGCAGGCTGGGTGATGCCGACGATCTGCCCGGCACGGGTCAGGTTGGCTTCGGTGTAGATCGCATCGAAGACGATGAACAGGTTCAGATCGACCTTGCTGAGGTTCATGGATGCCGCTCTTGTTGGAGTTATGGCCCGATCATATATCGGTTATGAATGTTTATACACGCCGAGAATAGGCTAGGTGGATTTTGCCCGGTGATCTAGCATCCAAGCCAGATCTCTTAAATCACTCGCCTTTCCCAGCAGGTACCGCTCATGGATTTCGCCTATTCACCCAAGGTCCAGGCACTGCGCGAACGCGTCACCGCGTTCATGGACGCCTATGTATATCCCGCCGAGGCGGTGTTCGAACGCCAGGTTGCCGAAGGTGATCGCTGGCAGCCGACCGCGATCATGGAAGAACTCAAGGACAAGGCCAAGGCCGAGGGCCTGTGGAACCTGTTCCTGCCCGAGTCGCAGCTGGGCGCCGGCCTGACCAACCTGGAGTACGCGCCGCTGGCCGAAATCATGGGCCGCTCGCTGCTGGGGCCGGAACCGTTCAACTGCTCGGCCCCGGACACCGGCAACATGGAGGTCCTGGTGCGCTACGGCAGCGAGGCGCAGAAACGCCAGTGGCTGGAGCCGCTGCTGCGCGGTGAGATCCGTTCGGCGTTCGCCATGACCGAGCCCGACGTGGCCTCGTCCGACGCCACCAACATGGCCGCACGGGCGGTGCGCGACGGTGACGAGTGGGTGATCAACGGCCGCAAGTGGTGGACCTCCGGCGCTTGCGACCCGCGTTGCAAGATCATGATCTTCATGGGCCTGAGCAACCCGGACGGGCCGCGTCACCAGCAGCACTCGATGATCCTGGTGCCTACCGATGCACCGGGGGTGAAGATCGTTCGCCCGCTGCCGGTGTTCGGCTACGACGATGCGCCCCACGGCCACGCCGAGGTGCTGTTCGAGAACGTGCGCGTACCGTATGACAACGTGCTGCTGGGCGAAGGGCGCGGCTTCGAGATCGCCCAGGGCCGTCTCGGGCCGGGGCGCATCCATCACTGCATGCGTTCGATCGGCATGGCCGAGCGTGCCCTTGAGCTGATGTGCAAGCGTTCGGCCGAGCGCACCGCATTCGGCAAGCCGCTGGCGCGCCTGGGTGGCAACATCGACAAGATCGCCGACTCGCGCATGGAGATCGACATGGCCCGGCTGCTGACCCTCAAGGCGGCCTACATGATGGACACCGTCGGCAACAAGGTGGCCCGCAGCGAGATCGCGCAGATCAAGGTGGTGGCACCGAACGTGGCGCTGAAGGTGATCGACCGGGCCATCCAGATTCACGGCGGGGCAGGGGTCAGTGCCGACTTCCCGCTGGCCTACATGTACGCGATGCAACGCACCCTGCGCCTGGCCGACGGGCCGGATGAAGTGCACCGCGCGGCGATCGGCAAGTACGAGATCGGCAAGTACGTGCCCCGGGAGATGCTGCGCAGCGGGCACTGAGCCCGCGTCGATGCCCTCGCGGATCGCCTGCTGACCGGGTGGGGCGGGCCTGATCCGCGAGGGTATTCGACACGCTGCCCGAGGCTACTCCACCCGTTTCACCTCCTCGGCCGCCGTTCGTGTCTTGAACAGCGACAGCAGCACGCCACCGGCCAGCAGCCCGAACGTCACGCACAGCGACAGCAGCGGCGGCACCTTGCCGATCAGGCCGTGGGCGAAGATCTTGCCGCCGATGAATATCAGCACCAGCGCCAGGGCGTACTTGAGGTAAACGAAGCGGTGCACCAGCGCCGCCAGGGCGAAGTACAGCGCACGCAGGCCCAGGATGGCGAAGATGTTGGAGGTGTACACGATGAAGGGGTCCTGGGTGATCGCCAGAATGGCCGGCACGCTGTCTACCGCGAACACCAGGTCGGCCAGCTCGATCAGCACCAGGGCCAGGAACAGCGGCGTGGCGTACAGCAGTGCCCTGGGCTGGCCAGCCGGCTTGAGGCGCACGAAGAAGCGCGCCCCATGCAGGTCATCGGTTACGCGCATGTGCCGGCGCACGAACCTGATCACCGGGTTGTGTGCCAGGTCCGGGTGCGTTTCGTGGCGGGTGAACAGCATCTTGAGGCCGGTAAACAGCAAGAATGCGCCGAACAGGTACAGTATCCAGTCGAATTCCTGCACCAGCGCACTGCCCAGGCCGATCATCAGGGCGCGCAGCACCACCACGCCCAGAATGCCCCAGAACAGCACGCGGTGCTGGTAGCGGCGCGGGATGCCGAAAAAGCCGAAGATCATCGCCATGACGAACACGTTGTCCATCGACAGCGACTGTTCCACCAGCAGCCCGGTATAGAACTCCAGCGCGCTCTGCGCACCCAGCTCCAGCCACACCCAGCCACCGAACAGCAGCCCCACGCTGAAGTAGGCCGAGTACAGCAGCAGGCTTTCGCGCATTTCGATGTCGTGCGGGCGACGGTGGAGCACGCCAAGGTCCAGGACCAGCAGAGCCACCACCAGGGTGATGAACACCAGCCACAGCCACACGGCCGTGCCCAGGAAATCGTCGAAGAGAAATAACGGCAGAGCGCTCATGAGCCCCTCCTTGTCGTCGTAGTTGTATGAAAACAACTGTGACTCCGACATGGCGGCGATCAGCCGTCAGAGGGGCCCGGTGTCACTGAGCCAAAGCCTAGCTCGCCTCTGGAAAGGGTGAGGGGGGAGGCTGTTACAAATGGTTTCCCGGGTGGGTGAGTCAGTAGACCCAGACTTCCACGCGGCGATTGCGGATTCGGCCTTCTTCGGCGGCATTGGTCGCCACTGGCATCTGACCGCCGAGGCCCGTCACTTCGCGCAGGTTCACCCCTTCGCGCACCAGTTCGCGGCGTACCGCCATGGCCCGCAGGCGCGAGAGCAGGGCGGCGCGGTCGGGGTCGTCCTTGGCGTCGCCAAACCCCACCAGCACCACGCTGTGCTGCAGCTTCTGGTGTTCGCGCAGGTACTCCAGCACGCGCTGCACATCGCGCAGCGCCTTGTTGTCGAGGCTGGCGCTGCCTTCCTGAAAGCGGAAATTGACATTCAGGCGCCTGGCGTTGGCGATCAACTGGCGGTACTGCGCCGGCATGCCCGGCAAGGCCTGTACCTGGACCGGCCGCACCTGCTGTGCGACGAACCCGCTGCTGGCCACGATGGCCTGGCCCGCTGCGCTCTGGGCGAACTCCACCAGGGCACTGGCCAGCGGGTTGCGCTGGGCGGGCGGCAGGTACAGGTACAGTCGCCGCGACAGCGGGTAGTCTTCGCTGGCCACCAGGGCGGGGGTCGGCAGCATGGCCTGGGAGGTGCCGTCGACGATGGCCAGCACCTTGGCCCCGTGCACCGACGCCAGGCTGCTGAAACCGATGGCCTGGCGGTCGGCACTGACCTCGTCGGCCAACTGCTCGCCGGACTCGAAACGCCTGGCGTGGCTGGCCAGCGAATACTGCTGGGCGTCCAGCACCAGGGCCTTGAAGGTGTCGAAGGTGCCCGAGCGGTCATCGCGGGCGTAGAGGTGGATCGGCCCGCTGCCGGCGCCCAGTTCATCCCAGGTGGTGATGCGGCCGGCGAAGATCTGCGCCAGTTGCGTGGTGCTCAGCTGGGGCAGCGGGTTGTCCGGGTGCACGATGACGGCCACGCCATCGAGGGCGATGACCTGTTCGGCGTCGGCACTTTTCAGGTCGCCCAGCGCGTGCAGCGCCTGCTGCTCGCTGTCGTTGATCGGGCGTGAGGTGGCCGCCAGGTCGGCGTCGCCGCTTTTGAGCGCGGCAAAGCCGGTGCTCGAGCCATGGGCGGCAATGCTCACGCGCAGTGTCTGGCCCTGTGGCGAAACCCCCTGCACCCACACCTCGTTGGGCCGTGCGCCGGGCAGGGTCTGGATCGACCGGGCGCCCTGGGCCTGCAGCAGGCCGCGTACCAGCGCGGGGCCGAGCACGCTGCCCACGGTATTGGAGCCTTGCAGGCGCAGGCTGGCCGGCTCGGCGCAGCACAGCGCCGGCAGCAGGCCAAGCAGCAGACAGAAAGATCGCAACATTACCGGGGGTGCTCTGCACTCAAGATGGTGAGCGCAGATTAAGACAGATCGATGACAGTCCAATGACTGCCATCGAGCGCATGGCTCAGTTCAGTTCCAGCCAGATCGGCGCATGGTCGGAGGGTTTCTCCATGGCGCGCAATTCGTAGTCGACCCCGGCGGCCTTGATGCGCGGCAGCAGTGCCTGGGAGGTCAGGATCAGGTCGATGCGCAGCCCGCGCTTGGGCTCGTCCTCGAAGCCGCGGCTGCGGTAGTCGAACCAGCTGAAGCGGTCGGCCACTTCCGGGTGCAGATGGCGGAAGCTGTCGGTCAGGCCCCAGTTCTTCAGGCGCGCCATCCACTCGCGCTCTTCGGGCAGGAAGCTGCACTTGCCGGTCTTCAGCCAGCGCTTGGCATTGTCGGGGCCGATGCCGATGTCGCAGTCCTCGGGCGAGATGTTCACATCGCCCATCACCACCAGTGGCTGGTCGTTCTGGAATCGGGATTCGAGCAGGGCCTGCAGGTCTTCGTAGAAGCGCTGCTTGGCCGGGAACTTGGTGGGGTGGTCGCGGCTTTCGCCCTGGGGGAAGTAGCCGTTCATGATGGTGATGGGGTTGCCGTGCTCGTCGGCGAAGGTGCCCCAGATGAAACGCCGCTGCGCGTCCTCTTCATCGGTGCTGAAGCCCTTGACCAGGCTCAGCGGCGCCTGGCGCGACAGCAGGGCGACACCGTAGTGGCCCTTCTGCCCGTGAAAATGCACGTGGTAGCCCAGCGCCTGCACCTCGGCCAGCGGGAACTGCTCGTCGGACACCTTGGTTTCCTGCAGGCCGATCACGTCCGGCTGGTGCTTTTCGATCAGCGCGGCCAGTTGATGGGGGCGGGCGCGCAGGCCATTGATGTTGAACGAGACGATCTTCATGGGGGGCGCAATCCTAGGCAAATCGGGAATGCTAGCCGATGGCGCCCGGCGTGTCAGCACGCGTGGCGTCCTGGCCTATAGTCAAAGGGAACGTTGGCCAGCGCGCACTACTCAGAAAGAGGCATTGAAGCCCACCAGGAGAGTCACCATGTCCGATACCCCTGCCGTACCGGCCGAAGTTCGTCAGCTCGACAGCGGCTACAGCCGTGAGGCGCGCTCGCTGCTGTACCAGGCCTACCGGCATGAGCCGACCTTTCGCTACCTGTTCGAGGCCGATCGCCCCGGCTACGACCATCGCGTGCGCGCCACGGTACGCGAGCTGGTGCGTCAGCATTTCTTCCAGGACCTGCCGGCGCTGGGCCTGCTGGTGCAGGACCGGCTGATCGGCATCGCCCTGATCGCCCCGCCGCAGCGGCGCCTGGGCATCACCGAGAGCTGGGCGTGGCGCCTGCGCATGCTGCTGAGCGCCGGCCTGCGCTGTACCCGGCGCTACCTGGACTACCAGGCCGCGGTCATGGCCTGTGTGCCGGGCGACGCGGTGCATGTGCTGCCGCTCCTGGGCATTCACCCGCAGTTCCAGGGCCATCACTATGGCGAACAGTTGCTGCTGGCGCTGCATGACTGGTGCGCCGAGGACGAACAGTCCGAAGGGGTGGTACTGAATACCGGCAATGACCACTACCTCGAGTTCTACAAGCGACAGGGCTACCTGGAAATCGGTGAAATTGCTGTAGGACCAATCCGCGAGCATGTGTTTTTTCATCCCAATCCCCAGCGTTTGCGCCAGGCACAGGCCTGAAGGGGTGGTGTATCAGACCGTCGGCGAGCTGCGGGCAACCGCCAAGCTCTGGTAGCATCCGCGCCTATGACGTATTCAGGACGATTCACCTGCGGGTTGATTTTATGGGTTGCCAGCTGCGCGGTGTACGCACAGAGCGAGCTGGTAGTACGCATCAAGCCCGCCAACAACGAGCTCAAGGCCAACGTCGAAGGCTATATCGGCAGCCTTGGCACCCGCGATGAAGAAGCGCTGCTGCGCTTCAGCCGCGGCGCCGTGGAGCAGGCCAGAAAAGCCGCCCAGGCGCTGGGCTACTACCAGGCGCAGATCGACAGCCAGGTCAAACCTTCGCCCAAGGCCGACAAGGGCCCGCAACTGGTGCTCAGCATCGAGCCGGGCGAGCCGGTGCGCCTGCGCGAGGTGACCGTGCGCGTCGAGGGCCCGGCCAGCGAGATGACGGCCTTCCGGGTTCCTTCGAGCAAGGCGCTGCGGCCTGGGGCAGTGCTCAACCATGGCAACTACGAGGACGCCAAGCGACTGATCCAGAACCAGGCCTCGCGCTACGGTTTCTTCAGCGGGCATTTCCTGCGCCAGCGCCTGGCGGTCGACCCGGCGGCGGGTGTGGCGGATATCGAGCTGGTATACGACAGCGGCCCGCGTTACCAGCTGGGCAAGGTTCGCTTCGAAGGCGACGCGCCGTTCGACGAGAGCCTGCTGCAACGCATGGTGCCCTTCAAGCAAGGCACCCCCTACGACTCCGAACTGATCGCCGAACTGAACAACGCGCTGCAATCGAGTGGCTACTTCGAAGGCGTGCGGGTCGACGCTGCGCCCACTGCCGCCGTGGCGCAGAGCATCCCGGTAGAGGTGCAACTGCAAACCCGCAAGCCCCGTACCATGGGCCTGGGCCTTGGCTTTTCGACCGACGTCGGGCCGCGCGGCAAGGCCAACTGGACCCGCCACTGGGTCAACCCGCAAGGCCACAGCTATGGCCTGGAAACCGAACTTTCGGCGCCGCGCCAGAACGTCGGCCTGTGGTACGACATACCGCTCGACCCGCCGTTGACCGACAAGCTGCGCTTTGCCGGCGGCTACCAGAACGAAGAGATCGCCGGCACCGACAGCCTCAGCAAACTGCTCACCGTGGGCCCGGAATGGCACAGCAAGCTGCCCAGCGGCTGGCAGCGCGTGGTATCGCTCAAGTGGCAGCGCGAAGAGTACCGTCTGGGTGACGATTCGGGTTTGAGCACCCTGCTGATGCCGGGTGTGAGCTACAGCTACCTGCGCAGCGACAACCGCATCGACCCGCACAACGGCTACCGCTTGCAGTTCGACGCGCAGGTGGCCAAGGAAGGGCTGCTGTCCGACACCAACCTGCTGCATGGCAACGTGCTGCTCAAGGGCCTGACCACCGTGGCGCAGAACCACCGCTTCCTGGGCCGGGTGCAGTTCGGCGGCAGCGCCACCAACGGCTACAAGTCGGTGCCCCCCTCGCTGCGCTTCTTTGCCGGTGGCGACCAGAGCGTGCGTGGCTACGACTACCAGACCCTTTCACCCAAGAACGCCGATGGCGACCGTATCGGCGGGCGCTACCTGGTGGCCGCCAGTGCCGAGTACCAGTACTCGATCGCCGAGAAGTGGCGCCTGGCGACCTTCGTCGACCAGGGCAACTCGTTCAACAGCCTGGAGCTTCCCAGCCTCAAGACCGGCGTCGGCTTCGGTGTGCGCTGGGTGTCGCCGGTCGGCCCGCTGCGGCTCGACCTGGCCAAGGCGCTGGACGATGACGGCGGCATACGTTTGCACTTTTCCATGGGGCCCGAGTTGTGAGCAAGGTGTTGAAACGCGGCGGGCTGGCCCTGCTGGCGCTGCTGGTCGTGCTGGTGCTGGCCGTGGGTATCCTGCTGGGTACCCAGGCCGGCAGCCGCTGGGCCTTGAGCCTGGTGCCGGGCTTGCAGCTGGACAATTTTCAAGGCCGCCTTGGCGGGCAATGGCAGGCCGATCGGCTGATCTGGCAGCAGGGCGAGGACCGTGTCGAAGTGCTTGCGCCGGTGTTTGCCTGGTCGCCCGGCTGCCTGTTGCGCATGACCTTGTGTATCGACCAACTGCGCGCCGGGCAGGTCAACCTGGACTTCGCCCCCAGCGAGGCAGCGCCCGACAGCGGGCCGCTGCAGTTGCCCAGCCTCCAGTTGCCAGTGGCGATCGAACTGGGCGAAGTACAGGTCGGCCAGTTGCATCTGGACGGCAGCGAGCAGTTGAGCCAGTTGCAACTGGCTGCGCACTGGACCGCCCAGGGCCTGCAGATCGACAGCCTGAACCTGCAACGCGAAGACCTCAGCCTGAACCTCAGCGGCCTGCTGCAACCGGTGGGTGACTGGCCGTTGCAGCTGCAGGGCCAGGTGCAACTGCCGGCCATCGACGACCAGCCCTGGCAACTGGCGGTGCAGATAAAAGGCGACCTGCAGAAAAGCCTCGACCTGCAGGCCGACAGCAGCGGCTACCTGCAAGGGCGCCTGGCGGGTCAGTTGCAGCCCCTGGCCGAGCACCTGCCGGCCCAGGTACGCCTGAGCGCCACCGGCTTCAAGCCATCGGCCGGATTGCCGGACACCCTGCAGTTCGAGCAGCTGGAACTCAGTGCCTATGGCGACCTGGCAAAAGGTTACCAACTGGTGGGCGCCGGCCGCCTGCCGGCCGAGCAGGGGCCGATCAGCCTGAGCCTGCGTGGCCGGGTGGATGCCAAGGGCGCCCAGATCGCTGCCCTGGACCTGAGCGCCGCCGCGCAGCAGCGTGTCACGCTCAGCGCCACTGCCGACTGGCAGAGCGGTCTGGTTGCCGATGCCAGCATCGACTGGCTGGACTTCCCGTGGCTGCGCCTGTACCCGCTGGACGAGGCTCCGCAGGTCACGCTGCGGCGCCTGAACGCCAAGGTCAACTACCGCGACGGCAACTACCAGGGCGATTTCAGTGGCGACCTGGACGGGCCGGCAGGTGCCTTCAAGGTCAGCAGCCCGTTCAAGGGCGACCTGGGCCAGGTCAGCCTGCCACAGCTGGCCCTTGAAGCCGGCCAGGGCAAGGTGGCCGGCAGCGTCGCCGTGCAGTTTGCCGAGGGCGTGGCGTGGGACGCGGCGCTGGAATTGTCGGCGCTCAACCCGGCGTACTGGCTGGCCGAGCTGCCGGGTACCCTGGCGGGCCCGCTGCGCAGCAAGGGCGAACTCAAGGGCGACACGCTGCGCCTGAATGCCGACCTGGACCTCAAGGGGCGATTGCGCGGCCAGCCCGCCGTGCTGCAGGCCAAGGCCGACGGTGCAGGCGAGAACTGGACCCTGGGCACCTTGCTGATCCAGCTGGGGGACAACAAGATCAACGGCAGCGCCAGTGTGCAGCAACGCCTGGCCGGTCAGCTTGACCTCAACCTGCCGCGCCTGGGCCAGCTGTGGCCGCAACTGCAAGGCCAGCTCAAGGGTCGGCTCGATGTGGCCGGTACGCTCAAGGCGCCGCAGGGGCAACTGACCTTGCAGGGCCAGCAACTGGGCCAGGCCGAAAACCGCGTGCAACGCCTTGACCTGGACGCCCGGCTGGACAGCGCCCAGCGTGCCCTGATCGACCTGCAGGCCGGGTCGATCCGCCTGGGCGAAACCAACCTGGGCACCCTGACCGCCAAAGGCCAGGGCGACATTGGCAAGCAGCAATTGCAACTGGCCCTCGATGGGCCGCAGCTCAAGCTCGACCTGGGCCTGGACGGTCAGCTCGACAAGGGCAACTGGCGCGGACGCCTGGCCCGCGGCCAGGTGCAGGCGGGCGGGCAGGACTGGCAGCTGCAGGCACCGGCCAGGTTGCAGCGCCTGGCCAATGGGCAGGTGGATTTCGGCGCCCATTGCTGGCGCTCCGGGCAAGCCAGCCTGTGTGGTGAAGACCAGCGCCTGATGCCCGACCCGCGCCTGCGCTACCACCTCAAGCAGTTCCCGCTGCAAAGCCTGGCGCAGTGGTTGCCCAAGGACTTCGCCTGGCAGGGCATGCTCAATGCCGACATCAACCTCGACCTGCCGGCCAGCGGGCCCAAGGGGTCGATCGTGGTGGACGCCAGTGGCGGCACCTTGCGGGTGCGGGAAAAGGATCGATGGCTGGACTTTCCGTACCAGGCGCTGCGCCTGAACAGCACCCTGGGCCCGCGCCGCGTGGACACGCGCCTGGAGTTCGTGGGCGGGCGCCTGGGCGAGCTGACCCTGTCGGCGCGCATCGACCCGCTGGCGCGCAACAAGCCGCTGAGCGGAGACTTCCGCCTGAGCGGGCTGGAGCTGTCGGTGGGCCGGCCGTTCGCGCCGATGGTCGAGCGCCTGGCTGGCCAGCTCAACGGCAGCGGACAGATCACCGGTACGCTGCTGGCGCCCCAGGTCAACGGCAACCTGACGCTGAGCAATGGCGAAGTGTCGGGGGCCGAGTTGCCCATCAGCCTCAGCGACCTCAGCCTGCGGGCACAGATCGCAGGCGAGCAGGTGCAACTGGAGGGCGAGTGGAAGAGCGGCCCGGTCGGCCAGGGCCGCCTGAGTGGCCAGATCGGCTGGGCCCAGGGCCTGGCGGTGGAGTTGCAACTGCAGGGGCAGCGCCTGCCGGTCACCGTCGAACCCTACGCCAACCTGGAGGTGGCGCCGGACCTGAAGATCCACATGATCGGCGAAAAGCTCGCGGTCACCGGCAAGGTGCTGGTGCCCAAGGGCAAGATCACCGTGCGCGAACTGCCGCCTTCGACTGTCAAGGTGTCGGATGACACGGTCATCGTCGGCCACCAGACCGAGCAGGGCAAGGCGCCGATGGCCGTGGCCATGGACATCGACGTGGAGGTGGGGCAGGACAAGCTGGCATTCAGCGGCTTCGGCCTGACCGCCAACCTGCTGGGGCGCGTGCACATTGGCGACAACCTCGATACCCGTGGCGAGCTCAGCCTGGCCGATGGGCGCTACCGCGCCTATGGCCAGCGCCTGACCATCCGCCGTGCGCGCCTGCTGTTTGCCGGGCCGATCGACCAGCCCTACCTGGACATCGAGGCCATTCGCCAGACCGACGACGTGATTGCCGGCATCCGCCTCAGCGGCAGCGCCGAACAGCCCACCACCCAGGTGTTTTCCGAGCCGGCGATGAGCCAGGAGCAGGCCTTGTCGTACCTGGTGCTGGGGCGTCCGCTGGGCAATACCGGCGAAGACAACAACATGCTGGCGGAGGCGGCCCTGGGCCTGGGCCTGGCGGGCAGCGCGGGGATTACCGGCAGCCTGGCATCGAGCCTGGGCATCGAGGACTTCCAGCTCGATACCCAGGGCAGCGGCGACAACACCAGCGTGGTGGCCAGCGGCAAGCTGACCGAGCGCCTGAGCCTGCGCTACGGCGTAGGGGTGTTCGAGCCGGCCAACACCATCGCCTTGCGCTACCTGCTCAGCAAGAAGGTCTACCTGGAGGCTGCCAGCGGTATCGCCAGCTCGCTGGATATCTTCTACAAGCGCGACTTCTGATACGGCCCGTCAAGGGCTGCGCACACAACAACGCCAGGCGCGACCGCTCGCGCCTGGCGTTGTTGTGTGCGGGGTGTGTCTAGCGCGTGTGCGCTTCCTGGCGCCGGATGTTGCCGATCTGGCGCAGGCTCAACCCGTACTTGTCGGCCAGCACGCTGCGTGACTGGCCATTGGAGCTTTCCTGCTGGATCTGCTGGTTGCGCAGCTGGCGATTGAAGTGGTCGGCCTTGGGAATCTCCAGCGCCATGCCGGCGTAGCGCTTGATCAATGCATCCAGCGCTTCGGTTGGCAGGATCTCGGCCAGCGTGGTGCGCTCGCGGTGCTTGGGAATGTACTTGGGGCGGCCGCCGTAGATGGTGGTCAGGCGGTAGGCATGCTCCAGCCCGATGCATTCGATGAGCATCTGCAGTGACTGGGGCAGTTGTTCGATGTCGATCTTGTTCAGGTCACACAGTTCCATGATGACTTCCTTGTTGGCGGTATGAGCGAAGGGGCCACTTCATCGGGTGCCGTCCGTGCCTGAGCATCCTTGCCAGGTGCGGCGCGCCCCACGTCGACAGCGTTGAACTGCCAAGTGGCCTGAAGGAATTCTCGGTCAACCGCCAAGGGGAGATCTAGGCAGCAAGCGGGTCAGGGGAGGTAGTCTTTCCGTACACATTGCGTGAGGAAGTCGGTGGTCTGTTGTAGGAACCAGCGGCGCCAGGGAGGGCGTGGCCGCGTGTCTGCGGCGAGCCTGCTCCAGTGCTGTGGTTCAGGTTGCTCAACCCTGAACGCAGGGCACGGGCACACCTGGCGGATGATTTCAGGTTGTCGCGTCGGGAAAAACCGGGAAACATCCTCCTGCGTGACGTGGCGTTGTATCATGGCCGCCGGCCGCAGTAGGGCCCTCAAACCCGTTGTCGTAAGGATTTTTCAATGACTCAAGCTCAACGCCTGAAATACTCGATCCTGGTTGCCCTGGTGGTGCTGGCAATCATGCTGGGCGGCTCGTACCTGCAGAACGCCGGCGTGATCAGCGAAAAGGTGTTCCAGTACATTGCCATCGGCGTAGCCGTATTGGCCGTGATCGTGAACGGCATCATGCGGCGCAAGGTCAAGTTCTGACCGCTTGCGAGGCTGCGGCCGGCGTCACCCGGCCGTTGGCCTAGCGTGAAACCGGCTGTTCCAGCACCGCGCGAGCCTCGGGGTTGAGGCTGTAGCACTTGTCGCTGCCCAGGCTGATCACACCTTCGACGCACAGGCGCTTGAGCACTTCGCGAACGCTCAGGAACGACAGCGGAATATCCAGCTGCTCGAGCTGGCTGTGCACCCCGCGCACCCCGATACTGCGCCCCTCTCTGGCGGCCGCGTGCAGCGCATCGATGACCTTCAGCCGGATCAGGCTGGTGCGCAGGCCGAATGCCTTGAGCAGTTCGCGGATATGTTCGTTGCCGGCGCGGTCCGGTTCAGCCGCTTCGGGCTTTTCCGGCAGCGGCGCGTGGGCTTTGCGTCTGAAACGCAGCGGTGTGATTGGCTGTTGCTGGTTGTACATGTGAAAACTCCCTTTCCCGAGCCTGTCCAGTTTGCGTGTGGTGCTCTCACTCTATAAGACGAACGAGCGCGGCAAATCTGCATCGGCAAGGCAAAAAATATTGCCTTTATGTAGAGAAAGACGAACGAGCGGCGCAAAAGCGGTAAATTTTCATGATGAAATTCGTCTAGTCAGGATGTTCGTTCACCCTGATGCTGCCGGAGTCCGCGTGTCTGCCAATCGCTCGATCCCCTCGTTCTGCCTGACGGCCCTGCTGGTTGCTCTGAGTTGTTCAGCCCACGCCCGCGAGGCGCCGCCGGGCGAGGCCCGGGCCGAGATCCGCCGCACCAGCTTCGGTGTGCCGCACATCGTGGCCCGCGATGAGCGTGGCCTGGGCTATGGCATCGGGTATGCCTACGCGCAGGACAACCTGTGCCTGCTGGCCAACGAAGTGGTGACCGTCAACGGTGAGCGCTCGCGGTTCTTCGGGCCGCAGGCGCTGACCCTGGAGCAGCGTGAAAACCTGGCCAGCGACGTGTTTTTCACCTGGCTGAACACGCCGGCGGCGGTGTCTGCGTACTGGCAGGCGCAACCGGCGCCGATCCGTTCATTGCTCGAAGGCTACGCGCTGGGCTACAACCGCGCGCTGGCCGAGCGCACTGCCCAGGGCTTGCCAGCCCAGTGTCAGCAGGCCGAGTGGCTGCGCCCCATCACCGCCCTGGACCTGGTCAAGCTGACCCGGCGCCTGCTGGTCGAGGGTGGGGCCGGGCAGTTCGTCGAAGCCGTGGCCGGTGCCGCGCCCCCCGGTGCAGCGGCGGGGTTGCCGGCTGCGGCCTTCAGTATGGCCCAGGCGCGTCAGGCCAACTTTGCGCTTGAGCGCGGCAGCAACGCGGTGGCGATAGGGCACGAGCGTTCGGCCAATGGCCGTGGCCTGTTGCTGGCCAACCCGCATTTCCCGTGGGTGGGTGGCATGCGCTTCTACCAGATGCAGTTGAGCATCCCCGGCAAGCTGAACGTGATGGGCGCCGCGTTGCCCGGCCTGCCGCTGATCAACATCGGTTTCAACCGGCATCTGGCCTGGACGCACACCGTCGACACCTCCCGGCACTTCACCTTGCACCGCTTGCAACTGGACCCGAAAGATTCGACCCGCTACCTGCTCGACGGCGTGTCCACCCCCATGACCCGCCAGCCGGTGAGCGTGTCGGTCAAGGCTGAGGACGGCCAGCAGCAGGTGGTCACCCGCGAGCTGTACGGCACGATCTACGGCCCGCTGGTGCAGTGGCCCGGGCGGCTGGACTGGACCGGGCAGGTTGCCTTCAGCCTGCGTGATGCCAACCTGGGCAACACCCGCGTGCTGCAGCAGTGGTACAGCATGAACCAGGCCGACAGCCTGCAGGCCCTGCAGCAGTCGGTGCAGCGCCTGCAGGGCATACCCTGGGTCAACACCCTGGCGGTGGATGCCAGGGGGCAGGCGTTGTACCTGAACCAGTCGGTGGTGCCCTATGTGGATGCGCCGCTGCTGGCGCAGTGCAGCGACCCGGCGGCGGGCCTGGAACTGATCGTGCTCGACGGTTCGCGCAGCGCCTGCAACTGGAAGGTCGATGCGCGAGCGGCGCAGCCCGGTATCTTCCCCGCGCAACTGCAGCCAAGCCTGCTGCGTGGCGACTTCGTACAGCACTCCAACGATTCGGCCTGGATGGTCAACCCGGCGCAGCCGCTGCGCGGCTACTCGCCGATCATCAGCCGCGAAGACGTGCCCCTGGGCCCGCGCAGCCGCTTTGCCCTGCAGCGGTTGAACCGCCCCGGCAAGATCAGCGCGCAGGACCTGCACCACATGGTCATGGACGACAAGGTGTACCTGGCCGAGCTGGCGCTGCCCGACCTGTTGCAGTGGTGCAAGGGCGCGACGGCCGATCCGCAGCTCAAGGCCGTTTGCGACAGCCTGGCGGCGTGGGATGGCAAGGCCGGCCTGGCCAGTGGCATCGGCCTGGTGCACTTCCAGAACATCCTGCAGGCGTTGCAGGAGCACGGTGAGTTCTGGCGCGTGGCATTCGATCCGGCCGACCCCCAGCACACCCCACGCGGCCTTGCGCTGGAGCGTGCCGAGGTGGCCAGGGCCGTGCGTGCGGCGGCATTGGCGTCGCAGGCGCAGGTGGCCGAGGCCGGGCTGAGTGCGAATGTGCAGTGGGGGCAGATCCAGCAGGCGGGCGACGGCACGCCGATGCATGGCGGGCCGTCGAGCCTTGGGGTGTACAACGCCATGCAGAGCGTGCCGGGCGAGGGGGGCAAGCGCACCGTGATCAGCGGCACCAGTTACCTGCAGGTGGTCAGTTTCGATGACAAGGGGCCGCACGCGCAGGGGCTGCTGGCGTTTTCCCAGTCCAGCGAGGCGGGGTCGGTGCATGCCAGTGACCAGACTCGTGCGTTCTCGGCCGGGCACTGGCACACCATTCCATTCACCGAGGCGCAGATCAAGGCGGACCCGCAGTATCAGGTGCAGGTGATACGTGAGACGGATACTGCAGCTGTAGCCAGCAGCCCACGTTGAGCGTCGGCTGCATCGCGGGTCAAGCCCGCTCCCACCAGGATTGCGCACTACCTGTGGGAGCGGGCTTGACCCGCGATAGCGTGGCTACGTATTCAGATCCCGCAACAACAGCCCGTAGCCCAGCTCCACCTGTTCGGGAATCGGCAGGTACACCGTGTGCCCATCCCCCGGCGCCACCTCCAGCGGATTGCCCGCGCGATCCCGCAGCTGGTGCAGGTCGAAATGGTAGTTGCCCCGCGGCGTCATCAGCTCCAGGTGATCGCCCAGCCCGAAACGGTTCTTGACCTTGACCTCGGCCAGCCCGTCGACCCGTTCCCCGGTCAGCTCGCCCACGAATTGCTGGCGCTCGGACACCGAGTTGCCCCGCTCGTAGTTCTGGTACTCGTCGTGCACGTGGCGGCGCAAGAAGCCTTCGGTGTAGCCGCGTTGCGCCAATGACTCCAGGTCGAGCATCAGCGAACGGTCGAATTCACGCCCCGCCAGCGCATCGTCGATGGCCTGCCGGTACGCCTGGGTGGTGCGGGCACAGTAGAAGTGCGACTTGGTACGCCCCTCGATCTTCAGCGAGTGTACCCCCATGCGGGTCAGGCGCCCGACGTGCTGCACGGCACGCAGGTCCTTGGCGTTCATGATGTAGGTGCCGTGCTCGTCCTCGAATGCCGGCATGTCTTCGCCGGGCCGGTTGGCTTCCTGCAGCACGAACACCTGGTTGGTGGGGGCGCCGACGCCCAGGGTCGGCTGGACTTCGCGCACGATGTCACCCACCTCGTTTTCCTGGGCCGGGGTGGCGCTGTACTGCCAGCGGCAGGCGTTGGTGCAGCTGCCCTGGTTGGCATCGCGCCGGTTCAGGTAGCCCGACAGCAGGCAGCGCCCCGAATACGCCATGCACAGGGCGCCGTGCACGAACACTTCCAGCTCCATCGCCGGCACCTGCTGGCGGATCTCTTCGATTTCTTCCAGCGACAGCTCCCGGGACAGGATCACCCGGCTCAGGCCCTGGGATTGCCAGAACGCGACACTGGCCCAGTTCACCGTATTGGCCTGTACTGACAGGTGGATCGGCATGGCCGGGAAGTGCTGGCGCACCAGCATGATCAGCCCAGGGTCGGACATGATCAGCGCGTCCGGGCCCATGGCGATCACAGGTTCCAGGTCCTTGAGGAAGGTCTTGAGCTTGGCATTGTGCGGGGCGATGTTGACCACCACGTAGAACCGCTTGCCCTGGGCCTGGGCTTCCTGGATGCCCAGCGCCAGGTTGGCATGGTCGAATTCGTTGTTGCGCACACGCAGGCTGTAGCGCGGCTGGCCGGCGTAGACCGCATCGGCGCCATAGGCGAAGGCATAGCGCATGTTCTTCAGGGTGCCGGCAGGGGCGAGCAGTTCGGGTCGGGCGAGGTGGGTCATGGCAAGGTCGCGACAAAAGCGCGGATGCTACGCGCCTGCACCACCGATTTTATTGATCCACGGCAACGGCACTTTCTGCAGTGCGCCGCGCACTAATCATCAGAGCGCAAAGGAGCGGACATGAACGAATCGGTATTGCAGCAAAAAGCCCTGATGTGGTTGCTGGTCCTGGTGACCCTGGCCTTCATCTGGATTCTATTGCCCTACTACGGCGCGGTGTTCTGGGCGGTGATCCTGGGCATCGTGTTTGCGCCGTTGCAGCGCCGGTTGCTGTTGCGCCTGGGCTGGCGGCGCAACCTGGCAGCGGGCATCACGCTGCTGGTGTGCCTGCTGATCGCGATTCTGCCGGTGATCGTCATCAGCACGCTGCTGGTTCAGGAAGGCGCCACGCTGTACAAGAACATCGAGAGCGGCCAACTGGATATCGCCGGCTACATCGAGCGCTTCAAGGACATGCTGCCCGCTGTGGCCCAGCATGGCCTGGAACGCCTGGGTATGGGGGATCTGGAGGGCTTGCGCGACAAGATCGCCAAGGGCGCGATGCAGGGCAGCCAGTTCTTCGCCACCCAGGCGTTCAGCTTCGGGCAGGGCACGTTCGAGTTCCTGGTGAGCTTCGGCATCATGCTGTACCTGCTGTACTTCTTCCTGCGCGATGGCGCCGAGCTGGTGCGCAAGATCCGCACGGCGGTGCCCCTGGCCGAACACCAGAAGCGTCGCCTGCAACTGAAGTTCAATCGCGTGGTGCGTGCCACGGTCAAGGGCAACCTGCTGGTGGCGGTGACCCAGGGCGCGCTCGGCGGGTTCATCTTCTGGGTGCTGGATATCCCCAGTGCGCTGGTGTGGGCGGTGCTGATGGCGTTTCTGTCGCTGCTGCCGGCGGTGGGTGCCGGCATCGTGTGGGGCCCGGTGGCCGCGTACTTCCTGCTCAGTGGTTCGATCTGGCAGGGTGTGGTGCTTGCCGCCTTCGGGGTGTTCGTGATCGGCCTGGTGGACAACGTGCTGCGCCCGATCCTGGTGGGCAAGGACACCCGCATGCCCGACTACCTGATCCTGATCTCGACCCTGGGCGGGCTGGCGGTGTTCGGCCTCAACGGCTTCGTCATCGGGCCGTTGATCGCGGCGCTGTTCATGTCCAGCTGGGGGATTTTCGTGGCGACCAAGCCTCAGGTGCAACTGCCCTGAGGCGCCGCTGGCGAGCGTCACTTCCAGCTATAGGACATGCCCACGTAGGCTGCGAAGCCTTCGCCGGGGGTGGAGCGTGCGGCATCGAGGCCCTTGTCGTCGTAGCCGGGCGTCACGGTTGCGGCATAGCGCTGGTTGGTGAGGTTGCGCAGGTCGAGCCAGGTGGCCCAGTCCTGTCGGGGGGAGGCGTAGCCGAAGGTTGCGCCCAGCAGGGCATACGCATCGGCCTGGTAGGAGTTGGCGTAGTCGACCTGCACCTTTGAGGCCATCTGCGTGTTGAGCCCGGCATAGAAGCCGCTGGGATGGTCCAGGCGCACCTGCGCCTGGTAGTAGTGCATCGGCATGCCGGGCAGGCGGTTGTCGCCGAACGCCGCGTCATCGCGGTAGTGGAAGTCGCTGAAGGTGTAGGCCTGGCGCAGCGACACCCGGCCAACTCCGCTGTGTTCCCACAGCAGGCTGTCGAGGCTGGCTTCCACCCCCTGGTGCACGGTAGGGCTGGCATTCACCTCGCCGACGATGGCGTTGGTGGTGCTGCTGGCGGCCACGGTTTCCACTGTCAGCAGTTCGTGGCGCACGGCCGAGTAGTACCAGGCCAGGTCCCAGCGCCCCAGCCGCGAGTCGCCGCGTGCGCCGAGCTCCAGGGTGGTGGCGGTCTGGTTGCGCAGCTCGATGGGTTGGGTCTGCAGGCCTTTGATCGCTGGCGAGCTCCAGATCAGTGCCCAGGGGTGCGCAGGCTCCACCGAGCGGCTCAGGTTGCCGTACAGCTGCAGCGCGGGGCTGAAGTCGTAGCGCAGCCCCAGGCGCGGGGCGTAGTCCCAGTCATGCTGGCTGACCTTGCCGCCGCTGGCCGGATAGGTGACGGCGCTTTCGCGGCGGGTATAGATGATCGCCAGGCCGCTGGTCAGCCACAGGTCTGGCACCAGTTCCAGTTCGTTGCTGAAGTGGAGGACGCTGTCCGAGCCCTGGTAGGTGAAGTCGCGGGTCTTGGTGCCTATGGGCTGAGTGGGGTCGGTCTCGACCCGCACGAACTCCGAGGCCCCCGTGTTGGGCAGGTGCTTTGTGGTGCGCCAGCCGAGGGTGGTCTTGCTCTCGTGGCCGAACAGGGTGTCGCGGCGCAGGTAGTTGAGCGTGCCGCTGACGTCGGTGTACGCCACCTTGAGGCGCTTGGTGCCTTCACGCAGGTCCATCGGGTAGTCGTGGTAGACCAGGCCGGCTTCCAGTTGCGAGTCGTCATCGAGGTAGAAGGTGGTCTTGTTGCCCAGCCAGGTGCTGCCCGGTTGCGGGCGGCTGGCGTCGCGGCTCAGGTACAGCGGGTTGGCAGCGCGCGGGTGGTGCTTGATCTGGTCCTTGGTCAGGCGCCCGGCCAGTTCGTTTTCAGTTTCGCGGTAACGCAGGTAGAAGCGGGTTTCCAGGTTGGGGTTGAAGCGGTAGCCGACGTTGGCGGCGATGCCCTTGCTGCTGCCGCTGCTGTGGTCCTGGTAGCCGTCGTATTCCGAGTCGGTGAGGGCGACGTAGTAGTCCAGGTCACCCAGTACCTGGCCGGAGCTGACCTGGCGTTTGCCGTAGCCACGGCTGCCGGCCTCGACCCGTACCTGCAGGGGCGCGGCGTCGTAGCCGGTGTGGGTCACGTAATTGATGGCGCCGCCCAGGGCCAGGGCGCCGCGATCGAAGCCGTTGGCGCCGCGCAGTACCTCGGCGCGGCTTAGCCACAGGGGCTCGAACAGTTCATAGGGCGTGCCGCCGGGGCCGGTCAGTGGCAGGCCGTCGAACAGGGTGTATACACCGGAGCCGTGGGCGCCGGGGGCACGGTTCAGGCCCGAGCCGCGAATCGACAGTTTGATGCCGTCGTTGCCGGCGGATTGGGCGAACACGCCGGGCTGGTAGGCGAGCACGTCCTGGTTGCTGGCGACGCGGCCTTGTTCGACCTGTTGCATGTCGATCAGGTTGGTGGCCCCGGGGATTTGCTGCAGGCGCTCACGGGCGTCCTGAAGCTCGTTGTGTTCCTGGTCCTGGATCAGTACCTGGCCGAGTTCGATGCCTGGGTTGGCTTGGGCGGTGGCGGTGCAGGCGATCAGTACGGCGAGGGACGAGCGGGGCAGGGTGGGGTGCATCGAAGGGGTTCCGGGACGGTTGGGCGGCTATCTGACGTTGCAAGTATCAGACGAAGCACAGTGGGTGATCTGTAGTGCAGTCATGTTTTTGATCTGCTCTGGATATGTTCACGGTCGTCGATTTTATCGAGCGGTGTGTTTATCCGGCATGGATAGCGCTGCGAATGACGCCTTCCGCTCTTACAGCGGGTCACTTTTGCAAGGACGCAAAAGTAACCAAAAAGTCCCCGGCCAAACATACGGCCCTACGCTTCGCTCCGGGTTCCCTCCCTCCGGCGCCGTCCAGGGGGCACGCGACCCGAGTTGCTGCGCAACTCTAACAGTCGCTCGCTTCGGCTAACGCCGAAGGGGCTACGCCCCGCCCCCTGCACGACACCTCCACTCGGCCTCCTGACAGGCCGGACAATCAAGATCAAGATCAAGAGCAAGAGCAACGGCGGTTTGGTGTATTGGTTGTTCAATCGCCAAAAACAAAACACCCCGCCGAAGCGGGGTGTCCTGTCAATGCATCAGCACTCAACCAAGCAACTGCAAACCTGCATGCTGCACCAGGTCCAGCAACGGCTGCGGATATACACCCAGCACGAACGCCAGAATCGCAATCGCCAGCAACATCACGCCACCGGTACGCTGCTCCCAGTTCAACGGCGCATCGTGACGACGCAGGTTCGGCTCGATCAGGTACAGGGTGACCATCACGCGCAGGTAGTAGAACACCCCGATCGCACTACCGATCACCAACGCACCCACCAGCCACCACAGCTGCGACTCGACGCCGGTAGCAATGATGTAGAACTTGCCGATGAAGCCCGCGGTCAGCGGAATACCCGCCAGCGACAGCATCATCACGGTCAGTACCGCCGTCAGGTACGGACGACGCCAGAACAGGCCGCGGTACTCGTACAGGGCATCGGCATCACGGCCCTTGTAAGGCGAGGACATCAGGGTGATGACGCCAAACGCGCCCAGGCTGGTGATCACGTAGGTCACCAGGTACACGCCAATGGCTTCCACCGCCATGCCCTTGCTCGCCACCAGCGCAATCAGCAGGTAACCGAAGTGGGCGATCGAGGAGTAACCCAGCAGACGCTTGAGGTTGCTCTGGGTCAGCGCCAGCAGGTTGCCGACCAGAATCGAGGCCACTGCAATCACCGACAGCACGGTGGTCAGCACGCCGCTGCTGGCAGCAGGGGAGAGCATGAACAGGCGTACCACAACGGCGAATACAGCCACCTTGCTCGCGGTGGCCAGGAACGCGGCGACCGGCGCCGGAGCACCTTCGTATACGTCCGGGGTCCACAGGTGGAACGGTACCAGCGACAGCTTGAACGCCAGGCCGACCAGCATCATGCCCAGGCCCAGCTGGGCAATCAGGCTTGGCAGGCTGGTGGTGGCCAGGGCCTTGCCGATGCCGTCGAAGCTCAGGCTGCCGGCGTCGGCATACAGCAGCGCCATGCCGAACAGCAGGAACGCGGAACCGGCTGCCGACAGCACCATGTACTTGATGCCGGCTTCCAGCGAACGCTTGTTGAAGAATGCATACGCCACCAGGCCATACACCGGTACCGAGAGCAGCTCCAGGCCGATGAACAGGCCGGCCAGGTGTTGCGCGCAGACCAGCACCAGGCCGCCCAGGGCCGCCATCAGGATCAGCAGGTAGAGCTCTTCGCGGTTGCCCGGGTAGCCCTTGCCGCCGTCACCCAGGTAGGCATGCGCCAGGGTCACGCAGGCCAGGGTGGCGACCAGGATCAACGCCATGTACAGGCACGCGAAGCTGTCGACGGTCAGCAATGGGGTGACCGCCAGCGGGGCCACCTTGAGGGTCGGGATGATCGACAGCAGGGCCAGGTTCAGCCCCACGGTCGACAGCAGGAAGGTTTGCGAGTGATTGCGGCGCCAGGCGATGGCCAGCATCACCACGACGATGGTGATACTGGTGATCAGCAGTGGCGCAAGCGCAATAAAGTGTTGAATCGTCAGGTCCATAGCGCTCTTACCGGGCCGAAGCGAGTTGAGTGAAAGCGGAGCCGAGCCACTGCTGCACACCACTCATGGTGGCGGCGGAGGTATCCAGGAACGGCTGCGGGTAAACGCCCAGCACAATCAGCAGTACCGCCAGGCCCAGCACCATGATCAGTTCGCGGTTGTCCATGCCGGCCAGTACTTCGTCGGACTTGGCCGGGCCGAAGTAGGCGCGGTGGATCATGATCAGCGAGTACACCGAGCCGAACACCAGGCCGGAGGTGGCAATCGCGGTGACCCATGGGGCACTGACGAAGCTGCCGATCAGGATCAGGAACTCGCCGACGAAGTTGCCGGTACCCGGCAAGCCCAGCGAAGCCGCGGCGAAGAACAGGCTGATGGCCGGCAGGTAGGCGATGCGCGACCACAGGCCACCCATCTGACGCATGTCACGGGTGTGCAGACGCTCGTACAGCTGGCCGCTGAGGATGAACAGCGCCGCCGCCGACAGGCCGTGGGCCAGCATCTGGATCACCGCGCCCTGCAGGGCCTGCTGGCTGCCGGAGTAGATGCCGATCAGCACGAAGCCCATGTGCGAGACGCTGGAGAACGCGATCAGGCGCTTGATGTCGGTTTGCGCGAAGGCCAGGAATGCACCGTAGAAGATCCCGATCAGACCCAGGGTCATGGCGATCGGCGCGAACTCGGCCGAGGCATTCGGGAACAGCGGCAGGGCAAAACGCAGCAGGCCGTAGGCCGCGGTCTTCAGCAGGATACCGGCCAGGTCGACGGAACCGGCAGTCGGCGCCTGGGCGTGGGCGTCAGGCAGCCAGGAGTGGAACGGTACCACCGGCAGCTTGACCGCGAAGGCGATGAAGAAGCCCAGCATCAGCAGGTATTCGGTACCCGCCGGCAGGTCGGCCTTGAGCAACTGGGTGTAGTCGAAGGTGATCACACCGGTGTTGCCGTAGTTGACCAGTACCAGGCCCAGGATCGCCACCAGCATGATCAGGCCGCTGGCCTGGGTGAAGATGAAGAACTTGGTGGCTGCGTAGATCCGGGTCTTCTTGCCGTCCGAGGAGCTGTGACCCCAGAGCGCGATGAGGAAATACATCGGCACCAGCATCATTTCCCAGAAGAAGAAGAACAGGAACAGGTCCAGGGCCAGGAACACACCGACCACGCCGCCCAGGATCCACATCAGGTTGAGGTGGAAGAAGCCGACGTGGCGCTGGATCTCTTTCCAGGAACACAGTACCGAGAGCACACCGAGCAGGCCGGTGAGCAGGATCATCAGCAGCGACAGGCCGTCCAGGGCCAGGTGCAGGCTGATGCCGAAGCGCTCGATCCACAGCACTTTGAACTCGTAGGCCCACTGTGGCGCGGCACCCGGCGCAGGCGCCAGGGTGTAGTCGCCGTTGGCCCACAGCCAGAGGCCGATACCAAGCAGCAGGGACATGGTCAGCAGCGCGATGTAGCGCGGCAGGGTGGCGCCGAAGCGCTCACCCAGCCAGCACAGCAGGCCGCCGATAAAGGGGATCAGGATCAGCCAAGGCAAAATCATGACGGGCTCAATTCCTTTCGCAAAGTCGCAAGGTTCATATCAGACCGCAGCCACAACAACGGCACCGAGCACAAGCACGGCACCAATGGCGATCGAGGCGGTGTACCAGCGCAGCTGACCGGTTTCGGTTTTGCTCATGGCGGCATGACCGCCCTTGGCCAAACGCGGAATCAGGCCGATGCTGCGGTCAACCGGATCCTTGCGCAGGATGTGGCTGATCAGCAGGTAAGGTTTGACGAACAGCTTGTCGTAGATCCAGTCGAAGCCCCAGGCGGCGAACCACCAGGCCGACAGCACACGACCGATACCGCTGTTGGCGATCGCGGTAACCAGGCGACGCTTGCCCAGGAACAGCATGGCGGCCAGCAGGATACCGGCGATGGCGATGGCACCCGAGGCGATTTCCAGGCTGTGCTTGGCTTCGCCACCGGCATGCCCGACGCTCTGCGGCAGCACGCCGGCCAGCGGTGGGTGGATCCAGGCGCCGACGAAGGTCGACAGCACGATCAGCACGCCCAGCGGCAGCCAGTGCGAGATGCCGTGGCCAGCGTGGGCTTCGGTCTTGGCTTCGCCGTGGAAGGCGATGAAGATCAGGCGGAAGGTGTACAGCGAGGTCATGAACGCACCCACCAGGCCGGCGTACAGCAAGCCGCTGTTGCCGCTGGCGAAGGCTTCCCAGAGGATCTCGTCCTTGGAGTAGAAGCCGGCGGTCAGCAGCGGCAGGGCAGCCAGGGCGGCACCACCGACGATGAAGCTGGCGTAGGCCAGTGGCAGTTTCTTCCACAGGCCGCCCATCTTGAAGATGTTCTGCTCGTGGTGGCAGGCAACGATCACCGCACCGGAGGCAAGGAACAGCAGGGCCTTGAAGAAGGCGTGGGTCATCAGGTGGAAGATCGCGCCGTCGAAGGCGCCCACGCCCAGGGCCAGGAACATGTAGCCGATCTGGCTCATGGTCGAGTAGGCCAGGATACGCTTGATGTCGGTCTGTACCAGCGCGGCAAAGCCGGCCAGCACCAGGGTCACGCCGCCGACCACACCCACCAGGTGCAGCACGTCGGGTGCCAGGGCGAACAGGCCGTGGGTACGTGCGATCAGGTAGACACCGGCGGTCACCATGGTGGCGGCGTGGATCAGTGCCGATACCGGGGTAGGGCCGGCCATCGCGTCTGCAAGCCAGGTCTGCAGCGGCAGCTGGGCCGATTTGCCCACGGCGCCGCCCAGCAGCATCAGGGTTGCCAGCACGATCCAGAAATCACCGGCCTGGAACTTCTGCGGCGCCAGCACCAGCAGTTGCTGGATGTTCAGGGTGCCCAGTTGCTGGAACAGGATGAACAGGCCGATGGCCATGAACACGTCGCCGATACGGGTGACGATGAAGGCTTTGAGCGCTGCGTTGCCGTTGTTGCGGTTGCTGTAGTAGAAACCGATCAACAGGTACGAGCACAGGCCAACGCCTTCCCAACCGAAGTAGATGAACAGCAGGTCGTCGCCCAGGATCAGGAACAGCATGCTGGCAATGAACAGGTTGGTGTAGGCGAAGAAGCGCGAGTAGCCGGCTTCACCACGCATGTACCACGAGGCGAACAGGTGGATCAGGAAGCCCACGCCGACCACCACGCCGAGCATGGTCACCGACAGGCCGTCCAGGTACAGGGTGAAGTTGGGCTTGAAGTCGCCCACCTGCATCCACTGCCACAGCAGCTGGCTGTACGCGCCGCCTTCAGGCGGGGCGACGTTGAACTGCCAGATCACGTAGGCGGCCACGATGGCCGAGAGGCCGATCGAACCGACACCGATCAGCGCCGACAGGTTCTCCGAGAACCGCCCACGCGAGAACGACAGCAGCACAAAGCCGATCAGGGGGAAGACGAAGGTCAGAAAGAGTAGGTTCATCCGCGCATCTCACTGGCAGCATCGATATCGAGAGTGTGGAAGCGGCGATACAGCTGCAGCAGGATCGCCAGGCCGATACTGGCCTCGGCGGCGGCCAGGCTGATCACCAGGATGAACATGATCTGCCCGTCCGGTTGCGCCCAGCGGCTGCCCGCCACGATGAATGCCAGTGCCGAGGCGTTCATCATGATTTCCAGGCTCATCAGTACGAACAGAATGTTGCGGCGCACCATCAGCCCGACCAGGCCGAGGCAGAACAGGATGCCGGCGACGGCCAGGCCGTGTTCGAGAGGAATTGCTGACATGATTTACTCCTTCGCCTCGTTGCGGCCGAGGTGGAACGCCGTCACTGCTGCAGCCAGCAGCAGCATCGAGGCCAGTTCCACCACCAGCAGGTAAGGGCCGAACAGGCTGATGCCCACGGCCTTGGCGTCAACGGTGGTATGACCGATGGCGGCGCCGCTCGGCTGCACGAACAGCACGTACAGCAGTTCGGCCAGCAGCAGGACGGCGAGGAACACCGGCCCGCCCCAGATGCCGGGCTTGAGCCAGCCGCGCTCCTGGGCGACCGAGGCCGGCCCCAGGTTGAGCATCATCACCACGAACACGAACAGCACCATGATGGCGCCAGCGTAGGCGATCACTTCGAGCACGCCGGCAAACGGCGCGCCGAGGGCGAAGAAGGTCATCGCCACGGAGATCAGCGAAATGATCAGGTAGAGCAGGGCATGCACCGGGTTGGTGTTGGTGATCACCCGCAGGGTGGACACCACGGCGACACCGGATGCGAAATAGAAAGCGAATTCCATCTTTCTTCCTTAAGGGAGCAAGCTCTTCACGTTGATCGGCTCGGCTTCGTTCTGCGCGGCGCCCTTCGGCTTGCCGGCAACGGCCATACCTGCAACACGGTAGAAGTTGTAATCAGGGTTCTTGCCGGGGCCGGAGATCAGCAGATCTTCTTTCTCGTACACCAGGTCCTGACGTTTGAACTCGGCCATTTCGAAATCCGGGGTGAGCTGGATCGCGGTGGTCGGGCAGGCTTCCTCGCAGAGGCCGCAGAAAATGCAGCGCGAGAAGTTGATGCGGAAGAACTCGGGGTACCAGCGACCGTCTTCGGTCTCGGCCTTCTGCAGCGAGATGCAACCCACCGGGCAGGCCACGGCACACAGGTTGCAGGCCACGCAGCGCTCCTCGCCGTCGGGGTCGCGGGTCAGCACGATGCGGCCGCGGTAGCGCGGCGGCAGGTAGACCGGCTCTTCGGGGTATTGCAGGGTGTCGCGTTTGCGGAACCCGTGGGAGAACACCATCACCAGGCTGCGCAGCTGGGTGCCAGTGCCCTTAACGATGTCGCCAATATACTTGAACATGGGTCAAATCCTCACTGGGCCGCAACAGCTGGCGTGTTGAGCAACACGAGCGCAGCGGTCACCAGCAAATTGATCAGGGTCAGCGGCAGGCAGAACTTCCAGCTGAAGTCCATCACCTGGTCATAGCGCGGGCGCGGGATCGAGGCGCGCAGCAGGATGAACAGCATGATGAAGAACGCGGTCTTCAGGGCGAACCACACGAACGACAGTTGCGGCAGGATGCCGAACGGCCCGTGCCAGCCACCGAAGAACAGGGTTACCAGCAGCGCCGAGATCAGGATGATGCCGATGTACTCGCCCACGAAGAACATGCCCCATTTCATGCCGGCATATTCGATGTGGTAGCCGTCGGCCAGTTCCTGTTCCGCTTCCGGCTGGTCGAAGGGGTGACGGTGAGTCACGGCCACGCCAGCGATGAAGAAGGTACAGAAGCCGAAGAACTGCGGAATGATGAACCACAGGTTCTGCGCCTGGTATTCGACGATGTCGCGCATGTTGAACGAGCCGACCTGGGCCACGATGCCCATCAGCGCCAGGCCCATGAACACTTCGTACGACACGGTCTGGGCCGAGGCCCGCAGGCTGCCGAGCAGGGCGTACTTGTTGTTCGACGACCAGCCGGCGAACAGGACGGCGTACACCGACAGGCCGGCCATGGCGAAGAAGAACAGCAGGCCGATGTTCAGGTCCGCGACACCCCAGGTCGGGGTGATCGGGATGATCGCGAAGGCGATCAGCAAGGCGCTCATGGCCACCACCGGCGCCAGGGTGAAGATCACCTTGTCGACGAAGGGCGGGTTCCAGTCTTCCTTGAAGAACATCTTCAGCATGTCGGCGGCAATCTGGAACATGCCGAACGGGCCGACGCGGTTAGGACCGTAACGGTCCTGCCACCAGCCCAGCAGGCGACGCTCGACGAAGCTGAGCAGCGCACCGCAGACCACCACCGCCAGCAACACCACGATGGCCTTGATGACAGTGAGGATCACATCGATCACTTCAGGGGTGAACCAGGTCATTGTGCTGCCTCCTGCAAGCCTTCGACGGATGCACCGAAGATGGCAGGCGGGATGCCGGCCAGGCCTTTGGGCAATGCAACCAGGCCTGCGCCCAGTTCCTCATTGATGCGCAGCGGCAGACGCAGGGTCTGGCCGGCCACGTTCAGGCTCAGCAGTGCGCCGTCGTTGACGCCCAGGCGGTCGGCTTCGGACTTGGCCAGTGCCACGTAGGCCTGCGGGATGCGCTCCTGCACCGGGGCGGCGCGCGAAGAGTTCTCTTCACTGCCGAACAGGTGGTAGAACGGCACGGCCTGCCAGGTGCCACGGGCCGGCGAGAACGCCGCCGGAACGCTGGCGAACCAGTTCAGCCTGTCGCCCTGGGTCTCGATCAGGCGGGTGCCCGGGTCGCCTGCACGCAGGTGACCACCGACCTCGTCCTGGAACTTGTTCCAGGCCTGCGGCGAGTTCCAGCCCGGCGACCAGGCGAACGGCACCTGCTGGCGCGGTTCGGCGGAGCCCGAGTAGCCTTCCATGGAGAAGGCGAACGCGGTGTCCGGGTCTTGCGGGGTACGTGGCTCGTGCACGCTGATGTTGGCGCGCATGGCGGTACGGCCCGAGTAGCGCAGCGGCTCGCGGGCCAGTTTCATGCCCTTGATGCGGAACGCGGCCGATGGCGCGGCGTTGACGATGCCGGCCAGTTGCGGCACCACGCCAGCCACGGCGTGGGTCACGTGGTCCAGCTGGGTCCAGTCGACCGGCTTGTTGAGCAGGGTGGCACGCAGTGCATGCATCCAGCGCCAGCCTTCGTGCACCAGGATGCTGCTGTCCAGGTACTGCGGGTCGAACACCTGGAAGAAGCGCTGGGCGCGGCCTTCCTGGCTGACCAGGGTACCGTCGCCCTCGGCGAAGGTGGCGGCCGGCAGCACCAGGTGCGCGCGGTCGGTGGTCGGGGTTTTCTGGTGGTCGGCAACGATCACCACCTTGGCCGCGGCCAGGGCAGCGTCGACCTTGGCAGCCGGTACGCGGCTGTACAGGTCGTTTTCCAGCACCACGATGGCATCGGCCTTGCCGGCGATCACGGCGTCCAGCGCCGCATCGATCGACTCGCCACCGAGCATGGCCAGGCCCAGGCTGTTGGCCTCGGGCACCACCAGGCTCAGCGAGCCGTTCTTCTCGCGCAGCTTGAGTGCCTTGGCGATGTTGGCGGCAGCTTCGATCAGAGCCCTGGAGGCCAGCGAAGTACCGGCAACCACCAGTGGGCGGTTGGCCGCGACCAGGGCGTCGGCGATGCGCTTGGCCAGGTCCAGGGCTTCGGCGTCCAGGCCTTCGACGGCTGGGGCGCTCGGGTCGATGGCGTGGGCCACGGCGAAACCGATGCGGGCCAGGTCGTCCGGCGCGGCGTGCACGCACTCTTGCGCCACGTCGTCGAGCTTGGTCTCGCTCAGGCTGGCAATGAACAGCGGGTACATGGCGTGCTGGCCGATGTTCTTCACCGCGGCATCGAGCCACGGCTGAACGCGCATGGCATCGGCCATCGCCTCGGCCTTGCCCTTGACCGACTGACGCAGGGCCAGGGCCACGCGGGCAGCGGTCTGGGTCAGGTCTTCGCCAAGCACGAACACCGCGTCATGGTCTTCCATGTCGCGCAGGGTCGGCACCGGCAGCGGGCTGTCGTTGAGCACCTGCAAAGCCAGGCGCACGCGCTCCAGCTCACCGGCTTCCATGCCTGCATAGAAATGTTCGGCACCCACCAGCTCGCGCAGGCCGTAGTTGCTCTCCAGGCTTGCACGGGGCGAACCGATACCCACGATGTTGCGCCCGCGCAGCATGTCGGCGGCCTTGTCCAGCGCGGCGTCCAGGCCCAGTTTCTGGCCGTCCTGGAGCAGTGGCTGGCGTGGGCGGTCGGTACGGTTGACGTAGCCGTAGCCGAAGCGGCCACGGTCGCACAGGAAGTACTGGTTCACCGAGCCGTTGAAACGGTTCTCGATGCGGCGCAGTTCACCGTAGCGCTCGCCCGGGCTGATGTTGCAGCCGCTGGAGCAGCCATGGCAGATGCTCGGGGCGAACTGCATGTCCCACTTGCGGTTGTAGCGCTCGGAGTGGGTCTTGTCGGTGAACACACCGGTCGGGCAGACCTCGGTCAGGTTGCCGGAGAACTCGCTCTCCAGGGCACCGTCCTCGACACGGCCGAAATACACGTTGTCGTGCGCACCGAACACGCCCAGGTCGGTACCGCCGGCGTAGTCCTTGTAGTAGCGCACGCAGCGGTAGCAGGCGATGCAGCGGTTCATCTCGTGGGAGATGAACGGGCCGAGCTCCTGGTTCTGGTGGGTACGCTTGGTGAAACGGTAGCGGCGCTCGTTGTGGCCGGTCATCACCGTCATGTCTTGCAGGTGGCAGTGACCGCCTTCCTCGCACACCGGGCAGTCGTGCGGGTGGTTGGTCATCAGCCATTCGACGACGCTGGCGCGGAACACGCGGGCTTCTTCGTCTTCGATGGAAATCCAGCTGCCATCGGTGGCAGGGGTCATGCAGGACATGACGATGCGACCACGGGTGTCGTTCTCGTCGGTGTACTGCTTGACCGCACACTGGCGGCAGGCACCGACGCTACCGAGCGCCGGGTGCCAGCAGAAATAGGGGATGTCGAGGCCTAGCGACAGACACGCCTGTAACAGGTTGTCTGCACCGTTGACTTCGAGCTCTTTGCCGTCTACGTGGATAGTGGCCATGGTTCAAAGTTCTTCGTTGGCCCGCGTCTGCGGGCGTGGCTAATGGAAAGCTGTATGCCTGCGGTTCGCCGTCATCCGGGCGAGCATCGCGGGCAACGGGCGGCACGGACCGCCCGTCTTCTTGTTCGTTATGCGCCAACCACAACGGGTTTGGCCAAGTCCGGGCGCGGTGCAGCAGTGGCTGCGATGCCGGCTTCGAACTCGGGGCGGAAGTATTTGATGGCACTGCCCAGCGGCTCGACCGCACCGGGTGCGTGAGCGCAGAAGGTCTTGCCTGGGCCGAGGAAACCGACCAGCCCCAGCAGCGTCTCGATGTCGCCTGGCTGACCCTGGCCTTTCTCGATGGCGCGCAGCAGCTTGACGCTCCACGGCAGGCCGTCGCGGCACGGGGTGCAGAAGCCGCACGATTCGCGGGCAAAGAACTCTTCCATGTTGCGCAGCAGCGAGACCATGTTGACGCTGTCGTCAACGGCCATGGCCAGGCCCGTACCCATCCGGGTACCGACCTTGGCGATGCCGCCGGCGTACATCTGGGCGTCGAGGTGCTCGGGCAGCAAAAAGCCGGTACCGGCGCCGCCTGGCTGCCAGCACTTGAGCTTGAAGCCGTCGCGCATGCCGCCGGCGTAGTCTTCGAACAGCTCGCGGGCGGTGACGCCGAAGGGCAGTTCCCACAGGCCAGGGTTCTTCACCTTGCCGGAGAAGCCCATCAGCTTGGTGCCGTGGTCTTCGCTGCCTTCGCGGGCCAGCGACTTGTACCAGTCGATGCCGTTGCCGACGATGGCCGGCACGTTGCACAGGGTCTCGACGTTGTTCACGCAGGTCGGCTTGCCCCACACGCCCACGGCGGCAGGGAAGGGCGGCTTGGAACGCGGGTTGGCGCGGCGGCCTTCGAGGGAGTTGATCAGTGCGGTTTCTTCACCGCAGATGTAACGCCCGGCGCCGGTGTGCACGAACAGCTCGAAATCGAAACCGCTGCCCAGGATGTTCTTGCCCAGCAGGCCGGCAGCCTTGGCTTCCTCGACCGCACGGGTGAGGTTGCGCGCGGCGGTGGTGTATTCGCCACGCAGGAAGATGTAGCCGCGGTAGGCCTTGAGCGCGCGGGCACTGATCAGCATGCCTTCGATCAGCAGATGGGGCTGTTGCTCCATCAGCATGCGGTCCTTCCAGGTGTTGGGCTCCATTTCGTCCGCGTTGCACAGCAGGTAGCGGATGTTCATGGATTCGTCTTTGGGCATCAGGCCCCATTTGACGCCCGTCGGGAAGCCCGCACCGCCACGGCCCTTGAGGCCGGAGTCCTTGACGGTCTGCACGATGTCGTCCTGCGACATCTGCGCCAGTGCCTTGCGGGCAGCGGTGTAGCCGTCCTTGGCCTGGTACTCGTCGAGCCACAGTGGCTCGCCGTCGTCGCGCAGGCGCCAGGTCAGCGGATGGGTTTCGGCGGCGCGCGCGATGCGGTTGGCCGGGCCGAAGGAAGTGATGGTCATACGTAACCCTCCAGCAGTTTGGAAACGCCGGCAGGTTGCACGTCGCCAAAGGTGTCGTCGTCGATCATCAGGGCCGGGGCCTTGTCGCAGTTGCCCAGGCAGCACACCGGCAGCAGGGTGAAACGCCCGTCTGCGGTGGTCTGGCCCAGGCCGATGCCCAGCTCGCTCTGGATCTGGCTGACCACCGACTCGTGGCCGCCGATGTAGCAGACCATGCTGTCGCACACACGGATGATGTGGCGGCCGACCGGCTGGCGGAAGATCTGGCTGTAGAAGGTGGCCACGCCTTCGACGTCGCTGGCAGGGATGCCCAGCACTTCGCCGATGGCGTACACGGCGCCGTCCGGCACCCAGCCGCGTTCCTTCTGAACGATCTTCAGGGCTTCGATGGACGCCGCGCGCGGGTCCTCGTAGTGGTGCATCTCGTGCTCGATGGCCGAGCGCTCGGTTTCGCTCAGGGCGAAACGGTCGGTTTGGATAAGCGTGTTATTCATGCTTAGCGGTCCACGTCAGCCATAACGAAGTCGATACTGCCCAGGTACGCAATCAGGTCCGCGACCATGCTGCCGCGGATCACCGAAGGGATCTGCTGCAGGTGCGGGTAGCTCGGAGTGCGGATCCGGGTGCGGTAGCTCATGGTGCCGCCGTCGCTCGTCAGGTAGTAACTGTTGATGCCCTTGGTCGCTTCGATCATCTGGAAGGACTCGTTGGCCGGCATGACCGGGCCCCACGAAACCTGCAGGAAGTGCGTGATCAGGGTCTCGATGTGCTGCAGGGTGCGCTCTTTTGGCGGCGGCGTGGTCAGCGGGTGATCCGCCTTGTACGGGCCTTCCGGCATGTTGCGCATGCACTGGTCGATGATCTTGATGCTCTGGCGCATTTCTTCCACGCGCACCATGCAGCGGTCATAGGCATCGCCATTGCTGGCCAGCGGCACTTCGAACTCGAAGTTCTCGTAGCCCGAGTACGGGCGTGCCTTGCGCAGGTCGAAGTCGCAACCGGTCGAACGCAGGCCGGCACCGGTGACGCCCCATTCCAGGGCTTCCTTGGTGTTGTAGGCAGCCACGCCGATGGTACGGCCCTTGAGGATGCTGTTCTGCAGGGCGGCCTTGGTGTACTCGTCGAGGCGCTTGGGCAGCCAGTCGACGAAGTCCTTGACCAGTTTTTCCCAGCCGCGCGGCAGGTCGTGGGCCACGCCACCGATACGGTACCAGGCCGGGTGCAGACGGAAACCGGTGATGGCTTCGATCACGGTGTAGGCGCGCTGACGGTCGGTGAAGGTGAAGAACACCGGGGTCATGGCGCCGACGTCCTGGATGTAGGTACCCAGGAACAGCAGGTGGCTGGTGATGCGGAAGAACTCGGCCATCATGATGCGGATGGTGTCGACCTTCTGCGGCACCTTGATGCCGGCCAGCTTCTCGACCGCGAGCACGTAGGGCAGGTTGTTCATCACCCCGCCCAGGTAGTCGATGCGGTCGGTGTAGGGGATGAAGCTGTGCCAGGACTGGCGCTCGGCCATCTTCTCGGCACCACGGTGGTGGTAGCCGATGTCCGGGACGCAGTCGACGATCTCTTCACCGTCCAGCTGCAGCACGATACGGAACGCACCGTGAGCCGAAGGGTGGTTGGGGCCAAGGTTGAGGAACATGTAGTCCTCGTTGGCACCGGAACGTTTCATGCCCCAGGCTTCGGGGTTGAAGCGTGCGGCTTCTTCCTCGAGCTGCTGCTTGGCCAGGTTCAGGCTGTAGGGGTCGAACTCGGTGGCGCGCGCCGGGAAGTCCTTGCGCAGCGGATGGCCTTCCCAGGTGGGCGGCATCATGATGCGGGTCAGGTGCGGGTGGCCGGCAAAGTCGATGCCGAACATGTCCCAGACTTCGCGCTCGTACCAGTTGGCGTTGGGCCAGATACCGGTGACGGTGGGCAGGTTCAGGTCACCTTCGTTCAGTGCCACCTTGATCATCACGTCGCTGTTACGCTCGACGGACAGCAGGTGGTAGAACACGGTGAAGTCGGCGCCCGGCAGGCCGCGACGCTGGGTGCGCAGGCGCTCGTCCACGCCGTGCAGGTCGTACAGCATGCTGTACGGCTTGGCCACGTTGCGCAGGAAGGTCAGCACTTCGATCAGCTTGGCGCGGGCAACCCAAAGCACCGGCATGCCGGTGCGGGTGTCCTGGGCGGTGAACGCCTCGGGGCCAAAACGATTGTTCAATTCGACGACCACATCCTGGTCGTCAGCCTTGTAAGGCGGGATGTAAATAGCGGTGTCCGCTGTCATGGTCTCGATCGCTTTCGGTCAACGTAGAGAATGAAGCCAGGCCGCCTGCTCGAATGAACAGGCGGCAGGTCGCTGGATCAGACTTCGTCGGGGCTGCGCAGGTGGGTAACCTGGATACGCTGTTCACGACGCTGCTCTTTCTGCGACGGCATCTCGGCGCGGTACACGCCTTGATCGCCGACGACCCACGAAAGAGGGCGCCGCTCCTTGCCGATCGATTCCTGCAGCAGCATCAGGCCTTGCAGGAACGCTTCGGGGCGAGGCGGGCAGCCAGGCACGTAGACATCCACGGGGAGGAACTTGTCGACCCCCTGAACGACCGAGTAGATGTCGTACATGCCACCGGAGTTGGCGCACGAACCCATGGAGATGACCCACTTGGGTTCGAGCATCTGCTCGTACAGGCGCTGGATGATCGGCGCCATCTTGATGAAGCAGGTGCCGGCGATGACCATGAAGTCGGCCTGACGCGGCGATGCCCGGATGACCTCGGCGCCGAAGCGGGCGATGTCGTGGGGTGCCGTGAAGGCCGTGGTCATTTCCACGTAGCAGCAGGAGAGGCCGAAGTTGTACGGCCACAGGGAATTCTTGCGCCCCCAGTTGACGGCTCCACTGAGTACATCTTCGAGCTTGCCCATGAAGATGTTCTTGTGGACCTGGTCCTCTAGCAGCGAATCGGAGACGGTTTCCCGTTCACCGATTGGATACTGCTCGTTGGGCGCATCGGGGTCGATCCTGGTGAGATTGTATTGCATTGCCAAAGCCTCATTGTTTCAGCTTCGCTTGCCGCTTGCGACGACCTTCGGGAGCCCAATCGAGGGCCCCGACGCGCCATAGGTAGACAAGACCTGCCAACAGAATTGCTATGAAAACGAGTGCTTCGACGAATCCGGTCCAGCCGCTTTCGCGGACGGACACAGACCATGCAAAGAGAAAGAGGGCTTCGATATCGAAGATCACGAACAGCATCGCGACCAGATAGAATTTGGCGGAAAGACGCAGGCGGGCACCGCCTGTTGGCAGCATGCCGGACTCGAACGGTTCGTTCTTGCTGCGGCCCCAGGCCTTGCTGCCCAGCAGGGCGGACAGGCCGAGCATGAAGGCACACAGGCCGACGACACCCAAAAGGAAGATGGCAAAGCCCCAGTTGTGGGCGATGAGTCCTGTCGAATCGGGCATGCTGAAAATCCTTAACAGAGCGCTTGGTCTCTGAGCTTGAAAAGAAGTAGAGCAGTGACGATATGTCGCAGCGAAATCTATCGCGCTGATTTTATGGGTAAACCCGTAGCAAGTAAAATTTCTGCAGCAAATTTATTCGTAGCATTAAGAACAAAAATCTTTCGTAACTCGCTGCAGGCCACGTATTCCGTGGATTGCGCGTGCTTTTGTTAATTATGTTTCTTGTATGGCGTAACGAAATGCAAGTTTCGAAATGATAATTAATATCATTTGAAGAGCTCTTGTTATTCCTACCTCCTGCGTCAACTAAAAGTTGTTGTTCAAGGGTGTGGCCGGCAAGTTTGTGCGCCCCTGTTTCGGGCAGTGTCTGCGTGCTGGCGCTGGGCTCTGGCTCAGGGTTGTGCGCGGGGGTGGCGCGTCGGTATCTGCGCTGCCACGGCCGTCCGCTGACGCCGGTGTGCACTAGCATAGCCAATCGGGGGTAATAAGGAAGCCTTGTGCCGGGCGGCTGGCCTTTTCGCCGGCAAGGCTGGCGCCTGCACGGGGTATGAATGGCACAAGACCCGGAGCCCCATCACAGGCCCCGGGTCTTGCGTGTTACCCGAATGTCACCAATCGATCAGCCGATCAGTGGAACTGCTCTTCTTCGGTCGAGCCGGTCAGGGCGGTTACCGAAGACTTGCCACCCTGGATCACGGTGGTCATGTCGTCGAAGTAGCCAGTGCCCACTTCCTGCTGGTGCGCCACGAAGGTGTAGCCTTTGGACGCGTCGGCGAATTCCTGCTCCTGCAGCTTCACGTAGGCAGTCATGTCGTTGCGGGCGTAGTCGTGCGCCAGGTTGAACATGCCGTGCCACATGTTGTGGATGCCAGCCAGGGTGATGAACTGGTGCTTGTAGCCCATGGCCGACAGCTCGCGCTGGAACTTGGCGATGGTCGCGTCGTCCAGGTTCTTCTTCCAGTTGAAGGAAGGCGAGCAGTTGTAGGACAGGATCTGGTCCGGGTATTCCTTCTTGATGGCTTCGGCAAAGCGGCGTGCTTCGTCCAGGTCCGGCTTGGCGGTTTCGCACCAGATCAGGTCGGCATACGGTGCGTAGGCCAGGCCGCGGGCAATCGCCTGGTCCAGACCGGCACGTACCTTGTAGAAACCTTCCTGGGTACGCTCACCCACCACGAATGGCTGGTCGTACGGGTCGCAGTCGCTGGTCAGCAGGTCGGCGGCGTTGGCGTCGGTACGGGCCAGGATGATGGTCGGTACACCGGCGACGTCGGCTGCCAGGCGGGCAGCGCTGAGCTTCTGTACGGCTTCCTGGGTCGGAACCAGTACCTTGCCGCCCATGTGGCCGCATTTTTTAACCGAGGCCAGCTGGTCTTCGAAGTGAACGCCGGCGGCGCCTGCCTCGATCATGTTCTTCATCAGCTCGTAGGCGTTGAGTACGCCGCCGAAACCGGCTTCAGCGTCAGCCACGATCGGTGCGAAGTAGTCGATGTAGCCGTCGTCGCCCGGGTTCTTGCCGGCTTTCCACTGGATCTGGTCGGCGCGACGGAACGAGTTGTTGATGCGCTTGACCACGGTTGGCACGGAGTCCACCGGGTACAGCGACTGGTCGGGGTACATGGACTCGGCCGAGTTGTTGTCGGCAGCCACTTGCCAGCCGGACAGGTAGATAGCCTGGATACCGGCCTTGACCTGTTGAACAGCCTGGCCGCCGGTCAGGGCGCCCATGCAGTTGACGAAATCTTTTTCAGGGCGGAACGAAGGGTGGGCGCCTTTGGTTACCAGGTTCCACAGCTTCTCGGCACCCATGCGGGCCAGGGTGTGCTCAGGTTGAACCGAGCCACGCAGACGAACGACATCAGCGGCAGAGTAGGTACGGGTCACGCCTTTCCAGCGTGGGTTCTCGGCCCAATCTTTTTCGAGGGCTGCAATTTGCTGTTCGCGTGTCAGTGCCATGAAAGTAAACCTCGTCGCATAGGTCGGTAAAAAATGTTCGCTCTGTCGGCTGCGCTGTGCGTACAGGGGCAGCTCCGATTGCTCGCTGGTCAGAAGCACTGGCAGCCAGTGGTGTGGGCGAAATGGCGACGTTGAACGATGGGGCTCGAAGGGGGAAGTGAGCAGGTCCTTGGCGTGGCTGCCGGGCAGGTTGGCTCGTGGTTGCCGTGCTGCGTCGATCAGGGTGTGCCGTCTACCGTTTGATGCGCTTCCGTCCCTCGGGACAACTTCGTTCCAGTCGCAATCTCGTCAAACCGCCTTGTGGGCTGTACAGACACGAATCGGCTCAGGTCGGGTAGGTCAGAGCGCAACTCGAAGGCCCTTGCCAGGGCCTCTGATTAGCGGGAGCGGGGCCATCATGCCTCTGCGATTCGGGGGCGTCAAATGTTTTGTAGTGCTTTTTTTCATCCACTACATCTTTGGTCTAATACGACTCGTCAGTCAGTTTCGAGGCCTTTGGTCGAGGCCTTGAACGACGCGGGGTCAGTCCAGTGCCTCGACTTTTACCCGCAAAGTCATGTTCTCACCGCGCTGGGTGGAGTAACTGAGGGTCGAAGCGCTGCGATCGGCCTGACTTTGAGCGTTGACACCTGCCAGGCTGATCCACTCGCCAAGCTTGCCGGTGACCTTCGTGTCGGTGCTTTGCACCTTCACTACATCGGGGCGTTCCTGGCTCATCCGGTCATTGTTGGTGCTGATGGCAAGGTGCACGGTTTCGCCGGTGACGCTGGCGGTGACGTAGAAACCCTGGGTGACGTTGCGGTACTCGGTGTTGCTCTGCACGCGTCCGTAGCTGTCGGTCTGGGTGCTGGTGATGGGAATGCTCTGGCCAACCTGGATCAGCGCTGGAGTGCCCTCGCTGGCCTGCACCTGTTGCAGCCCACCCTCGCGGTTGGCGGTGCCGTAGCGGATCACGCGGGCGTTGCCGCGGTTGTCCTGGACGTTGCTGTCGGTGTTGTCGACGCTGATCAGCAGGCGCTTGGGGGCGGTGTCCAGTTGTTGCAGCAGGGTGCGAAGTTCGTCGATCTTGCCGGGCTCGGCATTGACGATCAGCTTGTTTTCGAAGGTGCTGATACTGCCGTCCTTGCCGATGAAGGCTTGCGCGGCTGGGAGCAGTTCGGCGCTGGTGCGGTGGTTCAGCGGCAGGACTTCGGTGGCGGCCAGCGCACTGAGGCTGAACGACAGAAGCAGGGTGGCGAGCAGGGGGCGTAGCGGCATGTCCATGGTCTCCGCGGGTGGAGTGGACATGATGGCAAATTTGTAGCGGTTGTGCTGGCCTGTTCGCCGGCAAGGCCGGCTCCCGCAGGTATGGGAGCTGGTCTTGCCGGCGACAGGGCTGGCGCTTACTGCGAGTCGCGCACCATGTCCACGTGCGGAAGGCCGGCCTCGAGGAACTCCTCGCTGACAACCTTGAAGCCCAGGCGCTCGTAGAATGCGGTGGCATGCACTTGTGCGGTGAGCTTCTGCTGGCGCAGATCGCGGTTCTGCGCCTCGGCGATGGCGGCCTGCATCAGTGCGTCACCCACCTTGAGCCCGCGCCAGTCCTTGAGCACCGACACGCGCCCGATCTGGCCATCCTGCAACAGGCGGGCGGTGCCGATGGCGTAGTCACCCTCAAAGGCCAGGAAGTGCACGGCGATGTTGTCGTCGGCATCCCACTCCAGCTCTGGCGGCACGTTCTGCTCGGCAATGAACACCGATTCGCGGATACGGCGGATGTCGGCGTTGTCTTTCTGCCAATCGGCCAGGCGTACTTCGATCTTATTCATTGGCAAATCCCAGGCTTCCTTGCTTGACCAGTTCGCAGATCAGGGTAAGGCCATTTTCGTCGCCAAGCCATGGCGCGAGGTTTTCCACGTGCAGGGCGTCGGCGGCGCAGATCAGCTTGAGCAGGTCGCGCAGTTCGCCCGGCAGCAGGCGGCTCTGGCCGCTGGCGAACAGCAGCACGTTGTCGTCGACTTCCGACCAGGCCAGGCGCGCGCTCGGGTTGCGGATCAGGATCGCACCCTGTTCCAGGCTGTCGATCAGGTCTTCTTCGCTCAGTGCCTCGCCAGCCACCAGTTCCGGGTAGCGTGGTTCGGTCATGAACTGGCCGAACCAGGTCAGCAGCAGGCGCTCGTCGCTCATGTGCTCGGCCAGCAGGCCCTTGAGGCGGTCCAGGGCGTCGCGCTGGATCTGGTGCGGGTCGCTCACTGGCTGGGCGTCGGCGTCGGTGTAGCGCTCTTCGTCAGGCAGGAACTGGCTGAGGAAGTCGGTGAAGTGGGTCAGCACTTCGGCGGCGCTCGGCGCGCGGAAGCCGACCGAATAGGTCAGGCAGTCGTCTTCGGCCACACCGTAGTGGGCCAGGCGCGGTGGCAGGTAGAGCATGTCGCCCGGTTCCAGGGTCCACTCGTCGGTCTGCTCGAAGTCGGCCAGGATGCGCAGGTCGGCGTGCTCGATCAGCGGGCTGTCGCTGTCGCACATCTGGCCGATCTTCCAGTTGCGCTTGCCCTGGCCTTGCAGCAGGAACACGTCGTAGTTGTCGAAGTGCGGGCCCACGCTGCCACCCGGGGCGGCGAAGCTGATCATCACGTCGTCGATGCGCCAGCTTGGCAGAAAGCGAAAGCTCTCCAGCAGCTCGCCCACTTCCGGCACGAACTGGTCGACGGCTTGTACCAGCAGGGTCCAGTCGCGCTCAGGCAGGGTGCTGAAGGTGGCGTCGTCGAACGGGCCGCGGCGCAGTTCCCACGGGCGCTCGCCATGTTCGATGACCAGGCGCGATTCGACTTCCTCTTCCAGTGCCAGGCCGGCCAGTTCATCGGCATCGATCGGGCTTTCGAAATCAGGGAAGGCCTGGCGAACCAGCAGGGGCTTCTTCTGCCAGTAGTCGCGCAGGAATTCGCGGGCAGTCAGTCCGCCCAGCAGCTGAAGTGGGGTATCAGGATTCATGTGTAACCTATTGAAAAAAAGTAATTTTCTTTCAGCAATAAAAACGCCCGGCCAAGCCGGGCGTCAAAACGCGGGGGCAATCAGATGCGTTTGGCTTGTGCCGCGGCATTACCGATGTAGTTGGCCGGGGTCAGCTTCTTCAGCTCGGCGCGGGCTTCGGCCGGCATGTCCAGGCCATCGATGAAGGTTAACAGCGCTTCAGGGCTGATACCTTTGCCGCGGGTCAGCTCTTTGAGCTTCTCGTACGGGTTTTCGATGTCGTAGCGGCGCATCACGGTCTGGATCGGCTCGGCCAGGACTTCCCAGCAGGCGTCCAGGTCTTCGGCGATGCGGGCTTCGTTGATTTCCAGCTTGCTGATGCCCTTGAGGCTGGCCTCGTAGGCGATCACGCTGTGGGCGAAACCGACGCCCAGGTTGCGCAGCACGGTGGAGTCGGTCAGGTCGCGCTGCCAGCGCGAGATCGGCAGCTTGCTGGCCAGGTGCTGGAACAGCGCGTTGGCGATGCCCAGGTTGCCTTCGGAGTTCTCGAAGTCGATCGGGTTGACCTTGTGCGGCATGGTCGAGGAACCGATTTCGCCGGCAATGGTGCGCTGCTTGAAGTAGCCCAGCGAGATGTAGCCCCAGATATCGCGATCGAAGTCGATCAGGATGGTGTTGAAGCGGGCGATCGCGTCGAACAGCTCGGCAATGTAGTCGTGCGGTTCGATCTGGGTGGTGTAGGGGTTGAATACCAGGCCCAGCTCGTCTTCGATGAAGGCGCGGGCGTTGGCTTCCCAGTCGATCTGCGGGTAGGCCGACAGGTGGGCGTTGTAGTTGCCCACGGCGCCGTTGATCTTGCCCAGCAGCGGCACGGCGGCAACCTGGGCGATCTGGCGCTCCAGGCGGTACACCACGTTGGCCAGCTCTTTGCCCAGGGTAGTCGGCGAAGCCGGCTGGCCGTGGGTGCGCGACAGCATCGGTACGTCGGCGAAGCGGTGGGCCAGTTCGCGGATCGACTCGGCGATCTGGCGCATCAGCGGCAGCAGCACGCTGTCGCGGCCTTCGCGCAGCATCAGGCCGTGGGACAGGTTGTTGATGTCCTCGCTGGTGCAGGCGAAGTGGATGAACTCGCTGACCTTGGCCAGTTCCGGCAGCTGGGCGGCCTGCTCCTTGAGCAGGTACTCGATGGCCTTGACGTCGTGGTTGGTGGTGCGCTCGATCTCTTTGACGCGCTCGGCGTGCTCGAGGGCGAAGTCGTCGGCCAGGGCGTTGAGCACGGCGTTGGCTTCGGCGGAAAACGCTGGTACTTCAGCGATTTGCGGGTGGGCGGCCAGGCGCTGGAGCCAGCGGACCTCAACCAGGGCGCGGAAACGGATCAGGCCGTATTCGCTGAAGATGGGGCGCAGGGCCTGGGTTTTGCCGGCGTAGCGGCCGTCAACAGGGGAAACCGCAGTGAGCGAGGAAAGCTGCATGGGGTGTTCTCGGACAGTCGGGCAACGAAAAGGGCGCATATCATACATGAAAAACGCGCCCGGGTTTTGAGGGTGACAAAAGGTCTTTCGGGCCTTTTCGCTGGCAAGCCAGCGAAGGCCGCGACGTGGCCAGGGTCAGCCGCGCAGCATCGGGTACAGCTCCTTGAGCAGCTTGCGCCGGCTGATCACCAGCTGCCAGCGGTGCCCGCCCAGCTGGCGCCACAGGCGCGCAGCACGGATGCCGGCCAGCAGCAGGGCGCGGATCTTCGAGGCATTGTTGGGCTGCTGCAGGTTGCGCATGTCGCCATGCACCTGGATACGCTGGCGCAGGGTGCTCAGGGTGTCCTGATAGAGGGCGCCGCACGAAGCGATCACGTTTTCATGCACCAGGCCGAAATGATCGGCCTGGGACTGGATCTGCGGCAGACGCTTGCCGATGGTGTCGAGCATGTCGCCACGCTTGGCCAGCTGGCGCTCCAGGCCCAGCATCGACAAGGCGTAGCGCAGCGGCTCGCGCTGCAGGCTGGCAGGGTCGCGCTCCAGCGCGCTGGCCAGGGCGCGGTAGCCATCCTTGAGGTTCAGGTCGTCACCGCCGAACACCTCCAGGGTGTCCTTGGGGTCGCGTACCAGCAGGCTGCCGAGCATGCAGCCCAGGTCGGCCTCGCTGGCCTGGCCCGTGCGGGCGATTCGGTCGACCAGCACGGCGGCCTGGAATACCCCGCCCAGAGCGACCAGTTGTTCTTGCATCTGGTTCATCAGCGGCTGCTCCAGGGCTCGGCCACTTCGATCACACCGCCCCCCAGGCATACCTCACCGTCATAGAACACCACCGACTGGCCCGGCGTCACGGCGCGCTGCGGCTCGTCGAAAACGGCGCGGTAGCCGCTTGCGGTGCGTTCCAGGGTGCACGCCTGGTCGCTCTGGCGGTAGCGCACCTTGGCCGTCAGCTGGCGCGGGCTGGAGAGGTCGACGGGGTTGACCCAGAAGATCTCCGAGGCGAGCAGGGCGCGGGAGAACAGCCACGGGTGCTCGTTGCCCTGGCCGACCACCAGCACGTTGCGGCTGAGGTCTTTCTCCAGCACGTACCACGGCTCGTCGCTGGCATCCTTGAGGCCGCCGATGCCCAGGCCCTGACGCTGGCCGATGGTGTGGTACATCAGGCCGTGGTGCTGGCCGATGACTTCACCCTCGGTGGTCTGGATTTCACCGGGCTGCGCCGGCAGGTACTGCTTGAGAAAATCGCTGAAACGGCGCTCGCCGATAAAGCAGATACCGGTGGAGTCCTTCTTCTTGGCCGTGGCCAGGCCGTGTTTTTCGGCGATGGCGCGCACCTCGGGCTTTTCCAGTTCGCCCACCGGGAACAGCGTGCGGGCGATCTGCTCGCCGCCGACGGCGTGCAGGAAGTAGCTCTGGTCCTTGTTCGGATCCAGGCCCTTGAGCAGCTCGGTACGCCCGTCGATGTCGCGGCGGCGCACATAGTGGCCGGTGGCGATCAGGTCGGCACCGAGCATCAGGGCGTAGTCGAGGAACGCCTTGAACTTGATTTCGCGGTTGCACAGGATGTCCGGGTTCGGCGTGCGCCCGGCCTTGTACTCTTCCAGGAAGTGCTCGAACACGTGGTCCCAGTACTCGGCGGCAAAGTTGGCAGTGTGCAGCTTGATGCCGATGCGGTCGCACACGGCCTGGGCATCGGCCAGGTCTTCGCGGGCGGTGCAGTATTCGGTGCCGTCGTCCTCTTCCCAGTTCTTCATGAACAGGCCTTCCACCTGGTAGCCCTGCTCGATCAGCAGGAGGGCGGAGACGGAAGAGTCCACGCCGCCGGACATGCCGACGATGACGCGTGTCTTTTCGGGTTCGTAGAGTGCTGGACTGGTCATAGGTACCGGCTGTGTATCTGGAAAAAGACGTCGATTCTATCAGGCTGCGCCGCGCAAGGCGAAAGCCGCGGCTTCAATTGCGGATCAGGCTCAGGCTGTGCAGCGGGCCGGCCAGGTAGTCGTCGATGCATTGCGGCACCAGCTCGCTGCGCCAGCGCTCGGGGTCGGCCAGCAGTTCGTCGCGGGTGAGCCAGGTGGCGCGCACGATGTCGGTGTCCAGGGCGCGTTCGGGGTGGTGGCGAAGCGGGCGGGCAGCGAAGCAGATGCGCTGGTAGGTCACGCCGTTGCTGGGGGCGGTATAGAGGTAGATGCCGACGATGCCGGTAAGCTCGACGTCCCAGGCGGTTTCTTCGAGGGTCTCGCGCAGGGCGGCTTCGAGCAGGGTTTCGTTGGCTTCGAGGTGGCCGGCGGGCTGGTTGAAGACGTGCCGGCCGGCCTTGAATTCCTCGACCAGCAGGAAGCGGCCGTTGTCTTCGACGATGGTGGCGACGGTGATGTGGGGTTGCCAGGTCATGCGGGTGCCTTCGTAGTGGGGTGGCGTGCCTCTTCGCCGGCAAGGCCGGCTCCTACAAAGGGCTGTAGGAGCCGGCCTTGCCGGCGAAGAGGGCGCCGCCGATGTCCAGAAAGCACAAACCCCGGTGCGTGGCCGGGGTCTGTGTGTCAGCTCAAGCCAACCTTACAGCGCGGCAACCGCGTTGTTGAAGGTCTGGCTCGGGCGCATTGCCTTGGCGGTCAGCTCGGCATCGGGGTAGTAGTAACCACCGATTTCAACCGGCTTGCCCTGGACTGCGTTGAGCTCGGCGACGATGGTCGCTTCGTTCTCGGTCAGTGCCTTGGCCAGCGGTGCGAAGCGTGCTTGCAGCGCCGCGTCATCGGTCTGTGCAGCCAGTGCCTGGGCCCAGTACAGGGTCAGGTAGAAGTGGCTGCCACGGTTGTCGATGCTGCCAACCTTGCGCGCAGGGGACTTGTTGTTGTCCAGGAACTGGCCGGTGGCCTGGTCCAGGGTCGCAGCCAGTACCTTGGCCTTGGGGTTGGCGTAGGCGGTGCTCAGGTGCTCGAGCGAAGCTGCCAGGGCCAGGAACTCGCCCAGCGAATCCCAGCGCAGGAAGTTTTCTTCCACCAGCTGTTGCACGTGCTTGGGTGCCGAACCGCCGGCGCCGGTTTCGAACAGGCCGCCGTTGTTCATCAGCGGCACGATCGACAGCATCTTGGCGCTGGTGCCCAGTTCCATGATCGGGAACAGGTCGGTCAGGTAGTCACGCAGCACGTTGCCGGTGACCGAGATGGTGTCTTCGCCGGCACGGATGCGCTGCAGCGAAACCTTCATGGCCTCGACAGGCGACAGGACACGGATGTCCAGGCCGGTGGTGTCGTGGTCTTTCAGGTACTTCTGGACCTTCTCGATCAGCACGCCGTCGTGGGCGCGTTGCGGGTCGAGCCAGAAGATCGCCGGGGTGGCGCTGGCGCGGGCACGGTTGACGGCCAGCTTGACCCAGTCCTGGATCGGCGCGTCCTTGGTCTGGCACATGCGGAAGATGTCGCCGGCCTCGACGTCCTGGGACAGCAGCAGGTTGCCTTTGCCGTCGACGACGCGGATCACGCCATCAGCCTTGGCCTGGAAGGTCTTGTCGTGGGAGCCGTACTCTTCGGCCTTCTGTGCCATCAGGCCGACGTTCGGCACGCTGCCCATGGTGGTAGGGTCGAAGGCGCCGTGTTGCTTGCAGTCTTCGATCACCGCCTGGTAGATGGTGGCGTAGCAGCGATCCGGGATCACTGCCTTGGTGTCCTGCAGCTGGCCTTCGGTGTTCCACATCTTGCCCGAGTCGCGGATCATCGCCGGCATCGAGGCGTCGACGATGACGTCGCTCGGCACGTGCAGGTTGGTGATGCCCTTGTCGGAGTTGACCATGGCCAGCGCCGGGCGCACGGCATACACGGCCTGCACGTCGGCTTCGATCTGGGCCTGCTGCTCGGCTGGCAGGTCCTTGATGCGGGCGTACAGGTCGCCGATGCCGTTGTTCAGGTTGAAGCCGACCTGCTCCAGTACGGCGGCGTGCTTGGTCAGCGCGTCCTTGTAGTACTCGGCGACGATCTGGCCGAACATGATCGGGTCGGAGACCTTCATCATGGTGGCTTTCAGGTGAACCGACAGCAGTACGCCCTGGGCCTTGGCTTCTTCGATCTGGGCAGCGATGAAGCTGCGCAGGGCCTTGGTGCTGAGCACGGCGCAGTCGACGATTTCGCCGGCCTTGACCGCGGTTTTCTCTTTCAGGACGGTGGTCGAACCGTCCTTGGCCAGCAGTTCGATGCGCAGGCTGTCATCGGCTTCGATCAGCGCGGCTTTTTCGCTGCCGTAGAAGTCGCCGTTGTCCATGTGCGCGACGTGCGACTTGGAGTCGGCTGCCCAGGCGCCCATCTTGTGCGGGTGCTTGCGGGCGTAGTTCTTGACCGACAGCGGTGCGCGGCGGTCGGAGTTACCTTCGCGCAGTACCGGGTTCACGGCGCTGCCCTTGATGCGGTCGTAGCGGGCGCGGGCTTCTTTTTCCGCGTCGGTGCTGACGGTGTCCGGGTAGTCCGGGATGTTGAAGCCCTTGGCTTGCAGTTCCTTGATCGCGGCCTTCAGCTGCGGTACCGAGGCGCTGATGTTCGGCAGCTTGATGATGTTGGCTTCAGGCGTGGTTGCCAGTTGGCCCAGTTCTGCCAGGTGGTCGGCCACTTGCTTGTCGGCGCCGAGCTGTTCAGGGAAGGCAGAGAGGATACGGCCAGCGAGCGAGATGTCACGGGTTTCGACGGCGATGTCGGCAGTGGCGGTGAACGCTTCGACGATGGGCAGCAGTGAGTAGGTGGCGAGGGCGGGGGCTTCGTCGGTGAAGGTGTAGATGATCTTGGATCGGGTGGGCATATTCGGGTTAACTCTCTGTTTTGCTGAGCGTGCGCGGAATCTCGAGGGGTGCGCAGGATAGGCGCTTCGCTCAAGCGGATCCATGAGCAGAAAGTCGAGGATTCCGGGCTGTGATGGTGGGTTGCATCAGTCGAGTGTCAAACGGCTGAACTGCGGTAACAGCCCAGTCTTGTCGGGGCCGGACGTCTCTATTCGGACCGGTCGCCCCCAGTGACCCTTTGGTCACCGGCGGAGTATATCAAACCCTTGGTCGTAATCATCAAGGTCAACATGTCGGATGGCCACTTTTAGACCAAAGACGTAGAGCGTTTTACGCTGGTATGACGGTTTTTTCGGCGAGGTTTGCGTCTGCGTTCAACTGGGTTAGGCTCTGGGGATTGCATGAAGTCCTATCAACCAGAAAAAAGCGGAGTGCAGCATGGGATACCAGAAAATCAAGGTTCCGGCAGTCGGTGACAAAATCACCGTCAACGCAGACCATTCTCTCAATGTTCCCGACAATCCGATCATCCCCTTCATTGAAGGTGACGGTATTGGCGTCGATGTCAGCCCGGTGATGATCAAGGTGGTCGATGCTGCAGTCGAAAAGGCTTATGGCGGCAAGCGCAAGATCTCCTGGATGGAGGTGTACGCCGGCGAGAAGGCCACCCAGGTCTACGACCAGGACACCTGGCTGCCCCAGGAAACCCTGGATGCGGTGAAAGACTACGTGGTATCGATCAAGGGCCCGCTGACCACCCCGGTCGGCGGTGGCATCCGTTCGCTGAACGTCGCCCTGCGCCAGCAACTGGACCTGTACGTGTGCCTGCGTCCGGTGGTGTGGTTCGAGGGTGTGCCCAGCCCGGTGAAAAAACCTGGCGACGTCGACATGGTGATCTTTCGCGAGAACTCCGAGGACATCTATGCCGGCATCGAGTGGAAGGCCGGCTCGCCCGAGGCGAACAAGGTCATCAAGTTCCTCAAGGAGGAAATGGGTGTCACCAAGATCCGCTTCGACCAGGATTGCGGCATCGGCATCAAGCCGGTTTCCAAGGAAGGCACCCAGCGCCTGGTGCGCAAGGCCCTGCAGTATGTGGTGGATAACGACCGCGAGTCGCTGACCATCGTGCACAAGGGCAACATCATGAAGTTCACCGAGGGGGCCTTCAAGGACTGGGGCTACGAGGTGGCCAAGAACGAATTCGGCGCCGAGCTGCTCGATGGCGGCCCGTGGATGAAATTCAAGAACCCCAAGACCGGGCGTGAAGTGATCGTCAAGGACGCCATTGCCGACGCCATGCTCCAGCAGATCCTGCTGCGTCCGGCCGAGTACGACGTGATCGCCACCCTCAACCTGAACGGTGACTACCTGTCCGACGCCCTGGCGGCGGAGGTGGGCGGTATCGGTATCGCGCCGGGTGCCAACCTGTCGGACACCGTGGCCATGTTCGAGGCCACCCACGGCACGGCGCCCAAGTACGCCGGCAAGGATCAGGTCAACCCTGGTTCGGTGATCCTGTCGGCCGAGATGATGCTGCGTCACCTGGGCTGGACAGAGGCGGCGGACCTGATCATCAAGGGCACCAACGGGGCTATCAAGGCCAAGACCGTGACCTACGACTTCGAACGCCTGATGGAAGGCGCGACGCTGGTGTCGAGCTCGGGCTTCGGTGAGGCGCTGATCAAGCACATGTAAGCGGGCAGCAAAAGGCCGGCCTGTCCGAGAGGGCAGGCCGGCCCTGGTGTTCCTGGGGTGTTCAGGCGTCGATCGTGGTCGCGCTGCCGGCGGGCTCGCTCTGGGCGCTGGTGACGACGGGTCTTATGTTCTGCGCATGAAACCCCTTGGGTGCCTGAATGATATCGAATGTGACGACTTGTCCGGCCTTCAGGGTCTTGTAACCTTCCATGTTAATGGCAGAGAAGTGGGCAAACAGGTCCTCATCCTTGCCATCCTCGTTGATGAATCCGAATCCCTTGGCATTGTTGAACCACTTGACTTTGCCGGTTGCCATCCTCATATCCCTCTGCAAAGGACTCCATCACTGGAGTATCATCCACTCCATCCGCCTATGAACCTGCGAAAATTCTGGTTGACTGCGCGGATCTTTATCGACCACGGTGGGCTCTTATTGGTTGTAACACCGATTTGCCGATAGTCAAGGTCAGGCGACGGCCGTTCCGGCGTGTGGCCAGGCGGTCCACATTCAACCTTAACCTGTCGAAATGATGAATTTCTTTCCATGCATGCACATAGCCAGATTCGACTAACATTCAATCAGGATCGCCCGCAGCAGGATGAGGACGATGGCTCTGGTCTGGCGGTACAGGAAGCCAAGCCCGCGCTGCAGGCACCACCGATGTACAAGGTGGTTTTGTTCAACGATGACTACACACCGATGGATTTCGTCGTCGAAGTGCTCGAGGTGTTTTTTAACCTGAATCGCGAGCTGGCGACCAAGGTCATGCTGGCCGTCCATACAGAAGGGCGGGCAGTGTGCGGATTGTTTACCCGCGACATCGCCGAGACCAAGGCCATGCAGGTCAACCAATACGCCCGGGAAAGCCAGCATCCGCTACTCTGTGAAATCGAGAAGGACGGTTAATCGCCGACCACTTGGGTATGAGGTGAAGCTATGTTAAACCGCGAGCTCGAAGTCACCCTCAATCTGGCCTTCAAGGAGGCCCGTTCGAAGCGTCATGAGTTCATGACCGTCGAACACCTTCTGCTGGCGCTTTTGGATAATGAGGCCGCCGCAACCGTTTTGCGTGCCTGTGGAGCCAACCTCGACAAGCTCAAGCACGACCTGCAGGAGTTCATCGACTCCACCACGCCACTGATCCCCGTGCATGATGAAGACCGCGAGACCCAGCCAACCCTGGGCTTCCAGCGGGTGCTTCAGCGTGCCGTGTTCCATGTACAGAGCTCGGGTAAACGTGAAGTCACCGGCGCCAATGTGCTGGTGGCGATCTTCAGCGAGCAGGAAAGCCAGGCGGTGTTCCTGCTCAAACAGCAAAGTGTCGCGCGAATCGACGTGGTCAACTACATCGCCCACGGTATCTCCAAGGTGCCGGGCCATGGCGAACACCAGGACGGCGAGCAGGACATGCAGGACGAAGACGGCGGCGAAGCCTCGTCCTCGAGCAATCCGCTGGATGCCTATGCCAGCAACCTCAACGAACTGGCACGCCAGGGGCGTATCGACCCGCTGGTGGGGCGCGAGACCGAGGTCGAGCGCGTGGCGCAGATCCTTGCGCGTCGGCGCAAGAACAACCCGCTGCTGGTGGGCGAGGCCGGGGTGGGCAAGACCGCCATCGCCGAAGGCCTGGCCAAGCGTATCGTCGACGGTCAGGTGCCTGACCTGCTGGCCCAGAGCGTGGTCTATTCGCTGGACCTGGGCGCCTTGCTGGCCGGTACCAAGTACCGTGGCGACTTCGAGAAGCGCTTCAAGGCGCTGCTCGGCGAACTGCGCAAGCGTCCGCAGGCGATCCTGTTCATCGACGAAATCCACACCATCATCGGCGCCGGTGCGGCATCGGGCGGGGTGATGGATGCGTCCAACCTGCTCAAGCCGCTGCTGTCTTCGGGTGATATCCGTTGCATCGGCTCGACTACGTTCCAGGAGTTCCGCGGCATCTTCGAGAAGGACCGGGCCCTGGCGCGGCGCTTCCAGAAGGTGGATGTCAGCGAGCCGTCGGTGGAAGACACCATCGGCATCCTGCGCGGCCTCAAGGGGCGTTTCGAGTCCCATCACAGCATCGAGTACAGCGATGAGTCGCTGCGTGCCGCAGCGGAGCTTGCAGCGCGCTACATCAATGACCGGCATATGCCGGACAAGGCCATCGACGTGATCGACGAGGCGGGGGCGTACCAGCGCCTGCAGCCGGTCGAGAAGCGCGTCAAGCGCATCGATGTGCAGCAGGTGGAAGACATCGTCGCCAAGATTGCGCGCATTCCGCCAAAGCACGTCACCAGTTCCGACAAGGAGCTGCTGCGCAACCTGGAGCGCGACCTGAAGCTGACCGTGTTTGGCCAGGATGCCGCGATCGATTCGCTGGCCACCGCCATCAAGCTGTCGCGTGCCGGCCTGAAGGCGCCGGACAAGCCGGTGGGCTCGTTCCTGTTTGCAGGCCCTACCGGGGTGGGCAAGACTGAGGCGGCGCGTCAGCTGGCCAAGGCGCTGGGGGTCGAGCTGGTGCGTTTCGACATGTCCGAGTACATGGAGCGTCACACCGTGTCGCGCCTGATCGGTGCGCCTCCGGGCTATGTCGGTTTCGACCAGGGCGGCCTGTTGACCGAAGCCATCACCAAGCAGCCACATTGCGTGCTGCTGCTCGATGAAATCGAGAAGGCTCACCCGGAAGTCTTCAACCTGCTGCTGCAGGTGATGGACCACGGTACCCTGACCGACAACAACGGGCGCAAGGCGGACTTTCGCAACGTCATCGTGATCATGACCACCAACGCCGGCGCCGAGACTGCGGCACGGGCCTCGATCGGGTTTACCCATCAGGACCACTCGTCCGACGCGATGGAAGTGATCAAGAAGAGCTTCACGCCGGAGTTCCGCAACCGCCTGGACACCATCATCCAGTTTGGTCGCCTGAGCCACGAAGTGATCAAGAGCGTGGTCGACAAGTTCCTCACCGAACTGCAGGCCCAGCTGGAAGACAAGCGCGTACTGCTGGAGGTGTCGGATGCTGCTCGCAGCTACCTGGCAGCCGGTGGCTACGATGCGCAGATGGGTGCGCGGCCCATGGCGCGGCTTATCCAGGACAAGATCAAGCGGCCGCTGGCCGAAGAGATCCTGTTTGGCGAGCTGGCCGAGCATGGCGGCGTGGTGCACATCGACCTGCGCGATGGCGAGCTGGTGTTCGACTTCGAGACCACGGCCGAGATGGCCTGATCGCGTTCGCCGGCACGGCCGGCTCCTGCGGGGTGATGCAGCCCTGGTAGGGGTCGGCCTTGCCGGCGAGGCTTTTCAGGCAGGCACGCAAAAACGCCCGGCACTGGCCGGGCGTTCTTGTGTGTAGCGTTTAGCGGGCGCGGTAGGTGATGCGCCCTTTGCTCAGGTCATAAGGCGTCAGTTCGACGCGGACCTTGTCGCCGGTGAGAATACGGATGTAGTTCTTGCGCATCTTGCCGGAGATATGCGCGGTAACGACGTGCCCATTTTCCAACTCCACGCGGAACATGGTGTTGGGCAGGGTGTCGACGACAGTGCCTTCCATTTCGAAGCTGTCTTCTTTCGACATGCAGTAAAGCCCTCGGTGTCCAGTTGCCGGCCCGGTGCAACTGCGCCAGGCTAAAAAGTGGCGTGCATTGTGCCCGAAAAATGGGGTTCAAGCCAAGGGTTTCAGTTAAGCGTGACCCATCGTTGATTGATCAGCAGCTCGATGGGGCGGTACTGGGTCTTGTAATTCATCTTTTTGCAGTTCTTGATCCAGTACCCGAGATAGACCGCTTCAAGCCCCAGGCGCAGGGTTTCGCTGATCTGCCAGAGGATCGCGAAACGTCCCAGGCTGCGCCGTTCTTCCTGGGGTTCGTAGAAGGTGTACACCGCCGATACGCCGTTGGGCAGCAGGTCGGTGACCGCCACCGCCAGCAGCTTGCCGTCCAGGCGAAACTCGTAGAAGCGTGAAAACGGCAGGTCGCGGACCAGGAAGGTGGAGAACTGGTCGCGGCTGGGCGGGTACATGTCGCCGTCGGCATGGCGCTGCTCGATGTAGCGGCGGTACAGCTCGAAGTATTCTTCGTTGAACCGAGGGCGTGCGGGGGTCACCACCAGGTCGGCGTTGCGCTTGATGATGCGCTTCTGCTGGCGATTGGGCGTAAAGCGAGCCGCCGGAATGCGCGCAGGTACGCACGCGTTGCAGTTCTGGCAATGCGGGCGGTACAGGTGGTCGCCGCTGCGACGAAAGCCCATTTCCGACAGGTCTGCGTAGACGTTGGCGTCCATTGGCTGGCTCGGGTCGAGAAACAGCGTGGTGGCTTGCTCGTCTGGCAGGTAGCTGCAGGCATGGGGTTGAGTGGCATAAAACTTCAACCGCGCCAGCTCTGTCATGATCAACCCCTCGGGAGGTGCGTTTGGATTAAGTGTAAGCCAGCTGTGAAAACTCGCCTAGCAAACGCCAGGACGTCAGGCCCAGCTGACGTTGGCCGGCTGGTCGAGGTAGTTGCGCAGGTACTCGGCAAAGGCGCTGCGGGCGATGGCGCGGGCGCCGAGGCTGTGCAGGTGGTTGGTGGGCATCTGGCAGTCGATGAGCACGAAGCCGGCCGCCTTGAGGTGTTCGACCAGGTGCACGAAGCCCACCTTGGAGGCGTTGTCGGCGCGGCTGAACATCGATTCGCCAAAGAACAGGCGGCCCATGGCCAGGCCGTAGAGCCCGCCCACCAGCTCGCCGTTTTCGCGCACTTCCACCGAGTGGGCGAAGCCCTGCTGGTGCAGCGTGAGGTAGGCAGCCTGCATGGGGTCGGTGATCCAGGTGCCGTCGGCATAGTCGCGAGGCGCCGCACAGGCACTGATCACGCTGGCAAAGTCCTGGTCGAAGCTGACCTGATAGCGGCCCTGGCGAATGACCTTGCGCAGCGAGCGCGACACGTGCAGCTCGTCCGGGAACAATACGGTGCGCGGGTCGGGCGACCACCACAGGATCGGCTGGCCGTCCTGGTACCAGGGGAAGCAGCCATGGCGATAGGCCTGCACCAGGCGCTCGGCACTCAGGTCGCCGCCGGCGGCGAGCAGGCCGTTGGGTTCGTGCAGGGCCTTTTCCAGGGGCGGGAAGTCCAGGTTGTTGCGGCTCAGCCAGGTCAGCATGGAGGTGGGTCGCCGTGCGGTGGAGGAGGGGAGGGGAAGGATCGCCGCAAAAGGCTTCGTCGGCAAGGCCGGCGCCTGCCGTTGCGCCGCCGGCGTTGGCGGGCGGCGCAACTTAACCTGCACTATGCTGTCCCAACTACGCAAAAACCCCGCATAAGCCTTTGTCACAAAAGAGAATGCGTGCTCAAATTGCCGTATAGGAAATTGGCCCCCGTTTACGCCTCGTTCCGGCGTGCCGTCATGGCGGCAGGCGGGCAGTAATGTTAAAAGTAGTGGTTTGTTGACCCGGTCGCCCGGTCGACCCCTGTTGGACGCGCATTGAGCGCAGGAATAGACGCGTTTTGAAGAAATCCACCGCAACACCCAACCCCGAGCCGATCTGGCGCCAGCAGCTGCACTACCGGCTCAAGGAAGGTGCGCTGATCGCCATGGGCGCGCTGTGCCTGTACCTGTGGATGGCCCTGCTCACCTACGACCAGGCCGACCCGGGCTTCAGCCATACCAGCAATGTCGAGCAGGTGCAGAACGCCGCCGGTCGCGCCGGGGCGTTCTTTGCCGACGTGTTGTTCATGGTGCTGGGCTATTTCGCCTATATCTTCCCGTTGCTGCTGGCGATCAAGACCTGGCAGATCTTCCGCGAACGTCATCAGCCCTGGCAGTGGAGCGGCTGGCTGTTCTCCTGGCGTTTGATCGGCCTGGTGTTCCTGGTGCTGTCGGGCGCCGCGCTGGCGCATATCCATTTCCATTCGGCCCCGAGCCTGCCGGCCTCGGCGGGCGGCGCGCTGGGCGAAAGCCTGGGTGACCTGGCCAAGAATGCGCTGAACGTGCAGGGCAGCACCCTGATGTTCATCGCGCTGTTCCTGTTCGGCCTGACCGTGTTCACCGACCTGTCGTGGTTCAAGGTGATGGACATCACCGGCAAGATCACCCTCGACCTGTTCGAACTGTTCCAGGGTGCTGCCAACCGCTGGTGGGCCGGGCGCAACGAGCGCAAGCGCCTGGTTGCCCAACTGCGTGAAGTCGACGAGCAGGTGCACGACGTGGTGGCGCCTGTGGTGCCCGACCGCCGCGAGCAGCTCAAGGCCAAGGAACGCATCATCGAGCGCGATACCGCGCTGAGCAAGCATGTGGCCGAACGCGAGCAGCATGTGCCACCGGTGATCATGCCGGCGCCGGCCAAGGCGCCAGAGCCGAGCAAGCGCGTGCAGAAGGAAAAGCAGGCACCGTTGTTCGTGGACAGCGCCATCGAAGGCACGCTGCCGCCGATTTCGATTCTCGACCCGGCCGAGAAGAAGAAGGTCAACTATTCGCCAGAGTCCTTGGCGGGCGTGGGCCATCTGCTGGAAATCAAGCTCAAGGAGTTCGGGGTTGAAGTGTCGGTGGACTCGATCCACCCCGGCCCGGTGATCACCCGCTACGAAATCCAGCCGGCCGCCGGGGTCAAGGTCAGCCGCATCGCCAACCTGGCCAAGGACCTGGCGCGCTCGCTGGCGGTAACCAGCGTGCGCGTGGTCGAAGTGATCCCGGGCAAGACCACGGTGGGTATCGAGATCCCCAACGAAGACCGCCAGATCGTGCGCTTCTCCGAGGTGCTGTCGTCGCCGCAGTATGACGAGGCCAAGTCGCCTGTGACCATGGCCCTGGGGCACGATATCGGCGGCAAGCCGGTGATCACCGACCTGGCCAAGATGCCGCACCTGCTGGTGGCCGGTACCACAGGTTCCGGTAAATCGGTGGGCGTGAACGCGATGATCCTGTCGATCCTGTTCAAGTCCGGCCCCGAAGACGCCAAATTGATCATGATCGACCCGAAGATGCTCGAGCTGTCGATCTACGAAGGCATCCCGCACCTGCTGTGCCCGGTGGTCACCGACATGAAGGACGCCGCCAATGCCCTGCGCTGGAGCGTGGCCGAGATGGAGCGCCGCTACAAGCTGATGGCGGCCATGGGCGTGCGCAACCTGGCCGGCTTCAACCGCAAGATCAAGGACGCCGAAGAAGCGGGCGAGCCGATCTACGACCCGATGTTCAAGCGCGAAAGCATGGATGACGTGCCGCCGCTGCTCAAGACCCTGCCGACCATCGTGGTGGTGGTGGACGAATTCGCCGACATGATGATGATCGTCGGCAAGAAGGTCGAAGAACTGATCGCCCGTATCGCGCAGAAGGCGCGGGCTGCCGGTATCCACCTGATCCTGGCCACCCAGCGTCCGTCGGTGGACGTGATCACCGGCCTGATCAAGGCCAACATCCCGACCCGCATGGCGTTCCAGGTATCGAGCAAGATCGACTCGCGCACCATCATCGACCAGGGCGGCGCCGAACAACTGCTGGGCCATGGTGACATGCTGTACATGCCGCCGGGCACCAGCCTGCCGATTCGCGTGCACGGCGCCTTCGTGTCCGACGAAGAGGTTCACCGCGTGGTCGAGGCCTGGAAGCTGCGCGGCGCCCCGGACTACAACGACGACATCCTCAGCGGTGTCGAAGAGGCCGGCAGCGGCTTCGATGGGGGCGGTGGTGGTGGCGGTGACGATGACGCCGAAACCGACGCGCTGTACGACGAGGCCGTGCAGTTCGTGCTCGAAAGCCGTCGTGCCTCCATTTCCGCGGTACAGCGCAAGCTCAAGATTGGCTACAACCGCGCCGCCCGCATGATCGAGGCGATGGAAATGGCCGGTGTGGTCACTGCCATGAACACCAACGGTTCGCGTGAAGTGATTGCGCCCGGACCGATGCGCGACTGATGATTCCTTATCTGCCGGCGGCCATTGACGGCCGCCGGCCCACCCCTACTGCAACGAGGATTTCCATGCGCCTGATTCGCATGCTGTTGGTTTCCGCCATGGCCCTGTCCAGCGCTTCGGTTTTCGCCGCAGAGGCGGACGTCAAAAGCCTGACCCAATTGCTGGAGACGTCCAAGACCATTTCTGCCGGTTTCTCGCAACTGACCCTCGATGGCAGCGGCACCCAGTTGCAGGAAACCACCGGTCAGATGGCGGTACAGCGCCCTGGCCTGTTCTACTGGCACACCGATGCGCCTGCCGAGCAGGTGGTGGTGTCGGACGGCAAGAAGGTGACCCTGTGGGACCCGGACCTGGAGCAGGCGACCATCAAGAAGCTCGACGAGCGTCTGACCGAAACGCCGGCCTTGCTGTTGTCGGGTGATATCTCGAAAATCAGCCAGAGCTTCGATATCACCTCCAAGCAACAGGGTGACGTGATCGATTTCACGCTCAAGCCCAAAACCAAGGACACCCTGTTCGACTCGCTGCGCCTGTCGTTCCGCAAGGGGCTGGTGAACGATATGCAACTGATCGACAGCGTCGGCCAGCGCACCAATATCCTGTTCAGCGGGGTCAAGGCCAATGAGCCGATCCCGGCGAGCAAATTCAAGTTCGTCGTGCCTGAAGGCGCCGACGTGATTCAAGAGTAAAGAGGTCAAGCCCGCGTCCATGGACCTGTTTCGAAGTGACCCTGTTGCCCAGCCCTTGGCCGCGCGCCTGCGCCCGGCCAACCTGGACGAATACGTCGGCCAGCAGCACCTGCTGGCGCGCGGCAAGCCGCTGCGCGAGGCACTGGAGCAGGGCGCGCTGCACTCGATGATCTTCTGGGGCCCGCCCGGGGTGGGCAAGACCACCCTGGCGCGTTTGCTGGCACAGTTCTGCGAGGCGCACTTCGAGACTGTTTCAGCCGTACTGGCCGGGGTCAAGGAGATCCGCCAGGCGGTGGAGATCGCCAAGCAGCAGGCCGCCCAGTACGGGCGGCGCACCATCCTGTTCGTCGACGAAGTGCACCGCTTCAACAAGTCGCAGCAGGACGCCTTTCTGCCGTATGTGGAAGACGGCACGCTGATCTTCATCGGCGCCACCACCGAAAACCCCTCGTTCGAACTCAACAACGCCCTGCTGTCGCGGGCGCGTGTGTATGTGCTCAAGAGCCTGGACGAAGCCGCGTTGCACCGCCTGGTGGAGCGCGCACTGACCGAGGAGCGCGGCCTGGGCAAGCGCAACCTGAGCCTGGGCGACGAAGCCTTCAAGATGCTGCTGGCTGCCGCCGATGGCGATGGCCGGCGCCTGCTCAACCTGCTGGAGAATGCCTCGGACCTGGCCGAAGACGGCAGCGAGATCGGGGTGGAGCTGCTGCAAAGCCTGCTCGGTGATACCCGTCGACGTTTCGACAAGGGCGGCGAGGCCTTCTACGACCAGATTTCCGCATTGCACAAATCGGTGCGCGGCTCCAACCCCGATGGGGCGCTGTACTGGTTCGCACGCATGCTCGATGGCGGCTGCGACCCGTTGTACCTGGCGCGGCGCGTGGTGCGCATGGCCAGCGAAGACATCGGCAACGCCGACCCGCGTGCGCTGAGCCTGTGTCTGGCCGCGTGGGACGTGCAGGAGCGCCTGGGCAGCCCCGAGGGCGAGCTGGCCGTGGCCCAGGCCATTACGTACCTGGCCTGTGCGCCCAAGAGCAACGCGGTGTACATGGGCTTCAAGACCGCCCTGCGCGAAGCCGCCGAGCATGGTTCGCTGGAAGTGCCACTGCACCTGCGCAACGCACCCACCAAGCTGATGAAGCAGCTGGGCTACGGCGACGAGTACCGTTATGCCCACGACGAGCCCGATGCCTATGCGGCGGGCGAAGACTACTTTCCCGATGACCTCGCGCCGCGCCAGTACTACCAGCCGGTGCCTCGCGGCCTGGAACTGAAGATCGGCGAGAAGCTGCGCCACCTGGCCGAACTCGATCGCCTGAGCCCGCGCCAGCGGAGGAAGCCATGATTGCCCTGGTGGCCGCAGTCAGCGCCGGGGGCATTGCCGGCACGCTGCTGCGCTTTGCCGCGGGAAATTGGGTCAATGCCCACTGGCCACGCCACTTCTATCTCGGTACGCTGGCGGTCAACCTGATTGGCTGCCTGCTGATCGGCTTGCTCTACGGGCTGTTTCTGCATCGCCCGCTGGTGCCGGTCGAGCTGCGCGCAGGCCTGATCGTCGGCTTCCTTGGCGGCCTGACGACCTTTTCATCCTTTTCCATGGACACCGTACGCCTGCTCGAAAGCGGGCAAGCGCCCCTGGCGTTCGGCTATGCCAGCCTCAGTGTAGTGGGTGGCCTGCTCGCCACCTGGGCCGGTTTGTCCTTGACCAAATTCTGAACCAGCGAGAAAACGATATGCTCGATTCCCAACTGTTACGCGGCCAACTTCAGGAAGTGGCGGATCGCCTGGCTTCCCGTGGCTTCAGCCTGGATGTCGCGCGCATCGAAGCACTTGAAGAGCGCCGCAAGTCTGTGCAGACCCGCACCGAACAGCTGCAGGCCGAGCGTAACGCCCGTTCCAAATCCATCGGCCAGGCCAAGGCCAAGGGTGAGGACATTGCCCCGCTGATGGCCGACGTCGAGCGCATGGCCAACGAACTGGCTGCCGGCAAGGTGGAGCTGGAAGGTATCCGCGAAGAGCTGGACGCTATCCTGCTGACCATCCCCAACCTGCCGGACGCCAGCGTACCGGTGGGCGCCGATGAAGACGACAACGTCGAAGTGCGCCGCTGGGGCACCCCGCGCAGCTTCGATTTTGCGATCCAGGACCACGTCGCCCTGGGCGAGCGCAACGGCTACCTCGACTTCGAGACCGCAGCCAAGCTGTCGGGCGCGCGGTTTGCCCTGCTGCGCGGCCCGATCGCCCGTCTGCACCGTGCCCTGGCGCAGTTCATGATCAACCTGCACACCGCCGAGCATGGCTACGAGGAAGCCTACACCCCGTACCTGGTACAGGCCCCGGCGCTGCAAGGTACCGGCCAGCTGCCCAAGTTCGAGGAAGACCTGTTCAAGATCAGCCGCGAAGGCGAGGCTGACTTCTACCTGATCCCGACGGCCGAAGTGTCGCTGACCAACATCGTGGCCGGCGAAATCGTCGATGCCAAGCAACTGCCGATCAAGTTCGTCGCCCATACCCCGTGCTTTCGTAGCGAAGCCGGTGCGTCGGGTCGCGATACCCGCGGCATGATCCGCCAGCACCAGTTCGACAAGGTCGAGATGGTCCAGGTGGTCGAGCCGGGCAAGTCGATGGAAGCCCTCGAAGGCCTGACTGCCAACGCCGAGCGCGTGCTGCAACTGCTGGAGCTGCCTTACCGCGTACTGTCGCTGTGCACCGGCGACATGGGCTTCAGTGCCGTGAAGACCTACGACCTGGAAGTGTGGGTGCCGAGCCAGGACAAGTACCGCGAAATTTCCTCGTGCTCCAACTGCGGCGACTTCCAGGCGCGCCGCATGCAGGCCCGCTGGCGCAACCCGGAAACCGGCAAGCCGGAGCTGGTGCACACCCTCAACGGCTCGGGCCTGGCTGTAGGCCGTACCCTGGTGGCAGTGCTGGAGAACTACCAGCAGGCTGATGGCAGCATCCGTGTACCGGAAGTGCTCAAGCCTTACATGGGTGGCCTGGAGATCATCGGTTAAATGGAGTTCCTGCCGCTGTTCCACAACCTGCGGGGCAGCCAGGTGCTGGTCGTGGGTGGAGGCGAGATTGCCCTGCGCAAGTCTCGCCTGCTGGCCGATGCAGGTGCCGTGCTGCGGGTGGTTGCCCCTGAAATCGAGGGGCAACTGGCCGAACTGGCACGCTCCAGTGGCGGCCAGACCCTGGCCCGCGGCTATCACGAAAGCGACCTCGACGGTTGCCAGCTGATCATCGCCGCCACCGACGACCAGGCGCTCAACGCCCAGGTATCGGCCGATGCGCGCCAGCGCTGTGTGCCAGTCAACGTGGTGGATGCGCCAGCCTTGTGCACGGTGATCTTCCCGGCGATCGTCGACCGTTCGCCACTGGTGGTAGCGGTGTCCAGCGGCGGCGATGCGCCGGTGCTGGCACGCCTGATCCGCGCCAAGCTGGAAACCTGGATTCCTGCCGCCTATGGCGAACTGGCCGGCCTGGCCGCGCGCTTTCGCCATCGGGTCAAGGAGCTGTACCCCGACGTGAACCAGCGTCGTGGGTTCTGGGAAGACGTGTTCCAGGGCCCGATTGCCGAGCGCCAGCTGGCCGGGCAGGGCGCCGAAGCCGAACGCCTGCTGCAGGCCAAGGTGGACGGCGCGCTGCCGCAGACCTCGGGCGAGGTGTACCTGGTGGGGGCGGGGCCGGGTGATCCGGACTTGCTGACCTTCCGTGCGCTGCGCCTGATGCAGCAGGCCGATGTGGTGCTGTACGACCGCCTGGTGGCGCCCGCCATCATCGAGTTGTGCCGGCGCGACGCCGAGCGCATCTACGTGGGCAAGCGCCGTGCCGATCACAGTGTGCCGCAGGACCAGATCAACCAGCTGCTGGTGACCCTGGCCAAGCAAGGCAAGCGCGTGCTGCGCCTCAAGGGCGGCGATCCGTTCATCTTCGGCCGGGGTGGCGAGGAGATCGAAGAGCTGGCCGAGCATGGCATACCCTTCCAGGTGGTGCCGGGCATCACTGCGGCCAGCGGCTGCTCGGCGTATGCCGGCATCCCGCTGACCCATCGCGATTATGCCCAGTCGGTGCGCTTCGTGACCGGCCACCTCAAGGACGGTACCAGCAACCTGCCGTGGAATGACCTGGTGGCGCCTGCGCAGACCCTGGTGTTCTACATGGGGCTGGTGGGCTTGCCGACCATCTGTGCCGAGCTGATTCGTCACGGTCGTGCGGCTAGTACGCCGGCGGCGCTGGTGCAGCAGGGCACTACCACCAACCAGCGGGTGTTTACCGGCACCCTGGCCGACCTGCCGCAACTGGTGGCGGAGCATGAAGTGCATGCGCCGACGCTGGTGATCGTGGGCGAGGTGGTGCAGCTTCGCGAGAAGCTGGCGTGGTTCGAAGGGGCTCAGTAACAACAGCTTCGCCAGCAAGGCTGGCTCCTGCAGGTACACGCGACCCACTGCAGGGGCCAGCCTTGCTGGCGAAGGGCCCCTTCAACCCCTGATCAAAAACTGGTCTTGTCCCAAATCCCCCGGCCCACCAGCCGCTCCCGATCATGTCGCGCCGCAAAGTCCTGCAATGGCCCCTTGGGCACGATCCCGTTCGGGTTGATGGTTTTGTGGCTCATGTAATAGTGATGCTGGATATGCTCCATGTTCACCGTCTCGGCCACCCCCGGCCACTGGTACAGCTCCCTCAGCCAGTTCGACAGGTTCGGATAATCGGCGATGCGCCGCAGGTTGCACTTGAAGTGCCCGTGATACACCGCGTCGAACCGAACCAGCGTGGTGAACAGCCGCCAGTCAGCTTCGGTCAGGTATTCGCCTGTCAGGTAGCGCTGGTCGTTCAGTAGCTTTTCCAGTGCATCCAGCTCGGCAAACAGCTCGTCGAACGCCTGCTCGTAGGCTTTTTGCGTAGTCGCAAAGCCTGCGCGGTACACGCCGTTGTTCACGGCAGGGTAGATCCGCTCGTTCAGTGCATCGATGCTCGCGCGCAGCGGCTCGGGGTAAAGGTCAAGGCGATTGCTGGTCAGCCCGTCGAAGGCGGTGTTGAAGATACGGATGATCTCGGCCGACTCGTTGTTGACGATGCGTTGTTCCTGCTTGTCCCACAGCACCGGCACCGTGACCCGGCCGGTGTAATGCGGGTCGTCGCGGGTGTAGCGCTGATGCAGGAATTCAAGCTGATCGAGCTTGTCGCCCGTCGAACCCAGGGCTGTGTCGAAGGTCCAGCCGTTCTCGCCCATCAGCCAGCTGACCACCGACACGTCGATCAGCTTGTCCAGGCCCTTGAGCGTGCGAAAGATCAGCGTGCGGTGCGCCCAGGGGCAGGCCAGCGACACATACAGGTGATAGCGCCCGGCGTCGGCTGCGGGCAGCTGATTGCGCCGCTGCGCGTTCTCGCGCTGGAAGGTGCCGTCTTTGCTGCCTTCATACCACTGGTCATGCCAGCGGCCATCGATCAACAGGCCCATGGTGGTCTCCTTGGCGATTCGTTCAACTTGGAGACCAGTGTACGGGTTCAAGTTCGAACCAATGGCGCAAAGCATCGGCCTGTTTGATCGAAAACCCCGATCAGTCGCCTAGCTCAGGCGTTGATCCCACCAGTGCTGCGCCTGCGTGAAGGCGTCCTCTCGGGTTTGCCCCAAGCCGCGTAGCGCCAGCGCCATGCTCGATACAAGAGCCAGTTCACCGTAGCTGTTGCGGGCCTCGCCGCGCCATACTGCCAGCAGGTGCTGCAGGTCGAGGCTGGCCGGCTTCACATGGCGCTGGGCCGACAGCTGCGGCCATTCTTCATCCCAGTCTTGGCCATGGGCAGTGCCGTACAGGTGGCTGGTGGCATCCGGATTGATCTCGATCTCACCGCCGTCACCCTTGACCACAATCGCCGTATCGCCCAGCAGCCGACTGGCTTCGCGGTGTACGGCCTGGTAGCCGGGGTGGAAGATGCTCTGCAGGCCGCACCGCGCCCGCAGCGGGTTGAGCACCCGTGCCAGGGAGTGAATGGGCGAGCGCAGCCCCAGGGTGTTGCGCAGGTCGATCATGTGCTGCAGGCGCGGCGCCCAGTCCTGCAGGGGGATGAACGCGATGCAGTGCTCGTCCAGGGCACTGGCGACGCTGGCCCAGTCGCGGCACAGCGGGATCTGCACCTGTTCCAGCACCTGTTCGGTATACAGGCGCCCGGCGGTGTGAGCGCCGCCGCCGTGCAGCAGGATGCGCACGCCGTTTTTCGCAAGGCACTTGGCCGCCAGCAGAAACCACGGCAGGTGGCGCTTCTTGCCCGCATAGCTCGGCCAGTCCAGGTCGACCGCGATGGGCGGTGCCTGTACACGCTGGCGCACGGCTTCGGTGAAGCCGGCCAGCTCCTCGGGGCTCTCCTCCTTGTGACGCAGCAGCATCAGGAAGGCGCCCAGCTGCGTCTGCTCGACCTTGCCGTCCAGCAGCATGCCCATGGCCTCGCGGGCTTCTTCCCGGGTCAGGCCGCGGGCGCCGCGTTTGCCTTTGCCCAAAATGCGCACGAACTGGGCGAAGGGGTGTTCGGCGGGCGTTTCGAGGGTGAGCGGGGTAGGGGCAGTCATATGCAGTTGGTCGGCTTTGGCAGGCCCGCGAGCTTCGCGGCAAGTTTGGCGGGGGTGCCGTTGAACAGGCGGTTCAGGTGCAGGCTGTTGCCTTTGTCCGGGCCCAGCTTCAAGGCGGTGTACTTGATCAGCGGGCGCGTGGCCGGCGACAGCTCGAACTCCTGGTAGAACTGGCGCAGCAGCTCCAGTACCTCCCAGTGTTCGGGAGTCAGTTCCAGGCCTTCGCGCTCGGCCAGGGCTTGTGCCACGGGCTTTGACCAGTCCTTCAGGTCGACCAGGAAGCCGTCCTTGTCCAGGGCAATGTCGCGGTTGTCGAGGCTCAGGGTGCTCATAGCCAGCTGTTGACCTTGTCGTGGTCCAGCGACAGCTGCACGAACGCCGGGTAGTCGATGGCCCGGGCCGCGTCGCTGGAGATGCCGCGGGCTTGCAGGTCTTCTTCCAGCGCAAACAGCCTTGCGCCCAGGTTGGCTTGTTGCAGCGCCTTCAGCGGCTCGCTGCCGGGCTGCAGCGCGTACACCGCGTCGCCGCACAACAGCAGGCCGTCGTTGCTGCCCAGCAGACGCAGGCAGCTGCTCAGGCGGTTATCGCCGAACGGCGAGTGGGAAATGACGTGCAGGGTGCTCATCAGAGGGTTACCACCTGGTCAAAACGGTCGATCAGGGCTGCCAGTGCAGCGTCGTCGAGTACCTCGACGTCCAGTGTCAGGTGTTCAGCGTCCAGGCCGCGCTCGAGCAGGCTGCGGGCGTCGGCGAACAGGGCCTCCACGCCGAACATCGGCAGCGCCTGGAGGTTGGCCGCCAGGTTCTTCTGTTGCAGCTGTGCCGGTTGCTGCGCAGGTGCCAGCTGAAACACGCCATCATCCAGAAACAGCATGCCCAGCGGCAAGTCGAAGGCGCCGCCGGCCAGGGCGATATCCAGTGCCTCGCGGGCCGACGGGCCGGCCCAGGGGGCCTGGCGGCTGATGATCAGCAATGACTTGGCCATTCAATCGCCTCCAAAGCAGACCAGGCGGTCGGCGGTTTGTGCAGCTTCGTGCAACTGACCCAGGCCCGACAGCTCCCACGGCGCGGGTAGGTTCACCGCGGGGCGTTGATAACGCTGGGCTTCTTCGGCGTTCAACACGCCACGGCGCAGGGCGGCGGCAATGCACACCACTGCATCGAGCTGGTGCTCGGTGACGAAGGCACGCCATTGTGCCGGCACGTCCAGCTCATCCTGCGGCGCGACCACGTTGGCCGAGGCGCTGTGCACGCCATCCTGATAGAAAAACAGCCGCACGATCTCGTGCCTGCTGGCCAGGGCAGCCTGGGCGAACAGCAGTGCACGGCGCGAGGAGGGCGCATGGCCGGGGGAAAATACCGCGAGGGCGAACTTCATGGCAGGCTCTGTCAGCAAAACTGCGCCCATGATAAAGCAAAAAGCCCGCGCCTTGTGGGCGCGGGCCTGTTTGGGGCAGCTTGGCAAGCGGCCTCAGTTCTGAGCTTTGGACTCGGGCAGGAACCAGTTCAGCACCAGCGCACAGATGCCGCCGGTTGCCACGCCAGACTCCAGCACATTGCGCAGTGCCGATGGCATGTGCGCCAGGAATTCCGGCACCTGCGCCACGCCCAGGCCCAGCGCCAGGGACACCGCGATGATCAGCAGGGCGCGACGGTCCAGGCTGATGCTGGCCAGAATATTGATACCCGAGGCCGCTACGGCACCGAACATCACCATCGCAGCGCCACCCAGCACCGGCTCCGGCACCGCCTGAATCACCCCGGCCACGCTTGGGAACAGCCCCAGAATCACCAGCATTGCGGCAATCCAGATACCGATATGGCGGCTGGCGATACCGGTCAGCTGGATCACGCCGTTGTTCTGCGCGAACACCGAGCTGGGGAAGGTGTTGAACACACCGGCCAGCAGCGAGTTGGCGCCGTTGACCAGCACGCCGCCCTTGATGCGTTGCATCCACAGCGGGCCTTCGACCGGCTGGCGCGACACCTTGCTGGTGGCGGTAACGTCGCCGATGGCTTCCAGCGAAGTCACCAGGTAGATCACCAGCATCGGAATGAACAGCGCCCAGGAGAAACTCAGGCCGAAGTGCAATGGCACCGGCACCTGGAACACGGCGGCTTCGTGCATGCCGGTGAAGTCCAGGCGGCCCAGGTAGCCGGCCAGTGCGTAGCCGACGGCCAGCGCGATCACGATCGCGCAACTGCGCATCCACACCACCGGGATGCGGTTGAGTACCACGATGATGGCCAGCACCACGCCGGACAGCAGCAGGTTTTCGCCGTTGGCGAAGGTGCCGTTGGCCATGGCGCCGAAGCCGCCGCCCATGCTGATCAGGCCCACCTTGATCAGCGTGAGGCCGATCATCAGCACTACTATGCCGGTGACCAGGGGGGTGATCAGGCGTTTCACGAACGGCAGAATGCGCGAAATGCCCATCTCAACGAACGAGCCGGCAATCACCACACCAAAGATCGCCGCCATTACGCCTTCTACGGGCGTACCTTGCTTGACCATCAGCGCGCCGCCGGCGATCAGCGGGCCAACGAAGTTGAAGCTGGTGCCTTGCACGATCAACAGCCCGGCGCCGAAGGGCCCGAAGCGTCGGCATTGCACGAAGGTGGCGATCCCGGAGATCACCAGCGACATCGACACGATCAGGTTGGTATCGCGGGCCGATACGCCGAGTGCCTGGCAGATCAGCAGGCCGGGGGTAACGATAGGCACGATGATCGCCAGCAGGTGCTGCAGGGCAGCGAGCAGGGCGATCAGCGGCCGGGGCCGGTCTTCCAGGCCTAGAACCAGTTCATTGGCCTGTTCGGGCGCTTGTTCGAGTGAGCTCATGGGTGTTGCTGCCCCGGGCAGAAAAAAGGAGCGCATTCTACGGCGCGCGCGGGGATTGGGGTAGCCCAGTTTGCCAGCATTATCTGGCGCTACAGCCCGCGGGGCGTAGGGGTCGGCCTTGCCAGCGAACGAGCGCGAAGCCAGCGCCCCTCAAACGCCACCCACAAAAAAGCCCGCCGAAGCGGGCTTTTTCAACACTCAACCAACCAAGCTCGGATCAGTCGTCCCGACCCATCAGCCCGAACAGTTGCAGCAGACTGACGAACAGGTTGTAGATCGATACATACAGGCTGATGGTCGCCATGATGTAGTTACGCTCACCACCGTGGATGATCGCGCTGGTCTGGAACAGGATGCACACCGACGAGAACAGCACGAAACCTGCGCTGATCGCCAGTTGCAGGCCGCTGATCTGGAAGAAGAAGCTTGCCAGCACAGCGCCCAGCAGCACGAAGAAGCCTGCGGTGATGAAGCCGCCCAGGAAGCTCATGTCCTTGCGGGTGATCAGCACGTAGGCCGACAGACCACCGAACACCAGTGCGGTCATGGCGAATGCCGAGCTGACCACTTCAGCGCCGCCGGCCATGCCCAGGTAGCGGTTGAGGATAGGGCCGAGCAGGAAGCCCATGAAACCGGTCAGCGCGAAGGTGGACACCAGGCCCCATACCGAGTCACGCAGCTTGTTGGTGAGGAAGAACAGGCCGTAGAAGCCGATCAGCACCACAAAAATGTTCGGGTAGCCGACGCGCATCTGTTGGGCCACATAGGCCATGACACCACTGAAAGCGAGGGTGATGGCCAGCAGGCCATAGGTGTTGCGCAGGACGCGGCTGACCTCTTGCTGTTCGACCTGCAGGCCGTGGTTGACGGCGTAATCCTGTTCGCGCATGGCGACACTCCTGTGGGTTTGAAACGTTCAGATGCAAAGATCATAACAGAGGCGCGCAGACCAGCCACCTAGAGAGTTTGACAGCTTGTTTCATTTCGGTATTATGGCGCCCGCAATACGAGGAAGCGTGGCCGAGTGGTTTAAGGCAACGGTCTTGAAAACCGTCGATGGGCAACTATCCTAGAGTTCTTATCTAAGGCCCCTTCTAGTTGCATCTTATAGCGCTGTTGTCCAGTCGCGCTACGAACATCCCGGGAAATTGGCAGAGTGGTTGAATGCACCGGTCTTGAAAACCGGCGAACGTGAGAGCGTTCCCAGGGTTCGAATCCCTGGTTTCCCGCCAAACATCAATGAATTAAGGGCCTAGAGCAATCTAGGCCCTTTTTTTTCGTCTCGATTTTCTTAACCCCAACCTCACCAGGCCCACAAGAAAACTAAAATGTGCAACGTTTTGGTTGCGTGTTGTTGCGTCTTGTTGCAGTATCGCCACCCGTTGCAACTGGTAGTTGCACCTTAGGGGTTTGCCCATTCCAGCAAACCTACATCCGAGACGGGGGCTTAATGGCTGCAGTGGTAGATGTGTCGGTCAGCATCATGGAAACGTTTCGCGCCGGAAGGCCAACGTACCGCATGCTTTCTGCTGACGTGGTGACCAGCGAGTTCTTTGACACCTGGATCTTCGAGCTCTCGAAGCGTCAGGCCTGGAACACAGTGAAAGCCTATGGCCCAGCAGTGCTGCTGTTCATCCAATACATCCAGGTGGTTGCCGATCTGAATGGGGGCCTCACGCCTTTGCTTCTGACTGAAGCGATCGAGGGGTACGAGAATTTCCTGGCTTATGGCTCGGGCAGCAGTGTCGAGCTGAGCCGATCCGTCGCGAGGATTTTGGGTGACCGGAAAATGGGGGGTAGCTCGATCCGGAAGCACCTTACTGCCGTCAATAACTTCATCGATGCGAGTGAGACTTTCAGAAAGGCAATCCTTCAGCTCCAGGAGACCGGCTACGTAGGCAAAGATCTCGTTTCAGCGCTGCCGGCAATCACCTCTCAGTACGTAGCTGCACCTACGAAGATCAGCATTGCAATTGGCAACAGTAGCTGGTTGGCAGGATGCATAGCGGGTGGGGCAAAACGGATACGACAGGTGGGGCTGGTCGCCACCTCCAAGCCGTCAACCATGGCACATACTGATAGCTATGGTGGCGATGAAAAAGTCTTTCCGATTGACCTGTGTGTGAAGCTTATCGAGAGCGCGACGTGCCTCAGGGACAAGACGCTATGGTCACTGCTAGCGGCCTGCGGTTGCCGTATCTCAGAAGCGCTGACGATGTTTACGTCTGATGTATGTATCTATCCTGGGAAGCCATTTGACAACTACGTTCAGATCATCGATCCGAACACTCGAATCAAAGAGCTGTCCCGCTTCATGACAGATGTGGCTATCAGCAAGCTGAGCCACAAAGGGCGTTTGCACCCCGAAACCTTCTTGATAGAGCCGTTCGCTTCTCATTTTTGGGTGAATCTGGATCTTTACATCGCCGAGCAGCGTGCTCTGGAAATGAAGCGCCACAGGCCTGTGTCGCATCATTTTCTGTTTAGGAACCTCATCAACGGAGAGGGCATGCCATCCTCCTATCAAGCCGTATGGGAGCGCTTCAACGCAGCCGCTAAAGCGTTGACGGGCGAGAGCTATGGGTTTCATGCTCTTCGCCATATGTATGCGTACTACTTGCACAATCACTGCCCAAATCCTTTCAAACCTGGTGCCTTTGGCTTCGAGCTTGGCGTTGTCCAGAAATTACTTGGGCACTCCTCCGCTACTGCAGTCCAGCGATATGCGCGCAAAGATAGCCACATGCTTCGAGCGTCCATGGCTGCGATGAACCTTATGAGAATGCGAGATGGTACCTTCAATGTAGCTAAGGTACAGATTGAGCATTTGAGGCAGCAAATTGCTCATCTTGAAAAATTTGTAACCAGCGAAGCCTGATCTACCTTTTGGTGCTATTTGGCCCCTGTAAATAACGTCTAGTCAAAAAACGCGCGGAGTATCCGGGCGCACTTAATTAGAAAGTGCGTCCTGTGGGCTTCTCTTGTCCAAAATTCGCTATTTCGTTCTGCTTAAAGAGTAAAGATGGTATGAAGATTTTATACAAAAACTCCATGATGTGGTTGATTCCTGGTTCGGAGATCGCCTCTGCGATTCAAGGCGCTTGCAAAGAGGTCAGAGCTTTCTATCAGGAGCACTCTTCAGGGGTAACTCCCGATGCAACTTATCAGGTTGATAGTTATTTTCAGGGGGCGATGATTAACTTCTCGTTGTGGGAGAAAAGTCATTATCGTGCGCTGGTGAATTGCTGCACTGATGATCCTGATGCGAAATTCGCGGATGTTCATCCCCAGCTGACTTCGTGCACTCCACGGCAAGAACAGGCCCTCGCAAATTTCTTCAAGCTAGTCTTTATTCTCATGTGGTCGAGGAGGCAGGTCATCCTGCCTCTTTCGATGAGGGCCGTAAGCCATCTGGATAGCGTCCTTGAAAAAGTGATCGCATTGGGTGGAGCGCCTGCGCTCCAACAGATACGAAAGAATATGAATCATGACAAGTTATACGCCAGCAAGCACGATCGTCATTTTGACAAGAGCGCTTATACACGTTGGACTAAGCTGTTGCTAAGTGGTCAGGTTTACTGTTCGGATGATTTGACTCGGGAGTACTGTGTTGCGGTTTATAAAGATAGTATTGGGCGAAAAAAGTCTCTTGGACAATACCGTGTGTTGCAGTTCCTGTATTTTTTGGCCGGGGATAACGTTGCAGCTCGGGGAATGGTAGAAGAGGTAGTCGCGGAAGTCAGGAGGGAAATCGACGACATCAATAGAATTGCTCGGGAAAATAGAAAGAAACCTGCAAAAAAGACGGCTGCAGACATCGCGTTTGACGAGGGCGTCGAGTATGGGAATGGCGTTAAGCCCGTAGATCTTGATGCTCTTTTCACTCGTTGCGTCAAGTCGTACATGCTTAAACCTGTATTTGATATGCAAGAGGGTGGTGCGAAGTTTTATGCTAGGTTGCCTGAGAAGGTCAGGGTCTTCTGTGCTGGAGTGGATGCCACCTTCCGATCATTTGTAAAATCGAAGCGGTTGCAAAGCGAAAAAACTCAGATTTTTCTGCTGAATTTGCAGTTGGCATACTTGTCGACTTATCTGCCTAATTTCTTCCTGGCTCGCGATGGAGATCTGCGAGATTACCCGGCTACTTTCAATGATTACGATTGCGTGTTGTATTTTACTCGTGAGGCTAACTTTGTAGATGGGGTTCTTGTGTATGAGAAAGAACCTCCCATGACATTTCTGAAATTTCTTGAGTGCTACGCTAGGTTTAACGATTGGGGGAATGAGTCGTGGTATTCGCGCGTCCTTTGTGCAGACGAGTTTTGTGATTGGGTGCAAGAGCACCGGTTCACCATCCCAAATGCTGATCGTTTTACGAACAATTTTTCGTCAGCCTGCTATCCACCGGTGAGGCGGCGGAGCGGTACAGTCAAACGGCCAATTCCCCGAGCGTACTTTGGTGCCTTTGTGAGTATGCTTTATTCCATGGAATACTTGGTTATGCATCTGAATATGATGGCTGACGGTCAAATGCCAGGGGTCATTCAGGGGGCGCTGTATCAACCTAGTCTAGCCGAACTGCAAGAATCTTCTGAATGGGAGTCGATGTGGGGTAGGGGGGAGGCTCGGGTCACGGTTATTGATCAGAGCAAATTGAACTATTGTCCTATTTTCTACTGCGATGGAAAAATCCATAAGTTTGAATTTCTTCCCCGTTTCTATCGTACGATCGATTATGAGATTGGGGGCGAAGTTGTGCCGAGGATCGTGCCTAATCACGTTCGCCTGACGCAGCTTATGTGTGAGACTGGCCTTCGTCAGAAGCATCTCATCTGGCTTGATAAAGATCGATACGATTGCATGCTGGATCGCAGTAGTGGTAGCCAGCTGTCGCCGCTGTTTGTTAGTAGTGATAAGTCGCATGGCGAATGGACTGCGATTGTTGCTCGTCCGGTGATGGCCATCCTTGATAGGCAAAGGAAATGGTACGGACAGTGCAGTGCGCAAAACTACAGCGAGCCTTTATGGTACGGAAATAAGGAGAGCTCTAAATTTGGCAAATTCAAGCCATTGTTCAGAATGCCACTGGAAGGGCAAAATAGTTGGGCGAGCTATAGATATTATCCTGTGATGCTGTCGATTTTGCAGTGCTTTATCCATAATCAACTCAAAGATCTGAAAGTCCCTGACCTGGTCTTCGTAAGAAGGAGAAATGGTGGGGCTGAGATCCCTATTGTTTACACCGACGAGTTCTTTGCGGGGATCACTGTTGATTCTATGGTCAGTGATTATACGCCTCACGGGCTGCGCGCTGGCTTCGTCTCGGAAGCAGTCAGGTTCCTCCCTGCATGGGTTGTCGGTCAATATATGACAGGTCAGTCCGAGCCGCATGTGTGGTATTACTCTGTATTTGAAGAGGATGACCTTCCGAATCATCAGAAACTACTAGCGAATTATTTGCTGAAAAACACAGAGAAACTCAACGATGCAGAGGCTCCGGAGCTGGCTGCTGCGGTCATCAAGCTCAATGCACGATTAGCTGCTGACATCAAAACTGATCCCGCTCAAGCTATTAAAACGCATGGGCTGATCAGCTTGATTGGAGTGAAGGAAGATCAAAGCGGAATTGAGATTCTAAGGGCTCGTAAGGATACGGTATTTGCCTACAACCCAACTCACATCTGTCCATTCAACAATCGGTGCCCCAAAGAGATTTTGGAGCTGCTGGGGGCTGGCAGGCCCTGTGATATGTGTCATTACGCCATTCGCGGAGTTTGTCACCTACCGGCAATCAGTGCCGAAAAGGACAAATGCAAAGAGTTAATGGCAGAGGTGCTCCGCAAGCTGAAACATTATCGGAGTCTCAAACGCACCGCAGCTGATCGGCAGGTGATCGAGACGCTGAGTGAGGATCACGATAGGTATGCTCGTGAAGCCTTTGCGTACGAGGCTGTCGAGCAGCAGCTGTACCAAATGGCACTCAATGGGCAGGCGAATAAGCTGTTCGTTCCCAGGAAGGATGATCTGTTGACCCACTTCAAGCGGGTGGAGCTCACCGGGGGGGAGCATTTGGTCAAACGGCTCATCGACGTCCAGAATTTTCCGGACGCATCTAGCGCCGATCTGGATACTAAATTCGCCTATCTTCGAGCAATGTTGCTAATGAAGCAGGGGGATCTAGATAGCGTCCTCAATATCAGCGAGCATCCACCAGGCGTGGCGTTAGCTTCGCAAATTGGCAGTATGGTAAATTCACAGGCACTAGACGTTATGGACGTCTTCAAGATCAGTCAGGCGGCAGCCAAACCGCCAGTGCCCGTGAAACCCGATTTGCTAATAACCAATAGGATCGGGCACAGCCAAGTGGAGAAACACGATGCTGAACCCGAAAAAGGACACGTTCGATGAGTATAGGGAAAATCATAGACAACAGCGTATAGAGTTTATTAGAAAGGCACTGATTGTTCTTTCTAATGCTAAGTATAATAATGTTACCAGGTTAGCCAAGGATGTGGCTAAGCTGGTAACGGAGTTTGAGTTAAAAGCGTTCTTCGCTCAGACGGGTTCAGAGCGTGAGGAGCTTTGTAAGCCTGTGAGCCACGTTACGCTGCTCAGGAATACAAGTTACCGTAAGCTACTTGAAGACTTCCTGGGGGCGGAGGCTTCCGTGGAGGCAGTTTCAGGTAGTGTCATAACCGATATAGAAGCTTTGAGGATACGCAATGCGAGCCTTGAGTCGCAGAATTTATTGCTTAAAGAAAAGATTAGAAGCATTGATTTAGTGGCTTTGCCAACGCAGGGAAAGATAGATCAAGCTGTGGTGGATGAGTCTGAGACTTTAAGGCATGCGTTGGTTACATTCTTAAAGATGATTGATGGCATGGTAGAGCAAGCGGCAGATATATATAAAACAGTTCTAGAAGGGGAGGAGTCCGAAAACTTCCCAGAGCCAGGATTTTATGGGCCTTGGGCTAAAATATCGACATTGGATGAGCTTAGAGAGCTAGATAGAATTAGGAAGCGATTGAGTTAAAGAGCATCCAAATTTTTCCCTTTTTTGATTTTGTTCGGAATTTTCCGGGTTTTAGTGTGTCCGCAATAAATCAATGGAGTCAAAGTCAGTTTCCGTTGCTTTATATTTTGTGCTATTAGATATCAAGTGGTTTTCAGAAGATTTAGATGGCGTGGGTGACGGGGCTGCGTAGGTGGAGTGTTTGACTTAATAACATCGCTCCGCTGGATGGTCGCCTTGCCGGTGGTTCTACTGAGTTACATAGTCATTCATAAATAGCGCATTGTTAGAGCGAATTAGGCGTTCGAGGTTAGTCCTTGGTTAAAGCATGATCACTTCACTCACTATCTAATTCTTCATGCTATCCGTCGATTTTCCCAAGCCTTGGCTCGCTTGCTAGATGTCATTGGTGTCAATGATATTTATTAATAATTTCTCTAACTAATTTCTGTTGAGATGCAACATTCTCTAATAGCTCACTCGTTCATCCATTCCGGATCATGTGAATTAGCAGAGTTTCGTCCATTGAGAAACCCAACGCAGAAACTTGTAGCGTTTTGGTACAAATGTACTCTTTATGGAGGAGCCAGGCGGTTGTGAGGATTTCTGGCAGCAAAAGCTGATCGGCTTGGCGACTGTGGGATGGCCTTACGCTGCTTAAGTTGGCTAATGCACCCACAGCGCTGTTGTACTGGCTGCTGGCCATTCTTTCCGGATATGCTCCGGCCACAGCATTACATCCTAGCCCTCCGCGAAAGTGGCCATCGGCCCTGCAGGCTGCAATTGATGCTTAATTGTCGCCTGGGCGCATGCCGAGGCGGGTGGTTCCTCTTCCTGCTCAGGAGGGGGGCAGATTCCATGGAGATGGCATGAGCTTTTTTTCGGACGAAGAGATTGATTCACTCAAGATCACACGGATGATCTTGCATGTCGTGGGTACCAAGGACTTCGCGGCCATGCCAGAGCGGGCTCTGGAGGAGGAAGCGTTCTTCATCGGCAAGATCGTGGACATGGCCACCGCGCCGGTCTTCATGTTCAAAGCGGTATCGGTGACCCGTAACGAGGTCGAGGCGATCGCAAGTGCGGACACGTCCTTCGTGGCCGGCGCTCAGGCCCTAGCCGCCAGTTTCAACCGTGCGCACGTGGGCGGCAGTGCTGATGGCGTTCTGTTGATGTTCGAGCTGTCTGTCGCAGACCCGGATGTGAAGATCTACAGCCTGATCAAGTACGACTACAAGCTTGCGTTGGAGCAGAATGACGGTGCTCCAGGAAAGAAGCTGCGGCGTATCGTGAATGCTTTGGTAGACGAGAAGAAGGCCATTCAGAAAACGGCACTGATTCGGGTGATCAGCGGGGTTGCCGACCAGAACATTTCGGCTACCGATCGCACCAAGCAAGGGGTGGATCTTGCCGACTACTTCGCCGATTTCTTGGCTGTGAGTAGAGCAGTCTCGGACACTGAGCTGAGCGAGATAACCCGCAAAGTCCTAAAGGCTGCGCTGCAGACCTGCATTGAGCACCTGCCCGGTCAGGATATAGCCAAGGCGCTGCAGCGGGCCCAAGCCAACCTGGGCACTCGTCGACGCATTGATGAAGAGGCGATCGTTGAGGCAGTGATGATGGCAGCGGGACATCCTGAGGATGAGAAAATAGCCAACCGCCTGGAGCGTGAGACTCGGAGTCGTGTCAGGAAGAGCAAGCTGCACGAGCTGAGCTTCAAGCCCGATCGCCGGATCCTCCGTCAGCCCTACATGCGCAAGATCGTCACGGCTGAGGGCGTCACCATTCTCTTCCCCGATCGGAAGGAAAACCCCAACGTCCAGGTGATACAGCTCGACGGAGATAAGAAACAAATCATCGTCGATACAGATCGAGTCAAGGAGGACAGCGTTGTCACACCAAAGCCTGGCCAGCCTGCTTAACGAGCTATCGCGCAAGCGTCAGGCGCTAATCACAGAGGGCAACCTTACCCTCATCGTTTCCGACCTATCAGCGGAAACTGCTCGGTCGATCAAGAAAGCCGCTGTCGCTGCTGCCTGGTCATTCACGATCTACGACTGCGCGAGCAGCGAAACTGACGTCGATGACGAGGATGAAGATTTCGGGCCGTTCCGCGTTGAGCTGGAGAAGCCACTTCCGGAAGATCATGTCCAGGAACAGGCCCTCTATGTGGCGACGGAAGTAGGCTTCAAGGCGTTCCTGGTCAATGGACACGCTGCTGCACGTTGGCACCTGCTTGGCCTCACTCAGCCTTTCAATACCAGAGCGAGGGCATATTGTGGTTGGGGTGAAGGGGGCGACTACACCGAATCACAGGCGACCAAGTCACCTCGACTCCTGGTGAAAGAATCAGCGACCCTCCGCAAAGTACCGGAGGATGTGCGCCATTGGTTGCTCGCAGAAGGACACCATCTCGATGAGGCTGATCCTTTACACATGCTCTGGGCAGCGCAGGCGTTCGGTGCCCTCAGCTGTTGCTTTGCGAATGAAATCGACACCAGTGGTAGCAAGCTCACCTTCAAAGGGCCGCCCAAGCTCAACCTGACAATCCCAGCGGCGGTCGAGGGGACTCCATCCATCTCGCTTAAAGACTTCGAGGTTGTCCAGGAAGCAGCGGCATGGGTGTTCGATAACGCGCGGGAAGCAGAGGTGAAGCACATCCTGTTGTCCGCCGAAATCGCGCGCTCCGGTCGGGCGGACGGGGAGGTACAGGAGTACTTCAGGGAGAACCTGGCCGCTGCCTTGGATTGCGCGAGAATCGCTTATCAGATGGCGGTCTCGGAAATCACCAAAGACACACTGAAATCCCTTACAGATCTTCGTAAGGCCGTGACGGAGGAAACGTCGAAGGCCACAGACGCGACTCGCCAATCAATTGCCGCGATCTCCACGGCGCTGACTGTTGCCCTGGGCTTGATTGCCGCGAGGCTCACGTTGCAGATCAACCCGTACCTGATCTCGATCGTAATGGCGGTCGCATTTGGCTACACGGTACTGAACGTGATGTCGGGCCGAAAGTTCATCAGCATCCAGCGAAAGCTGCGTAAGGACTGGCAGCCAAAGCTGTATCGCTTTCTGTCTGAAGCTGAATTCAAGAAAATGGTTGGGGAGCCCATTGAGCAAGCTGAGGGGCTCTTCTACAGGGTCAGTTGCCGAGGTACTGCGATGCTTGGGCTCGCGGCGCTGGGTATTTCTATTTACGCCTTTACCTATAGCGCCCCTGCACCCTCAGCGGCTACGCTCGCCGTTCCATCGCCTCAAGCTCCAGCAACCCCGCATCCGTCTGTCGACGACCCAGCTACGACTCGGCCTGAGATAAAGCCACAACCGAACCCGGAGCAGAAAGAACACGTCCCGTCGAAACCGTTGGAAAAGAGGGAGACCCCCGCAAGGTTTGATCAGGGGATTTTCGCTGCGCGGTCGATTATGCAGAGCTCAGAGAGGGTTACGTGAAAGCCGAACAGTTCTGGGCAGCCGACCGGGCACAAAAACGAAAAAAGCCCCGCTAGGAGCTATCTCAATACGTCACAAACATCCTGTTTGTAGCGCAACTCTACCCAGGCACATTGCAAAGCTGTGTTGCTCGCTAGTTGAAGAGGGAACCGTGGGTTGACGAGCTAGCTGTATGTGCATACAGTGTTAGTGTCAACCACTTTTTCAGTAAGCTCTTCATGGAATGTTCTCCACCCTGCTAGTGGAAAGCGCAGCATTTGCTTGGAAACTTTCCCGAACAAAGCAAATCAGGGCAAGAGTGCAATCAAAACTCTGAAGGCCTCACCAAAACCAGCGACCCCTCATCCTGCTCATACACCTCAGGTATGGCTTCTTCGCCTGGAAACTCCATCGCGACCAAGGCTTTGGCTTGGTGAAAGGCTCTCTGGACGGAATGGCCGAAACCGATCGCTGAGTAGAACTGTGCGGCAAAGAATCGAGCGGGGAGATCTCCCACGTCGCGGTTCATGCCAATCGCTGCCGGTATGTGGCGTATGCATGCTTCGGCCTGGTTGAACGAGTGGCACGTATTGAAGAAGACCAGCTTCAGGTTTTCAGAGCCAATAGCCATAGCGCTTACGATGCCTTCCAAAGGAACATGTTTCGGGTTTCCCTGATCGTCCTGAAGCACCAGCGTGTCGGCACTCGTGCCATGACCACTGAAGTGGACGATGGTTGGCTTGAGCTCGTTCATTGCCTGGAAAACGTCCATGGGCCGCACTGCCCATCGGGTGTGGAACTCAAGCACATCCCTGTGCTCGGATGCCCTGATCTTCTCGCCAATCAAACGAGCTTCCTCATCCAGCAGAAGCCTGTTGCTCTTATCGCTACCGGGGTCTGCGGCAAAGAACACGACCGTGATTTTCTCGGGCAAGGCCTTCAGCTTTTCGATCTCCTTGGCGGTTTGATCGTGGAGTTCTTCATGGCGGGATAGCCCGTCATTGATCTGCCGCATGCGTTGCTCATGTGCTGCGTCAGAGCGTCGCTGTTCACGCTTGAGCACCTCGGTAAGCCGCTGCTCGCTCTGGGTGAGCCGTTTCTGGGCTTCGAAGATTTTTTTCTCCAGTTGGCTGACTTCCGATAGCGCTTTGGTCTGTTCGCTGTCGTAGCGCATTGCATCACGCAGCTTCGATTTCATCGTTGAGACCGATGAGGTTTTGGCCGCAGCTGCGCTGGCGTCGGCGCTTTTCTTGCCCGCGTTTGCTGCTGCCTTGACCTTCTTTACTTTTTCGCCTTGAAGTCTGGCGATGGTGCGCTGATGCTGCGCTATCTGGGTGCGATAGAGGCTGGTACTCATCGGTCAGATCCCTTCTGTTGGCCTTTGGTGCCCGCTGGGGCATTAAAACGCTATCATAGCGGCCTCCCATACGTGCAGATGTCACAGCCTAATGTCACATCCAGTACGCAAGCATGCCAGCAACTTCTGGATGGTCTAATGGACGAAACCATTTCCTACCTGAAAGACAGGTTCAAGGATGAGCAGGAACGCTTCAATCACGTAGAGAACAAGAGCGCTCGTTTTTTCACTGCGGTCTCGATTCTCATCGCAGGCCTCAGCGCAATAGCAGGCCTAAAGAACGGAGTCATCTTTCAGCTCGGGTCTCCCCTGGCCATACTGATTTTCATTGCTTTCGCCGTGGCAGCGTTCGCAATCGCCTGTGCATGGGGGCACGCGCTGAGCGCACTGCGAATCAAGGACTATCCAAACCTGCCGTCCTCCCGACCGACTGGCGAGTACCTGATTGCCGTAGATGAAGAGGCGCAGAAGAAGCACATCTACAACTGCTACATCGATACCTTGGAGTCGCTGAAGGTCACGGTAGCTGAGAAGACCAAACCACTCGATCTGGCATACCAGGAAATCATAATCGGAGCAGGGGCTCTTGCGGCACTTGCTGTTCTAGTCACCTTAAGGGAGCTAATTGCGTGACCGACAACCAGAAACCAAGCAATAACGAACAAACGCGCGTTCCGCCACCTCCGCCCACCACTGAGTATCAACGACGCTCGGAGGAGCCTCCGGTCAATCGCCAAGGCCCTGCAGATCGACGCCGCTGAGGAAGCTCTGCAGCCAAGCAAGCACTGTATGTCGATGCATTGATTGCTCTCCGAGTAGAAGGGAGCGATCTTTTATCTATGAACCAAGGTTTGTCAGACTGCGGCTGTGATTCACCAAAGCAGCGCAGCGGACGGTGCTGACGGTACGAAGCCTAGCTCTAGGGAAACTCCGATCAAGTCAGCACAGGCAGCCTGACCAGTGCTGAAATAGTGCTCCGTTCATCCACGCCAACAAGCCTTGCCCATGAGACAGATGAGCTTCTCCGATTTCGAATACGCCGGTAAGCGCAAGTAAACCCCTCGTGAGCGTTTCCTGGCGGAGATGGAACAGGTCGTGCCGTGGAGCAGGCTGGTCGCGTTGATCGAGCCGCATTACCCGAAGGCAGGTGGCGGTCGCAAACCCTACGCATTACCTCGGTGAAAGGGTAATTCTTGAAAGCAGAGGTTTTGGGGGCGCGTGACGGGCTGTAGAACAATCAGCTGCACCTCCCATGATGAGGGTTTGCCATCGCTCAGGATGTTGGATAGCGGTTACCGTCCGAGCGCTTAGTTGGAGTGATCTCCGAACAGAGGCCTTGCTGAAACGGAATCAGGCTGCAAACCCATGCTCGATCCTGTCCAGTGTTTCCTTTACGCGAAGATACGTAGGCTCGTCTCGGGCATACTCCAGCGCGCTTAGCCCATCGAACGCAGCACGTGGCTGACTGAGCCACACCGCTGATTTGACTTTGTCCCCAAAGACTCGCTCAGTTTGGTCGCGCAGGAGCTCTGAATACGCCATCGTGATTTCCTCCGGGCCTAAATGGTGTGTGCCAAGCGTAGCTGCTGTTCAGTGCGAATACAGCTACGGTCAAGGCATCACAACGGTTAGGCTTTGCCGATCGCGGCGCGACCGTAGCACCACGTACGTTCAAGTTCACTGTCGTCCTCTGCACAAAGGTTCTAGAATGCCCCGAACCCCGTCAAACCTGATTGCGTTACGTGAGCGTCTAGGCGAGATCCTGGGCGAGCAGAAGAATCACTACACCGGTACTCAAATTCCAGGCGTCCTCGCGTCGATAGGGCTGAACGACTACTTGGGCGCACCTTCGAAGCGCGATCACTTTCGTGGCGCTGTGTACGAAGCTTCAGACGAGCAGTTGGTCTTCGCTGCCGGCGCGGCCTTGGCACAACTTGATTTACCGGTCGTGCATCGCGATGAGCTTCAAGAGCTCTACTGGGACGAGGGCTCTCGCCCGGCCATCCCCGCACGGTACCGGCGGGATTTATCCCGGCGACTTGATCAAGAAGCACTGTTTCTCCATGGGGAAGGGTTTCTCACGACCCTTGCGAACTTCTGGCGTATCGATGAGCGAAGCTTGCTGGCAGATTTTTCGCTGGCCCCCAGCCTGCGTGACCATATTGAGCGTCACTGCATCGCCAACGATGATTGGAGCGCCACGACACTCTTTGAAAAGGTGGGCGCCTTCAAATCCACCGATGCCCGTTTCGTGCGATTCATCGAAGCACTGGCTTCTTCCTCGGTGCGCCCCGACGAGGCCGCTCAGCGGGCGTTCATGGATGCAGTGGATGAAGTGTTGAAGCCCTACGGCGTCCATTTCATCGTCACGATTGGGGCTGACGCCTACCTGGAGGGTCAGCTCACGTATCTTGGCGGCAATGCTAAGGCTTCGCCTAAGAACCTTATCTTTGCATCCAAAGCCAAGCCCGACCTGCGCTTCAGTAATGCACTGGACAACGACATTGAAGTGGTCAGCAATGCTGACAAGGTCTTGATGTACGACCGAGCGATAGGGCCGGCGGGGCTGCTTTGGCGTGACCTGCAATCCTGGTTCGAGCACACCCGGGGATTGGCAGCGGGGGAGGGCAAGAAGGCGTTGTATCAACGATTGGGTAACTGTTTACCCAAGTCATCGCCTCCGCAGATTTTGGCCTTTACAAGCTTCTACAAGGCCTTTGATAAAGCTCGAATTCCTGAGCTCCCAGTCCTCTTGCCGGAGGTCTGGTTTTTCTGGGATCCGCAGACGGTCTCTCAACGAGGCAAGGACGCGCTGCTCCGTTCTCGAATGGATTTTCTGCTGTTGCTACCTGGAGGAGTCCGGGTAGTCATTGAGGTCGATGGTGATCATCACTACGCGACTGATGATGGACGAGCCAGCCCCCGCCGCTACTCAGCGATGATGTCGGCAGACAGGGCTCTGAGGCTCGCAGGGTATGAGGTGTATCGATTTGGTGGTTACGAACTCTCCCTGCCGGATGCAGAGGAGCAGATGATCTCCTTCTATCGATCGCTATTCAGGCGGTACGATCTTCTGCCTGTTTCGCAATAGTAAAAGCGTGCTCAACCGATACGGATCATCGTATTGAATGTCGGTGACTCTGGGCGCGCAGGAACTGCTCGACTCAGCAGCGGCCACATAGCGCATAGGCATAGGCTTGAAGGTTGAGCGAGGGTTAGGCAGGGCCGGTTTTAAAACTTTAGAGATCGCCTATCCGGTGCCCTCGCGCAGCCAATACATCTTCGTCTGGTGCATCTCGGGATCGCGCTTGCCGTCCTTGTTTTTTGTCGAACTGGGGGCGTGAATCAAAGTGGCATCGACGATAGTGCCCTGATGCAGCGACAGGCCGTGATCGCCCAGATAGCTATTGATCACACCGAGAATTCCAGTTGCCAGGTCGTGCTTTTCCGGCAGGCGCCGGAGATTGAGAGTGGTGGTTTCGTACGAGATTCGCACAAGGCTCAGGCCAGAAAACTGGCGCAGAATGGTCGTCTCATACAACGCCTCTTCCATCGCCGGGCCGCTGTAGCCGAACCAGCTCTGCATCAGATGTATCCGCAGCATCGCCATCAATGGGTAGGCCGGACGACCACCTTCACCCTTTGGATAATGCGGCTCGATCAGAGTAATCAAACCCTTGCAGGGCACCACCTGATCCCTCTCGATCAGGAATAATTTTTGCGGGTCTACTTGCGCTTGCTGGCGTACTCGGTGTCGGCGAAGGACATCTGTTTCATGATCGAAAGGCTCAGAAACTGGTATTCGGAAATTTTGCCAAATCAGGAGGTCTTTTTCAGAGTTTACCTAGTCGTTTTTCCTGTTGGTCTGAGCTAAAAATGCTGGGTTTTCATAAAAACAATCCAGAAGGTAGTCGTTCAGGTTATTGTGATAATCGACGTGATCGATAGCTAGGTTAGGATAGGGGGTGTACGATACCGACCTGATGGATGAGAGGTTAATCGTTCGGGCTATCGAAATTCAGATCGCTTGGCGCGACTTTATAGGCGAGCACAGTAGGTACTGTTAATGAATTATCTAGCGCATTTGCACTTAGGCGGCCAGGATCCTGACCAACTGCTTGGCAGCTTGTATGGTGACTTTGTAAAAGGGCCGCTGACAGGGCAATTTTCTTTCCAGACAGAGGAAGCTATAAAGTTACATCGAAAAATCGATGTTTTTACTGATGCCCATTCCGTGGTGAGGCGCGCACTTGGACGTTTCCCTAGCCAAAGGCGTCGTTATGCGGGGATCGTGATCGATATGTTTTTTGATCACTGTCTGGCGCGAGACTGGGATCAATATTCAGATGTTGCGCTCGATACCTTTTCACATAAAGTTTACAAAATTTTGGAGGATGAGCCGGTTTTACCTGAGCGTTTGAAGCCTATAGCCCCTCTAATCATTTCCGAGGATTGGCTTGGCGCTTACAGAAATATTTCCAAGATTGGTGAGGGATTACATGTCATTTCCCAGCGATTGTCTCAACCCACGCACTTAATTGGTGCTTACGAAGAAATGATGGATAATTATGACTCCCTGAGCGTGGACTTTAAGGAATTTTATCCCTTGCTCTGGCACTACGCTCGATCCGCCTTATCCAAAAAAGCAGTGTGAGAATTCCCGATGTTTTGGTCTGGACTAAATAGCCTCAAGGTGCTGTTGCATTTTAGCGTACTAATTAATTAATTTTTTGATTGGATCTGTACATGCCGGGCGAGCAGCCAAACCATCTAGTGCAAGCTTTGTGGAAGCTACTAGTTCCGCGAAAGTTCAATCTATCTGCGATTGAAGTAAGCGTAGCATCAGAGGTGCGTAAAAGTTCACACGCTATTTCACGCCGGCACTCATCAAGTAAGTCTTTGAAGCATGTCCGTTCCTCATTGAGTCGAGCTTGAAGGGTGCGAGAGCTAAAATTTAGCTCACGTGCCGCTTTATTCAAAGACATCAATCGGCTTGAATTTAGGTCTGTGAAAATCAGATTTTTGACGATAGAAGTGATCTTGCTTTGTCGCTTAGAGAGTAATTCGTTGATCTGGCTCAAATGATATATTTTGAGCTGTGGGTTAGCAGTATCTAGGGGTTTCATTAAGTCACGAGCGGAGTAGGAAATAGTATTCAACTCGCTGGAGAATGTTAAATTATTTCCGAAGATGCGTTTCAGCTTGCTTTGGTCGGCTGGGGCCTGGTAGCTAAATGTCGCGGACAGCGGAATAGGTGGCTCCCAAGGAAGCAGCCAGTGGGTTAGCCCCACCATCGTGGATAGGCAGCAATCAATGTACTGTCGAGTGACATTCATCGATTCAACTCTTAGGAATTTTAGCGTCAACCCATCTTCATTCTGAGTGTATGAAATCGGCGTGCCATCGGCTAGTAATATTGAATACTTAACTGCGACTCTAAGTGCTTCGCCCAGGTTGTCACTCGACATGATTGCGTAGAGTTGGGCATTGAGCTGCCCAGGCCTGAATAGGTCATATGCCATTAGTCCAATATCAATATCTCCTGAGACGAGTGCAATCGCTTGTACCAGGCTTGCCGCCTCAATGATATCTACCCTAGCGTCTGCTCTGACTTTTGAGTCCACACTTGAGTATAGGTGTTGAAGCGGTACCGGAGGCTCAGGCACGTATTCGGCCAAGCGTAAAATCACTTGGGCGCAAGAGGGCGCTAGTGTGGGCATGATAGAACTCAATGGGTTAGGTAGCCAATGAGCATGCCAAATATGAGAAAGCATGCCAAGTCTCTAGCGTTCAAAAAGCGGCTATGGCGCCAATACTTTTTAGTGCAGAAAGGCCTTCAAGATGGCTACAGTTTTCTTTCTTCGATTTGCGCCTGTGGACGTGAAAATTTGCGTCTCAGGAAGCAACATAAAACAAAAAAGTATGTTGAAATATCGGCAAAATTTTTAGTGGTATTTAAGCCTTCTCCTTGGTAGTCTTTTTAGGTTATCGTGTTCTTCTAGATATAAGTATCAATCATGGAGGTCTAGGCGATTTTTTAATTGGGTTCTGTTGACCTGGGAAAGGCTGGCGTCGCCTAATGAGCTGTACCATTCCTCTGCTCATCCGTACGACTTAACCGCGTTCCCCGATGAGGTTGAGAGGAGGCGTACGCTTGATGTGGTGATTTCTATCATACCGAGACGGTCAGCCTGAGAATTATGAGTTACGAGAAATCTTTAGCACACTTCCGATATGACGAGTTGGACGAGCTTGTATCCTTATCTATCCGCGATCTAATTGCTGCAGCCATTGCGGGTGACTGTGCAGCCGAGCCCGTCGCGGCATTTCTCATGGCGTGGCATGACCCAGAAAGCTATGGCGGCTTCAATTTGTCGGATCTCTGGGTGATGAATGAAAAGTCGCGGCAAGCAGCAGTGGTTTTATTTGTGTGGCTTAGCAAAAATCACGTAACGCCTCGTGAACTAGGTCTCCAAATTGTATTTAATGCTATAGCTGCTCGTTGGGCTTACTAAAGAAATTTAGGCTGTGGGGTCGAAGCTGTCAACGAATTTATTATTAATTTCGAGGGTGCCAAAATTTAACTAAAGTGCACGGTTTAAGCTAGATCTACTTCTCGCCTTAGGTCATCGTTTTTTTTTTGCGAGTTCTATAGCTATGGCCGTTATTTAAAACCTGGAGGGCGTTCCATGATGTTGAGGCGACTTAATATAGCGCCCCGGGCGTTCTCGGGATTTTCGTTTATTGCTGGGCTAGTTATTTTACTTGAATTATTTGCTCAGGGGCGCATGTCTGTGATCCGTGACGCAACGGTAAATATGGAAACTAACCTTCTGCCTAGTGTAGGTTTTCTTGGGGGATGACTGAAAATACATTGCGGTTACGTATTACCATTTTTCGCATCTTGGTCAATCGTGAGCCTGCTGCGCTCCAGGAAACTGAACGTCGCGTAAAAGAGTTAATTGAGCTCCTCCAAAAGTCAAAAGACAGCTATGCAATCCTGCCGTCGGGTGCCAATGAGCGAGCGCTCTACACTCAATTCGACATTACCTTAAAGACATATTTGTCAGAGCAAGCTCGGGCGCTAGAGTTGTCACAGCAAGGACAGACTGAAGCTGTCCGCCAACTTGTAAATGGTCAGATGAAGGATTTGGCCGACTTGATGGGTGTTCAGCTCAGTAAGTTAATAGCTATAAATAAAGTCAACGCGAGTGATGCCTCGGATTTGGCAGGTGAACAATACAGCAACGCAAAATTGGCTATTATCATCGTTTCGGTGGCTGCCACTCTGCTGACAGTGCTACTCGCTTGGTTGCTAACGCGAAGCATAGTAACCCCATTAAGCGAAGCTGTGAGTGCCGCGCAGGACATTGCCGAAGGTAAGTTGACTGGACATATCGAGGTTGGAGGTAGTGATGAGCCTGCGCGGTTGCTAGGAGCATTGTCCATCATGCAGCAGAATCTGCGTACAACGATCGCGATGATTTCTGGATCGGCCACGCAACTTGCCTCTTCAGCGGAGGAGTTAAGCGCCGTTACCGAGGAGTCTTCGCGGGGGCTGATGCAACAAAATAATGAACTTGAGCAGGCTGCAACAGCGGTCAACCAAATGACGGCTGCGGTCGAAGAAGTAGCCCGCAATGCGGTGTCTACCTCTCAAGCATCCCAGGCGTCTAACGACACTGCGCGCCAGGGGCGCGATAAGGTGGTAGAAACGGTGAAGGCCATTCAGGCTATGACTCAAGATGTACAAACTACCTCTTCTCAGGTCGAAGGTCTTGCTGAGCAAGGACGCGAGATTGGTAAAGTCCTGGATGTTATTCGTACTATTGCCGAGCAGACCAATTTGCTGGCATTGAATGCAGCCATTGAGGCCGCGCGTGCAGGAGAGGCGGGCCGAGGGTTTGCAGTCGTGGCTGATGAGGTTCGCGCCTTGGCCCACAGGACGGCTCAATCTACCCAAGAAATAGAGCAGATGGTAGCGGGCATCCAAACTGGTACTGGCGATGCTGTTCAGTCGATGTCTCTTAATACCAATCGCACGCAAAGCACGCTGGAACTCGCACGCTCAGCAGGCGATGCATTGGAACAAATCGCTGCCTCCATTTCTCAGATCAATGAACGCAACTTGGTAATCGCTAGTGCATCCGAAGAACAGGCGCAGGTTTCTCGCGAGGTAGACCGGAACCTTGTGAATATTCGCGACCTGGCGACTCAATCCGCCGCTGGAGCTAATCAGACCAGTGCCGCTAGCCATGAGTTGTCTAGGCTAGCCGTGGAACTCAATGGCATGGTCGCCCGTTTCGTTATCTAAATGACTCAGGGCACTCTTCGTGCTCGTAACGGTGACGATAGTGCTTTTGACTAACCTGTTCGAATCTTTGGAAATCAAGGCTTGCAGCGACGTCGGGGTCTTGAAGTGGCTTGAGTGGCGTTTGCCCTTCCTTCCGTAAATTCTTCTGCGCGACCGAACCGCTGTTCTCATGACCGTTTGTCTCAACGTAGGGGCGCGAGGGGTGCAAGCGTCCTGTCAATTTGCCCTCCGAACTCTAGCGTTAACGGCAATGGTGTCTGCATATTTTCATGCGGACGCTGTCACCGTTATCGCTATAATTGCCGATACCCGCAGTCACTAACTGAACTGCATGTCTGAGAGGAGCCGTTTCCTATCTCAGTTGATTTGTGCTTTCAGGTCTTCAGTGTCGCCTCAGCGGTTAATGAGTGAAGTCAACGTTTGGGTGCCACTCCTCCTAGTGGCAACAGGCATCCGATCCTTGATCACCTCCGCTCGCAAATAGGCCAAACAATCAGTGTAGAGAGGAGCGCACTGTGCGAACCTTAGAAGGCATGGCCAAGGCTGGCGAGCCGCTGCTGCGCGAAGCCCTTGAAGCGATGCGGGCGCATCAAAAAGCTCAGGATCAAGAGGCATCTCTGGAAGAGGTAGAGCGCCGTCGATTGCGAGCGGAGTCCCTTTATCACGAGGTAGTGGATTTCCAGTTGCTGGCAACCTGTAGTCTGCCTGACCTGATTCACTAATCGGAGCATTTATGCCAAAACTGTCCGATCTCCTGCCGCCCGACCATCCAGCCTACTCTGAGGCAGTTGAGGCGATGCGCCGTTACCATCAAGCTCAGGGCACTGGCGCGCCCGCAATCGAAGTGGAAAGGCTACGCTTGATTGCCGAGGCTCTGTTCCAGTCTGTAACAGACTATCAAATGAGGGCATTCGGCAGTGGCGGCGGGACTACTCACTGATGGGCGTCTGGATAGTCGGCTCCATGCTTTGCAGAGACCGATAGAAGAATGCAAAAAACGGCCACTCAGCTTCTCTGAAGAGCAAGAAATAGAGTACGTAAAATTATAAGTAGGTAGCCTGCAAGTAATTTACAAAAGTAACGATAACTCAACCGTCCGGCTGCTCGTCGGTCTCTTGCAGGCTTTAATGACAAAAGCTACCGTTACAGTAGCTCTGTCTGTAACAAGCTATTTCTTTGAAGATTTGCTCGGCTTCAAGTCAGGGTTGTTACCTTGCGTGTCTTTATTGTCACGGCGACGTTTATCTACTTCGCCGGTTGACTTGGCAATCGGCTTTGGGCCTGGTTTAAGCGCCATAAAATCTTCCTTGTGTTGATGTGGATGTTGGTGGTGCATGAAGATCTTATTGCTGTTGATGGGCGCTTTCAAGAGGGATGCGAAACTTTATTCGCGGTATGTGGAAAGGTAACTAGCTTTGTTACTAGCTGTCGGTGGCTTTCCGGCAGGCAAGTTGTTGATATGCCTCAAATAGTGTGTCCCTACGGCTCCCATCTAACTTTCGTTCAGCATCGTTTGATCACGATGCACACAACCCTCCAGCTCCCATGTTCGCTAGTGGCTTAAAACAGCTTGGTCAAGAAATCTGGTTCTGGCGGTCTCAACTGTCCTCCGTTATATATGGCAGCATCGGCAGAAGGTGGTCAGCTCTAGGCGGTTTGCTGTTGAGCTAAGAAGTCTGCGTTCTCCAGCTTGGAGGTGGCGATCGCCGATCAGCCTAGCCGCTTGCTTGGCCATCACAAGCAACCGTAGCAAAATTGGAAGCTTTCGCTGCGCGCTGTTCCGGTGCTCCGACCAGCAGCCTCTCCGAAACACGCTTGGCAAGGCGAAGCGAGCCTATGGCAGCGGCGCACTCCAGCGCTGCGTCGTCGAAGTCCTCGCCCCTGCGTGCGAACACCTTCACCAGTCGTCGAGGATGAATTTCAGCTAGCTTTTACAGGTGCGGGGAGGCTCAGTGACTTGGCTTTGAAGACCCGGATTAACAAACTTAGTGCCAATGCCGTTGGACTGTCGTCCTAGGTAGCTCCAGTTCTTTGGCCACCTCGACCTGCTTTAGCCCCTGCCTCTTGAGCTCCTGGACTTTGGCGCGAACAGCGGCTGCTCGAAGACTAGTCGGATGGGTTCCATCCAGGGCATCCGCTGAAGCAGGAGGCACCTGGTCAATCAATCCGAGCGATTCCAGATCTTTGATGGCCTGCAGAAGCACGGCCCTTGGAGTGGCCCCCGAATCACAAGCCATGGCAACAGCGAGTAATGCTGAGGGTGAGAGATCCAGAGCCTGGGCCAGGTCACCAGCCACCTTGACCGTTGGATAGGTTTTGCCGCTTTCGAGCTGGCTGACGTGCGATCCTGTAACTGTGCCGCTTAAATCCTTCTGATTCAGCCCTTTGGTCATTCGAATCAGCCGCAGCGCTGCGGCGAAACCTTCCTGAATCGACATGGCGGCACCCCAAAAACAGACGGTATGCCGCGTTTGCCTGAATCCATACAAATCTATATATTGAAACGTATGGGCTTTTCGCCATCATTATCCGAGGTGAGTTGCGCACAGGCCAGTTGAAGCCTTACCCACCGGTGGCGCATGAGCCTGGTGGTGGCTTTCATACAGTCGCCTTCAGGCACCAAGGCTGATCGAAAAATTGTCGACGGAACAGGCATTAAGGAACGCTAGGATGTCGGAGCTGAAGAAAGTAACAGCTACTGTAAAAAATTATGAATTTCATTCGTCTCAAGACTGTGCGCGCCTCTACAAAAAGGTTCGCTTGTTGGATGAGTCAGGCAAAATTTTCTACTATAAAAACCTAATTATTCCTAAATACCTTGAGAGCAGAGGTGCGCTTGCATCTGATGTGCCAAGGACGTGGTATGTTAAAAATATTCATAAGTCCGCCGTTGTGCTGGTCGCGTTTGAAACCAAAAACGGCACGGTCGAATATGACTTGGACGAAGTTCGTCAGTTGTCACGATCCGGTTTTTGGGCTGGCGTTCTGATTGGCGTTGCTTCGATCCCTGCGGGTATAGTCATTGCTACTGCAACCTTCGGGGCGGGACTTTTGCTGATCCCCTTTGGCCTCTATCAGGCTTACAAGCAGATTTTCAAGATCCCTGCAATTTTGAGTCGCAAGCGTCTTCTGCAAGATTTTTCGCAGCTTGGTATTAATGTGGGGGAGGGTTGGTCGAGATAAATGTCTTTGGGGCGGTGGGTGTTTACATGCAGCCAGGGCTACGAAACACGCGCTCGCTATCCTCTGACTTTATTTCCTCAGGTCTTTCTGATCGCCGGGAATTCTCAGATCTGCTTAGTGCCTGGCCTACAGGCCGACCTCTCGCTTCCATAATTCATGCACGGTCTGCTTGGAGATACCCAATTTCTGAGCAGTTGCTGACTGAGTAAGCCCCTCAGCCTTGCAACGCAAAACGCTGTTCAAGCGATCCTGATCCACGGGCCGACCTGGGCGTCGAGAAGCTACCGCCCCTTGGCTGAACTGGTGCTGCAGCGCTTGTACTCCACCAGCTTTTTCGAATTCGTCCAGTTCACCTTGGGCGGTTTTCAGAAGTGTTTGCGCCGACTCCTCGCCGGTGACGGAGAGCGTGAGGGCGATGAAGGTGAGCGGGCTCATGCCCAAGGCAGTGCTGATCGCCTGAAGTTTTTCAAGTGAGATACTGGACTTGGCTTGCTCAAGCTGGGTCAAGTACTGGCGGCTGGTGGCATCGTTGACGCTTTCAATCGTCAGGCGCTGCCCGCTTCGCAGCGTTCGAAGCACTGCAGCAACGCCGAGCTTAAGCGTCATGGGGCATCCTCAAAAATCGAGGATAAGGCCATGTTGCTCAGTCTGGTTCCACCATATATAGTTGTCATTATCGGACTTTGTTTTCGCGTGATCGTCTCCTTGAAGGGAGGTTCGCCCTGTATCAGTTGCTCCCTCCAGGCCTGTGAATACCGGGGAGAGTAGGGCTCCTAGTCAGGCTTCACGGAACTTCAATATAGCGATAAACCGTCAAATGGAAGGCCATGCAGAACCGCCCTCAGCAGGCTCTGCGGTCGGCCAGGCATGCCACCCCGGCTCAGGCAAGGGTTCCTGAATGAAGATTTTGATTTACTCGGATTTGCACAACGAATTCGACTGCTTCAGCCCTCCGAGCGTCGATGCAGATCTTGTCATTTTGGCAGGGGATATTGATCTCTTGAACCGAGGTGTGAAGTGGGCCAATGAGTCGTTCAGCAGTGATGTGATTTATTGCAGCGGCAACCACGAATTTTACAAAGGCCATCTCACCCGTACTCGCGAAAAAATGGAAGCCGTAGCCGCCTCGCATGTCCACGTCCTGGATAACCAGGTCTGGACGTCGAACAACGTTCGATTTCTAGTCGCGACGTGTTGGACAGATTTCAGTGGCACCGGGGATGTGATGGCAGCCTCCAGTGCGTGTTTGGGGGGAATGAACGATTTTCGGATGATCCGTACGGGCAGTGAGTACCGACGTATCCGGCCTGCAGATCTCATCGAATTAAATCGCGCGTCGTACGAGTTTCTCCGCGAAAAGCTCGCGACTCCCTACGCCGGCCAGACCGTCGTCGTAACCCATCACTGTCCTATCCCAGAGGCCTCTGGGTCAGAGCATTCTGGGCATTTGAGCGCTGCCTATTTCAATCGATGGCACCAGCTAGTTGACCAGGCAGACGTCTGGATTTTTGGGCATACCCACCATTCGATCGATCGACCATTCGGGCGGTGCCGGCTGATCTCGAATCCACGTGGATACCCCCAAGAAGAAACCGGTTTTAACCCGTTTAAAATTTTGGAGATTTGAAGTGTCGACAGTAGCAAGGTGCTCGGTGAGCGACGAGCACCCCATTCCTCTGAAAGTCTTAGCAGCGAAGCGTATCAAGTGGGGCGTGATCATCGATGCCTACCTTACTAATGTCGCCAAGGTAGGTGCGCGTTACTCGGCTATTGCTTTCGCGGATCGCTCGGGCCTCATCGGTGATGGCGAGACCGTCGCCACTCCCCCGGCTATGGCTGTCGCTGAGCAGCAGGGCTTCGTGTTGCTCCAGAGCCTTTGTGGGCGTGATCATTACGTCGTCGTGAGTTGGCTCGAAGCCGATGAGGCTAGCACTCATCCCTGCCCCTGAAATGATCCGGATCATCGACCAGAGGAGGGGGTGCCCGGGGCCAGTGTGCTCTTGGATGAGGCAATCGCTTTCGCGCGGAGTCGGGCTCGTATGACAGCCAGTGGACTGTCGATTCCTAGTTCTGGATTGTGTAAACCGGTTTTTTGATGTGTAAACCTACTTAGTTTACAGGTCAAAAAAATGGTTTACAGTCCAATTCTGGCGGGCTAAGTCCTGAGGAAAACGGGTGGCGGAACAGGCTCGGGCTCAGTTTCGTCTTACTACTACTTGATCTGAACAATGGCTTTTGAATAAGGCTGGACAGGAAGAAGGGCACATGATTTCAGCAGTCGTTTTCGATGCATACGGTACCGTTGTTCGCATCGGTCAACGCACCAACCCTTACGGCGCTTTGCTTAAAGAAGGCCGCCGACAGGGTTTGGCGCTAACATCCGACAGCACCCATTTCGTGATGACAGCGAACCTCAGTTTTGACCAGGTAGCTGATCATCTGGGGATCGAGCTTTCTTCTTCGGAGCGAGCGGAGATGAACGATGCGTTGGGCGAGGAACTGGCATCAATCGAGCCATACCCTGATGCCCTTGAGGTGATTGACCGACTGCAGGAAGCGGGGCTGCTCATTGGCATCTGTTCGAACCTAGCCCAGCCCTACGGCCCTGTTATCAGGAAAGCCTTCCCGCACGTGCAATGTCACGCTTTCAGTTACGAGCTTGGGGTCATGAAGCCTGACCCCAGAATCTACCTGCACATTTGCCGAGAGATGGGGGTGGACGCCCGCCATGCGGAGATTCAAAGAGCCCGAGAGAAAGCCCGAGTGGTGATGATTGGCGATTCCAGAAAATGCGACAGGGATGGCCCTAGAGCTGTGGGAATCGTGGGGCATCACTTGGATCGGTCAGGCCAGGGGCATATCAGCGACCTTGTGCAATTCGCCAACCTGGTCACCGACCACAATCGCGCCGGTTGAGCAGTAACCACTGAATGATCAGAGCCAACCAGAGGTCAGCCCAGAACGCTCTCTGATCATCACCCACGCAGCCGGCCCAGCTCTCTAGCTGAGCCACCCTGATCAGCCCTGTGAATGGACGCTGAGCCAGATCGGCACGAGCCTGCTGCCCCTGACACTTCCCCGATTCACACTAGCGACACGAATAGTTGTTTTCTAGCGCGTGCTGGCCCTATGAAATCGCACGGTTTCTGCCTATCTTTGAGCTGGATCTGCCTCTGCCAGGGACTGTGCCATGCTCGAAAAAATCCTTCTCCGCAATGTTTCCAGCTACTCGCCTGACGCTGCCGTGTCCATTGCTCCACTCAAGCGCGTGAGCCTGTTCTATGGCCAGAACGGTACAGGCAAAACCACCATTGGCAACTATCTCCAAGCCCCAGGCGAGGCCTGTTATAGCGTCTGCGGGGTGGAGCCGATCAAGGTCGGTCGCGAGGTGCTGGTCTACAACCATCATTTCATGGAGAAGAACTTCCAGGAAGCGACTTCTCAGCCAGGGGTATTCACGCTCAATGAGGGAAACATTGAGGCCAAAGAGGCACTGGCGACGGCAGAGGCATCCATTGCTGAGCTTACGATCGCCCATGACGCTGAAATGGAGAAGGGAGTTAACAGCAAGAAGGTTAATGACGCCGCGTACGAGGTACTGTTGGAGAATGTGTGGAAGCCCAAGCGCGAGTTTGATGGTACTGCACTGGCCTATTGCTTCAAGTTGCTCAACACAAAGGAGCGATTGCTAGAGCACGTACGCAGTGTACCGCTGGAGGCCTCCTCCGAAACTGCCCAAGTGCTGTTGGCTGAGGCCGCTGCGCTAAAGGAGTTCAGCGATCAGGAACTGCCAGGTATCCCGCAGCTCGCGTTTCAAGCGCAAAGCCTTGAGGGGGATCCGATTCTGCAAGAGGTCATCACCGGGTCAGGTAACTCCTACCTTTCTGCGTTTATTCAGCAGCTGGGAAACTCGGACTGGGTCAAGCATGCCCTGCGTTACGAGACAGAAGCACACGACAAATGCCCGCTTTGCCAGCAAAACCTGCCACCGGATTTTTACGCTGAGGTTCGTAAAGTCTTCGACAAGACCTACGAGGAACGCCTGGATGTGCTGCGACAACTCGAAGGCCGGTACCGGAGCGGAGTCGAGCAGTTTCTACGTCGGTGCGAGGCTCCGGAGTATCAGCATCAAGCAATCAAGCTGCATGTCTCCAAGCTGCAAGCTGTGCTCCAAAATAACCTCCAAGCCTTGGCCGGGAAAATCGCCAGTCCTTCGCTAGCGAGGTCAACGGGAAGATAAAAAACCGTAAGCAGCATGAAGAGAGCATTAAGCAACGCTTCTGGAAATGGTACAGAGGTGCGTGCAACGCCTTTTTCGTGACATTCGACAAAGTTGAAAAGGCCCAAGGCCGCGTACGCCAAGCGGCCAAGGATGAAGTGCAGGCCCTCAGAAATCGTATTCAAGAGCAGCAGGGCATCGTCAGCACGTCCAGAGCGTCCATCACAAACATCGACCAAGCGGTCGAGAACATCAAATACTGGTTGCGGATGCTCGGACTGAAGGGTTTTACGCTGATCAGGGAGGAGGGGGCAGTACCCCAATACCGGCTAGAGCGTCCAGGTCAGACTGAGGGGGTGTTCAAGACCCTGAGTGAGGGCGAGAAAACACTGATCTCATTCCTCTACTTCCTTGAAGTCTGCAATGGCGAAATGGGTGCTGGAGGTGGGAGGCTCAAGAGTGACCGGATCATCGTCATCGACGATCCGATTTCGAGCCTTTCCCATAACTACGTGTACGACATAGCTTCCTTGATCAGGCGCCAGGTGTTGATGCCGAAGGAGCGCTTCAAGCAGGTGATTATACTCACGCACAACCTCTTCTTCTTCCATGAAATGGTGAAGCTGTTGAAAGAGGATGGGGAGAAGGCGTTTGCGCTGTTCCGTATTACCAAGTCTGAATACAGCTCGGTAGTGGCGATGGAGGAGAGGGAAATTCAGAATGACTACCAGGCGTGCTGGCAGACGATCAAGGACGCCTTGCAAGGCAGGACGTCCCCCAACGTGATGCCGAACATGATGCGTAACATTTTGGAGTACTACTTCAGCTTCGTGCACCAGGCACCCACGCTGCGCCAGGCGCTAATGAAGCTCAGCGAGGACAAGCCGGAATTCACGGCCTTTTTTCGTTACATCAACCGCGAGTCCCATACTGATGCGGTCAACATCACAGACTTTGGAGAGATCGATCCTGCCACCTTCATCGATCGTTTCAAGGACGTGTTCGTCGAAACGAATTTCGAAGCTCATTTCGACAAGATGATGGCATGAGGTTGCCTGGAGGCGATGGTTTTTCGAAGCCGGTATGGGGAAAGGTGGGAAGGCCACCAAAGTAAATGCGAGTCTTCTCAGGCTGGCCCTCCACTGATAGCATTACGCCTGCAGCTACCACCAAAGGACTCTCCTTCCTGCCTGGCACTCATCTGCTCGCTTTGCACGTGGCGTGTAAAGGCTATCAGCGGCCCGCTGAGATCAGATGGAGAATACGCCATGACCGATCATGGAAAAGTTGTCTTGGTTCGCCAGTACAACCGTTTCCGGCTGGGGCAATGGGAGATCGTGTGCACGCACATGCGCTCCCTTCCGCGCCGTTAATTGAACGTACCGAGGTGGTAGCTGCACCCCCTCCCTCAGGCCCTTCCTTATTGCCAGACCTGGCCGCCGATCGCGTAACCAGATGACGTACCAGCCTCCTAACTTGGCGCCCGTCAGGCCTTTGATGCGTTGCTGATGAACCCCAAATTGGGGAAAGCTACTACCATCGTAACAATCGTCAAAATGTCACATTCCAAGGACAGCGTTGGACAACCTTGTTCAATTGCGACATCTCTTATCAATTTGCGACGTTTTCGCCACCCCCCCCCTCTTGAAATTTTTAAAGCGAGACGGAGTTCTATATTTGAGAGCAAAAAGATTTTCTACCGTGTCGGCGCCACCGATGATGCTTGGATAAGACACGGTGTGATGGCCGATCTTTTCGCTTTTGATCTGAGCGCTTTTCAGGCCTCAATTGCCTTGCCGATAGGCGAGGCGAGGGCCGGTAGGGGAGATCGTCTTTTTGGCCGTAAGGCCGCTGCTTTTGCTTTTGACTTCAAATAACAAGCTGAACCCAATTTTTTGAGTGGAGTAGCTCCGTCTCAAAATGCACCCATGTCAGACAACCTACGGCGACGCTGGAGTTGCGCCGCCTTATTTTCCCTAGTGCATACGGGTGTCCTTGCCTCTGGTTATCAGCATATTGATCTGCATAATGATGTCCTCGGATTACCGAGTAGCATTTGCCTCCACCAAGGCCTGCTCCAACGCCTCCAGCGCATCCTGCAGGCGTTGATTCTCACGAGGATCACTGCTTGTTGGTCTGTAGGCCTGGCAGTGGCGCAAGAGGGCTTCCAGGTCGTTCTGATTCAGGTCAAATTCGATGTGCATGCTCAGGCTCAATTCCAGGGCTGTTAAATGTCGTGCCGTGTTCTAGTGGGCACGGTGTAGTTGTGCTGTAGCAGCGAGGTTTGTGCTTGGACAGTGATGTGGAAAAGCTGGTGTGGGAAAGGGCGTGGCAGGTCTACGCGGATTCGCTTAGCTTGATTCTGAGTGAGGCACTGGTCGGCTACAAGCGCACCGCTGGCTTCGACGATTTGACCCGGCTCTACGAGGACACACTCGGCGGCGAGACACTGATGAGTTTGAGACACGCCTTGAAGCTTCGCTGGCCTGATAGCGATGTGGGGCATGCAGAACCTTATGTTCAGCTCCGATCCCGTCTTCGGTCATACCTCGCGCAGTATTTACTGCGTAAGCTCGTCTTTGAGCATGAGGGCACGCCTGCTCTGAGAGATGCCTTTTTTGCGGGAGATCTTGGTGTATGAATAACGGCGTCGATCAGAATCAATCTGATGCTGACCGGGCCCCGTTTTGAATGAACTACGTCCAGCCACTGTTGGACGAGGTCAGCATTCCATCGAGCCAACCTAGCCGCCCGCGTAAGCGCCGTAAATGGTTGCTTACCTACAAGGGCTACAACGTCGAAGCGCTACGCCGCTAATGCGACCAATAGCGAATGCAGCCCGCCATCTCCCTGCGCTCGAAGAAATGCAAGCCCAAGCCTAGATTACCCAGAGTGTTCGATCAGCCCAAGTATCGACAGCGCAACATCACCAAGCGCATGTTTGGCTGGCTGAAGAGAACCTCCGGGCTTCGATAAGCTTGCCAGAGGCTATGCCGCCATAGTCTCACTGGCTTGTTCCATGCGGTACAGAGCCTATTGCCGGCGCACCCTCGCAGGGCTCAGCCCAGAGCCTATTCAGTGCCTTCAACCCTGATAAGGCCAGGCTTGACTCTGACCGAGCCTCAACCACATTTCGCGAATATGGATCGCTCCACTTGAGCCTTTGCACTGCCTACGCTCATTCGAATCTTCTTTTTGAAGATGGCTACCTATAGGTAGGTGCGCAGTCATGGCCAGGCGCCTTCGACCAAAATATCATTGGCCACGTATCGATACTGTCACCTCGATCCTGCGTAATGACGTGAATTTAGCATGAGGCGTTGCAAGCCTACCAACTAGATGGTAGCGTATGCTCATAGTCGAAACCAACCCGTGAACCTGCCGGGCGTTAACGCCCACGTGAGAGCCTCATGCAAGATTGGAAGCAAACCCGCAAAGACATCAACACTCGCCTCGTTGAGCTCAATGGCCTGTCCCCTGAAACCATGAAAGGCATGGCTGCGCTAGGCGCCGCTGGCGGCAAGACGAACCATCTGGACGCCAAAACCCGCGAGCTGATTTCTTTGGCTGTAGCTGTGACCACTCGCTGCGACGGATGCATCGCTTTCCACGCAGCTGAGGCCAAGAAGCTCGGCGTTACCAGTGAAGAAGTAGCTGAAGCCCTGGGTGTAGCCATCAACATGAACGCCGGTGCTGCGCTGGTCTACAGCACCCACGTGCTCGACGCGTTTGATAAGTCCTGAATCAGACGCTGACTTTCAACCTTCCAACGACGTCGAGATTAATCATGAATAAGCTGTTCACTCCGTACGACCTGTCCGGTATTGCGCTCAAAAACCGCGTCGTCATGGCCCCCATGACTCGCACCCGAACCTTGAACAACATTCCAAATGAATCCAACGCGCTGTACTACGCGCAACGTGCTTCTGCCGGCTTGCTGATCACCGAAGGCCTGCCTATCTCCGACGAGGCTCGGGGGTATCTGTACACCCCCGGCATTTACGAAGATGAGCACCTGCCAGGCTGGCGCAATGTCACTGACGCTGTGCATGCCAAAGGCGGGAAGATTTTTGCGCAGCTCTGGCACGTAGGGCGTATGTCCCATGTCTCGGTGCATGGTTTGGTACCGGTCTCCTCGGGCAAAGTGCCTGCCGTAGACACCACGGTGTATGCCTGGATCGAACCGGGCAAATCTGGGCCTGTTCAACCAAGCGAACCTCGCGCCCTGGAAACTGAAGAAGTGAAACGGGTCATTGCGGATTTCGTTAAATCCGCGCGGATGGCGATGGACGCAGGTTTTGACGGTATCGAAATCATGGCAGCCAACGGCTTCCTGTTCGATCAATTCCTGAGCAGCGCCCTGAACACTCGCACTGATCAGTACGGTGGCTCTATTGCCAACCGTCAGCGCTTCCTGCTGGAAACAATTGACGCGATTGCTGCTGAAATTGGTGGTTCGAAGATTGGCGTTCGCTTCTCGCCGTTTGGTCGCCTGTACGACTTCGGGGTGTACGAAGGCGAAGAAGAAACCTGGATGAGCATGGCGGCTGCCCTCAACGAACGAGAGCTGGCATTTGTTCACCTGAACTACCAACCGACCATCTTGGCCGCGCAAACGCCCCCAGGCTTCGGTGCTGCGTTCCGCGACGCTTACAAAGGCACCTTGATGGCTGCTGGCGGCTTCACCAAAGAGATCGCAGAGTCTGAGCTGGCCAAAGGCGAACTCGATCTGATCGCTTTCGGCACCGCCTACATCGCCAACCCGGATCTGGTCGAGCGCATGCAGAACGATTGGCCGCTGGCCGAGGGTGATCGCGCTACCTACTACGGCGTAAGCGATTCGATTGATAAGGGTTACACGGACTACCCTGAATACACAGCAGCAAAAGCCTGAAATTCCATCCCAAACATTTAGGAGAACACCATGCCACTCGTAACTATTAAAGGTATTGAAGGGGTTTTTTCTGACGAGCAAAAAGCCGAGGTCATTCGCAAAGTGACTGACGCCATGGTGTCGGTGGAAGGCGAAAACATGCGTGCCTTGACCTGGGTCATTTTCGAAGAGGTTAAGAGCGGTGACTGGGGCATCGCTGGCAATCCAGTCACTGCACAGGACGTGCTGAAGCTGCAAGCAGGCCAATAAGGCTTCATCGCCAAACCATTAGCTCCCTGATCGCTGAGTGTATTTACGCTCAACGATCAGGGGGCTTTTTCCGTTCTTGAAGAACGCCAGGTTTGTGGGGAATCACGTCATGATTCTGATCATTTACGCCCATCCTTACCCTGAGAAATCCAACGTAAACACGTTGATGCTCAGGTTCGCAGCTAACAAATCCGATGTTGTAGTCCGTTCCCTGTACGACCTATACCCCGATTTCAACATCAACGTTGAAGCTGAACAGAAGGCCGTGGAGCAAGCAGACCTGCTGGTTCTGCAGCATCCTTTGTATTGGTATAGCTACCCCCCACTTTTGAAGCTGTGGATCGATAAGGTCTTCACGCAGGGCTGGGCCTACGGGGCGGGTGCTACTGCTTTGAAAAATAAAAATCTCCTGTGGGCCGTGACCACGGGCGGAGAGCATGATCATTTTGAAGGCGGTGACCATCCGGGTTTCGCGGTGCTGTCCCAGCCTCTTCAAGCAACCGCGAATTACTGTGGAATGCGTTGGTTAAGCCCAGTCGCAGTTCATGGTGCATATAGAGCAGACCAAGACGGACTGCTCAAGCAGATCCGCCATTACGGCGAGCGCCTGGCCTCGTGGAAGGAAGATTGAATGGACACTCATAGCCTGATTGAAATGCTCATTTACTTGGGCTCAGCTGCCTTGATAGTCCCAATTGCCGTTCGGTTAGGTTTAGGCCCGGTTCTGGGGTATCTGATAGCCGGCTGCTTAATCGGCCCGTGGGGCTTGAAGCTTGTGACCGACGTCGAGTCCATACTGCACTTCGCTGAAATTGGCGTGGTGTTGATGCTGTTCATCATTGGTCTCGAACTCGACCCCAGGCGTCTTTGGGCTATGCGCCGGATGGTGTTCGGTGGTGGTGCGATGCAGATGCTGGCATGTGGTGCAGCCATCGCAATATTTTGCGCTGCACTAGGCTTGAACTGGACAGCTGCGCTGCTGGTAGGGCTAACGCTGAGCCTCTCGTCGACAGCTATCGCGATGCAGGCCATGAATGAGCGGAACATGACCTCGACCGCCGTGGGTCGAAGCAGCTTTGCCGTGTTGCTTTTCCAAGACATCGCGGCGATTCCCCTGGTGGCTATGATTCCACTGCTGGCCGCAAACGGTGGCACGCCCTCGGGTGCGGAACTGGCCCTGTCTATCGCGAAAATCGTAGGTGCAGTTGTCGCAGTTGTTCTTTTGGGTCAGTACGTATCCAGACCCGTCCTTCGCTTTGTAGCGCGCTCTGGCCTGAGAGAGATCTTTAGTGCTGTCGCGCTGTTCCTGGTATTCGGATTCGGCCTCTTATTGGAAAAGGCAGGCTTATCGATGGCCATGGGTGCTTTCTTAGCGGGCGTTCTGTTGGCTAGCTCGGAATATCGTCATGCCCTAGAGAGCGATATCGAGCCTTTCAAGGGATTATTGCTGGGTCTGTTCTTCATCGGCGTAGGCATGTCGATTGACTTCGGAACGCTGATCGACGCCCCTTTGAAAGTCATCACTCTGACGTTGGGCTTTATCCTGATCAAGCTGCTCGTGATAAAGCTTCTGGGGCGTTTCTTGAGTGTCCCAAGTGATCAGCGCTCGTGGCAGGCGGTGTTCCTCGGCCAAGGCAGTGAGTTTGCCTTTGTGGTATTTGGCGCAGCGACTGTCGCCGGCATCCTGATCGACCCTTGGGGTAAAAGCCTGACGTTGGCGGTGGCGCTGTCCATGTGTATAACGCCTCTGCTGATCCTCTTGCTCAATCACTTGGACTCGTCGGGCAAACAGGGTAGCAAGGAATCGGACATCATTGATCAGAGCAATCCTCGGGTCATCATTGCTGGCTTCGGTCGGTTCGGTCAAATCGCTGGGCGTCTACTGATGTCCTGTGGCTTTGAGGTAGTGGTCTTGGATCATGATCCCGACCACATCGAGACACTGCGAAAATTCGGAGTGAAGGTGTTTTATGGGGATGCCACACGTCTCGATTTACTTCACGCTGCGGGTGCCGCGAAAGCCGTGGTGCTGATCAACGCCATCGACAACCAGGACGATAACCTGGCACTGACCGAGCTGGCTCAAGAGCATTTTCCATCCCTGAAACTGGTGGTGCGTGCTCGTGATATGGGGCATAGCATTACCCTGCGCCAGATGGGCATAGAGGCCGTCGAGCGGGAAACTTTTGAAAGCGCGTTATCCCTTGGGCGTAGAGCCTTGGAGCAACTGGGTGTAGGGCGCTACGAGGCTCGTGAGCGTGCGGATCGGTTCCGTCGCCTGAATTTGGAAATGCTGGAAGAAATGGCCGCTCAGCCCGCTGATGACACCGAATTCAAGTACGACGCTTACAAACGAGCCAACGCTTTACTGACGGAAATATTCAACGAAGATCGTGCTCATCCAATTGACGCAGGCCCAGGAAAAAATGAGTCTTCAGCACCGAGAGGTGAATAGCCGGCCAGACTGCGAGTTATGGAGAACGCTCCGTTAGCTAGCGTCTTCCAGCTCAGTGATAATTGCTTTCTTCAAGGCTGAAACTGACTTAGACCCAGCGAAGACTTTCAATAAGCGGCCTTCGTGAAACACCGCCAAGGACGGCACAGAGCGGATGCCATACATCGGCGCAATTGTCGGAGACACCGCAATATCAATCTTTCCAAAGACCGCTAGAGAATGGAGTTTTCCCTCCAGTTCCAAGAAGATCGGCTTCATCTCTTTACAAGGTTTGCACCAGGAGGCTGAGAACATTACGACACTGCTCCCTTTGGCTACGAAGCGAGCAAATTGGGGAGCGCTCAACTCAACGATACGACTCATCTGGATTTCTCGTTCTGTATTGAGGAAAGGCGGCACCTTGAGAATGCCGCCATCCATTGCCAGTCAAATTTTGCAGCCATCGATCCCGCAGACTTGGCCCATTGATGAGCTATCCAGGGATTTCGCCTCAGCTGCCATCTGATTCAACGCCTGAAGAAAGGATGCGTCTGTCTGTGCGCCTGATACCGAGAACGCATTATTGAAGACGAAGAGCGGTACGCCGGAACCCAATTGGGCGGCAAACTGTTCATCCGCCTTCATCTCAGCGCGCAACTCTGCAGATGACCAAGCCAGCTGGATGGACTCGTCCGACACACCTGCGCCTTTAGCAATCGCCGCCAAGCTGGCGCGATCAAAAAGGGACTTACCGTGGCTTGTACTCTGCTCGTACAGCGCTTCCACAAGACGCTTCTTTACCTCCGAGTCTTCAACAGCTTTTACCAGCACATGAGCATCCGCAGTATCGCCAAACATCATGGTGTCAAAGCGGTAATCAAGCCCGTCGACCTCGCCATATTTACTGACGGTACTCATCATCGATAAAGCGGAGTTTGCGTTACCAAGCTTACGCTTCAAGGCAGGAATCATCGGCTCCGGAGCATGGTTGGCAGCCAGCCGATAGGCCCGAACGTTGACCTGTACGTCGTCCTTCTCTGGGAAGCATTCAAGTGCTTTCTCAAAGCGGCGCTTGGCAATCCAGCACCAAGGACACACATAATCAGACCAGATATCGACAACGTATTTTTTCGAAGGAGTTTTCATAATCTATCCTGCACGAAGAAATGAAGACCGAATTGCCGCCATTTCAAGCAAATGGTTAAAACCAGCCAAAGGGTCGGTTGATCGACCGAGTGTCCAATCAATGAGGCTTGCTCCCTCCAACATACTCAACAGCATGAAGGCGAAGTTTTCAGCCGTTGTTCCCAGCGACCAGTTGTGCTGGCGGACTGCGTCATTCAGGGTGCTTTGGAGCCAGGCGAGCTGAGAGTTGAAGAAGTCCCGCGTGAGCCCTTGGAGCGACAACGGCAACGCAGCCATTTCCGCAGCCAAGGCGCCGCATAAAGGCAGCAGCCCATCATTCGCGCTGATCACGAAAAGTCGAGAAAAGGCCTGCAGACGCTGCAGTGGCTCGGGATACATGGCTTCGATTGAGGCCAGCGTTTCATTGAACCGGGAGATGTAATCGTTGATCAGCTCTGCGCCCAAGCACTCCTTCGTAGGAAAATGATGGTGAATGCTGGCTTTTCTGATACCGATCTTCGCAGCGAGATCAGCGTAACTGAATGCTGAGTAACCCTTTGAACGCATCTGGGTTTCCGCGTAACTCATGAGCGCAGCTTTTGTCGTGATAGGCATTTGGAACTCCTACAGCCAGCACCTTTTTCCACCGGAGGCAGTGCACTGGGAAAGCGCCTCACTGAGAGGCGCTATATGCAGCGCTTGCTACGGTATTAGGCCCGTACTGCCATCACCCCTGCATCAACGTCCCAGATAGCACCTGTCACCCAGGAAGTTTTATCCGAGAGCAGGAAGAGGATGGTGTTGGCGACGTCCTCGGGAACACCGACACGCCCCAGCGGGTGGAAATCGTTGAGCGACTTCATCGCATCCGGAATCGCGTCCTTGTCCATGAAACCTTCATAGATCGAGGTGTGAACGATGCCAGGAGACACGGCATTAACTCGGATACCGGAGTGCGCCAGCTCAATTGCCAGGTTTCGGGTGACTGCGTGCAGACCCGCCTTAGCCATCGAATAAGCAGTCGCTGGAGAGCCTGCCAGTGCAGCTTGGGCGCCAATCGAACCGACGTTGACAATGGAACCTTCGCGCTTGGCGGCGAGCATATTCTTGACCACGGCCTGCGTGATAAAGAACGTGGCGCGGTTCAAATCCAGATACATGTCGTAATCAGCCTCATCGTGCTCGATGAAAGGCTTCGGAATGAATATGCCTGCGGAGTTCACCATGAAGCCAATGTCACTGTGATTGGCATTGATTTCGTTGCGTACGAAATTCATCCCTTCTTCGGTCATGAGGTTGGCAACGATCACCGATACGTTCCCCAACGAACTCAGCTCAGCGCGAACAGCGTCGGCTTTATCCTGTTTACTGCCGGTGAGAACCACGCTGCCACCAGCCTTCAAAAACAGGCGTGCTGTTTCCAGGCCCATGCCGCTTGTGCCGCCCACGACCAACAGTTTTTTGCCTTTAAAAAAATCGTTCATTACAGACTCCAGTACCAGATAACCGAAAGGTCGCTGGCCGCCAGGTGCCGTACACACCTGCGGCCATGACAGTTAGCCTTCGATGACTTCGAGCTTAGGGAGCATGCGGATGGCTTTAGAGAAGTTTGCGTAGTTGACCGAAGTCTTAAGCACCACCTTGTGCAGCTCTTCCACGCGCTCACGGGAGGCGTCGGTGTGCAGGCGGATTACGACGCTTACCTCGTCGTAGCCTGGGTTAACGCTTTCATCGATACCCAGGAAGCCACGCAGGTCGAGAGTGCCGTCGGTCTCAATTTCCAGGCTGTGGATCTTGATGCCCATCATCGCGGCATTGGCGGCATAGCCGACCGACATGCAGGCGTTGAGAGCAGCCATCAGCAGTTCCTGAGGGTTAGGCGCAGTGTTTTCGCCCAGCAGTTCATTGGGTTCATCGGCGGCGATTTCGAAATCACGCGAGTAGGTTTCACCGGCCAGGCTATAACGGCTGACTTTGGCTACAGAGCGGGTCTGGCCTTTCCACGCGGTCTTAACGTTGAAACTGGCGTGGCGCTTGCTCGCATCCTCAGCAACGGCTTGGGCAAATTGTTGCAGGGCAGCTACGTCAATACCGTTCAGATTGGTAGTCATTTGATAGATCCTCGGTGCACGCATTTACGGGGGTAGGTTGTTCGCTGAGAAACAACTCTACCAACTGGTAGGTTGGCGCGCAAGAAATTCTTTTCCCGTGAAGTGTGCGCACGCATGCGGCGACGTTTCGATCCGAAGAGGCTCGTATCTTAAGCTTGGTGAAATACCTGCTATTTCAGCAGGTTAGGCGACTGAAATGCCAGGCTCTCGGAGGTTTTAGATTTACACAGAGGGGAAGAGGCCAGCTCCGTTAAGAACTGGCAGCGGACAGTGCGGAGCTCCACTGCGAAGAGGTGGTAGCGGCTCAGAGTGAAATACTCCAAGACGTTGTTTTTAATATAATTAATGAAAACATAAACCAGACAAGAGGGGTTTTAGGCTGGCAGCAGTTGTCTTCGGCTGATGCACCTTAGGGGCACGTTTTTCATGCATGTTTTTGGTCGAACAGGGAGGGTGGCGATGATGGCATCGACCATCGACCACTTGCGCAATGAGAGACCTTTGTCGAGAAGAAGTCGTCGATGATCTCCAGAATGCCCCTCGCAAGCAGATGCTCTTCCAGCAGATGCCGGTAACTCACCATCGTGGTGCCCTCAGGGGTCGGGGCGCTGAGTGTCAGCTGTGCAGACTGGCGCATCGAGGTGATCTCTTACAGCGCTTCTTCCATGGCTGGATCGCTAGTGAGACCAGTATTGCAGAGGTGGATGCGCAGCATGGTTTCCAGTGGATAGGGCTTCCTACCGCTGTCAGCTTTTGGATTATGCGGTTCGCAATGCAACCAGTGCATGCCACGGCACGACCTGTTTCATCTCAGCCAGGAAACGCTTGTGGCGTGTTTGCAGAGCACGGCGAGACTGATCAAGTTGTTTGCGCTCTCAAATCTGTGGCTGGTGCGCCTACATTAGTTGGGGGACGTGCGTCCGTGAAGAATGTAACCAGGGCGTTGCCCTGGTTTCTCAATAATCAGCGCATGAAGAACAAGCTTTTCTGAGCCCCAAAACGCCTAATTAATGGTAAGGGGCCGGCGAACACACCTTCCCGATGCAAACGCCGGAGGCCATGGTATCCACCTAATTTAAGTGGGCGCCATTTCTGACCCATCAGGCGGACTCTTCATGCGCCTTCAGCGCCGTACCTACAGCAAATCCTTCAAAGCCCAGGTCATTCAAGAGTGTTCAGAGCCCGGCGCCTCCATCGCCAACATCGGATTGGGCCCCAGCCTCAACGCCAACCTCGTGCATAAATGGATACGCCTGCACACGCAGAAATCCACCGCGTTGCAGCCAGCGTTCATCCCTCTGCATACCCAGATGCTCCCGACCAGATCACAAGGCCAACCCGCCTACATTTGCCTTGAAATCCAATATCCGCGCACGCTCATCAAAATGAGTTGGCCCGTCGACAGTGCCGCCGCCTGCGCAGCCTTAGCTTGAAGGCCAAGCGGGACGAGGCTGGCCTGCATCATTTTCGCCCTATCTCCCGAGCGTCTCCGCCACCAGGTGCAGGCCAATTCAGCATGCGTGAGCGCTTCAGATCCTCACGACGAATCACGTAATGGCCAGCGTCAAAAAAAAGTTCGAAATTTTTGGGGCGCGCTGCAAGCCAAGCGGTATGCAGCTTGGGCTGTACGCCCAACAGGATATGCACACATTATCCACAGGGCATATGTGTCTTCAACGCTTGATAACTAAGCGGAAATCGCTCATCTTGTGGTTGCTGCGACAAAGACACCCTAGATATGGTGTTTGCAGTGCCGTGTCCCTAGACGGGAGGCGAGTTCAGCGAGCGGTCACGTTAGGTCGCCAAACGTTCCGTGATCCACTCGCTCTCAAAGCCATACGGTTGGACAACCTGACTTGAGTGAACGCATTACATCGAATTGCGCACTGCCGCGTCAAATGAAAGGTGACGCGTGGTTCGATGCGCTAGCGCTCGGTCGGGGCACTTAATCTCTGATCAAAAGGTAAGACTATGAGCTTTAATGCGAAACAAACCAGCAGTTCGATCGCCAGCCTGGCCTCGGCTGTACTGCTTGACTCTAAATCCTCCGCTTTGGCCAAGGAGCTAGCTGGCTCGGCGCTTTCTCAGGCCTCATCTACCAAGCAAACCAGTGCTCGGATGGAGGAGCTAGCCAGCAAAATTCTGGGTGAGTTGGGCCACAGCCAGACGGTGTTGAGCCTGGCCGGCTCCGTGCTTTCGCAGGCGAACAAAGAGCGCTGAGTTCGGTGCTGGTAACCACGCCCCGCCCAGGCGGGGCGTTTCTATTTCTGTTGCGGAGCCCGACGGTTCATCTCCTACCTGTGACACCCCGCCATGAGGTAGTTTTTGCGAGGTGGAGCTTGGCTCCGGCTGCCCGTTGAGGCGAGTACCGTAGCGGGATTTCTTGATTGTGGGCCAGCAATGGATAACCCCCGTCTGCTTTAGATTGAGCTTCGAGTTGTTCCTGTGCATTGATGGCCTATTGCCCTGGCGATGCCTTTTCGGTCTTTGAGCGTTAGAGCGAGTGGAATGGAAAGCATAATCGTCAGTGACGTCTGGGGCGCGCCTCGGGTTGCTATGGCGAGGGCGTCGCGAACGCCCTCAGCGAATTGCTGGACGGATACAGGCGTATGCTAGGGAAAGATGACCCTGTTCGAGTCACGTAAGAGGTCGAAGAACGCACCTTCAAAACCCCAGTATTGAGGGCGATGGTGTCCACTCGATTAGGTGGACACCATGGCTTGCAGCGGGTGGGGCGGGAAGATGTGTTGGCCGGACGGTTACTATCAATGTTTAGTTTCAGAATTCAAAAGCCCAGCCAGAATCAAATCAAACCCAGAAGACTTCTGGTAATCATCGTTCATGGCCCAAGACACAAAGCTGGCACCCTCCAGGGCATTCAATATAAATCTTGAAACCTTCGTAACGTCTAGGTCGGCCTTAAGCTCACCCAGAACCTGGCCATGCTTGATGTTATCTTGAAGCCAAGTGAGATGGATTTCGAAAAAATCCTTTGTTATCGCCTTGAGGCTTTCAGGTAAGGCCAGCAGCTCTGCAGCCAACGCCCCGCAGAGTGGAAGCATTCCATTTTCACTACTGTGCGCGAACATAAGAGCAAAGGCGTTCAACCGGTCAACAACGCCAATATTTTCATCATTGATGGCATTCAACTGCTTCTTGAAACGAAACAGATAGCTTTCGACGATGGCAATTGCCATGCCTTCCTTGGTCGGGAAATGATGATGAATACTCGCCTTCTTGATGCCAATTTCCTCTGCCAAGTCGGCATAGCTGAAGGCTGCGTAGCCCTTCGTGCGCAACAGAATTTCAGCGCTGGTCAAAAGGTCTGAACGTGTACTCATGATGCGGCATCCAAATTTGTCATCCAGACATCATAAATTAGTCACCCCTCATAAGACAGCGCTCGCCATGCGCGCACTGGGCTTCCTAACCCTTAGCGCCCATCTCGAATAGGCTCCATGCGGGATTGGCGAGCCTAGGAGCCTGCTTAGGACTACCGATCCACCAGGCGGCGGCTGATCTGAGGCCATTTCGAAATGAGCCAGAAACGCTAAGACGCAAACTGGTTCGGGATCAACGAATTTTGTTGGGATTGGTTGCGAATGCGCAGATCAAAATCCATACGTGAGCAATGAGGCTTCCCAGCCAGGCTATCTATTTTTTGGAGGGCAGGGCGGGAAAAAGCTTACCAAGAGCGGGAGTACGGGGTCATGCCGTTTGCCGCCTTGCTTGATCACTGAGTTTTCTGGGGTGATTCTGCGTCTGACACCCGCTTGCCTAATTCGACGACGTCATCATTGAGGTCGGGCACGCAAAAAATGCATTCGTTTGGATCGATTTGCGTTCCTTCAATGTAACGCATTCGCTTATTAGCCGACGATCGATTGATGCCGAACCGAAAGGTAGCTCGGGTGGGTGGTTTATCGTTTGTGTCCACGTGTAAATTCCTCCGACTTGTGAAGTCAGGATACCATCCAGTAGGTAGGCTTGCAATGGGTGGTGCCATCTGGCATCACTTATGTCGCGGGGCAGTACTAAGGAATTTGGATTCAGAGGTACACGGAATGGGGCACTGCTGCATCCTTGTGAGCTGGAGTGTGGCTGTGCCAGTCCTGCTGGTGCGCGGCTGGCTGGCTGGCTGGTGTATAATGACGCACGAGAAATGGTACGATTTCATTACAATTTGGCGAGCCAGATAGTTGTTTAGGTTATCGTCACATTTTCAATGTGGTTGGCTGGAAATTATTCCATGATCGATTGCATATTTTACTAGCGCTGCAGGTTTGTCGATTTTTAATTTTCGTCGAATGCTCAGGCGGTGCGTCTCTACTGTTCTGACGCTTATATTAAGTTCACGGGCCATTTCTTTGTTGTTCAGTCCTTGAGCCATTTTATAAAGAACTTGGCTCTCCCTGGGCGTTAGTTCGCTGGACTCGCCGTCTTCAAGGAGAAGTTTTTGTGCTATTTCGGCACTGTAAAAAGTACCTCCAGTTGCGATCGCTTCAATCGCCGCAACTATTTCTCTCGAAGGGGAGTTTTTTAACACGTAGCCGCTCGCGCCTGCACGCAGTGATTCGCTGACGTATTCTTTACTGTCGTGCATGCTGAGCACCAGAACCCGCAATGAAGGATGCTTTTCGCGTATTTTTCGTGTGAGTACAAGACCGTTTATGTCTGGTAGATTGATGTCTACTAGAAGTAGGTCTGGCTTGCACTGTTCAACCATTTCCATGGCGCGTGCGCCGTTTTCGGCCTCACCAACAACAGTCACGTTGTGTACTACTGAAAGCAGTGCCTTGATTCCATCGCGAACGAGCGAGTGGTCATCGACTAAGGCTAAACGAATTTTTGTTGATAGGCTCATTGGGGGTGTCCATCGTTATCGAAATAAGTGATTCAAACTTTTCTACAGGGGATGCTCATTGGGATCTCAATGTCGACCTCACTCCGGCCAGGTGAAGATGCCAGATGAAATCGACCACCCAAGTGTTCGACGCGTTCGCGTATGTTTCTGAGCCCGATCCCGGCATGGCGACGCTCAACTTCATCGACGTTAAAGCCAATTCCATCGTCGATGACTCTTAAACGAACAGATTGCTCGGTTCCAAACAAAGTAATGGCTACATCCTGAGCTTGAGCGTGTCGCTCGATGTTGGATAACGCTTCCTGAACAATTCGAAAAAGCGAGACGGGCACCCCGTCGTCCAGCAGGCACTCAAACTCATTAGTCTCAAACGTTACCCGCAGCCCACTGCGCTGCTCGAACTCCTCAGATAATTGTCCAATCGCGGCAGGAAGCCCCAGGGTGTCCAATAGCGAAGAGCGAAGGTCGTGTGAGATGCTGCGAACCTCCCCAATTGCCTCCCCAAGCCGCTCGGTAGCCTCTTTTAAGATGACTGCACCTCGGCTTTCTTCGTTTTCGAGCAGAAAGCCTGCTAGCTCAAGTTTGTATTTTATGGATACGAGAACTTGGCTAATGCCATCGTGAAGCTCGCGAGAAACGCGCGAACGCTCCTCTTCCTGAAGGCTGACAATTCGCTGGTTCAAGCGTTGCAGCTTGGTGTCGGCTAGCCGATGCTCACTCAGGTTCAGCGTCATTCCGCTTGCAAATACGAACAAGACCGCCACAAGTGCGACGACGGCAATTGAAACCATCGTCTTGCGGATACCCTGGGCCACTTCATCACGAGCTTGCTGAGTGGCTTTCTCAACGTCTTCGAGGTAGATGCCCGTACCGATCATCCACCCCCATTGTTCTAACATTACGACGTACGCTAGCTTTTCGGTCACTCTTCCGGATGAAGGTTTGTTCCACGCATAGCGTTGAAAACCCTCTCCAGACCGGGCACTTTGCAGCAACGCTTGAATTACTAGCAGACCGTGTGGATCTCTCATATCCATGAGGTCTTTGCCGACAAGCTCCGTCTGCCGTGCATGCATCAGACTGCGGCCTTGGCGGTCGTAGACGAAAAAATAACCATTTATACCAAAGCTTAGCTTCCTCAGCTCGTCTAGGACTTTTTGCTTGGCCTGGTCGTCACCATGGCCATCGTTATAGAGGGGGGCGATCAAGCTCCTCGCCATCGCTACGTAGTTCTCCAGCTCTGCGCGCTTACTGACCAAAATACTGTCTTCGATCAGTTGTGCTTGCTGGTCACCTAGCTGGTTGTTCAGGGAGATGACAAGCGCGCAGATAGCGGCAATAGCCAGTACAAGTGGCAAGATCCCCAGGGCGACAATTTTGTGTTTGAGCTGCATTCCTACTCCTGTCCAGACCTTGTACTCGACCAGCGGTCTTGGGCTCTGCGGTTAGAGACCACCGAGGCACCAGCATCTTATGTCAATCCCCGATGCACCGAGTAGCCGAAAGCGGCTAGCGGTCGAAAGGCCCGATTGCATAGCCGGCAGCTCAGTAGAACTACGTAGCCTTGTGGGCGTAGTTCTGCGGATTTATTTGTGGTGGGTATACGCGGATATTGGCCGCTGCCGCGAAGCGGACACAAATATAAAAATCACGGTCGACGACCTACAGGCTGTCGACAGGAGACACGTAATGACCCATATGGCTAAACACATTGCCTGGTTTGCCGTGGCTGTTCTGGGAGCATTCGCGCTGAGCGTCGTGGCCTTGCGCCGTGGCGAAGCTATCAATGCTCTCTGGATCGTAGTCGCAGCAGTCGCCATCTATCTCGTTGCATACCGATACTACAGTCTGTTCATCGCCGAGAAAGTGATGCAGCTAGACCCTCGTCGAGCCACTCCCGCCGTAGTCAACAACGACGGCCTGGATTATGTGCCGACCAACAAACACGTGCTCTTCGGGCATCACTTCGCTGCCATCGCTGGTGCGGGGCCTTTGGTTGGGCCGGTACTCGCTGCCCAGATGGGCTATTTGCCTGGAACGCTTTGGCTGATAGCCGGCGTGGTGCTTGCCGGCGCGGTACAAGACTTCATGGTGCTATTCCTGTCTACCCGCCGCAACGGTCGCTCTTTGGGAGACATAGTGCGAGAGGAGATGGGCAGAGTTCCAGGAACGATCGCGCTGTTCGGCTGCTTCCTGATCATGATCATCATCCTTGCCGTATTAGCGCTGATTGTGGTCAAGGCGCTGGCCGAGAGCCCTTGGGGTATCTTCACCGTCATGGCCACCATTCCGATCGCCATGTTTATGGGCGTCTACATGCGCTATGTTCGTCCCGGGCGCATCGGAGAGATCTCGGTAATTGGGGTGCTGCTGCTGTTGGGCTCAATTTGGTTGGGAGGGCAGATTGCTGCTGATCCAGTTTGGGCCAAGGCTTTTACCTTCACCGGTATTCAAATCACCTGGATGCTGATTGGCTACGGCTTCGTCGCTGCGGTGCTGCCCGTCTGGCTGATCTTGGCACCGCGTGACTACCTGTCCACATTCCTCAAAATTGGCACGATTCTCGCACTTGCCGTCGGGATTCTCGTCACTATGCCCGAGCTGAAAATGCCGGCGTTGACTCAGTTCACCGATGGCACGGGGCCGGTGTGGAAAGGCGGCTTGTTCCCGTTCCTCTTTATTACCATTGCATGCGGTGCCGTGTCGGGGTTCCACGCGCTGATAGCCTCTGGCACAACACCTAAATTGCTCGCAAGCGAAGGCCACGCCCGCTACATCGGCTACGGTGGCATGTTGATGGAGTCCTTCGTAGCGATCATGGCTATGGTGGCTGCGTCGGTAATTGAGCCTGGTGTGTACTTCGCCATGAACAGCCCTGCGGCTATCGTTGGTGGTGATGCAGTGTCCGTAGCGCAGACGGTTAGCAGTTGGGGGTTCACAATTTCACCTGATCAGCTTGAGGCTGTTGCCCGAGATATCGGTGAAACCACAATTCTTGCCCGGGCAGGAGGTGCACCGACGTTAGCTGTAGGTATTGCCCAAATCCTGCACCACCTCTTGCCGGGTGAAAATACCATGGCGTTCTGGTACCACTTTGCGATCCTCTTCGAAGCGCTGTTTATCTTGACCGCAGTCGATGCTGGCACCAGGGCAGGACGCTTCATGCTGCAGGATTTGTTAGGTTCGTTTGTTCCTTCCCTACGCCGCACAGAGTCCTGGACGGCGAACCTTATTGCCACCGCTGGCTGTGTGGCACTGTGGGGCTACCTGCTCTACCAGGGCGTGATCGATCCGTTGGGTGGTATCAATACGCTTTGGCCGCTGTTCGGCATTTCCAACCAGATGTTGGCAGGTATCGCTCTGATGCTAAGTACCGTCGTGCTTATCAAAATGAAGCGTCATCGGTATGTTTGGGTGACCCTGCTACCAGCGATTTGGCTGCTGATTTGCACTACAACTGCAGGATTCATCAAACTGTTCGATGCTAACCCTGCTATGGGCTTCCTGGCGTTGGCCCGTAAGTACAGTGATGCGCAGGCCAATGGTCAGATTTTGGCGCCGGCGAAGGACATTTCGCAGATGCAGCATGTGATCTTCAACGCCTATACGAACGCTACGCTCACAGCCCTGTTCTTGCTTGTTATGTTTAGCATTTTGTTCTACGCGCTTAAGGTTGGGATTGCGGCGTGGGGTAGCAAGGAGCGGACGGATAAAGAGTCGCCTTACCAAGCACTGCCTGATGCATAAAGGAGGGTGGTAGCGTGTTCAATGACCTGAGCCGCCTCGGTAAATACCTGGGTCAGGCAGCGCGTCTGATGGTGGGCATGCCTGACTACGACACCTACGTCGAGCACATGCAGAACAAGCACCCTGACAAACCTCTGATGTCATATGAGGAATTCTTTCGGGAGAGACAGGAAGCTCGATATGGCGGTGGCAACGGTCAGCCACGTTGCTGTTAGCACCTTGAGGTATTTATCTGCGTAGTCAATCGCGCCCGATGCAATGCATCGGGCGCTTTGCGTCTTGGTCTGCGAAAACGGTGTCAGTCATCTAAATGGTTGGTAACGCCATGGTTGAGTTGCTTTCCGAGTGCTCCCGAAAATTCCAACGCAAATGCTAGTCCCCGTCTGACATCCGGATCAGAGGTCATCCGAAGCAAACGGATTAAAGAGGGGGGTTCCGAAAGCTTGCTCACTTGCGCGCTTGCGACGCGAGCTGCGTTACCCGCTAACCATGCAGCAGACGTGCCTTCTTCGAAGACATTTGCTAGCTTTTCGACCATGTAAGAATCGCTCATGTCGACGATGTCGGTCGCAACTGACATTAGGTCGACCAGCCTTGAGAGTCGATCTCCGGCCAAGAGTGGCTCAAGCTTTACGACAAGCAGCCTGAGCCCTTCGAGCGCCGCCTCGCTAAGTTCCAACGATTCCAAAATCGAGGGCGCTCCCGGTTGATTTTCCGAGGCGCTTCCTTGTTCAGAGAGTAAGCTCATCTGAGGTGTCCTGTAAAATTATTGATCGTGTTACACCAGGCCGCGCGCGACCGCCCAATATATGCCTCTATTGAAGCTTTTCCTCATAAGTCCGCCAACCTTAGTGGGGGGCGTAGGCTTTACATCACTTTCATAGTCGTACCAGAGCGGCATTCCTGCCTCCAGTCCCATCTGAGCAATTGCAGCAACCTTGCCCTCGTAACTGTCGCAAGTCCGCCCGAAACGAAGCTCGGAGGCTATGTTATTTACTACAACGGGGGACTGGCTATGGCATGCGCCTCCGGCCTTGCTCACGGGGAGATCAACGGTATCGCCCAAAACATAGACGTTTTCTAAGCCATAGACTTTCATGGTTTGATAATTTGTAGGGAGCCACCCTTCATCGTCTGCAGCTTGCGATAGTCCGGAGTTTCTGACCGCCTCTACGGCGCGGATAGGTGGGGTTGCCATAAGGATATCGAAATCTTCAGCCCCACCCTCTTCTGAAAAGGCGATATTGCTTTCTGGATCAACTCTGTTGAGAGTAAAGCTTCTTTGATGCTTGATGCCCCTTTGCTCAAATATGCTTGGTAGTACTTCGCAGGTGTCCTTTTGCAAAAAAAGACAGTTTCTTAACAGTTGAGCTACGGTGGGGTACGTGTAGACAATTTCCACCTTGTTTCTAACGCCGCGTTTACGTAGCAGGTCGTCAAGCATTAGTGTAGTTTCAATGGGCGCAATACCACATTGATGAGGTACATTGGGCGTCTTGGGGAATGTTACCGTGACTAGGATGCGACCTTTTTCGATCGACTTTAACTTATCTGCAAGCTGCCGCGCAGGCTCATGCTGATAGAAGTGATCACCGCCTTCTTTTAGGCCGTCGATTCGTTCAGGGCTTGGTATGCACCCTGTGGAGATAATGAGTTGGTCGTATCCGTATGCTTTTCCGCTCTTACATTTCACGCGGTTTATATTGAATTGGAATTCCTCGACCTCTTCAATAAGAAAGTCAATCTCAGGGCGGAGTAGGCTGCGCTGAGGCCGCCTGAGTTCATTCTTGAAGAAGCTGTCAAAGGCGATGTACATGAAGGCTGGTTTGTAGTAGTGCCAGGGGGAGTTTGACAACATCAAGATTTCTACTTTACCACTGCGTATTTCAGGGTAGAGTTTGGTGGCAAGGTGATTGGCAGTCATTGTGCCGCCAATACCGCCGCCGACAATAATTATCCGATGGGGCATGTGTTCTCCTTAGCTTTGTCTAAATGAAGGCCAGTCTTGCTCTGAGCGAGACTGGCCACAATGAGGCGCTAGCGGATTAGACCGAGGGGATGCCTGTATTCACTGCACCTTCTGTAGACATATTGAGTTTTGAGTGTTTTTTGGCGTATAGGAAGTAAATTGCGGCACCAATGAGCAGCCATGCTCCGAATGCAATCCATGTGTGCAGTTTCAGATACGACATCAGCGTAATGCAGGAAATAATTGCGAGTGCTGGTACGAGCGGCACGAGCGGGCACTTGAAGGCGCGTGGCAGTTCGGGACGCTTCTTCCTAAGCACGATTACTGCAAACGAAACTAGGCAGAATGCGGCTAGCGTGCCGATGTTCATAAGTTCGGCAAGTACATTCAGTGGTACTACTGCTGCGATAAGACCAAAAATGATGCCGATCGCCCAAGTAGTGAAGAATGGTGTGCCATATTTAGGATGAACTTCGGAAAACTTTGAGGGTACCAGTCCATCGCGAGACATAGCGAAGATAATTCTGGATTGCCCATAGAGCATTACAAGAACACCCGTGGTCATCCCCAAAATAGCACCCAGGTCGACAAAGCCCGCTACCCAGTTCTCACCTGCATACTGGAGGGCGAGCGAGACGGGATGGTCGACGCCGAGGAACTCACCGAATGGAACGATACCTGTCATGATCATGGATACCACGACGTACAATATCGCGCATATACCAAGTGAACCAATAATCCCGATTGGCAGATCACGCTCAGGTCTTTTGACTTCCTCAGCTGCAGAAGATACTGCGTCAAAACCAATGAACGCGAAGAAGACCAATGCTGCTGCGCTCATTATTCCATTGAATCCAAAAGGCGCGAAGGGCTGCCAGTTCTCGGGCTTTACGTGTCGGGCGCCGACGAGAATGAACAAAAGTACTACTGCAATTTTGAGTGCCACCATGATATTGTTGATTTTTATAGATTCACGTATTCCAATAGAAAGCAGCCAAGTGATTACCATCATGATGACAAACGCAGGCAGATTGAAGAACGTACTAACGCCTGGCAGCGCCCCAGGTGCTGCCGTCAACGCAGTGGGTAACGATAATCCGAATCCGCTTAGCAGGGATTGAAAGTAACCAGACCAACCAACAGAAACTGCTGCGCTAGCCAGGCCGTATTCGAGCATAAGATCCCAGCCGATCATCCATGCAACAATCTCCCCAAGGGTGAAATAGCTGTAGGTATAGACGGAGCCTGCTACTGGAATGCTTGATGCAAACTCTGAATAGCAGAGTGCTGCGAGCCCACATGCTAAAGCAGCTATGATGAACGAAATTGTTAATGCGGGGCCGGCTGTTAGAGCCCCTGTGCCCGTTAACACAAAAATACCTGTTCCTACAATGGCGCCCACACCGATAAAAATCATATCGACTGGCCCTAGCACTTTTTTCAGAGATGCGTTCGAGTTCTGTAATTTGCTTATTTCGTCTAAGCTTTTTGTTCTAAAAATGCTCACAATTGCCTCCGGTTTTATTATTCGCGGCAGTACGTGAAGAAGGGGGGTAACCTACCGGCTCCCCCTGTTTTAGCGTGCGCAAGGCTTTATTTATCTTCTCGGTTAATTAACGCTAGACCAATGTTAAGCCTGATGGCAAATCAGATCGAATCTATCAAAGCCTAGTTTGAGGTCGGCGATCAGGTCTTCTGCATTTTCCAAGCCGATATGAAGTCTAATCAGGTGACCTTCTTCCTCCCAAGTGGTTGTGGTACGCATTTTTCGTGGATCAACTGTCATCGCTAGGCTTTCAAAGCCACCCCAGGAATAGCCGAGTCCGAAAAGACTTAGATCATCAAGAAGAGCTTTGACTGCTTCAATGGGGGCGGACTTGGTAACAAACGATAGGAGGCCTGTTGCGCCGGTAAAGTCCCGGCGCCATAGGGAGTGATTTTTGTGGGATGGTAGCCCAGGGTAAATGACACGAGAAACTTGGTCTTGCTCTTCCAACCATTTTGCCACGCACAGGGCGCTGCGTTGATGTCGCTCCAGACGAACGTCTAATGTCCGAAGTCCTCGCAGTGCCAGATTCGCGTCGTCCGGGCTCACATATGTGCCCGATTGGAAATGGTAGGCTTTCAGTTGCGGCCATGCGCGTGATGATGCGGCGATGGTGCCGATAAGGGCATCAGAGTGACCAACGATATACTTGGTGGCAGCCATAATCGAGAGATCAACGCCATGATCGATCGCTTTGAAGTAAAGCGGCGTCGCCCAGGTGTTATCGAGCAGAACCAGTGCGCCATGGGCGTGTGCGGCCTTGGCGATTGCCGGGATGTCTTGAATTTCAAAGGTGTGAGAGCCTGGGGACTCAGTAAACACCGCCTCAGTATTAGATTGGAAAAGTTCGGAGATGCCCGCTCCAATTTGAGGGTCGTAGTAGGTTGTCTGAATACCCAGCCGTTTTCCTGCAGTATCCAAAAAATGGCGTGTCGGGGCATAAACACTGTCCGGTACCAGAATATGGTCGCCTGAGCCTACAACGGACAATATCGCGGTAACGCACGCGGATAGGCCGGAAGGGCACAGAACGGCCCCAGTGGCGCCTTCCAGCGTTGATATAGCTTCGCACAGGGCCTCGGTCGATGGATTGTTCCATCGACCGTACTGATAGCGCTGGTCGCCATTCTGCATACAGTCGACGCTTGGGAAAACGACTGTCGAACCTCGGTAGATAGGAGGGTTGACGAAACCGTAGTGGTCTTCGGGATGGCTACCTGCGTGAGCAATCACCGTCGCGCTTGAGGTGGTTAACTTATTGTTATTCAAGGCTTTTCTCTCTGATCGATGCGTGGCTAGACCAGTTAATTATATTTATTTCCTAGAGAAATTTTCTTTCGTATATTTCTTGCATGGCGGTTATCTAGTTAATATTATTAGGGCTGTCTAGGAAAATTCCGTATCCGATTAATTTAGATTTTTCTGCCATTGCCCGAGATGCGCCCATGATTGAGCTGGATAAGGTGGATCGAATGATCCTTGAGATCGTTCAGTTGAACGGTCGTCTCACCAACGCTGAGATTGCAGCTCGCGTCTCGCTTTCGGCCCCTGCAAGCTGGAAGCGATTGAAGCGGCTTGAAGAAGAGGTGATCGAGGGGTATCACGCTTCCCTTAACCGAAAAGCTATTGGTTTGAATGTTTTTGCTTTCATCAGTATTACGTTGGATACGCATTCTGAGGAGGCGATGGACAACTTTGAGAAGGGAATCAATTCACTTCCAAGTGTGATTTCCTGTCATAACATATCTGGGAAGTATGACTATTTACTTCAGGTGGTGGTTAAAGACATGGACGATTTCCATCAGCTGGCTATGTATAAGATCCGCCGCTTGGGAAATATTAAGGAGATGTATACGGGCTTTTCTCTCAAAGAGATCAAAAGGTGCCCGACTCTTCCTTTGTGAGTGCCAAGGTTACGCGCGATGTGGAACTTGCCTCAGCGATTGATGCAGTGCGTGCAGCCTAAGATCGACTGTGCTGCACGTGTCGATGCTTTTCAGTCTCTCGGCTTTAATGAAGCTGTTTGCTTAGCTGACAGTACCAGGGCAATGCCACCTAGTACTGTGAGGGAGCTTAGGCCAAGTCGAGTAGTAAAGGTTTCCCCTAGCAGTAGAACTCCGGCGATAGAGGCAATCACTGGCACGGTCAGCTGTACCGTAGCTGCGCGAAAAGATGAGAGATTTCGAACCGCCGCGTACCAGATAGCGTATCCCGCGCCTGATGCGATTGTGCCTGATACGACGGCAGAGGTAATACCGACAACGTCTGCATGGAAAGAGGATATGAAGGGCAGGGAGGTAAGCATGATTAGCGGCACAGACATCATGAAGTTGCCAGCTGTAGCCGCCAACGGATCAGTTAAGCTTTTACCGAGGATTGAGTAGACCCCCCATGCCACCCCTGATGTTAGCATTATTACTACGCTTGTCAGCGGCGGAGCGCTGGATCCAGGAAGAAGCAGCACGACAAGGCCAGTAACCGCCAACACTAGGCCTAGCAGTGCCAAGACGCCCATACGCTCTCCCTGCAGAACTCCGTACCCGAGCATGGTTAGCTGCACTGCGCCGAACAGAACAAGTGCGCCGGTACCGGTGTCTAGTTTCAGGTACGCGTAGGAAAACGCAAAGGCATAAACATAGAGTGATACAGCTCCCCCCCAGGAGCCTGTCGCCTTTTTTACTGGCCGCTGAAACTTAAGAATCACCCATAGGATCAGTGCACCACTCACCAAACGTATGACACTGAAGCTGATCGGATCGATAGCGCTGTGGCGCAGTGCGACGCGGCACAGCACTGAGTTCGCAGCAAAGGCGGTCAAAGCGATAGCGGTGAGAATGACAACGCGTTGTGTTTTTTTTGTGGTGAGAGCGGCAGATAGACGTGTATTCAAAAGAAGTCCTCCACTGGGTAGGGTCAGATTTCCAACCGAGAATCTGTTATAGAGTGTCAACCTTAAAGGTCGCTTCAGTCCATGTATTTGAGTTCAATTTCCAGAGCTTTCTGCAACTCCCTGTATGAATTCGCACCCATGATCAACTTAGAGAGAATCCCCTCTCTAAATACTGCGATTGAAGGAACGCCGTGAATATTTGATGCTTTCGCAACCGTGGGGGATAGGGCGACATCAACGTGTCTGAATGACGCGAGCTGAGAGTAGGCGTCAGCGAGCTTTTGGAAGACTGGCTTCATTCCGGTGCACGGGCCGCACCAAGGAGCAGAGAAGTAGACCACAAAAAGTCTATGGGGTACGCTAAGTTCTCTATACAGCCCGTCTGCATCTAAGTCATGAACGTCACTCATAGAAACATATCCAAGCTTGTTCTTAAAGTGCTGCGTAGGGCCGCCAGGTAGTACTTTGGCGTCCCTTCAGCGATGATGCTGCCAGATATTATATGATCTCTAGTTTAGGTGATACTTTGATTTCTCTCGCCATATTATGGAAGTTTGGCGAGGTTTTAATGACGTGTGCATGAAGCTCCTCGATTTGATGCTGAGGCGCGTCTGCGCAAATTTTTACTTTGTAGTTAATTTCATTTATGCCAGGGTTGAGGCTTTCATCAAGACCCAAGAATCCACGTAGATCTAGATTAGTGTCCGTTTCAATTTCAAGACTCTTGATTTTGATGCCCCTCGCCGCAGCGCCTGTTGCGTAACCCACCGACATACAAGCATTCAGGGCGGCAAGCAGCAGCTCCATTGGGCCGGGAGCTGTATTCTCACCCAGCAGCTCAACAGGCTCGTCCGAGACGATCTGGAAGTCTCGCGCTATTTGCCGACCGGCAAGCCTGCATTGAGTAACATTCGTAACGCTTTTGGTTTGGCCCATCCACTTAGTGTGGACATTGAAGCGGACTTCAGCTTTTGTGTCATCCGCCGCTACTTCGCGAGCGAAGTTCTCTAGATTAGTAACGTCGATACCATTCACAATGTTGTTCATGCTGACGGCCTACAGAAATTAATATTTATCGTTAATGTGCGAGCACGTTCATCAGCTGTCACATCCGTTTAGGCCGCAGGTCTGCCCTTGAAAAGATTCATCTTCGGTGGCATCCGAATGCATTCGTTGTAGCGCCAGTTTGAATGCGTCAACGGTTTGGGCTCCCGAAATGTAGAAGCCGTTGTTGAAGACAAACAGAGGAACGCCGTTTGCGACCTCACGAGCCTCTTTCTCATCCTTGGCGACTAGGTAAGGCAGCGTCTCATCATTCCAGGCATGCTGGACGAAACTTTCTGAAAGGCCGACTTCTCCCGCAATTTCCGCTAATGAGTTCACTTCGAAGATCGAGCGTCCATCTGTGGTGCAGGCCTTATAAAGGCGTTCGCTGAGAGCCTTTTTGATGTCGTTATCGTCGACTGCTTTGACGAGAGCATGTGCTTTTGTGGTGTCTCCAAAAAGCATAGTGTCAAAGTTGTAAACGAGGCCTGTTTCTGTGGCGTTCGCAACAACAGCCTGGATCATCCCCTTGGCAGACTGCTCGTTGCCAAACTTCTGCGCAAGAACCTGTTTTATCGGTGCAGCTTTTTGGCCAGCAGCGAGTCGAAATGCCTTGTAGTTAACTTGAACCAAGTCCTTGTGCTCGAAATCGGCGAGGGCAATCTCGAACCGACGCTTTGCAATCCAGCACCAAGGGCAGACGAAGTCCGACCAAACGTCAATCGTGATCAATTTGGATTCTGCGCTCATTTTGTATCACCTGAAAGATTCAGCAGCCCAGTTATTAGTCTGGGCGCGGACGGGAAAAGGATGGCTGCTCATTAGGAAAACAGCCCCTTTAGGTCATTCTTTGTCGAAGGCGTCTAGCACATGGGTGCTATAAACCAGAGCTGCGCCTGCGTTCATGTTGATTGCGACTCCCAGAGCTTCTGAGACCTCCTCAACCGTAACACCAAGCTTCTTAGCTTCGGCTACATGGAATGCAATGCAGCCGTCGCAGCGAGTGGTCACCGCTACCGCAAGAGAAATCAGCTCGCGGGTTTTCGCGTCTAGGTGATTGGTTTTTGCGCCAGCCCCACCTAGTGCCATTACGCCTTTAATGGTTTCTGGCGAAAGCGAGCCAAGCTGCATAACGCGGGCGTTGATGTCTTGTCGGGCCTGTTCCAATCTTGCATGTGATCCTCTCAGCTACGGCAAGGCGTAGAACTGAAACATTTAGTATGGTTACGTGAAAGCAAAACAAGCCTACCACCTAGTAGGTAGGAATAGCAATCCTGTTTCATTTATTAGGATTTCCCAGCCAACAGGCGCAATCACTTGCGCCGAGCCTCTGTGTCTGGTCGGCTGGACTTGGCTTGATATCTGGCTTTCAGAAGCTTCCGGCGGTCACGGAGCGCTGTGGATGCTGAGCTACCTGTGCTTTCCTCACCCCTGCCGCTTAGCCGTTTCCCGCAGTGGATATGAGTGAGCCGATGCTGTACGTGATCGACTCGACTGGCGGAATTGGTCTGAAGGGGAGCTACGGCCATTCGTTAGGTGTCTAGGATGGCTTCACGATTGAGCTCGTCATTGGTGGCGGCAACAACACAGCCTTGCGACCGCTGAAGAGTAGGGTGCCAGCCCTATGCAGAATTCTCGCACCTACGCTAACGCTGGGATTAGGACGATTGCATTAGAGCTAACGCAAAAAACGCCACTAATATGATGAGAAATATCATAGACCAGGAACTGCTACTGGCACTCTCTTTCCCTTGTCGCTGTGCCGATTCACTATCGCAGCAGAGGGGAGTTTCTTTCCCTTGTTCCCTAGCCTTCTTTAGGGCCAAAATTGAGCAGTATCGCATAAGACAATTCCTTTAGATCGAGGCAGTAACACTGTTATAGATATCTAGAGCTCCAGGCGGCAATGCATGAGGCAACATACTCCGCATCTCGACTGTTAGTTAATAGATGGTCGGCGGAATCCAGTGAAATGAAGCTTTTAGGGTGTTTAGCTGCTTGGTAAATCTTCTGCGCTTGTTCTATCGATACGATGTTGTCCGTGGGGGAGTGAAAGACAAGAAGCGCACGTTTCAAGTTCGCAGCACTGTTATCCTGCTGGTGGCTCTCAATGTCGTCAAGAAACTGCTTTTTTATTGTGAATTGTCTATCTGCAAGCGTTACGCTGTACTCACCAATGTCTCTGATGGTTTCCACCTGACCTTTGAACTGTTTCATGACATGGGACGCATCGGCGGGAGCGCCGATTGTAACTACCCCCTTTGCCTCTGGAATGTGCTTGGCCGCTGCTATAACTGCGGCGCCGCCTAAACTGTGTCCAATCAAAAGGGATGGTGCCTGGTGGAAATTACGCAAATATTCTGTTGCAGCTACTAAGTCGGCAACATTAGAAGAGAAATTACTGTTGGAGAAATCTCCATCACTGCCACCAAGACCTGTGAAGTCAAATCGAAGCACAGCGATATTATTGTCTACCAACGCTTTGGCAATTCGGGCGGCTGCTTTTATATCTTTTCCACACGTGAAACAGTGCGCGAACAATGCGTAAGCTTTAGCTGACTGAGGCGCCTCAAGCAGACCTGAAAGGTTCATGCCCTGGGAATTTGGAAACGTAATTTTCTGTTTGGTCATGTTTAGCTCCGTAGGAAGCATTGGTCTTGGAGTAGGCTTGCTGAGAGTTTTGCGTGTGTGAATTGTCGCAAAGGTGGTAGGGAATTGAGGGTCGAACTCGAATGGATCGAAGCCTACCATCTAGTAGGTGTGCTTGCAATCGTGATTGACAGCCTCGATTTTTAGAGGGGGGCGAACTGGCACAGGGCTGCACGGTGCTAAGCACTGAGGGGGGGGACTGATCACCAGAGCGTGTTTTATACGTTACTATTGGAGCGCCCGGTTAAATGCCGAACTTCACGGACAGCGTCAGACCAATCTTGTCATTCGCGACGCTTTTTGTCAGTTAACGACTTTTCCGTCTGGTTGGACAAACCTATTGGTTGGAGGCATGCCGAGCATTCGCAATGCCTTGGCCGGTCTGGCCAAGGGGTTGTTGCCAAAGAAATTGACTGCCACATGGTGGCCTACACCCTTCACACGGCAGCTTCGGCCATCGTACTATTCGTGCAGTCTCACCAGGCTCTGCCTGAGGCTCAAAACGAGCCTAACCAATAATCTAAAAGGAACCGATATGTCTAGGCTCGCTGAATTCCGCGCCCTTGAACAACAGCTCGCTGCACAGTTGGCTGAGCTGGAAAGCTTGAAAAACGATGATGGTCTCAAACGCGAGATCGAATTTGAGAAAAAGCTTCGCAACTTATTGGGCGAGTACAATTATAGCTTGCGTAACGTTGTTGCCATCCTCGATCCTCAAGCCGCTTCTCGCCGGGCAGCTCCTATCGCAGTTGCTGAAAAAGGCAATCGCAAGCCGCGCCAGGTCAAGCAGTACAAAAACCCGCACACTGGTGAAGTCATCGAAACTAAAGGCGGCAATCACAAGCAGCTCAAAGAGTGGAAGGCTGAACACGGTGCCGAAGAGGTCGAATCCTGGTTGGCTAAGTAACACTGTTTGAGTACAAATCAGGGCCCTGCGGGGCCCTTTTTTATGGGATAGTGAAATCCAGAGAAACCCAATCGGCGTCCCTCAGAAGCTGATTTTTTGTAAGGTTTCCAACCATCTACGGAAAGGAATCCTGTGATGGCAAAGCGTTGCGAACTCTCGGATGAGGCTTGGGCTGTGATTGGTGATCTCTTCACCGAAACCCATGGCCGGGGGCGGCCCCGTCTGAGCGACCGCCTGATGCTAGATGGCGTGCTCTGGGTGCTCTGCTCAGGTGCTGCGTGGCGAGATATGCCGGAGCGCTTTGGCCCGTGGTCAACGGTGTATCAACGGTTTCGGGTTTGGCGAAACCAAGGCACGTTCGATCAGATGCTCATACGCTTGCACCTGAGGTTCAATGAGCAAGGTTTGATTGATCTACAGACCTGGATGATCGACTCAACTGCTGTACGCGCAACCCGAGCCTCATCAGGCGCCGGGAAAAAAGGGGGCCTGACGAGCCTGCCGATCACGCTCTAGACCGCAGTCGCGGTGGCTTGACAACCGACGCCAACGGGACACCGTTGCACTTCCTCCTCTCTGGCGGTCAGGCCAGTGACATCAGCTACGCCCAACCCCTGTTGGACGAGGTCAGCATTCTATTGAGCCAACGTGACCGCCCGCGTAAACGCTGTAAATGGTTACTTGCCGACAAGGGCTACGACGCCGAAGCGCTACGCCGTTATTGCGACAGATATCGAATGCAACCCGTCATCCCGCTGCGCTCGATGAAGCGCAACCCCAAGCCTGGCTTACCAAGGCTGTTTGATCGGCCCAAGTACCGACAGCGCAACATCATCGAGCGCATGTTTGGCTGGCTGAAAGAGAACCGACGCATCGTGACGCGCTTCGACAAGCTCGCGAAAAGCTATGCCGCTATGGTCTCGCTGGCTTGTTCCATGCGGTGTTTGCGACATCTCTTTTCGTACAGAACCTAGTGTTAAACTTGTCTACGCAGAATGTTCATTACGCTACATTTCCATTTGTTTCGCTTTCTGGTAATTCGATGTTCGCACTGAATGATCAGCAGGCCATTATTAGTTATCCAGTTGGTCAGTGAAATGATGATGTGAGGCCTGGTTGGAATCTAGGCCTCACATGAATGAGTGCTAGCTTTTAAGTTGGGCTGGTACATAAAGCGTAGCAAGATTGAATTATGTCAATTTTGCCTAGCGAGTAGCAGACAAGCATTCCTAATAGCAGGGCAAGTGCGACCCATCCTGTCAAAGGTATTTTGTCTCGCCAGAAGCTAAATTTCTTCTGCTCTTCTACCCAGTCGATTTGATACTGCCAGAAAAATTTGTAATGAGCGTACCAGTCGCTGAAAAGGATTTGCTTGCTAATCGAGTTGGAATAGTATTCGTTTTCGATTTCCATTAGCTGATTGTAATGTTCTTCGTTCTTCGAGTCGTCTTGGCTGTTTTGAGCGGTGCGATAAAGGTCGCGAAGCGAGTTGAAGTTTCTAGTAATCGATTTGGCTGCCTTTTCGTAGTCGCTCTTTTTAGAGTCGTAGAAAGATATGTACAGTCCTATTACGCCAAGCACAACTAGAGCTGCAGATATGTCTTTAGCCGAGAGGGAGTCATATACCAGGGCAAAAACACCCATGGCAGTCGAGAAGAAGCCGATGAATCCTGGCACCTTGTCGACTATGTCGTAGGTCGCCCAATGCTTCCTTCCGCCGAAACCTACGTTGTAGCCGGTTTCGGCGATGCATTTCAACAGCGCGTCTTTTTTCATACGGTCTCGCTGATAGGGACAAGGACTTGGTCGCGAGCTACAACGACACCGTTTTTGAGAACGTAGCATTCAACGAGATGGTCGCCTTTGAAAGTCGTTGACTCACTGACCTCATGCCTGCCGTAGTCATTGAAAATCTGCCCGCGAACGCAGTCACGCTTTTCGGCTTCCTCGCCAATATTAAGAACTTTCCACTTAATATCATACGGCTCTGGAACACTGTTCTTCGTGATGTGAAATTTCAAGTTCTTGCGAGCCCTGAGCGGCATTCCCATCGCGATAAGCTCGCTGAGCAGGCGCTCACGGAAGCCGTTTTGGATCACTTCGCAGTCGATGGTCAGTGGGTAGCGGATATCAACTGGAACTTGATCTTCAATCTGCTGCTCGGTGTCGCGGAAGCTGCGAGTATTGGTGATTAGGCTCTCCATGCCGGCTTTGGCCAAAAATACCCTCGTGCTCGGAAACTCAGGGCCAAAGACCTTTTTCCAGCGATCGCCCTCGTATTCCTTACCAGTTGCTTCAATGGCCTTCACGCACAAGTCATGGGCTTTTCCCGCAGATTTCTGAAACTTCTGTTTTACCTTCACGTGCTGACGGCTTCCCAGCGCAGCCCAGCGATCCTGATTGGGCAGTTTAGACGCATACCCGAAGAAGTCTCGAATCATGCAGTCGTGCCAAGAGAAGCTCTTGTCGGCATACAATGTAGTCGACTTCAGGAAATTATGCGCTAGGGTGTCGATTAGAAGTCCACCAATCCCGATCCCGTGCTTGTTCTTCCAGGCGCGGATCATTTTGCAGAGATAGCGAAGATTGCGGTTGTTCTCATCGTTGGTTGTTTTCGTAGCCTCGATTTCTTCTCGCGGCTTGGTGATCTTCCATGATCCACCATTGTAGGTGTCCGGGTACTTGAAGCTTCCGTCGGCCTGCTCGAAAACAGGTTGTACTTCCACGTGGAAGCTGGCGAACGTAACGCATACCACTAACCGATCAACGTAGATGTTTGTGTTAGGGTACCGTTTCAGTAGCGAATTTTTGACATCTGTCAAAAGGCTGAATTGACCTCCAGATTTATTGTATGTTTGCCAAGCAGATCCTGGCATGATGTACAGCATGTCGAGATCTGAGATGCCTTTGATAGCTGTCCACCGACCATAAGACCCAACCTGTAGGTTGTATCGTGTGCGAGATTCGAGATCGCGGAATCGCTTGTTCAGTGAAAGCGTAATTTCCTCGTACCTGGTCTCAATGGTCTCATGGTTGGTGATTTTGATATTGTCGAAGAACGTTTTGAAATTGGTAGCAGTCGACATCGTGGTCTCGGTTTTAATTGTCCATAACATAAAGGCCGGGCGCAATCGATTAGGCAGCCCTAAGCTGCTTTAAATAAAAATCCACAACGCAAATCGATAGCCGTCCTTCATACGAATCAAGAGAAGAACAAACTGCATTTAAAAGGGGGCAGCATCTTGGCGTGCCCCTGGAACTGTTTAGAAGTCGAAAGATAGCTGCCCTGGATGGCACCGGAAATGGGATGTCACATTCTCCCAGCGTCCAAACCGAAACCGGTGATAGGCATGCACGAATACTGTCTTACTACGAGGTCGGTTGCGGGGGCGGCGGCGGAGAAGGCTGAGCGAGCTCATTGGCCACCTCCCTTCCGACGCTTCACCCTTAACCGCCAAGCTTTCAGGCCGAAGGCGTCCAGCAGACGCTTGCCACTGCACCTGAAGCGGCAGTAGATGGACTCGAAATTTTCGTCGTTCGACTTCTCGTTCTGTGTATCCATACCGCACTCCTAATGAGTCGGTAGGCAGTAAGAAGCTCGGATAATTTTTATGACACAGCCCTTGACCGCTCAGCCCTTTCAGGCTTAAAACGATTGTGCCACTGCGGGCTGGTACGTATACTCCCGCGCCACCTCCTGTCCTAACCGACTTGGGCAAAAGCGATCTTCAGAGCCTAGTTTTCCAGACAAAATCTCTGTTGACCGCATCGAGACCTCTCTCACGTTGGCGCGTGGGAGGGGTTTTTTTTCGCCTGTACATCTGTACAGACGCCTTCATGTTACCACTTTTTCGTATGAGGGAAGTGCAACCGAACATGGCAAGAATTTTGTTCAAATCCGCTTCGCTCTAGACCGAACACAAGATATGCCAACTCCTGGGTAAAGTGCAAGGCGAGCACCTGTGGATAACTTGTGTTTTTTTTGGAGCGCCTGTGGGCTATTTCCGTTACGCGTAACGGCGAGTATGGGCTTTCCCCTTAAAGTGGACAAAAAATGATCGCTGTACGTTTTTTGTACAATCTAGCGCGTTAGAAATTTCTAGACTACTACATGTTGTGTTTCCAGCGGTGGCTTGAGCATATTTGCACAGCGCATTTCTGTGGATAAGTCGGTTTATAACCTGGCCGCCCTGTGCAGAAGTATGCTCTGAATACCTCTGGTTCTAGATGCCATTTCTGCCAAAAGGGACGGTTATTGAGTAGCTAATGACAGGAAAAATTATTCAGAATCCGTAGCTTTCCCTTCTGGTCGGGAAGAGGTCTTTGATTTAGGTTCTGTACGAAAAGAGATGTCGCAAACACCGCATGGAACAAGCCAGCGAGACCATAGCGGCATAGCTTTTCGCGAGCTTGTCGAAGTGCGTCACGATGCGTCGGTTCTCTTTCAGCCAGTCAAACATGCGCTCGATGATGTTGCGCTGTCGGTACTTGGGCCGATCAAACAGCCTTGGTAAGCCAGGCTTGGGTTTGCGCTTCATCGAGCGCAGCGGGATGACGGGTTGCATTCGATATCGGTCGCAATAACGGCGTAGCGCTTCGGCATCGTAGCCCTTGTCGGCAAGCAACCATTTACAGCGTTTACGCGGGCGGCCACGTTGGCTCAATGGAATGCTGACCTCGTCCAACAGGGGTTGGGCGTAGCTGATGTCACTGGCTTGACCGCCAGAGAGGAGGAAGCACAACGGTGTCCCGTTGGCGTCGCAGAGCATGTGGATTTTGGTTGTCAGGCCACCGCGACTGCGGCCTAGAGCGTGATCGGCAGGCTCGTCAGGCCCCCTTTTTTTTTCCGGCGCCTGATGAGGCTCGGGTTGCGCGTACAGCAGTTGAGTCGATCATCCAGGTCTGTAGATCAATCAAACCTTGCTCATTGAACCTCAGGTGCAAGCGTATGAGCATCTGATCGAACGTGCCTTGTTTTCGCCAAACCCGAAACCGTTGATACACCGTTGACCACGGGCCAAAGCGCTCCGGCATATCTCGCCACGCAGCACCTGAGCGGAGCACCCAGAGCACGCCATCGAGCATCAGGCGGTCGCTCAGGCGGGGCCGCCCCCGGCCATGGGTTTCGGTGAAGAGATCAGCAACCACAGCCCAAGCCTCATCCGAAAGTTCGTAACGCTTTGCCATCACAGGATTCCTTTCCGTAGATGGTTGGAAACCTTACAAAAAATCAGCTTCCGAGGGACGCCGATTAGGTTTCTCGGGATTTCGTACAGAGCCTAGCTTGATTTCAGCCCATGGCAGCCCCAATGAGTGCCCTGAGAGTGGGATCCTCGGCTGAGGAGGGGAGGATCTATAAGAAAGCCGTGACAAGACATCTCTCCCTGTTGTCTGGGGTGGGGGAGGGGTAGCCGGGTTGGTGGTTTAACCCCGATGGAGTCCACACTTAATGGATCGCGGCCTCAACCAACTGGGTGTAGCAGCCGAGAGCAGTACGTCTTATCGCGATGGAACGCTACTGAGAATAGATTAGGAGCGTTTCCTTTGAGAGGTGCGCGATTGGGCTGGCAACGAGGTGATGACCTGATGGGCAGATGTCCAGATGTCCAGCCAAGACCATCATCTCGCGCTCCGTTAATGCCGAGGGGCGCAGTCAAGCGTTTAGCCGTTCGGTAAGATGCAACACCCTAAGCTGCAACTAGTTGCGTCTTTCTGGGCGAGAAAATGAAAAAGCTTGAAAGGCCCGGTTTTATTGGGTTAAGCTTGTTTTCAAGGTGAGCAGTGAAAAGAGCGAACCACCCGTATAAGGGGGCTCTCCTTAGAGAAGGGTTCGAATCTCTACGCTTCCGCCACTTCTAAAGCCCTGATTATTCAGGGCTTTTTGCGTTTCTGAGGGTAGGGAAAAAGGCCTTGGAAACATACTTGGGAATTCTTTTCTTTCGCATTGTCCCCCCTATTGTTCATTCTGAGCCAGGATGATGCTGATCATGGCCACTAAACTGCGCTCTACTCCGTAACCTCAAGCAGGGCCCGCAGCTTTTTGTGTGTCTTCTGCTGCTTCACGCCCAGGGCAACGCCCTCGATGTAGTTCCTCCTCAGCACCCGCACGTCCGCAGGACGCTGTCCTGTCAGATACGCCAGATCCATGGACAGCATGGCTTGAAGCGTTATACCCAGTTTCATTCGGGCGTACTGGCTGCCAACCAATAGTCATCTGCTGCGGCGTTCGGTGAAGTGCCAATGGAGCTCTTCAAGCCAGCCGCGCTGGTAGCTACCTTCTAGCCGGTCAGCTCAGCCAGCTCGTTGTCCAGGAGTATTTCGATTTACGTGGGATAAGCCCCACGTCGCAAATGGTGGCGGAGGCGGGGAGGAGGTAGTCGCAGCTGAAGCTCGAACCGCTATCACTTGAGCTGGATGAGGTGCAGTTGGCGCTGGAGTAACCGCTGTGTGTGCGTATGATCTCGTAGCTGCCGACCTGGTTTCTATCTAGAGTCCATCTTGTATCCGAAATGTGATACTTGCATGAATCGGCTTGGGCAGTTATGTTCAAAAGTCTTCATTGAATTAATCTTGCATCGAGATTCTCCCGAAATGAATAATTAATGCGTATTTGCTTTTTGCGGATTTGCCAAAAGTCAAAGCACGTAATTGTTTGAGTTGATATGGCCTGTTACCTTGAATTGATCGATGGTGACGGCTAATAAAGCCTTCTTGCTTTACTGTTTGGCGTTGTTCTCTTCTGTAGGGATAAGTAACGATGACTGCCCGATTCTCCTCAAAAGATGTTTATGATCATAATCAGAATGTCTGGAACCGACTTGCTCGCGAAGGTTGTGATTGGTCGAAGCCAGTTTCTGCCGAAGTTATTCAAGCTGCTCGAAGAGGGGAGTGGAAAATACAACTTATCCCCGCAGAGCTCCCGACAGCGTGGCTTAACGATGTGCAAGGGAAGCGCATTTTGTGCCTAGCTGCTTCCGGAGGGCAGCAAGCCCCCGTGTTGGCGGCTGCGGGGGCTGAAGTGGTTGTGATGGATGCCTCTCGCGATCAGCTGGCATTGGATGATATGGTTGCAAAGCGAGACGATCTTTCTCTACGCACGGTCTTGGGAGATATGCAGGACTTGTCTGAATTTGATGATGAGTCATTTGACCTGATTTTTCATCCGATCTCGAATCTGTATGTGCCCGATATTCGTAAAGTATGGGCTGAATGTTATCGCGTACTCGGTAAGGGAGGAAAGCTGCTCAGCAGCTTTTACAATCCGGTAGTATTCATTTTCGACCGCTCTACTGACCTGGCTAAAAGCGGTTTGATGAAACCGCGCTTCACACTGCCTTACGCAGACATAACCGATCTGAATGCTGACGAAATTGAGGGTAAGATAGCGAGAGGTGAGGCATTCGTATTTGGTCACACGTTAGCGGAGCAAATAAGCGGGCAGCTGGAGGCGGGCTTGCTGCTAACAGGCTTCGAAGAAGCTTTTCAGCCGGTGCCCCGATTTCTGATCGACAACTACATGCCAACATTCATCGCAACGTGTTCCGTCAAGCCGGGGTAGCTTTTGTCTGGCCCCGCTAAAAGTGCGGAGCCAGCAACATCCGGTCTTTGCAATGACATTCGATACGTTCAAATCTCTCTGGCCACGCCCTTGGCCCTGATACCGAGGTCGTGGCACCTGCCTGTCTTCCGCAAGCTCCATGAGCTGCTCAGCGCACAGCGGTGCGTCGAGCATCTGGCGCGAGGCGGAATCATTGAATAGGGGTGATATGCTTTGCCGCTGACCAAACAGGGAGCGTGGCAATGGGGTGGAGAAGCAAGCTGGTAGCGCTCAGGCAGAGGTTCACGCGTCGGCAGCGGTTAGTTGTTGGTGGCGGCGTGTTTGTGGTCGCCCAAGTGGGCTCTTTCTCGTACCCGAGCCAATACTGGCTGTACCTGGTGATCTTCGGGGTTATCGTCCTGAGCAGCGCCTGGTCACCCGAACTGCACCGGAAGCGTTGATGCTCTGACGGGCAGCGTCGTCATTGAAGCACTCGCCAGCTCTTGGTAGGCCCGCTAATTGGTCTGGCTACGAGTGCCAGTCCGCCCGCACCGAACATCGCTGTCGAGGATGCTGGCCTCACTGTAAGCGATGACCCGGCGCACAACCAGTAGTGCTGCCTGGTAGATAGACACTTATTTTCTCTCTGAAAAAAGTTAGCCGCGCAAAATAATCGGGCTGTTTCGTGCACTATTTTTTCAAGGCGCTCAGGTGCGTGACGAGTGAACGACGATTGGCGGGTGGGCTGATCAGGGCCTAAAAAGAAAAACTTGCGAGCAGGCCATGGCGGCCTGCTGCAATAACAGTCAGGAGTAGCGAGTGCAATAGTGTTTTTTACTTTACAGCTTTTCTGGAGGGCTACTCTTTTTACGGTGCTTTCTGGCTTTTAAGATGCACTCCGGCAGCTTTCGCAGCGCCATCCCTTGTAACTTTCGGCTTTTTCAAGCGCTGCAACCAGATCACGACCGGCTATCGTGTTTTGGCAGTTGTTGTGTTTTTCGTTTGGTTTTCTCATCCCCTCGCATTGTTTCTTCAGGAAGGGGCTCACCACCGCCTGCTGCCTTGACGTAAGCGCTCTGAACCCCTTGTCTACGGCTAGCTGGGCGTAGCTTTGTACGCTCGGCTTTTCACCTTGGAATGCGTTCTGCGCGATAAGGGCCGAGAAAATCTCTCGCTCGATAGTCATTCGTTAATCCTTTATTCAACCAACAAGTTTGCTCATGTTTTTTATTATTCTGAGCAATGCGAAAGCATACGTTACCATCGGGTGAGGTTTTATTGAACTGGGTTTCCATCCAGCTATAAAAACGCACGGCTTCACATTTTTTGGTCAATAAAGGTTGGGTTCCTGGTATTTAAAATATTTCAATAGGTCATTGTTACAATTTATTTCTTGTTCAAAAAAAGTTTCGCTCTCACTTTAATGGGTTCGTGCACCGTGTAAGTTTCCTGCCTTTCCCGCTAAGTTTTACGGTGACGACACGCCTTATGAGTTTTTATGAAGTTCCGCGATTTCCTGTGCCGGGCTGCCACTGAGTGCGCAGCTCGTGGGGAGCACTCGCCCTGTCGATTTCAGTTGCAGGTCGTGCAGGTCCTTCGTCAGCCCCTGGTTCATCGCCACAAGCTTGGCAATGTTCCTGCGCGCCTTGCCCAGCTCTCGGGTCAGGTATTCGGCCTCATTCGTAATGAGCACCACCTGGTGCTTCCACATCTCCAGCTCAGTGGGCGCTCCGAAGCCGTCAAAGTCTTCAATGTCTTGGGTCATTTCCGCCACCATATGGGTACTGTTTGTATATACAGTAATCCAGTCGAGCGAGCGCGGCGAGCCGAGGCGACGAATTGCACGGGGAGGGGGATTTTTTCGGTCGGCAGGACGCCGGAACAGGGGTGAGAATCGGTTTCAGAACGCCAGCGGCGCCACTTGCAGCATGCGGCCTGTCGCATTCCGAGTTATCGCCAGCACCACGCCCCTTCAGTCATGCTCCATCTGAACATACTCCAGCATCTTCTGGCTCCCATCCAGAATGTCACTGCAGATCGCCAGGCGAGCCGCCGCACCATCGCGCTGCTTCAACGCCTCCAGCACATCCCAGTGATGATCAATCGCCATGCGCTCGTTGAACCCGCCGTAGGCCCGGGCAATCAGCGGCCCGGTACGCATCCACAACCCATCCAGCAGGCTGACCAGCACCGGCATATCGGCGATTTCCGCCAAACTGAAGTGAAACTCGTGGTTGAAGGTCAGCGCGGACCTCAAGTCATTGTCCTTGATCGCCACCAGGTTGTTCTGAATGCAGGTTTGCAGCCGCGCCACTTGCTCCTCGGTCGCCAGCGATGCAGCTGTTTCGGCCGCCAACCCCTCGAGCGAGAGCCGGATGCTCCTGATCTCCAGGTACTGCTTGGAAGTCAGTACCGGCACACGAATGTCCCGCGGTGTCTTCAGAACCAGCGCCTGCTCCTTTGCCAGTTGAAGAATCGCGTCCCGCACTGGTGTGACACTCGTACCCAGCTGTTCGGCAAGGTCGCGTATGCGCAGCCGGTCGTTAGGCTGGAAGCGCCCTGTAATCAGGGCTTCGCGCAGCAGGCCATAGATACCGCTGCCAAGGTAGGAGTGTTTCAGGTGCTCAATCGGATAATTCATCGCGTACTCGTGTGCGGCGCAGGCCCGGCGGGAGAGGGGAGGCTACCGGCAGCGATTATCGAGTAACTCAAACATGTTGCCCACCGTTTACATGGATTTCTGCGCCATTGACGTACGAAGCGCCCTGCGTGCAGAGAAAATGCACCAACGCCGCGACTTCCTCGGGCTTGCCCATGCGTTTCATCGGAATCGATCGCTCCACGATCAGCTCGGTGCCAGCGGACAGGATGGAGGTGTCGATCTCCCCCGGGGCGATCGCGTTCACCCGAACCCCATAGGGCCCGAAGTCATGCGCCATCTCGCGCGTCAGCGCCGACAGCGCCGCTTTGGAGCAGGCATACGCCACCCCTGCGAACGGGTGCACCCGCGAACCGGCAATGGAGGTGACGTTGATCACCGAGCCCTTTGCCGCCTTGAGCTCCTCGAACAACCCCCGTGCCAGCAGGGCCGTCGAGAAGATGTTCACGTTGAACACGTTCAGCCAGGTCGAGTAGTCGGACTCCAGCACCCCCAGTCGCTCCCCATCCGGGCCTTTGGGTGAAACGCCGGCGTTGTTGACCAACGCATCCAGCCGCCCCCCGAGTTTTTCCCGGATTTCCGGAAGCCTGCGCTGTATGTCCTCCACGCTCCCCAGGTCGAGGTGAATGTGGTTGGCGATGCCTTCGGCCCAGGGGCAGCCTTCGCCCAGGTCCTGCCTCGAGGCGGTAAACACGCGCCAACCCGCAGCACTGAAATGTTTCACGGTGGCGTGGCCGATGCCCCGGCTGGCACCGGTGAGAAGCAGCGTACGTTGATCGGTCATGGCGGGTTCCCTGTTCATTGGTGAGGGCAAGTGTAGCGTAAAATATGATGCATCATATTTATTATGTGTTTTAATGCGTCCCGTCCCCACCGGGGAAGCGTCACGTTCGATCGATTGCTGCCACTACAAGAAAACTGCCATCCCTTTAAAGCTGCCCACGACCCGTAGCTGACCTGGAGAGACGCATGAATAAGAAAATCGCAGCTGTACTTTTGCTCGCAACCATCGCAAGCCCGCTGTATGCCGCTGAAAAGCTGACCGTGGTGTCCTTCGGCGGCAACAACCGCCAGGCGCAGGAGAAGGCGTTCTACAAACCCTTCACCGCCCAGACCGGCGTGGCCATCACCGCCGACGACTACAACGGCGAAATGGCCAAGATCAAGGTGATGGCCGACACCGGCAAAACCAGCTGGGATGTGGTGGAGGTCGAATCGCCCGAGCTCATCCGTGGTTGCAGCGAAGGGGTGTTCGAACCGCTGGACTGGAGCCGGATAGGCAACAAGGAAGACTTCATTCCTGCGGCCGTCAGCGACTGTGGTGTCGGCATCTTCATCTGGTCCACCGTGCTGACCTACGACCCCAACAAACTCGCCTCCAGCCCGCAAGGCTGGGCCGACTTCTGGGACCTGAAGAAGTACCCCGGCAAGCGCGGCCTGCGCCGCGGCGCGAAGTTCACGCTGGAGTTCGCGCTGCTGGCCGATGGGGTAGACAACAAGGACCTCTACACGCTGCTGGGTACTGAAGAGGGTGTCAAACGTGCGTTCAAGAAGCTCGATGAAATCAAGTCCAGCATCCAGTGGTGGGACTCCGGCGCGCAGCCGCTGCAATGGCTGATCGCCGGTGACGTGGTCATGACCTCCGCCTACAACGGCCGTGTCACCTCTGCCCAGGAGGAAGGCCAGTCGTTTGCGATGCAATGGAATGGCAGCCTCTACGATCTCGATCACTGGGCCATCGTGAAAGGGGCGCCGAAAAAGGAACTGGCCGAGCGCTTCATCGCGTTCGCCAGCGAGCCCATGCAACAGAAGAACTTCGTCGAGGCCATCCCCTACGGGCCCAGCAACACCGGCGCGATGGACCTGCTGGACAAGCGCGTGGGCGAAAAACTGCCCACCGCCCCGCAAAACCTGAAAAACGCCCGTGCCACCGACGCCGAGTTCTGGATCGACCACGGTGAGGATCTGGAGGAACGCTTCAACGCCTGGGTCAACAAGTGATACATGGCGCCCCTGAAACCGGGGGCGCCATTCAAAGGCCGTATAAGGATGCGAGTCATGCCCCTTGAAAATCTGGCTGTCGATGACAGCCTGCTCGAAGCTGCTCCGGCACGGGTCACCGATGCGCAGGCGTGTGCAGTGCTGCGCCAGCAATTCGGTTTGACCGGCACGCTCGAAAAACTGGGCGGCGAGCGCGACCTCAATTTCCGCGTGATGCTTCAAGACGGCTCATCCCGGTTGTTCAAGCTCTCCCACCCGCTTGAAAACCCCGATGTGGTCGACTTCCACAACCAGGCGATGCGAAGAATCGAGCTTCGCGATCCCGGGCTTGCGGTTCAGCGCGTGCACCCCTCGCTTGAGGGCCAGTACGCCACCTTCGTCGAGATCGACGGGCAGCGCATGCTGGCGCGGCTGCTGTCCTTCGAAGATGGCATGCCCCTTCACTGCGTGAGTCACCCCACACCGACGTTTCGCCGGGTCATCGGGCAGTCCATCGCCCGGCTTGACGTGGCGCTGCAAGGGTTTGCCCACCCCGCCGCCGGGCATGCGCTGCTGTGGGACATGCAGCACGCCGCGCACCTTCGACCGCTGCTGGTGCACATCGAACCCGGCCCCGGACGAAGCCTGGTGCAGCGCAGCCTCGAGCAGTACGCGTCGGTGGTGGTGCCAAGCATCCCCGGGCTGCGCAAGCAGGTCATTCACAATGACACCAACCCGCACAACATCATCGTGGATGCCCACAACCCCGATGTGCTGCGCAGCATCCTCGATTTCGGTGACATGGTGCATGCGCCCCTGGTCAACGAGGTCGCGGTTGCCGCTTCCTACCACCTTGGGCAGGTGGGCGATGTACTGGAGCCGGCCCTGGATGTGATTGTCGGCTACCACCAGTGCAACCCCCTGAACCAGCAGGAGCTGGCGCTGCTGCCCGAGCTGCTGGCCACGCGCCTGGCGTTGGCCCTGTGCATCAACTCCTGGCGCGCCGAACTGCATCCGGACAATCGCCAGTACATCCTTCGAAACACCCAGCGTGCCTGGGCAAACCTGAAGGCACTGTCGGCGCTGTCTCGTGCTGAAACAGAAGACCGAATTGCTTCGGCCTGCCTGCGAGCAAATCGAGCATGAGCATGATCAACGGCTTCACGTCAGCCGACGCCACCCGGCTTTCGGCATCGCAGCGACGCCTGATCGAGCGCCGCGAGCGGCTACTGGGCCCGGCATACCGTCTGTTCTACGAGCGACCGCTGCACACCGTTCGAGGGGAGGGCGTATGGCTCTTCGACGAGCAGGGCCGTCGCTACCTGGACGCCTACAACAACGTTGCCTCCATCGGTCACTGCCATCCCCGGGTGGTCGAGGCGATGCATCGGCAGTCGCAGGTGCTGAACACGCACACCCGTTACCTGCAGGAGGGCATTCTCGACTATGCCGAGCAGTTGCTCGGTACCTTCACCGATGACCTGGATCGCGTCATGTTCACCTGCTCCGGGAGCGAGGCGAATGATCTGGCGCTGCGCATCGCCAGGCACTGCACCGGTGGCACTGGCGTCATCATCACCCGGTTCGCCTACCACGGCGTCACCGCAGACATCGCCGAGCTTTCACCATCGCTTGGCAGCGCCATGGTGCTCCCGGCGCATGTGCGCACCGTTCGCGCACCTGACGCTTACCGTCTGGGGGCCGAAAACGTGGCGTCGATGTTCGCCGCAGACGTGCGCGCCGCAATCGATGACCTCAAGGCGCACGGCATCCGCCCGGCGGCAATCCTGCTGGATGGCATCTTCTCCAGCGACGGCGTGCTGCCCGGGCCGGCGGGCTGTATCGCCGAGGGTGTGGCGCTGGCCCAGGCCGAAGGCCTGCTGTACATCGCCGATGAGGTACAGCCGGGTTTTGCGCGTACCGGCCTTAACATGTGGGGGTTTACCAGGCACGACGTGCGCCCGGACCTCGTCACCCTCGGCAAGCCCATGGGCAATGGCCAGCCCATTGCCGGCATCGTCGGGCGCTCCCAGGTGGTCGATCACTTCGGCAGGAGCATGCGCTACTTCAATACCTTTGGCGGCAACCCGGTCTCGTGTGCGGCAGGTCAGGCGGTGCTGGACGTCATCCGCGAAGAACACCTGCAGCAGAGGGCCCATCACATTGGCAGCTATCTGCTGGACGGCCTGACACGGCTTGCCCTGCGCCATCAAATGATCGGCGACGTCAGGGGGGCCGGCATGTTCCTTGGGGTTGAGCTAGTCACCGACCGCGCCACCAAGGCACCCGCAGCCAGGCAGGCCCGCCAGGTGGTCAACGCGATGCGCGAGCAGGGCGTACTGATCAGCGCCGCTGGTCCGCACCAGAACGTGCTCAAAATCCGTCCGCTGCTGGCGTTTACCCAAGAGCATGCGCAGATGCTTGTGGAAGCGGTCGATACCGCGATGCAAGGGGCTTGTTGAGAAGGCCAGGCCCCTGGTTCCTCAGCCTGCGCCGTGGGCGGCGAGGTTGCAGTATTGCCCCTTGAAGTACAGCAAGGGCTGTGTGGCGGCAGTTTGCTGCAGGTTCAGCGCCTTCACTTCGCCAATCACGATCAGGTGATCACCGGCGACGTGTTCGGCGTGGATCTCGCAATCGAGCCAGTGCAGGCTGCCGGCAATGATCGGGTTGCCCAGTGGCGATGCCTGCCATTGCACGCCCTGCCACTTGTCGGTACCTCGTCGGGCGAACTGATTGGAGATCCCGACCTGTTCACCGGACAGGATATTGACCGCGAAGCGGCCTGCCTGGCGGATCCTGGGGTAGCTGGCCGAACCGGCCATCACGCTGAACGACACCAGCGGCGGGCTCATCGACACGCTATAGAACGACTGGCAGGTAAAGCCGACCGGCTCCTTCTCGATCTGCGACGTGATCACCGTGATACCGGATGCGTAGTGCCCGAGCGCTTCGCGAAAGCGCAATGGCTCGATGGCAGTACTGGAACGTGACATGGTAGGTCCTGGCTGAAGGGGCGGGTCCAAAGGCGGCGGGGAGGGGGCAAGTCGCTCGATCAGCGCTGCAACCCCTCCTGCACCCTTATCGGTTCAAGAGCTCTCTGCGCACGATGTCCGCGCCGGCGCTCAAGGCGTTCAGCTTGCCGCGCGCCACCTCGCGGGGCAGAGGGGCCATGCCGCAGTTGGTGCACGGGTAGAGCTTGTCGGCGTCCACGAACTGCAGCGCTTTGCGCAGGGTGTTGGCCACTTCCTCGGGGGTTTCGATGGCGTGGTTCGCCACATCGATGGCCCCCACCATCACTTTCTTGCCGCGAATCAGCTCGATCAGGTCCATCGGGACATGGGAGTTGTGGCACTCCAGCGAGATGATATCGATGCCGGATTTCTGCAGCTTGGGGAAGGCTTCCTCATATTGGCGCCACTCCGAGCCCAGCGTCTTTTTCCAGTCGGTATTGGCCTTGATGCCGTAGCCGTAGCAAATATGCACGGCCGTTTCACATTTGAGCCCTTCGATCGCCCGTTCCAGGGTGGCCACGCCCCAGTCATTCACCTCGTCGAAGAACACGTTGAAGGCAGGCTCGTCGAACTGGATGATGTCCACGCCCGCCGCCTCCAGCTCTCGGGCTTCCTGATTGAGGATCTTGGCAAATTCCCAAGCCAGCTTTTCCCGGCTTTTGTAGTGGCTGTCATACAGCGTGTCGATCATGGTCATGGGGCCGGGCAGGGCCCATTTGATAGGCTGGCTGGTCTGCTGGCGCAGAAACCTGGCATCTTCGACAAACACCGGTTTTTGCCTGGCAACAGCACCCACAACGGTCGGCACGCTTGCGTCATAGCGGTCACGAATTCTGACGGTTTCGCGCTTCTCGAAATCCACTCCGCTCAGGTGCTCGATAAAGGTGGTAACGAAATGCTGGCGGGTCTGTTCGCCGTCGCTGACGATATCAATGCCTGCGTGTTGCTGTTCCTGCAGGGCCAGGCGCAAGGCATCCTGCTTGCCTTCGAGCAGTTCCTCGCCGTGCAGCTTCCAGGGCGACCAGAGCGTCTCGGGTTGTGCAAGCCAGGACGGTTTGGGCAGGCTGCCCGCAGTGGAGGTGGGTAGCAGTTTTTTCACGATAGATGACCTTGTATGTTCTGAATGATCAAAGCGCGTATTGGGCGGACCACTGCTCAAGCACGGTCTGGTAGGGCTTGATGAAGTGCTCTTCGACAAACCTGCCCTGTTCGATGGCCAACTGACTGCGCTCTTCTCGATCGTAGACAATGCGGGTCAACGAGTAATCCTGGTGATTCAAGCTCGGCTGATAGGATCGACCTGCTGCTGAATTCGCGTTGTAGATTTCAGGGCGATAGATCTTCTGGAAGGTATCCATCGTGCTGATGGTGCTGATCAGTTCAAGGTTGGTGTAATCCCCAAGCAGGTCCCCAGCAAAGTAGAACGCCAGCGGTGCCACGCTGTTGGCAGGCATGAAGTAGCGAACCTTCAGGCCCATCTTCCGGAAGTACTCATCGGTCAGGGAATATTCGTCCTGCTGGTATTCGGTGCCCAATACCGGGTGCTGGTTTTCGGTGCGCTGATAGGTCTTGCTGCTGGAAACACTCAGGCAGATGACCGGTGGTTTTTTGAAGTGTTCTTTATAAGTGCTCGAGTTCACGAAATGCTTGAACAGCTTGCCGTGCAGCTCGCCGAAATCATCCGGCGTGCTGAACCCCTGCTGGTTCTTGTTGTGCCCCAGCAACAGCACGCTGAAGTCATAATCGCGCACGTACGAGGAGAAGTTGTTGCCTACGATACCCTCGATGCGTTCGCTTGTTTTGCGATCCACAATGGTGGTCTGCAATATTTCAATCAGCGGCAGGGCGGTGTCCCTGTGCTCGGCATCCATGTTCATTTCCACGGAAATGATTTCAAGTTCGACGTTGTAGCGGTCGCCTTTCGGGTTGTCCCAGTGCGCCAGGGCGTTGAAACGATTGTCGATCATCGTCAGGGTATTGCGCAGGTTCTCCTGGCGACGCTGCCCCCTCGCCAGGTTTGCGAAGTTGGTGGTCGTGCGGGTGTTTTCAGCGGGGCGATAATGTTCGTCGAAACGAATACGCTTGATCGAGAATGTAAATGCTGTGCTCATTTTAATCGGGTGCCCTGATGGTCCGAGATAAAAACCGAATCTACATTTTCCCTCTTCGGCAAGTTTGATTCGTTGCAGGTTTTTTTGCTCGGGCGTCTTGAAGTGTTCCTTAATTGGGGCGTATTTTATGTCCGGGCATCGAACGAGTTAAATTGAATTGATTTCATGGGAACGTTAGCCACCCTCATGATGCTCATCTGCAGGGCTTGTGATTATTATTTTCCGCCTTGGCCAATAAGCGGCAGGTTCGCTTTTTCAAGATGCGCGCAGGCCATGGTGACCATTGAGGCCTCAAGGCGCTGGAGGCCATGGCGTCACTTGTTGCGGATATATAAATGAAACCACTGATCACGGCCCTTGCGCTGTTCATCCTCGCCGGCTGTACCTCCAGCGGCGCTCCCGCGGCTGAGCAGCAAACCCGGGAATGCATGAACTATCACGCCATGATGACTGCGCCCATGGCGCCCGATGCCATGCAGCGCCTCAAGGCTGCATGCGAACAGTCCAGGCTTCGATAACGGCCTAGGCTCTGTACGAAAAGCCTTGATACTCGGTGATGCTGCGTTGAAAACAGCCTGACCTTCGTCTCAAGACTTTTCATACAGACCCTAGTCCCAGGCCATCACCACGCCTTCCAGCCGGCGAAATTCATCCAGTGTGCGGTGGAATTCGGCGCGTTCAAAGGTGGCGGTGCAAGCGGCCTCGAACCAGCTGACGCGGGGCTGCTCCAGGGTGATCACCTCGTGCAGCAGGCCGAAGCGCCGCCAGTGGATGTGGTCCTCATGGGCGTGTTGCTCCACGACGATGACCGTGCAGCTAAGGTCCAGGTCATCGGAGCACACCAGCAGCGGCACCAGGGTGGTCCACCCAGGGGCAGTGGAGTAGCTGCGGTCCCACACCAGTTCATTATCGTCTTCGCCGTAGAGGCCGGCATGCGCTGCCACCAGATGAAGCTGTGCAGCGGGGTCTCGTGTTGGCAGCCAGACTTCCAGCGGCGCGCCATCGATGGCGAAGGTCGAGTAGAAGCCCTGGCTGTACTTCGATTTGAAGCTGGCGATTGAAAGCTGGTTCACGTTGGTTTCTTTCCTTTGGCAAAACCTGGCAGGCCCTCAGTGCCCGCCCTTCATCCGCCGCGCTACCAGGTAGATCCCCAACCCCACCAGCGCAGTCGCCGCGCCAATGTAGCCGGTACTGGTCCAGCCGAACCCCGCAGTAATCGCCATGCCGCCAAACCATGGCCCCAGCGCATTGGCCAGGTTGAACGCCGCATGGTTCGATGCCGCCGCCAGGCTCGGCGCTTCATGTGCAATGTCCATCAGGCGAATCTGCAAGGGGGCGGCCAGTGCGATCATGGTGCCGACCAGCCCGCAGCCCAGCAGCACGCCCCACGGCGAACTGGCCGCGAAGGGGAACAGGCTCAGCACGAGAATCGACCATACCAGCACCAACCCCACCGCGCGAAACTGCAGGCGGTCGAACAGCTTGCCGCCCGCGATGTTGCCGATGATGCCGCCCACCCCGAACGCCGCCAGCCCGAATGGAATCCACTGTGGCGACACCTTGGTCACCTGCAGCATGGTCGGCGCCAGGTAACTGAACACGCAGAACATGCCGGCAAAACCGATCGAGGCGATGGCCAGCGCCATCCACACCTGCGGCAGGCGAAACGCCTGGAGCTCCTTGCGCGGGTCGCTGCGCACTTCATCGTGACGCTGCGGCACGTAGCGCCACACCAGCCCGATGGTGCACAGCGCAATCGCGCCCACCAGCACGAACGCCGCACGCCAGCCGAAGAACTGCCCCAGGAAGGTCGCCACCGGGTTGCCCAGCAGCATCGCCAGGGTGAGCCCCATCATCACCCGTGCCACCGCGCCCGCGCGCTGGTCGGTGGCCACCATGCTCGAGGCCACCACCGCCGCGATGCCGAAGTAGGCGCCGTGGGGCAGGCCGCTGATAAAGCGAAACGCCACCAGCCCGGCGAAGGAGGGCGCGAAGGCCGTGGCCAGGTTGCCGATTGCATACAGCGCCATCAGCAACAGCAGCATGTGCTTGCGCAGCAGCTTGGCGCCCAGAATCGCCAGGGCCGGCGCACCCACCATCACGCCCAGGGCATAGGCGCTGATGGCATGGCCCACCTGGGGCTCGCTCAGGTGCAGGTTGCTGGCAATGTCGGGCATCAGCCCCATGATCGCGAACTCGCCGGTACCGATGGCAAAACTTCCCAGGGCCATGGCGGCTTCCATCTTGCCGACGGTGGCTCTGGAATAGGCGAGTGGCGGCGCTTGCTGAATGGTCATCTGAATCCTTGAAACAAACTGAAACGTTAAAGCGGGAAGCTTAATCAATCTGCACCCTACGCGTCGAGAATCAGGGCACGCGCATTGGAATCGCCGCACAAGGCGCGGTGAGTACCGGGCCTGCTCGCGTCAATCACGCTACCATTGCCCGCGTTCCCCAAACGCCCAATGGAGTTGGTCTTGACCGGTTACCCAACCACCCGCAAACACCTGATGCACGCCCTCGGCTTCTCGATGGCAGCGTTGCTGCTCGGCGCCTGCACCAGCGCAACCCCGCCTGCGCCATCCAGCACCGCCTTGCCCGCCGCCCCGGAAATCGCCTCGGGCTACCGCGCAGGCATGGCCCCCGTACAGGCACAGCACCATATGGCCGCGGCAGCCAACCCCCTGGCAAGCGCCGCCGGCCAGGCGATGTTGCGCAAGGGCGGGTCTGCGATCGATGCCGCCATTGCCATGCAGGCGGTGTTGACCCTGGTGGAGCCGCAGTCCAGCGGCATCGGCGGCGGCGCCTTCATCCTGTACTGGGATGGCAAGCAGGTGCAGGCGTTCGATGGGCGGGAGACGGCGCCCCAAGGGGCCGACAGCCGCCTGTTCCTGAAGCCGGACGGCACGCCGATGGGATTCAAGGACGCCCAGATCGGCGGTCGCTCGGTGGGCGTGCCCGGTGTGCTCAGGGCCCTGGAGATGGCGCACCAGCAACACGGCAAGCTGCCCTGGCGCGCCCTGTTCCAGCCGGCCATCGATTTGGCCCGCGACGGCTTCCCCGTGTCTGCGCGGCTGCACGCCCTGATTGCCGCCTCCACCTCGATACCGCAGTCGCCTGCACTGGCCCGCTACCTGCTCACGCCCCAGGGCCAGCCCTTGCCCGTGGGCACGCTGCTGAAGAACCCCGAGCTGGCGCAAACCCTGGAGGCCATCGCCAACCAGGGCCCGGACGCCTTCTACCACGGGCCCATCGCCGAGGCGATGGTGCAGCAGGTCAGTACCCACAGTAACCCCGGCACGTTGTCGCTGAGCGACATTGCAGGCTATCGGGCCAAGGTGCGCGCGCCGGTATGCGGGCCGTACAAGCAGTGGACGGTCTGCGGCATGCCGCCACCGTCGTCCGGTGGCGTCGCGGTACTGCAGACGCTGGGCATTCTGGAGGCGCTGCAGCACCAGAAACCGGCACTGGACCTGGCCGCGATGGCGCCCGAAAAAGCTCGCCCCGGGGGCGTCATGCAACCCTCCGCCCAGGCCGTGCACCTGATTGCCGAAGCCGAGCGCCTGGCCTATGCCGACCGCGCCCTGTACCTGGCCGACAGCGACCAGGTGCCGGTCAATGTGCCCGGGCTCACCAGCAAGGCGTACCTGGCCCAGCGCGCCACGCTGATCGGTGATCGGAGCATGGGCGTCGCCACTGCCGGTGTGCCGCCCGGCATGCCCCTGGCGTGGGCGCCTGACCGCTCGCCATTGCGCATTTCCACCTCGCAGATCGTCGCGGTGGACGATCAGGGCGGCGCGCTGTCGATGACCACCTCGGTCGAGGCGGCGTTCGGCTCTCATGTGCTGGTCAAGGGCTTTCTGCTCAACAACCAGATGACCGACTTTTCGTTCATCCCCGAGGAGAACGGCAAGCCGGTGGCCAACCGCATCGCACCGGGCAAGCGGCCGCGCTCCTCGATGGCGCCGACCCTGGTGTTCGACCAGGCCAGCGGCCAGCTGGTGGCCGCCCTCGGCTCGCCCGGCGGCTCGCAGATCATCGAGTACGTGAACAAGGCGCTGATCGGCTTGCTGGACTGGAAGCTCGACCCGCAGCAGGCCGTCGACCTGCCCAACTTCGGCAGCCGCAACGTCGGCACCGAAGTGGAGGCCGGGCTGGTCGGCCCCGCCCTGATCGAGCAGCTCAAGGCCCGCGGGCATGCGGTATCGCCCATCGAGATGACCAGCGGCACGCAGGTCATCGTGCGTGATGGGCAGGGCTGGTCGGCCGGTGCCGACCCACGTCGCGAGGGCGTCGCGTTGGGCGACTGAGTTTTTTGCCTGCCCAAGCTGGTAGGGTACGCAACGGTATCCCGCCAGGGCTGTTTTTTCAGAGGATCAAGCGAAGATGAGTCTGCAGTCAGTCAAAGCGTTTTTCTCCCACCATTCACCCGACCTGCAGGTGCTGGAACTGGCGTCCAGCACCGCCACCGTCGCCCTGGCCGCCGAGGCGCTGGCGGTCGAGCCGGGGCAGATCGCCAAATCGCTCTCGCTGCGCGTGGGCGAGGAGGTGATCGTGCTGGTGGTACGCGGCGATGCGCGCCTGTGCAACCGCAAGTACAAGCAGCAGTTCGGCGTCAAGGCACGCATGCTCGAGGCCGAGCAGGTCGAGCAGCACACCGGCCACCCCATCGGCGGCGTGTGCCCCTTCGGCCTGAGCCAGCCGCTGCGGGTGTACTGCGACGAGTCGCTGAAGGACTTCGAGGTGGTCTTCCCCGCCGGCGGTGCGGTCAATGCGGCGGTGCGCATCGAGCCCGAGCGCCTGGCCACCCTGGTCAACGCGCAGTGGGTCGACGTGATCCAGCCACTGGCCTGAAGTCGCCAGGCGCGCGGTGGTGGCGCCGGGCGCGATTACCCTCTATAAAAACCGCTCCATTATCTAAGGAGCGGTGCATGGAAATCTCGGCTTTGTCTATCGGTGTCGATATCGCCACCAGCGTGGCGATCGTCGGCTCGGCGGTCACCTTCATGCTCAACCAGCGCCGTCAAAACAAGACCGAAGCGGTGATGAAGCTTCACGAGCAGGTGCGCACCATCTCCATCCAGCAACTGCAGGAAGAGCTCGAAACCCTGTCCCGCCAGTTCACCCACCAGATCATCGCGCCCACCCAGAAGATCATTCACATGGCGCACCTGTCGCGTCGCCTGAGGGAGCAGGACGCGTCGCCCGCCAGAATGCGCGAAATGCTGGTCGACAGTGATCGCTTCCAGGAAACCCAGGCCAGCATAGCCGAACTGATCGAACAGACCCGCCTGTTCGTCAAGGAAGTGCACGCGGCCAAGTACCGTATCTTTCCGGTGCTGTTCAACCTGCATGAAGGCAACGCGCTGATCCAGGAATACCGCGAGTGCAGCGATGCGCTGCTGCAGGCAAGCAACCAGCTTGGCCCGCGACACACCTCGCTGATGCAGGAGACGCTGGCCTTCACCCAGGCGCTGCAGGCGTCCGGGCAACACATCGAGCAGTTGAAGGTTCAGTGGGCGCAAATGGCCTTCAGCATCGCGAAGGACGAAGAATACCGGGCCTGGGTCGACCTGTTCATCGAGGACGGCCAGGAAGACGCCTACTGGCAGGCCATCAACGGCTCGGACATCGAGCTCAAGCGCGACCTGTGCAGCACCGTTGCCGTACGCATCATGCACATGCTCGAGCATGATCCGGGGCGTGCCGCCAGCACCCAGATCAGCATGGTGCACAAGCCGGCCATCGCCTTGACCACCCAGGCCAAGCGCCTGCTGGTACTGCTGTCGGCGTCCATCGCCTGGCTCAGTTGCAAGGCCGAAGATCGCACCAGCGATACCATGGAGCACCTCAAGGCCGCCTTTGCGTCCGACCAGATGCTGGCGCTGGATTCCGAACTGTATTGAGGGCAACGGCGGGCAGGCCGACTTGCCACAGCAAGCCGGCCTGCCCGGGGGTCACACGCAGATCTGCTTGCGCACACCGCGTGGCAGGCGGCAACGGTCGGCCTGGCTGCTCAGGCGAGCCTGCCAGCTGGCCTTGACGCTGAACGCGGGCACCGGCGCCGGCGCGGCCTGTTGCTTGCGCTGCTTGCGCAGTTCGGCCAGCGAAGGGGTCTTGGCCTTGGCGGCCACGGCTGCGGAGTCGGGGGCTGCCAGCGAGCGCAGGCAGGACTTGCACGACACCTGATCCGCTGCCTGAGTGCTGTTGAGGGTCTGACTGGTACGCCCGCAGGCGGCATTGGCGCCGTTCGCCGAATAGTGTGTAACCAAACCGTACATCTCCAACCTGTTGATAACAAAGGCGCTATTTTCGCACAGCCGCGCCGCTGGGTGGGCACCGGCTTCAGTTCACCAAGGAGAAGGCACATGCAATACCGCGTGATTAAAGCGCACCGCAGCGAATTCCCTCAGCCCATCACCTTTGCCAAGGGGGCCGTGCTGGAGGTGGGGGAGGTGTACCAGGGCGATGACGGATGGGACAACTGGTACTTCTGCACCACGCCCGGCCAGCAGGGTGGCTGGGTGCCGGCGCAGGTGATCGAAAGGCTGGGCGAGCAGGCAGGCCGCGCGCGCGAGAACTACACCGCCAGGGAGCTGGACGTGGACATTGGCGATGAGTTGCTCTGCGTGAGGTCGCTCAACGGCTGGTCCTGGTGCACAAGGTCGCGCGACGCGCAGGCCGGCTGGGTGCCTTCAAGCCATCTGCGCCACATCGAACAGGCGCCGGCGGCACCGACCCGCTGAAGGGCTGCACGCGGGTTCAACGGTGCGAGCGCTGATGCTCGCTGCACCTGTCGCGTATTGACGCCCGCCCGTGACGCCCACTAGGCTCGCTGCCGGTCCCTTTCATGGAGTGCTGCAATGGTTACCTGCTACCTGCGCTACATCGTCGATGCCTACAAGCTGCAAGAGTTCGAAGCCTACGGGCGCATGTGGATACCGCTGGTAGAGAAATTCGGCGGCCAGCACCATGGCTACTTCCTGCCCAGCGAAGGCGCCAACAACGTCGCCCTGGCGATGTTCTCGTTCCCGAGCCTGGCAGCGTACGAACGTTACCGCGAACAGTCGAAAACCGACGCCGAGTGCATCGCCGCGTTCAAGTACGCCGAAGACACCCGGTGCATCATCAGCTACGAGCGCAGTTTCTTCCGCCCTGTACTGGGCTGACCCCATCACGGCGCAAGCCCCCTCCAGTGGGAGCGGGCTTGACCCGCGATCGGGCCGCAGAGCGGCCCCAACTGCCGCCTACAGCTTCATCACCACCGACTTCAGCTCGGTGTAATGCTCGATGGCTGCCGCGCCCATCTCGCGCCCTACGCCCGACAGCTTGTAGCCGCCAAACGGCAGCGCCGGGTCCAGCGCACTGTGACAGTTGACCCACACCGAGCCCGACTTGATGCGCGGCACCATGCGGTGCACCTGCGCCAGGTCGTTGGACCAGATGCTCGCGCCCAGGCCATAGGCACTGTCGTTGGCCAGGCGAATCGCCTCGTCCATGTCGTCGAACGGAATCGCCACCAGCACCGGCCCGAAAATCTCCTCCTGCACCAGCGGGCACTGCTGGTCGACGTCGGCAATCACCGTCGGCTGCACGAAATACCCCGGCCCGTAATACTCGCCGCCACACGCCACCTTGGCGCCCAGCTCGCGGCCCATGTCGATGTAGCGGCCCACCCGTGCCTGCTGCTTGGCCGAGATCAACGGCCCCATGTCGATGCTCGGGTCCAGGCCATTGCCCAGCTTCATGCCGTTGGCGATGCCGGCAATATCGGCCACCACGCGGTCGAAATGCTTGCGGTGCACATACAGGCGCGACCCCGCGCAGCACACCTGCCCCTGGTTGAAGAAGATCGCGCTGGCGGCACCGGCAGCGGCCACCTCAAGGTCGGCGTCGGCCAGGATGATGGTCGGCGATTTGCCGCCCAGCTCCAGCGTCACCCGCGTCATCGAATCCATCGCCGCCTTGCCGATCAGCTTGCCCACCTCGGTCGAGCCGGTGAAGGTCACCTTGTCCAGCAGCGGGTGCGCCGACAGCGCCGCACCGGCCACCGCGCCCACGCCGGTGACCACGTTGAACACGCCCGCCGGGTAGCCGGCCTCCAGTACCAGTTCGGCCAGCTTGAGCGCGCTCAACGGGGTTTCGTCCGCCGGCTTGAGCACCACGCTGCACCCGGTGGCCAGCGCCGGGCCCAGCTTCCAGCAGGCCAGCAGCAGGGGGAAGTTCCACGCCACGATGGCACCCACCACACCCACCGCCTCGCGGCGCACATAGGCATGGAACTCGCCGTCGAACAGCGGCAGCGACGGGTCGACCGTGGTGCCTTCGATCTTGGTTGCCCAGCCGGCCATGTAGCGCAGCGAGTCGATGGCCATCTGCACGTCCATCACCCGCGCCACCTGCGCGCTCTTGCCGTTGTTCAGGCATTCGAGCTCGGCGAACACCTGGGCATCGCGCTCGATCAGGTCGGCCAGCTTCCACAGCAGGTTCTGGCGCTCGCGCGGGCGCATGCGGCTCCAGGGTGAGTCATCGAACGCCTGGCGCGCGGCACGTACCGCCTGGTCGACATCCTCGACCGTGGCGGCAGGCACCTGGGCCAGCGCCTGGCCGTTGGCCGGGTTGAGCAGTTGCAGCGTGGCGCCATCGCTGGCGCCGCGCCAGTCGGCACCGATCAGCATGCGGTGCTGACGCTGTACGAACGCCTGGGTATCACTGTGAACCGGGAAGGCATGGGTCATGGGTGTGGCTCTCTTGTTATTGAAAGGAACCCGAGGCATTCAGCAACCCTTGTGCCAGCTTTTTTCTACTACCAAAGTACTTGTTTTTCAGGGGTTTGGAGGGCTTGCGCCGGTTCTGTGCGTATTAGGTCGAGACAAACGGTGAGACACATGAGACGCCCCTGAGAAACCCCGCAAAGCCTTGCAAACCGGGCCTGCAACGGGGCAGGTGGCAGCCGGGCACCTCACCGCAGGTTGACGTCCTCAAAGCGCAACCAATTGATATCAATGGATTAATTTCGTTGGCACGAAGCCTGCTACGGCCTGTGTGCCGCCCATTGGGTGGCTCATCCGACAAAAACAATAAACAGGTGACTCGATGAGCAAGACCGTATTGTCAAGCGTGCCGGCACACCGCCGTCGTACTGCATTGGGCTGGGCACAGGCCTGGACGCTGGGCCTCGCCGGCTGCCTGGGCAGCCAGGCGCACGCCGTGGATGTGGACGCCGGGGACTACACCGCCTTGCCCGAAGGCACCAACCTGGGCATGGTCTACTACCAGCATGCCGAACGTCGCTCGCTGTACTCCGGTGGCCACAAGCAGCCGGTGCGTGCCGGGCTGAACTCCGACATCGGCATTCTCAGGGGCGTGCACTTCATGAAGCTGGGCGGGTTCACCATCGACCCGCAGTTCCTGCTGCCCTTCGGCCAGCTCGAAGGCAAGCGCGACACCTCGGGCCTGGGCAAGAGCGATGGCGGCATCGGCGACCTGATCCTGGCCTCCACCGTGTGGCTGGTGGAGCGCCCGGAAGAAAAGACCTATTTCGGCATCACCCCGTTCCTCTACGTGCCCACCGGCCGCTACGACCGCGACGACGCGCTCAACATCGGCGAGAACCGCTGGAAGTTCGCGCTGCAGGCCGGCTACATCCAGGGCCTGGGCGACAAGTGGTGGCTGGACCTGATCGGCGACGTCACCTGGTTCGGCAAGAACGACGACGCCACCTCCGCCGGTCTGACCCTGCGCCAGTCCGCGCTGTACCAGGGCCAGGCGTTCCTGCGCTACCAGCTCACCCCGAGCCTGGACCTGCGCGTGGGCTACTCCAGGCTGTGGGGCGGCGAAACCCGCCTGGACGGCGTCGACCAGCACGACAAACCCGACACCGCCAAGTTTCTGGTGGGCGCAGGCTGGTTCGTCACCCCCAAGACCCAGCTGCTGTTCAACTATGGCCGTGACCAGTCGGTGGAAAACGGTTTCAAGGAAGGCGACCGCTTCAACGTACGCCTGATGCAGGTGTTCTGACCCGCACCTGCAGCCATCACCGAGGACACCGAACATGAAAAAACCTTTGCGTACTTCATTGCTGATGCTGTGCCTGGCCACCCCGCTGGCAGCCCTTGCCGCCGGGGTGGACGAGGCCGCCATCCGCGCCACCGAACAGGCCGGCGGCGAGTGGCTCAGCCACGGCCGCACCTATGCCGAACAACGCTTCAGCCCGCTCAAACAGATCGACGCCAGCAACGTCAAGTCGCTGGGCCTGGCCTGGTACATGGACCTGGACAACACCCGCGGCCTGGAGGCGACACCGCTGTTCCACGACGGGGTGATCTACACCTCGATGTCCTGGAGCCGGGTGATCGCGGTCGACGCCGCCAGCGGCAAGGAGCTGTGGCGCTACGACCCCGAGGTGGCCAAGGTCAAGGCCCGTACCTCGTGCTGCGACGCGGTCAACCGCGGCGTGGCACTGTGGGGCGACAAGGTCTACGTCGGCACCCTGGACGGGCGTCTGATCGCCCTCGACGCCAAGACCGGCAAGGCCATCTGGAGCCAGCAGACCACCGACCCGGCCAAGCCCTACAGCATCACCGGCGCGCCACGGGTGGTCAAAGGCAAGGTCATCATCGGCAACGGCGGCGCCGAATACGGCGTGCGCGGCTTCGTCTCGGCCTATGACGCCGACACCGGCAAACTGGCCTGGCGCTTCTACACCGTACCGGGCGACCCGGCGCTGCCCTACGAGCACCCCGAACTGCGCGAAGCGGCCAAGACCTGGCAGGGCGACCAGTACTGGAAGCTCGGCGGTGGCGGCACGGTGTGGGACAGCATGGCCTACGACCCCGAGCTGGACCTGCTCTACGTCGGCACCGGCAACGGCTCGCCGTGGAACCGCGAGGTGCGCAGCCCGGGCGGTGGCGACAACCTGTACCTGTCGTCGATCCTCGCCATCCGCCCCGACACCGGCAAGCTGGCCTGGCACTACCAGGTCACCCCGGGCGACAGCTGGGACTTCACCGCCACCCAGCAGATCACCCTGGCCGAGCTGAACATCGACGGCAAACCGCGCAAGGTCCTGATGCAGGCGCCTAAAAACGGCTTCTTCTACGTGCTCGACCGCACCAACGGCAAGCTGATCTCGGCCGAGAAGTTCGGCAAGGTCACCTGGGCCGAGAAGGTCGACCTCGCCACCGGCCGGCCGGTCGAGGCCCCTGGGGTGCGCTACGAAAAAGAGCCCATCGTGATGTGGCCCAGCCCCTTCGGCGCGCACAACTGGCATTCGATGTCGTTCAACCCCGGCACCGGCCTGGTGTACATCCCCTACCAGGAAGTACCCGGTGTGTACCGCAACGAAGGCAAGGACTTCGTCACCCGCAAGGCATTCAACACCGCCGCCGGCTTTGCCGACGCCACCGACGTGCCGGCCGCCGTGGTCAGCGGCGCCTTGCTGGCCTGGGACCCGGTCAAGCAGAAGGCTGCCTGGAAGGTGCCGTACCCCACGCACTGGAACGGCGGCACCCTGAGCACCGCCGGCAACCTGGTGTTCCAGGGCACTGCGGCGGGGCAGATGCATGCCTATTCCGCCGACAAGGGCGAGGCGCTGTGGCAGTTCGAGGCGCAAAGCGGCATCGTTGCCGCGCCCATGACCTTCGAACTGGCCGGGCGTCAGTACGTGGCGATCATGGCCGGCTGGGGCGGCGTGGCCACCCTGACCGGCGGCGAGTCGATGAACCTGCCGGGCATGAAGAACCGCAGCCGCCTGCTGGTGTTCGCCCTCGATGGCAAGGCGCAGTTGCCGCCACCGGCCCCGGCGCCCGCCAAGGTCGAGCGCGTGCCCCAGCCCGTCACCGCAGCACCCGAGCAGGTGCAGGCCGGCAAGCAGCTGTATGGCCAGTTCTGCAGCGTGTGCCACGGCATGGGCACCATCAGCGGCGGTTTGATCCCCGACCTGCGCCAGTCCAGCGACGCCACCCGCGAGCACTTCCAGCAGATCGTCCTGCAGGGCGCGCTCAAGCCACTGGGCATGCCGTCGTTCGACGACTCGCTCAAGCCCGAGGAGGTCGAGCAGATCAAGCTCTACGTGATGTCGCGCGAGTACGAGGACTACATGGCGCGCCACAAAGCCGCACCTTGAATCGCGCCGGCGGCCTGTGTACGTCACAGGCCGCCGGTCGGGTGCGTGTTGGTGCTCCGGGTCGATCTGGTCTTTTCTGAAAGTAGTCACATCGCTGGCAGTCTTTGTGACCTCAACGGAAGAACCCGACTACCTCAGGAGCCACTGCCATGTCCGCCATCCCTTCGCGCAGCCCCCGCAGGACGCCACTTGCCCGCAACAAGGACGTGACCGCGCTGGTCCCGGACTTCCCGTTCCACTACGCCGACTACCTCGCCGCCGCCCGTGCCGCCGGCCAGCCGCTGTGCCGCGTGCCGCCCGAGTGCTGGGGCCGCAAGGTGCTGGTGGTCGGCGCCGGTATCGCCGGCCTGGTGGCGGCCTACGAACTGCTGAAGATGGGCCTGCACCCGGTGGTGCTGGAGGCCGGCGAGCGCATCGGCGGGCGGCTGTATTCCAGGGTCATGGGCGACCCCGGCGCCGAGGTGATCTGCGAGCTGGGCGCCATGCGCTTTCCGGTATCCGGCAAGGCGCTGTTCCACTACTTCGACAAGGTGGGCATGAGCGCGCAGTCGGCGGACTTTCCCAACCCCGGCACAGCGGCCGCAGTCAGCACCGTGGTCGACTACCAGGGCCGCGTGAAGTACTACGAGCACGACAGCCCGGTGTTTCCCGTGCCACCGGAGTACCTGCAGCTCGAAGAGCAGTTCTTCGACACCTTTCTGGCGGGCGCGCCGTTCCACTTCCATGAACTGGAAACCGCCATGACCGAAGGCAGCATCGACCAGAAAGCCATCAAGCGCCTGTGGAATGCCATCGTCCACTGCGGCGCCGGCCGCAGCTGGGACGACGTCAGTTTCTATCAGGCCCTGCTGCAGGAGTCGGGGTGGAGCCGCGAGCAGATCAACCTGTTCGGCCAGATCGGCTTCGGCACCGGTGGCTGGAACACCGACTACCCCAACAGCATCCTCGAAGTGCTGCGGGTGCTGTACACCGGGCTGGATGCCAGCCACCGGCTCATGTACCAGGGCGCCGATGCACTGCCCAGGGCGCTGTGGACGCAATCGCCCACTGCGTTGGGCGACCCCTGCGCCAACGGCCAGGGTGACAGCAGCGTCGAGTCGATGACCCGCCAGGTATTTGCCGAGCCGTTCAACCAGGAAGTCCGGCATATCAGCCCGCTGGCGAACGGTGAGTTCTCGGTACTGGTCCACGACCTCAAGCGCGATACCAGCGCCTGGCTGACCATCGGCCACGTGGTCTACACCCCGCACCTGCGGGTGCTCGACAAACTGCGCGCCAGCGGCACCGTGCCGCAACTGAAGGCCATGGACGCGCTGCTGCCCAGCGCGACCTGGGAGGCCGTCAAATACACCCACTACATGCAGTCGGCAAAGATCTTCGCGGCCACCCGGCGGCCCTTCTGGCACGAACGACCGGGGCCGATGCAGGAACGCACGCTGAGCGTGACGCTGTCCGATGGCCTCACCCGTGGCACCTACCTGGTCGATTACGCGCAGGCGCCAAGCGGCTACCGCGGCAGCGGCATCTTCCTTTCGTACACCTGGAACGACGATGCGCTGAAGTTCCTGGGCGACCGCGCCAGGCCGGCGCCGCAGCATGCCCAGCTGTGCACCACGTTGCTGCAGGCCATCTACCCCAACGTGGACCTCGCCGCGCACTACAGTGCCAGCAACACCTTCGTCGAGTTCAACTGGGAGGACCAGCCGCACTACCTGGGCGCCTTCAAGATGAACCTGCCCGGGCAGTACGCCTACCAGCGCAGGCTCTTCGCGCAGTTCATGACCGGGGTGGGCAGCGCCACGCCCTACGGCTTCGTGCTGGCCGGCGACGACGTGTCCTGGACCGGTGGCTGGGCCGAGGGCGCGGTCACCAGCGCACTCAATGCCGTGAACAAGATTGCCGTGTGCCTGGGCGGCGCGAGCGACCCGCGCAACCCCGGCCCGGTGGAATCCTGGGCCGACCTGCAACCGGTCGAACTGCGCTGAAGCTATCCACAAAAAAAGTGGGTAGCTCTGTGGATAAAGCGCTACACGCTGCGTACCACAAGGGCTGCGTCAGTTTGATTACAAACTGAACAGCTTCCCTGGGTATGCGTCGGGGGCTGTTGGCCACTGTGCCAAGTTCGTCATGCCCGTGGTCCGAATCGATCAAGCCCGGCCCCGGTCGATGGGGCACGATGGACGGTCTGTCCAAGGAGCTGACCATGATTCGACTGACCCTTACCCAAGCCCATGAACTGGCAGAGTCGATCCTGCTGCACAACGGTTTCAACGCGGCGCACGCCGCAGCCGTGACGGCCACGGTGGTCGCCGGGGAGCGCGATGGCTGCGCCTCCCATGGGCTGTACCGGGTGATCGGCTGTGTGAACTCGCTCAAGGCCGGCAAGGTGTCGGCGGCGGCCGAGCCGCAGGTGATCGACCAGGCGCCCTCGATCGTGCGTGTGGATGCTGCTGGCGGCTTCTCGCAGCTGGCGTTCCAGGCCGGCTTGCCGATGCTGCAGGCCAAGGCCCGCAGCAACGGTATCGCGGCCCTGGCCATCAACCACTGCGTGCACTTTTCGGCGTTGTGGGTCGAGATCGAACAACTGACCGAGGCCGGCCTGGTGGCGCTGGCGTGCAACCCCAGCCATGCCTGGGTGGCGCCGGCCGGGGGCAGCCAGCCGGTATTTGGCACCAACCCCATCGCGTTCGGCTGGCCGCGTGCGGGCGCCAACCCGTTCGTGTTCGACTTTGCCACCAGCGCGATTGCGCGCGGCGACATCGAGCTGCATCGGCGCGCCGGCAAGGCCATCCCCGAAGGCTGGGGCGTGGATGCCCAGGGGCAGCCGAGCACCGACCCGAACGTGGTGCTCGACAGTGGCGCCATGCTGACCTTTGGCGGGCACAAGGGCTCGGCGCTGGCGGCGATGGTCGAGCTGATTGCCGGGCCGCTGATCGGCGACCTGACCAGTGCCGAGTCGCTGGCCTATGACGCGGGCAGCAAGTCCTCGCCGTACCATGGCGAGCTGATCCTCGCGCTGGACCCGCAGCGGTTTCTGGGGGCGGGCGCCGAGGCGCACCTGGCGCGGGCGGAGGCGGTGTTTGCGGGCATCGAGGGGCAGGGTGCGCGGCTGCCGTCACAGCGCCGCTTCGAGGCGCGCAAGCGCAGCCTGGAGGAGGGCGTGCAGATCCCCGAGGCGCTGTACAACGACCTCAAGGCATTGCTGAACTGAAACCCCATCGCGGGCCAAGCCCGCTCCCACAGGGTCTCCACTGACCATGAACACAGTGGTGTACCTGTGGGAGCGGGCTTGACCCGCGATGGGCTGCAAAGCAGCCCCAAATCAGTCAGAGCGGTTCGCGACTACTACAACCCTCCACCAACCGCACAATCCCCAACGGGTTGCCATCCTGCAACGCCGCCGGCAGCAGATCATCCGGGCAGTTCTGGTAACACACCGGCCGCAGGAACCGATCGATCGCCAGGCTCCCCACCGACGTCCCCCGCGCATCCGAGGTGGCCGGGTAGGGCCCGCCATGCACCATCGCATCGCACACTTCAACACCGGTCGGGTAGCCGTTGAACAGCACCCGCCCAACCTTCTGCTCCAGCAGCGGCAGCACCTGGGCAAACTGCGCCAGGTCGTCGGCTTCTGCAATCAGGGTGGCGGTCAACTGCCCATGCAGGCTCGCCAGCGCGCTGTGCAACTGATCCGCATCGGCCACTTCCACCACCACCGTGGTCGGCCCGAACACCTCCTCCTGCAACAGCGCATCACCGTCGAGCAGCAAGCTCACATCTGCCTTGAACAGCTGCGGCTGCGCCTGGTTGCCCTGTTGTTCACGGCCCGCCAGGTGGCTCACCCCAGGGTGCGCCTGCAACGCCTGTACGCCCCTGGCATAACTGCGCAGGGTGCCGGCATTGAGCATGGTCTGCGCTGGCTGCTCGCCTAGCGTCGCCGCCAAGTGCGCAACAAACGCCGAAAACTGCGGCGAGCGCAGCCCGATCACCAACCCGGGGTTGGTACAGAACTGCCCGCAGCCCATCACCACCGACGCCGCCAGCTCCGTGGCGATTTTCTCGCTGCGCACCTGCAGCGCCTGCGGCAGCACCAGCACCGGGTTGATGCTGCTCATTTCGGCAAACACCGGGATCGGCTGCGCCCGCGCCGCCGCCATGTCGCACAGCGCGCGCCCGCCCTTGAGCGAGCCGGTAAAGCCCACGGCCTGGATCGCCGGGTGCTTGACCAGCGCCTCGCCCACCCCGGCGCCATAGATCATGTTGAACACGCCCTCGGGCATGCCGGTGCGCTCGGCGGCGCGAATGATCGCGTTGGCCACGTGCTCGGCCGTGGCCATGTGCCCGCTGTGGGCCTTGAACACCACCGGGCAGCCGGCCGCCAGCGCCGCCGCGGTATCGCCCCCGGCGGTGGAGAACGCCAGCGGAAAGTTGCTGGCGCCGAACACCGCCACCGGCCCCACGCCGATACGGTACTGGCGCAGGTCCACCCGTGGCAGTGGCTGGCGCTCGGGCAATGCGCGGTCGATGCGCGCACCGTAGAAGTCGCCCCGGCGCAGCACCTGGGCAAACAGGCGCATCTGCCCGCTGGTGCGGCCGCGCTCGCCCTTGATCCGTGCCGTGGGCAAGGCTGTTTCGCGGGTTACCAGCGCGACGAAGTCATCGTCCAGCGCGTCCAGCTGCTCGGCTATGGCCTCCAGAAACTCCGCCCGGCGCCCGGCCGGCAGGTTGCGAAACGTCGGGTAGGCCGCCGCTGCGGCGCGGGCGGCAGCGTCCACTTCCTCGGCGGTGGCCTGGGTGAAACGGTACGGCAGGGCGTCGCCGGTGGTGGCGTCATGGCTGTGCAGGGTGATGCTGCCGGCCGCGCTGCGCGCACCGCCGATGTAGTTGTGGCCGATGATCTCGGTCATGCAGACCTCCTGTTGAAAGGGTTGGGCTCAGGCCAGCGAGTTGCCGCGAGCGCTGGCGGTGTCGGTGCTGGCGGCAACCCGCTCGGCCGACTCGGCGTCGACCAGGTGCAGCGACTTGCCACGGGTTTCACGGGTCAGGCCGACGGCGACGATGGAGATCGCCGCGGCGCCCACCAGGTACCAGGCAATCGGCGTCGAGCTGTTGTACTTGTTGAGCAGGGTGATGGCGATCAGCGGTGCCAGGGAGCCGGCGAAAATCGGCGCCACCTGATAGCACAGCGACAAGGCGGTGTAGCGCACATGGGTGGGGAACATCTCGGCCATCAGCGCCGAGTAGGGCGCATAGGTCATCGACTCGATGGCCAGGCCCAGGGTGATCGCCGCCATGATCAGCCAGTTGTTGCCGGTGTCCATCATCGGGAAGCCGACGAAGCCCCAGAACGCGGTCAGCACCGCACCGGTCAGGTACACCGGCTTGCGCCCCACCAGGTCGGACAGGTAGCCCATCAGCGGGATCAGGAAGAAGTGCAGCAGGTGCGCGCCGAACATCAGCAGCAGAATCTGCGAGGTGTCCTTGTGCACCACCAGCTTGAGGTAGGTGATCGAGAAGGTCACCACGGTGTAGTACAGGATGTTCTCGGCAAACCGCGCACCGATGCCCACCAGTACCGAACGCCAGTGATGGCGCAGCACTTCCACCACACCCAGCTGTTGCACCTTGTGCTGTGCCTGGCGGGCCTGGGCCTGCTTGAAGATCGGGGCATCATCCACGCTGGTGCGGATCCAGTAGCCGATCAGCACCACCAGTGCCGACAGCCAGAACGCCACGCGCCAGCCCCAGGCCAGGAACTGCTCCTCGCTCAGGGTGCTCGACAGCGCCAGCAGCGCCACCGTGGCCAGCAGGTTGCCCGCCGGTACGCCGGCCTGCGGCCAGCTGGCCCAGAAGCCGCGTCGGTTGTCCGGGCAGTGCTCGGACACCAGCAAAATCGCGCCGCCCCATTCGCCGCCAAAGGCGAACCCCTGGATCAGGCGCAGCAGCACCAGCAGGATGGGCGCGGCGTAGCCGATGCTGTCGAAACCGGGCAGGCAGCCCATCAGAAAGGTGGTGATGCCGACCACCACCAGGCTCAGTTGCAGCAGGCGCTTGCGCCCGAACTTGTCGCCATAGTGGCCGAACACCAGGCCGCCCAGCGGGCGGGCCAGGAAACCTACGGCGTAGAGGGCGAAGGCGGCGATGATGCCGTCGATGGGGCTGTCGGTCTGGCGAAAGAACAACTGGCCGAACACCAGTGCCGAGGCCGTACCGTAGAGAAAGAATTCATACCATTCGGCGACGGTACCGGCCATGGCGGCCGCTACCACACGCTTGAGTCCCGCCGGGGCGGTGGTTGCGCGGGGAGAGGGGTGTGCAGTGCTCATGCTGGCGTTTCCTGTGCAGGCGCAAGACAGAAAAACAGGCGCGCCGGGTGGGCCCCGCAGAGAGGCCCGCCCGGCACTCACTCAGAGGCCGACATCCGGCAGTTCGGGGCGGTTGGCCAGGGCCTTGGCCATGATCTGCTCGACGAACTCGCGGTCGTCCTTTGGCAGGGCCAGGCGCGGTGGACGGGTCAGCGCGCTGCCGCGACCGGCAATGGCTTCACACAGCTTGATGCACTGCACCAGGTCGGCGCGGGCATCCAGGTGCAGGATCGGCATCAGCCACTCGTAGATCGGCATGGCCTCGGCAAAACGTCCGGCCTTGGCCAGGCGGAAGATCGTCTCGCCCTCCTTGGGGAACACGTTGGACATGCCCGACACCCAGCCCTCGGCGCCCACCGCGATGCTTTCAAGCACCACGTCGTCGAGGCCGGCGAACAGCACGAAGCGGTCACCCACCTCGTTGCGCACGTCGATGAAACGACGGGTGTCGCCGGAGGAATCCTTGAAGCACACCACGTTGTCGCAGTCGGCCAGGGAAATCAGGATGTCCGGGGTCACGTCGTTTTTGTAGATCGGCGGGTTGTTGTAGACCATCAGCGGCACGTCGGCATGCTTGGCCACGTAACGGTAGTGCTCGGCGGTCTCGAACGGCTTGGAGCCGTACACCAGTGCCGGCATCAGCATCACCCCGTCCACGCCCACCTTGCGCACCGCGTTGGCCACCTTGGCGGCCTGCACGCTGGTGAACTCGGCCACGCCGCAGATCACCGGCACACGCCCACGCGAGGCATCCACAGCCACTTCGGTCACGGCAATCTTTTCTTCGGCCGTCAGCGAGGTGTTCTCGCCCACCGAGCCGCACACCACCAGGCCCGACACGCCGTCGCGGATCACGTTGGAAATCACCTGGTGGGTTTTTTCCAGGTTGATGGAGAAGTCGTCGTTGAATTGGGTGGTGACCGCAGGGAACACGCCACTCCAGTTGATGCGCTTGCTCATTGGTTGTCTCCGGTGGTTGTTAGTATTTCGTATACGATATTTTATGTGTGTGGAGCAGACCAGCGTTATTTCGGGGTTTTTGCTGGTCTTTTTGCTTAGGGTTTGTGAATCAAGGGCTTAGCGATCAGGCGCCGGGCCAGGTGTCCGACAGTCGGTAGCCTTGTGGCCACGGGTCGGCGGGGTCGAGCAGCAACTGATGGGTACCGGTGATCCAGGCACGCCCCGAAATGCACGGGTAGATGGCGGCGCGGCCGGCCACTTCGGTCAGCGAATCAATGCGACAGTGGAACTCCGAGCCCAGGATCGAGCGGCCGATGAAGCGTTCGCCCACCTGCATCAGGCCCTTGGCCTGCAACACTGCCATGCGCGCCGAACAGCCGGTGCCGGTGGGGGAGCGGTCGATCTTGCCGGGCTGGATCACCACCGCGTTGGCACCGGTGGCCACGCCATTCTCCATCACGATGGGCGCGGCGATCTGGCAGAACGAGATATGCGACCAGCCGGGGTTGAGCGGGTGCACAAAACCCAGTTGCTCGTTGGCGGCGCGGGTGATCTTCAGGCCCACCTCCACCAGGTCGGCGGCCTCGTCGGGGCGAATGGCAAAGCCCAGGCGCTGGGCATCGACAATCGCGAAACTGTCGCCGCCATAGGCGGTGTCGACCTGCAGCGAGCCCACGCCCTCGACCTCGATCCAGGCGTCCAGGCGGTCGGCGAAGGAGGGCACGTTCCTGACCTCCACGCGCTGCACCTTGCCGTCCCGGCATTCGGCCACGGCCTCGATCAGGCCGCCGGGGGCTTCGAGCACCAGGCGGGTCTGCGGCTCGGTCATCGGCAGGATGCCGCTGTCGAGCAGCACCGTGGCCACGCACAGCGAGTTGGAGCCGGACATCGGCGGGGTGTCGGCCGGCTCCATGATGATCCAGCCCATCTGCGCGGCCGGGTTCTTGGGCGGCACCAGCAGGTTGACGTGGCGGAACACGCCGCCACGCGGTTCGTTGAGCACGAAATTGCGCAGGGTGTCGTCCTGCGCGATCCAGCGCGACTGTTCCCACAGGGTGTCGCCCGGTGGCGGCGCGACGCCACCGACAATCACATCGCCGACCTCGCCTTCGGCGTGGCAGCTGACTACATGAATCACCTTTGATGAACGCATTGCCTGGCTCCTGATTGATTGGGGCTGCTGCGCAGCCTCATCGCGGGTCAAGCCCGCTCCCACAGGGTATGGGCTGATCTGTGTGGGAGCGGGCTTGACCCGCGATGAGGCCCCTGGTTACTTCACTGACTTGAGAAACGCCGCCGTCTCCGGCTGCTGCGGATTGCCGATCACCTGGTCCGGCGAGCCGATCTCGTGCACCAGCCCGTTGCGAAAGAACGCCACCCGGTCCGACACATCCCGCGCAAAGCGGATCTCGTGCGTCACCAGCACCATGGTCATGCCGTCCTCGGCAAGCATGCGCATGGTGTCCAGCACTTCGCCCACCAGTTGCGGATCGAGCGCCGAGGTGGCCTCGTCGAACAGCATGTAGTCCGGCGACATCGCCAGCGCCCGGGCAATCGCCATGCGCTGCTGCTGGCCACCGGACAACTTGCCGGGGAAGGTCTTGAACTTGTCGCCCAGCCCCACGTGGGTCAGCTGCTGGATCGCCAGTGCCTCGGCTTCCTCGCGGCTCTTGCCCAGTACCTTGCGCGGCGCCAGCATCACGTTCTCCAGCACCGTCAGGTGCGGGAAGGCATTCCATTGCTGGAACACGATGCCGATCTTCTGGCGCAGGCGGTTGAGGTCGGTGGCGCGGTTGTGCACCTCGATGCCGTCCACGCGAATGCTGCCCTTCTGGATCGGCTCCAGGCCGTTGATGCACATCAGCAGGGTCGACTTGCCCGAGCCCGAACCGCCGATGATCGACACCACCTCGCCCTTGTTCACCGTCAGGCTCACGCCCTTGACCACTTCCAGGTCGCCGAAGGATTTGTGTACGTTGTCGATCTCAATCATTTTCTTGCCACCTTCTTTCCAGTCGGGCGCCCAGGCGTGCGACCACCAGGCTCATGACGTAATAGATGAGGCCCGCGATGCACAGCACCAGCAGGGGTTCCTGAATCCGTGTGACGATGGTCTGGGAGGCGCGCAGCAATTCGACGATGCCGATCCACATCACCAGCGCGGTGTCCTTCATCACGCTCAGCACCAGGTTCAGCCAGCCCGGAAAGGCCACCCGCGAGGCCATCGGCAGCACGATCCAGCGCAGGTCCTGCAGGTAGCTCAGGCCCAGCGACCGGCTGGCCCGGCGCACGCTGGGCGGCACCGCCAGCACACCGCTGCGCACGATCTCGGTGAAGTACGCCGCGGCGTACACCCCCAGCACGATGCAGCCCACGCTGAAGGCGCTGATGTTCAGGCCCACGATGCTCTTGAACGAGTTGAACAGCACGAACTGGATCAGCAGCGGCACGCTGCGAAACACATCCAGCACCCAGGCCAGCGGCAGGCTGGCGCGTGGCAGCAGCGCACGCAGCAGGCCGAACACCAGCCCGGCCACCGAGCCCAGCATGATCGACCAGAAGGTCAGCTGCAGGGTGACCCAGGCCCCGTCGAGCAGGAACAGCATGTCGTTCCAGGTAAAGCTTGTAGAAAACATGGACAGCTCCTCAGTAACGGAACAGCCGCCAGGCCATCAGCCGGGCCACCGCGACGATCAGCTTGGCGATCAGGTAATACAGCACCGCTGCAATGGCGAAGTACTCGAAGGTGCGGAAGGTCTTGACGTTGTAGTCCTGGGTCACGCCGGTGAGGTCGTTGTTGAGCCCCACGATCACCCCCAGCGAGGTCATCAGCACCGCCCACACCATCTGGTTGCTCAAGGGGTAGAACACCACCCGCAGCAGCTGCGGCACGATGATCATGCGGTAGGCCTGGAACGCGCTCATGCCCAGCGAGCGTGCCGCGCGCATCTGCGTGGTCGGCACTGCCTTGAGCCCGCCGCGAAAGTTCTCCGCCAGGTACCCGGCGTTGTTGAAGGTGATGCCAGCCAGCAGCGCGAACCACGAACTCACGTGCAGCCCCAGCGAGCCAAGCCCGAAGTACAGGATGTAGATCTGGAACAGCGAAGGGGTGTTGCGCGCAATCGATACCCAGGCATTGCCGATGCCGCGCAACACCGGCTGCTGCGCTTCACGCATCACGGTCAAGGCCAGGGCGATCAGCACGCCGAAGATCATCGACAGCGCGGCGGTCTCGAAGGTGACCCAGGCACCGGCCAGCATGTCGGGCAGGGCGCGCAGGGCCGAGCGCCATTGGAAGGTGTAGTCAAACATGCGCGGGGCTCTCCTGTGGGGCGGCCGGCTGCAGCCAGGCCGGCAGGCGACCGCTGGCGCTGCCGGTGCAGGCGGCCTCGACGCACTCGCCAAGGCTGGCGAAATGCACCGCCCGGCCCGCCAGCCCGGGGGCGTAGTGGGCGTATTTGCCCGAGTTGGTCATCAGTGTGCGGGCGGCGGGCGGGATCACCGGCTCGCCGAGCATGCACCAGCAGGTGTCGGTCACCAGCACCGCGCCGAAGGCTTCGATCGGGGCAAGGTGGCCGGCGTCACGGGCCTGCTCCAGCACCGCACGGCCGCAGGTGATCACCAGGCTGACCGCCGGGTTGCGTGTGCGCCCGCGGCACAGCTGTGCCAGGTGCGCGAACTCGCCCAGGGAGAAGTGCGGGTTGCCCAGCGACACCAGGTCCACCTGGCTGTCACGGGCACTGTTCAGCTCGCGCCAGCTCACCAGCAGGTCGGCCAGGGCAATGCGTTTTACCGGCAGCACCTCGCCCGCGCTGACCGCCTGAACCGGGTCCAGCGCTTCGGGTGTGACCCCGGCGATATGGAACAGCGGCGCCGCCGAGGTGGTGGCGAACGCGGCGCCGAAGGCCTTGAGGTCGTCGTGGGTCGGGGCAAAACGCTCCAGCCCCGTCACCAGCGGGATCTGGCTGCCGACCATGGCGCCGATGTGATAGCCCAGCAGCGGGTAGAACGCATCGTCCAGGTGGGTCAGCGCCGGCAGGTCGATCTGCACCCGCGCCTTGCGCTGGGCCTCCAGGTGGCAGCCGATCAGCGGCGCGCGGCCGGTCAGGGCGATGCAGATATCCAGGTAGTCGGGGTACTTCAGGGTACGCGCGCCGAGCACGCTGTTGGCGTACACCACGGCGTTGGACTCGGCCCACACGATCTGCTCGCCGAGCTTCGGCGCGCTGTCGAGCAGGTAGGGGGCGCAGGTAAAGCTCATCTGCGCGCCCATCGCCATGTAGGCATCGCCCAGCGCACTGGCAGGTACGCCCAGCGCCGCGTCGATACCCAGTTCGCGCCAGCGGCGCTGGTCCACGGAAATCGAATTGAGGGTGGTCGGCACCCGCACCCTGGCGCCCCACTGCACCAGCTGCTGCGCAAAGCGCAGGCTGGCGGGGCCGGTGTAGATGCAGCCGTCGATATGCGCCTGGCTGATGTCCACCAGGCTGTGTGCGCCCTGCAGCTCGGCCATGCGCAGCACGATCTGCATCGCCACCTGCGCGGCCTTGCCCAGGTCGCCCGCGAGCAAGGCCTGGTCGTGGTCGGTAAGGGTGAGGGTGGTCGGGCGCGTCGCCGCCGGCGGGCTGGCCGGGGCTGCCGGCAGCGCCTCGGCGGGGGCCTGGTCGAACAGCACCAGGCGCTCGCCCTGCACCTGCGCAAAGGCCTTGCCGCGCAGGGCGGCAAAGGCCTGCTGGCCGATGCACAGCACCGGCAGCGAGCGCCCGAACAGCAACTGCGCCACCAGCACGCCCAGGGTCAGGATCTCATCCGGCTCGGCCAGCACCAGTGCCGCCGGTGCATGGCCGTTGCTGATCAGTTCCATCATCACACTGCTGCCGGTACACGAGCCGCGCCCGCTGGGAATGGCCAGCACGCGGCCGGCCAGGTGTGCGCCGCTGAGCGGGTGATGGCGGTCGATGACCTCGCCGCTGAAGGCGTCGACACCGCCCCAGAAACTCAGGCCGATGTCGGCGAACAGCAACTCGCCACTGGCCGCGCCATCGACCAGGCTACGCCCGTTCAGGGCAGTGGAAGGGCTGGGCATGCCGGGCACCTCAGTAGTAGACCTTCGGCACGGTCAGGTCGGTCGGCGGGATATCGGTGCCTACCCATTTGACGAACAGCTCGTTGTAGCGGCCGCTACGTACCTGCTGGTTGACGAACAGGTTGAGGTAGTTGAGCAGGCCGTACTCGTTGCGCTTGGCTCCCAGCGACACGTAGTCGATCACGTAGGGTGCGTTGCCGGCGATCTTCAGGTTCTTGTACTTGCCCGACTTGAGCGTGGCGGCGGCCACGGTGTTGGTCACCACGGTGGCATCGATGTGCCCCTGGGCCACGGCCAGGATGGTGTCGTTCTGCGACTGGTAGGCGCGGAAACTGCCGCTGCCCCACTGCTTCACGTCCTTCTCCAGCGCGATGGCTTCATAGGTGCCGCTGGTGTTGCCCAGGGCCTTGCCCTTGATGTCGTCGAAGCTGTTGATGCCGGTGTTGTCGCGGGTCAGCACGACCATCTGGAAGGCAAAGTAGGGCACCGTGAGGCCGACCGTCTTGGCCCGCTCCAGGGTGTCGGAGGTGGACGCCACGATCACGTCGGCCCGCCCCGAGACCAGCGCCGGGATACGGTCCGGGAACGGCGTCTCGACGATCTCGGCATCTACCCCGAGGACCTTCGCCAGGTCGTTGCAGTAGTCGACGTCGAAGCCGGCCGGCTTGTTGGCGTCGTCGCGAAAGCCCATGGGCGGGAAGTCCAGGGTCACGGCGCAGCGCAGCTTGCCGGAGCCGATGATGTCATCGAGCTTGTCGGCCTGGGCGGTGGCGATGAAGGAGGTACTGAGCACAGCGCTGAGAGCTACAACAAAAGCGGGGTTTTTCATGGAAGCCTCGTTTGTCGGAAGGTGCTGGTAGCGGGCGTATTGTGAATTTCGTATACGATATTTTTATAGCAATGCGCGTGCCTGTTTTTGCCCGGGCGATGCAATTGCTGTGCGGCCCTTGAGCCAGAGGACTTGCGTTGAATCCGGCAGGGCAGGCGGGCGGTGCGCAGGAAACGCTGCCCGGTGCCGGCGGTGTTACATATGGGAGCAGTGGGCGCGGCGGCGCACCCTAAAGGAACACACCGCGTCTAGCGGCGGGTATCGCGGTACTGGCTTGGCGACAGGCTGGTGAGGGCGCGGAACTGGCGGCTGAACGCGCTGTGGTCGGTGTAGCCGCAGCGCAGGGCGATCTCGGTGATCGGCAGGTCGCTGTGGTGCAGCAGCCGCGAGGCTTCTTCAAGGCGCACCTTGTGGATCATCTGGCGCGGGGTGAGCTGGAACACGCGCTTGCAGTTGCGCTCCAGCTGCGCGGCAGACAACCCGGCAATCGCGGTCAGCTCGGCCAGGCTCACGGGCCGTGCGAAGTGCTCGCGAATGTGCGCATCCACCGCCGCCAGGCGATCGAAGCCGGGGTGGCTGGCCTGGGGCGCCTGCAGGTCGCGGGAGATGCCGGCCAGGCCGACGATCTGGCCCTGGGTGTCGAACAGTGCCAGCTTGTGGGTCAGGCACCACACCGGCTGGTTGCCGAAGTACAGGTGCAGTTCGAGCTGGTCGGCCAGCTCGCGGCCGCTGTCGAGCACGCGGCGGTCCTGCGCGGTGTACAGCGGGCCGAAGCGTTCGGGGAACACGCTGTCGGCGGTCAGCCCCAGCAGCTCGTGGCTGTGCCTGAAGCCGCAGCGCCGCGCCAGGGTGTGGTTGACGAAGGCGTAGCGGGCCTGGGTGTCCTTGATGAAGAACACCACGTCGCTCAGCGTATCGAGCAGCGGCGCGATCGGCTGCAGGCTGCTCAGCAGGCTGGGCAGGTCGCAGGGCTGGAAGCTGTTGAGCGATACGTACATGGCGCTGGCGGTCTGGTGGGCACCTTCGGGATCATAGAGATCCGGCGCCCGCCTCGAAAGCCCCGGGCTGCGTTTCATGCGGGCGGGGTGTCGTCCAGGCACAGCAGGGTCTCGATGCGCGCCGGGCTGAACGGCGGGCGCGGCGCCGAGGGCTGCCAGCCGAACAGGTGCTGCGCTGCGGCGCCGCACACCCGGCCCTGGCAGGCGCCCATGCCGCAGCGGCTGCTCAGCTTGGCCTCGCGCCAGTCACGCTGGCCGGCGAGCTTGCTGTAGGGCACGTCCTCGCAGCGGCATACCAGGGTGTCGGGGCGGGCCAGTTGCTTGAGCTGCGGGGCAAGGGCGAAGGCGTGGTTGAGCGCCTTGGCGAAGCCCTGCCAGCGCGCTCGCTGCGGCCAGTGGCGGGCGGCGCCCTGGCGGTCGCCCACGGCCGCCAGCCCGGCAATGGTGCCTTCCACCAGCGCCAGTTCGCTGCCCCCAAAACCGGTGCATTCCCCCGCCGCGAACAGGCCCGGCTCACTGGTGGCCTGCCACGCATCCACGGCCAGCGCCTGGCCGTGGAGTGTGCAGCCCAGGGCCTGGCCGAGCTGGCTGTTGGGAATCAGGCCGAAGCCGCAGGCCAGGCGCTCGCAGGCTAGCTCGACCAACTTGCCGTGCTGGCGCAGGCGCACGCCTTCGAGGCGCTCGCTGCCGAGTGCCTCCACCACATGGCTGTCGGTGCGGTAGTGGCGGTCGAACAGGCCGAACGCCTGCAGCAGCTTGTTTGGCCAGCGCGGCAGTTGTGCGGCAAAACCCGCCACCGCGCCGCGGGTTGCCTGTTCGGCAACGCCTACCACCTGCGCGCCGTTGTGCCGCGCCGTGGCAGCGCTGGCCAGCAGCAGCGGGCCGCTGCCGGCGATCACCACGCGTTGGTCGCGCACCGGCAGGCCGCCCTTGACCAGTGCCTGCAGGCCACCGGCACCGGTCACGCCAGGCAGGGTCCAGCCGGGGAAGGGCAGCAGCAGTTCGCGTGCGCCGGTGCACAGGATCAGCGTGTCGTAGTCGATCACCCAGCCGCGCTCGGCGTCTTCCACCAGCAACTGGCGCGGGCCCGTGGCGGCGATCACGCGGGTCTGCGGGTGGTGCTGCACATTGTTCAAGGCGCCCACGTGCTCGCGCAGGCGCTGTGCCTGCGCCGGCACGCTGGCCTGCGGGCCGTCGCGCCAGATCTGCCCGCCGGGCCAGGGGTTGTCGTCCAGCAGCACGATGCGTGCACCGCTGGGGGCAGCGGCCAGTGCGGCATTGAGGCCGGCCGGGCCGGCGCCGATGATCAGTACGTCGGCATGGGCGCTCATGCGTGGGTCTCCACCTGCATGCCGTCGCGGCACAGGGTCTGGCAGGCCAGGCGGCGCCGGCCGTCGATGCTCACCCGGCATTCCTGGCAGATGCCCATGCCGCACAGCGGTGCGCGGCGCTGGCCGCTTACCGAGGTACGCGTGCAGCCGTCGCCAGCCAGGGCCAGTGCAGCGGCCACGCTGGTGCCTTCGGCCACGCGCAGGGCACGTCCGTCCAGGGTCAGTTCAGGCATGGGTCGGTTCTCCGAGAAAACGCTGTGGCAGGTAGGCCTGTGCGGCCAGGGGCGGGTGTTCGTCGAACAGTTGCGCCACCAGCAGGTCGGCGGTGGCCGGGGCCGTGGTCACGCCCAGTCCTTCATGCCCCACCGCCAGCCACAGGCCGGGGCGTTGCGGGTGCTGGCCCACCAGCGGCAGGCCGTCGGGGCTGGCGGCGCGAAAGCCGGTCCAGGCGCGAATCGCATTGAGCTGGGCCAGCGCCGGCACGTATTCGGTGGCGCGCTTGAGCATCCTGGCAAGCATCCAGCCTTCCACCTGCGGGTCGGTGGTGCCGAACTGGCGTGAGGCACCGATGAACAGCTGGCCGGTAGGGCGCGGCTGGATATTGCACGCGGCCGACGGGCCGCTGGCGTTGTGCGCACTGGTCACGTAGCCCAGTTCCACCAGGGTGTGGGTGACCTGGCCGGGGTAACGGTCGGTGATCAGCAGGTGGCCCTTCTTGGGTTGTATCGGCAGTTCGGGGCACAGTTCGGTGGCCTGGATACCGTTGGCCAGCACTACGGCCGTGGCGGCCAGCCACTGGCCGTCGTCCAGGCGCACGCGGGCGCCATCCACCTCGGCGACCCGTGCCTGGCGCTGGCGAATGCGCGGCTGGTCGAGCATCCAGCGTGCGGTGGCCGGGGCATACAGAATGCCGTCGTCCTCGATCAGCAGGCCGCCCTCCAGCCCTTCGCGCAGCAGCGGTTCGCGTTCGCGCAATCGAGGTGCGCCAACCAGCTGGCAGATCACCCCATGGGCGCGCAGGTTGGCATGCTTGTGCTCGGCCACGGCCATTTCTTCAGCGTTGGCGGCCAGCCACAGGGTGCCGTTGCTGCGGTAGGCGCAGCCTTCGGGCAGGTTGCGCGCAATGTCGCGCCAGCGTTGCAGCGAGTATTGGCTCAGGGCCAGTTCGGCGGGGTTGTCGTCCAGCACCAGCAGGTGGCCCATGCCGGCGGCGGTGGCGCCGGGCAGCCCGGCATCCAGCACCAGCACGTCGAGGCCGCGCCGGGCCAGGGCCTGGGCGCAGGCCGCGCCGATGATGCCGGCGCCCACCACGATCACATCGGCGGCCAGGCCCTGGGTCACAGGCGGATGCCCCAGGCGAACGGGTCGTCCTGCTCGATGATCAGCGTGGCTTCGGCGCTGATATGCGCGCGGCCGCGAATGGTCGGCACGATGCGATCGCCTGCGGTTTCGAACGAGCCTTCGAACTGGCTGCCGATCACGCTGGCCTGGCGCCAGATCTGGCCCGGTTGCAGCTTGCCGTCGGCGGCCAGGCACGCCAGCTTGGCGCTGGTGCCGGTGCCGCAGGGCGAGCGGTCATAGGCCTTGCCGGGGCACAGCACGAAGTTGCGGCTGTCGGCGTCGGGGTCGTCGGCGAACAGCTCGACGTGATCGATCAGGCCGCCGTCCTCGCCGCGCAGGCCCTGATCTTCCAGGGCCTGCTGCACGGCCACGGTGTAGGCGGTGAGCGCGTCGAGGTTGTCGCCGCTGATACGCAGGCCGTGCTCGGCCACCAGGAAGAACCAGTTGCCGCCCCAGGCGATATCGCCGGTCACTTCGCCGATGCCGGGCACCTGCACGCTGACGGCGTGGCGATAGCGGTAGGCGGGTACATTGCGCACGCTGACCGAGTGGTCGTCGTGCAGGGTGGCTTGCACGTTGCCCACGGGGGTTTCGAGGGTGTGGGTGCCGGGGCCGATCCTGCCCAGGTGGGCCAGCGAGATCACCAGGCCGATGGTGCCGTGGCCGCACATGCCCAGGTAGCCGGTGTTGTTGAAGAAGATCACCCCGGCGCAGGCGCTGGGGTCGACCGGTTCGCAGAGCAGTGCGCCCACCAACACATCATTGCCGCGGGGTTCGAGCATGCAGGCGGCGCGCCACTGATCGTGGTGTTCGGCCAGCTGTTGCCTGCGTTCGGCCATGTTGCCGTGGCCCAGGTCGGGGAAGCCTGCGGTGACCAGGCGCGTGGGTTCGCCGCCGGTGTGGGAGTCGATCACGGTGATGCGTTTCATGGGGCGCGTCCGTTGGGGGTATGGACGCAAGGGTGGCGGTTGGTGGGGGGTGGCGTCTTGATGGAATTGCGCGGTGTGGATGACGAAATCGGCATAGGGCCATGACATGTCCGAACTGTTGCAACGCGCCATGGCCTGGGGGTTTTGAGAGATCAGCCTTGTTGGCCCGGCTCCAGACTGGGGTGGGGCTTGGCCATCGGCAAGTGCTCCAGCAAGGTCTCGCACACCCCCGCAATATGCTCATCCAGCAAGCCCACCGCGCGCTCCACATCACCCGCCCGGCATGCATCGAGGATCTCGCGGTGTTCGTGGTCGGCACGCTCCTTGCCCGCCGACAGGCTCATCTGCATGCGCAGGTACCGCTCCAGCTTGTCGTTCACCGAACGGATCATGCTCACCAGAAACGGTCGCTGCGCCGGCTCGTACAGGCACGCATGCAACTCCCAGTTCAACTGCGCCCAGCGGCCCACATCGTTCTCGCCAATGAACTCCTGGCAGATGCGCTCGGCCTGTTCGAACGTGGCCTCGGTCATGTTCGGGATGGCCAGGCGCAACACCTTGTCCTCCAGCAACATGCGCACCTCGAACATCTGCGCCAACTCGAAATCCGACAAGCGCGTGACCATCGCCCCACGGTTGCGCTGGAACATCACCAACCCCTCGGCCTCAAGCCGCTTGAGCGCCTCGCGCACCGGGATCTTGCTGACGTTGAACTGGCGCGCGATGTCGTCCTGGCGAATCGGCTCGTCTTCGTCGAAGTGCCCGGCCACGATGGCATCGCGCAGGTGCCGGGTGATGATCTCGGACGTGGAGGGCGTGTTGCCTAGGTCCGGCGCGTTGAGTTTGGGTAGGTTCACGGTGGCAATCATTCGAGGGGATTTAGGGATATGGTATACGAATTATCTGGAAACGTTCGCCCGAGAGCGCGACGCGTTGCCACACGATGACGGCGACGGCGGCTCGAAACCGTCCCCCGACAGGCACTGGCGCAGGTGCGTCAGCAGCGTCGCGACCTTGGGCTGCGCCTGCCGGCTCTTGAGCCACGCCAGGTGAATCGGCAGGCCGTCGGTGGCCAGCGGCGCCAGCACCTGTACCAGGCTGCCGTCTTCCAGCTGACGGCGAATCAGCCAGGTCGGCAGCTGTGCGATGCCATGCCCGGCCAGCACTGCGGCCACCTGGCCCTCGGCATCGCCCACCGCCATGCGTGCCGGCATGATCCGACGCTCGGTATGCCCGGGGCGGGCGGTAGGGAAGTGCCACGGGCCGACCATGCCGTCATTGAGCCCGTACACGATGCAGCTGTGGCGTTCCAGTTCGAGTTCGTTGCCGGGCTCGCCATGACGCTCCAGGTACGCGGGGGCGGCGCAGAACACCACGCGCTGCGAGCCCAGGTAATGGTGCCCCACCGCCGCCGGCCAGCTTTGCGGCCCGCCGATGCGCACGAACAGGTCGATGCCGGCCTCGACCGGGTCCACGAAGCGGTCGGAGAAGGTCACGTGCGGCATCAGCAGCGCATGCTCGCGCACGCAGGCCAGAATCGCCGGCAGCCCGTGCAGGCGCCCGAAGGCCGCCGGCAGGTCGATGCGTACCCGGCCGCGTGGCTCGGCGTCTTGGGTGCTCAGCGCCAGCTCCGCCTCTTCCAGCTCGGCCAGCACGCCGGTGCAGGTGCGATAGAACGCCGCCCCGGCTTCGGTCAGCGCCACGCGCCGTGTTGTGCGTGCCAACAGGCGCGTGTGCAGCCGCGCCTCGAGCCGCGCGACGCTCTTGCTGACTGCCGAGCCGGTCAGGTTAAGGCGCTCGGCCGCGGCCTTGAAGCTGCCCAGGTCGGCCACGCAGACGAACACGTCGATGCCCTTGAGGCGTTCCGAAGAATACATGTGCCCACCCCATTGATGAATTGCAGTCACTTTACCCGGTAAAACATATCGCCAATACGCCGTTTGTTCCCGAGTAGCCTGATTCAACCTCTACTGCACAACAGGTTGCGACCATGCACGACACCAAGCCCACCGTCCTCATCACCGGCGCCACCGGCCAGATCGGCGGCGACACCCTGCGCTTTCTGCAAGGCGACGACACCATCGAACTGGTGGCCGCCGTGCGTTCGCCGGCCAAGGCGCAGCCCTTCGAGGCCCGTGGCATCCGCACGGTGATCATGGACTTCGACCACGAGCACACCCTGGCGCCGGCCCTGCAGGGCGTCGACCGGGTGCTGCTGGTGACCGGCTACAGCGTCGACATGCTGCGCCAGAGCAAGGCCTTTCTCGACCGCGCACGCCACGCCGGGGTGCAGCACGTGGTGCACCTGGGGGCCTGTGGCGACGACGACGCCACCATCGGCCACTGGGCCTGGCACCAGTTCGTGGAGCGCTATGTGCAATGGTGCGGCTTCAGCTTCACCCACCTGCGCCCGGAGTGCTTCATGCAGAACCTGCTCAGCTACGACGGCACCCAGGCCGTGCGCAACGGCGTGATCGAACAGTACACCGGCCACACGCGGTTCAGCTGGGTCGACGGCGAAGACGTGGCGCGGGTGGCGGCGCAGGCCCTGCTGCACCCGCAGCGCCATGCCGGGCAGACCTACCGCCTGGGCTACGACGTGAAGTCCTACGACGAGGTGGCACAGGTGATGAGCGAGGTACTCGGCCAGCCGTTTCGCTATGACGCGCAATCACCCGACGTGTTTCTCGAAAACATGCGCGCCGCCGGCGCCGAGATGGCCTACATGAGCTGCGTGCACGACAACTTCACGCGCATGGCCGCCGGCACCATCCCCGGGGTCGACCAGGTGTTCGACAATTTCCAGGCCATCACCGGCCGCGAGCCGGTGCGCTGGGTGGACTTCGTGCGCAAGCACCGGGCCGCATTCGCCTACTGATCGAATACATGTCTGAATCTTTTTGTAAGAGGTAAATGACATATTAGAAGCGGGGCAATCTTCATTTTAAAATACAATAGTGTATGTTTGTGCGCGGTGCGCCTTGCGCCGTCGTGCATAACAATAAAATGAGGTATTGCCCCCTATGATCGGGTTGAGACATCTGCGTATCAGCACCCGCATCACCGTGCTGGTGATCGGTATCACCCTGTTTGTCGTGTTGCTCAGTGGCTGGCTGGGGCTGACCCTGCAACGCAGCCTGCTGCAGGAGAAGATGGCCGGTGTCGGCACTGCGCTGGACACCGCATCCACCCTGCTGGCGCATTATGAGAAGCAGGCCGAGGAAGGCCACCTGAGCCGCGCCGAGGCGCAGCGCCAGGCGGCAGAAATGGTCAGCCGCATTCGCTACCTGGGCGACAACTACCTGCTGATTCTCGACCTGCAGCACCGCATGCTCATGCACCCCAAGGCACCCGCCCTGGTGGGCAAGTCGCAGGCCGATTTCAAGGACGTCAACGGCAAGCCGTTCGCCCGTGAAATGATCGACCGGGCCGTGGCCCAGGGGCGCGGCACGGTCGAGTACTGGTTCCCGCGGGCAGCCGGGCAGGCGCCGGAATTCAAGGTGTCCGAGGTGGTGCTGTTCAAGCCCTGGGGCTGGGTGCTGGCCAGCGGCATCCACCCGCAGGACGTGCGCCACGAAGTGAACACGGTGCTGCGCATGCCGGCGTTGCTGGTGCTGGTGGCATTGCTCGGCATGGCGCTGTGCGCCTGGCTGCTGATTCGCAGCATCACTCGGCCGCTCAACCACACCGTGCAGGCGCTGGCCCGCGCCACCGATGGCCACACCGACCTGACCTTGCGCCTGCCCACCGACGGCTTCGACGAGCTGACCCAGGTGGCGCACAGCTTCAACCGCCTGGTGGAGGCTGCGCACCGCGTCACCCGCAGCATGGCCAAGGCCAGCCAGCGCATCTCCAGCACCAGCGACAGCCTGGGGCAGATCACCGAGGCGGCGCAGCGCAGCATGCAGGCCCAGCAACTGGAGACCGACAGCGTGGTCACGGCCATGAGCGAGATGGTCAGCACCGTGCAGGACGTGGCGCACAACGCCAGCGTCGCCGCCAGCGCCACCCGCGATGCCGAGCAACAGGCCACGGCCGGCAGCGCCACGGTGCGCGATGCCGGTGAGGCGATTGGTGCGCTGGCCGAGGCGCTGGAGCACAGCCGCAGCGTGGTGGACCAACTGGCCACCGACTCGGGCAGTGTCGGGCGTGTGCTGGACGTGATCACCGCGATTGCCGAGCAGACCAACCTGCTGGCGTTGAATGCTGCCATCGAGGCTGCGCGTGCAGGTGAGCACGGGCGTGGCTTTGCGGTGGTGGCGGACGAGGTGCGCACGTTGGCGCGGCGTACGCAGCAGTCGACGCTGGAGATCCAGCAGATCATCAACCGCGTGCAGGCCGGTGCCAGCCAGGCGGCGGCGCAGATCGGCGCCAACGTCGAGTCGGCGCAGCAGCCGGTGGCCGCCTCGGCGCGGGCCGGGCAGGCGCTGGCGTTGATCGATGCGTCGGCGTCCACGGTGAGCCAGATGACCTTGCAGATTGCCAGTGCGGCGGAGCAGCAGGCGGCCACGGCAGACGGTATCAACCGCAGCGTCACGCGCATCCACGACGCCTCGACGGTGAGCGCGCGCACCATCGAGCAGACGCGCCAGTCGTGTGATGAGCTGAGGGCGTTGGCGCAGCAGCTGGAGGAGCAGGTGGGGCAGGTAGTTACGGGGTAAATTGTGAGGGCCCCTTCGCGGGGCAAGCCCGCTCCCACAGGATCTCACCCGCCACGCCAGCGTTTTGGACGCACCGCAAGACCCTGTGGGAGCGGGCTTGACCCGCGAGAGGCCTGACCAGGCACTGCAAGACAATCGGACTGTCATGGCCACCCTGGAATGCAAAACGCCCCGGCAAGCCGGGGCGTTTGTTCATCTACACACGATGCCAGCGCGTTACCAAAGCGCCACGGTGTAATCCACGTTCACCCGCAGCTCGTTGTCATCCCTGAACGCCGCAGTCGAGGCAAAGTCATTGCGGTACCATGCATGGCGCAACCGCAATGCAACGTTCTTGAACGTGCCGCTCTGCACCACGTACGACAACTCGATGTCCTTCTCGCTCTCGCTGCGCCCGCTGCCGCCCAGCGCATTCGGCAATTCGATGCGGCTGCCGTCCAGGTAACGCAGCATGCCCTTGAGCCCCGGTACGCCCAGGGCGACGAAGTCGTAGTCATAGCGCACCTGCCAGGTACGCTCCTTGGGGTTGAGGAACTCGCTGCTCAATGCGCCCTCGCTCACCACCATCGGCTCGGACCCGGCGATGTACGGCATCGCCGTATCGCCGCTCAATTGCATGTAGCCCAGCCCCAGGCTGTGTGCGCCCAGACTGTAGGTGCTCATCACGCCGAAGGTACGGTTGTCGACCTTGCCGGCCCTGGCCGGGCCGTCCTCGCCGCTGATGTGGTAACGCACATCGGTCTTCAGGCGCCCGTTCGCCACCGCACGGTTGTCGACGAAGCCGACGTAGTCCTGGCGATAGATGTCCTCCAGCTGCGCATGGTAGTACTTGAGCACCAGCTGCTCGGACCACTGATAGTCGCCGCCGCCATAGGTGAAGCTGTCCGACTCGGCCGCACCATTGAAGCGCCGGTTGGGCGCGGCGACGGTGATCTTCTGGTAGTTGGTGGAATCGCGCTGGTTCATGCGGTCCAGGCGCCCGCCGCTGAGGGTCAGGTTGTCGATGTCCTGGGACTTGAACTGCACCCCGCGAAAGGTCTGCGGCAGCAGGCGCGTGGGGCTGGCGAACAGGATCGGCGAAAACGGTGCCAGGGTGCCGGCCTGCAGTTCGGTCCTGGAGACCTTGACCTTGCCGGTCAGGCCCAGCTCCGAATAATCGTCGCGCGGGTCGCGGTCCCTGGGGTCGAACGGCAGCAGCCCGGTGCCGGTGCGCGCGGGGCTGGAGTCCAGTTTCAGGCCCAGCATGGCCTGGGCATCCAGGCCGAAGCCGACGGTGCCCGGGGTGTAGCCGGAAGTGAAGCGCAGGATGAAGCCCTGGGCCCATTCGCGCGTCGCCGACTGCGCCGATTCGCCCTTGTAATCACGGTCGAAGTAGTAGTTGCGCGCGGTCAGGGTGGCCTTGCTGTCTTCGATGAAACCCTGGGCCAGCAGTGCCGGGCTGAGCCCGCACAGGGTGCCGAGGGCGAGGGTGGTGTTGACCCGTTTCAGAGTGCTCATGGATCTGCCTTTTTTATTATTGTTGTGGGGGTTTATTCAGGGGCATGCAGCAGGACCCATTGCTGGTCCTGCACGCTCACCAGTGCACGCGCGCGCTGGTCATGGCCGAAATGGTCGGTGGCGCTGAGGTTGTACACGCCATGGGTGCCGACCACGTCGCGGGTCTGCTCCAGCTGGTCGCGCAGTTGCTGGCGAAATTGCGTGGTGCCGGGCTCGGCACCCTTGAGCGCCGCCGGGGTGGCCGCCTGCACCAGCAGCATGGCGTCGTACAGGTAGGCGCCGAACGGCGACAGGCTGTTGTCGCCGTACTTGGCCTGGTAGTCCTGCGCGTACTGGCTGGCGATGGCCTTGGAGGGGTGGCTGGCGGGCAGCTTGTCCCACACCACCACCGGGCCCACCGGCAGTATCGCACCGTTGAGCGCCTTGTCGCCGATGCGCAGGAACGCGCTGTTGGCCGCGCCGTGGGTGTGGTACACGGTGCCCTTGTAGCCCAGCCGGCGCAGCTCGGTATGCGGCAGCGCCGCCGGGGTGCCGGTGGCGCCGATCAGCACCGCGTCGGGCTTGCTGCTCATCACCTTCAGCGCCTGGCCGCTGACCGACGAGTCGGTGCGGTTGAAGCGCTCGTCGCGCACCAGCGTGATGCCTGCCGCCGACGCCATTTCGCTGAGCACCTTGTGCCAGTCTTCGCCCCACACATCGTTGTAGCCGATGTAGGCGAGGGTCTTCACACCGTTCTGCTGCATGTGCTCGATCAGCGCCTGGGCCATCAGGGTGTTGGTCTGGGCGATGGTGAAGATCCAGCTCTGCTCGCCGCTGGCGGGGCTGAACGGTGCCAGGGCGATCTGCGCGGTCTGGCTCTCCTTGGCGATCTGCGCGACTGCTGCCGAGGTGGGCACGGTGGTCGAGCCGATCAGCAGGTCGACCTTGTGCTCGCTGACCAGCTTGCGCGCGTTCTTGGCCGCGGCGGTACTGTCGCTGGCATCGTCCAGTACCACGTATTTGACGGCCTGCCCGGCAATCTCCCTGGGCAGCAGCGCCACGGTATTGCGCTCGGGGATGCCCAGCGAGGCCCCCGGGCCGGTGGTGGAGAGAATCACGCCGACGGTCATGTCGGCCTGTGCAGCGGTCGACAGCGTGGCCAGCAACAGCAAGGGAAGAATAGGTTTCATGCAAGCTCCTGATATTGTTTTTATGGGTGTGGCAAGTGCTGCGGGGCGCTACGTGCCGGTAGCGCTGATCACCTCCGTGGTGGCGGTGGGCGCGGGTGCGCGGCCCAGGTAGCTTTCGACCACCCGGGGGTTGCTGGCCAACGCCTGGGCGTCGCCTTCAAGCACGATCTCGCCGACCTCCAGCACGTAGCCGTAGTCGGAAATCTTCAGCGCAGCGCGGGCGTTCTGCTCCACCAGCAGGATCGACACGCCGCTCTGGCGCAGGGTGTCGAAGATGGTGAAGATCTCGCCGATCACCCGCGGCGCCAGGCCCAGGCTCGGTTCGTCGAGCATCAGCAGGCGCGGTTTGGCCATCAGCGCGCGGCCGATGGCGAGCATCTGGCGCTCGCCGCCCGAGAGCGTGCAGGCGGCCTGCTGGCGCCGTTCGAGCAGGCGCGGGAACAGCCCGAACACCTCGTCGAGGGTCTGCTGATGGTCGCGAAAACCGCGCCGGTGGCGGCTGAAGGCGCCCAGGCGCAGGTTGTCCTCCACGCTCATCAGGCCGAACAGCTCGCGGCTCTCGGGCACCAGCACCATGCCCTGGTCGATGCGCTGGGCCACGTCGTGGTGGCCCAGCAACGCCTGGCCGGCGTAGGTCACCTGGCCCTGGCAGGGCAGCAGGCCGATCAGCGCCGCCATCAGGGTGGTCTTGCCGGCGCCATTGGGGCCGATCAGGCTGACGATCTGGCCTTCTTCCAGGTGCAGGTCGAGGTTGCGTACCGCCTCGACCTTGCCGTGGTTGATCGACAGGTTGCGCACATCCAGCAGGCGACTCATTCGACACCTCCGAGGTAGGCGGCCAGCACCGCAGGGTTCTGCTGGATCTGCAGCGGGGTGCCGCTGGCCAGGGGCTGGCCGAATTCCATCACCACGATGTGGTCGGCCAGGCCCATCACGAACTCCATGTCGTGCTCCACCAGCAGCACGCCCAGGCCCTCGCCACGCAACTGCTCGAGCAGTTGCGCCAGCGCCTGTTTCTCGCCATGGCGCAGGCCGGCGGCGGGTTCGTCGAGCAGCAACAGCAACGGGTCGCTGCACAGCGCCCGGGCGATCTCGACGATGCGCTGCTGGCCCAGCGGCAGGCTGCCGGCCGGGGTGTGCAGGTATTCGCCCAGGCCCACCCGCTGGATCTGACGCGTGGCCTCGGCGAGCAGGGCGGCTTCTTCCTTGCGTTCCAGGTGCAGCATCGAGCGCAGCAGCCCGGCCTTGCCCCGGGCATGGGCACCGAGGGCGACGTTCTCCAGCACGCTCATCTCGCCCAGCAGGCGCACGTGCTGGAAGGTGCGGCTCACGCCCAGGTGGGCAATGGCGCGCGGCGACAGGCCTTCGATGCGCTGGCCGTTGAAGGTGATCTGCCCGGCATTGGGCGTCAGCACCCCCGACAACAGGTTGAACAGGGTCGACTTGCCGGCGCCGTTGGGGCCGATCAGCGCGGTGACCTCGGCGGCATTCACCGACAGGCCCATGTTCTTGTTGGCCACCAGCCCGCCGAACTGCTTGAGCAGCCCCTGGGCCACCATCAGCGGCTTGCCGGCCGCCGGCATGCTGCGCCGGGGCAGGGCCGGCGCGTCATCCAGCGCCAGGGTGCGCGGGCGGCTGGCCGGCAGCACGCTGCGCAGCACCGGCAGCAGGCCGCCGCGGGCGTACTGCAGCACCAGGATCACCAGCACGCCGAAGAAGATCATCTCGACGTTGTCGGCATGCCCGAACAGCTGCGGCAGCACGTCCTGCAGCACCTGCTTGATCAGGGTCAGCAACGCTGCGCCCAGCAGCGCGCCCCACAGGCTGGCGACGCCGCCCAGCACGATCATGAACAGGTACTCGATGCCCATCACCACCGAGAACGGCGTGGGGTTGACCACCCGCTGCAGGTGCGCGTACAGCCAGCCCGACAGGGCCGCCAGCAGGGCGGCGATGATGAACACCTGCAGACGGCTGCGTGCGGTATCGATGCCCATCGCCTCGGCCATCCCGGCCGATTCCTTGAGGGTGCGGATGGCACGGCCCTGGCGGCTGTGCAGCAGGTTGTCGAGCAGCCACAGGCTGGCCGCCAGCAACAACCCGATCAGCACGGCGAAATCGGCCGAGCCGCTGATCTGCCAGCCCAGCAGCTCGATGTTCGGCAGGTTCTGCAGGCCGCCGAAGCCGCCCAGGCCCGGCAGGTTGCCGAACAGGTAGAACAGCGCCAGGCCCCAGGCCAGGGTGCCGATGGGCAGGTAGTGCCCGGCCAGGCGCAGGGTCAGCAGGCCCAGGCTGGTGGCCACCACCAGGGTGATCGCCAGCCCCGCCAGCAGGCCCAGCCACGGCGACAGGCCGTACTGGGTGGTGAGCACCGCGCTGGCGTAGGCGCCAATGCCCACGAATGCGGCCTGGCCGAACGAGGTCATGCCGCCGATGCCGGTCAGCAGCACCAGGCCCAGGGCCACCAGGCTGTACAGGCCGATGTAGTTGAGCAGGGTCACGTGAAACGCGGGCAGCACCAGCGGCGCCAGGCCCGCCACCAGCAGCAGGGCCAACAGGGGGATCAGTCGCAGGGCCATCAGTGTTGCTCCTCCAGATGCGGGTTTTTCAGCGACAGCCACAGCAGCACCGGGATCACCACGGTGAACACGATGACCTCCTTGTAGGCCGAGGCGCCGAAGTTGGCGAAGCTCTCCAGCACGCCGACGAAGAACGCACTGGCCGCGGCTATCGGGTAACTGGCCAGGCCGCCGAAGATCGCCGCCACAAAGCCCTTGAGGCTGATCAGAAAGCCCGAGTCGTAATACAGCGTGGTCAGCGGGCCGATCAGTACCCCGGAGATCGCGCCGATCAGCGCGGCCAGGCCGAACGCGGCCTTGCCGGCCAACTGGGTGGGGATGCCCACCAGCTGTGCGCCGGTACGGTTGAGCGCAGTGGCACGCAGCGCCTTGCCGTACAGGCTGTGGCCGAAGAAGGCATACAGCAGGCCGATCAGCAGCAGCGCGCTGCCGATCACCAGCAGGCTCTGCAGGCCCACCGGCAGCTCGCCGAGCATGAACACCGACTCGGCCAGGGCCTCGGTGCGCACGCCCTCGGCGCCGAACATCAGCAGGCTCACGCCCACCAGCGCGATATGCACCGCCACCGACACGATCAACAGCAACAGCACCGAGGTCTCGGCCACCCGCTGGTACACCAGGCGGTACAGCAACGGCCCCAGCGGCGTGACCAGGGCCAGGGTCAGCAGAATCTGCAGCAGCGCCGGCAGGCTCGCCAGGTCGAGGTTGCCCAGCACCGCCCACAACAGCAGCGGCAGGCTCAGGTAGCGCGCCAACAGGCCCGGCAGCCGGCGCCATTGACGGCGCCGTGCGGCGTCGGTGCAGTCCAGTGCGCAGGCGGCCAGCGAGCAGCCCAGCAGCAGCCACACGGTGCCGGGCATCAGGCCCAGCTGCAGGGTGGCCAGGGTCAGGGCGCTGTAGGTGACGAAGTCGCCCTGGCACACCAGGATGGTGCGCGTCACCGAGAACACCAGCACCAGGGCCAGCGCCACCAGTGCGTAGATCGCGCCCGTGGTCAGGCCGTCCTGGGCAAGAAACGCCAGTATCGAGAAATCCATGGGCAGGCCTCAGCGAGCAGTGGGCAAGGGGGAGGTGGGGTGCCGGTCGCAGAGGGCGGTCGGCGTCGGTGCGGCGGTGCCGTACCGGGGGCGTGACGGGTCGGGCGCGCAGGGCGGGACCCGGCGAGAGCGTGCAGGCGCGTGCATAGTGAAGTACTCGTTTTCTATTCTTATTGTGGTGCGCCCCTGCCCGGGGCAGGGCAACATGCAAGGCGTTTAAATACACATGTGCATGTGTATGTATAGACTACGCGGGAAGGTGGGCGGCTTGTCAACAGGCGCCGCAGCGGCGCGCCTGCATTCGCCGATTTATTCGATTATCTATTTGAATTTATTGAATAAATATTTTTCAAGACGAGCGTGCCAATACCCGCTGGATGGCGGGTATTGGATATACAAAGATACATTTGTGTATTTGCAATGTGCCGAGCGGGTCGGCACAGGCGCTCAGGCCGGGGCGTGGCTGCACGCGGGGAGGAGGATGCCGGCCATGCGCTGGCTGCGCGCCAGGCGTTGTTGCGGGGTGTCTTCGCTGTGCAGCAGCGACAGGCTGATCTGGTAGGCGTAGATCAGGTAGGCGCGGTCCTGGGCTTCGTCGCTGGGCACGCCGGCCTGAATCAGCAACCCCTCGATGTAGTTCAGGCGGTGGCTGTCCACCTCGTCGATGGCCTGGCGCGCCTGCTTGTCGCGCCGAGCCCAGCCGCGGATGCCCAGTTCGATTGAGGCGGCGTCCTTGGCGGTCTGGCCGTGGGAAGGCAGCTCCAGCAGGCGCTGCAACTGCTGCAGCGGCGAGCTGTGGGCCGTGCGCAGGTTGAGGATCACATCCTCGGTGGCGCGTGCGCGCCAGTTGCCCAGGATGCCTTCGAGCAGTTCGCCGCGGCTTTTGAAGTGGTAGTAGAAACTGCCACGGGTGATCTTCAGTTCCTTGGCCAGGGTGTCGACGCGCACGGCGTCGACGCCGCTGGTGACAAGCACTTCCTGTGCCGCATGAATCCAATCTTCCCGCGTGAGGTTGGTGCGTGATGACATTGTGTAGGGCCTTGTCCAACAAGCTGGATAAGCGCCAGGGCAGCGCAGGGTTCGACGCTTGGCCTTGGCAGCAAACCGTCATTCTAACGCCCGCCGCAACGGCGAAGCTATTGCCGGCATTGGCCACAAGGCCAGTGCCGGGTGTCCGCATCCTGCCATACATGACAGTACATAGGTGTAGGTACGGCTGCTCATTATTTGAAAATAGTCATGTTTTTTCATTGACTCAGGTCAAAACGGTAAATAGCATGCAGATACACAACTGTATGTTAAGAATAAAAACCGGAGGCCGACATGAGCGCAACTGCAAAGACTCTGCTCGCAGCAGGGCACCACACCCACTACCACGAGGCCGGCCAGGGCGAGCCGCTGTTCCTGCTGCACGGCTCGGGCCCGGGTGTTTCGGGTTGGGCCAACTGGGCCGCCAGTGTGCCGGTGTTCGCCGACCGCTGGCGGGTGATCGTGCCGGACATCGCCGGCTTCGGTTTCACCGAGTTCAAGGATGACGCCCGGTACGACATCAAGCTGTGGGTCAGCCACCTGATCGGCATCATGGATGCCCTGGATATCCAGAAGGCCTCCTTCATCGGCAACTCGTTCGGCGGCGCCCTGGCCATCGGCCTGGCGGTGTTCGCCCCCGAGCGCGTCAACAAGCTGGTGCTGCTCGGCACCCCGGCCGGCGAGTTCGTGCAGACCCCCGGCCTGCGCGGTGCCTGGGAGTACGAGCCGTCGCTGGCCAACATGCGCCAGCTGATGGAGCTGTTCCCCTACGACAAGGCGCTGATCACCGACGCCATGGTGCAGGCCCGCTACGAGGCCAGTGCCCGGCCCGGTGCCCAGGCCGCCTTGCGCAAGCTGATCCCGCAGCCCGCCGCCGAAGGCCAGACGATGGTCAAGGGCTTCCCCGCCGCCGCGCTGGCCAAGATCGTGGCGCCGACGCTGGTGGTACACGGCCGCGAAGACCGTGTGGTGCCGCCGGAGTGCGGGCTGCTGATCGCCAACAGCATTGCCGACGCCGACCTGCACCTGTTCGGGCGCTGCGGTCACTGGGTCCAGAGCGAACAGCCACGGCGCTTTGCCGCGCTGGTTCGCGACTTTCTCGGCGAGTAGTCCGGCATGAGCAGAAACGTGATGGAGCGGGTGCTGTGGCAGCTGTGCGTGGAGCGCGCGGCCAAGCAGCGCTTTCGTGAAGACGCCGCAGGCTTCGTGCAGCGCTTCGCCCTGGCCCCCGACGAGGCGCAGATGATCCTCGACTTCGACGTGGCCGGCCTGCAGGCGGCCGGGGTCAACCCGATGCTGACCATGGGCTTCTGGCAGGAGCTTTCGCCGCAACGCAGCATGCGCGTCTACAAGCAGCGCCTGGGCTGTACCGATGAACAAGGCGCGGGGTTTTCCGCCGCGCTCAAGGGGTGAACCGATGGGCAAGATAGTGGGCGGCTTCTGGATGCCGCATGACCCGGTGATGTTCGTGGCGCCCGATGCGCCACCGGCCGCACAACGCGATGCCGTATGGGGCGCCTATGCCCAATGCGCCGAGCGCCTGGCCGCCTTGCAGCCCACGGCGGTGATCATCGTCGGCTGTGATCACTACATCCTGTTCGGCCCCCATTGCCTGCCGCGCTACGTGATCGGCACCGGCGACGTGGACGGCCCCATCGACCGCCTGCCGGGCCTGGACCGGGGCGTGGTGCGCAACCACCAGGCGCTGGCCGAGCACATCGTCCATCACGGTGAAGGGCAGGGCGTGGACTGGACCGTGGCGCGCAGCTTCACCGTCGACCATTCGTTCTCGATCCCGCACCAGCTGGTGGTCAAGCCGGCCGAGGCCCTGCTGGGCCGTGAGCTGCCGAGCATCCCGGTGTACCTGGCGTGCGGCGTCGACCCGTACATCTCGCTGGAGCGCTCGGCCGACCTGGGCCGGCAACTGCGCGCGGCAGTCGAGGCGTTCGACGCCGACGAGCGCGTGGTGATCATCGGCAGCGGCGGCATCAGCCACTGGGTAGGCACCGTCGAGATGGGCCAGGTGGCCGAGGACTTCGACCGCGAAATCCTTGCCCACGGGGTCAACGGCGACCTGCAGGCACTGTGCGCCTACCGCGACGAAGACATCCTGCGTCGGGCCGGCAACGGCGCGATGGAAATCCGCAACTTCGCCTGCGCCATGGCCGCCCTGGAGCGTCCGCGCGGTGAAGTGATCGCCTATGAAGCCGTGCCCGCCTGGGTCACCGGCCTGGGCTTTGTGCAACTCAACAACGAGGAGCCGGCATGAGCCGCGTACTGCTTTGCCAGCGTGACGAGCTGGCGCCGGGCGAACTGAAGAAGGTCGCCAACGGCGATGGCGATGCCCTGTGCGTCTACAACCTGGGCGGCACCTTCTACGCCACCACCGACATGTGCACCCACGCCACCGCCTCGCTGGCCGAAGGCGACATGGAAGACGACCTGATCACCTGCCCGGTGCACTGGGGCCAGTTCCATATCCCCAGCGGCAAGGCCGTGACCTTCCCCTGCGAACGGCACCTGCGCACCTACAAGGTCATTGTCACCGACCGCGAGGTGTATGCCGACACGGCCCTGGAAGCCGACGAGGCGCTGGCCGACGCCGACAGCCCGGTCTGACCGGGCGCCGTCCAACCGCATACCTGTGAGTCTGAACCATGGATAACAACAAGCACATACCGCTCAGAACCCTCGAAAGCACGCCCGCCCTGGGCAACCTCGACCGCCTCTGCGACATGCAGGAGGGGCGCCTGTCGGGCAAGGTGTTCTGGGACGAGGCGATCTACGAGCAGGAGCTGGAGAAGATCTTCGCGCGCTGCTGGCTGTTCGTCGCCCACGAATCCCAGCTGCCCAGGTCCGGCGACTACCTGACCACCTCGATGGGTGAAGACGAAGTGCTGGTGGTACGCCAGAAGGACGCCTCGATCAAGGTGTTCCTCAATGCCTGCCCGCACCGCGGCAACAAGGTGTGCTTTGCCGAGGCCGGCAGCGCCCGCGGCTTCATCTGCAACTACCACGGCTGGTCGTTCGGCGCCGATGGCGGGCGCCTGATGGGCATGCACGAATCCAAGTGCTACGAAGAAAGCCAGTTCGACAAGTCCAGGCATGGCCTGCGCGAAGCCCGCGTGGCCAGCTACAAGGGCCTGGTGTTCGCCACCTTTGCCAGCGATGCGCCGACCCTGGAGGAGTACCTCGGGCCGATGACCTGGTACATGGACGTGATGCTCGACATGGACGAGGGCGGCAGCGAGTTCCTGGGCGGCTGCATCCGCTCCACCATCGAGTGCAACTGGAAGATCGCCGCCGAAAACTTCGTCGGCGACATCCTGCACGGCGGCTGGACCCACGACTCGGCGGCCAAGGCCATGCTCGGCGGCCCGGTGGCCAATGTCGGCGAACTGCCCGAATCCTACTCGGTGAACTGGAACGGCCACGGCTACGAGTTCGCCACCGACGTGGTCGGCAACGCCGCCACCCTGGGCGAAAAGGACATCAACAAGTACCTGCACGTGCTGCGCCCCAAGGTCGCCGAGCGCCTGGGCGAGTTCCGCTCAAAGCTGATCGGCGCGATCTCCTCGTTCACCGTGTTCCCCAACTTCTCGTTCCTGCCGGGGCAGAACACCGTGCGCATCTGGCAGCCGCGTGGCCCGCACAAGATCGAGCTGTTCACCTGGGTCATCGTCAACAAGAACGCCCCGCAGGACATCAAGGACAAATGGCGCCGTGGCGCGATGATGACCTTCTCGCCCACCGGCGTGTTCGAGATGGACGACGGCGAGAACTGGGAATACTGCACCAAGACCAGCCGTGGCGTGGTCACGCGCTACCAGGACCTGTACGTGGGCCTGGGCATGCACACCCGCCTGGACGACAGCGAGCTGCCGGGCAACGTGTTCAAGGGCCAGCTCAACGAATGCAACGCGCGGGCGTTCTACCAGCGCTGGAAAGACCTGCTGCAGGCACCGACCTGGGCCGACGTACCAGACCGCAACGGCACGCTGCGCTGAGGGGGGCGAGATGACACACCAACTGCAGGACACCCCGGTGTCCATCGACGAGGCCCGCCGGGTCGAACAGTTTCTGCTGCGCGAGGCGCGCCTGCTCGACAACGAGTGCTGGGACCAATGGCTGCTGAGCCTGAGCGAAGCCATCCACTACTGGATGCCCGGCATCGAGAACCGTCGCCGCGAAGACAAGTCCGGGCCCTACCGCCTGGAGCACATGGCCTTCTTCGATGACGGCATGCGCGAGCTCAAGCGCCGCGTGGCGCGCTTCAAGCAGCCCTCGGCCTGGGCCGAGAACCCGCCCACGCGCAACGTGCACCTGGTCAGCAACATCGAGGTGTACGCCGGCGCCGCGCCGGGCGAGTACCTGGCGTACTCGTGCTTCGTCAACGTGCGCAGCCGCGGCCTGGACGAACACGCCCAGCTGGCCGGGCGGCGCGAGGACGTGCTGCGCCTGGAGGCCGAGGGCCTCAAGCTGCTCAAGCGCAAGATTCTGATCCCCAACGCGATGTTGCTGTGCAAGAACATCAACACGTTCCTATGAGGGCCTGCACATGGCTTGGTTGAAAGGGCAGGTGGCACTGGTCACCGGCGGTACCGGCGGCATCGGCAGCGCCATCGTGCGCCGCTACGTGGCCGAAGGCGCCAGGGTCGCGGTAATGGGCCGCGACGCGGCGCAACTGGCGGCGCTGGCTGCCGAGCTGGGCGATGCGGTGATCACCGTGCAGGGCGACGTGGCGCGCTATCAGGATAACCAGCGCGCCGTGGCCGCCACCCTGGAGGCGTTCGGCAGGCTCGACACCTTCGTCGGCAACGCCGCGGTGTTCGACTATTTCACCCGCCTGGACCGCATCGCCCCGCAGGATTTCGAGGGTGCGTTCCAGAAACTCTTCGCCACCAACGTGCAGGGCTACCTGCTCGGCGCGCAGGCGTCGATCGAGGCGCTGCGCCAAACCCGTGGCAGCATGATCTTTACCTTGTCCAACAGTGCCTTTTATGCCGGCGGTGGTGGCATTCTGTACGTCACCGCCAAGCATGCGCTGGTGGGCATGATCCGCCAGCTGGCCTACGAGCTGGCGCCGGATATCCGGGTCAACGGCGTGGCGCCGGGGGCGACCAACACGCCGATGAAAAGCCTGGATGGCCTGAACAGCCGCAGCGTACCGCTCAACCAGATCCCCGGGTTCGAGGCCGGTGCCGCGCAGGCTGTGCCCCTGCAACGGATTGCCGAGCCCGAGGACCACACCGGGCACTACGTGCTGCTGGCCTCGCGCGAGAATGCCGGGTTGACCACCGCCAACATCATCCACAGCGATGGCGGCTGGGAGATTCGCAGCGCCGGCCCCACGCGGTCGCGCAAGGCCTGAGCCTTGATAACCAGAACAAGAGAGATGCGTGATGACAACAACAAGCCTGAGTGCACCGCAACAGCAACTCCTGAACCTGTTCGCCGGGCTCGACCTGCCGGTGCTGGCCGCGCCGATGTTCCTGGTGTCGGGCCCGCGCCTGCTCGCCGCCAGCTGCCAGGCCGGCATCGTCGGCAGCCTGCCGGCGCCCAATGCGCGCACCGTCGAGCAACTGCAGCAATGGCTGGAACAGATCGTCGGCGAGCGTGACGCCGCGCAGCAGCGTGGCGAACAGTGGGCGCCGTGGATGCTCAACATGATCGTGCACAGCACCTACGACCGCTTCGAGGCCGAGCTTGAGCTGGTGCGCCGTTACCAGCCGCCGATCGTTTCCACCGCCCTGGGCAGCCCCAAGCGCGTGCTCGACACCGTGCACGCCTATGGCGGGGTGGTGATCGCCGACGTGATCAGCCCGGCCCTGGCACGCAAGGCCGTGGCCGCCGGCGTCGATGGCCTGGTGCTGGTGTGCAACGGCGCCGGCGGGCATACAGGCAACTACAACCCGTTCGCCTTCGTCGCCGAAGTGCGCGAGTTCTGGGACGGCCCGCTGGGCCTGGCCGGGGCGATCTCCAACGGGCGCGACATCCATGCCGCGCAGGTGCTGGGCTGCGACTTCTCGCTGGTGGGCACGCGCCTGATCGCCACCCACGAAAGCCTGGTCGAGGACGCCTACCGCGACATGCTGGTGGAGTGCTCGCTGGACCAGGTGACCACCACCAAGGCGGTCAGCGGTGTGCTGGCCAACTGGATGCAGCCGTCGCTGGACAAGGCCGGCATCGACCCGCGCAGCGAAACCCGCCCCAGCATCGACTTCTCCGGCGACATCGCCACCGCCAACAAGGCGTGGAAGCACGTGTGGTCGGCGGGGCAGGGCGTGGGCCAGATCACCCGCACCTGCAGCGTGGCCGAGCTGGTCGACGAACTGCACCAGGGCTATCGCCAGAGTCGCGCGCGCGCGTTGTAAGCCAACCGGACCCGTTCAGGAGCAATCCCATGACCCACCCCAACCTTCAGGCCGCCGCCGCAGCGCTGGCCCAGGCCCGCTCGACCCGCACCCCGTGCGGGCGCATTTCCGAGCGTTTCGACATCCAGTCGCTGCACGACGCCTACGCCGTGCAGGAACTCGCCACCCAGGCCGCGCTGGCCGCCGGCCGGCGCCTGAGCGGGCGCAAGGTCGGCCTCACCTCGCTGGCGGTGCAGCAGCAACTGGGCGTCGACCAGCCCGATTTCGGCATGCTGTTCACCGACATGGAATGCCACGATGGCCAGGCCATCGACAGCACGCGGCTGATCCAGCCCAAGGCCGAGGGCGAGATCGCCTTCGTGCTGGGGCGCGACCTGCCCGACCCCGACACCACCCTGGGCGAGCTGCTGCGCGCGGTCGACCATGTGCTGCCGGCGCTGGAGATCGTCGACTCGGCCATCGAGGACTGGAAGATCACCCTGGTCGACACCGTGGCCGACAACGCCTCCTCGGGCCTCTACGTGCTGGGCAAGACCCCGGTCAGCCTGCACGGCCTGGACCTGGCCCTGGAAGGCATGCTGCTGGAGAAGAACGGTGCCCAGGCCGCCATCGGCGTGGGCGCCGCGTGTATGGGCAACCCGCTGGATGCCTGCCTGTGGCTGGCGCGCACCATGGCCCTGGCCGGGCGCCCGCTGCAGGCCGGGGACGTGCTGCTGTCCGGCGCGCTGGGGCCGATGGTGCCGGTGGTGGCGGGCGACAGCCTGCGCCTGCGCCTGACCCGCCTGGGCGAAGTGAGCTGTCGCTTCACCTGAGCCGTGCCGGCTTGAACCCGGCGGCCTGACCGACCGCCGGTACCTACAACAATAAAACCAGTGAGCAGCGGGCCGACGGCCTGCCGCGCTCACGAGGGCGTGCAATGTACGACTTCTTCAACGACCCCACCCAGCTGGCCCCCGCCCAGGTGCTGTACGAACCGCGTGCCGACGGCAGCTTCGTGCTCAGCTCGCCCGAGCCGCTGCAACCCTATGCGCGCTGCATCGGCCAGTGGCTGGAACACTGGGCCGTGCAGGCGCCGCAGCGTGCCTACCTGGCCGAACGGCGCGGCGCGGGCTGGTTCAGCCTGACCTACGAGCAGGTGCGCCAGCGCGTCGGCGCCCTGGCCCAGGGCCTGCTGGAACTGGACATCGCAGCCGGCCGGCCGCTACTGATGCTCTCGGAGAACGACCTGGACCAGGCGCTGCTGACCCTGGCGGCGATGCACGTGGGCATCCCGGTGTCGACCATCTCGGTGGCCTACTCGCGCAATACCGGCAGCGGCTGCGCCAAGCTCAAGGCGATTGTCGAGGTGCTCAAGCCGGGGCTGATCTTCGTCAACGACGGCGATGCCTATGGCCGCGCCATCGCCCTGGTCGACCCGGACTGCCCGGTGGTGGCGGCGCGCAACGCCCAGGAAATCCCCGGCGCGCTGGCCCTGCCGCACCTGTACAAGGCCGAGACCCCGGCGGTGATGGCCGCCTTCGCGCGCCTGGATGGCGACACCCCGGCGCGCTACCTGATGACCTCCGGCTCCACTGGTGCGCCCAAGGCCGTGGTCAACACCCACGGCATGCTCTGCGCCAACCAGCAGGCGATTGCCCAGTGCTGGCGCTTTCTGGAGCAGGGCGAACTGATCGTGCTCGACTGGCTGCCCTGGAGCCACGTGTTCGGCGCCAACCACAACTTCAACCTGGTACTGCGCAACGGCGGCACCCTGTACATCGACGACGGCCTGCCGGTGCCGGGGCAGATCGACCGTACGCTGGAGAACATCCGCTCGGTCAGGCCCACGCTGTTCTTCAACGTGCCGCGCGGCTACGAGATGCTGCTGCCGCACCTGGAGCGCGACCCGGCGCTGGCCCAGGCCCTGTTCGGGCGCCTGCGCATGCTGTTCTATGCCGCTGCCGCCCTGCCGCAAAGCAGCTGGAGCCGGCTGGTGGCGTGTGCCGGGAAGGTGCGCGACATGCCGCTGTTCTTCGCCACTGAATGGGGCTCCACCGAAACCTCGCCGGTGGTCACCAGCGTGCATTTTGCCGCCGACAAGGCCGGCATCATCGGCCTGCCGGTACCGGGCACCCAGCTCAAGTTCGTGCCGGCCGGCGACAAGCTGGAGATGCGCGTGCGCGGCCCCTCGGTGTTCCCGCGCTACCTGGGCGACCCGGCCAGCACCCTGGCGGCGTTCGATGAAGAGGGCTTCTACCGCATCGGCGACGCCGGGCGCCTGGTCGACCCGGCGCGCCCCGAGCTGGGCGTGCAGTTCGACGGCCGCGTGACCGAGGACTTCAAGCTCAGCAGCGGCACCTGGGTGTCGGTGGGCACGCTGCGCCCACGCCTGGTCAGCGCGCTGGCGCCGTATGCCAGCGACTGCGTGATCGGCGGGCATGACCGCGACATGATCGGCGCGCTGGTCTACCCGTCCCAGGCCCTGCGCGACCTGCTCGGCGCCGAGGGCCAGCACATGAGCGGTGCACAGCTGGCGCTGCAGCCCGAGGTGCGCCTGGCGCTGTGCGCGGGCCTGCAGGCACTGGCCCGGGAATACCCGGCCTCGTCCCAGCATGCCGTGCGCCTGGTGATCCTCGATTCGCCGCCCAGCCTCAACGACGGCGAGATCACCGACAAGGGCTACATCAACCAGCGCACCGCCTTGAGCCTGCGCGCCGAGGCCGTGCAGCGCCTGTACGCCGACAGCCTCGACCCGAGCGTCATCCTCCTCGCCGAAGTCTACGGAGAAGCCGTATGAACCCTGCAAAATTCAATGTCGCCATCATCGGCTCCGGCAATATCGGCACCGACCTGATGATCAAGCTGCTGCGCCACGGCAAGCACCTGAAAATGGCCGTGATGGTCGGCATCGACCCGGCCTCCGACGGCCTGGAACGCGCCCGCCGCCTGGGCGTGGCCACCACCCACGAAGGGGTCGAGGGCCTGGCGCGCATGCCCGAGTTCGCCGATATCGACTTCGTGTTCGATGCCACCTCGGCCGGCGCCCATGTACGCAACGACGCCTACCTGCGCGCACGCAAGCCCGGCATCCGCCTGATCGACCTGACCCCGGCAGCCATCGGCCCGTACTGCGTGCCGGTGGTGAACCTGGAGCAGAACCTGGCGCAGTTGAACGTCAACATGGTCACCTGCGGCGGCCAGGCGACCATCCCGATGGTGGCCGCGGTGTCGCGGGTGGCCAAGGTGCACTACGCCGAAATCGTCGCCTCGATTGCCAGCAAGTCCGCCGGCCCCGGCACCCGCGCCAACATCGACGAGTTCACCGAAACCACCTCCAAGGCCATCGAAGCCATCGGCGGTGCAGCCAGGGGCAAGGCGATCATCGTGATGAACCCGGCCGAGCCGCCGCTGATCATGCGCGACACCGTGTTCGTGCTCTCCGAAGCCTGCGAGCAGGCCCGCGTGCAGGCCTCCATCCACGAGATGGCCCAGGCGGTGCAGGCCTACGTGCCCGGCTACCGGCTCAAGCAGCAGGTGCAGTTCGAGGTGATCGAGCCCCAGGCGCCGCTGCTGATCCCGGGCCTGGGCCGCTTCAGCGGGCTCAAGACCTCGGTGTTTCTCGAAGTCGAAGGCGCCGCCCACTACCTGCCGGCCTACGCCGGCAATCTCGACATCATGACGTCCGCCGCGATGGCGACCGCCGAGCGCATGGCCCAGGCCATGGCGCACAACTGAGGATGCCCGCATGACGTTCAATCCCGCCAAGAAGCTCTACATCAGCGACGTGACCCTGCGCGACGGCAGCCACGCGGTGCGCCACCAGTACTCGCTGCAGAACGTGCAGGACATCGCCCGTGCGCTGGACAAGGCCAGGGTCGATTCCATCGAAGTGGCCCACGGCGATGGCCTGCAGGGCTCCAGCTTCAACTACGGGTTTGCCGCCCACACCGACCTGGAGTGGATCGAGGCCGTGGCCGACGTGATCAGCCACGCCAGGATCACCACCCTGCTGCTGCCCGGCATCGGCACGGTGCATGACCTCAAGGCCGCGTATGACGCCGGCGCCCGCGTGGTGCGCGTGGCCACCCACTGCACCGAGGCCGACGTGGCCCGCCAGCACATCGAATATGCGCGCGCGCTGGGCATGGACACCGTGGGCTTTCTGATGATGAGCCACATGATCCCGGCCGAGCAGCTGGCCGCCCAGGCCAAGCTGATGGAAAGCTATGGCGCCACCTGCGTGTACATGGCCGACTCCGGTGGGGCGATGAACATGCAGGACGTGCGTGATCGCTTTCGCGCGTTCAAGGCCGTGCTCAAGCCCGAGACCGAAACCGGCATGCATGCCCACCACAACCTCAGCCTCGGGGTCGCCAACTCGATCACCGCGGTGGAGGAGGGGTGCGATCGCATCGATGGGAGCCTGGCCGGCATGGGCGCGGGCGCCGGCAACGCGCCCCTGGAAGTGTTCATCGCCGCCGCCGAGCGCCTGGGCTGGAACCACGGCACCGACCTCTACACGCTGATGGATGCAGCCGACGACATCGTGCGCCCGTTGCAGGACCGCCCTGTGCGGGTCGACCGCGAATCGCTGGCGCTGGGCTATGCCGGGGTCTACTCCAGCTTCCTGCGCCACGCCGAAATCGCTGCGGCGCGCTATGGCCTGAAAACCGTCGACATCCTGGTCGAGCTGGGCAAGCGGCGCATGGTCGGCGGCCAGGAGGACATGATCGTCGACGTGGCGCTGGACCTGCTGGCCGCCGCCGGACGCGCGCAGTGACGGAGGGTACGCACATGAGCTTCACCCTGCAGATCCAGCCGGTCGGCCTGAGCTGCCCGGTCAACGCCGGGCAGAGCGTGCTCGACGCTGCCCTGGCCGATGGCCTGATGCTCAAGCACAGCTGCCGCACCGGCACCTGTGGCAGTTGCAAGGGCCAGGTGCTCAGCGGCGAGGTGGACCACGCCGACAGCCCGCTGGCAGTGCTCAGCGAAGCCGAGCGGGCCCAGGGCCTGGCGCTGTTCTGCTGCGCCAGGGCACGTTCCGACCTGGTCATCGACGCGCCGGAAGTCACCGAGCTGCGCGGCATCGGCATCCAGCAGATGGGCGTGCGCGTGGCCAGCCTCGACAAGGTCAGCCACGACGTGGCGGTGCTGCGCCTGATGCTCGCGCCGGGCGCCGCATTCGCCTACCTGCCGGGGCAGTACGTGCAGGTGCTGCTCAAGGACGGCAGCCGGCGCAGCTACTCGATGGCCACCGCAGCGGCGCGCGACAACCAGCTTGAACTGCACATCCGGCACATGCCGGGCGGGGTGTTCAGCGGGCATGTGTTCAATGCGTTGCAGCCCAGGGCGATTCTGCGCATGGAGGGGCCGTTCGGTTCGTTCTACCTGCGCGACAGCCAACGGCCGATGGTGTTGCTGGCCAGCGGCACCGGCTTTGCCCCGGTGCAGGCGCTGCTCGAGCAACTGCGCGAGCGCGGCGACAACCGCCGCCCGGTGTACCTGTACTGGGGCGGGCGGCGCCGTGAGGACCTCTACCGGCATGAACAGCTGCAGGCCTGGGAGGCGCAGTTGCCGTGGCTGCGCTACACCCCGGTGCTGTCCGAGCCGGGCCCGACCTGCGACTGGCAGGGCGCCACCGGCTTCGTGCACCGCCAGGTGCTGCAGGACTTTCATAGCCTCAAGGACTTCGAGGTCTATGCCTGCGGTGCGCCGATCGTGGTCGACTCGGCGCGACGCGATTTCGTCGAGCAGCGGGGGCTGGAGCCCGCGCATTTTCATGCCGATGCGTTCGTGTAGCTCAGGCCGGGCGAGCCCACGCACAGCGGGTGAGTGATGGCGTCACCGTCCTCGGCCCTCATGGCCCTGGCCGGTGACGCCCCCATGCAGCCTTGATACAAAAAGTTACCTTGGGAAAACCCATTCAAATCAACCCATTAGGAAATTTACGGGATTCAGATACAAAAAATTTCAAAACTCCCGTGTACAGCTGAGGAAGGCCAGGGGTAATTTCTCCTACAAGCTGCGCGGTCAACTCTGCAATGGAATGCAGCCTGTAGCATCCCGGATCTTCATGCCTCCACCGGGGTTGCACCTACAACAATAGAGGGAGCTATCCGTGAACTGCATTTTCTGTGCAATCGCCAAGAAAGAAGCACCGGCTGCCGTTGTCTACGAAGACGAGCAGTGCCTGGCCTTTCTCTCGATTCAGCCGATCACTCCTGGCCATGTCTTGGTCATTCCCAAGGCCCACGCAAGCGGCCTGGGTGATATCCCTCCTCAAACCTGTGGCCACATGATGCGTGTGGGTCAACGGATGGCGGCCGCCCTGCGTGAAAGCGGCCTGAGCCTCGAAGAACAGCCCTGTGAAGGTATCAACCTGCTGCTGTGCGATGGCGCAGTGGCCGGGCAGACCGTAGGTCACGCGCACCTGCATGTGCTGGCCCGCTTTGTCGGTGACGGTTTCAACCTGGGTCATGCGGACCTCCCGATCGCCACGCCACAGGTGCTGGGCGAGCGCGCGGAGCAGATCCGCCGAGCCTTGGCCTCGCTACCACCGAACTGACTGCACCTCGCTCTGGTTCAGCGGCACGCCCGCCACTAGCGGGTGAGTGTCTGGCTGTGCGCAGCCCGTAAATCAACAACCTATGGCTATCTACGCAAGGAGGCGAAGCTATGTATTGTCCTGTGGAAACTTAAGTCGTGCGCTGGGCTGAGTTGAATACTACAGATCACAATAAGAAGGGATTTCTCATGCCGTCACTCGCCAGTAACAAGGCTGACTTGCCTTCGGCAAGTATGCAGTTGGTCAAGGATGATTCCGCCGGTTCGGCCATCTACAGTTTCTATGATTCAGTCCTCCAGGAGTTGTGCCAGTCTGACAAGGTAAAGGTCAGGCAGGTGGTAACGCCTGCGCAATTCATCGAACTTTCTCGTGCCCGTAGCCGGTTGTATGGGCAGCGCAAGATCTATTACAAGACGCTGTTTGGTAACTCGGTCGACAATACCGTGTGCCTGGATGAATACGACCCGCGTTCCTATGTGTTTGCCTTTTATCATGATGGTGAAATCATCGGCACTCAGCGTATTACGCCGTTCCCTCACGAGTCGGGTGAGTTCATCAGCCATGAACAACTGGTGCAGTTCTCCGGGCCCAACTACGAGCACGAGTGCGTCGAACTTTCACGCCTGATCGTCGACAAGCATGCCCCGGTCAAGAACGTGGTCAACGGGCTGGCCATGACCGGTGCCTCGCTGGTGGCCCTGCAAGGCGGCTACAAGACGTTCATCACCTATGTGAAGCCACGGCTGGCGCCGAAGTTCGACAGCTTCGTGTTCGATCAGGACGGCATCTTCTTCCAGATCAAGGCCCGTGGCGATCATTACTACGCCCTGTACAAAGGCGATCTGATGCCGTCGGTGACGCCCTTCTTCGGCCTGCCCAGCTGCCCGGCAGACCTGAAGGACGTCGATGACCTGATTCGCCATACCTTGGCCGCCCGTCACGCGAGGCAGTCACTGGCGGGATAAGCATCACACAATAACGACAACATTGAGGTTGATCCAAGATGGAAGCCAGGAACAAAGAAGTGGTCATCGAGTTTTACGAGCGCATGTTTGGTCAGCGTGAACTGGCGGTTGCCGATACCTTGATTGCCGAGGACTACGTGCAGCACAACAACGTGTTCATTCCCCCGCGCCGCGAAGGCTTCAAGACCTACTTCACGCAGTTCTTCAAGACGTTCCCCGAGTCGGGTACCAGTATCGAGCGGGTCTGCGCCGAAGGCGATTATGTCTTCCTGTATGCCAAGCACTGGGCCAAGCACAGGTTCTTCACGGTGAACTACAAGGTGATCGATATCTACCGTGTTGAAAATGGTGTGCTGATGGAACACTGGGACACTATTGAAGGCCTGGGCTTCTTTTCCAAGTTCATCTACATCATCAAGTCCGTGCTGCGCCTGTAACGCCGTATTCGCCTGACCGTATAACACGTGTCATGAACGATTTATCAACACGCCAAGGAAGAGAGTGAAATGACTGAAGTGACCGCGTTTCGCAAAGAGCTCAAAGCCATCTGTGACGCCGAATGGGAAAAGATCAAGGCCGGCCGTTTCTTCCAGATGATGAAGCGTCCCGAACTGCAGCGTGAGCTGTACATCAAGTCGATTGTCCAGGTGTACCACTACACCAAGAACAACGCGATCAACCAGGCGGTGGCGTGCTGGAACCAGGACCACAAGAAGGTCGGCCTGCTGCGTTTCGCGATGAAGCATGCGCTGGAAGAGCTGGGCCACGAAAACATGGCGTACAACGACCTGATCGCCATTGGCGTGGACCCGTCGGAGTTCGAGAAACCGATGCTGCCGGCCACCGAGGCGTTCTACGGCTACCTGGACTTCGTTTCCGTATGCCGCGGCATCATTCCGCGCCTGGGCTACAGCTTCTGGGCCGAGGACTGCTATGAGCACCTCGAACCCCTGATGGACGTGTGCAAGAACCATCTCAAGCTGACCGATCAGCAACTGACCTTCTTCGTCGCCCACGCGATCATCGACGAGAAGCACTCCGAGCAGGTCAACGCCGCCATCGACCGCTGGGTCGTGACCGATGAAGAAAAAGAGGCGGTCAAGCAAGTGGCCCGCACCACGGTCTACCTGATGGGCAAGATCCTCGAGTCGGTCGCCGACGAGTTCTGATTGTTCGGCACCAGGCGTCCTCGCGCACCCCGCTGCGCGAGGACTTTTTCACATGGCGTGCACAACAATAAAAACGATTGGCTGGTCATGGCGTTTGTCGAACCGCCTGGCGGCCACGGTCAATCCACCAGGAGGTGCCATGAGTAGTAATAGCGACATGATTACCTGGGGCATGATGCTGCGCAAAATTCCCTCGATCACTCGGGCCATTCCTCGGCTCGTCAGGGGCCTCAAGGTTTCCAAACTCAAGGCCGATCAGCCCTGTGGCCTGGGCTGGGCCTTCGAACAGGCGGTGGCGCGCAACCCTCAAGGGCCGGCGCTGCTCTACAAGGACACACGCTTCAGTTACGAACAGGTCAACCAGTGGGCCAACCGTTTCGCCCACTACCTGCTGGCCCGTGGCCTGAAAAAAGGCGATGTGGTAGGCATCTTCATCGAGAACCGCCCCGAATTGCTGGTCAGCGTACTGGCCGTGAGCAAGATCGGCGGCATCTGCGCCATGCTCAACACCTCGCAGACCAACAACGTGCTGATCCACAGCCTGGGCCTGGTCAACCCGTCGGCGATCATCGTCGGCCAGGAGCTGGTGCCATCGTTCGAGGCGGTGCGCGACGAGGTGGCCATCGACAGGCAGCGCACCTTTTTCCTGGCCGACACCGACACCACGCGCGATGCCGGCACCGCCCCCGAGGGCTACGTCAACCTGACCCTTGCCAGTCAGGGGCACGCTACGGCCAATCCGGCGACTACCCAGCAGGTCTACCTCGACGACGCCTGCTTCTACATCTACACCTCCGGTACCACCGGCCTGCCCAAGGCCGGGGTGTTCAAGCATGGGCGCTGGATGAAGGTCTACGGCAGCTTCGGCATGATCGCCCTGGACATGCGCCCCGATGACATCGTCTATTGCACCTTGCCGCTGTATCACGGCACCGGCCTGTGCGTGAGCTGGGGCTCGGCATTGGCCGGTGCCTCGGGCTTCGCCATCCGCCGCAAGTTCAGCGCCAGCCAGTTCTGGGAAGACACGCGCAAATTCAAGGCCACCACCATCTGCTACGTCGGTGAACTGTGTCGCTACCTGATCGATCAGCCTGCGGCCGGCAACGATGGCGACAACCCGGTGGTGAAGATGATCGGCAACGGCCTGCGTCCGGGCGTGTGGCTCGACTTCAAGAAACGCTTCAACATCGAGCGGGTCTGCGAGTTCTACGCCGCCAGTGACGGCAACATCGGCTTTACCAACATCCTCAATTTCGAGAACACCATCGGCTTTGCCATCAACGCCTGGTCGCTGGTGGAGTACGAACACGACACCGGCGAACCACGGCGCAACGCCGACGGATTCATGCAGAAGGTCGGCAAGGGCGGTCAGGGCCTGTTGCTGGCCAAGATCGACGACGACGCCCCGTTCGATGGCTACACCGACCCGGAGAAGAGCAAGAAGGTGGTGCTCTACGACGTGTTCGAAAAGGGCGACCGCTACTTCAACAGCGGCGACCTGATTCGCGATATCGGCTTTGGCCATGCCCAGTTCGTCGACCGCCTGGGGGACACCTTCCGCTGGAAGGGCGAGAACGTCTCCACCACCGAAGTCGAGAACATCATGGTGCAGCACCCCCACATTGCCGAAGCCGTGGCCTACGGGGTGGAAATCAAGAACACCAACGGTCGCGCCGGGATGGCCGCCATCACCCCGTCGGCGCCGCTGGAGCAGCTGGATTTCTGCGACCTGCTGCGCTTCGTCAAGAGCCAGATGCCTCACTACGCGGTGCCGATGTTCTTGCGCGTCAAGACCTGCATGGAAACCACCGGCACCTTCAAGTACCAGAAGACCAAGCTCAGAAGCGAAGCCTTCGACCCCAGCCAGACCGGCGAAGACCCGGTGTATGCCTGGCTGCCGGGCACCGAAACCTACGTGCGGGTGACCGATCAGGTGCTGCAGGACATTCATGGCGGCAAGTTCCGCTACTGAAGGGCAACCGCGCCAGCGGCGCACCGCAAGGCCTGCCTGCATGCATGCGCAAGGCTGCTCACTGGAGCGGGCGGCCTTGCGTCCCACTTTCAGCTTCACTGCCCTGCAACTTCTGCCTGCCGGATTCTGCAGCAGCCCGTCGTGACCCCCACCGCTTGATTGCGCGCCTGATGCTCTGCCCCTTGCGGTACAGGGCATTCCGGAGTACAGCTGATGGCAGGATGCCTTCAGTTGTGGCATCGCAGGAGCGTTTCATGATGTCGACCCCCTTACTGCCGGTGCCGCTGCCGCACAAGCGTGACGTGCGCCTGGCCGTGCTGCTGTTGCTGGTGATCTGCGTATCGCTGGCATCGCTGACGGCCTGGAAGATATGGGCTGCACGTCAGCGCGCGCTGAACGAGGTTCAGGTACACAGCCTCAACCTGACCCAGGCACTGGACACCTATGCCGAGGGCATCATCCGCCAGAGTTCGATGATGCTGCTGGGCCTGAGCGAGCGGCTCGAAGTCGATGGCGGCGGGCCGCAGCAACTGGCGCGCCTGGCCGGGCTGGTGGAGGAGCAGAACGAACTGCTGACGCAACTGCATGGGCTGACCATCTATGGCCCGACGGGCGAATGGCTGATGTCGACCAACGGCCCGATTCCGGACGGTGCGAACAGCGCCGACCGCGAGTTCTTCATCCACCATCGTGACAACCCGTCCCGCGAGGTGTTCATCGGCCCGCCGATCCGCAGCCGCTCCACCCATGACTGGGTGATCACCGTCAGCCGGCGTTTCGAGCAGCCCGGGGGGCAGTTCGCCGGGGTGATCGCGGTGACCCTGGGGGTGGAGAACTTTCTGCGCCTGTTCGGCAAGATCGACGTGGGCAAAGACGGTGCGATCGCGCTCACCTACACCAGTGGGCGCATCCTGGTGCGCTACCCGTTTCGCGAGCAGGACATGGGCCGCGACTTTTCCCGGTCGCCGATCTACACCCGCTACCTGGTGGAGAACTCGGTGGGCACGGCTTCGTTTGCCTCGAGCCTGGATGGGGTGGAGCGCCTGTATGCGTTTCGCAAGAACGAGCACCTGCCACTGGTGACCACCGTGGCCATCGGCAAGCGCGAGGCCCTGGACGCCTGGCGCATGGAGGCGTGGCTGACGGTGGGGCTGGTGCTGGCGTTGCAGGGGGTGATCGCGGTGATTGGCCGGCTGCTGATCCGTGACATGCGCCATCGCGCCGAGATGGATGCGCAATTGCTGGTGGCGCGCGAAGAACTGCTGGCCACCAACCGGCAGTTGGCGGTGCTGGCCACCCACGACACGCTCACCGGGCTGGCCAACCGCCGGCGTTTCGACGAGGTGCTGGCCAGCGAAGTGCGGCGTGCCCAGCGCGAGGCCCAGCCGCTGGCGCTGCTGCTGATCGATATCGATCATTTCAAACGCTTCAATGACGCCTACGGACACATCGGAGGTGACGAATGCCTCAAGGCGGTGAGCGCCTTGTTGCGCGAGTGCGTGCGCCGCCCGACGGATGTGGTGGCGCGTTATGGCGGGGAAGAGCTGGCGATGGTGCTGCCCAATACCGAGGTGGCGGGCGCGGTGGTGGTGGCCGAGACGGTGCTGGCGCGGTTGGCCGAGCTGAACATCGTGCATGCTGGCAGCCCGTTCGGGCGGGTGTCGGTGAGTATCGGCGTGGCAGGCATGGCGGGGCAGGGCGAAACGCCCCTGACGCTGGTGGCGGCGGCCGATCAGGCGCTGTATGCGGCCAAGGCGGCGGGGCGTAATCGGTGTGTGGTGTTCGAGGGGGGCGGTGCCGCCCATCGCGGGTCAAGCCCGCTCCCACAGGGGTAGCGCAAGCCTCTGTAGGAGCGGGCTTGGCCCGCGAAGAGGCCCTCACAGACGACACAAAAAGCCTTATTGCCCCAACCACTGCGGCGTATTGAAGTTGCTCAGGCGCCGGTCCTCCTCTGCACACTCCACTGCCTGCAACGGATGCTCCAGCAACGCCCGCAGCAGGCTGCGCTCACCGGCCTGCCATGCCGCCAGCAAGCTCGCCTGCTGGCGCACCGGGATCACGCAGAACATCGGCTGCCACTGCTGGCCCTGGCGCACCATCGCCGCGCAGTCCCCGGTGACCGCCACGCTCAGCAACTGCTCGAGCAACCCGCGGTCGATCAGCGGTGCATCACACGCCAGCACCACCAGCCAGGCATGCCGCGCCACCGCGAGCCCGGCCAGCACCCCGGCCAGCGGCCCGGGAAACCCAGGCTCGGCATCGCCCACCAACTGGTCGGCAAACGCCCGATAGGCGTGCTGGTTGCGATTGCAGGAAAGGATCAGGTCATCGCTCAGGTCACGTACAACGGCGTGCACGTGCGCGATCAGCGGGCGGCCCTGCCAGGACAGCAGGCCCTTGTCCTGCCCGCCCATGCGCTGGCCACGGCCGCCGGCCAGCAAAAGAATGGAGCAGGGGGGAAGTACGGCGGCGGTCATTGCAGGGTTCCAGTCCAGAAGCGGGCTAGCACCATCCCATGACCGCCGCGCGGCTGTCCATCAGCTTTGTTCGACCACCGCAGTGTCGGCCTGGGCGTCACGCCGGCGCCAGCCGGTCACGCGCATCACCACCACGAAGAACACCGGCACGAACACGATCGCCAGCGTGGCGCTGAGCATGCCGCCGATCACTCCGGTGCCGATGGCCTGCTGACTCGCCGAGCTGGCGCCGGTGGCAATCGCCAGCGGCACCACGCCCAGGATGAACGCCAGCGAGGTCATCACGATGGGCCGCAGGCGCAGGCGCGCGGCCTGCACGGTGGCCTCGACCAGGTCATGCCCTTCGTCCACCAGGCTCTTGGCGAACTCGATGATCAGGATCGCGTTCTTCGCCGACAGGCCGATCAGGGTGATCAGGCCGACCTTGAAGAACACATCGTTGGGCATGTCGCGCAGGGTCACCGCCAGCACCGCACCGAGCACGCCCAGCGGCACCACCAGCAGCACCGAGGTGGGGATCGACCAGCTTTCGTACAGCGCCGCCAGGCACAGGAACACCACCAGCAGCGACAGCGCCATCAGCATCGGTGCCTGCGCCCCGGACAACTGCTCCTGCAGCGACAGCCCGGTCCATTCCAGGCCAAAGCCCAGCGGCAGGGCATCGACCAGGCGCTGCACCTCGGCCATCGCCGCGCCCGAGCTGTAGCCCGGTGCCGGCTCGCCCGACACGGCAATGGCCGGGTAGCCGTTGTAGCGGGTCAGTTGCACCGGCCCCGATACCCACTGCGCCTGGGCGAAGGCCGACAACGGCACCATCTTGCCGCTGGTGTTGCGCACGTGGATCTTGAGCAGGTCCTCGACCTGGCTGCGCTGGTCGCCCTCGGCCTGCACCACCACCCGCTGCATGCGACCCTGGTTGGGGAAGTCGTTGACGTAGGTCGAGCCGATGGCCGTGTTGAGCACCGTGCCGATGTCGTCGAACGACACGCCCAGCGCGTTGGCCTGCTTGCGGTCGATCAGCAGCTGCACCTGCGGGCTTTCGGCCAGGGCGCTCTCGCGCACGTTGGCCAGCACCGGGCTTTTCGCGGCCTCGGCCAGCAACTGGTCACGCGCCGCCATCAGCCCGGCATGGCCCACGCCGGCACGGTCCTGCAGGCGGAACTCGAAACCGGTCGAGGTGCCCAGGCCATCCACCGAGGGCGGCAGCACCGCATAGGCCACCGCGTTCTTGAACTGGCTGAAGGCGATGTTGGCGCGCTCGGCGATGGCCTCGGCGCTGTCCTTGGCGGTGCGCTCGGACCAGTCCTTGAGCGTGGTGAACACCAGCGCCGCGTTCTGCCCGCTGCCCGAGAAACTGAAGCCCAGGATCACCGTGGTGTTGCCCACGCCAGGTTCGCCTGCGCTGTGCGCCTCGATCTGCTCGGCCACCTGCACGGTACGGTTGCGGCTGGCGCCGGGCGGCAGCTGCACATCGGTGATGGTGTAGCCCTGGTCTTCGGTAGGCAGGAACGAGGAGGGCAGCTGGCTGAAGGTCCAGCCCAGCGCCACCAGCAGCAGGCCATACACCACCAGGTAGCGGCCGCTGCGCTGGATCGCGTGCATCACCCAGCGCTGGTAGCCGTTGCTCATGCCTTCGAACTTGCGGTTGAACCAGCCGAAGAAACCGCGCTTGACGTGGTGTTCACCCTTGGCGATCGGCTTGAGCAGGGTGGCGCACAACGCCGGGGTCAGGCTCAGGGCAAGGAACGCCGAGAACAGGATCGATACCGCCATCGACGCCGAGAACTGCTGGTAGATCACCCCCACCGAGCCCTGCATGAACGCCATCGGCACGAACACCGCCACCAGCACCACGGTGATGCCGACGATGGCGCCGCTGATCTGCTGCATGGCCTTGCGCGTGGCTTGCTTGGGCGGCAGGCCCTCCTCGGCCATGATCCGCTCGACGTTCTCCACCACCACGATGGCGTCGTCCACCAGGATGCCGATGGCCAGCACCATGCCGAACAGGGTCAGCACGTTGATCGAGAAGCCCAGCGTCAGCATCACCGCGAAGGTGCCCATCAGCGCTACCGGCACCACGAGGGTCGGGATCAGCGTGTAGCGGATGTTCTGCAGGAACAGGAACATCACCAGGAACACCAGCACCATGGCCTCGATCAGGGTGTTGATCACCTGTTCGATCGACACCTTGACGAACGGCGAGGTGTCATACGGGATGTCGTACACCGCCCCGGGCGGGAAGTAGCGCGACAGCTCGTCCATCTTGGCCTTGACCAGGGTTGCGGTCTGCATGGCGTTGGCACCGGGCGCCAGCTGCACGCTGAAGGCGGTGGACGGCTTGCCGTTCAGGCGCGTGCCGTACTGGTACTCCTGGGCGCCGATCTCGACCCGCGCCACATCACCCACGGTGACCCGCGAGCCATCCGGGTTGGCACGCAGCACGATGTCGGCGAACTCCTGGGGCGTCGACAGCTGGCCCTTGATCAGCACGTTGGCAGTGATTTCCTGGGTCGGGCTGCCGGGCAGGTCGCCGATGCTGCCAGGGGCCACCTGGGCGTTCTGCGCGGCAATCGCAAGGTTCACGTCCTCGGGGGTGAGGTTGAAGCCGATCAGCTTCTGCGGGTCGAGCCAGATACGCATGGCGCGTTCCGAGCCATACAGCTGCGCCTTGCCCACGCCCGGTACCCGGCGCACCTCGTTCATCACGTTGCGCGCCAGAAAGTCGCTCAGCGCGGTTTCGTCTAGGCGGTCATCGTCGGCGGTCAGGGTCACCAGCATCAGGAACCCGGTGGAGATCTTCTCCACCTGCAGGCCCTGCTGGGTCACCGCCCGCGGCAGGCGCGACTCGACGATCTTCAGGCGGTTCTGCACATCGACCTGGGCCAGTTCCGGGTTGGTGCCCGGCTGGAAGGTCGCCGTTACCGTGGCGCTGCCCAGGCTGCTGGTGGACTGGAAGTACAGCAGGTGATCGGCGCCGTTGAGCTCCTGCTCGATCAGGCTGACCACGCTCTCGTCCATGGTCTGCGCCGAGGCACCGGGGTATACCGCGTACACCTCGATCTGTGGCGGCGCCACGTTGGGGTACTGGGCCACCGGCAACTGCGGGATGGCCAGCGCACCGCCGAGCAGGATGAACAGCGCGACCACCCAGGCGAACACCGGGCGGTCAATAAAGAACTGCGGCATGGATCAGGGCCTCACTGGGCGGTGGTCTGGGCGATGGGGGCAGCCGTGTCGGTGGCGGGGGTCACACTCACCTGGTCACCCACCTTCACGTGCTGCAGGCCTTCGGTGACGATGCGATCGCCCGGGGCCAGGCCCTCGGTGACGATCCAGCGGTCCTGCTGCACGCTGCCCAGCACCACGGCGCGCTCGCTCACGCGCTGCTCGGCGTCCACCAGCAGCACCCGCGGCAGGCCCGCGCTGTCACGCAGGATGGCCTGCTGCGGCACGCTGATGCCCTTGGGCTGCACCGCCTGTTCCAGGCGCACGCGGATGAAGCTGCCGGGCAGCAGGTCCAGGTCGGGGTTGGGGAACTCGCTGCGCAGGGTGATCTGGCCGGTGCTCGGGTCCACGCTGATGTCGGAGAACAGCAGCTTGCCCGCCAGCGGGTAAGGCGTGCCGTCATCCTGGATCAGCGTGGCGCGGGCCTGGTCCTGGCCCACCTGCTTGAGCTCGCCGGCACGCAGGGCACGGCGCAGGGCGTTGATCTCGCGGGTCGACTGGGTCAGGTCGGCATGGATCGGGTCGAGCTGCTGAATGATCGCCAGCGGGGTCGATTCGTTCTGCCCCACCAGCGCGCCCTCGGTCACCAGGGCACGGCCCACGCGCCCGGAAATCGGCGCGGTCACGGTGGCATAGCCCAGGTTCAGGCGCGCACGCTCGAGCGCGGCCTTGGCCGCTGCCACTTCGGCGTCGGCTTGCATGGCGGCGGCGCGCGCGTTGTCGTGCTCCTGGCGGCTGATCGCGTCGATCGAAATCAGCTCGGCGTAGCGCTGGTCCTGCAGGCGCGCCTGAAAGCGCGTGGCCTCGGCCTTGGCCAGGTTGGCGCGGGCGCTGTCGTAGTCGGCCTTGAACGGTGCCGGATCGATGCGAAACAGCACGTCGCCCTGTTTCACGTCGCTGCCCTCACGGTACACCCGCTTGAGCACCACCCCGGCCACCCGCGCGCGCACCTCGGCGATGCGTGGCGCCAGGATGCGCCCCGACAGCTCGGTGCTGATGGCCAGGGGTTGCTCGCGCACGGTTTCGACGCTGACGGCGGGCTTGGGGGCTTGTTCTTCGGCGGGCGGCTTGCTGTCGCAGCCGGCCAGGGCCAGGCTCAGCAGCAACAGGGGCGCCAGGGTACGCAGACGGACGGGGCTTGAACTGGGCATGCGGATCTTCCATAAATGACCCGGCAATGCTAAGGCAGCCGCGCTACAGGCAGTTGTTAAGCTATGTAGGGCGAGTGTGAAAAAGTGTGAAGAATTTCGCGACCTGCGAATAAGCGCTATATCCTGCCTGACTTTCCCGGCCTTTCAAACTACCCATGCCCACTATCCTTCTGGTCGAAGACGACTGCGCCCTGAGCGAACTGATCGCCAGCTACCTGCAACGCAATGGTTTCAGCGTCAGCGTGATTGCGCGGGGGGACCACGTGCTGGAAGAGGCGCGGCGCAGCAAACCCGACCTGGTGATCCTCGACCTGATGCTGCCGGGCCTGGACGGCCTGCAGGTGTGCCGGCAGCTGCGCGCCGAATCGCTGCTGCTGCCGATCCTCATGCTCACCGCCCGCGACGACAGCCACGACCAGGTGCTGGGCCTGGAGATGGGCGCCGACGACTACGTCAGCAAGCCGTGCGAGCCGCGCGTGCTGCTGGCGCGGGTGCGGACCCTGCTGCGGCGCAGCAGCATCAACGAGCCGCATCTCGAGAGCGACCTGATCGTGATCGGCGGGCTGCGCATCGACCTGGCCGAACGCACCGTGCTGTGGCGCGACCAGACGGTGGAGTTGTCCAGCGGCGAGTTCAACCTGCTGGTGGTGCTGGCGCGCAATGCCGGCAGCGTGCTCAGCCGCGACTGCATCCTGCAGCAGTTGCGCGGCATCGAGTTCAACGGCACCGACCGCTCGGTGGACGTGGCCATATCCAAGCTGCGGCGCAAGTTCGACGACAGCGCCGGCGAGGCGCGCAAGATCAAGACGGTGTGGGGCAAGGGCTACCTGTTCAGCCGAGTCGAGTGGGAATTCTGAGGAGCGGCCACGGCCATGCTGAAAATTCTGGTACGCCTGTATCTGGTGACCATCGTCGCGTATGCCGGGTCGATCTTCCTGATCCCCGAACTGATCCTGCATGTGTTCCATGACCGCTACATCGCCTACAACCAGGACCAGGCGCGGGGCGTGCAGCGCCTGATCGTCAACCAGTTCCACCTCAAGCACCGCGACAGCTGGCCCCAGGTGGCCGAGGCGCTGAACACCGATTTCGCCCCCCTCAGCATCGAGCTGCGCCGGCGCGCCGACCTGGACCTGAACGCCGAGGAGCAGGCGCACCTGCAGGCCGGCCAGTACGTGGTGCGCCTGGGGGAGTGGGGCTATTACGAAACCGCCCTGGCGCCGCTGGACAGCGAGTGGATGGTGGTGCTGCGCAACCCGCCGGACCCGGCGGACATCTACCTGCTGTCGTGGGGCATCACCGTGCTGATCGGTGCGGCGCTGCTGGGCTGCCTGCTGTTCTGGGTGCGCCCGCACTGGCGTGACCTGCAGCGGCTCAAGGCCACGGCGCAGCGCCTGGGCGAAGGCAACCTGGCGGAGCGCACGCTGATCTCGCCACGCTCGAACATCGGCGCGCTGGCCAAGGTGTTCGATACCATGGCGGCGGATATCGAATGCCTGCTGACCCAGCAGCGCGAGTTGCTCAATGCGGTGTCGCATGAGCTGCGCACGCCGCTGACCCGCCTGGATTTCGGCCTGGTGCTGCTGTACGACGAAATGCCCCCGGCCAGTCGCAAGCGCCTGCTGGAACTGGTGGGGCACGTGCGCGAGCTGGATGCGCTGGTGCTTGAGCTGCTGTCGTACAACCGCTTGCAGAATGGCCAGGGTGGCGAGCGGGTGGAGGTGGCGCTGCCCGAGTTCGTCGACAGCATCCTGGGCAGCTATGCCGAAGAGCTGGATGGGCGCGGGGTGAGCCTGGAGGTGCGTGCCGAGCCGGATCTGCCGCGCTTTGTGCTGGACCCGCGGTTGACGGCGCGGGCGGTGCAGAACCTTATCCGCAACGCCATGCGTTATTGCGGGCAGCGCATCCTGCTGCGCCTGAGCGTGGATGCCAAGGGCGCGTGCGTGCTGACCGTCGAGGATGACGGCATTGGCATTCCGCAGGAGGAGCGCGAGCGCATCTTCCAGCCGTTCTACCGCCTGGATCGCAGTCGGGACCGTGCCACGGGCGGGTTTGGCCTGGGGTTGGCGATCAGCCGTCGGGTGATCGAGGGGCAGGGTGGCACCCTGACGGTGGGGCAGTCGGCGTTGGGGGGGGCGCAGTTTCGCATCTGCTTGCCGCGGGGGCGGTAGGGGCCGCTGCGCGGCCCATCGCGGGTCAAGCCCGCTCCCACAGGTTTTGCACAGGCCCCGGGTCCCCACGGTACCTGTGGGAGCGGGCTTGCCCCGCGATGGGCTCACCACGATCTTGCAGATCTTTACGCGGTCCTTGAGTCACCACCTGTGGGAGCTGGCTTGCCAGCGAAGAGGGCGGCACTGACAACCCCCCGCAGTCGAATTCACGGCCCCGGCCGCTGCGGCCGCACCGACACCCCGAACGCATTGCCCATGCGCTGCCCCGTGGCCGACTGGTTGAACAACCCCAGCTGGTTCGGCGCGCGCCGGCTCACATCCACCTCCATCGCCTTGCGGTTGGCCTGCGCCGCGCGCTGCCCGTTGCCGTTCTGCAACTGGCGCGTCAGGCAGTCGTACGCCAGCGCCCGCGCCTGGCCCACCTGCACGTCGATGCAACCCTCGTCCTGACCCGCCTGCACCACGCCACTCGACAGGCCACTCAGCAGACCGGCAACCAGCCACAACCCCGCGATTCGACAGCCCATGTCCATGCCCTCCCTGAAGCGGTTTCCCCCAGTCTAGCCCCAGGCGACTTCCCACATCGTTAAGGTTTTTTGCCTACCGCTGTCACATCAGATTCATACACAGGCCCCACGATGGCGACTTTCGGGGGAGACACCGGTTTGCGCCACTGCCTTGCCAGAATCGCCGTGCTGCTGTTGGCCGTGCTGGCGATGCCGGTGCACGGCGCAGGCCCGATCCGTTTCGACATACCGGCCCAGCCACTGGACGAGGCGCTGCACGCCTTCGGCCAGCAGAGCGGCATGGCGGTACTGGTGGACCGGGAGCTGACCGCACGCCAGCGCTCGATGCCGCTGAGCGGCGCGTTCAGCGCCCGCGACGGCCTGCGCAGGCTGCTCGAAGGCACCGGGCTGATGGCCCGCTACAGCGGCGCCGAGGCCTTCACCGTGCAGCGCGTGGCACTGCCGGCAGCCGCGCCTAACTCGCGTGCCACAGGCGGGGCCGGCGCGGCCGGCAATTATGCGCGCACGCTGCAACGCGCCGTGGAACAGGCGCTGTGTGCCAGCGCGCTGGCACGCCCAGGCCATTACCGGGCCGCGGTGCAGGTATGGATCGACGCCCGCGGGGTGCTGGCCCAGAGCCGCCTGCTGGCCTCCACCGGCGATCACCGGCGTGACAGCGCGCTGGTCGAAAGCCTGCGTGCCCTGCGCCTGGAGCGGCCACCGCCCTCGGCGCTGGCGCAACCGGTGACGCTGCTGCTGTTGCCCGATACACGCATGGACTGCCCTTAATCGCATGGAGGCTAGGCAGTATGAATACACCTCTGGTCACGTTGTTCCTGACCTCTTACGACGAGTTCAAGGTGCGCCTCAAACGCCGCCTGGGTTCGGACGACCTGGCCTGCGACGTGCTCCAGGAAACCTACCTGCGGGTCGACCGCATGCAGGCCACCCACGCGCTGCACAAGCCCAACGCCTACCTGTACCGCATGGCCCTGAACATCGCCGCCGACCGGCGCCAGGCCGACGCCCGGCTGCTCACCGGCGCCGAGGTCGAAGACCTGCTGCAGGTGGCCGAAGACCAGGACCCGGCGCGCATCGTCGGCGGCCAGCAGGAAATCCAGTGCCTGCTCGGCGCACTCTACGAACTGCCGGCACGGCGCCGGCGTATCTTCATTGCCGCGCGCCTGGAGGAAGCCTCGCACCTGGAAATCGCCCAGCGCTTCGGCATCTCCACGCGCATGGTCGAGAAGGAGCTCAAGGCCGCACTGGGTTACTGCGCCACGCGGCTGGAAAGAAAAGTGTTCCAGCGGTTCGGTCCCGGTGCGGGAAAACCGTCTTGAACAATACACAGCGCCATTTTGATGCAGGCCCCTCAGACCATGACACCCCAGACTTCGGCTGAACCCAGCCTGCACAGCCAGGCCCAGGACTGGTTGCTGCTGCTTACCTCCGGGCGCGCCACCGTCGCCGACGCACGCGCCCTGCGCCAGTGGTGCGCACAGAGCCCGGCGCACGCCCAGGCCTTCGAGCAGGCCCGCCAGCTGTGGCAGCAGCTGGAGCCGGCGGCGCGCCAGGCCGAGCGCGTGGTGCCCCTGCGTACCCTGGGGCGCCGCGCGTTCCTGGGTGGCGCGCTGGCGGCCTCGGCAGCCTTCGTGCTGCTGCGCAGCAACCTGGTGGACGGGCTCGGCACGCCAGCGGCAGACTTTCACACCGGCGTTGGCGAGCAGCGTCGCATCGACCTGACCCAGGGCATCGCGCTGGAGCTCAACACCCAGACCCGCATCAACCGCAGCGGCGAAGCGATCGCCCTGCTCGAAGGCGAGGTCGAGGTGCTGGCCCAGGCCCCGGTGCAGGTGCAGGCCGGGCAGGCCTGGGTGTCGGCCCAGGCCGGGCGCTTCAATGTGCGCCACACCGATTCGGCCGTGTGCGTCACCTGCCTGCAGGGCCAGGTGCAGATTCTCTGGCAGGGCCGCAGCTTGCCCGTGCCCGCCGGCCAGCAGCTGCGTTACGACGCCCGCAGCGCCGGCAGCGCGCAGCCGTTCGATGCCGAACAGGTAATGGCCTGGCGCGAGCAGCGGCTGGTGTTCCATGACGCGCCGCTGAGCCAGGTGATCGACGAAATCAACCGCTACCGCCCCGGCATGCTGGTGCTGCTCAACCCCAGCCTGGGACGACGCAAGGTGCAGGCGCGCTTCAGCCTGGCGCAACTGCCAGGGGTGGCGCAGCTGATCCGCGACGCCTACGGCGCACGCTGCACCGAACTGCCCGGTGGCGTGGTGCTGCTCAGTTGAGCGGCCCCAGTACCTGGCGGTAACGCTGCGGGCCCTGCGCGCTCTGGCGCAGCAGTTCGATCTCGAGCCCCGGCGGATTGTCCCGGGCCTCGCCGGTCAGGTGCCGCCAGCCCTTGCCCGGCTCCCACACCCGCAGGTTGAATTCAGCCACATCCTCCAGTACCGCCACCCGGCCGGCAGGCGCCGGTAGCGGGAAGCGATCGCGTGCCGGCGCCGCGGCGCGGTACAGCGTGCCACCCTGCAACCACCAGCGCACGCGCATCAGGCCGTCGTCGGCGGCGCTGCTGCGAATCAGCTCCAGGCGCGCCGGGCGCCCGTCGCTGGCCTGCACCCGCACCGCAGGCAGCGGTTTTTCGCTGGGCGGGTCCATGCCCGCCAGCACCGGCTCGACCAGTTCGCTGCTGGCACGCAACGCCAGGTCGCGCTCCAGCTGGTTGAACACCCGCAGCAGGGCGCGGGCCTGTTCGGTGCTGTCCTTGACGTGGCGGTCGGCGCGGCTGACGCTGTCCAGCCCGCGCCAGGCCACCAGGCTGACGATGGCCATCAACAGGATCGCCACCATCACCTCGATCAGGGTGAACCCGCCTTGCGGGTGGCGCCTCATGGCTGGTGCACCTCGACGCGGCCGGCGGCATCGCGGCGCACCTCGATCTGCTGCTGGCCGCTGACCAGGCGCAGGGTCAGCGGCTCGCCGATCCATTCCGGGTCGATGCGCACGGCCCGCTGCGGGGTGCGCTGCACCGTCACCGGCGCGGCCTGCCAGGGGCGCGGGCGCAGCAGCGGGTCGCCGTCCAGCGCCGCGCCGGCCCGCACAAAACGGTAGCCGTCGCGGTCGGCCTGCCAGACCAGGGCGCGGCCATCGGCCTGCACCTCGCTCTGGGCCACCAGCAGCAATTGCGCCAGGCGCTCGGCGTCTTCGCGCAGCGCCCTGGCCGGGTCGGGGCGGATGTTCAGGCTGATGGCGGCGCTGGCGATGCCGACGATCACCAGCACCACCATCAGTTCGATCAGGGTAAAGCCCTGTTGTGGATGGCTGCATTGCATGGGGCGATGCCTCCTTGGCTGGTGACAGCGTGCACGGCGAAGATGATCGTCGTGTGAAACAAAAGCGTGAGAATCGGCGCGTATGCTCGGGCCAGGAACCACACGGAGACCGTTCCCCATGGCACTAGCATTCAAACCCGTGGCTGCCCCGCAACTGGTCCAGGGCGCGGCGCTGCTCGCGGCGCTGGCCGGGCTCGCGACCTGGGCCACGTTGCTCTGGACGCCCACCCCCCAACCGGTGCCGGCTGCCATGGAGCAGACCCTATCGGCACCCCCGGCCGCCGCCGGGCAGTGGTTCGCCAACCTGCCGGCGCAGGTCGACATCAGCCTCAGCGGGCTGCTGGCCGGCAGTGCCGGTGCAGTGGCCATCGTCTCGCTCAACGGCGGCGCGCCACAGGCCGTGCGGGTGGGCGAGCAACTGGCGCAGGGGGTGCAACTGGTGGCCATAGAAGCCGATGCGCTGGTGATCGAACGCGCCGGGGAGCGCAGCCGCATCGGCATCGCCCGACTGCCCGAAGGCCCTGCGCTGCCGCGCCTCATTCGCCCCTAGGCGCCTGGCCCAGCCAGCTCTCCAGGCGCGCCAGCGGCGGGCCTTCACGGTCACGCTCGAACACCTCCAGGCGCACCTGCAGCAGCCCACCGGGGCGGCTGTCGACCTGCTGCTCGCAGCGCAGGCGCAGGCGCCCCTGGTCGCACTCCAAGCGGCGCAGGCCCGGGGTTGCCTGGCCTTCCAGGCGCAGTTCGGCAAGGCGCGCCTGGGCCGAGAGCAGGGCCAGCGACTTGTCGCGCAGCAGGCCATTGCCCTGGGTCATCAGCCCGGCCGCGCGCACTGCAGCGGCCATCGCCACGGCCACGATGGCCAGCGCCACCAGCACTTCGATCAGGGTAAAACCGGCCTGTTGCGGGCGGCGTCTGCGCATGGGCATCTCGGTGTGGGCAAAGCTGCATCCTAGGGGGTCTGTCTGACCGATTGGCGACCGGAACTCCCGAGGATTTTCAATACCACTGACATATGCCCTTGCCACAATCGGCCCCCGAATCCCGCCAAGGAATGCCGAGATGTCGCTTACCTGCCCACGCCGTTCTGCCCCCCGTCGCCAACGCGGTTTCACCCTGATCGAGATCATGGTGGTGGTGGTCATCCTCGGGATCCTGGCAGCGATGGTGGTGCCCAAGGTGCTCGACCGCCCCGACCAGGCGCGTGCCACCGCCGCCCGCCAGGACATCGCCGGGCTGATGCAGGCGCTCAAGCTCTACCGCCTGGACAACGGCAGCTACCCCAGCGCCGCCCAGGGCCTCAAGGTACTGGTGGAAAAACCCGCCTCGGCCAAGCCCGGCACCTGGCGCGCCTACCTGGAGCGCCTGCCCAACGACCCCTGGGGCCGCCCCTACCACTACCTCAACCCCGGTGCCAACGGCGAGATCGACGTGTTCTCGCTGGGCGCCGATGGCGAGCCTGACGGCGACGGCGTGAACGCCGATATCGGCTCCTGGCAGCTGTAGGCGCCGTGATGAGACCGTCCGCGCAGCAACGCGGAATGGCGATCATCAGTGCCTTGCTGATAGCCGCCGTGGTGGCGGTGATCGCAGCGGGCATGATCAGCCGCCAGAGCGTATTCACCCGTGAGCTGGAAAGCCTGCAGCAGCTTGCCCAGGGGCAGGGCGTGCTGCAGGCGGGCCTGGCCTGGAGCCGTGAGGTACTGGCCGAGCAGCGCCGCGTCGACCCGCTGGTACGCCTCGACCAGGGCTGGGCGCGCCCCATCGCCGGCCTGCCGGTGGGCGAGCACGGCGCGGTGTTTCAGGGCCGGCTGGAAGACGAGCAGGGCAAGTTCAACCTGCGCAACCTGGTGGTCGAGGAGCAACCCGACGCGCAGGCCCTGGCCACCTTCGAGCGCCTGTGTGCACTGATCGGCCTGGCCGCGCCGGTGGCGCAGGCGATCGCGGCGCGGGTGATCGACGGCTACCCGAACCGGCAGGCGCCCGTGGCCGAGGCGGTGCACGGCTTCGACAGTGGCCGCGCAACCGCGCCGGGTGCCGCTTCGCGCCCGGTGCCGGCACGCCGGCCGATGCTGCGCAGCCTCGACCAGCTGGCCGTGCCGGGGCTGGATGCCGAAGGGCTGGCGCGCCTGCGCCGAGTGGCCACGGTGCTGCCGGCCAACACCTGGATCAATGGCAACACCGCGTCGGCCGAGGTGCTGGCGGCGCAGGTGCCGGGCTTGAGCGTAGACAAGGCGCGCCAGCTGATCGCCGAGCGCGACGGCGGGCGCTGGTTCGTCAACCGCGGGGATTTCGTCAACCGCCTGCAGATGCCCCACGTGGTGCTCGAAAGCGTGCCGGTGGGCATTACCAGCGACTGGTTCCGCCTGCACGGCGTGTCCCGCAGCGGCTCGCGCGAGGTGCGCCTGGAGGCGCTGCTGCTGCGCGGGCAGGCGCCCCTGGCACAGGTTGTCTGGGCACGGGTGGGCGCATGAAGGCACAACTGCACATGGCATTGCCGCGGCTGGCGGCGCTTGAGGACGGGGCGCGGGTCGGCTATCGGCAACTGGACCGCCAGGGCCGGACCGAGGCCGAGGGCGAGGCGGCGCAGGCGCAGCTCAAGAGCCTGGCGCGGGGCCGCGAGGTGCTGGCGTGGCTGCACCCGGACGACAGCCTGTGCACCGAGCTGGTACTGCCGCCGTTGCCGGCGGCGCGCCTGGGGGCGGCGGTGCAGTGCGCGGCGCAGGGCCTGATACTGGGCGATGTGCGCGCCGTGCATATCGCCCACGGGCCACGGGCAGCGGACGGGAAGGTGGCGGTGGCATGGCTGGGGCAGGCGGCATTGCAGGGCCTGGCGCAGTGGCTGTCGAATGCCGGCCTCAAACCCCGGGGCCTGTACCCGACCCCGGCAAGGGCCGGCGCATGCCCGGTGGCGAGCCTGCACAGCGGCCTGCGCGCCCCTGGCGCCGCACAGCACGGCTGGCCACGGGCACTCGCCCTGTGCGCCAGCGCCGCCATGATCTGGACCCTGGGCCTGAACCTCTACGCCGCGCGGCTGGCCGACACCGGCCAGCAACTGCGCCAGCACATGCACCAGCAGGTACGCGCTGCCTACCCGCAGTTGCAGGTGATCCTCAACCCGCTGCAACAGGTACGCCAGCAGCTCGCCGCCGGCGACAATGGCGCGGTCGCACCCTTCAACCACCTGCTGCAGGCCGCCGGCAGCGCCATGCCGTTTCTGGCCGGCGCAGTCGAGCAACTGACCTACCACGACGGCGTGCTCGACCTGCAGCCACTGCCCGGCGCCGCACGGCCCCCGGCCGACAACGCCTGGCAAACCCGGCTGGCGGCACAGGGCATCGAGGCCAGCAGCAGCGACCACGGCTGGACCCTGCGCCCGGCGACCGCCACGGGCGAGGAGGTGGCCAATGTTGAGTAAGGCACGGCACCCCCTGCGCCGCCTGCGCCCCTGGTGGCACGGCCTGAGTGCGCGCGAGCGCCGCGCCGTGGCCCTGACCGCACTGCTGCTGGGCACCACGCTGTGGTGGCTGGTGCTGGTGCAGCCGGCACTGGCGCGCATCGCCCACTGGGAGGCCGAAACGCCCAGGCTGCGCAGCCAGGCGCAAACCCTCGACGGCCTGCTCGCCCACGCCCCCTCACTGCCGGGCGCCGCGCAACAGGCGCCGGCCCTGCGCCAGAGCCTGGAGCACGCCGGGCTCAGCGGCCATTACCAGCTTCAGGCGGTGGAGGGCGGCTGGCAGCTCGATCTTGCCCAGGCCCCCGCCGAGGCCGCCACCGCCTGGCTGCTGCAGGCCCCCGCACAACTGGGCCTGACGGTGGTGCACAGCCGCCTGCAACGCGACCCGCTGGCCGACCCCTCGGCCACGGCGTCGTTCTCCGGAATCGTTCGCTTGGACCAGGCGCAAGGCGCTAAGGAATCGTCATGATGTGCACCCAACTGCCGCGCCGACTGGCCGGCCTGGCTCCCCTGGTACTGGCACTGGCCCTGGCCGGTTGCAGCCAGCAGCCTGCGCAGCCACTGGCCAGCAGCGAGCTGGGCCGACCGCTGGCCAACGTGCAGCCCGGGCCGACCAGCCTGGAACGCCACGGCCTGCAGGCGCGGGTCGAGCCACAGCGCCCGACCCCGCGTGCCCCCGCCCACCGCGCCAGGCCCCACAGCGATGGCAGCGCCAGTGCCGCACCGGGCAACCCGCTGGGCGACCAGCCGGTGCAGCTGAACTTCGTCGACGCCGACATCCAGGCCGTGGTGCGCGCCCTGTCGCGGGCCACCGGGCGCCAGTTTCTGGTCGACCCGCGGGTCAAGGGCCAGCTGACCCTGGTGTCCGAAGGCGAGGTGCCGGCCACACGTGCCTACGCCATGCTGCTGGCAGCCCTGCGCATGCAGGGCTTCAGCGTGGTCGACGTGGGCGGGGTCAGCCAGGTGGTGCCCGAGGCCGACGCCAAGCTGCTGGGCGGGCCGATCAACAGCAAGGATGCCGGCACCGGCATGCTCACCCGCACCTTCCGCCTGCAATACGAGAACGCGGTCAACGTGATCCCGGTGCTGCGCCCCATCGTGTCGCCCAACAACCCGATCAACGCCTACCCCGGCAACAACACCGTGGTGGTCACCGACTATGCTGAGAACCTCGAGCGTGTGGCCCGGCTGCTCGACAGCATCGACATCCCCAGCGCCATCGACACCGACGTGGTGGCGATCCAGAACGGCATCGCCAGCGACATCGCGGCCATGGTCTCGGAGCTGCTCGAAACCCAGGGCAACGATCCCACCCAGAAGATCAGCGTGATCGGCGACCCACGCTCCAACAGCGTGGTGATCCGCGCCGGCAGCCCCGAGCGCACGCAACTGGCCCGCGACCTGATCTACAAGCTCGACAACGCACAGAACAACCCCAGCAACCTGCACGTGGTGTACCTGCGCAACGCCCAGGCCGGCAAGCTGGCCCAGGCCCTGCGCGGGCTGCTCACCGGCGAGAGCGACAGTAGCAGCGGTGACGACGCCCGCGCCAGGCTCAGCGGCGGTGGCCTGCTGGCAGGCAAGCAGAACGGCAGCGGCGCGGCGGCGAACACCGCGCAGACCACCAGCGCCACCCCGCCAGCCGCCACCTACGGGGCCAGCCTCGGCCAGGCCGGCAACGCCTATGGCAACGGTTCGCAGGGCAGCGAGCAGAACACCGCGTTTTCCGCCGGCGGGGTGACCATCCAGGCCGACGCCACCACCAACACCCTGCTGATTTCGGCACCCGACCCGCTGTACCGCAACCTGCGCGAGGTGATCGACCTGCTCGACCAGCGCCGCGCCCAGGTGGTGATCGAAAGCCTGATCGTCGAGGTCAGCGAAGACGACGCCAACGAATTCGGCATCCAGTGGCAGGCCGGCAACCTGGGCAAGAACGGCGTGTTCGGCGGCGCCAACCTGGGCGGTGCCGGGTTCAATCGCGGTGCCAGGAACAGCATCGACGCGCTGCCCCCCGGCCTGAGCGTGGGCGTGGTGGACGGCACGGTGAACATCCCCGGCATCGGCGAGGTGCTCGACCTCAAGGTGCTGGCCCGCGCCCTGACCAGCAAGGGCGGCAGCAACGTGTTGTCCACGCCCAACCTGCTGACCCTGGACAACGAGGCGGCGAGCATCTTCGTCGGCCAGACCATCCCCTTTGTCAGCGGCCAGTACGTCACCGATGGCGGCGGCACCAGCAACAACCCGTTCCAGACCATCCAGCGCGAAGAGGTGGGGCTCAAGCTCAACGTGCGCCCGCAGATCTCCGAAGGCGGCACGGTCAAGCTCGACATCTACCAGGAGGTCAGCAGCGTCGACGAACGCGCCTCCAGTGCCGCCGGCACGGTCACCAACAAGCGCGCCATCGACACCAGCATCCTGCTCGACGACGGCCAGATCATGGTGCTCGGCGGCCTGCTGCAGGACGGCTACACCCAGGCCAACGACGGCATTCCGTTTCTTTCCAGCCTGCCGGGGGTGGGCGTGCTGTTTCGCAACGAGCGCCGCGCCACCAGCAAGACCAACCTGATGGTGTTCCTGCGCCCCTACATCATTCGCGATGCCGAGGTGGGGCGCAGCATCACCCTCAACCGCTACGATTTCATCCGCCGTGCCCAGGGCGGGCTCAAGCCGGCCCATTCCTGGGCACTGCCGGACGCGCAGATGCCGCTGCTGCCCAGCGCCGAGCAGGGCGTACCGCGCGCGGGCGCGGCCATCGGCACCCCGCGTGCGGCGATCCGCGCCGTGCCGCTGGATGAAGTCGGGGTTGCCCGGTGAGCCGCCTGCCGTACGCCTGGGCCAAGGCCCAGCGTGTGGTGCTGCTGGCCGGCGAGCACGCCGCGCCGCTGCGCCTGTGCCCCTCGACCCCGGCCTGGGCGTTGGGCGAGGTGCGCCGCCAGTTCGGCGAGCAGGCCGCCGAGCAGGTCAGCGAAGACGAGCTCGACCGCCTGCTGACCAGCGCCTACAGCGACAACGGCGGCGCCGCAGCGGCGGTCGGCGCGGCCGAGAACGATGTCGACCTCGACCGCCTGATGCAGGACATGCCCGAGATCACCGACCTGCTCGACACCCAGGACGGCGCGCCGGTGATCCGCATGATCAACGCGCTGCTGACCCAGGCTGCCGGCGACGAGGCCAGCGACATCCACATCGAACCCTTCGAGACCCACTCGGTGGTGCGCTACCGGGTCGACGGCACCCTGCGCGACGTGGTCTCGCCGCGCAAGGCGCTGCACGCGGCGCTGGTGTCGCGGATCAAGATCATGGCACAGCTGGACATCGCCGAAAAACGCCTGCCCCAGGACGGGCGCATCGCCCTGCGCGTGGCTGGCCGGCCCATCGATATCCGTGTGTCCACCGTGCCCACCGGGCATGGCGAGCGGGTGGTGATGCGCCTGCTGGACAAGCAGGCCGGGCGTCTGCAACTGGAAACCCTGGGCATGGCCCCGGCGCTGCTGGCCCGCCTGGACGTGCTGATTCGCCAGCCGCACGGCATCGTGCTGGTCACCGGCCCCACCGGCAGCGGCAAGACCACCAGCCTGTACGCGGCGCTGGCGCGGCTCGATGCCAGCGTCAGCAACATCCTCACCGTCGAGGACCCGGTGGAGTACGACCTGCCGGGTATCAGCCAGATCCAGGTGAATGCGCGCATCGACATGACCTTTGCCGTGGCCCTGCGCGCGATCCTGCGCCAGGACCCGGACATCATCATGATCGGCGAGATCCGCGACCTGGAGACTGCGCAGATCGCGGTGCAGGCCTCGCTCACCGGGCACCTGGTGCTGGCCACGCTGCACACCAACGACGCCGTGTCGGCGGTCAACCGCCTGCTCGACATGGGCGTGGAACCCTTTCTGCTGGCCTCGGCGCTGCTCGGCGTGCTGGCCCAGCGCCTGGTACGGCGGCTGTGCCCGCACTGCCGTCAGCCCGACCCGAATGCCCCCGGCCAGTTTCGCCCCCATGGCTGCGCCAACTGCAACCACACCGGCTACAGCGGGCGTACCGGGATCCACGAGCTGTTCTGCATCGATGACCCGATTCGCGGCCTGATCCACCAGGGCGCCGACGAACAGGCCCTGCGCGCCGCAGCGCGCCAGGCCGGCATGCTGAGCATGCGCGAGGACGGCCAGCGCTGGGTCGACAGCGGCAGTACCGCCGTGGAAGAAATCCTGCGTGTGACCCGGGACGCCTGATGAGCCGATACCGTTATGAAGCCGCCGATGCCCAGGGGCGCATCAGCCGTGGCCAGCTGGAGGCCGACAGCCCGGCGGCGGTGATCGGGCAATTGCGCGGGCTGGGCCTGAGCGCCTTGCAGGTCGAGCCGGAGCCTGCCGCCAGTGCCGGCGGCGGGTTGTTCGCCAGCAAGCTGTCGGATGCGGACCTGGCCTGGACCACGCGCCAGCTGGCCAGCCTGCTGGCCGCCGGGCTGCCGCTGGAGGGCGCCCTGAGCGCGACCCTGGAGCAGGCCGAACGCAAGCACATCGCCCAGGTGCTGGGCGCGGTGCGCGGCGACGTGCGCAGCGGCATGCGCCTGGCCGACGCACTGGCGGCGCGCCCGCGGGACTTTCCCGAGATCTACCGCGCACTGATCGCGGCGGGGGAGGAGTCCGGCGACCTGGCCCAGGTGATGGAGCGCCTGGCCGACTACATCGAAGACCGCAACACCCTGCGCGGCAAGATCCTCACCGCGTTCATCTACCCCGGCGTGGTCGGGCTGGTGTCGATCGGCATCGTGATCTTTCTGCTCAGCTACGTGGTGCCGCAGGTGGTCAGCGCCTTCACCCAGGCGCGCCAGGACCTGCCGGGGCTGACCCTGGCGATGCTCAACGCCAGCGACTTCATCCGGGCCTGGGGCTGGCTGTGTTTCATCGTGCTGGTGGCCGGGGCATGGGGCTGGCGTGTGTACCTGCGCGGCGCGTCGGCACGCCTGGCCTGGCACAGCCGGGTGCTGCGCCTGCCGTTGCTGGGGCGCTTCGTGCTGGGCCTGAACACCGCACGCTTCGCCTCGACCCTGGCGATTCTGGGCAGTGCCGGGGTGCCGTTGCTGCGGGCCCTGGAGGCGGCGCGCCAGACCCTGGCCAACGACCGCCTCGACCAGTGCGTGAGCGAGGCCACGGCGCGGGTGCGCGAAGGCGTGGGGCTGGCGTCGGCGCTGGCGGTGGAGAAGGTGTTCCCGCCCTTGCTGATCCACCTGATCGCCAGCGGCGAGAAGACCGGCAACCTGCCGCCGATGCTCGACCGCGCGGCGCAGAGCCTGGCCAAGGACATCGAGCGCCGAGCGATGGGCATGACCGCATTGCTGGAGCCGCTGATGATCGTGGTGATGGGTGCGGTGGTGCTGCTGATCGTGATGGCGGTGCTGCTGCCGATCATCGAGATCAACCAGCTGGTGCAGTGATTTTATTTGGGGGGGTGGGCAACACCCGAGTGGGTTGCCGGGGAATCCGGGACCTCGAGGGGCCGCCCTATCGGTGGTGAAGCCATCGCGGGTCAAGCCCGCCCCCACACTGACCTGTGTGGGAGCGGGCTTGACCCGCGATGAGGCCACCCGAAACACCCGAGAAATTACCCGCCAAGCTCCCGATGTTTTTTCCTCTGACTGTCACCGCGCACTGCCAACCTAAGCCTCGTGGATCGGCCAGCAAGCCCTCTGGATCAAGGCGCTGCGCCACGCCACCGTGACATGCAAGCGCGACTCACCTCAACGTACGAACACGACGAAAGGAGCTTCTTCATGTTTAAGCGCACTATGATCGCAGCCTCGCTGGCTGTTGCCGCACTGGCTTCGGCTCAATCGATGGCAGCGGTTGTCGGTGGCGGTGCCACCCTGCCACAAGGCCTGTACACCACCCCAGGCGTACTGGGCGCCGGTTTCGACACCTACACCGGTGTTGGCAGCGGTAAAGGCAAGTCGGCTTTCCTGTTCAACCGTGCCGCCGATATCAACAAGCCCGCCGGTGTGACCGTCGATTTCGCAGGCAGCGACTCGATCCTTTCCGATGCGGAAATCAACACCTACAACCTGGACCACAACAGCGCCGGCAACGACGTCGCCAACAAGTGGGGCCCGCTGATCCAGGTTCCGTCGGCAGCCACCTCGGTCACCATCCCGTACAACCTCAAGCTGGCCAACGGCACTGCCGTCAACGACCTGAACCTGACCAGCGCCCAGCTGTGCGGGATCTTCTCGGGTTCGATCAGCAACTGGAACCAGATCGACGCCAGCTACCCGAACAAGGCCATCAAGGTGTTCTACCGCAGCGGCAGCAGCGGCACCTCCGAGATCTTCACCCGTCACCTGAACAGCCAGTGCCCGACCCAGTTCGGCGTCAGCAGCACCTTCACCACCGCTCAGGTCGGTGCAGAGCCTGCCACGTTCCAGGGTGTTGCCCTGAGCGGCGATATCGTGACCTCGGTGTACGGCACCGAAGACGCCATCGGCTATGTAGGCCCTGAAGACGTGGATGCCACCAACAACGCCAAGGTCGCTCGCGTCAACAACCTGCTGCCAACCGTCGGCAACGTGCAGACTGCACTGGCCAACGCCGCGCCACCGGCCACCGCCGCCGCACGCGCGATTCCGCAGAACTGGGCCCCGGTGCTGGCCAACCCGGCCACCGGCTACTCCATCGTTGCCTACACCAACCTGATCTTCGGTCAGTGCTACAAGGACGCCGCAGACGGCACCGCCGTCGTCGCCTTCCTGAACCGTCATTACGGCGCCACCACCAACAACGATGCGGCCATCATCGCGCAGAAGCTGATCCCGTTGAGCCCAGCCTGGAAAAACGCCGTTCGCCTGCAGTTCGCCAACCAGTCCGGCGCACTGGGCGTGAACAACCTCAGCGTGTGCAACACCCAGGGTCGCCCGGCCTAAGCCGCGCCGACGCCTGTCGCTGTACCCCGTCGGTAACGGCTCGCGCCGTTACCGGCTTTTGCGTTTCAGAACGCCACCGATCACATGAACTTTGCGTGACAAAGGTTCGGTCTGCCGCCCGTGCAACCGCCTATGTCATAGGTCACCGGCCGCACCGGCGTGTGGCATCCCATTACCGCGATGGACCAGAAAAGGATTGATTGCAATGCGCCTTGGCACTGCTGCTTCGCCCTCCCACCGTACCCACCGTCAGGCCGATATGCCCCTGCTGCGGCTCAAGCCGCTGGCCCAGGTGATTGCGCTGCTGGCCCTGGCCGGCAGCGTGCAGGCGGCGCCTGCGGCGTTCAGTTCGGCCTGGTTCGCGGCCAAGGGCAGCGCGCCGCAGGCCGGCGGTACGGGCGGGCAGGGCGGTGCGGTGCAGTTGCCGGGGCTGCCACCGCCGCTGGCCCAGCAGCAGCGTGCCAATGCCCAGTTGCAGCGTTCGCTGCAAAACCTCAACAACACCGTGGCCGCCATCGCCGCGCAACAGGCTGCCCAGGCGGCCGGCCGCGCCGCCGCGCTGGCGGCGCCCTCGAGCATCCACAACGGCCTGGGCGGCAATGGCCTGAACCCGCTGCTCGATGCCAATGGCAAGCCGTTGTTCACCAACGCCGAGGCTCCGGTACAGACGCAGAAGGGCGGCACCACCCAGGTGACGATCAAGCAGACCGCCGACAAGGCGATTCTCAACTGGGAAACCTTCAACGTCGGCCGCGACACCCAGCTGACCTTCCAGCAGGACGCCAACTGGGCACTGCTCAACCGCGTCGGCAACAGCGTCGCGCCCAGCCAGATCCAGGGCACGATCAAGGCCGACGGTACGCTGATGATCGTCAACCGCAATGGCATCGTGTTCAGCGGCAGCAGCCAGATCAACGTGCGCAACCTGACGGCGGCCGCCGCCACCATCAGCGACCAGCAGTTCACCGAGCGCGGCCTGTACGTGGACAGCCTGGGCAGCCAGCCGACCTTCACCGATGCCGCCGGCAAGGTCATGGTCGAGCGCGGCGCGCTGATCCAGACCCACGCCCCGGCCAGCTCCACCCAGGGCGGTGGCTACACCCTGCTGCTGGGCCACGAGGTGGAGAACGCCGGCCAGTTGATCAACGCCAAGGGCCAGGCGACCCTGGCGGCGGGCGATACCTTCTACATCCGCAAGGGCGTCGGCACGGCGGGCAACCCGTACTCCACCACCCGCGGCAACGAGGTAGCCACCACGCTGAAGGCCGGCAGCACGGCCGGCACGGTGAGCAACAGCGGGCTGATCCAGGCCAGCCAGGGCGACATCACCCTGACCGGGCATCAGGTGCGCCAGCAGGGCGTGGCCGTGGCCACCAGCTCGATCGACAACCGCGGCACCATCCACCTGCTCAACGCGGCCAGCGACCGCACCGGCAACGTGACCCTGGCCGCCGGCAGCACCACTGCCATCGTCATCGACGCCAACCCCGGCAGCGCACTGGACAGCCAGCGCGAGGCGGTGCGCAAGGACCTGGGCGGGCAGGTCAACCAGCGCAACGGCGCGTTCGACAACCTCAGCGCGGTGGCCGATGACCGCAGCCTGTCGCGGGTGGAGATCGTCAGTGGCGGCACGGTGGACTTCCAGGGCGGCTCGCTGACCCTGGCCACCGGCGGCCAGGTGGCGGTGAGTGCCGGCCAGCGCAGCCTGCTGCGCGACGGCGCGGTGCTGGACGTGGCGGGCGCGGTCGGGGTCAAGCTGGCCATGGACAGCAACAGCATCAAGGTCAACATCCAGGGCAACGAGCAGCGCGACGCGGCGGGCAACCGCGACAGCGGCGCGCTCAACAGCACCGATGTGTGGGTCGACATCCGCGAGCTGGTGCACGTGGCCGCCGGCACCAACGGCTACGAGGGCGAGCGCTGGTACACCGCCGGCGGCCTGCTGGAAGTGGGCGGCTACCTCGGCACGCGCAGCCACGGGCTGGGCGAGTGGCTGGCCCAGGGCGGCACGGTGAGCTTCACCGGGGGTGACCTGGTGACCCAGGCCGGCTCGCTGGTCAACCTCTCGGGCGGCACGCTGGACGTGGCCACCGGCTACCTCAAGCAGACCTGGCTCAAGGGCGCCGACGGGCGCCTGTACAACCTCTCGCGTGCCCCTGGCGACGTGCTGTACCAGGGCGTGTACAAGGGCTACGAGCAGCACAGCGCACGCTGGGGCCAGACCCGCTACTTCTACAGCCCGCTGATCGCCCCGCGCGAGCGCCTGGAGAACGGCTACACCGTTGGCCGCGATGCCGGGCGGCTGGTGGTCGGCACCGCCAATGCGCAGCTGGGCGGTGAGATCCTGGGCGAAACCTTCAAGGGCGACCACCAGCTGCAGGCCCCGCAGGCCGGCCTCGACGGCTACCGGCAAAGCCAGCTGAGCCAGGCCCGCGGCGCACAGCTGATCGTTGGCGACTACCGGCCCACCGCCACGGGCAGCGTGCTCAACGCCGGCGCGGGCAACCTGCACCAGGTGGTGATCGGCTCGCAGGTGCAGGGCGGCTCACTGACCCTCGACGCCCCGGTCGAGGCCGAGCGCGAAGGCGTCCTGCGCCTGGAGGCCGAGCGCCTGCGCGAGCTTGGCGGCCTGCAGGTGGCCGCGTATGAGAGCATCCGCCTGGAGCAGGCGCTGAACCTGGCCGACGGCGCCGGCCTGAGCCTGCTGGCGCCACAGGTGCAGATAAACGCCGACCTGGTCAGCCACGGCGGCGACCTGCTGCTGGGCAACCTGCAACGCGGCTCGGACAGCCTGCGGGTCGGCAATGCCGGCCTGGCCGCGCGTATCGAGGTGGCCGACGGGGTTCGCGTGGAGGCCAGCGGCCGGCGCCAGGACGGCGTCAATGCGCAGCCCGCCGACCTGTCGGCCTGGCTGGACGGCGGTTCGCTGGCCCTGCGTGGCACCGGCGACATTCGCCTGGGCCAGGGCAGTGTGCTGAGTGTGGAAAGCGGCGCGGCGCGCACCCCCGACGGCAACTGGCGCGGGGGTGCCGGTGGCGACCTGAGCCTGGCCAGCCTGACCTCGGGCGGGGCCGGTGGGCAGTTGCTGCTGGGCGGCGAGCTGCGCGGGTACGGCACCACGGGTGCCGGCACGCTGGCCCTGCGCGGCGACACCGTGAGCATCGGCGCCGACACCCCGGCGGCCAGCCTGAACCTGGGTAGCGATTTCTTCGCCAAGGGCTTTGCCCGCTACGAGGTGGTGGGCAACCAGCGCCTGGAGGTGGCGGCCGACAGCCAGGTGCAGGTGACGCGGCCGGTGTACCGCCTGCGTGGCGATGCCCGTTCGGCGGCCGAGGCGCTGGAGCTGTGGACGCCACCGCAGTATCTGGAGAACGCCGCCAAGGGCGTTCTGACCCAGCGCGCCGGTGCCAGCCTGCTGCTGCAGGCGGGCAGCGAGTTGGACCAGTCGGCCCAGCAGGTGGCGTCACGCTGGCTGCAGGTAGCCAGCGGCAGCCGTATCCAGGTCGATGACGGGCAATCCATCACGTTGCGCAGCCCCGGTGGCCTGCAGGTTGACGGCAGCCTGGTGGCACACGGCGGGCAGATCACCCTGGCTGACACTGTTGTGCAGGAGGCCTTGACCAGTGCGGTGCGGTTCGAGCCGCATCAACGGGCGATCCGGGTCGGCGCCGGGGCGCTGCTCGACGTATCGGCCCGTGCCGTCACCGCCGTGGACGCGCGTGGCGAGCGCTATGGCGAACTGCGCCAGGGCGGCAGTATCGTCATCGGCAGCACCTTCGACCCCAACCTGGGTGGCGCGCTGGCCCCCGACCTGTTCGTGGTGGTCGAGCGCGGCGCTGTACTGGATGCGTCCGGCAGCCAGATGAGCGTCGATGTACCCGGGGTTGGCGCGACTCGGCTGGCCAGCCAAGGCGGCAGCATCAGCCTGAGTTCGATCAATGGCCTGTACGTGGACGGCGAGCTGCGCGCAGCGGCGGGTGGCGCTGGCGTGGCGGGCGGCAGCCTGACCCTTGCGCTGGAGAGCGGTACCTACCCGATCACCCCGGCCTATGCCGAGGCCATCCGCCAGCGCGAGCTGCGTATCAGCCCGCGCGGGGAAGCCTTCGCCAACCAGGCCGGTAAGCTGGAACATGGCCATGGCCACCTCAGCGTGGCCCAGGTGGCGCAGGGCGGGTTCGATGCACTGACGCTGTTCAGTCGCGGCGTGATCAGCTTTACCGACGACGTGACGCTGCAACCGGCGCGCAGCCTGCACCTGTATGCCGGTGCACTGGGGCTGGCCGAAGGGGCTCGCGCCGATACCCGGGTGCGCCTGTCGGCTGCGCATGTGCGTCTGGCCGGGTACACCAGCCTGCCGCCGGCCGGGCCGGGCCTCACCAACAATCAGATCGGTATCGCGCTTTCGTCGCAAGCCGATCAGGCCATGCTGCAGGTGGATGCGGCGCTGATCGACGTACGCAATACCCTGAAGTTCGGCACGGGGGTGAGTGAAGCGCTGAGCATCGATCGACGCGGCTTCCATCAGGTCAGCCTGAACAGCAGCGGCGATCTGCGCCTGCTCAAGACACTGGGCGGTAACGACACGCGGCTGGTGGCGCCGGGCACGCTGACCCTGAGCGCGGCGCAGATCTACCCTGGCACCAATGCCGTGGCAGTGATCAAGGCCGAGCATGTGAAGATTGCGCGCAGCAGCGCGGCCACGCCTGCCCAGCCCTATTCGCTGTTTGGCGCGCTGTCGATACAGGCCGACACCATCGACCAGCAGGGCGTGCTGCGCGCGCCCCTCGGCGCCCTGGTACTGGGCACCGCCAGCACCCGCGAAGTGACCCTGCGCCCTGGCAGCCTGACTTCGGTCAGTGCCGCCGGCCTGGTGATGCCTTATGGCGGCACCGTAGATGGCCTGGTGTACAACTTCGCCGGCCAGTCGCTGAACAGCACGGTGCTGGGCCAGAGCCTGCCCAACGGCTGGCTCAACGTGACCCTGGGCGGTGGCAGCATCGCGGTCCAACCCGGTGCGGTAATCGACCTGTCCGGCGGTGGCGATGTGCGCGGCGCCGGCTTCATCTCCGGGCGCGGCGGCTCCACCGATGCCCGCTATCACCCGCTGGTGCGCAACAACCCCGATGGCAGCTTCAGCCTGCCGGGCCTGGCGGACAACCCGGTGTACGCCATCGTGCCCGGTGTGCAGGCCAGCGTGGCGCCCGAAGCGGTGGCGGGCGAGCCATCGGGTTCGATGCCGTTGGTGGGCCAGCAGATCACCCTGGACGCCGGGATCCCAGGCCTGCCCGCCGGCACCTACACCTTGCTGCCGGCCAGTTATGCGCTGTTGCCGGGGGCCTACCGTGTCGAGGTCAACGGCCAGGCCAGCGTCGGCGCGCCGCAGGCAGGTGCCACGGCGCTGCGCAATGGCTCGTGGGGCCTGACCGGCAAGCGCTCGATCGCCGGCAGCGGGCTGGGCGATGCCCTGTCGCAGCACCTGATACTGACCGGTGCCGACACCTTGCGTCGGTACTCGCAGTACAACGAAACCAGTTTCAGCCAGTTCCTGCTCGACGATGCCGCACGCCTGGGTATCCCGCGTGCCGCGCTGCCCATCGATGCCAAGGGCCTGACCCTGGACCTGGGCCATAACGACACCACGCGGCCCGGCTTCAGCATGCAGGGCGTGCTGTTGAACAAACCGGCGGACAAGGGCCACGGCAGCATCGCCACGGTGCTGTTCGGCGACACCCTGGTGATCCACGGCGACAACGCGCCCGCCACAGCGGGTGCCGGCGAAACCGCCATTGCCGCGTCGCAGCTCAACGCCCTGGGTGCCAGCAGCCTGCGCATCGGCCATGCCGGGCAGCGGGTGTACGGGCAGGGTGGCAACCAGCTGCTGTTCGGTGATGCCAGGGGCACCAGCATCGTGCTCAAGGGTGGCGCGCACCTGAAGGCCGCCGAAGTGCTGATGGTTACCGGGCGCATCGCCGGCGCCATCAACATAGAGCAAGGCGCGAGCATCGATACGCTCGGGCAGGGCGCACCCGCCTACGACAGCCGCGACGGCTACCTCTACAACCCGCACAACAGCAGCCTGCTGATCGTGTCCAATGGCTGGGTCGACGTGCTGGCGCCGCAAGCGCCCAGCGGGACGATCACCGGGCCGGGCAGCATCCTGATCGGCGGCTGCCTGACGCGGTGCAGCGGCCAGACCGAGCTGTATTCCGAAGGCACCATTGCCGCCGCCACCAACAACCGCTTCAGCCTCGACGACCAGGTGCGCTTCGGCACCCGCAACCTGACCCTGGCGGTGGGCGCGATCAACGTCGGCAGTGCGCAAAGCCTGGCCGCTGCCGCTGCGGCGGGCTACCTGCCCAGCGGCCTGACCCTCAACCAGCAGGTGCTCGACCGCCTGCTGCAGGGCGATACCCGCCGTGGCGCGCCGGCCCTGGAAACCTTGACGCTGACCGTGCAGGACAGCCTCAACTTCTTCGGCACCACCGCGCTCGACACCCTCGACCCGGCGACCGGCAAGTCGCGCCTGAGCAACCTGGTGCTGGGCACCCCGGCGATCTACGGGCATGGCGCAGCCACTGACGTGGCCAGCATTCGTACCGGCAACCTGATCTGGAGTGGCGCCACCCAGGCCGCGCCGGCCCTGCTCGGCAACGGTGCCGGCACCGGCAGCGGGCGGCTGCAGATCGAAGCCCGGCGCATCGAACTGGGGTATGGCCCGCAGGCGCAGAGCAGTAGCCAGCCGGCGTTCGAACGCCTGGCGCTGGGCTTCAGCGACGTGGCGCTGCTGGCCAGCGAACGCCTGACTGCCAACCACCGTGGCAGCCTGTCGGTGTATCAGTCACGCGGCGAGTATGTGACCGGTGAAGGCTACCGCTACAGCGGCGGCAACCTGCTGGTGCGCGCCCCGCTGGTGACCGGTGAAGCCGGTTCGGTCAACCAGGTGCGCGTCGGCGGTGCCCTGCAGATGCTCGCGGGGGCGGCGCCGAGCACCGCCGACGCGCAGCTCAAGGCCGGGGCGCTGGGCGCCGAATGGTCGTTCAGCGCGCAGCGCATCGACCTCGACACCCGCGTGGCACTGCCCAGCGGCAAGCTGACCCTCGACAGCCAGGGCGACCTGCGCCTGGGCCAGGCGGCGCAACTGGACCTGGCCGGGCGCAAGGTCAGCCTCAACGACCTGGACAAGTACAGCTGGGGCGGCGACGTGATCCTGCGCAGCCAGCACGGCAACATCCACCAGGCGGCCGGCTCGATCATCGACCTGCACGCCGAACACAACCAGGCCGGCAGCCTGGAGGTGGTGGCGCTGGACGCCAGTGCCGGCCAGGTCGACCTGCAAGGCCGCCTCCTGGGCGCAAGCTCCGGCCACTACGATGCCGGGGGCACCCAGGTGCCCTACGCGGGTGCGGGTTTCACCCTGCGTGCCCAGGGGCTGGCCGGTGACCTGAGCAGTGCCTTCGCCACGCTCAACCAGCGCCTGAACGACGGCGGCGTGCATGGCAGCCGGCGCTTCCAGTTCAAGCAGGGCGACCTGCAGATCGGCAACGGGGTGCGCGCCAACCAGGTGCAGGTGTCGCTGGACAACGGCCATCTGCGTGTCAACGGCCTGATCGATGCCAGCGGCGAGCGTGTCGGCAGCATTCGCCTGGCCGCCGGCAATGGCCTGACCCTGGCCCAGGGCGCGGTGCTCGATGCACATGGCAGCGTGCTGCGCGTGGATAGCTACGGCAAGATCATCGACAGCCCCAACCGGGCCACGGTGGAGCTGAATGCCGGTGCCGGGCAACTGACCCTGGCGCGTGGCGTGCGTATCGACCTGCGCCATGGCACCGACGCACCACTGGGCGGCGGCGCCGGCCAGCACGATGGCCGCGAGCGCGGCACCCTGGCGCTGTATGCGCCGCGGCTGCGGGCCGACGACCCGACCCATGGCGACATCGCCATCGACGCCTCGCAGGCGCTGTCGATTCTTGGTGCGCAGCGCATCGACCTGTTCGCCATGGCGCGCGATCATGCGGCCCCGCAGGGCGTCGACCCGCATGTCAGCGGCAAGCCCTATGTCCAGATCGACCAGGCCTACCTCGACGCACGCCACGCGCAAAGCGTGCAGTTCATCGACAGCGCCCTGGCCAACACGGCGCTGGTCAACGGCAAGCTCGCCGGCCTGGTCAAGGGTTACGCCCAGCAGTTCCACCTGCGCCCGGGGCTTGAAGTGATCACCGACGGCGACCTGGTGGTCAGCGGCGACCTCGACCTGTCGCGCTACCGCTATGCCAGCCTCAACCCCAACGTGCACAAGACCGGCGCGGTGTACGGCTCGGGCGAGGCCGGCAGCCTGAGCCTGCGTGCCGGTGGCGACGTGGAGGTGCTGGGCAGCATCAACGACGGCTTCGCGCCGCCACCCGAGACCCAGGACGACGGCGGCTGGGTGCTGCTGGAAGGGCGCCTGGCCTATGGTGCCCAGGTGGTGGTGCCCAACGGTGGGGTCGAGCTGCACGAGGGCACCGGTTTTCTGGCCGGCCAGGTGCTCAACTACGACCTGCCGATACAGGCGCGCGTGCTGGCCTCGGGCGCTGTGCTGCCAGTGCGTGCAACCCTTTCGGCCGCGATCGAGCTGCCGGCTGGCACCGTGCTCTCGGCGGCGCTCTACAACGCCGACGGCAGCCAGGCACTGGCGGCGGGCACCCGCCTGGAGGCCCCGCTGCGCCTGGAAGCGGGCATGCAACTGGGTGCCGGCACGCGGCTGGTGGTCAACACGCCTGTCACGGCCATGACCTGGCCAAAAGGCGTGGCACTGCCGTCCGATCCGGGCCACCTGCTGAACGGTGGCGCCGATGACCTGGTGCTGCTGGCGGGCAACCTGGTGCTGCAACGCGGCGCGATCATTCCGCCGCGCACCGATATCAAGCTGGGGGGCGTGGGCTCGGTGGCGCTGCGCAGCGAGGGCAAGGGCACCAACTGGGCGGTCGCCAGCATGCTGCCGGCCGGTTCGCAGTCGTGGAACCTACGCGTGGTGGCCGGTGCCGATACCACGGCGGCCGACCCGCGCCTGGCCGACCCGAACGCCAGCGGGCGCCTGCGCCTGGCCGACCACCACGTGGGCATGCTGGCGGTAGGCGCCAGTGCCGGCTGGGTGTGGACCCAGGAAGGCATCGATGGGTTTGGTGTGGACGCCAAGCCCGGCGACCCGATCGACTTCGATGCCATCGGCTACCCCACGCTGTGCGACGAGTTCCCCACCTGGTGCGCCCGGGCACCGGCTGCCGGCGGCGGCCTGGTGTGGACCCAGGAAGGCATCGACGGCTTTGGCGTGGACGCCAGGCCCGGTGACCTGATCGATTTCGACGCCATCGGCTACCCCACGCTGTGCGACGAGTTCCCCACCTGGTGCGCCAGGGCACCGGCCGCCGGCGGTGGCCTGGCCTGGACCCAGGAAGGCATCGACGGGTTTGGCGCAGATGCCAGGCCGGGCGATCTGATCGACTTCGATGCGATTGGCTACCCCACCCTGTGCGATGAGTTCCCCACCTGGTGCGTGATGACCGCGCCGGGCAACACCGAGCACGACACGGTGCCCGGCGGCGCCTCGCGTTACAGCGTGCTGCGTACCGGTACCGGTGACCTGGACCTGATCGCCGCCGGCAACCTGGACATGACCACGCTGTTCGGCGTGTACACCGCCGGTACGGCGACCCCGGTGCCAGCCGCCTATCAACTGGCACGCGGGCAGGCCAATGACGGGCAGGTGCTGCCGGAGTTTCTCGGCGGCTACGAGGCGCTGGTCGATGGCGGCGCGCAGAGCCTGTATCAGGCCTGGTACCCGGAGCAGGGTGGCAACCTGCTGTTGACGGTGGGGGGCAACCTGACGGGCAACTCCCTCAGCCGCGAATATGGCAGCCTGACCCGCCTGGCCTACCAGTTGCCCACTGCACAGGTCGGCAACTGGCTGTGGCGCCAGGGCAGTGGCAACGCGCTGGCGGCAGACGAGCAGATACCCACGGCCTGGTGGATCAACTTTGGCACCTATGTGCGCTACCAGCGCAACAGTGTGGTGGCCGGCTTCACCGGCTTCGGCACCCTGGGCGGGGGCAACCTCGATGTCACGGTGGGCGGGCAGGCCGGCACCCTCGATGTGATCGGCAATACCGCTGACCAGTACCGCACGCAGTGGGACGACAGCGCACGTACCCAGGCCCTGCAGCTGGCAGTGGGCAGCACCGGCCGCGTGGGCCGCGATGGCAGCCTGACGCTGGGCGGTGGCGGCGACCTGAACCTGAAGGTCGGCGGCGCCGTCAACCCGACCCAGGCGGCCCTGGGGCGTGGCGACAACGCCGATGTACTGGGCGTGGCCGCCCATGACCTGCAGGGTACCCTGGTCAACCTGCGCGGCAACCTGCAGGTGTCGGCAGCGGCCCTGGGCGGTATCGACCGTGCCTACGGCGCGCTCGGGATACAGCAGGACAGCCACGAGACCCGCGCGTACGACCCGTTCCAGGCCACCCTGGCCAGCGCCAAAGGCGGCCTGGTGGTGGTGCCCGGCGACGCCACGGTGCAACTGAGCACCCGGGGCGACCTGGTGCTGGGGGCGGCGGCCGACCCGGGCCGTGTGCCCACGCTCAACACCACGCCGTTCGGCACGGCGGCGGGGGGCGGCAACAGCTGGTTCAGCCTGTGGACGGCCAACACTGCCATCGACCTGTTCTCGGCGGGCGGTGACCTGACCCCCAGCACCCAACTGATCGAATTGACCCAGCCGGTCAGCGGTGATGCGCTGTCCGGCCTGGATACCTCGCCCACCGACGGGCGCTTTGTCTACCCGTCGATCCTGCGTGCGGTGGCGGCCTCCGGCAACCTGTACTACGGGAACTCCGCGCAGTACCGGGAGAAGAACCGGCTGCAGGGCGCGAGTGGCTACTCGTTGCTGCTGGCACCTTCGGCCAATGCCCAGTTGCAGCTGGTGGCGCAGGGTTCGATCTACGCCGGTGGCTATGCGATCAACCAGTCCGGCGCCGCACCGTCGGCCCTGGCCACGCCGTTCAACCCGGGTTTCATCGGCAGCTACAACGGCCACAGCGTCAGCAACCAGAGGCCAGACGGGATTGCGGCAGACCTGGAAGCGGGTCGCTTCCCGCTGTTCGCCTTTGGCAGCACCAGCACCGCCAATGCCTACGGGCAGTTGCAGCCGGCGCGCATCTACGCCGTGAGCGGCGACCTGGTGGGGGTGCGCTCGGGCGAGGTCCTGAACTTCGGCAATGCGCGCAATGGGGCCGTCTGGTACGAGGGCGCCGCACCGGTGTGGATGATGGCGGGGCGCGACATCGTGTACAGCGGTACCGGCCTTGGCGAGACCACCTACGTGCCGGCGATGATGTCGGACATCGTCGGTGCGCTGGCGCTGTCCAGCGGCAACCTGTTCGTGCACAACCACGCCACCGATCACTCGCAGGTGGTGGCTGGGCGCGACATCCTGTTCAGTGGCCTGAACGTGGCCGGCCCCGGCACGCTCACCGTTAGTGCCGGGCGTGACCTGCGCCAGGAGGACCGTGCAGCCATCACCAGCCTGGGCGCCATCGTCACCGGCGACAACCGCCCCGGCGCAAGCCTGGTGTTGCAGGCCGGCGTGGGCGCCCAGGGGCCAGGGTATGCGCGCTTTGCCGAGCTGTACCTGAACCCGGCCAACCTTGCCGACAGCAACCAGAGCCTGGCGGCGCAGCCGGGCAAGGTGGCCAAGACCTACGCCGAGGAGTTGCGTCAATGGCTGGCCGAGCGCTACGCCTTCGAGGGCGATGCGGCCCAGGCGCGGGCGCGGTTCGCCAGCCTGCCGGCGACCGAGCAGGCGGTGTTTGCGCGCCAGGTGTACTTTGCCGAGCTGCGTGCCGGCGGCCTGGAGTACAACACCGTGGGTGGGCCGCGCCAGGGCAGCTACCTGCGCGGGCGCAATGCGATCGCGGCGCTGTTCCCCGAGCAGGACGTGGCCGGCAACCCGATCCGCTACGACGGCGACATCCTGATGTTCGGCGGGGCCGGGGTACGTACCCAGGTGGGGGGCGCGATCCAGATGCTCACCCCCGGTGGCCAGCAGGTGTTCGGCGTGGAGGGCGAGGCGCCGCCGGCCGGCGCCGGGGTGATCACCCAGGGCAACGGCGATATCCAGCTGTACGCGCGCCGCAGCATCCTGCTGGGGCAGAGCCGCATCATGACCACCTTTGGCGGGTCGATTCTGGGCTGGTCGGCCGAGGGCGACATCAACGCCGGGCGTGGTTCCAAGACCACGGTGGTCTACACCCCGCCGCGCCGGCTGTACGACACCTGGGGCAACAGCAGCCTGTCGCCCACGGTGCCGAGTACCGGTGCGGGTATCGCCACCCTGGCGCCGGTGGTGGAAGTGCCGCCGGGAGACATCGACCTGATTGCGCCGCTGGGCACCATCGATGCGGGGGAGGCGGGCATCCGGGTGTCGGGCAACGTCAACATTGCCGCGTTGCAGGTGGTGAACGCGGCCAACATCCAGGTGCAGGGTGATGCCAAGGGCATGCCGGTGGTGGCGGCGGTGAACACCGGCGCGATCTCGTCGGCGAGTGCGGCGGCGTCGTCGGCGACCCAGGCCGCCGAAGATGCGGTGCGCCAGCAGCAGGCCGCGGCCCGCCAGCGTCAGCCGTCGGTGATCACCGTGCAGGTGCTGGGGTTTGGTACCGAGCGCCTGGTGCCGGGCAAGGAGGGTGCGAGCCTGGGGCCGCAGTACAACCCGCAGAGCCCGGTGCAGGTGCTGGGGGCCGGGGCGCTGGATGAGCAGGCGCGGGGGCGGTTGACGGAGGAGGAGCGCGGGAATCTGGTGCTGTAGGGTTGCCAGGTTCGGTTCGGGGCGGGTGGGCCGGTCGTTGCTACCCGCTTACCGCCCCAGGTGCCCCAGCGGCAGCGCCCCCTGCGGCTTGATCGTCTTGATTGCGAAGTTGCTGCGGATATCCCGGATCCCCGGCAGCTTGAGCAGCGTGTCGGTCAGGAACCGCTCATAGCCGCGCAGATCCGGCACCACCACATGCAACAGGAAATCCGACTCGCCCGACACCAGAAAGGCGCTGACCACCTCGGGCAGGGACAGCACGGCCAGGCGGAAGTTTTCCGCTTCGACCTCATGGTGCCGCTCGACCTTCACCCCCACGAACACCGTCAACCCCAGGCCGACTGCCTCGGCTTCGAGGCTGGCATGGTAGCCGCGGATCACCCCGGCTTCTTCCAGCAGCCTCACCCGTCGCAGGCACGGCGAAGCCGACAGCCCGATCTCTTCAGCCAGTTGCACGTTGGTGAGGCGCCCGTCGCGCTGCAGTGCGCCAAGGATGCGTTGGTCGTAACCGTCCAGCTTGGGGTAGGTTGGCTCGTGGTTTGGCATAAGTGGCCTGTGTCTAGGTATTGAATTGGTACATCCTGCCAATAATAGCCCCGTTGCGGGCGCATAACGCAAGCACCTGCCTCGACCTTCCGGCATAGAATTTTCACTCTGTTGCCCCAGCCTGAGGTCGTTGAAATGGACGAAAAACTGCTCTACCTGACTGCCCTGACGATGATCTACCTGATGCCGGGCCCGGACATGATCCTGCTGCTGCAGACCGGTGCGCGCCAGGGGCGGCGGGCGGCGCTGGCGACCGTGCTGGGGCTGGCGGTTGCCCGGGCGTGCCACGTGACCCTGGCCGCCGTCGGGCTGGCGACGCTGTTCAAGGTACTGCCCTGGACGTTCGAGGTGGTCAAGTACACCGGGGCGGCCTACCTGCTGTGGCTGGGGGTGAAGATGTTCAGGCCCGTGGCGGGTGCAGTGCAGGGCCCGGGGGGTGCAGCGGTACGTGGCACGTGGAGGGCGGCGATAGCGCAGGGCTTTCTGACCAACCTGCTCAACCCCAAGGCCTTGCTGTTCTGCTCGGTGCTGTTGCCGCAGTTCATCCACCCCGCACAGGGGGCGGTGGGTGAGCAGTTCGCGCTGCTGGGGCTGGTGCTGGTGGTGATGGGGATGATGTTCGATGGGGTGTATGCACTGGCCGGCGGGTGGGTCGGGCGCCAACTGGAGCAGCGCGCGCTGGCGCAGAAGGTTCAGCAGTGGGTGTTTGGTGGGCTGCTGGTGGGGTTTGCGGTTCGGTTGGTCTGGGTGCAGCAGGGGTGAGGGGCGGGCGGTTGGGGCGGGCCCGGCAGGCGCCAGTCGATGAAGTAGTTGTGGCGCTCTTCAAACCGAGCGCCGCGCAGGCGGCGCACGACCCTGAGGGCGCTGGATAGCCCAGGCCCTGCATCTCTCTTCATGAAGCTTTGGTGACAAAAGTTCGGTAGCAAAGCGCCACCCCCGTCATGGGTATGTGCAGTCACTGCGCAGCCGCACAGGGACGAAGGGAGTGGAGCGATGGGAACCATGGAACGCTACGCAAAAGTCGGAATGCAGGAACTCGATCAACGCCTGGCGAAGATCGTCGAAGCCGCGCGCAAGCAACCGGTGTCGGTGTACCGCTACGGCGCACCCTGGGTGTGGATCGTGTCCCAGGACGACTGGCAAAGCGCGCTCAAGGAAGTCTCCAGCTGCATCCCGCCAGGCCATTCGCTGGTGATGCTCAAGCCCAGGGTCGAGGAACTGCTGGCCGCCCACGCGCAGGAGCTGGCCGACCTGGCCCGGCGCAACGCGATGAGCATCGCCCCGCACACCCTGATGCACCTGCTGCTGTTGCAGCTGCTGTATTCGGTCCCCAGCGAAAAACAACTCTACGAACAGCTCAACTACAACCTGCTGTTCCGCTGGTTCGTGGGCCTGGAACTCAAGTCGCGGGTGTGGAGCTTCAACCTGTTCAGCCACGACCTCAACGCACTGCTGGCCTGCCAGCAGGCCACGCGCCTGCTGCAGTCGATCGTCAACGAGGTGTGCAACGCGGGCCTGGCGCAGATGCCCGAGTTCAGCCTCAACCTGGCCCAGCTGCACAGCTGGCTGGCCCGCCACGCCGGTCACGGCGGCGCAGACAACCATTCATAAGACACGGCCCTGGGCCAGACGGATTTCCTTGAACGAGGGGGCGGTGTGGAGCATTTGTTTTTCAACGGGTGGCGAGCCGGCGCAGTGATGCTGCTGGCCCTGGGAACCCACCACGCAAGCGCCGAACAGGCCGAGCGTCGCGTCGACATCAACGAGTACGTGGTGCGCGGCAACACCGTGCTCGATGCCCGCGCCATCGAGGAGGCGGTGTACCCCTACCTCGGCCCGCAGAAGACCCTGGTGGATCTGGAAGGCGCCCGCGAGGCCCTGCAGAAACGCTATCAGGCGCTGGGCTATCAGTCAGTGTTCGTCGAGCTGCCCGAGCAGCAGGTCGAAGGCGGCGTGGTGTACCTGCAGGTCAGCGAAACCAGGGTCGGCCGGGTACGAGTGGTCGGCGCCAGGCATTACTCGCCCGTGGAGATCCGCGAGCAGGTGCCGGCCCTGAGCGAGGGCCAGGTGCCGGACTTTGCCAAGGTCCAGGGCGAACTGGCCGCACTCAACCGCGGCCCCGGGCGCCAGGTGATGCCACTGGTGCGCGAAGGCCAGCGCCCCGGCACCCTGGACGTTGACCTGCAGGTCGAAGACAAGCAGCCCTGGCACGCCAGCATCGGCCTGAACAACGACTACAGCGCCGACACCAGAAAGCTGCGCAGCGTGGCCACCGTGGGCTACAACAACCTCTGGCAACTGGGTCACAGCGTGTCGCTGACCTGGTTCACCGCCCCCCAGGACACCGACAACGCGCAGGTGTGGTCCGGTTCATACAGCGCGCCCCTGAACCCGCGCTGGACCCTGCAGGCCAGCGGCTACAAGTCCGACAGCAGCGTGGCCACCGTGGGCGGCAGCAACGTGCTGGGCAAGGGCCATTCCTACGGGCTGTCGGCGATCTACTCACTGGTGCCGGACGGCAACTGGGCCAACTCGTTTTCCGTGGGCATCGACTTCAAGGACTTCGACGAGCAGGTCGAACTGGGCGGCGAGCGCGATACCGTGCCGCTCAAGTACGCACCGATCACCCTGGCCTACAACGGCTTTCGCTACACCGAAGCCTCGCAGCTGGGGCTGGGCCTGAGCCTGGTGGCCGGCACACGCCGGCTGTTCGGCTACGGCAGCGACGACGAGGCCTTCGACTACAAGCGCTACCGCGCCGACTCCAGTTTCGCCGCGCTCAAGGGCGATGCGAACTACACCTTCACGTTTGCCGGCGACTGGCAGAGCGCAACCAAGCTGGGCTTTCAACTGGCCTCCGGGGCCTTGGTGTCCAACGAACAGTTCGCTGCCGGCGGCGCCACCTCGGTGCGCGGCTACCTGGCCGCCGAACGCACCGGCGACGACGGCCTGCTGTTCTCCCAGGAACTGCGCACGCCCTCGCTGGGCCGCTACGTGGGCAGCTACATCAGCGACTGGCGCTTCTATGTGTTCGCCGAAGGCGCGCAGCTGTCGCTGCAGGACCCGCTGCCCGAGCAGGACGACCACTTCAGCCTGGCCAGCGTCGGCCTGGGCACCCGCGCCACCCTCAACGACTGGCTGTCCGGCAGCCTGGACTGGGGCCTGCCGCTCAAGGACGGCGCGAACACCGAGAAAAACCACTCGCGTCTGCACTTCAGCGTACAGGCAACCTTCTGACCCCATCGGCATCGACTCTGGAGACATTCCATGCAACGCCTCATCTTGACCCTGCTCATTTGCCTGGGCTTTGCCCTGCCGGGCAGCGCCAGTGCCTGGTGGCAGGACGACTGGCAGTTCCGCAAGCAGATTTCCGTCGACACCACGCCCCAGGGCGCGGCGCTGACCCAGTCGCTGGGCCGCACGGCACTGCTGGTACGCCTGCACACCGGCAATTTCAGCTTTGACGGGGTCAATGAAAACGGCGCGGACATCCGCTTCGTGGCCAGCGACGACAAGACCGTGCTCAACCACCAGATCGAAAGCTTCGACCCGCTGATGGGCATGGCGCTGATCTGGGTCGACGTGCCGGACGTGCAGGGCGGCCAGCGCCAGGACCTGTGGATGTACTACGGCAACCCCAAGGCGCAGCCGGCCAATGCGCAACCGGCCTTCGATGCCGACTACACCCTGCTGATGCACTTCGACGGCGCCGCACCGCGTGACGCCAGCCCCTACGGCAACCAGGCCCAGGGCAGTGCGGCGAGCATCGAGGGCATCATCGGTCGCGCCATCCAGTTCAACGGCCAGCCGCTGCTGCTGGCACCCAGCCCGTCGCTGCAACTGCCAGCTGGCGCCGCCTTCACCTTCAGCGCCTGGGTACGCCAGGACCAGCTGCTGGGCGATCAGTTGCTGCTGGCCCGCCATGAAGGTGAAAACCGCCTGCTGCTGGGTGTGAGCCAGGGCCTGCCGTTCGTCGAGGTCAACGGCCTGCGCAGCGCTGCCGGCCAGGTGCTCGATGCCGGCCAGTGGCAACACCTGGCGCTGGTGGGCGAGGGCGGTACGCTCAGCCTGCTGGTGGACGGGCGCCAGGTCGCCAGCCTGACCGCGGCGGTGCCGGCGTTCAATTCGACCCTGGCCATCGGCGCCGACCTGCCGCCGGCCGAGGGTCAGCCGGCCGGCGCCTATGTGCCGTTCGTGGGGGCGATGGACGAGCTGCGCCTGTCGCGCATCGCCCGCGCCGTGCCGGTGCTGCAGGCCGACGCGCTGGCCCAGGGCGCCGAGTCGCGCCTGGTGGTGTACGGGGTGGATGAAGAGCAGTCCGGTTTCGGTTTCGGCAGCCTGGGCTTTCTGCTCAAGGCGGTGCCGCTGGACGCCTGGATCATCATCGCGGTGCTGGTGCTGATGATGGTGCAGTCGTGGGTGATCATGCTGCGCAAGAACCGCACCCTCAACCACGTCAGCCAGGCCAACCGGCTGTTTCGCGAGCAGTTCGCCAACATCGGCACGCGCCTTGAGATGTTCGCCGACGACACCGCCCTGGGCGAGCGCCTGACGCATTCGTCGCTATGGCGCCTGTACCTGGTGGCGGTCAAGGAGATCCGTACCCGCCGCGCCCAGGGCTTCGACACCTCGGCGGTGTCGGCGGCCACCATCGAGGCCATTCGCTGCTCCATGGACGGGGTGCGCACCCGCGAGAACCAGGCGCTGGGCTCGAAGCTGTCGAGCCTGTCCAACGCGATTGCCGGCGGCCCTTACATCGGCCTGCTGGGCACCGTGCTGGGGATCATGGTGGTGTTCCTGGGCACCGCGATGGCCGGTGACGTGAACATCAACGCCATCGCCCCCGGCATGGCCGCGGCGTTGCTGGCCACCGCCATGGGCCTGTTCGTCGCGATCCCCGCGCTGTTTGGCTACAACCGCCTGATCACCCGCAACAAGGAGGTCAGCGCCGACATGCGCGTGTTCGTCGACGAGTTCATCACGCGCCTGGCCGAGCTGCATGGCGAAGGCCAAGCCGGCGAGGCCAGCCACCGGCGTGCTGCCCACGCTGCCCACCCGTCCGTACCGGCCTGAGGAGAGCGCCATGGCAGCCATGAATGCTTCCCACGACGATGACGACGACGCGGCCGTCGACAGCATCAACGTCACCCCGCTGGTGGATGTGCTGATGGTGGTGCTGGTGATGTTCATCCTCACCGCCACCGCGCAGGTGTCGGGCATCCAGATCCAGCTGCCCAAGGCCAGTGCCTCGGTGTCGCTGTCCCAGCCCAAGACCAAGGCGATCTCGGTCAACGATGCCGGGCAGGTGTTTCTCGACGCCTACCCGGTGACCCTGGCCGAACTGGAAGAGCGCCTGCGCAGCGAGAAGGCGCGCAGCCCGGACTTCCCGATCATCGTGCGCGGCGACGCGGCGGTGCAGTACCAGAAGGTGGTCGAGGTGCTCGACCTGTTGCGTCGGCTGGAGCTGGCCCAGGTCGGGCTGGTGACCGGCAAGCCGAACCAGGGTTGAGGATGCCCATGAACCAGAAGTTCGATAGCCGGCGCCTGCTCAAGTGGGGCGTCGTGGCACTGGTGGGCGCGGGCCTGGCCTGGTTGCTGTGGCAGTGGGCCAACGACATGAGCGGGGTGCGCCGCGAGGCACCGAAGATCCCCGCGATCATTCCGCTGCCGCCACCCCCACCGCCGCCTCCCCCCGAGCCCCCCAAGGAACCGGAGCCGCCCGTGGAAGAGAAGATTGTCGAGCCGCAGCCGGTGCCCGAGGCCGAGGAGGTCAAGCCGGCCGAGGAGGCGCCGCCGAGCCCGGCCGATGACATGGCCAACCCGATGCAGATCGACGGCGATGCACAGGCGGGCGGGGACGCTTTCAACATCGGTGCCGGCAAGGGCGGCGGCATGGCCGGCGGCGGTGGCGGGCTGGGCAGCGGCAGCTACGGCCAGTTCCTGGCGTATGCCTTCCAGCGCCTGCTGCGCGACAACCCCGAGCTGCGCAACCTGACCTTCAACCTGCAGGGCGATGTTTGGCTCAGCGAAACCGGCGAGGTGACCCGCGTCGAGCTGGTGCGCTCCAGCGGCGATGCCGCGGTGGACGCCCAGGTGCTGGCCGCATTGCGCGCCGCCCCGGCCATGACCCAGCGCCCGCCGGCGAGCCTGACCCTGCCGGTGCGCATCGCCTTGCAGGGGCGCCGCGGATGAACCCGGCGCCCGATCCCTACGACGCACGACTTACCAACAGGAGCGGTAAATCCATGATGTGCTCAGTGAACCGATTGACCCTGGCAGTCGGCCTGGTGGTCGCCGCGGCGGTCGGTCCGGCCGTGGCGCAGACCCCGGCGCCGTCGCAGAACGCGACGATCAACCTGATCCGCCTGCTGGTGCAGCAGGGTGTGCTCAAGCAGGACCAGGCCCAGGCCCTGATCGACCAGGCCGAAAGCGAGGCGGTGCAGGCCCGCGCCAGCGTGGCGGCGGTGCCGGCGGCCAATGGCGAGGTGCGCGTGCAGTATGTGCCGGCCATCGTGCGCGACCAGATCCGCGACGAGGTCAAGGCCGAGGTGATGGCCCAGGCCAGGCAGGAGAACTGGGCCGCGCCCAACACCTTCCCCGACTGGGCCTCGCGCATCAGCTTCGATGGCGACGTGCGCCTGCGCGACGAGTCGCGCTACTTCTCGGGCAACAACAGCAACCAGATCATCGATTTCGCCAAGCTCAACGCCGACGGCCCCTACGACGTCAACCCCAACAACGGGCGCAACCTGCCGCCGCTGCTCAATACCCGCGAAGACCGCGAGAACCTGCTGCGCCTGCGCGCGCGCCTGGGCCTGAAGGCGGTGCTGTCGCCGAGCTGGACGGCGGGTATCCGCATCGGCACCGGCAGCGACAACGGCCCGGTGTCCACCACCCAGACCCTGGGCGGCGGCTTCGGCAAGAAGGACCTGTGGCTCGACCAGGGCTACCTGAGCTGGGTGGCCAGCGAGCGCGTGACCCTGACCGGCGGGCGTATCGCCAACCCGTTCATGTCCACCGATATGCTGTATTCCAACGACCTCAACTTCGACGGCGTGGCGGCCCTGTTCAACCAGCCGCTGAGCGACAGCCTGAGCCTGTTCGGGACCCTCGGCGCGTTCCCGGTGGAGTACAGCGCCGACACCGCCAGCAGCAACGGGCTGGACAAGGAGAGCAGCGACAACAAGTGGCTGTACGGCGCGCAGCTGGGCGCCAACTGGCAGATCAACGACAGCAACCGGCTCAAGGGCGCGCTGGCCTACTACCGCTTCGACGACATTGCCGGCGAGCGCTCCGGGGCATGCGAGCCGTGGAACGGCGACCCCGGCTGCGACAGTGACGGCAGCCGCCCGACCTTCATGCAAAAGGGCAACACGCTGTTCCTGCTGCGCGACATCACGCCCAACCCGGCCAACCCGGCCGCCACCCCGCAGCCGCAGTTCGTGGGGCTGGCATCGGAGTTCAACCTGCTGGACCTGAACGCGGTGTGGGACACCGAGCTGCCGCACGACTTCAAACTGCGCAGCCAGGCCAACTACATCCACAACCTGGCCTACGACGAAGGCGAGATGCGCAAGCGTTCGGCCGGCCAGTTGGCCAACAACCTCGACAGCGACGGCAACATCAAGAGCGGTGCCAATGCGTGGATGGTGCAGTTCACCCTGGGCAACGCGCTGGAGCTGAAAAAGCAGGGCGACTGGAACCTGTTCGCCGGCTACAAGCACATCCAGCCCGATGCCTTGCCCGACGGCTTCAACGATTCCTCGTTCCACCTGGGCGGCACCAACGCCAAGGGCTACATCCTCGGTGCCAACTACGGCCTGGACCAGAACGTGTACGCCACGGCGCGCTGGATGAGTACCGAGGCGGTCTACGGCGCGCCGTTCGATATCGATGTGCTACAACTTGAAGTCAACACGCGCTTCTAGCAGGCGCGCACAGGGAGAAAGAGCATGAACAAGCGAGCCTATCGGGCCTGTTGTTCGTACCTGCTGGTGGCGTTGGGCGTGAGCTGGGCGGGGGTGGCTGCGGCCGAAGGCATGGAAGAGCGCCTGCGCACCCAGCTGCGCAGTACCACCCAGCAGTTGCAGGCGCTGCAGAGCGAACAGGCGCAGGCTTCGGCGGCGCGCCAGAGCGCCGAGCAGCAACGCGATGCGGCCCAGGCCCAGGTGCAGCAACTGACCGCGCAACTGGCCCAGGCCCGTGGCCAGGCCGAGCAGCTGCTGGGCCAGCAGCAGGCCCTGCACGGCCAGGCGCAGGCGCTGGTGGCCAGCAGCAACGCGCAACTGGGCAAGTACAAGCAGGCCTACGACGAGCTGCTGGGCATGGCCAAGGCCAAGGAAGCCGAGCGTGCGCGCCTGGCCGCCAGCCTGGCCGAGCGCGAGCAGCAGGTGCTGGCGTGTTCGGCAAAGAATCAGCAGATGTACGGGGTCGCCAAGGGGATTCTTGCGGCCTACGAAAAGATCGATGTGGCGGATGTGATGAAGATGCGCCAACCCTTTGCCGGGGGCGCCCGGGTGAAGTTCGAGGAACTTGCCCAGGCCTACGGCGATCAGCTGTACCAGACCCAGTTCGATGCCGCGCAGGGCGGCAGCAAACCGCAAGTCAATTGACACAAGGAAGCGAAGCCATGAGCGACAACCAACTGATCGAAACCGTCAGCGCCGACTCTCTGACCACCCTGTTGCAGGATGCAGGTTGCCGAGTCAATCGCAGCGAGCAGAATGCCGTGGTGCAACTGCTCAGTGCCAGCCAGGGCGTGGGCTATGCGGTGCGCTTTGGCAACCGTGCCGAGCGCGAGGGCGAGTTCCTCGACTTCACCTACAGCTGCGCCCTGCGCATCCAGGGTGAACTGCCGGCCGGGCTGGCCGAACGCTGGAACGTGTCGCGCCGCTTCGCGCGGCTGTCGGTGCAGGGCGAGTTCCTGGTGATGGAGATGGACGTGATGGTGGCCGACGGCGTCAGCCACAAGCACCTGCTGGGCAGCCTGGTGCTGTGGGACCGCCTGCTGCAGGAGTTCATCGTGTACCTGCGCGACTACAGCCGCAACGTGGCCCAGGTGCAGGACGAGGCGGTGGCCGGGGCTGAAGCGGTGAGCGCTTCGTGACTCGACGTACGCTGTGGGCCGGCGCGGGCGCGCTGGCCGTTCTGGGCGTGGCAGTGGTGTTGGCACTGCGCACGGGGGATGACCCGGTGGCAGCCAGCGCGAAAGCGCCGGCGGTTGCCGCTGTGGCGAGCGATGCGGGGCCGGCGCTGGCGCGCCTGGGCGACCAGCAGGTCAGCGTGGAGGAGCTCAAGGCGCTGTTCGCCAAGCTGCCGGCGCCGGCGCGCGAGGAACTGAGCGGCAATCGCCAGGCCCTGGAGGGCTGGATTCGCTCGCGCCTGGCGGAAAAGGCGCTGTACCAGCAGGCCCAGGCCCAGGGCTGGTCGGAGCGTCCCGATGTGCAGGCGCAGACCCATGCGGTGGTGGAGCAGATCGTGCTGCGCGACTACCTGAACTCGGTCAGCCAGGTACCGGCCGACTATCCCAGCGAGGCTGAACTGCAGGCGGCCTACGAGAACGGCAAGGCCAGCCTGCAACTGCCCACGCGCTATCACCTGAGCCAGATCTTCCTGGCCGTGCCGGACGAGCAGTCGGTGGCACGCGTGCGCAAGCAGGCGCTGGCCCTGAGCAAGCAGGCCCAGGCTGCCAATGCCGACTTTGCCGCGCTGGCCAGGGCCAACTCGCAGGACCGCGAGAGTGCGCAGCGTGGCGGCGACAGTGGTTTACAGCCGCTGAGCCAGTTGCTGCCGCAGGTGCGCGATGCGGTGCCGCAGCTCAAGGAAGGGGCGGTGAGCGAGCCGTTGCAGAGCGCGGCGGGCTTTCACATCGTCAAGCTCATCGAGGTGCAGCCGCCGCGTGTGGCCAGCCTGGACGAGGTGCGCGACAGCCTGCGTGACCTGTTGCGCGCCCAGCGCCAGGAACAGGTGGCCCGGGCCTACGTGGACGGCATGTTCAACAGCGCGACGCTGAGTATCGATGGCGCTGCGCTCAATCAGGTCATGGACGCCAGCCGCTAGGCGGCGTCGATCAAGGAAGAGCGGGCCCTGGCCGGGGCCCGGCAGGAGGCGAGGATGCCGATGTTCGATATGCCGCACTACGTGCCCGATTATCCGCCGGCCGAGCCGCTGGCCAAGGTGCGGGCCGGGCTGGGCTGGGTGCAGGACGAGCAGATGCTCAGCTGTTTTCTGGCCAGTGCGCGGTGCGGCTGCTTCATGCAGGCTGCGCGCAGCCTCAACCTCAAGTCCACCCTGTTGCGCAAGAAGCTGGCGCAGCTGGAAGCGCGGGTGGGGTACCCATTGTTCGTCAACCGCGGCCATGCCCTGGTGCTCAGCCGCGAGGGGCGCCAGTTGCAGGCGTTGCTGCAGTCGAGCCTGAGCAGCAAGCCACAGGCCATGACCACGCTGGATGCGCCGGTGCTGGTGCGCCTGGCGGTGGCCGAGCCGATCATGCAGGACATTCTGGCGCGCAACCTGGTGGCTTTCGTGCGCCAGAACGCCGGGATCCGCCTGGATGTCAGCGGCCTGGATGCACAGGGATTGGCGCAGGCCGATGTGGTGCTGTGGCTCGATGACGAGGCGGGCAGCGTACCGCTGCCGGGGTTTGCCGGCGAGGCGCCGACGCGCCTGGCGCAGCTGGAGTATCACCCGCACATTGCCAAGCGCTATTCGCGCGAGAGCAACCGGCCGGTGTGCCGGGACGACCTGCGCGACTACATGCTGGTGCAGTGGCAGGGCGAGGCCCAGGTGGCGGCGCTGGCGCCGTGGAACCGCCTGTTGAACGAGCGCGAGGCGGGGGTGACGCGGGTGCCGGGCTATGACCTGTTCAGCCAGTTGATCAAGTGCAGCGCGTGCATCGGCTTGCTGCCGCATTATGCGGCGCAGCTGGACCGTGGCCTGCTGGCATTGCCGGGGTTGCTGGAGGCGCCGATGCGCCGCACGGCGTGGCTGGCGGTGCATGAGCGTGCGGCGCAGGCAGCGTTGGTGCAGGTGCTGGTGACCATGATCCGGGCCGCGTTCGAGGAGCGTCGGGAGTGGTTCTGAAGGGGCGCGGTGCCCTGTAGGCGCCGGCTTTGCCGGCGAACCGGCGCCGCACCTCAGACGATAAAACGCGTGACCAGCGTGGTCAGTTGCGTGGCCAGCTGCGACAGCGCATGGCTGGCGACGCGGGTCTGCTCGGCGCCCGCCGCCGAGCGGCCCGACAATTCACGAATGTTCAGCAGGTTGCGATCCACCTCGCGGGCCACCTGGGCCTGCTCCTCTGCCGCGCTGGCAATCACCAGGTTGCGCTCGTTGATCTGGCCGATGGCCGTGTAGATGCCCTCCAGCACCTGGCCTGACGCCTGGGTGATGCCCAGCGTGGACTGCGCGCGGCCGGTACTGGCCTGCATCGAGTCCACCGCCGCCTGGGTGCCCTGTTGCACGCTGTTGATCATCTGCTCGATTTCCTGGGTCGATTGCTGCGTGCGGTAGGCCAGGGTCCTGACCTCATCGGCCACCACCGCAAACCCGCGCCCGGCCTCGCCGGCACGCGCCGCCTCGATGGCGGCATTGAGCGCCAGCAGGTTGGTCTGCTCCGACACCGAACGGATCACCTCCAGCACCGTGCCTATCTCGCGAATCTGCACCGCCAGCTGTTGCAGGCGCTCGCCGCTGATCGCCACTTCACGAGCCATGGCCTGGGTGCCGTCGATGTTGTCGGCGACCTGCTGGCGGCTCTGTTCGGCCAAGGCATTGGAGGCACTGGCCGCCTGGGAGGTGGACACCGCATTGCGCGCCACTTCCTCGACCGCCGTGGTCATCTCGGTAACCGCCGTGGCGGCCTGTTCCAGCTCCTGGTCCTGCTGGCGCAGGCTCTGGGTGCTCTGCTCGGTCACGCTGTCCAGGGCCTGGGCGGCGCTGGACAGCTGCGTGGCGCAGGCGGTGATCTGCCCCAGGGTATCGCGCTGGCTGTGCTGCATGCGCTCCAGTTCGGCGAACAGCTGGCCGATCTCGTTGTGGCTGCGTACCGTCACCGGCACGCTCAGGTCGCCCCCGGCAATGCGCTGAAAATGCACGCCGGCCTCGCGCAGCGGGCGCAGCACACGGGCGACGATAAAGGCCCAGCACACGGCGGCCAGCACCAGGGTCAACAGCCCCAGCAGCACGCTCAGCCACTGGGCCGTGGCCAGGCGCTGGTCGGACTCGGCCATGATCTGCCGGCTGCGCTCGGCCAGGGCAGCCACCAGTTGCTGGCGCAGCGCCTGCAGGGCACGCATGGCGTTGCCGGCATCCACGTTGACGGTGAAGTAGTCGTCCAGCGAGCCCTTGAGCGTGGCGGCGCGCTGCCCGGCCACGGCGTTGGCGTAGTCGGCGAAGGTGCGCTGCAGGTCCTGGGCCAGGGCCTTTTGCGCCGGCTCATGGGTGTTGGTGACGAAGGCGTCGACCAGCGCCTGGCTGTCGCCCAGCAGCTTTTGCGACATGGCCAGGCGCGCCTTGGCACTGTCGAGGTGGCCGCCTTGCTGCTCGATAAAGCCCGACGACACGTTGGCACTGGCGCGAATCGCCATCAGCAGCGCGTTGTTGAGGCGGTCGGACTGCTGGGCGGTCTGGTCCAGCTCGTTGATCTGCGCGTCGCTGCCCACCGCCGCCCGCCAGGCGCTGACGGTGGAAAACAGCAGGGTGGCGCTGAACAGCAGCAGCACCCAGAACATTCCGGTGCGGATCTTGAGGTCGGCAAGCATGCGGGCATTACTCCTGGCAGTAAAAAATACCCCCACTCTGTGCGGTGGGTAGGCTGCTATCGGAGGCGCGGCGCATGACTTTAGGGGGCGACGACGGGTTCTGTTCGATTACCGCACAGCCTTTGTTTCAGCGGCCCTCGTGCTGGCGGCGGTAGGCGCCGGGCTGCACGCCGATGGCCTTGCCGAACGCCCGGGTGAAGGCGGCGATGGACTGATAGCCCACCGCTGCGCAGACCTGCTCGACGGTGTTGTTGGCCTTGAGCAACTGGCAGGCGTGACGCATGCGCAGCGCCAGCAGCACCTGGCCCGGCGACTGGCCGGCCAGCTCGTTGAAACGCTTGAAGAAGGCCGAGCGCGACAGCCCTGTGCAGGCGGCCATGCTCTCCAGCGACCAGGGCTGTTCGGGGTGTTCGATCAACTGCTCCAGCAGCGGGGCGAACGCCGGGTGACGGGCCAGGGCGACCAGGCCGCCAAGGTCCTGGTTGTCGCTCACCTGCTGGCGCAGCACGTACAAGAACAGCAACTGGCTCAGGCGCTCCAGCAGGGTGGAGGAGGGTGCGGGGGTGCGCTGGCATTCCTCCAGAATCAGCTCGAACAGCGCCCGCGCCGCCTGCAGCGACGGGTCGCCGGTGCGCAGGATGATCCAGTCGGCCAGCGACTCGGCCATCAGCGACGACAGCCCCGGCTGGAAGTGAAAGAACCCGCACACCAGCCCCACGCCATCCGCCGCCTGGCTGTCGAGTGCCTGCATCGGGATGCGCGGCTGGCAGCGCGCGGTGTCGCTGTCGGCGCTGTCGGACAGGCGATAGGGCAGGTCGCGCAGCAGGAACACCGCCTCGCCGGCCTCCAGCCGCTGCGGCTCGGGCTGGCCGTCGATGTGCAGCCAGCAGTGGCCCTGCACCACCACGTGAAAGCTGGCCCGGGCCAGGCCCTGGGTGCTGGCGTGCCAGCCACCGCAGTAGCGCCCCACATGGAACAGGCTGGCGTCCAGTTCCAGACGCTCTAATAACCAATCGACCAAAACGCTGGAAGAAATCATCTAATGGAAACACTCAGGAGCAAGTAATCGCGACTGTAGAATATGGATCGGTTTTCTTATAACCAACAGACTTGGCGAACACCTTCAGTATGCAGGAGACCACGCCATGTCACGCATCACTCTACACACCGTGCAAAGCGCCCCGGAAGCCGCGCGCCCGTTCCTGGAGAACGCGCAGAAGAATTCCGGCTTCATTCCCAACCTGCTGGGCGTGCTGGCCAACGCGCCGGCCGCGCTGGAAACCTATGTGACGGTTTCGGCGCTCAATGGCAAGGCCGAGCTGAGCCTGGCCGAGCGCGAAGTGGTGCAGCTGATTGCCGCCACCCAGCACGGCTGCGACTTCTGCGTGGCCGGCCATACGGCGGTGGCGCTTAACAAGGCCAAGCTGCCCGAAGAAGTGGTGCAGGCCCTGCGTGCGCGCGGCGAGTTACCATCGCCCAGGCTCGAAACCCTGGCCAAGTTTGCCCGCGAAGTGATTGCCACCCGTGGCAATGTGAGCGATGCCACCTACGCTGAGTTTCGCGAGGCCGGTTACACCGAAGGCCATGCCCTGGAAGTTATCCTGGGGGTGAGCCTGGCCACGCTGTGCAATTTCGCCAACGTGTTTGCGCGCACGCCGCTCAATGACGAGCTGGCCAAGTACCGCTGGCAGGCCGACGCTCAGTGAGCCCCGTGGCGCCAGTGTGTGGCTGGCGCCCTGTTCTAAGGAGGAAAGAACATGCTTGATCCCGTATTGCAGCACTGGCTGGAGGCCAATGCCGAGGCGCTCGACCAGGGCCGGTGCGACCCGCAGCAGGTGCTGGGGCAACTGGCCGCAGCCAAGGTGCTGGGTGTGGGTGTGGACCCGCTTCAGGGCGGCAGCGGCGCCAGTGTGGCCGACGCCGTGGAAACCGTGGCCAGCGTTGCCAGCTATTCGCTGGCCGCCGCCTTCGTGTTCTGGGGCCAGCGGGCCTTTATCGAATACCTGCTGCACAGCCCCAACAGCGCCCTGCGCGAGCGCCTGCTGCCGTCGTTGCTCAGCGGTGAGCTGGCCGGTGCCACCGGGCTCTCCAACGCAATGAAGTTTCTGTCCGGCATCGAGTCGCTGCAGGTCAGCGCCACGGCGCGCGGCGAGCAGGGCTGGGCACTCAACGGGCGCCTGCACTGGGTCACCAACCTGCGCAAGGGCGGCTTCGTGGTGGCGGCCGCCATCGACCGCGCCGAAGGCGGTGCACCGTTCGTGGTGGCGATCCCCGACGGCATCGCGGGGGTGCAGCGCTCCCCCGACCTGCAACTGATGGGCCTGCAGTCGAGCAATACCGCCGCGCTGGATTTCGATCAGGTGGCCCTGGGCCGCGACTGGCTGCTGCATGAGGATGCCCGGCAGTTCCTGCCGGCGGTGCGCCCGGCGTTCCTGGGCCTGCAGTGCGGCATGGCCATCGGCCTGGCCCGGCGCGCCTTGCAGGAAGCGCAGGGGCACCTGCAGGGGGTGCGTTCGGTGCTGGCGCAAACCCTCGAGGCGCAGCGCGAGCTGCTGGCCGATGTGGTGAGCGAGCTCAAGGCCGGCCTGCTCGACGGGCGCTTCCTGGGCAACCCGGCGTCGCTGTTCAAGGTGCGCATCAGCCTGGCCGAGATCGTTGGCGAGGCGCTGCAACTGGAGCTGCAGGCCAGCGGCGGCAAGGCCTACCTGAGCGAGTACGGCGCAGGCTTTGCGCGGCGCTGGCGCGAGTCGGCGTTCGTGCCGATCGTGACCCCGAGCCTGGTGCAACTGCGCGCCGAGCTGCAACGCCAGGCACGCGCAGCATGAGCAAGGTGGTACTGCAGGCCCGCGGTATCAGCCTGGGCTACGCCCGCGAACAGGGCTGGCAAACCCTGCTCGAAGGCTTCGACCTGGACCTGGCGCCGGGCGAAGTGGTGTCGATCCTGGGCCCCAGCGGGGTGGGCAAGTCCAGCCTGCTGCGGGTACTGGCCGGCTTGCAGGCGGCGCGCGATGGTCGCGTGAGCCTGCTCGGCGAGCCGCTGGACGGCCCGCATCCACGGGTGGCGGTGGCGTTCCAGGACCCCAGCCTGCTGCCCTGGCTGAGCCTGGAAAGCAACGTCGCCTTCGGCCTGGATTTCGCTCGCCAGCCGCGTTTGGCCAAGGCCGAGCGCGAGGCGCGCATCGACCATGCGATCGCCGCCGTGGGCCTGCAGCATGCACGCCAGCATTACCCGGCGCAGTTGTCCGGCGGCATGGCCCAGCGCACCGCGCTGGCGCGCTGCCTGGCGCGCCAGCCCCATGTACTGCTGCTGGACGAGCCCTTTGGCGCGCTGGACGAAGTGACCCGCGCCGACATGCAGCAACTGCTGCTGAGCGTGATCGCCGAACACGGCACCGCTGCGGTGCTGATCACCCACGATATCGACGAGGCCCTGCTGTTGTCCGACCGCATCCTGCTACTGGGCGACCACCCGGCGCGGACCCTCGGCCAATGGCCCATCGACCTGGCGCACCCGCGTGAGCAGCAGGTCGAGGCACTGGGCGCGTTGCGCATCGAGATTCTCAAGACCCTTCGGCGGGCGAGCCGCACCCACACTTCCCCAACCGATTCTTTGCCTACGCCGTCGGAGACTGCCCATGTGCCTGGACGACTTCACCCACACTCGTCGTGATTTTCTCAAACTCAGCGCGGTGCTCAGTGCCGCCGGTGCGATGCCGCTGCTGAGCAGCCTGCAGGCGCGTGCCGCCGCCGAGCCGGATGCGCCGGTGCGCATCGGCTACCTGCCGATCACCGACGCCACGCCGCTGCTGGTGGCGCACAACAACGGCCTGTTCGAGGCCGAGGGCATCAAGGCCGAGCGCCCGGTGCTGCTGCGCAGCTGGGCGCAGGTGATCGAGGCGTTCATTTCCGGGCAGGTCAACGTGATCCACCTGCTGTCGCCGATGACCGTATGGGCGCGTTACGGCAGCAAGGTGCCGGCCAAGGTGGTGGCCTGGAACCACGTGGGCGGCTCGGGGCTGACCGTGGCCCCGGACATCACCGAGGTGAAGCAGCTGGGCGGCAAGACGGTGGCGATCCCGTTCTGGTACTCCATTCACAACGTGGTGGTGCAGCAACTGTTCCGTGATAACGGCTTGCAGCCGGTGTCGCGGGCGGCGGCGGCTGCGGTGGCGGCCAACGAGGTCAACCTGGTGGTGCTGCCGCCTTCGGACATGCCGCCGGCGTTGGCCAGCAAGCGCATTGCCGGCTACATCGTCGCCGAGCCGTTCAATGCCCTGGCCGAGGAACTCAAGGTCGGGCGCGTGCAGCGCTTTACCGGGGACGTGTGGCGCAACCATGCATGCTGCGTGGTGTTCATGCACGAGCACGACCTGAACAACCGCCCCGAGTGGTCGCAGAAGGTGGTCAACGCCATCGTCAAGGCCCAGCTGTGGACCCGCGACCACCGCGCCGAGGCGGCGCAGATTCTGTCCAAGAGCGGTGCCAACCGCTACACCCCGCATGCCCCCGAGGTGCTGGGCCGGGTGCTCACGCCGGCTGCCGACAGCCGCGAACAGTATGTGCAGAGCGGGGCGATCCGGCATGCGCAGTGGGACGAGCAGCGCATCGACTTCCAGCCGTACCCGTTCCCCAGCTACACCGAGGAACTGGTGCGCCGCCTCAAGGACACCCTGATCGAAGGCGACAAGGGCTTCCTGGCCGCACTGGACCCGCAACAGACCGCCCGCGACCTGGTGGATGACCGCTTCGTGCGCAACGCCATCGGTGCCGTCGGCGGGCTCAAGGCCTTCGGCTTGCCCGACAGCTTCGAGCGCAGCGAGGAGTTCGCGGTCTGATGGTCAAGCCAGTCAAACACGCGGCCCTGGGTATCGCCGGGCTGCTGGTGCTGTTGTTGCTGTGGTGGGGTGGGATCGTGCTGTTCGGCGGTGACGGGCTGGCCTTGCGGTTTGCGCCGCAGGCCACCTTTGCCAGCCTGCTGGAGCTTTTGGGGCATGCCGAGCTGTACGAGCATGTGGCGGTGAGCCTCAAGCGCATTCTGGTGGGGTTGGTGCTGGCGTTGCTGGTGGGCGTGCCGCTGGGTTTGCTGGTGGGCAGCTACCGGCGCCTGGACGCGGCGACCACCCCGGCGTTCCAGTTCCTGCGCATGATCTCGCCGCTGTCGTGGATGCCGGTGGTGGTGATGCTGATGGGGGTGGGTGATGCGCCGATCTACTTCCTGCTGGCGTTTGCCGCGTTGTGGCCGATCTTGCTCAACACGGCGGCGGGTGTGCGTCAGCTCGACCCGCGCTGGTTGCAGTTGAGCCGCAGCCTGAGCGCCACGCGCTGGGAGACCTTGCGCAAGGTGATCCTGCCGGGGGTGGTGGGGCATGTGCTGACCGGCGTGCGGCTGGCCATCGGCATAGTGTGGATCGTGCTGGTGCCGTGCGAGATGCTCGGGGTGAGTGCGGGGCTGGGGTATTTCATTCTGGATACCCGCGACCGGCTGGCGTACTCGGAGCTGATGGCGATGGTGCTGGTGATCGGGGTGCTGGGCTTCATGCTGGATGCACTGGCGCGAGGGCTGCATCGGCGCTGGGTGCATGGGTGAGGGGCTGACCCCTTCGCCGGCAAGGCCGGCTCCTGCATTGGCTCCAGGTCGTGGGGGCAGCCCGGCACCTCACACCGAACACGCCCGCCGATACTCCCCCGGCGTCACGCCGTACGCCTGCTTGAATTGCCGGTTCAGATGACTCTGGTCCGAATACCCCAGCGCAAACGCAACGTTGAACGGCAGGCAATCAGCCTTGAGCAGTTCCCGCGCACGGCTCAGCCGGCGCTGCTTGAGCCAGGCATGCGGCGGCAGGCCGGTAGCCTGGCGAAACACCCGGGCAAAATGAAACGGCGACAACCCCACCGCTACCGCCAACTCCTCCAGCGACGGCGGGTAGGCCAGCCGGCTTTCCATCAGCTCCTTGGCCCTGGCCACCGACTGCGGCTCCTGCCCCGGTGCCCGCGCCTCGCGCGCCCCGGCATGACGCTGCACCAGCAGCAACACCGCCTCGCGCCAGGCGGTCTGCTGCTCCAGCGCACTGGCGCCATGCTCGGCCAGGCTGTGCAAGCCACTGAAGGCACGCGCCAGCTGCGGGTCGTGCAGCACGCTGGCCTTGAAGATGGGCAGGCCGCCGCGCTTGAGCTCCAGCTCGTCCAGCACCGAGGTGATGCGCTCCTGCTCGGGGTAGTAGCCACGGTAGCGCCAGCCATGGGCATGCGCCTTGGCACCGGTGTGCAGCTCGTCCGGGTTGATCAGCACCATGCTGCCCTCGGGCGCCAGGTGCTCGCTGCCACGGTGCCAGAAGCGCTGTGCACCGGACTCGATGATGGTGATCACGTAGCCTTCGTGCACATGCGGGGCGAAGCGCTGCTGCACGTAGCGCGCATGCAGCATCTCGATGTCGCCCAGTGCCTGGGCCTGCCACAGGCGGGTCTGTTCACGCAGCACGGTTTTCATGGGGCGCCGTTCAACCACCAGCGCAGCACGAAGAACAACCCCATGCTCAGCAACATGCTCAGCAGCACGCTGCGGGTCCACAGCACCAGCACGACGGCCACGATCGCGCCCAGCAGGTAGGGGTTGGCCAGGCTCAGGTCGAGCTGGTGGTCAGGCATGAACACGATCGGCCCGCAGATGGCGGTGAGCATGCCCGGCACGGCAAACCCCAGGAACTGCCGCGCATTAGAACTCAGGCGCAACGGCAGACGGGGTTCGAGGAAGGCGTAGCGGTTGAGAAACACCAGCAGGCCCATGGCAACGATCAGCAGCATGATCATGTGCGTGCTCCGGTCAGTTTCTGGCAGATGAAGCCTGCGCTCATGCCCAGCAGCCCGGCCAGCACCAGCGCGGTTTCCCAGTGCCAGTAGCTGAACAGCACCGAGCTGAAAAGGGCCACGGCCACGCACACCACCGTGGCCAGGTTGCGTACCAGCGGCGCGATCAGCGCCACGAAGGTGGCGACGATGGAGAAGTCCAGGCCCAGCTGGTCCAGGTGCGGGATGTTGCGCCCCAGCACGATGCCGGCCAGGGTGAACAGGTTCCAGGCAATGTAGAAGGTCAGGCCCACGCCCAGCGCGTACCAGCGGTTGAACTGCTGGCGGTCGTACTGGCTGGTGAGGGCGAAGAATTCGTCGGTCAGCAGAAAGCCCAGGCCCAGCCGCCAGCGCAGCGGCAGGTCGGCGATCACCGGGCGCATCGACAGGCCGTACAGCAGGTGCTGGGAGGTCAGCAGCAGGGTGGTGAGCAGGATCGAGAACAGGTTGGCGCCGCCCTTGAGCATGCCGATGGCCACCAGTTGCGCGGCGCCGGCGAACACGATGGCCGACAGGCCCTGGCCTTCGAGCGGGGTGAGGTTGGCCTCGATGGCCATGGAACCGGCCAGCAGCCCCCAGGGGGCCACCGCCAGCGACAGCGGCAGGCAGGCGATCGAGCCTTGGATGTAGGCAGTGCGGGCAACGGCAGAACGGGACATGACAACACACGCTTGGGGTCGGTTGCACAGGATGCCAGAGCCGTGGGCGCTTGCCTTGTACGATCTTGCGGTGCCCGCGTACTTCAGCGCTGGCTGGTGAGGCGTCGCTGCGCCGGCAGGCAGCCGTTGATGTCGACGGCCTTCTGGTAGTAGGTAAGGCGCTGGCCCGGGTCGATGGTGCCCAGCAGGCGGTAGACCTCGGCCTGGAAGTCACGCTGGCGCCCCCACTGCATGTTCAGCCCCTGGGGCTGCTGGCGATTGCATTCCAGGCGCACCGCCGGCTGCGGGTAATAGGGGGCGTACAGGGTGTTGTTCAGCGGTATGCGTTCCAGCGCCTGGCGGTAGTCGGCGCTGTCGCTGAAGGCCGGGCACCAGGTGGTGATGCCCAGGGCGGCCGGGGCGAAGCCCTGGCGAATGCTGGCTTCGAGCAGCGGGCAGGCGGACCTGGCGATGTCGTTCTGCGGCAGGTAGGTGATGTAGAACAGCGCCAGGCGGTACTGCGCCACCGGGTGGTCGAGTTCGGCCGCCTTGCGCAGCAGCGCCACCGCCGGTTCCAGGATGCGCCCCAGCGCCTCGATCTCGCCGATCAGCTCCTGGTCGCCGGGCTCGGGGGTCAGTGGCAGGGCACGGCTGCGTGCATCGGCCTGCTCCAGAAACGGCAGGGCCTGGCGGTACAGCAGGTCGGCGTGGGGGTCGATGCGCACCTCATCGGCCAGGGCCAGGGCGGGCAGCAGACAGAGCAGGCTGATGTAGCGACAGGCAGAAAACACGTTAACGTTCCATCCGCGAAAAAAGGGCAGCGCTGGTCATGTCGGTATCCGGCTATCCATGGTTGGGTGGGGCTCCTGGGTCGGCATTCTAGCGGTTGGCGGCACCGGGGCAAACAGCCGTTGCTCCATGAAGTCGATGAATACCCGCAGCTTGGGCGACATCTGTCGCCCCGATGGCCACAACAGGTACAGACAACCGCCGTGGTCCAGGTGTTCATCCAGTACCGTCACCAGTTCGCCGCGCTCCAGTTGCTGGGTGATGGTGAAGTCCGGCAGGCAGGCGATACCGTGGCCGCGCATGGCAAAGCAGATGCGTGTTTCCAGGTGGTTGCACACCATCGACACCGGCACCTCGTGGTCGGCGCCATTGTCGGCGCGGCGCAGTGGCCAGCGCTGGAGTTTGCCGGTGGTCAGGAAGCGGTAGTGCAGCCCGGCGTGACGGGCCAGCTCGCGGGGATGGCGCGGTGTGCCGTGCTCGGCGAAGTAGGCCGGCGAGCCCACCAGCACATGCCGGAAGTCGCCCAGGCGGCGGGCATTGAGACGCGAATCGGAGGGTTCGCCGGCGCGCAGTACCACGTCGAAACCTTCGCCGACGATATCCACCATGCGGTCGCTGAAGTCCAGGTCCAGTTCGATCTGCGGGTACTGCCCGATGAAGTCGCTGAGCAGCGGCACGATCATGCTGCTGACCTGGGGCAGGCTCACCCGCAGCTTGCCGCGCGGGGCCTGGCTGGCTTGGGACAGCTCGGCTTCAGTGGCTTCGATTTCGGCCAGGATGCGCCGGCTGCGCTCCAGAAACAGCGCGCCCTCGGCAGTGAGGGTGATGCTGCGGGTGCTGCGGTGGAACAGGCGTACCGCCAGCCGGCTCTCCAGCCGTGCCACGCGCTTGCCCACCGCCGAGGCGCTGACCCCCAGGGCCTTGCCGGCGGCCACGAAACTGCGGGTTTCGGCCACTTTCACAAACACCACGAAGCCGCTGAGGCTGTCCATGGTCGTTCTCCGATTGCGGACAGGTGTGTCCTGATTGTGCGGAATTCTACCCGTCTTTTTCCGCAGTGGCGGGAAGGATTACCGTGCAGTCACTTTTTTATTTCAGGAGTTTGCACCATGTCCCAGAGCAGTTGCCCGGCCCAGGCCGCAGCAGGGGTGGAGGCCGAACCGGCGTTCCCGTTGTCCGGCCTGCTGGCGTTGTCGATGGCCGGCTTCATCGCGATTCTCACCGAGACCCTGCCGGCCGGCCTGCTGGGGCACATCGCCAGCGGCCTGCAGGTCAGCGAGGCGATGGCCGGGCAACTGGTCACGGCCTATGCGCTGGGCTCGCTGCTGGCGGCGATCCCGCTGGTGACCCTGACCCAGGGCTGGCGCCGACGCAGGGTGCTGATGCTGGCGGTGCTCGGCTTCGGGGTGTTCAACACGGTGACGGCGGTGTCCGAGCACTACAGCCTGACCCTGGCGGCGCGCTTCATGTGCGGGATGGCGGCCGGCCTGGCGTGGGGCGTGATCGCCGGGTATGCACGGCGCATGGTCAGCGTGAGCCAGCAGGGCCGGGCGATGGCGGTGGCCATGATCGGCGCGCCCCTGGCGCTGTCGCTGGGGGTGCCGGCGGGCACCTGGCTGGGCGACCTGCTGGGCTGGCGCAGCACCTTCGTGCTGGTGTCGCTGGCGACCCTGGTGCTGATGGGCTGGGTGCTGTTCAGCGTGCCGGACTTCGACGGCCTGCCGGCCGGCAGGCGTGCCGCCATCGGCCAGGTGCTGGCCACCCCCGGGGTGAGCGCGGTGCTGGCGGTGATCTTCACCTGGGTGCTGGCGCACAACGTGCTGTACACCTACATCGTGCCGTTTCTGCAGGCCGGCGGCATGGCCGGCAGCACCGGCCCGGTACTGCTGCTGTTCGGCTGCGCCGCGCTGGTGGGGATTGGCGTGGTGGGCGTGCTGATCGACCGCCACCTGCGCCGGCTGGTGCTGGGCAGCCTGGTCGGTTTCGGCGTGGCGTCGGTGCTGCTGGGCCTGGCTACCGGTGCGCCGCTGCTGGTGTACTTCAGTGTGGCGCTGTGGGGCCTGAGCTTCGGCGGCGCCGGCACCCTGCTGCAGACCGCCAGTGCCGATGCGGCGGGCGAGGGCGCGGACGTGGCGCAGTCGATGATCGTCACAGTGTGGAACCTGGCCATCGCCGTGGCCGGGCTGGTGGGCGGCGTGCTGCTGAGCCACTGGGGCGTGCAGAGTTTCCCGTGGCTGCTGCTGGCGCTGGTGGGGCTGGCGTTGACCCTGACCCTGCGTTCGCACCGGCACGGTTTTCCGCTGGGGCGGCGCAATGCCGGGTAAGCCCGGCACTATCAGGTAGAATCGGCGCATTGACAGGGGTACGAGGTTGCAGCGGTGGAGGTTCAACAGGGCTTTGTCCTGACCCGGCACTGGCGGGATACGCCAGAGGGCACATGCGTGGAGTTCTGGCTGGCGACCGACCAGGGCCCGCGCCAGTTGCGCCTGCCCGTGCAGACGTCGGTGGCGTTCGTCGCCGCCACCCAGCGTGCCCATGTCGAGGCGGTGCTGCGCACCGAACGCGACGTCGAGCTGCGCGAGCTGGCGCTGTGCGACTTCCGCCACCGACCGGTGCTGGGCCTGTACTGCCGCCAGCATCGCCAGCTGATGCAGCTGGAAAAACGCCTGCGCGCCGCGGGCGTCGACCTGCTGGAAGCCGACATCCGCCCGCCCGAGCGCTACCTGATGGAGCGCTTCATCACTGCCCCGGTGACGTTCAGCGGCCGCCCCGATGCCGACGGCCTGCTGCTCGACGCCCAACTCAAGCCGGCCCCGGACTACCGGCCGAACCTGCGCCTGGTGTCGCTGGACATCGAGACCACCGAGCGCGGCGAGCTGTATTCGATTGCCCTGGAAGGTTGTGGCCAGCGCCAGGTGTACATGCTCGGCCCGGCCAACGGCGACGCCAGTGGCGTGGACTTCGACCTGGAGTACTGCGCCAGCCGTGCCCAGCTGCTGGAGCGCCTGAACGACTGGATGGCCCGGCACGACCCCGACGCGATCATCGGCTGGAACCTGGTGCAGTTCGACCTGCGCGTGCTGCACGCCCATGCCCAGCAGTTGCAGGTGCCGCTGCGCCTGGGGCGCGGCGGCGAGGTGATGGAATGGCGCGAGCACGGCAGCCGCACGCACTTTTTTGCCGCCGCTGCCGGGCGCCTGATCATCGACGGCATCGAGGCGCTGCGGTCGGCGACCTGGAGCTTCCCCTCGTTCAGCCTGGAGAACGTCGCCCAGACCCTGCTCGGCGAAGGCAAGGCCATCGATACGCCGTACCAGCGCATGGACGAAATCAACCGCATGTTCGCCGAGGACAAGCCGGCCCTGGCGCGCTACAACCTCAAGGACTGCGAGCTGGTCACGCGCATCTTCGCCAGGACCGAGCTGCTGACCTTTCTGCTCGAACGCGCCACGGTCACCGGCCTGCCGGCCGACCGCAGCGGCGGTTCGGTGGCGGCGTTCTGTCACCTGTACATACCGCTGATGCACCGCCAGGGCTTCGTCGCCCCAAGCCTGGGCGGGCGCCCGGACGAGGCCAGCCCCGGCGGCTTCGTGATGGATTCGCGCCCCGGCCTGTACGAGTCGGTGCTGGTGCTGGACTACAAGAGCCTGTACCCGTCGATCATCCGCACCTTTCTGATCGACCCCATCGGCCTGGTCGAGGGCCTGCGCGAGCCGGATGACGAACACTCGGTGCCGGGTTTTCGCGGCGCACGCTTCTCGCGCACCCGGCATTGCCTGCCGGCCATCGTCGAGCGCGTGTGGCAGGGCCGCGAGCAGGCCAAGCGCGAACACAATGCGCCGCTGTCGCAGGCGCTGAAGATCATCATGAACGCCTTCTACGGGGTGCTTGGTTCCAGTGGCTGCCGCTTTTTCGACCCGCGCCTGGCGTCGTCGATCACAATGCGCGGGCACGCGATCATGCGCCGCACCCGCGAGCTGATCGAGGCCCAGGGCTACACGGTGATCTACGGCGATACCGACTCGACCTTCGTGTGGCTCAAGCGGGCCCATGACGAGGCGCAGGCCGGGGAGATCGGGCGTGCCCTGGTGCAGCAGGTCAACCAGTGGTGGCGCGAGCACCTGCGCGATGAGTACGGCCTGGACAGTGCGCTGGAGCTGCAGTACGAAACCCACTACAAGCGCTTTCTGATGCCCACCATCCGCGGTGCCGAGGAGGGCAGCAAGAAGCGCTATGCAGGCCTGGTGCACCGCGAGGGCGGGCCCGACGAGATGGTCTACAAGGGCCTGGAGGCCGTGCGCACCGACTGGTCGCCGCTGGCCCAGCACTTTCAGCAGGAGCTGTACCAGCGCATTTTCGAGCGCAGGCCGCACCAGGCCTATGTGAAGGACTACGTGCAGCGCACCCTGGCCGGCGAGCTGGACGATCAGCTGGTCTACCGCAAGCGCCTGCGCCGGCCCCTGGACGACTACCAGCGCAACGTGCCGCCGCATGTGCGGGCGGCACGCATGGCCGACGAGTTCAACGACAGCCAGGGGCGGCCACGCCAGTACCAGAATGGCGGGTGGATCAGCTACGTGATGACCCTGGCCGGGCCCGAGCCTTTGGAAAACCGGCGCAACGGCATCGACTACGAGCATTACCTGACCCGGCAGCTGCAGCCGGTGGCCGATGCGATACTGCCGTTTGTGGGGGATGACTTCAGCACCCTGATCGATCGGCAGATGGGGTTGTTCTGATGGGGCTGTTGCGCCCCTGCATACCACCATTGAGCGAACCTGCAGGAGCCGGCCTGGCCGGCGGAGGGGCCAGTGGCCCGACACATCCCTGACCTTCAGCTATCCTCTGCACATGCACAGCTACCCTTGAAACCGAAAGTTACTTTTGTAAACGTCCACACATGCGGGCAGTCGTTTAGGCTCGCTCGGATCTTTCGCTTTGATCTGTAGTCTTTGGTGCATGGAAACAAGAAGGAGATGCACATGCTTGTTCGGTCACTGACCTTCGCCACCCTGCTGGCAGTCGCCAGCCCGCTGCTCGCCGACGACGCGCCCCTGGCCGTTGACCTGGGCAAGTCCAGACCCCTGATCGTGATTGCCCCCAGCACCGCCGACCCGACCTTGCGCACCCTGAACGAGGCCCTCAAGGACCCGGCGACCAAGAGCAAGTTCGAGGAGCGCAACCTGGTGCTCTACAGCGTGGCGGGCATGGTCGGCAAGCGTGACGACAAGAACCTCGAGCAGCAGACCACCATGGCGCTGATTCGCGAACTCAGCCTGGGCGCGCGCAAGGGCACCCAGGTGGTACTGGTGGGCAAGGACGGCGAGAAGCACATCATCGAGCATGACGGCACGGTGGAGCCGGAGCAGATCTTCGCGGCGGTCGACCAGTTGCCGGCCAGCGAAAAGGCCATTGTGGCGCCGACGGTCGCAGCGCCCGCCTCCGAGCCTGCGCCAGAGGGCAAGCCGGGCAAGCATGCCAAACCGGCCAAGCCCGCCAAGCCGGCTGCGCCGCCCAAGCCGCTGGAAGACTGAGACACCCCTTCGCCGGCAAGGCCGGCGCCTACAGGTTCAGCGCTACGCCTGTAGGCGTCGGCCTTGCCGGCCAGGCACTTCAGTCGCCCAGCCGCTTCTCCATGAACACCCGCCGAAACCCCGCCTGCTCGGCCCTGTGGGTTTCGCGATAACCCAGCCGCTCATACAGCCCCAGGTTTTCGCTCATCGCTTCATTGGTGTACAGCCGCACCACCTCCAGCCCCAACTGCCGGGCCCGCGCTTCGGCATGCGCCATCAGTTGTCGCCCCAGCCCGCGGCCCTGAGCGGCCGGGCTTACCGCGACATTGTCGAGCAACAGGCCATCGGCCTGGGCGATCAGTACCAGCACACCGAGCACCTGACCCTGCTCTTCGAATACCTCGACCCGACCCTGGGCGATCAGCGCGGCGTAATCCTCCAGCATCGGCCCCGGCCTGGCACCGATGCGTGGAATGTACAGCGCATAGGCAGCCTCGATCAGTGCCTGTACAGGTGCAACGTCGTGGGCGGTGGCGGGGCGGATCATCGGCAGGCTCCTGGTGGGTGGCAGCAAGCGCCTACCTTAAATCAAGGCGTTGTCGCAGGGCAGCATTTTGCCGGTGAACAGGCCCTGATGCCTGGCACACAACCCACTGCTGCCTCACTGTTGCCTGGCCAGCAGTACGCTCGCTGTTTATCCATAAAACTCATATAAATCAAGTACATGTCTCATTGGCACGCCGCTTGCGATAGTTCGCTTACCCTGACTCATCGGAACCCCCGCCATGCCTGCCCCTACCGCCTATCTACCCCTTGCCCTGGCCATTGCCGCCACGTTGCACGGCGCCGCTGCGCTTGCCGCCGCACCGCCCGCCGACGCCTTGCCCACCGTCACCGTGACCGCGCAGAAGCGCGAAGAATCGGTACAGGACGTACCCTCGGCGATCTCGGTGGTCAGTGACCGCCAGATCGACCGCAGCGGCGGCGGCTTCAGTGCCGGCAAGGCCCTGCAGAACGTGCCCAACGCCATCGCCCCCGAGTTCGCCGGGCACCAGCGCCCGCGCTGGTACATCCGCGGCATGGGCTCGGGCGACATGGCCTCGACCACCGTGTACCCGGTGGGCATCTATACCGATGACGTGTACATCGACCCGCACGTGGCCACCGGCTTCCCGCTCTACGACATGGAGCGCGTCGAGGTGCTGCGCGGCCCGCAAGGCACGCTGTGGGGCAAGAACACCACCGGTGGCGCGATCAACTTCGTGTCGCGCAAGCCAAGCTTCGAAGACGGCGCCAACGGCTACTTCAAGCTCGACCTGGGCAACTACAATTCGCGCCTGTACGAAGGTGCCTACGGCGATACCCTGGTCAAGGACCGCCTGGCCGCGCGGGTGGCGTTCATCGACCAGAGCAGCGACGGCCAGCTCAAGAACGAGGTCGATGGCCACACTGCCGGCGACATCCACGACCAGGCCCTGCGCCTGCAACTGCTGGCCCAGGTCAACGACGACCTGCAGGCCACCCTGCAGCTGCACGCCCGTGACTACAAGGGGCAAGGTATCGTGGCCCGCGCCTGGGGTGCCGGGCCGGGCGGCAGCACGCTGTTCGGGCCTGCGCCCAAGCCTGCCTCCGACAAGGTCGCCTTCACCGGCAAGGCCGATGACCGCATCGAGCACAACGGCCTGCAACTGGCGCTCAAGTGGGACCTGGGCGAGCTGCAGCTGGACTCGATCACCGCCTTCGACGACGTGCACGAAAAGGCCCAGAGCCCGAACATGAGCATCTACGAGTTCGGCCGTGGCTATAACGACGACCGCTGGAAGCAGGTGTCGCAGGAGCTGCGCCTGTCGTCGGCGAAGAACCAGCCGGTGAGCTGGATCGTCGGCACCCACCTGTTCCACGAACAGCTCGACAGCCACAACAGCAACGCGCTGTTCCCCGAAGCCTACAACCAGGCCTTCGGCGTGGCCGACTTCGGGCGTACCGACATCGACCAGAAGACCGACAGCTTCGCGCTGTTCGGCAGCAGCACCTGGCAGGCCACCGACGACCTGAGCTTCACCGCCGGCCTGCGCTGGACCCGCGAAACCAAGGACATCGACCTGCGCCGGGTGGCCGCGCCGGACGCTGCCAGTGTCGACTTCAGCAACCGCAACGACTGGTGGAAGCATTACAGCGGGCCGCTGGCGACCACGGTGGTGCAGGACGAGAAACGCACCTGGAACAAGCTGACCTATGATTTCACCCCCGAATACCAGCTCAACGACAACGCGCGGGTGTACTTGCGTTATGCCAAGGGCTTTCGTTCCGGCGGCTTCAGCGGCGGGGCGCAGGTGCAGGCCGAGGCCTCGGTGGTGGCGCCGGAGAACGTCGACGCCTACGAACTGGGGGTCAAGAGCGAGTGGTTCGACGAGCGCCTGATCGCCAATGCCAACGTGTTCTACTACGACTATTCGGACATCCAGGTGAACGCGGTGTCGGTGCGCAACGGGCAGGTGGTGTCGCTGCTGACCAACAGCGGCCAGGGCGTGATACGCGGTGCCGAGTTCGAGTTGCAGGCGCTGCCCTTGGCCAACCTGGAACTGCATGGCTCGCTGGGGCTGCTGCATACCGAGTTGCAGGACTTCGAATCGGGGGGTGTGGACTACTCGGGCAACCGCATTGCACGTTCGCCGTCGCGCACGCTGGCGGTGGGGGGCAGTTATCGCATTGCGCTGGAGAACGGCGACGACATCACCCTGGGCACCGACTGGCGCTACCAGAGCCGGATCTTCTTTCTGCCCACCGCGCAGGCCGACCACAGCGTGTCGCAGGGTGGCTACACATTGGGCAATGCCAGCGCCACGTACCATGTGGGCGGGCAATATGACCTGGACTTCACCGCCTACGTGAACAACCTCACCGACAAGCAGTACAAGACCGACAGCGTGCCGCTGCCGTTCGATGTGGCGTGGGATGCGCGGGGGGATCGCAGGACGTTCGGGGTGAGTGCCACGACGCGGTTCTGAGGTCGCTCTTGCGGGCCTCTTCGCCGGCAAGGCCGGCTCCTACAAGGTTGCGCCGTCTGTAGGAGCCGGCCTTGCCGGCGAAGAGGCCAGCAGGTACACCCGCAATCGCTCGATGCTCTCGCGCCACGCACTGCCCACCGGCCACACCAGGTAGTAGGCATCTCCCGTTGCCACCGCCTGTTCGAACGGCAACGCCAGCCGCCCGGCGCGGACATCGTCGCTCACCAGCGCCAGGTCGCCGATCGACACGCCATGCCCGGCCATGGCCGCCGCAATCCCTTGCTCCAGCGTATCGAACAGCGTGCCGCGCTGCAGGTCGACCTGCTCGAGCAGGCCCGCCCCGCGCAGCCAGCGCTGCCAGTCCCGCCGGTCATTGGACGGGTGCAGCAACGCCACCCTGGCCAGCCGCTGCGCATCCCACACGCCATCCCCCAGCAACCCCGGCGCACAGATCGGGATCAATCGCTCATCGAACAGCTTGCACACCTCGACCTGCCCACCGAACTGCCCATTGCCCAGCAGCACCGCGCAGTCGTAGGGCTCGCTGGCAAAATCCACGCTGTCGACGTCCATCCACACGCTTGCCAGCTGCACGGTGTCGGCCAGGGCGTAACGCTGGATGCAGCCCAGCAGCCAGCGCATGGTCAGGGTGGAGGGCGCCTTCAGGCGCAGGTGGCGCGAAGCGCTGCGAAACGGCTGGCAGGCCTGTTCGATCAGGGCAAAGCCCGCCCCCAGTTGCTCGGCCAGACGCCGCCCGGCGTCGGTGAGGCGCAGGCGCGGGCCGTGGCGCTCGAACAGGCGGCAACCGAACTGGGCTTCCAGGGTGCGGATATGGCGGCTGATGGCGCTCTGGGTCAGCGCCAGCTCTTCCCCGGCGCGGGTGAACGAACAGGTGCGCGCCGCCACTTCAAAGGCGCGCAGTGCATACAACGGGGGCAGACGTTCAACCATGCCAGGGGCAGTCCATGATGAGTATTTGTCGTAGTAGGGCAGAGCATTTTGCGTTTTTCAAGGGCCATGCAGCTGCGCACACTCTGCACCTGACCTGCATTGACGACAAAGGAGCCTCTTTTGAACACCACGCTGCTGTTGGCCTACCTGGGCACTGTACTCATTCTGATCGCCACCCCTGGGCCGGTGGTGGCGCTGGTGGTCGGCACCAGCGGGCGTTCGGGCACCGGGGCGGCCATACGCACGGCGCTGGGGGCCAATGCCGCCTCCCTGGTGCTGGTGGCCGCCGCTGCGCTGATCCTGGCCGGCAGCCTGGCACTCAGCCCGGTGGTTCTCAATGCGGTGGCGCTGGTGGGGTGCGTGTTCATGGCCTGGCTGGGGCTGGGGGCGCTGCGTGCGCCAGCCGTGGAGGATGCGCCGCCGCCCAGGGCAAGTGGCTGGTGGCACGGCTTTGCGGTGGGTATCGCCAACCCCAAGGACATTCTGTTCTTCGTGGCGTTCTTCCCGCAGTTCATCCACGTCACGGCCTCGTTCGGCACCAGCATCGGGGTGCTGGCGGCGTTGTGGCTGGTGGTCGACCTGGGGGTGCTGGCGCTGTACATCGCGCTGATGCGCGGCGCCCTGGCGCAGCGGCACCGGGCGCTGGTGGCCCGGCTGTCGGGGCTGGTGCTGTTGCTGGTGGCGGTGGCCGGCGCTGTGTATTCGGCGCGGGCGCTGCTGGCCGCCTAGAGAGTGACCACGGCCTTGTCGCTGCCCTGGGCCTGTTGCAACAGCAGGCTCAGCTGCGCCACCTGACGCTGCAACTGGTCGCGTTCTTCCTTGAGGCGGCGCAGTTCGTCGCGGCGCACGCTCACGTAAAGGGTCTGGGGTGGGCTCGCTGACATCAAGGTTCCCATTGCACACCTCGCAATTGGTTTGGTACATGGTTTGAGCGTAGACGCTCGATCGGCCGCGATTCTGAATTCTTTTTCCTGTCATGGGAACTTTTTTGTTTATCGCTGTCGTGCCGTTGGTCGATGAAACCAACCCGGGCCTGCCTGGACTAACCTTGAAGGCCTGAGCAGGCTTTCTACACTTTACGGAGCATCGGCACATGCAACTGGGAATCGTGGGGCTGGGCCGCATGGGCGGCAATATTGCAAGGCGCCTGATGCGCGAGGGGCACCACACCGTGGTGCATGACCGCAACGCGCCCGCCATCGATACGCTGGTGGCCGAGGGCGCCACAGGCGCCGCCGACCTGGCCGCACTGGTGCAGCAACTGGACGCGCCGCGCGCGGTCTGGGTGATGCTGCCGGCGGGCGAGGCCACCGAGCAGACCATCGCGCAACTGGCCGACCTGCTGGAAGCGGACGATGTGATCATCGACGGCGGCAATACCTTCTACAAGGACGACATCCGCCGCGCCCAGCACCTGGCCGAGCGCCAGTTGCACTACGTGGACGTCGGCACCTCCGGTGGCGTGTGGGGCCTTGAGCGCGGCTACTGCATGATGATCGGCGGCGAGCAGGCGATTTTCGAACGCCTAGAGCCGCTGTTCGCCACCCTGGCACCGGGTGAGGGCGACATTCCACGTACCCGTGGCCGTACCGGCCCCAGCGAGCGCGCCGAAAAGGGCTATATCCATGCCGGGCCACCCGGCGCCGGGCATTTCGTCAAGATGATCCACAACGGCATCGAGTACGGCCTGATGCAGGCCTATGCCGAGGGCTTCGACATTCTCAAGACCAAGGCCAGCGAAAGCCTGCCGGCCGACCAGCGCTTCGACCTCAACCTGCCCGAAATCGCCGAGGTGTGGCGCCGCGGCAGCGTGGTCACCTCGTGGCTGCTGGACCTGACCGCCGATGCACTGGTGGCCGACCCGCAGCTGGGCAGCTACAGCGGCTCGGTGTCCGACAGCGGAGAAGGGCGCTGGACCATCGATGCGGCGGTGGAGCAGGCGGTGCCGGTACCGGTGTTGTCCAGCGCACTGTTCGCGCGCTTTCGCTCACGCCAGCAGCAGGGCACCTACGGTGACAAGCTGCTGTCGGCGATGCGCTTCGGTTTTGGTGGCCATGTCGAGAAGCCCGAATGAGTGAACACGACGTCGAAGCGGCACCAGCCTGTACCCTGTTCCTGTTTGGCGCCAATGGCGACCTGGTCAAACGCCTGCTGATGCCGGCGCTGTACAACCTGCACCGCGACGGCCTGCTGGACAAAGGCATGCGCATCGTCGGGGTCGACCACAACCCGGCCACCGACGGCGAATTCGCCGAGCGCCTGGAAACCTTCATGCGTGAACGCGACCAGGGCGAGGGCGCCACCCGGTGCCTGGACGACAAGCTGTGGAAGCGCCTGGCCAAGGGCATCGGCTACCTCACCGGCGACTTCATGGAGCCCTCTACCTACCAGGCCATCGCCGAGCGCATCGACAAGGGGCGCACCGGCAACGCGATCTTCTACCTGGCCACCTCGCCGCGTTTTTTCAGCGGCGTGGTGCAGCAACTGGGAGCGGCCGGGCTGCTGGACGAGGCCAACGGCTTTCGTCGGGTGGTGGTGGAGAAGCCCTTCGGTTCGGACCTGGCCAGCGCCGAGGCGCTGAACGCCTGCCTGCTCAAGGTGATGAGCGAAAAGCAGATCTACCGCATCGACCACTACCTGGGCAAGGAGACGGTACAGAACATCCTGGTCAGCCGTTTTTCCAACGGCCTGTTCGAGGCGTTCTGGAACAACCACTACATCGATCACGTGCAGATCACCGCTGCCGAGACGGTGGGCGTGGAAACCCGTGGCGCCTTCTACGACACCACCGGGGCACTGCGCGACATGGTGCCCAACCACCTGTTCCAGCTGCTGGCGATGGTGGCGATGGAGCCGCCCGCCGCCTTTGGCGCGGACGCGGTGCGCAGTGAAAAGGCCAAGGTGATCGGTGCGATTCGCCCGTGGTCCAAGGCCATGGCCCTGAAGAACTCGGTACGCGGGCAGTACACCGCCGGCAAGCAGGGGCGCAAGAAGCTGGCCGGCTACCGCGAAGAGCCTCGTGTAGACCCCGACAGCCAGACCGAAACCTACGTGGCGCTCAAGGTGATGATCGACAACTGGCGCTGGGTGGGCGTGCCGTTCTACCTGCGCACCGGCAAGCGCATGAGCGTGCGTGACACCGAGATCGCCATCTGCTTCAAGCCGGCGCCCTATGCGCAGTTTCGCGACAGCGACGCCGAGCGGCCCAAGCCCAACTACCTGAAGATCCAGATCCAGCCCAACGAGGGCATGTGGTTCGACCTGCAGGCCAAGCGCCCGGGGCCGACCCTGGCCATGGAGAACGTCGAGCTGGGTTTTGCCTACAAGGACTTCTTCAAGATGCAGCCCTCCACGGGCTACGAGACCCTGATCTACGACTGCCTGACGGGCGACCAGACGCTGTTCCAGCGTGCCGACAACATCGAGAACGGCTGGCGTGCGGTGCAGCCGTTCCTGGACGCCTGGGCGCAGGGCGGTGAGGTGCAGCCGTATGCGGCCGGGGAAGACGGGCCGCAGGCGGCCGACGAACTGCTGGCCCGCGATCGGCGGGTCTGGCACAGCATTGGTTGACGGGAGGTTCATGACGGGCGCCATCGAAGACTACGCACTACTGGGCAATTGCCGCAGCGCAGCACTGGTGGGCCGTGACGGCTCGCTGGACTGGCTGTGCTTTCCACGCTTCGACTCGCCGGCCTGCTTTGCCGCGCTGCTGGGCGACGAAGAAAACGGGCGCTGGCAGATCGCGCCGCGCGAAGCACCACTGGAGGTAACCCGCGAGTACCAGCAGGACACCCTGATCCTGCACACCACCTTCGTGACTGCCAGCGGTCGTGCGCGGCTGATCGACTGCATGCCGCTGGACGATGCGCACCACAGCGTGCTGCGCATCGTCGAGGGGCTGGAGGGCGAGGTGGCCTTCGACATGGACCTGGTGATGCGCTTCGACTATGGCAGCAGCGTGCCCTGGGTCGAGAAGCTCGACCCGCTGACCCTGACCGCCGTGGCCGGGCCGGACCGCCTGACCCTGCGCAGCACGGTAAGCACCCACGCACGCGATCACCATACCGGCAGCCGCTTCAGCGTGAAGGCCGGGCAGCGCCACACCTTCAGCCTGAGCCACCAGCCATCGCACCTGCCGTTGCAGCCGGCCTTCGAGCCGGAGCAGGCGCTGCTGGACACCGCGCACAAGTGGCGCGAGTTTGCTGCGCGCTGCCCGCAGGTGGGCGAGCACACGGCGCGGGTCAAGCGCTCGCTGATCACCCTCAAGGCGCTGACCTATGCACCCACCGGCGGCATCGTGGCCGCGGCCACCACCTCGCTGCCGGAGCACCTGGGTGGCGAGCGCAACTGGGATTACCGCTACTGCTGGCTGCGCGATGCCACCATGACCTTGCTGGCGTTCATGAACCTGGGTTACTTCGAGGAGGCCCAGGCCTGGCGCGAATGGCTGCTGCGCTCGGTGGCGGGCAACCCCGAGCAGATGCAGATCATGTACGGCCTGGCCGGCGAGCGCCGGCTGCCGGAGTACGAGCTGCCCTGGCTGGCCGGCTATGCCGGTTCGCAGCCGGTGCGGGTGGGCAATGCCGCGGCGGTGCAGCACCAGCTGGACATCTATGGCGAGGTGGCCGATGCGCTGTGTCAGGCCATGCGTGGCGGCCTGCCGCGCTTGCCGCGCAGTGCGGCGATCGGGCGGGTGATCATGCCGTACCTGGAGACCATCTGGCGCCAGCCCGACGAGGGCATCTGGGAGGTGCGCGGGCCGCAGCAGCATTTCACCCACTCCAAGGTGATGGCCTGGGTGGCGTTCGATCGGGCGGCCAGCCTGAGCGAGCCGACCGAGGAGGGCAAGGCCCAGGCTGCGCACTACCGCGAGGTGGCCGCGCAGATCCATCGCCAGGTGTGCGAGCAGGGCGTCGATGCGCAGCTGGGCTGTTTTGTGCAGGCCTATGGCTCGCAGGAGATGGACGCGAGCCTGCTGCAGATTGCCCTGACCGGTTTTCTGCCAGCCGACGACCCGAGGTTTCTGGCAACCCTGGCGCAGATCGAGAAGCGCCTGCTGCATGACGGGCTGGTGCGCCGCTACGACAGCGACAGCGGCTGCGATGGGCTGGCGCCGGGGGAGGGTACGTTTCTGGTGTGCTCGTTCTGGCTGGCGGACGTGTACGTGCTGCTGGGGCGCCAGCAAGAGGCCCAGGCGTTGTTCGAGCGCCTGTGCGGGCTGTGCAACGATGTGGGGCTGCTGGCCGAGCAGTACGACCCGCAAGGTGGCCGCATGCTGGGCAATTTCCCGCAGGCCTTCAGCCATATCGGCATCATCAACACGGCGTTGAACCTGCACCGGGCGCAGTGTCCGGTGCGCGACAGGGCCCGCTGCGGGTGACTGCGGTGGCCGCTTCGCCGGCAAGGTCGGCTCCTGCAGTGCAGGAGCAACAGCCCAGCCTTTGGCACAAGCGCCGCCTACGGTCTGCGATATAGTCCAGCCACCCCATCCCGCGTCAGCCCAAGGAGTGCCACGTGACCGACTACACCGCGTTCAAGGTCGAACTGTCGAACAGCATCGCCCACGTCCAGATCAACCGCCCGGAAAAGATCAACGCCATGAATGCCGCGTTCTGGAGCGAGATCGTCGAGATCTTCCAGTGGATCGACGAGACCGACGCGGTGCGCGTGGTGGTGATCAGTGGCGCCGGCAAGCATTTTTCTTCCGGCATCGACCTGATGCTGCTGGCCTCGGTGGCCAACGAAATGGGCAAGGACGTAGGCCGCAACGCACGCCTGCTGCGGCGCAAGATCCTGCAGATGCAGGCCTCGTTCAACGCCGTGGATACCTGCCGCAAGCCGGTGCTGGCAGCCATCCAGGGCTACTGCCTGGGCGGCGCGATCGACCTGATCGCCGCCTGCGACATGCGCTACGCGGCTGCCGATGCGCAGTTCTCGATCAAGGAAATCGACATGGGCATGGCCGCCGACGTCGGCACCCTGCAGCGCCTGCCACGCATCATTGGCGACGGCATGCTGCGCGAACTGGCCTACACCGGGCGCACTGTCGGCGCCGACGAGGCGCGCCAGATCGGCCTGGTCAACCGCACCTTCGACGATCAGGCCAGCCTGCTGGACGGGGTCTTTGCGATTGCCGCCGAGATCGCGGGCAAATCCCCGATTGCCGTGGCCGGCACCAAGGAGATGCTCAGCTACATGCGCGATCACCGTATCGACGACGGGCTGGAATACATTGCCACCTGGAACGCTGCCATGTTGCAATCCACCGACCTGCGGGTGGCGATGGCCGCCAGCATGAGCAAACAGAAACCGCAGTTCGACGACTGAGCCCGGTCGCGAACCCTCAAGGAACGCAACATGTCAGCGCGCTGGACCACTGCAGTACTGGACCCCAACACCCCCGGCGGCCTGGCCGTCGCCCACTGTGCCGAGGGCTTTCTGGTGGACGCCAACGGCGCGCTGTTCCCGCGGGACTGGCTCAGGCGCCAGGACCTGGACGTGGTGTGCGAGCACGGCATCGGCCATTTCGACGGCCAGCCGGTGTTTCTGCTCGAACTGCGCTCGGTACAGGCGCCGCAGGGCTGCAGCTGGCGCGGCCTGCGCCAGTTCATGCTGGAAGGCGATTCCGATACCTACACCCTCCTCGGTTATGCCGCGCAGATCGCCACCTGGGCCCGCGAGCACCGCTTTTGCGGCAGTTGCGGGCAGGCGATGGTGCAGATCCAGTGGGAGCGCGCGATGTACTGCGCCGGCTGCGAGCTGCGCAGCTACCCGCGCATCTCGCCGAGCATGATCGTGCTGATCACCCGTGGCGACGAGATACTGCTGGCGCGCTCGCCACGCTTCGTGACCGGCGTGTACAGCACCCTGGCCGGGTTTGCCGAGCCGGGCGAGTCGGCCGAGGACTGCCTGGTGCGCGAGGTGCGTGAAGAGGTGGCGCTGGAGGTGAAGAACCTCCAGTACGTGGGCAGCCAGTGCTGGCCGTTCCCGCATTCGATGATGCTGGGCTTTCATGCCGAATACGCCGGCGGCGAGATCGTGATGCAGGCCGACGAGATCGAGGATGCCCAGTGGTTCAGCGTGCATGCGCTGCCGCCGTTGCCGGCGGGCCGCTCGATTGCGCGTTACCTGATCGACCTGTACGTGGCGCGCCGCCTAGGCCTGGCCGAACCAGTGCTGCCACGCTAGGCGCACGGTCAGGGCCAGCACCACGGTGATGAACACCGGGCGGATGAACTTGCTGCCGCCGCTGATGGCGGTGCGTGCGCCGAAGAACGCGCCGACCATCAGCGACGAGCCCATGGCCAGGCCCACCGCCCAGTCTACCTGGCCGGAGAAGATGAACACCGACAGTGCTGCGGCGTTGCTCACGAAGTTCATGCTGCGCGCCACGCCGCTGGCCTTGACCAGGTCGATGGGGTAGAGCAGCAGGGTGCTGACGGTCCAGAACGCGCCGGTGCCCGGGCCGGCCACGCCGTCATAGAAACCCAGGGTCAGGCCCTGGGGCAGTTGCCACTTCTTCTTGATCGGCGCATCGGCGTCCAGCGGCGCCTTTGGCGTGCCGCCGAACAGCAGGTAAACGCCGCAGGCGAACACCACCACCGGGAGCATCTTGTTCAGCCATTCGGCCGGCAGGTAGTGGGCAACGATGGCGCCGATGAAGGCCCCTACCAGGGTGCCGACCAGGGCGTGTCGCCACTGTGCGGGGTGGAACAGCTTGCGCCGGTAGTAGGTGAAGCCGGCGGTGGCCGAGCCGAAGGTGGAGCTGAGCTTGTTGGTGCCCAGCACCAGGTGCGGCGGCATGCCGGCGGTGAGCAGGGCGGGGGTGGTGAGCAGGCCGCCGCCGCCGGCGATGGCGTCGATGAACCCGGCCACGAAGGCCACGGCGGCAAGAATGGCAAGGGTGGTGAGATCTACGCTGAGTTCGAAGGGCATGGTGTTGGGCTTATTCGACTGGGGCGCAGAACGGTAAAGCTGCGCCTGAGGGGCGCTATGGTAAAGGAGATGGTGCGTGCCTGTCAGGGCCCTATCGCGGGTCAAGCCCGCTCCCACAGAAATAGCGGTGATCCTTGTGGGAGCGGGCTTGACCCGCTATGTGGTATCAGGACAGGAACCCCCCATCCACATTCAACGCCGTACCGGTGGTGTAGCTGGACGCATCGCTGGCCAGGTACAGCACCGCGCCCGCCATCTCCTTCGGATCGGCCACGCGCTTGAGCGGGATCTGCTGCAGCGCCGTGTTCAGGATCGCTTCGTTCTTGACCAGCGCCGAGGCGAACCTGGTGTCGGTCAGCCCCGGCAGCAGCGCATTGCAGCGGATGCCAAAGGGGGCGCATTCCTTGGCGAACACCTTGGTCATGTTGATCACCGCCGCCTTGGTCACCGAGTAGATCCCCTGGAACACCCCCGGCGATACGCCATTGATCGACGCCACGTTGATGATGCTGCCGCCGCCGTTTTCGCGCATCAGCTTGCCGGCCTCGACCGACATGAAGAAATAGCCGCGGATGTTCACGTCGACGGTCTTCTGGAAGGCGCTCAGGTCGGTGTCCAGCACGTTGCAGAACTGCGGGTTGGTGGCGGCGTTGTTGACCAGGATGTCCAGGCGCCCGAACTGCTCGCGAATGCCGGCGAACACCGCGCCGATCTGTTCCATCTCGCCAATGTGGCAGGCCACCGCCGTGGCCTTGCCGCCGGCGGCGATGATCGCGTCGGCCACGTGCTGGCAGCCGTCGAGCTTGCGGCTGGACACGATCACGTGGGCACCCTGCTGGGCCAGGAGGTGGGCAATCGCCTCGCCGATGCCGCGGCTGGCGCCGGACACGAAGGCGATCTTGCCGTCGAGGTCGAACAACTGGGTCTTGGACATGGGGCGGGTTCCTTGTAGTTGTAGGGCGTCAGAGCGTGGATTTGCCGATGACCTGCAGGCTCATGTGCTCCAGCAGCTTGTTCATGTGCACGAACTGGGCGAAGCGCTTGTCCTGGGTCTGGCCATGGAAGAAGCGGTAGTAGATCTGCTGCACGATGCCGGCCAGGCGGAACAGGCCGTAGGTGTAGTAGAAGTCGAAGTTGTCGATCTGCAGCCCGGCACGTTCGGCGTAGTAGTCGACGAACTGGCGCCGGGTGAGCATGCCCGGTGCGTTGCTCGGCTGGCGACGCATCAGTTGCACGGGCGCAGGGTCGCCGGCTTCGATCCAGTAGGCCAGGGTATTGCCCAGGTCCATCAGCGGGTCGCCGAGGGTGGTCATTTCCCAGTCCAGCACGCCGATGATGCGCATGGGGTTGTCGGCGTCGAGGATCACGTTGTCGAAGCGGTAGTCGTTGTGCACGATGGCGGGGCGTGGGTGGTCGGCCGGCATCTTCTCGCGCAGCCAGGCGATCACCGCTTCCCAGCGCGGTGCATCCGGGGTCAGGGCCTTTTCATAACGTGCGCTCCAGCCTTCGATCTGGCGCTGCACATAGCCTTCGGGCTTGCCCAGGTCGGCCAGGCCGCAGGCGGTGTAGTCCACCTGGTGCAGCTCGACCAGGCGGTCGATGAAGCTCTTGCACAGGGCTTCGGTGCGCTGGCTGTCCAGGCCCAGTTCGGGGGGCAGGTCCGAGCGCAGGATGATGCCCTTGACCCGGTCCATCACGTAGAACTCGCCGCCGATCAGCGATTCGTCGGTGCAGTGCACGTAGGCCTTGGGGCAATAGGGGAAGCCGCTGTTGAGCTGGTTGAGGATGCGAAACTCGCGGCCCATGTCGTGGGCCGACTTGGCCTTTTGCCCGAACGGCGGGCGGCGCAGCACGAACTCGCGGTCCGGGTAGCTGAGCAGGTAGGTGAGGTTGGACGCGCCACCGGGGAACTGGCTGATCACCGGCGTGCCGCTCAGGCCTGGAATGCTGGCCTTGAGATAAGGGTCGATGAGGGCGGCATCGAGTTCTTCGCCGGGGCGAACCTGGGTCGACTGGTCGGTGAGCGTCATGCTTTTCCCTTATTCTGAAAGTCGCTGATTATTGTTTAATCTAATTCTCGCGGATAAACCGAACAAGTGTTTGACTGTGTTATAGGCCAGCGTGTTGCACCACGATCACCACCCCTGATGCCGGGCGAAAAAAAACCGAAGCACAAGGCTTCGGTTCTGGTCGGCATCAGCGCAAGGCTCAGGCCGGGAACAGCTCGCTGAGTTTCATCGACAGCATCATGTCGCCTTCGACGCGCAGCTTGCCGCCCATGAAGGCCTGCATGCCGTCGGTTTCGCCGCTGACGATGCCCTTGAGGGTTTCGCTGTCCAGCACCAGGGTGCAGTTGGCGTCAGGGTTTTCGCCTTCCTGCAGGTCGCAGGTGCCGTCCTTGACGATCAGCGAGAAGTGCTTGTCTTCGTCGGTGATGTTGAAGCCGAAAACCAGGTCCAGGCCGGCAGCGGCGGCAGGGTTGAACTTCTCTTGCATGGCTTGAACGGCTTTAGCTACGTCGGTCATGGTGTATTCCTTATTAAGTGATGTAAGCGACCCTGGGGCCGCAACAGGCCGGTGCTCATCGGTAGGTGATGAGCGCCGGCACCCTCAGCAACTGCACGTGGGCCTGGTTGTTGAAGGAAGCCAGCGCCACCTCGCGGCCACGAAACTTCAGCTGGCTGAGCGAGGTGTTGACGATCTGCCAGTTCAGCGCGAACGCCTGGCTGGGGGTGATGCCGGTGATCAGGTGGAGCAGGGCGGTGATGGTGCCGCCGGAGGTGAAGATGGCAATGTTGTCGCCTTGCCCGGCCTCGCGCAGCAGGCGTTGCAGGCCGTCGTGCACCTGCTCGACGAAGCCTTGCCAGCTTTGCAGGCCGTCGACATCGTGCTCGCCGCCGTGCCAGCGCTGCACCAGCAGGGCGAACAGGCGCTGGAACTCGCTGCGGTTGTCGCGGGCATTGCGCAGGATGTGCAGCGCCTCGGGCTCGTCCGGCAGCAGGCCGGGCAGCAGCGCGCGGATGACGGCGTCGGCGTCGAATTCGTTGAAGGCAGGGTCGGTTTCCAGGCTGGGTACCGCGCTGCCGGTAGCCTGCAGGCGGGCCAGGGCCAGGCGTGCGGTGTGCTGCTGGCGGCGCAGGTCGCCGGCCACGCAGCGATCCAGGCGCAGGCCCAGCTGGGCGAGGTGATCGCCCAGTGCTTCGCTCTGGGCAATGCCGGTCGGCGACAACACGTCGTAGTCGTCGGCACCAAAGGAGGCCTGGCCATGTCGAATGAGGTAGATGCTGCCCACGTCGTATGCCTGGAGTGAAGGTTCTGGCGAGGGTAGGTGGCCGATGGCGGCCTGTCAACGAAAAAACATACAAGCGTTTGAAAAGGTCGTTTGAACTGCGTTTCGGGGCGTTGCCCACGCTGGTGGAGGCGTGGCCGCGCCGGTATGCTTGGGCCACGTTTGGCGCCGTACGGGCGCAGACATGTTAAGGAGCTACTGTGGATTTTCTTGCTGAATACGCCAGCTTTCTGGCCAAGACCGCGACCCTGGTGATCGCGCTCCTGGTGGTGTTGTCGGCCATTGCCGGGTTGCGCGGCAAGGGCCGGCGCAAGGCCGGGGGGCAGTTGCATGTGACTCGCCTCAACGATTTCTACAAGGACCTGCGCGAGCGCCTGGAGTCGGGTCTGCTCGACAAGGCCCAGCTCAAGGCCCTGCGCAAGCAGCAGGCCAAGCGCGACAAGCAGCAGAAGAAAAAGCCCGAGGACAAGCCGCGGGTGTTCGTGCTGGATTTCGACGGCGACATCAAGGCCTCGGCCACCGAGAGCCTGCGCAATGAAATCACCGCGCTGCTGACCCTCGCCACGCCCAAGGACGAAGTGGTACTGCGCCTTGAAAGCGGTGGCGGCATGGTGCACAGCTACGGCCTGGCGTCCTCGCAGCTGGCGCGTATCCGCCAGGCCGGCGTGCCGCTGACGGTGTGCATCGACAAGGTGGCGGCCAGCGGCGGCTACATGATGGCCTGCATCGGTGACAGGATCGTCAGTGCGCCCTTCGCCATTCTGGGCTCCATCGGGGTGGTGGCGCAGTTGCCCAACGTCAACCGCCTGCTGAAAAAGCACGATGTAGACTTCGAGGTGTTCACGGCGGGTGAGTACAAGCGCACCGTGACCGTGTTTGGCGAAAACACCGAGAAGGGCCGCGAGAAGTTCCAGGAAGACCTGGACGTGACCCATCAGCTGTTCAAGGATTTCGTCTCGCGTTACCGCCCGCAGTTGCACATCGATGAGGTGGCCACCGGCGAGGTCTGGCTGGGTGTGGCGGCACTGAACAAGCAACTGGTGGACGAGCTGCGCACCAGTGACGAATACCTGAGCGAACGCGCTCGCGATTCGAACCTGTATCACCTGCATTTTGCCGAACGCAAGAGCCTGCAGGAGCGCGTTGGCCTGGCTGCCAGCGCCTCCATCGAGAACACCCTGGTGGGCTTGTGGAGCCGTCTGGGCCGCTGGCGCTGAGCAATATGTAGCACTTCACCTGCGTCATGATGGGGTCTGCTTGGGGTTCAATCTACCCCGAGGACCATCATGACCACTCCCACCGATTCCACCGACACCTATGTCACCCCGGGGCCGCACGGCCCCTTCATCCATCAGCGCATGCCTGACTGGCTCAAGCACTCCACCCCTGCAAGTTTCGCGGCCCTGAGCCGGCCCTGGGGCGCCGAACAGCACCAGGGCGCAGGGGATGCGCCGGCGCCCTGGTTCAGCAATGCCCGCGAGGACCAGCGCCAGGCACTGCTCGCCTGCCAGCAGCACGCCCGCGCCTGCGCCGACGCGTTGGCGCGTACCCTGCGCCCCCTCAAAGGCATCGTCGAGTTCGCCGAGCCGCTGCTCAAGGCCAGGCTCAAGCGCGACTTGCAGCGCGACGACGACGTCAACACCCACGAATTCGTGCACGTTACCCACGACACCGAACTGCTGGGTGCGCTGGTGCGCGTGGTGCCCAGGCGCCAGAGCCTGCTGCAGGCGGCGCTGCAGAACTTTGCCCGGGATGCCGAATTCGACGCCGGTACGGCCCTGGCGGCCAAGGGCGCATTTTCCATGACGCTGGTACCTGGCAGCGAGCACGCGCCGCGCTATCGCTACGTTTACAGCAGCAAGCTGGCGGTGGCCCCGCGCGACTTTGCCCGCGTGTGCCATGAGCTGGACCTGGGCAAGCAGTACCAGGAGCACCTGGCTGCGGTGTACGAGGCGCCGGCCACCCATGATCGGGTTCGCCGGCAGTCCATCGAGGCCTACAAGGCGCGCCTGCGCGTGCGCACCTGGATTGCGGCGATGAAGGGCGAGATTGGCGAGGCTGCCCGCAGCGCCTTGCTCGGCTGGCTCGATGGCACCGGTGCCGCCCAGTACAACGGCAAGCCCCTGGTGTTCAGCACCCTGGAAATGTTCGGCATTGGCTTGTCCGGTATCTGGGTGGCCAGCGCCGACCGCCTGCTCAGCGAGCAGACCGAGCCTGTGCTGGTGTATGTGCCGGGCGCGCCCCTGTACCCGCTCAAGGAATACCCGAGCATCGAGGCGTTCAAGCGCGACCTGCGCATCAACCTGATTTCGCCGGCCTATCAGCAGGCCATGCGCGGGTGTGTGGCCCGGGCCGATGAAGAGCGCTTCTTCGGGCTGCTGGAAAGCAATCTGTTTCACCTGGTCGATGGCCAGCACGGGCTGCTGGAGCGCCAGCCCAACCTGGAGGCGGACCTGTACCTGCGTGAACACCGGGTGGAAGAAGACCTGTTCGAGTTGCAGCATCGACGCCTGATCGAGAAGGCCAAGGCTGATGCGCGGCACCTGGCCGTGCCCAGTGCCGACGCGGACGAAGCGGCCCGCGAGGCGCGCCTGGCGTACTGGGAGAGCATCGGTCTGAACGTGCTCAACAGCGCCGCCTTCTTCGTACCCGGGCTGGGGGAGGTGATGGCGGTGGTGGCGGCCGGCCAGTTGATCGGGGAGGTGGTCGAGGGCATCGAGGACTGGGAGGTGGGTGATCGCGAGCTGGCCATGGCGCACCTGCAGTCGGTGGCACTGAACATTGCATTCGCCGTGGGCCTGGGGCTTGCCCTCAAGCCGTTGGCCGTCGGGCCGGGCAGCGAGTTGCTGGAAGGCACGATCCAGATCAGGCTGGCCAACGGGGAGTACCGGCTGTGGAAGCCGCAGCTGGAGCCCTATGCCGCGGATGTCGATCTGTCGGGGGTCGTGCCGGACCTTCAGGGGCGCTACAGCGTGGGCGACAAGACCTACATTCGTGTGCAGGGCCGCGCCTACGAGGTGGTCGGCACCGAAGTGGGCCAGTACCAGGTCCGCCATCCTCGCGATGACGCCTACCAGCCGCCGGTGGTGCACAACGGCGCCGGGGCCTGGCGCCTCGAGGCCGAAGACCCGCAGCAGTGGGAAGGCCTGACGTTGTGGCGGCGCCTGGGCCATCTGGTGGACGGCATGGGTGACGAGGACCTGCTGAACATGGCCGCCATCACCGGCATCGACGAGGCACGCCTGCGCCGCCTGCACAGCAACAACGAGCCTTTGCCGGCGTTGCTCGGCGACAGCCTGGTGCGCTGGCAGATGAGCCGCAGGGTGGCGGATGTGATTGCGGCCATGCGCGACGGGCAACCACTGGCCACCGAGCTCGATGCGTTGCCCCTGGCCTTGCTCACACGCATGCCGGGTTGGCCGGCCGGCGTGCTGGTGCGGGTGATGGAGGACGGGCAGCTGGTCAAGGAGTACGGTACGCCGCTGAGCGCCGACAACCGGACCCTGTCGATCACGCGCCAGGAACTGGTCGACGGTCGCTTCCTGACAACGCTGCTGCAGGGCTTGACCGAACAGGAAGAGAAGGCCCTGTTCGGCCCCTACCTGGCCAGGACCGAGGCTGGTCGCCTGACGCAATTGCGTGAAGCCTATGCCCGTTACGCCAGCGTCAACCGCAGCCAGGTGTTCGACAGCCTCTACCGCGCCGACCCGGTGCAGGAGGTGGCGGGCATGGCGGTGGTACGCAAGCAGTTTGCCGGGCTGGCGTGGCGGCAGGCCAGAGAGCTGCTCGAGAGTGCCAGCGTCAGCGAGCGAGCGCAGCTCACCGCCAACCCGCCGCGGGTGCCGTTGCGCCTGGCCGAACAGGCCCGCTGGCTGGTGGAGCAGGCGCGCGTGGTGCGTGCCCGTGAGGGCCTCTACCTGGGCTACACCGATCGCCTGGACTGCCTGAAGGTTGCCATGGACCAGTTGCAGGCCTTGCCGGGTTGGTCTGGCGATGTGCTGTTGCAGGTACGTGAAGGCAGCCCGTGGGGCGATGAGCTCAAGGCGGTCGGGCGCAGCACGGCGACCGGCACCAAGCGTATTCTCGCGCGGCTGGACGAAGGCTATCAGGCCTATGACAGCGAGCATAACGCGCTGGGCGGGGTGGAGCCGTTGTGCGCCGCCATGCTGCATGCGCTGCCCGACAGCGAGCGCGTGCTGCTGGGCCTGAACATCAACCAGGCCGACGCGTTGCGCCTGATGTTGGCCGAGAATGCCGCCAAGGATACGGCTGCGGTGCGTAGCAGCATCGGCGTGCGTCCGCGCACGCGCTGGTTCAAGCCGCCAATGCGCATGCTCGATGGCCAGATCGGTTATCCGCTCAGTGGCCGGCGCCCGTTTGGCAGGCCGCAGACGCCGGTGCAGCGGGCCCGGGCGCTGTACCCCGACCTGACCGTGGACGAGGTGCAGGCCTTTTTGCAGGAGCTAGGCGAGGGGCTCAGTGAGGAGGAGCTGCTGGTCAAGCTTGAGGGGCGGCGCCAGGAACTGTTCAAGCTGATCGATGAGCTGACCGCCTGGCGCAACGATCAGTCCGTGAGTTTCGCCGCCCGTGGCCACCGGGAGGTGGCGGCCGATCGCATCGAGCGTTGCTGGCGGCGCCAGTCCAGCCCGGTGATATCCGTTGAAGGGCGAACCGTCGGCTACACCCTCAACCTGTCGGAGACGCGCCTTGAAGGTCTGCCGATTCTGAGTGCCGATTTCAGCCATGTGGCGTCGCTGTTCATGCGCGACATGCAGTTGAGCGAATTGCCCGAAGCCTTTGTCGAGCAGTTTTCCAATACGCGCTGGCTCAACCTTTCCAACAACCTGTTCAGCACCCTGCCTGCCGCGCTGGAAGCCATACCGCGCATCACCCGGCTGACGTTCAGCTACAACAGCCTGGTCATGGATGCTGCTGCCAATGCGGTGCTGGCCAAACTGGTTCGCCTGAGAATCCTCAACCTGGACCATAACCCGTTGATAACCGCGCCCGATGTTTCGACCCTGGCCGACCTGCGCGGGCTCAGGCTGCAGCACACGGGCATCAGTACCTGGCCGACCGGCCTGATGGACCTTGACATGCTCGAAGAGGTCGACCTGCGCGCCAACAACATTCAGGTGGTGCCGCAGGACGTGCTGGCGCCCGCAGCCGAGCGTGTCGATCGGGTGTTGAGGATCAATCGGGTCACCAGCCTGCACGGCAACCCGATCGATGCCGACAGCCAGGTCAGGCTGACGGTCTATCGTCAGCGCACGCGTATCAGCTTTGGCGTGACGCCGAACCTGCGCGTCCATTTTGCGCCCGAGCCGATGGCTGCTGGTGCCACGGCCTGGCTTGCCGGTGCAGATGCGGTGCAGGCGGCCGAACTGCAGGCGATGTGGGATGCGCTCAAGGCCGAACCGGGCACCGACGAACTGTTCCGGCTGTTCGATGACCTGGGGGAGACGTCCGATTTTCGCGAGACCTACGACGACCTCAAGCAGCGGGTGTGGGCGCTGATCAAGGCAGTGAGCGCCAACACGGCGCTGCGCGAGGAGGTACTGCAGACCCTGGACAGCGTGCGCAACTGTGGCGATGCGGTGATCCTGGTGTTCAGCCAGCTTGAGGTGCAGGTGCTGATCAATCAGGCCCTGGCGCTGGGTACCCAGCTGGGTGCCGAGTGGTCACTGATGAAGCTGGCGCGCGGGCTGTATCGTCTGGAGCAGGTCGAGCTGATTGCCCAGCGGGTCATCGATGCACGTGTGCGTGCTGGCACGATGGTGGACGAGGTCGAAGTGCGGCTGGCTTACCGTACCGCGCTGACCGAGCCGCTCGAGCTGCCGGGGCAGCCCAACACCATGCGCTACCGAGCCACTGCCCAGGTCAGCGATGCCGATATCAAGGCTGCGCAGAAGGAGATCGAAGAGGGCGAGACGCCGGCAGTGCTCAAGGCTTCGATTGCCCAGCGCGACTTCTGGGTCAGCTACCTGAAGGTGCAGTATGCCGAGCGCTATCAGCGCATCGCCAAGCCGCTGCACGCCCGCATGGAGGCCTTGCAGGCAGATGCCGATGCCGGGCACATCACCGAAGCGGCGTACCTGCGCCAGAGCCACGTACTGCAAGCCAACCTGGCCAAGGAGGAGAAAAAGTTGCTGGAGACGCTGACGGCAGAAATCTGGAACAGCGTGCCTGACCAGGTCACCCGGTTGTAAATTCGACGCCACAAAAAAAGGCCCCGCAAGGGGCCTTTTTCATGGGGCGGTGTTCAGCGTCGACGGAACAGCGGCTGCGGCTCGTCGGTGGCGGCCTGGTAGGTCACCGAGAAGTCCTGCAGGCTCTGCAGCGCTTCGACCGGGTCCTTGTCGGCCCGCAGGGCGAAGGCGTCGAAACCGCAACGCTTCATGTAGAACAGCTGGTCGCGCAGCACGTCGCCGATGGCACGCAGCTCGCCGGTGAACTTGTAGCGGTCACGCAGCAGGCGCGCATTGGAGTAGTTGCGCCCGTCGGTGAAGGCCGGGAAGTTCAACGCGATGACCTGGAAGCTGGCCACGTCATCGCCGATTTCCTCGGCTTCCTCGTCGGCATCCAGCCACACGCCCAGGCCGCCGTCGCGGGCCTTGAGGGCATGGGCGTGCTCGCGCCACAGGTGCAGCGGCACGATATAGTCGTCGCAGTTGGTCAGTTCGTCCAGGGTGACGTCCTTGGGCAGCAGGTGCCAGGTTTCGTCGACGATCTGGTTGCCCTTAATTATTCGCTGCATAGACGCGCTCCTTGAAAGGGTCGATGCCAATACGTTGGTAGGTGTCGATGAAGCGCTCGTCTTCAGTACGTTTCTCGACGTACACATCGATCAGCTTCTCGATCACGTCCGGCATGTCGTCCTGGGCGAACGAGGGGCCGAGGATCTTGCCCAGGCTGGCGTCGCGGCTGGCGCTGCCACCCAGGGACACCTGGTAAAACTCCTCGCCCTTCTTGTCCACCCCGAGAATGCCGATATGGCCGACGTGGTGGTGGCCGCAGGCGTTCATGCAGCCGGAGATGTTCAGGTCCAGTTCGCCGATGTCGAACAGGTAGTCCAGGTCGTCGAAGCGGCGCTGGATGGATTCGGCGATCGGGATCGACTTGGCGTTGGCCAGCGAGCAGAAGTCGCCGCCCGGGCAGCAGATGATGTCGGTCAGCAGGCCGATGTTCGGCGTGGCGAAGCCGTTTTCACGCAGCTCCAGCCACAGCGCGTGCAGCTGGCGCTGCTCGACGTCGGCCAGGATGATGTTCTGCTCGTGGGAGGTACGCAACTGGCCGAAGCTGTAGCGTTCGGCAAGGTCGGCCACCGCGTCCAGCTGCTTGTCGGTCAGGTCGCCCGGCGCCACGCCGGTCGGCTTGAGCGACAGGGTAACGGCCACATAGCCCGGCTTCTTGTGCGCCAGGGTATTGCGCGTGCGCCAGCGGGCGAAGCCGGGGTGCTGCTGGTCGAGCTCGGCCAGCTGGCTGTCGAGGTTGTCCAGCGCCAGGTAGTCGGGGTCGACGAAGTGCTTGGCCACGCGATGCACTTCGGCATCGGTCAGGGTGGTGCTGCCGCCGCGCAGGTGCTCCATTTCGGCGTCGACCTTCTGGGCGAACACCTCCGGCGTGAGGGCCTTGACCAGGATCTTGATGCGCGCCTTGTACTTGTTGTCACGGCGACCGTAACGGTTGTACACGCGCAGGATCGCGTCCAGGTAGCTGAGCAGATCCTGCCAGGGCAGAAATTCGTTGATGAAGGCGCCCACCACCGGGGTACGGCCCAGGCCGCCGCCGACCAGCACGCGAAAGCCCAGTTCGCCGGCCGCGTTGTGCACCGGCTCCAGGCCGATGTCGTGCACTTCGATGGCCGCACGGTCGCTGGCCGAGCCATTGATGGCGATCTTGAACTTGCGCGGCAGGTACGCGAACTCGGGGTGGAAGGTGGTCCACTGACGCACGATTTCACACCATGGGCGCGGGTCGATCACTTCGTCCGCGGCAACGCCGGCGAACTGGTCGGTGGTGACGTTGCGCAGGCAGTTGCCGCTGGTCTGGATCGCGTGCATCTGCACCGTGGCCAGCTCGGCGAGGATCTCGGGGATGTCCTCCAGGGCAGGCCAGTTGTACTGCACGTTCTGCCGGGTACTGATGTGCGCGTAGCCTTTGTCGTAGTCGCGAGCGATTTTGGCCAGCATCCGGGTCTGGCGCGACGTCAGCTGGCCGTAGGGCACGGCTACCCGCAACATCGGGGCAAAACGTTGAATATAGAGGCCATTTTGCAGGCGCAGGGGGCGGAACTCTTCTTCGCTCAGCTCACCGGCCAGGTAGCGTCGGGTCTGGTCTCGGAACTGCTTGACGCGGTCCTCGATGATCCGCTGATCGTACTCGTCGTATACGTACATAGGGGTCCTGTTCTCAGGCTGCTTGCAGCTAATCGCGCGCACGGCCGCGCACTCCGGGGCGGAGCCGAGGCAAGATAGCAGTTTGCGTTTATGCGCAAAAGTGATGTTTTTGCATATGAAAAGAACTATATGGACTAAGTGAGACTGGCTAGCGTTTGGCTGTCACCTGAGCGTTGCCCGTGCCGTCGCGGTTATACTCGGCGCTTTGCGTTGCAGGAGCGTACTCGAATGCTCAAGGCCTTGTGCCTGTCGGTGTGGCTGGGCCTGTCGCTGGTGAGTGGCGCCCAGGCGGCCTCGGTGGTGTTTCTCAATCCGGGCAACGCCGACGAGACCTTCTGGGTCAGTTACTCGCGTTTCATGCAAGGCGCCGCGCAGAACCTGGGCATGTCCCTGCGTGTCGAGTACAGCGGGCGTGATCGCCAGCGTGTGCTGCATCAGGCGCGACAGGCGCTCCAGGGGCCGCAGCGGCCGGACTACCTGGTGCTGGTCAACGAGCAGTACGTGGCGCCGGAGATCATCCGCCTGTCGCGCGGCAGCGGGGTCAGGCTGTTTCTGGTCAACAACGGCCTGACGGTCGACCAGGCGCGCCAGGTGCACGAGTATCCGGACCGTTATCCGCCGGTCCTCGGCACCCTGACCGGCAACGACGAGGAGGCCGGCTACCGCATGCTCAAGACGCTGGTCGAGCAGTTGCCGCCCGCTGCCCTGCAGCAGGGCGTGGACCTGCTGGCGTTCTCGGGGTTGAAGCACACCCCGGCGGCGCAGTTGCGTGAGCAGGGCATGCACCGGGCGTTGGCCGAGTTGCCCGGCGTGCACCTGCGCCAGCTGGTGTATGGGGAATGGAGTCGCCAGCGCGCCTATGAACAGGCGCAGTTGCTGGGTGCGCGTTATCCGCGTACGCAGCTGGTGTGGTCGGCCAATGACGAGATGGCGTTCGGCGCGATGCAGGCATTCGAGGAGGCCGGGCGGGTGCCGGGCCGGGATGTGCTGTTCAGTGCGGTGAACAGTTCGCCGCAGGCCCTGCAGGCGCGAATCGAGGGTCGATTGAGCGTGTTGATGGGCGGGCACTTTTCTCTGGGCGGGTGGGCCATGGTGCTGCTGCACGATGATGCGCAGGGCGTGCCGATCGGTCAGTTGCTCGCCCGGCCGCGGCCGGTGCCGGTGCTTCAGCTGATCGATGCGGTCAAGGCACGGCGCTGGCTCACGCTTGAACAGCAGGGCGACTATGGGCTGGATTTCAAGGGGTTCAGCGCCGTTGGCAAGGCGCCAGGGTATCGATACCCGTTCCTGAAGGACGCGATGGACTACTAACCGACGAGCTGTACAAAAACCCTGCTTGAGCAAAGGGCATTGCTGGACTTAACTGCATCAGGTGCAGTGCATTCCCATAACCACAACAAGAGGCAATGCAATGGGAAATCCAAGCAAGGCAAGCAAGCCGGACAGCAGTGTCGATGCGTGGGCGATACTCTGCCTGATTGTACTGGTGGTCGTGACGGCGGTTTACTGGGTCAGTCATCAATAGGCCAAGCCGCAAGAGCGAATCAACCCGCTCTTGCGGACATGCCGGTGCAGCACCCCCCTCAAGCCTTCAGCAAGGCCTCCGGTGCCTCGGCAGGCACCGGTCGCCCGATGGCCTGCTCGACCCGGCGCGCCACCACCGGGTCATCGGCAAAGGGTATGAGGCTTGCCTGGTCATCCACCTGGTCGCTATGGCGCCTCAGGCAGGCGCTGGTGATCAGGTAGAAGAACACCAGTCCGGTCACGCAGTACAACCCATATGCCCAGCCGTTCATTCGCTGCCCCTTACGCCATCTGCGCGTTGTCCAGTGCCAGTTTCGGGTCTGCCACGCGTACCGTACGCCAGGTGTTCCAGGCCATCAGCAGCATCCCGCTCAGGAAGCACACGCCACCGACGAAGCGCACGATGAAGCCAGGGTGGCTGGCCACCAGTGCCTCCACGAACGAGTAGGTGAGGGTGCCGTCGTCGTTGATCGCGCGCCACATCAGGCCCTGGGTGATGCCGTTGACCCACATCGAGGCGATGTACAGCACGGTACCGATGGTGGCCAGCCAGAAGTGCAGGTTGATCAGCCCGATGCTGTACATCTTCTCGCGGCCGAACACCTTGGGAATCATGTGGTACAGCGCGCCGAAGGTGATCATCGCCACCCAGCCCAGCGCACCGGCATGCACGTGGCCGATGGTCCAGTCGGTGTAGTGCGACAGGGCGTTGACGGTCTTGATCGCCATCATCGGCCCTTCGAAGGTCGACATGCCGTAGAACGCCAGCGACAGCACCAGGAAACGCAGGATCGGGTCGCTGCGCAGCTTATGCCAGGCGCCCGAGAGGGTCATCATGCCGTTGATCATGCCGCCCCAGCTCGGGGCCAGCAGGATGATCGACATCGCCATGCCCAGCGACTGCGCCCAGTCGGGCAGGGCGGTGTAGTGCAGGTGGTGCGGGCCTGCCCAGATGTACAGGGTGATCAGCGCCCAGAAGTGCACGATCGACAGGCGGTAGGAATACACCGGCTTGCCGACCTGCTTGGGCACGAAGTAGTACATCATGCCCAGGAAGCCGGTGGTCAGGAAGAAGCCCACCGCGTTGTGGCCGTACCACCACTGCACCATCGCATCGGTGGCCCCCGCGTACACCGGGTAGGACTTGAACCAGCTGACCGGAATCGACAGGTGGTTGACCACGTGCAGCATCGCGATGACCACGATGAAGGCCCCGAAGAACCAGTTGCCGACATAGATGTGCGTGCCCTTGCGGCGCAGCAGGGTGCCGAAGAACACCACGCCATAGGCCACCCACACGATCGCCATCCACACCGCGCCGGTGAATTCGATCTCGGCGTATTCCTTGGTGGTGGTAAGGCCCAGGGGCAGGCTCAGCAGCATGATCACGATGGTTGCCTGCCAGCCCCAGAAGGTGAAGGCCGTCAGCCAGTCGCTGTAAAGGCGTACCTGGCAGGTGCGCTGCACCGCGTAGTAGCTGGCGGCAAATTGCGCGCTGCCGGCGAAACCGAAGATCACCAGGCTGGTGTGCAGGGGGCGCAGGCGGCCGAAGGTGGTCCAGGGCAGGTCCAGGTTGAGCTCCGGCCAGACCAGTTGCGAGGCGATCCATACGCCCATGGCCATGCCGACGATGCCCCACACCACCGTCATGACCACGAACTGCCGGACCACCTTGTAGTTGTAGGCCTGTGCCTGTTGATGAGTACTCATGGCTGTTTATCCGCGTTTCCTTCCTAGCCCACCCCCCGACGGGACGAGCACAGGCGCTGACTCTAGAAAGCCTGCCGCAGACAAAACAGACTCAGAAACAGGCCTTATATACGGATCAGATAAAAGCCCTGTATTCATTGGGCAAAAGCGCTACTGATCTGTAACAGGTGCGACATTTGAACGCTGTTATGCGGCCTAAATCGCCGTCAACGGGGTGACCATCGGCCGCAGCCAGGGTTCATTGGAATTATCTTGACATCACCGCGAAACGCAGTAGAGAATTTCACAAACTTTGCGCGCAAAGTTTTGCAGGCAGGGGCTTTCTGTCGTTGTTGCAGGCGTTGCGCGATCCGATACGACACTTAACGCGCCAGGGCTAACGGGACGACGCAGGTGCGCATCCCGCGCACGCATTCGGCACCGGAAAATATAATAACGAAGGGAGCAACAGATGAAGCTTTCCAAAGAATTGGTCCTCCAGGCAAAGGCGACATTCGGTACGCCTACCTACCTGTATGACGAGGCGGTGCTGCGCAGCAGTTTCAATGAACTGCGCGACGCCTTGCCCGACTGCGTGGATATCTTCTACGCGCTCAAGGTCAATCCGAATCTGTCGCTGGTGAAGCTGATCCGTTCGTACGGCGGCAACACCGAGGTCTGTTCGCTGGGCGAGCTGGAAATCGCCCTGAAGGCGGGCGTTGCACCCCAGGACATCATTTTCCTGGGCCCCTACAAGAAGCCCGAGGAACACCGCCGGGCGCTGGAAGTGGGGGTGTTCGCCATCGTCGTCGAATCCGAAACCGAACTGCGCGCGCTCTCTGCCCTGGCCGGCTCGCTGGGCTGTACCGCACCGGTGGCCATTCGCATCAATCCCAATTTCTCGGCCTCGGGCTCGCCCTGGAAGATGGGCGGGCGCCCGACCCACTTCGGTATCGAGGAAGACACCGCAGTGGCCAATTTCGGCCAGTACCTGGCGCTGCCCAACCTGCATATCAAGGGCATTCACGTCTACAACGGCACCAAGATCCTCGACGCCCAGTCGGTGTATGACAATGCCAGCTACATCCTCGACCTGTACCGCAACCTCACCCTTCGCTACGACCTTGACCTGAGCATGGTCGACGTCGGCGGCGGCCTGGGCATCAAGTACTACGAGAACGAAAAGGAACTCGACACCCGTCAGCTCAAGCAGCTGCTGGCGCCGCTGTTCGACAGTTTCCATCGCCAGTTCCCGCGTACCCGCATCATCGTCGAGTCCGGCCGTTTCGTGGCCGGCAAATGCGGCGCGCTGCTGGTCACCGTCGACAACATCAAGCACAACCACGGCAAGACCTTCGCCGTGACCGACGGCGGCACCAACTGCCACGGTGCCGCGGCGGGCAGCGGCCAGGTGCTCAAGCGCAACTTCCGCATCGTGCACGCCACCGGCAGCAATGGCGCGCCGCTGCGCGAGTACCATATCTCCGGCCCGCTGTGCAGCCCCGACGACCTGCTGGGGCGTGACGTGCGTATCGAGACCCTGAGCGAAGGCGACCTGCTGGCGGTGACGGCCTCCGGTGCCTATGGCCCCACGGCCTCGCCCACCCTGTTCCACAGCCATGGTCACCCGGCCGAGGTGATCGTCAGCCACGGCCGCCTGTTCCTGGCCAGGGCCCGTCAGACCGCACTGGAGATCCGCGACAGCCACGCCGACGTGGCGCTGGACGACATGCTCGCCGCCCCGGCCAGCGCACCTGTCGCCAGCAGCGCACCGGGCGTGACGGCCAGCGGCGCCACGCAGGCGCAACTGATCGAGATCCTGCGGGTGGTGCTCAAGCTGCCAGCCAGTACCGAGGTGCGTGCCGACTCGCACCTGCGTGACCACCTGGGGCTCGACTCGCTCACCTCGATGGAGCTGCTGGTCAGCCTGGAGGACGAGATCGAAGGCTTCTTCGTCAACCCCGACACCATTGCCCCCGGGCACTTCAATACCGTGACGACGCTGGCGCAGTACATCGACGCCAACCGCCAGAACGCCCCCGAAACCGCCTCGCAAGGCCAGCCAGAGGTACAGTATGAGCCGGTCTAGCGTGCTCCTGCAGCAGGTACTGGAGGCCAGCAACGGCCTGTACCCGCGCAAGGCGGCAGTCATCTATGCCGATGAAACCTACACCTATGCCGACCTCGACGATTCCAGTTCGCGGCTGGCCTCGGGCTTGCAGGCCTGTGGCCTGCAGCGTCAGGAACGGGTGGTGCTGTGCCTGGGCAACCGGGTAGAAACCATCTGTGCCTTCTGGGGTGTGCTCAAGGCCGGTGGCGTGGTGGTCAATGTCGGCCTGGAGACCCACGCCGAGGGCCTTGACTACATCGTGCGGGACGCCGAGGCCTCGGTGCTGATCACCACCTCGGAGAAGTTCGCCAGCCTGTCGGTGGACACCCCGAGCCTGCCGTACCTGCGCACCATCGTGCTGCTGGACGGCGAGGCCGACTCGGCGCTGACACGCACCTTCGAGGGTGTGCTGGTGCAGGGCAACGGAGCTCCGGTGCCTTGCGGCACGCTGGACCTGGACCTGGCCGCGATCATCTATACCTCCGGGTCCACCGGCGAGCCCAAGGGCGTGATGCTGACCCATCGCAACATGCTCGCGGCGCTGTCGTCGCTGCACACCTACCTGGGCTACAACGACAGCGACCACGTGCTCTGCTCGTTGCCGCTGTCGTTCGACTATGGCCTGTACCAGATGATCATGGCGCTGAGCGCGGGCGCCACCCTGGTACTGGAAAAGGAATTCACCTGGCCGATCTTCCTGATCAAGAAGATCCGCCAGTACCAGATCACGGTCATCCCGTTCGTGCCCACCATGCTCATGCTGCTGCATGAGTACGCGAGCAAGCGCAACGCCAGTTTCGAGCACGTGCGCATGGTCACCAATACCGGCGCGGCGCTCAAGCCGCCGCACATTGCGCAGATGAAGGCGCTGTTTCCGCAGGCGCAGATCTTCTCCATGTACGGCCTGACCGAGTGCAAGCGCTGCACCTACCTGCCGCCAGAGGACATCGACAGCAAGCCGGGCAGCGTCGGCATCGCCATTCCCAACACCGAGTTGTGGCTGATCGACGAGCACGGCCAGCGCATCGACCAGGCCCACCAGGTGGGCCAGTTGGTGATTCGCGGCGCCACGGTCATGGCCGGCTACTGGCGCAACCCGCAGGCCACGGCGAAAAAGCTCAAGCCCGGCCCCTATCCCGGGGAGAGCGTGCTGCATACCGGCGACTACTGCCACCTGGACGAAGACGGCTACCTGTATTTCGAAGGCCGGATGGACCACGTGATCAAGTCCCGCGGCATGAAGGTCAGCCCGGCGGAAGTGGAAGACTTCTTCTATGCCATGGCAGGCATCGACGCGGCAGCGGTGGTCGGTGTCGAGGATGCTGCGGCCGGCGAAGGGCTGTGGGCTTTCGTGACCTTGAGCCAGGGCGTCACGCTCAGCGCCGAGCAGTTGCTCGAACGCTGCCGCGCCGGGCTCGAGCCGCACAAGGTGCCACTGGCAATCAGTATCGAGCTCACCTTGCCGCGCACCGCCAACGGCAAGTTCGACCTCAAGCAGTTGCAACACACGGCACGCTCGGCACAGCTGGCGGCCGCCGGCTGACAGGCGCTGCGGGTGTTGCCCGTTACCTCGAAACAGTGCTTACGCAGGGAGTATCTACATGCGTCTTGGCAATAAAGGCAGGGACCAGACCCTGGACGTCAACGGGCAGACGTTTGCCCTGCGGGTCTGGGGCGAGGAGGGGGCTCATCCGGTATTGGCCGTGCATGGCTGGCTGGACAACGCCGCCTCGTTCGAACAGGTGGCGCCGTACCTGAAGGATTGCTTCGTGGTGGCACCGGACCTCGCCGGGCACGGACGCTCGGACCATCGGCGTGCCGACAGTGGCTACTATCTGTGGGAACATGCCGACGACATGAATACCCTGGTCGAGTGCATGGGCTGGAAGCGCTTTTCGGTGATCGGCCATTCCATGGGCAGCGGCATCGCGTCGATCCTGGGGGCGATGAACAAGTCCATCGACAGCATGATCTTCCTCGATGGCATGGGCGCTCCGTTCACCATCGCCGAAGAAGACACCGTGGAGCACCTGAAGAAGGCCCATCGCCTGATGCGCCTGGCCCTGCGCACCCGCCTGCATGGGTTCTCGGCCCCCGACAGCGTGCAGTTCAGCAGCGTCGAGGCGGCGGTCAACGAGCGGCGCAACAGTATCGACGGCCTGCTCTCGCCGGCCTCGGCACGCCTGCTGGCCATGCGCGACCTGCTCAGCGTGGGGGATGGCTACCGCTGGCGTCACGACCCGCGGCTGGTGCTGCCCGAACCGATGCAGCTGACCGAGCGTCAGGCCTGCGACTTCCTGCGCCAGATCAGTTGCCCGCTGCATGTGATGCTCGGGCGCCAGGGCCTGTTTGCCGGCCCGGAATTCGACAAGCGCAAAAAAGCGTTGCCCTGGGCCAGCCGTGTGCACTGGCATGATGGCGGGCACCATTTTCATCTCGAAGCGGCAAGTGACAGCCTGATCGCACAGATCAACACCGCCCTTGCGCAAAACGAGCAGGGCCCGGTGCGACGAATAGCCAATGAGTAACGGAGTAGGCGTGTGAAAGAGTTCTGGATTGCCCCGTCGATGCTGGCGGCCGATTTTGCCCGGTTGGGCGAGGAAGCCGAGCGGGTTCTGGCTGCCGGTGCCGACGTCATCCACATCGACGTGATGGACAACCACTACGTACCCAACCTGACCATGGGGCCGCAGTTCTGCAAGGCGCTGCGCAGCTACGGCATCACCGCGCCGCTGGATGTGCACCTGATGGTCACCCCCGTGGACCCGATGATCCAGGCATTTGCCGAGGCGGGTGCCGACTACATCTCGATTCACCCCGAGGCCACCGTTCACCTGGACCGCTCCCTGCAACTGATCAAGGATCTGGGGTGCAAGGCGGGCCTGGCCTTCAATCCGGCCACAGGGCTGGAGGAATGCAAGTATGTGTTCGACAAGCTCGACCTGTTGTTGCTGATGTCGGTCAACCCCGGCTTCGGCGGGCAGTCGTTCATCCCGGCGGTCTTGCCCAAGATCGAAGCAGCGCGCAAGCTGATCGATGCCAGTGGCCGTGACATCCGCCTGGAAGTGGATGGCGGGGTCAACCTTCACACTATCGGCCAGGTCGCTGCGGCCGGTGCCGACATGTTCGTGGCCGGTACGGCGATCTTTTCCCAGCCCGATTACCGCGCCACGCTCCACGCCTTGCGCAGCACGATTGCCGATGCCGCCCCGCGGCGCCAGTCATGAGCTGTGCAGTGAATTTCGCGAACCAGCATGAGTTACCCGTCCTTGCACAATAATACGTTTATCAAGGCCTTGCTGCGCCAACCCACGGCGCATACGCCTGTCTGGCTGATGCGCCAGGCCGGCCGCTACCTGCCCGAGCATCGTGCCCTGCGTGCCAGGGCCGGCTCGTACCTGGACCTGGTGAAGAACCCGGACCTGGCCACCGAGGCCAGCCTGCAACCGCTGCGCCGTTTCAGCCTGGATGCCGCCGTGGTGTTCGCCGACATGCTCAGCCTGCCCGACGCCATGGGGCTGGGCCTGTACTGCGTGAACGGCGATGGCCCGCGCTTTCGTCACCCCTTGCGTGACGAGGCGGCCATCGAGCGCCTGCGCGTGCCCGAACCCGAGGCGCTGGAGCACACCTACCAGACCCTCGCCCAGGTGCGTCACGAGCTGGAGGGCAAGGTGCCGGTGGTGGGCTTTGCCGCAAGCCCCTGGACCCTGGCCTGCTACATGGTCGAGGGTGGCCCGCCGGGCGACTGCCAGTTGATCAAGAAGATGCTCTACCGTCGCCCGGAACTGCTGCACCGGTTGCTCAAGGTGCTCGGTCACGCGGTGGCTGCCGACCTCAATGCACAGATCGAGTCCGGCGCCCAGGCGGTGATGCTGGTGGACAGCTTCGGCGGTGTGCTGGCCGACGCTGCCTATCGGCGTTTCTCTCTGTATTACCTGCGTGAAGTGCTGGCGCGCCTGCACAAGACCCAGCATGGCGTGCGCATTCCCTCCATCGTGCATACCCGTGGTGGCGCCCAGTGGCTCAGCCCGCTGGCCGACAGCGGCGCCGATGCGCTGGGCCTGGACTGGACGTGTGACCTGGCGCTGGCACGCCAGCTGGTGGGCAACTGCGTGGCGCTGCAGGGCAACCTCGACCCGGCCGTGCTGCTGGCAGACGAGGCGAGCATTCGCCGCGAGGTGCGACGCACCCTGCAGACGTTCGGACCACCGGCGGCCGGTTTCGGCCATGTGTTCAACCTGGGGCAGGGCATTTCGCCGGCCACTTCGCCAGAGGCGGTTGCAGTACTGGTCGACGCGGTGCATCACTACAGCCGCGTCGCGGGAGGTGTGCATGCTTGACCCGACGTTCGACTTCGACAAGATGCTGTGTTTCTCGCTGTATTCGACAGCCAACGCCATGGTTCGGGACTATGCCGAACCGCTCAAGCGACGTGGCGTCACCTACCCGCAACTGCTGGTGATGGCCGGGTTGTGGGGCAAGGATGATGTGTCGATCAGCGCCTTGAGCGAGCTCACCCTGTTCGACCTGGGCACGTTGACGCCAATCGTCAAGCGCCTGGCGGATGCGGGGTTCATCACCGTGTACCTGGACCCTAGCGACCGACGCCGACGCAACCTGCTGCTGACCGACAAGGGCCGTGAGCTCAAGGCCGAGGCGGCGCAGGTGTTCAGCAACATGGCGTGCAAGATCGACCTGGGCGAGGGCGAGGTGGAGCAGGTGCTCAACGTGTGCCACCGGATCCGTACCCGCCTGCGCTGACCCGCACCCATTCGCCAGCAAGGCCTGCTCCTGTAGGAGCCAGCCTTGCTGGCGAACAGCCACACCACCCACCACATTGGCACACTCGCCAACCACCCTGGCAGCCAGCGAAACACCCCACCTTCAGCAGCGCCATACACTCTCCTGGGATGTTCCCAACCATAACAAAAGGAGTGTTCATGACTGCCGGCACCGTACCCCTGCTAGCCAGTGTCCAGCGTTTTCTCGGACGTCAACACGGCCTGTACATCAATGGCGGCTGGCGGCCGTCCACCTCCAGCCAGACCCTTACCGTCTTCAACCCGGCCAACGGCCAACCCATTGCCGTGACCCCCGATGCCAGCGCCGAGGATGTCGACCAGGCCGTGCAATCGGCGCATCGGGCATTCGTCAGTGGCGTGTGGGCGCGCCGCGCCCCGGCCGAGCGCGAGCGTATCCTGCTGCGCTACGCCGACTTGCTCGAACAGCACGGTGAAGAGCTGGCCCAGCTCGAAACCCTGGAACAAGGCAAGTCGATCAACATCGCCCGCGCCTTCGAAGTCGGCAGTACCCTGAACTGGATGCGCTACACCGCCGGCCTCACCACCAAGATCTGCGGGCGCACCCTGGATGTGTCGATCCCGGTGCCTGAAGGCGCCCGCTACACCGCCTATACGCGCAAGGAGCCGGTCGGCGTGGTGGCTGGCATCGTGCCGTGGAACTTCCCGCTGATGATCGGCATGTGGAAGGTGATGCCCGCCCTGGCGGCCGGCTGCTCGATCGTCATCAAGCCCTCCGAGATCACCCCGTTGACCCTGATGCGCATGGCCGAGCTGGCCACCGAGGCCGGCATCCCGGACGGCGTGTTCAACCTGATCACCGGCAGCGGCAGCGTATGCGGCAGCGCCCTCACCAGCCACCCGCGGGTGGCGAAGATCAGCTTTACCGGCTCTACCGCCACCGGCAAGCACATTGCCCGTTCGGCAGTCGACCGCCTGACGCGCCTGTCACTGGAGCTGGGTGGCAAGAACCCGGCCATCGTGCTGGCCGACGCCGACCCGCAGCAGGTGATCGAAGGCCTGATGATGGGCAGCTTCCTCAACCAGGGGCAGGTGTGCGCCGCCAGTTCGCGTATCTATGTCGAGGCGCCGCTGTTCGACCGCCTGGCAGCGGACTTCGAGCAGGCGATCAAGGGGCTGAGCGTAGGCCCTGGCCTGGACCCCAGCGCGCAGATCAACGCCCTGGCTTCCGGCGCGCACCAGCAGTCGGTGCAGGCCTACCTGGCCGATGCCCGCGAGCAGGGCGCGCAGATCATCAGCGGTGCAAGCGCGCCGGATGCCAATGGCTACTACGTCAGCCCGTCGTTGATCCTCAACCCCGACGACAACCTGCGCCTGACCCGCAGCGAAGTGTTCGGCCCGGTGCTGAGCCTGACCCGCGTGGCCGATGTGGAAGAAGCGCTGGCCCGCGCCAACGACAGCGACTATGGCCTGACCGCCAGCCTGTGGACCACCAGCCTCAAGTCGGCCATGGACCTCACCCCGCGCATCGAGGCCGGCACCGTGTGGGTCAACAGCCACACCCTGATCGATGCCAACATGCCGTTTGGCGGCTTCAAGCAATCCGGTACCGGGCGTGATTTCGGCGTCGACTGGCTGGACGCCTTCACCGAGACCAAGTCGGTGTGCATCCGCCACTGAGGCGGCTGGCAGGCCGCAGGCGCTCAGCTGTAGCGCTTGCGGTACTCGCCGGGGGACACGCCGAAGCGCTGCTTGAACGCGGTGGTGAAGTAGCTGCTGTTGGAGAAGCCCCAGGTGTACCCCAGCGCCGACAGCTTGAGGGTCGACTGCGGGTTGCGCAGGGTTTCGGCGCAGATGTCCAGGCGCCGGTTCTTGATGTACTGCGCGATCACCAGGCCTTTCTTGGCGAACACCCGGTACAGCCCGCGCATCGACACGCCGATGTCGCGCGCGATCATCTCCGGGCACAGCGCCTCGTCGGCAATGTGCGTCTCGATCAGCGCCAGGCTTTTGCGAAAGATGCGTTCATGCGGGTCGGGGTTGCTGTCGCTGCCGCACAGTGCCGGGCGCATCAGGCTGATCAGCGCATCGATCACCGCTTCGCTTTCGGCCAGGCTCACCTCGTCCAGCTGGGTCGAGGACAACAGCATCTGCTGGGCGAGCAGGGCGACCGGCGAGCCGGCCGGGATCTTGCGCCCGATCTCCACCGGGGTGAAGCGCAGCAGCTGGTCGACCCGGTCGTGGGGCAGTATCAGCGAGATCTGCTGGGAGGCATCGCCAAAGGTGAAGTCGCTTGGGCGTGCGCTGTCGATCAGCAGGATGTCCCCCGGCATCAGCACTTCGCGGGCGTCGTCCTGGGCCATGTTGGCCATGCCCTTGAGCTGGAACACCGCAAAGTACTTGTGTTCGCTGCTGCGCTGCACCTCGCGCGGCGTGCGCAGCAGCCGCGCGTGAGAGCTGCTCACGTGACTGAAGCGCAGGGCGCCCAGCTGGCGGGGGCGAATCTCACCGCTGAACGCATCCCCCAGCGCGGCACCGTCGAACTCGCCGCAGGCATGGTTGATGTCGGCCAGCCATTGCTGGAAGTGCTGCTGGGCAGTAGCGGTATTCATGGGTCACACCTCACACCTGGCATTGTTGTTAGGGTGCATGTGATGGCTGGGGGCACGCGCTGCAGGTTAGCGCAGCCCGCCGAAGCGCCGGTAGAAGTTTTCGCTGGCATCGGGCAGCGGGCCGTCTGCGGTTTCCATCGCACTGCTCAGCCACTGTTCGGCCGGGGCACAGGTCAGTCGATACAGGTTGCGGCACAGCTGGCGTGCGGCGCGGCCCTCCCAGTCGCCCGGCAGCAGTTCGTCGGGCAGGTGCGGGTCGCGCAGCAGCAGCTTGCGGTACTCGTGAATCAGCAGCAGGCGCACCATGAAGCAGTCCATCGGCTGCAGGCTGTCCTGCTCGCGCAGCGCCTGCCACACCGGGCGAAACAGCTGGATGAACTCGCTGTACTGCGCCCCCAGCTCCTCGATACGCCAGCTTTCGCGCACCTGGGCACGCAAGGCGCGGGAGGCCATCACGTCCTGGCCGGTGGTCTCGAACAGGATGGTGTCTTCCAGCGCGTCCAGGTCCAGCAGGGTGGCGTTGATGTCGGTGCGGTCGGCCCGCGGGCTGGCCAGCACCACCGGCGAGATGGCGCCAAAGCCCTGCCATTCGAGCTCTTCGCGCACCTGCTTGCGCTTGTCGGCAGACAGCTGGGTGAGCATCGCCAGGTGCCAGGAGCCATCCCACTGCGGCACCACCGAGCTGTACACCCGCTTGAAGGCCTTGTCGAAACGCCGCCGCCCGGCACCGGTGAGGCTGTAGTAGCTGCGCCGGCCGACCTTTTCGGCGGTCAGCCAGCCTTCCTTGGTCAGGCGGAACATCGAGGTGCGGATCAGCCGCTCGTTGATACCGAAGGGCTCGAGCAACTGGATCAGGCTGCCCAGCCACACGGTGCCGCCGTGGGGTTCGATGGCATCGCCATACAGGGTGACGATCAGCGAACTGGCACGGATCGGGATCTGTTCCTGGAAACGGGTGACGAGCTGATTGAGGGGCGCGAGCGACGACATGGAGGATCCGCTGGGTGAAACCCCGGAATATAACTGCCGTTTGTCCTTCAAGGCCAGCGTTGCCGCCGGCACTTCAGGCCGTGTGGTTTTTCGGGCGGAACGTACTGTCGCTGACACGTCTGCGGTCCTGTTCGGGTTGGCTCAAGGGGCTGCATTCCACCATCTGCTCCAGGCAGCGCCGGGTCAGTGCGTGGTACTCGCCCGTGCCGCCCTGCTTCCAGTGCACTTCAGCGTCGCTCAGGCTGCGTTTGACCTGGGCCGGCGAGCCCACCACCAGCGAGCGGGGCGGGCAGTCGAAGCCGGCCTTGACGAAGGCGGTGGCGCCGACGATCGAGCAGGCACCGATCACGGCGCCGTCCATGACCACCGCGTTCATGCCCACCAGCGCATCGGCACCGATGCGGCAACCGTGCAGCACGGCGCCGTGGCCCACGTGCCCGTTGCGCTCGATCACCGTGTCGCTGTCGGGGAAGCCGTGCATCACGCAGGTGTCCTGCAGGTTGGCGCCCTGTTCGAGAATGATGCGTCCGAAATCGCCGCGCAGGCTGGCCAGCGGGCCTACATAGCAGTCGGGGCCGACGATCACGTCGCCAATCAGCACCGCCGAAGGGTGAACGTAGGCGCTGGGGTCGATGACCGGGGTGATTCCGCCAAGGCTGTAGCAGGTCATGTCGGTTTCCTGTGGACGGGGATGACAGCGAATATAACGTATTGTTACTTGTTTGCAATGCTTCTATGTATCGCTTCTTGGCGATGTTCTCGCGATAAACACAGTGTTTGCAGGGTTTGTTTGTCACGCATGGAAAACAAACAGACACAGACTAGTCACGGTAATGTTGATTTTGTGTATCGTATTGTGGCTATACTCTGCCGCAATCGGCCTCGACCCAACAATAACAGCCAGCCTCGACTGGCCCGTGCGGTGACCGTCATGCCTGACACCCTGTTGCTTGATAACTCCCACGCCGGCATCTGCCTGGTGACGCTGCACCGCCCCGAGGTGCTCAATGCCCTCAACACCCGCCTGCTCGGCGAGCTGGCAGCCGAACTCGAGCGCCTGGAGCGTGACGACAGCTGCCGCGCCGTGGTGCTCACCGGCAGCCGCAAGGCGTTTGCCGCCGGCGCCGACATCAACGAGATGGCCGAGCGCGATGCGGTGGGCATCCTCAACGACCCGCGTGTTGCCTGTTGGCAGCAGATCAGCCGCTTCAGCAAGCCCCTGGTGGCGGCCGTCAACGGCTTTGCCCTGGGCGGTGGCTGCGAGCTGGCGATGCACGCCGACATCATCGTGGCGGGCGTGGATGCGCGTTTCGGCCAGCCGGAAATCAACCTGGGCATCATGCCTGGCGCCGGCGGTACCCAGCGTCTGCTGCGCGCGGTGGGCAAGTCCATGGCCATGCAGATGGTGCTCACCGGCGAGCCCATCGATGCGCGCACCGCGCAACAGGCCGGCCTGGTCAGCGAAATCACCCAACCCGAATTCACCGTCGAGCGCGCCGTGCAGATCGCCCAGGCCATCGCGCGCAAGGCCCCGCTGGCCGTGCGCCTGGCCAAGGAATCGCTGCTCAAGGCCATGGACACCGACCTTGCCAGCGGCCTGCGTTTCGAGCGCCACGCCTTCACCGTGCTGGCCGCCACCGATGACCGGCGCGAGGGCATCAGTGCCTTTCGCGAAAAACGCGCCCCGGTGTTCACCGGCCGCTGAGTGCGCCGGCCCCTTTTACTTCAACCTTGCGAGCGGTACTGGTCATGACCTTCGAGCACATTCTTTTCGACATAGACGACGGCGTGGCCTTTCTGCGCCTGAACCGTCCCGAGCAACTCAACAGCTTCAACGCGCAGATGCACGCCGAAGTGAAGGAGGCGCTCAAGCAGGTACGCGCCAATGCCCAGGTGCGTGTGCTGCTGCTTACCGGTGAGGGGCGCGGCTTCTGTGCCGGGCAGGACCTGTCCGACCGCAACGTCGCGCCCGGTGCGCAGATGCCCGACCTGGGCGAGTCCATCGAAAAATTCTACAACCCGCTGATTCGCGCCCTGCGCGATTTGCCGCTGCCGGTGATCTGCGCGGTCAACGGCGTGGCCGCCGGCGCCGGGGCGAACATCCCGCTGGCCTGCGACCTGGTGCTGGCGGCGCGTTCGGCCAGCTTCATCCAGGCGTTCTGCAAACTCGGCCTGGTGCCCGACTCGGGCGGTACCTGGTTCCTGCCGCGGCTGGTCGGCGTGGCGCGGGCCAAGGCCCTGGCGCTGCTGGGCAACAAGCTGTCGGCCGAGCAGGCCGAGCAGTGGGGGCTGATCTACCGCTGCGTCGACGACGAGGCCCTGCGCGACGAGGCCCTGGGCCTGGCGCGACAGCTGGCGACACAGCCCACCTCGGGCCTGGCACTGATCAAGCGCGGGCTCAATGCCAGCCTGGACAACAGCCTTGACCAGCAACTGGACCTGGAGCGCGACCTGCAGCGCCTGGCCGGGCGCAGCGAGGACTACCGCGAGGGCGTGGCCGCCTTCATGGCCAAGCGCGCCCCCGTGTTCAAGGGGTGCTGAGCATGAGCGCACTGGACACAAGCGTTGTGGTAGCGGTGATCGGTGCCGGGGCCATGGGCGCCGGCATTGCCCAGGTGGCGGCGCAGGCCGGGCATCCGGTGCTGCTGCACGACAGCCGCCCGGGGGCGGCGAGCGCGGCCATCGAGGGGCTGGGTGTGCAACTGGGCAAGCGGGTGGAGAAGGGCAAGCTCGACCCCGCGCAGCGCGAGGCCACCCTGGCGCGCCTGCACGCGGTGCAGGCGCTCGACGAGCTGGCGGACGCTGGGCTGGTGATCGAGGCCATCGTCGAGAACCTCGACGCCAAGCGCGAGCTGTTCGCTCGCCTGGAGGCAATCTGCACGGCCGACTGCGTGCTGGCCAGCAACACCTCGTCGCTGTCGATCACCCGCATCGCGGCCGGCCTGGCGCGGCCCGAGCGGTTCGTGGGCGTGCACTTCTTCAACCCCGCGCCGGTCATGGCGCTGGTCGAGATCGTCTCGGGGCTGGCCACGGCGCCGCAGGTAGCGGCCAGCCTGTATGCAACGGCCAGGGCCTGGGGCAAGGCGCCGGTGCATGCCAGCTCCAGCCCGGGCTTCATCGTCAACCGCGTGGCGCGCCCGTTCTATGCCGAAAGCCTGCGTCTGTTGCAGGAGGGTGCGGCCGAGTGCGCCACGCTGGATGCGCTGATGCGCGAGGCCGGCGGCTTTCGCATGGGCGCGTTCGAGCTGACCGACCTGATCGGGCATGACGTCAACTACGCGGTCACCTGTTCGGTGTTCGATGCCTATTACGGCGACATGCGCTTCCAGCCGTCGCTGATCCAGGCGGCGCTGGTGGATGCCGGCCGGCTGGGGCGCAAGAGTGGGCAGGGGTTCTATGACTATGGGCCCTCGGCCGCGCGCCCGGTGGTCAGCGAGCTGCGCAGTGGTTTGCGCATCGAGGCCTGCGAAGTCGAAGGCGACCTGGGCGTTGCGCAGGGCTTGCTGACGCGTATCGAGGCGCACGGCATCAAGGTGTCCCGGGCCCCATCGCGGGTCGAGCCCGCGCCCACCGGTCGTTGTATGAGCGGGCTTGACCCGCGATGCGGGCACGCAGTCATACGCGTGGGCGACGCCGTGCTGGCCCTGACCGACGGTCGCCTGGCCAGCCAGCGCGCCCGCGACGAAGGCTTGCACAACCTCGTGCTGTTCGACCTGGCGCTGGACTACGCCACCGCCGGGCGCATCGGCATCAGCTGGTCCGCCGACACCACCCCCGCTGCCCGCGACCAGGCCGTGGCCTTGCTGCAGGCCGCGGGCCTGGTGGTCAGCCCGCTGGCCGACGTGCCGGGGCTGCTGGTGATGCGCACCGTGGCCATGCTTGCCAACGAAGCCGCCGACGCGGTGCTGCAGGGCGTGGCCACGGCGGCGGATGTCGACCTGGCCATGCGCAAGGGCGTGAACTACCCCCAAGGCCCGCTGGCCTGGGCCGACGCCATCGGCCCGACGCAGGTGCTGGCGGTACTCGACAATCTGCAGGCCGCCTACGGCGAAAGCCGCTACCGGCCATCACTGCTGCTGCGGCGCACGGTCGCCGAGGGGAGGGCATTGCATGACTGACCTGAACGCCACCGAGCTTGCCAGCCAATGTGCCCAGGCCATGCTCGCCCGTGACCGCGCCAGCCTCGCGCTGGGCATGCAACTGCTGAGCGTCGCGCCGGGCAGGGCGCGCCTGAGCATGCCGGTGCGCGCCGACATGATCCAGGGCCATGGCACCTGCCATGGCGGCTACATCTTCACCCTGGCCGACTCGGCGTTTGCCGTGGCCTGCAACACCTACAACCAGGTCACCATCGGCCTGGGCTGCAGCATCGACTACATCGCCCCGGCACTGATGGGCGACACGCTCAATGCAAGTTGCGTGGAGCAGAGCCGTGGCGGACGCACCGGCAACTACGACGTGCGTGTGGAAAACCAGAACGGGCAGCTGATCGCGCTGTTCCATGGCAAATCTTACAAGGTGCAAGGCACAGTGCTTGCCCAGGAGACCGCAGATGAATGACGCCCTTATCATCGACGCCGTGCGCACCCCCATCGGGCGCTATGCCGGCGCGCTGAGCACGGTACGTGCCGACGACCTGGGCGCGGTGCCGCTGCGTGCGCTGATGGCGCGCCACCCGCAGGTGGACTGGTCGCAGGTGGACGACGTGCTGTTCGGCTGTGCCAACCAGGCCGGCGAAGACAATCGCAACGTGGCGCGCATGTCGGCGCTGCTGGCCGGCCTGCCGATAGAAGTGCCGGGCACCACGGTCAACCGCCTGTGCGGCTCGGGCATGGACGCCATCGGCCTGGGCGCACGCTCGATCCGCAGTGGCGAAGCCGGCCTGCTGCTGGTGGGCGGGGTGGAGTCGATGTCGCGCGCCCCGCTGGTGATGGGCAAGGCCGAACAGGCCTTCTCGCGCCAGGCGCAACTGTACGACACCACCATTGGCTGGCGCTTCGTCAACGCCGCGATGGAAAAGGCGTATGGTATCGACTCGATGCCGGAGACTGCCGAAAACGTCGCCGCACAGTTCGGCATTTCCCGTGCCGACCAGGACGCCTTCGCCCTGCGCAGCCAGCAACGTGCGGCGGCTGCCCAGGCCAGCGGGCGCCTGGCGCAGGAGATCGTGCCGGTGTCGATTGCCCAGCGCAAGGGCGAGCCCAGGCGCGTCGAGCACGACGAACACCCGCGTGGCGACACCACGCTGCAGATGCTGCAACGCCTGGGTACGCCGTTTCGCGAGGGCGGCAGTGTCACGGCGGGCAATGCCTCGGGGGTCAACGACGGTGCCTGTGCGCTGCTGCTGGCAAGCCCGGCGCAGGCTGCGCGCTTCGGGCTCAAGGCCCGTGGGCGGGTGGTGGCGATGGCCACGGCCGGCGTCGAGCCGCGCATCATGGGCATCGGCCCGGTACCGGCCACGCGCAAGGTACTGGAACTGGCCAACCTGAACCTGGCCGACATGGATGTCATCGAGCTGAATGAAGCCTTCGCCGCGCAGGGCCTGGCGGTGCTGCGCGAGCTCGGGCTGGCTGACGACGACCCGCGGGTCAACCCCAATGGCGGCGCCATCGCCCTGGGGCATCCGCTGGGCATGAGCGGCGCTCGCCTGGTGACCACCGCACTGGTGGAACTGGAGCAGCGCGGCGGGCGGTACGCGCTGTGCACGATGTGCATCGGCGTGGGGCAGGGTATCGCGATGATCATCGAGCGAACCTGAGCCGGCAACACAGCGGGAGCCGTGCAGCTCCCACACTCGGGCCCGTCAGGGGCTGAACCATAAAAAGAATCAGAGTGAACACATGAACATGGCCGCCTTGAACACTGCTGTACTCGACCCGCTGGAGACCGCCAGCATCGATGAACTGCGCCAGCACCAGCTTGACCGCCTGCGCTGGAGCCTGTCCCACGCCTACCAGAACGTGCCGCTGTACCGCCAGCGCTTCGACCAGTTGGGGGTGCACCCCGACGAGGTGCGTTCGCTGGACGACCTGGCCCGATTCCCGTTCACCACCAAGACCGACCTGCGCGACAACTACCCCTACGGCATGTTCGCCGTGCCCATGCATGACGTGGTGCGGGTGCACGCCTCCAGCGGCACCACCGGCAAGCCGACGGTGGTGGGCTACACGCAGAACGATATCGACACCTGGGCCAACGTGGTGGCGCGCTCGATCCGCGCCGCGGGCGGGCGCAAGGGCGACAAGGTGCATGTGTCGTACGGCTACGGGCTGTTCACCGGCGGGCTGGGCGCGCATTACGGCGCCGAACGCCTGGGCTGCACGGTGATCCCGATGTCGGGCGGGCAGACCGAGAAGCAGGTGCAGCTGATCAACGACTTTCAGCCGGACATCATCATGGTCACGCCCTCGTACATGCTCAACCTGGCCGACGAGATCGAGCGTCAGGGGCTGGACCCGCACAAGCTGGCGCTGCGCCTGGGGATCTTCGGTGCCGAGCCGTGGACCGACGAGCTGCGCCGCTCCATCGAGCAGCGCATGGGTATCACCGCGCTGGATATCTACGGGCTGTCGGAAATCATGGGCCCGGGCGTGGCCATGGAGTGCGCCGAGACCAAGGACGGGCCGACCCTCTGGGAAGACCACTTCTACCCCGAAATCATCGACCCGGTGACCGGTGCGGTGCTGCCCGACGGGCAGATGGGCGAACTGGTGTTCACCTCGCTGAGCAAGGAGGCGCTGCCGATGATCCGCTACCGTACCCGCGACCTGACGCGCCTGTTGCCCGGCACCGCGCGGCCAATGCGGCGCATCGACAAGATCACCGGGCGCAGCGACGACATGCTCATCGTGCGCGGGGTCAACGTGTTCCCGACCCAGGTCGAGGAACAGGTTCTGAAAATAAAACAGTTTTCAGAGTGCTATGAGATTTATCTGTATCGTGATGGAAATCTCGACACGGTGGATGTGCACGTGGAGCTGCGTGCCGAATGCCAGCACTACGACGAGGCCCAGCGCAGGCTGCTGACCGCCGAGCTGGGCAAGCAGATCAAGACCTACATCGGCATCAGCACGCGCATCGTGCTGCAGCCGTTGGGCACGCTGAAACGTTCGGAAGGCAAGGCCTGTCATGTGTATGACAAGCGTCTGGCCAGCTGATAGCTGATGGCTGCCGAAGCCCCGACCTGGTCGGGGCTTTTTTTTGTTCTTGGATAAAGCGTGTTCCTGTGGGAGCGGGCTTGACCCGCGATGGAGCGCGTAGCGGTCCGCTTTCAGTGCAAAGCGATACAAAAAAACATTAGATACACTAAAAAGCTGTTTGATATTGAATTGTGTATCGCTTATAAATACTCCCATGCCCAACCAGCCTTGAGGCGGGAGCCCGAACATGTACGCACAGCTTGTCGAAACCGGCGTCAAACGCATCAAGTCCCTGGACGAGATGTCGCCCCAGGAACGTGCCTTCCAGGAAAAGATCGACGCCGAAATCAAGATCGAAGCCAAGAACTGGATGCCCGACGCCTACCGTCAGACCCTCATCCGCCAGATTTCCCAGCACGCCCACTCCGAGATCGTCGGCATGCTGCCCGAGGGCAACTGGGTCACCCGTGCCCCGACCCTCAAGCGCAAGCTGCAGCTGATGGCCAAGATCCAGGACGAAGCCGGCCACGGCCTGTACCTGTACAGCGCCATGGAAACCCTGGGCGCCGATCGCGACGAAGAGATCGCCAAGCTGCACAGCGGCAAGGCCAAGTACTCCAGCATCTTCAACTACCCGACCCTCAACTGGGCCGACATGGGCGCGGTGGGCTGGCTGGTGGATGGCGCCGCCATCGTCAACCAGGTGGTGCTGCAGCGCACCTCCTACGGCCCCTACGCACGGGCCATGGTGCGCATCTGCAAGGAAGAGAGCTTTCACCAGCGCCAGGGCTACGAGATTCTGCTGACCATGATGCGCCACGGCACCCAGGCCCAGAAGGACATGGTGCAGGACGCGATCAACCGCCTGTGGTGGCCGGCGCTGATGATGTTCGGCCCCAGCGACGACAACTCGCCCAACAGCGCGCAGTCGATGGCCTGGAAAATCAAGCGCCAGAGCAACGACGAACTGCGCCAGCGCTTCGTCGACCAGACCATCCCGCAGCTCGAACTGCTGGGCTGCACCGCCCCCGACCCCGACCTGAAGTGGAACGCCGAGCGCGGCCACTACGATTTCGGCGCCATCCAGTGGCAGGAATTCTTCGACGTGCTCAAGGGCAACGGCCCGTGCAACCAGGAACGCCTGGCCACCCGGCGCAATGCCATCGAAAGCGGCGCCTGGGTGCGTGAAGCCGCCGTCGCCTACGCCCGCAAACAACAGAACAAGAACGCCGCCTGAACCGGCGACTGATGGGAGATACACGATGTCTGTCTGGACCCTCTACGAAGTGTTCGTGCGCAGCAAGCACGGCCTGAACCACAAGCATGTGGGCAGCGTGCATGCCGCCGACGACGCCATGGCCATCGAGAACGCCCGCGAGCTGTACACCCGCCGCAGCGAAGGCGTAAGCCTGTGGGTGGTGCCCTCGGCGCTGATCGTGGCCTCCTCGCCGGACGAGAAGGACCCGCTGTTCGACCCGGCCGACGACAAGGTCTACCGGCACGCCAGCTTCTACGAGCTGCCCGACGAAGTCGGACACATGTGAGGTCGACCATGAACAGCACCCAAGACGATCTGATCCATTACCTGCTGCTGCTGGGCGACAGCGCCCTGATCCAGGGCCAGCGCCTGTGCGAGTGGTGCGGCAAGGCGCCGGCCATCGAGGAAGAGCTGGCGCTGATGAACGTCGGCCTGGACCTGGTGGGCCAGGCGCGCAACTGGCTGGACTACGCCGCCGAGCTGCTGGCCGACGGCCGCGATGCCGACGACCTGGCGTTTCGCCGCGACGAGCGCGCCTACCGCAACCTGCTGCTGGTGGAGCAGCCCAACGGCGATTTCGCCGTGACCATGGCCAAGCAGTTCCTGTTCGACGCCTGGCACCTGCAGGTGCTCAAGGGCCTGTGCGACTCCACCGACCTGCGCATCGCCGGCATCGCCGCCAAGGCGCTCAAGGAGGTCACCTACCACCTGCGTCGCTCCAGTGAATGGGTGCAGCGCCTGGGTGGCGGCACCGACGAAAGTCGCCGGCGCATGCTCGCGGCCATCACGCAGGTGTGGCGCTTCACCGTGGAGCTGGCCAGCGGCAGCGAGGCTGAAACCCGCCTGGCCGCAGCGGGCATCGGCGTCGACCCGGCGCAGGTCGGCGCGGCATGGCTGCACCAGGTCGAGGCCACCTTCGCCTCGGTCGAACTGCCGCTGCCGCCTGCGGCCAGCCACTTCTACCTCAGCGGGCGTACCGGCATGCACACCGAGCACCTGGGCATCCTGCTGGCCGAAATGCAGTTTTTGCCACGGGCCTACCCCGATGCAACCTGGTGAGCTGATCGCCAGCGACCACGGTGCGCGGGCACTGCGGGCCGATGACCTGAGCCACGCCTGGACGGTGCTGGAGCAGGTGATGGACCCGGAAGTGCCGGTGGTCAGCGTGGTCGACCTCGGGATTGTGCGCGACCTGCACTGGCAGGCCGGCCACCTGCACCTTGTGGTCACGCCGACCTATTCGGGCTGCCCGGCCACCGAGGTGATCGAGGGCGATATCCGCCAGGCGCTGGAGCAGGCCGGATTCGCCGCGCCGTGCCTGGAGCGGCGCCTGACGCCGGCCTGGAGCACCGACTGGATCACCGAGCAGGGGCGCGAGCGCCTGCGTGCCTATGGCATCGCGCCGCCCGTGGGCAGTGCCAGCAAGCGCAGCCTGCTGGGCGAAAGCCCGCAGGTGCTGTGCCCGGTGTGCGCCAGCAGCCACACCGAGCTGCTCAGCCAGTTCGGCTCCACGGCCTGCAAGGCCCTGTACCGGTGCCGCGAGTGCCTGGAACCTTTCGACTATTTCAAATGCATCTGAGCGCGCTGGCGCCGTGCAGCGGGAGAACAGCATGAGTCAATTTCACAGCCTGACCATCAAGGATGTGCGCGCCGAGACCCGCGATGCGGTGTCGATTGCCTTCGAAGTGCCGGCGCACCTGCAGGACGATTTCCGTTTCACCCAGGGCCAGTACCTGGTGATGCGCACGCAACTGGACGACGAGGAAGTGCGCCGTTCGTACTCGATCTGCAGCGGCGTGGAAGACGGCGAGCTGCGCGTGGCGATCAAGCGCGTGGCCGGCGGGCGCTTCTCGGCGTTTGCCAACGAGGTGCTCAAGGTCGGCCACCGCCTCGAAGTGATGCCGCCTTCGGGCAGCTTCCATGTGCCACTGGACCCGAACCGTCGCGGCAACTACCTGGCGGTGGCGGCGGGCAGCGGCATCACGCCGATCCTGTCGATCATCAAGACCACCCTGGAGCGCGAACCCGACAGCCGCTTCACCTTGCTCTACGGCAACCGCTCAAGCTCCGGCGCGCTGTTTCGCGACAAGCTCGAAGACCTGAAGAACCGCTACCTGCAACGCCTGAACCTGATCTTCGTGTTCAGCCGCGAGCAGCAGGACGTGGACCTGTACAACGGGCGCATCGACGCCGACAAGTGCGGTCAGCTGTTCTCGCGCTGGCTCGACCCCAGGGCGCTGGACGCCGCCTTCATCTGCGGCCCGCAGGCGATGACCGAGACCGTGCGCGACAGCCTCAAGGCCAATGGCATGGCGGGGGAGAAGATCCATTTCGAGCTGTTTGCAGCGGCGGGCGACGAACGCAAGCGTGAAGCCCGCGAGGCGGCACGCCAGCTGGACGCCGCCGTCAGCCAGATCACCGTGATCAGCGACGGTCGGGCGCTGGCCTTCGACCTGCCGCGCAACACCGTCAGCGTGCTGGATGCCGGCAATGCCATCGGCGCCGAGCTGCCGTACTCGTGCAAGGCCGGGGTGTGCTCGACCTGCAAGTGCAAGGTCATCGAAGGGGAGGTGGAGATGGACAGCAACCACGCCCTGGAGGACTACGAAGTGGCGGCGGGGTATGTGCTGTCGTGCCAGACGTACCCGGTCAGCGACAGGGTGGTGCTGGACTTCGATCAGGTCTGATACCGCGTCGACTCAATCGCGGGTCAAGCCCGCTCCCACAGGTACAGCACGGGTCTTGAGGAGAGTGCAGACCCTGTGGGAGCGGGCTTGACCCGCGATGAGGCCCGCCTGAACACCGCAACACCTGTGTGCCCTGAAAACTAAAACAACAACACCAAGAGAGCGCCCCAATGACCCCCGAAGACATCGACAGCATCTGCAAGCACCCCGACTTCAAGCAACTGGTACGGCGCAAGCAGCGCCTGAACTGGTCGCTGACCCTGGCCATGCTGGTCATCTACTACGGCTTCGTGCTGCTGGTGGCGTTCTCCCCCAGCACCCTGGGGCAATCGCTCAGCGGCGGCGTGACCACCGTCGGCATGCTGGTCGGCGTGCTGGTGGTGCTGGTGTCCTTCGGCCTCACCGGGATCTACGTGTACCGCGCCAACAACGTGCTCGACCCGCTCAACGACAAGGTCCGCCAGGAGTGCGCGAAATGAACTGGACAGCCATCAGCATGTTCCTGCTGTTCGTCGTGTTCACCCTGGGCATCACCCGCTGGGCCGCACAGCGCACCCGCTCGGCCAGTGACTTCTACACCGCAGGCGGCGGCCTCACCGGCTTTCAGAACGGTCTGGCCATCGCCGGCGACATGATCAGCGCCGCCTCGTTCCTGGGCATTTCCGCGATGATGTTCCTCAACGGCTACGACGGCCTGCTGTACGCCCTGGGCGTGCTGGCCGGCTGGCCGATCATCCTGTTCCTGATTGCCGAGCGCCTGCGCAACCTGGGCAAGTACACCTTCGCCGACGTGGTGTCGTACCGCCTGGACCAGACCCCGGTACGCCTGACCTCGGCCCTGGGCACCCTGACCGTGGCACTGATGTACCTGGTGGCGCAGATGGTCGGCGCCGGCAAGCTGATCGAGCTGCTGTTCGGCATCAGCTACCTGTATGCGGTGATGCTGGTGGGCGTGCTGATGGTGTTCTACGTGACCTTCGGCGGCATGCTCGCCACCACCTGGGTACAGATCATCAAGGCCGTGCTGCTGCTCTCGGGCACCAGCTTCATGGCGTTCATGGTGCTCAAGCACTTTGGTTTCAGCACCGAAGCGATGTTCAGCGCCGCCACCGAGGTGCACGCCAAGGGCACCGCGATCATGGCCCCGGGCGGGCTGCTGTCCAACCCCATCGACGCGATTTCCCTGGGCCTGGGCATGATGTTCGGCACCGCCGGGCTGCCGCATATCCTGATGCGCTTCTTCACCGTGAGTGACGCCAAGCAAGCGCGCAAGAGCGTGTTCTACGCCACCGGCTTCATCGGCTACTTCTACCTGCTGCTGATCATGGTGGGCTTCGGCGCCATCGTGATGGTCGGCACCGACGCAAGCTACCGCGACGTCAACGGCGCGATCATCGGCGGCGGCAACATGATCGCCGTGCACCTGGCCCAGGCCGTGGGCGGCAACCTGTTCCTGGGCTTCATCTCGGCCGTGGCCTTCGCCACCATCCTGGCGGTGGTGGCCGGGCTGGCGTTGTCCGGCGCCTCGGCGGTGTCCCACGACCTGTACGCCTGCGTGATCCGCAAGGGCCAGGCCACCGAGAAGCAAGAGATGCGCGTGTCGCGCATCGCCACCCTGGCCATCGGCGTGCTGGCGATCATCCTGGGCCTGATGTTCGAGTCGCAGAACATCGCGTTCCTGTCCGGGCTGGTGCTGGCGATTGCCGCCTCGGTGAATTTCCCGGTGCTGTTCCTCTCGATGTACTGGAAGGGCCTGACCACCCGTGGCGCGGTGATCGGCAGCATGAGCGGGCTGGTCTCGGCCATCGTGCTGCTGGTGCTCAGCCCGGCGGTGTGGGTCAACGTGCTGCACAACGAAACGGCGCTGTTCCCCTACAGCAACCCGGCGCTGTTCTCCATGAGCCTGGCGTTCCTGGGCGCCTGGGTGTTCTCGGTCACCGACACCTCGGAGCGGGCAGCGCAGGAACGCGGCCGCTACCTGGCGCAGTTCATCCGCTCGATGACCGGCATCGGTGCCGCAGGCGCAAGCAAACACTAATAAACCAAAACGATTGTCGGGTATAAAAATAATGAACCACATTCGCTTCATGCCGGCTTCGCTGCTGGCCGGCTTTGCCTTGCCCCTGGTCGCCGCGCCGGCCCTGGCCGACTTCATCGACGACAGCCATGCCAAGGTCGAGTTGCGCAACCACTACATCAATCGCGATTTTCGCCAGAGCAACGCGCCGCAATCCAAGGCCGAGGAGTGGGCCCAGGGCTTTACCGTGAAGTTCGAGTCCGGCTTCACCGATGGCCCGATCGGGGTAGGCGTCGACGCCATGGGGCAACTGGGCATCAAGCTCGACTCCAGCCGTGATCGGCGCGGCACCGGGCTGCTGCCGTTCGGGCCCGACAGCCTGGAACCGGCCGACGACTACAGCGAGCTGGGCCTGACCGCCAAGCTGCGCGCCTCAAAGAGCGTGCTGCGCCTGGGTACCTTGCAGCCGATCCTGCCGGTGGTGGTGTACAACGACACCCGCCTGCTGGCCGCAAGCTTTCAGGGTGGCCTGCTGACCAGCCAGGAGATCGACGGCCTGACGTTCAACGCCGGGCGGCTGACCAAGGCCAACCTGCGCGATTCCTCCAGCCGCGACGACATCGGCTACGGCGCGGCCAGCAGCGACCGCTTCGATTTTGGTGGCGGCACCTATGCCTTCACCCCGCAACTGAACCTGACCTACTACTACGCCAAGCTCGACCAGATCTACCGTCAGCAGTTCGTCGGCCTGGTGCACACCCAGCCGCTGGGCGAGGGCCTGAGCCTGCGCAGCGACCTGCGCTATTTCGACAGCCGTGGCGACGGCGCCGAGCGGGCAGGGCGCATCGACAACCGCAACTTCAACGGCATGTTCACCCTGGCCAGCGGCGCGCACAAGGTCAGTGCCACCTTCCAGCAGATGTCGGGCGACAGCGCCTTCCCGTTCCTCAACGGCGGCGACCCGTACACCGTCAACCTGGTGACCTACAACACCTACACCCGCGCCGGGCTCGACTCCTGGCAACTGCGCTACGACTACGACTTCGTCGCCCTGGGCATTCCGGGCCTGAGCTTCATGACCCGCTACACCGACGGGCGTCATGCCAGGACCGCGACCGTGGACAACGGCCGCGAGCGCGAACGCGACACCGACATCACCTACGTGGTGCAGAGCGGCCCGTTGAAGAACGTCAGCCTGCGCTGGCGCAACGTCACCTTCCGCTCAGGCAACGGCTTGACCAACAGCCTGGACGAGAACCGCCTGATCATCGGCTACACCCTGGCGCTGTGGTAAGCGCGCCCCTTAAAAGAACCGGAGGACACCTCATGTCTGTTGCCCCAACCTTGCAAAGCTTCATCGCCGGCCGCTGGCTCGGCCAGCATGGCGCGCAGCCGCTGCGCAGCGCCCTGGACGGGCACGTATTGGCGTACAGCCATGAAGAGCGGCCCGACTTTGCCGAAGCCATCGAGCATGCGCGCCGTGAGGGCCTGCGCAGCCTGATGGCGATGGACTTCCAGCAGCGTGCCGCGCGGCTCAAGGCCCTGGCGCTGTACCTGGCCGAGCGCAAGGAACAGCTCTACGCACTGTCCCACCACAGCGGTGCGACCCGCGCCGACAGCTGGATCGACATCGAGGGCGGCAACGCCACGCTGTTCGCCTATGCCGGCATCGGCAGCCGCGAACTGCCCTCGGGCAACCTGCTGCACGAAGGCCCGGCCATCCCGCTGGGCAAGCAGGGCACCTTCGCCGGCAGCCACATCCTGGTGCCGCGTGCGGGGCTTGCGGTGCACATCAACGCGTTCAACTTCCCGATCTGGGGCATGCTCGAAAAGTTCGCGCCGACCTTTCTGGCCGGCATGCCGTGCATCGTCAAGCCAGCCACCTCCACCAGCTACCTGACCGAGGCGGTGGTGCGCCTGATGGATGAGTCCGGCCTGCTGCCGGCCGGCAGCCTGCAACTGGTGGTGGGCAGCACCGGCGACCTGCTCGACCGCCTGCAAGGCCAGGACGTGGTGACCTTCACCGGTTCTGCCGATACCGCGGCCAAGCTGCGGGTGACCCCGAACCTGATCCGCCACTCGGTGCCGTTCACCGCCGAGGCCGACTCGCTCAACTGCGCGATCCTGGGCCCGGACGTGAAGCCGGACGATGCCGAGTTCGACCTGTACATCAAGGAAGTGGTGCGCGAGATGACCACCAAGGCGGGGCAGAAGTGCACCGCCATCCGCCGCGCCATCGTGCCGGCCAAGCACCTGGACGCCGTGGCCACGCGCCTGCGCGAGCGCCTGAGCAAGGTAGTGGTGGGCGACCCGTCGGTGGAGGGCGTGCGCATGGGCGCGCTGGCTTCCCATGACCAGCAGCGCGACGTGGGCGAGCGGGTGCGCAGCCTGCTGCAGAGCTGCGACCAGCTGTTCGGTGCCAGCGATGGTTTCGAGCCACGGGGCGAGGGCGTGAGCGAAGGGGCGTTCTTTGCGCCGACCCTGCTGCAGGCACGCGACCCGCATGCCGACGGCGGTGCCCACGACATCGAGGCCTTCGGCCCGGTGAGCACGCTGATGGCCTACGACGACCTGGACGAAGCGCTGGTGCTGGCCGCGCGCGGCAAGGGCAGCCTGGTGGCCAGCCTGGTGACCGCCGACCGCGAGGTGGCAGCCAAGGCCATTCCGGTGGCTGCGGCCTGGCACGGTCGGTTGCTGATCCTCGACAGCGAGGCGGCGGCGGAGTCCACCGGGCACGGTTCGCCCTTGCCGCAGCTCAAGCACGGCGGCCCTGGGCGTGCCGGTGGCGGTGAAGAGCTGGGCGGGCTGCGGGCGGTCAAGCACTACCTGCAGCGTGCGGCAGTGCAGGGTTCGCCGAGCATGCTGATGGCGGTGACCGGCGAGTATGTGCGCGGTGCCCAGGTGTACGAGAGCGAGGTGCACCCGTTCCGTCGTCACTTCGAAGAGCTGCGCATCGGCGAGTCGCTGCTGACCCATCGACGTACCGTGACCGAAGCGGACCTGGTGAACTTCGGCTGCCTGTCGGGGGATCATTTCTACATGCACTTCGACGACATTGCGGCCAGGCAGTCGCAGTTCGGCAAGCGCATTGCGCATGGCTACTTCGTGCTGTCGGCGGCGGCGGGGCTGTTCGTGTCGCCGGGCGAGGGGCCGGTGCTGGCCAACTATGGCCTGGACACCCTGCGTTTCATCAGCCCGGTGGGCATTGGCGACACCATCCAGGCGCGCCTGACCTGCAAGCGCAAGATCGACCAGGGCAAATCCAGCCCGCTGGGCCAGCCGCAAGGGGTGGTGGCGTGGGATGTGGAAGTGACCAACCAGCTGGGTGAGCTGGTGGCCAGCTACGACATCCTGACGCTGGTGCTCAAGCGCCCGGTGTAACGCCGAGCGCTGCGCGCTCGATCGCGGGTCAAGCCCGCTCCCACAAGGATTATCGCCATCCCTGTGGGAGCGGGCTTGACCCGCGATGGGCTACGCAGCAGCCTCCGCAATATGGCACGCACACAAAAATACCTGGCACACACGCAAGCGCTTTACCCCCTCCGACTTTGCTCTAATCCCGTCATGGCCTGCCACGCCACTCATTGATCCACCCAGAACGGGATAACAATAAAAAATGAAACGCTTGATGCCGCTTGCCGTGCTCTACGTGTCAACGCTCGCCCACGCCGGCACGCCCGGCAACATCGACGCCAACCGACTGCTCAACGCCAACCAGGACGCCGCCAACTGGCTCGCCCACGGGCGTACCTACGACGAACAACGCTTCAGCCCGCTGACCCGCATCAACGACCAGAACGTCGCCGGGCTTGGCCTGGCCTGGACGCAGAAGCTCGACATCGATCGCGGTACCGAAGCCACCCCCATCGTGGTCGACGGCGTGATGTACACCACCGGTGCCTTCAGCATCGTGTATGCCTTCGACGCCGCCAGCGGCAAGCCGCTGTGGAAGTACGACCCCAAGATCCCCATGGAGAAACTCAGCCAGGGCTGCTGCGACGTGGTCAACCGCGGTGTGGCCGTGTGGCAGGGCAAGGTCTACGTGGGCAGCTTCGATGGGCGCCTGATCGCCCTCGATGCGGCCACCGGCAAGGAGGTGTGGAGCGTCGACACCGTACTGGACCCCAACAAGAGCTACACCATCACCGGCGCCCCGCGCATCGTCAAAGGCAAGGTGCTGATCGGCAACGGCGGCGCCGAGTTCGGCGTGCGCGGCTATATCACCGCCTACGATGCCGAGACCGGCAAGCAGGCCTGGCGCTTCTTCACTGTGCCCGGCGACCCGGCGCTGCCACCGGAAAACGAGGCCATGGCCAAGGCCATGAAAACCTGGAAGGGCAATGGCTGGGTCAAGTGGGGCGGTGGCGGCACGGTGTGGGACTCGATGTCCTACGACCCCGAGCTGGACCTGCTGTACGTGGGCACCGGCAACGGCTCGCCGTGGAACTACCAGTTCCGCAGCCAGGGCGAGGGCGACAACCTGTACCTGTCGTCGATCGTCGCGCTGCGCCCGGAAACCGGCGAATACGTGTGGCACTTCCAGGTGACGCCCGGCGATCGCTGGGACTTCACCGCCACCCAGCAGATCGTGCTGGCCGACATCCAGATCGACGGCAAGACCCGCAAGGTGCTGATGCAGGCACCCAAGAACGGTTTCTTCTACGTGATCGACCGCACCAACGGCGAGTTCATCTCGGGCAACAACTTCGTGCAGGTGAACTGGGCCAGCGGCCTGGACCCCAAGACCGGGCGCCCGATCCTCACCGACCAGGCCGACTACGCCAAGGCGCCGAAGGTGATACAGCCAAGCTTCCTCGGCGGCCACAGCTGGCACCCGATGTCGTACAACCCCAACACCGGCTATGTGTACATCCCGGCCCAGGACACCGTGGCCGAACTCAAGGCCGCCGACAAGCCGCTGTTCCTGCCGACCAAGTCGGTGGTCAACTTCGGCCTGGACGTGCCCGACCTGCCGGAAGACCCGAAAGTGTTCAACCAGATCCGCAGCGCCTGGCGCGGCCACCTGATTGCCTGGGACCCGGTCAAACAGCAGGCCGCCTGGACCCACGACTATGTCGAGTCCGGCAACGGCGGCACCCTCAGCACCGCCGGCAACCTGGTGTTCCAGGGCACCTCGGACGGCCGCGTCATGGCCTTCAGCGCCGACAAGGGCAAGCAGTTGTGGGAGCACCGCGCCAACTCCGGCGTGCTCGGCGGGCCGGTCACCTATGAGGTCAAGGGCGAACAGTACGTGGCGTTCATGGCCGGCTGGGGCGGCATCATGCCGCTGATCGCAGGCGGCCTGACCGACAAGGGCAAGGTGCAACCCGAATCCCGCGTGCTGGTGTTCAAGCTTGGCGCCAAGGGCGAACTGCCGCCGCCGCGCAAGGCGCCGGTGCTGCCACCGCAAGTGCCCGCGCTGACCGCCTCGGCGGATGAAATCGCCCAGGGCCGCACCCTGTTCAACGGCATGTGCGGTGCCTGCCACGGCCTCAACGCCGCCAGCGGCGGGGTGATCCCCGACCTGCGCTACCTGAGCCCGGACAAGCACCAGGCCTTCGTCGGCATCGTCAGCGGTGCGTTCATGAGCAAGGGCATGCCGAGCTTTGCCGGCGTGCTGGACATGCCGCAGATGCAACTGATCCAGCAATACATCATCAAGCGCAGCCTTGACCTGCGCGCCGCCGCCGACGCCACTGCGGCGCAGTAAGCCACCCCTCGACCCCGCTCGCCAGGCGTGCGAGCGGGGCAGCCTCAACCCGTTCCAATAACAATTAACCGGTAGACAGGTGACCCCCATGAAAGCGCTTTTGCACAAAGGCGGCGCATTGCCGTGCTCGCTGTTCCTTGCCCTGTGCGCCAGCCCCGCGCTGGCCGATGTACGCCCCGACTCCGGCGACTATGCCGCGCTGCCACCGGGCACCGACCTGGCCTTGCTGTACCAGCAGAACCCGCGGATCGACCGCTCGTACATGGGCGGCAAGCGCGCCGCCGACAACCTCGACCTGGACCTGACCGTGGGCGTGCTGCGTCTGGTGCACTTCACCGAGTTCTTCAACACCGGCCTGATCTGGGACCCGCAGATCATCATCCCCTACGGCCATCAGGAAATCGGCGCCACCGGCCAGAAGAACAGCGGCCTGGGCGACATCACCTTCGGCGCCACGGTGTGGAGCCTGGCCGACATGGAGCGCAACCGCCACCTGGGCTGGTCGCTGTTCGTCACCGCGCCCACCGGCGCCGACAAGAACCAGGGCTTTGCCCTGAGCGGCAACCGCTGGGCGGCGGACTTCCAGGTGGGCTATGTGCACGGCTTCAACGAGCGCTGGACGTGGGACGTGATCGCCGAGACCGAGTTCTACCAGGAGCAGCGCGACACCGGTGCGCACCGTGACCCGCTGATCCAGTTGCACAACCACCTGCGCTACAACTTCACCCCGGCCACCTCGGTGGCGCTGTCATACCGGCACAACTGGGGCTCGCGCGAGACGCTGGACGGGCAGACCCTGGAAACCAGCCACAACAACGGCACGGTCGGCCTGTCGGCGACCACCATGCTGGGCAAGCAGTGGCAGGTAATGGGGCAGTACTGGCGGGATGTGGAAGTGCGCTCGGGGCCCATGACCGACCACTCGCTGCAGTTCAGGTTGGCGTATATCTACTGAGGCGAGCCTGACGCACACCGGGTGAGGGGCACCCGGTGTGGTCACACGCCATGGCCGGGCTTAGACTGCGTGGCTTGGGCCTGTCAGTCGCCACGCGCGGGGCCGGACACTTGAACTGTGACGTGAACATGAAGCTCAAACTGTGCCTGCTGCTGCTTGTTTGCCCACCGCTGTTGGCCCAGGAGTTCGCCTGCCAACTGGGTGGCAAGATCGTTCCCGTTGCCGAGTATCGGCAGCCGACCCCTGTCTTCACCCGGCTGAAAAATGACGGGCATCCGATGACGGCCTTCGGCTTTTCAATTGCGCACAGTCAGGTGCTGGGGGCCGACAAAGCCACGCGTGACTATTGCCAGTCGCTGATCGCAACAACGCGCACCGTGCTGTTGTCAGGTCAGTACCCGGCTGATCACTTTCACCCGGGCCAGACCCTGTCGCTCAAGCATGTGCATCGCGACCGCCATGTCTGGCCTTACTGGCCAGACTATTACTGGCTCGCAGATAGCCCCCAGGGCCGCTGACCGACTCTTCGCTGCCGTGTCGCCTGGCGTGTATCGACCGAGGGGAGGGCGGCGCGCAAGGCGTGATCGCGGATCGGCGCCGCAGAGCTGAATCATCAGTGGCGTGCCGACCGGTTCAGCACAGCGCCCTCTACCGAAGGTACTCGCACCCGCAGTGCAATCAGCACCGCGGCCAGCAGCATCAGCACGGCCGCTGCCACGAATACGCCTGCGCTGCCACCGAGGCTGAACATTACCCCACCCGCGGCCGCGCCTGTGGCGATGGCCGACTGTACCGACGCTACCACCATGCCCCCGGCGCTTTCCGCCTGGTCAGGGACCGCGTTGGCGACCCAGTTCGACCACGCCACCGGCACACCGCCAAAGGCCAGGCCCCACACCGCCAGCAGTACGGCCTGCCCTGGCACCGACGCCGGCAACAGAACCAGCGCCAGTGCCGCAACGCCCACCAGCGCGGGCATCGACACCAGGGTGGCCAGCGGGTAACGAGCAAGCATCCACCCGGCCACCAGGGTGCCGACAAAGTTCGCCACACCAAAACCCAGCAGCATCAGCGACAGCCCCTGCGGGCCAATGCCGGTCGTGCCTTCGAGAAATGGCCGAACATACGTGAACATCGCGAAGTGGCCGCTGTGCACCAGCACACAACCGAACATCCCCATGGCAATGCCTGGGCGCAGCAATACTTCAAGCACCGTGCGCAGGCGTGCCGGGCGGCGCGGCGCAAGGCTCGGCAGCGTGATTGACTGGAACGCCAGGGTCACCACGCCCACCGCCGCCGCTGCAAAGAACGCGCTGCGCCAGCCATATAGCCCACCCAGATAACTACCCAGCGGAACCGCAACCACCGTCCCGATGGCGATGCCACTGAAAATGATCGAGAGCGCTCGCGGCAACAATGCCCCCGGCACCAGACGCATCGCCACCGCCGCCGCCATGCTCCAGAACCCGCCAAGCGCGATGCCCAGCAAGATACGCATCAGCAACAGCACCACGAAACTGGAGGAAACGGCGACCAACAGATTGGACGCGATCATCAACGTGGAAAAACCCAGCAATACCCAGCGGCGATCGATACTGCGAGTCAGGCCTGGCACCAACAGGCCGGCGAACAGCGCCACCACGGCTGTCACCGTTACCGCCTGGCCAGCCAGCGCTTCGGATACCCCCAGCTCGGTCGCCATTGGCGTCAACAGGCTGGCCGGAAGGTACTCCGCGGTCAGCAAGCCGAACACGCCCATGGCCAGCGAGAACACGGCCATCCACGCGGGGGTTGCAGGTTCTGCATCCGGCCCGGCGCCGGGACGGCTGTCGGGTACGGCATTGCAAACAAGGTCAGTCATTGCACGGATCTCCCAATCTTCAATTGCGACCCGCAGTCTAGGCGCGAGAACCCGGATGATCTATGATCGAAAAACTCGATTTTTTGACCAGAACACCTGAATCATGCCGACGGACCCCTCTGCCTTCTCTTCCGATCTCATCAACGAGCTGTTGCGCGGCATGCGCCTGCGCGGTGTCGACTACCGGCGTATCCAGGCGGGCCCGGCCTTCGGCTTGGGCTTCGCTGCCAAACCCGGGCATGCCTGGTTCCACTTCCTGGCGGTCGGCAACGCGGTGCTGCGCATGGAAGACGGCACAACCTATGCGCTGTGCGCCGGTAACGCCGTCTTCATCTCCCATGGCGCGGCCCATCAATTGCTCTCGGATACACACGTGCCCGTGCAGCAAATCGACCTTCTGGACGGCGAGCCGCTGGGCGACGCCGTCAGCGCGGTGGACACCGGAACCGATGCCGGCGCCATGCCGGCTACGCTTTTGTTCAGTGGCTGCATGGAGTTCGAATTGGGCAGCCTGCATGGCCTTGGCAAGCTGATGCCGGGCCTGATGCTGATTGATGCCGGCGGCCAGCGTTACCCAGGGCTGGTGCCTATTCTCACCACCATGGAGCGCGAGGTCAGCGCCGCACGCATCGGCTTCGCCGGCATCCTCGCGCGATTGGCCGACGTGGTCGCCGCCATGGTCGTTCGAGGTTGGGTCGAGTGCGCCTGCGGTAACGCCTCTGGCCTGGTTGCCGCCCTGCGCGATCCGCGCCTGGCCGGTGCACTGCTGGCGCTGCATCAACAACCGGGCCGCGACTGGACCGTCGAGCAGTTGGCGGAGCAATGCAATACGTCCCGCTCGGTCTTTGCGGAGCGTTTTCAATTGACGATTGGCATGACCCCGCTGCGCTACGTCACCGAAGTGCGAATGCGGCTTGCCAGCCAGTGGCTGACGCTGGAAAGGTTGCCAATTGAAGAGGTCGCGCAGCGTTTGGGCTATACGTCTCAGGCAGCGTTCAGTCGGGCGTTCAAGCGTGTTACGGGTAAGACGCCTGGGTTGAGTCGCAGGTTGAAGCAGTCGGCTGCCATCTGAAGCTGAGTGGGATGGGCGGGTGGGCCATCTTGGGCGGCCTTGGCACTATTTGAGACAAGGCCGAACGCAGTCGCTCGCACCTCTTGGCTTTCGATAGGCCGCGTGTGCGGCCCGTGTGTTGCGTCATCAACTACTGACCGCTTTGGCCTCCATGCCATCAAGCACCGACTCGATCAACGCATTGCTCAATTCCAGCGAGTGTTGCGAGGCCATCAGCAGGCTTTTGAACTGCTCATCGGCGCGTTCGCAGGCTTGTGCGGTGGTGTCCGTTGCACACTGGATCATGATCGACAGGTAGACCAGCGCATCTTCGAGCTTGATGTCTTCGCGCACGGAAAACAGGGGAGGGTGATCGCCGTGGCAACAGCCGAAGGAGGTGTAGGCGGGTTTGCGCGGGGTGTTGGTGAACGGGGGATCAGGGACGATTTTTGTCATTGTGCAGCTCCTTGATTGGTGGAGCCGACCAGCATCGTGACCAAACGATGGGTGGCGGCTGTACGCAGGTTGGTCAACCGGGAATCAAGGAACCCGGCGCGCACGAATGCGCCCCACGCACAGCCGCCATAACACGAAACAGCAGACACAAAAAAGCGCCACTGATTCGGATGCGGCGCTTTGTGCGCCTTGATTTATCTCAGGTGACCAAACCTGGACGCTGGATTTACAGCGACTGAGCAAGGTTAACGGGGTTGGGGTGGGGATTCAAGTTTCTGGCAGAGGGAAGGAGGAGGCGTTACCGTCTGAGTGCTGATGCATTCATTTTGACGATCTGGCTTGCTTTTGAATTCAAAGGTTTAAGGCGCGCAGAGCGGCCTGCGCTTGAGGCTGACTAATACGTTGCAGTCTGTTGCGGCAGCTAGAGATTCTGGCCGTATGCGGTCTTGGGTGAAAGACCGCTTACGACCCAAAGCGGACGTAGTCAACCCTGATAATTTGCCGCTCGGCGAGCGACATCTTCACTTATGGAAGAGCAAGCTCTTACCCTAATGCGGCGGCAAATGCTTCTGGCGTGGGGCTCTCCTGCCATTGTGCGATTGCTCCCGGCAGCACCAGCCATGGCTGCTTGCGCCGAGTCCAGATATGCGCAACCGGCTCGAAGCGCTCAGCCCCTTCCAGGATGCCGGCCCGTACCACTCGCATGCCGGGTGCTGCCGTCGTCTCGTTGAACAGCCGGGTATGACATGTACCGCAGGCATGTTGGGTAGACGTTTGACCTTGGTGTTCATGCTCAAAGATCGCCGTTTCGCCAGACACCTGAACAGCCGAAGCCGCGCTCAGCATGTGCAGACCAAACGCACTGCCGCTCCAGCGCTGGCAGTTCAAACAGTGGCAGGCATACAGCGGCGGCAATTGCCGCGCCACGATCTCAAGGGTGACTTGCCCACATCGGCACTGACCGGTGATTCTCATGCGTTAGTTCCTTACAATGACGCCCGGAAAAATGTGGGCGAATGATCGCTTTTCACGGGCTCTGGCAGAAGATCAAATTAGGAGCAACTGTTGGCCAAGAATGTATGAGCGGTATTGAATGGGAAAGCCAGCGTGTATTTCTCGCCGTGTTGCGCTCTGGTAGCCTGAGCGGCGCGGCGAAGCTGCTGGGTATCGCCCAGGCCACTGCGCGCCGGCGCCTCGACTGTCTTGAACACGCTCTCGGTGTGAGTCTGTTCACCCGCACACCTCAAGGACTGACGCCTACTGCCGGAGCGCAGCGCCTGATCGAACATGTGGAGGCCATGGATCTGGCCGCGCAAACCTTCAACCGCATGGCCAGCTCTGAAGCGTCGATGGATCACGGTACAGTCCGGCTGACCTGTGGCGAGTTGCTTGGCGTCGAAGTCTTGCCCGACCTGCTGCGCCCTTTCCATTACGAACACGTCGGACTCAAACTTGAGCTGAGCATAAGCGATGCCCTTGAAGACATCGCCAGGCTGCAATCGGATATTGCGGTGCGGCTGATGCGGCCCAATGAAGCGGATATCACGGTGCGGCGTGTCGGCAGTTTGCAGATTGGCATCCATGCCAGTGCCGGGTGCCTGGAGCGCTACGGTAACCCAACCTCCTTGCTGTCGCTGCGCCAGCGACCGCTGATCGGGCCAGACAGACGCTCAGCGGATTTGCGTCGGTTTATCGACTCTGGTCTGTGCGATGCCGACCAGCATTTCGCCATTGCCTCTGATCATCACCTTGCTCAGCTGGCCGCTCTGAGAGCGGGCTTAGGCTTCGGGCTCTGCCCGACTCAAATCGCAAAATCGCACCGACTGGTACATGTGCTACCACACGATTTTGGCTTTGAGGTTGAGGTGTGGATCGCAATGCACAATGACCTGCGCAAAATTAACAGGATCGCTCAGGCGTTCGAGGTTCTTGGAGAGCAGTTACATCAGTATCTATGCTTAGCCGATCAGTGAGCAGCGTAGGTCGTGGCATCCACTGCTTTGTCTAAACGGCTGCAATGGGTCGAAAGCCGCCGCTCCGGACTGACCGCTCCCGACCCATTGCAGCCGTTCAGCACTGGCAGATTTCGATCCCTCGCGGCCAGTGCTCCCGACACTTACAGTTCCCGAGCCCAAGTCTGGCTGACGAGGTCTTTTCCGAAGCTGTGTACCTGTTCTTCTTCGACCAAATGGAAACCTGCTTTCTGATAGAGCTTTCGGGCATCGACAAGCACACTGGTTGTCCAGAGGATCATGTGCTTGTAGCCCGCGAGCCGCGCAAACCGAATACTCTCTTCCAGCAACCGATTGCCGATTCCCATGCCCCTGGCGCTCGCGTCAACGTAGAGCATCCGCAGCTTGGCGGTCGTCTGGTCATGTTTGACGACAAAGACCGAACCGATAACTGTGCCCTCTTTTTCCGCGATCCAGCATCGCTCGCAGGACGGGTCGAACTCACGAAGGTAGTTGGCGACGATTTCCGCCACCAGCGCTTCGAACTCCATATTCCAACCGTATTCGCGGGCATAGAGTTGCGCTTGTTGCTGAACAACGATACCCATATCGCCCGCTTGTGAATCGCGCAGGATGTAGGAATGATCACCGTCGCCCAATTGAGTCTGGATCTGTCTCATGGCTTGGATCAATTGTTCTTGCTGGCGCTCAGGCAAGCCTTGCAACATCAACACGACTTCTTCACGAGCGGCTTGCTCCAGCGAGGCCAGCACCTGACGACCTGGCTCGGTGAGCTGGATTTGAGAGGCTCGGGCGTCGATTGCCGACCGAGCTTTGCTGTGATATTCGCGCCTTTATCAGCCAGGTGTTACGCCAGCGAAGCGCCCACGATGCCGGCACTAATGACAACGACTCGTTTGTCCAGAGCATTTCCCATAGCAACCTTCATTCTGTAGACCTGAAGGCGGTTTCAGTGTCTGCCTCTGGTCGATTTCTGCTTGTCGTAAGGGGCAGCAGTTGTCGTCCAGAAAGCAGATGTAAATTTGTCTGAAGTGGCGAAATAGCTGCCAAAATCATCGTGTTAAAACGCCGCCTGAAATGGCAGCAAGATAAGCGCGTGAGTGTTGTTGGCACTGGAGGGTAGCGAAAAATCGTTCAGCTACTACGGTAAGCGTCATCAACGACTATAGTCATTGGTGAGCCAGAGCGAATCTGACCATTCCCCTGCCAACCTGGCCTAATCCAATTCCGCGATTACACGGCGGATCTTCTTGTGTTCCTTGATGCGGAACGTGAACGTTTCGCTGCCGAAATCACTCAGGCTCAGGCTGAGATCGAGGTAGCGTTGTCTTTTTTTGAACCCCTTGATGGTGGATGGAGTTATCCCGCCGGGCACGTCGCATCCCACTGAGCACGTCCCAACCACCCATCTATCAAGGTTCAAGCTATGAATACTTTAGAGTTCGATGATGCACAAAAAACCAATGGCGACCGGGTTCAGGGGCCGCTGCCGGCCGGCACTGTCGCGCCCGACTTCACTCTTCAAGCAACCCCTGATCAACAGTTGTCGCTGCGTGAGCTAAAGGGAAATACCGTGATATTGGCGTTTTATCCCGCTGACTGGACTTCGGTGTGTGGTGACCAACTGACTTTGTACAACCAGTTGCTACCCACATTCAGAGAATACGGTGCGGCGCTACTGGGTATCTCGGTTGACAGCGCCTGGTGTCATCAGGCCTTTGCCAAAGATCGGAATTTTCACTTCAGCCTGCTGGCCGATTTCGAGCCCAAAGGGGCTGTGGCACGACAGTATGGAGCGTACGAGTCCCAGCTCGGGGTTTGTAAGCGTGCGCTGTTCGTGATTGACAAGGACGGGATGGTTGCCTGGAGCTACGTCTCCCCGATGGCAATCAACCCTGGTGCGGACGGTATTCTGGATGCGCTGGATGCTTTGGCGAATTCGCCACAAAGCACGCCAACCAAAAATTAACAGGTGATTAGATGGCCACTCTCAAAGTCCCGGTAAGTGCCGACGACCATCGCCAGGGAAGTGCGCATGCCAAGGTCACCTTGGTCGAATTTGGCGACTATGAATGTCCCTATTGCGGTGAAGCTTATTGGATGGTCAAGAATCTGCAACAGCATTTTCGCGATGACTTGCTGTTTGTGTTCCGTAACTTCCCTCTGACCACCGCTCACCCCCATGCATTGGGTGCAGCGGTCACCGCTGAGTATGCCGGGAGTCGAGGATTCTTCTGGGAGGCCCACGACGGATTGTACGAAAATCAGGATCGATTGGGCCTGCCGCTGTATCGCGCCATCGTTCTCAAACACGGCCTTTCCAGGGAGGAATTCGATCTTGCAATGCAAGAGGATACTTACATTCCCAAAATACAAGCCGATTTCAATGGCGGTGTACGCAGCGGCGTGAATGGCACCCCAGCGTTTTACATTGACGGGCTTCGGTATGACGGAGTTCCAGAGTTCATCGGGATGAGTCAGATGATTGAGCTTTTGTTAGTGCGTGGACGAAATCGCTAGAGAGCCAAATCGGCTTGGCATCACCCACATCGGAGCCGGGGAAAAACCAACGTTAGCTTCCTTTTACATTAAAGAGGTGGGCACGGAGCCGGCAACTAATGAAATCTTTGAAGTATTATGAAGAAAATCGACACGCCACATGGTTGGAGTTGTTTTTTGACCTGACTTTCGTTGTTACGATAGGTCAAGTTACGCACACTCTCGGACATGTTCATGATGGGCACTTTGAACATAAGCAATTATGGACATTCTTACTGCTTTTTGTGCCGTTGTGGTGGATCTGGTCCAGTCACACGATTTATTCCAACAGGTTCGATACAGACAGCAATCTTCACCGTTTGGCAACATTATTCATAATGCTCCTGCTCATTGTGCTATCGGCACGGATCGGGGAAGACTTGGAAGTGAACTACCCGCTCATTATTGTCTGCTATTTTGGTATACGTGCAATCATCAGTGTTATGTATATTTCATCCATTAGTAAACTCGATTCTCGCGGCGAACTTTCCTCAAGGCTTGGCTTCGCCCTATTAGTTAGCGCAGTTATTAGCCTTTCATCCGTTATTTTTGACCCGCCCTTGCGTTACCTTGTTGCTTATATTGGGATTGTTCTTGATATTCTGTTTCCTGTATTTTTCTGGACTAAACTAAAACCGTTGCCAGCACACACAGAGCACTTGGTTGAGCGCATAGGCCTACTCACCCTAATCTTATTGGGGGAGTCAATTATTAGCCTTTCCGGAGGCTTATCTAACATTCAATGGGGTTATTATAATGTGATGGCGGCCATCACCGGATTTATCATGATTTGCAGTATCTGGTGGATCTATTTTGATAGTTTTTACTTGCTGAAAAAACATCAAAGCAGGATGAGTGGGCACGCCTTAATCTACTCGCACCTTTTTCTTTTTATGGGGCTGGCACTTCTGGCAAATTTGATTAGGCATGCGATCCTGAACGACATTGCGATACGCGATTTCCAGATTATGTCGATCACCGGCATGGCCTTGTTTTTCCTAGGTAAGCAATATGGCTATTTCATAGCCGTGAGTAGAATAAGGAAATACATCCTACAAAACACGTTGATAGTGTTTTCTTTGGGCGGGTTAGTCGTGTTTTTACCCCGCGTCGAGTACATATTGGTCGGCCTGACAGCAACCATGATCTCTTATGTTTTTCTAAATTTCAGATATCGTTGAATCATCATTATCAGACCAGAGGGTGGGACCAAGTGAGCAAGTGGCTGACTTGCGGTTACATGCTGCCCACTACGTCGTTCTCACTGCTCGTGCGCTACTCGCCGCTACCCTTGGTCTATTTGGGTTTGTAATCCTGGTATCGTCGACCATAGTTAAGAGTCTCGGATGCCCCTCTTAGCTATCGCGATCTGATAGCGCCAGCCGCATCGTAACAACAGGAGCCACATCATGGTCAAAGTAGCGTTGTTCGTTCGCCTAAAAGCAAAACCCGGGAAAGAAAAGGATGTAGAGAGCTTTCTTTTGGGTGGCCTTCGGTTAGTGGAGGAGGAGCCAGCCACTACAGCCTGGTTTGGAATCCGCTTGGGGCCGTCCACCTTTGGCATCTTTGACGCATTCCCGGATGAAGCGGGCCGGCAGGCTCATCTTTCGGGCAAGGTCGCGGCGGCGCTTATGGCAAACGCTGCCGAGCTATTTGCCGAACCGCCATCAATCGAGAAGGTTGACGTCCTTGCGGCCAAGCTACCCAGCTAAGCAAACCCAATAGGAAGCTCCAGTCAGTACTGGGAGGCCCACGATGTATTTTGTGAAAATCAGGATAGCCTGGGCCTGCTGCTGTTCCGGGCGGTGATCAATCAAAACACTTGTATTGAAGATAAATGTCATGGCTAAAGTGCCGTGTCCAGGATTCATGCCATGCTTGCGCGCTCGGTATAAGTGAAAGGATACGCGCGCAAATCGTGTCCAGGGACGGCGTGGAAGCCGCACAGAATCTGCAAGGCAACGTGCTCATCACGGGTTTAGGCTGGGTAGGGTAGATTGTTTGCCGGGCACCGGTCGCTCATGGCGCGAAGATCTCCATCATTGATATAGAACCGGAGGTCATCCGCGCCGTGACACCTTATGGTTTCGTCAAGTGAGCATTCGTCGGCGTAGCAGTGACCGATGTTCAATGAGCTGCCTGACGCGGCTGCACTCCGAACTGCGCAACGATGTGCGTACCCAATTCCTCAATAACTTCCACCGCAGGGCGCTTGCCGTATTTGAGATTGAGAATGACGTGGTCCACGCCGATTTCCTCAAGCGACTCCAGCAAAAAACGTAGATGGTAACGTCCAAGTCTGAACCCCAAATGGATACGTGTGGGTGGCGTTGACGGATTCTCATCGAGATCGATGTACAGCGACTGAGTAAAGGGCTTATACACAGAACCACATTGTTTCGTGACCTCCAGTCGCCAATCTTCCACGACCAGCCGCTGCATGTTCGGAATGCGTGGATAGTTGATCCATCCGTTGCTCTCACGCGCGATCCAATCCAGTGACTGGCGACTGTTGCCGGTCACGAGCATTGGAATGAATTGGGTGGTCGGTTTCGGAATCAGGTCTGCGCCTTGCATTTCACCAGTGCTCCAGTGGATGGGCTCAAAACTGGTGCTGTGGGCGCGGCGAATCACTTCGTAGTGTTCTCGAAAGATCTCTCCACGCCTTTCGGGATCGACGCCAAATGCCGAAAACTCCACTGGCCGATCTCCCGAAGCAACCCCCAGAATCAAGCGACCAGTGCTCAACTGATCTACGCTGGCAGACGCCTTGGCCGTGTGCAGGGGATGGTGCAGCGGGATGGCGATGGAGGCGGTGCCAAGTGCAATCTCCGAGGTATGGGCGGCCATATAACCCAGGTAAACCCAGGGGTCGAAGACTTGGCCGACATCGCCGAAGCCAGGGTCGCGAAGCGGCACGTCGCGAAACCAGAGCGCGCAGAAGCCCAGCGCCTCGGCTTGTTTAGCCAGTGTGACCTGGTTGAGCATGCTCGGAGTGTCCCCGTCGAACGCCTCCATGGGAAAGAATAATCCAAGGCTCAAATGCCCCTGAGTGAAGGTTCGGCTGAACCCTCGATGCTGCTGGTAAGGAATCGTGCTCGGCCGATACATACGGATTGACCTCATGGCAGAACGTGAACAGCGCCCCCGTTTCCAGAGGTGCTGCGGCATCGGTCGCTTTTGAACGGCAGGTGGGGGGACTGGGTCTGGCTTTTACCCGTTGCGCCGTACTGCTGGTCGTGTGGACCGGACTCAGGGGGCAGTTGCTGGCGATAGGCGCGGGTTGGTCCGGGTGGGTGTTAAGCGGACGGTCAAAGGAAGTCAGATCTCTCGGCTCTATACCACCAGATGGGCAAGGCGTTCGAGGAATCATTCTATAAGCGTAGGCGGTTTTGCAGCTCTCCGCCATATTCTTACAATCGAGCCGCTGGTGGGCGAAAGTCGCGTATCGAAGGCAGTTATCGGTCGTTTCCTGCCATTCCAGAACGGCCGCTATTGGCCGATAGCGGTCAGCCAACGTGTCTCAAAAGGGATCGAGCCGTGCGTCGATGCCAGCCTGCTTAGCCAGCGAGATCAGGTTTTCGACGCAATCTTGCTCAATGATGCAACCCACATAATCGGCGCCGCCTGTATCCACATGCAGAAAGCGCTTCCCGAACCCGGTCAGCCATTGATCGAAATCGATCAGCACTTGCATCAGTGATGGCGTCTCTTCCAGCTTGTAGGCATAAATCTGGTCAATGCCGCTGGCTTCAATCAGTTTCGGTGCCAGGTACTTGAAATCATCGAAGCCGTGCACGTCCACGGCCATTAGAACCAGATTACTGAGTAACTGGCCTTTATCAGCGTCCAAAAGACCACTGACCAACGCGGTGGCCGGGTCTTCACCTAGGTTGTAATAGCGCGACACCCTTCTCACGAGACGCGCACGTTCCTTTTCAGGCAGCCGCGCCAACAGGGCCTGGGTGAACGTTTTCAGTTGCGCACCGAATGGATAAAGCTCACGCATAATCGCGGCATCGCTCAACCTTGGTTCATCGGGTGGGGGTTGTGTGAAGCGATCGCCGAACAATCGACTGAACAAGCCCATCGCCGTTTATTCTCCCTGGTGGGTAAAGCCTCTGGCGCGAAGCTTACCCCAGCGGTTCGATGACGGCGAATAGGGTCAGGGTTGACATCTATTCAGTCTACGTGTGGCAGCAATCGACCCATAGCAGCCATTCACGAAGGGCCGCATTCGGCCAATGCCGCAGCAGTGGGCCGCAGCATGAGTGCGAAGTCCTTTAATTACTCGACCTTTTTACCTGGCAATGGGGCCGTATGAATTTCGTCAAACATAGCGGTTGCCACTGAAGCAGCATAAACAATGTATTTCACATCACTTTCTTTGCTCTTGACTTCATAGATTTCACAAAGAAGACTTTTGTTGTTCTTGGGCAACGCTGCAGGCGACCAGGATGAAGGGCTCTTGAAGTTATACTCAGGGCCTTTGTACATTAAGGATTTTATGCCAACAACGGTACGCTTGTATTTTTGTCTGTCAGGTCTTTTGGAATTTTCATAGTCCCCTATAAATGATCCTAAAGAACCGGAGACAACATCTATGCACTCCTTGTCTAGCGCGGTCTCATAATCAGCAGCCGCGTATGTTCCAACGCTGCCATGGTTGGAATAGAATTTTTGACGGGGCGTCAATTTCTCTTCTGGCTGCTTGGGTTTATATTCATCACCCTCGAAATGGTATTCGATGTACCCTCGCGAAATATCCACCCTGTTGTATATTTTTCTCTTTTCTATCACGTCTTCAAAAGTGTACCAGCGATGCTCAATTAGTGTGTGCTCGACGTCTAGCCCGTTCGCCATCACTTTTAAAGAAAGCACGGAGCCGAACAGGATATATGCAATGTTGATACTTTTCATGAGCTCGCCCAGGGCATGGTTTTTTAAAGTTTACTTGATTCTAGCCAGTGCACGATAGAGTTGTAAATTTATCTAATAGCAAAATCAACACACTGGATCATGATCGACAGGTAGACCAGCGCATCTTCGAGCTTGATGTCTTGGCGCACGCAAAACCGGGGAGTGTGATTGCCGTGGCAACACACGGGGCAGCGCCTGTCGCTGGAGCATACCCCCCGGACAAGCCGTATGGCCTTACTGGCCGAACGCCTACCGTGTACCCGCCAGGCCTCGATGGCCAGTGGTGTGCGGGCCTTGCGCCACGGCGCACAGGGTGTGCGCCAGCATGTCTTCAGCGCTGCGCTCACCGTCGACTCGCAGGACGGGCGCTGTCTGCCTTGAAAGCCACGCCTCGTGCCGCACACGGCTTCGGCTGGAAAACGCCGGGTCGTCATACTGGGAAGCCCATTCGCGAAAGGCCAGGTGAATGGCATGCATGTCGCCACCGGGCGCGATGCGATTGCCAAAGCGCTGCTGTTCTCGTGCTGCCAGTCGTTCCAGGCGAACAGGTGTCGGCGTGATCACGAACACGATCAGGTCGACATGCGCGATCAGCGCATCACCCCAGCCATCGAACGAGCCGGTCAGTACCCAGCCCTGATCACCGAGTGCCTGTTCGATCAGGCAGACGCGTTCGGCGGGTGGTCGCTTGGTAGTGAAGGGCGGGTTGGTGGGCAGCCAGTAGAAGTCATCGACATCGACATGCCGCAGGTTCAGCGAGCAGGCCAGGTTGTGACCCAGGGTGGTCACGCCGGCACAGGAGGCGCCGGTTATGTAGATACGCATTGTTCTGTTCATGCGCCATCCTACCCCGGCGGTCTGTCAGGGCGAAGCGCTCCGGCGCGTCAGCCCGGGTGGCGTTGGTGCGGGTCACAACACGGCGCATCCCTGCGCCACTTCACATCAGAAACTGTACTTGGCCGTGAGCATCATGTTGCGCGGTGTGCCGTAGGTGTCGCCGCCGTAGCTGGTCGAGTTGGAGATGGACGAGTAGTACTTGCGATCGAACACGTTGTTGGCGTTCAGCTGCAGGTCCAGGTTGCGGGTCAGCCGGTAGCCGGCCATCAGGTCGGTGACGGCGTAGCCACCCTGTTCCAGGCGATAGCTGCCACCGTTGGCCAGCGCCACGTCGTTGTACAGGCGGCTCTGCCACGACACGTTGCCGCCCACGCGCAGTTTCTCCAGCGGGCCCTGGAAGCGGTAGGTGGTGGTCAGCTTGAACAGGTGCTCGGGCGTGTCGGTGTCAAAGCGCTGGTTGACGTTCTTCGGGTTGGCGGCGTCCTTTAGGGTGTGCACGCGGGCATAGGTGTAGCCACCGCCCACCTGCCAGTTCTCGGTCAGCGCACCCTGCAGCTCGAAGTCGATACCCTGGCTGCGGATCTCGCCCGAGGCCTCGTAGCATTCGGTCTGCGGGCAGTTCGGCACGAACACCTGCACCGCGCGGTTTTCCTGGTCGATGCGAAACAGCGCCAGGCTGGCGTTGAGCGCACCCTCGAAGTACTCGCCCTTGATGCCCACCTCGTAGTTCTTGCCCACGATCGGCTTGACCGGGGTGCCGGAGGTGCCCTTGCTGCTCTGCGGGGTGAAGATGTCGCTGTAGCTGACGTAGACCGAGTGATGCTCGTCCAGGTCGTAGATCAGCCCGGCATAGCGGGTGACGTTGCGGGTGACCTTGTAGTCGCCGTCGCCATCGCGGTTGTCGTAGTCATACCAGTCCAGGCGCCCGCCCAGGATCAGCTTGAGCGGGTCGGCCAGGCTCAGGCGGGTGGTCAGGTACACGCCGTCCTGGGTGGTCACTTCGCGGCTGTTGCCGGTGTGGGTGAAGTTCGGCTTGCCGGCATCGATCGGCCAGTTGGGGTCGTAGGGGGCATAGTTGTGGGTGGTCATGTCGTAGATGCGCTTGCTGGCACCCACCACCAGTTCATGGGTGCGCCCCAGCGCCTCGAAGGGCCCGCTGACAAAGGCATCCACGCCGGCCTGGTTTTCATCGTGGGCCGACTGGTACACGGTGCGTGCCAGCGTGTTGTTGACCCAGCGCGACTGGTACGAGCCGGAGAACAGCGCGTTCTGCTCGGAATAGTTGGCGTTGACCTGCAGCTTCCAGTCGTTGGCCAGGCGCTGGCGTACCTCGGCAAAGACGGTGTTGATCTCCTGGTCCTTGTTCTCCCAGGGGGTACCCGGGTTGTACGAGCGCGGCAGGTTCAGGTGATGGCCGTCCAGGCCGACCATCGAGGCGCCCCAGAAGTAGTTGGTCTTGTCCTTCTGGTTGGAGAAGCCGAGGGTCAGGGTGGTGTCGTCGCTCAGGTCCGCCTCGGTGATGGCGTAGAACAGGCCGTGGGTCTCGTCCACGCCATCGACGAAGCTGTTGCTGTCGCGGTAGGACGTCACCACCCGACCGCGCAGGGTGCCGCTGTCGTTGAGCGGGCTGGAGGCATCGACCTCGCCGCGGTAGTCGTCCCAGCTGCCGGCCGCACCGGTGAGGGTGACCTTCTGTTCGGCCAGCGGGCGCTTGCGCACCAGGTTGATGGCAGCCGAAGGGTTGCCCGCACCGGTCACCAGCCCGGTGGCGCCGCGTACCACCTCCACCCGGTCGAACATCGCCAGGTTCGGCTGGGCGCCCACAGTCCAGCCCTGGTAGCCACTGGGGATGCCGTCGTACATCAGGTTGTCGATATCGAAACCGCGCGCCGAATACGTCTGCCGGCCAGGGCCGCTGGAGAAGTCGAGGAACAGCCCCGGGGTGGCCTTTACCACGTCGTTGATGCTGGTCATGGCCTGGTCGTCCATGCGCTGGCGGGTAATCACGGTAACGGCCTGGGGCGTTTCGCGCAGGGTCAGCGGCAGCTTGGTCGCCGTCGACATGGCGCCGGTGGTGTAGGACTGGGTGCCTTCGGTGGTGCTGCCCAGTTGAGTGTTGACGATTTCGGTGGCGCCCAGCTCCAGGGTCGCAGCCTTGGCTGGCTGCGGTGTCGCAGAGCTGTCATCGGCCAGGGCGGGGGTCAGGGTGGCCATGCAGATGGCCATGGCCAACAGATTGCGGGGCAGGCCGGAGCAATGCGGCGGGGTAGGGCGCGACATGAAGGGTTCCAGTGGTAGTGATAAATATAATACATATGAGAATCGTTACCAAATGATGTGTCAAGGTGTGTCGCAATAAATAGCGGCGTTCTGGCCGATGCCGCGTCCTCTGCTAGGTTTCTAACCATCACCTTTTGTCACCCCACCCCCAGGCATACAGGCAAGGAAGCACCCGATGAACAAGACACCCCTGTTTTTCAGTGGATTGCTCGCTACCGCGGTACTGTTCGGTAGCACAGCGGCCCAGGCACAGACCCAGCCGGTAGTGCAGGTTTCCGGGCCTGAAGCGGATGTGAAGGTCACGGAAACCTACGTGCGGATGATGGCCAGGGAGGCGTACTTCTGGGGTTGGCCCATGGCCAACATCTTCAACCGCCGGCAGAAGTTCAAGGACCTGCCCGAGGCGGGGTTGATGGGCGGCATCGTGCCTGTGGCGCCGATCAACCACCTGTCGATGCTCACCGACTACATCTCGCCCGGGGAACGGCTCGTGGCCTGCCCCAACCAGGATGTGGTGTATGGCGCAGGCAGCATCGCCCTGGACATCGAACCCGTGGTGATCCAGGTACCGGACTTCGGCGACCGTTTCTGGGTGTACCAGATGGTGGACCTGCGCTCCGACAGCTTTGCCGAGCTGGGCAAGATGTACGGCACCAAGCCCGGCTTCTACCTGCTGGTGGGCCCGGACTGGAACGGCAAGGTGCCGCAGGGCATCACCCAGGTGTTCCGCGCCAGCACCAACACCGGGTTCGTGATTCCACGGGTGTTCCAGGACGATACCGACGACGATCGCAAGGCCATCCAGCACTATCTGTCGGGCATCGACATGTACCCCTTGTCCAAGTACGACGGCAAGCCCAAGCAGCGTGACTGGAGCCAGTCGCCGAAATTCCCGGCCGAGGCGGCGGGTGAAGAGGAAACCCGCTGGGTGTTCCCGGAAACCTTCTTCGACGAGCTGCCGGCGATTCTCAAGGATGCCAGGCCGCTGCCCGGCGAAGAGGCGCGCTATGCGCAACTGACGGTGCTGGCGCAGATAGCCCAGCGCGATCCCGAGCTGAAGAAAGCCATGATCGACGAGGCGCAGAAGGCTGACAGCGAGGTGGTCAAGCCGTTGCTGCAATTTCGCAACTACGGCCAGCAGTTGCCCCACCACTGGAGCACCATCAGCAACGGCGCGGCGTTCGGCACCGATTATTTCCTGCGCACCGCGGTGGCCCGTTCGAACATCTTCGTCAACAAGCAGATCGAGACCAAGTACTTCTACCAGGACCTGGATGCCTCCGGCACCCGGCTCAACGGTGGCCAGCGCTACAGCGTGACCTTCCCCAAGGGCGCGCTGCCGCCGGTCAAGGGGTTCTGGTCGTTGACGCTGTACAACCAGCAGCACTTCTTCGCCGAAAACCCCTTGGGGCGCTACTCCCTGGGTACCAAGAACACGTCGCTCAAGACCAACCCCGATGGCTCGCTGACGCTCTACGTACAAAGCGATTCGCCCGGCGCGGACAAGGAAAGCAACTGGCTGCCCGCGCCCAAGGGGGCCGACTTCTCGCTCTACGTGCGGGCCTATTGGCCACAGGCGGCGGCGATGAACGGCCAGTGGACGCCGCCGGCCGTGGTCAAGGTCAACTGAACGGATTACCCCATCGCGCCACGAGGACACCTCATGAACCGTTTGAGCAGCACCGTGACGGCCCTGGCCGTAGCCATTTCCCTGAGCAGCGTGGCCACTGCCGCCACCCGTTACGAAGAACTGGCCAACCAGCCCTTCGAAAAGGGCTTCCCGACCGAAGCAACCGCACGCAGCCTCATCGACGAGCTGGTGTTCCAGCGCGCCGTGCAGTCGTACCTGTGGGCGTTGCCGGCGATCAACATCTGGTCGATGAAGGAGGCCTCCGAGAAGCACTTCGGCGCCGGCTACAACATCCTGCCCACCTGGAAGAAACGCATCAACGCCAAGACACTGGTGACCACGCCCAACTCCGACCTGGTCTACGCCATGAGCTACCTGGACCTGGCCAAGTACGGCCCGCTGGTGGTCGAAGCCCCGCCTGGGGTGCAGGGCATGTTCGACGACTTCTTCCAGCGCCCCATCGTCGGCCCGACCATCGACGGCAAGACCTGGCGCGGCGACGTGGGCCTGGCCGGCCCTGACAAGGGCAAGGGTGGCACCTACGTGCTGTTGCCGCCGGGCTACAAGGGCCCGGAGCCGACCGAGGGTTACGTCTATCGCTCGCGCACCAACAACGTGTTCCTGTTCTGGCGCACCTTCTTCAAGGACCCCAACGACCTCAGCGTGCCGGTGGCCGAGGTCGAGCGCACCAGGATCTATCCGCTGGGCAAGAAGGACTCGGCACTGGCGATGCAGTTTCCCGATGCCACCGGCGCACCGATCAACATGCTGTTCCCCGAGGACGGTCGCTACTTCGACATGCTGTCGCGCTTCATCGACGCCGAAGCGGTGGACCCGGCCGACATGGACATGCGCGGGTTCCTGCACACCCTGGGCATCGAGAAGGGCAAGCCCTTCGCCCCGGATGCCGAACGGCGCAAGTTGCTCGATGAAGCGGCGCGCACCGCGTTCAAGATGAGCAAGGTGGTCACCAGCCACCTGCTGCCCAAAGAGCCTGGCGGCCTGTACTACAAGGATCGCCAGTTCGTGAACACCTTTGCCGGGGAGAACACCGAGTTCCAGGCCAGTGGCACCTTCACCAACCTGGAGCAGCGCGTGGCGTTCTTCACCTCGGCCTATTCGGACAGCCCGGGCATGGTGATGAACCTGGTCGGCGCCGGTGCCAAATACCCGGCCACCACCCGCGATGCCGAGGGCAAGTTCCTCGACGGTGCCCACACCTACAAGCTCAACCTGCCGGCGAACGTGCCGGCGGCCTTGTTCTGGTCGGTTACCGCCTACGACAACCTCACGGCATCGGGCCTGGACAACGGCCAGCCGTTCCCGTCGCTCAACCAGATGGACAAGCCGACGCCCAACAGCGACGGCTCCACCGACATCTACTTCGGCCCCACCTCGCCGGGCGAGGGCAAGAACTGGATCAAGACCCTGCCAGACAAGGGCTTTCTGGTGATCGTGCGGTTGTATGGGCCCAAACAGGCGTTCTTCGACCAGAGCTGGAAGCCGAGCGACCTGGTCAAGCAGTGAGGGTAGTCCAGGCGGCCTGGAACAACTAGTACCCAGGGCTCTTCTTCTGAAGAGCCCTAGGTCGATTTCAAATACCGATATAACGTCTGGCGACTGATATCGAAATCACGCGCCAGCCGGGATTTACTTTCTCCCGCGCGGGCGCGCTCAATTAAACTTACAACCTGATTGTCGGACAGTTTCTTCTTTCGACCTCGGTAGGAACCCCGATTTCTTGCAGTTGCAATACCAGCGGCCTGTTTTTCGCGCAGTGCCGCGCGCTCGAACTCTGCAAGCAACTCCATGGCCGCGACGATGGGGCCCGCAACTTCACGGCCGTCATCTCGGAATGTCAGGTTTTCATCCACAAACTTGAGCGTGACCTGTTTTTCGATCAAGCGGCGAATGAAGTTGCACAACTGCTCGGTATTGGCCGAGAGCGAGGCCATGCTGTCCACGATCACGGTATCCCCGCACTGCAGGTAACGCAGCAGCTTTTCAAAGCCTGCGCGGTGGGTGGCCGTGTCTGCAGGGGCATCGTAAAACACCGCGTCGAAGGCATCGGGGCTGGCTGGGCTGGGTACGCTGGCATCGGGTTTCGGTGAGGCGAGCCGGCAATATCTGATGCGATGCAATCTCATGGTGCCTCCTTGGCAATACTTGTACGGCGTCGTTTTATAACTGTACAACCTGTAACTAAATTAAAAATCCTTACACGTAACTGTCACGCTGAACCCACCCAAAATACACAGTTGCAAAGACTTTTACTTGCCTTATCATTTTGAAGCTTGAAAGGATCTTAACAAGCTTCACGCAAACAGTCGATTTGCGTTTATATAATGCGCGCATGCATTCACCTACCCGTTGTATAGCCCGAACAATTGACGCGGCCGGTTTGTCCTGGCGGGGGATTGTCCGACACAAACAGAGGATGAGGTATGAAAGTCTTGGAGGCAGCAATGGAACTTGAACGCCCCACTACCGATCAGCAAAAGATTGATCATGTTACCCGGCGTATTACCGAACATGGTAATTACCTGCGCCAGCGCTATCCGATCCTGCAACATCAGAATGCGCTGGGCGCAGGTGTCATGGCGGTGTCGCTGATCGGCATGGTGGTGAGTGGGGGGCTCTACCTGCAGGGGTCCATTCCTGCCTGGGGCTGCATTCTGATCAACGCGCTGCTGACCTCGTTCATTCATGAAATAGAACACGATCTGATTCATCGTCTTTATTTCAGAAAACAGCCGCTGGCGCACAATGCCATGATGTTTTTATGCTGGTTGGCTCGGCCGGGAATGCCCAGCCCCTGGTTAAGGCGAAGTTTGCACTTTCATCACCATAAAGAGTCAGGCACCGAGACGGATGTGGAAGCCTGGATCACCACCAGTGGCAGCCCCTGGGGTGTATTGCGGTTGTTGAAACTGGTGGACGGGTTCATCTTCGGTTTTCTCAATGCGGTATTTGCCCCAGGCTGGCGGGAGAAAGTCCGCTTGCTGGTCAAGATCGTCCGGCTCAATACACCCTTCGGGCTGTTGTACTGGGGTTGCTGGTATGTGTTTCTCGGCTACCACCTGTATGCCTGGCTTGGCGCGGTCAGCGGGCACGAGGTGCACAGTTCCGCGACCACCCTGGCGGTAATGGATGTGGTCAACAGTGTGGTCGTGATTCTGGTCGCGCCCAACCTGATCCGGCAGTTCTGCCTGTTTTTCATCAGTTCGAACATGCACTATTACGGTGATGTGGCACCGCGCAATGCGCTGCAGCAAACTCAGGTCATGAACGCCTGGTGGCTATGGCCGTTTCAATTGTTCTGCTTCAACTTCGGCAGCACCCACAGTATTCACCACTTCGTTGTCAGGGACCCGTTCTACCTGCGCCAGATGACCGCGCCTTATGCGCATCAAGTCATGGCCGAGGCCGGTGTTCGGTTCAATGACTTCGGCACCTATAAACGCGCGAACCGTTATTCCCTGGCACACACGCACACGCGCTCGCGTGGATGAACGTTCCATCAACCTGTGTGTTGGATGGGGCGCCCCAGGGGGCGCAGTCGGTAGTCAGGTTCACGAGCCAACAGTAATGCGTTCGGGTCTGTCAGGCGCCGAGACAATCATTGTCGCCTGGCAGGTCTGCTACGCAGCAACGTCGCTCGGTTACAGGGCAACACTTCAACGACGAGGAAGACGAGGCATGAAAGCGCAAGGGATATGTGCCCAGCCCTTCGAGGCGGTCCGGCAGGCCTTCGAAGCGATGTTCGATGATCCGCAGGAGCGGGGTGCCGGGCTCTGTGTGCAGGTGGACGGGGAGCGGGTCGTCGACCTGTGGGCCGGTGTGGCGGACCAGGAGGGCGGCAGGCCCTGGACGCACGACACGCTGGCCAACACCTTCTGTGTTGTAAAACCCTATGTGGCAGTGGCCATCCTGATGCTGGTCGAGGCGGGCCGGCTGGAACTGGATGCGCCGGTGGCCCGCTACTGGCCCGAGTTCGCCCGCAACGGCAAGGCCAGGGTCAGTGTGCGTCAGGTGATGAACCACACCGCCGGCCTGCCGGCGCTGCGGGGCCCCGACCATAACCCGATGATGTATGACTGGGAGCACATGGTGCGGGTGCTGGAAGACGAGCCGCTGTGGTGGGAACCGGGCACCGACCTGGGCTACGGCACCACCACCTTTGGCTGGATTCTGGGCGAGCTGATTCGTCGGGTGGACGGGCGCGACCCCTGCGCCTTCATCCATGAACAGATGCTGGACCCTCACGGCCTGGACGTGCACCTTGGGGTGGACGAGACGCAGTTTCACCGTATCGCTCGCTTCGACAGTGCCACCGGGCGCGTTGGCGACCCCTACTCGCAAGCGCTGCGCACGGTGGTGAAGAGCGAGCCCTCGCATATCGCCACATTCGCCTTCACCAACCCCGGCATGGTGCCCCGGCGCACCAGTGACCCGCGCTGGTGGGCCTATCGGCAACCGGGGGTGTGTGGCCATGCCACCGCTCACGGCCTGGCCGGCTTCTACAGTGCGCTGCTGGCGGGCCACTTCATCGGCCCTGAACTGCTCGACGAATTCACCCGAGAGCACAGTCATGGCATGGATCGGGTATGGATGCGGCCAATGCGCTACGGGCTGGGCTGCATGCTGGAGCAGCAGGTCGACCCGGCGGCTACCCACGCCATGGGCCCGGACACCTTCGGCCATATCGGGCTTGGCGGCCCGATCAGCTTTGCCGACCCCGAGCGGCGCGTGAGTTTCGGTTTCGTCACCACGACCTCGGGCGGCCACAGCATGATCGATCCGCGCCCCGGCCGGCTGTCAGCCCTTGTCTATGCGGCGCTTTGAGCGCGGCGCCAGCGTGCAGCGGCAGTTGCCCGCGGGTGGCGTCGCTCACCTCGAGCCAGCAGGGATGTCCCGCGGCTGATCCACATCCCTGAGGATGCCCGCATCCTCCACCGGCACCTGGACGCAGTCGTCGTGCGCGCCGCGCACGATGTCCTTGCCGCCCTGATCGCCCTGCAGGCATGCGAGGGCCGGCCAGAACTGTCGACCGAAGATCACCGGATGCCCACGCACCCCGTGATGCAGCGGCAGCACGATCTGCCGGGCGTTGCACAGGGCCTTCAACTGCTTGAGCGTCTGCCCCTGCACCCAGGGCATATCGCCCAGCAACACCGCCACGGCCGGGGCCGGTGACTGTTCCAGCGCACGCACCCCGGCTGCCAGGCTGCTGCCCATGCCCTGGTCGGCCTGCTCGGCCCACAGGACCCGTACCCGCCCGTCAATTGCCAGGTTCGCGGGATCGTCCCCGGGCCTGAGCACCACCCGGACGTCGTCGAACGCCTCCAGTGCCCGTGCCAGCGTGGCTGCCAGCAGCGTTTGCCCCGACGCCAGCCGTGCCAGGCGTTTGTCGCTGCCAAAGCGCCTGGCACGGCCTGCAGCCAGCACCAGGGCGATGCAGTCACCCTGGGTGCGCACAACACGATGCCTGAGTCAGTGGCGGGTGCTCCACCTGGGGCTGGGTCGGCCCCGCGCCGACAGCGCCGGGCAGGGGCACGCCGTTCTTCACCGCCAGCACCTCGGCCATCACGCTCACCGCAATCTCCCCTGGGGTCTTGCTGGCGATGTAGAGCCCGATGGGCCCATGCAGGCGCCGCAGCGATTCCGGCGTCTGGCCAAAATGCCCGATCAAGCGCTGGCGGCGGCTCTCGCTGTTGCGCCGCGAGCCAATCGCCCCGATGTACATCGCCGGCCCGCGCAGCGCTTCGATCAGCGCCAGGTCATCCAGCCTGGGGTCATGGCTCAGGGCAATCACGCAGGTGCGAGCATCCACCGCAAACGCGCGCACCACGTCGTCCGGCATGCCCATCAGCTTCTCTACCCCGGCGACCGTCCACACGTCCATGTGCTCCGGCCGCGGATCACACACCGACACCTTGAACCCGTTGAACAGCGCCATGACCGCCACGTACTCGGCCAGCACACCGGCGCCGATCAGCAGCATCCGGTAAGCCGGCCCCAGCGGGTTGCTCAGCCGCTGCCCATCGAAGCTGAACGGTGCATGGGGCTGGTCGGCCTGCACCGTCACCTCACCCGAGGCCAGGTCAAGCTCGCGGCGCATCAGTACTCCCTCATCAAGCAGCGCCAGCAAACGGCCCAGCGCCTGCGCGCAGGGTGCGAACTCCAGCACCAGTTCCAGGGTGCCGCCACATGGCAGGCCGAACCGGTGCGCCTCGTCCGCACTCACGCCGTAGCGCACCACCTGTGGCGCGCCGCCGGGTATCCCCGGCCCGCCATGGAGGCTGCTGTACCGGTCAATCAGGTCGTCCTCGATGCACCCGCCCGACACACTGCCCACCGCGCGCCCGTCCTGCCTGAGCACCATCATCGAGCCCACCGGTCGCGGCGACGAGCCCCAGGTGCGCACCACGGTGGCCAGCAGGCAGCGCTCGCCGCCGGCAAGCCACTCCCGGGCAGTTCGCAGCACCAGCAGGTCAATGCTTTCCATGGGGTGTCCTCGACAGGCGTTGCAATGGCATGGGGGCTTCCTGGTAGTGATGCTCAACGCATCTGCAAGATGATCGGGTTGCTGCTGGCCGGCCCGGTGTGCTCGCGCAGCTTGCCCACCGCCTTGGCCTCTACCGCGCCACCGTGATTGCCCCAGGTGCTGCGCACAAAACTCAGCACCTCGGCAATTTCCCGGTCCGACAGCTGTTCGCGAAATGCCGGCATGCGGTAGGCGTCCGGCACGCCCGCGGCGACGATGCGCTGCGAGCCGTTCAGGGTGATGTTGATGGCCGATGCGTCCTCCCCGGCCAGCGCCGAGGTGGCGCCGGCCAGGGGTGGCATCCACTCGGCCTGGCCGCGCCCGTCCAGGCCATGGCAGGTCGCGCAGCGGCTCACGTAGGTGTGGGCGCCGGGGGCCGTGGATGCGGCCGACAGCTCGCTCGCCTGGTACTGCCATGCCGGCCCGTCGCGGCTGGGGTCGCCGGGCAGCGACTTGAGGTAGTGCGCGATCGCGCCCAGGTCTTCGTCGCTCATGAACTGCGTGGAATTGTTGAACGCCTCGGTCATCGAGCCGTACACCACCGCGTGCCGGTTGCGCCCGTGCTTGAGGAAGCTGACGATATCCGCCTCGTTCCAGCGCCCGAGCCCGATGTTGGGGTCGTTGCGCAGGCTCGGCGCATACCAGCCATCCAGCAGCCCGCCGGCCAGGTACGTCTTGCTGGCCTCGCTCAGGCCCTTCTCGTTGAAGGCCAGGCCGCGCGGCGTATGGCAACTGCCGCAGTGGCCCGGCCCCTGCACGATGTACGCGCCGCGGTTCCACTGCGCGTCCTGGTCCGGCTTGGCCGGGTAGGGCGCGGGGTCGGTGAACAGGCCGTTCCACAGCGCAATCGGCCAGCGCAGGTTCAGTGGCCAGGGGATTTCGCTGGGCTTGTTGGCCTGCGCCGCCGGGCTCACCCCGTGCATGAAGAAGGCATACAGCGCGCGGATATCGTCGTCACTGAGCTTGGCGTACGAGGGGTAGGGCATGGCCGGGTACAGCCGGCGACCGTCCGGGGTCACCCCATGGCGCACGGCGCGGTCGAAGTCGGCCAGGCTGTAGGCGCCGATGCCGGTGGCGCGGTCGGCGGTGATGTTGGTGGCGTAGATCGCGCCCAGCGGGGTGGCCATCTTCAGCCCGCCGGTAAACGGCGCCGCCTCTGGCAGGCTGTGGCAGGCCACGCAGTCGCCCAGCCGCGCCACGTACTCGCCGCGTTGCACCAGGGCCGGGTCTGGCGGTGCGGCACTGGCCTGGGCAGCGAAGGGCGACGCCGGCGTGCGGGTCACGTACCAGGCCAGCACGGCTGCGATGACGAGGCACAGCAGCGCGAAACAGCCCAGCGTTGTTGCGAGTCGACTCTTGGTCATGTGCGCGATGTCCCTGATCGAGGCCTAGCTGAAGGTGTAGCGCGACAGCGGCATGCTGCGGATGCGCTGGCCGGTCAGGTGCGCCACCGCATTGGCCACCGCCGGGGCCACCGCCGGCAATGGCGGCTCGCCGATACCGCCCATCTTCGCGCCGCTCTCGACGATGCGTACATGTACCCGCGCCATGCGCTGCGCCGACAGGATCGGGTACAGGTCATAGTTGCGCGCGCGCGGCTGGCCGTTCACGTACACCGCTTCCTCCACCAGTGCCTGCGACAGCCCCAGCGACACCGCGCCATTGACCTGCGCCTCGATGATCGCCGGGTTGACGATGCTGCCGGGGTCGATGGCCTCCCAGATATCGTGCACCTTCACCTGGCCCTGCTCTATGGACACCTCGGCGATCACCGCCGCCTCCGAGCCGAACGGCGAGGCCATGGCCACACCCCGAGCGCGCCGCGAGCCGTCCTCGGCGGTGAACGGGCCACGCTTCCAGCCACCGGACAGATCGCCCACCGCCTGCAGCAGGTTGGTCAGGCGCTGGTTGTCGCGCAGCAGGTGCAGGCGCAGTTCGAACGGGTCCTGCTTGCCCTTGTCGGCCAGCTCATCGAGGAACGCCTCATAGAAGAAGTCATTCAGCGAGTTGCCCACCGAACGCCAGTAACCGAGCATCGCCGGGCCTTTCACATAGACCTGGGCGATACGTTTGCTGGGGATGGCGTAGGCCTTGCCCGACAGCCCTTCGAGTGCGGTGGGGTCGATTTTCTCGCCCTGCTTGCCGGCGATGGCTTCGGTGGGGCCTTCGGTGGCGCTGACTGCCTCGATGGCCACCGGCAGGCCCTGGGCGTCGAGTGCGGCGCGGAACTTGACCACGGCCATGGGGCGCAGCGCGTCACGCAGAAACTCCTCTTCGCGGCTCCAGATCAGCTTGACCGGGCGCCCGACCGCCTTGGCCAGCAGGATCGCCTGCGGGTAGGGGTTGGCGCTGTCGTACAGGAAGTGGCGGCCGAAAAAGCCGCCCAGCAGCGGCGAGTGCAGGGTGATCTGTGACGGGTCCAGGCCGGTGCGCTTGGCCATGTCGGCGCGGAACATGTCGGGCGCCTGGTTGGGCAGCCACACCTCCAGCGTGCCGTCGGGGTTGAAGCGCGCCAGGGCCGAAGGCGGTTCCAGCTGTGCATGGTTGAGGAACTGGTTGTGGTAGGTGGCCTCCACCTGGGTGGCGGCGTCGGCAAAGGCTTTGCCGAAGTCGCCTTCATTCTCCTCGTCGCGGGTCGGGCCGGTGGCCGCGGCCAACTGGTCGCGAAAGGCGTCACTGGAAAAGTCCGCAGGCATCTGGCGCACCTTCGCGTCGGCCGATGCCTCCAGCCACTGCACCTGCACGGCCTCCACCGCGCGCTTGGCGTGCCACCAGCGCTCGGCCACCACGGCCACCGCACCGGGCAGCCGATGCACCGAATGCACGCCCTTCATGGCTTTCACCTGCGCCTCGTTGCGCAGCTCGCCCACGCGCATGCCCAGGCGCGGTGCATGCTGCACCGCGGCATGCAGCATGCCGTCGACCTTCACGTCGATGCTGTACACGGCCTTGCCGGTGGACTTGTCATAGGCGTCCACCCGTTGCACCGGCTTGCCGATCCAGCGGAACTGGCTGGGGTCGCGCAGCGTCACGCCGGCAGGGTCTGGCACGGGCAGGTCCATGGCCTGGGCTGCCAGTTCGCCATAGCCCAGCGTGCGCCCCGACGCGGCGTGTATCACCCGGCCGGGCTCGGTGCTCAGGTCGCCCACCGGCACGCCCAGGCGCTCGGCAGCGGCCTGCAGCAGCATGGCGCGGGCCAGGGCGCCGAGGCGGCGCATGGTCGGGTAGCTGGTGCGCACCGACATGCTGCCGCCGGTGATACGCATGCCGTTGTCCATCACCACGTACTGCTCGCCGGGCGGTGCGCTGTCGATCAAAAAGGTGACGGGGTCGGCATCGAGCTCTTCGCCCACGATCTGCGCCATGGCCGTGAAGATGCCCTGGCCGCCCTCCATGAACGGGCTGAGCAGACGGATGCGGCCGTCCGGGCGGATCTCCAGGAAGGCCGGCACCTGGGTGCCGGGCGCCGCTGCGTTGCCCGTGGCGGCCTGCACACGGCTCAGGCCCAGGGGCAGGCCGAAGCCCAGCACCAGTGCGCCCACTGCCGTGCCGGCGCTTGCCAGCAGAAAGCTGCGGCGCGAGATATTGACCGGCTCGCCCACAGGGAAGGGCTGGGCCACGCCGGTAACGCGCAGGCTGTCGTTCATCAGGCGTTCTCCTGCGCGGCGGCCACGTCGTGCACGGCGGCATGGATGGCGTTGTAGGTGCCGCAACGGCACAGGTTGACCATCGCGGCAGCAATCTGGGCATCGCTCGGGTGCGGGGAGTGCTTGAGCAGGGCAGTGGCCGCCATCACCTGGCCCGACTGGCAGTAACCGCACTGGGCCACCTGGTGCCTGACCCAGGCGCTGACCACGCGCTTGCCCACGGCGTCGGCCTCCACGGCTTCGATGGTGGTGATTTCGCGCCCCACCACGCCTGCCACCGGGGTCACGCAGGCGCGCACCACGGCGCCGTCCACCAGCACCGAGCAGGCGCCGCACTGGGCCAGGCCGCAGCCGTACTTGGTACCGGTCAGGCCCAGGTCATCGCGGATCACCCACAGCAAGGGCGTGTCCGCGTCAGCATCGACCTCGTAGGTCGTCTGGTTGATTCGCAGTTGCATGGCTCACCCGTCATCAGTCGGTCAGGTCTTGATTTCTTATGGGCGTGGCCGTGCGCAAGGCGCAGGCCACCCATAGACGCTAGCACACGGGGCGGCGGGGGCCGTTGAAGGGGCGGGTCAGGTGACGATCAGCAGGGGTTGGCCAGGTCCAGCTTGGCCACGATGGCGCCGGTGAAGAAGTCCACCACCTCGCCACGATGGCTCAGCACGTGGTCGCCAAACCAGTCAGCGGCCAGTCGCGCCTTGGGCATGATGGTGGTCTCGGTATGGCCGGTGGCGGTTGCGATGATGAGATTGCCGGTGAGCGTGGAGCTGTCGGTGGGCGAGGTCGGCAGGCACAGGTGGCTGCCGGATTCGTTGAACAGGATCCGGCCCGAGCCGACATGGCCATACGCACTGACGTCCTTGGTCCATACCGTTGCGCCCTCGCGGTCGCAGCACAACAGCCGGTTGTTTTCCCCGGTCACGAACAGGTACTGCCCGTCGCGGGAAAAGCGCAGGCTGCGCACCTTTGCCTCCAGCGGCACGCTGACCCTGCCGACTTCGCCGCTGGCGCAATCGACCGTCAGCACGCCATTGCGGGCACGCTCGTCGGGGGCCCAGAGCCTGCCCTGCAACGGGTCGATGCTGCCGAACCTGGCGTCCACGTCACGCTCCACAGGGTCGCTGTGTTCACCGCTGTCCAGGTCGATGATCACCGGGCGTTTCTTGCCATTGGCCACGCTGACCAGCGCGTAGCGGGCGCTGGGGTCGAAGCGTGCCCAGTACGACAGCAGGTTCTGGGTTGCATGCAGCGGCGCGCCGTCGTGCACAAGGTTCAGCCGCGAGCGGCTGGCCCCGCGCACCACCAGCCACTTGACCCCGCTCAGCGCGATGCGGCGTTGGTCGCGCGCGATGTCCCACACGCTGTCGTCGGGCTGGGCGAAAGCCGGCCGGCTCAGGGTGCCGGTGTCGGGATGGTACTGCACGAGGCAGGGCGGGCGAACGGTGTCGTCCTTGTCGAAGAACACCAGGCGGCGCGGTACATCGATGTACATTGGAACTCCCAGGGCCAGCGTGCGAAACGATGCAGGATAAAGCCTGATTGCGCTGGGCAAAAGCACTTGCTCATGACAGTTCTGCCAGGCAGCGCTCCAGGATATCCAGCCCGCGCTCCAGCACGTCTGCCTCGGCGGTCAATGGCGCCAGCAACCTGATGATGTGCCGCGCCTTGCCCGCCGGCATCAGCAGCAGCCCGGCCGCGCGTGCCTTCTCCAGCACCTCGGCCAGTTGTGCCGTGGCCGGCTTGCCTTGTGGCGTGACCAGCTCGATGCCGCGCATGGCGCCCACACCGGTCAGGCGCCCGAGGTACGGCGTCAACCCGCGGGCCTTCCACGCTTCATAACGCCCGACGATGGCGCGCTCCTGCAGCTCGCCCCAGGTCGCCAGGTTGGCATCGCTCATCAGTTCCAGGGTCGCCAACCCTGCCGCACAGGCCAGCGGGTTGCCCGAATAGGTGCCGCCCAGGCCACCCTTGGGCAGGCTGGCCATCAGCTCGCGCCGGCCTACCACCGCTCCCAGCGGCACGCCGCCGGCAATGCTCTTGCCCAACAGCAGCAGATCCGGCTCGATGCCCAGCCGCGGGAAGCCGAAGCGCTGGCCGGTGCGGCCAAAGCCCGACTGGATCTCGTCGATGATGATCAGGATGCCGTGTGCATCGCAGAACGTGCGCAGGGCCTGGGCAAAGGTGGGGTCCATTGCCAGGAAGCCGGCTTCGCCCTGCACCGGCTCGAAGATGAAGCAGGCCACTTCGTTGACGTCGATCTCGACGCTGAACAGGCGCTCCAGCGCCTGCATCGCCTGCTCGCCGGTCACGCCGTTGTCGGCGCTGGGGTAGGGCAGGTGGAACACCGGGCCGGGCAGCACGCCGACCTTCTGCTTGTAGGGTGCCACCTTGCCATTGAGGTTGAGCGTGGCCAGGGTACGTCCGTGGAAGCCGCCATCGAAGGCCACCACCGCCGTACGCCCGGTGGCGGCGCGGGCCACTTTCAAGGCGTTCTCCGCCGCCTCGGCGCCACTGTTGGTGAGCATGCCTGCCATCGGGTAGCTCAGTGGCACGAACGCCTCCAGGCGTTGCATGAACTGCACATAGGGCCCGTGCGGGACGGCGTTGAACGCCGCATGGGTCAGTTGCGTGGCCTGGTGCTGGATGGCGCTGACGATCGCCGGGTTGCAATGCCCCAGGTTGAGTACGCCGATACCGCCCACGAAGTCGATGTAGTGCTTGCCATCGGTATCCCACACCTGGGCATTGCGCCCGTGTGAAAGTGTAATGGGATGCACAATGGAAAGAGATCGGCTGATTGTTTCGTGCGTCATGGGCAAGTACCTGGGTGACGGAAGTTTTTATATATCTAAGCCAACATCCGGCAAACGCCACAAGCGAAATAAAGTCGAGCAATCATTCCGTCAAATCGTGATCCTGCCCTGTATCCACTCGACGAACGCCTTCACCTTCGGCACCTGCGCCGCATGCTCGGCATGGGCGATGAAGTGCGCGCCCTCGCTGGGCATGGTGTGCGCCCAGGCCACCACCAGCTTGCCCTCGGCCAGTTCTTCGGCCACCAGGTAGCGTGGCACCAGGGCGATGCCGCAGCCGGCCTGGGCCGCGCGGATGCACAGGTAGAAGGTGTCGAAACGCGGCCCGTGGTAGCTGTGCTGGGACTGCAGGTCCTGCTGCAGGAACCACTCGTGCCAGGCCTCCGGGCGCGAGGTGCATTGCAGCAACGGGTGGTGGGCGAGGTCTTCGGCGCTGCGTGGCAGCGCTGCCGCGATCAGCTCGGGGTGACACACCGGCACCACCTCTTCATGGAACAGCTCGATGCAGGTGGCCCCCGGCCAGGTGCCCTGGCCGAAGAAAAACGCGATGTCGGCCTTGTTGTTGAGCAGGTCGAAGGGTTCCAGCTCGCTCTTGATGTCCAGATGGATGTTCGGGTGCTGCCGGCTGAAACCGTGCAAGTTGGGCACCAGCCAGCGTGCGCCGAAGGTGGGCTGGGTGGCCACGGTCAGCACCTGGGTCTCGCCGCCGTAGGTCAGGATGTAGCGGCTGGAGATGTCCAGCTGGGTGAGGATCTTGTTCACCTCGGCCAGGTACAGCGAGCCTGCAGGGGTCAGGTGCAGGCGCCGGCGCACGCGCTGGAACAGGTTGTGGCAGAGCATTTCCTCGAGTTGCGCCACCTGCTTGCTCACCGCGCTCTGGGTCAGGTGCAGCTCCTGCGCGGCGCGGGTGAAGCTCAGGTGGCGGGCCGCCGCTTCGAAGCATTGCAGGGTGGTGGTGGAGGGCATCAAACGCTTGGACATCGAGGGCACCGGGCAGATGAAAAGGACTGAGTTCATTCCATGGAGGAATCATGTGGTGATAAAAGGTCGTTTGTAAGCAGCCTGTTCGCAGATTAATACTGACCTGCGTCAATCATTTCAACTGCTAGTTTCGATGCCCCGAGGGACCGGGAAAAGTGCGTCCGAAACTTATCGAAAAGAGGCCGATCAGTACCCGTTACATTACGTTTGATGCCCAAAAAACAATAACGGCTCCTTACATTTCTGCTGCCGCACACTTTCCATGAAGACCTTGGCCTGACCTGCGCGGTCATCGCGCAACCAGGTGCAGCAGGCATTGGCCAGAGAGGCAACCATGTCGTCCCTACAAGAAAAACCGCAACGCTCGCTCAAGCACGGCCTGACCTCGCGTCAGGTCTCGATGATCTCCATCGCCGGCATCATCGGCGCCGGTTTGTTCATCGGTTCGTCCAACGCCATCGCCAAGGCCGGTCCGGCCATCCTCATCTCCTACATGATTACCGGCCTGCTGGTGCTGCTGGTGATGCGCATGCTCGGCGAAATGGCCATCGCCGACCCCAACAGCGGCTCGTTCTCCACCTATGCAGGGCGGGCCATCGGGCCATGGGCAGGCTTCACCATCGGCTGGCTGTACTGGTGGTTCTGGGTACTGATCATTCCGGTGGAGGCAATCGCCGGTGCCGACATCCTGCACGCCTGGTACCCCGACGTGCCGTCCTGGGCCTTTGCCTTCCTGATCATGATCGTGCTGTCGTGCAGCAACCTGATCAGCGTGAAGAACTTCGGCAAGTTCGAGTACTGGTTCGCCCTGGTCAAGGTGGTGGCGATCATCGGCTTTTTGGTGGTGTGCCTGATGGGGGTGAGCGGTGTATGGCCGCTGGCGCAGACCTCGGGCGTCGAGAACCTGTGGTCCAATGGCGGCTTCATGCCCAACGGCTTCGGCGCCGTGCTGGCCGGCGTGCTGGTGACCATCTTCTCGTTCTTCGGTGCCGAGATCGTCACCATTGCCGCCGACGAAACCGCCAACCCGAAAGACAAGATCCGCCGCGCCACCAACCTGGTGGTGTACCGCATCGCGATCTTCTACGTGTTCTCGATCTTCTTCATCGTCGCGCTGGTGCCGTGGAATGACCCGCGCCTGCTGCAGGTGGGTTCGTTCCAGCGCGCGCTGGAAATCCTCAACGTGCCGGGTGCCAAGTTTCTGATCGACGTGGTGGTGCTGGTGGCGGTGACCAGTTGCATGAACTCGGGGCTGTACACTGCTTCGCGCATGCTCTATTCGCTGGGCGCACGGGGTGAGGCGCACCCGCTGACCAAGCGTATTTCCGGCAGTGGCGTGCCCACCGTGGCGGTGTTGCTGTCGACCCTGGCCGGGTTTGTCGGTTGCTTCGTGAACTTCGCCTTCCCGGGCAAGGTGTTCGGCTTCCTGCTGTCGACCACCGGGGCCATCGCGCTGCTGGTGTACCTGGTGATTGCCGTGTCGCAGCTGCGCATGCGTGCCATCGTCGAGCGCGAGGGCACCGAGCTGGCGTTCAAGATGTGGCTGTTCCCGTGGCTGACCTGGCTGGTGATCGTGGTGATTTCGCTGGTGCTGGGCTACATGCTGTTCAGCCCCGACTACCGCTACGAGACCTTGATGACGGCGGCGGTGACGGCGTTGATCCTGGGCATCGCGTTCTACCGCAAGCGGGCGCGTATCGAGCATCAGCCGCAGGCGATGACCGACCAGGGTTAGCGCGCGCTGCGCACTCGATCGCCGGCAAGGCCGGCTCCTGCAGGATCATCGTGACCCCTGCAGGAGCCGGCGAAGACGTCGCCACAGGCCTCAGCCGAAAATGTCGCGCACGCTGCTGCGATAGAACTCGAACGCCGCCAGCGCCCCATCCACCGCCTGGCGCTCCTGTTCCTCACTCAGCACCAGTGCATCGATCAACCCCACGAACTGGCGCCACTGCAGCGCACGCCCGTCCGGGTGCGGCGCCAGATGCCGGGCGCCACGCTGCGCGCCCAGCCCCAGTTGCTGGGTCTGCCTGAACAGAAACGCCGCCCCCAGGTTCGAGCCCTCGCTGCAGTACAGCCAGCCCAGTGCTTCAGCTGGCGCAGACAGCTGCACAGGGGCCGGTACACCGGGCACCGGCAGGCCAAGGTCGCGCAGGTCGGCCTGCACTGCCTCGAACCGCGACAGCGCCGCCAGCCCGGGCAATGTGCGGTTCAACTGCGCATCGCCATACAAGGCTTGAAGGCTGCCATGAAAGCGGTGCTGCACTTGCAGAAACAATGCATAGCGCTCGCGGCTCTCGAACGGTCGAACGCCCAGCACCAGCGTATCGACACTGTCGTGCTCGCGGCGGCTGGCGGCCTTGAGGCGTTGGCAGCGGCCGGTTTCGGGCGCAGGGGAGGCGGGGGCATTCATGGTCGGGGTCTCATGTCGGCAGTGAGCAGGCATTGGTAATGCCAATGCCTAGACTCTCTCGCGCCATCGTCGTTCCGTGCAGCATCCGGCCTGCCAGGCGAGCGTCTTCAATGCGTGGATCTGCAATGGCATCTTCATCCCGGGTCATTCGTCTCTGAACTGCATTCGTGGGCGTCATGGCCGGCGGATGCTTGCATGCGCTCCAGGTACGGTCAAGCGCCGCGCAGGGCGGGTAGATGCGGGGTTGAGCAGGGATGTCGAGCAGGCCCCTGCACCCGCAGCGCGGGCGCAGGGGCTGCCAGGTTCATGCCGGTGCGGCGGCTGTCTTGACTGCCCGCGGCTTGCGCAGCTGTTCCAGGCGTGAACCGCTGTAGGTGGTCTCGCGGAAGAACTTCCAGCGCCCGAACAGGCAGTACACGTGCGCCACGCGCCCCTGTTCGTGATAACCCATGCGCAGGTGCAGCTTCATGGCCGGTACGTTGTGCGTCTCGACCACGTCCACCACCTTGTTGCAGCCCTGGGCCTGCATGGCCGCCCACAGGTTGACCTGGGCATCCACCGACAGCCTGGTGCCGAAGTACGACGGGGTCATCTCGCCGCCGAACTCGAAGAACTCGCCCTCCTTGACCGGGAAGGTGCAGCCGTAATAGTGACGGTCCAGGTAGTCGCGCTTGCTGCCCCAGATGAACGCCACCGCATTGTCGGCATCGTCCAGGTACATGTGCCCGGTGTGGCCTTCGCGGGCAAGCTCGGCCATGGTTTGCACACGGTCGCCGAAGTGGCGGGCAAAGGCGACGGCGTTGTCCTCGGTGATGGTCACCAGGCGCACCGGCTTGTGCGGTCGCAGGTTGTGCGGCGGTACCGCACTGACCAGGTCGCGCTCCATCCACAGCAGTTCCCAGTGATAGAACACATGGCGTTCCCAGAGGGTTCTGGCGACGCGGCGAAGGCCTTTTCTTCTGATCTTGTCGCGCACGTTCTGCAAAGCACCCATGGTGCCTCCTTGCCGGATAGGGCGGATGAAACGGTGGGTTTGATGAAATCTTTTTCATGGTATAGCCCAGCGTTTTGACGGCGTGTCAAAAAGCCATCGCAGCGGTTGTTTCAAAATATGTGTAACAAGGGTGAACCGCTCTACACCGGAGGTTACCGGCATAGAGCAGTTGATCGGAAAGGTCTGTCGCTTTTTTGACGATTTAATGGCGCCTGAATCAAGGCGCGGTTCTGCTCAGGCGATGAAGGTGTCAGGGGCCCGTGGCCGGGCCCGCGGCGCCAGGTGAGCGAGGCGCTTGCCGCTGTAGTGGGTGGTGCGCGAGAACCGCCAGCAACCGAACACTCTGTAGGCGTGGGTGATGCGACCCTGTTCCTGATAATCCAGCTGCAGGTGCATCTTCACCGCCTGCACGTTGTCCAGCGCCACCACATTGACGATGCGCGTACACCCCTTGGCCAGCATGGCGGACCACAGGTCGAGCTGGGCCTGGGTCGACAGGCCTGTACCGAAGTAGGCGCGGTCGACTTCCCCGGCAAACTGGAAGTATTCGCCCGGCTGCACCGGGAAGGTGCAGCCGTAGTAATGGCGGTCGTGGTAATCGCGGGTGCTGGCCCACACCATCGCCACCGCGTTGCCGTGGCTGTCCACGTACATGTGGCCGGTGTGGCCCTGTTCGGCGAGGTCGGTCATGGCCTGCACCTGGCCAGGGAAGTAACGGCTGAAGGCCTCGGTATTGTGGGGTGTTATCGCTACCAGATGCACTGGCGGGCAGGTACGCCTGCGTTGCGCGGCGACGGGCGCAAGGGGGCTGCGCTGCAACCACACCAGTTGCCAGTGCGAGAAGATGTAGCGGCGCCACAGCGGGCGAAGCGCACGCAGCAAGCCTTTTTGTCTGATGCGCTGGTGGGCGATTTCGATCAATTGCATGAGAACTCCGACAGGTTTTATTCCAGGAGCTCCGATTAGGCGTCCACCGGCAGTTGCATGCCATCGGCCTTCTCTACAGCCCCGGTAAGCTGAAGGTCATGCGCGCTGCATGACCTTGCAACCCGGGGCGTAGGCGCTCAGGCGTCGGTGTCGTGCAGCTGCGGCGCCGGCTCGCTGTCGGCCTTGCGTCTGGCCCGCGGGGCCAGGTGGGCCAGGCGTGAGCCGCTGTAGTGGGTCACGCGGGAGAAGTACCAGCGCCCGAAGAACCTGTACGCGTGGGTGATGCGACCCTGTTCGTGGTAGTCCAGGTGCAGGTGCATCTTGACTGCCTGTGCGTTGTCCAGCGCCACCACCACCACGATGCGCGTGCAGCCTTTGGCGAGCATGGCCTCCCACAGCTCGGTCTGCACCCGCGTGGACAGGCCGGTGCCGAAGTAGGCGCGCTCGACTTCGCCGGCGAACTGGAAGTATTCGCCGGGCTGTACCGGGAAGGTGCAGCCGTAGTAGTGCCGGTCGTGATAGTCACGGGTGCTGGCCCACACCATCGCCACCGCGTCACCGGCTTCGTCCAGGTACATGTGGCCGGTGTGGCCTTCGCGTGCAAGGTCGTTCATGGCCTGCAACTGGCCGGGGAAATGGCGCGCGAACGCGTCGGTGTTGCTCGGGGTGATCTGGACGAGCCGCACGGGAGGGCAGGGGCGGGTGCGTTGTCGAGGCACCCTGGCCAACGGGTCGCGGTCCAGCCACACCAGTTGCCAGTGCTGGAACACGTGGCGTTGCCATAGCGGGCGCAAGGCGCGACGCAGGCCTTTTTGTCTGAGACGTTGGAGCAGTTGCGAAACTAGGCGCATACGGCCTCCTGGCAGATCCGGTACTCAAGGGACCCCGATTAGGCGTGTGTCGGTAAACCCTGACCATCGGACAATGCTGCAGCCCTTGTCAGGCTTTGCACTACTACGGGCTCATGACAAAGACACTGCATGTCCGTGGCAAGTTTCATCGGTGGGGCCGGCGCGGCGCGGCGAGCGTTATTGTCGCCCCCCCGACGCATGACGTACCATCGGGCCTGCGACCCGCACCTACCTATAACAACCTTCTGCAGCGCAACACCCAGGCCGCCGGCCCAGGGGTGGCTTTTGCCTGCGCGCCTTTTGCCGCGCAGGTTTCATTGAACCCAGGGTCGCGTCTGACGCGCCCGCCCCGGAGCCTTGCCCCGTCCGATGAACAACCCCGCAGATACCCGTAATGGCAGTTGGCTCAGCGTTTTCGCGCTGGCCCTGGCTGCATTCATCTTCAACACCACTGAGTTCGTGCCGGTGGCCCTGCTCAGCGATATCGGCCGCAGCTTCGACATGCCCACCGCCCAGGTCGGGCTGATGCTGACCATCTATGCCTGGGTGGTGTCGCTGGCCTCGCTGCCGATGATGCTGATGACCCGCAACATCGAGCGGCGCAAGCTGCTGGCGTTCCTGTTCGTGCTGTTCATTGCCAGCCATGTGCTGTCGAGCATGGCCACCAGCTTCGGCATGCTGCTGTTCAGCCGCATCGGTATCGCACTGGCCCACGCGGTGTTCTGGGCCATCACCGCGTCGCTGGCGGTGCGGGTGGCGCCGCCGGGCAAGCAGGCCAAGGCCCTCGGGGTGCTGGCCACCGGCACCACCCTGGCCATGGTGCTGGGCATTCCGCTGGGGCGAGTGGTGGGCGAGGCGCTGGGCTGGCGCACCACTTTCATGGGCATCGCCGGGGTCTCGGTACTGACTTTGCTTTGGCTGATGCGCTCGCTGCCGCGCCTGCCCAGCCAGAACTCCGGTTCGCTGCGCAGCCTGCCGATGCTGCTCAAGCGGCCGGCGCTGCTCTCGGTGTATGCGTTGGTGGTGCTGGGCATCACCGCGCAGTTCACCGCCTACAGCTACATCGAGCCGTTCAGCCAGCAGGTGGCGGCGATGAGCGGCGAAATGACCACCATCCTGCTGTTGCTGTATGGCGGGGCGGGCATCTTCGGCTCGATCCTGTTCAGTCGCTACAGCGAACGTTTCCCGCGGGGGTTCGCGATTGGCGCCATCGGCGCCATCGCCCTGAGCCTGTTGCTGCTGGCCCCGCTGGCAGTCAACCCGACCCTGCTCTGCGCGCTGAGCATGGTGTGGGGCATGGCGATCATGTGTTTCAGCCTGGCCCTGCAATCGAAGGTGCTGGTGCTGGCTTCCGATGCCACCGACGTGGCCATGGCCATGTTCTCGGGGCTGTACAACGTGGGCATCGGTGGCGGGGCATTGCTGGGCAGCCTGGTCAGCACCCACATGGGCCTTGGCGACATCGGCCTGGTGGGCGGCGCGGTCGCGGTCAGCGGCCTGGTGCTGTGTTGTGTGACCACCTACCGCTATGCCGGGGTGCTGGGCGCCGACAAACCGGCGTAAGCACCTCACCAGGGGCGCAGGCCCCGCTCGCTGAAGTAGCGCTCCACGGCGGCGGTGGAGGCCGAGGGTTCGGCCAGCGCCACGTAGCTGTCGGGGCGCAGCAGGTACAGCGCGTTGCGTGCCAGGCCGGCGGCCGTGCAGGCGGCCGACCAGGGGTAAACCTGCAGTGGCAGCTGGCGTGCGGCGCACCAGGCGCTCAGTTCCTTGCTGGCCAGGCCGTACACGTGCACCTGCCAGCCCAGGTGCGACAGCGCGCTGAAATTGTCGTGTTCCTGCGTGACCACCCAGGGCAGGCGGTCGCCGCCCTGCACATGGCCGGCGCTGCCGAAGCTCAGCGGCATCAGGCGGTAATTCAGGCCCAGTTGCGAGACCGTGCGAAACAGCAGGCTGCGCGCCTTGGCGAATGCCGCCATGCGCGGTATCAGCACCGGTGCCAGGCGCGTACGCAACAGGTTGGCGATGCTGCCATCGGCGGTAGCGAAGGTGAACACCTGGTCGGTGGTGGCCACCAGGCGCCGGGCGAAGGCCATGCGCTCGACCGGGTAGCTGTCGAGCAGGTCGTCGTGGGCCTTGCCCTTGAGTACGCTGCACAGCTTCCAGGCCAGGTTGATTGCATCGCCGATGCCGGTGTTCATGCCCTGGCCGCCGGCCGGGCTGTGCACGTGCGCGGCGTCGCCGAGCAGGAAGGCGCGCTGCTGGCGGAAATGCCCGGCCACGCGATGGTGTACGCGGTAGGTGGAAAACCAGTTGACCTTGAGCACCTGCAGTTGCAGGTGCTCGATGGCGTGTTGGCTGACATCCTCGAAACGCAGTTGCTCGGGGTGTTCGGCGCGTGCGTCGCGCACCGTACCGATCAACCGCGCGCGGCCTGCGCCGGCCAGCGGGAACACCGCCAGAAAGTCCGCCTCGTCCAGGTCCACGTGCAGCTCGCCGTTCATGGGCGGGCCGCTGGCATCCACGTCGGCCACATAGAACAGCTGCTGGTAGGTGCCGCCGGGGAAGTCGACATGCAGGCCGTTGCGCACGCTCGAATGGGCGCCGTCGCAGCCGGCCAGGTAATGCGCCTCGCAGTCTTGCTCGCTGCCGTCGGGCAGGCGCAGGCGTGCGCTGACGGTGGTGTCGTGCTGGGTGAAACCGAGCAGTTCGGTGCTGCGTTCGACCTCCACGCCAAGGCCGCGCAGGCGCTCGATCAGCAGGTTCTCGTGCTGGTCCTGCGGGTAGATTTCGAGAAAGGGGTAGGGCGTGAGGTTGGCGCCGATGCTGTCCAAAGGCAGGCGTGCGGCGGGCTCGCCCTTGACCCAGAGGTTGGCGGCGGGCACCTGGTGGCCGGCGCCAACGACCGCGTCGGCCAGGTCCAGCTGGCGGTACAGCTCCAGGGTGCGGGCTTGCACGGCGAGCGCGCGGGAGGTGGTGCCGGCGGCGCTGGTCCTGTCGAGGATACGTACCGAGATGCCCAGCTTGCTCAGCCACAGGGCCAGGACCAGGCCGGTGGGCCCGGCGCCGATGATCAGGACGTCAGAGTGGGGCATGGCGCGGTCCTCCGGGAAGGTGCGGTGGCACTGACAAGTGTAGATGCAGGTGGCCACACCCCTCATCCAATTCGGTGTACCTTTGCATCCCCCCAACGCCCAGAGCACACCCATGATCGACTGGCTCAGCAACCACCCACACCACAGCGATACCCTGGCCCGCTGGCTGCACGAGCAGTTCGCCTACGAATACGCCGATGTACCGCTGGCCCAATGGCAACAGGAATTCGCCCATGGCCAGACTGACGGCAGCCTGTACAGCCTGCTGGCGCTGGATGACGGCAACCTGCTAGGCAGCGCTTCACTGGCGCGCGACGACCTGCCCCTGCGGCCCGACCTGAGCCCCTGGCTGGCCTGCGTGTTCGTCAGCCCGCAAGCCCGCGGCCAAGGCCTGGCCGAAACGCTGATCGAGGGCATCTGCACCAAGGCCAGGGCCCTGGGGCACACGCACCTCTACCTGCACACCCACGACCGCGCCGAGTACTACCACAAGCGGGGGTGGCAGTACCTCGAGCAGTTCCAGGCCTGGGGCAAATCACACTGGCTGATGCAGTACCCGCTCTAGCCCGGGAACAGAAACGGGTTCACGCCGCTGCGATCGAACCCCTGGCGCTCCACCTCGGCATCCAGCGCGATCGAGGCCAGGTCATCGGCCACCAGCTCAAGGTCGCGCTCGTGCTCGGGGTAGAACACCTTCAGGTAGCTGTGGCAGTCGTCGCAGCTCTCGGCCTTGATCGCGGTTTCATGGGTATCCAGCGACCAGTAGTCCAGGCTGCCGGTCTCTTCGCAGTTGCTGCACTTGAGCCGCACCATGTGCCAGCGGCTCTCGCACAACCCGCAGTGCAGGTAGCGCAGCCCGGCCTGGGCACCGGTCATGATCACGCTGGCCACCGGCGCCCCGGTGCACACCGGGCAATGCTGGCGCTGCTCGCCCACGCCGGCATTGCCGATGGCGGGCAGGTGCGCCGCCAGCTGGGTGAAGTACAGCGACAGGGCCGCCCACAGGAACAGCGCCTGACCGCTGTCGATCTCGCTGAAGCGGCCTGCCAGCAATGCATCGGCCGCCACGTCCAGGGCGGCCTCGCCCTGCGCGCACAGGCCCTGCAGGGTGGCGTGTTCGATGTGTTCGCCAAGCCCGCGCAACAGTTGCTGCCAGTAGGCATCGCGCGGCAGGCTGGCCCAGGCCAGCGGCGCCTTGCCGGCGGCTACCCGCCCGGCCAGGCTGCTCACCAGCGTTGCCGGCAGCGGCAGGCGTTCGAGCAATTGCTGCTGGGCATCGGCCACCTGTGCCACGAACCGCAGGTAGTCGGCCATCGGGTGCCCCTCGGCCAGCTGACGCAGGCGCGTGGCGCGCTGGCGGTAGCGCTCGCCCAGGGTCGGCAGCAGCACGGCAGGTATTTCGCCAACGCCGGCGCTACGCTGCTCGGCAGGGGTCATCTGGATGCTGTTCATTGCTGCTTGCCACTCCCGCTCTGCTTGTTGCTGATCTGCCGGTACCAGCGGTCATGGTGGGTCTTGGCCCAGCTGCGGCTCACATACCCGGTGACCATGCCGCGAATCGAACCCTTGACCCAGAACGCCAGGTACGCATGGCCGATGATCAGCAGGATCAGGCAGATGCCGGCAATGGCGTGTACCAGCAGGCCGATGCGAATCGACGGGATGCTGAACCACGGCGCGAAGTAAGGCCGCCAGATCACCACGCCACTGACCAGCAGCACGCTGATCAGGCCCATGATTCCCCAGAACAGGATCTTCTGCCCGGCGTTGTACTTGCCGATCTGCAGCGCCGGCTCGTGCTCGCCGGCCAGCACCTGGCGCACGTTCCTGAACCACGCGAGGTCTTCACGTTCGGGCAGGTTGTACTTGACGAAGCGCACGAACAGGAACGCCAGCAGCAGGAACACCACCACCCCGAAGAACGGGTGCAGGATGCGCGCCAGCTGCGGGGTGCCGAACACGGCGTTGAGCCCGTTGAGCGACGGGAAGAACCACGACAGCCCCGACAGGGCCACGGCAAGGAAGCACAGCACCATTACCCAGTGGCTGGCACGCTCGATGAAGCGGGTGCGCAGGATCAGTTTGTCCTTGTTCATGCGTGGGTGTCCTCCTCGTGTTTCTCGTCGGCTTCCTCGACCTCGTTCGGCCCCACGCCCACGTAGTGGAACAGGGTGCCGGCCAGGGTGGCGAAGAAGGCCACGGCCGCCACCGGCTTGAGCCAGCCCTTCCAGCCATGGATGGCGCTGCTGATGCGCGGGTCGGTGGGCAGCTTGTGGTACAGGTGCGGCTTGTCGGCGTGCTGCAGCACGTACACCACGTGGGTGCCGCCCACGCCCTGCGGGTCGTAGATGCCGGCGCCGGCAAAGCCGCGGCCCTGCAGCTCGGTCACGCGCTCGCTGGCCTGGTGCAGCATGTCCTGCTTGCTGCCGAAGTTGATCGCCCCGGTGGGGCAGGTCTTGACGCAGGCCGGCTCCTGGCCGACCGACACGCGGTCCACGCACAGGGTGCACTTGTAGGCCTTGTTGTCCTTCTTGCTGATGCGCGGCACATCGAACGGGCAGCCGGCGATGCAGTAGCCGCAGCCGATGCAGTGGTCGGACTGGAAGTCGACGATGCCGTTGGCGTACTGGATGATCGCCCCCGGTTGCGGGCAGGCCTTCAGGCAGCCCGGGTCGGCGCAGTGCATGCAGCCGTCCTTGCGGATCAGCCATTCGAGCTTGCCGCTTTCATCTTCGACTTCATCGAAGCGCATCAGCGTCCAGGTTTCGGCCGACAGGTCGGCCGGGTTGTCGTACACGCCGACGTTGTGGCCGACCTCGTCGCGCAGGTCGTTCCACTCGTTGCAGGCCACCTGGCAGGCCTTGCAGCCGATGCAGATGCTCACGTCGATCAGCTTGGCCACTTCGGCCTGGTGGTCGCGCGCACGCGGCGCCGGGGTCAGCACGTTGGTGGCCGAGCGCTTGATGATGTCTTGGGATTGCATGGACATGAAGTTCGCTCCCTCAGGCCTTTTCGATGTTCACGAGAAACGCCTTGTATTCCGGCGTGTGGGTATTGGAATCGCCCACCCCCGGGGTCAGGGTATTGGCCAGAAAGCCCTTGCGCGTGGTGCCTTCATAGCCCCAGTGGCAGGGGATGCCGATGGTGTCGACGTCCTGCCCGTCGATGGCCAGGCGGCGGATGCGCTTGGTCACCACGGCCTTGGCCTTGATGTAGCCACGCTGGGTGCTGACGCGCACCAGGTCGCCCTGCACGATGCCCTTGTCGGCGGCCAGCTTCTCGCCGATCTCGATGAACTGCTCGGGCTGCACGATGGCGTTGAGCCGCGCATGCTTGGTCCAGTGGCGGAACAGCTCGGTGATCGAGTAGGTGGTGGCCACATACGGGAACTGCTCGCGGCTGCCCATGCGCTTGCGATCGCTTTCGTACACCCGCGCGGTGGGGCTGTAGGTCACGTTCGGGTGCAGCGGGTTGTTCGCCAGCGGGCTTTCGGTGGGCTCGTAGTGTTCGGGGAACGGCCCGTCGTTCATCGCGCCCACCGAGAACAGCCGGCCCAGGCCTTCAGGCAGCATGATGAACGGGTTGGTGTTGCTGCCCGGTGCAGCGGTGACGGCGAAGTCCGGCACGTCCACGCCGCTCCAGCGCGCCCCGTCCCAGCCGATCAGCTTGCGCTTGGGGTCCCACGGCTTGCCCTGGGGGTCGGCCGAGGCGCGGTTGTAGAGAATGCGCCGGTTCTGCGGCCACGCCCAGGCCCAGCCCGGGGTGCAGCCCAGGCCGCTGTCGGCGTTGTCGCGCCGTGCCATCTGGTTGCCCTTTTCGGTCCAGGAGCCGGCGAAGATCCAGTTGAAGCTGGCAGTGGTGCCGTCGTCGCGCAACTGCGAGAAGTCGTCGAGCAACTGGCCCTTGCGCAGAATCAGGTTGCCCTGTTCGTCGTGCAGGTCGGCCAGGGCGCGGCCGTTGGATTCCTTGGCCACTTCCTCGGGCTTGGGGTCGAACGGGTCGGCGTAGTCCCAGGCCATGTTGAGGATCGGCGCGGGGTTGGCACCGCCTTCCTTCTCGTACAGCTCGCGGATCTTCAGGAACAGGTGGCCGAGGATCTTGCCGTCGTGCCAGGCCTCTCCGGGCGGCGCAGCGCCGGCCCAGTGCCATTGCAGCCAGCGCCCGGAGTTGACGATCGAGCCGTCTTCCTCGGCAAAGCAGGAGGAGGGCAGGCGGAACACTTCGGTCTGGATCGCCGCGGTGTCCACGTCGTGCTCCTCGCCGTGGTTCTGCCAGAAGCTCGAGGTCTCGGTGGCCAGCGGGTCGATGATCACCAGGAACTTGAGTTTCTCCAGCGCGGCCTGGGCCTTGTTCTTGTCCGGGAACGCCGCCACCGGGTTGAAGCCCTGGGCGATGTAGCCGTTGACCTTGCCCTCGTACATGCGGTTGCTGTAGTTGAGCACGTCGTAGCTGTCGTCCCACTTGGGCAGCCAGTCGAAGCCCCAGTCGTTGTCCTTGGTGGCCTTGTCGCCCCACAGGCTCTTCATCAGGCTGACGAAGAACTTGGGGGTGTGCTTGTAGTAGTTGACCTGGTCGGGCAGCACCGCGCTGGGCGTGGTCTGCTTGAGGTAGGTGGCCAGGTCGGTCTGCGCATCCGATGGCAGGTTCATGTAGCCGGGCAGGCGCAGCGAGAGCAGGCCCAGGTCGGTGTAGCCCTGGATGTTGGAGTGGCCGCGCAGGGCGTTGACCCCGCCACCGGCCATGCCGATGTTGCCCAGCAGCAGCTGGATCATGCCCGAGCCTCGGATCATCTGCGCGCCGTTGGTGTGGTGGGTCCAGCCCAGGGCGTAGAGGAAGGTGGCGGTCTTGTCCGGGGCACTGGTGGTGCCGAGGATCTCGCAGATCTGCAGGAAGTCGGCCTTGGGCGTGCCGCAGATGTTGGTGACCATGTCCGGGGTGTAGCGGCTGACGTGGGCCTTGAGCAGGTTCCACACGCAGCGCGGGTGGCTCAGGGTCATGTCGCGCCTGGCGAAGCCGTCGGCGTCCAGCTCGTAGGTCCAGGAGCTGCGATCGTAACTGCGCTTGGCCGGGTCGTAGCCGCTGAACAGGCCGTCGTCGAAGCTGTAGTCCTCGCGCACGATCAGGCTGGCGTTGGTGTAGGCGCGCACGTAGTCGTGCTGGATCTTGTCGTGGGTGATCAGGTAGTTGACCACGCCCATCAGGAAGGTCACGTCGGAGCCGGCGCGGATCGGCGAGTAGATGTCGGCCACGGCGGCGCTGCGGTTGAAGCGCGGGTCCACCACGATGACCTTGGCGCCATTGCGGATCTTGGCCTCGATCACCCACTTGAAGCCCACCGGGTGCGCCTCGGCGGGGTTGCCGCCCATGATCAGCACCACGTTGGCGTTCTTGATGTCGACCCAGTTGTTGGTCATGGCGCCGCGCCCGAAGGTCGGCGCCAGGGCCGAGACGGTAGGGGCGTGGCACACACGGGCCTGGCTGTCGGTGCCCAGGATGCCCAGGGCGCGGGTGAAGCGCTGGTCCAGCGAGCCTGTTTCGCTGCTGGCGGCCGAGCTGCACAGCATGCCGGTGCTCAGCCAGCGGTTGACCGTGGTGCCCTTGTCGTTCTTCTCGATGAAGTTGGCGTCACGGTCGTCCTTCATCAGGCGTGCGATGCGCTCGATGGCGTGATCCCAGCTGATGCGCTGCCATTTGTCCGAGCCAGGGGCGCGGTATTCGGGGTAGAGCAGGCGTTGTTCGCTGTGGATGTAGTCCACCAGGCCCGCGCCCTTGGGGCACAGCGAGCCGCGGCTGACCGGGTGATCGGGGTCGCCTTCGATGTGGAAGATACGCGCCTTGGCGTTCTTGGCGCCGTCGCCAAGGCTGTACATCAGCACGCCGCAACCCACCGAGCAGTAGGTGCAGTTGTTGCGGGTTTCCTTGGCGCGCAGCAGCTTGTACTGGCGTGATTGGGTGGCCTGGGCCATGCCCGGGGCGAAGCCCAGGCTGGCCGCAGTGGCGGTGGCAGCGCCGACGGTGCACAGCTTGAAGAACTGTCTTCTGCCCAGTCCCATGGTTATCTCCTTGTACAAACGAGCTCCAGAATCGGCCGCGCACGCGCAGGCCCGCCGAGATCAGCGTCAGGATCGGTAAGTGGTATGCAGGCTAGTCACAGAGGGTGCGCGCCAAGACCCTTTCTATCGTGGGTGAATTGCGCGCATTCGGGGGCAGTTTATGCCCTTACTTAATTTGTGACTAATCGACCTTGTCGATGAACCTATAGAGGGATTCGATTGTTTGGCACTCAGCGCGAGAGGTCGGCGGGGATCATCGCGGTATCGATCACGATATCCACGGGCGCGGTGACGATAAACGCCAGCGGGCACACGATCAGCGGCCAGCAGAACTGCGCCGAGGTGGCGCTGAACAGGAACGAGAAGTTGTTGCGCACGCCCCGGTACATGCCTGGGGATGCACATTCGGCGCAGTACCCACCGCGCATCATGGTGCCGCAGCTGGTGAGGGCGAGGGTGGAGACGATGAGGGCGAGCGAGAGGATTCGGATGGTGCTGTTCCTTGGCACAGGGGGGAGGGTCCGTTTTTCTGCGCGGCATTCTCTCACCGGGGGCCGGGGCAATGCTACAGTCGCTCCTTTTTCAATCAGCAGGCCAGGCCTCTTCGCTGGCAAGGCCAGCTTCTACAGGGCCAGCGAAGAGCCCGGTGCTGCCGACACACAACCAACGGGAGAGACAACCATGCGCGCAGCAATGCTATTGGGTACGGCACTGGTGCTGGCCGGATGCGCCTCGTCGACGATGAACCAGGCTCGCCTGGGCGCACCGCACAAGACCTTCACCTCGGCCAAGGCCGAGCCGCTGGTGGCCGAGTGCATCCAGTTCGGTTGGCAGGACGAAGCCGTCTTCGGCGTGGATGCCAGCGGCTACCTCGACGCCGGCCCCAACGGTGGGGCCACGGTGTCGACACGCGATGCCGAATACTTCGCCGATGTGCGCGCCGAAGCCGGCGGCACGGTGGTCAAGTTCTACACCCTCAAGGACGATGCATTGGCCCAGCGGCGCATGGCGGCGTTGGCCACCTGCCTCTAGCCACGCCCCTCGAAACGCCCGGTGATGCGCTCGCGCCAGCTCAGCGGGCGCGCAACGTGTTCATGCGCGCCGATCTCAACCAGGGTGAAGGCGCAGCGCACGATATCGCTCACTTCCTGATCGGCCAACCGTGCGCAGGCTTCGCGGTGCGCCTGTGCCTGATCGCGACCTGCCAGGCTGTGCACCTCGAAGCCAAGGTTGCGTTTGGTGATATGCCAGTGGTGAAACACAGCGACAAAGCGGCTCATGTGCGCCCCGCAGTCAGATCAGGGATGGGGTCATGCATGCAGCTTGCCCGTGATGCGCTCCAGCCAGCTCAGGCGCCGGGGCGCCAGGGCAGTGCTGGCAATCTCGATCACGGTGAAGTCGCAGGTCTGATCGTCCTGGTAGCCCTGTTCATTGCGTATGTCGCCCGCTTCAAGGTGCGCATCGGCATGATTGTCGCTGTGTAGCGCGTGCACCTTGAAGCCCCTGTCCACGGCATGCCGGCTTCGCAAGTGAAACACCCCCACGAAGCGACTCATGCCTGCGAAGCCCCGCGCTGTGCTTCAAGCGCCTCGATACGTGCCTGCAGGCGTTCGCGTTCCTGGCGTTCGGCGCCGATGTCCTCGAACACGCTGATCAGATGCTGCGGCTGGCCGTCCTGGCGGCGCTGCAGGGCGGTACGTGCACGTACCCAGATGTAGTGGCCCTGCTTGTGGCGCACGCGCTTTTCCACTTCGTAGCGCTCGATCTCGCCGGCCAGCAGGCGCTGCAGCAACTGCAGGTTGGCGGCCAGGTCGTCGGGGTGGGTCAGTTGCTGGAAGGTCATGCCGTACAGCGTTTCGGCGCTGTAGCCCAGCAGCTCGCAGAAGCTGCCGTTGACCCGCTGCCAGGTGCCGTCCGGGTCGATGTAGGCCAGCGCGCCCCAGGCCAGTTCGAAGATGGCGCGAAAACGTTCCTCGCTATTGCGCAGTTGCTCTTCGGCGACCTTGCGCTCGGTGTTGTCCATGCTGATGCCGACCATCTTCACCGCGCGCCCGGCGCTGTCGCGCACCACCGTGGCGCGGGAGGCGATCCAGCGCATCTCGCCGTCGGGGCGATAGATGCGAAAGTCGCACTCGCAGCCTTCGCCTTCGAGCAGGGTCTTGCTGTACAGCGCCTGCAGCATCTCGACGTCCTCGGGGGGCAGGTGCACCCAGAAGTCTTCGTTGCGGATCACCTGCCAGCCGTACACGGCCTCGACGTTGGGCGAGTAGGTGAGTTCGTCGCTGATCAGGTTCCATTCCCAGGTCACGATGCGGGCGCCTTCCTGGGCCAGCTTCATGCGGGTTTCGCTCTCCATGATCTCGGCGGTGTAGCGCCGGCGCAGGTCGGTCATCGGCAGCTCCACCACCTGGGTCTGCTGCACGTCCTGCAGGGCTTCTTCGCCGTAGCGCAGCCAGATCCAGTTGACCTTGAGAAAGTCGGCCAGCTTGCGCAGGTTGGCGTAGTCGATCTCGCCGCCGCGGGTCCATTTGTGCACGGCGGTGCGCGAGATCCCCAGGGCCGTGCCTACCGCCTGCAGCGTCAGCTTGTGGTGTTCGAGCAGTTCCTTGAGGCGAAAGGCGAAGCTGTTTTCGGTCATGCGCTGGGGTGTCCTTGGCGAGGGCATGGCCGGCCAGTATACATAAGCTGTCAACCTCAGGTTGACGGGGGTATGCGTGTCGCATCGCGGGCCTGACCCGCGATGCATTCAGCGCCGCTCACCAGCGCACACGCACCCCCAGGTTGCCGATCAACCCGTTCAAGTCGTTGTCGTCCACGTCGCTGCTGTAATCGGCACTGACAAACAGCGCCACTTTGGGCGTCACCCGTGCCACCAGGCCCAGGCCCACCTCCACGGTGGTGGCGTTGCGTCCGCTGCTGATCTTGTCGACCTTGTCCAGGCTCACCGTGTCGGCGTTCGAGAAGTCGTACCACACGTTGGTGCGCACATAGGGTTCGATGGGCATGCCGCGCACCTCGTAGCGGGCCGACAGCTTCGCGCCCACCCGGCCGGTCCAGCTCGGCTGGCTGTCATAGGCCTGCAGGGTCTGGGCCTGGGCGTCGTTGCCGGGGTAGTACTGCTGGTTGATCAACTGCGCCTGGGGCTCGATCACCCAGTGCTTGCCCAGGCCGATGGGGAAGCCGCCCTCCACCGAGAAGGTCAGCGCGTGCCCGTTGCCATCGAGCCGTTCGCCGTCGCTGCCGCGCCCGCTGGCGTCGAAACGGGTGCCCATGGCCACCGCATCCACATGCCAGCCCTGGTCATGCTGCAGGCTCCAGTACATGCCCAGGCTTTGCCCTTCCAGGCGCACGGCGTTCTGCTTGTCGCCCAGCTGTGGCCGGCGATTGTCCAGGCCGCCCTGCAGGTTGCTGTGGCCCATGAAGATCCCGGCGCGGTGGGTGTTGCCGCCGGCGGTTTCCCGCACGAACAGGTCGGGGGCGATCTGCAGGTTCTGGTTGGGGGCATCCAGGCGTTGCGGGGCGGTCCTGACCGGGGTGGGAAAGAACTGCGCCCACTGGCTGGCAATGCCTTCGTCGCCGAACACCGCCGTGCGCTCTGCCAGGCGTTCGGAAAACGCCCCCAGCGTACCCAGGCTCAGCCCCGACACGCTGGCCGGGACCAGCGACGGCAGCGCCAGGCCGTGTGCCGGGTTGAACATCGGGTCGTCGTCTTCCAGCCCCGCCGCCAGGCTTTCCAGCGGGGTTGCCAGCAGCAGCGACGTTGACAGTGCGTAGAAAACATACTCGAGCCCCGAAGGGCAGGGTGCGCTTTTCATGGCCGATCTCCTCTGTGTGTTACAGCCAAAGGTCTGGCCTGATGTCACGGGCTGTAAGGCAGGAACAGAGAGCGACCCAAACCAGCAAACCTGCCCCATGGCGCGCGCAAAGCCGCGTGCCAGAGGCCCGGAATGAAGTTGAACACGGTGGTTCTAGGTGTAGCTAAGGAGAGTCGCAGGCAGGCGTCAAGATAGTGTGATTATTTTGTGATGGCCGTGTTGGAGGGGGTAAGCGGTTGAAAAATAGCGGTTCCTGATTGGGCATAGCCGCGTTGCGAATGACAACGCGGCTGGCTATTTCGAATGATTGCTAAAGCGTCAGGCGTCCTCGTCCCGTTGCAGTTCCAACAGCAGCAACGAGCGTCCGGTGACGTTGAACACGCTGCCGAATTCCAGGCGCTGGGCCTTGCGCAGCTGCGGCCGGTCGGTGTCGATCAGGCAGTTCCAGTACTCGCCCTCGGGCACGTCGGGCAGGGTGAAGTCCACGCCGTCGTGGTGCGCGTTGACGATCAGCAGCAAGGTGGCGTCTGCCCCCGGGCGCAGGATGCCGCTGACCTGCGCGCGCCCGTCCATGAGCATGCCCAGGCAACGCCCTTGCGGGTCTTCCCACTGTTCCACGCTCATCTCGCTGGCGTCCGGCGCCAGCCAGGTCACGTCCTTGACCCCGATCGCCTCGTTGTAGTCGCCCACCAGGAAGCGGCTGCGGCGCAGGATCGGGTAGGCCAGGCGCAGCTTGGTCAGGCGCTTGACGAACTTGAGCAGGGCGCTGCCTTGCTCGTCCAGGTCCCAGTTGATCCAGCCGATCTCGCTGTCCTGGCAGTAGGCGTTGTTGTTGCCGTGCTGGGTGCGGCTGAACTCGTCGCCGGCCACGATCATCGGCGTGCCCTGGGCCAGCAGCAGGGTGGCGAAGAAGTTGCGCATCTGGCGCTGGCGCAGGCTGTTGATCTCGGGGTCGTCGGTGGGCCCCTCGACCCCGTGGTTCCAGGAGATGTTGTTGTTGCTGCCGTCCTGGTTGTTCTCGTCGTTGTCCTCGTTGTGCTTGTCGTTGTACGACACCAGGTCGCGCAGGGTGAAGCCGTCGTGGGCGGTGATGAAGTTGACCGAGGCATAGGGGCGCCGGCCGCGGCGGTTGAACAGCTCGCCGGAGGCGGTCATGCGCGCGGCAAAGTCGGCCAGCTGGCCTTCGTCGCCTTTCCAGAAGGCGCGCACGGTGTCGCGAAAGCGGTCGTTCCATTCGGCCCAGCCCGGCGCGAAGTTGCCCACCTGGTAGCCACCGGGGCCGCAGTCCCAGGGTTCGGCAATCAGCTTGACCTGGCTCAGCAGCGGGTCCTGGCGACAGGCCACCAGAAAGCTGTGCCGCTCGTCGAAGCCTTCGTGGTAGCGGCCCAGGATGGTCGCCAGGTCGAAGCGAAAGCCATCAACGTGCATCTCGCCTGCCCAGTAGCGCAGCGAGTCGGTGACCAGTTGCAGTACGCAGGGATGGCTCAGGTCCAGGGTGTTGCCGGTGCCCGAGTCGTTGATGTAGTAGCGCTTGTCGTCGGGCATCAGGCGGTAGTACGAGGCGTTGTCGATACCGCGCATCGACAGTGTGGGGCCCTGCTCGTTGCCTTCGGCGGTGTGGTTGTAGACCACGTCCAGAATCACCTCCAGGCCGGCGTCGTGCAGGTGCGCGACCATCTCCTTGAACTCGGCGATCTTGCCGTTGGCCAGGTAGCGCGGGTGGGGCGCGAAGAAGGCGATGCTGTTGTAGCCCCAGTAGTTGTTCAGGCCCTTTTGCAGCAGGTGCTGGTCGTTGACGAAGGCGTGGATCGGCAGCAGCTCGATGGAGCTGACGCCCAGGCCCTTGATGTGCCCCAGCAGCTCGTCGTTCATCAGCCCGGCGAAGGTACCGCGCGCCGCTTCCGGCACCGCCGGGTGACGCATGCTGATGCCGCGCACGTGCGCTTCGTAGAACACGGTACGGTCCCACGGCACGCCCACGCGCTGGTCGCGGCCCCAGGTGTAGGCCGGGTCGATGACCTTGCACTTGGGCACGAACGGCGCACTGTCGCGCTCGTCGAAACTGAGGTCGCCATCGGGGTGGCCGATGGTGTAGCCGAACAACGCCTCGGACCAGCGCAGCTCGCCGACCAGCTGCTTGGCATACGGGTCGATCAGCAGCTTGTTGGGGTTGAAACGGTGCCCGTTCTGCGGCTCGTAGGGGCCGTACACGCGGTAGCCGTAGATCTGCCCCGGGTGCGCGTCGGGCAGGTAGCCGTGGTAGATCTCGTCGGTGTACTCGGGCAGTTCGATGCGCTCGAGCTCATGTTCGCCGCTGGCGTCGAACAGGCACAGTTCGACCTTGGTGGCGTTGGCCGAGAACAGTGCGAAGTTCACACCCAGGCCATCCCAGGTGGCGCCCAGGGGGAAGGGCAGGCCCTCGCGGATGCGCGAAGGTTCAACGGCGTCGGGCTGGGTGTTGTGTTTGGACTTGGGCTGGGTCATGGCAATCCTTGTAGCGATCCTTGGGGGGCGAAAGGCGACGCACTGGGCGCCGGGGCAGCGTTGCGCTGCCCCGGGGCGGTAGTGACGCAAGGTACGGCGGCGTCAGGGCGTGGCGGGCTTCTTCGCGGTACGCGGCTTCTTTGCCGGGTCGGGCTTGGCCGCAGGGGCCGGCGGCTTGGCCTTGGACGCGGCGGCGCCGGGCTTTGGCTTGGCGCCAGGGGCTACCGGCGGTGCGCCTGGCGGGGTGGTACGGGGCTTGCGCGGGGCGGCCTTGGGCGCAATGGCCTCGGCTTCGGCCAACTTGCGCGCCATCTCCCAGTGGCGCTCCTCCTGGCCTTCGGGTTTACCTTCCGACTCCCAGATCTGGTAGGCGAATTCGCGGATACGTTTTTCCTCAGCACTCATCTCGACGCTCCTGATGACTCAGTCTGTTCTATGAAGAGATTGACGGGGAAGGCTTTGAGCGCAGTGCTCAGCCACAGCTCGTTAGAGGGTGTGACTGCGCCCTGGGCGAAAAGTCCCGTGCAATTGGCAGCGCACAAGGCGAACGGTAAAAGCACACGGGTATCGTCCCAGTTCTGTGCCGGGATCAAGGGTTGCGTGGCGTTGCCCAGCAGGCCCGAGGCCAGCCGCGGTGCCACCACCACCGCACGTTGCGCCTCGCCGATACGGGCAAAGGCGAGCACCCGCTCGGCGTGTTTGCCGCGTACCTCCAGGGGTTGGTAGCGGCCGTGGCGAAACAGCTCTGGGTAGGCCCGGCGCTGCTCCAGCACCTGGGCGATCAGGGCCTGCTTGACCCGCCCGTCCTGCCAGTGCCCGAGCAGTTCGGCGGGGGGCAGGCTGTCGTCCAGGGCCTGGCGGCGCGCGGCGTAGTCCACCGCGCGGCGGTTGTCCGGGTCGACCAGGCTCAGGTCCCAGAATTCGTTGCCCTGGTACAGGTCGGGCACCCCCGGCACGGTCATGCGCAGCAGGCTCTGCACCAGGCTGTTGAGCGCGCCCGGGCAGGCCAGGGCCTGCGCCGCCTGGGCCACCGACTGGCGCAGCTGCTGGCATTGCGGCTCCAGCAGCAGGGCGTCGATGAAGCGTGCGCAGGCCTGCTCGTAGGCCTCGTTGGGGGCGCTCCAGCTGCTGCGCAGCTTGGCCTCGCGCAGGGCTTTGCGCTGCCATTGGCGCAGGCGTTCGGCGTAGCCGCGCAAGGCCTGGGTGTCATCGCAGCGCAGCGTCATCGGCCAACTGCCGAGCAGGGTCTGGTACAGCAGCAGTTCATCGCCGGCACTCGGTGCCACGCCATCGGCCAGTTGTGTGCGCAGGGGCGAGGCCAGTTCACGCCACAGCTCCACGCGCTGGTAGAACCAGTGGCTGCGTTCGCTGATCACCGCCAGGCGTGCGCGGCAATCTTCGCCACGCTTGTGGTCATGGGTGGCGGTGGCCAGCAGGTTGTCGGGGAAGTGCGCCAGGCGTTGCTGGCAACTGGCATGGAAGGCCTCGGCCGGTGCGCTGAAGCGCTCGGCGTCGAAGCCCACGTCGTTGCGCGACAACAGCACCGCCGAGCGATAGAAGGCGGTGTCTTCGACGGCCTTGGCGGCGGTGGGCGAGGTCAGCTGCTGGAAGCGCACGCAGGCGTGGCGCAACTGCTTGCGCGCCCGCCCCGGGCCCAGCTCGCGCCAGGGCTGGCCGCCCAGCCAGCGCTGCAGGTAGTCCAGCAGCGGCCAGTCGGCTTCGCCCAGGCTCGAACGCGCATCGGCCAGGGCCTGCTGGAAGAACCCCTCGTCCATCGCCGGGCGCCCGCAGGCATTGATGTAGGTGCGGTACACCGGGTAGTGCTCCACCAGCGCCTGCAACGCGCGGCGGATGGCGCCCAGGGTCAGGTCGCGGCTCATGATGTCGTTGCGCGCCACCTGCAGCAGGGCCTGGGCCACCGATTCGAAGTCGCCGGCCAGGCTGGCATTGAGCACCAGCTGGCGGGCCAGGCGCAGTTCCTCGACGAACGCCGGGCGCTCGCTCAGGTCGTGCCACAGCGCGGTCAGTTCGGCTTCGCCCTGCGGGTCATGCTGCAGCAGCGAGACCTGGTTCATGAATTCGTAGCCGGTGCTGCCGTCCACCCGCCAGTCGTCGTGCAGGCGCTCGCCGGGGCCGAGGATCTTCTCCACGTAGATCGGAAAGTGCTCGAGCGCAGCGCTCAGCGGCCGGCGTGGGAGCAGGCCGTCGACGCGTCGGCGCAGCTTGCGGCAGTAACCGCGCGGGTCGGCCAGGCCATCGATGTGGTCGATGCGCAGGCCGTCGACCAGGCCGCGCTCGATCAGCTCGAACACCTTGGCATGGGTGGCCTCGAACACCGCCGGGCGCTCCACGCGCAGGCCGCCCAGCTCGTTGACGTCGAAAAAGCGCCGCCAGTTGATGTCGTCACCGGCGGTGCGCCAGCTGGCCAGGCGGTAGTGCTGCTGTTCGAGCAGTTGATGCAGGTGCTCGAAACCGCTGGGGGTGCGCCCGTCGAAGGCGGCCAGTACCTGGTCGATGGCCTGGCCGATGCGCGGCTCGCGGGCCAGTTCGGCCAGGGCCTGGTGCACCGCCTCGACGTTGGCCGGGGCGTGGCGCTGGCCCTCGAAGGCGGCAAAGCGTGCCCCCAGTTCGCTCAGCTCGGGGTGGCCGCTGACGCACAGGATGCGCGCATAGTCCGGCGGGCTGATCGGGAAGCGGTGCTCGTGGTGCTCGATGTGAAAGCGCCCGTGGCGGGCGTCGAAACGCAGCGGGATTTCCCCGGCCTGCAGCACCGCGCCATAGTCGCTGGCCAGGAACGGCAACAGCAACTGGCCTTTGAGCAACGGGTCGGGCGAATGCCACTGGATGTCGAAGAACTCGGCGTAGGGGCTGCGCCGGCCCCAGGCCAGCAGGTCCTGCCACCAGGGGTTGTGTGCGCCGCCCACGGCCATGTGGTTGGACACGATGTCCAGGATCAGGCCCATGCCGTGCTGGCGCAGCGCGGCCACCAGGCGTTCCAGCGCCGCCTCGCCACCCAGTTCGGGGCTGACCCGGGTCGGGTCGACCACGTCGTAGCCGTGGCGCGAACCGGGCCGCGCCTGCAACAGGGGCGAGGCGTACAGGTGGCTGATGCCCAGCCGGGCGAAGTAGGGCACCAGCGGCACCGCATCGTCGAGGCTGAAGTCGGCATGAAATTGCAGGCGCAGTGTGGCGGTGAGGCTGTTCATCGGTCACGCTCGAAGGCTTGTTCACGGGCCTGGGCCAGCAGCTCGAGGCGTCGCGCCGCATCGCTGTCGTCCAGCAGCTGTGCGGCGGGCAACGCGAAGCGGCGGCGCCAGTTGGGGTGGGTGTCGACGGTGCCGGGCAGGTTGGGTTGTTCGTCCACGCCCAGCAGGTCTTCCAGCGGTACCAGCACCAGCGGCGCGCGGGTATGCCCGAGCAGGCGCAGGCTGGCATCGATCAGGGTGTCGGCTTCGCTGCTGGTGTCGCCGTAGCTGCTGTGCAGCAGGCGACGCAGGCCCTGGATTTCATGCTGGCGGCTGTCGCGCCAGTCGCGCTCGGTGATCGCGTCGATCGCCCCCAGGCGCTGGCCCCAGTCGATGTCGCGGGCCTGCAGCCAGCCTGCCAGCGGGGGCAGGTCGTGGGTGCTGGTGGTGGCCAGGGCGTTGTCGGGCCAGTCGAGGATGGGGGTGAACTGCCCGGGCGGGTCCTGCTCGAACAGCAGCACACGCATGCCCAGGATCGCGCGGGCCGCGAGCTTTTCGCGCAGGCCTTCGGGCACCGTGCCCAGGTCTTCGCCGAGCACGATGGCCTTGTGGCGCACCGACTCCAGGGCCAGCAGGCGCAGCAGGTCGTCCAGTGGGTAGTGCAGGTAGGCGCCTTCGCTGGGGGCGGCGCCCTGGGGGATCAGCCACAGGCGCTGCAGGCCCATCACATGGTCGATGCGCAGGCCCCCGGCGTGGGCGAAGTTGGCCCGCAGCATCTCGATGAAGGCGCGGTAGCCGTTGCGGCGCAGGCCCTCGGGGGAGAACGCGCAGATGCCCCAGCTTTGCCCTGATCGGTTGAGGATGTCGGGCGGGGCGCCGACGTGCAGCTCGGCCAGCAGCTCGTCCTGGCGGCTCCAGGCCTGGCTGCCGGTGCCGTCGGCCCCCACTGCCAGGTCGGCGATCAGGCCCACCGCCATGCCGCTGCCGCGCGCCGCTTCCTGGGCACGCTCCAGGCTGCGCGCGATCAGCCACTGGCAGAAGGCATAGAAGCCGATCTGCTCGACGTGGTCGGCGGCAAACGCGGCAATCTCGGCGCTGCGCGGGTCGAGCCAGGCGGCCGGCCACTGGCGCCAGTCCTGGCTTTCGCCGCGTTCGGCGGCGGCATCGAGCAGCGCTTCGAAGCGGCAGTGGTCTTCCAGCGCCTGGCCGCCGGCGTGGCGAAAGCTGTCGAAGTCGGCGCGCTGCGGTTGCTCGCCCTTGATAAAGCCCTGGTACAGCGCCTGCAATATCTGCTGGCGTGCCCCGGCCGCCCGTGGCCAGTCGATCAACGGCAGGCCTTCGAGCTGTTCGAGCTGGGCCTCAAGGCCCAGGGCCTGGACCGTGATACGCACCGTGCGCTCGTCGATCACTGCCTGGGGGCTGGCATACAGGCTGTTCAGAAACAGCCGGCTGGATGGCGAATAGGGGCTGTAGCTGGGGTGGTTGCGGGTGAACATGGCGTGCACCGGGCTGATGGCCAGGGCCGTGGCGCCACGCTCGGCGGCGCTGCGTGCCAGGCCCTCCAGTGCCAGGCAGTCGCCCAGCCCGCCGTCGCCCGGGCGGCGCAGGCTGTACAGCTGGGCACTCAGGCCCCAGCACCGTGGGTGCGGGGTGCCCAGCGCATCGGCCAGGCTGTAGCACTGCGCCGGGGCCACGGCCAGGGTGAAGGTGGTGGCGTCGATATGCAGTTGGTGATACCCCAGTGGCAGCCCGGGCGGCAGCAGGGCCTGGGCATCCAGCTGCAGCTGCTGGCGGGTGCCGTTCTCGTGCTGCACCTCGCAGCGGCTGTTGGCCGCGAAGTAGCGCGACAGGTCCAGCGGCTGGTGCTGGTCGACCGTCAGCAGTGGCGGCAGGTGACGGGAATCGTGGGCTTTTTCCAGGGCCTTGAGGCTGTTGGCGATGGCGATGTCGTCGGCGGCCGGGTGGCCAAGGGCGGCCAGGATGCGCCGCAGGACCGGTTCGCTGACACGCTGGGCGCGCCCGTTGGCGTCGATCCAGTCCACCGCCAGGCCAGCGCGTTCGGCCAGTTGCAGCAAGGGTAGGTCAGGCATGCACAGGCTCCGTGGGGCAGGAAGGGGTCAGGCTCACCACGCAGCTCAACGGCGGCAGGCAGGGTGGGCCCGGGGGCAGTTCGCAACTTTCGAACAGGTGCCGCTCGCGGGCCGGCAGGTCCAGGGCCAGTGGCTGCTGGCCGAGGTTGAGGTCGATGCGCAGCTCGCTGCCATCGCCCAGTTGCCAGCGGGCGCTCACGCCCTGGCCGTCGACCACCTGGGCGCCCAGGGCGCGGGTGCCCGGCAGGCGCGGGATTATGTGCTGGTGGCGCAGGTACAGCAGGCGACGGTACAGCGCCACCCACTGCTCGCTGTCCTCGCCCCATTGCGGTTGCGAGTCGAGGAAGGTCTGGGCGGCGTTCGGGTCGGGGATGCGCGCCCGTTGCTCGGGGTCGGCGAAGGCCTTGAACCCCTTGAACTCGGCGCGTCGGCCTTCGCGCACGGCGGTGGCAAGGTCGTCGTGGTGATCGGTGAAGAACAGGAAGGGCTGGCGGCACCCCCAGTCATCGCCCATGAACAGCAGCGGGATCATCGGTGCCAGCAACAGCAGCCCGGTGGCGGCGCGCAGGGCCTGGGGCGGGCACAGGCGCTCGAGCCGCTCGCCCAGCGCGCGGTTGCCGATCTGGTCATGGTTCTGCAGAAACAGCACGAAGGCACTGGGCGGCAGATGGCCGCTGGCTTCGCCACGCGGTTCGCCGTTGCGGTCCGGCTGGCCCTGGAACACGAACCCCTGGCTCAGGCAACGCGCCAGCTTGTTCAGCGGCGCCTCGCGGTAATCGACGTAGTAGCCTTCCTGCTCGCCGGTCAGCAGCACGTGCAGGGCGTTGTGGCCATCGTCGTTCCACTGGGCGTCGTAGCCCTCCTGGAGCAGGTGCGCCTGGTTGCGCTCGTTCTCGAGGGTGAGCCACACCTGCCGGCCCGGTGCGGTGCTGGCGCGCACGCGGCGGGCCAGCTCATGCAGAAAATCAGGGTCGTCGATGGCGTGCACCGCATCCAGGCGCAGGCCGTCGAAGCGGTAGTCGTGCAGCCACATCAGGGCGTTCTCGATGAAGAAGTCGCGCACCTGGCGGCGGCGAAAATCGATGGCCGCGCCCCAGGGCGTATGCCGGTCTTCGCGAAAGAAGCCCTGGGCATAACGGTGCAGGTAATTGCCGTCGGGGCCGAAGTGGTTGTACACCACATCCAGCAGCACCATCAGCCCCAGCGCGTGGGCCTGGTCGATCAGCGCCTTGAGTTGCTGCGCGGTGCCATAGCTCGCTTGCGGGGCGAACGGCAGCACGCCGTCATAGCCCCAGTTGCGCTGGCCGGGAAACTGCCCGATGGGCATCAGCTCGATGGCGGTCACGCCCAGTGCGGCCAGGCGCGGCAGGTGCCTGGCCACGCCGGCGTAACCGCCCAGCAGGCCCACGTGCACTTCATAGATGACTGCCTCGTGCCAGGGGCGGCCCTGCCAGTCGGGGTGTTGCCAGGCATATTCGGTGCTCAGCACCTGGCTGGGGCCGTGCACGCCGTCGGGCTGGGCACGGCTGGCCGGGTCGGCGACCGACAGGTCGCCGTCGATACGGTAGCGATAGCGCGTACCGGCCGGGCAGGGCATGCGCAGCACGAACCAGCCGTCGTCACTACGCTGCATGGGTTGCGGGGCGGCGTTTTCACATTCCACCTCCACCTGCCGGGCATCGGGCGCCCAGAGGGCGAAGCGGGTGGTGTGGCTGTCCAGCATCACGGCCCCGTGGGTCGCGTGTTCCTGTGACCTGAAGGGCATACGGCAGTTCTCCTCAGCCTGCGTTGAGCGTGGCGCGCGTCACCAGTTCCTCGTACAGGTGGGCATAGGGTTCCACGGCCTGACACCAGTTGAATGGCTGGGTCATGGCCAGGCAGCGCATGGCATTGAGCAGGTGTTTCTTGCCGTATACGTAGAAGGCCCGCGAGAGTGCTTCGCGGTAGCTCTCCACGCTCGATTCGTCGAACAGAAAGCCGGTGACGCCATTCTCGATGGTGTCGGCCAGGCCGCCGGTGTTGCGCGCCACCGGCAGCGATCCGAAGCGCTGCGCGTACATCTGGCTCAGGCCGCAGGGCTCGTAGCGCGAGGGCATCAGCAGAAAGTCGCTGCCGGCGAACATGCGCCGTGCGTCGGTCTCGTTGAAGCCGATGCGCACCCCCACGCGGCCCGGGAAGCGGCTGGCCAGCTCGCGCATGGCTTGCTCTTCCTCCGGTTCGCCGCGGCCGATGATGGCGATCTGGCCGCCCTGCTCGACGATGTACTCGGCCACCCCCAGGGTCAGGTCCAGGCCCTTCTGGTACACCAGGCGCGAGACCACGGCGAACAGCGGGCCGGTGGAGGGCTCCAGCTCGAACAGCTCGCGCACCTGGCTGCTGTTGGCCGCCTTGCCTTCCCAGTCGTTGATGCTGAAGCGGTGGGTCAGGTGGGTGTCGGTGGCCGAATCCCAGCTTTCGTCGATGCCGTTGGGGATGCCGCTGAGCAGGCCCTGCTGCGCCTTGCTGCCAAGAAAACCGTCGAGCCCGCAGCCGAAGGCCGGGGTGGTGATTTCCCGGGCATAGGTGGCGCTGACCGTGGTGATGTGGCTGGAGTAGGCCAGGCCGGCCTTGAGAAACGACAGCTTGCCGTAGAACTCCATGCCTTCCTGTTGCAGGGCGTGTTCGGGAATCGCCAGTTCCGGGCAGCAGCCGCGGCTGACCACCCCCTGGTAGGCCAGGTTGTGGATGGTGAACAGGGTGGGGGTGTTCAGGCCGCGCCAGTGCATGTAGGCCGGGGCCAGGCCGGCAGGCCAGTCGTGGGCGTGCACCAGATCGGGCTTCCAGTGCACCATCCCCTCGCCCGCGGCGATTTCGGCGGCGGCCAGGCCCAGGCGGGCGAAGCGGATATGGTTGTCGGGCCAGTCACGGCCATTGTTGGCGCCGTAGGGGGTGCCTTCGCGCTGGTACAGCTCGGGGCAGATCAGTACATAGATGACCAGGCCGTCGGCCAGGTCCATGCGCCCGATCTTGCACGGGGGCAGTGCGGCATGGCCGCCCAGCTCGCCCACCAGGTGGATCGGGTTGTCGCTTTCGAGTACCTGCGGGTAGCCGGGGATCAGCACGCGTACATCGTGCAGGTGGCGCATGGCGCGGGGCAGGGCGGCGGAGACGTCGCCCAGGCCGCCGGTCTTGACCAGGTCGGCGATTTCCGAGGTCACGAACAGCACCTTGCGTTTGTTCGGGTTGCGCCGGGTATCGAGGGCAGGGGCCTTGGCTGTCGTGACGATCTGGGCAGCACGCACCTGCGCGCTGGTATCCGGGTTGAAATGCTCTGCATGAGGTTCGACAGCGGCGCTGATCATACTTGTCTCCGTCCCTTGTTCTGCGGGCGTATCCCACCCGCTGCATGTCTGTACTGTTGTTCTCGCTATGTCATGTGATGCGGTGAAACGCCCCGGACACACGTGCAAGCGCTACGCCAGCCGGCGCTCCTGCCGATGGCGTGCTGACGAGTGGGGGGTGGGCTGCGCCTGGGTAACCAGAGTCGTTGGCCTACTTAGTTGCTGACCTACCGGGTTTGCAGAAGTTTCGACTATTTTCGATCGAGTTTTCCGGACGGTATCAGGTCGATTGAACAGTGTAGGAGAGGGGCGGGATAAATGTGACCCGTTGGTCATGTTTTGTGAATTGGCCGGCACAGGGGTGCACCGACAGCGAGCGTGCACCGCTCGAAGGTGACCCCCGATGGTGCACGTCCCAGCCTGGCTGGCGAAACCGGCGCGGTGGGTGGCTTCAGCCGCTCATCTGCGCAATCAGTTGCCACAGGCGCTCATCGTCGAAGTTCTTCACCACCAGCTGCGCACCGGCCTCCAGCAGCACCTGCGGCGCCTGGCTGGTCGACAGGCCCACGGTAAGGATCCCCGCGCGGCTCGCTGCCGTCACGCCCGGCACCGAATCCTCGAACGCCAGCGCATGGTCTGCCCTGGCCCCCAGGCGCTCCAGGCCGGTGAGGTAGGGCAGGGGATCGGGCTTGGCCCGTGCCAGTTCCTCGGCCACCAGCACATGCTCGAAGCGCTCGGCCAGGCCCATGGCTGCCAGCATGTGCTGCGCATTGGCCCGTGGCGCATTGGTGACCACGGCCATGCCGATGCCGCGGCGCTCGGCATGCGCCAGCAGGCGTTCGAGGCCGGCAGTGGGCTGCAAGGTCGGCGACAGCGCACGAAAGCGCGCCTCCTTGCGGTCGGCGAATGCCTCATGCTCGGCCACCGGGCGCCCGGGGAACAGGTAGCGGCACATGTCGGCGTTGGCCCGGCCACTGACGTGGGCGTCGAACTCGGCCTCGCTCAGTTCGCGACCCTGCTCACGCAGCAACTGCTGCAGTGCCTGCAAATGCAGGGTATCGGTGTCGGTCAGGGTGCCATCGAGGTCGAACAGCAGGGCTTCAAGCATGGGGCGCGGTTTCCATTGCACGGCGGGCCATCATAACCATTTTGCCGTGGCGATCAGCGGGGCTGGTCAGATAAACCCGAAAAGAGTACAAATGTGCTCCATGAACAGACTATCGCCCAAACGTGCCGCCATCCTGACCTTCATCCGCGACCGCATCGCGCAGCAAGGGCAGCCCCCGAGCCTGGCCGACATCGCCCAGGCCTTCGGTTTTGCCTCGCGCAGCGTGGCGCGCAAGCACATCCAGGCGCTGTGCGAGGCCGGCTTCATCGAGGTCACCCCCAACCAGGCGCGCAGCATCCGCCTGGCCGGTGCGCTGCGCCGCCCCGAGGTGCTGGAGATCCCGGTACTGGGCCAGGTGGCCGCCGGCCGCCCGATCGGGCCCGACGTGGACATCCACGAACAGCTGATGCTCGATGCGCACCTGTTCAGCCGTACCCCCACCTACCTGCTGAAGGTGCGCGGCGACTCGATGATCGACGACGGTATCTTCGACGGCGACCTGGTGGGCATTCACCAGCAGCCCGATGCCCGCGACGGGCAGATCGTGGTGGCCCGGCTCGATGGGGAGGTCACCATCAAGCGCTTCCAGCGCGCAGGCGCGCACTACCGCCTGCTGCCGCGCAACCCGGCCTATGCACCGATAGACGTGGGGCCCGAACGCGACTTCGTGATCGAAGGGGTGTTCTGCGGCCTGTTGAGGCGCGACTGATGGGCGCGGTGGTCAGCCTCGACGGGCTGCTCGACGAGCGGCGGGTCTGGAAGGGGCGCCCGCTGGCCCAGCCCCGGGGCCTGCAACCCACCGGGCATGCCGCGCTGGACGCGGTGCTGCCCGGCGGCGGCTGGCCACCGGGTGCGCTCAGCGAACTGCTGCTGGCTGCCGAGGGCGCCGGCGAGCTGCACCTGCTCTGGCCGAGCCTGGCGCGCCTGACTGCCAGCGGCGAACGGGTGGTGCTGGTGGCGCCGCCGTTCATTCCGTACCCGCCCGCCTGGCTGGCAGCCGGTGTCGACCTGCGCTGGCTGTCGCTGATCCAGGCCTCCCGCGTCGAGGCCCTGTGGGCCGCCGAGCAGTGCCTGCGCTCGGGCAGTTGCGGCGCGGTGCTGTGCTGGCCGCAGCAGGTCGACGACCGCGCCCTGCGCCGCCTGCAGGTGGCTGCCGAAACCGGCCAGACCCTGGCCTTTGCCTGCCGCCCGCAGCAGGCGGCACTCAACCCGTCGCCGGCCGCGCTGCGCATTGCCGTCGACCTGCACCCGGCGCAGTGGCGGGTGCTCAAGTGCCGTGGCGGGCTGGCCCCGGCCACCCCGATCGCCATGGCCGGGCGAGGGTGATGGGCGATGCTGTGGGCCTGCATCCTGCTGCCGCAACTGGCACTCGACAGCGTGCTGCGCGGTCGCGACGACCCCCAGGCGCCGCTGGTGCTGCTCAGCGGCCCGGCGCAGCGGCGCGTGTTGCAGGCGGTCAACCCGGCGGCCCGGGCCCTGGGGCTGCGCGCCGGGCAGAGCCTGAGCACCGCGCAGGCGCTGGCCAGCAGTTTTACCTGCGTCGAGCATGACCCGGCGGCGGTCGAGCAGTTGCAGCAATTGCTGGCCGCCTGGGCCTACCAGTTCAGTTCGCAGGTCAGCCTGCATTACCCACGCACCGTGTTGCTCGAAGTCGAATCCAGCCTGGGCCTGTTCGGGCCCTGGCCGCTGTTCGAGGCCCGCCTGCGCAAGGAGCTGGGCGAGCTGGGGCTGCGTCATCGCATCGTGCTGGCCAGCAACCCGGTGGCGGCGCGCATGCTGGCCAACGCCCATGACGGGCTGGCACTGAACGACCCCCAGGCCACCCGCGCCGCCCTTGCGCAGATGCCCGTGGACCGCATCGGCCTGCCGGTGGAGGCCGCCACGGCCTTGTCGCGCATGGGCCTGCGCGACCTTGGGCAGGTGCTGGGGTTGCCGCGCGACACCCTGGCCAGGCGTTTTGCCGCCAGCGTGCAGGTGCACCTGGATCGCCTGCTGGGCCTGCGCCCCATGGCGCTGGCGTGCTACCGGCCGCCGGACCGGTTCGAGGCGCGCCTGGAACTCAACTTCGATGTGGAGTCGCACCAGGCGCTGTTGTTTCCGTTGCGCCGGCTGATTGCCGACCTGGCGGCGTTCCTGGCCAGCCGTGACGGCGGCGTGCAGCGTTTTACCCTGCACCTGGAACATGCCCGGGGCGTCGCCACGCCGGTGGTGGTCGGCCTGCTGGCCGCCGAACGCGAGGCGGGCATGCTGTTCGAGCTGGCACGCGGGCGCCTGGAGCAGTTGAGCCTGCCCGCACCGGTGCGCAGCGTGCGCCTGGTGGCCGACGACCTGCCGGCGTTCGTGCCGCAACCGGGCGAGCTGTTCAATGCGCGGCCCCAGCAGCAACAGGGCTGGGAGCAGTTGCGCGAGCGTTTGCGTGCACGCCTGGGCGATGAGAGCGTGCGGGCTGTGCAGGCTTTTGCCGACCACCGCCCCGAGTGCGCCTGGCAGGCGGCAGGCGGCGCCCCGCCGCTGGCCCGTGCGCCGGGCGGGCCGCCGCGCCCGGGCTGGCTGCTGGCCGAGCCGCAGGCCTTGGCGCCCGAGGGCCTGCGCCTGCTGGCCGGGCCCGAGCGGATCGAATCCGGCTGGTGGGATGGCGGCGATGTACGGCGTGACTACTACCTGGTCGAAACCCCGGCCGGCCAGCGCGGCTGGGCCTACCGGCCACTGGGCGAAGGCGGGCCGTTGTGGCTGCAGGGCTGGTTCGCATGAGCGTGGGCTATGCCGAGCTGCACTGCCTGTCGAACTTCACCTTCCAGCGCGGGGCCTCGAGTGCCCGCGAGCTGTTCGAGCGGGCGCACCAGCAGGGCTACCAGGCCCTGGCGATCACCGACGAATGCACCCTGGCCGGTATCGTGCGCGCCTGGCAGGCGGCCAGGGAGACGGGCCTCAAGCTGATCGTCGGCAGCGAGGTGCGGGTGCACGACGGCCCCAGGCTGGTGCTGCTGGTCGAAAACCTGAGCGGCTACCAGCACCTGTGTCGGCTCATCACCCTGGCGCGGCGCCGGGCGAAAAAGGGCGAATACCAGCTGCTGCGCGAAGACTTCGCCGGCCCGCTGCACGGCCTGCTGGCGCTGTGGGTGCCGGACGAGCCGTTGCAGGCCGGCCCCGGCCTGTGGCTGCGCGAGGTGTTCGGCGAGCGCCTGTGGCTGGCGGTGCAACTGCATCGCGGTGCCGACGATCATCAGCGCCTGCAACAACTGCAGGGGTTGGCCGCGAGCCTGAACCTGCGCACCGTGGCCTGTGGCGACGTGCACATGCATGCGCGTGGGCGGCGCGCGCTGCAGGACTGCATGAGCGCGCTGCGCCATCACAGCACCGTGGCCGGTGCCGGGCAGCACCTGTTCGCCAATGGCGAGCGGCACCTGCGGCCCCTGGCGCAACTGGCCGAGCTGTACCCGGCCCACCTGCTTGAGGCCACCCTGGAGATTGCCCGGCGCTGCACCTTCGACCTCGGCCAGTTGCGCTACCAGTACCCGCGCGAAGTGGTGCCCGAGGGGTACACGCCGACCGGCTGGCTACGCACGCTGTGCGAACGCCAGGTGCCGTGGCGCTGGCCGGGAGGAATCGAGCCGGCCGTGCGCCAGACCCTCGAACACGAACTGGCGCTGATCGCCGAGCTGGGCTACGAGAGCTACTTCCTGACCGTCTACGACATCGTTCATTTTGCCCGTGGCCAGGGCATCCTGTGCCAGGGCCGGGGCTCGGCAGCCAACTCGGTGGTGTGCTTCGTGCTGGGCATCACCGAGCTGGACCCGACCCGCACGCACCTGCTGTTCGAGCGCTTTTTATCGCGTGAGCGCGACGAGCCGCCGGACATCGACGTGGACTTCGAGCACGAACGGCGCGAAGAGGTGCTGCAATACGTGTTCAACCGCTATGGCCGCCACCGCGCCGCCCTGACGGCCGTGGCCAGCACCTACCATGCCGCCGGGGCGGTGCGCGACATTGCCCGGGTGCTGGGGCTGCCGCCCGACCAGATCAACGCCCTGGCCGATTGCTGCGGGCGCTGGACCGACCGCATCCCGCCGCCGGAGCGGTTGCGCGAAGCCGGTTTCGACCCCGACAGCCCGCTGCTGCACCGGGTGCTGACCTTGACCGGCGAGCTGATCGGCTTCCCCCGGCACCTGTCGCAGCACCCTGGTGGCTTCGTGATTTCCGAGCAGCCACTGGACACCCTGGTGCCGGTGGAAAACGCCGCCATGGACGAACGCACGGTGATCCAGTGGGACAAGGACGACCTGGACATGGTCGGCCTGCTCAAGGTCGATATCCTGGCCCTGGGCATGCTCAGCGCCTTGCGCCGCTGCTTCGACCTGGTGCGCTACCACCGCGGGCGCGAGCTGACCATCGCGACCCTGCCGCCGGACGATGTCCCCACCTACGACATGATCGGCCGTGCCGATACCGTGGGGGTGTTCCAGATCGAGTCACGGGCGCAGATGGCCATGCTGCCGCGGCTCAAGCCACGCGAGTTCTACGACCTGGTGATCGAGGTGGCCATCGTGCGCCCCGGGCCGATCCAGGGCGACATGGTGCACCCGTACCTGCGCCGGCGTAACAAGCAGGAGCAGGTGACCTACCCGTCGGATGCGCTGAAGAAGGTCTTCGAGCGCACCCTGGGTGTGCCGCTGTTTCAGGAACAGGTGATGGAGCTGGCCATGGTGGCCGCCGACTATACGGCGGGCGAGGCCGACCAGTTGCGCCGTTCGATGGCCGCCTGGAAACGTCACGGCGGCCTGGAGCCACACCGCGAGCGGCTGACCCGGGGCATGCTGAACAACGGCTACAGCGTCGAGTTCGCCGAGCGCATCTTCGAGCAGATCAAGGGCTTTGGCAGCTACGGGTTCCCCGAGTCCCACGCGGCCAGCTTTGCCTTGCTGACCTACGCCAGTTGCTGGCTCAAGTGCCACGAGCCGGCGATCTTCGCCTGTGCGCTGATCAACAGCTGGCCGATGGGCTTCTACAGCCCGGACCAGATCCTGCAGGACGCGCGCCGCCACCGCATCCAGATTCGCCCGGTGGATGTGCAGCACAGCCAGTGGGACTGCAGCCTGGAGCCGGTGGGCGGCGATGAACTGGCGCTGCGCCTTGGCCTGCGCCAGGTGCGCGGCTTTCGCCAGGACGATGCCCTGCGCCTGGCACAGGCCAGGGCGCAGCGGGCGTTCGGCGATGTGGCCGACCTGTGCCTGCGTGCCGGCCTGGATGCGCGGGCGCGGGCGCTGCTGGCCGATGCCGGGGCCCTGGGCGCCCTGGCCGGGCACCGTTATCAGGCGCGCTGGGAAGTGGCGGCGGTGCAGGCGCAACTGCCGCTGTTCGCCGGGGTGGAGCCGCCCCGTGAAGCGCCGGTGAACCTGCCGGTGCCCAGCGTGGGCGAGGACCTGTTTGCCGACTATGCCAGCGTCGGCACCACATTGGGCCCGCACCCGCTGAGCCTGCTGCGCCGACGCCTGAATGGCCTGGGCTGTCGCAGTTCGCAGGCCCTGGAGGGGGCCGAACACGGCGATGCGGTGAGCGTGGCGGGGCTGGTCACCGGGCGCCAGCGGCCAGGCACTGCCAGCGGCGTGACCTTCGTGACCCTGGAGGATGAGTTCGGCATGGTCAACGTGGTGGTGTGGCGCGAGCTGGCCGAGCGTCAGCGCCGGGTGCTGGTGGGCTCGCAGCTGCTGCGGGTGATGGGTACGCTCGAATGCGCCGACGGCGTGCGCCACCTGATCGCGAAGCGCCTGGAAGACCTCAGCCCGCTGTTGCACGGGCTGGATGTGCGCAGCCGCGACTTTCGCTGATCACACCATCGCCAGGCGCTGCTTGCGGGTGGGCGGCGGGAAGGCGCGGTCGATGGCGCGCAGGTCTTCGCTGCTCAAGGTCAGGCTGGCCGCGGCGGCATTGAGCTGCACATGGCGCTTGTCCACCGCCTTGGGGATCGCGATCACGCCGTCTTCACGGGTTACCCAGGCCAGCGCCACCTGGGCCGCGGTGGCGCCATGGCGTTCGGCGATCTGGTTGAGGGTCGCGTTTTTGAGCAGGCGTCCGGCCTGGGCCAGCGGGCAGTAGGCCATGGTTGGCAAGTGGCGCTTGTGGCTGTAGGGCAGCAGGTCGAACTCGATGCCGCGCTGCTCGGGGTTGTACAGCACCTGGTTGGTGGCGCAGGCCGGGTTGTCCAGCTCGCGCAGGTCATCGGTATCGAAGTTGGACACGCCCCAGCGCCGGATCTTGCCGGCCTCGCGCAGGCGCTCGAAGGCTTCGACGGTTTCCTCCAGCGGGTACTGGCCGCGCCAGTGCAGCAGGTACAGGTCGATATGGTCGGTGCCCAGGCGCTGCAGGCTGCGCTCGCAGGCGGCGGGGATGCCGCTGCGGCTGGCGTTGTGCGGGTACACCTTGCTGACCACGCAGACCTGCTCGCGACGCCCCTGGATGGCCTGGCCCACCACCCGCTCGGCGCCGCCCTCGGCATACATTTCGGCGGTGTCGATCAACGTCAGGCCCAGGTCGATGCCGTGCTGCAGGGCGGCGACCTCGGCTTTCTGCTGGCCGGGGTCTTCGCCCATGTACCAGGTGCCCTGGCCGATGACGGGTACGGTGGAGTCGCCGAGTTCGAGCGTACGCATGGAAGGCTCCTGCAAAGTGGGGAGGGTGGTCTACTGTCCTTTAGGGTTTTGTGGCGGGTCAAGCCTACCCGCGTCGACATTGATTTGAATAACCAATCAATCCATCAAAAAAACAAAATTAACAAATGAGTGGCCAAGGGTGAAGATGGCCCCAGACGCTCTCCGACGACCCTCGTCGGTTCTACAACTACAAAAGGCGAATCAGCATGGCCGGACTGGACAAGCGCGTAGCGACCTATGAAGAGGCCCTCGAAGGCCTTGCCGACAACATGACCGTACTGGCAGGCGGCTTCGGCCTGTGCGGCATCCCTGAAAACCTCATTGCCGAGATCAAGCGCCGCGGCGTGCGCGGCCTGACCGTGGTGTCCAACAACTGTGGCGTCGACGGCTTTGGCCTGGGCGTGCTGCTCGAAGACCACCAGATCCGCAAGATGGTCGCCTCGTATGTGGGCGAAAACGCCGAGTTCGAGCGTCAGCTGCTCAGCGGCGAGCTGGAAGTGGAACTTACCCCGCAAGGCACCCTGGCCGAGAAGATGCGCGCCGGCGGCGCCGGCATCCCGGCCTTCTTCACCGCCACCGGCTACGGCACCCCGGTGGCCGAAGGCAAGGAAGTGCGCGAATTCAACGGGCGCAAGTACATCCTCGAAGAAGCCATCACCGGTGACTTCGCCATCGTCAAGGGCTGGAAGGCCGACCACTACGGCAACGTGGTGTACCGCAACACCGCGCAGAACTTCAACCCGCTGGCCGCCACCGCCGGCAAGATCACCGTGGTGGAGGTCGAGGAGATCGTCGAGCCAGGCGTGCTGCTGCCTACCGAGATCCATACCCCGGGCATCTACGTCGACCGGGTCATCGTCGGCACGTTCGAGAAGCGTATCGAAAAACGCACCGTCAAAGCCTGACCCGACCCCGCGCAGAACAACAAAGAGAACCTGAGCATGGCACTTACCCGCGAACAAATGGCACAACGTGTAGCCCGTGAACTCAAGGACGGCTACTACGTCAACCTTGGCATCGGCATCCCGACCCTGGTGGCCAACTACGTCCCGGCGGATATGGACGTGATGCTGCAATCGGAGAACGGCCTGCTGGGCATGGGGGAATTCCCTACCGAAGCGCAGCTGGACGCCGACATGATCAACGCCGGCAAGCAGACCGTGACCGCCCGCACCGGCGCGTCGATCTTCAACTCGGCCGAGTCCTTCGCGATGATCCGTGGCGGCCACGTCGACCTCACTGTGCTGGGGGCGTTCGAGGTGGACGTGGAGGGCAACATCGCCTCCTGGATGATCCCGGGCAAACTGGTCAAGGGCATGGGCGGGGCGATGGACCTGGTGGCCGGTGCCGAAAACATCATCGTCACCATGACCCATGCCTCCAAGGACGGCGAGTCCAAGCTGCTGTCGCGTTGCAGCCTGCCGCTGACCGGTGCCGGCTGCATCCGCAAGGTGCTGACCGACCTGGCCTATCTTGAGATCGAGAATGGCGCGTTCATCCTGCGCGAGACAGCGCCGGGGGTGAGCGTGGAAGAGATCATCGCCAAGACCGCCGGCAAGCTGATCGTGGCCGATGATGTGAAAGAGATGACGTTCTAGGCTGATAACCGCCTTGCCTGTGCTGGCCTCTTCGCCGGCAAGGCCGGCTCCTGCAGGGAACCACGCATTCCTGTGCAGGAGCCGGCCTTGCCGGCGAAGGGGCCTTCAGCCGTTCAAAAAAAATCAATAAGAAGGAAAATCCCGTGGCCGCCGAACTCCAAGACAGCCGCTCCGCCCGCTTTGCCCTGCGTTGCTCCAACTGGGCCGAACGCTGGTTCCCCGACTCCTGGGTGTTCGCCGCCCTGGCCGTGGTGCTGGTGTCACTGGCCGCCCTGGCCATGGGCGCCAAACCCCTCGATACCGCCACCGCCTTCGGTGACGGGTTCTGGAGCCTGATCCCCTTCACCATGCAGATGGCCTTCGTGGTCATCGGCGGCTATGTGGTGGCCAGCTCGCCGCCGGCGGTGAAACTCATCGACCGCCTGGCGCGCATTCCGAAGAACGGCCGTTCGGCCGTGTGCTGGGTGGCGCTGATATCGATGGTCGCCTCGCTGCTCAACTGGGGCCTGTCGCTGGTGTTCGGCGGCCTGCTGGTACGCGCCCTGGCGCGCCGTACCGACCTGAAGATGGACTACCGCGCCGCCGGTGCCGCCGCCTACCTGGGCCTGGGCGCCGTATGGGCCCTGGGCCTGTCCTCGTCGGCCGCGCAGCTGCAAGCCAACCCGGCCAGCCTGCCGCCGTCGATCCTGGCGATCACCGGGGTGATCCCGTTCACCGAAACCATCTTCCTCTGGCAGTCGGGCGTGATGCTGGCGGCGCTGGTCATCGTGTCGCTGATCGTGGCCTACGCCACTGCACCCGGCCCGCAGAGTGCCCGCGATGCCCAGGCCTGTGGCATCGACCCCAGCTTCAGCGCACCACCACCGGCGCAGCGCACGCGCCCAGGTGAATGGCTGGAATACAGCCCGGTGCTGACCCTGCTGCTGGTGGCCCTGGCGGCTGGCTGGCTGTACCACGAGTTCTCGACCAAGCCGGCCATCACCGCGATCTCGGGGCTCAATACCTACAACTTTCTGTTCATCATGCTCGGCGCCTTGCTGCACTGGCGTCCGCGCAGCTTCCTGGATGCGGTGAGCCGTGCGGTGCCGACCACCACCGGGGTACTGATCCAGTTCCCGCTTTACGGCTCGATCGCGGCCATCCTCACCCAGGTCAAGGGCGTGGACGCGCAAACCCTGGCGCACCATATCTCCACCTTCTTCGTGCAGATCGCCTCGCATGACACCTACGCCTTGCTGATGGGCGTGTACTCCGCGGTGCTGGGCTTCTTCATTCCCTCCGGTGGCGGCAAGTGGATCATCGAGGCGCCCTACGTGATGCTGGTGGCCAACGACCTGCAGTACCACCTGGGCTGGGCGGTGCAGATCTACAACGCCGCCGAGGCGCTGCCCAACCTGATCAACCCGTTCTACATGCTGCCGCTGCTGGGCGTGCTGGGGCTCAAGGCGCGCGACCTGATCGGCTTCTCGTTCGTGCAGTTGCTGGTGCACGTGCCGCTGGTGCTGTTCCTGCTCTGGGCGCTGGGCACCACGTTGCAGTACACGCCACCTGTGATGCCGTAGCGCATCCGGCGGGTAAAAAAGGCGATCTTCGGATCGCCTTTTTCATGCCTAAATTAAATCGATAAGCATTCGTATTAAGGGTGATCCGATGATGTCCCGCTGTGTATTTCTAAACGGAATTTCCCGTCGTAAAACAAGGAGAAGGCCGCGATGTTCGCGCCGATTACCCGTTCCATGACGTTGACACTGGGCCTGTACAGCACCGCCTGCAGCGCCGTCGCACTGGCTGACAACGAACCCCTGCCCGACGCCGCCCCCCAGGCGCTGGAGCTGGGTTCGACCAACGTGAGTGCCCAGGGCCTGGGCAGCACCACCGAAAACACCGGGGCCTACACCACCGGCAGCATGAGCACCGCAACCCGCCTGAACCTGTCGATCAAGGACACCCCGCAGTCGATGTCGGTGCTGACCCGCCAGCAGCTGGACGACTTCCAGCTCGACAACCTCTCCGAAGCCATGGGCCAGGTGACGGGCGTGGTGGTGCAGCGCAACGACTCCGAGCGCCCCACCTACAACTCGCGCGGCTATGCCATCGACAACTTCCAGATCGACGGCATGCTCAACACCTTCGCGGGGCTCAAGTCCGACTCGGACACCATCATCTACGACCGCATCGAAGTGGTGCGTGGCGCCACCGGGCTGACCACCGGCGCCGGCGACCCGTCGGGCACCATCAACATGATGCGCAAGCGCCCCACCCATGAACTGGCGGTGAAAACCGGCCTGCGTGGCGGCAGCTACGACAACTACTACAGCTATGTCGACGTGGGCGGGCCGCTGGCCTTCGACGGCCGTCTGCGCGGGCGCAGCGTGCTGGCCTACCGCGATGCCCATTCGTTTCGCGACCGCTACCAGACCCAGCGCGAGGTGGCCTACGGCATTCTCGAGGGCGACCTGAGCGACGACACCGTGCTGGCGGTGGGGTACGACTACCAGAACAAGCATGTACAGGGTGCCTCGTGGGGCACCGTGCCGTACTGGAACGCCTCCGGTGGCAAGGCCAAGCTGCCGCGCTCGAACAACATCTCGGCGCCGTGGAGTTCGTGGCCGCTCAAGGACGAGACCGTGTTTGCCACCCTCGACCAGCGCCTGGGCGGCGACTGGCACCTCAAGGCGGCCTACACCTACCGCCAGAGCGAAACCGACGGCAAGGTGTACTTCGGTGGCCAGGGCTTCCCCGAGGCCGACCGCAGCGGCATGAATGCCTGGGTCAGCCACTTCATCGGCGACGAGAAAATGAGCGCCGCCGACCTTAACCTGGGCGGGCCCTTTGCGCTGCTGGGGCGCGAGCACGAATTCATGATCGGCTATGGCGAGTCGCAGCGGCGCAACAGCGCGCCGCTCAAGCGGCCCCTGGACCTGCCGCCCGGCTACACGGCCATCCCCGACTGGAAGTACCTGGGCGGGGTAGACAAGTTCGCCGATACCGTGACCAACCTGGATGGTTCGCGCGATACCACGCAGCAGAAGGCCGGCTATGTCGCCACCCGGCTGAACGTGACCGATGCACTGCACCTGGTGCTGGGCAGCCGCTACGGCAGTTGGAAGGTCACGGGGCGCTCATGGGCATTCGATGCGGCGGGGCAGGTGGTGGAGAACCCGCGCTCCAGCCGCACCCACAATGACGTGTGGACACCCTATGCGGGCGTTCTGTACGACATCACCGACCAATACACCGTGTACGCCAGCTACACCGACATCTTCAAGCCGCAGAACTACAAGGATGTCGACGACAAGTACCTGGAACCGGTGGTGGGCAGCAACTACGAGGTGGGCCTGAAGGGCAGCCTGCTGGACGAGCGCCTGAACCTGTCGACGGCGGTGTTTCGCAGCAAGCAGGACAACGTGGCCGAGGTGGACGATTCCATTCCGGTAGGGCCCAACGGCGAGCAGTATTACAAGTCCGGCGGCAAGGGCAATACCGTGGAGGGCTTCGAGGCGGAGGTCGCTGGCGAGGTGATGGCGGGGTGGAACATGACCCTGGGCTACAGCTACACCCACTCGCTGGATGCCGAGCACAAGCGGCGCAACACCACCCAGCCGTTGAACATGGTGCGCTGGAACAGCACCTACAGGGTGATGGACAGGTTGACCGTGGGTGGGTCGGTGGATTGGCAGAGCGACATCTACCGCAGCGGCAATCGTCCGGTGGGGCGAGGCAGCGATGGCCGGATCATCACGGCGCCGGCTGACATTCGCCAGCGGTCCTACACGGTGGTGGGGTTGATGTCCCGTTACGAGTTCGACGAACACCTGTCGGCGTCCTTGAACGTGAAGAACCTGCTGGATACCAGGTACTACAACAATGTGGGGTTCTACAACGGGGTGTACTGGGGTGATCCGCGCACGCTGACGGTGAGCCTGGATTGGCGGTTGTAGCGCCCTGAAGCCGAGCCAACAGGGCTGGCGATGCATGCCCTGTTGGCCGTGGCAATCCCGTGCGCCGAGGCCGTGAGAAGGCCTTACCCCATCTGTTCGAGCAACCCGCGCAACCGCTCACGCCCGGCGTCATCCAGCCCGAACACCGGCCTGCGCGGCTCGCCCACCTCCAGCCCGGTCAACGCCAACCCTGCCTTCACCGTCGCCGGCAAGCCGCCCTTGAGGATGAACTCCAGCAATGGCAACTGCCGGTAGAACAGCGCCCGCGCCGCCTCAAGGTCGTTACCCAGCACGGCCTGGTACAGCTGCTGGTTGAGCGCCGGAATCAGGTTGGCTGCCGCCGTGCACCAGCCCGTGGCACCGGCCACGAACGCTTCCAGGGCCAACGGGTTGCAGCCGTTGTAGAACGGCACCTGGCCTTCGCCCAACTGCTGCAGCTTGTGCATGCGCTGGATGTCGCCGGTACTCTCCTTGACCATGGTCACGTTCTCGACCTGGCGCACGATGCGCATGATCAGCTCCACCGACAGGTCGGTGCCGCTGGTGGCCGGGTTGTTGTAGAGCATGATCGGCACGCCGATGCAGTCGCCGATGCTCTGGTAGTGCTGCAGGATCTCGGCCTCGCTCAGCTTCCAGTAGGCCGCCGGCAATACCATCACCGCATCTGCCCCATGGGCCTCGGCAAAGCGCGCACGGCGCATGGCGCTGGCGGTGGTCAGGTCCGAGACGCTGACAATGGTCGGTACCCGCCCGCCAATGTGCGCCAGGCTGAACTCGGCCACCTGGTCCCACTCGCGGTCGCTCAGGTAGGCGCCTTCGCCCGTGCTGCCCAGGGGCGCGATGGCCTGTACGCCACCTTCGATCAGCCGATCGATGGAGCGGCCCAGGGCCGTCAGGTCGAGCTGGGTGCCGTCGGCGCTGAACGGGGTGATGGTGTAGCCGATGATGCCGTGAAAAGTCGTGGACATGAAAAACACTCCGCAGAAAACAGGTTCAGTTCAGGCAATCGGCATGCTGACGCAGGCACTGCCGGGCATAGTAGGCGAACGCCGCGCCGTGGCGCTTGGGGCGGGCGATCCAGTCGTGCGCTTCGCGCCCCAGCACCGGCTCGATGGGCTTGATCTGGCCGGCTGACATCGCCAGCAACTGCAGGCGCGCCGCGCGCTCGATCAACTGCGCGATCACACAGGCTTCCTCGATGCTGGCGCCGGTCGACAGCTGGCCGTGGTGCGACAGCAGGATGGCGCGCTTGTCGCCCAGCGCCGCGCTGATCAGCTCGCCTTCCTCGTTGCCCACCGGCACCCCGGGCCAGCCTTCGAGAAACGCGCAGTCCTCGTACAGCGGGCAGAGGTCCATGTGCGACACCTGCAACGGTACCTCGAGCATCGACAATGCGGCGATGTGGGTCGGGTGGGTGTGGATGATGCAGTTCACATCCGGGCGTGCGCGGTACACCCAGCTGTGAAAGCGATTGGCCGGGTTGGGCATGCCGCTGCCTTCGAGCACCTCCAGGTCCTCGTTGACCAATAGCAGGTTGCTGGCGGTGATTTCATCGAAGCCCAGCCCCAGTTGCTGGGTGTAGAAGGTGCCCGGTTGCGGGCCGCGGGCACTGATCTGCCCGGCCAGGCCGGAGTCGTGGCCGTTGTCGAACAGGATTCGGCAGGTCAGCGCCAGCTTTTCACGCACAGTCCACGTATTATCGGCAAGCGAGCCCTGCATCTGTTCCAGGGCCTGCTTGACCAGTTGGTCCTTGGGGAGTGCTAATGTCTTGGCCATTGGGGTTTCCTCGGTGGCGGATCGGACGTCAGGGCTGGCCCGCCCCGGTTGCTTGAAAGGTGAGCGGGGTGGTCAACCTCATGACACAAACAAGGCTATATGACACAAAGTGTCATTGGCAAGGGAAAGGTTGCCCATTGCACCGGGAATAGCGGCGTTAAATGTCTATCCGATTGAAAGTATTAAGAAAAAAACTTGGGCTGACGCTTGAGACGCTGGCCGAGAAAACGGCCATGACCAAGAGCTACCTGTCCAAGGTGGAGCGGGGTCTGAACACGCCTTCGATTGCGGCGGCGCTGAAACTGGCGCGGGCGTTGAACGTGAACGTGGAAGAACTGTTCGCCGAAGACCAGCCTGCGCAGGCGCGCTACAGCCTGGTACGCCGGGGTGAACGCCAGGCGTTGTCCGGCAGCGCCGAAGGGCCGGGCTACGCGGTGCTGGCCCAGCATATCGGCCAGCGCAGCCTGCTGCCGTTCATCATCTGCCCGCCGGCGGACTTCAGCGACTCGACGTTCAAGGAGCACCTGGGCGAAGAGTTCCTGTTCGTGCACGAAGGGCAGGTGGAAGTGGACTTCATGCACGAGCGGGTGTTGCTCGAGCGCGGCGATGCGCTGCACTTCAATGCCCAGACGCCGCACCGGCTACGCTCGGTCGGGGCGGTGCAGGCGCAGTTGCTGGTGGTGGTGCACGACGCCGATTCGCCGGTTTAACCGGGCTGTCGAATGAACGCCACCGGCACGTGGGCCGTCAGCCATACGCCATTGTCGGCCTGGAAGAACGCCAGGCCCTGGGCGTGCATTGCCGCTGCATCGATGTGCAGCAGTACCGGTGAGCCGTAACGCTGGCCGACCGCAATGGCCGTGGCAGGGTCGTGGGACAGGTGCACGTGGTGACGGTTGCCGGCGATCAGGCCCTGTTGGGCAATCGAGTCGAGAAAGCGCGTTGCCGTACCGTGGTACAGCTCGGCAGGCGGCGCCTTGGGCGCGTACTGGAGCTCGACCGTCGCTGTCGAGTGCCCCTGTACGGCGCGAATCCTGCGGCCATCGTCCGACAGGCCGAAGCGTTTCTTGTCGCTGCTGGCCACCACCGCCTGCAGGTGCGCCAGGTCCAGCGCGCGGCCCTGGCGGGCGGCGCCGGCAATCAGTGCATCGACATCGCCCCAGCCTTCGCTGTCCAGTTGCAGATCGATGGATTCGGGGGCGTGACGCAGCACGTAGCTGAGAAATTTGCTGGTTTCGGTGAAGCGCTTGCTGCTCATGCGGGTCTTCCTTGAACGGTCTGCGCGGCAGCTTATCAGGGCGCGCAAGCGGCGACGAGCGGTGCGCAAGGGGCAGTGGCACGCCTTGAAGCCTGATAGAGTGCGCGTTGTTCCACTGCCCACAGGCCCGCACGCGATGACCACCACCTCGTATTTCTGGCGTGACCCGGCGTTGCCCTTCATCGAGGCGCGCGGGGTCGCAGACGGTCGCAAGGTCTGCTATGCGCGCCATTCCCATGCCGGGTTCTCCATCGGTGCGATCACTGCCGGGCGCAGCTCCTACCTCAGCGGGCACACCTGGCGCGAGGTCGAGACCGGCACGGTGGTGATGATGAACCCCGGTGTGGTGCACGCCTGCAACCCGATCGCCGACCAGCCGTGGTCGTACCTGATGCTGTACGTGGACATGCCGTGGCTGACCCGGCTTGGCTTCGCACCGGTCGCTGCCACCCTGAGTACCGCCCCGGCCCTGTTCGAGGCCCTGTTGCAGTTGTACGACGTGCTCATCGACAACCAGCGTGGCGCGACGTGCAAGGCGGCGGCTGCCGAAGCGTTCTTCGGCGACCTGCGCCAGCAGCTGGAGGCAGCGCCACCGCCGCTGGCCAGGCCGGATGCGCGCCTGGAGCGGGCGGCGGCATTCATTCGCGCACATTGCACCGAACCGCTCAAGCTCGAAGACATCAGCCAGGCCGCCGGCTTATCCACCTCGTATCTGATCCGCACCTTCAAACAGCATTACGGCCTGACCCCGCACGGCTTTGTGCTGGACTGCCGCGTGCAGTACGCCCGCGCCCAGTTGCGCCAGGGCCGGCTGATCGCCGAGGTGGCGCTGGAGGCCGGGTTTGCCGACCAGGCGCATCTGCAACGGGCATTCAAGCAGCACCTGGCTGCGACGCCCGGGCATTACCGCTCAGCCTAGGCGCTGTACGAAAAGCCTTGATACTTGGTGATGCTGGGTTGAAAACAGCCTGACCTTCGTCTTTTTCATACAGACCCCTGCATCAGGTACAGCGCACTCAGCACCAGCAGGGCGGCCAGGCTGCGATTGAACAGGCGCAGGCGCCGCGGGTTGTCGAGGTAGCTGCGGATCAGGCTGCCGGCCAGCGCCCAGCTGCCCAGCGAGAGGTAGCAGATCACCAGGTAGATCAGGCTGAACTGGCCCAGCAGGGCGGTTTCGCCCTGGCCCACGAAGGCGCCGATGCCCGCCACGCAGGCCAGCCAGGCCTTGGGGTTGAGCCATTGCATGGCAGCGCCGCGCAGCAGGCTGGGTGCGTGGGTATCACGCCCTTCACCGAGCGCGCCGTCGTCGCGGGCCAGTTTCCATGCCATGTACAGCAGAAACAGCACCCCGGCCCAGTGCAGGGCAACGGCAAGGCCTGGCCAGTGGCGCAGCACCTCATGCAGGCCCAGGCCGATCAGTACCAGCAGCAGGATGAACCCCAGGGTGGCGCCGGTAACGTGGCGCATGGCCGGGCGCAAGCCATGCCGTGCGCCGGCGCCCAGGGCAACGATGTTGACCGGGCCAGGGGAAATGGAGGCGGCCAGGGCGAAGGCGGCCATGGAAAGGCTGAGGCTCATGCGGCAGATCCTTGAGGGGGAGGGTGCAGCGAGGGTAGGCGGGAAGGTCGGTGGGGTATTGAAGGAAATTGCCCTGTGCCGCAGCGCGTGTTTTGCCACAGATTGAAATAATTTCACGCTGTGAGAAAAGTCAGCTGAAATTGTAGGATCACCGTCCCTAATTGACCCAAGGTTGATATGACTTCGTTCTCGGAGCCTCCCAGTACCCGGCCGTCCTGGCCATCCTCCCTTTCCCGTCCCCGTGACGTTTCCCGCCTGAGTACCTGCCCATGGAATGGCTAGCCGACCCCACGGCCTGGCTGGGCCTTGCCACGCTGATCGTGCTCGAGCTGGTACTGGGTATCGACAACCTGGTGTTCATCGCGATTCTCGCCGACAAGCTGCCGCCCCATCAGCGCGACCGCGCGCGGGTGATCGGCCTGTCGCTGGCGCTGATCATGCGCCTGGGCCTGCTGGCCAGCATCTCGTGGATGGTGACGCTGACCGCGCCGCTGTTCGAGGTGTTCGACAAGAGCTTCTCGGGCCGTGACCTGATCATGCTGTTCGGCGGTGTGTTCCTGCTGTTCAAGGCCACCATGGAGTTGCACGAGCGTCTCGAAGGGCATGTCGCCCACCATCAGGGCCCGGCGCGCCATTCGGCGTTCTGGCCGATCGTGGCGCAGATCGTGGTACTCGATGCAGTGTTCTCGCTGGACGCGGTGATTACCGCCGTGGGCATGGTCGAGCACCTGTCGATCATGATGATCGCGGTGATCTTCTCCATCGGCATCATGATCGTCGCGAGCAAGCCGCTGACCCGCTTCGTCAACGCCCACCCCACGGTGATCATGCTGTGCCTGGGCTTTCTGATGATGATCGGCTTCAGCCTCACCGCCGAGGGCCTGGGCTTTCATATACCCAAGGGGTACCTGTATGCGGCAATCGGCTTCTCGATCCTGATCGAGCTGTTCAACCAGCTGGCCCGCGCCCGGCGCAAACGCAGCCTGCAACAGCACCGGCCATTGCGCGAGCGCACCGCCCACGCGGTGATGCGCATGCTGGGCGGGCGCCGGTTGCAGGCCGACGAGGTGGGTGAGGACATCGCCGACCTGGTCGAGGATGGCGATGAACAGGTGCTGTTCGACCGCCGCGAACGGGTGATGATCAGCGGCGTGCTGAACCTGGCCGAACGCCCCATCAGAACGCTGATGACGGTACGCGCCAAAGTCGACTTCATCGACCTGGCGCAACCGCCGGAGGCGATCCGTACCGCGCTGATGCATTCGTCCTACTCGCGCCTGCCGCTGATTCGCCAGGGGCGGGTGGAGGAGCCGCTGGGCTTCGTGCACAAGAAGGAGCTGCTCAGGGAGCTGCTGGCCGGTCACGAGCCGGACCTGGAGCGCCTGGCGCGCACGCCGCTGAACCTGCTGGAGAGTTTCAGCATCCTCAACGCGCTGGAGCAGATGCGCAGCCAGTCGACCCACATCGCCTTCGTGGTCAACGAATTCGGCGACTTCACCGGCGTGCTGACCATGACCGACATCCTCGAGTCCATCGCCGGCGAGCTGCCCGATGCCAGTGAAGTAGAAGGGCCGGGCATCGTGCAGGCGCCGGACGGCTACCTGGTCAACGGCGCGCTGAACCTGCGCCAGATCCAGGCGCAGATCGGCTTTGCGGCCAAGCCCACCGAGGACTACCAGACCCTCGCCGGCCTGGTCATGAGCCTGCTCGACCGCCTGCCGCGGGTGGGCGATCAACTGACCTGGGGCGACTGGCTGATGACCGTCGAGGCCGTGCAGGAGCGCCGGGTGCGGCAGGTACGGCTTACACCGAACGCCGCCGCTGACGCAGCAGGTGCCTGACCCCCTCGAGCACCAGCACCACCACTGCCAGCCAGATCGGCAGGTAGGTCAGCCACTGATCCGGGGCGATGCTCTCGCCCAGGATCAGGGCCACCGCCACCAGCAGCACCGGTTCCACATAGCTGAGCAGGCCGAACAGGCTGAACGCCAGCAGACGGCTGGCCATCACGTAGGTGACCAGCGCCAGGGCGCTGATCACGCCCAGGATCGGGATCAGCACATAGAGCTGCGGGTGGGCCAGCAGGTCGGCTGCGCTCAGCGGGCCCTGCACGATGAAGTACACCGAGGGCGGCATCATCAGGCACATGTCGGCCCACAGCCCGCCCAGGTGATCGGTGCGCAACTTGCGCCGCAAGATGAAGTAGAACGGGTAGCCGCCGGCCACCAGCAGGGTTTCCCAGGCGAACGAGCCATGGCGTATCAGTTCATGCCCCACCCCCACCACGGCGCAGGCCACGGCGACCTTCTGCAGGCGTGACAGGCGCTCGCCATACACCACCCGCCCGGTCAGCACCATGGTCAGCGGCAGCAGGAAGTACCCCAGCGACACCTCCATGCTGCGCCCGTGCAGCGGTGCCCACAGGAACACCCACAGCTGCAGCCCCATCAATGTCGAGGTACCCACCAGCCCCAGCAACAGCAGCGGGTTGCGCCGGATGCGCTGCAGTACGCCGATTGCCAGTGGCCAGTCCTTGGACAGCAGCATGAACAGCGTGATGCACGGCAGGGTCAGCAGCATGCGCCAACCGAAGATTTCCTCGCCGTCGAGGGGGGTGAGCAGGGAGGTGTAGTAGTACATCAGGGCGAACAGACACGACGCCATGACCGATGAAACGATGCCTCTGGACAAGGGGGCCTCGGGAGCACGAAGGGGTAGGGAAGTGGTGAGCGCGCATGATCTCAGGGGCGCGTCACCTGGGCAACCGGCTGTGTGCCCAATGCAGCCACGAACTCGGCCAACGGCATCGGCCGGGCGAACAGGTAGCCCTGCTGGAAGTCCACCCGGTGCCGGGCCAGGTAGTCGCGCTGGGCGATGGTCTCCACGCCCTCGGCGACGATGCCCAGGCCCAGCTTGCCCGACAGCTCGATGATGCTGTCGAGGATATGCAGCGACAGGGCATCGACGCCGATCATGGCCACGAAGCTCTGGTCGATCTTCAGGTAGTCGACCTTGAACTGGCGCAGGTAGCCCAGGCTCGACTGGCCGGTGCCGAAGTCATCGATGGCGATCATCACCCCCAGGGCCTGCAGACTTGCGAACAGCTGCTCGGTGGTGTCGCTGGGTACCACCAGCTTGCGCTCGGTCAGCTCCAGGGTCAGGATCACCCGGCCAGGCGGGAAGGCGGCGAGAAAATCGCGGCAGTCGTCATACAGGGCCATGTCCTGGCAGTGATCGGCAGTGATGTTGATGCCCACATGAAAGCCGTCGCCAAAGGTCTGGGCGTGGGGCGCCAGGCCTTCGGCCACGCGCTGCATCAGGCGCCGGGTCATGGGCACGATCTGGCCGCTGTGCTCGGCATAGGGAATGAACAGGTCTGGGCGCACCATGCCTTCGCGCGGGTGCTGCCAGCGCATCAGCACCTCGGCGCCGGCCCAGCGGTAGTCACCCTCGCGCACCACCGGCTGGAAGTACGGGATGAACTCGTCGGCCTCCAGTGCCCGTTGCAGCTCCACCCGTGGCGAACTGGCCCTGCGCAGCTGCCAGCGGCAGGCCGCGCCGGCCATCACGCCCAGCAGGGTCACCAGGCCGAACAGCCCCGGGTACTCGGCGCGCATCAGGCGCCAGGGCTCGCCAGCGGCATAACCGCTGTGCACCGAAAAACGATAGCGCTGCGAGGCCTGCTGCGTCGGCGCCACGGCAAACACCGGGGGCGGGCCCTGGTGCACCACGCCGTCTTCGCCCATCCAGTTGGGGCCTACCTGCAGCACCAGGGTGGTGCCCTGGTCGAGCAGCTCCAGGGCGCTGCTCAGGTGGTCGCCATCGACGGTGGTGATGGCGCCGTCGTTGCCCTTGCTGAGCCGGTAGGCCAGCAGTGCATGGCCGGGCGTCACCGAGTTGCCGTTCATCAGCCACAGGCTGCCATCGACATAGTCCTTGGCATCCACCGGCTCGCTGAAGTTGCCAAACAGCGAACTGCAGTACAGGTCATTGTCACGAAACAGGTTGCTGGAGCGCACGAACGAGCCGCGTGTCACCTGTTCGCGCAGGGCCAGCGTGGCCTCTGCGCAGGGTTGGCGGGTCAGGGGCAGCAGGGCCTGGGCGGCGCCGGCGATGTTGTCGAGGATGCGTTCGAAGTGCCCGGTGACCAGGGCGGCCGTGTTCACGGCCCTGGCCTCGAGCTCACGCTGGGCCTGCCAGTGCATGATCAGCACGCCGGACACCACCGGTATCGCCCCCACCAGCCATGGCAGCAGGGCTCGCAGGGTCCAGCGACCGGGGCGTTTTTTCGTGAGGGGCATGGTGGCTACCTGTGCGGGATGAGCGCGGATGATTTCAAGGGCAGGGTTTCCCTGGTACCCCGAGCGCACAGCATAGCCGTTCATCGGCCTGTATACAGCTGAGGCGTCAGCCTGATGTACTGCAGGGGAGGCTGCCGCTGTCGGCAGGCCCGGGCACTAAAGTACTTACAATTTTTCTTACGCCCTGTAGAATCGCGTTACGCATACAATAATAAGGTCCTTCGCCACTGGAGGATCAGACGGCCGAGAATAGGTCCCATATGAAGTGTCATGGGTTCAAACTGATTTATGGTGACTACCTCGCCCGCAGTGTGAGGGGCATCTCCTGCGCGCCGCCACGTTCGCTCCACATCGACAGCAAGCTACCCCTGTGATTTGAACGCTTTGATGATGAGGAAACGAACATGGCAGATATCTTCGAAAACCCGATGGGCCTGATGGGCTTCGAGTTCATTGAACTGGCCGCACCTGTCCCGGGTACCCTGGAGCCGATCTTCCAGATCATGGGCTTCACCAAGGTTGCCAGCCACCGCTCCAAGGACGTGCACCTGTACCGTCAGGGCGGCATCAACCTGATCCTGAACAACGAACCCAAGAGCGTGGCGTCCTACTTTGCCGCCGAGCATGGTCCGTCGGTGTGCGGCATGGCCTTCCGTGTGCGCAATGCCCATGAAGCCTATGCCCGTGCCCTGGAGCTGGGTGCCCAGCCGGTCGAGATCGAGACCGGGCCGATGGAACTGCGTCTGCCGGCGATCAAGGGTATCGGCGGCGCGCCGCTGTACCTGATCGACCGTTTCGAGGAAGGCAGCTCGATCTACGACATCGACTTCAAGTGGATCGAAGGCGTGGACCGCAACCCGGTCGGCGCCGGCCTCAAGATCATCGACCACCTGACCCACAACGTGTATCGCGGGCGCATGGCCTACTGGGCCGGCTTCTACGAGAAGCTGTTCAACTTCCGCGAGATCCGCTACTTCGACATCAAGGGTGAGTACACCGGCCTGACCTCCAAGGCCATGACCGCCCCCGACGCGATGATCCGTATCCCGCTGAACGAGGAGTCCTCCAAGGGCGCCGGCCAGATCGAAGAGTTCCTGATGCAGTTCAACGGCGAGGGCATCCAGCACGTCGCCTTCCTCACCGACGACCTGATCAAGAGCTGGGACGCGCTGAAAAAGCTCGGCATGCGTTTCATGACCGCGCCGCCGGATACCTACTACGAAATGCTCGAAGGCCGTCTGCCGAACCACGGCGAGCCGGTGGGCGAGCTGCAGTCGCGGGGCATTCTGCTGGACGGCTCGTCCGAGGCGGGCGACAAGCGCCTGCTGCTGCAGATCTTCTCCGAAACCCTGATGGGCCCGGTGTTCTTCGAGTTCATCCAGCGCAAGGGTGACGACGGCTTCGGCGAGGGTAACTTCAAGGCCCTGTTCGAATCCATCGAGCGCGACCAGGTTCGCCGCGGTGTACTGACCGCCGAATAAACGCGGCGCGTATGCAAAAAGGCCATCGAGCATGCCTCGATGGCCTTTTTTTGTGCCTGCGCCGGCCTCAACCGTAACGACGCACCGATGGCGCGCGGCGGTTGCGAAACAGCGTCCAGTACACCGCTGCCGAGGTCATGACGCCCACCAGCAGCAACGACGGGATGATGGCCTGGGCGTTGGACAGCATCGCCTGCCAGATATGGCCGTCCGGGTAGCCGCCATGGATGGTGTACCCGTAACTGGCGGACAGCACGCGGACATGCTGTTCGGAGTGATCGGGCAGCACGTCGTCGAAGGTGCTGCCCTCGCTCCACAGGTAATCGTCACCGAACTGCAGCACCAGATTGGCGCTGGCCTTTACCCGCTGCATCGTGGCTTGCAGGGTCTTGGCGTCGACCAGGGCCAGCACGCCGAGCGGGTACTCCTGCAGGCGGTAATACAGGATGGCCGAGTCCGGGGTCACATCGTTGCCCGGCTCCAGGCGCAGGCGCTGGTTGAAGAAGCTGCCCGGGTCGACCAGCAGCTGGTATTCGCCGTGCACCGTGCTGCAGTAGGCCCGGTTCTCGCGCACCAGCACCAGCGAGCGCAGCTCGGGGCGCATCACCACTTCGGTACGCAGGCTGGGCAGGGCCCGCGGGCAGGGGAAGTCCGCCAGGTTGAGCACCTTGTTGCTGGCATTGTGCAGCGAGTCGAGGATGCGATCGATGTCCTGCTGGGTGTGCTGGATCGAGACCAGGGTCGACTCGGCCAGCATCTTTTCCACCTGCCAGCTCATGATCAACAGGCCGCACCCCACAGGGGTCAGGCCGATCAACAGGATGACCAGCAGTTCCAGCAGCACACGGCCAGCGCGAAATTTGTGACGGGGCATGATTCACCTATGTTGACAGAGCGGGCCGCAGGGGCGCGCGGGCATCTTGAGCGGATGCCGTTCAGCATAAGTGAGGGGCGTAGTTTGCCCTTGTAAGACGCGACGACATTGGCCGTGCTATTCGTCGACGCTCCGGGGGGCTAGCCTGCCTTCGATGCGGCCAGTACTGCCAGCACCTGGCGTGCGACAGCGGCCGAGGAGGCGGGGTTCTGCCCGGTGATCAGGCGCCCCTCGCGCTGGTCGCGCACCACGTATTCCTGCCAGGGGTCCTCGGCCTTGCTGTACAGGCCACCGCGCGCGGCCAGTTCGTTCTCGGTCAGAAACGGCACCACCTTGTCCAGTTCGACCAGTTGTTCCTCGACGTTGGAGAACCCGGTAACCTCGCGGTCCTTGAGCAGCAGGGTGTTGTCACTGAGCTTGATGTTGAGCAGGCCGACCGCGCCATGGCACACCGAGGCCACCACGCCGCCGGCCTCGAAGATCTGGCGCGCCAGGCCCTGCAATGCCGTGTTGTCGGGGAAGTCCCAGATCACCCCGTGGCCGCCGGTGAAATAGATCGCGTGGTAGTCCTGCGCCTTGACCTGGTCAGGGGCCAGGGTGGCGCCCAGGCGGTTCATGAACGCCTTGTCGTCGTACCACTGCCAATCCAGGTCCGGGGCCATGCTCAGGCTGTGCGGGTCGATCGGCACGTAGCCGCCGGCGGGGCTCACATAGTCCACCTTGCAGCCGGCCTTCTCGATCACCGCAACGAAGTGCACGGCTTCGCCCAGCCACAGCCCGGTGGCGCGCTTGAGGCTCGGATACCTGGCGGTATTGGTCAGCACTACCAGTACTTTCTTGCTCATTGCAGCGTTCCTCTGGTGATCGGGCGCGGGGAGGGGGGGGGCGAAGCAAACCTATAGAGCATAGTCGCGGCCGCAAAACCCGCCATCGCCCAGGGCGTTGTGCTAGTTTCCACCCATACAGCCGCTGTCACAGGAGTCACCGCCATCATGTCCACACACACCGACCCGTTCATGCAGGCCGCCATCGACGAAGCGCAGAAGAGCCTGGCAGAAGGTGGCATTCCCATCGGCTCGGTGATCGTGCACCAGGGCAGGATCATCGGACGCGGCCACAACCGACGGGTGCAACAGGGCAGCGCGATACTGCATGGTGAAATGAGCGCGCTCGAAGATGCCGGGCGCCAGCCGGCCAGCGTGTACGCCGACGCCACCCTCTATACCACCCTGTCACCCTGCGCCATGTGCAGCGGCGCCATCCTGCTGTACGGCATCAAGCAGGTGGTGATCGGCGAGCACCACACCTTCCTGGGCGAGGAGGACCTGCTGCAGAGCCGTGGCGTGAACCTGCAGGTGCTGCATGACGCCACCTGCACCGGCCTGATGCGCAGATTCATCGAGGACCACCCCCAGCTCTGGAACGAAGATATCGGCGAGCAGTCCGAGCCTTGAGCCCCAAGGAAGCGCACCCGATCATGCACACCCCCCACTCTGAAGCGGCCCCGAACCTGTCGGGCGGCATGAGCGATGCGGTACGCCAGTTCGACTGGAGCCGCACCGCCCTGGGGCCGGCGCCGCAATGGCAGGCTTCGCTGCGCATCGCCGTGGACATGCTGCTGGCTTCCAAGTTTCCGGGTTGCCTGGTGTGGGGCCCCGAGCTGATCAGCATCCACAACGACGCGTTCGTGCCCTTGCTCGGCGCCAAGCCGGCGCCGCTGGGCAAGCCGCTGAGCGTGATCTGGAGCGACGTGTGGGACGATATCAGCGCCCTGGCGCAGCGGGCCTACGCCGGCGAAGCGGTGTTCATGGAAAACTTCGCGCTCGATACCGACCGCAACGGGGACGTGGAGCGGGCGTACTTCACCTTCTGCTACAGCCCGGTGCGCGACGAGTCCGGCCAGGTGGCGGGCTTTCTGAACACCGTGTTCGAAACCACCGAGACGGTCAGAAACGAGCAGGTGTGGCGCGAACGCGCCGATGCCTTCGAACAGAAGATCATGGAGCAGACCGCAGACCACGAGCGCATCTGGGAGCTGTCCAGCGACATCATGATGCTGGTGCGCGAAGACCTGCAGATCTACGCCATCAATGCCTGCGGTCGCGAGCTGCTGGGCTGGGACGATTCGTTCATCGGCAGGCCGGTGCTGGAGCTGTGCCATGTCGACGACCGGCCGGGCATCGAAGCGGTGCACCAGCAACTGCGGGCCGGGCAGACCGTGCAGGGCTTCAAGTGCCGCTACCGTCACCGCGACGGCCATTACCGCTGGTTCAACTGGTCGATCGTGCCCAGCACCGGCATCTATACCGCCATCGGCCACGACATCACCCTGGACCAGGAGCGCGCCGCGGCCCTGGTGCAAGCCGAGGAACTGCTGCGCCAGAGCCAGAAGATGGATGCCGTGGGCCAGTTGACCGCCGGCATGGCGCACGACTTCAACAACCTGCTGACCGGCATCAGCGGCAGCCTGGAAATGATCGAGCGGCGTATCGGCAGTGGCCAGCTGGACGGCCTGGATCGCTACATCGCCGCCGCCAAGGAGGCGTCCCAGCGCGCGGCGGTGCTCACCCACCGCCTGCTGGCATTCGCCCGGCGCCAGCCCCTCGACCCGCGCCCGGCAGACCTCAATGCCCTGGTGCACGGCATGGACGCCCTGATCCGCCAGACCCTGGGCCCGGACATCGCCCTGCAGCTGAAGGTCGAGCCGCAGCTGTGGCGCACCCTGGTGGACGCCAACCAGCTGGAAAACGCCTTGCTCAACCTGTGCATCAACGCACGCGATGCGATGCGCGCCGGCGGGCGCCTGACCATCAGTACCGGCAATGAACGCTACGATGCCCGGGTCGCAGGCAGGGACGGCCTGCCCCCTGGCGACTACTGCTCGCTGACGGTCGAGGACGACGGCCAGGGCATGAGCCCCCAGGTGATGGAGCGCGCCTTCGAACCCTTCTTCACCACCAAGCCCGTGGGCCAGGGCACCGGCCTGGGCCTGTCGATGGTGTACGGTTTCGTGCGTCAGTCGGGCGGGCGGGTGTGGATCGAGGCGTCCGATACCGGCGGCACCCGCATCAGGCTGGTGCTGCCACGCTACTGTGGCGCCGACGGCCAGTCTGCGGCCAGCGTACCGGTGCCGGCCAAGGCCAGCGTGCCGGGCAAGGGGCGGATCCTGCTGATCGATGACGAACCGACCCTGCGCATGCTGATCAAGGAGGTGCTGCAACAGGAAGGCTACGACGTGATCGAGGCCGTGGATGGCCGTTCAGGCCTGGCGGCGTGCCTGGCCGGCCCGCCGGTCGACCTGCTGATCACCGACATCGGCCTGCCCGGCGGTTTCAGTGGGCGCCAGGTGGCCAGCGAGGTGCGCCGGCACAACCCGCAGCAGAACATACTGTTCATCACCGGCTACACCGACGAAGCCATCGCCCAGCGTGACACCCTCGAGGCGGGGGTGGAACTGCTGACCAAGCCGTTCCCGCTGGACCGCCTGCAGCGCAAGGTCAAGGCCATGCTTCAGCGCGCCGAGTCGCGCGGGCCGGGGGCCGGCACGCCGGCGCCCTGACTGGCCACGCGCTCCAGCAGCAGGTAGACGACGCAGGCCACCAGCAGCGGCAGCAGAAAGTACAGTACGCGGTAGGCAATCAGCGCCGCCAGCAGGGTGCCCTTGGCGTACTGGCCCTGCAGCAGGGTGATGAACACCGTCTCCAGCACCCCCAGGCCTGCCGGAATATGCGTGATCACCCCGGCAATGCTGCTGATCATCAACACCCCGACGATGCTCGGGTAGCCCACCTTGTCCGGCAGCAGGGTGTAGATCACCAGCCCCATCAGCAGCCAGTTGCATGCCCCCATGACGGCCTGCAGCAGTGCCAGGCGGATACCCGGCAGCGTGAGCACCTGCCCGCGCACCTGCCAGCTGCGGCGCCTGGCGAACGCGCAGGCGCCCAGGTAGGCCGCAGCGGCCAGCAGCATCAGCACGCCGATCACGCGCAGCCCGCCGGTGCCGATCTCCATCCCCGCCGGCAGGCGCGGCAGGCCACAGGCGAACAGGCTGCCGGCCACCAGCAGGTAGCCCAGCCAGTTGGTCACCAGGCCCAGCCCGAGCAGGCGGCTGATGGTCGGTACATCCAGCCCCAGGCGCGAATACAGGCGATAGCGCAGGGCAACCCCGCCCACCCAGGCACTCAGGTTCAGGTTGAACGCGTAGCACACGAAGGCCAGCGGCACGACCTGGCGCGCCGGCAGCTGGTGGCCGGTGTAGCGCCGCCCCAGCAGGTCATAGCAGCTGAACAGCACGAAGCTGCACGCCGCAATCGCCCCGCCCAGCAGCAACACCCCGGGCGGATAGGACACCAGGGCGTGACGCACCTCGCCCCAGTCCTGGTTGCGCAGCAACATGAACAGCAATGTCGGTATCAGGATGAAGAACGCCAGGGTCAGGGCCCGGCGCGCCCATTGCCAGTGTGTGCCGGAAAGCTTCATGACAGTGGCTCCTGGAGCGCCGCTGGCGGCTGCAGCGGCTTGAGCCGGGGCTGGTGCGCAGGCAGCCAGCCGACGATGGCCGGGAACAGGCGGGTGAAGTGGAACGCCATGAAGATCAGCGGTGCGCGCCACCAGTAGCCGCGCAGCACCCGTTGCAGGGTCACCGGCTTGCATTGGCTGTGGGCCAGCGCCTGCAGGTGCTCGCCCAGCAGCTGGTTGAAGGCCTGGTCGCGGATCACCAGGTTGGCCTCGAGGTTCAGCGACAGGCTCAGCGGGTCGAGGTTGCTCGACCCCACCGTGGACCACTCGCGGTCCACCACCGCGACCTTGCCGTGCAGCGGGCGCTCGCAGTACTCGTGAATGCGCACGCCGTCGCGCAGCAGGTAGTTGTAGAGCATGCGCGAGCACAGCCGCACCAGCGGCATGTCGGGCATGCCCTGCAGGATCAGGGTGACGTCCACGCCACGCCGGGCCGCATTGCGCAGGGCCCGCAGCATCCGGTAGCCGGGGAAGAAGTACGCATTGGCGATGATGATCCGTTCGCGCGCGGTGACGATGGCGCGCATGTAGTGCTGCTCGATGTCGGTGGGGTGCTCGGCGTTGTCGCGGATGCACAGGCACATGCGCGCCTGCACGCTGTCGGCACTGATCGGCGGTGCCCGGCGCCACCAGCCCCGGGGCCGCACAGGGCGGGCGCGCTGGGCGTCGAGCAGGGTCAGGGTGGCCTGCTGCAGGTCGGCCACGATCGGCCCCCGTACCCGCACGGCGTAGTCCTGCTTGGCCATCGGCCCGAAGTCGGCCAGGTGGTCGGCGCTGTAGTTGATTCCACCGACAAAGGCAGTGTGCCCGTCGATCACCAGGATCTTGCGGTGCAGGCGGCGGAACAGGTTGGTGCGCAGCCCCAGCCGCCGCGGGCTCGGGTCGAACGCCTGCAGGTGCACTCCGGCCTGGCTCAGCGCCAGCAGAAAGGCGCTGCTCAGGTCGGCGGTGCCATAACCGTCCACCAGCACCTCCACCTGCACGCCGCGTTGCGCTGCCTCGATCAATACCTGTTGCAGCTGCTTGCCGACCTTGTCTTCGAAAATGATGAAGGTCTCCAGCAGCACCTGCTCCCTGGCATTGGCAATCGCCTCGAAGGCGGCCGGGAAGTACGCCTCGCCATTGATCAGCAATTGCACCTCGTTATCCTCGCGCCAGTCGGCCTTCATAGCAGTACCTCCACGAACAGCGGCAAGTGGTCTGACAGGTGCGACCAGGGTTTGCGCCCCATCACCCGGGGTTGCCGGGCCTGGGCGTTGCGCACATAGATACGGTCCAGGCACAGCAGCGGCCAGCGCGCCGGAAAGCTGCGTGCGGGGCGCCCGTGGGCCTGGGTGAACACCTCCACCAGGCCGCAGCCGGCCAGGTGCTGGTCGGCGCGCTGGCGCCAGTCATTGAAGTCGCCCGCCACGATCACCGGCGCCTCGACGGGCAGGCTGTCCAGCAGCCGGCACAGCAGGCGCAACTGCTTGACGCGCTGGCGCTCATCCAGCCCCAGGTGCGCACACACGGTATGCAGCGGGCGCTGGCCGGGTACATCGAGCACGGCGTGGAGCAGGCCGCGGCGCTCGCTGCCGGTCACGCTCACATCGAGGTTTTCGTAATGCCGGATGGCGAACTTGGACAGCAGCGCATTGCCGTGCTCGCCGTCCGGGTACACAGCGTTGCGCCCGTAGGCGTACTGCGGCCACAGGCTGTCGGCCAGGAACTCGTACTGCGGCACGTGGGACCAGTCCGGGTGGCGGCTGGCATGGCCACGGTGGCTGCCCAGCACCTCCTGCAGAAACACCAGGTCGGCGTCCTGGCTGCGCACGGCCTCGCGTAGCTCGGGCAGCACATAACGCCGGTTGAACGCGCTGAAGCCCTTGTGCACATTCACCGTAAGCACCCGCACGGCGTGCTCGGTGATCTGCCGGCCGGCCACCGGCGGGGGCTGGGGCAGGCTCATGGGGCGTTGCCCGGGCCGAGCATCTGCGCCACCTTGCGCGTCAGCTGGGTGAACTTGAATGGCTTGTTGATCATCTGCATGCCCGGGTCGAGAAAGCCCCGGCACGAGGTGGCGTTTTCGGCGTAGCCGGTGATGAACAGCACCTTCAGCCCCGGGCGCAGCTTGCGCGCGATCTCCGCCAGCTGGCGCCCGTTCATCCCCGGCAGCCCCACATCGCTGATCAGCAGGTCGATCGGCCGGTCGGAGCGCAGAACCGACAGTGCCAGGCTGGCGTCGGCCACCTCGCAGCACTGGTAGCCCTGCTCGGCGAGGGTCTCGTGGACCAGCTGGCGCACCGTGTGGTCGTCCTCCACGATCAGCACGCGGTTGCTGCCATTGGCCTCTGGCGGCGGGCCGGGGGCGGGCGCTGGCGCGCCCTGTACATCCCCCACATGACGCGGCAGGTAGAGCTCGACCTGGGTGCCATGGCCGATGCTGCTGTACAGCGCCACGTGCCCCTGTGACTGGCGACTGAAGCCATACACCATCGACAGGCCCAGCCCGGTGCCCTGGCCGATGGGCTTGGTGGTGAAGAAGGGGTCGAAGGCGCGGTCCACGCTGCTTTGCGGCATGCCGCAGCCGTTGTCGTGCACGCTCAACAGTACATAGTCGCCGCTGGCCAGCGGATGCCCGCCAGGCAACGGCTTGCCCTGGCGACGGTTGCCGGCGTGGATGCGCAGCTCACCGCCGTTGGGCATGGCATCACGGGCGTTGCTCAGCAGGTTGTCGATGGCTTCGCGCAACTGCTGCGCGTCCACCTCGATGTGCCACAGGTCGGCGTCGAGGCTGACCTGCAGGTCGATCTGCGGGGTCAGCAGGGCGCGCAGCTGGTCGCCGTCCAGCAGGCTGGCCAGGCTGACCGGGCCCGCATCCAGCGGCTGACGGCTGGAGAATGCCAGCAGCCGATGGGTCATGCTGGCGGCGCGCTGCACCGCCCCCAGGCTCATGTCGATAAGCTTGGGCAGGTCTTCCTGGCGGCCCTGGGCAAGGCGCCGGCGGATCAGCTCCACGCTGCCGCCGATGCCGGTAAGCAGGTTGTTGAAGTCGTGGGCCACACCGCCGGCCAACTGGCCGATGGCTTCCATCTTCTGCGTGTGGCGCAGCTGTTGTTCGTCTTCGCGCAGGTGGCGCAGTTGCTCTTCCACCCGCTGCTCCAGGTCCTGCAGGCGGGCCGCGCTGTACTGGGCCTGGTACTGGCGACGGCGCGCGCGCAGCGAAGCGTGGGTCAGGGCCAGCAGGCCGCTGGGCTGGAACGGGCATGCCAGCAGGAACAGGTTGCCCAGCGCCGTGTGCAGGTCGGCGTCCGGCGCCCGGGCCGGGCTGGTCAGCAGCACCACCGGCAGGTCCGACCAGACGGGCTGGGTACGCAGGTAGTTGTGCACGGGCGACTGCACGAAGCCGCCCAGGGACTCGTCGGCGATGATGGCCAGCCCCGCGCCCTGGCCCAGGGCATCGGCCATCTCGTCCAGGTCGCGGGTGGCCAGCGCCTGTATGCCGGCTTCGTCGAACAGGTTCAGCGCCAGGCGGCTGAGGGTGGGCGGGGCAAGTATCAGTGCGCGTTCGCCGTTTGGCACCGAATTGTTCACGGGCGATCTCCTTTGATAACGCACAGCCAGGCGATTGCCTTTTTATCCATGCACTATCACTGGACACGCCACTTTCGGCGGGGTTCAAAACGCTTGCGGGAGCCCGGACGAGGGGCCTCAGAGGCCTTGCTGCACCAGCGGATCGTCCGGGTTCTGCTGCTCCAGCTGGGCCAGCAGCACCTGCACGTTCTGCAGCTGGCCGGTCTCTTTCCAGTAGCCGATCAGCAGCACCCGCGCCTTGCGGTTGGCCGGCTGGCGGGCGAGCAGGGTTTCGAGCTGCTTCTGCGCCACCTCGACCTGCTCCAGGCTGTGCAGGGTCAACGCCAGGGTATAGCGATACTCGGCGTTGTCCGGGTCCAGCGCCAGGGCCCGGTCGAACGCCAGCAGCGCGTATTCGTGCTGGTCGTGGCGCATCAGCCACAGGCCCAGCTCGTGTTGCAGGAAGGCCGAGTCTGGGTGGCGCTTGAGCGCCTGGGCCAGCAGCTCGCGGGAGGCATCGGCGTGGCCCTGGCTGTCGAGCAGGCGCACCTTGGCCGCCAGTGCCTCGAGGTCGTCGGGGGCCAGCGCCAGCGCTCGCTCCAGTGCCTGCGCCGCCTCGTCGTCATGGCCCTCGTGCACGTACAGCCGGGCCAGGTGCACCTGGGCGGCGGCATCGTCGAGCTGCTTGAGCAAGGCCTGCTGGTACTGCTCCAGTGCCTGCTGCAGCGGGCCGTAGTACAGGCCGACATCGTCCGGGCCCAGCCCCAGCAGCGCATCGACCGCGGCAAAGCGCACGCTCTGCTCGGGGTCTTCGAGCATCGGCCCCAGCAGCACGCTGCGCTGCGGCGCCGGCACCAGCGCGCTGATGCTGGCGATCGCCGCGCGGCGCACCAGCGGGTCGTCGTGGCTCAGGTCCTGGTCGGCCAGCTTCAGCGCCAGCGGCGAAGGGTAGTTGGGCAGCTCGGCATGCAGGCTGGCGCGGCGAATGCCCGACAGGTCGGCGCGCGCCAGTTGCTGGTACAGCACCCGCGCCGCCCCCGGCTGCCCTTCATGGGCCATGGTCAGCGCCTTGGTGTAGCCATGGCTGGGGGCCGGCGCGGGGGCCGGGGCGTCACCCAGCCAGCCGTAGCCCAGCCCGATGACGAGCAGCACGAGCAGGCTGAGCAGTGTATAGAGGCGCGGTTTTGACATGCGGCATCCGGGCAGGCGGGGTGGGGCAAGCTTGGGTCAGCCAGGAAACGGAGTCAATCCGTTTTCCCCCTTCACCTGCCCGCGCCCTGCGCCGCAGCCCGTGCCGCGAGCCGTCAGGTGCGAAAATGCACCACCAGGCTCTGCAGGTCGCTGCCCAGGCGCGCCAGTTCGACGCTGGAGCTGGCGATCTCGCTGCTGGCCAGTGCCGACTGGTCGGCGGTTTCGCGCACATGCAGCACGTTGCGGGTGATTTCCTCGACCACCGTGGTCTGTTCTTCGGCGGCGCTGGCGATGCGCAGGCTCATCTGCTGGATGTCCGAGACCTGCCGGGTGATCGCCGCCAGCGCATCGCCGGTGTTGCGCACCCCGGTCACGGTCGACTGGGTCTGCTCCACGCTGGACTGCATGATCTGCGTACTCTCGTTGGCAATGCGCTGCAACTCGCCGATCAGGTGCTCGATCTCCTCGGAAGACTGCTGGGTACGCTGGGCCAGGCTGCGCACCTCGTCGGCCACCACTGCGAAGCCGCGCCCGGCCTCGCCGGCACGTGCCGCCTCGATGGCGGCATTGAGCGCCAGCAGGTTGGTCTGCCCGGCCACGGCCTTGATCACCCCGAGCACGCTGGCGATACGGTCGATTTCCTGGTGCAGGCGGCTCATCGACTCGGCCGACACCCCGACCTCGCCGGCCAGCGCCTCGATCTGCACGATGGCATTGCGCGAGATGCCCGAGGCGCCGCTGGCTTCCTCGTCGGCCTGGCGGGCCGCCTGGGCTGCGTCTTCGGAGTTGCGTGCCACGGCCTGCACCATCGAGGTCATCTGGTTCATGGCGGTGGCGACCCGGTCGGTGTCGCTGCGCTGGCTGTCGGTGCCGGCCTGGGTCTGGGTGGTGATGGTGGCCAGCTGGCTGGCCGATACCGCCAGTTGCGAGGAGCCGTGACCAATGCGCGTGATCACCTCGCGCAGACGCTGGCTCATGTCGCCGATGGCGCGCAGCAGCTGGCCCAGTTCGTCTCGCCGATGGCTGTCCAGCTGCACGGTGAGGTCGCCGTGGGCGATGCGCTCGGCCGCCTCCAGGCTCTGGCGCAGCGGGCGTACGATCTGCCGGCCGATCAGCCAGGCGATCAGGGTGCCCAGCACCAGGGTCGCGACGGTCACGCCCAGCAGAATCGAGACCACCGTGGCCACGCTGGCGGCAGCGCGCTCCTCTTCCTTCTTGTACAGCACGTTGATGCTGCCCTGCAGGTCGGCCAGCAGGGCATTGGCCTGCACCACCCGGGCGCTGTCGGGCGGGTCCAGGGCCAGGGCGGCCTGGTGGGTGGTGATGTAGCCCTGCAGGCCGTCGGCCAGTTGCTGCACGGTCTGCAGGTCTTCGGCGGGCCAGGCGCCGCGCTGCACGTCCTCGAGCACCGCGTTCAGTGCGCTGTGCAAGGCCTGCTGGTGGGTCTGGTGGGTGTCCAGGTGGGCGGCCTGGGGCGCCAGCGCGTACTGGTAGTTGGCCTCGCGGGCAAACACCGTTTCGTCGAACAGGGTGCTCAGTCGGTTGATCCGCTCGAACGAAGTCTTGTCGTTGTGCAACCCCTTGAGGCCGGTGGCGGCCAACCACACCGCCAGGGCCAGCATCAGCCCGAAGCCCAGTGCCAGTTTGCGGGTGACGGTGAGGTTTTCCAGTGAAAGTACGCGCAGCATGAACGCTCCTTAGAGTGGGGGGAACGTGGTTCCCGCCACACTATAGAAGCGCTGTCGCAGTGGATGAAGGCCAAGTGCCATACATCACGCCAAACGTTGATCCAGCTCAATTTTATTGTCGGACAAAATTCAGAAGTCGTAACTCAGGCTGGTGTAGTAGAACGCGCCCTGGGCGCCCTCGGGCGAGGTGATCGAGTACTTCTGCACCCCGTACAGGGTCTGGCCTTCGAGTTTGTCGGGGTGGCTGTCGAACAGGTTGATCGCACCCACCGAGACCTTCAGCCCCTGGTCGAAGCGGTAGCTCAGGTCCAGGTCGGTGATCCACTGCGCGCTGAAGGTCTGGTCCAGGTCAGGGTTGCTGGCATTGAGGCTCTGCCATTCACCGTAGCGGCGCTGGGTCAGGGTCACGCCCCAGTTCTGGTACAGCCAATTGGCGCTGAGGGTCAGCTTGGTGTCGGGGGTGCCGTGCTCGATCAGGCCCTGGGTGGCGCGCCCGACGATCTGGTTGCCGGCAATGCCGCCGGCATCGCGCAGTTCGGTGATGCGCGTGCGGGTCTTGGCGAAGCCGGCGTTCAGGTCCAGCCGGCCGTACTGCGCCAGGTCCCACTGGTACTGGCCGGCCAGCTCGATGCCGTCGGTGCGGGTGTCGGCAATGTTGGTATAGAACGCCGCACTCTGGATGTTGGCATACGGCGTACCGGCGAAGATCGGCCCCACCACGCTGGCCGGCAACTGGTCGGACAGGGTGATGCGGTTGTCGATGTCGATGCGGTAGGCGTCCACGGTCACCGAGGCGTTGGCCAGCGGGCGCCACACCAGGCCCAGGGAGTAGTTGGTCGACTCTTCGGGCTTGAGCGCGCGCCCGCCCAGCAGCGCGGCCTCGGGGCTGTCGGCACGCAGGGTGCGCTGCTGCACCTCGACCCAGTTGCCGCTGCCAGGTGGCTGCTCCACCACCTGCACGCTGAACGAGGACAGCCCGCTCTGCACCAGCGAAGGGGCGCGGTAGCCGGTGCTGAGGCTGCCGCGTGCGGCGATCTGCGGGGTGAAGTCGTAGCGCAGCGACAGCTTGCCGTTGGTGGTGTCGCCAAAGTCCGAGTAATGCTCCGAGCGCAGCGCCACGCCGGCCTGGAACTTGTCGGTGAGCTGCCCTTCGAGGTCGACATAGGCGCCGAACACCTTGCGCTCCAGCGACGCGGCATCGACGTTGGTGATGCCCGAGTAGTAACCGGGGATCGGCCGCCCGCTGACCGGGTCCAGGCTGCCGAACAGCGGCCCGTTCTGCCAGCCGGCCGCCTCGCCGGCGCCCAGGTGGTAGTTCTCCTTGCGCCAGGCCAGGCCCGCCGACAGGGTCAGCGGCCTGGCCAGCAGGTCGGTGGGGAAGTCGCGCACCCAGTCCAGGGTCAGGTTGGTCTGTTGGTTCTCGCGCTCGCCGGTGTAGATGCTCGACGGGCTGGCCGTGCCCCAGCTGGGGTTGATGGCGTTGCGGTCGGTGGACTTCAACGTGTCGTTGCCGTAGTTGGCTGCCAGGTCGAACGTGCCCAGGGTTTCGTCCTCCCAGCGCAGGCCGCCGGTCACGGCATAGTCTTGCAGGTTGTAGCGGGTGACCGGCAGGCGCCCGTCCGGGTAGCGGCGCAGCGCATCGCTGCCGTAGTTGCGGGCCAGGGTGGTGGGCGGGTCGAAGAAGCCGTCGGCGTCGGTGTTCTTGTGCGCATAGGTGGCAAAGCCATAGGCGGTCAGCCCTTCGCCCAGGCCGATTTCGCTGTTGGCCACCAGGTTGTACTGGTCCGAGACATTGCCCGAGCCCCAGCGCCAGGTGCGGTAGCGGTTGTTCTGCTCGCGCGGGGTATCGGTGCTGGTGCTGCCGGGGTAGAAGATCCGGTTGTCGGGGTTGGTGTCGCTGGCCGGGTCCTGGCTGCCGGCATCGAAGCTCAGGGTCAGGAAGCCATCGTTGGGCAGGGCCAGGCCCTTCCAGCCGCTGAGCTTGCGCTGCAGGCCGTCGCCCTTGTCGTAGCCGCCGAAGCGATAGCCCACGTTGCCGCCGTCGTCGTTCTCCTTGAGCACGATGTTGATCACCCCGGCGATGGCGTCCGAGCCGTACTGGGCGGCGGCGCCGTCGCGCAGGATCTCCACCCGCGACACCGCGCTGAGCGGGATCAGGCTCAGGTCCACGGCCGCTGCGCCACGCCCGTTGGCCAGGCCCTGGCGGGTCACGTTGGCGCTGGTATGGCGGCGCTTGCCGTTGACCAGCACCAGCACCTGGTCCGACGCCAGGCCGCGCAGCGAGGCGCCCTGGGCGATGGAGCCGGCGAACGCGCCCTGGGGCGACTGCGGGAAGCTGAACGAGGGCGACAGGGCGGTCAGCGCACCGGACAGGTCGCTGGCGCCGGTGTCCTGCAGCTTCTCGGCGCTCAGCACATCCACCGGGGCTGCGCTTTGCAGCGCGGTGACGTCGCTGCGGCGGGTGCCGACCACGACCACGGTATCGAGCTTGTCATCCGCGCCGGGTGCGGCCTGGGCAGAGCATTCGGGCACGGCAACGCTGCCGATGACCAGCGCGATGGCGCCGGCCAAGGGGGTGGGACGCAACATGGGGTGTACTCCTTGCAAGGCAGTTGAAGTGCGCCGGCAGCCTGCCGCCGGCGCGTTCGATCAGAATCGGCTGGTGACGCTGAGGCCGACCGTGCGCGGGTCGCCGTAGGTCAGCACGTACTGGCCCTGGGGGCCGTTGGGCCGGCCGTGCACCTGGTAGCGGCGGTCGGTGAGGTTGTTGACGAAGCCGGTCACGCTGAGCTTTTCATCCGCGCTGAACCAGGTCAGGCGGCTGTTGGCCAGGGTGTAGTGGGGCTGGCTGAGGGTCGGCTCGGCGCTGCTCTGGCGGTTGGCCAGAAAGTACTCCTTGTCGCGAAAACTCACGTCGGCGCCGGCCACCAGCTTGCCGCCGATCGCCAGCGGGATGGTGTAGTCGGCGCCCAGCGACACCACGTTGCGCGGCGAGCGCACGAAGCTGTTGCCGCTGTAGTCGGCGGTCACTTCGCCGGTGGTGGGGTTGACGTTCTTGAAGTCGGTGTACTCGGTGTCCAGGAACGACACCGCCGCGCGCAGGTGCAGGTAGTCGGTGGGCTGGCCCTCGATCTCCAGCTCCGCGCCCTTGACCTTGCCCTTGGCACCGTTGGTGAGCGCGGTGGTGAGCACGCCGCTGTTGACCGTCAGCAGGTTGACCTGGATGTCCTGGTAGTCGTAGTAGAACAGGTTGGCGTTGACCGTCAGGCGGTGGTCGAACCACTCCGATTTCAGGCCCAGCTCGTAGGCATCGAGCTGTTCCGGGTCGACCGTGGTCAGCTGCGCCAGGTTGCTCGACAGGCCGGTGTTGAAGCCGCCGGAGCGAAAGCCGTGGGCATAGCGAAAGAACACCCGCAGGTTGTCGTTGATGCGGTACTCGGGCGTCACATCGTAGGTCCAGGCGTCCCAGCGCTTGCTCTCGTCGCGGTTGCCGTTGGCGCCCGCAGCGCCCAGCGGCACCAGCGGGCCGTTGGCGCTGGTGCGGGTGAGCTGGGCCAGGTCCAGGTCGATGCTCTTTTTCTCGGTGGTCCAGCGCAGCCCGCCGGTCACGGTGAAGTTGTCGCTCAGGTCATAGGCCAGGTTGCCGAACAGCGCGTAGCTGTCGGTCTTGTGGGTGTAGTCGAGGCTGCTCAGGTCGACCCCGCCGATCTGGTTGGAGCCGGTGCCGTTGGGCGTCGGGCCCGGGGTCACGAAACGCCGGTCGGTGCTGTCGAGGGTTTCGTGAAAGTAATGGGTGCCGAGCATCCAGCGCAGGGTTTCCTGCTGCGGGGAGGCCAGGCGAAATTCCTGCGAGTACTGGTCGTAGCGGTTGTCGGTGTCGCTCGCGCCGTTGACCTCGTAGGGGGTGTAGTCGGCGTCGGTCAGCGACTGCTGGCGGATAGAGTCGTAGGCGGTGATGGAGGTCAGCCGGTAGTCGCCGATGTCCCAGTTCAGGGTCAGCGAGGTGCCGTCGTGGTCGAGTTTGGAGTGCTCGTCCACGTTCAGCTCGATGCGCCGCCCCTGGGGGCGCTGGTAGCCGACGTTGTAATAGGTGCCCAGCGGCAGCGAACCGCTGCTGCCATCGCCCTTGAACTGGCGCCCGTGGAGCTTCCACAGCGCCTCCAGGTCCGGGTTGAGCCTGGCCAGAAACTGTACGCGTACGGCCTTCTTGTTGACGTCGCCATAGGTCTGGTCGTTGGTCAGGTTGTGGGTGAAGCCGTCGCGCTCCTCGGAATACAGCGACACCCGGCCGGCCAGGCGTTCGTCCACCAGGGTGCCGCCCAGGGCGCCGTTGAGGATGCGTTCGTTCTTGCTGCCAAAGCCGATGGTGCCGAAGCCGTCGGTGTCGAAGGTGGGCTTTTTCGAGATCACGTTGACTGCCCCCGCCGTGGTGTTCTTGCCGTACAGGGTGCCCTGAGGGCCGCGCAGCACCTCGATGCGCTCCAGGTCGAACAGCGGGCCGCCGCCGGCGACGGGGGCGTTGAGGTAGACGTCGTCGGCATAGATGCCCACCGGGTAGACCGTGGCGGCGCCGGTGTCGCCGGTGCCCAGGCCGCGGATGTACCAGCGCGGGCGGCCATCGCCATCGGGGTTCTTGGCCGAGGCGTTGGGGATGAAGGTGGTGATGTCGCCCATGGCGCGCACGCCGTCGGCGGTGATACTGGTGCCCTGGACCGCGCTGACCGCCACCGGCACTTCCTGCAGGGTTTCTTCGCGGTGTTGTGCGGTGACGGTGACGGTCTTGAGTGCCGGCGTGGTGTTGTCGTCGGCGTGGGCGGTGCTGGTGCCTGCGAGCAGCAGGCCCAGGCCGATGCCCTTGGCCAGTGGATGAAGCTGATGCATGGTGTGGCTCCCCGAGTGTGGCTGATACGGGGCTAGAGCAGGGTTTGTGCCATGTTTTCAAGCTGTTGATTTACATGGGTTTTATCGGGTGTTTCGGGGTGGGTTGCTAGTGGTGCAGCAGGGGGCTGTGGAATGCCTGCTGCTGCAGCAGCAACCGGTTGGCAAGGCTGCGCCTTGCATCGCGGGTCAAGCCCGCTCCCACACGGACCGTGCGAATCCTGTGGGAGCGGGCTTGACCCGCGATGGGCTGCAAAGCAGCCCCGGCAATCAGGTGGCCACCCGCGACGTCGACCCGATCACCGCCTCCAGCACACTGAAATCGATCCAGTCGCGCACATCGAAGCGCCGCGCAATGAAATGCCACCGATGCAGAAAATCGGTGAAATCCTGCAGCGCCTCGATCGAGCGACTGTCCAGCGTGGTGCGCAGGCGCCGGTGCGCGTCCTCGCCATACGCCGCCGCCACCCAGTACTCGCTGGTGTTGAGCTCGCGTGCCAGGTAGCGCCGGGTTTCATCGGGGTTGGCCCAGGCCCACTGCTCGGTACGCAGCACCACGTCGACGATGCGCGTGCACGCGCCGAAATGCTGTTGCAGCAGGTTCAGGTCCACGGTCAGGGTGCGCGGCGTGCCGTTGTTGGAACGGATCAGCGGGTCGGGGTGCGAGCCGGTGTCGATCACCACCCGCAGGCCGAACTCGTGGGCCAGTTGCAAGGCCGAGGCCCCCTTGAGGAAAATCGCGTCGATATCGCCGCGCAGCAGCCCGATCAGTTCGTTGTTGCGCCGGCTCACCCGGTTCATGCCCAGGGTCACCGTGGCGCCATGCACATGGGTGACCTGCTCGTCGCTGTGGGTGCCGCCGTAGGGGTAGTCCACCAGCTCAACATCGGCCACGTCCAGGCCTTCGAGCCTGAGCGCGTTTTCCAGCCCGCGCAGGGCCTGGGCGCGGGTGAAGTCGATCTGCACGTTGGCCCACTTGGGCAGGCCGAAGCGGCGGTTCTTGAGGTCGCGCACGCTTTTCACGCCGCTGTCCTCGGTGGTCAGGATCAACTGCACCTCATCGGCCCAGCTCAGCCCCAGCACGCGGGTCTGCACGCCGCTGGCGTAGGCCCAGATCGCCGGAATGTTGCCGCCGTGGCGCACCGAGTTGGGCAGGTGATGGTCGTAGTGGGCTTCGCGCACTTCGCGCTCGCTGGACTCGCGCAGCGACTGGATCGAGGTGCCCAGCGGCTGGAACGCCTCGGCCAGGCGCCCGGTCTGCACGGCGATGCCAAGGCCGGTCGGCACCGGGCTGTGGGTGTACCAGAGGGTATCGAGAGGGGTGGTCATAGGGGCATCGGGTCCTTGATGGGTTGTTGTTGCACCAGCGGCAGCACTTCCTGGCCGATGCGCAGGGCTTCTTCCAGGTGCGGGTTGCCGGCCAGGATGAAGGTCGAGAAGCCGGCGTCGCGGTACTCGGCCAGGCGTTCGGCGATGTTCTGGTGGCTGCCCACCAGGCCCACGGTGGGGCCGGGCTTGGCCTTGGCGAAACCGGCCCACAGGTTTGGCCCCAGAATCAGGTCGTCGAAGCGCTGGATGTTCTGGTGATAGGCGCTCTGGCGGGCGCCGCCGACCGAGTCGCTGGCAGTGCTGAAGGTGCTGGAGAGGGCGCTGGGCCTGCCGTCGAGCCTGTCGAACTGGCGGCGCAGGTCGCGCCAGGCCGCCTCTTCGGTTTCGCGGGCGAACAGGTCCACGCGCAGGCCGAAGCGCACCGTGCGGCCCTGCCTGTCGGCCAGCTCGCGCACGCGCTCGATGTGCGGCCTGAGCTGCTCGATCGGCTCGGCCCAGTTCAGGTACACATCGGCGTGGCGTGCAGCCACGTCCAGGGCCGGGTCGGAGAAGCCGGAGAAGTACACCCCCGGCTTGCGCACATGGCCCAGGTGCTCGGGCAGGGCGCCGTTGTCCAGTTGATAGACCTCGCCCTGGTAGCTGAAGTGCTCGTTGCGCCACAGGCCGTCGATGATGTCGAGAAATTCTCCGGTGCGCCGGTAGCGCTGGTCGTGGTCGAGAAAGTCGCCCTGGGCGCGCTGGCTGGCGGGGTTGCCGCCGGTGATGATGTTCCAGTCCAGGCGGTCGTGGCTCAGGTGCTGCAGGATGGCGGCCTGCTGTGCGGCATAGGCGGGCAGGGTCCAGGCGGCCTGGAAGGCGATCAGAAAGCGCAGGCGGCGGGTTTCGCGGGCCAGTGCGGCGGCCACGATCCAGGGTTCGGGGCCGGTGGGCAGCAGGGCGCCTTCGAAGCCGGCCAGTTCGGCGGCCTTGGCCACCTGGGCGATGTAGTCGATATAGGTGAAGCCGTCGGGGCGGCCGTCTGCCAGCCGGCCGGGTGCGATATGGCCGTGCTGGTGGCTGAAGCTGCCACGGTTGTGCCGGTCGGTGCTCAATTGCGGCCCGTCGGTGCCCAGGGGTAGGCGCCAGAAGAATTCGGTGCTCATGGCTGTTCCTCGGTGAATGTGCCAGAGGTGGTGCAACCGTCATGCCACGCGGTGCGGGCCCGATTTTGCGGGGGGTGGGCGACTGCACTGCTGCCAGGGCAGCAGTGCAGCAGCAGTGGGTGCGGCGGTTGCAGCACCAGAGCAATGCCCCCCTGTGGGAGCGGGCTTGACCCGCGATTGGCCCTAACCGGCCCGCGCATAGCTGCGATGCAGCGCCGCATACGCCCCACCCCTGGCCAGCAACTGCGCATGCGGCCCTTGCTCCACCAGGCGGCCCTGGCCGATCACCACGATGCGGTCCGCCTCGCGAATGGTCGCCAGCCGATGCGCGATGATGATCGCCGTGCGCCCCTCGCACAGCCGACGCAACGCCCGCTGGATGCGCCGCTCGGTATGCACGTCCACCGCCGAGGTGGCTTCGTCCAGCACCAGCACCGCGGGGTCTGCCAGGTACGCCCGCACCAGGCACACCAGCTGGCGCTGCCCATGGCTCAGGTGCGCGCCCAGCGCCCCCACCTGGGTCGCGTACTGGTGCGGCAGGCGCTCCAGCACTTCATCGGCGCCCAGCTCGCGGGCCGCCGCGATCAGCGTCGCATCGTCCGCCCCCGGTGCTGCCAGGCGCAGGTTGTCGAGGATGCTGCCGGCAAACAGCACGTTGTCCTGCAGCACCACACCCACGTGCCGGCGCAACTGCTGCTGGCTCAACTGGCGAACATCGATGCCATCGAGCTTCACTGCGCCGCCGTCCACGTCATAGAAGCGCGTGAGCAACTGCACCAGCGTGCTCTTGCCATGCCCCGACGGCCCGACCAATGCCAGCACCTCGCCGGCCCGTATGTGCAGGTCCAGCCCGTCGATCACCGGCGTTGGCGCCTGACGCTCATAGGCAAAGCGCACCTGCTCGAAGCGCACCTCGCCACGCGCCCTGGGCAACGCCACGGGCACCTGCGGGTCGAGAATCTGCGGCGCGGTGTCCAGCAGCAGAAAGATCCGCTGCGCCGAAGCCGAACCGGTGGCATAGCGCTCGAACAGGTCGGTCAGCTCCTGCAACGGCCCCAGAAACAGCATCACGTAGAACAGGCTTTCACCCACCTGGCCTACCGTCACCGAACCCTCGGCCAGCCCGTAGCCACCCACCAGCACCAGCACCGCCATGCCCATCGCGGCCAGCAGCGCGGTGAACGGCGCGAACCAGCCCGAGCGCAGGCTGCCCAGAATCAGCGCGCGGTTGAAGTCGTCCAGCAGGCCCTGGTAACGCTGCAGGTTGGTCTGCTGCCGGCCGGTCTGCTGCAGCAGGCGCACGCCGCTGACGCTCTCCACCAGGTGGGCGGTGAAGCGGCTGCGGTTTTCCGCGACCTTCGCCCAGTTGCGCTGGGCGATACGCTTGAAGCCCCAGGTGGCGAGCAGCAGCAACGGCACGCTGCCGATCAGGCTGAAGAAGAACAGCGGCTCTATCAGCCACAGCATCACCGCCGCCAGGCTGCAGCGCAGCAGGGCGCCGAGCAGCTCGGGCGGGCCCTGGATCAGCAGCGGCTCAAGCGCGTCCACGTCGCGGTCGGCCCGCGAAATGATGCGCCCGGCGCGGGTGCGGTCGAAGTAGCCCACGCTCAGCGCCTGCACGTGCGCAAACACCCGCACGCGCAGGTCGTTGAGCACGCTGATCGCGGCGCTGCCGGCGATGTACTGCGACAGCCCCGCCAGCACGAAGCGCCCCAGCCAGCTTGCCGCCAGGCCCGCGCCCAGCCACAGCACCAGCGGCGGGTCCAGCAGCCAGGCGTTGCCGTCATGGATCAGCCCGTGATCGAGCAGCTCGCGCACGAACCACGGGCGCAGGAACACGGTGAACACCAGCACCAGCTCCAGGCCGATCACCCAGCCGATCTGCCGGCGCACCGGGCGCAGCAGCGGCAGCAGGCGCCGGAACATGCTGCGGTCCAGGGCCTTTCTTGCCAGCAATTCTTCTATCTCGATATCGCTCAGGGCAGTGCCCGCTTGCGGCTTAGCCATGCTCGATCCCCAGCAGTTCACGGTAGGTCGGGTTGCGTTGCAGCAGCTGCGCATGGCTGCCGCTGTCGGCGATGCCGGTACTGCTCAGCAGCAGCACGCGGTCGGCCAGTTGCACGGTGCTCAGCTTGCTGGCGATCAGCAGCAGGGTCGGTGCATGCCCATCGCTGCGGCGCTGGCGCAGGGTGTCGAGCACACGCTGCTCGCTGATCGCGTCCAGCGCGCTGGTGGCGTCGTCCAGGCACAGGATGTCGGGGGCCGCCAGCAGGGCGCGGGCCAGGCACAGGCGCTGGCGCTGGCCGCCCGAGAGGGTCACGCCACGGTCGCCCAGCGGCGTGTCCAGGCCCTGGGGCAGGCGTGCCAGCACGTCCTCGGCGCTGGCCTGGCGCAGTGCATCGAGCAGTTGCGCGTCGCTGGCCGTGGGCGCACCCAGGCGCAGGTTGGCAGCCAGGCTGTCGGCGAACAGAAAGCTCTCCTGGGGCAGCACATGCACGCGCCGGCGCAGTTCATCCAGCGCCAGGGTGCGCACGTCGTGCCAGCCCCGTGCAGCGCTGCCCAGCAGCACGCGGCCCTGGTCGGCCTCGGTCAGGCGCGGCAGCAGGCTGGCCAGCAGGCTCTTGCCGGTGCCCGTGGCGCCCACCAGCGCGACCACCTCGCCGGGTTCTATCTGCAACGAGCACTGGCTGAGCACCGCCTGCCCACCGCCGGGCGCTGCCACGCCGACAGCCTCCAGCTTCAGGCCCAGCGGCCCCGGGGGCAGCGACTGCTGACCGCTGACGATGTGTACCGGCGCATCGAGCAACTGCCAGATACGCTCGGCCGAGGCGCGCGCGTCGGCGAAGGTCTGCATCACCCGGCCGATGCCTTCGATGCGAAACACCAGGGTGGTGGCGATCAGCAGCGAGGTCACCAGCTCGCCGATGCCGATGCGCCCCTGGGCCACCAGCTGCGCACCGACCACCAGGATCCACACATGCCCCAGCGCCACCACCGCCTGCGGCAGCGGTATGCGCGAGCTGGCGTAGGCCAGCGCCTGGCGTGCATGCCCGGCAAACACCTGCACCTGCGCGGCAAAGCCCTCGATGCGCTGGGCCTGCAGGCCGAACGACTTGATCACCCGTACCGCGCCGATGCCTTCGGCCAGGTCCTGGTTGACCCGGTCGTAGGCGGCGCCCACGGCACGGTCCAGTGCCACCAGGCGCTCGGTCTGGTGCACGAAGATGCCTAGCCCGAGCACGGTCAGCAGCAGCGGCCCCAGGGCCAGCCACGGGTCGTACCAGGCCAGCAGGCCGACGGTGGCCAGCACCACCAACGGGGTTTCCACCAGTTGGCGCCAGAAGCTGATCAGCGCATCGCGCACCTTGTCCGCATCGCGGGTGGTGCGGGTGACCATCTCGCCCATGCCGTGCTGCCAGTGGTAACCCAGGTGCAGGGCCTGCACCTGGGCCAGCAGGCGCTCGCGCAGGCGCGTGAGCAGCGCCTGGCCGAGCACCAGCGAGCCGATGGCCGCGGCGTACTGCAACACCGCGCGGCCCAGCGCCACCGCGCCTATCAGCCAGAACCAGTGCCAGGCCAGGCGTGCATCCAGGCTGCCATCGGCCAGGCGCACCACGGCGGCGCCGGCACTCACGTCGTTCAGTGCATGGCCGATCAGCCATTGCTGCCAGACCAGCCCCAGGTTGATGAAAACGAACAGCCCGGCGACCAGGGCGAAACGCCAGGGCATTTCGCGGTAGATCGCCAGGCTGCGCAGCAGCGGGTGTCGAGGGCTCATGGAAAACTCGAGACAAAGGGGAAAGCAGGCGCAGGGCAGGCCCCGCGCCCGGTGTTCAGCGGCTGGCGCCCGCGCTCTGCCTGGCGGCGAGAATGGCGGTGTATTCGCCCGGGTCGATGCCGTTGAGGTAGTAGTTGCCCACGTGGTGCAGGCGCCAGCGGATCGGGTCGTGGGTGGTGTGCACCCGCGCATTGCGCCAGAAGCGGTCCAGGTTCCATTTGCTCAGCGAGGCGCTGGCCCCCAGCAGCGAGAAGATGTCGCTGGAGATCTTCAGCGAGGCGGCATCCGAGTGCGCCCGCGCGGTGGCTACCGAGAGAATCAGCTCGTCCTGCAGGGCCTTGTCGTCGGGGGCCAGCTCGTGCGCATCGAAGGTCCGTGCGGCATCGCGCAGCAGCGATTCGGCGGCGCGCAGGGCCACGGCGTATTCACCGACCTGGCGGATGATGTGCGGCTCTTCGCTGGCGCGCTCCACCTCGCTCTCCACCCACGGGCGCGCGTGCTGGTTGAGGTAGTCGATGCCGGCCTGCAGGGCGCCGGCGGCGATGCCGGTGTCGATGGCCGCGTGCAGTATCTGCGGGAAGGTCAGCCCGGTGCGCTTCATCGGGCCCTGGCGGCGCAGTACATAGCGCTCGTCCAGCTCGATGTTGTCGAACTGCACCGTGCCGCTCACCGAGTTGTTCTGGCCGAAGGCGTCCCAGTCGTCGAGCAGGGTCAGGCCCGGCGTGTCGCGGTGCAGCAACACCCCGGCGCCGCCGTCGTCGCTGGCGGCGGTCAGCGAGATCCATTCGGCCAGGTACGAGCCGGTGGAGTAGAACTTGCTGCCGTTGAGCACCAGCTTGCCGTCTTCGCGGCGCTCGATGCGGGTCTTGAGGGCGAACTTGTTCTTGCCGCCGACCTCGGCCAGGGCGTTGCCCAGGCGCTTGCCGGCGAGCAGGTCGGCGATCAGGCGCTCGCGCACTTCATCCGGGTAGCCGCTGAGCACACCGCGCAGCATCACGTTGTGAATCTGCAGCAGTTGCCCGACACCGCCATCGGCGGCGGACACGATGCGCACGGTCTCGACGATGGTCTGTACCGAAGCGCCCAGCCCGCCGAACTGCGCGGGCACGCCGATGGCGGTCAGGCCGCTGTCGGACAGCAGCTGGGCCTGGCGACGCGGCAACTGGCGGTTGTTGTGCCGGTCGCGGGCCAGCTCGGCGATCTGGCCGGCGATTTCATGGGCGGCGGCGATGGCCTGGGCGGCGCTTTCCAGGCGGCGGGGCGGGGTACTCATGCGGGGGCTTCCTTGAATGAACAGGTTTCAGGCCCTTGAGCAGGTTCTGTGCCACACGCCGCAAAGCCTTGTGCCACAAGGGCTGCGGCCAGGTACGGGCGGCGGGGTGCTGCTGGGGCAGCAGCGGGGCGCCGATTGTTGCTCTGGCAGCAGCAGGGCAGCTGCAACACTGCTGCCAGGCCAGCACCCGGTGTTCAGAAGGTCTCTAAAAAACCAACAAAAACAATGAGTTGGTGAGTTGGCACGGGCGCTGCAATGGCATGGCTACCTTCGCTTGATGGAACATGCCCATGTCAATCGCCGCTACCTTGCCGTTGCCTGCCGCACCGGCCCTCGAACAGATCTGGTTCACCCGCTGCCCGGTGCCGACCGCCTCCGGCATCGCCTACACCCTGGGCTGGCTGGGCGAGGAATTCGCCGCCGACGGCCTGCCGGTGGAGACCCTGCAGGAGGCCCGCCAGCTCGGCCATCACCACTACGACCACCAGTTGCCCGGGCTGTTTCGCGAGGGCGGCAACGTGCCGGCCCTGGCCGCCCGCGCCGCCGGTTCGCCCAGCCGCCTGATCGGCCTGACCTGGATCGAGGAATGGCAGACCGTCCTGGTACGCCCCGACTCCGGCATCCGCAGCGCCCGGGACCTCAAGGGCAAGCGCCTGGCGCTGCCGGCCTGGGGCGACAACCGCCCGGGCAGCATCGCCCGTGCCATGAGCCTGCATGGCTACAAGGGCGCGCTGAGCCTGGCCGGCCTGAGCTTCGACGATGTCGAACTGGTGGAAGTGGCGCTGCACAACCAGGACGACGCCCCCACCCCCGAGCAGGGCCTGCAGCGCCTGTGGTCGGGGCTGGACTACCTGGCCCGTGGTGAGGTCGACGCGGTGTACGTCAAGGGCGCCGCCGCTGCCGATGCAGCGCGCCGCCTGGGCCTGGTGGTGGGCATCGACCTGGACCAGATCAGCGACCCGCGTTACCGCATCAACAACGGCACGCCACGGCCGATCACCGTGCACCAGAGCCTGCTGGACAACCACTTCGAGCTGGTGGTGCGCTTCCTCGCGCAGACCCTGCGCGCCGCCGACTGGGCCAGCCACAACCGCGAGGCACTGCTGCGCATCCTGCAGGACGAGACCCGCGCCGGCGCCCAGGGCGTGGACGAAGCCTACCGTGGCGACTTCCACACCACCCTGGCCCCGGACCTCTCGGCCCAGCGCCTGGGCTACCTGGACATCCAGAAGACCTTCCTCAACCTGCATGGCTTTCTCGAAGCCGATTTCAACCTCGCCGACTGGGTCGACCCGCGTCCACTGCAAGCTGCCCATCAACTGCTGGCCCGGCGCGCCCGCGCCTGACCCAAGGAGTCCGCCATGACCGTACTGACCACCGAGCACCTGATCGACGCCGACCTCAAGGCCTTCATCGAGCAGGTGCTGCACGAGGCCGAACAGGCCTTCACCGTGTTCCGCGAAACCAACACCATCACCGCCGCCGGCACCGTGGGCTTCATCGAGCGCGTACCGGGCCGCGAGCTGCTGGTGTCGGTCAACTACCCAGGCCCGTGGGACTACCGCAAGCCGCTGCAGGCCACGGTCAGCGACTTTGCCGGCAACCTGGTGCATGGCCAGGGCAAGGGCGGGCTGGGCCGCTACACCCGGCTGTTTCGCGAAGACGCCGGCATCACCACGGTGTCCCACGTGCACACCCCGTACCTGGGCGCCTGGGCGCAGACCCAGCGCAGCCTGCCGTTCCACTACGTGCCGGTGCAGCGCTACCAGCTGGCCCGCGAGCTGCCGGTGTACATCGACCGGCGCCAGGACGAGGTCGACTTCATTCTCGAGCGCCTGGCCGAGAACCCCTACACCCCGGCGATTCTCGAAGCCAACGGCGGTGCGACCGTGTGGGGGCGCCAGGGCCTGCGCGCCACTGCCGAATTCATCCTGCTGCTGGAGGAGGGCGCGCAACTGCAACTGCTGGCCGAGTCCATCGGCGGCTCGCGCCCCTACGGCCCCGGCGTGCTCACCCAGCAATGGAACATGAGCAAGCTGATCGACCGCGCCCACGCGCTGGGCCTGGTCCCGGCCATCGATCGCCCACGCGCCTGAGGAACCTGCCATGGCCATCAAGATCCTGTGGTACCTCACCAGCCCCGACGGCCCCTACCCGTGGGAGCCCCAGGGGCGCTGGAAAACCGATTTCGCCCACCTCAGGCAACTGGCGGTGGCCAGTGACCGCCTGGGGTTCTACGGCGCCCTGCTGGGTTCAAGCCCCAACGAGAGCCTGGCGGTGTCGGCGGCATTGATCGATGCCACCGAGCGCCTGCGCTTTCTGGTGGCGCAGCACCCGGGCGAGCTGTCGCCGGCGGTGCTGGCCAAGTGGGCGCTGACCTTCGACGAGTTCTCCAACGGCCGCCTGCTGTTCAACGTGGTCAATGGCAGCGACGCGGGCCTGGCCACCCTGGGTGTGCATTACCCGCACGATGAGCGCTACCAGTTCAGCCTGGAATACTGGCGCGCCTTCCAGCGCATCTATGCCGGCGACACCGCCGGTTTCGACGGCCAGTACGTGCAGCTCGCGCCACGCCCGGCTGCGGCGGCGCGCCATCCGCTGGGCGGCTGGCACCCGCCGCAGCGCCTGGCGGTACCCCTGTGGGGCGCCGGCACCTCGGACGTGGGCGTGGCGCATTCGGTGCAACTGCTGGACGTGTACCTGAGCTTTGCCGACACCCCGCCCAGGCTGGGCGACAAGTTCCGCCGCGTGGCCGCCGAAGCGGCGAAGATCGGCCGCGAACTGACCTACGGCACGCGCCTGCAGGTCATCGTGCGCGAGACCGAGGCCCAAGCCTGGGCGCATGCCGAGAATCTGCTGCAACAGACCTCCCTGGCCACCGCCCGCGCCGCCATCGAGCGCCGCCTGCCGCCGGGCCAGACCCTGGACACCTTCCACAGCGACAACCCGCAGGTGCAGCGCAACGTGCAGAGCATCCGCGACGGGCGCCTGCCCACTGCGCGCGAGCTTGAGATCTACCCCAACGTGTGGACCGGCCCCAGCCTGTTCGGCTTCGACATCCTCGGCCCGTCGTCCGGCACCTACCTGGTGGGTAGTGCCGAGCAGGTGGCCGAGCGCATTCGCGAGTACCAGCAGCAGGGCACCTCGGCGTTCATTCTCTCGGGCTTTCCGCTGATCGATGAAGCGCACCGGGTGGCCGACCTGCTGTTCCCGCTGCTGGAACTGGACCACGGGTTCGAGATCCCGCGCCTGGGTGCGCGCACCGCTGCCGAGCCGGCCTAAGGAGCTGCCCATGCCTCATGAATTCTCGCGCCGGATCTTCCTCGGCAACAGCCTGGCCGTCGGCGGCGGCCTGCTGCTGGGCTCCAGCCTGCTGGGCGGCTGCGATGCCGGCGGGCCTGCCAGCAGCGCGGCGGCCAGCGCACGCCCGGGCACCCCGGTGCACGGCGGGCGCCTGCGCGTCGGCATCATCGACGGCGACCAGGCCGGCAACCTGGATGCACACAAGCCTTCCGGTGGCGGGATCATTCGCGGCTGGGCGCTGTACAGCAAGTTCTGGGAATGGAACGACGACGTCAGCACGCGCCTGGGCCTGGCCGAATTTGCCGAGCCCAATGCCGATGCCAGCGCCTGGACCATTCGCATCAAGCCGGGGCTGGAGTTCCACCACGGCAAGAGCATCGGCGCCGACGACATGCTGTTCTCGATCCTGCGCCTGACCGACCCGAAACTTGCCTCGCCATTTGCCGGGCTGGTGGGCGCCATCGACCGCCAGGCGCTGCGCAAGCTCGACGAGCGCACCATCGAGATCCGCTTCAAGCAGGGCCGCAGCTTCTTCCCGCTGGACGAGACCCTGATTGCCTTCGGCGGCATCGTGCCCACCGACTACGACCCGGTCAGCAACCCGGTGGGCGCCGGCCCGTACCGGCTTAAAAGTTTCGTGCCGGGCCAGCGTGCGCTGTTCAGCCGTTTCGAAAACTACTACAAGCCCAACCAGCCGTACGCCGACGAGCTGGAGATCATCGAATTCAAGGACCAGGTATCACGCGTGGCCGCCCTGCGTGCCGGGCAGATCGACATCGCCAGCGGCGTGCAGGCCGAGCACAGTGCCTTGCTCAAGGCCGACCCGCGCCTGCAACTGGTGGTGTCGCCCACCACCTCGTTCAGTGGCTTCAACCTCAACACCGCCAAGGCGCCGTTCCAGGACGAGCGGGTGCGCCAGGCCTTCCGCCTGCTGGCCGACCGCCAGGAGCTGGTGGGCCGTGGCCTCAACGGTTTCGGGCGCATCGCCAACGACCTGTATTCGCCAACCGACCCCACCTACAACCATGCCATCGCCCAGCGCCCCTTCGATCTGGACCAGGCCCGTTCGCTGCTGCGCCAGGCCGGGCAGACCGACCTGCGCATAGAGCTGACCACCACCGCCAACGAAATCAACGCTGCCCTGGTGTTCGCCCAGCAGGCGAAGAAGGCCGGGGTCCAGGTCAAGGTCACGCCGGTGGACGCCTCGGTATTCAACGGCCCGCAGAAGGAGCAGTGGCTGATGTCGCCCGGCTCGACACCGGCCCGCGGCTTTCTGGCCACCGGCCTGCACAACGATGCACCGCTGGCGATCTACAACCGCAGCAACTTCCGTGACGAGCGCTTCAGTGCGCTGTTCACCCAGGCCCTCGGCCAGCCGGATCTGGCGCAGCGCAAGCAACTGGTACACGAGGCGCAGGCCATTCAGCACCAGCGCGGCGGCCTGCTGATCTGGGGCTTCACCGACGTGCTGGACGCCGCCTCGAACAAGGTCGGCGGCCTGCACGGCGAACAGACCACCTTCGCCTCCTGGCGCTTTGACAGCCTGTGGTTGAACCATGCCTGAACCGTGCGCAACCTCTCATCGACTGCCGGCCTGGCTGCCCTGGTTCATCGGGCGCCTGGGCTACGGCCTGCTCACCGCCTGGGTCATCAGCCTAGTGGTGTTCATCGCCACCCAGGCGCTGCCCTCGGACCCGGCGCGGGTGATCCTGGGCCCCGACGCGCCGCTGGAGAGCATCCAGACCCTGCGCGAGCAACTGGGCCTGAACCGGCCGATCCTGCTGCAGTACCTGAGCTGGCTGGGGCAGGTGCTGCACGGCGACCTGGGCATCTCGCTGGATTCGAACCAACCGGTGGCCGGCATCATTCTCGCGCGCTTTGGCAATACCCTGGCGCTGCTGGGCGGCGTGCTGCTGGTGGTGGTGCCGCTGGCGTTGAGCATCGGCGTGAGCCTGGCGCTGCGGCGTGACAGCCGCCTGGACCGCTGGGCGCTGTCGGCGCTGATCTTTCTCAAGGCCACCCCGGGTTTTCTGCTGGCCATCGGGCTGGTGCTGCTGTTTTCCATGCCGCAGTTCAGCCTGCTGCCGGCGGTGTCGATCCTCGACCCGGACAAGCACCTGTGGCAGCAGCTGGAGTTTCTGCTGCTGCCGATCCTGGCCCTGAGCCTGTCGTCGCTGCCGTACCTGGCGCGGCTGGTACGCGCCTCGATGATCGAGGCGCTGGAATCCGACTACGTGAGTGCGGCGCGCCTGCGCGGGGTGCCCGAATGGCGCATCGTGTGGCGCCACACCTTGCCCAACGCGCTGGTGCCGGCGGTGCAGGGCGTGGCCCTGACCTTGCGCACCCTGATCGGCGGCGCGCTGCTGGCCGAGGTGATCTTCAGCTACCCCGGCATCGGCACCCAGCTCAACACCGCGATCCAGATGCGCGACCTGCCGCTGATCCAGGGCGTGGTGCTGGTGATCACCCTGGGCGTGGTGGCGATCAACCTGCTGGCCGACCTGCTCACCGTGCTGCTGACCCCCAGGCTGCGCACCGCGCGGCGGGCCACGCTGATCCAGCGCAACCGTCGCGGCATCCAGAGCTGGTGGCGACGCCCGGCAGCCAAGGCCCCTTGAGAGGAAGAGAGCATGTTCAGTGCAAGTGTCTGGCGTGAGCCGCAAATTCGTCGGGGTGGGCTGGTGACCCTGGCCATCGTGCTGCTGGCGCTGCTGGGCCCGTGGCTGGCGCCGCATGCGCCCACCGACATGGTTGGCGGGGTGTACGGGCCGCCCAGCGGCGAGGCGCCGTTGGGGCATGATTTTCTGGGCCACGACGTGGTGTCGCGGTTGCTCGGTGGCGGTGTGTCGATCCTGTGGATGTCGCTGGCGGCCGCTGCCATTGCGCTGGTGCTGGGCACGGCGCTGGGGCTGCTGGCCGGTCTGTCGCGCCAGCGCCTGGACCAGGCCATCACCTGGCTGGCGGATGTGTGGCTGGCGTTTCCGGACCTGATCCTGGTGCTGCTGATCGTGTCGATGCTGGGGCGCGCGCCGTGGCTGATCGTGATGACCGTGGCGATTGCCTTTACCCCCGGCGTGATCCGCCTGGCGCGCGGCAGTGCGGTGGCGGTGGCCAGCCAGGAGTTCGTGGAGGCGGCGCAGATGATGGGCTTTTCGCGCACGCGGATTCTGCTGCGCGAGATCCTGCCCAACGTGCTCACGCCGCTGCTGGTGCACTTTGGCAACATGCTGACCTGGGGCGTGGGCATGTTGTCGGGCCTGAGCTTTCTGGGTTACGGCGTGGCGCCGCCGGCGGCGGACTGGGGGCTGATGATCAACGAGAACCAGGCCGGGCTGCTGGTGCAGCCGTGGGCGGTGCTGGCACCGGCGCTGCTGATCGGGGTGTTCGCCTACGGCACCAATATTCTGGCCGAGGGCATTGCCCGGCACAGTGCGGGAGAACGCAAATGAATGCGCATGCCTTGATGGCCTCTTCGCCGGCAACGCCGGCGCCTACAGGTTTTGCACCGTCTGTAGGAGCCGGCGTTGCCGGCGAAGCGTTGCGGGTCGAGAACCTGCGGGTCGAACTCGCCAGCGGCGCCGATATCATCGACCACATCCACTTCAGCCTGGCCCCCGGTGAAATCCTCGGCCTTGTCGGCGAGTCCGGCTCGGGCAAGACCACCCTGGCCACCGCGCTGCTGGCCCATGCCCGGCGCGGTGCGCAGATTGCCGGCGGGCGCATCGACATTGCCGGCGCCTCGCTGCTCGAGCTCAAGGGCGATGCCCTGCGCCGTGCCCGCGGCGGGCTGATCGGCTATGTTGCGCAAGACCCGGCCATGGCCCTCAACCCGGCGCTGCGCATCGGCAACCTGCTGCGCGAAACCCTGCTGGCCCACGAGCCGCAGCTTGCCCGCGCAGCCCAGGCCGACCGGCTGCAGCAGACCCTGGTGGACGTCGGCCTGCCCGGCGATCGCGAGTTTCTCAGGCGCTTCCCCCATCAACTGTCCGGCGGCCAGCAGCAACGGGTGATGCTGGCCCTGGCCTTCGTGCTGCGCCCGCGCCTGATCGTGCTCGACGAACCCACCACCGCCCTCGACGTCGGCACCCAGGCGCACATCCTGCAAACCCTGCGCAGGCTGTGCAAGGAGCAGGGGGTGGCGGCGGTGTACGTGTCCCACGACCTGGCCGTGATCAAGGACCTGGTCGACCGCGTGATGGTGATGTACGCCGGGCGCATCGTCGAGGTGGCGCAGCGCGAACGCCTGTTCGCGCGGCCCGCGCACCCGTACACCCTGGGCCTGCTGGCGGCGATTCCGGACGTGGCCCGCCAGCGCCCGTTGCAGGCGATTGCCGGCCATGCCCCGGCGCCCGGTCAGCGCCCGCAAGGCTGCGCCTTCGCCCCGCGGTGCGCGCGCCGCAGCGCTGCCTGCACCTCGCTGGAGCCGTCGCTGAATGCGCTGGACAGCGCGCAGCAGGTCGCCTGCCTGCACCCGCAACTGACCGCCGTGGCCGCGCCGGCGGTGGTGCCGACAACGGTGCTCAGCTGCGCTGACACGCCGCTGCTGAGCCTGCGCGACCTCAACCTGAGCTACGACCGCCAGGTGCTGTTCGACCTGTCGCTGGACCTGTACAAGGGCGAATGCCTGGCGGTGGTGGGCGAGTCGGGCTCGGGCAAGACCAGCCTGGCGCGCACCCTGGCGGGGCTGGGCGATACCGCCCAGGCCGAGCTGACCTTCGACGGGCAGCCGCTGAGCCTGCTGGCGCGCCAGCGGCCCGCGGCCACGCGCCACCGTATCCAGTACATCTTCCAGAACCCGTACCGCGCCCTGAACCCGCGCCAGACCGTGGCGCAGTGCCTGCAAGCGCCCCTGGAGCACTTCTTCGGCCTCAAGGGCGCGGCCTGCCGGGCGCGTATCGACGCGGCGCTGGCACGGGTCGCGCTGCCCCCGGATGCGGCGCACAAGTACCCGCATCATCTGTCGGGTGGCGAGCGCCAGCGCGTGGCGATTGCCCGCGCGCTGGTGTGCGAGCCTTCGGTGCTGATCTGCGACGAGGTGACCTCGGCCCTGGACGTGTCGGTGCAGGCGGCGATCCTGGCGCTGCTCAAGCAGTTGCAGGGCGAGGGCATGACCCTGCTGTTCGTCACCCACGACCTGGGCGTGGTGCGCGCCATCGCCGACCGCGTGGTGGTGGTCAGGGAAGGGCGGATTGTCGAGCAGGGGCCGGCGCAGGATGTGCTGGACCACCCCCAGGCGGCGTACACCCAGGGGCTGCTGGCGCACTCGCCACGGCTGGGCTGAGCGGGCGGCCGGCGTGCATCAGCGCATGCACCAGCAGGCCGGTCAGCAACCCCCAGAACGCGCCGCCGATACCCAGCAGGGTGACATTGGCGGCGGTAGCCAGAAAGGTGATCAGCGCGGTCTCGCGAGTACGCGCATCGCCCATCGCGCTGGCCAGGCTGCCACCGATGGCGCCCAGCAGGGCCAGCCCGGCGAGGGTGGTGACGAAGGTGCGCGGCAGCACCATGAACAGGCTGGCCAGGGTCACGCCGAAAACCCCCACGGTGACGTAGAACACCCCGCAGGCGATGCCGGCGAGGTAGCGCCTGGCCGGGTCGGGGTGCGCGTCCTTGCCGGTGCAGATGGCCGCAGTGATGGCGGCCACGTTGAACGCATGGGCGCCAAACGGCGCCATCAGCAGCGACCCCAGCCCGGTGACCGTGATGATCGGGTTGGCGCTGGTGGCGTAGCCGTCGTTGCGCAGCACCAGCATGCCGGGCATGTACTGCCCGGTGAGGGTGATGACGAACAGCGGCAGCGCCACGCCGAACAGCGCGCCAAGGCTGAACTGCGGAGTTTCGAACACCGGCAGCGCCATGCTCAGGTGCACGCCGTGCAGGTCCAGGCGCTGCTGGGCCAGCAGCATGGCCAGGCCCGCCACCAGCACCCCGACCACGGCAAAGCGCGAGGTGAAGCGGCGCAGCACGGCGTAGGTGAGCACCAGCACGATCACCAGCAGCGGGTCGGCGCTGGCCCCGCCGAAGGCGTTGACCCCGAACTGCAGCAGGATGCCTGCCAGCAGCCCGGCGGCGATGCCGGCCGGTATCCAGCGCACCAGCCGCTCGAACACCCCCGACAGCCCCAGCAGGATGAAGCCGATGGCGCACAGTACGTAGGCGCCGATCACCTCGCCATAGGGTGTGAACGGCATGACCGTGGCCAGGAACGCCACGCCCGGGGTGGACCAGGCGGTGATGATCGGCGCGCGGTAGCGCCAGCTCAGCCAGGCCCCGGTCAGGCCCACGCCGATGCTCACCGACCACACCCACGAGGCGGTTTGCGCGGCGGTCAGGTTGCCCAGTTGCGCGGCCTGGAACACCAGCACGAAGGTGCCGCCATAGTTGACCATGACGCTGATCAGGGCGGCCAGGGTGGGTGAGACGAGGTCACGCGGGTGCAGGCGCGAAGCGGTTCGGTTCATGGGCAGGTCCTTGCGGGATGGGCTGGGGTGCCGAGCGTATCCGCGCCAGGGGTGGCCCGATCAGTCCACCTCGCTGGCCTGCGCCAGACCGCTGCGCACGCCGGGGCGCAGGGCCTTGGCCAGGCGTGCCACGGCACTGCCGATCTGGTGCGGGGTGAGCGCTGCGAAGCCCAGCAGCCAGCCGCCCTGTGCCGGCGGCGTGGCGTACAGGCGGCTGAGGCCGGGCAGGTGGATGCCCGCCCGCGCGGCCTGGCGGATCGTCTCGGCCTCGCTCCAGCCATGCTCCAGGCGGCACAGCATCTGCAGGCCGCCCGGTGGCAGCTGCGCGCTGGCGATGCCGCCCAGGTGCTGGTGCAGTGCCTCGGCCATGGCCTCGCGGCGCACGGCATACAGCGTGCGCATGGCGCGAATGTGCGCGGCGAAATGGCCGTCTTCGATAAACCGCGCCAGGGTCAACTGGGCCAGTTGCGGGGTGTGCCCGTCGAGCATGCTGCGCGCGTGGCTCATGGGCGCGACCAGGGCCGGCGGCAGCACCATGAAACCCATGCGCAGGCCGGGGTACAGCGACTTGGCGAAGGTGCCCAGGTAGATCGTGCGCTGCGCGTTGTCCAGGCCCTGCACGCAGGCGGTGGGCAGGCCGTCGTAGTGGAACTGGCTGTCGTAGTCGTCCTCGATGATCCAGCCGTTGCGCTCGGCGGCCCAGGCAATCAGGTCCAGGCGCCGTTCCAGGGCCAGGGTGACGCCGGTGGGGTACTGGTGCGACGGGGTGACGTAGACGGTGTTGGCGCCGCTGCGGTCGGCACGCAGCAGGTCGGTGCGCAGGCCGTGCTCATCCACGGCCACGGGCACCACCTGCAGCTGGGCCATCTCGAAGGCCTTGCGCGCGCCAAAGTAACCCGGGTCTTCGAGCAGGATCGGCCCGCCGGGGTCGGCCAGCACCTGCGCGCACAGGTACAGCGCCTGGCGCGCGCTGCTCAGCACCAGCACCTGGTCGGCGTGCACCCTGGCGCCGCGTTCCAGGTTCAGGTAGCGGGCGATGGCCTGGCGCAGCGGCGCGGCACCCAGCGGGTCGCCATGCAGCAGCACCTGGGCGCGGTAGTCCTTCTGGGCCTGGCGTTGCAGGCGGTCCCAGGTGTCGAGGGGGAAGTTGCGCGTCTCGGGCAGGCCGGTGGCGAAGGCCTTGACCTGCTGCTGGTCGCTGACCCCGCCGCTGGCCAGGATCGCCGCGCCACGGGCGCTGAGGCCGACGGTGGCAGGCGCGTGCTGCGGCGCGCCGGTGCGCGGGGGGCGTGCACCCAGCAGACGCGGCCCCAGGTGCTCGGCCACATAGCTGCCCGAGCCTGGGCGGCGGCAGATGCAGCCCTCCAGCTGCAGTTGCACATAGGCCATCTCCACGGTGTCGCGAGACAGTCCCAGGGAACTGGCCAGGGTGCGGGTGGCGGGCAGGCGGCAACCCGGCGGCAGTTCGCCGGCAAGAATGAGTTCGCGCAGGGCGCGCTGTACCCGCACGCGCAGCTCCAGCGGGGCCAGCTCGGCGGCGGCCAGGCGGATCTTCAGGGTGTCGAGTTGAAAACTGTGGGCCATGACGTCTGTGCAGTGAAGAAGGGCAGGCCGGCATGCTGACCTGCCAGGGCCCGGCTGTCCATGCCTGCCCTTGAACGGGGGAAGGTTACAGCGCGATCTGGTAGAGGATCGTGCCGGGGTTGACGGCCACACGGTTGTACAGCTGCTGGGCGCGATGGTTGGTCTGGTGGGTGTGCCAGTACAGGCGTGTGCACTGCTGCTGGTCGGCGGCGGCCTTGACCCAGGCGATCAGGTGCTCGCCGGTACCCTGGCCGCGCATCTGCGGGGCGACGTAGAGGTCTTCGAGGTAGCAGTAGTGGGTGGTCGACCAGGTAGAGCGGTGGATGACCCAGGTGACCATGCCGACCAGCTCGCCGTCGTACTCGGCCACTGCGGCGAACACGGGCTCGTCGGGGTCCAGAAAGCGCTTGAAGGTGGTGGCGTTGACGGCTTCGCCCAGGTCGATCTGGTAGAAGTCCTGATAGGCCAGCCAGAGCGGCAGCCAGGCCTCGAAGTCGGTGGGCTGGATGGGGCGGATGGCGAGTGATGCGGTACTGCTGGTCATCGCTGATGGTCCTCGTTGATGGCAAGGCTGCATGCCTCGCGACCTGCCCAAGCATAGGGGCAGGGCGCGGGCATCAACCGACCACTTGGAGGGCGGCGGGCAGTCCGCGTGCCTCAGGCTGCCAACACGCCGGCCAGCGCGACCAGCCGCTGTTCGACCGTGTCGCGGGGGCAGTGGCTCTGCAGGTAGCCGGCCTCGACGACAAAGTCGAAGTCCTGCTGCAGGGCATGGGCCAGGGCGTCGCGCCCGAGCAGTTCATCGACATCGATCTGCAGCAGGAAGCCATGCGGCGTGGAGGTGACATAGAGATGGGTGTGCACCTGCGGGCTGTGCCTGTGCAGCAGGTAGAAGTAGGGTTCGTCGGCACTGCCGGAAACCGGCACGTAGCCTTCGACCGACAGCGGTGCCAGTTGCGCCAGCCGCTGCGGGGTTTGCAGCTGTTGATGCAGGGCGAAGCTGAACAGCTCGGCATGGCTGCCACTCATGCGTTCCCTGGCCAGCAGGTACACCTGGTCGCGTTCGAAGCGCAGTTGGCGCAACGCGCAGTACCCGAGGGCCGAGGGGGTCTGGATCAGCACCTGGCGCCACGGCTCCCGCACCCGGGCCTGGTCGATGATGCGTTGCAACTGGGCCGGCAGCGGGCGGGTTTCGTCCAGTCGGTTCCAGAGGCAGAACAGCGTCACGCGCATGCCGTCTTCATTGGCCAGCAGGCGTTTCCAGGTGCCAGGGCCCGTGAGACCGTCGCCAAGGAACGAATGGTTGTAGCCGCGTTTGAGCAGGTAATCACCCTCGCTCAACAGCGCGCGCTCCCAGAGGAAGTCGTCGATTGCGCGTAGGCCGTGGTCGTCGAACATCTGCTCGGCCAGCGCAAGGCTGCTGGCAAAGTGTTCCTGCCAGGTGGCATGCGCGTGGCTTTGCAGCGCCCAGGCGGCGCTGCTGTGGTCGAGCAGAAAATCGATCTGGCCCTGGAAGTAGCCGTGCTGCTCGGCGTGTTCGAGCAGCGGCCGCCATTGGCTGTCGGCGACGATCAGTTTCGCCTTGGTGATTTCCTCGCGCACCTGGGTACCGCGAAAGCCGCTGACGGGCCTGTCGACGCTGGCAAAGTGCGCGAGGATGTCCAGCGCCTGCTCCAGCATTTCGCCAAGCCCGCTGACGCTGCGCTTTACATCGTCCGGCCCGTCGTAGCTGGCATTGACCGACAGGTTGACCACCAGCCGCATCCACTCGCCAAATGCCTGCGGTTGGCTGCTGCCATGGCGGCGCAGGAACATCGCATAGCCGCAGAACTGCACCAGGCGGGTGTAGTTCAGTGGCTGGTCGCTGATGGCGTGGTTGAAGAAGGCGACCTCGTCGAAGTAGTGCGCCGTGGGCAACTGGGTGGCGAAACTGCCGGGCCCCTCGCTCCAGGCTTCGAGCAGCAGCATCAGGGTTTCGGAAAACGCATCATCGAGCCAGCCGTTGTCCTCGTAGACCTGGTAGCTCAGGCGCTGCTGGCGGTTGCGCAGCTTGAGCAGGTCGGCTTCGTAGCCCGGCGCCTCGGGCGCGCGGGTTGCCGCGGCGACCATCTGCAACAGGTTCATCACCGCCTGGTCGAACAGGCGCATGGTCGCGGGGGCCGTGGCGTCATTGCGGGCGTTGCTGAAGTTCCAGAAAAAATCCGCCCAGCGCGTGTCCATGCGCCAGGCGAAGAAGGTCGCGGTGCTGACCGGCTTGCCGTGCATCTGCCGGGTGTGACCGTCGAACTGGGTGTGCAGGTACCGTTCATAGCGCGCCTTGAACGTCTCGAAGGCGGTCAGCGGCATGCCGCGGGCGTTCATCTTGATGTACAGGTCGTCGGCCAGGCCGAAGTCGTCCAGGTCGAGGATCTGGAAGCTGATCACCGGCCGCTGCACATCGATCAGGCGGGCAAAACGGGCGGTGGCGGCGTTATGAAAGCGCTCGTGCATGGCCTGCAGCATGGTCAGGCATGACTGGATGGTGGGGTCCAGGCGCCAGTGGCGAAAGTACCAGGGCTGGTCGGTGAGGTGCTCGATCAGCGAGTCGTCGGCACCCAGCGCGGGCGAGGGCGCATGCTGGCTGAGGGCGTCGAAGAACTCGCTGCTGCTGGGCCTGACGCTGTAGGCGAATCGGGCGCTGCCGTTGGCGTTGCAGAACAGCTGGGCGAAGGCTGCCAGCTCACCGTCGCGTTGCGCCAGGTACCAGTGCAGCAGAAACAGCGTGGTCAGGCGCTGCTGGCCGTCGAGCGGGACGAACTGGCGCTGGGGGTTCAGCGTGCCGTAGACGAAGTCCAGGTTCAGCGGCAGGCTCGGGTCGTCGGGCGGCAGTGCCAGGGCGCGGGCCAGGGCACCGAGGAACTCGCTGCGCACCTCTTCGGTATCGGCCCTGCCCTGGGCGTAGTCGCGCTGGATCAGCGGGATGCGGGTGCCGGCGTAGCGCTCGAACAGCTGGCCGAAGATGATCTGGCTGTTGGCGCTCATGCGTGCTGCTCCTGCGGGTCGGCGAAGAAGGCTATCAGGGTGTGCAAGAGCGCAAGCGCGTAGCCCTTGCGGTCCTGTTCGCCCCAGAACAGCAGGTGCTTGACGTCGGGGCTGTAGCATTTGAGGAACAGGTTGCGCGTGCACAGCGGCACGAACACGCCGCCCTGGTCCAGGGCCAGCAGGCGCTCGCGCTTGACCGCGAAGATCGCGTTCTTGTAGCTGCGGTTGGTCTTCTGGTCGAGCAGCGTGAGGTTGCCGATGCTGTCGTCGACCTCCTGGTTTTCGCCGAACGCCTCCAGCACTGCCTGGTGGAGCGCGTTGAAAGCCTCATCGTCTGCACCCTTGGGGTCGCCAATGAATGCCTCCAGGGCCTCGCGCAGGGGCCGGGTTTCGGTCTTGTCCGGCAGGTGCGGCAGGCAGCGCTGCAGCCATTGCTGTTTTTCCTCGGCGCCGTTGAAGCGGTGGGCGGTGACCGAGCGCACATGTTCGATGTCCCAGCGCTCCTTCTTGAAGCTGTCGAACTGGAAGCGCACGTTCGATTGCGGGTTCTGCAGCAGGCTGGCGAGGTTGAACAGCAGCAGGGTCGCGCGAATGGCCGATCTGTCCCGCTGTGAGTAGTCCAGGCCGGCGAGGAAGGGCGAGAGCGCATCGGTAATGGCGTCGCGGGTAGCCGGCTGGGGCAGGGGCGAGCCGGTCAGTTGCATGAACACGCGCTGGCGCAGGCGCTGTTCGAACTGGCTCTTGGGCAGGCCTTGCGACAGTGCGAACAGCTCGGCCACGGCGACACCCTGCTGCACCAGAAAACCGATGATGTGGTAGAGCCGGCGGTCCTCGAACCATTCCTCCAGCAGCATGCAGGTGTTCTTGACCTGCTGCCATAGCGGTTGCGTCGAGGCGTCGGGGGCAGCCAGCCGGCGACTGTAGTGATGGAACACGGAGTAGCGCTGTCGGGCTGGCGCGCTTGCGCCTTCCAGCCGGGCTACCAGCTGGAACAGGAAGCCGATGCGGTTCTGCCCGGTGCTTGGCTGCTCGTTCAGGAAGTACCAGAGCGCGTCGTTCTGCAGGGCCTTTTCGAGTTGATCCCATTCGTGGGCGATGCGCAGTTGCTGGGGCGTTTCGCCCGAGGCGTCGTCGGCGTTGCGCTTGAGGAACAGCGCACGGATCAGCTCGTCGTCGGTCAGGGGGATCTTGCCGATGTTCAGGCGCGTGAAGGCGTCCACCGGGTTCTCGCTGGCGGCCAGCTCGTACCAGATGACCTTGGTGCGGTTGAGCAGGGTGGACTTGAAGTCGTCGACTTCGTTGTCGTGCTGATCGAACCAGTGCTCGATGCTGTGCATGGCCTGGTACAGGTGGAAGAAATCGACATTGCCGCGGGCCTGTTCGGCCGAGGGCTCGAGCAGAAAATCCGGCAGGTGCGGGCGGGTTTCGTAGCTGAGTTCGAACACCGGTGCGCGGTGTTTTTCTGTGAGCCGCTGGTTGAAGAAACGCAGAATCAGCAGCAGCGTGGTGAGGCGCTGCTGGCCGTCGACCACTTCATACTGGCCATTGTCGCGGGCCTTTAGCACCAGCGGCTGCAGGCAGTAGAAGTCGTCGTTCTGCGGGTTCTTGCGGTAGGCGAACTCGAGGATGTCTTCCAGCAGTTGTTGCACCTGCTCGGGTTTCCAGCGGTAGCCGCGCTGGTAGGCGGGGATCCAGAAGCGATTGACCGGGCTTTGCCTGTCCTCCCTGATCAGCTGGTGGACGGGCTTGGGCCGAAAATCGGGTGAGGTCATTGCAATGGTCCTTATTGCCGAGGGTGCGCAACAGCCGAGCGATGGCAGAGTGCCTTGGTGGGGCGAGGTTGGCAACGGAGTGGGCAGAAAAACCGCGTGGGCAGGTTTTGCTGGCGCTGCGCACCAGATCGCGGGCAAGGCCCGCTCCTACGGCCTGGCGGCCAGAGGCGGAGTCTGCCCGCAGGGCGTAGGAGCCGGCGTTGCCGGCGAACGAGCGCGAAGCGGTCGCAAGGCCTGAGTGCGCGGTGTGTCAGGCGAACCGCATGTGCAGGTTTTACTGGCGCTGCGCACCAGATCGCGGGGCAAGGCCCGCTCCCACGGCCTGGCGGCCAGAGGCGGAGTCTGCCCGCAGGGCGTAGGAGCCGGCGTTGCCGGCGAATGAGCGCGAAGCGGTCGCAACGCCTGAGGGCGCGGTGTACCAGGCAGACCGCATGTGCAGGTTTTACTGGCGCTGCGCACCAGATCGCGGGTCAAGGCCCGCTCCTACGGCCTGGCGGCCAGAGGCGGAGTCTGCCCGCAGGGCGTAGGAGCCGGCGTTGCCGGCGAGCGAGCGCGAAGCGGTCGCAACGCCTGAGTGCGCGGTGTATCAGGCGAACCGCGTGTGCAGGTTTTACTGGCGCTGCGCACCAGATCGCGGGGCAAGGCCCGCTCCCACGGCCTGGCGGCCAGAGGCAGCATCTGCCCGCAGGGCGTAGGAGCCGGCGTTGCCGGCGAACGAGCGCGAAGCGGTCGCAACGCCTGAGTGCGCGGTGTATCAGGCAGACCGCATGTGCAGGTTTTACTGGCGCTGCGCACCAGATCGCGGGCAAGGCCCGCTCCTACGGCCTGGCGGCCAGAGGCGGAGTCTACCTGCAGGGCGTAGGAGCCGGCGTTGCCGGCGAACGAGCGCGAAGCGGTCGCAGGGCCTACATGCACAATGCAGGCTTTTGCTGCGAGGCCACCGCGCCAATCGCCAGGGAAGTGCCCCTCACTCACCCCCCATCATCAGGTCCAGATTCTGCACCGCCGCCCCCGCCGCGCCCTTGCCCAGGTTGTCGAACACCGCCGCCAACAGCACCTGCTCGCCATTCTCGAACACCATCAGGCGCAGGTCGTCGGTGCCGTTCATCACCTGCGGGTCCAGGTACGTCAGCGCCTTGGCCTGCTGCAACGAAAGCACCTCGACGTGCTGCAATTGCGCATAGTGCTCGGCCAGGCACACATGCAAGCGCTCCCCGGTAACACCCGGGGCCAGCAGCCGCAGTTGCACCGGGATGGTCAGCACGATGCCCTGGCGGAACGCACCATAGGCCGGCATGAACATCGGCCGCTGGCCCAGCCCGCTGTACTGCTGGATCTCCGGCACGTGCTTGTGCGCAAGCCCCAGCCCATACGCCTGGTATGCCGGCGCCCCGGCCGCATCCGGCCCCTCGTACAGCTCGACACCGGCACGCCCGGTGCCCGAGTAGCCCGACACGGCATGCAGGCTGGCAGGGTAGTCCTGTGGCAACAGGCCGGCATCGATCAACGGCTTGAGCAGGCCGATGGCCCCGGTCGGGTAGCACCCGGGGTTGCTCACCCGCTTGGCTGATGCAATGCGCTCGGCCTGCTGTGGGCTCATCTGGGCGAAACCATAGACCCACTCCGGGTGGGTACGGTGCGCGGAACTGGCGTCGATCACCCGCACCGCCGGGTTGCGGATGCTGGCCACCGCTTCGCGCGCGGCATCGTCGGGCAGGCACAGCATGGCGATGTCGCAGGCGTTGATCGCCTCGGCGCGGTGCTGCGGGCTCTTTCTGTGTTCGGCGGGCAGGGTCAGCAACTGCAGGTCGGTTCGGCCCTGCAGGCGCTGGTGGATCTGCAACCCGGTGGTGCCCTGGTCGCCATCGATGAATACAACGGGTGTGGCCATGAGTGTGCTCGCACGTGAAAAAGGTCAGGGCTTATCTTCGATGCGCGGTTAAGATAGGAAAAGTTGAATTTGGCAAAGGTCAGGTTCAGTTTTACTGAAGAGGCAACATCCATGCGTGAAATCAGCCTGGACCGTTTGCGTACCCTGGTGGCGATTGCCGACCTGGGGTCGTTCGCCGAAGCCGCCCGGGTGCTCAACCTGGCGCCGCCCACGGTCAGCCTGCATGTCGCCGAGCTTGAAGCACGGGTGGGCGGCACCCTGCTTTCGCGCACCCGTGGCAACGTGCAGCCCACGGCCATCGGCGAAACCCTGGTGGAGCGCGCCCGCCGCCTGCTGGCCGACGCGCAGCAGGCACTGGACGATGTGCAGCGCCAGGTGCTGGGCCTGGCCGGGCGCGTGCGATTGGGGGCGTCCACCGGGGCGATTGCGCAACTGATGCCCCAGGCGCTGGAAACCCTGGGCCATGCACACCCCGGCATCGATGTGCAGGTGGCGGTGCTGACCTCGCGCGAAACGCTCAATAAGCTCGCCGAGGGCTCGCTGGACATCGGCCTGGTGGCCCTGCCGCAAAGCCCGGTGAAGGGGCTGAGCATCGAGCCCTGGCGGCGCGACCCGGTCATGGCGTACCTGCCGGCACGCTGGGACTGCCCGGCGCAGGTCACGCCCGAGTGGCTGGCGACCCAGCCGCTGATTCTCAACGACAGCAGCACCGGGCTGTCACGCCTGACCTCGGAGTGGTTCAACGCGGCCGGCCAGCAGCCGGCGCCGCGCATCCAGCTCAACTACAACGATGCGATCAAGAGCCTGGTGGCTGCCGGCTACGGCGCCACCCTGCTGCCCAACGAGGGCTCCACGCCGCTGGCCGATGCGCGCATCGTGATGCGCCCGTTGCAGCCGCTGCTGTGGCGCCAGCTGGGCATCGCGCACCGCAGCGGCGAGGTGGAGCGTGCCACCGGCCATGTGCTGCAGGTGCTGTGGGGCTTGAGCGCGGGGTAGGGCGGGGCCGCGCAGACCTGTAGAATCCCCGCCAGGACCGCAAGGTCACCCTGTTTCCGGAGCCAGACGCCGCATGCCTGTCATCACCCTGCTGCAAACACCCCCCGACGAACCGATCAAGGGCCAGATCCTGCAGATGGTGGTCGACTACCTGACCGACATCAGCAGCGTGGCCCTGCCGCCGAGCAACCCGCTGTACAGCCTCTACCAGTACGGTATCGGCTATGAGGTGCACCTGTACCTGGAGGCCCTGAGTGGCGCGCGCGGCATCCCGGTGGAGCTGCTGGTGGCCACCGACGAGCAGGACCCCTCGCGGCTGCTGGGGTTCGTGCTGTACCTGCCGGTGCAAGACGACCCCCAGGCCTGTGCGGTGGCGTACATGGCGGTACTGGCCGGGCACCGGCGCCAGGGCATCGCCCGGGCCCTGCTGGGGCAGGTGCGCGAGCGCTACCCGCACGTGGAGCTGGCCTGCGCCGTGGGCAAGGTGGCGTATTTCGAGGCGATGGGCTTTCAGGTGCTGGGGGCACGCGGGCCGCAGGTATTGATGAACACCCGCGATCACGCCACCGAGGGGCTGCTGGCGGTGCTCGACGTGGCGCCGATCTACCGCACCCTTGAGGTCCAGCAGATTCACGCCTACCTGCTCAAGCAGCACGGCAAGCGGGCCATGGTGGACGCCGAAAAGCAGCGCGACCGTCATCTGGATCAACTCACCCGCCAGGCCAGGGCATTCGTGCAGCAGCGCCTTGGCGACACGGGCGCGCAGGCCGCTGCCAGCCTGCGGCTGGTGTGAGGGTAGGGGCGTCAACCGGTGGATTTGTGCGCAGGGCAAGGAACGCCGGCCGGCACTGCGCATCCAAGCTCGATAGCGGCGCACAGGCAGGTATTGATAATGCGTCGCATCCCGTGGTGCTACGAAAGCAACACAAAATCCCGCATCATGGGCGCAGTTTGTTCAAGGGAGAGTTACATGCACGACTTATCATCCAGGCTGCGTCTGGGCGCGTTGGCGCTGGGCATGCTTGTCACCACGCTGGCGGTGGCGAGCGACGAGACGCAACTGGTCGAGTCGATCAATGGATATCGCAGCCAGTCGCAACGTTGTGCCGAGCAGGTGTCGCTGGAGCTGCCGCCGCTGGCCAGCGACCCGCGCCTGGTGCTCCCGGCCAACGGTGTCGGTGACTTGCAACAGGCGCTGGTGAAGGCCTCGTACCCGATGGTCAGCGTGCAGGCCATCAGCCTGTCGGGGCCGCGCGATGCAGCGGCAGCGATGAAGGCGATTCAGGAGAGCTTCTGCAAGGTGGTGCTCGACCCGCAGTTCGTCGATGTGGGCGTGAGCCGCGAAGGGCGTGACTGGCGCATCGTGCTGGCGCGCCCACTGCTCAGTGCCAAGCTGGCGGAGTCGCAGGTGGAGGGGCAGAAGCTGCTCGATGCGATCAACAGTGCGCGGGCCCAGCCGCGCCAGTGCGGCGCCCAGGCCTATGCGGCCAGCGCGCCGCTGGCCTGGAATACCACCCTGGCAGAGGCCTCACAGGGCCATACGCGGGCCATGGCCAACGGCAATTTCTTCGACCACCGCGACCGTGACGGGCGCATGCCGGGCGACCGCGCCGAGTTGCAGGGCTACAGCTATCAGCTGATCGGGGAAAACATTGCCGCCGGGCAGGACAACGTGCGCAAGGTGGTCGATGGCTGGCTGGCCAGTGCCGGGCATTGCGCCAACCTGATGAACCCGCAGTTCAAGGAGCTGGGCGCGGCTTATGCGGTGGACCCCAAGAGCGATGCGGGGATCTACTGGACGGCGATGTTCGGGACGAAGTGACAGCATCGCGGGTCAAGCCCGCTCCCACAAGGCACACCGCCATCCTTGTGGGAGCGGGCTTGACCCGCGAGAGGCCGGCGCCGACCTATACCAGTACCTTGGTCATGGGCACACACGCCAGGTCGATGCCCCGGGGTGAGTGATAGAGCGCTGTCGCTTCGCCCACATAACCACACTGTCGATAGAAGGCTGCAGCGTTCAGCGTGGCGTCCAGGTTCACCTGCGCCAGCCCCAGGTTGCGCGCCAGCGCTTCAAGAAACGCCAGCATCTGTTTGCCCAGGCCTTGCTGCATGTACCCCGGCAACACGAAGATCGCCCCGATTTCACGGGCATTCACATCCAGCATGCCGGTTGCCACCGGCTCACCTTCGATGCACCCCATGTAGAAGTGACTGGCCATAAGGCTGGCGTAGCCATCCTCGGCCGTGCCCGCCGTCCAGGCCAGCATCTGTTCTGCCGGGTAGGCCCCGATGCAGTGATGACGGACTGCCTCCCGACGTATGTCGTAGGCCACCTGGGCATCGGCGCTGGTAGCGGGTCTGATGGTGAGCATTTCACAGTCCATTGGTTCAGGAGGAGGTTGCGGTGGCACTGGCAGTATCGCTGCGGTGGCAGTTCAGGCACCAGACCACGCCACCGACCAGCAGCGCAATAGCAACCAGCTCCAGCGCACCGGGCAGCCGCTGTTCCCACAAAAAGCCGAACAGCAGCGCCGCCAGGGTTTCCACCACCAGCACCTGGCCGCTGAGCGCCAGCGGCAGCAGCCGGCTGGCCTGGTTCCAGAAGGCGCCGCCGACCACCGACGATAGCAGCGCCACGCCCGCGGCCACCAGCACGAAGTGAACCCAGGTTGCCGCGCCATGGGCCGCCACTTCAGGGCCCAGCACCGGGATCGCCAGCACCAGCGCCTGTGCGCCGGTCATCAGGCCCGTGAGCAAGGCCCAGTCGTGGGAGGACACGCCGCCGACCAGGGCCAGCCGACGGGCGTTGGCCACCGCGTACCAGCTCCAGCTCACCAGCGCGCCCACGGCGCACAGCAGGCCGGCTATCACCTGGCCGCTGCTGGTGCGGGTGTCGGCGCCGCTGTGCAACGCATCGAGGCTGATCAGGGCCACGCCGGCCATCGCCAGGGTCAGCGAGGGGATCAGCCGCCGCACAGGCACCGCGTTGGCGTCATGGCGCCCCGCCAGGGTCACCAGCACCGGGATCAGACCGACGATCAACGAGGTGGTGGCGATGCCGACCAGTTGCACGCCGCTGCCCACCAGCGAGTAGTACACCAGGTTGCCCACCAGGCTCAGCCAGAACAGCGAGACCCAGTCGGCACGGGTGAGCTGCGCGCATACCCGGTGCAGGCGCGGCATCAGCAGCACCAGCGAAAACAGCCCGTAACACAGGAACCGCAGTACCGCGAACTGCACCCCGCTCAACCCTGGGGTGAGTTCGGGGCCCAGGAAGATCACGCCCCAGCACACCCCGGCCGCCACGCCGTAGCCAAGCCCCTTTACCAACGAACGATCAGCGAACATCGCACCACCCCTGCCGTGAAAGGTGCCCAGCATGCGGGTTTTGCCAGTGGTGGTATTGGCGCCGACTGCGGGTTTTTTTACCCAGGCTGTTGCTGGCGCCTGCGGTAGGCGGCGGGAGTGATGCCGCCCACCCGCTGCATGGCGCGGGTAAGGGCGGCCTGGTCGCTGAAGCCGCTGCGCAGGGCGATCTCGGCAATCGGCAGGTGGCTGTCGCCCAGCCAGCGCTGCGCCTGCTCGATCCTTACGCGGGTCAGCCAGCCCTGCGGGGTGCAGTCATGCAGCTCGCGAAAGCGCTGATGCAGCTGGCTGAGGCTCATGCCCGCGACATGGGCCATGCGCTCGTTGCTCCAGGCGGCGGCTGGTCGGGCGTGTACCTGGGCAATCAGGCGGTTGAGGCCGGGGTTCGGCTGCACCGGCAGGGCGGCCAGCGACGCCAGCAGCAAGGGCGCCAGGTGCGTTGCAGTGGCCGCCAGCTGGTCACGGCCGATGAGCTCGGCATATTCGATCAGGCGCCGGGTGGCGGGCGGGATGGCGACGTAGGTGCGTTGGGCCAGCGCCGTGAACGGCTGGCCGTGCAGTGCATCGGGAGCACAGTCGAGCACCAGGAAGCGACTGCCGGGCTGCGCCAGCTGCGCGTGCTGCGAACCGGGTCGCACCAGCGCCGCCAGGGCATTGTCGATGCTGCCGCCACGGCCATCCACGTCGATTTCCATGCGCCCGCAGATGGGCAGCACCAGTTGCGTGAAGTCATGCTGGTGATGAGCGCTTTCAGCCTGATAGCTGCGAATATCGAGGTTCAAGACCAATGGTGCACTCCTGGCGTCAGACGTCGGCATGGCCGCCGTGCGCACAGGCTATCCTCGACCCTCTGAACATTCAATCGCACGTGCGCGCCCCAGCCGACAGCCGGCTGTTCGAGATGATCGCACAGTGCCACAATGCGGCTTACCAGCGCTTCACCATAGCGGGCATAGCCAATGGATCATCCCTTTTCGCACCCTGATGCCACTGTGGCGCAACTGGCCCGTACCGACCGTTTGCAGTTGCTGTTCCGTCAGTCGCTGACCGCGGTATACGGCAGCTTTCTTGGCGCAGTGATGCTGTGCTGGCTGTGCTGGGACTACATCGAACACAACGTCGCGTTGAGCTGGATCGGCGTGCTGAGCGTGGCGACCCTGTCGCGCATCGTGCTGTTCACCGCTTACTACCGCAGCCCCGAGACCAGCCATACCCCGTCGCGCTGGGAACGCAGATACTGGGTCACCCTGGTGTTCAGTGCCGGCGTGTGGGGCCTGGGGGCGCTGGCGGTGATGCCGCACGACAGCCTGCTGGCCCAGGCGATCGTGCTGTTGTTCGCCGTGGGCATGTCGGGCAGCGCGGTGTCCTGCTATTACGCCTACCGCTCGATGACCCTGGCCGCCATCGGCCTGGTGCTGCTGCCCTGCACGCTGTGGCTGCTGTTTCAGCCCTCGCAGTTGCAGACCGGCATGGCCCTGGCGGTGCTGGTGTTTTCCTCGTTCATGCTGCGTGCCACCGGCAAGCTCTGCGCGGCGCTGGAGAAGGCGTTATGCCTGACTCACGAGATGGAACGCGCGCACCACATCGCCAGCAGCGCGGCGCAAACCGATGAGCTGACCGGCCTGAAGAACCGCCGGGCGTTCTTCGAACATGCCCAGCAGTTGTACTCCCACAGCCAGCGCGAGCAGCGCCCGCTGTGCGCACTGATGCTGGACATCGATCACTTCAAGCGCATCAACGACACCTACGGTCATCAGGTCGGCGACGAGGTGCTGCGCCAGATCGGCGGGGTGATCAAGGCCTCGTTCCGCGACACCGACGTGTACGGTCGGCTGGGCGGCGAGGAGTTCGCGGTGCTGCTGGCCGACACGCCGATGGACACGGCGATGGGCATCGCCGAACAGTTGGCGCAAGCCATCGCCCAATTGCAGTTCGTGCACCACAGCGACGGCCGCCAGGGCATGACGGCCAGCTTCGGCGTGGCGGTGGCCAGTGCGGCGCACAGCGACCTGCACACCTTGCTCAACAGCGCCGACCAGGCGATGTACCGCGCCAAGGCCCAGGGGCGCAATCAGGTGGTGGCGGCCGACTGACCGCCTGTGCACTGCAACTGAACGTTCGGCCACGCCCGGCACTCACTAGAGCTGAGTGACCCAGAGGACAATGCCATGTCGGTTGACCGCAATACGCCTGAACTCAAAGCCTGGTATGCCGTGCTGGACGATCAGAGTTACCGGCTGGAGTCGCCGGATGCCTACCACCAGGCCCTGGTCAGCCTGGCCCAGGCGCTGCTGGACGACGGTGCCATCGAATGGGACGACTGGCTGGCGCTCAAGGCCATGGCCGATGAGGCGAACACGCACGCCATCGAAGCGGCCGTGGAGGCCAAGGTCGACGACCCGGATACCTGATCGCCAGGGAGGTGCGGATGAAAACGCTGAAGATCGCCACATTCAACATCAACGGCCTGCGGGCGCGGCTGCCCAACCTGCTGGCCTGGCTGGAGCGGGAACAGCCCGACATCGCCTGCCTGCAGGAGCTCAAGGCGGTAGACAGCGCGTTCCCTGTGGCTGACTTCGAAGCCCTCGGCTATGGCTGCCTGCACCATGGCCAGGCGTCGTGGAACGGCGTGGCGATTCTGGCCCGTGACGCGCAACCGCTGGAGGTGCGCCGCGGCTTGCCGGGAAGCGAGGACGATACGCAAAGCCGGTATCTGGAAGCGGCGGTGCTGGGCATTCAGGTCGGCTGCCTGTACCTGCCCAATGGCAACCCGCAACCGGGGCCCAAGTTCGACTACAAGCTGGCCTGGTTCGAACGCCTGATCGCCCACGCCCAGGGCCTGGTGAACAGCGAGCACCCGGTGCTGCTGGCCGGCGACTTCAATGTGGTGCCCACCGACCTGGATATCTACAACCCGCGCTCCTGGCTCAAGGACGCGCTGCTGCAGCCCGAAAGCCGCGAATGCTACCAGCGCCTGCTGGCCCAGGGCTGGACGGATGCTATCCGCCACCTGTACCCGGACGAGCGGGTGTACACCTTCTGGGACTATTTTCGCCAGCACTGGCAGAAGAACTCGGGGCTGCGCATCGACCACCTGCTGCTCAACCCGCCGCTGGCCAGGCGCCTGAAAAACGCCGGGGTCGACGCCTGGGTGCGCAACGAAGCGCATGCCAGCGACCATGCACCCACCTGGATCGAACTCAAGGCCGCTCGATGAGCCCCTTGTTACGCATCGGCTGTGCCGGCTGGAGCCTGCCGCGCGCGTACTGGCCGGCGTTCGCCGAGCAGGGCACGCACCTGCAGCGGTATGCGTCGCGCCTGCCGGCCGTGGAAATCAACAGCTCGTTCTACCGCCCGCACCAGCCCGCCACCTATGCGCGCTGGGCTCAGGCGGTACCGCCAGGCTTCGCATTCTCGGTCAAGGTGCCCAAGCAGATCACCCATGTGCAACGCCTGCATGACTGCGCCGGGTTGCTGGATGCGTTTGTGCAGCAGTGCACGCAGCTGGGCGAGCGCCTGGGATGCCTGCTGGTGCAGACCCCGCCATCGCTGGCCTGCGAGCCGCAGGTGGCGCAGGCGTTCTTCGGTGCACTGCGTGAGCGCTACGCCGGCGCCGTGGCGTTCGAGCCGCGCCATGCCTCCTGGGCCGACGCCGGGGCGCTGCTCGAACGCTGGCGCATTGCCCAGGTGGGGGCCGACCCCAGCCCCATCGGTGCCGTGCATCCAGGTGGCTGGGCCGGCTTGCGCTATTGGCGCCTGCACGGCTCGCCACGCCTCTATCACAGCGCCTATGGGCACGAACGCCTGGCACTGCTGGCCCAGGACATACGCCAGGCCCTGGAGGCCGGCATGGAGTGCTGGTGCATCTTCGACAACACCGCCAGCGGCGCTGCGGTAGGCGATGCACTGGGCCTGCTGCAACTGCTGGAGGACACATAAGGCAATTTGCTGGCCCCGACGCCTTTTCATCCTTGGCAAACTCGCCGCCTTTCAACGGGTTAGGATGACTTCATGCGAGGTTTCGTGATGACCGTGGCCGTGTGCGCACTGGCCACCTTCTCGCTGGCGACGCACGCCAAGGCGCTGAACAAGAATGACCGCTTCGTGTGCAGCTGGGGTTCGGAGATTGCCGCCGGTGCGCAGCAGTCCAAGCTGTCCGGGGTCACGCTGTATGCCGCGCGCAAGCGTCTGCAATCGCGTAAGTTCCCCAAGCCGTGGATGCGCATGACGGCCATGGGCATTACCGAACAGACCTACAACAGCCGCTCGCGGCTCAAGCCGCCAGCCATCAAGCAGACCTACTACGAACAGTGCGCGCGCCATGCCATGGCGCAGCGCTAGGCGCCGAGCAGGCGCTCGATCCGGGCCAGTTCCCAGGTGCTGAGCAGGTAGACCGGGTCGGTGCCGTAGCGCAGGCCAGGCTCGTACACCCGGCCATCCGGGCTCTGGCAGCGCTGGCAGTGGTGCAGGTGGCCGTGTTCGACATCCAGGCTCAACTGCCAGCCGTCGATCTGCACCTGCATCACGCCACTGGCCGGTTGCGCCTGCAGGCACTGCAGGCTGGCCAGCCCCAGGGCGGCGTCACGTAGCTGCTGGCACACCTCGCGGGCGGTGAGGGTGTGGTCAGTGGGCGCGTTCATCCATACCTCCCGGAAAAAAGCGTCACTTTATGCGGTGGCGCGGGCGATGTCTTCGCCTGCCTGAGTCGCGCTATAGTCGCCGGCTTGTCGAAGCCCAATGAACGAGGTGTGGTGTGAGAGTGCTGATCGTGCTGTTGCTGGGCCTGATGCCCATCGTTGCCCAGGCGCTTGAGGTGGGCGAGCGCGTGGCCCCGTGGACCCTGCTCGACCAGTTCGAGCAGCCGTATACCCTCAACGACGACACTGCCCTGGTGCTGGTGGCGCGTAGCATGGAGGGTGGCAAGCTGGTCAAGGCGGTGCTGGAGGGGCAGCCCAAGGGCTACCTGGAGGCGCGCAAGGGTGTGTTTGTCGCCGACGTGCAGCGCATGCCGGCGCTGATCGCCAAGCTGTTCGCCATCCCGGCCATGCGCGACTACAGCTACCGCGTGCTGCTGGACCGCGAGGGGCGGGTGGCCTCGCGTTACCCGGGCGCCGAGGGCACGGTGCTGTTGCTGCAACTGGAGCACGGGCGCGTGACGGCCAAGCAGGAATTGGCCGATGCACAGGCACTGCGCGAGGCGCTGGCCGAGGTGAAGGCGCGTTGAAGATCCCCGCTGAGTTCATCGTTCACGAAACCGCGCACTGGGTACTCAACCACCATCTGTCTTCGGCGTTGCCGGGTTACCTGATGCTGGGGTCGCGCCAGCCGGTCGATTCACTGGCGCAACTGCCCGACGCGGCGCTGGCCGAGATGGGCGGGCTGATGGCCAGGACGCAGGCGGTGATGGAGCGCCAGTTGCAGCCCAAGTGGCTGTATATCAGCCGGTACGGGCATATGCCGGGGTACCCGATTCACTTTCACTTCATCCCGGTGTACGACTGGGTGGAGGCGCTGTTCTGGAAGGATGAGCGCTATCGGCTGCTGCAGACCTATGCCGGGGCCGGCTGCCAGTCGCTCACCGATGGCGCGGAGCTGACCCTGTTCGTGTGGCGCGAGTTCGGTGAGCGCGAAGACCCGCCAGCGGTGCAGGGGCGCTCGGTAGGTGAAGCCATTGAATGTGTGCGTGAGGCGTTGCGATGAGGGGCCTATGGTTGGAAGGGGCACTACCCGTGTGATTTGAGCCATGCGAGCGCTTTGCGCTCGATCGCGGGCCAAGCCCGCTCCCACAGAAGCAGCGCAAACCTGTGGGAGCGGGCTTGACCCGCGATCGGGTGCGCAGCACCAGCAGGCAACTACACCCCTCACTTCACCGGATGCGCCGCCACCGCCACCTTCAACGCCTCGGTCACCAGCTCGATCAGCACCGGCCTGGCACTGGCCTGCATGGCCTTGCCGATGTCTGGCTGCTTGCTCATTACCTTGTCGGCATACTTGGATTCGCGACCTTCGCTGGCCAGTGACGCCAGCTCCTTCGCCGAAAACGACTGGCTGTAGGCCTCGACCAGGTGCTGGTCCCACTGCGGCTGGTACTTGGGCAGCAGCCCCTTGATGGCCGCCGTCACGCTCTTTTCCGCTTGCTGGCTGCCGACCTGCGCAGTCAGCAGGCCGTAGGTGTTGGTGCGCATGGCCGCCGACAGCGCAATCGGCCCCAGGTTGGCCCCGGCCTGGCTCTTGACCACGAACTCGCGCGCCGCCTCTGCGGCCGGTGCCTTGGCATAGGCAGTGCCACCCAGTCCGCTCAACGCCAGCAGGGCAAGCAGGGTATATAGAACTTTCATGATCACTCCGTTCTCGACAATCCGAATCTACTGCGCCAGATGCTCCAGCGCGATGCCCGGCCGCTCCACATGGCGGTAGCCGGTCTGGCCGGCCACCGGCACGGGCACGCCCGGTTGCGGGGCCCTGGCCTGGGTACGATAACCCAGCGGGCTGGTGCCCAGCTCTTTCTGAAACACCCGGCGCATGCGTTCTTCGCGGCCGAAGCCGACGGTTTCGGCAATGCGCTTGATCGGCTCGCGGGTGGTCTCCAGCAGGCGGCACGCCGCTTCAAGGCGCAATGTTTCCACCGCCTGGGCCGGCGTGTCACCCGTGGCCGCCACATAGGCCCGGGCAAAATGCCGCGGGCTCATGCCGAACTGCTCGGCCAGGCGCTCCACCCGCAGGTCGCCATCCAGGTTGGCGGCGATCCAGGCATGCAGCCGGGCCAGGCGCACATCCGGTGCGGTGCGCAGCGCGTTGGACTGTGCCTGCAACGAGGCACTGAGCTGCGGTTGCCCGGCCGAGCGCCACAGAAACACCGTGAAGTAGCGTGCCAGCGCCAGGGCCGCGTGGGGGCCCAGGTCCTGCTCCACCAGTGCCAGCGCCAGGTCGATGCCCGCCGTGGCGCCGCCGCAGGTCCACAGGTTGGCGTCGTTCAGGTACAGCGCGTCGGGCTGGCACTGCACGCTGGGGTAGCGCGCCTGCAACTCGTCATTGAACTTCCAGTGGGTCACCACCCGACGGCCATCGAGCAGGCCCGCAGCCGCCAGCGCGAAGGTGCCGGTGCCCACCGAGCACAGCCGGCGAATCTGCCCATGGCGCCGGCGCAGCCAGTCGCACGCGCGCGGGTCTGCTTCCAGTGCGGCCACCCCCGGGCCGCCGGCCACGATCAGGGTGTCGATGTCGCGCAGCTCCAGGTCCAGCTGCGCCAGTGAACGGGTCATCACCTCGATGCCCGACACCGTGCTGATCAGGCCGCCCTCGGGCGAGGCCAGTACCAGGCGATAGGGCGGGTGCTGTGCGAACGCGCCGGCCAGCAGGCGCGGCACGGCGCCGAACACCTCCAGCGGGCCGGCCGCATTGAGCAGCAACGCATCGTCGAAACCCAGCACCACCACCGCGCGGGGCGCGGGTGGCGTGGCAGCAAAGGAGGGGTGTTTGGCATGGAGTTGCACGGGGGGCCTCGACATACTGGGTTCAACACGAAACAAGGGGACGACAATGCCGTTATTCGCTGCTGCTGCCAAGCACCTGCACGCCCGCCGCACCACCTTGCGCGCCGTGGCGCTGTGCGCCGGCATGGTGCTGGCCCAGGCCGTCAGCGCCGCACCTGCCGCGCTGCGGGTCGGCGACCAGAGCGGGCTGGTACAAACCCTGCTGCAGGCCGCCGGGGAGGCCGAGCCCCTGACCTTGCCCCTGAGCTGGCACCCGTTCCCGGCCGGCCCGGCCTTGCTCGAGGCGCTGAGTGCCGGGGCGGTGGATGTGGGGGTGGTGGGCAATGCGCCGCCGGTGTTTGCCCAGGCCGGTGGTTTCGACATCCGTATCATCGGCGTGGCCGACGGCGCCCAGAACAACAATGCGCTGCTGCTGCCACAAGGCTCGACGGTGCAACAGGTGGCCGACCTCAAGGGCCGGCGCGTGGCGGTGGCCAAGGGCTCCAGCGGCCACTACCTGCTGCTGGCCGCGCTGCGCCAGGCCGGGCTGAGCCCCCGGGAGGTGAAGATCGCCTATGCCAGCCCCATCGATGCGCAAAACGCCTTTGCCAGTGGCCACCTGGACGCCTGGGCGGTGTGGTACCCCTTTGTCGGGCAGGCCACCGCTCACGGCGCCCGGGTGCTGGTGGACGGCTCGGCCTGGCCCGAGACCGGCCTTAACTTCACGGTCGCCAGCGGCCAGGCCCTGGCCGACCCGCAGCGTACTCGACAGCTGGGCGAGCTGATGGTGCGCCTGGCCAGGGCGCAGGCCTGGGCCACCGCCCACCCGGATGCCTGGGCCCAGGCGCTGGCAGGCAGCACGCGCCTGCCCCTTGAGCTGGTGCGCGAGATGCTGGCGCACCAGCACTTGCGCTATGTGCCCATCGACCCTTCGATCATCGCCTTGCAGCAACGCCTGGCCGATGCCTTCGCCGCCGAGCGCCTGATCCCAAAACCGCTGCAGGTTGAACAGGTATTCGATAGCCGTTTCAACAGTTTGCTGCCACAACCTGACTAAACACTTCAACTCGACCTGCCATGCCGACCTGCCGTCGGCAGGGCACCACTCACCCGGAGAAACCTCATGACTGCCCTGCACACCCCGACCCTCAAACGCCACAGGACCGGCCTGGTTGCCGTGGACCACGCCCGCAGCGCCGGGGGTTATACCCTGTTCGCACCGCAGACCGCCGACGGCAACGTGTTCCTGATCGACCTGGACGGCGAAGTGGTACACCGCTGGAAGCTGCCCCAGCGCCCCGGTCGCGACGCGGTGATACTGCCCAACGGCAACCTGGGCTACAACGGCAACCACCCCGACTCCCCCGAGCTGTTCCCCGGCTGGTCGGTGTGGCACGGCGGCGCCTTCAGTGAAGTCACCGCGCAAGGCGAGGTGGTGTGGCAGCACACCGACCTGCTGCACCACCACGATGCCCAGTGGCTGGACAACGGCCACCTGCTGTACACCACGGTCGAGCCCCTGAGCCCCGAGCTGGCCAGCCGCGTGGTGGGCGGTATTCCCGGCAGCGAGGCGGCGGGCGGGGTGATCTATGCCGATGTGGTCAAGGAGGTGGATCGCCAGGGCCAGGTGGTGTGGGAGTGGCGCAGCTGGGAGCACCTGCGCCCCGAGGACTACCCGCTGCACGACACCTTCGAGCGCTACCACTGGCCCATGACCAACGCGGTGACCCCGGGTCGCGATGGCAAGGTGATCCTCAGCCTGCGCAGCGTGTCGTCGGTGATCGCCGTGCAGCGCGGCAGCGGCGAGGTGCTGTGGCGTCTGGGCCACGATCTGGTGGCGCAGCAGCATTGCCCTAGCGAGCTGGAGAACGGCCGCATCCTGGTGTTCGACAACGGTATTTCGCGGCCCCACGTGTCGATGCCGCACTCGCGCATCCTGGAGATCGACCCGCTGACCCGGCGCATCGAATGGCAGTACGCCGATACCCCCGGCTACGCCTTCTTCACCCCTTTCATGGGCGGTGCACAGCGCCTGCACAATGGCAACACGCTGATCACCGAGGCCAACTTCGGCCGCCTGTTCGAAGTGACGCCGGCCGGCGAGGTGGTGTGGGAGTACATCAACCCGCATTTTGCCGCCTACCCCGATGCGGCCTCGCGCCGCTACCTGCCGGGCGAGAACAACGCGATCTTCCGCGCGCACCGTTACCAGCGCGACGACATTCCCTGGCTGAAAGCCTGAACACAGCGCACCAGCACCCACCCTCACGCTCACGCACACCACGCGCAGCGAGGTACCGCCATACTCCCAAAGGAATCGATGATGAAGCTGCCTTATCCACGCCCCCTGTGCCTGGCCGCACTGGGCCTGCTGTCACTGCCTGCGTCAGCCACTGAACCTACCCCCACCGACGCCCCGACCCTTGCCCCGGTGACGGTCGAGGCGCGCCGGCGCAGCGAAGAGGCGCAGCACGTGCCCACCCCCATGAGCGTGCTGGGCGCCCAGGCCCTGGAGGCCCAGCGCCTGTATCGCCTGCAGGACCTGCAACAGGCCATGCCCAGCGTCAACGTGGCGTTCATGAACCCGCGCCAGTCGAGCCTGTCGATTCGCGGGCTGGGCAACAACCCGGCCAGTGACGGCCTGGAGGGCAGCGCCGGGATCTACCTCGACAACGTCTACCTGGGCCGCCCCGGCATGGCCGTGTTCGACCTGCTGGACATCGAGCAGATCGCCTTGCTGCGCGGCCCGCAAGGCACCCTGTTCGGCAAGAACACCACGGCCGGTGTGCTCAACATCGCCACCCGCCAGCCCACCTTCACCCCGCAGGGCAACGTGTCGACGTCGCTGGGCGAGGACGGCTACCGGCAGGTGCAGGGCGGTGTGTCGGGGCCGTTGACCGACACGCTGGCCGGGCGGGTGGCGGCCTACCGCACCGACGAGAACGGCTACGTGGAGAACCGGTTCGACGGCGACACCCTGGGCGGCGGCCGACGCCAGGGCTTTCGCGGGCAGTTGCTGTTCAGGCCGCAGGAAGACTTCAGCCTGCGCTGGATTGGCGACTACAACGAGGAGCACTCCAGCGCCGGCACGCGCTCGCTGTTCAGCACCGGGCCGACCATCAACGGAGTCAACCGCTATGAACAGCGGGCCCAGGCGGTGGGCGCGACGCTGGTCGACGGGCGCAGGGTCAACCTCGATGCCGACCAGCGTGTCACGGTGTTCCAGGGCGGCACCTCGCTGGAGGCGAACTGGGGGCTGGCCGATGGCTTCACGCTGACGTCGATCAGCGCCTACCGCTGGTGGGACTTCACCCCGCGCAACGACGACGAACTGAACGTGGACGTGATGCACAACGTCGGTCAGTCGGCCCGCGACAAGCAGTATTCGCAAGAGCTGCGCCTGGCCTCGCCGCTGGGTGAGCGGTTCGATTACGTGGTGGGCGGCTATTACTTCGGCCAGCAGATGCGAAACCGCGTGTTCACCGAATACGGGCCGCTGGCCGACACCTGGAACGGCACCCCGCAGGGCGCATTGAACGATGTGAACAGCGTGGGCCACGGCAGCATCGACACCGACAGCTTCGCCACCTTTGCCCAGGGCACCTGGCACCTGACCCCGCGCCTGGACCTGAGCCTGGGCCTGCGCGGTACCTACGAGCGCAAGCAGGCCAGGGTGACGCGCGATGCCCCGGTGGGCGGCGCGAGCGTGACGGGGGCGGCGGCAGCGGTAAGGCAGGGGCGTGTCGGCGCCTATGATTCGGGCGACCTGAGCCTCTACAGCTTCAGCCCGTCGGCGCTGGCCAGCCTGGCCTGGCGGGTGAACGACCAGGTGCTGGCGTATGGCTCGTTGTCCCATGGGGAGAAGTCCGGCGGGGTCAACCTCAGCGTGGCCAGCGCCCCGGTGGCCGGCGCCGACTCGCTGCTGATCGGCAGCGAACGGGCCAACGACGCCGAACTGGGCATCAAGACCACGCTGCTGGATCAGCGCCTGCAACTCAATGCCAACCTGTTCTGGACGATTGTGCACGGCTACCAGACCAACGCCTACGACGACGCCAACCTCACCAGCTACCTGACCAACGCCGGCAGCGTGCGCAGCCGTGGCCTTGAGCTGGACAGTACCTGGCGGGTGAGCCGTGGCCTGACGCTGAGCCTGAACGGCTCGTGGAACGATGTGCGCTACCTGTCCTACGACAACGCCCCATGCCCGGCGGAGGTGGCCTTGCGCCCCGGGGCCCCGGCCGCCTGCGACCTCAGCGGGCATAACGTGGTGGGCGCGGCCAAATGGATTGCCAACACCAGCGCCAGCTACCAGTGGGACCTGGACAACGGCCTGCAACCCTACGTGAACGGCAACTACGCCTGGCGCTCGCAGGCGGTGGGCACGGTGGACGATTCGCGCCTGGCGCAGTTGCCGGGGTATGCGCTGGTCAACCTGTCGGCGGGGGTGCGCGGCGACTGGGGCCAGGGCCAGTGGGACGTGTCGCTGTGGCTGAAGAACGCCTTCGACAAGACCTACTACACCACCCTGTGGAACTCGCCCAACGGCGCCTACACCGGGGTGCTGGGTACGCCGCGCACCCTGGGCATGAGTGCACGCTACGACTTCTGAGGCGTGGGCTTCAGGAGTACGCCTGCACCACCCAGCGTACCTTCGCCAGCGCCGCGCGCAGCGTGTCCAGGTCCACCGAGCCCAGCGCCAGCCTGAGTGCACGCGGCACGTGACTGGTGGTGGCGAACGGCTGCGCGGTGGACACCGCCACCTGTTCGCGCATCAGGGCGGCGGCGATCTGTTCGGCGCGGGCGTCATCGGCCAGCGGTAGCCACAGAAAGTACGAAGTGGGGTGGGTGACGCAAGGCATGCCCGCCAGTACTTCGCGGGCGATGGCCTGCCTGGCCTGGGCATCGGCGCGCTTCTCGGCTTCCAGGCGCTCCACCGTGCCGTCCTCGATCCAGGCGCAGGCAATGGCGGTCATCACCCCGGGGGTATTCCAGGTGGTGGCGCGAATGGAGCGCTCCAGCGCGGCAACCTGGTGCGGCGGCGCGGCAATGAAGCCCACCCGCAGGCCGGTGGCGACGTTCTTCGACAGGCCTGACACGTACAGCGTGCGCTCCGGTGCCAGCTGGGCCAGGGGCGGCGGCGCGTCGTCGGCCAGGAAGGCGTAGGCGGCGTCCTCGATCAGGTGCAGGTTGTGGGTGCGGGCAATCGACACCAGTTGTTCGCGCTGCTCCTGGCTCATCACCCAGCCCAGCGGGTTGTGCAGCGTGGGCATGCTGTACACCGCGCGTACCGGGCGGCTGCGGCACAGCCGCTGCAGGGCGCCGAGGTCCGGCCCGTGGGGCGTGACCGGAATCGGCAGCATCTCGAGGCGCAACGCCTCGGCCAGCACCTTGAACCCGGAGTAGGTGAGGGCGTCGACCGCGATCACGTCGCCGGGCTGCAGCAGGGCCATCAGCACCACGGCCAACCCGTGCTGGGCGCCGCTGACGATCAGTACCTGCTCTGGATTCACCTCAAGCCCGCAACCGAGCAGGTGCCGGGCGATGCAGGCGCGTTCATGGGCGCGCCCGGCATGGGGCTGGTAGCGCAGCAGCGCCTCCAGGTCGCCGCTCAGTGCCAGCTGGCGCAAGCCGCTGCGCAGCAGGTCGGCCTGGCCGGGCAATGCCGGGTAGTTGAAGTTCAGGTCGGCCATGCCGGCGGCCACCACCTGCTGGTCGACGCCCAGGTCGGGCGGCAGCGAGGTTTCGCGCACGAAGGTGCCGCGCCCGGTCTCGCCGCTCACCAGGCCCATCTGCTCGAGTTCGGCATATACCCGTGACGCGGTGACCAGGGCCAGGCCATGGGTCGCGGCCAGGTGACGGTGGGTGGGCAGGCGGGTGCCAGGGGCGAGCCTGCCGTCACGAATGTCGGCGGCGAAGGTGTCGACCAGGGCCTTGTAGCGCGAGCGAGGCATGTGCAGATGTATCCATGACGATTTTTTGATTGTGCTGATCGTCGGCCCTAGCATGGTTTTTGGCAAGCGTGCCCTTAACCCCTGCAACTGTCGAGCGTGACTTCAATGGAACAGACTCTCAAACCTCGCACCCTGGACGACGCCACCCGTGGCTGGATCAACGGCCTGATCGGCGTGGTGATTTTCAGCGGCTCCTTGCCGGCCACGCGCCTGGCGGTGCTGGAATTCGACCCGGTGTTCCTCACCGTGGCGCGTGCCGCCATTGCCGGTGTACTGGCGCTGGCCTTGCTGATGCTGCTCAGGCAACCGCACCCGACCCGGGCTCAGGTAATGCCCTTGATCGTGGTGTCGCTTGGGGTGGTGGTGGGGTTTCCGCTGCTGACTGCGCTGGCCTTGCAGTACGTGACCTCGGCGCATTCGATCGTGTTCATCGGCATGCTGCCGCTGGCCACCGCGGTGTTTGGTGTGCTGCGCGGGGGCGAGCGCCCGCGCCCGGTGTTCTGGCTGTTTTCGGTGCTGGGGTGCTTGATGGTGGTGGGCTTTGCCTTGTCGCAGGGCTTGGCGGCGTCGCCCCAGGGTGACCTGCTGATGCTGCTGGCGGTGGTGGTGTGCGGCCTGGGTTATGCCGAGGGGGCACGGTTGTCGCGGGCGCTGGGCGGGTGGCAGGTGATCTGCTGGGCGCTGCTGGTGTCGTTGCCGGTGATGCTGGTGCTGACCTGGTACATGGCGCCGTCGACGTTCACGGGTATCAGCCTGCCGGCGTGGGTGAGCCTGGGGTATGTGTCGCTGTTCAGCATGCTGATCGGTTTCGTGTTCTGGTATCGCGGCCTGGCCCAGGGCGGGATTGCGGCGGTGGGGCAGTTGCAGCTGCTGCAGCCGTTCTTTGGCCTGGCCTTGGCGGCGGGGTTGCTGGGCGAGCAGGTCAGCCCGGGTATGCTGGGGGTGACGGTGGGGGTGATCCTGTGTGTGGCGGGGGCGAGGCGGTGGGCGCGGTAGACGGTTGCGTCCAGCCTGGGCTTTTCAGCCGAACTCATCTGATCCGCTTTTTGCCTCGCTAGCTGCATCTGTTTCCAGATCAGAAGGGGGCAGACAATGTGGCCTTCGACAGCCGCACCCCCTCAGTTAGGAGCTCCCATGGGCAAGATGGCAATTTTTGTATTCGGCTTTCTGGTATTGGCCTTCGCAATCGGAGCACTGGGTACCATCTCCCCCCTGTAACCCCCGCCACACCCCGCACAAAACCAGGAAGGCGCCGAGACTCCCGCGCCTTCTTTTCTATTCTGCCACCAAGCCCTTGTTCACCCGCCACGCCAGCGGCAGCGTGAGCAGCAGCGTGGCCGCCAGCACCACCACCGCCGTGGGCACCCCGGTAACGTCCCCCAGCCGCCCGAACACCACCGGTGCCAGCGCGCCGCCACCGATGGTGCCGGTGTAGAACAGCGCGAAGGCCTGCTCGTGCTTGCCGGCAGCCGCCAGCTCCGGCACCACGCCATACAGCACCGACGAGGTGCCGTTCAGCGCCAGGCCCAGCAACGGCAGCATCACCAGCGTGGCCGAATACGGCAGCACCACCGCCAGCACGATCAACAGCGCAGTCCCCGCTTCGGTGAGCGAGACGGTTTTCAGCAGGCCGATGCGTGCGCCCAGGTAGCCGCACAGCAGCTTGCCGAAGGCCCCGCCCACGAACAGCAGCGTCAGCGCCAGGCCGATACCGGCGGTGCCGGCGCCCTTGAGCCTGAGCAGAAACGGCAGGAAGGTCAGAAACCCCATGCGCACCGCGCTGTCGAGCATGCCCAGCATCAGCAGGGCACGCAGGCCGCCCGGCGAGCCGTTTCCGGTGGCCAGCTTCGGCGCCTTGCCGCCCGCCGCCAGGGCCTGGGCCCGGGAGGGGATCAGCCACCACAGCAACACCGCCGCAGCCACCCCCAGCACGCCCAGCAGCGTTGCACCGGTACGCCAGCTGACGGCCACCAGCAGCACGCCCATCAGGCCCGGAATGACCGCCTTGCCGATATCGCCCGCGAAGTTGTAGTGCGACAGCGCCTGCTTGACCCCGCCGCCCGCCGCGTGGCTGTCGGTGATCATCGAGGAGGCCAGCGGGTGCTGGGTACTGGCGCCCAGCCCGCCCAGCATCAGCGCCACCAGCAGCACACCCAGGCCGGTGGCCTGGCCGGCGACCAGGTAGGCCACGCCGGCCAGCAGCGTGCCGCCCACCAGCAGGCGCTCGCGGCCAAAGCGCCGGGCCGCGCGGCTGGCCAGCAGCTGAAAGCCGGCCATCATCCCGGAATAGGCCCCGCGCAACAGGCCCACCTGGGCCAGGCTGAGGCCGAACTGCGCCTGCCACAGCGGCAGCAGCACGTAGATCACGTCGGTGAGCCCGTCGTGCACCGCGTGGGCGCTGCAGCCGGCCAGCAGCGAGCGGCGGCGCACCGAGGTTTCGGTGGTGACGGTGGCGTTACGGGGTACCGTTTCTTCCATGGATGACAAACCCTTCGCGTTCGGTCAGACGCTCGTAGTATGCCCGAACCGCTGCAAAATCCGGATGCTCCAGCGGGGTTTCGAACCAGCGATTGACCGACAGGCCGATGGCGATGTCCGCCAGTGAAAAGTCCTGGCCACTGACGTAGGCGCCGGTCGATTCGAGCTGGCGGTCGAGGATCTGCAGGTTGGTGGTCCACTGCCTGCATGCCGCCGCCAGTGCCTCGGGGTCCTGATGGTCGGGGGAATGGCGCACCAGCGACAGGAAGGGGTAGGTCCAGGACTTGTTGAGGTCGGTGGCCTGCCAGTCCATCCACTGGTCCACCCGTGCGCGCACCCGGGGCTCGGCGGGGTAGAGGTGCTGCCCGTGGTACTGGTTGGCCAGGTAGCGCAGGATGCTGTTGGACTCCCACAGCACGAAGTCGCCGTCCTTGATCACCGGCACCATGGCGTTGGGGTTGAGGGCCAGGAACTGCGGGCTGAAGGTGGACCTGAAGCCCGAGCCCCAGTCCTCGCGCTCGAAGGCGATACCCAGCTCGGTGCAGGCCCATAGCACCTTGCGTACATTGATGGAGGAAGCTTTGCCGAGTATCTGCAGCATGGGAGGCCCTTGTGGTTCGGTAGGGGAGTGAGGCGCGTCAGGCGCCGGTGGTGTCGTCGAGCGAGGCCATGTCGATCACGAAGCGGTAGCGCACATCGGAGCGCTGCATGCGTTCGAACGCCTCGTTGATCTGGTCCATGCGGATCATTTCACACTCCGGCAGAATGTTCTTCTTCGCGCAGAAGTCGAGCATCTCCTGGGTTTGCGCAATCCCGCCAATCGGCGAGCCGGCCAGGCGCCGCCGGCCGAGGATGAACGGCACGGTCAGTTGTTCGTCGATCGGCCCCACCTGGCCGACGATCACCAGGGTGCCGTCCACGTCCAGCAGCGACATGTAGGGCGACACGTCATGGCGCACCGGCACCGTGTCGATGATCAAGTCGAAGCTGGAGCGCGCGGCGGCCATGGCCTTGGCGTCGGACGACACCAGCAGCTTGTCGGCGCCCAGCGCCCGCGCATCATCGAGTTTGTCGGGGGTGCGGCTGAGCACCGTGACGTCGGCACCCAGGCCCGCCGCCAGCTTCACGGCCATGTGCCCCAGCCCGCCCAGGCCGATGACCGCGACGCGGCTGCCGGGCCCGGCATTCCAGGTGCGCAGCGGCGAGTAGGTGGTGATGCCGGCGCACAGCAGCGGCGCGGCCTTGGCCAGGTCCAGGCCGTCGGGCACGCGCAGCACGAACTCCTCGCGCACTACAAGGTGCTTGGAATAGCCGCCGTAGGTGGGTTCGCGGGTGATGCGGTCCAGGCTGTTGTAGGTTTGCGTGTTGTTCTCGCGGCACAGCTGTTCCTCGCCCTTGCGGCACTGGTCGCACTGCTGGCAGGAGTCGACCATGCAGCCCACCGCCACGGCGTCACCGACCTTGTAGCGGGTGACCTGGCTGCCCACCTCGGTCACGCGCCCGACGATCTCGTGGCCTGGCACGATCGGGTAGCGGCTGAAACCCCAGTCGTCGCGGGCCTGGTGCAGGTCGGAGTGGCATACGCCGCAGTACAGGATCTGCATCGCCACGTCGTTGGGGCGCAGGGCGCGGCGTTCGAACTTGAAGGGTGCCAGCGGTGCTTCGCGGTGCTGCGCTGCATAGCCAATGGTGTACATGTTCACCTCTCGTCACGCTCGGGAATGGGGACCAGGGTTTCAATATAGCCAGCATGGCGGGCTTCGTTGGGCGGGTAGGGATATTGGCGGGAACTCTTGGCCTGGGGGGCCTATCCTAATGAATGTAGGTTCCCCCCCATCACGGAGGCATCGTCATGCGCCGTTTACTGCTGGTTTCTTCCCTTGTGCTCTGCCTGCCTTTGGGCACGGCCCTGGCCCGTGTGGATGGTCGCGATGTCGCCACCTCCGCCGGGGTTTCCGCCTCGTTGTACTCGACCTTCAAGGACGACAAGCTGGTGATTCCGGCGCGCGATGATGCTTCGACGTTCATCGCCAGCGGCGGCGAAATTCGCGGTGTGTACCTGGAGTCGATGCTGCAGCGTATCCGTCAGCAGAACCCTGGGTTGCAGGCCAGTGACGAAGACCTGGCCAAGGCGATACTGACCCAGGATGAGCTGGGGGCGGGGCAGTAAGGCGCCGCAGGCAAGGCGAGCCCATCGCGGGTCAAGCCCGCTCCCACAGGGATCTTCATGGCCTTTGTGGGAGCGGGCTTGACCCGCGATGGGCACGCCGCGATCTATCAGACTGAAGCCGGATCAACCTTGCCAGGGTCGATGCCCAGCGCTTCGATCGCGCCGGCCACCACCTCGCGCTCGATCACCCCGTCCGCCGCCAGCGCATTCAGCGCCGCCAGCACGATGAACTGGCGGTCCACCTCGAAATGCCGGCGCAGCGCCTCGCGGGTGTCCGACTGGCCGAAGCCGTCGGTGCCCAAGGCCACGAAACGCCTTCCGGTCACCCACGGCCGGATCTGGTCGGCATGGATCTTCATGTAGTCCGTGGCCACCACCACCGGCCCCGCATGCCCCTGCAGCAGCGTTTCGATGTATGGCGTCTTCGGCGCCTGCAACGGGTGCAGCAGGTTCCAGCGCTCCACCGCCTGCGCCTCGCGCCGCACCTCGGTCAGGCTGGTGGCGCTCCACACCTCGCTGCTGACGCCGAAATCACGCTGCAGAATCTCCGCCGCCGCCAGCACCTCGTTCAGTATCGAGCCGCTGCCCATCAACTGCACATGCCGCTCGCCCTGCGGCGGTTTTTCCACCGGCAGGCGGTACAGCCCCTTGAGAATGCCTTGCTCTGCGCCTTCGGGCATGGCCGGGTGGGCGTAGTTCTCGTTGAGCACGGTGATGTAGTAGTACACGTCCTCCTGCTCGGCATACATGCGGCGCATGCCGTCCTGGATGATTACCGCCAGTTCGTAGGCATAGGTGGGGTCGTAGGAGACGCAGCACGGCACGGTGGCCGACATCACGTGGCTGTGCCCGTCGTCATGCTGCAAGCCTTCGCCCATCAGCGTGGTGCGCCCGCTGGTGGCGCCCAGCAGAAACCCCCGTGCGCGCGCATCGCCCGCCGCCCACAGCAGGTCGCCCACTCGCTGGAAGCCGAACATCGAATAGAAGATGTAGAACGGCAGGGTCATCACGCCATGGTTGGCGTAGGCGGTGCTGGCGGCAATCCACGACGAGGTGGCGCCGGACTCGTTGAGCCCTTCCTGCATGATCTGGCCGTCGGTACTCTCCTTGTAGTAGCTGAGCGTGCCGGCATCCTGCGGCGTGTACAGCTGGCCCACATGGGAGTGGATGCCGATCTGGCGGAACAGCCCCTCCATGCCGAAGGTGCGTGATTCGTCGGGCACGATCGGTACGACGAGGCGGCCGACCTGCGGGTCCTTGAGCAGGGTGCCGAGAATGCGCACGAACGCCATGGTGGTGGAGATGGCACGGTCACCGGTGCCCTTGAGCTGGCTGTCGAAGGCCTCCAGGGCCGGTACCTGCAACGGCTCGACCCTGGCCTGGCGCGCCGGCACATGCCCGCCCAGGCGATCACGGGCCACCTGCAGGTAGCGCGCATCGGCGCTGTCGGGGGCGGGCTTGAGATAGGGGATCTCGCCGAGGCGCTCATCACTCAGGTCCAGGCCGAAGCGGTCGCGGAAGGCCTTGACCGCCTCGTCGCCCATCTTCTTCAACTGGTGGTTGATGTTCTGGCCTTCGCCGGCTTCGCCCATGCCGAAGCCCTTCACGGTCTTGGCCAGGATCACCGTTGGCCGCCCCGTGTGACGCACGGCCGCCGCGTAGGCGTTGTACACCTTGACCGGGTCGTGCCCGCCGCGAGCCAGCTTCCAGATGTCGTCATCGCTCAGGTCGCTGACCATCGCCAGCAGTTCCGGGTACTTGCCGAAGAAGTGCTCGCGCACGTAGGCGCCGTTCTGCGACTTGTAGGTCTGATACTCGCCGTCCACGCACTCCATCATGCGCTGGCGCAGGATGCCGCTGCTATCCCTGGCCAGCAGCGCATCCCAGCCGCTGCCCCACACCACCTTGATCACGTTCCAGCCGGCAGCACGGTACAGGCTCTCGAATTCCTGGATCACCTTGGCGTTGCCACGTACCGGGCCGTCCAGGCGCTGCAGGTTGCAGTTGACCACGAAGATCAGGTTGTCGAGTTTTTCGCGCCCGGCCAGCGAGATGGCCGCCAGCGACTCGGGCTGATCCATTTCGCCGTCACCGAGAAACGCCCACACCTTGCGGCCCTGGCGTGGGGTGAGGTCGCGGTCTTCGAGGTAGCGCATGAAGCGCGCCTGGTAGGCCGCGGTGATCGGCCCCAGGCCCATGGACACGGTGGGAAACTGCCAGAACTCGGGCATCAGCCGCGGGTGCGGGTAGGACGACACGCCATCGCGGTCGGTCTCGCGGCGAAAGTTGTCCAGCTGCGCCTCGCTCAGGCGCCCTTCGAGGTAGGCCCGGCCATAGATACCCGGCGCCGAGTGGCCCTGGATGTACACCATGTCGCCGGCAAACTGCGCGGTGCGCCCGCGAAAGAAATGATCGAAGCCCACGTCATACAGCACCGCCGCCGAGGCGTAGGTGGCGATATGCCCGCCCACCCCCGAATGCTTGCCGGCGCGCAGCACCATGGCCAGTGCGTTCCAGCGGATATAGGCATTCAGGCGCTGCTCGGTGGCCAGGTCGCCGGGGTAGGGCAGTTCGCGCTCGGGGCCGATGGTGTTGACGTAGGGGGTGTTGACGCGGCCACGAAAGTCGCCGTGCAGCGACACGTCCAGGTCCAGCATCTGGTCGATCAGGAAGTGCGCACGCGAGCGCCCCTCCACCTCGACAACGGTGGCCAGGGACTCAAGCCATTCCTGGGTCTGCTCGGGATCTGGGTCGTTCAACAGAGGGGGCTGCTGTTGCATCGGTAATCCTCCTGCGGGGTTGTGGCGGACAGTGCCGGCAGGCCTGCCGGGTAGTAGTTGCATTTGCAATTGATTCTAGGCATGCGCCCCGTATGATTGCAAATGCAATAACTTTGACCCGAGGAACCCTCATGGCTGCACCCACCGCTGATCTCTGGTTCAGCTTCATTCGCGCCCACCGCAACCTGATTCGCGAAATCGAACGCCGCCTGGCCGACCAGGGCCTGCCCGTGTACGCCTGGTATGACGCGCTGTGGGGCATCGAGAGCGGCCCAGATGGCTGCCGGCGCATGCACGAGCTGGCCGATGTGATGGCCATCGAGCGTTACAACCTGACCCGACTGGTCGACCGTCTGGAGGCCGAAGGGCATGTGTTGCGCAAGAAGGTCGCGGGCGACGGGCGCGGCGCCCTGGCGTGCATCACCGACAGCGGCAAGGCGCTGCGCAAGCGCATGTGGGCGGTGTACAAGCAGGCAGTGGACGAGCTGTTTCTGAGCCAGTTCACGCCCGAGCAACAGGCGCTGTTCGCCCAGGCGCTGGAACAGTCGAGCTTCAAGGCCCGGGCGTCATTCGCCTAGGCCCAGCCGGGCCTGTGCGGCGGGTAGCGCCTGGGTGTCGAACAGGCCCTGGCCGGCCAGTGCCTGCAACGCGCTGAAGGTTATCCAGCGCCGATCCAGGCAGTTGCCCGGCGCCAGGCTGTCGGCGCCCAGTGCGGTGAAGGGCGCCGTGACATGCGGGGCAAGCTGGTCGGCGATGTGCTGGGCATAGCCGGTCACGGCGATCACCGGCGTGCTGGCCGACATCAGGCAGTACTGCAGGTAGCTCTTGCGTGGCGCGGCCTCGGGGTGCAGGCGGTTCCAGCGCGCGGCATCGTCGCTGTCACGGGCCAGGCGCGTGTAGCTGGGGCAACTCCACAACTGGCTGGCGATGCCCCAGTGCGTGTCGAGCAGCACCGCGGCGGCGCGCACCTCCCGGAGCATGGCGCCGGCACCCAGCAGGCGTACCTGGGGGCGGGCAGCGCTGGTGGGCTGCAACGGGTACATGCCCAGGAATGCATCGCTGCAATCGTCGTGTGCCGGTTCATCGGCTGCCTGCGGCTGGTCGTGCAGGGTCATGTAGTAGAAGCCGTGGCGCCCCTGTACGTACAGCTCGTCCAGCGCCGCCAGCAGGATGGCCTGGGCCTCGGCAGCGCTGGCGGGGTCGTACGGGCGGCACTGGGCGTTGGCCGACAGCCACAACGGCAGCCACGGGTGCGCACCCTTGGGCCAGCGCGAGGCGGCCGATTCCAGGTCGTTGAACACGATGCCGCGGTGGCCGATCTGCTCGGCCAGCATCGACACGCGGGCCGAGCTCGGCGACTGGGTGAGGTAGATCAGCGGGCGTTCGCGGCTGGGCGCCTGCTGGCGAAACCAGATGCCCCAGGGGCTGACCACCTCGCTCGCGCTGTCGGCGCGATCATTGATCACCCACAGGTTGCCCGCCACGGCCGGGTCGTGCTCGATGCGGTGCACGGTCTGCAAAATCTGCAACAGCGGCGAGTGCGACGCTGCGCCGGTCGACGGCAGGCCGGCCTCGATGCTGCGAATGCAGGCGTGGGCGGCCAGTCGGGCAGGGGGGATGGCAGGCAGTGAATCCACGGGGCAGCTCCATGATCGGTCCTTGGCAGAAGCGCAAGGGATACTGCAATCTGATTGCAAATGCAATCAGATGCTGTCGGCACGATCAGGGTGCTGCGCTTTCAGGTATGGGGCACCGCGGCGGGTGCTGCGTTGCCGGCGTACTGGGGCTTGAGGTGGCCTTGTTCGTCCAGCAGGTAGGCGTCCATGATTTCCCGGACCACCGGCCCGGCCACGCGCCCACCGGCCTCGCCGTTCTCGATCATCACCGCGATGGCGATGCTCGGGTGGTCGGCGGGGGCAAAGCCCACGAACAACGCGTTGTCGCGGTGGCGCTCCAGGGTCTTGTCGCGGTTGTAGCGTTCCCCCTGCTTGATCGCCACCACCTGCGCGGTGCCGCTCTTGCCGGCGATGCGGTACTGCGCCCCGGCAGCGGCGGCGCGGGCGATGCCGCGCGGGGCGTGCATGACCATCTGCATGCCCTGGTTGACCTGGTCCCAGGCGTGGCGGTCATGCAGCACGATGTCGGGCATGGGGTTGGGGTCTACCGGCGGCTCGTCGCCGATGCTCATGGCCAGGTGCGGGCGGTGCCACACGCCCTTGCTGGCCAGCAGGCTGGTGGCCTGCGCCAGTTGCAGCGGGGTGACCTGCATGTAGCCCTGGCCGATGCCCAGGATCAGGGTTTCGCCGGGGTACCAGGCCTGGCGCCGGTTGGCGCGCTTCCAGGCGGGTGAGGGCATCAGGCCGGGTGACTCTTCGAACATGTCCAGCGAGACCTTCTGGCCCAGGCCGAATTCGCTCATGTAGTCGTGCAGGCGCTCGACCCCCAGCTTGTGCGCCAGGTCGTAGAAGTAGGTGTCGTTGGAGCGCATGATGGCGCTGTACATGTCCACCCAGCCGTCGCCGCTGCGGTTCCAGTTGCGGTACTTGTGGTCGTAGTTGGGCAGCTCGTAGTAGCCGGGGTCGAACACCCGGCTGGCCGGGGTGATCACGCCGCTGTCGAGGCCGGCGATGGCCACCTCGGGCTTGATCGTCGAGCCCGGGGCGTACAGGCCGCGCAGCACGCGGTTGAACAGTGGCCGGTCGATGGAATCGCGCAGCTCGGCGTACTGCCTGAAGCTGATGCCCTTGACGAACAGGTTGGGATCGAAGCTGGGGTTGCTGACCATCGCCAGCACCTCGCCGGTGGCCGGGTCCAGCGCCACCACCGAACCACGGCGATCGCCCAGGGCCTTTTCGGCGGCCAGCTGCAGGTGCGCGTCCAGGCTCAGGGTGATGTTCTTGCCGGGCACCGGATCGTGGTGGCGCAGCACGCGCATGATGCGGCCCTGGGCGTTGGTCTCGACCTCTTCGTAGCCCACCTGGCCGTGCAGCTGGGCCTCGTAGAAGTGCTCGATGCCGGTCTTGCCGATGGACTGGGTGCCACGATATTCGGTGGCATCGAGGGTCTTGGCTTCTTTCTCGTTGATGCGCCCCACGTAGCCCACCGAGTGGGCAAAGTGCGCGCCCATGGGGTATTCACGAATGAACTGCGGCTCCACGTCCAGCCCCGGCAGACGGAACTGGTTGACCGCGATCAGGGCGATCTGCTCTTCGCTCAGGCCGAACATCAGCGTCACCGGCTCGAACGGCTTGCGGCCACGGCGCAGGTCCTTCTCGAAGCCCTGGCGGTCCTCCTCGCCCAGGCCCAGGATCTGCACCAGGCTGTCGAGCACCCTGGGCGTGTCGCCAGCACGCTCGCGGGTCATGGTGAGGTTGAAGCTGGGCTTGTTGTCGGCCAGCACCTCGCCGTTGCGGTCGTAGATCAGCCCGCGCTCGGGGGCGATGGGCAGCACGTGCACGCGGTTGTTCTGCGACACGGCGGCATGGTAGTCGTGCTGCACCACCTGCAGCACGTACAGCCGCCCCACCAGCACCGCCACCAGCACCAGTACCAGCAGCGCACACGCGATCAGCCTGCGGTTGACCAGGTGCGTTTCTTTCTCGTGGTCCTTGAGGGGGATAGGCTGGGGCATGTGCAGGCTCTTGCGGAAAACGGATACACCACCGGCCTGGGAGCAGGCAGTGAACGGGCGCGATGGCGTGAATGAACGGCGATCCTACGCAAGCTGCTGCGGTGCCTCAAGGCCGGTTGTCCGCAGGCGGGCGAGGGTGCGCCGAGGTTCCCCGGTTAGCGGGGCGCAGCGTTCATGAAGATTTTTTCATGAAGGCCGCAGCGGCCCGGTCGACAGGCTGCGCTTGCATGCGTGGCGAACTGCGAATACTGTATGGATAATCAGTATCGAGGTGGACCCCATGCAGCTCATCGCCAAGCTCGGCATCCTGGCTGATGCCGCCAAGTACGACGCCTCGTGCGCCAGCAGCGGCGCCCCCAAGCGCAGCTCGCGCGGTCGCGACGGCCTGGGCGCCACCGATGGCATGGGCATCTGCCACAGCTACACCCCCGACGGGCGCTGCGTGTCGCTGCTCAAGGTGCTGCTGACCAACTTCTGCCTGTACGACTGCCAGTACTGCGTCAACCGCCGCTCCAGCAACGTGCCGCGGGCACGCTTCACGCCTGAGGAGGTGGTGCGCCTGACCCTGGATTTCTACCGGCGCAACTGCATCAGCGGGCTGTTCCTCAGCTCGGGCATCATCCGCTCCGCCGACTACACCATGGAACAGTTGATTCGCGTGGCGCAGCTGCTGCGCGAAGAGCACAACTTTCGCGGCTACATCCACCTCAAGACCATCCCCGACGCCGACCCGCTGCTGATCGAGCAGGCCGGGCGGCTGGCCGACCGCCTCAGCGTGAACATCGAGCTGCCCACCGAAGCCAGCCTGCAGCGCCTGGCGCCGGAGAAGCAGGTGCGTACCATTCGCCAGGCCATGGGCACCATCCACCACGGCCAGCAGGCGGTGGCCGGTGAAGTCAACGCACCGCGCTTCACCCCTGCCGGGCAGAGCACCCAGATGATCGTGGGCGCCGATGCCACCGACGACCACACCATCCTGGGCAATGCCGAATCGCTGTACCACGGCTATGGCCTGCGGCGTGTGTACTACTCGGCGTTCAGCCCGATCCCCGACAGCCCCACCAGCGTACCCCTGGCCGCGCCGCCGCTGCTGCGCGAGCACCGCCTGTACCAGGCGGACTTTCTCATGCGCGGCTATGGCTACAAGGCCGGCGAACTGCTGGGCGGCGCGGGCAACCTGGCGCTGGACATCGACCCCAAGCTGGCCTGGGCCCTGGCCAACCGCGAGGTGTTTCCGCTGGATGTGAACCGTGCCGAGCCGGCGTTGCTGGCGCGCATTCCCGGCATCGGGCTGCGCAGCGTGCAACGCCTGGTGGCGCTGCGCCGTGAACGGCGCATTCGCTATGACGACCTGATCCAGCTGCGCTGCGTGCTGGACAAGGCGCGCCCGTTCATCGTCACCAGCGACTACCGCCCGCCCCAGTCGGAAACCCGCAGCGGCCTGCTGCGCGAACGCCTGCGCGAGCCGCAGGCACCGGTGCAGATGGGGTTGTGGGGATGATCGCGCTGGACTGCGACGAGCACTTCGACACCTGGCGCGACCAGGCCCGCGTGCTGCTGGGCCACGGCATCGACCCCACCGAGGTGGTGTGGGCGCACGGCCCGGTGCACGATCTGCTGGCGGTGCCGGCGGTATTGCCGCAGGGCCCCGGGCCGTTTCGCACACGGGTGCCGGCCGCCTTGCTGGATCAACTTGAGCAGGCCGCCCGCTACCGTGGCGAGCAGCGCTGGAACCTGCTGTATGAAGTGCTGTGGCGCGTGGCCCATGGCGACCGCACCGCCATGCTGGCGGGCGACCGGCTGGGCAGCGAGCTGCAGCGGCGCATCAAGCAGGTCAGCCGCGAGGCCCATCACCTGCATGCCTTCGTGCGCTTCGTGCCATTGCCGGCGGCACTGGCCGAGCAACTGCAACTGGACCTGGTGGCCTTCCATGAACCGGCCCACGACATTCTGCAAAGCGCCAGCGGCCACTTTGCCGACCGGCTGGGCCGCCAGCGCTGGCTGATCGCCACGCCACGCGATGGCATCCGTTTCGATGGCAGCACCCTGGACTACCGACGGCACTGCCCCGAGCAATGGCGCCAGTGGGCCTGCCACGCCGACGACCCTGGCGCCGAGCTGTGGCGCACCTACTACCGGCACACCTTCAACCCGGCACGGGTCAACCCCGATGCCATGCGCCAGCACATGCCGGGGCGCTTCTGGCGTCATTTGCCCGAAGGCCCGCTGATCGCGCGGCTGGTGGGCCAGGCGCGCCAGGGCAAGCAGCGCGACGGCCAGGCGCAGGAGGTGGGGCAGCAGGGCGGCAAGCGCATCGGGCGCGGGGATTCGCCAACGCGCTGAGGGCCGCCTTTCCATATGCCACCCTGGCTGTGTATGATCGGCGCGGGCCGATGCTGCCCGCCGCTCGCTCCCGTTGGGAAAGGTGAAAGCATTGCAGTTACCCCTGACGCGATCATTCTCTTGAACGTCGAGGCCTGGCAACGCGAGCCCCACACTGCCTCGGCACCAGGAGCACATGATGATCTCGATCGAACAGGCCAAACAGATGGCCAAGCGTCTGCGTACCGCCCTGCAGGCGCAGAGCCCGCCGCTGACCCACTCCGGTGCGCTGGAGCTGGTGGCGCAGCAGTTGGGCTACAAGGACTGGAACACCGCCTCGGCCCTGCTTGCCCCCGCCATCCCTGCAAGCGAAGTGAGCTTCGACAAGCCTATCCCCATCCTGCGCATGTTCGACGAAGCCAAGGCGCGCGAGTTCTACCTCGACTTCCTGGGCTTCAGCGTGGAGTTCGAACACCGCTTCGAAGCCGACCTACCGCTGTACCTGGGCATCGTACGCAATGGGCTGCAACTGCACCTGTCCGAGCACCACGGCGACGCGAGCCCTGGCTCGACGGTGTTCATCCCCATGCACAACATCGAGCAATTGCGCGACGAGCTGCTTGCCAAGCGCTACGGCTATGGCCGCCCGGACATCGTCGAGCAGGGCTGGGGCAAGGTGCTTGAGGTGTACGACCCGTTCGGCAATCGCATTCGCTTCTGCCAGGGCTGACCGGCCTTTCCCCCCAGGCTGAAGATGCGCCGTTTGTTCAAGCGGAGCAGGCTGCGGCTACACGAAACTCCAGGCTCTGACCTGCCTGGAGTTTCACGATGCGAACCCTGTACGCCCCTGTATTTTTCCTTGGATTCATCGGCTCGGCCGTGTGGCTGCTGGACGAGGGCGCAAGCCTTGGCTGGTTGCCGGTTCTGCTGTTGCTGGCGATTGGCGTGTCGATGCTGTGCGAGCGGCTGTGGCCCTATCGCGAGCGTTGGAATGTAAGCCAGGGCGATGGCACCCGGGACGTGATTCACGCGGGGGTGAACGAGGCGCTCAACGCGGCCGGCATTGCCGCCATCCCCCTGATTGCCCTGGTGCTGCCCGATACCGGCCTGTGGCCGAGCGACTGGCCGCTGGCGCTGCAGCTGTTGCTGGCGTTGCCGGTGGCAGACCTGGGCATCACCCTGGTGCATTACGCCAGCCACCGCCTGCCGTTGCTGTGGCGCCTGCACGCCGTGCATCACAGCGTGACCCGAATGTACGGCTTCAACGGGCTGATGAAGCACCCGCTGCACCAGATGCTCGAAGCGCTGGGCGGCACCTTGCCCTTGCTGCTGTGCGGGTTGCCGCTGGATGTGGCGGCCTTGCTGGCGTTCAGCATATCCATCCAGCTGCTGTTGCAGCACAGCAACGTCGACATGCGCATCGGCTGGCTGCGCCATGTGTTTGCCTGGGCGCCGGTGCACCGGCTGCATCACCTCAAGTACGGCACCACGGGGGATGTGAACTTCGCGCTGTTCTTCAGCGTTTGGGACCGCCTGCTGGGTACCGCCCTGCACCTGCCGCACTATCACCTGGCGGACGACGACCTGGGTATCGGCGACTTTCCGGACTACCCGGTGGGCTACGGCGCGCAGTTGCGCCAACCCTTTCGCCGCGACCAGCCCGAGCATCCACCTGCCGTACTGCCCGATGCCCTGAGCCGTGCGCTAGTCCAGCAGCCTTAGGCGCAGGTGGCGCAGGGTACGGTCGGCACGGATGCCGAACTGCTGGCGCACGCTGCGTGACAGGTGGGCCGAGTCGGCAAAGCCTGCGCAGGTGGCTGCCTCGGTCAGGCTGCTACCGCCCAGTGCCAGCTGCAAGGCCACGCGCAGGCGTTGCCACAACACCAGGCGGCGCACCGACAGCCCCAGTTGACCGCTGAACAGGCGCTCCAGCTGGCTGAGCGACAGCGCCGCCTCACTGGCCAGCTGCGCGGCGGGCAGGGTGTTTTCATCCAGTGCACGCACCCGTTGCAAGGCGGTGGTCAGGCGCGGATGCAAAGGGCGCCGGGGCAGGGCGCGCAAGCGTTGGTTCAGGCCCTCCAGGTCTGCGCCGGCGTCTTCGCAGAGCTGGCGCAGCACCGGCAGTTCGAAAGCCAATGGCTCGGCAAACAGCGTGATCGCCGGTTGCTCGCTGAGAATCGCATGCGGCTGGCCGGAGGCAATGAGCAGCAGCGGCCCGCACTCGACCTGGCCCTGGATCGACGCCTGCACCGGAGCAGCGCAGGCGATCAGCACCTGGTGGGCATAGTGGGCGTGGGCCTGGGTTTGCCCGACCTGCCCGGCCACCAGGCAGTAGTCGGTGGCCAGCCACAGGTCGCCTTGCCAGGGTTCGTTGGGTGCGCGGTGGATAGTGGTGCTCCTGAGTGAGGGTGAAGGCGGGCGGCGAGGTTACAACGGCAAGGGCCGGTCCTGCACCACGCGCTTCATCACCAGGGTGGAGGTGAGCCGCTGCACGTTGGGCAGCGACGACAGGCTTTCATCATAGAGCCGCTGGAAGGCCGGCAGGTCCTGGGTGATCACGTGCAGCAGGTAGTCCGGCTCGCCGAACAGGCGCTGCGCATCCACCACCTGTGGCAATGCCACCAGCGCGTTCTCGAACGCCTCGACCGCCGTGCGATCGCCCTCGCGAAGGGTGACGAAGACCATGGCGGAAAAGGTCAGGCCCAGGGCAATGGGGTCCAGTTTCGCCCGATAGCCCAGCAGCACCCCCGATTCTTCCAGGGCACGCACCCGCCGGTGGCAGGGGGAGAGGCTCAACCCCACCCGCTCGGCCAGTTCGGTGATCGAAAGGCGCCCGTCTTTTTGCAGTTCGGCAAGAATGTTCCGGTCGATGCGGTCCATCTGGAAGGATCTTCCCCTATTGGCCTATGTCGCGATTATCTTCGAAAGAAAATTCTAGCAAGATTTCATTATTGTTCCCTGCACCAATTTGCTTGTGGAGCAGGACGATGCAGCCAACCGTGTACACATCCCTGACGTGGGTAGCGCCATGACCCTGAGTGTTTTCGTGGCGTTCTGGGCGGTGTCGATGTTGTTCATCATCACGCCGGGTGCGGACTGGGCCTATGCGATATCGGCCGGGCTGAAGGGGCGGGTGGTATTGCCCGCCGTGGCCGGGCTGTTGTCGGGGCATCTGATCGCGACACTGATCGTCGCCGCCGGGGTGGGCACGCTGGTGGCGGGGCATCCGTTTGCGCTGTCGGTGCTGACGGTGGCCGGGGCCGGGTACCTGCTATGGTTGGGCATCGGCATGTTGCGGCACCCGACTGTGCCCCAGGCGGACCAGGTGCAGGTAGCCGGTGCGTGGCAGCGCTGGGCGGTGAAGGGCCTGTGTGTGAGCGGCCTGAACCCCAAGGTGTTCCTGCTGTTTCTGGCATTGCTGCCACAGTTCACCGACGCCACGGCGCCGTGGCCGGTACCGCTGCAGATCGTGGCGCTGGGGCTGGTGCATGCGCTCAGCTGCGGGGTGATCTACCTGCTGGTGGGCTTTGGTTCGCAGGCCGTGCTGGGCGCGCGGCCTGCGGCGGCGCTGTGGGTCAGCCGGGTGTCGGGGGCGGCGATGGTCATCATCGCGCTGGTGCTGCTGGGCGGGCAGCTACCCAGGTAGGCAGAATGTACGCGGCAATCGAACAGGGGGAGTGCCATGAAGAGCTTGAGAGCACGGGCCGTACAGGGCCTGGAGGTGGGGGCGCAACTGAGTGTGACCCGATGCTTCACCGATGAGGACATCCGCTGCTTTGCGCAGCTTTCGCGGGACTACAACCCCGTGCACTACGATGCCGCCTCGGCCGAACTGCGCAGGTTCAGGTCGATCATTTCCCATGGCCTGCTGACGGCCAGCCTGGTGACCGAGATCGGCGGGCAGATCGGCTGGCTGGCGACCAGCATGAGCTTCGAGTTCAAGCGGCCGGTGTATGCCGGCGATGCAATCACCTGCCACTGGCTGATCGTGGACAAGGACGAGCGCGGGCATGCGCGGGCGCAGTTGAGCATCGTCAACGCGCAGGGCGAAACCGTGCTGGAAGGCATGACCACCGGGGTGTTGCCGAACGCAGCGGCGCGTGAACGCATGGCGCAGCTGTTGGCCGAGGGCGACCCCGGCAACCTGGCTGCGGCAGGTGCCTAGGGCGCCGGCACGCGGCAGGGTTCAATTGCGAAAGTACAGCTCGTCCAGCTGGCGCCGACGGATCGCCACGTACTGCTCCCACACCTTGGGGAACTCCGCCTCGCGGATGAACGGGAAGGTGAGGTACACGAATCGCCCCTTCACTTGAATGTACTGGCGTGCACGCTGGAAGGCCGGCTGCTCGGTCAATGCGATGCTCTCGTCGTAGCCGTCGTGATAGTGACGAATATCCACCCGGTGCGGGGCAAGCATGCCGCGGGCAAAGTCGATCACCCAGCCGGTGCCCACCGAGGTGCTCAGGTAACCGTAGACACCATCCTCCGACAGCTGCAGGCACGCCTTGGCCTGCGTGCCGTCGTCATCGTTCACCAGCACGATCTGGTCGTTGAAGTACTGGATGGATTGCCCCTGCGGCCCGTGCAGCACCAGGTTCCAGCCTTCGGCATCCATGCGGAACTCGCCCTGGTTGGCAAACTCGGCGATCCATCCGTTTGACAGCTCGATTCTGTGGTTGGTCATGGGGGTGGGGGTCCTGAGGGATAGGGCAGGCAGTTGCTTCAGCTGTGCTCGATCAGCATGACAGCAATGGTATCGGGCTCCAAGGCTTCGAACACATGGGGCTGGTTGGCCGGGTAGCGCAGGTAGTCGCCGGCATGCAACAGCACCGGTGCACTGGCCGGGCCTGCGCTGGCGGCCCCCTGGCACACGAATACATGCTCGAAAGTGCCCGCCGGGTGCGCCTGGGAATGGTGCGGCTGCCCGGGCTGGGCATGCACGCGGTACAGGTCCCGGCGTATGCCGGGCGGGCAGTCGGCGAGCAGGGTCGCCGCGTAGTCGGCGTCGTCGGCCTTGAGCGCCGCACCTTCGCCTGCGCGAATCACCGTGACCGTCTGCGCCGGCTGCTCGAAGAACCGCGTGACCTGAATGCCCAGTGCCGTGGCCAGCGCCCACAGGGTCTCGATGCTGGGGTTGCCAAGGCCGGACTCCAGCTGCGACAGCGTGGATTTGGCCACGCCGGCGCGGCGCGCCAGATCGCTGACGGACATCCCCGACTGCAAGCGCTCGCGCCTGATGGCCTGGGCCAGAATCATGATCGGCGCATCGTTCGATATAATGGTCATTTGTTCGTTATGAGTTGACTGGGAGAGAGGGCGGCGGACATTATGGCACCCACCTGTTCGTTTTGATGGATTTTGTTCGATGACACAGCCTTCTGTTTTTACCTCGACGGGACACCGCGCGCCATGAATGCACGTTCACGCGGCACCCTCGAAATGGTCACCGCCATGTGCATTTCTGGCACTGTTGGCTGGTTCGTGGTGCAGTCGGGCCAGTCACCTTCGTCGATGGTGTTCTGGCGCTGCCTGTTCGGCGCCGCCGTGATGGCCCTGGCGTGCTGGGCGCTGGGGGTGTTTGGCACGCTGCGCCCGACCCGCGCGCAGTGGGGGTGGATGCTGCTGGGTGGCGTTGCGCTGGCCTGCAACTGGCTGCTGCTGTTCAGCGCCTACAGCCAGGCCTCCATCGCGGTGGCCACGGTGGTCTACCACACGCAACCCTTCATGCTGGTGGGGCTGGGCGTGCTGCTGTTCGGCGAGCGGATTTCGGCCAGTGGTGCCGGCTGGTTGGGCCTGGCGTTTGTCGGCATGCTGCTGATTGTGACGGCCAAGACGGGGGCGGCCGGGGAAAACTACCTGATGGGTGTGATGCTCGCGCTGGCGTCGGCCTTGCTGTACGCGATTGCGGCGATCATCGCCAAGCGCCTGCAGGGCGTGCCGCCGCACCTGATCGTGCTGGTGCAACTGCTGGTGGGCGCGGCCATGCTCTGGCCCTGGGCGCAGGTGCCGGACATGACCGCACAGCCCCAGGCCTGGGCCTACCTGCTGACCATTGGCGCGGTGCATACCGGGCTGATGTCGACCCTGCTGTACGGCGCCATCCAGAAACTGCCCACGGCGCTGATCGGCGCCCTGTCGTTTCTGTACCCGGCGGTGGCCATCCTGGTCGACTGGCTGGCCTTCGATCACCCCCTCAGCGCGCTGCAGGCAGCCGGGGCGCTGGCCATATTGCTGGCGGCGGCCGGCATGAACCTGGGCTGGCGCCTGGGCCCAAAGCCGGCCCTGAATACCTGAGTTAGACCACCGCGTGCCCTGGGCCGCACTGGTCGAGCGTGGCCAGGTAAACACTGGGCGGGGCGCCCAATTGACGGTGGAACATGCTGGAAAAGGCGCTGGGGCTGTCGTAGCCCAGCTCCAGCGCGACCCGTGTGACCGAGGCGCCGGCCGCCAGGCGGGTGACGGCAGCCATCAGGCAGGCCTGCTGGCGCCAGGTGCCGAATGAAAGCCCGGTTTGCTGGCGGAACAGGCGGCTGAAGGTTCTTGCACTGCAATGCAGGGCACTTGCCCAGGACTCGGCGCTGGTGTCGATGCGGGGTTGGCGCAGGAAGTTGCGACATAGTTCGGCCAGCCGCGGGTCGTTTGGCAAGGGTGCGAACAGCGCCAGGCTCGGCGCGCTGCGCAGCTCGTGCAGTACCAACTGAATCAGATGCCCGTCGCGACCGTGTGTTTCATACAGTGCGGGTACGTGCGCCGTGGCCAGCAACAGGTGGTGGAGCAGGGGCGAGACCACCAGGGCCTGGCACTGCGAGGTATCACGCACAGGCTGCGCCGGCTCTATGTACAGACTGCGGGTGCTCACCCCGCGCATCAGCACCTGGTGCGGCTTGCCGGCGGGTATCCACACCCCGCTACCGGGCGGAATCACCCAGCTGCCGTCCTGGGTTTGGACCTCCATCAGGCCACTCATGCCATACAGAAACTGTGCGCGCCGATGCACATGGGTGGGCAGCAGTGTGTCGGGCGGGTAGTCGGTACCGATGGCGAGCACCGGGCGGGCGACGGCGTCGACGCTGGCGAGCGGAACATTGAGCATGTGAAGCACCTTGGCCGGAACGCGAGGATTATTGGCCAATTCGCGAGGGCTGGCCACATGTCTGGCCGTTAACGTGTGGCTTCCCCCTTGTGTTGGAAGCGATGCATGTTCTGGTTTCTGCTGTGTGCGTTCGGTGTGGTAGCCGGTGTGACGACTGTGCTGTTCGGCTTTGGTGGCGGCTTTGTGGCGGTGCCGCTGCTGTTCACCCTTATCAGTGTGAGCCATGCGCCGGGGTCGGCCATCGGCGAGGCCGCGATGCATATCGCCGTGGCCACCTCCACGGCGGCGATGATCTTCGGCGCAGGCCTTTCGACCTTGCGCCATGCCCGTGCGCGCACCTTGCAGTGGCCGGTGGTGCGGCCGTTGCTGGGTTACGTTGCGCTGGGTGCAGTACTGGGCGCATGGGCCGCCACGCAGGTGCAAGGGGCGTGGATACGCTGGCTGTTCATCGGCTACCTTGGCCTGACCATTCTTGATGCCGTGTTGCGCCCGGGGTTTACCGTGAGCACAAGCGATGGCATGCGCCCGCTGGGCCGTCGAGCCAGCGCCGTGATCGGTGTCGGCATGGGCGCCGTGGCCGCATTCCTGGGTGTAGGCGGCAGCGTGATGAGCGTGCCGCTGATGCGCAGGCGTGGGGCGAGCATGGCCGTGGCGACGGCGTCGGCCAACCCGCTGTCGCTGCCGATGGCGATTGCCGGTACTGCCGCCTACGCCGTGCTTGCGTGGCGCACCGAAGTGCTGGGGCCCTGGTTTGCTGGCTTTATCGATGTGCGTGCCCTGGCCGTGCTGGTGCTGGGCTCGTGGTGCGGCATTCGCCTGGCCGCGCCGTGGATCGGGCGCATGCCCGACGCGCTGCATGTGAAGTGCTACCTGGCCCTGCTGGGGGTGGTGCTGGTGGTGATGGTGGTTGCCTGACTAGCCCAGCCAGACGCTCAGTAACCCCGCAGCCAGCGCGACCAGTGCCGTGTTGAGGCACACCAGCGCAAAGCCGAAGCGCACCAGTTCGCCTTCTTCACTGGTGCTGGTTCTGGCCAGGCCCAGGATCAGCATCACGATCGACAGCGAGCCCAGCGCCGCATGCCCCGCCGCGCTGTTCTGCACCGCCGCGAGCAACAGGCGGCCGTGTTCGGGCAGCATGGCGATGGCGGGCATGAAGATCGCATTGCCGCCCACGTTCGAGCCGGTCATGTAGCCGGACAACCCGCCCAGCAGGGCGACCAGCAACGAGGCGGTGGACGGTGCCAGGCCGGTCAGCAGCTGCATCAGGCCCGCCAGAAAGCCGGCCTTGACCATCAACTGCGACATGGCGAGAAAAAAGAAGATCGTCAGCAGGGGCCGCTTCGCCCGGGCCAGCAGTGCGGTGCCGATGCGGGTACCCGGCCCCGGCAGGGACGGTGCGCTTCGCGGGTGAAACCCCAGGCCCACCAGCACCAGGATCAGTGCCACGCCCGGCGAGGCGAGCGGCTTCCAGGTGACCTGCGCGCCCTGGACGACCCACAGGTTCTGCCAGCCGGTGATGGCCCACAGCGCCTTGAGTGCGACGATGCTGGTGATCAGCACCAGGTAAGGCCACGCCTGGCGCGGCCATTGTCGCGCCCCGCGTGTGCCGCCGTGGTTGTGCAGGCGCCACAGCCCGTTGGCCAGTACGGCGGCTGCGCTCACCAGGCCCGCCGCCACGCCGGCTACCTCCGGCCCCAACCCGCGGCTGCTGCTGTAGAGCACCCCCACGAATACCAGCCAGCCAGCGCCCAGCACCGTCCATTCGCGCAAGGTGCGAACCTCGGCCAGGTACAGTGCCATCGCCCCGAGCGCGAGAAACACCGGTGCGCTGGTCAGTGCCGAGGTGGCTGCCAGCGCCGCAGCGTCCAGATGGGCCAGGGAAGCGCCGATCACCGATGCCAGGCCCAGCGTGCCCCACGGCATGATCGCCATGCCGGCCAACGCGATACGCAGCGCCACCCGGCGGTCGAACAGGCTGAGCAGCAGCGGCACGGTGGCGATCAACGACACGCCAAAGCCGGTCATTGCTTCGAGCAACGGGGCCAGCCCGAGCACGATGAACACCACCTGGTCGCCGCGCCCGAGCCCGAGCGAGCGTACCCACTGGCTGAATGCCAGGTTCACGCCCAGGCGCTCGATGAAGATCACGAAGGCCAGCCCCGGTACGATCACGAACGCGGTGCTGGCAAACAGCACTGCAGTGTCCTGGGCGGCCGCCACCAGGCTGCCCAGGCGCCACGTATCGGCAGCACCGACCAGCCACATCACCATTACCAGCAGCGTACCGGCGATGGCGGCGTGCGCGGGTGGGCGGCGCAGTACCACCAGCATGGCCGTGACCAGCAGCACGGGCGACAGATGAAACAGTGCGAGCATGCGAGCAATATCCTGTGTGAGTCCCGACCAGGGCTGCGGCTGCAGGCTGGGGCTCGATAATATTTCTCGCTGTCAGATAAAGGGGCGCGGATTTCTGGTAGTTTTCGAGAAAATTTCTCGCAGGGTTTCCATGGCCATTCACGATGTAGCGGCTGAGCCGCTGGACAAGTTCGACCGCGCCATTCTTGACCTGGTGCAGCGCGACAACACCGTGCCGCTACGGTTGGTGGCCGAGCAGGTCAGCCTGTCCACCGCGGCGGTGCAACGGCGCATCAAGCGCATGGAGGAGAGGGGCGTCATCACCGCCAATGTCGCCGTTGTCGACCCTACTGCGGTGGGTCGGCCGATCACCATCATCGTGGAGGTGATGGCCGAGCGCACCAGCCTCGATGCGCTGGAGGCCATGAAGGCGCACTTTGCGGTGCCTGAAGTGCAGCAGTGCTACTACGTCACTGGCGAGGTGGATTTCGTGCTGGTGCTGACCGTGGCCAGCATGCAGGAGTACCAGGCGTTGGCGCGGCGGTTGTTTGCCGAGAACGCCAATGTCACCTGGTTCAAGACCATTGTGGCGCTGGACCGGGTGAAGGTCGGGTTGCAGGTGCCCAGCCTGTAGGAGCGGGCCTTGCCCCGCGATCTGGCGCGCAGCGCCAGCAGAACCTGCGACGCGATCAGCCTGATACACCGCACACTTTCCAAGGTAACGATGTTGGTGCAGCATAGGCCCGCGTCGACAAAGGGACATGAGACTCGAATGAAGCTTATCGCTGCGCAAATCTCGGCCACCCCGGGCGATGTCGAAAAGAACCTCGCCCAACACATCGACGCTATCCACGCCGCCGCAAGCCAGGGAGCCGATGCGGTGGTCTTCCCCGAACTTTCGCTGACCGGCTACGAACCCGAACTGGCCGGTGCCCTGGCGATGGCGCCCACCGACAGCCGCCTCGATGCGTTCCAGGCCTTGAGTGATCGCTACACCCTGCTCATCGCCGTGGGTGCGCCAACCCAGGGGAGGGAGGGCACCCAGATCAGCATGATCGCCTTCCAGCCAGGGCTGCCACGCGCGGTGTACTCCAAGCAGCTTCTGCACGCCGATGAACTGCCATTCTTCACGCCTGGTACCCAGCAGCAGGTGTTCCGCCAGGGCGGGCATGTTCTGGTGCCCGCGATCTGCTATGAATCCTTGCAACCCGCCCATGCAGACCAGGCCGCCGCGGCAGGTGCCCAGGTGTACCTGGCCAGCGTGGCCAAGTCGCAGAAGGGCGTGGACCTGGCCTGCAACCATTACCCGGCAATGGCCCGCAAGCATGGCATGACCGTGATCATGGCCAACTGCGTAGGCCCCGCCGACAACTTCATCGGTGCAGGCCAGTCCGCGGTCTGGAACCCGAATGGCGAGCGCGTCTGCACTGCCGACGCCACCCGGCAAGCCCTGGTCGCATATGACACACGCACGGGAGAAGCGGGTACTGTCAGCCTGGCTTGAATCACCATCGCCACCCCAATTCGTCGACCTTCGGAAGCACTCATGCCCGCCTTGATTCCCCTTGACCCCGCAACACTCCCGGACATCGCCACGCTGCGCCAGCGCGCCAAGGCCCTGGCCATGCTCGATGCCATCGTCTCCCCCGAATGGGAATACCGCTATTTCAGCTACAACGCGAGCTGGTTCGACGGTGAGGAAATGGCGTCGATGCGCAATGGCTCGGGCGATGAATGGTTTGTGCACTTCGGGCCGTTCGGCGCGGCCATCAAGGGGATTGCGCATGAATCCCCGTTAGCCGGCGACAGCCGTCTCGTCGAGGCCGTACAGCAACAAGTGCCGCCGGCCTTTGCCGCCTTTCTCAACGAAGCGGCCTTCAGCATGGACTGGCTGAGCTACTGCTACTGGAGAAGCCCTGACGACGCGGCCTGGCAGAAGGTGGCAGCGCCGAACGTCACAACGGACCACCTCGACGATGGCTCGTTGGAGTTTCTGGCGCTGCTGATCGAACCGGCCAGTGGCTACGTGGAGTTTGCCCAGTGGTACTACGAACAGGCCGTGCCATTGGCGGCGGTGCAGCAACTCTACGACCACACCCCGTTGACCGCCGACCTGGTGGCCGCGCTCAACCCGGACCTGGACTTTGCCGAGGCGGTGGCCTCGGCTGTCGAAACGGGCTACCCCTGCGCCGGATAAGTGCTACCACCCCTGGGCCAGCGGCGCTGGCCCTTGCAAGGTGGGGAACAGCGGCAACACTTCTTCGGCCAATTCCTGAATGACCTCGTCAACCGGCCGCCGGGCCATCTGAATGCCCAGCGCCGCATGATTGACGCCCGCTGCCTTCCATTCGCCAAGCAACGCGATCAGCCCGTTGCGCCCGGTCTTGAGCACATACCCACCTTGCAACGGCGTGCGCGGGAAGTCGGGGTCTTCGTCCAGGTCGATCCACTCGTTGGTCATGTGCGGGCGAAACCCGCCGTTGGGGATCTGCGAGCGCCACGCCCGAACCTTCTCTGCCAGGCGAAGCGGGCCCTGCGCCGTGTGGGTGGCATCCGGGTAGGTCAGCCAGCCATCGGCCTGCTCACCCAGCCACTGCAGGGATTGACGCGACGACCCCGTCACGATCAGCGGAATGCGCCCGGTGACCGGTTGTGGCAGCAACTGCGTGCCGCTCATCTGGCCCAGCGGCGAGCGGATGGTCGCAGGGCCCTGCGCCAGCAATTGCCGAAAGTAGTCCACGCTGTGGGCAAAGCGCTCACCGCGCTGGTCATGGGCCAGGCCGTAGGCGGGGAACTCCACGGCCCTGTCCCCCGACGCGATGCCCATCACCAACCGGCCGCCCGACAGGCGATCGAGGCTGGCGGCAGACTTGGCCAGGTCGATGGGGTGGCGCAAGGTGAAGATGGCGCTGCCGGTGACCAGCGCGATGTGCCGGGTATGGGCGGCCAGGTAGCCCAGGTACACGAAGGGGTCGAACACCTGGCCGGCATCGCCGAAGGCCGGGTCGAACAAGGGCACGTCGCGCACCCATACGGCAGCAAAGCCCAGGCGCTCGATCTCGCTCACACGCTGCGCCTGGGCGTGAAGCACCGCCATGTCGCCCTGGTAGAAGCGCAGTGGCAGAAAGATGCCCAGTGTCAGGTGATCGGCGGCGAACATGCGCCGGTAGCCGGGGTGGTGGGCGAAGGCTTCGGCGTTCGCGCCGCAGGTGACGGCGGGTGCAGTGGGGTGGGTCATGGTGTTCATGCCTGTTCCTTGGTGTCGGGGTTCATGGGCCGGTGGCAGGGGCGGGCAGGCGAATGCCGCGTTGCACCGCAGGGCGCTGCTCTACCTGCGCGTACCATTGGCTCAACCAGGGATGCTGGCTGAAGTCGAAGCCCACCAGCTGCGCGATATGCAGCCAGGCGAAGGTGGCGATGTCTGCAATCGAATAGGTGGCGCCACCCAGCCACGGCTGGTTTGCCAGGTGCTGATCGAGGGTGACGAAGGTGGCTTCGGTGAGGGTCCTGTAGCGCTGGATGGCGGCAGGGTTGGGCACGCTGTCGAAGCATTCGAAGTGCACGCGCTGGCCCAGCAACGGCCCCATGCTGGCGCTGTGAAACATCAGCCAGGTGATGCATGCCCAGCGCTCGGGGGCGTCGTGGCCAAGCAACTGGCCGCTCTTGTCCGCCAGGTACAGCAGGATGGCGGCGGACTCGAACAGGGTGATGCCGGTGGCGCGGTCGATCAGCACCGGAATGCGACCGTGCGGGTTGAGCGCAAGAAACTCGGGCCGCTGGTGCTCGCCCTCATCGATGCGCACATGGCGCAGGCTGTAGGGCAGGCCCATTTCTTCCAGGGCGATGGTGATCTTGAAGCCGTTTGGCGAACTGTCGGTGTAGAGAATCAGGTCAGGATCGGACACAGGGCACATACCTCAGGCAGACTAATGCTTGTTGCGTGGTGTGGGTGCCATGCTAGTGAGTGATTGCCTGGGACAAAAACGATTAGTCCTGCGCTTTGACTTTAGATTTTCTAAACCAAGGAATACGCCATGGGCGCCGTTCTACCCTTGCTGGCGCTGCGCGCCTTTACCGAAGCTGCACGGCTGGGCAGCCTCAAGGCGGCGGCCGAGCACATGGGCGTCACCCCCGGCGCCATCAGCCAGCAGATCCGCCAGCTGGAAGACCGTCTGGGCGTCACGCTGCTGCTACGGGGGCGGCATGGGGTGCAGCTCAGCGATGCCGGCGCACGTCTTTTCCCCGGGTTGTCGCGGGGCTTTGGGCAGATCGAGAACGCGCTGCTCGAACTTGAGTCGTTCACCCACGAGCAAACGCTTACCATCAGCACCGTGCCGTCGTTCGCGTCCACCTGGCTGGTGCCGCGCCTGGGTGACTTCAGTGCCCGGCATCCTGACATCGAAGTGCGGGTGGAGGCGTCGGCAAGGCTGGTGGATTTCCAGCGCGAGCGCATCGACATTGCGCTGCGCCATGGCCTGGGCCAGTACCCGGGGCTGGAGTCGATCCCACTGATGGCGCCGGTGCTGCTACCGGTGGCCAGCCCTCGGCTGCTGGCCGAGGGGCCGCCGATCAACAGCCCGCAGGATTGCCTGAACTACCCGTTGCTGCACGACACCGAGCGAGCGGATTGGCCGCTGTGGCTGCAAGCGCATGGCGTGGAGGCTGACAGCCGTAGCCAGCGCGGTGCCAGTTACGATGAAGACCTGTTGCTGCTGCGCGCGGCGGCGAGCGGGCAGGGCATTGCCTTGGTGCAGGACAACCATGCCCAGGAAGATCTGCACAACGGCAGGCTGGTGGTGGCGCTGGACAGGCCGTGGCCGTCGCGATTTGCGTACTACCTGGTAACGCGCAAAGAGGCCTTGAAGCGGGCGCAGGTGCAGGCGTTCATCGAGTGGATAACGCAGCAGGCGGGCGCTGCGTGACAGGTGTGGCTCAGCCTTCGGCGGCGGGGGTCGGGGTTTCGGCGGCTTCTGCAGCCAGCTTCAGTCGGTCGGCCTTGCAGATGTATTTGGGTTTGCTTTTGGGGGCCAGCTTGGCGCTGGCCTTCTTGGCGTTGGCCTTGAGTATCTGCTTGATCTTCTTTTGGCGGTTCATGGTTCTGCTGGGCCTGTAGATGCTTGAAAGCGGTGCGATGGCGGGGAGGTTGCAGGTGTCTGCAGAGCCTTGCCGGTATTGCCGGTTGGGGCGAGTTTACTAAAGGTTGCGCTGCAAGCGTGAGCGTTGTGCGTGGGGAGGCTTTGAGGGCGCGTGCACAGGTTTTGCTGGTGCTGCGCACCAGATCGCGGGTCAAGGCCCGCTCCTACGGCCTGGCGGCCAGAGGCGAAGTCTGCCCGAAGGGCGTAGGAGCCGGCGTTGCCGGCGAACGAGCGCGAAGCGGTCGCAACGCCTGAGTGCGCGGTGTGTCAGGCAAACCGCACGTGCAGGTTTTGCTGGCGCTATGCACCAGATCGCGGGTCAAGGCCCGCTCCTACGGCCTGGCGGCCAGAGGCGGAGTCTGCCCGCAGGCCGTAGGAGCCGGCGTTGCCGGCGAACGAGCGCAAAGCGGTCGAAACGCCTGAGTGCGCGGTGTATCAGGCAGACCGCATGTGCAGGTTTTGCTGGCGCTACGCACCAGATCGCGGGGCAAGGCCCGCTCCTACGGCCTGGCGGCCAGAGGCGGAGTCTGCCCGCAGGGCGTAGGAGCCGGCGTTGCCGGCGAACGAGCGCGAAGCGGTCGCAAGGCCTGAGTGCGCGGTGTGCCAGGCGAACCGCATGTGCAGGTTTTGCTGGCGCTGCGCGCCAGATCGCGGGGCAAGGCCCGCTCCTACGCCCTGGCGGCCAGAGGCAGCATCTGCCCGAAGGGCGTAGGAGCCGGCGTTGCCGGCGAACGAGCGCAACGCGGTCGCAACGCCTGAGTGCGCGGTGTATCAGGCGAACTGCATGTGCAGGTTTTGCTGGCGCTGCGCACCAGATCGCGGGGCAAGGCCCGCTCCCACGGCCTGGCGGCCCGAAACAGATCATCGAGCCATGCATAATCCGCTTCTGCCCGCAGGGCGTGGGAGCGGGCTTGACCCGCGAATCGAGCGCGAAGCGGTCGCAACGCCTGAATGCACGGTGCATCAGTCAATCTGCATACGCCGGCAATCACGCTGACCCCGGCGCATCATCAGAAGCTGTACTTCGCCGTAACCATCAAGTTGCGCGGGTCGCCAAACACGTCATATGGGCTCCACGTGGAGTTGCTGGCGATGCCCTGGTAGTACTTCTTGTCGAACACGTTGTTGATGTTCAACTGCGTGTCCAGGTGCTTGTTGACCTGGTAACCCGCCATCAACCCGACCAGCGCATACGCCTCCTGCTCGACATGGTAGTTGCCGAACACATTGCTGCCCTTGTTGAAGGTCGCGCTCTGGCTATAGAGGTTGGCCCCCACACGCCACTGCTTCAGATCACCCTGCAACTGGTACGTGGTACTGGCCTTGAACATATGACGCGGCAGGTCGGTGTCGAACAGCCGGCCTTCCTTGGCCTTGTCGGCATCCTTCTCGTACTTGGCCTGGGCGAACGTATAGCCGGCGCCCACTTGCCAGTTGGGCGTCAGCGCACCATTGATCTCGAACTCGATGCCCTGGCTGCGCACCTTGCCGGCCGCTTCATAGCACCCGTAGCTACCCACCGGGATGACCTTGCACAGGCTTGCATCCGCCACCTCGGCCGCGCGGTTGAGCTGGTCGATCTGGAACAGCGAAGCACTGGCATTCAGCGCGCCGCCAAAGTACTCACCCTTGATACCCACTTCGTAGTTTTCACCGGTAATAGGCTCGATGCCTTTGCCTTGGCCGTCCTTCTCGGTCTGCGGCTGAAAGATATCGGTGTAGCTGGCATACACCGAATGGTTGTCGTCCAGGTCGTAGATAACCCCGGCATAACGGGTGACGTTGCGCACCACCTTGGTCTTGCCCGAGGTGTAGTACTGGTCGTTGATCTGGTCATAGATGGCCGTGGCGTCGTACCAGTCCAGGCGTGCACCGAGTATCACCTTCAGCGGGTCGGCCAGGTTCCAGCGCGAGGTGAGGTAGAGGCCTTCCTGATCGACCTTGTCGTCGATGGAGTAGATGTCCGGCACGTTCGGTCTGGCAAGGCCACCCGGGTTGAAGCGGTTGATGTCCGGCACATCGACGAACACCGTGCCGCCGGTGGCTTCGGTCTTGAGCTGGCGCTTGCTGGCGCCGACCACCAGTTCATGCTCGCGCCCCAGCAGTGTGAACGGGCCTGTGGCGTAGACATCGTAGGTGGACTGATCGAAGTCGCGGTTCTGGTTGAAGATGCGCTGGCGGTAGGTGGCGTCGTTGTTGCGCTCCAGCACGCCGCCCATCATCTTGAATTCGGACCAGTTTTTCGACGCGCCCAGGTGAAGGCGCCAGTCGTTGTCGAAGCGCTGGTCGAGCTCGACGAACACGGTCTTGTTCTCGACGTCCTGGTGCGACCAGCTGTAGCCGAAGGTCTTGGAGCGAGAAAAGCCCATGTGGCTGCCATCGGGGTTCACCGGCAGGCCGCCCCAGTTGATGTTGTTATTGTCGTTCTGGTCGGACGCGCCCACGGTCAGGGTGGTGCTGTCGGTGAGGTCGAACTCGCTGATGCCGTAGAACACCCCGCGCTCGCGCCCGGCGTAATCCTGATAGCTGCCCTTGTCGTTGTACGCGCCGACGATGCGGCCACGCACGCTGGCGCTGTCGTTCAGCGGGCCGGACACATCCAGCTCGCTGCGGTAGTTGTCCCAGCTGCCGGCGCTGCCGGTCACGCTGGCCTGGAACGCCTGGGTAGGGCGCTTGCGCACCATGTTGATGGCGGCCGACGGGTTGCCGGCCCCTTGCATCATGCCGGTGGCGCCGCGCACCACTTCGACGCGGTCATAGGGGGCCAGGTCGGCGGTGGCCACCCAGTCGGCGTTGTAGGTGGTGGGCAGGCCGTCGAACATCAGGTTGGTGATGGGGAAGCCGCGGGCGAAGAACTCGCTGTTGGCCGGGCGCGCGGCCGACAGGCGCAGCCCGGGCGTGGCCTGCACCACGTCGTCGAGGCTGCGCATGCCCTGGTCGTCCATGCGCTGGCGGGTAATCACCGTGACCGACTGCGGTGTTTCGCGCAGCGACAGCGGCAGCTTGGTGGCGGTCTGCATGGCGCCGGTGGTGTACGAACCGCTGTGCTCGGTGGTCGAGCCCAGGCCCAGGCCGCTGATGGTGGTGGCGCCCAGTTCCAGGGCATCTGCGCTTTGGCTACGGGCAATCAGCAGGTAATTGCCGCTGGCGGTGCGGGTAACCGTGAGGCCGCTGCCGGCCAGCAGGCGTTCGAGGCCATCCTGCACGGCATAGTCCCCACGCAGTGCCGGGGCGCGCTTGCCCTGCACCAGCGCCGGGTCGAACGGCAGGCTGATGCCGGCCACCTGGGCAAAGCTGTTGAGCGACTCTTCCAGCGGGCCTGCCGCCAGCTCGTAGTGGCGGCTGCTTGCCTCGGCGGCCTGCGCGGCCGCACTGGCCAGCGACACGCTGGTGGCACCGGCCAGCAACATACTGCGCAGGGTCAGTGCCAGCACGCTGCGCTGCAAAGGCCGGGTGGGGATAAAAGCAGAAGACATGGACGGCGTGCTCCTTTCGAATGACGAGGTGTATTGCCTGTCTGTCGAAGAGGGTGGCAAAACCCGTAAAAGTTTTTGAGATTTCTTCTCATCAGCCTTACCGGGCGACGATACGGGTCCATAACGGGGTAAAGCGTTCCACCCGCACCGGCAGCGAATCGCTCAGGGCGCTGAGGGCCTGGTCGATGTCATCGAGCTGGAACACGCCCGACACCTCCAGGTGCGCAATGGCCGGGTCGCAGCGCAGCCAGCCGTGGCGATAGCGCGCCAGTTCTGCGGTCAGCTCGCGCAGTTGCATGCGCTTGGCCACCAGTTGCCCGCGCGCCCAGGCGCTGGCGTCGAGGGTGCTGGTTTCGACCCGCTGGCTGCCGATTGCATCGATCAGGTATTGCTCCCCGGCGGCAACCATCACCGGCTGGCCCTTGCCCTGAATCGCCACCACCCCATCCTCGACCCGCAACCGCGTGCCGCTGGCTTCATCACGCACCGCAAAGGCCGTACCGATGGCCTGCAACTGTGCATGCCGCGTGCTGACCCAGAAGCTGCGACGCCCGCCCGCCGTGGCGGCGTCCTTGCCGGTGTCGATAAAGATTTCGCCGCGCCGTAGCACGATCAACCGGCGCTGGGCGGTGAACTGCACGTCCACTGCACTGGCTGTGTTCAGTTGCAGGCGGGTGCCGTCATCCAGCACGAACTGACGGCGCTCGCCCACCTCGGTGGCGTAGTCCGCGCCCCAGGGCACCAGCGTGCTGTCACGCATCGACCAGCCGGTAACGCCGCTGGCCAGCAGCCCCACGCCCAGCAGCTTGAGCGCCTGGCGTCGGCTGTGACGACCGCCTTGCAGGCGTTGCAGCGTGTCCCGCGCCACCGAGCCGGGCAGTGCGGCCAGGCCCTGGAAGGTGGCATCGCTTTTCTGCAGCGCTTGCCAGGCCACCTCATGCAGCGCGTGCGCCTGACGCCAGCGTTGGCAGGCCTCCAGCAGTTGCGGGTTGGCGCCGTCGGACTCGATGCGCACCAGCCAGCCGATGGCCTGGTCCAGCACGTTGTCGGGCAGTTCGGGCAATGGCGGGCGGCTCATCGCTGGGCTAGGTAGCAATGGCGAATGGCGCTGGCCATGTACTTCTCCACCGAACTCAGGCTTACCGCCAGGCGCTCGGCGATCTCCTTGTAGCTCAGGCCCTCCAGGCGCGACAGCAGAAAGGCCATGCGCACCTTGGGCGGCAGGCCGTTGAGCAGGGCGTCCACACGGGTCAGGGTTTCCAGCAGTATCAGCTGCGACTCGGGCGACGGCACCTCGGCTTCGGGCAGGTGTGCGATGGCCTCCAGATACGCCCGCTCGACCCGCTGGCGGCGCACGCGATCCACCAGCAGCCCGTGGGCCACGGTGCTCAACCAGGCACGCGGCTGACGCAACTGCTGCAGCTGCTCCGGCTTGCCGAGGATGTGCACGAAGATGTCATGGGCCAGGTCCGCCGCGTGGTCGCCGTGGCGCATGCGCTTGCGCAACCAGCCCAGCAACCAGGCGTGATGGTTGATGTACAGCGCACGAACATCGGAGTGAGGGGTGGGGGAAGTGGATGGCGACGACACGGAAAACCTCAGCATGATAGCCAGGTGCATTTGAGAATTTGTCGCATCCTAGTGCCAGTGGGCCGTGGACAGCAAGGGGAGAGTGCGTGATGTGGGGGGGCAGGTGGGGTTTTGGTGGGCGGAGCGAGCTCGGTAGGCCGCGTGTGCGGCCCGTGTGTTGCGTCGTTACTCGGGTGCCGCGTTTGCTTCCATGCCGTCCAGCACGGTGTCGATCAGTACGGTGCTCATTTCCAGCGATTGCTGTGCGGCGATCAGCAGCGTCTTGAACTGCTCGTCGGCGCGTTCGCAGGCTTGGGCGGTGGTGTCCTTGGCGCATTGGATCTGGAGCGATAGGTGAACCAGGGCGTCTTCCAGCTCGATGCCTTCGCAGACTGAAAACAGGGGCGGGTGATTGCCGTTGCAACAGCCGAAGGCGGTGTAGGTGGGTTTGCGGCGGGGAGTAGCTGGCGGATCGGGAACGATTTTACTCATTGTGGAGCTCCTTCTGCAGTGGAGCTGCCACCGTTCGCCGCGACGCGAATGGGGTGGCAGCTGTACGCGGGTTCGCGGACCGAGGCAAAAGGAACTCGGCAGACCCGAAGGTCTCCCACGCACAGCCGCCATTACACAGAAAGCAGGCACAAAAAAAGCGCCTGCAATTTGTAGTGGTGGGGCGCTGTAGCGCCTTTTGCATTAGCGGGCCGCGACGCCCGGTCGCTGGATTGACAGCGACGTCGCAAGATTAGCGGGGTTGGGGTGGGGATTCAAGACGTTCTACAGCGGTATGCGCCCCCCCCCTGAAGCGGGAGCCGGATGCTTGTGCATTATTGCTAAGGCAGCAAGGCTGGATCCGCTCGATGCAACTGGCAAAGTTGACAGTTGTGACAAGCAAAATGACGTAGCAAGCTATCCAGGAGCACATAGCCGAGTGCCTTTCCTGGGAGCATCGATCATGAGTGCAACATCCTTCAGCGTACAACTCCAAAACGAAATGGAGGGTAAGATCAATTATTTCCACTACCAAAAGTTCGGCGACCCCGCCTCGGGTACAAAATCCGCATTAACATCGCCCCAAACTACTTATGACTTCAATCTCTACCCCGGCGGAAAGTTTATAGCGACGACCGCCGAGTCCTACCAAACGCAGCTTGAAGATCCAAAACTTCTTCGATTCAGATTTACAAATAATTCAGGTTTTCCTGTCGGGTTGCTCCGCGTATACGGTGAGCCCCCTTATCCCGACTGGGTAATAGCCGCGCTGGAGGACATTCCGGGGGACGAAAGTGACAAAGACGTTCAATCTCAGCGCGAGTCAATAATCGATAGATACAACAAAACGGTTGGGGGGGTGAATACAGGACCGAAGCAGTTTCCAGGGGGGGTACTACGGCGCTGGATCGACTACGAACCTCGCCGTGGCGACCCCTCTAAATGGTACGCATGGCTGCTACGTCCAGGAAGGTCAACTAGTGTGGCGGTAATCGAAGGAAGCGTATGGGCGGTGAGCGAAGCAAAAAACGAAGACTGACCTTTTCCCCTGGCAGCGCAACGGGGAGCTTGGGTGCTGTACAGAACTCAAGTGACCCTAGTTCAGCTCTCGCGTCGTCAGCATTTTTAAGTAGTGCATGCGTTGAACAGAGGAGGGTGATTGCCGTTGCAACACCCTCCCTTTTTGAGTGGAGCTGCCATCTGATGTTCGGGTGGCGCAGTAGCAGTGCGCGAGGCCCGTTCGCTGGATTGCCTGCGAGCTTGCAAGGTTAGCGGGTTGGGCGCGGGGCTTCTACACGCTCTACACCTGTATGCGCACCCCCCATGAAGCGGGAGCCGGATGCTTGTGCATTATTGCTCAGGCAGCAAGGCTGGATCCGCTCGATGCAACTGGCAAAGTTGACAGTTGTGACAAGCAAAATGACGTAGCAAGCTATCTAGGAACACAAAGCCGCGTGGCTATCCTGGGAGCATCGATCATGAGTGCAACATACTTCAACGTGCACCTCCAAAATGAAATGGAGGGTAAGATCAATTATTTCCACTACAAAAAAGTCAACGACCCCACCACGGGTACAAAATCCCCATTAACATCGCCCCAAACCATTTATGACTTCAATCTCTACTTCGGCGGAAGGTTTATAGCGACGACCGCCGACTCCTTAACTGTGCCGCCTGAAGGGCCAGAAACTCTTCGATTCAAATTAACAAATAATTCAGATTTTAAGTTCTATCTGATTGAGCTGGACTCTACCGACGTTGTCATTATGGAATGGCTCAACTCAGACAATTCTACGAAGAAAGCCCCCTTCAAGCCTCATTATACAATGAGGCCACTGTTGCCCAATGTGCCTGTGACGTTGGAGGTCCCCAACGGAAGCCACTGGTATGTGGACGTGGTGTCAGATCGGAACCGCACCTAGCCGCGCAATGAGGAGCTTGGTTTTGTAGAAAACTGAAGTGACGATAAATGCGTTCTCGAGCTGTCAGCAGTTGCCACATAAGTTCCAAACATTGGAGGTAGGCAACGCAAGTCAATGGGAAGTAGATGACTACATCGGCGGTCGCGCCAAGCAGGTAGTGTTCGTGCGCGGCTTCGACCGCCTGCCGGTGCCGGTGTATTTTCGTGGCATCTACATCTTTATGTGACACATCCCACACAACTCCAGGAAGTTTCTCCATATCTGAGAATTCCTTGCCCTCGTACCCTTTTGCCTTCATGGACCACCCAGGGCGCTTCGCCCCTGCCTAGGAAGGCTATCCCCGATGTCTGCTTCCCCCACAGCGTCCACGCCCAGCGAGCGTGAGATCCAGATTGCGATTGCCCCACTCGAAACCCTGCTCAGTGAAGACCTCGGCGCTGCCGCCGTCTCTGTCGACCACTGGCTGCGCGAGGCCACCTACGGCCTGGTGAACCTGCAACTGCTGCGCCAGGCCGGCGAAAATGTGCCGGTGGTCTGTAATGCCCTGGCCGGTGTGGATGTACTGATCGACATCCTCACGCTGCTGGAAAGCCCGTCCCCCGACCCGCTCGACTGGGTCAGCCTGGGCATCAACCTGATCGGCGTAGTGCCGTTTCCCCCAGGCCTGGCCAAGGCGCGCATGGTGCTGCGCCCGGTGCTGCAATTGACCCGCCAGACCCTGCGCCGTCGCCCGGGGGCGAACATCGGCGCGGTGATCCTGGAGATCATCGACGGCCACCTGCATGCCAACATCCGCGGCGCCCTGGAACACTACGTACGCGAGGCGCTGGCCCAGTTGCCGGCCATGCTCGGCGAGGCCGCCGACACCGCGCGCCTGTTGTTCACCACGCTGGCCAGGGCCATAGAAGCCGCTGCCCGGGGCCAGCTCGACGCCGCAGCCAGCCACCAGTTGTCACGCACCCAGATGACCCAGGCGGCGCTGTACGACTCGCTGCTGAGCACTGACGCCTGGCGCCTGGCGCTGTCGGCCTTGGCCAATGCCTCCGAGGGCAACCTCAAGGCGGCCTACAACCATGTCGCCAGCCACTTCGGCGAGGCGCTGGAAAGCCTGATGCGCCCGCTGGTGCACACACTCGACGGGTTGGCTGCGTCGGTGCCGGATCGCCTCGAAGCCCTGGGCGCCCCTGGCATGCAAAACAGCATTGCCTGGCTGCTGAGCCGCCTGCTGGAAACCGTGCTGGCACACCCCGCCAGGCGCGGCGTTGCCACCAGCATTCGCCCCGGGGTCACCCAGCAGGCGCGGCACATCCACAGTGAAGGCCCGACCGAGGTGGTCAGCCGCCAGGTCAGGGCCAAAAAGGCCCCCAATACCGACAAGAATGGTATCTGTCCCTGTACCGGCCACAGCATCGGCCATGTGCTCGGCGACGAGACCGTCGTTCATCAGGACTTCGCGTTGTCCGGCCCGTTCCCGGTGGATTGGGCCCGGGTCTACAACTCGCGGCTCGACGCGCTGGATAGCGGCACCATAGGCGCACGCTGGATCACCGAGTTCACCACCTGCATCGATGTGGTCGACAAGGGGCTGGTGCTGCATGACAGCGATGGACGCAGCCACGACTTCCCGTGGCTTGAGGTCGACACCTGGCACCACGACCCCATCGAGTACCTGACCCTCAAGCGCACCAGTGCACATCAGCTGACCCTGGTGCGGGGCCAGGAGCGGTTCGAAACCTATGCCCAGGTCGGCGAGCGCTTTTACCTGACCCACATTCGCCTGCGCAGCGGTGCCGGTGCCATGCTGCATTACGAGCATCGCCACAACGGCCAGCCGGTGCTGTCCGATATCAACACCTACCAGGACGACGACCTGAGCAAGGTGCACCTGCAACTGGGCACCCTGCTGGATGAGCAGGGGCATATCCAGGGTGTGTGGCAGGTGGTCGATGGCAAGCCGCTGCGCCAACTGTGCGCCTATCACTACGACGGCGCGGGTGACCTGGTGACGGCTCAGGATGAAAACGGTGCCGCCTGGCACTATGAGTACCAGCATCATCTGATCACCCGTTACACCGACCGCACCGACCGTGGCCTCAACCTCGAATGGGATGGCACAGGCCCGCACGCCAAGGCGATTCATGAATGGGCGGATGACGGCAGCTTCGAGACCCGTCTGGCGTGGGACCCGAACATCCGCCTGACCTACGTCACCGACGCCCACGGCCAGGAAACCTGGTACTACTACGACGCCCTTGGCTATACCTACCGCGTCGTACATCCCGATGGCCGCGAGCAATGGCTGTTCCGTGATGCACGCAAGAACATCATCCGCCACGTGCACCCCGACGGTAGCCAGGACCGCTACAGCTTTGATGAGCGTAGCAACCTGCTGCAGCACATCCGTCCCGACCACAGCACGCTGCACTACGCCTACGACGACCATGACCAGCTGATTAAGATCCGCGATGCCGAGGGTGGCCTTTGGCTGCGCGACTACGACGAGCGCGGCAACCTGGTAGAGACGGTCGACCCGCTGGGCAACAAGACCGAATTTGCCTACACCCCAAGCGGCCTGGTAAGTGCGATCAAGGACGCCAACGGCAACCAGAAGGCGCTGGCCTACAACGACGCCGGGCAACTGCTCGAGTACGTCGACTGCTCCGGCAAGACCAGCCAGTGGGCCTACAACGACTTCAGCCAGCTGGTGCAGTTCGCCGACGCAGCGGGCAACTCGACCGCCTATGAGTACAAGGCCGGGCAACTGTCCAGGGTCACCCACCCCGACAACACCGAAGAGCGCTTCGAGCGTGATGCCGAAGGCCGTCTGCTGGCGTACCTCGACGCGCTCGACCGCTGCACCACCTGGACCTATTCCGGCGCCGGGCTTCTGGCCGAGCGCGTCGACGCCAACGAGCACACCCTGCGCTACCGCTGGGACAAACTGGGCCGGCTGATCGGCCTGGAAAACGAAAACACCAGCCAGGCGAGCTTCGTGTACGACCCGGTCGGTCGCCTGTTGCAGGAGACCGGCTTCGATGGCCTGACCACCCGTTATCAATACGACCCGTACAGCGGTCGCCTGACCTCGACCCAGGTCGGCCAGCGCCGCATCGACCTGCGTTTCGACCCCATGGGGCGGCTGGCCGAGCGTACCGCCAGGCTGGGCGATCAGTCCCAGACCGAGCGCTTTGCCTATGACGGCAACGGCAGGCTGATCCAGGCGATCAACGCGGCAAGCCAGTTGCAGTGGTTCCATGACGAGGCGGGCAATCTGACCCGCGAGCATCAGCATTACCTGGGGTTGCAGCAGCCGGTGGTGGCGGTGTGGACGCACGAGTACGACGTGCTCAACCAGCGCATCGCGACCGTGCGCCCCGATGGCCACACGGTCAGTTGGCTGACCTACGGCAGCGGCCACCTGCTGGGCATGAAGCTCGACCAGCACGACATGCTCAGCTACGAGCGCGATGACCTGCACCGTGAAGTGGCGCGCCATCAGGGCAACAAGCTGATGCAGACCCAGGCCTGGGACCCGGCCGGACGGCTGCAGGAGCAACTGCTAGGCAGCCACGACGGCAAGTCCACGTTGCTCAAGCGTCAGTACCAGTACGATGGCGCCGGGCAACTCACCGACATTCACGACAGCCGACGTGGTCAGTTGGACTACCAGTACGACCCTGTCGGTCGCCTGTTGCAGGCCACCAGTCGCCTGGGGGTGGAGACATTCGCGTTTGACCCGGCCGGTAACCTGCTGGACGAGAAGACGCAGCAGCTCAACCGCCCGCTGGACTTGGCCCCGAAACGCAACAGGTTGATGGACAACCTGCTGCGCGAATACGCCGGTACGCACTACAGCTATGACGAGCGTGGCAACCTCGCCGAACGGCTGCACAACGGCGTGCGTGCGCAGTTCGCCTGGGACCTGTTCGACCGGCTGCAGAGCTACAGCGACGACAAGCTCAAGGTCGAGTACAGCTATGACGCCCTCGGCCGGCGACTGCACAAACACTCGGTTGCGCATTACTCGAACAAGCCGCAGGCCGGCACGGGCTGGAATCAACTTGAACGGGCCAAGCGCCAGCGTGAGCTGGACTGTGGCTTCACGCTGTTTGGCTGGGACGGCGACACACTGGCGTGGGAAAGCTCCCCGCCGCGTGATGAAGGCGATACGGGCCGTACGGTGCATTACCTGTATGAGCCGGGCAGCTTTGTGCCGGTGGCCCAGGCCCTGCGCAGGGGGCCGGTGCGGCTGCACAAGCAGCCGGACTGGAGCCAGCGCAGTTACGACTTCGACCAGGACCCGTTGTGGCAAACGCACATGCCGCCGCAGGCGTTTGATGCGATTGCGTGGTACCAGTGCGATCACCTGGGCACGCCAATGGAGCTGACCGACCACAATGGCGAGATGGCGTGGGCGGGGCAGTACAAGGCGTGGGGGGAGGTGCGTGAGGAGCGCTCGGGCTGGGCAAGGCAGGTTGGGCTAAGTAACCCAATACGGTTTCAGGGGCAGTATCACGACCGGGAGACTGGGCTGCACTACAACCGGTATCGGTACTATGATCCGGGGGTGGGGCGGTTTGTTAGCAAGGACCCGATTAGTTATTCGGGTGGGTTGAACCTGTACCAATACGCACTAAATCCGACGGATTGCGTTGATCCATTGGGTTTGGCGGGGCGAAAAGTAGCTAAACCTCGTATTGATCCTGGCAATCGAAAAGAAGGCTGGCAACATATTGATGAGCGGCATGTGAGTGGCACCCATCCAGGGGGCCATGGCGACCTGTTTCCTGAGGGGACAACGCAAGAACAAATTCAGACGGCATGTGAGTGTCTTGTGAAAAAGGGTAATAGAGTTTCTGATCCTAGTAGCAGAATGCAAATCTATGAGAAGCGCATAAAAATAAATGGTCGCACCGACCGGGTTCGAGGTGTATTCGACTCTCATGATGGAAATAGGACAATTACGGTTTTCCCTGTTAGAGGAGGCTAATAGTTATGGAGTTCTACATTTCGAGATCCGAAGAGGGCGGTGAGCCAGAAGGATTTGACTTGGGGGATATGAGGCTTTCCTCTGGCGATCAAGGTATAGACTCCAAGGATGATTCAAGACTTCGGATGATGATATATTTGTCAATTACCTCCTTAATTGATGGCTTGGTGAAATTGAAAAGCACAAAATCTTTTGAATTTATCGGAGTTGATTCATCTTTTGCGTTATTATTTAAGATTAAAGGAGAAAGGCTTTCTATTTTTTATCAGGGTCGTTTTTTTGCCGAAGCTAGTTATCGTGTTTTTTTAGGGGTTATTGATCGTGAAGTCGATAGGTTCCTTGCTGAAGAAGGAATTTCTATTGTCGATCCGGTTTTTGGGGACGTGGAGGCTTCTAGGAAAAAAATCAAATCCTCAATCAACACTAAATAGAACGTGTGGCAGTTTCCGTTGGTTACGACGGTGAGACCAGGCTGCATTACAACCGGTATCGGTACTATGATCCGTGGTAGGGCGATTTAGTGGGCAGAGCCCGATTAGTTGTTCGCGTGGATTGAATATGCAATGCCGCGCCCCGGTGTTTTACATTAAAAATACGTATGCTGAGATTCAAATAGATGAAGTTACATGGGTTGTACGCAAAGATAATAAAAAAAGAAGCCTACAATGATCTGCGTTCCATGGCGGGCGCGTTCGACGATTTTGAAGAATTCCCCATCATTTCACGGGACAGCAGATTAAAAAAATTACAAAGGAAACTCGAGAAAAAAGACATCTCGGATTTTCTATTGGGGCTTGCTGTTTTCGTATTGAATACCGTACGTGCACTCGCCCGCAGCAATCAAAGGCAGTTAGAGCTGACTGCCATCACCTTCACACGCTTCGATGCCAGCGGTGGCTCCACGTTGGTGCCCCAACTCTTCATATACCCAAGTACTGCAGCCGGCGCACTTCGCCAAACGCTTATCAAGAATCAACCTGAAACGGACTCAATGGAAATGACCAAGGTCAAGCAGCTGTTCACGACCTGCGGCTTCGTTGAGAGCTTCGTTTTTCTAGAGAGCAGGTTCTTTGACCACGCCTGCAACGAGGAACTTGTACGTATTTATGCCATCCCTCGACAGACGATGTAGCGCGCCTGGAGGGTAGGGGGTTCGATGCGCTTGCCGGCACTCCGCTGACACCTTGCCGTCGAGCGCAAAGCCGCTAGAAGCCCCGCTTCTGGGTTGGTCAATTCGCTATATATTTTTTTGTACAGCGTTGTAACGTCCTGTGAACAACGCTAGCATTCCTGCCGTTTGGCCCTGCGCCATCCCGCTTTCCCCCTAAAGCAACCACCGGCTGATCACCTCCTGGGGAGGTCGTGACCAGAAAAACCGTCGGTCGCTATATAAAATAATACACAACGTCGCCCGGGCGCCGCCTACGTCAAGGCCGACACAGGAGCAGCAATGAAGCCGCTAACACCGCACGCCCTGATGGTTGCCGTCGCAGCCCTGGGCGCTGAATCCGCCCTCGCGGAGCAGAAAAACACCTTCACCCTCGGCGAAATCCAGATCTCCGCGCCCCAGGACGAAACCCTGTCCACCGGCGGCTCGGTCATCGACCTGAAGGACATCCGCCTGCACGACCGCGAAACCGTCGCCAGCGCGCTCACCCTGGCCCCCGGCGTCAACCTGGGCTATATCGGCGGTCGCGCCGAGCAAGTGGTGTTCGTGCGCGGCTTCGATCGCCTGCAGGTGCCGGTGTATATCGACGGCATCCCCACCTACGTGCCCTACGACGGCAACATCGACCTGGGCCGCTTCACCACCTACGACCTGTCGCGCATCCAGGTGGACAAGGGCTTTGCCTCGCTGCTGTACGGCCCCAACACCCTGGGCGGGGCGATCAACCTGGTTACCCGGCGCCCGGTGCAGGAATTCGAAGGCGAAGTGGGCGGGGGGCTGGAGCTGACCGACCACGGCAACGTGAACGCCTACCGCACCTACGCCAACGTGGGTTCCAACCAGGGCGCCTGGTGGATGCAGGGCGGGGTGTCGTATGTGGATTACGACTACACCCTGCTGCCCGACGACTTCAAACCCACCAACAACCAGCAAGGCACCGGCCGGCGCGAGAACAGCGACCACCGCGACACCAAGTTCAGCTTCAAGCTGGGCTTCACCCCCAACGAAACCGATGAATACGTGCTCGGCTACGTTCAGCAGGAGGGCAGCAAGGGCCAGCCCACCTATGCCGGCAAGCTGCCGCCGACCGGCCAGCGCGCACGCTGGTGGGAGTGGCCGCGCTCGGACAACACCAGTGTGTTCATCGCCACCAAAACCGGCTTTGGCGAGCACTTTCTGAAAACCCGCGTGTACCACGACACCTTCAAGAACTCGCTGGAAAGCTTCGCCTACCGCAACGGCGTGGTGGGTAACCTGCAGAAGGGCTTCCCGAGCAAGTACGACGACGAGAGCACCGGCTTCTCGGTGGAAGGCGACCTGGCCATGACCGAGAACAACCGCCTGGGCATCGCCTACCACTTCAAGGATGACGTGCACCGCTCCCGCGATGGCGACAGCCCGCAAACCCACTTTCGCGACCAGACCCAGTCGATTGCCCTGGAAGACACCCTGCGCCTGAACGAGATTTTCAGCGTGGTGGGCGGCGTTTCCTACAACTACCGCAAGAGCCTGGATGCCGAAAACTACGGCACCACCGCCAGCTCGCCCAAGCAGGCCGTGCTGTACGACGAACCCACCGGCAGCAACGACGCGGTCAACGCGCAGCTCGGCCTGTTCGCCAACACCAACCCGCTGCTGGGCACCGATGACAACGGCCAACTGCGCCTCACCGTGGCGCGCAAAAGCCGCTTTGCGACCATCAAGGACCGCTACTCGACCCGCTTCGGTACGGTCATCCCCAGCCCGGACCTGAAGTCCGAACGCGCCACGCACTACGAGTTCGGCTACAGCGGCCAGGTTGCCCCGCAATGGCAGCTGGACGCGGCGCTGTTCGTGGCCAATATCGAAGACTCCATCCAGAAGGTCACTGTGCCCGCGCAGGACAACTGCGCCGCGCCCTGCGGCCAGTTCCAGAACATCGCCAAGGCGCGCAACCAGGGGGTGGAGCTGGGCATCAACGGCGACCTGGGCGAGTGGGAGCTGGCAGCCAACTACACCTTCCTCGACCGCGAGAACCGCAGCGACCGCGACCTGCACCCCACCGACACCCCGCGCCACAGCCTGTTTGGCTCGGCCTCGTGGAACCTCGACGCCTGGAAGCACACCGCCAGCGTGGAGGCGGCCTCGCGTCGCTACAACACCTCCGACGCCACCCAGATGGCACCGGGCTACGCGGTGTACAACCTCAAGACCGGCTACCGCTTCAGCAACGACGTGCTGATCGAGGGCGGCGTGCGCAACCTGTTCGACCGTCTGTACGAGTACAGCGAGGGCTACCCGGAAATGGGCCGTCAATACTTCGTGCAATTCAATGTGCCGCTGTAACTGCTGGCTGGCGGGCCTGCTGCTGGCGTTCAGCGGCCTGCTGAGCGCGGCCCCGCAAAGCGTGGTGGTGATGACCAGCTACCCCGAGGAGGTGATGACGCGGGTGGAGGATGGCTTCGCCCAGGCCCACCCGGAGTATCGCCTGCAGGTCCTCTGGCGCCAGGGCTTCGATGCCTTGCCGTACCTGCTGCAAGCCAGACAGGGCGGGGTGGATGTGTACTGGGCGCCGTCGCCGGGCAACTTCACCCGGCTGGCGAAGGCGGGCAGTTGGCAGCCGCTGGGTATCAGCCTGGAGGGCCTGCCGGCGCAGATCGGCGGCCTGGCGTTGCGTGATCAAAAAAACCTGTACCAGGCGACTGAGCTGGCAGGTTACGGCTTTGCCATCAACGCCGCGTCGCTCGCCGAGCTGGGCGTGCCCACGCCCAAGGACTGGCCCGACCTGCTCGACGCCCGGTTGCGCGGGCGGGTGGCGCTGCCCGACCCGGGCCGCGTCGGGTTTGCCCCGGTGCTGCTGGATATCGTGCTGCGCGCCTATGGCTGGGAGCGCGGCTGGGCCCTGTGGAGCGAGCTGGCCGGGCAGGCGCGGCTGGTCACGCGCGGCGGCACGCTGGTGAGTGACGAGGTCACCAGCGGGCGGGCAGCGGTTGGCTTGTCGATCGACTTCTTCGTCGCCTCGGCCAAGGCCAATGGCGAGCCGGTAGACTTCGTGTACCCGGCCCACGGCGGGCTCAACCCGGCATTCATCGCCATTACCGCAAGCACCCAGGCGCCGGCCGGTGCCCGGGCGTTCGCACGGTACGTGTTGTCCGACGCCGGGCAGGCGCTGCTGGCCGATGCCGACATTCGCAAGCTGCCGGTGCGCCCGAGCGTGTATGCGCAGCTGCCCGCGCAGTACCACGACCCGTTCGTTGCCGCAGGGCACGGCGCCTATGACTACGGCAACGGCAGCTCGCGCGAACGCCTGGCGCTGATCAGTTCGCTGTTCACCCAATGGCTGGGCCTGCCCCACGAGGCGCTGAACGAACTCTGGACGCGGCTGCACGCGGCCGAAGCGGCGGGGCATGACGTAGCCGCCATACGTCAGCTGTTGACCGCGCCGCCACTGACTGCCGGGCAAGCCGAGGCCAAGCCGTTGCTGGGCCTGTTCGCGGCACGTCAGGACAAGGGCATGGCCCACGAGCCGGCAACCGACCAGGATGCACTGGGCCGCACCGAGATCACCTGGCAGTTCCAGGCCGCGCTGCAGCGGGCAGAGGCGGCGTGGTTGCTGGAGGGGCTGGGTCAGTGACCGTTGTGCGCATCGCCGGGCTGTCGATCGGTTTGCTGGTGAGCGCGCTCGCCAGCGCCGATGTCACCCACACTGCGGTCAACCGTGAAGCCTATGCCCAGCCCTTCGCCGGGCTGGACGAAGGCCAGTTGGAGCGTTTCTTTCGAGGGCGCAGCCTGTTCCGGCAGGCGTGGGTGGTCGCACCGTCTCGCGATGAAGCGGTGGATGGGCTCGGGCCGTTGTACAACCGGGTGTCGTGCATCGCCTGCCACCCCAAGAACGGTCGTGGCCAGGCGCCGCAGCAGGGGGAGGCGATGCGCAGCCTGTTGCTGCGCCTGTCCGTGCCGGGCCGCGATGCCCACGGCGGGCCGAAGCCTCATCCTGTGTATGGCGACCAGCTCAACGACCAAGGTGTGCCCGGCGTGCCGGGGGAAGGGCGGGCCCATGTGTACTGGCAGGAGCACGCGGTGCAGCTGGGCGATGGCGAAACCGTGATGCTGCGCATGCCGCGTGTCGAACTGCGCGAGCTGGCCTATGGGCCACTGGACGGGGTGTTGACCTCGGCGCGGGTGGGCTCGCCGGTATTCGGCCTCGGTTTGCTGGAGGCCATCGAGGCCAGCACGCTGCAGTCCATGGCGGCTGAAGCCAAGCCCGAAGGCGTGACCGGGCGCGTCAATCAGGTATGGAGTGTGGAGCGACAGCGTGCCGAGGCGGGCCGCTTTGGCCTCAAGGCCAACCAGCCCGACCTGCGCCAACAGATCGCCCACGCCATGCTGGGCGACCTGGGCATCACCTCCACCCTGGCACCTGAGCAGAACTGCACCCCTGCCCAACAGGCCTGCGCGCAGGCGCCCCACGGCGGCGAGCCGGAGCTGGACGCGATGCAGCTTGGTGACCTGCATTTCTACCTTGCCCACCTGGCCGTGCCTGCGCGCCGGCAGCAGGCCGAGCCTGCGGTTGTGCAGGGTGAAAAACTGTTTGCCGCGATTGGCTGCACGGCCTGTCACCGGCCTGAACTGGTCACGGGCACACACCCGCTGTACCCGGCGCTGAGCCAGCAACGGATCGCGCCGTACACCGATTTGTTGTTGCACGACATGGGCGAGGGGTTGGCCGATGGCCGTGAGGACTTTCTCGCCAACGGCCGCGAGTGGCGCACCCCTGCGCTGTGGGGGCTTGGGTTGGGTGAGCGGATCAACCCCGGCAGTGGCTACCTGCACGACGGCCGAGCGCGCACGCTGGAGGAAGCCATCGTGTGGCATGGCGGTGAAGCGCAATTGGCCCGGCAGCGCTATGTAACGCTGGGGGCGAAGGAACGGGCGGCGATTCGGGCGTTTCTTGAATCGTTGTAGGGGCCTGTGCCTGCGCAACGAAAGCGATCCTTGAAATCTGCGGGCTGCCCCTTTATGGTCTCGCGAAATAGGGAGAGTTCTGACTGATGGCACGGATAGGTTTGATACTGACACCCGGTTTTGCGGACTGGGAATATGCCTTTATTGCCGGGACCGCATCCCCGTTTTATGGAATAGACACCCGATTTTTCACCCCAGTTGCCGGGCAGCTAAGCTCGCAGGGCGGGCTGGCTGCAAGGGTCGACAGCACGCTGCAGGACTGCCTTGATTGGAAGCCGGACGTTGTAGTCGTTATTGGCGGCACGGCCTGGGAAGGCGAACAGGCACCGGATATTTCGGGCTTTCTTCGGGCAAGCCGTGCAAGTGGGGCGACCATTGCCGGTATCTGCGGGGGAACACTGGCGCTTGCGAGGGCCGGGCTTCTGAACACGGTTGCGCATACCTCGAACAGCGCGGGCTTCCTGCAACAGAACGCCGCAGGGTATGAAGGGCAAGCACACTATAGAAACAGCCCGGTTGCGGTGATTGCAGACCGCATCATTACTGCCCCAGGCCCTGCGCCCGTCAGCTTCACCTGCGCCGTGTTCGAAGGCGCCGGGCTGTCTGCAGAGGCTGTCACTCAGTTCAGGGCAATGCTGGCAGCGGAACACGGTTGACCCGCAGCGTAATTCAGCATGAGAAGGCTAGGGCATGAAGCCCTAGCCAACAGCAGCAGTCACTTTTTCTTTTTCGCAGGTTTATCTGCCTTGTCCGACTTCTTGGCCTTCTCGGGCTTGCTGTCCGATTTTTTTGCAGATTTCTTGGGTTCGGCATCTTTTTTCTTGTCTTTCTTTTCTTTCTTTTCAGAGGCTTTGGAAAGAGCCGATGCCGCAGCTGATTTCTTTGCCGATGATGACTTCTTGTCTTTCAAATCCTTGCTGGCTTTTGAAGACCCGTCTTTGCTTTTCTTCTCGTCCTTAGCCACGTTGACCACCTCTGATAGCGCTTGCCGGTATTGGCACGTTGCCTGTGGGATCATCCACATGCTGATCATTAGGCGAGTTCGCCCAGAGGCGGTTCAAATTATTTGAGGCGCTGGGCAGGGCCTTGGCGGATGTTGCGTCAGGTACCGGGGCTTGGCATGCCCGGCAAGCTGGCCAAGCTTGCATGGGCCTGCAGCAGTTGCTCTACTACGGGCCTTTCATCGATAGCGCTGATGATTACTATCAAAGGGCCCGCCTGTCGGCGCGGCAAAACCCGCTTGTATAATCGCCTTCGATTTTTCCCCGCTTCCCGCGCCTGCTCAAGGCGTCATTTCCCCCATGGAACCCAGCACCATGCCAAGCGCAAGCCAGGCCCCTAGCGGCCTTCCCGAACACAATCAACAGAGCGTCAAACAGCAGTGGCTAGCGATTCTCTCGGTCGCGGTGGGCGCCTTTGCCCTGGTGACCAGCGAATTTCTGCCGGTGGGCGTACTCAACGATGTCGCCAGCGACCTGGGCATCAGTGCCGGTCATGCCGGCCTGATGGTGACGCTGCCCGGCATCATGGCCGCACTCGCCGCGCCCTTGCTGTCGGTGGGCATCGGCGCGATGGACCGGCGCTACCTGCTGATCGGCCTGACCCTGATCATGATCATCGCCAATGCGGTGGTGGCCTACGCCACCGACTTCAGCCTGCTGCTGTTCGGCCGTGTGCTGCTGGGGGTGAGCATCGGCGGGTTCTGGGCCACGGCCATCGCCCTCAGCGGCCGCCTGGCCCCCAAGGGTGTGGGGGTAGCCCAGGCCACCTCGATCATCATGGTGGGTGTGACCCTGGCCACCGTGCTGGGCGTGCCCGTCGGCACCTGGCTCAGTGGCCTGATGGGCTGGCGCATGACCTTCCTGGTGACCGCGCTGGTGGGTGTACCGGTGCTGCTGGCCCAGGTGTTCCTGCTGCCGCGGCTCAACCCCGACAAGGCCATTCGCATCAGTGACCTGCCGGCACTGTTCATCAATCCGCAAGCCCGGGTCGGCCTGATTGCGGTGTTGCTGATCGGCCTGGCGCACTTTGCCGCGTACACCTACGTGGCACCGTTTTTCAAGCAAAGCGCCGGCTTCGATGGGCCGACCATTGGCTCGCTGCTGTTGCTGTATGGCGTGGCCGGGGTGCTGGGGAATGTCTTCGCCGGGTTTGCCGCCAACCGCAGCGTGCGTTACACGCTGATGCTGGTGGCGCTGATGATTGCCGTCAGCACGGCGCTGTTCCCTTACTTCGCCACCGGCATGACCGGTGCGGTGATGCTGATCGCGCTGTGGGGCTTTGCCTTCGGTGCCTTTCCGGCCTGCGCCAGTATCTGGATGTTCGTGGTAGCGCCCAAGGATGTCGAGCGCGGCATGCCGCTGTTCGTGGCTTTGTTTCAGGTGATCATTGCGCTGGGGTCGTTCTTTGGCGGGCGCATCGTCGACCAGATGGGCAGCTCGGTGCTGCTGAGCCTGGCCACGGCACTGGTGGGCTGCGGGTTTGTCACGGTGCTGGTGCTGGGGCGCAAGGTCAGTAACCGAATGGCGGTTCAGCCTTGCTAGCAGCCCGGCGTATGGGCTGACGTCAATCTTGATGGGGCCGCGTGTGCGGCCTTGCAGATCGCTGAGATTCGATAGCACCCAAATCAGCACTTCATTGCTGATCTACGGCGCATAGAAACACCCGCCCAGCGGGTCAGTCCACACCAGCTCCCCGGTAGCGGGGCGGCGCATCAGGTTGTCGAGCTTGGCATCCACGTCACATTCATGGCGCTGCGCAAATTCCGCCGCGCTGGCGAGTGTGATCAACACCCCCGCCAGCGCGGGATGCTCACCGGCCAAGGCCAGGCACTGTTCAGCAAGCACGGCGTTGGCCGGCAGATCATCATTGTCGTCGAGCAACCCCGACAGCAGGCTGGCAAGTAACGGCTCGCTGGCCTCATCCACGCTTATCAACCTTTCCACTTCGGCCAGCCAGTAGAACTCGTTTTCGCTTCCCCTGAATGAAGCGTCAGAGGGCCCCACGGCGCCATAGTCGTGAATGACCTCGACGACATTACGGTTGCCCTGGGCCCACTGCCGGGCAAGAAAATTGTGGCCGCAACCTTCGAGCGTGAGGCGATAGAGCCTGGTACCGTGCTCGAACAGCATGCTGCTCGAACCCTGGCAAAGGAACGTCGCCTGGTTCAGCGGCGCGCTTGCCAGAATCGCCTGGAAGTGTTTGCCCGCCAGCACCGGTTGATCAGCCATGCCCATTCCCCCCGCTGAAGTTGCCGACCCCTGATGCTTGAACAGCCGCTTTCGAGAGCAGGCCAAGCCTGCTTCTCGGGTGATCCCTTTCCCCAAGCCAGTTGGGGATCAAGGCGCCTTGCGCCGCAAAGTGCTCGACATGCACCACGGTGATTCTGCCGTCTGTGTAGGCCACGGCGTTGATCATCTTCCATGCGCCGGGGCGGGCATGGCGCAACAGCGCGTAGGCAGACGCGACATAGTTCATCCCCGTGCCCAGGCCGAACATCACGATCAGTCGGGTCTCTTGCGGCAGGTCGCGAAGAAAGGCCGTTGTACAGTTGCTGGCCACCGACTTGCCGAACGGGCTGGCAATGAACTTGTCCAGCATCCCGCCGCCTGATCCTTTCCAGGTACCAGCCTTGCGGTCGTGGCGCTCTACGGTGCAACGGATGAGCGATGCGAAATGAAAGCGCCCGTCGTCGTCCGCAATAAGGCGGTCCACCTGTTGCTTGAGCCTGTCAGGCGGGGCGGCGGGGATAAGGCCCACGTGGGCCAGAATCTTGCCCACATTGAGACGACTGCCCTTGTAGGCGATGTCGTCGTGAGGTGTGCTGGCAAGTGCCCCCGCCTGAGTGGGGCCCTTGGAGAAGCCCAGCACAACCACCTCTGGCGTAGTACTGCCCCATGCCAGCGGGTTTGCCGTAATACGCCACTCGCCCTCGGTGCGAGTGGCTACATCGAATGCTGGCGCACTCTCGGTGTGGCAACGCGAGCAGGAGACTCTGCCGTGACGGGGTAAGCAACTCATCAATCCTCCCAAGGTGCCGACGTTTGAAGTAGCAGGGCGCCACAAGATGGACTCGATCCGGCTATTACGCGGCAACTGCGAGCAGCGTAGTTGACGTTGTTTACTTTGCCATCAGCGTGTCTACCGCCCGTTTGTGCTTGGCCAATAGCCGACATGGCGCCTAGCCGGGCACGCGTGCTTCAGTGAGGCCAAGTCGAAGGAAGCTCAATGCATCCTTGTAGAGTGGGTGCCATGCGTCGGATGGCTCGCTATGGAGTGGATGCCAGAAAAACCTGAACGCGTGCCCTCCGTCATCCTGGGTAAAGTGAACCCAGGTGTCGGGAAGCTCGTGGGTGACGTGACACTCATGAAATGCCCACACATGCCCGGTTACCTCAGCGCGCCACACGCCAAGATTTCGTCCCACCGTGCCATTAATTCCGGCTTCCTCGAACAGTTCTCGTACAGCAGCGTCTTCACTCGGCTCACCTGGCTCCACACTTCCCTTGACCAACTGCAGGCCCGCCAACGGATGCGCGAACGCCAGAATCTCCAACGTTTCACGGCTGCGCAGCACCACCGGGCAAGCTTTATCCACTGCCATGTTGTTCTCCCCTTGGCTCATTGCTGTTGAGTGTTGAGCGCGTCGAAAGCTGAACGATGTCAGCTGCCTTCAACACTGCACGATCTTAAAGCATCCATCCGGCTCTGCCGGGTTTTTGCCTCCCTCCCAAGTTCAGGACAAACCAGGCAGCACACTGATGAACCCTGCCCACATGTTGCAGTTTGTTGCCGCAGCCAGATGCCTGGCCTTGAGGTTGACGCAAATCAAGCTGCTGCCTATGGGGTTCGGGAGACCATGGCGGCACGAAAGGAGCGGATCGACAGCAGGCCAACGCCTCGATCCGCATGCGCCACATTGCATAAGGAGCCCCACATGAGCCCGTTGAAGCACGTACTGGTTGCCACCGATTTGTCCACTTCTGCGCGCAACGCAGCAGAGCGGGCCGCACTCCTGAGCCAGGCGCAGCATGCCGCGCTGGACCTGCTCTACGTTGCCAACCCCGCGCCTTACGAGCGCCTCAAGCAGGTTGTGGTACCCGATGAAAACCTGTTGAATCGCGTGCTGGAAAGTGCCGGCGAAAACCTGCGTGCAGTGGCTGCCATGCTGTTCCACCGCTACGCCATCTCCGCTGGCACACAGGTCGCGCCCGGTTCGGTGGCTACCGAAATCACCCGTGTGGTGCAAGACAAACACACCAACCTGCTGGTATGCGGGGCCAAGGGGCAGAACCTGGCGCGCCGCCTGCTGGGCTCCACCGTGCAGCGCATGCTGAGCCGCATGCACTGCCCGATGCTGGTGGTCAAACAGGCCCCGCGCGAGGCGTACCGCCGCGTGCTGGTGCCGGTTGATTTTTCGCCTTCGTCGCTGCGTGCCATCGAGCTGGCAAAAGCCGTGGCCCCGCAGGCCGAAATCATTCTGATGCACGCGTTCGAAGCGCCCTTCGAGGGCAGCATGCGTTTTGCCTACATCGACCAGGACACCCTCACGCACTACCGCAACGCCATCAAGAAGGATGCCGTGGAGCAACTTGCGGCCCTGAGCGAAGCCGCCGGCCTGCCCAATGCTCGGCAGATCGTGGCACACGGCGACGCAGCCTGGCGGATCGTGGAAACCGAGCAGGAGCTGGACTGCGACCTGATCGTGGTCGGCAAGCAGGGCGAAAGCGCGCTGGAAGAGCTGCTGGTGGGCAGCGTCACCAAGCACGTGCTGAGCGAATCGCAGTGCGATGTGTTGGTGTCGATCTAGGGTCTGTAGGTAGGGCAGGGGGCCGGAAACGCTTGGCACAGCACACGCGATAACGGTTCTGTCGCAAGCGCCGTGAGGCGTTGGTGGCATCCGCAAGGCCCATGTTGCGGATGATGGCGTAATGGTATTGTTGGCTACCGTTACGCCATTCATCAATCGGCACAGAAGAAGTGCTTCATGATCGACACCGCACAGATGGCCCTGATTCTTGATGCGCTGCCCGACCCTGCCTTCATTCTGTCGCGCAGTGGCAAGTACGTTGCGGTGTTTGGTGGCCGCGACGCGCGTTATTACCACGATGGGTCCGGCCTGATCGGCCTGTATATTTCAGACCTGATCAATGCCGACAAGGCGAACTGGTTTCTGGAGCAGATTGCCCGGGCACTGGCCACGGGAAACCTGCTGGTCGCCGAGTACGAGCTGAGCAACAGGGACGTGAAGGGCCTGCCCGATGAGGGCCCCAAGGACCCCATCTGGTTCGAGGGGCGCATCCAGGCCCTGAACTTCAGGGTGGACGAAGAGGAGGTCGTGCTGTGGGTCGCCAGCAATATCTCCGAACGGCACACACTGGAAGTCAGGCTCAGGGAACTGAGCGATACCGACCAGCTCACCGGTCTGTTCAACCGCAGAAAGCTCGAACATGACCTGAAACTGCACCACGAGTCCCTGACACGCTATCGCGTGCCGACGTCGGTGTTCCTGTTCGATCTGGACAACCTCAAGAAAATCAATGATACCCAGGGACACCACGCCGGTGATCAGATCATCCAGGCGGTGGCCGAGATATGTCGTTGCGCGCTGCGCGCAACGGATTTCGCCTGCCGCCTGGGTGGCGACGAGTTTGTGGTGGGCCTGCCTAATACCGAGCGCGAGCAGGCGCTGCAGCTTGCCGAGCGTCTGCATGAGCGCTTCCGAAAAGAGCTGAGCCGCTATTGGGCAGGCGACACGGTGGTCACCGTGAGCATTGGCGCAACGGCCATGCTGCCCGAGGACCACGCTTACGAGGACACCTTGAAACGGGCCGATCGTGCCCTGTACGTGGCCAAGAGCATGGGCAAGGACCGGATTGTGTGGCTCTGACGCCAGGGTATGGCCAATGTCAGAAAACCCTTGACCTTCCAGACGTGGCAAGTCGGATAAGTACGCGAACGTTGCTTTGCCCCCGCAAAGCAGGTCGACACTCGTGCGAAAGGCCATGTGATGAACGTCAAACGCGTAACCCTTTTCACCGCGGCGCTAAGCGTCGCGCTCACCAGCGTCGGGTGCAAGGAGACGGCACCCGCGACTGAACCCGCCAAGCCTCCCAGTGTTCCGGTAGCCGAGGTGATCGTGCGCCCGGTAACGCCCCATGCCGAATTCACCGGGTCGCTGACCGCGATCAAGCGGGTCGAACTGCGCCCGCGGGTGGCCGGCTACATTCAGGCGGTGAGCGTGCCAGAGGGCCGCATGGTAGAGAAGGGCAGCCAGCTCTTTGTCATCGATCCACGGCCCTTCCAGGCCGCGCTCGACGCCGCCACCGCACGCCTGCAGGAGGCCCGGGCGGCGTGGCTGCTGGCCCAGGCAGACCATGCCCGAGCCCGGCAACTGTATGCGCAAAAGGTCGTTGCGCGGGACCGGCTCGACAGCGCAATTGCGGCGCTCGATGCGGGCCAGGCCCAGGTCGATGCCGCAAAGGCCGCGCTGGACGCTGCAAAGCTCGACCTGAGCTTCACGCGGGTTACTGCACCGATCAGTGGGCGTGTAGGGCAAACCCTGGTCACCGAAGGCAACTACGTCACCAATGGGGTGACGCCACTGACCACCATCGTCTCTGTCGACCCCCTGCATGTGTACTTCGATGTGGACGAGCGCACGTACCTGCGCTCGCTCGCATCAAGCCGCCCTGGCACGGGCGCGCAGGCGGCGAAGGTGAGTGTGGCGCTGGCCACCGACAAGCAGTACGCGCGGCCCGGCCGCGTCGATTTTCTGGCCAACGCCGCCGATCGCAACACCGGCACGCTGCGTGTTCGCGCAGTGGTCGACAACCCCGACGGGCAGCTGACGCCCGGTTTGTTTGCCAAGGTGAAGCTTGAGACCGGCACGCCACAGGCCAGGGTGCTGATCTCGGACCAATCGATTTCGACCGACCAGGGCAGCCGCTACGTACTGGTAGTGGGCAAGGACGACAAGACCCAGTACCGCCCGGTCGAACTCGGCCCGATGGTGGAGGGCTTGCGCGTGATCGAAAAAGGCCTGCAGCCCGGCGAGCGCATCGTGGTCAAGGGCCTGGTGCGCCCAGACATGCAGGTTACGCCGCAGCCCAGCTCGATCGAGGGTTCGCCCGTCAAGGCGCAGCAAACCCTGGGGGCGGCGCAATGACATTCCCGCGCTTCTTCATCGATCGTCCCATTTTTGCCATCGTCCTCTCGATACTGATGATGATTGCCGGCATCGTCGCCTTCTTCCAGCTGCCGCTGAGCGAGTACCCGGCGGTCACACCGCCGACCGTGCAGGTGACGGCGTCCTATCCGGGGGCCAACCCCCAGGTAATCGCACAAACCGTGGCCGCGCCACTGGAGCAGGCGATTACCGGGGTCGAGGGCATGCTGTACATGGCGTCGCAGTCTGCCACCGATGGCCGGATGGTACTGACCATCACTTTCGCCCAGGGCACCAATGCCGATATTGCGCAGATCCAGGTGCAGAACCGCGTTTCGCGGGTTCTGCCGCGCCTGCCGGCAGAGGTGCAGCACCAGGGCGTGGTCACCCAGAAGACCTCGCCGGACATGCTGATGGTGGTTCACCTGCTGTCTCCCGACAAACGCTATGACCCGCTCTACATGTCCAACTACGCCTACCTTCAGGTGCGCGATGAACTGTCGCGCCTGCCCGGCATCAGCGATGTGCTGGTGTGGGGCGCCGGGGAGTACAGCATGCGGCTGTGGCTCGACCCGGACCTGATCGCCGCGCGCGGGCTAACCGCAGGCGAGGTGATCGAAGCGGTGCGCGAGCAGAACGTGCAGGTGGCGGCGGGGTCGGTCGGCCAGGCGCCCAACGCCACCGCTGCGTTCCAGGTAACCGTGAACACCCTGGGGCGGCTGACCGATGAGCAGCAGTTTGGCGACATCATCATTCGCACCGGCGACGACGGTCAGGTCACGCGCCTGCGCGATGTGGCCCGTATCGAGATGGGCGCCGACTCTTACGCATTGCGCAGCCTGCTCGATGGCGAACCGGCCGTTGCGCTGCAGATCATCCAGAGCCCGGGCGCCAATGCCCTGGACGTTGCCCAGGCGGTGCGCGAAACCATGCAGCGGCTGGAGGCGAACTTCCCGGCGGGGCTCACCTCGCGCATTGCCTATGACCCCACGGTGTTCGTGCAGGCCTCGCTGGAGTCGGTGGCCATCACCTTGCTGGAGGCGATCATGCTGGTGGTGATCGTGGTGGTGCTGTTTCTGCACAACTGGCGCGCGTCGCTCATCCCGCTGATGGCGGTGCCGGTGTCGCTGGTGGGCACCTTTGCGGTCATGCACCTGATGGGCTTTTCGCTCAACACCCTGTCGTTGTTCGGCCTGGTGCTGTCGATCGGGATCGTGGTGGACGATGCCATCGTGGTGGTGGAGAACGTCGAGCGTCATATCGAGAACGGCGAGGCGCCGGCCCAGGCCGCCAGGCTTGCCATGGACGAGGTGACCGGGCCCATCATCGCGATCACCTCGGTGCTGGCTGCGGTGTTCATCCCCACGGCGTTCCTCAGCGGCCTGCAGGGCGAGTTCTATCGCCAGTTCGCACTCACCATTGCCATCTCGACGATTCTGTCGGCGGTCAATTCGCTGACCCTCAGCCCCGCACTCGCCGGGTTGCTGCTGCAGCCACGCCAGCACGGCAACACCCCCGACCCCCGCAGCCTGCGCGGGCGTGCCCGGCGGTTGCTCGGCACCCTTGGCCGGCCGTTCCAGCGTGCACCGCAGGCCTATGGCAACACGGTGCGCAAGGTGGTCCGGCTCAGCGGCCTGGTGCTTGTGGTGTACGTCGGCCTGCTGGGGTTGACCGCGTTCGGCTTCAATGCCGTGCCACCGGGCTTTGTACCGATGCAGGACAAGTACTACCTGGTGGCTATCGCCCAGTTGCCCAACGCGTCGTCGCTGGACCGCACCGAAGCGGTGGCCAGGCAGATGTCGCAATTGGCCCTGGCCGAGCCGGGCGTCGAAAGCGTGGTGGCGTTCCCGGGGCTTTCGATCAACGGTTTCGTCAATGTGCCCAACGCCGCGGTGATGTTCATCATGCTCGACCCGTTCAAGGAGCGTGCCTCGCCGGACCTGGCTGCAACCGCCATCGCCGGGCGCCTGCAGGCCAGGTTTGCGGGCATTCCCGATGGTTTTCTTGGGGTGTTCCCGCCACCCCCGGTGCCCGGCCTGGGTGCCACCGGCGGCTTCAAGATGCAGGTCGAGGACCGCAGCGGCGCGGGGCTGGAGGCCCTGGTGCAGCACACCCGCATCCTGATGATGAAGGCCACCGAGTCGGGGCAGTTGGCCGGGCTGATGACCAGCCTCGATATCAATGCACCGCAGCTCGACGTGGTCATCGACCGGGCCCAGGTCAAGAGCCAGGGCGTGCGCCTGACCGATGTGTTCGAGGCGCTGCAGGTGTACCTGGGTTCGCTGTACGTCAACGACTTCAACCGCTTTGGCCGCACCTACAAGGTCACGGCGCAGGCCGACACGGACCACCGCATGCAGGCCGAAGCCATCGGCCGCCTGCAGGTGCGCAATGCGGCCGGGGCCATGCTGCCGTTGTCGGCGTTTGTCAGCGTTACGCCAAGCTCCGGCCCGGACCGGGTGATTCACTACAACGGCTACCCCTCGGCGGACATTTCGGGGGGCGCGATGCCGGGCGTGAGTTCAGGGCAGGCGGTTGCGCTGATGGAGCGTCTGGCCGGGGACATGCTGCCTGAAGGCATGACCTTCGAATGGACCGACCTGACCTACCAGCAGAAGCTGGCCGGCGATTCGGCGCTGTTCATCTTCCCGCTGTGCGTGTTGCTGGCCTACCTGATTCTGGCGGCGCAGTACAACAGCTGGCTGCTGCCCCTGGCGGTGCTGCTGATTGTGCCGATGTGCCTGTTGAGCGCGATCATCGGGGTGTGGCTGATGGGGGGCGACAACAACGTGTTCGTGCAGATCGGGCTGATCGTGCTGGTGGGCCTGGCCGCCAAGAACGCGATCCTCATCGTCGAGTTCGCCCGTACCCTGGAAGCGCGGGGGGCGAGTGTGCTGGAGGCGGTTGTGGAGGCATGCCGGTTGCGCCTGCGCCCGATCGTGATGACGTCCCTGGCCTTCGTCGCTGGCGTCGTGCCGCTGGTGCTTGCCAGCGGCGCAGGTGCCGAGATGCGCCAGGCCATGGGGGTGGCGGTGTTTGCCGGCATGCTCGGGGTGACGCTGTTCGGGTTGTTCCTGACCCCGGTTTTCTATGTGGTGATCCGTGGCCTGGCGGCCCGCTTCGAGCGGCACACGCCCACAGCCCAGCCTGCCCTGGAGGAGCGCCGTTCATGAGCCTTTGCTATCGAGCTGTTCTGGCGCCCCTGGCCACCCTCATGCTGCTGGCCGGGTGTGCTGCAGTGGGCCCCGACTATGTTGCGCCGTCGCTGCCGGCAACGCAGCTTCCCGCACGCTTCGATGAGCTGCCTGCCGGGCTTGGCCCCGGTAGCGTCGAGGCCCGGTGGTGGGGTGCCTTTGACGAGCCCGCATTGACCGCGCTGGTGCAGCGGGCGCTTGCCGCCAACCATGACATCGCGATTGCAGCCGTGCGGCTCGAAGAAGCCAGGGCGATGTTGCGCGAAAGCCGCCAGGGTTTCCTTCCGCGTGGCGGCCCTGCGCTCAGCTACGAGAACCGCCGCTGGAGCGAAGTGCAGACACCGGCTGGCCAGTCGCGGCAGAACGAAACCTATCGGGGGGCGGTCGATGCGTCCTGGGAAATCGACCTGTTCGGCCGCGTGCGCCGCTCGGTGGAGGCCGCACGCGCCCAGGCCGGTTCGCGCGAGGCGTTGCTGCGCGGGGTGCAGGCGAGTGTGGCGGCCGAGGTGGCGGCCACCTGGTTCGAGCTGCGGGGCATCGAGGCCGAGTTGGCGGTTGCCGCCGATACCCGCCAAAGCCAGCGCGACAGCCTGAGCATGGTCGAACGCCAGGTGAACGCCGGGGCGGCCACCGAGTTCGACCGGCTGCGGGCCGAAGCCCTGTTGCGCTCGGTCGAGGTGAGCGTGCCCGAGCTGGAGCGTCGGCGTGATGCCTCGGTCAACGCCCTGGCGATCCTGCTGGGCGAGCCGCCGCAGCGGTTCACACCACCGGCCGCCGAGCCTGGGGATCAGGCGCTGGCCCTGCGCACGATCGCCGTCGGTGAGCCCACGGCGTTACTCTGGAGACGCTCCGACATTGCCGCCGCAGAACGCGCCCTTGCGGCCGCCACGGCGCAAATCGGGGTCGAGACGGCGGGCCTCTATCCCGAGGTGCAGGTGCAGGGCTCCATCGGTGTGGTCACCGGAAGCCTCGACGGGATGAGTGGCGCGGGCGCGCTGTCGAGCTTTATCGGCCCGATGATTCGCTGGTCGCTGCTGGACACCGGGCGTGTGCGTGCCCGCATTGCCGCCAGCGAGGCACGCGCCAGGGAGGCGTTGATCGTGTACGACCAGACGGTATTGCGCGCGTTGCAGGAAACCGATGATGCCTTCAAGGCCCACGGGGCTGCGAGCAATACCCTGAGGCTGCGATTGCTCGAATCGGCGGCCAACGGCGAGGCGGCGCGGCTTGCCCGGGCGCGGTTCTCGGAGGGCGAGGGCGTCTACCTGGATGTGCTTGAGGCCGAGCGCGCCGATTACGCCAGCCGACGCGCCCTGACCGCTGCACGTACCCGACAACGCCTGGCGGTTGTGGGCATCTACAAGGCGCTGGGTGGTGGCTGGGAAGTCTGCGCGCAGGCCCGGCAGCCGTGCGACGGCGCCTCTCTCTAGCCTTCCATCAGACAAAAATAATCCCCGAAACCGGGGATTATTTTCATACGGCTTCCACCAGCGTGTTACTGCTGTTCAGTAGCGTCGGGCAACGCATAGGCAATGATGTAGTCGCCCACATCAGGTGAATGGCTCATGCCGCCCGCCGAGATCACCACATACTGCTTGCCGGTCGCCGGCGACTGGTAGATCAGCGGTGCTGCCACTGCACCTACCGGCAGGCGGGCTTTCCACACCTCCTTGCCGGTGGCCGAGTCCAGGGCCCGCAGGTAGTAGTCCTGGGTGCCGGCAAAGAACACCAGCCCCGAGGCGGTCGAGGTAGGGCCGCCCAGCGTCGGCATGCCCAGCGGGATCGGCAGGTGGGTCTTGAGGCCCAGGGGGCCGGTGTCCTGCACGGTGCCCAGCGGTACCTGCCACACCAGTTTCTGGGTGTTCAGGTCGATGGCGCTCATGCTGCCGAACGGCGGGGTGTTGCACGGCACGCCCAGGGGGGATTGCAGGATGTCGATTTTTACCCCGCCATAGATGCCCGCCACTTGTGGGCGAATCGTACCCATGAAGCCCGGCACCTCATCGGTGGAAACCTTGAACTTGCTGGTGTTTTCCTTGGTGACCAGCGCCATGCGCAGCGGTACGCGCATGTCGTTGACGAACATCATGCCGGTGTTTTCGTCGATGGAGATGCCACCCCAGTTCATGCCACCCAGCAGGCCCGGCCATTCGATGTAGGGCTTTTCGGTCGGCGGGGTGAAGGGGCCCACATACACCGAGTCCTTGAACATGATGCGGCAGTACAGCTGGTCGAAGGTGCTCACGCCCCACATGGACTTCTCGGTCAGGGGCTCGGCACCAATCACCGGCATGCCCACCGAGTGCGGTTGGGTCGGTGCCAGGTGTTCGCCTTCGGCGGCGGGGGATGTGGGTACGGGCAGCTCCTGAACTTCAGTCACCGGCTGGCCGGTGCGGCGGTCCAGCACGAAGATGTTGCCGGTCTTGGTGGTCTGGATCAGCACCGGGGTCTTTTCGCCCTGGGCGTTCTTGATGTCGTACAGCACCGGTTGCGACGGCAGGTCGTAGTCCCACACGTCGTGGTGCACGGTCTGGTACACCCATTTGGCCTTGCCGGTCGAGGCATCGACGGCCACCACGGCCGAGCCGTACTTTTCCTTGGCCTGGTTGCGGTCGCCACCCCAGTAGTCGGGTGGGCCGTTGCCGGTGGGCAGGTACACCAGGTTCAGTGCCTTGTCGTAGGTGGGCACGGTCCACACGTTGGGGGTTTCCAGGGTGAACTGGTGGTCGCTGGCGGTTGCGTCCTGGCCTTCAGGCGCACCGATGTCCCAGGCCCACACCAGCGCACCGGTCACCACGTCGAAGGCACGCACGGCGCCCGACGGCTCCTTGGCGACGATGTCGCGCACCCAGCCGCCGACCACGGTGAGGTGGCCCATTACCACGGGCAGGGAGGTGGGGTGGTAGCGCTTGCTGTTCTCGGTGGGACCCATGCCTTTTTTCAGGTCGACATAACCGTTGTCGCCAAAGCTCGGGCACAGGGTGCCGGTGTGTGCGTCCAGGGCAAACAGGCGGGCGTCGACCGACGACACCAGGATGCGCTGGCGGCACTGCTGCTCGCCATACGAGGCCTTGACCTCGGCGCTCAGGCTGTCGTCCTTGTCGATGTCGTGGTAGCCCACGCCGCGGCACGTCACGTGCTCGGCGCTGCGCGCGTGCGGGTCGAACTTCCAGATCGGCTTGCCCGTGTCGGCGTCGAGGGCGGTGATCAGGTTTTCTGGCGTGCATGAATACAGCACGTTGCCGATCTGCAGCGGGGTGTTCTCGTCCACGCCGGCACCGGCGCCCGTGGTTCTGCGGCCGGTGCGGTAGATCCAGGCCACTTGCAGGTCCTTGACGTTCGCCGGGGTGATCTGGCTGAACGGCGCAAAGCGCGTGCCCGAGGCGTTGCGGCCGAAGAACTCCCAGTTTTCCGGCGCGGCGGGGGCTTCGGTTGGCGCAGGCTTGGCCGTGGAGGCGAGCGGGGTGGAGATTGCACCGTGCGGGTAGAACGCCGCCACGAAGGTCGCGATCAGCCCCGCGAACACCGCAAAGCCGAAGCGGTTGGCCAGGCGTCGGGTGCTTGCCGAGGTGCCGGGCAAGGCTGCGCCGACCCACAGGCTGAGGGTCAGGATGATTGCCGGTACCACCAGGCGTGGCAGCAGCTCCCAGTAGCTGAACTGGCCGACTTCGTAGAATGCCCACACACAGGTTGCCAGGGCGATGGCTACCGAAAGGGCGATGCTGGCGCTTTTGCGCAGGAACATCAGCGCTGCCAGCAGCAGGTATGCAACGCCTGCGATCAGGTAGTACGGCGAGCCATCGAGTGCTACCAGTTTGAAGCCGCCGTAGATCATCGCCAGCGATACGAGCAGCACCAGCAGGGCAAACAGCACCCTTGCGGTGGTGCCGAGTGCAAACTTCCGAGTTTGCGGTTGATGGTCATCCGTCATTTTTTTCATACGTTCCGTTAGTCAATGGAAAGTGCACGCAGGCTCTGCGCAGGGGTCAAGGCATTCAGTCGGCAGCGGTAAAGATCGAACCCGTGGGGTGTGGCGATCAGCGCGCAAGGGCGTGCGCGATCATTCGATACGGGGGGCGCCGAAGGCTCTGGGAAAGGGTGTTGGCGTTGGGATGGCCTTTGCGGAGTCGGCGCGGTAGGGCTGCCTGAAAACGGTGGCCAGTTTAGGCGGGCGAGGCGGGGCGGATAAATGCTCAAGGTCGAAAAGCATTGTTGGGGAAACAGTAACAATGGGGACGGTCGGTAGGCCGCGTGTGCGGCCCGTGGAACGAAAGGGAGGCAGCTGTACGCGGGTTAGCAGACCAGGGATCAAGGACCCCGGCGCGCATGAATGCGCCCCGCGTACAGTCGCCATAACACCCGACGACAAAGGGTGACGGCCGTAAGCAGGATGGTAGACCGGGACTCCAGGAACCCAGCGCGCACGAATGCGCCCTGCGTACAGCCGTCATAAAACGAAACAGCGGGTGCAAAAAGGTGTCAGCTGAGACGGATGGACGCTTGCACGTCCTAAGGTGCTCGGGCTAGCAAACCCGAAAGGATGCAGCTATAGCTCGGTAGCCCACCTTTGCAACAGGCCGCCACAACCCAAAGCAGGCATATTAGCTTCTGGATCAGTAGGTAGCCCCCGCCAGTCCTAAAATCGAGACGGCGGTTCATTTCCAGCTTTGATCTGTGAAAAGACATGGTCTGGATCTGCCTGGCACCAATATCTGAACAGAAGGCGAGGTTCGGTATCCCCAAAATACTGACTCAGGAGGCTCTCGGCGGGGATTAACAATTTAGTTTCTGGCCATTGCTGAGCTAAAACACCTATGTGTTTGCCAGACGAACAAATAATCCACGTCGCCTTGCCTCCACTGATGTCAGGCAGGTAACCCATACCTTGGATCGCTTCGAACAAAGCGCGCAGTGTTACTGCAGGATCAAGCCTGATTGATGTCCTGTGACTTTCCAGATCATCCCCTGCATGCACGCTATCCCGATCAATTTGAATGACCAACATGAATGTTCCTTTTTAGCGTTGTGAGATTACTAGAATGCCAGCGTAGGAATGCCAGCTATCTGTCTACAGTCCGCTTATGGCCAATTGCTGCCGTTAACCACCGGCAGCCTTGGGTCCGTTAGCGACGGCCGAGACCGTGTTTGCCCAGTAATCTCGAATCGCACTCGCCGCTGCGTTTTCTCCAGCATCACCGTGGCTGCTGATGACCCTCTATGAAGGACGGGCAGTTGTTTGTTCTTCTGCACCTTCAACTGCTGAACAGCCCGACAACCCCTCCAACTGCACATACTCAATGCGGTGCCGTCCGTTGTTTTTAGCCGCATAGAGCTGCTGGTCCACGGCTTTGATGAAGTCTGTAGGCCTGTCCCACTCGCCTGGCGCCATCGAACCCGCGCCTATGCTGACAGTCAGGCGGTGGTCATGTGGCGATAGCGCATGCACGATGGACTGCTTTTGGATCAACCGCTGGCAGCGCTCAGCCACTTTACGCGCCACCTCGGCATCGGCTTCGGGCAGCAGCACGATAAATTCTTCGCCGCCATAGCGAGCCACAAGGTCGCGTGGGCCATCCAACGCCAAACTCAGCGTCTGGGCAATCGCTATCAAACATTTGTCGCCTTGAATATGGCCGTACAAATCGTTGTACTGCTTGAAAAAATCGACGTCCAACAACAGCAGCGACAATGGCCGGCGCTCGCGGCGCGCACGTTCCCACTCCAACTCGAAACAGCTGTCGAAGCGACGGCGGTTGGCGATATTCGTCAGGCCGTCCTTGAACGAGAGCACCTCCAGTTCCTTCTGCAAACTCAGCAACTGGTCTTCGGTCTTCTTGCGTTCGCTGATGTCGAACATGAAGCCGATCAGCGCTTCGACTTCGCCCCTGTCATTGCGCACCACGTGCACAACGTCGCGGATCCACACATAGCCGTTGTCCTTGGTCAGCGCTCGGTAGTCCGCCTCATGGTCCACGCCAGCCTTGGATTGCGTCACGCAGAAGTTCACCACATGCTCGCGATCTTCTGCATGCATGCGCATGGCCCAGTCTTCCACGCTCACCCAACTTTCAGGGCTCCAGCCCAGCAACGCCTCGATCTGAGGGCCGATGTAGGTGAACTTCATCGAGGCCCAGTCAATCTTCCAGGGAATCGCCTTGGTCGACTCCAGAAGGGTTCTGTACACCTCACTGTCATTGACAAGCTCGCTTGCATCGGACATACACGATAGCCCTCGGAACCCTATGGATAAGCCACTTTAGCAGCACTGGCAGGGCAAGTACTGAGTACCGAGCCATGGGTCGGTACATGGCGACATGGAAGAGGTTGCGGGCACGCTGAAAGCCCTTCGTATTCTGCTACTCATCTGTTTTGGTCGTCAGATCACCGGCCACTTCCTTGGCCAGCGCCATAAACGCACGGGCAGCCGCAGATTGATAGACATTCTTGCGCTGCATCAAGACCGCTGTGCGCTCTAGCCGATGCGGCCCCAACTCGACAGACACCAACTCTGGGTGCTCCTGCGCTAGGGCAGCCGGCAGCAAGGTCGACAGCGTGGTTCTGCGCACCACCTCAATCAACGCACCAATTACATTGGCCTCCATCACCACGCGCGGGCGAATGCCGTGCTGGTTGCAATAGCGGTCGATCTGTTCGCGGGTGGCGAACGCTTTGCTGAGCAGAATCAGCGACTGCGCATTCAGCGTCTCCAGGCCGACAGCCCGCGCCCCGGCCAGCGGATGTCGGCTACCAACGACCAGGGCAAGCGTTTCAACCAGTAGCGGATAGGCTTCGATGTCTGGCGCATGCACCTCATCAAACGCAATCCCCACATCCAGTTCGTCCCTCAGCAGCAGGTTCTCCATCTGCTCCTGGGCCAGTTCATGCACGTTCAGCGTGATGTTCGGGTAACGGCTGTGAAAGGCTTCCACCAACGGCCCGACCAGGTAGGTCGTGAAGGTTGGCGTCACCGCTATGCGCAGCGTTCCTCGACTGAGATCGCCCACATCATGGATCGCCCGCTTGCCTTCGCGCAGCTCCTGCGCCGCCCGCAATGCATAACGCAGGTACACCTGCCCGGCATCGGTCAGGCGTGTTTTGCGCCCTGAGCGATCGAACAACTGCGCCCCGAGGCTTTCCTCCAGCTGGCGCACTTGCTGCGACAGCGCGGGCTGCGAAACATGCAGTGCCGCCGCGGCACTGGTAAAGCCCTGATGTTCGGCGACCGCAAGAAAATACTGAATATGGCGCGCCAGCATGCCTGTACCTATAAGTTTATCTGATGCAGATAATCATATATGAGACTTTTACCTTATTGCACGGCCTCCGTAACCTTTGCCTCATCGCATCGCGAACCAACGGAGTCAACCATGCAAGACATCATCGACGGTTTCCTTAAATTCCAGCGCAATGCCTTTCCTGAACGTGCCGGCCTGTTCAAAGACCTGGCCAACCAGCAGAGCCCGCGGGCGCTGTTCATCTCCTGCTCCGACAGCCGGCTGGTGCCGGAGCTGGTCACACAGCGTGAGCCGGGCGACCTGTTCGTCATCCGCAATGCGGGCAACATCGTGCCGTCCTACGGCCCTGAGCCAGGCGGTGTGTCCGCCTCGGTGGAGTACGCGGTCGCAGCCTTGAAAGTCAGCGACATCGTGATCTGCGGGCATTCCGACTGCGGCGCCATGACCGCCATCGCCACCTGCAAATGCCTGGACAACATGCCCGCCGTGGCCGGCTGGTTGCGCTACGCCGATTCCGGTCGGGTGGTCAACGAGGCCCGCCAGCATGTCGATCAGCACGCCAAGGTCGCCTCGATGGTGCGCGAAAACGTCATCGCGCAGTTGGCCAATATCCAGACACACCCCTCGGTACGCCTCGCGCTGGAAGAAAAGCGCGTGACGTTGCATGGCTGGGTCTACGACATCGAAAGCGGCTGCATCCAGGCCTTCGACAGCCGCACCGGCAAGTTCGTGTCGCTGGCCGAAAGCCCTACCGCTTGCGTTGCTACCCACTAACCCTAGTTTCTACCCACGGAGATATCCCCATGATCCAATCACAAATCAGCCAAGACACTCGCCTTGCCCTGACCGACGTCATCCTGTTGGCCAAGGCCCGCAAAGACCTGTCGTTCGCTCAGATTGCAGAAGGCACCGGCCTGCACGAAGCTTTTGTCACCGCCGCCTTGCTTGGTCAGCACCCGCTGCCGGCCAACGCAGCCCAGGTGGTTGCCGACACCCTGGGCCTCGACGCCGATGCCGTGCTCCTGCTGCAAAGCATCCCGCTGCGTGGCAGCATCGGCAACGGCATTCCTACCGACCCGACCATCTACCGCTTCTACGAAATGATTCAGGTCTACGGCACCACGCTCAAGGCGCTGGTTCACGAGAAGTTCGGCGACGGCATCATCAGCGCCATCAACTTCAAACTGGACGTCAAGAAGGTCGATGACCCAGACGGCGGCTCCCGCGCGGTGATCACCCTGGATGGCAAGTACCTGCCGACCAAACCGTTCTGATCACCCCACCCATGGGGCCCGGCGCTGCATGGCTGCCGGGCTCCATGTTCTTGAAAATGTGGAGGAGGGCCTCTGAACATGAAGGCGTTACCTGTACTGATAGCGAGTTTTTTCTGTGCTGCGGCGATGGCCGACGAACCGATACCGGTTGAGCAATACAGCTATGCCCAGCACCTGGACATCGCCCGCGTCATTTCCATCAGCGAAGTCGCGCACGTCTGCGCCGTGGTACCTGTGCTCATGACGTATGAAGACTCCAAGGGCCAGAAACACATTCTTGAATACCGAGTGATGGGTAACGGCTGTTCCAACGGTTGAGCTGCCCATGGTTCGTTTTTTACCGATGCGCCTTGGGGCAGCATCATAGAGGGCCAACGTCATGGATCTGATCTTTCGCAATGTGCGCATCGACGATACAAAACCGCTGATGGACGTAGCGGTGCACCACGGCAAGATTGTCGAGATCGCGCCGACAATTTCAGTGCAGGCCGTGCAGGAAATCCAGGGCCACGGCCACGTGCTGATCCCGGGCTTTGTCGAAGGGCACCTGCACCTGGAAAAAGCCAACATCATGCATCGCAAGGCCAATCGCTCCGGCACGTTGAAGGAGGCGATAGCGGTTACCGCCGAGCTCAAACCCACGTTGACTCGCGACGACATTCTCGCGCGCTCCACTCAAGCACTACGTGCGTTGGTGCAGTCCGGCACAACCCACGTACGCGCCCACGCCGAATTCGACCCGGTGCAAGGCTTCACCGGCTTTGATGTGGTGCTGGAACTGCGCGACAAGCTGCGCGACGTCATCGACATCCAGGTGGTGGCCTTTCCGCAGGAGGGAATACTGAAACTACCGGGCATGCAGGCAATGATGGTTGAGGCCATGGAGAAGGGCGCAGATGTAGTGGGCGGCATTCCCTACAACGACGACTCGGCCCATGACCACATCGACTATGTATTCAACCTGGCCAGGCGCTACGGCAAGGACATCGACTTCCATCAGGACTTCGCCGACAACGCCGAACACATGACCATTGAGTACCTGGCGCGCAAGACCATCGAGCAAGGCTATCAAGGGCGCGTATGCGTCGGTCACCTGACCAGCCTGGGTGCCGTGGCGCCGCACAAACAGCGGGAGATCATTGCCTTGATTCGCGAGGCTGGCATCAGCGTCATGTGCCTGCCCGCCACCGACTTGCACCTCGGTGCGCGCGGCGACAGCCATGACGTGCGCCGTACCCTGACGCCGGTGCGGGCCCTGCGTGATGGCGGCGTGAATGTGTGCCTTGCCACCAACAATATTCGCAACGCATTCACCCCGTTTGGCACCGGCGACTTGCTCAACATCGCGCAATTGGCGATTCCGGCCTGTCACCTGGGCGGGGCGGATGACCAGGCCACGGTACTGTCGATGCTCACTACCCATCCGGCGAAAGCGCTGGGGTTGAAGGATTATGGGTTGGTGCCGGGTGCGCCTGCTGACGTGGTGTTGCTGGAGACGCATTCGGTGGGTGACGTGATTCTCGACCTGCCCACACGGTTGATGGTGCTAAAGCGCGGGAAGATCGTGGCGACGTCGGCCTGTCAGCGTTCGGTGGCTTTCTGATCCAGTTCGATGCATGCGGCTGTTCGTGCGGAGCTGTCACTTCGCTCGCCCACCACCCGGCTCACCCCGCACGAACTGCCTGGCCGTTCAACATGAAGATACTGGTGAGCATAGGGTCCGTCCAAGCGGCCGTTACAGCCGCTTGAAATCGCCCTATCGACCACTGCTCACGGCTAGTTCTCGTAGCGCAGCGTGACGGCAAAGTTGCGGGGTTCGCCGTAATAGTTTCCGGTGTCCTGGCTGAAAATCGCGGTGTAGTACTTCTCGTCGAAAACGTTGTTGAGGTTCAACTGAACGCTCAGGTTCTGGTCGATCCGGAAGTTGGCATTCAAGTCCACAAGGTTGTAGGCACTCTGCGAAATACTGTTCAGGTACAGCTTGCTCTGATGGTACACGCTGGTTCCGACTCGCCATTGGTCCAGGCTACCTGGCAACTGGTAGGTGGTGGCGGCCTTGAACAGTCGCTGTGGCGAGTTCTCTGTCCCATAGGTGTCACCCTTCCTGCTACCCGCCACGTATTCTGGATGGCTGTAGGTGTAGCCCATGGAGGCATTCCACCCGGGCATCAACTCGCCCGAGACCTCGGCATCGAACCCGCGGTTTCGTACTTTGGCGCCCTCGGTGTAGCACCGCGAATCGCGCGTGGGCCCACACACGCGCCCAGCCTCGGGCACGACCTGCGCAAGGCCTGTCTGATCCACCTGGAACAGCGCCAGGGAGGTATTGAGCCTGCCATCGAACAGTTCGTTTTTTACGCCCACTTCGTAGTTGCTGCCCGTTGTGGGTTCGAGCAGTTTGTTGTCGACGCTGTAGTTGCTCTGCATCTTGTAGATCTCGGTATAGCTGGCATACACCGAGGTAGTGTCATTGACGTCGTAGACGATGCCGCCGTAGGGGATGATCTTGCGGTTTTCCCTGAAGCGGTCCGTCTCCCACGGGCCCTGGGTGTCGTAGTCGACCCAACTCAAGCGGCTGCCCAGGATCACGTGCAGATCATCGAATGGGTTCAGGCGAGTGGCTGCATAGATCCCCTTGTCCTTGCGCACATGTCGACTGGGCGTCAGGCTGCCGACTATCTGCGGTTTCGGGAATGTGGAGGTATCGAAGTCCAGAATGTCGACGATAGGGTTCACGCTGGACGAGCCTGTGACGTATTGCAGCCTGTCACGCCGCAAGTTGGTACCGATCACCACCTCATGCTTGCGCCCCAGCAGGTTGAACGCACCGTTGAGCGCCGCGTCGAGATTGATCTGTTCATCATCGTAGCGGGCGCTGTTCGGCCAGTACTGCATCGTCGAGTCGGTGTCCTTGGTGTGGTACCCAACCTGAGCGAGAAAATCCGAATTGGACCAAATCAGGTTAGTGGCGACGGTGAGGTTCCAGTCCTCATTGAAGCTGTGCTTGATATCGGCAAAGACGTTGCGGTTGATCTTGTCCAGGTACGCCCACTTTCCAGCGAACGACTTCGACCGCGAGAAGTTGTATGAGCTGCCATCCAGGTGGGTAGGCAAACCGCCCCAATCGTAGCCGCCACTGTTGTCCTGCTGGAAGGACGCCCCCACTGCAACCGTGGTCGAGTCATTCAGGTCGACTTCGCCGATGGCGTAGAACAGTTGGTTGTCCTTGTCAGCGTAGTCCTGGTAGCTGTTTCGACTGTTGTACATCAGGACCGTACGGCCACGCACGGTGCCTTCTGCGTTCAAGGGGCCGCCAACGTCGAGTTGCGTGCGGTAGTTGTCCCACGAGCCAGCACCGATCTCTGCCTTGAGCCGGTATTCACGTGTCGGTCGCTTGCGAACCATGTTGATGGCCGCAGACGGATTACCTGCCCCTTGCATCAGGCCGTTTGCGCCTCGAACAATCTCCACCCGGTCATACATGGCCATGTTGTTCACCGACATGACGTCCATCGAGAAGCTTTCCGTGACGCTGCTCGGCAGGCCATCGAATTGCAGGTCGTCGACCTGGAACCCTCGCGAGTAGTAAAGCGGACGCTCAGTGCCGAACCCCTTGACCGTGCTGATGCCCGTGGCTGCCCTTGCAACGTCTTCCAGGGACTGCATGTTCTGGTCGTCCATCTGCTGACGCGTGACGACGCTGATCGACTGCGGCGTTTCGCGCAGCGAGAGATTCATCCGCGTCGCTGTGGTGGTGTTACCTGTGGTGTACGACCCCGAATCCTCGGTGATGGTGCCCAGCCCCGAGCCTGTCACGTTGGTCGCGTCCAGTTGCAATGAACCCGACGGTGCAACCGGCAGCAGCACATAGCTGTTGTCCCCACCTGCAACCGCCTGCAACCCGGACCCGCTCAGCAACACGGCAAAGCCCTGGTCGATGCTGTAGCGGCCATTGATGCCCCGGCTCTGCTTGCCTTCGGTCAGCCCGTTGTCGAACGACAGCACCACGCCTGCTTCGGTGGCAAAGCTGTTCAGCACAGTGGCCAGCGCCCCGGCTTCAATGGCAAATTCCTGCTGATGCAGCGTACGGGCTGTTACCTGGCCTTCAGCCGCGTGGCCAAGTGCTGGAGTGGCCATCAACAACGATGCGCCAAGTAGGGCAAGGCATAGCGCGCTTGGGGTGTTCAACGTGGCGGTGCAGAAGCCTGGAAGGGGATGCTGCATGCTTACTCCTGATGCGGTTGTTGGCATTTTGTGAGGTGTCTGCAAAAGGAGTCGCGTAGCCGAGAGGAAAGTGACAACGCGTTTCGAAATTTTTTCCTGGCCTGATTTTCACGGCCAGAAGTCGATTGCTCTCAGGCCATCATTTCACTATATTGCGATTAATTCTTATTCACTGTTTGGCCTGGATATGCCGTCTGGCAACCTTATCGCGACCCTCTACAACGACCATCAACCCTGGCTCATCAGTTGGCTGCGCAAGCGCACCGGGTGTTCGCAGGCGGCGGCAGACTTCGCCCAGGACACCTTTGTTCGCGTGCTGCTCGCCGAGCGCCGTGAACCCCGGGCGGCCATGCTCAATGAGCCTCGGCATTTTCTGGTAACCATCGCCAAGCGGGTAATGATCGACAGTTTTCGCCGTCAGTCGGTGGAGCGTGCCTATCTGGAAGTGCTCGCCGCGCAGCCCGAGTCGTTCGAGATTTCTGCCGAAGAACAGCTTTCGTTGCTCCAGACACTTCTGGAGCTGGATCGCATGCTTGACGGCCTGGGCGTGAAGGCCAAAACGGCGTTCCTGATGTCGCAAGTGCAAGGGCTGACCTACCCTCAAATCGCCGAGCACCTGCAGGTGTCCGCCAGCTCGGTAACCAAGTACATGGCCCGGGCCACCGAACGCTGCCTCCTGTACCTGATGGACAATCCGTGGTGACCACCGACGCCCAGCGCCAAGCACTTCGCCATGCGGCGCAGTGGTTCGCGCAGCTGTGCGCGAACCCTGAAGACGCGGCGCTGCGCGCGCAGTGGCAACGCTGGCACTGCCGGAGGGCGGAGCATGAATGGGCATGGCAGCAGTTGACCGAATTGCAGGCGCGCCTGGGCGGCATGCCGCAGCAGTTGGCCTGGAACGTCATGGAAAAGTCCACGCTGCGCGAAAGCGGCCCGAATCGCCGCACGCTACTCAAGGGGCTGTTGCTGGGCGCCGGCGCCAGTTCATTGGCATGGCAGGGATATGACGTTGCACCCAGATGGATGGCCGACCTCAGAACGCGCACCGGAGAACAGCGCCAAGCGGCTCTTGCCGACGGCACCCTGCTGGTGTTGGATACCGATACCGCGCTGGATGTCATGTTCAATGCCAGCACGCGCTTGCTGGTGCTTCGGGCGGGGGAGGTCCATGTAACCACCGGCAAGGACTCACGTCCGTTGCTGGTGCGCAGCGCACAGGGTGATCTGCGCGCATTGGGCACTCGCTTCGCCGTGCGCCAACTCGACGGGCTGACACGCCTCAGCGTCTACCAGCATGCCGTTGCGGTCCGTCCTGAGCAGGCTGAAGGCGAGGTCGTGATCGAGCAAGGGCAATCGGTGACACTTGATCGTCAGCGACTGTTTGCCACGCAGCCGTTGAAAAAAGGCGAAGAGGCCTGGGCTCAGGGGCGGCTGGTAGTGGAGGGCTGGAGGCTGGATACACTCATCAACGAGTTGCAGCGCTATTGCCCCGGCTATCTGGGCTGCGCCTCGGAGGTCAGCCACTTGCGGGTGTCGGGCTCGTACTCGCTTGGCAACATCGAGCTGACATTGAACACTATCGCCCGTTCGTTACCCATCCGAATCCAGCAGATTACCCGTTACTGGACGCGCATCCTGCCGGTTTGATGATTTACGACTTTCGAAGGCCGGTGGCTCAGACATCGGCTCGCACGGTCCGCTTTTGGCACCACTGCCGCTCGGCCAGCAACTCACCCACCGAGCGGCAACCCGTTTCACACGCCAGCTTCGCCTATTTCAACGGAACGTAGATATCCGTCTGCCATTGATCCTGCGGTGTTTCGGGAAACACGCTCAGGTAATGGAAGAACAACGGTTGATCCCGAAGCTCTTCGTTACTGGAGGGTAGCCAGTCGCGGTAAAGCGGGTAGATGGATTCTCCGATGTAGTCAGGCGACCCCGTATGGCGAATCACGGCGCAACGCCCTGCCGGGATGACCCGTTCATGCACGCCGAATTCGTTGGGCAGCACGGCCTCGTCTATCTCGCCGCAAATCGCGAACCTGAAGGCCTCTGCGGGCGTGGTATCGGGATTGTCATAGGGGATGCCAAACGAGCGGCTCACGGCTACTGGCGACTGACCGCTCTGCATGCGCCACTGACGAAAACGACTGACGCTTTGACTGACGAGGCCGGGCGCCCCGCAATGTTGAAGCGCCGCCACGCGGGTTTCGGCGAACGCTACGGTACGTATCTGCATGGTGATACTCCTGGAAAAGTGAGGGACAACGAAGACCGCATTCCAGACCTGCCAGCTCGGTGCCTTGGCGAACGCACTCGGCGCCATGCCAAAGGCGCGCCTGAACGCCCTTGAAAAGGCCTCGGGGCTTTCGAAGCCAGCACCCAGTGCTGTCTCCAGCACGGACTGACCCGGTGAACCGACCAGTTGATGCGCAGCGCGCCGAAGCCTCATCAACTGCACATACTGTGCAACCGGCACGCCTACATACGCCGTGAATTGCCGGTGAAAATGAAACACCGAGAAGTTGGCGACGCGGCTCAGTGCACTCACCGAGAGATCGCCCTCGAGGCAGGTATCGATATAGGCGAGTACGGCGTCGAACCGTTTTGCGTAGGCATGGCTGTTGCTTGAGTCGGTCACCGAACAAAACCTCCTGAAGATGCGGTGAGCAATAGCATCCGCCTTTGCCCCCTCGTCGTGCCTAGCCGGGTTTGCTCTGATAGGGGTTGCTGCCCCTATGCAAGCCGAGCCAGTTCCCGCGCCACCATCGCCGCCTGCTGCGCACTGGCAACATTGGTAAACCCCATTACCAGCCCGTGCCTGGGCGCACCTGCCAGGTACCACTGCGATAGCGGCTCCACCGCCAGCCCGGCGGCCCGCGCGCGCTTGGCCAGTTTTACATCGTCCACGCCGGGCAAACCGGCTACCAGGTGCATGCCGCCTGCCTGGGTATCGATCAGCAAACGCTCGCCCAACTGCTGCTGCAATGCCTCGATCAGCCATTGCCGGCGCCGGGCGTACAGATTGCGCATCTTGTTCAGGTGCCGCGCAAAGTGGCCTTCGTTGATAAACGCCGCCACGGTGGCCTGCAGCAGGTAAGGGCAGTGGTTGTGCAGCCGGTCGGCCTGGCGGGCGAAGGCCTCGCACTGCTGCGCCGGCACCACCAGGTAGGCCAGACGCAAGCCGGGGAACAGCACCTTGCTGAAGGTGCCGGTGTAGAGCACGCGGCCCTGCTGGTCGAGGCTCTTGAGGGCGGGCAGGGGCTTGCCGCGATAACGGTATTCGCTGTCGTAGTCGTCCTCGATGATCCAGCTGCCTTGCCGGTTGGCCCACGCCAGCAGCGCCAGCCGGCGCGGCAGCGACAGCGACACGCCCAGCGGGCTCTGGTGGGTGGGGGTGACCACGGCAAAGCGCGCATCCACCGCGCGGGCGATGCCCTGTTCCACATCCAGGCCCTGGTCGTCCACGCTGACGGGCACCAGCTGCGCGCCGGCTTCCTGCAGGGCGTTGCGGGCCATGAAGTAGCCGGGTTCCTCGAGCCAGCAGCGGTCGCCCGGCTGCATCAGCGTATGGCAAATCAGGTCGAGGCAGGCGCGATAGCCGGCGCACACGAACACCTGCTCGGGGCGGCAGGTGATGCCCCGCGAGATGCCCAGGTAAGTGGCAATCGCCGCCCGTAGCGGTGCGTGGCCGCGTGGGTCCGGGTACACCAGGCTTTCCAGGCCGCCTTGACGCAGTTGCCGGCCGGCCAGCCGCGTCCACAGCTTGCGCGGGAAGGCGTCCAGGGCCGGCAGGCCCATCTGCAAGGGCAGTGGCAGCTCGCCGGAATGGGTGGTCGGGTAGGTGCTGGCGGCCAGGCCATGGCCCAGTTGGGGTGGGGCAACCGGGGTCAGTTGCGGGGTGACCACCGTGCCGGCGGCGCCGCGCGCCATCAGGTAGCCTTCGCCGATCAACAACTGGTAGGCCGCCTCCACGGTGCCCCGCGCCAGGTTCAGCTCGGAGGCCAGGGCGCGAACGGCCGGCACGCGATCACCTGGGCGCAGGCGGCCGTCGGCGATGGATTCGCGAAAGCGCTGGTAGAGCTGACGATAGATCGGCGCCTGCTGGCTGCGGTCCAGTTCGAAGGAAAGCATCTTGGCCTAGTCGTTTATTCATTTTTCGGCCCTGTAGCTTAAGCCATTGCTTGCTTAAAGTGGGCGCTCTTGAAAAGCGGACGACGACCATGGCCTACACCCTTCAACACCTCGAAAGCCACGCAGCCTTTGAAGCCAGCTTTGAACTGATGCGTGTACTGCGCCCGCACCTCAACGACCTGGCCGACTATGTGGCGCAGCTGCAGCGTCAGTCGGCGCAGGGCTACCGCTTGTTGGCGGCGTGGGAGGGTGAGCAGGTGGTGGGCCTGGCGGGCTACCGCCCGCTGGAAAACCTGTTGTACGGGCGCTTCATCTATGTCGATGACCTGGTGGTAAGCCCCGACCTGCAACGCGGCGGCCTGGGCGCGCAGTTGCTGAGCGCCGTGCGTGACGAGGCGCTGCAGCGCGGTTGCGATCACTTCGTGCTGGATACCGGCCTGCACATGCCGCTGGCCCAGCGCTTCTATTTTCGCCAGGGGCTGCTGGCCCGTGGCATGCACTTCACCCAGAGCCTTAAGTCGGGGAGCCCGCAATGAACAACGTACTGCTGCTCAACGCCAGCCCGCAGGGGCCGGTGTCCCATGCCAATCAACTGGCGCTGGAGCTGGTCGCCACCTTGCGCCGGCGCCACCCCGGGCTGCAACTGATCGAGCGTGATCTGGGCGCGAGCCCGCTGCCCCCGCTCGATACCGATTACGCCCGCGCCCTGACCACCCGCACGCCATTCGACGCACCCACTTTCGAGGTGTCCGAGGCGTTGATCCAGGAACTGGAGCGCAGCGATGTGCTGCTGATTGCAACGCCCATGCACAACTTCATGCTGCCGGCCGCGCTCAAGCTGTGGATCGACTACGTGCTGCGCATTCACCGCACCTTCAGTGCCGGCCCGCAGGGCAAGGTCGGTTTGCTGCGCGACCGCCCGGTGTACGTGCTGGTGGGCTCCGGTGGCATTCACCAGGGCGAGGCGGCGCGCCAACCAGACTTTCTCACGCCGTACCTGCGCCATGTACTCAACACCCTCGGGCTGTTCGACCTGCACTTCACCTACCTGCAGGGCCTGGTGGGCAGCGAGCAGGCGGTGCGTAGCGCAATCGACGCCGGCCGCGCGCGCCTGGCGCTGGAGCCCTTGTTCAACCCACAGGTTTGCGCCTGATCCCTTTCACTTCACTGGAGTTTCACCATGAGCCAACTCAGACTGCCGTTCGCTTCCCTGTCGCCTGAGGCCTACCAAGGCCTGCTCGCCACCAACAACGCACTGGCCGCCAGTTCCCTGGGCCTGCCATTGATCGAACTGGTGTACCTGCGCGTTTCGCAGATCAACGGCTGCGCCTTCTGCCTGGGCAAGCATTCGCAAACCCTGCGTGACAGCGAGGTGGCGCAAGCCAAGCTCGATTGCCTGGCCGGCTGGCGCATCAGTGGGCTGTTCAACGAGCGCGAGCGCGCCGCACTGGCCTGGGCCGAGACGCTGACCCACGTCAGCGAAAAGGGCGCCCCCGATGCGTTGTACGAGCCCTTGAAAGCCCATTTTTCCGACGTCGAGATTTCCGACCTGACCTTGGCGGTGGCGTTGATGAATGCGTTCAACCGGCTGGCCATCGGCATGAACCTCTGAGCGCGTTCTACTGTTGTGGGTGCAAGCGCCGGCACGGCATCATGGGGGTTCATCAATCAGGACAACGCCATGGTCACCCCGACGCTTCATCTGATGTGCGGCAAGATCGCCTCCGGCAAGTCGACACTGGCCAAGGCCCTGGCAACCGAACACGCGGCGATCTTGCTGAGCGAGGATCACTGGCTCTCCAGGCTGTACCCGCAGCAGATCCACTCGGTGGCCGACTACGTGCGCCTTGCCCGCCAGGTGCGGGCGGTGATGGGGCCGCTGGTTACCGACATGCTCAGGGCGGGCACCAGCGTGGTGCTGGACTTTCCGGCCAACACGCCTGCCGATCGCCAATGGCTGCGCGCCCTGGCCGACGCCGCACAGGTGCCGCACTGCGTTCACTACATCGAGGCAAGCGATGAGACTTGCCGGGCCAGGCTGCACCTTCGCAACGGCCGCGCCGAGCATGAGTTCGCCGCGACCGACGCCGAGTTCGATCTGATCACCAGCCACTTTCGGGTGCCCGACCCCGAGGAGGGGGTCGAGATCAGCGTTCACCGGCTCTGACCCTCGGCGCGCACAACTCAGTAGAGTTCGATCAACTGCCGGTCGATCGTGGCGCCCGGCATCATCTGCAAAAGCCCGGTGCCCAGTTCGTCTGCCGCGGCTTGCAGTGCCTCCAGGGGCATTGCAGGCAGGCTTTCGAGGATGAACCACATCTGCTCTGCATCGGCGTCCAGGCGCGTTCGGGTTCCCTGACGCCAGTTCCAGCGCCGACACGTCACACCCAGGTCGTCGCGCCAGATCACTTCACCCTTGTCGGGCGATTCGTTGGCGGCGCTGCCGTCCTTGATGGTGTCGAACAGCTCCGTACCGGTGGCAACGGTCAAACGCGGCACACCTATGTAGGCAGCGAAATTCTCGCCGCCGACCGGCACGGCGAACCTGAGGCTGATGGCGTTGTACAGGTCGACAATGGGGTCGATACTCGGCAGCACGGCGTCGCGCAGCACGCGCTTGCGCAGTGCCTCGGCCGAGCACGGCGTGCGCTGCGGCTTGGCGCCGAACAGCCGGAAGGTGTGTGCCCATGCCGCAAGGTGCGCCTCTGCCCAGTCCGGGGCGCCGGCCGTGACCGCCTCACAGGCCTGCGCCAGGGCGTTGGTCGCCACCTCGGGCCGGGTGATCGGCGTGGCTTTGACGCAGATGCTCATGGCACGGAACCCCGGTGCTATCTCTGCAATCTGCGGGTCAAGAACAGGCACGACAAACGACATGTATTTCTCCAGAAGGCAGGGGGAGCAGAACAGGTGCGCATTCTTGAACGGTGAGCCGTATCAGATCCAATGATTAGGCCTCATGCCTTATCAGTTCTTCTTATCCTGCAGATGGGGTGGTGCACGCACCTGTGTATTACACACGCTCGGCGGCTTGTATGATGTCGGCCGGTTTTGGGCTTTGCGGCAAGCCCTGTTCAACGGAGTGGCAGTTGCAATGATTGTGGTAGTCGAAGGTATCAGCGCCAGTGGCAAGACCACCTGGTGCACAAGTCACGCCGAGCAACAGTTGATTGCCGAAAACGGGCGTTTTGAGAACGAGCCCGATCGCGCGGCAGATCCGCTCGGGGCGGCTGGGTTCTGGGCCGAACGCAACGTCGATCGCTGGCAGGCGGCGCTGGCCATGGAGCAGCGCCATTCGCGGGCCGTATGCGACAGCGACCCGCTCAAGCTGCATTACATCTGGAGCCTGTGGCAGATCGGCGAGGCCAGTGAGCGCGACTGGCAGGTGGAACTGGACGCCACCCGCCAGACCTTCGCGCAAGGGCGCATCGGCTTTGCCGACGCCTACCTGGTTGCGCGCATCGACCCGCAGCTGGCACGGGAGCGGGCCCGGGCCGACAGCACGCGTCGGCGCAGCAGGTTCGAGCTGCACGTGCGCCTGCAGGAAGCAGTGCTGAACTGGTACGGCGCCATCGAGCAGGTACTGCCCGGCAGGGTGCAATTCGGTTTGCCCGCGCAGTTGCCCACGTTGCAGCGCCTGGAAGGGCGCTATGCGCTGGAGGCCTTTGACCAGATGATCGCCTCGCTACCCAGGCCACGGCATGTTTGACGACTATCTCAAGCGCTGGCAACTGACTGTCGATGGCGAGCCGTTCGACTCGCTGAACGGCACCCTGCTGCCGGTGCGCCAGCAGGGCAGGCCAGCCATGCTGAAGATTTCACACGTTGCCGAAGAACAGGCGGGCAGCCTGCTCATGGCGTGGTGGCAGGGCGAGGGGGCAGCGCCGGTACTGGCTCACGACGGTCAAGCCCTTCTTATGGTGCGCGCGCAAGGTACGGATGCACTGACGCAGATGGTCAAGGACGGGCACGACGAGCAGGCCACGCGCATTCTTTGCGCGGTTGCCGCCCGCCTGCATGCACCGCGCGCCACGCCCATGCCCGCCCTGGTGCCACTGGAGCAGTGGTTCGAGGGGTTGTGGCACGGGGCCGACAGGCACGGCGGTGTTCTGCTGCACTGCGCCAGCACCGCCCGCGAACTGCTGGCTGCGCCGCGCGATGTGGGGGTACTGCATGGCGACATCCACCACGGCAACGTGCTCGATTTCGGCGCAGCCGGCTGGCTCGCCATCGACCCCAAGGGGCTGTATGGCGAGCGGGGCTTCGATTACGCGAACATTTTCTGCAATCCCGATGGTGAGCAGGCGCTGGTACCGGGGCGCTTCGCGCACCGGGTCGAGATCGTCGCCAAGGCCGCCGGCATGGAACCTCGTCGGTTGTTGCAGTGGGTGCTTGCGTGGTCGGGCCTGTCGGTCAGCTGGCTGCTCGAAGACCATCAACCACCGGGCGGCACCCTTGAGGTGGCGAAACTGGCCGCAGCGGGGCTTGGTTATATGGAGTGACTGCGCTCCATGCGGGTCGATTGATGGAGCGCTGTCGCTCCGTTTGAAACCACAGGCGTGCAGGTGGGCTGCTGCTGGCCGACGATCGTGCGCGATGCATCAGCCAGATCGCGTTTGCAGGTTTTGCTGGCGCTGCGCGCCAGTTCGCGGGCAAGGCCCGCTCCTACGCCCTTCGGGCAGAAGCCACAGGGCTGTAGGAGCCAGCATTGCTGGCGAACGAGCGCGAAGCGGTCGTAGAACCTGCGTGCACGGTGCATCAGCCAGATCGCGTTCGCAGGTTTGCTGGCGCTGCGCGCCAGTTCGCGGGGCAAGGCCCGCTCCTACGCCCTTCGGGCAGAAGCCACAGGGCTGTAGGAGCCAGCATTGCTGGCGAACGAGCGCGAAGCGGTCGCAGAACCTGCGTGCACGGTGCATCAGCCAGACCACCCGCAACCCTCGCGCCTAACCCTCGGCAGCCCCTTCCAGAATCCTCGGCCCCGGTCCATCCTGCCCCAGCGCATCCCCCGGGTTGCGCAACGGGCAATCATCCAGCGACAGGCAGCCACAACCGATGCAGTTGTCCAGGCTATCCCTCAATGCCTCCAGCGTCCGGATGCGCGCATTCAGGTTCTCGCGCCAGGCCGATGACATCTCACCCCACTGCGCCGCCGTCAATTTGCTGTTGGGCGGGTAGCGGCTCATCGCATGCTTGATCTCTTCCAGCGGAATCCCGGTGCGCTGCGCCACCTTGATGATCGCGATGCTGCGCAGCACCAACGCCGGAAATCGCCGCTGGTTGCCGGCATTGCGCGTGCTGGCGATCAACCCCTTGGACTCGTAGAAGTGCAAGGTGGAAATCGGCACGCCACTGCGCCTGGCCACCTCGCCGATGGTGAGCGAGCGCGCACCATCCATCGTCTTTTCTGCCGCCACGTGTGTTGACCTCAAGTTAAGTTGAGGTTTTATAGTCCGGCCCGATCTTTCCTGCAACCGCTTTGCCGTGCCGATGCCAGCCGTCGGCACGGGATGCGCTGTGCAGCGAACACACCACACCGATGAGCGGAGCAAAGATGGGCAAGAGGATGCTGTTGGGAGGGGGCGCCGCTGTTGTGTGCGTGCTGGCCGTCGTCATGCTGCTGACCAGAAAGGACTCGGCGGCGCACGCCACTGCGGCGTGGCCGGTGACCAAGGTCGCGCTGGCCACCGTCACCTCGCGTGAGGCGCCCCGCCAGACCTTCGCGGCCGGCGAGCTGGAAGCCGCCCACCAGGTGCAGGTGGCCGCAGAAACCACCGGGCGCATCACGCGCATCGCCTTCGAGTCGGGGCAAAGGGTCAAGGCCGGGCAACTGCTGGTGCAGCTCAACGATGCCCCCGAGCAGGCCGACCGGGTGCGCCTGAGCGCACAGCTGCGCAATGCCCGCACCCTGCATCAGCGCATCAGCAAGCTGCGCACCGCCAATGTCACTACCCAGGAGCAACTCGACAATGCCACCGCCGCCGTGCAGATGGCCGAGGGCGAACTGCAGCAGGTCGATGCACGGATTGCGCAGAAGGCGATCCGGGCCCCCTTTGCCGGCAAGCTGGGCATCCGTCGTGTGCATCAAGGCCAGTACCTGAATGCCGGTGACGCCGTGGCCAGCCTGGTGGACGCCACGCAACTGCGGGTGAACTTCTCGCTGGCCGAGCATGCCGCCCCGGGCTTGCAGGTGGGGCAGACCGCCGCCCTGGCGGTGGATGCACTGCCGCAAAAGACCTTTGCGGCGCGCATCAACGCCATCGACCCGATGGTGGGCAAGGCGCGCGCAGTGTGGGTGCAGGCCACCCTGGCCAACCCGGACGGGCAGTTGCAGGCCGGCATGTACGCCAGCGTGCAGCTCGCGGCGGCGCAGCCGACCCGGGTGATGGCCGTGCCGGAAACCGCCATCACCTATACCGCCTACGGCCAGACCGTGTTCATTGCCAACCACGACCCGGAACGCGGCCTGAGCGTGCACCGCGTGCAGGTGACCACCGGCGAGCGCTGGAAGGGCCAGGTGGAAGTCACCTCCGGGCTCAAGGCGGGCGACCGCGTGGTGGTCTCGGGCCAGCTCAAGCTCAGTGACGGCATGCAGGTGGAGCAGGTGGCCAATGACACGCTGCACAACGCCGACGGGGGCGACGCCTCATGAGGTTCACCGACAGTTTTGTGCGTCGCCCGGTGCTGGCCCTGGTGGTCAGCAGCCTGATCGTGCTGGCCGGCCTGTTCGCTCTGGGCAAGCTGCCCATCCGCCAGTATCCGTTACTGGAAACCGCCACCATTACCGTCAGCACCGAATACCCGGGTGCATCGGCCGAACTGATGCAGGGCTTCGTGACCCAGCCGATCACCCAGGCGGTGTCGTCGGTGGAAGGCATCGACTACCTGTCTTCGTCGTCGGTGCAGGGCCGCAGTCTGGTGACCCTGCGCATGGAGCTGAACCGCGACTCGACCCAGGCGCTGAGCGAGACCATGGCCAAGGTCAACCAGGTGCGCTACCGCCTGCCGGACAAGGCCTACGACCCGGTGGTCGAGCTGTCGGCCGGGGATTCCACCGCCGTGGCCTATGTGGGTTTTGCCAGCGACACGCTGTCGATTCCCGAACTCAGCGACTACCTGTCGCGGGTGGTCGAGCCGCAGCTTTCCGGCATCGACGGCGTGGCCAAGATCCAGACCTTCGGTGGCCAGACCCTGGCCATGCGCCTGTGGCTGGACAGCGAACGCATGGCCGGGCGCGGCGTGACCGCCGCCGAGGTGGCCGATGCCGTGCGCAGCAACAACTACCAGGCCACGCCCGGGCAGGTACGCGGCCAGTTCGTGCTGGCCGACATACGCATCGATACCGACCTGACCAGTGTCGAGGCCTTTCGCGACCTGGTGATTCGCAATGACGGCACGGCGCTGGTGCGCCTGCGCGATGTGGGCACGGTCGAACTGGGCGCCGCGGCCACCCAGACCAGCGCCACCATGGATGGCCGCCCGGCGGTGCACCTGGGCCTGTTCCCGACGCCTGCGGGCAACCCGCTGGTGATCGTCGACGGCATTCGCAAGCTGCTGCCGCAGATCCAGCAGACCCTGCCGCCAGGGGTCAACGTGGCGCTGGCCTACGAGACTGCACGCTTTATCGAGGCCTCGATCCAGGAAGTGCTGCACACACTGGTCGAGGCGATCGTGATCGTGGTGCTGGTGATCTGGTTGTGCCTGGGCTCGTTGCGCAGCGTAGCCATCCCGGTGCTGGCGATCCCGCTGTCGATGCTCGGCGCGGCCGGGCTGATGCTGGCGTTCGGCTTCAGCCTCAACCTGCTGACCCTGCTGGCGATGGTGCTGGCCATCGGGCTGGTGGTGGACGACGCGATCGTGGTGGTGGAGAACGTGCACCGCCATATCGAGGAGGGCCAGACGCCGGTGGCCGCCGCGCTGGTCGGTGCCCGCGAGATCGCCGGGCCGGTGATCGCCATGACCCTCACGCTGGCCGCCGTGTATGCCCCTATCGGCCTGATCGGCGGGCTCACCGGCACGCTGTTTCGCGAGTTCGCCCTGACCCTGGCCGGGGCGGTGATCGTCTCGGGGGTGGTGGCCCTGACCCTGTCGCCGGTGATGAGCTCGCTGCTGCTCAAGCCCGGCCAGCAGGAGGGGCGCATGGCCAGGCTTGCCGAGAAGGTGTTCGGCGGGCTGGCCAGCGCCTACGGGCGGGCACTGGCGCACTCGCTGTCGCGTCGCTGGGTCAGCGGCGGCGTCGCCTTGCTGGTGTGCCTGAGCCTGCCGTGGCTGTACCTGCAGCCGCAACGCGAGCTGGCGCCACCCGAGGACCAGGCCGCGGTGCTCACCGCCATCAAGTCGCCGCAGTACGCCAGCCTCGACTATGCCGAGCGCTTCGCCAGCAAGCTCGACCAGGTGATGCACAGCCTGCCGGAAACCACCGACACCTGGATCATCAACGGCACCGACGGGCCGGCCAGCAGCTTCGGCGGCATCAACCTCAGCCTGTGGCAGGCCCGCGAGCGCTCGGCCGATCAGGTCCAGGCCGACCTGCAGCAGGCCGTGAGCGAAGTGGAGGGCAGCAGCATCTTTGCCTTCCAGGTGGCCTCGCTGCCAGGCTCCAGCGGTGGCTTGCCGGTGCAGATGGTGCTGCGCAGCGCGCAGGACTACCCGGTGCTGTACCAGACCATGGAAACCCTCAAGCAGCGTGCCCGCGACAGCGGCCTGTTCGCGGTGGTGGACAGCGACCTGGACTACAACAACCCGGTGGTCAAGGTGACGGTCGACCGCGCCAAGGCCGCCAGCCTGGGCATCGGCATGCAGGCCCTCGGCGACTCCCTGGCCGTGCTGGTGGGCGAGCAGTACATCAACCGCTTCGCGCTGTATGGCCGCTCGTATGACGTGATCCCGCAGAGCACCCAGGATCAGCGCCTGACGCCCCAGGCCCTCGAGCGCCAGTATGTGCGCAGCGAAGCGGGGCAACTGGTGCCGTTGTCTGCCGTGGTGCGGCTGCAGATGACGGTCGAGCCCAACCGGCTGCTGCAGTTCGACCAGCAGAATGCGAGCACGCTGCAGGCCATCCCGGCACCGGGGGTTTCCCAGGGGCAGGCGGTGGCGTTTCTGCAGGCGCTGGCCAGCGAACTGCCGCCGGAGTTCAGCCATGACTGGCAGTCCGAGTCGCGCCAGTATGTGCAGGAAGGCAATGCACTGGTGCTGGCGTTTCTCGCCGCGATGGTGGTCATCTACCTGGTGCTCGCGGCCCAGTACGAAAGCCTGGTGGACCCGCTGATCATCCTGGTCACCGTGCCGCTGTCGATCTGCGGCGCACTGCTGCCGCTCGCACTGGGCTGGGCCACCCTGAATATCTACACGCAGATCGGGCTGGTGACCCTGATCGGGCTGATCAGCAAGCACGGCATTCTGATGGTGGAGTTCGCCAACGAGATCCAGCTGCGCGAGAACCTCGACCGTGCCGGGGCGATCATCCGCGCCGCGCAGATTCGCCTGCGCCCGGTACTGATGACCACCGCCGCGATGACCTTCGGCGTGATGCCACTGCTGTTCGCCAGCGGCGCCGGTGCCAACAGCCGTTTCGGCCTGGGTGTGGTCATTGTCTGCGGCATGTTGATAGGCACGCTGTTCACCTTGTTCGTGCTGCCCACGGTGTATGCCTGGCTGGCCCGTGACCATCGCGTGCACAGCCCGCGCAAGCAGCAACTGGAGCAGGCCGAGCAGGGCCTTGCGCTTGGGCACAGGGAGGCAAGGCCATGAAGGTGTTCAGCCGTTATCCGCTGTTGCTGGGCGCCGTGGCGTTGCAGGGTGCCTGCAGCGTCGGGCCGCAGTATCACGCCCCCGAGGTGGCGCCCATTCATGTGGTCAGCCCGCAGGCGCAGGCCTTCGCTGCGACGCCGGTGCAGCCGACGTCAGCCTGGTGGACCTTCTTCGACGACCCGCAGCTGGAACGCCTGATCGCCAACGCCCTGGCCCACAACCACGCCATCGAGCAGGCGCATGCCAGCCTGCTGCTGGCCCGTGCCCATGAGGATGAACAGGCGCTGGAGCGCCTGCCGACGGTGACCAGCAGCGCGAGCTACCAGCGCAGCCTGGCGCAGCAGGCCAGGCAGGGGCAGCCGCCGGCCCGCAGCCTGTCCGAATCGTGGCGGGCGGGGCTGGACCTGCAGTGGGAGCTTGACCTGTTCGGCCGCCTCGATCACTTGGAGCGCGCCGCCCAATCCCGTGCGCAGGCCTCCGCGGCCGACCTGGAACAGGTGCAGTTGAGCATCGCGGCCCAGGTGGCCCAGGCCTACTTCGAGGCCCAGGGGCTACGCCAGCAAGGGCTGCTGGCCGAAGAGGCGGTGCGCAGCTGGCAGGAGACCGTGCAGTTGACCCAGGCGCAGTTGCACGCCGGCGCCGGCCTGCCCGAAGCGCTGGAGAGCGCGCAGAGCAACCTGCTGCTGGCGCAATCGACTGTGGCGCCACTGCGCAGCCAGTTGCAGCGGCGCCTGTACCGGCTGCAGGTGCTCACAGGCCAGCGCCCCGGCAGCTTCGCCATCGCGCTGGGTGACATGCCGCCGATGCCATTGGCGCGCCAGCTGCCACTGGGGGATGTGGATCAGCTGATCCGCAACCGGCCCGATGTGGTCCAGGCCGAACGGCTGCTGGCTGCCCGTGTGCAGGATGTGGGCGCTGCCACTGCCGACCTGTACCCACGTTTGAACCTGGGTGGGTTCATCGGCTTCTTTGCCTTGCGTGACGGCGACCTGGGCAGTGCGGCGCGGGCGTTCGAGCTGATGCCCGGCCTGACCTGGCCAGCGTTCGACCTGGGCTCGGTGCGGGCGCGCCTGCGCGGTACCCAGGCGCTGGCCCAGGGCGAGGCGGCGCACTTCGAACAGGTGCTGCTGGTGGCGGTGGAAGAGGTGGAGGGCGCAGTCACGCAGTTGGCCGAGCACCAGCGCCACCTGCTCGGCCTGGTGCAGGCGGCGCGGCATGGCGAGGCGGCGTTCGCCATCGCCCAGCAGCGCTATGGCGCAGGTTCGGGCAGCTACCTGGCGGTCAAGGACAGCCAGCGCGACCTGTTGCGTCTGCGCCAGGACATCGCGCGGGCACAGGCCGCCTCCTATGGCAACGCCGTGGACCTGTACAAGGCCCTGGCCTGGCGCGCGCCTGCCGGCAGGACGCTTAGCGCAAACACCCTGAACAACTGATGAGGACCGCTTCGTGGATACTGCAACTTCACTGCTGATGTTTCAGATGGTACTGGCCGCAGGGTTCACCCTGTGGTTGAGCATCGCCCTGGTCAACAACCTGCAGGCCTTTGCCAGTTCGGCGGCGGCCGTCGGGGGCACGCTGTCGATGGCGCCCCTGCGCCAGGCACCGGCGATCGACCTGCCCCTGTGCTCGCGGGCCATTCACTCGCCCGCCGTACACAGGGCGGCATTGATGGTCGTCGTGCTGCTGCAGGCGGGGGCGGTGCTGGCCGCCTGGGCGGGCTGCTACCACCTGCTGCTGGGCAGCGGCCTGGACGCAGCCCGGCCCTGGTTGAACCTGGCGCTTAGCGCAGCCCTGGGCTTTCTTTTCGCCATGCTGCTCGGGGGGCTGTGGTTCGGCTACTGGATACGCCAGGAGGGCCTGCAGCTCACTCACCTGGCGCTGGTGGTGTGGGTGGTGCTGAACTTCATGGTGTTCAACCTGCAGTGGGGCTAGTGCGCCGCTGTAACCCCAATCGGGCCACCCTCGCGTGGCCTTGATGCCCTATGGTTTGGCCAGCAGCCCGCGCAGCAGCAGTTCCAGTGCGCCGGTGCTGCGCGCCAGTCGCGCATCGCCGTCATCACCCTGGGCGATCCACACCGCAGCCTCGGCCAGGCTGCCGTAGACCAGCGAGGCCAGGGCCTGCGGGGCGGCCTCGGCCACCACGCCTTGTTCGATCAACCGTTCCAGCAGTGCCTGGATCGACGCGATGCAATGGCGTTGCGCGTCCGCCGAGGTGCCCCCCAGCACGGCTGGGGCATCGCGCAGCACGATGCGCTGGTAATCCGGCTCCAGCGCCATTTCCAGATACGCCCGGCACCGCTGGCGAAAGCCTTCCCAGGGCGTCTGGGCAGTGTCGGAGAGCGCCTGCAGGCGTGCATCCAGCTCGGCGTCGATCAACGCCACCACGGCCGCCAGCAGCCCCTGCTTGTCGCCGAAGTGGTGATACAACGCGCCGCGGGTCAGCCCGGCCTGGGCGGTCAGGTCATCCATCGAGGTATCGGCATAGCCGCGTTCGCTGAACACGCTGCGGGCGGTGGCGAGCAAGGTGGCGCGGGTTTCTTCCATTTCGGCACGGGTGCGGCGAGCCATGGGCGTGTCTCCTTACATACGGTGCGTATGATTATTTACATTCGGTGCGTATGAATATACGCTTTTTATACATACATGCCGTATGTAACTTGTCGCGCTGCCGTGTCAGCGGCCAATTCACCGCCCTGGAGCATCAGATGGCCAACCCTTATCGAGACCTTTTTGCCGCGCCGGGCGCCCTGGGCTTTGCCTTGGCCGGGCTGCTGGCGCGTACCGCACTGCCGATGACAGGCATCGGCATCATCACCTTGCTGTCGCAATTGCGTGGCAGCTACGCACTGGCCGGGGCAGTGGCGGCGGCCTTCGTGCTGAGCTATGCGCTGTTGTCGCCACAGGTATCGCGCCTGGTGGATCGCCTCGGGCAACGCCGCGTGTTGCCTGCGGCCACCGCCATCAGCCTGCTCGGCCTGCTGCTGGTGCTGGCCAGCACCTGGCAACGGGCTGGCGACTGGGCGCTGTTCATCGGGGCGGTGCTGGCAGGGTGCATGCCGAGCGTGTCGGCGATGGTGCGTGCGCGCTGGACGGCCCTGTACCGTGGCCAGCCGCAGTTGCAAGCGGCGTATTCGCTGGAGACGGTGTTCGATGAGGTCAGCTTCATTGCCGGGCCGCCGCTGTCGGTGGGCCTGGCGGTGGTGGTATTGCCCCAGGCGGGCCTGCTTGCGGCCGCACTGTTGCTGGTGCTGGGTGTGTTCGCCCTGGTCGTCCAGCGCAGTACCGAGCCGCCGATCCAGCCCCGGGAAGCTGCCGGGGATCGTTCGGGCTCGGTGATCCGCCTGGCCAACGTGCGCCTGCTGACCCTGCTGATGGTGGCGATGGGCATGATCGTCGGCACCGTGGATATCGTCAGCGTGGCCTTTGCCGAGCAACGCGGCCAGCCGGCGGCGGCCAGCCTGGTGCTGTCGGCCTATGCCGTGGGGTCGTGCGTGGCGGGGCTGCTGTTCGGTGCGCTCAAGCTGCAGGTGCCCTTGCCGCGCCTGCTGTTGCTGGGTGGGCTGGCAACCGCTGCCACGACCCTGCCGCTGTTGCTGGTCGCCAGCCTGCCGGGCCTGGGTGTGGCGGTGCTGGTGGCGGGGCTGTTCTTTGCGCCGACCCTGATCGTGGCCATGACCCTGGTCGAGCGGCTGGTGCCCGAACATCGTCTGACCGAGGGCATGACCTGGCTGCTGGCCGGCTTGAACATCGGTGTGGCCGTGGGGGCGGCGGTATCGGGGCAGGTGGTGGATGGCAGCGGTGCACGGGCCGGCTTCGGTGTGGCGCTGGTGGCCGGTGCCCTGGTGCTGCTGGTGGCTGTGTGGGCCCACCGGCGCCTGGTTGCACGGGCGGCGGCGTCGCAGCCCGCCTGAATCAGCTGGCTACATGGCGCCAGTGCCAGGGCTCATACACGTAGCCTGCGCCATTGTCGGGCGGGTACGACAGCTCGAAGCCATAGGTCGCTGCGTTGCGGGTCAACCATCTGAATGCCGGTGTCGCTTCGAATTCGGGCTCCAGGTCGGTGCAGCCGGGGGTGCCTATGTCGACGGCACGCCCGGTGTGATGCTCGCTGAAGAACGGCGGGGCCGAGACCGCAAGGATCTGCTCGATGCTCTGCCCCTTGTCCAGCTTGCGCTGGATGATGCTCTTCTGCCGTTCGACGCTTCTGAAGGCCGACACCAGGTAAAGCGCCACGCCCTCGGCACCGGCAGCCGCTTTCAACTGGCGCCAGGCCTGAGCGGCCACGGCGATCAGTTCGTGCTTTCGGTTGTCCTGGCCGGTCTCGGCCCACTGCAGCAGGCTGGCTTCGACGAACTCCTGCAGATGGCGCTCGATCACCGCGTTCAACGGTATGCCGAGCTGTTCGAGCATCTGCAATGCGGCGGGGGAGTAGGGCATGGGGCTGACCTGTGCAGTGGGTATCAATCCAGCCTAGCAGTGAAGGCGTGGTGCGATGGGGCGTCGTCCGTTCAAACAGGTTCGCCTTGCCGATGCGTTACTGGCCCTTGCACTGGGCCAGTACCACCTGGCAGGTCCTGGGCGTGCCACCGGAGCGGCTGGCGTAGCGCATGCAGTTGTCCATGGATTTCTTGCGGGCCTGGCCCAGGGTCGAGCCCCAGGCCAGGCCGCCTTCGCCAGCGCTGGGCACCGCCTTTGCGTAGCAGTTGGAACCCTGGGCGGCATAACGATTGGCGGCCGTCTTGCCGGCGCAGCCGCCGGTCAGCAGCAGGGCGAATGCAAGCAGGCAGGGCAGGCCCCATGACAAGCGGCCAGGCACTGTTTTTGCGTTCATCCCGGTTCCCCTGTGCAACGGTCAAGCGACGTGAAAAAGGGGGGTGTTCCAATGGAATACCCGTGGCAGGCGCGGCTGCCATCGGGTGGTGGGCGGTGCGTTCCTGGCCGGGGAAATCCGGCCGGGAACGGCGCGCCAGAGCCGTTCGAGTCAGTCGACTCGGCGAGCATACCTCACGGGCGCGAGGTTTTCACGGTCAGCACTTCGGTGTACACCACGTCGACCGTCTGGCCGACCTTGAGGTTCTTCATGCGCGCCTGCAGTTCGGGGTCCTCGACCTTCACCACCTTCACCTTGCCCTGGGGCGGCAGCAGGGTCACTTCATGGGCGTCGAGGTCGATGGCGGTGATCTTGGAGGTGACGCGCACCTGGCGGAAAGCTTCGCCGCCCGGGTTGGGGTTGTCCTTGGTGGCGCGCACGGTGCCGGTCTCGTCGGTGACCTTCGGCGCGCCGCCCTCACTGGTGTTGAGCACATAGGCCACGGCACGGGTCACCGTGATGTCGACCTTGTCGCCCACCTTCAGGTTGTGCAGGTCCTTGGCCTGTTTGGTCAGCTGGATAGGCACCTGGCTGTTGTTCGGGCCTTCGATCGTGACCCGGAAGTTGCCCGGGTCCACGGCCAGCACCTGGGTGCTGATGTGGTCTTGCAGCGCTTCGCTGCCCAGCGGCAGTTCGGCGGCGTGGGCCGCAAAGCTGGCAGTGGTCATGAGTGAGGCGAGGGCAACTGCGTGGGCGAGGGAGCGAATCGATTTCATAAGCCTGCATTCCATGTAATGGCTGAATGAGCGGAACAACGCATGACGCAACGTGCGTGGATCACGCGCAAAGCATAGCCACTGATTGCGGATATGCCCGTTAGACGCCGCCCTGCGACGGCACCTGGCCACGCATCGCGGCCTCGATGAATGGCGCCTTGCCGGCCAGGTACTCGCCGATACCGTCACGATTGGTCGCTTCAAGCTCAAGCTTCAACGCCTGGTAGCGCTGGCGAAGGTCGTCATCGCTGCGCAGCAGGTCGCGAAAGCGCAGCATCCAGGCAATCTGTGGGTGGCCCTGGGCACACACGTGCACCTTGTGGGTACGGATACCGTCGACATCACGACGGTAGAAGTGGTGGCCCGGCGACAGGTCGGAGCCGCGCACGTACCCCAGAGCCTGCATGTGGGCGTGGCGTGCTGCGGTTTCCCGATGCGCCTGAACCACCACCAGCGCGTCGATCTCCGGCTTGGCGGCAAGGCCGGGTACGCCCGTGCTGCCCACATGATGGATGTCGATCAGTTCACTGCCAAAACCCTGGGCGATGCCTGCCCTGGCGGCCAGGTAGCGCTCGGGCCATTGGTTGTCGTAGGGGCGGATCTGACTGGTCAGCTTCATTGCGGTGTTTCCCTGGGAGTCATATTGGCCAGTCGCTTACCCGTGCGTTCCAGCGCTCACGGTGGCGTTCGCGCCAGCCGCGGCTGCCGGAATCGAGCCAGGCGAGGGTGGCCTGCACACTGTCCTGGCTGATGATGAAGCTGTCGATATGGTTGACGATGGTCTCTTCGGCCACATGCAGCAGGGCCAGGTAGTCGTTGAAGCTTTCGGCCAGCACCACGTATTCGTCGCCTTGCTGGCGGCGGCCGGTCCAGGCGGGCAGGGCGGCGACCATCGCGGCCACCTGCTGGCGCCCCTCGCGCAGGTCCAGCAGCAACAGGCTGGCGCCGCCGTCACGCCCGATCGGCAGCAGGCCGTGGGCAGGGTAGCCAGGGCGCTGGCGTGCGCGTTCCAGCTCGTAGGGGTTCGACTCCCATTCGCCGTCCAGGTCCAGCCCGTACAGCGAGAAGCTCATCAACTCGCGTTCGCCGCTGGCCAGGGTGACCGCCACGTCGTACTCGAGGTAGGCGCCGTTGCAGGTCGTGAGAAATTCACGGTAGTCAGCCGGCAGGGGCGCGCCAAGGCTGGCCTCCAGCTGTGCAAGCGCAGCGTCGCTGGCGCCTTGCCGGGTGTCTTCGAGCATCAGCCCGCGGTAATCGGTCATCAAGGTGGCTCGCTGTACAGGGGCGGCAGATGATGCCGCGCATGGGCGCCGCAGGCAAACGGCGCGGGTGGGGCCGCACCGTTTGCGGCATTACGCGGCCGGGGTGCCTTGATGAAAGGTCATCTGCCAATGGCCATCGAGCCTGCGCCATACCGAACTGCGCAGCGACGCGGTGTCGCTGTGGCAGGTATAGGTCACCAGCGCAACGTCCGGCGCCAGGGGGCGTACCTGAAAATCGCTGATCGTGCGCACCCTGAATGCCTGGACGGGCAGGCTGGAGAGCACATCCGCCTTGTGCCAGGCCTTGCCGCTGGCGCCAATCTCCATGAAGTCATCGGCCAGCAGCGTCGACAGCAAGGCCGTGTTGCTGCGTACGTCCTGCTGCAGCAGGCGTTGCTCCAGGTAGTGCAGGGTGGCTTCCAGCTCGCCAGCGGGTTGCGTTGCGGGGCTGGCGTCGCCGCGGCGCTTGCGCCATTCATCCTGCGTCAGCTCCCAGGTTTCCTGGGGCATCGGCCCACTGACGAAATTGCCGGGCTGCACGTGCAGCAGGTGCATGCCCTCGCGCAGCGATATGCGCCGTGACGCCAGGTTGCTCACGGCCTTGGGCACCTGCAGGGTCGGGCGATTCAAGGTGTCGAACCAGAAGCGGTTGATCACCTCGCACACCTCGCGCATGTAGCCCTTGCCTTGCCACTGCGGCGCCAGCCAGAAACCGCGGTGGTTGCCGGGGGTATCGTGCAGCGACACGCTGCCGATGCACTGCAGCGGGTTCTGCACCAGGCGGATCATCCAGTGCCATTCCTCGCCACGCGCCATGGCGGGCAGCGCCAGGTCGCGCACATACGTCAGTGCGCCGTCGTCCGGGTACGGCCAAGGCACGCGGCTGTCGAGATAACGCACCACCTCCCACTGCGGGAACAGTTGCTGGATCGCCGCAGCGTCGCTCAATTGCAGGGGCGTGAGCTGCAGGCGCGCGGTGGTGAAGGTAGGGATGCGGTTCATCTTGGCCTCGAAGCGGTAATGCATGGGGTGGGCGAGGGTGGGCAAGGTGTCGGCACCGAGGGTAAACCAAACCCATGCGCCAAGGCGATTGGATCGCGCAGGCCGGCACGCTGTAGCATGTGCGCCACGTTGGGCGCGACGCGCAAGGGGCGCGCCCTCACCACGCAATGACCATGGGGTGCGCATGAGCGACAACCAACCCTGCCGCGCCTGCGGCAACGTGATCCTGGCAAGCACCGCAGCGCGCACCGGCGGGTTGTGCATGCCCTGCAAGGGCGGCTACCGGGAGAACATCGAGAACGGCAAGCGCTACGCCCAGGAGCGCAAGCAGTACCTGGCCAGCCCGCAGGCGCTGTACTGGTCTGCGCTGGTCGATCGGGTGTTCCGCACGCCCCAGGGCTTTGCCGGGCTGGCACTGGCCGAGCAGCACTATTACGCGGTCAACGTGCTGCAGGGCGAGGTGTACAACGGCGGTTTCGACCAGTACTTCGGCAACTCCTCGGGCGATCACTATGCCAGCGCGTGCGCGGGGCTGCGTGAACTCGGCGCGTTGCAGACCCTCACGCTGCTGGAGGAGGCCAAGGGCCTGTTGTTCGGCGCCCAGGCAGTGCCTGCCGAGCAGGGCGAGCGTCAGTTGCGTATGCCCACCTATGCCGATGAGCCCGACCTGGCCTGCGAGGCCGCGCTGGATGCACTGGATACTCGCTTCTACCTCGACCCCGACCAGCTGGAGGAGCGCCTGGTGGCGTATGCGCGGCAACAGCAGCTGTTTGCCGCCGATTAGGTTTCGGGGTCCTGTTCTGCCAGGGGCGCGCGGTGTCAGTCGTTGCGGGCCTGCACGGTATCCAGTACCAGCTCCATGCCCTGGGACATCAGCGCGCTGCCCGCGCGCAGCGGTTCGGGTGGCCCAATCGGCTTGAAGCCCAGCGCGGTGTACAGGTGCATGGCAGGGCTGTCCTGAATCGTGACCCCCAGCCGTACCCGCTGCATGTCGTGGCGGCGGGCCCAGTCCAGCGCTGCCTGCAGCAGTGCCCGTCCGGCGCCGCGCCCGCGGCGGGTCGGGTCGACCCACATCTGGAATATCTCGGCAACGCCAGGCCCTGCACCGGCCAGCTTGCACCACACCAGCCCACAGGGCGCTTCGCCCTCCAGCGCAACAAACGCACGGCCCTGGCCGGAGCTTGCCGCCGCCTGCAAGCGCGCCGACCAGTCTTCATCGGTGCGCGTGGCCTCCGAGCCGTAGGTGCTGCCGAACGCATCCGGCGAGTCCTGCAGTGACTGCAGGCGCAGGTCGCGGTACAGCGGCCAGTGCGAGGGTTCGAGTGCTGTTGTGGCGATCATGCTGCTGTTCACCTTGTCCATTGGTACTGCCTCAAGGCGTGTGCAGGGGGTCGCCAGCGGCTGCGGTGCGGTCCACCACGCGAATACTGTCACGTCCACCGCGCTTGGAGGCGTAGAGCGCGCTGTCGCTTTGTTCGATCAGGGCCGTGAGGCTGCCCGGCGGCTGGTCGAACAGGTTGGCGCCGATGCTCAGGGTCACTGGCGCAGGCGTGGGGAACAGCTGCGCGGCGGCCTGCCGGAACTGCTCGCGCAAGGCACCGCCCAGCGCCAGGATACGTTCGGTGGGGGCGTTGTTGAGCAGAATCACGAACTCATCGCCACCCAGTCGCGCCGCCAGGGCGCCGGTGGGCAGCACCGCGCGGATCATCTCGCTCAGGTCGACCAGCAGGCGGTCACCGGCGCTATGCCCGAACAGGTCGTTGACCAGCTTGAAGTTGTCGATATCAATCAGTAGCAACGCTCCGGGCCGCGTGGCCGACACGTCTTCGAGCAGGCGCGGCGCACGGACTTCCAGGGCGCGGCGGTTGTACAGGGCCGTCAGCGGGTCGCGGGCGGCCAGGCGGGCGATGCGTTTTTCTCGCCGGTAGCGCTCGGTGCCGGTCATCGACAGCGCAATCAGCATGATTGCCATGGCGCCTTCCACCAGCGAGATCTGGATGATCTGGCCGCGGAACGCCGCCAGGTCGATCAGCGTGCCGGGCACCACCGCCGTGATCGCCTTGGCCACGTAGAACAGGCCGTGCATCAGCAGCACGTAGCGCAGTTGCACCGCCCCCACGCTCAGCGACTTGCCATGCGGGCGCAGCAGTGCACTGGCCTTGAGCGCCAGCAGCGCCACCAGCAGCGAGTTGACCAGCAGCATCAGCTTGGACCATTGCGGCTCCTCGGGTACCACCAGCAGCGCGAGCCATACCACGAAGACCAGGTACCAGCCCCGCGACAGCTGGGTTTGCGTGAAACGCCCGACACCCAGCAGGAACAGCCAGTGCGCCGTCACCAGCAGGCCATTGGCGAACCAGATACCGATCAGCAGCAGGCCGCTGCTGCGCAGCAGCGCGAGGGTACAGCCCACGGTGATGGTGGCGAACCCGGCGCTCCAGAACAGCAGCGAGGGTTCACGCACGCTGCGCCACTCGATCGCCAGGTACAGCGCGGCGGCCGCGGCGAGGGCGATCGTGATGGTGAGCATCGTGGGTGGGTCTAGCGCCATGGCGAGCGGGCCTGCATGAAGTGCACGGAAAGCGGCGATTGTAAGCGTTTGAATCGGTTTTTCGCAGTGCTTGCGCGAAGCGTTTCAGCCGGCTGTCGCAAACCTGGGCCAGCCTGTCGCGGGCAGTGCAAAAGACCCTATCGACCCTGTGGCCAATGGTCCTCGATTACGTACCACGGCGCCTTCGAAGCCACCTCCACATGGCGCTGCCTGTCGAACGTCAGGGGTGAGTCCAGGGTGCCCAGCGCAACCGAGATCCAGTCGGCATGGTCCCCCTGTGAGCGCGACCAGAACAGCGATGAACCGCAGTCGCCACAGAACTGGCGCGCCACCGACTCGGACGATGCGTACGACTTGAGCCGCTCGCCTCCCTGCAGCAGTTGCAGGTCGTCGCGCCTGACGCTGGCGTAGCTGGCGAACGCCGCCCCGTGGCCCTTGCGGCACTGGCTGCAATGGCAGTGCGAAACCGCCTTGAGGGGCGCGCTGAGCTGATAACGGATGGCGCCGCACAGGCAGCTGCCCTGGTACTGGTGTGTCATGGAAGGTCCAACCCGGTTGCTCGCAATACAGGGCCGACAGTCTAAGCTGATCCCTTGCCCGTCATGCAACACACCCTTTTGCCACCCTGCACCGAGGCCCCGCCCTATGCCGTTGTTTCGCCCTCCCTGCGCCAGCGCCCTGGCGCTCTGCCTGTCCTTCGCCTGTACCGGCGCCATCGCTTCCCCCGCCCAGGACCTGCTGGAAAAAGCCAAGGCCGAGCAGTCGAGCTACCTGGATACCCTCAAAACCCTGGTATCGGTGGACACCGGTACCGGCACCCAGCAAGGCCTCACCGACATCGGCGCATTGCTGGTCAAGCGCCTGGAGGCCCTGGGCGCCACGGTGCAGACCAGCGCCGCCACGCCCTCGGTGGGCAACAACATCGTCGGCACCTTCAAGGGCAGCGGCAGCAAGCGCTTCATGCTGATGGTGCATTACGACACCGTGTTCGGCCCCGGCACCGCCGCCAGGCGCCCGTTTCGCATCGAGGGCGAGCGTGCCTATGGCCCCGGGGTGGCCGACGCGAAGGGCGGGGTGGCGATGATCCTGCATGCGATCAAGCTGCTGCAGGATGTGCGCTTCAACGACTACGCCACCCTGACCGTGCTGTTCAACCCCGATGAAGAAATGGGCTCGCTCGGCTCCCGGCAGATCATTGCCGAGCTTGCGCGCAAGCATGACTACGTCTTCTCCTACGAGCCCCCGAACAAGGACGCGGTGACGGTGGCCACCAACGGCATCAACCAGCTGCTGCTGGAAGTGCGCGGTCGCTCGGCACACGCCGGCTCCGCCCCTGAAGACGGGCGCAACGCCTTGACCGAGCTGGCGCACCAGGTGGTGCAGCTCAAGGACCTGGGCGACCCGGCCAAAGGCACCACGGTCAACTGGACCCTGGCCAAGGCCGGCGAGAAAGCCAACATCATCCCGGCGCTGGCCACCGCCGAAGCCGACATGCGCTATGCCGACCTGTCCGAAAGCGACCGCGTGCTGGCCGACGCGCAACGTATCAGCCAGGCCCGGCTCATCGCCGACACGCAGGTCACGCTGACCCTGCGCAAGGGGCGCCCGCCGCTGGCCAGAAATGAAGGCTCCGCCGCCCTGGCCAGCACTGCCCAGCAGCTGTATGGCCAGATCGATCGCAGCCTGGAACCCATCGCCATGCGTTTTGGCACCGACGCCGGCTATGCCTATGTGCCCGGCAGCGCCACGCCGGCGGTGCTCGAAACCATGGGCGTGGTCGGGGCCGGGTTGCACGCCGACGATGAATACATCGAACTGTCCAGCATCGCGCCGCGCCTGTACCTGACGGTGGCGATGATCCGGCACCTCTCGCAGTAGGCTGCACCGCGCCCTCCCGGCACCCGGGAGGGCGGGCGGCTTCAGCTGTGGTTGATGTCGCGGTCCTTGGTCTCGGGCAGGAAGAAGGTACCCAGGATGGCGGTCATCACCGCGATCACGATCGGGTACCACAGCCCGTAGTAGATATCCCCCGTGGCCGCGACCATGGCGAACGCCACCGTGGGCAGGAAGCCGCCGAACCAGCCGTTGCCGATATGGTAGGGCAGCGACATCGAGGTGTAGCGGATACGCGCCGGGAACAGCTCCACCAGCCACGCGGCGATCGGCCCGTAGACCATGGTCACGTAGATCACCAGGATGGTCAGCAGCAACAGCACCATGGGGTAGTTGGTCTTGTTCGGGTCGGCCTTTTCCGGGTAGCCGGCGTCCTTCAGGGCCGCGCCCAGGGTGGCGGCGAAAGCATCGTTCTGCGTCTTGAAGTCGGCGGCCGGCAGGCGGCTGCCGTCGAAGCTGGGCACCACCGTGCTGCCGATGCGCACCTGCGCCACGCTGCCGGGCTCGGCCTTTTCGTTCACGTAGGGGATCGCGCGCTTGGCCAGCACGCTCTTGGCCACGTCGCACGAACTGGTGAAGCGCGCCTTGCCCACCGGGTCGAACTGGAACGAACACTGCGCCGGGTCGGCGACCACCGTCACCGGGTTGCGTGCCTGGGCACTGAACACGTCGGGGTTGCCGTACTGGGTCAGCGCATGAAAGATCGGGAAGTAGGTCAGCGCCGCCAGGATGCAGCCGGCCATGATGATGCCCTTGCGCCCGATGCGGTCGGACAGGCTGCCGAAGATGACGAAGAACGGCGTGCCGATCAGCAGCGAACCGGCAATCAGCAGGTTGGCGGTCTGCGGGTCGATCTTGAGCGTCTGCAACAGAAAGAACAGCGCATAGAACTGCCCGGTGTACCACACCACCGCCTGGCCGGCGGTACCGCCGAGCAGCGACATGATCACCACCTTGAGGTTGTCCCAGCGGGCGAACGACTCGGTCAGCGGCGCCCTGGATGCCTTGCCTTCTGCCTTCATCCGGTTGAATACCGGCGACTCGCTCAGTTGCAGGCGGATGTACACCGACACGATCAGCAGCAGAATCGACAGCAGGAATGGTATGCGCCAGCCCCACGCCTCGAACGCCTCGGTGCCCAGCACGGTACGGCACGCCAGGATCACCAGCAGCGACAGGAACAGCCCCAGCGTGGCGGTGGTCTGGATCCACGAGGTGAAGAAGCCGCGCTTGCCGGGCGGTGCGTGCTCGGCCACGTAGGTGGCGGCGCCGCCGTATTCACCGCCCAGCGCCAGGCCTTGCAGCAGGCGCAGGGTGATCAGGATCACCGGGGCCGCCACGCCGATGCTCGAGTAGCTGGGCAACAGGCCCACCACCGCGGTGGACACGCCCATGATCACGATTGTGATGAGGAAGGTGTGCTTGCGCCCGATCATGTCGCCCAGGCGGCCGAACACGATGGCGCCGAACGGCCTTACCGCAAACCCGGCGGCGAAGGCGAGCAGGGCGAAGATGAAGGCAGTGGTTTCGTTGACCCCGGCAAAGAAGTGCTTGGCGATGATCGCCGCCAGGGAGCCATACAGATAGAAGTCGTACCACTCGAACACGGTGCCCAGGGACGAGGCAAAGATGACCTTGCGTTCCTCTTTGGTGATCCCGCGCCTGGGCGCACTGCCTGTGGAAGTGCTGTCGATTGTCGCCATGAGTTTTCTCCGGATTGTTGTTGTAGGCCGGAACACCCACTGCCACTTCACCCAAGCCCTGGGGCTGATGTCATCGGACTACGCAATGCGCACAGACACCTCGCAGCGCTGCCCGCTCGTTTGAAGCATAATCAGCTTCGCGCAGATATCCACTCGCCGACGGTTGGCCGGACGGCAGGAGGGGGCTGCAATAACCAGACGTGATGAGAAAGGGACACGCAATGCCGCAAAATGCTGACGACTCGTTCTACGACCGCGCCGACGCCCATATAGAGCTGTCCAACGAGCAGCTCGGGCAGGTCCAGGACCTGGGCAAGGTGAGTGCCTCGATGATGTTCGGCACCACCCGGTTCAATGCCTGGGTGAGTGCGCGCAACTTCAAGTCGGGGGAAGAAATGGCGCAGGCACGCGAGGCGATGCTCACGTACTTCTGCGACCAGTACCGGATGATGCTCGAAGACAACCTGGACGACCATATCAACAACTTTGCGACATACATGCAGGGTTCGGCCAAGTAACGCGTTGCCCGCTTCGCCGGCAACGCCGGCTCCTACAAGGAAGAACCGTTATGGCAGGTGAATACAATCTGGCGCTGGTGATTGCCGCGACGCTCAGCGCGCTGGCGGCCGTGCTGCACGTGGGTACGATCATCGCGGGGCCGTCCTGGTATCGCCTGTTCGGGGCGGGTGAGCGCTTCATCCGGGCGGCGGAGGCGGGCCGGACCTTTCCGGCGGTGGTCACGGCAGCGATTGCGCTGGTGCTGCTGAGCTGGGCGGCCTTTGCATTGTCGGGGGCGGGCGTGATCGCGCCGCTGCCGTTGCTGCTGCCGGCGTTGTGCGCGATCACGCTGGTGTACCTGCTGCGCGGTATCGCCGGGCCCTTCGTGCTGGCCAATACCGGGCGCAGCCAGTGCTTCATCGTGGTGAGCTCGCTGGTGTGCCTGGGGTTCGGGGTGGTGCACCTGGTGGGGCTGGTGCAGGTCTGGGGCCGCCTGGGCTGATCCGCGAATGGCCGGCGGGGGCGCCGGGCCGGTGCCGCCACCCGGTCGGCCTCAGGCCTGTGCAGCCACACTGGCCATGAACAACCCCAGTTTCTTCTGGAAGTCGGCCACCTGCTGGTTGCCGGTGTCTTCGTTGCAGCGCAGCTCCCATTTCAGGCGTGATACCTGGCGCTGCACCGCATCGCACTCGGTATCCAGTTGCACCAGCCGGTTCAACTGTTCGCTGCGTTGCCCGGCCTGCTGGCTCAGCTCCACGAACCGCCAGGATTTGCCCGGCTGGATGTGGGTCTTGCGATAGCTGACCTGCAACGTGGGGCGTTCATCGTGCAGGTTGAGGTTGAGGTAGAACTTGATCTGCTTTTTCAGCACGCTCTGCAGGTTGAGATCGTCCACCACCTCGCGACGACCGCTCAGGTAGTCCTCGATGAACGGCAGGTTGTCGCGGTTCTGCTCACTGAAGGTCGCCGGTTCGATCAGTGCCGGGGTCAGGTTGACGGCAATCTTCTCGAACTCCAGAAAGTAGGTGTGGATGTCGTCGAGCAGCGCCTTGCGCTCGTCGTGAAGCCGCTGCAGGTGCTGTTCGCTGTCGTGCAGTGCCTGGGCCAGCGCCGGCGATGTCTTGTCCGGGCTGTGCTTGCCCTGCAACGAGCGGAAGGCATAGCGGGCGAGGAAGTCGGACAGTGCCTCTTCCCCTCGGGCCGCCAGTGCCACTGCCTGGGCCTGCAGGTCGGCGGCCGCGCCCTCGAGGTCGCAATTGCGGAGCTTGGTCAACAAGGTGGTGAGTGTCGCTTGATCCATATGCAGCCCTCCCTTTGGCTGCCTCGCACAGTACTGCACCTGAGCGCCGGCCTGCCAGTGTCGGTGAAGCAGGTTGTTTCGGCAGCAATCATAAAAATCCACCGCAAGCTAATGAGAAGTATTACCATGCACGACTCCCGTCAGCCTGCGTCCCGGAACCCTGCCGATGCATCCACTTTCCAGCACCCACCATGCGGTGGGCGAACTCTACGTTCAACACCACAGCTGGTTGACGCAGATGCTGCGCCGCAAGCTGGGCAACCGGGAGCAGGCGCTGGACCTGGCGCAGGACACCTTCGTGCGCATCCTGCGCAGCGAGGCACCGCCGGTGTACCGCGAGCCGCGTGCCTACCTCACCACCGTGGCCAGCCGCCTGTGCATCCAGTACTTCCGGCGCCATGCGCTGGAGAAGGCCTACATGGAGTCGCTGGCCCATCTTGAACCAGCGCTGGTGCCGTCCCCGGAAACTCGCCTGCTGGTGCTCGAGGCGCTGGACGCGGTGGGCCAGGTGCTCGATGGGCTGGGCAGCAAGGTGCGCGAGATCTTCCTGCTGTCACAGCTTGACGGCCTGACCTACGCGCAGATCGCCGAACACCAGGGCCTGACGGTGAACGTGGTGCAAAAGGCCATGCTCAAGGCCTACCGACACTGCTATGCGGCGGTCTACGGCGCATGAGCCGCTTCGCCCGGATCGACAACCAGCCGCTGGACCCCGGCGTGGTAGAGCAGGCCATGCTGTGGATGGTCACCCTGCAGTCGGGTGTCAGCAGCCTGGCCGAGCAGCAGGCCTGCCAGCACTGGCGCAATGAAAACCCCCAGCATGAACTGGCCTGGCAGCGTCTTGCCGGGCTCACCCATGACCTGCGCCAGGGCACCAGGACGTTACCGGCCGCCGGCGCGCGCGGATTGCTGCAGGCACGTGGCACTGCGTCGCGGCGCAATGTGCTCAAGGGCTTCGCCGGGCTGGGGGTGGTACTGGCGGCTGGCCTTAGCGTGCGTGAGCGGGTGCTGCTGCCGGAACTGTTCAGTGACTACCGCACCACCACCGGCGAGCGTCATCACGTGGCGTTGTCTGGCGAGGTGGAGCTGACCCTGGATACCCGCACCGGCGTGGATGCTCACGCAGACGTGCTGGCGCTCAACCTGGGGCGGATCATGCTCACCCTGGGGCAAGGTGCTTCGCTGGCGGTGCGCACCGCCAATGGCTGGGTACGCCCCGAGCCCGCCTCGCGGCTGGTGGTCAGCCAGGGCCTGCCCGGGGTGTCGGGTACCCAGGTGCAGGTGCTGGCAGGCAGTGCCTCGATCGCCTGGGCCGGCAGCACCCGCATGACCTTGAGCGCCGGCCAGCAGGTGGCGTTCGGGCAGCAGGTCGGCAGTGTCGAACCCCTCGACGCGGGCGCCCAGGCCTGGGTTGACGGCCTGCTGATTGCCGAGCGCATGCCACTGGGCCAGGTGTTGGCCCAGCTCGACCGCTACCGGCGCGGCGTACTGCGCTGCGATCCGGCGGTGGCGGCCTTGCAGGTGTCGGGTTCGTTCTCCCTCGATCGGCCCGATGCCAGCCTCGACCTGCTGGCCAGTGTGTTGCCGATACGGGTACAGCGTGTGTTCGGCTACTGGGCAAACGTGGTCGTGGCCTGAGAACGATTATTTTTAACAGCGGCGGCAGTTTTTTCCATCTCATGCATCAAGACCAGGGAAGACGCTGAAAAACAGCGCATCGCCAACACCCTCAACCCATGGAATTGTTTATGCACAGCCGCCTCACTCCGCTTGCCGGTGCCTTGCGCACGGCCATCCTCGGGCTTTCCCTCGTGTGCGCCAGCCAGGGCGTACTGGCCGGCGCCGATGCCCACGCCACCCACGCCTTCCATATCGACGCCGGCAACCTCGATCGCGTGCTCGGCGCATTCGGCCAGCAGGCCGGGGTGATGATCGCGGTCGACTCGGCCCTGACCCAAGGCATCCACAGCAGCGGCCTGGACGGCAGCTACGCCATCGCCGAGGGCCTGGAGCGGCTGCTCGCACCCAAGGGCCTGCAGGCGATGCCCGAAGGCGAGGGCTACCGGGTAATGCCAAGGCTGGCCACCGGCAGTGCGCAGCTGGAGCTGCAGGCCACCGAAGTCAGCGCCAACCAGCTGGGCACCATCACCGAAGGCACCGGCTCCTACACGCCGGGCACCATCGCCACCGCCACGCGCATGGTGCTGACCCCGCGGGAAACCCCGCAGTCGATCTCTGTGGTCACGCGCCAGGCCATGGACGATTTCGGCCTGAACGCCATCGACGATGTGATGCGCCACACCCCCGGCATCACCGTGTCGACCTACGACAGTGAACGTACCAACTACTATTCGCGCGGCTTCTCCATCGTCAACTTCCAGTACGACGGCATCCCGACCCTGCGTGACGCGCAGTACTCGGCCGGGCAGACCCTTACCGACATGGCGATCTATGACCGGGTCGAGGTGCTCAAGGGCGCCACCGGCCTGCTCACCGGCGCGGGCGGCCCCGGTGGCACGATCAACCTGATCCGCAAGAAGCCGACGGCCGACTTCAGGGGGCATGTGGACCTGGGCGCCGGCTCCTGGGACAACTACCGCTCGGAGATCGACCTCAGCGGCCCGCTGACCGACAGTGGCAACGTGCGGGGCCGGGCGGTGGCCGCCTATCAGGACAAGCACTCGTTCATGGACCATTACGAGCGCAAGACCAGCGTGTACTACGGCATCCTGGAAGTGGACCTGGACGAAGACACCCTGCTGACCCTGGGCGCCGACTACCAGGACAGCGACCCCAGGGGCTCGGGCTGGTCGGGCAGCCGTCCGGTGTACGACTCCCAGGGCAACCCCATCAGCCTGCCGCGTTCGTTCAACAATGGCGCCAAGTGGAGCAGTTGGGAGCAGTACTCGCGCACGCTGTTCGCCACCCTGGAGCATCGCCTGGCCAATGACTGGGTCATCAAGGGTCAGTACAACCACCAGATCAATGGTTATGACGCGCCACTGGGCTCGGTGTCGCCCGACACCCCGACCGTGTCGTCGATCTATTCGCGCAAGTACACCGGCGAAACCACCAGCGACAGCGGCGACCTCTACGCCACCGGGCCGTTCAGCCTGTTCGGGCGCGAACACCAACTGGTGGTGGGTGGCTCGGTGTCCAGCTCGCACTGGAAGGGCGACAACTACAACAACGTCACCTACTTCGACAACGAATACGATCTGGAGAGCTGGCACGGTCAGGCCATCGAGCCGGACTGGGGCTCGGTGACAAAGCGCAACGACGAAACCACCCGGCAAAGTGGCGGCTACCTGACTGCGCGCTTCAGTGTCACCGATGACCTTTCGCTGCTGCTGGGCAGCCGCCTGGCAAACTTTCAGGTCACCGGCACCAGCGACAGCCAGGAGAGCGGACGGCTGGTGCCCTATGCCGGGGTGGTGTACGACCTCAACAGCAACTTCTCTGCGTATGCCAGCTACACCGATATCTTCCTGCCGCAGACGGCCTACCGTGACAGCCGCAACAGGATGCTCGAGCCCAACGAGGGCCAGAACTACGAGGTGGGCATCAAGGGTGAGTTCTACGACGGTCGCCTGAACACCAGCCTGGCCTACTTCGAAGTGCACGAAGATAACCGCCCGCAGGCCGACACGTTCTACAACGCCAGGCCAACCAACCCCGACATCGACTACGCCTACATGGGCATCAAGTCCAGAACCAAGGGCTACGAGGCAGAGGTGTCCGGGGAGCTGGCACCCGGCTGGCAGGTGCAGGCCGGCTACACGCACAAGGTCAGCCGCGACCAGGGCGGGGCCAAGGTAGCTACCTGGGAGCCCGAAGATCAGCTCAACCTCTACACCACCTACAAACTTGGCGGGCGCCTCGACAAGCTCACCGTGGGCGGTGGGGCACGCTGGCAGGGCAAGGGCTGGCAGGTCCTCAACAACTACGCCAAGGGCACCAATGACACCTTCACCCAGACCCCGTACTGGCTGGTCGACCTGATGGCGCGCTACCAGTTCACCGAGCACCTGTCGGCGTCGGTCAACGTCTACAACCTGTTCGACAAGTACTACTACACCAACATCGGCTTCTATAACTCCTCGTACTACGGTGACCCGCGCAACGTGATGTTCAGCACTCGCTGGGACTTCTGACGTCCAGGCCCGCTCCCGTGTGGGGGCGGGTTCGACCTGCGATGGGTGCACCCGAAAAATCCGCGTCGGGCAAAAATCACTTCCGAGCTTTCGATTCCCGTGCAGTGAAGGCACAATGCGTGTCCTTTTTTTGGCCGGCCTTGCCGGGGGCCTCGAAATGATCAAGACGCCGTACTACCTCATCGACAAAACCAAGCTGCTGCACAACATGCAGAAGATCGCCTATGTGCGCGAACAGTCCGGGGCCAAGGCCCTGCTGGCGCTCAAGTGCTTCGCCACCTGGTCGGTGTTCGACCTGATGCAGCAGTACATGGACGGCACCACCTCGTCCTCGCTCTACGAGCTCAAGCTCGGCCGCCAGAAGTTCGAAGGCGAGACCCACGCCTACAGCGTGGCCTGGGCCGACGATGAAATCGACGAGATGATCGAGAACTGCGACAAGATCATCTTCAACTCCATCGGCCAGCTGCAGCGCTATGCCCAGGCCACCGAAGGCAAGGTGCGCGGCCTGCGCGTCAACCCGCAGGTGAGCAGCTCGGACTACCTGCTGGCCGACCCGGCGCGCCCGTTCAGCCGCCTGGGCGAATGGGACCCGGTCAAGATCGATGCGGTCATGTCGCAGATCTCCGGCTTCATGTTCCACAACAACTGCGAGAACGGCGATTTCGGCCTGTTCGACCAGATGCTCAACACCATCGAAGAGCGCTTCGGCGAGCTGCTGCACAAGGTCGAGTGGGTGAGCCTGGGCGGCGGTATCCACTTCACCGGCGAAGACTATGCACTGGATGCATTCTGCGCGCGCCTGAAGGCGTTCTCGCAGAAGTACGGCGTGCAGGTGTACCTGGAGCCGGGCGAAGCGGCGATCACCCAGAGCGCTTCGCTGGAAGTGACCGTGCTCGACACCCTGTACAACGGCAAGCACCTGGCCGTGGTCGACAGCTCCATCGAGGCGCACATGCTCGACCTGCTGATCTATCGCCTCAACGCCAAGCTGGCGCCCAGCGAGGGTGAGCACACCTACATGGTATGCGGCAAATCCTGCCTGGCCGGGGACATCTTCGGCGAGTATCAATTCGATCGTCCGCTGGCCATCGGCGATCGGCTGTCGTTCATCGACGCGGCAGGCTACACCATGGTCAAGAAAAACTGGTTCAACGGTTTGAAGATGCCATCCATCGTAGTGAAACAACTTGACGGTACTGTCGAGGTGGTTCGCGAATTTGGTTTTGACGACTACCTGTCCAGCCTCTCGTAAGCTGGCGGAAAGGAGAGATAAAGAAATTGAAGAAAAACGTTCTTATCATTGGTGCAGGAGGTGTCGCCAAGGTGGTGGCCCACAAGTGCGCGCAGCACAACGACGAACTCGGTCGTATTGCCATCGCGTCACGCAACATCTCCAAATGCCAGGCCATCATCGACAGCGTCAAGGCCAAGGGTAGCCTGAAGGTACCCGCCGACATCACGGCCTTTTCGCTCAATGCACTGGATGTCGAGGCAACCAAGGCGCTGATCCGCGAAACCGAATCGCAGATCGTGATCAACGTCGGTTCCGCCTTCCTCAACATGTCGGTGCTGCGTGCCTGCATCGATACCGGCGTGGCCTACCTGGACACCGCCATTCACGAAGAACCGGGCAAGATCTGCGAGACGCCGCCCTGGTATGGCAACTACGAGTGGAAGCACCTCGAGGAATGCCAGCAGAAGAACATCACCGCCATTCTTGGCGTGGGCTTCGACCCGGGTGTGGTCAATGCCTATGCAGCACTGGCGCAACAACAGTATTTCGACCGCATTGATTCGATCGACATTCTCGACGTCAATGCCGGCTCCCATGGCAAGTATTTCGCCACCAATTTCGACCCGGAAATCAATTTCCGCGAATTCACCGGACAGGTGTGGAGCTGGCAGAACAGCCAGTGGACCAGCAACACCATGTTCGAAGTCAAGCGTACCGACGACCTGCCGGTGGTGGGTTCGCAGAACCTGTACCTGACCGGCCATGACGAAGTGCACTCGCTGTCCAAGAACCTCGACGTGCCGAACGTGCGTTTCTGGATGAGCTTCGGCGAGCACTACATCAATGTGTTCACCGTACTGAAGAACCTGGGCCTGCTGTCCGAGCAACCGGTGAAGACCGCCGAGGGCCTGGAAGTGGTGCCGCTCAAGGTGGTCAAGGCCGTGCTGCCGGATCCGTCTTCGCTGGCGCCGGGCTACACCGGCAAGACCTGCATTGGCGACCTGGTCAAGGGCACCAAGGACGGCCAGCCACGCGAAGTGTTCATCTACAACGTGGCTGATCACGAAGAGGCCTATGCCGAGACCGACAGCCAGGGCATCTCCTACACCGCGGGCGTGCCGCCGGTGGCGGCGGCCCTGCTGGTGGCCCGTGGCGAGTGGGACGTGCAGCGCATGGCCAACGTCGAGGAACTGCCGGCCGAGCCGTTCCTGAAGGCGCTGGACGTGATGGGCCTGCCGACCCGCATCAAGGACGAGAACGGCGATCGTCCCTGGAACTGATGGGTTCAGGCTGACAAAAAAAGGGGGGGCGCCGTGATGGCGTCCCCCTTTTTTGTCTGATAGTTCGTGGCGATCGGTCTTGCGAGCGCTGCGCGCTCGATCGCGGGTCAAGCCCGCTCCCACAGGAAATGTGCGCTGGGTTCGGTCCCAGTGATGTTCTCTGTGGGAGCGGGCTTGACCCGCGATAGGCACCAACCTCTATCTATTTACGGCGTGCCAGCATCGGGGTTCGCGGCGGTATCAAGCGCTTTGAACCCGTAGCCTCGAACGCCGAGGCCAGGCGCAGCAACGCCGAGTCATCATACGCCCGCCCGGCAAAGGTCAGCCCCACCGGCATGCCGATGTCCGCCATCACCCCCATCGGCACCGTCACCGTCGGCACCCCAAGGTGACGGATCGCCAGGTTGCCGTTGGCCACCCACACCCCGTTGCTCCAGGCAATATCCGCCGAGGCCGGGTTCACATCGGCATCGGCCGGGGCCACATCGGCCACCGTCGGGAACAGCACCGCATCCAGCCCCAGCCTGTCCATCCAGTCTTCCAGGTCGATGCGCCGCGTCTGCTCCAGCCCGCGCAGGCCATCGGGCAGGGTGGCGATCTGGTCCCACGGCGTGATGCCGCGCTCGGCCATGCGCACATACTCGTCCATGCCCGCCGCCAGGTCGCCCTCGCGGTTGGGCAGGGTGCCGGGGTCGTGGGGGAAGATCTTCGGCCCGTCCACGTCCACCAGGCGGTTGAGCTGCGGGTCGCCGTTGGCCTGCAGGAAGTCGTCGAAGGCCCAGGCCGTCAGGTCCCACAGTTCATGGTGCAGGAATGCCTTGGACACCAGGCCGCGATTGAACACGGTGGGCGCACCTGGGCGGTCGCCCTCGCAGTTCGATACCAGCGGGAAATCCACTTCGAGCACCTCGGCGCCGGCCGCTTCCAGTGCCTTGCGCGCCGCCTCCCACAGTGCGATCACCGAAGGCCGCGTGTTGATGCGCTGGCCGGTCGGGCCGCCGATGCCGGGGCTGTCCGAGGTGCCGGCATCCGGGTCCTTGTTGATGTACATGCGCGGGATGCCGAAGCGCTTGCCGGCCAGCGCCGCGCTGTCCGCCGCCAGTTGCGGGTAGGCGGCGGGGCGCACCGAGGCCACGCTGGGGATCGGCACCCAGGGCTGCAGGCGCCACAGGTCGCCACGGGTATCGGGGTCTTCGGCCACCACCACGTCGAGCACTTCGAGCAGGTCGGCCATGGTGCGGGCGAAGGGCACCACCACGTCCATGGTCGGCGTCAGCGGCCAGTTGCCGCGCACCGAGATCACCCCGCGCGAAGGGGTGTAGGCGCACAGGCCATTGTTGGAGGCCGGGCCGCGGCCGCTGGACCAGGTTTCCTCGGCCAGGCCGAACGCGGCGAAGCTGGCCGCCGTGGCCGTGCCCGCGCCGTTGGACGAGCCCGAGGCGAAGGGTGCGGTGAGGTAGGCGGCGTTGTACGGGCTTTCGGCCCGGCCATACACGCCGCGCTGCATGCCGCCGTTGGCCATGGGCGGCATGTTGGTCTTGCCCAGGCAGATCGCCCCGGCGCCGCGCAGGCGCTCGATGGTGAAGGCGTCGCGGTAGGCCACCAGGTTGGCGAAGGCCGGGCTGCCGGAGGCGGCGGTCATGCCCTTGACCAGGTAACTGTCCTTGGCGGTGTAGGGGATGCCGTCGAGCGGGCCGAGGGGCTTGCCCTGGGCACGACGCTCGTCGGATGCCTGGGCTTCGCGCAGGGCTTCGGGGTTGCGCACCACCACCGCATTGAGCGCGGTGGGCGTGTCTGCTCCGTCGTAGGCATCGATGCGGGCGAGGTAGGCCTTCACCAGCTCGACCGAGGTGGTCTGGCCCGATTCGAGGGCGGCGCGCAGCTGCGCAATGGAAACTTCGGTGACTTCGATCATGCGGTGGTTACCAGCGGCCAAAGGGGTCATGAGTGATGGCGGGAATCATAGCGGTTTAAGGTTCAGGTGTCCGCCCGGCGAGGGCCCTGGCAGATGACCTCAGATCACCTGTGCGCTGAAAAACCATCCTTTGTAAAGGCCTGCCTGCGTGCCGCCTAATCGCCTCCGACCGCGCCCTGCGCGGCAATCGCTCACTAAAACAAATAAAGGCGAAGTCATGCACGAAGACGCAGGTTTGTTACTGATATTGATGGCGGCCATCGGCCTGATCGTGGTGCTGGTGGTCAGGTTTCGGGTGCACTCGTTCCTGGCCCTGATGCTGGCCAGTTTTGTGGTGGGCGCCGGGGCCGGCATGCCGCTGCCGGCCATCGCCGATTCGTTCGAGAAGGGCATGGGCGGCACCCTGGGTTTTCTTGCGGCGGTGATCGGCCTGGGCAGCATCCTGGGCAAACTGCTGGAGGTGTCGGGCGGCGCCGAACGCATTGCGCGCTCGCTGCTCGACGCCCTGGGTGAACAGCGCACGGCGTGGGCCATGATGCTGGTGGGCTTCGTGGTGGGCATACCGGTGTTTTTCGAAGTCGGTTTCGTGTTGCTGATACCACTGATCTACGTGGTGGCCCGCCAGACCCGGCTCAACATCCTCTATGTCGGCCTGCCACTGGCCGTATCGCTGATGACCGTGCACTGCATGCTGCCGCCGCACCCGGCGGCAATGGCCATCACCCAGCTGCTGGGGGGCGACGTGGGCAAGGAGATCCTGTACGGGCTGATCGTCGGCCTGCCGACCGCGGTGATTGCCGGCCCGGTATGGGCCACGCTGGTGTGCCCGCGGCACGCGGCGCCCGACGCGCAGGCCGCGGCAGAGCCTGCCGCCACGCCAGCCGCTGGCCAGTCGATGCCGGGCCTGGGCCTGACCCTGCTGGTGATTCTGCTGCCGCTGCTGCTGATGGTGGGCAAGACCCTGGCCAGCATGACCCTGGCGCCCGAGGCCGGGCTGTACCGGCTGATGATGTTCCTCGGCAACCCGCTCACTGCCCTGGCCATCGCGGTGTGCTTCGCCTACTGGGCGCTGGGCCTGCGCCGTGGCCTGGGCATGGCCCGGTTGCAGGCGCTGACTGCCGGCTCCTTCACCCCGCTGGCCAGTATCCTGTTGATCATCGGTGCCGGCGGTGCCTTCAATGGCGTACTGATCGACAGCGGGGTCGGCAAGGTACTGGCCAGCACCCTGTCGCAGTGGGACCTGAACCCGATCCTGCTGGCCTGGTTCGTCGCCGGGCTGATGCACCTGGCGGTCGGCTCGGCCACCGTGGCGATGGTCAGCGCCGCCGGCATGGTGCTGCCGCTGCTGGACGCGATGCCGGGGCAGAACCGCGAGATCGTGATCATTGCCATTGGCGCCGGCGCGATTGGCTGGACTACCGTCACCGACTCGGCGTTCTGGGTGGTCAAGGAATACCTGGGCGTGTCGCTGGGCGAGGCGCTCAAAAAATTCACCGCCGCGACACTGCTGGCTTCGGTCGTGGCCCTGGGCATGACCCTGTTGCTGTCGCACTGGGTATGAGCCTGCCCGTACTACCGTCACTTTTCTGGAGAACCGCATGATTCACGACAAGACCCTGGACCAGTGGCAGCACAGCCACCCCTTGATCGCCGACCTGGTGCGCCTGCAACCGACCACCTGGTTCAACCCGGGCCTGGCCCCGACAGCGCAGGCGCTGGGCGACGTGCCGCTGACCCTGGCCGATGTGGACGACGCCAGCGCGCGGCTGGAACGTTTTGCCAGCTACATTGCCTCGGCCTTCCCGCAGACGGCGGTGAGCAAGGGCATCATCGAGTCGCCCCTGCTGCCGTTGGCGCAGGTGCAGGCCGCGCTGTGCGCCGAAGCGCAGGTACCCGTGCAGGGCGCGCTGTGGCTCAAGGCCGACAACCTGCTGCCGATCTCCGGCTCGATCAAGGCGCGTGGCGGTATCTACGAGGTGCTCAAGCACGCCGAAGACCTCGCATTGGCGGCGGGCATCCTGCAGCCTGGGGATGACTACGCCAGCCTCGACAGCGACCGCGCGCGGGCATTTTTCGGCCAGTACAGCGTGGCGGTCGGCTCCACCGGCAACCTGGGCCTGTCCATCGGCATCATGAGTGCGCGCCTGGGCTTCAAGGCCAGCGTGCACATGTCGGCCGACGCCCGGCAGTGGAAGAAGGACCGCCTGCGCAGTTGCGGGGTGGAGGTGATCGAGTATGCGTCCGACTACAGCGTGGCGGTGGAGCAGGGGCGCCAGCAGGCCGAGGCCGACCCGCGCTGCCATTTCGTCGATGACGAGAACTCCATCAACCTGTTCCTCGGCTACGCGGTGGCGGCGCGTCGCCTGCAACGCCAGCTTGAAGCGGCGGGCATCAGGGTGGATGCCGAGCACCCGCTGTTCGTCTACCTGCCATGCGGCGTTGGTGGTGGCCCTGGCGGGGTGGCATTCGGTCTGAAGCAGATCTTCGCCGACGCGGTGCACTGCGTGTTCGCCGAGCCGACCCATTCGCCCTGCATGCTGCTGGGGGTGTACACCGGGCTGCACGAGCAGGTCAGCGTGTACGACTTCGGCATCGACAACCGCACCGCCGCCGACGGCCTGGCGGTGGGGCGCCCGTCCGGGTTTGTCGGGCGCTCCATGCAGCGCCTGATCGACGGCTATTACACCGTTCCCGACGAGCAGCTGTATCGGCAACTGGCGCAACTCGAAGCCATCGAGGGCCATCGCCTGGAACCCTCGGCGCTGGCCGGGCTGCCGGGGTTCCTGCGGGTGACCGGGGAACGGCAGGGCTATCGCCAGCGCCTGGGCCTGAGCGCGCAGCGCCTGGCCAATGCCACGCACCTGGTGTGGGGCACCGGCGGCAGCATGGTGCCGGACGATGAAATGCAGGCGTATCTGGCGCAGGGCCGTACACTGCTGGCCGGACACTAGCGGAACCTGCCCCGATGCTGAACCTGCCCCCGCGTTTGAGCGCACGCCTGAACAGCTCGCAATTTGCCAACCTGCACACCTTTCTGGTGGCGGCGCGGCACCTGAGCTTTGCCCAGGCAGCCGAGGAGCTGTGCCTGACCCCCAGTGCGGTGAGCCACCGTATCGCCCGCCTGGAGCAGGCCCTGGCGCTGCGCCTGTTCGAGCGGCTGACCCGGCGCATACGCCTGACAGCCGAGGGCGAGCGGGTGTTCGCGATACTGCAGGGGGTGATGGAGCAGCTGGGCGATGCCCTGGAGCCATCGCCCGAGGCCGAGCTGCGCGGGGCGGTGGCGTTGTATGCGCGCCCGTCCGCAGCGCAATGCTGGCTGGTGCCGCGCCTGGCCGACTTCCACCAGCGCTACCCGAATATCGCGCTGGACGTGCGGGTGGGCAACGATGCGGTCGACTTTCGCACGCACAACATCGACCTGGCGCTGCTGTACGCCAATGGCGAGTTTCCCGGCCTGGTCAGCCATGCGCTGATGAGCGAGACCATCGCCCCGGTGTGCAGCCCGCGCTATGCCGAGCTGCACCAGCTGTTCGACAACCCCGCCAATCTGCGCCAGTGCACCTTGCTGCACGATGCACTGGCCTGGGAGAACGCGGTGTTCGATGCCGAGTGGCAACTGTGGGCTGGCCAGCAGGGGCTGCTGGACGCCTTGCCGCAGCGCGGCCTGACCTTCGATCGGTCGGACCTGTGCGTGACGGCGGCCATCCACCACGCCGGTATCGCCATCGGCCGCCAGCGCCTGGTGCAGGCGCGTATCGACCAGGGCGAGCTGGTGCTGCCGTTCGGCGGGTTTTCCCAGCCGGGGCGCTATGACTACTTTCTGGTTCACCCGCCGCGCGACCCGTTGCCCCGGCGGGTGCAGGTACTGATCGACTGGCTCAAGGGTTGCGCTGCGGGCGACTAGACTGCAGAGGTCTGTCGCTTTTCTGTGGAGAACCACGATGAACAGCAAGAACACGATCTGCCTCTGGTACGACGGCGCGGCGCTGGAGGCTGCCACCTTTTACGCCAGCATCTTTCCCGACAGCGCGGTGGGCGCCGTGCACCGTGCCCCCGGCGACTTCCCTGCCGGCAAGCAGGGCGATGTGCTGACCGTGGAATTCACGGTCATGGGCATCCCGTGCCTGGGCCTCAATGGCGGCTCGGCCTTCCATCACAGCGAGGCGTTCTCGTTCCAGGTGGCCACCGACGACCAGGCCGAGACCGACCGCCTGTGGCAGGCGATCATCGGCAACGGCGGCCAGGCCAGCGTGTGCGGCTGGTGCAAGGACAAGTGGGGGCTGTCGTGGCAGATCACCCCGCGCGCGCTGACCGCCGCGATCAGCCACCCCGACCCGGCTGCGGCCAAGCGTGCCTTCGACGCGATGATGCAGATGGACAAGATAGACATCGCTGCCATCGAGGCCGCCTTGCGACCCAAGGCACCGACGCGAGAGTAAATTCGCCGACAACTGCACAACAGGCTTTGTGACGCGCGTGTGTGCGGGCATAGTAGCGCCCGCACGCCAGCGCGCGCGTGCGTCACTATAAAACGAGCGGTTCGGCATGCGCCCCTTCGGGCCGGTGCATGACAAGATCGCCACACGAAGGAGGCTGTGCCTTGTCAACCGTAGAGAAGCATCTATCCAGGCTTGCGTGGAGCGACGTCTGGGCTGGCTTCAAGCAACTCTTGCCGATTTCCCTGTTCGTCGTGGTGTTCGGTGTGGCCTTCGGCCTCGCTGCAGCCCAGACCGGGCTGGGGGACGCGGCGACCCTGCTGATGAGCGCACTGGTGTTCGCCGGCGCCTCGCAGTTCGCCGCGCTGGAACTGTGGGGCGAGCAGGTACCGCTGGTGCCGCTGATTATCACCGTGTTCGCCATCAATGCCCGTCACCTGCTGATGGGCGCCACGCTGTACCCCTGGCTGCGCGAGCTGCCCACTGCCCGGCGCTACGGCGTGATGCTGGTGGTGTCCGACGCCAACTGGGCGATGGCCATGCAGGCATTGAACGCCGGCAAGCCGGGCCTGGGCCTGGTGCTGGGCGGCGGTATCGCGCTGTGGTCGGCGTGGTGCCTGGGCAGTTGGCTGGGGCTGCATTTCGGCAATGCGATCCACGACCCGGTCAGCCTGGGCCTGGACATGGTGATGGGCTGCTTTCTGCTGGCGATGGTGCTGGGCGGGCACAAGAGCCTGCGCATGCTGATGATCTGGATCGTGGCGGCCGGTTCGTCGCTGCTGGCCTACTGGTACCTGCCGGAGAACAGCCACGTGGTGGTGGGCGCGCTGGCGGGCGGCATTCTGGGTGTGGTGTGGATGGAGAACAAGCATGAACGTTGAAACTGCAGGCGCCGGCACGCTGCTGCTGGTGGTGATCATGGGCCTGGTGACCCTGGCCACCCGTTGGGGGGGTGTGTTCGTGATGTCGTTCGTGCCCATCAACTACCGCGTGCAGCAGTTCATCAGCGCGATGTCCGGCTCGGTGCTGGTGGCGGTGCTGACGCCGTTGGCGGTGAACGGCGACAACGGCGCACGCCTGGCGCTGCTGAGCACGGCGGTGGTGATGCTGCTGGTGAAAAAGCCGCTGCCGGCGATTGCGGCAGGCATTGTGGCAGCGGCGCTGGTGCGGGCGCTGTAGGGGGCGAAGGGCACCTGGCATTGCTGCATCAGGTGCACATATGTTCGGCAATGGCGCTGTATTGTCGTTTACGGGTGCGCTAATTAGCCTTTGCAGACCTTCAACCACTGCAAGAGGCAACATCATGGTGACTTCAATCACGCTCCAGGCGGTAGGCGCCCCCGAGGTGATGCAGCTTCAGGCCGGCGCCGTGCAAGCGCCAGGCCCGGGCCAGGTGTGGCTTGAACAGGCCGCGATCGGCGTCAACCCGCTGGACATCAACCAGCGCAAGGGCACTGTGCCGATTGCATTGCCGTCCGCGCTGGGCCTGGAAGGTGCCGGCACCGTGCGGGCGCTGGGGGCGGGCGTGACCGAGGTGGCCGTGGGCGACCGTGTGGCCTATGCCACCGGGCCGCTGGGTGGCTATGCCAGTGCACGCCTGTACCCGGCCGAGCGCCTGGTCAGGCTGCCCGCTGCCGTGTCGTTCGAAGACGCGGCTGCCGTGCTGTTCAAGGGCATCACCGCCCAGTACCTGCTCAAGGCGAGCTACCCGGTAGGCCCCGGCACGCGTGTGCTGATCTACGGTGCGGCGGGGGCGGTAGGGCAGATCATGGTGCCGTGGGCCAGGCACCTGGGCGCCCATGTGATTGGTGTGGTGTCCAGGGCGCAAAGCGTCGAGCGCGCCAAGGCGGCCGGCTGCAATGCGGTGCTGGTGTTCGACGCAGCCACGTTGGCGGCCCAGGTGAGCGAGCTGACCCAGGGCCACAAGGTCGATGTGGTCTACGACTCGGTCGGCCGGGTGAGCTGGGAGGCGTCGCTGGACAGCCTGCGCCCGCGCGGCACGCTGGTGTCGTTCGGCGCCACCAGCGGCGTGCCCCCAGCGGTCGAGGTGGGCACGCTGAACGCCAAGGGCTCGCTGTTCCTCACCCGGCCGTCACTGGCGGCACATACCGCCAGCCCCCAGGAGTACCAGCAGCGCGCACAGGATGTGCTGGATGCACTGGCGGCGGGTATCATCCAGCCGCACATATGGCAACGCTACCCCCTGGCCGACGTGGCCAGCGCCCATGCTGCCATCGAGCAAGGCCGGTCCCAGGGGGCGGTCGTGCTGATCCCCTGACCGACGCGCACGAGGCCGACCTCACCGATGGACCCTTTCGACAGCCGTCAGGCCGATGAATTTGCCACCTTGCTGGCGCTGCACGAGCACGGCTCGTTCGCTGCCGCCGGCCGGGTGCTGCAACGCCATGCCTCGGTGCTGTCCAAGCGCCTGGCGGCTCTGGAGCAGCGCCTGGGTATTCGCCTGGTGGAGCGAACCACCCGGCAACTGCGCTTCACCGACGAGGGCACGCGGCTGGTGGAGCGCCTGCAGCATGCCGCCAGCCTGATCAGCACGGCCGAACTCGAGGCCTGCAACGGTGCGGCGCAGGTGCGCGGGCGTCTACGCGTGGCGCTGCCGGGGGCGATGGGCCGGCGCTGGCTGAGCCCGCTGGTGGCCGGGTTTTCCCTGGCCTACCCCGAGGTGACCGTCGACGTCGACTATGCCGACCGCTTCGTCGATATCGTGGGCGAAGGCTTCGACGTGGCCGTGCGCGTCGGCGAGCTGGCCGACAACCGGCTGGTGGCGCGCAAGCTGTGCGAGCACACGCGCATCCTGTGTGCTGCGCCGGCCTATCTGCATCGTCACGGCGCACCGCAACGGCCATCCGACCTGGCCGGGCACAATTGCCTGGGTTTCAGCGGCTTGCGTTCGTTCCCCGACTGGCGCCTGAACGGGCAGGGCGGGCAGCAGACGGTGCGGGTGCAGGGCAGCCTGATCAGCAATGACAACGAGGCACTGCTGGCGGCGGCGCGCTGCGGCGTGGGGATTCTGGCCGGTGGCGACTGGATGATGCACCAGGACCTGGCCGAGGGGCGCCTGGTGCGCGTGCTGCCCCAGTGGCAGCTGGACTCGGCGTCGGGCATCTACCTGATGCGGCCTTCGGCGCGCTTCACCACGGCCACTACCCTGGCGTTCAAGCACTGGATGGAGGCGGCCTTCGCCAAGGGGGCGCCATGGCAGCACGCTGGGGCGTCTGCCGCCTAGCCCTCAGGCCAGCCCCGCCATGCGCGCCGCGCGCAAGGCGAACCACAGCGTGGCCACGTCCTCGGTACTGTCCAGCGAGCGGCCGGTGATCTCTTCGATGCGGCGCATGCGGTACACCAGCGTCTGCTTGTGCACGTGCAGCTGCGCGGCCGCCGCCAGCCACGAGCGGTTGTGTTGCAGAAACACCTGCAGGGTGTGCAGCAGCTGGGTGTTCTGCTGGCTGTCGTAGTCGGCCAGCGGGCCCAGTACGTTGCGGAAGGTACGTTCGGCTTCATCCAGGCTCTGCGCCAGCCACGGTACGCTGGCGCCGGCCTGGGCGTAGGTCACCAGCGGTTGCGCGGCGCTGGTGTGGGCCAGTGCCAGGCGCGCCTCGCGCAGCGCCTCGACACTGCGCCCGGCGTGGCCCAGCGGGTTGCTCACCCCCAGCGGCGCCTGCAGTTGCGCCTGCAACTGCGGGATGCTTTCGGCGGCGCCGAGCACGATCAGGTCATCGCCCTGAACCCGAATCAGCACGCGACGACCCTGGCGTTGCAGGGCTTCGTCGCAGGCCGCCGGTGACACCCCGGCGGCGCGGCCGAGCAGCAGGCAGGCCTGTTCGGCGCCGATGTCGAAGGCGGCCAGGCGCTGTTGTGCCTGATGCGCCGGCAGACGCTGCTGCAACAGGTCGTCCAGCAGCTCGGAGCCCAGGCGCAGGTTGCGCTCGTTGTCGACCCGCAGGCGCTCCAGCTCGATGCCCAGCACCGCCACCACATGGTGCAACAGGCCGTAGTCGAGCAGCCCGTCACCTTCGGCCACCAGCAGGCAGTCGGCCTGGGACGGCAGCGCCATCACCAGCAGCTCGCCCGCCTCCAGCGCGTGGCGCTGCACCACCGGCCGGTTGCCCGAGGTGTCGCGCTGGCGGGCCGCCAGCCATTGGCGCTGGCTTGTCGGCAGGCCGCCCAGTGCGTCGCGCCAGGGCGCGAGCGACGCGGCGTCGAGCAGGGTCAGGCGCGCCTGCACGTCCTTTTCCAGGCGCTTGAGCAGTGCGCCCAGGCCCAGCCCCTGAATGCTCATGCGGGCACTTTCGTAGACCCGGGTGATGGCATTGCGGCGCGCCTGCTCCTCCTGCTGGCCGGCATCGACGATGGCCCGCGTGACGGCGGCGAAGGGAACGCCGTAGTGGGTGAACATCACCGCAAAATCCAGGGCGTCGGCCCGCTCCATCAAGGCCTCGAGGTTGGCCGGGGCCTGCATGTTCTCGCCGATCATCATGCCCGCCAGGCCAGCGGCCGCGAGGTTTTCCACGTACGCGCGCTGGGCATCGGCATCGGCGGGTATGCCGATGCCGGTGGTCATCAGCAGGTCGGCGTCGCCCAGCCATTCGCTGGGGTCGGCCAGTTCGCACACGTGGGCCCAGCGTACCGGCTTGCCCAGCCCTCCGGCACCGCTGATGACGCGGGTGCGCAGTTCGGGCAGGGCGATGATGTCGCTGACAGACAGGGCCATGGGGCAGCTTCCGGGGCAGGGTGACGGCCAGTGTAACCGGGCATGGCGCGCCTTTGAACGGCTTTGTACGAACGTATGAAGGTGCGCGGCTGAATCTTGTTTGCGTCTGATTGTGGCGACCCGGCTGCGGCTCGACACTTGGCCTACTGAGCCATCCCGACCCGGAGAACATAACAATGCACAAGAATCTGGCCTTTTCGCTCACCCTGATCGCTGCCGCTGCGTGCAGCACATCGGCGCTGGCCGACCTCACCGTGGTGTCCCACGGCGGGGCCAACAAGGCCGCACAGGTGGCGGCCTTCTATGACACCTACCAGGCACAGACCGGCACCCGCATCGTGGCCGGCGAGTTCAATGGCGAGATGGCCAAGGTCAAGGTGATGGTCGATACCGGCAGCGTCTCGTGGGATGTGGTCGAGATGGAGTTGCCCGAGCTGGCACGCGCCTGTGAAGAAGGCCTGCTCGAAGAGTTCGCCCCGGACCCGGCCGTGGCCGCGCAACTGCTGCCCGGTGCGGTACAGCCGTGCGGCGTGGGCTTTTTCGTGTGGTCGACGGTGATCGCCTACAACGCCGACAAGCTCAAGGTGGCCCCCACCAGCTGGGACGACTTCTGGAACCTGGAGAAATTCCCCGGCAAGCGCGGGCTGCGCAAGGGCGCCATGTATACCCTGGAATTCGCCCTGCTGGCCGACGGCGTGCCGGCGGCCGATGTCTACACCCTGCTGGCCACCCGTGAAGGCCAGGACCGCGCCTTCGCCAAGCTCGACCAGATCAAGTCGAGCATCCAGTGGTGGGAGGCCGGCGCCCAGCCGCCGCAATACCTGGCCTCGGGCGACGTGGTGATGAGCTCGGCCTACAGCGGCCGGATCAGCGCGGTGCAGAGCCAGACCCCGCTGCGCATCGTGTGGAATGGCGGCATCTATGACATGGACGCCTGGGCCATTCCGCGTGGGGCCAAGAAGCGCGACGAAGCACTGAAGTTCATCAACCACACCCTCAAGGCCGAGCAGCAGAAGGGCTACGCCGAACAGATCGCCTACGGGCCGGTCAACCGCGAGGCCCTGGGCCTGCTGAGCGAGCAGCGGGTCAGCGAGCTGCCCACCGGCAGCCCCAACCTGCAAGGCCAGTTGCCGATGAACGCAAGCTTCTGGGCCGACCACGGCGAACTGCTCGAACAGCGCTTCAACGCCTGGGCGGCACGCTCATGAAACTGACCCCCAGCGCACCGCTCAAACGCAGCTACTGGCTGGAAAGCGCCGAGCCCAGCCTCAAACCCGGCCCGGCGCTGCAGGGTGAGCACGACGCCGATGTGGTGATCGTCGGTGGCGGCTTCGTCGGCCTGTGGACCGCCCTGACCCTCAAGGAACATGAGCCGGATATCCGCGTGATGGTGCTGGAGCAGGACGTGTGCGGCGGGGGCGCCTCGGGGCGCAACGGCGGCTTCGTGATGTCGTGGTGGCCCAAGGTGGGCACCCTGGCGAGCTTCTGCACCCGGGAGCAGGCGCTGTTTCTGGGGCACAGCGCCGAGCGGGCGATCAGCGAGCTGGGCGAGTTCTGCCAGCAGCACCAGATCGACGCGCACTTTCGCCAGAAGGGCTGGCTGTGGACGGCCACCAGCCCCGCGCACATCGACACCTGGAACGCCACGCTGGCCGCCTGTGCCCGCCTTGGGGTAACGCCGTTCGAGCGGGTGCCGGCTGCCGAGGTGGCGCGCCGTTGTGGCTCGAAGGTGCACCTGGCCGGCGTGTTCGAACGCAGCAACGCCACCGTGCAACCCGGCGCCCTGGTGCGCGGCATGCGCCGGGTGGCGCTGGAGGCGGGGGTGGTGATTGCCGAGGGTACCGCGGTCAGCGATATCCAGCCCGGCACACCGGTGCAGGTGCTGACCCCGCAGGCGCGCATCCGTGCCGGCTCGGTGGTGCTGGCCACCAATGCCTGGGCGGCTGCCTTGCCGCAACTGGCGCGCCTGATCACCCCGGTCAACAGTTCCATCGTGCTCACCGAGCCGGTGGCGACCCGCCTGGAACAGATGGGCTGGACCGGCGCCGAGTCGATCACCGATTCGCAACTGATGGTCGACTACTACCGCACCACCGTGGATGGCCGTATCGCCTTCGGCAAGGGCACCGGGGCGATAGCCTACGGCGGCAGGATCGGGCCGGTGTTCAGCCACGACCCGGGCAGCATCGCGCTGACCGAGGCCGACCTGCGCCGTACCTACCCGATGCTCGATGACGTGCGTATCACCCATACCTGGTCGGGGCCCATCGACCGCACCTACGACAGCCTGCCGACCTTCGGCGGCCTGGGCGAGCAGGGCAACATCCACTACGGCATCGGCTGGAGCGGCAACGGCGTGGGTCCCAGCCGCCTGGGCGGGCGCATCCTGGCCAGCCTGGCCCTGGGGCGCAAGGATGCCTGGAGCACCTGTGCACTGGTGGGGCGCAACTGCAAGGCCTTCCCGCCGGAGCCGCTGCGTTATGTGGGCGGTTCGCTGGTGCGCAACGCCGTGATACGCAAGGAGCGCGCCGAAATGGCCGGCCACACCGCCGGCCGTCTTGACTGCATGCTGGCCCGCCTGGCTCCGGCCGGGCTTGAAGACAAATCCTGAGGACTGCACATGAACCCTGTACTGATTCACCTTGAAGACGACACGGCCTTCGGCCCCAGCGCGGCAGTCGGCGCCCCCCTGGGCGAGCCGGTAGCCATGGCGCGTACCGCTTTGCACCAGGAGCTGGCCGGGCAGGGCGCCAGCACCGGCTTGTGGGAATGTACGCCGGGGCGCTTCCGGCGCCAGGTGGTGCAGGCCGAGTACAGCTATATCATCAGCGGCGAGGGCAGCTTCACCCCCGAGGGTGGCGAACCTATCCCGTTCGGTGCCGGCGATGCGCTGTACTTTGCCGCCAACAGCCAGGGCACCTGGGACGTGCGCCAGACGGTACGCAAGACCTACCTGATCCTGGGTTAATGCTCCGATAGTCATGCCTGATCCTCCGGGATCGGGCGTGCGGTAGTGGCGGTGGGCAGCGAATCTGCGATGATGCGCGTGTCTGATCCTCTGATGCGGTACCCCATGCAGCTCACCTGCCACGCCGATGCCAATGCCACGCTTTGCGCCCTGATCCAACCCCTTGCCACCCGCCCGGGCCCGGTCGACACCCACCTGCCGCAGGTGCAGGTGTTGTCCTGGAGCCACTACGTGGCGAGCAGCCCGCAGATCTACGAACCGAGCCTGATGATCCTGGCCCAGGGCAGCAAACTGGCCCGGCTGGGGCCGCGCACCCTGGAATATGGGGCTGGCCACTACCTGGTGCAGGCACTGTCGGTGCCGTTCATGTGCGAAACCTTCGCCACCGAAGATGAACCCCTGCTGGGCGTGTCGGTGGCGATCGACCGCACGGTGCTGAGCGAACTGGTGCAGAGCATGGGGCTGGGGGCTGGCCAGGTGGTGGCGGCGCAGACGCCCGAGTCCATGACATCAGCGGCGCTGGATGCGCCGATGCGCGAGAGCGTGGAGCGGCTGCTGCGTTGCCTGCACGACCCGCTGGAAAGCCGGGTGATGGGGGCGGCGCGAGTGCGCGAGGTGTTGTACGTGGCCTTGCGTGGGCCGCAGGCCGGGGTGCTGCGGGCGCTGGTGGAGCAGCAGGGGCATTTTGCGCGCATCGCTGCAGCCCTCAGCCATTTGCGCGAGCATTACGCCGAGCCGTTGAGCGTGGAGGCGTTGGCGGGGCGGGCGAACATGAGTACCTCGACGTTTCATGAGCACTTCAAGCGCTGCACGTTGCTGTCGCCGATCCAGTACCTCAAGCGGTTGCGTTTGCTCAAGGCGCAGCAGATGTTGATAGGCGAGGGGTTGGGTGTGGCGCAGGTGGCGCATCGGGTGGGGTATCAGAGCACGTCGCAGTTCAGCCGCGAGTACAAGCGGCATTTCGAGCGCAGCCCGGGGCGGGAGCAGGCTTATCTCTAGGGAGGCGAGCGCGTGGCGCTCGTTCGCCGGCAAGGCCGGCTCCTACAATAGAGGTGGGCCACTCCTCATTCGGTGTAGTAGTAGCTCTTCAGGAACCGGAACTCATGCGCCTGCGCCTCGCACCACTGGGCAAACCCCACCGCCCGATCACCCGCCTGATACTGCGCCCAGGCCTCGAGCATTTCACGCAGGCTGCACACTTCACCATCAATGTAACTGCGGGTCGTCTCGGCCTCGATCAACCGCGCCAGCGCACTGGCACGCGCAAGCTTCGTCGCCGCAACGGTAACGTCACCCAGAAACACCGACTCATGCAGGTGATGAACCATGAAATCAACCTCGCCCAGCTCATCCAGCGCCAACTGCCGCAACGCCACCTGATCCTGCGGGTCGTGCGCCAGTGCCGCCTGGAGCCACGCCGACTCGCCCGTCAGCTTGCCCATCCAGCGATAAGGCTCGGCCAACGCCGGGCCCTCGTCGCACCAGGCTCGCAGCACCTGCCTGAGGTAGCGGGTCAAGGCATGCGACAACAACTGGTGCGCACCACTGTTGCTGAAGGCAAGATCGGCAATCTCGCAGACAATCGCCCGCTGCTGGCCCACCTCCCGCTGACGCGCACCGTCGAGAAACTCGTCCAGCGCCTTGAGCGCCGGCTTTTTCAGGCCCTGTTCGCGCAGCAGGCAATACCGCGAGAAACCGGCAAAGCCTTCACGGGAGGCATAGACCTCGCCAATGCGCCTGAGGCCTTCGAAATTGTCCTTGTTCCAGTAATACATGCTCTTCCTTGCCAGTCAGCGCCGACACCACGGTCGGCAGGGGTTCACGCCAGCGGCCACTGCGCTATCGGCTTGTAGCGGCCGCCACTGGACTCGAACAACACGAAATCGTCGATGTTCAATCTGAACGCCGGTGGCTCCGGCGTCTCCGGTACATCACCCGGGTAGTCGCGCACCAGCGTCAGGTGCGCACGAAACTCACGCACGCTGTCTTCCACGCCCAGCGGCAGCAACGCCTGCTGCAGGGCATACACCCATTGACGCAAGGCCACCGGCGTCTGCGTGGGCTCCAGCACCAGTGCATCGGCGCGGTGCCATGCGACCAGCCGGTCCAGCTCCAGGCGCAGCGGGCCTTCGGGGCGCGGCACCGCCGCCATGGCGTCGCACAGCGCAGGCAGGCGCGAGACGCCGACTTCCCCAAGGAACATCAGCGTCAGGTGAAAATTGGCCGCAGGCACCGGACGACCACGGGTGATCCCCAGTGTGCTGCGCCATTTGCCGATGGCCCGGCATTGCTGCTCGGTACAGGGCAGGGCGATGAACAGGCGCTTGAACGGCTCGCCCGGGGTTCGCAGTTCACCTCGCATGGAAGCTCCCTTGAATGTGTGCAGGTGCCGACAGGGTACCGAGCAGCGCCGACCAAGGCCAGCCGTGGTTCCCGCGCCGCTCGCTATACTCCAGGCAAGCGCTTCACTGCACCGGGGGGCCGACCTTGAACCAGCGCATCCTGCTCGCCCTGTGCACCCTTGCACTGTTGCTGGCCATCGGCGGTTGCGCCCGGTCCCGGCCGACACCAGCGCCGCAACCCCCGGTGGTGCTGTCCCAGGCCGCCTGGCAACGTGTCGACTGGGACATCATCGACGCCTCCGAGGGCGCCAGCCGTTCCGCCCAGGACTATGCGCGACGCTCCATGAAGGTATGGAAAGACGCAGTGCACGCGCGTACCGAGGCGGACTTCATTCCGTGGTTCACCGGCTACTGGACCCAGCAGTGGCTGACCCTCAAGGTGGCCTGGTACAAGGTCAGCAAGAACCAGCAGACCGCGCCCGGCGAGGACCGCCTGGCGCTCTACCTGCAGGAGCAGTACCGCGAACGGGTGCTGGAGCCGGTGGCCAGGGAAATCAACCCGCAGCTGATCCGCGAGCGCGCCACCCAACTGTACGTGCAACTGCTCGGCCAGCAGCTGCAAGGTATCGGCCAGCGCTACCGCGCCGCCCCCGACCAGTTCGCCCTGCACCTGAACCGCATTCCCGCCATCGCCCTCGGCCCGCCGGCCGCACGCGACGCCTCGGTGCATCAGCTGATCACGGCCCAGCCACTGCTGACCCTGCCGGCCTACCTGGCGTTGAACGAGCAGATCCAGAAGGCTGCGGTGGCGGCAGGCCAGGCGCCGTCCGACACGGGCCTGTCGTCGGTGGCCAAGCGCGCCAGCGCCCAGCTCGAAGCAACGCTGGTGCCGCGCGGCGCGGCCAGCGCGGTGGCGGCTGCGGTGGGCAAGGCGGTGGGGGCGCTGATCTCGGTGGCCTCGGCGGGCATCGGCGCGATGATGCACGAAAGCGAGCGCCCGGCCATGGTCGAGCAGCTGCGGGTGATTCTCAATGTGGCGCTCAACGAGGAATGGCAGGGCCTGATGCAGAACCCCGCCACCGGGGTGATGGCGGGGGTCAATGCGCTGTCGGGGCAGATCCGCGACAGCCTGGTGCTCAGCAGCGGCTTGCCGGCGATGCAGCCCTGATGGCGGTGCTCATGGAGTGATCGCGACTTTCATCACGCCGTCGCGCTGGTGCGCGAACAGTTCGTAGGCCGCCTCGATGTCGTCGAGCTTGTAGCGGTGGGTCACCAGCGGCTTGAGGTCGACGCTGCCGCTGGCCACCACCTCCATCAGGCGGCGCATGCGCTCCTTGCCGCCGGGGCACAGGGTGCTGACGATGCTGTAGTCACCAAGCCCGGCGCCAAAGGCCGACAGCGGGATGGTCAGGTCGGAGGAGTACACCCCCAGGCTCGACAGCGTGCCGCCCGGGCGCAGGATGCGCAGCGCCGACTCGAAGGTCGACTGGGTGCCCAGCGCCTCGATGCTCACGTCTACGCCACGGCCGTGGGTGAGGGCCATGATCTGGTCCACCACGTTGCCCTGCTTGAAGTCCACCACATGGGTGGCGCCCAGCTGACGGGCTACCGAAAGTCGCGCGGGCACGGTGTCGACGCCGATGATGGTGGTGGCGCCCATCAGCTTGGCCCCGGCCACCGCGCACAGGCCGATCGGGCCCAGGGCGAACACTGCCACCGTGTCGCCGATGCGCACGCCGCCGCGCTCGGCCCCGGAGAACCCGGTAGACATGATGTCGGGGCACATCAGTACCTGTTCGTCACTCAGCCCGTCCGGGATCGGCGAGAGGTTGGCCATGGCGTCCGGCACCAGCACGTATTCGGCCTGGCAGCCGTCGATGGTGTTGCCGAACTTCCAGCCGCCGGCCGGCTTGAAACCGTGCGGCGTGCCGGGGCCGTCCTGGGACGAACAGCCACACAGGCAGGCATAGCTGTGGCCGCTGGGGGTGATGGCGCCGGCGATGACGCGCTGGCCCTCGGTGAAGCCCTTAACCTGGGCGCCGAGCTTTTCGATGATGCCGACCGGTTCATGGCCGATGGTCAGGCCCTTTTCCACCGGGTACTCGCCGCGCAGGATATGCACGTCGGTGCCGCACAGGGTGGTGGTGGTGATGCGGATCAGGGCGTCCGAGGGGCCGACCTCGGGGATCGGTTTTTCATCGAGCACGATGCGGTTCTTTTCGACAAAGATTGCAGCTTTCATGCGGGCCATGGTCGTTTCTCCTCAAGGGGTACACGCGCAACTTCATGGGGCAGGGTGCGCCTGCACGGGCGGCGGGCTGTTGATCCGGGTCAAGCTGATGAGCATAGGCCATGGCGGGGCTCATCTGCGTAGGAAACAAATCACCGGGCTCCCAGGCTATTTTCATCATCTTTTGTTTTAAAACAGATAGTTAGGCAAATAATCTAAAGTTGTTTATGAAGTGAACTTAAATTGTAGGACAGGGTCATAGGTTGCTCATGCTGGCAGGTTGATATGAAAGTGCCAGCGTGCAACCCACAAGACAGATACGTGCTAAGGACTCGGTTAATGAAAATCATCAAGACGCTGGTGCTCACCTCGCTGTTCGCCGCCCTGGCCGGCTGCGGCAGCGATGCCATCGAAGGCAAGTTCAACGTGCAGGCCAGCGTGATGGGCTTCAAGAGCAACGTGGGTACCGCAGAGCTGGACGAGGACTACATCACCCTGCTGGGCGACAAGTACGAGATCGACGAGTGGAAGCGTGACGGTGACACCGTCGTCGCCCGCGACAAGAACGGCACCGCGGTGATGAACGCGCGCGTCGAAGACAACGGCAACCGCCTGGTGGTGCTGGACGGCGGTGAGCTGGTCAGCATGACCCTGACCCGCATCAAGTAACTCCCCACGCCACATTCAACTCCAAGGACGTTCTGTGAAAAAAGTACTGGCTGTATCAGGCATTGCCGCGTTGCTGGCTGGCTGCGGGTCGAGTTACCAGTGGGACGAGGTCACCACCTCCAAGGGCAGCAAGGGCAAGCCCACTGCCATCTATGTGGACAAGAAGACCAAGGAGCCGGTGTCCGGCACCATCATCTGGAAGGAAGGCGACACGCTGATCTCCGAGTTCAAGGTCAAGAACGGCAAGGTCCAGGGCGACTGGGTTACCCACAATGCCGACGGCTCGGTGGCCATCGAGGCGCAACTCGATGACGGCCAGCTGACCGGCACCACGACCGTGTATTGCAGCGGCGGCGAGAAAAAGCCGCAGCAGCGCATCGTCATCGCCGGCAAGAAGCAGACCGAGAGCCAGTTCGACTGCGCCAGCGGCCTGCAGACCCGCGAACAGGTCACGGTGCACGAAGAGGGCAGCAAGCAGAACGGTCGCACCCTGGCCCAATCGGCCTGGCGCGTGGTCAATGGCGAGCAGGTGCCGGCCGTGGTCGCCAACTATGACAAGGACGGCAGCGGCCAGCTCGATGGCGTGCAGGAAACCTTCTACCCGACCGGCCAGGTGCAGGAGCGCAAGCACTACAACCAGGGCAAGCTGGAGGGCCTGCAGGAGGAGTTCGTGCTGCTCGACGACGGCACCTACCGTCTGCGTAAGGTCACTGCCTACAAGGATGGCCAGCGCGATGGCGATTCGATCCAGTACTTCGCCTCGCCCGACTGGCCGGAAAAGACCGTCGAAAAACGCGAAACCTACGCGGCGGGGCAGGACACCGGCAAGACCGTGATCTACCGCGAGCTGGATGTACAGGTGCTGGTGCCGTACCAGGACGTGCCGCCCAACCACTACAAGCTCAAGGAAGCGCTGGCCGGCAAGTCTACCCGTGACGGCTACGTGGCCGATGTGGAGTCGCTCAAGTACCTGCTGCAGGCCTCTGACATCGACCTGAACAAGCCGCTGGTCGCCGAAGCCGAGCTGCCGGTCCACTATGTGGCCGAGAATGCCTACGACATGCTGGTGAGCCTGGGCGCCGACCCGCTCAAGACCACCGCAGAGGGCAATACCCGGCTGATGATGTGCCTGAAGAACGCGTGGCGCGATTGCTCGGACGCGCACTTCGACCAGCTGCTGGCCTTGTCCAATGCCAAGACGGCCAACCTGTTCGGCAACACGCCGCTGCACGAGCTGTGCAAGAGCAACAGCCTGACCAAGGAGCGCTCGGAACTGGGCCAGCGCCTGATCGCCAGCCAGGACATCAACGCGGTGAACTACGCGGGCCAGACTGCCTTGCACTACTGCATCACGCAGCGTGACAAGACCGTGGCCAATGCGCTGATCGCGGCCGGTGCCGATCTGGACAAGGCGGACTATTCGGGCGTTACCCCGGTGCAACTGGTGTTCCTGCGCGACCCGCGCCTGGGCCGTCAGAAGCAGGTGAGCTGGGACGCGGCGCGTATCCAGTACGTGGGCGGGCTGCTGGGCAAGTCCACGTTCAACTTCGAAGCGCCGTTCCCGGGCTTCGACAAGAGCCTGAAGCAGCTGATGATCGAAGCCAGCGATGCGCAGAGCGCAATGCTGGTTGACAGCCTGGCTGCCAACAAGGGTTGACCCCAGTCGCCGGGAAGGCTGGCCCCTGCAGGTGCAGGAGCCGGCCTTGCCGGCGAAGGCGCCCGCATCAGGCGCCGACAGCCTCGCGGCTCATGACGCCATCGACCAGCCGCTGGATTCCCAGCGGATTGGCATTCTGCAACGCTTCGGGCAGCAGTGCATCGGGGTAGTTCTGCAAGCACACCGGGCGCAGGAACCGGTCGATCGCCAGTGAACCCACCGAGGTGCCCCGGGCATCGGACGTAGCCGGGTACGGTCCGCCATGCACCATCGCATCGCACACCTCGACCCCCGTCGGATAGCCATTGAGCAGAACCCGCCCGACCTTTTCCACCAGCAACTCACCCAGCCAGCGGTACTCGAGCAACTCGGCCTGCTCGCCGATCAGGGTGGCGGTCAGTTGTCCCCGCAGCCTTTGCAATGCCAGCGCCAGCTGCGCATCGTCCTCTATCTCGATAACGATGGTGGTTGGGCCGAACACTTCTTCCTGAAGCAAATCATCACCTTGCAGCAACAAGTTCACATCGGCCTTGAACAGCTGGGGTTGCGCCTGGCGCCCGTTCTGCGCGGCCCCTGCCAGGTGCGTGAGGCCAGGATGGCGGTGCAGGTGCTCCAGCCCCTTGGCATAACTGGCCAGTGCCCCGGCATTGAGCATGGTCTGTGCAGGCTGTTCGGCCATCTGTGCGACGAAGGCGTGCACAAAGTCACTGAACGCCGGCGAGCGCACGCCGATGATCAGGCCGGGGTTGGTGCAGAACTGCCCGCAGCCCAGGGTAACCGAACCGGTCAGCTCGCGGGCGATGGCCGCCCCACGCACCTGCAGCGCCTGTGGCAGCAGGATGACGGGGTTGATGCTCGACATCTCGGCGAACACCGGGATCGGCTGCGGGCGCTCGGCGGCCATTTTGCACAGGGCGTTGCCGCCCTTGAGCGAGCCGGTGAAGCCCACCGCCTGGATCGCCGGGTGGCGCACCAGCCATTCCCCCACACCTGCGCCATAGATCATGTTGAATACCCCCGCCGGCATGCCGGTGCGCTGCGCAGCGCGCAGGATCGCATCGGCCACCCATTCGGCGGTGGCCATGTGCCCGCTGTGAGCCTTGAACACCACCGGGCAGCCGGCGGCCAGCGCCGAGGCGGTATCGCCGCCGGCCGTGGAGAAGGCCAGCGGAAAGTTGCTGGCGCCGAACACCGCCACCGGCCCCAGGCCGATACGGTACTGGCGCAGGTCCGGGCGCGGCAGTGGCTGGCGCTCGGGCAGCGCGCGGTCGATGCGAGCCCCGTGGAAGTCGCCACGGCGCAGCACGTTGGCGAACAGGCGCAGCTGCCCGCTGGTGCGCCCGCGTTCGCCCGAGATGCGTGCAGCGGGCAGGGCGGTTTCGCGGCATACCGTGGCGATGAAGTCATCGCCCAGGCCGTCCAGCTCGTCGGCGATGGCATCAAGAAATTCGGCGCGCCGCGTCGCAGGCAGCGTACGGAACTGCGGGTAGGCGCTGGCGGCAGCCTTGGCGGCGGCGTCCACTTCTTCGGCAGTGGCCTGGATGAAGGTGCACGCCAGCGCTTCGCCGGTGCTCGCATCCAGGCTCTGCAGTACGGTGGTGCCGGCAGCGCTGCGCTGGCCGGCGATGTAGTTGTGGCCGAGAACAGAGGTCATTGCGGGGTCCTTGTCGGTTGAGGGCAGGGGCTCAGGTGATGGCGCCGATCTGCCAGGGCACGAATTCGTTCTGGCCGTAGCCATGTTGTTCGCTCTTGCTGCGCTCGCCCGAGGCAATGCGCAGCATCAGGCGGTAGATGTGTTCGCCGCGTTCCTCGATGGTGGTGCTGGCGTCGGCGATGCCGCCGCAGTTCACGTCCATGTCGTCTTCCTGGGTTTCCCACAGGCGGGTGTTGGTGGCCAGCTTGATCGAGGGCGACGGTGCGCAGCCGTAGGCCGAACCGCGCCCGGTGGTGAAGGCGATCAGGTTGGCGCCGCCGGCGACCTGGCCGGTGGCCGAGATCGGGTCGTAGCCGGGGGTGTCCATGAACACCAGGCCGTGGGCACGCACCGGTTCGGCGTATTCGTAGACGTCCATCAGGTCGCTGGAGCCAGCCTTGGCCACGGCGCCCAGGGATTTTTCGAGAATGGTGGTGAGCCCGCCGGCCTTGTTGCCGGCCGAGGGGTTGTTGTTCAGTTCGGCGCCCATGCGCTCACAGTAGGCTTCCCACCAGTGGATACGCGCGATCAGCTTTTCGCCCACTTCGCGGCTGACCGCACGGCGCGTGAGCAGGTGCTCGGCGCCGTAGATTTCCGGGGTTTCGGACAGTATCGCGGTGCCACCGGCCTCTACCAGGCGATCCACCGCATTGCCCAGTGCCGGGTTGGCGGTGATACCCGAATAGCCGTCGGAGCCGCCACATTGCAGGCCGACGGTCAGGTGCCTGACGCTGACCGGCTCGCGACGCACCTGATCGGCTTCGGCCAGCAGCGACTTGACCTGGGCGATGCCGCTGGCAATGGTGCGCGTGGTGCCGCCGGTGCCCTGGATGGTGAAGGTGCGCAGGGTGTGGCTGCTGTTCAGGCCCTGGGCGGCCAGCAGGTCGGGGATCTGGTTGGTCTCGCAGCCCAGGCCGATCATAAGCACCGAGGCGAAGTTGGCATGCACCGCGTACCCGCCCAGGGTGCGCTGCAGCATCGCCAGCGCCTCGCCGCCAGGGTCGACCGCGCAGCCCACGCCGTGGGTCAGGGCCACCACGCCGTCCACGTTGGGGTAGGGCGCGAGCGCCTCGGGGTGGATGTCGCGGCGAAAATGGTCGGCGATGGCGCGTGCCACGGTGGCCGAGCAGTTCACCGAGGTGAGGATGCCGATGTAGTTGCGCGTGGCCACCCGGCCGTCGGCGCGCACGATGCCCATGAAGGTATCGTCGGTGGTGGCCGGTGTACCCCTGGCGTCCACGCCGAAGGCGTAGTCGCGGGCAAAGTCGCCCATGGCCAGGTTGTGCACGTGCACATGCTCGCCGGCGGCGATGGGCTGGCTGGCAAAGCCGATGATCTGCCCGTAGCGGCGCAGCGGCTGGCCGGGGGCGATGGCGCGCACCGCCACCTTGTGCCCGGCCGGGATGGCCTGCAGCACCTCGATGTGCTCGGCCTGCAGGTGCAGGCCCTTGGGCAGGGGCTGGCGGGCGATGAGCACGTCGTCCAGCGGGTTGAGGCGGATCACGGCATTGGCGGCGCTGTCGCTGCCTGTTGTTGTAATGAGTTGCATCTCAGTCATCTCCAGAGGCGTGGGCCGGGCTTACGCCAGGCCGCGCTCGCGATAGTCGATCAGGCCGGAGAACAGCATCAGGCCGAAGGCCATGACCACGAAGAAGATCAGGGCCAGGAAGTAGGAGCCGGTGAACTGCACGATCAGGCCGATCAGGATCGGCACCAGTACGCCGACCATGTTGCCGCAGAAGTTCATGCTGCCGCCCAGGATGCCGGCCTTGGACTTGCCGCCCAGGATCGCCGGCAGGCACCAGTACATGCCGCACCAGCGGATGAAGAACAGCGCGACGCACAGCAGGGCGATGACCCGCGCGGCATCCGGGGTGTAGGCCACCAGCAGGATGCACAGGGCAGCCACGGCGGCGGAGCCTGCGAACATGCTGCGCATCACGGTGTTGGGCTGGCCGCCGCTGGCTTTCCACTTGTCGGCGATCCAGCCGCCGATCAGCTCGCCGACGAAGCCGCACATGAAGATCAGGAAGGTGGCGCCGCCCATGGCCTTGATGTCCAGATTGTGGGCCTGGTGCAGGTAGCTCGGCATCCAGGTCAGCAGGCCGTAGAACACGCTGTTGTAGCAGGCATAGCCGGCGAACATGGCCAGTACCGAGCGGCTCTTGAGCAGCTCCTTGAGGATCGCCTTGCGCCCGTTGCCGTCGCTGGCCACCGCGTTGGCCTGGTTGATGTAGTCCAGCTCGGCGGCGTTGACCTTGGGGTGCTCGCAAGGGTGGTTGCGGATGTACCACCAGGCCCAGATGCCGACCACGATGGTGCCCACCCCGGCGATCACGAAGGCGATGCGCCAGGAGTCGAACCAGGTGATCAGGCCGGCGATGATGATCGCACCGAATGCGGTGCCCAGCGGCGCGCCGCCGTCCACCAGGGTGGCGCCACGCCCACGCTCGTTGGGGGTCAGCCAGGCGCCGTTGAGCTTGGCCCCGGCCGGCATGATCGGCGATTCGGCCACACCCAGGCCGACGCGGGTGATCAGCAGGGTGATCCAGTTGTGCGCGCCGCCGGCCAGTGCCTGGAAGGCGCCCCAGCCAATGGTGGCGGCACCGATGATGTTGCGCACCTGGAAACGGTCCAGCAGCATGCCGCTGGGGATCTGCATCAGTGCGTACGACCAGAAGAACGCGCTGAGAATCAGGCCTTCCATGGCCGGGGTCAGTTCGAATTCCGCCGAGATCAGCGGCAGCGCCACCGACAGCGAGGCGCGGTCGATGTAGTTGATCGCGGCCAGCAACAGCAGGATCAGGAAGATGCGCCAGCGCACGGTGGTGGGCCGCTGGGCATCGGTGGCAGCCAGGGCAGGTGCCGGGGCGGCCTGCAAGGAGGTGTCTTTCATGCTCATCTCACTCTTATGGTTGTTATGAAATGCCGCGGCGGCGCGCGGGGCGCCGCCTGCGGTTCAGAGCGCTTTCACCTCGCCGGGTGAGATGGCCGAAGGCGTCACGCTGATGCCATTGCGCAGCGGGGCGCCGAACTCGGGCAGGCTGATTTCGAACACGTCGCCGGGCGCGGCCTTGACCTGGTCGGCGAACGACAGGGTCGCGGTGCCGAAGAAGTGCACGTGCACATCGCCCGGACGCAGGAACTGGGTGTACTTGAAGTGGTGGTACTCCAGGTTCTCCAGCGAATGGCACATGTTGTCCTCGCCGCTGAGGAATTCCTTTTCCCACAGCAGGTTATCACCGCGGTGGATACGGCTGACGCCGCCCAGGTGAGCGGGCAGCTCGCCGACCCGCAACTCGGGGCCGTAGGAGCAGTTGCGCAGCTTGGAGTGGGCCAGGTACAGGTAGTTGCGCCGCTCCATCACATGGTCGGAGAACTCGTTGCCGATGGCGAAGCCTACCCGGTAGGGCTGACCGTCATCGCCGACCACGTACAGGCCGGCCAGCTCGGGCTCTTCGCCGCTGTCTTCGGCAAAGGCGGGGCTCTGGAACGGCTGGCCGGGGCGTACCACGATCGAGCCGTCGCCCTTGTAGAACCATTCCGGCTGCACACCGGCGGTGCCGGAGGGCGGGCGGCCGCCTTCGATGCCCCACTGGAAGATGCGGGCGGTGTCGGTCAGGGCGGTGCTGTCGTCGATTTTCTGCTGGTGCATCTTGTCGCGGGTCGAGGCGCTGCCCAGGTGGGTCAGGCCGGTGCCGCTGATCAGGCAGTGGGCGGGGTCATCGTGGTCCAGCGGCGGCAGCACCCGGCAGTCGGCCAGGGCCTGGGCGTAACTGTGGGCGGTGGCGTCCAGGCCGCGGGCGAGCACTTCGTCGCACAGGCTGCGGGCGTTGCGAATCGCGGCCAGGGCCAGTTCACGCATGGTGCGGGTATTGCGTACCACCTGGATCAGGTCGCCTTCGATGACGCCGACGTGACGCGCGGCTGCAGGGGTTTCGAATTGGATCAGACGCATGCTGACTCCTGATTGTTCTTGTGGGGAGGGCTGTTGTCCGACACTTTAAATTTGCGTGGCTTTGCTGCCTAATGACAGCTGTTGACCGAGGGATAACCAAAAGTAATCACCTATGCTGCCACCCCTGACTACCATGGCTTCGCGCCTGCGCATGCGCCAGTTGCGCCTGCTGATCAGCCTCGACGAGCTGGGCTCGATCCACAAGGCCGCCCAGGCCCTGTCTATTACCCAGCCGGGCGCGACCAAGGCCCTCAATGAAATCGAATCGACCCTGGGCGCGGTGCTGTTCGAGCGCACCAGCAAGGGGCTGGAGGCCAATGACCTGGGGCGCTGCGTGGTGCGTTATGCGCGCCTGATCAATACCGACCTGGCGCACCTGCGCGAAGAGATGATCGGTATTCTGCAGGGCCACGGCGGGCGGCTGTCGGTGGGGTCGATCATGGGGGCGGTACCGATGCTGGTGGAGGGCCTGGCGCGTCTGCGCGAGAGCCAGCCGGACCTGTCGGTATCGATCGTCGAGGACACCAGCGACCGCCTGCTCAGCTTGCTCGATCAGGGCCGCCTGGATGTGGTGATCTGCCGAACCAGCGTGAGCCCGCGACCGGGCGCCTATGTGAGCCGGGCCAGGCATCAGGAGCAGTTGGTGGTGGTGGCCAATCTGCAGCACCCGCTGGTGGGGTGTGCCGAGTTGAGGCTCGAGGCGTTGGCCGATTCACGCTGGGTGGTGTTCCCGGTGAACATGCCGATGCGCTTGACGCTGGAGCGAGAATTTCGTGAGGCGGGTTTGAGCTTTCCGCTGTATCCCATTGAAACTTCATCAACTTTTACCACGCTCACGCTGCTGTTGCAGGACCGTGGGCTGGTGGCGGTGATGCCGTGGGACTCGGCCAGGATCGCGCTCGAGTATGGGATGCTGGCGCAACTGCCGCTGGAATTGAACTCGCGCAGCGAGCCCTATGAGGTGGTCACGCGCAAGGGGGTGGAACTGCCGGTGCCGGCGCAGTTGCTGATCGAGGCGCTGGGGGTGTGAGGTGACAGGCCGGGCCCGTCGCCGGCAAGGCCGGCTCCTGCGGCAGGAGCCGGCCTTGCCGGCGAAGCGGTTGGCGCGAATCAGGCCGTAGAGCCGACCTTCTTTGCCGCCTGACCTTTGGCTGCCTGCTGGCGGCAGGCCTGGCCGAAGGCTTCGAACATCTTCACCGAGTCCGGGTTCTGCGCCGCCTGCCATTCCGGGTGCCATTGCACCGCGAACAGGAACGGCGACAGGCTTGGTGCATGGATCGCTTCCACCAGCCCGTCTTCGGCACGTGCCAGTGGCTCGAGGCCTTCACCCAGGGTCTTCAGGCCCTGGCCATGCAGCGAGTTGACGCGGATTTCATCGCTCTGCAGCAGTTCGCGCAGCCAACTGCCGGCTTCCAGGCGCACGCTGTGAACCTGGCTGTACTGCACATCAACCGGATCGTCGGGGTTCTCCCGGTGATCGTTGAAGCCTGGCTCGGCATAGACCTTCTGGTAGATGTCGCCGCCCAGTGCCACGTTGATTTCCTGCATGCCGCGGCAGATACCGAAGATCGGCAGGCCACGGGCGATGGCCAGTTGCACCAGCGGCAGGTCGAACAGGTCGCGGTCGCGGTCCTGGGCCTTGCCCGGGGTTTCGTTCTCCTGACCATACAGCGCCGGGTCGATGTTGCTGCCGGCACCGGTCAGGTACACGCCGTCGGCCATGTCCAGGTACTGCTCGAGGTCTTCGGTACCGCAGCAGGTCGGAACCAGAACCGGCACGCATCCGGCATGGTCGACCAGGGGTTGGATGTATTTGTGGGTCATTACCTGGTAGGCATGGCCCTTGCGTTCCTGGGCACCCATGGTCATGAGTACGACAGGCTTGCGCAGGGTCTGATTCTTATTGCCAATGTTGCTGTTGGGCATATGTCACCTTGGGACAGGCTCGGCCTGTCATTGTTGTGCAGGCGCATCGGGAACCGCTGACGCTACCTGAGGTTTCGAGCACTGCCGAGAGCGCCTGGAAGGACGACTCCCGGTCGAAACCTGTGACATAGCTTGCCAGAGCCGTTAAATATGTCAAACGGCTTTACCCTGTGGCAGGCTAATTTCCTTATGTTGTTTCTAGTAATACAACCCAATACCTTGTTTTATAAGGATTAATATCAATTGTTAGCGTGCTTGGTAGTTCATTATATTTAACGTACGACTTTCGGCGTAGGCAACCGGGCCTCAGCTGGCCGGCTGGCCCTTGCGCCAGCGCCGCATGCCGGTGGTGATTGCGTACAGCAGCCAGACAGCCCAGCCGACCAGCACGAACCAGCCGAACACGAAGGGTATGCCGATGACGCCCACCCCCAGCAGCAACAGGCCGATCCAGAACATGCGGATCTGGAAGGTGTAGTGGCTGCGGTCCAGGTCATTGGCGCCAGCGCGGCTCTGGTAGGCGTAGACCAGCCCGGCAGGCGCGGTGACCACCACCAGCAGGCTGATGAGGTACAGCACGTAGACCAGCATCGGGCCGTTGTCGCTGCTGCGGGTGTAGGTGCTCTGGTTCTGCTGCGCCTGGCGGTGGCGGGGCTTGTAGTAGGCCGTGTGGTCGGTGCTGTCGGGCTGCTGCGGTTGGCTTTGCGGCTTGCTCTGCGGCTTTGCGCGGCCATCCGGGTCGGGGCGTTGAATCTTGAAATCCTGCATGCTTGCTGTTCTCCACTGGAGTTGGAAGGCTTAAGCCTGGGCGTCGTGCATGACCTGAATCGCCGACTGGGTGCCGCGGGTCTGCTCGCGGTACTGGTAGGTGACCTTGTCGGTGGCGACCTTGCCGTTGTAGCCGCTCTTGATGGTTCTGACGATGTAGTTGAAGTCGCCCTTGCTGCGGGTGGTGACCACCACATTGGCCTTGCTGCGGGCACCGGACACGTAGCTGCCGACACGGCCCAGGGGCTCCTTGAGGCGCTTGTCGCGCTTGTTGACCAGGGCCTGGGGCACGTTCACCTGCATGGAGTCGACGGCATCGATGCTGGCGGCGCCCACCGCATTGCGCTCGTCGGCCGGCACCGCGACCTGGCGGGTACTGACCTGCACGGCGGCTACGTCGGCAGACTGGCGCTCGATGTCGGCCTGCACCTGCCGGGCCTGCTGCAGGTCTTTCTGGCGGCCGATGTAGTAGCCACTGGGGGCGCCCAGCGCGGCACCAATGGCGCAGCCCACACCGGGCTTGCCGCCGGTGCCGACCGCAATGATCGCGCCGCCCAGGCAGCCGGCAGCACCGCCCAGTGCGGTGCTGCCCATCTGCGAGTTCTGGCAGCCGCCGAGCAGCACGCCGCCAGCCAGTAGTACAAGGGTAAGGGTGGTCGAGCGGGTCAAGGTGGGGCTCCTTTCAGGCCGTGGCGGGGCGCTGTCATCAGTCGTTGTCGTGGTAGCCGTAGCTCAGGCCTTGCAGCAGGTGCAGGCGAATCGCTTCGTTGAGCGGGTAGAACAGCGGCTGCACCTGGGCGGTCCACTGCGCACCGTGGGCGATCACCCAGCCCATGGCGCCCAGGGTGCTGGCGCCTCGCTGCTTGAGGGTGAGAAACAGCGGCTGTTCGGTGACCTTGTTGCTGAACGGCATCGGCAGCGCCAGCACCACCACCGCGTACACCGCCAGCGCACCCCAGTAGGCGCGACGCGGCACCGGGCGCACGGCGCGCAGGGCGAACAGGGTGCATTTGAACAGGTGGGTGAAGGCCCCCAGCAACGAGAACAGCAGGGCGATCATCGGCACGATCAGGGCGCGGTAGCTGTCTCGGCCGATGTCGGCCTTGTCGTTGCGCTCGCCATAGCGGGCCGGCTCGACCAGGCGTTCTTCGAGCAGTTGCTGGGCATCCAGGCGCAGGGTCGGGCGGTAGATCGCCTGTTCATAGGCGTCGAGCGACCAGTCGGGCTTGAGTGACAGGCTGTCGGGCAGGTACAGCGCGCTACGCCAGCGCTGCTGGATCGCCGGGTCGGCGAAGAACCCCTGGCGCGACAGGCCGGGTTTGATCCAGTCGCCCTGGATATGCTTGAACAGCTCGGTGCCGTAGGCGCCGCTGGCATGGCCCTGCACGCGCTTGGCCACGGCCAGGTTGAAGCCGGCGCGGTCGCCGGGTTGCCAGTTGTCACTCACCTGAATGCCCTTGTCATCCAGCATGCGGCGCACCTGCGGCCAGTGTCGGCGCGGCACGTTGCCTGGGGTCAGGCGGCGATTGCGCTGCTTGAGGGTCTGCACGTAATCGTCCCAGGCCTGCTGCTGATGCCGGGCGATGGCGGCCGGGCTGGTGGCGTCCAGGTAGCGCTGGCTGCCCTGGCGGTAGTTGCCGTACAGCTCGTCCAGCTCGGCCAGGGCCTCGCGGTAACGCTGGTAGTTGTCGGCCAGCGGGCCGCGGCGGGTTTCGGCGAACAGTTCGAAGAAGGCCAGGCCCTGCTGGCGCACCCGCTCTTCGAGGCGATCGACCGACTGCAGCAGGATCGGCAGGGTGGCCAGCAGGGTCTTGCCCTCGGGGCGCTTGTAGTCGTCGGTGCCCAGCTCCAGCCCCTTCAGGCCGAACTCGCGATGCACCAACAGGTAGCTGATGGGCACGCCCAGCACGGCGCGGGCACGCTCCTGCGGGGTTGAAGTGGCGACCAGGTGGTTGATCAGGGCCAGCTGCGCATAAAACACCACCAGCAGGCAGCTGCCCACCGTCAGCGCAGACCAGGCCAGCGTGCGGCCCAGGCTCCAGTACTGGCTGCAGGCCTTTTTCAGTACCCAGCCCAGGCCCAGCAGGGCCACGGCGGTGCCGGCGATCAGGCGTCCGTAGACTTCGATCGACTCGACCTGCGCGGGGCTGGCCAGCCCGCCCACCACATCCAGCAGGCGTGCGTTGAAGCCCATCTCGACGAGCAGGTAACACAGCGTCAGCCCCAGCATCAGGCGGGCCACGAAGCGTTGCTGCTGGCGGGGCGTTGACGCACGTGCCACGACAGGCCGGCGCAGCCACCCGCGCCATGGCCGGCCCGTCAGGTCGGGCGACAGGCGGCTGTTCACGGCTAGTGTTCCAGCTCGGAGGTCAGGTCGAGCGTCACCCGGCGCTGGGCCGGCGCCGCGGTTTTGGCGCGGTCGACCACTTCAGTGGCGACCTGGGGCGTGACCTGGGGCGTGACCTGCGGCGCGGCCGATGGCGCTGCTGCCGGGGCAGGCGTTGGCGGTTTGGCTTCGACCCTGGCCACTGCGGGCGCGGGCCTGGGTTGCGGCGGGGGCGTCGGGGCCACGGCGTGCTGGACGGGTGCAGGGCGTGGCGCTGCGGCCCTGGCAGGGGCTGGTGTCGCCTTGGCCAGGCCCTTGAGCAGGTTCGGCAGGTCGACCCGCAGCGGGCCGCGGAACTGCCGGTCGAGCGACGAGTAGGTCCAGGCCGCCGACTGCGTGCCGTTGAGCTGCATCGCCACCAGGCTTTTGCCGTCTTCGGCGCGCTGCAAGGCCAGCATGTCGGAACAGCCGCCCAGGCGGTAAGGCCCCCACGCCGAGGTGCCGGACAACACCACCAGCGCGCTTTGCGAGTCGCATTGCGGCGTGCGGTAGCTGAGCACCACGGCGGTTTCGCCCTGCAGGTCGTAGGTGCCCTCCACATTGGTTTCGCGCCACTGCGCTGGCAGCTGCAATTGCAGCTTGCGCTGGGGCAGCGTGAGGTAGGCGTGCCCCTGCGGGGTTTCCATGTGGTTGATCGGGCCGGCAGCCGAGGGGTGGGTGCCGATCAACTGGTCGGCCAGCGCGCCGGATGCCTGGAAGGCGAGCCCGGCCATTAGCCAGCAGGCCAGGCCGAGTGCGCTGAAACGTGAGGGGGTGTGGTGTTTCAAAGAGTGCTTCCCTGTACTGATGGCGCGCGTGACCCGCTGCGCGGGATGGTAGCACAGGGCTACATATTGGGCAGTTTCCTACAAGAATTGCTGACAACCGAAACGTGACGCGTAGCGCACGCCAGGGGCGGCGTGGCATTCTGTGGCGTTACGCCAGCAGGCGAAAACAGGACGCGCGCATTGAGACGGAGTAGACGATGACCCAGGCATTCACCCGCACCGTGGAGCAAGCACTGCGCAGCCGCCTGCAGGGGTGCGGCTATGACACCTCCGATCTCGAGCTGACCGTGCAGCAGGTCGAGGACAAGGGGCGCGCGGTGAGCGTGAGCCGGCGCTGGAGCCTGGTGACCGAAGTGCGCCGCGAGTCGGCTTCGGTGGGGCTGCGGATCAATTCGGTGAGCGAACACCAGCTCGAGCAGTCGATGGCCGAGCAGCGTCAAGTGCTGCTGGGCAGGGGCGCGGCGCATTACAAGAACCGTGTGCTCAAGGGGCTGGGCAGCAATCCCGCGCATTTTCTGCGCAGCCAGCAGGTGAAGCTGTTTGCCCTGGACCCGCTCTACACCAGCCATACCTGCGGCACCTGCAGCGGTTACGGCAAGCAGCGCTGCACCGCGTGCAACGGCAGTTGCAAGCTAAGATGCAGCAGTTGCAGCGGCAAGGGCCGCACGCAGTGCTGGGGCTGTGGCGGCTCCGGCCGCACCGGCAGTGGCAGTTGTGCCTACTGCATGGGCGCAGGCGGCGACAACTGCCCCAGTTGTGTGGGCGGCTCTGTGGCGTGCGGCTGCATGGGGGGGCAGGTGACCTGCGGCGGCTGTTTGGGCGACAAGTTCATCTGCACCCGCTACACCCTGGAGGTGTCGGCCAAGGCGGTCGGCAATTCGGTACACCTGAAGTCCAACGATACCTGGCTCAAGCCTTACGTCGACGAGTGGGGGGATGAGCCCGAAACCATCGAGCGGGCTGCCGAAGGGTTCGCCGCGCCCTATTACCCGGACAACACGCCCGAGAAGGGCGACCTGGTACTGAGCGTGGACGGCACCTGCTATTACAGCCAGGCCCAGGTGCGTGCCGGACGGCGCAGCATCCGTTGCAACATGCTTGGCCGCTACCGGCATGTGGTGTTCGATGACGGGCTGGCCGCCAGCTACTTCGACAGGGTGATCGAGCAGTTGGAAAACCCGGCAGACATCGAACAGGTGGCCCTGGCCAGCGAGCGTTCGGTGGCCCGGCGCATGATCGAGGAGTCTGGACACGTGAATTACGTCAGCCAGCTGTCGGACGTGAAAAACGGCACGGTCAGCCCCGAGCAGGCCAATCGCTTCTTCGCGCTGCGCAAGAACGCCTCGGACCAGCAGACGGCCCTGCGCAGCAAATTGGAGCCCAGGCTGGTGCTGCGCCGCGCGCTGGGTTACTTCTGGCGGCTGAGCCTGCTGATGCTGGTGCTGTTCTTTTTCAGCGCGGGCAAGCTTCTGGAGGTGAAGTTCGGCGGGCCGCAGGTGCTGTTCAGGGCCGATGGCCCGGCCACGGTGTGGGCCATGTTCAAGCATTACCTGATGCTGCCGTTCACCAGCCCGATCAACGGGGTGATGCTGGTGGGCGTGGGGCTGCTGTGCACCTGGCTGTTCAAGGACATGCTGTGGCACCGCATGAACCGCTTCATGGGCAAGGGCCCGGGCAATCGGCTGCTGGCCGCCGTGGTGCTGGCCTTCTGCCTGATGCCGCTGCTGGCGTTGTTCCCGGACACGCCGATCGCCCTGCTGCGGGACGGGCCACGCCTGCAGCACATGCTGCCCAATGCGCTGGTCGGCATGCTGGGGGCCTTGCCCACGCTGGTGCCGCTGTCGCTGCTGCTGGCCCTGGTGTTCAACCGCGCGCTCAACGCGCCGGCCATCGATGCGCGGCTGCGTCGCATGAACTTCGACGTGTGAGGGGGCAAGGGCAGGGCGTGTACCTGTCCTATACTTCGCGTATCCGCAACAGCTGGCTGTCGTTGATCGGATCGAGACGTCTCGATGCCGCCGGTAGTGCCTGTAGTCGTAGTCGCAGCTGAGCCGTCACTCAATCAGCGCTGCGCAGGGGTATAGCCATGGACATCGTGAGTCTGGTCATTCAGGTCATCAGTGGTGTGGTAGGCGGCAATGCCGCCGGCATGAGCAAGCAGAGCATGGGGCCGTTGCTCAATTCGATCTTCGGCGGGGTGGGCGGGGTGATCGTGGGCCAGATACTGGCCGCGATCACCGGTGAGCCCGGGGCCGGCATGGGGGCTGGCGGGTCGCTGGACATGGCGGCGATCATCAGCAGCATTGTCGGCGGTGGTGCCGGCGGCGCGGTGCTGACGTTCGTGGCCGGGTTCATCAAGTCGAAGATGCAGGCGCGCTAGGCGTATTACGTGGTGGGCCTTTCGCGGGGCAAACCCGCTCCCACAAGGCCGGCGTGAGCCTCTGTGGGAGCGGGCGTGACCCGCGAAAGGGCAGCGGCTTCAGTGCAGAATCTGCGCCAGGAAGCCCTTGGCCCGATCACTCTGCGGGTTGTTGAAGAACGCCTCGGGCGGGGCATCCTCGATGATCTGCCCGCCGTCCAGAAACAGCACGCGCTCGGCCACCTGTCGCGCAAAGCCCATTTCGTGGGTCACGCACAGCATGGTCATGCCGGTGTCGGCAAGCTTGACCAGCACATCCAGCACTTCGGCGACCATCTCCGGGTCCAGTGCCGAGGTCGGCTCGTCGAACAGCATGATCTTTGGCTTCATGCACAGCGCCCGGGCGATTGCCACGCGCTGCTGCTGCCCGCCCGACAGCTGGCTGGGATACTTGCCCGCCTGGCTCTCGATGCCCACCTTGTTCAGGTAGAACCGTGCCCGCTCCTCGGCCTCCTTGCGCGACAGGCCGCGCACGCTCATCGGCGCCAGGGTGCAATTGTCGAGCACGCTCATGTGCGGGAACAGGTTGAAGTGCTGGAACACCATGCCGATCTCGCTGCGCACCTCGGCGGCCTGGCGCGTGGTCAGCGCCAGGTCGGTGTCGTTGACCAGCAGGGTGCCTTTTTCGGCGATCTCCAGGCGGTTGATGCAGCGGATCAGGGTCGACTTGCCCGAGCCGGACGGCCCGCACAGCACGATGCGCTCACCTTCACGCACCTTGAGGTCGACGTCGCGCAGTACGTGAAAGTCGCCATAGAACTTGTTCAGCCCGTCGATGCTCACCACGACCTTGCGCGGGTCGGGGTGCGTGTCGGGGCGTGCAGCGGCAAGGCTCAGTGGTGCGGTCATGTTGTTGTTCTCCGCGATCTCAGTGTTCGAAGCGGTCGGCGCCATAGGGCGTCGGGTCGGTAAAGGTGTTTTCGCCGGTGATCATTTCTGCCAGCAGGCGCCCGCATACCGGGCCCAGGGTGAGGCCGTGGTGGGCGTGGCCGAAGTTGAACCACAGGCCCTTGTGCCGCGGCGCCGGGCCGATCACCGGGCGCATGTCCGGCAGGCAGGGGCGTCGGCCCAGCCACGGCGCGTCCTGGGTGCGCTCGCCCAGCGGGAACAGCTGGCGGGCGATGGCTTCGCAGCGCTGCAACTGGACCTCGTTGGCCGCATCGTCGCTGGCGGCGAACTCGATGCCGGTGGTCAGGCGAATACCCTGGGCCATCGGTGCCAGCACGAAGCCGCCCTGCACGTCGCACAGTGAATGCTTGAGTGCAGCACCGGCCTTGGCATGAAAATGTACGTGATAGCCGCGCTTGACCTCCAACGGGATATCGTAGCCCAGCGGGCGGAACAGCTCGCCGGCCTGCGGGCCCAGCGCGATCACCGCCTCCGGTGCAGTGACCGGGCCCTGGCGGGTGTCGACCTGCCATTCGCTGGCCACCTGGCGCAGGGTGCGCGCATCGCCCTGGATGAACTGCCCGCCGCGCTTGACGAACAGCGCCGCGTAGCCGCGGGTGAGGCCGCCGGGGTTGCTCACGGTCTTGGGGTCGAGCCAGTGGATGCCGCCCACGGCGTTGGCGCTCAGGTCCGGTTCGCGATCGTGCAGTTGCTGCTTGTCGAGAATCTCGAACTGCAGGCCGTAGGGCTTGAGCGCCTGGGCATCGGCCACGGCCTGGGCCAGGGCAGGCTGGGTGCGGTACACCTCGATCCAGCCCTTGGCCTGCACCATGGCGCCCAGTTCGGCGGCCTCGATCAGTGCGTCGTGTTCCTCGACGCAGCGCTGCACCAGCGGCAGCATGGCGCGGGTGGCTTCGGCCAGGGGCGCCGGGGCGGAGTTCTTCCAGTATTGCAGCAACCAGGGCGCGGCCTTGGGCAGGTAGCTGAAGCTGTAGCGCACGTCGGGCTGGCGGTTGAGGCCGTAGCGCAGCAGCTTGGACAGCTCGCGCGGGAAGGCATAGGGGATCACGCTGGAGCGCTCGATCAGGCCGGCATTGCCGTGGCTGGTGCCGCTGCCCGGTTCGTCACGGTCGATCAGGATCACCTTGCGCCCGCGTGCTTGCAGGTGCAGGGCCGTGGAAACACCGACGATACCGGCGCCCAGAACGATGGTTTGGCAATGCATGAAAAAATCCTCTACGGCTACGGTTCAGCGCAGGTGGCGGCCCAGTCGGGCTTCTATGTGTTTGAGGCTGCGGCGCACGATCTCCACGATCAGCAGGTAGAGCACCGCGGCCCACAGGTAGATCTGGAAGTCGAAACTGCGCGAGAAGGCCAGCTTGGTCACGCCCATCAGGTCGTAGATGGTCACCAGCGAGGCGATTGCACTGGCCTTGATCATCAGAATCAGCTCGTTGCCCAGCGGGCCGATGGCCACGATCAGCGACTGCGGCAGGATCACCTTGAAGAAGGTCGTCGAGCGCTTCAGGCTCAGTGCCCTGGCCGCCTCGTATTGCCCGGGGGCCACGGCCATCAGGCTGCCGCGAAAGATCTCGGCCTGGTAGGCGGCGGTGTTCAGGGTGAAGGCCAGCAGGGTGCAGTACCAGGCTTCGCGGAAGAACCACCACATGCCGACGTCCTGCCAGAAGCTCTTGAGCGAGCCCAGCCCGTAGTACAGCAGAAACAGCTGCGCCAGCAGCGGCGAGCCCCGGAAGAAGTAGATGTAGCCGGCGCTCAGGCGTTGCAGCAGCACGTTGTTCGACAGCCGCGCCAGCGCCAGCAGCAGGCCCAGCAGGGCGCCCAGGGTGAAGGAGATGGCCACCAGTTTGCCGGTGACCAGCAGCCCGTCGATAAAGCGCGGGCCGTAGCGTTCGAGCAGGTCGGGGTCGACGAAGAACGCCAGCAGGGCATCGAGATTCATGTGCGTGCACTCCGCAGGTGACGGCTGGTGTGGCGTTCGATATAGGCGAAGACCCGGCCCGACAGCGCCGAGAACAGCAGGTAGCCCAGGCAGGCGACGGTGTAGAAGAACATCGGCTCCTTGGTCACGCTGACGGCCAGGTTGGTCTGGCGCATGAGGTCGACCAGCGAGATGGTCGACACCAGCGAGGTGTCCTTGAGCAGCGACAGCCAGTTGTTCGACAGGCCCGGCAGGGCGATGCGTACCAGCTGCGGGAACACCACCTTGCGGAAGGTGGTGGTTTTGCTCAGGCCCAGCGCGGCCGAGGCCTCGTACTGGCCCTTGGGAATGGTCTTGAACGCGCCCAGCCAGATTTCACTGGAAAACGCGGCGAACACCAGGCTGAAGGCGATCATGGCGGCGAGGAAGGTATTGATCATTACCTCGCCCTCGTAGCCCATGGCGGTGAGGATCTTCTGCGCGGCGATCTGGCAGCCGTAATAGATGATCAACAGCGTGAGCAGTTCGGGCAGGCCGCGAAATACCGTGGAGAACACGGTGGCCCAGGCGCGCGGAAAGCGTTTTTTCGAGCGGGCGGCCAGCGCCACGCCCAGGCCCAGCGGCAGGCCGATGGGCAGGCAGGCCAGGGCCAGGGAAATGGTCACCAGGGCGCCGGCCAGCAGGGCCTGGCCCCAGCCGCCGCTGGCGAAGGATAACAGGGACAGTTGTTCGATCATGCGCGAACCCTCGGCAAGACAACAGGGCCTCTTCGCCGGCAAGCCGGCTCCCACAGGGTCGCGGTTGACGCAAAACCCTGTGGGAGCTGGCTTGCCAGCGAATGCGGTCTTACTGGTAGATATCGAAGTCGAAGTATTTGCTGGAGATCTTCTGGTAAGTCCCGTTGGCGACGATCTCGTCCAGGGCCTTGTTCAGGCGCTCGCGCAGCGCCTCGTCTTCCTTGCGCACGGCGATAGAGGCATCGGCGGTGGTGCCCTTGACGTCACCCAGGATCTTGCAGCAGTCCTTGCCTGCCTTGCCCAGCCATTCGAGCAGCGGGAACTTGTCGGCAATCACCCCGTCCAGGCGCCCGGCGGCGAGGTCCGCGTTGGCTTCGTCCAGGGTCGGGTACAGCTTGACGTCGGCACCGGCCTTGCCATACACGTCTTCGGCGTAGATCGCCTGGGTGGAGGAGGACTGCGCGCCCACCGTGTAGCCCTTGAAGTCGGTCTGCGCGTCGGTGATCTCGCTGTCCTTGGGCACTGCGACCGACAGCGGCGTCTTGTAGTAGTGGTTGGTGAAGGCGATTTTCTTGCGGCGCTCTTCGGTGTTGATCATCGAGGCCACCACGGCGTCGTACTTCTTGGCCATCAGCGCCGGGATGATGCCTTCCCAGTCCTGGGCCACCACGGTGCACTCGACCTTCATCTGTTCGCACAGGGCCTTGGCGATGTCCACGTCAAAGCCGTGCAGCTGGTTCTTGGAGTCGACGTAGTTGAACGGCGGGTAGGCGCCTTCGGTGGCGATCTTCAGGGTTTCGGCCTGGGCCGAGGTGATGCCGGCGAACAGCAGCGCGCATGCGCCTGCAAAGCGGAGGACGGGTTTCATGAAACACCTCGTGGTTGATTGCACTCTTGCTATTGTTTGCTCGTTGACGTGTAGCCAACGAATTCGTTGTGTAGAGCGGCAGTTGCTTCCAAGCGTTTTTCAACATCCGGCCCGAGCTTCTTGCAGACCTCGTTGACCATCAGGTGTACCCACGACAGCATCGTCGCGGTGGACTCCCAGAACAGATTGAATTCGGTGGGGATGCGAAACACCTCGTCGGCGTTGGCATCGGCCCAGTCACAGAAGGTGTCGGTAACCAGTGTTACCGGGATGCCCGCTTCGCGTGCCTTGCGACACAGCACCAGGGCGTGGCGCGAGTAGCGGCGCGCCTCGAACACCACCAGCGCGCAGTCGTGCGAGGCGCTGAGCAGCACTTCGCCGAAGTGCCCGGCGCTGCCGTCCACCACCTGCACGCCATCGCGCAGGTATTGCAGCAGGTGGCTCATGCACTGGGCGATACCGCGCTCGGTCTGGAACCCGGCAATGAATACCCGGCGCCGTTCGGCCAGGCGCCGGGCCACGGTGTGCCAGGCCTCGGTGCGGCTGTACTCGTAGACCCGCACCAGGGCGGCGACCTCCAGCTCGAGGCTGCGCGCGCGGTCGATGTCGTCCTTGCCCTGTTGTTGGCGAAATTCTTGCAACCGATCACCGACCAGCCATGGGCCATCGCCCAAGTCGTCCTTGAGATCGTGCTTGAGGGCCTTGAGGTGTTCGTAGCCGAGCGAGCGGCAGAAACGCCCGACACTCGATTCGCTGACGCCGATTTTTGCCGCCAGGCTGGCCGAGGTCTCGAAGGGCAGGTCGGTGAAATGGGCGAGCATGTACGTGGCGATCTTGCGACCCGAGGCCGCCGCATGTTGCAGGCTGTTTTCCAGGCGTTGCTTGATCGGTTGGCTCACGGACGATTCTCGACGGCGGTTGCGCTGGGAATAGAAAATGAATGTTTTCTGTCATCAAGTCAACATTTGACAGTTTGCTGTCAATCGGAGGAAAGTCCGCTATCGCTCACTGCTGTCGCCCATACCAATTCCAACAAGGGAGCTTCAGATGTCCGCAGCTGTTCACCACTTGCCCCAGGCCGATCTCGAGCGCCTGTTGCAGCAGATTTTCGTGCGCCACGGCACCAGCGAATCGGTTGCCCGCACGCTGGCCGCCAACTGCGCCAGCGCCCAGCGCGACGGCGCCCATAGCCACGGGGTATTCCGGATTCCCGCCTATGTGTCGACCCTGGCCAGTGGCTGGGCCAACGGCACGGCGGTGCCCCAGGTGCAGGACGTGGCCAGCGGCTACGTACGGGTCGATGCCGGGGGCGGTTTTGCCCAGCCGGCGCTTGAGGCGGCGCGGGCGCTGCTGGTGGAAAAGGCCCGCAGTGCCGGCATTGCTGTGCTGGCGATACACAACTCGCATCACTTCGCGGCCCTGTGGCCGGATGTCGAGCCCTTTGCCGAAGAAGGCCTGGTGGCCCTGAGCGTGGTCAACAGCATGACCTGCGTGGTGCCGCACGGCGCGCGCAAGCCACTGTTCGGTACCAACCCCATCGCGTTCGCCGCACCCTGTGCCGGGCATGCGCCGATCGTGTTCGACATGGCCACCAGCGCCATGGCCCATGGTGACGTGCAGATTGCCGCGCGCAAGGGCGAGCAGTTGCCCGAAGGCATGGGCGTGGACCGCGACGGGCAGCCGACCTGCGACCCGCAGGCGATTCTCGACGGGGGTGCCTTGCTGCCCTTTGGCGGGCACAAGGGCTCGGCGCTGTCGATGATGGTCGAGTTGCTGGCCGCGGCGCTGACCGGCGGCAACTTCTCGTTCGAGTTCGACTGGTCGCAGCACCCGGGCGCCAAGACCCCGTGGACCGGGCAACTGGTGATCGTGATCGACCCGACCAAGGCCGAAGGCAGCCGTTTTGCCGAGCGCAGCCGTGAACTGGTGGAACAGATGCAGGCGGTAGGCCTGACCCGCATGCCCGGCGAGCGGCGCTTGCGTGAGCGCGAGGCGTCGGCGCGGGACGGGGTGAGCGTGACGGCGCAGGAGTTCGAGCAGTTGCAGGTGTTGGCCAAGGGGTGACCCGCGGCCTTTTCGCCGGCGGATGCATGCGCAGCTGCACTGATCAGTTGCATCCAGGGTCATGTCACAAATCGGCGGCTACAGGTATCCTCGGCAGCGTCTTTCACGATTTGCCCAGACCCAAGGAGCTGCACGCTGTGTTCAAACATGTCGATGCCTATGCCGGCGATCCGATTCTCTCCCTGATGGAGACCTTCAAGGCCGATCCGCGTGCCAACAAGGTCAACCTGAGCATCGGCCTGTATTACGACGCCGCCGGTGTGGTGCCACAGCTGGCGGCAGTGGGCGAGGCGGAAAAACGCCTGGCCGACCAGCCCCACGAAGCCTCGCTGTACCTGCCGATGGAAGGCCTGGGCAGCTACCGCCAGGCGATCCAGGCGCTGCTGTTCGGCGCCGATCACCCGGCCGTGGGTGGCGCACGTGTGGCCACCGTGCAGACCGTGGGCGGCTCGGGTGCGCTGAAGGTCGGTGCCGACTTCCTCAAGCGCTATTTCGCCGACTCGCAGGTATGGGTCAGCGACCCGACCTGGGACAACCACCGCGCGATCTTCGAAGGCGCCGGGTTCAAGGTCAACACCTACCCGTACTTCGACCCGGCCACCCGTGGCCTGGACTTCGACGGCATGCTCGCCACCCTGCAGACCCTGCCGGCCAACAGCATCGTGCTGCTGCACCCGTGCTGCCACAACCCGACCGGGGTCGACCTGAACCAGGCGCAATGGCAGCAGGTGATCGAGGTGGTCAAGGCGCGCGAGCTGATTCCGTTCCTCGATATCGCCTACCAGGGCTTCGGTGAAGGCCTGGACGCCGACGCCTACGCCATTCGCGAGTTTGCCCGCGCCGGCGTGCCGTGCCTGGTCAGCAACTCGTTCTCCAAGATCTTCTCGCTGTATGGCGAGCGGGTTGGCGGCCTGTCGGTGGTCTGTGACGACAGCGCCACCGCGCAGAGCGTGCTGGGCCAGCTCAAGGCGACCGTGCGCCGCAACTACTCCAGCCCGCCCAACTTCGGTGCGCAACTGGTTGCGACGGTGCTTGGCGATGCCGGCCTGAATGCCCAGTGGCAGGCTGAAGTGGAGGGGATGCGCCTGCGTATCCTGGACATGCGCCAGGCGCTGGTGGATGCACTGGCGGTGCTGCTGCCGGGTCAGAACTTCGACTTCTTCCTGAGCCAGCGCGGCATGTTCAGCTACACCGGCTTCAGCGTGGAGCAGGTACGCCGGCTGCGTGACGAGTTCGGCGTGTACCTGATCGACAGCGGCCGGGTGTGCATGTCGGGCGTGCGCCCGGACAACCTGCAGCAGGTGGCCGAAGCGTTCGCGGCGGTGCACAAGACCGCATAACGGCCAGTTGCGGCTCAAGCCCGCTCCCACACGTACAGTGATGGCCTTGTGGGGGCGGGCTTGACCGGCGCTGCGCTGCCGGCAGGTGCAACCACTCCTCGGCAAGGGCTTTGCAAGTGCAACCAAAGCGCGCACAATCGCGCCCCTCTTTTACAGCTGGGGTGCGCCGATGCGTCTGTTTGGCCACTCCCAGCGATGTTGCAGTCTTGCGAGCGGAGTTGCACCCGGATGAATGAGCAGGCCCCGAGCGTTGATCAACGCTTCGAATCGACCCCCGCCGCCCTAGGTAGCTGGGCCCGGCAGGACACCACCTGGATGCTGGGCCTGTTCGGTACCGCCATCGGTGCCGGCACGCTGTTCCTGCCAATCAACGCCGGCCTCGGCGGCTTCTGGCCGCTGCTGATCCTCGCGCTGCTGGCCTTCCCGATGACCTACTACGCACACCGTGGCCTGACCCGCTTCGTGCTCTCGGGGCGTGACGGTGCCGACATCACCGAAGTGGTGGAGGAGCATTTCGGCCTCAGCGCCGGCGCCTGCATCACCTTGCTGTACTTCCTGGCCATCTTCCCCATCCTGCTGATCTACAGCGTGGCCCTGACCAACACGGTCAGCAGCTTCATGGAGCATCAACTGCACATGGCGCCGCCGCCGCGGGTGCTGCTGTCGTTCGTGCTGATCCTGGGCCTGCTGGTCATCGTGCGCTGCGGCGAGCAGGCCACCGTCAAGGTCATGAGCCTGCTGGTGTACCCCTTCATCGTGGCCCTGGCATTGCTGGCGGTGTTCCTGATACCGCACTGGAACGGCGGCATCCTCACGACCGCCACCGAGCTGCCATCGGGGTCGGCATTCGTGCACACCCTGTGGCTGGCGATTCCGGTGATGGTGTTCTCGTTCAACCACTCGCCGATCATTTCGGCCTTTGCCGTGGACCAGAAACGCCGCTACGGCGAGCACGCCGACGAGCGCAGCGGGCAGATCCTGCGGCGCGCGCACCTGCTGATGGTGGCGATGGTGATGTTCTTCGTGTTCAGCTGCGTGCTCACCCTGAACCCGGCGCAACTGGCCGAGGCCAAGGCGCAGAACCTGTCGATCCTGTCGTACCTGGCCAACCACTTCAGCAACCCGACCATCGAGTTCGCTGCACCGCTGATTGCCTTCATCGCCATCGCCAAGTCGTTCCTGGGCCATTACATCGGTGCCAGCGAAGGCCTCAAGGGCCTGGTGCTCAAGACGGGCAAGCGGCCGGGTGCCAAGGCCCTGGACCGGTTCACCGCAGCCTTCATGCTGGTGATCTGCTGGGTGGTGGCCACGCTCAACCCCAGCATCCTGAGCATGATCGAGTCGTTCGGCGGCCCGGTGATCGCGGCGATCCTGTTCCTGATGCCGATGTACGCCATCCGCCGCGTGCCGGCGATGCGCAAGTACAGTGGCGCGCTGTCCAACGTGTTCGTGGTCGTGGTGGGCCTGGTGGCCATCAGCGCCATCGTCTACTCGCTGGTCGGCTGAGGCCGGGGGCGGGCAGGGGTGCACACCCTTGCTCGCTCTTTGTCCACAAAAACTCTCTGGATATTCAACAATTTATCGCTGCCCCATAGGTGTCGGGGCACTTTCATGCTTAACTCTGGTCCTTTACTCACCCCCGCATAAGGACTTCTTTCATGGCTCAAGTGACTCTCAAAGGCAACCCGGTTCAGGTCAACGGCGAACTGCCGAAAGTCGGTGCCCAGGCACCTGCGTTTTCCCTGGTGGCGGGCGACCTGTCCGACGTGACCCTGGCTTCCTTCGCCGGCAAGCGTAAAGTGCTGAACATCTTCCCGAGCGTCGACACCCCGACCTGCGCCACCTCGGTGCGCCAGTTCAACGCCAAGGCCAACGAACTGGCCAACACCGTGGTACTGTGCATCTCGGCCGACCTGCCGTTCGCCCAGGCACGCTTCTGCGGCGCCGAAGGCCTGGAGAACGTCAAGAACCTGTCCACCCTGCGTGGTGCCGAATTCATCCAGAACTACGGCGTGGCCATCGCCGACGGCCCGCTCAAGGGCCTGACTGCCCGTGCAGTCGTGGTACTGGACGAAAACGACAAGGTGCTGCACGCCGAACTGGTCAAGGAAATCGCCGAAGAGCCGAACTACGACGCGGCGCTGGCGGTACTGAAGTAACGCATTCAGGCACCGCGAGTTTTCATGCACCGCATGGATGCCTTCGCTGGCAAGCCAGCTCCCACAGGGGGGCGGTGCTGAAATAGAAAGGTTATTTGAAAAAAGTTGTAACGGCCTGGCCTTAGCCCAGGCCGTTTTTATTTATAGTTCAGCACTTTGCCAACGTCAGCTCTAGGTAAATAGCCGGTAAAGGCGCTTTGCTAAAACCGCTCTACTGCTTATCGTTCAGCCTCCTCAAGAGAAGTCTTTCCGCACAATGGCCGATCAACCGATGCAAACCGCCCGTCCTCGTCACTCCCGTCGCTGGCTGCTGAGCCTGCTGGTCCTGCTGCTGATTGCCGGCCTGTGCTGGGTATTCTGGCCTTCATCGCCGGCGACCAAGGCCCCGGGCGCAGGCAAGCCGGGGGGCGGGCGGCCAGGTTTCGGCGCGTTCGGCGGGCCGGTACCGGTGCGTGTGGCGCCGGCCACCGTGGGCGACTTCCCGCTGTACTACAAGGCCCTGGGCACCGTGACCGCGACCAACACGGTCAACGTGCGCAGCCGCGTGGGCGGCGAGCTGGTCAAGATCAACTTCAAGGAAGGCCAGCGGGTCAAGGCCGGCGACCTGCTGGCAGAGATCGACCCACGCAGCTACCAGATCGCCCTGCAGCAGGCCGAAGGCACCCTGGCACAGAACCAGGCGCAGCTGAAAAACGCCCAGATCGACCTTGAGCGCTACAAGGGCCTGTTCGCCGAAGACAGCATCGCCAAGCAGACCCTCGATACCCAGGCCGCGCTGGTGGCCCAGTACCAGGGCACCATCAAGACCAACCAGGCGGCGGTGGGCGATGCCAGGCTCAACCTCGACTTCACCAGGATTCGCGCCCCCATCAGCGGGCGCCTGGGCCTGCGCCAGCTGGACGTCGGCAACCTGGTGGCGGCCAACGACACCACGGCACTGGTGGTGATCACCCAGACCCAGCCGATCACCGTGGTCTTCACCCTGCCGGAAACCGAGCTGAGCACCGTGCTGTCGCGCTACCGCAGCGGGGCCCAGCTGCCGGTGCAGGCGTGGGACCGCGGCGACACCCAGCAGCTCTCGGTGGGCGTGCTGAGCAGCCTGGACAACCAGATCGACACCACCACCGGCACCCTGAAGTTCAAGGCCGGGTTCGAAAACCAGGATGAAATGCTGTTCCCCAACCAGTTCGTCAACGTACGCCTGCTGGCCGATACCTTGAAGGACGTGGTGCTGGCGCCATCGGCCGCGATGCAGTTCGGCACCAACGGCACCTTCGCCTACGTGATGGACGGCGACAACAAGGTGACCATCCGCAGCCTCAAGCTCGGCGCCAGCGACGGCGACCTCACGGTGGTCAAGGAAGGCCTGGCCAAGGGCGAGCGCGTGGTGCTCGAAGGCACCGACCGCCTGCGTGACGGCAGCGAGGTGGAAGTGGTCAACGACAGCAGCGACGTGCCCGCCACCCCAGGCCAGCACCTGCAGGGCCAGGACAAGAAAGACCTCTCGGCCACGCCGGGCGAGCAGGGCAAGGCTGGCGCATGAACCTTTCGCGGCTGTTCATCCTGCGCCCGGTCGCCACCACGCTGAGCATGCTTGCCATCGTGCTGGCCGGCCTGATCGCCTACACGTTGCTGCCCGTGGCGGCCTTGCCCCAGGTCGATTACCCGACCATCCGGGTCATCACCCTGTACCCCGGTGCCAGCCCGCAGGTGATGACCAGCGCGGTCACCGCGCCGCTGGAGCGCCAGTTCGGGCAGATGCCCGGGCTTACCCAGATGGCCTCGACCAGTTCGGGCGGTGCCTCGGTACTGACCCTGCGCTTCAGTCTCGAAATGAACATGGACGTCGCCGAGCAGCAGGTGCAGGCGGCGATCAACGCGGCCAGCAACCTGTTGCCCAGCGACCTGCCGGCGCCGCCGGTGTACAACAAGGTCAACCCGGCCGATACCCCGGTACTGACCCTGGCCATCACCAGCAAGACCATGCTGCTGCCCAAGCTCAACGACCTGGTCGACACGCGCATGGCGCAGAAGATCGCACAGATCAGCGGTGTGGGCATGGTCAGCATCGCCGGTGGCCAGCGCCAGGCGGTACGCATCAAGGTCAACCCTGACGCGCTGGCCTCGGCCGGGCTGAACCTGGCCGACGTGCGCACCCTGATCGGCGCCTCCAACGTCAACCAGCCCAAGGGCAACTTCGACGGCCCCACGCGGGTCTCGATGCTCGACGCCAACGACCAGCTGCGCTCCCCCGAGGAATACGCCAACCTGATCCTGGCCTACAAGAACGGTGCGCCGCTGCGCCTGAAGGACGTTGCCGAGATCGTCGACGGCGCCGAGAACGAGCGCCTGGCGGCCTGGGCCAACCAGAGCCAGGCAGTGCTGCTGAACATCCAGCGCCAGCCTGGGGCCAACGTCATCGAGGTGGTCGACCGGATCAAGGCGCTGCTGCCGTCGATCACCGACAACCTGCCGGCGGGGCTGGACGTGGTGGTGCTCACCGACCGCACCCAGACCATCCGTGCTTCGGTCAAGGATGTGCAGCACGAGCTGCTGATCGCCATCGTGCTGGTGGTGCTGGTGACCTTCCTGTTCCTGCGCCGGGCCAGCGCCACCCTCATCCCGTCGATCGCCGTGCCACTGTCGCTGATCGGCACCTTCGGCGTGATGTACCTGGCCGGGTTCTCGATCAACAACCTCACGCTGATGGCCCTGACCATCGCCACCGGCTTCGTGGTGGACGATGCCATCGTGATGCTGGAGAACATCTCGCGGCATATCGAGGAGGGCGAGACGCCGATGCAGGCCGCGCTCAAGGGCGCCCGGCAGATCGGCTTCACCCTGATCTCGCTGACCTTCTCGCTGATCGCGGTACTGATCCCGCTGCTGTTCATGGCCGACGTGGTGGGGCGGTTGTTCCGCGAGTTCGCCATCACCCTGGCGGTGGCGATCCTGATCTCGCTGGTGGTGTCGCTGACCCTCACGCCGATGATGTGCGCGCGCCTGCTCAAGCGCGAGCCCAGGGAAGAGGAACAAGGGCGCTTCTATCGCGCCAGCGGTGCCTGGATCGACTGGATGATCGCCCACTATGGTCGCGGCCTGCAGTGGGTGCTGCGCCACCAGCCGTTGACCCTGCTGGTGGCGGTGGCGACCCTGGGCCTGACCGTGCTGCTGTACCTGGCGGTGCCCAAGGGCTTTTTCCCGGTGCAGGACACCGGGGTGATCCAGGGTATTTCCGAAGCCCCGCAGTCGATCTCGTTCGCCGCCATGAGCCAGCGCCAGCAGGAACTGAGCGCGGTGATCCTGCAGGACCCGGCCGTGCAGAGCCTGTCGTCGTACATCGGCGTCGACGGCGACAACGCCACGCTCAACAGCGGCCGGTTGCTGATCAACCTCAAGCCCCACGGCGAGCGCGACATCACTGCCTCGCAGGTCATCACCCGCCTGCAACCGCAACTGGACAAGCTGGTGGGCATTCGCCTGTTCATGCAGCCGGTGCAGGACCTGAGCATCGAAGACCGCGTCAGCCGCACCCAGTACCAGTTCAGCCTGTCGTCGCCGGATGCCGACCTGCTCGCGCAGTGGAGCGGCAAGCTGGTGGATGCGTTGCATGATCGCCCCGAGCTGACCGATGTGGCCAGCGACCTGCAGGACAAGGGCCTGCAGGTGTTCCTGGTGATCGACCGCGACGCCGCCAGCCGTCTGGGCATCAACGTGTCGGAAATCACCAACGCGCTGTACGACGCCTTCGGCCAGCGCCAGATCTCCACCATCTATACCCAGGCCAGCCAGTACCGCGTGGTGCTGCAGGCCGCTGCGGCGGCCGACCTTGGGCCCAGGGTGCTCGACCAGATCTACGTCAAGACCACCGATGGCGCGCAGGTGCGCCTGTCGAGCCTGGCCCATGTGGAGCAGCGCCAGGCGCAACTGGCCATTGCCCACATCGGCCAGTTCCCGGCGGTGATGATGTCGTTCAACCTGGCCGAAGGCGTGTCGCTGGGCGAGGGCGTCAAGGTCATCGAACAGGTGCAGCAGCAGATCGGCATGCCGCTGGGCGTCCAGACCCGCTTCCAGGGCGCGGCCGAAGCCTTCCAGGCGTCGCTGTCGAGCACCCTGCTGCTGATTCTGGCGGCGGTGGTTACCATGTACATCGTGCTCGGCGTGCTCTACGAGAGCTACATCCACCCGGTGACCATCCTCTCGACCCTGCCCTCGGCCGCAGTGGGCGCGCTGCTGGCCTTGATGATCAGTGGCAACGACCTGGGCATGATCGCGATCATCGGCATCATCCTGCTGATCGGTATCGTCAAGAAGAACGCGATCATGATGATCGACTTCGCCCTGGAGGCCGAACGCAACCAGGGCATGGACCCGCAGACGGCGATCTACCAGGCGGCGCTGCTGCGCTTCCGGCCGATCCTGATGACCACCCTGGCGGCGCTGTTCGGGGCCATCCCGCTGATGCTCGCCACCGGCTCGGGCGCCGAGCTGCGCCAGCCGCTGGGCCTGGTGATGGTGGGCGGGCTGCTGGTGAGCCAGGTGCTGACGCTGTTCACCACGCCGGTGATCTACCTGTACTTCGACCGCCTGGCGCGTCGCTGGCGCCGTCAGCCTGACCCGCAACAGGCCGACGCATGAACCTCTCCGGCCCGTTTATCCGTCGCCCGGTGGCGACCATGCTGCTGAGCCTGGCCATCATGCTGCTGGGCGGGGTCAGCTTCGGCCTGCTGCCGGTGGCGCCGCTGCCGCAGATGGACTTCCCGGTGATCGTGGTGTCGGCCAGCCTGCCCGGGGCCAGCCCCGAGGTGATGGCCTCCACCGTGGCAACCCCGCTGGAACGCTCGCTGGGCAGCATCGCCGGGGTCAACACCCTGACCAGCCGCTCCAGCCAGGGCTCCACGCGGGTGATCCTGGGCTTCGACATGGGGCGCGACATCGATGGCGCCGCACGCGAGGTGCAGGCGGCCATCAATGCCACGCGCAACCTGCTGCCCAGCGGCATGAAGAGCATGCCCACCTACAACAAGTTCAACCCGGCCCAGGCACCGATCATGGTGCTGTCGCTGACCTCCGATGTGCTGCAGAAGGGCCAGCTCTACGACCTGGCCTCCACCATCCTGTCCCAGAGCCTGTCCCAGGTGCCGGGTGTGGGCGAGGTGCAGATCGGCGGCAGTTCGCTGCCGGCGGTGCGTATCGAGCTTGAGCCGCAACTGCTCAACCAGTACGGCGTGAGCCTGGACGATGTGCGCCAGACCATCGCCAACGCCAACGTGCGCCGGCCCAAGGGCTTCATCGAGGACACCCAGCGCAGCTGGCAGGTACAGGCCAACGATCAACTGGAGAAAGCCAAGGACTACGGCCCGCTGGTGATTCGCTACCAGGACGGCTCGGTGCTGCGCCTGAGCCACGTGGCCAAAGTCACCGATGGCGTGGAGAACCGCTACAACAGCGGCTTCTTCAACGACAAGGACGCGGTGCTGCTGGTGATCAACCGCCAGACCGGCGCCAACATCATCAAGACCATCGAGAGCATCAAGGAGCAGTTGCCGGCGTTGCAGGACCTGATGCCGGCTAGCGTGCAACTGAACGTGGCCATGGACCGCTCGCCGGTGATCAAGGCCACCCTCAAGGAGGCCGAACACACGCTGCTGATCGCCGTGGCGCTGGTGATCCTGGTGGTGTTCCTGTTCCTGGGCAACCTGCGCGCCTCGCTGATCCCGACCCTGGCGGTGCCGGTGTCGCTGGTGGGCACCTTCGCGGTGATGTACCTGTGCGGGTTCTCGCTCAACAACCTGTCGCTGATGGCGCTGATTCTAGCCACCGGGCTGGTGGTGGACGACGCCATCGTGGTGCTGGAGAACATCTCGCGGCATATCGACGAAGGCGTCGCGCCGCTGGCCGCGGCCTTCCTCGGCGCCAAGGAGGTGGGCTTCACGCTGCTGGCGATGAACGCCTCGCTGGTGGCGGTGTTCGTCTCGATCCTGTTCATGGGCGGCATCGTCGAGTCGTTGTTCCGCGAGTTCTCCATCACCCTGGCGGCGGCCATCCTGGTGTCGCTGGTGGTGTCGCTGACGCTCACGCCGATGCTCTGCGCGCGCTGGCTCAAACCTCACGCCCCCGGCGAGCAGACCCGCCTGCAGCGCTGGAGCGAGCGTCTCAACCAGCGCATGATGGCCGGCTACGACCGCAGCCTGGGCTGGGCGCTGCGCCATCGCCGCCTGACGCTGCTGAGCCTGCTGGTGACCATCGTGGTCAACGTGGCGCTGTACGTGGTGGTGCCCAAGACCCTGATGCCGCAGCAGGACACCGGCCAGCTGATGGGCTTTGTGCGGGGTGACGACGGGCTGTCGTTCGCGGTGATGCAGCCGAAGATGGAAATCTACCGGCGCGCCTTGCTCAAGGACCCGGCCGTGCAGAGCGTGGCCGGTTTCATCGGCGGCAACAGCGGCATCAACAACGCCATGGTGCTGGTGCGCCTCAAGCCGATCAAGGAGCGCAAGGAGTCGGCGCAGAAGATCATCGAGCGCCTGCGCAAGGAGATGCCCAAGGTACCCGGCGGGCGGCTGTTCCTGATGGCCGACCAGGACCTGCAGTTTGGCGGTGGCCGCGAGCAGAGCAGCTCGCAGTTTCTCTACACCCTGCAAAGTGGCGAGCTGACGGCGTTGCGCGAGTGGTACCCGAAGGTGGTGGCGGCGTTCAAGGCGCTGCCGGAGCTGACGGCCATCGACGCCCGCGAAGGCAGCGGCACCCAGCAGGTGACCCTGGTGGTCGATCGCGAGCAGGCCAAGCGCCTGGGCATCGACATGAACATGGTCACCGCCGTGCTCAACAACGCCTACAGCCAGCGCCAGATCTCGACCATCTACGACAGCCTCAACCAGTACCAGGTGGTGATGGAGGTCAACCCCAAGTATGCGCAGGACCCGCGCACCCTGGAGCAGGTACAGGTGATCACCGCCGACGGCGCGCGCGTGCCGCTGTCGACCTTTGCCCATTACGAGAACAGCCTGGCCGAGGACCGTGTCAGCCATGAGGGGCAGTTCGCCTCCGAGGACATCTCGTTCGACCTCGCAGAAGGCGTCAGCCAGGACGTGGCGCTGGCCGCGGTGGAGCGCGCGGTGGCCAAGGTCGGCCTGCCCGAGGACGTGATCGCCAAGCTTGGCGGTACCGGCGATGCCTTCACCAAGAGCCAGGAGGGCCAGCCCTGGATGATCCTCGGCGCCTTGCTGGCGGTGTACCTGGTGCTGGGGATTCTGTATGAAAGCTACATTCACCCGCTGACCATCCTCTCGACCCTGCCATCGGCCGGGGTAGGGGCGCTGCTGACGCTGTACGTGGTCGGCAGCGAGTTCAGCCTGATCTCGCTGCTGGGGCTGTTCCTGCTGATCGGGGTGGTGAAGAAGAACGCGATTCTGATGATCGACCTGGCCCTGCAGCTGGAGCGCCATGAAGGGCTCAGCCCGCAGGAGTCGATTCGTCGGGCCTGCCTGCTGCGTCTGCGGCCGATCCTGATGACCACCCTGGCGGCGATCCTGGGCGCCTTGCCGTTGCTGCTGAGCACCGCCGAGGGCGCCGAGATGCGCCAGCCGCTGGGCCTGACCATCATTGGCGGGCTGGTGTTCAGCCAGATCCTCACGCTTTACACCACCCCGGTGGTCTACCTCTATCTGGACCGCCTGCGCCATCGCTTCAATCACTGGCGCGGCGTGCGTACCGACGCTGCTTTGGAAACCCCGCTATGACCCGACCTGCCGATGTTTGTCCACCTTCCCTGCAGCGCGTGCTGGCGGCCCGTGGTTCGCGCCTGCTGACCTCGGCCCTGTGCCTGGCGATGCTCAGCGCCTGTACCCTGAGCCCCGACTACCACCGGCCGCAGGCGCCGGAGCCGGTGGCGTTCAAGTACGCTGAGGGCTGGACCCAGGCCAACCCGTCCGACGCCCTGGCGCGCGGGGCCTGGTGGGAGCTGTACGGCGATGCGCAGCTCAACGGTCTGGTCGAGCAGCTCAATGCCAACAACCAGACGGTGGCCCAGTACGAGGCGCAATACCGCCAGGCCCAGACCCTGGTGCGCAGCGCCCGGGCTTCGCTGTTTCCCAGCCTCGACCTGAGCGCCGGCAAGACCCGCTCCAGCCAGGGCACCGGCAGCAGCAGTTCGAGCCTGAGCAACAACAGCAGCGGTATCCGCGACACGTACAGCGCCCAGCTGGGCGTGAGCTGGGAAGCCGACCTGTGGGGCAAGCTGCGTGAGGGCCTGAACGCCAACGAGGCGAGTGCCGAGGCGAGCCTGGCGGACCTGGCGGCGATACGCCTGAGCCTGCAGTCGGAGCTGGTGCAAAACTACCTGCAGCTGCGTGTGATCGACGAGCAGAAGCGCCTGCTCGAGGCCACGCTGGCGGCCTATCAGCGTTCGCTGACCATGACCCAGAACCAGTACCGCGCCGGGGTTTCGGGCAAGGACGCGGTGGCCCAGGCACAGACCCAGCTCAAGAGCACCCAGGCCGACCTGATCGACCTGATCTGGCAGCGGGCGCAGTTCGAGAATGCGATTGCCGTGCTGATGGGCAAGGCGCCGGCCGAATTTGCCCTGGCGCCGAGCACCACCATACCGGCCTTGCCGCAGATCCCGCTGGCGCTGCCGTCGCAGCTGCTGGAGCGCCGCCCCGACATTGCCTCGGCCGAGCGCAAGGTGATGGCGGCCAACGCCAATATCGGCGTGGCGCGGGCGGCGTACTTCCCGGACCTGACCCTGAGCATGAGCGGTGGCTACAGCAGTAGCAGCTTCAGCGACTGGATCAGCTTGCCGAACCGATTCTGGTCGGTGGGGCCGCAGTTGGCCGTGACCCTGTTCGATGCCGGCAAGCGCTCGGCCGAGGTCGACCGTACCAAGGCCGTGTACGACCAGACCGTGGCGCAGTACCGTCAGAGCGTGCTGGATGGCTTCCAGGAGGTGGAAAACTACCTGGTGCAGTTGAAGGTGTATGCCGATGAGGCGCAGGTGCGCGATGAGGCGCTGGCGTCGGCGCGCGAGTCGCTGCGCCTGACCGAGAACCAGTACAAGGCGGGCCTGATCGGTTATCTGGACGTGGTGAACGTGCAGACCACCGCGTTGAGCAATGAACGCAGCGTGCTGAACCTGCTGCAGGGCCGGCTGGTGGCCAGCGTGCAGTTGATTGCGGCGTTGGGGGGCGGCTGGGAGGCAGCCAGCCTCGCTGCTGAAGACCGTACCGCGACCGACAGGTAGTGTGCGTCGAGGCGTTCGCCGGCAACGCCGGCGCCTACAGGCCGCGATGTGATTGTAGGAGCCAGCCTTGCTGGCGAAGGCCGCGACGCGGTTCCAAAGCCTGATGGCCATTCGCCAAAAACATCCCGCCATCCCTCGGAAACTCCGTGCGTTTCGCTAAAGGTTGAGTACAATCATCGGTTTTTCACCGGGCCGGGACAGCGCCCGTCAACCGGGCCTTGGAACCTTCATGCTCAACGGTAGTTATTCCTCCTCGCTGGTCCTGATTTCGCTGTGCGTGGCGATTCTGGCGTCCTACACGGCGCTGGACCTGACCGGGCGCATCGCCACCGCCAAGGGCCGTGCCGCGTACCTGTGGATGGTCGGCGGTGCTCTGGCCCTGGGCACCGGGATCTGGTCGATGCACTTCATCGGCATGCTTGCCTTCAGCCTGCCCATCGAGCTGGGCTACGACCTGAGCCTCACCGCGCTGTCGCTGGTGATCTCGGTGCTTTCGTCGGGCTTCGCACTGTGGCTGGTGAGCCAGCCGAGCCTGCCGGGCCGCGTGCTGGCGCTGGGGGCGCTGATCATGGGCGCGGGCATCAGCAGCATGCATTACACCGGCATGGCTGCCATGCAGATGCAACCGGGCATCGACTACGACCCGCTGCTGTTCGCCGCCTCGCTGTTGATTGCAGTAGGCGCGTCGGTGGCCGCACTGTGGATCGCCTTCCGCCTGCGCCGCAATACCCCGTATGTACGCCAGATTCGCGGCGGCGCCGCCGTGGTGATGGGCATTGCCATCGTCGGCATGCACTACACCGGCATGGCAGCGGCCAATTTTGCCGACGGCAGCTTCTGTGGCGCGCTGGACGGTGGGCTCAGCGGCAGTGGCCTGGACTACCTGGTGCTGATCACCACCCTGGCGGTGCTGGCGGTGGCGCTGCTGACCTCGGTGCTGGATGCACGCCTGGAGGCGCGCACTGCGGAGCTGGCGCAATCGCTGACCCTGGCCAACCAGGAGCTGACCCAGCTGGCGCTGCACGACACCCTCACCGGGCTGCCCAACCGCAGCCTGCTGACCGACCGCATCGAGCAGGCCATCGCCAAGGTGGCCGAGCAGGGCGGCTGCTTTGCGCTGATGTTCATCGACCTGGACGGGTTCAAGCCGGTCAACGACGCGTTCGGTCATCACACCGGCGACCAGTTGCTCAAGGAGGTGGCGATGCGCCTGCGTGGCCACCTGCACAGCCAGGACACCCTGGCGCGCATCGGCGGTGACGAATTCGTGCTGCTGGTGGAGCTGGACGAGCCTGAAGATGCGGTGGGGGTGGCCGCCAAACAGGTCAACCTGGTGTCGCGCCCGTTCCGGGTGGCCGAGCAGAGCCTGCAGATCTCCGCCAGCGTCGGCATCGTGTTGTACCCCGGCAACGGCGCCGACCAGATGGAGCTGCTGCGCAATGCCGACGCGGCCATGTACCACGCCAAGAGCGCCGGCAAGAACGCCTACAGCTTTTTCGATGTGTCGATGAACAGCAACGCGCGTCTGCAGCTGCAGTTGCTGCAGGACCTGCGCATGGCGCTGGAGCAGCGCCAGTTGCGCCTGTTCTACCAGCCCAAGTTCGATGCGGTGGGGCGCCAGCCTATCGGTGCCGAGGCCCTGCTGCGCTGGGAGCACCCGCAGCACGGCATGTTGCTGCCCGATCGCTTCATCCAGCTGGCGGAAAAAACCGGGTTGATCATCCCGATCGGCGAGTGGGTGCTGGACGAGGCCTGCCGCCAGATGCGCAGCTGGATGGACCAGGGCTATGAAAACTGGCGGGTTGCAGTGAACCTGTCGGCCATCCAGTTCTGCCATGCCGGGCTGGTGGACAGCGTGGCGTCGGCCTTGCAGCGTCATCGCCTGCCGGCCAACAGCCTGACCCTGGAGATCACCGAAACCACCGCCATGCACGACGCCGATGCGAGCCTGATGGTGTTGCAGCGCCTGTCGGACATGGGCGTGGACCTGTCCATCGACGATTTCGGTACCGGCTACTCAAGCCTGATGTACTTGAAGCGCCTGCCGGCCAACGAGCTGAAGATCGACCGTGGCTTCGTGCGCGACCTGGAGCAGGACAGCGACGATGCCGCAATCGTGTCGGCCATCGTGGCGCTGGGGCAGGCACTGGGGTTGAGGATTGTTGCCGAAGGGGTGGAAACCGACCGCCAGCAGGACTTCCTGACCCGTCTGGGGTGTGATTCGCTGCAAGGGTACCTGCTCGGTCAGCCGCTGCCGGCCGAGCGTTTCATGGCTGATATCGAGAGACTGGCGGTGGGGCAGGCCTGAGCGCCAGCGTCAGGCCGAGCGCAGCGCACACGAGGGCTGGAACGCTTCAAGCTCGTCTTCCACCGCTTCGATGATGCGCTCCACATCCGACGCCGCCATCAGTGTGGCGCACGGAATGCCGGCAATCGCCAGCAGGGTTTCGCCGGTGGCGCGATCGAACACGCGCGCCACCATGCTGCGCGGTGCATCCATGCTGGCTTCAAAGCCCAGCGGATGGAAGTGCCAGCGCATCATCTGGCAGGCGTTGGGAAACGTGAGCTTGTTCATGCCGGCCTCCTTTTACAGCTGACCCCGATTCGCTGAGCATGCCTGTACCCGGGACACGCTGCCCAGGGAAGGCCAAGACCCTAACCATAGCACCGATGCGGCCGCTGTCCGCCGCTTGTTTGCGCCCCGTTGCAGGATGTTTGACCTGCGTCACAATGGCTTTTTGCTATGTGTGGGTTGCGCAAGCGTTTGCGTGGTCCGCATTGCGGCGGGTGAGGCTGTCATGGCCGCTGAAGCGGGCAGGGTGGCGCCACGGGTATTTCAGACCAGCGGCGGGCTCAGCTGAGCAGGCCGGCGGCGATGTTGATGGTGAAACCCAGAATCGCGGTGTTGAACACGAAACCGATCACCGAGTGGGCCAGCACCACGCGGCGCAGTTCACGCCCGGCCACGCCCACATCGGAGGTTTGCACCGCGACGCTGAGGGTGAACGAGAAGTAGTGGAAGTCCCAGTAATCGGGGTTGCGCTCCTCGTCTGGAAAGCGCAGCAGCGGCTGCTTGGCGGTGCTGGTGTAGAACAGGCGCGCATAGTGCAGGCTGAAGATGGTGCCGATCAGCAGCCACGAGCCGGCCACGGTGAGGCCGGTGTACAGGTAGTGCAGGGCCTGGGTGCTGCCGGTCAGGCCCTTGCTGCTGGCCAGTTGCAGGGTGACTGCGGCAAGGCTGGCGATGGCCGCGATACTCACGGTAAACAGCACCAGCCCGGCATTTTCGTCCTCGATGCAGGCCACCTTGCGCACCTGGCCCGGTTTTGCCCGCAGGGTCAGCCAGAACACCAGCAGCAGGTACAGCCAGACCCCGACGTTCCAGCCCGCCAGGATGTGTTGCACCAGGTTGTCTGCCGGGATGAACACGCCGCCCAGGCAGCCGACCAGTGCGGCGGCGCTGAGGCGCGGGTGGGTATGGGCCAGTTTGTGGAATGCCATGTTGCCTCACGTCGATGGATGCACCGCCAACTGTAGCCTATACCTAGGAAGCCTTTCTTCAGGCGCCACTGGAGCGACCGCATGAAACACGCATTGATCATCGGCACCTTGTGCCTGGCCGGGCTGGGCCTGGCCGGTTGTTCGAGCAGCACCGTGCAGCCCGACGAGTACTCCGGGTTCCTCAAGGACTACAGCCGTCTCAAGCAGACCACCTCGCCCTCCGGTGCCACGGTGATGCGCTGGATCGACCCGAACCTCAAGCTCGACCGCTACACCAGCGTATACATCGAGCCCAGCCAGCTGTATCCCAAGCCGCAGCCTACCGCGCGGATTCCGCAGAGCACCCTGCAAGGCATCACCCACTACTACGACCAGGCGCTCAAGCGCGAGCTGGGCAAGTCGTTGCCGCTGGCCACCGGCCCTGGCCCGGGGGTGATCGTGGTACGCCCGGCGATCACGGCCGTCAGCAGCAAGACCGAGGGCCTGAAGGCATACGAAGTGATTCCGGTGGCGCTGGTGGCGGCAGCGGTGAGCACGGCCTCGGGCATCCGCGACCAGGAAACCGATATCGCCACCGAGGCGCAGTTTCTGGATGGCGGCAACAACAAGGTGCTCGCCCAGGTGGTGCGCAAGGGTAGTGGCAAGCCGCTGGAAAACGACAGCCAGGTGATGAAGGCCGACGATGTGAAGGCAGTGCTCGATGGCTGGGCGTCCGACCTGCACCAGTCCTACCTCAAGCTCAAGGGCCATTGAGCCCTGTGCCAGGCCATTTCGGGGAGCCTCGCAATGGCCTGGCAGCGTGTTGGCCGGTCTGCCGCCCCCTGCGGCCGACGACAGTTGACCGCTTCACCATTGAAACCCGGCTTCAATCAGCCTAGCCTGCGCGGCATACCGTTGAAAGGAGCCCGTCATGCAAGGCGTTACCCGCAAGATCACCCAGGCCATTCTGTACGAAGTCATCGCGGTGGCCTGTGTCGCACCGGCCCTGGCGTTGGCCTTCGATGAGGGCATGGCCCATTCCACCGTGCTGTCGGTGATCATGTCGGGCATGGCCCTGGGCTGGAACATGCTCTACAACTACCTGTTCGAGTTCTGGGAGGCACGTCAGGCCCGACGCAGCCGCACCTTCGTGCGGCGCCTGCTGCATGCCATCGGCTTCGAGGGCGGGCTGGTGCTGATCCTGCTGCCGGTGGTGGCCTGGTGGCTGGACATCAGCCTGTGGGCGGCACTGGGCACCAACCTTGCGCTGTTCGTGTTCTTCTTCGTGTACGCCTTCGTGTTCCAGTGGGGCTTCGACCGGGTGTTCGGCGTGCCCGAATCGGCGCACGAACGCGGCGTGCAAGCCTGCACGAGCGCAAAATGAATGATTGACTTGAAAAAGGCCCTGGGCTAGTTTCGCTGCCATGACCTTATTCGCAGCGTTGCCTTCGCACAGCATTATTACCGCCATTATCAGATTGGCGGGCTAGCGAGCACCTTGCACCTAACCCGCCCTGGAGGCGGGTTTTTCCTTTCTGACTCCTGGGCACTTCAAAAAAAACCAGGAGTCACCGATGACCAGCCTTACCGTCTGCCCCAGCACCTCGACCAGCGCCACCAGCCTGCTGTCGGACTACGTGCGAAGGATTCTTGCCGCACCGGTATATGACCTGGCCATCGAGACGCCCCTGCAGCCCGCCCGGGCGCTGTCCGAGGCCCTGGGCAACAACGTGCTGCTCAAGCGCGAAGACCTGCAGCCGACCTTTTCCTTCAAGATCCGCGGGGCCTACACCCGCCTCAGTCGCCTGAGCACCGAGCAGCGCGAGCGCGGGGTGATCACCGCGTCCGCCGGCAACCATGCCCAGGGCGTGGCGCTGGCCGCCCGCGAACTGGGCATGCGCGCCACCATCGTGATGCCCACCACCACTCCGGCGCTGAAGATCGAAGGGGTGCGCTCGCGCGGCGGCAATGTGGTGCTGCACGGTGACAGCTTCCCGCGGGCGCTGGCCCATGCGCTGCAACTGGCCCAGAGCGAAGGCGCCACGTTCGTGCCACCGTTCGACGACCCGGACGTGATTGCAGGGCAGGGCACCGTGGCCATGGAGATCCTGCGCCAGCAACCGGGCGAGCTGGACGCGATCTTCGTGCCGGTGGGCGGCGGCGGCCTGATCGCCGGCATCGCCGCCTACGTCAAGTACCTGCGCCCGCAGGTAAAGGTGATCGGCGTCGAGCCGCATGACTCTAACTGCCTGCAGGCCGCGCTGGCCGCTGGCGAACGGGTGGTGCTGCCCCAGGTCGGCACCTTCGCCGACGGCGTGGCGGTTGCGCAGATCGGCGCGCATTGCTTCGAGGTGTGCCGGCATTACGTGGACGAAGTGGTCACGGTCAGCAGCGACGAGCTGTGCGCGGCCATCAAGGACATCTACGACGACACCCGCTCGATCACCGAGCCTTCCGGTGCGCTGGCGGTGGCCGGGATCAAGAAGTACGTGGCCAGCCGCGGCGTGACGGGCCAGACCCTGGTGGCAATCGACTCCGGTGCCAACGTCAACTTCGACCGCCTGCGCCATGTGGCCGAACGCGCCGAACTGGGCGAGCAGCGCGAGGCGGTCATCGCGGTGACCATCCCCGAGCAGCCGGGCAGCTTCCGCGCCTTCTGCCAGGCCCTGGGCCAGCGCCAGATCACCGAGTTCAACTACCGCTACCAGCCCGGCAAGGAGGCCCGCCTGTTCGTCGGCGTGCAGACCCACCCGCACACCGACCCGCGCGCGCAGTTGCTGGCCAGCCTGGCCGGGCAGGGCTACGAGGTGCTGGACCTGACCGAGAACGAGCTGGCCAAGTTGCATATCCGCCACACCGTGGGCGGCCACTCGGCCCCCTCGCTCGACGAGCGGGTGCTGCGCTTCGAGTTCCCGGAGCGTCCTGGCGCCTTGCTGGGCTTTCTGGAGCGCCTGGGCAAACGCTGGAACATCAGCCTGTTCCACTACCGCAACCACGGGGCTGCCGAGGCGCGGGTGTTCGTGGCGCTGCAGGTGCCGGACGATGAGCTGGCGCAGTTGCCAGGCACCCTCGACGGCATGGGCTATCGCTACTGGGACGAGACCGACAACCCGGCCTATCGGCTGTTTCTTGGCTGACTTTGCGCTGGATCAACATGCCCTGCGGCCCACGGGCGGATCCTTGAGGCAGAGATATAAAGCCTGAGGAATACCGCCATGAGCAGCACGTTTTTCATCCCAGCCGTCAACATCATGGGCATCGACTGCCTGGACGAAGCCATGACCGCCATTGTCGGCTATGGCTTTGCCAAGGCGTTGATCGTCACCGATACCGGGCTGGCCAAGGCCGGCGTGGCACAGCGAATCGCCGAGCAGCTGGCGATGCGTGACATCGACTCGGTGGTGTTCGACGGCGCCAAGCCCAACCCGAGCATCGCCAACGTGGAGCAGGGCCTGGCGATGCTCAAGCGCGAGCACTGCGACTGCGTGATTTCGCTGGGCGGCGGTTCACCCCACGACTGCGCCAAGGGCATTGCCCTGTGTGCCACCAATGGCGGGCACATCGGCGACTACGAAGGGGTCGACCGCTCCGCCAAGCCGCAATTGCCGCTGATCGCGATCAATACCACGGCCGGTACGGCCAGCGAGATGACGCGCTTCTGCATCATCACCGACGAGGCGCGCCACGTGAAAATGGCCATCGTCGACCGCAACGTCACCCCGTTGCTGTCGGTGAACGACCCGGCGCTGATGGTCGGCATGCCCAGGTCGCTGACGGCGGCCACCGGTATGGATGCACTGACCCACGCCATCGAGGCCTATGTATCCACGGCGGCCACGCCGATCACCGACGCCTGCGCACTCAAGGCCATCGAGCTGATCAGCCGCAACCTGCGCCAGGCGGTGATCGACGGGCAGGACCTGACCGCGCGGGAGAACATGGCCTATGCGCAGTTCCTCGCCGGCATGGCGTTCAACAATGCTTCGCTGGGGTTCGTGCATGCGATGGCGCATCAGCTCGGTGGCTTCTACGACCTGCCGCACGGGGTGTGCAACGCGGTGCTGCTGCCCCATGTGCAGCGGTTCAATGCGGCGGTGAGCGCGGCGCGCCTGCGTGATGTGGCACAGGCGATGGGCGTGGCGGTGGAGGGGCTGAACGCGGCGCAGGGTGCCGATGCGGCGATCCAGGCCATCGTGCAACTGAGCGACGATATCGAGATCCCGCCGGGGCTGGAGGTGCTGGGTGCGCGGGTGGCGGATGTGCCGACCCTGGCGGCCAACGCGCTCAAGGATGCCTGCGGCCTGACCAACCCGCGGCGGGCCAGCCAGGCCGAGATCGAGGCGATCTTCAAGGCAGCCTTCTAGCGCATCTTCGCTGGCAAGCCAGCTTCCACAGGGTTCTGCGGTACAGCCAGAACCTGTGGGCTGGCTTTGCGGCGATGCCGTCAGACCACCAGCGACAACAGCATGATGAAGATGATGCCCACCACCGACAGGATGGTTTCCATCATGCTCCAGGTCTTGAAGGTTTCGGCCACGGTCATGTTGAAGTACTGCTTGACCAGCCAGAAGCCCGCATCGTTGACATGCGACAGGATCAGCGAGCCGGCCCCCGTGGCCAGCACCAGCAGCTCGCGGTTCACGCCCGGTATCATGCCGATCACCGGGGCCACGATACCCGCACCGGTAATGGTCGCCACCGTCGCCGAGCCCGTGGCGATGCGAATCACCGCCGCCACCAGCCAGGCCAGCATGATCGGCGAGATCTGCGCCTGCACTGCCATCTGACCGATCACGTTGCCCACACCGGTATCCACCAGCATCTGCTTGAAGCCGCCCCCGGCGCCCACGATCAGCACGATTGCCGCCGTAGGCGCCAGGCTCTGGTCGAGCATCTTCATGATCTGCTGGCGGCTGAAGCCCTGGGCCGAGCCGAAGGTGTAGAAGGCCAGCAGCAGGGCTGCCAGCAGCGCCGTGATCGGGTGCCCGATCAGGTCCATCCACTGGCGAAAGATGTGCTCGGCCGGCAGTACCACGTCGGCGAAGGTCTTGAGCAGCATCAGGAACACCGGCAGCAGGATGGTTACCAGCGTGATGGCGAAGCTGGGCAGTTGCGTGCGCTCGGCTTCGCGGGCGATCTGGTCCATCAGCTCCTGGGACGGCGAGCCGGGGATGTACCGCGAAATGAACGTGCCGTACAGCGGCCCGGCGATGATCGCCGTGGGCAACGCCACGATCAGCCCGTAGAAGATGGTCTTGCCGATGTCGGCGCCGAACACGCCGATGGCCAGCAGCGGGCCCGGGTGCGGCGGCACCAGCCCGTGCACCACCGACAGCCCGGCCAGCAGCGGAATGCCGATCTTGATCAGCGATACCCCGGTGCGCCGGGCCACGATGAACACCAGGGGTATCAGCAGCACGAAGCCGATTTCGAAGAACAGCGGGATGCCCACCAGGAAGGCGGCGAACATCATGGCCCAGTGCACCTTCTGCTTGCCGAAGGCGCGAATCAGGGTTTGCGCGATCTGGTCGGCGCCGCCGGAATCGGCCATCAGCTTGCCGAGCATGGTGCCCAGTGCCAGCACGATCCCGACAAAGCCGAGTACGCCCCCGAAACCGTCCTGGAACGACTTCATCACTTTGGCTACCGGCATGCCGGAGGTCAGGCCCAGAAAGCCCGCGGCCAGGGTCAGCGCCACGAAAGGGTGCACCTTGAAGTGGGTGATCAGCAGCACCAGGCCGATGATGGTCACCAGTGCATCAAGCAAGAGGTAGGTATCAGTTGCCAGACCGAACATGGTTCAGTGCCTCGTATTGTCATTGTTGTGAGCGGAACTTTTACAGCGTGCAGCAGTCGAGACAGCGCTATCTTTGGTGAGCCGGAAAACTGCCGGAAAATCAGGCAGTTCGCGCCAGTGCCGACTCACCGCAGGGCTTTAGCCAGGTGTCTACCTGACGGGCCAGCTGGGCGATGGGTTGGGTGGCGTCCAGGGTCAGGGTCAGGGTTTCGCCGCGCGGCGACTCCAGGGCGGCGAACTGGCTGTCGATCAGGCTTGCCGGCATGAAGTGGCCGGGGCGTGCCAGCACGCGGCGTTCGGCTTCCTGGGGCGTCAGTTCGAGGAACACGAAGCCCAGGTCGGGTACGGCGTGGCGCAGGGCGTCGCGGTAGCGCTTTTTCAGCGCCGAGCAGGTGAGGATCGGCCGTTCGCCGGCCTTGAGGGTGGCCTGCAGCTCTTCGCCCAGGCGGATCAGCCAGCCAGCGCGGTCGTCATCGTCAAGGGGAATGCCGGCGCTCATCTTCTGGATGTTGGCGGCAGGGTGAAAGGCATCGCCTTCGATCAGGCGGCCGCCGCTGCAATCGGCGATGGCAGAACCGACGCAGCTCTTGCCGCAGCCAGCCACGCCCATCACCACAATAGCGGACAGGGGAGAGTTCATCGGTACCTCCTGCGGGGTGAGATAGCGCTATCTTTGGCCGAGGCTGACAACGCCTCGGCGGCTTTCCACCCGGTTGTTATTGGTTTTGTAAAAGCAGTCTGGGCGCTCATCGCCGTGCACCTGCAGTTATGCATTGCCTGACGTCTGAGACAGCGCTACCTTAGTGCCCGTTCCCTTCTCTTTGCAAGCCGAAAAATAAAAGCCCCCATGACCCGCATTGGCTCCCGTACTACCGGTCGTCCGACCCTGGCTGAAGTGGCCAGGCTTTCCGGGGTTTCCCCGATCACCGCCTCGCGCGCCCTGCGCGGCATCAGCACGGTTGCCCCGGAACTGGTGCAGAAGGTCAAGGATGCTGCCGCAGCGCTGGGCTATGTCGCCAACCCGGCAGCCCGCGCGTTGGCGTCGGCACAGAGCCAGTCGGTGGTGGTGCTGATTCCGTCGCTGTCCAACCAGCTGTTCATCGAAACCCTCGAAGCCATCCACGACGTGATGCGCCCGCGCGGCCTTGAAGTGCTGATCGGCAACTTCCACTATGACGTGGCCGAAGAGGAGAACCTGATTCGCAACTACCTGGCCTACCAGCCGTGCGGCATGCTGCTCACCGGTTTTGACCGCACCGAGGCGTCGCAGCAGATGCTGGCCGCCAGTGGTGTGCCCTGCGTGCACATGATGGAGCTGGGGGGGCCGGACACGGCCACTTCGGTCGGGTTTTCCCAGCAGCAGGCCGGGCGCGCGGCTGCCCGGCACCTGATCGAACGCGGGCGGCGGCGCCTGGGCTTCATTGCCGCGCAGCTCGATCCGCGGGTGATGCAACGCGCCGACGGGTTCCGCCAGGCGCTCGACGATGCAGGGCTGTATGACCCGGCACTGGAAATGCTCGCACCGCAGCCGTCATCCATCGGCCTGGGCGGCGAGCTGTTCAGCCAGTTGCTCGAGCGTCACCCGGAGGTGGACGGGCTGTTCTTCTGCAACGACGACCTGGCCCAGGGCGCGATTCTGCAGGCCTTGCGCCAGGGCATCGAGGTGCCGGGGCAGGTGGCGATGGTGGGCTTCAACGACCTGCCGGCATCGGCTCACCTGGTACCGCGCCTGACCTCCATTCGCACCCCGCGCGCTGCCGTGGGGCGGCAGGCTGCGCAGGCGCTGCTGGCGTTGCTCGACGGCAAGGGCGGGCAGCCGCGCACCCAGGACCTGGGCTTCGAACTGATGGTGCGCGAAAGCAGTTGACGTGGGGTGATAAACGGTGATGGCAGTTGGCTTGCAGGGTACAGAAGTGCATCTATGCTGAGCAAAAACCGCCAATGGAGTGGTAACCAATGTTTAACGCCCATCGCAAGTCTGACCTGGCTGAAATCGAGCGTTGCACCCAAGCGTTACACCACTCCAATGCCAAGCTTGCGGCCATAGGTCGCTCGATGGCCATGATCGAGTTCAGCCCCGACGGGGTGATTCTCGAAGCCAACGAGCGTTTCTGCTCCACCCTAGGCTATGCCGCCGAGGAGATCATCGGCAAGCACCACCGCATTTTCTGCGAGCCCGACTACGTCAAGAGCGATGCGTACCGCACCCTGTGGCGCGACCTGGCGCGGGGCGAGGCCCACAGCGGTACCTTTCTGCGGCGCGACAAGGCCGGGCACGATGTGTGGCTGGAGGCCAGCTACATGCCGGTATTCGGCGCCAACCAGCAGGTCACCAGCGTGATCAAGGTCGCCTCCGACATCACCCGGCGGGTGGTCGAGGAGCATGAGAGCGACAGCCTGATCAACGCCATCAGCCGTTCCATGGCGATGGTCGAGTTCACCCCCGAAGGCAATGTGATCCGTGCCAACGAGAACTTCCTCAAGACCATGCATTACCGGGCCGAGGAGGTCATTGGTCAGCACCACAGCCTGTTCTGCCACCGCAGCGAGAGCGAGTCGAGCGCCTACAAGGCATTCTGGGCCTCGCTCAATCGCGGCGAGTACCATTCCCATCGTTTCGAGCGCAAGAACAAACTCGGGCAGATGGTGTACCTGGAAGCTTCCTACAACCCGATCTTCGATACCCGTGGCCGCCTGTACAAGGTGGTCAAGTTCGCCAGCGACATCACCCACCAGGTGTGTACCCAGCAGACGGCGGCCGAAGCGGCCCACGCCACCTCGGTGCAGAACGATGCCTGCGCGCGCAAGGGCTCGGAGGTGGTGCAGCATACGGTGCAGGTGATCGAGGAGATCTCCCGCGAGCTCAATGCCGCAGCCCGCAGCATCGATGCGGTGAGCAAGCAGTCGGAACTGATCGGGCAGATCGTGCAGACCATCCGCAGCATTGCCGACCAGACCAACCTGCTGGCCCTGAATGCCGCCATCGAGGCGGCGCGGGCAGGTGAGCACGGCCGCGGCTTTGCCGTGGTGGCCGACGAGGTGCGCAGCCTGGCGGCACGCACCAGCAAGGCGACCCTGGAGATCGTCGATGTGGTGCGCCAGAACCACGACCTTTCACTCAATGCGGTGGCCAGCATGCAGTCGAGCCTCAGCCGCACCGGGCTGGGGGTGGAACTGGCCAATGAGGCGGGGGAAGTGATCCTGGAAATCCAGCAGGGTTCGCAGCACGTGGTGGACGCCATCAGCCAGATCAACTCGACCCTGCAGCTGCACTGAGCCGCATCTCAACCGGCGGCGATGGATCGCTGCAGGTGTTCATGCAGATCCTTCAGGCTCTGTTCCAGCGCCGCCAGCAACGCCTCGATGGCCTTGTCCGGGGCCTTGCCGGTACAGGCCTGCTCCAGCGCATCGCAGTGCCCCACCAGGCCATGGGCCTTGAGCATCTTGGCGCCGCCCTTGATGCGGTGCGACAGGCTGCGCAGTTGCTGTCGACTCGCGCCTGAGCCCAGGGCACGCAACGCCTCGAGGTCTTCGGCGCTGCTGCGCTCCAGCTCCGTCAGCAGACGCTTGATCAGCCGTGGGTCACCCAGGGTCAGGTGCTTGAGGTTGTCGATGTTGAAACCGCTGTTGTCCTCGGCGCGGGGCTCGGGTGGCGCCTGCGGCTCGGGGGTATCCACCCCCGACAGGTGACGGCTCAAGGCGCCCAGGCCGATCGGCTTGAACAGGCAGTCATCCATGCCCGACGCCAGGCAGCGTTCGCGTTCGTCGGCCTGGGCGTTGGCGGTCAGGCCCAGGATCAGGCAGGGCGGGCGATTCGCCTGGGCTTCCTGGGCACGAATCTCGCGCGCCAGCAGGTGGCCGTCCATGCCGGGCATGTTGCAGTCGGTGATCACGGCGTCGAAGCGCCCGGCCTGCCAGGCCTGCAGGCCGCCCGCGCCGTCGCTGGCCTGGGTCACCCGATGGCCCAGCACGCTCAGCTGCTTTTCCAGCAGCATGAGGTTGGCGGGGTAGTCGTCGACCACCAGAATGTTCAGCCGCTGGCTGGCCTGGGCCGTTGGCTCCTGGGCCGGTTCCTCGGGTTGACTGGCAGTGCTGGCCAGCATCAGCGGCAGGCTGACCGTGACCTGGGTGCCATGGCCCGGGGTGCTGTGCAGCTCCAGGCTGCCCTGCATCAGTTCGCACAGGGTCCGGCTGATCACCAGGCCCAGGCCGGTGCCCTGGCGAGCCGGCTGGCTGCCGGCCTGGATGAAGGGGTGGAACAGGCGCTGCTGGTCCGGCTGGCTGATGCCGATGCCGCTGTCCTCGACGGCCAGGTGCATGTGCACCTGCTTGCCGCACGGTGTGGGCTGGCACTGCAGGCGCACGTTGACGCCGCCGCGCTCGGTGAACTTGATGGCATTGCCCAGCAGGTTGGACAGGATCTGGCGAAAACGCAGCGGGTCGATCTCCACCAGGGCGGCGGGGGGCTGCAGGTCCTGGGTCAGGCTGATGTCCTTGAGACGGGCGCTGCTTTCGAACACCTGCACGGTGCTGCGTACCAGCGCACCCAGGTCGGTGGGTTGAGGCGCCAGGCTCATGTGTCCGGATTCGATGCGGGCGATGTCCAGCACGTCGCCGATCAGCTCCAGCAGGCTGCTGGCCGAATCGAATGCCACCTGCAGGGAGTGCTCGTCGGTGCGGCCCTGTGCGGCATCCTTCAGGGCAAGCTCGAGCAGGCCGATCACCGCGTTCATGGGGGTGCGGATCTCGTGGCTCATGGTGGTCAGGAAGGTGCTCTTGGCGTGGTTGGCGCTGTCGGCCTGTTCCTTGGCCACATGCAGCTCTTCGAGCAGGTGTTCGCTGATGCGCAGCTGCAGTTGCAGGGCCTGCTCGGCCTCGGCGCGTTGCTGCATCAGCTTGCGCAGGTAACGGTTCCACAACGCTATGGCAAGCACCAGCGCCACCGCGATGCCCAGAATCTGCAGCACCAGCGAGCGGTAGTTGCGCCAGGGCGTGTCGCTGATCAGGGCATTGATGCGCCAGCGATTGACCAGCTGGGTCATCTGCTCGGGCGGGATGCTGAGCAGGGATTTTTCCAATATCGCATGCAGTGGCGAAGAACGTTCGGTGGCGAAGGCGGCGAGGGCCGGGGTGTCGTCCAGCAGGGTGGCGATGCGCAGGCGGTCCTTGAACATGCGGCTGATGAAGTAGGCGGCGTTGATCTGCGAACTGAGCGCCGCGTCCGCGCGGCCCTGGGCCACGTACTCCATCAGTGCCAGCGGGTCGTCGACTTCGATCAGGCTGATGGCGGGATAGCGCTGGCGCAGTTCGGCGCTTACCGGTGTACCGCGAATGATCGCCAGGCGCTTGCCGTCGAGCTGGTCGGGGTGGCGGATCGATGTATCGCGCACGCTGGTCACCAGCACCCGCGGGTTGGCCAGGTAGGGGCGGGTGAAGGCCAGGGTTCTGGCGCGCTGCTCACCATAGTTGAGCGCGCCGACGACCTCGGCTTCGCCCTGTTCGACCATGCTGATCATGGTGGGCACCGAGTCGGTCTCGATGATCTGGAACTTCAGGCCGCTGCGCAGGCTGATCTGCGCCAGCACGTCGGCGGTGATGCCGCGAAAGTGCTGGTTTTCGTCGAAGAAGCTCAGGGGCGCGAAGTACTTGTTGATGACCACGCGCACGCTGGGATGCTGCGCGATCCAGTGTCGCTCTTCGTCGGTCAGCGCGATGTCCGCCCGGTTGAGCAGGATGCTGCTCACGCCGCTGGTCCAGCGGCGCATCACGTTCAACCGGTCGCTGTCGGTGATGCTGCCCAATGCCTTGTTCACCAGGTCCAGCAACGCGGTGTTCTCGCGCACCAGGGCAAAGCCGAAGGAAGAGCGCTGGGGTTTGACGTAGTGGGAGATCTGCAGGCTTTCGCGGTAGTTCTTGCCGATCAGATAGTCGGAACTGATCGCGTCGCCGATGAATGCATCGGCCTGGCCCAGGGCCACCGCCGACAGGGCCGACATGGTCGAGGCGTACAGTTGCAGGTTTGCCCGGGGGTAGAGCTGGCGGACCAGCGGCGGTGGCAGGTAGTGTTCGACCATCGACAGCGTCAGCCCGTCGAGCGGGTCGTCAGGGTCATGGGTCACGCCGACGGGGGTTGCGATGATCGGCTGGTCGTCGGCGTAGGGCTGGCTCATCACCAGTGCGCTGTCGGCGGCTTCGTAGCCGTTGGCGCTGCCCAGCAGGTCGATCTGGCCACTGTGCAGGGCGGCGATGGCCTGGATACGGTTCGGGAACTGCAGCACCTGCACCGGGATCTTCAACTGCTCGCCGATCAGGCCGGCGAAGTCGGCGCTGACCCCTTCATAGTCGTGCTGGCTCACATTGATGTCGAAGGGCGGGTAGTCCGGCGCCGAGGTGCCCAGGCGCAGCACCTGCTTGTGCTTGAGCCACCGACGTTCGGCGAGGGTCAGCGGGGGTGGCGCACTGCTGCTGACCGAACGCCCGAGCAGTTGGCGGGCAACCCCCGGCTCCTGTGCCATGGCGCTTATCGCCAGCCACTGCACCAGGCAGGCGAGCAGCAGGGCAGGCAGGCAACGCTTGGTCATGGGCGGCTCAGGTCAGTGCGTTGCGGTTGGCCACATCGATCAACTCAACCAGCGATACCACCCCGAGCTTTTCCATGATGCGGGTCTTGTAGGTGCTGATGGTCTTGGCGCTGAGGATCATCGCCGTAGCGATTTCGCCGTTGCTGGCGCCCTTGGCCAACTGGCGCAGCACCTCGAACTCACGGTTGGACAGCTTGTCCAGGCGCTGGAGTTCCGAGCTTGACCGGTCATTGAAGCGTGACGCATCGGGCAGGTAGGAGTAGCCGTTGAGCACGGCCTTGAGGGCGGCGCTCAGGATATCGAGGTCTTCGTCCTTGCGCACGAATGCCGAGGCACCGGACTCGATGCAACGGCGGGCGAACAGCCGGGGTGGGCGGCCGGTCAGTACCAGGATGCGTGGCGGGTTGGTCAACTGGCTGAGCCGCTCCAGCACGCTCAGGCCATCCAGGCGTGGCAGCCCCAGATCGAGGATCACCACGTCAGGCTGCAGCTTGCGCGCCAGTTCGACGGCACTCGCGCCGTCTCGGGCTTCACCGACGATGTTGTAGCCATCGCGCTCCAGCAGGGTGCGGATGGCGAAGAGGATGGTGGTGTGGTCATCAACGATCAAGACTTTGGGCATCGCGCAACTCCTTGTCAGAGAGGTGATCCAGGCCCCGAACCGTTCGGGGCGACGCCTGCCCAGGCTCTGGCAAGGCGGCCAAGATACGTGGAAACGCTCAGCAGGAGTACGTCCAGTATAGAAGTGAGGAAGAAATCAGTTCGATTAGAGGATTTTTCTTACAAGGCGCTCGAAAGTTCTGTAGCCGATTTCCTATCGCCTGGGCCGGTTATCGCTAGCAGAGGCTGTTGAATTGGCAGGCGCGCCCATGGGAACGCGCCGGGCATCGGGCCGGGAGGGCGGCCGTCAATGGCCGTCAAGGTCGGTACAGGTGCGCATGCCCGGCGCGGTAGAGCGCCGACTCGCTGAAGGTATCGCTGCCTAATACCCGGCCCACCAGGATCAGTGCGGTGCGCCGAAAGCCCTTGGCCTGCACCCGTTGCACGATGTCGTCCAGGCTGCCCAGCACCCAATCCTGATCTGGCCAGGTGGCGCGGTGCACCACGGCGATCGGGCAATCGCTGCCGTAATGCGGACGCAGTTCCTCGACGATTCTGGCCAGGTGCTTGACCCCCAGGTGAATGGCCAGGGTTGCCTGATGGCTGGCGAGGCTCCCCAGCGATTCGCCCGGCGGCATCGGCGAGGTGTCGCCGTAGCGCGTCAGGATCACGCTCTGGGCGATGTCCGGCAGGGTCAGCTCGCATTCGAGCAGCGCGGCACTGGCGGCCACGGCGGTCACGCCGGGGATGATCTGGAACGGGATACCCAGTTCACGCAGGTGGCGGATCTGTTCGCCGATCGCACCGTACAGCCCCGGGTCGCCGCTGTGTACGCGGGCCACATCCTGGCCGTTGGCGTGGGCCGTGCGCATCAGCTCGATGATCTGCCCCAGGTGCAGTTCGGCGCTGTTGATCACGGTTTCGGCGCGGTGGCCTTCGAGCACGGCGGCAGGCACCAGCGAGCCGGCATAGATGATCACCGGGCAGCTGTGGATCAGGCGCTGGCCCTTGACGGTGATCAGCTCGGGGTCGCCCGGGCCGGCACCGATGAAATAGACGGTCATGATGAATCCTTGGAAGATTGCGCGGCATTATCCGTCAAACGGCGGGGCCCAGGCCAATGCCAGGGTGGCGGCGCCTTGCACGGTGCGTGGCAGGCGCAGTGCGGCATTGGCGCCGCCGCGTTGCTCGGCCAGGGCCAGCGCGGCGCTTTCGGCCACCCCATGGCAGCCGCTGAGGGCGAACGCCGTGGGCGAACGGTGGCTCAGGCGGCTTTCGAAGGGGGCCAGTTGCGCGGCCGAAAAGAATACCAGCGGCAACCCCAGTTGCCTGGCCAGTTCATGCAGGCCGGGCTCGTCGGCCTTGAGGTCGATGCTGGCCAGCCCGGCGAGGGCAGAGGCGGGCAGGTGATGGGCGAACAGGGTCTGCTGGAGCAGGGCAGCCAGTTCGCGGGCCGGGCAGCCGCGACGACAGCCCAGCCCGGCATACAGCTGCATCAGGCTGGCTGGCGACGGTACAGCCAGGCACTGAGCAGGCCCAGGGCCAGCCAGAACGCGGCATTGGTCAACAGCGACGCCACTTTGAACTGCGCCTCCAGTGCTTGCGGCGCCAGGCTCTCGTGCACCTCCGGCTGCGGCGCACCGATCACGTGCGGAACAACCAGCAATGCCACACCCAGCGCCTTGAGCAGCCAGTTGTGGGCAAACACGATCAGGGCCAGGCCGGCAGCGGTGGCAGCCGCGGCGCCCACCCACCACAGTTGACGCTGCGCCAGGTCGGCGGCGGCGGTGCCCGGCAGCTCTGGCGGCAGCCCGAGGGTGGGCGCCAGGCAGAATACCGCGAACCCGGCAAGCCCCCAGGCTGCACCGGTGGCGGTACGGCCCGGCGCACGCAGGGTGTACAGCGCAGCCAGGATCAGGGCAAAGCCGACGGCCACCACCAGGTTGCCACCGGTGGTCGACAGCACGCGCTGCCAGCCGTCTTCAGGCGACCAGGCCTCGGCATCGTGGTGGTGGCCTTCACCCGCGGCGTCGGCATGTTCATGGGTTTGGGCGGCTGGTGCCGGGTTCTCGTAGGTTTCGGCCTGCAGAATCAGCGGTGCGACCCAGAAGCTTTGCAGCAGGGTCAGCAGCAGGGCGGCGAGCAGGCCGGTAAAGCCTGCGGTGCGGGCAATGCGCTTGATCATCGGGGCAGGTCTCAGTGGCAAGGGAACGCGGCGCTGTGGCGGGTATCGTGGGCAGCGTTGTGCACCGCCTCGATGTGCGAGAAGCCGGCGAAGTAGACCAGGCAAAGGCCCAGCAGCGATGCGCCGATGGCGACGGCCAGGCGCTGGCTGAGGGTAGTGGGGGTGACGAGGGGCTGGCTGGCGGTACTGATGGGCATGGCGCGTTCCTTTTTGCTGTTGTCGTGTCGTCGGGGCTGTCGGCAACAGGCAAGCGCGGCCAACCCCTGCGCGAGGCTCGCCCAGGGGTTCAACAGCGCCCGCCCACCGCGGGTTTGTCATGACTGTATCGGGCCGGTCTCCGGGCTTGCGAGGGCTGGCAGCATGCTCAGCCTGAGGGCGTCACCTTCCCATGCCGCACAGCTGGCACAGTGGTAAAGACGCTTTCCTCGCTTACCGTTGCGGGGGCAGCACCGGATTTGTCGCTGCTTCTTTGCAGAAGCGGCTGACGCACCGGTTTCCCGTTTCACCTTGTAAAAAGGCACCCGAACGAATGCGGCTAGCAAATCATGCGCGCCGGCATCCGTCAATACAGCGGTTGACCTGCCCCGGACCACTGCGTAGCCTAGCCGCTTCGAGGTTCTGCGGCCCTGGCTGCAGCTAAGACGGGAATACGGTTCAAGCCGTGGCTGCCCCCGCAACTGTAAGCGTTAACGGCATCGGCCGTGCCACTGCCCCGGGCGGGAAGGCGTCGATGCTGCCGGCAGGCGTGCCGGCACAGCGCGAGCCAGGAGACCTGCCTCGAACAGTTTCCGACTTTCAACCGGGCGGGGTGATCCGGTGGCGAATGCGCTCAGGCAGCAAGGCTCCTGCGGCTCTCGTCCTGCATGCCCGCCATCCTGCCAAGGGCACCCCCATGAAAACACTGGCCAAACTCCCCGTCACCATCGTTACCGGCTTCCTCGGCTCGGGCAAGACCACCCTGCTGCGGCACATGCTCGACAACGCCCAGGGCCGCCGCATCGCGGTGATCGTCAACGAGTTCGGCGAGCTGGGCATCGATGGCGAGATCCTCAAGCAGTGCAGCATCGGCTGCACCGAGGAAGAAGCCAGCGGGCGCGTCTACGAGCTGGCCAACGGCTGCCTGTGCTGCACCGTTCAGGAAGAGTTCTTCCCGGTGATGCGCGAGCTGGTGGCGCGCCGTGGCGACCTGGACCATATCCTCATCGAAACCAGCGGCCTGGCGCTGCCCAAGCCGCTGGTGCAAGCCTTCCAGTGGCCGGAAATCCGCAACGCCTGCACGGTCGATGCGGTGATCACCGTGGTCGACAGCCCGGCCGTGGCCGCCGGCACCTTCGCTGCCTACCCCGACCAGGTGGACGCCCAGCGCAAGCTCGACCCGAACCTGGACCACGAGTCCCCACTGCACGAACTGTTTGCCGACCAGCTGGCCAGCGCCGACCTGGTGGTGCTGAACAAGGCTGACCTGATCGCTGCCGACGACCTGGCCAGGGTGCGCGCCGAGGTGGCCGAGGAACTGCCGCCTGCGGTCAAGGTGGTGGAGGCCAGCAGCGGCCGCCTGCCGTTGGACGTATTGCTGGGTCTGGGCGCCGAATCCGAGCAGCACATCGACGCGCGCCGTACCCACCACGATTCGCACCATGACGGCGATGACGACCACGACGATCACGACCATGATGCTTTCGACTCCATCTCCATCGAGTTGCCCCAGGCCGACGAAAGCCTGCTGCTCGATGCCCTGACCCAACTGGTGGTGCAGCACGGCATCCTGCGCGTGAAGGGCTTCGCGGCCATTCCGGGCAAGCCGATGCGTCTGCTGGTGCAGGGCGTGGGTACGCGCTTCGACAAGCACTTCGACCGCGCCTGGCGCAGCGACGAGCCACGTACCACGCGCCTGGTGCTGATCGGCCAGGACCTTGACGCCGTGCACCTCGAAGCCAGCCTGCGCGCCGCACTGGGCGCCTGACCCATGCACCTGCTGCGGACCCAGCCCGGCGGCTTTGTGCCGGACGACAGCATCGCCGACCTCGGCCAGACCCCCGCCGACCTGGTGATTCTCTGCAGCGGTGATTCGCACCTGGCACTGCTGGCCGAAACCGCCCAGCAGTTGCCGGACGACTACCCCAGCCTGCGCCTGGCCAACCCGATGCAGGTGCAGAACCATGCTTCGGTCGACCTGTATGTGGACGAAGTGCTGCGCCATGCCAAGGTCATCCTGGTGTCGCTGCACGGCGGCATCGGTTACTGGCGCTATGGCGTGGAGCAACTGGTGGCGCTGGCGGGGCGGGGCGTGCAACTGATCCTGGTGCCGGGCGACGACCGCCCGGACCCTGAGCTGACCAGCCTGAGCACGGTGCCCGCTGCCCAGGCCGAACGGTTGTGGCACTACCTGCGCCAGGGCGGCAAGGCCAATGCGCTGAACCTGTTCCAGTGCCTAGCCAGCCAATGGCTGGGCCGCGACTACCGCTGGGACGAGCCGCAGCAGTTGCCGCGCACCAGTGTCTATCACCCGCAACACCCCCAGGCGAGCGTGGACAGCTGGCGTGCCCTGTGGCAGACCGGCCAGCCCGTGACGCCGATCATCTTCTACCGCTCGCACCTGCAGGCCGCCAACACGGGGTTCATCGATGCGTTTTGCGAGCGTCTGCAAGGCGCGGGGCTCAACCCGCTGCCGATTGCCGTGGCCAGCCTCAAGGAGGCAGCCTGCCTGGACCAGGTCGAGCAATGGCTGGACCAGGTCGACGCGGCCCTGATCATCAACACCACAGGCTTTGCCCAGTCCAGCCCGCAGCAGCCGCATTTGCGCCCGTTCCGGCGCGACATCCCGGTGCTGCAGGCCATCTGCGCACAGGACAACCAGCCGGCCTGGGAGGCCAGCGAACAGGGCCTGGGGGCCCGCGACCTGGCCATGCACATTGCCCTGCCGGAACTGGACGGGCGCATCATCAGCCGACCGATCAGCTTCAAGGACCTGGCCTGGCGCAGCGAACGCAGCCAGTCGGACGTGGTGTGCTACAAGCCGCACCTGGAACGCATGGATTTTGTTGCGGAACTGGCCCGGCGCTGGTGCGAGCTGGCGCGCCTGGGCAACCCGCAAAAACGCGTGGCGCTGATTCTGGCCAACTACCCGACCCGCGACGGGCGCATCGGCAACGGTGTGGGGCTGGACACCCCGGCGGCGGCGCTCAACATCCTGCGCGCCATGCAGGCCCAGGGCTACCCGGTGGGGCCGTTGCCAGACAGTGGCACGGCGCTGATCCAGGCCCTGCTCGGCGGGGTCAGCAACGACCTCGACACGCTCGACCAGCGCCCCTGTGCGCAGAGCATGGCGCTGGACGATTACCGCGCCGCCTTCGCCCTGTTGCCTCAGGCCAACCAGCAGGCGGTGCGCGAGCGCTGGGGCGAGCCGGAGCAGGACCCGATGTTTCGCAGCGGGCGCATGATGGTCGCCGGCCTGCGCCTTGGCCTGACCTTCGTCGGTATCCAGCCGGCGCGCGGTTATCAGGTCGACCCCAGTGCGGTGTACCACGACCCCGACCTGGTGCCGCCGCATGGCTACCTGGCGTTCTACTTCTGGCTGCGCCACGCCTATGCCGCCGATGCGCTGATCCACGTGGGCAAGCACGGCAACCTGGAGTGGCTGCCGGGCAAGGGCGTCGGCCTGTCGGCCGGGTGCTGGCCGGACGCGTTGCTGGGGCCGCTGCCGAACATCTACCCGTTCATCGTCAACGACCCGGGCGAGGGCGCCCAGGCCAAGCGCCGCACCCAGGCGGTGATCATCGACCACCTGATGCCGCCGTTGACCCGCGCCGAAACCTACGGGCCGTTGCGCGACCTGGAACTGCTGGCCGACGAGTACTACGAGGCGCAACTGCTGGACCCGCGCCGGGCCCGTGAACTGCAGCGCGACATCCTCAACCTGGTGCGCGACAACCACATCGACCGCGAGCTGCAGCTGGAAGGCGCGCTGGACGATGCGGCGGTGTGGCTGCCGCGCCTGGACACCTACCTGTGCGACCTCAAGGAGTCGCAGATTCGCGACGGCCTGCATGTGTTCGGCCAATCGCCGGACGGTCGCCTGCGGATCGACACGCTGCTGGCCCTGCTGCGGGTGGAACGTGGTGATGGGCGCGGCCCCAATGCCAGCCTGCTGCGCGCCCTGGCCCGCGGCCTGGGGCTGGGCTTCGACCCGCTGGACTGCGACCTGGGCCTTGCCTGGGAAGGGCCACGGCCGCCCAGCCTGGCACAGGTGAGCAGCGAGGCCTGGCGGACCAACGGCGACACCCGCGAGCGGCTTGAACTGTATGCCGCCCGCCTGATCGAGCAGACCCTCGACGGGGCGCCGGCCAGCCACCAGCACAGCGCCGACGTCGAGGCCGTGCTGCAGGCGCTGCGGGCCCAGGTGGCGCCGCAGCTGGATGCCTGCGGCCCGGCCGAAATGCAGGGCCTGCTGGCGGCGCTGGACGGGCGTTTCGTGCCGGCGGGGCCGAGCGGGGCGCCCAGCCGCGGGCGCCTGGACGTGCTGCCCACCGGCCGCAACTTCTACACCGTGGACGTGCGCCACCTGCCCACCGCCACGGCATGGCGCATCGGTTTCGCCTCGGCCAACCTGATTCTGGAACGCCACCTGCAGGACCACGGCGACCACCTGCGCCAGCTCGGCCTGTCGGTATGGGGCACGGCCACCATGCGCACCGGCGGCGACGACATCGCCCAGGCCATGGCCCTGCTCGGCGTACGCCCGGTATGGGCCAGCGGCAGCCAGCGGGTGGACGACTTCGAGATCCTGCCGGTGAGCCTGCTGGATCGCCCCCGGGTAGACGTGACCCTGCGCGTTTCGGGGTTCTTCCGCGATGCGTTCGGCAACCTGATCAAGCTGTTCGACGCGGCGGTGCAGGCCGTGGCGGCACTGGATGAGCCGGATGACCTCAACCCCCTGGCGGCCAAGGTGCGCAGCGAGCGTGCCGAACTGCTGGCCGCTGGCCTGAGCCCCGAGCAGGCCGAGCGCCAGGCGGGCTGGCGGGTGTTCGGCTCCAAGCCCGGTGCCTACGGCGCCGGGGTGCAGAACGCCATTGACGGCCGTCTGTGGCACAGCCGTGAAGACCTTGCCGAGGTCTACATCAACCATGGCGCGTATGCCTATGGCGCCTCGGACGACGGCACCGCCGCGCGCGAACCCTTTGCCCGGCGCCTGAGCCAGGTGCAGGCGGTGCTGCAGAACCAGGACAACCATGAGCACGACCTGCTCGATTCCAATGACTACTACCAGTTCCAGGGCGGCATGCTCGCGGCGGCAGAAAGCCTGGCCGGCGCCGGCGTTGCCAGTTACCACGGCGATCACAGCCAGCCGGATCGCCCGCGCATTCGCACCCTCAAGGAAGAACTGAACCGGGTGATCCGTGCGCGCGCGCTCAACCCCAAGTGGATCGACGGGGTCAAGCGCCATGGCTACAAGGGCGCGTTCGAGATGGCCGCGACGGTCGACAACCTGTTCGCCTTCGATGCCACCACGCACCTGATCGACGATCATCATTACCAGTCGCTGGCCGAGGCCTATGTGCTCGATGCCGCGACCCGCGAGTTTATCCGCCAGCACAACCCCGAGGCCCTGCGCGACATCACCGAACGTTTGCTGGAGGCCCAGCAGCGCGGGCTGTGGCAGGCTCCGGGCGAGTATCGACAGGCCCTGGAAGAGCAACTGCTGGACGCAGAGGAATAAGCCAGACATGAGCGAACCCGTACATTTTCCGCTGGCCGCCGTGGTCGGCGCCCACGACCTGAAGCTGGCGCTGTGCCTGACGGCCATCGACCCCAGGATCGGCGGCGTGCTGATCGAAGGCCCGCGCGGCATGGCCAAGAGCACCCTGGCCCGGGGCCTGGCCGACCTGCTGGGCGAGGGGCCCTTCGTGACCTTGCCGCTGGGCGCCACCGAGGAGCGCCTGGTCGGCACCCTGGACCTGGATGCTGCGCTGGGGCAGGGCCGCGCCCAGTTCTCGCCGGGTGTGCTGGCCAAGGCTGATGGCGGCGTGCTGTACGTCGACGAGGTCAACCTGCTGCCCGATCACCTGGTCGACCTGCTGCTGGATGTGGCTGCCAGCGGCACCAACCGGGTAGAGCGCGATGGCATTTCCCATCGGCACAGTGCGCGCTTCGTGCTGATCGGCACCATGAACCCGGAGGAGGGCGAACTGCGTCCGCAGTTGCTCGACCGTTTCGGCCTGAATGTGGCCCTGCAGGGCCAGCCGCTGCCCGAGGCGCGAGGCCAGATCATCCGCCGCCGGCTGGACTTCGACAGCGACCCGCAGGCGTTCTGCGCGCAGTGGGCCGATGCCCAGGCCGAGCTGCGCCAGCGCTGCCAGCAGGCACGCGAGCGCCTGGAACAGATTGCCCTGGATGACCAGGCCCTGACGCAGATCACCCAGCGCTGCTTCGAGGCCGGGGTCGACGGCCTGCGCGCCGACCTGGTCTGGTTGCGTGCCGCCCGTGCCCATGCGGCCTGGCGCAGTGCACCGGGCATCGAGGCCGAGGATATCGAGGCGGTGGCAGAGTTTGCCTTGCGCCATCGGCGCCATGACCGGCCCGCCGAGCAACCGCCTCGCCCCGACGCTCAGCCCCAGGGGCAATCGAGCCCGTCGAGCGAGCCCCAGGGCAGTGGCCAGTGGGGTGAGCTGCCAGGCCAGCCGGTGGCTGTGGGCGCTCGGCGCGAGGTACCGCGCTGGCCAAAAAAGCCTTGAGCATCCGCCCGCGCTCGCACCCGGCGGCGGATGCCAGGCCCCGTGCAGGCAAGCTCGACCGGGGCCCGCGCGGGCGTGCCCGGGCAGCCGGGCAGGGCAGCGTGGCCTGGCCTGCCACCCTGCTCAAGGGCCGCCCGCGCCAGCGCGACGAGCTGTGCTGGGCGCAGCGCACCGCCGCGCCGACGCAGCTCTGGCTGGTGATTGTGGATGCGTCGGCGTCTACCCGGCGTTACCAGGCACTGAGCAAGGCCAAGGGTTTGCTGGCCGAACTGTTCGACCAGGCGTACCGGGCCCGCGCCAGGCTCGCCCTGCTCACGGCCAGCGGCCGCGAACCGCGCTGGCAGCGCCACGGCCTGAAGGCCTCTGCTGCGCTGCAGCCCTGGCTGGCGGAGCTCGGCGCCGGCGGAGGCACGCCACTGCTCGAGGCACTGCAGCAGGCCCGGCAATGGCTGACCCAACGCCAGCGGCGCTACCCCAATGAGGTGCAGCACTGCCTGATCCTAACCGATGGCCGGCTCAAGGCCTGGCCGGCGCTGGAGGCACTGCCGTGCAGCAGCCTGCTGGTGGACATGGAAAGCGCACCGGTTCGCCTGGGCCGCGCCAGGCAAATGGCGCTGGAACTGGGTGCGCAATACCAACACCTGGAACAGTTCAACTTGCGTTGAAACAAGTACTTGGGCCGTAAACTGCGGCCAACTGCCGCAGCCGCCGGCGCACACTTCACAAACAAAAAAAGTGCACCCGGTGGGTGCACTTTTGCATGAACGGGGCAGGCCGGAAAGTTACTTCGGCATGCTCCACGGCTGCAAGTCATAACCTTTCTGGCTCAACTCGGCGCGCACTTCCTCGATCAGGTGTGCCAATTGCTGCGGGTCGGAATAGGTGCTGCTTGGAACTTGCTTGCTGCCGATACGGGTGCTGGTCCGGTCGATTACCGCCAGGCTGAGTTCGCCAGTGCCGTTAGGCACATCCCAGGCGACGCACTGGAAAGGTTCGAAGGCGTGGTCGGCAATCAGCAGTGCTTCGTTGACACGGAGCGGGGCGTTCATGGGTTCGGTCTCTCTGTGGTCCCAAACATTGAAAAAGTTGCGGCAAGGTGTGTTCCCTGCGGCAGGTTACTTGTACTGATGCACGCAGTAGTGGGTCAGGTCACACTGCAAGTAATGTTTTTTTAATCGGTGCTGACAATCTGCATTCATTGGCAACATCTGGGACGTTGAATTAACAGGAAAATTCTACCGAGCCGAAAGCAAGGCCGTATTTGCAGACGGACGGTAGTGGGCATTCTGACGTTGGTTGCTACTGTTACAGACGGGCCATACAACATGCTGTTTCTACTAACATTTCCAATAATTGGCGCCAAGGAAAGGTCATGCTGGAACCGGTACCGAACCGCCGCTTGCTGATCGTTGACCCTTGTGACGATTGCCACCGCTTGTTGCCAGGCCTGCGCAGCGTAGGTTGGGACGTGCGCACCTGCACCCTTGCCACTGCCCTGGAGCACCCTTGCGATGTGGGGCTGCTGCGCCTGCACGCCAGCCACCTGCAGCACCCCGATGCGGTCAAGGACCTGATCAGCCGCAGCGGCACCGAGTGGATCGCGGTGCTCAGCGCCGAGGAGCTGCGCGCGCAGAACGTGGGTGATTTTGTGTGCGAGTGGTTTTTTGACTTCCATACGTTGCCATTCGATGTCTCCCGCGTGCAGGTGACCCTGGGTCGCGCTTTCGGCATGGCACGCCTGCGCGGCAAGGGCAACCTGCATGTGGATGAGCCCGAGCACGAACTGCTGGGTGACAGCCGCCCGATCCGCGAACTGCGCAAGTTGCTGAGCAAGCTGGCGCCCACCGAGTCACCGGTGCTGATTCGAGGCGAGAGTGGTACCGGCAAGGAACTGGTGGCGCGCACCCTGCACCGGCAGTCGCAGCGCCACGACAAACCGTTCGTGGCGATCAACTGCGGGGCGATTCCCGAACACCTGATCCAGTCCGAGCTGTTCGGCCACGAAAAGGGCGCCTTCACCGGCGCGCACCAGCGCAAGGTCGGGCGCATCGAGGCTGCCAACGGCGGCACGCTGTTTCTCGACGAGATCGGCGACCTGCCGCTGGAACTGCAGGCCAACCTGCTGCGTTTTCTGCAGGAAAAGCATATCGAACGGGTGGGCGGCAGCCAGCCGATTGCGGTGGACGTGCGCGTGCTGGCTGCGACCCATGTCGACCTGGAGAGCGCGATCACCAGCGGGCGTTTTCGCGAAGACCTGTATTACCGGCTCAACGTGCTGCAGGTGGTGACGGCACCGCTGCGTGACCGGCATGGCGACCTGTCGATGCTGGCCAGCCACTTTTCGCGTTTCTACAGCCAGGAGACCGGCCGGCGCCCGCGCACCTTCAGCGAAGACGCGCTGATGGCGATGGGCAAGCATGATTGGCCGGGTAATGTGCGCGAACTGGCCAACCGCGTGCGTCGCGGCCTGGTGCTGGCCGAAGGGCGGCAGATCGAGGCCCAGGACCTCGGGTTGCAGGGCGCGCAGGTCGAGATGACGCCGATGGGTACCCTGGAAGACTACAAGCACCGCGCCGAGCGCCAGGCGCTGTGTGACGTGCTCAATCGTCACAGTGACAACCTCAGCATTGCGGCCAAGGTGCTTGGGGTGTCGCGGCCTACGTTCTACCGGTTGCTGCACAAGCATCAGATTCGCTGAAGATCCCACGCTACGTCCATTCGCCAGCAAGGCTGGCTCCTACCCGAAGGTAGGAGCCAGCCTTGCTGGCGAATGGCGTCGGCGCAGATCAGAAGTAGTAAGGGAATTTGAGGCTGAAGGTGAAGTCCGGCGCATCGTCGGTCAGGCCGATCGACAGGTTGGGCACTATGGTCAGGTTGTCGGTGGCGGCCAGGGTCATGCCCACGTTGAAATAGGCGGCGTTGGCATCACTGCTGGGCACCGAGGTCCAGCTGTCGCCGGTTTCGGCCGACTTGATCTTGGATTTGCGCGCGATCAGGTCGGACACCGAGAACGACATGCTCATCTTCTCGTTCAGCGCAAAGGCGATACCGGCGCCGATCTGGAAGCTGTCGCCCAGCTTGACCTTGCCCGGCACCTTGACCCCGGACGTGGAGCTGACGTCACTGAACGACTCTTCCAGGGTATGGGTATAGGACAGGCTGCCGAACAGTACTGCCGGGTCGAACGTCTTGACCAGCGAGATGCCCGGGCTGATGGACCATACGCCGTTGCCGGTGGGCAGGTCTTCGGGGTAGGCGAGGCTGTCGTTGTTCGGATCCTGGATCAGCTTGATACCGAACGGGTCCTTGCCGGTGGGCGCCTTGACCCGCAGGGTGAGCACCGCATCGGGGCTGTTTTCCGATTCGTCGAGGAACTTGTAGGCCACCCCGAAGTTGACATCCCCCAGGGTCGGGTCGCGGGTGACGGTCTGTTCGGTCACGCCCTGGGCGTTGTTGCCGGCGCCCCCGGACTGGTAGGTGGACTCGCGGTAGACGATGGGGGCGTTGATATCGAACTGCCAACGCTGGTCGAGGTTGTAGCGGGCAGTCAGGTCCAGGGTCCAGTTGTCGGCCTTGATGCGGTCCAGGTTGATGTTGCCCAGGAAAATCGAGTCCAGCGCGAGGAAACCGTTGAGGATCAGTTGGCGGGTGTCGTAGCGGGCGTAGGTGATGCCGGTCTCGACGCTGAACTTGCCGCCACCGAAGAAGCCGCTGGCTTCGTCGTACAGGTTGGACACGCTCTGTGCAGGTTCCGAATCGCCCTTGAGCGCTTCGCCGTAGGAACTGCCGGTGCCGGGGGCCGCCCCGGATGCGGTAGCCACCTGGCCTGACCGGGTGGGGGCCGCTGGCGAGCGGGTCAGGCGCTGAGGAGGTGCCGCGGGTTGATCTTCAACCTGACGGACCCGCTGCTCGAGCACCATCAGTGCCTGCTGCTGGGATTCATAACGTTGCTTGAGTGCCTGCAACTCCTGTTTCAGGGCCTCAACTTGCGGATCTGGCGCCGCTTGCAGCAGCGCTGAAGACGCCAGAGTGCTCACACAGACCACTGCCTTCAACGAAAACGATCGATGCATGGGTTAGCCGTCCCTTCCAACTGCGGTGAATTGAGACAGAGCGTAGATCAATATCCGGAAATACGAAGGCCCTTTAGTTGATCCAGGTTGCAGTTCAAGGCCCCGGCAGTAGGCAGGTTGTTGCGCAGTACCACATTGAGCTGGGTGATGTTGTTGACGGCGTTGTTGCCGCCCAGGAGCGTGGTGGCCTGCAGCAGCCCGCCCTGGGCCAGGCGCTGCACCGTATTGCCCTGGTTGTTGTTGGCCTGGATACCCAGCTGGATGCCCTTGCCGGTGGAGGAAACGCTCAGCGTGCCGGCGCCATTGCTGCCGGTGATGGTCTGCCCGCTACCCAGCAACTGACCCTGTGGCTGGCCCGCCGCCGGGGCACTGTTGGCTTCCTTCACGTTGATCGAGACGTTGTTGTAGGCCGTGTTGTAGTCGCCCGCTGCGCGTACCGACTGGGTAACGCCCTGGGTCGTGCCAAGGCCGGCCCCGCCGGTGACGGTACCGTTGCCCTGGGTTACCGGGGCGCCGTTGCCGTCGCGCGTGTCGAGCGAGACATAGAACTGCGGCTTGAACGAGGACTGCTGCACTTGCATGCTGGCGGTGGCGCCGATGCTGTCGCCGCGGGCGTTCTGCCAGGTGCTGCTCATCACCACGCCAAAGCTGATGATGCGCCCTGGCATCACATAGCGTCCGCGCAGCTCGGACAGTTCCTGGTCCTTGATCTCGATGGGCTTGAACTGCGCATGGGCAGGCAAGCTGGCGGCCAGGCAGGCGGCAACCAGCCAGGTTGAAGTCTTCATCGGGTGCTCCCCGGAGCTTCATGCCCCTTCTGATTAGAAGAAATCACTTTGTATGAAACCAAAATCCATCAACTGCGCATCGTCTACCGGGCTGAACCCGTTGATCTTGTTTTTTGCAGTCAAGGGTTGTGGCGGGTCGAGCAATGCGTTGGCCTTGTCATAGCCAGGGCCGATGACGGCAAAGATGATGCCGTTCCAGCCTTTGACGAAATCATCGAACTTGTAGCGTTTGTGGCCCAGAACCGGGTCACCGATGTACACCCAGTCCTTTTCGGTGCGTTGCAGCACCACGAAGTGCTTGTAGCCGCGAATGTCCATCAGCACCACCACTGGAATGGTGACGCTTTGCAGGCTCTCGGGCGGGATCCGATAGCCCCGGGCACGCATGCCGATGCTTTCCACGTATTTCTTCATGTCCAGCATGGAGAAGCCCTGGGTCTTGACCACTTGCTGGTCGGCGTGGGCGAGCATGCCGTCGATGATGTGTTCTTCGTCGACGTCCAGCCAGTAGGCCTGCTTGAGGACGGTGGCCAGGGCGGCGGCGCCGCAACTGAAATCGGTTTTCTGTTGTACAAGGTCGGCGAAGCGTCGTTCGCGAATGCTCTGGATGGGCTTGTAAATGACATTGCCGCCCGGCAGGGCAGCGATGGGCATCTGTGCGGCCTCGGCCAGGCTGGCCAGAAACAGCAATGCGGCAAGCAGGGCAATGCGCATGGTCTTCGCACCGTGTAGATGGCAGGAAAGGGGCCCCTGGGGGCCCCGTCCTTTTTCAGCTTACAGGCAGGCGCGGCAGCCTGCTGCGATGGACAGCGAGTTGCTTTGCTGGTTGCCCGAGCCGGCCGACACGTTGGCGCCCACGTTGCCCGACACGCCATTGAGCGAGTTGCTCATGTTGGCGTTGTTGACCACAGGGTTGGCCCAGCCGGTAGGTTTGAGCACCTGGTAGGTGTAGACGCCACCGAGTACGAAGCTGCCTTCTTCGGTGAAGGTAAGCTTGTCTTTCTGTGGTTTGTTGCCGCCACGATCATCCCAGCCACCGTTGTGCCCGGGTTTGTCGTCTTTGCGTTCCACGTAGCCGTGGCCTTCGCCTTCGTACTGGCCATAGGCGGCAAAGGCGCCACCGAGGGTTTCCTTGGTGTAGGTACGGTCGGCCTTGTTGTTGACGCTCAGGCCGGAGGTGGACTGGTTGGCGGCTGCGCTGGCCACGGCCACACGGCCGCCGGACACGGCGATTGCCAGGTTGTTTTTCTGTTGGTTGAAGTCGCCGGCGGTCACGTTGACACCGATGTTGCCGGAGCTGTTGTTCGCCGAATTGGTGAGATTGGCGTTGTTCTGGGTAGAGAAGTTGTTGACGATGTTGCTGGTGTTGGTCTGGGTGGCGCTGGAAACAGCAACCGCACTGCCGAAGATGAAGCGTTCGTCGGCAGTGGCGATGGCGGCAACGTTGTCTTGCTGGTTGCCGTCACCGGCTGCCACGTTGGCGCCCAGGTTGCCTTGAGAGCCGTTTGCCGAGTTGTCCATGGTGCCGTTGTTGCGGGTGTTCTCGTTGAGCACACCGTTACCACCATTGCCCTGGGTATCGATCACGGTGGCGCCAGCGCCGGCGTTTACCAGCAGGGCGAGCAGCGCGCTGGAATTGTTGTTGCCGCCGTTATTGCCGCCATTGTGTCCGCCGTTGTGACCACCGTTGTTTCCGCCCGCTTGTGCAGCAACTGCCATGACCGCTGCGAGTGCGAATACCAGAGGCTTGAGTGCCATTGTGGGTTTCATGGTGTTTCTCCGCATTGTTTTTAGTTGTTAAGTGTTGTGTTGTGCTGCGTTGTGAACTGCTCGGGTCAATCTGCAACCCGTACGCTCAGGGTGTTGGCCATTCGGTTCCCGACCCCGGCGCTCTGGTTCAACTGGATCACCCCACGGCTGCCGGTGAAGGCCTGATCGCTGGTAGCGACCTGGCGACTGCCGGGGGTTTGACCTGTCGAGCCTGAGCCGTTTGACAGCGCCACGTTCTGCTGGTCGAGGACGCTGTCGTCGATGCTCTGCGCGTTGGCACTGATGCTTACCCGCACGGCATTGACTTGTTGTGTGTTGGCACCGGCCGACTGGTTGATCCCAATCATCCCGTTACCGTTGGTGAAGGCGTTGCCACCGATGCTGGCGCGGGCATTGATCGCGCTGCTGGCAGGGGTGTCGATGCGCTGGCGCACCTGGGTGGTGGCGGTGGCATCGGGGTTGATGGCGATGGCGCGACTGTTGTTCTGTTGCTGCTGGTCGCCAGCCGCCTGGTTGATGGTCACGTTGCCCTTGTAGCCCTGGCCGCTGGCGTTGATGGTGGCGTTGTCATTGACCGGTTGGCCGGCCAGGGCCGACGCGCTGCAGGCCAGCGCCAGAAACAGCAGTGAGTGGTTCATCTCAACGGCCCCCGGTCAGGATCTGCAGCGGCGCAAGGCCACGCTGCACGTTCTGGTTGACCGAATTGGAGATGCTGTTGGCGCCCCCTGCGCCAGGGCCGGCGCCGCCACGCAGGCCCGGCAGGCTGGTGGGCACGGCCCCCATGCCGCGGATGTTGCCGGACGCGTCGGGCATCAACACCCGGTTTACACTGGCACCGCTGGCCACACCGGCAAAGTCGCCATCGCTGAGCTCGTTGGTCTGGCTCAGGATGCGTGGCGACTGATTGGCATTGACGGTCATGGGGCGGGGGTCGGGGGTGCCGGTCGGGCGAACGGCCGAACGGGGCTGAACCTGGCGCTGGATGATGATGGTGCCGTCGCCGGCGGCCAGTATCGGCAGGCTCAGGGTGCTGGCGCCCAGCGCACAGCCCATGACGAAAAGACTCAGCAGCTTGTTGGTGTGATTCCCCACGGCAGCGATTCCTTCTTCGGTGCGCTGGCCCTATCAGCGTTGCGAGAAGGAGAGCAGAAGCTGTGCCGCTTTTGCTTTGTGCCAGCGAATCAAGGGCATAGCGCACGGGGCAGGGGCCGGTCGGAAAACCTGTATCACCGGTGATACAACCGCTGGTCCTTTTTGCAGGCGCCGCAGCAGCGCAGATGCCCGGCGTGCCCCGAGGGTGGGTGTATCACCGGCTTAACACGTCACCGCGTGTTGGGCGCAAGTGCTCTGGATCGGCGGTTGAGGTGGCCGGGTGTGTAACGCCGGGTTAACACTCGGTGGCGCAGGCCGGGGGCTTGCCTTCCAGCAGCGCCTGTACGGCCGCCAGTACCGTCGATTGGCGGTATGCCCAGTCGCCCTCGATGACCTGCATGGGTTGGCCATGCCGTTGCAGCCATTGGCGGCTGGCCTCGAAGAACGCCTGGCGCTCCTCCAGCCGTGGCTGACAGCGCTGGCCGTCGCCGACCCAGGGCACGCCTGCGGGGCTGAGCAACAGGTGCAGGTCGTAGCGCCGTGCCAGCAGCGCCTGTTCCAGCCACGTCGGGCAATCGTTGAACAGTACGCGGCTCCACAGCATGTTGCTCAGCAGGTGCGTATCGAGTATCAGCAGCTCGGGCTGGCGCGCGCGGGCCGCATCCTCCCACACCAGCTGCCCGCGGGCGATGGGGTCGATGTCGGCGTAGCAGGTGTCGCGTCGCTGCTCGTCGATGAAGTGGCGCACGTACTCGCCTACCAGTTCGCCACCGAAATGCGCCTGGATTTCGCCGCCCAGCCAGCTCTTGCCACTGGATTCCGGGCCCGCCAGTACCAGGACCTTCATGGGCTGGCCAATGCCGGGTCACGTCGCCAGCTACGCCAGCCCTGCAGGGCGATCAGGGTGAACAGCGCATACAGCGCGGCGGTGATGTACATGCCTTTGTAGAGGAACAGGCCGACGAAGATCACGTCCAGCACGATCCACAACGGCCAGCATTGCACGCGCTTTTGCGCCATCCAGAACTGCGCCACCAGGCTGAAGGCGGTGAGGGTGGCGTCCAGCCAGGGCTCTGCAGCATCGGTCCAGGTGGCCATGGCCGCACCGAGGGCCAGGCTGGCCAGCAGGCCCACGCCCAGGCCCGACAGCAGCGGCGCGGTACCCAGGTAGGTCACCTGCCGGATCGGGCGATCCTCGCCGGGGCGTGTCCACTGCCACCACCCATAGAGCTGGAACACTGCAAACGCCAGTTGCAGCAGCATGTTCGAATACAGCTTGAAGTCGAAGAAGATCCAGCTGTAGAGCAGCACCACCAGCAGGCCGATGGGCCAGCACCAGGGGTTCTGGCGGGTCGTGAGCCATACAGCGATGACGCCCAGCACGGCAGCGTACAGTTCCAGGCCGGACATCGGCGTTCCTTGAAGGGGGGCAGGGCGGCGATTGTACCTTGTGGCACGTCAGGTGCCAGCCTTGGGTGAGCACTTCGCCGCCAAGGCCGGCTCCTGCTGAGGCAATGTCGAGCCTTGCAGAAGCCGGCCGCCGGCGAGGTGCAGGCTGCGGTCAGACCCGGAACTGCCTCAGCAACTGCCCCAGCTGTTCGCTCAACTGGTTCAATGCGGCCCCGGCACTGCTCGACTGGTGCGCCGCCACGGCCGTCTGACGCGACAGCTCGGCCGTCTGGGTGACGTTGTGGTTGATCTCTTCGACCACATGCGACTGCTGCAGCGTGGCACTGGCAATCGAGGCATTCAGCGCGCTGAGGTTGTGCAGTGCCTGGCTGATGGCATCCAGGCTGGCACCGGCCTCGCTGGCCTGTTCGACCGTCTCGCGCGAGGCCAGGCTGCTGGCATCGATCGCCTTGACCGCAGCCTCGGACTGGCCCTGAAGATGCTCGATCATCTGCTGGATCTCGGCCGTCGACTGCTGGGTGCGTTGTGCCAGCAGGCGCACTTCGTCGGCCACCACGGCGAACCCGCGACCCTGTTCACCCGCCCGCGCGGCCTCGATGGCGGCGTTGAGTGCCAGCAGGTTGGTCTGCTCGGCAATCGAACGGATCACCTCCAGTACGCTGCCGATACGCGTGCTCTGGCCCGCCAGGGCCTGGATCACCTGCACCGCCTGGTCGATGGTGCCCGACAGCTCGTCGATTTTCAGCAGGCTGCCATGAATGCTTTGCCGGCCCTGTTCGGCCCGCTGCTGGGCGTCCTGCATCTCGCTGGAGGCGTGCTCGGCGTTCCTGGCCACGTCCTGCACCGCATAACTGACCTCGTTGATTGCGGTGGCCACCTGTTCCATCTGCTGCGACTGCTGTTCGCTGCGCTGGTGCGCCTGGCCGGCGTTGCTGCCTACATCCCCGGCCGAATGGCCCAGGGCCTGGGCGGCGCCCTGCAACTGGGTCACCACCTGCTGCAGCTTGGCGGTGAAGGTGTTGAAGTGCAGGCCCAGCTGGGTGACTTCATCCTGCCCATGGGTGTCGAGGCGACGGGTCAGGTCGCTTTCGCCGCTGGCGATGTTGCCCATGGCATCCACGGCTTCCTGCAAGGGGCGGGTGATACTGCGGGCGATCAGCATGACCACCAGTGCCATTATCAGCGCGATGACCACCCCCAGCAGCGATGCGTCGCGAAGCTGGCGCACGAACTCGGCGTGCATGTCGTCGATGTACACGCCAGAGCCGATCACCCAGCCCCAGGGTTTGAACAGCTGGATGTACGAGGTTTTTTCCACCGGCTCGCTGGCACCGGGCTTGGGCCAGCGGTAGTCGATGCTGCCGGCGCCCTGGGCCTTGGCCAACGCGACCATTTCGTTGAACAGCGCATAGCCGTCCGGGTCGCGAATGCCGGAGAGGTCCTGGCCTTCGAGCTTGAGGTTCATGGGGTGCATGATCATCTTCGGGCCCAGGTCGTTGATCCAGAAGTAGTCGTCCTGGTCATAACGCAACCCGCGCACCGCACTCAGCGCCTGTTGCTGGGCGGCCTCGCGGGTAAGGGTACCGCTGGCTTCCAGCCCCTGGTAATAGGCCAGCACGCCGGCTGCGGTTTCGACCACGTGCCGGGTCTTTTCGGCCTTTGCCTGGTACAGGTCACCGTGGATCTGACGCAGCATCAGCAGCCCCAGGGTCACCAGCATCAGTACCGCCACCACCAGGATGAGCCACAGCCGACGGCTGATCGACATACTGCGTAAAGTCTTCATGAAGGTCACCCTATGTTCTTGTTATTGTCCGCATCCAACCACGCTTTACCGAAACAACCTACTCGACCAAGGGCTAAGTGATTGATTAGTAGAGCGCTGTCGCGTCGAGCGGCAGCGTTTGCACGAGCGCTCTGTTAGGATTTCGGCCTTCACGGGGCAGTTCTGAAGGCCGGGGTAGCATTTCCTTCGGTTTTGCGACGGAGTGTCGCCGTAATATGCCCGGTTTCGGGCAATCAAATAACGAATGATGAGACCTGCCAGCGGCAATGTCTTACGGGGGAATGATGGATTTTTGGACCGCCATGCAGGCTGTGATTCTCGGCATCGTCGAGGGTCTGACGGAGTTTTTGCCCATTTCGAGTACCGGTCACCAGATCGTGGTCGCCGACCTGATCGACTTTGGCGGCGAACGCGCGATGGCGTTCAACATCATCATCCAGCTGGGCGCGATCCTGGCGGTGGTGTGGGAATTTCGCCGCAAGATCCTGGACGTGGTGGTGGGCCTGCCCCGCCAGGCCCGGGCCCAGCGCTTTACCCTCAACCTGCTGATCGCCTTCATGCCCGCCGTGGTGCTGGGCGTGCTGTTCGCCGACCTGATCCATGAGTACCTGTTCAACCCGATCACGGTGGCGGTGGCCCTGGTGGTGGGCGGGGTGATCATGCTGTGGGCCGAGCGCCGCCAGCACGTGGTGCGTGCCGAGGAGGTCGATGACATGCGCTGGACCGATGCGCTGAAGATCGGCTGCGCGCAGTGCCTGGCAATGATTCCAGGGACTTCGCGGTCGGGCTCGACGATCATCGGCGGGCTGTTGTTCGGCCTGTCGCGCAAGGCCGCCACCGAGTTCTCGTTCTTTCTGGCGATGCCGACCATGGTCGGGGCGGCGGTGTTCTCGGGCTACAAGTACCGTGACCTGTTCCAGCCGGATGACTTCCCGGTGTTCGCCATCGGCTTTGTGGTGTCGTTCATCTTCGCGATGATTGCGGTGCGCGGCTTGCTCAAGTTCATCGCCAGCCACAGCTACGCGGTGTTTGCCTGGTACCGTATCGCATTTGGCCTGGTGATCCTGGCGACCTGGCAGTTCGGCTGGGTCGACTGGGCCGTGGCGCACGGCTGAGATGGCCCGCATCGAAACGCGCCCGCCCATGCGCCACCTGCGCCTCAAGTTGCTGGCATTCGTGGCCCTGTGCCTGCTGCCGGTGCTGGGCGCACTGAAGCTGGGTGTGGGCACAGGCAACTGGTTGTGGCTGGCGGCCTATGGGCTGGCGAGCCTTGGCTGTTTCGGGCTGTATGGCTACGACAAGCGTCAGGCGCGCGGCCAGGGGCAGCGTACCCCCGAGAAGGTGCTGCATGCCTGCGAACTGGCCGGTGGCTGGCCAGGGGCGCTGCTGGCGCAGCAGGTGTTCCGGCACAAGACACGCAAGTTGTCCTATCAGCTGGTGTTCTGGGTGATCGTGCTGGGGCATCAGGTGTTCTGGGCCGACTACCTGTTTCTTGCCGGGCGATTGTTCGGGTTCTAGAGCGCTTTCGCCGGCAAGGTCGGCGCCTTCAGGGGCCGGCCTTGCCGGCGAAAGCCATCGGCCTCAGAGCCGCAACCCGACCTGTACGCGCTTGGGCAATCGCCGCACCACCAGTTGATGCGAGCGGCGCAGCAACTCTTCCAGTTCCCCACGCCCCATCGCATAAGGCTGCGCCACACTGATCCAGTGTGCCCGCGCCAGGTACGGCGCCGGTCGCACCCCGGGGCGGTCCACGTAGCCCAGGAACAGCTCGGTGTCGACCTTGAACGACAAGCCTGCACCCGCCAGGTCCATCACCGCGAACATCTTGTTGCCGGCCACCGAGAACACGCGCACGCCACCCCATTTGTAGTCTTCCTGCACACCGGGCAGGCCCAGGCAGAATGCCGCCACCTGTGCCTCGGTCATTTTTCGCTCAGACATAACGCTCTCCACATTCCTCGAACGAGGCTACCAGGTGATCGATCCACGCCCTGACCGCCGGCAGCACGCCGCGCCGGTGCGGGTACACCGCCTGCAGGTAACCGCCCGGCAGTGACCAGCCCGGCAGCAGGCGTACCAGTTCGCCGCGCTGCAGTTCGGCCTCGCAGTGCATGATCGGCAGCGTGGTGAAGCCCAGGCCCGCCAGGGTGGCGGCCTTGCGCACCACGAAGTCGTCGATGGCCAGGCGCGCTTCCAGGGTCAGGTCCTGCTTGTGGCCCTGCTCGTCGAGCAGGCGCAGGTGCACCAGGCGGTCGGCCTCGACCGCGCCCAGTACCGGCACCCTGGCCAGGTCGGCAGGGGAGCTGACAGGGTGCCGGGCGGCAAACTCAGGTGCGGCCACCAGCAGCATCTGCGCCTGGCGCAGGCGGCGGGTGACCAGTGCCGGGTCTTCGTCGCCCAGGTCGCGCACACGCAGGGCCACGTCGATGCCCTCGGTGATCAGGTCGACCCGGCGGTTGAGCAGCACCATGTCCAGCTGTACCTGCGGGTACTGCTGCAAAAATGCGCTGATCACGCCGGGCAGGAACTCATGGGCCAGGCCCACCGGGCACGACACCCGCAAGCGCCCGCGCGGTTCGCTGGTCATGCTGGCCACCGCTTCGTCGGCCATCTCGGCCTCCAGCAGCATGGCCTGGCAATGGCGCAGGTAGCGCTCGCCCACGGCGGTGAGCTTGAGTTGCCGAGTGGTGCGCTGCAGCAGACGCGTGCCCAGGCGCTCCTCCAGTTCGGCAATGCGCCGCGACAGCCTGGATTTGGGCACACCGAGCAGACGCCCGGCCGCCGCGAAACCACCGGCCTCCACCACGCGTGCGAAATAGAACAGATCGTTGAGGTCTTGCATGCCGGTCATGGGCATTGTCCTGCCAGTGGGACGAAGAAGTGCGAATTTGCGATCTTATCAGCTATTGGCTATCCCGGTAGCATCCTCCCCATCGTGATCGCCAGCCGATCCTCATTCAGGAGAGCCCCATGAAACTGTTGCACATCGATTCCAGCATCCTCGGCGACAACTCCGCTTCTCGTCAGCTCAGCCAGCGCGTGGTCGCCGCCTGGCAAGCGGCAGAACCTTCGGCGCAGGTGGTCTACCGGGACCTGGCCGCCGATGCCATCAGCCATTTCTCGGCCGCGACCCTGGTTGCCGCCGGCACGCCTGACGAACTGCGCGATGCGGCGCAGCAACATGAAGCCAGGCTCAGCAGTGAAACCCTGCAGGAGTTTCTGGCGGCCGATGCGGTGGTGATCGCCGCGCCCATGTACAACTTCACCGTGCCGACCCAGCTCAAGGCCTGGATCGACCGCATTGCCGTCGCCGGCCAGACCTTCCGCTACACCGAAGCCGGGCCTGAAGGCCTGTGCGGCAACAAGAAGGTGATCGTGGTGTCGACCTCCGGCGGCCTGCACGTCGGCCAGCCGACCGGTGTGGCCCACGAGGAATTCCTCAAGGTGTTCCTGGGCTTTATCGGCATCACCGACGTCGAGTTCGTGCGCGCCCATGGCCTGGCCTACGGCGACGAGCACCGCAGCAATGCCATGCAGGCCGCCCAGGCGCAGATCGACAGCGAGCTGTTCGCGGCTGCCTGAGCCCCTGTCGAAAAGCCGACTTGCGGTCACCCCGCAAGTCGGCTTTTTCATGCACCTTTCATCCAGCCCGGCCTGGCCCGCTCTATGCTTGCCAGTACCGGTCACAGGTGCGGGCCGGGCAGGGTGAGCAACGATGCGGTGGGTTCGAACATTTTTGATGCTGGTGCTGTGGGGCTGCTGCCTGCTGGTGCAGGCCGAGCCCGCGCAGCACTGGAGAGTCGGCTTGCATCGCATGGCTGTGACCGACCCGGTGGACGGCCAGCCGATGCAGGCGCTGGCGTTCTACCCATCCAGCGACGCCGCCCGGTGGCATCAGGTCGACGGCTATCGGGTCCACGTGGCCGAAGAAGGCGCGGTGGTAATGGGCCGCTTCCCGTTGCTGATGTTGTCCCATGGCAATACCGGCACGCCACTGGCGCTGCATGACCTGGCCAGCGCCCTGGCACGCCGGGGCTTCGTGGTGGTGGCGGTGGTGCACCCGGGAGACAACGCCCGCGATCACAGCCGGCTTGGCACCCTGAGCAACCTCTATGGCCGGCCCCTGCAGATCAGTGCCGCCTTGACCGCGACCCTTGCCGATCCGTTGCTTGCACCTTACGTCAGCGACGGGCAGGTAGGCATGATCGGTTACTCGGCCGGTGGCGAGACGGCGTTGATCCTGTCCGGTGCCCGACCAGACCTGCAACGCCTGCGCCGCTACTGCCAGCAGAACCCGCTGGACGCCGATGCCTGCAAGGCCCACGGGGTGCTGGTGGCAGACCGTGACGACCTGCTGCCCCATGCCGACCCCAGGGTGCGTTCATTGCTGCTGATGGCGCCGTTGAGCCTGATGTTCGGACGCCACGCGCTGGCCGATGTGAAGGTGCCCGCGCTTATCTACAGCGGCGACCGCGACCAGTTGCTGGCCATCGACAAGAATGCCCAGGCGCTGGCGCGCAAACTGCCGATCACCCCCAACTACCGCCTGCTGGCGGGTGCCGGGCACTTCGTGTTCATGGCCCCGTGCGACGCATCCCAACTGCAGCATATGGCCACGCTGTGCACCGATGCCGAAGGGGTGGACCGCGCCGGCATTCACCTGTCGTTGCAGGCCGAAGCCACGCGCTTCTTCACCCGTACCCTGGGGGGCGCCGAGCGTGTCGGCCTGAGTGCGGTCGATCACTGAGCCGTGGCGCGGCGCAACAGCACCAGGGTCAGGCCCACGCCGGCCAGTGACAGCAGCGCGGCCACGCAGAAGATCGAGGCGTAGCCCAGGTGCGCAGCGATGGCGCCCATCACCGGGCCGGCAATCGCCAGGGCCAGGTCGAAGAACACTGCGTAGGCCCCCAGCCCGGCGCCGCGGCTGGAACTGGGCACCTGCTTGATCGCCTCGACCCCCAGTGCCGGGTACACCAGTGACAGGCCGAAGCCGCTCAGCCCCGCGCCGACCAACGCCAGCAGCGGTGACGGCGCCAGCCACAGCAATGCCAGCCCCAGGGCCTCGACGCCCATGCAGGCAATTGCCACACGGTAGCCGCCCCACTGGTTGACCGCGTTCACGAACAGCAGCCGCGACAGGATGAAGCACACGCCGAAGGCGCTCAGGCACAGGGCGGCGCCGCTCCAGCCGCGTTCTATATAGAACAGCGTGATGAAGGTGGTCAGCGTGCCATAGCCGATGGAGGCCAGGGTAAGGCCCACGCCGCACGGTGCCACCCGCGCGAAGGCGGCCCAGAACGGCAGGCGCACGCCACGCACCACCGGCACCGAGGGCTTGTTGCGTATCACCAGTAGCGCCGCTGCCGCCAGCGCGGTCAGGCTCAGGCCCAGGGTGGCGAAGTTCAGTTCGCTGGCCACGATCACCCCCAGCGGTGCTCCGATGGCGATGGCGCCATAGGAGGCGATACCGTTCCAGGAAATCACCCGCGCGGTGTGTTCGGCGCCCACCTGGCCGATGCCCCAGCTCAGGGTGCCCACGCCAATCAGGCCCTGCGCGATGCCCAGGGCCACCCGTGCAGCCAGCAGCACTGCCAGGCTCATCACTGGCAGGTGCACGGCCAGTGCCGATGCCCAGGTCAGCACGCCGCTCAGCGCGATGCCCAGCAGCCCGTAGATGATCGCGCGCTTGGTCCCCAGGCTGTCGGCCAGGCGTCCGGCCATGGGGCGGCTGAGCAGGGTGGACAGGTATTGCAGGCCGATGGTGATGCCGGCGATGACCGCGCTGAACCCCAGGGTGTCATGCACATGGCTGGGCAGCACCGCGATCGGCAGGCCGATGCAGAGGAAGGCGATGAAGGTGTAGAAGACGATCGACAGTATCTGTCGGGTAACCGACTCGTTACTGAGTACAGCAGAAGGGGGCGGGGCAGACATGGGGCTCGTTCGCAGGCAAGCGGTTGGAGGCGACCATGATGGCGGGAGCGGGCAGGAAAAGAAAGCAGGCTAACGAACAAGCTGTGGCCAGCAAGGCCGGCCCCCACCCGGGTCGCGAAAACCACGCACCCTGCAGGAGCCGGCCTTGCCGGCGAAGCTTGTGAACGACGTTTAGATCAACACACCCTGGCTGCGCAGGTAGTCGTCATAGGTACCGCTGAAGTCGATCACGCCGCTGGGGCTCAGCTCGATGATGCGGGTTGCCAGCGAGGACACGAACTCACGGTCGTGGCTGACGAACAGCAGCGTGCCGGGGTAGTTTTCCAGCGCCAGGTTGAGCGCCTCGATCGATTCCATGTCCAGGTGGTTGGTCGGTTCGTCCATCACCAGTACGTTGGGCTTTTGCAGAATCAGCTTGCCGAACAGCATGCGGCCTTGCTCGCCACCGGAGATCACCTTCACCGACTTGAGGATCTCGTCGTTGGAGAACAGCATGCGCCCCAGGGTGCCGCGGATGATCTGCTCGCCCTGCGTCCACTGGCCCATCCAGTCGAACAGGCTCAGGTCCTCTTCGAAATCGTGGGCGTGGTCCTGGGCGTAGTAGCCCACTTCAGCGCTTTCGGTCCATTTCACCTCGCCGGCATCCGGGGTCAGCTCGCCGACCAGGGTGCGCAGCAGGGTGGTCTTGCCGATACCGTTGGGGCCGATGATCGCCACGCGCTCGCCGGCTTCGACGGTGAAGCTGAAGTTCTTGAACAGGGTCTTGCCGTCGAAGCCCTTGGACATCTTCTCGATGGTCACGGCCTGGCGGTGCAGTTTCTTGGTCTGCTCGAAGCGGATGAACGGGCTGACGCGGCTCGATGGCTTGACCTCGGCCAGCTGGATCTTGTCGATCTGCTTGGCACGCGAGGTGGCCTGCTTGGCCTTGGAGGCGTTGGCCGAGAAGCGGCTGACGAAGGTCTGCAGCTCGGCGATCTGGGCCTTCTTCTTGGCGTTGTCCGACAGCAGTTGCTCGCGCGACTGGGTGGCGGCGGTCATGTACTCGTCGTAGTTGCCCGGGAACAGACGCAGCTCGCCGTAGTCCAGGTCAGCCATGTGGGTGCACACGCTGTTGAGGAAGTGACGGTCGTGGGAAATGATGATCATGGTGCTGTTACGCGCCGTGAGGATGCTTTCCAGCCAGCGGATGGTGTTGATGTCCAGGTGGTTGGTCGGCTCGTCGAGCAGCAGCACTTCAGGGTCGGAGAACAGTGCCTGGGCCAGCAGCACACGCAGTTTCCAGCCTGGGGCGACTTCGGTCATGGGGCCGAAATGCTGTTCGAGGGGGATACCCAGGCCCAGCAGCAGTTCACCGGCGCGGGATTCGGCGGTGTAGCCGTCCATCTCGGCGAATTCGGTTTCCAGCTCGGCGACGGCCATGCCGTCGTCTTCGGTCATTTCCGGCAGCGAGTAGATGCGATCGCGCTCGGCCTTGACCCGCCACAGTTCCTCGTGGCCCATGATCACGGTATCGATCACGGTGAATTCTTCGTAGGCGAACTGGTCCTGGCGCAGCTTGCCCAGGCGCACGTTCGGCTCGAGCATCACCTGGCCGGCCGACGGCTCCAGGTCGCCGCCGAGGATTTTCATGAAGGTCGACTTGCCACAGCCGTTGGCGCCGATCAGGCCGTAGCGGTTGCCATTGTTGAACTTGACCGAGACGTTCTCGAACAAGGGCTTGGCGCCAAACTGCATGGTGATGTTAGCGGTGGAGATCAAAGGGCTTACCTATCAATAGCTTACGTCGCTGGCAATGCAGCTGATACCGATTTGATACCAATTTGCAGCTTTTCCAGCTCGCTCCAGTCGGAGCTTGAGTTAATCCAACGCGCATAAGTTGACAGCAGCATCTGAACGCTGTGGCCAAGCTGTTGGGAGATGAATGCGGGGTTGAGGCCGGACATTAAGCATATTGTCGCATAGGTGTGACGGCAGTTGTATGGCGGCCGATAACGAATTCCTAGGTCCTTCAGCACCGGCCGCCACTGGTGATGCAGGTCCGAGGTCTGCTGAACGAACTCTGCGCTCTTCGACGGCGGGAACACGAACGGTGTTTCGGTGACCCGTCCCTTTCCATTCCTGCGGCGCTCGGCGTAGTTCTTTGCGAACTCGAGCGCGCGCAAGGCCCTCTCGTTGAGCAGTACAAACCGGTCTTTGCCGGTCTTGGTGCGCTCTACCACCTCGCCCAATGCGACTGTGCGTCGCACATGGGCTACCTTCTTATCCAGATCAACCGCATCCCATCGCATCGCCAGTCCTTCGGACAGGCGCACGCCGGTGAAAAACACGAACTCAAAGAACGCCGCATAAATTTGGCTGGGCCAGTGAGCGTGCTGGTACAGCTTCTCGACTATCTGGTTTGCCTCGTCCAGGGTGAAGGGGTCGATTTCCTTTCGTGATCGTTTCGGCAGCTCGACTGCAGAGGCAGGGTTCTTCGTTATAAGCCCCTCTTTGAGCGCCGCGCCGAGGATCGTCGAAAGCCTGATCAGCGCGTTGCGCTTCACACCTGGCGAGTGCCATTCGGTGCTGGTGATGATGCGTCGAATGGTTGTCGTCGAAATTAGGTCCACCTGGGTGAGGGCCAGCGCCGGCATCCAATAGAGGTTGAGCGCGCTTTTGTAGTTCTGGCGGGTACCGGATGTGATTTCGCGGCTATCGAGCCAGAGCTGGGCGTACTCGCCAAACGACGGCTTGCTACCGGCGACGGTCTGCGACCCCGGAAACAGCTCGGCGTACTTGTCCTGGTCAAGCAGCCCAAGCCTGTTAAAGCTGACTACCTGATCGCGAAGCTGGGATGCAGCCTGGATGCCTTTTTGTGTCGGGGGGTAGGGGAGCGTTTCACATCGACGGATACCGCCCCATGTGAAACGAATCCGGAGGGAGTTGCGGAAGACTTCGACCCCACGGGGCAAATCCATTGGCTTTCGAGCCATTCGTCGTACCTTCTTTTGCTGTACATGATGCGGCCGTGGATCTTCATCCAGACGCCTTCGGGGAAAACCGAGCGCAGGCGCCGGCCTTCGAGGGATCGCTTCGTGCAGCCGAGTAGTTCGGCCATGCGCTGCTCGGTGACCTTGTCGAAGTCGCCGCTCTCAGCCTCGTTGTTCATAGCAATAGCTCTCCATGCCCGCGCATATAGTCGGGTTTTAGTTGTATTGATGAGGGGGTGAGGGAGAAAAACTGGATGCTTCGTTGTCTATGGCGTATTGCTATCGTTTCTGTATGTTGGGGCCACATTTGCGCTTTGAGGAAATCAAGAAATGTCTAATGGTGACCAGAGATACCATGCCTACCAGCTCCTTAGAGAGCTCGACATGCTGACATCTTCAATCATGAATCAAGTCGCCTATGGCCGAGTCGGCGGACCTCTTTGGGAGGAGGCTTTGTTGCTACAGCAACAAGCGTTCCTCGATTGGCTCACGTATGCAGATACTCTGATTTTCTCTGTCGACCAGGTAAGTAGCTTGGATGCCTCCAAGGACCGTGGGGTAGAAAGTCAGGAGTGACCGATCTCACAAAACGCCATCAGGCTGTTGCATTTCCTTTGATATCAAGGTCAATTTCTTGAGTGATGTTATCCATCACCTTTAGGCCTTATTTCCAACGCTTACTGTCCATTTCGATGCATCCGCAATTCCTTGGGTACCTGAACGGTATCGCCGAGCTTGGCGGTCACGATGGATCGGCAGACTGCCACCAGTGGCTGCCAACCACCCTGGCAAAAGTCCTTGTCGCGAATGGTCACCCAAGCCGCCCAGCAATCGTCGCTGGTTTGAGGTGTGTGCAGATTCACCCGGCACTGCTGGATGAGTCTGCCGCCAAGCGCCCAGCTCTCTTGCGGGTTGTACCGCTCGCACCGCTCGATTGCCTCGCCGCGGTAGTTGACGAACACCCTGGCCAGCGTGCCGTAGTGCGGCTTGTCCACATGCACATCCAGCCCTTCTGCCTTGGCGACAGCCCAGGCCAGCGCCTCACCCTCTAGGTCGGCTGCCTTCACTTCGATCAAGTCGCTCATGGTCGCTTCTCCAGAGAATCCTTCCAGTCGCCACCAGGGGCGCTTTTCCCAGCCAAGGTGTGCTGGGTGTCATAGCCCGCGAGCCACAGAACTCGTCGGCAGTCAGGAAACGCTTGGAACCAATACCACTCGCCGAAGCTGTCCCTGGCCAACCATTCCGCCCATTGCGGCGCATCCTTCCAATCTGGTTTGCTCACAGCGAATACCTCTCTTTGTTCCAGCGCGCTGGCGCCTGGGCTGGGGTAGGGGTGGTGTCTTGTTCGTGCGGGGAGAGCTGGCGCTCGTTGCCGGCCTGCAGCTGGCTGTCGGGGATGCAGCTGATGCCTACGTGATTGAGGATGTAGCAGGTGACGCCGCGCTGGCTGTCGTGCTCGACGTCGATGACGTTCTCGGTTGCGCTGGCGCCTGTGGCCAGAAGCAGGAGGCAGAGGGCAAGGCGGGTCATGCTGCCTCCTTGCTGATTCGCTCGCAGCTGGCCGCGAGCTTCAGCAGGTTGATCGTTGTAGGCCGAAATCCCTCTGTGTTGGGGTAGCCTTCATGGCGATGTCCCTGGGGGTAAGCCTCGAAAGGACCATGCCAGCACCAGTTCATCTTCCAGATCTCCCAGACGGTATAGGCGTCGCAACCTTCACCCCAGTAGTCCACCCCGCCACCCACGCTCCAGATGTGGCTGACCCGCGTCCCCTGCTCGTAGGCCAACTCAGTCGGCTCGCCCTTATCGATCCACGCGCCGTGAAACTGCGATGGGGCTATTTCCAGCAAGCGCTTGCTCAGTTTCTTCTCGATCCGCGCCTTCATGGCTTTACCTCGCGGCGCGCCCATTGCACATGCGGGCCGTCTTCCGTGTCGAAGATTCCCATCAGGAACCACTCAGGGCCGGGCGATTCAGGCTCCCAGCCGTTGCAGTGGCTGGCGCCGTCGAAGTACGGATGCTCAACCAGGTCTGAATCCATATCCCAGGTCTTCAGCTCCAGGCCTTGCTCAGCCGCCCAGGCCTTGAAGGGGGCCGGGTCTTCCGTTCCGCCAAAGCCAGGGATGCCAGGGTGGCACCACCACCCGTTTTCGTCGCGCGTGACGGGGGCCGGCTGGATCAATTGCTTTTCTGTAGGCATGACTTCGTCCTCGCTGATTTGTAGCGGTTATACAAAAGTTATACATATGATTTATTTGTATCGAATCTGTATAGGTTTAAAGACCAGTTATCTTTTAGATCCTAAAAATGGGGAACAGAGAGCGGTACAGACCGTCAACTTTATTACGCTAATAGTTCCGCTAATTGCGAGCAGGAGGCTTTATGAGGAATAGAGGAGAGCAATTTTGGGCATGGGCAGACCCTCAATTGCACACACGAACCCACGACGAAACTCTTCATGGCGGTACCACCATTGATGTTCAAGTGAGGCTTTCGAGGACTGGCTCTACACAAATGTTTATCGGCGTGTATGCCGCAAGTGGCATGGCTATTATTGAAGAGGCCTATGATTCTCGCCCGCAAGAATCAATGACACGCGCCCTGGCATGGGGCGTAGGCCGAGCTCGCCGCATTGCAGCGGAGCCTGAGCACTTATCCCAAGTAGTCTCTAAACAGGCCTGAAACATCAAGGGATGCGAACCCACCAAGACTGGGCGTAGGCGACACCGTCGATGATCTCGATTCCGGTGAACGTCGCGCCCAGCGTAGACATTCCAGTCATCACGGCTTCATACAGCGGCGGCAGGTCGGGTTTTCCGGGGTGCACGTTCAGTAGCGACGCCGAGTTCGAAGCCCGGCCAAGCGGCGCGAACTCATCCAGGCGCAGGTGCACGTCACCACGTATCGGGTTAAAGGCGCGGATCTCTTTCTGGCTGCGTGGCACGCCGCGCACACGCATTGGAACGATGAGGAAGTGCATAGAGAATACTGTTCAAATAAACAGTATTTTGTTCCCGCTTCGCTCAGCCGTCGATGGCGGTTCGTCGGGTGGAGTACAAATGTTCTCCTGCTATGACTTGCGCTCCAGGGCGGCGCGGGCAACAGATCCGTCTTCAATGAAGTCCGGATCGTCGCCGCACCACAGGATGTTCAGGGGCTCGCCGCTCACCGTGTCCCAGTTGCCGCTTTCGAAGTGGTAGTGCTCGCGGTCGGCGTAGAACTTCAACGCAGCGCGCAGGCGCTCCAGCTCGCCCTGGTGCTGGGCGGCTGGCTGGGCGAGAAAGGCCTGAACCCTTTCGGACGCCTCACAAGCGCAGCGCTCCTCTAGCAGGCCGGCGTAGTTTTCAACCCATTCGCGTGGCACGCTGACCATCTGTTCGGTGTTGCTGGATCGGTTTTCTGTGGGCATGGGGATACCTCGCGGCTATAGTTCGCCAGCTATCAAAGGATTTGGAGGGGGTATGGGGGTTTGTGCGCTTTGCAGAGATAAGGCGGATTTGATAAATAGCCATCTAATTCCAGCTGCTGCATACAAACATGTGCGGGGCGCGGTCGGCGGGAATGGAGATTCACCGGTAATCATAGATGGAAGTGACAAGACAGCTTTTCAAACGGATAAGCAGATTACCCAGTACTTACTTTGCAAGGAGTGCGAAGACCGTTTCTCGAGAAATGGAGAGAGAATACTAGGAAAGCTTTGGTCAACACGGCGCGGATTTCCGCTGCTCGAAAAACTTGCACAAGAGAATGTTATATATGCTGGTAACGAATTCTCTGTGTACGGGCACGAGACACTTGATAGTCAAATACTTGAATGCCTTTTTTACTTCGCGGTGAGTGTTTTTTGGAGGGCGCATGTTTGGGATTGGGGCGGGCAGAAAAACTCCTATGGAGGAGCCCTTGGTGAAAAATATGAAACAGAGGTTCGACGTTTTCTGCTCGGTGATGGAGCTTTAAAAGAAGCGCGGATTTTTGTGCACTTGAATACGAATTCCACGTATCGCTCCATGATACGCCTGCCAAGTTACCTCAGGAAAAATGGAGTTACGCATCATTCATTCTCAATACTGGGTATTGATTTTTGGTTGTATGTCGGCGGATCTGTAGGTAAAGAGTTAAAGAGTCTTTCACAAAATAACATGTTGTTTGCAAGTAGCGATTTTGCCAAAACAAATAGCTTGGATAAGTTGGCGGGTATGCTTCAGACAAATATTTTGATTAAAGGAAAGCTCGCAAAAAGAGGGTTAGTTGGAGTGTAGGTCAGCGCTGGTTATTGGAGACTTCCCTAATCATTTGAGAGGGGAAGACATTGGCGAGCAGTTCCAGAAGTTCAGGCGGCTTTTATCAGAGCCTCAATGACGCGCTGCCCAGCCAAAGGCGGTACCGCGTTGCCGGCCATATGCATGGTCAGCCGGTGGTTGTCCGGGCGCAGAGTGCCGGCCGGGAACGACATGGCGGCCAGGCCCTCGTCAGCGCTGAGCATCCGCATGCGGCCGCCATCGACCAGAGCCCAGCGATCCACTGTGGTAATGGTGCCGATCGGCCGGTTGATGTCCCGGCCGGTGGTGCCGGAGCCTTTGCCGTAGTAGGGCATGATGAACCTGTCGCCGAACCGGGCTCGGCCATTGCGCACACGGTCGAGGGTGGCCTGGGCCCTACCTGGCTTCTCGATCTGCGACCAGCGCCCGGCATCGAAGTCGAGAAAGCTGCTCGCCGGCACATGGCGCTCCTGCGGTAGCTGAAGCATCAGCGGCGCCCTGCTGCGGGTAAGCACCATGAACAGGCGCACGCGGTGCTGTGGCACGCCCAGGTCGGCGCAGTCGACGATATGCGGTGCCGCCTGATAGCCCAGCGCTTGAACAGCCTGTAGCCAGGCCGGGTAGAGCACCCAGTCGGTGAACTCCGGCACGTTCTCAATCACTGCCGCCTGCGGCCGGTGGAACTCCAGTGCCGATACCGGCGCCCAGGCCGTCGAGCGCGATGCGTCATGCTCAGGGTTGCCCGACTTCTTGCCACGGGCCTTGGCGTGGCCCTGGCAGCATGGCGAAGCCAGCAGGATGTCATGCGCCGGTACTTGCTCCCAGCGCGCCTGGTGCAGGTCCTGGCAGACGTGCTGAGTGTCGGGGTGGTTGGCGCTGTGCCATTCAACGGCCACCGGCCAGTGGTTTGCTGCCCAGAGCACCTGGACGCCTGCGGCGCGCGCGCCGGTACTCCATCCGCCGAGGCCGGCGAACAGGTCGATTGCTGTGGTCATGGGTTTTTGTCCTGGGTTAAGCGGCGCTGGAGGTTGCGTGGCGGTATTCGGTCCAGCCGATCCTCGGCAGCTTGGTCTTGGGGTTGATCACCGGCTTGCCTTTGGAGTCGGTGAGTTCGCATTTCGCTCTGATGCGCAGATCTCGGCACTGGCCTGACTTCCTGGCCAGCTCGATGAACTGCTGGGCGTACTGCGGGGCATCGAACAGATGGCTCAGCTGCTTGACCTTCTCGCTGGCCATGATCTTGGCTGCCTGCTGTTCAACTGCCTCATTCCACTCAGCAAGGGTCAGCTCCAGGGGGGGGGGGGGGCGCCGGCTTTCCCGCTTGGCCTGGTCGTCTTGGTGATCTTCCTGGCCTCAGCCAGCGCTACGTCGGCGGTCATGCCGAAGACTGCGAATGTGCTCATGGTTATCTCCTGCTGGTGTATCTCCGATGGCAAAATGGGATCTCCATCGAGAAGGAGTGATTTATGGAGGCCTGGGCCGTCGGTTTGATTGGGGCGTTGGTGGGCTCGGTGAGCTCGTTTGCCGGAATATGGATTCAGAGTCGGCACCAACACAAAAGAGAGATGACCAAGATGGTGATGGAGTCGGCCACAAAGGATCGGGATCACCTTTTCGACTTGGCGGCGAAGTCTGGCAAGGGAGGGCCTTTGCCTCCCGTTGTGCTTTTCGTTCACTACCATGCCGAGCTGTTCAAGCTGATGGGGAAGGGACAGCTGAATCAGAAGCGCCTGAAAAAACTTCACGACGAGAACATGGAAATATGGCGACTGATCCACCAGATGGATGAACAGCGCCGCTCCGAGGGTCTGTAATAATCTGGCAGCTCATCGTGCGGGCAGCGCCGAACGGTCAGGCCGCGCGGCGCTTCAGTTGATCAGTCAGCTGTGTTGGCAGGTTGCGGATAGTCAGGCTGCCGTCGTCTTGGTCGAACTCGATCTTGGAGCCGAGCAGGTGAGACTCGAAGCTGATCGACAAACCCTCGGCTCGGCCGGTGTAGCGCCTGAACTGGTTCAGTGTGCGCTTGTCCGCAGCGAAGCTTTCCGTCAGGCCGTAGTCGCCGGCTTTGATGAACTCGGCGAAAGTAGTCGGCTGATCTTCGTCGAGCACCTCGGATAGCTCAGTCAGGCTGATCGGCTCGCCGGTCTTGGTTTGAGCTGTCACGTAGGTGACCAGTTCGTGGCTCTTCTCACGAGCGGTGTCGGCTGGCAGATCCTCGCGCTCGACGTAGTCGCTGAACGCCTTGAGCAGGGTGCGCGTTTCGCCTGGGCTGTCGACACCCTCCTGACAGCCAATGAAGTCTTGGAAGTATGCGGTCGATTTACGGCCGCCCTTGGGCTTGATGAAGGAAATGTACTGCCTCGACACCGGGTTGTTCTTCCACTCGCTCAGGTTGATGCGGGCGGCGAAGTGCAGGGTGCGAGAGTCGAGCTGGCGCGAGGTGGCAACAGTAAGGTCTTGAGCAACGGCAACCGTCTCGACCTGCTGCAGGATGGCGACCGTCAAGTAGTCCGTCATGCCCTGCTGATACAGCGCGAACAGCACGTGACCGCCGACGCTCAGGTTCGACTCTTCCATCAGCTTGACCAGGTGCTCGGTCGCGGTGCATGTGAAGTCCATGAAACCCAGCTCACCTTCGATGAACTTGCTCAGCCAGCCGCTGAGCGGGTATGCGCCCGACTGCGCATGAAAGAGGCCCCAGGCCTTTCCCGTCTTGGCGTTGTAGGTGTCGTTCACGTCAGCCAGCAGGTTCTCGATGGCCTGCGTGTCCGGCAGGCTCTGGCGGGCCAGGTGCAGTACAGCAGGGCTGCCGTCGGGCTTCTTGTCGATCTGGTGGATCACAGCGTGGCGAATGAGCATAGGGTTTCTCCGGGGCAGGCGCCGCCCTCCATGGCTGGATGCGGTCGTGTGGTTGGTTCAGTTCAGTATGTCGAGTTGCACGTCGCGGCATTGTTGCTCGCCGTGCGGGAGGGTCTTCGGTGCTTCGAGTTCGTCGCCGGGGTTGCGCTTCAGTTCGGCCCGAGTGGCTGCCGCAAACTTGCGCGCTAGTTTTGGCGATATCTTAAAAGCTGGCGCGTCAGGCTTTTTCAGGCGGCGCGCTTGCTCTCGATGGTCAACAGCAATGAACGCCCGGTGCAGGTCCTGCAGCAGCTCCTGCAGCTGGGTGTAGCCGTGAGCTTTCATGGCATTGGCCATCTCCGCGCGCGTCCCGGCTGCCGACTCCACAGGCAGCGTCTCGATACCCAGGCGTTCGGCCTCGGCCTTCTTTCTGTCGCGGTAATCCGCCGAGTGCTTCGCTGCCCCCGTCTTCTTCTCGGCCATCTTCAATTCCTTCTGCTGGGTCTCATGTAGTTAGCGCATGAGACATTTGTGCAAGTTGAAACCTAATCTGAAGCAGACTAAATTTAGAGTTCCATCAACTTTTCGGAGACTCATGAGCATGCCAACTGATCGCGAGCTGCAGCTCGAACAGGCGCTTATAGCAGTGATCGCATCATCAGAATTACTTGGCTGTAACATTGATTTTCTGTGCAATCGCGCCATTGGCGGCATTATTGGCGGTGTCGAGTTCGCTAATATTCCTGAAGCGCACGTTCAGAGTGTTATCGACGAAATTGAAAGGGCGAAAGCTGCTTCGAAACGCAGTATTGACGCAGCCATTCAACAGGGCTGAAAACTATCCGGCGCCGCTTGGGGAGCCAGGTGGCGTCGAGGTCTTCTTCAGTCCAGCCCATCGAAATATTGAACCCACCTGCTGACCCGCTCGCCTAACCCTGTATCAACCCACAGGGAGCAGCAGTCATGTCCAACCTCGCTATCTATTTCTGGATCGCCGTTGCGGTGATCGTCATCCTTGTCGACCTATGGGCCATCGTCAGTGTGTTTCGCAGTGACAAAACTGATGGCGTTAAGGTCATGTGGTTTCTCGGCATCGTGATCTTCCCGGTTGTGGGATTGATCATCTGGGCGCTGTTTGGGCCAAGGGGAATCAAGCCAGGGACCGGACCAACTTCGCCAGAGCACAGCAAAGGGTGACAGTAGTCACGTTGCCGGCCTGCCCACCAACTTACGGTCGGCGGCAGCTTCCAGCGCCTGGGCGGTGTTGACCGCGACCTTGTAGTTGAAGCAGAACACCCGGGTCTTGCCTGTGGCGCGCTCGATGATGTGGTAGGCCTTGCCCTTGGCGACAACCTGGTACCGCACAGACTGGGCCGGTGCGGCCAGGCCGAGGATGACGTGCAGGTTGGCCGGCGGCAGGGTGGTTCGTGCGCGCATCGCGGCCAGGCCGTCGACGCGCTGCTGCATGGATGGGTGCATGGGGATCTCCAAGGGACGGGCAAGAAAAAGCCCGGCGTACCGGGCTGGCTCAGTAAGTACCACCTCACGTGAGCTACCGAAGCCGCGTATGGCGGTCCGGCAAGGGCTGGCGGTTACATGGCGGCATCCTCCGTTGCACGCCACTGGGAAGGCAGTGGCCACCTATGAGTGCAGTTCCACGCTCTCGGCGCGACGCAGCACGCGAACCTGGGCAATGCGTCGTTCAGGGGCCCGGCGGTCGCGACGCATCGGGTCACCGCCACCGGCAGCAAGTGAGTGCATGGCGACCAGGGCGACGAGCACAAAGCACATGGGGCTGATGATCTGGCGCTTCATGGCCTCGGCGACCAGGGCGGCGCGGCGGTGTACGCCAAGCTTGAACATGGCGTTTTCGATGCGATTGGCGACGGTGCCGGGCGAGATGTTCATGACGTGGGCAATCTCTTTGGCGGTCATGCCCTGGGCAACAGCCAATAGTGCTTCCAGCTCTCGCGGAGCCAGGCCCTGTCCGAGCCGGCCGGTCCATGAGCCGCAGGTGATCGTGTCCATGATTTATCTCGGTAGGGCGCCTTCCAGGGCTTTGCGCAGCTCAAGGACAAGCGCGGTCGATAGGGTGAGGGATTTGCTGTCTTCGTCGATGGCATCAAGCGACGCAATCAAATTGCGAGAAGCGATATGCACGGCTTCGAGTCGAGGTTTCGGTATTGCTGGGCCCTTCATCGTCCCCGCCGTGACCTTCTTCTTGCCGCTGGCCTGGGCTTTCTCCAGCTCGGCCCCCAGCACCTTGCCGGCACCGTCGCCGTGCTCTCGAACCACCTGTGCGGCTGTCGTGGCCGATACATGGCCAGCAGCAACTAGGTTCTGCACGTCTGTGTTCGCGTTGCCTACGGTGAGCACCTGCTCAACGTGCTGTCGCGTCTTGCCGACTTTCTTGGCGATCTGGTCGGGCAACCACCCGAAGGCGCGCAACCGCTTGTAGCCCTCGGCCAGCTCAAGAGGCGAGAGCTTCTCGTTCTCCTGGCTGGAAATGATCCGAGCAACGCGGTCGGCATCACTGCCTTCGAACGCAATCACAGGCACCCAGGCTTCGAGGATTTCGGGGTTGTCCTTGTTGGGCGTCCGCGGCAGCCGTCCAGCTTGGTCTAGCTTGAGCATGGCCCGTCGGCGGCGGTGACCATCTACGATCCAGACCCCGCCATCAGCCCGCGGCCGCACTTCAAGGGGCGGGATCTGGCCGCCGTTGGCGATGAACTCGGCCAGCAGCTCAATGCTTGCTTCGAGGGCTTCACCCTCAATGCGCAGGTTGAAGCCGGGTTCCTCGTTGAGGTCTTCCAGCTTCACCCGCATGGCGTCTGCGCGGCGCACATCGCCATCCTTGATCATTTGCTTGAATGACTTGGTCATGCAATTAACTTCCGTAAGGGTGGGCTGCATTGGTCGTAACGCTCGCCGCCATGAACCTCCCGGACTAGGGGAGGGCGAGCGTCACGACCAATGCAGCCTGGTGCTGGGGAGTAGAGCATCGGGCCGCCTTTGCGGCTGTCAGGGAATCAGTTAGAAAGGCCGGCTGGAATCTTCGTCAATACCTCATCAACCAAGATTCGAGCCTTTTCGCGGTCAACCATGGCAAACGCTTTTTCAGCCTTTAGCCATTCACCCTCCTGCTAATCAGGCTTGAAGGTCATTGCGATGGAGCAGACGCCCAGCCCGTCAGGTACAAAGTAGGTCCGCACCTCGGGTCCATCATCGCCATCGTCAAGCTTGACCAGCACCTGGCCTATGTCGGTGAACTCGAAGAGCTTTGCAAACTGGCTCATCTATTTGCCCTCCAGGGCGGTTAATTTCCCGTCTGGCCCTGTCGCCAAGGCCAGCCAGTGAAATCTGTTGTCCGCACCATGCGCGTCACCGCGGCTATCCCCACCTGGCCGGGTCACACATTTCGTGTTCGGTGTTCTTCCCGGCTGGCTTGCATGGTTTGGCGTCCTCCCATGAGGGGAGTCCGGCAGCTATCCAGAGGCTGCGTGGTCGACGGTTTAGCTTGGTTGCCACCGGCGGCTGCCGGTACGTCGAGGGGTCACGTCGGATTGTGTAAAGAGCGGTGAGGCTTGATGGCCTCCCGAGGGGCTGTGTAGCGCCTCGATGAACATAAATTAGCAACAGCTAAATTTATCGTCAATAGCAAATGCTAAATGAATTTTTCGCACGTACTCCGCCCGGCCCAAGCCAGGGGCTAAACATCTCGCGCATCAGGGGTTTTACATTCTGCTAATTCTGGGTATTCTTTTCGCCAATACTGTACATGCATACAGCAATCAAGGAGTGAACGATGGCTCGCCCACAAAAACAGAAGCAGCAAGAACGCACGCCAATGTCGGGAGTTGAAAGGCTCAACCTAAGGGTGTCGAGCATGATCAATCACCCAGTTGCTCAAGATCAGCGCTGGGTAACGATTCACCGGCTGGATACAGACGGCGATCGAGAGTGGGACGAGGTAATGACCGTGCTTTCGGAAACTGACGGGATCGAAATGACGATCAACGACGAGGACGAGTCGGTGACATTGAGGTGGGAGGCGCCATCTGACGAAGACCTCAGAGTAGAGGTGATCGACGAATTTTTGGCCGTTGAAGAGCCAGCGCCGTTCTAATGGCCCACAAAAAAGCCCGCTCAACGGCGGGCCTAGGGTGGTGATGGCGCTCTGTTACAATCGGCGCACTCAAAAAATGGAGCTGGGAATGAAGCGGATCATCGCAATAGCTGCAGTAGCCTTTGCCCTTGGCGGCTGCGCGTCTGGATCGGTATGGAAAGCCACAGGGTCCACGGACGAGTTCACCGACAAGACGACCATGATGGTGACCACCGGAAACTTCACTGCTGGGAGCTCGATCGTCACAAGCTCGCTGAAGTTTTACCCGGTGGTGCGAAAGGAAGGGGGAGAAATTTACGTCGGCCTGATGTCGGGCGGACGCTTCAAGATCCCGGTTGGAACTGTACAGCTCAGGGTCGACCAGAATGAGGCGTGGACGATCACCCCGCAGGAGACGCCAGTAAGCATGGTTCCCGAAATTCCGCAGGTTGCCTTGAACCTCCCGCCAGAGCAGGCTGCGCTTGTCAAAAGCGCTCAGGCACAGGCGATGACGAATATGGCTCAAGTGATGAGCCCATATACCGTTACGGGCGGCGACAAGGCCCGAAAGATCCTCAAGCAGATGCTTTTAGGGCAAACCCTCAAGTATCGGACTGTCGGGATCAACCAGGCCGCATCCACAACAGGCGAGACGCTGATTGATCAATCCCTGGCTGATTCGCTCAGGCTGATCGGTATCGACCCGACCTCTTTGTAAGTCAGGCAGCAAAAAGCCCGCACAAGGCGGGCTCCTGTTCCTGGCTTTACCTACTGAGAGAACTTGATCTCGGTGGCCAATGCCTCCTTGGCTGCGGCGTATTCCGCCTTGGCACGGAGGTCTGTTCGACTATAGGGGCTCATAGTCGAAAGGTACGCCGACCACTTGGCATACAGGTCCTTCGCCAGATCGGCCTGTTTTGCGCTGACCTTTGCGGCCCTCAGTCTGGCAATTGCTGCGTCCCCCTCAGATCTCGCGTGCTTGTTGCAGTCGAGCAGTGACTGACTGTACTCGGCGATCCCTTGTGGATTCCTGTAGCGCACGGCGTAGCTTCCAGTCTCCGCATCCAGGGCGCATTGGAAGATAGGAATGTCGAGCTGACGAGCAAAGTTGGTAGCCTCGGGGAGCTTGTCGTCGTGCTTGAACTCAATAGGCTTAAAAACGTGCGGCGCCTTCTTCGCTGGAGCGGCGGCGTACTGCGATGATGAGGGCTGGATTGGGGCGCAACCTGCGAGCAAAGACGCAGACAGCATGAAGGCGGTGATCGTATAGCGCATGGCTCTCTCCTTGAGGACAGTCGCCATCCTACCACTCTGGCCATCAGCCATCAGCCATCACGCAGGCATAAAAAAGCCCGCCTGAGGGAGGGCGGGCTGAGTGTTTCACGGATGAACACTAGACATGCCTGCGCCGGGGTAAAAATTTCGTGAAGGCATGAAAGAGTCCGCCGAGGCGGGTTAGAGGCTGCATGGATGGAGTCAGTCTTCGATCATTCGCTGAACTGTAATAGAGACCGGTTCCATTTTTTTAGTCTTCGCGGACATCCGGAATTTGACGACCACGTCGGCGCGAACTTTGAATTTTCCGGCCAAGCTTTGAGGGTCTACACCGTCCTCCAGGACCAGCCTCACTCGTCGATCTACAAGTCCGCGTATTATCGCAGCCCAGCCTTTGCTGGAGGAGTCGAGATCCGTGGCTCTGATTTCTACATCAGCGTCTGGATGGGGCTCGTCAATTTCGAAAGGCTCGAATTCAACGGCATCCGGCGTGTTATTGACGGTTTCCGCTGGGATCGAAAGGCTATCGTCTTGGCTCATTACGACGGTGGCGCCTTCCTCTTTTTTCGCGGGCGCAATAATTTTCACCGCCGCCTGGGCTAGTTTTTTCTTGTCCGTAGAGCCAACTTTTTCGATGACCTCGGCGAATTTCTCAGGGGACATTGCATAAGACTCCGCCCCGATAATTACGAAGTTGCTGTCGGTGATATTGAGGGACAATGGAGATGGCGATGGGGGAGCTTTGTTGATGATGGCCCAGCCGGCGCCCGCAGCCACCAAGGCGCCGATCACGCAAGTGACCGCTACTGCGCCTTTCAAGACTGGGCTTCCGTTGCCAGGAAGATTTCGGTAGGCATTCTTTCCTCCTTCTCGAACCTTGTCCAAGAATTTGTCCATTTCTTCTTGGCTTTTGAAGAGTAGCTTTATGAGCGTGTCTTCGATGAACGAGCCATGCTGGAAGCCCTCAATCAGCAGTTCTGCTGACATCACGCCGGCGCCAGTGAGCTGGGACAACGCCTCAGGAAGAAAGTGAACAGACACCTTTTCCAAAGCTGATAGTGAGTCTATTACGTCCTGGACCGCTAGCGGCTGCTTATTCGTGTACTTTACGGAATGCTCTACCAGCAGCACAAACTCAGTCATCTCGATCCCTTCTCATCATTTTCCATTGGATGACCTCAGCCGCAGCGCCTTCACCCATTTATGTGCATGCCTCGAAGCAATCATGCGTCGCATCGAGAAATCCTTCCCGCCCTCATCTCAACTCCATACCCAACACAACTTGTCCTCCCCAGCCTGCATCACCTGGCAGATCCTGATCACTGCCTGGGCGTCATGCTCGTTTCCGGCCTGGCTCAGTCGCTCGGCAATGCGCATCAGCTCGACCGCCGACCATTTCAAGTCAGATGCCAGGCCCTGGAGATCGCGGCGTAGCTCTTGGTTGGGCCTGGTTAGGGGCATGACTAGGCTTTCCTGGCGTTCCAGATGAGTAGCACTTTCGCGTGAATGGTCACGTCATCGATCCGCGCCGTCTGGTTCTCGTAGTGCTGGTTGTCGGAGATCAGACGATAGTGCTCTTCGTCTAGGCGCATCATCCGCTTTATGTACAGATCCTGATGCCAGGTCATTACGTAAATACCCTCGCCAATGAAGTCCTTCACACCCTTGTCGACGATGACCAAGTCCTTGTCGTTGATCGTTCCTTCCATGCTCTGACCCCATCCGGTGATCATCGCCAGAGATGCTGCAGAGGTGTAGGTAACACCTTTCTCGCGCAAGAGCTCCTCTCGCACAACCAGGTTGCGCACGGCCTCGTTGTATTCAGGCGGGAGCTGGCCGTCACCCATTGCAGCGCGAATGTCGTACTGAGGGATCAGGATCTCTTCATTCGTTGGACGAAGGCTGGCCAGATTCGCAGGAAGGTAGTCGGTCGGCTGACACTCTGGCTCTTCGGCCGCTGCGACTATCCGATCTCGCGCCTCGCTGGAAAACCCCTTCACCTTGGCGAGAGAGAGCTTCAACTGTTCGATAGCTGACAGCCCAGCGTTGGGTGAAGTGCTTTTTTCAAGCGCAGCAGGGTTGACCAGACTGCCGGAAGGCAGACCAATCTTCTCTTCCAAATTCGCCGCAGCTTTTTCACCGAGGTTTCTGTGCCCATTGAGGATCTGCGACAGATACGAGGCATCAAGCCCGTGCTGATTGGCGAAGTCTTTCTGAGATGCCCCGGCCATCACGGCTTTCAGGGCATTCACTCTCTGTTGGTTTATATCCATTTGCCAATAATCGCGCCCTGTTAGCAATCAGTAAATTACAGTCTGCTATTGCTTGCCGTATTAGCAGTTGCTAATCTGGCGGCAATAGGAGGCGCATTATGACCCTGCACGACTACATCAAGCCGTTCGACAAGCAAGAGCTGGACAGTTTCGCTGCCAGGTGCGGAACCACAGCGGGCCAGTTGAAACAGGTTGCATATGGCTATCGACGCCCAGGTGCAGCACTGGCCATCAGCATCGAGCGCGAATCCTCGCGCGCGGTTACCTGCGAAGAAATGCGCCCGGATATCGACTGGGCATATCTGCGTAGCACCGACCCCACTAAATCCGCCGCTTAACCCATTTCAATCGCAAGGAGCAGTACCCGTATGGCGCGCGACGAGCGCGGCCGTTGCACAGCCATGACAGGGTCAACTGAGTCAATTATCCACCCACTGGCACACCGCCAGTAGATGACCAAAACACCTGTGAATTTAACCAGTAGAGGGAATGCCGAATGAAGCCTTGCACGATGCTGGCGCTTGCTGGCCGCAAGTCAGCGCTGTCGACCGAGCTTTTCCTCCAGGCCGAGGATGGCCTGGAAGAAGCATTCATCGAGCTGTGGGGGCAGGGGACGTTGATTGGTTACGCAAGGCTTGCTCGCGTCCGTAGCGCCGATGAGTTCAGGGTTGGCCACCCAGTAGCAACGTTTGAATTAGCGGAACTGCTTTCGGCACGTTCTCCATGCCCAGGTCCACTAGTTTCGTTATCAGCTGTTTTGTGGTGTCGCCGGGAGCTTCTCGAAGGGCCTTCAGGATCCCGCTTTTCTTATCCGGAGGAAGGTCAGACGCCTGGACCTTCGCCTCAATCAGCTGGCGGAGCGTCTCCTCGTGAAGCTTGATGGTCACCGTCCCGAGTATTGCCCCAAGGCCCCCGTCGTCCGCCAAGAAGTCCATCCCCTTGGCCGTGCACCGAAGCTTGTCGGTGTTGATCAGGACTGGACCATTGATGGGCAGAGAGACCCCCTGGTCGATGAGCCCGTGCTCCATCAAGTAGTAAAGGTTGGAGTCCAGAGCTTCCTCGCCACAGGTCTCGACGAGGTCATCGTAGTCCTCTTCCGAAAGGCTGTGAGGATATTTGCTCGCCATGAGCGTCAACACGCGGCGCTGCAACTCTCTATCAAGCTTCATGCATGAGGTCTCCATGACCATGGGGGCTGCGATCAACTCAGGAATGTCGCGAGTTTCTGAAAGTTTCAACCCGTCCAAATAGCGGGCATAAAAAAACCGCCTGGCAGGGCGGTCTCTTCAACATCATAACGGGGTCGATTATGCACATAGCAATCGATGTAAGCAATACCAGTCCTATCGCGTCAGTTTTCGGTTTTGCTCCGAACCTGTCGCGTCAGGCCGAGTTGTCGAGGGCTGCAGCGTGAGCACCATCATCATGAGCGCTTGCTGGCCACTACAAGGCATGAGCGGGCCGCAAAAGGCTGTACTGATATCGCTTGCGGACAACGCAAACGATGAAGGTGTTTGCTGGCCTTCCGTTGCACGAATCGCGGAACGAACCTGCCTTGCGGAAAGGACGGTTCAAACTGCTATCAAGTGGCTGTGCCAGGTCGGACTGCTGTCCATCCGTGAGCGGATGGGGCGATCGACAATGTACACCCTGACCCCGGCAGCATATGCACCCCCGCAAGAGCCGCACCCCGCAGCAGCCGCACCACCACCCCCGCAGCTCACAACAGAAACCCCCGCAGCAGCTGCACCCAGAACCGTAATAGAACCATCAAGTGAACCGTCATCCCTTGGTGACGACGGGTTGCCACGGAAGATCTCGAAGCCGAAGTGCCCGGCTCAGGCAATCGTCGACCTGTTCAACTTGACGATTCCAGAGTTTCCCCGGGTCGTGATGCTGACCAAGGATCGGATCGCGAAGATCGGGGCACGGTGGAACGAGAGCGACGTGCACCAGGATCTCAGCTTCTGGGCGGAGTATTTCGCCTTGGTGCGCTCAAGCAAATTCCTGATGGGCGAGGTGTCCGCAGCTGGTGGGTCTCCATTCAGGTGCAACTTCGACTGGCTCATTGCGCCAACCAACTTCGTGAAAGTCGTGGAAGGAAATTACAATGCGTGACCTGCACAGCGTCGAGGCCGAGCACGGCCTGCTGGGCGCGATGATGATCCGCCCCGAACTGATCGACACCTTGAGCGATGACCTGACCCCTGAGTCGTTCTACTTCGCCGAGAACGCCGATGTGTTCCGCGCGATCATGGCAACGCGATCTGATGGCAAGGCCGTGGACTTCCTGACGGTGGCCGACCAGCTGGGCGTCTGGTCGTTTGAGGGCACACCCCTCGGCTACTGCGCGGAAATCGTCAACAACACGCCGAGCGCCGCAAACGCCAAGACCTACGCGGGGATCGTGCGAGAGCGGGCCATCGAGCGCGCCCTGTATGACCTTGGCGGGCAGGCCATGGAGATCGCTCAGGATACTGGCGACGTGCAGGCGAAGATCGCAGCCATCCAGGCCGCGGCCATGGCCATCGATAGCAGCGCCGGGGATGACGGCATCGTCAAGGCTGGCGATGTCATCGCCGACCAGGTCGAGGTGTGGCAAGAGCGGCATGACCGCCTCGCTCGCGGTGAATCGCTGATTGGCATCTCTATCGGCCTGAAGGACCTGGACGACAAGCTGGGTGGCCTGCAGCCGGATAATTTGTACATTGTCGCCGGCCGCCCCGCGATGGGCAAAACCACCTTGGCCATGGGCTTCATTGCTGAAGCCGCGATCCGCCAGAAGAAATCGTCCTTGGTCATCAGCCTGGAAATGAACAAGGTCCAGCTGATTGACCGGCTGACCGCATCAGAAGGGCGAATTCCGCTCACCCTGATCAAAAACGGAGCAGCTTGCCAGAGCCACGGCGCGCAGCTCTCGGTAGCTGCCACAGCGCTTCACACTGCGCCGCTGTACATCGCTGACCGCGCCGGTACCAGCATCGGGCGTATCCGTGCCCTGGCCCGACGCCACAAGCTGCGTTACGGCCTCGATCTGTTGATGATCGACTACCTGCAGCTCACTGAAGGCGAGGGTGGTAACCGCACCGAGGAAGTCAGCAGCATCAGCCGTGGCTGCAAGCTGCTGGCCAAGGAGCTGGGTATTCCGGTCGTGCTGCTCAGTCAGCTCTCGCGCAAGTGCGAGGAGCGCCCGAACAAGCGCCCGATCCCATCCGACCTGCGCGAGTCAGGTGCGATCGAGCAGGATGCCGATGTGATCCTCTTCGTGTACCGCGACGAGGTCTACAACGAAAATACTGACTCCAAAGGGATCGCCGAAATCATCATCGGCAAGGGCCGAGACGTGGAGACCGGCACGGTTCGAACCGCCTTCCTCGGGCAGTACAACCGGTTCGAAAACCTGGCCGCCGGCTGGGTGCCCGAGCCGAAGGCTCAACCTGAAAAAGTCACCAGCCTTGCAAGCCGCTATGCAAACAAGGATCGCTTCTGATGGCCGATCCAATGCTGGCCGCACCTGACCTCGCAGAGTACCGCTGGGCGCTCTATGCCTGCGGGCATCTGCTCGACCTCACCACTGAGCCACACTCGCCCGTGGGCCTGTATCGCGACGAGCAGTCGGCGAGGCTGCACGGCCTGCGCATGTGGCCAAGCACCTTCACCGTCATCGATCTGCACAAGGACGACCTCTCATGAGGACTGCTCGCCTGTTTCCCGCCAAGACCGCGCCCAGCAAGCCGCGCGCCAAACCCGTGGACCGTGAAGGTCAAGAACAGGCCGCCCTGATGCGCGAACTGCAGTTGCGCTTTCCGGCCGCATTCAAGCTGATCTACCACGTGCCGAACGGCGGGCACCGGGTGAAAGCGGTCGCCGCCAAGCTGAAGGCCCAGGGCGTGAAGGCTGGCATTCCTGACCTGGTGCTGCCGATGGCGCGGGGTGGGCACTTCGGGCTGTACATCGAGTTCAAGGCCATGCCGCCGTTCGATGCGCCGGTTTCGGCCAGCCAGGACGCCTGCATTCAGGCGCTGACCGATCAGGGTTACCTGGCCATCGTGTGTCGCGGCCGGATCGATGCCGTTGATGCGATCAGGGCCTACCTGTTGCAGCCGCAGACCCGGGTGGCTGCATGAGCGCGACCCGGGAAGTGAAGTTCAGCGAGGCCGAGGTGCGCCGTCAGGCCGCCGACATGTCGGTACGCGACCTGCGCGACGCGCGCCACCCCGGCCTGCGCCTGCGCTTCTGGAGCAGCCGTGACCGTGGTACTTGGCACCTGGTGCGCGGCAAGCACTGGGCGCCTATTGCTCGCTGGCCCGACCTCAGCGTTGCAGCGGTACTGGCCGAGCTGCCTACGCTGCGTCAGCGCCTGATGCGCGACCCGGCCACCGCGCCTATAGCCTCGGGCATTGCCACTGTAGGTCAACTGCTCGACTGGTACGGCGATCGCATGGCTCGTGATCGGTCACTGTCAGCCAAGCGCAAGGCCAGTGCCCGCTCGGCCATCGCCCAGCACCTGAAGCCGCGGCTGGATGACCTGGCCGTAGTCGATGTGACTGCCGATAGCCTGGATAAGCAGCTGATGTGGCCGAGCCAGGCCGTGGTGTCGCTGTCATACCTGCGCCAGATGTTCGCGCTGCTGCTGACCGCATTTCGCCAGGCCCTGAAGCTGGGCCTGATCGACCGCAATCCGATGGCCGGGATGCGCTTTAGCGACTTCACCAAGGCCAAGATCCTGCCCAAGGCAGCGCGGCTGCGCGACGTCCAACTGCCCGAGCTGATGCAGCAGTTGGCCCAAGCCTTCGAGCAGGCGCCCGGTGACGCCATGCTGGCCCTGATGATGCTGGCCCACGGCAGCAGGATCGGTGAGACCCGCTTGGCGCGCTGGAACGATGTTTCACTGGCTGCTGCCGAGTGGTTCATCCCCGCAGCAAACGCCAAGACCCGCACCGAGCACCGCTTGCCGCTGACTGCCCAGCTGAAGGCGCTGCTGAGCCGGTACCGGGCCATCCAGCAGGCTCAGGGCTACGAGGGCGCCTACCTGTTCCCGAATCGTCGGGGGCAGCCGCTGAGCGAGACCCAGGCCAGCGCCGTGTTCACCCGGCTGGGGCAGGGGCAGTGGACCAGTCACGACCTGCGCAAAGTCTCCCGCACCACCTGGACCGACCTCGGTATCGACGGGCATATCGGCGAGATGCTGCTGAACCACTCACTGGGCAAGATCGCCAGCACCTATATCCACACCCAGGCCATGCAGCAGCGCCGGGCAGCCCTGGAGAAGTGGCACGGCTGGTTAGACAGCATCGGTTTTTCGGCCATTCACGGCCTTACCGAGGCCTTATTTGAAGTTTCACAGATTCGCGTGCAGCCCACGGCTGACGGGGCTCCAAGCGGTATTGACGAATTTGTTACTAGCGAGGATTCGAAATGAGTATTTCAGAGCAGGGCGCCCTTGCACTTTCCTGGTCTGTGCAGGCGTTCAGGCCTGATGCGCCAGCCTTCGACCGCTCGAAAGTGTTCATGGTCTGCATCCAGAACTACGACGATCACCGGCGCCTCAGCGTGACCATGCTTGGCGGCGGTCGCTTCGAGGTGGACAGCCGTACGTTCCCCTACGACATAGACATGGCAGCCGACTGGCTGGTAGGTGGTGAATGAAGAAAAGCCACGGTCCAGCCTTCAAGAAGGCCGTGATCGAGCTGGACAAGTGCCCTTTGTGCCGTGGGAGAGCGGTCACTCAGGGCCTGTTTCACGAACTGCCATGTGACCACTGCAACGCCTCGGGCTGGGTAGCGGCTGCAACCGGCGAGGCCCTGGCCCTGGATGAACTGGTGACCCAGCTCAGCATGAGGCTGCAGGCAGCGACACGGCAGATCGAAAAGTTGAAGAAGCCTCGGGCCATTGGGCCGGAGGCTCTGTATCAGGATGGCAACCGGCTGGGCGCCGGCGGCACAAACTACACGGGCGATTGAGGGGAAGGACATGATCTATAGCAGCGTATCGGGGGCGGTAGTCGCGGCATTGGCGGCAGGCGAGAAGGGCGCAGCAAAGGGGCAGGCGTGGCAGAAGCTGTACAGGGCAGCCGAGGAAGAAGGCGGGTGTCTGGCCTCACTGGGTGGCCAGTCGCACGGGCTTGACCGTACTCAGGTGGATTACTGGATCGCAGCGCGATTGCATCACATGCTGAAGGACTGGCACTGGGACGCCCTAGTGGCGAAGTACAGCACCAACAAGGCGAAGAAGCTTCAGGCAATCACAGCCGTTCGCCCGCGCATTGCCAGCCCCGCGCCGCAGCTGTTCATCTTCAAGGCAGTGACGGCCTGGGCGATCCCTAAGTTGAAGGGCGCCCGCCGGAAAGCGCCGCGATCGGTATCGGTCGAGGTGCCGCTGGATGCGCCTGCGTGGCGGCGTGATTCGCTGGTCAATGCTGCGGTGGCGGCAGGCCAGGCAGAGAGGCGTCGTATCGAGGGGCAGCAGGAGGAGGTGATCGTCCTGGCCGACAGCTTCTACGACATGAACACCTGGGACCTGGATGCCGCCCCAGAGTCGACACGTCGCCGATGGAGGGCCGATATCAATGAGAAGCTCGACGGCATGGTCAGTGACGCACTGACAGAGGTTCGCGAAATACTTCAAGCCGAAGGGCTGCTGATGCAAGAAGCTGCGTAATTGCCTGTTGACATCAGTGAGCGCGTGAGCGAAATTAACCCCATCCTGTCATTCCTGCGCGTTTCAGAGGATAGACAATTGAAAGCCCGGCCATAGCGCTGGGCTTTTTCGTTTATGGAGCTTGCAAGCAACGCGACACAGACGAGCCCCGGTCTATAAGTCGGGGTTTTTTGTTGGCGAGGGGCTCACTCTCACATCTGAGATACCGAGCTCTTTCGCCAGCTGCATGTGATCCAGAACAGAGGTTCGAGGCAGATCCACTCGCAAAACCTGGTCCGCATAGGACATGTGGAGCTTGATAAGTGCGAGCAAAGCATCATCGAGTGAAAGGGTGTCAGCTGGTGCCTCGCAGCACCACCATCGCTCCTTTCCCCTCAGGAAATAGTCAATTCTGAATCTCATCACGATTCCTATGTATGTCGGCCTGGGCTGGAGTCTAGGCAATGCCGGGGATCTTGGCTGTGTCGGCCGTCCCGTTTTATGCAGATGACGCGCCCAGGCAGCTGGGCTAAGTCGGTAGTGGCATCGATCAAAGCCGTGAGCTCCCTGATCGGTTACGCGATGAGAGGCTGGGGTACGTGACCCAGCGATCCAGCCCATCAAGCCGGGTAAGCACCGGCCCTCTGCACCCATTCCAAGGCTCGCCATATCGGCGGGCCTTTTTTCGTTTATGGAGGTCAGCAAATGCGCGGCTCGATCCAATCCGCCAACTACACGCCCAAATCGCTCTGCGGCAAGCATGGCTCTGGCTGGAAGCTCGATCTGGCTTCCGGTGACTTCGAGATTAACGGCCCTGATGTTCAGCTCGGCAGCCTGCCGCCTGAGCCGCAGATGGCCACCGTGACGGTTGGTGAGTGGGCAGAGAGCGACCTGCCCAGCAACGCAGTCGAGCGCTACAAGTTCATCGGCGATCAGGTGATGAAGATCCCCGCCGAGCATCGTGACAGCGCCGAATTCTCGACTGAGGATATTTCGTTCGATCGCGACGGCTCGGACATCCGTACCACGCTGACCTACGAGCGGCCCGAGAACACCGATGAAGCGTCGGCTCGCTCGCAGGCCCGCATGGGCACATCGATCAAGTTGGAGAATGGCAAGCTGACTATCAGTGATGGCGGGGTGCCGCGCATCGTGCTCAGACGTCTGGATCAGCCTTTCGTTGTTGATGGCGGTCAGGCCTATATCAGCGAGGCGTGCATTGATGAAGGCTCGATCGGCATCGGCGAGCACCGGGCAGAGTCGAAGATCGATCTTGCCTCTGCTCTTGCAGACTGGCCAAGTGTCGCGACTCTGAAGATCACCGACCCAGCCGATCAGATCCGCCAGGTGATCCGCGACGAACTCAAGCCCGGCGGTATGCTTCACCGCAACTGACTTTTTCATATTGCCCGCCTTGAGCGGGCATTTTCGTTTTCAGCTCCCCGAAAGGGAGGAACCCGGATGCCCAACATGCCCGAGAAAGACCCTGGCCTTTGGGCCGCCGTGATCGCCTGGGTGATCGCCCATCAGCCACAGCTTTACGCTGCTGGGTTGTCTGTCGGTATTGCCGCGCTGCGCGTTGTGTACGGCGGCGGGACGCGCCGACAGGTGATCCTGGAGGGCGCCTTGTGCGGACTCATCACCCTGGCTCTGGTGCCGCTGCTCGAATGGATGGGCTTGCCGCAGGGCATGGCCACCTTTGCTGGCGGCGCTGTCGGCTTCATGGGTGTGGAGAAGCTGCGTGGCTACTCCGACGTGTTCATGTCTCGCAAAGCACAAGGGTGACCCGATGATCACGCTGACTGACATTAACCGCCGCCAGCACTATCTGGCTCCAAGCTCTATTGCCCGCGTTCAGGAAGCCGGTGCCAGCTCCCAGTGGCACGGCATCTGCGCCTTTGTCCATACGTTCGATGGCCAAGTGATCGAGGTGCGCGAGCGCGCTGATCACATCGCGCTGCAACTCAACATGCGGCGGGATGAGTGATGGCCAGGCTCAAGACCCTTGGCTCTCGTATCAAGGAAGGCTCCAGCTCCTGGGTCAAGGTGGTCACCCCAGGTAGCTGGCGCAGCGGCATGACCAGCTCCCAGCGAGGCTACAACTACAAGTGGCAGAAGGTTCGCGAGCAGTACCTGCGGGACAACCCGCTGTGCGTCTACTGCGCCCGGCAAGGTCGTACCGTTGCCGCTGGAGTGGTCGACCATATTGAGGCGCACCGCGGCGACATGACGCTCTTCTGGGATCAGGCCAGCTGGCAGTCGCTCTGCAAACTCTGCCACGACTCGGTCAAGCAGGCCGAGGAGGCAGGATCGCTTTGATGCACGCCAATGACGTGCCGCAATGGGAGGGGGGGGTAAAAATCTGAGCGCTTCCCGCAGCTAGACCGCCTCCGATCCCACGCACAGATTTTTTCTCCCCACAGGATTTTTGTTAAATGGCTTTAACATCCCGCAAGCGCGCTTTCATCGCTGCGCTGAGGGAAGGTGCGTCCAATCGAGACGCTGCCGTGGCGGCCGGCTACTCCGAGAAGACAGCGTCTGCTGCGGGCTCTCGGCTGGTCAAGGACAAGGATGTAGCGGCTGAGCTGCTCAAGCTCCGCGCCCTGGGTTTGATGCCTCAAGATGTTAAAGGCGATGTTAAAGCGCATGTTAAAGCCAAGCCTGCTGAGAAGGCCTCGGCAAAGGATGAGCAGGCGGCAGATTCGGACCCTGTAGCCGAGGAACATCCGGAACCCGAGCCAGCTGGTTTCGACCTGACCCAGGCGCTCCTGCATCGAGACCCCAAAGACTTCTTGCTGTCCGTGATGAACGACCTCGGCAGCGAACCGAAGCTGCGTGTTGATGCAGCCAAAGCCCTGATGCCATTCGTTCACCCGCGCAAGGGTGAGAGCGGCAAGAAGGACCAAGCTCAGGCTAATGCCGAGAAAGCGGCCACCGGCAAGTTCGGCACGCGCCGCGGCCCACTGCAGTCGGTGAAATGATGGAGTGGTCAACTGCCTGTCCAGACTGGGAGCGGCGCATTGTTGCCCGCCAGAGCCTGATCCCATTCGAGCCGCTGTTCCCGACTGAGGCTGAGGAAGCCTTGGACGTGTTCGGTGCATTGCGCATGGTGGACGCCACTGGCAGTCCGTTGATGTGCGAGACCGTGCGTGACTGGGTCAACCAGTTCGTGGCCGCAATCTTCGGCGCATACGACCCAGACTCAGGCCGGCGCCTGGTCAGCGAATTCATGCTGCTTATCAGCAAGAAGAACGGCAAGTCGACCATCGCCGCCGGTATCATGCTTAGCGCGCTGATCCTCAACTGGCGAGCTTCAGGTGAGTTCATCATCCTCGCACCGACCAAGGAGATCGCGGACAACTCTTACCTGCCGATCAGGGATATGGTGGCGGCCGACGACGAGCTCAAAGCCTTGCTGAAGGTGCAGGACCACCTGCGCACCGTGACCCACCGTCAGACCAACGCCACGCTGAAGGTCGTCGCGGCAGACAGCGAGACGGTGTCGGGCAAGAAGGCAATCGGCGTGTTCATCGACGAGCTGTGGGTGTTCGGCAAGCGCGCCAATGCCGAGGCGATGCTGAGAGAGGCCACCGGTGGCCTGGCATCCCGACCGGAGGGGTTCATCATCTGGGCCACCACCCAGTCCGACGCCCCGCCTGCTGGCGTGTTCCGGCAGAAGCTGATGTACGCCCGCAAGGTGCGCGACGGCGAGATCGTCGATAAGTCGTTCTTGCCGGTGCTGTATGAGTTTCCCAAGGCGATGCTGGATGCCGGCGAACACAGGGACTTCTCCAACGCGTACATCACCAACCCTAACCTTGGGCTGTCGGTCGACGAACCTTTCATCGAGCGTGGTTACGCACAGGCCCAGCTGGACGGCGAGGAGTCGTTCCGCGTCTTCCTGGCCAAGCACCTCAACGTCGAGATCGGCTTGGCGCTGCTTTCGGATCGATGGGCGGGTGCTGATTTCTGGGAGGCGCAGACCTCCGAGCTATGCCGCACGTTGGAAGACCTGATCGAGCGCTGCGAAGTGATCGACATCGGTGTCGATGGCGGAGGGCTGGATGACCTGCTTGGCTTTGCAGCACTTGGCCGAGAGCAGGGCACACGGCGCTGGCTGACCTGGACTCACGCCTGGGCCCATCCATCAGTACTGGAGCGGCGTAAAGCCGAAGCGCCACGCATCCGCGACTTCGCCAAGGATGGGCACCTTACCCTTGTTGAGCGCATCGGCGACGACATTGAAGCGGTTGCGCGCCTGGTGGCGCAGGTCGAGCAGGCCGGCCTGCTGGACAAGGTCGGGCTGGACCCGGCCGGTGTCGGCGCGATCCTCGACGCGCTGGAGGCTATGGGTATTCCGCGCGAAAAGATCGACGGTATTTCACAAGGGTGGCGCCTGGGCGGAGCCATCAAGACTGCCGAGCGCAAGCTGGCCGAGGGCACGCTGCTACACGGGGGCCAGCCGATGATGGCCTGGTGCTGCGGTAACGCCAAAGTCGAGCCGCGTGGCAACTCGATCCTCATTACTAAGCAGGCCAGCGGCTCGGCCAAGATCGACCCGCTGATGGCTCTATTTAACGCTGTGACGCTGATGGCCCTCAATCCAGAGGGGCAGGGCGGCATGGAAAACTTCATGGCCGGCATTCGGGATCCACTGATCGCATGAACGCATTTCATATTTTCATCGCCTGCGCAGTGGTCGCTTTCTGCCTGGCATGCAGCGGGGTCTGGATGCTGGCTGGTACCGGCTGGGCTTTGCTGGCCGGATCACTGAGCTTCTTCTGCATCGCCGGCTTCATCCGCAGAGGGCTTGTCAGTGATTAAAACCCTATCCCAGGCACTGGGCGCTGCTGCCACCAAGCCTTCAGCCAGTATGAGTGAATGGCTGGGCAAGGCTATCAAACTGTCGGATGGAGGTTTCTGGAGCGCCTTTAACGGCGCCCAGTCCAGTAGTGGTAAGTCAGTCAGCGTCGACAAGGCCATGCGCCTGTCCACCGTGTGGGCATGCGTTCGTATCATCTCGACCTCGGTAGCCGGCTTACCGTTGAGCATCTACCGGCGGATGCCCGATGGTAGCCGAGAGAGTGCCCGCGATTTCCCGCTGTACGACGTTGTGCACAACAGCCCCAACGAAGACATGGCCGCCTTCCATTTCTGGCAGGCAGTCGTGGCATCGATGCTGCTGTGGGGCAACGCCTACTGCGAGATTCACCGCTCCGCAGGTCGGGTCATTGCGCTGGACTTCCTGATGCCGTCTCGAGTCGACCTCGAGTTCGATGATGACGGCAGGCTGCGATACTTCTTCAGGCCCCGAAAGGGAGCCCGCCGAGAGATTCAGCGGCAGGACATGCTGCATATCCCAGCATTCACCCTGGATGGGCGGGTCGGGCTTTCTGCTATTCGGTACGGCGCAGATGTGTTCGGTTCTGCGATGTCTGCAGACGATGCCGCCAACAGCACCTTCCGCAACGGCATGATGCCCACAGTCGCGTTCTCGGTCGACAAGACGCTTAACCCGGCTCAGCGCGTCGAGTTTCGTGAGTACGTTAAGACAATCTCCGGGGCATTGAATGCCGGCAAGAGCCCAGTGCTCGAGCAGGGCGTGAAGCCGGAAATGATCGGCATCAACCCCGCCGATGCGCAACTGCTGGAGTCGAGAGGGCACAGCATCGAGGACATCTGCCGCTGGTTCGGGGTTCCACCCTGGATGGTGATGAAGACCGACAAGGGCAGCAACTGGGGCACAGGACTGGAGCAGCAGCAGATCGCGTTTCTCACCTACTGCATCATGTCCTTCACGGCGCCGATTGAGCAGTGCGTGAACAAGTGGTGCATGACGGCGGTTGACCGGATCAAGTTTTATGCGGAGTACTCGCTTGAAGCATTCCTGCGTGCGGATAGCGCGGGCCGTGCGGCTTATCTCAGCACGATGGGACAGAACGGCTACCTGACCCGAAACGAGGGCCGGCGAAAAGAGAACCTTCCGAGCATGCCGGGTGGCGATGTACTGACCGTGCAATCCAACCTGGTTCCACTTGACCAGTTGGGCAAGCAAAACGATAGCCAGGCCGCAAGGGCCGCTCTGATGAACTGGCTCCAACAGCCCGAAAAGTAAATCACGGGAGTAATCCATGAAGCACAAGATCCAGTCTCGCGGCCTGCGCAGCGAGATGAGCCCGCGCGCGCTCGACAAATGGAATCCCGCGATCCAGGCGGCCGTCGAGAACACCTCAGACACCATCACCGTGTACGGCGTGATCGGCGAAGACTGGTATGGCGAGGGCGTCACGCTGAAACGAATCGACGCCGCCTTGCGGGCGATCGGCGAGCGTGATGTCACCGTCTACATCAACTCGCCAGGCGGTGACATGTTCGAAGGCATTGCCATTTACAACCGCCTGCAAGAGCACAGTCACGAGGTCACCACCAAGGTGCTCGGCATGGCGGCGAGCGCTGCTTCGATTGTCTTCCTCGCGGGGAAGAAGCGAGAGGTGGCCAGCAGCGCCTTCCTCATGATCCACAACTGCTGGACCTGGCTTGCCGGCAACCGCAACTACCTCCGCGATATCGCCGACGATATGGAGGAATTCGATGCCGCGATGGCTGACCTCTATGCCGAGACCAGCGGGCAGTCGGCTGAAGACATGGCCGAACTGATGGACGACGAAACCTACCTCCGCGGCAAGCGTGCCGTGGAGCTTGGTCTGGCCACTGGGTTGTTGTCGTCCGCCGAGGTCACCGAGCGCGAAACCGAAGACGCTGCCCAGGCCAATGCACTCAAGGCCATGGATGTAGCCCTGGCCAAGGGAGGAATGCCTCGCTCCGAGAGACGCGAGCTGTTCGCCAGTTTCAAGTCCGGCATGCCTCGCGCTGCCGGCGGGGGCACGCATAACGCTGCCCCGACCGATAAGCCTCGCGCTGTCGCGCCAGACCTCTCCGCCTCTCTGAGCGCGGCAACCAATCTCCTCAATTCTCTGAAAGGAAAGTGACCGTGGACTTTGAAGCCCAAGTCAAAGAACTCAACGCCAGCCTCAAAGGCATTGGCGACCAGATCAAAAGCCAGGCCGAGGCGACCGAGAAGCAAATCAAGGCTTCCGGTGAAATGAATACCGAAACCCGTGCCAAGGTCGATGAACTGCTGACCAAGCAGGGCGAACTTCAGGCGCGCCTGGGCGAGGCAGAGCAGAAACTGGTGAATGCAAGCCGGGATCGGAGCCATCAGGAAGAGCCGCAGAAATCGGTAGGTGCTCTTGTGATCGAGAGCGAAGAAATGAAGGACATGAACTCGTCCTTCCGTGGTTCCCGCCGTGTCTCCGTGCCGCGCGCGGCCATCACCACCGCAACCGGCGGTGACCTGGTGCAGACTCAGCGCTTGCCGGGGATCATTGCCCCGCCTCAGCGCCGACTGACCGTCCGCGACCTGGTCGCGCCAGGTACCACCGAATCGAACTCCATCGAGTACGTCCGTGAAACCGGCTTCGTCAACAACGCCCGCACTGTGGCGGAGAACACTGCCAAGCCGTACTCCGACCTGACCTTCGGCCTGGCCACGGCGAACGTGCGGACCATCGCCCATTTGTTCAAAGCCAGCCGCCAGATGCTGGACGACGCCAAGGCACTGCAGAGCTATATCGACGGTCGTGCACGCTATGGCCTCACCATGGCAGAAGAAGCTCAGTTGCTTTACGGCAACGGCACCGGGGTGAACCTGCAGGGCCTCATGACGGTTGCTCAACTGTACGCCGCCCCGGCTGGCGTAGCTGTAGTGGGCGAGCAGCGCATTGACCGCCTGCGCCTGGCGCTGCTGCAGGCCGAGCTGGCCGAGTTCCCATCCGACGGCATCGTGCTCAACCCGATCGACTGGGCGGCCATCGAGCTGACCAAGGACGGGGAGGGCCGCTACATCATCGGTCAGCCTCAGGAAGGCACCAACGCGAAACTCTGGAATCGCCCAGTGGTTTCTACCCAGGCCATGACACAGAACGACTTCCTGGTCGGCGCCTTCAAGCTCGGCGCTCAGATCTTCGATCGCATGGAAATTGAAGTGCTGATCTCGACCGAAAACAGTGATGACTTCGAGAAAAACATGGCAACGATTCGTGCTGAAGAGCGCCTGGCCTTTGCCATCTATCGCGACGAAGCGTTCGTCACTGGCCCGCTGGTCACGCCTTAATCTTTCCGCAACACGGCGCCAGAAATGGCGCCTCAACGGAGTACTCCCATGGCACGTAAACAGGAAAAACCAGAGTCTACGGTCGAGCCGCAGGATCCTGCCTCGACCACTGAAACGAGCGGCAGCCAGCCTGAAGATGGGGCTTTGGCCCTCTCGCCGGGTGATGCAGTCTCGCCAAATCCTGGCGAATCGGCCGCTTCTGAAACTGATCCAGGCTCGGGGGATAGCACAGAGCAGGCACTGCCACCCGCACCGGGAGACTCGGGGCCTGGATCGAACGTCTCAGCAAGCGACCTGAGCACTATTGCCGAAGCCTCCGCTACTGAAACGGGGGCATCGGAAGGCGCAGGACAGAGCGGCCCAGCGGCGGCTGAGAGTGGCGACGATATCGACCAGCCAGTTGGCGAGGATCTGGTTGCAGCTAACCCCAATCCAGCAACTCTTCAGATCTACCCGATGCGCTCCTAGATGGATGAGGGCGAACTGCGTCGCCGCGGCGGTCCCGCTTACATGGTGCCACGCCGGCATGCAGAGGAGCTGGTGCAGCGGAAGTTGGCATCGCTCGAGCCGCTGGAGGAGTGAAGGCATGCCTGTAATCAGTTTGACCATTGCACGCCATCACCTTCGAGACCCTGACGACGATGACGAGTATCTAGAACTCCTGATCGAGGCCTCGGAAGGGCAGGCGATGGACTACCTGAACCGTCGTTTCTATGCCGATCAGCAGGCGCTGGATGAGGCTGTCGCCGCCGGAGCTGCCGGCGAGTCCCCCATGGTCTGCAACAAGCAGATCAGGGCTGCCTGCCTGCTGATCCTCGGCCACCTTTACGCGAACCGTGAGGACGTTGTGATCGGGACCACCGCCACTGAGCTGCCGAAAGGCTCGGAGGCACTCCTGACGCCGCACCGCATTGGGTGGGGCGTATGAGGGCCGGCCCGCTGCGTCATCTGTGCAAGGTCACCTTCCCGCACGAGGAGCGCAATAAGTCCGGGGGCGCCACAGTGACGTGGTTGCCCGCTGCTCGTCCTGATATGTGGGCTGAAATCAGAACCCCCAGCGGTCGGGTTTCATCTGTTGCCGAGCGACTGGAAGCCGTCGTCACTGCCGAGATCATCGCCAGGTCACGCACTGACATTGTTGCGGGCTGGCGGGTGACCAGGCGCGGGATTACCTACAAGGTCGAGGCTGTTTTGCCTGACAACGAAAACTCAATGATGAGGCTCTTGTGCTCATCAGTCCCCAACCCATGAGGTACCCCCAATGAAAATTCGTGCACTGGGCCGACTCTCGGGCGCCTCCGGCGATCGAGAGAAGGGCGAAGAGTTCGAGGTGGCCAAGGAGTATGCCGAGGGCCTGATTGCTCGCGGCTACGCCGAAGCGGTAACCGACAAGGCCGAGAAGCCGAAGGCCGCCCCGGCCAAGGAGTAGGCGATGGCCCGTCGATCCAAGCTACTTGGTGATTTCAAGCTGCGCCGCACGTTGCGCAACATCAACAAGACGATGGACAACGAGCTGAAGCCGGCCATGGAACAGGCGGCAGGGCGCATCCTGGCCACCCAGCAACAGCTGATCCCCAAGGACACCGGCGATGCCGCTGCGGCACTGCGCATGTATGTGTCGCCCAGCGGTCTGGACGCGCAGATCGGTATACGCGGCAAGCGGGACAACCGCCGCTTCTACTACCTGCGCTTCATCGAGTACGGGACCAAGGGGTACACGGGCGGCAAGCGCGCCGGCAATCGCAGTAAGCGCGAGACGAACAAGAGCGACGGCACGCACTTCTTCGGCAAGCACCCGAACATCCCGGCCCGCCCGGCGCACCCCTGGCTGCGGCCATCGATGGACGTGAACCGGGAGTATGTGCTGGCGGATATCGAGACAGCGATTCGACGCACGCTGCGCAAAGCGAGCCTGGGGGCCGGCAATGGCTGACCCATCCCTTGCGCTGCAGGAAGCGCTGGTCGTCCGCCTGCGCGACGAGGTCGATTGCCCCGTGCTGGATGGGGCCGGCATCAACACCCCGATGCCTTATGTGTCCATCGACCGCGAGGTCTCGACCAACATCAGCCCTATCGCCGGCCGCAAGCGCGAGCAGCGCCTGATCTACCTGTCTGTCTGGTCTGATGCCGTTGGCCAGGCAGAGGTCAAGCGCATCAACGGCAAGGTCATCGCCGCCCTCGACGAGCGCCGTCTGGTGCTCGAGCACGGGCGGGCAGTGTCCGTGCGCGTGCTGCAGGCCGATGCCCAGCGCGATGCTGATGGCACTACGTACCAAGGCTCGATCACGGTTCGCGTGATCACCACCCACTGATTTACCTACCGGCCGCCCCGCGGCTTTATCCAACGCGCCTTTGGAGGAACCCCCATGGCCGAAGACAATCTGAACACGGCGGCCGGCTGCCGCTTACGCTTTGGCGGGAAGACCGCCGCCACCACCGAAGCCGAGTACAAGGCCGATGACTACATTGATGTGGGCGAGATCGAGGACCTGGGCGAATTCGGTGACACCTTCAGCAGCGTGACCTTTACCGCCCTGAGCGATGGCCGGGTGCGTAAGTACAAGGGCACCGCAGACGCGGGCGACATCACTTTGACTGTCGGCCTGGATAGCGGCGATGCCGGCCAGAAAGCGGTGTCCGTCGCGCACAAGGACCGCACCAAGGGCAACTACAACACCATGGTCACCCTCAACGACGGCGACCCTGGCGCGACCCCGGCAATCCTTCCGACCACGTTCTACTTCGGCGTCAAGGTGATGAACAACACCGTGGCACCTGGTGCGGCTGACAACGTGGTCCGCCGCAACATCACGCTCGCCATCAACACCGAGATTCTGGAAATTCCAGCCCACGCAGCCCCGTAACCAAACGGGGCTTCGGCCCCGCTTCAACAGGACCTGAACCATGAACAAGACTTTGCACGGTACCTTGACCGTGAAACTGGGCGACGAGGAGTTCACCCTGCAGCCCACGCTGAAGGCGGTGCGTGCGATCGAAAGCCGCTTTGGCGGTCTGCGCGGCGCTTCGCAGACACTCAATGCCATGAGCGTGGATGGCTGCGCCATCATCCTTGCCGCCGGCGCCGGCCTGGAAGGCAAGGCGGCCGAGGCGATCGCCGATAAAGTTTGGAAGGCCGGCGTGCTGGAAGTGTCGGTGCAACTGAACGCCTACCTTGCCGCACTCTACAACCCGCGCGGTGGTGACCAGGGAAACGACCAAGCCGGGGCGGCGTAAGCGTCGTTGAGGACGGCAGCTACGTCGACCGGCTCTACGCCATCGCGACAGGCTGGTTGGGGTGGCCCCCCGCCACGGCCTGGAGCACACCATTGCCCGAGCTGTTCATTGCGCTGGACGCCAAGATCGAGTGGTCGCAGATGACCAATCCGTTTGGCAGCGGCAAGGCGACTGGACAGAAAGCGAAGCCCAAGCCTGCTGGTGTGGCTGAGAAGCTTCGACAGGCGCTGACGGGCCGCAAGGCAGCATAACCTCTGATATCCTGCGCCGTTTCTGAATGGAGGCAGGCCGATGCAGAAACTCATCTTCGCAGCGTTGCTGGTGATCATTGTTCTTTTGGCGCCCTGGACGCTCGGCTGGCTGCTGACCGCTTTTTCAATATGGGCGGTGGCAGCTGTTGTTGTCGCCATATGTGCGGGGCTGGCGATGATCTGGCTCAACTACAGCACCGACTTCAATCGTGAGCAAAAGCGCCTAGATAGGCGGATCAAAAAAATTACTGACGAAGCAAATAGAGTGAACGCCCGTCGCGATTAGCGCGCTGTCGATAGCTCAGCTCAGCCCGGCAATTGCCGGGCTTTTTATTGTCTGGAGAAAAGCATGGCTGACACCGACATCCAGGGGATGCTTGTTCGCATTGAAGCGACTACCGCTCAGTTGCGCGGCGAGATGGCGCGCGCAGATTCTAGCGTGGCCCAAGCATCCGGGAAGATCGACAAAAGCCTAGAGCGAATCGATGCAGCGTTCGACCGTGCGGGCGAGAGCGCCCAGAAGGCCGGGGCCCTGATCAAGACCGCGCTTACCGCTGCTACGGGCGCGGTATCGGTCAAGTCGATCATTGATGTAGCAGATTCTTACTCGCAGATGTCTGACCGCATTGGCCTGGCAACAGGCAGTTTTGGCGAGTACAACCTGGTTCAGGAGCGTCTGCTTGAAACGGCCAAGCGTACCTATCGGCCTCTGAGCGAAGCGCAGGAGCTCTTTATCGGCACGGCCGATAGCCTGAAGTCCATGGGCAAGAGCACAAGCCAAGCGCTGGATGTGATGGACAGCTTCAGCTTCCTGCTGGTGACCAACTCAGCAAGCGCCGACAAGGCTTCGTCGGCCATCGACGCATACTCGAAGGCATTGCAGACTGGCAAGGTTGATACTGATGGATGGAAGTCCATTATTGCGGCGATGCCTACAGTGGTTGAAACCTTGGCAAAAGCCACCGGCAAGAGCGCAGAAGAGATCCGCTCTCTTGGCATTGAGGGCAAGCTCAGCCTAGACCTGCTCACCAACGGCCTGGAAAAGTCGGCCAAGGCCAACGGCGAGCTGGCTGACAGCATGGGCGTTGCCGTCCGGGACGCGCTTCAGAACCTGAGCAACGCCTTTTCCGTCTACGTGGGTCAGGCCAACGAGGCGCTTGATTTCACAGGGCAGATAAGTTCGGGGATATCGCTTCTCGGCGACAACTTCGACACCCTGGCCAATGTCGCTATTATCGCAGCGACTACTGCTCTGGCGAAGTACGGTGCGAGTGCCGCCGGCGCGTCTGCTACAGCCGTGTACTCAGCATTGAAGGATTCAGTAGCCAGAAAGTCGCAGACCGCAGCAGTACTGCTCGCTGCGCAGGCCGAGCAGCAGAAAGCCAGAACCACCGTCTTCTTGGCGGAAAAAGAGGCAGTTGCGGCCAGGGGTACTGCGGTTCAGACGCAAATGTCATTGCAACTTGCTGAGGCAAGAATGGCGGAGGCACGAGCTACCGCTGCTGTGGCTACAGCCCAGACCGCAGTTACGCGTGCGGGATTCAGCTTCATCGGAATGCTTGGCGGGCCTGCTGGAATTATCGCGCTGGCAGTCGGCGCCGCCACAGCGTTTCTGACGCTGCGTGATAACACCGGCGTTCTAGAAAAGAAGCTGGGCGATCTCAACGACCCAATCGACAAGCTGGTCGAGCGATTCAACAAGCTCAATCGAGCCACCCAGTCGGTAACTCTGCGAGAGCTAAAGGCTTCGATTGAGGACGCAGAAAAAGACCTGACCACCGCAGCAGGCTCAATCGCTTTTGAGTTTCAAAGCAGCTTGACCAACGCCGGCCTGGCCGGCGCATCTGGGTTTATGGCCGGGATCGTGCCTTTGTCGGCCGAGTTTCAGGCCGCAATGGAAGTCGTTGACAAGGCGTCAGCCGACCAGGCCGCCGGAATGGCCGTGGATTGGAAGGAAGTGGCTGACCGCCTGCGGGATATTCCAGGCGTTACTTCTGAGATGGCTGACGCCCTTGAGGAGGGCGGCGGGGCCGCGGCGGAAAAAGCAGAGGTCATCACTCACCTCAAGAACGCAATGGCTGAGCTCACCGGTGAGACCGATGCCAACACTAGGTCAGAGCGGGAGAACGCTGCGGCTCGCACTACTGCAGCCAAGGAAACCCAGACGTATCTGGATCAGCAGCTCAAGCAACTGGCGTCCGCGCAAGACAAAACGAGTACCGACGCTGCGAAGCGGTACATTGCCGAAAGGACCAATCTGACTGAGGGCGAGCGGACGGCAATCCTTTCGGTTGCTGCCGCACGCGACGCCCAGAAAGAAGCCGATGATGCTGCCGTCAAGGCTAAGCGAAAGACCACCACAGAAAGCGAGCAAGCCAGCAAGAAACAGCTCAAGGATTTCGAGTCGACCGAGGAGGGCTACAAGCGCCAGATCGAACTGATCAACACCACCGGCGACAAGCAGAAGGACGCCACCGAGGTGGCCAAGCTGTCGTTCGAGCTGCAGGAGGGCAAGCTGGGGAGCCTGTCCAAGGTTCAACAGAAGCGCCTGCTCGAGCTGGCTGCTGAGCTGGACGGCCTGAACAAGATCAAGAAAGCCAACGAGGACGCCCTGAAGCTCAGCGCGTTCAAGGCCGCTCAGGCTGCCGGCACACAGACGACGATCAACGGCTACTCGCAGGTGCTGGCCGGCATCGGCATGGGGGATAAAGCTCGCGACCGGATGCGCGCCGACCTGGCGATTCGGCAGAAGTACGTCGAGGAGCTGAAGGCGCTCAACGAGCAAAGCAACACTGGGCAGATCAGTCCGGAGCTGTACGCCAGCCAGAGCCAGGTGCTGCAGGACGAGCTGAACAAGCAACTGATTGCTCAGCAGTTCTACTACGAGCAGGTCGACGAGCACCAGACCAATTGGCTGCTGGGCGCTCAGGAGGCCTGGCAGAATTACGCCGACTACGCCCAAAACTACGCGGCCCAGGCAGCCGACTTTGTCAGCGGCACCTTGGGTTCAGCTACCAGTGAGCTGGGCGGTGCCTTTTCCGACATCATCACTCAGTCGAAGAGTGCAGAGGATGCGTTCGCCGATGCTGCAGCCGGCATGGCGAAGTCGATGATAAACGCCCTCAGCGATATGGCCGCGCAATGGCTTGTGTATCAGGCAGTGCAGGCGCTGGTCGGGTCCACGACACAGAGCGCTGCGAGCCTTGGCATGGTCGCCAACGCCCAGGCAACGTCGTTCCAGGCCAGTCTTGCCGCCTACGCCTCTACCGCAGCGATTCCGGTGGTTGGCCCCGCGCTGGCCCCGGGTGCCGCCGCTACGGCTGCTGCTGCAACTGCACCAATGGTTGCAGCGGTATCCACCGCGACCGCGATGGCAGGCGCCGGCTTCATGGATGGCGGCTACACCGGCCACGGTCGACGTGATGAGGTGGCGGGGCCAGTGCATCGCGGCGAGTACGTGTTCGACGCCGAGGCCACCGCGCGTATTGGCGTGGGCCGCCTGGAAGCGCTGAGTAATGGCCAGATCGGGATGGTGGGCACTTCTTCGGGCAGCGCTCCCGCGAGCCAGCCAGCGCCCGGCGGCCCCGCCCCGATCATCATCAACTCACCGATCACTGTTCAGGCTCAGCCCGGTATGAGCGACGAAGCCGCGCGCCGCCAGGGGGCAGCGATGGAGGACGGGTTCCGGCAAATGTGCCGGGAGGTTGTCCGGGAGGAGTTCGGGCAGGGTGGCTCTATGTGGAGGCGGTAATGACAGAGACTTTTGACTTCGACATAGAGGCGGACGCCGATGGCGACATCAGTCAGCGCACTTGGGATAACGACTTCGGCGATGGCTACGCGCAGTCAGGCGGTACCGGCATCAATACGAAGTCGCAGTCCTGGAATGCAACTCACACAGGCCTGTTGGAGCAGGGAGAGGAGGCCCTTGAGATCTGCAAATTCCTTGATCGGCACGAAGGCTACAAAACCTTCTTCTGGACCCCACCAGGTGGAGTGCAGGGTCGGTATCGCGTCAAGGGCTACAAGCTCAAAGCCAGAGGCAGCTCCAAGCTGGTAACGATCAGCTGGACTTTCGATCAACGATTCACCCCTTACTAAGCCCCGCCCGTGCGGGGCTTCTTGTTTCTGAGGCCCCATGACTTTTAATGCCGATATCCAGAAGCTCGAGCCGGGCAACCAGATCCGGCTGTTCGAAGTGGATGCCACGCGCCTGGGCGGTAACCTCTGGCGCTTCCACGGCCACGCCCAAGAGGGCGACATCATCTGGCAGGGCCACCTCTACGAGCCGATCCAGCTCGAGGCGAAAGGGTTCGACATCCGCGGCGATGGCCGGCCTTCGTCGCCGACCCTGCAGCTGGCCAACGAGCTGGGTGGGGTGAGGGGTGCAATTTCAGCGCTATGCCTGCACCTGCGCGACCTGGCCGGCGCCAAGGTCAAGGTCATCGAGACCTTTCGCCACTTCCTGGATGCCGCGAACTTCCGGGACGGCAACCCAGCCGCCGCCAACCAGGCGCGCATCAACCTCTGGTACATCGAGCAGAAGACCGATGAGGACCGGGAGCAGGTGACCTTCCAGCTCTCCAGCCCGCTGGACCTGGAGGGGCAGATGCTGCCTACCCAGCAGATCACCAAGCTGTGCCGCTGGGCCTGCCGTGGGCAATACCGCCAGGAGGCGTGCGGCTACACCGGCACAGCCAAGTTCACCAAGAAGGACGAGCCCACCAACAACCCCGCGCTGGACCGCTGTGGCGGGCGCTGGAAGAGCTGCAAGGCTCGGGGTAATACGCGCCGCTTTGGCGGCTCCATGGGCGCCAGTCTCATTGCCAGCTCGAGGTAACCATGCGCATCAACCAACAACTACAAGCCGCCATTCGCGAGCATGCCGAGCGGGCATACCCGGACGAGGCCTGCGGGGTGCTGATCAAGACCGAGCAAGGCCGCGAGTATGTGCCGTGCCGCAACCAGGCCAGCACACCTCGCGAGCAGTTCTCGCTGAACCCCGAAGACCTGGCCCAGGCTGAAGACCGTGGCCAGGTTCTCGCGATCATCCACAGCCACCCCGACAAGTCGCCGGCACCCAGCATGGCTGATCAGGTGAGCTGTGAGCTGCATGAGTTGCCGTGGGGCATAGTCGGCTGGCCCGGCGGTGAGATGGAGTGGTTCAAGCCTTCGGCCTACCAGGCGCCTCTACTGGGGCGTGACTTTGCGCACGGCCTGCTGGACTGCTGGGGCGCGTGCCGCGACTGGTACGCCCGCGAGGCCGGTCTGGTGCTGCCGAACTTCGAGCGCAAAGATCTGTGGTGGGAAGAGCGTGATGGCCCGAGCCTGTATGAGGCGAATTTCGCGGACGCCGGCTTCTACCTGGTTGACGAGCCCCGCCGCGGCGACATGCTGGTATTCATCGTGCCGTCACCAGGCCGGCCATGCCACCACCCCAACCACGCCGCCATCTACCTGGGCGACGAGCCGGCCTTTGTCAGCGAGCCAGCCCCGGACCTGGGTGGCAGCGGACCGTTCATCTATCACCACATGGCAGGGCGGGCATCGACTCGCGAAATCTACGGTTGGTCGATGGCCAGCCGCCTGCGCCTGGTGCTGCGCCACAAGGATTACCGGCCATGATGCGAACCATCAAGCTCTACGGCGTGCTGCGCAAGCACTTCGGCAAAGAGTTCACCCTCGACGTGTGCAGCGTGCGGGACGCGATCAGCGCCCTGTGCGCCATGGTGCCGGGGTTTGAGAAGTTCCTGCGCACGGGCGAGGAGCGGGGACTGGTGTTCGCGGTGTTCTCTGGCCGCCGAAACCTGGCCAATGCCGAGCTTGACCTGAAGGGCGACGATCCCGGACAGATCCGCATCGCGCCGATCATTCAGGGCAGCAAGCAGGGCGGCATGTTCCAGACGATCCTCGGGGCCGTTCTGGTCGTCGCTGGCTTTTTCGCCGGCGGCACCACCACGGGCCTCGGCATGGCCCTGATAGCTGGCGGTGCTGCACTGTCGCTCGGTGGCGTGGTGCAGATGCTGTCGCCAACGGCGCGCACCAATACCGGTACCAAGAACGAAGACGGCAACAACCCGAGTTACGGCTTCGGTAGCGCGGTCACCACCATCGCCCAGGGCAACCCGTACCCACTGCTGTACGGCGAGCGCGAGATCGGCGGCGCCATTGAGTCGGGCGGGATTTACACCCAGGACAGGCTGTAGCTGTTGAGCCACCACCAACCCGCTTCGGCGGGTTTTTTGTTTTCAGGAGATCCGCATGAGCGCAGTTGCAGCGAGGCCGCAGGCATCCCGTAAGCGTGTGGCCGGAGCGAAGGGCGGCAGCTCGAAGCCGAAGCAGCCAAGCATTGCATCGAACAGCACGCCCTCCATCGCCACGGCCCGCATCGTCTATCTGTGGAGCTGGGGGCCAATTGTTGGCCCGGTGGATGGCCTGCGGTCGATCAAGCTCGGCGACACGCCTATCCAGGCCGCCAATGGCACCATCAACTACCCGGGTGTGAAGTGGCAATTCCGTTCTGGCCAACTGAACCAGCCTCGCCTGGATGGTATTGCCGAGTCGAGTAACGAGATCGGCGTCAGTCAGGAACTGCGCAGCACCACCCCCTACATCTACACCGTGACCAATTCTATGGTCGACGCCGTGCGCGTGCGCTTCAGCTGGCCACAGCTCCAGTCGCAGGATAAGTCCGGCAACATCAACGGCGTGCGGATTGACTACGCGATCGACGTGGCCACCGATAGCGGGCCGTACCAGCAAGTACTGGCGTCTTCGGTCAACCGCAAGAACATCACCAAGTACGAGCGCTCCCACCGCATCAACCTGCCCGACGGTAGCCGGTGGTCGGTGCGTGCTCGGCGCATCACGCCAGAAGCCAACAGCTCCCTGGTGCAGGATGGGATGTGGATCGATGCGATCGCCGAGGTCGTCGACAGCGACCAGGAGTACCCGCTGACCGCCGTCGGCTGCCTGGAGTACGACGCCGAGCAGTTCGGCGGGGACATCGCCAAAGTCGCAGCGCTGATGCGCGGCCGAATTGTTAGCGTGCCGGCGAACTACGAGCCGGAGACACGGACCTATCACACCAGTGGCCCCGGTACCACCAATGGCGTCTGGAACGGCACGTTCAAGCAGGCCTACACGAACAACCCAGCCTGGGTCTTTTATGATCTGGTCCTGAACCCGTACTACGGCCTGGGCGAGCGCATCGATTCCACGCAGATTGACCGCTGGTCTCTGTACCGCATCGCACAGTACTGCGACCAGCTTGTGCCGAACGGCGCCGGCGGCCAAGAGCCGCGGTTCACCTGCAACCTCTACCTGCAGAAACAGGCCGAGGCCTATGCGGTGCTCCAGGACCTGGCCTCGATTTTCCACGGCATGGCCTTCTGGGACGGTAGCCAGATCGTCGTCAACGCCGACATGCCCAGCGACCCGGTGTACACCTACACCCCGTCGCAGATCCTGGGCGACGGCGCAATCAAGTACAGCGGCAGCCGGTTGCGTGACCGGCACAGCCTGGCGATTGTGGCTTGGGACAACCCGGCCCAGGGCTTCGAGACCGACAAGGAGCCCATCTTCGACGACGAGGCCATGGCCGAAATCGGCGTGCGCGAAGTGTCCGTCGAGGCGCTGGGGTGCACATCGCTCGGCCAGGCGCAGCGCGCCGGCCAGTGGGCGCTGATGACCGAGCAGCTGCAAACTCGGGGTGCGACTATTCGTGTTGGGCTCGATGGGCATATCCCGCGGCCAGGCCAGGTGATCGCCCTGTCTGATCCGATGCTCTCTGGCCGCGCCAACGGCGGGCGTATCGCTGCAGTCGCAGGCCGGGTTATCACCCTCGACCGCGATACCGAGGTGACACCCGGTGCCCGCCTGCTGGTCAACCTGCCCAGCGGCAAGTCTGAAACCCGGCAAGTTCGATCGGTTGCCGGGCGGGCTGTGACAGTGATCGCCGATTTCAGCGAGGCCCCGCAGCCGGAATGCGCCTGGGCGCTGGACTTCGACGACCTGAAGCTGATGCAGTTTTTCGTGCGCAACGTGACGCGCCCGGAATGGCACCAGTTCCAGTTCGAGCTGATCCAGCACGAGCCAGAAAAGTTTGATGTCATTGACTACGGCGCAGTGATCGACGATCGGCCGATCAGCGTGCTGCCGCCAGGTGTGCAGGAAGCTCCGGCGCAGGTATTGATCAGGAGCCACAGTTCGATAGAGCAGGGGCTGGCTGTCACCACCATGACAATCGGGTGGGATGCCGCGCCGGGGGCCGTGGCTTATGAGGTCGAATGGCGCTGGGGTGCGCGGGACTGGATCAAGCTGCCGCGCACTGGCGAGCTCTCTGCCGACGTGCGCGGCGTGTATGCCGGCCAGTACCTGGCTCGCGTGCGCGCCGTAAACGCGATGAACGTGGCGTCGATGCCTGCCAGCTCAATGTTGACCGAGGTGGCGGGCAAGACCACGCCGCCGCCGGCAGTTACCCACCTGCTGGCCACCAGCGAGCTGTTTGCCATCGGCCTGCGCTGGGGCTTCCCAGAAGGCGCAGAAGACACCCAGCGCACTGAGATCTGGTACAGCCCAAGCAATGACCTGTCGGTGGCCACGAAACTCACCGACCTGGCCTACCCGCAGCGTGACTTCATGCTGCAGGGGCTGGCTGCGGGCGTGTCGTTCTTCTTCTGGGCACGCCTCGTCGACCGCACCGGCAACATCGGTCCATGGTATCCCGTGGACAACGGCGTACTGGGGCAGAGCGGCATGGATGCTTCGCCGATCCTCGACCTCATTGCAGGGCAAATTGGCGAGACTGAGCTGGGCAAGGAGCTCATCGACAAGATCGATGGCCTGCAAGACCAGATCGATGCGCTGGACGGGCTCAAGGCATACGAGCCGGGTGAGCCATACGTGAAAGACCAGATGGTCGTGGTCGATGGTCGGATCTACCAGGCAAAAGGCCCTGTTCCTGCCGATGCCTCGGGTGCAAATTCTCCGCCGAACGCGAACCTCTGGATCGATGTTGGTCAGTCTGTGCAAGCGGCCAACGGCCTTGCACAGCAGGTGCAGACGAACAAGACCAACATCGAGACTGTCGACGGCAAGGTCACGGCGACGGCCGAGAGCCTGCAGGCTCTGCGGGCGTCTGCTCGTGACGCCGATGCCGAAGGCGATCTGGCCGGCGCGCTCCACCAGTGGGACGCGACAGCGGCATTTGCAGAGGAAGTGAAGGTCAGCGCCTCTCGCGATGAAGTCATCGTGCGCAAGACCGAGACGCTCGAAGCGACGATGAATGACACGACGGCGGCCGTGCAGACGATCAGCCAGGCCCAGGTCAATGCCGATGAAAAGGCCTCGACGATGTGGGCTGTGAAGATGCAGCTCAACTCGCAAGGCAAGTACGTTGTCGCCGGTATCGGCCTTGGCATCGAGAACGGGCCAGCGGGCCTGCAGAGCCAGTTCATCATCAATGCCGACAGGTTCGCCGTGGTCAACGACATCAACGGCACTCCCGCATCGTTTTTCGCGATCCAGGATGGGCAGACGTTTATCCAGGCAGCCTTCATCGCTGACGGCACGATCACGAACGCCAAGATCGGGAGCTTCATCAGTTCGACGAACTACGTGCCGGGCGTCCAAGGCTGGCGACTGAACAAGGACGGAACACTCGAGATCAACGGCGCTATTGCGGGGCAGGGACGGCTCACGATCACGCACCGTGCCGTGAAGGTTTTCGACAGCAATGACCGGCTGCGCGTGCAACTTGGAGATCTGACGGCATGAGTTACGGTCTAAGGACATTCAGTGAAGACGGTGTTGTAGAGCTTGATACCGACAGCTTCACCTATCAAGTGCTTCACAGCCAAACCTATACGCTCACTGGAAATGGGGCAGTCGTTTCTGTCCCCATTTCAGGGTTCAACCCGGCAACATGCACGGCCGTGATCCTTCCAGCAACTGCGCGCAAAAACGAGTTCAACGAAAGCGCAATGCCCTATATGAGGGTGGCGGTAGGCAATGTGACCGTGCGATCAAAGCACCCGAACCAGCCCGGCACTGAGGATTCCGGCTCACACATTCAATTTCGTCTTCTTGTAATGAGGTTCAAGAATTGAGCTTTGGACTTTACGTTAGAAATGACGATGACTACGTGCAGATCGACTCCGACAACCCCAGGCTGTGCGCGCTGTACAGCGGGACTTACTCCGCGACAAGTTCAAGCACTGTAGTCGTCTCGTTCCCGGCCCCGATAAGAACGACCGAGCCGCCCTGCATCTTCATTCGCAACTCGCCGAGCCAGCCAGACATTCTCTATCGGGAAATGACAATTACCGGCTCTCCAGGCAACTGGACAGGCTTCAGACTCGAGAGCGGCAATGTGACCTGGCGGCCCACCGGGAAGTGGTTTGCAGCTGTATTTGCCAGCCGCTCAGCAGCGAGTTGGGGGTTGAGGATGTGGGACGAGGCCGGAGTCATCATCTACGACTCCGGGTCAACTCCGATCATATTCACCAAGGCCACAAACTCATGGAGCTATCAGGGCATGGTCCAGCTGGCACTGGGGAATGCCTACTACTACCTGTGCGCCGCTGTGGGGGCTCTGGCTTCGGACGAGTACTTCATGATCAACCCGTTTTCTCGTGGGCTCATGGCGCCCAACCAGATCCTCACAAATTGGTGTGGTGCAAGATTCAATTACTCAATCAACCGGCTGCAAATCTATTCAGTCGGAACTACAGGCTGGAGTGATCTGGGGCAGCCCGGAGCTGTTTTTGCCCGCTTGCCAGGGACATAACAGTCGCATTCGAAAATCAACATTACCCGCCGCAGCGGGTTTTTTATTGCCTGGAGAATTTATGCCCTGGTACAGAGAAGGCAAGGTCGCAATCGCGGCAGGACAAACCACCGTAACCGGTACCGGTACAAACTTCGCAGCGAACTCTCGCGTCGGCGATGCTTTGCAGGGGCCTGATGGCCGTTGGTATGAAGTAACGAACATCGCAAGCGGTACAGTGCTTTCAATTTATCCTGCCTATCAAGGTGCCACCATCGCGGCCGGTACCTACGGCCTCGCGCCCATGCAGGGGTATGTCAAAGAAGCAGCCGACCGCCTTCGGCAGATCGTCGAGCAGTTCGGCTCGACTCTGGCGGTGCTCGGCGTTGCCACGACTGCACCGAAGCTTCGGGAGAACATCGGCGCCGCGGCGCGCGGGGCGAATAGCGACATCACGTCACTGACCGGCATGACAACCGCGCTGAGCGTTGCTCAGGGCGGTACAGGCGGCAGCACACAAGCGACCGCCAGGGCAGGCCTGGGCCTAAAGGCTGCCGCAACGGCTGATATCGTCGGCACAGTGAGTCAATCGGGCGGCGTCCCCACGGGTGCAATATTTGAGAAGGGCAGTAACGCTAATGGCAGATACGTGAAGTATGCGGACGGCAGTGCGACCGCCGAGATGACGGTAACCACCACGTCTTTTTCTCCTGTCGCGGGCCTGCACGTCTCCAATGATATGAGCGCTCCGACCCCTATTACGTTCATTGCTGGCAGCGCCGTCCTCTCCGGCAATGACGCGTTAAACAACTCATTTCTGGTCGCGGGCCGGGTAGAACCCAACAACATCAGTGTGAAGGCCTACTTCACTTCATCCCCTGGCGTACCGGTGAGAACCATAAACATTGTTGTGCAAGGGAGGTGGTACTGATGCGCATTAAATTGTCACCGTTCAGTGCAGACGAAACACTCGTGCTCAGCAGGAGCGGCGAATCGATCACGATCAACGGCATGAAGCTCGATTTCGAAGCTCTGCCCGACGGCGCGATGCTGCCCGCCACTGCGACGAGCTGCTCTTGGCTCTACGGCGCAATCGAGCGGGTCGCTGGAGAGCTTACGCTGACTGTCAGGCTTCCCCATGGCGCTCAGGCGAGTGAGCAGTCGCGATTCCCAGTGGACATCGTTAATCCGCCAGACGGCCGGGTTCCGCTGCCCACCGACAATGACCCACAGCCAGAACCCCTGGGGCTGGCATGGACGGATACTGTTGGCGTCATCGACTGGTCGCAGATGATCACGGCAGAGATGAAGCAGGATGCGGCTGCAGCGCAGCACCTGGCAAACGTGCAAGCAGAAGCTGCTGTGCGTCGCTCCGCAGCCGACACGGCAATCGCCCCGCTGCAGGATGCCGTCGACCTTGACGAAGCCACCGACGCCGAAGCCGCTGCGTTGAAGGCGTGGAAGAAATACCGAATTGCGCTGGTCCGGCTGCCTGAGCAGCCTGGGTACCCGACCGACATTGACTGGCCCGCACCGCCGGCTTGATCCTGACTGAACACCGACACCCGCCTTGAGCGGGTTTTTTATTGCCTGGAGAAAACATGGCTCGAATTTCTGATTCACTGGCGGGCAGCAAGAATGCACTCGCTTTCCTCGACATGCTGGCCTGGGCTGAGGGCACGTCTATCAGCAAGCACACCCGCGACGACGGCTATGACGTGGTTGTCGGCGGTATCGATAGCCCGAACACCTTCAAGAGCTACAGCGCCCACCCTGGCGTGCTGGTGACCGTGAACAACAAGGGCCTGAAGTCCACGGCCGCAGGCCGGTACCAGCAACTCCAGCGCTACTGGCCGCACTACCGCGACCTGCTCAAGCTGCCCGACTTCGGGCCCACCAGTCAGGACAAGCTTGCCCTGCACCTGATCAAGGAGCGCGGCGCCTTGGCGGACGTGCACGCCGGCCGTATCCAGTCGGCGATCACGAAGTGCCGGAATATCTGGGCCAGCCTGCCGGGCGCCGGGTACGGGCAGCATGAGCGCAAGCTGGATGACCTGCTGGCGCACTACATCGCGGCCGGCGGGAGGCTGGTGTGATCGCCTGGGGCGCGCGCGCGCGGGCCTTGCTACTGGGGCTCGCGATGGGTGGCATTGGCGCATGGCTATGGCAGGCCAACGCTTACGAAACACTGCTGGCCAAGCAGGCCGAGACTTACGTGACTGAGCGCGAGGCAGAGGCGGTCGCTGTGCTCGATCAGTTACAGCAGGATCAGGAGCGCCGCCGGGCCCTGGAGGACCGCCTGCAGGCGGATGAAAAAACCAAGCACAAGGAATTACGCGATGCACAAAAAGCCCGGGATCGCCTTCGTGATCGGCTGGCTACTGCTGATTTGCGGCTGTCAGTCCTACTCGCCGCCACCGCCCAGGGTAGTGGCGGTGGGGTGTCAGCCGCCACCGGCACCTGCGACGTGGTTCATGGAACCGCGCGAGCCGAACTTGACCCAGCGCATGCTCAACGAATTGTCGCCATCACCGGGGATGGTGACGACGGACTAATAGCCCTACGAGCGTGCCAAGCGTATGTCAGAGATATCGGACGGTGAACTGGGAGAGGCAAGTCCAGGCGGCCGCTTACGACCCAAAGCGGAACGTCACGACAATCAAGTCTTGGCTTGCTGCCTGTTGACGGGGTTGGAGGTTGGCGTAAAATCGCCGCCCCCAAAAAATAGCGCGTATGGCGAGAAGGAGCTTAGATGCAGCGGGTGATGATTATTGGTCAACCTGGGTCGGGCAAAAGCACTTTGGCGCGTGAGCTTGGTCTGCGCACGGGCTTACCTGTCGTTCATATAGACACTATCCACTGGCAGCCAGGGTGGGTTGAACGAAGCCGGGACGAGAAAACACGCCTTTGTTCCGAGGTCGAGGCTCGTGATCGCTGGATATTCGAAGGCGGCCATTCCGTTACTTGGGAGAATCGGGTAGCGCGCGCAGATCTTTTGATATGGATTGATCGTTCGGGGACGCTTCGATTTTGGCGCGTGCTGCTAAGAACGCTGATTCAGCGCGGCAGCTCTCGGCCCGATTTGCCGGACAACTGCCCCGAACTGCTGGCGAATCTGCCAGAGTTTTTGAGATTTATGTGGCGGACGAAAAAAACAGCGCGAGTGAATATGCAGCAGCTGGTGGCGACGGCGCCATCAACATGCCGCGTCGTTCGGCTGCGCTCTAATCGAGATACCAACGTGTTTCTTTCGAGCATTGGCTATTTGAGCGGTCAGATCCCACGAGATTGATCGACGGCTGACGGCTGCGGTATGGAAACTACCGATTGCGAGCGGGTGCTACTGGCCGGTTAGCGACGGCCTGACACCGACCGTCGCCATGCGGCCATTCACTTCCAAGGCTGATGGCTGCGTGTTGCAAAAATGTTCATGACTTATCCTCCGCGTTGAGTGAGAGCGAAGCTGGATAAGGGCGAAGCGGGCTTGCGCTGGTTCCGCGCTGTCATTGCCCGATGGGGTAATCGTATCGATCCTGTATGCGCTCCAATTCGCCCGAGTGGCGCAGTTGCTCTAGGGCGTGGGCCCAGGAGGCTACCAGTTCGTCGTCACAGTCGCGGCTGAAGGCGATGTACAGCGATGAGCGATAGAGCTCGATAGGAATCTGCCGCAGCGTGCCGGGGGCGATGTTCAACTGGCGGCTGTAGTAAACCACTCCCGCATCGGTGTCGCCTATGATGATATCGGTGCGCCCGGCTAGCAGCATGCGATAGAGCTGCAGGCTCTGGGTTGCACTTTTTTCGAGGTTGTTGAAGCCCCGCGACTGAAGAGTCTCGGGTATCAGGCCGGCATGTCTCGTCGTAATTTTTGGGGCGCGAAGTAGCTGCTCCAAGGAATTCACCGGCTGCTGCGCATTGGCTAACTGATAGGGGTGAATGGACTCTTCCACGATCGGTCCGACCCACTTGTATAGCGGTTCGCGCTCTGCCGTGCGGAATAGTGAATACATGATGGTCTTGGGCCGGGTCTTCAATGCACGGGCGCTTCGCATACTGGGCAGCAGCACCATCTCAAAGTCATCCCCGGTCCGCGCCATTATGGCTCGAACGATCTCCGTGGCCATGCCGGTGAGCTGATTTTTCTGCTGGTAGTTGTACGGCGCCCACTCTTCAGTAACGACCTGATACTGCTCGGCCCTGACGGGAGTGCCAAGTAATAGGCAGAGCAGCGCGGCAGTAAATGTCGAATGTTTCACGTGTTCTGCCTGGTGGGCTGTGCGGTGATTAAGGGTGGATCTGATCAAAAGAGCGAAATTAGTATAGACCCTGACACACGTCAAACGCCTGATGCAGTCCCCTAAACCGTCAACACGGCGATTGATACATACGAACCAGTACGGATGGCATAGGTTTCTCAAGAGCGTTTAGGGGATTGCCTCTTATCGATATCAGTTGGAACATGTTGTGACCGTCCGGTTCTGGCCGTAAGCGGACATTGATGCTTTTGCCCTTTTGCAGAGCCCAATAGGCGTTGACCTATAGTGCTCTCACCGAAGCCGGAGGACAGCATGGACGACTTGCAGGAGAAGATGGCGGCGGGTGAGCCGCTGATGCAGCAGGCGATGGATGCGGTGCGGCGCTATCACGAAGCGCTGGAATTACTTGCTCCTGCTGAGGATGTCGAGTGCCTGCGCCTTGAGGCAGAGTCACTTATGCAGGCTGTGAGCGAGTACCAGCTGAGCGCCTTGGGCGGGCGGCCCGCAACTCGTCATTGAGACGGCGTGTCCATGGGACAGTAGTGTGCGAAATATACGTCGAAGGATACTCGGTTGGAGAAGGTGCAGCGGAGTAAATCGTCGGCTCGCTTTGCAGCGGCCAAGCGAGATCGCCGAGCTTCTGCCGCTTAGATGAACCCCTGTTTTATCACGCAAGCTTGGTTCAGCTGACGCCTATAGAACGAGCGCGGCTTAGCTATGCTGAATTAGCTGGCTTTCTTTAAAAAACAATACTTAGCAACCATCCGATCAAGCCACTGCCCAATACAATTAACCAAGGAGGAGCCTTCCAGAACATTAAGGCAACAAGGGCTATCAGCGCCAACCCGAAGTCTTGGGGAGCTAATATGGCACTCGTCCAGACCGGGTTGTACAAGGCCGCCAGGAGAAGCCCGACCACTCCCGCGTTGACCCCTGCAAGCGCCGCCTGAGTGCGAGAGCTATGCCGCAGTTGCTCCCAGAAAGGCAACGCGCCAATCACGAGGAGGAATGAAGGTGCAAAGATAGCGATGAGGCACACCGATGCGCCCACCCAGCCAGAAGGCTGGACGTTCATGGAGGCACCGAGAAATGCTGCAAAGCTAAAGAGTGGGCCCGGTACTGCCTGCGCTACGCCATACCCAGCCAGGAAAGTGTCGTTGGCTACCCAGCCGTTGGGTACCGTTGCCGCCTGAAGTAACGGCAGCACAACATGCCCCCCTCCGAAGACTAATGAACCGGCCTGGTAAAAGTCGTGCACCATAGCTAGCGTTTGAGAGGGCCAAAACTGCATCAATAATGGAAGGCCAAACAACAAGCTGAAAAACACCACCAAGGAGATCGCACCCACCTTCTTGGTGATCGAGATCGCCAAAGATTCCGCGGCTTGGCGCTGTGTGGTTTTAAGCAGCATCAAGCCGACGAGGGCGGCGCAGACGATCACACCAATCTGTCCCAATGCATTGGGCCACAGGAGTGCAGCGCAGGCAGAGAATGCGGCGATAGTCACGCGAAGCACATCGGTACAAAGATTGCGGGCCATTCCCCAGACTGCTTGAGCGACGACAGCGACCGCGACGATTTTAAGGCCGTGCAATAGACCGCTTGGGAAAGCACTTCCCCAAGTGGACATACCCTTAGCGAACAGAACCAGCATTAGAGCCGATGGCAATGTGAAACCTGCCCATGCAGCAATAGCTCCAGAAAATCCGGCATGAGACAGTCCCAATCCTATGCCAACTTGGCTACTCGCAGGCCCCGGAAGGAATTGGCACAAAGCGACCAAATCGGCATAACTGCGGTCGCTAAGCCATTGGCGCCGGGCTACGAACTCTTCACGAAAGTACCCCAGATGGGCAACCGGGCCGCCGAAAGACGTTAGTCCCAAGCGCAAAAACACCAGAAAAACTGACCACGCGGAATCAGACGTAGCCATCTTGATGTGACTTTCTGGTGACAATACTCATGCTCCCAACGGTGACTGATATAGCGGGATTGACAAATATCATTCAAGCACAACTCGAGTATTCAATCAGCCCATTTGACGAGTGAGCAAGCTCAGTACCTGCTGGACACCCATTCAATTATGAAAGGTACGTTGGGAGGACGCTCACAATGCCGCACGCCAAAGCTTGTGAAGCTGCAGCAACAATAGTTAATGAGAGTTGGGGTGGAATTGTCGGCAGGACGCCAGTGGCACGTTGAAGTGATACCAATTCTGATACCAATCACCGAGTTTTGATGGGGTGCAGGGGGGGATTTGGCCCAATAAAACCGACCTATAAGCACCCTTTGAGCCCCATGCAGGACGGCATGGTGATGTTAGCGGTAGAAATCAAGTGCTTATCCTGCGGGGTGTCCAGAGGTGTGTTTAGGTGCCGCCGACCTTTTGGGGCCGATTTTGGGCCCGTCAGATACGGGACGGCAGCTTCTCCAGCTCCTTCCAATCCGAGGAGGAGCTGATCCATTTTGCGTAGGTAGAGAGCAACATCTCGACGCTGTGGCCGAGTTGGTTCGCGATGAACGCGGGGTTCATCCCAGCCATTAGGCACATGGTTGCGTAGGTGTGGCGCGTGTCGTACTGCCGACGTTCACGGATGCCCAGCGCCTTGGGCGCGAGCTTGAAGTGCCTGATTGTAACACCTGCCTGCCTGATCTACATCCCGCCTTTACCCGGCTGGAAGACAAAAGGACTGGTGGGAGTGGCTGATTTCGATGCCATTTTGCGCAAACCCGGTACCACGGCCTGTTGCTCCCCAGCGTGCTCATCCCCGGGTTTCTTCCTTTTTGCCCGCATGCTTGTCTGCGGGCCGCTACTGCCGTCGTCCTTGCGCGCCGCCACAGCGGCCCGGCCAGATCTTCGTTTGCCACGGCAACAGCTCTCCAGGCCCGCGCCTTTCGGCGGCCTGATGTGTTATAAAAAAGTATGTCAAACAGGAGGTTAGATATGGCCAACAAAGCCAAACCGTTCTACTACGCTGCGGCGCCATTGATTGCGATCGGCGCTGCGTTCGCCGCAGTCGGCGCCTCTGGGCAAGCTGCTTTTGGCTACACCGCGGTCGGCTTTCTGGTGCCTGGTGTAGTGCTGCTCATTACCGGATATCGCCAGCGGGCTTGACGTGTGCGGTGGGGTCAAGCTGCAGGCCATTCATGGTGATCCCCAGCGACTTTTCGCGCTTGCCGGCCTTGTGACCTAACAGGGGCTTTTCATCTGTTTGGGGCCCACGTTGTATATCGGGTGGAATGCAACAAGTTCTCAGGGAAAGACTCTTATGCAAAGCCCCGTCGGTGTTGAAAACACAGAGAAGTTAATCGAAGCACTGGGCTACTGGCCCAGTTTTCATGATGCAGAAATCATAGAGATATCTGCCATCAGGGCTATGGCAGGGGAGCCGGCTGCCACGTCTGCAAGGCTACGCGTCAGTATTTGCGAGTACAAAGAAATTGGCGCAGGAACCGCAACCTACGAGATGGTGTGCTCGAAAAACCTCTTGATTGATTTCCTGTTCTATGATTTGCATTATCTTTGCTTTGAGGATTTCAACCATCAGAATGTGGTTGACGCTATCGCGTTCAATCTATTGGAGAACCAGTTAATCGAAGTCACTGTAGCCTCCATATTCGGAATAGGTGGTGTTATCAGGTGCGCGCGGGTCGAGGTAGGTGATGTTACCAGCCAGCTGTGAGTTCTATGTGATTTGCAGCCAAAGCCTCAGCCTTTAGCGGCGCATGCACCACGGCATCCAGCATGCTGTCCGATCCCGCCTATCAGAAATCCCCTACAGAGAAATTGACCGCAAGGCTCGCAGAACGTCAACTGTACATTCGCACAGTATTTTCGAAAGTCGTGCGTCATGAGCTATTCAATCATAGGCCCAATCACTGAGGGTGGCCTGAAGCTGCCCCTGTGCCTGTTCCATGTACCGGCCGGGTTTCCGTCGCCAGCGGCCGATCACATCGAGGCGCACATCTCCCTGGACGAGGTGCTCAATATCCGGGCGCCCCACGTCTACCTGGTCTCCATCACTGGCGAGAGCATGCAGGGCGCCGGCATCTTCGACGGTGATCTCGCCGTGGTCGATCGCTCGCTCGAACCGGTGCACGGACACATTGTCGTGGCCCTGCTGAACAATGACCCGGTGTGCAAGCGCCTGTGCATTCGCGGCAAGGACGTGATCCTGCTGTCCGAGAACCCCAAATACCCACCGCGTTACGTGCTGGAAGGGGACGAGCTGTCGATCTGGGGCGTGATCATCGGCAGCGTGCGCAGCCATGTCTAACGCACCGGTGTTCGCCCTGGTCGATTGCAACTCGTTCTACGCATCGTGTGAGCGCGTGTTCCGCCCGGACCTGGCCAAGATCCCCATCGTCGTGCTGAGCAACAACGATGGCTGCGTCATTGCGCGCAGCTACGATGCCAAGCCGTTCGTGAAGATGGGCGAGCCGTATTTCCAGATCAAGCACAAGCTCAAGCAGCACGGCATCGTGGCGTTCTCGTCCAACTACGCGCTGTATGGCGACATGAGCGAGCGGGTCATGACGCTGATTGAGTCAATGGTGCCGGCGGTCGAGGTGTACAGCATCGACGAAGCCTTCGCCGATCTGACGGGCATGGCTGACCTGGACCAGCTCGGCCGGCGCATCCGCGCCCAGGTGCTGCGCTGCACCGGCATACCGGTCGGCGTCGGCATCGCCGGCACCAAGACTCTGGCCAAGCTGGCCAACCACACAGCCAAGCGCCTGCAGGTGCAGACCGGTGGCGTGGTCAACATCTGCGACCCTTTCAAGCGCGACTGGGTGCTCAGGAATACGGCCGTAAGCGAGGTATGGGGCGTCGGCCGGCGGATGAATGCTCATTTCGAAGAGATGGGTATCAAGACCGCGATGGATCTGGCCAAGGCCGACCCGTGGATGTTGCGCAAGAAGTTCAGTGTGGTGGTCGAGAAGACTGCACGTGAGCTGGCCGGGACGCCTTGCCTGGAGCTGGATGAGCCAAATTCCCCGAAGCAGGAGATCTGCTGCAGCCGGATGTTCGGCAAGCGCCTGCAGGAGCTGCCGCCAATCAAGGAAGCGGTGGCCACCTACATGATGCGTGCCTCGGAGAAGCTGCGCGCCCAGGGCTCGGTGTGCAAGAAGGTGCGCGTGAGCATCCGCACCGGCATGTTCAATCCCGACGAAGCCAAGTACGCCAACGGTGTGATCATTGATCTGCCGTACCCAACGGATGATGTGCGCGTGCTGACGAAGGCAGCGGTCGGCGCACTCGAGCGCGTGTTTCGGCCTGGCTTTAAGTACAGTAAAGCTGAGGTATTGCTGATGGGGCTATGTCAGCGGGGCGAATATACCGATGATCTCTTCGCTGCTGCCCAGCCGGCTGAGGCTACCCGGGTAATGACAGTGTTGGATGAAATCAATAGTCGATGGGGGAGGGGGACATTGCGTGCAGCTAGCGTTCCAACTGACCCCAGCTGGGGCATGCGGCGAGAAATGATGAGTCGGAGCTTTACGACTCGCCTCGATCAGTTGTGGCGAGTTGACTGTAATTAGCCTGACCTGGGTGTGATTTGCGCTGGGGCAAAAATGGGGCAAATCATATGCCATTCTATGCCTTCCAATGCCCCCTCAGTCATCATCTGCACTTGTTCGAAATAGGCGCCAAAGCTCGTGTACTGGGCTTTGGCGCCTTTTTAGCTTAATACTCCAGCACAATCGGGGTATTATCAGAATCGCTGACGCAGATTACTGAGTGTGCTGAGAATGTGTTGGATGTGGAATTACTATCCACCTCGTCGTCGCCGGGGGATCATCACTGGTTGTGCGGGCTCATGCGCTTTGAGACCTCGATCTCCGGTCAAGATCTCAACCGAGAATCCTGCTTTGGCATAGAAATCTGCAACATCTTTGATGGTAGTGTCGCCGATTGATAATTTCTGTGCTGCTAATTCCGGCCAAGAGTCGGCAAGAATATTGAGGCTGGTTGCATTCCAAAGCTCTGTTTGCTCAGTGAATGCCGCCCATGGTGAAGCTGCGTTCGCAGCCTCTCGCAGATGCGCGGCCAATGCAGTTGCGCATTTATATCTATCGCTTCCAGCTTGGGATATATGGTTTCCCGTCTCAATTAAGGTGGCCAGAGGTAGAACCAAGGTGCTCTTTTTTTCAATCTCTGTGGTTAGTATTTTATCAATTCTTTCGAAGTGCCATCTATCATCTACCGGGCCAGCCTCAGCTTTCCCTGGGACACGTAGCCAGCAGCACAATACAGATGTATCGATTATAAGGACGCGCCGGCTCATTCAGCAATTCCTTCTGCTCGGGTGCACTGTTCGGTAGTCAAGCTTTTTTCAATAAGTCCTTGGCTGGACAGTCGTCCGATTGGGCCTTGAGCTAGAAGTTTTGGGAGCTGGGCAATATCCTCAAGTAAAGTTAATATGCTATTTCCAGTTTTCGGGTCTCGATTCGCTACGGTTATGAATGGGAGCATTTCATTTCCCATGGCGTCGAGCAAGGCGGGATTGTGAGTGGTTACGAGGATATCAACGCTGCGCTCAGTACCAACCTCTTTAAGCATGTCTAGAAGTAATCTAGCCCTAGATGGGTGCAGTCCATTGTCTACTTCTTCAATTACAAGTAAGCTGGATTTTGGTCGGGTTAACAATGCAGTAAGAATGGCGAGAAACCTCAAAGTCCCATCGGACATTCCACGGGCGTCAACGATGGGCGCTTCATCTTGGTCCCGCCAGCATTCCTCACAGTAAAGCATTGCGTCCGAGTTAAATCTCCCGACTGTTTCAGCATAGACACGCCGGATATCTCGTTCTGGAAGCTTGCTCGCATAAAGAGTAAGAACATCCTCTATTTCACGCTGCTTGTCTTGTGGTAGTGCGGCCAGAACGCCAGCAATGTTCTTCGCGTCAGACTCAAGCCTCTCAGATAGTGGAGAATATCCCCTCATGTGGGACGGAATAGGGTCCAAAATGAAAATCTCTCGTAACGATGAAATAACCGAGGTCACGCCGTCGTGTATTTCTTGTCTAAGCTTCTGGCCGACTAGCTGAAAAAGGATCGTGTTTGTGCGACTTAGTTGGCGAGGTGAGCCCTGTTTTTCATTGTAGAGTCTGGCGACGATTGTAGGAGAGTCCTCGGGGCAAACGTCGGTGCGAAACAGTTTGATAGTGCCTGCTCTGGATTTCCTTATTCCATCCTTGCCAGGCCGATATTTTATGCGCGTCAGTTGCTCTGCATAGACCTCGCATCGATTTTCTCTTGCGTTGCATTCTAAACGGTATTCATAGTCAGTCAGCTCATCTGCTTTGCAAGTCACCGAGAGAGCAAATAGAGTTCCAGGGCGCCTGGCTGCCCATTCAATACCACCCCGGAGTGCGGTCTGTGCACCGTCGCCCTGAAGCGCTGCGGTCAGCATTACACCGTAGGCGGAACGATTTAGAAGCAATAGAGCGTCAAGTGCGTTGGATTTTCCGCTTGCGTTTGTCCCCACTAGAACAGAGAGGGGGTCGATGAATAAAGTCGCTTTCTCGTAACTTTTCCAGTTTTCGAGCGACAGCTCAGTAATCATGGGTGCTTCCTGCCGGTGAGTTGGAGGTGGCGGAAATCATACTCGAAGCTGCTGTGGAGCGGCGAGGATGCTGCAGAGCCTCAACCGAGGGCGGGGCGTGAAGCACATCCGGGAGATCCAAATATCAGCAAGCACCGATAGCCGAATGGTAAAAAATTGGTACAAAAGGTAGCGCGATGTCATACATGCCACGAGAGCCGTGCGGTACAGGGTGAGTAGTCCCAATCCATCATCGGTCATGGCTGCGACGAGCCATGCACGGGATCCTGCATAAGCGATGTGGCCATAGGGGTAGCATTGCTAGTATGCCGAACCGGCATTAGGGACGCGCAAGCCTCACGGACCAGTTTTCGGTCCAAGAGGTGCGTTTCTGAGGGAGACCGCGGGGGATTTGGCCCAGCAAACACTACGCTTCAACCCCCGTCAACCCCCATGCCTTAGCGCATGGTGATGTTAGCGGTGGAGATCAAACGCTTATCCTGCGGAGTATGAAGAGGTGAGTGTAGGTGCCAGCCAATGACAGTCGACAGCTTGTGCAGCGCCCCAAATCCAAGGAGGAGCCGATCCATCCGTGCAGGTGGAGGCCATGTCTCGAACCACTTGCTCTGGCGTTCGCATGAACCATTAGCGACGAGCATTGCGCGATCGACCTTCAAATGCACGAATCAGATAGGCCTCAAGCGCTGAAGCCAAGTGGCTGTGCCGCGCCTCGAAGCCTATGGTGTGTATCGAGGTTATGGACTCCCAACCTGGGCGCAGCTTCAACCAGCCCGGGCCGCGCTCCTTGTCCAGGCGGTACACATGTGAGCTCAGCCGGCGTGATATCCCATGATCACAATACAATCCACCCCCTCGGCTGGCGCCCAGGCCGATGTACTCAAGATCGTCCCCGGCAAACAGCGCATAACAGCCGCCCAACTGATAGTTCGGTGCAGACCCCTTGAACTCCCGCCAGGCATGCCAGGCAGGCGGTTGAATGCCGAGCACGTCGGTGTTCCAGTGCATGCCAAAGAACGTTTCGGTTTCAGCCTCAAGCTGAGCCAGGGTGACTGGCTTTCGATCATTCATGCTCTTGATTCCTTTCAATCCGGTTGCGAGGCAAGCGTCGGCTTCCATCTTTGGCGTGCGGTCCCGGGCAGCAGTGTCGACGCTGGCGAAAACATGTGCAATCGCTGCGCTAGCCCGTGCAACCACAAAATGGAAAAACACCGAATCGACCCAAGTGGGGTAAGCCAAGGCTGCGGTACTTGTAAGCGAACGCTGTTTGTCCCCTCAAATCTTGATTTCTGATATGTCCGTGCTTTATTGGCTGATGTTTGTCGTCATTGACGATCAAACACTATTTGTCATTACCGAGCCAGGTGCTTGCACGTTCGCTTGAAGGCCTGGGCTCGCGCGTGTTGATAATCAGTTTGGTCAAGGAAATCAAAGGAATGAAACTTTCACCCGCAGCAAAAGGAATTGCACTGGCCCTGGTCGGTTTCTGTTCATCGATACCCGTGGTGCACGCGTGCACGCGGCTGGTTTTTCTTGGAGATAACCAACAGATCATAACGGCACGCTCAATGGACTGGGCGAAGGATGTGGAAACCAACCTGTGGGTGTTCCCCCAGGGCATGAAGCGCCACGGTGAGGCAGGCCCCAATTCGGTTACCTGGACGTCGAAGTACGGCAGTGTCATTGCGTCCGGCTACGATATTTCCACCACCGACGGCATCAACGAAGCCGGGTTGTCTGCAAACCTGCTGTGGCTGGTGGAATCAGAATATCCAGCACTCGAACAGGGCAAGCCAGGGCTCAGTATCTCGGCATGGGCTCAGTACGTATTGGATAACTTCAAGACCGTGGCTGAAGCGGTCGAGGCGCTCAAGGCCGAACCGTTTCATGTGGTGACATCCAAGGTTCCGAAGGAAACCCGCCTGGCAACGCTGCACCTTTCAATGTCCGATGCGTCGGGCGATAGCGCAATCGTTGAATATATCGATGGCAAGCAAGTCATTCACCACGACAGAAAATATCAAGTGATGACGAACTCGCCGAAGTTCGACGAGCAGTTGGAAATGTATGCTTACTGGCAAGGCATTGACGGAACACAGATGTTGCCTGGCACCAACCGCTCGCCTGATCGCTTTGCGCGTGCGTCCTTCTACGTAAATGCCGTGCCCAAGCATGAGGATGCGCGGCTGTCACTGGCCAGTGTGTTCAGTGTGATTCGCAACGTCTCGGTGCCGTACGGCATTACAACGCCAGATCAGCCCAATATCTCATCCACGCGCTGGCGCACCGTGGCGGACCATAAACACAAGCAGTATTTTTTCGAGTCCGCAGTCACGCCCAATACGTTCTGGGTTGACCTGAAGAAGCTGGACCTCAGCCAGAAAACCGGCAAGGTGAAGAAGCTGGACCTGGGGCCGAACCAGGCAAACGTGTATGCCGGCGAAGTGTCCGCCCGCTTCGAAGAGTCCGCACCGTTCAAATTCGAGGGGATTTGAATTGCACCAGCGACTTGATCCCTGACATTTACACTCAGGACGCAACAGCGCTCGCCTCGGCAATCATGAGGTCGAGCGCTTTTGTGTGCGTTGAACAAAAGGCGGCTCGGTCATCAGCCTGCCTGTGACAACCCAAATCCCAGACAAAGAAAAGCCCGCGATGGGGGGGAGCGGGCTTAAAGGTTTCTACTAGGAGCTGGGTCAACCATAAGCCTTCGAATGTGAAAGGCTTGTGAAAATTACGGGATTGGTCTGAATGATTGCTATTTCACCGTGCAGGTCCAGCGGTGATTGCGCCGGTAGGGCGCGCGCATGAAGGTGATGTCCGAGACGCGGGTCAGGCCGCGTTTGCGCAGGGCGTCGGTCAGTTGTACGAGTGTCTCTGCTTCGATAGTCATTGCTGTTACCTCGTCAGATTTACTGCGTTCATAGGTCTGGACCGGGCGGGTGTCGGGCTAATTCATTTTTTTTGCCCGTGTATCGACGACCGCAAACAGGCCAGGCAAAAAAGATGAACCACCCACGCCGCCACGCGCTCACATGAACAGCGGTACCTCAAACGCAGTTCCCGAAAAACAGAACGAGGATTTCATGATGAATACCCTGTTGCGAAGCAGCGCTTTTGCGCTGGCGTTTACCCTGGCAGGCGCGGTACACGCGGCCCAGGACGCCGACGATTTCGTGGAAGACGCCTCGGCCAAAGGCATCGCCGAAGTGGAAGCCGGCAAGCTGGCCCAGGAGAAGGGCAGCGCCAGCGACGTGAAGGCCTTTGCCGACATGATGGTCAAGGACCACACCGCCGCCAACGAGAAGCTCAAGGCCATCGCTGCCAGCAAAAAGCTGGAAGTCTCGGATGATGCCATGCTGATGGACAAGGCCAAGGCGATGATTCTGGAGCTGCGTAGCGCCAAGTCGTTCGACCAGGCCTATGCCAACAACCAGGTCAAGGCGCACGAGGCCACCATCGAGCTGTTCGAGAACTATGTGAAGGACGGCACCGATGCCGAGCTCAAGGCGTTCGCCGAGAATACCCTGCCCACGCTGAAAGAGCATCTGACCAAGGCCAGGGCACTTGCCAGCGCACACGGCGGTGATGCAGCCCAACCCTGAGTCAATGCCCGCTGGCCAGTGCGCAGGCGCTGGCCATTGGCAATGCAGTACGCACCGTTCCAGTCGTAGAGGAGAGGTGACGATGAACGACACGGACAAAAGGCAGGCGTTGCAGAACTGGCGACAGACGTTGGTCCACGAGCATGCGTCACTGGACGCCGAGCAGCGTTACGACAAGGCGTTGATGGCCGCCGATGCACTCGAGGTGGCGGGCATCATCAGCAGTCGCGAGTGGCGCGAGCTGGTGAAGGAAGCCAATGCCTTTATCTTCCACTGAGGGGCGTTGCCTGTGCCGGCAGTGCCTGGAGGTTAGCGTCATGAAACTGACCGCGTTGGCGTTGCTGGTCGCCAGCCTGTCGATGCTGCAAGGGTGCTTCAACGAGCCCGAGCATGTCGACAAGGATACCGATCGCAGCAAGTCTTCCCTGCAGATGCAAAAGCCCGACACGCCCCCTGCGGAGCCGGCGCCTCGGCAACCCCCCAACAACTAGCTTGAGCGAACGTGCGCCCCAGTCAGCCGAGGCTTGGGGCGCAGGGCTCAGAAGGTGGGCGGGGTGATCACCCAGATCACCACCGCATCCACTTCACCCGGGTTGCCGTACTTGTGCGGCTCCTGGCTGGAGAAGCTGAAGCTGTCGCCTTCACCGAGTTCGAAATGGCGATCCCCCACCCACAGCTCGAAGCGGCCGGACAGCACGTACCCGGCTTCTTCGCCCTCATGGCTGTAGCTCTGCAGGCTGTAGGTGCCTGGCGGAAAACGCGAGTGGAGCATCTCCAGTTCGCGGTTGGGTTGCGGGGTGAGCAACTGGTCGACGATGCCGTCTTCGTAATGCACGCTCAGTCGGCTCTGCCGGCGCACCACGTAGCCGCTGTCCTCGGGGGCGGTGACCGCCTCGCTGGCGAAGAACCACTGGATGGTCACGCCCAGGCTGCGGGCGATATTGAACAGTGCCGGTATCGAGGGGTACGACAGGTTGCGTTCCAGCTGGCTGATATAGCCGGCGGTCAGCTCGCTCTGTTGCGCAAGCTCGGTCAGGGTCATGCCGCGACGCTTGCGAAGCCCGCGAATGCGCGTGCCCAGAAAGTGCGGCGCGGCGCTGCCGTCCTCGGCGGTGGGCGGCAGCTTGCTGTTGTTGCTCATGGCGTTATCCGATCAGCCCTGCAAAGGCCCGGAGTATAAACAGCCTCACAGGCTCGCGGCGACTTTAAGGCCCTCATAGATGGCTTCCTCGGCGGTACGCGCCGCCAGGCAATCGCCAATGCGGTGTACTGCGGCCAGGTCCTGGATCTCGCCGGCCAGGGTGTCGACCGGGTGATGGCCGTGGCACAGCACCAGGGTGTCGATGCCCTCGAAGATCATCGCCTCGCCGCTGGCGGTGTGCTGCAGGTAGACGCTGCTGTCGTCGCAGCCATACAGCCGCGCATAGGGCGTGATCGGGATGCCCAGCTTGTGCAGCTCGCCGGCCATCTGGTCACGCACATACAACGGCAGGCTCTCGCCGCAGTGGGTACCGTTGACCGCCAGTTGTACCTGATGCCCGGCGCGGGTCAGGCGTTCGGCGATGCCCGGCCCGATCCAGTCGCAGCGCCAGTCCATCACCATCACCGAGCGACCGACCTGTACCTGCTCGCGCAGCACCTGCCAGGCGTCGACCACCTGCAACTCGCCGCCGCGCTCGAACGCCGGCCAGTAGGGCGCGGCACCGGTGGCGACGATCACGGCATCCGGCTGCTCGCGCGCGACCAGCGCGCGGTCGACCCGGGTATTGCGCACCACCTCCACGCCGGCCAACTGCATCTCGCGTTGCAGGTTGGTGCTGGCACCGCCGAATTCGCTGCGCCGTGGCAGCAGTTGCGCCAGCAGCACCTGGCCACCCAGTTGGGCGGCCGCCTCATACAGGGTGACCTGATGACCACGGGCCGCCGCTACCGCGGCAGCCTTCATGCCGGCCGGGCCGCCGCCCACCACCATCACCTTCTTGCGCAGTGTGGCAGGCTGCAGTTGGCCGAACTGCCGCTCGCGCCCGGTCTCCGGATGCTGGATGCACGAAATCGGCAGGCCCTTGTGGAAGTGCCCGATACAGGCCTGGTTGCAGGCGATGCAGGCACGCACGTCTTCGGCCCGGCCGCTGTCGGTCTTGTTCGGCATCTGCGGGTCGCAGATCAGCGCGCGGGTCATGCCACACACGTCGGCCTGGCCGCGGGCAAGTATCAGCTCGGCCTCCTGGGGCTGGTTGATGCGCCCGGTAACGAACAGCGGAATGTCCAGGCTGGCCTTGAAGGTGCCCGCCTCGCGGGCCAGATAGGCGGCCTCGATGGCCATCGGCGGCACGATATGCACCGCGCCGCCCAGGGACGCCGAGGTGCCGGCCACAATATGCACATAGTCCAGTTGCCCTTGCAGGGCCTTCACCGCGCCGAGCGATTCATCTTCGCTCAGGCCCTCGGCGTCGCGTTCATCGGCGCTGATGCGCAGGCCGATGATGAAGTGTTCGTCGGTGCTGGCACGCACCGCGGCGATGACCTCGCGCACAAAGCGCAAACGTTGTTCAAGGTCGCCGTTGTAGCCGTCGCTACGCCGGTTGACCCGAGGGTTGATGAACTGGGCGGGCAGGTACCCGTGGCTGGCCACCACCTCCACGCCGTCCACGCCCGCCTGATGCAGGCGCCGCGCCGCCGCGGCATAGCCGGCCACGATCTCGTCGATCATGCCTTGGTCAAGCTCGCGCGGCATCACCCGGAACCGTTCGTTGGGCACCGCCGAGGCCGAGTAGGCCACCGCCAGCAAGCCGTCGCTGGACTCCATGATCTCGCGGCCCGGGTGAAAGATCTGCGACAGCACCACGGTGCCGTGGGCATGGCAGGTCTCGGCCAGCCGGCGATACCCCTCGATGCAGGCGTCATCGGTGGCCATCAGCACGTGGGAGGTGTAGCGGGCGCTGTCGTGTACGCCGGCCACCTGTAGCACGATCAGCCCCACACCACCTTCGGCCCGGGCCTGGTGATAGGCGATCAGCTGTTCGTTGACCAGGTTGTCGGTGGGCATCGAGGTGTCGTGGCCGCTGGACATGATGCGGTTCTTGAGGCGCTTGCCACGGATCTGCAACGGGGTGAACAGGTGCGCGAAGGCGGTCGACATGGTGGTCAGGCTCCAGCGGGGGTGTTGTTATTATTTTTCTATGAAAGTGTACCGACAGTAAAAAATCAACTTGTTTTTTTACTTGGGTTTGATTAGCGTCGAGTCACCCCAGTGCAGGGGCTTACCTCACAAAAACAAGAAAGTGGACCACGCCGGCGCCAGGCCGAGTGGTACCCGCAGGAGGATCCATCGATGAAAGCGTTCCCGCGTAAACCAGGCCTGTATGCAGTGCTGCTTGCCCTGGGCCTGGGCAGTGCCCAGGCAGCTCCGCAGATGGTCGTGGTGGGTTATGGCGGTGCCGGGCAGAAGGCCCAGGACGTGGCGTTCTTCCAGCCGTTCAGTGCCCAGGACAAGAGCAAGCTGATCCAGAGCGAGTACAACGGTGAAATGGCCCGCATCAAGGTCATGGTCGACACTGGCAATGTGGACTGGGATGTGGTGCAGATCGAAGGGCCTGACTTGATGCGCGGGTGCGACGAAGGCATGTACGAACCCCTCGACTGGAAGCAGCTGGGGCATGCCGACGAGCTGATCCCGGACGCTGCCCAGGCGTGCGGCTCGGCGGCGCTGGTGTGGAGCGTGGCGATCGCCTATGACCGCGACAAACTGGCCCAGGCGCCCACCTCCTGGGCCGACTTCTGGGACGTGAACAAATACCCGGGCAAGCGCGGCCTGAGGAAGCGTGCGGTGTACAACCTGGAGTTCGCACTGCTGGCCGACGGCGTCAAGGTCGAGGAGGTCTACAAGGTACTGGCCACCCCCGAGGGCGTGGACCGCGCCTTTGCCAAGCTGAGCGAGCTCAAGCCCAACATCCAGTGGTGGGAGGCAGGCGCGCAGCCGGCGCAGTGGCTGACGGCGGGTGACGTGGTGATGACCTCCACCTACAGCGGGCGCATCGCCAGCGCCGCGCAGGCCGGTGCGCCGTTGGCGGTGGTATGGCCCGGCAGCCTGTACGGCATGGACTACTGGGCCATCATCAAGGGCTCCAAACATGTCGACCAGGCCAAGCGGCTGATCGCCTACACCAACGACCCGGCAGCGCAGGTGCGCTATGTGCAGCAGATTCCCTACGGCCCGACCAACACCCAGGCCGCGGCAAAGCTGGACCCGTCGCTGGCCAGCTGGGTGCCGACCTCGCCGCAGAACCTTCAAGGGGCGCTGTCGATGAATGTCGAGTTCTGGGTCGATCATGGTGACGAACTGGAGGAGCGGTTCAACGCCTGGGCTACCAAGTAGCCGTTGCAGCCCGTCTCCTGCGCCGTTCTGCAGGAGCGGGCTCAGCTGTGAAGGGGCACGCGGCGCCCCTTCAAAGTCTGGTTAAATACGCGCTTACCAGAACCGCCGGCGAGCCCGTTCCATGCACGATGACGACGATATCCACGAACCCGAGCACGACCACCTGCTCGACCACGAATTTCACGATCAATACATTGCCCCCGAGCCAGAGGCGGGCGGTATGGATGAGGATGACGAGGACGATGATGCCTGGGGTCTGCTCGACGATGACGATGACCAGCCCGAAGACCCATAGCCCTGCCGGCTTCACCATTCGTCGCGTGTGCTGCACCCTGGCCCCGGCCTGACCTCCAACTGACAGGGCCCGGATGTTCCGGGCCTTTGCTGGCGAGGTGTTCCATGACTGACCAAGTGACTGCCCAAGCCCAAGACCCCACCCAACCGACGACGGCTCCCGAAGACGTCGATCCGCTGGCACGCCCACCGGTGTTCACGCCAGATCGTCCCGAGGACTGGAAAGACCCGGCCAGCGGTGATGGCGTGCCCGATGACGAAGACATGCCGCTGCCCAATGATTGAGCGCAGGGGCGTCTGCCAGGGGGCTGGGGGGATCGCTGGCAGACACCCGGATGCCTGGCCCCATTCGACGACGTGGAGGTATTGATGACCGGTAATCAGCACAAACCAGAAGGACCGCATTCATCCGAGCACGCCTCTGAACGGGACACGCTGGACTTTGATCCCGATTCGCCAGACCTGGATGACCCGCAGGTGGATCCGGTAGGCCCGGCCAAGGCGCCCAAGGGCGGGCCAGAACCACGCAAGCCACCGCTTCTTGGCGAGTAGCCGCAAACAAGGGCCCGGCGCAATGCCGGGCCTTTTTGCAATCAGCCGTGCAATCAGCCGCCGGCTGCCTTGGCCGCGGTCACACCCGCCGCACTGAGCTTGATCGGGTAACGCACTGACGGTTCATCGTCGGCCCCAACGGTGACCGCACCGTCCTGGATCAACCCCTTGTCCTGCAGTTGCTTGAGCGTCTCGGCCACCGCCTTTTCGCCTTCGAAGTTGTCCAGCACTTCCTTGCCCAACCCGTTCGGGTGGGCGTGGTACAGCCGGGTGAGTACTTCGTTTTGCAGTGTTTGATTGGTCATTGCCTGCCTCGCAGTGTTCATGGGTATGAAGGGCGTTGCACAGCTTCCGACAGGCCAGGGCGGCAGGGATTCCACCGGATGTCGCGAGGGGGCGACCGGTTGCGTTACAGCAGGTTGCGGGGTGGGGGCGGGCAGCAGGGCCCTGAAACAGAACTGCCCCGGGCAACGCCGCGGGGCAGTGGGTCAAGCGCTACGCCGGGGCGTCAGGGCTTGTTGTTGAGCTTGCGCAGTTCTTCGTAGGTGGCCGACTGGACGAACCAGAAGCCGGAAACGATGCACCAGGTCAGCGTACCGACAATCAATGTGCCCAGGCCAGCCAGGAAGCTCTGGCTAAACATGAACAGGCCGGAAATCCAGATGACGGCCAGTGCCACGTACAGCACCACGTTGTTGACGCTGATAACAAAATCTTTCACGAGTAATCCTTCCCGAGTCATTGTCCACTGCCGCACGAACGGCGTGCGACAGGCCGCTATCATATTGATATTGCGACAACAATTCCATCGGAACGGGCGATGCGCCTGTCTGTCAGCGGCTAGCGAAAGCGCGGCAGCGGTCGGTCCAGGGTGAGGGAGGTCAGGGTCTTCTTCACCAGCACCTCGTCGGCTTCAACGGCCTTGAGAGTGTCGCGGATCTTGCCCGCCACCGGTACATCGCCCTGGCGGTCGATCCAGTCGGCGATCTCCTTGCAGGCCACGGCCAGGTGGTCCTGACGGTGGTTGATCAGGGTCAGCAGGGTGGTGATCTCTTTGTCGGACATGGCGCATTCCTCCCTTCGGCGAATTAAGTGTAGCAGTGCGCCGGCAGTTGGCCCCCCCAGCCTCAATCGGGTTTGCCGCGCACGATGCGCCCGTCCTTGACCTCGTCGGCATAGGCCTTGAGCTTGTCCGAGTCCCGGTACAGGCGGTTCATCAGGTGCAGCACCGCCACCACGTCGACGTCCTTGATGCGCTCGGCCAGCTTGCTGATTTCACCGGCGGTACGCTCAAGGTCGGTGGCGACCAGCTTCAGGTCACGTTTGAGTTCTGCGGAGGACTTCTTGATACCCATGGATACCTCGGATGGGCTGATTGCGTTCAAATGGGTGCATTCTAGCAGGCGACACCATCGGCAACAGAAGAGGGGAGGCACAGCATGAGCGCCAGGGTGCAGGTACGGGCCAACCGTCGTGGCCGCGATATCGCGGTGGGCGATGTCCATGGGCACTTCCAGCGCCTGCAGCAGGCACTGGATGCCGTCGGGTTCGATCCGGCCATCGATCGGCTTTTCAGCGTGGGCGACCTGGTCGACCGTGGGCCCGACAGCGAACAGGCGCTGGCATGGCTCGATCAACCCTGGTTTCACGCGGTGCAAGGCAATCATGAAGCGTTGGCCATTGCCCATGTGCGGGGCCACTGGCTGGACCAGGCGATGTACCGCGCCAGTGGTGGCGGCTGGTTTCTTGACCTGGATGCGCAGGCCCAGGCCCGCTTTGTGGCCGCCTTCGAACAGATGCCCCTGGCGCTGGAGCTGCAAACCCCTGAAGGCCTGGTCGGCCTGCTGCACGCCGACTGCCCGTTCGCGCATTGGCAGACACTGTGCGAGCACCTGGCAGGCGAACCTTCAGCCGATGTTCAGGAGGTGTGCCAATGGTCGCGACGACGCTTGCAGCAGGGCGACACTGGCGAGGTTCAGGGCTTGCGTGCGCTGATCGTCGGGCACACCACGCTGCGCGAGGTGAAGGTGCTGGGCAATGTCTGGCACCTCGATACCGGCGGCTGGGCAAGCGGACACTTCAGCCTGCTTGATCTTGCCAGCCTTGAGTTACTGCAGACGCCTAGATGAACCACCACGGGTCACCGTTGGGCTTGGTGGGGGTTCGCCTGAGCTGGCGTATCGATACCCATGCCAACGCGATGCCAACCAGCAGCATCAGGCCACTGAACACCATCTTGAACAGGATCGCGGCATGAAACGCGTCGGGGTTGTCACGCAGCGTATGGGTCACGTGGTGGACTGGCCGGATACGGTTGCTGACCATGCTGGTCACGCTGCCCGCCTGCAGGTCTTGCAGGTTCAGCAGGGCCATCGCCAGGGCACCCAGAATCAACAGGAAGCCAGCCGTCAGCAAGACCATCATATGGCCGCGGCCTACCCTGTTCTGGCGCATGGTCGCCTCCTGGCAGATTTCGAGAAGCGCGCGATCATACATGACTTGACGCTGGCCGGCAGGGCATTTGAAACTCGTTGCCCCAGCCACCGGAGCCCCTCATGGACCTGACCACCCTCGCGTTATTCATCCCGGCCTGTTTCGCCCTGAACATGGCCCCTGGCCCCAACAACCTGCTGTCGCTGAACAACGCCAGCCGCTACGGCCTGCGCACGGCCTGCCTGGCTGGCGCCGGCCGCCTGCTGGCGTTTGCCGGCATGATCGTACTGGCCGCCATGGGCCTGGCGGTGGTGCTGCATACCAGTGAATACCTGTTCCTGCTGGTCAAGGTGCTGGGCGCCGGCTACCTGTTCTACATCGCCTGGCAGTTGTGGCGCGCACCGGTCGGCGAGGCCGCGCAGGTCGGTGCACGCGGCGTGGGCACCCTGCGCCTGGCGCGTCAGGAGTTCCTGGTGGCGGCGGGCAACCCCAAGGCCATCCTGATCTTCACCGCGTTCCTGCCCCAGTTCGTCAGTGTGACAAGCGCCACGCCGGTGGCCGAGCAGTTCGCCGTGCTGGGGGCGATGTTCCTGGTACTGGAGTGGCTGGCCATCGCCATCTACGGCTGGCTGGGGGCGTACATGCAGCGCTGGTTCAACCAGCCTGCACCGCGTCGGCTGTTCAACCGGGTCAGCGCATCGTTGCTGGGCCTGGCGGGGTTCGGCCTGCTCGCCGCACGCCGGGCCTGAGCCCTACCAGCGGATGCGCAGCCCCAGGGTGCCGCCAATCGATTCCTGCTGGCGGCTGTCAAGGTTGGCGCTGTAGGTCACTGCGCCGTACATCGCCACGGCGGGGCTCAGCCGGGCGCTCAGGCCGGCGCCCACGTCCATCCAGGTGGCGGCCTGATCAGTCCTGATCGGCTCGCCCCCGTCGAACCGCAGGGTGTCGCGCCCGCCACTGCTGCGCCATACATTGCTGCGCAGGTAGGGCTCCAGCGGCACGCTGCCGGCCAGATAGGTGCCCTTGATTCGTGCGCCAACGCGCCCGGTCCAGTTGGTCTGGCTGTCCTGGGTGACCGTTGAAATGCCATCGCTGCGTGTATCGAAGTCGACCTTGCGGGCGATCACCTGCACCTGGGGCTCGACCACCCAGCGCGCGCTCAATGCCAGCGGATAGCCGGCCTCCACCGAGGCCGCCAGGGCATGCCCATCCAGATCGAGCTTCACGCCGCGATCGGAACGGGCGCGGCCGTCCAGATCGGTGTACTGCAGCACTGTGTCCACGTACCACTGCCCGGGACCGATCAGCGTCCAGTAGGCGCCGACACTGTCGCCATCGAGGCGAACATCGCCCACAGCATTGTCTTCGAAACCCAGCGCGAAGCCTTTGACATCGCCATCGAGCCGGCTATGGCTGACATACACCCCGGCGTGCTGGCGATAACCGCCGTCGGTGTGCGTCGCATACAGGTCATGGCCCACCTCGAAACCGCTCAGGTTGCCGTCCAGGCTTGGCGACACCGTGCCGGACCACTGCTGGCGCAGGTGCTCGCCAAAGGTGCGGGCCCACCCGGCGGCCACCGGGCCTTGTTCGTCGAGCAGGCGTTGCTCGCCCTGGCGCTGGTGGAAGGTGCCCAGGGTCGACAGGCTGATGATGGCCGCGGCGCGGCTGGCCACCGCGTACACCGGCACTTCGGCGCGGTACAGCACGATGGCCTGCCCGGCGACCGGGGTGGGCAGTGGCGGGGTACCCGGGGCGGCCACGGGCGCCGGCACCACCGGTGGCGGTGGCTGGCTCGGTAGGGGCGGCGCCGATACCGGGGGCGCGACCACGCTCGAGCGCAGGTACCAGCTGTTCTCGCTGCCAGCGCTGACCCCGCCCTTGAACAGGTAGTACTGGTAGGCCCCGGCCGACAAGGGCTGGCCAAGGCTGAACGCCGTGCTGGTGCTGGTGGTGCCAGGGCCGGCCTCGACCACCTGGATGCCGTCGGCCGCTGTCAGCGCGCCGCTGCCGCCCAGGTTGTTGACCTGCAGGGCAGTGCTGCCGGCCAGCGAGCCCTGGTTGACCACCAGCCTGTCGGAGGCGGCGCCGTCGCCTTCGAGCACGCTGTCGACCTTGAGCACGCCGTTGCTGCCTGCGTAGTTGCCGTCGAGGGTCAGGCGGCCCAGTGCATTGGCGCCGCTGCTGAGGTCGATGAGCCCGGCGTTGTTCACGCTCACTGGTGTGCCGCCGGCAAACGCCGTCACCTGGCCGGTGCGCGCCACCAGCTGGCTGGTGGCATCGATCAGCAAGGTGCCGGTACCCGTGCCCTGGTCTCCAAGAACCAGGTGGTCATCCAGGTTGAAGACCGAGGCGTTGGTCAGGGCCATGCGCTCCCAACCGGTATAGCGCGCGCCCAGGCTGCTGCGGGTATGGTCCAGTACCAGGCTGTCGCTGCCCAGGCCGCCGTCCACCTGGCGCACCAGCCCCACGCGGCTTTCGTCGAGGTTGGCCAGCAGCGCCTGGTCGCTGCCGTCGCCCATCAGCACCGCACCGCGCACGATGCCGTCGTCGCGCCAGGTGAAGCTGTCGTCGCCGAAGCTGAGCAGTACATTGCCCACCACCTCGCCACCGCTGATGGTCACACTGTCGTCGCCGCCGCTGACGCTGATGTTGCCGCCGATGCGTCCGCCACTGACGATGACCGTGTCGCGGTCAAAGCCTGTGACCAGGTTGGCGTCGATGATGCCGCCGGACATGTCGAACAGGTTGCGGTCCAGCTTCATGTCGACGCGCCCGATGCGCCCGCCGCTCATGTAGGCCACATCGCCATCTTCGAAGGCGCCGATGATGCGTCCGCCGCTCATCTGGAACAGGTCGCGGCCGTTGCCCTGCTGCAAGGCCTGCAACTGCCCGCCGGTCATGATGAAGGTGTCGATGCCCGCGCCCTGATCGAGCACGCCGGTGATGATACCCGACGCCATTTCGACGCGGTCGGCGCCGGGGCCGAAGGTCACGCTGCCGGCGAGGGTGCCGCTGCCCCCGGCCGGCAGTATCAGCGTGTTGTCACCGCCAGGGTCGACAAGGGAGGTGCCAATGCCGCTGTCGCAGACATAACGATCGTTGCCGCCGGTAGGGGCGAAGGTGCAGTCCGCCTGACTTGTCAGGGCCCACGGGCCCAGCAACGGCAGGCACGCCAGGGCAACGCGGCTGGGCGGGCTCATTTCGTCCTCCTTGGGCTAGCGATCGGCCCAAGCGATACAGGGCTGCGACGGCGGTCACAACTGGCAGAAATGATAGGTGGTCATCGGAAATGTGCACATTGGCGCAAAAACGCCTGACCGATGGCACGCCTGTCGATCAGGGCAGAGGGCTCAATCGCGGTAGAACACCTGCACCAGGTGGTAGCCGAATTTGCTCTTGATCGGGCCGTGTACCACCCGCAACGGCTTCTTGAAAATCACCTGGTCGATGGCGCCCACCATCTGTCCCGGGCGTACTTCGCCCAGGTCGCCGCCGCGTTTGCCCGACGGGCAGGTGGAGTACTTTTTCGCCAGCACATCGAAGGCTTCGCCCTTGGCGATGCGCTGCTTGAGCTGTTCGGCCTCTTCGGCGGTCTTGACCAGGATGTGACGGGCCTGTGCTTTCATGTTGCCTCTGTTACGGGTAAAACCGGCGATTATGCCTGATTCGGGGCAGGGCGGCTTGGCGCGCCGTGCCCCGAACCCACGCCTTGGCGGGTTACTCCACCGTGGCGCGTTTCACGTCGCTGGAAGCCGACCAGATGCGATAGCGCACTTCCACGTCCTTGGGGGTGTAGACCACCACCGGCAACTTGCTGTTGTAGCGCAGCAGGAAACCATCGCCGACCACCGGCACGAAGGCGTCGATCTTCTTGTTGTCGGGGCAGCCCATCAGGGTCGAGACAGGGCCCATCACCTTGTCCAGCCGGTAGTAGCTATAGCCCCAGCCTTCGAGGGTCTTTTCTTCGAGGTTGCCACCCAGGCGCTGCAGGTTGCAGTCCACCTTGAGGGTCTTGCCGGCCAGTACCTCGACCTTGAATGCCGACTCGTCTTTCTGCTCGGGCAGGTGGATCACCTGGCGCACAAAGCCGTTTTCGGCTTCGGGATAAGGGGCCACATCCTTGAGGCTTGCTGCGAGAACAGGGGCGCTGAAAGCCAGGGGCAGCATGAACAGGGCGGTCAGGGAAAGCGGTCGCATAAAAGCTCCTTGCGGTTTGAAAATGACAGTCGTAGCCGGCCAGCGGTACCTGCGCCCCAGGCCGATGGCTACTGGGCCAGCCAGCCGCCGTCGATGTTCCAGGCGGCGCCGCGTACCTGGCTGCCGGCTTCGCTACACAGAAACAATACCAGCTCGCCCAGGTGTTGCGGTGTGACGAAGGCGTGCGAGGGCTGCTTTTCGGCCAGCAGGTCCTGCTGGGCCTGCTGCGGGTCGACCCCGCTGGCGATGCGATCGTCGATCTGCTTCTGTACCAGCGGGGTGAGCACCCAGCCGGGGCAGATGGCGTTGCAGGTCACGTTGCTGGTGGCGGTCTCCAGGCCCACCACCTTGGTCAGCCCGACCACCCCGTGCTTGGCCGCCACATAGGCGGCCTTGCCTACCGAGCCGACCTGCCCGTGCACCGAGGCGATGTTGATCACCCGCCCCCAGTTGCGCTGGCGCATGCCGGGCAGTGCCAGGCGGGTGCTGTGAAACACCGCCGAAAGGTTGAGCGCGATGATCGCGTCCCAGCGTTCCACCGGGAACGCCTCCACCGGGGCGACATGCTGGATGCCGGCATTGTTGACCAGGATATCGACCCCGCCGAACTCGCGTTCGGCATAGGCAAACAGGTCGTTCAGTTGCTCCACGCTGCCAAGGTCTGCCGCGTGGTGCCCCACCCGGGTGCCATGCCGGCCCACCTCGGCAAGCGCTGCACTGGCGTCGCCGAAGCCGTTGAGAATCACATCGGCGCCAGCGCCGGCCAATGCCTGGGCGATACCCAGGCCGATGCCACTGGTGGAACCGGTAACCAGTGCGACTTTTCCTGCAAGGCTCATGGAAGTCTCCTTAGACAATGCCTGTAGCGTAGAAGGTAGCGATCACCACGAAGACTGCCAGGGTCTTGATCAGGGTGATGCCGAAGATGTCCTTGTAGGCTTCGCGGTGGGTCAGGCCGGTCACCGCCAGCAGGGTGATCACCGCGCCGTTGTGCGGCAGGGTGTCCATGCCGCCGCTGGCCATCGCGGCCACTCGGTGCAGCACCTCCAGCGGAATGTTCGCCGCGTGCGCCGCACTGATGAAACTGTCGGCCATGGCTGCCAGCGCAATGCTCATGCCGCCGGATGCCGAGCCGGTGATGCCGGCCAGCAGGGTCACGGTGATGGCTTCGTTGACCAGCGGGTTGGGAATGTTGCGCAGCGCATCGGCCAATACCAGAAAGCCTGGCAGCGACGCGATCACCGCGCCGAAACCGTATTCCGACGCCGTGTTCATCGCCGCCAGCAGGGCACCGTTGACCGCGCTCTTGCTGCCCTCTGCCAGGCGCGTGCGGATGGCGCCGAAGGCGCTGACCAGCACCAGCAGGATGCCCAGCAGCAGGGCGGCCTCGACCGCCCAGATGGCCGTCAGCTTGGCGATCTCGGTCTGTACCGGAGCGCTCATGCCGGGCAGGCTCAGGCTGTGGGTCTTGCCGTACCACGCCGGGATCCAGTGGGTGAACAGCAGGTTCATCACCCCCACCAGCAGCAGTGGCGACAACGCCAGCAGCGGGTGCGGCAGGGTCAGGTCGGCGGCGGTTTCGGGCTCGTTGCGCAAGTCGCTGCCGTAGCCTTCACCGGCGCGCTGCGCCTTGTTGCGCTGGCGCTGCAGGTACAGCATCCCGGTGCAGAACACGAACAGCGTACCGATCACGCCAAGCCAAGGCGCGGCCCAGGCGGTGGTGTTGAAGAAGGTGCTGGGGATGATGTTCTGGATCTGCGGGGTGCCCGGCAGGGCGTCCATGGTGAACGAGAACGCACCCAGGGCAATGGTGGCTGGTATCAGACGTTTGGGGATATCGCTCTGGCGAAACATCTCGGCGGCGAACGGGTACACCGCGAACACCACCACGAACAGCGACACCCCGCCATAGGTGAGCAGCGCGCACACCAGCACGATCACCAGCATGGCCTGGCGTGTGCCCAGCAGGCGAATGGCGGCAGCCACGATCGAGCGCGAGAAACCCGAGAGCTCGATCAGCTTGCCGAACACGGCGCCGAGCAGGAACACCGGGAAATAGAGCTTGATGAACCCGACCATCTTTTCCATGAACACCCCGGTGAAGGCGGGCGCGACGGCGGAAGGGTCGGTAAGCAGCACCGCGCCGAGGGCGGCGATGGGGGCAAAAAGAATCACGCTGTAGCCACGGTAGGCCGCCAGCATCAGCAGCGCCAGGGCTGCCAGGGCAATGATCACACTCATTGAGTGTCTCCTTGGGTGCATCTTGTTTTTGTTGGGATGCAGCCCTTAGCGAAGACCGTGCCATGTTAATAAGCTATTGATTTATATGGATAAATACTAATTCCAGTGGAATTTATCGAATGATTGTCTCTGGTTTGAGACTGGCTGTGCCGTGCGTGCGCTTGGGCGCAGGAGGATCTGCACACGGGTCTGCCTGACACCCCGTGCACTCTGGTTTTACGACCGCTTCGCGCTCGTTCGCCGGCAAGGCCGGCTCCTACGCCTCGGGCCGGCAGGCCGTAGGAGCGGGCCTTGCCCGCGATCTGGTGCGCAGCGCCAGTAAAACCTGCACATGCGGTCTGCCTGACACACCGTGCACTCTGGTTTTACGACCGCTTCGCGCCCGTTCGCCGGCAACGCCGGCTCCTACGTCTCTGGCCGGCAGGCCGTAGGAGCGGGCCTTGCCCCGCGATCTGGTGCGCAGCGCCAGTAAAACCTGCACATGCGATCTGCCTGATACATCGCGCAGTCAGGGTCTACGACCGCTTCGCGCTCGTTCGCCGGCAACGCCGGCTCCTACGCCTCTGGCCGGCAGGCCGTAGGAGCGGGCCTTGCCCCGCGATCTGGTGCGCAGCGCCAGCAAAACCTGCATATGCGGACTGCCTGACACACCGCGCAAACAGGTCTATGACCGCGTTGTGCCGATTCATCAGCAAGGCCGTCTCCAGGTTGAGATGCCAGTCTCTCTATTGAGACTTTATCCCCAGAGCCGCCAGCTTCTTGTACAGCGTCGAACGCCCCAACCCCAGCTCACGCGCGGCCTGCGGCACATTCCCGGCGCAGCGAGCGAGGGCGTTTTCCAGCAACTGGCGCTCGAATGCTTCGCACGCCTGCCTGTAGTCGGTTACGGGGTCGGTGTCGACTGTAAGGGGCGTCAACGGGCCCAATGCCGATTGCACCTGGGCGGCAGTCAGTTGCTGCTGGTCGGCCATCAGCGTGGCCCGCTCCAACACGTTGCGCAGCTCGCGAATGTTGCCCGGCCAGGCATGTCGGGCCAGCAGCGCCTGTGCCGGTGCCTGCAGCTCATGGCGGCTGCCCAGCTCCTCCAGAATCGCCTCGCTCAACGCCGGCAGGTCATCGAGCCGGGCACGCAATGGCGGCACCTCGATCGGCAGCACGTTCAGGCGGTAATACAGGTCGGCGCGAAACTCCCCGCGGGCCATCGCTGCCGAAAGGTCGCGCGAAGTGGCAGCAATCACCCGCACATCGCTCTGCAGCATCTGGTTGGAACCCACCGGCTCGTACTCCTTTTCCTGCAGCACGCGCAGCAGTTTGCTCTGCAGCGCCAGCGGCATGTCGCCGATCTCATCGAGAAACAGCGTGCCGCCTTCGGCCACCTGCAGCTTGCCCGGCCGGCCCTTGCGGTCGGCGCCAGTGAACGCACCCGGCGCGGTGCCGAAGAATTCGGCCTCCAGCAGATCGTGCGGGATAGCGGCGCTGTTGATGCTGACAAACGGCTTGTGGGCGCGGGGCGAGGCGGCGTGGATGGCATGGGCGAGCAACTCCTTGCCCGTGCCGGTCTCACCCAGTAGCAGCACCGGCGAATCGCTGCTGGCCCCACGCCGCGCGCGGCGTTTGACCTCAAGGCTTGCGGCGCTGGTACCGATGAACTGCGCAAAGCTGTACTTGGCCTGGCGCGCACGCAGCAGCGAGCGGGTCGAGGCCAGTTCCTGCTGCATGCTCGCATAGCGCTTGAGCAGCGGCGAAAGGCTGTGCAACTCATCGAACAGGGCAAAGCCGATGGCGCCCATTACCGCGCCCTCGGCATCGTGGATCGGCAGGCGCATCACCACCAGCGGCTCCTTGGGCGTGTCGAGCATGTCCAGCAGAATCGGCCGGCCCTGGGTGATCACGTCGCGCATCTGGCTGCCGGGGATCACGCTTTCACACGGCTGACCAATCGCGGCACTGGCGTCCTCCAGGCCAAAGCGCCGTGCGTAGCGCTGGTTCATCCACACGATTCGTGCATCGCGATCGACGATGATCGTGCCCTCGCTGGATTGCTCGATGATCTCGAACAGCGAGCGGATCGCCAGTTGGCGCACGCGCTGGTAGTCCTTGAGGCTGTCACTGTCTTGCATGGGCCGCTCCGCCGTAATGAGGCTGCGATTATGCCCGTGGATCGAACGCCTCGCGCAATGCGTCGCCGATGAACACCAGCAGCGAAAGGATCAACGCCAGGGCGAAGAATGCGGTAAACCCCAGCCATGGCGCCTGCAGGTTCTGTTTGCCCTGGTTCACCAGCTCGCCCAGGGAGGCGCTGCCGGCAGGCATGCCGAAACCGAGAAAATCCAGTGCAGTGAGGGTCGAGATGGCCCCGGTGAGAATGAACGGAAGGTAGGTGAGGGTGGCGTTCATCGCATTGGGCAGAATGTGCCGCACGATCACCAGCCGGTCGGGCAGGCCCAGCGCCCTGGCGGCCTGCACGTATTCCAGGTTGCGCCCGCGCAGGAACTCCGCGCGCACCACGTCCACCAGTGCCAGCCATGAAAACAGCGCCATGATTCCCAGCAGCCACCAGAAGCCGGGTTCCACAAAACCACTGAGAATGATCAGCAGGTACAGCACCGGCAGCCCCGACCACACTTCCAGCAGGCGCTGGCCGATCAGGTCCACCCAGCCGCCGTGGTAGCCCTGCAGGGCGCCGGCGGCCACGCCGATCACGGTGCTGATGGCGGTCAGCAGCAGGGCGAACAGTATCGACACACGGGTGCCGTACAGCACCCGCGCCAGCACGTCGCGCGCCTGGTCGTCGGTGCCCAGCCAGTTGGTGGCGGTGGGTGGGCTGGGGGTGGGTACCTGCAGGTCGTAGTTGGGGGTGTCGGCGCTGAAGGGGATCGGGGCAAACAGCATCCAGCCACCCTGGCCCTCGATCAGCTGGCGCACGTACTGGCTGCGGTAGTCGGGCTGGAACGGCAACTGGCCGCCGAACTGCTGTTCGGTGTAGCGCTTGAAGGCGGGGAAGTACAGGCTGCCCTGGTAGCCCAGCAGCAGCGGCTTGTCGTTGGCCACCAGCTCCGCCCCCAGGCTGAGCAGCAACAGCAGCCCGAACGCCCACAGCGAGAACCAGCCGCGGCGATTGCGCCGAAAATTCGCCAGCCGGCGCCTGGACAACGGCGACAGGCGCCGCATCAGTGCTGCCTCGTGGCAAAGTCGATACGCGGGTCGACCAGGGTGTAGCACAGGTCGCCCAGCAGGCGGATCAACAGGCCGAACAGGGTGAAGATGAACAGCGAACCGAACACCACCGGGTAATCCCGCGACACGGCCGCCTCGTAGCTCATGCGGCCCAGGCCGTCGAGCGAGAAGATCACTTCGATCAGCAGCGAGCCTGCGAAGAACACCGTGATCAGCGCCTGGGGAATGCCCGCCACCACCAGCAGCATCGCGTTGCGAAACACATGCCCGTACAGCACCCGACGCTCGCTCAGGCCCTTGGCCCGCGCGGTGACCACGTACTGGCGGGTGATCTCGTTGAGGAAGGCGTTCTTGGTCAGCAGGGTGAGGGTGGCGAAACCGCCGATCACCAGCGAGCCCACCGGCAGCACCAGGTGCCAGAAATAGTCGGCCAGCTTGCCGGCCAGGCTCAGCTCGGCAAAGTTCTCCGACACCAGCCCGCGCACCGGAAACCAGTTGAGCGAGGTGCCACCGGCAAACAGCACGATCAGCAACAGTGCGAACAGAAACGCTGGCAGCGCATAGCCGATCACGATCAGCGCACTGCTCCAGGCATCGAAAGCGCTGCCGTGGCGGATGGCCTTGCGGATGCCCAGCGGGATCGACACCAGGTAGGTGATCAGGGTGGCCCATAGGCCCAGTGAGAGGGTGACCGGCAACTTGTCCAGGATCAGGTCGGTGACCTTGGCACCGCGAAAGAAGCTGCTGCCGAAATCCAGCTGGGCGTAGCGAGTGAGCATCAGCCACAGCCGCTCGTGGGCCGGCTTGTCGAAGCCGTACTGGCGTCTGATGGTCTCCAGCAGTTTGGGGTCCAGCCCGCGGCTGGCCCGCGAGTCGCTGTGCAGCGTGTCGCTGCCGGCCCCCGGCGCACCGCCGCCGATACCCTGCAGGCGCGCCACGGCCTGTTCTACCGGGCCGCCCGGTGCCGCCTGGATGATCACGAAGTTCACCAGCAGAATGATCAGCAGGGTGGGCAGTATCAGCAGCAGCCGGCGCAGGATGTACGCGGTCATGGCGCAGCCTCCAGGCGCTCGGCCATCTGCGCCGTGGTCAGCGGGGTGGGGCTGACCTCCCACCAGGTGTCCAGCGCCGGGTCATTGCTGGCTTGCACCCTGGGGATGCCGAAGCGGTTCCACCACACCGTGGAGGCGCCGGGCGGGTAGTAATTGGGGATCCAGTAGTAGTTCCATTGCAGCACCCGGTCCAGCGCATGGGCATGGCGCAGCATGTCGGCCGGGCTCGCGGCCTTGACCAGGCCGTCGATCAGGCTGTCCACCGCCGGGTCCTGCAGGGCCATGTAGTTGTTCGAGCCAGGGTCGGTAGCCGCCGCCGAGCCGAAGTAGCTGTAAAGCTCCGGCCCGGGCGAGGGCGACACCGGGTAGCCAGTGACGATCATGTCGTAGTCACGGGCCATCAGCCGGTTGACGTACTGGGCCGCGTCGATGCGGCGTATGTCCAGGGTGATGCCGATCTGCGCCAGGTTGCGTTTCCACGGCAGCAGCAGGCGCTCCAGGCCCGACTGGCCATTGAGGAAGGTAAAGCTCAGCGGTTCGCCCCGGGCATTGATCAGCTGATCGCCCTGCGGGCGCCAGCCGGCCTGCTGCAGCAGAGCGAGGGCTTGCAGCTGCTTGTCACGGATCAGCCCCGAGCCGTCGTTGCGCGGCGCCTCGAACACCCGGTCGAATACCTCGGCCGGCACCTGGGCACGCAGGGGTTCGAGCAGGGCGAGCTCTGCGCGGTCGGGCAGGGCGCGGGCGGCCAGCGCACTGTTGGCGAAAAAGCTCTGCTGGCGGATGTACAGGTTGCGCATCATCTGCCGGTTGCTCCATTCGAAATCCCACAGCAGGCCCAGTGCCTGGCGCACGCGCCGGTCCTGGAACACCGGGCGCTGCAGGTTGAACACATAGCCCTGGGCATTCTGCGGCGCCCCTCGGGCCAGGTGCGCACGTTGCAGGCGCCCGTCGTCCAGGGCCGGGCCGTTGTAGCCGATCGAATAGCCGGTGGCGGAGAACTCGCGGTTGTAATCGTAACCGCCACCGCGCAGCACCTGGCGTGCCACGTCGGTGTCGCCGAAATACTCGATCTTCAGCTGGTCGAAGTTGTAGCGCCCACGATTGACCGGCAGGTCCCGTGCCCACCAGTCGCGGTTGCGCTCGAAGGTGATGCTGCGCCCGTTGTCGACCCGTGCGATGCGGTACGGGCCGCTACCCACCAGCGCCTGGAAGCCGCCGCCGTTGGTGAATGCATCCTGGTCGAGCGCGTGCTCGGGCAATACCGGCAGCGACGCCAGGTCCAGGGCCAGGGTACGGTTCTGATTGTTCTTGAAGTCGAAGCGTACCTGCAGGGGCGTCTCGACCACCACAGCAGCCACGTCGGCAAACTGCGTGCGGTACTTGAGGTTGCCTTCACGCAGCAGCAGTTGGTAGGTGAAGCGCACATCCTCGGCACGCACTGGGCGGCCATCGGCAAAACGCGCACGCGGGTCGATGTAGAAGCGCAGCCACAGCCCATCGGCGCTGCGCTCGAGCTTTTGCGCGATCAGGCCGTACACGGTATAGGGCTCGTCCAGTGACCGAATGGCCAGCGGTGCATACAGCCAGCCGTCCACCTCGCTGACCCCGGTGCCCTTGTCGATGTAGGGCAGCACATGGTCGAAACCGCCGATTTCCAGCGCCGAGCGACGCAGGCTTCCACCTTTCGGGGCTTGCGGGTTGACGTAGTCGAAATGGCTGAACGAGGCGCGGTAGCGGGGGGCTTCACCATAGACGGTGAGGGCGTGGCTGGGGGCGGCGATCAGGGTTTGCCAGGGAGGCAGCAGAAACAGCAGCGGGGCAAGGACGAACAGCACAATGCGGGTCAAGCCCGCTCTCACAGGAGCGGGCCGACCCTCGACACGGCCGGCAGATGCGGCCAAGGCCGATCAGTCCTGGCGGCTGGTCACTTCCAGCAGGTGGTAGCCGAACTGGGTCTTCACCGGGCCTTGAACAGTGTTCACCGGTGCGCTGAACACCACGGTGTCGAACTCCTTGACCATCTGGCCGGGGCCGAACGAGCCCAGGTCACCGCCCTGGCGGCTGGAGGGGCAGGTGGAGTTGGCCTTGGCGATTTCGGCGAAGTCGGCGCCGGCTTCGATCTGTGCCTTGAGTTCGTTGCACTTGTCTTCGCTGGCGACAAGGATGTGACGGGCGGTGGCTTTTGCCATGGAGAATGCTCCTGGTGAGTAAAGGTGCAGCCTAGCGCAATCGGCGCGCGATTTCCTCCCCCGGTGTGCACGTGCCTTGGCCGGGCACCTGGTATTTGTGTCAGTTGTGCGCCTCGTACATTTTGCCTTTGAATCATTTCCAGCCCATTCCCCCGTTCATACCTTTCGGGCTTCCTGGATTGGAGAAAACTTCATGACGAACAACTTGATTGTCCCCGGGACCCAATCGGGCTTGCAAACGATGATCGACCTGTTCAATGCCATAGTGGGAGGGCCGCCGGCATTCGGAGGATTTGCAGCCGGCACCCTGGCCCTGCGACGCATCTACATTCCAGGTTACATCACCCCGGTATACACCGAAGGCGCCCAGGTTGGCGTGAACAAGGGGATGGTCAATTCGGTGCGCGGAATGCAGGTATTCGTGCAGCCGTATCCGAACATGCTGGCGGGGGATCTGATCGAGGTGTTCTATGGCACCAGCAACATCGCGGCGGTGAAGGTCAGTGTCCGCGAGGAGCAGCTCGGCCAGAACATCGAAACCTACATCCCGGCCAAAAAGGTGCTGGAGGGCGTGCACGACCTCTACTACGTGATCACGCGCGCAGGCTCCACCAACAAGGAGTCTTCGCTGGTGCTCAAGGTACTGGCACGCCTCAAGTACCCCGGCGGAAACGACCCTGAACCCGATCGCGCCGGGCACTACAAGTTGCTGCCACCGTTTCTGACCAGCCCTCCAATCGGTGGCGTGGTGGGTGAAGAAGACATCAAGGACTTCCTTGATGGCGAGCTGTATGGCGTGGAAGTCACCGTACCGGCGTACCCGAACATGCGCGAGTACGACACAATTCGCCTGAGTTGGGGCGGCTCGATCGTCGAGTACATCGTGCAACCTGACGAGGTGGGCAACGACCTCGTCATCGAGGTGGATGCCGAGCTCATCTACGAGGCCGGCGACAGCGAAAAGCTGGTGCTTGTGTACTGGATCTGGGACGAAGTGTTCAATCCCGCAAGCGACTGGTCATTGCGCGGTTACATCGAGGTATCGATCGACCCCAACAAACTGTTGCCGCCCATCATCGTCAACCCAGACTCGCAAGCCGTGGAGGGCGACCCGATCGATGTGGCGCTGGTGGCGCAAGATGGCCTGGAAGTACAAGTGGCGGCGCTGTCGGTGTTCGGCTTCAAGGCAAGGGATGAGATTACCCTGTACTGGGTAGGCACCACGGCGCAAGGCCAGATCATTGCCCTGAATTACTCGCAAAAGTTGAGCAGCCCCCGGATATTGGTATTCAAGATTCCCTATGCCCACGTGCAGATGCTGGCGCGGGGTTTTGGCAGAACCTGGTTCACCAGAAAGCCTGATAAAAGCAACGTAGTACAGACCTCCCGGCGTGTGGGCGCAAACTTTATCGGCGCTGCCGTCAAGCTGCCAAGCCCGCAAGTGACCGAAGCGGTCGACGGCGTGCTGGAGGCCACACTGGCAACGGCGACCGTGGTGGTACCGGCAGCGGCCCAGCTGGAGAAGGACGACTTCATCGAGATCACCTGGCGAGGCACCGGTTCCGATGGCAGCACGTTGCTCTACAAGGACGCCAAAACGGTCACCAGCGCCAGCGCAGGAAAAGACATCTCGTTTGCCGTGAACGGGCCGCAGAACATTCAGCCGCTCAGCGGCGGTTCGCTCGAAGTCAGCTACACCGTAAGCCGGCAGGGCCTGGGGCGCCCTCTGGAATCACAGGCTCTCACGCTGCAAGTGGGCGTGGCGCAGTTGGAACTGCCGGCACCCCGTTGCCCGCAGGCACAAGACGGTGAACTGGATCCTGATGTCCTCGCCAGCGTCGATGTGATCATCGAGCCGTACACCGGAATGAAACTCGACCAGACCATCAGGGTGGTGTGGTCCGACGCGGGCGGTACCTTCTTCGACGATCTGATGAAGGTGACCAAGAACAATCTCGACAAGCAAGTGACGTTCACCTTCGAGCACGCCAAATGGAGCAACTACCTGACAGTGGCAGCCGATGTGTACTACCAGGTCATCGAAGACCGCCAGCCGACTCGCGTGTCTGCCATGCTTTCGTTGCGTCGCAAAGAGCGCCAGTTCCTGCTGCCCGACCCGGTGGTGGAGGGCGCGGTCAATGGCACGCTGCGCCCTGTGGGCGATGCAGTGGTCACGATCCCAGCCGAGGCCCAGCTCAAACTTGGCGATGAAGTGGAACTGCTCTGGGATGGCGATGCCCCCCAAGGCTCGACGAGCGTCACCCTGTACATACTGGAAGATCAGACCCGTGAGCTTAAGCAGTCTATCGATGCACGGTTCGTACTGGCCAACATCGATGCCAATGTACGGGTCAAGTACGTGGTGTACCGCTTCGATGGCCGCGAGCAGACGTCCGGCACCGTCACGCTGCGGGTACAGCGTGCGGCGCTGCCGCTGCCGATATTCGTGCAGGCGACCGCCAACAACCAGCTGAACCCGGACGATGTACGCAATGGTGCAACGTATCGGATCGACACCGTGGCCAGATTGCTGCGCGGTGACAGGGTGACCGTACGGGTGTACAGCGAGCTGCCGGCAGGCAACTTCAACCGCACGATCGTGGTAACGGCGGGCGACGAGGGCAAGGCCCTCGACGTGTCGGTACCCTATGCCACGATCAACGCCAGCAATCGCACCACGATCAAGCTCGAATACACGCTGCAGCGTAGCAGCGGCGGCCCGGAGGAACGCTCGCCGTCCAACAGCTATTTCGTAAACCGTGTGATAGGCAGCGGCAACCTGCGTATTTTCGGCGCCCGCTACGGCGCGAGCACCTACCGCGCCTCCAGTACCTCGCGAATTCTGAGCGCATTCAATGCGCAAAGCCTGCAGCCGATCCTCGCCGAATGGCGTTACCTGGACGAGCCCACCTGGACCGCAGGCACTACCTGGATGGACAAGCAGCCCTGGAAGGCGCTGCGCGTGCGCACGCAAACCGATGAGGTGCAGCTCAACCCGGCCAACATCATCGGCAACGGAATCGACGCCGCGGTCAATGGCAGTGCAGCGTTTGTCGCCCTGCGCAACGAACGCTCAGGGGGGGAGCGCGATATCGTCGGCTGGGGCAGTATTGCCTACGGGGCAGCTATTCCGCCGACATTGCAGACCCGCGACGACATCGCTGAAGTCAGTTGCACGCGCAGCGCGTATGCCGCACGCATGACCAATGGCACTGTGCAGTGCTGGGGCCAGGCGGGCGAGGGCGGTTCCATGCCTAAAGGTGAAACCGGAAATTTCGTCGAAGTGCGCAGCAATGCCAGGGCGTTTGTCGGACGCAAAGCCGACGGTCGCCTCATTGGCTGGGGTGTGGGGCCCGAGGGCGCGACCATTCCGCCGGGGATCCTCAACCTGACGGATTTCACCGCTGTCTACGGTGCCGGCAGCGCTTTTGCAGCGCAGCGTGCCGACGGTTCGCTGGTAGCCTGGGGCAGTGCCGCCAACGGCGGCAGCTTGCCCAACGATATCGCCGACCTCAAGGACATCTACTACGTCAAGGGCAACTTTGCCGCCTTTGCCGCACGGCGCACCAACAATCGTGTCGTTGCCTGGGGCAATGCCGGATATGGCGGCACGGTACCGGATGCAATCGCCCAGTTGACCGATATCGTCACCCTTGAGGGGGCTACGGCCCAGGCATTCAGCGCCTTGCGTGCCACCGGCCAGGTAGTGGCCTGGGGGGCTGGCAGCCATGGCGGCTCGGTGCCGCAAGAAATTGCAGGTCTGACTGACATCGTGGAGGTCACCAGCACCTGGCATGCCTTCTGTGCCCGGCGCAGGAACGGTTCGGTGGTGGCCTGGGGCAACGCGAACAACGGCGGCAACGTGCCACAGCCTGTGGCCAACCTGCGCAATGTCATTCAGGTCACCGGCAGCGCATGGGCGTTCGCCGCCCTGTGCAGCGACGGCACCGTGGCGGTCTGGGGGCGTTCTGAAGCCGGCGGCGATATCAGCCGGGTGTCCGACCAACTGAAACATGTGCGTGCGGTGTACGCCAACTCCAACGGCTTCGCCGCATTGACGTCAGACGGGCGCGTGGTGACGTGGGGCCAACCGCAGGGCGGTGGCGACAGTGCGGCGGTGCAGGCGGCGCTGCGCAACAAGGTGACCACCGGCCACCGGGTAGATGTCAATGCCGAGGCCGACGGCGAATGGGCTGGCGCGCCAGGCGCCTGAGGCCTTTGAGCGATATGACCCTGCAATCGGCGCTGCCTGGCGCCGGTTGCCTACCTGCGGGAGTTTGACGACATGACCGACTACACCGTGCCAAAGATGAACGACGTCAGCGAAGGGGCACTCGACCTCGGTACAGTGGGTGAATTCACCCGTGCAGAGGTACAAAGAAGTGCCAGCTGGCACAACAAAGTGCTGAAGCTGTTTGTGCTCGACGAGCAGAACAAGGTGCTCTACGACGAGGTAAGGCCCACCCCGAACAACGACCGACTGGCGGTGTGGGAAAATATTGCGAAAAGCATATTGCTTGGCCGTGAGGGCCAACAACTGCGCGTGTATTACGAGGTCGACGGGGTGAAGTCGCAGGTACTGACATTCACCATCAAGGCGAACTTCGCTGCGCCCCTGACAGTCGACCTCAGCGGCCGCAACTACATCGTGTTCCGCACCGCCGCCGAGGAGCCCAGCCCGCCGCCAGAAGTGCCCGACTACGCACAGTTCACCCGCACCACCGCACAGGCCGTCAACTACGAAAGCAGCGACACCAAGGTTGCCCGTGTCGACAGCAGCGGCAAGGTCAGCCTGCTGGGCAATGCAGAGGATCCGCCGGTCACCATTACCGCACTGGACGCTGCCGGTGCCTCGGTCGGCAGCTACACACTGACGGTCCGAGGGGTCAGGGGGTTGTACCTGTTGAGCTTCGACCACGAGCTGCAGGCCCCAGGCGCCGCACTAGCCGCCACCAGCTATGGCCTGGACGTGCCGACAGCCGACGACTTCAGTCGCTTCAGCGCTGTGTACGCGGCGGCAAAAGACGACCTCGCGGGCTATCTGAACGCGCAGAACCTGGGCCTGCCGGACATGACGGAAAAAGGCTTTCTGGGTGTTGTTACTGATACGAGCGGCTCGCCCACCTACCTGGACCTGGCAACGCTGCAGGTAAGCAGCGCCAGCCCAAGCCAGAAAGGCTACGCGATAGGCATCAGCCAGCCCCACTGACTCCATGGCAGGAGCAACCGTTGATGGACGCAATCAGACGTACCTATGCGGCACTGGTGTTATGCGTTTGCGCGAGCATGTTCAATGCGCATGCAGACACTACCCAACCTTCGGACCCAACCCTTCGCCTGCCCGAAGTGGCAGCCTTGCAGGGCGCCGAGCTGGACCCTGAAAAGGTACCGGCCACGGGGCTGAACATCACCGTCCAGGGGGTTGATAACGATAACGCGGTAGTACTGGCGTTCCAGACCACCTTGACGATCTACCTTGCCGATGCGCAAGGCCAGGCGATCACCACGATCAGTTGGCCGATCTCGGCGCGCAATGCCGGCAAACCCGTCACCTTGCCGATCGAAAAGCGCTATGTCGAGGCCAATGTCGGCAAGACCCTGCAGGTCTACTACACCGCGCAGGCGCCGCGCTCGGCGCCGCGCAGATCGGGCGTGGTCACCCTGCTGATCAAGGAAGGCTTCACTGCTGCACAGGCACTCAACATGGCCAGCCGACGCTATGTCGTGTTCTTCGACGAGCACAACCTGGCCAGGACGCCACCGACCATCCCCGACTATGCCCGCTACACCCGTGCACAGCCAGGGGCCACCGCCTATCGCGTGGACAACACGGACATTGCCAGGGTCGATCCCGATGGACAGGTCTCGGTATGGGGCAATGGCGACATCACCGTCACTGCGCAGAACGCGGCAGGGGCCAGTTCCAGCTACGTGCTCAGTGTGCGCGGCGTGCGTGAGCTGCGCCTGCTCAGCTCGGCATATCGATCCACCTGGGCACAGGCGCAGGCCAAGGCCCGCGACGAGGGCTACACCTTGCCGAGCGACGAGGATTTCGAGGCGCTGGCACGGCTCTACCCATCGCCGGCCAACAGCCTCGCCCAGGCACTGAACCTGGCTCCGTACCGGGTGTGGGGCAAAGGGTTGGGCGCACAGACGGCCGTGTACCTGGACCTCTACGACAACCTGGTCAGTTCCGAAGTCACGACAGAGTATGAGCTGGGCTACCCGGCCGGCATTCGTTGAACAGCGGCGCGCCATGGGAGGCGACCTGGATGAACGTTGCGAGCAAACTGATTTGTGGCATCGCATTGTGCGTTTTGCTGGGCAGCGCCCATGCCGTCGGGAGCCCGCAGGTAGCGATGCAGTTGAATGCGCGCTACAGCAGCACACCGGCACAGTGCGTAGGACGCGCACCGGCCTTTGCCTGCAGCGGCGTGTTGCTGCGCGCAGTGCCAGCCAGTGACGTCGAAACGTTCTGGAAGAAAGACGATGCCGCGCAACTGGTTTTTCTGCGCAAGGACCGCGCCCTTGACGGGCTGGCAGCACCTTCGGGGTTCGTGCTGTTCGACCGGCTGACGGCCGTGGGCCTGGGCAAGCCGTATCAGGCCGACAGCAGTGCCGGTGGCGTGGTGGTCAGTACCTGGAATGCCCAGGTGCCCGCGCAATTGCCCATCCAGGCCATCTTCTACGACGTCACCCGGGCCGGTGCCCTGGCGGCAGCCCAACGCAGCCAGCGCGCCTACTTCGACGCCACGGCCCAGTGGTTGCCTGTGGTGCGCCTGCACCTGGGCGATGGCAATGGTCTGGTGTTCGGTTTCAGCCAGCAGGATCAGCTGGACAATGGCTACAGGGTCACCCGGCGCCTCAACCAGCGTTACGCCGACACCCGGCCTGGCTGTATCAGCGGCCGCTCCGGGTTCGATTGCAACGGGGTGCTGTTGCGCTCGACAGGCACGGGCAACTTCAAGGCCTGGAATCCGGCCCCCCGTGCGCTGAAGAACGGCGGCGTGTCCTTCAGCTACCTGCGCAGTGACATGGCCATCAAGGTGGTGGTGTGGCCGCAAGGCTATCTGATTCGCGAAACCGCCGCCCCTGTAGTACACACTCTGCCTGCCGCATGCCTGTACGTCGCCGACGGCGCCACGCACGATGCGGTATCAACCAACACCTGCACCTTTCGTGGCTGGTGCGACGAAAAACAACCGCCGGTGAACAGCGTCGCCACCTGGTCCGCCTCCACTGCTGGGAATCGGTTCAGAAGCTGTGCGTTCCGCGCCGACGCCACGGCCTTGCAACTGATGGTCGAGATTCGCCAGAAAGTCCCGGGGCTAACCGGTTGGAATGAAATCATGGTCCCTACCTGGCCGCAGGACATTGCAGCGCAATTGCCGATCGAAGCGTTCTTCTTCAGCGCCACTGCGCATTACCTGGGGCAGGTGGGGGGTACCAACGGCCTGGCCGGGGGGCAGTCGTTCCAGCAGGACTACTTCAAGGAGACCAGCCGCTGGCTACCGCTGGTCAAACTGGACGTGCAGGCCGCCAATCGGCAGCCCTTCACCTATGACCCCGCTGTGCAGCAGCTCAAATGAGGCGCGCACACATGGGCATCTTGAGACTGTGCGGTGTGCTGGCACTGTGCGCCTGCCTTGCGCCGGTGCACGCGCAGGAAGGCACCCGCACGGCGCAGTGGCTCAATGCACGCTTCACCAGCACGCCCGAACAGTGCGTGGGCAGAAGTCCTGCCTTCGCCTGCAGCGGCGTACTGGTGCGCAGCGTACCGCAGAGTGCGAACGCAGATTTCTGGGCGCTCAAGGACGTTGCCGGCAGCGACCTGCGCTTTGTCTTCCTGCGCAACGACCGCAGCATGGCGGGCCTGGCGCTCGGGTGCGGCTACCTGCTGTTCGATGGTCTGAGCGCAGCAGCGCTTGGCAAGGCTTTTCAGGCTGTGCAAGACCCGGTATCGCCCGGGGCGGTCCTGGTGTCTGGCTGGCAGGCACAGGCGCCGGCGCAGCTTGCCATCCAGGCACTGTTCCATGACAGCGCGCAGGCCGGGGGCCTGCGCTGCGCTCAGCGCAATCAGTTGGCCTATTACCAGGCCACCGGCCTCTGGCTGCCGATCCTGCGGATTGCGCCTGGCGATCCGCAGGCACAGGTGTTCGGCTTCGCGCAGCAAGAGCAGCTCTACAATGGCAGGCGCGTGGCCGAGCGCCTTGAGCACCGCTATCGGGATGCCTTGAGCGAATGCCGCGACGGGCAGGCAGCCGCCTACTGTCGCGGGGTGCTGATCCGTGCAGTGAATGGCGCCTCCGGTTTTCACGCATGGAACCCCAGCAGCAACTCCGTGACACGCAACGGCGTGTCGTTCTCCTACATACGTAGCGATGTCGGTACGCAGCGCCTGGCCGGTACCGAAGGGCTCATCTACCGCGAGCTTGCAGCACCCGCACGCCATACACTGGTAATGCGCTGTGCCTACCCGGCCAATGCCAGTAGCAGTGTCATCCCCAACAGCTGCCGGGCCAGCTGCGCCTCGCAGAACATCAACAGTGTCAGCGCCTGGCGCAGCCGCTATGGCGCCAACCCCTTCAGCAGTTGCGCCTTCGACCCCAGTGCTGCGGCCTTCGAGTTGAGTATCGAAGTGCGTGCCCATGGCGGCGCCTGGAACGAAATCATCATCGCGTCCTGGCCGCAGAACATCGGCCCGCAGCTCACACTCGAGGCTGCATTCCTTATCCGTGGCAGTGGCGGGCTGAACGGTGCCCGGTACATCCAGCGCGATTACTACCAACAGGCCGGCAAGGTCATTCCTGTGCTACGGGTCGATCTGACGGCGGCCAACGGCCAGGTGTTCACCTTCGACCCCCTGGACCAGAACCTGTGACAACGCAAGGCATAGGGCATGGAGGTAACCAGGGGGCTTCACTGCGACCGACAAGCGCCGCAGCACGGTGAGCTACGGAGTGAAGGTGAGCAATCGTACCTGAAACCCTCTGCTGGCACTGCCTTCTCGGGGCGGGCGAGTACGAACCAGGCTATCCAAGCCGGTATCCACTGATCGCAGCCACGCTGCCAAGGAGTCGACGATGAGGAACCTGATGCGTTCACTGTGCCTGGGCTGCACCTTGTGCCTTGTACAGAGTGCAGCGTACGCCCTTGGGGGGGCACAAACCGCCGCGCTGCTGAATGCGCGCTACGCCAGTACCGCGTCCCAGTGCGTGGGGCGCGCACCTGCCTTTGCCTGCAGCGGCATCGTGCTGCGCACGCTGATGCCCAACCAGGCCGAGAAGTTCTGGGTGCCTGACGCCGCCGAAGGCACCGACATGCGCTTCATCTTTGTGCGCAAAGACCATGTGCCGACGACATTGGGCTCGGGCGCGGGGTTTTTGCTGTTTGATCGCTTTACGGCGCTGGCCCACGGCAAGCCGTACCAGGCCACCCGGCCAGCGGCCAACCTGGGCGAGGTGGTGGTGAACGGCTGGAATGCGCAGGCGCCGGGGCAACTCGCGATCCAGGGCGTGTTCTATGACCCCGGGCAAGCCGGCAGTCTGTTGCGCGCCCAGAGCAGCCAACGCGATTACTTCCAGGCCACCGGTACATGGCTGCCGCTACTGCGCTTGCAGCTTGGCGAACCGCAGGGGCAGGTCTTCGGCTTCAGTCAGCAAGACCAACTGGACAATGGCTACCGGGTGGCGGCACGGCTCAACACACGCTACCTCGACACCGGCAATGGCGACGACACCTGCCGGGGCAATCGGGGCGCCTTCTACTGCCGTGGTGTACTGCTGCGCACGACCGATGTCGGCAACTTCCGTGCGTGGAACCCGAGCTCCAATTCGGTACGCGGCAATGGCGTGTCCTTCAGTTATTTTCGCGCCGACAGCAAGGTGCTGCGTACCTACAAGGCGCAGGGGCTGGTGATACGTGAAGAAGCGGCACCGGCGACCAGACCCTTGTCTCTACGGTGCGTGTACCCCTTCGATGGTAGCACTGGCGGGCGGGCCGATATGTGCGACTTCCGGCTTTCTTGCGCCTCAGCGGGGATCGATTCGGCAGCGGCATGGTTGGCGCGCTTCCGTGGCAGCCCATACTCAGGTTGTTGGTTCTCCCCGGCGGCGCAACAATTTCGGGTGGCCAACGAGATCCGCCAACAGCTCAACGATGGCCTTGGCTGGAATGAAATGGTTGTAGCGGCCTGGCCCGCCGGTGCGCCGCTTGGATTGCCGCTTGAGGCGCTGCTCTACAGCAGGGCCAGTTACTTTGCGGGCGATGGCCTGGCAGGTGGCAAGCGGTTCCAGACCGATTACTTCGCCGATACGGGCCGTACCTTGCCGTTGCTTCAGTTGCACCCGATGCCCACAGATGGACGCCTGTTCATCTACGACCCGAACGATCAGGCCCTTCGGTAATCGACGCGACAGCGGCCAACCCACTGCCCCTGGGCAAGCTGGAACGGCAGGACCAGAACGTCTGACCTGCCTGCCCCTTAACATTCTGCCTATGTGAGGGGCGCCGAGGCGCCCTCGTCGGGGCGGCAGGTGTCTACCCGCGTTGGCTAGTGGCCGCTTCGCTCAACAAGGCTTCTGTGGCCCCCCAGCCCAGGCAGCCATCGGTGATCGATACACCGTAGCGCAGGGGGGCCTTGCCCAGTGCCTGGCAACCCTCGAACAAATGGCTTTCGAGCATCATGCCGATGATCGAGCGGTCACCCTGCAAGCGTTGCTGCAGCACCTGATTGAACACTTGAGGTTGGCGCAGTGGGTCCTTGCCGCTGTTGGCATGGCTGCAGTCCACCATCAGGCGTGGGCGGATGCCGGCCTTGTGCAGGCCCTGGCGTGCCTGCTCCAGGCTGGCGGCATCGTAGTTGGGGCCCTGGTGGCCGCCGCGCAGCACCAGGTGGGTATCAGGATTGCCAAGGGTCTCGACGATCGCCGGATGCCCCTGGGCATCCAGCCCGAAGTGGCGGTGGGCATGCGCGGCACTGCGGATGGCGTCGCAGGCGATACCCACGCCGCCGTCGGTGCCATTCTTGAATCCGACCGGCAGCCCCAGGCCGCTGACCATCTCGCGGTGAATCTGCGATTCGGTGGTGCGTGCACCGATGGCCGCCCAGCTCAGCAGGTCATCGAAGTAGCCTGCTGCCATCGGCTGCAGCAGTTCGGTGGCCACCGGCAGGCCCCGTTCGAGCATGCCCAGCATCAGCTGGCGAGACAGCGCAAGGCCACCCTGCATGTCATCGCTGCCATCCAGGTGCGGGTCGTATGCCAGGCCTTTCCAGCCCACCGTGGTGCGAGGCTTTTCGACATAGGCACGCATCACCAGCAACAACTGGTCATCAACCTGGCGGGAGAGGGCAGCCAGGCGTTCGGCGTATTCGAGGGCAGCGTGGGGGTCGTGTAGCGAGCAGGGGCCGACAATCACCAGCAGGCGATCATCCTCGCCGTCGAGAATCGCCTTCACCGCCTGGCGGTGGCGCTCGACCTGGCCGCCAAGGGCGCTGGACAAGGGCAGTTGCTGCTTGAGCTGAAACGGGCTGGGCAGGCGCAGGTTGAGGCTACTGTTGGCTGCGACAGCCTGGGGTTGGGACAGGTTCAGGGCTTGGGTGGACGCTTGCATGGTCGGGTTTCCTTGGGCGGAAGGCGGGTTCGGTCCCGCGCCTTCGGCCCTAGCGAGATGTTCGATTTCGTGTCGGTGTTTGCGTGCCACCTGTACTGGACCGGTCGGAGGCGGCTGGCTGGCCCGAACGGCAGTGGCTAAATCGCCAGGCAAGGCTTTGGTAACGGTAATAGGTGCTGTGGTTCATGCTGCAATCCTCATCGATGTCGGTGGTGTACGGCGCCCAAAACAAAACCCCCGGTGGGCAGGGCCGACCGGGGGTTGAGTATTCTCGTGTTCGGCGGCCCTGGGAGTGGGCGCCGGTGTGGGTATCAGCGGCGCCTGTGGCTAAACCAATACCCAAAATAAAAGCCGCTGGCAGACAGTGCCGCGCACGCATGCACAGCCGCCAGGTGCGATACGCGACCTGTGTGCAGTGCTTGAGTGAGGGAAATAGACGACATGCTGTGCTCCAGTTGATTGCCCGAGCTTACTTCAGGCGCGCAACTGGATGCAACCGGCAAATGGCGTTAGGCTTGCGCCCGATTGCTGGCACCGGAGCGTTGTCAGCGCACGCCGCACAGACGTGCATACCACCACATGGAGTCTCCCGATGCATGTGAACGACTACACATCGGCCATTACCACCCGCACCACCGGTGCAAGCCCCCTCCCTACCAGCCTTGGCATCAACCATGGCAACAGCAGCAGCGCCAGGGCCCTGAATGCCTACGCCGGGCAGGATACCAGCAGTGTCTCCAACCTGGCCCGTCAACTGGCCGCAAGTGCCACCCGTGCCAGCGAGCGCGATACCGGCCTGAGCCATTCGGCACTCGGTGCGTTGGCCAGGTCGCTGCTCGACAAGATTACCGGCGCTGCGTATTCGGCCAACAAGGCCGCCCACGACAAGGAAGTACCGGCCACCGATGACCCCGAGCTGCTGGCCCGGGCCGAACAGGCCACTGCGTTCGTGAACGCGACGCTGACCGTGGGCAGCAAGACCGTTGAAAACCCGTTCGCCGGCCTGTCGCGCGAGCAGCTGGCGCTGATCACCTACGATGACAGCGGCACCTTCACGGTCAACGAACGGCGCGCCGCGTTCGAGGAGTCCACCCGCCAGGAGCAGGCGTGGCGTCGCGAGGTCAGCGACAAGGCGCAACAGGAATACAACACCACCGGTCGCATGACGGACTTCTTCAAGCAAGTGCAGGCTCACTACAACAGCCTGCCGGCAATCGAGAAGGCCCAGTATCCGGCCGACTATGCGGCGCAGGTGCAACAGCACATCGATGCCGACATCAACTACAAGGCGCAGAACGCCAAGGACATGATCGTTCCCATGACCCTGGCCGAAACCCTGTTGACGATGGGGCCGGTGGGCAGCGGCAAGACCCTCGCGCTGCCCGGCGCCGGCTGATCAGCGCCGCAGATAGGCGGTAAAGTCGATATCGCCGGCACTGAGAATCGCCTGCACCCGATTATGCACGTTGAGCTTGCGCAGAATCGCCGAGACATGGGCCTTGACCGTGGTCTCGGCGATATCCAGGTTGTAGGCGATCTGCTTGTTCGACTCCCCCTTGGTCATGCGCTCGAGCACCAGCAACTGCTTGCGGGTGAGCGCCTGCAGCAGCTCCGGGGCAAAGCCTGCATGCTCGCTCTGGTTGCGCCGGCCGGTGCTTTTTTGCGTGCGGATGATGTCGGGCGGCAGGTACACGTTGCCGTTGAGGATCTGCTCGATGGCATCGGTCATCTGCGAGCGCGGCGACGACTTGGTGATGAACCCCACCGCGCCATAGGTGATTGCCTGCAGCACCACCTGCTTGTCCTGCTCGGCCGAGACGATCACCACCGGGATCGTCGGCGCCTCGTTGCGCAGGTTGATCAGCCCGCCAAGGCCATGCATGCCGGGCATGTTCAGGTCCAGCAGGATCAGGTCCAGGTCGTCATGCTGGCCGGTCAGGCTCAGGGCGCTGTCCAGGTCGGCGGTTTCCATGACCTCGCTGCCAGGGAAGCCGTCAGTGATGACGTTGTGGATCGCTTCGCGAAACAGCGGGTGGTCGTCGGCGATCAGAATCTTGTACATGGCTTTGCACCTTATTGTTGTGGTTGACCGCTAGGCAGACAGTAGTCAGGGGAACGCTTCGGGTGTCGCGGGGTGTACCGGCAGCCCGGCATTCTCCCAGGCATCCAGGCCATCACGGTACCAGTACAGCCGCGTGTAGCCCAGTGCATCGGCGCGCTTGACCGCATTCCAGCTCAGCCAGCAATCGGAGCGACAGTAGAAGACGATGGCGCGCTGCTTGTCGCCATGGCTCAGGCGTTGCAGGTGGCGGCTGAAATAGCGGGCCCAGGCGTCGTCCAGCTGGCCATCGCCGGTGTTGGCCAGCCAGTGGCTGTGGGGGAGGTTGGCATGCGGCTCGCTGTCGATGAACCGTCCATGCAGCCAGGGGCGCTTGTACACGTCGATCAGCAACGGCGGGGGCTGCTGTTGCAGCAGAGCCTGCAGCTGCGCGGTATCGAGGGTCTGCGCCGGCGGCGCCTTATCGGGGGTAGGGCTGCGGTACAGGGTGGCGCGGTAGCCGTCGGCAGTGAACAGCGCCGTGTCGGCGCTGGCGGGCACCGCCAGGGTCAGGCAGGCAGAAGCGAACAAGGCACGCAGCAGCATGGTCGGCAGTCTCGTTTTTGTTATGCCTGGTATTACAGGCCAGTACTGGCGCTTTGTGAATGCGACCATCGACAGCGCGGGCAGTACCAAAGTAGTAGCGGCCGTGCTCGCCAGCGGCTCTAGCATGGGGTATAGCCACTACAGGAGTACTGCGCGATGGGCATCTTGCTGGTCGACGACCACCCGATGATCCGCCTGGGCCTGGCCCACTTTCTGGGCGAAGGGCTCAATGGCCTGCCAGTTCGCGAGGCCGGCAGCGGCGAAGAGGCCCTGCAGCAGGTGCAGGAGGAACTGCCCGGCCTGGTGATCATGGACTTCGACCTGCCCGGCATCAGCGGCCTGGAAACCACCCGGCGCCTGCGTCAGCGCCTGCCGCAACTGCGCGTGCTGTTTTTCAGCGAACACACCGAGCTGGGCCTGGTTCGCCAGGCACTGGACGCGGGGGCCTGCGGGTTTCTGTCCAAGGCGGCAGCGCCGGCGGTGGTGCTTGAAGCCGTGCGCCGGGTACTGGCGGGGCATGCCTACATCGAGCAACCGCTGGCCACCCAGCTGGCCTGTCAGCCGCACCCGGGGCAGGGTGGCGGCAATGCTCGCCTGCAGGGGCTGACCCAGCGCGAGATCGAAATCTTCCTGATGCTGGCCAAGGGCACGCCGACCCGGTTGATAGCCCAGCAGTTGTGCATCAGCGCCAAGACCGTCTCCAACTACCTGACCTTGCTCAAGAGCAAGCTGCAGGTCAGCTCCCATGCCGAACTGGTGCACCTGGCAATCGAAGCCGGCCTGCTGCGTATAGCGGCGTAGGCTGTGTACGCAGGCACCTAGTCCCAGGTGCTCGGGCAACCCTGGCAGCCTTCCATGTTGCTGTCCTGGAAGTTGGCGTAGTGCTGGCGAGTGCCGCGCAGGTCGGCTTTCTCCAGGTTGCTTTCACCGAACTTGGCTTCCTGCAGGTTGGCATCGGCCAGGTTCGCCCCCACAAGGTCGGCCCTGCTCAGCCAGGTCATTTCCAGGTCGGCGGCTTGCAGGTTGGTATTGTGCAGCTTGGCGCCGGACAGGCGGGCAAACTCCAGGTAGGCGGCGCTGAGGTTGGCACCATTGAAGTTGGCGCCCTGGGCGTACATGCCCCAGGCCTGGACCGCGATCAGCGTGGCATCGGTGAAGTTGGCCACGCGCAGGTTGGTTTGCTGCAGGCTGGCACGGGTGAGGTTGGCGCCTTGCAGGTTGGCTTTCTCCAGGTTGGCCAGGTCGAGCTTGGCGTGACGCAAGTTGGCGCCACGCAGGTCGGCACCGGCCAGGTTCATCTTGCGCATGTCCTGGTTGTTCAGGTCGGCGTTCTGCAGGTTGGCGCCGGGGCACTGGCTTTCAGGCTGGATGATGCAGCCGTTGATCTTCAGCGGCTGTGGTTCCAGTTCGTCGTCGGCAGCAAAAGCCGGGGACAGGGCGACGGCGAGCACTAGGGGCAGATACTTCATGGGAATCTCCTTGGCAGTTTGAAAGCAGACGCGGGTCAAGCCCGCTCCCACAGGTTTGGTGATCCCTTGTGGTGGCGAACTTGACCCGCGAAAACGCTCAGATCAACGCTTGGCGGTCTTGGTATCCCAGGCCGGAATCTTGAACACCCAGAACGATCCACCCTGTGCCACCGGCTTGGTCAGCTCGGCCATGTCGCCACCCCACAGCGGTACTGCACCGCCGTAGCCGACGGTCACGCCGATGTACTGCTCGCCATCCTGTTCCCAGGTGATCGGTGGCGAAACGATGCCGCTGCCGGTCTGGAATTTCCACAGCTCTTCGCCGGTCTTGGCGTTGAAGGCCTTGAAGTAGCCGTCGCCGGTACCGGTGAACACCAGGTTGCCCTTGGTGGCCAGCACGCCGGCCCACAGCGGCAGGCGCTCGTTGTGCTCCCACACCACCTTGCCGGTGGTCGGGTCCATCGCACGCAGCGAACCTACGTGGTCCTCGTACATGCGCTTGATGCGGAAGCCCATGCCCAGGTAGGCCGACCCTTTCTTGTAGTTGACTTCTTCGGTCCAGTATTCCTCTTTCCAGTGGTTGGCCGGTACGTAGAACAGGCCGGTGTCCTGGCTGTAGGCCATCGGGTTCCAGTTCTTGCCGCCCAGGAACGGTGGCGAGACTTCCACCGGCTTGCCCTTGGTTTCGCCTGGCAATGGCTTGGCAGGGCGCTGGCCTTCGTTTTCGACCGGGCGACCGGTCTTGAGATCGATGTGGCTGGCCCAGGTGATGTTGTCCACGAACGGGAAGGCGTTTTTCAGCTTGCCGTTGGTGCGGTCCACCACATAGAAGAAGCCGTTGCGGTCAGCGTGCGCGGTGGCCTTGTACTGCTTGCCGTCCTTGTCCTTGTAGTCGAACAGCACCAGTTCGTTGTTGCCCGAGAAGTCCCAGGCATCGTTCGGGGTGTGCTGGTAGAACCACTTGACCTCACCGGTGGTCGGGTCGACGCCGACCTGGCCCGAGGTGTACAGGCTGTCGAAGTCGTGCGGGTTGCCGTCCTTGGAGGTACGTGCCCAGGTGTTCCACGGGCCAGGGTTGCCGGCGCCGACGATGATGGTGTTGGTTTCGGGGTCGAAGCTTGCGCTTTGCCATGGGGCGCCGCCACCGTGGCTCCAGGATTCGACCTTGCCGGTCTCGGTGGTCGGATCGTCCGGCCAGGACGGCGCCTTGACGTCGCCGGTAGGGGTGCTGTCCTTGCCGTTCAGGCGGCCCATGTGGCCTTCGACGAACGGACGCATCCACACTTCTTCACCGGTTTCCGGGTCGCGGGCATACAGCTGGCCGACCACGCCGAATTCGTCACCGGAGCTGCCGTGAATCAGCAGCACCTTGCCGCTCTTCTGATCCTTGATCAGGGTCGGGGCGCCGGTCATGGTGTAGCCGGCGCTGTGATCGCCGAATTTCTTGTTCCATACCACCTTGCCGGTGTCTTTGTTCAGCGCGATCACGCGGGCATCGAGGGTGCCGAAGTAGATCTTGTCGCCGAAGATGGCAGCGCCACGGTTGACCACGTCACAGCACGGACGAATGTTGTCCGGCAGGCGATGGTTGTAGGTCCACAGACGCTTGCCGGTCTTGGCATCCAGGGCGAACACCCGCGAATAGGAGCCGGTGACGTAGATCACGCCGTCGTTGATGATCGCCTGGGATTCCTGGCCGCGTTGCTTTTCGTCACCGAAGGAGTACGACCAGGCCGGGGTCAGCTTGAACACGTTCTTGTCGTTGACCATGGCCAGCGGGCTCCAGCGCTGGGCATTGGTGCCCATGCCGTACTGCAGCACGTTCTGGGTGTTGAGGTGGTCGTTGGCGATGTCTTCCCAGGTCACCGGCTTGGCGTTGGCCGCCGGTGCCAGGGCCAGGCTCGAGACCAGCAGGACGGCCTGCACAGCCATGGACAGTGGGGAAAGCGCGGCGGGTAACGATCTTATTGTCATAGTGGGTGTTCCCAATGGAGGTTTTGTGCCTGCCTAGACTGGATCGTCGCCGCCTGCGCAGATACGGAAAAACTCCCGCCCTGAGCGGGAAAATGTCCCAGTCGGCGCATGATTTGGCACTGCCCCACAAGCCCTACTACCAAGGGAGTAGCACGCGACCACCAAAGCAGCATGGGGGCGCTGGAGTGCGCTTTCTAAGATGCCCGGCAGCACCCCGGTATCGCGAGGTGCCTGCGTGCAAACCGTACAGACAAAGCAGTCGAGGGCAGAACAATGACAACAGTGAAAAACGCCTGGATGAGCGCCGTGCTGATGGCCGGCCTGATGAGTACCGGGGCGGTGTTCGCCCATGGCAACGTGACCCCGTCGGCGGTCAACACCGGCACCCTGGAAAAACTCGGTGACGAGTGGCGTGAAACCAACCCCTACCGCAACGGCCCCAACCATGACGAGGCAGTGTCCATCGGCGCCTCGGCCTACAACCAGAACTGCGCGGCCTGCCACGGCCTGGAAGCCAAGTCCGGTGGCATCGCCCCCGACCTGCGCCTGCTGGACGAGGGCGAGGCGGGCGATGAATGGTTCGTGGAGCGGGTACGCAACGGCGCGGTGCGTGACGGGCGCGTGTACATGCCCAAGATGGCCGACTACCTGAGCCAGGAAGCGTTGTGGGCGGTGCGTACCTACCTTGACAGCGTGCACATCGAGGAATAGGCCATGCGCCGGGTACCGTTGCTGTTGGCCGCGTTGCTGCTGGCCGGCCCGGCCTGTGCAATACAGCCGGGTGCCGATCCGGTGCCATCGGTGATGTGGGAGTTCTATCGCAAACAGTGGCTCCAGGATGAGCCCTACGTCTTTGATGAGCGCGTGCGGGTGATTGCCCCGCCATTCGCCGAGGACGCCCGACAGGTGCCGTTGCAGGTCGATGCCCGGGCGTTGCCGGGCAAGGTGCAGCGCATACTCGTGTGGGCCGAACTCAACCCGATACCGCGGGTCGTCGATTTCCATCCCGGCCCGCAGGTTCTGCCGTGGCTGGCTGTGCGCATACGCATCGAGCAGGCCACCCCGCTGCGTGCGGCCGTGTTGACCGATGACGGTACCTGGCACATCGGTTCGGGCCTGATCGATGCCGCCGGCGGTGGCTGCACGGCGCCCAGCGTGGTACGCAGCCAGCCCGGCTGGGAAGAGCGTCTGGGCCAGGTACTGGGTGCACGCTACCCGCGCGAAGCCTTCAGCCGCGTGCGCCTGGACGTGTCGCACCCGATGGATAACGGCCTGACTGGCGGCATCCCCGAATTCTTCATCGAACACGCCGAGCTGTTCGATGCCAAGGGCCAGTCGCTGGCCACCCTCGAACTGTTTCCTGCCGTGAGCGAGAACCCCAGCCTGGGCTTCGACCTGCTCAACCAGGGGGCTACCCGCCTGGTGCTGCGTGACAACAACGGCAACCAGTTCGACGCTGCCATCGAGTGAGGACCGTGATGCGAGTACTGTTGCTGTTGCTGGCGTGTGTCAGCCTGCCGAGCCTGGCCGACGTGGACTATCGCCTGGCGCCGCGCCAGATCGCGGCCGGCACCTATGTGCTGGAGGGCAGCACCGAGCACTTCTCCCGTACCAATGGCGGCAACATCGTCAACACCGGTTTCATCGTCACCGAGGCTGGCGTGGTGGTGATCGACAGCGGTCCGTCGCTGCGCTATGGGCAGGCCTTGCGCAAAGCCATCGAAAGCGTCACCGACCAGCCGGTGGTGCAGGTGCTGCTGACCCATCACCACCCCGATCATGCGCTGGGCAGCCAGGCCTTTGCCGGTGTGTCTGTCGGTGCACTGCCTGGCACCACGCAGTTGCTGGAGGAGCAGGGTGATGGCCTGGCCGAGAACATGTACCGCATGGTGGGTGACTGGATGCGTGGCACCCAGGTACGCCTGCCCGACCAGCCGGTGGCGGCGGGTGAGCGTGCGTTCGGTTCGCACCGGCTGCGGCTGCTGGCCTTGACCGGTCACAGCGGTGCCGACCTGGCGGTGTTCGACGAGAAGACCGGAGTGTTGTTTGCCGGCGATCTGTTGTTCTACCAGCGTGCGCTGACCACGCCCAACACCCCTGGCCTGGCGGTGTGGCTACAGGATCTGCAGCGGCTCGAGGCGCTGCCGTGGAAGGTGCTGGTGCCGGGGCACGGCCCGCTGGCCACGGACCGTGCGCCGTTTGCGCAGATGGTTGATTACCTGGGGTGGCTGGACAAGGTGATGCGTGAGAGTGCGGCGCAGGGGCTGGACATGACCGAGGTGATTGCCACGCCGATACCCCAGCGGTTTGCGGGCATAGCGTTGAGTCAGTACGAGCTCATTCGCAGCGTGAGCCATCTGTACCCGCAGTATGAGCGGCAGGTGCTCAAACGGGTGGATCGCTAGAAGGTCTGGGGCCGGGCCAACAAGGCTGACAGGCCATGGTGGCCCGGCATCACATCAAACCGCGCCTTTACAACGGATAGTGCTTCAACTCCCGCGCAATCAGCATGCGCTGAATCTCGCTCGAGCCCTCATAGATCTGCGTGATCCGCGCATCGCGGTAGTATCGCTCCACGGGGTAGTCTTCCAGGTAACCATACCCACCATGCACCTGGATGGCCTTGGAACACACCCGTTCGGCCATCTCCGAAGCAAACAGCTTGGCCTGCGAAGCCTCGCTCAAACACGGCTTGCCCGCACTGCGCAAACGCGCCGCATGCAGTATCAACAACCGCGCCGCATTGAGTTGCACCTGCATGTCGGCCAGCAGGTTGGCCACACTCTGGTGCTCGTTGATCGGCTTGCCGAACTGGATGCGGTCACGCGAATACACCAGCGCCGCCTCGAACGCCGCACGCGCAATGCCCAGCGCCTGAGCCGCAATCCCGATACGCCCACCCTCAAGGTTGGACAGCGCGATCGCCAGGCCCTTGCCACGCTCGCCCAGCAGGTTGGCTGCCGGCACACGGCAGTTGTTCAAGGTCACCGCACAGGTGTCGGAGGCGCGAATGCCCATCTTGTGTTCGCTGCGATCGACCACGAAACCTTCGTTGTCGGTCGGCACCAGAAACGCCGACAACCCTTTCTTGCCCAGCTCCGGGTCGGTCACCGCAAACACGATCGCCAGGCCCGCGCGCCGCGCATTGCTGACGAACTGCTTGGACCCGTTGATCACCCACTCGTCACCCACGCGCTCGGCACGGGTGCGCAGGTTGTGCGCCTCGGAGCCGGCCTGGGGTTCGGTAAGGCAGAAGCAGCCGATCACCTGGCCGGTGGCCAGACGCTCCAGCCAGGTCTGCTGCTGCAGGTCGCTGCCATAGGCGAGCAGGGGGCCGCAGCCAACCGAGTTGTGGATGCTCATCAACGCCCCGGTGGCGCCATCGCCGGCGGCAATCTCTTCCACCGCCAGTGCATAGGCCACGTAGTCGGTGTAGCTGCCGCCCCATTGCTCGGGCACCACCATGCCCAGCAAGCCCAGCTCACCCATCCTGGCCACCACGCCATCGTCGATCCAGCCGGCCTTTTCCCAGGCCTGGGCATGCGGGGCGATCTCGTTACGGGCGAAGTCGCGCGCCATGTCGCGGATCATGATCTGTTCTTCAGTCAGTTCCAGGTCTTGCATGTGCGTACTCCGGCCCTCACAGGCCTTCGAAGAATTGATCCACCCGCGAGCGTGAAAGCTCGGCGACGGTGGCGGGGTTCCAGCGAGGCTGCTTGTCCTTGTCGATGATCAGCGCGCGTACGCCTTCGATCAGGTCGCCGTGCTCGAACCATTGCCGGTCCAGGTGCAGCTCCATCGCAAAGCAGTCCTCCAGGCTCAGGTGGCGCCCGCGGCGCAGCATCTCCAGGGTCACGGCCATCGCCAGGGGCGAGCGCGTGGCCAGCAGGTCGGCGGTCTTGAGTGCCCATTCGTGGCTGTCGCCGACGGTCACGGCACGCAGTTGCTCGATGATGCTGGCCACATCGGGCAACGCGAAGAAGTGGTCGATGGCCGGGCGCAGCGCAGCCAGGGGAGGGTTGTCCAGGGTCTGGGTGCCCAGCCTGGCCAGCACGCCCTGCAGGTCCTTGAGCGGGTGCTCGCTCCACTTGAGCGTGTTCAGGCGTTCATCCAGGGTGCTCAGCCTGGCGCTGTCGATGTGCCAGTCGGCCAGCCCGCAGTACAGCGCGTCGGCCGCCTGGATCTGCACGCCGCTCACCCCCAGGTAGGTGCCCAGTTCACCGGGGATGCGCGACAGGAAATAGCTGCCGCCCACGTCCGGAAAGTAGCCGATGCCGGTTTCGGGCATGGCCAGGCGGCTGCGCTCGGTGACCACACGCAGCTCCGCGCCCTGGGCCAGGCCCATGCCGCCGCCCAGGGTAAAGCCGTCCATCAGGGCAACGATGGGCTTGCGGTAGTGATGAATGCACAGGTCCAGCGCGTACTCCTCCACGAAGAAGTCGCGGTGCAGGCTGTCGCCTGCCTTGAAGCTGTCATGCAGCGAACGGATGTCGCCGCCGGCGCAGAAACCCTTGGGGCCTTCGCCACGCAGTACCACTGCGTGAACCTGCGGGTCGACGGCCCAGGCGTCGAGCTGCTGCTGCAGCTGACGCACCATCGGCAAGGTCAGGGCGTTGAGGCCGGCGGGGCGGTTGAGGGTCAGATGGCCTACATGGTTGCGTACGGTAGCCAGTACGTTGGTATCGACCGGGGAATGCGCTTGCGCGGTCATCGCTGTCTCCCTGCTTTGTTATTGATTTTCCACATGATTTGTCGCGCCGTGGAGATGAATTCAAGGATCGTCGGATCGTAACAGTGCAATTTTGCCCATTACAATCGACAAAACTGCAGTGCCTGTCTGCATTTTTGCATGGTGGTCTCGGCCATCCGGAGCGGGTGCTGGCACTTTAGCCTTGTGACACTGGCGGACACAGGATTAGTTCCCCGGTGCCTGGCACCTCGCGCCTCGCCAAAGCAGCAGCGCCTTGCCCCCAAGGCAGCGTAGGGCGCGCGGCGCCGCTTTTCGATAATCGCCTCCGACAACCGTCCACCCGTTTGCGGAGAGCGTCATGCACAACAATAAGAATGCCCATACACGTTTCCTGCCCTTGGTGGCGAGCCTTGCCGCGCTGGGCCTGACCCCGCTGGCCCAGGCCGAGATCATGCTGTACGACAAGGACGACACGACCTTTTCCACCGACGGCTACATCAACGCCTTCTACGTCAACAGCAAGGTCGACCGTGACGGCGAGCAGTTCGACCGTCGCCAGTCCCGGGTCAAGATGGGCTTTCTGCCCAACTACCTGGGTTTCAACATGACCCGTCAGATCGACGACCTCAAGCTGGGCGGGCGCGCTTCGTTCTGGGTCACCATCAACGACAGTGAAACCAACGGCACCGACACGGCCATCGACGTGCGTCAGTTCTACGGCACCGTGACCAATTCAGAGTGGGGCGAAGTACTGATCGGCAAGGACTTCGGCCTGTTCGCCCGTTCCAACATCCTGCTCGACGAGTTGCTGGCCGGCTATGGCCAGGTCAGTGACACCCTCGGCCTGGTGGACGGTGGCGGCGTATCGTTCGGCAACATCGGCACCGGCTACCCGTACCCGTTCCCCACTGCGCAGATCACCTATCGCACCCCGGTGATGGATGGCCTGCGCATCGCCGTGGGCATCATGGACCCGGTCGATACCAACGATGACAGCGCGGTGGGCAAGGCCTACCAGAAGAATCCGCGCACCGAGAGCGAGATCACCTACCAGTTCGACCTGGGGGGCGCCAAGATCTACAGCTGGATCAACGGTGGCTACCAGACCTCGGACAACACCGACCACAACGTCGACTCGGTGACCTCCAAGGGCCTGGGCTATGGCGTACAGGCCAAGATGGGCGCCTTCTCGCTGACCGGTTCCGGCTTCACCGCCAAGGGCATCAACCCGTTCTTCACCAACAACGCCGGGGAAGCCACCTTGCGCGAGGTCGACAGCAAGGGCTACCTGATGCAGGGCTCGTACAAGTTCGGCAAGAACCGCCTGGCGTTGTCGTACGGCAAGACCAAGGACGACGGCAACGGCGCGGTCAACACCGGCGCCGACTACGAGACCCGCGGCATCGCGCTGTTCCGCGACATCAATGCCAACCTCACCCTGGTAGCCGAATACAACCAGTTCGAAATCCGCGGGCATGAGGGCAGCAGCCAGAACGAAGACACCGATACGCTGGCCCTGGGTGCCGTGCTGACCTGGTAAACCGCGTCGCCCCCTTCGCTGGCAAGCCGGCGCCCACAGCGATGCCACTGTTCTTCACGTCAGTGGCAAACCTGTGGGCGCCGGCGTTCCAGCGAAAGGGCACCGCCCTTGCAAACCTACAACCAATGCCACCCCCACCCACTACCCAAGTAGCATTCGACCCCCTCCAGCCCCTTCGTACACTGGGCCCATCCGTTAAAGCCCCCGCCGGAGGCCGTCATGCACCAACCCCCCGCCGAGGGCATTGTCAGTGCCGTCTCGCGCGCCAGTGTCGCCGAAGAGGCCGCACAGGACCTGGCCCGTCAGCTGCTGCACCCGCACCTGGGCTTCGTGCTGTTCTTCTGCTCCGCCGAATACGACTTGCCAGCCCTGGCCCACTCGCTGCAACAGAGCCTGGGCGGCATCCGCCTGGCAGGCTGCACCAGCGCCGGCGAAATCACCCCCGAAGGCTACGGCCGCGGCTGCATCACCGCGCTGGGCTTCGATTACCGGATGTTCTCGATTGCCGCCGAACTCATCGCCCCCATGCAGTACTTCAGCCTGATCGACGCGCAGCAGATGGTCGAGCGCCTGGTCGGCGACTGTCGCAGCAACACCCTGGCCCCGATCAAGGGCCACAGCTTCGCCCTGACCCTGCTCGACGGGCTGTCCAGCCGTGAGGAAACTGTGCTTGCCGCCCTCAGTGCCGCCCTGGGCGACATCCCGCATTTCGGCGGCTCGGCCGGCGACGACAACTACCTGCACCACACCCATGTGTACTTCGACGGCGCCTTCCACAGCAGCGCTGCCGTGGTGCTGCTGGTCAATACCTGCCTGGATTTCGAGGTGTTCACCACCCACCACATCCAGCCGCGCCAGGAAAAGCTCGTGGTCACCCGCGCCGACAGTACCCTGCGCCGGGTCTACGAGCTCAATGCCGAACCCGCCGCGCAGGAATACGCCGCGCTGATCGGCGTGCCCCCCGAACAGCTCGACCACCGCACCTTCGCCGCCCACCCGCTGGCGGTGCGCATCAACGAGCGCTACTACGTGCGGGCCATCCAGCAGGTGCACGACGACGGCAGCCTGAGTTTCTACTGCGCGGTGGAGAACGGCATCGTGCTCACCGCCATGCGCCCCGGGCCCCTGCTGCCCAACCTGAGCGCGTTGTTCGACGGCTTGCGCGAACGCCTCGGGCCGTTGCTGCTGACCATCGGCTGCGACTGCTTCCTGCGCCGCCTGGAGCTGGAAGGCAGCGCCGAGTTCGAAGCCGTCGGCGCCTTTTTGCAGCAGCAGCCTGTGGTGGGGTTCAACTCCTATGGAGAACAGTTCAATGGCATGCACATCAACCAGACGTTCACCGGCGTCGCCATTGGCCAGCCCCGTGCACGCCGTGGACATTGACCAGGCCGCGCTGATCGCCCGCTTGCAGCATGAAAACCGCAAGCTCAGCCGTATCAACGCCGCCCTGATCGAACGCCAGGAATCGGGTGCCGCGCGCCCGGACGACTCGTATGCGGCGTTCCAGCACTCGGTGGTGCTGGCCGAGCAGGTGCGCGAGCGCACCGATGCGCTGAACCAGGCCATGGCCGAACTCAAGGCCAGCAACCACCTGCTCAGCGATGCGCGGCTGCGCGCCGAAACCGCGCACCAGTACCTGGTGGACGCCATCGAAAGCATTTCCGACGCCTTCGTGCTGTTCGACCCGCAGCAGCGCATCGTGCTGTTCAACCAGCGCTTCAAGGCGTTCTGGGCCAACAGCCGCATCCGCATCATCGGCGGCATGCGTCTGGCCGAGATCAAGCGGCTGATGCAGAGCACCGGGCTGTTCTGCGAAGAACAACGCGGCCCCAGCGCCGAGCACATGGTGTACCGCCTGCAGGGCGGGCGCTGGCTGCAGGTCAGCGAGCGCCCGACCCAGGGCGGCGGCTGCGTGATGCTGTTCACCGACATCACCCAGATCAAGCTCAGCGAAACCCAGCGCCGCGAACAGGCCGTGGCGCAGAAGTCGCATCTGCTGCAGCGTGCGGTCGACAACCTGTCCCAGGGCGTGGCCATGGTCAATGCCGACGGCGTGCTGGAGTTGTGGAACCGGCGCTTCCTGGAACTCAGCGGGCTGGCCCCGATTGCCGCCCATCGCGACTTTGCCGAGGTGATCGCCGACAGCGAGCTGGCCTTGCTCACCCCGGCCAGCACCGATGCCAACGGGCGCAGCATCCATGAACTGGAGCAGCGCCTGTTCGACGGGCGCATGCTCGAAATCCGTACCCATCCGCTGCCGGCCGGCGGTTTCGTCAACACCTTCACCGACATCACCGAGCGCTATCAGCATGCCGAGGCGCTGAGCGAGAGCGAGCGCTGGATCCGCCTGATCACCGACCACGTGCCGGCGCTGATCGCCTACCTCAACGCCGACCTGGTCTACGAGTTCACCAACAAGGTGTACGAGCAGTGGTACTGCTGGCCGCGCGGGGTAATGCTCGGCCAGAGCCTGCGCGAGGTGCACAGCGCCGAGCATTACCAGCGCCTGGAGAGTTACGTGGAGCGGGCACTGTCGGGCGAGAGCGTGACGTTCGAGTTCGCCGAAACCAACGCCCACGGCCAGGAGCGCTACATGCTGCGTTCCTATGTGCCCAACCAGCTGGCCAGCGGCGAGGTGGTGGGGATCTTCGTGCTGATCCGCGACATCACCGAACGCCGGCGTACCGCCGAAGCCCTGCACCAGGCCTACCAGAACCTGGAGTTGCGGGTGCGCGAGCGCACCGCCGAACTCACCCAGCTCAACCAGCAACTGCTGCGCGAAATCGAAGAGCGGCGCCGCGCCGAAGCGCGCCTGCGCGAGGCCAAGCAGGAGGCCGACCAGGCCAACCTGTCCAAGACCAAGTTCCTTGCCGCGGTCAGCCACGACCTGCTGCAACCGCTCAACGCCGCGCGCCTGTTCACCAGCGCGCTGCAGGAGCAGAACTGTGCAAGCCCGGCGCTGGTGCGCAACGTCAGCAATTCGCTGGATGACGTCGAAAGCCTGCTGGGCACCCTGGTCGACATCTCCAAGCTCGATGCCGGGGTGATCAAGGCCGATGTCGCGACCTTCGCGGTCAGCGACCTGCTCGACAACCTGGCCGCCGAGTACGCCCATGCCGCCGCCAGCGAAGGCTTGCGCATGAGCTACGTGCGCAGCAGCCTGCGGGTGCGCAGCGACATCCAGCTGCTGGCACGCATCCTGCGCAACCTGCTCAGCAATGCCATCCGCTACACCCCGCAGGGGCGCCTGATGCTCGGGTGCCGTCGGCGTGGGCAGCGGGTGTTCATCGAGGTATGGGACACCGGCATCGGCATCGCCCCCGACAAGTGCGCCGAGGTGTTCCAGGAGTTCAAGCGCGGCGACCTGCAGCGTCCCGACCAGGATCGCGGCCTGGGCCTGGGCCTGGCCATCGTCGACAAGATCGCCGGCATTCTCGGCCACCGCGTGCACCTGCGCTCCACGCCGGGCAAAGGCTCGGTGTTCTCCATCGAGGTGCCGCGCAGCAAGCGTGCGCCCCGGCGCGAGCCGCAACCGTCACAGGTCGAGCCGCTGACCGAACGCCTGGACGGCGCACGTATCTGGGTGGTGGACAACGATGCGGCGATCTGCGCGGGCATGCGCAGCTTGCTGGAGCAGTGGGGCTGCTCGGTGGTCACCGCCCTGAGCGAACAGGACCTGGCCCGCCAGGTGGCACTGGACAGCGAGTGGGCCGACCTGCTGATCGTCGACTATCACCTGGACAACGACCGCAACGGCCTGGAGGCGGTCGGGTCGATCAATACGCAGCGGCATACGCCGTTGCCGGCCCTGATGATCACTGCCAACTACAGCGTGGAGCTCAAGCAGCAGGTGCGCGACCTGGGCCACAGCCTGCTGCACAAACCGGTGCGGCCGATGAAGCTCAAGGCCGCCATCAGCCACCTGATCGGTTGCGAACTCAGCGTGGCTGGCGCCCGCTGACGAAGTGCGCCGCGTCGTTGTAGCCGTGGGTGGAGGCATGCCCGGGGGTAACCAGCGAATCGATGAAAGCTTCGTCTTCGGCGGTGATCTTCACCTGCAGCGCACCGCCATAGGTGTCCCACTGCGCTTCGGTGCGCGGGCCGACGATGGCGGAGCTGACGTGCTGGTTGTTGAGCACCCAGGCAATGGCGAACTCGACCATGCCCACGCCCTTGGCCTGGGTATAGGCGTGGATCTTCTGCGCGATGGCCAGTGACTCGCTGCGCCATTCGGTCTCGAGGATGCGCTTGTCCTGGCGCCCGGCGCGGCTGTTGGCGTCCGGGGTGGCGTCGGGGGCGTACTTGCCGCTGAGCACCCCACGCGCCAGCGGGCTGTAGGGCACCACGCCCAGGCCGTGAAAGGCTGCAGCGGTGAACTGCTCGGTTTCGGCCTGGCGGTTGACGATGTTGTACAGCGGCTGGCTGATCACGGGCTTGGGGATACCCAGGCGTTCGGCCAGGTTGCACACCTCGGCGATGCGCCAGCCGCGAAAGTTCGACACGCCCCAGTGACGGACCTTGCCCTGGCGCAGCAGGTCGCCGATGGCTGCCACGCTGACCTCCAGCGGGGTGGCGTGGTCTTCGCGGTGCAGGTAGTAGATGTCCAGGTAATCGGTGCCCAGGCGCGTGAGGCTGGTGTCGATGGCATTGAAGATATGCTTGCGGCTCAGGCCGCTGCGGTTGGGCAGGCCGTCGACCGGGCCGAAGCCGACCTTGGAGGCCAGCACCCAGTCGTGACGGTGGCGGGCGATGGCTTCGCCGACGATTTCTTCGGAGCGGCCGGCGTTGTACACGTCGGCGGTATCGATGAAATTGATGCCCTGGTCCCAGGCCTTGTCGATGATACGCAGCGAGTCTTCGGTGCTGGTCTGCTCGCCGAACATCATGCTGCCCAGGGTGAGGGCGGAAACCTGCAGGCCACTGCGGCCCAGGGGACGGTAGATCATGCTCGAGCATCCTTTTGCGGGAGGGGGTCGAGCTGTTTTACAGGGTTGAAAGCTTCGTCGGCAAGGCCGGCTCCCGCACAATCGTGTGAACGGCCCTCAGGCCCGTAGGAGCCGGCCTTGCCGGCGAAGCGGTCGTCAGCTGGAGCGCGACACCCGCAGCGCCACCAGGCTGCCCACCACGATCAACCCCGCCAGCGAATACAACGCCACGTCGGTCGAGCCGGTCTGGTCCTTGATCCAGCCCACCAGGTACGGGCTGAGGAACCCGGCCATCTGGCCCACCGAGTTGATGATCGCCAGGCCCGCCACCGCAGTGCCCGCAGTGAGCAGGGCAGTGGGCATCGGCCAGAACATCGGCAGGCCGGTGAGCGCGCCCATGGTCGCGATGCTCAGGCCCAGAATCGCGATCACCGGGCTGTGGGCGAAGTTGACCGCCATCAGCAGCCCCACCGCGCCCATCAGCATCGGCACCACAAGGTGCCAGCGCCGCTCGTTGCGCAGGTCTGCCGAACGCCCCACCAGCAGCATGAACAGCCCGGCCAGCAGGTACGGGATGGCGCTCAGCCAGCCGATCAGCAGGGCATCGTCGAAACCCATGTTCTTGATGATCGATGGCAGCCAGAAGTTGATCGCATACACGCCGCTCTGGATGCAGAAGTAGATGAAGCCGAAGGTCCAGATCAACGGGTTGGCCAGCACCGACAGCAGGCTGTCGCTGGCGGTTTTCGGCTTGGCCGCCGCGTCAGCGTTCAGGTCGGCCTCAACCGCCTGGCGCTGCGCCGGGGTCAGCCAGCCGGCCTTGGCGTAGCCATCGCTGAGCAGCACGATCGCCAGACAGCCGAGCACCACGGTAGGCACGCCCTGGATCAGGAACATCCATTGCCAGCCGGCCAGGCCGCCCTGGCCGGCGGCGAAGTGGTTGAGAATCCACCCCGAGAACGGCCCGCCCAGCAGCCCCGACACCGGGATCGCCGACATGAACAGCGCCATGATGCGCCCGCGCCGCTGCGCCGGGAACCAACGCGAGAGGTACAGCACGATACCCGGGAAGAACCCCGCTTCGGCGGCGCCGGTGAACAGGCGCAGCACGTAGAACTCCATGGGGGTGGTGACGAACAGCAGGCAGGTCGACAGCGTGCCCCAGGCGATCATCATCAGCGCGATCCAGCGCCGTGGCCCGAAGCGGTTGAGCGCCAGGTTGCTGGGCAGGCCGCACAGCACGTAGCCGATGAAGAAGATGCCGGCACCCAGGCCGTAGATGGTTTCGCTGAACTTCAGCGCGTCGAGCATCTGCAACTTGGCAAAGCCGACGTTGACGCGGTCCAGGTAGTTGAACAGGTAGCAGATGAAGATGAACGGGATCAGCCGCAGGGTGATGCGCCGGTACAGCGCGTTGCGGTCGATGTCGTGGCCTTGGTCAGGGGCAGGGCGGTATGACATGATTCTCTCTCTGTTTTTATGTTTATCGCCGCAACTGCGTCGAGGCAGTTGTCATGACGAGTCTGTTTGAGCCAGAGGACGCTGTCTTTGTGCTTTTGCACAGCCTTTGCGCTGCACCGCTGTGCCCTCGACCAACCATTGCGACCACAAGGATCCGCCCATGTTCGAGCTCGACCACGACCTGGCACAGGATATCGTCGACCGTGCGATGGCCATTCTGCCCTACAACGTCAATGTCATGGACAGCCAGGGGCTGATCCTGGGCAGTGGCGAGGCGCAGCGTATCAACACCCGTCACGAAGGCGCGCAACTGGTGCTGGCCAACGCGCGCATCGTCGAGCTCGACGAAGAGGCCGCCAGATGCCTCAAGGGCGTGCAGCCGGGTGTGAACCTGCCGCTGCTGCTGGACGGGCGCCTGATCGGCGTGCTCGGCATCACCGGCGACCCGCAGCAGGTGCGCACCTACGCCGAACTGGTGCGCATGACCGCCGAGATGCTGCTGGCCCAACGGCACCTGCAAGTGCAGCAGCAGTGGCGCAAGCAGCGCTGCGACGACCTGCTGGCCTTGCTGCTGGGCGGCAACGGCGACGCCACCCGGCTGGTGGACGAGGCTCGGCAACTGGGGCTCAAACCCCAGCTCACGCGTATCCCGTGCCTGTTCGAGCTGGAGGAGGGCCCGGCCGCCGAGCCGCTGGCGGCCTGGCTGATGCTGCGCTACCCCGACAGCTGGTGCGTGAGCCCGGCACGTCAGTCGTTGCTGTGGTGCCGCCCGGCGACGGTGGCGCTGGACGAACAGCGCCTGCTGGACAAGATGCAGGCCCAGGGCTGGACCGTGCAGCGCCTGGCAGTGGCTGGCCCGGCCGAAGGGCTGGACAACCTGCGCCGCGGTTATCGTCGGGTGCGCGACCTGCTTGCCTACGGGCGCGAGGTACTGCCCCGCCAGCGCCTGCTGACCCTGGCGCGCTATCGGCTGCCGGCGCTGTTGTGGCGTCATCGCAACGACGATGCACTGGACGAACTGCTGCAACCGCTGCAACGGCTGCGTGCCAAGGACAGCAACGGGCAGCTGCTGGCCACCCTGCGGGCCTGGTGCGCCCACGACGGGCAGAGCCAGGCGTGCGCCGAGGCGCTGGGCATTCACCGCAACAGCTTGCGTTACCGACTGGAACGGGTGGCCGAGTTGAGCGGGGTGGACCCGATGCGGCTGGAAGGGATGCTGAGCCTGTACCTGGGGTTGCAGTTGTTGCCCGTGAACAGTTGATTGCCTGTGCGGGCCGCTTGGTCGGTGCATTGTCCAACTGAACAAATAACCCTGCGCCCGCCTGTGCATCCGACCGACGCCCGCCGCCGGCGCAACTGTCAGCATGCAGCTCATCTGGATAAGGAGCACACCGCATGAAAATCGTCATCGCCCCCGACTCGTTCAAGGACAGCCTGAGCGCCGAAGACGTGGCCGCTGCCATCGCCCGGGGGCTGGCCGATGCCTTGCCACAGGCCGAGCTGGTCAGTTGCCCGATGGCCGATGGCGGCGAGGGCACCCTGCAGGCCCTGGTGGCGACCTGCAGCGGCGAACAGCGCAGCCTGCAGGTGCAGGGCCCGCTCGGCACACCGGTACTGGCCCACTGGGGCTGGTTGGCCGACAGCCACACCGCCATCATCGAAATGGCCCAGGCCAGCGGCCTGCAACTGCTCGGCCTCGCCCAGCGCGATGCTTGCCGCAGCAGCACCTATGGCACCGGGCAGCTGATCGGCGCGGCGCTGGATGCCGGGGCACAGCGCATCATCCTGGCCATCGGCGGCAGTGCCACCAACGATGCCGGCAGTGGCATGCTGCGAGCGCTGGGGCTGCGGCTGTTCGATGCCCAGGGCGCTGAACTGGCACCGGGCGGCCTGGCCCTGGCGCACCTGGCCCGGCTGGACAGCAGCGGGCTGGACCCGCGCCTGCTCGACGTGCAGGTGGAAGTGGCCGCAGACGTCGACAACCCACTGTGCGGGGCCAATGGTGCCTCGGCGATCTTCGGCCCGCAAAAGGGGGCGAGCCCCGCCCAGGTCGCCTTGCTCGACCATGCACTGGGGCACTTTGCCGACCATTGCGCCGGCCTGCTGGAGGAAGACGTTCGGGCGTTTCCGGGCTGTGGCGCAGCGGGCGGCATGGGCTTTGCGGCCAAGGCCTTCATGGGCGCGCAGTTTCGTGCTGGGGTCGAAGTGGTGGCCGAGCTGGCCGGGCTGGAGGCGGCGGTACGCGGTGCCGACCTGGTGATCACCGGGGAGGGGCGCTTCGATGCACAGACTCTGCGCGGCAAGACTCCGTTCGGTGTGGCGCGCATAGCCAGGCGTCACGGCGTGCCGGTGGTGGTGATTGCCGGCACCCTGGGCGAGGGCTACCAGGCGCTGTATGAGCATGGCATCGATGCGGCATTTGCGTTGACCAGCGGGCCGATGAGCCTTCAGCAGGCGTGCGAGCAGGCAGCGCCGCTGCTGCGCGACAGGGCGCGGGACATCGCGCGGCTGTGGGCCTTGCACCAGGGTCTGTAACAAGCCCACTACTGCTTCGCCGGCAAGGCCGGCGCCTACAGACAGCGGCCAACCTGTAGGCGCCGGCCTTGCCGGTTATATACATAGATCAGCAACTGGCAACTGTTCGCCTGGCAACACCCTCCCGACACTAGCCCTCGAATACAACACTCGATTACTTGCCGCTTTATAACTAAACCCCTTTAAACAAGGCACTTCGCCAGTTGGCACGCTCGCTGCAATAGTCCCTGTGAGATTGACTATACCAATAGAAACTCGCCTAATTTTAATCAGGTGGGGAGCAAGACCTTGAAACGCGTGCATTGGGCAACTTCGGCAGTATTGCGACATTCATCCCTGTTCGCTGTAAGCAGCGCACTATTAACATTCATCCCGTTGGCCTCGGCCGCCGACACCGACACCAGCGGCGACAAGCGCCTGGGTACGGTCACCGTGCAGGCCGCCAAACAGAGCCCTGTGCAGGCGGCGCAGAGCAAACTCGACGAGGTCGCCGGCGGTACCAGCCTGGTCACCCAGGCTGAAGTCGAAAAGGGCCGCTCGGCCACCCTGGAAGACACCCTGGCGTACCAGCCCGGCGTCTACGCCCAAGCTGCCGGTGGCAACGATGCCATCAAGATTTCCATTCGCGGTTCCGGCGCCAATACCTCGCCCGGCTATTTCCGCGAAGGCACCAAGTTTCTCTTCGACGGCCTTGCACTGACCGGCGCCGGTGGCACGCCCTATGAACTACTGGATACCCAGGGCCTGAACTACACCGAAGTACTGCGCGGTGCCAACGCCTTCGAATACGGCGCACTTTCACTGGGGGGCGCGATCAACTTCGTGACCAACTCCGGGCTGACCGCACCGGGCAACCGCATCAAGCTCGAAGGCGGCAGTTTCGGCTGGCAGAAGCAGACCCTGAGCACCGGCGGCGTGGCCGGCAATGCCGACTACTACGTCAGCGTCGACAACGCTCGCCGCGACGGCTACCAGGACTTCACCTTCACCAAGGCCAAGGGGGTGGTCAGCAACTTCGGCTACCGCTTCAACCCCAAGCTCGAAACCCGTCTGTACATCCGCTACCGCGAGGAATACCACGAGAACTCGGGCACCCTGACCCTGGCGCAGCTCAAAAAGAACTCCAAACAGACCAACGCCGCCACCTACGCCACCCGTGGCGACTCCACCAAGCGCGGCTCGACCTGGGTCGGCAGCAAGACCACCTACACCTTCGATGACGATGCCACCCTCGAAGCCGGGCTGGTGTACCACAACTACCCGCAGATCCTCAGCCGCAAGAGCACCGTCAACCCCAACTACTGGGACTGGCGCGACATCAACTACTCGCTCAAGTACAGCCGCACCGACCAGCTGTTCGGCCTGCCCAGCACCACCACCGCGGGCTGGAGCAGCACTCAGCACATCCGTTCCGGCGCACGCACCTACAAGGGCGACAAGGACCTGGGCATTCTGCAGAAGCAGGTCGAGTACGACGGCTCGTTCGACCATGTGTTCACCCTGGGCAACGACCTGGGCCTGACCGACAACCTGTACCTGGCCACCGGCGTGTCGGCGATCGAGATCAAGCGTGACATCAACGTCACCTACAGCGACCGCCCCAACACCAGCGGCCTGCCCAGCCACTACAAGTACGACGAGTGGAAGCTGGCCCCGCGTATCGGCCTGCGCTACTACATCGCCCCGGACGTGCAGCTGTTCGCCAACGCCAGCCGCACTATCGACCCGCCAAGCTCCTGGTCCAGCTCCGGCTCCGGGGTCACCAGCAACTACGCCAAGCCACTGGTGCCGCAAGCGGCCAACACCGTGGAGTTCGGCATCAAGGGCAAGTCGGGGATCTTCGACGGCAGCCTGGCGTTCTACAAATCCTGGGTCAAGAACGAGCTGCTCAACGTCGAAGTGCTGCCGGCCACTGCCACCTCTGCTGCGGTGGTGTCCACCTCCAATGCCACGCCCACCATCCACCAGGGCATCGAGGCCGGCCTGAGCACCCGCCTGTGGGAAGGCGCCAACGGTGACAGCCTGACCTGGCGCCAGGCCTACACCCTCAACGACTTCCACTACGAGAACGACCCGCTGTTCAAGAAGAACGAACTGCCGGGCCTGCCCAAGCACGTGTATCAGGGCGAGCTGCAGTACCAGTGGGCCAGCGGTTTCTACGCCGGGGTCAACGTGCGCACCGCCTCCAAGACTTCGGTGGACTACGCCAACAGCTTCTACGCGCCGTCCTACACGCTGTGGGGTGCGCGCCTGGGTTACGACGACCCGGGCAAGACCTGGCAGGTGTACCTGGACCTGAAGAACATCACCGACCAGGACTACGTGACCGCCGTGCTGCCGACCTACAACTCCCAGGGCAGGGACGTCGCGTCGCTGTACCCGGGCGACGGCTTCGGCGCCTTCACCGGCGTGACCTACAACTTCTAAGCCAGCGCGGCCAGCGCCGACGTGCACCTGCACGCGGTGCTGGCGGAGGAAGCACATGACCCTGATCACAAGGCTCGCACGCCTGGCCGTACTCGCCAGCGTGGTGGCGCTGGGCGCCTGCAAGCCGGCCAGCGAAGCGCCGCGCAACAGCGTATCGAGCGCCGACGGCGTGCTGCGCGACGGCAGCCTGAGCTACGCCGCCGAGGACTACCGCGAAGCCGCGCCAGGCAAGCCGGGCGGCACGCTGCGCATTTCCACGGCGTCCGACACCACCACCCTGGACGTGCATTCGATTTCCCACGGCAACGTGCAGTGGCTGGGGCGCATCCTGTTCGACTGCCTGCTGTACCAGGACGAGCAGGGCAACATCTCGCCGTGGCTGGCCAAGTCGTGGGACATCTCGCCGGACGGCAAGACCTACACCTTCCACCTGCGCGATGACGTGACCTTCAGCGACGGCGAGAAATTCAACGCCCGCGCCGTGCAGATCAACCTGGAGCACATGCGCGACCCGGCCACCAAGTCGCCGCTGGCCGCCGCGTACATCGCGCCCTACGTGGACGGGCGCATCGTCGACGAGTACACCTTCGAGGCGCACCTGCGCGAACCCTATTCGCCGTTCCTGGACGTGCTGGCGCAGTCCTGGCTGAGCATGATCTCGCCGCGCCAGATCCTCGAGGCGCCCAAGTCCATCGCCGAGCATGCCATCGGTTCGGGGCCCTTCGTGCTGGAAAGCTACACCCGCGACCAGGGCGCCACCTTTGTCAAACGCAAGGGCTACAACTGGGCGCCCCCGGTGACCCGGCACAACGGCGAGGCCTACCTGGACCGCCTGGAACTGAGCATCGTGCCCGAGCCGATGATCCGCTTCAGCGCGCTCGAGTCCGGCCAGTCGGACTTTACCGTGGACGCGCCGGCGCAGAACGCCAGGGCCATTCGCAGCAACCCCGACCTGCAGATGAGCAGCCGCATCCGCAAGGCCAACCCGTTTCGCAGCCTGACCTTCAACGTCGAGCAGTTCCCGTTCCAGGACGTGCAGGTGCGCCGTGCCGTGGCCAAGGCCATCGATCGCGACGGCCTGGCCTGGATCACCGGCTTTGGCGAGTACCAGCCCAAGGGCGATTTCCTGGCCGCCAACACCCGCTACTACGACCCCGCGTTCAAGGATGTGCTGGCTTATGACGTGGCCGAGGCCAACCGCATTCTCGACCAGGCCGGCTGGAGCGAACGTGACGCCAGGGGCTACCGGGTCAAGGACGGCCAGCGCCTGTCGGCGCGCCTGCTGATGTACGAGACCGGCGCCTTCCCCGGTAGCGTGGCAGTGGCCATCCAGGCCGACCTCAAGAAGGTCGGTTTCGAGCTGGCCATCGATCTGCTGCCCCTGGCCCAGGTCACCGAGCGCCGTTATGCCAGCAACTTTCAGGCAATCGCCGGCGGCTACTGGCACACCAACACCCCCGACGGGCTGTACATCCTCTACCACAGCAATGCGATCAGCACGCCCAAGCTCATCGGCCAGAACGCCGGGCGCTTTCGCGATGACGCCCTCGATGCGGCGCTGTCGGCGGCGCGCCGTTCCACCGAGCCGGTGGAACTCGCCGCGCTGTACCGCACCGCGCAGCAACGCCTGGTGGAAACCGTGCCGGCCGTACCGGTGTACGAGAGCCATGTGCTGGTGGCCTACCGCAAGGCGGTCAAGGGCGTGATCTTCGATACCTCGCACAACACCCCGTTCTTCACCAGCGTATGGCTCGACCAGGAGGCCCGATGAACACCCTGCGCCTGATACTCCGTCGGCTGCTGGCCGGCATCGGCGTGCTCTGGGGCGCGGCGACCCTGACCTTCCTGGCCTTGAACCTGAGCGCCGGCGACCCGGCACTGGCCATCCTCGGCGGGCCGGAGGCGATGCCCAGTGCCGAGCTGATCGCCCAGGTGCGCGCCGAATACGGCCTGGACCAGCCGTTGATCGTGCAGTACGGCCATTACCTGGGGCGCCTGGCCCAGGGCGACCTGGGCGAGTCGTACCGCCTGCGCATCCCGGTGGGGCAGATCATCGCCGGGCAACTGGGCGCCACCGTGCAACTGTCGCTGGCCGCGGCGGTACTGGCGGTGCTGCTGGCCGTGCTGGTCGCGGTGCTCACCGCCAATCGCGCGCCATGGCTGCGCTCGCTGGTGTCGGGCACGGAGCTGGTGCTGTCGTCGGCGCCCTCGTTCGTGATCGGCCTGGGCCTGCTGCTGGTGTTCGCGTTCGGCTGGCACCTGCTGCCGCCGTCCGGCTCCAGCGGCTGGCAGGCGCTGATACTGCCGAGCGTGGCGCTGGCCTTGCCGGTGGCGGCGGTGCTCAGCCAGGTACTGCGCCAGGAACTGGAAGACATTCTCGAACAACCCTTCATCGCCATGGCGCGCGCCCGCGGCATGTCCGAAACCGGCGTGCGCCTCAAACACGCGCTGCGCCATGCGCTGGTGTCGCTGGTGACCCTGTCCGGCTTCGTGTTCGCCAGCCTGCTCGGCGGTGCGGTGGTGATCGAGCTGCTGTTCTCGCGCCAGGGCATCGGCCGGCTGATGCTCGACGCCGCAACATCCAAGGACGTGCCGCTGCTGCTGGGCATCACCCTGCTGGCGGCGGCGATCTACGTGGTCGTGAACTTTCTCGTCGACCTGATCAATCACTGGGTGGACCCGCGTGCCAAGGCCGTGTGATGCCACCCCCAAGCAAGGACCTGTCATGACCCAATCCAATTCCTACACTGCGCTGCAGGCGCGCTTCAAGCCGCTGTTCGCACAGATCGGCGAGGGTGCGGTGGCGCGAGAACAGCAGCGCGAACTGGCCTTCGAGGCCGTGGCGTTGCTGCGCGATGCCGGCTTCACGGCGCTGCGCGTGCCCCAGGCGCATGGGGGGGCCGGCATCAGCCTGCCGGTGCTGTTTGGCCTGCTGATCGACCTGGCCGAGGCCGACTCCAACCTGCCGCAGATCGTGCGCGCGCACTTCGGTTTCGTCGAAGGGCGGCTGTCGGCCCGCGAACCGGCGTCCCAGGACTACTGGTTCGCCAAGGTGGTGGCCGGGCAGCTGTGGGGCGCGGCAATGGCCGAGCGCAGCGACAGCAGCACCAACTCGGTCAGCCTGGAGGCCGCCGAGGAGGGCTGGCGCCTGAACGGCGAGAAGTACTACTGCACCGGCACTATCTACGCCGACTGGGTGGCGGCCGTGGCCATGCACGACAAGGATTTCGTCAGCGTGGTGGTGGCAGTGGACGCCCCCGGCGTGACCCGTGAAGACGACTGGGACGGTTTCGGCCAGCGCCTGAGCGGCAGCGGCACCACACGCTTCGAGCAGGTGGCGGTGCCCGAGCAGCATGTGCTGCGCCGCTTCAAGCCCGGCGAGCTGCGCGCCGAGTCGTACATCTCGGCGTTCTACCAGCTGTTCCACCTCGCCACCCTGGCCGGTATCGCCCGCGCCGCGCTGCGCGATGCCACCGCCTTCGTCCAGGGCCGCACCCGCGCCTTCGGCGTGCCGGGCCAGTCCAGCCCCAAGGACGACCCGCTGGTGCAGCGGGTGATCGGACGCCTGTCGAGCCTGGCCTATGCCAGCGAAACCCTGGTGCTGGCTGCCGCCGAGGTACTCGAGCGGGTACACCAGGCCGAGCTGAACGACAGCGCCCAGGAAGCCGACTACGTCGAGGCCGATATCCGCACCTTCCAGGCCCAGCAGATCGTGCTGGAGCAGGTGCTGGAAGTCACCACCCTGCTGTTCGAGGTGGGCGGCGCGTCGGCCACCAGCCAGGCCCGGCGCCTGGACCGGCACTGGCGCAATGCGCGCACCCTGGCCTCACACAACCCGGCGATCTACCGCGAGCGCGCGCTGGGCAACTACTACCTCAACGGCGTCAGCCCCGGTGCTGCCTGGCGTGCGCTGCATGCCCAGGACGGCACCACCGTGCGCGACGAAGCCAGCGCGGTGTAACCGCCTTCATTCAGGAGCAGCAGCCATGAGCCAGACCGCAAGACAGATGAGCATCGGCATGAACATCCTCGGCTTCGGCGCGCATGCCAGCGCCTGGCGCAAGGCCGAAGTACCGGCCAACGCCTACCTCGACGTCGAGTACTACCGCAACATCGCGCGCATTTCCGAGCGGGGGTGCCTGGACGCGATCTTCCTCGCCGACGGCCCGGCGCTGGCGGGCGACATCGCCCAGCACCCGGCCGGGCGCCTGGAACCGACCGTGCTGCTGACGGCCGTGGCCCTGGCCACCCGGCACATCGGGGTGATCGCCACCGCGTCCAGCAGCTACAACGACCCGTTCAACCTGGCGCGGCGCTTCAGCTCGCTGGACCACATCAGTGGCGGCCGGGCGGCCTGGAACGTGGTGACCAACGCCGGCGACGCCGCCGCGCAGAACTTCGGCCTGGCCGGTGCGCCGCGCCATGTGGACCGCTATGCGCGGGCCGACGAGTTCATCGACGTGACCCTCAAGCTGTGGGACAGCTGGGAGGACGACGCGATCATCGGCAACGCCGCCAGCGGCCAGTTCGCCGACCCGCACAAGGTGCACAGCATCGATTTCGTGGGCGAGCATTTTTCGGTCAAGGGGCCGCTCAACCTGCCGCGCTCGCCGCAAGGCCGGCCGGTGCTGGTACAGGCCGGCTCGTCCGAGGGCGGCAAGGCCCTGGGCTCGCGCTATGCCGACGCGATCTTCACCACCCAGACCACCTTGCCCGACGGCCAGGCGTTCTATCAGGAGATGAAACAGCGCGCACGCCAGTGGGGCCGCAACCCCGACCACCTGAAGATCATGCCGGGGCTGTCCACCGTGATCGCCAGCACCGAGGCCGAAGCCCGTGCGCGCTTCGATGAACTGAACGCCTACAGCGGCGAGGCGGGGCTGGTGCAGCAACTGGCGTTTCGCATCGGCCTGCCCCCCGACGAACTGGACCTGGACGCGCCGCTGCCGTGGGAGCGTATTGGCCCGGTCAGCGAATTCGAGCGCGGCTCGCACGGTTTTCTCGAAGCCCAGTTGAACCTGGCACGGCGCGAGAACCTGACCATCCGCGAACTGTCGCGGCGCATCCTGGTGGGCCACCGCCTGCTGGTGGGCACCCCGGAACAGGTCGCCGACACCCTGGAGCACTGGTTCCGCGCCGGCGCCGCCGATGGCTTCAACATCATGCCCGACATGTTCCCCTCGGGGGTCGAGGTGTTCGTCGACCAGGTGGTGCCGCTGCTGCAGCAGCGCGGGGTGTTCCGCCGTGAATACACCGGCAGCACCCTGCGCGACCACCTGGGCCTGCCGTACCCGGCCAGCCAGTACCAACGTGCGGCAGAGGCCGTCTGAACCGATTAGCGAGGCACACCCCATGAACTACCGCACACTGGGCAACAGCGACATCAAGGTCAGCGTCATCGGCCTGGGCACCATGACCTGGGGCCACCAGAACAGCGAGCAGGACGCCCACCAGCAGCTGGACCTGGCGCTGGACCACGGTGTCAACCTGGTCGACACCGCCGAGATGTACCCGACCCCGACCCATGCCGACACCTGGGGCAGCACCGAACGCTTCATCGGCACCTGGCTGGCCCGGACCGGCCGGCGCAGCGATATCGTGCTGGCCAGCAAGATCGTCGGCCCCACGCGCAACCCCGGTAGCGGCACGCATATCCGCGATGGCCTCAGCCGCCACGACCGCGCCAACATCGTCGCCGCGCTGGACGGCAGCCTCAAGCGCCTGCAGACCGACCACCTGGACCTGTACCAGCTGCACTGGCCCGACCGCAGCACCAACTTCTTCGGCCAGCGCGAGTACCCGTATGTCGACGACCCACAGGCCATTGCCATCGGCGAAACCCTGCAGGTGCTGGCCGAGCAGGTGCAGGCGGGCAAGGTCCGCCATATCGGCGTGTCCAACGAAACCCCGTGGGGGGTAGGGCAGTTCCTGCGCCAGGCCGAGGTGCTGGGGCTGCCGCGCATCGTCAGCATCCAGAACCCCTACAGCCTGCTCAACCGCCTGTACGAAGGCGGCCTGTCGGAATTCAGCCATCGCGAAGGGGTGGGCCTGCTGGCCTATTCGCCGCTGGCCTTCGGCGCGCTCACCGGCAAGTACCTGGGCGGCGCACGGCCTGAAGGTTCGCGCCTGTCGTCGGTGTACCGCACCTTCAACCGCTACGACAGCGCGTCGGCGCAGCAGGCCATTGCCGCCTACGTGGCACTGGCCCGCGAGCTGGACGTGAGCCCCGCGCAACTGGCCCTGGCTGCGGTGATCGGCAAGCCGTTCGTCAGCAGCGCCCTGACCGGGCAGACGAGCCTGGCGCAACTGCGCGAGAACATCGGCGCGCTTGAGCTGCAACTGAGCAGCGAGACCCTGGCGCGCATCGAGCAGATCCACGCGCACACCCCGAACCCGGCGCCCTGAGCCGCAACCCCTAGCCTGTGGAGGTGCCCATGGCGCCCATCAATCAAAGCGCGAGCGTCGGCCTGATTGCCGCCGAGCCGCTGTTCGTGGCCCGGCGGCGCAAAGTGTGGCGCTGGGCCATCCGCCCGGGCCTGGTGCTGGCCGGGCTGTTCGTGCTGCTGCTGGTGATTGCGGCCATCCAGCCGCACTGGCTGGTGGCGGGCGACCCGCTCGAGGCCAGTGCGCGCCAGGCGTTTCGTGCCCCCGACAGCCTGTACTGGCTGGGCACAGACGAAAACGGCCGCGACATCCTCACCCGGCTGGTGTACGCGGTGCGCCCGTCGCTGGTGCTGGGCCTGTCGGCCACCGCCATCGGCCTGCTGCTGGGCACCCTGTTCGGCCTGGCGGCGGGGCTCGGCCCGCGCTGGCTGGACGGTGCGGTGATGCGCGGGGTGGATGTGCTGCTGGCATTCCCCGACCTGCTGCTGGCCCTGGTGATCATCACCTTCTTCGGCCAGGGCCAGTTGAACACCATCATTGCCGTGGGCATCGCCAGCGTGCCGCGCTATGCACGCCTGGTGCGCGCACAGGCCCTGGTGGTGCGCGGTGCCGGCTACGTCGAGGCCGCCACCACACTGGGCCTGGGCCGGCACGCGGTGATCCTGCGCCATGTACTGCCCAATGCGATCAAGCCGATCCTGATCCTGGCCACCATCGGCATCGGCGGCAACATCGTCTCGGGCGCGGCCCTGAGCTTTCTGGGCTTTGGCGCGCCGCCGCCGGAGCCGGAGTGGGGCGGCATGCTCGCCGTGGGCCGCAACTACCTGGCCAACGCCTGGTGGCTGGTGGCCTGGCCCGCCCTGGCAATCACATTGACCGTGGTCTCGATCAGTACGATCGGCCGCGAACTGCTGCGCCGCAGCGAAGGTAAACGCCCATGAGTCGCGCACCGCTTATCGATGTACAGGACCTGCACGTGCGCTTTGGCGCCCAGGCCGTGCCCACCCTCAAGGGCATCAGCTTCCAGCTGCACCAGGGCGAGTGCCTGGCGCTGGTGGGCGAGTCGGGCTCGGGCAAGAGTGTCACCTCACGCACGCTGGCCGGGCTGACCGGCGCCCATGCCCAGGTGCAGGCCAGCCGCCTGGACTTTGCCGGGCACGACCTGCGCGAGTTCGACGAGCGCACCTGGCGCCAGGTGCGCGGCGCGCAGATCGGCTTCGTGATGCAGGATGCCCTGGGCGCGCTGGACCCCTTGCGCCCGGTGGGCAAGGAGATCGCCGAGCCGCTGCAGCTGCATACCGGGCTCGACCGCGCGCAGCGTCAGGCCAGGGTGATCGAGCTGCTGCGCGCCGTCGGCGTGCCGCAGCCGGAACTGCGCGCCCGCCAGTACCCGTATCAACTGTCGGGCGGGCTGCGCCAGCGGGCGCTGATCGCCTCGGCCATCGCCTGCAACCCGCGCCTGTTGATTGCCGACGAGCCGACCACCGCGCTGGACGCCACGGTACAGGCGCAGGTGCTGAGCCTGCTCGAATCGCTGCGCGGCGAGAACACCGCGATGCTGATCGTGAGCCACGACCTGGCGGTGGTGTCGCGCCTGGCCAACCGCGTGGCGGTGATGCACAACGGCGTGATCGTCGAGCAGGGCAGCGTCGAGGCGGTGCTGCACGACCCGCAGCACCCCTACACGCAGTTTCTGCTGCGTGCCGGCCGGGCGGTGCACTTTCGGCGCACGCCGGGGGCAGCACGAACGCCGTTGGCCATCGTGGCGCCGACCCAGGAGCCACCGCTGTTGCAGGTGCGCCAGCTGAGCAAGGCGTTCAAGGGCCCGGACGGGCAGATGCGCACCGTGGTCAACCAGGTGTCGCTGCAACTGCGCCGCGGCAAGACCCTGGGCATCGTCGGCGAGTCGGGCTCGGGCAAGACCACCCTGACGCGCATGATCCTGGGCCTGGAAACCCCCGACAGCGGCGATATCCAGATCAAGGGCCAGCCCTGGCTGAAGCTTTCCGAGGCGCACAAGCGTCAGTTGCGGCGCAGCATCCAGGTGGTGTTCCAGGACCCGCTGAGCTCCTTCGACCCACGCTACAACGTGCAGCGCGTGCTGTTCGAGGCGCTGGAGGTGGCCGGGCACAAGCGCACCGACTGGCGCAGGCGGGCCGAGGAACTGCTGGGCCTGGTACGCCTGGACGCGGCGCTGCTCGACCGGCGCCCCATCGAGCTGTCGGGCGGGCAGCGCCAGCGCATCGCGATTGCCCGCGCGCTGGCCGCCGGGCCGCAGATTCTGGTGTGCGACGAGCCGGTGTCGGCGCTGGACGTGTCGGTACAGGCGCAGATCCTCGAACTGCTCGACGACCTCAAGCAGCGCCTGGGCCTGGCGTGCCTGTTCATCTCCCACGACCTGGGGGTGATCAACCAGGTCAGCGACGAGGTGCTGGTGATGAAGGACGGCGTGGCGGTGGAGAGCGGGGCGGTACGCGACGTGTTCGACCACCCGCAGCATCCCTACACCCTGGCCTTGCTGGAGGCCATTCCGCACCTGGAAAGCGGCCGTCGTACCTCGTTCGAATTCCTCAAGTTGGCGATCTGAACCATGAGCCTGCATTTCTCGACCCGCCACACGCCGCGACGACGGCTGCACCACTGGAAGATCGACCACCTGCCGGACACGCCGCTGGCCTTCGTGCGCCTGTGCATCGGCAATTACAAGGTCTGGTACTCAAGCATCCTGCTGTTGCAGTGCATCGCCGTGGTCAGCGCGGTGCTGATCCCCTGGGCGCTGGGCCTGATCACCCGGCAGGTGACCGAGGCCGCCTCGGTGCACGCCGCGCTGCCGGGGCTGGTGGCGCCCCTGAGCCTGTTCGGCACGCTGCTGGTGCTGGAACTGCTGAGCGCCCGCAGCGCCGCCGCCTGCCACATCAAGGTGCTGCCGCTGCAACGGCGCACCGTGACCCATGCCTTGTTCGCCTACCTGCAACGCCATTCCCAGCGCTTTGTCAGCAGCGAGTTCGCCGGGGCGCTGGCGCACCGCATCGCCGAGGTGGCGCTGGGGGTCAACCAGACCCTGGGCATCCTGCTGTTCGACATGCTCGGCCTGGCGCTGACCCTGAGCCTGGCCACCGCCTTGCTGTGGAGCGCCTCGGGCCTGTTGGCCGCGTTCATGCTCGGCTGGTCGCTGCTGTTCATTGGCATTTGCTATGTCCTGGCGCGGCGCAGCCACCCGCTGGCGCAGCAGTATTCGGCGGCGCGCAGCACCAGCAACGGCAAGGTGGTGGACGCGGTGAGCAACCTCACCAACATCCGCCTGTTCGCCCGCCAGCCGTTCGAGCACGGCTACCTGGGGCACTACCTTGACCGCGAGGTGGACGCGGCCTACCGCTCGTTCTGGTACATGGAGAAGATCCGCTGGTTCCAGTCGGCCGGCGGCGTGGCCCTCAAGCTGGGCATGCTGGGGCTTGCGCTGCAGCAGTGGTACGTGGGGCGCATCGACATCGCCACCTTCGTCATGGCCACCAGCCTGTCGCTGCTGATCATCAATGACGTGAGCAACCTGTCGCGGCGCTTTCTGGAGTTCTTCGAGGCCACCGGCAACATCGCCAACGGCGTGCGCACCCTGGTGCGGCCCCACGAGGTGGTGGACCACCCCGGCGCACGGGCGCTGCCGCCGGTGCGCGGCGACATCGAGTTTCGCGACGTGAGCTTCGGCTATGCGCCCGACAAGCCGATCTTCCAGCACCTGAACCTGGTGATCCCGGCGGGGCAGACCGTGGGCCTGGTGGGCACCTCGGGCTCGGGCAAGTCGAGCCTGCTCAACCTGCTGCTGCGCCTGTACGACGTCAACAGCGGCCAGGTGCTGGTGGATGGACGCGATGTGCGCGAAGTGACCCAGCATTCGCTGCACCAGCAGATCGGCCTGATCCCCCAGGAACCTGGCCTGTTCCACCGCAGCATCGGCGAGAACATCCACTACGGGCGCCTGGAGGCCAGCTTCGAAGACGTGGTGCATGCCAGCCGCCGCGCCGGCGCCGACGACTTCATCGACAGCATGGAACACGGCTACGACTCGCTGGTGGGCGAGCGCGGGGTCAAGTTGTCGGGTGGCCAGCGCCAGCGCATCGCGATTGCCCGGGTGTTGCTCAAGAACGCCCCGATTCTGGTGATGGACGAAGCCACCTCCAGCCTGGACTCGCTCACCGAGCGTTTCATCCAGGAAAAACTCGACGAAATCATGCACGGCAAGACCGTGCTGGTGGTCGCGCACCGCTTGTCCACGGTGGCGCACCTGGACCGCATCCTGGTGTTCGACAAGGGCCGCCTGATCGAGGACGGCAGCCATGCACAGCTGCTGCGCCAGCGCGGCCAGTACCACCGGTTGTGGAGTCGCCAGGCCGCTGGCCAGTTCGACGAAACACCCGCTACCGAATCTGCCTGAGAGTTTTCAAACGCCCAAGGAGGCGCCCATGCCGCATTTGTCCGAAGTCCCCAAACACGCCCCCCAACACGCACTGACCAGCGTTGCGCACCTGCATCAACGCCTGGATGCCTTGCTTCCCGAGATTGCGGCCGGTGCAGCCGAGCGTGAACGTGAGCGCCACCTGCCGTATGACGCCATACGCCAGCTGGCCGCTGCGGGGCTCTATACCGTGCGCATCCCGCTCGCCTACGGTGGCCCCGGCGGCTCGGTGAGCGACGTGATCGGCCTGCTGCTGCGGGTGGCCTCGGTGGACTCCAATGTGGCCCAGGCCCTGCGCCCGGGCTTTGCCTTCGTCGAAGGGCTGCTGGCCGCCGACCATAGCGGTGCAGAGCAGGAACGCCAGCGCTGGTTCGCGCGCTACCTGGACGGCGCCGTGCTGGGCAACGCAGGCTGGGAGGTGGGCGGCGCCAATGGCGCGATCAGCGCGCGCATCGTGCCCGATGGCGAGCACTTTCGCGTCAGCGGCAGCAAGTACTACAGCACGGGCGCGCTGTACGCCGACTGGGTCAGCGCCGTGGCGCTGGACGAACAGGACAGACCGGTGTCGTTCGTGCTGCCGCGCGATCGCCTGGGCCTGGAGCTGGTGGACGACTTCGACGCCATGGGCCAGCGCCTGACCGCCAGTGGCACCACGCGCCTGAACGATGTGCAGGTGCTGGCCAGCGAGATCCGTCCGCGCACCGTGGAAGAGGGCAAGCGCACCATCGTCACCCCGTTTCTGCAGTTGTTCCTCGCCACCGTGGAGGCCGGCATCGCGCGCAATGCCCAGGAGGATGCAGTGCGCTTTGCCCGCGAGCATGCGCGACCGATCAAGCACAGCAGCGCCAGCCAGTCGGTGGACGACCCCTATGTGCAACTGAGCGTGGGCGAAGTGGCCGCGCGCGCCTTCACCGCCGAAGCGGTGGTGCTCAAGGCCGCAGCGGTGATCGACCGCGCCTGGGCCCTGCAACTGGACCCGCAGGCGGTGGATCAGGCCGCCATCGACGTGGCGCAGGCCCAGTACATTGCCGCCGAATCGGCGCTGCGGGCCGCCGAGCTGCTGTTCGATGTGGGCGGTGCGTCCACCACCGGGCGCAGCCACAACCTCGACCGGCACTGGCGCAACGCGCGTACGGTGGCCAACCACAACCCGCGCCACTGGAAGGCCTCGGCGGTCGGCACCTGGTACCTCAAGGGCACGCCGCCGCCGACCTCGGGGCTGTTCTGAGTGACCATGGCCGAACCCCTGCCGGCCTTGCGGCCGGTTTCGCGCAAGGTGCCGATGATCATCGGCTGCGCGCTGTGCATGGAACTGATCGACTCCACCGTGGTGATGACGGCCTTGCCGCAGATGGCCAGCGACTTCGGCGCGCCGAGCGTGCGCATGAACCTGGTGGTGTCGCTGTACATGCTGGCCGCCGCGCTGTGCGTGCCGGTCAGTGGCTGGGCCGCCGACCGCTTCGGCCCACGACGGCTGTTCGTGGTGGCGATCGTGCTGTTCATCGTGTCGTCGCTGGCCTGCGCGGCCTCCACCTCGCTGCTGCAGCTGTGCCTGGCGCGCATGCTGCAGGGCGCGGCGGGGGCGATGATGGTGCCGGTGGGGCAGGTGATCCTGCTGCGCTGGTCGCCGCGCGAAGACCTGATGCGCAACCTGTCGTACCTGACCATTCCGGCGCTGATCGGGCCGATGATCGGGCCGCCGCTGGGCGGGCTGATGGTGACGTTCGTGTCGTGGCACTGGATCTTCCTGATCAACCTGCCCATCGGCCTGGTGGGCATCGTGCTGGTGCTGCGCCATGTACCGCATTATCCCGGGGTTCGTGCGCGGGCGCTGGATGTGCGCGGGCTGCTGCTCAGCGGCACCGCGCTGGGGGCGCTGGTGTTCGGTTTCGAGGCGCTGGGCCACGGCCTGCTGCCGCGAGCGTGGGTGGCGGTGATGATCGGGGCGGGGCTGCTGTGCGGCGCGTGGTACATCCGCCATGCACGGCGCTGCGCCGAACCGCTGCTGGACTTGTCGCTGCTGCGCATTCCCAGCTACCGCATCAGCTTCTGGGGCGGCAACCTGCTGCGCCTGGGTACCTCGTCGGGCCCATTCCTGCTGGTGCTGATGTTTCAGCTGTGCTTTGGCCTGAGCCCGCTGCATGCGGGGCTGCTGACCCTGGCGGGCGGCGCGGGGGCGTTTCTGATGAAGCTGCTGGCAGTGCGGGTGGTGCGCCGCTTCGGCATCCGTCGCACGCTCACCGGCAATGCGCTGCTCACCGGGCTGACCCTGGGGGCCTGTGCCAGCTTTACCAGCGATACGCCGTACTGGGTGATCGTGCTGATGCTGTTCGCCAGCGCAGTGATCCGTTCGCTGCAGTTCAGCACCCTGGGCGCGCTGACCTATGCGGATGTACCGGCGGCGCTGAGCAGCCGGGCCAGCAGCCTGTCGGCGATGACGGTGCAGTTGAGCATGAGCCTGTCGGTGGGGCTGGCCGCCTCGCTGCTGGGGGTGCTGATGAACCTGCGCGGGCACGCCACCCCCGTCACCAGCGACGTGGCCTGGGTGATGCTGCTGTGCGGGCTGGCGTGCATGGCCTCGGCACTGGTGTTCCGGCGCCTGGCAGCAGACGCCGGCAATGCGGTGTATGCCGCGCGTGGCTGATCAGATCGACAGGTTGAGCACCCGCTCGCCCTGGGTGGCGCCAGTGGGCCGGCGGCGATTGACCGCCAGTTCGCCGATCTTGATCAGGCGGGTACGCGTGACATTGCGGGTCAGGCCCAGCAGGTTGGCGGTGTGCACCTGGTTGTAGTGGCTGAAGCGGTAGGCCGCGCGCAACAGCGCGTCCTCGACCTGTTCGTGCAACGCGCCGGCCTGTTCCTCGAAGAGTTTCTGGAAGGCCCGCTCGAGCAGCGCCTGGGCCGAGTCGTCCTGGCTGGGGCTGTCGTCCTGGCGTTCGATGCGCATGTTCGACAGGCGCAGGTCGTCGTGCTCGATCAGGCCGTCGCGGCAGATCAGCAGGGTGTGGTGGATGACGTTTTCCAGCTCGCGGATGTTGCCCGGCCAGCCGTAGGTGCGCAGCTTGTGCTCGGCCTGGGCGCTCAGGCGCACCTGGCCGTAGCCCAGGCGCTGGCTGTAGGCATCGATGAAGTGGCGGGTCAGCGGCAGGATGTCGCCGGGGCGTTCGCGCAGCGGCACCAGCTCCAGACTGACCACGTCCAGACGGTAATAGAGGTCTTCGCGAAAGTGCCCGGCATTGATCGCCTTTTCCAGCTGCACGTTGGTGGCGGCCAGTACCCGCACATCGATGGGAATGCTCTTGCGCGAGCCCAGGCGCACCACTTCGCGCTCCTGCAGCACGCGCAGCAGCTTGACCTGGATCGGCATCGGCAGGTCGCCGATCTCGTCGAGGAACAGGGTGCCGCCGTTGGCCTCTTCGAACCAGCCGGCCTTGGCCGCCAGGGCGCCGGTGAAGGCGCCTTTCTCGTGGCCGAACAGCTCGGCCTCGACCAGCGATTCGGAAAACGCGCCGCAGTTGACGGCCACGAACGGCTTGTCACGTCGCCCGCTCAGGTTGTGAATGTGGCGCGCCACCAGCTCTTTGCCGGTACCGGTCTCGCCGATGATCAGCACGCTGGCTTCGCTGGGCGCCACCTGTTGCAGGTGCGCCAGCAGCGCACGTGACTTGGGGTCTTCGAACACCTGCGCGGTGGCGCGGATCGAGGTGGCCAACGCGGGCGAGGGCGGTAGGGTCAACAATTGCATGGCAGTCACACTATGAATAGAACGTCGGAATCGGCAGGCGCTGGTTCAAGGCCCAGTCGCCCAGTTCGTGGAGTTTGTAGTCCAGCGGGTCGTGCAGGCTCTGGGTGCGCAGGTTGCGCCAGTGCCGGTCGAGCCCCACCGAGGCCTGCGTGGCGCGGGCGCCGGTGACCTCGAAGACCTTGCTGCACAGCTCCAGGCCGTCGCGGCTGGCCGCCACCTTGGCGGTGGCGATGGCCACCGCCACCCGGCCGCGCTGGTCTGCGCCGAGCGCGGCGCCCTTGGCCCAGGCCCGGTCGAGTTCGCCGGCGGCGTTGTCGAGCAGCAGCCGGGCGCCTTGCAGGCGTACCCAGAAGTCGCCGAAGTGGCCCAGTACATAAGGATCGTCGCGGCTATCAAGGGCTGTGGACTTGAACCAGGGCCGGGTCTCGTTGAGGGTGTACTGGCGCGCTTCTTCGAACGCGCCTTCGGCGATGCCCAGGCAGATGTTGGCGAAATGCAGCTGGGCGATCAGCGGCCGCAGGCAGGCGAACGGCGTGCTCAGCGGGCCGGGGTCGAGCAGCAGGTCGCCTTCTTCCACGCGCACCCGTTCGAAGGTGGCGCTGCCGCTGTCGGTCTGGCGCTGGCCCATGTTGTGCCAGTCGTCGTGCAGGGTGATGCCGGTGCGACCGCTGGGTATCGCGGCAATCAGCAGCTTGCCCCCGGCAGCCTCGTCCACGGCCGAGGCAATCAGCATTTGTGAATCGCTGGCGCCCGAGCAGAAGCTCTTCTTGCCGGAGAATTCACGCCAGCTGCCGTGGTGCTTGACGATGGTGCGGGTGTCGAGGGGGTTGAGGGCATTGCCCCAGAACCAGTTCTTGCGCGCCGTCAGCTCGTACCAGGGCTGCCATTGCGAAGGTGCGCCGAACAGACGCACGGTGGCCAGCATCAGGTGGTGAAAGCCGAACACATGGGCAATCGAGCTGTCGACCCGGGCGAATTCGCGCACCACATCGAAGGTCTGGCTCCAGGTGGCGTTCAGCCCGCCGAACTCGCGGGGGATGCTCAGGGCCAGCAGGCCGCTGGCACGCAGGGCATCGCGTTCGGCCTTGGGCGTGCCGCCCTTGCGGTCGCGCTCTACCACGCTGCGGCTGAATGTCTGGGCCAGGTCGCGGGCAATCTGCAGCGGGGTCGATCGAGGGGTATGCAACGTGGCGCTCACGCGGGTTACCTGTGCAAAAAGGTTCGGGCCTCAAGGCCGGGCCCTGTCGATGCTAAATGATCTAAAAAACCTTAAATAAATAACGTTTAGGAATGTTGATATACAGCTTTTCATATTCCAAGCAGATCTATATTTGTCGTTATTTATTCTTTTTGATTTTTATCTTTGCGGTGCACTCTGCATTCACGCACTGCAACGACGGTGCTCCCAACTGCTAAGGAGCCACACCATGACCATCAAGGCGATCAACGTACGTAACCAGTTCAAGGGCACCATCAAGGAGATCATCGAGGGGCCGGTGGTCTCGGAAATCGACGTGCAGACCCAGGCCGGCATCGTCACCTCGGTGATCACCACGCGGTCGGTGCATGAGCTGGAACTGAGGATTGGCAGCGAGGTGATCGCGTTCGTGAAATCGACCGAGGTGTCGATCGCGAAGCTGTGAGAGGGGTGTGACGGTGAGCGCCGGGTGGCCTCACCGCAATGCTCAGTCGGCTGTCAGCACGTCCCTTCTGGCCGGCAACACTTCCAGCTCCCCGAACGACACCGACGCATCCACGTAGCGCAGCGCCGATTTCACGTCGCGCCAGCCCACGTGGGCCATCAGCGCTTTCATGTCCCAGCCATTGCCACTGGCCCAGGTGGCAAAGCCACGACGCAGCGAGTGGCTGCTGTAGAGGCTGGCGGGTAGCCCGGCATCTGCAAAAATCCGCCTCAGCAGCACGATCAGGCTGCCACTGTTGAGCGCCTGCTCGCCCAGGTTGCCCCAGCGATCGAGCTTGCGAAACACCGGCCCGCGGGCGATGCCCGCCACGCTGATCCAGTCGATGTAGGCCTGTACCGGGCACAGGCTCTTCAGGGCAGGGGTGCGATGACTGACCCCGCGGCCCTGCCGGTCCCCTTTGCTTTGCGCCAGGTACAGCTGCATGCCCACGCCCGCCTGGGCCTGGATGTGCTCCACGCGCAGGCGCGCCAGTTCATCGCCCCTGAACCCTCGCCAGAACCCGATCAGCAGCAGGGCGACATCGCGCCGTGCGCGCAGCAGCTCGGGCAGGCAGTGCGCCTGTTGCGCCTGTGCGGCCTTGGCGTGCAGTGCGTCGACCGTGCGCTGCAGGTGTTCCAGGGTCAGGGCTGCTGCCTGGCGCTCCTGCGCCGGGTGCACCGCGCGTATGCCCTTGAGCATCTGGCGCACCAGCGGCGCCTTGGTGGGGTCGGGAAAGCCCTGGCTGGTGTGCCACTGGCCCAGCGCGGCCAGGCGCTGGCGCAAGGTGTTGATCGAGTGCTGCTCGGCGTAATCGGCCAGGTAGCGCGCGATGCTGTCGGCCGTGGCCGGTAGAAAGCCACCCCAGCTCACCTCGAAATGCTCCACGGCCGCGCGGTAGCTGCGCCGCGTGTTGTCCCTTACGGCTGCGTCCAGGTAGCGATCGAGCTTGTTCATCGGCAGGTTCTCCATCGGTGTACGGCTGAGCGACTGCAACCGGGCGTTTTTTGCCTATCACATGTGATAAGCCGTGATTATTTCATCTTTTACTCTGATTTCTATAGGCATTTTTTCAATTTAATTTAGTATGTATCTACATAGTACGTACCACATTACGAAATAGTAGGAGCACCCATGGCCCGTGGCGGTATCAACAAGGCAATCGTGCAGAAGGCGCGTCAGGCGCTATTGGCCCGTGGCGAACACCCCAGTATCGATGCCGTACGCATCGAGCTGGGCAACACCGGGTCCAAGACCACGATTCACCGCTACCTCAAGGAGCTGGACGCGCAGCAACCGACACTGGCAGCGGACAAGCCGGGCATGAGCGAAGCCCTGGCCAACCTGGTCAGTCAGCTGGCCCAGCAACTGGTGGAGGAGGGCGACGCGCGTATCGAAGCGGCGCAGAACGTGTTCCACCATGAAAAGGCGGCGTTGCAGGGCGAACTGCAGGCGATCCAGCAGGCGCTGGCGACCCTGCAGCAGCAACACCAGATTCAGGCCGAGGCGCTGGCGGGTGAGTCGGCGCAGTTGGCCACGACCCGCAGTACCCTGCAGACCGAGCAGACGCGCAATGCCACCTTGAATCAGGCGGTAGGTGAGTTGAACCTGCGCCTGAACGACAAGGACGAGCAGATCCAGTCGCTGGAAGACAAGCACCAGCATGCCCGCGATGCGCTGGAGCATTACCGCACCGCCACCCGTGAGCAGCGCGAGCAGGATCAGCGCCGCCATGAGGCGCAGGTGCAGCAGTTGCAGGTCGAGGTGCGTCAGTTGCAGCAGAGCCTGATCGTCAAGCAGGACGAACTGACGCGGCTCAACCGCGACAACGAGCGCTTGCTGGTGGAGGCGCGTCAGGTGCAGCGTGAGCGGCAGGCGCTGCAGGACCAGCAGGCGCAACAGGCACAGGAGATCAAGACCTTGATGGCCAGCCTGGCGCAGTCGTTGGGTGCGCGGGAGGAGCTGCTGCGGCAGAACCAGGTGCTGGGGCAGCAGGTGGAGCAGGGGGCGGGTGAACAACGCCAGCAACAGCAGGTGATTGAGCAATTGCAGGCGCAGGTCGAGCAGCGCGATGCAGAGCTGGAGGCCTTGAAGGCAAAGGAGCAAGCCTCAGACCGAGCTGAAGCCGAGCAGACAGGGCAGGGTGCGTTGCAGCGAATCTAGGAGCCGGCCTTGCCGGCGTCTTGGGGGGCGCCAGTTAGTCGCGCAATGACAAGCGCATCGCACACCGCCCCTGCAACCCTCGCGAAGCCTCGTACGCCATCTGCCGGCGCAACATACCGCTTAACGACGCCTCTTCCAGCCTCTCGAAACCCAACCGTGCATAAAACGGTGCATTCCACGGCACCGCCACAAAGGTGGTGAGGGTCAGGGCCGCGAAGCCCTGGGCCTCGGCATGCGCGCGCACGGCCGCAATCAATCGCCGACCCAGGCCCTGGCCTTGCTGCGCATGATCCACCGCCAGCTCTTCGATGTGCAGCGACTCATCGAACGCGCTGGCACACACGAACCCAATTGGGCGATCCCGCCGATCCACCACCACCCACTCGAGCCCGGCAGCCACGAACTCCAGGTGCTCGACGCTGCTGAGCACCGTGTGCTCGGCAATCCACGCCAGTGCCGGCACTTGCACAAAGGCCTGGGCCGCAGAGCGCTCTATGGCAGGCAGCAGGGGAGCATCGGTAGGGGTCGCCAGGCGAATGGAAAAGGACATCGGGCACGCTCTGCAATGGGAACCCACGCAGTCTGTGCAAAGCACCAGGGTTGTGCAAGCGCCCCCGGCATGGGCAATACGGGGGCACGCTTTTTCCTTGCCAGTGGCGACATAAATCATAATTTCGCTAATACCCGGCGGCGCACAGAATGCGGGCAACCCCCTCATGCAGAAGCGCACAGCCATGACCGTTGAAAAAACCCGAATTGATACGCTTGTAGTAGGCGCCGGTCAGGCCGGCGTGGCCATGAGTGAGCACCTGGGCCGCCTCGGGGTGCAGCACCTGGTGCTGGAACGCAACCGCATCGCCGAAGCCTGGCGCACCGGTCGCTGGGACTCGCTGGTGGCCAACGGCCCGGCCTGGCACGACCGCTTCCCGGGCCTGGAATTCGAAGGCCTGGATGCCGACGCCTTCGCCGGCAAGGATCAGGTGGCGGCCTACTTCGAGACCTATGCCAAGAAGATCGACGCGCCCATTCGTACCGGTGTCGAAGTGCTCAAGGTCGAACGCAACGAAGGTCGCCCGGGCTTTACGGTGCAGACCTCCATGGGCCTGATCGAGGCCAACCAGGTGGTGGTGGCCACCGGGCCGTTCCAGCGCCCGGTGATCCCGCCTATCGCTCCGCAGCTTCCCGGCATTACCCAGCTGCATTCGGCCGACTACCACAACCCCCGGCAATTGCCCGAAGGCGCGGTGCTGGTGGTAGGCGCGGGCTCCTCGGGTGTGCAGATCGCCGATGAACTGCAGCGCGCCGGCAAGCAGGTGTACCTGTCGGTGGGCGCGCACGATCGCCCGCCACGCGCCTACCGCAATCGCGACTTCTGCTGGTGGCTGGGGGTGCTCGGCCTGTGGGACGCCGAAGGCGTGCAGCCCGGCAAGGAGCACGTGACCATCGCGGTCAGCGGTGCCCGTGGCGGACATACCGTGGACTTTCGCAAGCTGGCCCACCAGGGCATCACGCTGGTGGGCCTGACCCGCGCATTCGATCAAGGTGTGGTCAGCTTCGAGGCCAACCTGGCCGAGAACATCGCCCGCGGCGACGAGAACTACCTGGCGCTGCTCGATGCCGCCGACGACTACATTGCACGCAACGGCCTGGACCTGCCCGAAGAACCCGAAGCACGCCACATGCTGCCCGACCCGCAGTGCCTGACCCAACCGATTCTTGAGCTGGACCTGGCCAAGGCCGGTGTCAGCTCGATCATCTGGGCCACCGGTTACTCGACCGACTACAGCTGGCTGAAGGTCGATGCCTTCAAGCCCGACGGCAAGCCACAGCATCAGCGCGGTGTGTCCCGCGAACCGGGGATCTATTTCGTCGGCCTGCCGTGGCTGTCGCGCCGCGGCTCCGCCTTTATCTGGGGCGTGTGGCACGACGCCCGGCACATCGCCGAGCACATCGTTAAACAGCGCACCTATTTCGACTACCGCGACGCCGCGCAACGCGAGGCTGCCGCCCACTGTGATTCCAACGTCCAGAAACTGGGAGTACGTTGATGCCTACCCATACCCGCATCCGCATGTTCAACACCAAGGATACCTACCCCAACCAGACCCTGGACAACGATCTGTGCCAGGCCGTGCGTGCCGGCAACACGGTCTACGTGCGTGGCCAGGTGGGCACCGATTTCGACGGTCAACTGGTCGGCCTTGGCGACCCACGGGCCCAGGCCGAGCAGGCGATGCGCAACGTCAAGCAACTGCTCGAAGAAGCCGGCAGCGACCTGAGCCACATCGTCAAGACCACCACCTACCTGATTGACCCGCGCTACCGCGAGCCGGTGTACCAGGAGGTCGGCAAATGGCTCAAGGGCGTGTTTCCGATTTCCACCGGGCTGGTGGTCAGTGCCCTGGGCCAACCGCAATGGCTGATGGAAATCGACGTGATCGCGGTGATCCCCGAATAAGGAGCGGCACATGACTTTTTCTATCGTCGGACGCTGCGCCGAAACCGGCCAGCTGGGTATCGCCATCAGCTCGTCGAGCATCGCCGTGGGCGCGCGTTGCCCCTGGCTGCGCGCCGGCGTGGGCGCGGTGTCGAGCCAGAACATCACGTTGCCGGCGCTGGGCCCGCAGATACTCGATGGCCTGGCCGACGGGCTGGCCCCCGCCACGGCCCTGGACCAGGCGCTGTCGAGCAATGGCTATGGCCAGTACCGTCAGGTAGCGGTGTTGGATGCCCAGGGGCGCACCGCACTCTTCAGTGGCAGCCACGCACTGGGCACCCACAATGCAGTGGCAGGCGATCAATGCGTGGCCGCCGGCAACCTGCTGGCCAGCAGCGCGGTGATCGAACGCATGGTCGAGGCCTTCGAGCGCAGCGAGGGCTGCCTGGCCGCCCGGTTGCTCACGGCATTGCAGGCGGGGCAGGCCGCAGGCGGCGAGGCCGGGGCGGTGCACTCGGCGGCACTGTCGGTGGTCGGCGATCTGACCTGGCCGATCGTCGACCTGCGGGTGGACTGGGCCGACGAGAATCCCATCGGCGAACTGCACAAACTGTGGACCGCCTATGAACCCCAGTTGCAGGACTACCTGACCCGCGCCCTGGACCCGACGCAGGCACCCAGCTACGGAGTGCCCGGCGATGAGTGAATGGCGTAGCCGCACCCTGCTGGCGCAGCTGGTCGGCTTCGCCACGGTGAGCCGGGATTCGAACCTGGCGCTGATCGAGTTCGTGCGCGATTACCTGGACGATCTGGGGGTGGACTGCGAGCTGATCTACAACGCCGAACGCACCAAGGCCAACCTGCTGGCCAGCATCGGCCCGGGTGTGGAGGGTGGCGTGGTGCTGTCCGGACACACTGATGTGGTGCCGGTGGACGGCCAGGCCTGGACGGTGCCGCCGTTCGACCTGAGCGAGCAGGACGGCAAGCTGTACGGCCGGGGCACTGCCGACATGAAAGGCTACCTGGCCTCGGTGCTCGCGGCGGTGCCGCTGTTTCTGGCAAGCCCGTTGCGCCGCCCGGTGCACCTGGCGTTTTCGTATGACGAAGAGGTGGGTTGCCTGGGGGTGCGCAGCCTGCTCGAGGTGTTGCCACGGCGTATCCCGATGCCGGCGCTGTGCCTGATCGGCGAGCCCACCGAACTCAAGCCGGTGCTCGGGCACAAGGGCAAGCTGGCCATGCGCTGCCATGTGCACGGCGCGGCCTGTCATTCGGCCTACGCGCCCTATGGCGTCAACGCCATCGAGCAGGCGGTGCGGCTGATCGGCCAGCTGGGCGCAATCGGTACGCGCCTGGCGGCGCCGGAGCTTCACGACGAACGATTTGACCCGGCATTTTCGACCGTGCAGGTGGGCACGATCCAGGGCGGCACGGCGCTGAACATCGTGCCGGCCGATTGCCGTTTCGATTTCGAGGTGCGGGCGCTGCCGGCGTTCGCCCCGCAAGCGGTGGCCGATGAATTGCAGGCGTTTGCCGCGCGCGAAGTAGTGCCGGCGATGCAGGCGGTCAATGCCGACAGCGGCATTCGTTTCGAAGCACTGTCGAGCTACCCGGGGCTTGCCACGCCACCGGACAGCGCGGCGGCGCAGCTGATTGCCCGGCTGTGCGGCAGCGATGCCTTCAGCACGGTGGCCTTTGGCACCGAAGGCGGGCTGTTCGACCAGGCCGGCATACCGGCGGTGGTCTGCGGGCCGGGCAGCATGGACCAGGGACACAAGCCGGACGAATACGTCAGCGTCGAACAGCTGGCTGGTTGTGACCGGCTGATGGAGCGTCTGGCGGCGTTTTTGAGCGAGACATAACACACAGATCGGCATACGAGCCGGCCAACGTTGCACCTTTTACTGCCGTAGAGCAGGACGACCGTACCCGCGGTCGCCTAACAAAACCCCGCCGGCGCGCACGAGCGTGCCGGCCTAGTCGAGGAAGTGAGCCATGACCCGATCCTTGCGTTGCAGCGTTCCGTTTGCCCTGGCCCTGTTGAGCAGTGCCGTGTTTGCCGCCCCGCAGAACCTGACCGTCATCTCGTTTGGCGGCGCCACCAAGCAGGCACAGGAAAAGGCCTACTTCCAGCCATTCAATGCCAGCGGTGCGGGCACCGTGGTGGCAGGCGAGTACAACGGCGAGCTGTCGAAAATCAAGGCCATGGTCGACGTCGGCCACACCAGCTGGGATGTGGTCGAGGTCGAAAGCCCCGAGCTGTTGCGCGGCTGTGATGAAGGCCTGTTCGAGAAACTCGACCCGCAACGTTTCGGTGACCAGGCCAATTTTGTGCCCGGCACCTTCACCGAGTGCGGCGTGGCCACCTATGTATGGTCGATGGTGATGGCCTACGACCATGCCAAGCTGGCCAAGGGGCCGACCTCATGGGCGGACTTCTGGAACGTGAAGGACTTCCCCGGCAAGCGCGGCCTGCGCAAGGGCGCCAAGTACACCCTGGAGATCGCCTTGCTCGCCGACGGCGTCAAGCCCGATGAGTTGTACAAGGTGCTCGGCACCCCTGAAGGGGTGAGCCGCGCGTTCGCCAAGCTGGACCAGATCAAGTCCAACATCCAGTGGTGGGAAGCCGGGGCGCAACCTGCGCAGTGGTTGATTGCCGGCGATGTGGTGATGAGCGCGGCGTACAACGGGCGCATCGCGGCTGCGCAGAAGGAGGGCATGAAGCTGAGCATCGTATGGCCGCAGAGCCTGTTCGACCCTGAATACTGGGCGGTGGTGAAGGGTACGCCGAACAAGAAACTGGCCGAGGATTTCATTGCGTTCGCCAGCCAGCCACAGGCGCAGAAGGTGTTCTCGGAAAACATTCCGTATGGCCCGGTAAACAAGCAGACCCTGGGTTTGCTGCCAGCCGAAGTACAGAAGCAGTTGCCCACTGCCGAAGCCAACCTGGCCCAGGCGCGAGCAGTGGATGCGGCGTTCTGGGTTGACCATGGCGAGGAGCTGGAACAACGCTTCAATGCCTGGGCGGCGCGCTGATTCGAGCCAATATCCCACCCAGGCCTTAGCCCCCGCTACTGATACTTCTGTCAGTAGCGGGCTGGTGTTGCTCACCGTTACTGTTTGCCTTGCCGTTGGGCAGACAGTGGGAGAGCGACATGAACACCTTGCGACATACGCTGGCCCGGCCTGTCCGTACCGAACAAGCCCCCCTGGAACATCAAGACGCGCCGCCCGTATGCGCGTCACCAGCCCGCAATGGCAGCCAACGGCAACCCCTGAAGTGTGATCGACATGGGCAATCCTGCCAAAGGAGCCGGTGATGCCCATCCATCTTGCGACCAGAGCTTGTTGTTTGCTGGCAGCAGTATTGCTGACTGGCTGCATCCATCCGAGCCAGCAGTCGACGCCTCATGCGCCAGGCACCCAGGCGTCGAGCAGCGAGCTTTCCTCCGTCGACGCTTCGCCTGGCGAAGCCGCTGCGCGCGCACGTTGCACGCGCTACTTCGAGTCGGGGCAGTGGAGCTACCGCTACGACCCAGGCATCCGCAAGAACGCCTGGACCCTGGAGCTCACGCCTACCTATTGCGGACGACGCATCCGCCAGGACGAAACCAACGCCGCCTACGCGGAACTGTACAAGCGCTACGGCAGTGACTGGCGCTGGCGCCTCGACAACGGGGGCGGCATGCGTCGTCAGTTGGTGTGCCACCTGGCCACCGCCCGCTACAAGAAAACCTGGAACCTGGAGCCTTTTCGACCCGATGTGTCTCATCGCGTATCGGTGGCTGCCGGTTGCAATCCGACGCCACGTTGACAGGCAGTTTCAGCATTGCAGCACAAGGAGTGGACCATGAACAGGTTAAAGGTGTTGATGTTTCTGGGGTGCGTCGCAGCCAGTGCGCCGGGGTTGGCACAGTGGGCGCCTGGCTCACCACGCAGCTCGCTGGAGGACGGCAATGCCACCGTAGCCGACCTCAGGTACAACTACAGCGCAGGCAACTCGCATTGCGGTGATTCAGGCAAACCGCCGTTTCTATGCAGCGGTGTCCTGATGCGCGTCACCCAGCGGCCGCAGAACCCCGGGGCATTTCGCATCTGGGACCCTAGCCCGACCTCGGCGAGAAGTGGCGGAACGTCGTTCTCCTACATACGTTACGACGCAAGGTTCAGATCAGTGGCGTGGGGATTCAACGACGGTCTGATCATGTATCCCCAGGACCGCAGGCCAGCGGGCAAGGACCTGCTGATGGTGCAGTGCGCCTACAGCATGGATGGCTGGAACTGGTTCAGGAACACACCCTGCGGCACCATGGTCTACGAGGGAGTTGTTTACCCACACAGCCGGCCATGCCAGAGCCAGGGCGTCACCACGCCTCAACAATGGCTCGGGATCTGGTACCAGCCCGCCAAGTACCGCCCGCTGAATCAATGCGGCTTCGACATGCGCAGGGGCGTTGCCAACAGTGCCGGTTACTTCATGCTCATGCTGCAGATGAAAAACATACTGGCCGCAGAAGGGTTCAGCGAGCAGAACGAACTTGTTGTTACGACATGGCCGGCGGGTCGTGCCAGAACCCTGCCCATCCAGGCATTCTTCTATATGCCAGTGGGTGTGCCTGCCCACTGGCCGGCAGGGGTACCGAACGGGCTGGCCGCTGCCAGGCTCAACCAGAAGGAGTTTCGGGCCGACACCGGCATCATCGTGCCCATTGTGCGGCTGACGCCACCTGCCAACATCAATGATCACTTCCGCTTCGACTTTATCGTTGCCGATCAAGCCGAAACAGGTTCGACCGGGGTCGTGCCTCCGAAACCGGTGCCAGGCCGCTGCCCGCGCTACATAGACTCGGTGAAATGGGGCGCGATCAATGGCAACCAGTGGAGCCTGGAAATCAAGCCTTCCGCCTGTACCCGCACTATTGCCGCAGACCAGACCGACCTGGCGTTCCAGGAGCTGCTGAACAAGGCCGGCAGTGACCGGCAGTGGAGCAACACCAACAGCATGCGTCGCCAGTTCGTCTGCCTGCTGACCACGTACCGAACCAAAGCATCCTGGTTCATCGAGCCGCATCGCCCTTATGTGTCCCACGAGGCGGCGGTCAAGGCCAACTGCAACCCCTAGGTTGTTGCAGGCCCGCACTTTATTGCGGCCGAGCACAGGTCGTGAGTTGTCGCTTTATTGATACCTGCTGAAACTAAGCACTTGGCAGGCAGACGCAGTTACAGCGTGCAGTGATCGGCCCGCTTTCACGCCAGCCACAGCCTGAACTGCTCCTTGCAGTAATCCACGAACAACTGCGCAGGCTTGGTCAGCTGCGCACGTTTGAGCCAGGCGGCCACCAGTGCCGAACCGGTCACGTCTTCGGCGATATCCACGCACACCAGTGGCTGGCCGTCATAGCTGATGGTGGAACGTGGCCGCGTCACCAGCAGTGCGAAACCGAAACCCTGGCCGACCATGCCGCGCACCATCTCGATAGAGGGCGAGCCGAACACGATGTTCGGGTTCAGGCCCAGTTCCTCGAAAATGCTCACGAAATAGGTACGGCTGGGTTGCACGTCCAGCAGGATCATCGGCTCAAGTACCAGGTCGCGCAGCGAGACCTGGGCTTGACCGGCGAAGCGATGGCCAGCAGGCAGCAGGGCGTAGGGCCTTTGCGGCGCGGTCAGCGGCTCGGTTTCGATGGTGCTGTCCAGGTCATGCTGGTAGAAGATCGCCAGGTCGAAGCGGCCGGCCGTCAGCCCCTGTACCAGCTCTTGCTGCTCGCCATCGCGCAGGCGAATTTCCACGCCCGGAAAGCGTTGGCGAAACCCGGCGATCAGCCGCGGCAGATAGAGTGGGGCGACGGTTTCGAAACAGCCGATGTCGATCTGCCCACTCACCACGTCGTTGTCCGCCAGGGCGTTCTGCTCGAACTCATGGGCCATGCGCAGCAGTTCCTGAGCCTTGCGGTAGAACCGCGCACCGCCCGGGGTCAGTGAAACCCCCTGGGCATGATGCCGAATCAGCAACTGTACGCCGAACCCGTCTTCGAGCCCCTTGATGGCCGTGGATATCGATGGCTGTGCGATGTACAGCTTGCGCGAGGCTTCGGCTACGCTGCCGCATTCGACCGTGGTGACGAAATATCTAAGCTGACGCAGGGTATAGGACGCCACGCAAACACCTCAGGTTGTAGTTTTTGCCTACCTTACCGCGTGCTGGCCTTGCGTGCCCCGCAGGTTGCAGCGGATTTTGCGGGGCACAGAGCATATTTTTCCTTCGCTGGCGGGTACGCGGCCCCTGACCATTGATCGGCTGGCTGGCACCTACCACGTCCAGGGGCCTCGAAAAACTGCAGGGCCCGCATTTGTCGGACCACGACCTGAGGTGACCGCCATGGCTATCGATCCACGCCCGCAGGATGACCCACTGTGGAAGGACCCGCTCAACGACCCGCGACGCGAACACGACCCGGTGACTGACCCGAACGTGCGTGGCGACGACGATCGCCGCGAACACCCTAACGACGTCGAGGGCATTCCCGACACCAACCCGTCAGTGCCCGAACCTGACGAGCCGACGCCACTGTCGGATGAACGACGCTGAACCTGTACCGGAGGACGCCAAGCATGATTCATGACCCGCGCAACCGCGAGCCCGTTGCTGAAGACCAGCCACAACCGCTGCCGCAAACCTGGAAACGCCCGGACGATGGCAAGAGCCTGCCTGAACGCGATGTGGAGGTGCCGTTGCAGGATGCCGGACGCCCGGACGAAGGAGGGCAGGAGCAGAGCAATACACCCGAACCTCACAAGGAAAACCCCTACAGCCCTGACTTCAAGCCACAACGTGAGCGCAAGCCGCGCACTGATGCCGATATCGATACCGATGGTGGCTAGCACGCGATTTTGTGCTGCGATGATTTTAACGAACCGTTGAAAATTAAACTTTATGTTGATATTTTCTCGGTTCGTTTTTTCTTGTGGTGCGCTCGATGGCCCTCGATACAACCCCTGAACGCCAGCTGGTGCTGGGCGTACTGCACGCAACGGTGCAGATGCTTGGCACTGTGCTGGGACGCACCACCGAGGTGGTCCTGCACGACCTGACCCGGCCGGAACATTCGGTGATTGCCATTGCCAACGGGCATGTCAGTGGGCGTCAGATCGGCAGCCCGGTACTGGCCGGGCCTCGTGAAGACCAGGGGTTCAATGCGGTGCTGCAGGCCCTGCGCGACAAGGGCAGCCATACCCCGGTGGTGGTGGGCAACTACCCGAGCCTGGGCCGCGACGGCAAGACCCTGCGCAGTGCCACTGCGGTGTTCCGCGACGCCTTGGGCGAGCCCTATGCCAGCCTGTGCGTGAACACCGACTTCAGTGGCATCGCCGCCGCCCAGGCGTGCCTTGAACAGCTGCTGCCCGGCACCGGGGCAGCCCCCGGCGAGCCCACCGAGAACCAACCCGACCTCGAGCAGTTGATGGCGCAGATCATCGATGCCGCCCTGCACGACGCACGCAGCCAGGGCCGGCGTATCGCCAAGGCGCAGAAGCTCGAGGCGGTGCGCCAGATGCACGATGGCGGACTGTTCATCGTCAAGGGCGCCGTCGAGAAAGCTGCCGCCGCACTCGGGGTGACACGCTACACCATCTACAACTACCTCGATGAAATCCGCAACCGCTGAGCAAGCGTTGAAATTCAATCGATCGTCGAACTGGCCTGACCTGGAGCCTGGTATGTCCCTGCATCTCGAAACCCCTTTGGTACCTTCGCGCCCGCTCAGCCTGGCCAGCGGCCAGGACGTGTGGCTCAAGCTCGACGCCCTGCAGCCCTGTGGCTCGTTCAAGCTGCGTGGCGTGGGCCTGGCTTGCCAGGCCTATGCCAGGCAAGGCAAGCGCCGCTTCGTGTCCTCGTCGGGGGGCAACGCCGGTATTGCGGTGGCCTATGCGGGCCGCTGCCTGGGCTTGCCGGTGACCGTGGTGGTGCCGCAAACCACCACCGAACGCGCCAGGCAGCTGATTCGCCAGGAGGACGCCGAGGTCATCGTGCACGGCAGCGCCTGGCACGAGGCCAATGCCTATGCGCAATCGCTGCTCACCGACGACGCGGCCTTCATCCACCCCTTCGACGATCCGCTGCTATGGCAAGGCCATGCCAGCCTGATCGACGAGGTGGTCATCAGTGGGTTCAAGCCCGATGCGATCGTGCTCTCGGTGGGCGGGGGCGGCCTGTTGGCCGGGGTGTGCGAGGGGTTGGCACGTAACGACTGGGCTGACGTGCCGGTATTTGCCGTGGAGACCGACGGCGCCGCCTCGCTGGCTGCCGCGATGGCCAGCAAGGCCCCGACGGCCCTGCCCGCAGTGACCAGCGTGGCGACCTCGCTGGGGGCCAAGCAGGTATGCCAGCAGGCCTTCGAACTCAGCCAGCAACGGCCGATTCACAGCCATGTGGTGACTGACGCTCAGGCGCTGGATGCCTGCGAACGTTTTCTGCTCGACCACCGTATCCTGGTGGAGCCGGCCTGTGGTGCAGCGCTGGCGCTGGCCTATGCACCGAGTGAGGCACTCAAGGCATATCAGTCGGTGCTGGTGGTGGTGTGCGGCGGGGTGACGGCCACCCACGAACAGATCCGCGAGTGGCGCGCCAGTTGCTGAAGCGGGTCAGTCCGACGCCAGCTCGAATACCTGCCAGCGTACCGAACTGACGCCTTTCTCAAGGCTCACCCGGCTGGCCAGGTGCTCGAGCTGCGAGGGCGCCTGCGGGTCGCCCATCAACTCGGCCCGCACCTCCAGCTTGGCCGGGTTGGGCAGGTCTTCACTGTGCAGTGATTGCAGGCGCAGGCCGCTGCTACCAAAGCTGTGCAGCATCAGGCTGCGTACCTGGATCTCGTCTTCGGCGCGGCATACGATGCGCACCTCGTAACGCTGCTCGGCCTCGCTGGCCGGTAACACATCCTGCTGGTTCAGCCGCTGGGCGATGTCACGCAGCAGGATGTTGGCGCATAGAACCATCAGGCTGCCCAGGCTCGCCTCAAGCAGTAACCCCAGGCTGCACAGCACACCGACGGCGGCGGTACACCACAGCGTGGCAGCGGTGTTCAGGCCGCGCACGTTCATGCCGTCGCGCATGATTACGCCGCCGCCCAGAAAACCGATGCCCGACACCACATAGGCCGCCACCCGCGAAGCGTCGGCCGGGAGCATGCCCGGTACGGCCTGGGTCACCAGCACGAACAGGCAGGCGCCGGTGCTCACCAGCGCATTGGTGCGCAGCCCGGTGAGGCGCTGACGCAGTTGACGTTCAGCGCCGATCAGCGCCCCCAGTACCAGCGCGACAGCCACGCGCAGCAAGAATACTTTCCAATCCATGAACCACCTCAAGGCACCGGCAGACAGCCGGCGTCAGCGCACTTGTGCGCGTAAAGATTTCGGGGATGGCAACGGGTACGAGCAGCCGACACACCTCGTCACGATGAGGGGCGTCAAGCGGGGAGGGGAAATGAAGATGCGTCATCCCGCCAGGGATGCGGATCGCCACTGACCACCGTGTTCGGCGAGCAGTGGCAGAAGGGTCTGCTGGACTAGCTCGCCGGCTGTACCTGTCGCAATCGACTAGGGCAACTGTCCAATGCAGGACTCCTGTGCAGGCTTGCAAAAATGCGGGCGAGAACGTAACGCCATGGTGCGAGCCGGTCAAGGCTTTTGTTGCAAGTGAATGAGTGTGCCAGCCTGGGCAGAGGGTTCAGCACGCGTAACTTTCACTCGATGTGCCCAGTGTTGCCATACACGTTTCATGCCTTGCAACTGGCAATATTACCAGTCTGAAAACACAGGTGCTCAGCATGAACTTGTTTAACTAGCAACTTGACCGGGAGGGCAGTGATCTTACACTCTGAATGCCACGCTGCCAGATAAAGGGCATCCTCATGAACCTCCATTTTTCGCGCACCCTTATTGCTTTCACGCTTTTCGTGATAATGATTGTGCTCTCGCTGGTCATCATCCTTTTCATGAATAAGTCCACAACGCCTCCTCCTGCACCACAGGGTATTTCAGTGTTGCATTTGTACAAAAAAAACAGCGGGGGATGCACTATCCAGATGACCGTCGGCATGCATCGCTTTGCCAACAATGATTGCGACAATGACGAGATGTATAACTTCGCCGTTGAAAACCCTCGGGATGGCGTAAGGTTCGGCATTTACAATGCCGGGCACTGTAATTCGGATGAGTCCTATTCGCACTACAAAATCGTCAATCCGATCTATGGTCAGATGACTGCAAAAATAAGTGTTTCAAAGGCCCATTATGTCGCTATTGGCCAGGAGGTAACCCGGGGCATCATCTCCGAGGGCTTCAAGGATGGGAAGCTGGAGGGCAAGGTGTCCTGCGTCTATGTATCAGCCGATGGATAAAGCACACTCCCGGCAACCCGTTCCACTCAACCGCAGGAAGCGACATCATGGCCCACGTTACAGACACTGCAGTTGCAACCTTGAGTTATTTTCTGATCGAGGCAGATGCGTTCAGAGGACAACAGAATGCCAAAGCACATCTGTTCGCGAATGGTCGTCAAAAATCAAAAGTGATCATAACCTTACAAGCCCGTAACTCGTATGGCGAAGTGGTACTGTTACCAGTTGGCGGCCTCGAGATAATTCCGTACACCACCGCGCCCGGGGGGTGGGTTTCTGGGACGCAGCCGCCCGAAACCGGGATACTGCCTTATGATGAAGGCACCGTCAGAAGTGGCAAGACTTCAAAAAAAAAACATACTGACAGCAATGACTATCAGACCTTTGTACGCTACCTGCATTTGGACCCCAGTGTTGATGCGCGCACGGTGTTCAAGTTTGCAGCCAGGATCAGAGTGCAAAGCAGAGTCTGGACGACCAACAATCTTGATGTCCCGTATGGTGGCCAAGGCGAAGGAGGGCGTTTCAATAGCAGCGTTCAGATAGAGGCTGTAGAACCAACGCAATACAGGGTAGGGCACGGGTTGGTCGTATCCAGGCCTGTGGTGGTGTTCCAGGGCGCCTCCTCAGAGGCCGGAGGGCGTGCGGCACGTGTCGAAAATACCTACGTTACATTGCAGAACCCACGAACCGCCAATGTCGTGAAGATCCACAGCATGCAACAACCCGCCTATGGATCGTCGCTCCACTTGAACAAGGCAACCTGCATCGGAGCCCCCAACAGCACGGCATCGACCCCCACGATCGTGGGCTCAACCGAAATGATGATGGCCTACTACGACCTTCTCAGCCCCCTGAGATCACCGCGTGACGCAATCTGTATTGCGGTGGGCATGATCGCCTACTTCAACGTCGTTCTGAAGAGACTCCAGCAAAGCTACACCTACGGCATGGATGTCTATGGCAACCGCTTCGATCTGTCGGTGCACCTGCATTCCGAAGACCCGAATGCAAGCAACCAGGCACCGTGGGGGTATACCTTGACCGTTGAAGGGGTGCCTCCCCGATCATTCGAGGCGCTTGCATCTTCGCGAGCTGCGCCACCATTGGGGAGTTGGCTGTCGCAGATACGTATGAGACTAGGCTCGCCAACGGGACACCTTTACCCGAATCTGCGCCAGCAGGTGGAAGTTGTAGTGGAAATACAGCCACGCACCAATCAGGACGTCTCCCAGCAAGAGCTCGACAGCGTGTGCCTGCTGCTACGCAACGATGACGGTACCTACACTGCGCTGCAGTGCGAGGATAACGGGCAAGCCCAATGGTTCTACAGGACGGTACGCAACGCCTACGACTACTACCCAGGCACGTCAGCACAGGCCAGCGCGCATGCAGCTTCAGAGGGCGAAGCACTTGCCGTCTACACCCGCCGGTTCTACGTGCATTCCCGTGCCCTTGCGGGCACCAATGTCACCCTTTGGGCGGGCATCATCCGCATACAGGGCGCTGAAGAGTACTTCTACGTCACGGACGGCAGCGAAACCAGTTTCGACGAGCACGTCGATATCAGCACAAAGCCCATCCCTGTGTTCGGCCTTGACGACTACAGCTTTGAGCGGGAACTGGTAGGCGGTGAGGGAAATTCCGATCTTTTCATCTGGGAATATGTGCTGAGCACCTGGGTGGCCTTGCGTGCCGTGGAACCTACGGGTTTCGGGATGATCCAGTGGGCCGTGCGTTCGCCCAGTGACACCCGGGCCTCCCACGTCGGCTACGCCGCCCCGGGCCACAGCGAGGTGTCCTACAACCCTCTGATCGAGCTGGGCGACGACTTCAGGCCAGTGCCCAGCGTGTCAAGGATACGCCCGCAGAGCGTCGTTGTGGTACTTCAGGGGGGCAACAACATACCGTTTCATAGCCAGTCCTCCCGAGAGCAAGGTGGCCCGCGCCCGCTGTTGTTCGTTGACGCGTATGGCAACGACCACACCTTGATGATCCATTACGCCGATACCTCTGCGTCCGGCTCACGCAGCCTGCGGCTGTCGCTGGCAACGGGTGCCGAAAGCCGGAGCGCCACGGATGACGAGGCCTGACGACGTTACCCGGCGCCTGCGCGCCGGCGCGCTCTACACCCAGGCGAGTAATTTTCTGAGCCATGTAAGCACCGGCGTGGACCCCAGAACCAGCCAGTTCACGCTGGCTTGCGAGCTGCCGGCACTGCACGCCAACCACCTTGCCGGGCCGGTCATTCAACCTGCGCTGCATTTCAGCCCACTGGGCTCGCACACCGACAGCGGGTATGGCCTCGGCTGGACGCTCGGGTTGTCCATGCTTGATTTCAATACCGGTCAGCTACGGATCAATTCGGGCGACACGTTCAAGTTCGATAGCGACCGTTCGGATTTGAGCAAGGGCGGGCAACTGGTGTTCGAAGACCAGAAGCTGTGTTCGTTCAAGGTGTTCACCGTTGACGACAGGGCTCGCTGCTTTCGCATCGACTACAAGGATGGCGTCTGCGAGTACCTCGAGGTCCAGGACAACAGCGGCATGGCCATGCTCAAGCAGATCGTTTCTGCCCAGGGGCGCCGCGCGTACCTTGAATGGCTTGCAGGCAGTGGCCCCTACCTGCTGTGGACCATCCGCGACGAGCAGCGTCTGTTGCTGGACGTCCAGCATGATAGGGATGAAACCCGCTTCGTGATGTTTCCGGGTTCTGACAGCACCACAGTCGTCACGCTGCTGCGAAGTGACCGGCTCAATGAGCTGATCCTGCCTGATGGCGGCAACCGCTGGGCCTTCACCTATTGGCAGGATCCGCAAAGCCGATTGCTGTTCCCGAGCAAGGTGCTGGGGCCGCTGGGCAGCACGGACGAAGTCGATTACGCCACGGGGAACAATGGGCTTCGGCTGCCACAGGGCGCGCCGCTGACCGCTTTGCCCAGGGTGTCCACGCATCGGCACGACCCCGGTGCGGCCCAGCCGGTGGCCTACACCACCTACGCCCTGATCGGCTCCAACAACTGCTTTGGCTACGGGGGTGTCTCGGCAGGTGAATGGGCAGACGGCAAGGACAACCTCTATCTTCTGCCACGTTATGACTATGGATGCCTGCAAACCCTGCACGACGAACAGGGGCGCAAGGTGCAAAGTGTCGAATACACCTGGAATCACTATCACCTGCAGACGCAGAAGTTGACCGTGCGCGGCGAGTGCAGGGTTTGCCAGCAGAGCGTGTACGCAGACGACCCTGCAGTGGGTTGGGACGACCAGCCGGCCTGGTGTCAGCTGCCGATTGCCCGCATTACCCGCTATGAAACCGGCAACCGGTTCAGGGAGGAACGCGACACGTGCGAATACGATGCCTATGGCAATGTACTGAACCAGCGATTCGCCGATGGGCGCAGCGAAAGCCGCGAATACTATCCGCTGGGTGGCGCGCAGGGCTGCCCGGATGACGGGGGAAGGTTCGTGCGCTGGCTCAAGCGCTTCACCACTACTGCCCCGGCACCCGATGCACGGTCGGCGGGTCATGTGGCGCACACCGACTATGCCTACGTCAGGCTGCACAAGCGCCAGGCAGAGGATCGACAGCACCTGGTGCTGGACAGCGAAGTGGCTCGGGAAGCGATTGATAGCGGGGAAGTTGAAACGGCCAGAATCCTGCAGCGTGTCGAGCAGGCAGCCGACAGCCCGTTCCATGGCCTACCGATATCCAGTGTCACGCTCTACAACGGCTACGCCGCCACCACGAATTTCCTGCGCACCTTCGAAGGCCCGTTGCTGTGCGAAACCCAGCAACGGATCAGCCATGACCACCTGGTAATCAGCTCATCGACCCTGCGCCACGTGCTGACGGGCCTGACCATCGAAGAACGCAACGAACACGGTACCGTGACCCGTTTTGACCACGACGCACTGGGCCGCACCATACGCCGCATAGAAAGCGCGAACACGCCGTATGCGACCAGCACCCGCTGTACCTACCAGCTGGTTGGCCTGCAGCGTGATCGAACGGTGTACGTCGAGCAGACCGACAGCAACGGCCAGCGCCTGCGTGTGGAGCTGGATGGTCAGGGACGCCCGGTGCGCGAACTGCTCGAGTTTCTGGACAGCCCCGGTGCCCCCCTGCGTGAAGTGCGCCGAGTGACCTACGACGTACAGGGCAATGTCACCAGTGAGACCTCGCAGGACTGGGCGGCCGCCCAGAACACCCCGTTTTGTAGCAGTACGGTGCTCACCGCCTACGATGACTGGGGCTCCGTGTGCCGGGTGCAGCATGCAGACGGCACGGTGGACCATACAAAGCACGACCCCATCCAGCGTACCCAAGTGTCCTGGCAACAGAGCGCCACGGGGGAGCAAGGGCCTCGCACCACGCTGTACCTGAATGCAAGCGGCAGTGTCGAACGTGTGGAGCTGCATGAGCCTGGGGGTGGCCCGTTGTTGCGCCGGGAGCGCTGGACACTCGATGCGCTTCAGCGTCCGGTAGCCCATACGATAGAGACGCCCGATGGCGAGCAGCGCACCACGTCCACCGTCTACGACCGTGACGGCCGGGTCGCGCAGCGTACCCTGCAAGACCACAGCCGCGTGAAATGGCGCTTCGCACCCCACAGCGATGGCGATGCCATAGCAACCCTTTCACTATGCACCGCAACCCGCGAGACGTTGCTGCTCAAGCAGGCCTTCGATGGCCTGGATCGCCCCCTGACGCGTGATTGCGGCGGGCAGCAGGAAACCCTGGCGTATGTGGGGCAGATTCCTCCCGAAGCACTCACACGCTCCAACGGCAGTGTCACGCACTTCGGCTATGAACCCGAGCTGGATTATCAGCTCAAGCGCATCGCACGGCCGAGCGAAAACAGTGAAAGTACCTTCACCTACAGCCCGCCCCACGGTCGCCTTACCCGGGCCACCGGCGGGCTGGGGCAGATAGATTGGGATTTCACCGCCTCGGGTGTGACCAGTGCCGAGCACTGGCACCATGCAGGCCAGCCCCATACCTGCGGCTGGCAGTATTCGTTGAACGGTCGCGTGCTGTCGTTTGCCGATGTACACGGCCAGATGACTTACTGCACCTACGATGCCGTGGGGCGTATCAGTGGCCAGCACTGCGGCCCGCTGGCCTTGCAACTGGGCTACGACGCATTCGGTCGGTTGGCGCAGACCCTCACCACCGACGGCCAGCACGGCCAGTCCCAGCAGCAGACCCTGACCTACGACCTCCTGGGCCGTGAGTGCACCCGGACATGGGTGTGCCATGGTATCTCGGGTATGCAGCGCTTTCGCCAGCGCTTGAGCTGGACCCAGCAGGATCAGGTGGCGACACGCACGTGGGAATCGCTGGAGGCGGAGCAGGCTACCTTGTTGAGCGAAGAGCACTACCGCTACGACGTGCGCAATCGCCTGGTCGAAGCCACCACGCAAGGGCCTCATCTGGTCACCGACCCCCGCACCGGGCAGCGCATTCGTCGCCAGACGTTCTGTTTCAATGCGCTCGACGGTTATGAACAGATCGACACCGAGTACGAGAATGGTCAATGCAACCACATGAGGTTCGCCTACGACAGCGATGTGGCTGCAGATCGTCCGGTTCAGATCACCCACAGCTGGCCGCAGGCTCTGATCATCGACCTTGAATACGACGCCGCTGGTCAACTGACAAGGGAGCGGCATGACGGACAACTGTGGCGGGCATTGTCCTGGGACAGCCAGGGGCACCTGACGCGCCGGGAGGACGGCACCAGTACCTGCGACTATGCGTATGACCCGCTGGGCCGTCTGATCGAGACCCGCGTCAATGGCACCACGAGCCACCGTTTTTATGACGGCCAGCGTATGGTCAACGAGCAGAGCGACCAGGGCTGGTTGACCTTGATGCGTGCCGGCAGCACCGTGTTCGCCCAGACCCTGCTGAGCCAGGCGGTACGCACGGTTATGATCAGCGCCAGCGATGGGCAAGGCAGCGTGCAGATTGAAACCGGCGAGAGCAATTGCTTTGTGGGTTACAGCGCACATGGCCTGGACAACGGCACCGCGCAAAGCCGGGTGGGCTACGCCGGTGAAGTGCGCGAAACCGACAGTCTGTTGTACATGCCCGGCAGCAACCGCCCTTACGACCCGTGCCTGTTCATGTTCCTCAGCCCCGACAGTGCAAGCCCCGATGGTGCGGGCGGCTTGAACCGCTATGCGTATTGCAGCGGCGACCCGGTCAACCGCGTTGACCCAGACGGGCATGCGTGGTGGAACTGGGTCGTGGCTGGTATCGGGCTGGTGATGGGGGCGATTGCAGTGGTCGTGACTGCCGGCACCGCAGCGCCTGCGGTAGGTGCGGCGTACACAGCTTTGCTCGGTGCCGGTGCGAGTACTGCAGGTGCTGCGGCAGGCGCTGTCGCGGCGGTGGCCACCACATCCATTGCAGGAGCCGTATCGGTGGCAGCGGTAGCGGTGGAAGCCATTGCCCTGGGTAGCGGAGCTGCGTCGATGGCGCTTGAGGCCAGTGGCAACGAAAAGGCTGCGGGCATTCTGGGCTGGATATCGTTCGGAACAGGCCTGGCTTCGTTAGGTATGTCGATTGGGTCGTCTGCGCCAAAAGTTGCCGCGAAGGCCAATCGCCTAGTGGGTGGCCTGCGCAATGGTCAACTGCTGAAAAGAAGCGCTTCGAAGTTTTCCAGCCTGCCGACTGTGACCACGCAACCCCTGAGTTCGGCACCGAAGGGGGCCTGGAAAAGCTTTTCGACGGGGCAGGATAAAATCATCTTCGGTAGCAACCGCCCCGTTGCAGGAAAAAACTTCAATACGCCCCTGAATTATTTCCGCCGTAGAACGAGTGTGAATGCCGTTCCACGGGAGATCTTGATTTTTTCGGGCTCTCACGGCGCACCCGATGGAGCCAACTGGGCCAGTAATGGCATCCGCAGATCAACCTTGATCAATTCAGATTTTTTCCTATCGGATACGGCGACCCATGGTGGCGCAGTGGGAGGAAGAGTGAGGGTAGTCGACCTCAAGGGAATGACGGAGGTGGAGTTTGGCCGCTACCTGAACAATAACGATAGCCATGTGATTCTCGGCTTTTGCTTTGGAATAAATGATCAGGCATTGAGGTTCTACAAGAACCTGGCACCGGTGACGAGTTACGTACCGTAGGGTATTGGGTATGGAAAACTAGGTACGTAACGGCAAATAGGGCAACAGGCGTTGGGTTTCACTGCGCACCACCGCATAGCATTCACAACTCAGTCGTTCCAGCTGCGGCCGATCGAGCACCTTGATGTGCCCGCGGCTGTACTCGATCACCCCCAGGCGCTGCAACTTGCCGGCCGCATCGGTGACGCCTTCGCGGCGCACGCCCAGCATGTTGGCGATCAGCTCCTGGGTCATGTTCAGCTCGTTACCGGTCAGGCGGTCCAGCGACAGCAGCAGCCAGCGGCACAACTGCTGATCGATCGAGTGGTGGCGATTGCACACGGCGGTCTGTGCCATCTGGGTGATCAGCGACTGGGTGTAGCGCAACATCAGCAGCAACAGCTCGCCATGGCGGTCGAACTCGTCCTTGAGCCGCTGGCCCGGCAAGCGCCAGGCAAGCCCGGCACTTTGCACCACGGCACGGTTGGAGGTGCTTTCGCCGCCCATGAACACCGCAATGCCCACCAGCCCCTCATTGCCCACCACGCAGATCTCCGCCGAGGCGCCGTTTTCCATGACATACAGCAGCGAAACGATGGCATCGGTGGGAAAGTACACATGCGTCAGCCTGTCGCCCGGCTCGTAGATCACCTTGCCCAGCGGCAAGGCAACCTGCTCAAGGTGCGGCAGCAGCCGCTCGCGTACCGGGTCGGGCAGGGCGGCGAGCAGATGGTTCTGCCCGCTGGCTGGATCATGGGACATGGGGCCGGCATCCATAGGGTAAGGCCCTAGGGTACTCCCTTTAGCAAGGGTAACGTCGCGGTTGCCGATGCAGCGCACAGCAAGGTGACCTGATGCTCGGCGCCATCATCGACCAGCGACAGGCTTGTGCCGTCGATCACCCCGCCATCCAGGCTCAGCACCTGTACGGCCTGTGTGCCCCGGTGCACATCGATGTGATAAACGCTGGCGCCATACCGGTACTGCAGGCTGAAGCCCGACCATTCTGGCGGCAGCAGCGGTTGCAGCAGCAGGGTGTTGCCCTGGCGCTCCACCCCCAGCAGCGATTCGACGATCAGCCGGTACATCCATCCGGCCGCACCGGTGTACCAGCTCCAGCCGCCGCGCCCGGCATGGGGCGCCACACCGTAGACATCCGCCGCCATCACGTAGGGCTCCACCTTGTAGGTTTCGATGCGGGTGGCATGGCCCTGGCTCTGGGGGCTGATCATGCGCATCAGTTCCCAGGCGCGGGCGCCGTCGCCCAGGCGGGCGAACGCCATGCTCGCCCACACGGCGGCGTGGGTGTACTGGCCACCGTTTTCACGAACCCCCGGTACATAGCCCTTGATGTAGCCGGGGTCGAGCGTGCCCTTGTCGAACGGCGGGTCCAGCAGCAGCACGATGCCGATATCACGCCGCACCAGGTGGCGGTCCAGCGATGCCATGGCACTGCGGCAGTGATCCATGGGCGCGGCGCCCGACAGCACCGACCAGCTCTGGGCGATGGAGTCGATGCGGCACTCCTGGTTGCTGGCCGACCCCAGGGGCTGGCCATTGTCGAAATACGCACGCCGGTACCAGGCGCCGTCCCAGGCATGGGCCTGCAGATTGCTGCGCAGCCGCCGCGCCTGCTCGCCGCAGCGCTGGGCAAAGCGGGCATCGCCATGCAACTGCGCCGTTTCGGCGAACCGACGCAGTACCTCGTGGGCGAAAAAGCCCAGCCATACGCTTTCGCCTATGCCGTGCTCACCCACCTTGTTCATGCCGTCGTTCCAGTCGCCGCTGCCCATCAACGGCAAGCCGTGGGCCCCGACGCAAAGGCCGTGCTCCAGCGCGCGCTGGCAATGCTGGTAGAGGGGCTCTTGCAGGGGCGAATGACCGGGCAGGTCGTAGTAGGACTCCTCGCCGTTGTTGAGTGCGCGACCGTCCAGATAGCCGACGGGCTCGTTCAGCACCGCAGTGTCACCAGTGATCTGCACATAGCGGCTGGTGGCCAGGGCCAGCCAGAGCATGTCGTCGCTGCAACGGGTTCGCACGCCGCGATCCATCGGCGGGTGCCACCAGTGCTGCACGTCGCCCTGCACGTACTGGTGGCGGGCACACAGCAGCAGGTGGGCGCGGCTGCTGGCAGGGTCGGCGTGCACCATGGCCATGCTGTCCTGCAACTGGTCCCTGAAGCCAAATGCACCGCCGGACTGGTAATAGCCGCTGCGGGCATGGAAGCGACAGGCAATCACCTGGTACATCAGCCAGCCGTTGACCAGCACGTCCAGCGCAGGCTCCGGGGTGTGGATGCGCAGGCTGCCCAGGATGGTGCGCCAGTGCTGCGTGACCCGCGCCAGTTCGACGTTGGCGGCGCGTACGCCGCGGTACTGCTGCACCCGCCGGGTGGCGGCCTTGGCGTCCTGCTCGGCGCCCAGGCGGAACACCACTTCGCGGCTTTCACCAGGCGCCAGCTCGACGCTTACCTGCAGCGCACCACAGGGGTCCATGCCGCCGCCGAGGCGCCCCGAAAGGCGCGCCCGGCGCAGGGCTGCCGGGTCGGCCAGGGTACCGTTGCGCCCCAGAAACTCGACCCGGTCGCCACTGAGGCCGGCCTGGGGCCAGTCGCAGTCCAGAAACCCCACGCGACCCGAGAATTCGATGGAGTAGGCGTTGCGCGCAAACAGTGCGCCACTGAACGGGTCGGCTTCGGTGACGACGTGCATGGCCGACTTGCTGCGCAAGTCCCCCAGCACCCATTCCACGTAGCAGGTCGCTGACAGGCGTCGCGCACGATCGCCGGTGTTGCGCAGCACCAGGCGCGAGAATTTGACCGGCGCATCCAGCGCCACGAACACCCACAGCTCACTGTGTATGGCGTCCTGCACATGCTCGAACACGCTGTAGCCAAAGCCGTGGCGGGTTCGGTAGGCGCCGCTGCCCGGGCAGGGCGCCGGGGTCGGCGACCAGACCTGCCCGGAATCTTCGTCGCGCAGGTACAGCACTTCGCCGCCGGGGTCGCTGACCGGGTCATTGTGCCAGGGGCTCAAACGGTACTCGTGGGCGTTTTCGTACCAGCTGTAGGCACCGCCGGTTTCCGAGACGATGCTGCCGAACCCGGGGTTGGCCAGCACGTTGACCCAGGGCGCCGGGGTCGGCTGGCCCGGGCGATGATTGATGATGTATTCACTGCCGTCGGCGCTGAAGCCGCCGTAGGCGTTGCCCAGCGTGGGCGCCATGGCCAGCGGCTGCAGCGTGTAGCCGGCACTCTGCGGCCCTTGCAGCAGGCTGGGGGTGAACGGCGCCAGGGCCGGCTCGATGCGCCGCCGGTGGACCTGCTCGGCCAGGCTGCCATGGCTGTCGTTGAGTATCAGGCGTGCCACCGAGCGCATCAGCGTGCGGTCTTCGCTGGACAGCTGCTGCGCAGGACGCACGAAGATGCCGCCGGGGCGGTCCAGCAGGGCCGCTTCGACCCCGGAGGTCACCAGGCCCATGATCAGGTCCTGCAGTTGCTGGCGGTAGCCGGCCTGGTCTTCGTTCCAGATCACCAGGTCCACCACCAGGCCTTTCTGGCGCCAGTAGGCATGGGCCTGGACCATCTGCTGTACCAGCTCGATGTTGGCCGGGTCGGCGATCTGCACCAGCACGATGGGCAGGTCCCCGGAGATCGCCTGGCCCCACAGCCCCGACTGGCTGCGCCGATTGCTGGCCAGCACGGCGCTTTCGGCGCGCAATGCAGGGTTGGCATACAGCACCGAGGCCGCCATCTGCTCGAACAGCCGGGCATCGGCCATCGAGGTGTTGAGCTGGCGCAGCAGCACCTGGCTGTGGGTCCAGGCCAGGTCGAACACCCGGTCGGCCAGGTGCCGGTCGCGGTATTTGTCGATCAGGTGCAGGCAGGCCTCGCGGCTGTCGGCCACCCCGGTGACCAGGTCGATGGTGGCGCTCTGGCCAGGCTCCAGGCTGATACGGCAGCGGATGGCCACGACCGGGTCGAGCACCGCACCGGCAGTGCCGGACAGCTGCTCGCAGGTGTCAGTCAGCGCGGCCGGCGCCTGCAGGGTGCGGCCGCGGCCGATGAAGCGGGCACGGTCGGTTTCGTAGGAGATCTGCTCGATGTCCGCCCCGTGGGCTGCCAGCAGGTGGCACATCCACGGCACGGCTTCGTCACTGGCACGCGGACGCCGGCTGCACAGAATCGCCTGCAGCGGTCGCACCAGCTCGGTTTGCACGAACAGCTTGCTGAACGCCGGGTGCAGCGCATCGCTGATGGCCGAGGCCAGCACCACTTCGGCGTAGCTGGTCAGCTCCAGGGTGCGACGGGTACGGGCGCGGTTGGTCAGGTGCAGGCGACGCAGCTCGATATCGTCCTCGGGGGACACCACGATCTCGGTGTGGCAGTCGAAGTTGAACTCGCGCACGCGAAACTCGGCGCGGGCATCGGTGAACACGGTTTCCTGGCTGTGCGCGCGATGCTGGGTGGGCTGGTAGGTCGTGGACCAGAAATGCCCGCTGGCCACGTCGCGCAGGTAACAGAAGGTGCCAAGGCTGTCGCTGGCGATGTCTTCGCGCCAGCGCGTCACCGCCATGTCGTTGCAGCGGCTGTAGCCGCCACCGGCATTGCTGACCATGACGTGGTAGCGCCCGTTGGACAGCAGTTGCACGGCCGGCCGACGACGGTCCGGGTCGGTGAACACGCGCAGCTTGGTTTCATTGCCCTGGCTGGCATCGTCGACGGTAGGCGCCTGGGCTGCATGCAGGTATTGCGTGGCGCGTTTGGGCACGCGCTCCTGCAGCAGCAGGGCACAGGCCTGGAAGGCCGGCTCGGCGGCAAAGCGCCGCTGCATGGGCTGGCCCAGCAGCAGCGAGGTCAGGGCCAGCAGGCTCATGCCCTGGTGGTGTGCCATGAACGAGCGCACCACGGCGGCATCCGTTCCAGGGGGCAGGCGTGCCGGGGTGTAGTCGACCGCCTCGTACAGCCCGAACCGCCCGGCCACCCCCTGCCTGGCCAGGCGCCGCAGGTTGTGGCAGGCGGCCGCGGGCGCGACCATCAGTGCCAGGGCACTGGCGTAGGGCGCGACCACGTTGTCCTCGCCCAGGCCACGCTTGAGGCCCAGCCCCGGCACGCCGAAGGCGCGGTACTGGTAGTTCAAGTGCGCATCGACGGTGTTGTAGCCGGACTCCGAAACGCCCCAGGGCGTGCCCAGCTGGCTGGCATGCTCGATCTGGCGGGTGACGGCCGCGTGGCAGGTCTGGTCGAGCAGTGTGCCTTCGTAGCTGGGCATCACCAGCATCGGCATCAGGTACTCGAACATCGAGCCGGACCACGACAGCAGCACCGGCACCCCGGCATTGCTGGTCAGCAGGCGCCCCAGGGCAAACCAGCTTTCCTGCGGCACCTGGCCCTGGGCGACGACCACGAAACTGGTCAGGCGAACTTCGGACGCCAGCAGGTCGTAGAAGGCGCTGTCCAGGCGTCGCTCATCGACGTTGTAGCCGATTACGAACAACTCGCGGCGGGCATCGTAGAGAAAGCCGAAGTCCATGTCGGCCATGGCCTCGACGCGCTGGGCAAGCTGCGCCGCCTGCTGCATGCGCTGGCGGGCCAGGGCCTGTACCTGCAGCACCTGCGGGCGATCGGCAGCGCACCACTGCTCGGCGTCCAGCCGCGCCAGGTCGCGCCAGCAACCGGTCGGCGGCCGCGTGCCCGGTTCGTTGGTGGCAGGCAGGGCAAAACGCAGCAGTTCGTCGCGCTGCTCGGTGCACTGACGTTGCAGGCTGTCGAACCAGAAGCGCGCGTCCGGATCGTCGGCGGGCGCCGGCAGGTCGAGTGCGTCCTGCAGCAGCTGCGCCAGATCGTGTGGCTGAGGTGCCAGCAGACGCCGGCATAACGCCTGTACCTCGGTGGCGGGCAGGCCGGCATTGGTCAGGGCCTGGCCGAAGACTTCCAGGGTATCGAGCAACCCCTGGGCCTGGCGCGGGTCATCCAGCGGTGTGTCGGCCAGGCCCAGCAGGCCGGGCTTCAAGGTCAGCAGCAGACCGGCGAGATTGCCGCTGTCCACCGTGGAGACGTACAGCGGTGGCAGGGGTTTCAGGGTGAGGGTGTCGTACCAGTTGTAGAAGTGGCGCTGGTGACGCTCCAGCCCGTCCATGCTGTCGAGCATGGACTGCAGGCGCTCGAGCAGCCGCCCGCCGCCCAGGTAGCCAAAATCGTGGGCGGCCAGGTGGGCCAGCAAGGCCATGCCCATGTTGGTGGGCGAGGTGCGGTGGGCAATGCGGGCAACCGGCAGTTCCTGCACGTTGTCGGGGGGCAGCCAGTGGTCGTCGGGGCCGACGTATTGCTCGAAAAACGCCCATGTCTGGCGCGCAAGGTTGCGCAGAAAGCGCAGGTCTTCGGCAGTGGGGTCGAAGTGCGCGCGCGGGGAGGGGCGGCTGATCCACCAGGCCAGTGCCGGGCTGGCCAGCCACGCCAGCAGCAAGGGCGCCGCCAGGGCCAGGGTCATGGGGCTGGGCAGCAGGCACAGGCCCACGACCAGGGCCAGTAGCGGGGCGCTGCACATGCTGCGGTACAGAGCCCCCAGGCGATTGACACTGGTGCGTTCGACTTCCCGTGACGGGCTCCATTGCAACAGGCGCTGCTTGCTGACCAGCATGCGCCACAGCGTGCGCACGATGGCGTCAAGGCTGTAGTAGACCTCGTACGGCAGCCAGGCCAGGTGCAGGCCGGCGCGCGCGAAATGCAGGGCGCAGCCGCGCAGCGCTGCCCACAGGTGCTGCGCAAGGGGTACGTCGACAGGCTTGCGCAGCATCTCCAGCAGGGTGCCGAGCACCGCGTGGGTCAATACCAGCAACAGCGCGGCAAGGGTCCACAGCCCGGGCCGGCCCGAGGCCAGCCAGCCCCACAGCAACAGGCACAGCAATGCACCGGGCTCCAGGCTGCGGCGCAGGTTGTCGAACAGCTTCCAGCGGGCCAGGGCATCCAGCCGGTTGCGCGCATAGGTGCCGCCAGCGGTGGGCGCCCAGGGCAGCACCCACGGCAGCAGTTGCCAGTCCCCGCGAATCCAGCGGTGGCGGCGCTTGACGTCGGCGCTGTAGCGGGCCGGGTACTCTTCGAACACCTGAACATCGCTGAGCAACCCGCTGCGGGCGTAGCAGCCCTCGATCAGGTCGTGGCTGAGGATGCGGTTGTCCGGCAGGCAGCCTTGCAGCGCCTGCTCGAACGCATCCACGTCGTAGATACCCTTGCCGATGAACGAGCCTTGTTCGAACAGGTCCTGGTACACGTCCGACACTGCGCGGGTGTACGGGTCGACGCCGGCGTCGCTGCCGAACAGTCGCGCATACAGCGAGCGCGCCGCGCTGGGCAGGCTGATGCCGACCCGCGGTTGCAGGATGGCGTAACCGCTGCCGGCCTGGGCGCGGTTGAGCGGGTGCTGCATGGCCCCGACGAACTGGCGGGCCGCATTGCGCGGCAGCTGGGTGTCGGTGTCCAGGGTGATGACGTAACGTACCGCCTCCAGCACCTGGACATCCCCCACCTGCAACATGAAGCGCCCCTGACCGTGCCCGCGCAGCAGTGCATTGAGATCGGCCAGCTTGCCACGCTTGCGTTCCACGCCCATCCATACCTGCTCGGCGGGGTTCCAGCGCCGCGGACGGTGCAGCAGCACGAAGCGCGCATCGTTCGGGTACTTGTGGTTCAGGCCCTCGATCAGGCTGGCGGCCAGGGCCATCAGCGCGGCGTCTTCAGGCAGGGTTTCGCTGGGCGCATCGAGAAAATCGGTCAGCAGGGCAAAGTGCAGGTAATCGTCACGATTGGCCAGAAAGCGCACTTCCAGCCCCTCTGCCAACTCCTCGATATCGGCGGCATTGGCCATCAGCGTGGGCACCACCACCAAAGTACGCGCCTCAGCGGGCAGGCCCTCGCTGAAATCCAGGCGCGGCAGCAGGCGGGGCGTCACGCTCAGGGTCACCAGCCAGTTGACCAGGTCGATGGCCAGGCGGCTGGTCATCACCAGCGTGGGCAGGGCCAGCGCAAGCAGCACTGCCAGTGGCCAGCCATCGCGCAGCGTGGTGTACAGCAGCGGTGCGCTCAGGCCCAGCGTGAGCAGCGCCACCGGGCCGAGGAAGAACGTGAGTGGCGCGCGATGCAGCAGGCGCCGCCAACGCTCGCCCAGCGCCACGCCGGCGTGCACGCGGCGCTCGAGCTGCGCTCGCCCGGCGCCGACCAGGTAGAACCCCACATGGGTGGTGGCGCTGGCGTGTGGCAGCGGGCTGGGCGCACCGGCGGCCAGTTCGACGGCGGCGCGGGCGATTGCCGCCTGCGACTGTGCGCTGTGCCGGGACAGGCGTTCGATGACATGCCGGTAATGATCGCGGCTGGCGAAGTCCATGGCTGGGTAGATGCCGGCAGGATCGCTGCGCAGCACCCGTTCGACGTGGCTCATGTGCTCGACGAATTCGCGCCAGTCGCTGGTGGCGAGCAGGCGCAGGCTGGCAATGCTGTTGCTGACCGAGACCTGGTCGGCTGCCTGCTGCTGGGCATCGAGCTGCACCTGACGCTCGATGCTCAGGCCGGATTCGGCGAGCATCTGCTCCACCCAGGTCAGCGGCTGGATCAGCGCGGCGCTCTGGCCTTGCAGGCGGCGTGCGAGCTCGGCGACGAAGGCGGCGGTCATCGGCGGCTGCGAGCGCGCCATGTCGGCCAGCACCAGCACCACGCTCTTGGCGTCGCGCCCGGCGGTCTCGCGCAGGCGGTCGGCCCAGTCGTTGGCCAGGTTGCGGTCGGCCCAGCTGGCCATGACCCGCGAGGCGACCCGGCGCAGGTTTTCGATCAGCGCCAGGCGCAGCATGATCGGAATGGCCCACAGCTCGCCCAGCGCCAGGGAGGTGACGCTCTGGTAGGCCTCGACGAAGTGGCTCAGGCTGTCCACGTCGACGCGCCCATCGCCATGGGCGATGGTTTCCAGGGCGATGTCATACACCCGCGGCAGCCCGCTGGACACGCCGTTGGCCAGGCGTGGCAGCTCGCGGCTGTAGCCTTTGGGCAGGTGGGTCTTGGCGATGCGGATGTGTTCTTCGACCAGGTAGTAGTTGTCCAGCAGCCATTCGGCCGCCGGCGTGACCCGTCGCGCGGTGGGCTGTTCGGCGATCAGCACCGCGCAGCTGCTGGCCAGGGTCCGTTCGTTGTCGGCCAGCCGTGCCAGCAGGGTGTCATTGCCGCTGCGGGGGCTGAGGGCGTGGTGCTGGGCCAGAAAGGTGCCGTGGGCGGCCATCTGCTCGGCGCTGAACAGTTCGGAGCGCAGGATGGCTTCGTATTCGAACTTGCGGGGTGTGGTGCGCCAAAGGCCTGCGTTGCGCAGGCTGGCGCGTGCACGGCTCCAGTAATTATCCATAAAGGCCTGTAGGTGCTCGCGTCGCGGGGTCTGGCCCCCAGTGTGGCGACGCATGGCGCAGGCGTCTGTTCGCTAGCGAACACAGTGGGCTTTGTGCCCGGCAACCGGTAGGCGCTGGCCATGCCAGCGAAGGGGCAGCGCGCACCTTGCGGCAACGGCGTCGGTGCCTTCGCCGGCAAGGCCGGCTCCTACATGGCGCCGGTAACGTCGCTCAGCTGTCGGGAAACTCGACCGACAGCAGCCACTGGGTGAACGCCTGCAGCGCTGGCAACTGCTGATAGCGCGTGGCGTAGGTGAGGTAGTAGCCACGCCCGCTGTCCACCGGCTCGAACAACGCCACCAACTCGCCGCTGGCGATCTCGTCCTGCACCAGAATGCGTGGCACCAGCCCGATGCCGATACCGGCCACCGCCGCCTGGATCAGGTGGGCAGTCAGCTCGAAGCCCGGCCCCATGCGCATGGCCCGGTGCTGCAGGCCGTTCTGTTCGAACCAGTCGGCCCAGGCATGGGGGCGTGACACCACGCTGAGCAGGGCCTGCTGCGAGATGTCCGCCGGCGTCAGGCTGGCATAGCCGGGCAGGGCGCCAGGGCTGGCCACCACCACCAGCGTCTCGGACAGCAGCCGATGCGCCACATGGCCGGGCCAATGCCCGGTGCCGACACTTATGAAGGCGTGCATCTGATCCTTGTCCTGCTCGGCCGGGGCAATGCGCGAATGCATGTGCACCAGCACGCCGGGGTGGCGGCGGTAGAAGTCATTCATGCGCGGCAGCAGCCACTTGGAGCCGAACGTGGGCAGCACCGCCAGGTGCAGCGGCCCGTCGCCGGCCTTGTGGGCGATGGTCTGCAGCGTCGCGTTGCGAATGCGGGCCAGGGCCGCGGCCAGCTCGTGATGATACAGGGCGCCGGCGGCGGTGAGCTCGATATGCCGGCCCACGCGGCTGAACAGCGCCACCTCCAGTTGCGCCTCCAGCGCCTGCACCTGGCGACTGACCGCACTCTGGGTCAGCGCCAGTTCTTCGGCCGCCTTGGTGAAGCTGCCATGGCGCGCCGAGGCCTCAAACGCGATAAGCACCGACATGGAAGGGGTGAGTCGTCTTGGATTCATTCATAAAGCTCATGCAAAAGTCACACGAAATTCAGTTGTAGGCCCGCGCCGCACACGGGAACATAGCCCCATAAAGCATGCGGCAGACCTTGCCTGGCTGCCAAGCATACGTGTTTTGAATGTGACGCTGCGTCATATATCGCCTCAGGATCCCTTGTCATGATTGCTCTGCTTGCCCCCGACCGTGTCCCCGCCAGCCATTACCAGCGTTTTCTCGATGCACTGCAGAGCGAGGGCTTCAGGGGCGAGGTCGCGCGCGACATGGGCCTGCGTACCGTGCTGGCCACCGACAACTCCATCTACCAGCGCCTGCCCCAGGCGGCCGTGTTCCCCCGTGACGCGCAGGATGTCGAGTTGCTGGCACGCCTGGTCGCCCAGCCGCAGCATCGCTCGGTGGTGCTCACGCCGCGTGGCGGCGGTACCGGTACCAATGGCCAGTCGTTGACCGACGGGATCATCGTCGACCTGTCGCGGCACATGAACAACATCCTCGAGATCAACGTCGAGCAGCGCTGGGTGCGGGTGCAGAGCGGGGTGGTCAAGGACCAGCTGAACGCCGCGCTCAAGCCCCACGGCCTGTTCTTCGCGCCGGAACTGTCCACCTCCAACCGTGCCACCGTGGGCGGCATGATCAACACCGATGCCAGCGGGCAGGGCAGTTGCACCTATGGCAAGACCCGCGACCACGTGCTCGAACTGAGCACCGTGCTGCTGGGCGGCGCTCGCCTGGACACCGCACCGATCGACAACCCGCAGTTGCAGGCCTGTACCGCCCGTACCGACAAGGTCGGCGAAGTCTATCGCTGCGCCCAGGCCATTGCCGACGGCAAGGCGGCGCTGATCGAGGCGATCTTCCCCAATCTCAACCGCTGCCTGACCGGCTACGACCTGGCGCACCTGCGCGAAACCCCGGACACCTTCAACCTCAACAGCGTGCTGTGCGGTTCGGAAGGCTCGCTGGGCTTCATCGTCGAGGCCAGGCTCAATGTGCTGCCCATCCCCAAACACTCGATCCTGGTCAACGTGCAGTACGCGGCGTTCATGGATGCACTGCGCGACGCCAAGGCGCTGATGGCGCACAGCCCGCTGTCGATCGAGACGGTGGACTCCAAGGTTTTGATGCTGGCGATGAAGGACATCGTGTGGCACGGCGTGGCCCAGTACTTCCCGCCGCACCCCGACACCCAGACCCTGGGCATCAACCTGATCGAGTTCAGCGGCGACGACCTGGATGCCCTTGAACAGACCGTCGACGCCTTCATCCAGCACCTGCAGCGTGACACCTCGGTGGTGCGCCTGGGCCATACCCTGGCGGTGGGTGCCCAGGCGGTGAACCAGGTGTACACCATGCGCAAGCGCTCGGTCGGTCTGCTGGGCAACGTGCAGGGCGAGGCACGCCCGCAGCCCTTTGTGGAAGACACCGCCGTGCCGCCGGAGAACCTTGCCGACTACATCTTCGAGTTTCGCGCCTTGCTCGACAGCCACGGCCTGCAGTACGGCATGTTCGGCCATGTGGATGCCGGCGTGCTGCACGTGCGGCCGATCCTGGACATGAAGGACCCGGCCCAGGCCCAGCTGATCCGGCCGATTTCCGACGCGGTCGCGGCGCTTACGCACAAGTACGGGGGCCTGCTGTGGGGCGAGCACGGCAAGGGCCTGCGCTCGCAGTACGTGCCGGATTTCTTCGGTGAGCTGTACCCGGCGCTGCAGGACCTCAAGGCCGCGTTTGACCCGTTCAACCAGCTCAACCCTGGCAAGATCGCCACCCCGTCGAGCGTGCCGGCGGCGCGCCTGACCGAGGTGGACGCGGTAACCCTGCGCGGCGACCTGGACCGCACCATCGACGAGCGCGTGTGGCAACACTATGAAAGCGCCGTGCACTGCAACGGCAACGGCGCGTGCTACAACTTCGACCCCAACGACGCCATGTGCCCGTCGTGGAAGGCCACGCGCAACCGCATCCACTCGCCCAAGGGCCGTGCCTCGCTGATTCGCGAATGGCTGCGCCGCCAGGGCGAGGCGGGGGTGGACGTGCTGAACCTGGCGGGAGCGGGCAGGGTAACCGGTGTAGCGCAGCGCACCTGGAACTCCCTGGCGCGCCTTGTTGGGCGCAAGGACTTCTCACATGAGGTGTACGAGGCGATGTCCGGTTGCCTGGCGTGCAAGTCGTGCGCAGGGCAATGCCCGATCAAGGTCAACGTACCGGAATTTCGCTCGCGCTTTCTGGAGCTGTACCACAGTCGTTACCTGCGCCCGATGAAGGACTACCTGATCGGCTCGCTGGAGTTCAGCATCCCGCACCTGGCGCGCTTGCCGCGACTGTACAACGCGATCATGGCCGCCACACCGGTGCGCTACGCGCTGCAGCACATGGCTGGCATGGTCGACAGCCCGCTGCTGAGCACCCATGACTTCGAAGCCGAGTGCAAGCGCTGGAACGTCAAGCAGGCAAGTGTGGGCGCCCTGGCCGCGTTGTCCGACGAACAACGCAAGCGCAGCGTGATCCTGGTGCAGGACGCCTTCACTCGCTTCTTCGAAACGCCTCTGGCAGCCCAGTGGCTGGAGCTGATCAGCCGCCTCGGCTACCAGGTGTACCTGGCACCGTTTGCCCCCAATGGCAAGCCGTTGCAGGTGCAGGGCTTTCTAGGTGCGTTCGCCAAGGCTGCGCAGTTCAACGCCAAGTCGCTGCTGCTGTTGCAGGCCTCGGGCGTACCCCTGGTGGGCCTGGACCCGGCGATGACCCTGGTGTATCGCCAGGAATACCGCAAGACCCTGGGCAACGACGGTGCCCCGACCGTGGCTTTGCCACAGGAGTGGCTGGCGTCGGTGCTGCCCGAATCGGCAGCGGTGGTCGACGAAGAGGTCTACCAGTTCCTGCCGCACTGCACCGAAAAGACCAACGAGCCGGCGGCGATCGCGCTGTGGCAGAAGGTGTTCGAGCGCATGGGGCTCAAGCTTCAGGTGCTTGCGAGCGGTTGCTGCGGGATGTCCGGTACCTATGGTCACGAGACCCGCAACGTGGCCACCTCCGCGATCATCTACCAGCAGTCCTGGCAACCGATCGTGGCCCGGCATGGGCAGGGTGGCCGGTTGCTGGCCGATGGTTATTCGTGCCGCAGCCAGGTCAAGCGCCAGGAGGGGCAGGGGTTGCAGCACCCGCTTGAGGTGTTGCTGGCGCGGGTAGCCCGTCAAGTGTGATGATGGCCTGGCCTTCCATTGACCCAAACGAGGAGCCATGACTGTAGCGACACGGCGCGATATCCCGCTGGACCTGATCAAGTGGCTGGCCATGCTGACCATGCTGTTGGATCATCTGCGCCTGTTGTGGCCCGACGCCCACGCCCTGTTCATACCCGGACGGCTGGCGTTCCCGCTGTTCTGCCTGGCGATCGCCGCCAACGTCGCGCGTTCGCGCCCTGGCCAGTTGCTCAGCCAAAGCAACACGCGCTACCTGGGCTGGATGCTGGTGTTCAGCGTGATATCCGAAGGGGTGTACCGCCCCATCAGTGCGCTGGGCACCCTCAATGTGATGTTCACCCTGACCCTAGGGCTGCTGATTGCCTGGGGCTTTCAGCATCGCAACACGCTCAGTGCTGCCTTGGCCGTGGGCGCCGCTGTCGCGGCCGCCTGGCTGGACGAGAGGCTGATGTACGGATTTCTCGGCTGCCTGCTGCCGGCGGCCCTGCTGTTGGCCATCAAGCGGCCGGGGCCGATATGGCTGGTGCCGGCCTTGCTCAGCGTGGCGGTCAATACCCGCAGCAGTTTGTGGGCGAGGGCGATGGAAGTGGACGCCTACTCACTGGCCGTACTCGGCACCGCGTTCCTTGCACCGCTGTTCGGCCTGTGGCTGTTACGCATGCCTCTCACCACCGGCATCTGGCCGGTACGCCATTGGGCGTACTGGTTCTACCCGGTGCATCTTGGCGCGCTGCAGGTCATACGCAAACTTATGTGAGTGCCGGGCCTTGCGTTGCACTTGCGAGTACTGCGCAAGGCTAGGCATCATTCGCGCCTTCTTTTTATTCGGTGACAAGGACCGTTCGCATGCCCATCTACCTCGCAGCAGAGCAGGAACTCATCGTAGGCCAAGCCACTGTAATCGAGGCGCCCGCACAGGAGGGGGCCTTTGTTGTGGTGTTCGAGGACGACGAGGAGACCGGCTACTTCTATGCACTTGACACCACCGCTACCGATAATCCGATTCAGGATGCGTTGCACATCTACAACGTGGACGAGGTAACTGATCGGCAAAAGCCTTCGACAGTGAAGGTCGGCTGGTCCATGGACCATAGCAAGGCGGTACTGCTGATCAACGATCGCCCTCATGCGGTGTTTGATTTCACGGGCAAGCAGGGCTATTGCCATACCGCATTTCCACCACCTGTGGGTAACGGCTGGTCGGAGCAGGGCCATGAGTGGAATGACGATGTGCTGAAATTGTTTGCCTGATGAGGCAGCAATTTGACCAGGAGGGGGCAGGGTACAGGTAGGCGTGACCAGCTGCTTTCCACATTTCAATATAACTCAACTAAATAGTCCTTTAGTTGAGTTATAAGAAAAGGCTAGTTTAGCGGGGAGCAGGGGCACCCTTGAACCGCTGCGAATCCAACCTCACGAACGCTACTAGAAGAGCCGCATTTTTGCAGCAACTTCGACGGTTTTACTGAGGTTGTAGCCAACAACGCGCCACTGTTCGTTTTCTTCAGCCAGCAGCACAGCCTCGGTGACGGTGAGGTTCGAAAAGGCCGATTGGGTCTGAACTGCAGCGTAATGCCCAGGCGGCGCATCAGGCAGCTGTTTGGTGAAGGTGATCTGTGCTCGATCACGTTGCTTCAGCTCGCCCAGGCCCATGCGCAACGTCCCGATGCCTTTTACCCAGTTCGACTCGGTCGTGGTTGCCTTGAGCGCGGAGCCCGCTGTGGCCCAGGTCATGTCGGTTCTTCCGGCATCGAGCAACATCAGGAACTGCACAGCGGTATCGACCACCAGGCGTTGCTGTTGCGCAGAGCCTGGATCGGATACTACGACTGCGGACGCCTGTGTACCGCTGGCGTTTGTGTTGAATGAAACATCGCAACCGGCAATCAGTAACAGGCTGCTTAGAACGGCGAAACATTGCTTCATGCAAAAACCTCGAAGGTTGAGGGGTCCAACGGACGAATGTGGCGTCCAGACGTTTAAAGGTGGCTCTTGTAGCTCATCAGGTATTCGGCATGGCCTTTCTGCGGATCGATCTGCTCTTTGACCACTGTAAAACCCTGGGACTGGTAAAAAGCGATGCTGCGTGAGTTCTCCTTGTAAACCCCCAGGCTCAATTCGGTGCGCAACGATTTGACGTGTTCGAGCAATTGACGACCCAGCCCACGGCCTTGCTGGTCAGGGTCCACGAACAGTGCCGCCAGTTGGTTGCCCAGCAACGAGCAAAATCCCTGAACGGCGGATTGGTCTTCGATGACAATTGTCTGTGATGCAGGGATGTAGAGTTCGCGCATTGCCACGACATTGGATTGCCAATACGACGCGTCGATAAAGTCATGGGCCTTGATCGAAGCGCGCAACCAGATGTCGAGGACGCGTTCCATGTCTTGCGGTTCAAATGTTCTTACCATGTCGTCCCTTGAAGTGCGTGCAAGCGGTACAAAGCTTGTGAGTATGCCGCAAAGCGATTCGTGGTGGGAAAGCACGGGGGCTCAGGGTTGAAATCTGGCCTGGCGTAGTCTTGAGCGGATGATACGGCAGTACGCATAATGTATATTATGTTAAATCGCGTGTAGCGTTGGTAAGTTCATGTACGTGATGTTTCGTACTGCCGGCATACTGCTTCATGACCTGGACATGAGTACGCTGAAGTAAAGCTCTGTACAGAATCCTCTCTCCCTACCATTTAGACCTCAAATCCGCGATGACTAGCGATCAGTTCAGGCTTCCGCTGCTCCGACCTGCTCCGAAGGTTTAGACTCATCTTCACTTCTAAAACTCTCATTTAGCACCTCATCGCATGTAGCTAAACGCCAACTAACTATCAAACGTCTTATGCGGCTCTCAATAGCTCAAATTATAGTCTCATATGACCATCAAGCTAGGCTGCCGGTCTGTGACTGCATCCCCATACGCGTCAGTGAGTTTTGACTTGCCGCGACTACGCCATGTCTAGCCTTCACTTCAATGCCGCACGCTCAGTCCTGATGATTACTTCAAATGATCATTAAGGCGCTGTAGGCTCGCGGCTAGTCTTTGAGGTAAGGCGTCTCAGGCCCTCTTGTGAACTTTTAAACAAAACGGAATTCTGTTGCGTCCCCGGAAACCGGATCTGCGCCGCGCTACCTGTACTATCACAGTGACATAGAGCCAGTGCAGTGCTTGGTCAGGAAAAGCACATCATTACCGGTCGTATCGCCTCGGGTGCCACGAGTTTGGCAACCTCTTCTATCACCCATGCCGCGCAAGGCCACAGTGCCTGCGCAGCCAGCAGCACGGTGAAAACGAAAAACGCTCGCAAGAGGTAGTCATGCGCCAGCTTGATATGGCTCACCTTGGCGTTGTTGCCGGGGTAGTTTTCGATGACTTTTATAGCAATAGACTTGGCCAAGCTCGCGGCGGGTTGTTGCGTGCTCCAGCAACGCGAAATGTCACCGGCCCCCACTGTGTGGGCATTGCTCACGCGCAGTACGCAGAACGCGCTGTACCCCGCTCGAAGGACATACGCCACGGCAAGCGCAAACACCGCCAGCGACAGGGCGCCAAGGGCTTTACTGGTCTTGTCGCTCCAAAGGGTCGGCAATAATGACACCAATACAGGGATGAGTGCGGTTACTGCCGCAAGATAGACCCCTGCTTTCGTGTCAGCACCCCTACGACGCTCCTGTTCGGCGTCGTACATCCGGCGCGCCTCTTCCAACGCTATTTCGCTCTGCAGATCCCAATTGCCGTTGTTGACGGATGCTTTCCACTCGGCGCGCATTTGGTCATTTGCCACAACCTGTTCAGGCGTAGGAGGAGCCAGGGTCGGCCAAAACAACTCTCTATCAAAGCGGGCCATTTCGGATCATCTCCAGCTCATCAACGATTGCCGCAGCAATTGGGTATCCGGTTTGATTTTCGATCCAGGCCCACTGACCGTTTGGATTGATTTCCAAAAACCACAGCTTTTCGTCTGTGTCGCACACCAGATCAATAGCGCCATACCGCAGGTTCAGACGGTGTACCAGCTCTCGACATTGAGCAGCCACTTGATCGGGCAAGCTGATGGCATCGTGGCGTAAGTCAGGGCGGCTACCCCGTCGCCAGTCAACTTCGGTTTCTTCGTTATCCTGAGACCAGATGGCAGTGGCGAACACCTGAGCGCCAACGACCGTGACGCGAACATCATATTTTTTTGGCACTTCAGCCTGAATGATCAACGGGGCAAGGCCAAGGGCAGGCGCATCTGCTTCGGTCAATGGCTGCAGCCGTGAGGTGAACATCACCTTCTCCAGCGCGCCCGGCAATACCGCTTGCCGCAGAGGCTTCCCAACAGCCCTTCCCTCTGATGTCAGCAACTCGGCGGGCTTCAACTGGTTCGTTATGGCAGTATCCGGGATATTGAAGCCGAGGTGCCGCGCAATTAGGAGCTGTCGCGGTTTATCCTCAGCCAGAAAGATCTGAGTAGGGTCACTGAACCAGCAACCCTCCAATCGGAAATAGAGACTCTTCAGGAAGCTGCTCCATTCCGCCTCAATGTAGGCACGCTCACCCGCATCCAGGACTGCTTCAGGTGCTTGTGGCGCGCCAGGCCTGCGAAAATAGGCAGCGGTAACGTCACGCCCTGTAATTCGTTTCCCTTCCAGCTCAATTGCCCAATCATCCATGGCACGTACGCCCAATGTGCTTCGAGACAGAGGGAGCAGTTCAGTGTTGAGCCTGAAATAAGGCAAGCCCCGCCGTTGGAGCTTTGCGACGACGAAGTCCATCGTTATGTCGCGGCGATTAGTGACCAGCAGAAACATAGTGGAAAGCCTCAATCCAGGTAAAAACGCTCGTCGAGGCCGAATTGCATATCCCCTGGATCATCGTGCTCAAGCTCTGCCTCGGTTTTGGTCATCAGCTCCAGCATGGCATAGCTGTCACCCGGGTCATCCTCTTCGATCACCGTATCAGTCTTGGTCATCAGTTGAAGCAGATGAGAGGCCTGCCCCTTGGAGATGAGATCGTCGTCACTTTCGGGCTTGGAGTTTGTTTTTGTCAGCGTTTCGAGCGTCACGAACGAGTCGTCATCCTCTTCACTGTTGACCTTGGTCTTGGTGAGAAGCTCGTCCAACGCTCCGCGAGCAATAACGGGCTGAATACCATTAGGTGTCTCAACAACCCACATATCGTGCTGAGTCGAGTAATAACCTGGCAGATTGTCGGTACCTGTTCTCGGCACAGCGCTTCTTGCGAGCAGGGGTGAAACTGCCTTGTAGGCGGGGATGGAGGCTGTAGGCATTACGCTGAACTCCTGTATGGCGATTTGCCAACATGTTACGGAGAACTGAGCGATTCGTCATGTTCGTTCCTGCTGAGCACCTGTAGGCCAGTGTGTTGCGTTCGTTCGCAGAGGACTCTTCGTGAATTGATACCTTTGATCCTCAACACTGCAGCCGACCGCATGGGGGAATAGTCAAATTCCAGCGTTGGCCCGACCCATCATCGGCGAAAGTCGAACCTTTCCTGATTTGGCGACAATTTGGCACGACAACGTGGTCGCATAGATGCTGCGGCTGATGACCGGAATTATGGCCCAGGCGCAGCAGCGTGGTGAGGTTCGGCCTGGCGATCCGGCTCTGTATGCTTTCTCAGTATTGGGCCAATGATTGCCGGCGCGCTATTTCGAGAGATATTTGGCCTATCGAGTCCTTATGCTCCGAGCTCCAGGCGCGTGCCAAGCAGCGTGGCGACACGGTTGTCAGGGGAATGCTAGTACCAGTTGAACAAGGCCAGTAGGTGCTGATGCCCGATGTGTGTTGAGCGGACGCTTACCTGGAAGTCCCTTCTTCGGGAAACAATCACGGTCTATACATGGGCAGCAAGGCTATCGACCCTAGGTATCCACGAAAGATAACAACAACAGGTGCCTACAACGGGCACCTACGCATTACACTTTCAATCAGCGGTAACGTTGCACCAGATCTTCAGCTGCCGTCTCGCCATGGATTCCTGACTGAACCCGGTACGAAGGTCGCCGAGAACGAGTGCTAACGGATGACCCGACCTGGTTAGGCCATCCATCATCTGCAGTTGGTTCATGTAGTCATGCGGCTTATCCAAGCCATCAGCTTTGAGCTCACGAAGTCCATCAAGGTTGCAGCTTATGACCCCAGAGCAATTGGCTGCATTCAAGCTGTTGGCCAAACCTTGAGGATCGGTGTCTGGGAAATAGAAAACATTTGGCGTCTCCTCGGCCAGCATCGCAGCCGTAGCGGGTGAAAATTGTGGCGACCCCCTGAAGACCCACGGAACTCCCGCAAGCTCCTCAGGCATTTGATACAGATGAGCGCCCAACAGGACTGCAAGATTCTCGACCATCACGAACCGGTCAATGCCGGCCAGCACCTCCACTGGGAGCGCTAAAGATCCACCGGGTGGAATCATGAAGCGGGAACCACCCAAGTCCACTCTCCCCTGAGGGCTACTCACCAATACCAACAAGCGGCCGACAGCTTCATTGGAAGCTTTTTCTACTCGAGTATGGCTGGCCAGCGCGAGCCGTGAGCCTTCGACCTTCCTGGACTCAACCGGATCCCAGTTGGCCTTGTCGATCAGCAGGCTTCTAAGTGCTTGCCTGTCAGCAGGGCTCAGTGTAGTGGTCAACTGATCCCGGACACTGAATTGAGTTTTTCCTCTGCGACCGCAGGCGGTAGCCCTTCGTTGAATTGATGCGGTCGCCGCCAGTTGTACCGCTCCATCAAAAACCGACTGATATCTTGCTGCGCCAGCACAGCGCTCATGTAGCCCACCGTCGGTATCCATTCAGTCTTCAGGCTGCGAAATAGCCGCTCCATCGGCGCGTTGTCGTGGCAGTTGCCGCGCCGACTCATGCTCTGCGTGAAGCGGTATCTCCATAGTCTCTGGCGGAAACTCAGGCTGCCGTATTGGCTGCCCTGGTCGCTGTGAAACAGCACATTCTGAGGCCGGCCACGCTGCTCATAGGCCATATCCAATGCCTTGATCACTAGGTTGGCATCAGGCTTGGCTGAGAACGCCCAACCTACAACACGCCGGGCACAAAGGTCGATGACAGCCGCCAGATAGTGCCATTGGCCTTCAGCCCAGACGTACGTAATGTCACCGCACCAGACTGTGTTCGGGGATGCCACGCTGAACCCGCGATCAAGCACGTTCGGGATATCAGGCCGCTCCACGGTAGCCTTTTTGTAGGCATGGGAGCCCGGCTGTTTGCTGATCAAGTTCAGCTCGCGCATCAACCTACGTACCTTGAATCGCCCGATCTGCATGCCGTCCTCTTTCATCATCAGCATGATGCTCCGGCTGCCCGCAGCGCTTCGGCTTTGCGTAAACAACTCGTTCACGCGGCTACGCAAGACTACTCGTTCGGCATCCGGATACCGACGTTTCCGGCAGTACGCGTAGTAGCAAGATCGGGTGACATCAAATACCGAGCACAACAGATCAACAGGCTCTTGAGCCCGCAGTTGATCGATTAACGCGAACGCTCGTGTTCCTCGGCCATCAAGAGCGCGGTGGCCTTTTTTAAGATCGATTTTTCCCGTTCTAGCCGATTGATACGGGCTTCGAGTTCCTGGATTTTTTGCTGCTCAGGTGTCAGAGCCTTGCTGGTGGGAGTAACACCGCTACGTTCTTGCTGAAGCTGGCTCACCCATCGACGAAGCGCCGATTCGACCAATCCGAGCGAACGGGCGGCTTCGATATGGCTGTAGCCTTGGTCGAGCACCAGGCACGCAGCCTCGCGCTTGAACTCAGGGGTAAAGGTACGACGTTGCTTGGTCATCAGACACCTCTCTATGGCGAGCATTCTCGCCTAAATGGGTGTCCGGTTTCATTAGACCACTACACAGCAACAGCTTACTGCCACTTACTTCACCGACCCCATAGTCGCGGTGAATCGTCTTCCAAAATTTGCCGAGCGCCACACTTTCAAAGCCCATACGCACGAGCGCGCTGATCATCTCTATACTTCGCTTGCTGCGTAACACGCTGTGGTTGCTCATTCGCCCCGCCTCTTGATACGTAAGGTAAGGTCAGTCACGAGTTGGTTCGCGATGCCTCTGGGCATGGGCTCAGCTACTGGCTCAAGCACGTACCGCAGGGGTTTTTCAGTTTTCTGCGCAACCAGCACAAGGTTTCGGTAATAGGCATCTAGCGCGTAAAGCCAGACATTCACCCCGTATTCACTCTCGGCATTGTCTTCCCAATAACGGCTGGCGCTCTGCGGCACACGATGCTCTTTCAAAGCTAAGAGCATGGCTTCCAAGTGCGGTTGAGCAAATGGAATGGGGGCCTCGACGACTTCCAGCTCGGTGGGGATCACACGTGCTGCTGGCCGGGCCGCAAGATCTTCAACGGCTTTGCGCACCCTCGGTGCGGGTAACGAGTGGATGAGCAGCGCCATATCGTCAATCGCTTGGGAGTCTTCTACGGGAGGGTGCAGATAGCCGCCTAGAGATAAGGGCGATGCGCATACCCACTCAGCCGCATCCGCGCGATCCAGAATGCCCTCAAGATCCGGGACATTGCCGGCTTGGAGCCAGCTTTCAACGGCCAGCACCACTTGGCGCAATCGGTTACGTTTTCTTACCGTTACTCCCAGCTGGTCGAGCCGGGTGATCAAGTCCCCCAGGCGGGTGCGCTGGCGCATAATTGCGTTGTGAAGGGTTGTCAGCAGCAGCCGACGCAGTGTCCGGTCATTGTTACACCAGCCTGACAGCTTGTCGTACTCAAAAGCGTCCAGCTTGTTGGACAGACGCTCCAGGCGTTCCACGGCTTGCCGGATGTCGCGCAGGCGGTCTTCAAACCGGGGCGAAAAGCCGTATCGGCCTTCGATGAACTCAGTCGTTGCTCGATGCTCATCGCGCAGGTGCGTCACGACCTGGCGCACGGCCAGCCAGATTGATCGCTGCTCCTTATCAGCATCGGCTAGGGATAAGTCCTTCGCTGCCAGATACCGCTCGCAAGCCTGCTCGATCTTGACCAGCAACTCTTCAAGATCCGGTGCGGATAGCTCGAAGCGTTGCGAACTGATTCGTACACCGAGGTCGATCAGGAGGGAGGAAGGGTGCAGGCTTCCTTCGAACTCATCGACCAGGTGCTGCTTGATCAGCCACATAATGCCCTGGGTCATCATTTCTGGCTTGGCGGCACCCTCCTCATCCGCCTGGACAATGGTTTCAAGGGTGGCGGCGTTTGCGACCAGGTGCTTTCCGAGCGTTGCCCAATCTTCGGCTCTCACAGGATGAACTCGCTCTGTGTGTCGGAGGCAGCATCGCTTTCGTCGTCGGGAACTAACTTCTGGTGCTCCACGATCCAGGACATGGCCCGATAGATATAGGTCATTTTGCCCGTGGCGACGAAGATGGATGATCCAACCCCTTTCCTGACCAGGAAGCCCGCCTCTTCCATGGTCTTGAGCACGACGGAGAGCTTCTCGCTGTGGCTGTCTCCACGCTTGGATTTGCGGAAGAAAGCGTGACCCGCAAGATCGCGCAACTGATCTCCACAAATCGAGCTGTTTTCAACTTGTGCCAGAAGCTGCGCGGTATGCACTTCCTCCCCAGGAGCCAGGCAGACGTCTCCCCTACCAGCCCGGGCACAGAGCTGGATGAATTCCACCACAGGCCAAATGGCGTCACGGATATGCTTGAATTCCTCAGCAGCGGCAATGCGATCATTCGCATAGGAGAGGCTCACGAAGCGCGAGAAAAACGCGCTTGGTTGCTCAATACTGCCCAGCCAGCCAAGTGTCCGACCCAATGGCTGCAGAGCCTGGTCGACAGCGCGGGCATAGCTGGCGTCACAGAGCTGGCTGTACAGCTCAGGACTTGAGTAGCGACAAATGAAGCGGCCGCCCAGCAGGCTTTCCAAAGTGTCTCTCATACAAATGCCCCCGGCCCATCGATATCTGGCCCATTGGTATGCGGCCTATTGATATCCGAGCCATTGAGATCGAGCCCATCATCAAGCTCTAGCTCATCATTCAAATCAGCAAGTCTGTCGGTTTCGGGAGCTTGATACTGCTTGACGTACACGGCCCCCGAAGGCCGGCGGTCAAGGGCATAAAGGTGCGTGAAGTGACGGATAAGCTCAGGGGCGCCACCGGGAAATCCGAGCATCAGCTGTGAGTTACGAGCGTTGAAGTATTTAAGCAGGGTATACGCATTGTTCACATCGAGCTCCAACGCCTCATCAATCGGCAACAGCAGATCGAAGTCAGCATCACGTCGAATGAGCTCAAATAGCGCCTGGTAAATCATCCCGACGATGATCTTGAGCTGGCCTGTACTGAGCCCATCGCCCAAGTCTGCGGTGTTGAAAGCGACCTTCTGAACACCGTTGACCATCCAGCTCAACGAAACGTCGAAGCAGTCCGCAAGCTTCGGGGAGAGCCAACCCCCTGCCTTCATGCGCCGCTGCATGGACATCAGTCGTTCATTGAGAGCGTCCGTTGGGATCTCGCCAGACTTGAGACGCCAGCGGTTGAAGTGCTCCACTAACCCCTCGATCTCGTCCCATGCACTGATGTCGTGGATCCTGGAAACCACTCGAAATTCGAAGTTGGTAAACTGAGGAAACGCTGCCAGCACCTCATTCACCTTCCTGGTGGCCTTGCGGCCGAGATCCATGATGGAGCGATGCAGTCCATTGAGCACTGACTGGTTTTCGGCGACCTGGGTACATAGAGATCTAACACGGGTGATCAGCTTGCTGCGCTGCACGTCATGACCTTCTGCCATGTACACCTGCAATTCAGGCGTGGCGTGGAACCAGACTTTCTCACCGGTGCCATCCGCTTGGCGTGAGCGCATCGCGATGTCCTGGATCGCGTCAAATTCCGCGGTATCGCGTGGGCCGGCCATAATGGCTTGCTCAATCTTTCTGAATAAGCTCCTGCCTTCTTCTCGCTGGCTCCTGGCTTCGCGCTCCAGTCGCCCTACCTCGGCCTCGATATCGGCCGGCGTGAGCTTGCGCAGGCTATCAAGATCCGAATTCACCACGGGGGTGTCCTCTAGCCGCTTTATGACCGATGCCAGTGTCGATAGCTTCGTACCGAGCACAGATTGGCGTTCAGAGATCACTGCCGAGGCGGCCTTGAAGGCATTCAGTTGCTCAGTCCTGGCTTGCTGGAACGCTTCTACTTCAACTTGGATACGGCTGGCCAGCTCTGAAGCCTGGAGGTGCGTGGCTTTGAGCGTAGGGAGCTTGGGCAGGTCATCATTAAGCCACCGCTGGTAGTTTCGGATGTCGGACAAGTGGTTATTCAGGGTGGCGAGTTTCGACTCCAATGCAATCATCGCTGCTTCAAGGTTTTTGATGGCATCACTGTCCACCCCGGCCTCTGTGAGCTCAGCGAGTCGAGCAGCCGTGTAGCCATCCACCTTCTCGGCTTGTTCTCTATCAAGCGCGTCGAGGGCGTTCTTTTTCGCCCGTTCAATTTCATCCAACTGAACCGCAAGCTCTTGCTTGACTTTGTCCACGATCCCTTTGAGGTTCGCCAGATGGTGTTGCTGAGACCTTTTCAACTCTTCGCGCTGGATGACATGAGCTTCCAGGCTGCGCTCAGCTTCAGCTAAAGATTGGGCACATTGAGATCGCAGGCGACCGATGTTCTCTTTACCCTCTTCTTCCAACGTGGCGATGTGGCCTTGCAGTGCTTGGAGATTCTCCTGATGCTTGTTCTGGCGACGGAGGATCTCGACAAGTAATGACTGGTGCTGCTTGCGCTGTTCCAGCATCACGGAGGCTTTGCGGGTCAGGCGCTGCTGTTCTTCGTCGACCTCAGTAAGGTGCTGATTTGCTAGAGCCAAGCTTGACTCTATTGCTTCCCTGTCAGACTCTGCCACTGGTTGAAGCCGATTCAGATCAAGCTGAATCCCGAACAGGGTGGACGATTCGAGCGCACGTGAGGGCGACAAGTCATTGCGCAATAGGAGCCCGCGGTCGATGACCTTACCGATCGATTGCTCCCAAGCTGGGCACTCTGAGCGCAAAAATGCCAGCAACGTGTCCTCGCTTGGATTGAGTTGACACTTGAGCGTCTCGACTTCGTCACGCAGTTGCTCACGACGCCTTACGACCTGCTCCTGCTCATCGGCTACCGCTTGCTGCTCATGAGCGAATCGCCGCTGCTCGGCGCCGTGCTCGGCAACTTCGATCGTTGCGCTGTCCAATTCGGCGCGGATGAGGTCGATCGACCACTGTTCGTTCTGTATCGCATCAGCGGTTTCCGGTAGATACCGAGTGGCACTCAGGAAAGCGGCCTGGCTTTTGAGCTCTACGAGCGCTGTGGCCAGCAAGGTATGCTTCTGCTCGTGGTCTTCAAGCTCACTGCTATGCTTTTCCCGGGCAGATTCGAGTTGCTGCTCCAGGTGATCCAGTTGAGCTTGGGCCTGTGCCCGGGTATCCATTTGCCGTATTTCGGCCTCTTGGCTGCGGCGTTGTTTTCGCTCGAGCACTGAACGGGTCAGCTCTGTCTGAAGCTTGTCATACCGCTGTTGAATGCCTTGGCCTTGCTCGACGAGTATGGAATGCTCGCCTGCCGTAGCGCGCAGTCCCTCCTCCATGGCACTCATGGAAGCATAGTCCTTCATCAGCGACGGGAGGCTGCTTTGGTCATAGCTGTCCCGTTGGCGGATCAGTGATTCGACATCTCGCAGGGCCTCCCTCTCTGCACGACGCGCGGTGCTAAGCCGGTCGTGAATGGCCTCGCTTCTTTCGCTGTAAAGGTCGGACGCGGCGGATTCGCGTGCCCTGGCCTCCTGGATCTCCGCTTCGACGGTTGTCTTGGCAGCTAGAGCGTCCCGTTGTTGATCAGTTGCGATTCGTTTGAGGCGGCCTTGCTGACCTTCGTTGGTGACCAACCTGGGGTGCAGTTGGGCAAGACGATCGATCATGGGTCTGATCTGTTTTTCCATGATCAAGAAGCTTGCGCGGCTGTCGATCGCTCCAGTGAATGCGGCTAGATCCATCCCGGAAAGATCGACACTCTCAACGCCTGTCTCTTGTTGGAGTATCTCTTTCATCGCCGACTTCATGGAGTCGAAGGTACCTTTGGACTCCAGAAGCGAGAACATCAGGTTGTCGATGCCGCCGAAGTGATGCCGCAGTGGTGCCAGTGAATAGGAGCGCCGAAGTCCTGCAATCATGCGCTTGCGTTCGACTGAATTGATGCCCTCAAGATCCGCTACGCCTGTGTTGTACTGGATTATTCTGAGGTAATCACGAGGGGTGAGCTCGGGGGTGCAGTCGATTCGCATATTCATTGCACGACGCTGTAGACTGCTCGGCTCGACTAAAAGACCAATGATTTGATCTACATACAGAAGCTCTGGGTTCCACGCGCAACTGACCAGGCGGTAGGCATATCCCGAGTGTGAGCGATGAAGCACGGCGCACCGCGGCTCATTCTTATGATTCAGATATTCGAAAACGATGTAGCTGGTGAAGCTGGGTAAATAGTGGTCGGCAAAGCTGGAGGTGTTTGTCCCCGCCTTTACCATCCTTCCGGCGCTGGCGCCGTAGAACAGCGGAATCAGCTTCAGGAAGGTCGACTTACCGATGCCATTGGTACCTGTGAGGCAGGTATTGGCATCAACGAGCACTTCGGCCTTGTCGCCGGCACACAGCGAATCAATGAGAACGATGCGGAGCAAACGTGACATAGCAAACCTCTGATCAACGAGTCACATGGCGCACCCCTCAGCGAAGGGCTAGACTGAATGGCTAGAATGAGCGCATAAAGAGATCAAAATGATCTCAATGTCGGACGATAACGATCCTAAGATAAGCTTGCAACTGAGGTTTTATACAGTGGGTTTGCGAGAAGAACTTCCGCAGCTGTCACAGAAACAGCGCGATCGACTGGCTTTCATCGAGCTGCAGGCGTGGTTTTGTGGCGCGGTGTCGCGACAGGACATCGTTCAGCGCTTCGAGCTGCAAACGGCCGCAGCTACGCGTGACTTGGCGCTCTATCGGCGCTTGGCACCGGACAATCTGGTGTTTGATAGTCGCACCAAGGCATACGCCCCCGCCGAAAATTTCACGCCGATATTTGAGTTCACCTCCGAACATGTGTTGACATGGGTCAGTCGGGGCTTTGGCGATGCCGAGCCATCGAGCTGGACTCCAGGTATCCCTTGCTTGGCTCAACCCCAACTTGCGAAGCCTCGACTCGACATCCTTGCGTCCATCTGCAGGGGCATTAAGCAAGGTCATGCAGTCAGGATTGACTATGAGTCCCTGCGCGAGAGAAGCGAGCGGGAGCTGGTTCCGTATGCGCTTTTCGACAACGGACAACGGTGGCACGTGCGCGGTTATGACCGCAAAAGCGGTCAGTTCAGAGATTTCGCGATTACTCGCATCACTGGCGTGAGTAGCGCCCAGGGCCCAATCCTCCCTAACGAACTAATGGCTGAAGATGATCAGTGGAACCACCGAGTGGAGCTGGAGCTTGTCCCCCACCCGAAACTGGCAAGGCCCGAGACCGCGCTCCTCGACTTCGATATGGATGAAAGCGCTACCCTGCGAATCCGGCTTCGTTCAGCGGTAGTGGGCTACGCTTTGCGCCAGTGGTCAGTCGACTGCAGTCCTGATCACTCACTCGACCCACTGGAGTTTCGCCTGTGGCTGAAAAATCCTGGGGCTCTGTATGGCGTTCATAACCTAGAGTTGGCCCCGGGCTATCCGCGCACCGACCATCGGTGACAGGGGGAGTTGGATGCATCCGATCTGTAATCGATGTTTTGATTACTTGGTTGAGAACGGCCGGCAGCTGCGGATCCGCTTGAGTAATGCAGGTTCAAAGGCGACCGGTATCGTCGATTGTCTATCCGAGCGCTGCGCTTCAGGCTAAGTGGCCTAGCCGATCATATGGGACGTTCCCTCATCGCGCTTCAACCGGATGCGTCACCTCGGCTGAAGGTCTTTTCACACTTCACTAATCAAACGCCGACCGCCCGACTTTTAAGAACGCTATGCAGGGTTCACATGGAGTCGGCAAATTCAGACCTGCCTCTACACGCTGTTAAGGAAATTCGGTATGCCGGGAGCAAAACCTGTCTTGGGGCTTTTCAAGAATGAGGACGAACTGCGTGATCACCTAGCAGAGCGCCTGACAATTGTTGAGCCGCAGCTCGCGTTGATAACCACTAATTTTGTTGTCGAAAACCCAGCAGGCGCAAGCGGCGCCTTTGACATACTGGCTAAAGACCGCTTCGGCAATTTTGTGATCATTGAAGTCAAGCGCAGCGAGCAGGCTGCACGACAAGCCCTCCATGAGTTGAGCAAATACATCGCTTTGTTCATGGAAGATCAGAAAGTGGATAGCCACAGAATCCGCTGCTTCGTATTGTCAACACACTGGCACGAACTGGATATCCCCCTATCGTTCTTCGCTGATTACTGCCCGGTGCAGGTGAAGGGTTTTGAGATTACGCTGGAGAATCAGGCTGTTGTTTCTGAAGAACGAGTCCTGCCCAAAGTGAGCCTACAATCTCGCCTGTCACCAGACATGCGTTTCTATTATTTCGCCTCTGCGCAAAACCAACAAAGCTTCAGCGCTGACCTTCAACGGGCTTTAAGCAACGCCGAGCATGTACGAGCTGCCGTGATCGTCATGGAACCGATTGGCAAACGCGAACGCATGTCCCTATTGTGCGTCTGGAGAGTACCCGATAAGGCCATTGGAGATGTGAAAAAGCTGATATTTAATCCGGACTTCCAGGAAGAAATTTACCTGCATCCAGGTTGGGAGATTGAGACCGACCTTTGCGACTGGCTGGAAGATCAGAGCGATAAAGCCGAGTTCGTTTTCTACTCGGACACTCGGGCAACCCCTGAGAAAGTCGAGAATCAGAAAGTTCACCATCACTATGCTCAACTCGTGAAACTGGGAGACTGGCCTCGCAATGACCTCGTGAACAACCTTGATGAGATCATGCGTTGCTTAACAGCCAAAGATGTAGACGCAAGGTCGACTCGCTCCAATCGATACCGTTTTAGCAAGGCCTCCAGCAAATCCACCGGCAAAGCTTGGAGTTACGCATCAGAGGCCTTTGCATCCTTCATCGGACATACCCCTTTCTGGTTATCGATGTACCAACAGATAGCTTCGGAAATTCCGGACGACGCCACTGTTGAGTTTGAGGGCTATGACATGAGGCATTTCTACTACGCAGTGCATCAGGGAACTGAGTACCCCGGTGCAGAACTTTCAGCGTTTGGCTTGATTATAAAAAATAATGACATTCACGTCACAGTTGAAGGTGGATGGATGTGGGATGGACTTACTCGACCTCAAAATGCCCTCGCCAATATCGAGAAGACATACGGAAACCTGCCGAGCTTATGGCATATGATCGGGAGCGCCGTTGACCAGGACAGGTACGAGTCAGTGTATGAGGAGCATGGCTTCTTTCCCTATGTGTTCGTCCAGAATCTGCATGCTTCAGAGGCAGTGCTGTACGGCCCGGATAACTCTCCAACGCAATTGGATACTCCCAAGAAATTGCAGGCTTTCATTGCCGCCAACCCTGATTACTGTGCAGAGGTTTCAGAGTGCCTGAAATGTTTCCCTCGCAATTTTGCGACCGTTGAATGATCTCCATCCTGCAGCCACCCGGAGACCGTCCAACCTCATTGCTTAAAATTTTCCTTTAGGTCACGCTCAATGAGTTGGTCAACCCCACGCCCCAGCTCCAAGACCTCATGATGAAGATCCTTTGCTCAGACTGTAGGAATATCGCCCGTGAGGTCACGAATCTTATGGACGTACGAGTCACCAAGGGCATAGTGCTGGATCGGGATAGAATCGAGGCTGCAGTTGAGCATTGGGGCGGCCGAAAGGCCCAGCAAGGCCCCCAATCTACCTCGACTTCAGTCCCTTTCCGTCTCTCAGACAGGGTTGCCTATGGGGAGTAGAACTCTCCGAAATCAAATGGGTTCAGCGACAGCAATTCCCTGGCAGGGCGACTGAGGCGCAACCGTATTCAGCCTGGTCTGTCACTGGACGAGAATGAGATATCCCGGCGGCTGGAAGCGCCGAGATCCTCAAGAGCCCCGTGCATGAAGAGCACTAATCCCTGTCATTTGCGCAGATCTGATCTGCTGCCGTTACACTGAACATCCTGCCCGATTTTGATGGCAAAGAAGACGATGGACAGAGCAGATCGGTATCCGGTGCACCCGCTACCGCATCAAGCCGTTGCCCAGTGTCGTCCGCGCGAAGACGTATTTTGAGCTCTCACAGGAGCCGGTAGGAATTTGCACTCAGGCTGGGCGCGCGCGATCGCTTACGTCGTCGCTCCAGTAACAATCGAACACACCGGAGCGGCCGCGATTGGTACCGCAGTCAGAATACGTTTGATCTCGCCCCCCAGCGCCTCCCCTTCTGATTCAGCTCCGATTTGCCAAGCTCCAACCCCATAGTCCGCATGATAGGTCGGGCTGGCAAGCAGCGTTACGTTGTCTGCCCGAGGGATCAGCAGCAACGAAACGTCAGGCTTGATGCCCTTCCACCGGAGACTATCGTGATATATGTGCGCTGACTCCATTGCATCCAGGACGCTGGCGCGGGCGCTGCGATACTTCGCGTCGAAAACCACGAAGCGCTTCGCCGAAGGCGAGTCCAACGTCACGACGATGTCCGGATATCGCTCTCGCGATAAGCTTTGGAAACCGCGATGCGCAGGTTGATCAATCGCTGGGCATCGGACTTGGTAACACACCTCAACGGTCACATCAGCCGCCTTCCCCCGCCATACGATTTCTTTTAACCCCAACGATCGATATTCACGACTCCATACGAGTTCAGGAAACTGACGTTGCAGCTGTGAGACAACCGTCACAAAGCACCACCGCTCATAGATCTCCCATGTTGGGCTGATCCACAGAGTCTCATCAGGATCCTTCCCCAACCACCCTGAACGCAACGCGTACCAACCAAACCGATAAGCTCGTGCATATGCAGGGTGAGCAGAGATCGCATTCAATCCCGCAGCCGATAGACGTCTGGCAGTCACGATGCAGAAAGGTCTTGCGCGTTGAAGGCGTTCTAGCTTGCGAGCAAGCGACTCGGTGAATGCGATTCGGCGTACGAGCCTTGGCGTTAACGCTGATCGGGTATCACTGACCACTTCAGTGGCAGCTGCGTGCTGAAGCCCCCTCACCACCTGCCGGCAACGTCTAAGTACATCAAAGAGAATAAGCCCAACGGTCTGATTCGCGGGATTGTCCTCTTCCTCGTAAGATCTGCTGACCTCAAAGCGAACAGTGTTCAAGACCGGACGCTGAGTGCTAGCAGGATGCAACAGTGCCTGCCCGGTCGGCCCTCTCAGTGCCTTGCGCACGGATGCGGAATCCAACCGCTTGACCGTGTGCGCACTCACCGACGTGCGATCGCTCTTCAAGGTTGTTAACGGCCGCTGAGATATCTGTTTGAGCGCGCGGTGTAGTCGATCCCCATAGCGTCTCAGCCTCGCATACTGCAGATGCGGGCTGGTTAGTGCTCCATCATGGCCAATTCCAAACTGAGCCTCTTCTGTCCCCAGAACGAGAGCCGGGTCGAAATCCAGAATCGCCTCAACCATGGCAGCGAATACCTGTCCTCCAAGCTTATTATCAGCTGCTGAGACGTCCAGCCGGTAACTGGCGGCAGTCCGCCCCTGACCATCCAGAAGCTCGGCCGCGACCTCTCCCGCATAAAAGCCTGGCGACCATAACCACGCACACGCCCCGTTTTGGTCGACCGCCTCGACCAAAACGTCATCAATGTAGAAGGAAAAGCCTTGAAGCGCGGTAAAACGATAAGCCTTCTTCTCCATGAAACCTGGGCTCAACTGACCTGGGTGCACTTCAAATCGCGCATCCCCGTGCTCTACCTGCAAGATGATCGACATGGTCTACCGCCAGAATCTGGTCGAACCGGAGTGAGCCAGGTCGTCAGCCATTTCTTTGACCTTGCGCAGAGACATTTCCAGACCAGCCTGTTTGAGCGTGGTATGGAGCGATGTGAAGACTGAATCGCCCCTGGTTTCCTAGAGACTCTCCAAGCTCAGAAAATAGCGTTTCTCATACTCTACCGGCGACAGCTGATTGTTGAAGCCATGCCGACGTTTTACGTTGTAGAACATCTCGATGTAATCGAACACATCACTACGAGCATCTTCCCGCGTGGTGTAGATTTTCCGCCTGATCCGTTCCCGTTTCAGAAGTTGGAAAAAGCTCTCGGCCACGGCATTGTCATGACAGTTGCCTCGGCGACTCATGCTGGCAACCAAATTGTTCGCCTTCAAAAAGCTGCGCCAATCGGAACTGCTGTATTGGCTGCCCTGATCGGAGTGAACCATCACCTCCTGTTTCGGTTTTCGCCTCCAAACCGCCATCAATAACGCATCAATGGCCAAATCACTGGTCATCTGCGACTTCATTGACCAGCCAACGACCTGACGAGAAAACAGATCCAGCACCACTGCTAAATACAGCCAGCCTTCGTACGTACGAATGTAGGTGATGTCGGTGACCCAAACCTTGTTGGGTTCTACGACATCAAACTGGCGCTTCAGCAAGTTGGGTGAGGCGATTGCTGGCTTACCGCCGTACTTTCCAGGGCGACGTCGATAACCTGACTGAGAACGCAGACCTTCAAGACGCATCAGCCTTGCCACACGATGACGACCACAATCCTCGCCGGCCTCGCGCAGATCGTCATGGTTTTTGCGATAGCCATAAACGCCGCCGCTCTCCAACCATGAATGCTTAATCAAACCCAGCAGTCGCTGGTCGTCTTTGGCTCGTAGAGATTGCGGCTCAGCCAGCCAGGCGTAATAACCGCTGGGATGGACTTTCAGCGTCAGGCAAAGCCGTCGAATCGAATACTCGTCCGCGTGCTGCTTGATAAAGGCGTACTTCAGCCGCACTCCTTGGCAAAGTACGCGGCGGCCTTCTTTAAGATGTCTCTCTCTTCCGTCACACGCTTGAGTTCAGCGCGTAGCTTGCGCAACTCGGCCTGCTGATCATCATCTTGCTGACGCTGCTCTTGGGGCTTGCTGTAGACCTTGATCCAGGCGTAAAGGCTGTGCACGGACATGCCCAGACGCTGGGCGACATCGGCAACAGGTTTGCCTTTTTCGGTCACTTGCTTGACCGCTTCGATCTTGAACTCTTCGGGGTAACGCTGACGACTCATGGCACCTCCTATTTGGGCCTCATTATGAGGCTTGGAGGTGTCTACGAAACCAGGGGCGATTCAGAGATCTCATCTGAATCAACAGTCAGGTGCACACGATCCAAACCTGATCATCACTCCGGGTGGAACTCGATAGCCAGCCAGATGCAGTCCGAATCGGAGTAGTAACGGTGCCATGGGTACGTCGGAAGGCCGTTCTCTTCAACATGAGAGAACGGGTCATGGGTGTAGCCAGGCGCCATGACGATCTGCTCGTAGAGCGTGCTCTCGTCACGGTCCACAAACTTCTGGATGCGCCCTACCCCATGGATCTGAGTATGGATTTCCAGAAAGGGGTGCTCGTTATGCATGTAGCAATCAGTACCTGTCGGCGCCCACCACAGGTTGATGCGAACGTTGTAATCCCGGACATCAGATGCCTCTTCACGCTGATTGGCGAAGACGAACGGATCAAGCTTCACCGACCCCACGTGGTCATAACGAGAGATGTACAGCGGAGTCGTACGAGGGAATTTGGCAAAGCGGTTGCCGAACCAATCCCATTCTCCAAAAACCAGCCCGCCCAGATTGGTTTCGGATTGAACACGCAAGACCGCGACGCGCTTGGCGCTGGTAATGATGCCGTTGAACAAGGTGGCCGACTTCCACCCTGGGATTACACTCGGTACCGGGCCGCCGATGTGCATGGGCTCATGGTCGAGGTTCACCACGACACCCCCTGCCACGGTAAAATTCCTGACGTTCTCAACAAGATAACTTTCTACAAACTCGTCCGAGAACTGCAATGGGCGCTGAATGTTAGTTTCCATGTGGTCATCCTCAATCTTCAAAAGCAAATGGGTTATAAACATGCAGTCTGCTCGCGGCCGTTTACCAACTAGCCGGCGGCCACACCATCATCATTCCCACCAATATTCTACTTGCGCACCAAAGTTACTACCATGATTAGCACCTCCAAACGGCCCCGTGGTAGACAAGGCTGATCCTTCTGCAATGGCATCAGCTGCACGCTGGGCAACATCGTTCCACCAGGCGTAGGTGTAATAGAATCTGATTTCAGGTCGATCCCAGAAGCCTGGGCCTTTAGGCGACCAGGTCGGCGCGACAGTGAATTTCGTCAGCTTGCGAGTGCCATCCGAAGCCTCTATCTGATCTCGCCCGATTTCTGTAACAATTTTGAATTGGTTCGTGATTGCATAGATGGGGCGCACACCCACGGATGTCCACTCCTGGCTTCCACCATCGTCCCGGATATCTTTCTGATATACCGCCTGAACCTGCCCGCTCCACTTTTCTGACATTTTCCAGTCAAAGTACTCGACCGCCCGCCAACTGCGATTAGTACGATCCAGGGTGACGTCACCGGTGTTGCCCAAGCCGGTTCCTGGCCCTTCACCGTATTGCAACGCGACGGTATTGACCCCACCCAGAAACGCATCCTGCTTGTGCTGCGCGGTCACGGCCCAACCACTGTTGCTGTCGTCTCGGCTCGGCTTGTCAAGAAAGCTGACGCCGAACTCAAGGTGACCATTGGGGTTGGAGCGAAAGCCACTTACGTTGAAGTCGTGCCGACTGACATCGTTCTTCTGGAACACGCTGTCTTTTCGCGAGAATGCGTAGCTGTATTTCAAGCCGTCGTATTCGAAGTTTTCGAGACCTGCGCCGGTAGCGCTTTGATCCCAATAATAGAAGTCCGAGATATGGATATCATTGCGTTTATAGAAACGACGACCCGCCCAGAGCGAACCACCGTTCAAGAAGCTGACATTGCTCCACTCGGTGTACATCTGGTTCATCCTGGCATAGCCGTAGTCGCCGGTAAAATCCAGTGAATGTCCATACGCATTGTATAACTGAGCCATGCCCTCAAGACTGACAACAGAACCGTCATCGAGCGTCAGGACATCTTGCCGCAAATCAAGTTCTATATACTGTTCACATTCGTTACCCAAACGATACTTTGAAGGTGCGCCGGGCAATTGAAAACAGGATTGCGTGCCCCCCAACGTTGCCCCACCTACCCCACTACGCATATAGCCGCTAAACTGCACTGCTTCTGACGCCGCAGACACACTGAATAAAACCGGAACGGCCAAGCAAATACGCTTACCGAGATTCATACCATTTCCTTTTTTCTTGTCATTAATTCGGATTGGCAGCACGTGACACGCATTGCGCGCGTCATAAAAGCGAAGTTCTAATCTTTATGGATTCTGACGGTGATAAGACACAGGCCGCCGAAGCGGCCCGGCCCGTACTACAAGACGGCTTAGAAGCCGCGGTTCTTGACGTACTCGTCGCGCAGGTCACCCAGGTAGGCGGGAACAGTAATGTCCCACCAGCCAGTCGGGTGCATGTTGCTGTACGGACGCTCGATGGAACAAATGGCCTCAACCAGGTACGGCTGACCGGATGCCATGGCGCGCTTGAGCGCAGCGCCGATTTGTGCAGGATCTTCAACGCGTTCGGCTTGTGCACCGAGCGACTTGGCGAAATCTGCGATGTTGGCCATGTAGCTGCTGCCGTCTGGCTTGCTGAAGTTGGTGATGATTTCGCGGTCCTCACCGAACATGTTCAGCTGCAGGTTGCGAATAGCACCCCAACCGCCGTTGTTGATGATGAGGAAGATCGCCGGAACCCCCATCATCACTGCAGTCGCCAGCTCCTGCCCGGTCTGCAGGAAGGCACCATCACCGCACACCGCTACAACGTGCTGGTTTGGCAGGCCCATCTGGGCGCCGATTGCGGCTGGTACAGCGAAGCCGATACCGGAGAAACCACCCGGGGTGATGTGCTGCTTAGGCCCATATACCGGAAACTCGTTGAAGACCTGGTTTTGCGGGTTGCTGGAGTCGGTAACGACCACAGTATCGCGTGGCAGTACCTTGCGTGCCTCGAAAAGCACCTGGGATACGCTCATCGGCGAGTGGTTGCAGGTACGCAGCGGATGCAGGTGCTCTTCCCACTTCGCCTTCAGTTCCTGCAGGCGCAGGAACTGAGGATCGCTGGTGTAGTCCTTGGCCGGTGCAGCCTCACGCAGGCCTGCCAGCAAGGCGTTCAGGATGGCGCCGGCATCGCCCACGATACCGATTTCAGCTGGGTAGTTCTTGCCGATCTCGAAGCCATCGATGTCGATCTGAATCAACTTGGTCTTCGGAATATCGAAGGTCACACCTGGACGATACGACGAGGTGATACGGTCGCTGAAGCGGCAGCCAACGGCCAGAATGACGTCCGCTTCACGGGTCATGGCATTACCCGGGATCGAACCCAGGTCACCACACGGCCACGCGTACAGCGGGTGGTCTTCAGGGATGGAGCCTTTACCCATGAAGGAAGTGGTTACAGCGGCGCCGACGTGTTCTGCAATGGCAACCAGGTCAGGGCTGGCATTGGCAGCAATTACCCCCCCACCGGCGACAATCACCGGGCGCTGGGCGCAAAGCAACAGCTTGACCGCGTTTGCGATGTCGACGGGGTCGCCATGCAGACGACCGTGAGAACGGTGAGTCTGGGGTGCTGGCAGATCAATTGCGGCCTCTTCGGCTTGCAGATCCTGCGGCATGTTGATCAGCGCCGGGCCACGACGACCTTCCAGCATGACGTTGAAGGCCTGGGTCATTACACCAGGGATCTGATCAACATGGCTTGGCTGCCACCAGCGCTTGACCACCGGCTCGGCCATACGTGGGAAGTTGTCCGGATGCGGACGATCCAGCTCCTGTAGAACGCCTTTACCCATCATGTAGGTGTGCACACCGCCGCTGATGACCAATTGCGGCAGGGAGTCGGCGAACGCTGTGGCGATGCCGGTCAGTGTGTTGGTTGCACCTGGGCCGATCGATGCGCAGACTGCGGCGATCTGGCCGGTCGCACGGTAGTAGCCGTCGGCCATGTGCGAAGCGCCTTGCTCGTGCATAGCAGGAACAAGTGTGATTTCGTCTTTGCGATCAACAAAAGCGTCGAGCAGCGCAGTATTACCATGACCAGGAATGCCGAATACGTAAGGCACTTTTTCGCGGATCAAGTATTCGACAATGATTTCGCCGCCGGTCATTTTCTTTTTTGTATCAGCCATTTGCTGTTCCTCATTATTAAATAAAAGCTACTGCGAGCTGGTCGCACACATCAGTTCTGCATTCACGCCAGAGCGGCGCTGGCGGAACGCTTAACGCCTCACGGCGGCTCCATAGATCAAGGCCTTGGCCTTGGCTTCTGCGGGTTGTTTGGTGACATCGATGCCGAAATCTTTTTTCAGCATGTGATCGGCAGCCCGGAAGGCATTCGCTGCGATGGTCAACGCCGGGTTGACAGCGGCAGACGACGGCATGAACGAAGCATCAATCACGAAAAGATTGTCTTGATCGTGGCTGCGGCAATATTGGTCCAACGCCGACGTCGCCGGGTCATTGCCAAACTTCACAGTTCCGCACTGGTGCGAAGTGGAGTGCTTCAACAACGGCTTGGTCAGTACAACCGGATAGCCACTCAACCTAATCAGCGACGCCAACTTCTTAACCAGGACTTTATGCGGCTTGAGATTGTTACGACGGATGTCGAGCTGGACCTTTCCATTCTTCCACAGCACCCGGTTGTTTGGATCAGGCAGATCTTCAGTAAATGCAATCCAGTCGATACTGTGCTTCGCCATTGTCACGCCCACGATCTTCGGCAGGTATGGCACATTGGCGGAGAGCATCCCACCTTGAAGCTTGCCCAGCATCTGGGCGTGTCCCAACGGGAACGAGTAGTCATCAGCGCCAAAGTAGAACTCGTTCATCTGAAGCGTCTTTTGGAACACCGTGTCGTTCTCTTTCAACGAGAGGCCCATGAGCGCCGTCTGGTTGTGCGCCATGTAGTTGCGGCCTACCACCCCAGAGCTGTTCGCCACACCGTCTGGCGCCTGGGCACAGGCAGACCTGAGCAAAAGCGCAGCACTGTTGATCGCACCGCATGCCACGACGATCAGTTTCGCAGTCAGCACCTCGACCTTGCCGCTACGCATGACCTCAACGCCTGTCACCTGCTTGCCGTCCTCGGAAAGCAGCAGGCGTTGAACAAGCGTATTGGTCGACAGTGTCACTCGCCCGGTGGCCAAAGCTGGCTGAATCAAGGCCGTCTCAGCTTCGCTCTTGGCACCTACGCGGCAAGGAAAGCCGTCACAGGTCTTGCAGCGTATGCAATTGCCACCTTCAAAGTGATTCAGGCCCAACGGAAGTGCCGAAGTGCGTGCGCCGTAATCGCGCATCGATTTCGCCATCTGGGCGACGACGGGCTCGGTGGCCATCGCAGGGTACGGGTAGGCCTGGCTACGCCAGGGCGCGCTTGGATCGTCCGTGTCGTCGCCGTGAACGTTGAAGATCTCCTCGGCTTCCTGGTAATAAGGCTCGATGTCCTTGTAGCGATAGGGCCAGGCTGGCGACAGGCCTTCAACGTGAAGCAGGTCGTCGAAATCTTTCTCACGGAAACGGATCAGCGATGCACCATAGAACTTGGTGCAACCCCCTACGTTGTAATAGATGCTCGGGCGAAACGCTTCGCCCTTGGCGTCCAGCCAGGTGTCGTGCGCGGTGTACTTCTTTTCGAAGAACACCGAAGACACACTCCAGTTGTCTTGCTCGCGAGGAACCCAGTCGCCGCGCTCAAGGATGAGCACATTCACACCATTCTCAGCCAGACGACGGGCAGTGGCCCCGCCACCGACCCCGCTGCCTATTACAATGACATCAGGTTTTGTTTCCATCTTGTTCTTAGCCTCACTAATCACGTAACAGGCAGCTAACTGATGCGTCACAGGGCTGAACCTCCAACCTCTACCCACAGGCTCATCTCGGGCCCATGAAGCAACGCTAGTGGTGCCAGTATTTGCACTACGGCTTTCGAGCTCAATTTCGCAGCCCCCTCCAAAGGCGACGCACACTGACGCACTAAGTGAGCCCCCCAGCACGGCACGCCGCAGCCCCCCGAACTAGAGGGGTTGCGTGTGATTTAGCAACGTTGCTGGAGCCGCCCATGACGTGATTGGCACACGCCTAACTGTGCTTTAACGCTGGAACGCGTCGACTACGGAGCACAAGCCCCAGTCAGTGATCGGCATGTTCATCGCAGGTGACGCACTGGTGTACGGATTTCGAGGCATCCGGTCTGCCAGATGGGCCAGTCAAGCGTCTATCACCGCATGCTTCATGGCTGCGGCCAGCTGCAGCGGGTATAGCAGCCATCTGCTCGCTCGCCTCGACTAATCGCCTGAACAGTTGCACGCTCGCTCAACCCCCGCCGATGGCGTGCACCACCTCAAGCCTGTCGCCTTCGCAAATCTCGGTAATCGAATAAAGGCTTCGAGGAACGATATCCTGATTGAGCTCGACAGCTATGCGCCGATTGGAAAGCCCAAGAAGCTCGATCAGTCTCTCAACCGTCGCATCCAAGGGGAGATTGAAGTTTTCTCCATTCAGACTTACACGCACTTTTGCACCTCAACAAACCGGATGACACCGAACACTATGTACGGCTGCGGGAACGAACCGCTGGAACCAGGAAGAACACGATCGTCAACATCGCAAGAACCGGAGTCATCGCCATTCGTAACCCGAAGTGCTCTCCCAAAAAACCAAGCATGGGGGGACCGACCAGGAACGCGAAGTAGGCCGCCGTTGAGGCAATTGACACGCGAGCCTCCGGATCATTGGGCGTATCACCCGCGGCAGAAATACCAATCGGGAATCCGATGGAGACGCCAAGCCCCCAGAGCAACGCTGCAAGCCCGGCGAGTATCGGGTGGTTGATGAAGATCACACCTGCCAGGCCCGCCACGCCTAGCCCCAGGCAGGCCCGCAACACGCGATCACGACCAAAACGCTCGATGAAGTAGCTTCCAGCAAATCGCCCTATGGTCATCACGGCGGTAAAACCGGCATAGACGATCGAGCTGGCAGCGCCGCTGTAGCCATGGCCATCCACCATCAACAGCGGCAGCCAGTCGCTCGCCGCCCCTTCAGCCAGTGCAATTGCGAGCACAAGGATGCAGATCAACAGCAGCCGAACATCTTTCAAGTGCAAAGCCAGGCTGGGTGATTCAGCCGTCGAGTTCCCCTGCCCCGCCACCGGTCGCCTGCCAAGTCCCGGTCGGATGTGTCCCAAGGCAGTAGCCGCGATCACCATGCCCACTCCCACCGCGCAAAGCAGATGCAGGGCCACGGGAAACTTCATTGCAGTGAGCGCTATTCCGCATACAGCCCCTAGAAACGTCCCGAAGCTGAAAAAGCCGTGCAGTTGCGTCAGCACTGATCGTCGAATGATCTGCTCGACATTCGCTCCCTCTATGTTGAGAGCAATTTCGGCGGTTGCCATGCCGAGCCCGAAGGCAAACAAGCCTGCCGCCACAACCAGGGCAATGGAAAGTGACGCCCCCACTGCCATGATCGATAAACTCAAAACAACTGATGACACCCCAAACGATACGATGGGTTTGGTTCCGAAGTGCCGAACCAGTACCGCAGCGCTTAACACGCCAATGATCGAGCCCAAGGAAAGCCCGAACAGCACCATCCCCATTTCTGCGGTTGTGGCAGAGAGGCTGCCCCGAATATCTGGTGTGCGGGACACCCATGTCGCCATGCAAAGACCAATGATGAAAAACAGCGAAAAAAGCGCTCGACGGCGCTTGTAAATCGTGGCGTCAATTAGCCCCTCTGGAGCTTTCTCAACCGCAATATCAATGGAACTCACACCATCCTCCGTAAACTCCGCTGACAGCGGCCATTGCAGTGCTCACCACGCCTTGAAGAGTATTGATCAGCCCACCCGATGCGATCCATTTCGCAGCCCGGCCCACATCGACGCGAAGTGAAGCACTTTGGTTGGGGCAAAAAAAACCACCGCACCAGGCGGTGGTTATTCTGCGACTCGATCACTACTTCATGGTTGGCATCGAGAACTCTGCGCCTTCACGAACACTTGCCGACGGCCAGCGCTGCGTGATGGTTTTACGACGGGTGTAGAACCGGACGCCATCCGGGCCATAGGCGTGCAGGTCGCCAAACAGAGAGCGCTTCCAACCGCCGAAGCTGTGTGAAGCCACCGGTACCGGCAGCGGCACGTTGATTCCAACCATGCCCACCTGGATGTTGTCGCTGAAGTAACGGGCGGCTTCGCCATCGCGGGTGTAGATGCAGGTGCCATTGCCGTACTCATGAGCGTTGATCAGTTGCATGGCTTCTTGCATGGTGTTCACACGGATGACCTGCAGAACAGGGCCGAAAATTTCGGCTTTGTAGCTGGACATGTCGGCGGTGACCTTGTCGATCAAAGTTGCACCAACAAAGAAGCCATCTTCAAAGCCAGGGACGATGACGTCACGACCATCAACGACCACGCTGGCCCCCTGAGCCTCGGCGCTGGAGATGAAGCCGACAACCTTTTCTTGGTGCTGGCGAGTGATAACCGGCCCGAAGTCATTGCTACGCTCGGTGTGATTACCGACCTTCAGAGGCTTCATTGCCACCTGCAGCTTTTCGACCAGCGCGTCTGCTACTGCATCACCAACGGCGACAGCGACCGACAATGCCATGCAGCGCTCACCGGACGAGCCAAAGGCCGCACCAAGCAGGGAGTTCACCGCGTTATCAAGGTCTGCATCGGGCATCACGATCGCATGATTCTTCGCACCGCCAAGGGCCTGGCAGCGCTTGCCATTCGCAGTGGCGGTGGAGTAGATGTACTCCGCGATCGGGGTCGAGCCCACGAAGCTGACGGCCTGGATACGAGGATCATGCAGCAGGGTATCAACTGCCTCCTTGTCACCGTTAACCACGTTCAGCACACCCTTTGGCAGGCCAGCTTCATGCAGCAGCTGAGCGATCAGCAGGGTTGAGCTAGGATCGCGTTCGGAAGGCTTGAGGATGAAACAGTTGCCGCAGACCAGGGCCATGGGCAACATCCACAACGGTACCATCACGGGGAAGTTGAACGGGGTAATGCCCGCCACAACACCCAGAGGCTGGAACTCGCTCCAGGAATCGATGTTCGGGCCTACGTTCTTGCTGTGCTCACCTTTGAGCAGTTCAGGAGCACCACACGCATACTCGACGTTCTCAATACCGCGCTGCAGTTCGCCAGCGGCGTCGTGGGAGATTTTGCCGTGCTCCTCACCAATGAGAGTGCAGATACGCTCAGCATGCTGCTCCAGCAATTCCTTGAAGCGGTACATGACGCGGGCCCGTTTCATCGGCGGGGTATCCCGCCAGGCGGGGAATGCAGCCTCTGCCGCGGCAATCGCCTCCTCAACAGTGGCCTTGCTGGCCAGGGCGACCCATTTCTCTACCTTGCCGATAGCCGGGTTGAAGACATCCTGAGTACGGTTGTCATCCAGGCGAACTTCGCCGTTGATCAAATGCCCGATCGTGTTCATCTAGTAATCTCCTACTTCGAATTCAAAAAATGCGATAACTACGGTTAGTCGCGACACCAGCGTTAAGCACAAACGGGGCAGTTCACCGCCAGAGAGCCTGGTACAGCTCCACCATCTCTTCTACGGTCGGTACTCGCGGATTGTTGCCTGGAGAGCCCGAAGCCAGTGCCTGTTCGGCCATGGTCGTCACCACTTCATCAAAGCGCTCGCGGGTCACACCAAACTCTTGGAGAGTTGGCACCGACAGGTCGCGATTGATCGCTTCCAGGAAGCTGACAAGCCGTGCATTGGCAACCGCATCCGGATCGCTTGGGCTTGCCGCCCCAATGGAACGCGAGCATTGGGCATAGCGCTCCGGCGCAGACGAGATTGAGTACGCCGTCACGGACGGCAGGAGCATGGCGTTCGACAGACCGTGAGGCACATGGAAGAAAGCGCCGATGGGACGACTCATGCCATGCACCAGGGCAACGGAAGCGTTGGAGAACGCGATACCGGCCAGCGTTGAGCCGATCATCATGGCTTCGCGCGCCTCCTCATCAGATCCGTTTTCGTAAACCCGGCGAAGGTTCGGCCCGATCAAGCGCATTGCTGCCAGTGCTTGCGTATCGCTGTAAGGGTTGGCCTTACGACTGACGTATGCCTCGATGGCATGAGTCAGCGCATCGATGCCCGTATCGGCCGTTGTTCGAACAGGCAGAGTCAGCGTGAGCTTGTAGTCGATCAACGCGGCAACAGGCATGAAGCCGACACCTGCGCAGAGCAACTTCTCGTCAGTCTTTTCATTGGTGATGATCGTAAAGCGCGTCACTTCCGACCCGGTGCCTGCCGTTGTAGGAACAGCGACGATCGGCAGGCCTGCCTCGTTGACCTGGCGGGGGAAACGATAGTCCTGAATCTCGCCGCCGAACTTGCCCAGGATGGCAATCGCCTTGGCGCTATCGATTGGGCTACCGCCTCCAAGCGCGACAATCGAGTCGAAGCTCCCCTCTCGCACCCGGGCAACGCCGGCAGCGATGGAAGCAGCAGTGGGCTCGGGCACGGTGTCGTCGAACACCTCGGAAGGGATATCCCGCTCCGACAGCAACGAGGTCAGGCGCTCGGCATAGCCCAGCTTGACCATCACCTTGTCCGTGATGATCAAAGGTCGCCGGCAGCCCAGCGAGTTGAGCACATCTGGCAATTTGAGGCTGGCATCGCCTCCGATTTCCATGATTCGCGGCAGGATGGCTTGTACCGACATGGATCACACCTCCAGGCTTTTCAGAAGCCAATATTTTTATATAACGAGACAAAACGTATCGCTATTGGCTTTTTATGTCGAGGGTGTCTTGGTGATTTTTTTCGTGCCTGCAAGGCCGGCACTCTCGATTGCGAAGGGCAAAAAAGCTTCAAACCCATCTGCTACAGGGCTATCGGGATTTGATGCACGGCTCAGATGTTCGGCGATGCGGCGATTCACACCGAACCATGCGCTGCGACTGTGCTGCGGGATTGTTCGCGGAGTGCGTCGAGGTTGCTTCAGAGTGCGTCTATCAGGATCGCGATGCGAAATTGTGAGGCAGTGACTCCGTCAGTTAAAAATCGAGTCACCGGTTCTTTGCAGGGATGCGTAGAGCGCACGGAGAACCCGGGAAGCTGGAGCTGCCTGGTCACTCGACCAGCAGATCGAGCCTGAGGAATCAACCAGGTGCAAGATAGAGCGAGCAGCACCGTTGCGAATCAAGCGCGCAAGCTAACAGTGGCGATAACAGCCAAAACAACAAGCAGTAGACGTCAAGATTCATCACTGTCTAAAAGCCTTAGGCAATAACAATCCAATCAAGGAAGAGCAATCCCAAGCTACTTCCGGGCAGGTGATAAAATGCAATCCAACAATCAAAACAGTTCTCTCGTGACACCCAAAATCCGCAACGCGCGCATGGCAACCTTCTCTGGCTTCATGCTTCTGGGCGCCCTCTTCTACACATGGTCTGTCGGCGTCACTGCATTTCGCAATCACCTTGGCCTCTCCGGGAGCCTGGGCGACATGGACTTCGGCATGCTGGCACTGGGTATCGCCGTGGGTGCTGCGTTCGGCGCTTTCCTGGTCGGCTACGCGGTCGACTACTTCAGTCCGCGAGCTGTATTGCGAGTACTCCTCTGCGCCTATCCGGTCTCGTTCATTTGCTTGGCGGTGGCCCCTGAATACTGGTTCGCCATGGTGTTCGCCTGCATGCTCGGTTTCTTGCGCGGCGCCACAGACACAGCCCTGAACGCGCATGGTGTGGAGGTCGAGAGGTACTATCAACGCCCCATCATGTCCTCTTTCCACGCCTTCTTCTCACTGGGTGGCTTCCTGTTCGGCTTCATCGCCAGCTACCTGGCCGGCTTCTCCACCGACAGTGCCATTATTCCTTTCACAACCGCAGGCGTGTCACTTGCAATCCTGGGTCTGATTACCAGCAAATTCATGCTCGGCAAAGATGACCTTCTGCCTGTACCAACACCAACCGGTGCTGCTGCCTCGACCAGCCAGATGGATTGGCGCGTACTGTCTCTGATGGTCGTATTCGGCCTCATCCTGATCGCCGGCATGATTGGTGAGAGCTCTGTCAGCGACTGGGGACAGGAATTCATGCACCGCGAGCGCGGCATGAGCATCACCACCGCAGGCATGGCCATCAGCCTTTACACTGGTGCCGGCTTCATTGCTCGCTTGACCGGTGACTGGCTGGCGGCGCGAATTGGCCGCGCAAGCATGCTGTTCCTGAGCTGCGTCGTATCGATCGTCGGCATGCTCTGTGCCACCCTTAGCAAAGAGCCACTCATGAGCGTCGTCGGCTGTGCGCTACTGGGTGCAGGTCTGGCTTGCATCGCTCCTCTGATGTTGGGTGCGGCCGGCCAGAAGGATCCTTCGAACGCAGGCCGAAACGTGGGCATCGTCAACGGCATCGGTTTCTTCGGCATGCTCGGCGGCCCAGCTATCTACTCGCTGATCATTACCACCTACGGAATCGAAGCACTCTTCTACCTGCCGCTGGTACTCATGGCGATCGTCACCGTCATCGCCCCGCTGAGCGTACGCGCCAAGCCAGCTAACCAGGCGTGCACCACCCCCGGAAATCTCGCCGTGCGTTAAGCGCCGGCTCGCCAGGCCTCAGCACCACCCGCATAAACCAGGGGCTCCCTGGTTTATGCGTTATCAGGACGCCCTACTCCTCCCCCAAGGGTTCCTCCACCAGGCTCGACAGTTCCGCCGCCGCCTGCTGAAGGTTTGGCTGGAATCGGAGCAGATCCGCCAGGCTCTTCCTCACCGTCGGTGCATGCGCGTAGAGGCACGCCATGAGGCGCCCACTTGCATCCTTGATCGGCACCGCGCAAGCCACCATGCCCTCTACAAACTCCTCGTTATCGATACCGATCTCTGTCGACCTGATCTTCAACAGCTCAAGCTCCAGTTGCTCAGCACTGGTAATAGTATTTTTCGAGAGCCGCTTGAGGGCGAGATTTTGAAGTATTTGCTGACGGCGAGACTTAGAGAACGTGCTCAAGTACAACTTCCCACTGGCCGTGCACCACATGGGAACATGCGCCCCCTCAGGAAGGTGCAACTGCAACGGCCAGTCACTTTGAACACGGTCGTAATACACCATATCAATACCGTCGGGCATCGCGATGCCACAAGTCTCATCCAACTCACTTGACAGTCGACGCAAAATTGATTGCCGGAGTGCCTTGTAGCGACTGGCGTAAATGACGCCCATGGCTATTTTATGAAGCCGCGCTGTTGGCACAACCAGCCCACGCATATTGGTTTGGAGGTAACCATCAGCCTGAATCTGTTGAAGCAAGCGATGAATACTTGGCTTCGGAATATCCAACATAAATGCCAGGTCTGCCGGGGACAGGGCCGCCTTGGCCAGCGCGACAGCCTCGATAATCTCCATGACGCGCGAGATGGAGGATCCCTTAATCCTGCCAGTGTTACTTTCACTCATTCAAAACACCATTTTGTCATAAGTCAGTTACGGAACATGCAGCGGCGTGCCCACCCTCAAAGACCTGAAACAGAGCGGATACATTGCTCGACACAGTAGACCGAACGTCGATTCTGACGCAGAATGTACAGGATTGAGACAGCAAAACTCAAAAATCGGAGAATGCCATTGAAAACCCTGCCTTGCTTCAGATGGCACAAAGCATGCTTGAGTTTTCAATCACCGTGTAGCTCGATGAAGTGTGTGCCCCCAGTTTCCTCCAGTATTGGGAGTGATACTGCCGAAGCTTACAGCTTGGGCGGGCCGCTATTCGTAGTGGAGGATTATAAGAAATGCCTGTAACGATTACGCCCAATCTAGTTGAACGCAGTCAAAACCGGTACGACTTGCAGCTCAATCTTCAGAAAAACTTAATGACGCTTGTAGAGTCCTGCCGTTCTGTTGCAGACCTGTGTCGAAAAGTTGATGTCAATCGGCAACAGTTCAACAAGTATCTCGCGGGACAGCACCTGCCTTCTCAGAAAATCCTGCAGAAAATCTCCAGGTATTTCATGATGGAGGTTGACGACTTATTCCGATCGCCCCTTGAGTTTAAAAGCTTCTACGAAGGATTTGAAAACGAACTGCCGATGGGGCTCCGCTCATCAAAAGAGTTCACGCACTTCTTGCCACTGGCCAAAAACTCGCCTGAGCAATTGAACGATTATCTGGGTGTTTATTACCGCTATCACAACTCGTCAATTTACAAGGGTCGCATTCTTCGCTCGGTCACCTGCCTGTACCGCGCTGAGTCGATGGTGCAGTACGTCACCGTGGAACGCTTCCCGCTGCTGGATGGCAGTGGAAAAATCGGCTGCTCGTTCACCTATCACGGGTTCTGCTTGTTGCTGGGCGACCGAATCTTCATGATCGACTTTGAGAGCAAGCAGCGCAACGAGATTACCTGCTCGATCCTTACGCCACAGCACCGACGCCCCATTCGCTTCCTCTACGGCCTGATAACCGGTGTAGCGTCCACGTCCTACCGGCAGCCGTTCTCTACGCGCATGGCGCTTGGATACGTGGACAAAGGGCTGATCCGCCGCGAGCACCTCAGGAACGCGACTGTGATACTGCCCAGCGACCTGTCCGTGCCGCTGGAAGTGCGCGAGTACATGACAGGGGATAGCTCGACCATCCTGTGGGGTGGTGAGGGCTGAGTCAGCACGCGCGCCACTCGCAAACCGGGCAAACGAAAAAAGGCTGGTCATCACTGACCAGCCTTTTTCATGAGCGCACGGTGTTACTCAGCAGCCGCACCGAACGGAACATCCTTGCCGCCGTAGCGGCGAACACGAATGTTGGCCTGCTCGGCGTGGCCAGTGAATTTCTCCAGGATACACAGACGGGAGCAGTATTCACCGATCATGGCCGAGGCCTCGTCTGTGAGGATGCGCTGATACGTACAGGTCTTCAGGAACTTGCCAACCCACAGACCGCCGGTGTAACGAGCAGCACGCGAAGTAGGCAGCGTGTGGTTGGTACCGATCACCTTGTCGCCATACGCAACGTTGGTGCGGGCGCCCAGGAACAGCGCGCCGTAATTCTGCAGGTTGTTCAGGAAGTAGTCCGGATCACGAGTCATCACCTGGACGTGCTCGGAAGCCAGACGGTTCGCTTCCACGATCATCTCTTCCTGGCTTTGGCAGATGATAACCTCACCGTAGTTGTCCCAAGCCTTGCGCGCGATCTCAGCAGTGTCCAACAGCCCCAGCAGACGCTCGATCTCAGCCAGGGTGTCTTCACCCAGCTTGCGCGAGGTCGTAATCAGCACTGCCGGCGAGGTCGGGCCATGCTCAGCCTGACCTAGCAGGTCGGTTGCCACCAGCTCGCCGTCAACCGAGTCATCCGCAACAACCAGGGTCTCGGTAGGGCCAGCGATCAGGTCGATACCGATCTTGCCGAACAGCTGACGTTTGGCTTCTGCAACGTAGGCGTTACCTGGGCCAACGATCATGTCGACCTCAGGGAATTCACCGATACCCAAGGCCATCGAAGCAACGGCTTGCACACCACCGATACAGTAGATCTCATCGGCGCCGGCCAAGTGAATTGCAGCGATCACCGGAGCGCTTGGACGGCCTTCGAAGGGCGGGGAAGTCGCGATAACCTTCTTCGCACCGGCGACCTTGGCAGTAATGATGCCCATGTGAGCCGAGGCCAACAGCGGGTACTTGCCACTCGGGATGTAACAGCCAACCGTCTCAACCGGGATGTTCTTGTGACCCAGGATCACGCCAGGCAGCGTCTCGACCTCGATGTCTTTCATCGAGTTGCGCTGATGCTGAGCGAAGTTACGAACCTGTGCCTGAGCAAACTTGATGTCATCAATCTGCTGCGGGGTCAGCTCGGCCAGGCATTCGTCGATTTGCGCTTGAGTCAGGCGGAAGCTGGCGGGGTCCCATTTATCAAACGTTGCCGAGTATTGGTGAACTGCCACTTCGCCGCGGTTGCTGATGTCGGAAATCATCTCCTCGACGATTCGGCGTACTTGTACGCTGTCCGCCTCTCCAGCTGGCTGAGTGGTTGAAGATTTCAGATAGTACGCCATGGGTTGTTCCCTTTTGTTGATTTGCTTCGCCTAGGACGGATGCGCTCAAAATGAGCTTGGTTCTCCCATCCGATGAGCGAAGTATTCCCAAGAGTCCATAGCGCGCTCAATTTCGCAGCTCCAACCTGATTGACGCACAGTGACGCATTTGCAGGCGTAGTTTGAGAAAAAACCCAGCAGTCCCCGTACGGCAGGCTCAAGTCCCGGCGTAGCAGCCAAAGAGATCAGGCAAGACCAACGGCAGAAAATCGAGATAGGCCGCATAGACCTTGCATCGTGCGTCAGGTGTGACGTGCGACGCAGGTAAGAGCGCTTCAGCGTGCGTACTGCGGGGCCGGGAAAGAAAGGTCATTCTGTAGCACCGGCCCTGCCCCCTCACGCGCAACGATCACCTCAACAAGTGACGGCCCATTGCTTTTCAGCGCCTTCTGATACACCGACTTCAATTGCGAAGCGTGCTCCACACGCCAGGCATCGAGCCCGAAATTCCTCGCAACCTCTGCGTAGTGTGGAGAATATGGTTTGCCATCTGGAAAGTTGAACTCGCAACCATAATGGCGCCCGAACACCCCGTTCTGCCCGTCGCGCAGCGACATGTATCCGCTGTTGTTGAACACGACGAACAGGACAGGAATGGTATGCATCACGCAGACCGCCAGTTCCTGGAGCGAGTGGAGGAAATCGCCATCACCGACCAGGCAGATGACTTGGCGAGCGGGCATGGCGAGCCTGGCGCCGATTGCAGCAGGAACTGCCCAACCGAGCGATGACGAGTCACCACACGTGAGGTGAGTGCGCGGGTGGTAGATGGGAAACATCTGGTGCACCGCCCCTTTGACGCCGCCTGAGCCTACAACGATGATTGCGTCGCTTTCGATCCAGTTGCGAAGCTCCAGCAGCGGTCGCTGCAGGTTGAAAGGAGCACAGTCACTGTTACTCAGCAACTCGACCTGCTCATCCCACTGCTGTCTCAGGGCAATAATTTCCTTCAGATAGGGCGCCCGCCTGGTGGCCAACTGCGTACGTTGAGCCGCGGTGATTGCCGATCCAATTGCATCCAGGGCCAGCTTCGCATCTGCAACGATTGCCAGGTCGACGTCATGGCGCTTGCCAATTTGCTTTGCATCGATATCGATGTGCACCAGACACGCATGAGCAAGGGCAGAATCTCGTCCCCCGCCCCACCCCAGGTCCAACACATTCTCCAGCCGGGTGCCAACAGCCAGGATCAGATCTGCACTACTCAAAAGACAGTTGCCACAAGTACTGCCTAGACGGCCGATAGCGCCGCCATTGAGGGCATGATCATCAGGGAATGCGCCCTTGCCACCGGATGTACTGACGACCGGAGCGTGCAGGTACTCGGCCAGTTTCACCAATTCATCAGTGACGTCAGCATTGATGACGCCACCCCCCACCAGAATCACCGGGCGCTGGGCATCACAAAGCAGCGCAGCAGCATTCGACACCACCTGCGCATCCGGACATGACTTGAGATTGGCCTGCCGCTGAACCGAGAAATCGAGTTTGGCTTCTGACGTGCCGATCTGCGCACTGACCGACAATGCAAGGCTGGCCGGGCCAGGCCGACCCGATAGCATGCTAACGAATGCCTGCCTCAGAACCTCCGGAATTGCGTCGACCTCGTTCACGTAGCAATCGACCTTGCAAAGTGTTGCTCTATCGCCTCGAGACGCGGTTTTCGCAGCGTCAACCAACGACCTTTCCTTATCCCCGCTCAGAACCAGTACGGCAGAAGAATTCGCTGACGCCGTAGCCAACGCACAGACAGCTTTAGACGCTTCCAGACCGGCTGGCAGTAACGCTGCCATCGGCCGTCCGCAGGCTCGAAAGAAACCATCGGCCAGATGAACGGCGCTCTGTTCCTGCATGACCTGGATGAAGGGAATCTCGGATCCAGGCTCAAGGAAGGCATCCACCATGGCCCAAGAACCGTAGCCGGGAATGCCAGCAACGTACTGTACCCCGTGGGCTTTTAGCGCTTTTGCCAGAATCTGGCCCCCAGTGAGCTTCATTGGAATACCTTCTTGTTGAACGCCGATGACGAGGTGCGAGCCTGCTGCAGGGAACACTTCCAGGACCGAAGATTATTTTTCCCATCAGGCGAGATCTCCATTTCGCACCCCTTGAAAAATCGACGCAATGAGACGCACACGTTCGGGCTCACCCACGCTTGAGCCCAAGCTCCACAAGATGAAGCCCGATGAAAAACATCGGAACTCAGTCTGTCAGGCGTAGGGGGGTTCGAAGAACTGCATCGCAGATTGGTAAGCGAGTTCAGCCATCTGATCCACCGCAAGCCCACGATGAATGCCCGATATGATCTCGACGCCCCAGGGCCCGTCAAAGCCCGTCTGCCTCACATTGTGAATGAACCCGCAGATATCGATCTCTCCGTCGCCGATGAGCAACCTCTGGTGGTTGGACTGCTCTATCAGGTTATCCGACATCACGAACATGGCGTCACTCAGCTCCACGCCCTTGATCAAAGGTGCTGGGATCTTGGCAATCTCGGACATCTCCATGCCACCATAAGCTACGTGCCAACTGTCGATGACCATGCCTGCGTTATCGTGCAAGCCTTGGGTGACTGCCATGGCCTTGTCGATAGTCGATACTTTGGAGAACGGCATGAACTCGATAGCTACGTCGATGGAGAATTCAGCTGCGACTTCGCACAAGGCCAGCAAAGAGGCCCGCATGCCCGCTACATCAAGGTCGCCCTGCTCCAACACACCAGCCCCACATTTGAGTCGCTGGGCCCCGATAGCCGCCGCGAACTCCAGAAGCTGCTTTCGCTTGTAGTCGGAAGCTTGCTTTTTGCTTCCTTGCAAGTGCCAATCGGTCAGGAATTCGACTTCAGCGTACTCCAGGCCATGCTCTTTGAGCAGATTGGCGACTTCTCGAATACCAATGGTCTGCTCCAAGTGAAGCAAATCAGCATAGGTGAACCCCAGCCCACTCCAACCGGCCTTACTTGCTGCAGATACACGATCCTGAAGGCTAAAAGTGGCGACCTCACTGGGCGCGCCAGGAAACGTGTTCCCAGCCAGTGTCCAGTACGAAGCGATCAATTGAGTTTTCTTGTTTTTCATGCAGAGCACCTGAACTCAAGAACATGGCAGTGAGCAACCTGATCAAGCAGGCAATATGGGCAATTGCGGCAGTTGGCCGAAACTTCGCAGCCCATGAAATCGCGACGCAGATCGACGCACAGCGTTGTGCTCCCAGATTTTTCCAGAAGGATTGAATCGCCACGGATGCTGCAGACACCTTCTTTACCTGCGTGGCCGCCCCCGGTAGCCCACGAGCGAAGCAATGCCGCGCCCGCAACGCACCTGCAGCGAGGCAAAAAAAGATTGTGGCCATTTGCTATATCGCCGAGTGCCTACTACTTTTCCAAGCGCCACCGTCGCGTCACCAGGAAGGTGGCCACCCCCCCCCCCAGTCCATGCAGCAAGGAGCTCTCAGAATGGGTATCAGTGCCAAAGTAAATGCTGAGTTTTTGATCGACAACAAGACCTACAAAGCTTCGCTCAACATCCCCAACTCCGCACCGACTGCCGATAAGCCGTTCATCTTCACTGTCACCTCCAAAGGCGAAGCCGCAGACGCGGTACTGCAGACACTTCTCGAAGTCGCTGTCGGCGCTACCGACCAGGTATACGTTGCAGTTGCACCCCCCATGGACCTGATCTCCGACGCCATTGGTGGTGACGCCAAGGTCGTCCAGGCGCTCAACGTTGAAGTCTCCGAAGGCAAATACAAAGACGGGAAATTCGAAGCCTAGGCCTGACTCCTCCACGGTGGGGCATGTCACTATGCCCCACCGCATTGATGTACCTGCCTGCGGGAGGGCCCCTCGCCCATGGATATCCGCGTTACGGCGCACTTTGCCTGGTCGGAGATTTTTGGTCGCAAGATCGCCGCCCGAAGCAAGTGCCAGCTGGACCTGTCACGCCAGTACAGCCTGATCTATGCAGACCTGGGAACAGAGGATGCACAGGGGTGGAATGTTCTCGCTGAACTCAACAAAGCCTTCGATATCGAGCTTCCGGCCGAATATCTGAGGGTGATGGATGCCGGGTTCTTCACATTCAGTCATTTCGGCAACGGGGCGGTCCCCCCGAACACCTCTTTGGACAAGATTTTCCCGCAATCGCCGGTTCCACTCAGTGTCTCCAGGGCCACCGAGCCGATGACCAACACAGCGGGGTTTTGGCTGACGGTAAGCCTCGACGATATCAAGCTGTTCGGCAGCCTGATTGAAATAGGGTACGCCTCGCCCTCTGGCGACGGTGACAAACTTTCACTCTCCGCGGTGCTGGCTAGAGGGACTGTCGCCGGCAAGGCGGTGAGTGACGCGATCTACTTGGCCAGCTTGCCGAGCTTCCGCTTGTTCAAGCTGTTCGGCTTTGAAGAGGTCGAGGTTCGATATCGCTTCAAGGAAGCCAGACAGCTCAATGTCAAAGGCAAGCTGCGTGTGTCCCTTTTTGATGAGAAGCAGTATCTGTTCGAAGGGGTACTGAACTCGGACGAGGTCAACAGAACCTTCTCAGCCTGCTTGAAAAGTGCCGAACCCGATCAAAGCGTTACCAGGCTCTTCGGCGACCAGATGCGTGGCATTACCTTCCAGCGCCTGGTGTTCGGGATATTCGCTCGCTATGGCGACAACGAAGATCAACGAACATTCCAGGTCCAGGGTACGGTCAGAGTCGGCTCAGCCCAGCTGACCGGGTACATCTACCTGCACAACGGCAAACCCCAGGTGGCCAGCATAAAAGTCGACAAGGCACTGTCGATCGGTGATGTGTTCAACCAATGCATCCCGGGGGCCCCGTGGCCGACCTCGCTCATCGACATCACCTTCAAGGCAGGCAGCGAGCTGTATTACCGCTCGGCCGCTGGAAGCCAACTCGCAAGACTGGAGACATTCTCATGCCCTGCCGAGGGGGACCTGCTCGATCGTCAACTTAGCGCCAGCCTCGACTACCAGAATGGGTTCAACATAAGGGCGCTGTTCGACCTGACACTCGTCAAGACCCTGGAAGTGGTCGGCACGATCCAGATTGCCGAGGATGGCGTCACTGCCGATATCAGCCTGGGCAAGCCCATCGACCTCTTCATCGTGACCATCGCGGCATCACGCGCCTCACAGCCCATCGGCGGGCCTGCGTTCGAGCTGTCTACCGTCGAGAAGAAATCCTCTATGGGTTTCGTTGGCAGCCTATGGTTCATGCAGGAACAATTTGGCGTCGACGTCCGCGTGAAAGCCACCAGAAACGCGAAGGGAAACACCCAGGTCGACGGTACGCTCACGGCGCTATCGAACTACCCACCGTTCCTGCCCGCTGGCACATCCCTGGGGCTTCGGTACAGCAAGGACGGTGGCTTCCAGGTGACGAACTGGCCAAGTTTCGAGTATCTGACCAACGCCATCGATTTCATCAAGACACTGCAGAAACTCTCCGACCAGGGCAGCGCCGGGTGCGGCAAACTCGTCGGGTTCGCCTTCGAGAAGCTTCTACAGTCGAAATTCCGCGTGAGTGTCTCGTTTGGTACCCAGGAAAATGATGAGGGGGTAACGCTGGTCCTCGATGGGTCCTATACGCTCTGCGTCGCGCAGACCTCCCTCACCGCGGTAGCGATTCCATTTCCAGGGTTGGTGTCGATCCCCCTACCCAACTCGATCAGCTTTTCCGAGTTGGGCAACTACATCGAACGTGCTCTGGCTGCAGCAGCTGAATCATTTGTCAAAGCCCTGGTGAAAAACCGAGAGGCCATTGCTGCCGTCATTGGCCTCACCGCGGGAAAAGCCGCGGCCTCCTATGCCGCTACTCTTGCCTGCCAGGCCTTGATCGACGGTGTAGCAGCAGATGCTGTTGTTGCGACAGCTGCAGAGACCCTTGCCGCAGCCACGGCCGCAGAGGCGGGGGCCGGCGCTGCTGGGGCCCTGGTCGCCGGGGCCGTAGTCGCGGTTGCAGATTTCTTTGCTGGCACAGGCACAGGGACTGGCACTGGCGGCACAGGAACAGGAACAGGAACAGGAACCGCGACACAGAGCCCGCCTGTTGATCCGCGAGTCACCATCACCAACCGTGTGGTCACTCTGACCTGGGGGGGTGGCCAGGGCAATGCGCGCTATCACGCGCAATTGCTCGACAGTGCCGCGACCATCCTGCTGAACAACCCGGACCTGGCGGGTGCGGCCCGGCAGACCCAGTTCGAGTTTGGCCCAGAGTGGCCTTCAGGCCCTTACACGGCCCAGGTCCAGGGTGTTCATGAACAATCGGCCACCCGCTGGGCGGCGGCTCCCTTCAACCGGCTGACAGCGCCGGCCCAACCCAGCGCTCAAGCAGACACCACGGTCCCGGCGCCAGCATATGGAGTGCAGCTGAGTTGGCCACCGATTGCCGGGGCCTCCTCGTACGAGCTCTCTACCCGCCTGCCCGGGAGTGCGACCGATAGGGTCCAGATCGAGCCCGGCGCAGATCAGTCGCTCCCACCTGCGACATACGCATTCATTTTCGAAGAGGCTTCCCCAGCGGGGGATTATCGCTTCAGCGTAACGGCCAAGGGTGGGCATGCATCCGTAGCAAGTCCAGACAGCGAGCCGCTGACGCTTGTACGTCCAGGCCAGCCCCAGGACTTCCAGGCCAGCAGTATCGGCAGCAATGTTGCATTGCGCTGGCGTTCGGTTGCCGGTGCATTGCGCTACCAGGCATTGGCGCAGAAGAAAGGGGTTGCCCCTTTGGTTATTGAGCTGCACGCCCGGGAGGAAAGCGGCGTCGAGCATGCAGACTTCGCTCTACCCTGCCCTTCGCATTCGCCTTCCGTTTACCAGGTGCAGGTCTGGGCGCTGCCTGGCGCTGACCAGGTGAACTACGTAGCGGGCGTGCCGTCGGCCGTCGTCGAGGTGACGATTACGCCCTATGCAACCGCATCAGAAATGGCCACCGCGCTGCATGCCCTCACTATCGAGGGGAACGCGTGCGGTACACAGTTGATAGCGGCATTCCCGAACCTGACACCGGACACTTTGGCCATCGCCATGGCGCAAGGCGGCTACCCCGCCATTGAGACCAGCAATGGCCTGCTTGCTGTGTGGCCTGATACCCCACCCCTTGAGCTGGCGACCGTACTCGCCCTGGCGTATCCCGATCCGTTGCAGTTTGCCGCCTCCCAGCGTGGCCAGGGCGTGCCTGGTGAGCTGTGCGCAGTCAATCTGTTGAAGGCATTCCCACAGCTTGGCGTATCAGAGATGGCGCGCGCCATGGCAAAGGCAGGTTACCCCGCAACGGACACAGCGACAGGCCTCAAGGTGGCGTACCCCGCCATCTCGCCTGTGGAACTATCAACTGCGCTGGTGCTCGCTTATCAGTGACGCCGCCATGCCGAGCAAGAAGATCCACCGTTCAACTGCGTCATTCACCCCATTACAAACAGCGACTACGAGAGGTAAACAGCATGAGCACCGAAACCCTGATCAGCATCCTGCAGTCTCTTAAGCAACAAGGGCTGAGCCCCCTTGAGGCGGTCAAAGAGGCACTGGCCCAGCTCCAGTCACATGCCCGAGGGGCTACCACCGACAACACCGCAGTGGCCGAAGCCGTGATCGAGGTTTTCTCGCCCCTGACCGCGACCCAACTCGCAATCATCCTGCACACCACCTATCCGGACCTGACTGCGCTTGACGTCGGGAAAACCATTCTCAACCCGAAAGTGCTGCCAGCCACACCGGCCACCGAGATGAATGAAGCCCTTGGCAAAGCGGGTTTCGACGCCTCCAGCGTCAGTGATGCAGTGAACATCCTGTATCCGGTTACCGTGACCATTCAGGCCAATCAAGCCTGGCAGCAAAGCGGCCTGACAGTGACTGGCCGCCAGGTCACCCTGATTGCAGCGCAAGGCTCCTGGACTTCCAACCCGGCAACAGGGAAAACAGGCCCGGCCGGCAACACGAACTATCGCGCCAAGCAAGGCTATACCCTGCCAGGCCAGTTCGAGGGGGCCCTGATCGGCCGCATTGGCGACAACGCACCGTTTCTGGTTGGGCCTCAGGTCAAGGTGCCGGCAGGACAGTCGGGGGCCTTGCAACTGTGCATCAACGATGACCTCAACGGGATTTATGGTGCGGGCCTGACGGACAACGTCGGTAGCATGCAGGTAGACATCCGCACGCAAGGCGAATAGCCGATGCTGCCAGCCCGGTGGCTACCTCACCGGGCTGGCAGCCTCATTGCCCCGGCGCGCTGCCACGCTCCCCGAAGAGCAGCGTCACATTGACCCGTTGATTGAGGTAGCCCGGCCGGAAAGCCAGTGGCGCGGTGGCATGGAACAGATCTGAGTTGAAAATCACAGCGCGATTGCACCTGTAAGGGATGACTGTGCGCCGGGCTCCAGCCTCCTTCAGAAAGGCGGCAATTCGATCACCTTGGCGATTGTAGGTTTCGAAATCCCAGTCAAAGGGCGCCTCGACGTCGTAGACCACAAGCCCTCCCGAGTCGCGGTCAAGGTTTGCCTCGTTCGGCGTGATCCAGAAGTTCACGTTCACAGCGGCAAAGTCTGCATGGGGGTGTGTCGCAGGCTGGTCATGCTGGTACTTGAACCCCCACATCTGAAGCAATGGGTGATGCTTGCCGATAAGCTGGGGGAAGCAACGCCGAATCTCATCGGCAACCTGCAGCAGAAGTGGGCAATTGAAACCCTCCCTGAAGAACGCGCCGAGCCGACCATGAGCATATCGGTCGGTATGCCAGATGGTGGACTGCAAACAGAACGCCTGCACAAGCGCCAGTGCATCAGCAGACAGGAAGTCGTCGATCACGACCAGGCCCAGGGGGCTCTCCAGGTAATCGCGTTCAGCTCGCAGCAGCGCCTGGCTCATCTTCAAGGCCCCCTCTTGCAGTCGCGGAGCCTGCAACTGGTGCACATTACGCCCGTAGCTCGGGGGCAGCGCAGCGACGTTGGCCGGGGGTGTTGCCAAACTGTTGGGCTGTTCGAATGGTTGGAGAGCTGCCTCATAGCTAGCAATCTCCGCCTCAAGACGCGGACCAATCAGCTGGTGGTCTCGCAAATAGCGTAACTGCTCCAGGTCGTGGGCCAGCTTGGCCCGCGAAGCCCTCGGTACAGCGCCACGCCCTTCGCAGGCACCGGGTTGAGACAGGCTGCGCTCGTCACCACGAACTACAGAGGCATAATGCGCAGCCCACAGGCCCGCAGCGTCAAGGTCGTGAGTACGCAATGAAGTGCTGACGAGTTGCTCCAGGATCTCTGGATCGCGCGGGTACAGTTCGCCGAGGACCTCCCACATGCCACGGGCCGAATCGTGCTGGCCCATGTGGCCATACAGCGTGGCCAGCAAAAAGGCCAGGTTGGCCCTGGCCAGGTCGAAGGCAGGCTGCAGGCTGATCGCAGCCTTGTAGCTCGAAATTGCGTCCTCATTGCGCCCCGATTGCTGCAAGGCCCAACCCAGGTTGTTATGGCCAACAGCCCAGTCAGGACACTGCTGCACAACGGAACGAAAGCATGCCTGTGCGGCATCGAACTCGCCCTGATCGCACAGGGTACAGCCCTCCTCCAGCAGCACCGATACGGTCTGCTGCGCGCAGCCATTGCCTGCAGCTTCTGGCGTGGTGCGCAGGGCACCATATTTCGCCATCCAGACTTGCGCACTCACGCAAAGCCTCTGAACGGGTCAAGGGCAGCCTTCATCTTCATGGCGCGACCGAAAGCGTCCTTGTCGGTACTTTCAGCAGCCTCATTCCCGTCATCGTCAATCGCGGCGCTCGCACCGCCAGTGTCATTCAACGCAGCCCAGGCAGGCTCGGTCTCAAGAGACCTTGCGCCGTAGGCTCGAATCACACCGGTTATGTTTGTGCTATCCCTTTCAGCGTGCATGGTCCGTCCTTGGAATCGAGCATCAGGTGGCTCGTGGAGCCGGGTTGCGAAACGCCAAGCATAGCCACTGTATCGCCACCATCCACTGAAAGTGCAACTACAGGTGGAAATGCCCCGCAGCCTCGGGCTGATAGAGCACTTTCCGGATCTCGATCCGGCGGGTTCGATCAGCTATTCGCCAGTCGATGGCGTCCCCCTCCTGATAGCCGAGGATGGCGGCGCCGATGTCGGAACACACCGAATGCTTGCCGGTGCTGCTGTCCGCGTCTTCGGGGTAGACCAACGCCACTTCGATCTCCTCGTCGTCCAGCTGCAACAAGGCCCTGGAGTTCATCGTGACGACATTGCGCGCCACCTGCTGCGGCTTTACGACGATGGCTCGCTCGAGCTCATGCTCGAGTTCCACCACGGTCGGGCCTTCCTCTAGCGCGATCAGGCCCTCGAGCCTGGCCTTGTCGATTTCTGTGATGTAGATCCCGGTGGAGTCGCCCACTGCACCTTCGCGCAAGAACGTGAGGTAGCGCCCCATCGTCATGGCAAATGACTTCAATGTCGGGGTTTCGCTCTCCAGCACAAAGCCGCTGCGTACAAAGGCTTTCAGCGAGCGCGTGTTGTCCGGGTGGATCTTGGCGATGAGCTTCTTGGCCCGCATGTCGAGGAAGGCCAGTTTCATGCCTTCGCGAATCGTACGGGCGCCAAGGTTTCGGCCCCACTTGTCGCTGTCTCCGATGACCAGGACGATCTCGCAGTTGGAGCCAGTCTTGACGAGGCGGACAAAGCCGACGGGGGCGTCATGCCGGTCATAGGCCATGAAGAATCGGCCGCCCCGATTGAATAGATGGGTCAGGATCGGCAATTGAGTCCGATCGATGGCTTGTTCGATGGAGCGAGAAACATCACGCGAATCACTCAGATAGCAGGTAACACGTTCGTCTTCCAACCAGTCCATCAACGTCAGCGCATGTGCCCGGGTAATTTCAGGGCACAGCGAAATGAAAGGCCTGTTCATCTTCACCACACTTGATATGCAAAGGATGAAAGCCCTTCATGGCGATTGCCATGACGGTTCTTTCGGCAACCGGCCATCTTAAGACATAACGCCAGAATGGCGAACAGTTTGCGCACTTTCCTCCCCCCCGCACCGCCTGCGTCCGAACGTCGCAGCAAAGTGACTTGGCAAATGCCGCGCAATGCTTAAAATCTCGCCTCCTTTTCTACAGTCTGCAGGCGGCATCGCCCTGCCCTGGCTGGCCCTTTCCTGCCGTTCGATACATCGCGCGTACTGCCCGAAGGCGCCGTGCAGCAGGTCACTCGAGGTTTTTATGTCTCCGCGTTTGCTGGCCATGGCGCTGGCGCCCCTGCTGGGCCTGTTCATCATCGCCCTGGGCAATGGTGCCTTGTCGTCCTTGACCACATTGCGCCTGGGCGAAGCCGGGGAATCGGCCACGATGATCGGTATCGTCGCCTCGGCCTACTTCATCGGCCTTACGCTAGGCGCCCTGTTCAACGACCGGCTGATCCTGCGGATCGGCCATATCCGTGCCTACAGCAGCTTCGCCTCGCTGATTGGCGTCACCATCCTGCTGCAGGGCATGTTCTATGACACCTGGGGCTGGTTCGTGCTGCGCCTGATCAACGGCTGGGCCACCGTCGGCGTGTTTCTGGTCATTGAAAGCTGGCTGCTGCTGGCCGGTGACGCAAAGATCCGCGGGCGCCTGCTAGCGCTCTACATGATCGCCCTGTACGGCGCTGGCGTGCTGGGCCAGGCAACCCTGGGCGAGATCACCGGTTGGGGCGACACGGCGCCATTCATGGTCGCCGGCTTGCTCGCGTCCTTGTCGGTGCTGCCGATCGTGATCCTGCCGCGGGTGTCGCCGCTGCTCGACCAGGTCGAGCCGCTCAAACCACGACAGCTGCTGGGGGTGACGCCTACCGGTTTGGTGGGTTGCTTTGGCTCAGGGGTGGCCATTGCCGCCGTGTATTCGTTGCTTCCGCTGTACCTGCAGCGTATCGGCCACGATATCGGCGAAGTCGGCAGCCTGATGGCCTGGACGATTCTCGGGGCAATGCTGCTGCAGTATCCCGTAGGGCGCTGGTCCGACCGCAGGGACCGCCTGGAAGTACTGACCGTGCTTGCGGCGGTATGCAGCGTGCTTTCGCTGGCCGTGGTACTGCTGCCGCTGTCCGCGACGCTGCTGGCCGCACTGCTGTTCCTGCTGGGCGGCGGCGTGTTCGCGCTCTACCCGGTAGCGGTCAGCCATGCAGCAGACCGCGCGTCGCCCGAGGCGCTGGTACCCATGATTCAGGGCCTGCTGCTGATCAACTCGCTGGGCTCTGCCATGAGCCCGCTGATGATCTCGCCGGTCATGACATCGCTGGGCGAAAACGGGCTGTTCTGGGCCTTCGCGGTGGTCAACCTGAGCATGGTGACGTTTTTCGTCTGGCGTCGCGGCAAGCGCCCGGTACCGGTCAATCCTGCGCCGTTCACGGCCTCGGCAACCTTTTCGCCTACCGGTGCCGAGTTGCGCCTGACAGAAGACCTGATGCAGGCCGTGCAGGATCACCCGCCGATGCCCGATGCGGTCAACGGCCAGGCCGCCCCCAAGCCCGCGCCACACTGCGAGCCTGGTTGAAAGAGGCTACAGTGGAGCGTCCCGAGACCCCGAACGCGTTGATCGAGCGTTCACCTTGGGTCGAGAGGCACTGCTTCAGCAGTCGACAGCCTCTTGGGCAACTCGCAATCTGCTCGAAACTGCCGGAGGACGCATGAACCGTTTCAATCCACGAAAGCTTGGGCTGTCAAAGTGGACCGCCTGCCAGCCGGTCAACCGTGAAAAGCACTTCCTGGTCACCGAGTTGATTTGCGATGAGCACGGCACACCCCTGCAGATCGAACTGCAGGCCGTGCACAGCGGGCGAAAACAACTGCTCGACTGGCAGGAACTCAGGGATAGCCAGCGCTGGAAAATCGGATGGTGCTGAACGGCACATTCTGGGTATGGGACGATCAACCGATCGCCTTGTGAATCCTTTGACTGGCAGCATGGATCTCGCAAACCAGTTGCCTCACCGCCTCCTCAACCGTGCCTTCATTACGGCACAGCACCCACCTGTTATCCGCAACCGCCTGCTCGAATGCCTGCGTGGCAGCAACCTGCTCCTCCAGGCTGAACATAACGGTACTGCGCAGCCCTCGCGTTCTGGCCGCCGCCCTCGCCCACGAAATCTGCGGGCTGGTAACCACCCCTACGTGCAGGTCCGGCACACTCACCTCGCGCTCGAGGTTCAACCGCAGAATCTCGGCAAACGGCACTATCCGGCGAAACGCCGCATCCGATGGATACCAGCGGTCGATCAGGATGATGCTGTTGGGCGGCTGCCTGGTCAGCACCTGCCGGGAAATCCAGGCCCGGCTGTCGGCAAGGCGTTCGCAAACCGCCCACTCCAGCGACCGGCTGGGGTTTCTGACCAGTGCGTTGACGAGCGCCATCGTCTCGCCCCGGCCGGGGTCGCTGTTTTTCTCGGACAGCCGGACCACCTTTCTGCCGTCCGCCCGCAGTGCCTGGGTCACGGCTTCCAGCAGCGTGGTCTTGCCGGTTCCCTTGGGGCCATCCAGAGAAACGAAAAGCGGACGGTTCATTGTTGTTGCGCCTCTGGTTGTGTCCATCAGTCATGAGCCGGCATTCTTGCACACCCGCTCCCCAGCAGACACCGAGGCACCTCCGTCAATGGACCCGACACTCACCCAGGCCCTTGCGCAACTGCGCCGCGCCCTGCCCATCGGCCTGCGCCACGCCCGGGCCCTGCTGCAACGCTGCGCCGGCAACCCGCAGCAGGCCGCCGAGCTGTACAAGGCCGAACTGCTGCAGGTGCTGATGGAAAAATCCGGTCTGCCACACCACCAGGCCCGCCAGTACCTGCACAGTGCGGGCTACGACCTGAGCCGCGCCTTGACCGCCCTGGACGAAGCGCGTTTCACCCTGACCCAGCGCATTCTGCGCCACCATCACCAGGACAAGCCGCGCGCCCTGGACCTGATCGCCCAGGCCATCGAAACCGCCGGACAGCTGCCCCGCCAGTACTGGCTGGATTTCGAGCGCCTGGATCAACTGCCCCCGGCGCTGCGCTGCTTCATGGTGATCCACGAATGGCTGGCCTTCGAGCAATGGGAAGGCTTTGACAGTGCCCTGCACTTTCACCTGCCCCAGGCCATCGCCCAACTCAGGCACCTGCAGCTCGATGCCCTGGCGCACACACTGGAGCAGGCCGATCAGCGCCAGCAGCACCTGCGCCAGGCCCATGCCGATGAACACCACGTCGAGCTGGCCATACGGATCCAGCATGACCCGCTCTTCGACGCCTGCCAAACCCGCTTCAACCAGCAGCGCACGCAGCTCGACGAGCAGCTGTACGCGTGGGTGGAGCGGCACATGGCGCAGTTTCCCGCCTGAGCTGCGCCCCTGCAGCGCGCAAGCCGGTAGACTGCCGCCCTCCCCGACGGACCTCGGATTCCCCCTCATGGAACTGCACTACCGCATCACCCCCGACCACCTCCAGTCCTGGATCGCCGAACCGCTGAAGCAGGAACTGCTCAAGCAGGACGCGCAACAGGCCCGCGCCCTGGCCACCTTCGCCAGGTGGCAGAGCCGCCTGATCGGCCCGCTGATGTTCGCCCTGTGCCTGATCGGCGCCCTGCTGGCGGTGTATCTCCCGGAGCGACGCATCACCCCGGAGAAAGCCATCGCCCTGCTGCTGTTCACACTGGTGTTCATCCCGCTGTGGTGGCGCTTTTCCGGGCGCTGGGTCGGCCACCTGCAAGCGCGGATCGCCGCCAACCACGCCAAGCCCCGGGCACCGGTACGCGGGCTCAACCAGCGCCTGATCGAGGCCAGGCTTCGGGCACCCCTGAAATCGGCCCAGGACACGTACAAGCTGAGCTTCGATGATCAGGGCTTCACGCTGGACAAGGCCCGGGGCGGCAAGACGGTCCTGGCCTGGGAGCAAGTCGTACACCTGCTGGAAACGCCGGATTTCTACCACGTGGCGAGCGCAGACATGCGCGCCAAGGGCATGGCCTGCCTGATTGCCAGGCACAGCGAGCTGATGCCGGCGCAGGACTATCAGCAAGGTCTGCAGGCGTTTCTGAGCCACTGCCCGGTCACGGCTAGCGCCCCGGCCACGTCTTGCCCATCAACCCCGAAGTAGCCCTCGGCCGGCCTGGGCGCAGGTGGTAATTCGGCCAAAGCACAGGGAAGCAATGCCATGGCAACGCGCCGGTGCTGCATGCAGCCATGGCGAACGTATAAGGTAGGCCGCACAACAATCCAACTGCCAAGGAGACAGCCATGACCCTGTTCTGCCGGCTTAGCCTGCTGTTGCTGATCGTGGGAATGCTGCTGGGCGAGATCGTGATCGCCAGCGTGGGGCTGGTGGGCGTGTGCGGTGCGGCGCTGTACATCAGCATCCGCGAGGACACCCCGCAGGCGCCCCCCGCCGAGCCGGAGTTTCTCGCCTAGCCGTTCAAGGCTGCAGCGGTTCGGCGCCCTTGACGAACATCTGCGCCGTGACAATGCAGCACTTCTCGGCCTTCTTCGAACTGAAGGCCTTGTGGTCGAGCGCCCATTCCAGCCAGAAGCCGTCGATCAGCGCGGTGATGGTCAACGCCGCGCTTTTGGCGTCTATCTGCGTGCCCTGTGCCTTGCCGATGGCCTTGAACACCGACTCCAGTTCCTTGCGATAGTCGGCATAGAGCTTCTTGTTCAAGGCTCGCAGCTGCTCCGACGATACCGCCGCCCCCCAGAACCCCAGCCAGGTGGTGAGGATGAACTCGTTGAAGATCTGCCCGCGAAACGAGGAGCGGATGATCGCCAGCAGACGGTCCTCGGGCGTGCCGCCCTGCACCGCCAGGTACTTGCGGGTTTCTTCGCGCAGCTGGTCGGTGAGTTCCTGGTAGGTCGACAGCATCAGCTCTTCCTTGCTGGAAAAGTGATGGCCGATCAGCCCGATGGACACCCCGGCCTGCGCGCAGATGCGCTCCAGGGTACTGCCACTGTGGCCATAGCGGGTGATGCACTGCATCGTCGCCTCGATGATGGCCTTGCGGCGCGTCTCGGGGTCGATGCGGGTTCGACGCTTCCTGGGTTGGGTTACTTCGGGCTCACTGCTCATACGTCAACAACCTGTGCACTGCGGGGCATGGCCCCGGTCTCCGGACAGCGGCTACATCTCAGTCGCCAAGCGAGGCGACAATTTAGCAACTTTTGCCCGGGCAAGTGACAGGAAATGGCGATTGCCCCGGCGTGCGTCGCGCACGCCGGGGCAATCGTCGACAGGCTCAGTTGGCGCTCAGGCCGCGCTCCAGGTCCTTGTCCAGTTCATCGATGCGCGACAGCTCCGCCGCGATGTCCTGGGTGCGGCACAGCCACCCGTAGACCAGCGCCGACACCACCAGGCCCACCAGCATGCTGATGTCGGCGCCATCGAGCAGCGTGGTCACGTAGCCGGTATACAGCCCGGTGCTGGAGAACGGCAGCATGGCCACGAAGCCTGCCACGTAGGCGCCGATGCCACGCCAGTTCCAGCGCCCGTAGATCCCGTTGGGCTTGAAGATCTCGGTAATCGAGAACTTGCCGTGGCGTACCTTGTAGAAGTCCACCAGGTTGATCGCCGTCCACGGGGTGAACAGGTACAGCAGGATGGCCAGGAAGTCGCCGAAGTCCTTCACGAAGTTGTCCGAGGCGGTCATCGCGATGGCGATCGCGGTACCGCCCACCAACAGCATCGAGACGATGCGCTTGAACAAGGTGGAGGTCTGGGTCTTCACCGTGTCGGCGATACTCAGCAAGGTGATCGAGGCGCCGTAGAAGTTCTGCGCCGCGCTGGTCACCAGGCTCAGCACCGCCAGGATCAGCAGGCATTCACCGAAGCCGCCGAACAGTGTGTTGCCCAGCATCACCAGGCCCTTGGCCAGGTTCTGCCCCGGGCTCAGTGCCGCGGCCAAGGCGCCGATCAGCATCATCCACACCCCGCCGATCATCGCGCCCATGTAGGTCCACCAGAACGACGAGCGCACGCTGACGTTGGCCGGCAGGTAGCGCGAGTAGTCCGACACGTAGATCGCCCAGCTCAGTTGATACGCGGCGGCCACGAAGAACTGCGCCAGGAACGGCGTTGCCTTGAAGTCCGAGACGCTCAGCTGATCGGCTGGCAGCTTGACGAAGAAGAACAGCCCCACGGTGAACACCAGCATCACCGCGATCAGCACGAACGCCAGCAGCCGCTGCACCTTGTGGAAGGTGTTGTAGCCGGCAATCGCCATGACGATCGCCAGCAGCGAGAAGGCGATGGCCGAGCCGTTTTCAGGAACGTCGAACAGTTCGTGCAGCGTCTGGCCCACCAGCAACTGGTTGAAGGCGTTGTAGCCCACGTAGGTGGCGATGGCCACCACATACACCAGCAACGCGCCCAGGTAGCCGAATTGCGGGCGCGACTGGATCAGTTGCGGCAGGCCCATCTGCGGGCCCTGGGTGGAATGGCCGGCCATGAACAGCGTGCCGAAGGCGCAGCCCAGGAAGATCGCCACCGCCGACCAGAACAGGTTGGCGCCCATGCCGACCCCGATGATGCCCACCGCCAGGGTGGTCAGGTGCGCTTCCCCGCAGAACCAGATGGGCCACAGGTGCCACGCCTTGCCGTGGCGCTCTGCGAGCGGGACGTAATCGATGGAGCGTGTTTCAAGGTTCAGGCGTCCCTTGGACGCCGAGTGGGAGGCAGACATGGCAGTTGCACCTTTTTTTATTGGTCTGGTTGCACGGCTAAGCGGAAAACAGCGAGTTCATCAATCGCGGGCGTGGTTGATCGCCTGGGTCAACAGCGCCTCCAGTTGCGCCTGGGTGCTGTCGCGCGGGTTGGTCAGCCGCGCCGGGTCGCCCATGGCCTTGCGTGCCACGGCGCCGACATCGGCCTGGCGGACCCCGAGCTCGGCCAGCGACCTGGGAATCTCCAGGCGGTCGAGCAAGGCGCACACGGCGTTGTAGAAGGTCTCGAACTCGGCGTCCGGCAAGCCCAGGGCCTGCGCCACCGGCATCAGGCGCGGGGTGATCTGCGCCTGGTTGTAGCGCAGCACCACCGGCAGGATGACCGCGTTGGTCAACCCATGGTGGGTGTTGTAGGTGGCGCCCACCATATGGCTCAGTGCGTGCACCAGCCCCAGGCCCTTGAGAAACGCCACGCCGGCCAGGCACGAGCCGATCAGCATGTTGCCCCGCGCCTCCAGGTCGTGACCGCGTTCGACGGCGGTGTCGATCGAGCCCCACAGCAGCGTCAATGCCTGCAACGCGGCGCCATCGCTGAGCGGGTTGAAGCTGGGCACGAAGTAGGCTTCCAGGGCATGGATGATCGCATCGCACCCGGTCCATGCGGTCAGGTTGGCCGGCAGGCTCTGGGTCAGCTCCGGGTCCAGGATCACCGCCGCCGGGCGCGCCCGTGGGTGCCACACGCAGCCCTTGATGCCGCGCCCGGTGTCGGTGAGCATCGCGGTGCTCTCGGTTTCGGCGCCGGTGCCGGCGGTGGTGGGAATCGCGATCACCGGCGCAAAGTCCGCCGCACTGAAACCTGCCGGCACCGGCTTGTCGAAGTCGAAGGCCCACAGCTCGCTGCGCTGCTGACGGGCGACCAGGGCCACCGCCTTGCCGCCGTCCAGGCCACTGCCGCCCCCCAGCGCGATGATGCCGTCGGCGCCCCAGGCCCGATAGGCTGCGGCACCGGCCAGTACCGACTGGTCGGTGGGGTTGGGCTCGATGCCGCCGTACAGGCCGCAGGCAAGCCCCGCCTCGGTCAGGCTGCGCTGCAGTTCATCCACGAAGGGCAGGCGCAGCGAGCCCTGGTCGGTGATGATGATCGGTCGGCTGATGTTGAAGTCCCGGCACAGCCTGGCCAGGTGATGACGCGCACCCGGGCCGTACTCGATGGGCAGTGGCACGGTCCATTGTTGCGGGTTCAAGGCTGAAAGCGTGTTTTGCATGGGGTTGACCTCAACGGCAGCGCAGGATGGTGGATTTCAATTCGGTGTACTTGCCCAGCGCATGGGCCGAATTGTCCCGGCCATTGCCGGACTCCTTGAACCCGCCAAACGGGAAGTTCATGTCCACCAGTTCGTCATAGCAGTTGACCCACACCGTGCCGGCCCTGAGCTGGCGGGTGGCGCGGTGAATGGTCCCAAGGTCGGATGACCACACCGCCGCCGCCAGGCCGAACTCGGTCTGGTTGGCGATGGCGATGGCCTCATCGAGGGTGTCGAAGGGAATCACCACCAGCACCGGGCCGAAGATTTCCTCGTTGGCGATACGCGCCGTTGCGTCCGGGGCAAGGAAGATCGTCGGCTCCAGGTAGGCGCCTGCCCCCACCGGCGAGAGCGCCTGGCCGCCCTTGAGCAACTGCGCCTCGTGCCGGCCTGTTTCGATGTAGCGCTGGACGCGCTCGAACTGCACCGCGTCGATGATCGCACCCGTGACGCTGGCCGGGTCCAGGGGGTGCCCCGGGTAGTAGCTGTCGGTGGCCACGAGCAGTTCGCGCAACAGCGGCTCGATCACCGAGCGCTGCACCAGCAGACGCGACCCGGCGCTGCACACCTGGCCCATGTTGGCGAAGATCGCCGCCGCTGCCGACTGCGCGGCCTGGGTGAGATCCGCGCAATCGGCCATGACGATGTTGGCCGACTTGCCGCCCAGCTCCAGCCATACACGCTTGAGATTGGAGGCGGCGGCGTTCTGCGCGATCTGCCGCCCCACCGCGCCGGAGCCGGTGAAGGCGATACAGTCGACGTCGCCATGCAGGCTCAGCTCGCGTCCCACCGCGCCATCACCGGGGAGCACGTTGAATACCCCCGCCGGCACACCCGCTTCCATCGCCAGGGCGGCGATGCGCAAGGCGCTCAACGGGGTTTTCTCCGACGGCTTGAGCAGCACGCTGTTGCCGGCTGCCAGGGCCGGGGCGAACTTCCAGGCGGCCATCAGCAGCGGGTAGTTCCAGGGCACCACCGCCGCCACCACGCCCAGCGGCTGCTGGGTCACGGTGCCGAAGAATTGCGGGTCGGTGGCCGGCACCTCGCCGTGCACCTTGTCGATCAGTTCGGCAAACCAGCGCAGGCAGTAGATCGTGCCCGGCAGGTCGGCACCGATGGTATCGGCAATCGGCTTGCCGCTGTCCAGGGTCTCCAGCAGCGCCAGCTCGTCGGTATGCGCCTCGAGCAGTGCGGCCCACCTCAGCAGCACCGCCTTGCGCTCGCGGGCCGCCAGCTCGCTCCACACGCCGGCCTCGAAGCTGCGCCGCGCAGCAGCCACGGCCAGGTCCACATCGGCCTTCGCGCACTGGGCCACCGCCGCGAGCACGGCGTCGTCAACCGGGCTGCGGGTGCAGAAGGTCGCCCCGTCTTGCGCGTCCACATAGCGCCCGTCGATGAATGCCCTGCCCTCCAGCGGCAACGTTGCTGCCTTGTCGAGCCAATAGGCCCTGTCTTTGAGTCGTGTCACTGCAATACCCCGTCTTGTTCTTGTCAGGCTGGGGCAATCCTAGGCGATACTGAAAATATCTTCAATAACGATCAAGACCGTTACTGAATTTATTTTCAATAAAAAATGCCCGCATGAGCGGGCATTGTTCCAGGCGATGCATGGGCAGCAGCGTGCAGTCAGTCCGTCCAGGTCAGCGAGGGCGCCCCCCGCCGGCGCATCACCCAGGCAATCAGCAGGCCGCCGAGCATCCAGGCGGCGCCCAGCACCTTGGCGTGCACGTTGGTGCTCCACAGCGCATAGCTCAACAGCAGCACGCCCAGCACCGGGGACACCCCATGGCTGAACAGCTGCGCCTGGCCGATCTTCCTGAAGTAGATCATCACCGACACGTGCAACAGGATGTAGGCGGTCAGCGCGCCGAACGTGACCAGGGTCACCATCACATCCAGGTAGCCGGCCCCGGCGAACGCCACCACGAACGAAACCAGCGCAACCGTGACGATGGCGTTGGCAGGCACGTTGGTGCGGGCACTGATGCGGCTCAGGTACGCGGGCAGGCGCTTGTCCCGCGACATGCTGAACAGCACCCGCGCCGTGGTCGCCTGGGACACCAGGGTGTTGGCCATCAGCGCGATGATGCCGCTGGTCAGGGTGATCACCGGCAGAAACCAGGCCCCGACGATCTCGGCACTGAGGGTATAGAACGCGGTGTCTGCAGCGGCGCCCTGGTACACCGTGCCCAGCGGCACGAACACTGCCGCCAGGTACACCTGCCCCACGAACAGCACCGTGACCAGCACCAGCAGCATCATCGTGGCCCTGGAGACCGTCTCCCCGCCCCCCTTGGCCTCTTCGTTCAGGGTCGACACCGCGTCGAATCCGATGTAGCTGAGGGCTGCAATCGGTACGGCGGCGAACACCATGGCCATGGAGAAGTCGGAGCGGTTGTAGAATGGCGCGATGAAGTGCTCCAGGGTCGGCTTGAGTTCGATGATGCGAGAGGTGGCAAAGGCGGCGAACAGAAACAGCACCACCAGCTGGATCAGCAGCAGCACCTTGCTCAACCTGGCATTCATCTCGATGCCCATCAGGTTGACCGCCGTGGGCACCGCTACGAAGGTGACCAGCCACACCGTGGTCGGCACCTGCGGGAACTGCGCCGACAGCGCCGCCGCCCCCAGCACCGCCAGCAGTGCCGGCAGCAGCAGGTAATCGAGCAGAATCGCCCAGCCGGCCACGAAGCCCAGGCTGCTGTTGGTGCCGTGGGTGACATAGGAATAGACCGAGCCGGCCAGGGGGATCTTCCTGGCCATCTGGCTGTAGCTGATGGCGCTGAAGATCATCGCGACGGCGGCCACCAGGTACACCAGCGCCACCATGCCGGCGGAGGTGTTGTAGATAAGCCCGAACACGCTGACCGGGGCGATGGGCACGAAATACAGCAGGCCGTAGGCGAGCACATCGGAAAAGCTCAGTACCCGTTTGAGCCCTGCCTGCTCCGGGTCTTGTGTACTGGGGGTGTCTGACGCATTGGCAATCGACATGGGCAATCTCCGAAGCAATAGATCGTCGAGGCGCAACCCCCTGCTTCGCCAGGGGCCTGGGTCGACTTGTTTTTTATAGTTTTATCCATGACTTCAAGGGTCGGTACAGCGCGCGCGGGGCTGCGTGCGCTGTACCGGGGCTGCTTCCTGCAAGGGGCAAGTATCAAAGTGGGCCACCAGGCGAACAAGCGACCATTGCGCATGCAATCAGTCGTCGGCGGAATGATCCCCAGCGGTGCCGCCATGGCTGTGCATCGACCCGACGGCATTCAGGTGCGCGGGGTCGCCTTGGCAATGAAGGCGCGCAGGTGCCTGAAGAAGGGTTCGGGGTTTTCGATATGCGGCATGTGGGAGGCCTCGGGTATGCAGCAGAACTCGGCGCCCCTGACCATCGCCGCGAAGGCCCGGCCCGATTCGGGGGTGCCTTCGTCGTGGGCCCCGCACATGAACAGCGTGGGCACCTCGATCGACGCCAGCTTCGGGGTCAGGTCCAGGTCCGCCAGTGTGCCGGTGCCGAAGAACTCGGTGGGGCCCCACATGTAGCCGTACAGTTCGGTCGCGCAATTGTCCATCGTGTCGACCACAATCTGCGGCCAGGGCTGCACGCGGCACAGGTGACGCACATAGAACGCGTTGACCGCCTCCAGGTACTCGGGGCTGGTGAAGTCGCGCTGCGCCTCGCACCGGCGCATCACCGCCTGCAGGTGGTCGGGCAACTGCGCCTTCAATCGCTCGCAGTCCGCCATCCAGCGCTTGGCATCGACCAACGGCCCCGACAGCGCCAACGAGCACAGCCCGGCCGGCTGCCGGGCCGCATAGTTGATGGCGATGCTGCAGCCCCACGAGCTGGCAAACAGATGCACCTGGCCCAGGCCCAGGTGCTCGCGAACGGCATCTATCTCGTCGGTAAAACGCTCCAGCGTCCAGTTGCATGTGTCGCCCACCCGCTGCGAGCGTCCGCAATCGAGCTGGTCGTACAGCACCACGCTGCGGTCAGGCACCAGTTCGAGCAGCGGCAGCAGGTAGTCATGGGAGTTGCCGGGGCCGCCATGCAGCACGATCAGCGGCACGGCACCGCTGTTGGCCGAGCGGTTGAGCCGGTACCAGACCTTCCCACCCGGCACATCGATATGGCCGCTTTCATCTGGCACAGCAGCGTAGTCACTCACGAGCACCTCCAACCTTGTGATTGTTATTCTGTTGGCGCACGCCCCCGAACCCGCGAGCCCGGTACTGACGCGGGAACAGGCGGTCGTCGCCCTGCTCGAGTCTTAGGGCACGAAGGGGCTGGCACAAGCGAAAAAAAATAGGCTGGTCCTGAATTATTTTCCTGACCTGCCGTGGCGCTGCGGCACGCTCAGGGCGGCGGCGCGAACAGCACGGGCCGCGCTGCATCGGCGCCCAGTACACAGGCCACGTCATGCGCGCAACCTGGCACGATGACCATGCGCCTGGGCGTGCGCGGCTTGAGCACGGCCTGTTCATAGGCGGCATACGCCAGCCCTCGCTGCAATCGGAAAGGCCCCTGCAACATGGCCGCGCAGGATTTGTCGAGAATCGGGTAGAACGTGCCCTTGTCGGCACTGCTGTCGAGGGCACCTTCCAGGTAATCGACCTGGGCCGCCGCATAGTGTGCGCGGGCCTGCGCGCCGGTACGCGGCAGATAGCCAGGCAGCGACTGGGTGCCGTACTTCCAGTGGTCATAGGCACAGGCCGGAGACGTCACCGGCACGTCGAAGCGCCAGGTGCAGCCCCCCGTACCACAGGCCTCCCACGGCACCGTTCGCTCGCCCCGCAGGGGCACGGGGCGAACCGGGTCGAAGTACAGCCAGCTGCCCGGGTCGGCGATCACATAGCGCAGCGCCACACCCGCCGGCGGGTCGGCGGCAAAACCGATGCTGTGCTGGAGCATCTGCGCACCGGCCGAAAACCCCACCAGGGTCACACTGCGCAGGCTCGGCCACTGCCGGGCCAGTTCGCCCAGCAAGGCGTCCAGTGCCGCAAAGGCGCCAAGCGGATGGGCGCCCAGCGAGGGAGCCCCCGCCAGCCAGCCGGCACAGCTCCACAGCGCGTCGCCCGGTTGAGCGCCGGGCGTGTCCGGCATGCTGCAACGCCCGGCCTGCGCCGGCGCCACCTGATACAGCGGCGCCACCACCAGGGTACGCGGCAACCGGCCCGCAGCACGTGCCGCCTGCAAGCCGGCCTCGAAGCTGCGCCCGACATCGCGCGGATGCCCGTGCAGTATCAGCAGTGCCGTCTGCGGGCCGTGGGGGTCGCCGGGCCTTGGCACGCGCGATGCGTAGTAATGCATCTGGCCTGCACCTGCCGGCAACGCGAAGCTGTGCAGGCACTGCGGGCCGGCCTGGCGCCCGCAGTGGCCGTGCTCGGCGGCGAGCGCGCCACTGGCCATCAGCCACAGCACTGTCAACCACATAACGCTGCGCCAGAGGCGCCTTGGCGTGTGCATCGTCGCCTCCATCAGGCTTGGTCTGTCACTCCGGCGAGGTCAGTTCCCCATACGCCACCACCCGGTTCCGGCCGCCCTGCTTGGCCTGGTACATGGCCTGGTCGGCCTGTCGCAGCAGGTGCTGGTAGTCGGGGTGGCCGTTGTAGGTGGCCATGCCGATGCTCACGGTGACCTGGTGCCTGCGGCCTTCGGTCAGTTGCAACTTTTCCGCTTCGACCTTGCGCCGCAACTTCTGCGCCACCTTCATGGCGTTGGCGCTGTCGATGTCCACCAGGATCATCAGGAACTCCTCGCCCCCCATGCGGAACACGTAGTCCCCCGCGCGGCTGTGGCTGCTGAGGATCTCGGCGATCTGCTGCAGAATCGCGTCGCCGGCTTCGTGACCGAAGTTGTCGTTGATCGACTTGAAGTTGTCGATATCCACCGAGAACACCGAAAACGTCTGCCCGGTCTTCTGCGCGATGGCGATCTCGTTGCCGATCACCACCGGCAGGAACTTGCGGTTGAGCATGCGTGTGAGCACGTCGCGGCCGCTTTCCAGCTCGTTGGCAGTGTTGAACAGGTTGTCGAGGTTGAACATCAGGCTCTTGGTCTGGTCGCGAATGTCGCGCAGCAGGCGCATGCGCGTCTCCTGCTCGTGCATCGAGGCAAGAAACATGGGCAGCAACACGTCATCCATGTGACGGATGATCTTCAGGATCTGATCGCTTTCGCTGGTGTTCTGGAAGGCGTAGGCGCCCTTGTGACGGAACCACAGGCCGAAATCAGAGGCCGCGAGCCTGGGCAGGTTCACGCCGTTGGAGCCCATGGCCAGGTCGAACATCAGGCTGTTTTCCCAGTCCAGCAAGGCGCCACGCTGACGCTCGCGCTCGGTGCTGATGTTCTGCAGCACCGAGAACAGCCGGTAGCCTTCCTCGTTGCGCGAGTTGCGGTCATGGGACCGCGAATAGGCGTGGCTCATGATTTCCATGGCCAGGTCCATGGTTTCGCTGGCCAGGCGCAATGCCTGCGCCTCGCTGGCCCACTGCTGTTCGAGAATCAGCTGGAACAGCAACTTCTTCAGGTGCCGCGCACCACTGAGCACCAGGTGCAGCGGCACGTCGATGCGCGCATGCACTTCCCCCACCTGTTTCTGCAGGGCAACCAGCGGCATGCAGTCATCGGTGGGCGACACCGAATAGACCCGCACCAGCCAGGCCTGCATCGAACTGCCCAGGCGGCTCTTGACCTCGTCGTGGGACAGGATCAGCGAAGCATTGGGGTCGGCCAGCATGTGTTCATAGAACCGCGCGGCCAGCATGACCTTGTTGCGCTCGACAAGGCCCTGCAACGATTGGGTCAGCGAGCATGGGTACTGGGAAACCATGCTGTGCCATTCTTTGGCTTGTACTTCCGGGGAAACGCTTGGCATGTGTGGCCTATTTTCAGTTCAGCAAGAAGCCTGATGCCTACACGAATCACAAGAGGCTTCGGCACTGGACGAACCAACCGGGTTCGCCCGCCGGGTATTCTATTGCACGCTGCGCGGGAAGTCTTTGAACGCGAGCCCTGCATACCCGGCTCAATACTTGCGCGGCCCTGCCGATAGCCTGCGCAAGGCATTTTTTCAGACGTGAGGCATTCCTGTACCCGCAGGACCTGGAAGACTACACGCACTACAAGCAGGAACAGGCCAACTACCACGCCGAGCCCGCCAGGGTCGACGCGCTGGGCGACTTCCTGGATATCCCCTTTGCCGACCAGGCCTTCGACTACCTGATCACTTCCCACGTCATCGAGCATGTGCCCAACCTGCTGGCGGCCTACGTGGAGTCATCCCGGGTGGTGAAGGACGGTGGCGTGTTCTTCTGCATCTTCCCCAACCGCAACGCCGAGCCCACCGACCGCATCCGCGCGCTGACCACCCTGGAACAGATGATCGACGCCTACGAAAAGCGCGTCGACATGAGCACGATCGACGCGCACCTGTGGCGTGGCCATCACCTGGTGTTCTCCCGGCACTGATCATCGACCCGGAAAACGAAGAGTACCGCCAGTGGTTCGTGCAGTTCACCGGCGGCCCGTTCATGAACCCTGTGACCTGACCCCGCCGAGCCGGCCGCACGCAGGCCGGTTCAGGCGTGCCAGCAACGGTACCAGCCATCCTGTTCGCTGATGCGCAGCTGCGTCTGGTACAGCTGCGACAGTGCCGCGCTGGTCAGCACCTCGGCCTTGGGCCCGTCGGCCACGATGCGCCCCTGGCTAAGCAGCACCACACGCTCGATCTCCGGGATGATCTCGTCGATATGGTGGGTGGTGATGATCATGGCGTGCTCCTCGGCGCAGAAGCTGCGCAGCAACCTCAGCATGCCCAGGCTCGCCCCCATATCCAGGCCGTTGGCCGGCTCGTCGAGAATCAGCGCACTGGGCCGGTGAACCAGCGCGCGGGCCAGCAGCAGGCGGCGCTTCTGCCCGGTGGACAGGCGCTGGAACATGGTGCTTTCGTACCCGGCCATTTCCACCTCGGCCAGCAGCGCACGCGCCTGCGCCAGTTGCTCGTCATCGGGCTGCAGATGGCCATGGGCACCGATGGCGCCGAAAAAGCCCGACGCCACCACATCCAGCGCCTGGGTGTGCGGGGTGTAGTCTTCCTGCAGGTCCTGGGACACGAACCCCAGGCGACTGCGCAGTGCCCACAGGTTGACGGTGTCGCTGCCGAACAGCTTCAGGTGGCTGCCTTCGCGCTCCACCGGGTACAGCTCGCGGGTGATCAGCTTGAGCAGGGTGCTTTTGCCGGCCCCGTTGGGGCCCAGGATGGCGACCTTCTCGCCGGCACCGATGTGCAGGGAGAAACCGTCCAGCACACGGTTGTGCTGCTGGTAGGCGGTGACATTGTGGAAATCGATCATGGCTTGCTCGTCAGTGCGGCACGGAAAAGAACCCGGATCTTTCCACAGCACGCAGCCACTGGCTACAGGGCACGGCCAGGTGCCCATGAATGCCGGGCGCGACGCGTATCTGGCGCCAGATTACCGACAGCCGCCCCGCGTCAAACAATCGTTTGAAAAAAATCGTCGAAATACCCATTTTCAGTGATGGCAATGCGTCACTACCTCGCCTAGCATCAACCCACCTCCCGAGGGCCGCTTCGCCGGACCCTCTGCCTGTTATCGCAACCATGGAAGGAACGCTCATGAAGAAGCGCAGATGGAAGCTGGAACGGCCACAAGCCGTGATCGATAACCGCCTTACCTAGCTAGTCAGCTCTGCCGTGATTGTCACTCACTTGCCTGCAAGTGGGTTTTTTTTGGTGCCTGAGAAACATGATGGAGGTTTGTTCATATGGAACCTTTCGTGGGTGAAATCCGCCTGTTCCCGTACAACTTCGTGCCCAAGGGTTGGCTGCCGTGCGACGGACGCCTGTTATCCACGCAAACCAACGCTGCACTGTTTTCCTTGCTCGGCACCCAGTTCGGCAGCTCCGGCAACAACCTGTTTGCCCTGCCTGACCTGCGCGGGCGCACCGCGCTGGCCCGGAACAGCACCGGCACCCCTGACCCCGGCCTGAGCAATCATACCCAGGGCCAGTCAGCCGGCACCGAGAAAGAAACACTGCCCGCCGCCGCACTCGCCCAGCATACCCATGAGGTCTATGTATCCGATGCCCTGGGCAACAGCGGGCCGGCCGGTGCGTTCCCGGCCACCAGTGCCAACCTGGCAACCCCACCGGTCGCTTCGCGCAGCACCTACGTCAAGTTCGACAGTAGCAAGCAGCAAGCGCTCAACCCGGCAACGATTCAGCCCACGCCACCCCAACAGCCCCTGGACAACATGCAGCCTTCGCTGGTGCTGCAGTACTGCATCGCCAGTGTTGGCGTTTACCCACCGCGCCCGTGAACACGCTCCTTCACATCAAGGAATGAACCATGTCTGAAGCCTTTATCGGGGAAATCCGTCTGTTCGCAGGCAACTACGAGCCACAGGACTGGGCACTGTGCAATGGCCAGCTGTTGTCGATCCAGCAGAACCAGGTGTTGTTCACGCTGTTGGGCACCACCTATGGCGGTGATGGGGTCAACACCTTCGCCCTGCCCGACCTGCGCGGCCGGGTACCGGTAGGCGCCGGCGCAGGCCCCGGCCTCACGCAGCGCAACCTGGGCCAGGCAATGGGCAGTGCACAGACCTCCATTGGCGTGCAACACATGCCCGCTCACTCGCATACCTTTTACGCCAGCACGCAGTTGGCCGATGCCGCCTCGCCGGTCGACACCCAGGCACCGGCCTCGCGCACGCTCGGGGTGTTCACCGCGCAAAGCTCGACCAAGGGGCTGTACAGCAACGGCGGCACCAACCCCAACGTCACACTGAACTCCGCGGCAGTGTCGGTGGCGCCAGGCGGCGGGCAACCACATGCCAACCTGATGGGCAGCATGGCGCTCAACTACATCATCGCGCTGGCCGGGATCTACCCGTCGCAGCAGTAAGCCCACCCCTCTCTGAATCAAGGAAAGAGCATTCCATGGACGCTTTCTATGGTGAAATCAGGCTTCTGCCCTACAGTTTCGTGCCGCAGAATTTTCTTCCCTGCGACGGGCGTTCGTTGTTGATCCAGCAGTACAGCGTGCTGTTTACGGTGATCGGCAACCGATTCGGCGGCGATGGCAAGACCACATTCATGCTGCCCAATCTCAATGGTCGTGTGGTGATGGGAGCCGGCCAGGGTACCGGGTTGCCAAACGCAGCCTTCGCCAGTACCGCTGGCGCCGACAAGGTAGCACTCAATTCCTTGAACTACCCGCCACACAACCATGGGTTCACCGCGCGCGATGGTACCGAGCCGGACCAGAGGGTCGACATCCCGAGCACCACCACCTACCTGGCCCAGCCACGCAACATCAACCTGTACAACACTGTGGGCACCACGCAGACGCTGGCCGAAGGCAGCATGACTGACGCCGGTACTGGCAACGGCAACATCGAGCGCAACCTGATGCAACCCTACCTGGCGCTGGCGTACTGCATCTGCGTCGAAGGGGAGTACCCGATCCGCAATGACTAGCCTCGAGCGCCTGGCCCGCCTGTTGCCATCGTCGTTCGTTCCCGGCCTGCGCCTGCAGGCCGAGGCGGATGACGGGTTTCTGCGCGCGCTGTTCGTGACGCGCCGCTGGGAAGAGGTGCGTGCAGCACCAGGGTGGACCGACGCGCAGCGGGTCGCGTTTCTGCACGCCCAAGCCGAGCTGCAGCAACGCCACTACGCCCTGCACTATCGCTCGGCCGAATTCCTGTTGCTGGAGCACCAGGGGCAACCGATCGGCAGGTTGTGCCTGCAGGTGCACGCCAGCGAAGTGCGGGTGGTCGATATCGCCTTGCTGCCTGCCTGGCAGGGCAAGGGGCTGGGCAGCACCCTGCTGGCCGCGGTGCTCGCGCTGGCCGACGGCCAGCACACGCGCTGTGCCCTGAGTGTGGAGCCGTTCAACCCGGCGCGCCGGCTGTATGCGCGCCTGGGCTTCGAGGTAGTTGGCGAGCAGGGCTTGTACCTGCAGATGCAACGGCCACTGACGCAGACCTGTGCCGAGGGTGCCCACATGGAACCCTGACCACGCCGCTGCCGTTACCTCAACGCTGCAAAACCCGCACTGCCAGTCACGGCATACGGGTTGTTCCGATGACTCTTGACCCGCGCCGCAAGCGAGTAATACCGCTACCTGGCAGGAAGCCCCATGAACAGATCCCTGATTGACCTTCGTCACCGCATGGCCCGCAGCATTGCATTGCTGGGCCTGATGCTCGTCTCGCTGCTGCTGTGCGGCCAGGCCAGTGCCGCCCCGACCCTTTCCCCCGCCAGTGGCACCGCCCTGCCGGATGTGGCGGTCAACACACCGATACAACCTGTCACTATCACCGCCACCGGCGGCGCCATGCCGATCTTCGAGTGGTACGAATGTGATCAGGATGACCCCAGCATGCCGACCAACTGCCTGCCGCCCGGTCTGTTTCTGGACACGTCGCCTGGAAGCGCGACCACCACCCTGCATGGCACCCCCACAGCCATCGGCAGCTACGATTTCTGGATTTCGGCCCTTGACAACAATGACGACGTCGGCAAGGCCCGTTACACCCTCAGGGTCACAGGCGCAACACCGACCCTGACCGCCGTATCGCCCGGCAGCGGCGGCGCCATCGGCGGCACCTCTGTGACCCTGACCGGCACCAATTTTGTCGGCGTCACCAACGTGACATTCGCTGGCGTGCCCGCTACCAACATCATCGTCGTTTCCCCGACCTCGATAACCGCCACCGTCCCCGCCCACACGGCAGGCCCGGTCAACGTGACGGTCACAACGGCAAGCGGTACGAGCACGCTGACCAATGGTTTCACCTACCTCGCCGTACCGACCCTGACCATCGCTACGCCCAATTCCGGCGCCACCACCGGCGGCAATCAAGTGTTTATCTCAGGCACAGGCCTGACCGGCACCACCAGCCTCACCTTTGGCGGCACGCCGGTAAGCAGCTTCACCGTCAACAGTTCGACATCGATCACCGCCATTGCGCCCGCGCATGCCGCCGGGCCCGTCAATGTCGTGGCCACCACGCCGGGGGGCAGTGCCACTTCGGTCAATGCCTATACCTACCTCGCCGTGCCGGCCCTGAACACCGTCACCCCCAACTCAGGCCCCATCGGCGGTGGCACCAGCGTGACCCTCACGGGCACCGGCCTGACCGGCGCCAGCAGCGTCACCTTTGGTGGGGTATCGGCAACCGGCTGGACCATCAACAGCCCCACCCAGATCACCGCCACAATCCCGGCCGGCAACGCCGGCGTGGTCAACGTGAGTGTCACCACTGCCGCCGGCTCGGCGTCGTTGACCAATGCCTTCACCTACATTGCACCGCCGGTTGCCGGCCCGGTCAGCGCCTCTGTCGGCCACAACAGCAGCGCGAACCCTGTCACACTCAGCCTCTCGGGGGGCGTCGCCAGCAGCGTGGCCATCAGTACCTCAGCAAGCCACGGCACAGTAACGGCCAGCGGCACCAGCGTCACCTACACACCCACGGTCGGTTTTGCAGGCACGGACAGCTTCACCTATACCGCCACCAACAGTGCAGGCACCTCTGCCCCGGCGACCGTGACCGTTACCGTCGGTTCCCCGACCATCAGCATCGCCCCTGCATCACTGCCTGCGGGTACTGCCGGTATCGCCTACAGCACCACCTCGCTGGCTGCCAGCGGGGGTAACGCGCCCTACGCCTTTTCGCTTGCATCTGGAGCCTTGCCCAGCGGCCTGACCCTGGCATCCAACGGCACGCTCAGCGGCACGCCGACCAGCAGCGGCAACTTCAGCTTCACGGCCAGGGCCACCGACGCGTTCAGCTACACCGGCACGCGCAGCTATACACTGACCATCGTTGCCGGCAGCATGGCCATCACCCCGGCGACATTGCCGGCCCCCATTTACAGCAGCAGCTACAGCCAACAGCTCACCGTCAGTGGGGGTGTCGCGCCCTACACCTTCAGCATCAACGGTGGCAGCCTACCGACCGGAATCGCCCTTTCCAGTACCGGTACCCTGACCGGAAGCCCCTCCAAAGCCGGTACTTACACCTTCAGCGTCACGGCGGTCGACAGCTCCAGCAACCTCACCAGCGTCAGTCAGACCTATACCCTCACCATTGCCACGCCCTTCATAGACATCACGCCGATTACCTTGCCCGCAGCTACGGTGGGCACGGGGTACAGCACGTCGATCAGCGCCAGCGGTGGGGTTGCACCCTTCGACTACGGTATCGCCTTCGGCGCGCTGCCTGCAGGAATGAGCCTTACCAGCACAGGCACCCTGAGTGGCACACCAACCACCGCCGGTACGTTCACTTTCGGGGTGCGGGCCAGTGATACCAACAGATTCACCGGAGTGCGTCCCTATTCCTTCGTGGTTGGCCAGCAAGCGCCGGTAGCCGCCAATATCAACCAAACCCTCGCAGCCAACAGCGGCGCCAGCACGATCAGCGCAAGCCTCAGCGGGGGGCCGACCACCAGCCTGGCCGTGGTGACACCCCCTGCACATGGCACCGTCAACATCACCGGGGCCACGGGTTTCACCTATACCCCGACCCCAGGCTATGCCGGCGTCGACAGCTTTACCTATACCGCCACCGGCCCGGGGGGGACTTCGGCGCCTGCCACCGTCAACCTCGCCATCACGCCGCCCACCGTGGTTATCGGCACGACCACACTGGCCAACGCCACCCAGAACGTGCCCTACACGGCCAGTATCAGTGCCAGTGGCGGAACCGCGCCGTACAGCTACACCATCGTTTCGGGCGCCCTGCCGTCCGGCATGACCCTGGCCCCGACCGGCAGCCTGGCCGGTACGCCAACCGCACCCGGCACCAGCAGCTTTACCGTCAGGGTGACTGACAGCCAGAATTTCCAGGCAAGCCAGGCGCTGAGCCTGACAGTCGTGGCGCAGGCGCCCGTGGTCGGCAACGTGTCGGCCAGTGTGGCCGCCAACACCAGCAACAACCCGCTGACCCTGAACCTGGGCAGTGCCCCGGTCACCAGCGTGGCCGTGGCCAGCAACCCACAGCACGGTACTGCGCAGGTCAGTGGCACCAGCATCACCTACACCCCGACTGCCGGTTACTCGGGCATTGACAGCTTCACCTACACCGCCACCGGCCCGGGCGGCACCTCGGCACCTGCCACGGTGAACGTTACCGTTACCCCGCCAACCCTGGTGCTAAGCCCAGCGTCAGGCTCGCTGCCGCCAGGCACCGTGGGCACCGCCTACAGCTTCGGCCTGGGTGCCAGCGGCGGGATGGCGCCGTACAGCTATGCCATCGGCGGCAGTCTGCCCAATGGGTTGACACTCAACACCTCGACCGGGGTGATCAGCGGCACGCCGACCGAGGCCGCCAACGCCACGCTGACCGTTACCGCCACCGATGCCAACGGTGCCACCGGCAGCCGTACGCTGAGCCTGACAGTCGTGGCACAGGCGCCCGTGGTCGGCAACGTGTCGGCCAGTGTGGCCGCCAACAGCCGCAACAACCCGCTGACCCTGAGCCTGGGCAGTGCCCCGGTCACAAGCGTGGCCGTGGCCAGCAACCCACAGCACGGTACTGCGCAGGTCAGTGGCACCCGCATCAGCTACACCCCGACTGCCGGTTACTCGGGCGTGGACAGCTTCACCTACACCGCCACCGGCCCGGGCGGCACCTCGGCAGCCGCCACGGTGAGCCTCACCATCACCCCACCGACGCTGGTAATGAGCCCGGCCTCCGGCCCACTGCCGCCAGGCACCGTGGGCAGCGCCTACAGCTTCGGCCTGGGTGCCAGCGGCGGGATGGCGCCGTACAGCTACGCCATCGGCGCCGGCAGCCTGCCCAATGGCCTGCAGCTCGACCCGGCGACCGGGGTGATCAGCGGCACGCCGACCGAGGCCGCCAACGCCACGCTGACCGTTACCGCCACCGACGCCAACGGCGCCACCGGCAGCCGCAGCATTACCCTGGCGATCGCCGCCCAGGTGGTCACCGTGGTGTCATCCAGCGAGGCGCTCAGCCCCGGTGCTGTCGCCAGCGTCGACCTTACCCGTGGGGCCACCGGAGGGCCGTTCCTGCGCGCCCGCGTGCTGTCGTTGAGCCCAGCGTCAGCCGGGCATGCCAGCCTGACATCGGTGGCCCCTGCGCGAGCAGCGCGTGCCGCCCTGTCCGGTTTCAACCTGCGCTTCGTGCCTGCCGCTGCCTTTGCCGGCACAGCAGTGGTCACCTTCAGCCTGGAGAGCACCAGCGGTGCCAGCGCGACCGGCACCGTGACCTTCAGCGTGCAGGCACGTCCCGACCCCAGCAAGGACGCCGAAGTGATCGGCCTGCTCAACGCGCAATCGCGCGCAGCGGATCGTTTTGCCAGCACCCAGATGGACAACTTCAACCGGCGCCTGGAGCAACTGCACCGCCCTACCTGTGACCGCAACGCGTTCAACGCCAACGTTCAACATGGCCGCGACAACCTCGGCCTGGGCAGCCTGGGCAAGGCGCTGCGCGACGAGCTCGAAGGCAACGGCAAGGGCAATGACGACGAGGACGCGGACGACACCCGTCGCAAACAGCGCGACACCGCCCGCGCCACCTCCGGCGAGTGCGTCGAAGAGGCCGTGGCCTACTGGACCGATGGCTTCATCAACACCGGTTCCAACCGCGCACGCGGCGCCAAGGACAACAGCTTCGTCACCTACGGACTGAGCGCCGGCGTCGACTATCGCCTGTCGCCAAGGGCCGTGGTGGGCATCGGTTTTGGCTACGGCAACGACCGCGCCGACATCGGCGAGCAGGACACCCGCAGCGAGGCTGACGCCCTGGGCCTGGCGGCGTACCTGAGCGTCAACCCGCTGTCGGAGATCTACATCGATGCACTGCTGGGCTACAACCGCATCCGCTTCGACTCGCGCCGCTACGTCACTGCCGACCCGTCCAACGGCTATGCCCATGGCTCGCGCGACGCCGACCAGCTGTTCGCCTCGCTGACCGCCAGCTACGAGTACCGCGAAGGCGCCCTGTCGCTGGCGCCGTACACACGGCTGAACGCCAGCTTCACCAAGCTGGACGACTTCAGCGAACGGGGCGGCGGTATCTACGGGCTGTCGTACGAACAACAGCGCCAGCGGACCTTCACCTCGTTCCTGGGCGTGCGCAGCGGCTACGACATCCAGACCGGCGCCGGCGTGCTCACGCCGCGGGTCGGGCTGGCGTGGGGTCACAACTTCAGCCACAGCGACGACTACCGCATGCGCTACACCGACCAGACCAACGACGGCGTGCTGTATCGCCTGTCACCCGACCCGATGGACAGCAACTTCGTCGACCTGGACCTGGGCCTGGACTTCAGCCTCAGCCAGAGCTGGCGCCTGGGCTTCTCGTACAAGACCGCGCTGGCCACCGACGAGCGCAACGAGATGTTCCGCATCGGCCTGGACGGGCGCTTCTGACCCCTGCCCTGGCGCCCCTTTGCCGGCCTCACCGGCGAAGGGGGCTGGTCAATCTGCATGACGCCTGTCGGCAAAGGTGCCGACAGCGCGTTGCGCGGCTACAATGCGCGGCTACCGTGACCAGCAGACTAAAAAGACATGTCCCTACCCAAGCATCACCTGGAATTGCTCAGCCCCGCCCGCGACGTGGCGATTGCCCGCGAGGCGATCCTGCATGGCGCCGATGCGGTGTACCTGGGTGGCCCGAGCTTCGGTGCCCGCCACAACGCCTGCAACGAGGTGAGCGATATCGCCGGGCTGGTGGAGTTTGCCCACCGCTACCACGCGCGGGTGTTCACCACCATCAACACCATCCTGCACGACAACGAGCTGGAGCCGGCGCGCAAGCTGATCCACCAGCTGTACGACGCCGGCGTCGACGCGCTGATCGTGCAGGACCTGGGGGTGATGGAGCTGGACATTCCGCCCATCGAGCTGCACGCCAGCACCCAGACCGACATCCGCACCCTGGCACGGGCCAAATTCCTCGACCAGGCCGGCTTCTCGCAGCTGGTGCTGGCCCGCGAGCTGAACCTGCAGGAAATCCGCGCCATCGCCGACGAAACCGACGCGGCCATCGAGTTCTTCATTCATGGCGCGCTGTGCGTGGCGTTCTCCGGGCAGTGCAACATCTCTCACGCCCAGACCGGACGCAGCGCCAACCGTGGCGACTGTTCCCAGGCCTGTCGCCTGCCCTACACCCTCAAGGACGAAAAAGGCGGCGTTATCGCCTACGAGAAGCACTTGCTGTCGATGAAGGACAACAACCAGAGCGCCAACATCCGCGCCCTGGTAGAGGCTGGCGTGCGTTCGTTCAAGATCGAGGGCCGCTACAAGGACATGGGCTACGTGAAGAACATCACCGCCTACTACCGCCAGCGCCTGGACGAAGTGCTCGAAGACCGCACCGACCTGGCCCGCGCCTCCAGCGGCCATACCGCGCACTTCTTCGTGCCCGACCCGGACAAGACCTTCCATCGCGGCAGCACCGACTACTTCGTGAGCGAGCGCAAGATCGACATCGGCGCGTTCGATTCGCCCACCTTCACCGGCCTGCCGGTGGGTGTGGTGGAAAAGGTCGGCAAGCGCGACCTGCAGGTGGTCACCCATGCACCGCTGTCCAACGGCGACGGCCTCAACGTGCTGGTCAAGCGTGAGGTGGTCGGCTTTCGTGCCAACATCGCCGAGGCCAGGGGCGAGTTCGACGAAGACGGCGAAAAGCGCTACCGCTACCGCGTAGAGCCCAACGAGATGCCCAAGGGCCTGCACCAGCTGCGCCCCAACCATCCGCTGAGCCGCAACCTGGACCACAACTGGCAGCAGGCGCTGCAGAAGACGTCGGCCGAACGCCGTATCGGCCTGGGCTGGGTCGCGCAGTTGCGTGAACACGGCCTTGAGCTGACCGCCACCAGCGAGGAAGGCATCAGCGCCAGTGCCACCCTGCCCGGCCCGTTCGGCCCGGCCAACAAGCCGGAGCAGGCGCTGGAGCAACTGCACGACCTGCTCGGCCAGCTGGGCACCACCCAGTACCACGCCACCGGCATTCGCCTGGATGCGCCGCAGGCGTACTTCATTCCCAACTCCCAGCTCAAGGCGCTGCGCCGCGACGTGATCGAGAGCCTCACCGCCGCCCGCGTTGCCGCGCACCCGCGCGGCAGCCGCAAGGCCGAGACGGTGCCGGCGCCGGTATACCCCGAGTCGCACCTGTCGTTCCTGGCCAACGTGTACAACCAGAAGGCCCGCGACTTCTACCACCGCCACGGGGTCAAGCTGATCGATGCGGCCTACGAGGCCCACGAAGAGCCCGGCGAAGTGCCGGTGATGATCACCAAGCACTGCCTGCGCTTCTCGTTCAACCTGTGCCCCAAACAGGCCAAGGGCGTCACCGGCGTGCGCACCAAGGTTGCGCCCATGCAGCTGATTCACGGTGACGAGGTACTGACCCTGAAGTTCGACTGCAAGCCGTGCGAGATGCACGTGATCGGCAAGATGAAGGGGCACATCCTCGACCTGCCGCAACCGGGCAGCGTGAAGCACATCGTGGGCCATATCAGCCCCGAAGACCTGCTCAAGACCGTGCCGCGCGGCACGCACTGAGTGCCGCCCGGGCGGTCATGCGCCCTGCATGACCGCCCGCACCCGGCTTCGCAGGCCTACCCCCTGGCCGCCAGCTGGCCTTGCCTGGCCAGGGTCAGTTCCTCGATGCTGATCTCGCGCATGCGAAACTTCTGCACCTTGCCGGTGACCGTCATGGGGAACTCGTCCACCAGGCGAAAGTGCCGCGGCACCTTGAAGTGGGCGATCTGCGCCCTGGCCCATTCGCGCAGTTCGTCTTCGCTGGCACTGTGTCCGGGGTGGAACTTGACCCAGGCCACGATCTCCTCGCCATAACGGCTGCACGGAATGCCGATCACCTGTACGTCGGCGATGGCCGGGTGGGTGAAGAAGAACTCCTCCAGCTCCCGCGGGTAGATGTTCTCGCCCCCGCGAATGATCATGTCCTTGCTGCGCCCGACGATGCGCACATAGCCCTGCTCGTCCATCACCGCCAGGTCGCCGGTGTGCATCCAGCCCTCGTGGTCGATGCTCGCGGTGGTGGCCTCGGGGTTTTCCCAGTAGCCGAGCATGACACTGTAGCCACGGGTGCACAGCTCGCCGATCTGCCCGCGGGGTACCGTGAGCCCGTCGCTGTCCACCAGCTTGCTCTCCAGGCACGGCTGAGTACGCCCCACGGAGGTGACGCGCAACTCCAGCTCGTCCTCGGCAGCGGTCTGCAGCGACACCGGGCTGGTCTCGGTCATGCCATAGGCGATCTGCACCTCGCTCATGTGCATTTCGTCGATCACCCGGCGCATCACCTCGATCGGGCAGGTAGCGCCGGCCATGATCCCGGTGCGCAGGCTCGACAGGTCGAATTCATGCCGCTGCGGGTGGTCCAGTTCGGCGATGAACATGGTCGGCACACCGTAGAGCGCGGTGGCGCGCTCCTCGGCAACGGCGCGCAGGGTGCTCAGCGGGTCGAAGGCATCCCCGGGGTAGATCATGGTCGAGCCATGGGTCAGGCAGCCCAGGTTGCCCATGACCATGCCGAAGCAGTGGTACAGCGGCACCGGGATCACCAGCCGGTCGTGCTCGGTCAGGCCCAGGCTCTCGCCCACCATGTAGCCGTTGTTGAGGATGTTGTGGTGGCTGAGGGTTGCCCCCTTGGGAAAACCCGTGGTGCCGGAGGTGTACTGGATATTGATCGGGTCGTGCCAGTGCAGGCCGGCCTGGCGCTCGGCCAGGGCCTGCACGGTCACCGCCTCGGCCATGCCTTGCAGGCCCGCCCAGGGCAGAAAGCCTGGGGGTGGTTGCTCGGCCAGGCTCACCACGCCGCGCAGGGCCGGCAGGCGCTGGCAGTTCAGGCTGCCGGGGGCGACGCTGGCCAGCTCCGGTACCAGGCCGAGGAGCATCGCGTGGTAGTCGCTGGTCTTGAACGCGTCGGCGCAGATAACCCAGTTGCAGCCGGACTGCTTGAGCGCGTATTCCAGCTCGCTGCTGCGATAGGCCGGGTTGATGTTGACCAGGATCACGCCGACCTTGGCGCTGGCGAACTGGGTGATGCACCACTGCGCGCAGTTGGGCGCCCAGATGCCCAGGCGATCGCCGCGCTGCAGCCCCAGGGCCAGCAGGGCCCGGGCGTGGCGCTCGACCTCCTCGGCCAGTTGCTGCCAGCTGTAGCGCATGCCCTGGTGGCGCACCACCAGCGCTTCACGCGCGGCGAACCTGGCCGCGGTGGCGTCGAACGCCGCACCGATGGTCATGGCGAGCAGGTCCTTGTCCTGACGCCCCTGGGTATAGCTCGGTTGATTCATGGTTGCCCCTTGTGATTGTTATGGGCCGGCGCAGGTGGTTGCCCGCCTGCGTTGAGTCAGCGGGTGAATACCTGTGCGGTACCGGTGGCCATGTCGCCGCCTGGCAGCTTGATGTTCGCCACCAGCTCCAGGCTGTCCGGGTCGTACACCGCCACGTCGTTGAAGGTGCCGGTCAGGTACAGCTTGCTGCCGGCCTTGTCGAAGCTGATGCAGTAGTACGAATGCGCCAGGTTCGCGGCCTTGATCAGCTTCTGCTGCTTGATGTCGTACTTGGCCAGGCGGTTGAGCACGCCGAACATCTGGTTGGGGTCCTTGGGCGAGCGCATGCCGGTGAAGTACACCTCGGTGACCGGGGCAAAGTCCTGAACCTGGGTCTTGCCGGTGGTCAGGTCGACGCTGACGTAGCCGTAGACGAAGTCGGCGGTGTCCGCGTCCTGTTTCTCGTCCTTGTACTTGGCGGCGGTGTAGAGCAACGAGAAATCACGCCGGGCGGTCTGGTGAGACCAGATGTAGAGCAGGTCCGGCGGGCTGTATTGCGGGCGCTTCCAGCTGCCGGTGGGCAAGGCCACGCTGTACTGGCCGGTCTTCACGTCCAGCTTGTAGATGTCGCGCCCGGCCATGTACAGGCTACCGTCGTCCGCGGCCTGCATGATCGAGATCTGCCTCGGCACCTCGAAGGTGCGCAGCGGCTGGGCGTTCAACCCGGCGTCGGTGGCGTACACCTGCAGGCGCGGCGCCTGTACCGCATAGTGGTCGTTGAGAATCTGCGTGGGGTTGGCCACGCTGTACAGTTCCTTGCCGTCCGGGCTGACGGCGAGCGACAGCATCGACTTGGCCTGCTCGCCCGGCTTGAACGCCAGGCGCGCATGGAACACCGTCTTGCAGGTGTCCAGCTCGATGCCGTAGATATCGCCGTAGTGGTTGTTGAGCACGTAGGCGACCTTCTTGTCCGGCGCCACCTGCGCCGCGCCCGGGCCGAAGGCGTCGGGCATCTGGCAGGTCTTGTACAGCGTGTCGCTGGCCACGTCGATCAGGTGCAGGTTGTTGGGGTAGTTGGTGGCCAGCAGGTATTCCTTGCCCGGCTTGAGCGCAGGCCCCGACGCGTTGGCGGGTACGTCGCTGGCGGCGAAGGCCAGGCCGACACCGGCAGCGGTGCAGATGGCAAACAGACCCAAGCTCGTCGCGGCCATGCGGCCGATGAACTGAAGCTTCATAGCGGTATCCTTTTTTATTCTTGTCGTCAGGTCACTTGTCGTTCGGGAACACGGTGGTGAGGTTGCGCCAGCCCTCGTCGGAACTTTGCGCGTCCTTGTTCCAGTCGGGGAAGGTGCTCATCATGTCCGGCACCTGGGCCGGCCACCAGCACGGGTCGGAGCAGCCATAGAGGTCGGCCTCCATCGGCTGGCACAGCGACGCCACCCCCCCGAACACGTCCACCTCCCAGCCCGGGTCGGTGGTGGCGGTGCACCCGGCCACGCTGCTCATTGCCACCACTTCCTCGAGACGGTCTTCGGCAGCGGCCTGTTCCAGAATCAGTGCCTTGTTGTTCAGCGGCTTCAGATGTTTCATGTCAGTGCGCCTTCCGCGGGGTGATGTAACTGCTGATGAAGGCCGGGTTGGCGGCCATGATGCGGCTGTAGACCTCGATGCCGAAGTCCACCCAGTCGCGCATCAGTTCGCAGTAGTGGTAGGTGGGATGGGTGGGGTCGCCATAGCGGGCGTAGCTTTCGTGGTAGCAGCCGCCGGAACACAGGTTGCGAATGTGGCAGGTGTCGCAGCCGGTACCGCTGCGGTCCAGGCGCTGGGACAGGAAGTCGTTGAGCTCGGCCTGCTTGACCTCGCCGTGCACGTTGCCGAAGGTCGGCAGGCTGGAGCCGGTGAAACGGTGGCACAGGTTGAGCTCGCCCTTGTGGTCGACCGCCAGCATTTTCAGCCCGGCCCCACAGGGCAGCGCCTTCTTGTGGCCTTCGTGGATGTCGGTGATCAGCTGGTGCAGGTTGGAAAAACCGATGTTGCGGTGCTCCAGCGCCGCCTCCAGGTAGCGCCGGCCCAGGGCCTTCATGTTGGCGAACACCTCCACCAGTTCGTCGCCGGTGAGGTTGAAGTCGGACATGTCGCCCGAGGTGACCGGCGCAAAGCCGACCTCGGCAAAGCCCAGCTCGTTGAACAGGTGGTTCCAGATGGTCTCCACGTCGGTGATGCCACGGGTCAGCGTCACCCGCGCGCCCACCGGGCGGCTGCGGTAGCGCGACAGCAGCAGGTCGACCTTGCGCCGCACCACGTCGTAGGTGCCCTGCCCGCCCACCGTGATGCGGTTGCGGTCGTGCACGGTCTTGGGCCCGTCGATGCTCACCGACAGCCCGAAGCGATGGGCATTGAGGTAGTCGACGATCTCTTCGGTGAGCAGCGTGGCGTTGGTGGTCATGATGAATTCCACCTGCTTGCCGGCCTCGGCAAAGCGGCGCTCGCAGTAGTTGACCATGTGCTCGATCAGCGGGCGGTTGGACAACGGCTCGCCGCCGAAGAACACCACGCTGTAGCGCTCTTCGTCGGGCGACTCGCGCAGCAGCATCTCCACCGAGGCCTCGGCGGTGTCGGCGCCCATCTTCTTGCCGGCCGAGGGTTTGTCCAGGTCTTCCTTGTAGCAGTAGGTGCAACTGAGATTGCAGCCGGTGTTGACGTTCAGCACCACGGTGTTGAGCGCTGTGCGCTCGACCCGGCTGATGCCCAGCTCCGGGGTCAGCGGCGAGCCGTCGTTGACCACTTCCAGCGCGATCAGCTCGCGCAGGGTCTCGTTGACGTCATGCCCGGCGAAGCGTCCGGCCAGACGCAGCACCAGGTCTTCGCTGGTGCAGCTCTGCACGCGCAGGGCGTCGATGATGCCGCCGGTAACGTCATCGGTGGCGAACAGCGAGCTGCTGGGGATGTGGAACAGCATGCGGTCGTCGTCCACCCGCACTTCGTGCAGGTTGCGTTCGACCAGATTCAATAATGCACCCATGGTGACCTCCGCAAATGTGACGATTCGTCGTGGCAAAGCCGGGCGAGACGCGCTCGCCCACCGCCTTCGCGGTCAGGGCAGCGGCGGGCTGTTCCAGCGCTGCACCGTGACGATCAGTTGCCCTTCGCCTTGCAGGCCACCCTCCTCCAGCTGGGCGATCACCTTCAGGTTGCCGACGTTGTTGGCCATCATCCTGCGCTGCGGGTTCGGCCCGGCGCCGGCAGGCAGGAACACCCCGTCGCGCTGCATGGTGCCGGCGAACTTCACGTCCTCGTCGTCCCTGGCCTGCTCGTTGAACGGCTCCACCGTCCATTTGGCCGGCAGGTAGCCGATGCGGTAAGGCTGGCCATCGGCGCCCTTGCCCCACGCCTCGGCCTCGAAGCGGCCCTGCACCTTGGGCGTGGTGCCGCCGTTCTCGCCGATGCGCGCCACCGAATACGCCGGCACCACCTTGACCTCGGCGACCTCGGTGTACACCGCAAGGTCCACGCCCTTGAGCGCACCCAGGGCCACGTTGCGCAACCCCGGCGCGGCATCGGCTGCCGCCTTGACCTTGACCCGCAACAGCTGCGGGGTGCTTTCCAGCACCTTGACCACCTCAACGCCTGCGCCCAGGTCCGGGGTGCCGGACAGGCCGCTGCCCACCAGGGTCAGCTCGGCCTCGTTGCCGGCGCGGATGAACGCCGGCTGTACCGCCAGCAGGCGGGGGCTGTCCTGCCTGGCCGCGCTGAAGTCCAGGCCGCGCTCGTCGTGCTCGGTCTCGAACATGCGCCCTTTCATCTCGCCGTTCAGGGCCGCGAATACCTGATGCATGCGCACATCGCCGATCTTCAGGTTGCCGCGCCATTCGTAGCCGTTGTAGACGATGGCCGAGCCGCTGCCATTGAACGGCGTGCCGTCGGCATACTGGCCCTTGACCTCGATGTTGAAGGTGTCGCCGCTGTCGTGGGTCACGCTCATCACGCCGCGCACATCGCCCCTGGTCATCATGTGGCCGCTGAAGCTCCACTGCCCCGGCAGTGCGTCGGCGCCCGGCTTGCTCTTCTGCCAGTCGCTCCAGGCCTGACTCTCAAGCGGGTAGTCCTTGGCCAGCTGGGGCGCCACTTCGTTGCGCGCCAGCCCCAGCCAGTCGCGGTCGCGGGACATCATCTGGTATTCCAGCGACGGCCAGCGCCCCAGGTGGAACTCCACCAGGCGTTCCCATTCCTGCAGCGGCCGACGCTGCAGCGCCACCCGCGCGCCGGAGTGACAGCGGGCACACATCTGGTTGAGGGGTTCGTCGAACTTCTCCACGGTGTTCAGGCGCCGCTCCATCGCATAGCGCATGCCATCGGTCTCGCTGGGTGCCAGCCCCTGCCTGTCGGCCAGGTACTTGACCACCGAGCGACGGTCTTCATCGCTGATCTTCACGCCGTACATCAACTGCATGCGCGCAATGCTCATCAGCCAGCCTTCGGGGGTCTTGCGCTGGTGGCTGATGCGGCTCAGGGCGTCGTTGCCCTCGGGGGTATGGCAGGCCATGCACTTGGCATTGAGAATCGCCTTGCCATCTTCGGCCACGGCGGGGGGCAGAACAGCACAGGCCAGCATGGCCAGGGTGCCGGCACTCAGGTAATGCCGGAGTCGAGTTGTCTTCAAGGTCAGGCCTCCACGGTATTGTTTTTATAAATCGTCCGCGCCCGGCGAGGGGCTGTACTGCACATCTGACTCACACCAAGCAGAGTGCATGCCAACAAAATCAATTCCTTGTTTAACAAATAGTTACTGGATACTCCTGATAAACAACATTGATTCAAGCGCTGCCCTGGCGTGCAATTTCGCGATGACTGTCTAACTCTGAGACAGCTGAGACCACTGCCTGGCCGGGTGAGCCTGGCCCGGCAGCACCAGCATACCCAGCACCATCGCCAGCAACCCCAGCCACACCAGCGACACGAACGGATAGCGCCGTACCACGATCACCCCCTGGATCGCGTCGCCACCGTCCAGCGTGCCGGCGGCCGTCATCAGGCGTGGCGAGGCCGGTACCCATACCTGCAGGTCCTGGGCCCAGCCGCGCACGATGAAGGGGTGCAGCACATAGCCCGGGTCGCCCACATGGCGTGCATAACGGTAGTCGAGGATTTCGCACAGCTGTCGCACCGGGCCCTGATAGGCCGGCGGCAATGCGCGCCGGTCCTGGAACAGCGCATGCCCGGCGATGACCTGGTCGTCGCTGCGCAACTGCACCTGCGCCACCGCCTGGTAGCCCGAGAAGTTCTGCTGGCTGCTTACCGGCAGCACGCGCACCTGCAACTGATCGGCCACCCGGTGCCACGCCTGCGGTGATGAAGCCGGGGCAATATTGATGGGCATGTAGGTATTGAGTGCCGTGGCCAGCAGGCCACCGGCCAGCGCCACCATCGCCCCACCGTGAATCAGCGCCAACGGCGCCGTATGGCGCAGGGTGCCGAGCCGGCGGCTGCGCCACAGCACCCGCATGCCCCAGGCCAGGCACGCCAGCAGCAGGAACATTCCGGCCAGCAGGGCCGCGTCCAGCCACGGCAGCACCTGCACGATGCGCTGGGACAGCACCCCTTCGCCGGTGTAGCGCGAGGTCAGCCAGGCACCGCGCCAGGCCGTCAGCGCCACCCACAGCGCCATGCCCAGGGTAATCAGGCCGGCGTAGCGCGCCGGCAGGCTGCGCCGCAGGAACACCCACCCGCCGAGCAGCCCGAGCAAGCCGATGACGGGCATCAGCCACTTGCCCAGGGCATGGCCGTCCACGTCCCAGTGATCGAAGGCCCGGCGCAGACCGGCCAGCTCCTCGGCACTGGCCCACACGGCCAGGGTCTCGAGGAACGGCTTGAGCTCCGAGGCCTTCTCCAGCGCCAGCCACTGACCGACATGAGCGCTGAGCAGTTGGCCCACCGCCAGCAACGCGGCCACGGCGAACAGCCACATCGACAGGTCCAGCCCCCAGTCCGAAGCCGACCGGCGCACTGGGCGGGCCTGCGCCGCCGGCCGCCTGAACGCTCGCCAGGCAAACCACAGCATCTGGCCGAGGATGCCCCCCGCCAGCGCCAGGTGCCCCAGCCATGAAGTGGTACCGATATAGCGGTGTGAACTGGCCAGCACCTCGCTGCGCGTCACCGACATGGCGATGCAGGCCAGCGCCGCAGTCAGCAGGCTGAACAGCGGCAGCGCGCGCCAGTGGCGGCCCTGCGGCCGCCAGCGCCGTGCCCCGTGCAGTACCGCGCCGAGCATCGCCCATACCGCGAAGGCGGCTGTCTGCACCGGGTCCCAGTGCCATAGCTGGCCGAAGGTGAAGTCTTCGAGCGCCCACACCATGCCCATGCCGATGCCGGCGGTCAGTACCAGCCAGGCGCGCCTGCCGTAGGTACATGCCAGCGCACCGTAGGCGTCGCCGGTACGTGCCAGTGCATCCAGCGCAGCACCGGCCGGGGCGATGGCCCAGGCATAGGCGGCGATAATCAGCGGCGCGTGAAACGCCATCCAGATCGTCTGCAGGTGTGCGTTCATGCCCTGGCTCGCCTGGGCCGCCAGCCAGTCGGCCGGCGTTACCGTGAACGGCCCCAACCCGGCGGCAGTGAGGGTGTACCAGGCCGCCACCAGCGCATTGGCGCGCCCGGCCCAGCCCGGCAGCGCGGCATTGCGCACGCCGATGCCCATGCACAGGGTTGCCAGCAGCAGCACGGTGCCTTCATCGCCGCCCCACAGGTTGGCGACCTTGAGGTAGGCCGGCAGCGTGGCGCTGCTGTACAGCCAGATGTAGCGCAGCTGGAAATGGTCGGCCAGCAGGTGCATCACCAGGCTCAGGCACGCCGCACACAGCCCCACCAGCGCCAGCCGCCAGAGTATCTGCCGCAGCCGTGCGCGCACGGCGCCCAGTACCACCAGCCCGGCAATCAGCACCAGCAGCAGGTTGCCCATCTGGGGCAGCCACCACAGCAGCGCGCAGCACAGCAGCAGCCCCAGGGCCGGTGGCCAGCCCGTATCCCATCGCAGATCGCTCACGACGCCCACTCCTTCTTGTTGTTGTGCAAGCGGCCATACAAGTACTGCGCCAGGCCAGGTTTCACCTGCCAGAACAGCAGCTTGGCCGGTTTCAGGGCATCCCGGGAGTGCGTGCGTGTGTGCCGTTCTGAGACAGTCGATGGGCGGCTGAGACAGTACGGCCCGCCTCGATCTCGCCGGGCTGGGAGACAAACCGCCGACATTTCATCGGGTTGAACGCGTCGTGCAGGTATGGCGCAGTAGTTGCTTGGGCCGGTGCAGCTCGCTGCACACCTTCGATAACAACAAGAAAGGAGCACACCGATGATTCGAGCCGCCCGCACGCCCTTGGCGCTGACGCTTGCCCTCATGGCCTGCAGCGCCCAGGCCCACGAGCTGTACAACAACGAGGGCCGCGTGCTGAACGCCGACCTCGAGGCCCTGTTCGGCGTATTTCACAGTGACGAAAGCTACGCGGTGGGCGGCAACCGTCAGCCTGGCAGCAGTGCCTGGCGCGAGGGCTACATCAAGTATGGGCTGAGTGCGAGCCAGGCACTGGGCGCTGCGGGCACGGCCTACGGCGCGTTCAACCTGGTCAGCTCCGGTACCTGGGGCGACGGCGACGCCGCCGGCCTGACCCTGGGCAGCGAACGGCGCACCGGCGTCGAGGATGCCTACCTGGGCTGGCGCTCCGGCGACCTGTTCCCGGCGCTGGGCAAGGACGGCGTGGACGTTTCCGCCGGCCGCCAGACGCTGACCCTGGGCGACGGCTTTCTGATCCAGGGTGATCCGGTCAACCTTGGCAAGGTCGACCTGGGCGCGAACTTCAACCGCGGCGGCGCCTATTACCTGGCCGCGCGCAAGGCCTTCGACCGCACGGCTGTACTGCGCCTGGGCGGCAGCGAGGGCCTGCGCGGCGACCTGATGTGGCTGAAGTCGGACAACCATTACCAGGCCGATACCGAGCTTGCCATCGCCAACCTCGAACAGGTGGGCGAAGCCGGCACCCTGGGCATTTCATGGATTCGCGGCCTGGATGTCGACCGGCGCTATGCGTCGATCCTGGGCCTGCAGGAGCGCGATGGCATGGATACCGTCAGCCTGCGCGGGCGCGGCAGCCTGGGGGTCAAGGACCTGGAGGTGGCCGCCGAATACGTAACCCAGGACAAGCGCAGCGGGCGCGAGAACGCCTGGTACCTGGAAGGCGCCTGGACCTTCTCCGAGGTGCCCTGGAGCCCGACCGCCACCTACCGCTACAGCCGCTTCTCGAATGCCTTCGACCCGCTGTTCTACGGGGCCAGCCGCGGCTACGGCACCTGGTTCCAGGGCGAGGTCGCGGCCAACTATGCCGGCCCGTTCAACAGCAACAGCCAGGTGCATCACGTGGGCCTCAAGGCCACCCCACGGGAGAACCTGACCCTTGGCGCGCTGTACTTCGACTTCGATACCCTGGACAAGGCGCGTGGCAACCTGGGTGGCCGCGAGCTGGACCTGTACGTGGAGTGGATGGTCAACGAGCACCTGCTGATCAGCCCGCTGCTGGGTTTCTACAAGCCTGATCGCAGTGCCGACAACGGCGGCCTGCAGCTGGGCAGCAGCGACACCAGCACCTACCTGCAACTGCTGGTGGGCACCTTTTTCTGAGGTGTCACACTGGATACCCCTGCGCGGCCAGCCAGCCGCGCAGCCTGGCCTGTTCCGGCGCCGGCCTGCCGTGCAGCAGCCACTGCAATGGCTGACCGGCCTGAACCCCACGTACCAACGGGGCCAGCGGCACGCCGTCGAGGTGCCAGATACCCAGCGGCTGGTCGGGCCCCACCACCACCTCGGCCTGTTCGATGAAGCCGTGGCTCACCACCGGGCGCTGCTGCACCTGCCATTGGCGGAAGTCCCCGGCCAGGTGCAGTGGTTGCGCATCCGGCCACACCTGGCGCGGGCCCCAGAACGCTTGCCCGGCCTTGTCTGCCTCCTGGGCATAGAAATCCCGGCCGATGCGGGCGAAGCGCAGGAACAGCTGCTCGATACGTTCCTGATGAAAGCGCAGGGCCAGCGCCTGCTGCCCGGGGCGGCGCAGCAGGGTGTTGATCACTGCGGGCGCCTGCAGGGCCGAGGACAGCGACTGGAAGATGCCGTTGCCCGACAGCGGGTCCACCGCCATGGCGGCGTCGCCGATGCGCAGCCAGTTGTGCCCCGCGCATGCGCCTGCCAGGATCGCCGTGCTGCTGCGCGCATGCACCGGCACCGCCTGCCCGGCCGCCGCGCCGAATACCTCGGCCACCAGTGCCGATTCGCCCCGACGCCGGGCACAGTACTCAGGCAGGTGCGCCTTGCCCGGCAGACCGCCGGCGCTGCTGTCCAGGCTGATCTGCCAATAGCAGCGGCCATCGGCCAGGCGCGCCATCCAGGCCCAGCCGTCGGCCAGGCTCTGCACCGCCGACACCGGCTCGGCCGGCGCGCCCTGCCACACACTGAGCAGGCTGACGCTTTCGGGGCCGCGCAGGCGGCTCGCCGTCAACGGGGCCTGGCGCCCGCGTGCCTCCACCAGAAAATCGGCATTCAGCACCCGGCCATCGTTAAGCTGCACCTGGTGCGCGTGCGCCGTGCTGTGCAGCTTGCTCACCCGTGCTTCGATCAAGCCCACGCCGGCCCGGCGCAGGTCTTCGCGCAGGGCGGCATCGAAACGGCGGCGGTCCAGCAGGCATTCCTGGTTCAGCCATTGCTGCTGGCCGTTCCAGTGCACTTGGCGGCGCGCGGGCATGGCTGCCTGTTCCAGTGCGCTGCCAAGGCCGGCATGGCGCAGGCCGTCGAGCACCCGTTGGGACACACCCTCCACCGCCTCGAAACGGCGCCAGTCACACACCATCTCGACCGGGTAGCCCAGGCGCTGCAACCCCATGGCGCACGCCGCGCCTGCGGGCCCGGCGCCCAGTATCAGGATGCGCGGCTCAGCCATGCACGCCGCCACGGCGTTCTGCACCAATGAAGGCGGCCTGTTGGCGCAGATGCTCCAGTACCTGTTCGCGACCCGCGTTCGGCTGCGCCGTCAACAGTGCGCGCACCTGGCCGCACAGCGCCGCACTGGCCAGGCTCGCCCCCGCCACGCCGCTGGCCGGATCGACCGCAGCGCCGAAATCGGCCTGGGGCGTGTCGAGCCACGACCATTGGCCCGGCGCGCAGCGGGCATCGCCGGTTACCCGAATCACCCCCGGATAACGCGCCGGGTACACCGGCGCACCGCGCGCCGGGCTCGATGCGCACAGCAGCACCCCGGCCTCGACGGCCACGGCGCAGGCCGCACGCAGTACATTGCGGTCCTGCTGCAGGCCCAGGCTCAGGTTGACCAGCATCGCGCCCTGCTCCACCAGCCACAGCAGCGCCGCCGCCACCTGCAATGCCGAGGTCTGCCAGTGGCGGTCGAACACCTGCGCCACCAGCACCTCGCCGGCACCGCCCTGGGCCAGCAGGCAGTCGAGTACCCGGCTGCCATGCCCCAGGACATCGGCCTGCACCTGCCCCTCGCGCAACTCGCCGTGCTCCAGCCAGAAACGCCGGCCACCGGCGATAGGCCCGGCCTGATGCGCCGAGCACCCGCTGTCGATCACCCCGACACGCAGGCTAGTGCCCATGCAGCACGGGCTGCGGCTGTACACAGCGCAGTTGCCCGTCCTCGAGGTGCAGGTGAAGGTCCGCGCCGTCCAGGGTGGACGGCCGGTGGCTGATCAGGATGCGCGTGCGCCCGGCGAACAGCTGGTCGATGGCCGCGATCACCTCGCGCTCGGTGGCCTCGTCGACCGCCGAGGTGGCTTCGTCGAGCACCAGGATCGATGGCTGCTGCAACAGGGCGCGGGCAATCGCGATGCGTTGTTTCTGCCCACCGGACAACTGCTGCCCACGTTCACCCAGCGGCCCGTCCAGGCCCAGGGGCAGGCTGTGCACCAGGCTGTCCAGGCGCGCCAGGCCCACCACCTGTTCCAGTTCTGCACGGCTCGCGTCGGGCCGGCAGTAGGCCAGGTTCTGCGCCAGGGTGCCGCGAAACAGCACGATGTCCTGGCTGACCACCGCAATGCGCCGGCGCAGTGCCAGCAGATCGAGGTCGCGCAGGTCCTGGCCGTCGAGCAGGATGCGCCCCTGGTCCGGGTCGTAGAAGCGTTGCAGCAGGTCGATCAGGGTCGACTTGCCAACCCCCGAAGCGCCGCTGATGGCAACCTTGAGCCCGGCGCCGATGCACACCCGGGCATCCTGCAGCACCGCGCCACGACGCTGCTCATGGGCAAAGCACACTCCTTCAAGGCGCAGCTCGCCGCCGCCGTCACGCATCGGCTGCGGCGCGGCCGGCTGGGTCACGCTGACCGGCTCCTGCTGCAACTCCATCACCCGGCCCAGGCTCACGGCCATGCGCTGGACCGCCACGTACAGGCCCAACAGGCTCTGCACCGGCCCCACCGCCATGCCCAGATAAGTGGAAAAGGCGATCAGCGCGCCCAGTTGCCAGGTGCCCTGGATCACCCAATAGCCGCCCACCAGAAACGCCGCGGCGCGGCACAGCGAGGTCAGGGTGCCCGGCACCGCCTGGGTCAGGAACTCGGTCACCTGCACCTTGAGCAGTTGCCCCATGTAGCCCTGGCCCAGTCGCCCCAGGCGCCCGGCTTCGCGCTGCTGCTGGCCCGCGGCCTGGATGAACTTCATCGCCGGCAGGGTCTCGACCAGAAACGACGAGACATCGGCCGAGCGTTCGCGCAACTGGCGCACCTCGCGCTCGACCTTGCGCCGCATCCAGCGCAGCCACAGCACCTCGATGGGAATCAGCACCGCCAGCAGCAGGGTCAGCTGCCACGACAGCATCAGCATCAGGCTCACTGCGCCCACCAGGCCGATCAGGCTGGAAACCGCCGAAAACAGCGAATCCACCGCAAAACGCTGGATTTCCGCGACGTCGCCATCGAGCCGCGAAAGGATGTCGCCCAGCCGCTTGCGCCCGTAGAAGCTGGGCGACAGCTGCTGCAGGTGGCCATACAGGTCGTCGCGCAGGGCGAACAGGATGCGCCCCGACAGGCGCGTGTGCAGGTAGCGGTTGACCCCCGACAGCACGGTGCTCGCCAGCCCCACGCCAACCATGATCGCCGCCATGTGCCACAGCACCTCGAAGTCCTTGGCCAGCAGGCCCTCGTCGATCAGGGTCTTGACCAGCCAGGGCTGGGCCAGCACCAGCAGCGAGGCGCCCAGCGACAACCCAAGCAGCACGCCGATCGCCCGCCCGTGGGGCCGCACGAAGCCGTACAGCCAGGCCAGCGCCCGGCGCATCAGCTGCGGGTCGTCGGTATTGACCAGGCGCAGCAGCACTCGGCCCAGGCGGTTCAACTGCGCAGCTGCTTGATCTTGCGGTACAGCGTGGCGCGGCTGATGCCCAGGGCATCGGCTGCCGCGGTGATGTTGCCGTGATGACGCGCCAGGGCGCCACGGATCAGCTCCTCCTCGTTTTCGCGGATGCTGCCCGGCTGCTGGGTGCTGCCCCTGAGGTCTTCGAGCAGGCAGTCGGTCAGGTGTTCCAGGCCTAGCAGTGGCTCGCCCGGCTCGCGCATGGCCACCGCCGAGCGCAGCACCATCTCCAGCTGGCGGATGTTGCCGGGCCAGTCGTAGTTGTTCAGCAACGCGGCCAGCTCCTTGCTCAGGCGCACGCCGTGGGCGCCGAACTTGTGCAGCAGGCTGTCTATCAGGGTGCCCAGGTCGTCGCGCTCGCGCAGTGCCGGCAGGCGCAGGCTCACGCCGTTGATGCGGTAGTAGAGGTCTTCGCGAAACTGCTGCTCGAGCACGTGGCGCTTGAGGTCGCGGTGGGTGGCGCAGATCACCGCCACGTCGATGTCCTGCTCTTCGCCGGCGCCCAGCGGCGCCACCCGGCGCTCCTGCAATACCCGCAGCAGGCGTGCCTGCAGGGCCAGCGGCATGTCGCCCACCTCGTCGAGAAACAGGGTGCCACCGTGGGCCTGCATCAGGCGCCCGACCATGCCGCCACGGCGCGAGCCGGTGAAGGCACCTTCGCGGTAGCCGAACAGTTCGGACTCGATCAGCCCCTCGGGTATGGCCGCACAGTTGACCGCCACGAACGGCTTGCCGGCACGCGGGCTGGCCTGGTGCAGGGCGCGCGCCACCACTTCCTTGCCGGTGCCGGTTTCGCCCAGCAGCAGCACCGGCAGTTCGTTCTTCAGGCCCTGCAGGGCCATGCGCAAGGTGCGCGCAAGGCTGCTGTCGCGCCCGGCCAGGGCCTCGAGGTCGACGCTCTTCTGCGCGGCCACCGGGGCAGCGGGTGCAGGTGTCGCGGCAATCACGGGCTGGCGCGGCAGGTGCTGGGAGCGGAAGTAGAACTCGCCCTTGGCGGTCTGCACGCTGCTGATGCCGCCCTGCCATACCCGGCTGATGAAGGCGCTGGAGCGTTCGCCGATCAGGTCGCTGCAGCTGCGCCCCACCAGGGCGGCGCGCGATACCTGCAGCAAGGCGCAGGCCTGGTCGTTGGCGGCCAGCACCTCGCCGTCCAGGCTCAGGGCAAGCAGGCCGTGCCAGGCGCTGCCCAGGTACTGCGGGCGGTTGTGGAAGGCCACCACCAGTTGCTCGGGGTAGCACAGGCCGAACATGCGGCTTTCGATGTTGCCGGCCGCCAGCAGCAGGGTCGAGAGGTTGTCCTGGGGCTGGGCCATGACGCCTTCGCGGGTCAGGTCGAGCACCCCGATGATCTCGCCGCGCGGGTCGCGCAGCGGTACCGAGGTGCAGGAGAACGGGCTCAGGCGGTCCAGGTAGTGTTCGCCGCAGTTGATCAGCGTGGGGCGCCCTTCCACCACGGCGGTGCCGATGGCATTGGTGCCGCGCACCGACTCGCTCCAGCAACTGCCCGGGTGCAGGTCGCGCAACCCGGTCTGGCGCAATGGCTCGGTGTTGCCCTCGATGGCCAGCACGTTGGCCTGGGCGTCGCCGAGGATGATGATGCCGCCCTTGCCCTGGCGCGACACCAGGTACTCCAGCTCCGGCGTGGCGGCGTCGATCAGCAGCCGGTTGCTTTCCAGCAGGCGCTTGAGTTCACCGCGCTGCGGGGCGGCCAGCTCGTGCCGCTCGCCTTCGAGGCAACTCAGGCCATGGCCGAGGCTGCGCCGCCACGAGGCATCGATCTCGTCGCGCAACATGCCCAGCGGCAACTCCCCGTCATGGACCAGTTTCATGCGTGCCTGGCGTGACTCCTGCAAAGGGTCAGCGGCGTTTTTTATTAGAATGGTGCGTGCCATCGCTTACTCCAGCGCCCGTCGAACGTTGTGCACTTAAGGCAATGTAACTCAAGGGAGTGTGCTTGAGATTTGCAGGGCCGTCACCCGCAGGCGCCGACAACCTGATCGGCAGAGTGGCACAAGGTTACGTTTACGTAAAGGTGATGAATCGCGACGTGTCGTCCTCCTTTCAGGCGCGCCGATTGCGCGCCAGCAGCCACAGCAGGTACACCCCGCCCAGCAGGCCGGTGGTCAGGCCGATGGGCAGGTTGAGGTTGGCCACAAAACGCTGGCTGAGCAGGTCGGCGGCCAACAGCAGTACCGCCCCCATCAGCGCTGCGCTCACCAGCGGCACCTGCGCCGAGGTGGTCAGGCGCCGTGCCAGCTGCGGCGCGGCCAGGGCGATGAAACTGATCGGGCCGGCCGCCGCGGTGGCGATCGCGGTCAGGCCCACCGCCGCCATCACCATCAGCAAGCGGGTACGCTCCACCGCCACACCCAGCTGAGCGGCGCTGTCGTCACCCAGTTCGAGGATGTTCAGGCGCCGTGCGTGGTACACCGCCACCGGCACCACCAGCAGCAGGCCCAGCGCCGCCGGCAGCACATGCGACCAGGTGCGGGTGTTGAGCGAGCCGGCCAGCCAGATCTGCGCCGACATGGCCTGGTCGAGGTTGCCCATCACCAGCAGCACCGTGTTGAGCCCCGAGAGCATCGCGCCCACCCCGATGCCCACCAGCACCAGGCGATAGCCGCCGGTGGTGCGGCCCTTCATCGACAGCACGAACACCAGCGCAGCGGTGCCCACGCCGGCGATCACCGCCGCCAGCGACGCCCCCAGCGGGCCGGCATCGAACAGGATGATCTGCACGATCGCCCCGCTCGCCGCCCCGGTGGTGAAGCCGATGATGTCGGGCGAGCCCAGCGCGTTGCGCGAGATGGACTGGAAGATCGAGCCGGCCATGCCCAATGCAGCGCCCACGCACAACGCGGTGAGCACCCGGGGCAGGCGCACACGCAGCACGATGCGCTCGGTGGTCGGGCTCGGCCCTGCCCCCAGCAGGCTGGCCAGCACCTGGCCCGGTGTCAACGGCAAGGTGCCGATGCCCAGCAGCAGCACCCCCAGCCCCAGGGCCAGCAGCACCAGCACGGCACACACCAGCACCCCCCGTGGCTGCCAGCGAAACGACAGGGCGGCCAGGCGGACGACCCGTGTAGCGGTAGTGTTCATAGCTTGCTCAACCGGAATGTGCGCACCAGCGCGATAAAGAACGGCCCGCCGATCAGCAGCGCGACGATACCCGCCGCCACTTCCGCCGGCGCCGCCACGACCCGGCCCAGCACATCGGCCCCCAACAGCAGCACGCCGGCAAACAGTGCCGAGTACGGCAGGATCCAGCGGTAGTCCGGGCCCACCAGCAGGCGCGCCAGGTGCGGCGCCACCAGCCCCACAAAGCCGATCGGCCCGGCAGCGGCGGTGGCAGCGCCGGCCAGCAGCATCACTGCCAGGCAGGCCAGCAGCCAGGTGAGGCGCACGTTCACCCCCAGCGCCAGGCCCAGGTCCTTGCCCAGGGCCATGGCATTGAGGCTGCCGGCCAGCGCCAGCACCGTGACAGCGCCCGGCACCACGGCCATCGCCAGCACCCCCACCGCCTCGAAGCCGCTCTTTTCCAGCGAGCCCGATGCCCAGTGGCGAAACTGGTCGAACACCTGCGCCGGCGCATTGAGGATGATGATGCCGGTGACCGAGGCCAGCATCACCGACAGACCGGCGCCGGCCAGCACCAGGCGCACCGGGTTGGTGCCGGTCTCCTGGGCACGGCCCAGCATGAACACGGCCACCCCGGCCAGCCCGGCGCCGACGAAGGCGCACCACACGTAGCCGCTCATGCTGCTCAGGCCCAGCACGGCCACACCGACGATCACCCCTACCCCGGCCCCGGCGTTGATGCCCAGCAGTCCCGGTTCGGCCAGCGGATTGCGGGTGACCGCCTGCATGATCGCACCAGCCAGGCCCAGCGCCAGCCCGGCCAGTATCGCCACCAGCGTGCGTGGCACCCGCAGTTCGCGCACGATCAGGTGCTGGTCGTCGAGCCGGTCGTAGGCCGACAGCGCCTCGAATACCTGGGCCACGCCGATGCTGCGCGACCCCACCACCAGGCTCGCCAGCACCGCCACGACCAGCAACAGCAGCCCCAGCAGCAGGCCCTGACAACGTCTTGATCGCACCATGGCTCAGCGGTACGCCCGCGCCACGGCGTCGATCATCTCGCGCCCGGAGTAGTAGTCGATGCGAAACGAACTGGGGCCCAGTGCATACACCCGCTTGTGCACCACCGCCGGCAGGTTGGCCAGCACCGGGTCGGCGAGAAACGCCTGCACGTCGGCGTCGCTGCCGCCCAGCAGGAACACCGTGTCGCCGGTGATGGCCGCCGAGAGGTTTTCACGGGAGATGAAGTCCACGTCGGAGCTGCGCTTGACCTGCCCTTGCAACCCTTGCGGCAAGCCGGCCACCGCGAACCCGAGAGCTGCCAGCAACTGCGCATGGGGGCTGTCCAGGCGCGCTACCGAATAGCTGCCACCCAGGTTGTAACCCACCACGCTGACCGCGCCGGCAGGTGGCGTGATGCGCGCTGCAACCTGCGCGGCGTAGGCGTCGAAGCGCTCGATGGCCGCCTCGGCCTGCGCCTGCAGGCCGCTGGCCTGCCCCAGTTGGCGCGCCAGCTCCTGCCAGCTGTGGTTGGCGTAGTTGACCACCACCGTGTCGATACCCTGGGCCTGCAGCTCGGCCTGGTGGGGCAGCACACTGTCGGCCCCGGTAGCCGACACCACCAGCAGGTCGGGTGCCTGCCCGACCACCGCTTCGAGGTCGAACACCAGGTTCTTGTACAGCACCTGCACGCCGCGCTGGTCGGCCACTTCGGCCCACTGGGTGAAGAAGCCCTTGGCATCGGAGATGCGGCTGGGCGTGGTCGCGGCACTGGCCACCAGCGGCGCGTCCATGGCCAGCAGGATGCCGGTCACGCTCGGCGAGGTGGACACGATGCGCTTGGGCGAGGCCTGCGCCGACGCCGTCGGCGCCTCGTCCGCAAGCTCGGCGGGCTGCCGGGCCAGCCACAGGGCGGCGCTGGCCACAGCGACGATGGCCAGCACGGCCACCACAGTCTTTTTCATCGTCTAGCCCTGCTCGTCAAGGTGGTGGGCGAAGGTCGAGCCGCTGTAGCTCTCGCGGAACAGGCCGGCCTGCACCAGGCGTGGCATCAACTGGTCGAGAAACAGGTTCAGCGACTCGACCGAGCCACCGGGCGCGGCAATGAAGCCGTCGATGGCGCCACTGGCAGCCCAGTCCGCGATCTGCTCGAAGGCATCGTCGACGGTGCCGACCACCTGCCAGTGCGCCGCCGAGATCACCTCGGGGCGCAGCAGCAGTTGGTCGATGCTCAGCGACTCGCGCTCGATCAGCCGGCGCAGCAGGCTGCTGTGGGTACGGCTGGAGGCGTCCGGCGCAACCCCCGGCAGGTCGGCGCGGGTCACCGGGCGGTCGAGGGGCCAGTCGGCCAGGTCCAGCCCGGTCATTTCCTTGATCGAGGCCAGCTTGCGCGCGCGGTTCATGCGCCCGTGGGTTTGCATGAACACCGCCCGGGCCTGCTCGCGGGTGTCGGCCAGGTACAGGCTCAGGCCCGGCAGCAGGCGGATCGCCTGCGCCGAGCGGCCGTGGCGTTCGGCGCGCCGGCCCAGGTCACGGCGCAGTTCAAGCGCCGCTTCCTTGTCGGGCGTGGGTGCGAACACCAGGTCGGCCACCGAGGCGGCGAAATCCCGCCCCGACTCCGAGGCACCGGCCTGGATCAGCGGAATGCGCGTGCCGGGGAAGGCTGGCAGGTTCAGCGGGCCCTTGACCTTGAGGTAGGTGCCCTCATGGTTGACCGGGCGCACCTGGGTGGTGTCGGCATAGCAGCCATTGGCACGGTCGATGGTCAGCGCCTCGAACGGGAAGCTGCCCCACAGCTGGTGCACCAGCTCGGTGAACTCGGCCGCCCGCGCATAGCGCTCGTCGGCGTCGGGCATCTGCTCAAGGCCGAAGTTCTCGTGCCCCTGCAAGGCGGTGACGATGTTCCAGCCCACGCGCCCGTTGCTGATCCAGTTCAGCGATTGCAGCTGGCGCGCCACCACATACGGCGGATAGAAGGTGGTCGACACCGTCGACACCAGGCCGATGTGCGAGGTCTGCTGGGCCACGGCGGCCAGCAGGATGGTGGGGTCGAGGCTGGTGAAGCCAGGGCCGCTTTCGAGCATTTCCACCGGCAGGCAACTGACGTCGGGGCGGAACACGAAGTCCAGGTGCGCCGCTTCGGCGCGCTGCGCCAGATCGATGGCGAAGGCGCTGGTGAACAGGCCCTCGACGTTGCTGTCGGCGCGCCGCCAGGCGTCGCCGCTGAGCCAGGTGGGGGCCAGTGAAAGGCCGATATGGAGTCGCTTGGGCGAGGTCATCAAAGCTCCGGGTGCAGGTGATAGAGTACGGCGGCCCCAGGGCCGCCGTTGACAGTGGGTTGATTCAGAACGAGCCCTTGACGCCCACGCCGAACATGCGTGGCGTGGTCATGCTCGCCTCGGTGCCGCCGATGCCGCGGTTCTGCTGCAGGTAGGTGGCCGAGCGGTCGTCGAACACGTTCTTGACGTAGCCGTACAGTTCCACCGCCGGGGTGAACTGGTAGCTGGCGCGGGCATCGGTCAGGGTGTAGGAGTCGACCGAATACGACGAGTTGTTGGCCGTGTCGGAGTAGTAGCCGTCGATATGCCGAACCTGGGCCGACAGGTTGAGCTTGTCGGTCACGTCCCAGCTGGGCCCGAAGCTCAGGGTGTAGCCGGGCGACTTGGCAAACTCGTTGGCCTGGTAGCTGTCGTTGCTGGTGATGCGGTCGATGCGCGTGCGCAGGGTGCCGGCGCTGGCCTTGAGGGTCAGGCTGTCGAGCAGCTGGTAGTCGGCGCTCAGTTCCATACCGTAGGCGTGGGCCTTCTCGGCATTGATGGTGTAGGACTGGCTGATCCCGGTGGAGATCACCACCGGAATGTTGTACTGCGAATCCTTCATGTCCATGTAGAACAGGTTGCCGCTCAGGCGCAGGCGGTCATCGAGCAGGCTGGCGCGGGTGAACAGCTCGTAGTTCCACACCGACTCTTCCTTGAAGTACTGCCACTGGCGCGTCGACAGGTTGAGCGAGACACCGCCCGGGTTGTAGCCGCGGCTGACCATCGCGCCCACGGTCCAGTCCGGCGTCGCGGCGTAGGCCAGCGATACCTTGGGCAGCACGGCGGTGAAGGTCTTCTGGTAGTCCAGCGCAGTGGGCGCCAAAACCGAGTTGCCGTCGCGCTCGATACGGTCCTGCTGGAAGCGCAGGCCCGTGCTCAGGGTCCACAGGTCGCTCAGGCGGTAGTTCAGCTCGCCGAAGAGGCCGAGGTTTTCCTTGGTGTCGTCGAACGCCGACAGCCCGGCCAGGTTGAGGGTTTCGTCGGTCCTGGTGCGCGCCACGTAGAGGCCGGTGGCGCCGCTGAGCACGCTGTGCTGGTCACCGAACACCAGGCGGGTTTCGTTGGACAGGTTCTTCTGCTTGATGTCGGCGTCGCCCTGCCCCGGGATGCCGGTGTAGCGCTGCACGCTGGACAACGAATACTGCGCCTGGTTGATCAGCTTGAGGCCGTTGTCGAAGTCGTAGCTCACGTCCAGCACGCTGGTGTTGGTGCTCTGCTCCCAGCTGGGCATGGTCGTGGTGGTGTGATCGAGCTTGTGGTACGGCGCCGAGGCGGCTTCCTGGGTGGGGCGGTTGCTCTCGTTGTGCGAGAAGGTGAACTTGGCCTCCAGCCCCTGGATGTCGGTGGGCAGCCATAGCAGCTTGGCGCGGGTGGTGAGCGCGCTGAAGTCGTGGTCGGTCTTGCCCTTCTGGAAGTTGGGGTTGGTGTAGTCGATGAAGGTATCGCGCGCCGAGTAGTCCACCGCCAGGCGCCCGGCCAGGTCGGTGCCCATCAGCGGCCCGGACAGCGCGATGGAGGTGCGCTTGGCGTTGTAGTTGCCGATCTCGGCCTGGTAGGCGGCCTCGGGGGTGAAGGTCGGGTCCTTGGTGTTGACGATGATCGCGCCGGCGATGGCGTTGGCGCCTTGCGAGGTGGTCTGCGGGCCGCGGAACACCTCGATGCTGTCCACGTCCCACACCGAGGTGGCGCCGAAGAACATCTCGTTGTAGTTCAGGTAGTGGCCGTCCAGGTTGATGGTGGCCCGTGGCACGGTGCCGCCCCAGAACTGGTTCTGCCCGTTGTTCGGGCCCTGGGTGTCCTGGCCGCGGATGATCGGCGCGCCTACCGAGTCGGTGTAGATCACGTTGGGCACGTCATTGAGCACTTCATGCACGCTGGCGTTGCCGGTGTTCTGGCGCTCGATGTCGCGGGCAGTCTTGACCGACACCGAGGAGGCGGTGTTCTTCAGGTCACGCTCGAGCTTTTCCCCGGTGATCATGATCGGTTCGAAGGTGACTGCGCCTTTGCCCGGGGCAGCAACGGCATCATCGGCCATCGCAGGCGCCATGCCGAGCACGGTCGCCAGGGTCAGCACGCTGAAACCGCAGGTGAGTTCAAGGGGTGAATAGGCCTTCAAGATACACTCCAAATGATAATCATAATCGTTTGTGCGAAAGGTATCATGTGGCCACTTCATTCCTCAATAGAGAATTGATTCTGCAATGTGGTAAATCCAGGGGCCCGGCCAGCGCTCGGAAAAGTCGGTATCATGCGCACCGACGCCGCGCACAAGCGGCGCGCACTTGATGCCTGATGAGGACCAGCCGCCAGCCGGCGATGAGGAGAGGCCCGTTGAAAAAAACCATTCCAGCTGCGGATGACGCCCCGCACGCGCCGGGCGAAAAACGTTCGGGCACCATTCAGTCCGTCGCCATCGCCGCCCGCTTTCTCAACGTACTGGCCAGCGCCGAGCACGAACTGGCCCTGGGGGAAGTGGCGCGGCGCACCCAGACCGGCGCGTCCACCGCGCACCGCTACCTGCAGAGTCTGGTCAAGGAGGGCCTGGCCAGGCAGGACCCGGCCAGCAGCCTGTACGACCTGGGCCCGGCGGCGCTGAGCATCGGTATCGGTGCGCTCAAGCGGGTGGATGCAGTGGAGATCGCCGCCCAGCACATGAAGGCGCTGGCCCACCAGCATGCGGCCAGCGGCGGCGTGGCGATCTGGACCGACCGTGGCCCGACGCTGGTGCGCTGGTACCGCAGCGCGTTCTTCTCGATCAACCCGCTGGCCCTGGGCGACGTGCTGCCCATCGACAACACCGCCTGCGGGCTGGTGTTCCAGGCCTTCCTGCCCAAGGCCACCATCGATGCGGCGCGCAAGCTGCAACCGGCGCACTTTCGCGGCACGGCGCCGGCCAAGGCTGTGCTGGACGAGGTGCGCAGCAGCCGCTGGGCCGAGAAGACCAGCCACCTGCTGTCGAATGTCACCGGGCAGGCCGCGCCGGTGTTCGACGCCCAGGGCGAGATCGTGTGTGTGGTGACCACGGTGACCGACCTGGGTCAGCTCAAGACGCCCGAAGACCGCGATGCGCTGTTCCGGGCGGCCAGCCGGGTCAACCAGTCAACCGGCGGCCTGCCGTGGCAAGGCGCCTGACACCACCGCCCGCTCGCGCGACAAGGGCACCAGCAGCGGCGTGCCGCTGACCGGGTCGGCGATGATCATCGAGGCCACGCCGAACACCTCCTGCACCAGGGCCTCGGTGAAGATGCGCGCCGGGTCGCCCTGGGCGACGATGGCGCCGGCCTTCATGGCGATCAGGTGCGAGGCATAGCGGCACGCCTGGTTGAGGTCATGCAGCACCGCAACGATGGTGCGGCCCTGGCGATTGAGCTCGGCCAGCAGTTCCAGCAGTTCGATCTGGTGCGCGATATCGAGGTAGGTGGTGGGCTCGTCGAGCAGCAGTACCGGCGTCTGCTGCGCCAGCACCATGGCGATCCATACCCGCTGGCGCTGGCCGCCGGACAACTCCTGCAGCAGGCGCTCGGACAGCTCGCTGACCTGCGCCGCCTGCATGGCTGCGGTCACGGCCTGTTCGTCGGCCTGCGACCATTGGCGCAGGAACGACTGGTGCGGGTAGCGCCCGCGGGCCACCAGGTCGGCCACGGTGATGCCGTCGGGCGCAACCGCGCTCTGGGGCAGCAGGCCGAGCCGCCGGGCCACGTCCTTGGCCGCGAGCGTGTGAATATCGACCTGATCGAGCAGCACCGTGCCGCTCGAAGGCACCAGCAGGCGCGACAAGGCCCGCAGCAAGGTGGATTTGCCACAGGCATTGGGGCCGACGATGACGGTAAAGGACCCTTCGGTGATAGCCACCGAAAGGTCCGTGGAGATCGTGCGCTGGTCGTAGCGAAGCGTCACGGCGTCAGCCTGCAGGCGATACGTCATGGAGAGGGTGTTCCAGTGAAGGGATTCGGCGCCAGTATTGCAGATGAGGAATTTATTCCGCAATCCGGAACGCCGGCGCCCTGCCCTCAGCCCGCCGCCATCAACGGCTGGCACTGCGCGTAGTGCCGCGCCAGGCCCTTGAGCGAATGCCCCAGGGTGATACGGGTGTGCCGGTCGTACTGGTGCAGCAGGTCCAGACGGCCCTGCTGCAACCTGGCCAGGATGGCGCGGGCAGCCAGGTCGGTGGCACCCAGGGCGTGGGTCAGCCCCTGGGACGACACCGGGTCGAAGGCGATGGCCGCCTCGCCCACCGCCAGCCAGTGCGCCGATGCACAGCGCTGCAGTGCACTGCAGCCGGCATCCAGCACCTGAACCTGCGCTGCGGCCAGTTCGTCGGCACCTGCATAGCGCTGCATCAGGCGCGTGCGCTGCAGTTGCTCGGCCAACTGCGGCGCGGTGCGCTGACCGTCACCGCCGGGAAAGAAGCGCACCAGGTGGCGCTGGCCGCTGGCGGTGGTGGCCCCGGACCACCAGCCCTGGGCATCCGCCTCGATCAGCAGCCACTCGGTGTCGGCCAGTTCCGAGCCACCTCGGGGCAGGCGCGCCGCGACGGCCACCTGACGACTCAGGCGCTGGCGTCGTGCCCCGCCGAGCCGGGCGATGCAACTGGCCTTGCCGGTGGCATCCACCACGAAACGTGCCTGCCCGCGCCAGGGGTGTTCACCTCGCCGACCGCCCAGGGTAATGCTGTCGTCGGCAAAATCGGCATGGGTCACCCGCACGTCGTCTTCACGGGTGATCCCAAGCGCCGCCGCCCTTTCCCGCAGCCGGGCGTCGAACACCCGTCGTTCCAGGAACGCGCCATGGGCGGCGCGCTCGCAGAAGTAGTCGCGAAATACCGGCTCGCTGGTCAGCCAGATCGACTGCACGCCGCAGCAGCGTCGCGCCACGGTGCTGTCGTCGAGCAGGTCGGCGTGCCCCAGTGCGGCAAGTGCAGGCAACGCCTCGGGGGACAGGCACTCGCCGGGGCGCAGCGCCGCCTCGGGTTCACGCTCCACCAGCCCCACCTGCAACCCTGCCTGCGCCAGGCGGATGGCCAGCGCCGTGCCGGCCGGCCCGGCGCCCACCACCAGCACGTCGTGCACCGGGTTCAAATCTCGTCCCTGCGCAGCCGACGACGTGGCGGTACCTTCTGCCTGGGCGGCTCCAGTTCGGTCTCGCCCAGCAACGGTGACGGCGAATCCAGGGCCTCGATCACCGCCAGCAGGTCGAGCTTGGCATTGGAGCCGGTGACCCGCTCGGGCCGCCCGCTTTCGATCCAGGCCCGCGCCGGCAACCCCAGTGCGGTCGCCTCGGGGGTGGCGTCGTGGGCCAGCAGAATGCCCAACTCCCACCAGTGGCTCACCATCAGGTTGATGCGCGTGAAGTAGCTGCCCTTCAGGTCGCGCAGCCAGTCCTCGCGGTAGGAAAAATGCTTGAGCTGCTGCGCTGGCGTGGTACGTCTTGCGCCCACACGCTCCCACGCCTCGCTGCTCAGTACCTGGTTGGGCACGCGGGCCCCCCAGTAGCTGGGGAACGACAGGTAGGTACTGGGCTCGTACTCGGCATCCGACAGGCACGAGGCCTCGTCGGTCTGCCACGGCACGCCCAGCGCGCGGGTCAGCGAACCCGGGCCCACGCCGTCCAGCGGGCCCTGGGGTGCCAGGCACACCTGTGGCGTGAGTTCGTCCCCGAAATCCTGGCGCACCGCCTGCCCCTGGGGCAGTACCGCCAGGCGATAAGGGCTGCGCCACACGCTGGGCACACGCATGAACCAGGTCAGTTCGATGCCCGGGTGGAACGGGCCGCCCAGGCATTCATGCAGGCCGGCGCGGTCCAGCGCCTGGGCCTGGGCGCGCGGTTCGAGCGTGTCGAAGTCTGCCGGCACCGGCGCGCCCTGCCAGTCGGCGACGAATTCGCCTTGCACCCACTGGCTCAAGGCCTGGTACATCAGCGGGGTGACCGCGAGCCCGACCGCGGATGGCGGCTGGGGGTCGAGGTCATAGTCGCCGTAATAGTCGCCGTACAGGGGCAACAGCGCCGGGGCGAACTCGGCGGTGCTGGCGGGGTCGCGAAACAGCGCGAAGACCTTGCGCCGAAAGTCCGCACTGGCCTCACCGGGGTCGGCCAGCCGGGCCACCACGTCGGGGTTCTGGGTATCGAGTGGCGAACCGTGGCCGCTGAGCATGAACAGGCCCTGGTTGGTCCACTGCATGTGGGTCATGCGCTCGAAGATCGGCCAGATATCGCGGGTGAACGAACAGCTCGGCTCGGCCGGCAGCTGACCCTGGCGCACGAACAGGTCGCGCACCACCTCTTCCATGGTGACCACGCCGAACAGCCCTGGCGCGTAGTTGGGGGGCGTCACCACCAGGTAGCCGGGTTCGGCATCCAGGCGCTGGCCGTTGTTGAACGTCACCCGTGCGTACACCGGGCCGTCCGACACGTCGTCGTGCCAGTCGTCGTTGTTGGCGAAGGTTGTCGGTGGGGTCTTGTCCACCCGCGGTGCGCTGTGGCCGTGCCCGCCGAGAGCGATCAGGCGCCCGGCCTCGTCGGTGCGCAGTTCGCCCAGGTACACGGGTTTGCCGTGGAAGGTGCCGGTGTCGAAATGGAAGGGCTTGCCTTGCTGGCGGCGGCCGCTGATGGTCCTGGGGCCGGGGCGGATGTCCAGGGCCTGGCGCTGCGCGCCGGTCACGTGCGGGTTGCGCCGTTTTTCGGCGATGGCGTACTGGCCGGGCAGGTCCATGGCGTTTTCGAAGGCGTACCAGCCGGCCTTGAGGTTGGCGACTTCCACGGTCCATTCGATCTGCACGCCGTCGTCCAGGCTCAGCTCCTGTACGGTGCCGTCGTGCAGTTCGGCATAGAGGCGAAAGCGCACGGCCTGGCGCCGCACCTGGCCCCTGGCATCGCGAAATTGCCCGTCGGCGCTGCTGGCCAGTGCCCCTGGCACTTGCGCGGCGAGTACGTACTCCTCATCGCCATCGGCGTTGCCGACACGGGCAACGCCGAGCCCTGGGTGCACACGAATGGATTTGATCGATGCCGGGCTGATCATGGCCGTCTAGCCTCCTTGCCAGTGGGGTCTGCGCGAATGCGCAATTTCGCGCTCAACGCTAGATGGCGAATGGAGGGGTGTCAAATGGCCATATCAGCCAGCAATCCGAAGCTCAATTTGCGCCGTTGAGTCAGCCGTTGCGAGAGGCCGCGTTGTTGTTGATCGCCTTGGGCCCCGCCACGCCCCACACGATCAGGCCGACCAGCGGCACGAACACCACCAGCACGATCCACAACATCTTGCGGTCGGCTCTGCTCTTGCTGCCGATGATGCTCTTGATGGCCCACAGTTCCACCAGGGCCAGGATTACCGCCAATGTGATCCAGATATAACCGTTGTTTTGCATGCGTCATCTCCCGAATGGTATTGCGTTAGGTCAGGCGACGCCGCGATGGTTCAGTGAATCTGCGCCCAAAGGCGCCAGGCAGACACCTCACTGCACCGGCAGAAAGTTCATCAGCAACAGGCTCTGCGCATAGTTCAGGCCGATGCGCCGGTAGCGCTCGTCGAGCATCTGGGTCAGCAGGTCCAGGCGCGCGACGATCTTGCCGAACTCCACGGCAAAGCTCAGGTTGCTGCCCGCCTCGGAGATTTCGTTGGAGAACAGCAACAGCACGCCATTGGCATCCTGGCGCTGGCTCAGCAGCCAGGTGGCCTTCTCGATGTTGCGCGCTGCGTTGCTGACGAACTGCGGGTCGATGGTGTCGGTGATGAAGAATTCGGTACGCCCGCCATGGGCGGTCACCAGCATGCTGCCGATGGCGTAGATGAACGCGCCAACGCGGTCCCCCCTGAACTCCGGGCTCAGGGCATAGCTCAGTGCCGCCAGGTCGCGGCGCTCGCCCAGCTGCGGCAAGGCCTGGCGCTGCTCGATGGCCTGGCGGATCTGCCGCTCGGCACTGGCAGCATCGAGAAAGCCCGATTCGCGCCACTGGTTGGGGTTGCGCAGGTACAGCTTGCTCATCAACAGGTACAGGCTCTGCAGGTTGTCCTGCATCGACAGCGTGGCCATGCGATCGACGCTGGTCTGGAACAGTTCCTGGGGCCGGCCGTTGCCTAGCTGGGTGGCGATATCGCGCCCCTGCTGCTGGGTACAGCCAGCGGCGCAGGCCATCAGCGTGCCCGCCAGCAACAGCCGGCGCAGCACGCGCTGGGGTGGAACGCAAAGCGGATAAACCATCGGCACCGGGGTCTGAATTCACGGGCCGCGTTGGGGATCGACGCGGCCTGGCGATGAATAGAGCCGAAAAAACGCAAAAAGTGCGATAACCGCCAGACCGCAGTGGCGCCACGCCGCATTATTGGAGCACCGCGCCCCGCTCCTCCAGCAGTTTCACGAACATCGCCAGGCTGCGCGACACCGTGCCGCTGCGCCATACCAGCCAGGTGCGCAGGTAGCGAAAACGTTGCGACATCGGCCACACGCTGACCGTGGCGCACCCCGGCATGCTCTCGAGCATGCTGCGTGGCATCAGCGCCAGCCCCGCCCCTGCGCTCACGCAGGCGAGCATGCCGTGGTAGCTCTCCAGTTCGAAGATCTTGCCCGGCACGGCGGCATCCTGGGTGAACCAGCGCTCGAAATGATGGCGGTACGAACAGTTGGCCCGGAACGCATAGATGCTCTGCCCGTTGACGTCCTGGCCACGATGGATCGGCGCATGGTTGAGCGGCGCGATGATGACCATCTCCTCCTCGAACACCGGCACGCCCTCCAGCGAAGGGTGCAGCACCGGGCCGTCGACGAAGGCCGCCGCCAGGCGTCCCGACAGCACGCCCTCGATCATGGTGCCCGACGGCCCGGTGGAGAGGTCCAGCTCGACCTTGGCGTACTGCTGGTTGTAGGCCGCCAGCAACGCGGGGATGCGCACCGCTGCGGTACTTTCCAGCGAGCCCAGCGAGAACGCCCCCTGGGGTTCCTCCCCCGCCACGGTCAGGCGGGCCTCCTCCACCAAGGCCAGGATGCGCTTGGCGTACTCCAGGAAGGTCCAGCCGGCCGGCGAGAGGCGCAGGCGCAGCTTTTCACGAATGAACAGCTCCACCCCCAGGTCGGCTTCCAGCTGCTTGATCCGCGTGGTCAGGTTCGACGGCACGCGGTGGATGTGCTGGGCGGCTGCGCTGATGCTGCCGTGCTCGGCCACGGCGGTGAAGATCTCAAGCTGTACCAGGTCCAAAAACATTCTCCAAACGTGAAAGAAACCGTTTTTATTATTCAGTTTTCGAAAGATTAGCACGGCATTACGCTGGGCCCCTGTTTCCCTTCTGACAGGAACGCCCGCCATGACCGACATAACCAGCCACACCCATGCCCTCTCGATCAACCCGGCCACCGGTGAACGCATCGGCCACTACGCCTATGAAACCGACGCACTGATGGACGCCGCCCTGGGCCGCGCCGCTGCCGGGTTTGCCGGCTGGCGGCGTACCCCGCTGGCCACCCGCTCGGCCCTGCTGGTGAAACTCGCCGGCGTGCTGCGCGACAACGCCCAGGCCATGGCGCGGATGATTACCCTGGAAATGGGCAAGCCTGCGGCCCAGGCCCGCGGCGAAGTGGAAAAGTGCGCCCAGCTGTGCGAGTGGTACGCCGAGAACGGGCCGGCCATGCTGGCCCCCGAGCCAACCCAGGTACCCGACGCCAAGGCCCACATCGAATACCGCCCACTGGGCCCGATCCTGGCGGTGATGCCGTGGAACTTCCCGCTGTGGCAAGTGCTGCGCGGTGCGGTACCCGCGCTGATCGCCGGCAACACCTACGTGCTCAAGCACGCGCCCAATGTGATGGGCTCGGCCTACCTGCTGCGCGATGCGTTCCAGCAGGCCGAATTCCCCGAAGGCGTGTTCGAGGTGCTCAACGTGACGCCTGAGGGCGTATCCAGGGCCATCGTCGACCCGCGCATCGTCGCCGTGACCCTTACCGGCAGCGTGCGTGCCGGTGCCGCCATCGGTGCCCAGGCCGGTGCCGCGCTGAAAAAATGCGTACTGGAACTGGGCGGCTCCGACCCGTTCATCGTGTTGAACGATGCCGACCTGGATGCCGCCGTACAGGCTGCCGTGATCGGCCGCTACCAGAACACCGGCCAGGTGTGCGCGGCAGCCAAGAGGCTGATCGTCGAAGCCGGCGTGGTCGAGGCATTCACCCGCAAGTTCGTCGAGAAAACCCGCGCGCTGGTGATGGGCGACCCGTTGCTGGCCGACACCTACCTGGGGCCGATGGCGCGTCATGACCTGCGCGACGAGCTCGACCAGCAGGTCCAGGCCACCCTGGCCGAAGGCGCCACGCTGCTGCTGGGCGGGCACAAGGTCGAAGGCCCGGGCAACTACTACGCGCCCACGGTACTGGCCGACGTCACCGACCAGATGACCTCGTTCCGCCAGGAGCTGTTCGGCCCGGTGGCCTCGATCATCACTGCCCGGGATGCGCGCCACGCCCTGCAGCTGGCCAACGACAGCGAATTCGGCCTGACCTCGACCGTGTACACCCGGGATGCGGCACTGGCCCGACAACTGGCCGACGAACTGGAGTGCGGCGGCGTGTTCATCAACGGCTACAGCGCCAGTGATCCGCGCGTGACCTTCGGTGGGGTGAAGAAGAGCGGCTTTGGCCGCGAACTCTCGCACTTCGGCGTTCGCGAGTTCTGCAACGCGCAGACCGTATGGTTCGATCGCCACTAAAGTACGAAGCACCTTCCTATAAAGCGCAGGATAAAAAAATAGGCTTATCCTGCGTTTAATAGATACCCATGGCAGCGCTTATCCATTAGCCTCAACTCACTCTCAAACACAGCAGGCACCTTGCCACTATAAAAATCAGCACCTTTCATCTATTTTGCGCCCGCTTGCAACTGCCAAACATAACTCGAAATAACAGTCTTGATTGGAGCGTTCGAATGTCGAAAAAACTCTTCACCCTCACCGTGCTCGGTGGCCTGATGCTCGCCAACAGTGCCTTTGCCGACAAGCTCACGGTGATCTCCTATGGTGGCGCGAGCAAGGCCGCGCAGGTCACCGCGTTCTACAAGCCCTACGAAGAAAAGACCAAGACCCAGGTGATCGCTGGCGAGTGGAACGGTGAAATCTCCAAGCTCATCGCCATGAACGACACCAAGACCGTGACCTGGGACGTGCTCGATACCGAAGACACCGACCGTGCCCGTGGCTGTGAAGAAGGTCTGTTCGAAAAACTCGACTACGAACGCCTCGGCACGCCGGGCGACTGGATCGAAGGCACCAAGAGTGACGACGGCTGTGGCGTCGGTATCTTCGTGTGGTCCAACGTGCTGGCCTACAACGCCGACAAACTGAAGGTCGCCCCTACCGGCTGGGCCGACTTCTGGGACGTGAAGAAATTCCCGGGCAAGCGCAGCCTGCGCAAGTCTGCCCGTGGCTCGCTGGAATTCGCCCTGATGGCCGACGGCGTGCCGCCTGCCGAAGTCTACAAGCTGCTCAGCACCAAAGAAGGTGTGGACCGCGCCTTCAAGAAACTGGACGAGATCAAGCCGTACATTCAGTGGTGGGAAGCCGGTGCACAGCCGCCGCAGTACCTGGTGGCTGGCGATGTGGTGATGGCGTCCTCGTACAACGGCCGCATCCACGCTGCACAGCAGAGCGGCAGCAACCTGAAGATCGTCTGGAACCAGAACCTGTACCAGTTCGACGAGTGGGCCATCCCGCGCGGCACCAAGAACCTGGACAAGGCCTACGACTTCATCAAGTTCGCCATGCAGCCTGAGCAGCAGAAGCTCTACACCGAGCAGATGGCCTACGGCCCGTCCAACACCAAGGCCGCCGAAATGCTCGACAAGTCGCTGGCTGACGACCTGCCCACCGCGGCAGAGAACCAGAAGAATGCACTGCGGGTAAACGTCGAGTTCTGGCTCGAGAACGCAGAAACGCTTGAACAGAAGTTCAACGCCTGGGCTAGCAAGTCCTGATTTCCCCTCCCTGTGCGCCTCATGGATGATCAGCGCACAGGTTCTATTCTCCTGTCCAGGGCCCTCCCCGCAGCCATGTCCAGTCCGCTAGACTGCGATCCTCTATCGTGTCTGGATCGTGGATTGCACATGAAACTCGCCACAGCCCTGGAACAGACCTCCCTCAGCCAGGCCACCGTGGTCGCGGGCAGGCAATGCCTGGACCGCGACCTGGCGTGGGTGCATATCGTCGATCACCCCGACATCTTCAACTGGCTGAAAAAGGGCGACCTGCTGCTGACCACCGGCTACAACTGGCCGCAAGACCCGCAAAAATGCCGCGACATGGTTCGCCGCCTGGCCGAGCTGGGCCTGGCCGGGGTCGTGATGGCAGTCCCGCACTTTCACGAACACTTCCCCCAGGCGGCCATCGAAGAGGCCGACCGCTGCTGTTTTCCCTTGCTGGAACTGCCTTGGGAAGTCGCCTTCAGCGACATCACCCAGCAGGTTCTCGAACAGATCATCAACTTCCAGACCCGCATCATCCGTCGCTCCGACCTTATCCACCGCATGCTCACCCGCGCTGCCATCGAGGCCGACAACCTGCAGAGCCTGGCCAGCGCACTCACCAGCGCCCTGGAACTGCCGGCGCTGATCGTGGCCAGCTCCGGCAGTGTGCTGGGGGCCAGCGAGCCGGCCAATGACGCCGTGGAGCTTGCCGTGATGCGCCACCTGAACGAGCAGGCCAACCTGCTGCAGGGGGTCGAGCCGCAGGTGCTGGAGCTGGACGCCGATGCCGGCGCGTTTCGCCTGGGCTGCCCCATCCGCCTGCAGGGCGAGCGGGTCGGCGTGGTGTGGCTCAAGGGCCAGCGGGACAGCTTCGAGGAGCTGCACTGCCGCGCAGTGGAACATGCTGCGCTGATCGCCGCCCTGCAGCTGTCCCATCAACGCGAATTGCTGGACCAGGAAAACCGCCTGGGCCATGCCCTGGTGGCAGGTCTGCTGGAAGGCAAGTTCCCCGAAACGCCGCGCGCCATCGAACGTGCGCTGGTGTCCGGCTGGTGTCATACCCGCGATTACCGCGTGTGCCTGGTGTTGCTGGACGAGCCGATTCCCCTCAGCCGCGAGGGCTTCCAGCGGCGCAAGGAGCAGGCCGAGCGCATCACCGAGATCATGCAGGGGTTGGGAATCGCGCCCCTGCTGTCGGTGTCGTTGAACCAGATCAGCCTGATCGTGCCGGCCGATGTGATGCCCGAGTCGATCTGGAAGCATATTCGACTGGACGGCGGCGCCATGGCCGCCAGCCGCGTGCACCGGGGCGTGGCAGGCATGGCCCAGGGCGCCGGGGATGTGGCCAGCCTGCTGCCGCTGCTGCGCCCGGGCAAGCTGCATGGGTTTGACGAAGTGCTGTTTCCGCGGGCGCTGATGGGCGACGACGATGCACGGCGCATGCTGCTGGAGCGCCTGGTGACCCCGCTGACCCGGCACAAGAACGGCGCCATGCTCATGGAAACCCTGTGCACCCTTGCCAGCGAAGGCTTTCAGCTGGCCAGCAGCGCCCGCTGCCTGGACATCCACATCAGCACATTACGCTACCGCGTGGAGCGCATCGAAGAGCTGCTGCAGCTGTCGATGGAGAACCCGCAGGCGCGCTTTCAGCTGCAGGTGGCAACCGAGATGTACCGCCTGCAGAACGACGCCTGACAAACAATCTGCTGCCTGTACCGCCCGGTGGCGGGCCAGGCCCGCTCCAGCAGGCCGTCAGTGGCCTTGCGGGAGCGGGCTTGACCGGCGCTGGAGACACCTCGACCACCCCCGCAGCATAGTGTGCTGCCAACCTCCTCAATACGGCATTTATGCCTGGCCCGAGCGGCCATCTCGGCATCGGTCACTGCGTGCCTGTTCTTACAATCGTGCCATTCACCGGACCCGTAGAAGGCACCCTCTCCATGTTGAAAAGCACACTGCGTGACCCCTCGCTGCTTGTCGAACGCGCTTACGTCAATGGCAGCTGGATCGATGCCGACAACGGCGAAACGATTGCCGTGATCAACCCCGCCGACGGCAGCGAAATCGCCCGGGTCCCAGCCCTCGGCGCCGCCGAGACGCGACGCGCCATCGAGGCCGCCCAGGCCCGTTTCGAAAGCTGGCGCGAAGTCCCCGCCGCCACCCGCGCACGTCACCTGGAAGCCTGGTACAGCCTGATCCTGGAAAACCAGGAAGACCTGGCGCTGATCATGACCGCCGAACAAGGCAAGCCCCTGAGCGAGTCGCGCGGCGAAATCGGCTACGGCGCCAGCTTCGTCAAATGGTTTGCCGAAGAGGCCCGTCGCATCTACGGCGACACCATCCCCGCGCCCACCAACGACCGCCGCATCCTGGTGCTCAAGCAGCCGATCGGCGTGGTGGCGGCCATCACCCCGTGGAACTTCCCCAACGCGATGATCACGCGCAAATGCGCGCCGGCCCTGGCCGCCGGCTGCACCGTGCTGGTCAAGCCGTCCGAGATGACCCCGCTGTCGGCCCTGGCCCTGGCGGTACTGGCAGATCGTGCTGGCATCCCGGCCGGGGTGTTCAACGTGCTCACCGGCCTGCCTGCCGGCATCGGCAGCGAAGTGACCGCCAACCAGGCCGTGCGCAAGTTGTCGTTCACCGGCTCCACGCGCATCGGCAAGCTGCTGATGAGCCAGTGCGCCGACACCCTCAAGCGCCTGAGCCTGGAGCTGGGTGGCAACGCGCCGTTCATCGTGTTCGACGACGCCGACCTCGACCTGGCGATTGCCGGGGTGATGCTGAGCAAGTTCCGCAACGCCGGGCAGACCTGCGTGTGCGCCAACCGCATTCTGGTGCAGGACGGCATCTACGACCGCTTCGCCGAGCGCCTGCGGGCTGCCGTGGCCGAGCTGAAGGTGGGTGATGGCCTGGGCGAGAACGTGACCATCGGCCCGCTGATCAACGCCGCCGCCGTCGCAAAAGTCGCCAGCCACATCGGCGATGCGGTGGAAAAAGGCGCCAGCATCTCGATTGGCGGCGTGCCCGACGACACCGGCCTGTTCGTGCAGCCGACCGTGCTGCTGGACGCCACCACCGACATGCTGCTGGCCACCGAAGAGACCTTCGGCCCGGTTGCCCCGCTGTTCCGTTTCAAGGACGAAGCCGAGGCCCTGGCCATCGCCAACGCTACCCCGTTCGGCCTGGGCGCCTACTACTTCACCCAGGACATGCGCCGCGCCTGGCGTGTGGGCGAGCGCCTGGAGTTCGGCATGGTCGGCCTGAACACCGGGATCATCTCCATGGAAGTGGCCCCGTTCGGCGGCATGAAACAGTCCGGTACCGGCCGTGAAGGCTCCAAGTACGGCCTGGACGAGTTCCTCGAAATCAAGGCCTGGCACATGGGCGGCCTCGACTGAATACCTGCGTTCCCGAACCCCTGACACCATCGTTAGTTAATGGAGCTGCACCATGAATTCTGCACTGACTGAAAATCAACGCCTGCTGGCCCTGCGCGAGCAGCACGTACCCCGCGGCATCGCCACCGCCCACCCGATCGTGGTCAGCCACGCCCAGGGTTCGGAGCTGTGGGACGTGGACGGCAAGCGCTACCTGGACTTCGTCGGCGGCATCGGCGTGCTCAACGTCGGCCACAACCACCCGCGTGTGGTCGAGGCCGTGCGCCGCCAGGTGGGCGAGATCTCCCATGCCAGCTTCCAGGTGGTGGCCTATGCGTCGTACATCGATGTGGCAGCGCGCCTGAACGCCATGGTCGGTGGCGGCGAAGCCTACAAGAGCGTGCTGTTCACCTCCGGCGCCGAAGCGGTGGAGAACGCCATCAAAATCGCCCGTGGCTACACCAACCGCCCGGCGGTGATCTCGTTCCGCGGCGGCTTCCACGGGCGCACCCTGCTGGGCGTCACCCTGACCGGCATGAGCCAGCCGTACAAGCAGAACTTCGGCCCGTTCCCGGCCGAGATCTACCACGCCACCTACCCCAACGAATACCGCGGCGTGAGCAGTGACGACGCCCTGGCCGAACTCGACCACCTGTTCGCCACCGACGTGGCCCCCGACCGCGTGGCGGCCATCCTGATCGAGCCGGTGCAAGGCGATGGCGGCTTCCTGCGCGCCCCCGATGCCTTCCTGCGTGCCCTGCGCGAACGCTGCACGCGCCACGGCATCGTGCTGATCCTGGACGAGATCCAGGCCGGCTTCGGGCGTACCGGCAAGCCGTTCGGCTTCCAGCACTCGGGCATCCAGCCTGACCTGGTGACCGTGGCCAAGAGCCTGGCCGGCGGCATGCCGCTGTCGGGTGTGGTGGGGCGTGCCGAGATCATGGACGCGCCGACCCCGGGCGGCCTGGGCGGCACCTACGGCGGCAACGCCGTGGCCTGCGCGGCTGCACTGGCGGTGATGGACCTGTTCGAGGAAGAAGACCTGCTGGCCCAGGGCGAGCAGCGTGCGGTGCAACTGCGTGAAGGCCTGCTGGCCCTGCAGAACCGCTACCCGTGCATCGGCGACGTGCGTGGCCTGGGCTTCATGCAGGCCATCGAGATCGTGGCCGACGACGCCGCGCAGACCCCGGACGCGAACCTGGCCCAGGCCATCATCGACCAGGCCCGTGAAGCCGGCCTGCTGGTGATCAAGTGCGGCGTGTACCGCAACGTGGTGCGCTTCCTGGCACCGCTGGTGACCACCGAGGCGCAGATTTCCGAAGCGCTGCGCATGCTCGACCAGGCGTTGACCCGCGCTACGGCCTAATCCGCCCCTCTGCGGCGCCACCTTCGCTGGCAATGCCGGCTCCCGCCGGGAGCGGCCTTGCCAGCGAAGGCCCCGTGGGTGAAAGTGTGTTTTTTTGTCATCCCGCATTTCAGGAGTCAGGAATGGAAGCGGCAACCAAGCTCGATCGGATCGATATCAACATCCTGGTCCAGTTGCAGAAAGACGGCCGCATGACCAACGTCAGCCTGGCCGAAGCCGTGGGGCTGTCGCCCAGCCCGTGCCTGCAACGGGTCAAGCGACTCGAGGCGGCAGGCTATATCAGCGGCTACGAAGCCCACCTGAACCTGGCAAAGTTCGCCAACTCGGTAACCATCTTCACCGAAGTCACACTGAGCGACCACAAACGCTCCGACTTTCAGAAATTCGAATCGAGCATCCGCAACATCGACGAAGTGCTCGAATGCCACCTGATCAGCGGTGGCTATGACTACCTGGTGCGCTTTCTGACCAGCAGCATCCAGCATTACCAGGAGCTGATGGAAACCATCCTCGACCAGAACATCGGCATCGAGAAGTACTTCAGCTACATCGTGATCAAGTCGCCGGTGATGAAGAACAAGGTGCCCCTGCGCAGCCTGCTCGCCGCCGTCTAGCGCCTGGCCTCGGCCTGCTGTTCATGCAGGCTGTCGAACAACGCCTGGGCCGCAGCCGACAGTTCGTGGCCCGGCTTGCTCAGCACCCCGATGGCACGTTCCACCGGGTCGCGCAGGGTGATGCAGCGCGCGCCCAGCTCGTGCATCTGGCCGGCGCACAGGGCCGGCACCGCGCTGACCCCAAGCCCGCTGGCCACCATGCGACCCACTGTCACCAGTTGATGGCTCTCGAACTCCACCGCCAGCTTCATGCCGCGCGCCTTGAGGTGTTCTTCGAGCATCACGCGCACGTTCGAGGGCCGTTGCAAGGTAATGAACGGCTGCTGCAGCAAGGTCTGCCAGTCGATTTCATCCAGCGCGGCCAGGGGCGAATCCAGCGGCACCACGGCAGTGAACCGGTCGACGTACAGGGGCGAGAACACCAGCGACGAGCCTTCGAACGGTTCGAACGCCACCCCCAGCTCCACCTGGCGGTCACGCACCATCTCCAGCACCTGTTCGTTGATCACGTCGTTCACCGTGACCCCGATGTTCGGGTAGCGGGTGCGAAAGTTCTTCAGGATGGGCGGCAGCAGGTTGCCGGCGAACGACGGCATCGCCGCAATGGTCACGCGCCCGCGCTGCAGGGTGAAGCGCTGGCGGATCTCGTCCTCGGCGTTGTCCCAGTCGGCAAGCAGGCGGCGCGCCAGGGGCAGCAGCGATTCGCCTTCCGGGGTCAGCGTGACGTTGCGCGTGGTGCGCGTGAACAGCCGCCCGCCCAGGCCCTCCTCCAGCGACTTGATGGTCAGGCTCAGTGCCGACTGCGACAGGTGCAGACGCTCGCAGGCCACCGCAAAACTCAGGCTCTGGGCCACTGCCCAGAAGGCACGCAGTTGCTTGACGGTCATGCTGACTCCGGCAAAAGGAGGAATTGTTGAGGTTTATCGATCAATCCATCTCAAAAATCAACTTAACAAATATATGTAATGGCGCAACACTCACGCCACTGGACCACTAACAAGGAGAATATTCCATGCAAGACGTCGTCATTGTCGCGGCCACTCGTACCGCCATCGGCAGTTTCCAGGGTTCGCTGGCCGCCATCCCGGCCCCGGAGCTGGGCGCAGCGGTGATCCGCCGCCTGCTGGAGCAGACCGGGCTGGCCGGCAGCGAAGTGGATGAGGTGATTCTGGGCCAGGTGCTCACCGCCGGCAGCGGCCAGAACCCGGCGCGCCAGGCCGCGATCAAGGCCGGCCTGCCCCATGCGGTACCGGCCCTGACCCTGAACAAGGTCTGCGGCTCGGGCCTCAAGGCCCTGCACCTGGGCGCCCAGGCGATCCGCTGTGGCGACGCCGAGGTGATCATCGCCGGCGGCATGGAGAACATGAGCCTGGCCCCCTACGTGCTGCCTGCCGCGCGCACCGGCCTGCGCATGGGCCATGCCAGCATGATCGACAGCATGATCAGCGACGGCCTGTGGGATGCCTTCAACGACTACCACATGGGCATCACCGCCGAGAACCTGGTGGACAAGTACGCCATCACCCGTGAGGCCCAGGACGCCTTTGCCGCCGCCTCGCAGCAAAAGGCCTGCGCGGCCATCGAAGCCGGCCGCTTTGCCGACGAGATCACCCCGATCCAGATCCCGCAGCGCAAGGGTGAGCCGCTGGTGTTCGCCACCGACGAACAGCCCCGCGCCGGCACCACCGCCGAGTCGCTGGCCAAGCTCAAGCCGGCGTTCAAGAAGGACGGCAGCGTGACGGCGGGCAACGCCTCGAGCCTCAACGACGGCGCAGCGGCGGTGCTGCTGATGAGCGCGGCCAAGGCCAAGGCCCTGGGCATGCCGGTACTGGCGCGCATTGCGGCCTATGCCAATGCGGGCGTGGACCCGGCGATCATGGGTATCGGCCCGGTCAGCGCGACCCGTCGCTGCCTGCAGAAGGCCGACTGGTCGCTGGATCAGCTGGACCTGATCGAAGCCAACGAAGCCTTCGCGGCCCAGGCGTTGTCGGTGGGCCAGGAGCTGGGCTGGGACGCGAGCAAGGTCAACGTCAACGGCGGCGCGATTGCCCTGGGCCACCCGATCGGTGCCTCGGGTTGCCGGGTGCTGGTGTCGTTGCTGCACGAGATGATCAAGCGTGATGCGAAGAAGGGCCTGGCAACCCTGTGCATCGGTGGTGGGCAGGGTGTGGCGTTGGCCATCGAGCGCGCCTGACCCTCGATCTGCAGCGCCTCGTCGCGGGTCAAGCCCGCTCCCACAAGATTGCCGTGGCCCCTGTGGGAGCGGGCTTGACCCGCGATGGCGTCGACACCTTGCATCGCCTGGCTACTGCACCTGCACCATCAGTTCCACCTGCACCTTGGCCAGCATGTGCTCCACCCCCCCGCCCCGGCGCATTCCGCGCACCGGGCACGCATCCAGGTAATCCAGCCCCACCGCCAGCTTCAGGTGGCGCTCGGGCCTGGCCAGCCGATTGGTGATATCGAAACTGTACCAGCCCTCCCCCAGCCAGGCTTCGGCCCAGGCATGGCTGGCCAGGTGCGTGGCGTCCTCGGTGCACAGGTAGCCCGACACATAGCGCGCCGGGATACCCAGGCTGCGCACACAGGCCAGAAACGCATGGGTATGGTCCTGGCAAACCCCCGCCTGCCTGGCGAACGACTCGGCCGCGGTAGTGCCCACCTCGGTGGCGCCGGGGCTGTAGGTCATGTGCTCGGCCAGCGCATTCATCAGCTCGATCAGCGCCGCCCTGTCGCGCCGCTCGCCGCAATGCTGCGCGGCAAACGCCAGCAGCGCCTCGTCGGCGGCGGTCAGCGGGCTGCTGCGCAGAAACGGCAGCGGCGACTGCAGGTCCGGCTCCACCTCGCGGGTGGGGTCGATTTCCACCTGGCCGTGGGCGCACAGCACGATCTCACCGTGGGGCTCGTCCAGGGTCAGTACATGCAGCACGTTGCCATAGGGGTCGAGCTGGCTGCGCGCCTTGCGCGGCATGTCCACCTGCCAGTCGATGACCCGCTGGCGCTCGCTGTCCTGGGGCGTGAGGCGCAGGAACTGGATGCTGGTGCACACCTCGTTGGCATAGCTGTAGGTGGTGTCGTGGCGAATGGACAGTTTCATACCACCTCCAGGTAGGCGTCGTGAATGGCCTGGCCCAGGTCGCGTACCTGATCGATGAACTCGATCAGCCAGGCGTGCAGGCCTGCATCGAGGATCTCGTCGATGCCGGTATAGCGCAGGCGAGCGTTGAGGCCGGCGGCCAGGCGCTGCGCCGGGCGGCCGTTGATGCCGGGCAGGTTGGACAGTTCAAGGTCCAGCTCCTGGATGCAGGCATGCAGCGAGCGCGGCACCTCGGCGCGCAACAGCAGCATTTCCGAAACCTGCTCGGCGTTCGGTGCGTTGCGGTAGATCTCGTTGAAAGCCTCGAACGACGACAGGGCGCGCAGCAAGGCGCTCCACTGGTAGTAGCCACGGGCCGACTTGTCGCTGACCTCCTCCGACTCCTCGCCAAACATCTCGTAGCGCGCATCCAGCAGGCGCAAGGTGTTGTCGGCACGTTCGATGAAGGTGCCCAGGCGAATGAAGCCATAGGCCTCGTTGCGCATGATGGTGCCCGAGGTGGCCCCGCGAAACAGGTGCGAACGCTCCCGCACCCATTCGCAGAACTGGCTGATGCCGTAGCGGCCCAGGCCGTTGCCGGCAATGGCGCGCATCTCCAGCCAGGTGGCATTGATGTTCTCCCACATGTCGGCGGTGATGCGCCCGCGCACGGCGTGGGCATTGCTGCGCGCCGCACGCAAACAGCAGTAGATGCTGCCGGGGTTGGCCTCGTCCAGGGCAAAGAAGTGCAGCATGTGCTCGGTGTCGAGCGCGCCGTGGCGGGCCTTGTAGTCTTCCAGCGTGCCGGCCGCCAGCAGCGACATGGCCAGCTCCGCGTGGCCGTCGCTGCGCCCGGCCTGGGGCATCAGCGACAGCGAATAGCTCACTTCGAGCATGCGCGCGAGGTTTTCCGCGCGCTCCAGGTAACGCGACATCCAGTAGAGGTCTGCAGCGGTTCTTGAAAGCATGGTTCAGTCCTCCACCACCCAGGTGTCCTTGGTACCGCCGCCCTGCGACGAGTTGACCACCAGCGAGCCTTCGCGCAGCGCCACCCGCGTGAGGCCGCCGGGCACCAGGCGGGTCTGGCTGCCCGACAGCACGAACGGGCGCAGGTCGATATGGCGCGGGGCAATGCCGCTTTCGACAAAGGTCGGGCAGGTGGACAGGCACAAGGTGGGCTGGGCGATGTAGTCCTGCGGCCGGGCCTTGAGGCGCAGGCGGAATGCTTCGATCTGCGCTGCCGTCGACGCCGGCCCCACCAGCATGCCGTAGCCCCCGGAGCCCTGGGTTTCCTTGACCACCAGGTGCTCCAGGTTGGCCAGCACATGGGACAGCTCGGCCGGCTTGCGGCACTGCCAGGTGGGCACGTTCTTCAGGATCGGCGCTTCGTCCAGGTAGAAGCGGATCATCTCGCCCACGTAGGGGTAGATCGACTTGTCGTCCGCCACCCCGGTGCCGACCGCATTGGCCAGCACCACGTTGCCCAGGCGGTAGGCGGCAATCAGGCCGGGCACCCCGAGCATCGACTCAGGGTTGAAGGTCAACGGGTCGAGGAAGGCGTCATCCAGCCGGCGGTAGATCACGTCCACCGGCTGGGGGCCGCAGGTGGTGCGCATGAACACGCGGTCGTCACGCACGAACAGGTCGGCGCCTTCCACCAGTTCCACCCCCATTTCGCGGGCCAGGAACGCATGCTCGAAGTACGCACTGTTGAAGCGCCCCGGGGTCAGCACCACCACCGTGGGGTTGTCCAGCGGGCTGGCGCTCCTGAGCGTGTCGAGCAGCAGGTTGGGGTAATGGTCGATGGGCGCGATGCGCTGGGCGGCGAACAGCTCGGGGAACAGGCGCATCATCATCTTGCGGTCTTCGAGCATGTAGCTCACGCCGCTGGGGGTGCGCAGGTTGTCCTCGAGCACGTAGTAGCTGCCGTCGCCATCGCGCACCAGGTCCACCCCCGCGATATGCGCATAGAGGCCCCGGTGCAGCCCCAGGCCACGCATGGCCACCTGGTAGCCCTCGTTGGCCAGCACCTGCTCGGCCGGGATGATGCCGGCCTTGAGGATGCGCTGCTCATGGTAGATATCGGCCAGGAACATGTTCAGTGCCTGCACCCGCTGGATGCAGCCACGCTCGATGACCTGCCATTCGCTGGCCTTGATGCTGCGCGGAATGATGTCGAACGGGATCAGGCGTTCGGTGCCCTGCTCGTCACCGTAGAGCGTGAAGGTGATGCCTGCGCGGTGGAACAGCAGGTCGGCTTCGCGGCGGCGTTGCGCCAGCAGTTCCAGCGGCGTGTCCGCTAGCCAGCGGGCAAACTCGCGGTAATGCGGGCGACACTGGCCCCCTGCGGCATACATTTCGTCAAAAAAAGCTCCGGACATACCCCACTCCTCGCCGTGTTCGTAACGGCTTCTTCTAATTGGCTGCTGTCTTCCAGTACCCGGGCCTTTCAACAGACTTTAGCAAGGGCTGTGCCCAACGCCCGGGAATCGCTCTGCCACGCCCCTCGAGCGCGGCGGGCGACCCGAGCGGTGCATGCATTTGCCCCATAACGGTGCGCGCAACCTGCCCGGTGCACGCTGCGCACCTTTTCGTAAAGACTTGTATCTACGGGGCCTCCCCAGCAGCACATGGCGATCTGGTGGCCTAGAATGCCGACACCTCTTTTCTGCGAGTTGCTGCCATGACCGCTTCGCCATTGCTGACCGCCTTCCTGCCCGTTGCGCTGGGCATCATCATGTTCGGCCTGGGGCTTTCGCTGACCCTGGCCGACTTCGCCCGGGTGGTGAAATACCCCAAGCCGGTGGTCATCGGCCTGGTGTGCCAGATCCTGCTGCTGCCCTTCATCTGCTTTCTGATTGCCAACGGTTTTGGCCTGGCACCGGCCCTGGCGGTCGGCCTGATGTTGCTGGCGGCCTCGCCCGGTGGCACCACCGCCAACCTGTTCAGCCACCTGGCGCACGGTGACGTGGCGCTCAACATCACGCTGACGGCGGTGAACTCGCTGATCGCGATCCTGACCATGCCGCTGCTGGTCAACCTGTCGCTGAGCTACTTCATGAGCGCCGACCAGGCCATCCCGCTGCAGTTCGCCAAGGTGCTGCAGGTGTTTGCCATCGTGCTGGTGCCGGTGGCACTGGGCATGCTGGTGCGGCGCCTGACCCCGGCCTTCGCGGCGCGCATGGAGAAACCGATGAAGCTGGTGGCGGCGCTGTTCCTGGCCGGCACGGTGATGCTGGCGCTGATGAAAGACTGGGCCACCGTGGTCGAGTACGCGCCCCTGGTAGGCGCAGCCGCGCTGTTGTTCAACCTGGTGAGTCTGGGGCTGGGCTACTATGTGCCGCGGATACTGAAGATTCCGAAGCGCCAGGCCATCGCCATCGGCATGGAGATCGGCATCCACAACGGTACGCTGGCGATTGCACTGGCGCTGAGCCCGACCCTGCTCAACAACTCGACCATGGCCATTCCGGCGGCGCTGTACAGCCTGATCATGTTCTTTACCGCCGCCGGGTTTGGCTGGTGGGTGAGCCGCAACCCGGAACCGGTGGCAGTGCTCGACTGACTGCACGGCAAGGCCGGCTGCTACGGGGTTCTGTGAACGGCGCAACCCCCTGTAGGAGCCGGCCTTGCCGGCGAAGCAAGCCAACACCGTTCAATTGCGTTGCTCCAATCGCCGCTGCCGTCTACCCAGCCAGCCCCCGGTAGCCGCCCACCCCAGCGCAATCCCCGCCCCGATCAGCATCGCCAGTTGCGGGTGCTCACCCAGCACATCCAGCCCGCGCTTGACCCAGCCACTGAGCGCATCGCCACCGCGATAGACCACCGTGTCGATGAAGTTCTTGGCGCGGTACTTCTGCTCGGCCGGCAACACGGTGTACAGCATCTCGCGCCCCGGCCGTACCAGCGCATACTCCCCCGCACGGCGCACCACCATCACTACCACGAACACCGCAAACACCGGGGCCAGGGCCAGCCACAGGAAGCCGGCCACCATCACCAGCGGCACCGCCACCAGCAACACGCCCACCCCCATGCGCCGCGCGATCCGCCCTGTGAAAAACAACTGGGTGAGGATCGCCAGCGCCTGCACCACGGTGTCGATCAGGCCGAACACCTGGGTCTGGCGGGTGCGGTCGGTAAAGGTCTGTGCCACCAGCCGCGCCTGCTCGAAGTACAGGAAGGTGCTGATGCTGGCCAGCAGCACCACGAACAGCGCCAGCATCAACAGGTAGGGCGAGCGCAGCACCTCGCCGGCCCCGGCGAACGGGTTGCCGCCCAGCGGCCGGGAGCGCGGGTGTTCGGCCTCCGCCGGCAAGGGCGCACGGTCGCGCCAGCGCTGCAGGTAGGTTGCCGCGCCGATGCTGCCCAGCAGAAACAGCGTGGCCAGCAACACCAGCCCGGCATGCCCGACCACGCCCACCAGCAGGGTACCCAGTATCGGCCCCACCAGCCCGCCCAGGCTCGCACCGGCTGCGAGCAACCCGAACAGGCGCTTGGCCTGCTCGTTGCTGAACAGGTCGGCCAGTACGCTCCAGGCCAGCGAGATGCTCAGCAGGTTGAACACCGACAGCCAGATGTAGAACGCCCGGGCCACCCACAGGTTGTCGGGCTGCACCGCGAACACCAGGGCGAAGGCCAGCAGGTTGCTTGCCAGAAAGCCGTAGGTCCAGGGCAGGATCCTGCGCCGCCGGGCCCGCGCCACCACCCAGCCGAACAGCGGCAATGCCAGCAAGGTGACGATGAAGGTGCCGGTGAACAGCCATTGCAGGTTGTCGACGCCGCCGGCCACCCCCATGGTCTCGCGTACCGGGCGCAGCATGAAATAGCCGGCGAACAGCAGGAAGAACAGCGCAAGGCCGCCCACCACCGCCGGGGTTTCGTCGTCGTGAAAGGTGAACAGCCGGCCCAGCAGGCGCATCAGCCGAACATCTTGATCAGCGCCTGCTGCCGGGCCGTGTCGAGCAACGCGCCACTGCCGGCCTTGAGCTGGTCGCGTTGACGGTCCGGGCGGCTGGTGGCCGGGATCACGGTCGTCACTGCCGGGTGACTGAGGGCAAATTTGAGAAACAGCTGCGCCCAGCTGCCAATGCCGGCTTCGCCGGCCCAGCCCGGCAACGGCTGGCCCTTGACCCTGGCAAACAGCCTGCCGTCGTCGAAGGCGCGGTTGATCAGTACCGCCACGCCCTTGTCCTGTGCCAGCGGCAGCACCGTGCGCGCGGCGCCAGGTGCATTCACCGAATAGTGGATCTGGATGAAGTCCAGCGGCTCGCGGCGCAGGATGCGCTCCAGTTCGTCCAGCCCGCCATCGGTGTAATGGGTAACGCCCACGTAACGGGTCTTGCCCTGGGCCTTGAGTTCACGGGCGTAGGGCAGTTGGCGCTGCCAGTCGCGCAGGTTGTGCACCTGCAGCAGATCGACCTTGTCGGTGCGCAGGCTGCGCAGCGTCTGGGCCCATTGCGCCTGCGCCGCAGCCTGGCTGTCGGCGGCGATCTTGGTGGCCAGGAAGGTGCGCTCGCGCCAACCGCCCTCCTCCAGCAACTGGCCCAGTATCGCGTCGGCGCCGCCATAGTTGGGCGAGGTATCGATGACCCGGCCGCCACCGTCGAAGAACACCTGCAGCACCGCTTTGAGCTGCTGGTACTCGGGGGAACCCGCCGTCACCTCGAAACTGCCCGAGGTGCCGGCGCCGATCACCGGCAAGGCCTCGCCGGTGGACGGCACCTTGCGCTCGAGCAGCGCCGTGTGGGGCTGCGCCAGGGCGTGCGGGCGGCTCAGCAGCAGCCCCAGGCCAGCGGCCAGGGCAGCACTGGTGGCGAGAAAACGGCGACGCGTAGGCATGCGCAGGCCTCCTGCAAAGCGGCGTTGGAAGGGGTCAAAGGGTCAAGCATAGACCATGGCCCAACGGCGCCGATTTGCTCAATTGCCATGCGCTTCTATATTGAGCTAGTCCCTGTTGCGAGTGCCAAGCGTGGCCAGCACCGATCGGTTGATCATCTGCGAACACTGCGACTGCGTGTATGAACGGGTCGAGCTCGCCAAACACCAGAAAGCGCTATGCCTGCGTTGCGGCGCCGTGCTGCAGCGCCATAACGGCCTGGATGTACAGCAGCGCCTGGCGCTGAGCCTCACTGCAGCGATCCTGTGGATGTTCGCCAACTTCTACCCGGTGATGAGCATCAGCCTGCAAGGCCTGCACAACAGCGCCACGTTATGGGACTCGGTGCGCGCCCTGGCCACCGGGCCGATCACCTTCATCGCCCTGGTGGCCGCCATCGCGATCATCATCGCGCCGATGTTCCAGCTGTTGCTGCTGCTGTGGGTGCTGGTGCATGCCCTGGGCCGACGCCGCTCGCCGGCCTTCAGCCTGTGCATGCGCTGGCTGGAAACCCTGCGCCCGTGGAGCATGCTGGAGGTGTGCCTGCTGGGGTCGATGGTGGCGGTGTTCAAGCTGGCCGGGCTGCTCGATGTGCTGCCAGGCCTGGGGTTGATCGCCCTGGCCGCCCTGAGCCTGCTGATGATCCGCCTGGCCGGGCGCGATATCCGCGACCTGTGGGTGTACCTGTCTTGAACGCGCCGCCGCTGGCCAGCGAGCTGGGCCTGGTGCTGTGCCATGCCTGCGGGCTGGCCTGCGACAACCGCGACCACCCCACCCAGTGCCCTCGCTGCGCAGCGCCGCTGCATGAGCGCAAGCCCGAGTCGCTGACCCGAACCTGGGCGTACCTGATCGCCGCCCTGGTGTTCTACATTCCGGCCAACCTGCTGCCGGTGATGAACACCAAGCTGTTCGGTGCCGGCGACGACAGCACCATCATGAGTGGCGTGCTCGAGTTCTGGTCCCATGGCTCATGGGACATCGCACTGATCATCTTCATCGCCAGCATCGCGGTGCCGGCCACCAAGTTCGTGGCCCTGGGCCTGCTGCTGGTGACGGTGCAGCGCGGCAGTACCTGGGCCCAGCGCCAGCGTTCGAAGCTGTTCCGCTTCGTCGAGCTGATCGGCTACTGGTCGATGCTCGATGTGATCGTGGTGGCGCTGGTTGCCGCGCTGGTCAAGTTCCAGGCCCTGGGCGACATCGAGCCGCGCCTGGGCATTCTGTTTTTCGGCATGGTAGTGGTGTTCACCATGCTCGCGGCCATGAGCTTCGACCCCCGCCTGATCTGGCAACCGCCCAACGGCAAGGAACCCGCGCATGAGTGAAGACAGCAACCACAGCGCGGCACAACCGGCCCGCCCGGCGGTGCAGACCCGGCGCTTCAGCGTGTCGCTGGTGTGGATCGTGCCGATCGTGGCAGTGCTGGTGGGCATCTCGCTGGTGGTGCACAACTGGCTGCAGGAAGGCCCCAGTATCCAGGTCACCTTCAAGACCGGACAGGGGCTGGAGGCCAACAAGACAGCAGTGAAGTACCGCAACGTGGTGATCGGCCAGGTCAGCGAAGTGGAGCTCAGCCAGGACCAGAAGAGCGTCACCGCCACCATCAAGCTGGTCAAGCAGGCCGAGAACTTCACCCGCCAGGACTCGCTGTTCTGGGTGGTGCGCCCGCGCATCGGTGCGGGCGGCGTAACGGGTATCGACACGCTGTTCTCCGGTGACTTCATCGGCGCCGATGCCGGGCAGTCGGACACCCGCGCCAAGACCTTCACCGGCCTGGAGACACCACCGCCAATCACCTACGGCGAACCCGGCAAGCGCTTCAACCTGCATGCCTCCGACCTCGGCTCGCTGGGCGTCGGCTCGCCGGTGTACTACCGCAAGATCCAGGTCGGCCAGGTGGTGTCGTACGCGCTGGACGCCAACGGCAAAGGGGTCAATGTCGAAGTGTTCGTGCACGCCCCCAACGATGCCTTCGTCACCGACAACACACGGTTCTGGAACGCCAGCGGCGTGGATGTAGAGGTGGGTGCCAACGGCTTTGCCCTGCGCACCGAGTCGCTGTCGTCGCTGATGGTCGGCGGCGTGGCCTTCAGGGCCCCGGACTACAGCCCCGACGACCAGCCGGCAGCCGAGGACAAGACCTTCGAGCTGTTCGACGACCGCCCCGCCGCCCTCGCCCCGCCGGCGGGCAAGGCGCAGTACCTGGCGCTGCGCTTCGACCAGTCGCTGCGCGGGCTCAAGGTGGGCGCACCGGTGGAGTTCCTGGGCATGGAATTCGGCCGGGTAGTCGCCATCAACCTCGACTTCGACGCCAAGACCCGCACTTTTCCGGTGAATGTGGGCATCGTGATCTACCCGCAACGCCTGGGCCAGGCGCATACCAAGATGCTCAAGGTGCTCAATCACAACCCTGACGATGAACAGGCCGGCGTCCGCCTGATGGGCACCTTCATCGACAACGGCCTGCGCGCCCAGGCCCGCAGCGGCAACCTGTTGACCGGGCAGTTGTACATCGCCCTGGATTTCTACCCCAAGGCGCCCAAGGTGACCTTCGACCCGAGCGCGCGCCCCATCACCATCCCGACCATCCCCAGCAGCCTGGAGCAACTGCAGGAGCAGTTCCAGGCCATGGTCGAGAAGATCAACAAGCTGCCCATCGAACGCATCGCCGGCAACCTTGACGCCAACCTGGTGGAGCTGCGCAAGGCGCTCAAGCAGTTCAATGGCAAGACCCTGCCCGGCATCGAGGGCACGCTGCAGGACATGAGCACCACGCTCAAGAGTGCCAATGCGACCCTGGCCGACGACTCGCCACAGCGCGAGCAGCTGTCGCAGACCCTGGACGACCTGGGCCGCATGACGCGCTCGATGCGCGAGCTGGCCGACTACCTCAAGCGCAACCCCGAGTCGCTGCTGCGCGGGCGGCCCGACAATGCCCCTGCTGATGCCTTGCAACCTTCCTCGCGCCAATGAGCACTGGAGCCCGCCCCATGACCTATCTGCTCAAACCTTCGCTGCTTGGCATCGCGCTGTTGCTGGCGGCCTGTCGCAGCGAGCCGGTGCACTACCACACCCTGGTGCCTGCGCAGCTACAGGCCGGGGCGACCCGTGCGGTAGACGTACGCATAGAGTCCATCAGCGTGCCGCCCCAGGTCGACCGCGAGCAGATTGTCGTGCGTCAGGGCGACAGCGGCCTGGCGGTGCTCGACAGTGAATGGTGGGGCGCCAGCCTGGTGGATGAACTGCGCAGCGCCTTGAGTGGCCAGCTCAACAGCAATGCACCGCGCACCCTGGGCCTGCGCCTGGAGGTGCAGCGCTTCGACTCGGTACCCGGGCAATACGCCCTGCTGGAGGCGCGCTGGCGCCTGCGTACACTGGGCGGCGATGCCAACCGCCCCGCCCTGCGCTGCCACAGCCTGGTACGCAGTGCGGCGGGCACCGGGATTGCCGAGCTGGTAGCAGCCCAGCAACGCAACGTGGCGCGTCTTGCAGGGCTGATAGCCCAGGCGGCCGATGACACCCGGGCCGGGTGCCCGGCCTCCGGTTCCTGAGGCATCGGGCCGGTCAGCTCACTGGGCCGTGCCCACCGGCATGCCCTGCGGCCCCGGTGTGACCACCACGTCCAGGTCGATATGCTTGAACTCGGGCTTGGCACCAAGGCGTGCATTGAAGCGGTAGTTGAAACTGAACGGATCGTTGGTCGGCACGTTGAGCGCGTGTCCGTAGATCGGCTCGACCGCCGCAGCGTCATACCCCAGCAACTGCAGCAGCGTGGGGAAGATGTTGTAGTGGCTGGAGCGGTCCTTGTTGGTCGCCAGTTGCGCCTGCCAGTCCAAAGTCTTCAGGCCCTGGCCCTGGATCACCACCAGCGGCACCAGGCCCTCTTCCTCCACCGGGTTCTCGCCACAGTGGGTGTTGAGCCCCGGGTTGCCGCGCTCATGCAGGTCCTGGCCATGGTCGGAGGTGTAGATGATCACCGCCTGGCTCAGGTCGGCCTGGGCAAACAGGCGCTTGAAGAATTCGCCCACGCTCCACAGCACGCTGTTCTTGTACGAGTTGCGGTACAGCACCCAGTCCTGCGGGGTACCACTGAACCCGTCGCGCTGACCGGTATCGGCGATGTCGGCATAGTGGCCCCGCGGCAACGCCGGCGTGTAGGTCATGAACGCATCCGGGTACTTGTCGTGCACCGGAAAATGCACCCCCACCTTGTTGATCACGATCAGTTGCGGCTTGCCGTCGCCCAGCAGCTCCACGAGCTTTTGCAGTGCGGCCATGTCGCGGTCGCGCACCGGGGTGGTATCGAACTGGATGAACTGGTCGATGTCGCGCTTTTCGGTGGCATCCATCAGGTTCTGCAGGTTGCCGCCGGTGCGCTGGCTGTCGATGTAGACGGTGCCAAGCCCGGCCTGTTTGGCGTACTGCCAGATCGACGGCAGGGTCGAGTTGATGCGCAGGTAATCGCTGCGGGTGCCGCCGTAGCGCAGCGTGACGTTGGTGTCGGCGCTGCAATTGGCGATGGAGGCGGCATAGCCGTAGTTGAAGATGCTGGCCCCCGGCTGGGGGTGGGTGAGGTTGCTGGTGACCCCGTTGGGGGTATTGAGGTCCAGGTAGTTGCCCGAAACGCTCTCGTCGATGATCAGCACGATATCGCGCGCCAATGGCGGGCCGCTGCGCGCCAGCGTCACTGGCTGGCGCGGGCCCACGCTGTCGTGCAGCGATTCGTAGAGGAACAGGTTCAGGTAGGCCAGCGGCGTGTACATCACCGGCAGGCCGCGTGCGCCCTCGCCGGCACGCACGAACAGGATGCCGGTCAACAGCGCCAGGCCCAGCAGCGGTGCGGCCCACGCCAGGGTGCCGGGCAGCCGCTGCACCGGGTCCGGGCGCAGGCCCAGCCCCAGCAGCAACAGCAGCCCCTTGGCCGCGACCCCCACGATCACGCTGTGGTACTGCTCAAGCGCCTCGCCGATGAACCCACCCGAATACACCATCGAAACGAAGGCGCTGTAGGTGAGGTATTCGGCGGTTATGCGCGTATAGGCGTCGAAAAACACCGCGCTGGCACAGAACCCCACTGCAAACAGCCAGCGCACCAGGCCCTGGCGTATGTTCGCGCACAGCCACAGAGCAGCCACCAGCAGCACGAACACACCGGCATACAACACCAGTGCCACCCCCAGCCCGATCGCCTCGAGACGCTCGAGGTAGCACGCATGGAAACTCAGAAGGTAAACCAGCAGCAACAGTCCCTTGATGTAAACGCGCATGACTTCCCCGCCAGAAATGTTTCCCCCAGCCCACTGAGGTTTCCCACACGGTAGCAGGATGCCGACAAAGCGCAAACCACAGTTTGTCAAAAAAATGACGAAATGTAGGGCGCCGATTATGACGCTTTTGAAGCGGGAATCTGATGCATTCGCGAAACAACCCACATTCCACGAGCCACGTTTTACGCGGGCTACGACCGTTCATCGCATTGACAACCGGCCAAGTGCCAGCCCATTTCGACGCTAAGGTACGGATTGGAAAAGGGTTGATGGCAAAACAGTGGAACTCCTACCACCTGTAACTCTACAGATACATGCCATAGGTTTGACACAAACCGGCTCAGCTGGTCTATACCGAATTCACACCCGCTGTTTCACTTTCATTACTCCATACGAGGCACGCCAGCATGGATGTGAGCGTATTTGGCACCGGTTATGTCGGACTTGTGCAAGCTGCCGCCTTGGCTGACGTAGGTCACCGGGTACTCTGTGTCGATGTAGACGCCCATAAAATCAGTCAGTTGCGACAAGGTGTTCCACCTATACATGAGCCTGGCCTGTCGAGCATGCTCGAGGAAAACATCAAGGAAGGTCGGCTGTCGTTCAGTACCCAGGCCAGCGATGCCGTCGCCCACGCCGAACTGATCTTCATCGCGGTCGGCACCCCACCGGACGAAGACGGCTCGGCCGACCTTTCCCACGTGCTGGGCGTCACCCGCCAGATCGCCGGCCTGATGGCGGCGCACCGCACCCTGATCATCAAGTCCACCGTGCCGGTGGGCACCGCCGACAAGGTGGCCGCGCTCGCCCGCGAGGAGCTCGACCGGCTGGGCAAGCATCAACTGCAGGTGCGGGTGGTCTCCAACCCCGAGTTTCTCAAGGAAGGCAGCGCCCTGGCCGACTGCATGCGCCCGGATCGGATCATCGTCGGTACCGCCGATGACCAGGCCCAGCAGCAGTTGTCCGAGCTGTACGCGCCGTTCTGCCGCAATCATGAAAAGCTCATGTTCATGGACAACCGCAGCGCCGAGCTGACCAAGTACGCGGCCAACGCCATGCTCGCCACGCGCATCAGCTTCATGAACGAACTGGCCAACCTCAGCGAGTTCCTCGGTGCCGACATCGAATCGGTGCGCAAGGGCATCGGCTCGGACCCACGCATCGGCTACCACTTCATCTACCCGGGCTGTGGCTTTGGCGGGTCGTGCTTCCCCAAGGACCTGCGCGCGCTGCTGCATACCGCCGAACACAGCGGCATGCCGCTGCGCCTGCTGCAGAGCGTGAGCGAAATCAACGACAGCCAGCGCCAGATCCTGTTCAGCAAGCTCAAGCGCAGCTTCCCCGGCAGCCTGAAGGGCAAATCCATCGCCCTGTGGGGCCTGGCCTTCAAACCCAATACCGACGACATGCGCGAAGCCCCCAGCCGCTACCTGATGGAGGCGCTGTGGGCCGAGGGCGCCACGGTGCGCGCCTTCGACCCCGAAGCCATGGCCGAATGCCGGCGCCTGTATGGCTACCGCGACGACCTGCAACTGTGCGCCACCCGTGACGACACCCTGGAAGATGCCGATGCGCTGGTGATCTGCACCGAGTGGAAGACCTTCCGCGTGGTGGATTTCAACCTGCTGGCGCAAAAGCTGCGCGAACGCCTGATCATCGACGGACGCAACCTCTACAGCCCCGAACAGGTGGCAACCTTCGGCCTGACCTACAGCGGCATCGGCCTGCGCCAGGTACAACCGCAGGTATCGGCGCCATGAGAATACTGGTCACCGGTGCGGCCGGCTTCGTCGGCGCACACTGCACACTGCGCCTGTTGCGCGACGGCCATCAGGTCGTGGGCCTGGATAATTTCAACGACTACTACGACCCCGCGCTCAAGCAAGACCGCGTGCGCTGGGTCCAGGCCCAGGCCGGCGATTTCGACCTGCGCCGCCTGGACCTGGCCGACGGCCCAGGCATCGAGGCGCTGTTCGCCGAGTTCGCCCCCGAGGTGGTGATCCACCTGGCCGCCCAGGCCGGGGTGCGCTATTCGCTGGACAACCCGCGCGCCTACGTGGACAGCAACCTGGTGGGTTTCCTCAACATGCTCGAGGCCTGCCGCCGCCATCCGGTGCAGCACCTGCTGTATGCCTCCTCCAGCTCGGTGTACGGCAGCAACCAGCGCACACCCTATGCCGTGCAGGACGCAGTGGACCATCCGCTGTCGCTGTACGCCGCGAGCAAGAAGGCCAACGAACTGATGGCCCACAGCTACAGCCACCTGTTCGCCATCCCCACCACCGGGCTGCGCTTTTTCACCGTGTACGGCCCCTGGGGGCGCCCGGACATGTCGCCCATCCAGTTCGCCCAGGCCATCAGCCAGGGCCACCCGCTCAAGCTGTTCAACTACGGCCAGCACCAGCGCGACTTCACCTACATCGACGACATCGTCGAAAGCCTGGTGCGCCTGATCCCGCTGGCCCCGGTCAGCGACCCGGCCTGGGACCGCCTGGCCAGCGACCCGGCCAGCAGCCACGCGCCCTGGCGCATCTACAACATCGGCGGGCAACGGCCGGTGGCCCTGACCGACTACGTGGCGCTGCTGGAAAAACACCTGCAGCGCACCGCCCAGGTCGAGTTGCTGCCCCTGCAGCCAGGTGACGTGCTGGACACCTGCGCCGATGCCAGTGCCCTGGCCCAGGCCACCGGCTTCACCCCGTGCATCTCGCTGGACGAAGGGCTGCGCCGCTTCGTCGCCTGGTTCGTCGATTATTACGCGCACACGCCCGACGACGCTGTGCGGTCCATCGGGCAAACGCCGGTTGCCGCGCCCGAGCATCAACGGAGGGTGGTATGACAGGCCAACAGAAAAGTGCTGAAACCCAGGCCCTGCGCCAGGACAAACGCATGGACCCCAATCACCGCATGCGCATCGATGCGGCGATTCACATGCAGGGCCGTGGCTGGATGACCGGGCGCGCCGGCGGGCGGCCGTGGACGCTGTCGCGCACCAACCGCGTACTGTCGTTCATCGGTGCGCTGATGATCGTGCTGTTGATTTCACCGCTGCTGCTGGTGCTGGCCGTGCTGGTCAAGCTGAGCAGCCCCGGCCCGGTGTTCTTCGTGCAGCAGCGCACCGGCTACCGCGGGCGCAGCTTCGGCATGTACAAGTTCCGCACCATGGTCGCCAACGCCGAGGACCTCAAGGAGTCGGTGCGCCACCTGAACAAGCACGGCGCCGACGCCATCGACTTCAAGATCGACAAGGACCCGCGCGTAACCCGCATCGGCAGCTTCCTGCGGCGCAGCAGCCTGGACGAGCTGCCCAACCTGTTCAACGTGATCCGCGGCGAAATGCGCCTGGTGGGCCCTCGCCCCACCTCCTTCAACGCCTATCGCTACAAGGACAGCCACCTGGCGCGCCTGAGCATCTACCCCGGCATGACCGGCCTGTGGCAGATCTCGGGGCGCAGCAACATCGACTTCGACCAGCGGGTCGAGCTTGACCTGAGTTACATCGCCGAACAGAGCTTGAGCCTGGACCTGAAGATCCTGCTCAAGACCCCCTTCAAAGTCTTCAGCGGCCACGGAGCAAGTTGAATGGACGGTTCTACTTCGAGAAGTCTGACCATCGCCACCCCCAGCGAAACCAACCTGACGTCCACCGTGCTGGACCAGGAGCAGCGCGTGCTGCTGCTGACCGCGGCCAATACCGGCAGCGGTACCAGCACCAGTGCGCTGGCCTTCGCCAAGCAGCTGACGCTGATGAGCGGCGGACCGGTACTGCTGGTGGACAGCAGCCCTACCAGCAACAGCCTGACCCAGCAGATGGGCCTGCAGAAGCTGCCCGGCTTTCGCGACCTGCTGTTCGAGCAGGACACCCCGCCCGTGCTGCAGGACTGCCTGGTGCGGGTATCAGACCAGCCTTTCGACATGTTGCCGTGCGGCCAGTACCGGCGTGGCAACGAACGCCTCAACCCGGACCGCCTGCGTGCCCTGCTGAGCCAGCTCAGCGCGCACTACCGCTTCGTGGTCATCGACGGCGAGGCGGTGTACTCCAGCGTCGACAGCCTGGTGATCGGCACCCTGGTCGATGGCGTGATCCTGGTGGTCACCGCCGAGGACACCCGCTGGGAGGTCGCCCAGGCCGCCGCCCAGCGCCTGACCCAGGCCGGCGCCAAGCTGATCGGCAGCGTGTTCAACCGACGCCGCTACTACATGCCCAAATGGCTTTACAACAATCTCTGAGCAGCCAGGCTAAGGATGACGCTATGAATGTGAAACTGTTCGCCCTGCTGGCGCTGCTGCCTCTGGCAGCCTGCACCAGCCAGGAGCCACGCCAGATGCCGGTGCAGATCATGACTGCCAACGCGGCCAACGCCCAGGACACCGAGCTGCCACGCGGCGAGCAGGCGCTGCGCCCGGGGGACGTGCTCGATGTGATCTTCCATATCAGCACCAGCGGCTCGCAGGCCTATCGCATCCAGCCCGGTGACACCGTCGGCCTGGGCTTCCTTGCGGCCAGCTCGCTCAACGGCAACCAGCTGGTGCTGCCCGATGGCACCATCGAACTGCCGCGGGCCAACACCTCGGTGAACGTCGCCGGGATGACCCCGGACGAAGCGCGCCAGGCCATCCAGCAGGCCTACCGCAACAAGCGCCTGTTCCAGCCCAACCGCGACCAGATGACCGTGCAGGTAATCAGCCCGCTGACCAACGAACAGAACCTCAAGAGCGCACTCAACCACCCCGCCACCGGCATGAGCCGCGAGATCACCGTGGGCACCGACGGCCAGGCCAGCTTTCCGGAGGTGGGCGCGGTGCCGCTGCAGGGCATGACCGTCACCCAACTGCAGACCTTCCTCAACAAGCGCTACGCCGACCTGCCCGGGCGCATGACGGTGGACGTGATGCTCAAGTCCACTGCGGTCAACGAGATCTATGTGCTCGGTGAGGTGGCCCAGCCCGGCGCCTATCCGATCCGGCGCCCGGTATCGGTGCTCGAAGCCCTGACCCTGGCCCGCGGGCCCAGCCTCAAGGCCCGGCTCGACTCGGTGGTGATCATGCGGCGCAACGGCAACCAGGTGCAGGCCGTGCCCTACAACGTCGACAAGGCCCTGGACGCCAGCGCCGCGCAGGTGGCCTACCTGCAGCCCGACGACATGCTCTACGTGCCCAAGACCAAGCTGGCCAGCGCCGGCGAACTGGCCCGGCAACTGGCCGACGTGGTGCTGTTCCAGGGGGTGGGCTTCAGCTTCTCCTACCGCGTCGACAACAAAGACAGCGATAACTAAACCCAGGCAGGTGCACGCGCATGACTACCAAAGAAAACTACCTGCATGAATTCTTCAGGATCCTCTTCGCCAACCGTCAGTTGGTGAAGCGGGTATTCCTGGTGTTCGCAGTGATTGCCCTGTTGCTGCCGCTGGTGCTCAAGCAGAGCTTCGACATCACGGCCGAAGTGATCGTGCAGTCGAAAAAGCTCTCCCAGAGCGATACCAACACCGCCCTGGCCCAGGAGACCGACAAGTTCATTCCGCCTTCGCTGGCCGACATGGAGACCGAGAGCAACATCCTGCGTTCACCCACGCTGATCCGCCAGACCATCACCCAGCTGCGCGACGAGGGCCTGTATGACGTGCCCCCCGGCCTGCTGCAGCGCCTGGTGTTCGGGCCGATCCGCAGCCTGATCGTCAACCCGCTGCGCGAGTATGTGGTCAACCCGGTGCGCAGCCTGTTCGGGCTGGAGGTCGACCCGGTACGCGATACCCAGCTCGACACCCTGACCGACGACGCGATCAAGGACCTGAAGATCGAGACCCTGCCCGGCTCCAACGTGGTATCGATCACCTACAGCTTCCCCGACCCCAAGGTCGGTACGCTGTTCGTCAGCCGTCTGCTCGACAACTACCTGCGCAACCGCCAGAACCTGCAGTCCAACGAACTGCCGCAGGAGTTCTACGAGCAGAAGAAGATGCAGTACCAGGTGCGCATGGATGACCTGGAAAGCAAGCGCCTGGGCATGCTCGAAGGCATCGGCTCGTCCGACCCCAAGGAAGAGATCACCTTCCGCCTCAATGCCATCAACACCGAGGAACAGGCACTCAACCAGTACCGCGATCGCCTGCTGCAGAGCCAGCAGTGGCTGGAATACCTCAAGACCAGCCTGGCTGCGGCCAGCAACGCCAACATGCGCGACTTCGCCTTCCCCTTCACCTTCACCCAGACCGTCGACAACGTGGCCTTCGAGGACCGCGAGATCAAGCAACTGGGCGAGCAGCTGACCACCCAGGTACTGACCTACGTCAGCGACCTGGCAGTGTTCCAGCCCGGCAGCGAGCAGATGCTGCTGCAGCGCGAGCAGATCGCCAAGACCCGCCAGCAGTTTCTCAAGATCGTCGCCAACCGTATCCAGGAGCGCGAGAAGGACCTGGCCGTGGTGCAGAACGTGATCGCGCAGAAAACCCAGCGCATCGCCGACTACAAGAGCCGCGTGCACCAGTTGCAGGAAACCCAGAGCAAGGCGCGTCAGCTGGATACCGAGATCGATGCCCTGCACAAGGCGTTCTTCACCTACACCCAGCGCTACGAGGAAGCCCGTGGCGAGCGCCTGCTGTCGGGTGACGTGTCCAACGCACGGATTCTCAGTGCGCCCTATGAGCCCGCCGAGCCGGCCTTTCCCAAACCGATGCTGATCATTCCGTTCGGCATGCTCACCGGCCTGCTGCTGGGCATCGCCCTGGTGTACGTGCGCGAGTTCTTCGACCATCGCTTCAAGCACCCGGCGCAGATCACCCAGCAGCTGGGCTTGCCGGTACTGCTGGTGATCAACGACCAGACCCCGGAAACGCACAACCCGCACAAGGGCTGGTCGCTGCCACGGCTTGTGCACTGGGTGCGCAATTGAACGCAGCCATGAGCCCGCAGCGGCCGATCATCCACCTGCTGGGCAGTGGCGGCTTCTATGGCGCCGAACGGATGTTGCTGGACCACTGCCAGGCCACCCCGGGACAGCACGTGGTGCTGTTTCTGGGCGCGCCGCAGACGCTGGTGGCGCGGTTTGCCGCCGCCGGCGTGGACTGTCGCACCTGCAACGGGCTGGGCGAGGTGCTGCGGGCGCTGGACCAGTACCGCAGCCGGCAGCCGCTGATCAACAGCCACAACTTCAAGGGCATGCTGTTCGGCTGGGTGGGCGCCACCCTGTGGCGCCTGCCGATGGTCGCCACCCAGCACGGCTTCACCCCCAGCAGCCGCAAGCAGCGGCTGTACACCTGGCTGAGCCTGCAACTGTGCCGCACCGCCACCATCGGCAAGGTGGTGTGCGTGGCCGAGAGCATCCGCCGGATCCACCTGCGTGCCGGCGTGTCGCAGCGCAAGCTCGATGTCATCCCCAACGGCCTGCCGGATGCTGGCGCCCTGCCCGCCCATGCCCACGGCCACGAACGCTGGCTGGCCGGCTACGTGGGGCGACTGAGCAGCGAAAAGGGCCCTGACCTGTTCCTCGATACGCTGATCCCGCTGTGCCAGCGCCACCCGCACCTGGACGCGGTGATGCTCGGCGACGGCCCGGAACGCGAAGCCCTGCAGGCCCGCGTCGATGCCGCCGGGCTGCACGAGCGCATCCGCCTGCCAGGCTTTCAGGAAGACATGCGCCAATGGATGGCGCGCCTGGATGCGCTGGTGATCAGCTCGCGCACCGAAGGCACCCCGATGATCCTGCTTGAAGCCATGCAGGATGGCGTGCCGGTGGTGGCCTTTGGTGTCGGCGGCATCCCCGACGTGATCGAGCACGGGCGCAGCGGGCTGCTGGCACCGCCCCTGGCGGTGGACGAACTGGCCGCCCAGCTCGAAGCGCTGATGCTCGACCCGGCCCAGGCCGGCGAGCTGATCGCCCAGGCACGACGCACCCAACGTGAACGTTATCACCTGCCGACGCTGGCGCAACGCTGGGCCCAGGTCTATCGCGGCACGGCAGGTGCGGCCAAGGAGACCTGCGCATGATCATTCCCCTGTCCCTGATCGGCCTGCTGGCGATCGTCAGCGTGGTACTGCTGGCTAGCCCCTACCCGTTCCTGGCCCCCGGCGCGGTGATCGGCCTGGCCGGCGTGCTGGTGCTGTACCGCCGCCCGGCGTGGGGCCTGCTGGCCATCATCACCCTGGTGCCGCTTGAGGGCCTGTTCAAGGACAGCGAGCTGACCGCCTCGAAATTCATCGGCGCCGCGCTGGCCATGGTGCTGCTGCTGCAACTGGCCGTGGGGCAGCTGCCGGGCGAACGCCTGCGCAGCTCCATGTGGCGCCTGCTGCTGGCCTTTATGGCGCTGTACCTGCTGAGCTTTCTGGCCAGTGAAAGCAGCGAGATGTCCATGGGGCACTTTCGCGAACTGGCGGTGGGCCTGGTGCTGTTCGTGCTCACCCTGCTGATCGGGCGCGAACTCAACCTGCCGATGATGTACCGCCTGGTGACCCTGAGCGTGGGCGTCACCTGTGCCATGGCGATGTTCTCGGCCAAGTACCAGGACGAAGGCCGCGCCTCGGGCCTGCTCGAAGACCCCAACGTGTTCGCCATGCTCATCGCCATCGCGGTGCCCATGGCCCTGTGGCTGGTGTTCAGCAGCCCCAACCGCCTGCAGCGGCTGTTCTGGCTGGCCTGCGTGGTGCTGTTGCTGGCCGGCATGACCAAGACCAACTCACGCTCCGGGCTGGTGGTGCTGGCCATCAGCCTGGTGATCGGCCTAGTGCACTACCGCGAAAAACTCACGCACCTGCGCCCGCGCCACCTGGGCTTCGCCATGCTCGGCCTGGCCATCGTGCTGCCTGTGGCGGTCGCGGTGATGCCGGCCAGCTACATCGAGCGTATCCAGTCGCTGGCCTTGCTCAAGTCCGGGGTCAATGCCTACAAGGACGACTCCCTGGGCCGGCGTTCGTCCTACATCGTGGTGGGCAGCAAGATGATCCGCGAACATCCGCTGCTGGGCACCGGCCCCGGCACCTTCCCGCTGGAATACGCCACCACCGGCTACGCCAAGGCGTTCTCGGCCAACCGCAAGGTCGGCGACCTGTACCGCCGTGCCCACAACACCTACCTGGAAATCTTCAGCGAAGTCGGCGTACCGGCGGGCCTGGCATTCGTCGGCATGGTCATGCTGGCCCTGTACAACCTCTGGCATGCACGGCGCCTGTGGCTGCAAAAGGGTGATCAGGGGCAGGCCGACATGCTCACGCACCTGTCCACCAGCATGCTTGCCATCGGCCTGTTCCTGATGTTCCTCAGTGCGCCGAACCACAAGTACCTGTGGATTCTGCTGGCGCTTTCCAGCGTGCTGCGCCTCAAGGCCGAACAGGCGCGCCCCGTGCAGGTGGCCGGATGAAGATCAGTATCGTGATGCCGATGTTCAACGAGGCACGCCATATTGCCCGCACCCTCCACTCGGCGCGTCGGGCCGCCGACCTTGCCGGCCTGGACTGCGAGCTGATCGTGGTGGACAACGGCTCCTCCGACGATGGCCCGCAGATTGCCCGTAACCTCAGCGCCAAGGTGCTCGACCTGCCGGGGCTGACCATCGGCGCCTTGCGCAACCGGGGCGTGCAGGCCAGTTCCGGGGAATGGGTGGCGTTTCTGGATGCCGACATCGAGGTGCCGGAGCAGTGGCTGAGCCTGCTGCTGGACCTGCACGCCCAGGGCCGTGGCGATGTATTCGCGCTGGACTGCGACACCCCGCGCCAGGCGCCCTGGTTCGCCCGCGCCTGGCAGCGACGCACACTGCGCGCCGGCCGGCCGGCGCTGCACAGCATGCAATGGCTGCCCACCCCCAACCTGCTGATGCGCCGCGACTGGTTCGACCGGGTGGGCGGTTTCAACGAAACCCTGCGCACCGGCGAAGACAAGGACTTCACCTGGCGCCTGGGCCAGGCCGGTGCCCGCCTGTTGGCCCTGCGCGCACCGGTGGTGCTGCACTGGGGCTACGAGGGCAGCTGGAGCGAATGGCTGGGCAAGGAGCTGTGGCGCCAGGGCAGCAATCTGCAACTGCTGCGCAGCAATGGCGCGAGCCTGCGCCTGCTGCGCTTCCCGTTGCTGTCCCTCGGGGCCTGGGTGCTCGATGCGCTGGCATTGTCCGCGCTGCTCGACGGCTTTCCGCATCTGGCAATGCTGCTGCTGTTCTTCACCAGCCTGCCGGCGCTGGCGCTGAGCCTGCGCCAGAGCCTCAAACACCGCGACCCGGTGTTCACCCTGCAACTGTGGGGCCTGCACTGGGTTCGCCTGCACCTGGCTGGAGCGGCCTTCGTGCTCAGCCTGTTCAACTGGAACGCAAGGAGGCCCGCACGTGGCTGAGTTCATTTTCTGGCTTTGCCTGCTGTTGCCTTTCTATGCCTGGCTGGGCTACCCGCTGCTGCTCACACTGGTGGGGCCGTTGTTCCCGCGGCACACCCCGCCGCCGCTGCCGCCGCAACGGGTCAGCGTGGTGGTTGCGGCGCACAACGAGGCGCGCAACATCGAGAACAAGCTGCGCAACCTGCTGGAGCAGGACTGTCCGCTCGCCAGCCTGCAGATCGTGGTGGCCAGCGACGGCTCCAGTGACCAGACCGTGGACCTGGCGCGCACCTTCGACGACCCGCGTATCCTGGTGCTGGACCTGCCACGGATGGGCAAGAACCGCGTACTCAATGCCGCCGTCGAGCACTGCAGCGGCGACATCCTGGTGTTCACCGATGCCGACGTGCACTGGGTGGAGGGCACCTTCGCCGCACTGCTCGCGCCCTTTGCCGACCCCGAGGTGGGCGGCACCGTGGGCAACATGACCATCCCGGTGGCGGGCAAGGGCCTGAGCCTGGGCGAGAGCCTGTACCGCCACTACGAAGCCTGGCTGCGCCGGGTAGAAAGCCGCACCGGCTGCACGGTATCGGCCGACGGTGCGCTGCAGGCCCTGCGCCGCGAGCTGTACCAGCCGATCCCGGACCGGGTCAACGACGACTTCTTCATCAATACCTGCGCCCCGGTGGCACACAAGCGCGTGGTCTACGTCGACCAGGCCAGGGTGCTGGACTACGGCGTGGACGAGGCCGAGCGCCAGTTCAGCCGCCGCCAGCGCGTCACCGTCGGCGGGCTGATCAGCCTGGCGGCCCGGCGCGAACTGCTCAACCCGCTGCGCCACGGGCTCTACTCCATCGCCCTGATCAGCCACAAGCTGGTACGCCGCCTGGCCCCCGTGCTGCTGGTGCCCCTGCTGCTGGCCAACCTGTGGCTGCTTGACGGCCACGGTTTCTATCGCCTGACCCTGGCCGCCCAGCTGCTGGGTTATGCCATCGCCGTGGTCGGCCTGCTGGACAAGGGCCACCGCCTGCCCAAGCCGTTTCGCCTGGCCGCCTTCGTGCTGGTGACCCTGGCCGGCATGAGCGTGGGCCTGTGGCAGTTCCTGCGCGGGCACAGCTACAACCAATGGAACCCCGACCAGACCCGATGAGTGCCTTCATGCCGATCAAGACCAGTCTCAAGCGCGCCAGCGGTTGGTTGTACCTGCACTCCCCGAAGGGCCGCAGCCAGCTGCGCGGCGCCGGGGTCATCCTGATGCTGCACCGGGTGCTGGCCGACGACGCCAGCGCGGCCCTGCCCCATCGCAACGAACTGTGCGTGGGCCCGCAGGCCTTCGAGCGCCTGCTGCGCTGGCTGCGCCAGCACTTCGATTGCGTGCACCTGATGGACCTGCTCAAGGACCATCAGCAGCCCAGGGGCGACAGCCGCCCCAAGGTTGCCCTGACCTTCGACGACGGCTGGCGCGACAACGCGCTCAATGCGTTCCCGTTGCTGCAGCAGTACCAGGTACCGGCCAGCATCTTCCTGTCCACCGACTACATCGGCAGCCGCCAGCGCTTCTGGTGGGAGAGCCTGGGCGAAACCCTGTGGGGCAGCCATGGCGAAGGCCCGCGCCACACCCTGATCGAAGCGTTGCGCAAGATCGGCCGGCCGCTGCCGGCTGCCTACTTCATGAACCAGCGGCCCAGCGCCCGCAGCCAGGCGCTGGCCGGCTACCTGCAAAGCCTCAAAACCCTGAGCCCGGCCGCCCTGCACCAACTGACAGACGCCTGCCCGGCCGAATCCCTGCCCCAGGCCCTGGACTGGCAGCAGGTACGCGAACTGGAAGGCTCCGGGCTGATCAGCTTCGGCCCGCACGGGGCCAGTCACGCGCTGCTGCCGGGGCTGGACAACCAGCGCCTGGATGAAGAACTCAGCCGCAGCCACCACGCCCTGCAGCAAGGCTGCCAGCAGCCGCTGCCGGTGTACTGCTACCCCAACGGCGACCATGACGCCCGGGTACGCGCTCGCCTGGCCGCCCATCGCTACCCCTTCGCCCTGAGCACCCGCGCCGGGATCTGCCAGGGTCATGACGACCCACTGGCGTTGCCGCGCATCGGCGTCAGCCAACGCAACGCCAGCCGCCCCTCGCTGCTGGCCTGGCGCATCAGCCGCGGAGGCCGCTCATGAGTCGTGGCAACTACCTGCGCCACCTGCTGCTGAGCATGGGCACACGCCTGGCGATGATCGCCCTGCGCCTGGCGCGCAACGTGCTGCTGGCGCGCATCCTGGGGCCCAGCGAGCGCGGCCTGTTCGCCCTGCTCAGCACCCTGCCCGACCTGATCAGTGCCGCCACCAGCGGCGGGCTGAACACCGCGGTGGGCTATCAGGCGGCGCAGCAACGCTCGATGGGCCTGCTGCTGAGCCAGGTGCTGATCTACGGGTGCCTGCTGGCCGGGGTGCTGACCCTGATCTGCGTGGCGCTGATGCGCGAATTCGGCACTGAACTGGAAGTGACCCTGCAACTGGGCCTGCTGGCCTGGCTGTTGCTGTTGGCGGTTCCGCTGACGGTGCTCAAGAGCGGCCTGCTCACCCTGCACAACGCCACCGGCGGGGTGGGCGCATTCAACGCACTGCGCCTGACCGAATCGCTGGTGCCGCTGCTGCTGTTCGTGGGCATGTTCTGGATGTGGCAGCACGCCGCGCTGGAGGCCGCGCTGATCAGCTGGCTGCTGGGCCTGGGGCTGGTTGCGCTGCTGGGCCTGGTGTGGCTGGGCCGCCAGCACGACATCACGCTGTGCTGGAACCGCGGCGGGCAGCGCGAGCTGCTGGCCTACAGTGCGCGCAGCCACCCGGACGTGCTGTTCCAGCAGGTCATCCTGCGCTCGGACTACCTGTTCATCAGTGCCTTCCTGGGCAGCGCCGCCCTGGGGCACTACGCCATGGCCAGCGCCGCCGCCGAACTGCTGCTGATCATCCCCGAGGCCGTCACCACCCCGCTGATGAAGCGCCTGCTGCAGCAGGATGCCGGCATGGACAAGCTCACCCCGCTGGCCCTGCGCCTGACTGCCACCGTGATGCTGGGGGCCTGCCTGAGCATGGCCCTGGTGGGCGAATGGCTGATCGTCACCCTGTTCGGCGCGGCCTACCAGCCGGCCTACCCGGCCCTGCTGGCACTGCTTCCCGGCTTGTTCGGCCTGTGCTACGCAAGCATCCTGCGCCTGGACCTGCTGGGCAAGAATCGCCCCGGCGCGGTCTCGCTGATGATGGGGGTGGGCGCGGCGGCAAACCTGATTCTCAACGTGGTCCTGATTCCCCGTTTTGGCATCGCGGGTGCGGCCCTGGCCTCCTCCATCGCCTACCTTGGGGTGACGGTGGCCATGCTCGTGCTGTACTGCAGGCTGAGCGGCGTACCGTTGCTGCGGACCTTGTTTGTGTTGCCTAGCGATCTGTTGCCTTTGCGCCAGATGCTGCAACGGAGAACGGTATGAAACGTACATGGATGTTGTTACCCGGCCTGCTGCTGGCCGCCACTGCCCACGCCGCCACCCTGCGCTGGCCGGATATTCGCGACGGCAGCCTGTACCTGGCTCCGCAGCGCAGCGCCCCGCTGCAACTGAGCTGGGTGCCGGCCTGGCAGGCCGATGCCAACCAGGAACAGGTGTACCTGCTCGACGCCACCGGCAAGCTCGATGCGCAACGCATCATTGCCCCCCATGAAGGCCGCGGCCAGCTGAGCTGGCCACTCACCGCCGGCACCGGCACCTACCAGGTGGCCATCCCCGGCTACAGTTTCAGGCGCTACCGCCTCGAATACGACGACACCACCAGCGCCCAGTTCGCCCCCGCCAAGGTGCACTTCAGCCTCGAAACGGACCGCGCCACCACCCTGTACTTTCGCGTGAAAGCCGGTGAAACGGCGGTGCTTGCCGGCAAGTATCACGACGGTGTGCGCAACCTGACCCTGGAGCGCGTGGACGATGGCAAGCGCCTCAAGCTGGCGCTGCTCGAACACCGGGCCTATTGGCAGTTCGATCAGGTGAATCTGCCCGCAAGCGCCCAGGACCAGACATGGCGCCTGAACTTCGAAGGCACCGGCAAGGTGGCCTTCTGGCTGGACGGCAGCGCCAACCTGTTCGCCCTGCGCCCCCAGGACCTCGCCCCACTGGTGCACCGCGACGGCCAGGTAAGCCTGCGCAGCAGTGCCAAGGTACTGGGCCCCACGCCCAGGCTAGGCAACAACCTGCCCTACGTGATGCCGCCACCGTCCAGCCATGCGGTGATCGATGCGCTGCAACTGCAGGCCGCCGGCTACTACACCTTTGCCGACGTGCTGGCACGCAAGCCGCGCTACGAACTGCCGTTTCGCCAGCTGTACCAGGAGCGCTTCGGCATTCACCACGACATCACCCTGATGGCCGCCACCGGGCGCAAGTCCGACCTGATGCGCAGCCGCGCCAACGATGGCGCGCTGGACGACTGGCTGGCCACCAGCGTCGCCCTGGGCGGCAAGGGCCTGCATTACATCGCCTTTGCCGACGAACCCAACCTCAACTACGCCGACTACGCCACCTACCGCACCTTCTTCGCGGCCATGGCCCAGCGTGTGCGCGCCTACCCCGGCGCCCATGAAGCCGGCGTGCGCATCGCCATGCCGGCCAGCTCGCGGCTGGTCAACGGCCCGTTGCGCGGCGATGCGGCGCAGCGCGTCGGCCTGGACTGGGCACGGCGCCTGCTCAAGGAATTCGAACCGCAGATCGACGCCATGGCCTGGCACGAGTGGATGGTCCGCGACCTGCTCGCCACCCGCACCTACCGCGACTCGGTACGCCGCGCCGCCGAACTGGTGGGGCTGGACGCCAACGGTCGCCCGCGCAAGGCGCTGCTGCTCGACCAGACCAACCTGTCCAGTGGCTCGACCCTGAGCCTGTACGAGCAGAACACCCACTATGCCGGCGTATGGTGGGCCTCGGTGGTCATCAATGCCTCCCAGGACGGCCTGCTGGACATGCTCAACTGGTTCCACATCGCCGACGAGCCCGAGTGGCCCAAAGGCATGGTCAAGGTGCTGGGCAACAACCGCTTCGAACTCAAGCCGGTGGGCCTGGCCCAGCAGTTCATCGCCCAGCACTGGCTCGACCAGGTGCTGCACCTGGACAACGACGCCTTCGAGGTCGATGCACTGGCCATGGCACGCGGCGCACAGCGCAGCCTGCTGGGCGTCAACAAGGGCGAACGCCTGCAACACGTCAGCTTCGCCACCCCGGCCAGCCGATGCCCGCAGGCCGCTGCCACGCTCACCCTGTTCGGGCCGGACAACCAGCCACGCGACGCGGCACTGGATTGCCAGCACGGCCAGGTACGTTTCGAACTGCCCGGGCAGACCCTGTTTGCCCTGCGATGGAGCGCCTCATGAACACAGTGCCGAAGATCTCTTCCCCTGCCGGATACGGGAGCCACCATGAATATCGTCAGCAAGTTCAGCCAGCGCGTACACCAGAAAGGCCTGCGCGCCACCCTTCGCAGCGCGTACAAGCGCTACGTGTTCTTTCACTGGGAGCTGCTGTGGATGGAGCGCGACCTGGTCAGCCCGGTGCCGCCGCATACCCTCAAGCCCTATGCGCCGCTACGCGTGGAGCGCATCACGGTGCACAACGTGCAAGGCTTTGCCAAGCACTTCGGCGACCGTGTCGAAACCATGCGTGAACTGGCGGCCGAAGGGCATACCGGGCTGATGTTCCTGGACGAAGACAGCCACGTGGTGGCGTTCATCTGGGGCAGCCCGCGTCACTACCACGACCGTCATTACTATGGCTGCTGGTTCCCGGTCGAGCCGGGCGAGTTCTTCGAGTTCGGCGGTGAACTGGCGCGCCAGTACTGGGGTACGTCGCTGTCGGTCGACCTGCAACTGGCCCTGTGGCGCGCCATGGCCGAACAGGGCTGCGACAAGGTGGTCGACGTGTGCGAGACCCACAACATTCCGGCGCTCAAGCTGCACCTGCGCATGGGCTACGTCGAGCAGGGCCGTGTGATGCACGTGTACTGCCTGTTCGGTCGCTGGAAATTCTTCCGCGAAACGCGCTACAGCGGCTCGCGCCTGGATGCCTTGCGCAAACCGGCGCCGCGCAGCACTACTGCCACGGTGTCCTGAACCGATGACCCTGACCTTTACCTGGCACGCCTCGTTGCGTGCCGACGACTTCCCCGCCGACGCCTACGAGCAGTTGCGCGAGCGGCTGCCCGATGCCACCCCCTTCAACAGCCTGGCCTGGCTGCGCGCCGCCGAGGCTGCCTTGCCGGCCAGCCAGCACCTGCAGGTACTGCTGGGGCACGCACAAGGACGCCTGGTGCTGTGCCTGCCGTTGGTCCGCACCCTTGAGCGCCACGGGCCGCTGGACTTTGCCGTGGTGCACCACCTGGGCTACCCCATGAGCGACCGCATCGGCCTGCTCATCGACCTGCCGACCAGTGCCGCCGGCCAGGTACTGGCAGCCATTCGCACGCGCCTGCCCCATGCCCTGCTGCAACTCAACGAGGTAACGGGCGATTCGCCCTGGCTGCAGCAGTGGGCACGCCGCAGTTCCACCCACGAACAGCGCACCGCCTGCCGTGCGCCGGTGCACCAGATAAGCGAAGCCGACCGCCAGGAAGTCAGTGGCGACCCGCGCTACAAGTTGCGCCGCGCGCGCAAGCGCATCGCCGCCTGCGGTGCACAGGTGCGCCGAGTAACCCCCGATGCCGCCAACGCAGCTTCCTGGCTGGAAGCCGTCAGCGCGGTCGAGGCCGTGAGCTGGAAAGGCGACGACGGGGTCGGCATCTTCTCGGTGCCCGCGCAGCGCCAGTGGATGTTCCAGGCCTTCACCGCGCTGGCGGCCGATGGCCGTCTGCGCCTGGTGGTGCTGGAACTGGACGGGCGCTGCATCAGCTACCGCCTGGGCCTGCTCGAACGGGGCCGCCTGTACGACTACAACCTCGCCTTCGTGCCGCAGTATGCCGACCTTGGCAGCGGCCGGGTGCTGCTGCAGGAATGGATCGACTGGGGGCTGGACGAAGGCTGGACGTGGATCGACGCTTCAAGGGTGAGCCTGGAGAACTCCAGCCACCAGCTGCATGAGCGCATGACCGGCCAGGTCGAGCACCTGCGCCACAGTTTCTACAGCTGGCGCCCGTCGGGCCTGTGCCTGGGCATGGCGCTGCGCCTGTGGCAACGCATCAAGCCCTGGATCAAACGCCGCCAACAGCAGCCCGTGCCGGCACCTGCCACTTCCCCCACTGCCACACCGACAGCACAGGAGCGCCCGGATGCCGTCCCAAGTCATAGTCAACGCTGACGATTTTGGCCTCAACGAACACACCAACGCGGTGATCCTGCGCGCGTTCCAGTGCGGCCTGATCAGCTCTGCCACCGCCATGGCCAGCATGCCGGCATTCAAGGCCGCCTGCGCGCTGGCCCAGCAACCGGCCCTGCGCGGGCGCGTGGGCCTGCATTTCAACCTGACCTACGGGCGCCCGCTTAGCGAGCCGATCCGCGCGCTGGCGCAGTTCTGCAATGCCGAGGGCGAGTTCGACCTGGGCCTGTCGCGCAAGCGCCTGTGGCTGGGGCGCGCGGCCCGCCAGGCGGTGCACGAGGAACTGGCCGCGCAATGGCAGCGCTGCCTGGACCATGGGCTGACCCCCAGCCACCTGGACTCCCACCAGCACGTGCACAACCTGTGGCCCATCGGCGAAATCGTCGCCCGCTTCGCCGCCCGCGAAGGGGTGCCGATACGCCTGGCCCGCAATGTGGGGCACAACATCGGCCCGGCAAAACGCCTGTTCAAGACGTTGCTCAACCGGCGCCTGCGCCAGCTGGCCAGGCTGACCGCCGACCATGTGTGTACCCCGGTCGACCTGCGTGACGGCCTGGCCCCGCGCCATGGCGTGCTCGAAGTGGTGGCGCACCCCAGTGCCCTGGGCAGTCACGACTTCGGCGATGCCTACCTGGGCAGTGGCGAGTCCTTGCAGGCCTTGCTCGACCAGCGCCTGGCGGGCGTGCCCAGGGTCGGCTACGCGTCGCTGCGCGAGGCGCGCCAGAGCACCCTGGACACTGCCTCCAACAGATAACTACCACCGCTTCGCCCGGCTGATCGGTTGTGCTGTCGGTCCACGGACCGGAGCACGACCATGCCTACCTCCCCTTCACGCATTCCCCACTCACCGTTCATCGTCCAGCGCCTGCCCACCTGGCTGAAACACACCAGCGCCCAGGACGCCGAAGACCTTCGGCGCCATCTGGCCCTGACCCATGTCATCCCCGATGCCGAACCGGACTGGCTGGCCAACGGCCTGCCCGATCAGCGTGACGCCGTGCGTGCAGCCAGGCGTCGCTATCGGCGGGCCAGCCAGACACTGGCAGGCACCCTCAAGGCCTTCCAGGGGTTGCTGGCATTTGCCGAGCCGCTGCTGCAGGCGCGCCTTGACGCCGAACTTGGCGAAACCCTGAACCTGCACACCACCGACCTGGTGCAGTTTCACGAAGAGGCCGACCTCTGGCAGCTCGCCACACGTACCACCTACCAGAAGCAGAGCCTGCTGCAGGCAGCGCTGCAGAACTTCGGTGACGACGTGACTTTCCTCGGCAAGAGTGCGATCACCCTGCAAGGCCATTTCCACCTCGACCTGACTGACGCCGGGCTTGCCTACCGCTATACCCGCCATCGCCTGTCACCCGCCGTGTTCGCCCGCCTGTGCCGCGAACTGGACCTGGGCGCCCGCTACCAGCAGCACCTGCAGGCAGTGTTCGAAACACCTGCCACGCAAGACAGGGTGCGTCGCGACTCGATCGATGCCAATCGCCAGTTGCTGCGCCTGGAGGTCACCGTGGCGAAAGCGCGCCAGCGCATCGGGCCAACCGCCTGCCGCCGGTTGCTGGCGCTGCTGGACGCGCCCGCCGCAGCAGGCGCCGAGGCCCCGCCAGTGCAGGCGAGCCTGCTGAGCATGAGCGGCGTACCGTTGCACGACATCCTGCTGTTTGCCCTGGCATCTGAGCAGCAGGCAGACAGCCTGCTGCTGTACCTGCCCGGCGACCCGGACGATGCCCTCACCGAGCATGCGTCGATGCCGGCGCTGGAGCGCTACCTCAAAGGGCGCCTCAACCACCCCGGGTTTCGCAGACTGTTTCAGCGCTACGTACCGCTGCAACAGCAGCAACACCTGTTCGATGTGCTCGGACACAACCTGGCCCGGCAGGTGGTCGACAAGGACGGACCGTGGCACTCGCAGGAGCAGGACCGCCACCTGCAACGCCTGAAGGATGAAGCACGGGTACTCATGGTGCCCACCGCTGAAGCCGACGAGAAAGCGCGCAAGGCCCGCCTGGAACAATGGGAGACACGCGCGCTGAACGTGCTCAATGCCGCGGCGATGTTCGTGCCGGCGCTGGGCCCGGTCATGCTGGCGGTCACTGCGGTACAGCTGATCAAGGAGGTGTATGAAGGCGTGGAGGACTGGCAGAACGGCGACGTCGAGGGCGCCATGGCGCACCTGCAGTCGGTGGCGATCACTGCCGGCATGCTGGCCGGTTCGGTGCTGGCGCTCAAGGCAGCACCAGCGCTGGTCGATGCGTTGATCGAAGTGCCACTGCCCGATGGCAGTACGCGCCTGTACCTGCCCGACCTGGCACCCTACCGGCTGGACACGTCGCTGCCCGCCGAGGTGACAGCCAACGACCAGGGCCAGTACCGGCACGCGGACCGGCACTACATCAGGCTCGGCGCCGACCTGTACGAGCAGCAGTTCGATGCGCACCAGCAGCAATGGCAACTGCGCCACCCCGAGCGTGAAGACGCCTATCGCCCCGCGCTGGAGCACAACGGCCAGGGTGCCTGGCGCAGCGTGCATGAACAGCCGCTGAGCTGGTCGCGGGCCACCCTGCTGCGCCGTCTGGGCCCGCTTGCGCAAGGCCTGAGCGATGCAGAACTCGAACAGGCCTGCCAGGTCAGCGGCACCCGCGAAGACGCGCTGCGTCGGTTGCACGCCGCCAATCTGGGCCTGCCACCCTTGCTGGCCGATACGCTGCAACGGCTCAGGATCGCCCGGCAACTGCGCGCCGAAAACGTCACGGGCAACGTCGGCAAGGCCCTGTTCGAGCAGCGTTACCTGGCCCTGGTGCCCCCGCAGCCGCACATCACGGCCCTGTGCGCACGCTTGCCCGGGTTGAGCCCGGTGCTGGCCCGCAGCCTGCTGGACACTGTCGGCCCGGCCCGGCTGGCACGCTGGGTGCCACCGGCAGCCATCCCCACCAAATTGCTGGAAGAGGCCGCCACGCTGGCCGCCCGTGTTCCCCTGGTACGCGCGACCGAAGGCCTGTACTGGCCAGCCCTGGCGACGCCGCAAAGCACGCGCCTGGCGCTGTTGTGCCTGGAGCACGCCCCTGGCTGGGACGCCTCGGTGGTGCTGGAAGCACGCAGTGGTGGCCCGCGCGGCCCTCTGCTGCAGCGCGTGGGTCGTGCCACCCAGGCGCAGCGCAGGGTTCTGGTGCACGGTGCAGAAGGCTACCAGACCTTCAAGGACGACCTCCCGCTGCACGCGCCCGGCGACGACCTGTTCGCGGCCCTGCATGACAGCATCGCTCCCCGCTATCGCCAGGTGCTGGGCCTGGACACCAGGGCGGCGCTGCAGCAACGCGTGCTGTCGATGCTCGAACGCCCCCGCAGCGAACTTGCCACCTGGCTGTGGTCCGGCGAGGTCCGCGGCTGGGCCAGCGAAGCACGCCTGCTGGGGGGCAGTGATCGCCCCGGCTACCCGCCGGTGTCGGCTGCCAGCTCTTCACAGGAGGCCCGCTACCGCACGCTCTATCCGCATGCCAGCGGCGAAGAGGCGCGTGCCACACTGGCGGCCTGGGAGGCCAGCGAGATTCCGGCACAGGCGCGGCTGCGCACGCTCGAACAAACCCTGCAACGCCTGAAAAGCGCGTTGACCCTGTGGGCCCTGCCCAGTACAGCCCGGCAATCGGCGCGGGAAGAAATCATCGCCGCCTGGCAGCGCCTGTCGGTGCGCGAGGTCGCCGATGGCGAAACCACCGTTCAGCTGAACCTGGACTACCTGGACCTGACCGACGGCGACCTGGAAAGCTTCCCTGCGCTGGAGGCCAACTTCGATCACGTGAATGAGCTGTCACTGGAGCAGAACTCCCTGACCCGGCTGCCTGACGCCTTCCTGCGCCACTTCACCCAGCTGCAGCGCGTCAGCCTGAACGGCTGCGAACTCACCAGCCTGCCCACCGGGCTGGGTGATCGGCTCAGCGTGCTGGACCTGGCCAACAACCGCCTGGTCTGGGACGAGCACCTGCAGCACGCCCTCGAAGGTTACCCGCAGTTGCGCGACCTGAGCCTGGCGAACAACCCGCTGGCCACCCCGCCCGACTTCGCCCGCCTGAACCGGCTGCAGGGCGTGGACCTGTACAACTGCAGCCTGGCGAGCTATCCGGCAGGGCTCGATCAGCTGGACGCGCCGAACCTGGTGGACCTGTCCGGCAACCAGCTGCAGGAGCTGCCACCGACCGCCATCCTCTCACCTCCGCTGGCCCGGGCGCTGCGCCTGGAACACAATCCGCTGAGCGATGCTGCCCTGCAGGCGGCCGATGCCTACTACACCACCCACCGTATCGACCTGCTGGTGGCCGAGATCGATTACAACGAACTGCTCGACGACGCCACGCCACAACAGCGGGCCAGCTGGCAACGACTGCAGCAGAGCCTGCCGTCGGGGTTCTTCCGGGACCTGCGTGCCATGTTCGACAGCCCGCCCTACATCGTCGCCCCACTGACCTACCGGCGCCGCCTGTGGCGTCTGCTGACCTGGATGGACGCCAATGCGCCCCTGCGTGAGCAGATTCTCGCCCGCACAGGCGGCACCCTGCTCGACCTCGAACAGTTGGGCGAGGTGTCACAGGCCCTGGCCATCCCGGACCTGGCAACCCGCTCGCGCACCTTGCTGGCGACCATCGTCAACCACGTGCGTCTCAGAAAGCTCGGCTTCGGCGTGCTGAGCCTTTCGTTCAACATGTCCGAAGACAGCTACGCGACGCTCTACCAGTGGGCGCTCAAACGTATCACCCGGCTGCCGGGCCTGGACCTGGCCCAGGCGGCGCGTGCCGACGAGCCGGTGATCATCGACGCACTGGTCGATGTGATGCCGCTGCCGGGCGAAGCCTGGATAGAACAGCAGCGCAACCTGCTGCTGGCGGTTGACCCGACCACCTCCCACGGCCTGGACGAAGTACTGGCCATGAACCATGAAGAGGAACCGGTCTACCCTGCATGGGAGCACCACTTGCGCGAACGCTTCGCCGCACAGTTCGCCGCCTCGCGGGCAGCGCTGGACGACAGCCTGGAGCAGGCAGCCGAAACGCTGAGCGAAGGTGAACTGCTGGTGGAGGCGCAGCGCTTGCGGCAGGTGTACGAACAACGCCTCGTCGACCTGCGCAGAACCCTGACCGAGGGAGTGGCGCGAGGCACCATCGACTGACAGGCGAGCGCCGGCCCGGAGCGCACCCGGGCCAGGCTGGCTTTTGTGCCGGGGCCGGCGTTATGCTCGGCTGAAACGTTTCATTCACCATGGAAAAGAGGTATTGCGTCATGGATCGTCTGGACTCGCTGTTTCCCGCTGCCACGGATATCCCCGAGGCCTATCGCCTGGGCGACCCGCTCGAGCAGCGCGACTACCTGGTGGATGGGCAGCTGCACCGCTGGGAAGGCCCGCTGGCCACGGTGCGCAGCCCGGTGTGGCTCAAGACCGACGACGGTGAGCAGCAGGTGATACTCGGCAGCGCCCCGCTGCTGGACGCCGATACCGCCCTCACCGCCCTGGACGCCGCCGTGCGTGCCTACGACAAGGGCCGCGGCGTGTGGCCGAACATGCGCGTGGCCGAGCGCATCCAGCATGTCGAGGCGTTCCTGGCCCGCATGCGCGAGCAGCGCGCGGTGGTGGTCAAGTGGCTGATGTGGGAGATCGGCAAGAACCTCAAGGACTCCGAGAAGGAATTCGACCGCACCTGCGACTACATCGTCGAGACCATCGGCGCCCTCAAGGAACTCGACCGGCGCTCCAGTCGCTTCGAACTGGAGCAGGACACCCTCGGCCAGATCCGTCGCGCGCCCCTGGGCGTGGCGCTGTGCATGGGCCCCTACAACTACCCGCTCAACGAGACCTTCACCACCTTGATCCCGGCGCTGATCATGGGCAACACCGTGGTGTTCAAGCCGGCCAAGTTCGGCGTGCTGCTGATTCGCCCGTTGCTGGAGGCGTTTCGCGACAGCTTCCCGGCCGGGGTGATCAACGTCATCTACGGGCGCGGCCGCGAGACCGTCAGCGCGCTGATGGCCAGCGGCAAGGTCGACGTGTTCGCCTTCATCGGCACCAACAAGGCCGCCAGCGACCTGAAGAAGCTTCACCCGCGCCCGCACCGCCTGCGCGCCGCGCTGGGGCTGGACGCCAAGAACCCGGGCATCGTGCTGCCCGAGGTCGACCTGGACAACGCGGTCAACGAGGCGGTCACCGGCGCCCTCTCGTTCAACGGCCAGCGCTGCACGGCGCTGAAGATCCTGTTCGTGCACGAGCAGGTGGTGGACGCCTTTCTCGACAAGTTCCAGCGCAAGCTGGCCGACCTCAAGCCCGGCATGCCATGGGACCCGGGCGTCAGCCTGACCCCGTTGCCCGAAGCAGGCAAGGTCGACTACCTGGGCGGCCTGGTAACCGATGCAGTAGCCCACGGTGCCAGGGTGATCAACCAGGGCGGCGGCCAGAGCCGCGGTTCGTTCTTCTACCCGGCGCTGCTGTACCCGGTGAACCCGCAGATGCGCGTGTACCACGAAGAGCAGTTCGGGCCGGTGATCCCGGTGGTGCCCTACCGCGACCTGCAGACAGTGATCGACTACGTGCTGGATTCGGATTTCGGTCAGCAGTTGAGCATTTTCGGCACCGATTCGGCCACCGTGGGCCGGCTGGTCGACACCTTCGCCAACCAGGTCGGGCGCATCAACCTCAACGCCCAGTGCCAGCGCGGGCCGGACACCTACCCCTTCAACGGGCGCAAGAACTCGGCCGAAGGCACCCTGTCGGTGCATGATGCATTGCGCGTGTTCTCGATCCGCACCCTGGTGGCCACCAAGTTCCAGGAGGCCAACAAACAGCTGATCAGCCAGATCATCCGCAACCGCGAGTCGAGTTTCCTGACGACTGACTACATCTTCTGATTGCGTGGTGGGCAAAACGGTACAAGCATAGGCTTGGATCGCGGCGCACCTATCGCGGGTCAAGCCCGCTCCCACAAAGGCAGTGATGAACACGTGGGAGCGGGCTTGACCCGCGATAGGGCCCGTGTAGGCAACACACTTTTTGCGTACCAATGGAGGAAAAAATGGCCACCCAACCCATCCCCGACGGTCAGCACAGCATCACCCCCTACCTGGGCATCAAGGACGCTGCCAGGGCCATCGACTTCTACAAGGCCGCCTTTGGCGCCACCGAAATGTTCCGCCTCGACGCCCCCGATGGCCGTATCGGCCATGCCGAGCTGAAAATCGGCGATTCCTCGCTGATGCTGGCCGACCCCTGCGACCAGGCCGGCGGGCTCACCAGCAGCCAATCCCTGCAGGGCAGCGCCATCGGCCTGCACCTGTACGTCGAAGATGTCGACGCTACCTTCGCCCAGGCGCTGAAGGCCGGCGCCACCCAGGTCAACGCCGTGCAGAACCAGTTCTACGGCGACCGCAGCGGCACCCTCAAGGACCCTTTCGGCAACCTCTGGTTCGTCGCCACCCACGTCGAAGACGTGTCGGTCGAGGAAATCCGCGCCCGCGCGGCAAAAATGTTCAGCCCGCAATGAACGCCACCTGCACGCGGCGATGGTCGCGTGCAGGGCTTTGAATTAAGGTGGCAGGCACAGGAAGGCTGGCCAGGATCGTCCATGCGAATCATCGAGAAAAACGCCGCGCTGGTGCGCACCCTTACCCCCGCCGAAGAGGAACTGCTGCGCGGGTTCGTGCTGGGCGCCCTGGAGGGCCCACGGCTGCTGCAGGCCAACCAGTTGCTGATGAAGGTACGCGCCGCCGGGCAGTGGCTGGCCTGCGAATGCCAGCCCAAAAGCATGCCGGTACTCAACGTCAACCTCAACGGCAGCACCGGCACGCTGTTTCTCAAGAACAACCCCGGCACCGCCGAACATGCGCCGGGCTGTGCCTTCACCAAGGACGAACGCGACACTGACGCCAGCCACAACGAGGCCGACACCCCGCCGGCGGCCTGGCTGGCACCGGACGCGTCGTTGCGCCTGATCGGCGATTTCCAGCGTGCCGCTGCCGGCAGCGGCGACGGCAACGGCAGCGGCGACAGGCGCGAACAGCATCGCCTGCTCTCGCTGCTGCTGACCCTGATCGAAGCCAGCGGCCTGAACGTCTACGCCACCCACCTCAAAAAGGACCTGACCGCCCAGTTCGCCGAGCTGCGCAGCGTCGCCACCCGCTACCCGCTGATCGACCGCGTGCCCGCCAGCAACTACCTGGAAACCCGCCTGGACATGAAGCACATGATGATGCTCAAGGCACGTCTGCGCGACGCCACGGTGTTCGGCACACATCGGCGCCATGGCCTGCTGCTGGACTGCGTCAGCCAGATCAAGGCGCGCAAGGTGCTCACCGAACGCAGCGAAGACGGGTTCGACTTCCAGGGCCACCACCTGCTGTGGGGCGGTAGCCGCACCCCCGGCCCGCTGCTGGCGCTGGCCATCTATTCCCCCGCCACCGCCGGCAGCCACTTCTACGAACTGATCCATGTGGCCAGCGTGCCGGTGCTGTCGCGCGCTCACCTGTTCCCGGTGTACCGCGACGAAGAGCGCGAACCGCTGAAGATGCTCGTCTCGCTGATCGACTGGATGGCCGGCAAGGGTGTGAAGGTGGTGATGCGCCGGCCGGTGATCGGCGGTCGGGTGATGGACGAACTGGTGCTCAGCTCCGACCAGGACCGGGTGCTGTCCGTGTCGCTGACCGAACAGCCGCTGGGCCCGGAGCCCGAAACGGAAAACTTCAGGCGCTTTGCCGATTTCAAAGGCCTGGACACCTTCCGCAAGTACGTGGCGGGCTTCTTCATGCGGGGTCGCGACTAGACCGTCCGTCGCTCACGCCGCACCCTCGGCGCATGACGACGGACCAATGTCAGGTAGCCCACATGAAAGGAGTTCGACCATGACCCGCACCCCGATCACCGCTCTGCTGTTCGCCGCGCTGCTGGGCGCCCAGGCCACCGTGGCCCTGGCCGCAGGTACCGGCCCGACCAACCCTGCCCCCGGCAACGGCGTGCCCAACTCCACCCTTCCTGGGGCCGGGGTGGATGTACCGGCCCCGTCCAACGAGCCGTCCATGCCCAACGGCACCGACCCACGTACCCAGGGCAACGACGACGGCCGCCAGGGCGGCATGAACACCGATGACACCCGTGGGCAGATGCCCGAGGGCACCGGTTCCGAGAGAAATGGCCACGAAGGCTCCGAAAGCAACAACAGCGGCGGTGTCAGCGGCCCGGCTGGCAGCTGACCGCTGCGCCCGCAAGCTGGCTCCTACCGGCGATACACACCCTGTAGGAGCCGGCCTTGCCGGCGAAGGCCCAAGCACTGCAACCGCTTGAGTGCCGCCCCTGCTGCCCCTATCATCCCCAGCCTCTTCCACCTGGGGCTCCCCGTGTCTGACCCTCGCCTGAAACGCCTTGGCGCTTGCCTGTTGGCAATCCTTGGCAGCGCCTACCTGGCGCAGAACATCGTGCCATGGCGCCAATTGATGGCCGATGAACGCACCGGGCCGGCCCAGACACGCCTGCTGCAATTGAGCGATGGCAGCCAGCTTGCGCTCAACCACGCCACCCATGTGGACATCCGCTTCACCGCGCAGCAACGACGCCTGGTGCTGCACGACGGCGAAGTGCTGGTGCAGGCCAGCAGCGACCCGCGCCCGCTGATCGTCGAAACCCCGAGCGGTGAAGTCCGCGCACACTCCGGGACGTTCAGTGTCGATCATCTGCACAGGGGCTCCCAGGTCAACGCCTACGCGGCTGACGTACAGGTCCTGCCACGGCTGGGCACCCCCAGCCTGCTGCCCAGCGGCAGCGGGCTATGGTTGCGCCGTGCCGGCAGCAGCTGGCAATGGCCAGCCCGGCCCAGCCGAATCAACACCCGGGCCTGGCCCGCCGGTAGCTAGCAGTCGAAGCGGTCCACCGCGCGGCGCCGCTCGTTGTCGTCGCGCATGTCGTAGTTGGCCGTGGTCTGGATGTTGCTGTGATGCGCCAGCTTCTGCGCTATCGACAGGTCGTGCTCCTCGATCACCCGGGTGATGAACGAACGGCGAAAATCGTGGGGCATGATCTTCACGCCCACCTGGGTACCGCGTTGGCGGGCGATGTAGTAGATCGCGTGCTTGGTGATGCGCTCGCGGGTGATATGGCTGCCGCGGCGGATGCGGTTGAACAGGAAGGTATCGTCGGCCTGGCCCTCGGGCAGCTGCGAGCGGCGAAACTCCAGCCAGGCATTGAGCTTGTCGAAGGCCCACACCGGGGCGTACTTGATCAGCTGCTTGTTGCCCTTGCCCAGCACCTGCAGGCTGCGCTCGGCAAAGTCGATCTGCTTGAGGTCGAGGTTGACCGACTCGCTCTTGCGCATGCCGGTGCCGTACAGCAAGGCGATCACCGCCGCGTCGCGCAGCCCCTGCGGGCGCGGGTCGGCAGCGCAGGCCTCCATCAGTTCGCGGATCAGCGTGCGCTTGAGGTTGCGCCCCACCGGCAGGCGCGTGCCCTGGGCGGCCTTGACCGTGCGCATGCGCAGCAGCTGGTCCTGGCTGATCAGGCCCAGGCGCCAGGCTTCGTTCATCACCCCGCGAATCGCGTTGACGTACAGCGACGTGGTGTTGGGCGCATAGCCGTCGGCGCGCAACGCCGCCACCAGCGCAGTGACATGCCCCGGTTCGAGCAAGTGCCAGGGCACCTCCTTGATGTCGATGTCCTCGAAGTCCAGACGGTCGGCGGCGTCCTGCAGGATGTACTTCATGGTCAACTGGCTCGACGGGGCCAGTCGGGCGAGGTAATGCAGCAGGGGGTTGTGGAGCGATGCGTGCAGTGAATCAGGCAAACCGTGGGGTTCCTCTAGCGCAGTAGGGCAAATTCAGCCGGGGATGATACCCCTAGTCCACCAGGTAAAGCTTGATGGTTTCCCGGGTCAGCGAGATCACCTCGTGGGTGTAGCCCTCGGCATCGCTGGTGCCGTATTCCAGATACCCGTCCTTGCGCTGGATCACGTAGGCCACGCGTGGCAGCGGCCTGCCGGTTTCGCTGTCGGTGATGGGCAGGCGTGCACTGTAGAGCGGCGCCTCGACCTGCCTGGCGAAGGGTGCCAGCGGCGTGGCGTCGTCCAGCGTCGGCGCGGCCCACACAAAAGGTGGTATGTACGGGCTGTAGTCGTGCTTGTTCACTTCGGCCAGCAGCACCGAAACCGGGATGCGCATCACCAGTGAAAAGTACGCGTGATACGGGAACGCGGTGATGTACAACTTGCACGGGATTGTGGTTCTGTTCTCGAGCAGGCGCTGGATGGTTTCGCGGGTCAGTTCAGTGCTGCTGGAGCGGCTCGGCAGGGTCTTGTCGAAGCTCATCTGCGCCAGGTAGTTGAAACTGCCATCGGGCGCGCGGCTTTCGAACTCGGGCGAGCCGGACAGGTTGTAGGTGATGACGTGCTCGAGGTCGAAGTTCTCGTCGCCGTCCAGCGCGCACACCAGCCGCTCGCTGATCTGGCCATTGCCGGTGTGGCGTTCGAACAGGCTGAGCAGGTCTTCGTCGGCCTGAAAACGCAGGTCGTAGCGATACGGGTTGTCGCTGAACGACACAAAGCGCAGGGGCAACGGGTCGATGCCGTGGTCCTTGACGCAGCCACTGCTCAACAGTGCACCGGCGGCCAGCGTGAAGCCGAGGGCGAAGCGGTGAAACACAGGCATGCGCCCTTCTTCCATGAGTGTGGCGGGCGCGCAGGATGCCCTAGCAGGCACTCTGCGGCAAGTGTCACGGCGCTTTGTGCGATGCCTCGTGAACCGCTGGCGCAGCGTGACCAACTGGTGTATCAAGGCGCCCTCCCGCCCCCATGGATGACACATGCGCCTGCTTCCACTGATCGTACTTGGCCTGCTGGCTGCCCAGCTCAGTGCCTGTTCACTGTTCATCCCGCGCGCCAAGGCCACGGTCGAACCGATTTCCCTGCAAAAGCAGCTCGACAGCAACCACAGTGTGTACACCCTGACCTTCGCGGCAGATGTGGATGTGCTCGACGCCTTCCGGGGCAAGACCAGCCAGTTGGGCACGCGCATCGAATGCTCGATCACCGAGGATGAGAACCTCGCCTATGACCACCGCATGACGTATTCGCTGATCGGTGAGATCGAACGCGATGACCGACCGCCCCGTGATGGCCTGTTCACCTCGAAACTGAGCTTTCAGAAAAAAGACCAGTACCGCGACCTGAGCGACGCAGCGGCCCTCGACATGCTGGCAAGAAAGCCGGTACTGCCATGCACCATGAAGGCGTCCGGCTTCTTTGTGGGCTACTACTATTCGAAGCCGTTCACCTTGCAGGCCAGCGACCTGATCCGACTGATCAAGGGGCCGGTGCCTTCGCAGCGCCTATTTCTCAAACACTACTGAAGAACGTGCGGCGCCCTTGAAAACAGGTGCTTGACCTCAACCTAACTTGAGGTTTTACCCTTGCGCCTCCCTTGAGTGGAGTCGCCCCATGAGCACCAGCCAACCCGCTGTATTTGTGTTGTCCAACCCCGAAGGCCTGTACGACCCCAGCGCCAATGCCTATTCACACGTGGCCGAGGTCAGCACCGCCGCCAAGCTGCTGTACATCGCCGGCCAGGGGGGTGAAGACCCTGCCGGTACGCTGTCGCCCGACTTTGCCGAACAGGCGCGCCAGGCACTGCTCAACCTGCGCACCGCGCTGGAATCCAGAGGTGCGAGCCTGGCCGATGTATTCAAGCTGACCCTGCTGATCGTGGACCATAGCGAAGCCAGGCTGGCGCTGTGGGTGGCGGCTGCCAACGCCGCCTGGGGCCAGCTCAGCAAACCGACCTGCACCCTGATACCCGTGCCGCGCCTGGCACTGGACGGCATGCAGATCGAAGTCGATGCGGTGGCGGCCCTGCCCGCTTCGAGCTGATGGCCCCTAGCGCAGCGTGCACTGCGTCTGCACGATCGAGCGGTTGATGCGGTCCAGCTCGCTCTCGGCAACGACCCTGTTGTGGACGTTGAAGGCCATTTCATAGGCCTGGTTGGCAAACGCGGTGCAGTTGGGCCGCTCGAGAATCACCGCATCCATGCGCAACGCGTAGATGACCAGGGCGTCCGCCGACTGACCGGCGCGTTCGCGGTAGGCATAGCGTTGCTGGCGGGCCTGCTCGAAGTTGGCCTGCACTGCCTTTTCATAGTTGGCCTTTTGCGTGCGCTGCACAGTGGCCACCGGCACAGTGAGCAATTGATACACCGCCTGCTCGTAGGTCTTGGGGAAGCGGACTTCGTTGGTTTCGTGCAGCAACGTCTGGTTCATCACGTACAAGGTGGTGGTCGGACAGTAGTCGAAGCGCCCGCAGGCCTTGCTTGCCTTGGCTTGCAGGGCATCTGGCTGAAACCGCTGCGCCGACCAGCCCAGGGCCAGGTTGTACTGCTTGAGCGCCGTGTAATCGGCCTTCAACGCCTTGTTGAACGCCGCGAAGCACGCCGTGGTCTGCGCCGTCTGCGCATCGCCACAGCCTTTCACGCCAGAGATGTCGTCCAGCGAGTCGCCGCTGTAGTCGAGGGTCAGCGCTGGCCGTGCAGGCGTTGTCGACACCGCCACACCCTGGGTCTTGAGTGCACTGTAGCGGGCCGTCATTGCTTGCAACCTGGCACCGTCGGCTTTCTGCACGGCGGCGATTTCCAGCAGTTGCTTGACCGCGTCGAGGTCCTGGGGCTTGAGGTCCTTGTTGCCGGTCAGTGCCTCCAGCAGGTCCAGCGTGGCATTGGCATCACCGGCTTCGGAGTCCATGCGCAGCGCGCTCAAGGTCGACGCATAGCGGCTCTGTTGCACGAACTCGCCAAGGTTCATTTCTTCAAGGCTTGCGTACTTGAGCGGCTGTGCAATCTGCTGGCTCATGTCCTGGGCACACGCCAGCGAGGCGTACAGCAGGGTGATGGCAAGGGTAAGGCTGGTCTTCATGGACGTCCTGACAAGGCAACGCCACCGCAATGGTCGCGGTGGCCCACACCTGCATCGGCACGGCTGGCGCTTCCTTTAACTCAGTACACGGCCCCCACCGGGTACACGAATGCATTCACGTCATAGAAGGGCGTGCGCTGGTAAAACCAGTGCAGGCGCGCACTCGGGCTGTCGGCGAACGCCTTGTCGTCCTTGAGGCGGGCTTCGAACTCGGCCTTGAGTGCCGGGCTCGCGGCCAGCATCTTGCGCGCCATCGGCTCCATCACGTATTCCTCTGGCTCCTCCGCCGCCACCAGGGTCGCGTTGAAGAAACCCCAGGCCCAGAACGAGTCGGGGCTTTGCGGGTGCAACAGATTGATCGCCAGCACGCCCAGCGGCTGGTCGACGTCGATCAGCACCGAACCCGCCGCAAAGGTCTGCATACGCTCCAGCGGGTTGGCCACGCCACTGACCAGCAGATGCCCTTCATAGCCCGGAATCTCGTTGGCTGCCGCACGGTCCGGCTCGAAGCCACCGGCCACCTTCACCTCATCCATGCGGTACAGCGTCACCGCCATCGCCGTGGGCTGCTCGAGGGTGCGCATGCGGATGCCATGCGCCTTGAGCCGCGCGATCACCTCGGCCCACTGCGCCGGCACCACGTACTGGCGTGGGCGCTTGACCACCAGGTCGGGCTCGGTGTTGCCAGTGACCGGCACCGTCAGCGGCTTGGGCACGTTGCTCCACACGATCGTCCTGGCACCGGTGATCGGCGACTGTTCGTAGCGGTAGTCGCCCACCTTGAAATCCACCTGCTCCTCCTTGCCCGGCTTCCAGGTCAGCACCACCTCGCGCTGGGCCGCGAGCCGGGCACGGTCACTGGCAATGGCCTGCTGCAGCGAAGCGGCCTGTTCGCCGATCACCTGGAACATCGTCTTGAGCATCACGTAGTTGCCCAGCACCTGGGTCTGGTACGGGTGCAGTGCATGCTGCTCGATCAGAATCGACGGCACGTTGCGGATATCGCCGTACTGGTTGGAGAAGCGCGCCAGGTCGGTGCGGTACGGGTAGTAGCCCTGGGTCGGGTCCTGGTTGTCGTTCATGCTGATGCACTCGTGCACCACATGCCCCTCGCCCTCCAGCGCCTGGTACACCGGCGCACGCATCACCGTGTCCATCCACGCGCTGCTGGCCGGCGACCAGCCATTGCCGTTATGGCAATACGAGCTGTCGTAGGGGTACATCGCGCCATCGGTGGAGTGGGTGTCGGCGAAGAAGCTCAGCTCGTAGGTGTTGAACACCCAGGCCACGTTGCGGATCTCGGCGCTGTCGAGCTTGGTGAAATCGCGGTTCAGGTTGAGGTTGCGCCCGTTCACGCGCCAGCCACTCTGGCGGGGGCCGTTCTGGTTGATTCGGCCATAGGCGCTGCGGCGGATATCGCCGTCCACGTTGACACTGGGGATGAACAGGATGTTGACCTTCTGCAGCAGGCCGGCCAGCGGCTTGCTGCCGGTGGTCATGTCGCGCAGCAGCATGAACATCGCGTCCTTGCCGTTGGACTCGCCGGGGTGGATACCGGCCTCGATAAAGAGCGTCGGCTTGCCGGAACGCTTGAGCGCGGCGGGTGACTTGTCGGCCTCCAGCGAGGCCACCACCAGCAGCATCGGGTGGCCCTCGGCGCTTTTCTCCGGCAGCTCGCTGAGCACGATGGCGCCATTGGCGGCGGATACCAGTTGCTGAAGGTAATCGCGGGTTTGCGCGTAGGTGCTGGTGTCGGCAAAGCCGGTGGCTTCGGCGACGGTGATCAGGGGGTTGCCGGCGGGCGCGATATAGCGGGTGCTGGTGAGGGTCTGCTCGAACATTGCCGGCAGAATGCGTTGCTTGGCGGCCTCGGGGTAGTCGCTGTCATCGATATAGGCCGGGGCGCCGGGCAAGGCCGCAAGGGCGGGCAGGCTGCCGAGCAGCAGCAAGGTGGCCAGCAGGGGCTGCGGGTGCAGGTAGTTCATGATGGGTCCTTATCATGCGTAAGCAGGCAACCTTAGCTGATAAGGGGCAATGTCACCGCGATGGGATGCCGGCGAAGCGCCGCGCGAGCGGCGCTCGGTGCCAGGAGCGCCGTTGCGCCACGCCGTTCTACCGCGCCGCCAACCCCATCTGCCAGAAATCCGCCTCCAGCCGCGACGCCTGGGCAAAGATCGCCACCAGCTCGGTGAAGCGCTGCTCGGTCATGCTGCGCGCCGCCAGCTCGTCCAGGTGCAGGCGCGCTGCAGCAGCCACGCCCTGATACCCCTCCCCGGCATACTCGCCAATCCACTCGCGGTACGGATGATCACCCAGCGCCGCCACCCCGTCGGGGCTCAGCGCCCGGCCGATCTCGGCGTAGCCGATCACACAGGGCGACAGCGCCACATGCAGGTCCAGCAAGTCGCCCGCCGCGCCGCAATCGAGCACGAAGCGCGTATAGGCCACGGTGGCCTGGTGCTCCGGCGCGGCCTCGATGTCAGCCTTGGACAAGCCCCAGCGCGCGCACAGGCGTACATGCAGGTCGGTCTCGTCCAGAATCGCCGCAAGCCCCGCCTGGGCGGCACGGATGTCCGAAGGCCGGCGGCTCTTGTACGCGGCCAGCGCCCAGGCCCGCGCGAACTGGATCAGGAACAGGTAATCCTGCACCAGGTAGGTACGAAACGCCGTTTCGGGCAAGCTGCCCTGGCCCATCTGGCGCACGAAGCTGTGGTCCACGTAACTGGCCCACTCGGTCGGTGCAGCAGCTTTCAAACGGTCGAAAATATCCATCGTTCACTCCCCCTGTGGGTACACGGCATCGAAAAACTCAAGCTCCAGCGCCACGGCACGCAAGAAGAAATCGGTGCTCAGCGCCTCTTCCTGGGGGCCCACACGGTCGAGTTCGGCGCCCAGGAACGCGACGAAGTCGGCGAAGGCCGGGTTGTCGTGCAAGGTGATCCACTCGGCGTGCACGAAGTTTTCCGGCAGCGGCCTGGGCGCCTTGAGCGCCCAGTCCAGGTACAGGCCCTCGGCCACGTTGAGCACCGCCAGCACTGCCGCATAGGATCGGGTGGCCGCCGCCTGGCGCATGATCGCCTTGAAGCCGGCCGTGGGCTGTGTGTCGGCCGGCGCGGTGCGTTGCGCCTCGCTCACGCCCAGTGCCTCAAAGGCGCGCAGGAAATAGGTGTTTTCATCGCTGGCGATCATGCCGGCGAAACGCGCCAGGCGCAGGCGCGCATCGAAGGTGTCGGCGGTGGCAATGGCCGCGCCGAGCAGGGTCAGGAAGCTGTCGATGAAGCGATGGTCCTGCACCAGGTAACGCACCATCACCGGGTCCGGCAGGCTGCCGTCGCACAGCTGGGTGACGAAACGGTGGCCGACGGCGGCCGACCAGGTGGGTTCGCTTTGTTTGCGCAGGTGTTCGGTGAAACGTGGGGCAGTCATGTAGCGGCCTCGCAGTGAGACCGGCAAAGAAGGCAGGCGCTAGATCCCATCCCTTCGCCGGCATGATCCGGATCAGGTTCGAAGGGTCACCGCGCTGCAGATGCCAGCGGTTTCTCAGCCCGTTGCCGGGGCTCCCCTTGGTGCGCACACTGTATACAGCGATGTGGGCAATGTGCAATGCGCAGGCACCGCATCGATGCCATCGCGGGTCAAGCCCGCTCCCACAGGAGCTGGCGCCGTCCTTGTGGGAGCGGGCTTGACCCGCGATAGGCATTCACACCGAAACCGGTTTCAACATCCCCCGCTCGACAATGAACCCGATCACCGCCTGCAAACCCTGCCCCGTCTTCAGGTTGCTGAACGTCCACGGCCGCTCGGGCCGCATGCGCCGGGTGTCCTTTTCCATGACCTCCAGCGACGCACCCACATAGGGCGCCAGGTCGATCTTGTTGATCACCAGAAAATCCGACTTGGTGATCCCCGGCCCGCCCTTGCGCGGGATCTTCTCGCCCTCGGCCACGTCGATCACGTAGATCGTCAGGTCGGCCAGCTCCGGGCTGAAGGTGGCACTCAGGTTGTCACCGCCACTCTCGACGAAGATCACTTCCAGGTTGCCGAACTTGCGCGCCAGATCCTCCACCGCCGCCAGGTTCATCGAGGCATCTTCACGGATCGCGGTATGCGGGCAGCCGCCGGTCTCCACGCCGACGATGCGCTCGGGTTCGAGCGCGCCGGCTTCGGTAAGGATGCGCTGGTCTTCCTTGGTGTAGATGTCGTTGGTGACCACGGCGATCTGGTAGTCATCGCGCATGGCCTTGCACAGCGCTTCGAGCAGCGCGGTCTTGCCGGAACCGACCGGGCCGCCGACACCGACGCGCAAGGGTTGCTGGTAGCTTTGCATGGCAGTTTCCTCAGGATCGGAACAATCGGGTGTATTGGGTTTCATGGCGGGCAGAGGCAATCGCCAGCAACGGCAGGCCGCCGCCCAGGTGTTCATCAGGTACGTCCAGCGCCCACTCCAGTACCGCAGGCAGCTCCTCGCACAACTCGCGCAGCAGGGTCTGGGCTGCCTGCTGACCGAACGGCACCAGCTTGACCCCGGCCATCACCGCCCCTTCCAGCCAGGCAAAGCCATGCCCCAGGGCCAGCTCACGCAGCGGGATCTGCCAGTGCACGGCCAGCCAGGCCATGCCGCCCAGCTGGCTCAGCTCGACGCTGCTGCGCCAGGCCGGCGCCTGACACAGCTGCCAGCCATCGAGCAGGCGCGCCAGGGCCTTGCCACGCTGGCGTTCCTCCAGGCGCAGCTCGGCGGTTTCGCGGTTGGCCAGCAAAAAGCTGCTCCAGTGGGCGAACGCATCGGCATCTTGCGCGCGGCACGCGCTGTACAGCCGTTGCAGCAGCGGCCAGTCGAGGTGGCCGAGGGTGTCGTGCAACTGCTCGCGCTGCCAGGCGCCAAAGCCGTCGGCCCCCGTCACCCAGCCCGCCTCCACCGCCCACTCCAGCCCCTGGGAATAGGTGAAGCCCCCCACCGGCAGGTTGGCGCTGACCAGTTGCAGCAGGCGCAGCAACTGCAGGTTGGCGCTCATCAGCCGGCCAGCACCAGGGCGGCACCGGCCAGCAGGCCGCCGCCACAGGCCTTCTGCAGCCCAGGGTGACGGCGCAACAGGCGCCCGGCGCCATAGCCTGCCAGCAGCAACAGGCCGCTGACCGCGACAAAGCCTGCGCTGAACACCCAGAACGCGCCCGGGCTGGCTTCGACGCCGTGGGCCCAGCCGTGAAACAGCGCGAACACCGGCATGACCAGCGCCAGCAGCACCTGGCGGCTGGGCAGCAGCAGCGCCGCGGCGGCCACCAGCAGCGAGCCGATGATCATGCTCTCCATGCCGATCACGCCCCCGAACAGATGGCCCATCAGCGCGCCGCCGAACATCGCCGCCAGCGTGGCCAGCGGCAGCGCCAGGGTGCGCCCGGTCAGGGCGGCCAGCACCCCGGTGCCCAGCAGCATCAGCAGGTGGTCAAGCCCGGTGAGCGGGTGCAGCAACCCGTCCTGCAGGGGGTTGCTGTCGTGGCCGGGGTGGGCGAACGCAGGGACGGCGATCAGCAGCAAGGCAAACGCGAGGGTCTTTTTCATCGTGCAACTCCATGTCGAAATCAGTGGGCGTGGCCAGGCACGCGAACAAAGGGGTGATCGTTGTGGCTGTGGCTGTGCGGCGCGCTCTGGTAGGCGCCGGCCTCGGGCTCGAACGGCGCCTGCTCCACCGTCACCTCAAGGCCGAAGCCACGCACCATGTCGTCCAGCACATGGTCGTGCTGGTACCGCACGAAATCGCGCTCGATCTGCAACGGCACATGCCGATTGCCCAGGTGATAGGCGGCGCGGGCCAGCGCCAGCGGGTCGGCGCAGCGCACCGTCGAAACCTGCTCCGGCGCCGCCAGCACGCGAATCACCTCACGCCCCTGGGCGTCGGCCAGCAGCTCGCCGCCGCGAATCAGCTGGCCGCGTTCGAGCATCAGCCCGGCCTCGCGCCCGTCATCCAGGGTGATGCGCACGCGGCTCTTGATGCGCGTATCCAGGCTCAGGGTGGCAGTGGCGCCGATGTGTGCGGCCTGGTTCAGGCGTTGCGTCAACAGGATCATGCTCGCTCCTCAAAACAGAAAATAACGCTGCGCCATCGGCAGCACGCTGGCCGGTTCGCACACCAGCAGCTCGCCGTCGGCGCGTACCTCATAGGTTTGTGAATCCACTTCGATGGTGGGCATCAGCCCGTTGTGCAGCATGTCGGCCTTGCGCACCGTGCGACAGCCCCGGGCCACGCCGATCAGGCTGCGCAGGCGCAGTTCATGGTGAACGCCACGCTCCACCGCGGCCTGGGACAGGAACGTCATGCGCGTGGCGTTGCGCGCCTGGCCCAGGGCGCCGAACATCGGCCGGTAGTGCACCGGCTGCGGCGTGGGGATCGAGCCGTTGATGTCGCCCATCGGCGCCATCACGATCATCCCGCCCTTGAGCACCAGTGCGGGCTTGACCCCGAAGAACGCCGGCGACCACAGCACCAGGTCGGCCAGCTTGCCGGCCTCCAGCGAACCGACTTCATGGGCGATGCCATGGGTCAGCGCCGGGTTGATGGTGTACTTGGCGATGTAGCGCTTGACCCGGAAGTTGTCGCTGCGCGCGGTGTCAGGCGCCAACGGGCCGCGGCGCAGTTTCATCTGGTGCGCCACCTGCCAGGTGCGCAGCACCACCTCGCCCACCCGGCCCATGGCCTGGGAGTCTGACGAGGTCATCGAGAACGCGCCGATGTCGTGCAGGATGTCTTCGGCGGCAATCGTCTCGCGGCGGATGCGCGACTCGGCGAAGGCCACGTCCTCGGGGATGCTGGTGTCCAGGTGGTGGCACACCATCAGCATGTCCAGGTGCTCGTCCACGGTGTTGACGGTGTACGGCAGGGTCGGGTTGGTGGAGGACGGCAGCACGTTGGCGTAGCCCGCCGCACGGATGATGTCCGGCGCATGCCCGCCGCCCGCGCCTTCGGTATGGAAGGTGTGGATGGTGCGGTCGCCGATGGCGGCCAGGGTGTCTTCGATGCAGCCGCTCTCGTTGAGGGTGTCGCTGTGCAGCGCCACCTGCACGTCCATCGCCTCGGCCACGCCCAGGCAACAATCGATGGCCGCCGGGGTCGAGCCCCAGTCTTCGTGCAGCTTGAGCCCCACCGCCCCGGCCTCGATCTGCTCGCGCAGGGCCTGGGGTTGCGAGGCATTGCCCTTGCCCAGCAGGCCGATGTTGATCGGCAGTTCGTCGGCGGCCTGGAGCATGCGCGCCAGGTACCAGGTGCCCGAGGTGCAGGTGGTGGCATTGGTGCCGGTGGCCGGCCCGGTGCCGCCGCCGATGAAGGTGGTGATGCCCGACACCAGCGCCTCGTCGACCTGCTGCGGGCAGATGAAGTGAATGTGCGAGTCGATGCCGCCGGCGGTGACGATCTTGCCCTCGGCGGCGATCACCTCGGTGCCCGGCCCCACCGCCAGGGTCACGCCGGGCTGCACGTCGGGGTTGCCGGCCTTGCCGATGCCGAAGATGCGCCCGTTCTTCACGCCGATATCGGCCTTGACGATGCCCCAGTGGTCGATGATCAGGGCGTTGGTCAGCACCAGGTCCATGGCCTCGGCGGCCAGCATCTGGCCCTGGCCCATGCCGTCGCGGATCACCTTGCCGCCGCCGAACTTGACCTCTTCACCGTAGACCGTGAAGTCCTGCTCGACCTCCACCCACAGCTCGGTGTCGGCCAGGCGCACGCGGTCGCCCACGGTGGGGCCGAACATGTCGGCATAGGCACGCCGGGAAATACGGCTCATGCCACGGCCCCCAGCTTGCCCATCACCCGGCCCTGGAAACCGTACACCTCGCGCTTGCCGGCATAGGCCACCAGGTTGACGGTGCGCGCCTGGCCCGGTTCGAAGCGCACGGCAGTGCCGGCGGCGATGTCCAGGCGAAAGCCGCGGGTGGCCTCGCGCTCGAACACCAGAAAGGCGTTGACCTCGTAGAAGTGATAGTGCGAGCCGACCTGGATCGGCCGGTCGCCATGGTTGGCCACGCTGACGCTGATCGTGGCGCGACCGGCGTTGAGTTCGATGTCGCCGTCGGCGACCTGGATTTCTCCGGGAATCATGGGCTGCTCCTGGGCAGGTCAGACGATAGGGTCGTGGACGGTGACCAGCTTGGTCCCGTCGGGAAAGGTCGCTTCCACCTGCACGTCGTGGATCATCTCGCTGACGCCTTCCATCACCTGGTCACGCCCCAGCACTTCGCGGCCCAGGCTCATCAGCTCGGCCACCGTGCGCCCGTCGCGGGCACCTTCCATCACGCTGGCACTGATCAGCGCCACCGCCTCGGGGTAGTTGAGCTTCAGCCCACGGGCCAGGCGGCGCTCGGCGAGCAACGCGGCGGTGAACAGCAGCAGTTTGTCTTTCTCTCTCGGGGTCAGCTCCATGGTGCGGTCTCTCAAGTGGCCCAGATGCGCGGCGGGCATGGCGGCAAGCCGACGACGGTCGGTCGCAGGGCGCGCCACAGCCGCTGCAGGGTGGATTGCAGGCGTTGGTTGTCGTGGTCGAGCAGGCGCACCACCAGCAGCTGGCCAAGCAGCGTGGCGCCGGCGGGCACCGGCAGCGGGTGGATCAGTTCGCGCACCTGTTCAAGCAGTTGCTCGTTGGCCGGGGCGGCGCAGAAGGTGGCCAGCAGCGGGTGGCCGCCCAGCTTGTGCAGGTGCCCACCCTGCAGGCGCAGGCGCTCGTGCAGGCCGGGGTCGTCGGGCATGTCCACCTGCAGCCGGCTGTCAACGGCGCCATGGTTGAAGGCCTCGCCCATTACCGGGCGGCCCAGGCACAGGGTTTCCCAGGCCAGCAGGCGCGCGCCGGGGGCCAGGCTGAAATGGCTGTGCAGCGATACCCGCGCGCCGGGGAAGCAGATGCTGTCCTGGGGCAGCCACTCCAGGGTGCTGCCCTCGGCCAGGTGAAAGCGCTGGCGCAGCACCGAGGTGGGCCCGGCGCTGCGGTAGAACTTGGTGGCGCCGGGCATGGTCAGCAGCGCATGGCTGCCCGGCTCCAGGTGCAGGTTCAGGGCCAGGCGATCACCCCCCACCACCCCGCCCGGGGGGTGCAGCACATACACATGGCAGGGGTCGCCTTCGGGGTAGAACGGGCGTTGCACCAGAAGTGGGCCGAAATGCTGGCGTGCACCAATTCGGGTCCGCCCCTGACCTGCGGCGAAGCGCAGGTTCAGTTCGGCGTTCCAGCCGGCCGGATCAACCGGCGCGGGAATAAATCGTTGAGCTAGCGTCATGCACGGCGGCCCTGGGCAATGGAGTGGCGACACGGCAAGGCCGGTGTCTGACCAATCGATCAGCTATCGATGCCTGGGGCAATGCAGGTTGCGAGCCAATGTTGTGCATTGGCGTGGTCACGGCGTAGGAAACGCCCTGCGATGGTTACTGCTGGCCAAACAGGTCATGGGCGTCGAGCAGCCGGTAGGCGATCTCGGGACGTTTTTCGAGGGCGCGGCGGATGGCCGCCGGTATGCTCTGGCGGGTCTTGCGGCACAACCCTGGCGGGCCTTCGACCTCGATACGGATACCGCGCATGGTGCGCACTTCATTGGGGCCGGGGGCGATGTGCACCTGGATGCCGAGCTGATCGAACAGGCGGCGCTGCAGGTGTTCGAGGTCGGGCAGGCTCTGCAGGTTTTCCAGGCGTTGGAGCAGGCGGTTTTCTTCCTGGCGGGTCAGGCGCAGAATGCGCAGGTCGGCGCCCGGCGTTTCGAGCAGGCGTTCGCGCTCGCAGATGCAGGCACCGGGTGGGCAGGGTTGGCGCAGCGGTATGATGGGCTCCATGAGGCCCAAGCATAGTCACCGACCCCTGCGCCGGCAACGCCGGCTCCTGCCCGGTTTGCGTCGCCTGCAGGCGCCGGCGTTGCCGGCGAAGGCGTCACTGGAGATCCTTGCATGAAACAACCCGAACTCGACCTGTTCGGCCCACCCGCCCTCGGCGCCCCCGAATGGATCGGCAAGCAGACGCTGCTGCTGCCAGGCTTTGCCCTGGACCTCGTCGAGCCCCTGCTGCCGGCCCTGCGCACGGTGCTGCGCGCCGCACCGTTTCGCAACCAGCTCACCCCCGGCGGGCGCACCATCGAAGTGGCGGTCACCAATTGCGGGCCGCTGGGCTGGGTCAGTGACCGCCTGGGCTACCGCTACAGCCCCTTCGACCCGCTCACCGGCAAGCCCTGGCCTGCCCTGCCCACGCTGCTCGCCGAGCTGGCCGCTGCCGCCGCAGAGGCCGCCGGCTTCGCCCATTTCATGCCCGACGCCTGCCTGATCAACCACTACCAGCCCGGCAACCGCCTGACCCTGCACCAGGACCGCAACGAACGCGACTTCAGCCAGCCCATCGTGTCGATCTCGCTGGGCCTGCCGGCGGTGTTCCTGTTCGGCGGGCACACCCGCAGCGAGCCCACCCGCAAGGTCGGCCTGCAGCACGGCGACGTGATGGTCTGGGGCGGCGAGGATCGCCTGCGCTTTCACGGGGTCAACCCGCTCAAGGACGGCGAGCACCCACTGCTGGGCGCCCGCCGTATCAACCTGACCCTGCGCAAGGCCGGTCAACCCGATTGAACTCCCGCCGGTCTGCGCCCCTCCCACTTCATAGGGTTTGTATGAACGATGGAGCACGGCAATGGCCAAGCCACTGCAGGAATACCAGCGCAAGCGCAACTTCGACGCCACCCCGGAGCCGGCCGGCAAGGCCCGCCGCAGTGCGCGCGCGCAGGCATTGCAGTTCTGCATCCAGAAGCACGACGCCAGCCACCTGCATTACGACTTTCGCCTTGAGCTGAACGGCACCCTCAAGAGCTGGGCCATCCCCAAGGGCCCGTCACTGGACCCCAAGGTCAAGCGCCTGGCCGTCCACGTCGAAGACCACCCGCTGGACTACGCCAGCTTCGAGGGCAGCATCCCCGCAGGCCATTACGGTGCGGGCGAAGTGATCGTGTGGGACCGCGGCGTGTGGCTGCCCGAGGGCGACCCGGCCCAGGGCTATGCCAGCGGCAAGCTGCGCTTTCGCCTGCAGGGCGAAAAGCTGAACGGCACCTGGCATCTGTTTCGCACCCGCCTTGGCGGCAAGAAGGAACAGTGGATGCTCGTCAAGTCCGACGACGAGGCTGCCCGCGCCGAGGCCGACTACGACGTGCTGCAGGCCCAGCCCGACAGCGTGCTCAGCGAGCGCAGCCTGATCCCCCGCACCAAGGGCAAAGACAAGGACAAAGACAAGCCCAAGGCCGCACCCCCGCCTCGCCGCCCAGCCAGGGCCGGCACACTGAGTGCGGCCAGGAAGGCCACCCTGCCCGCCGCCCTCACGCCGCAACTGGCCACCCTGGTGGAAACCCCGCCACAAGGCGACTGGCGCTACGAGGTCAAGTTCGACGGCTACCGCATCCTGGCGCGCATCGACGGCGACGACGTGCGCCTGTTCACCCGCAACGGCCACGACTGGACCGCGCGCATGCCGCTGCAGGCCAAGGCCCTGGCCAGCCTGGGGCTGAGCTCGGCCTGGCTGGATGGCGAAGTGGTGGTGGCCAACGCCGAGGGTATCGCCGACTTCCAGGCCCTGCAGAACGCCTTCGACAGCGACACCGATGCCAACATCGTCTACTACCTGTTCGACCTGCCCTACCTCAATGGCATGGACCTGCGCCAATGCCCGTTGCAGGAGCGGCGCGCCGCCCTGGCGGCCGTGCTTGAACCGGCCGACGAACAACGCCTGCGTTTGAGTGCCGACTTCGACGAAGCCCCCGAGTCCCTGCTGGCCAGCGCCTGCCAGATGCAGATGGAGGGCCTGATCGGCAAACGTGCCGACAGCCTCTATGTATCGCGGCGCAGTCACGACTGGATCAAGCTCAAGTGCAAGCAGCGCCAGGAATTCGTGATCGTCGGCTTCACCGAACCCAAGGGCAGCCGCGCCGCGTTCGGCGCCCTGCTGCTGGGGGTGCACGACGCCGACAGCGGCCAGCTGCGCTACGCCGGCAAGGTCGGCACCGGCTTCAATACCGCCACCCTGCAGAGCCTGCTTCAGCGCCTCACCCCGCTCGAGGTGAAAAAGCCCGCGGTCGCCAACCCACCCACCGGCGCCGAAGCCCGCGGCGTGCACTGGCTCAGGCCACAGCTGCTGGCCGAGGTGGCCTACGCCCAGATGACCCGCGAAGGGGTGGTACGCCATTCGGTGTTCCATGGCCTGCGCGAAGACAAGCCGGCCCGCGCCATCGGCCTGGAGAAACCCGTGAAAGCGCCTACCCGCAAAGCCTCCGACAACACCCTGCGCATCACCCACCCCGACCGGGTGATCGATGCCAGCAGCGGCACCGACAAACGCCAGGTGGCCGAGTACTACGCCCAGGTCGCCGAATGGATCCTGCCGCACCTCAAGCGTCGCCCCGTGGCGCTGGTGCGCGCACCGGAGGGCCTGAGCGGCGAGCTGTTCTTCCAGAAGAACGCCGCCCAGCTGAACATCCCGGGCCTGGAGAGTCACGACAAGGCCGAGGCCGGCCAGGCAGTGATGATCATCGACCGCGCCGACACCCTGCTGGGCGCGGTACAGATAAACACCCTGGAACTGCACACCTGGAACGCCACCGCCAGGGACTTCGACAAACCCGACCGTTTCGTGCTCGACCTCGACCCCGACCCGGCATTGCCCTGGAAGGCCATGGTCGAAGCGACCCAGCTGACCCTGGCGCTGCTCGACGAACTGGGCCTGCAGGCGTTTCTGAAAACCAGTGGCGGCAAGGGCATGCACGTGGTGGTGCCGCTGACCCGGCGTGCCGGCTGGGACGAAGTCAAGGCGTTCAGCCATGCCATCGTCACCCACATGGCCGGGTTGTTCCCCGACCGGCTGTCCGCCGTTTCGGGGCCGAAGAACCGCGTGGGGCGCATCTTCATCGACTACCTGCGCAACGCCCGTGGCGCCACTACCGTGTGCGCCTATTCGCTGCGCGCCCGCGAAGGGCTGCCGGTGTCGGTACCGATCCGCCGCGAAGAGCTCACCGAACTCAAGGGCGCCAACCAGTGGAACCTGCACAACCTGGGCGAGCGCCTGGCCAATGGCGACGACCCCTGGGCCGACTACGACAAGACCCGCCAGTCGCTCACCGTGGCGCTGCGCAAGCGCATGGGCGTGGCATGAAGGGCCTGGACTGGATCGACCTGCTGCAGTGGCCGGCCATGCTGCTCACCCTGGTGGCTGCCTGGTGGATCGGCTCGCGTCAGCCGCGTCGGCGGCGCATCGGCTTCTGCTGCTTCATGGCCAGCAACCTGCTGTGGGTGGTGTGGGGCTGGCATACCGAGGCCTGGGCATTGATCGTGCTGCAGTTCTGCCTGTGCGCCATGAACCTGCGCGGCCTGAAAAAGAATACCTCGACCCACGCTGCGTGCCCCAAGGAGTCCGCCTCATGAGCATTGTTCAAACCTTCGACCTGGGCCGCCTGGACACCCTGCTGCGCCAGTTCGCCGAGCGCCCGCAACCGCTGAACCTGGACAGCCAGCTGCTCGAACTGATGCAGGCCCTGCAGGCGGCCGGCCTGGAACGCCTGCCGTTGCCCGGTCAGGGCCAGACGCTGCAGCGCTGGCAGACCCTGGCGCGGGTGGCCGGCGCCGACCTGGCCCTGGCCAAGCTGTATGAAGGGCATACCGATGCCCTGGCGATACTCGCCGAATGCGCCGGGGCGCACCTGGCCGGCAACGGGATCTGGGGCGTGTGGGCGGCCGAGCCGCCCAGCGCACGGGTGCGCATCGTGGCTCGCGACAACCAGCGGGTGTACCTGCAGGGGCGCAAGGCCTGGTGCTCCGGCGCGCTGCAGATCGACCACGGCCTGCTCACCGCCTGGGACGAAGACGAACAGCCGCAACTGGTGGCGCTGGACCTTGCCGAGACGGGTCTGCACCGGGTGGCAGACGGCTGGCAGGCGGTGGGCATGGGCATTACCGCCAGCGTCGAGCTGGAACTGGAACACACCCCGGCGCACCTGGTGGGTGGCCCTGGCCAGTACCTCAGTCGCCCCGGCTTCTGGCACGGCGGCGCCGGCATCGCCGCCTGCTGGTACGGCGCCGCCGAGGCCCTGGCCGACTACCTGCGCGAACACTGCCGCCAGCCACGCCCCGACCCCCACGCCGACGCCCACCTGGGCGCGGTGGACGCTGCCCTGTGCGGCGCCGCTGCAGCCCTGCGCGAGTGCGCCGCACAGATCGACGCACAGCCCCAGGCCGATGCCCAGTTCGCCGTACGCCGGGTGCGTGCCCAGGTCGAATACGCCGCCACCCTGGTGCTGACCCACGTGGGCCGCGCCCTGGGTGCCACCCCGTTCTGCCGCAACAGCCACTTCGCCCGGCTCAGCGCCGACCTGCCGGTGTTCCTGCGCCAGAGCCACGCCGAGCGCGACCTGGCCGAACTGGGCCGGCAACTGGCCGGGCGTGAAGCCGGCGGGTGGCAGCTATGAGCGTCGACAACCCGATCAAGGCAGCCGGCAGCGGCACGCCATTGTCGCTGTGGCAGGCGTCCAGCGCCCTGGCCCAGGTCGCCACGGTGCAGGCCGATGAGCTGCTGCCCCCCGGTGCGCGCCTGGTGGTGGTGGCGCCCCACCCGGATGACGAGGTGCTCGGTTGCGGTGGCCTGCTGTCGACCTTCAGCGGCCGTGAGCAGGCGCTGCTGCTGGTGTCGGTGACCGATGGCGAAGGCAGCCACCCCGGCTCGCTCGCCTGGCCAGGCGAGCGCCTGCGCGTGCAGCGCCCCCTGGAAAGCCGCGCAGCCCTGGTCGCGCTGGGGCTGGACGTCGACCGGGTGGCCTGGCAGCGCCTGCACCTGGCCGACAGTGGCGTGGCCGCGCACGAAGCGCAGCTGGCCCATGCGCTGGTGCGCTGCCTGCGCCCCGGCGACCGGGTACTGAGCACCTGGCGCCTGGACGGCCACTGCGACCACGAGGCCGTGGGCCGTGCCAGCGCACAGGCGGCGCAGACCGTGGGCGCGCAACTGATCGAGGTGCCGATCTGGGCCTGGCACTGGGCCCGGCCGGACGACCCGCGCCTGCCGTGGCGCCGTGCGCGCAAGCTGGCGCTCAGCCCGCAGCAACTTGCGCGCAAGCGCGCCGCCATCGCCGCGCATGCCAGCCAGCTCCATGCCGATGGCGAGCAGCCACCGGTGTTGAGCCAGACCACCCTGCAACGCCTTCTGCAACCTTTCGAACTGCTGTTTCTATGACGGGTGTTTCCATGAGCGTATCGCCGCAGTATTTCGAACAGCTGTTCGAGCACGATGAAGACCCCTGGGCCTTTCGGACCCGCTGGTACGAGAAGCGCAAGCGCGACCTGACCCTGGCCTGCCTGCCGCGCCAGTACTACACGCGCATCTTCGAGCCTGCCTGCGCCAACGGCGAGCTCAGTGCAGCGCTGGCCGAGCGCACCGAGGCCCTGCTGTGCCAGGACCTCAATGCCACTGCCGTGGAGCTTGCGCGCCGGCGCCTGGCAGCCTGCCCCCAGGCCAGTGTGAGCCAGGGCCACCTGCCCGGCGACTGGCCGGGGGGCGAGTTCGACCTGATCGTGCTCAGCGAGATCGGCTACTACCTCGACCCCGCGCAGTGGCTGCAGGTGATCGAACAGGCCGTGGCCAGCCTGAGCCCTGGCGGTGCGCTGCTGGCCTGCCACTGGCTGCACCCCATCGACGGCTGCCCGCAGGATGGCCGCCAGGTACACGCCCTGCTCGATCAGCGCCTGCCGCTGTACCGCGCCGTGCGCCACGAAGAAGCCGACTTCCTGCTCGAATACTGGTGTTGCCAGCCGTGTGCCATTGACCTGCAGGAGCCTTGCCTATGATCGGCGTGATCGTCCCCGCGCATAACGAAGAACAGTACCTGCCGGCCTGCCTGCGCGCCCTCGGGCAGGCGGCGGCGCAGGCCGAGGCCCTTGGCGAGCGCGTAGAGATCGTGGTGGTGCTCGACCAGTGCAGCGATGCCAGCCAAGCCATTGCCCTGGCGCACGGCGCGCACACCCTGCAGGTCACTGCGCGCAACGTGGGCTACGCCCGGCGTGCCGGCGCCAGCTGGATGCTCGAGCGCGGCGCGCGCTGGCTGGCCTGCACCGACGCCGACAGCTGCGTGCCGGCCGACTGGTTGGTGTGCCAGCTGGACTGCGCCGCCGACGCCGTGTGCGGCACGGTGCACGTGGAGCAATGGCAGGCGCACCAGGATGCGGCGTTGCAGGCGCGTTACCTGGCCCACTACCAGGCCCGCGAGGACCACCGGCACATCCATGGCGCCAACCTGGGCATCTGCGCCAGAGCCTACCAGCGGGTCGGCGGCTTCCGGCCCGTGCCGCTGGACGAAGACGTGCAACTGATCAGCGACCTTGAACTGAGCGGCGCGCGCATCGTGTGGACGGCACGCAACAGCGTGTCCACCAGCAGCCGTGGCGACTGCCGGGCGCGGGGCGGCTTCGGCGACTTCCTCACCACCCTGGCGGCTACCCCGTGAGCCGTGGCGCGGCGCAGGTGCATATCGGCATCTCGGGCTGGCGCTATGTGCCGTGGCGGGGCGACTTCTACCCCGAGGGCCTGCGCCAGAAGGACGAGCTGCACTTCGCCTCGCGGGCGGTCAACAGCATCGAGATCAACGGCACCTTCTATGCGCTGCAACGTCCCGAGCGTTTCGCCGGCTGGGCGGCCGAAACGCCGCCAGGCTTCGTGTTCAGCGTCAAGGCGCCGCGCTTCATCACCCACGTGAAGCGCCTGCGCGAGATCGACGAACCGCTGGCCAACTTCTATGCCTCCGGGCCCCTGTCGCTGGGCAGCAAGCTGGGGCCGACCTTGTGGCAGTTCCCGCCGAACATGCGTTTTGACGAGGGGTTGTTCGATGCGTTTCTGGCGCGCCTGCCGCACACCGGCAAGCAGGCCAAGGCCCTGGCCGCGCAGTGTGCCGAGCGGATGCAGCGTGCGGGTTACCTGGAGGGCGCCGACCGGCAGGTGGTGCGCCATGCAGTGGAGGTGCGTCACGAGAGCTTTCTGGACCCGGCGTTCGTGGCGTTGCTGCGCAAGTACCGGGTAGCGCTGGTGGTGGCCGACACGGCGAAGAAGTGGCCGCATGTGGAGGACTTGACCAGCGACTTCGTGTACATGCGCCTGCATGGGGATGTGGCGCTGTACAGCAGCGGTTATTCAGAGGCGGCCCTGCGCGGCTGGCAAAAGCGTATGCAGGCGTGGAAACGCGGGGCGCAGCCTGGGGATGCGCGGTTGATCGATGCGGCAAGTGCGGCGCCGAAGGCGGCGCATCGCGATGTGTACTGCTACTTCGACAACGACATCAAGGTGCGCGCGCCCTATGACGCCAGACGGTTGCTGGAGCTGCTGAAGCTGGACAAGGGCCTGGAAGCGACACCGGGTGCTGCGCTGTAGGAGCCCGCCTGGCTGGCGAACCGGACACCGCGAAACACCGGCCAACGCAGCGCGCCCCTTCGCCGGCAACGCCGGCGCCTACATGCCGTTCACATACCCCTTGAGAAAATCGATCCAGGCCCGCACCTTGCGCGGCACGTGGTTGCTGGCCGGGTACAGTGCATACACGCTCTGCTCGACAAAGCGATACCCCGGCAATGCATCCAGCAGACGCCCGGTACGCAGGTCGTCCTCAATCAACCAGGCCGGCAGCAGCGCCACGCCCAGCCCCTGCAAGGCGAACGAACGCAGGATCGAGGCATTGTCTGCCACCATCACCGCCCGGCCCGAAGGCTCGTACACCGCCGCCTCCCCCCTCTGATCGAGCAACGCCCAACCGGCCTGGCGCTCGAAACGCCCATGCACCAGCCTGGGCAAGGCGTTCACCTGGGCAAGCGTCGCCCCCGGCACGCCCACGCCCGGCGCCATCACCAGGTGCACTGCATAGGTCTCCAGGCACACCCCGCGGTAGCCTGAGTCCTGCGCCTGACCCAACCGGATGGCCACGTCGAAGCGCTCCTGCACCAGGTCCGCGTGGCTGGTGTGGGTTTCCAGTCGCACGTTGAGCAACGGGTGCTCGCGCATGAACAGCTGCAAGGCCGGCGCCACCACGCGCAAACCGTACTCCACCGTGGAGGTGACCCGCAGGCTGCCCTGCAACCCGCCATGCTCGGCACGCGCCTGCTCGATGGCCAACCGCGCCTGCTCCAGCACCAGCAGGCACTGACGGTAGAAGCCCTCGCCGGCATCGGTCAACGCCACCCGGCGCGTGGTGCGGATCAGCAGGGTCACGCCCAGCTGCGCCTCCAGCTGCTTGATACCGAAGCTGACCGCGGCGCGGGTCTGGCACAGGCGTGTGGCCGCCGCCGTGAACGACCCCGCCTCCACCACGGTGCAAAACAGCTCGAAACGGTCCAGGCTGACCATGCAAAGGCCCCTTGATTGTCAAAATAATTCGACCAATCTGGCAGTATTGCGGGGCTTATTCAATCATCAGCAACGCCCTACACTGCGCCCATCGTTCTCCAGCGGCGCCCCGTCATGCCTTTTCGCAGCAAAGTCAGCCTGATCTTCCTGATGGGTTTTGCCCTCGACCTGCTCAACCTGTTCGTGCTCAACAGCGCCTACCCCGCCCTGCAGCGCCAGCTCGGCGCCTCGGTCACGCAGCTGGGCTGGGTCGGCAACGCCTACATGCTCGGCCTGACCCTGATCATCCCGCTGGGTAACGGGCTGGCGCAGCGCATCGGCGAGCGCGCCACCCTGCTGCTGTCGCTGGCCCTGTTCGGCCTGGGCTGTGCCCTGGCAGGCTCGGCCCGGAGCATCGAGGCACTGATCGGCTGGCGCCTGCTGCAGGGCCTGGGTGGCGGCCTGCTGATCCCGGTGGGCCAGGCGCTGGCCTACCGCGCCTGCCCCGCCAGCGAGCGCGCCGGCCTCACCTCGCGGGTGATGATGGTGGCCCTGCTGGTGCCGGCGCTGTCGCCGGCACTGGGCGGGCTGATGGCCGACCAGGGCGACTGGCGCTGGGTGTTCTTCGCCCTGCTTGCGCCCACCCTGGCGTGCGCCGCGCTGGTGCTGGCCTGGCTGCCCGGCGGTCGGCCCCAGCCCAGCGCACGGTCGGCCCTGGACCTGCGCCTGTTGCGCCAGCCACTGCTGCACACCGCCATGCTCATCTACCTGTGCGTACCGGGCGTGTTCATGGGGATCAACCTGGTGGCGGCGCTGTACCTGCAAGGCACGCTTGGCCTGAGCGCCACTGCCACCGGCGGGCTGATGCTGCCGTGGGCCGCCGGTGCGCTGGCGGCGATCGCCCTGAGCCGGTGGCGCTTCAACGCACTGGGCCCACGCCCGCTGCTGCTGGCCGGCATGGGCATTCAAAGCCTGGCGGTGCTGGCGTTGGCCAGCCCCTGGCTGGTCGCCCACCCCGGTTGGCTGGTGCTGCTGTATGCGTTGCTGGGCCTGGGCAGCAGCCTGTGCAGCAGCACCGCGCAGACGGCGGCGTTCGTGGCGATCCCCGAGGCGGCCATGGGCGCGGCCAGTGCGTTGTGGAGCCTGAACCGGCAGTTGAGTTTCTTTTTCGGGGTGGCGTTGCTCGGCGCAGTGCTCGACTGGCGATTGCCGGGGCCTACAGCCTACGCGCAAGTGCTGGCGCTGGGCGCCGCGCTGACCTTGCTGCCCTTGCCCTGGGTGCTGCGCCTGCCGGGCGCCCGGGCCCTGTTTGTTCAACCTGTGGAGTAAGTGCAATGCCAGAGCGTAATGCGGGGTTTGAAGAGGTGCTGGAGGCGCATGTGCAGATCCGCCAGTGGCTGGCCGGCGAGGCACGGCCGCCGTTGCTGGAGCGCTTTGCCGAGGGGTTCTCGATGTTCACGCTCAAGGGCACGGTGCTCGACAAGGCGCAGCTGGAGGTTTTTTTTGCCCAGGCCTATGGCTCACGGCCTGGCCTGCGCATCGAGATCGATGAGATGCACGACGTGGCGCCGGGGGTGGTGACCTATCGCGAGCATCAGCAGGATGACAGCGGCCAGACCACGCTGCGCTGGTCGACGGTGGTGTTCGATGGGCAGGGCAAGTGGCTGCATTTGCAGGAGACCGCGGTAACGCCGCAGCCTGTGTAGGAGCCAGCCTTGCTGGCGAAGCGAACACCGCAAAAGCCCGACAGACCGCGGTGTGGCCTTCGCCGGCAACGCCGGCTCCTACCGCGAAGGCGCTGCCTTTCTGGCCGGCGCCTTCTTGCCCCCACCCAGGCTGCGCTTGAGCAGCTCGGTGAGGTCGATGATGTCCGCACCCTTGCCCGCTGCCTGGTCTTCGGGCGCCTCCACGGTGGCGATCTTGCCCTGACTGGCCTTCTCTTCCACCAGCGCCATGATGGTGTCTTTGAAGTCGTTGTGGTACTCCTGCGGCGTCCAGTGCCCGGCCATGTCCTCCACCAGACGCTTGGCCATCTGCAGCTCCTTCTTGTCCACCGTGGCCGCGCTCACGCTCTTGTCCAGCTCCAGCCCTTCGAGCCCGCGGACCTCATCGGGCCAGCGCAGGGTGATCATCACCAGGGCGTCCTCCAGCGGGCGCAGCAGCGCCAGGTGCTGCTGGGTATGCAGCACCACCTTGGCCAGCGCCACCTTGCCAGTGCTCTCCAGGGTCTGGCGCAGCAGCGCATAGACCTTGCCACCGCGCTTGTCCGGCGCCAGGTAGTACGGCGTGTCGAAGTGCTGCAGCGGGATCTCGTCACTGCCCACGAACGAGAAGATATCGATGGTCTGGGTGGCCTCGGGCCGCGCCTTGCGGATCTCGTCCTCGCTGATCACCACATAGCGGCCCTTCTCGAACGCCACGCCCTTGACGATATGCTCCTTGTCGATCTCCTTGCCGGTGACCTTGTTCACCCGCTTGTAGCCCACCGGGTCCATGCTGCGCTTGTCGAGCCAGTCGAAATCGACACGGTCGCTGCTGACCGCCGTGGTCAGCGACACCGGGATATGCACCAGCCCGAAACTGATCGCGCCCTTCCAGATCACCCTGCTGGCCATGCTCGTCTCCTCGCCTAAGGCAATGGGTTGCCACCGGTCACGCCAAACACTTCACCGGTGATGTAACTGGATTCCTGCGACGCCAGCAGCACGTACAACGGCGCACACTCGGCCGGCTGGCCGGGGCGCTTCATCGGCGTGTGCCCGCCGAAGTCGGGGATCTTCTCCGGCGGCTGCCCGCCGCTGGGCTGCAGCACCGTCCAGATCGGCCCCGGTGCCACCGCGTTGACACGGATGCCGCGCTCGATCACCTGCTTGGCCAGGGCCTTGGTAAAGGCCACGATCGCCGCCTTGGTGGTGGCGTAGTCGAGCAGGGTCGCCGACGGCTGGTACGACTGGATCGATGCGGTGTTGATGATGGTGGCCCCGGCCGGCATCAGCGGCACGGCCGCCTGGCACAGCCAGAACAGCGCATACACGTTGGTCTTCATGGTGGCGTCGAACTGTTCGCTGCTGACCTGGCCCACCTGCTTGCGCGCCACCTGCTTGCCTGCCACGTTGACCAGGATGTCCAGCCCGCCCAACTGGTCGTGGGCCTGGCTGACCAGTTCGCGGCAAAAGGCCTCGTCCTTGAGGTCGCCCGGCAAGGCGATGGCACGCCGGCCCTCGGCCTCGATCAACTGGATGACTTCCTTGGCATCGCTGTGCTCGATGGGCAGGTAGTTGAGCACGATGTCCGCACCCTCGCGGGCAAAGGCGATGGCCACCGCACGGCCGATCCCGGAGTCGGCGCCCGTGATCAGCGCCTTGCGCCCCTGGAGCCGGCCAAAGCCCTGGTAGCTGTGCTCACCGTGGTCCGGCTTGGGTTGCATGCCGCTGTCCAGCCCCGGCGCCGATTGGCCCTGGGCCGGAAACGGCGGTTGCGGGTACTGGGTCAGCGGGTTGCGCATGCTGTACTGGTTGCTGGGTTTTGGCGTCGACATCGGGATCCTCCGGTACGGTTCAGTGCCTCAGTGCGTGGGGGCCTGCCTGGCGCAGCCGCAGCCACTGGCAGAACAGGGTTTGCCGGCCGGGTGATGATCGGCGCAGGCCTGACAGCAATAAGACTTGCCTTCGCGTTGCACGGGGTTGTCGCCGACCTTGCAGTTGCAGTCCGGGCAGGCACAGGTCTGTTGGTCCATGGTCTTGACTCCTGAAGGTGATGGTCGTCATCGGTGGCGCCGTTTGGCGCCCCTGCAAGAAGTGACCGGCCCGCGCGCGCAATGGTTCAAGGCAGTTGGTCCGCTTGCGGCAAAGCCGATGAAACCCTGGCCGCTTTGTGACCTCCACAGAACACGAGGGGCCCTTTCGCCCCGGTACCGGAGACCGCCATGACAAGCCACCTGGTCAAGCTGTTCACCCAACCCAACTCGGCGTGGGCCGATATTCGCCACGACGAGGAAGCCCACCCGCGTCACTACCTGTCACACCTGCTGTTGCTGGCACTGATCCCCACCGTATGCCTGTTCATCGGGATCACCTCGGTGGGCTGGAGCCTGGCCGAAAACGAGAACGTGCGCCTGAGTGCCAGCAGCGCGTTGCAGCTGTGCATCCTGCTGTTTCTGGCGATCATGGCGGGCACGGTGCTGATGGGGGCATTCATCCGCTGGATGTCGCGTACCTTCGATGCACGCCCCACCCTCAACCAGTGCATCGGCTTTGCTGCCTACACCGCCACACCGTATTTCATAGCCGGGCTGGCCGGGCTGTACCCGAGCCGTTGGCTGGCGGTCACGATACTGGGCGCGGCCACGGTGTACGCGACCTTTCTGCTGTTCACCGGTCTGCCGACCTTCATGCGCATCCGCAAGGAAGACGGCCTGCTGTACTCGGCCAGCGTGTGGGGAGTGGGGTTGCTGGTGCAGGTGACCATCCTGGTGTCGATGATCCTGTTCTGGTTCAACACCCTGCAACCGGAATACCTGCGCCCGGCCGGCCTGGGCTAGCCGGGCGCATGGGGGTCAGGCGCGGTACAGCCTGCGCGGCTGCAGGCCCATGGTGCGGCGCTCTTCGCGGATCTGACCCACCAGGTCCGCGATGGCCCGCACGTCGGGCAAGGCGCTCAGCTGGATACCCGTGACCGTAAGCTCGGCATACTCGGCATCGGCCGGCAGGTGGATGGTCAGCGCCAATCCGTCGCTGCACGCCACTTCACAGCGCCATGGCAGAAAGGCGCCTTCTATCAGGCGACGCAGTTCCAGATCACACACTCCGTTCATTGGCATGATGCAACCCTCGATGTCTCAGGTGTAACCACTAGTAAGGGCCCCCCGGGCCCGACATTCAAATCGAAAACTCCAATACAGCCCCCGGCATCTGATTGACCGGGGCAATGAAACCGCACCGGCATGTTCAGCCGTTGCGCGTCACCGTCAGCCCCACCGCTGCAATGCGCTCGACCTGCTCGTAGCCAGGTTCGAGCAGTTGCTCGCCAAACACGTCAGGGTCCAGCTCCTGGTAGTGCCACGACCATTGCGGGGCGGTGAGCTGGGCACGGATGGCGGCCAGGAACGGGTCGTGCCCGTCGACCATCGCCACCCCGGTGTACAGCAGCAGCGTGCCGCCCTGGCTCAGGCGCCCGATTGCCTCGTTGACGATGCGCAGCGACAGGTCGGCGCCCAGGCTGCCGCCACCGTGCCGATAGGCGCGGCGGCCGGCATCGAGCATGTACGGCGGGTTGGCGACGATCAGGTCGAAGTTGCCGGTAATGCCCTGCAGTACATCGCTGTGCGCCACCGACACATTGGCCAGCCCGGCCAGGGCCACGTTGATCGCGCTCAGGCGCAGGGCGTCGGGGTTGATGTCCAGCGCGGTGACCTGGGCGTGCCGGCGTGCACGGCCGATCAGTATCGCCCCTACCCCGGCCCCGCAGCCGATATCCACCGCGTGGTTGATTTCGCTGAAGCGGCCCTGCAAGTGGCTGGCGATGAAGTGTGCGAAACGGTAGCTGTCGGGCCCGAAGAACACCGCATCGGCCTGCGTGGTGGGAAAGCCCGAATGCACGAACAGCAGGTCCTCCAGGCTCGACCAGCGCACCCGGCTGCGCCAGCAGTCGCCGTCTTCGTCGAGAATCTGTGCCACGCGCATCTGCGCCAGTTCGTCGGCCGACAGCAGCGAAGCGGTGAACGGACGGTTCCAGCCAAAAATGTCGCGCAGGGTGCGCGCCCGCGCCGCGCTCTGGCGCTCGTTGTTGCGCTGCTGGGTCAGCGGGGTGACGCAGGTGAAGCGGTAGCCGTCGGCCTGCAGGCGCCGGCCCAGTTGCAGCAGGGCCTTGTCCGCTTCAGGCTGGCAGGTGTTCAGCAGCATGGTGCACTCCTTCAGTTTAGGCCCGTGAGCTGGCGGTACATCCGCGTGGCCTGCAGGCCGCGCGGCAGTGCATGGCGGTTGCCGGCCATGGCGTCGATCAGGCGTTCGATACGGCACTGTGCGGGCAGCGCCTGCAGCTCGATGTCGAGCGCGGTGTCGTCCGAAGGCATCGAGGGTTGCAGGGCGCTGCCCTGGGTACGCTCGGGGTTGCTGGCCGGCTGCCAGTCGCCGGCAATCCAGTCATGCAGCAGCTGCTTTTCATACACGCTGAACACCCCGAACATCGCCGCGCCCGGCCCCTCGATCACCTGCCAGAAGCGGCTGAGCTGTGGGTCCTGCCCGCGCTTGATCCAGCCCTTCTGTTCCAGTACGCCAAGAAAGCCCGGCATGCTGCCCGGCTCGGCCAGCCATTGATTGACGGTGCGCCCCTGGAAGCGGCAGTAGTCCGAATGCATGTGCTGGCCGAAGGCGCGTTTGCGTTCGAGCAGCGCCACCACCTCGGCCTCCAGGTCAAAGCCTGCGATGATCGCCGCCGAGCCCTGGCCCAGGTCGTTGAGCCGGTAGCCGGCGGCCACGCGCTGGTAGAAACGCCCGTCGTCCTGCTCCGGGCGCAACTGCTGCAGGGCCTGCACGGCCTTGCGTGCATGGCCGCTGCTGGCGTTGTCGATGGTGACGTGCAGGCGAAAGTACTGGGCATCCAGGCCCAGTTCGTCGAGCTCATAGGCGCTGATCAGCAGGTGCAACGGCAGCTGCTCATAGCCCAGGTTGTAGCCGATCACCTCGGGCAGGAACATGTCGCTGTTGGCCCCCAGCGCCAGCTGCAGGCAGCCTTGCAGGTAACGCTCGTCGGGCAGCGGCACCGGCTCGTGGCAACCGGCCTCGGCCAGCAGGCGGCGATAGATCAGCACATGGTTGCAGGCCGGGTCGCCATCGCCCAGCTCTTCGAGGTAGATACGGATCAGCCCGTGATAGCGCGGGTCGGCCCAGTGTCGCAGCAGCCCGTGCAGCCAGGCGCCGTCCACCGCCTTGGTGGGGGCCACATGGTGCAGAAAGTACAGCGCGTGAGCGCGAGTGCTGAAATAGCGCCGGGGCGCGCCAGCCTTGCGCCCGGCCAGGTACTCGGCGTACTCGCCGGCAACTGCGGCGGTGCGCCGGTCGGTCCACGCGTCCAGTTCGCCCGGGGTTGCCGGCAGGTCGTCCTGCAGACCCTGGGTGCGCAGCAGTTGCTCGGCCAGCCAGGCGGCACTGCCCACCAGGTCACCGCGCAGCAGCGCCTGGTAGCGGTTGAGCAGGTCGCCGGCCTGAACCTGCGCCAGGTCGGCAGTCGGGCGGGTTGCGTTCATCACGGTCATGGCCGTTGTCCTCTTGGCTGCCCCTTGCAGTCGATATGCAAGGGAATGGGCGCTGCGCTGCAAAGTTCCACAGCCCCGCCAAGCGGATGAAAAAGTCGTGCGGGCTTACCGTTCGTCTCATGCACGCAAAGATTTTAAAACTTTGCCCCGTGGCCTATCTCCACACCTATGTGAGGTCCACAAGGCTTCGCATCCCAATGACATGAGGATCAGCATCATGGACAAGAAAGAAAACTCGGGAAACTTTGCCAACGACAAGAACAAGGCGTCGGAAGCCGGCAAAAAAGGTGGGCAGGCCTCCGGAGGCGGCGCTGGCAGCCAGGGCAACAAGAAGCCTGACGCCACCAAGTCTGACACCCGCAAACCAAGTGGTGGTGGTCGTAGCTGACGCTCGAGCGACCGGCGCACCGAGGGTGCGTCGGTCTTGAGGACTCTTGATGAAGCAGTACGTCATCCACTTTCACTGCCCGATCGATCAGGGCACCACCGAGCGCTTTCGCGACCGTTGCCTGCAGGCGATCGACGAAGGGGCCAGCGCCCTGCTGCTCAACCTGTCGACCATCGGCGGCAGCACCCACCTGGGGTTCTCGATCTACAGCTTTCTCAAGTCGCTGCCGGTGCCGGTCAGCGCGGTGAATGCGGGCAACATCGAATCCATGGGCATCGTGATGTACCTGGCCGCCAGCGAACGCCTGGCCGTGCCCCACTCGCGGTTTCTGATCCACCCCATGACCTGGCACTTCAGCCAGAGCGCGGTGGACCACTCGCGCCTGCGTGAATACCTGTCGAGCCTGAACAACGACCTGGAGCGCTATGCGCGGATCTTCGAACTGGAGACCGCCCATGCCGAGCGCAAACTGGACATCATCCACTGCCTGTCGGCCGAGGAACGGGTGATCCCTGCCTACGATTCGCTGGCCTGCGGCATGGCCCACCGGCTGGAACAGGTAGTGTTCGACACCGATGCCCGCCACCTCACCGTCAGCGCCGAACACTGATGTCGAACAATCAGACTGAATTATTTGGTGGCTGGAAGGTACTTAGTTAGGCGGTATGAGTGAACACGCATCGGTCACCACGTTGAAAGGATTTTCAGGGAACCATGAACAACGCAAAACTCTTCGTCATCGACTATCAATTGCACGGCAAACAGAAGTCCTTCGTGATTCGTGCCGAGGCGATGGACAACGCCGAAGCCTGGCACTGGGCCAGCTGTGACGCCGGGGTGGGGCATATTCCGCGCTATGGGCGCGAGAAGGTAAAGAAGGTCAGCAAGCCACTGGCCGAACGGTACGGAATCACCGAGGTGACGTGGCGCCAGAGCCACTGAGACGGCGCTGCGGTCAGCGCGGGCCAGGCCCGCGCTGACCGCAGCACAACCCGGTCAACCCGGAATCAGCAAGCCGCGCTGCACCGCCGGCCGCGCCAGAAACGCCTCCAGCACGCGTCGAACCTCGACGAACTCTTCGATCCGCACCAGATCCCCCGCTTCGTAGAAACCGATCAGGTTGCGCACCCACGGCAGCGTGGCGATATCCGCGATGCCGTACTCGCCCATGATCCAGTCGCGCCCGTGCAGGCGCCGGTCCAGCACGCCCAGCAGGCGCCGCGCCTCGTCCACGTAGCGCTGCAGCGGGCGCTTGTCTTCATAGGCCTTGCCGGCGAACTTGTTGAAGAAGCCCACCTGGCCGAACATCGGGCCGATGCCGCCCATCTGGAACATCAGCCACTGGATCGTCTCGTAGCGCGCAGCCGGGTCTTCAGGCAGCAGCTGGCCGGTCTTCTCGGCCAGGTACAGCAGGATCGCCCCCGACTCGAACAGCCCCAGCGGCTTGCCCCCCGGCCCGTGCGGGTCGAGGATCGCGGGGATCTTGTTGTTGGCACTGAGCGAGATGAACTCGGCGCTCAGTTGATCCTCGGTGGCAAAGTCCACCTTGTGCGCCTCGTAGGCCAGGCCCGTCTCTTCGAGCATGATCGACACCTTCACCCCGTTGGGCGTGGGCAGCGAATACAGTTGCAGGCGCTCGGGGTGGCGGGCAGGCCATTTGCGGGTGATGGGGTAGGCAGAAAGATCAGTCATCGGCAGCCTCTGGTTCGGCAGTGGCGCAGGCGCGCACCATCACCCAGTCACGGTGACGTTCCGGCCCGCAGACAAAAATGGCCTCGCCCACCTGGCGGAAGCCATTGCGTTGGTAAAAGCGGATCGCCCGGCTGTTGTGTTCGTTGACCGTCAGGCGGATCGCCCCGCCCACCTGGGCCAGGGTGTCCTCGAGCAGGCGCTGGGCCGCGCCCTGGCCATGGTGCTCGGGCAGTACGTAGCAGCGGCTCAGTTCCGGCAGGCCATCGGCCGCCTCGATACCCAGCGCCTGCGCCGCCTTGTCGATCAGGGTGTAGCCCACCACCACGCCGTCATGCTCCAGCACGCGCAATTGCTTGGCGCGGCTGATCAGGTGCAGGCAGAAGTGTTCGGGCTGAAGATGGCCTCGGATATAGGCGGCAAGCGCCTTGGCCGACGAATCGGCGGGGCTTGCCAGGGCGAAGGTCTGGCTGGCGATGTCGCTGAGGGCTTCAGCATCGGCCGGCCGGGCAGTACGGGTACTGAAAAGCATGCTGCAACATCCTGTCCAACGGGCGAACCTGCATGGTAGCCCGTTCCATCACCGGCGCGACAGCACCCTACGCACTCAACGTCGCCGAAACAGCGGCCTGGGCTCGATCACCGAACGCCCGTAGAGCACGCTCATGCCCTGCAGGCCCTTGAGCGCGTCGGCTGCCGACTTGTCCTCGCGCACGGCAAAACTGTCGAAACCGCACTGGCGCATGTGGCTCAGCTGGTCGCGCAGCACATCGCCGACAGCACGCAATTCGCCCTGCCAGCCCAGCCGCGTGCGCAGCAGGTAGGCCTGGCTGTAGCCACGGCCATCGCGAAACGAGGGGAAGTCGATGGCGATCAGCGGCAGCACGCCCAGCCACAGCTGCAGCGACTCGACATCGTCATCCGGCCCCAGCCATAGCCCGTGATAACCACTGGGCTGCGCCAGCCAGCGGTGCAGCGGCAAAATCAGCGCGCCCGTCGGCAGCGGCGCCTCCTGCTCGCGCAGCAACTGCCAGCTGTCGTCCTCCACAAGCTGCGCCTGCCCTTGGCGTATCGCGATCACATTGCGCATGTGGACACCTCCGGCTGCCTGGCATAGACGCGCTCCTTGAACGGCTCCAGCCCCACCCGCGCCACGGTGTCGACGAAGGGCTCGTCGAGTTCGCGGTAGGCGCAGTAGGTGGCCACGATCTGCTCGATCACGCGGGGGATCTCGGCGGCGCTGAACGACGGGCCGATCACCTTGCCCAGTGCGCTGGCCTTGCCCTGCGCCCCGCCCAGGGTCACCTGGTACCACTCGCTGCCGTTCTTGTCGACGCCCAGGATGCCGATGTTGCCGATGTGGTGGTGGCCACAGGCGTTGATGCAGCCCGAGATGTTCAGGCTCAGCTCGCCCAGGTCGTGCAGGTAGTCGAGGTCGTCGAAGCGGCTCTGGATGGCCTGGGCGATGGGGATCGACTTGGCGTTGGCCAGCGCGCAGAAGTCGCCGCCCGGGCAGGCGATGATATCGGTCAGCAGGCCGATGTTGGCGGTGCCCAGGCCCTGCTCGCAGGCCAGACGCCACAGCGGGTACAGGTCGGCCTTGCGGACATCGGGCAGGATCAGGTTCTGCTCGTGGGCGATGCGGATTTCACCGAAACCGAAGTGCTCCGACCAGTCGGCCACGTTGTCCATCTGCTCGGCGGTGAGGTCGCCGGGGGGCGCCGCCGGGCCGGGCTTGGTCGACAGCACCACGCTGGCATAGCCGGCCACCTTGTGCGGCTGCACGTTGCGCGAGACCCAGCGGGCGAAGGAGCGGTCCATGGCCAGGTGGGTGCCGTAGTCCAGGTCGCCGTCGGGCTGCGCGGCGTAGCGTGGCGGCGCGAAGCCTTCGGCTACCCGCTGGAACTCGGCTTCGGTGAGCTGCGCCGGGCCGTCCTTGATGTGTTGCCATTCCTGTTCGACTTCACGGGCAAAGGCCTCGATGCCCAGTGCCTTGACCAGGATCTTGATGCGCGCCTTGTACTTGTTGTCGCGCCGGCCATGGCGGTTGTACACCCGCAGGATGGCCTCGACGTACGACAGCAGGTGCTCCCACGGCAGGCCCTCGCGGATCTGCAGGCCCAGGATCGGCGTGCGCCCCAGGCCGCCGCCGACCATCACCCGCAGGCGCATCTGCTGGCGCCCGTCGCGGTAAAGGTACAGGCCGATGTCGTGCATCATGATCGCTGCGCGGTCCTGGCGGGCCGAGCAGATGGCGATCTTGAACTTGCGCGGCAGGAACAGGAACTCGGGGTTGATGGTCGACCACTGGCGCAGGATCTCGGCCAGCGGGCGCGGGTCGATGATCTCGTCGGCGGCGACGCCGGCGAAGGCCTCGGTGGTGATGTTGCGCACGCAGTTGCCGGAGGTCTGGATCGCATGCATGTCGACCTCGGCCAGGCGCTGCAGGATATCCGGCACCTGGGCCAGTTCGACCCAGTTGAACTGGATGTTCTGGCGCGTGGTGAAGTGGCCGTAACCGCGGTCGTAGTCGCGCGCGATGCTGGCCAGGGTGCGCATCTGGCGGGCGCCGAGGGTGCCGTAGGGGATGGCCACGCGCAGCATGTAGGCATGCTTTTGCAGGTACAGGCCATTTTGCAGGCGCAGTGGCAGGAATTCTTCTTCGCTCAGTTCACCGGCAGTGAAGCGCTGCACCTGGTCGCGGAACTGGGCTACGCGCTCGAACACCAGTGCACGATCGTATTCGTCGTAGTGATACATGGTCGGACCTCATCAGGGAGGCCGCTACTATGGCTTCGAGGTGTACTGGGTTACAGATTCAGGTTGGGGGGATTAATGCGGATCAGTTGACCCGGTGGCGCCTGTATCGCGGGTCAAGCCCGCTCCCACAGAACGTTCACGGCCCCTCAAGTCGGTGCACAACCTGTGGACCCGCGAAGGGCCCTTACAGGCCGACAGTATCGCTACGCTTGAGCTCGCCGATCTTCTCCAGCCGCGCCCGCACGATGTTGCGGCTGATGTTGAGCAGGCGCCCGGTCTGCAGCTGGTTGCCGTGGCAATAGCGGTACGCGGTGCGAAACACCGTCTCTTCGATATGCTCGTACAAATCCTCTACGTTCTGCTCGAACAGCGCCGTCAGCGCCGCCTCCAGGCTCGGCGCCTCGGGCGTCTGCAGGCGCAGCGGCTGGGCGCTCTCCTCCTGGCGGATACCCACCGAACGCATGTCCACCAGGTGCAGGTCGGCTGGCTGCACCACCTGCTGGCGGCACACCAGCAAGGCATGGTGAATGGCATTCTCCAGCTCGCGGATGTTGCCTGGCCAGCTGTGCCCCAACAGCTTGCGCTCGCTCTCCAGGCTCAGGCTGGCGCGGCTGTAGCCCAGGCGCTGGCAATGCTCCTCGAGAAAGAATTCGGCCAGCGGCAGGATGTCGCCGGGGCGCTCGCGCAGCGGCGGCAGGCGGATGGTCGCCACGTGCAGGCGGTAGAACAGGTCTTCGCGAAAGTGCCCCGCCACCACCGCATCGGCCAGGTTGACGTTGGTGGCCGCCACCAGGCGCACGTTGATCGGGATCGGCGTGCGCGACCCCAGCCGCACCACTTCGCGCTCCTGCAGCACGCGCAGCAGCTTGACCTGCATGTTCAACGGCAGGTCGCCGATCTCGTCGAGAAACAGCGTGCCGCCATTGGCCGCCTCGAACCAGCCCGCCTTGCTGTTGGTGGCCCCGGTGAATGCGCCCTTTTCATGGCCGAACAACTCGCTCTCCACCAGGGTTTCGGCAAAGGCGCCGCAGTTGACCGCCACGAACGGTTCGCGACCGCGCCGGCTCAACTGGTGGATATGCCGCGCCACCAGTTCCTTGCCGGTGCCGGTCTCGCCGATGATCAGGGTGTTGGCCTCGCTCGGCGCCAGGCGCTCGATACGGGCCAGCAGTTCCTGGGAGCGAGGGTCCTTGAACACCAGCACGGTGGCACGAACGGATTTGGTCAGTTCCCGGGCATGGGGATGGGTAATCAGCGACATGGTGCATTCCTGGCATTGATAGCGCCGGCCCATAGTGCACGAAACAAATTAGAACAAATAATTATTAATTCATCTTTGTATATTCCAATTTCACCTATCAGAAGCCACCTGCTGAGGCACTGCTGCCACAGCAGCAATCCGGCCCAGGGGGTTGCTTGCGAATCAGCAGCGCGGTGCTGGGCAGCGACTGGATAAAACCAGTAAAACCCTTTTTATTCAGCAGGTTGCGTGAACATTTCAGCATCTGGCACGGCTTTCGCTCTGCACCCGGCATCGTTGTTTTGCCCAAGGAAGCCCCTGATGAAATTCCCGCACTCCGTTGCCTTCGGCCTGAGCCTGCTCGCCCTCTCCTGCGCCGCCATGGCCGCCGACACCTACGCCCCCACGCCCGACCCGCTGCAGGGCGACGGGCGCGTTTCGGCGTTCTACCACTGGGAACAGGCGATCCCGGCCACCCCCGGCACGTTGCTGCGCAGCGAGCCGCTGGAGCAGACCCTCAGCCTGCCCGGCGCGGCCAGCCAGTTGCGCATTCTCTACAGCTCCACCGACGGCATCGACGGCAAGACCCCGATCGCGGTCTCCGGCGCGCTGTTCATTCCCCAGGGCAAGGCCCCGGCCGGCGGCTGGCCGGTGGTCACCTGGGGGCATGGCACCGTCGGCGTGGCCGACATCTGCGCGCCGTCCTGGTCGGGCCGCTCGTACCGCGACGTGCAGTACCTGGCGCGCTGGCTGAACGAGGGCTATGCCATCGTCGCCACCGACTACCAGGGCCTGGGCGTGCCCGGCGGCCACCCGCTGCTGAACAACCGCATGGCCGCCTACGGCATCCTCGATGCGGCCCGCGCCGTGGTCAGCGGGGTGCCGGGCCTGGCCAACAAGGTGCTGGTGGTCGGCCAGTCCCAGGGCGGCGCCGGGGCCTTCGCCTCTGCCGCCTATGCCCCCACCTACGCCCCGGACCTGGGCCTGAAGGGCAGCGTCGGCACCGGGGTGATCTACACCGTGGGCGCCAGCAACGTGGGTGAGCAGGACCCGAACAAGGTCGACGCGTCACTGGCCTACGGTTTCTACACCCTGCTGGCCGCGCAGCAATACGACCCGAGCATCGACCCGCGCGACTTCTACACCGACAAGGCCCTGCCACTGTTCGAACAGGCTCGCACCACCTGCCTGGCGTCGCTCACCGCCGATGTGATCGGCACCGGGCTGACCCCGGCCAACACGCGCAAGGCCAACGACGACGCACAACTCAAGCCGTGGCTGGCGCAGGTCTCCTACCCGACGCTCAAGCTTGCGCAGCCGATCTTCATCGGCACCGGCGCCGAGGACAAGACCCCCGCTGCCGTCACCCAGGTCAGCCTGATGAAGGACGCCTGCGCTGCCGGCTCGGTGGTCGAGGGCCACCTGTACAAGGGCCTGGGCCACAGCGAGACGGTCAATGCCTCGCTCAAGGACTCGCTGCCCTTCGCGCGCAAGGTGTTCAGCGACCAGCCCGTCACCCCGATCTGCAACCCCAGCGTGCAATAAGCCAGGAGCCTGCCCATGAGCATCGAATTCTTTACCCGCCTGCCGCTGCACGGTGAAACCCAGTTCCTGCCCGGCGACCCGCGCAACCGCGGCGACTGGCATGCCGGCGGCGCCAGCACCGGCGCGGTGTCGGGGTTTGCGGTCGGTGACCACTTCACCTACATCGACTACCTGGGGCAGATTGCCCGGGCCGCCGAAATCAACGGCTTCGGCGGTGCGCTGATGGTCAATGCGCCGTCCGGCGAAGAGCCCTGGACGGTATGCTCGCTCCTGGCCCGCGAAACCCGCACGCTGAAGTTCGTCACCGCGTTCCAGCCCTACCACTACACCCCGTGGGTGGCGGTGCAGCAGGCCGCCACTTACCAGCGCGCCAGCGGCAACCGGCTGGTGTGGAACATCATCAACGGCGGCTCGGACGCCCTCCAGCGCCAGGTCGGCGACCTGGCCGAGCACGACGAGCGCTACGCCCGCGCCACCGAGTTCATGGATGTGGTCAAGGGCTACTGGCACTCGGAGCACTTCCACTACGACGGGCGCTTCTACAAGGCCGAAGGCGGCGGCCTGCGCGGGCCGCAGAAAAAGGCCGAGCTGCCGCTGATCTGCACCGCCGGCTCGTCGATTGCCGCCCGCGAGTTCGCTGCAAAGCATGCCGACTTCTACCTGATGCGCGCCGAGCACCCCGACGAGATCGCCGCGCTGATCGCCGACATCCGCCAGCGTGCGCTCACGTTCGGCCGCAGCGACATCCGCTTCGGCCTGTCGATCGACGTGATCGCCCGCGAGACCGAGGCACTGGCGCTGGCCGAAGCCAAGCGCTTTTTCGACGAGGGCGTGGCCAGGGGGGCCGCCAAGGCCAAGGCGGCCCACGAAGGGCTGCGTACCGCGCGCAAGCTCAGCTACGAGGAGGACTACCGGCCCGAGCACGACGAGCGTGGCTTCGACGATTTCTTCATCTACCCCAACGTGTGGTCGGGCTTCAGCCACATCGGCATCCCGCCGGGCCTGGCGCTGGTGGGCAGCTACGCCAACGTGGTGGCGCGCATTCGCGAGTACAACGCGCTGGGCATCGACCTGTTCTTCCTGGCCGGCTACCCGCACCTGGAAGAAGCCTACCGCCTGGGCGAGCACGTCCTGCCGCACTTTCGCGGTGAACGGCAGGCGCTGAGCCGGCCCGTGCAGGCCACCGCGCAGTTGCGCGCGGCAGGAGCCTGAGCCATGAACCCCAACCACTACAGCCGGCGCCAGTTCATCGGCCAGGGCCTGGCCATGGGCGGCGGCCTGCTGCTGGGCACCAGCCTGCTCAGCGGCTGCGGCCCGGATGACGCCCCCGCCCCCGCCGCCGGGGTTGCCCAGCCGCGGCACGGCGGGCGCCTGCGCCTGGGCATCCTGGACGGCGGCCAGACCGGCAACCTCGACGCCCACAAGCCCATCGGCAGCGGCATCGTGCGCGGCTTTGCGCTGTACAGCAAACTGTGGGAATGGGACGAGCAGATGCAGCCGCGCCTGGCCCTGGCCGAGTTCGCCGAGGCCAGCAGCGACGCGCGCAGCTGGACCCTGCGCCTGCGCCAGGGCCTGGAATTCCACAACGCCAAGACCATCGATGCCGACGACCTGATCTTCTCGATCCGCCGCCTCACCGACCCGCAGCTGGCTTCGCCCTACGCCGCCTTGCTGCACTGGGTGGACCGCGACAACCTGGTCAAGCTCGACAACCGCACGGTGCGCCTGAGTTTCAAGGACGGCCGCAGCTTCCTGCCACTGCCGGAAACCTGGGTGAATTTCGGTGGCATCGTGCCGGTGGACTATCACCCGGTCACCAACCCGGTCGGCGCAGGGCCCTACCGGTTCAAGAGTTTCACCCCCGGCCAGCGCTCGGTGTTCAGCCGCTTCGAGAACTACTACAAGGCCGGCAGGCCGTATGCCGATGAACTGGAGATCATCGACTTCAAGGACCAGGTCTCGCGCCTGGCCGCGCTGCGTGCCGGGCAGATCGACATGGCCAACGGCATGCCCAGCGAGCAGTTGCAGGTGCTCGAGCGCGACCCGCGGCTGAACCTGGTGACGTCGATCAGCGGCAACTGGCTGTCGTTCGAAATGAACACCAGCAAGCCGCCATTCAACGACCCGCGGGTGCGCGAGGCACTGCGCCTGCTGGCCGACCGCGACGAGCTGGTGCGCCGCGCCCTCAACGGCCAGGGCCGCGTGGCCAACGACCTGTACGCCCCGTTCGACCCCACCTTCAACCACGCCCTGCCCCCGCGTGCCCATGACCCGCAGCGCGCCGCGCAACTGCTGCGCGAGGCTGGCCAGGAACACCTGCGGGTGGAACTGGTGACCACCGCCGGGCCGGCGCTGGCCTCGGCGCTGGTGCTGGCCGAGCAGGCCAGGCGCATCGGCGTGACCCTCGATGTGCGCCAGGTCGACAGCGCCACCTTCAACGGCCCGCAGCAGGACCAGTGGCTGCTGAGCACCGGCGGCACCATCGGCGCGCCATTCCTGGCCAGCGCCATGCACACCGACGCGCCGTTCGCGGTGGCCAACAAGACCCACTTCGACGACCCGCAGTTCACCCAGCTGTTTCTGCAGGCCATGGCCCAGCCGGACCTGGCCAGGCGCACCGCGCTGGTCCACCAGGCGCAGCAGATCCAGTACGACAAGGGCGGCCTGCTGATCTGGGGCTACGCCAACCTGCTCGATGCGTTTTCACGCAAGGTCGGCGGCGCGGCGCCGGAGCAGACGTTGTTCAGCACCTGGCGTTTTGAAAACCTGTGGTTGAACAACGCCGCCTGAGCGCTCTGAAAAGTACAAGCGCACCCCTGTAAAAGGCATTTTTCCGTTACACCGCTACCGCCATCATGGCGGCAGCGGCGCTTGCCGCGTCTAACAACAAAAACGGAAAAATGCCATGTCAGCGCACGCCCGCCTGCCGTTGGCGGTACTCGCCCGGCGTCACCTGCGCATAGCGCAGGAAAAACCGGCTGAAGTACGCCGGGTCCTTGAAGCCCAGGCTGTAACAGATCTCGTTGGCCGAACTGCCGGTGAACAGCAGCAGGCGCTTGGCTTCCTGCATCAGGCGCTCCAGGATCAGGCGCTTGGACGGCAGGTCGGCGATACGCCGGCACACGTCATTGAGCCGCGCCTCGGTCACCCCTACCCCCAGCGCATAGCGCGACAGCGGCCAGTGCTCCAGGTAATGCGCCTCGATCAGCTCGTTGAAGCGGTGGAACACCTGCAGGTCCTCATGCCGGGTCTGGCGCGCCGGCAGCGAGCGCGCGCACAGGCGCAGCAGGCTGAGCATGATCAGCCGGGTCAGGCTGTCCAGCGCCGGGCCACGGCCCACCTGCGCGGCATTGATCTCGCGGTGCAGCTCGTCGAACAGCAGCACCAGGCGCCGCGCCTCGTCGGCAAACCGTCCCTCCAGCCCGCTCAGCGCCACGCACGCCGGCGCCACCTGCGGCCCAGGCGCCAGCGCAGGGTCGGCTTCGAGCAGTTGCCATACCAGTTGCTGGCGCACGGTCAGCACGTGGCCATCGGCGTCGGGCTTGGTGACGAACGAGTGCGGGATGGTCGGCGGGGTAAGGAAGAACATCGGCCCCGACTCCACGTACTGCTGGTCGTCCAGGTACACCCGCACCGTGCCGCTCTTGACGTAATGCACCTGAAAGTAGCGGTCGTGGCGGTGCACCGGCATGTTGCGGCCGAAAAAGCCGGCCAGGTTGCCGAGCTTGTCGTAATGCACCTCGGCATCGCTGTACCGCTGGTCGTAGACCTGCCCGATGTTGATGTTGGGAATCGGCGTGCGTTCGTTCATGACGGGGTTTCCTGCTGTGTTCTTGTTCTGCCGGCAGCTTAACGCCTGACACGCGCCGCTTGCCTTTAGTTAACATCTTAATTATAACGTTAACACATTAACGATTTGTCCCGCAGGGTGCTTGCCGCCCTGCCCTTGCCAGGAGAAGAGCATGAGCCGTGCCCTGCACGACGTTGCCACCGGCACCCTGTTCGGCGTTGCGCTGAACTACCAGGGGTTGCTAAACCAGCGTCTCGCCGAATTCGAACAGGCGCCGTACCAGAAGCCCCCGGTCAAGCCGGTGCTGTTCATCAAGACCCCCAACACGCGCAACCGCCATGGCGCCCCAGTGGTGTACCCGCAAGGTGTCGAACGCCTGCAGCCGGGCCCGGCGCTGGGCGTGGTGATCGGCAAGCGCGCCAGCCGCGTGAGCGTCGAACAGGCCCTGGAGCACGTGGCCGGCTACACCATCGTCAACGAGTTCAGCCTGCCCGAAGACAGCTACTACCGCCCGGCGGTCAAGGCCAAGTGCCGCGATGGTTTCTGCGTACTCGGCCCTGAGCTGGTGCCGACCGCGCAGGTGGCCGACCCGCATCAGCTGGCCATCGAGCTGTTCGTCAATGGCGAACTGCGCCAGCACAACAGCACCGCCAACCTGGTGCGCAACATCCCGCAGCTGATCGCCGAGATCAGCGAGTTCATGACCCTGCACGCAGGCGACGTGCTGATTACCGGCACCCCCGAAGGCCGCGTGGACGTGCTGCCAGGCGATCAGGTCGAGGTCCGGATCAGCGGCCTGGGCCGCCTGGCCAACCCGATCGTGGCCGAACAGGAGCAACGCTGATGAAACACGCCCGTATCCGTTACCAGGGCCAGGACCACGCCGTGACCGTGGAAGATGGCAACAACGTGCGCCTGGCCGATGGCCGCCTGCTCGCCGAGCACGAGGTGCAGTGGTTGCCGCCGGCCACCGGCAGCATGTTCGCGCTGGGCCTGAACTACGCCGACCACGCCGCCGAACTGGCCTTTGCCGCACCCACCGAGCCGCTGGCCTTCGTCAAGTCGCCCGGTACCTACACCGGCCACAACCAGGTCACCTGGCGCCCGGACAACGTCAAGTACATGCACTACGAGTGCGAGCTGGTGGCGGTGATCGGCAAGCCGGCGCGCAACGTCAGGCGCGAGGACGCGCTGCAGTACCTGGCCGGCTACACGGTGTGCAACGACTACGCGATCCGCGACTACCTGGAGAACTACTACCGCCCCAACCTGCGGGTGAAGAACCGCGACGCCACCACCCCGGTGGGCCCGTGGATGGTCGATGTGGCCGATGTGCCGGATGCGTCCAACCTCACCCTGCGCACCTGGATCAACGGTGAGCTCAAGCAGCAGGGCAGCACCCGCGACATGATCTTCGACATCCCCTACCTGATCGAATACCTGTCCAGCTTCATGACCCTGCAACCGGGCGACATGATCGCCACCGGCACCCCCGAAGGCCTGGCCGACGTGGTGCCGGGTGATGAAGTGGTGGTGGAAGTGGAAGGTGTCGGCCGCCTGGTCAACCGCATTGTCAGCGAAGCCGAGTTCTTCGCGCTGAACCCGCAAGAGGCATGAACCCGATGATCAAGCACTGGATCAATGGCCGTGAGGTCGAAAGCAAGGACGTCTTCGTCAACTACAACCCGGCCACCGGCGAGGCCATCGGCGAAGTCGCCAGCGGCGGCGCCGAAGAAGTTGCCCAGGCAGTTGCAGCAGCCCGGGAGGCGTTCCCCAAATGGGCCGGCACCCCGGCCAGGGAGCGTGCGCGGCTGATGCGCAGGCTGGGCGAGCTGATCGAGCAGAACGTGCCCCGGCTGGCCGAGCTGGAAACCCTGGATACCGGCCTGCCGATTCACCAGACCAAGAACGTGCTGATCCCGCGGGCCTCGCACAACTTCGACTTCTTCGCCGAAGTGTGCACGCGCATGGATGGCCACACCTACCCGGTCGACGACCAGATGCTCAACTACACCCTGTACCAGCCGGTCGGCGTGTGTGCGCTGGTGTCGCCGTGGAACGTGCCGTTCATGACCGCCACCTGGAAGACCGCGCCCTGCCTGGCCCTGGGCAACACGGCGGTGCTGAAGATGAGCGAACTGTCGCCGCTGACCGCCAACGAACTGGGCCGCCTGGCGGTCGAGGCCGGCATCCCCAATGGCGTGCTCAACGTGATCCAGGGCTACGGCGCCACCGCAGGCGATGCCCTGGTGCGTCACCCGGACGTACGCGCCATCTCGTTCACCGGCGGCACCGCCACCGGCAAGAAGATCATGCAGACCGCGGGCCTTAAGAAGTACTCGATGGAACTGGGCGGCAAGTCGCCGGTGCTGATCTTCGAGGACGCCGACCTCGAGCGCGCGCTGGACGCTGCGCTGTTCACCATCTTCTCGCTCAACGGCGAGCGCTGCACCGCCGGCAGCCGCATCTTCATTCAAGAGAGCGTGTACCCGCAGTTCGTGGCCGAGTTCGCGGCGCGGGCCAGGCGCCTGATCGTGGGCGACCCGCAAGACCCCAAGACCCAGGTCGGCTCGATGATCACCCAGGCCCACTACGACAAGGTGACCGGCTATATCCGCATCGGCATCGAGGAAGGCGCCACCCTGCTGGCCGGTGGCCTGGAGCGCCCGGCCAACCTGCCGGCGCACCTGGCGCGCGGGCAGTTCATCCAGCCCACGGTATTTGCCGACGTCAGCAACAGCATGCGCATCGCCCAGGAGGAGATCTTCGGCCCGGTGGTGTGCCTGATCCCGTTCAAGGACGAGGCCGAGGCACTGAAGCTGGCCAACGACACCGAGTACGGGCTGGCCTCGTACATCTGGACCCAGGACATCGGCAAGGCGCATCGCCTGGCCCATGGCATCGAGGCCGGCATGGTGTTCATCAACAGCCAGAACGTGCGTGACCTGCGCCAGCCGTTCGGCGGGGTGAAGGGCTCCGGTACCGGTCGCGAAGGTGGCCAGTACAGCTTCGAGGTGTTTACCGAGATCAAGAACGTGTGCGTGTCGATGGGCAGCCACGCCATTCCGCGCTGGGGCCTCTGAGGGCTTCGCCGGCAAGGCCGGCTCCTACAGACGGCACAACCCCTGTAGGAGCCGGCCTTGCCGGCGAAAGCACCCGCCCTGACCCACCACAAGAACAACAGATCCAGGAGTACCCCACCATGGGCGAAGTCGTCCTCGCAGCCAAAGTCTGCCACGTCCCCTCGATGTACCTGTCCGAACTGCCCGGCAAGCACCACGGTTGCCGCGAGGCCGCCATCGCCGGCCACAAGGAGATCGGCCGCCGCGCCCGCGAACTGGGCGCCGACACCGCCGTGGTGTTCGATGTGCACTGGCTGGTCAACAGCGGCTACCACATCAACTGCGGCGAGCACTTCAAGGGCACCTACACCAGCAACGAACTGCCGCACTTCATCAAGAACATGGACTTCGAGTACCCCGGCCTGCCGGCACTGGGCGAGTTGATCGCACAGGAGGCCAATGCCGCCGACGTGCGCACCCTGGCCCACAACATCCCGAGCCTGGAGCTGGAATACGGCACCCTGGTACCGATGCGCTACATGCACATGGACGTGCCCGCCGCCGACAGACTCAAAGTGGTGTCCATCGCCGCCTGGTGCGCCTGGCACCGCCTGGAAGACAGCTTCACGTTCGGCGCCGCCGTGCGCCGGGCCATCGAGAAGAGCGACCGCAAGGTGCTGGTGCTGGCCTCCGGCTCGCTCTCGCACCGCTTCTCGGACGACCGCAACGCCGAGGCCAACATCCACAACTGGACCCGCGAATTCGACAAGCAGATGGACCTGCGCGTGGTGGAACTGTGGAAGCAGGGCCGCTTCAGGGAGTTCTGCGCGATGCTGCCCGACTACGCCAGCCACTGCTACGGCGAAGGTGGCATGCACGACACCGCGATGCTGCTGGGCCTGCTTGGCGGCGCCGACTACGACAGGCCGGTGGAGGTGCTGACCGAGCCGTTCGGCAGCTCCGGCACCGGCCAGATCAACGCCATCTTCCCCGTCTGACCCCGCCAAGGAGCCCAGGATGCCCCACTTCATCGCCGAGTACACCGACAACCTCCAAGCCCAGGCCGACCTGCCCGGCCTGTTCGAAAAGGTCCACCACTGCCTGGGCGCCACGGGCGTGTTCCCGCTGGGCGGCATCCGCAGCCGGGCGGTGCGCCTGGACACCTGGCGCATGGCCGACGGGCAGCACGACTACGCCTTCGTGCACATGACCCTCAAGGTCGGCCACGGGCGCGACCTGGCCACCCGCGAACAGGTGGCCAAGGCCCTGTTCGCGGTGATCACCGAGCACTTTGCCGACCTGCAGAGCCAGCGCCTGCTGGCCCTGTCGTTCGAAATGATCGAGCTGCACCCGCAACTGAACTTCAAGCAGAACAACGTGCACGCGTTTCTGAACCAGCAGCAGCCGGGCTGAACCCGGCCCTGCGCTCCCCCATCGGCCCTCTGACCAAAAAGAACAAGATCATGAGCACAGCCAATACCGCCGCATCGGCCAGCCTTGCCCAGCACGACTCCACCCACGGCACCGTCACCTGGCGGCTGATGCCGCTGCTGCTGGTCTGCTACCTGTTTGCCCACCTGGACCGCATCAACATCGGCTTCGCCAAGATGCAGATGAGCAGCGACCTGCACTTCAGCGACACGGTGTACGGCTTCGGTGCCGGCCTGTTCTTCATCGCCTACGCGCTGTTCGGCGTACCCAGCAACATGGCCCTGGACCGGGTCGGCCCGCGGCGCTGGATCGCCACCCTGATGATCGTGTGGGGCGCGCTGTCCACCGGCATGCTGTGGGTCGAGTCGGCCTCGGGCTTCTACGTGCTGCGCTTTCTGCTGGGCGTGGCCGAGGCCGGGTTCTTCCCCGGCATCCTGGTGTACCTCAACCGCTGGTACCCGGCCCGGCGCCGTGGCCAGATCACCGCGCTGTTCGCGATTGCCGTGCCGATGGCCGGGGTGATCGGCGGGCCGCTGTCGGGCGGCATCCTGGAACTGTTTCACGACGCCGCCGGCCTGCGCGGCTGGCAGTGGATGTTCCTGATCGAAGGGGCCCCGGTGATGCTGCTGGGCCTGGTGGTGCTCAAGCGCCTGCCCGACAGCTTCGAGCACGTCAGCTGGCTGGACGCCGGCCAGAAGCAGCACCTGCGCGAGCAGTTGGCCAGCGAAGAGCAACGCAAGTCGATCACCTCGTTCGGCGGCATCCTGCGCAACCGTCAGGTATGGCTGCTGGTGGCGGTGTACTTCGCGGTGATGCTGGCGGTCAACACCCTGGCCTTCTGGATGCCGACCCTGATCCACGGCGCCGGTATCGGTAGCGACGGCCGCGTGGGCCTGCTCAGCGCCATCCCCTACCTGGCCGGCTGCCTGTTCATGATCGCCTGCGGGCGCTCGTCAGACCGCCAGCGCGAGCGGCGCTGGCACCTGTGCGTGCCGCTGCTGATGTCGGCACTCGGCATCGCCGTGGCCGGGCTGGCCCCGGGCAACCCGCTGATGGTGCTGGGCGGCCTGATCGTCGCCGGCATGGGCGCCAGCGCCGCCCTGCCGATGTTCTGGCAGCTGCCGCCGGCGTTTCTGTCCAACACCACGCAGGCGGCCGGTATCGCGCTGATCAGCTCGTTCGGCAGCATCGCCTCGTTCCTTGCGCCCTACCTGATCGGCTGGATGCGCGACACCACCCACAGCGCCAGCCTTGCGCTGTACGTGCTGGCCCTATTCATCGCCCTGGGTGGCCTGCTGGTGCTGCGCACCCGGGCTGCCATCGTCAACCCCCAGTAAGAGACGCCGAACATGCTCGACCCTAGCCAGATCCTTCAAGCCGCCGCCCAGCTCGACCGCGCCGAGCGCAGCCGCGAGCAGGTGCGCCAGTTTTCCCTCGACCACCCGGCCATCGGCATCGAGGACGCCTACGCCATCCAGCGCGCCTGGGTGGCGCAAAAGATCAAGGACGGGCGCAAGCTGGTCGGGCACAAGATCGGCCTGACCTCGCGCGCCATGCAGGTGTCGTCCAACATCACCGAGCCGGACTTCGGCGCGCTGCTCGACGACATGTTCTTCGACGAAGGCAGCGACATCCCCTTCGAACGCTTCATCGTACCGCGGGTGGAGGTGGAGCTGGCGTTCATCCTCGGCAAACCCCTCAAGGGGCCCAATGTGACCCTGTTCGATGTACTGGATGCCACCGAGTGGGTGATCCCGGCGCTGGAGATCATCGATGCGCGCATCCAGCAGGTGGACCCGCACAGTGGCGCCACGCGCAAGGTGTTCGACACCATCTCCGACAACGCCGCCAATGCCGGGGTGGTGATGGGTGGGCGCGCGGTGCGCCCGGGCGACATCGACCTGCGCAAGGTGCCGGCGGTGCTGTACCGCAACGGCGTGATCGAGGAATCCGGGGTGTCGGCGGCGGTGCTCAACCACCCGGCCAAGGGCGTGGCGTGGCTGGCCAACAAGCTGGCGCCGTATGACGTGGCGCTGGAGGCCGGCCAGGTGATCCTGGGCGGTTCGTTCACCCGGCCGGTGGCCGCCAACCCCGGCGATACCTTCCATGTCGACTACGACATGCTCGGTTCCATCGCCTGCCGTTTTGTCTGACCTTCGGAGACTGCCATGCACCTGCCTGTGAACCGTTTCAAACAACGCCTGGCCAGTGGCGAGCCGCAGATCGGCCTGTGGCTGGGGCTGGCCAGCGCGTATTGCGCGGAGCTGGCGGCCAATGCCGGCTTCGACTGGCTGCTGATCGATGGCGAGCATGCGCCCAACGACCTGCGCGGCATGCTCGCGCAGCTGCAGGCGGTGGCGCCCTACCCTGGCGAGGCGATCATCCGCCCGGTGATCGGCGACACCGCGCTGATCAAGCAGGTGCTGGACATCGGTGTGCAGACGCTGCTGGTGCCGATGGTGGAAAGCGCGGCCCAGGCCGGCGAGCTGGTGCGCGCCATGCGCTACCCGCCGCTGGGCGTGCGCGGGGTGGGCAGTGCACTGGCGCGGGCGTCGCGCTGGAACAGCATCCCCGGCTACCTGGACCAGGCCGATGCGCAGATGTGCCTGCTGGTGCAGATCGAGAGCGCCGAGGGGCTGGCGCAGCTGGACCGGATTGCGGCCGTGGAGGGGGTGGACGGGGTGTTCATCGGCCCGGCCGACCTGAGTGCGTCGATGGGGCACCGGGGCAATCCGGGGCACCCTGACGTGCAGGCGGCAATCGAAGACGCGATCGTGCGGATTCAGCGTGCGGGCAAGGCGGCCGGGATTCTCAGCGCCGATGAAGCGCTGGCGCGCCGCTACATCGAACTGGGCGCGGCGTTCGTGGCGGTGGGGGTGGATACCACGGTGCTGATGCGCGGGTTGCAGGGGTTGGTGGGCAAGTTCAAGGGTGAGGCGGCACCTGTCGACAAGGCTGGCGGGGTGTATTGATCTGACGGGCCTCTTCGCCGGCAAGGCCGGCTCCTACACAGGCTGCGGTGTCTGCAGGAGCCGGCCTTGCCGGCGAATGAGTTAGCGCCGTACTTGCTTCAGTTCTTCCAGCAACCCCAGCAACTGCTGCAGCTTCTGTTCACCGAACTGGTCCTGCAGCTGCTGGTAGTTGGCCTCCATGCTCTGGCTCATGGAGTCGAAACACGCCACGCCCTTGTCCGCCAGCTTGACCAGCACCCGCCGCTGGTCCTGCTCGGCCTTGCGCCGGCACACCAGCCCCGCCGCCTCCATGCGCACCAGCACACCGGTCATGCTCGGCTTGAGGATGCACGCCTGTTCGGCCAGCCGGTAGATCTCCAGCTCGCCCTGCTGGCTGAGGATACGAATGACCCGCCACTGCTGCTCGGTCAGGCCATGCTGGTTGAGCGAGGGGCGGAAGAAGCTCATTGCCGCCTCGCGGGCTTGCAATAAGGTAAGAGTCAGCGAAACACGAGGTTTGGACATGGAAGGCTACGGTCATCAGGTTATTTGTTAACACTTTAACAAAGAAGCCGGCGGCCACCTACCCGCCTGCGCAGCGCTGGCACCCGCGGTCAAGGCACGCGGCACGCAGGGTCAAGACACGCCACCCCGCCAAGCCCCCTAATAGGCCTCGAAAGCTCCTCCACTTTTCAGGCTGCGCCATGATCACGATCGAAACGCCGACCTACTACACGGCAACCAAGAAATACAACCTGAGCTTCCCGACCCTGGAACACGATGAAGACGCGGACGTGGTCATCATCGGTGGCGGGTTTTCCGGCATCAACACGGCGCTGGAGCTGGCCGAAAAGGGCATCACCAACATCGTCGTGCTCGAGGCCCGCTACCTGGGCTTTGGCGGCACCGGGCGCAACGGCGGGCAGATCATGGCCGGCATCGGCCACGACCTTGAAAAGATCAAATCAGCCGTGGGCGAAGATGGCCTGCGCCAGATCTTCGAGATCAGCGACCTGGGCGCCGACATCATCAAGCAGCGCATCGCCCGGTACGCCATCGATGCCGACTTCTGCCACGGCTATGGCTACATGGGCTTCAATGCCCGCCAGGAGAAAACCCTGCGCGCCTGGGAGAAAGACTTCAAGTCGGTGAATTCCCAGCACGAGATCCGCTTTCTGGGCGGCAGCGAGGTCAGCCAGATCATCGGCTCCAACGCCTACGGCAGCGCCCTGCTGCACATGGGCGGCGGGCATGTGCACTCGCTCAACCTGCTGCTGGGCGAGGCCAAGGCCGTGGCCGGGCATGGCGTGCGCATCTTCGAGAACAGCCCGGCGCTGCAGGTGCAGTACGGCGAGCGCATCACCGTGCGCACCGGCCGCGGCTCGGTACGCGCCAGCAAGCTGCTGTGGGCCTGCGACAGCTTTCTGAACAGGCTTGAACCCGAACTGCACCGCTCCACCATCAACACCTACGCCTTCCAGATGATGACCGAGCCGCTGCCCGAGGAGCTGATCCGGCGCATCAGCCCGATTCGCGGCGCCTACAGCGACATTCGCCCGGTGATCGACTACTACCGCGTGACCAACGAGAACCGTCTGCTGTTCGGCGCCGCGACGCCGCTGGTGGAGCATATCCCCCGCGACCTCAAGGCCTGGAACCGGGCTTTGATGCTGAAGATCTTCCCGTACCTGAAGGACGTGAAGATCGACCTGGCCTGGGGTGGCCCGATGGCCTGCAGCCCCAACCTGTTCCCGCAGGTCGGCACCCTGCCCGGGCGCAGCAATGCGTTCTACGTGCAGGGCTACTCCGGGTTCGGCGTGACGCCCAGCCACATCATCTGCAAGGTGCTGGCCGAAGGCATGAGCGAAGGCTCGGCCCGCTATGACCTGGTCAGTTCGATCCCGCGCCCGACGATTGTCGGCAAGGACCATATCCGCCCACTGCTGCTCACGGCCGGCAAATCCTGGCACCAGCTGTCGGGGTACTGGAATGGACGGCGCTGACCCCCCTTTTTTTCCACTGTTCAAGGAACACTGCCATGACCCTGACTGCACTCAAGCACAACATCCAGCTCGGCGAACTCGACGCCTGGGGCACCGTTGCCGACCTGGGCTCGGAGATTCTCGAAGGCGAGGTGCGTGCCTTCGGCAAGATGACCTTCGGCGCGCCGACCGACGCGCTCAGCAGCGCCTACTTCGGTACCACCCGGGGCAGGTTCCGCATGGTCTATCCGTTCAACGAGCAGGCCACGGTGATGACCGGCCAAGTGCGCCTGACCGATGAAAGCACCGGGCAGAGCACGCTGTACAAGGTGGGCGACAGCTGGTTCGTGACCAAGGGCACGCCGGTGCTGTGGGAGGTGCTGAGCGAGAGCTTCGTGAAGCATTACCTGGCGGTGGCCTGACGGGCCTCTTCGCGGGTCAAGCCCGCTCCCACAGGTTGTTGTGATCCTGTGGGAGCGGGCTTGACCCGCGATGAGGGCACCACGATTTATCCGGCTGCGTTCAAAGCATCCCCGAACACCACCCACATCGCCCGCAACCGCCGCGCGTACGCCTGCGGCCCGGCATAGATCAGCTCTACATTCAGGCTGTCCACCACCCCCAGGTACGCGTCCACATACACCCCCCGCCGCGCCACCGGCACCTGCGGCAGGCACGTGCCCAGCGCCTGTTCGAACACCTCGCCCAGCCGCGCCAGGTACCCCTCGAAGCCTGCCGAGATGATCGGCCGCAGCGCCGCCGGCGGAAAGAACGCGGTACGCAGCAGAAACCGCAGGTGCGCCGACTGCTGATAGCGCTCACCCAGGCAGTGGGCATAGCCGGCCCCCGGCAACGCGTCGTCGCACTGCGCAAAGCACTGCTCCACATACAGCCGCTCGGCCTCCACCGCACGCTCGAACACCGCCTCGAACAGGTCGTCCTTGCTGCTGAAGTGCGCATACAGCGACGGCTTGCGCATGCCGGCCGCCGCCGCGATGTCGTTGAGCGAGGCGGCATCGTAGCCATGCTCGGCAAACTGCTCGACCGCGATCGCGCAGACCTTCTGCGCCGAAGGCGTGAGGGTTCTCATGCAGGGTTCTCCCGTATCAATGCCCGGCCAGGCTGCTCGCCTCGACCGGCGCGTGCCGGGTGCAGGCGCGCACCAGCAGCGCCACGACAACACCCGAAATCACCAGCAGCGACGCCCAGTGCGCCGCGCCCAAAGGCGCCATGATGCCCGACAACGGCGTGGCGAACGACGAAATGATCAACTGGAAGGCGCCCAGCAACGCCGCCGTGGAGCCCAGCGCGCGGCTTTGCGAAGACATCACCAGCGACATCAGCGTGGCCTCGAGAATGCCCAGGCCGAACATCGCCAGCGCCATGCCGGCAACGATGCCGGCCAGCCCCGCCGCGCTCAGGGCCCCTGCCAGCACCAGCAGGGAACCGATCAGCAGGCACCCCGCACCGGCCTTGGCCAGGCGCAGCAGGCCCTTGCGCGCCACCAGCCGACCCGCCGCGATGGCACCGAGCAGAATTGCCACCCCGGTGGCGCCGAACAGCGTGCCGAAGGCTTGCACCGACAGGCCGAAGTGGGTCTGGTAGACGAACGCCGCACCGCCGATGTAGGCAAACAGAAAGAAGAACACCGCCGCCAGCGCCAGCGCCGGGCGCAGGAACTGGCCATCGCTGCCGATGCGCAGGTAGGTGCGCAGGATGTCCCGCGGCTGCCAGGGCTGGCGCTTGTCGGCGGCCAGGGTTTCATTGAGCACCCAGGCCGAGTTCAACAGCACCAGCACGCCGAGCCCGGCCAGGGTGAGCATGATCGCGCGCCAGCCAAGGTGCGCCCCCACAAAACCGCCCACCGCCGGTGCGAGCACAGGCGCCAGGCCCTCGACGGTCATCAGCAGGGCGAAGATCTGCGCGGCGCGCGCCCCTTCGGCCACATCGCGGACCATGCTCATGATCACCACCAGGGTCAGCGCACTGCCCAGGCCCTGGACAAAGCGCGCCGCCAGCAGTGTTTCGAGGCTGGGCGCCTGGGCCGCGGCCAGCGAACTGAGCACGAACACCAGCAACCCGGCCAGCAGCGGCCGGCGCCGGCCCAGGGTGTCGACCAGCGGGCCGAACAGCAATTGGCCGGCGCCCATGGCCAGCAGAAACACCGTCAGCGTCAGTTGCACCCCGGCATAGGTCGCGCCGTACTCGGCGGCGATGCTCGGCATGCTGGCCAGGTACATGTCGATGGCCGACGGCCCCAGGGCGCCGATCAGCGCCAGGGACACGGCAAATTTCACGTGGGGGGACTGCGGGGTGTGCATAGCTCGAATCCACAAAAAGGTCACAGGTCTGGCTGCCGAATGCCAACCTACCGACCGGTAGGTTTCCAGAACGTGCGAGCCTATACACTGTGCCCCGCAGGGTCAAGCCAGTGGTTTATCAGGCCGGGCCGGCCAGGCTGTGGGAGCGGTAGTCCTTGGGCGAGCGTTCGAACTGTTTCTTGAACGAGCGGCTGAAGTGCGCCGAATCGGTGAAGCCCCATTTGTAGGCGATGGTGGTGATCGACTCGGTCTTGAGGATCGGGTTGGCCAGGTCGTCGGCGCTGCGTTGCAGGCGCGTGCGCTGGATGTAGCGGCACACGCTGTCGCCCTGCTCTTCGAACAGGCGGTAGAGGTGGCGCACCGAAATGTTCAGGCGGTTGGCCAGGTTCACCGGCGACAGGCCAGGCTGGCCCAGGGACTCGTCGATGACCTTCTGCACATAGCTGCGCAGGTTGGCGCCGTGCAGCGCCGCGCCCGGCTGCACCTGGTCATCGCCGCCCTCCAGGGCCGACCCCAGCAGCGACAGAAATGCACTGTGCAGGGCCTGGCCCTCGGCCAGCTCGCCCTCCCCCGGAGCGCTTTCCTTGCACAGTTGATCCATCAGCACATGCAGCATGCGCCCGCAGGCCTTGGTCTGAGAGATCTTGCCGAAGGTACGCGCATCGCCCCCCAGCTGCCGGCACACCGCCTCGCGCGAGAGCGACAGCGAGGCGTGTTCGATCAGGCCGAACGGCATGATTTCACAGGCCCCGACCGCGTCCATCAGCAGCATCTCGCCCGGTGCCAGCTGCACACTCACGCCGTTCTGGGTGACCTGGGAGAAACCGGTGCGCTGGCTGACCAGAAAGCAGTGCTGGTCGTTGTCGCGGTCGGGCTTGATGCCGTCGCGGCGGATCAGCCCGGCGTTGGTGCGCAGGTTGGCCAACGCCAGGCCACCGCGTGACCAGGTGGAAATCTCGCCGATGAACAGCGAGCGGTTGAACGCAAGTTCGGTCTCGAAATGCCCGCAAATGTGTTGCATGTCGGCATTCCAGCGGTCCAGCGCAGTGCCGGCGAGCTGATGAGTACTCATGGGTACCTCCACGATGGCATCTTGTTTTTGTTGGGCAATAGTTAACATGTTAGCTATATGCACGCAACACGTTCGTCGTCGCCAGGGTGGAAGCAGTTTTGGTGCCAGTCTGCGGGTTCAGAGGCCTTCGACAAGCCGCGCCAGACCTTTCAATGCGGCCAGCAGCAGGTCACGCTGCGCGGGGTTCAGGCTGATGTAGCGACGAAACGCCGGCATGCGGTTGACCACCTCGCTGCCGCCCATGTGCTCCAGGGTCAGGGTCCAGCAGCCGCCTGCCAGGTCCAGGTGCAGGCGCTTGAAATCCAGCGGCATCAGCGCCTGTTGCAGGGCCGGGTCGTGGGCCAGGGCCTGCTCCAGCCGCGCTTGCCAGGACCGCTCGCCACGCAGCCGGCGCCAGCGCAGGCCGCTGCGCCGCAGTGCACCGGTATGCTGCAACACCAGCCGCGCCGTGCCCTGTTGCGGGCCGGGCACCTGCAGGCGGAACTCGCACAGCACCAGGTGCATCAGCAACTGCGACTCGGTGCGCTCGCGCACCTCGAACGTCAGGCTGCCATCGGCCAGGGCGTAGCGTGCACTGCCCGGCCCCAGCACCTCGCAACCGGCCAGGCCGAGGTTGCGCTGCAGGTGCGCCAGCGTCACCCCGGGGCGGTAGCCCGAGGGCGCGCGGTCAAACAGCCTTTGCCACAGTGTGGGCAGGGTATGCGCCATGCTCGACTCCCGGTTGGTGGGCAAATTCGCGCGCCAGCACCTCTTCGACCGAGGCCGGCTTGAACGGGTTGACCTTCTGCACCACCAGGGTCCAGAACAGCGCGTACACCGCCGTGGCACCGAGCATCCAGGCGAATGGCACGTACACCTGGGCCGGGTTCATGCCCGGCGGGGTGATGAACCACATGCCCAGGCCGATGCCGACGCTCGACAGCAATTGCGGCAGCGGGAACAGCGGCGAGCGGTAGGCCCGTGGCAGGTCGGGCCGGCGAATGCGCAGGATCACCACCGACAGTGTCACCAGCAGGTAGGCGGTGCTCCAGGCACACACCGCCGCCAGTACCAGGTGCAGGATGGTGTCGGTGTTGCCGCCCAGCCACCAGGCGTGCAGGCACGGGATCAGCATCGCCACCAGAATGCACACGATGGGGGTCTTGAAGCGTGGGTGCAGGTAGGTGAACACCCGGGGCAATGCGCCATCCACCGCCATGCCATAGAGGATGCGCGGCACCCCGGCCATCAGGGTGTTGATGGTGGCGGCGCCGGCGAACAGAAAGCCGATGCCCAGCCACAACGGGCCGATGTCGCCCATCACCTGTTGGGCAAAATGCGGAATGGCCATGGGCGTGTCCAGCAGGTGCGTGCCGCTGGCGGCGTCGAGCAGCACGTTGTCGACCTGGCGCTTCATCGCCGCGCCATAGATGAACATGCACGAGGCCACGCCGAACAGCCCCAGCGCCATGGCCCTGGGCAGGGTGCGCGCCGACTGGCGCAGGTCGGGTGCCAGCGGGGTGACGAACTCGCAGCCGACGAACATGAACATCGCCATGCCCACCAGCGACAGCACGGTGATCAGGTCGGTGCCCACCAGCGACGCGCCGAACCAGCCGTCCAGTTGCACCGCCGGGGCGGCGATCAGGCCGAGCACGCCGAACACCATCAGCGTGGTCCACATGCCGAAGGTGAGGATGATCTCGGCCTTGCTGAACACACTGATGCCGAACGCATTGAGGATGCCGAACACCACCACGAAGCCCACCCCCAGCAGCCACGAGCCACCGGCGGATTCGGCCAGGGTGTTGAGGTGTTCGAAGTTCACCAGCGCCATCACCCCGGCCAGGATGGTTTCGGCGGTGCCGGCGAACACGTGCACGATCAGGTAGGCCGACAGCGTGCCGGTGATGGCGAAGAAGCGCCCCATGCCGCAGTTGATGTAGTCGTACACCGAGCCGGTGGTGGGTAGGATGGCGGCGGCTTCGGCGAAGGTGGTCGACTGGGCGAGCATCATCAGCATGGCGATCAGCATGGCCACGGCGAACGCACCGCCGCCGATGCCGAAACCGGTGGTGGCGGTGAGGATCACCGGGCTGGCCATGATCAGGCCGATGGTGCTGGCCAGCGCGGTGGGGAACCCGACCGTGCCACGGTTCAGGTGCACGCTGAGGGTGTGGTTGAGCGACATGATGAGCGACCTCGAATGCCGTTGTTGTGGTTATGCGCCACTGTGCGCTGGCGGTTGACTGGCGTCTTGCCCGTGGCTGCCTGGGGTTTTGTTGCAGCCTGCCAGGGCACTTCTGGCCGTAGCCGGTTTGCCTGACACACCCTGCACTCAGGTTTTACGACCGCTTCGCGCTCGATCGTCGGCCAAGCCAACTCCCACGCCCTGCGGGCAGAAGCCAACCTCACAGCCCCAAACAACCTGCTTCTGGCCGCAAGGCCGTGGGAGCGGGCTTGCCCCGCGATCTGGCGCGTAGCGGCAGCAAAACCTGCGCACGCGGTTTGCCTGACACACCCTGCTCTCAGGTTTTACGACCGCTTCGCGCTCGATCGTCGGCCAAGCCAACTCCCACGCCCTGCGGGCAGAAGCCAACCTCACAGCCCCAAACACCTGCTTCTGGCCGCAAGGCCGTGGGAGCGGGCTTGCCCCGCGATCTGGCGCGAAGCGGCAGCAAAACCTGCGCGCACGGTTTGCCTGACACACCCTGCGGGCAGAAGCCGACCTCACAGCCCCAAACAACCTGCTTCTGGCAAGCACCCCGGCACCTACCCGCCTGGCGCACACAATCAATCCATGTGGCAGCCAGATCAAAGACAGCCCCCACCGTCCCCGCCCTAAATGGCCACCACTCACGCCAACCCGGGGACCCCACCACCATGAACCTGCACCCTCACCTGCTTGCCGCCCTCAGCCTGGCTGTGCTGCTGGCCCAGCCATCAGCCCAGGCCATCGAGCTCTACGCCGATGACGAGTCCCACCTGAATGCCGACATCCTGGCGGTGTACGGCCTGTTCAACAGCCGCAAGAACTACGACGCCACGCCCGGCGGCTCGACCTGGCGCGAGGGCTTCATCAAGTATGGAATCAGCGGCGACCAGCGCCTGGCCGGCAACGGCAGTGCCTACGGCGCACTCAGCTGGGTCAGTTCCGCCACCTGGGGCGATGGCGACGCAGCTGGCAACACCGACGGCACCGAGCGCACCACCAAGCTGGAGGACGCCTACCTCGGCTGGCGCTCCGGCGAGCTGTTCCCGTTGCTGGGCAAGGATGGCGTGGATGCCTCGTTCGGCCGTCAGGTGGTCAAGCTGGGCCGCGGCTTTCTGATCAACGACGATGGCCCCAACCTCGGCAAGGGCCCCGCCGACGGCGTGCTGAACCGTGGCGGCGCCTATTACCTGGCGGCGCGCCACGCGTTCGACCGCACCGCCGTGCTGCGCCTGGGCGGCGAGCGTGGCGTGCACGCCAGCGTGCTGTGGCTCAAGTCCGACAACCGCGCCCAGGCCGAGACCGAACTGGCCGCCGGCACCCTGGATTACACCACCGCGGCCGGCACCCTGGGACTGACCTGGGTTCACGGCCTGGGCGTGACCGAGCAATGGGCCAGCGAATTCCAGCGCCAACGCGACGGCATGGACACCTACAGCCTGCGCGGCGAAGGTAACGCCGGTATCGACAACGCCAGCTTCGCCTTCGAATACGCCTGGCAGGACAAGCAGGCCGGCCCGGAAAAGGCCTGGTACGCCGAGGCCGGCTACACCTTCGCCGAGCTGCCCTGGGCACCGAGCCTGACCTACCGCTACACCCGCTATTCCGAAGGCTGGGATGCCTTGTTCACCGGGCTGAGCACCGGCTACGGCACCTGGTTCCAGGGTGAGGTGGCGGCCAACTACGCGGGGCCGTTCAACAGCAATACCGGGGTGCATCACCTGGGCCTGGTGGCCAAGCCACTGGAGAACCTGACCCTGGGCGCGCTGTATTTCGACTTCGATACCCTGCACACACGCAACGCGCTGAACCTAGGTGCCCGCGAGCTGGACCTGTACGTGGAATGGGCAGTCAGCCCGCACCTGATCGTCAGCCCGCTGGTGGGGCTGTACCAGCCGAAAAAGGACGAGAACACGGGGGGCAATCAGGTGGGCGGCAATGGCACCAACCTGTACAGCCAGGTGACGCTGGCGATGCCGTTCTGAGTTGGCTGGGGCGACGGCCAGGGACATGTCCAAGGCCATCGCCCCCGGGGTTACACGGTCGCGTGGGCCTGTTGCTTGAGGCGTTCGGTGTCGACGCGCACGAACACCGAGTCGGCCGTCACGGTGAGCACGTCGCCGGCCCAGACTTCGCAGATGACCCGGCTCTTGCGCCCCACCTCACCCTCGACCCACGCCTTGAGCACAAGCTCCACGCCCATCGGGGTGGGCTTGAGGTAGGTCAGCGAAAGCTTGCCGGTGACGCAGTCGATGCGCGGCAGGCTGCCCGGCTCGCGGCCTTCGGCGCGGTAGTGCCAGGCCATGGCGGTCCAGTTCGAATGGCAGTCCACCAGCATCGCCAGCAACCCGCCGTACACCAGCCCCGGCCAGCCGGTGAAGGTGGCATCGGGTTCGTGCCGGCACAGCACGTGGCTGCCGTCCTCGGCCCAGTGGCTTTTCAGGTGCAGGCCGCTGGGGTGCGAGGTACCGCAGCCGTAGCACACGCCCTCTGGCGCGGCGAGGTCTTGCAGGGGTAAGGCTTGGGCGTTCATAGGCTTCCTGATTGTTTTTATGGAAAGTCAGACCGTCGATGGTAACGCTGCCAGGCCCGCGCGCGAAAGCGCCAGGGGCCGCCGCAGAGGCTCAGGCCTCCACCGGCAGCCCTGCCGCCTGCCAGTCCGGCAGGCCGCTGTCGAGCCGGCGCACCTTGAAGCCGTGCTCGCGCAAGGCCGCGGTGGCGGTACTCGACAGCACGCACCAGGGGCCCCGGCAGTAGGCAACGATCTCCTGGTCCTGCGGCAGTTCGGCCAGGCGCTGCTGCAGCTCGTCCAGTGGCATGCTGATCGCCCCCGGCAAGTGCCCCAGGGCGTATTCCTCGTGGGAGCGCACATCCAGCAGGGTGATGCTCTGCTCGTGCAGGCGCTGCACCAGTTCGTCGCGCGACATCGCCTCCAGGCGCTCCTGCGCACTCATGCTGTCGGCCAGCAGCTCGCGCACCGCCAGGCGGTTGTGCTCGGCGAACTGCCCCAGTGCCGCCAGCACCTCCAGGATCGGCCCACCACCCAGGCGGTACAGCACGCGCTTGCCGTCGCGGCGGGTCTGTACCACGCCGGCGCGACGCAGGTGCTGCAGGTGCTGGGAGGTGTTGGCCACGGACAATCCGCACAGTTCGGCCAGGCGCTCGACCGCACGCTCGCCCTGGGCGATGTGTTCGAGCAGGTGCAGCCGATGCGCATGGCCCAGGGTGCGGGCCAGCTCGGCGATATCGATGAAGTGTTGCTGAGGAAGGTCGGTCATTGACAGGAAGCTATCATTCGCCAATCATTCAATCAATTCATTGAATGTTTTATTCAGGAGCAACGCCATGTCCCCTCTGCTTCACTTCATCGCCAGTGCCAGCCTGATCGGGCTGCTGGGCACGGCGCTGGCCGACCTGTGGGCCGAAACACAGAAGCGGCTGCTGAATGTGCCCACGCCCAGCTGGCCGATGGTCGGGCGCTGGGTGGCGCACCTGCGCCATGGTCAGTTCATTCATGACAGCATCGCCAAGGCGCCGCCCGTACCGGGCGAAGCCCTGCTGGGCTGGGCGACGCACTATGTGATCGGGGTGCTGTACGCCGGGCTGCTGCTGGCGATCTTCGGCATCGGCTGGGCCCACAGCCCTACCCTGCTGCCGGCGCTGGCGATCGGTATCGGCACACTGGTGGCGCCGTTCTTCATTCTGCAGCCGGGCATGGGCGCTGGCGTACTGGCCCGTCGCACCCCCAACCCCAAGGTGGCACGCCTGCGCAGCCTGGCGGCGCACACGGCGTTCGGGGTCAGCCTGTTCGTCGCGGCGCTGCTGCTCAATGGCCTGGGCCTGATGCCCCGGGGCTGAGCTCAGGCCTCACGCTGGCACCAGGCGTCTATCAATACGTCCAGCAATGCCTGCGCATCCGTGGTGTTGGCGTCGACCAGGGCAATGGCCCAGCCACAGCCGGCCAGCTCGAAGTGTTCGCGCCAGTTGGGCCACGCCACAAGCCCGGCCAGGTCGAAGGAAAACATGCCGCCCCGCTCGCCATGGCCGCCGTGAATCGACTCGCCCAGGCCGAATGGCCGCGGGTCGAAGGGCTTGAGGCTCACGTAGTACACGTGGTGGGTGTCGTGCTCCGGGGTGGGCGCGCGGTTGCACTGGGAGAAGTCCACCGACTGCCAGCCCAGCTCGCGCTCGTTCATCGGCTGTGCCTGCGCGAGCAGGTAGTCGAGCCCCAACGTACGCCCACCCGGCCAACCGAGCTGGGTGGCACTGAAGGTTCGCTGGCGCGCCTCGCGTGGGTTGGCAAGCTCGCTCCAGCCCAGCTCGCGGGTCAGCACCAGGCCCTTGAGCAAGCGGTGCTCGCCATTGTTCAGCTCCAGCACGAACTGGCCGTAATCGGTGGGTATCACCCGCACCAGGTGCGTCGGTGCCCCGTGGTCCTGCCCCATGTCGTCTTCCCCTGATGTTACAAAGAATTTCGGCAACGCCGCAGGGTCTACCCAGTAGATCCCCACACAAGAGTCTGCCATGAAATTCGAACGCTTCGCCCAGGGCCTGGCCAAACAGGCCGGTCGCTCGCGCACCTTCCTCATCGCACTGGTACTGATCGTGGTCTGGGCCGTCACCGGGCCTTGGTTCGACTACAACGACACCTGGCAGCTGATCATCAACACCTCGACCACCATCGTCACCTTCCTGATGGTGTTCGTCATCCAGAACACCCAGAACCGTGACAACGACGTGCTGCACATCAAGCTCGACGAACTGCTGCGCTCGACCAAGGCGGCGCACAACGCGCTGATGAACCTCGACCAGCTGGACAACAGCCAGCTCAAGCAATTGCTCAAGGAGTACCGGGAGATCGGCGAAGACCGCGCCACCGACCTGCCCGCCGATGAAACCGGGGGCAGGCGCGGCGACGCGCAGTGAGGCGGGCTACTGGTTGGCGCCGGTGAGGGTGTTGTAGCTGGTGATCAGGTTGCGGTAGTCGGGGATGTGGTTGGAGAACAGCGCGCCCAGCCCCTCGACATCGTTGCGCCAGTCGCGGTGCAGTTCGCAGGCTGCGCCGAACCACGTCATCAGTTGCGCACCGGCCGACGACATGCGGTCCCAGGCGGCGTCGCGGGTGATCGGGTTGAAGGTGCCGGAGGCGTCGGTGATCACGAACACCTCGAAGCCTTCGGCAATCGCCGACAGCGCCGGGAACGCCACGCACACCTCGGTTACCACACCGGCGATGATCAGCTGCTTCTTGCCGGTGGCCTTGACCGCCTTGACGAAGTCCTCGTTGTCCCAGGCGTTGATCTGGCCGGGGCGCGCGATGTACGGCGCGTCAGGGAACTGCGCCTTGAGCTCGGGCACCAGCGGGCCGTTGGGGCCGCTTTCGAAGCTGGTGGTGAGGATGGTGGGCAGCTTGAAGTACTCGGCCAGGTCGGCCAGCGCCAGCACGTTGTTCTTGAACTTGTCCGGCTCGATGTCACGCACCAGCGAGAGCAGCCCGGCCTGATGGTCGACCAGCAGCACGGCGGCGTTGTTCTTGTCCAGACGGGTGTAGGGAACACTCATGGTCATACTCCTTGCAGGGGTGGTCCGGCGCCGTGGCGCCGGAGTTGGGACAAACGTGAGTTGCATACAGACCCTAGTCGGCGCGTGTGACAGTGCCGCCGCCATTGGTCATCTGGCCGAAGCGCCCGGCGCGAAAATCGGCGAACGCCGCCTCGATCTCGGCATCGCTGTTCATCACGAACGGGCCGTAGCCGACGATGGGTTCATCCAGCGGCTCGCCGCTGAGCCACAGCACCGCCGCCTCGCTGTCGGCCTGCAGCAGCACTTCGTCGCCGGCACGCTCCAGCAGCACCAGTTGTGCCGGGCCCACCGAACGCTCGCCATTGACCGTGACCTGGCCGCGCAGCACCACCAGGGCGCTGCTGTGACCGGCCTGGGCAGGCAACCGCACGGGCTTGCCGGACTTGAGCTGCATGTCCCACACCTGCATCGGCGTGAAGGTGCGCGCCGGGCCGCGATGGCCGTGGTAGTCACCGGCGATCACCCGCAGGCTGCCGGCACCGCCGGGCAGCGCCACGCTGGGGATGTCGGCGGCCAGCAGGGTCTGGTAGCCGGCAGGGGCAGACTTGTGCCGGGCCGGCAGGTTGACCCACAACTGCACCATCTCCAGGGTGCCGCCACTGCGGGCGAACGACGGCGCATGGAACTCTTCATGCAGGATGCCGCCCGCGGCCGTCATCCACTGCACATCGCCCGGGCCGATCAGGCCGCCGGCACCGGTAGAGTCGCGGTGCTCCAGTTCGCCCTGGTAGACGATGGTCACCGTTTCGAAACCGCGGTGCGGGTGCTGGCCGACGCCGCGACGGGCGCTGGTGGGGGTGAAGGCATGGGGCCCGGCGTAGTCGAGCAGCAGGAACGGGCTGATGTGCTGGGCCAGGTTGTCGTAGGTGAACAGGCTGCGTACCGGGAAGCCGTCACCCACCCAATGCGGGTGCGGGCTGCTGTAGACGCCTTGGATCTTTTTCATGAGCTACCTCCTCTCGTGCATGAAGCCAACGATAAGGGCGCAACGCTGAAGGCGGTAGATAGCGTAAAGTGCCCTCAGCGTTCCATTTGGAGAACAGTGGTGGAAGACCTCAACGACCTGTACTACTTCGCCCAGGTGGTCGAGCACGGTGGCTTTGCCGCCGCCGGCCGTGCCCTGGACATGCCCAAGTCCAAACTCAGCCGGCGGGTGGCCGGGCTCGAGGAGCGCCTCGGGGTGCGCCTGATCCAGCGTTCCACCCGGCATTTTTCGGTAACCGACATCGGGCAGGCCTACCACCGCCATTGCGTGGCCATGCTGGTGGAGGCCGAAGGTGCGGCCGAGCTGATCGAGCGCCACCGTGCCGAGCCCCAGGGCATCGTGCGCCTGAGCTGCCCCACGGCGCTGCTGGATTTCTGGGTGGGGCCGATGCTGTCGCGCTTCATGGTGCAGTGCCCGCTGGTGCAGCTGCATATCGAGAGCACCAACCGCCATGTGGACCTGATCCAGGAAGGCATCGACATTGCGCTGCGGGTGCGGGTGCCGCCGCTGGAGAGCAGTGACCTGGTGATGAAGGTGCTGGCCAACAGCACGCAGTTGCTGGTGGCCGCGCCCGGCTTGCTGGCTTCGTTGCCCAGGCCCATCGTGCCCGCCGACCTGGCCGCCTTGCCGAGCCTGCACTGGGGCAACCCGCAGCGCGATTATCAATGGCAGCTCAATGGCCCGGACGGCGCCACGGCCAGCTTGCGGCACACGCCGCGGCTGGTGACCGACGACCTGGTGGTATTGCGCCAGGCGGCGCTGGCGGGCGTGGGGGTGGTGCACCTGCCACTGGTGGTGATCCGCGACGAGCTTGCCCGTGGCGAGCTGGTGCAGCCCACCCCGCACTGGGCGCCGCAATGCGGGCTGGTGCACGCGGTGTTTGCCTCACGGCGCGGGCTGCTGCCTTCGGTGCGGCACCTGCTGGATTTTCTGGCCCAGGAGTTTGCCCAGAGCGGGATCGATTGATGTGCCAGGGTTTGCTGGCGCTATGCGCCAGATCGCGGGTCAAGCCCGCTCCCACGGGGATTGCGGCACTCTTTGAATAGGCGCTGTACCTGTGGGAGCGGACTTGCCCCGCGATCGAATGCACAGCATTCGCTGAACCTGCACCCACCGATCATCAGGCATACTGCCCCCCCACCCTCAACCCCAACGCACCGCCATGCAGCCGATTGTCCCCCTGGCAGAAAACTACCCCCACGGCGAGCGCATCGCCCCGCACTGCCACAACCGCGCCCAGCTGATCCATGCCCTGAGCGGGGTGATCACGGTCAACTCCAGCCAGGGCTGCTGGGTGGTTCCGCCAGGGCGCGGCGTATGGGTGCCCGCCGCCGTCGAGCACGACCTGAAGATGGCCGGCCAGGTCCGCATGCGCACCCTGTTCGTCGCCTCCGACGCGCGCCCCGACCTGCCGCTGACCTGCCGCGTGGTGGACATCCCGCCGTTGCTGCGCCAACTGATCATCAGCGCCATGCTCATCCCCGCCGACTACCCGCCCGGCGGGCGCGACGAGCGGGTGATGCAGTTGATTCTGGACGAGATCCGCGTGCTGCCGATTCTGGCCCTGCACGTGCCGCTGCCGGTCGACCCTCAACTGGCCGCGCTGTGCCAGGCCCTGCGCGACGACCCGGCCAGCCCCTGGAGCCTGCAGCGCGCCGCCGCCCACAGCGGCCTCAACGCACGCACCCTGACCCGCGCGTTCCAGCGCGAAACCGGCCTGAGCTTCATCCAGTGGCTGCGCCGCCTGCGCCTGCTGGCCAGCCTCGACGCGCTGGCCGCCGGGCACTCGATCCTGAACGTGGCGCTGGACCTGGGCTACGACAGCCCCAGCGCCTTCAGCGCCATGTTCCGCCGCACCCTGGGGGTCTCGCCCAGTGCCTACTTCGGCAAGACCCCGGCCTACGGCCAGCCCGACGCCGACTAGTCAGCGTGCATGCTGGCGCAGCAGCAGCGACGCCAGCGCACACACCGCCAACGCCACGCACGACACATAGAACGCATCCGAATACGCCATCAGGTAGGCCTGCTGATGCACCGTCTGGTCCAGCTGCGCCAGCACCTGCAGGTGCGCCGGGGCCTGTGCATCGAGCACCCCGCCGGGCAGACGCTTCTGCACGGGTGCATCGAACAGCGTCAGGCTCTCATTGATGCGCTGCCCGTGAAACCGTTCGCGCAACGACACCAGCTGCGTCAGCAGCGCCGTGCCCACCGCACCGCCCAGGTTGCGCAGCATCGAGATCAGCGCCGAGGCCGAGCCGGCCTGGGCCTTGTCCAGCCCTTTCACCGCCAGCACCGACAGCGCCACCATGATCAGCGGCTGACCCAGCCCGCGCACCACCGTGGAGGGGATGATCACGTTCTTCGCCGCGTCCGCCGACAGGTGCGCCCCCAGCCAGCAGCCCAGCGCCATGATCGCGAAGCCGCTGGCCACCAGCACCTTGGCGTTGAGCCAGCGCATCAGGCGCGGCAGCAGCGGCGCCAGCAGCAACTGCACCATGCCGTAGGCGATCAGGCTGATGCCGATTTCGCGGGCGTTGTAGCCCTGCACCTGGGACAGGTAGTTGGGCACCAGAAACACCAGCCCGAAGGTCGCCGCCCCGAACACCGCCATGGCCAGGCTGGCCACACCGAAGTTGTAGCTGGCCAGCAGGCGCAGGTTGATGAAGGGCCGCGCGCCCCACAGCTGGCGCTGCACGAACAGCGCCAACGCCACCACGGCAATCACGCTGAAGGTGACGATGAACGCCGAATCGAACCAGTCCTCGCGCCCGCCCTCCTCCAGCACGATCTGCAGCGCGCCCAGCCCCAGCGCCATGGCCGCGATGCCCAGCCAGTCGGCGCCGCGCAACTGGGCGCGGTCGCCGGCCTGCGCCGGGATCGACCACGCCACCGCCGCCAGCAGCGCCACCCCGGGCAGCAGTTGCAGCAGGAAGATCCAGCGCCATGAATAGGCGTCTGTCAGCCAGCCGCCGATCGACGGCCCGGCGGCCTGGGCCACGCTGTTGGAGAGGCTGAACAAGGCCATGCCCAGGGCGATCTTGCTCGGCGGCAGCTCGGTGATGATCAATTGCATCGACAGCGGGATCAGCACCGCCCCCGAAGCGCCCTGGATCACGCGGATGGCGATCATCGCCTGCAGGTTCGGCGCCAGCGCGCAACTGACCGAGCTGATCAGAAACACCAGCGAGCCCACCAGCATCACCCGGCGCAGGGAGAACACCTGCACCAGCCAGGCGGTGAGCGGAATCATGGTGATTTCCGCCACCAGGTAGGCGGTGGAGATCCACGAGCCTTCCTCGAACGTCGCCCCCAGCGCGCCTTCGATTTCCGGCAGCGCGGCACTGGTGACGTGCACGTTCATGCCCGCCATGAAGCAGCCGAACAAGCCACCGATCACCGCCACCCACGCGCGCAGCGATACCTTGTCTTCAGTGCTCATCGCGCACCTGCGCCGTGCGCGTATCGATGGTGGCGATCACCGACATGCCCGGCAGCAGCCGCGGCGTGCCGGGTTCCACCGGGTCGAGGTGAATACGCACGGCAAAGCGCTGCACGATCTTGGTGAAGTTGCCGGTGGCGTTGTCGGGCGGCAACAGCGCAAACACCGCCCCCGAGCCGGGCGAGACGCTGTCGACCGTGCCCTGCCAGTGCCGGCCGAAGGTGTCCACCTCCAGGGTCGCGCGCTGCCCCGGGCGCATATATTCGAGCTGGGTTTCCTTGAAGTTGGCCACCACGTAGGCCTGCTCTACCGGTACCACTGCCAGCAGTGGCAGGCCGGGGCTGACGTACTGCTGCACACGCACCTTGCGCTGCCCCACCACGCCGTCGAAGGGCGCCCGTACCTGGGTGTCGGCCAGGGCGTTCTCGGCCAGGGCCAGGGCCGCCTCGGCCTGTTCCAGCTCGGCCTCGCGGCGCACCAGTTCGGCCCGGGCCTCGCGCTGCTGGCTGGCCAGCACCTGGTGCCGGGCCCGCTGCATGGCCCAGCCGGCGTCCGCGCCCTTGAGCGTGGCCTGCGCCTGGGTGCGTGTGGTGCTGGCGCGTTCGGCACGCTGGGCACTCACCGCGTTCATGCCGATCAACTGGCGGTAACGCTGCCAGTCGAGTTCGGCGCGCCGCGCCTCGGCACCGCCCGCCTCGCGCTCGGCGGCGGCACGGGCAATCGCCTGCCCTTGCCCCTCCAGCTGCGCCGCCAGGGTCACCAGCACGGCCTGCTGCGCCTGCACCGAAGCGGTACTGGCGGCCAGCGCCGCACGGGCCTGGCGCACCTGCTGGCGATAGTCGCGGTCGTCCAGCTGCACCAGCAGGTCGCCGGCCTTGACCACGGCATTGTCGGCCACGCTGACCTGGGCCACATAGCCGCCCACCCGCGCACTGATCGGCGCCCAGTCGGCGCGCACGTAGGCATCGTCGGTCTGTTCGTTGAAGCGCCCGCTGTGCCACACATACAAGGCAACCCCTAGTACCGCCAGCGTGCCGGCTGCGCCAAGGGCGCGGCGCAGCGTTATCACGCGCACGCGCTCGGTGGCTTGGGTAACCGGTGGTTCGGGGCTGACCGCCTGGTTCATGTTCGTGCTCCCTGTTGTTGTTCAAGGATGCACTCTAAGGGGGTCAGCGGTTGGCGTTCGCTAGCGTACAGGCCAGTATTCGTCGCGAAATGGACAACCTGCCATCAGCCTAGCAGGTAGGTTTGCACCTCGTGCGCACAGGCCTGCGGATCTTCCTGCATGAAGCAGTGCCCGCCGGGCACCTCGCGCAGCTCGACCCTTGGGTTCAGACGCGCCCAGCGCGCCAGCGACACGGGTACGAAGGGATAGGTGGTGATGCCATGCAGCACCCGTGCGGGTGTCTGCACCTGGGCCAGGGCAGCCCACAGCCCGCGCGGGAACGAACTGAACACGTCCACTTCGCGCGCCGGCCGGCACTTGAGCACTACCCCTTCGCCGCAGTCGCCGATGGCGTGGTCCACATAGGCCTGCAGCGCCTCGTCGTGCCAGCCCTTGAAAATGCCGCGCCCGTGCAGCGCGGCGTAGGCCGCCTCGCGGTCGGGCCAGTGGCTGCGCCGGGTGGCGGCCTTGCGTGCCAGGCCGTGGCGACGGTGCATGCCGAACAGCGTGGCCACGCTCATCACCCCCAGCATCGAGCGGCTGAACACCACAGGGTCAAGCAATACCGCCCGCTGAAACAGGCCCGGTTGCAGCGCCAGCATCAAGCCGGTCAGCACCCCGCCGAAACTGTGGCCCATGGCAAAGCACGCCACCTGCCCGTATTCGCCACGGCCTGCCTGGAAGGCCTCGATCGCCAGCGCGGCGCTGCGGTTCCAGCCCACGAAGGCGCCGCCATGATCGCTGTCGCCATGGCCCTGCACATCGCACAGCCACAGGTCGAAATGCTCGGCCAGGCGCTCCAGCAACGGCTGGTAGGCCAGGCAGCAGAACCCGGTGCCGTGGATGAAATGCAGCAGCGGCTTGCCGCTGGCGGGTGAGCGCCAGCCGCGCAGCGTGAAGTGTTCGGCGCAGTCATGCGACCAGGGGATCAGTTCCATCGGGACTCGCTGTGGGGGTTACACAAAACCGGATTCTACAAACAGCAGTGGATACAGCGATAGCACCAGCAGTGCGGCCATCAGCCAATTGAACAGCTTGAGCCAGCGTGGGTCCTGCAGCACGGTGCGCAGCGCGCTGCCGAACATCACCCACACGCACACGCTGGGCAGGTTGACCACGGCGAACACCGCGGCGATCACGATCACGTTGGTCAGGTAGCCCTGGCTGGGTGCATAGGTGGTGATGGCGCCCACGGCCATGACCCAGGCCTTGGGGTTGACCCACTGGAAGGCTGCCGCGCCCCAGAAACCCAGGGGCTTGCGCGTGCCGGGGTCGGCGCTGGTCAGCGGGCCTGAATTGGCGATCTTCCAGGCCAGGTACAGCAGGTAGCTGGCGCCCACGTAGCGCAGCACGCCGTAGGCCAGCGGATAGGCCTTGAACACCTCGCCCAGGCCAAGGCCCACCGCCAGTACCAGCACCATGAAGCCGATACTGATGCCCAGCGCGTGGGGAATGGTGCGACGCACACCGAAGTTCACGCCGGAGGCCAGCAACATGGTGTTGTTGGGGCCGGGGGTGATCGAGGAGACGAAGGCGAACAGCACGAAGGCCATCAGCAGGTTGAGCGAGGTGAGCATGGCGGGTGTCCGGCGGTGTGTTGTTGTGAAGTGACACTAACCAAGTCGGTGCGCAGTGCTGCGATACAGTTGGGGGCAATTGTGGCACTACACTTGGCGAGCCCTCACCACCCTCCAGGCTTCCCGTGCCCTCGACCGGTAATTGCCTTAGGATAACCCTCCTCGATTTCCGGAACAGAAGCCCCGCCATGCCCGTACATATCCGCCCCGCGCGCGTCGAAGACGCCAGCCAGATTCTCACCTTCATCACCGAGCTTGCCGAGTACGAGCGTGCCCGCCACGAGGTGATCGCCACGGTCGCCGATATCGAGCGCACGCTGTTCGGCGAAGGCAGCAGCACCCAGGCGCTGATCTGCGAGCGTGACGGCCAGGCCATCGGCTTTGCGGTGTACTTCTTCAGTTATTCGACCTGGCTCGGCACCCAGGGCATCTACCTCGAAGACCTGTACGTCACGCCCCAGGCCCGCGGCACGGGTGCGGGCAAGGCGTTGCTGCGCCACCTGGCGCAGGAGGCCTGTGCCAAGGGCTGCGGGCGCCTGGAGTGGAGCGTGCTGGACTGGAACGAACCGGCCATCCAGTTCTACAAGTCCATCGGCGCGCAGCCGCAGGACGAGTGGGTGCGTTATCGCATGGAAGGTGAAACGCTGCGCAGCTTCGCCCAGGGTTGAGACCACGCCATGTTCTTTCGATTGGCCGCCGACGGGCTGGTACTGTTTCATCTGACGTTCATCGTGTTCGTGATGCTGGGCGGGTTGCTGGTGCTCAGGTGGCCGCGGCTGTGCTGGCTGCACCTGCCGGCCGTGACCTGGGGCGTGCTGGTGGAGGTGCTGCACCTGCCCTGCCCGCTGACCGAATGGGAAAACCGCCTGCGTGCAGCGGCGGGTGACACCGGCTACCCCGACAGTTTTGTGGAGCATTACCTGATACCGCTGATCTACCCGGCCAAGCTGACGGCAGGCATCCAGCTGTGGCTGGGGGCATTGGTGTTCGTGGTGAATGCGGGGGTCTATGCGTGGTTGTGCTACTCGCGCAGGCGCCGTGCCTTGCGGTGAGTGCTCAGGCCGCTTCGCCGGCAAGGCCGGCTCCTACGGGAGCCTGCCTTGCCGGCGAAGTGGTCACCACAGCACCTGAATCAGGCGCTCACCTCCTCCCGCGCCGCATAGCGCTGCGCCAGCACCGCACACACCATCAGCTGGATCTGGTGGAACAGCATCAGCGGCAGAATCATCGCGCCAATCGCCCCCCCGGCAAACAGCACCTGGGCCATCGGCACACCGGTGGCCATGCTTTTCTTGGAGCCGGCAAACAGGATGGTGATGCGGTCTTCCACGTTGAACCCCAGCCGCTTGCCCAGCAACTGCGTGCACCACAGCACCACCGCCAGCAACACGCAGCACACCAGCGCCAGCCCCAGCAGCCGCACCAGCGGCACCGACTGCCACAACCCGCTGATCACCGCGTCGCTGAACGCGGTATACACCACCAGCAGGATCGAGCCCTGGTCGACGGTCTTCAGCCAGCGTGCATTGCGCGCCACCCAGGCGCCGATCCAGCGCCGCGCCAGTTGCCCGGCCACGAACGGCACCAGCAGTTGCAGCACGATCTTCAACACCGCATCGAGGTTGGACCCGGTATCGCCCTGCACGCCCATCAGCACCATCACCAGCAACGGCGTCAGTACGATGCCCAGCAGGCTGGAGGCCGCCGCGCTGCAGATCGCCGCCGGGATGTTGCCCCGCGCCAGCGAGGTGAAGGCAATCGCCGACTGCACGGTGGCCGGCAACGCGCACAGGTACAGCACGCCCAGGTACAGCTCGTCGCCCACCAGTGGCAGGAACAGCGGCTTGAACAGCATGCCCAGCAGCGGAAACATCACGAAGGTGCAGCCAAAAACCAGCAGGTGCAGGCGCCAGTGCCCTGCCCCGGCCGCCACCGCCTCGCGCGACAGCTTGGCGCCGTGCAGAAAGAACAGCAGCCCGATGGCCAGGTTGGTCAGCCAGCCAAACACCACCGCGCCCTGGCCCTCGCAGGGCAGCAAAGTGGCCAGTGCAATCACGCCGAGCAGGGCCAGGGTGAAATTGTCGAACAGCAACCGCAGGTGTTTCATGTCACGTCCTGTCTTGTTATTGAGATGGCGCAGACGGTAAGGTTTCTTTTCTTTTCCGACTAACGACAGAACCCCAAGAGTGTCGCCCAAAGGACAACCCCACGCCCCGCGCATCCCGCCCCTGAGCGAGCTCAAGGTACTGCCGCGCCCGCTGTACGGGCAGGCGCAGTCGCTGGCCAACATCGCCCTGGGCTTTCGCCACAAGCATGCCTGGGGGCAACTGTCGTATGCGGCCCAGGGCGTGCTGCATGTGCACACCGGCGCCGGACGCTACGTGGTGCCGCCGCAGCGCGCGGTGTGGATCCCGGCGCATACCCCCCACCAGGTCAGCTGCGCCGACGACACCTGCATCCGCAGCCTGTACATCGAGCACAGCGTGTGGCCGGGCACCCAGTGCCGGGTGATCGGCGTGAATGCCTTGCTGCGCGAGCTGATCCGCACCTTCAGCGGCCTGCCGGTGGCCTACGACACCGAGGGCGCAGACGGGCGCCTGGTCGCCGTGCTGCTCGACCAGCTGGCGAGCGCCCCACAGGAAGACCTGATTCTGCCGCTGCCCCAGGACACCCGCCTGCGTGCGCTGTGCCGGCGCCTGCAGGCACACCCCGAGGACAGCACCGGGCTGGCAGCCTGGAGCCTGAAGTACGGTGTTTCGGAAAAGACCCTGAGCCGGTTGTTTCTGCGTGACACCGGCATGACCTTTCGTACCTGGCGCCAGCGCATGCGCCTGCTCAGTGCGCTGCCAGCACTCAGCCGCGGCGAGCGCGTCACCGACGTGGCCCTGGCCTGCGGCTACGAATCGCTTTCGGCCTTTATCGCCGCCTTTGGCAAACAGTTCGGCCTGTCACCGGGCGAATTCCTCCAGACCCACCGGAAACCCATTACGTGAACCTGTTCAAACCGCATCACCTGCTGAGCGCCCTGCTGCTGGCCAGCCCTGCCGCCTGGGCCGCCACCGTGCCTGACAACCTCGACAACCTGGTAGAGGCCGCCAGCCAGGCCGTGATGCAGGAGCACGCGATACCCGGCATGGCCGTGGCCCTGACAGTCAATGGCCAGCACCACTACTACGACTTCGGTGCGGCCTCGCGCGACAGCGGCCAGGCCGTCGACCGCGACACCCTGTTCGAACTGGGCTCGATCAGCAAGACCTTCAACGTCACCCTGGCGGCCTATGCCCAGGCCACCGGCAAGCTGAAGCTGACCGACAGCCCGGCCAGCTACCTGCCCGAACTGCGCGGCCGGGCCCTGGAAAACACCAGCCTGCTGAACCTGGCGACCCACACCGCCGGCGGCTTCCCGCTGCAGTTGCCAGACAGCGTGCACGACAACGGGCAACTGATGCGCTACTTCAAGCACTGGACCCCGAGCTACCCGGCAGGCACCCGGCGTACCTATGCCAACCCGAGCATCGGCCTGCTCGGGGTGATCAGCGCCCGCCAACTGGACATGAGCTACCGGTCCGCCCTGCAGGACCTGCTGTTTCCGGCGCTGGGCCTGAACAACACCCATCTGCAGGTACCTGCCAACTGGCAGCGTATGTACGCCCAGGGCTATACCCGCGACAACGTGCCCGCCCGGCTGAGCCCTGCGGTGCTGGCCGACGAAGCCTACGGGGTGAAGTCCAGCAGTGACGACATGCTGCGCTTTGTCGAGGCGAACATGGGCCTGGAGAAACTCGATACGCCCCTCAAGCAGGCCATTGCCGCCACCCATACCGGCTACTACCAGGTGGGCCCCATGACCCAGGACCTGATCTGGGAGCAGTACCCCTACCCGGTCGCATTGCAGACCCTGCTCGACGGCAATGCCAGCCGCATGGCCCTTGAAACCCTCGACGTCACGCCGCTGCAACCCCCGCTGGCCCCGCAGCAGGCGGTGTGGATCAACAAGACCGGCTCCACCAACGGCTTTGGCAGCTACGTGGCGTTCGTGCCCTCGCAGCGGATCGGCATCGTGATCCTGGCCAACAAGAACTACCCCAATGAAGCGCGGGTGAAGCTGGCCTACCAGATCCTCGGCGCCTTGAACGAAGGTAGCCACTGACCGTGAGCAAACCGGTACGCGACACCCTCAAGCTGCTGTTGCTGCTGGCCGGGCTGTGGGGCTTCGCGCGCCTGCCGCCGAGCCTCGGCGCGAACCTGATACTGGTCGGCGGGCTGGCGGCCGGCGGCATCTATGCGCTGCTGAACCTGTCGCGCCTCTTCGCCTTTCTCAGCTACTGGCCAGGGTCGTTGCTGTACAGCGTGGTCGTGGTGTACCTGTGCAAGCTGTCTGCGCAACGGGCGCTCAATGCGCGCTTTGGCATCGAGGTGGACTACCTGGACAACGCGGCGGTGGTATATGGGGCGCTCTATTCCATCCCGTTCTCGCTGATGCTGCTGGGGGTCTACCTGCTGTTGCCCCAGTGGCTGCGCAGGGTGGCTGGCAGACTACGCCCCGGCGCCGCCCCGGCCCCGGCGCAGAAAGTGCCGACGTTCGAACCCTTCTTTGCCGCGGCCCTGGTCTGTTGTGCGGGGTTTGCCCTGCAGCAGCTGGACGAGGGCCTGGAGTACGCCCTGATCGTCGATGCCATGCCCGCCTCCAACTGCGGCCCGGTCGACGCGGGCACTGCATGGCTGCGCAAGAACCACAGCCAGTGCTACAGGCTGCAGGGCAACCCGTTCACCGGCACCTTCAGCCTGCAGCAGGTCGACAGCCCGGCGCCCTGATGCTGCGTGCAGTGAACCTCTGCCGCACCGCGCCCCTCGAATGCTCAGGGGCCAGCGCTGGCCCGACCCCATGCGACGGTGCCTTCGATGAGTTTTACCCTGTGGATCGCCGTGTTCGGCGCCGTGTTGCTGATCCTGGCCCTGACCTCCTCGTACCTGCGCTGGATGCCGGTGACCACCTCCGCCGTGTGCCTGCTGCTGGGCATCGGCATCGGCCCGCTGGGGCTGGGCCTGTTGCACCTGGACCTGGACCACGCCGCCGGCTGGCTCAAGCACCTGACCGAAGTCGCGTTGCTGTTCTCGCTGTTCATCAGTGGCCTGAAGCTGCGCCTGCCGCTGCGCAGCCGTGTCTGGCGGGTGGCATTCGGCCTGGCCGGCCCGGTGATGCTGCTGAGCATCGGTGGCTTCAGCGTGGTGCTGCACTACCTGGGTGACATGGCGTGGGCGCCGGCCCTGCTGATCGGCGCCATCCTTGCGCCCACCGACCCGGTGCTGGCAGCGCTGGTGCAGGTCAACGATGCGCAGGACCACGACCCGCTGCGCTTCGGCCTGTCGGGCGAGGCCGGGCTCAACGACGGCGTGGCCTTTCCCTTCGTGCTGCTGGGCTTGCTGCTGGTGCAGGGCCAGGCCGTCGACGGCTCGGCGCTGTTCACCTGGTTGTGGCGGGACCTGCTGTGGGCGATGCCGGTGGGGTTGCTGGTGGGCTACTGGATGGGCAAGTTGCTGGGGCGCCTGACCCTGACCCTGCGCATCAGCCATGCCGACAGCACGCTCACCCCCAACGACTACCTGGCATTGGCGCTGATTGCACTGGCGTATGTGGTGGCCGACACCCTGCACGCCTATGGGTTTCTGGCGGTGTTTGCCGCCGGGCTGGGGCTGCGCAAGGCCGAGGTGAGCTTTACCGGCGGTTCGCAGACCCCGTCCGAGCACCTGGCGCAACCGGTGGCCGGGCACCTGGAAGCCGCGCCGGAGAATGCGGTGCATGGCGACCTGGACAACCTCGAAGACACCCAGGTGGCGGCCGGGGTGATGATGGGCGACATGCTTGCCTTCGGCAGCCTGGTGGAGCGGGTGATGGAAGTGTTCCTGGTAACCGTGCTCGGCGTGGCGCTGGCCAGCCACTGGGACTGGCGCGCACTGGGCTTTGGCCTGGCGCTGTTCTGCGTGGTGCGCCCGTTGAGCGTGTTGCTGATGCCTTGGGGCAGCCTGCTCGACCTGCGCCAGCGGCTGATGGTCGGCTGGTTCGGCATTCGTGGCATCGGCAGCCTGTTCTACCTGTTCTACGCCCTGAGCCACGGCCTGGGCGGCACGCTTTCGGCGCAGTGCCTGAACATCACGCTGTCGGTGGTGGCGTTGAGCATTGTGGTGCATGGCCTGAGCACGCAACCGATGCTGAACTACTACGGGCGGCGCGGCTGACCGCCCCTGCTGGCGAAATACCCTTCGCACTTGACCTGCTGCCCCCCTGAACTAGAGTCAAAGGCTGCCCATCAAGGACAGATGGCTGCAGATAGGCGACGTTATCTACGCGTTCAAGGAAGCCAACTAACGGAGTAGTGGCAATGAGCAAACCTGCATCGACCCCTTTCATCCATACCCTTATCAACGACCTCGGCGCTGCCGCGATGTTGCCCAACATCATGCTCGGCGAAGAACTGGGCCTGTACCGGGCCATGGCCGACGGCCAGCCGGTGACCGCCCAGACCCTGGCCACACGCACTGGCTGCAATGCCCGCCTGCTTCGCGAATGGCTCAACGCCCATGCCGCCTCTGGCTACATGCAGCACAACGACGAACATTTCAGCCTTGACGAGCAGCAGGCCCAGGCCCTGGCCCATGAGGACTCCGCCACCTACATTGCTGGCGGCACCCAGGCCATCGCCTCGATGGTGCTCGACAAGGACAAGCTGGTGGCGGCGATGCGCGGCGACGGTGGCCTGGCATGGGGCGACCATCATGCGTGCATGTTCGGTGGCGTCGAGCGCCTGTTCCGGCCTGGCTACCGCAACCACTTGGTCGGCAGCTGGCTGCCGGCACTGGAGGGTGTGGTGGACAAGTTGCACGCCGGGGCCCGGGTGGCAGACATCGGGTGTGGTCTTGGCACCTCGACGCTGCTCATGGCCGAGGCCTTTGCGGCTTCGCATTTCGACGGCATCGACTACCACGCGCCCTCGGTGGCCACTGCCGGTCAACGGGCCAGGGACAGCGGCCTGACCGAACGGGTGCGCTTCACCCAGGCCAGCGCCAAGGACTACCCTGGCCGCGATTATGACCTGGTGTGCTTCTTCGACTGCCTGCATGACCTGGGCGACCCGGTGGGTGCGGCCCGGCATGCCTGGCAGGCACTCAAGCCGGGGGGCACGCTGTTGCTGGTGGAGCCGTTTTCGAATGATCGGCTGGACGACAACCTCAACCCGGTGGGGCGTTTGTTCTATGCGGTATCGACGTTTCTGTGCACGCCCAATTCACTGTCGCAGGAGGTGGGTTTGGGGCTTGGCGCGCAGGCGGGTGAGGCGCGCATTCGGGGTGTGCTTGAAGCGGCGGGGTTCAGCCACATGCGCCGGGCGTGCGAGACGCCGTTCAACCTGATACTGGAGGCGCGCAAGTAGAGGCGACGCGGCAATCGGGTGTCGAGCCACCAGGGCTGACAACTGCGATCCTGCAGGCCAGGGTGCGTTGCAACCAATGTGGGAGCCGGCAAGGCCGGCTCCTGCATTTTTAAAACCACCCTGGGCTGCAGGATCGCCATGGCACAACCCGATGTACCCACCTGCCCCAACCTGGCCTACCCTTCACCCATGCTCATCGTCGAAAACCTGCACAAGACCTTCACCACCGCCCAAGGCACCCTGCCGGTGCTGCGCGGTGTCGATCTGCACCTGCCCGCCGCCACCAGCCTGGCGCTGATGGGCGAGTCCGGCAGCGGCAAGAGCACGCTGCTGCACCTGATAGCCGGCCTCGAACGCCCCGACAGCGGGCGCATTCTGTTCGACGGCCAACCGCTACACACCCGCACCGAAGCCGGGCTCGCCCACTGGCGCCGACAAGGCATCGGCCTGGTGTTCCAGCAATACAACCTGATCAGCAGCCTGGACGTGGCCGCCAACCTGGCCTTTCAGGCGCGCCTGGCCGGCCGTCATGACCCGGCCTGGGTCACCCACCTGGCCGAGCGCCTGGGCCTGGCGCCGCTGCTGCAACGCTACCCCGAGCAACTCTCCGGCGGGCAGCAGCAACGCCTGGCAATCGGCCGCGCACTGGCCTCGCGCCCCGCGCTGGTGCTGGCCGACGAACCCACCGGCAGCCTCGACGAAGCCAGCAGCGAAAACGTGCTCGACCTGCTGCTGGAGCTGGTCGGGGCAAGCAACAGCAGCCTGCTGATGGTCACCCACAGCGCCCACCTGGCCACCCGCCTGCACCAGCGCCTGACCCTGCACCTGGGCCGGGTAAGCGCATGATCGGCCTGTGCCTGCAGACGCTGCTCAGCCACTGGCGGCGCCACCCCCTGCAATGCGCCAGCATCCTCACCGGGCTGTGGCTGGCCACCACCCTGTGGGCCGGGGTCCAGGCGCTCAACCAGCAGGCCCGCGCCGACTACGCGCGGGCCAACGCGCTGCTGACCGGCGCAGCGCAGGCGCAGGTGAGCCCGCGCCACGGCGAACGCTTCGACCAGCACGCCTACATTCAACTGCGCCGGGCCGGCTGGCCGGTGTCGCCGGTGCTCGAAGGCCGCCTGCGCTTTGCCGGCGCCGAACCGGTCAGCGTGAAGCTGCTGGGCATCGAGCCGCTGAGCCTGCCACCCGGCAGCGCCATCGCCGGCCAGGCCGCCCAACGCATCGACCCCGCCGCCTTCATTGGCCCCCCAGGCCAGGCATGGATCGCACCCGACACCCTGCAGCGCCTTGGCCTGGCGCCCGGTGCCGAACCGCTGAGCGGCGACGGCCAGCGTCTGCCGCCGTTGCAGGTACAGGCGCAGCTGGCCCCGGGGGTAATGGTGGTCGACATCGGCCAGGCCCAACGCCTGCTGCAGGCACCGCAACAGCTCTCGCGACTGCTGATACCCGCCGGCTACACCCCGCCCGCGCTGCCCGAGGGCCTGAACGAGCTACTGGTGGTGCAGGCCGCCAGCGACACCGACGACCTGCAACGGCTGACCGAAAGCTTTCACCTCAACCTCACTGCGCTGGGCCTGCTGGCCTTCCTGGTGGGGCTGTTCATCGTGCATGCGGCCATCGGCCTGGCCCTGGAGCAGCGCCGCAGCCTGTTGCGCACCCTGCGTGCCTGCGGCGTGAGTGTGCGTGCGCTGGTGACTGCCCTGGCCATCGAACTGGGGCTGTTCGCGCTGCTGGCCGGGCTGGCCGGGGTGGCCTGCGGTTACCTGCTGGCCAGCCTGCTGCTGGGTGACATGGCCGCCAGCCTGCGCGGCCTGTATGGCGCCCAGGTGGCCGGGCACCTGAGCCTGCCGCTGCACTGGTGGCTGAGCGGGCTGGCCATCAGCCTGTTCGGGGCAGCACTGGCCGGTGCCGGCAGCCTGCTGCGCGCCGCGCGCCTGCCGCTGCTGGCGCTGGCACAGCCCCAGGCCTGGCGCCAGGCGCAGGTGCGCTGGCTGCGGCGCCAGGCACTGCTGGCGCTACTGCTGCTGGCCGTGGCCCTGGGGTGCTGGCGCTGGGGCGCGAGCCTGCCGGCGGCCTTCACCCTGCTGGCCGCCTTGCTGCTGGGCGCCGCGCTGATGCTGCCACTGCTTCTCGATGGCGCCCTGGCGCTGTTGCAGCGGCTGTGCCACCGGCCGCTGGCGCAGTGGTTCGTGGCCGACAGCCGCCAGCAACTGCCGGCCCTGGCACTGGCGCTGATGGCGTTGCTGCTGGCGCTGGCCGCCAGCGTCGGGGTGGGCAGCATGACGTCCGGGTTCCGCCAGACCTTTCTGGGCTGGCTCGATCAACGGCTGTCGGCCGAGCTGTACGTGACCCCGCATGACACCGCCCAGGGCCTGGTCATCGCGGCCTGGCTACCCACCCAGCCAGGGGTGCGCGCCGTGCTCGCGCAGTGGCGCACCGAGGTGCGCGTAGGCGGCGCCCCGGTGCAGGTGCAGGGGGTGATCGACCACCCGGCCTACGCGCAGCACTGGCCGCTGCTCGAACAGCGCAGCGAGGCGTGGCGCCAGTTGGCCAGCGGCGCCGGGGCGATGCTCAGCGAACAGTTGGCACGGCGCCTGGCGCTGGGCCTGGGCGACCGCCTGAGCTTGCCCGGCGCTGCGCCCCTTGACGTGGTGGCCGTATACGCCGACTACGGCAACCCGCGCGGGCAGGTGCTGGTGAACGCCGACTGGCTGCGGCGCACCTGGCCCGAGGCCACGCTCAACACCCTCAACCTGCGCGTGGCGGGCGAGCAGGTGGCGACGCTCAAGGCCGCGCTGCAGCAACGCTATGCGCTGGACGGCACCCGGCTGGTGGACCAGCGCACCCTAAGGCGCTGGTCGGTGGAGGTGTTCGAGCGCACCTTCGCCGCCACCGCCGCACTCAACAGCCTGACCCTGGGCGTGGCCGGCGTGGCCCTGTTGATCAGCCTTTTGACCCTGGGCCAGAGCCGGCTCGGCCAGTTGGCGCCGCTATGGGCACTGGGCGTCAGGCGCCAGCACCTGGCCTGGCTGTCGCTGGGGCAGACGCTGCTGCTGGCCAGCCTGACCGTGCTGCTGGCAATTCCCCTGGGCCTGCTGCTGGCCTGGTGCCTGGTGGCGGTGGTCAACGTGCAGGCGTTCGGCTGGCGCCTGCCGTTGCAGGTGTTCCCTGGCCAGCTGCTGCAACTGGCGCTGCTGGGCCTGTTCACCGCCCTGCTCGCCGCCGCCGGCCCCCTGTGGCAACTGGCCCGCCGCCAGCCCGCCGAACTGCTGAGGCACTACGCCGATGGAACCTAGACAGTGGGGCGTCCTGCTGCTGTGCCTGCTGCTGGGCGCCTGCGACCCCTCGCCACCGCCACCCGCCGGTTTTGCCGGCCTGGGCCAGGACGCTGCAGCCTTTGCCCCGGTGGTGCGCGGCCAACCGTTGCAGTTCCCGCGTGACCACGGCGCGCATGCGGGGTATCGCATCGAATGGTGGTACGTGACCGCCAACCTGCGCGATGCACAGGGCCGCGACTGGGGTGCGCAATGGACCCTGTTCCGTTCGGCGCTGCGCCCCGGCGCCGAACAGCCGGGCTGGGCCAGCCCCGCCGTATGGCTGGGGCACGCGGCGTTGAGCGGGCCGTTTGGCCATCAGTTCAGTGAAACGCTGGCGCGTGGCGGTGTCGGCCAGGCGGACGTGCAGGCGCAACCGTTCAAGGCCTGGATCGACGACTGGTCGCTGCAGGCGGTGGGCGGCCAAGGCATCGAGCAGTTGCAGATGCGCGCAGGCGGCAACGGCTTCAGCTACGACCTGCAACTGAGCAGCCAGCAGCCCCTGGTGCTGCAGGGCGATCAGGGCTACAGCGAGAAGTCCGGCCAGGGCCAGGCGTCGTATTACTACAGCCAGCCGTTCTATGCAGTGCGCGGTGAAGTACAGCACGAGGGCCGGCGCGTCGAGGTGACCGGCAACGCCTGGCTCGACCGCGAATGGAGCAGCCAGCCGCTGGCCCCCGACCAGCATGGTTGGGACTGGTTTTCGCTGCACCTGGACAACGGCACGCGGCTGATGCTGTTCCAGGTCCGTCAGGCCGATGCACAACCGTACCGGGCAGGCACCTGGATTGCCGCCGACGGCAGCAGCACCGCGCTCAACGGTGCGCAGATCGTGCTTGAGCCGCTGGCCCGCACCCAACTGGTCGACGGCCCGCAGGTGCCCACGCGCTGGCGGGTGCAGGTGCCCGACCGGCAGCTGGACATCGAGGTCGACGCCCTGGTGCCGCAGGCCTGGATGGGCACCCGCTTTCCCTACTGGGAAGGCCCGGTGAAGGTACAGGGCAGCACGGCCGGGCGTGGCTACCTGGAAATGACCGGCTACTCGCGCTGAGCGCCACCGACGCAGCGGCTATTCTTGCCTGAACGCCCCCATGCCTGGAGTTGCACCATGCCTGGCCTGTCTACTTCCGCCCCCCGTGGCTGGACGCAGTGGTGCAAACCGCTGGCGTTCCTGCTGGTGGCCGCCATCGGCCTGTACTACGTGAAATGGTCGCCCTACTACGCCAAGTCGTTTGTTGCCGCCGACAGCCACAGCATCGGCGCCTCGATCCTGGACGATCACCAGTACGCACCGCTGACGGCAGCGCTGGCGTATGCCCAGGTGTATTTCCTGGCCATCTGGAAGGCGGCGGTGCTGGCGGTGATCCTCGGCTCGCTGGTTCAGGTGCTGATACCGCGGGACTGGCTGCTGCGCCTGTTCGGCAAGGCCGGGCTGGGCTCGACCCTGCGTGGCGGCCTGTTCGCCCTGCCGGGCATGATGTGCAGTTGCTGCGCGGCACCGGTGGCTGCCGGGCTGCGTCGGCAGAATGTGTCGGTAGGCGCGGCGCTGGCGTTCTGGATCGCCAACCCGGTGCTCAACCCGGCCACGCTGGTGTTCATGGGCTTCGTGCTGGGCTGGGAGTTCAGTGCCCTGCGCCTGGTGGCGGGTGTGGTGCTGGTGGTGGGGGTGTCGCTGTTCGCCCAGCGCATCTCGCGCCCGGACGTACTGCCCGAACCCGCGGTGGACGCGGCCAATGTGGCCAGTACCCCGGTGCCCGGCAGCCTGCTGGCACGCTGGATGAAAACCCTGTGGCAGCTGTTCTGGACCACCATCCCGATCTATGTGCTGGCCGTGCTGGTACTGGGCGCGGCGCGGGTATGGCTGTTTCCGCATGTCGAGGGCGGCATGGGTTCAGGGCTGGTGTGGCTGGTACCGCTGGCGGTGGTCGGCACGCTGTTCGTGATCCCGACGGCGGCGGAAATCCCGATCGTGCAGACGCTGATGGCCCTGGGGCTGGGCACCGCGCCGGCGGTGGCATTGCTGATGACCTTGCCCAGCGTGAGCCTGCCGTCACTGCTGATGCTGCGCACCTCCTTCGATACGCGGGTGCTGGTGTGGGTTGCGCTGCTGACGATGCTGGTGGGGGTGCTCAGCGGGCTGGTTGCGCTGCTGGTGCTCTAGGGCCGGCGTGCACCGCCCCCACAGCACCGGCACAGGTGCCTACAGCCGCCTTTCGCGCAGGTAGGCCAGCACCGCGGCCCGATCGCCGGCGAACTCGATGCGCGCCGCCTTGGCATCGCGCTGGTAGGCGTACATCGGGTCGTAGTACTCGCTCAGCAGGCCCTCGATCCACGCACGGTGCAGCTCCACCGCGCCGCTCGCACGCTGCACCTGCAACGCCGCGTCCATCGCCGCCGCCAGGCGCTGGTAACGCTCGCCACCCAGGCGCCGGACAATGCCCGACAGGCTCTCGCGCAGCCGCCCGGCAAAGTGTTCGAAGCCCTGCTCCGGCCCGTGGGCCAGCACGAACTCGGCGCACAGGTCGATCACATAGTCCTGCAGGATTCGTTGCACGCGGCATTCCAGGCTGTCTTCGAGCCACACCAGCGGCGCCTGCTGCATGCGCCGGTACAGGCCCAGCGGCACCGCGCGGCTGCCGATCATGCGCCCCTCGTCCTCGAGCACGAACTGCTCGATGCCGGCGTTGCGCTTTTTCAGCAGGTCCACCGCCAGGGTGTTTTCAAAACCGATCTGCGCCGGCTGCGCAGTGGCATGCCGGCCGAAGCTGGAGCCACGGTGGTTGGCGTGCCGCTCCAGGTCCAGCGCATTGTCCAGCTGCGCCAGCGCCTCGGTCTTGCCGGTGCCGGTCATGCCGCCCAGCAGCACGAAATCGCACTGCGCCACGGCCTGGTCGCCAACCTCCAGCAGAAACGTGCGCAAGGCCTTGTAGCCCCCGCGTACGCGCCGGTAGCGGATACCGGCCTCATCGCGCAGCCACTGCTGGGTGATCTGCGAACGCAGGCCACCGCGAAAGCAGTACAGCAGGCCATCGGGGTTGGCTCGGGCGAACTGCGCCCAGGCCTGGATACGGGCCTGGCGCAGCGCCCCGGACACCAGCTGGTGCCCGAGCACCATTGCCGCCTGCTGGCCATGCTGCTTGTAGCAGGTGCCCACCTGCTGGCGCTCGTCGTCGTTCATCAACGGCAGATTGCTGGCGTGGGTGAACGCGCCCTTGTCGAACTCGACCGGTGCGCGCACATCCATCAGGGGCACATCGTCGAGAAAGATCGAACGGTAGTCGGTGCAGTCGTCGTGCATCAACACACCTCGACCGCATGGGTGCCGCGCGCCACCAGCGTGCCGATCGGCGTCAGCGCCAGGCCCTGTGCCTGCGTCAGCTCGAGAAACGCCGCCTGCCCTTCGGGTGCCACCGCCACCAGCAGCCCGCCACTGGTCTGCGGGTCGCACAACAGCAGCTTGTGCGCCTCGCTCAACGGGCCGATGCGCTCGCCATAGCTGTCGAAGTTGCGCAGCGTGCCACCGGGTACGCAACCCTGCTCGATGTAATGCTCGACACTGGCCAGGCGCGGGACCTGCGCCGCTTCCAGGCGCGCGGTCACACCGCTGCCATCGGCCATTTCCACCAGGTGCCCGAGCAGGCCGAAGCCGGTGACGTCGGTCATGGCCTTGACCCCCTCCAGGCGCGCGATCTGGCTGCCGATACGGTTGAGGGTGCACATCTGGTCACGCGCCAGCCCCACGTCTTCGGCGCGCAGCAGGCCCTTCTTCTCCGCCGTGGTGAGCACGCCGATGCCCAGCGGCTTGGTCAGGTACAGCTGGCAGCCGACGGTCGCGGTGTCGTTGCGCTTGATGTGGCGCTTGTCGACGATGCCGGTGACCGCCAGGCCGAAGATCGGCTCGGGGGCGTCGATCGAATGCCCGCCGGCCAGGGGAATGCCGGCCGCATCGCACACCGCGCGCCCGCCGCGGATCACCTCGCGGGCGATCTCCGGGGCCAGCACGTTGACCGGCCAGCCCAGGATGGCGATGGCCATCAGCGGGTCGCCGCCCATGGCGTAGATGTCGCTGATGGCGTTGGTGGCCGCAATGCGGCCGAAATCGAAGGGGTCGTCGACGATGGGCATGAAGAAGTCGGTGGTCGAGACCACGCCGCGCTCGTCATCGATGGCATACACCGCCGCGTCGTCGCGCGAGGCGTTGCCCACCCACAGGCGCGGGTCGAGGTTCTGCGCGCCGCTGCCGGCGAGGATCACCTCGAGCACCTTGGGTGAAATCTTGCAGCCACAGCCGGCGCCGTGGCTGTACTGGGTAAGGCGTACTGGTTCGTTCATCGGTTGTCCCCCGGGTTCAAGCCCCTGAGTCTAAGGCAGGGGACCCGGGGGCGCTACGTGATGGTGGCTACTGCTAGACCTTGAACTGGGTCACCAGCAGGTTGAGGTCGACCGCAAGGCCTGCCAGCGCCTGGCTGGCGGCATTGCTCTGGCGTGCACCGGCCGCGGTCTGGATCGACAGGTCACGGATGTTGACCAGGTTGCGGTCCACCTCGCGGGCCACCTGGGCCTGCTCCTCACTGGCGCTGGCGATCACCAGGTTGCGCTCGTTGATGCCGGTGATGGCCTGGGTGATCTCGTCCAGGGCGTGACCGCACAGCTGCGCCACTTCCAGGGTGGCGTGGGCGCGCTGGTTGCTGTTGCGCATTGCCGTGACCGCCGTGCCGGTGCCCTGCTCGATGGTCCCGATCATGGTCTCGATCTCCTGGGTGGACTGCTGGGTGCGGTGCGCCAGCGCCCGAACCTCGTCGGCCACCACGGCGAAGCCGCGCCCGGCATCCCCGGCCCGGGCCGCCTCGATGGCGGCGTTGAGGGCCAGCAGGTTGGTCTGTTCGGCAATCGCGCGGATCACTTCCAGCACCTGGCCGATGTTGCGTACATCGCCCGCCAGGTGCTCGACCTGCTCGCAGGTGTGGGTCACGTCGTCGGTGAGCTGGCCGATGGAGTCGACGGTGCGCTGCACCTGCTCGCGGCCGTGGTGGGCGGTCTCGTCGGTCTGGCGCGAAGCCTCGGAGGTGCTCACGGCGTTGCGGGCCACCTCCTCCACGGCCGCCGTCATCTCGTTCACCGCCGTGGCCGCCTGCTCCACTTCGTCGTTCTGCTGCTGCAGCGCGCGATTGGAGTCGTCGGTGGCAGCCTGCAGCTCTTCGGCGGCCGAGGCCAGCTGGCTGGAGGAACTGGCGATTTTCTGCAGCGTGCCGCGCAAGCTGCCCTGCATGTCGCGCAGCGCCAGCAGCAGACGCGCCGGCTCATCCTTGCCGCTGATGCTGATCTCGTCGCACAGGTCGCCACCGGCGATGGTCTGGGCAATGCCCACGGCTTCGCCCAGCGGGCGCACGATGCTGCGCGTGAGCAGCACTGCCAGCGCCACGGTCAAAGCCAGCACCACGGCCAGAATCGCCAGCACCAGGCTGATGGCGCCATGGAATACCTCGGTGCTGCGTCGGGCCGCCTGCTCCCCGCCCTTGTCGTTGAGCGCAATGATTTCGAGCAGGTCGGTGAGCATGCCGTCGGCATTGGTCAGGTACGGGCCGGCGTCCACCAGCGCGATGGCGTCGTCCTTGCGCCCCTGCTGCAGTAATTGGACGACCTTGTGCTGATCGGCAAGGTAGCGCGTCTTGGCCTGCTGGTAGCGGGCGAACGCGGCCTGTTCCTGCGCCAGGGTGATCAGCCCGGCATAGGTCGCCTCCTGGGTGTCCAGCTGCGCTTCGAGCTGGTGCAGACGCGTGATCAGGTCCTGCAGGTCGTCGCCGTCGCGCAGTACCAGCAGGCGCAGGGTCAGGGTGCGGATCTGGGTGCTGGTCAGCGCTACGCCGTTGGCCGCGACAATCGAGGGCAGCCAGTTCTGGTCGACCTGGTTGGACTGTTCGTTCATTCGACGCATTTCCAGCAGCGACAGGCCGCCAAGGGCCATCGCCAGCAGGGCAATCAGCGCGAAGCTGAGGCCGGCACGCAGGGAAATGTTGAGGGAGCGCAGAAGCATGGGGTGTTCCTTGTGGCTGCAAAAGTACAACCCGCGCCGGGACAGGCGGCGCGGTCAGGTTCTGCAGGCAAGGCGGTGAAGCGGGAGGGCAGTGTTCTTTATGAGTGCTTGCTCCACTGCCGGCGGGATCACTCGGCGGCAGTGAAGCCATGATATCACATTGACATTAATTGTAACGTTGTCGGTGGTCAGGACTTGAAGCGGCCCACCAGGGCGTTCAATTCGGCCGACAGCGTGGACAGCCGTCCGGAGTCCTCCTGCGCCGAGCTGGCCAGGCTTTCGACCAGGCGCGCTTCGTCGTAGATCTGCTGGATATGCCGGTTGATCTCTTCGGCCACGCTGTGCTGCTCCTCGGCGGCGGCCGAGATCTGCAGGTTCTGGTCGCGGATCTCGTTGACCGACAGCTGGATGCCCTCGAAGCTGTCGCGCGCGCTTTCGATGGAGGTGACACTGGCCCGGGACAGGTCCTGGCAGCTTTGCATCTTCTGCGATACCTCCTGGGTCTTGCTGGCGAGGGTACCGAGCAACTGGTCGATTTCGCCGGTGGAGTCGGCGGTGCGCTTGGCCAGCGCGCGCACCTCGTCCGCCACCACGGCAAAGCCGCGGCCCTGGTCCCCGGCGCGAGCGGCCTCGATGGCGGCATTGAGCGCCAGCAGGTTGGTCTGCTCGGCGATGGCGCGAATGGTGCCCAGGATCTGGTTGATGCTGCGGCTGCCCTCCTCCAGCTCGACCATGGCCTGGGACGACTCGCTCAGGCGGTTGCCCAGGCGGTTGACGTTCTCGGTGGTCAGCTCGATCTGCTGCTTGCCTTCGGCCACCCGGCGATGCCCGCTTTCGGCGGAATCGGCGGCGTTGCTGCACGAGCGGGCCACCTCGTTGGCGGTGGCGACCATTTCGTTGAATGCGGTGGAAACCAGCTCCACCGCTTCACGCTGGCGCCCGGCCGCCTGGTTCATGTTGGTGGCCACCTCGCTGTTGACCTGCGAGGCGTCGTGCAGGTTGGTGGAGGCTGCGCCGATGCGCTGGATCAACTGGCGGATGGCCGCCAGAAACCGGTTGAACCAGCCGGCCAGCTCGGCGGTTTCGTCCTTGCCCTGCACAACCAGGTCGCGGCGCAGGTCGCCCTCGCCCTCGGCGATCGACTGCAGGCCCGTGCTGACCTGGCCGATGGGCTTGACGATCACCCGGGCGAACGCGGCGCCGATCAGCGCGAAGAAGATCGCCAGCACCACCACGATGATCCCGGCCAGGTAGGTCATGCGCGTGGCGGCGCCCATCACTTCGCGCTGCTCGATCAGGCCCACGAAGCGCCAGCCCAGGCCTGGGGAGGTCCATACGTTGGCCATGTAGCGAACCCCGTCGATCTCGACGTCGGCAGCCCCCTGTTCGGTGGCCGCGAGCCTGGCGTAGGGCTCGCCCAGGTCCTTGAGCGGCTTGAAGCTGTGCCCGTCGTCGCGCGGGTCGACCAGCACCACACCGTCCTCGATCAGCATCACGTAGCCGCTTTGACCCAGCTTGATGCTCTTGACCAGTTCGGTGAGGTTCTTCAGCGAGACGCTGACCACGAACACGCCGCGGGGCTTGCCGGCGCCGTCGAGCATGGCCCGGGCGGTGCCCACCAGGGCCACGTCGTCCTTGTCGTAGTAGTAGGCCGGGGTGCGCACGGTCTTGCCGGGGCTGGCCATCGCGGCCTTGTACCAGGGGCGCTGGCGCGGGTCGTAGTTGGCCAGTTGCGGGTCATCCGGCCACTTGGCGTAGGTGCCGTCTTCCAGGCCGATGGACAGGATGGCCGCCGCCGGGTGGGTGGCGCCAAAGCGTGCAAAGGCATCGATCACCCCCTGGGCCGGCGCTGGCAGGGGCTGGCTGGCGGCGTTGGCAGCGCGGTAGTCCTTGAGCGTCTGCACAGCGCTGTATACAGGATCGGCCGACATCTGATCGACGTTCTGCTGCATCCCGTCGAAGAACTGGCGCATGTTGCCGTCGATCTGGCGTATTTCCCGGGTGCTGCCATCGATGAACTGTTCAACCGCCTGGGTGCGGATGTTCATCACGCTGACCACCGCGACCACCGTCACCGGGATGAAAGCCACCAGTACAAACGCAAGGACCAGCTTGTTTTTTATATTCATCGCGCGCTTCACCCTCCCCGGGCATGAGGCGCCAGTCACCCGTGCAGCGTGAGTTCTGGCAATTTGCTATCACCGCTGTTTCGGCTGGGGAGGTGAAAATCTTTAATACAGTTTCGTGTACAAAAAAAAGCAGGATTGTTTCTAGTTGGTCGGCCACATGGGGCGCGGCGCCGGCATGCCAGGCGTGGCGCCCTGCAGCACCAGGCGGGTGATGGTGGCGGCCGCCAGCGCGTAGTCGTCGCCCTGGGGCGCATGCACGCCCGTGAGCTGGGCCATGCGCCAGCCGAAATTGGTGTAGGTGCGGGTGGCCGACCAGATGAACAGCATCAGGTGTTGCGGGTCGACCGGGGCGATCAGGCCGCGTTTGATCCAGCTGTTCAGGCAGTGCACGTTGAGCTGCGCCTCGGCGCGCAGCAGGTCGCGGCACACCCCGGGCAGTTGCTTGGCCCCATGCAGCAGCTCGCTGCTGAACACGTTGGAGGTGTACGGGTGGTCACGCACGATGCGGATGCGCGCCTGGATGTAGGCCGGCAGCGCCACCTGCGGGTCATCGCTGGCGCGCAACACGGCGGAGGCCGCGAGCAAGGGTTCCAGAAAGGCCATCAGCACCCGGGTGTAGAGGTTTTCCTTGGTCTGGAAGTAGTAGTACAGGTTGGCCTTGGGCACGCCGGCGCGGGCCGCGATGTCGCGGGTCTGGGCGGCGTTGTAGCCTTTGCTGGCGAATTCCTCGCTGGCGGCCTCGAGAATCAGCTGCTGGTTGCGTTGACGAATGCTGGACATGGCGATGGCACTTCGGGGAAAGACCCTCGCAATATACAAAAATACATAGCGATGAGGCTATGCATGCCAGGTTGCGGGCGCGCCTTCGCCGGCAAGGCCGGCGGCTGGAATGGGTGGGGCGCCTCAGGCCTCGGCCAGCAGGTAGGTGCGCAGGTCCCTGGAGACCTCTTCGGCCAGCAGCCCGACGATCACCTCGACACCGGCCTGGCGCAACAGGCGAACCCCGGCCCCGGCATTGCGCGGGTCCGGGTCGAGCATGCCGACGAACACCCGCTCCACCCCCTTGTCGATCAACGCCAGGGCACACGACGGGGTGCGCCCCTGGAACGAACAAGGCTCCAGGGTCACATACGCTGTCACACCCCGGCCCCCTTCCGGCAATTTCGCCAACGCCATGGCCTCGGCATGGGGCTGCCCCGGCGGCTGGGTGTGGCCCTGGCTGATCACCTGGTGATCGCGGACCATCACGCAGCCCACCGGCGGGTTGGGCCGGCACGCCGGCAAGGCACGGCGCCCCTCGATCAGGGCCAGTTGCATGAAATCGCTGTTGGAAGGGAGTATCGGCATAAGGTCCTTGCCCAGTGGGTTCCAGAATGAGCGAAGGCGACAGGGTACTCCTGCTGCACGGCGAGGGCACGATTTCTCCCGCATCGTGCGCTCACGCCGGTTGCCCGTTGTCGCTGCCGGCGGGCTTCGCTATAGTCACGCCCTGGCGTTCTCCGCGCCTGCCGTCCGCGCAAAGGGCCACGCCCCGGTACAGAACAGCCTCATTCGTCGATACGACTCCCGGCCTGCAAGCGGACAAGGCCCGACCCAGGAGATCGTATGCTCGCCGCCCTGCCCCCGCACATCTGCCATGACGGCAGAATCAACCTCGAACACCAGCGCAAACGCGCCAAGACCCTGCTCAGGCACCTGCTGGCCGGCACTGCGCCGGCGCACTTCAAGCCCCTGCCCCACAGCCGCGCCCCACGCCTGGCCGATGCGCAGTGGCTGATCGCGCAGGAGCTGGGCTTTGCCAGCTGGCCAAGGCTCAAGGCGCATGTCGACGCCATCGACTTTGCCGCACGCAACCCCGGCTTCGAAGCCGACGACGAAGCCCGCAGCGTGCATTGGCGGTGCGGCAACGACATCGCCCATACCCTGCGCCTGGCCGGTTTCAAGGGGGCCTTCCATACCTTCATCGACCCGCTGTGCATGGGCCCGGTACCGGCACTGCCGGCGCAACCGTTGCTCGCCCTGCGCAACGATTACATCAGCCGCGTGTTCGGCATGCCAGAAGCCGACGTGGCGCGGCGCAGTGCCGAGGAGTACGCCGCCCTGGCGCAGCTCGACGGGTGCCCGCACGCCGTGCTGTGGTGCGAGGCGGATGCCTATGACCAGTTGTTCCTGATCCGCGTGCTGGCGGGCATCGAGCAGTTGCCCGAGTGCCTGGAACTGATCGAGATCAGCCAGGTGCCGGGTGTGCAGCGTTTCATCGGCATCGGCCAGCTCGCGCCGGACCTGCTGGCCTGGCTGTGGCCCCAGCGTCGGCGCCTGGACGAGGCAGCGCTGGCGCTGGCCCGGCGTGCCTGGGCGGCGTACTGCGCGCCCTCGCCACTGGCCTGGGCGCAGCTGGCCCATGCGCCAAGCCCGGCACTGCCCTTGCTGGCGCCGGCATTGCTGCGCCAGTTGCAGGAACTGCCGGGGCTGGCCGACGGCCTGTCGCTGACCGAGCGCCTGGCCCTGGGCATCGTCGCCGAAGCCGGCAGCCTGGCGTTCGGCCGGGTGTTCGCAGAGCTCATGGGCAGGCGCGAGCCACTGCCGTACCTGGGCGACCAGATGTTCCATGCGCTGATGCGCCCGCTGATCGATGCGCCCACGCCGTTGCTGTTCGAAGCGGACGTTCACCTGCCCTGGCCGCAACGCAGCCTGACCCTCACGGCCCTGGGCCAGCGGGTACTGGCAGGTGACGCCTACTGGCTGGACCAGGCGGCCCCCGAACGCTGGGTAGGCGGTGTACGCCTGCAGGCCGGGCTGGCGCACTGGGCACTTGATGCCCATGGCCAGCCGGTGTGGCGCCACCAACCGTCCTGATGCCTGCCGAACGACCGCCGACCTAGCCAAAGGTCGGCACCCCAAAACGTAACAATATGTACAAAGCACGCGGTTGATTGTTTATGCTGGCCTGCTCATGCCATGGCGCATAGCCACATCGACCTGTTAATCGACCATGAAAATCTTTCTTGTTCTACTGTTTGTCTTCTCCATCGCCTACGTGCACCTGCGCGGGCGCGTGCGGCACAAGCTCACCCGCCAGCTGGGCGATCACTCCAGCTTCCTGGCCCCGATCAACGTGTTCCTCTACCTGTTCTCCCGGCTGCCGGCCAAGCCTTACCTGCCGGTGGAGGCCTTCCCCGAGCTCAAGCCGCTGCAGGACAACTGGCAGGAAATTCGTGCCGAAGCCCAGCAACTGCTGCACGTGGGCGAAATCAAGAGTTCGCAGAGCCATGACGACGTCGGCTTCAACTCGTTCTTCAAGAGCGGCTGGAAGCGCTTCTACCTGAAGTGGTACGGCGAAAGCCACCCGTCGGCCATGAAGCTGTGCCCACGCACCACCGAACTGCTGCAGGGCATCGGCACGGTCAAGGCGGCGATGTTCGCCACCCTGCCGCCGGGCTCCAAACTTGTGCGCCATCGTGACCCGTATGCCGGCTCCTACCGCTACCACCTGGGGCTGGACACGCCCAACGACGAGGCCTGCTATATCTGCGTCGACGGCGAGAACTACCACTGGCGCGACGGCGAGGCGGTGATGTTCGACGAAACCTACATCCACTACGCGGCCAACCACACCGAGCACAATCGCATCATCCTGTTCTGTGATGTGGAGCGACCGCTGAAGTACCGCTGGGCGACGGCGTTCAACCGCTGGTTCAGCCGCAAGGTGATGGCCGCCGCTGCGGCGCCGAACGATGCGGGCGACAAGACCGGCGGGATCAACCGGCTGTTCACGCGCATCTACAAGATCCGCGAGCGCGGCAAGGCGCTGAAGAAGCGCAACCGGCTGCGCTACTACCTGGAGAAGTGGGCGGTGGTGGCGCTGTTGCTGCTGGTGTTCATCTATATCTGAGGTGGCCCTTTCGCCGGCAAGGCCGGCTCCTGCCGGCGGCGCGTGAGCCTGTGGGGGCCGGCCTTGCGGCAAAACGGCCCCTACCAAAGTACGCCCCCACCCCGACCATCGACCAACGGCGCCCCAGTGCCGAAAAAACTAGCTTCACTGTTCATTTTGTCGCAACACAAAAAGGTGAAGACGATGAGCATGATGGACTGGGATGGCTACCGCAAACAGCTGATGGCCGGTATCGGCGACCTCAAGCAACTCTCGCCCGGCACGGTCGACGGCTACATGACCGCCAGCGGCGCCGGGGCCAAGACCAACCACCTGGACGCAAAGACCCGCGAGCTGATCTCCCTGGCCGTGGCGGTGACCACCCGCTGCGACGGCTGCATTGCGGTGCACTCGGCGCAGGCGGTCAAGCAAGGCGCCACCCGTGAGGAAATCGCCGAGGCCCTGGGCGTGGCCGTGGCGATGAACGCCGGCGCCGCCCTGGTGTACTCGGCGCGCGCACTGGATGCGGTGGGCAAGGCCGGGGAGTAACCCGGCCTGGGGCCTGCGCTCAGGGCTGCGCAGGCCGCTCCATCAGCACCACCTCGATCGGGTCGCCGCCCACCCCGTGGGAGAAGAAGTCGCGCCCCTTGGCGACAAACCCGTGACGCTGATAGAAGCCCTCGGCATTGAGCGTGGACTCGATCTTGATCACCTCCACACCCGGCGCCCGGGCCTTGGCCAGGCCCGCCTCCAGCAGGCGGCTGCCCAGTTGCTGGCCGGCCGCCTGCTGCAGCACGAACAGGCGCGTGACTTCGCCAGGTTCAGCATCGACAAAACCGACCACCGTCTCACCCTGACATGCCACCACCATCGAGCCCTTGGCAATGGAACGCTCGTAATCCTCATGGGTTCGCTGGCCCATCCAGCCGCGCAACTGCTCATCCGAATAGCGCCCACCCGCCAATTGCGTGATCGACTGGTGCGTCACCGCAAACACCGCTGCCCCATCGCCGGCCCGGGCCGCGCGCAAGGTGATCGACTCCATGGGTTCCCTTCCCCTGTGAATGCATGAGCCGCCACTCTAGCCGGCCTGTACGGTGGCCTCAACCACCCGGGTTGGTGAACTGGATGTACAGGCAGAAGCTGCCCAGCAGCAGCCAGAAGCCGATGAACAGCCAGGGCGTGCGCATGGAGAACAGCAGCGACTTGCAAAAGCCCTTGTGGCTCGATTCCAGCTCGTTGAACAGCGGCGATTCGTCGTAGGCCAGGCCCATGGCCGGCTTGCTGTGCAGCAGGTTGCTCTGTTTGAAGTGCCAGTGATCGATGATCAGGTAGGCCGCGCGTATGCCCGGCCAGGCGTTGAGCGAACTGACGATGCCAAGCAGCGCCATCAGGCACGGCACCACCAGGGTGAACAGCTTGCCCCATTCGGGGTTGAGGTTGGCCATCGACGAGGCAAAGGCGATCACCAGGAACGACTGCGCCGTGAGGTAGGCGTTGGTCCGGTTGGACAGCAGGCTGGTTTCGTACTGGATCTCGCGCCGGTAGAAGTCCAGGCGCTCCTTGGGCGAGCCGAACAGCAACGGGTCGTCTTCGTCGCTCGATTGCACGGGTAAGGGCTGGGTGATGATTTTCGACATGTCTGGGTATCCGCAACCAGTGGTCGAATTTGGAGCCCACCCCGGCGCCAGCGTTCAGTTGATTGCGCCGGTCGGGGCGCAATCCCTTAGAATGGCGCCCCACCCGCCCCCTTCGCCCGCCAAGGATTCCCATGCTGCAGATCCGCCCGATGACCGCCGCCGATTTCGACCGCTTCTGGCCCACCTTCCAGGCCGTGATCGCGGCGCGGGAGACCTACGCCTACGACCCGAACCTGAGCCTGGAGCAGGCCCGGCACCTGTGGCTGGAGGTGCCGCTGCACACGCTGGTGGTCGAGGACGAGGGCCAGTTGCTGGGCGCGTACTACCTCAAGGCCAATGCCGCAGGCCCCGGCAGCCATGTGAGCAACTGCGGCTACATGGTCGCCGAGGCCGCCCGCGGGCGCGGCGTGGCGCGGCTGATGTGCGAGCACTCCCAGCGCCTGGCACGCAACGAGGGCTTCCTGGCCATGCAGTTCAACTCGGTGGTGGCCAGCAACGAGGTGGCCGTGGCGCTGTGGCACGCGCTGGGCTTCGAGACCGTCGGGCGCCTGCCCAGGGCCTACCAGCATGCCCGCCTGGGCCTGGTCGACTGCCTGGTGATGTACAAGTGGCTGGGTGAAATGACTGCGCCCGAGCAGCCAAGGCTGATCGGGCGCAAGAACATCGAGGCGGTGGTGTCGCGCAAGCGCGGGCGCTAGCCCTTAGAACGCAAGGCCGACCTTGATGCCGAACTCGTCACGCTTGAGCTTGATGTTGTCGGCCACTTCCGAGTCTTCGTCCAGCTTGTACTCGGTGCGGGTGTAGTACAGGCCGGCCATCACCGGCATCGAGCCCTTCTGGTTCATCAGCAGGCTGACTTCGGCATAGGGGTTGGTACGGTCCTTGAGGTCGACGGTGTCGTTGCCCACGTCTTCGACATGCAGCTTGGCCTTGCTGTCCAGCGAACGGCGTGCACCGGCTTCCAGGCGCAGGGTCATGTCGTCGAACTGGTGGTTGTAGCCCAGCGCGGCCTTGGCGAAGGGGGTGCGACCGGTCAGCTTCATGTCGTAGCCGTTGGATTCCAGCTCGTAGCGCGACCAGTTGTAGCCGCCGCCCACGATCAGGTCGACCGAGTTGCGCGCATCGATCGCGGCGCGCCAGCCCAGGTCCACGTCGGCCTGGCCTTCCTTGAGCTTGGTGTCGTTGTGGTCGCCGTACTTGAGGTCGACACCGGCCTGGTAGATGAAGCCGGATTCAGCGGTGAGCTTGTTGCCGAAGTTGAAGAACAGGCCGCCTTCACCCATGCGGTCGGTATCGGACTCGCTGCCGCCTTCGAGCTTGAACTTGTTGTAGGCGCCGAGAACACCAAAGGTTGCAATCGGGTCGGTGGGGGCTGCGGCCAGTGCACTCAGGGGGGCGGCCAGTACCGCCAGGGCCGAGGTCTTGAGCAGCAGGTTGCCGAATCGCTTGGACATCACTTTCAGTCTCCATTTATGTGAAAGGCACTCGGGGTCGAATGCGACCTTTCGAACCCCGGGCGTTTCAAAAAGTTCAGACGAAGGCTCTGGGGTGCGGGTTGTGTCACAGAAACCGTGTCGGGCGTTCACAAAACCCTGTGGGAGCTGGCATTGCCAGCGAAGGCAACGCCGCAGATATACAACCGATGGAATGTTTGCAGCAGCGCGCAGTCCGATTCTTCAAGCCCCAGCCATCAGGAGTACCGCATGACTGCACGCAAACTGTTCACCACCCTTGCCCTGCTCGGCAGTGTCGCCCTGGTCCAGCTCCCGGCCCAGGCCGCCGAGCCCAGCGTGGTCGCCCCCGAGTCCCCGACCCGCGAGCTGAAGGTGCACGACAAGGCCCCCGACCTCTACAAGCGCGACGACATGGCCCTGCGCGGCTGGAAGGAAAAGGGCCTGAGCCAGCCCGACGAAGACAGCCAGTGGGTCAAGATCCAGGACAACTACGTGCTGATCGAAATCACCAACGGCACCATCAAGAAAATCGTGCCTGCCAAGGGCTAACCCAGCGCCGGCAGGCTGTAGCGCTCGGCGAAGTACTGGCGCAGGAACTCGACCGCCACGCGTACTTTCGCCGAGCTGGCCAGGGGCGAGGTGTACACCGCCCAGATGTCCGCCGCCTGGTGATAGTCCTCCAGCACCGGCACCAGCCGGCCATCGGCCAGGCTGTCGTGCACATCCCAGTACGAACGCAGCAGTATCCCCCGCCCGTCCAGGCACCATTGGTGCGCCACCTCGCCGTGGTTGGTCGACAGCCCGCCGGTCACCCGCACGCTCTGCTCGCCCTGCGGCCCCTGTAGTTGCCAGACGCCGAACGGGTGGTCACGCTCCTTGATCACCAAACAGTCATGGCTGCTCAACTCGGCCAGCTGGCGCGGCGTGCCGCGCCGTTGCAGGTAGCCCGGTGCGGCGCACAGCACGCGCCGGTTGTGGGCCAGCGGCTTGGCGATCAGGTGCGGGGCAATCACGTTGCCCACGCGGATATCCAGGTCTACCCCCTCCTCGATCAGGTCCACCAGGCGGTCGTGCACGTCCAGGCGGATATCCAGCTGCGGGTAGCGCTCGGCCAGCTCCGATAGCGCCGGCGCCACGAAGCGCCGGCCCAGGCCCAGGCTACTGGCGATACGCAACTGGCCCACCGGCACGCGGTGCTGGGTGCTGATGTCGTCGCCCATGCGCTGCACCGTCTCGAAGATCTGCAAGGCCCACTGGTAGACCCGCTCGCCCTCCTCGCTCAGCGACACCCGCCGCGTGGTGCGGTGCAGCAGGCGCACGCCCATCTGCTGCTCGAGCAGGCGCACACGCTTGCTGATGAACGCGGCCGACATGCCCAGTTGCTCGGCCACCGCGGCAAAGCTGGCGCGCTTGGCCACCTGGACAAAAATGTTGAGGTCTTCGAGGTTGGGCAGACTATTCACGATATGTGCACAAAGAATTCATGTTGGGCGAGATTATCTCTGACCCAATGGCTTATAGCATGCGCTCACCTGTTCCCAAACAACAACGAGTGAGCCGCCATGACCAAGACCTTCAAGATTGCCGCCATTCCTGGCGACGGTATCGGAAACGAAGTGCTGCCCGAGGGCATCCGCGTTGTCGAAGCCGCCGCGCGCAAGCACGGCCTGGACATCCAGTTCGAATTCTTCGAGTGGGCCAGCTGCGACTATTACCTGGCCCACGGCAAGATGATGCCCGATGACTGGTTCGAGCAGCTCAAGGGCTTCGATGCGCTGTACTTCGGTGCGGTCGGCTGGCCCGACAAGGTGCCGGACCACATCTCGCTGTGGGGCTCGCTGCTCAAGTTCCGCCGCGACTTCGACCAGTACGTGAACATCCGTCCGGTGCGTCTGTTCCCCGGCGTACCCTGCCCGCTGGCCGGTCGCGAGCCGGGCGACATCGACTTCGTGGTGATCCGCGAGAACACCGAGGGCGAGTACTCCTCGCTGGGCGGTCGCATGTTCGAAGGCACCGAAAACGAGTTCGTGCTGCAGGAGTCGGTGTTCACCCGCCGCGGCGTCGACCGCATTCTCAAGTATGCCTTCGACGTGGCGCAGACCCGCGAGCGCAAGCACGTGACCTCGGCCACCAAGTCCAACGGCATGGCCGTGAGCATGCCGTACTGGGACGAGCGCACCGCCGCGATGGCCGCCAACTACCCCGAGATCAGCTGGGACAAGCAGCACATCGACATCCTCTGCGCACGCTTCGTGCTGCAGCCGGACCGCTTCGACGTGGTGGTGGCTTCCAACCTGTTCGGCGACATCCTCTCCGACCTGGGCCCGGCCTGCGCCGGCACCATCGGCATCGCACCGTCGGCCAACCTCAACCCCGAGCGCAGGTTCCCGTCGCTGTTCGAACCGGTCCACGGCTCGGCGCCGGATATCTTCGGCCAGAACATCGCCAACCCGATCGCGATGATCTGGTCCGGGGCGCTGATGCTGGAGTTCCTCGGCAATGACGGGGCCGACCCGCGCTACCGCGCCGCCCACGACGACATCCTCGGCGCCATCGAGCGCGTGATCGCCGCCGGCGACACCACCCGCGACATGGGCGGGCAGAAGTCCACCCAACAGGTCGGCCAGGCCATCACCGCGCTGATCGAAGGGTGAACCAACGGGCCGGTTGTCTGAATTGCCAGACAATCCGGCCCGTCACCTCTTGCGAGCCCACAAGATTCTAGGCAGAATCTGTTAACCAAAAGATAGTAGTTAACTTATAGTTAACAGAAGGAGGACGCTTTACCGCACTACCCCCGGATTGCCTGCCGGGTACAGATAAGAACGCCAACGTCCAGGAGACGATGATGTCGCACAAGAATAAAAAACAGATAGATGTGTTCCTGATTACCGTGAGCCTGATTGCCGTGCTGCTCACCGTGATCGGCCTCGCCGTGTTTCCCTCCCAGGCCGAACAGGCCGCCAACCAGTTGTTCGAGATTGCCACCCGTACCTTCGGCACCAGTGTCCAGGTGCTGGTATTCGGCAGTTCGCTGGCCGTGCTGTATCTGGCGTTCAGCAAGTACGGCAACATCCGCTTCGGCAGCGGCAAGCCCGAGTACTCCACCCCCACCTGGGTGTTCATGTTCATCTGTGCCGGCATGGGGTCCTCGACCCTGTACTGGGGCGTGATGGAATGGGCCTACTACTACCAGACCCCTGGTCTGAACATTGCCGCGCAATCGAGCCAGGCGCTGGAATACAGCGTCAGCTACTCGTTCTTCCACTGGGGCATCAGCGCCTGGTCGATCTATGCCCTGGCCTCGCTGGCCATGGCCTATCACTTCCACGTGCGCAAGAAGAGCGGCCTGAACCTGGCCTCGATCGTCGAGGCGGTGACCGGCTTCAAGGCCACCGGCCCGATCGGTCGCACCGTGGACCTGATCTTCCTGCTGACCATGATGGGCGCGCTGACCGTGTCGCTGGCGCTCACCGCCTCGACCCTGACCCGCGGCCTGCATGACCTGGCCGGCACCCCCGACACCTTCACCGTGCAACTGATGGTGATCGGTGCAGTGGCCATCCTGTTCTCGCTCAGTTCCTACATCGGCATCGATGGCGGCCTGCAGCGCCTGAGCAAGATGGTGTGCATCGGCGCGCTGGTGTTCGCCGGCGTGGTGCTGCTGGTGGGCCCGACCCAGTTCACCATCAACAACACCGCCAACTCCATCGGCCTGATGGTGCAGAACTATGTGCGCATGAGCCTGTTCACCGACCCGGCCGGCGACGGCGCGTTCACCCGCAACTGGACGGTGTTCTACTGGCTGTGGTGGGTGTCCTATGCCCCGGGCGTGGCCATGTTCGTGACCCGTGTGTCCCGTGGGCGCCAGCTCAAGGAAGTGGTGTTCGCCCTGCTCGCCGGTGGCAGCGTGGGCTGCTGGTTCTTCTTTGGCGCGCTGGAAAGCTACAGCATGCACCAGTTCATCAACGGCGCCATCGACGTACCGAAGATCCTCAGCGAGCAAGGCGGCGAATCGGCGGTCAGTGCCCTGCTGACAGCACTGCCGATGGGCAAGGTGTTCCTGGGCGTGTACCTGTTCATCATGGCGGTGTTCTGCGCCTCGCACATGGACGCTGCCGCCTATGCCGTGGCGGCCACCAGTACCCGCAACCTGCGCGAAGGCGACGACCCCACCCCCACCCACCGTCTGTTCTGGTGCGTGGTGCTGACCCTGGTACCGCTGGCCATGCTGTTCGCCAAGGCCTCGCTGTCGACCATGAAGACCGCCGTGGTGCTGACCGCGATCCCGTTCATGGTGATTCTGCTGATCAAGATCTACGGCTTCTTCAAGTGGATGCTGCAGGACTACGGCCACGTGCCGGCCCACCGCATCGAGGAAGAGGCCGCGCGCCTGGCCGGCGAGCAGCCCGAACAGCCTGAACCCGTTGAACAACCCGCAGCGGCCCCGGTAACCGCGACGGCCCGCTGAGTCGCTGACCCCGACCCACCTGCACGGATGCAGGCCTGACGGTCCTTTTTTTTGCCTGCTCTGTTAACCAATAGATACACGTAAACCAATAAGTAAAAGCCAATTGAACAACGGTGCGCCGGCCTGGCTGGACGCCCCCGTGAGGAGATAGCAATGAACGACTTCAAACGCCTGCCCGCCGATTTCTGCGCCAGCGCAGACGAGGCCTTCACCATTCCGGCCAAGTTCTACACCCAGCCTGCGGTGTTCGAGCACGAGAAAGAGAACATCTTCGCGCGCAGCTGGATCTGCGTGGGTCATCGCAGCGAAGTGGCCGAGAACAACGCCTACATCACCCGCGAGATCATCGGCGAGAGCATCATCGTGGTGCGTGGTCGCGACAGCGTGCTGCGCGCCTTCTACAACGTGTGCCCGCACCGTGGCCACCAGTTGCTCAGCGGCAGCGGCAAGGCCAAGAACGTGATCACCTGCCCGTACCACGCATGGACCTTCAAGCTCGACGGCGAACTGGCCCACGCACGCAACTGCGAGAACGTGGTCAACTTCGACAAGCAGAACTCCACCCTGGTGCAGCTGCGCGTGGAAGAGTACGCAGGCTTCATCTTCATCAACATGGACATGGCCGCCGGGAGCGTCGAAGACCAGCTGCCCGGCCTGCAGGCACGCATGCGCCAGGCCTGCGCGGTGATCGACGACCTGCACCTGGCAGCACGTTTCGTCAGCGATACCCCGGCCAACTGGAAGTCCATCGTCGACAACTACCTGGAGTGCTACCACTGCGCCCCGGCGCACCCGGGCTTCTCCGACTCGGTGGACGTCGGCCAGTACAGCCACACCACCTACGGCAACTGGACCCTGCAATATGGTCTGGCCAAGCCGTCGGAGCAGTCGTTCAAGTTCGACGAAAGCGTCAAGGACCCCTCCTTCGCCGGCTTCTGGGCATGGCCGTGCACCATGTTCAACGTGCCGCCAGGCGCGAACTTCATGACCGTGATCTACGAGTTCCCGGTCGACGCCGAAACCACCCTGCAGCACTACGACGTGTACTTCCTGAACAAGGACATCACCGAAGAGCAGCAGAAACTCATCGACTGGTACCGCGAGGTGTTCCGCCCCGAGGACCTGCGCCTGGTCGAAAGCGTGCAGAAGGGCCTCAAGTCCCGCGGCTACCGTGGCCAGGGCCGGATCATGGCCGACCGTGAGCGCAGCGGCATGAGCGAGCACGGCATCGCCCACTTCCACAACCTGATCGCCGTCGCCCACCTCAACGACTGACAACGCCCGCCCCCGGTACGCCGGGGGCGGCATGGAGTGCCTTGCGTGAAACTCAACGATCCCACACTGCTGCGCCAACAGGCGTACATCAACGGCCACTGGTGCGATGCCGACGACGGTCGTCAGGTCGAGGTCTGCGACCCGGCCAACGGCGAGCGCCTGGGCAGCGTGCCGCTGATGGGCGGCGCCGAGACGGTACGCGCCATCGAAGCCGCCGAGGCCGCGCTGCAAGGCTGGCGCGAGCGCACCGCCAAGGACCGCGCGCAGGTGCTGCGCCGCTGGTTCGAACTGCTGCTGCAACACGAAGACGACCTGGCCCGGCTGATGACCTTCGAGCAGGGCAAGCCACTGCACGAGGCACTGGGCGAGATCCGCTACGCGGCCTCGTTCATCGAATGGTTTGCCGAGGAAGGCAAGCGCGTCTACGGCGATGTCATCCCCAGCCCTTCCAACGACAAGCGCCTGCTGGTGATCAAGCAGGGCATCGGCGTGTGCACCGCCATCACCCCGTGGAACTTCCCGGCGGCGATGATCACGCGCAAGGTGGCCCCGGCCCTGGCCGCCGGCTGCACCATCGTGGTCAAGCCGGCCAACGAAACCCCCTTCTGCGCCCTGGCGCTGGTGGAGCTGGCCGAACGTGCAGGCATCCCTGCCGGGGTGTTCAGCGTGGTCACCGGTGATGCGGTGGCCATTGGCGCCCAGTTCACCGGGCACCCGGCCGTGCGCAAGCTGAGCTTTACCGGCTCCACCCCGATCGGCCGGCTGCTGATGGGTCAGTGTGCCCAGAGCATCAAGAAGGTGTCGCTGGAACTGGGCGGCAACGCGCCGTTCATCGTGTTCGACGATGCCGACATCGACGCCGCCGTCGAAGGCGCGCTGGCAGCCAAGTACCGCAACGCCGGCCAGACCTGCGTATGCGTCAACCGTTTCTACGTGCATGACAGCGTGTATGCGCAGTTCACCGAACGCTTCGTGGAGCGCGTGCGCGCCCTGGGCGTGGGCCACGGCACCAGCGCCGCGAGCCAGGTCGGCCCGCTGATCAGCGACAAGGCCGTGGCCAAGGTGCACAGCCTGATCGACGACGCCATGGCCAAGGGCGCCGACCTGCTGCTGGGCGGCGAAGCCCATGCGCTGGGCGGCAACTTCTTCGCACCCACGGTGCTGGCCAACATTGCGCCGGGCACCCAGCTGCTGCAGGACGAGATCTTCGGCCCGGTGGCGGCCATCGTGCGCTTTCGCAGCGACGAAGAGGTGATTGCCCAGGCCAACGACACCCTGTACGGCCTGGCGGCGTACTTCTACAGCCGCGACATCGCCCGGGTGTTCAAGGTGGCCGAGGCACTGGAGTACGGCATGGTCGGTATCAATACCGGGCTGATCTCCAATGAAGTGGCGCCGTTTGGCGGCGTCAAGCAGTCGGGCCTGGGCCGCGAAGGCTCGCGCTACGGCATCGAAGACTATCTGCAAATCAAGTACCTGTGCCTGGCCGTGTGAGCCAGTGGCAGTCGAGGTGAATCATGGCCAACAAATACGAGATGTTCAGTGTGCAGGTAACCGCCGTCGAGCAGGCGACGCCGCTGATCAAGCGCTTCACCCTGGCCCGTGAGGACGGCGCGCCGATGCCGGCATTTACCGGTGGCAGCCACGTGATCGTGCAGATGCAGGGCGCCGACGGGCGCCAGTTCAGCAACGCCTACTCGCTGATGAGCGACCCGCGCGACACCCGCAGCTACCAGATCGGCGTGCGCCTTGAAGAGCAGTCCAAGGGTGGCTCGGCGTTCATGCACCAGCAGGTCGAGGTGGGCAGCGTGCTGACCATCTCCAGCCCCAACAACCTGTTCGCGCTGGACCCGAGCGCGGGCCGGCACGTACTGATCGCCGGCGGCATCGGCATCACGCCGTTTCTGGCGCAGTTGCATGAACTGGAGGCCGGCAGCACCGCCTACGAGCTGCACTATGCCTTTCGCAGCCCCGAGCATGGCGCGTTCCAGGCCGAACTGAGCAGCGGGCCGCATGCGGCCAACACGCAGTTCTACATCGACAGCCTGGAGCGCAAGCTGGACCTGGCCGCGCTGTTTGCGGGCCTGGATGACGCGGCGCATGTGTATGTGTGCGGGCCCAAGCCGCTGATCGATGCGGTGATCGCCACCGCAGCGTCGCTGGGCATTGCCGAGCAGCGCGTGCACTGGGAGCAGTTTGCCGCGGCGCCGGTGACCGGCGCGGCGTTTACCGTGGTGCTGGCGCGCTCGGGGCAGGAGTTGCAGGTGGAGGAAGGCATGACCATCTTGCAGGCCATCGAGAAATCCAAGGCGGCCAAGGTGGAATGCCTGTGCCGCGAGGGTGTGTGCGGCACCTGCGAGACCATGATTCTGGAGGGTGAGGCCGAGCATTTCGACCAGTACCTGAGCGATGAAGAGAAGGCTTCGCAGCAGAGCATGATGCTGTGCGTGTCGCGGGCGCGCACGGCCCGGCTGGTGCTGGACCTGTAGATCGAATCGCGGGTCAAGCCCGCTCCCACAGGTGCAGTGCAGTTCCTGAAAACACTGCAATCCCTGTGGGAGCGGGCTTGACCCGCGAATGGCCTGCGCAGCAGGCCCAAGGTCTCAAGCCGGGCGCAGCACCAGCACCGCCAGTGGCGGCAGGTTCACCGCCAGCGACAGCGGCTGCCCATGGCTGGGCAACGCCTCGCTGTTCACCGCCCCGAGGTTGCCGTAGTTGGACCCGGCATACACCTGGGCATCGCTGTTGAGCACCTCCACCCACTGTTCGCCAAACGGCACCCCGATGCGATAACCCTCCCTCGGCACCGGCGTGAAGTTGGCCACCACCAGCAACGGCTCGCCCTCGGCGCTCCAGCGCAGCCACGCATACACGCTGTTGCGCGCATCGTCGCCGATCAGCCACTGGAACCCTTGCGGCACGCAGTCCTGCTGATGCAGCGCCTTCTCGTCGCGGTACAGCCGGTTCAGGTCGGCCACCAGCGACTGCACACCCTTGTGCTCGGGGTACTGCAACAGGTACCAGTCCAGTTCCGCGTCATGGTTCCACTCGCGCCACTGGCCGAATTCGCAGCCCATGAACAGCAGCTTCTTGCCCGGATGGCACCACATGAAGGCCAGGTACGCGCGCAGGTTGGCGAACTTCTGCCAGCGGTCGCCCGGCATCTTGTCGATCAGCGAGTGCTTGCCGTGCACCACCTCGTCATGGGAAATCGGCAGGATGAAATGCTCGGAATACGCGTAGATCAGGCCGAAGCTCATCTCGTTGTGATGATGCGCACGGTGGATCGGGTCGTTCTGGATGTAATGCAGGGTGTCGTGCATCCAGCCCATGTTCCACTTGTAGTTGAAACCCAGGCCGCCCTGCTGGGTCGGCTGGCTGACACCCGGCCAGGCGGTGGATTCCTCGGCGATCACCAGCGCCCCCGGCGCCTCCTGGGCCACCACGTCGTTGAGGTGGCGCAGAAAATCGATGGCCTCCAGGTTCTCGCGCCCGCCGTGGCGGTTGGGCACCCATTCGCCGGCCTTGCGCGAATAGTCGCGGTACAGCATCGAGGCCACCGCATCCACCCGCAGCCCGTCGATGTGAAAATGCTTGAGCCAGTGCAATGCCGAAGCCAGCATGAAGCCGTGCACCTCGTTGCGCCCCAGGTTGTAGATCAGCGTGTCCCAGTCCTGGTGGAAGCCCTCCAGCGGGTTGGCGTACTCATACAGTGCGGTGCCGTCGAACTGCGCCAGCCCATGTTCGTCGGTGGGAAAATGCGCCGGCACCCAGTCGAGGATCACGCCGATGTGGGCCTGGTGGCAGGCGTCGATGAACGCGGCGAAATCCTCGGCCGTGCCATAGCGCGCGGTGGGCGCGAACATCGACAACGGCTGGTAGCCCCACGAGCCGCCAAACGGATGCTCCATGATCGGCATCAGCTCGATATGGGTGAAGCCCAGCTCCTGGATGTAGGGCACCAGCCGCTCGGCCAGTTCGCGCCAGTTGTAGTAGCGGGCCACTTCACCGCTTTCATCCAGCTCGCATTGCCAGGAACCGGCGTGCAGTTCGTAGATCGACAGCGGCGCGTTGGTGGCCTGGTGCGCCGCACGCACGCGCATCCAGCCCTGGTCCTGCCACACATGGCCCAGCGCGGCGGCCACCTTCGAGGCGGTGCTGGGCGGCAGCTCGGTGGCCAGTGCCAGCGGGTCGGCCTTGAGCGGCAGGATGCCGTCGGGCCCGAGCAGTTCGTACTTGTACGTCTCGCCGGCCTGCAGGCGCGGGATGAACAGCTCCCACACACCGCTGGGCACGCGCTTGCGCATCGGGTGGCGGCGCCCGTCCCAGTTGTTGAAGTGACCGACCACCGACACCCGCCGCGCATTCGGCGCCCACACCGCAAAGCGCACCCCGTCGATGCCGTCAACCTGTGCGGGCTGCGCGCCGAATACCTTGGCCAGGTCGCGATGATTGCCCTCGGCGAACAGGTACAGGTCCATCTCGCCCAGCAGCAACTGGGTAAAGCTGTAGGGGTCTTCGGTGACCTGCTCGCCCCCTGCCCAGTTGATGTGCAGGTCGTACGCCTGCGGTTGCTGCAACCGCCCGCTGAACAGCCCGGGCACACTGCCCTGCTCCAGCTCCAGCAGCACCTGCCCACTGTCACGGGCCAGCGCCCGGGCACTCAGGGCATCGGGCAGGTAGGCGCGTATCCACTGCCCGCCCGCGCCATCCGGGTGCGGCCCGAGCACCGCGAACGGGTCGCCGTGCCTGGCATTGACCAGGTCATCGATATCCCTTGTGCCCAACCCAGCCTGTTCCCGCTTGTGCGCGCTCATTCATTCTCCCCACGTACTGACAAGCCCATGGAGGCCATGCAAGGGCACGGCCAACCAGCTCGGGCGATTCTCGGCTTCATACATAATTTCGTAGGCAGCCTTTTCCAGGCTGAACAGGTCCAGCGCCGCGCGTGCCCCGCCGGGCTGTTCCCAGGCGTGCGGCAGGTCGGCGGTGGCCAGATCGTAGGCCTGAACAAAGGCATGCCGGGCCTGGTGCAGGTAGCGCCGCGCCACGCGCTGACGGGCCTGGCGGGCCGGCGGCGAGACGTCCACCCCCGACGCGCTGCGCAACACCATCGCAGCAGCATAGTCGAACGAACGCAGCACGCCGCTGACGTCCTTGTACGGGCTGTGCTTGCCGCGTCGCTCCTCCAGCGGGCGCGCCGGCTCGCCTTCGAAGTCGATCAGATAGGCATCGCCCTGCACCACCAGCACCTGGCCCAGGTGCAGGTCGCCGTGTACCCGTATCAGCACGCCACCGACCGCCTGCATGGCCAGTTCGCTGACCTGTTCGAGCAGGCCCTTGCGCTGCTTGCCCAGGTCGTCGACCAGCGCCTGGCTGTCGGCATCCAGCTCATCGCGGTGCTGCTCCAGCAGGTCGAACGCCTGGTTGAGCTGGGCGCTGACCTGCTTGCCCCAGGCCTTGCCATCGCGCGCGCTACTCACCCGCGGCTTGAACGCCGGGTCCTGGGTGGGCGCGGCCAGCACCTGGTGCATCTGGCCCAGGCGCTGGCCCAGCTGCGCGGCAAAGGCCTGCAGCTCCTGCAAGGCATCGGCATGGGCCTGCGGGGCCTGGGTGCCGGGTTCCATTTCGTCGCGAATCGCGCGTTCCAGGGTGTTCTGGGTCCAGTCCCAGGCGTCGCCTTGGTTGCTCAGGTAGCCCTGGGCGATCATCAGCAGGTGCGGCTGCCCGGTGGCGTCCACCCGGCTCAGCCAGCCCAGCAGCGGTGATATGTTCGGGTAGCGGGCGGCAGTGAGGTAGGCGCTCATCTCGAGCTCGGGGTGGATGCCGCCATTGACCCGGCGGATCAGCTTGAGCACCAGGCTGCCCCCTACCACCACCGAGCTGTTGGACTGCTCGGCCGACAGGTAGCGCACCGCCGGCTCGTCGCCCAGCTCCAGGGCGGCCAGCTGCTCGGTGGCCTGGAACTGCAACTCGCCGTCGCTGCAGCTCAGGCGCGTGCCATCGGCAAAGCCGGCCAGCACCGCGCGAATGAAGCTTTCGAGCACGAAACCATCGGTGATCAGGCCCACCTGGCGCCCCCGGCGTACCCGTGACAGGGCCAGTTGCTGGGGCAATGCGCTGGTCAGCTGGTCTTCGCCGATCAGGCCGAACGGCAACTGATAGCGGCTGGTCTGCCCGCCGCTGTCGACCTCGATTTCACTGAGCAGCACGGGGCTGGTGGCCGCACCGAAGCGCACGCCATAGGCGATGCGCACCTTTTCCACCGCGGCGCCCTTGCCCGCGAACCAGCGGCGCTTGGGCAGGTACTGCGGCAGGATGGCGTCTTGCAGGGTGTCGCGCGACGGCGATTCGAGCAGCTCTTCCATGCGTTTCTTGAGCACCACGGTGGTGAACTCCGGTAGCGGCTGCGCGGGCTGCACATGCCAGCTGGGCATCTGGTCCCTGGGCGCGAGCAGGAACCAGTAGAAGCCATAGGGCGGCAAGGTCAGCAGAAACGGCAGTTGGCCGATCGGCGGGAACGCGCTGCCGCCGAGCATCTCCACCGGCACCTGGTCGACATAGGCCGAGAGGTCCAGCTCTGCCGCCTGGGCGGCGCGGGACACGTTGGCCACGCACAGAATGGTTTCGCCCTTGCCGTCGCTGCCGGTGAATTCGCGGACATACGCCAGGATGCGGCGGTTGCTGGGCGAGAGCATGGTCAGGCTGCCGCGGCCAAAGGCCTTTTGTTGCTTGCGCACCGCCAGCAGGCGACGGTTGAAGTTGAGCAGCGAATGCGGGTCGCTGGCCTGGGCCTCGACGTTCACCGACTGGTAGCCGTACAGCGGGTCCATGATCGGCGGCAGCACCAGGCGTGCCGGGTCGGCGCGGGAGAAGCCGCCGTTGCGGTCGATGGACCATTGCATCGGCGTGCGCACGCCGTCGCGGTCGCCCAGGTAGATGTTGTCGCCCATGCCGATCTCGTCACCGTAATACAGGGTCGGGGTGCCCGGCATCGACAGCAGCAGGCTGGTCAGCAGCTCGACCCGGCGTCGGTCGCGTTGCAGCAACGGTGCCAGGCGCCGGCGGATGCCCAGGTTGATGCGCGCGCGACGATCCTGGGCGTAGTAGTTCCACAGGTAGTCGCGCTCGCGGTCAGTGACCATCTCCAGGGTCAGCTCGTCGTGGTTGCGCAGGAAGATCGCCCATTGGCAGTTGGCCGGGATCTCCGGGGTCTGGCGCAGGATGTCGGTGACCGGAAAGCGGTCTTCCTGGGCCAGCGCCATGTACATGCGCGGCATCAGCGGAAAGTGAAAGGCCATGTGGCACTCGTCGCCCTGCCCTTCGCCGAAGTACAGCTGGGTGTCCTCGGGCCACTGGTTGGCCTCGGCCAGCAGCATGCGGTCGGGGTAGTTGGCGTCGATTTCGGCGCGGATCTTCTTCAGCACCTGGTGGGTTTCGGGCAGGTTCTCGTTGTTGGTGCCATCGCGCTCGATCAGGTACGGGATGGCATCCAGGCGCAGGCCATCCACGCCCAGGTCGAGCCAGTAGCGCATCACCCCGATCACCGCCTTGAGCACCTGCGGGTTGTCGAAGTTGAGGTCGGGCTGGTGCGAGTAGAAGCGGTGCCAGAAGTACTGGCCGGCAACCGGGTCCCAGGTCCAGTTGGAGTGCTCGGTGTCGAGGAAGATGATGCGCGTGCCGTCGTACCTGGTATCGGTGTCGGACCACACATAAAAGTCCCGCGCCCTGGAGCCGGGCTTGGCGCGCCGGGCCTTCTGGAACCACGGGTGCTGGTCGGAGGTGTGGTTGATGACAAGCTCGGTGATCACCCGCAGGTTGCGCTTGTGCGCCTCGGCGATGAAGCGTCGCACGTCGGCCAGGGTGCCGTAGTCGCTGTGCACGGCCTTGTAGGCGGCGATGTCGTAGCCGTCGTCGCGCCGTGGCGAGGGGTAGAACGGCAGCAGCCACAGGGTGTTGACCCCAAGCTCGGCGATGTAGTCGAGCTTGGCGATCAGGCCGGGAAAATCACCGATGCCGTCGCCGTTGGAGTCGAAGAACGACTTGACGTGCACCTGGTAGATGATCGCGTCCTTGTACCACAGCGGGTCGTTGATGAACGTGGCTGGGCGGGCTTTCTTCGCCATGTACGACTCCTTCTGGTTGGCGGGGGGCTAGCGGGCCGGGGTGATGCGCCAGATGCCGAACGGCTGGTGCCAGGGTTCGATGCGCATCCACTGGGTCTTGCCGTACCAGCTCCAGCGATGGCCGCTCATCAGGTCTTCGCCGAAGGTTTCGGCGTCGTCCTCCAGGCCCAGCTCCCACAGCGGCAACTCGAAGTGCGCCTCCTGGGCGTTGTGCGGGTCGAGGCTGACGGCCACCAGGATCAGGCTGCCGCTGGCCGGATCGCCCTTGGCGAAGTACAGGATGTTGTCGTTCCAGGCGTTGTAGAAGCGGATGCCCAGGTGGGTCTGCAGCGCCGGGTGCTGGCGGCGGATGCGGTTGAGCTGGGCGATCTCGGCAATGATGTTGCCGGGCTGGGTGTAGTCGCGCGGGCGGATCTCGTACTTCTCCGAGTCCAGGTATTCCTCCTTGCCCGGTATCGCCGCCGCCTCGCACAGCTCGAACCCCGAATACATGCCCCACAGGCCCGAGCCCATGGTGGCCAGCGCTGCGCGAATCAGAAAGCCCGGGCGGCCGGAGTCGTGCAGGAAGAACGGGTTGATGTCCGGCGTGTTGACGAAGAAGTTGGGGCGGTAGCAGTACGACCACGGCGGCTGGTTGAGTTCGCTGAAGTACTGTTGCAGCTCGGCCTTGGTGTTGCGCCAGGTGAAGTAGGTATAGCTCTGCGAATAGCCGACCTTGCCCAGGCGCGCCATCATCGCCGGCTTGGTGAAGGCCTCGGCGAGGAAGATCACCTGCGGGTGCTGGCTGCGCACGTTGGCGATCAGCCACTCCCAGAACGGCAGCGGCTTGGTGTGCGGGTTGTCCACGCGAAACTGGGTCACGCCCTCCTGCACCCAGCCCAGCACCACGTCGCGCAGGGCCAGCCACAGGGCGGGCACCGCGTCGGCGGCATAGAAGTCGACGTTGACGATGTCCTGGTATTTTTTCGGTGGGTTCTCGGCGTAGCGGATGGTGCCGTCGGGGCGCCAACTGAACCAGCCCGGGTGCTCGGTGAGCCAGGGGTGGTCCTGAGAGCACTGGATGGCGAAGTCCAGGGCGATTTCCAAACCATGCTCGGCGGCGGCGGCCACCAGCCGGCGGAAGTCTTCGCGGCTGCCCAGCTGCGGGTGAATGGCCTCGTGCCCGCCGTCGGCGCTGCCGATGGCGTAGGGGCTGCCGGGGTCGTCGAGGCCGGCCTGCAAGGCATTGTTGCGGCCCTTGCGGTGCTGGGTGCCGATGGGGTGGATGGGCGGGAAGTAGAGCACGTCAAAGCCCATGTCGCGGATCATCGGCAGGCGCTGATGCACGTCGTTGAAGGTGCCGTGGCGGGCCGGGTCGTCGGTGACCGAACGCGGGAACAGCTCGTACCAGCTGGCAAAGCGTGCGCGCTCGCGCTCCACCTCAAGGGGGAACTCGGCGCTGCGGCTGAGGTAGGCACGGTGGTCGGCGCGGCCCATCAGGGCGCGGGTGTCGCCGTGCAGCAGCAGCTCGACACCGGCCTGGGCAGGCAGGCTGGCCAGTTGCAGGGCCACCGCCTCCAGTTGCGCACGCAGCGGCTCGCTGCTGCGCTCGGCGCTCTGCATCAGGTGGCGGCGGCCCTCCTCCAGCTCCAGGCCTACGTCGACGCCGGCGGCGAATTTCTTCTCCAGCTCGTAGCAGTAGCTGGCGTACTGGTCGATCCAGGCCTCGATCATGAACAGGTGGCGGCCCACCTCGCTGACCGTGAAGCGCCCCTCCCAGCTGTCGTTGCCCAGCAGCGTCATGGGCACTTCGTGCCAGTTGGGGTGCTGCAGGCGGCGCCAGCTCAGGCGCACGGCCAGCACGTCGTGGCCGTCGGCGAAGACCTTGCTGGTAACGGTGACCTGTTCGCCCACGGTGCCCTTGACCGCGTGCTGGCCGGCGTCGAGCACAGGTTCGGTGTTCTCGATCACTATGCGCGGCAGCAGCAGCGCCCTGGCCAGGGTCAGGGTGTGCTCGCTGGTTTCATCGGTGCTGAAAGGCTCATCGCGGGTCATCGAACATCGCTCCGTTACGCTGTGACGGTAAGGTTCAGAGCAATGGCAGGCGTGGGGGTTCAATAAAAAATGAGCGATGCGGCGCGGCCACGGTCGAAGAATGGGTCAGCCTTTGAACAGCCCTTTATGTGAGGTTCGGCCCATGAATATTCCTATTCCTGCTGAAACGCCCGATCCGAATATCGATGACCCCAATCTGCCACCACCGGTGCCCGAGAAGGAGCCTGAGCCGCCCAAGGAGCAGGAGCCCGTGGGCGACCCGCCCAGTGAAGAGCCGCCGGTGAAGGTGCAAGCGTAGACCGGGATCTGGCAGTTGCACTGCGGTGTGCCCATCGCGGGTCGAGCCCGCTCCCACAGGAGTGCGGTGGTTTACAGAAATGCGCGATACCTGTGGGAGCGGGCTTGACCCGCGATGGCTGAAACGCCGAGCTCAACGGTTGCACAACTCCTCGATGCTGATCTCGCGCATGCGAAACTTCTGGATCTTGCCGGTCACCGTCATCGGAAACTCCTCGACGAAACGAAAATGTCGCGGCGTCTTGAAGTGCGCGATGCGGCTCTTGCACCAGGCCTGCAGCTCCCCATCGGTGGCGCTGTGCCCAGGGTGCAGCTTGATCCACGCCACGATCTCCTCGCCGTAACGCTCATCCGGAATGCCGATCACCTGCACGTCCGCCACCGACGGGTGGGTAAAGAAGAACTCCTCCAGCTCGCGCGGGTAGATGTTCTCGCCACCGCGAATGATCATGTCCTTGTTGCGCCCGGCAATGCACACGTAGCCCTGCTCGTCCATGCTCGCCAGGTCGCCGGTGTGCATCCAGCCCGCCGGGTCGATCGCCTCGCTGGTGGCCGCCGGGTTGCCCCAGTAGCCCAGCATCACGCTGTAGCCGCGCGTACACAGCTCGCCGATGGTGCCACGCGGTACGATGCAGCCGTGTTCGTCGACGATCTTGCTCTCCAGCTGCGGCTGGGTGCGCCCCACCGTAGTCACGCGCAACTCCAGCTCGTCGTCCGGGCCGGTCTGCAGCGACACCGGGCTGGTCTCGGTCATGCCGTAGGCGATCTGCACCTCGCCCATGTGCAACTGGTCGATCACCCGACGCATCACCTCGATCGGGCAGGTGGCGCCGGCCATGATGCCGGTGCGCAGGCTGCTCAGGTCGTAGTCGCCGCGCCGCGGCTGGTCGAGCAGCGCGATGAACATGGTCGGCACCCCGTACAGCACGGTGGCGCGCTCGCGGGCCACGCCTTCGAGGGTCAGCAGCGGGTCGAAGGCGTCGTTGGGGTAGATCATGGTGGTGCCGTGGGTGATGCAGCCCAGGTTGCCCATGACCATGCCGAAGCAGTGATACAGCGGCACCGGGATCACCATGCGGTCATGCTCGGTCAGGCCCAGGCTCTCGCCGACCATGTAGCCGTTGTTGAGGATGTTGTAGTGGCTCAGGGTCGCGCCCTTGGGGAAGCCCGTGGTGCCGGAGGTGTACTGGATGTTCACCGGCTGGTCGAACTGCAGGCTCTGCTGGCGCTGCTGGTACTCGGCCGGGGCGACCTGCTCGGCCATGCCGGCCAGCGCCGCCCACGGCAGGAAGCCGCCCGGCGGCGCGTCGTCGAGGCTGATCAGCCCGCGCAGGTCGGGCAGGCGCTCGCCATTGAGCTGGCCTGGCGCCTGGTGCGCCAGCTCCGGCAGCAGTTCGCCAAGCATGGCATGGTAGTCGGAGGTCTTGAAGGTGCCGGCGCAGATCAGCCACTGGCAGGCAGACTGGCGCAGCACGTATTCCAGTTCGCTGGTGCGGTAGGCCGGGTTGATGTTGACCAGGATCACGCCGATTTTGGCGGTGGCGAACTGGGCGATGCACCACTGCGCGCAGTTGGGCGCCCAGATACCCAGGCGGTCGCCAGTCTTCAGGCCCAGCGCCATCAGGGCGCGGGCATGCAGGTCGATGCTGTCGGCCAGTTCACGCCAGCTGTAGCGCAGTTGCTGGTGGCGTACCACCAATGCCTCGCGCTCGGCAAAGCGCGCCACTGTGTTGTCCAGGGCCTGGCCGATGGTCATGGCCAGCAGCGGTTTGTCCTGGCGACCCTGGGTGTAGCTCGGTTGATTCATGACGACCCCGTATTGTGATTGTTGTGGGTGCTGATTCACGCGAGACCTAATGTGGCGCAAATTAACGTTAACGTAAAGGTCATGGGGAGATTGACAGTGTTCGGTGCGGGGTTTACGTTAACGTAAAGGTGACAGATCGCAGCGCCTTGATCGCGGGTCAACCACCACGCCACTCAAAGAACAATCGACAAGAAAGGTGCCAGCATGCGTTATCCGACCCTGAACTTCGCCCTGGGCGAAACCATCGACATGCTCCGCGACCAGGTGCAGGCGTTCGTCGCAGCCGAGCTGGCCCCGCGTGCGGCGCAGATCGACCAGGACAACCTGTTCCCCGCCGACATGTGGCGCAAGTTCGGCGACATGGGCCTGCTGGGCATCACCGTCAGCGAAGAATACGGCGGCGCGGGCCTGGGCTACCTGGCCCACGTGGTGGCCATGGAAGAAATCAGCCGCGGCTCGGCCTCGGTCGCGCTCTCCTACGGCGCCCACTCCAACCTCTGCGTCAACCAGATCAACCGCAACGGCACCGCCGAACAGAAAGCCAAATACCTGCCCAAGCTGATCAGCGGCGAGCACATCGGCGCCCTGGCCATGAGCGAGCCCAACGCCGGCTCCGACGTGGTGTCGATGAAACTGCGTGCCGAACAGCGCGGCGACCGCTTCGTGCTCAACGGCAGCAAGACCTGGATCACCAACGGCCCCGACGCCAACACCTACGTGATCTACGCCAAGACCGACTTGGAAAAGGGCCCCCACGGCATCACCGCGTTCATCGTCGAGCGCGACTGGGCCGGCTTCAGCCGCAGCAACAAGTTCGACAAGCTGGGCATGCGCGGTTCCAACACCTGCGAGCTGTTCTTCGACAACGTCGAGGTGCCCCAGGAGAACATCCTCGGCCAGCTCAACGGTGGCGTGAAGGTGCTGATGAGCGGCCTGGACTACGAGCGTGTGGTGCTCTCCGGCGGCCCTACCGGGATCATGCAGGCGTGCATGGACCTGGTGGTGCCCTACATCCACGACCGCAAGCAGTTCGGCCAGAGCATCGGCGAGTTCCAGCTGATCCAGGGCAAGATCGCCGACATGTACACCCAGCTCAATGCCAGCCGCGCCTACCTGTATGCCGTGGCCCAGGCCTGTGATCGCGCCGAGACCACCCGCAAGGACGCCGCCGGGGTGATCCTCTATACCGCCGAGCGCGCCACCCAGATGGCCCTCGAGGCAATCCAGATTCTGGGCGGCAACGGCTACATCAACGAATTCCCCGCAGGCCGCCTGCTGCGCGACGCCAAGCTGTACGAGATCGGCGCCGGCACCAGCGAGATCCGGCGCATGCTGATCGGTCGCGAGCTGTTCAACGAGACGCGCTGAGGCGCTCAGCGGCAACGCCGCCATAACGCAGACCCACTCTTGCAGCTTGGAGCTTGCCGCTTGAAGCTGCGCCAGGAGCCACGATGATTCTGAAGTCTCAGTTGAACCCCCGCGCGCCCGAATTCGCGCTCAACAGCGCGGCCATGCTCGAGCAGGTGCAAGGCCTGCGTGACCTGCTCGCCAGCGTGCACCAGGGCGGCGGGCCCAAAGCCCAGGAGCGCCACACCTCACGCGGCAAGTTGCTGCCGCGCGACCGCATCGACCGCCTGCTCGACCCGGGTTCGCCGTTTCTGGAGATCGGCCAGCTGGCCGCCCACGAGGTGTACGGCGAAGACGTGCCTGCCGCCGGCGTGATCGCCGGCATCGGCCGCATCGAGGGCGTGGAGTGCATGATCGTGGCCAACGACGCCACCGTCAAAGGCGGCTCGTACTACCCGCTGACCGTCAAGAAGCACCTGCGCGCCCAGACCATCGCCCAGCAGAACCGCCTGCCCTGCGTGTACCTGGTGGACTCCGGCGGCGCCAACCTGCCGCGCCAGGACGAGGTGTTCCCCGACCGCGAGCACTTCGGCCGCATCTTCTTCAACCAGGCCACCATGAGCGCCCAGGGCATCCCGCAGATCGCCGTGGTGATGGGCTCGTGCACCGCCGGCGGTGCCTACGTTCCAGCCATGGCCGACGAGGCGATCATGGTGCGCCAGCAGGCCACCATCTTCCTGGCCGGCCCGCCGCTGGTCAAAGCCGCCACCGGCGAGGTGGTCAGCGCCGAAGACCTGGGCGGTGCCGACGTGCACTGCAAGGTCAGCGGCGTGGCCGACCACTATGCCGACAACGACGAACACGCCCTGGCCATCGCCCGGCGCTGCGTGGCCAACCTCAACTGGCGCAAGCTGGGCCAGCTGCAGGTGCGCACCCCGATCGCCCCGCTGTACGCAGCCGACGAGCTGTACGGCGTGGTGCCGGCCGATGCCAAGCAGCCGTTCGATGTGCGCGAGGTGATCGCGCGCCTGGTGGACGGCTCGCTGTTCGACGAGTTCAAGGCGCTGTTCGGTACCACGCTGGTGTGCGGCTTTGCCCACCTGCACGGCTACCCGGTGGCGATTCTGGCCAACAACGGCATCCTGTTCGCCGAGGCCGCGCAGAAAGGCGCGCACTTCATCGAGCTGGCCTGCCAGCGCGGCATCCCGCTGCTGTTCCTGCAGAACATCACCGGCTTCATGGTGGGCCAGAAGTACGAGGCCGGCGGCATCGCCAAGCATGGCGCCAAGCTGGTGACCGCAGTGGCCTGCGCCCAGGTGCCCAAGTTCACCGTGATCATCGGCGGCAGCTTCGGTGCCGGCAACTATGGCATGTGCGGGCGTGCCTACGACCCGCGCTTTCTGTGGATGTGGCCCAACGCGCGCATCGGCGTGATGGGCGCCGAACAGGCCGCAGGCGTGCTGGCCCAGGTCAAGCGCGAACAGAGCGAGCGCAGCGGCCAGGTTTTCAGCCCGCAGGACGAGGCGCAGCTCAAGCAGCCGATCCTGGACCAGTACGAACACCAGGGCCACCCCTACTATTCCAGCGCAAGGCTGTGGGACGACGGCGTCATCGACCCTGCGCAAACCCGCGAGATTCTCGGCCTGGCCCTCTCGGCAGCCCTCAATGCCCCGATCGAACCGAGCCGTTTCGGCATTTTCCGGATGTGACCGATGAGCGACTTCTCTACCCTTGAACTGATTCGCGACCCGCGCGGCTTCGCCACCCTGTGGCTGAGCCGCGAGGCCAAGAACAACGCCTTCAACGCGCAGATGATCCGCGAACTGATCATCGCCATCGACCAGATCGGCAACGACGCCAGCCTGCGCTTCATGGTGCTGCGCGGGCGCGGCCGGCACTTCAGTGCCGGCGCCGACCTTGCCTGGATGCAGCAGTCGGCGCAGCTGGACTACAACACCAACCTGGACGACGCCCGCGAGCTGGCCGAGCTGATGTACAACCTGGCGCGGCTCAAGGTGCCGACCCTGGCGGTGGTCCAGGGCGCAGCCTTCGGCGGTGCCGTGGGGCTGATCAGTTGCTGCGACATGGCCATCGGTGCCGACGACGCGCAGCTGTGCCTGTCGGAAGTGCGCATCGGCCTGGCGCCGGCGGTGATCAGCCCGTTCGTGGTGCAGGCCATGGGCGAGCGCGCCACCCGCCGCTATGCCCTGACCGCCGAACGCTTCAGCGGCGAGCGGGCCCGCGAACTGGGCCTGCTGGCCGAAACCTGCCCGGCCGCGCAGCTGGATGCCGAGGTCGAGCGCTGGGTCGACAACCTGCTGCTCAACAGCCCGCAGGCCATGTGCGCCAGCAAGGAGCTGCTGCGCGAAGTGGGCAATGGTGAGCTCACCCCTGCCCTGCGCCGCTACTGTGAAGGCGCCATTGCGCGTATCCGCGTGAGCGCCGAAGGCCAGGAGGGCCTGCGCGCCTTCCTCGAAAAACGCACGCCAGCCTGGCAAACCCCCGCTTCGGACAAGGAGCCACGCCCATGAGCCGCCCTCTGCTGACCACCCTGCTGGTCGCCAACCGTGGCGAGATCGCCTGCCGCGTGATGCGCACCGCCAAGGCCATGGGCCTGACCACCGTGGCCGTGCACAGCGCCATCGACCGCGATGCGCGGCACAGCCGCGAAGCGGATATCCGGGTTGACCTAGGTGGCGCCAAGGCGGCCGAGAGCTACCTGGACATCCCCAGGCTGATTGCCGCGGCCAAGGCCAGCGGCGCCCAGGCGATACACCCGGGCTACGGCTTTCTGTCGGAGAACGCAGGCTTTGCCCGGGCCATCGAAGAGGCCGGGCTGATCTTCCTCGGCCCGCCGGCCAGTGCCATCAACGCGATGGGCAGCAAGTCGGCGGCCAAGGCGCTGATGGAAGTGGCCGGGGTACCGCTGGTGCCTGGCTACCACGGCGAAGCCCAGGACCTGGAGACCTTCCGCGCGGCCGCCCAGCGCATCGGCTACCCCGTACTGCTCAAGGCCACCGCCGGTGGCGGTGGCAAGGGCATGAAGGTGGTCGAGCAGGAAAGCCAGCTGGGTGAAGCCCTGGCCTCGGCCCAGCGTGAAGCGCTGTCGTCGTTCGGCGATGCACGCATGCTGGTCGAAAAGTACGTGCTCAAGCCGCGTCACGTCGAAATCCAGGTGTTCGCCGACCAGCATGGCAACTGCCTGTACCTGAACGAGCGCGACTGCTCGATCCAGCGTCGTCACCAGAAGGTGGTCGAGGAAGCCCCGGCCCCCGGCCTGAGCCCGGCGCAGCGCCAGGCCATGGGCGAGGCGGCGGTACGTGCGGCCCAGGCCATCGGCTATGTGGGCGCAGGCACGGTCGAGTTCCTGCTCGATGCCCGTGGCGAATTCTTCTTCATGGAAATGAACACCCGCCTGCAGGTGGAGCACCCGGTGACCGAGGCGATCACCGGCCTGGACCTGGTGGCCTGGCAGATCCGCGTGGCGTGCGGCGAGGCGCTGCCGCTGACGCAGGATCAGGTGCCGCTGCACGGGCATGCCATCGAGGTACGCCTGTACGCCGAGGACCCGGCCAACGACTTTCTGCCGGCCACCGGGCACCTGGCGCTGTACCGCGAGTCGGCGCCGGGCGAAGGGCGCCGGGTCGACAGCGGCGTGTGCGAAGGTGACAGCATCTCGCCGTTCTACGACCCGATGCTGGGCAAGCTGATTGCCTGGGGCGAGAACCGGGAGCAGGCACGCCTGCGCCTGCTGGCGATGCTCGACAGCTTCGCCATTGGCGGCCTGAAGACCAACATCGCCTTCCTGCGCCGCATCCTGGCCCACCGCGCCTTCGCCGAGGCCGAACTGGATACCGGGTTCATCCCGCGCTATCAGGATCAACTGCTGCCCGCCCCCGTCGCGTTGCCGACAGCGTTCTGGCAGGCCGCCGGGCAGGCCTTCCAGCAATCGCGCCCCGCCTGCGTGCGCGCTGATGACCGGCACTCGCCGTGGGCAGCCGCCACCGGTTTCAGGCCGGGCGTACCGGCGCAGACCGCCCTGCACCTGCGCTGCAATGGCGAAGACCGGGCATTGAGCCTGAACCCCGGGTCGGTGTCCGCGCGCATGGACGGCGAGCACCTGGTGATCGAGCACGAAGGCGTGCGGCGCAGGCACCTGGCCGTGCGCCGTGGGCAAACGCTGTATCTGGAGTGGGATGGCGAGCTGCACGGGGTAAGCGCTTTCGACCCGATTGCCGAGGCGGACGCCGGCCATGCGCACCAGGGCGACATGAGTGCGCCCATGAACGGCAGCATCGTGCGGGTACTGGTGGAGGTCGGTCAGGTGGTCGAGGCCGGCACGCAACTGGTGGTGCTGGAGGCCATGAAGATGGAGCACAGCATCCGCGCACCCCAGGCCGGGACGGTCAAGGCGCTGTATTGCCAGGAAGGCGAGATGGTCAGCGAAGGGGCCGCGCTGGTGGAGCTGGAGGTTCAGGAAGGCTGACGGCGCTGCACCTGCACAGGGTTTTGTGGGCGCCACGAAACCCTGTGTGGGCCGGCTTGCCAGCGACGCTTTTCAGCCCAGCCGGATAGACGCCTGCACCACTACACCGAGCACCTCGGTGCCCTCCTCCCACGTCAGTTTGGGCCAGGTGGGATTGAGCGGCTGCAAGTACCGCTGACCACCCTCCTCGACCAGCTGGCGAAACACCGCGACAGGATTGCCGGGCAGGCGCGCGATCACCAGCGCGCCGATCTCGGCAATTCGACCGCTGTCCACCAGCACCATCATGCCCGCCGGCACGCTCAGGCCCATGGGCGAATTCATCGCGTCACCTTCCACCGTCAGCCAGTAGCACGGGCCATCGGCCAGGTGGTCGCTGAGCACGGTCGGCGCGCCTTCGACAGGCTCGGCCAGGTGCTCCCAATCCGACAGCGGGTAGCGGAATGCACCCAGCGCCGGTGTGGCATAGACCCCGGACGGCTCCGCGACGGCGTCGTCGCAGACCACGCCCATGCGCCCCATGCCCAGTATCCGCAGGATCTCGTCGATGGTGGCCAGCGGTGGGTTGTTCCTTCCCCGAATCCAATGGCCAACGCCACCTTGGGTCACCCCGAGGCGTTCGGCCAGTTTCTCCTGCGTGAGGCCCAGCTCGCGCATTCTGGCTTTCGCCAGTTCATTCCATTTTTTCATCGCTGGCACGATACGGACTGACAGCAGCGACTCAATACATACTCTGTAGTATTTAAGCGATGGAATACAATACAACATGTACTTAGGATTGAAGGGTAATCTTTTCCTACTCACCACAAGGAAGGCAGCCCCATGACCCCACCCCCTTTCAACGACCTGGACAGCGAAGCGGCACGCCGCGCACTGGACTATTACCTCAACCCTACCCCATCTACGGTCAGCCACACGGACGACCAGCTGTTCATCGCCCGCCAGGACCTCTCGGCCGAAGCGGCCACCGAACACGCCTCGAGCATGCTGCGCTGCGCCGCGGCCAGCGCCTACGAGTCGGCCGACAACCTCAAGGGCAACTCACGGGACATGGCCTTCTCGGTGATGCACATGATCAACATGGCCAGGGCGCTGCTGGACCGCAGCCTCGCGGAACAGGCCAGGCGGCAGGAGCTTCAATCAAGGGAGGGATGATGGGCAACGGGAACGGCGGTGGGGCAGGCCGTGGTTCAACGACCAGGCACAGCGATGCGGAATTTTTTGCTGGATAACAGAAAATTCATTTGACTTGAAAATGAGAACGATTATTATTGCAAACAACTGGTCGCGAGACTGGTTGGATAACTGAAAGCCCTTAGGTCGGACTCTCAGATTATCTCCTCATCAGGCTAATCACGGTTTTTGACCCGGCTTTTTGCCGGGTCTTTTTTTTGGCTCTTCAGGCTAATGAAGGCGGGTGGTGCTTGAATGGCAGCGATGATAGCAAATGTATGTCTCGATATGTAACCCCGAGACAAGCCTTTGCCGATTCAGCACTTGAGAATCAATCTCATGTAGATTAAGCTGTCGCAGCGTCAGGGAAGACGCCCCCCTTCTCTTCAGTCGTTTCTTTCTGCAAGGAGCTCGTACATGACCCGTCTGTTGCTGCCCCTTGAACACCATCACGATAGCGCCGACCTCGGCGAAGATGCCCTGCTCGTGCGCCTGAAAAAGCTGCCACGCCGGGTACAGCAGGTGTTCCTGCTCAATCGCCTCGATCAACTGTCGTTCGCCGCCATCGCCCAGCGCCTGGACATCGGCGCACCGACCGTGGAACGGCACATGGGCCAGGTACTGCAGGCCGCCCTGCCGGTGCGCAGCGCCTCCAGCACTGCGGCGGCGCAATGGTATGTGCGCCTGCAGAGCCCGGACATCACCGCCAGCGAGCGCATCGACTTTCGCCGCTGGCTGGATGCCGCCCCCGAACACCTGCATGCGTTCCATGCCACCGAACTGCGCTGGCGCAACCTGCTGGCACCGGCCCGGCAACTGGGCGATGGGCACTGGTATCGCCAGGCCTGGGCCGGTGTTTCGCTGGGAGGCTGCTCGGTGGCGCTCGGCCTGGGGTTGGCAGCGGCGCTGGCGATCGGTTTCTGGTCGTGATCCAGGGGTGTAGAGTGGTTGGCACAACAACTCTACCGGAGCCTGGCCATGACCGTGACGCTGTCCCCCGTTAGCATCGATTGCGCATTCGATGCCGGCAACATCCTGCTCGTCGATGCCGGCAACCCGTCCCGGATTCACCTGAACATCCGCCCCGACACCCACAGCGGGCATTTCCAGTGGTTTCACTTCAAGGCCAGCGGGCTGACGCCCGGGCATACCCACGCCTTCAGCCTGGACAACGCCAGCCAGTCGTCCTATAGCGCCGCATGGGAGGGCTACCAGGCGGTAGCGTCCTACGACCAGCAGAACTGGTTTCGCGTGCCGACCCGCTACGACGGCAAGGCCCTGCACTTCAGCCTTGAGCCCCGCGAAACACAGGCCTGGTTCGCCTACTTCGAGCCCTACCCGCGCGCGCGGCACAATCAGCTGATCGAGCGCGCCAGCGCCTTGCCGGGCGTCGAACTGCTGGCCACCGGGCGCAGCGTCGAAGGGCGCGATATCCCGTTGCTGCGGGCGGGCGACGGGGGCGCGGGCAAGCGCAAGCTGTGGATCATCGCCCAGCAGCACCCCGGCGAGCACATGGCCGAGTGGTTCATGGAGGGCGTGATCGACCGCATACAGGGCAACGATGCCACCGTGCAGGCCCTGCTGGCGGTCGCCGACCTGTACCTGATCCCCAACATGAACCCGGACGGTGCCGCTGCCGGGCACCTGCGCACCAATGCCAGGGGCAAGGACCTCAACCGCGCCTGGCAGGATGCGAACATCGAACACACCCCTGAGGTGCTGTTCGCCCAGCAGCAGATGAAGCTGTATGGCGTGGACCTGTTCCTGGATGCCCATGGCGATGAGGAAATACCCCATGTGTTCACGGCCGGGTGCGAAGGCAACCCGGGCTACACGGATCGGATCGCGGCACTGGAGGAGCGTTTTCGCAGCACCCTGTGCAGCGTGACCCGGGACTTCCAGACCACCCACGGCTACCCGCGCAGCAAGCCTGGGCAGGCCAACATGACCCTGGCATGCAATGCGGTGGGCCAGGCGCATGACTGCCTGTCGCTGACCCTGGAGATGCCGTTCAAGGACCACGACGACGCGCCCGATGCGGTGACCGGCTGGTCGGGTGAACGCTCCAAGGCGCTGGGCAGCGCAGTGATCGACACCTTGGCGAAGCTGGTCGCAGAGCTGCGCTAGGGCTGACGCACCGCCGCCCCGCAGCGCTCCCCATCGCGGTTCAAGCCCGCCCCCACAGGCTTGCAGTGCCCTGTGGGAGCGGCCTGACCCGCGATGAGGCAGGTCAGGCCGGCGGCGGCCCCGCCACCCGCACGCAATCATCCGGCCCCAGCACCCGCCCATCCGCCGCTCGCAGCTGCAGTGGGCCCACCGGCGCCCCGCTCTGGCGGTCCACCAGCACCGAATGCGCCTCGCCAGGCTGGTAGAAAAACGCCTCGCCCCACTGGCGCAGCCCCACGATCAAGGGAAACAACCCGCGCCCCTTCTCGGTCAGCACGTACTCCTGGTACGCGCTGCCATCCGACGCCGGCACCAGCTCCAGAATCCGGTGCTCCACCAACTGGCGCAAGCGCGAGGCCAAAATGTTCTTGGCCATGCCCAGGTTGCGCTGGAACTCGCCAAAGCGGCGCAAGCCATCAAACGCATCACGCACGATCAACAGCGACCACCAGTCACCGATCGCGTCCAGTGACCGGGCCACCGGGCATTCGGCATCTTGCAGGCGGGTACGCTGAACCATGGTCGCTCTCGGCAGGCTGAAAAAAGTAGTTGCAATATAAAACCGGTCCTCTCAGCATACAACCAGTTTCATTATGCAACCACATAGGATATCGCCATGCCCGCCTCCCCTGCGCCCCGGCTTTCGCCGTGGCTCGCCCTGCTGTTCTCCGTCGCCTGCGCACTGGCGGTGGCCAACGTGTATTACGCCCAGCCACTGCTGGACGCGATGGCCCGCGACTTCGCCATCGACCCGGCGCTGGTGGGGCTGGTGGTGACCCTGACCCAGGTGGGCTACGGCCTGGGCCTGATACTGCTGGTGCCTCTGGGCGACCTGTTCGAGCGGCGCCGGCTGATCGTGCTGCAGTCGCTGCTGTCGGTGCTGGCCCTGCTGATGATCGCCCTGGCCACCAGCAGCGCCTGGCTGTTTGTCGGCATGGCCCTGACCGGCCTGTTGGCGGTGGTGGCGCAACTGCTGGTGGCGCATGCCGCCAGCGTATCGGCCGACACCGAACGCGGGCATGTGGTGGGCATGGTCACCAGCGGTATCGTGATCGGCATCCTGCTGGCCCGCACCCTGTCCGGGGCGATGGCCGATCTGGCCGGCTGGCGCTCGATCTACGCCCTGTCGGCAGCGCTGACCCTGCTGATGACCCTGCTGCTGTGGCGCGTGCTGCCCGCACACACGGCTGCGCGCCCCAACACAGGCTACGGCGCGCTGCTGGTGTCGTTGTGGCAACTGGTGCGCGAGCAGCCGGTGCTGCGCCAGCGCGCCCTGCTGGCAATGCTCAGCTTCGCCTCGGCCATGGTGCTGTGGACCCCGCTGGTACTGCCCCTGAGCGCCCCGCCGCTGTCGTTGTCGGCAACCGAGGTGGGCCTGTTCGGCCTGGCCGGCGCAGCCGGGGCGCTGGCCGCCGCGCGTGCCGGCGGGCTGGCCGACCGTGGCCTGGGGCAACGGGTCAGCGGCCTCTCGCTGCTGCTGATGATCGGTTCGTGGGGCGCCATCGCCCTCACCCAGCAATCGCTGTGGGCACTGCTGCTGGGGGTGGTGGTGTTCGACCTGGGCCTGCAGGCGCTGCACGTGGCCAGCCAGAGCCTGATCTACCGCCTGCCGGCCGATACCCACAGCCGGCTCACCGCCGCCTACATGCTGTTCTACTCCATCGGCAGTGCACTGGGCTCGCTGGCCTCGACGCTGGCCTACGCCTGGGGCGGCTGGCTGCTGGTATGCGTGCTGGGCGCGGGGTTGAATGTGCTGGCACTGGGGTACTGGTGGCGCACCGTGCGCCAGCCGGCTCAGAACTGCACGTCGAGTATCACGCTGTCCAGGTAGTCGCCGGCCGGCGGCGTGGCCTGGTCGGTGTAGACCCTGGCGTTGTAGTTGAACACCTGGCTGCCGGCCGCGCTGCCACTGCCATTGCCGTTGCCCGGGTTGATGTCGGCGTCGCTGCTGGCGCGCCGCGCACTGCTCAGGCTGCCCCAGCGCACGCCCCCGCCACTCTTGAAGATGTCATAGGCCAGGTAGTTGCCGGCGCTGGATTTCATGCGCCGACGCCCGCCTGCCACGTTCTGCCCGTCATCCAGCCCCACCGTGTAGGCACTGCCCTTGGTACAGGCCAGGTTGACGTTCTGGCTCACCGTGGCGAACCCGCTGACCACCGGCGCGCTGCCGAACACGATGTTGGGCGAGCTGATCTGGCAGTCGTTGGTGACGGTCAGGTTGATGGTCAGGGTGGTAGTGGCGTTGAGCACCTGCCGCCCCAGGCAGGCGCTGCCCAGACCCAGCCCCCAGCAATAGTCGATGCTCCAGGCCACGGTGAACGTCTCCTGGTACAGGCCGGCCGCCACGTTGCTGGTCATTTGCGTGCGCAGGTAGATGGGCACGGTCTTGGGCGAGGTGCCGCCGAGCAGGCCCAGGGCATCGATGATGCCGTTGCGCGCAAAATCGTAGGGCTGGCCCCGGGTGATCGGGTAGCTGGTGCTGTTGTTGGCGTACAGCGTGTAGAGGATGACGTCGCCGGTGGGGCCCACCAGCCCGGTGGTGCCGTTGTTGGCGGTGAAGGTGGCCTTGAAGGAGTCATCCGAACGCAGCAGGGTCAGCAGCGAACCGGTGCAGCTCAAGCCGGCACTGGGCGCCGTGGTGGTCTGCACCGTGGTGCGTATCAGGGTGGAGTTGACCAGGCCGAAAGTGGCCGGCGTGGTTGCCAGCACCTGGCACAGCGCCTGGGCGCGCATGCAGGCCAGCAGTGCCAGCAGCGCAAGCAGCCCCGTCAGCCGGCGCTTCACTGGCACACCAGCGGGCCGATCAGCGGCACCTGGTCGGCCTGCGCCTTGAGCTCGAACTGCACCCGGCAACTGCCGCCTCCGGCCAGTTGCACCACCAGGCTGTTGTGTTCGCTCAGGTCCTCCAGGTACACCAGGCCATCCCAGCCCACCACCGCCAGCGCGCCGCTCTGCTCGTGGCGTACCTGGCTGCCCACGGCCAGTTCGTTGTTGCTGGCATCCACCAGCACCACGCTGGCGGCCAGTACCCGGCGCAACGGAAATTCCAGCAGGTAGCCGGCGCCGCGCCTTACCGCCACACGCTGCTCCACATTTGGTGAGCGCACATCGGGGGGCAGTTCCAGCGGGTCGATCTCGTACTTGCCGCGGTAGTAGCCGCTGCCGTAGGGCACCAGCAGGTGCCCCTGGCTGTCGGTGTGCCCCACCACCTGGTTCTCGTAGCGCACCGGCACATCGGCAAAGCCTTCGGTGCTGACCAGCACGAAGGCGTCGTCGATGCGATTGGCCGCGAACACCCCGGCGTCCATCAGCACCACCGAGCCGCTGGCGTCGGCCCAGCGGGTCATGTTGTCGCTGCTGCCGTACACCCCGGCCTGCAACTGCACCGATTGCAGGCGCCAGGTCAGGTCGGCCTGACGGTAGGTTTCACGGTCGCCACCGGCATAGCCCAGGTTGAACCCCACGCCGCCCTGGGCGGGTACGGCGCGGCTGTAGTTGACCCGCTGCAGGTTCTCGCCCTGCTGGTTGCGCTCCAGGCTCAGGGCCAGCGTGCCGTGCAGGTCGAAGGGCACCACCAGCTGCGCCTGCACCGCCCACTGGCTGTCGTCCAGGTCGCGGTTGGCCGACAGGTACAGGCTGCTGTTGCCCCACAGCGGCTTGCTCCAGCTGAGGTTGAGCAGGCGCGTGCGCGAGTTGTCGGCGGCGCGCACATCGAAGTAGCCCACCCCCAGGCTGCCATAGCGTTGCAGGTTGAGGCTCAGGGTGACCTGCTCGCTGCGCTGGCTGAGGCGGATGTACGGGCTGTCGACCAGCGACAGGTCGGCGTAGTCGCCATGACGCTCCAGGCGCTGGTAGTTGAAGCCCAGCCAGCGGTTGTTGTACTGGTAGCCCAGGCTCAACTGCTGGCCACTGCGACCTTCGAAGCGGCTCTGGCTCAGCGCCGTGTTGAGCACGCCGAAGTTGCCCACCCGCAGGTTGCCGCCCAGCCCGCCCAGGCCCAGGGACCCGGCCGCCTCGGCATGGCTTTCCAGCGTGAAGTAGTCGGTCAGGCCATAGCGCAGGCTGCCCGCCGCAACGCCGGGGCCGTAGGCAAAGTCGCGCACGGCATAGTCGCGGCGCAGGGCGCCGGCCGCCACCGAGAAGTCCGCCAGCCCCTGTTGCAGCAGGCTGCTGGTGACGTAGAACGGCAACGTGGTCGAGACCTGCCGGCCAAGGGCGTCGGTGGTCACCACCACCGCCTCGCCGGCACCGTTGATGAACGGCACGTTGGTCAGGGTATAGGGGCCTGGCTGCAGGTCGGCACTGGCGCTCTTGTAGCCATTGATGAACAGGTCCACCGACGAGGGCACCGCGGCTTCACCGGCGAAGGCCGGCAAGGGGTAGGTCACCAGGTCCGGGCGCACGGCAAAGTCCCGCGACAGCTGCACCCCGCCCACCCGCACCGAGCTGGTCCAGGGCAAGGCGCCGGTCAGCACATCGCCGGCCTCGAAGGTCAGCAGGCGCGCCTCGTCGGTGTAGCGCCAGGTGGTGTCGTACCGCCGAAAACCTTCCTGGGCGCCTTCGTAGCCTGCCCCGCCGAGGCGCTGGCGCCACTGCCCGGTGGTGGAGAAGGTGCCCCAGCTGTCGAACACCCGCAGTTCGTTCCAGGCCGCCAGGTAGGTGCCCCCCTCATCGGTGTCGTTGAAGTAGGCGTCGTAGTTGAGCAAGGCGCCGAAACTGCTCAACGCCTCGCCGGCCGGCCCCAGCGAGCGCTCGCCGATACGCTGGTTGGGCAGCCACGCCGCCGGCACCTGCACCAGCAGCCGCTGGTTCTGGCTGTCGTACTCGCTGTGCAAGCCATCGATGGCGTCCAGCGCCAGTTCCGGGCCGGGCTGCCCGGGCAGTTGCACGCCCGCCGCCTGCAGGTCGGCGGTGGCCATGTACAGGCGCCCGGCCCGCTGGTGCACCAGCACCACGCTAGCGCTGCTCATCTGGTTGACCACCAGTTCCAGGTACAACGGCGCATCGGCGACAGCCTCCATACTCGCAGGGGGTGGCGGCAGTTCGCCTGCGACCGCGCTGCCCGCCAGCAGCACCGCCAGCGTCACGCTGCGGGTGCAGGCCAAAGAAGTACTCACGCACGCCGTCCCACCATGTCCGGGTCCTCCCTGGCCCCTGCTCCATCTTCATGCGCCCTTGAGGCGCCGGGCTCAGTGGCCCTGGTTGATGGTCTGGGGCGGCTCGGCCCCGTTGACGCGCCCTTTCAGCACACTGGCCGCCGAGGCTGCTGCAGGTGCCGGCCAGCGCATGCTCGCGCCGGGCAGTACATAACCCAGCAAGCCGTCGACCAGCGGCTTGCTCTGGGCGCCCTGCTGCATCACCACATCGGTGAGGCGCGCATGCACCGGCCCCACGTTGCGGATCTCGACGAAGGGCTTGCCCTGCTGCGATACCTGTCGCCAGCTCAGCAACGGCGTGCCCACGCCCGCTGCATCACGCTTGCCCTCGGCGTCCGGCTTGCTCCACAGCCCCTGGCCGTAGACGAACAATGGCACCGAGTAGCGCATCTGGAAGCGGATCTGCGCCTGGGAAGTCTGCGCATCGCTGGCCGGCAGGGCGGGTGGGATTTCGTCGATGATGATGCGGTAGGCCTGTTCCTGGCCGGCCGGCGACTGGCCGGTGCGGGTCAGGCGAATCAGCTGTTTCTCACCCGGCTTGATGGTCGCTACCGGCGGGCTGCCGATGATCTCGCGCTGGGGCTGGAACTGGTCGTCATACCCGTCCTGGCGCCAGGCGAACACCCTGACCTGCAGGTTCGCCGGGGTGGTGCCACGGTTTTCCAACCACAACGCCCCGGCCTTCTGGTCGGCCTCCAGCACCGGGTCGATCGGCCAGATCAACACCGATGTGGCCGCCTGGGCGCCCCCTGCGCCGAGCAAGGCGCCCACCAGCAGCCACTTGCCCATCCCTTGCCATCCACGTGCGTACAGCGCCATGCACCCTCTCCTTTGGCTTGTTCCGATACAACCCCGGGAGCGCACTCACCAGGACAACACCACTTGCACCACGTCGGTGTAGGTGCCCGCCGGCAACACGCCGGGTAACTGGGCTTGCGCATACACCGGCAGCTTGATCGCCGTCGGATCGCTGTAACTGACCGCCACGAGCTGACCGATGCCCAGCACCTGGGACAAGGCCGCGTCGCGGTACAACTGATAGGCCACCAGCGAGGTACCGCTGGTGCGCTTGAGGTTGCGTACCCCGTTGTTGTTCAGGCCACCGTCGACGCTCATCTTCAGGGCCACCCCGGGCGTGCATTGCAGGGTCACCGTGGTGCCTGCCAGCTGGGTGTTCACGCTGGCGGCGCCGAGCGCCGGACGGGTGCCGAAGTCCAGGGTGCCGTAGTTGCTGGCGCCGCCCACCACCAGGCAACCTGCCGCAATCGTTGCGCTGACCTGAAGCGTGCTGGTGAGCGCGGCATCCAGCGGCATGGGCACTGCCCAGGCCAGCACCGCAAGGCCACCGAGCAACCGGCGCATGACCTAGAAGCTCAGCTCGACCGCCACCGTGTCGGTGTACACCCCTGGCGGCAGCGACGGCTTGCCCACGGCGCGGCCGTACAGGTTGACGGTCTGCGCCACCCCGGTGCTGGTGGCGAGGGTGATGGTGCCGTTGATTGCCAGCAGATTGGTGTGCCCGGCATCGGTATAGAAGTCATAGGGCACGTAGTTGGTGCCCATGGCCAGCGCGCGGCTGCCACCGGTGGTGGCCGCGTCATGCGCGCCTGCGCCCACCTTCACCACCGGCGTGGCACCGGGCGAACACAGCACGCTGATGGCGCCGCCACCACCGGTGCCGATCACCTGGGCGCTGGCCTCGGTGAACAGGGCAATCTGCGAGCCGAAATCCAGGTTACCGAAGTTGACCCCGGTGGTGGCGGTCGAACCGTTCACCTGACAGGCCGCGGTCAGGGTCAGGGTGGCGTTGATATTGCCCGTGACCGTGGCCGCCTGGGCCTGGCTGGCAAGGGCCAGGCCAAGCCCGGCGAAGAGTATGCGTGAGACGTTGGGATGCATGAGTCACTCCTTGTTGTTACCAGTCCAGGGTCACCATCAGGGTGTCACGGTAGATGCCGGCCGGCAGCGCCCTGGGGTGTGCCACCACGGCGCCGTAGATCGGTATGGGGATTTGCGCAGCGCTGCTGATCGAGAAATTGCGCTGCTGGCCGATGCCGTAGCGCACTGCACCGCTTGGATCGGCCGCCAGCTGGTAGGGGATGAGCTCGCTGCCGTTGCGCAGGCGGCGCACGCCGTTGGCATCGTTGCTGCCGCCATTGATGCTCACCGTGAAGGCCCGCACCGAGGGGTTGCAGCTGACCTGCAGGGTGCCGCTGCCGCCGGTCTGGTCGAGGTTGGCGCTCAGCGGGCGGGCCCAGCTTGGTCCCTGGGTGCCGAAGTCCAGCAGGCCCAGGCCGCCACCGGCCGGGCTGTCGTCCGGCACATTGCTGATCTGGCAGGCTGCGCTGATCACCAGGCGTGCCTGGATATGCCCGCTGAGGGCGGCATTGGCCATCGGACACAACAGCAAGGGCCCGAGGCTGATCAACAGAATCTGCGATGTCTTCATGCTGCCAGTTCCTTTAGCACGCACAGGGTCACCAGGTGACGGTCACCTTGAGCAAGTCCGAGTAATGGCCGACACGGGGCACCTGGGCCAAGGTGTCGATGCGGGCGTACAGCGGCAGTTCCACCGACCCCGAGTCGGGTACGCGTGCATGCTGGGCGATGTTCACCGCCAGCGGAGTGCGCCAGGCCGGGTCCTGGTAGAGACGGTACGGGATGGGACGGGCCTGTGGCGTGTCGCTGGCCAGGTAGCGCACCTCGCCGACGCCGCCATGCTGGCCGCCATCGACCTTTACCTGGTACAGCGTGTCGGGGTTGCATTCCAGACGTGGGGGGCGTTGTTGCAGCAAGGCGCCGGTCAGCGGGCCTTGCGGATCGTCCAGGCGCGCGGTACGGCCGAAGTCGAGCAGGCCCTGGGCCTGGGCGCCGGCATCGCGGGTCTGGTACACCAGCTGGCAACCGCGCTGTACATCCACGCGAACTTCCACCAGAAAATCTGCGGCGGCGGCAGCGTCTGCGACAACCAGCCCGAGCAGCGCAGCCAGAGAGCGTCCCTTCACCGTTACCCTCCTTGCAATGCAGGATCCATCTGTTCCAGAGGGTAGCAGCCGAAGAAAAACCTGCCAGCAAGCTCGGAAATGTATAGGCCGCGTACAAGAACCTTCCTACATGACCTGCCAGGCACGACATGACTGGCAGCCCAACCCCCTATTCGGTACATTAGCGCCGCCCACTCAGCCGGCCCTTGTGCCCGGCACCCCCAAGGAGCCTGAGATTGACCGCCTTACCGCCGTCCTGGATCCGTTCGCCGCTGCGTGCCCTGCGCCAGCGCCTGGCTGCCCGTGCACACCCGCCGGCCAAGCGCCTGGCGGCTGTTGAAGTCGATGAATTCTTCCGACGAAAGGCCGATGAGCAGGGCTATACCTTGAGCCACGGCCAGCAGCGGGTGATCGCCTGCATGGCCGAGCAGGCCGCGCACCTGGCTGACGGCACGGCGCGCAGCCTGTACCTGTACGGGGCGGTGGGACGGGGCAAGAGCTGGCTGCTGGACGGCTTCTTCCAGTCACTGGAGCATCCGCACAAGCGCCGCCTGCACTTTCACGATTTCTTCGCCCAGTTGCACGAGGGCATGTTCCGCCATCGCCAGCAGGACGATGCGCTGGGCGCGACCCTGGACGAGCTGCTGCAAGGCTGCCAGGTGCTGTGCTTCGACGAGTTCCACGTGCACGACATCGGCGACGCGATGCTCATCACCGGCCTGTTCAAGGCGCTGTTCGAGCGCCGCGTGTTCGTGCTGCTGACCTCCAACTACCCGCCTGCCGGGCTGCTGCCCAACCCGCTCTACCACCAGCGCTTCGAACCGGTGATCCGCCTGATCGAGGCGCACATGCAGGTGCTTGAAGTGGGCGGCGAGCAGGACTACCGCAGCCACCCGGCCTCCGGCAGCCAGCAGCGCTTCACCCAGGGTCACTACCTCTGGCCCGGCAGCCCGGCGCAGCGCCATGCCGCCGGCCTGGATCACGCCGGCGCGCCGGTAAGGCTGCAGGTGGGCAAGCGCTCGCTGCACGCCCTGTTCAGCCAGGAGCGCGCGGTAGGCTTCAGCTTCGAGGCGATCTGCGAGCAACCCACGGCGGTGATGGACTACCTGGAGCTGGCGCGCCGCTACGACCACTGGGTGATCGAGCACCTGCCGGACCTGGCGCAGTGCTCGATGGCGGCGCAGCAGCGCTTCATCAACCTGGTGGACGTGCTGTATGACCAGGACAAGCATCTGGTGCTGGTCGGCCAGGCCTCGCTGTGCGAAAGCCTGGGCGGCAGCGCCATCGACCTGGCCCGCACCCGCAGCCGGCTGGGCCAGCTCAATGTGCTGGGCCCGGTGGCCTGCCCGGGTTGACCCTCAGCTGGCCCGCGCCAGGCTGGCCAGCACCCCTTCGATCTCGGCCAGCACGGCCGGGTCGTCCAGGGTCGAGGGCGGGGTGTAGGGCTGGTGGTCGGCGATCTTGCGCAGCACCGCCCGCAAAATCTTGCCCGAGCGGGTCTTGGGCAGGCGCTTGACCACCCGCACCTGGTTGAAGCAGGCCAGCGCGCCGATCTGCTCGCGCACGCTGGCCACCAGTTCGGCCTGCAACTGCTGCTCGCTCAGGCTGACCCCGTCCTTGAGCACCACCAGGCCCAACGGCACCTGGCCCTTGATTTCGTCGCGCACCCCCACTACCGCGCACTCGGCAATCGCCGGGTGGCGCGCCACCAGGTCCTCCATCTCGCCGGTGGACAGCCGGTGCCCGGACACGTTGATCACGTCATCGGTGCGCCCCATGATGTAGACGAAACCGTCCTCGTCGAGGTAGCCGCCATCGCCGGTGTGGTAATAGCCGGGGTGGCTGTGCAGGTAGGCCTGCAGGTAGCGCGCATGGTCGCCCCACAGCGTCTGGCTGCAGCCGGGCGGCAGCGGCAGTGCGATCACGATGGCACCCTGCTCGTTGGGGCCCAGAAGGTGCCCGTCGTCGTCCAGCACGCGCACGTGGTAACCCGGCACGGCGCGGTTGCTCGAACCCGGACGCACCCCGCAACCTTCCAGCCCGACGCAGGGCGCGGTCACCGGCCAGCCGGTTTCGGTCTGCCACCAGTGGTCGTGCACGGCCTTGCCGCTGGCCGCCTCCAGCCATTGATGGGTGCTGGAGTCGAGTTTTTCCCCGGCCAGGAAGATCTGGCGCAGCGAGCTCAGGTCATGGCGCTTGAACAGCTCGCCCTGCGGGTCTTCCTTGCGGATTGCGCGCATGGCCGTGGGTGCGCAGAACAGCCCGTTGACCCGGTACTGCTCCACCACGCGCCAGTAGGCGGCAGCGTCCGGGGTGCGGATCGGCTTGCCCTCGTAGAACACCGTGGTGCAGCCGTTCATCAGCGGCCCGTAGACGATCAGCGAGTGCCCCACCACCCAGCCCACGTCGGAGATGCCCCACCACACATCCCCCGGCTGCATGCCGTAGATATGGCGCAGGGCAAAGCGCAGCGCCACGGCGTTGCCGCCGTTCTCACGCACGATGCCCTTGGGTTTGCCGGTGGTGCCGGAGGTGTACATGATGTACAGCGGGTCGCCTGCGGCCAAGGCCACCGGTGGCACCGGGCTGGCCGCAGCCACTGCCGCCTGCCAGTCCAGGTCGCGGCCTTCGCGCAGCTCGGCGCGGGCCTGCGGGCGCTGCAGCACCAGCACCTGGCGCGGCTGGTGGGTGGCCAGTTGCAGGGCCTTGTCCACCAGCGGCTTGTATTCGATGACGCGGTCGAACTCCAGCCCGCAGGAGGCGGTGAGCAGCAGCGCAGGCCGCGCATCGTCGATGCGCAGGGCCAGCTCGTTGGCGGCAAAGCCACCGAACACCACCGAATGCACCGCGCCGATACGGGCGCAGGCCAGCATTGCCATGGCCGCCTGCGGCACCATCGGCATGTAGATGATCACCCCATCGCCCTGCTTCACCCCCAGCTCGCGCAACAGGCCGGCCAGGCGCGCCACCTCGTCGCGCAGTTGCACGAAGGTGAAGGTCTGGCGGGTGTCGGTGACGGGCGAGTCGTAGATCAGTGCGGTCTGCTCGCCACGGCCCTGCTCTATCTGGTGGTCGAGGGCCAGGTAGCAACTGTTGAGTTGCCCGTCGGCAAACCACTGGTGGGTGCCGTCGGGGTTGGCCACCAGGGTCTGCGCAGGCTTGCGGTACCAGGCCAGGTGGTCAGCCTGTTCGGCCCAGAACGCGGCGGGGTCGGCAATGGAGCGGTCGTAGCTGTGCTGGTAAGTCATCGATCGGTAACCCTGAACTTTGTTGTTATTAAAAGGGCGAATATCGAGTATGGACGCCAATTGCGCGCCTGCCATGGTACTTAAGTCGGGTATCATCGCCGCCGTCTTCATTGCCCTTGCAGCCCCTTCATGCACACCCTCGACGACCTCAGGCGCGGCCGCCTGGCAGGTGCCACCCGCCTCGACCTGAGCTGCGGGCTCACGCAGTTCCCAGATGAGATCTTCGAACTGGCCGACAGCCTCGAAGTGCTCAACCTGAGCGGCAATGCGTTGAGCAGCCTGCCCCATGACCTGGGCCGGCTGCACCGGCTCAAGGTGCTGTTCTGCTCCCACAACCGGTTCACCGAGGTGCCGGCCAGCGTAGGCCAGTGCCTGCGCCTGGAAATGGTCGGGTTGCGCAACAACCGCATCACGCACCTGCCGGCCGCCGCATTGGGCCCCAACCTGCGGGCACTGGTGCTGACCGAGAATTGCCTTGAACAGTTGCCCGACGCACTGGGCGACTGCCAGCAGCTGCAAAAGCTGATGCTGGCGGGCAACCGCCTGCGCGCCCTGCCGGCCAGCCTTGCGCGGTGCCAGCGGCTCGAACTGCTGCGGGTGTCGGCCAACCGGTTGAGCGAACTGCCCCAGTGGCTGCTGACGATGCCCCGCCTGGCGTGGCTGGCGTATGCCGGCAACCCCTTGCCCCAGGGCCTTGCGGCGCCGCAGGCGCCGGGCCGGTGCGACGCCATCGACTGGCACGCCCTCGAGCTGGGCGAGGTGCTGGGCCAGGGCGCCTCCGGGGTGATTCACCGCGTGCAGGTGGCGGGCCGAAAGGCGGCGCTCAAGCTGTACAAGGGCCAGATGACCAGCGATGGCTCGCCGCTCAACGAAATGCAGGCGTGCGTGGCAGCTGGCGCCCACCCGAACCTGATCCCGCTGCTGGGGCAGGTAGCCAACCACCCGCACCAGGTGCCGGGGTTGCTGATGGCGCTGGTGGGCACCCACCTGTCTGCCCTGGCCGGGCCGCCCAGCCTGCAAACCTGCACCCGAGACGTCTACCCGCCTGACCTGTGCCTTGACCTGCAAGCCGCAACCCGGCTGGCGACGGCCATCGCGTCGGTCGCGGCGCATCTGCACCAGCGCGGCATCACCCACGGCGACCTGTACGCGCACAACATCCTGTGCGATGCACAGGGCAGCGCGGTGCTCGGGGACTTTGGCGCGGCATCGTTCTTTGCGCAGGATGGCAGTGTTGCAGCAGACGCATTGCAGCGTATCGAGGTGCGGGCGTTCGGGGTGTTGCTGGGGGAACTGCTGGCGTGTTGCGGGGAGGCGTCAGAGGAACTGGCGGACTTGCAGGCGAGCTGTGTTCAACCGCAGGTGCTGGCAAGGCCGGATTTTGCGCAGGTTGAACGGGTGCTTCGCCGGCAAGGCCGGCTCCTGCAAGAGGCGTAGGAGCAGGCCTTGCCGGCGAAGTGGGTTATCAGCCCGCCAGGCCGACGTACACGTTCTGCACGTCGTCGTTGTCGTCGATGGCTTCCAGGAATGCCTCGACTTCAGCCATGTGCTCGTCGCTGAGCCCGCTGACCGGGTTCTTGGGGGTGTAGCCGATCTTGGCCGAGATCACCTTGAAGCCCTGTTGCGGCAAGGCCTTCTGTACCGCGTCCAGGTCGGTGGTGTCGGTGATGAACAGGGTCGAGCCCTCTTCTTCACCTTCCGCGAAGTCCTGTGCACCGGCTTCGATGGCGGCCATTTCCGGGTCGGCATCAGGGGTTTCAGGGCTGGCTTCGATCAGGCCGACGTGGTTGAAGTCCCAGGCCACCGAACCCGAAGCGCCCAGCTGGCCCTTGCGGAACAGCACGCGAATCTGCGCCACGGTGCGGTTGACGTTGTCGGTCAGGCATTCGACGATCAGCGGCACCTGATGCGGGGCGAAGCCTTCGTAGGTAACGTGGTGGTACTGCACCGCGTCGCCATCCAGGCCCGCGCCCTTGCGGATGGCGCGTTCCAGGGTCTCTTTGGTCATCGAGGCCTTCTTGGCCTGTTCCACGGCCAGGCGCAGGCGCGGGTTCATGTCCGGGTCGGCACCGGCCTTGGCCGCGATCTGGATCTCCTTGGACAGCTTGCCCATGATCTTGCCCTTGGCGTTGGCTGCTACTTCTCTATGCTTGGCTTTCCACTGTGCGCCCATCTCGACTCTCTTGTTTCAGCTGCCGGTTCAGGTAGCGACCAGCAAGGTGGCGTGCAGTTTATACAGGCTGCGCCGGGCAATCGACAAAAAAACGCTGGGCTGTTGCCGGGCCTGGTGAACCCTTCGCCGGCAACGCCAGCTCCTACTGGCGTTGCAGGAGCCGGCCTTGCCGGCGAAGAGGCCAGCATCCACAACCTAGAAACCACTTTAAGTTGTGATTTTTATTTCATATATATCAATCAGATAAGCCAACAACCTCATGTAGTTAAGCAGCTTCACGCTGCGCCACCGCCTGCGCCGCCGCCAGCATCGCCCTGAGCAGCACGGCGCACCCAGCCGCCAGGTCCTTGGGGTCGGCATTCTCGATTTCGTTATGGCTGATGCCGCCCTCGCACGGCACGAAGATCATCCCGGCCGGGCCCAGTTCGGCCAGGAAGATCGCGTCGTGCCCGGCCCCGCTGACGATGTCCATGTGCGACATGCCCAGCCCCTGCGCCGCGCTGCGCACCGCCTCCACGCAGCCCTTGTCGAAGTACAGCGGCGGGAAGTCCGCGGTGGGCGTCAGCGTGTAGGTCAGCCCATGCTGCTGCGCGGTCGCGGCGATCACCTCCTGCACCTGGGCGATCATCGAGTCCAGCCGCGCCGGCTCCAGGTGACGAAAATCCAGGGTCATGCGCACCTCGCCGGGGATCACGTTGCGCGAGCCCGGGTACGCCTGCAGGCAGCCCACCGTGCCGCACGCATGGGGCTGATGCTCCAGAGCCACGCGATTGACCGCCGCCACCACCGCACTGGCGCCTACCAGGGCGTCCTTGCGCAGGTGCATCGGGGTCGGCCCGGCGTGGGCCTCGACACCGCGCAGGGTGAGGTCGAACCATTTCTGCCCCAGCGCGCCGAGCACCACGCCGATGGTCTTGCGCTGGTCCTCCAGGATCGGCCCCTGCTCGATATGCGCCTCGAAATAGGCGCCAACCGGGTGCCCACTGACCGCGCGGGTACCGGCGTAGCCGATCGCATTCAGCGCCTCGCCCACGCTCACGCCCTGGGCATCGCGCTTGGCCAGCGTCTCCTGAAGGGTGAACTTCTCGGCGAACACGCCCGAGCCCATCATGCACGGCGCGAACCGCGAGCCCTCCTCGTTGGTCCACACCACAACCTCAAGTGGCGCCTCAGTTTCTATCTGCAAGTCATTGAGTGTACGAAGAACTTCCAGCCCGGCCAGCACCCCGAAGCAGCCATCGAACTTGCCGCCGGTGGGCTGGGTGTCGATGTGGCTGCCGGTCATCACCGGTGGCAGTTGCGGGTTGCGCCCGGGCCGGCGGGCAAAGATGTTGCCCACCCCATCCACGCTGACGGTGCAGCCGGCAGCCTCGGTCCATTGCACGAACAGGTCGCGGGCCTGGCGGTCCAGGTCGGTCAGAGCCAGGCGGCATACGCCGCCTTTGGCGGTGGCACCCAGTTGCGCCAGCTCCATCAGCGACTGCCACAGGCGCTGGCCATCGATGTGGGCCTGGGTACTTTGCAGAACGTCCTTAGCGGTTTGCATGAGCATCTCCTGCTTGGCCGGCCTCTGCGGGCCGTGGGGTTACACGGTGGGTTTGAGGCTGGTGGCACGCGCGCCCTTCAGGCTGCCCAGGGCGTAGTAGATCACCCCGCCCAGCGCCGAGCCGGTGAACCAGCCGAAGTCGTAGAACCAGCTGAACGCCGGGCTGTGCAGCGACAACAGGGTCAGCACCACCGGCACGCCGAAGGCGATGAAGCCGGTCGCGTTCCAGGCCGGGTACACGTCGTCGCGGTACAGCCCGGCAAGGTCGAGGGTCTGCTTGCGCAGCAGGAAGTAGTCCACCACCATGATCCCGGCAATCGGCCCCAGCAGGCTGGAATAGCCCAGCAGCCAGTTGGAATACACCGACTCCAGGCTCACGTCCGAGACGATCAGGCCGAGCTTCTTGAGCAGCTCATGGGCCATCAGCAGCAGGCCCACCAGCCCGGTCAGCAGCACGGCGGTGGTACGCCCGATCCACTTGGGCGCCAGGTTCTGGAAGTCGTTGGTGGGCGAAACGATGTTGGCCGCGGTGTTGGTCGACAGTGTGGCGATGATGATCAGCGCCATGGCCAGCGCCACCCACAGCGGGCTCTGGATATGCCCGATCAGGCTCACCGGGTCGGACACCGTCTCGCCCACCAGCGAGGCCGAGGCCGCGGTCAGCACCACCCCCAGCGCGGCAAACAGGAACATGGTCAGCGGCAGGCCGAAGATCTGCCCCAGGATCTGGTCCTTCTGGCTTCGGGCATAGCGGCTGAAGTCCGGGATGTTCAGCGACAGCGTGGCCCAGAAACCCACCATGGCGGTCAGCCCGGCGAAGAAGTAGCCGGTCACGCTGGCGCCTTCGGGGCGTTTGGGCGGCTGCGCCAGCAGTTCGCTGAACGACACGTTGGGCAGCGCCCACACCAGCAGCCCGGCACCCACCAGCACCAGCAGCGGTGCCGACAGGGTTTCGAGCCACTTGATCGACTCGGCGCCGCGCAGCACCACCCACAGGTTAAGGCACCAGAACAGCATGAAGCCGATGACCTCGCCGGTGCCGCCCAGCGCCTTCCATTCCGGCCAGAACGAGCCCAGGAAGAGGTGGATGGCCAGCCCGCCGAACATCGTCTGGATACCGAACCAGCCGCACGCCACCAGCGCGCGGATCAGGCACGGCACGTTGGAGCCGATGATGCCGAACGATGAGCGCAGCAGCACCGGGAACGGGATGCCGTACTTGGTGCCGGGGAAGGCATTGAGCGTCAGCGGGATGAGCACGATGGTGTTGGCCAGCAGGATCGCCAGCAGCGCCTCGCCCACCGTCAGGCCGAAATACGCCGTGAGCACCCCGCCCAGGGTGTAGGTGGGCACGCAGATCGACATGCCGACCCACAGTGCGGTGATGTGCCATTTGTTCCAGGTGCGCTGCCCCACCTTGGTCGGGGCGATGTCATGGTTGTAGCGAGGGCTGTCGAGGACGTCGGTGCCGGCGTCGAGCTCGAACAAGCCGTCACGCTCGCTCACTTGCGATCGGGTCTGGTGCATTGGCCGCTCCACTTTTCTGGTTATGTGCACCTCGCGATGAGGCGCCGGAGTCTTGCGCGTGCAGGTAAGGCAATCACGGTCAGGTGATCTGAGAAATCTTGACCATTTACGCATCCTGTCAAGCAAGACAGGACTCGCCAGAAACCTCTCCTAACCCGTAAAAAGAGGTTTTATTCTTATTTTTCAATAAGTTGAAAACAGAATAAGCATATAAAAAATAATCTTGCCCAATCCCGGATCGCCAACTAGATTCAATTCTTGACGGCGATGACAGGATTACTCCGGCGCCGATCACGACAAAAATCTAGAGCCGGTAGCAACCGGTCAAGCCTGCGAGGAGCTTCGTGATGACGCTTTTGATTCGTGGCGCCACCCTGATTACCCATGACGAGAGTTACCCGGCCGACGTGTACTGCGCAGACGGCCTGATCCAGGCCATCGGCCACAACCTCGACGTCCCCGCCGGCTGTACCGTGCTCGATGGCAGCGGGCAGTACCTGATGCCCGGCGGCATCGACCCCCACACCCACATGCAGCTGCCCTTCATGGGCACGGTGGCCAGTGAGGACTTCTACACCGGCACCGCCGCCGGCCTGGCCGGCGGCACCACCTCGATCATCGACTTCGTGATCCCCAACCCGCAGCAATCGCTGCTCGAAGCCTTTCACCAGTGGCGCGGCTGGGCCGAGAAATCGGCGGCCGACTACGGCTTTCACGTGGCCATCACCTGGTGGAGCGAGCAGGTGCGCGAGGAAATGGCCGAGCTGGTCAACCACCACGGGGTGAACAGCTTCAAGCACTTCATGGCCTACAAGAACGCGATCATGGCCGCCGACGACACCCTGGTCGGCAGCTTCGAGCGCTGCCTGGAGCTGGGCGCGGTGCCCACGGTGCATGCCGAGAACGGCGAGCTGGTGTACCACCTGCAGCGCAAGCTGCTGGCCCAGGGCATCACCGGCCCCGAAGCGCACCCGCTGTCGCGCCCTTCGCAGGTGGAAGGCGAAGCGGCCAGCCGTGCCATCCGCATTGCCGAAACCCTCGGCACCCCGCTGTACCTGGTGCACGTGTCCACCCGCGAGGCGCTGGACGAGATCACCTATGCCCGCGCCAAGGGCCAGCCGGTGTACGGCGAAGTGCTGGCCGGGCACCTGTTGCTGGACGACAGCGTGTACCAGCACCCCGACTGGCAGACGGCGGCCGGCTATGTGATGAGCCCGCCGTTTCGCCCGCGCGGGCACCAGGAGGCCCTGTGGCACGGGCTGCAATCGGGCAACCTGCATACCACCGCCACCGACCATTGCTGCTTCTGCGCCGAGCAGAAGGCCGCGGGGCGTGACGATTTCAGCCGTATCCCCAACGGCACGGCGGGCATCGAGGATCGCATGGCGGTGCTGTGGGACGAAGGCGTGAACACCGGCCGGCTGTCGATGCAGGACTTCGTCGCCCTCACCTCCACCAACACCGCCAAGATCTTCAACCTGTACCCACGCAAGGGTGCGCTGCGGGTCGGCGCCGATGCCGACCTGGTGCTGTGGGACCCGCACGGCACGCGCACCATCTCGGCCAAGACCCACCACCAGAATGTCGACTTCAACATCTTCGAAGGCAAGACAGTGCGCGGGGTGCCCAGCCATACCATCAGCCAGGGCAAGCTGGTGTGGGCCGACGGCGACCTGCGCGCCGAGCGCGGCGCCGGGCGCTATGTCGAACGGCCGGCATACCCGGCGGTGTTCGACCTGCTGAGCAAGCGTGCGCAGCAGTGCAGGCCCGGCGCGGTCAAGCGCTGAGCCTTTAAAGCATCGCGGGTCAAGCCCGCTCCCACAGGTATCGTGCGATCCCGGTGGGAGCGGGCTTGACCCGCGATGGGCGCGCCAGCGCCCCGGTTTCTATAAAAAAACAAAGAGGCCACTACCGTGATCAACGCCTTGAACCATCTCCCGCACCCGCAAGACGACAACGCCACCCTCGCCACGCATTTCAGCGACCTGGCTCCGCCCCTCACCCCGCGCCAGGCCGCCGTGGAAAGCGCGCGCTGCCTGTACTGCTACGACGCCCCCTGCGTCGACGCCTGCCCCAGCGACATCGACATCCCCTCCTTCATCCGCAACATCCAGCAGGACAACGTGCAGGGTGCGGCCATCAAGATTCTCTCGGCCAACATCCTCGGTGGCAGCTGCGCCCGGGTGTGCCCCACCGAGATCCTCTGCCAGCAGGCCTGCGTGCGCAACAACGCCCAGGAATGCGCCCCGGTGCTGATCGGCCTGCTGCAACGCTACGCGGTCGATCATGCCGAGTTCGCCGAGCACCCGTTCCAGCGTGCGCCCAGCACCGGCAAGCGCATCGCCGTGGTCGGCGCCGGCCCCGCAGGCCTGGCCTGCGCCCACCGGCTGGCCTGGCACGGGCATGAGGTGGTGATTTTCGAAGCACGGGAAAAGGCCGGCGGCCTCAACGAATACGGCATCGCCAAGTACAAGCTGGTGGACGACTTCGCCCAGCGCGAGCTGGACTTCGTGCTGCAGGTGGGCGGTATCGAGATCCGCCACGGCCAGGTGCTGGGCGACAACCTCAGCCTGGGCGAGCTGCAACAGCAGTTCGACGCGGTGTTCCTCGGCCTGGGCCTGGCCGCCAGCCGCCAGTTGGGCCTGCCCGACGAAGGCGCCCCCGGCCTGCTCAGCGCCACCGAGTACATCCGCGAGCTGCGCCAGGCCGACGACCTGAGCACCCTGCCCCTGGCCGAACGCTGCATCGTGCTCGGCGCCGGCAACACCGCCATCGACATGGCAGTACAGATGGCCCGCCTGGGCGCCCATGACGTCAACCTGGTGTACCGCCGTGGCCTGCAGGACATGGGCGCCACCCAGCATGAACAGGACATCGCCAAGGCCAACCAGGTACGGCTGCTGACCTGGGCCCAGCCCGAGCAGGTGCTGCTCGACGACCAGGGCCGGGTGCGCGGCATGCGCTTTGCCCGCACGCACCTGGTGGACGGACGCCTGCAAACCACCGGGCAAACCTTCGAACTGGCGGCGGATGCGATCTTCAAGGCCATCGGCCAGGCCTTCGACGGCCAGGCCCTGAGCGACCCGCAGGCCCTGCAACTGGAGCGTGATGGCGAGCGTATCCGCGTGGACGACAACCTGCGCACCAGCCTGCCGGGCGTGTACGCCGGCGGCGACTGTACGCACCTGGGCCAGGACCTCACCGTACAGGCCGTGCAGCACGGCAAGCGGGCCGCCGAGGCCATCCATGCCCAACTGACCCTCAACGTGGAGGCCGCATAAATGGCAGACCTGTCGATCGAATTCGCTGGCATCAAGGCGCCCAACCCGTTCTGGCTGGCCTCCGCACCGCCCACCGACAAGGCCTACAACGTGATACGTGCGTTCGAGGCCGGCTGGGGTGGCGTGGTCTGGAAAACCCTGGGCGAAGACCCCGCCGCCGTCAACGTGTCGTCACGCTACTCGGCGCACTTCGGGCCCAACCGCGAGGTGCTGGGCATCAACAACATCGAGCTGATTACCGACCGCTCGCTGGAGATCAACCTGCGCGAGATCACCCAGGTGAAAAAGGCCTGGCCCGACCGCGCGCTGATCGTGTCGCTGATGGTGCCGTGCGTGGAGGACGCGTGGAAAACCATCCTGCCGCTGGTGGAGGCCACCGGGGCGGACGGCATCGAGCTGAACTTCGGCTGCCCCCACGGCATGCCCGAGCGCGGCATGGGCGCGGCGGTGGGCCAGGTGCCGGAGTACGTCGAGCAGGTGACACGCTGGTGCAAGACCTACTGCTCGCTGCCGGTGATCGTCAAGCTCACCCCCAACATCACCGACATCCGCCAGTCGGCCCGCGCCGCGCACCGGGGCGGCGCCGACGCGGTGTCGCTGATCAACACCATCAACTCGATCACCAGCGTCGACCTTGAGCGCATGATCGCCCTGCCGATCGTCGGCGAGGCCAGTACCCACGGTGGCTACTGCGGTTCGGCAGTGAAGCCGATCGCGCTGAACATGGTGGCCGAGATCGCCCGCGACCCGGCCACCCACGGGCTGCCCATCAGTGGCATCGGCGGCATCGGCAGCTGGCGGGATGCCGCCGAGTTCATTGCATTGGGTTGCGGCTCGGTGCAAGTGTGCACCGCGGCGATGCTGCATGGCTTTCGCATCGTCGACGAAATGAAGGACGGCCTCTCGCGCTGGATGGACAGTCAGGGCTACCACAGCCTGCAGGACTTTCGCGGGCGCGCGGTGGGCCACACCACCGACTGGAAGTACCTGGACATCAACTACCAGGTGATCGCCAGGATCGACCAGCAGGCCTGCATCGGCTGCGGGCGCTGCCACATTGCCTGCGAAGACACCTCGCACCAGGCCATCGCCAGCCTGGTCAAGGCCGAGGGAGGGCACCGCTACGAGGTGATCGACGCCGAGTGCGTGGGGTGCAACCTGTGCCAGATCACCTGCCCGGTGGAGGACTGCATCGAGATGGTGCCCCAGGACACCGGCAAGCCGTTCCTGGACTGGCTGCACGACCCACGCAACCCCTACCGCGAGGCGTCCTGAGGCTGCGCCCCGCGCAGGTCTTCGAAGCAGGCCTTGTTCCCGTCCACCTGAACAGACGCCCGGGGCAGGTTCGCCGCCTCCCCGGTCGGCGTCTCCACATGCCAGTAGCAGTGCTTGATCGCGCGGGTGATGGCCACGTAGGCCAGGCGCAGGATCTCGTCCTTCTGGGCGTTGTCGTAGCCTTCGGGGTCGCCCGCCCGGCCCAGCCCGGCCTGGCGGTACACCTGGTTCTTGTACGGCGAGCGCGTCAGGTGCTGGCAGTCACCGAGCATGAACACCGCATCGGCCTGCAGGCCCTTGGCGCTGTGGTAGGTGAGCTGGCGGAACCGCCGCTGCGCCGCCGGCAGGCCGGCCTCGTGGTTGAGCAAGGGCTGCAGGTGCTCGGCAATCACCGACTTGTCGACGCTTTTGCGGTACAGCAGCATCACCGACTCGCCATCGCGGTAGTGGTCCATCAACTGCCGGGCCAGTGTGGCTTCGTCGCGCTCCATCACCATCACCGCCACCGGCTGCTCGGCCGCCGGGCCGCAGGCACGGGCCTTCTTGCCGGCAATTGCCGGGGCCGACTTAACGATATGCTCGGCTGCATCGATGATGTGCTGGTGGCTGCGGTAGTTGTCGGCCAGCATCACGCGGGTGGTGCTGGGGGCGACGAACTGCTTGGCGAACTCCATGAAGTACTTGGGCGAGCTGCCGCGCCAGCCATAGATCGACTGCCAGTCGTCCCCCACGCACAGCAGCGAGGAATGCTGCGCCACCTGCCCCACGTGCATGGCCGGGCCGCGCCGGCGGATCTCGCGCAGGCAGGCGCGCAGCCACGAGACGATCTGCGGCGACACGTCCTGGAACTCGTCGATCATCAGGTGCGACAACGGGCGCAGCATCGGGTCGGGCAGCAGGCGCAGGTTTTCCGGGTTGTTCTCGCCGAACAAGGCGAACATGCGGTTGTAGCTCATGATCGGCGGCGACTGTGCCAGCAGGTGCGCCTCCAGCGCCTTCCAGTACAGGCTCAGGGCCTCGAAGAACAGCGCGTCGGTGTCGCCCTGCGGGAAGCTCATGCCGCCCACCGCCACGCTCACATCCAGCCCCAGGTTCTCGATGAACCCGGCAGCGCCGACGAAGGCATCCAGCAAGGGCGCCGCGCCCAGCTCGCCTTTTACCTTGTAGTCAAAGCCTGGCCCGGCCACTGCATCACCGGCCAGCGAGGCGGTGAGGCGTTTGGCCGCCGCGTAGTTTTCCAGCCAGATCACCGGCTTGTCGCAGAACGCCTGGAACAGCGTGCGCTTGATCACCCATTCGGCCCACACCGGCAGCTTGGCGCCGGGGCGCTTGTACTGCTGATTCTCCTTGGGGTCGAAACCCAGCACCACCCAGGCGTCAAGCTCGGCGATATGGCCGTGGAAATGAAAGCGGCTGCCGTTGATTTCGACGGTTTCGCGGCTGGGCTCGATGCCCTTGATCGGCCAGGCACCCGCCTGGAACCACAGGTCTTCGATCACGTCGCACAGCTCTTCGTCGCGCCCGGACGACAGCTGGGTCACCGCCACGCGCTTCTGCACGTCGGGGTGGTCGCGGTCCAGGGCCTTGAGCTGCAAGGCTTCGCGGCGCAGCCCGGCAATCAGCTCGGCGAACCGCGGGCTGGTATGCAGCAGGTCGCGGTAGCACAGGTTGAGTTGCTGGCGCTGGGCATCGTTGATGCGCAGGTCGAACGGGTTGCTGTCCACGCCCGCCTCGCTGCCCCCGGGCTGCTCGCTGCCCAGGGTCTCGAACGCCCGCACCTGGCTGAAGCCCGGCAGGCTGCGCACCAGCGGCAGGATGCGCGAATGGAAGGTGCGCACCAGCTCACGCGCCTGCACCGGGCTCAGGGCCAGTTGCCACAGGCCGAACACCTGCACCAGGCGGGCAATGAAGTCCTTGCGCGACTCGCGGGTGAAGGTGACCACGGTCATGGCCTCCAGCTCGAAGCCCAGGTAATGGCGCAGCAACAGGATACGCAGCACCAGCGAGGTGGACTTGCCAGCGCCGGCGCCGGCGATCACGCAGGTGGACGGCGTGTCGCTGAAGATTATCTTCCACTGCGCTGCGCTGGGTTGTGCGTGGGCCGGCAGGCGCGCAGCGACGTCGGCCTTGAAGCGCTTCTTCAGCTCGGGGGTCAGCGGCAGGCGCCAGTCGTCGAACAGGGCATCGTCCAGCCCCGGCACGCCGTGGGCATCCGGGCGCGTATCGCGGATCACCAGCACCTGGCGCCCGGCCTCGAAACCGTCCACGCGCCCTTCTTCATAGCCTTCACGCAGCCCGTCGGCATGCCCGGTGCGCTGGCCGTTGGCATGGCCCTGGAACCACGAATCGCGGTGCTGTGCCTGCAACCGGCTCAGGCCACGGCCCAGCAGGCGTGCGGCCAGACGTCTGACCCAGGGCAGTTGCGCGGGTGGGGTTAGATCCGTGGGTAGCTTGGGACGCTCGTGTGACACACCGACTCCGGCAATCAATTCAATCAGCGGCCATGTTCGCCTTATCACGACCAAATCACCAGCCGAATGCTTTCAGATCAGTGGATTAGGCGACGAAACAGCGAAACTACCGCAGGTTATATATCGAATGTAACGATCATATTTAGCCGATATTTACGCTTTTTTTCGATGTTTATCGAGAGGATCATCAGCGCCATCCACCTGATTACCGAGGACACGAGCATGCTGCAACTGCGCCCCTTCGACACCCTTGGCCACGCCAACCATGGCTGGCTGGATGCCCACCATCACTTCTCCTTTGCCGAATACCACGATCCGCGCCGCATGAACTGGGGCACGCTGCGGGTATGGAACGACGACCTGATCGCCGCCGGCAGCGGGTTCCCGCCGCACCCGCACCGCGACATGGAGATCATCACCTATGTGCGTGAAGGCGCGATCACCCATCAGGACAGCCTGGGCAACAAGGGCCGTACCGAAGCCGGTGACGTGCAGGTGATGAGCGCCGGTACCGGCATCACTCATAGCGAGTACAACGTGGAGGCCGTGGACACGCGGATCTTCCAGATCTGGATTGTGCCCCAGCGTGTGGGCCAGGCACCGTCGTGGGGCGTGCGGCCGTTTCCCAAGGGCGAGCGCGGCGAAGGGTTCGTGACCCTGGCCAGCGGGCGCGAGGGGGATGAAGGCAGCCTGGGGATCCGCGCCGATGCGCGGCTGGTGGCGGCGACGCTGAAGGCCGGGGAAAGCGCCGAGTACCGCATCGATGCGGGTCGCCGGGCCTACCTGGTGCCGGCCAAGGGCGTGATCGAGGTCAACGGCCTGCGCGCCGAGGCCCGCGACGGGGTGGCGGTGGAGGATGAGCAGGTGCTCAGGGTGGTGGCGCTGCAAGACAGCGAGATTGTGCTGGTGGATGTGGCGTAGGTACCGACGTCATCGCGGGTCAAGCCCGCTCCCACAGGGTTTGCGAACGCCGCAAAACCTTGTGGGAGCGGGCTTGACCCGCGATGCTTTTAGGCGATGGCAGCGTCCACCAGCTCCTGCGCCTCACCCACCAGGCGCTGCAGGTGCGCGTCGTCGACGAAGCTCTCCGCATAGATCTTGTAGATGTCTTCGGTGCCCGAAGGCCGCGCCGCGAACCAGCCGTTGGCCGTCATCACCTTCAAGCCGCCAATCGCCTGGTCATTGCCCGGCGCATGGCTGAGGATCTGCTCGATCGGCTCGCCCGCCAGCGTGGTCGACTTGACCTGCTGCGGCGACAGCTTGCCCAACTGGGCCTTCTGCTGCGGCGTGGCCTTGGCATCCACCCGGGTGGAGAACGGCCTGCCCAGCGCCTCGGTCAGCGCCTCGTATGCCTGGCTTGGGTCGCGCCCGGTACGGGCGGTCATCTCTGCCGCCAGCAGCGACGGGATCAGGCCGTCCTTGTCGGTGCTCCACACCGTGCCGTCCTTGCGCAGGAACGAGGCGCCGGCGCTCTCCTCCCCACCAAAGCCCAGCGAACCGTCGAACAGGCCATCGGCGAAATACTTGAAGCCCACCGGCACTTCGTACAGGCGACGCCCCAGGCGTGCCGCCACGCGGTCGATCATGCCGCTGCTGACCACGGTCTTGCCCACGGCCGCATCGGCGCGCCATTGCGGGCGGTTCTGGAACAGGTAGTCGATGGACACCGCCAGGTAGTTGTTCGGCGCCAGCAGGCCGCCTGACGGGGTGACGATGCCGTGACGGTCATGGTCGGGGTCGCAGCCGAACGCCACGTCGAACCGATCACGCAGGCCGATCAGGCCCTGCATGGCGTAAGGCGAGGACGGATCCATGCGGATCTGGCCGTCCCAGTCCACGCACATGAAGCGGAACGTGGGGTCGACCTCGGTGTTGACCACGTCCAGGTCGAGCTTGTAGTGCTCGGCAATCGCCGACCAGTAACGCACCCCGGCACCGCCCAGCGGGTCGACACCCAGGCGCAGGCCCGCACCACGAATCACATCGAAATCAATCACATTGACCAGGTCGCTGACGTAACTGCCCAGGTAGTCGTGACGGTGCGTGGTGCTGGCCTTGAGGGCCTGTGCATGGCCCATGCGCTGCACGCCTTTGAGGCCATCGGCCAGCAGTTGGTTGGCCTTGGCCTCGATCCACTTGGTCACGTCGCTGTCGGCCGGGCCGCCATTGGGCGGGTTGTACTTGAAGCCGCCACTTTGCGGCGGGTTGTGCGACGGGGTGATCACGATGCCGTCGGCCAGGCCACGGCTGCGGCCACGGTTGTAGCAGATGATGGCGTGGGAGATGGCCGGGGTCGGGGTGTACTCGTCATCCTTGGCCAGCATCACCTCGACGCCGTTGGCTGCCAGCACCTCCAGTGCGGTAGCTGCCGCCGGGGTCGACAGCGCATGGGTGTCGATGCCGATGAACAGCGGCCCGTCGATGCCCTGCGCCTTGCGGTACAGGCAGATGGCCTGGCTGATGGCGAGCACGTGCGCTTCGTTGAAGCCCAGGTCCACGGAGCTGCCGCGGTGCCCCGACGTGCCAAAGGCAACGCGCTGGGTGGCGACGCCTGCATCGGGCTGGCCGGTGTAGTACGCGGTCAGCAGCTGGGGGATATCGACCAGCACGGAGGCTGGCGCCGGTTTACCCGCCAAGGGACTGAGCTTCATGCAAAACCTCAAGTAAAGATGTACAGGGTGATGAAAATACGCAGTTTACTGGCACTTCGACCACAACGCGACGGCGGCGATCCCGCCCGCCGCGACTATTTGTACTGCGGTGCCCACCAGCCGGGAAACATCCGCTGCACCCGGGGCTCGGCAAAACGGTCGTCGATCAGCATGACCACACCGCGATCTTCAGTGCCACGTATCACTCGCCCGGCCGCCTGGATCACCTTCTGCACGCCGGGGTACAGGTAGGTGTAGTCGAAGCCCGCGTCGAACAGAGCGCCCATGCGCAGCTTGAGCTGTTCGTTCACCGGGTTGACCTGGGGCAGCCCCAGGGTGGCAACGAAGGCGCCGATCAGCCGGGTGCCCGGCAGGTCGACCCCTTCGCCGAACGCCCCGCCCAACACGGCGAAGCCCACGCCCTGCCCGTCTTCGACAAAGCGTTCGAGAAAGCCCTTGCGCTGCGCCTCGTCCATGCCGGGCGACTGCGACCATTGCACGATGTGCGGGTAGCGCTCGGCCAGCAGCCGCGCCACCTGCTGCTGGTAGTCGAAGCTGCTGAAGAACGCCAGGTAGTTGCCCGGCTGGAGGCGGTACTGCTCGGCGATCAGTTCCACGATCGGCGCCAGTGACGCCTGCCGGTGCTGGAAACGCGTCGACACACTGCTGATCACGCGCACCTGCAACTGCTCGGCGGCAAACGGCGAGGCCACATCCAGCCACGCGGTGTCGGCCGGCAGACCGAGCAGGTCGGCGTAGTAATGGCGTGGGCTGAGGGTGGCGGAAAACAGCGTGACGCTGCGCGCAGCGGCCATGCGCGGGCCGATCAGCGGCGCCGGCACCACGTTGCGCAGGCACAGGGTGGACAGGCTGCGCCGGCCCGGGCCGTCGCGCTTGCTGATATCGAACACGAAATGCTCGTCGAACACCTCGCACAGGCGCAGGAACTGCGAAGCCTGAAAGAAGAGCTGCAACAGCGGCCCTTCGACGCCGGCAGGCTGCTGGTTCATGCTGTCCTGCACATGGCTGACAAAACGCTGCAACGCCTTGAGAAAGGCCTCGGGCAACTGGCCGGTGGCGCGGTAGGGAACGTCCTGGTCCTTGTGCACGGCGTTCCAGGCCCGGTCAAGGCGCTGCAAGGCGTTGGCCATGCCTGCCGGGGGATCACGCCGCAGGGCCTTCAATTGCCATTGATCGAGGCTCACGCTGTACATCTGGCGTGCACGCTCCACCAGGTTGTGCGCCTCGTCCACCAGCACCGCCACCCGCCACTGGTCGAGCTGGGCCAGGCCGAACAGCAAGGCGCTCTGGTCGAAGTAGTAGTTGTAGTCGCCCACCAGCACATCCACCCAGCGCGCCATCTCCTGCCCCAGGTAGTAGGGGCACACCTGGTGCGCCAGGGCTACCTCGCGCAGGCGGGCCTGGTCCAGCACCGGCTGCTGCGCGGCGGCCTGGCGGGCGGCGGGCAAGCGGTCGTAGAAGCCCTTGGCCAACGGGCAGGCTTCGCCGTGGCAGGCGGTACCGGGAAACTCGCAGGCCTTTTCCCGTGCCACCAGTTCCAGGCTACGCAGGGCCAGCTCGGGGCTGGCGTGCATGACCCGCTGCACGGCCTCCAGCGCCAGCGCCCGCCCCGGCGTCTTGGCGGTCAGGAACAGCACCTTGTCCAGTTGCTGCGGCACCATCGCCTTGAGCAACGGGAACAGCGTGCCCAGCGTCTTGCCGATGCCGGTGGTGGCCTGGGCCATCAGGCAGCGGCCGGTGCTTACCGCCTTGTACACGGTCTCGGCCAGCTCGCGCTGCCCGGTACGAAAGCTGGCGTGGGGGAACGCGAGCGCCTGCAGGCCGCTGTTGCGCAAGGCCTGGCGTTGCATCTGCTGCTGGGCCCAGCGCAGGAACAGCGTGCACTGGGCGATGAAGAACTGCTCGAGTTCGGCGGCGGTATGGCGGGCCTCCACCAGGGTTTCGCGGTCGCTGTCCACGTCCAGGTACACCAGCGCCAGGTTCACCTCGGCCAGTTCTCGCTGCTGGCACAGCAGCCAGCCATACACCCTGGCCTGGGCCCAGTGCAGTTGGCGGTGGTTGTCGGGCTGGCTGGCCAGGTCGCCGCGGTAGGTCTTGATCTCTTCCAGGCGGTTGAGCGCCGGGTTGTAGCCGTCGGCGCGCCCACGTACCTGCAACTGCTCGAACTGCCCCTCCAGCGCCACCTCCGACTCATAGCCCCGACCCCGGCGCGTGACCACCGTGCGGTGGCCGGTGATGCCCTCCTGGGCCGAGGGCGATGGGGTGAAGCGCAGGTCCAGGTCACCGACCTTGGCGGTGAACTCGCACAGCGCACGCACCGCTACCTTGTAGCTCATGCTGCCGGCTGTGCCCACTGCACGTGGCACACCTCGACGGGGAGGCCGTGCTCGGTGCAGAAGGCGATCCAGCGCAGCTGGTTGTCCTGCAGGCGATCGCCCGGCCCCTTCACTTCGATCATGCGGTAGCGCCGTTGCCCGGGCCAGAACTGGATCAGGTCGGGCATGCCGGCGCGGTTGGCCTGGATATCCTCCAGCAGGCGCTCGAAGCAGCGCTTGAGGTGCGCCGCCGGCAGGCAGTCCAGGGCCTGCTGCAACAGCGTGGCATCCAGCAGCTCCCAGTACACGAAGGGTGATTGCAGGCCGTGCTTGGCCTGGTAGTTGGCCAGGATGGTGTGGCGGTAGCGCTCATCGTCCAGCTGCCCCAGGCAGGCGGCAAAATGCTCGGCGCGGCGCGCCTGGAAGCCGGCGTCGTGCAGGTCCAGCGGGCCGCTCTGGAACGGGTGGAAGAACGCGCCGGGCACGGGCGCGAAGATGGCTTCCCAGCACAGCAGCCCGAACAGGCTGTTGAACAGGGTGTTCTCGACGTAGTGCACCGGCCCGTCATCGGCCGCCAGGTGCACCTGCACCGCCTGCTCCACGCCAAGCGTCGACAGATCGACAGGCAGGCACAGGTCCAGCCGGCTGATCGCTGCCGGGGCGCGCCGACGCTGTGGCGGGCCGCCCAGCTTGCGCTGCAGGCGGGGCACGATGCGCGCCAGCGCCTGGACCTCCAGCGCGTTGGCCGGTTTGGCGCCCACTACGCTGGCAAGCTCCAGGGCGGCGGCATGATCGGCGCTGCGCTCCAGCACGCGGATATGCCGGATGCGTGCCTGGGGGTGGTTGCTGCGGGGGTAGATGTTCAAGGCCTGGGCCCAGTCGCCGCTGCGCTCGCAATGCTGGCCAAGCTGGAACAGCAACCTGGCGCGGCGCCGTTCCAGCCACGGGTTGCTCGGCTGCAGGCCGTCCAGCAGTGCCAGCACCTGCTCGACCGGCTGCCCGGCCTCGAGCTGCTCGGCACAGGTGTGCAGGGCCAGGCACAGGTCGATATCGGCGCGCTCGCGCAGCGCCCGGGAATCCTCGCCGAACGCGACCTGCTCGTAGCGCAGCAGGCCAAGGTCGGCGAGCACGAACTCCGACCAGTCCTGGTGCAGGTTGCCGAAAAACAGCAGGCGCAGACGATCGCACAGCGCCTGCAGGTGCAGCACGTACACCGGTTCGTCGAATTCGGGCCACCACTGACGCAGGGGCCTGGCCTCGGCATACAGCGCCGACAACTGTTCGAGCAGTTCGCCCTTGGCAGCCCGCGGGCGCTCCAGCACGTCGGCGAAACAGCGGGCGATTTCGTCCTTGCGCAGCAACTGGAACAGGTGGTCCAGGCCCAGGCTCGGCTGGTCGTCGAGCCAGCCCAGCGCCACCAGCGGCGCGGCGGCAGGCTCGATTGCGCCGATTTCCAGGTAGGTCAGCTTGCTGGCGCGAAACATCACACCCTTGCGCATCACCATGCGTACCAGCAGGGCCTGGGAGGCCTGGCCCAGCGTCGCGAACTGTTGAATGAAGGCGTGTTCGTGTTCATCGAGCAGGTCGGCGTAGCGCAGTTGCACCCAGGCCAGTACCTGCTGAAAGTTGCACAGGTAATAGAACGGGTCGGCGACGGAATGGGCGATCACGGAGCGGGTAACCAGCAGAAGGAATCCACTGGTTATACATACAGACAGGCGAGCTTGGCAACCTCAGCGGATCAATGGCGCAACCGGCCCGGATCGCTATCCCGGGCCCGCGCCAGCAGCGAACGTCCACCGGCGGCCGCTTCACTTTCTCGCTGGTAGAGCATCTGCAGCGTGCTCAGGGACAAGCCGCTGATCTCCTCCAGCCATTGCACCATGGGCTGTGGCGAGGGTACGCCCTTGAGTGCCTTGTGCAGGTAGGGCAGCGCCGCCTGCATGCCGGGGTGCCGCGCCTGTACGAAGCGCTCCAGGTTGCGCCCGCGGTCGACGAAGGGCGCGAACAGCAGGCAGGCCAGCTGTTCTTCGTTGAGGTTGTAGCCCTGCAGGGCGAAGTTGTCCGCCAGGCGGCGGCGCTGGCCGTGGCGCTCGCGGTCTTGCCAGGTTTCCATGGCCAGTGCCTGCAGCGCCGCCGGCACCGGTTTGCGCCGCAGCTGGGCCTTGACCTGCTGCAGGTGCTCGGCAATGCCCAGCGCATAGTCCTGCCCCTGCACCCACTGCGCGCGCAGCCCGGCAAGGTGTGCCATCAGCAACGGGTTGGCACAGGCCGACTGGCTGAAACCCAGGGCCAGCTCGTCATAGCGAAACCTGAGAAATTCGAGCAGCAGCACGCTCTGCCCCTGCTGGCTGTCCTGCAGCAGGTCGGCGATGTCGATGAAGCGCGGGATACGGCGGGGGCCCGGGACCTGCCGAAGGGGCTCGGCTGGCAGACCCAGCACCTCGTTGAGGTAGATGCGGCGCAGTTGGCCAAGGCCCTGCAACAGGGCGCCGGGGTGTGAGTGGGCCGGCCTTGCACTGCTCAACCCGGCCTCGCGCATCATGCGGCGGCCCCACGCCAGGTAGCGTTTGCGCTCGGGCATCGGGTCGGCGTTGATCAATGCGTCCACCCCGCCCTCCCAGCCCATGCCCTGGCGGTACAGTTCGGCCAGCGCCAGGTAGAAGCGATTGCAGAACATCGGCCGCACCTGGCCGGCGGTCAGGTGCCCGGCAACCAGGGTGTCGAAGCGCTCGACCTGCTGCTGACGCGGCGACAGCGGCTTGAGTGCATCGAAGTGCTGGAGGCCGCCGTCGTCCAGCACCAGCAGCTCGACCCGCAGGTCGTCATGCAGCACCAGCGCCGAATAGCCACGCTCGATGTTCTCGATCACCGCCGTCGACATGCCCACATGGCGGGCGGTGACCACGCGCAGCTCGAAGGTGGCCGGCGCACGCGCCGCAATGCTCAACTGCGCGGCGCGCAGAAACGCCAGGGCGAAGGAGCTGTCCTTGCCGCCGCCATGGGCCAGCATCACCTTGAAGTCGCCTATGCGCTCGATCCCGCCGGCGGCCACCAGCATGCGCTGGATAAGCAATTGCAGCGACGCGCGCTGGCCCTGGGTAAGGCACTCGAGCAGTCGCTGCAAGACCTGCTGGTAAATGTGAGTCATGGCTTGATCGTGGAGGGTACTCATGGTGTATACCTGATTCGATAACGACTGCCGGCAGCCGGAAGTTACCCGATGCGGGTAACAGGACATCGTTGCGCAACAACGGCAAAGTGAATTAAAAAAAGAATGATGGTCTTAGGATGTTTCTTACAACTTCCTACGATTGTTCCGACTCAGATCGAAACAGCATCGCCCGATGACCACCCTTGCCCCGGACAGCGCCCCCCGGCGCGTTGCGTGCGAGGGCCCCACCTCCATGAACAGTACAGCTGGCACACCATATCTCGCTCCTTGAGATGATTGATGGTTGGATGAACAGCGCCGCCTTAGGCACTACAGTGCCCGACGCCCATAGGAAACAGCAGCCCTTCCACGCGAAGATGTAATTTTACGGACACCGGAAAGTCTTTATTCCCACGCCCACAACATAACGCAAGCGCCGTACTTAGTCCGCACAAGTTAAATAGGAAACATCTGAAACTTTAATAAGAAATTTCCACAAAAAAGCCCGAGACTCGGCTCGGGCTTGGCGTGTCGCGCAGCCTGTCAGGCGTCAGGCAGCACCAGTACCACGCGGCCTCCACACGGGCACTCGTCCATGTGGCGGTGCGCGGCGACGACCTCGTCGAACGGGTAGGCCTTGATGATGTGTGGCAATACCTGGCGGTCGGCGGTGAACTGGTTGATATCGCGCAGTGCGCGCTGCAGCGCCACCTGGTCCTGGGTGATGCCCAGCTCCGGCTTGCCGGTGAAGTTGCTCACGCAGTGCACGAAGAACTGGATGTTCTTCTGGAACGCCGCACAGGCCGGGAACGGCGTCTGGTTGCCGCCCTGCAGGCCGTACAGCACCAGGCTGCCGCGTGGCGCCAGCACATCGCCCAGCAACGACATCTGCGGGCCACCCAGGCCATCGAGCACCATGTCCACGCCGCGGTTGTCGGTGTACTTGTTGATCTGCATGAGCAGGTCCTGCTCTTCGGTCACGATGACCTTCTCTGCCCCCAGCTTGAGCAGGTTGTCGCGCTCGGCGCTGTCCTTGGTGGCGGCGATCACCTTCAGGCCCAGGGCCTTGCCCAGCTGCACGAAGGCCGGCCCGGCGCAGTGGCTGGCGTCGGTGACCAGGGCGGTCTGCCCGGCCTTGGCCCGCGCCAGGTCGACATAGGCGAAATAGGCGATCAGCAGCGGCGTGTAGTGCACGCTGGCCTCGATCGGGCTGAGGATATCGGGGTAGCGGGTCAGTGCGTTGCGCGGCAACACGATGACCTCGCCATACACCGGGTGCTCGTTGGGGCTGGTGGCCGGAAAGCTGGCGACCTTGTCGCCGATGGCCAGGTCGTCGACGCCGGCGCCGAGGGCGGTCACCACACCGGCCATTTCGTGGCCGATGCCGGCCGGCAGGCGCGCATGGGACGGCGCCAGGTTCTGCCGCCACAGCACGTCGTACCAGCTGATGCCGATAGCCTGCACCCGCACCTGTACTTCACCGGCAGCCGGTTGCGGCGTGGCCACGTCCTCGCACTTGAGCACCTCGGCCTGGCCGAATTTGTGAAAACGGATCATGCGGGACATCGCAAACCTCGCCTAGTGAACCTCTAATACCCGCAACTCTATCGGGGCTATAGCGGTTAGACCATCAGTGGCCATTAATAGTCAACATGCCTGTCATTGATTGGTGATAGCGCCTGCTGCGCAATTTATGCGGTGCAGGGTACCGTCTTTGCCCTTAAGATTCACCCCTGCCCCGACCAGACCTATGAAGCGAAGCCGATGAACCGTAACGACTTGCGTCGCGTCGACCTGAACCTGCTGATCGTGTTCGAGACCTTGATGCACGAGCGCAGCGTCACCCGCGCCGCGGAAAAACTGTTCCTCGGCCAGCCGGCTATCAGTGCGGCGCTGTCGCGCCTGCGCAGCCTGTTCGACGACCCGCTGTTCGTGCGTACCGGGCGCAGCATGGAGCCCTCGGCACGGGCGGTGGAAATCTTCGCCCTGCTCTCCCCGGCGCTGGACTCCATCTCCACGGCGGTAAGCCGCGCTGCCGACTTCGACCCGGCCACCAGCACGGCGGTGTTTCGCATCGGCCTCTCCGACGACGCCGAGTTCGCCTTGCTGCCGCAACTGCTCAAACGTGTGCGCGCCGAGGCGCCGGGCATCGTGCTGGTGGTGCGCCGGGTCAACTACCTGCTGATGCCCTCGCTGCTGGCGTCGGGTGAAATCTCGGTGGGCGTGAGCTGGACCAGCGACCTGCCGGCCAACGCCAAGCGCAAGGTGCTGCGTCGCAGCAGGCCCAAGGTGCTGCGTGCCGACAGCAAGCCGGGCAGCCTCAGCCTGGATGAATTCTGCGCACGCCCGCATGCCCTGGTGTCGTTTGCCGGCGACCTGAGCGGGTTCATGGATGAGATCCTCGAGAAGCTGGGGCGCAAGCGCCATGTGGTGCTGGCCGTGCCGCAGTTCAACGGCCTGGGCAGCCTGCTGACCGGCACCGACATCCTCGCCACGGTGCCGGACTACACCGCCGAGCAGCTGACCGCCGCCGGCGGCCTGCGCGCCGAAGACCCGCCGCTGGAGGTGCAGAGCTTCGAGCTGCATATGGCGTGGCGCGGGTCGCAGGACAATGATCCGGGGGAGCGGTGGTTGCGGTCGCGGATTCAGATGTTCTTTGGCGACCCTGACAGTCTTTAGGGGCTTCGCGCATGCTTGTTAGCTGGTCATTTCTACTTTTTCCGAGCCTCAAAGAGCCATTTACTTCCAGCTAATTGCTACATTTTGGGCATATTTGAGGGCATGCTTTGGATGGTTTGAAAAGGATGCCCCCAGTCTGGCGGCAAGCAGGCTATTAATGAGGATGAATGGACTGAAGGGATATGAGCCCCCGCCCCTACCCGCATCAATGGCCGAGTCGTTGTGAGCGCGCCATCCACCACGCTGAACAAATGCGTGCAAATGTAAAAAATTATGATGGCATAATGCCTCTTCAATCGGCAAAATCCACACGCCCCCAAAGGATTTGAAGGACCGGTTCCGATGACATGGCCAGTCACGCTGAAACTCGACAGCGCAGCCTACCCGCTCAACGTGGTACAACGCACCGCTTATTCCCTTGCCGATACTTTCACGATCCAGGTCGGCATTGAAGCCAATCAGATAAGCCTCATGGCCCACCCCGCTAAAGCAAGGTTAATGCTTTCCCCGGAGCAGGCCCACTCGCAGATCCTTCAGCATCTGAACGACTTCGCCCTACGCGACCATATCAACCGCGAAACAGCAGGGCTGCGCGAAGTCCTGGCCCGAGCCGCGCTCGCTGGATGTGGGATTTCCCAGTGACACTGATTGCGACAGACGCCAAGCACTACCGCTTGCTGCCTTTTCGATTCATGCGCATGAACACGGGACATGACCGTGACATCCTGCTCACCTCCGATACCGGTGAGTACATGCACGTGAACGACGCGCAATTACGAGCCCTCAGTTACTTCGACGTTCAAGCAAGTACGCCTTTTTACAAGGACCTGCTGGCCCGCCACTTCATCTACGAACCAGGCTGCCACGACCCGTTCCCGGAAATGGCAGCGCAGTATCGCAGCCGCAAGGACTTCCTCTTCCAGGGCCCTGCACTGCACTTGTTCGTGGTTACATTGCGCTGTAACCACACCTGTCAGTACTGCCAGGTGTCGCGGGCCCCTCTGGGAGGATCCGGACACGACCTGTCGGAAGCGGATGCGCAGGCGGCGGTCGATCGCCTGTTCGAATCGAACGCTCCCGCACTGACTGTGGAGTTTCAGGGTGGCGAGCCGCTTCTGGCCTTCGAGCGCGTCCGCCAGATTGTCGAATGGGTCGTTGAACGGAACGTGGTCGAACAGCGGGATATCCAATTCGTCATTACAACCACGCTGCACCACCTGACGGAGCAAATACTCGACTTCGCAGAACAACATCGCATCCAGTTTTCGACCTCGCTCGATGGGCCGGCGCCCTTGCACAATGCCAACCGCCCTACCCCGTCACGAGACTCCTACGAACGCACTGTAAAAGGCATCCAGTGGGTCCGTGAGCGCCTTGGCCAAGATTCAGTTTCCGCGCTGACCACGCTGACTTCCAGAAGCCTCGAACAGCCTGAAGCGATCATCGATGAGTATGTTAGCCAGGGTTTCTCCAGCATTTCGCTTCGGCCTCTTAGCCCTTATGGCTTTGCCACCAAGAGTGCCCATCGACTTGATTACCCTATTGAGCGATACCTAGTCTTCTACAAGAAGGCACTGGCCTATTTGCTGAATATCAATCAACAGGGCGTATACCTTTGCGAAAGTTATACGAGCCTGTTGCTGAAAAATATCCTGACACCCTTTTCCTCCGGCTACGTAGACCTGCGTTCCCCTGCTGGCGCTGGCACTGCGGCGCTGGTTTACAACTATGACGGTTACGTCTATCCCTCGGACGAAGCCCGAATGCTGCTGGAGATGGGTGAAGAAGGCTTGAGGCTCGGCACCGTGCAGCAACCCTTGTCTGAATTACTCACATCGCCCGTTATGAATGCGTTGCTCGCCAGTGGTGTTGCAGAGGCGCTGCCGGGCTGCTCCGATTGCGCACTTGTCCCGTACTGTGGCGCTGACCCCATCGAACACTATGCCCGCCAAGCTGACCCGATCGGACACCGAGTGTTCAGCAGCTTCTGCAAGAAGAACATGGGGCTGCTGAAGCATCTTTTCGGCCTGCTTCGCGATGGCGACGACAACGTGCAGAGGGTGCTGCTGTCTTGGTTGAACAGGCGCTCTTACAGTGATGTCCGGTTCCCGGGGTACAAGGGCTGAAGGCGATGCTGCGAAAAGATACCCACTTCGAAATCCATAACCTGAATGAGCCGAAACTGCTCAAGGTCATCACTCTGGATGAGTTCATCGAACAAGGCCTGGCTGTTTGTGCCGGAAGTGCTGAGTTCGGTGACCTGCTGCTTTGGCTGCCAAACGAAGAACGGCTACGGAGCCCGCATCTGCTCTCGTTACCAGTGGGTGGATTCCTGATCCCGGAGCCATTGATCGGCGACTTCGACAGCGCGCGGCCACACCTGCACACCCCTAAAGATGCGGATGTCGTGCAGCCCGGCGATGTCATTGCCATCACACCAGGCAACGCGATGGTGCGAGTGCTCTATCGACGAGGCTCAGACAGCAACCTGCTGTTCATGACCGATCGTTGCAACAGCCTCTGCCTGATGTGCTCGCAGCCGCCCAAAGATATCGATGACCGTTGGCACATCGAAGAGAACCTACGGCTGATCGACCTGATGGACCCGGGCGAGGAAAATCTGGGAATCAGCGGCGGAGAACCAACGCTTTATCGCGACGGCCTGCTCGAAATCCTGGCCAAGTGCAAAGCCGTCTTGCCGCAGAAATCCATTCATGTGCTCAGCAACGGGCGTCTGTTCCACGACACGAACTGGATCGCAGCGCTCTCTGCAATCGGCCACCCTCAGTTGAGCTGGGGCATCCCACTGTATGCCGACAATGCCGAAGACCATGACCATGTAGTGCAGGCTCCAGGCGCGTTCAGCGAAACCCTGCAAGGTCTTTACAATCTGGCGCGCGCCAACCAGATCATCGAGGTACGCGTGGTGCTCAACCGCCTGACCACGCCACGCTTGCCAGAACTCGCCCACTACGTGTTCAGGAACCTGCCCTTCGTGCGGCACGTTGCACTGATGGGTATCGAAAGTACCGGCCTGGCCAGGAAGAACTACGAAGAACTGTGGATTGACCCGCTGGACTATCAGGAATCATTGAGCCAGGCCGTGTATTTCCTGTTCAACCGCGGAGTGCCGGTTTCGATCTACAACTTGCCCCTGTGCCTGATCCCGGCACACCTCTCGCGTTTCGCCCGCCAGAGCATCTCGGACTGGAAGAACCTGTTCATCGATACCTGCCAGCAATGCGCTGCGGTGAAACATTGCTCTGGCTTCTTCAAATCGCACACCGACCGCTGGCAGAGCCGCGGCATACAACTACTATCGACCGAGGCCTTTAGCGCCTATGCAAGGAGTGCACAGTGAAATTGCTCGACCGCTGGAAAGTCCTGATCAGTGGGATCAGTTTGCTGCCAATGGCAGGTACCACCCTGGCACAGGCAGGCCATCTGTCGCTCGCCGATGCGAACTGGCAACCCAACGACAAGCTACAGCCCCCAGTATTTGCCGATACGCTCAATGCGCCAGACACCGTCAACATCTATGCGGCACATCGCTCGCACAGTTCACACCGGTCCCACAGCTCGCACAGTTCTCACTACAGCGGCTCGGGTGGCTATAGCGCACCTCGCTACTACAGCACACCCGCTACCAGCACCCGAAGCTACAGCGCGCCGAGTGCTTCGAGCGGCACGTCCAGCAGCAACAGCCTTTATCAGTCGACTGGCACTACCAGCGGGACGAGTTCGAGCACTTCAAAGAGCCGCGCGACCAATGAGCAGAAAAGCAACCTGGTCACCCGTGTGCAGACCGCGCTGATGGTGCGTCAGTATTACCAAGGCGCCATTGATGGGGTGATGGGCAAGGCGACACGTGGTGCGCTGATGGCCTTTCAGATGGACAGTGGGCTGACCGTGAATGGTCGGATGGATACGCCATCGCTGAATGCGTTGGGTATCAAGATTCCATAAGTCGCCTCAGGGCTAAAGCTAGCGTCCATTCAGCAACGAAGGAGTTATCCAATGCAGCAAGCACATCATTCAAGTCGACAACACTCTCTGGGCATTGATCAGCCGCCTACAAGGCAAGGAACTGCAAACACCGTCGCGTCGCGCCCGTTTCCGGATCACGACCGTTGATGCAAATCGTGTTGTGATTGAGACCGGATCGGAAGACTCGCAGTTGGCGCTGACTCGAGCAGCTTTTCAGCAAACGCTGGACTACCTCGCCGGTAACAATCATTTCGGCCAAGCACACGCTGTGCAAATCGGCTCCAATCACAACTACGAAGAAGCTGGCCCACTCTGCCGGGCGGCTCGTTATAGAGCAGAAGGCCAGCCGGGCCCTACCAACATCACCTACATTCTGCCGATTCTGGAGCAGTGCCAGGCAGTCGGCATCCGGTCAACCACCCCAACAGCACTTGGCTGCTGCCCTGAACCGCTGCTGATATCTTTACAAGGACGCCAACATGTACGCCAAAATGGACACCTTCCGCCCCGGCAGTGCCGCTTCGTTCGATCAACCCTGCAAGGTTACGATCGACATCGAGTTTATCACCGTCTCCTATGACGACGCGGGGCAGACCTGGCAATACCGAGGCCAGGCAAAAGGCCCGGGGCATTACGAACTGCAAGCAGAAGGCTTCGACGGTAGAGCAACGCTGCACCGCTTCGAAGGCTCGAATGTGCTGGAAGGCACTTGGGTCGAAGACGGCGTACGCGGGATGTGGCGAATTGTCTGCCAGCCGATTGATTCGCCATTCGTGCCAACTAAATAAGCTAAACGCGTGGTGGCTTGAAGGGCCGCCACGGGGTCATCTGCCTCAGCTGGCAGAACAAGAGGTACTTAATCGCCCCGGACTCTCTAGACACTTTGCAAACTCATTTAAATTTTTCTGCCTGCCTAGAGCCTTGTCAAAAATGTTCTGTGCCCCCCCTGACAGCCTGCAACAGCCCCCTGCCGGCCTGCCACATCACGACAAGCCACAGACGGACCGCCAGTACCAGCTGGCAACCGAGCGACAGGATGCAGCCCCTCAAAGCTGCCGATGCAGTGAATCATCGACGCAACAGCACGCCATCAGCCCCCCCAATCAACCAGCACTCACCACATGCTTCAACTCCTGAAACGCTGCCAGCCCCCAGGGGCCGAGCTCGCGCCCGATGCTGCTCTGCTTGTACCCACCCCAGGCGGTCTGCGGGAAGATCACCTGAGGCGCATTGATCCAGACCATGCCGGCCTGCAAGGCATCCGCTACCCGGTTGGCCGCAACGCGGTCGCGGCCGACCACCGTGGCCACCAGGCCAAAATCACCCTGGTTGGCCAGCGCAATGGCCTCGGCTTCGGTGCCGAAACGGCGGATGCAGATCACCGGGCCGAAGATCTCCTCGTTCCACAAGCTGCTGTCCAGCGCCACGTCGGTGAACACCGTCGGCGCAACGTAGAACCCCTGCGCCAAGCCCTGCGGGCGCCCACCGCCGCACTCGAGCCGGGCGCCCGAAGCCAGCCCGCGCGCGATGTGCGCCAGCACACGCTCGTACTGGGCACGGTTGACCAGCGCACCCATCTGCACCCCGTCGACAAAGGGGTCGCCAACGATGATCGCCTGGGCGCGGGCCCTGACCTTTGCCACGAAGGCGTCCGCCAGGTGCTCGGCGACCAGCACCCGGCTGGTGGCCGAGCACATCTGGCCAGCGTTGTAGAAGCCGCCGCCACAGGTCAGCTCGACCGCCAGTTCCAGGTCGGCGTCCTCCAGCACGATCAACGCAGACTTGCCGCCCAGCTCCAGGCTGACACCCTTCACCGTCTCTGCCGCACGCTGCATCACCTGAACCCCCACCGCGTTGCTGCCGGTGAAAGAGATCTTGGCCACCTGCGAGTGCGCCGACAAGGGTGCGCCCACGGCCAGGCCGGTACCGCACACGATGTTCAACACGCCCGCCGGCAGGCCCGCCTCGAGAATGATCCGCGCCAGTGCAAGCTCCGGCAACGGCGTGACCTCCGATGGCTTGAGCACCACCGTGCACCCCGCAGCCAGGGCCGGCGCCAGTTTCCAGGCCGTGGTGACCATGGGGAAGTTCCACGGCACGATCAGCGCAACCACGCCACACGGCTCGCGGCGCAAGCGCGCGGCATAGTCGCTGACAGGCAGCTCCACATCGCGGTCCTGTGCAGCGTCAAGGCCCTGGGCCAGGTCGGCGTAATAGTCAAAGGTGGCTATCACGTCGTCCACGTCCAGCCCCGCTTCGGCCAATGGCTTGCCGTTGTTGCGCGATTGCAGCGCCATCAGGGTTTGGCGGTTCTGCTGTATGCCCCGGGCAATGCGGCGCAACACCTGGGCACGCAACGCGCCAGTGCTGGTTGACCACTGCGCAAACGCTGCAGCGGCGCTTTGCACGGCAAGCTCGACGGTTTCAGCGTTGCCCCCGCCCACCGTGGCGATTAGCGCCTCGGTGGAGGGGTTGATGACTTCGAGCGGCGGGCCGTCGGCGAGCCATTGCTCGCCGATCAGCACGCCGGCGAGCACTTCGGATGAACATTCAGGAGGGAGCATCGTCATTCCTTCGCAAGCGGCTCAGAGGCCGGCCTGCAGCTTCTCGATGAACTGGCGGATCCGCTGGCAGGCGTCCAGCAGGTCCTTGTCGGCAACGGTGAACGACACCCGCACGAAGCCCGCGCAACTGGCGCCAAAGGCCTGGGCATCGAGCACCGAGACGCCGGTCTCGCGGAACAGCGCCCAGGCAAAATCGACGCCCGACAGGCCCGTGGCACGAATGTCCAGCAGCATGAACATGCCCGCCTCGGGCACCTTGCCCTTGATCAGCGGCACCCCGTCCAGCTCCCGGGCGATCAGGTCACGGCGGCGGGTGTAGAGTTCGCGGGCCGAGGCGACGATCTCATCGTCCAGCTCGATGGCCTTGAGCGCGGCTTCCTGAACAAAGCCCGGCAGACCGTAGAGCATGCACAGCAGCAGGTTGTCCAGGTGCTGGACAAGGCTCGTGGGCGCCACCACCCAGCCGACCCGCCAGCCGGTCATGGCGTGGGATTTGGACAGGCTGTTGAGCACCACCGTGCGCTCGGCCATGCCCTCCAGGCTGGCGATGCTGATGTGCGGCGCGTCGTAGGTCAGCTGGCAGTAGACCTCGTCCGAGATCACCCACAGGTCGTGACGCCGGGCCACCTGCGCCACCGCCTCCAGCTCCTCGCGGGTGTAGACGTTGCCGGTGGGGTTGTTCGGCGTGGCCAGGGCGATGCCACGGGTGTTGGGGGTCAGTGCGGCTTCAAGCGCCTGGGCCGTGAGGCGAAAGTCCTTCTCGGCAGGCTGCTCGATGCACACCAGCCGCGCACCGGATGCCTGCACGCTGGCAGCGTAGGTCAGGTACATCGGCTCGGGCACCAGCACGTCATCACCGCTTTCGAACAGGCACATGGCTGCGGCGTACAGGCCGTTCTGCGCACCGGCCACCAGCGCGACGTTCTCGGCGGCCACCGGTATGCCCAGCAGCTTGCGCTGCTTGGCCGCGATGGCTTCGCGCAGCTTTTCCCGGCCCACTACCGGGGTGTAGTGGGTATCGCCGGCCTTCAGGGCCTGGATCGCGGCCTCGCAGATCGCATCGTCCGTCGCGAAATCGGGGTCGCCGATGCTGAGGATGATCGCGTTCTCGCCCCGCTCCTGCGCCTGGCAGGCAGCATAGTGAATGTCCCATGCGGCTACGCTCTCGCCGCTGATGCGTTGAACCAGAGATGAATACTTCATTTGAATTCCTTGTGGCGTGCAGACCGACGCCAATACGTTAGCCACTAGACTCGACGCTGCGAGGTGGTGCCCATCAACTTGAAGCTCTTTTCGATGATCAGGGCCAGGACGATGTAGGTGATCGCCACCAACAGCAGCGGCTCATAGACCCGCAGGGTCTGCGAACGCACGATGTTGGCGGCGCCGAGCAGGTCGGTAACCGCGACGGTGGAGGCCAGCGCCGTGGATTTGAGCAGCATCACGCTCTCCCCCGCCAGGGTTGGCCTGACCATCTGCAATGCCCGCGGCAACCAGACCCTGCGCAGGATCTGCCCGCGGCGCATGCCATAGGCGCGTGCCGCTTCGAGCTCGCCCCTGGGTACGGCGCGCAGGCCACTGCGCAGCACTTCGCCCACATACGCCCCCACGCTCAAGGTCAGTGCAAGGGCCACATACCAGAACCCTTCGCGCAGGTAGGGCCACAACACCCCGCCCCTGATCAGCGGGTAGCTGGCCAGCACGCTGCCGACGCCGTAATACAGGATGTAGATCTGCACCAGCAGCGGCGTACCGCGAATCACGCTGCTGACAAACCTGCAGGCGTTGGCCAGCACGACGCTGTTGGACAGGCGCCCCAGGGCCATCGCGATAGCCAGTACAAACCCGAAGCCTGCCGAGATGAGCAGCAACTGCACGGTCAGGCCGGCACCGCGCAGCAGTTCACTGGAAAAATCATTCAGCCAAGTCAAATCCATGATCGTCCCCTTATACGTTCCTGGGCATCCAGCGTTCGAAGCCGGCCTCGAACTTGCGGAACACCATGCTGGAAACCAGGGTGATGACGTAATAGAACGCCGCGACCACCAGGTAGAACAGCAGGTAGTGCTTGGTGCTGGCCGCCGCCTGACGCCCGGCGGTCAGCAGTTCGCTGTAGCCCACCACGCTGATCAGCGCACTTTCCTTGACCAGCACCAGCCACAGGTTCGACAGGCCCGCGATGGCGAACGGCAACATGCACGGCAGGATGATCCGGCTCAACAGCTTTGCCCGCGACATGCCGTAGGCCCTGCCGGCCTCCACCAGCCCCGCAGGAATGGCCTCGACGGCGCCGCGAATCACCTCACCCGAGTAGGCGCCCTGGACAATCCCCAGCACCACGACCGCAGCCAGAAAACCGTTGATCTCGACACTGGGCCGGCCCATCGCGGCCATCGCCAGGTTCAGCAGGTCGGTGCCTGCGTAGTACAGCAGCAGGATCAGCAGCAGTTCCGGCACGGCGCGGTACAGCGTGGTGTAGCAGTTGGCACAGGCGACCATCCAGCGTGGCCCCCTGAGCTTGATCAACGCGACGAGCAGGCCGATGCACAGGCCCAGCGCGAAGGCCCCCAGGGAGATACCCAGGGTTTTCACCGCGCCCTGGGCCAGGGTTTGAATCCAGCCCTCGGCGAACAGCAGATTGGACATTTCAGAAATGGTCATACAGGCACCCGATCACCCGCGCAGGTTTCAACCGCCTCATTGGGCGGCTGTGACACTGGATTTGAAGTAGCGCGCACCGATGGCGTCGTAGGTGCCGTCTTCACGCACGGCCTTGAGCGCCTGGTTCAGCTTCTCGCGCAGGGCATCGTCGCCCTTGCGCACCGCCGCGCCGATGCCCTTGCCGAACAGCGGGTCGGCCGGCGCGATGCCCTTGCCGGCCAGCATCGCGTTGTCGGGCAGTGCCAGCATCGGCTCCACCGAGATCTTGTCGGCCAGCATGATGTCGATGCGGCCGCTGCGCAGGTCGGCCAGCAGGTCGTCCTGGTCGTTGTAGTAGCGGATGGTCGAGCCTTTGCCGAAGTACTCCTTGACGTAGGCCGAATGGCTGGTCGAGCCCTGCACGCCGATGATCTTGCCCTTGAGCCCTTCCGGGGTGGGCGTCAGTTCCAGGGCGGCATCCCCGACCCACAGTGCGGGCGTCTCGATGTAAGGGTCGCTGAAGTCCACCACCTGCTCGCGTTCGGGGGTGATGGACATCGAGTTCATGATGACGTCCACCTGCTTGGAGCGCAGCGCCGGAATCAGGCCGTCCCAGGCCATTCCCTTGAGCGAGCACTCGGCCTGCATGCGCTTGCACACTTCGCTGATCAGGTCAGGCTCGAAACCGCTCCACGCACCATTGCTGTTTCTGAAGGAAAACGGCGGGTAGGGTTCCTGGGAAATCGCGAACACCACCTTGTCCTGGGCGTGAGCGACATTGATCGCCCCGGCCAGCAGGAGCGAGTGCACGACAGCAACGAGTGTCTTTTTCATTTAACAGTCCTTATGCAGCTATTGTTTGGTTTTTGGCAGCGGACAATGCAGGGGCACGCCCCCGCGGATGAATAGTGTTGTTATGAGCGATTGTTCTGCGCCATCACGAACTGGCGGCACCGCTCGCTGTGCGGGTCGAGCATCACCTGTTGCGGTGGGCCCTGCTCTTCGATCTGGCCCTGGTGCAGGTATACGACCTGGGTGGAGACATCCCGCGCGAACGCCATCTCATGGGTCACCAGGATCATCGTGCGGCCCTCCTGCGCGATGTCGCGGATCACCTTCAACACGTCGCCCACCAGCTCCGGGTCCAGCGCCGAGGTAGGTTCGTCGAACAGCATCACCTTGGGGCGTACCGCCAGTGCCCGCGCGATGGCGACCCGTTGCTGCTGGCCACCGGACAGAAACGAGGGGTAGTCGTGGCGCTTGTGGGCCAGCCCGACCTTCTCCAGCAACTGCTCGGCATGCGCGATCGCGTCCTGGCGCTTCTCACCCAGTACATGCACCGGGGCCTCGATCACGTTCTCCAGCACGGTGCGATGCGGCCACAGGTTGAAGTTCTGGAACACCATGCTCAGGGTCGCACGCAGCCGCTCGACCTGGCGCAGGTCGGCGATCTCGCGCACCCCGCCACGCCCCTGCCTGAACCTGACTTCCTCGTCGTTCACGCGCAGGCTGCCGGCGTTGGGAATCTCCAGCAGGTTGATGCAGCGCAGCAAGGTGCTCTTGCCCGAGCCGCTGGAACCGATCAGGGACACCACGTCCCCCTCATGGGCACGCAGGGAGATCCCTTTGAGGACGTGATGGTCGCCGTAGCTCTTGTGCAGGTCATCGATGGCGACGACGGGGGTCGACTGCACGCTTGGCAGCCCTTTTTCGTGGATCATGCTTCGATGTCCCATTGTTGTTGATCAACCCGACCGGACAGCCCCGTCAGGCAGGCAGAAAGTCCGAGGCGTTCAGTTCGATGACGTGCGGCTCGCCGCTCTCCAGGCCTTGCAGCAGATCGCGCAACCCGTCCAGGCTGCCGGCGGTGTGGTACTGCACATGACAGGAGCGTGCGAAGGCCGCGAAGTCCGGCGTGAGGATGTCCACGCCCAGGGGCGCAATGTCGCGCGCCGTCATGTAGTCGCGAATTTCGCCGTAGCACTGGTTGTTCCACAGCACCAGGATGACCCCGATGCCGTGCTCGCGCGCCGCGATCAGTTCGGCGCTCGAGAACTGCAAACCACCATCGCCCACCAGCGCCACCACGGCACGTTCAGGCAGGGCAACCTTGGCACCGATGGCCGCCGGCAGGCCGTAGCCCAGCGTTCCGTACCCGGTACCGGCGTTGAACCAGGTGCACGGGGCCGGTGCGCGATAGCCCAGCGCGCCCTGGTACACCGGCTGCGTCGAATCGCCAACCAGGATCGGCGCCGGCAGGCTGTCGCGCAGCGTATCCAGCAGCGCCTGCATGGCCTGCTGCCTGCCGGTCCAGCTGCCGCGCTCGGCGGCATTGACCCGCGGCACGTTCAACGCGGCCCAGTCACTGTCTGCGGCCGCCCCGGGCAGCGCTGCGATCAGGGCCTGCAGCCCCAACCGTGCGTCGCCAAGCAGCCCGACGGCTGCGCGTTGCACGCCCAGGATCTGCATCGGGTCGATGTCCAGGCGAATCACCGGCACCTGCAGGGCCAGTGGCCCGAGGCCGAAGAAGTCGTAGTCGGTTTCGCCCAGCTCGGTGCCCACCGCCAGCACCACATCGGCCTGGGCGAAAAGTGCACGGCCATGGGCGGACGATTGCACGCCATCGAGCAGCAGCGGGTGCGCAGGCGGCAGGATGCCGCGTGCATTGGTGGTCAGCGCAACGGGTGCCTGGAGACGCTCGGCCAGTGCCCGCAGTGCATCACTGGCACCGCGCGCGCCGCCGCCGGCAAGAATCAGCGGCCGCCGTGCCGCGCCCAGCAGGGCGGCGGCCTGCTGTACGGCCGCCTCGGCAGGCGCGCTGGCCAGCGGCAATGCGCGAGGGCTCAGGTCCAGGCCATCGGCCGGCATTTCCAGCACATCCAGCGGGATCTCGATATGAACCGGGCGCGGCCGGGCGCAACCGAACAGCGCGAAGGCACGGGCAATCACCTCCGGCAGTTCCTGCGGGCGCTGCAGGGTATGGCTGAAGGCACACACGCCGGCCACCATGGCGCGCTGGTCAGGCAGTTCGTGCAGGTAACCGTGCCCCAGCCGCTGGTGCTCGCGACGGCTGGTGGTGGAAATCACCAGCATCGGCACCGAGTCGGCGTAGGCCTGGCCCATGGCGGTCAGAATGTTGGTCATGCCGGGGCCTGTGATGATGAAGCACACCCCCGGCTTGCCACTGGCTCGGGCATAGCCGTCCGCCATGAACCCTGCGCCCTGCTCGTGGCGAGGGCTGACATGGCGAAGCCGGCTACCGTGCAATCCGCGATACAACTCAACAGTGTGCACGCCCGGAATACCGAACACGGTGTCCACACCATAACCTTCAAGCAGTTTGACGAGCGCCTGAGCACAACTAGTCATTGGGTCTTCTCCTGTTATTTTTACCAGACCGCCGAGGCATTTTTCAGTAGATGCTGGGCAACCACAATCGAATTAAATTTGGCTGATTGTTGATATCTGCTCACCACTCCTGCCCCCTCCGCACAGGCCAGAAGGCCACTACCACCCACATTGCTGAACCTGCCGGAGGCCGTCGCCAATTCCGCTTCACCCATGATGTGAATAAAGCTTGTCATTTGTGTGGACAACGCACGCCTGGAAGCCGGCCTCGAGCGCCTCGGGGGCCAGGGTGCCGCGCTTGCCGATGCACACGAGCCGAGTGTGGGGCGTTTCATCGCCCCAGGCGCGGTCGGGCAGGATCTCGCAGCGGCTGCCGACCAGGTGCATGATGAACCGCTTGCCCGGCACTTCGGCGATGTGCAGCGTGCCCTTGGCCCGATAGATCGACGCCGGCAGTTGCGCCAGCGTCGCGCGCAGCGTGTCGAGCGCCATCGGTCTGTCGCTGGCGAAACTCCAGGACTCGAACACGCTGGCGTGATCTGCCGCGTGCCCGCCCAGGCTCGGCGCTGAGGCCGCCTTGGCCGGCGTGAACGACGCCAGCGGGTTGCCGCGCCCCACGCCCAGCACCAGCTCCAGCGGTACATCGCCATACTGGCATTCGAGCATTCGCGCCCGGGGGTACAGCCAGCGGCTCTTGAGCGCCTCGATCTGGCTGCGTTCGACCCGGTCCACCTTGTTCAGCACGATGATGTCCGCCACGTCCAGCTGGTCCATGGCCAACTGCGCCATCTCGCCCTCGAGCTGCCCGAACTGCTCGGTGTCCACCACCGTGATGATGCTGTCGATCGACAGCGCATCGCGAAACTGCGGGTACTTCAGCGTGCGGGCGATCTTGCCCGGGCTCGACACCCCGCTCGCCTCGATCAGAATGTACTCCGGGCGGTTCTGCCGGTCGCCGAGCAGGCGCCCCAGTTGCTCGATCAGGTCGCTTTCAACCGTGCAGCAGATGCAGCCGTTGGCCAGGCTGAGGGTGGTCTGGGTCTGGCTGACGATCAGCTCGCTGTCGATGTTGATCGCGCCAAAGTCATTGACCATCACCGCCATGCGCAAGCCGTGATCGCTGCCCAGGATCTTGTTGAGCAGGGTGGTCTTGCCGGAGCCGAGAAACCCCGACACCAGCGTCACCGGAATGGGAGACTGCTTGTTCATCAAAACGGCCCGCCTCAGAAGTTGGGTAGTTCACGGCGCCAGGTGGCCGCGTGGGTGCCGGCATCGAACTCGCCGTTGCGGTCCCAGGTGATTTCACCTTCGAGCACGGTGATCTGCACCTGGGTGTTGTGGATGTTGCCCTTGGGCTCCACCTCGAACAGGTTGCGATCGAGCACGATCAGGTCCGCGGACTTGCCCGTCTCGATGGAGCCGGCCTTGTCCTCGATACCCATGCACCACGCCCCGTTGATGGTCATCACGCGCATGGCCTGCTCCAGGCTGATGGGCGAGCCGTAGAAACTGCCCTGCTCCTCGCCGAACGGGTTCTGCCGGGTGACCATCGCCTCGAAGCCGATCCAGGGGTTGATGCTGGACACCGGCCAGTCGGTGCCCATCACCGCGACGCCGCCATGCTCGAACACGCCCTTGAAGTTGTAGGCGCGCTGCATGCGGTCTTCGCCGAACACGGCGCGGGCGTTGGCAAACGATGAAGGGAACCAGCCCACCGGGGAGAACTCGGCGGTGACGTTGAGCGCGGCAAAACGCGGCAGGTTGGCATCCAGCAAGGTGGTGCTGTGCGCGCACTGGTGGCGCACGCCGTCGGGCCCGTTCTTGGCCCGCGCCATGGCCACGGCATCGAGGAACAGGTCGGAGGCGCCGTCACCGGTGCAATGGGCGATGACCCGGATACCCCGGCGGTCCATGTCCACCACCATGTCGGTGATGTGCTCGGGGGTCAGGTTGAGGTGGCCGCGCCAGCGCTCCTCCCCCGGCCATGCGCTGGACAGGTACGACGAGCGCGATTCGTGGGTGCCGTCGAAGTGGAACTTGACTGCATTGGCGTTGAGCCGTGCGCTGCGATAGAAGTGACGCTCACCCGCCAGCAGCTCCCAGCGCCGCTTGACCGGGAAGATGTCGTCCTGCCAGCTGATCGCGGCCTCCACGCGCACCGACAGCTCGCCCGCCTGGTCGATGGCCTTGAGCGCATTGAGGCGGTGCTCGCACACGTGCACATACTTGGTGCCCACCACCCCATGACCGCTCTGGAACCACACCCCTTCGCGGTAGGCACGCTTCAGGGCGTGTTGCGGGGTGGGCGGCATGGCGGCGTGCATCAGTGCATAGGCACCGTCCACCAGGATGCCGGTCGGCTCGCCGGTGACGCTGTCGCGCTCGATGTAGCCGTGGCGCGGGTCGATGGTGTCGGCGTCGATCCCGGCGATCTCGAGCGCCCTGGAGTTGACCATCATGCAGCCCCAGGAGCGATCCAGGATCGCCACCGGGCGGTCCGGCAGCACGCTGTCCAGCCATTGCCGCGACGGCACCAGCCCGGCCTGCTTGAAGGTATAGCGCACGAAGTACTGCCCATACACCCAGCCGTCGCCCGGGTGCTCGGCCGCATAGTCGAGAATGGCCTGGCGCACCTGCTCCGGGGTCGGATCGCTGACGCCGACTTCGAGGTAGCCGGAGTACCCGGGCGCAAGCTTGAGGTCCGGGTGGGTGTGCATGTCGTAGATACCCGGCATCACGAAACGGCCGTCCAGATCCACCACCTGGGTGCGCGGGCCGACGAACGCCTTCGCCTCGTCGTTGCTGCCCACCGCGACGAAGCTGCCATTGCGAATGGCCACGGCTTCGGCCCAGGGGGCAGACTCATCGACCGTATAGATGCGGCCATTCAGAAACACCAGGTCGGCGGCGCCTTGGGGGCCGGGCACATGGCTGGAGCGGTAATCGGTCATCGCACTCATCGCAGGGAACACCTTTGCATGGCACCGCCGCGCGGTACCAGTCCAAGAAAACCAGGTTGGGTAAAAGGCGCCGCAGGCGCCGTCGCCGGTCGGCTATTCGTCGTCCCGGGCCGGAATCCACCACTCCTCGCCACGGGCGGTGCGGATGTATTCGGGCCAGCGGAAGTCATGCGGGACCTTGAAGTCCCGGGGCAGCAGCGGCGCCTGCCAGCGTGTGCCGCCAATGCCGCCGCCGGTACGCTCGGTGAATTCCTGGCGGGCGGCGGCCAGCAGCTCGGGCCGCGTGAGCAGGTCGATCAGGGTGGCACCGATGGTCTTGGCCGCCACCTGGATCATCGGGTCGATGGTCTGGCGGATGCCGCCCAGGGCATTGGGCACCCAGTCCGGGTAGGAGTAGCCAGGCGGCGCCGAGAGCATCGGGCGGGCCACCAGCAGGCGCACGGTCGGGCAATGCCAGGTGTATTCGGGGTAGTCGTCCGAGGTCAGGTGCTTTTGCCAGGCGGGCATCTGCTGGCGCAGCAGGCGCTCGCACTCCTGTGGGTCGATCAGGGTTTCGGTTTCGGGCAGAAACGGCCGGGCCATGGGTTCGAGCCCCAGGTTGCCCTGGATCTGCTGCGCGATGGCGATGGCCTCGTCGTCCCAGGTGGGGGCGCCGATGGCCTGCAGGTTGTCGTAGGTGGCCTGCGCCAGCACATGGTTGGGCAGCCCGCCACGGGACTTGCACACCCAGGTCTTGTTCCACTGGCAGCCGGTGGCCAGGGCGGCGGCGGCAGCGTTGTTGTCCATCACCTGGGAGATGGCCTCGGCCTGCTCGAGCGAGTCGCAGCGCGACAGGTACTGGATCTGCGCGATGTGCGGTGGCAGGTTGTCGGCCGTGGCCTGGCCGGCGGTGAGGATCGCCTCGTTGTAGCTCCACAGCCCGGTGAACGGCAACGTGGAGCGGCGCATGCTTTCGTTCAGGGTATAGAAGTGCACCAGCGCGTCGTTGGCCCCAGGCGCCCTGGCGGCCAGGTGGTTCTGCGGAATCGGGCTGTACTTGTCCGCTGCGATCCAGTCCTGGGGCGAATCGCAGGTGAAGGTATAGATGTAGGCGTAGGCGATGCCGCAGTGCGTATCCCAGGTAGTGGTGTTGTTCAGCGGCAGCATGTATGTGGGGTGGAAGCTGATGGCCGCGTCCAGGTCATCGTAATAGCCCTTGGCCGCGTGCACCGGCTTGGAGGCGCGCAGCTTTTCCGCCGGCTCGCCGAAGAATTTCAGCGTGCCCGCGATGCCATGTTCGAGCATGGCGGCCTTGGCGGCCAGCAGGCCCCCCAGGGCACTGATGCCCAGCGCCGAATGAGGGTCGGTATGCCCCGGGGCGAAACGCGACAGCCCTTCGCGCGGCTGGCGCCGGGTGGTCGCCGCCTGGTTGTTGCCCGGCACCGCGTCGTACTCCGCGTAGGTCGCCAGCACAGGGCCGTCGCCGTTGCGAAACGTGGCGCAGAAGGCGGTAGGCATGCCGCCGCTGCCCTCCTCCACCTCGAACCCTTGCCTGCGCAGCAGCTCGACGTACCAGGCGCAGGACTTGTACTCGCGAAAGGCCGGCTCGGCATAATGCCAGATCACCTGGTGCCAGTCGGACAGGGTCGTTTGCTGTTGGTCCACCCAGTTCTGGGCAAAGGCCTTGGGCTCGATCATGCAGGGCATTCCTTATTGGTATGTGACCCCGCTGAGCGGCTCGGACCCGCAGGGCCTGCCTAGTATTGTTGAACCAGAAAATACGACAATCGATTTATTTCGCCATTAATGTTTATATTTGCTCAACAATAAGTCAGTGGAGCGCCCCATGCGTCTACCCTCGATGCCCGCGTTACGTGCCCTGGAAGCGGTTGCCCGGTTGGGCAGCGTGACTGCCGCGGCGCTTGAGCTCAACCTCACCCGCAGCGCCATCAGCCATCAGATCACGGGCATGGAGGACACCCTCGGCTTTGCCCTGACCGAGCGCCAGGGCCGGGGTATCTCGCTGACGTTTCGCGGCGAACGCTACGCCCGGGAGATCCAGCGCCTGCTGGCCAACCTGGAGGATGCAGGCCGGCGGGTCGATGACCAGGAGGTGTATGGCAAGTTGACCATCAGTTGCAGCTCGGGGTTTTCCACCTACTGGCTGTGCCATCACATCGGCGGCTTCGTGAAGGAATACCCCCAGGTCCAGTTGCACATGGTCACACCGACCACGGCGGATGACGTGAGCAACCACAACGCCGACCTGTTCATCTCCTACGGTATCGGCGACTGGCCTGGCATGCAGGTGGAGCAGATAGCGGCGCTGAACTACTTTCCGGTCTGCAGCCCGCGGCTGATCAACGCCCTGGGCGGGCTCAAGACCCCGCAGGACCTGGCCGCGTTCCCATTGCTGCACATGAGCGACTACAGCGACTGGCGGGTGTGGCAGGCGGCGGCGAACACCCCGGAGCTGAACGTGGCCACTGGCATCCTGTTTTCCGATGCACATTGCGCACAAGCGGCGTGCATCGCGGCCCAGGGCGTTGCCATGGGCGACAACCTGCTGTGTGGCGACTCCATGGCCAAGGGGCTGCTGGTGCGCCCCTTCGATATCGTCATCCACTCGCACCGCGGCTACTACCTGGTCACCGACCTGCAGAAGTGCGAGCGGCCCGCCGTGCGGGCCTTTACCAACTGGATCAAGAACCAGCTGCAGGCTTCGAGGCAGTCCTGGACGGCGCTCTAGGCCGTTGGCTCCGGCCTGCTGGCGCCGCCAGCCGCCGCCCTAGAAAATCCGCTCGCTCCTGGCGTAATGGGTTACCACCTCGATCAGCGCCTGGTGCGCAATCGCGTGATCGCACGTCGCCAGGGCCGCCTGCAGGCTGTTCATGTACTCGAGCAGCTGGCGCTGGTTGCGCAGGGCGAAGTCGTGCTCCAGCCCCTGATCCTCGTAGATGAGCACGTAGCTGCGGCAAAAGCCCGCGACCAGAAAGGCCGCGCCGGCCTGGAACGGCTGGTCACGGATGATGGCCTCACAGTCGGCGTTGGCCTGCTTGAACGAGTCGGTGCCCGGCAGCGCGGCGGCGAAGCGTTGCACCATTTCATGAAAATTCATCGCTGTTCGTACCTCTTGTTGCGCCACTAGGCAGGCGTGGCGCGGTTGAAGGAAAGTCGTTGCCCACGGACTGCACTGTTCACCGTGGCGCCGTCCCACACCCGTTCGCCATTGACGAACGTGGCGACGATGCTCGATGAGAACTCGGTACCGGCAAACGGCGTCCAGCCGCACTTGGACAGCACCTGGTCATTGCTCACCCGGTGCGGGCGCTGCGGGTCGACGAGCACCAGGTCGGCGGCGTAGCCCTCGCGCAGGTAGCCCCGGCCACTGACCTGGAACAGCTGCGCCGGTGCGTGGCTGACCACCTCGACCAGACGCTCCAGGCTCAGCTCCCCGCAGAAGACACGCTCCAGGGCGGCCTGCAGCGCGTACTGCACCAGCGGAATGCCTGACGGCGCCTTGGCGTAAGTGCTGCGCTTTTCTTCGAGCAGGTGCGGGGCATGGTCGGTCGCCAGCACGTCGAGCCGACCTTCGGCCAGCGCCTTGACGATGGCGTCGCGGTCACTGGCCGACTTGATCGCCGGGTTGCACTTGATCAGAAAGCCCAGCCGCTCGTAGTCGTGATCGGTGAAGTGCAGAAAGTGCACGCAGGTTTCGGCGGTGATGCGCTTGCCGCTGAGGGGGCCGGGCTCGAACAGCTGCAGCTCTTCTGCCGTGGAGATGTGCAGCACATGCAGGCGCGTGCCGTGCTTGCGCGCCAGCTCGATGGCCAGCCGAGTGGACCTGATGCACGCCTGGCGCGAACGGATCAGCGGGTGCTCGCGGGCAGGAATGTCCTCGCCAAAGCGCGCCCTGGCCTTTTCCAGCTCGGCATTGATCATGGGCGTGTCTTCGCAATGGGTGATGATCGGCACCGGCGAAACCCGGAAGATCTCGTTCAACACCTCGGGGTCGTCCACCAGCATGTTGCCGGTCGAGGCCCCCATGAACACCTTCAGCCCTGGCGTGCTGGCCGGGTCGATGGCGCGAATGGCGGCCAGGTTGTCGTTGCTTGCCCCCATGTAGAAGGCGTAGTTGACCGCGCTCGATGCGGCGGCGATGGCGTACTTGGCTTCCAGGCTGGCCCGATCGAGCGCGGGCGGGTTGGTGTTGGGCATTTCCATGAAACTGGTGATGCCGCCCGCTGCACAGGCCCGCGACTCGCTGGCGATGTCCGCCTTGTGGGTCAGGCCGGGCTCCCTGAAGTGCACCTGATCGTCGATCATTCCCGGCAACAGCCACAGGCCGTGCGCCTCGATCACGCCCTCCCCGGCAAGCGGCTGCAGGGCCTGCCCGATACAGTCGATGCGGCCCTCGCGCAGCCGCACATCGGCCGCCCAGGTGCGGCCTTCATTCACCAGGGTCGCGTTGCGGATCAACCAGGCATTGCGGGGTACGCTCATGGTGTCAGCTCCAGTGTCGTGTGGTAGAGCACCTCGGTGGCCACCAGAAAGTCGTCCAGGGCCATGGCCTCGTGGGGGTTGTGCGAGCCGTGCTGGTTGCGGATGAACAGCATGGCGCTGGGGATGCCGACGTTGGCGAAAACCGCAGCGTCATGGCCGGCCCCGCTGGGGGTGAGCACGCCCTGCCAGCCTTGTTGGCGGGCCTGGCGCACCAGCGCCTCGACCCAGGGGGCGTGCATGGCCGCCGGGGCCGTGTCGATACGCAGGTCGAACTCGAAGCGAACCTGGCGGGCCTGCTCGATGGCCTTTGCCTCGTGCAGCGCAACCGCGTGAAAGGCCTCGAGCGTGGCCATGTCGAGGCTGCGCATCTCGAGGCTGAAGCTGACCTCGCCGGGAATACGCGAGACGGCATGGTGCGCCGCGTTGGTCCCCAGTGTGCCGACGGTAACCACCAGGTCTCGCCCGGCGGCGAGGTACTCACGCCAGCATTGGTCGATGCGGGCCACCAGCTCGCTCACGGCAAACACGGCGTCGTGGCGGTCCTCCCGAGCCACGGCGCCCGAATGGCCATCTTCGCCCAGGCAGCGAACCTGGTTATGGCGCAGGTTGCCGCGGATGCCGGGCACGATCCCCACGGCCTGCCCCATGCGCTCCAGCGACTGCGCCTGCTCGATATGCACTTCCAGATAGCCGGCAAACTGGGTGCGATCGACCAGCCACTGCTGACGGCCAATCGCTGCCAGGTCGGCGCCCACGGCCTGCATGGCCTGGCCCAGGGTGCGCTGGCTGAAGCGGTTGGTCAGCTGCAGGTCGTGCTCGCTCAACCCGCCGACCAGCGCACGCGAACCTATGTACGACTTGCCGTACCAGGCGCTCTCCTCGCCACGCAGCCCGATGACCCGCACCGGCTGCGCCGTGGCAACGCCCTCGCGGTCGAGCCGGCACAGGCACAGCAGGCCCGCCACAACGCCGGCCAGGCCGTCGTAGTTGCCGCCCTGGGGCACCGAGTCCAGGTGCGAGCCGTACCACAGTGCGGGCTGGCCATTGTCGCTCTTGCGCGTGAAGATCACGTTGCCCGCACGGTCGGTTGCCACCTCCAGCCCCTGGGTCAAGGCGAAGTCGCTCAGGCAGGCGATGGCGTCACTCTCGCCGGGGCCGTAGCTTTCGCGGGTGATCCCCACCTGGGCATCGCGTGACAAGGCGGCGATGGTGTCGAACAGTCTGGCGGCCTGTTCAGGCCATTGCGCGATCATGGCAAGGCTCCAAACGGCTCGGCGGGCAAATCGTCGAGGGCGCCGATCAGGGTGCTGATCGAGGCAACGCCCTTGCGCCGGCAGTAGGCCTCCAGTTCAGACACCATGGTGTTCATGGTTTTCGGGTGCAGGAAGGTGGCCGTACCCACTTGCACCGCCGAGGCGCCGGCATAGATGAACTCCAGCGCATCGTCGGCCGTGGCAATGCCACCGCAGCCAATCACCGGAATTTCCAGCGCCTGGGCGCATTGATAGGTCAGGCGCACCATCAGCGGGCGGATGGCGGCGCCGGATATGCCGCCCATGAAGTTGCCCAGCCGCGCGCGGCCTCGCTCGATGTCCACCGACAACCCGAGCAGCGTGTTGCCCACCACGACGGCATCGGCCCCGGCCTCCTGCGCAGCCAGGGCAACCGGCACCACCTCGCCGGCATTGGGGGTCAGCTTGACCCACAGCGGCAACGAGGTGACCTGGCGCATCAGCTCCACCACGTCGCGGGTACTTTCAGCCTGCATGCCGAACGACTGGCCATGCGCTTCCAGGTTGGGGCACGAGATATTGGCCTCGATGCCGGCCACGCCTGGCACATCGCTCAGCCGCGCCGCCAGGTCGGCAAAGCCCTGGGCCGTGGGCGCCGAAATGCTCACGATCAACGGCGCGTCGTAGTCGCGGTAGAACGGCACCACCTTGTCGATGAACAGCTGCGCGCCTTTGCTGGGAATGCCGATGGCATTCATCATCCCGTCGTTCAGCTCGCAGACCCGCGGCATCGGGTTGCCGCTGCGCTTTTCGGTGGTGATGGTCTTGGTCACCAGTGCACCCAGCTGGTTGAAGTCCAGCAGGTGGGCAAGCTCTTCGGCAAAGGTGCCCGATGCCGGCATCACCGGGTTCTTCAGGCGCAACCCGCCGACCTGTACGCTCAGATTGATCATCACACCACCTCCGCCAGGTCGAATACAGGGCCTTCGAGGCATACCCGCTTGCCCACCCTGAGCCCGTCTACCTCGAACACCTCGACGCAGCACTGGCACATGCCCAGGCCGCACACCATCTGTTGCTCCAGCGCTACCTGGCCCACCAGGCCGAGCTCGGCGCTCAGCTTCTTCAGCAACTGGGTCAGCCGCCTGGAGCCACACGTGAACAGCGCATCGGTGCCTTCACGGGCGATGATCTGGCGCAGCAGCGGTTCGAGCCGTTCGGGCGAGCTGCTGCCATCCTCATCCAGCACCACCCGCACGTCGGCCCCCAGCGAGGCGAAGCGCTCGCGCGAAAGCAGGCTCTTCTCGCTGCGGGCACTCAGCACTGCGGTCAGGCGGATGCCCAGCCGATGCGCCGCTTCGGCCAGCGGCGCCAGGGTGGCCAGCCCCACGCCCCGGGCCACGATGATCATGTGCTGCCACCCCGGCTGCAGGTCGAAGCCCTTGCCCAGCGGGCCAAGAATCTCCACGGTCTGCGCCTGGCCAAGCGTCTCCAGGCCATAGGTGCCCTTGCCGGTCACCTTGTACAGAAACTCCACCTGGCCCGTGGCCGGGTCGGCCTTGTAGGTGCTCATGGGGCGACGGAAGTACGGCTTGTGCTCGCCTTCACTCGGGCACAGCAGGTTGAAGAACTGCCCCGGAAGCGACTGGCTGGCGGCGCCGTCGGCCTGTAGCACCAGGCGCTTGTATTCATCGTTGACCCATTGGTTGGAAATCACGACCGCCAAGGTGTCGTCTGGGGGAGTCAGGGCACTCGCCTGGCAGCAGCCGGAAATCACGTTCATTGAGGTGGCCTCGCATTTGTCTAATTTTTTATACAGCACGGTCAAAAGTAGATGCCGCCTCAGTGATGAAGCGGCAGATGAAGCGGTGTTTCAGCGATTGCTTAAGCTGACTGTACTGCAGCTCGGTGTTTCTGTCTAATTTTTGATACGAATAAGCCAGAGCAAATTCATAACCATCCCGCCGGGCTAGGCCGGCTGCGGCTTCGGCACGTCGTGGGCCTGGCAGGCGGGAAGCAGCAACACCGTCGCGAGCATCGCCACCCCATACAGCGAGGCAAGCAGCATGATGGCCGCCGAGAACGAATAGTGCAGCGCTACGGCGCCCACCACCAGCGGCCCGAAGCCACCGGCGGCCCTGCCCACGTTGAACAGCACGTTCTGCGCCGTGGCACGGATCTGCGCGGGGTACAGATCGGAGATCAATGCGCCGTAGCCACCGATCATGCCGTTGACGAAGATGCCCATGATCGCGCCGGCAAACAGCATGACCGTGGGGTTGTCGAGGTTGGCATAGGCGATGACCATGAACGCTGCGCCGGCCTGATACAGCAGGAACATGCGCTTGCGTCCGAAACGGTCGGCCAGGTGCCCGAACAGCCAGATACCGAACGCCATGCCCAGCACCGTCACTGCGGTCCAGGTTCCGGAGGCCATCAGCGAGAAGCCGAACTTGTTCGACAGGTAGCTGGGCATCCAGATCATCAGCCCGTAGTAGCCGAAGTTCTGCACCGAGGTGAGCACCATCACCCCCAGGCTCGCCTTGCTGGTCTGCCGGTCCTTGAACAGGTCGGTGAAGCGCCGTGCGAAAGGCACCGGGTCGGCTGCGGCCTTCACGAACTCTGCCGGCTCGCTCATGGTATGGCGAACCACGAGCGAGACGAACGCCGGCAGCAACCCGACCAGGAACATGCCGCGCCAGCCGATGTAGGGCAGCAGCAATGGCGTGAGCAATGCAGCGGCGAGCACGCCGGCCTGCCACCCCATGCCCACATAGGAAGAAGCACGATTGCGCCGGTTGGCCGGCCAGGTTTCGGCGATCAGTGCCATGCCGATGCCGAACTCCCCGCCCAGGCCGAACCCGGCCAGGGTTCGATAGATCAGCAGGTCCCAGTAGCCCTGGGCGAATGCGCACAGCCCGGTGAATATCGAGAAGGTGAGGATGCACAGGGTCAGCATGCGTACCCGGCCATAGCGGTCGCTCAATTGGCCGAAGATCAGCCCCCCGGCCACGGCGCCGAGCAACGTCCATGTCACCAGCGAGCCAGCCTCCGAGGAGCTCAGACCGAGACCGATGGTGATCGCCGGCAGCATGAACCCGAGAATCAGCAGGTCGAAGCCGTCCATCGCATAGCCGGTCACGCTGGCTATCAAGGCCTTCTTGGGTGACGCGTCCTTCTTCGGACGCTTTTCGGAAGAAGCCATCTTGGTTTACCTCTTGTTTTTGTATGGTTTTTTAGACAGCTGACGCCTGAACCTGCCCAGGATCGCCGCCGGTCCGCCCGTGCAAGGCTTCACAAAGCGTACTGCCAGCCTGCGCGATTGTCTAAATATTTAGATTGTGGGCTCGCAAAAAAAAACGCCGCGCTCAGAAATGCCACTCCAGGTTGATCGACAAGGCGTCCACGTCGATCCCGTCGCCACGGCGGTTGCCGAACTTGTTGCGCCAGTACTCGTATCCGGGCCCGACCCATAGCGTGTTTCTTGCGCCGCCCAGCACAGCCCCTGCATCCAGCATCAGCGAGGTGCGCATCAGCTGTTCATCCGCCGTCGGGTTGCGCCGGTAGTCATCGCCCTTCTCGCCGCTGTAGCTGTAGAAGCCCTGGAATTTCATCGGCAGGCTGCCCAGCGCGAACGGTATGCCCCAGGTCAGGTTCAGCTGGTAGAACGGGTCGAACGCCATGCGCGAATGGTTGCCCGGCTGCCGGCAACTGTCGAGCCCGCAGTGGTTCCATTCCCTGGCGTAGAACAGGCTGAGGTCGAGAAACCCTGCCGGCAGCGCGAACTTGAGGGTCGGGCCTATCAAAATCATGCGCTTTCGCGACTGGAACGCGTTGTTCTTGGTGTTCCAGTCCAGGCCCAGGGTCAGCGCGACGTCCTTCACCGGCCCGAACGCCAGCGGCCGATCGAACACCCGTGCATGCTGCAACTGATTGCGGTAGGTCAGGTAGACCTCGGTGGCGCCGCTGCTGCTGTCCTTGCGCGGGTCATCGCGGTCGGACTTGAACACATCCACGTTGGCGAACTGCTGGCCCAGGGCGTAGCTGCTCACATGGGCAAGCTGGACAATGTGCTTGGCTATGTCCTGGCGCTTGCCCGGGTCCGAGAAATGGCTGCTGTAGCGATAGCCGATAAAGGTATCGCTGAAGGCTGGCGGCGGGCCAGCCATCACCATCGGGGTCATGAAAAGCGCGAACGCGGGCGCGCCGATGCGAGTCTTCATCAGGGAAGCTCCTATCAGGTGGGGGGTGGAGTTGTGGTATCAGGTGGCAGCGCAGGCGATGCCGCAGCAGCTGCAGGGTGGTGTGGACATGTGTCGGCCTTTTTTATATTTTTTGGACAAGCAACAGTTCATGTCTAAATATTGATACACTCGCGCCATGGCCTCGTCAAGCCGATCTGGTAGAACATGCCACCACGAAAAACGACAAGGATCCCCCAGTGAACCAGATTGATTACCAGGCAATCGGCGAGCGCCTCCGGGCCTTTCGCATCGGCCGCCAGCTCAACGCCGACCAGGTGGCCGACAAGCTCGGCATCTCGCGGGCTGCGGTGTACCGCCTGGAACTGGGCAAGATCGTCAAACTCGACACCCTGGAGCGCCTGGCCGACCTGCTGAAGGTGTCGCTGACCAGCCTGCTGGGTTCCGATACGGAGTACTTCGACAACGCCCTCGGCTACTTCGAGCGCATGCGCCAGCTGGAGGCCCGCTCCAGCAGCGTCATCTCCTACTTCGACCCCTTTTCCTACCTGCTGACCACGCCCGAATACTCGGCGCTGTTTCAGACCATGCTCCACGAGGCTCGACCGCAGGGCTTCAGCCCGGCACAGGAAGCGATGGAGAGCCAGATTCTGAGCATTCTGGACGAGCGCAAATCCACCTTCTTTCGCGAAAAATTCCAGGTCAGGTCGATTGTCAGCCTGCGTCAGATCGAGCGTTACCTGCACATCGGCCTGGTCGGTCGCCTGGACCTGCCCCCAAGCGTGCGAATGGAGCGCGCCCTGCTGGCACGCAAGGAAATCGAGAACCTGATCTCCATCGTCGAGACCAACAGCGATCACCCGGGTATCTACCTGATCGACGAGGCACTGCCCAGCGCCACCTTCCAGATCTTCGAGCAGAAGACCACCAGCTACGTGGCGGTGAGCCCTTACCGGCTAGGGGAGCTGCCCAACCTGCATGTGGGCATTGCCAGCGTCACCTCCTCTGCCCAGGCCGTGGACATGTACAAGAACATGTCCAGCGACCTGCTCAGCCGCGCCTGTTCCGGGCGCGAAGCCACGAAAAAACTGCAGCACCTGCTCGCCAAGCTGTGACTGGTGCTGGCACGCCAAGGCACGCAGGGCCCGGCAGGGCCGCTTTCAGCCCTTCCTTTGCGCCTCGGCCAGGCGCTGCTGGATTTCGCGGGTCTTTTCTTCCTGCTCCTTGATGGACGTCGGCGTGATCACCTTGTCCACTGCCTCGGTATCCGGGTCCGGTTGTTCCAGCACCGGGTCGGGGGATGGCGTGCCCTTCTGCGCCTGGTCCGACGAGAGTGGCCGCGGGACCTTGTCGCCCTGCTTGGTATCGGTGGGTTTCATCGGGTTCTCCTTCGAGTGCGGGGTGTTACTAAGCAGAACCCGTGAGGTAGGAAAAGTTTGAAGTGATTTGGCCGGCCGGTCTCAGATGAAGATGGTGCCGCGCAGGTAGAGCGCCGCGTGACCGCTGATGATGACCCGGTCGTTGTCCAGGACTTCGCAGTGCAGTTGGCCCTTGCGCGCCCCGCCCTGCTCGGCACTCAGGCTGCGCTTGCCCAGGCGTTGGGCCCAGTAGGTCGCCAGCGAAGTGTGGGCCGAGCCGGTGACAGGGTCTTCGTTGACCCCCACTCGCGGCCCGAACCAGCGCGAGACGAAGTCCATGTGACGACCCGGCGCGGTCACGGCAACCCCGCGCACCTCGAATGCGGCCAGGGCGGCAAAGTCGGGGTCGAGCCCGGCGACGATGCTTTCATCCTCGACCACTACCAGGTAATCGTCCGTGCGATACAGCGCCTCGGCCTGCTCCAGCCCCAGGGCCTGCAGCAGGCCAGGCGGCAGGGCTACGGCTTCAGGCTGCTTGGCCGGAAAGTCCATGGCCAGGCGACCGCCTTCGCGGCGCACTCGCAATTCACCGCTGCGGGTGGAAAAACGCAGCGTGTCGCGGCGTTCACCAAGCTGTTCGAACAGCACCCAGGCGGCTGCCAACGTGGCGTGCCCGCACAGATCGACCTCCACTGCGGGGGTAAACCAGCGCAGCTCGAACACCTCACCGTTGCGTACCCAATAGGCCGTCTCGGACACATTGTTCTCTGCTGCGATCCGTTGCAGCGTCGCATCAGGCAGCCAGGCGTCCAGCGGGCACACCGCCGCCGGGTTGCCGCCGAACGTCTCGGAAGAAAAAGCGTCCACCTGGAAAATATCGAGTTGCATCGGGCACCCAAATAATGATCGTCTGGCCCAGAAAATATCAACCAGGCGTTGAATTATCAATTTATTGTTGAAATCCTGAAGCGGGAACCCGCGTTGGGTCGATTGCGGCCTTTCTCTCAACCAGCGCAGCAAACCACCACCGCCTCTTCACTCCCCACAAATCCCGCAAGCCCGCCGTTCGATGTCAGAATTGCCCCATTCGATCGTTTTGGAGACCACCATGCTTCGTGCATTTGAACGAAGGCTCGACCCTTTCCCTCCTGACGAGGTGCCCCCGCCGCCCGTGGGCCTGGCACGCTTTCTGTGGGCGTGCACGCGGGGTGCGCGCGGCTACATCCTGGCGTTCGCACTGCTCAGCGCTGCGGTGTCCATCTATGAAGCCTGGCTGTTTTCGTTCCTGGGCCAGGTCGTGGACCTGCTCTCCACCTGGCAGGCCGGGGGCGATGCGGCAGCGCAGGAACGCCGCGTGCTGTGGGGCATCGGCATCGTGATGCTGTGCAGCGTCGGGCTGGTGGCCCTGCGCACCATGGTTCAGCACCAGATACTGGCAATCAACCTGCCCTTGCGCCTGCGCTGGGACTTCCACCGCCTGATGCTGCGCCAGAGCCTCTCGTTCTTTTCCGACGAATTCTCCGGGCGCGTCACCACCAAGGTCATGCAGACCGCACTGGCGGTGCGCGACCTGCTGTTCACCCTGATCGAGATCGCCCCCGGCATCGGGGTGTACTTCATCGCGATCATCGCGCTGGCCGGCGGCTTCGCGCTCAAGCTCATGCTGCCCTTCGTTGCCTGGGTGGTGCTGTTCGGCCTGGCCATGCTGTACTTCGTGCCGCGCCTGGGCAAGGTCGGACAGGAGCAGGCCAACGCCCGCTCGATGATGACCGGGCGCATTTCCGACGCCTACACCAACATCACCACGGTGAAGCTGTTCTCCCACTCCAACCGCGAGGCGCACTTCGCCCGTGCGGCGATGGAAGACTTCAAGCAGACCGGCTTTCGCCAGATGCGCCTGGTCAGCCAGTTCGAGATCGTCAACCAGGCACTGGTGGTGGCCCTGATCATGGCCGCCGGCGGCTATGCCCTGTGGCTGTGGCACCAGGGCGAGGTCGGCGCAGGTGCCGTGGCGGCGATCACCGCCATGGCGCTGCGCATCAATGGCATGTCGCACTGGATCATGTGGCAGATGACCTCGCTGTTCGAGAACATCGGCACCGTGCAGGACGGCATGGCCACCCTGACCCGCGGCCCCAAGGTCAAGGATGCCCCGGACGCCAAGGTGCTGCAGACCCGCGGCGGCGCGGTCACCTTCGACAAGGTGAGCTTCAACTACAACGGCGAGCGCCAGGTGCTCGACGGCCTGAGCCTGAGCATTCGCCCGGGTGAAAAGATCGGCCTGGTGGGGCGCTCCGGCGCGGGCAAGTCCACGCTCATCAACCTGCTGCTGCGCTTCTATGACGTCGACAGCGGCCAGATCCGCATCGACGGGCAGGACATCGCCCATGTGACCCAGGACAGCCTGCGCAGCGCCATCGGCATGGTCACCCAGGACACCTCGCTGCTGCACCGTTCCATTCGCGACAACATCGCCTATGGCCGGCCCGACGCCACCGACGAACAGGTCCGCAGCGCAGCCGCCAGTGCCCAGGCCGACGGTTTCATCAGCCAGTTGAGCGACCAGCAAGGCCATAGCGGCTACGACACCCTGGTGGGCGAGCGCGGCATCAAGCTGTCGGGGGGCCAGCGCCAGCGCGTCGCGATCGCCCGAGTAATGCTCAAGAACGCCCCGATCCTGCTGCTGGACGAAGCCACCAGCGCACTGGACTCCGAGGTCGAAGTGGCCATCCAGGAAAGCCTCGACGAGATGATGCAGGGCAAGACCGTGATCGCCATCGCCCACCGTCTGTCCACCATTGCGGCCATGGACCGGCTGGTGGTGATGGATGACGGGCGCATCATCGAGCAGGGTACCCACGCCGAGTTGCTTGCCAGAAATGGCACCTATGCGCAGCTGTGGCATCACCAGAGTGGCGGGTTCCTGGGTGAGGATCAGGGGGTAGCACAGGCCATGCATCAGGACTGAGCCGTACAAGCCTGCAATGGTCCGTGGTCAACGGCTATCGCAGCGTCTGTGCAGGCCGTTCATCCGCTGATCTGCACTTTGTTCACCTGGTCATGATCACAACACGATACTGACCACGCCCTCCACTTCACTCGGGAGCCACGAACATGGGGTATGTCACTACGCGGGACGGTGTCGAGATCTTCTACAAGGACTGGGGCCCACGCGATGCCCCGGTGATCGTCTTTCACCACGGATGGCCACTCAGTGCCGACGACTGGGATGCGCAGATGCTGTTCTTCCTTGATCATGGCTACCGGGTCGTCGCACACGACCGCCGCGGCCACGGGCGCTCCAGCCAGGTGTGGGACGGGCACGACATGGATCACTATGCGGACGACGTTGCGGCCGTGGTCGACCATCTTGGCGTGCAGGGTGCAGCCCACGTGGGGCACTCCACCGGCGGCGGCGAGGTGATCCGCTACATCGTTCGCCATGGCCAGGAGCGTGTGTCGAAGGCTGCCCTCATCAGTGCCGTGCCACCGCTGATGGTCCAGACCCCGAACAATCCGGACGGCTTGCCCAGGTCGGTGTTCGATGACTTGCAGGCGCAGCTCAAGGCCAACCGCGCACAGTTCTACCATGACCTGCCGTCGGGCCCGTTCTATGGCTACAACCGCCCAGGCGCAAACGCCAGCGAGGGTACCATCCTGAACTGGTGGCGCCAGGGCATGATGGGCTGCGCCAAGGCACACCTTGACGGGATCGTGGCCTTCTCCCAGACCGACTTCACCGACGACCTCAAGCGCATCACGATTCCCGTCCTGGTGATGCACGGGGACGATGACCAGATCGTGCCCTATGCAAACTCAGGGCCGCGGTCAGCGAAGCTGTTGCAGAACGGCACCCTGAAAACCTATGCGGGCTTGCCGCATGGCATGCCGACCACCGACGCCGACACGATCAACGCCGATCTGCTCGCGTTCCTGCGAAGCTAGACGACCGGGGCAGGCATCCACCTGCCCCTCCCTCTCACCACGCCGGGCTGGCAACCCGATGCCGCCCCGGCTTCATCGCCGAGGGTCGACCATGAACACTCGACACACACCTTCAACGGCCTCGCAGGTACTGCGGCTGCAACCCGATGACTGGGTGCCCAACAATACCCGGCTGCCGGTGCTGATCTACCCCCACGCGATTGCGCTGCATGGCAGTGATCCGGCGGCGCAAATCGAACGCACTTTCGAGGCCAATGGCTGGCCGGCGCAATGGCGCGATGGCATCTACGCCTACCACCACTACCACACCGAGGGCCACGAAGCGCTCGGCGTGGTGTGTGGCCAGGCAAGGCTGATGCTGGGCGGCCCGCGGGGCCGCGAAGTACAGGTGAGTGCAGGCGATGTGCTGTTGCTGCCCGCCGGCACGGGCCACTGCAAACTCGATTGCAGCCCGGGCTTTCTGGTGGTGGGGGCCTACCCGCCCGGGCAGCACGCAGACATCCGACGCGAAGCGCCAACCCAGGCCCAGCTTGCGTGCATCGCCAACCTGCCCTTTCCCGATCACGGCCCTGTGCAGGACCCGCAAGGGGCCTACCAGCAGCATTGGCTCAACCAGCGTTGATGGGCAGCGTCTGGCTCCAGCAGGCCCAGGCCCTTTGGCTGATGACTGGTAACGAGCTGGCAACGCAGTATATTCGGTCGCCAACCAACCGCCCGTTTTCAAAGGCGTGCCTACAGCAACGAGGAATTCACGTTCAATGACAATCAAGTGCTCCGTATTCATCGCCGCGAGCATCGATGGCTTCATCGCACGCCCCGACGGCGACATCGAGTGGCTGCACCGCCCCGACTATGAAACCGCTGTACTCAACGGCGTGACCTACGAACAGTTCATCGCCGGCGTCGATGCCCTGGTGATGGGCCGCAAGACCCTGGACAAGGTGCTGTCCTTCCCCGAATGGCCGTATGCAGGCATCCCGGTCATCGTGCTGTCCAACCGGCCCGTGGACATGTCTGCGCACCCGCAGGCCAACGTCGAGGTGCTGGCAGGCGACGTGACCGACATCGTCGAGCAACTGGCAGCACGAGGGCTCAAGCACCTCTACATCGATGGCGGCCAGACCCTCCAGGCGTTTCTGCAGGCCGGGCTGATCGACGAATTGATCATCACGCGCATTCCGGTACTGCTTGGCCAGGACATCGCGCTGTTCAGCCACGCAGGCAGCGAACGCCAGCTGCAGCATGTCGCCACCTGCGCGTCGGACAACGGTTTCGTGCAGAGCCACTACCGATTGCTCCCGAACCGCTAGAGACGCTACCCCAGCGCCTCGGCCGCGTTGTTTTAAATGATATTAATTCCTGTTATCTTCCTGCGCTCCCTGACCCCCAGCTCGCAGGTGTTTCGTGTCAAGCGCAGACCTCAAGGCGTTGTACCTTGCCCACCGTGAAGAAATTCAGGACTACCTGAATCGTCAGGTGCGCTGCAAGGACACCGCCGCAGACCTGACTCAGGAAACCTTCATCCGCCTGTCCGAACAGCTGGGGCGCACGCCCATCGACAACTTTCGCGCATACCTGTTTCTGTGCGCGCGCAACCTGTTCATCGACTACCTGCGTCGCGAGCGCCACCGCAAGGGCGAGGTGGTCGAGCCCACCGAGCTGCAGGCGCTGGAGCAGAAGACCCCGAGCCTGGAACGCACGGTGATCGCCCAGGACCAGCTGGCCACGCTCAACCGCGTGATGCAGCGCATGCCCGAGCCTTGCCGCGAGGTGTTTCTGCTAGCGCGCGGCGAAGGCCTGACCTACGTGGAGATCGGTGAACGCCTGGGCATTTCGCCCAAGACCGCCTACAGCCGCATGGTGCGGGCACTGGAATTGCTCAAGCTGGGCATGGCCGAGTGAGAGTGGACTATCATGCGCCCCTGTATACATCGCCGCCCGCACAGTGACCCGACCCATGGCTGAACCGCCCTTCCCCACGCCGGCCCCGGCCTCGCCCGACGAGCCCCAGGCCGACCCCATCTCGCAGCAGGCCTGCGCCTGGTTCGCGCTGATCTTCGAAGGCTCGGCCAGCCAGGCCGAGCACGAGCAGTGGCTTGAGTGGATGCTGGCCGACCCGCGCCATGCCAAGGCCTACCTGGAACTCGAAGCGCTGTGGGCCCTGGCCGCCGAGCTGCCTGCCGTGCAGGCGCCGCCTGCCCCCAAGGCCCGCGGCGTCTCGCGGCGGCGCTTCATGCAACTGGCCATGGCGGCGTGCACCGCCGCAGTGGCCACCGGCTCGGCCACGCTGTGGCTCAAGGGCGACGGCCTGTCGTTTGCCGACCTGCACACGCGCGTGGGTGAAACCCGCACCGAGCGCCTGCCCGATGGCAGCGTGATCGAACTGGCTGGCAACACCGCCCTGGACCTCGACTTTTCCGGCACCACGCGGCGCCTGCGCATGCTGCGTGGTCAGGCCTATTTCAAGGTGGCCGCCGATACCCGCCCGCTGCGCATCGACACCGAGGCCGGCACCGTGGTCAGCCACCACGGTGCGTTCTGCCTGTCCTGCGACGCCGGCAGCGCCGACCTGGCCGTCAGTGAGCACAATGCCGGGGTGCAAATCCCCGGCCAGCAGGCACAACTGGGCCAGGGCGAGGCCGTGACCTTCGGCGCCGCCGGGCTCGGCCCGGTGCAGCGCGCCGAACTGGACCAGGTGCTGGCCTGGCGCAACGGCAGCCTGGTGTTCTTCGACACGCCCCTGGCCAAGGTGGTCAATCACCTGCAGCGCTGGCGCGAGGGCCGCATCTTCATCGCCGACGAGCGCCTGGCGGCACGCCCGGTGAGCCTGATCCTCAATCGCCAGCACCCCGAGCAGATGCTCGATGTGCTGGCACGCACCCTGCCGATCCGCCTGAGCCGCTACACCGACCTGGTGACCATCATCCGCCCTGCCTGACCCGCCGATGGCTGATTGAAAATTATTTGCAGTACCCATCAGACATTTGCACTCCTCGTGCGTCATCACCAGCAGATGAAACCCATTCGCAAACAGGCGAAGTCGTTCTGCCGAGGAGTCAAGGAAATGGCAACACCCCAGACGTTGTTCCCCCAGGGTTCATGCTGGCGCATGTCGGCGCTGGGCGCCGCGATCAGTTGCGCGCTGCTGGCACAACCGGCCCAGGCCCAGGTGCCCGCGCCCGGTACAGGGGCGGTCAGCGTGCACACGGCATTCGATATCCCCGCCCAGCAACTGCGCCAGGCATTGCTGGTGTTCAGCCAGCAGACCGGGCAGAACGTGATGCTGGACGGCAACCTGGACGCCGGCCTGCGCAGCGCACCGGTCAAGGGCAGCTACTCCGCCGATCAGGCCCTGGCCCAACTGCTGGCCGGCAGCGGCTTCACCTTCGGGCGCAGTGACGCCTCGACCCTGTACCTGGTTCCGCTGCCAGACAGCGCCGGCAACAACATCGAACTGGGCGCCACCACCATCAACAGCGCCTGGAGCCTGGGCAGCACCACCGAGGGCAGCGGCTCCTACACCACCGGGCAGACCAGCACCGCCACGCGCCTGGACATGTCGCTGCGCAAGACCCCGCAGTCGATCAGCGTGATCACCCGCCAGCAGATGGACGACCAGGGCCTGAACAACCTGTCCGAGGTGATGCAGCAAACCCCGGGCATCACCGTCAACCGCGAGAACTCCGAAGGCTTCACCTTCTACTCGCGCGGCTTCGAGATCCAGAACTTCCAGTATGACGGCGTGCCCAGCCTGAGCACCGACGCCGGCAACCTGCGCGACAACTACAGCATCACCAACTCGGTGATCTACGACCGCGTCGAGGTGCTCAAGGGCGCCACCGGGCTGGTCAACGGCATCGGCTACCCATCGGGGGTGATCAACCTGGTGCGCAAGCGGCCCACTGCCCAGTTTCAGGGCCATGTGTCCGCCGGCGCAGGCTCGTGGGATCACTACCGCACCGAGCTGGACGTGTCCGGACCGCTGCTCGACAGCGGCGCCCTGCGCGGGCGTTTCGTCGCGGCCCGTGAACAGCAGCACACCTTCATCGACTACCAGAAGCAGCAACAGGACATCTTCTACGGCGTGCTCGACGGCGACCTGTCTGACGCCACCGTGCTGAGCGTGGGCTACGAGTACCAGCAGAACGACAACGACGCGTCCTCCACCACCCACCTGCCGGCCTTCTACAAGAACGGCACACCGGTGCGCTTCTCGCGCTCCACCAACCCGGCGGACAAGTGGGCCTACCGCAACCATCGCACCCAGCGCGCATTCGCCAGCATCGATCACCAGTTCGACAACGAGTGGTCGCTCAAGGCCACCGCCAGCTACCGCAACTATGCCTCGCGCGAGATCATCGCAGGCCTGGCCACCGCCCATGTCGACCCGAACGACAACAGCGTCGCCCACGGCTACTACCCGGGCGGTGCGGCCAAGTTCAACACCGATACCGACGAGAAGTCCTTCGATATCTACGCCAAGGGCCCGTTCTCGCTGCTGGGCAGAAGCCACGACCTGGTGGTGGGCTACACCTATGCCCACACCACCGCGCAATCGGACCGTACCGACGGCAGCACCGACGCCGTGGCACCCGATGCCTTCGACTGGAACAACAACGCCGCCTACCCCACCGACTGGGCCTGGTGGTCGACCTTCGATATCAAGACCACGCAGAAGGTCGGCTATGCTGCGGTCGTGCTCAAGCCCACCGACGCACTCAACCTGGTGCTGGGGGCGCGGGTCACCGACTACGCGTGGAGCCTGGACAGCATCAACGCGCTGCCGCGCAGCAGCCGCACCGCCACCCGCGACACCGGTGAAGTGATCCCCTATGCCGGCATCACCTACGACCTCGACGACCAGCACACCGTGTACGCCAGCTACACCGACATCTTCAAGCCGCAGCCCTACAACCGGGGTGCCGACAACAAGCCGCTGGACCCGCTCACCGGGCAAAACTACGAAGTGGGAATCAAGGGCGAGTATTTCGACCGTCGCCTGAATGCCAGCCTGGCGCTGTTCGAGCTCAAGCAGGACAACCTGGCGCAGTCGACCGGCACCACCGGGGAGTTCGGCAATGAAGTGATGCGCGCCGTGCAGGGCGCCACCACCCGCGGTGTGGAGCTGGAAATGTCCGGCGAGATCCTGCCCGACTGGAACATCAACGCCGGCTACGTCTATCAGGCCTCCTACGACGCCGATCACCGGCGCGTGGCGACCAACCAGCCCCAGCACCTGCTCAAGGTCGCCACCAGCTACCGCCTGCCGGCCGAGCTGAACAAGCTCACCGTGGGCGGCAACTGGCAGTGGCAGAGCCGCACCTACTTCGTCGACGACACCTTCTACGACGACGTCAACGACGTGGCGCTGCCCAGCCACAAGTTCTTCCAGGACGCCTACGGCGTGGTCGGCCTGATGGCCGCGTATGACGTGAGCAAGCAACTGAAGGTGTCGGCCAACCTCAACAACCTGTTCGACAAGACGTACTACAGCGGCATCGGCAACTACTACTCGGTCTACTACGGCGACCCGCGCAACGTGATGTTCAACGTCAGGTACAGTTTCTGACGCGCAACGCGCACGCCATCAGGCCTGCTGGCGGGTCGCCGCCAGCACGATCTCGCGGATGCACACGCCCTGAGGCTGTTCGTAAGCGTAGCGGATCGCATTGGCCACATCGTCCGCCGACAGCACCACACCGCCCATGCCGGCCTTCCAGTCCTGGTAGCCGGACTTGATCGCCTCATCGGTGGTGTGGCCGAGCAGCTCGGTTTCCACCGCACCCGGCGCGATGGTGATGACCCGCACGTTGTGCGCCGCCACTTCTTCGCGCAGGTTTTCCGAGATCGCGTGCACGGCAAACTTGGTGCCCACGTAGGCCACATGGTTGGGGAAGGTCTTGCGCCCGGCCACCGAGCCGACGTTGATCACCGTGCCGTGGTTGCGTTCGATCATGCCGCCCAGTACCGCATGGATGCCGTTGAGCAGGCCCTTGACGTTCACATCCAGCATGCGCTCCCACTGCTCGGGGGCCTGGGTGGCGGTATCACCCAGCAGCATCACACCCGCATTGTTGACGATCGCATCGGCCGGGCCGTACTGCGCCTCGGCCTCCTTCACCGCAGCCAGCAGCGCCTCGCGGTCGGTGACGTCGACACCCTTGCACAGGGTGGCGGGCAAGCCCAGTGCGAGCAGGCGCTCCACGCGCCGGGCCAGCAGCAGCAGGGGGTGGCCCTGGGCAGAGAACAGGCGCGCGACGGCCTCGCCGATGCCCGAGCTGGCGCCGGTCACGATGATCAGGGGTTTGTTCATGAAAGTGCTTCCGTCATTGGTTTATCAGATGACGCAAAGCGTATAGTGCCGGCCACAGCAGATAAAATGCTTAATTCCTCTTGCAGACATCGGCCTTACCTATGGATATCCGGCACCTCAAAGCCTTTGTGGCGGTGTTCGAAGAACGCAACATCACCAGCGCCGCCCAGCGCCTGTGCATCAGCCAGCCGACCTTGTCGGTGACCATCCGCCAGCTCGAAGAAGCCCTGGGCGCCACCCTGTTCAACCGCCAGTCGCGAGGGGTGGAGGTGAGCGAGGCGGCGCGTTGGCTGTACCCGCAGGCCTGCGCGCTGGTCAGCGAGGCCGAGGCCCTGCGCCAGCGCTTTCGCACCAGCGATGCGCACCAGCACCTGAGCCTGGGCATCGAGCCGGACCTGAGCCCCGCGCAGGTCGCTGCGTTTCTGCGCTTTGCCCACCAGGTGGTGGCGCACCTGTACATCACGCTGCACGAGGGCTGTGCCGGCGATGCGCGCCTGGCGGTGGAAGAACAGTGCTGCGAAGACGAGCTGTTCCTGCCGGTGTGGGACGACCCGTTCGTGCTGGTGAGCGCAGCCGGCAGGCAGCCGGGTACGGTCACCAGCCTGTACCCCTGGGTCATCTGCCCCGAACACCCCTCCCACCAGCGCCTGATGGCGCTGTATGGCAACTCCACCGCGTCGGCGGTGGCCAGCAGCGGCTCGCTGCAACAGTCGCTGCTGCTGGTGGCGGCCGGGGTCGGCGTGGCGGCGCTGCCGCACTCGCTGGTGAGCGCGGCACAAGGGGTGCAGGTGCATGCGCTCAACAGCCCGCTGCCCAGTCGCCGGGTGGGCCTGTGCTACAGCGGCACTGCGCTGGAGCACCCGGTGCTGCGTCTGCTGCACGCCGCGCTGCGCGACGCCCCGGCCGGTACCTGGCAATGATGCGACAGGCATCGAAAGCCGCGGCCTGAACAGACCGCTGGCTGTTTTCGCGATCTTCAGACTCCGTTAAGAATTGCCTCGGATACTCCTCCCGACACACACCCCGGGAGGCGTGATCGATGCCCGATTCTGACTGGAACATCCCCCTGCCCCTGCACTTCGCAGCCGCAGGCGGTTCGGTGATGAGCCTTGCCAGGGCCTTGCCCGGCGATAGCCTGCGCCCGGCCTACGAGGCCTTCATCCAGCAGCGCTTTCGCAAGGCCCATGGTGCGCATATCGCACAGTTCATGCCGCAGCTGTTCGGCATCAGCAATGCCTCTGGCGCGCTGTGCGCCGTGGCCGGTGTGCGGCTGGCCAGCAGTGAGGCGCTGTTTCTGGAGCGCTACCTGGACGAGCCGATCGCCCCCCTGATCAGCGCCACCGAGAACAACCCTGTCGATCGCAGCGCCATCGTCGAGGTCGGCAACCTGGCGGCCGCCGATACCGGCAGCGCGCGCCTGAGCATCATTGCCGTTACCTACCTGCTGGCCATGGGCGGCCTGGAGTGGGTAGCGTTCACCGGCAGCATCGGCCTGGTAAACAGCTTCCACCGCCTTGGGCTCAAGCCAGTGAGGCTGTGCACGGCCGACCCCCTGCGCCTGGGCGACGAACGCCATAACTGGGGCAGCTACTACCAGAGCCAACCCCAGGTGCATGTTGGCAACATCCGTGCAGGCTTCATCCATTTGCGCAACATGGGCGTGTTCACACGCCTGGGCCTGCCTACCGCCGTCGGGGAGGCCTGTCATGTCGCCTGAACTGCAGCATTTCGAACAGGTGCTGCGCAGGCACGCCGAACACACGCCCAACGCCATTGCGTTGTGGGGCGACCAGTTGAAGCTCGACTACGCCACGCTGCAGGCCGAGGTGCAGTACCGCCAGCAACGCCTGCGCGATGAGTCGGCCAGGGTCGTGGCACTGGCCCTGGATAACGGTGTGGAAGCCATGCTGTGGGATCTGGCATTGCTGTTTGCAGGCGTGACCTGCGTGCTGCTGCCGCCCTTTTTCAGCCCCGCACAGCGCAGCCATTGCCTGGCGCAGAGCCAGGCCAGCCTGGTGATTGCCGAGCCGGCCCTGGCCCCCGAACTGCTGGCGTGCGGCTATGTCGAAGACGGCGCGTTCTGGCGCAGGCAATGGTCGGGGCCCGACCTGATGCCCGAGGGCACCGCCAAGCTGACCTTCACCTCCGGCACCACCGGAACCCCCAAGGGCGTATGCCTGGGCGCCGAGAGCATGCTGCGCGTTGCCCGGGCGCTGGAGCAGGCCAGCCGAATCACCGCGCCACAGCACCACCTGACCCTGCTGCCGCTGGCGATCCTGCTGGAGAACCTGGGTGGCTACGCCGCGCTGATGGCCGGGGCCACGGTGAGTGTCCCCAGCCTGGCGGCTCTGGGCATCCAGGGCGCAAGTGGCGTCGATGCTGCGCGCCTGCTCGGCACCCTCGCCGACCGTGCGCCCCACAGCCTGATCCTGGTGCCGCAACTGCTGCTGGTGCTGGTCAGCGCCGCTGAACAGCGTGCCTTCGACCCGCGCACGTTGCGCTTTGCCGCGGTGGGCGGGGCCAGGGTCGCCACCGAACTGCTGATCCGCGCGCAGCGCATCGGCCTGCCGGTGTATGAAGGCTACGGCCTGTCGGAATGCGCCTCGGTGGTGTGCCTGAACCGGCCACAGGCCCATCGCCCCGGCAGCGTGGGTCAGCCACTGCCCCACCTGCAGGTCAGGCTGGCCGAAGACGGCGAGGTGCTGATCAAGGGCTCGGCCCTGCTCGGCTACCTGGGCCAACCGCCGCACACCGACGCCTGGTGGCCCAGCGGTGACCTGGGCGAGCTGGACGCCGAAGGGTTCCTGTACATCAAGGGGCGCAAGAAACACCAGTTCGTCACCAGCTTCGGCCGCAACATCAACCCCGAATGGGTCGAAGCCGAACTGACCCAGCGAGGGGTGTTCGCCCAGGCCTTCGTCTATGGCGAAGCCATGGCTCACAACCACGCATTGCTGTGGCCACATCAACCGGGCTGCACCGACACCGAACTGGCAGCGGCCGTGGCCCAGGCCAATCAGGCCCTGCCCGATTACGCCCAGGTGCATCGCTGGACGCGCCTGGAACAACCGTTCACGACCGCCAATGGCCTGCTCACGGCCAATGGCCGCCCGCGCCGCGATGCCATCGTCGAGCGCTACCGCTCCCAACTCACCGACCCCCTTGCCTGCGAGGCTACCCGACCATGAGCTTTTTCGACACGCTGCAAGAAGCAACCCATCAGCAACGCCATGCGCTGTTCAACCTGCCGGTGATTCGCGATGCCCTCGAAGGCAAGGTCAGCCTGGATAGCTACCAGGCCTTCCTGGCCCAGGCCTACTACCATGTGCGTCACACCGTACCCTTGATGATGGCATGCGGCGCCCGCCTGCCCTCGCGGCTGGAGTGGCTGCGCAAAGCCGTGTGCGAGTACATCGAAGAGGAGTATGGCCACGAGCAATGGATACTCAACGACATTGCTGCCTGCGGCGGTGACAGGGATGCCGTGCGCGAAGGTCGGCCTTCACTGCCGATCGAGCTGATGGTCGCCTACCTCTACGACCTGATCGCGCGGGGCAACCCGGTAGGGCTGTTCGGCATGGTCAATGTGCTGGAAGGTACCAGTATCGCCCTGGCCACCCATGCCGCGCACAGCATCCGCGCGCGCCTGGCGCTGCCGGAGGCCGCCTTCAGCTACCTCAGTTCCCATGGCTCGCTGGACCTCGAGCACATGCAGACCTATCGCCGTTTGATGAACACCCTGCAGGCCCCTGATGACCAGGCCGCGGTGATCGATGCGTCGCGCGTGGTCTACCGCCTGTATGCCGACATGTTTCGCGGCCTGCCGCACGATGGAGCACAGCATGCGCCTGTCTGACGCCCGCGTGGTCCTGACCGGTGCCAGTGGCGGGATCGGCCTGGCCATAGCCGCCGCCCTTTGCGCCAACGGCGCCCGCGTGCTGGCGGTGGCCCGGCATGCCGAACCCCTGCAATCGCTGCTGCAAGAGTACCCCGCGCAACTGACCTGGATGGGCGCCGACCTGACCTTTCTCGTGGACAGGCGCAAGGTACTCAACGCGGCCCAGGCCCTGGGCGGCGCGAACCTGCTGATCAATGCCGCGGGCGTGAACCATTTCGCCATGTTCGAGCAACTGGACGACAGTGACATCAATGCCATGCTGGCAGTAAATATCAGTGCCCCCATGTGCCTGACTAGGCTGTTGTTGCCGCTGCTCAAACAGGCCGACAGCGCCATGGTGGTCAATGTCGGGTCTACCTACGGCTCGATCGGCTACCCCGGCTACGCGGCCTACTGCGCGAGCAAGTTCGCCCTGCGCGGGTTTTCCGAAGCGCTGCGCCGGGAACTGGCCGACACCCGGGTCAACGTCCTGTACGTCGCCCCGCGGGCCACCCGCACCCCCATGAACAGCCCGGCGGCGCAGGCCCTGAACGTTGCCCTCAAGGCCAATGTCGATGATCCGAAAACCGTGGCCAGCGCCGTGATTCACGCCATTGCCGGTGATCGGCGCGACCTTTACCTGGGTTGGCAGGAGCGTTTTTTCGTGCGCCTGAACAACCTGCTGCCGCACCTGGTGGACCGCGGTCTGCGCAAGCAGTTGCCACTGATCCGCCGCCTCAGCCACAAGACCGACCGCGAGCCGCCCAAACCATGAAAAAGATTGCCACCTGCCTGCTGGTCTGGGGGCTGAGCCAAGGCGCCTGGGCCCTGGACAATGCCGACCAGCAACGCCTGAACATGCTTCAGCAAAGCTGGGCACACATCCAATACCAATTGCCGCCAGACCAACGCGCGACAGCCTTCGAGCAATTGTCCAGCCAGGCCTCGGCGTTTACCCGGGAACGTCCGACCACGGCTGAAGCCTGGATCTGGTCGGGCATCGTCACCAGCAGTTGGGCCGGTGCGCAGGGCGGGCTGGGCGCGCTGGGCAAGGCCAAGACGGCCAAGGCCGACCTCGAAAAGGCGCTGACGCTGGACCCCAGGGCGCTGCAGGGCTCCGCCTACACCAGCCTTGCAGCCCTGTATGATCGCGTACCAGGCTGGCCAATCGGCTTTGGTGACGCCGACAAGGCCGAGCAGCTGCTCAAGCAGGCCTTGCTGATCAATCCCGATGGCATCGACAGCCTGTACTTCTGGGGCGATCACCTCTACCGTCAAAAGCGTTACCCCGAGGCCAGGGCAGCCTTGCTCAAGGCACTGCAAGCCACCCCGAGGCCAGGGCGTGAAATCGCCGATAGCGGACGTCGCCATGAAATCAATGCGCTGCTGGCGGACATCGACAAGAAACTCGACTGACAGGAGTCACCGTGCGCTTGCTGCTGATAGAAGATGACGTGGCCCTGGGTGAAGGCATTCATCAGGCCCTGGGGCGCGAAGGCTACACCGTCGACTGGCTCCGGGACGGCAGCAGCGCCCTGCATGCGCTGCTCAGTGAAACCTTCGACCTGGCGGTGCTCGACCTGGGGCTGCCGCGTATGGACGGCCTCCAGGTGCTGCGTCGCCTGCGTCATAGCGGCTCCACCCTGCCGGTGCTGATACTCACCGCGCGCGATGCCACCGAAGACCGCATTGCCGGGCTGGATGCCGGTGCCGACGACTACCTGATCAAACCCTTCGACCTGGCGGAGCTCAAGGCGCGCCTGCGGGCCCTGCTGCGCCGCAGCGCCGGGCGGGCCAAGGCAAGAATCGAGCATGCAGGCATCAGCCTGGACCCCGGCACTCAGCAGGTGTCCTTCCATGGGCAGAACGTGCCCCTGACGCCCAAGGAATATCAGCTGCTGCATGAGCTGCTTTCACCGCCGGGGCGTGTCATGACCCGCGAGCGGCTGACCCAGTTGCTTTACGGCTGGAACGAAGAAGCAGAAAGCAACACCCTGGAGGTGCACATCCATCACCTGCGCAGAAAATTCTCCGCCGACCTGATCCGAACCGTACGCGGCGTGGGTTATCTGGTGGAGGAGCGCCGATGATGTCGATCCGACGCCGTACCCTGACCCTGATCATCGGCCTGATGCTCACCGGCCTGATGATTCTCAGCGCCTTCAACCTGCATGACAGCAACCATGAAATAGCCGAGGTGTATGACGCACAACTGGCCCAGAACGCGCGGCTTCTGCAGGGCGTCATGCGCATGCCGCTGGCTGGCGACCAACACACCGAACTGTACCAGGCGTTCAACCAGGCCCTGAGCGAAGCCACACCCAGGCTTGACGGCCACCCTTATGAAAGCAAGATCGCGTTTCAGGTGTGGGATGCGCAGGGCCAGGTGCTGGTACATACCAACAGCGCCCCCGCCTTCACCTCGCCACCGTCGGCACCGGGCTTCAGTGACGTGCATGACCTGCATGGCCGGCAGTGGCGCGCCTTCCTGCTCGAAGACAAAATCAACCAGGTGCGGATCTGGGTGGGCGAGCGCGACGACGTACGCACTGACCTGGTCAACCGCATCGTACGCCACACCCTGTGGCCCAATATGCTCGGCAGCCTGATCCTGGCAGCAATGGTCTGGCTGGCCATTGGCTGGGGGCTCAAACCCCTGGCCAACATGGCAGCCACCCTGCGTGCCCGTCATTCAGGGTCGCTTGAACCTCTGCAACTAATGCCATTGCCTGCAGAACTCGAACCGATGCAGGCCGCGCTGAACCGCATGCTGGCGCAGATCCAGGAAGTGCTGGGACGCGAGCGCCGCTTCATTGCCGACGCGGCTCATGAAATGCGCACGCCCCTGGCGGTCCTGCGGGTGCACGCGCAAAACCTGCAGGAGGCCGGGACCGAACAGGAGCACCGTGAATCGCTGGCGCACCTGATACACGGGGTGGACCGCGCCAGCCGTCTGGTCAACCAGCTGCTCACCATGGCACGCCTGGAACCGCAGCCGGGTCATGCCCATGCCCCGCGAATCGACCTTGAACACACTGTGCGCGACAGCCTGGTGCAGATGACCCCATGGCTACTGGACCAGGGCCTTGAACTGGTGTTCGAGGCCGCCCCGGGCAACTACCTTGCCCGAGTGGATGGCGGGGCGATCGATATCGCACTCAACAACCTGGTGACCAATGCCGCGAACTTCTCCCCCGAGGGAGGGATCATCAGCGTTCGCCTGAGCCGCCAGCCGACGCATTTCGTGCTGTCGATACAGGACGAGGGGCCTGGTATCGACGAAGCTGAACGCGAGCGCCTGTTCGAGCGCTTCTACAGTCGTGGCAATGCACAGGGCGCCGGCCTTGGCCTGGCCATCGTCCAAGCGGTCGCCATGCGGCTGGGCGGTCAGGTCCGGCTGGAGAACATGGCTACCGGCGGGCTGTGCGCAACCCTGGAGATTGCGCTGGACTGAACCCGCCGCCCCCGCTGACAGGTAGCCATCGACGGTCATGGCGCCAGGTCAGGGTCCGAGTCGCTGTGCTTCTGGCCGATCGGGTCGGTGGCCGGCGACTGCTGCGGCGCCTGGGTATCGATGCCCGGTGGCGGCGCAAGCTGCAGTATCTCGCTGGTGTAGGCCCACTCCTGCTGCACCCGGGCCGGGTCGTCGTTCAGGTGGGTGCCGTAGCTGGGCACGATCTGGTGCAGCTTCTGCTGCCAGGCCGGGCTGGCGACCTTGTCCTTGAACACCTTCTGCAGCACTTCGAGCATGATCGGCGCCGCGGTGGATGCGCCGGGCGATGCGCCCAGCAGCCCGGCAATGCTGCCATCGGCCGCGCTCACCACCTCGGTGCCCAGCTTGAGCACCCCGCCCTTTTCCTTGTCGCGCTTGATGATCTGCACCCGTTGCCCGGCCTGCCACAGGCGCCAGTCTTCCTTCTTGGCCTGGGGGAAGTAGGTCTGCAGCGCCTCGAAGCGGTCGTCGTCCGATTGCATCAGCTGGCCTGCCAGGTACTGCACCAGGTCGAACTGGTCGATCCCCACCTTGGTCATGGGCCACAGGTTATGGGTGGTCATGCTGGAGAACAGGTCCAGGTACGAGCCTTCCTTGAGAAACTTGGTGGAGAAGGTCGCGAACGGCCCGAACAGGATCACCCGCTTGCCATCGAGTACCCGGGTATCCAGGTGTGGCACCGACATCGGTGGCGCGCCCGTGGCGGCGATGCCGTAGGCCTTGGCCATGTGCTGCTGGGCGATGGTGGGGTTGTCGGTGACCAGGAACGAGCCGCCCACCGGGAAGCCCGCGTAGTCCTGGGCCTCGGGAATGCCGGACTTCTGCAGCAGCGGCAGCGCCGCGCCGCCGGCACCGATGAACAGGAACTTGGCATCGGCGGTCGACTTCTCGCCGCTCTTGAGGTTCTTGTACTCCACATGCCAGGAGCCGTCGTCATTGCGACGGATGTCCTCGACCTCGCTGGACAGCTTGAGCGAGAAATTCTCCTGCTGCTGCAGGTGCGCCACGAACTGGCGGGTGATCTCGCCGAAGTTCACGTCGGTGCCGATCGGCGTCCAGGTGGCGGCGATCTTCTGGTTGGGGTCGCGGCCCTCCATCATCAGCGGCACCCACTTGCGGATCTGCGCCGGGTCTTCGGAGTACTGCATCGGCCGGAACAGGGGGCTGGCCTGCAGCGCCTCGTAGCGGCGCTTGAGGAAACTGATGTTGTCGTCACCCCACACGAAGCTCATGTGCGGCGTGGAATTGATGAACGAGCGCGGGTTCTTCAGCACCCCGTTCTTGACCTGCCAGGCCAGGAACTGGCGCGTCACCTGGAACGCCTCGTTGATCTCCACCGCCTTGGTGATGTTGATCTTGCCGTCCTTGTCCTCGGGCGTGTAGTTCAGCTCGGCCAGCGCCGAGTGCCCGGTGCCGGCGTTGTTCCAGCCGTTGGAGCTTTCCTCGGCCACCCCGTCCAGGCGCTCGACCATCTCCATCGACCAGCCCGGCTCCAGCTCGTTGAGCCAGATTGCCAGCGTGGCGCTCATGATGCCGCCCCCCACCAGCAGTACATCGACCTTCTTCGATTCCGCCCCCTGCGCCTGGCCGGCCGCCAGTGACACGGCCAGGCCCAATGTGGCCACGTTCCTTGCGAACTTCATGGCATATCCCCCCAATTGCATTACGAGACGATCCAGTGAGTGTGGCTCATGGATCGCGCATGACAAGCCGTACAAGCGACCCGGTGCAGTCAGTGGGGTTCCCTTGGATCGGGCCGCGGCGGCGCCAGGGCACGGGCAAAACGCTATCAAACTGAACCAATTCATCAGCTAAGGATCAGTTTTAGCATCGTGAAACCACAGGATTTGATACCTTGTCCGCGCTTTCTACACTTGGCCGGGATCGCTTGTGCCCTTCCCCTGCACGGCCTGCCAACACGCCTTCAGGAGGGATCTTGTGACCACCACCCACCCCAGCGACGCTTTCCAGATCGCCCTGGCCAACTGCGCCCGTGAACAGATCCGTACCCCCGGCAGCATTCAGCCCCAGGGGTTCATGGTCGTGGTGCAGGAGCCGGCCATGTTGATCCGCCAGGTCAGCGAGAACCTGCCGGACTGGCTGGGGGTGGAGATCGACGCCTTGCTGGGCGTGCATTTCGATGCGGTGGTGCAGGACGGTTGCAGTTTCGTCGAGCAACTGGGCGAACTCGATGAAGACCAGTCCCAGCCCTATCACGTGGCCGACGTACAGTTTCTGATCGGCCAGCAGGCGCAGCGCCTGCCGATGATGCTGCACCGCCACGACCAGGTGCTGATCGCCGAATTCCAGCGCCCGGCCGCTGTGCCGGCGCCGAGCTCGCGCCTGTACCCGCTGGTGCGCTCCTTCGTTGGCGGCGCACCGGACAGCGAGAGCATCGACGAGCTGTGCGAGCGGGCGGTGCGCGTGATCAAGCGCCTGACCGGGTTCGGCCGGGTCAAGTCCTACCGCTTCGACACCGAGGGCAACGGGCTGGTCAACGCCGAACTGGTCGACGACGACTACCCCAGCTACAAGGGCCTGTGCTTCCCTGCTTCGGACATCCCGGCGCAGGCCCGGGCGCTGTACTGTGCCAACCGCATCCGCGTGATCGAGGATGCCGACTACCAGCCGGCGCGCCTGCTGCCGGCCGCCAACCTGCTCACCGGCCAACCCCTGGACCTGAGCTTCTCGACGCTGCGCAGCGTCTCGCCCGTGCACCTGCAATACATGCGCAACATGCAGACCTGGGCCTCGATGTCGGTTTCCATCGTGGTCGAGGGCCGGTTGTGGGGGCTGGTGTCGTGTCATCACCGCACCCCGCGCAGCGTGAGCTTTCAGGTGCGTACCGCCTGCGAACTGCTGGGCCGGGTGCTGTCGCTGCAGATCGAGACCCGCGAAGCCCACCTGCGCCACGCGCGCATGCTCGAGATCCGCCAGCGCATCGTGCAGCTGCTGGGCGCCATCGCCGACCAGGACAGCGTGCGCCTGGGCCTGCGCGCCCTGCCCGACATCTTCACCGACTTCGTCGGCGCCGCCGGTGCCGCAGTGGTGTCCAGCACCGGCTGCGACACCTACGGGCACACCCCGCCCCAGGCGCGGATCATGGCCCTGGTGGGCTGGCTGACCGCCCGCGGCGACGCCGAGGTGTTCCATACCGACAACGCCGGGCGCGATATCCCGCACCTGACGGGGCTGGCCGACATGGCCAGCGGCATCCTTGCCGTGTCCATTTCCGAACTGCACCCGCATTACCTGATCTGGTTCAAACCCCAGCAGTCCCAGGTGGTGCACTGGGCCGGCCGCCCGGAAAAAAGCATCGCCCAGAGCGGCTCGCTGAACCCGCGCGAAAGCTTCGAGCAGTGGCAGCAGATCGTCGAAGGCTTCTCGACCCCCTGGGACCCCAGCGAAATCGAGGGCGTGCAGGAGCTGCGCCAGGCCATCCTCGGCATCGTGCTGCGCAAGGCCGAAGAACTGGCGCAACTGTCCGAATCCCTGGAAAAGACCAACAAGGAACTGGAAGCCTTCTCCTACAGCGTCTCCCACGACCTGCGTGCGCCGCTGCGGCATATCGCCGGCTACGCCGAGCTGCTCAGCGATGCCGAAGGCGCCAACATGTCCGAGCGCAGCCTGCGCTTTCTGGGCACCATCGAGAACTCCGCCAAGTTCGCCGGCACCCTGGTGGACAACCTGCTGAGCTTCTCGCAGATGGGCCGGTGCGCCATGCACCTGTCCGACGTCAACCTGTCGGCGATGGTCGCCTCCATCAAGCTGGAGATGCTGCCCGACTACGAGGGCCGCGACATCCGCTGGACCTTCAACGCCCTGCCGATCGTGGTGGCCGACCCGGCCTTCCTGCACCTGGCCCTGCGCAACCTCATCGCCAACGCCATCAAGTACACCCGCGGCCGGCCGGTGGCGCTGATCGAGGTCGACGTGCAGGAACGCGACGACGCCCACGTGATCAGCGTGCGCGACAACGGCGTCGGCTTCGACATGCAGTACGCCAACAAGCTGTTCGGCGTGTTCCAGCGCCTGCACCGCATGGAGGAGTTCGAAGGCACCGGCATCGGCCTGGCCAATGTGCGGCGCATCATCGAGCGCCATGGCGGCACGGTATGGGCCCACGGTGTCCCGGACCAGGGCGCGACGTTCTATTTTTCACTTCCAAAGAAAACCCTCATGCCCACTGCATGACCCACACGAGGGCGCTCCATGCTCAAACCGATACTCCTGGTAGAAGACAACCCCAACGACCTCGAACTGACCCTGCTCGCGCTCGAGCGCAGCCAGCTGGCCAACGAGGTGATCGTGGTACGCGACGGCGCCGAGGCACTGGACTACCTGTTCCGCAGGAACAGCCATGCCGACCGCCCGCAAGGCAACCCGGCAGTGCTGCTGCTCGACCTCAAGCTGCCCAAGGTCGATGGCCTGGAGGTGCTCGAACAGGTGCGCGACTCGGCCGACCTGCGCAGCATTCCGGTGGTGATGCTGACCTCGTCCCGCGAAGAGCCGGACCTGGACCGCGCCTATCAGCTGGGCGTGAATGCCTACGTGGTCAAACCCGTGGAGTTCAAGGAGTTCGTCGGCGCCATCTCCGACCTGGGGATTTTCTGGGCCGTGCTCAACGAGCCACCGCCCGGTTCCACCCGGGTCGTGCGTCGCCCCAAGTCATGATGACAAGACATGCCTAGACGAGAGCCCGGAGCGCCGACGCCGCTCCCCAGAATAAAGCTGCTGCTGATCGAAGACAGCACCCACGACGTCGAGCTCACGCTGTTGACGCTGGAGCGCTATGGCCTGCAGGTCGACCCGGTGGTGGTGCACGATCACATCGGCGCCTGCGAGGCCATGCAGCAGCACACCTTCGACGTGATCGTGTGCGACTACCTGCTGCCCTCCTCGTCGGGCATCCAGGTGCTCGAGGTGGCCCAGCGGGCGGCCCCGGAAACGCCGTTCATCTTCCTGTCCGGCATCTTCGGCGAACAGCAGGCGGTGGAGACCATGCGCCTGGGCGCGGTCGACTACGTGCTCAAGCAGAACCTCAAGGTGCTGCCCAAGGCCATCCGCCGCGCCGTGCTCGAAGTGCGCGAACGCGAGAAGCGCCGCGCTGCGGAAAACGCCCTCGAAGAGGTCGAGACCCGCGCCCGCCTGGCCATCCAGGCTGCCGAGATGGGCGTGTGGGAACTGAGCGTGCCCAGCGGCTCGGTGCTGTGGGACGAGCGCTGCCGCGCCCTGTACGAAGTCACGCCCAGCTGCAACCTGCACCTTGACCAGGTGCTGGAGCACTGCCACCCCGACGACCGGGCAATGCTGCGGGCCAAGGTCGAGCAGGCCCTGAGCCGCGAATCGGTGTTCCATGCCGAATACCGCGTGCAGTTGTCGGGCGGTCGCCTGCGCTGGATCAACTCCAACGGCCGTTCGCTGTTCAAGGATGGCCGTTGCGTGCGTTTCAGCGGGGTGATGCAGGACATCAGCGAGCGCAAGGTCGCCACCCAGGCCCTGGTGCAGTTGACCGAAACCCTGGGCGAGCGCGTGGAGCAACGCACCCGCGAGCGCGACCGCACCTGGGAGCTGTCGCGTGAACTGCTGGGGGTGCTGCGCTTCGACATGACCCCGATCAACTTCAACCCGGCCTGGGAGGCGGCGCTGGGCTGGTCGCGGGACCAGATCGGCAGCCTGCGCCTGTGGGAGCTGATCCACCCCCTCGATCTGGACGCCACCATCAAGGAAACCCGCAGCATCGCCAGCGGCAACGTATCGACCCGCTTCGTCAACCGCATGCGCCACGCCAACGGCGACTACCGGTGGCTGTCCTGGACCATCGTGCCGGAGAACGGCCTGATGTACGCCGCGGTGCGCGACATCACCGATGAGCGTGCGGTGGTCGAGGAACTGGCCGCCACCAACAAGCGCCTGCGCGAACAGATCGACGAGAAGGAACGCGTGGAAGCCACGCTGCAGCAGATGCAGCGCCTGGAAGTGGTCGGCCAGCTGACGGCTGGAGTGGCCCACGACTTCAACAACCTGCTCACGGTGATCCTCACCAGCGCGACCTTTGCCACGCGCGACATTGCCCGCGGCAACCTGGACAAGGCCCGCACCCGGCTGGAACACATCACCGATGCCGGTGAACGTGGCGCCCGGCTCACGGCCCAGCTGCTGTCGTTCTCGCGCCGCCAGCGCCTGCAACCGCGCCCGGTGGACCTGAACGCCACCGTGCGCGGCATGCAGAGCCTGCTGAACAAGGCGCTGGGGGCCAATATCTGGGTAGAGATGTCGCTGGCCCCGGACCTGTGGACCGCCTCGGCGGACCTGACCCAGACCGAGATGATCATCCTCAACCTCATCATCAACGCCCGCGACGCCATGGCCAACGGGCCCGGCTCGGTGCTGCTGCGTACCCACAACGTCACCGTGGAGGCCGCGCCCCTGCGGCCCGAAGACCCGGAACCCGGCCACTACGTGGTGTTCTCCATCGTCGACTCGGGCAGCGGCATGAACGAGGACACCCTGCTCAGGGCCTTCGAGCCGTTCTTCACCACCAAGCCGGTGGGGCATGGATCGGGGCTGGGGCTGGCCCAGGTGTTCGGTTTCGCCAAGCAGTCCGGTGGTGGGGTGCGCATCGAAACCACCCTGGATGTCGGCACCACGGTCAGCGTGTACCTGCCGCGGATCCAGGGCGACGCCGTGGCCGTGCTGCCAAGCCCTGCGCCGGTGAGTGAACCGCATCAGCCGCTGGGCTCGACCATCCTGCTGGTGGACGATGACAGCACCGTGCGTACCCTCACGGCCACCTTGCTGGAATCGTTTGGCCTGAAGGTGGTGCAGGCGCGCAACGGCCCGGATGCACTGAACATGCTGAGCCCCGAGATCGACCTGCTGCTGACCGACTACGCCATGCCGGGCATGACCGGCGGCGAGCTGGCGGCCCTGGTCAAGCGCTCCTACCCGCAGTTGCCGGTGGTGTTCGTGACTGGCTATGCCAATACCGACGTGCTGGGGCTGAGCCATTCGACGGTGATCCAGAAGCCGTTCAGCGAGCGCGACTTGCGCAGCAAGATCTGGGCAGCGCTGGCGCGTTGAAAAACCTGTACACGCTTTCTACCTGGCCGAGCAAAAAAGATTATTCTTGAAAGACATTTTTCAACGCCAGACTATGTGAGAGCCGAATATGAAGATCGATGACATGGACGCCTTCGTCGCCGTCATCCGCTGCCAGTCGACCAACCTTGCGGCGCAGTCGCTGCAGTTGACGCAGCCGGCCATCACACGACGCGTGCAGAACTTCGAGGAAGACCTGGGCGCCAACCTGCTCGACCGCAACACCAAGCCGCTCAAGCCCACGCCCATGGGCTGGCGCGTGTACGAACAGTGCAAGGCCATCCTGCGCGAGATCGACACCCTGCGCGAGCTGGTGGCCAGCCACGGCTCGCCCAGCGGCACCCTGCGCCTGGGCGTGCCGCAGACCATCGGCGATGTGGTGCTGCTCGATGCCCTGGCGCAGATTCGCCAGGCCTACCCCGAGCTGCGGACCCAGGTCGCCAGCGGCTGGGGCAGCGCGCTGATCGCCAGGATGGAAAACGGCGAGCTGGATGCGGCCGCCGCGCTGTTCCCCTCCGGCAAGATCTTCCCCGAAGGTATCGCCAGCCGTTCCATCGGCCGCATGCACCTGCGGGTGGTGGCCGCCAAGTGCAGCGCCAGCAAGCGCAGCTACAAGCTCAAGGACTGCTACAGCCAGGGCTGGGTGCTCAACCCCGACGGCTGCGGGTTTCGCGCCGGCCTGCAGCGCGCCTTGAGCGAACAGGGGCTGTCGCTGCAGATCAACCTGGAAACCTTCGGCACCGAACTGCAACTGGGCCTGGTCGCCAACGGCCAGGGCCTGGGGCTGGTGCCCGAGCCGCTGCTGGCCGCCAGCCGTCATCGCGACCTGCTTGAAGTGGTCAACGTCAGCGACTTCAAGCCCCAGGTCGACCTGTGGCTGTTTCACCCCAGCTACCTGGGCAACCTGCAGGAGCCGGTGGAGCTGTTCGGCAGCGTCACGGCGCAGCGGCTGGCGCTGTAGCAGCCCCGCCCTGCCCCGCATCAGCCAAGGCAGCGGGCCTCACTCCAGCGTGATGTTGCCCGCCCGGATCACCTCGCCCCACCGTGCGCCGTCATCGGCGATCAGCTTGGCAAACCCCGCCGGGGTACTGTGCTCGACGCTGATCCCGTTCTGCGCGAACCGCTCGGCGGTCTGCGGCGCCTGGGCAATCGCGGCAATCGCCGCGCTCAACTGCTCTACCAGCTGCGGCGAAGCGCCCTTGGGCAGCACCAGGCCGAACCAGCCCGATGCCTCGAACCCCGGCAGGCCTGCCTCGCTGGCACTCGGCACCCCTGGCAGCAACGGCGAGCGCTGCGCGCTGCTGAGCACCAGCCCCTTGAGCTTGCCGGCCTGGATCTGCGGGGCCAGCACGGTGAGGGTATCCACCGCCACATCCACCTCGCCGCCCAGCACCGCCGTGACCGCCGGCGCACTGCCCTTGTACGGCACGTGCAGCAGGTCGATGCCCGCCAGGTTCTTCAGCAACTCCCCGGACAGGTGGCACAGGGTGCCGTTGCCGCACGACGAATAGCTCAACGCGCCCGGGCGCGCCTTGGCCTGGTCGATCAGCGCCTGCAGCGTGTCGACCTTGCTGGCAGCCGGTACGGCCACCACGTTGGGCACCGAGGCCAGCACCGCCACGGGCGTGAAGTCCTGCAGCGGGTCGTAGCGAAGGCCCTTCTGCAGGTTGGGCAGTATGGTCAGCTGCCCGGCGGTGGCCAGCGACAGCGTGTAGCCATCGGGTTTGGCCTTGGCCACCGCCTCGGCGGCGATTGCGGTGCCGGCACCGGGCTTGTTGTCGACCACCACCGGCTGGCCCAGCGAGGCCGACAACTGCTCGGCGTAGTAGCGCCCCACGGTATCGGCAGCACCGCCCGGCGGGAACGGCACCACCAGGGTCACGGCGCGGCTCGGGTAGGCATCGGCCTGGGCCAGTGCGGCAACGCCCAGGGCCAGTGCGGCCAGGGCAAACTTGAGCGGTAGGATGATTTTCATGCAAAGGTCCTGGAACAGTCAGGGTTGAAGCAGCCCTCAGTCTTCACTGAAGGCCACATGGCGCGTGGCGCGCACCCGCGGGATGAGCATCAGCCCCACCGCCAGCACGCACAGAATCAACAGGGTCAGGCTCAATGGCCGGGTGACGAACACCGTGGGGTCGCCCCGCGACAGCAGCATCGCCCGGCGCAGGTTCTCCTCCATCAACGGGCCGAGCAGATAACCCAGAAGCAGTGGCGCCGGCTCGCAGCGCAGCTTGATGAACAGGTAGCCCAGCAACCCGAACGCCACCGTGAGCAGCACGTCGAACAGGCTGTTGTTGACGCTGTACACACCAATGCAGCAGAACAGCAGGATCGACGGGTACAGCAGGCGGTACGGCACCGACAGCAGCCGCACCCAGATCCCCACCAGCGGCAGGTTGAGCACCAGCAGCAACAGGTTGCCGATCCACATGCTCACGATCAGCCCCCAGAACAGCTCGGGGCGCTCGTCGATCACCTGCGGGCCCGGCACGATGCCGTGGATCATCATGGCCCCGGCCATCAGCGCCATCACCGCGTTGGAAGGCAGGCCCAGCACCAGCATCGGGATGAACGAGGTCTGCGCCCCGGCGTTGTTGGCAGACTCCGGCCCGGCCACGCCCTCGATGGCGCCCTGGCCGAAGCGCTCGGGGTGCCTGGCGATACGCTTTTCGACCATGTACGAGGCAAACGCGCCCAGCATCGCCCCGCCCCCCGGCAGCACGCCCAGCACCGCGCCCAGGCCGGTGCCGCGCAGCATCGGCTTCCAGCTGCGCCGGTAGTCTTCGCGGGTCGGCATCAGGCTGCCGACCCGCGCCACCTGGGGCGGCTGGCCGCGGCTGCGCTCCAGGTTGGCGATGATTTCGGCGATGCCGAAGATGCCCATCGAGATCACCACGAAACTGATGCCGTCGCTCAACTGGGGCAGGCCGAAGGTAAAGCGCTCCACCCCGGAATTCACGTCGGTGCCCACCAGGCCCAGCAGCAGGCCCAGCAGGGTCATGGCCACGGCCTTGAGCACGTCGCCCTGGGCCAGCACCACGGCGGCCACCAGGCCCAGCAGCATCAGCGAGAAGTACTCGGCCGGGCCGAACTTCAGCGCCACCTCGGCCAGCGGTGCGGCAGCAGCGGCCAGCAGCAGGATCGACAGGCTGCCGGCAATGAACGAACCGATCGCGGCAATGGCCAGGGCCGCCCCGGCCCGGCCCTTGCGTGCCATGGCATGGCCGTCCAGGCAGGTCACCACCGAGGACGACTCGCCCGGCAGGTTGACCAGGATCGCCGTGGTCGAGCCGCCGTACTGGGCGCCGTAATAGATGCCCGACAGCATGATCAGCGCCGCGGCCGGGCTCAGGCCGTAGGTGATCGGCAGCAGCATGGCGATGGTGGCCACCGGCCCCAGGCCGGGCAGCACCCCCACCAGCGTGCCCAGGGTCACACCGATCAGGCAGTACAGCAGGTTGTTCAGGGTGAAGGCGGCTTCAAGGCCGATACCCAGGTGTGCCAACAGCTCCATGGGTCGCTCCTCAGACAGGCCAGGCCGGCAGGTTCAGGCCCAGCCCGTAGCCGAACACCAGCACGCTGAACAGCCCCAGCGCGCTGCCCACCGCCAGCAGTTCGCCCAGGTGCGCCTTGTGCCGGCCCAGGCCGCTGAGCAGCGTCATGCACAGGGTCGCCAGCGCCAGGCCAAGGCTGGGCAGCAGCAGCGCGAACGCCACCACGCTGGCACTGATGGCCAGCGCCGGGCGGACGATGAACAACCCGTCCAGCGTGACCTTCTCGCGGCCCAGCCACAGGCCGCGCACCAGCAAGGCGACGCCCAGCCCGCACAGGGCCAGGCTCACCAGCCAGGGAAAGTAGCCTGCGCCCATGCGCATCGCCGTGCCGCTGGCATAGGCGCTGCCCACCAGCAGCCCGGTCAGGCCGAAGCCCAGGAACAGGCAGCCGGCCAGCACTTCGCGGGCATCGAGGTTCAGGGTCAGGGAATGCGGGCGCGCAGTGGCGGCCCGTTGCAGAGCATCTCGCACGCAGGTCTCCAGGTGCCGGTACGGCACAAGGCAGGGCGATCCGCGCGTGCGGTCTCGGGGTGGGGTTAAGGTAGCTGCGCCGCTCAGGCGCTGCGTTGTGCCTGGCGCGCCGCGACCTTGGCGTGGGTCAGTGGGATCAGCTCGCGGCCGTAGTCGGCGGCGTCGTTGATCGGGTCGAACCCGCGAATCAGAAAGGTGGTCACGCCCAGGTCGTAGTACGCCAGCAAGGCATCGGCCACCTGCCCGGGGGTTCCCACCAGCGCGGTGGAGTTGTGCCCCCCGCCAACCAGTGCGGCCATACCGGTCCACAGGCGCTCATCCACGCGCTCGCCTTGCGCCACGGTGTCCAGCAGGCGCTGCGCACCGACGCTCTGCGGCTTGTTGGCCACCACCGGGCCGGCGCGCTCCAGGCGCTGGCGAGCGGTATCGAGAATGGCATCGGCCTTGGCCCAGGCCGCGGCTTCGGTATCGGCGATGATCGGCCGGAACGACACGCTGAACTGCACCTGGCGCCCGTGCAAGGCCGCCTGGGCACGTACTGCCTGAATGGTTTCGCGGGTCTGCTCCAGCGACTCGCCCCACAGCGCGAACACATCGGCATGCTTGCCGGCCACTTCCAGGGCCGCCGCCGAAGAACCACCGAAAAACACCGGCAGGTGCGGCTTTTGCACAGGCTTGATGGCGGAGAAGGCGTTCTGCGCCTGGTAGAAGGTGCCGTGATGATCGAAGGGGGTGTCTTGGGTCCAGACCTTGCGCACCACCTCCAGAAACTCGTCGCTACGCGCATAGCGCTGGTCGTGGTCGAGGTAGTCGCCGTCCTTGCGTTGCTCGCCGTCATTGCCGCCACTGATCACGTGCAGCGCCAGGCGTCCGTCGAGCAGGTGATCGAGGGTCGCCAGCTTGCGCGCGGCCAGGGTCGGCGCCACGAAGCCGGGGCGATGCGCCAGCAGAAAGCCGATACGCGGCGCCGCCAGCCCGGCCAGGGCCGTGACCAGAAAGCCGTCGGGCTGATCCGACCAGTACCCCACCAGAATCCGGTCGAAGCCTGCCTGCTCGTGCACCTGGGCAAAACGGGTGATGTACGCCTTGTCGAAGATCGGGCCAGCCGGATCGAGGGTCTCCGAAGACAGGCGGTGGCCGATCATGCCGATGAATTGAACGCTCATGGGGGGCTCCTTGAAGAGGGCGAAGAAAGCTTATTGGTTATAGAAGGTTCTTTCTTCAAAACGAACGCTTATAAGCTACCGAGCCCGCCACCCCTTGTGAAATTCATTTTAGGCATAACCTAATATAAAAAATGATTTATATCTAAACAGCTTTAAAATTCACTTTACGCATATTAGCTTATGCTCAATTTGAATTTTGAGAATCATCAGGCGGTTGCTAGGGTGATTCGAAACCGTAGCCAGAGCCCCGACCATGACCGACCCCCTTCGCCTGGACCGCTTGCGTCAGTTCATCGACGAACTGGCCAGCCTGCTCGACCGAGAAACCGATGAAGCGGCCCTTCTCGATGATGGCCAGCGCCTGTTGCAGCAACTGGTGGCCCATGACGACTGGCTGCCGCCAGAGCTGGCCCAGCCCAGCCCCGAACGCTATCAGCAGTACCTGCTGCACTGCGATTCGCGCCAGCGCTTCTCCATCGTCAGCTTCGTGTGGGGGCCTGGGCAGACCACGCCGGTCCACGACCACCGGGTATGGGGCCTGATCGGCATGCTGCGCGGCGCCGAATACGCCCAGGGTTTTGCCCGCAACGAGCACGGCGCGCTGCTGCCGTCCGGCAGCCCGGTGCGCCTCGAGCGCGGCCAGGTCGAGGCGGTGTCGCCGCGCATCGGCGACATCCATCAGGTCAGCAATGCCTTCGACGACCAGGTGTCGATCAGCATCCACGTGTACGGCGCCAACATCGGCGCGGTCAGGCGTGCCGTGTACCTGGCCGACGGCAGCGAGAAACCCTTCATTTCCGGTTATTCCAACACCCAACTGCCCAATCTGTGGGACCTGTCAAAAGAGAACCTTGCGCCATGAGCACCCCGACCACCCGCACCTACGCCCACCTGCGCCAGCACTTGCTGGCCAGGCATGAACTGGCCCTGATCGATGTGCGCGAAGAAGCGCCCTTCGCCGTGGAACATCCGCTGTTCGCGGCCAACATCCCGCTGTCCAGGCTTGAAATCGAAATCTACGCGCGAGTGCCCCGGCGCGATACACCGATCACCGTGTATGACGATGGCGAGGGCCTGGCGCAGATTGCGCTCCAGCGCCTGGGTCAACTTGGCTACAGCGACGTGGCCCTGCTCGAAGGCGGCCTGGCCGGCTGGCGCGAGGCCGGCGGCGAGCTGTTCCAGGATGTGAACGTACCGAGCAAGGCGTTTGGCGAACTGGTGGAAAGCCAGCGCCACACCCCTTCGCTGGCGGCCGAAGAAGTGCAGGCGCTGCTGAACGAAAAGGCCGACGTGGTGGTGCTGGATGCGCGTCGCTTCGACGAATACCAGACCATGAGCATTCCGGGCGGCATCAGCGTGCCGGGTGCCGAACTGGTGCTGCGGGTGGCCGAGCTGGCACCGAACCCGGCCACCCGCGTGATCGTCAATTGCGCCGGGCGCACCCGCAGCATCATCGGCACCCAGTCGCTGGTCAACGCCGGCATTCCCAACCCGGTATCGGCTTTGCGCAACGGCACCATTGGCTGGACATTGGCGGGGCAGACCCTGGCCCATGGCCAATCGCGGCGCTTTGGCGACGTGAGCCCGGCCAACCGGCAGCGCGCCGCCGAACAGGCCCGCGCCGTGGCCGACAAGGCCGGCGTCGTGCGTGCAGACAGCCAGACGCTGGCGGCGTGGCGCGCCCAGGCCGATCGCAGTACTTATGTGTTCGATGTGCGCACCCCCGAGGAATTTGCCCGGGGCCACCTGCCAGGCAGCCGCTCGACGCCGGGTGGTCAGCTGGTGCAGGAAACCGACCATGTGGCCAGTGTGCGCGGGGCGCGCATCGTACTGATCGATGACGATGGCGTGCGTGCCAACATGAGTGCGTCGTGGTTGGCGCAGATGGGTTGGGAGGTGGCGGTGCTCGATGGCTTGGGCGCAGGCGACTTCAGCGAAACGGGTGATTGGCAGCCGCCGTTGCCGGCGTTGCCGCAGCCTTCGACCATCGACCCCGAACAGTTGGTGCAGTGGCAGGCAGACGCCGACACGGTGCTGCTCGACTTCACCACCAGTGCCAATTACGTGCAGCGGCACATACCGGGTGCGCACTGGGCGATCAGGGCACAGCTGGAGCAGGCACTGGAGCGCTTGCCGGTGGCGGGACGTTACGTGCTGACCTGCGGCAGCAGCTTGCTGGCGCGGTTTGCGGCGCAGGACCTGCAACGCCTGACCCGAGTGCCGGTATTCGTGCTGGAGGGTGGTACGGGCCGCTGGATTGCCGAGGGGCGGCCGCTGGAGTCGGGCGAGACGCACCTGGCGGTGCCGCGCAGCGACCGTTACCGCCGGCCGTATGAAGGCACCGACAACCCGCGTGAGGCGATGCAGGGGTACCTGGATTGGGAGTTCGGGTTGGTGGCGCAGCTGGGGCGTGATGGCACCCATGGGTTCCGGGTGATCTGAACCTCTTGAGCAGACCGTATGGTCTGCCCCTGGCCGACAGGCCGCATACGCAGGTGCGGGCAAGGCCCGCTCCTGCGCCCTTCGGGCACAAGCACAGGAGGCGCCGGCCTTGCCGGCGAATCGAGCGCGAAGCGCTCGTACAACCTGAACCCACCGTGGATCAGGCAGCCCTCACCCGCCGAGCCGCAATCAGCGCCCTGCCACCGGCTCGAACAACGACACCGCCGCCGCATCCACCTTGCGCGGCAACAGGCCCTGGGCAAAGAACACATCGGCAATCTGCTGCTGTTCGGCCAGATGCTCCGGCTTCACCAACTGCACGTCGTAACTGCGCCGCGCATTGGCCTGCTCCACCGTGGCCACATCCAGGTTGCCCCACAACGGCCCCAGCACCTTCGCCGCCTGCGTGGGGTTGGCCTTGGTCCACTGCCCCGCCTTCTGCAACGCACCGAATACAGTTTCAAGCACCTGCGGATGCGCCTTGGCGTAATCGCTGCCCGCCAGGTAGTAACGCTGGTAACTGGCCAGCCCCTGCCCATCGCTCAGCACCCGCGCATGCTGCTGGCGCTGGGCGCTGGCCACGAACGGGTCCCAGGTGACCCAGGCATCGACCTTGCGGTTCTCGAACGCCGCACGGCCATCGGCCGGGATCAGGTAGGCCGGCTGGATATCGCTGAAGGTCAACCCGGCCCTGGCCAGGGCCTGTATCAACAGGTAATGGCTCCCCGCGGCCTTGGTCACCGCCACCTTCTTGCCCTTGAGGTCCGCCAGGCTGTGCAGCGGCGAATCCGCCGGCACCAGAATGGCCTGGGCCAGTGGCGATGGTGTCTCGCGGGCAAAATAGGTCAGCCGCGCCCCCGCCGCCTGGGCGAACACCGGCACGGTGTCGGCCACATCTGCCGACACATCGACATTGCCCAGGTTCAGGGCCTCCAGCAGCGGCAGGCCGCTGGCGAACTCATGCCAGCTGACCTGTATGCCCTGCTGCGCCAGCTGCTGCTCCAACGTACCCTGGGCCTTGAGCAGAATCAGCAGCGTCGAGGATTTCTGGTAACCGATGCGCAGGGTTTGCCCCGCGCTGGCGCTACCGACCAGGCTGGCGCCAAGCAGCGCGCCGATGGCCAGTTGTCGCAGACGTTTGAACGGTTGCATGGGGTCAGCTCCTGTCAGTGGGCCTGGGTCACGACGACCCTGGCGGGCAGCACGAAGCCGCCGGCAAAGGTCGGCGCCACGTCCAGACGTTGGGCAATCAGGCCGTGGGCCTGGTAGAAGTCGGCGGTTTCCTGCTGCTCGGCGATGGTGCCGGCGTCCACGACCTGCCAGCGCAACTGGCGACGCTCGAACTGCAGCCGGGCCGCGTCCTGCGGGAAGCCGATGATCTGCGCCAGGGTCTTGGAGTAGCTGTCCAGGTTCTGGTTGGCCCACACCTGGGCCTTGGCCAGGCGCGCCAGGTAGTCCTGCAGGGCCGCGCGCCGGGCCGGGTCGGCCAACGCCTTGTCGGTCGCCGCCAGAAAGCTGTTGCCACTGGACAAGCCGCGACCATTGACCAGCACCCGGCCCTGGCCGGTGGTTTCGGCCAGCGCGGTGTACGGCTCCCACGTCGCCCAGGCATCCACCGAACCGTTGGCCAGGGCCATCCTGGCATCCACCGGGCCAAGGAAGCGGAACTCGACGTCCTTCTCGCTCAGCCCCGCGCTGGCCAGCGCCTTGAGCGCCACGTAATGGCCAATCGAGCCGCGCCCGGTGGCGATGCGCTTGCCCTTGAGGTCGGCCGCCGCGTGCAGCGCCGACCCGGGGTCCACCAGCACGGCTGTGCCATAGGCGTCGGACTTGTCCACGGCAATCGCCTTGACCTGCGCGCCGGACGCCAGGGCGAACAGCAGCGGCGCATCACCGATGATGCCGGCGTCCACCGCGCCGGCATTGAGCGCCTCGGCCAGCGGCGCGGCAGCCGGAAACTCCGCCCACTTGATGTCATACGGCAGGTCGCGCAGCCCGTCGGCGGCCTCCAGCTGGGCACGCATGTTGCCCTTCTGGTCGCCGATACGCAGTTCGATACGCGGTTCGGCCAGCACCTGCCCGGCCAGCAGCAAGGCGCCAGCGAGGGCGAGAAGTCGTGAAATGGGTGGCATGCAGTGCACTCCTGAAGGCGATTGTAGAGCGACTCTACCGGCTCGTCATAAATCAGTGAAGTGCATTTTATGAATATCCTAATATGCAAATAACGTTTAATTATCGCCATTAGCTTATAACCATAAAGAATTTTACATCAGAAAATTTAACGCATACGGTCATAAGCCCGCCGATCTGCACACACAACTCGGGGCGGGACGACGGCACCCCCGGGTGCTCCCTGGATTTTCTGCGATGAGTGCCTGATGAGCCTGTCTTCTATTGCCGCGCCGTACCGTTCGATCGAGTCGGCCCCTGCCCTCGCCGACCTGGACCCACTGCTGTTTACCCTGACCCGCGAGCTGGCCGCCAGCGCCGCCGAGGTGGACCGCAGCGGTGCCTTCCCCACCGCCAACTTTGCCCTGCTGCAACGCCATGGCCTGCTCGCGCTCACCGTGCCGCGCGAGCTGGGGGGTGCCGGTGCCGACCTCGCCACCGCGCGCAAGGTGGTGGCCGCCGTGGCCAAGGGCGAGCCCTCCACCGCACTGATTCTGGTCATGCAGTACCTGCAGCATGTGCGCCTGCAGGACGACCAGCGCTGGCCGCTGTCGCTGCGCCAGCGCCTGGCCCGCGAAGCGGTGGAGCACGGCGCGCTGATCAATGCCTTCAGGGTCGAACCCGAGCTGGGCACCCCGGCCCGTGGCGGCCTGCCCGCGACCCTCGCGCGGCGTACCGCCGAAGGCTGGCGCCTGTCCGGCACCAAGCTCTACTCCACCGGCAGCCACGGCCTGAGCTGGTACCTGGTGTGGGCGCGCAGCGACGATGCCGACCCGCTGGTGGGTGGCTTTCTGGTGCACAAGGACAGCCCCGGCATCCGCATCGTCGATGAGTGGGATCACCTGGGCATGCGTGCCACCTGCAGCCACCGCGTCGAGTTCGACGATGTGCTGCTGCCGCTGGAGCACGCCGTGGCCGTCAGCCCGGCCAGCGCACCGCGCGCCGAGCTCGATGGCGAAGCTCAGCTGTGGATGGCGGTGCTGCTGGCCAGCCTCTACGACGGCGTGGCCCAGGCCGCACGCGACTGGCTGGTGAGCTTCCTGCGCGAGCGGGTGCCGTCCAACCTCGGCCAGCCGCTGGCCAGCCTGCCGCGCTTTCAGGAGCGGGTCGGGCGCATCGATACCCTGCTGTTCGCCAACCGCAACCTGCTCGACTCCGCGGCCAGCGGCCAGGTCACCGCGCAGCACGCCGGGCAGCTCAAGCAACTGGTCACGCACAACGCCATCCAGGCCGTGGAGCTGGCCATCGAGGCCAGCGGCAACCCAGGGCTTTCGCGGCACAACCCGCTGGAGCGGCACTACCGCAACGTGCTGTGCAGCCGCATCCACACCCCGCAGGATGACGTGGTGTTCCACAGTGCCGGGCGCTCGGCGCTGAGCCAGCAAGCGCCGTGACCCTCGCCCCCGGCTGACAGCGGCCGACCGGCCACGCACCGCCATCCTCCAAATCGGCCTATGCTCAAACAGGCCTGCCGGCGGAGGTGCACATGTGCGGACGACTGAGCCAGTACCACGGCATCCACGAGTTCGTGGACGCCCTGAGCATGCCCAACCCACTGGTCAACCGCGTGGGCGATGCGCCGCTTGGGCACTACAACGTGGCCCCCACCACCCAGTTGGCGGTACTCGGCCTGCAGCATGACACCCTGCACGCCGACCTGCTGCGCTGGGGCTGGCGGCCACACTGGGCGCAGGACAAGCCGGCACCGATCAATGCCCGCGTCGAGAAGGTGGCCCACGGCCCGTTCTTTCGCGCCATCTGGCCGCACCGGCTGATCGTGCCGGTCGACAACTGGTTCGAATGGGTCGATGAAGGCGGGCCTAAGAAGCAGCCCTACCTGATCCGCCGCCGCGATGGACGCCCTGCCCTGTGCGCGGCCATCGGCCAGCTGGGCGACCCACCCGGCGAACAGGACGGCTGCGTGATCATCACGGCCGACAGCCAGGGCGGCCTGCTGGATGTGCATGACCGGCGCCCGGTGGTGCTGGCCGCAGACGCCGCACGCCACTGGCTGGACCCCGCCACCTCCAAGGCATACGCCGAACAGCTGCTGGACCTCGCCGAGCCCGCCCAGGTGTTCGAGTGGTACCCCGTGGACAGCGCCGTGGGCAACAGCCGCAACCAGGGCCCGGCCCTGGTGCAGCGCCGGCACCCCTGAACGGCGCCTACTCGCCCAGGTACGCCTTCTGCACCTGCTCGTTGTGCAGCAGGTCGCTGGCCTGGCCTTCCAGCGCGATGCGCCCGCCATCGATCACATAGGCGCGCTGGCAGGTCTGCAAGGCAAGCCTGGCGTTCTGCTCCACCAGCAGCAGGGTCACGCCACCCTTGACCACCTCGACGATGGTTTCGAAGATCTTCTGCACGATGATCGGCGCCAGGCCCATCGACGGCTCGTCGAGCAACAGCAGCTTGGGCCTGCCCATCAATGCCCGGGAAATCGCCAGCATCTGCTGCTCCCCGCCCGACATGGTGCCGGCCAGTTGAAAGGCGCGCTCCTTGAGCCGCGGGAAGATGCCGAACATGCGTTCGATATCGGCCTGGATCGCGTCCTTGCCGTCGGTTCGCGAGAACGCGCCCATCTCCAGGTTCTCGTACACCGTCAGCTTGGGGAAGATCCCGCGGCCTTCCGGCACCAGCGCCAGGCCCTGGCGGATCAGGTCGTAGCTCTTGATCGCCGCATGCGCCTTGCCATCGAAGGTGATCTGCCCGGCCACCGGGCTGAGCAGGCCGGCCAGGGTCTTGAGGGTGGTGGTCTTGCCGGCGCCGTTGGCGCCGATCAGCGCGACCATTTCGCCCTCGCGGATGTGCAGGTCGATGCCCTTGATCGCCTGGATGGCCCCGTAGGCCACCTGCAGGTCGCGTACTTCAAGAATGTTCTTCATGTTCAGGCCACCGCCTCCGAACCCAGATAGGCCTCGATTACCCGAGGGTCCCTTTGCACATCGGCCGGCAGGCCATCGGCGATCTTCCTGCCGAATTCCAGCACGGTGACGTGATCGCACAAGCCCATCACCAGCTTCACGTCATGCTCGATCAGCAGCACCGTCTTGCCGTCGGCCTTCATCTTGCACATCAGCTGGCGCAGGCCTTCGGTCTCGGAGGCGTTCATGCCGGCCGCCGGTTCGTCCAGGGCAATCAGCAAGGGTTCGGTGGCCAGCGAGCGGGCAATTTCCAGACGCCGCTGGTCGCCGTAGGACAGGTTCTTGGCCAGTTCCCCGGCCAGGTGCCCGATGCCCACGTAGGCCAGCCAGTGCCGCGCAGCCTGGCGAATCTCGCGCTCTTCGCGCACGCAGGCCGGGGTGCGGAACACGGCCCCGAACACCCCGCAGCGGGTGCGTACATGGCGACCGATCATCACGTTTTCCAGCGCGGTCATGTTGTGGAACAGCCGGATGTTCTGGAAGGTGCGCGAGATACCCGCCTCCACCACCTTGTGCGGCTTGCTGATGTTCAGCGGCTTGCCGTCGAATTCGACCTTGCCCTCTTCGGCCCGGTACAGCCCGGTAAGCACGTTGAACAGGGTGGTCTTGCCCGCGCCGTTGGGGCCCAGCAGGCCGCGGATCTCGCCGCGCCGGATCGACAGGTCGATGCCGTGCAGGGCCTGCAGGCCGCCAAAGAACTTGCTGACCGAACGCAGCTCCAGTAATACGTCGCTCATACCTTGTCCGCCTGTTGGGCCGGGTGATCGAAGGCCGGCGTGCTCGCGGGCACCGTGGTGCTCAGCGCGGTCGCCGCCGGGATGGGCTCGGGGTCGCCGTCATGCAGCTCGGCGCGGCGCCGGTTGGACGGCCACAGGCCCTCGGGCCGGTAGCGCATCACCAGAATCAGCGCCAGGCCGAACACCAGCATGCGCAGGGTCGAGGCATCCAGCACGTTGCGCAGCACCTCGCGGCTGACGAAGGTCACGTTGTCCATCACGAACGGCTGTATCCAGTTGACCAGGTCGCGGAACACCTCGGGCATCACCGACAGGATCAACGCCCCCAGCACCACGCCGCGAATCGAGCCCATGCCGCCGAGCACCACCATCGCCAGCACCATGATCGACTCCATCAGGGTGAACGACTCGGGGCTGACGAAGCCCTGGTAGCTGGAGAACAGCACCCCGGACACCCCGCCAAAGGTCGCGCCCATGGCAAATGCCAGCAGCTTGAGGTTGCGCTTGTTCAGGCCCATGGCCTCGGCCGCCACCTCGTCCTCGCGCAGGGCCATCCAGGCCCGCCCGATGCGCGAGACTTCGAGGCGCTTGGACAGCACGATGGCGAAGATCACCACCACCAGGAAGAACAGGTAGTAGCTGATCACCGGGGTGACCTTGAGCCCGAACAGGCTCCATGAGGTCTGCAGCGACAGCAGCGCCTCGGGCGCCTGCCCTGCGGCATGCGACCAGGCCCCGCCGTCGATGTGCAAGGGTGCGATGTTGCTGATGCCCTGCGGCCCGTTGGTGATGTTCACCGGCTGGTCGAGGTTGTTCATGAAGATGCGGATGATCTCGCCAAAGCCCAGGGTCACGATGGCCAGGTAGTCGCCGCGCAGCTTGAGCACCGGGGCGCCGATCAGCACCCCGCAGATGGCCGCGGCAATCGCTGCCAGCGGGATGATCACCCACAGCGGCCAGTTCAGCACGCCGTCCACCAGCCCGGCCATGTTCAGGTGCGGCGAGGCCAGCAAGGCGTACAGGTAGGCGCCGATGGCATAGAAGCCGATGTAGCCCATATCGAGCAGGCCGGCGTAGCCGATCACGATGTTCAGGCCCAGTGCCAGCAGCACGTAGAGCATTGCAAAGCCGAGGATGCGTACCCAGGTGGGCCCCAGGAACGGAATGCTGTCGACGACGAAGGGCAAGGCCACGAACGCCAGGATCAGCAGCAGGTACTGTGCGGTTTGGTTTTTCATGTGCGTTGCCTCCTAGGCCCGGTCGGCCTGGCGTTCGCCCATCAGGCCGTTGGGTCGGAACAGCAGCACCAGAATGAGCACGGCGAACGCGAAGATGTCCTGGTAGTTGGCGCCCAGGAAGCCCCCGGTGAGGTGGCCGGTGTAGCCGGCGGCCAGCGACTCGATCAGGCCCAGCAGCAGCCCGCCGGCCATGGCCCCGAACAGGTTGCCGATGCCGCCCAGCACCGCCGCCGAGAAGGCCTTGAGCCCCAGCAGCAGGCCCATGTAGGCGTCGGCCTGGCCGTAGTTGACCGCGCGCATCACCCCGGCGATGGCGCCAAGCCCGGCACCGATCAGGAAGGTCGCGGAAATCACCCGGTTGATGTTGATGCCCATCAGCCCGGCCACTTCCTGGTTCTGCGCGGTGGCGCGCATGGCCTTGCCCAGGCGGGTCTTGTCGACCAGCAGCCAAAGCCCCAGCATGATCACCACCGAGATGATCATGATGCTCATCTGCACGTTGGTGACGGTGGCGCCGAACACCTCGATCGGGCGGGTTTCGACCACTTCGGGGAAGGTCTTGTAGCCACGCCCCCAGATCATCATCGCCAGGTTCTGCAAGGCGATCGAGATGCCGATCGCGAGGATCAGCGGGGTCAGGCGCGGGGCCTTGCGCAAGGGCCGGTAGGCGAACTTCTCCATGCCCTGGGCCATCAGCATGCACACCGCCGCCGCCACCATGATCGCCAGCAGCAGGGTCAGGATGCCGGGCGCAAAGCCCATGCCCGCGAGCATGCTCAGCACCGAGATGGTCACCATGGCGCCCACCATCACCACCTCGCCGTGGGCGAAGTTGATCAGGCCGATGATGCCGTAGACCATGGTGTAGCCCAGGGCTACCAGGGCATAGATGCTGCCCAGCACCAGGCCGTTGAGGACCTGCTGCAACAAGATATCGAAATTGCCTTCCACGAGCTGAATCCTCAAAACTGCGTTGTCGCTCACCGCGTGCGCTGGCAACAGCGACGCGGCGGCATGCCTGGCAGGTCAGAAATGAACGCTTCTTATTGTTGCGAGCCGGGCGGCCCGCTTGTTATTCGAGGTAGAGCAACGGCTCAGTCGCGCTCGACCGAGAGGGTTTTCCAGCCGCCGTCGGCAAACTGGAACACCGTGGCGGCCGGGCTTTTCAGGTTGCCGAATTCATCGAATGCGATGGTGCCGGTGACGCCCTCGTAGCTTTCGCTCTTGAGTACCGGCAGGTACACGGCAGGGTCGGCCGACTGCGCTTTGACCATGGCGGTGATCGCCGCCCAGGTGGCGTCGTACGCCGCAGGCGAGGACTGCACCACGCCCGTGCCGAACTTGGCCTTGAGCTTCTGCTCGAACGCCGCGCCCTTGGGCATCTCCAGCAACGGGGTGCCGTAGTTCCAGGCGTACACGCCCTCGGCGGCGCTGCCGGCCATCTTCTTGAACTCGTCGTTGGGCAGGTTGCCGATGTTCATGAACCTGGCCTTCAGGCCCAGGTTCTTCATCTGCTTGGCCATGGGGGCGGCCTGGTAGTCGAGGGCGGCGAAGAACACCGCATCGACCTTCTGCGACTTGGCGGTGGTGAGGATGGCATTGAAGTCGGTGGACTTGTCGTTGGTGTATTCGCGTACCACCACGTTGCCACCGGCGGCCTTGACCGCCTTGGTCACTTCGTCGGCCAGGCCCTGGCCGTAGGCGGTGCGGTCGTCGAAGATCGCGATGCGCTGGGCCTGCAGGGTCTTGACCAGGTAGTTGCCGGCATAGCGGCCGAGGGTGGCGTCGTCGTTGACCACGCGAAACACGGTCTTGATGCCCTGGCGGGTCAGCGCCGGGTTGGTCGCCGACGGCGAGATCTGCGGGATGCCGGCATCGGCGTAGATCTTCGAGGCCGGGATGCTGGTGCCCGAGTTGTAATGCCCGATCACCACCGCCACCTTCGAATCCACCAGGCGTTGCGCCACGGCGGTACCGGTACGCGGGTCGGCCACATCGTCCTCGGACACCAGCTTGAACTGGGCCACCTTGTCGCCCAGCTTCAACTGCTGCTGGTTGGCCTCTTCGATGGCGATGCTCACGCCATGTTCCACATCCAGCCCCTGGTGTGCAGAGGGCCCGGTCAGCGGGCCGGCAAAGCCGATCCGTACCAGCTGGGTGTCCGCCGCGTTCGCCGTGCCAGCCCCCATCAGTGTTGCCATCAGTGCAGCAAGGGCGGTCAAACCCCGGTTGTTCTTATTCATTCTCAGCTCCCAGTAATCATTGGACGAACTGCACACGCCTGGCCAACCTCGCCGGCGCACTTGTAAGATAACAGTCAGCAGGCAACTGTCAATGGGTGTATGCTTGAGGAAAATGAAAATGCTGACAAAAGCCACGCACGCCTTGATCCATGCACCTTAACGAGGCATGGGATTGCAGTAGAATCAGGCGCTTGCACCATAACAAGTCAGTTGTTTGATAACATATGGCTACATTTTCGCCGCTACTTCGGGTTTTTAGCGGGTCGGGTGAAATCGACGCAGATCGCGTTTGACGGATGCGCCAACCTGTTCAACCATTCAATCCATCGTGATGAGCACATCAGTTTCAGGAGCTACACAACTATGAATGCGTCGTTTGGAACGCGCAGGGCCAATCTGGCGGAGACAGTGATCCACGAGCTGTCCAACCGGATCGACAATGGCACATACGGGCCGGGGCAGAAGCTTCCGTCCGAACAGGAGCTGTGCAAGGAATTCGGCGTCAGCCGCCCTGTGATTCGCGAGGCCGTGGCCTCGTTGCGTCTGGGCGGTCGGCTGATCGCCCGCCAGGGTGTAGGCGTATTCGTGGTCGAGCAGGACGTCAAGCGCCTGGGCTTTGCCCTGAGCACCGCAGTCGATGACGTGCGCGCCGCCGCCCACGTGCTGGAACTGCGCCTGGGCATCGAGACCGAGTCGGTCGCGCGTGCCGCCGAGCGCCGCAGCCCCACCAGCGTGGCGCAGATCACCGAGGCCTTCGACCGCTTCAACGCGCTGGACGGCTCCAACCTCGAGGAAGAGGCCCGTGCCGACTTCGAGTTCCACCTGGCGATTGCCCGCGCCACCAACAACCCGCACTTCCCGCAGTTGCTCGAAGCCCTGGGCCCGGACATCATCTTCGACCTCAACCTCAAGCACGGCCAGTCCACCGGCAAGAACCGCCTGGCGCACATCAAGAAGATCGGCCGCGAACACGGCGCGATTCTCTCGGCCATCAGCATGGGCGACGTCAACGCCGCCCGTTCGGCGGTGCGCAAGCACCTGGAAGAAAGCCTGTCGCGTTACCAGCGCCTGGTCGACAGCGGCGACTGAGCGGCGCTGTCGCCCTGCCCTCGCGGGTCAGCCCAGGCCCAGGCACACGTACTTGATCTCGAGGTAATCCTCGATCCCGTAGCGCGAGCCTTCGCGCCCCAGCCCCGATGACTTCACGCCGCCAAACGGTGCGACCTCGGTGGCCAGCACGCCGACATTGACGCCTACCATGCCGTACTCCAGGGCCTCCGAGACCCGCCAGATCCGCCCCACATCCCGTGCATACAGGTAGCAGGCCAGGCCGAACTCGGTGGCATTGGCCTGGGCGATGACCTGTTCTTCGCTGTGAAAGCGAAACAGCGGCGCCACCGGCCCGAAAATCTCCTCGCGGGCCACGCGCATGTCCGGTGTCACCTCGGCCAGCACGGTGGGCTGGTAGAACGCCTCGCCAAGGGGGTGGCGCCGGCCACCGGCGACCAGTCGCGCACCGCCCTCCAGTGCGTCGCTCACCATCGCCTCGACCCCGGCCACGGCCTTGGCATCGATCAGCGGGCCGACGGTGGTGCCGGCCTGGCTGCCCTCGCCCACCACCAGCTCGCCGACCCGCTGGGCAAAACGCTCGACAAAGCGCTCGTAGATGCCGTCCTGGATGTAGAAGCGATTGGCGCACACGCAGGTCTGCCCGCTGTTGCGGAACTTGGCCACCAGTGCGCCCTCCACCGCCGCTTCAAGGTCCGCGTCGTCGAACACGATGAAGGGCGCGTTGCCGCCCAGCTCCAGGGTCACCTTCTTCACCGTGGCCGCGCTTTGCTGCAGCAACTGGATGCCGATGGGCGTGGAGCCGGTGAACGACAGCTTGCGCACCACCGGGTTGGCGGTCAGTTCGCCACCGATGGCGGCCGAGTCGCCGGTCACCACGTTGAGCACGCCACGCGGTATGCCGGCGCGTTCGGCCAGCACGCACAGCGCCAGGGCGCTGAACGGGGTCTGCGAGGCGGGCTTGAGCACCAGCGTGCACCCGGCCGCCAGGGCCGGGGCGGCCTTGCGCGTGATCATCGCCGCCGGGAAGTTCCACGGCGTGATCGCCGCGCACACGCCAATCGGCTCCTTGGTCACCAGCAGGCGCCGGTCGGCCTGCGGCGAGGGGATCACGTCGCCATACAGGCGCTTGCCCTCCTCGGCATAGAACTCCACATAGGCTGCGGCGAAGGCGATCTCGCCACGGGCCTCGGCCAGGGGCTTGCCCTGCTCGGCGGTCATGATGCGCGCCAGGTCTTCCTGGTGCAGGAGAATTTCGCGAAACCACGCCTGCAAGCGGCTGGCGCGTTCCTTGGCGGTGAGGGCGCGCCAGGCCGGCAGCGCCGCCTGGGCGGCGAGCACGGCGCGGCGGGTTTCGTCGGCGCCCATGCGCGGCACGCCACCCAGGCGTTGGCCGGTGGCCGGGTTGGTCACGTCAATGCTGCGGGCGCTGTCGGCGCCCACCCAGGTTCCATCGATATAGCAACGTTCACGCAGCAGATCAGGATCGGCAAGGTTCATGCTGATGGGCTCGCAGGGGAATAAGGGGAAACGGCGGGAGGCAGACCCTGCCCCCGCCTGGAGGGTCAACGCGACGCCAGGGCCTTTTCGCGGATCTGGCTGAGGGTCATGCGCGGGGTCAGCGCCTCGGGGTCGATCTGCACCTCGATCAGCGCCGGCTTGCCCGACGCCTCGCAACGCTCGAACGCACCCGCGAACTGATCGGTGGCGCTCACCGTTTCGGCATGCAAGCCATAGGCCCGTGCCAGCGCGGCGAAGTCGGGGTTGTGCAGGTCGGTACCCGACACCCGCCCCGGGTAGCTGCGCTCCTGGTGCATGCGGATGGTGCCGTACATGCCGTTGTTCACCACCACCACGATGACCCGGGCGTCATAGTGCGCGGCAGTGGCCAGCTCCTGGCCGTTCATCAGAAAGCAGCCATCACCGGCGAACGCCACCACACTGCGCTGCGGCGCGGTGAGCTTGGCCGCAATCGCCGCCGGCACGCCATAGCCCATCGAGCCGTTGGTGGGCCCCAGCAAGGTGCGAAACGCCTGGTGCTGGTAGCCGCGGTGCACCCAGCCGGTGTAGTTGCCGGCACCGCAGGTGATGATGCTGTCGGCGGCCAGGTGCTGGTTGAGCCAGGCGATCACCTCGCTCATCTGCACCTCGCCGGGCGAACGCGGGCATTCGAAGTTGGCCCGGTAGCCGCTGTTCAGGCGCTGTACCCACTCGGCGAACGCCTGCGGCTTGGCCGGCGCCAGCGCCGCCAGTTGCGCGGCGATGGTCGGCATGCCGGCGTTGATCGCCAGGGTCGGCTGGTACACCCGGCCCAGTTCCTCGATGCCGGGGTGAATGTGCACCAGCGCCTGCCTGGGCACCGGAATGTCCACCAGGGCATAGCCGCCGGTGCTCATCTCGCCCAGGCGTGCACCGATCACCAGCAGCAGGTCACTGCTTTTCACCGCCTCCACCAACTCGGGGCCGGCGGCAAGGCCCAGGTCGCCGGCGTACTGGGGCAAGGTGTTGTCGAACAGGTCCTGGCAGCGGAACGAAGCCGCCACAGGCAGGTTCTGGGCCTGGATGAAGCGCCGCGCATCGGCCACCGCCGCGGCGGTCCAGCCGCCACCGCCCAGCACCACCAACGGGCGCTGTGCCTCGCCCAGCAGAGCCTGCAGGCGCTGCAGGTCGGCAGGTGCCGCCGCCGCTTCGATCCGCCGGGCCGGGCCGGCATCGGCCACTGCCACCCGATCCGTCAGCATGTCTTCGGGCAGGGCAACCACCACCGGGCCGGGGCGGCCGTTGGTGGCGCGGTGGAACGCCTGGCTGAGCAGCTCGGGCAGGCGCGCGGCATCGTCGACCTCCACCACCCACTTGGCCATCTGGCCGAACATGCGGCGGTAGTCGATCTCCTGGAAGGCTTCGCGCTCCACCTGGTCGCGGGCCACCTGGCCGATGAACAGGATCATCGGCGTGGAGTCCTGGAAGGCGGTGTGCACGCCGACCGAGGCATTGGTCGCCCCCGGCCCGCGGGTGACGAAGCAGATACCCGGCTTGCCGGTGAGCTTGCCGTAGGCTTCGGCCATGTAGGCGGCGCCGCCCTCCTGGCGGCACACGATCAGCTCGATGTCGTCCCTGGCATCGTGCAAGGCATCAAGCACCGCCAGGTAGCTCTCGCCGGGCACGCAGAACGCGCGTTCCACGCCATTGATGCGCAAGGCATCGACCAGCACCTGCCCGCCCGTGCGCAGCCCGTTGTTGTCAGTGTTCATCTTGTTGTTCTCCATCAGGCGGCGCGGTCAGATGACCGAGTCTTCCAGGAAAGGACGGTTCTCGATCACCCGTTGATAACTCAGGGCACTCAGGTCCAGGGTGCGGTAGCCCCCGTAGATGATCAGCTCGCTCAGGCCGCGGCCGATGGCCGGTGCCTGCTGCAGGCCGTGGCCACTGAAACCGTTGCAGAACAGGAAGTTGCGCACCTGGTCATGGGGGCCGACGATGGCGTTGTGGTCGAGCACGCAGAAGTCGTAGTGCCCGGCCCAGGAGTTGACCACCTTGATCGCCTCGAACGCCGGCACACGCTCGGCCAGCACCGGCCACACCTCTTCCTCGAACTCGTCGTGCATCACGTCGAAGTCGCTGAAATCCACCTCCGGGTCGTGGCGTGGGTAGGTGCCGCCCAGGTACAGGTGGCCTTCGGGGCGGAAGAACACCCCGGTGGGGTCGATGGTCAGCGGCACGGTACCGGGCAGCGGCGTATGGCAGTCGAACACGAACAGCGAACGGCGCCGCGCCTCCACCGGTATGTCCAGCCCGGCCAGGCGCGCCACCTGGCGTCCACGGGTGCCGGCGGTGTTGACCAGCTGGCCACAGCCGATCAACTGGCCATCGCCCAGGCGCACACCGGTGATCACATCACCCTCGCGCAGCACCTGGACCACTTCGTTCTCGACATACTCCACGCCCAGGCTGCGGGCCTTTTTGCGAAAGCCGTTCATGATCCCGTAGTTGTCGAACCAGCCCTCGTCCTTCTCGCCATAGGTGCCGCCGGCCAGGCTGTCGGGGTTGACCCACGGGAAGCGGCGGATCAGCGCCTCGGTGTCCAGCAACGTGACGTCGGCACCGTTGTCCAGTTGGGTCTGGTGCAGACGCTTGAGCACGTCGAAGCCTTTCTGGTCGGCCAGGAACAGGTAGCCGTTCTCCTTGAAGGCCAGGTCGGGCCTGTCGCCATTGACCGCCATCAGTTCGGGGAAGTCGCGGATGAACTGCGCGCCAAAGCGCGAGATCTGGATGTTGATCGGGTTGGAGAACTGCACCCGGATAGAGCTGCTGGACAACGCCGTGGCCGATTGGGCATAGGTCCAGTCGCGCTCCACCACCAGCACCGAGCCGGTGAAGTCCGGGTTGCTGGCCAGAAAATACGCGGTGGCGCTGCCATTCACCGCACCGCCGACGATCACCACATCGTAATGCTGCTTTGTTGCTGTCGAAGCCATGGCTGGGGTCTCTTCAAAAGTGCTCGGAAAAGGTCATTTCGGGTCTTCGAAGTGGCCGGCGCCGGCGAAGTTGCCGCCGTGGTAGCGCGCCGCCGGCTCGTTCGGGTCCAGCGGCGGGTGCTCGGCCATGACCTTCTCGCGGTAGTCGTCGGCGCTGTCCGTGGGCACGTAGCCGAGGGAGGACGCCAGGCGGTTGTCCCACAGGGTTTCGCGGTTGTCGGACATGCCGTACACGATCATGTGGCCGACCCGTGGCGCCAGCAGCGAGCGCTCGCACAGCTGCGCGAAGTCGGCGAACGACAGCCAGGTGGCGAGCATGCGCCGGTCCAGCGGCTCGGGGAACGAGGAGCCGATGCGCAGGTTCACCGACTCGATGGCGAACTTGTCCCAGTAGTAGCGGCCCAGGTCCTCGGCAAAGCACTTGCTCACCCCGTACAGGCTGTCGGGGCGGTGCGCTGCGCTGGCGTCGATGGTTTCGGTGCGGTCATAGAAGCCGATGGCGTGGTTGGAACTGGTGTAGATCACGCGCTTGACGCCATGCTGGCGCGCCGCTTCATAGATGTTGTAGGTGCCCACGATGTTGCCGTTGAGGATCGCCGCGAAGGTGTCCTCCACCGGCACGCCGCCGGCATGGATGATGGCATCCACGCCCTTGGCCAGCGGCAGCACATCGGCCAGGTTGCCCAGGTCGCAGCGCACCAGTTCTTCGTGCGGCGCGGCGCTGCCCATGTCGGCGATATCGGTCAGGCGCAGCTCGTCGGCAAAGGCCTGCATGTGCTTGCGCAACACGCTGCCCAGGCGGCCGGCTGCACCGGTGATCAACAAACGTTTGAACGGCTTGCTCATGCTTGAAACCTCGTGAAAGTCGGTTTGTCGTTACTAGGCCAGCGCCGCGAACGCATCGCGCAGCTGACCCAGGGCCTGCTCCAGCTCCTGGCGCGAGGTGGCGAACGACAGGCGAATGTAGGGTTCGAGGCCAAAGGCCGAGCCCGGCACCGTGGCCACCTTGCCCACCCGCAGCAGGTAGCTGGCAAGGTCGGCGTCGGTTTCGATCACCTGCCCGTCCGGCGTGCGCCTGCCGATGAACGCGGCGCATTGCGGGAAGGCATAGAACGCGCCCTCGGGCATCTGCAGGCTCAGCCCCTCGATGGCCGCCAGGCCCTCGACCACCAGCGCCCCTCGGGCCTGGTACTCGCGACTGGCCTGGCGCACGAAATCCTGCGGGCCGTTGAGCGCCGCAGCAGCCGCCAGTTGCGAAATGGTCGACGGGCAGGTGGTGGTCTGCGACTGGGTCTTGTTCATTGCCACGATCAGCTCGCGTGGCCCGGCCGCATAGCCCAGGCGGTAGCCGGTCATGGCGTAGGCCTTGGACACGCCGTTGATCAGCAGGGTGCGCTCGCGCAGGTGCGGGCAGGCGCTGACGAACGACACGAACGGCTGCCTGCCCAGCACGATGTGCTCGTAGATCTCGTCGGAGATCACCAGCACCCGGGGGTGGCGCTCCAGCACGGCGCCCAGGGCCGCGAACTCTTCACGGCTGTAGATGGCCCCGCAGGGGTTGTTCGGCGAGTTCAGCATCAGCCAGCGGGTACGCGGGGTGATGGCGGCCTCAAGGCGCGCGGCATCCAGCTTGAAGCCGTGTTCGGCGCCGCACGGCACCACCTTCGGCACGCCGCCGTTGAGCATCGCCATGTCGGTGTACGACACCCAGTACGGCGCTGGCGTGAGTACTTCATCGCCCTGCTCCAGGGTGGCGAGAAACGCATTGAACAGCAGCTGCTTGGCGCCATTGCCCACGCAGATTTCGTCCAGTGCGTAGCGCAGGCCGTTTTCCCGCTCGAACTTGTCGACGATGGCCTGGCGCAGCACCTCCAGGCCATTGGGCGCGGTGTAGTGGTTGTTGCCCTCGAGCATCGCCTGGTGCGCGGCCTCGATCACGTGGGCCGGGGTGTTGAAGTCCGGTTCGCCCAGGCTCAGGTTGATCACCGGCTCGCCCTTGGCCAGCATCTGCTTGGCCAGCACCGATACCGCCATGCTCGGCGAGCTTTTCACTGCCCGCACACGGGCACTCTGAAAGTCCATGGGTCAGCCCTCCTGGCCGGGTTCGAAGGCGTAGTCGTCGCGTGCCTGGCTGGCACTGATGTAGCCAAAGCGCAGGTCGCGCGCCACCTCGTGGCGTGGCCGCTGGCGCGGGTCGCCGTAACCGCCGCCACCCGGCAGGCGCAGCACCAGGCGCCGATCGGCCGGCACGAACTGCTGGCCCTTGCCGCGCAGCAGGGTGCCGTCGTCCAGGCCCACGTAGCCCTGGGCCCCCTCCTTGCCCCCCTCGAGCCCACGCGCCGGGTACTGGATGCGGTCGAACATGGCGCTGAAGCGGAAGCTGTAGCCTTCGGCGGCCGACACCTCGATTTCCTGGCCCAGGCCGCCGCGCAGCAGGCCGGCACCGCCGGAGCCTTCGCGCAGTTCCTTGCGCCACACCACCACCGGGCCGGCCTGTTCGGTGGCTTCCACCGGCATGGTGTGCACGCCGCTGGGGAACGCGGTGGCGCTCAGGCCGTCCATGCCGGAGCGCGCGCCCATGCCGCCGCTGTTGAACATCAGCATCTCGGCGTTGCGCCCGGTCGGGTTGCTGTCCAGCGGGCGCACGCTCAGGTGCAGGTTCCACAGTGCGCTGGCGCCCTCGGCCGGCACCTGGCCGGGCAGGCACTTGTGCAGCGCACCCAGCACCAGGTCGGGCACGAAGTGGCCCAGTACATGGCGTACCGATACCGGCGCCGGGTGCTTGGCATTGAGAATGCAGCCCTCGGGCGCAGTGACCGCAAAAGGCTCCAGCGAGGCGCTGTTGTTGGGGATCTCCGGCGCCACGATGCACTTGAGCCCGTAGCAGGCATAGGCCTTGGCGTAGCCCAGCGGCACGTTGATGCCGAACTGGCTCATGCCCGAGGTACCGCTGAAGTCGGTGAGAATGCCGTCCGGGCCCACCGTCAGGGTCACCGCCAGCGTCACCGGCACGTCGTAGCCGTCCAGGGTCATGCTGTTGTGGTAAGTGCCATGGGGCAGCGACTTGAAGCATTCCAGGGTGGCGCGGCGACTGTGCTCCAGGATGAACCCGCCGATGTGCTCCAGGTCGTCCAGGGCAAACTCGTCGAGCATGCTCAGCAGGCGCTTGTGCCCGGTCTCGTTGCAGGCCGACAGTGCGTAGAAGTCGCCGACCACGCGGTCGTTCTCGCGCACGTTGTTGCGCAGGATGTTGATCAGGTCGCGGTTCACCTGGCCGCGTTCGAACAGCTTCATGATCGGGATGAACAGGCCTTCCTCGTACACCTCGCGGGCATCCGGGCCGAAACCGCGCCCGCCGATGTCCACCACGTGGGCGGTACTGGCGAAGTAGCCAATCAGCCGGCCCTTGTAGAACGAGGGCGAGACGATGGTGATGTCGTGCAGGTGCCCGGTGCCCTTCCACGGGTCGTTGGTGACGTACACGTCGCCTTCGAAGATATTGTCCGGGCCGATGTCGTTGATGAAGTGCACCACCGCCTCGGCCATGGTGTTGACGTGGCCGGGGGTGCCGGTAACGGCCTGGGCCAGCATGTTGCCGGCGCGGTCGAACACCCCGGCCGAGAGGTCGCCGGCTTCGCGTACGCTGGTGGAGAACGCGGTACGGATCAGGGTCAGGGCCTGTTCTTCGACCACCGACACCAGGCGGTTCCACATCACCTGCATTTGAATATCGATCATTGTTTCGCTCATGGGTTATCGCCTTCCAAACGAATGCGGCTTAGCGCCGGACGACCAGCAGGCAGCCGTCGGGCTGGACCGTGGCGGTGAACGAGGACGACACGAAGGTCGAGGTTTCGCGCTCGGCGATGATCGCCGGGCCATCGATGCGCGCACCAGCCTGCAGCGCTTCGCGCTGGTAGATGCCGGCATCGACGAAACCGCCGGCGACCACGTCGAACACCTGGCGACGCGCCACTTCGTGGGCGCGGTGCGAGGCCTTGACCTGGCTGGCCAGCGCCACGGGCGGCAAGGGCGAACTGGCCTTGACCGACCAGCTGACGATCTCCACGTCCGGGCCTTCGATCGGGCGGCCGAAGAACACCGTGTAGGCCGCCTCGAACAGCGTCTTGAACTGCGCCGTGTCGCTGTTGCTGAAAGCCTTGAACGGCAGGCTCACGGGGATCTCCCAGCCCTGGCCGACGTAGCGCATGAACGCGGTGCACTCCATCTCCGGCTCGCCCTCGGGCATGCCCTGGCGCAGGAAGCCCAGGGCCTCGGCCTTCATGTCGTCGATCAGTGCATTGACCTGCCCCGCCTCGAACTCGGCCAGGCGCACGAAGGCGCTGCGTACCGCTTCATAGCCGAACGGCGCACGCAGAAAACCGATGGCCGACCCTACCCCGGCGCCGGCCGGCACCAGAAAGCGCGACACACCCATCTTTTCGCACAGACGCGCAGCGTGCAGCGGGCCACCGCCACCAAAGGTGATCATGGTGTAGTCGGCAATGTCCTTGCCGCTCTCCACCGCGTGCACCCGGCCGGCGTTGGCCATGTTCTCGTCGACCACTTCGCAGATGCCGAAGGCGGCGGTGCGCGGGTCCATGCCCAGCGGCTGGCCGATCACCCGGTCCACCGCGCCGGCGGCGTTGTCGACCGACAGGCGCAGCGCGCCGCCGGCAAAATTGTCGGCATCCAGGCGGCCCAGCAGCAGGTTGGCATCGGTGATGGTCGGCTCAAGGCCACCGCGGTCATAGCAGGCCGGGCCCGGCTCGGACGCCGCGCTGTGCGGGCCCACACGAATCTGGCGCATGCTGTCGATGCTGGCGATGGAACCGCCGCCGGCGCCGATCTCGACCATCTCCACCACCGGGATGGAAATCGGCATGCCGCTGCCCTTCTTGAAGCGGTAGGTGCGCGCCACCTCGAAGGTCTTGGCGGTCTTGGGCACCTGGTTCTCGATCAGGCAGATCTTGGCCGTGGTGCCGCCCATGTCGAACGACACCACCGCGTCGAGCGCGTATTTGCGCGCAATGTCGGCGGCGAAGATCGCCCCGCCCGCCGGGCCCGACTCCACCAGGCGCACCGGAAACTCGGCGGCGCTCTGCACCGAGATGATGCCGCCGCCGGAATGGATCATGAACACCGGGCAATCGGCGCCGGCGGCCTTGAGGGTGACCACCAGGCGGTCCAGGTACGACTTGATCAGGGGTTTGACGTAGGCGTTGGCGCACACGGTGTTGAAGCGTTCGAACTCGCGCATCTGCGGCGAGACTTCGCTGGAGATCGAAATCGACAGGTGTGGCAGGCGCGCCTGCAGGGCGTCGCGCAACAGGCGCTCGTGGGCACCATTGATGTAGCTGTGGATCAGGCCGATGGCCACGCTCTGGTAGTCGCCCTCGCCGATGCGCTGCACCAGCGCGTCGATATCGGCCTGTTGCGGGGCGATCAGCACGTTGCCGCGTACGTCCAGGCGCTCGCGCAGGGTGTAGCGGTGCTCGCGCTCGATCAGCGGCGGTGGCAGCGCAATGTTGATGTCGTACTGCTCGAAGCGGTTTTCGGTGCGCATCTCCAGCGTGTCGCGAAAACCTTCGGTGGTGATGAACGCAGTGCGGGCGCCGCGGCGCTCGATCAGGGCATTGGTGGCCAGGGTGGTGCCGTGGATCAGCTGCTCGATATCCGACAGCTTCAGGCCTGCCGCGTCGACGACCGCCTGCACACCCGTGAGGATCGCACGCTCGGGCAATGCGTAGTCCGTCAGAATCTTGGTCGAGTGCAACACCCCGCCGACATCCAGCGCGATATCCGTAAAGGTCCCACCTATGTCCACGCCGACTCGGCATGCTGTAGCAGTCATCGTCGTTCCCCTGAATTCTTGTGCTTGTCACACCCGACTGGTTGGCGGGCTTAATGTAAGTTATATGTTGTCTTACAGGTGGTCAAGCACTAACACCACGCTTTTCCACCCTCGCCCGGGCTGGCGTGCCGATGCGCCGTGCGCACCGGCACCGCCTGCCTCAGCCGAGCGTCTTGACCATCCGCGCGCCGCCCACGGCCTGGGCCGTGGGGAACACCTCCAGACGCGAAACGTCCACCTGCTCGGGCAGGCGCAAGGCCGCCAGCAGCAGCTGGGCGATGTCCTCGGGCATGATCGAGGCGTAGCCGTCATACAGCTCGCTGCCCGCGGCCTGCATGCCCATGGCGGTGCGGTACAGCTGGGTCTGCACGCGACCCGGGGCGATTTCGGTCACCCGCACCCCGCTGCCCAGCAGGTCGCAGCGCAGCGCGTCGCAGAACAGGCTGATGCCGGCCTTCGACGAACCATACACCGCCGCCCCGGGGTGCGGCGCACGCCCGGCACTCGAGCCGATGAAGAACAGGTGGCCATGGCCGCGCTGCACCATGCCCGGCAGCACCTGACGGGTCAGGTGCAGGGGCGCCTTGAGGTTGATGTCGAGCATGGTGTCGATCTCGGCCGGGTCCATGTCCTGGAACGCGGCGCGGCTCGACAGCACCCCGGCATTGTTGACCAGCACGTCCACCGGGTACTGGCTCAGCACCTGGGCAAAGGCGTCGGCCTGGCGCACGTCGGCCTCCACCGTCACCACGCCCTGCTCCTGGCCCAGCGCCTGCAGCGCCTCGCGGCTGCGGCCCACGGCAATCACCTGCAGGCCGGCATCGCGCAGGGCCAGCACGATGGCCTTGCCGATGCCGCTGGTGGCACCGGTCACCAGTGCACAGCGGTAGGAGGCCGGTAATGCGGCTGCTTCAGGCATAGATGTAACCCCCGCTGACAATCACGTTCTCACCCGTGGCATAGCTGTTGCGGCTGCTGCCCATCATCACGATCCATTCGGCGATCTCTGCAGGTTCCGCCGCGCGGCCCAGCGGGTTGGCGGCGGCCAGCTCGCCGAGAAAACCCAGCTGGCGGGCGCGCTCGGTGGCAAAGCCGGCCGGCGCCACCGAGTTGACCAGGATCTGGTCCTTGGCACAGGCCTGGGCGAAGGATTTGGTCAGGCTCACCACTGCCGCCTTGGTGGCGGCATAGTGGGCGTTCTGCGGGTGCGCCTTGAAGGCGTCCACCGAGGTCACGTTGACGATGCGCCCGGTCACCTGCGGCGCCGCGACGAAGCCCTGCATGTGGCGCACGGCGGCGACCATCATGTGGTAGGTGCCCTTGATGTTGACCGCGTTTTCCAGGTCCCACTCTTCGTCGGTGATCTCGAAGATGTCCTGGCGCGGGTAGATCGCCGCGCTGTTGACCAGGCAGTGCACCCGCCCCAGCGCCTCGACGACCTGCCCGAAGGCTGCATGGGCGCTGGCCTGGCGCGAAATGTCCGCCGCCGCCGTGGCCACCTCGCAATCCAGGGCGCGCAAGGTGCTTGCCGCCTCGGCCATCAACTGCTCATTGCGATCGATCAAGCCGATTTTTCGTGCCCCACGCTTGACCATCAACCTGGCGGTTTCCAGGCCCAAACCCGAAGCCCCGCCAACGATTACGACCGTCTGACCTTCCATAACCACCTCCGCGCATTAGTCTTTACGTAAGATGCCTGTTGTCTTACATTTGGTCAAACCGAATTTGCCCCGCTCGATGCCCATACAGGACTGCGCCATGCCCGCTGCCGCTACTGCCTGCTCGCCCCGGGACCGCCTGCTCGACGCGGCCACCGAACTGTTCGCCACCCGCGGCTACCAGGCCATCGGCCTGCGCGACCTGGCCAGCCATCTGGGCCTGCGTGCCGGCTCGCTGTACCACCACATCGAGAACAAGCAGTGCCTGTTGTTCGAGCTGATCGAGTCGACCCTGGCCGACCTGGTGTTCGACACAAAACGCTGCATGAAAGGCGCCAGAACCCCCGAAGAACGCCTGCAGCGCTTCGTCCAGGCGTTTGTGCGGTTCAACCTGGCGCACGCCCATCGCGTGCAATTGGTGACTCGCGAGTACGTCAACCTGTCCCACGAACAGCAGTTGCAGATCGACGCGCTCAACCGCAGCCATGCGTCGATCCTGAGCGGCATCATTGCTAGCGAGTGTGCACGCGACGGGCGCCAGGGAGGCGCGATCGGCCTCGTCACCCATGCCGTCATCGGCATGCTGTACGGGCACGCGCAGTGGCGCGGGGTGCAGGTCAGCGAACAGGGCCTGACCCAGGCCCTGATCACCTTCGTCACGGGCATCATCGAAAGCGCCAAGAACAATTCCAACATGGCCTGATCTACATGCACCCACAGCGCAAGACCTTGCACAACGAGCTGCACGCCCGCCCCTCGCTGTACTTCGACGAGCCCGCCCACGTCTACCACCTGGCCTTTCTCAGCGACGACGCACGTTGCGAGGCGCTGCTGCAGCAGTGCTGCCCGGAGCCGGTGAGCCCCGGCGCCGTGCAGGGCATCACCCGACTGCAAGGCCACGCCCTGAAATGGGAACGGCACGCCGAGTTCGTCACCCTCACCCTGGTGGTCACCACCACCGAGCAGACGCCGGCCTGGCAGCCCCTGCCCGCGCTGCTGATGGACAGGGTCGATGCTTTTTTGCCCTACCTGATCAATGCCGTGCAGATCATGGTGCACAACGACGCGGCATTTGCCGGCGAGCTGTCGCGCTACGGTTTCAAGGACCCGTGCGGCTCGTGCATTGGCGGGGGCGATGCGCGGGTATGGAGCGATTTTCGCCTGGGCGAGGACGGCACCAACCGCTTCCTGTTCGTCAACAGGCGCCTCAATGCCTACCGCCAGGGCCGCATGATCCGGCGCCTGCTGGAGATCGAGACCTACCGCATGATGGCCTCGCTGTCGCTGGACACCGCCAAGGCCCTGAGCGTGGAGCTCAATGCCTACGACAGAACCCTGGTGAGCCTGTCCGAGCGCAACGCCGACCCGCAGCCGGGCAACGCCAAGGCACTGCTGGGCGACATTGCCGGGCTGTCGGCGCAGATGGTGCGCAGCACCGCGAAGACCCGCCACCGCTTCAGCGCCACCCAGGCCTATGCGCAACTGGTGTTCGAGCGCCTGGGCGAGCTGCGCGAAAGCCACCTGGGCGATTGCCAGCGGTTGGGTATCTTCATCGAACGGCGCTTCAAGCCCACGGTGCGCTACTGCGCCGTGACCGAACAGCGCCTGGACCAGCTGGCCAAGAGCGTGGCCAACCTGGGCGACCTGCTGCAGGCACGGGTGCAGGTGGAAATGGAGGAGCAGAACGCGGAGATCCTCAAGAGCCTGAGCACCCGCGCCGATACCCAGATCAAGATCCAGCGTGCAGTGGAAGGGTTGTCGATCATCGCCATCACCTACTACCTGCTCAACCTGTTCAAGCTGATCTATTCAGGCCTGACGGTGATGGGGCTGCAGGTCAGCGCACGGGACGCACTGCTGGGCATGGCGCCGCTGGCCATCGGCGTGCTGGGGTTGATTCTGGTGCGGGTGCGCAAGGTCAAGCACAACGATCACTAGCCCTGCGGCCAGCGTTTGAACCTGCGTTGCTTAAACCGAGCGCCATGGCCTGCAGCCTTGGCGCCGCTGGCCCGGCAGCGAAACGCAGCACGAACGGAAGCCGATCGCAATCAAGCAGCTTTTGATAGTTGGGGAAGGTTGATACGAGAAAAATGGCAGGGGCGGCTGGATTCGAACCAACGCATGGCAGGATCAAAACCTGCTGCCTTACCGCTTGGCGACGCCCCTGTGATGCAACTGGAAGCCCATGAAAGGCCTCGGCAGGAATGAGCGGAAATGTACCAACTTTCGCTTCGCCAGGGAAGCCCCCAACGATAAAAAATAACCAAAAAACAGGTGGTTACCGCATGGCTTACGGCATGTCCGGCTTTTGCGGCCCGTTCACGCAGCCAAATCGCGTCTCCTTCGACGGGCCGTACCCATAAAAAGAGGTGTAGCACTTGCTGAAATGGCTGGGCGAAACAAAGCCGCACGCCAGGGCCACATCGATCAACGCCAGGTCCGAGTGCTGCAACAACCGGCGACTCTCGGTAATGCGCAACTCCAGGTAGTAACGGACCGGCGTGGTCCCCAGCTGCGACTGGAACAGCCGCTCGATCTGACGCCGGGACAACCCCACATACTGCGCCAACTGCACCTGGCTCAGCGGCTCTTCAAGGTTGGCCCCCATCAGCTTGATCGCCTCGCGCAGCGGCGCACTCATGTTCTGGTGCACGGTCGGCTGCACCCGGCGAAAGCGCGAGGCCTCGTAGGCCAGGATATCGACCACGGCATCCACCAGGCCACGCCCATGACGCTGGCCGATCCATTCCAGCACCATGTTGAACGCCCCCGCCGGGCTGCCCGCCGTCAGGCGGTCTCGGTCCACCGTGTAGCTCTCCCCTGTCACCTGGCTATGCCTGGCCAGCTCGGCCAGCGCCGCACGGTTCTCCGGGTGCACCGCACACTGGTAGCCATCGAGCAGGCCGGCCTGGGCCAGAAACCAGGCACCATTCCACAGCCCCGCCAACGCCACTCCCGCCTGCGCAGCCCGTTGCAGCAACAGCGCCAGCTCCGGCAGCGGGCGCAGCACGGTGCGCAGGCCACCGCACACCACCAGCAGATCCAGGCCTTCGAGCGTCTTCAAACCCAGCGGGGCATCCGGGCAGATCACCAGCCCCAGGTCGCTGACCACCGAGGCACCGTCAAGGCTGAAGGTGGTGGTGGCGAAGGCATCGGCCTGGATCAGGTTGGCGGTGACCAGGGTATCGAGCGCCTGGGTGAAGGCCGGCAACGAAAAATGTTCGAGCAGCACAAAGCCCACCCGCGCCCGGGGCCCGCTGCCGTGACCCTGCCCGCCTACAAAACGCAGGTTCGAGCCCTGCAGGGCACCGCTGAACTGCCGCCGTTGCACCACGTTCTGCCTCTTCTGGTTGTTCTGGTAAAGCGTGCAGAGCACGCCGGGTGGCACGGCAATATGCCTTCAAATGCCCCCGCCGCGATAGTCGTCGCCACGCTCGACAGTTGAAACTTTCTGCGCGCGCGCCCGGTCCAGACCTCTGACTATCACTTGTAAACGTGAGGGATCGAATGACGACGACAGTGGGCGACTTCCTGGTTGAGCGGCTGTATCAATGGGGCGTGCGACGTATCTACGGCTACCCTGGCGATGGCATCAACGGCGTGTTCGGCGCGCTCGACCGGGCCCGGGGCAAGATCGAATTCATCCAGGCGCGGCACGAGGAAATGGCCGCGTTCATGGCCGCAGCCCATGCCAAGTTCACCGGCGAGCTGGGGGTGTGCATCGCCACCTCCGGCCCCGGCGCCTCGCACCTGCTCACCGGCCTCTACGATGCGCGCATGGACCACATGCCGGTGCTCGCCATCGTCGGCCAGCAGGCCCGCACCGCGCTGGGCGGCCATTACCAGCAGGAACTGGACCTGTTGTCGATGTTCAAGGACGTGGCCGGCGCCTTCGTGCAGCAGGCCTCCGAACCCTCCCAGGTACGCCACCTGATCGACCGTGCCGTGCGCACGGCGGTGGGCGAGCGCCGCGTCACGGCGGTGATCCTGCCCAACGACCTGCAGGACCTGCCCTATAAAGAACCCGCCCGTGCCCACGGCACCCTGCATTCGGGCGTCGGCTACAGCAAGCCCAGGGTGGTGCCCTACGAGGCCGACCTGCAGCGCGCCGCCGACATCCTCAATGCGGGCAAGAAGGTCGCCGTGCTGGTTGGTGCGGGCGCGCTGAACGCCACCGACGAGGTCATCGCCGTGGCCGAAAAACTCGGCGCCGGCGTGGCCAAGGCGCTGCTGGGCAAGGCCGCCCTGCCCGACGAACTGCCCTGGGTCACCGGCGCCATCGGCCTGCTCGGCACCGAGCCCAGCTACAAGCTGATGCAGGAGTGCGACACCCTGCTGATGATCGGCTCGGGCTTCCCCTACGCCGAGTTTCTGCCCAAGGAGGGCCAGGCCCGCGCGGTGCAGATCGACATCCAGCCCGACATGCTCAGCCTGCGCTACCCGATGGAGGTCAACCTGGTGGGCGATGCGGCCGAAACCCTGAGCGCCCTGCTGCCGCTGCTCGACAGCAAGACCAGCCGCAGCTGGCGCAAGAAGGTCGAAGGCTGGCGCGCCCGCTGGGACAAGACCCTGGAAAAACGCGCACTGGTCAGCGCCAACCCGATCAACCCGCAGCGGGTGGTGCACGAGCTGTCCCCTCGCCTGCCCGACCAGGCCATCATCACCAGCGACTCGGGTTCGTGCGCCAACTGGTACGCCCGCGACCTGAAGATCCGCCGCGGCATGCAGTGCTCGCTGTCCGGCGGCCTGGCCTCGATGGGTGCGGCCGTGCCCTACGCCATCGCGGCCAAGTTCGCCCACCCCGAGCGCCCGGTGATCGCGCTGGTGGGCGACGGCGCCATGCAGATGAACAACATGGCCGAGCTGATCACCGTGGCCAAGTACTGGCGTCAGTGGCAGACCCCGAACTGGATCTGCGCGGTGTTCAACAACGAGGACCTCAACCAGGTCACCTGGGAGCAGCGGGTAATGGAGGGCGACCCCAAGTTCGAGGCGTCGCAGAACATTCCCGACGTGCCCTACCACCTGTTTGCCATCTCCATCGGGCTCAAGGGCATTTTCGTCGAGCGTGAAGAAGACGTTGCCGCCGCCTGGGAGCAGGCCCTGGCCAGCGACTGCCCGGTGCTGATCGAGTTCAAGACCGACCCCAACGTGGCGCCCCTGCCGCCGCACATCACCGTGCAACAGGCGAAGAACTTCGCCACCACCCTGCTCAAGGGCGACCCCGACGAAGCCGGCGTGATCACCCAGACCGCCAAGCAGGTGCTCAGCGCGGTGCTGCCCAAGCGCAAGCGCTGATTGCATGCCCACGCCGCTTCGCTGAGGCGGCGTGGGCGTGGGCAGTGTGCCTTCATCCAAACTGCATGATCCGGTGGCCGTTTCGGGCAATTTGCAAGCCTGACGCTGCCCATGCGCGGGCGACGCCGTTGATTCAGCGAGGTTTTTCCAGCGGTGCAGGCTGGCACCGTTGATGCAACGACTACCGAGGCGAACACGCCACCGTACCCGCCACCGGAGATCACCATGAATGCCATTGAACTGCTCGAAGCCGATCACAAGCGCGTAAAGGCCCTGTTGGCAAAACTGAGCGCATCCACCGAGCGCGGCGTCAAGACGCGCACCCAGCTGCTTGCCGAACTGGAGATGGAAATCACCGTGCACACCGAGATCGAGGAGCAGATCCTCTACCCGGCGTTCAAGCAGGCCGGCGGCAAGGAACAGGACGTGATGTACTACGAGGCCAAGGAAGAGCACCGCACCGTCGACTCCCTGGTGCTGCCCGACCTCAAGACCACCGACCCGTCGACCCCGGAGTTCACCGGCCGCGTGAAGGTGGTGAAGGAGCTGCTCGAACACCATATCGAGGAAGAAGAGTCCGAGATGTTCCCGCAGGCCCGCAAGCTGCTGAAAAAGGCCGAACTCGAGGCCCTTGGCGAACAGATGCAGGCGTTCAAGGCCAACTACATGAAGGCCCTCAAGAATACCACCAGCCACTGACCCCTTCCCCAGGCCCGCCGCCGGGCGGGCCCGTCCCACCTTTGGTCGTGCCCTTGGCAGTCACCTGTCACTTGCCTTGAACTCTGCCGCCACGTCCATCGTCATCCGCCTGAGAGTCCGTAAAACAGTGCTTGGCAATCAGCGCAGTGTGCCCGGCGTTTATCCGAACGTAAGGGAGAACCACAATGAACGGGACTGATCAGTCGGCCCACGGCGACGCCTCGCAGTCGCCCCAGGGCACCCCGCAGGAACACCTGCACACCCTGGCCGAAGACGCCGGGGCATTGCTCGACGACGCCAGGGAACACGGCGCCAGACAGTACGAGCAGTATCGCGACCTGGCCGCCGAACAACTCGACTCGCTGGTCGAAGGCGCCCAGTCGGCAGCCTCGGCCCTTGAAGGCAAGGATTCCCTCGGGCTGGCCCAGTACATGGCGCAACTGGCCAGCGGGCTGGGCGATTTTGCCGACCAGGTCCGCGACAACAGCATCGAGGACCTGGTGCACAAGGGCGCGCAACTGGCCCGCGACAACCCCACGCTGTTCCTGGCCGGCAGCGTCGCCATCGGCTTTGGCCTGTCGCGCTTTCTGCGCGCCAGCAGCAGCCACCCGACCGCGTCGGGCACCCCCACGCAGGCCTACGGCGCCAGCACGCCCTACCAGAGCTCGGTACCGCCGCTGCGCGACAACCCCGTGCCCGCCGACCCGCTGGGCCGCACCCTGGCCGATGGCCCCAACACCCAGGACAGCTTCAAGGGAGGTGTGTGATGGAACGCGACCCACTCGATACCCTGCCCCCCGCGCCACCGGGCGAGCACGACAACACCAGCATCGGCAGCCTGCTGCGCCAGCTCACCCGTGAAGTGCCCGAGCTGTTCACCAAGGAGCTGGCACTGGCCAAGGCCGAACTGCAACGCAGCCTGACCACCCTCAAGGCCGGTACAGCCGCCGTGGCCGGCGGCGCCATGGTGCTGCTGGCGGGCCTGATCATCCTGCTGATGGCGGCGGTGTACGGCCTGGCCTACGTGGTCGCGCCCTGGCTGGCGGCGCTGATCGTGGGCGCGGTGACCCTGGTCATCGGCTTCATGATGCTGCAGGCCGGCAAGAAGCAGTTCGACCCGTCCAACCTCACCCCTGACCGCACCCTGCATGCCCTGCAACAGGACAAGGACGCACTGAAGAGGAAAGTCTCATGAGCACCTCATTCGAAGCCGAATCGCACAAGAGCCCGGAAACCCTGGAGCAGGAGATCGACGCCAAGCGCGCCAGCATCAGCCACCTGGTGGACTCGCTGGAACACCGCCTCACCCCCGGCCAGCTGATCGACCAGGGCATGGCGTACTTCAAGGGCAACGGCGGCGAGTTCTTCCAGAACCTGGGCACCACCCTGAAGAACAACCCGGTGCCCACCGTGCTCACCGGCGTGGGCCTGGCGTGGCTGGCGCTGAACCAGAACCGCCCCTTCTCACCCGGCTCGCCGGCCTTTGGCGGCAGCGGCCTGGCCGACACGCTGGGCGACGCTGCCAGCGGCATCAAGGGCGCCATGGCCCAGGCCGGCGAGCACCTGCACCACGCCTCGGACGTGGCCCACGACAAGGCGCGCGACGCCGGCGACAGCCTGGGCAGCTCGGCCGACAAGGTGCGCCAGGCCGCGCACCACGCCAGCGACCGGGTGCAGGCCCAGGCCACGCAGCTCAAGGGCCAGTTCGACCACCTGCTCAAGGACCAGCCGCTGGTGCTGGCCGCCATCGGCATCGCCCTCGGCGCGGCCCTGGGCGCGGCATTGCCCGGCACGCGCAAGGAGGACGAACTGATGGGCGAAACCCGCGATGCCCTGGCCGACAAGGTGACCCGCACCGGCAAGGCGCTGTACGCCGACGCCACCCAGGCCGTGCACAACGCCGACGCCAGCGCGCCGGCAGCTGCCGCGCAGGCCCCCCGCGAGGGGCCTGCCGACCTGTCCGACGGCCTGGGCTTCAGGCCCTGAGTGTCGCCCCGGCGCCCTGTGCGCCGGGGCGCGCCCCTCTGTGTTGCACCTACCTACGCGAAGCTGGAGAGACCATGAGAGCACTCACCTACCACGGCGCCCACGACGTCAGGGTCGATACCGTTACCGACCCCATTCTGGAAGAATCCGACGACCTGATCCTGCGGGTGACCGCCACCGCCATCTGCGGCTCGGACCTGCACCTGTACCGCGGCAAGATCCCGGCGGTCGAAGACGGCGACATCTTCGGTCACGAGTTCATGGGCGTGGTCGAGGAAGTCGGCACCGGGGTGACCGCCGTGCAGCCGGGCGATCGCGTGGTGATCCCGTTCGTGATTGCCTGCGGCAGCTGTTTCTTCTGCCAGCAGGACCTGTTCGCCGCGTGCGAGACCACCAATACCGGGCGCGGCGCGATCCTCAACAAGAAGCTCATCCCCTCTGGCGCAGCGCTGTTCGGCTACAGCCACCTGTACGGTGGCGTACCCGGCGGCCAGGCCGAGTACGTGCGCGTACCCAAGGCCAACACCGGGCCGTTCCGCGTGCCCGGCACGCTGAGCGACGAGAAGGTGCTGTTTCTGTCCGACATCCTGCCCACGGCCTTCCAGGCGGTGAAGAACACCGAGATCGGCCAGGGTTCGAGCCTCGCCATCTACGGCGCGGGGCCGGTCGGGCTGCTGTGCGCGGCGGTGGCGCGGATGCTCGGCGCCGAACGCATCTTCATGGTCGACCACCACCCATACCGGCTGGCCTATGCGCAGCAGGCGTATGGCGTGATCCCGATCAATTTCGACGATGACGACGACCCGGCCGATACCATCATCCGCCAGACCCCGGGCATGCGCGGGGTGGATGGTGTGGTCGATGCGGTGGGCTTCGAGGCCAAGGGCAGCACCACCGAAACCGTGCTGGCCGCGCTCAAGCTCGAGGGCAGCAGCGGCAAGGCCTTGCGCCAGTGCATCGCGGCAGCCCGGCGCGGCGGTGTGGTCAGCGTGCCGGGGGTGTATTCGGGGTTCATCCACGGCTTCCTGTTCGGCGATGCGTTCGACAAGGGCCTGACCTTTCGCATGGGCCAGACCCACGTGCAGCGCTACCTGCCGGAACTGCTGGGCTACATCGAAACCGGCGCGCTCACGCCGGAAACCATCATCACCCACCGCCTGTCGCTGGAGCAGGCGGCCGAGGGCTACAGGATCTTCGACAAGAAGGAGCAGGAGTGCCGCAAGGTCATCCTCACGCCTGGCGACAGCAGCATCGAGTTGCCGATGGCCATCGTCGACGACGGCGTGGTGGCCTGAGCCCGTGACGCTGGCCGGCAGCCTCGCCGGTCAGCGTCGGGCGGGGTCAGTGGTGGGCGTGCAGCGCTTCGATCAGCTGCGCCTTGGTCATGCTCGAGCGCCCCTTGATGTCCTTGCTGCGCGCCTCCTTGAGCAGGCTTTGCTTGGTCTGGCTGGCCAACGAGGTGGTGGAGGTGCGCGCGTGGCCGGCGCGGGTGCTGGCGGCGCGTTTGGCCGAGTCGGAGGCAGCGGCGTGCTTTTCGCCGGCCGGGGTGCTGCGACCTGAGCCGCCCTTTTTCTCGCCCCCGCCAGACTGCTTGTTCACCGTGGCCCAGGCACGCGCCTCGGCCTCGGCTTTGGGCGTGCCTTTTTGCTCGTAGCTTTCTTCGATGTGCTGCGCCTTGCGTTTCTGCTCGGCGGTGTACTTGGCTTTGCTTCCCTGGGGCATGGTGCTCACCCTCGATCCGGTTGAATGCGGGCCCGTGTCACGGGCCATTCAGGGGGTTTGAGGGCGCGCGTGCGCCAGGGTGCGATTGGGTGGATGAATGGCAGAGGAGCGAAGACCACCGGCCTCTTCGCTGGCACGCCAGCGAACGAGCGCGAAGCGCTCGCCACCTGTCCTACTGGGTAGCCCCGGCCATCTGCCCCGCCGGCTCATCCGCCCCGCCGATCGGCGCCTTGAGCAACAGGAAGTACGCCAGCGCCGAGCACAGCGCCACCACCGCACTGATCATGAACGCGGTATTGAACGAGCCCGAATACTGGATGCTGAACCCGGTCACGATCGGCGCCACGGACCCTGCAATGTAGCCGCCAAAGTTCTGGATCGAACCAAACGAGGCCACCCGCGGGCTGTCGACGATGGTGTTGACGATCATCCACGCCGTGGCACTGGCCATATTGATGCTGAACAGCGCCAGGCACAGCAGTATCACGCACCCGGTCAACCCGCTCACATACGACAGCGGCAAGGTGAACAGCGCCGCCAGCACCAGCCCGGTGATCACGCTGAACTTGCGGCTGGCCAGCACGCTCATGCCACGCCGTACCAGCAGGTCGCAGAACCGACCCGCCACGATGGTGCCCACCGCGCCGAAACCATAGGCCAGCGATACCACCCAAGCGGTGTCGTACAGGTTCAGCCCATGCTCGCGCTCGAAGTAGCCCGGCAGCCAGGTCAGGTGCAGCCACAGCATGTAGATCACGCCCATGAAGCCCAGCACCGCGCCCCAGGTGCTGCGGTGCTTGAACAGGTCGAGCCAGCCGGCAAAGTACGACGCCTTGGGCGCCTGCACCGCGTCAGCCCGCGGCGCCGGCTGTTCGCTTGGCAGCGCCTGGCCCTGCGCCGCCAGTTCGGCCAGGTACCTGGCCTTGCTCTTGTAGAACGTCAACCAGCACAGCGCCAGCACGATGCCGATCACGCCGGTGATGATGAACATCCCGCGCCAGCCGAAGTTGACCATGAACAGCGTCAGCAACGGTGGCGCCAGGCACGGCCCCAGGCAGGTCGACGACCACACGATGCCGGTCGGCGTGCCCCGCTCGTTGGCGTCGAACCATTCCGACAGCGCCTTGGCCGCCGAGGGGAACATCGGCGCCTCGCCGATCCCCAGCAGCACCCGCAGGCCCATGAAGCCGCCAAAGCTGTTGACCAGCCCGCACAGCGACTGCGCCACCGACCAGGCCAGCAACGAGGCGCCCAGGGCGATCTTGCTGCCCAGGCGGTCGATGATCAGGCCCAGTGGCAACTGCGCAAAGGCATAGGCCACGGAGAAGGCCGACAGCAGGATGCCCATCTGCGAAGGGCTGATGAGCATGTCGCGCTGGATCGAGGTGTTGGCAATCGACAGCGCGCTGCGGTCCAGGTAGTTGACGATGCCGATCAACAGCAGAAACACGACGGTGATGCGTTGGTACTTCTTCAGTGCGTTCATCTGATGGCCTTTATTATTGTTGTTGCAGCGTCAAACGCCGAGGCGATCCTTCATCCACACGTCATCCCTGGAATACGCACGCCCGCTCAGGGCTGGCGTGCAGTCACTGCCACCTCCAGCAAGCCACGACGGCTCAGGCTTTCGATCAGCGCACGCAGGCCGAATGCCCATTGTGGCGCCTGGTCGCTGGTGGTCACGCGGTTGCACAGGCTGCCCAGCAGCGGGTTGCTGATGGTGACCACATCGCCCAGCTTGTGGGTGAAACCGCTGCCGGGCTGGTCACGGTCCTGCTTGGGCGCGAACAAGGTACCCAGAAACAGCACCAGGCCGTCGGGGTACTGGTGGTTCTCGTTGAGGGTCTGCTGCACCAGGTCGACCGGGTCGCGGCTGATCTGGCGCATCGAGCTGCGCCCCTGCAGCACGAAGCCATCCCGGCCTTCGACGCGCAGGTCGACTTCGGCGGCGCGCACGTCCTCCAGGCTGAAGGTCTCGTCGAACAGGCGCAGCAGCGGGCCGAGGGCGGTCGAGGCGTTGTTGTCCTTGGCCTTGGACAGCAGCAGCGCGCTGCGCCCCTCGAAGTCGCGCAGGTTCACGTCGTTGCCCAGCATGGCGCCGTGGATGGTGCCGTTGCTCGACACCGCCAGCACCACCTCGGGCTCGGGGTTGTTCCAGCTGGACTTGGGGTGCAGGCCGATATCGGCGCCGTGGCCGACCGCCGACAACGGCTGGGCCTTGGTGAACACTTCGGCGTCCGGGCCGATGCCCACTTCCAGGTACTGCGACCACATGCCCTGCTCCACCAGCAGCACGCGCAGTTCTTCGGCCTGGGCCGAGCCGGGCACGATACGCGACAGGTCGGCGCCGATGCGGCTGACCAGGGTGTCGCGAATCGCGTCGGCCTTGGCCGGGTCGCCCTTGGCCTGCTCTTCGACCACACGCTCCAGCAGGCTGGCGGCGAAGGTCACGCCGGCGGCCTTGACCGCCTGCAGGTCGATGGGGGCCAGCAACCATGGCAGGCGCGCATCGCGCTGCTGCGGGTCGCTGTTGGCCAGCAGCGCGGGCAGCTCGATCAACGCCTCGCCCAGCGGCAGTGCGCGCAGGTAGGCGGCCGGGTCGGGTTGTTCGAGCAGGGCCGAGACGGTGGCCACATGGGCACTGATGTCATGCACCGCGCCGGCCCTGACCAACACCACGGCCGGGCCCTGCTCGGGCAGCCACACCCGCCCTACCCAGCTGCCGGTGGCGAACACGGCGAGATCGTTGCTCAGTGCGAGAGGCGCGTGCGCCTGGTTATGGTTGGTCATGTGTGCACTCTTGTTGTGGTGGTCGGTCATTGCGAAAGCGGCGCCAGTTGCAACTGCGCAGCGGTCTGGTTCAGCGCATCGAGCACCGCCGGCGACAGGCCCAGGCCCTCGCGCAACGCCTGCTCGCGCAGTTTCAGCCCGGCCTGGCCCGGCAGGCGCACCGGGCGCTGCGGGTCGAGCGGACGGCTGGCCAGCACCAACTGGCCAAGGAAGCTGCTCTCGGCGGTAAAGGCCTCAAGCCCGCCGAAGAAGCGCGGGTCGATCACCACTGCGGTGGCCGAGGCGCCCCACTGCTGCGGCGCGTCCTTGCGCCCGTGCCCGGCCAGGCCCGAGGTCAGCGCCTCGACCAGCAGGGCCAGGGCAAAGCCCTTGTGCCCGAAGGCCTGCCCGCCCAATGGCAGCAGGCTGCCCTGGGGCGTGGTGAAGAAGTCGCGCGGGTCGTTGCTCGGCGTGCCGTCGTTACTCATCAGCACGGCGTGGGGCAAGGTGGTGCCGGCATCGCGGCACTGGCCCACCAGGCCCAGGGTGACGCTGGACATGCTCACATCCAGCAGGATCGGCTCGCCCTGGGTCGGGATACCCGCGGCAATCGGGTTGGGGGTGTAGATCGGGTCGATGCCGCCCTGGGCGCACACCAGCCCCACCGACGGGTCGGAGGAATACAGCAGGGCCACCAGGCCACGGTCGGTGTAGGGCTTGAGGTAGGCCGCCAGGCAGCCGATGTGCGAGGCACGGCGCACCACCGAGATGCCGATACCCTGCGCCTGGGCACCCTGCGCGGCGCATGCCAGGGCACGCTCCACGCAGTACGGCCCGAGCACGTAGTGGCCGTCGAACAGCGTGGCGATGCCGCTGCCCTGCAGGTGTTCGAGGTCGGCGGCACGTGCCTTGACCTCACCGCGCTGTACGCCATCGACATAGCGGCTGACCAGGTTCAGGCCGTGGGTGCGGTGCCCCAGCAGCTCGCCCTCGAGCAGCACGCGGGTCACCACCCGGGCCACCTCGGCGTCGGCCCCGGCACCCTCGAACAACTGTTCGACGAACCGGGTCAGCGTGGCCGTGTCGTAGCGCCGGGCCTCAGACATCGCTCAGGCCCTGGCGACTGTACTGGCCATCGACCAGGCGCTGGATACCCAGCGGGTTGGCGTCCTTCAGGGCGTCCGGCAGCAGCGCGTCGGGCACGTTCTGGTAGCACACCGGGCGCAGGAAGCGGTCGATGGCCAGGGTGCCGACCGAGGTGCCGCGGGCATCGGAGGTGGCCGGGTACGGGCCGCCGTGCACCATCGCGTCACACACCTCCACACCGGTGGGGTAGCCGTTGACCAGCACGCGGCCGACCTTGTCTTCGAGCACGCCGAACAGCTGGGCGAAGGCCGGCAGGTCGTCACCGTCGGCCAGCAGCGTGGCGGTGAGCTGGCCCCGCAGGGCGCTGACGGCGCGCAGCAGCTCGGCGTCGTCGGCCACCTGGATCACGATGGTGCAGGGGCCGAACACCTCTTCCTGCAGCAGTTCGTCGTGTTCCAGCAGCAGGCTGACATCGGCGCCGAACAGCTGCGGCTGGGCCTGGTTGCCGGCTTGTGCCTGGCCGCTCAGGTGCTGGATGCCGGGGTGCGCCAGCAGTGCCTGCAGGCCCTTGCCATAGCTGGCCAGGGTGCCGGCGTTGAGCATGGTCTGCGGCGCCTGTTCGGCCAGGTGGCCGCCCAGTTGCTCGATGAAGGTGGTGAAGGCCGGCGAGCGGATGCCCAGCACCAGGCCCGGGTTGGTACAGAACTGGCCACAGCCCTGCACCACCGAGGCGGCCAGTTCCCTGGCCATCTGCGCACCACGGCTGGCCAGTGCCTGCGGCAGCGCCAGTACCGGGTTGATGCTCGACATCTCGGCAAACACCGGGATCGGCTGCGGCCGCGCCGCCGCCATGTCGCACAGGGCACGGCCGCCCTTGAGCGAACCGGTGAAGCCCACGGCCTGGATGCCGGGGTGCTTGACCAGCGCCTCGCCCACACCGCCACCGAAGATCATGTTGAACACGCCGGCCGGCATGCCGGTTTTGTCGGCCGCACGCAGCAGCGCTTCAGCCACGCGCTCGGCAGTGGCCATGTGGCCACTGTGGGCCTTGAACACCACCGGGCAACCGGCTGCCAGCGCTGCGGCGGTGTCGCCGCCAGCGGTGGAGAATGCCAGCGGGAAGTTGCTGGCGCCGAACACCGCCACCGGGCCCACGCCGATGCGGTACTGGCGCAGGTCCGGACGTGGCAGCGGTGTGCGCTCGGGCAGCGCCTGGTCGATGCGCGCACCGTAGAAGTCGCCACGGCGCAGCACCTTGGCGAACAGGCGCATCTGGCCGCTGGTGCGACCGCGCTCCCCCTGGATGCGTGCGCTTGGCAGCGCGGTTTCGCGGCAGGTCAGCGCCACGAAGTCCTCGCCCAGGGCGTCGAGCTCATCGGCAATGGCGTCGAGAAATTCGGCCCGGCGCACGGCCGGCAGGCTGCGAAACACCGGGAAGGCCGCGCTGGCACCGGCAACGGCGCTGTCGACTTCGTCCAGGGTGGCCTGGTGGAAACCGCCCGGCAGGCGTTCGCCGGTGTGGGCGTCGACGCTGTAGACCAGGGTGTCGCCCAGGGCGCTGCGCTGGCCTGCGATGAAGTTGTGTCCGGAAAAGCTCATGTGCATTTCGCCTCTGTAAGGGTGCGGAAAGGTCAATCAGGTCACGGCGCCGATCTGCCACGGCACGAACTCGTTCTGCCCGTAGCCGTGTTGCTCGCTCTTGCTGCGCTGGCCCGATGCGATGCGCAGCATCTGTTCGAAGATGTAGGCGCCGCGTTCTTCAATGCTGGTGGAACCGTCGGCAATGCCGCCGCAGTTCACGTCCATGTCTTCTTCCTGGTGCTCGAACACCCGGTTGTTGGTGGCCAGCTTGATCGACGGCGCCGGGGCGCAGCCGTAGGCCGAACCGCGACCGGTGGTGAAGGCGATCAGGTTGGCGCCGCCGGCGACCTGGCCGGTGGCCGACACCGGGTCGTAGCCGGGGGTGTCCATGAACACCAGCCCCTTGGCGCGCACGGCCTCGGCGTACTGGTACACGTCCACCAGGTTGCTGGAGCCGGCCTTGGCCACGGCGCCCAGGGATTTTTCGAGAATGGTGGTGAGGCCACCGGCCTTGTTGCCGGCCGAGGGGTTGTTGTTGAGCTCGGCGTTCATGCGCTGGCAGTAGTCTTCCCACCAGTGGATGCGCGCGATCAGCTTCTCGCCCACTTCGCGGCTGACCGCTCGGCGCGTCAGCAGGTGCTCGGCGCCGTAGATTTCAGGGGTTTCGGACAGGATCGCGGTGCCGCCCGCGGCCACCAGGCGGTCTACCGCATTGCCCAGCGCGGGGTTGGCGGTGATGCCCGAATAGCCGTCGGAACCGCCGCATTGCAGGCCCACGATCAGGTGCCGGGCGCTGACCGGCTCGCGGCGCACCTGGTTGGCGTCGGCCAGCAGCGCCTTGACCTGCTCGATACCGGCGGCGATGGTCTTGGAGGTGCCGCCAATGCCCTGGATGGTGAACGCGCGCAACTGGGCGCCGGCGGTCAGCCCCTGGGTCTGCATCAGGCTTTCGATCTGGTTGGTCTCGCAGCCCAGGCCGATGATCAGCACGGCGGCGAAGTTGGGGTGCACGGCATAGCCGCCCAGGGTGCGGCGCAGCAGGCCCAGGGCTTCGCCGCTGGGGTCGACCGCGCAACCGGCACCGTGGGTCAGGGCCACCACGCCATCGACGTTGGGGTAGTCGGCCAGCGCCTCGGGGTGGATATCGCGGCGAAAATGGTCGGCCACGGCACGGGCAACGGTCGCCGAGCAGTTCACCGAGGTCAGGATGCCCACGTAGTTGCGGGTGGCCACCCGCCCGTCGGCGCGCACGATGCCTTCGAAGAAGGCTTCCCTGGCCGGCACGCTGTGGGCGTCTTCGCCAAAGGCGTAGTCACGGGCGAAGTCGCCCATCTCCACGTTGTGCACGTGCACGTGTTCGCCGGCCTCGATGGGCTGCGAGGCAAAACCGATGATCTGGCCATAGCGGCGCAGCGCCTCGCCCTGCTCCACGCGCTGGCTGGCCACCTTGTGCCCCGAAGGGATCGACTGGCGCACGGTGACCGCCTCGGCGTCCAGGTGCAGGCCCTCGGGCAGCACCTGGCGGGCAATCAGCACGTTGTCCAGCGGGTTGAGGCGGATGACCGCAGGGTCTTCGCTGCTGCGGGTTCTGGCAATCAGGTGCATGGGACCTCTCAGGGCGCTACGGCAAGCTTCTTGTTATGGCATCACGCCCGTCTTGTGCGGGCGAATCTGCACCAACTGTAAGGAGCCGGCCGGCGTATTCCCAATGAGATGATCCGATCAAGCGATAACCCTGGGTTATCGAAGTGCGAATTCTCGTTTCATTTATGGATCGTTTTATGACCCTCGGCTTGACGGCGCTGGCGGGCGAAGTCCAGCAGGATATCGGCGAACACCTGCGCCGAGCCGGTCAGCGGCTGGTTCTTGCGGGTGATGATGCCGTACTCCAGCGGTGCCAGATGCAGCGGGGTCTGCAGCTCGCGAAACTGACCGCTGGCCAGCTGCGCCGCCACCATCGAGCGCGGCAGCATGGCGATCATCGGCCCCGACTGCAGCAGTTGCAGGAACATCGGCATCGAGATGGTATCCACGCTGTCGGCGGGGGTGGCGATGTTGGCAGCGCGAAACGCCCGCTCCAGGCGGTCGCGGATCGGCGTGCCGACCGGGTACAGCACCCACGGCCAGTCGCCCAGGGCCTCCAGCGGCGTGACCTCGAGCTGGTTGAGCGGGTGGCTGCTGTTGACCACCAGGCAGAAGGGCTCGGGCTCCAGTGCCTGGAAGTCGAACAACTGGGCGAAGCGCGGTTCGGTGAAGCGCCCGATCATCAGGTCGAGCTTGTTCTGTTCGAGCATCGCCAGCAGGTAGTCGCTGGACTGCTCCACCACTTCTATCGACAGCAGCGGGCTGCGCGCCTTGATCGCGGCAATGGCCTGGGGCAGCACCACCGAGGTGGCGGCGAAGATGCCGCCCACCTTGATGAAGCCGTGCCCGCCCTTGCGCAGGCGATTGACCTGGTCGACGAAGGTGTGCGAGTCGGCCAGCGCGTTCTGCGCATAGCGCACCACGTACTCGCCCAGCTCGGTGGGCGGCATGCTGCGCGGCAGGCGTTCGAACAGGGCAAAGCCGAACTGCTCCTCGAGGTCGCGCAGCATCTTGCTCAGGGCCGGCTGGCTGAGGTTCATGCGCGAGGCGGTGGCGTGCATGTTGCGCGTGCGCGCCAGGGTGTCGATCAGCACCAGGTGTTTGAAGCGCACCCAGTTGCAGAAGCTGGAATGGGTAATGTCCGAGGGCATCGGCTCAGTGCCTCCTGAAGGTGGCGGCGCAGGTCATGTCATTGCGCCCGCAGGTAATGCAGCAGGGTGTTCAGCGCCACCGAGCGTGGGCGCGAACGCAGGGTCAGCAGGCCCAGGTTGACCATGCTGATGGGCAGCTCCACCGGCAGGATGGCGACCATGCCATAGCGCGCATAATGCTCGGCCACGTCGTTGGGCACCACCGCGATCATATCGGAGGCTTCGAGCATGGCGGTGGTGGCCAGGATCGAGGCGGTCTCGACGATGTCCAGCGACTGCACCATGCCGCCGGCCTGCAGCGCGCTTTCCACGCGCCGGCGCATGGGGCTGCCGAGCGGGTGCAGGATCCAGGTGAGGCTGACCAGGTCGGCCAGTTGCAGCGCCGCGGCGCCGGCCAGCGGGTGCCCTGCCCTGGCGATCACGCGCATCTGCTCGCCGATGTCGAACAGCTCGATGTCCAGGTCCTGGCTGTCACCCTGGTCGGGCAGGCGCCCGAGCACCACGTCGAAGTCGCCGCGCAGCAGCGCCGGCAGCAAGGTGTCGCTGGTGCCCACCTCGATGCTGATGCGCACCTTGGGATGGTCGCGCTTGTAGGCCAGCACCGCGCCGGTCAGCAGGCGCGGCACCGGGCCCATCACCGTGCCCACCCGCACCAGGCCCATGGCACCGCGGGCCAGTTCGGCGATCTGCGCCTGGGCGTGCTCGAACTCGTGCAGCGCGCCCTGGGCATAGCGGATCATCACCTCGCCATACAGAGTGGGCTGCATGCCCCGGGGCAGGCGCTCGAACAGGCGTACGCCCAGGCGCTCCTCCAACTGCTGCAACAGCAGGCTCGCCGCCGGTTGGGTGGTGTGCATGGCCGCTGCGGCACGGCGCAGGTTGCCGAACTCGCCCAGGGCGTTGAGCAAGGTGATCTGGCGGCTGGAAATTTTCAGCGCGCCGAGGCTGCGTGGCAGCAGCGGATCGGCTTCAGGGCTCGCAGACATATCGAATTCGGTATCTCTGGTTAGGAAACCGCGATTATGCACGTATCGCTCGGCAACCTACAGTCGGGTCTCCAAGTGGTCACCGAGAACAAGAGCCCGCCATGAGCATTCGAATTACCCACCTGAGCGTTCGCGATATCCGTTTCCCTACCTCGCTGTCGCTCGACGGCTCCGACGCGATGAACAGCGCACCGGACTATTCGGCGTCCTACGTGGTGCTGCACACCGACAGCCCCCTGGAAGGCCACGGCCTGACCTTCACCATCGGCCGCGGCAACGAGATCTGCGTGGCCGCGATCCAGTCGCTGGCACCGATGGTGGTGGGCCTGACCCTGGAAGAGATCACCGCCGACATGGGCGCCTTCTGGCACAACTTCACCGTGGGCGACAGCCAGCTGCGCTGGCTGGGCCCGGAAAAAGGCGTGATCCACCTCGCCACCGCCGCCATCATCAATGCCGTGTGGGACCTGTGGGCCAAGCACGAAGAAAAACCGGTGTGGAAGCTGCTGGCCGACATGAGCCCCGAGCAGCTGGTGCGCTGCCTGGACTTCAGCTACGTCACCGACGTGATCACCCCCGAGGAAGCCATCGCCCTGTTGCGCCGCAATGCGCCGGGCAAGGCCGAGCGCGAGGCGCAGATGCTGCGCGAAGGCTACCCGGGCTACACCACCGCACCGGGCTGGCTGGGCTACAGCGAAGAGAAGATGCGCCAGCTGACCCGCGAGGCCGTGGCCGATGGCTGGACCCACGTGAAGCAGAAGATCGGCGCCAACCTGGAAGACGACATTCGCCGCGCCGGTATCCTGCGTGACGAGCTGGGCTGGGAACGCACCCTGATGATGGACGCCAACCAGGTGTGGGGCGTGGACGAATCGATCGAGAACATGCGCCGCCTGGCCGCCTTCGCACCGCTGTGGATCGAGGAGCCGACCAGCCCCGACGACATCCTCGGCCATGCCACCATTCGCCAGCGCATCGCGCCGATCGGCGTGGCCACCGGCGAGCACTGCCACAACCGGGTGATGTTCAAGCAGATGTTCCAGGCCGGTGCGCTGGACTTCTGCCAGCTCGACGCGGCGCGCCTGGGCGGGCTGAACGAGGTGCTGATCGTGCTGCTGATGGCGGCCAAGTACGACGTGCCGGTGTGCCCGCATGGCGGGGGTGTGGGTTTGTGCGAATACGTGCAGAATATCGCGCTGTTCGACTACATCGGCGTTTCGGCCTCGCTGCACAACCGCGTGCTGGAATACGTCGACCACCTGCACGAGCACTTCATCGACCCGGTGGTGATCCGCCGCGGCCGCTACATGCCACCGCTGCGCCCCGGCTACAGCATCGAGATGCACGCCGACACCCTGGAGCGCTACCAGTACCCGAACGGCCCGGTGTGGCTGGACATCGCCCGCACCTGATCGACACCCAAGCCCGCCGCCGCGCCCTGCGCGTCGGCGGGCCGCACCATCAATACCGGGGTTAACAATAATGACAATCCTCAATACCGCGACAGCGGCGGCCGCGCCCGCCGTGCCTGCCGAACAACGCCTGAACAGCCTGCTGCTGCGCAAACTGCTGCCGCTGCTGGTCATCGTCTACGTGATGAGCTTTCTGGACCGCACCAACATTGCCCTGGCCAAGGCCAGCATGGGCATCGACCTGGGGCTGTCGGCCGCTGCCTACGGCCTGGGCGCCGGGCTGTTCTTTCTGACCTACGCGCTGGCCGAGGTGCCGAGCAACCTGATCATGCACCGGGTGGGCGCACGTTTCTGGATCACCCGCATCATGATCACCTGGGGCCTGCTGTCGGCGGGCATGGCGTTCGTGCAGGGCGAGACCTCGTTCTACATCATGCGCCTGCTGCTGGGCGTGGCCGAGGCCGGGCTGTTCCCGGGGGTGATGCTGTACCTGACCTACTGGTTCGACCGCGAACAGCGGGCACGCGCCACCGGTTACTTTTTGCTGGGCGTGTGCCTGGCCAACATCCTCAGCGGGCCGCTGGGCGGTGCGTTGCTGCAGATGGACGGTTTGCTGGGCTGGCATGGCTGGCAGTGGCTGTTCGTGATCGAAGGCCTGCCGGCAGTGGCGCTGGCGTATGTGGTGTGGAAGAAACTGCCTGACGGGCCGGCCTCGGCCAAATGGCTGTCGGAGGCCGACAAGCGCGATATCGAGCAGCGCCTGAGCGCCGAAAAAGCCGCCGCGCCGCCACAGACCCGCCTGAGCCAGATGTTTCGCGACAAGCAGATCTGGCTGGCGATCGCGGTGTACTTCGTGCACCAGATCACCATCTACACGGTGATCTTCTTTCTGCCGGGCATCATCGGCACCTATGGCAACCTGTCGCCGTTCCAGATCGGCCTGCTGACCTCGGTACCGTGGATTGCCGCCGCCATTGGCGCCGCGACCTTCCCGCGCCTGGCCACCACCCCCACCCGCTGCCGGATGATCATGTTCTTCGGCTTGCTGACCATGGCGGCGGGGCTGGTGATTGCCTCGTTCTCCAACTCGTTCATCGGGCTGGTGGGCTTTTCGCTGACGGCGCTGATGCTGTTCGTGGTGCAGTCGATCATCTTCGTGTTCCCGTCCAGCCGCCTGAGCGGCAGTGCACTGGCGGCGGGGCTGGCGTTCGTGACCATGTGCGGGCTGTTCGGCGGGTTCGTCGGGCCGTCGGTGATGGGGTTGATCGAGCAGACCACCGGCAGCACGCGCAACGGGCTGTGGGTGATCGCCGGCCTGCTGGTGCTGGCGGCGCTGATCAGCACGCGGTTGCGTCAGGGGCAGGAGGAGAAGGCTCAGGCCTGAGCCCATCTCGAATCGGCGCTGCCTGCATCGCGGGTCAAGCCCGCTCCCACAAGGATCATCGCGGTCCGTGTAGGAGCGGGCTTGACCCGAGATGGTGTTCATATCATTCCGAATGATAGTTACCTTCGCCCCATTCGATTCGTTGTTAATAGTTACAAATCGCAGAATCCGCCCACTCTCAATACATTGGCGGATCTATCCATGGAACACTCACTCAAACCCTTGCGCTATCCCCTTGCTGCCCTGGCACTGGTGGTGATGAGTGCCTGTGGTCGTACCCCGGAGGCCCCGCAAGCGCCCGGTGCGCCGAAAGTCACGGTGGCCAAGGTGCTGGAGCAGCCCATCAACGAATGGGACGAGTTCACCGGCCGCCTCGAAGCCCCCGAAACCGTCGAAGTACGCCCGCGCGTGTCCGGCCAGATCGACCAGGTAGCCTTCACCGAAGGTGCCCAGGTCAAGAAAGGCGACCTGCTGTTCCAGATCGATCCGCGCCCGTTCCAGGCTCAGGTACGCCAACTTGAAGCCCAACTGCAACAAGCCCGCGCCACCGCCACCCGCAGCCAGACCGAAGCCCAGCGCGGCGAGCGCCTGCGCAGCAGCAACGCGATTTCCGCCGAACTCGCCGAGTCGCGCACCAGTGCCGCCGCCGAAGCCCGCGCCGGGGTGGCCGCGATCCAGGCGCAACTGGACCTGGCCAGGCTGAACCTGAGCTTCACCCGCGTGACCGCGCCCATCAGCGGCCGTGTCAGCCGCGCCGAGTTCACCGCCGGCAACATCGTCACCGCCGATGTCACCGCGCTCACCAGCGTGGTGTCCACCGACAAGGTCTACGCCTACTTCGACGCCGACGAGCGCGTGTACCTCAAGTACACCCAGCTGGCCCGCGACGGCCAGCGCGGCCAGAGCACCCCGGTGTACCTGGGCCTGTCCAACGAAACCGGCAACCCGCACCTGGGCCAGATGAACTTCGTCGACAACCAGGTCAACCCCAAGACCGGCACCATTCGCGGTCGCGCGGTGTTCGACAACAGCGACGGCCAGTTCACCCCCGGGCTGTACGCGCGCCTGAAACTGGTAGGCAGCGCCACCTATTCGGCCGTGCTGATCAACGACGAGGCCGTGGGCACCGACCTGGGCAAGAAGTTCGTGCTGGTGATGGACAAGGACAACAAGGCCGATTACCGCGCCGTGGAGCTGGGCCCCAAACTCGAAGGCCTGCGTATCGTGCGCAGCGGCCTGAGCAAGGAAGACCGCATCGTGGTCAAGGGCCTGCAGCGTGTACGCCCTGGCTCGCCGGTCAGCCCTGAAGAAACCCCGATGGCCAGCGACACCACCCTCGCCGCCCTCGCCCAGCAACGCCAGGCCCTGGAAGCCAGCACCCCGAGCAAGCCGGTCACGGTCAAGCTCGCCAGTGCCGCGGCACCACGCGGTTAAGGGACCAGACCGATGAATTTTTCCCAGTTCTTCATTACCCGGCCGATCTTCGCCGCCGTGCTGTCGCTGCTGATCCTGATCGCCGGCAGCATCTCGCTGTTCCAGCTGCCGATCAGCGAATACCCCGAGGTGGTACCGCCCACCGTGGTGGTCCGCGCCAACTTCCCCGGCGCCAACCCCAAGGTGATCGGCGAAACCGTGGCCGCGCCGCTCGAGCAGGCCATCACCGGTGTAGAGAACATGCTGTACATGTCCTCGCAGTCCACCGCCGACGGCAAGATCACCCTGACCATCACCTTCGCCCTGGGCACCGACCTGGACAACGCGCAGGTGCAGGTGCAGAACCGTGTGACCCGCACCCAGCCCAAGCTGCCCGAGGAAGTCACGCGTATCGGTATCACCGTCGACAAGGCCTCGCCCGACCTGACCATGGTGGTGCACCTGACCTCGCCGGACAACCGCTACGACATGCTCTACCTGTCCAACTACGCGATCCTCAACATCAAGGACGAGCTGGCTCGCCTGGGTGGCGTGGGTGACGTGCAGCTGTTCGGCATGGGCGACTACTCGCTGCGCGTGTGGCTGGACCCGAACAAGACCGCCTCACGCAACCTGACTGCCAGCGACGTGGTGGCTGCCATTCGCGAGCAGAACCGCCAGGTGGCCGCCGGCCAGCTCGGTTCGCCGCCCGCCCCCGGGGCCACCAGCTTCCAGCTGTCGGTCAACACTCAGGGCCGCCTGGTGAACGAAGAGGAATTCGAGAACATCATCATCCGCTCTGGCGCCGACGGTGAAATCACCCGCCTCAAGGACATCGCCCGGGTGGAGCTGGGCTCCAGCCAGTACGCCCTGCGTTCGCTGCTCAACAATCAGCCGGCGGTGGCGATCCCGATCTTCCAGCGCCCTGGCTCCAACGCCATCGAGATCTCCGACGAAGTACGCGCCAAGATGGCCGAGCTGAAGAAGGACTTCCCCGAGGGCATGGACTACAGCATCGTCTATGACCCCACCGTGTTCGTGCGCGGCTCGATCGAAGCGGTGGTGCACACCCTGTTCGAGGCGCTGATCCTGGTGGTGCTGGTGGTGATCCTGTTCCTGCAGACCTGGCGCGCCTCGATCATCCCGCTGGTGGCGGTACCGGTCTCGCTGATCGGCACCTTTGCGGTGATGCACCTGTTCGGCTTCTCGCTCAACGCGCTGTCGCTGTTCGGGCTGGTGCTGGCCATCGGTATCGTGGTGGACGACGCCATCGTGGTGGTGGAGAACGTGGAGCGCAACATCGAGCTGGGGCTCAACCCGCTGGAGGCGACCAAGCGCGCCATGAGCGAAGTGACCGGGCCGATCATCGCCACCGCGCTGGTGCTGTGCGCGGTGTTCATCCCAGCGGCGTTCATCTCCGGCCTGACCGGGCAGTTCTACAAGCAGTTCGCCTTGACCATCGCGATTTCCACGGTGATCTCGGCGTTCAACTCGCTGACCCTGTCGCCGGCGCTGGCTGCGGTGTTGCTCAAGGGCCATCACGCCCCCAAGGACCGCTTCTCGAAACTGCTCGACCGCCTGCTCGGCGGCTGGCTGTTCAAGCCGTTCAACCGCTTCTTCGAGCGTGCCAGCCATGGCTACGTGGGCACCGTGGGCCGCGTGATCCGCAGCAGCGGCATCGCCCTGTTCGTGTACGCCGGGCTGATGGTGCTGACCTGGATGGGCTTTGCCGCCACCCCGACCGGTTTCGTGCCCGCCCAGGACAAGCAGTACCTGGTGGCCTTCGCGCAACTGCCGGATGCGGCCAGCCTTGACCGCACCGAATCGGTCATCAAGAAGATGAGCGAGTTCGCCCTCAAGCAACCGGGTGTGGCCGATTCCATCGCCTTCCCGGGCCTGTCGATCAACGGGTTCACCAACAGCCCCAACAGCGGCATCGTGTTCGTCGCACTCAAGTCGTTCGACCAGCGCAAGGACCCCAGCCAGTCGGCCGCGGCGATTGCCGCCACGTTGAACGCGCAGTACGCCGACATCCAGGAAGCCTACATCGCGATCTTCCCGCCACCGCCGGTTCAGGGGCTGGGTACCATCGGCGGTTTCCGCCTGCAGATCGAAGACCGTGGCAACCTGGGGTATGAGGCGCTGTACAAGGAAACCCAGAACATCATCGCCAAGAGCCACAACGTGCCGGAGCTGGCCGGGCTGTTCACCAGCTACCAGGTGAATGTGCCGCAGGTGGATGCCGCCATCGACCGTGAGAAGGCCAAGACCCACGGTGTGGCGATCAACGATATCTTCGACACCCTGCAGATCTACCTGGGCTCGCTGTACGCCAACGACTTCAACCGCTTTGGCCGTACCTACCAGGTCAACGTGCAGGCCGAGCAGCAGTTCCGCCTGGATGCCGAGCAGATCGGCCAGCTCAAGGTGCGCAACAACCAGGGCGAGATGATCCCGCTGGCGACCTTCATCAAGGTCAGCGACACCTCCGGGCCGGACCGCGTGATGCACTACAACGGCTTCATCACCGCCGAGATCAACGGTGGCGCAGCACCCGGCTACAGCTCCGGCCAGGCCGAACAGGCCATGGCAAAACTGCTCAAGGAAGAGCTGCCCAACGGCATGACCTTCGAATGGACCGAGCTGACCTATCAGCAGATCCTGGCCGGCAACACCGCGCTGTTCGTGTTCCCGCTGTGCGTGCTGCTGGCGTTCCTGGTACTGGCTGCCCAGTACGAGAGCTGGAGCCTGCCGCTGGCGGTGATCCTGATCGTGCCGATGACCCTGCTGTCGGCCATTACCGGGGTGATCCTGTCCGGTGGCGACAACAACATCTTCACCCAGATCGGCCTGATCGTACTGGTGGGGCTGGCGTGCAAGAACGCGATTCTTATCGTCGAGTTCGCCAAGGACAAGCAGGCCGAAGGGCTCGACCCGCTGGCTGCGGTGCTGGAAGCCTGCCGGCTGCGGCTGCGCCCGATCCTGATGACCTCGTTCGCCTTCATCATGGGTGTGGTGCCGCTGGTGTTCTCCTCCGGGGCCGGCGCCGAAATGCGCCATGCCATGGGTGTGGCGGTGTTCTCCGGGATGATCGGGGTGACGATTTTCGGCCTGTTGCTGACCCCGGTGTTCTTTGTGTTGATCCGTCGTTATGTAGAGCGCAGCGAGGCCCGCAAGGCGGCCCGCCAGCTGCAGCTGGAGAACCAGGCATGAACCACTTGAAACTGTGGGCACCGAGCCTGCTGGTACTGGCCCTGGCCGCCTGTGCGGTCGGCCCGGACTACCAGGCCCCGCACACCGACGCCGCGCACCTGGCGGCGGCCGATGCGCAGGAGGCCAAGGCGGCCTTCGACCGCACCCGCTTCGATGCGATCTGGTGGCGTCAGTTCGACGACCCGGTCCTCAACCAGCTGGTGAGCCAGTCGCTGGCCGACAACCGCGAGCTGCGCGTGGCGTTTGCGCGCCTGAAAGCGGCGCGGGCGATTCGTGACGATGTGAGCAACGATGCGCTGCCCACCGTCACCAGCCGCGCCAGCAGCGACCTGGGCAAGGGTCAGATACCTGGCCAGACCGACCGCCGGGTCAACAGCGAGCGCTACGACCTGGGCCTGGACATGGCCTGGGAGCTTGACCTGTTCGGCCGCATTCAGCGCCAGCTGGAAGCCAGCGAGGCGCAGGAGGCCGCGGCCCAGGCCGACCTGCAACAATTGCAGGTGAGCCTGATTGCCGAGCTGGTTGATGCTTATGGACAACTGCGCGGTGCGCAGTTGCGCGAGAAGATAGCCCTGGCCAACCTCAAGACCCAGCAGGATTCGCGCGGCATTACCGAAACCCTGCGTGATGCAGGGGTTGGCAACGAATTGGACGTGGTGCGCGCCGATGCGCGCCTGGCGGCGGTAGAGGCCAGCGTGCCGCAGCTGCAGGCCGAGCAGGTGCGTGCGCGCAACCGCATCGCCACCTTGCTGGGGCAGCGGCCGGATGCGTTGAGTGTCGACCTGTCGCCGGCGCAGTTGCCGGCGATTGCCAAGGCCCTGCCGATTGGCGACCCGGGCGAACTGCTCAAGCGTCGCCCGGATGTGCGCAGTGCCGAGCGCCAGCTGGCGGCGGCCACGGCGAATGTGGGGGTGGCCACGGCCGACCTGTTCCCGCGGGTGAGCCTGAGCGGCTTCCTGGGCTTTACCGCAGGGCGTGGTTCGCAGTTGGGGTCGAGTGCGGCGCAGGCGTGGGCACTGGGCCCGAGCATCACCTGGGCGGCGTTCGACCTGGGCAGTGTGCGGGCGCGTCTGCGCGGCGCGAATGCCGAGGCCGAGGGTGCGTTGGCGACCTATGAGCAGCAGGTGCTGCTGGCGTTGGAAGAGTCGGAGAATGCGTTCAGCGATTACGCCAAGCGTCAGCAACGGCTGATGGCGCTGCTGCGCCAGAGCGAGGCGAGCCGCAAGGCCGCGGACCTGGCGTCGATTCGTTACCGTGAAGGTACGGTGGATTACCTGGTGCTGCTGGATGCCGAGCGTGAACGGCTTACTGCCGAGGACGCGCAGGCGTTGGGCGAGGTGGACCTGTATCGCGGGATCGTGGCGATCTACAAGGCACTCGGTGGTGGCTGGCAGACCGACAGCGTGGCTGCGGCGAACTGATTCAGAGCTCCTTTGGTTGGTTAGCACCGACCACTTTGCCCCGCCATTGGCGGGGCTTTTTTTTGTGGCCTGAACGCAGTTTGCCTGTCGCCGTACGGCAAATCGCGGGTCAAGCCCGCTCCCACAACGGCTACGGTGATCCTTGTGGGAGCGGGCTTGACCCGCGATTGGGCATAACTGTCAGTAGTAGGCGTTTTCTTTCTGCGAATGGTCGGTCACGTCCCGCACGCCCTTGAGCTCCGGAATGCGTTCGAGCAAGGTGCGCTCGATGCCTTCGCGCAAGGTAACGTCGGCCTGGCCGCAACCCTGGCAACCACCGCCGAACTGCAGCACAGCAATACCGTCCTCGACCACTTCGATCAGGTTGACCTGACCGCCGTGGCTGGCCAGCCCCGGGTTGATCTCGGTTTGCAGGTAGTAGTTGATGCGCTCGTTGATCGGGCTGTCGGCATTGACCATCGGCACCTTGGCGTTCGGCGCCTTGATGGTCAGCTGGCCGCCCATGCGGTCGGTGGCGTAGTCCACCACCGCATCTTCCAGAAACGGGATGCTGACCGCATCCAGGTAGGCGGTGAAGGACTTGAGCCCCACCGCTTCGTCTTCCGGCTTTTCTTCACCTGGCTTGCAGTAGGCAATGCAGGTTTCGGCGTAGTTCGTACCCGGCTGGGTAATGAAAATGCGAATGCCAATGCCTGGGGTATTCTGCTTTTCCAGCAGATCGGCCAGGTAATCGTGCGCGGCGTCGGTAATCGTTATGGCGCTCATGTAAGTTCCTCACAGACTTGTGCGCAGTTTACGCCAACACGGCCGGCGAACAAAGTCCTAGTAATTCTGTCGGGAAAGTGCCACCGGCACCGCCGGGCCCAGACGCGCCTCGAACCAGCCGCTCATGCGCCGGTACAGGCCCTTTTCCAGCCAGCGGTAACTGGCCCACGACGCCCCGCCGATCAGCGGCACGCACAGCGCGAACACCAGGTAGGGGTTGAGCCCCAGACGCTCGCTGGCAAACCAGCCGCCGTACAGCACCAGCACATGGATCAGGTACACCGAATAGGAGCAGTCGCCCAGGGCCTTGAGCACCCGGTTGCCCTTGAAATACGGCTCCAGCGAGATGCACGCCAGCACGATCAGCGCGCTCGGCAGGCCCCAGTGCAGCAGGCGCGACGAATTATCCAGGCGATAGATCGCCACCGATGCGGCCGCCAGGGTCAGCAATGGCAGCCACAGCCCCTGGGCAATCCAGCCGCGTCGGTAGAGCACGCCGATGGCTACGCCCAGCAGGAACTCGTAGATGATGTTGTTGCTGTAGAACCGCCCCAGCACGCCCAGGCCGGTGAGCACCTCGCTGACCGCGAACAGCGCCAGCGCCACCAGCCACAGGTGATGGCGCTGGCGCACCAGGAACACCAATGAGAACAGCAGGTAGAAGAACATCTCGTAGTTCAGCGTCCAGCCCACGTTGAGCGTGGGGTACAGGCCATAGCCGCCGGGGTTTTCCGCCGGAATGAACAGCAGCGACAGCAGCAGGTGCGACAGCTCCAGGGTCTGGTGCGGCATCCACTGGCTGGCCACCACCAGCAGCAGCGCCATCAGGCCGGTATAGAACCAGTAGGCCGGCACGATGCGCAGCACCCGGTTGAGCAGAAAGCGCCGGGGCGCCATGGGTTTGTCGCGGGTCGAGAGGTAGATCACCAGCCCGCTGATGACGAAGAAGATGTCCACCCCGACCGCACCGCGATCGGCCAGAAACTGCCCTACCGGGCCGCTGGCCTTGAAGTCGAAGAAGATCTGCATGAAGTGGTGACAGACCACCACCCAGGCGGCGAGCGCCCTCAATGCCTGAAGCGAAAACAGCATGTCGATTCCCGTCTCTCGTTACCCCACCCTGGCCCCGCACAAATCGGGACCGCTTGCGGGTGGGACTACGAAAGGCCGGGAAAGATCAGCCCGATCTGCCCGGCGGTTGCTTCAGAGGTTCTCGTAGCGGTTCATGTCGAGCACGCCGGCCTCCACCGGATCGGTCTGCTGGATGTAGCGGCTCAGGTCATGAAAGTACTGCCAGAACTGCGGGTGGCTGCGGCGCACGCCCCAGCGCATGACGATGCGCTCGAAGCGGGCCGGATCGTCCCGCGCCGCCTCCATGTCCTCGACCCACTCGGGCACGTCGCTGGCCGGAATGTTGAACATGAAGTTGGGGTAGCTGCTCATCACCCCCGGGTAGAGGGTCAGGGTGTCCAGCCCCGGCTGGTAGCGGTAGGCCTCGCCGAGCATGAACGCCACGTTGCTGTGGGCGCGGTTGCGCAGCAGGCTGTAGACCTTGCGCTGGCCGCCCTGCCCTTCGATGCGCAGCATGGTCGCCTCGGGCAACTGGCCGATCACCTTGAGCCCGGCCGCCGGGCGCGAGGCCAGCCGGCTCAGGGCCTGCTCCACGTCACGGAACTCCTCGCTGCCGGGCAGCGAGCAGTACGCGCCCTGGCAGCGGTTGATCGGGTCGGGCGCGGCGTTCAGGCTGCCGGTGCGCTCCACCAGCTTGAGGCCGAAGTCGCGCTTGGGGTCGCGCGGGTCGAGCTTGAGGGCGGTCGGGGTCTTGCTGTCGATCGCCTCGTAGTCCAGCCACATCTTGACCTTGCCGCTGTTCTGGTACCAGTCGCCGAGGATGTCGCTGCGCTGCTTGGCCGGCATCAGGCGCAGGAAGTTGACCTCGGCCCCGTTGCGGATCAGGTCGAAGTAAAGGCGTGTCTGCGCCTGGTGCGAGACGTTGCCGTACACGTCGAAATTCACCGCCAGCTGGTAATAGGTGCGCTCGAACAGCGGGTAGTCGAACAGCCACAGGGTCTTGGGCACATCGCCGATCAGGCCCTTGCTCACCGAGGCGCTGTCGAAGTGGCGGAAGATGGTCAGCAAGGCGTTGTCGTTGCCGGCCCACAGGCTCGACCAGCTCGGTGGCGGCAGGTCGGCATAGGCGTCGCGGCGCAGTTTTTCGTACTCGTTGCGCTTGTCGCGGTAGGCGTGCCACAGGGTCAGGATGCTGCCCACGTCGTCGATCTGACCGGGCATCGCCAGCAGTGGCGTGGCCTTGCCGCGGTACTCGGCATCGGTGATGTAGCGGTCGTGGGCCGGCTCCTGGAACAGGGTCCAGAAGTTGTCGCGGATCACGTCGGTGGCGATCTGCCCACGGCATACCGGGCCGCGAATGAAGGTGCGCACGAAGTACTCGGCGTTATCGAGCATGAACTGGTAGCGCGCTATCGCCGGGATCGCCTCGAAGGTCTCGAACGGGTTGGCGCGGTGGCGCGGGCCGTAGCCGGGCAAGGCCGTGGCATGCCAGTCGCCGCTGTAGAACAGCTGCTTGACGCGCTTGAGCTTGTTCGGCCCCATCGGGTAGGTGATGTGGGTCTTGTGCACGATCACGCCCTGCACGGGCATCAGGCGGTAGTAGAAGTCGGTGCCGGGCGGATCGTTGGGGCGGCGTGTGGCGATCAGGTCGATCGGCTGGCCGCTGGGCGTGCGCGAGCGCACCCACTGGAAGAAGTGGCCCTGCTCGCCGCCGACAAAGTAGATGTGCGCCAGGAACAGGTGCTCGTACAGCCAGCGCCCCACCAGCGCCTCGGTGGACCCGGGGCGGTTGAGCAGCGCCTCCCATTCGGTGATCTGCGCGGCCTCGCTGGCACTTGGCTGGATCGGGTTGTACTCCACCGGCGCACCGGCGGCGAACCAGCGCTGCAGGGTCTGGTACTCGGCATCGGTAAGGCCGGTGACGGCCAGCGGCATGCCCTCCCTGGGGTGGGCGCCGGCGTAGGCGTCGAACTCGCCGGGCAGCGGGCACATGTTGTTGCGGTTGAGCCCCAGCACGATCTCCTCGGGCAGCTTGGCATTGGGGGTGAGCGGCGTGTTGTGGCCCAGCTCGAGCATGCGCGCCATCAGCGCGGCCTGACTGCCCTGGCTGTCGAGCACCGAACTGAAGCCCTTGCGCTGCCAGGCCTCGACGCTGTGCGCGTCGTAGAACAGCCGGGTCGGCGCGACCGCCGTACTGCGGTCGCCCTGATACACAGGCACCTTGGAGGCACCGCGCGCGGCGCCCTCGGCACTGCCCAGGTTCAGCTGGCAGGCCGCGTCGTTGCAGGCATGGCAGGCAACGCACTTCTCGGTGAAGATCGGTTGGATGTCCCGGGTATAGGAAATAGCCGGGCTTGTGACGGGGGCTTGTCCGAGCGCCGCGCCGCTGATGAGCAGTGCGAAGGCGCCGGCAAGTAAACGATGCACCATGTGCCGAATGTCCTGGGTATTGATAGCTTCACGATTCTACCGGTGGCGGCAGCGTGCCAACATGAATCAAATTCATGCAAACCGGCAACACGCCTAAAAACCGCGCAGGTTTGTTATTATTCCGCAACTTTTGTATTTGCCCGACCAGGTAGTCCTATGTCTGACCGCAGCGCCCGTTACCAAGCACTTCAGCAAGCCCTCAAAGAGCGCATACTGATCCTCGATGGCGGCATGGGTACTATGATCCAAAGCTACCGCCTGGAGGAACACGACTATCGTGGCACGCGCTTTGCCGACTGGCCTAGCGACGTCAAGGGTAACAACGACCTGCTGCTGCTTTCGCGCCCCGACGTGATCGCAGCCATCGAGAAAGCCTACCTGGATGCCGGCGCCGACATCCTCGAAACCAACACCTTCAACGCCACCCAGGTATCCCAGGCCGACTACGGCATGGAATCGCTGGTGTACGAACTCAACGTGGAAGGTGCGCGCATCGCCCGCCAGGTGGCCGATGCCAAGACCCTCGAAACCCCCGACAAGCCGCGCTTCGTCGCCGGGGTGCTGGGCCCCACCAGCCGGACCTGCTCGATCTCCCCGGATGTCAACGACCCCGGCTACCGCAACGTCACCTTCGACCTGCTGGTGGAAAACTACATCGAGGCCACCCGCGGCCTGATCGAGGGCGGCGCCGACCTGATCCTGATCGAGACCATCTTCGACACCCTCAATGCCAAGGCGGCGATCTTCGCCGTGCAGCAGGTGTTCGAGGACGACGGCATCGAGCTGCCGATCATGATCTCGGGCACCATCACCGACGCCTCGGGCCGTACCCTCTCGGGCCAGACCACCGAGGCGTTCTGGAACTCGGTACGCCACGCCAACCCGATCTCGGTGGGCCTGAACTGCGCACTGGGCGCCAAGGACCTGCGCCCCTACCTCGAAGAGCTGTCGAACAAGGCCGGCACCCACGTTTCGGCGCACCCCAACGCCGGCCTGCCGAACGCCTTCGGCGAGTACGACGAGACCCCGGCCGAAACCGCCGCGGTGATCGAAGAGTTTGCCGCCAGTGGGTTTCTGAACATCATCGGCGGTTGCTGCGGCACCACCCCGGGGCATATCCAGGCCATCGCCAAGGCAGTGGCCAAGTACCCGCCACGGGCGATCCCCGAGATTCCCAGGGCCTGCCGCCTGTCGGGCCTGGAGCCGTTCACCATCGACCGCAGCTCGCTGTTCGTCAACGTCGGCGAACGCACCAACATCACAGGTTCCGCCCGTTTCGCGCGGCTGATCCGTGAAGAGAACTACACCGAGGCGCTGGAAGTGGCCCTGCAGCAGGTCGAGGCCGGCGCCCAGGTGATCGACATCAACATGGACGAAGGGATGCTCGATTCCCAGGCGGCCATGGTCAAGTTCCTCAACCTGATCGCCGGCGAACCCGACATCTCCCGGGTGCCGATCATGATCGACTCCTCAAAGTGGGAAGTGATCGAGGCCGGCCTCAAGTGCATCCAGGGCAAGGGCATCGTCAACTCGATCTCGATGAAGGAAGGCGTCGAGGCGTTCAAGCACCATGCCCGCCTGTGCAAGCGCTACGGCGCCGCCGTGGTGGTGATGGCCTTCGACGAGGTCGGCCAGGCCGATACCGCCGCCCGCAAGCGCGAGATCTGCAAGCGCAGCTACGACATCCTGGTCGATGAGGTGGGCTTCCCGCCCGAAGACATCATCTTCGACCCGAACATCTTCGCCGTGGCCACCGGCATCGAGGAACACAACAACTACGCGGTGGACTTCATCGAGGCCTGTGCCTACATCCGCGACCACCTGCCGTATGCACTGACCTCCGGCGGGGTATCCAACGTGTCGTTCTCGTTCCGTGGCAACAACCCGGTGCGCGAGGCGATCCACTCGGTGTTCCTCTACCACGCGATCCAGAACGGCCTGACCATGGGCATCGTCAACGCCGGCCAGCTGGAGATCTACGACGAGATCCCGGCGCTGCTGCGCGAGAAGGTCGAGGACGTGGTGCTCAACCGCACCCCCGACGGCACCGATGCGCTGCTGGCGATTGCCGACGACTACAAGGGCGGCGGCGCGGTCAAGGAGGTCGAGAACGAGGAGTGGCGTTCGCTGCCGGTGGACAAGCGCCTCGAGCACGCCCTGGTCAAGGGCATCACCGCGTTCATCGTCGAGGACACCGAGGAGTGCCGCCAGCAGTGCGCGCGCCCCATCGAGGTGATCGAGGGGCCGCTGATGAGCGGCATGAACGTGGTGGGCGACCTGTTCGGCGCAGGCAAGATGTTCCTGCCCCAGGTGGTCAAGTCGGCGCGGGTGATGAAGCAGGCGGTGGCTCACCTGATCCCGTTCATCGAACTGGAAAAAGGCGACAAGCCCGAGGCCAAGGGCAAGATCCTGATGGCCACGGTCAAGGGCGACGTGCACGACATCGGCAAGAACATCGTCGGCGTGGTGCTCGGCTGCAACGGCTACGACATCGTCGACCTGGGCGTGATGGTACCGGCCGAGAAGATCCTGCAGGTGGCGCGCGAGCAGAAGTGCGACATCATCGGCCTGTCGGGGCTGATCACCCCGTCGCTGGACGAAATGGTGCACGTGGCCCGCGAGATGCAGCGCCAGGACTTCCACCTGCCGCTGATGATCGGGGGGGCAACCACCTCCAAGGCGCATACCGCGGTGAAGATCGAGCCCAAGTACAGCAACGACGCGGTGGTCTACGTGACCGACGCCTCGCGTGCGGTGGGCGTGGCCACGCAGTTGCTGTCCAAAGAGCTCAAGCCGGCCTTCGTGCACAAGACCCGCGAGGACTACGTGGAGGTGCGCGAACGCACCGCCAACCGCAGCGCGCGCACCGAGCGCCTGAGCTATGCGCAGTCGATCGAGGCCAAGCCGAAGTACGACTGGTCTGCCTACCAGCCGGTGGCACCGACCTTTACCGGTACCCGCGTGCTGGAGAACATCGACCTCAAGGTGCTGGCCGAGTACATCGACTGGACGCCGTTCTTCATCTCCTGGGACCTGGCTGGCAAGTACCCGCGCATCCTCAACGACGAGGTGGTGGGCGAAGCGGCCACCGCCCTGTTCGCCGATGCACAGGAAATGCTGGCCAAGCTGATCGACGAGAAGCTGATCAGTGCCCGCGCGGTGTTCGGCTTCTGGCCGGCCAACCAGGTGGCGCACGACGACATCGAGGTGTACGGCGATGACGGCCAGCCCCTGGCCCTGCTGCACCACCTGCGCCAGCAGACGATCAAGCCCGACAGCAAGCCCAATTTCTGCCTGGCCGACTTCGTGGCGCCCAAGGACAGCGGCATCACCGACTACGTGGGCGGCTTCATCACCACCGCCGGCATCGGCGCCGAGGAAGTGGCCAAGGCCTACCAGGACAAGGGCGACGACTACAGCTCGATCATGGTCAAGGCCCTGGCCGACCGCCTGGCCGAGGCCTGCGCCGAGTGGCTGCACGAGCAGGTGCGCAAGGAGTACTGGGGCTATGCCAAGGACGAGCACCTGGACAACGAGGCGCTGATCAAGGAGCAGTACGCGGGTATCCGCCCTGCCCCGGGCTACCCGGCGTGCCCGGACCACACCGAGAAGGAAACCCTGTTCCGCCTGCTCGACGGCACGGCGATCGGCGAGACCGGCCCGAGCGGCGTGTTCCTCACCGAGCACTTCGCGATGTTCCCGGCGGCGGCGGTCAGCGGCTGGTACTTTGCCCACCCACAGGCGCAGTACTTTGCCGTGGGCAAGGTCGACAAGGACCAGGTCCAGAGCTACACCGCGCGCAAGGGGCAGGACCTGGCGGTAACCGAGCGCTGGCTGGCGCCTAACCTGGGGTACGACAACTAAGCGCTGGTGAGGCAAGGGTCTACACTGAGCTGAAGCCTTTTACAGGAGCAGATCATGGAAGACCCGGCCGAACACAAACCGCCGACCTTCTGGCAAATGCTGCACAGCGTGCTGGCTGCAGCCTTTGGCGTGCAGACCGGCAAGAACCGCGCCCGCGACTTCACCCACGGCAAGCCCGCGCACTTCATTGCGCTGGGCACGGCCTTCACGCTGGTGTTCATCCTGGTGCTGATAGGGCTGGTTCAGCTGGCGATGCACCTGACGGCACGCTGAATCTGTTCTGCCCCCATCGCGGGTCAAGCCCGCTCCCACACGGGCATTGCTGATCCGTGTGGGAGCGGGTTGACCCGCGGTAGGCCGCAATCGACCTTCAGGGCTCCAGCCCGATCCCGCGCAGTATCACACTGGTCACCGTCTGCAACGCCCGCTCGAACTGCGGTTCGCTCAGCGGCTGGTGCGCGTTGAGCAGGTTCACCTGGTGGCTGAAGTCGGCGTAGTGCTGGGTCGAGGCCCAGATCATGTACAGCAGCCCCGAGGGCTCCACCGGCAGAATCCGCCCGTCCTCGACCCACTGGCGAATCTTGCCCTCCTTGAGCTTGGCCCATCCGTACAGGCTGTCATCCAGCGCCGCCCCCAGATGCGGCGCACCGTGGATGATCTCGTTCGCCCACACCTTGGAACCGTGCGGGCGGGTCCAGGAATGGTTCATCTTGGCGCGGATATAGGTGCTGAGCACGATGCGCGGGTCATCGTAGAGCTCGAAACACAGGGCGTCCTGCTTCCACACTTCCAGCAAGCCGAACAGCACCGCCTGGTACAGCTCGGCCTTGGTGCTGAAGTAATAGTGCACGTTGCTGCGCGGCAGCGCGGCGGCCTCGGCGATGTCGGCCATGGCCGTGCCGGCAAAGCCCTTCTCGGCAAAGACCTTTTCTGCTGCCAGCAGGATGCTGTCGACATTGCGTTGGCGAATGCTGTGCTTGTGCGCGGCCATGGGCGGGTCCGTTGCGGATGACCCTGCAAGGCTACCACCGCCAGGGCGATTCGTGCCGCACGCTCAAAAAAGTTGTGCCGCGGGCGGTGTTTTTCAGCGCCGTGCGCTGTCCGATACTGCGCCTCACCGCATTACATCCCACACAAGAGGACGCACTCCATGACTATTCCCCTGCTCGGCCTGGGCACCTTCCGGCTCAAGGACCAGGTGGTCATCGACTCGGTCAGCCAGGCCCTCGAACTGGGCTATCGGGCCATCGACACCGCGCAGATCTACGGCAACGAGGCCGACGTCGGGCACGCCATCGCCGCCAGCGGCGTTGCACGCAACGAGCTGTTCCTGACCAGCAAGATCTGGACCGAGAACCTGGGCGCCGACAAGCTGATCCCCAGCCTGAAAGAGAGCCTGCACAAGCTGGGCACCGACTATCTGGACCTGACCCTGATCCATTGGCCGTCGCCCAAGGGCGCCGTGCCGGTGGCCGAGTTCATGGGCGCCCTGCTCGAAGCGAAGCGCCAGGGCCTGACCCGCCAGATCGGCGTGTCCAACTTCACCATCGCCTTGCTGCGTCAGGCCATCGAGGTGGTGGGCGCCGAACAGATAGCCACCAACCAGATCGAGCTGCACCCCTACCTGCAGAACCGCACGCTGGTGGATTTCATGCACGAACAGGGCATCGCGGTGACCTCCTACATGACCCTGGGCTATGGCAAGGTGCTGCACGATCCGCTGATCCAGCAGATCGCCGAACGCCATGGCGCCACCCCGGCACAGGTGGCCCTGGCCTGGGCGATGCAGCTGGGCTATGCGGTGATCCCCTCCTCGACCCGGCGTGAAAACCTGGCCAGCAACCTGAAGGCAGCGCAGCTGCGCCTGAGCGAACAGGACATGGCGCAGATTGCCGGCCTGGACAAGGGCGAGCGCCTGGTCGACCCCGAGTCGCTTGCACCCGCCTGGGACTGATCAACCGCGGTCGGTGCACACCTTGGCCAGTTTCAGGTACTGCACGGTGTGCTGCCGGCCGGCAGAGTCCACGTAGGTCATGTACGCCTTCACCACGTCGCAGACCTCGGTGGCCGGCTCGTCCAGTTGCACCACGCGCGCCACGTCCAGTGGCATGCCGTACTGATAGACCGTGGTCGTCTGGGCCTGGGCGGCACCGGCCAGCAACAGCGCCAGGGGCAGCAGCGTTCGCAGCGTCATGACAGTTCTCCCGTGAAATGGAAGGCACGCCCGGCACCGGCGCGCGCCGACCCTTTCAGTGTGGTGCCATGCCTGCCCTGGCGTCGCTTTCGCGGATCAACGGCATGCCCATCGCCTGCGCATAGCCGCTGGGGGCGAAGCGCCAGGTCACCAGCAGCATCAGCAGCACCGTCACGCTCAGCAGCAGCCAGGAGGCCTGGAAGTCGCCGCTGACGTCGCGCAACCAGCCGGTGACGTAAGGCACGATGCCGGTGATGATGAAGCCCACGCCCTGCACGAACGCCGCCAGCGCCCCCGCACTGGCGGGGGCCTTGAGGTGCTCGAGGGTCAGCGTGAGGCTGAGGCTGAAGCACGCGCCCAGGCCGAAGCCGATCAGGGCCACCCATAGCCCGGCGATTGCCGGGGCCAGCAGCAGGCCGACAAAGCCTGCCAGTTGCACGGTCAACGCCAGCCACAGGCCGGGGCGCCGATCCACCAGGCGACGCAGCAGCAAGGGCAGCCCGAGGGCGCCGGCCACCTGGAACACGGTCATCAGCCCCACCAGCTCGCCACCGCCCTGGGCACTGCCGCCGACCTGCTGGTAGTAGGCCGGCAGCCACGCCACCATGCTGGTGTAGCCGCCATTGATCAGCCCGAAATAGACCGCCAGCAGCCATGCCCGACGGCTGCCGAACAGGTGCCCGCTGGCACCTGCGCCGCCGACCGCCGCTTCGAGCTGCGGGCGCACCCAGGCCCATACCGCGAACGCCAGCAAGGCCGGCAACAGCCAGATGCCCAGGCCTGCCTGCCAGTGCGAGAACTGCTCGGCCACCCGCGGCCCGAGCACGGCGGCGGCCCCGCCGCCGCTCATCAGGGCTGCCGAATACACACCCATGGCCATGGCCAGGCGGTGAGGAAACCAGCGGTTGACCAGCCCCGGCATCAGCGCCTGAATGCAGGCCACCCCAAGCCCGGCCAATGCTGCGCTGGCGATCAGCGCAGCGGCGGAGTCGAGGGTCAGGCGCCAGGCGCAGGCCAGCGCGATGGCGGCCAGCCCGGCGAGCATCGCGCCCTGCTCGCTGACCCAGCGGCGCAACCAGGGTTGCAGCAAGGGCACCAGCCCCATGCACAGCACGGGCAAGGCGGTCAGCAGCGCGGCCTGCTGGTAGCCGATGCCGGTGCTCTGGCGGATGGCCTCCAGCAATGGGCCGATGCTGGTGAGGATGGGGCGCAGGTTCAGCGCCATCACCACCACCAGCAACAGCAGCAAGGTACTGCGAGCCTGCTCGCGCATCACCCCTGCACCTGCCGCCAGGCGGCGTACAGGCCCTGCTCGCCGGCTGGCTTCAGGGGTGCCAGGGGCAGCGACTGCTGCTGCGGCGGGCGTGCCATCTGCGCGTAAACCGCTGCCGTCGACAGGCCATAGGGCTCGCCGTCTTCGTTGCTGTAGGCGAACCAGGCGCGCTCGATACCGCACAGGTGCATGGCGGCCAGGCACATCGGGCAGGGGTGGCCGGTGGCGTAGATTTCGCAGCCCTCCAGGCGCGGGCTGCCGAGCACCTGGCTGGCCAGGCGGATGGCCTGCAGTTCGGCGTGGGCGGTCGGGTCCTGGGTCAGGTGGATCTGGTTGACCGCCTCGGCGATCACCCGGCCCTGGTGCACCAGCACCGCCGCGAACGGGCGGCCGCCGGCCTGGATGTTCGCCCGGGCCAGCCCCAGCGCTTGCTGCATGAAATGTTCGTTGGCCATGGTCAGGCTCCTGTCAGGTTCAATGGGCATCGTGGGCCAGCAGCAACTCGACGATCCGCTGCTGGCCGCGTTCCCGGGCGTGCTGCAGGGGCGTCACGCCCTGGCGGTCGGCAAGGTTGACGTCGGCACCGGCGTCGATCAGCAGTTGCACGATGGCCTGGTGACGCGGGCCGCCATCGCTGAGCAGGATGGCTTCGAGCAGCCCGGTCCAGCCCAGCGAGTTCACGTGGTCGGGTGCAACGCCGGCGGCCAGCAGGCGAGCGACCACCTCGACATGGCCGCGCTCGCATGCGGGGATCAGCGCCGTGCCGCCATAGCGGTTGGTGCTCTTGAGGTCCGCGCCATGGGCCAGGGTCATCTCCAGAATCTGCAACTGGCCTTCGGCGCCGGCCAGCAGATACGGGCTGTCGTGCATCCAGTTGCTGGCGTTGACGTTGGCGCCGGCGTCGATCAACCGGCGCGCCGCCGCCACATGCCCGCCGGCGGTGGCCAGCAGCAGCGGCGTATTGTTGCGCGAGTCGCGCTGATCGACGTCGGCGCCCTGGGCCAGCAAGGCGCCGACGCGGGTGGGGTCGCCGCTGGCGGCGGCTTCGAGCAAGGTGTCGGCCGCCCCGGCGGCCCCGGCGATGCCGAGGCTGGCGCACAGCCCGGCAACCCCGTACATCCAGTGTCTAAGCAATGACATGGCGCCTCCTTTGGTGCAATGAAGCGGGATTATCCGAGGCTTGGGGTGTAGCATGAAATTAATTGATTTCATGCATACCAGTGGGTAATCGAATGCTTGACCCCGTACTGCTGCGCAGCTTCGTGACCGTGGTGGAAACCGGCAATTTCACCCGCGCCGCCGAACGCCTGCACCTGACCCAGTCGACCATCAGCCAGCAGATCATCCGGCTGGAGCAGCACCTGGGGGTGCGCCTGCTGGATCGCAGCCAGCGCCAGGTGTGGCCGACCGAAGACGGCGAGCGCCTGCTGGGGTATGCCCGGCGCCTGCTGCGCCTGGACGAAGAGGCGCGCCAGGCGTTCAGCCCGGTGCAGGCGCAACGGGCACTACGCCTGGGGGTGCCGGAAGACCTGGCCGGGGAAGTGCTGACCGAGCCATTGAGCCGGTTCATCGGCGAGCGCCCGCATGTGCGCCTGGAGGTCGAGAGCGGGCTGAGCAGCCCGCTGCTGCGCCTGTACCGTGATGGCGAGCTGGACCTGCTGCTGGTCAAGCAATGGGGCGCGGACCGCGACCGCCATGCCGGCTGGCACGAGCCGTTGTCGTGGGTGTGCAGTGCCGGGCAGACGCATCTGGCCGACCCGGTGCCGCTGGTGGTGTTTCCGGTGGGGGCGCTGTACCGGCAGGAAATGATCAATGCGCTGGAAGCCCGTGGGCGCAGCTGGCGTATCAGCTATTCGAGCACCAGTCTGGCCAGCCTGGGGGCGGCGGTGAGTGCGGGGTTGGGCGTGAGCCTGATACCGACCCGCAGCGTGTTGCCGACCCATCGGGTGCTGGGTGAGGCGCAGGGGTTTACCCCGGTCCAGGGCCTGGAGCTGGCGTTGTACGGGCGCAAGGGGCTGGACGCCGATGGCCTGGCGCTGCGCGAGCTGCTGCAGGCCCTGTGCGAGCAGCGCGCAGAGTGTCGAGGGGGCCAGCCCCCTACTCCCCCGCCACCCGCGCCCGGTAGCTCCCCGGGCTCTCCCCCGTCCATTTCTTGAACGCGCGATGAAACGCGCTGGGCTCCTGGAAGCCGGTCTGCTCGGCAATCTGCGCCACGCTCAACACACCATCGCGCAAGCATTCGAACGCCAGTGCACGGCGCACCTCGTCCTTGATCTGCTGGTACGAACACCCTTCACGCTCCAACTGCCGGCGAAAACTGCTCGGGCTCAGGCCCTCGGCTGCCGCCATGCCCAGCAAGGTCGGCCACTGCCCGTACTGACGCCCGCGCAGATGCCGGTATACCCGCGCCGCCAACCCGTTCTGGTTGCGGTAGCGCACCACCAGCCACTGCGGCGCACTGCGCAGGAAGGTCTTGAGCGCACCCAGGTCCTGCACCACCGGCAAGCGCAGGTAGTGCGCCGAGAACTCGACCTGGGTGCGGCCACTGCCCAACTGCAGGTTCGGCCCCCACAGCAACGCGTCGTCCTCCAGCACCGCACGCCCGTCGCGCAGTTCGGTACGGTCGATGGCGATGCGCCGCCCCCCCAGCCAGCACAGCAGGCTGACCACCAGCACCAGGAAGGTCTCCTCTGCATATACCCGAGTCTGCGCATCGTCGAAATGCGACTCCAGGCTGATCACCGCACGCTGCCCACGCACCACCAGGCGCCCGCGCACGTCACGCAGGAACAGGCCGAAGTTGCTCAGGCACTGGCGCAAGGCCTTTTCCAGCGTCGGCTCCTGGATCAGCCCACGACAGATCAGGGCGAAACTGCCCAGCGGCATGCCGTGGCTGTCGAGGTTGAAGAATTCGTCGCCCAGGTCTTCAATGAGCAGCAGCCACAGCCGTGCGAACGCCCTGGCCGGCACCCGTGCATCGGGTGCGTCCACCACCGCCGGGTCGATGCCCGCCTGCACCAGCAACGCACTGGCGCGCGCCGGCTGTTGGCGCAGTGTGTGCAGCATGATGTGCACGAAGTACACCGCGACCGAATCGTTTTCCCGCATGACTGTTTCCGCTATGCAGCGTAAGAATATGGCAAAAAGTGCCAGCCTCGCTGGGCAGTTATGGCATAGGCCCAGGCGTGACCTTTGCCTAGACTCGAACCCATCCCGAGCGTGGCCCCGGGCGCCATTCTGGCAGAGCCAGGCAGCGCCCCGCCACGCTTTCGCACACTGGAGTCGCGTATGAACACCCCGCAAATCTATGTAGTGAGCGCCGTTCGCTCGGCCATCGGCACCTTCGGCGGCTCGCTCAAGGACCTGCCCCTGGCCGACCTGGCCACCCAGGTGACCCGCGCCGCCATCGAACGCTCCGGCATTGCCCCCGAACAGATCGGCCACATGGTCATGGGCAACGTGATCCCCACCGAGCCGCGTGACGCGTACCTGGGCCGCGTGGCCGCGATGAACGCCGGCGTGCCCAAGGAAACCCCGGCATTCAACGTCAACCGCCTGTGCGGCTCGGGCCTGCAGGCCATCGTCTCGGCCGCGCAGAGCCTGCTGCTGGGCGAGGCCGAGGCGGTGATTGCCGCCGGCGCCGAATCCATGAGCCGCGGCCCGTACCTGCTGCCGCAGGCGCGCTGGGGCGCGCGCATGGGTGACCTGAAGGGTGTCGACTACATGCTGGGCATTCTGCAGGACCCGTTCGAAGGCTTTCACATGGGCATCACCGCCGAGAACGTGGCGGCGAAAAACGGCATCACGCGCCAGATGCAGGACGAGGTGGCCCTGACCAGCCAGCAGCGCGCCGCCCGCGCCATCGCCGAAGGCCGCTTCACCAGCCAGATCGTGCCCATCGAGATCCCGAGCCGCAAAGGTCCGGTACGTTTCGAGGTGGACGAGCATGTGCGTGGCGATGTGAGTGCCGAGCAACTGGCCGGCATGAAGCCTGCCTTCAAGAAGGACGGCACCGTCACCGCCGGCAACGCCAGCGGCCTCAACGACGGCGCCGGCGCCCTGGTGCTGGCCACCGGCGAAATGGTCGAGCGCCTGGGCTTGCGCCCGCTGGCGCGCCTGGTGGCCTATGCACATGCAGGCGTCGAGCCCGAGCTGATGGGCCTGGGCCCGGTGCCGGCCACGCGCAAGGTGCTGGAAAAGGCCGGCCTGAGCGTCGCCGACCTGGACGTGATCGAGTCCAACGAAGCCTTCGCTGCCCAGGCCTGCGCCGTGTCGCGGGAACTGGGCCTGGCCCCCGAAAAGGTCAACCCCAACGGCTCGGGCATTTCCCTGGGCCACCCGGTGGGGGCCACCGGGGCCATCATCGCCACCAAGGCGATCCATGAGCTGCAACGTATCCAGGGCCGCTACGCGCTGGCCACCATGTGCATCGGCGGCGGTCAGGGTATCGCCGTCGTGTTCGAACGTGTTTGAGTCGGAGTTAACCGTGAGTATTGAAAACATCGCCGTGATCGGCGCCGGCACCATGGGCAACGGGATTGCCCAGGTGTGTGCAGTGGCCGGCTACCAGGTCACCCTGATCGACGTGTCCGAGGCCGCGCTGGAGCGTGGCCTGGCCACCCTGCGCAAGAACCTGGAGCGCCAGGTCAGCAAGCAGACCCTGCAGGCCGAACAAGCCGAAGCAGCCCTGACGCGCATCGCCACCAGCACCGATTACGCGCAGCTCAAGGGCGCGCAGCTGGTGATCGAGGCAGCCACCGAGAACCTCGCCCTGAAGGTGAAGATTCTGCAGCAGGTGGCCGCCAGCGTGGCCGACGACTGCGTCATCGCCACCAACACCTCGTCGCTGTCGATCACCCAGCTGGGCGCATCGGTGAGCCAGCCCGAACGTTTCATCGGCGTGCACTTCTTCAACCCGGTGCCGATGATGGCGCTGGTCGAGATCATTCGCGGCCTGCAGACCAGCGACGCCACCTACGCCAGCGCCATGGCCCTGACCGAGCGCGTGGGCAAGACCGCCATCAGTGCCGGCAACCGCCCGGGCTTCGTGGTCAACCGCATCCTGGTGCCGATGATCAACGAGGCGATCATGGTGCTGCAGGAAGGCCTGGCCAGCGCCGAGGACATCGACACCGGCATGCGCCTGGGCTGCAACCAGCCCATCGGCCCGCTGGCCCTGGCCGACCTGATCGGCCTGGACACGCTGCTGGCGATCATCGAGTCGTTCCACGACGGCTTCAACGACAGCAAGTACCGCCCCGCTGCCCTGCTCAAGGAAATGGTCGCCGCCGGCTACCTGGGGCGCAAGAGCGGCCGCGGCTTCTTCACCTACTGAGGTACGGGCATGCCGCAGACCTGCGCCGAACGTTGCGCCAACTTTGAAGAACGTCGGGACAAGGCACTCGAACTCTTTGCGGTCAAGGGGTTCGGCCAGGTCAGCATGCGTGAACTGGCCAGCCACCTGGGGCTGACGGCGGGCTCGCTGTATCACCACTTCCCGAGCAAGCAGCACCTGCTGTTCGACCTGATCGAAGAGCTGTTCGAGGAGTTGCTGGCCACCCTGCAGCCCCGTGGACGCGGCAAGCCCGAGGCCACGGCGTTGAGCCGGGTGATAAAGGCACACTGGGCGCTGCATGCCGAGCGCCCGTTGCAGTTTCGCCTGGCCGAACGTGACCTGTGCTGCCTGAGCGAGGAACAACAGGCACGCATCGCCCAGCTGCGCCGTGAATACGAAACCCACCTGTTGCAGCTGATCGCCCCTCACGCGGCCCTGCCGCCGCCGGCCCGGGAGGCGACCGGCCATGTCATCGCCACGCTGCTCAACAGCCTGCCCGGCTGGTTGCAGGCCTCACCGCTGGGGCAGCCACAACGCCTGGCGCTGATGGAAAACATGCTGCTGGGGGCAATAGAGCGCACCCTGCAGACCGGTGCGCTGGACGCTGCCGCTTGAACTCACACCAACGTCAGGCCTATTTCAGGAGTTCCTGAATCTGGTCGCGCAGGCTGTCCAGGTCGAACGGCTTGGCCAGGATCGGTGCCTTGAACGCGATCGGGCTGCCCGACTCGCGGATCTCCGCCGGGTAACCACTGATGAAGATCACCTTCAGGTCCGGGCGCAGCTTGACCGCAGGTTCGGCGATCTGTACCCCTGAAATGCCGCCCGGCAGGCGGAAGTCGGTCACGATAAGGTCCAGGTGCGGCTTGCTGGCCAGGATCTTGAATGCCTGCTCGCCATCTTCGGCCACCAGCACGTGATAGCCCTCGCCTTGAAGATAGTCCTTCAGGATCATGCGAATGACCGGTTCGTCTTCGACGACCAGTACTACATCTTGCGCATCTTCACTCATGCCAATGCCTTCAACTCGTATTTGATTCATGGGGGATCGCTATACGACCCCGGCCTCACGCAGAGGTTGCCTGCTGCGCGCCACTTTCTTGCGGGCTGCGTACCAGTGGCAGGCGCACGCTGAATGTCGCGCCCTGGCCCTCGGTACTGCTGACCGTGATACTGCCGCCATGGGCCAGCACGATCTGTTCGGAAATATACAGGCCCAGCCCCAGGCCGGCACTGCTCTGGTTGGAGCATACCCGCTCGAACTGCTGGAAGATGCGCTGCTGGTTCTCGGCACTGATGCCGATGCCATGGTCGCGCACCTGCACGCAGGCCATGCCCTGTTCCTCGAACACGCGCACCTGCACCGGCGACTTGGCGCCATAGCGCAGGGCGTTGGTGAGCAGGTTGGCGATCACCTGCTCGATACGAAACTCGTCCCAGTAGCCGACCAGTTCGGCGCCGGCCTGCAGGCTGATGCTCGAGTCGACCGCAGCCGCCTGGGCGGCGAAGTTCTCGACCAGGCCGCTGACCAGCTGGCACAGGTCGAACGATGCGGGCCGGATCGACAGCTTGCCGGTACGGATGCGCGACACGTCGAGCATGTCTTCGATCAGCCGGATCAGGCTGTTGATCTGGCGCTCGTCACGCTCGACCATGGCGTGCATCTTGTCCAGGGTGAAGGCATCGGCGTTGTTGCGCGCTAGGTGCAGCTTGCGCAGCTGGGTCTCCAGTATCAGACCGTTGAGCGGTGTGCGCACCTCGTGGGAGACGATCGACATGAAGTCGTCGCGCATGCGTACCGCGTGCTCCAGCTCGCTGCGCGTGACCTGCAGCTGCGCCAGCAGCAGCTCCTGCTCCTGGCGGCTGCGCTCCAGGGCCTCCAGCTGCTGGCCGAGGGCCTTGCGCTGGCGGTACAGGTCGATGAACACCGCCACCTTGCTCTTCACCGCCTGGGTGTCCAGCGGCTTGTGCAGGAAGTCCACCGCGCCGCTCTCGTAGCCCTTGAAGGCGTAGTTCATCTCGCGCGCCGCAGCGCTCACGAACACGATGGGAATGTTCTTGGTCTTTTCCGTACCGCGCATCATCTCGGCCAGTTCGAAACCGTTCATTCCGGGCATCTGGACGTCGAGGATGGCCAGCGCGAACTCGTGCTCGAGCAACAGCGACAACGCATGGTCGGCCGATTGCGCCTGGTACACGTTGCGGTCCGGCCCCTTGATCAGCGCCTCGAGCGCCAGCAGGTTTTCCGGCAGGTCGTCGACGATCAGCAGGTTTGCTTGGATATGGCTTAGCATGCACGTGGTTCCAGCTTGGCGAGCAATTGCCCGATGCCATTCAATGGGAGTATGTGGTCGGGCCGGTGCAGCGCCAGCGCCGCCTCGGGCATGACCGCGACTTGCGCCTCATGCGGGTCCTGAATCAGGGTAGTACCGCCGTGCTCCTTGATGCGCGCCAGCCCGCGCGCACCGTCTTCGTTGGCGCCGGTCAGCAACACGCCGACCAGGCCGTCGCCATAGGCATCGGCGGCCGACTCGAAGAGGATGTCGATCGAGGGCCGGGAAAAGTGCACGCGGTCCTCCTGGCTCAGGGACAGGCTGCGGTCACGCTCCACCGACAGGTGATAGCCGGGGCCGGCCACGTAGATCATGCCCGGCACCACGCTTTCCTTGTCGCGGGCCTCCTGCACGGGGCGCTGCAAGCGGCGGCTGAAGACTTCGGCCAGCTGGCTGTGGCGGTCGTCGGGCAGGTGCAGCACGCACAGCAGCGCAATGGCGTAGTCGGCGGGCAAGGCGGCAAACACCGTGAGCAGCGCCGACACGCCCCCGGCTGAAGCCCCCACCACGATCGCATCGGTGCCTTTCATGACTTTCGGTAGATCCGTTCTGGCTTGACCAGCGCGTCGAAGCGGTTGGCGTAAGCGGAAAAATCCAGGGTTTCCTTGCTGCCCAGCACCAGAAAGCCACGGTGGCACAGCGAGTCGTGAAACAGGCCGAAGGCCCGGTCCTGCAGGGTCTTGTTGAAGTAGATGAGCACGTTGCGGCACGAGATCAGCTGGGTTTCGGAGAACACGCTGTCGGTGGCCAGGCTGTGGTCGGCGAAGGTCACGTTTTCGCGCAGGCTGCTGTCGATGATCGCGTTGCCATAGGCGGCAGTGTAGTAGTCGCTGAAGGCCCGGCGCCCGCCGGCCTTCTGGTAGTTCTCGGTGTACTCGCGCATGTTCTGCATCGAGTAGATGCCCTGCTTGGCCTTTTCCAGCGAACTGGGGTTGATGTCGGTGGCGTAGATGATGGTGCGTTCGAGCAACCCTTCTTCGCGCAGCAGGATGGCCATGGAGTAGACCTCCTCGCCCGTGCTGCAGCCGGCAATCCAGATCTTGATCGAGGGCCAGGTCTTGAGGTGCGGCACCACCTCCTCGCGCAGCGCGAGGAAGTGACCGGGGTCGCGAAACATCTCGCTCACCGGGATGGTGAGGTACTGCAGCAACTGCATGAACACACTCGGGTCGTGCAGCACCCGTTCCTGCAGGGCCGACACCGTGGCACATTCGAACTGGCGCACGGCATGCAGCACCCGGCGCTTGATCGAAGCGCCGGAATAGTCGCGAAAGTCGTAGCTGTACTTGAGGTAGATCGCCTCGATCAGCAGCCGGATTTCAATGTCGGTGTTACGTTCGATACTCAAATTCGCTCCAGTTGCGGCAGCCATACCCGAATCAGGGAGAACAGCCGGTCCAGCTCTATCGGCTTGGCCAGGTAGTCGTTGGCGCCGGCCTGCAGGCAGCGCTCCTGGTCATCCTTCATGGCCTTGGCGGTGACGGCGATGATCGGCAGCTTGCGCCAGCGCGGGTCCTTGCGAATGCGCCGGGTGGCTTCATAGCCGTCCATCTCCGGCATCATCACGTCCATCAGCACCAGGTCGATATCGCTGACCTGCTCGAGTTTTTCGATGGCCTCGCGGCCATTGCGACCGATCTCCACGATCGCGCCCTTGTGCTCCAGCGCACTGGTGAGGGCGAAGATGTTGCGCACGTCGTCGTCCACCAGCAGGATCTTGCGCCCCTCGAACACCTTGTCGCGGCTGCGCGCGGTCTTGAGCATGCGCTGACGTTCATGGGACAGCGTCGACTCGACTTTGTGCAGAAACAGCGTGACTTCATCCAGCAACCGCTCGGGTGAACGCGCGCCCTTGATGATGATCGAGCGCGAGTACTTGAGCAGGTCGGCCTCTTCGTCGCGGGTCAGGTTGCGCCCGGTGTAGACGATCACCGGCGGGAACGAGCGGATATCGTCGGCGGTCATGCGCTTGAGCAGCTCGTTGCCGAGCATGTCGGGCAGCTTGAGGTCGATGATCATGCAGTCGTAGATGTTCTCGCGCAGCAGCTCCAGGGCTTCCTGGGCCATGCCCACCGCGGTGATCTTGATGTCTTCGTCGCCGATCAGGCGGGCGATGCTTTCGCGCTGCAGGTCATCGTCTTCCACCAGCAGGATGTGCTTGAGTTTCTGGGTCAGCTTGGCTTCCAGGCGGCCGAACACGGCCTTGAGCTCCTCGCGGCTGGTGGGCTTGACCGCATAGCCGATCGCGCCCATGTGCATGGCCGCCTCGACACGGTCCTCGACCGAGATGATGTGCACCGGTATGTGCCGGGTGGACGCCTGCTCCTTGAGCCGCTGCAGCACGGTAAGGCCGGAATGGTCGGGCAGGCGCATGTCCAGCAGGATGGCGTCGGGGATGTAGCTGGCCGCCAGTTCGAAGCCTTCGTCGGCGGCCTGGGCCACCAGGCAGCTGTAGCCCAGCTCGTGGGCCAGGTCGAAGAGGATGCGGGCAAAGTTGGGCTCGTCCTCGATCACCAGGATGCAGCGGTTGCTGAACGGTGCCAGGTGACGGTCGTCGGCGAAGCTGGCCGCCGGACGCGGGGCTTCGGCGGCCGGCAGCACGACGGGGGCCGCCACGGGCAACGGCGCGGCGGCGCGGGCCACCAGTGCCAGCGGCTGCGCCTCGACGCTCGGCTCGTACGACTCGGGCAGTATCAGGCTGAACACGCTGCCCTGGCCCAGTTGGCTTTCGACACGGATCTGGCCGCCCAGCAACTGCGCCAGGTCACGGGAAATCGACAGCCCCAGGCCCGTGCCTCCGTAGCGCCGGTTGGTAGTGCCGTCGGCCTGGTGGAAGGCTTCGAAGATGCTCTGCTGCTGGTCGTCTGCAATGCCGATGCCACTGTCGCGCACCGAGAACACGATGCCGGTGCCGGCCTGGTAGCCGATGGTCAGCGCCACCTGGCCGCGCTCGGTGAACTTCAGCGCGTTGGACAGCAGGTTCTTGAGGATCTGCTCCAGGCGCTGGCGATCGGTGAACAGGGTGGCCGGTACCTGCGGCTCTACGGTGACGCTGAAGGCCAGCTGCTTCTGCTGCGCCAGCGGCTCGAACAGGCTGCGCAGGCCTTCGGCCATGCGGCTGATGTGGGTGGTTTCGGCGCGTACATCGAGCTTGCCGGCCTCGACCTTGGCGATGTCGAGAATGTCGTTGATCAGGTTGAGCAGGTCGTTGCCGGCCGAATAGATCGACTCGGCGAACTTGACCTGCTCGGCGCTGAGGTTGTCCTGCGGGTTCTCGGCCAGCAGCTTGGCCAGGATCAGCGAGCTGTTGAGCGGGGTGCGCAGCTCGTGGGACATGTTGGCGAGGAATTCGGACTTGTACTTGCTCGAGCGCTGCAGTTCCTCTGCACGCTCCTGCAGCTCGACCTGCACCCGGTTCAGCTCGCCGTTCTTGCGGTCCAGCGCATCGCGCTGCTCGGCCAGCGCGTCGGTACGCTCGGCCAGTTGCTCGTTGGTCTGCTCCAGCTCGGCCTGCTGCGTCTCCAGATGGGCCTGGGACTCCTTGAGCACCCGGGACTGTTCCTCGAGCTCTTCGTTGGCGGTCTTGAGCTCTTCCTGCTGCACCTGCAGCTCTTCGTTGAGCTGCTGGGTTTCGGCCAGCACTTCCTGCAGGCGCTGGCGATAGCGCGCACTCTCGATGGAGGTGCCCAGGTTGTCGGCCAACCGCTCGAGGAACTCGATGTCGCGGTCCTCCACTGCACGCAGAAAGCCCAGCTCGACCACGCCATTGACCTGGCCGTCGTTGATCGCCGGAATCACCAGCACGTTGCGTGGGCACCCCTCGCCCAGCCCGGAGCTGACCTTGAAGTAGTCCTGCGGCACCTCGTCCAGGCGCATCAGGCGACGCTGCGCCACGGCCTGGGCAAGGATGCCCTCCTGGGCGCCGACGACCTGCTCCTGCCCCTGCTGCTCGCGGGAGAAGCCGTAGCTGGCCACGCGGCGCAGGCTGCCATGCTCGTCGCGCACGTACACGGCCGCCACCACGCTGCCCAGGTAATGGGCGAAGAACTGCAGGATGTTGTTGCCCAGCATCGGCAGGGTCAGTTGCCCCAGCACCTGCTCGGCCAGACGCGATTGCCCGGCGCGCTGCCAGGCCTGCTGTTCGAGGCGCTCGGCAGCGCGCTGCTGGGCCTCCAGGTTGGCCGCGTAGTTGCTGGACAGGTTGAGCAGGTCGCGGCGGCCGATATAGGCCAGCAATGCGCTGAGCAGCACCACGAAGGCCAGATAAAGGGAAATGGACCACTGCGTGGTGTTGCTGACCTGATCGTTGCGGGCAAGACGCAACTGTTGCTCCATCGCGACGAAATCGTCGAACTCCTTGCGGATCTCGTCGGTCAGGCGCTTGCCCTGACCGAGCTTGATGGGCGTGCGGTAGTCGTCATTGGCGCGGCGCAGGTCGATCATGTCCTTGCCAAAGTTGTTCCAGGCGGCCTGCAGGGCTTGCAGGCGGCTCAGGCGGTCGACCTGCTGCGGGTTGTCGGCCACCAGTTGCTTGAGCGTCTCGAGTTCGGCCTGTATGCGTGGCTTGGCCACTTCATAGGGGTCGAGGAATTGCTCGTCGCCGGTGAGCAGGAAACCGCGCATGCCGGTTTCCATGTCGATGGACAGCTTGACCGCCTCGTTGGCGTTGTTGATCACCCGGTCGGTGTGGGCGACCCACTGGATGACCGACAGCAGGTAGGCAATCACGGCGACGAAAACCACCGCACTGATCAGACCGACCCCCAGGGGCAGGCCGATGTTGCGGCTCAGCAGCTTGCGAAAGCTCTGCTGATCGGTCGAGGCTGGTTGACTCATTGGAAAGGCCCGAGCAAGTAGACGAACGAAAGAGTGTGACGGATTTTCGAGCAATTGTTCCAGTTTTCCGCCAGTTCAATGCCCGCAGCGTGGCGCCGCGCCCGTGTTGGCCGGGCATCGAGCCCGTATTTGAGCCAGTGCTGCGCCAAACGTTCCCTGTTTGGCCAGAGCCCGCTATGCTCACTGGCTGGTACGTTTGACGATCCAGGGAACTAAGCACCGCGTGCTGTTTACAGATAGTGTGTCACCCATTTTCACAGGATCCTGCCATGCCCGATAATCACCCTCTTCTGGTCGTCGAAGACGACGCCATCGTGCGCATGCTGATGGTGGATGTGCTCGATGAACTGGGTTACCAGGTGGTGGAGGCCAAAGATGCCGAACAAGCGCTGCAAGTGCTGGGCAACCCGGACAAACCCCTTGCCCTGATGATGACCGATGTCGGCTTGCCCGACATGGACGGCAAGCAACTGGCGGGCAAGGCCCGCGAACTGCGGCCGCTGTTGCCCATCCTGTTCGCCAGTGGCTATGCCGACAGCTTCGATGTGCCCGAGGGCATGCACATGATCGGCAAGCCGTTCAGCATCGACCAGCTGCGCGACAAGGTGACCTCGATTCTGGCCCTCTAGGCGCGCCCGCTCCCGCACCGCTGTACCTGCGGGAGCCGGCCTGCCGCCGAAGCGGCCGAAACGGGTGGCCTGGATTCTGGTTTAATACGCCTTTTTTGCCCAAAGGCCCGCCCTCCCCATGCACCCAACCGCCCTCCACGTCCTGGTCATCGGCTATGTCTGGCCCGAACCCCGCTCCTCGGCCGCCGGCGGGCACATGATGCAGCTGCTGGAGTGTTTTCTGGAGCGCGGCTGGCACATCACCTTCAGCAGCCCCGCAGCCATCGGCGAACACAAGGCCGACCTCGCGAGCCTGGGCATCGCCGAGCAGGCCATCGAGCTGAACAACGCCAGTTTCGACCGTTTCATCACCGACCTTGCCCCCGACGTGGTGCTGTTCGATCGCTTCATGATGGAGGAGCAGTTCGGCTGGCGCGTCGAGAAGCATTGCCCAGCGGCCCTGCGCGTGCTCGAGACCTCCGACCTGCAGAGCCTGCGCGATGCCCGTCATCAGTTGCTGCGCCGGCGCCTGGCCGAGGGCCTGGACAGCAACGACTTTCGCGCGCTGTTCAACACCTCGGGCCCCGACCTGTATCGCCAGATGGCCGGTGCCGACCTGGCCCAGCGCGAACTGGCGGCGATCTACCGCAGCGACCTGAGCCTGATGATCTCGGATGTCGAGATAGACCTGCTGGTCAATGGCTTCGGCGTGCCCGAGGCGTTGCTGCACTGGTGCCCGCTGATGCTGGCGCCGCCCACCGAAGCCTTCAGGCCGTTCGCGGAACGCGAGCACTTTCTCAGCATCGGCAACTTCCGCCACGCGCCGAACTGGGATGCGGTGCTGTGGATGAAGCACAGCCTGTGGCCGATGATCCGCCGTCGCCTGCCCAAGGCGCAGTTGCACATCTATGGTGCCTACACGCCGCCCAAGGCCACCGCGCTGCACAATGCTGCCGAAGGATTTCACGTGATGAACTGGGCTGAGGACGCCCTGCAGGTGATGAGCGGCGCACGGGTGTGCCTGGCCCCGCTGCGCTTTGGCGCCGGCATCAAGGGCAAGCTGACCGATGCGATGCTGTGCGGCACGCCCAGCGTGACCACCCCGATTGGCGCCGAGGCCATGCACGGCGACCTGCCCTGGCCAGGCCTGGTGGCCGACACCGCCGAAGGGTTGGCCGATGCCGCGGCGCGGCTCTACAGCGAGCAACCGCGCTGGGAGCAGGCCCAGCGCGACGGGCGCCAGCTGCTGAGCGCCCGCTACGACAGGCGCTGGCACGGCCAGGCCCTGGTGCAGCGCATCGAACACACGCTGGCGCACCTGGATGAACAGCGCCTGTACAACTTCACCGGGGCCATGCTGCGCCACCATCACCACAAGAGCACCCAGTACATGGCCCAGTGGATCGAGGCCAAGAACCGGCCTAGCGGCGGCGCAGCAGATACGTGTCCATGATCCAGCCCTTGCGCGCGCGGGCCTGCTCGCGCTGCGCCAGGATCTGCGCCTTGACCTGCATCAGCGGCCCCTCGATCAGCAGCTCGTCGGCAGTGCCCAGGTAGGCGCCCCAATAGATGTGCAGGTGCGGATCGTCCAGTTCGGCAAAGGCGCATTGCCCGTCCAGCATCACCACCACGTTGTCGATGCCTGACTCATCAGCCAGGCGTCGGCCCGGCAGGATATGCAGCGGCTCGCCGATACGGTTCAGTGCAATGCGGTGAGCGGCCGCCAGGGCCTGGACGCTGCTGATGCCGGGGATGACTTCAAGGCTGAAAGCCGGCTGCGCCACCCGCTCCAGAATGCGCAGGGTGCTGTCGTAAAGCGTCGGCTCGCCCCACAGCAGGAACGCGCCGCATTGCCCCTCGGCAAGCTCGTCGTGCAGCAGACGCCCATACAGCGCAGCGCGCTGGCGGTGCCAGTCCTCCACGGCACCGACGTAGTCTGCAGCCGCCGCGTCGCGTTGCGGGTCTTCGACCTGCACCAGGCGATAGGGCCGGGTGACGTGGCGCTCCAGCAGCTCCTTGCGCAGGCGCAGCAGGTCGTCCTTGGCGGCGCCCTTGTCCAGCACGAAGAACACGTCGGCGCGGTTCAGGCTGTCGATGGCTTCGAGGGTGATCTGCCGGGGGTTGCCCGGGCCTATTCCAATCAGCAGCAGGTGTTTCATCGCAAGCTCTCCCAGGGGCGCGCGGCCATTGTCGACCGGCCCGCGCCACTTGGCAAAGCCTGCGCCTACAGTACGGAGAAGTTGTAGCTGACGATCACCCGGGTCTCATCCATGTCGCGGGCGAATTTCTCGTAGTTGCTGCGGTAGGTGGAGTTGCGCAGGCGCACGCTGACGTCCTTGAAGGTGCCGCTCTGCACCTGGTACTTGAGTTCGCTGTCGCGCTCCCATTCCTTGCCCTGTGCCGGGCTGCCCGGCACCTTGACGTGATCGCCGCTGATGTAGCGGGTCAGGAAGCTCAGGCCTTCGAGCCCTACTGCCTTGAAGTCGTAGTCGTAGCGCACCTGCCAGGACCGCTCCTGGGCCGCAGCGAAGTCGTTGACCTGGGCGTAGTTGACCAGGTAGGGGTTGCTGCCATCGAGGTACGGCATGGCGTTCTCGCCGTACATGCGCTGCCAGCCGGCGCTGAGCTTGTGCCCGCCCAGGCTGTAGCCAAGCATGGCGCTGAAGGCACGGTGGTCGATGTCGCCGGCACGGGCACGACCGATGTCGTCGCTCTTGATCAGGCGCAGGTCGGCCGAGAGGCGGCCCACGCTCAAGGGCTGGCTGGCCACCAGCCCGAGGAAATGCTGGCGATAGATGTTTTCGAGCTTGGCCACCTGGTACTGCGCGCTCAGGCGCTCGTTGAAGCGGTACTCCAGCCCGGCCGTGTCGAAGTGGTCGGCGCGGGTGTCGCAGGCATAGCGCTTGTTCTTGCAGTGCACGCGGATATCTTGCTGGTCGGTCGAATCGCGGGCGGTGTACTTGTCGAGCCGCGCGGCGCTGAAGGTGAGGTTGTCGACCTCTCTGGACGTCAGCATCGCGCCATGGAACATGGTGGGCAACAGGCGCCCGTCGTTGTACTTGAGCAGCGGCATGTCCGGCAGCATGGCACCGTATTTCAATACGGTCTGCGAGTAACGCACCTTGCCGGCCACACCCAGTTTTGCGTACTGATCGGCCGAATGGCGCGGGTTGTGGCCGCTGGAAGGCAGCAGCCCGCTGTTGCTGTCGGCCGGGCTGGAATCGAGTTTGAAACCCAGCATGCCCAGCGCATCGATACCAAAGCCCACGGTGCCCTGGGTATACCCGGACTGCGCGTTGAGTATGAAGCCCTGCGCCCACTCTTCACGTTTCGACGCGCCCTGGGAGGAGGCGGTGTGACCGTCACGAAAGTCACGATTGAAATACACGTTGCGCGCCTCGATGTTGACACTGCTGTCTTGCAGGAAACCACTGGCCTGGGCCGAAACAGTAACGAAGGACAACAACGCGCCGACCACCGGGCGTTGGGCAATGAAGGGAGTTGGGGCACGCATGAAAAGCAGTATCCAGAACGAAGGGCAAGGTATCCATCAGCCCCGACGGGGCTGGGCAAGGGCCGCTGCACACAACTAGGCAGCGACCGCTTATTGTCTCCAAAGCGCTCTGGCACGGGCCATTGGACCATGGTCTAGAACAGATGCCGATGCGGTAATTAATTCTTTAGTGTGGCGAGCACTGTGCAATAAGAAAGTTCCGTAGTGTGTTGTCGTAAAAGTTTGATGTTTATCGCAGGGCGATTGACTACACTCTTTTTACTGTGTTGTTTGTTTTCTACCCGGTGACGCGGCATCAATAGCGGCCTCAAGCGGTTGCGCCGCGCACGGCCCTTACCGACCAACAGGAGAGATGACAGTGTCCAGACTTGCAGAGTTTCGTGCTGCCGAAAAAGCCCTTCAGGAACAGCTTGCTCAACTGGAGGCACTGAAAAAAGACGCCGGCCTCAAACGGGAAATCGAATTCGAGCAGAAACTTGTCAGCCTGATGAAAACCTATGACAAGGGCTTGCGCGACATCATCAATATTCTCGACCCGGCGGCCACTACGCGCCGGCCTGCCAGCGCGCCGAAACAACGCCGTGCGCGCGTGGTGAAAGTCTATGAAAACCCGCATACCGGCGAGCTGATCGAAACCAAGGGCGGCAATCATCACGGCCTCAAGGCATGGAAGCAGGAGTACGGCGCACAGACAGTCGACAGCTGGTTGCGCAAGTGAAACAGTACTTCACACTTTTTTCACATGTACTGGCTCAGGATGAAGACTGCTAAAGGATTAGCGCCCCATACGCCCGCTTCGGCGGGCTTCTAATTCTTGCGCCCCGTCAGGCCTGGCCGATGGGGCGCAAACCGTTTGCGCAATCGCTTCAGTTCCGTATCATTGCTCCCTGACTGTTTTGCTGGCGCGCCAAGCGCCGGCCCTATCTGCGGAGTGCCCATGAGCCTGCAAAACCTCGACACCCTCCCCGGCGTCACCGCGCAACCGGATGCCGCGACCCACAACTTCGTGTTCAACCACACCATGCTGCGGGTCAAGGACGTCGCCAAGTCCCTGGACTTCTACACCCGCGTTCTGGGCTTCAGCCTCGTGGAAAAACGCGACTTCCCGGAAGCCGAATTCAGCCTGTACTTCCTGGCGCTGGTGGACAAGGCGCAGATTCCGGCCGACCCGGCCAAGCGTACCGAGTGGATGAAGTCGATCCCGGGCATCCTCGAGCTGACCCACAACCACGGCACCGAAAACGATCCCGCGTTCGCCTACCACAACGGCAACACCGACCCGCGCGGTTTCGGCCATATCTGCATTGCCGTACCGGACATCCGCGCGGCCTGCGAGCGCTTCGAACAGCTGGGCGTGAACTTCCAGAAGCGCCTGAGCGACGGGCGCATGAAGCACCTGGCCTTCATCAAGGACCCGGACGATTACTGGGTAGAGATCATCCAGCCGACCGAGTTCTGACAGCGGCCCCGGGGGCGCGCTCGTCGGCGCGCCGCCCCGGCGCACCTGGCTGTGGTATACCGGAGCTGATACCGGTTGAAGCCACCACAGCGAGGTAGCGCTCATGCACACCCTTGAATGTGTCCACCGCAACTACACGGTCACGGCAAACGTGGTCCCGCATGCCGGCATTCCCCTGCCGTTCGAAGTCGGATGCCGCATCACCTCCCCAGACAAGCACAGCACCCGGCGATTGTGTGCCCACGCGCCGCTGTTTCTGGCCGACCTGGAAAACGCCCAGCGCGCGTCGATTGCACTGGGCAAGTCGCTGGTCGACCAGCAACTGGACAAGGGCCGGTCGCTGTTCGAATAGGCCACGCAAAAGCCCTGACAGTCTGACCTGTCAGGGCTTTTGCGTTGTTGCACCGTCACAGGCCGGCAAGGCCGGCGATGCGCCTCAGGCCGGAGCGCTGGTACGGATCAGGTGGTCGAACGCTGCCAGCGACGCCTTGGCCCCCTCACCCACCGCGATCACGATCTGTTTGTAGGGCACCGTGGTCACGTCACCGGCGGCAAACACGCCCGGCACGCTGGTCTGGCCCCGCGCATCGACAATGATCTCGCCACGGGGCGACAGTTCGAGGGTGCCCTTGAGCCAATCGGTGTTGGGCAGCAGGCCGATCTGGACGAAGATCCCTTCCAGCGCGATGTCATGCTGCACGTCGCTGTTGCGGTCCTTGTAGCGCAGCCCGTTGACCTTCTGGCCGTCGCCCAGCACTTCGGTGGTCAAGGCGCTGGTGATCACGGTCACGTTGGCCAGGCTGTGCAGCTTGCGCTGCAGCACCGCGTCGGCACGCAACTGGCTGTCGAACTCGATCAGCGTGACATGGGCGACGATGCCGGCCAGGTCGATGGCCGCCTCCACACCGGAGTTGCCACCACCGATCACCGCCACACGCTTGCCCTTGAACAGCGGGCCGTCGCAGTGCGGGCAGTAGGCCACGCCACGGCTGCGGTACTCCTTTTCGCCCGGCACGTTCATTTCGCGCCAGCGTGCGCCGGTGGCCAGGATCACGGTCTTGGCCTTGAGCGTGGCACCGTTGGCCATGCGCACCTGGTGCAGCGCGCCGTCCTGGCCCGGCACCAGCGCATCGGCGCGCTGCAGGTTCATGATGTCGACGTCGTACTGCTTGACGTGCTCTTCCAGCGCCATGGCCAGCTTCGGCCCTTCGGTCTCCTGCACGGAGATGAAGTTCTCGATGGCCATGGTGTCCAGCACCTGCCCGCCGAAGCGCTCGGCAGCCACGCCGGTGCGAATGCCTTTGCGGGCCGCGTAGATCGCTGCTGCCGCGCCTGCCGGCCCACCACCGACCACCAGCACGTCGAAGGCGTCCTTGGCGTTGAGTTTCTCGGCCTGGCGCTCGCTGGTGCCGGTGTCGAGCTTGGCGACGATCTCCTCCAGGCCCATGCGGCCCTGGCCGAACACCTCGCCATTGAGGTAGACGCTGGGCACTGCCATCACCTGGCGTGCCTCGACTTCGGCCTGGAACAGCGCGCCGTCGATGGCCACATGGCGCACGCTGGGGTTGAGTACCGCCATCAGGTTCAGCGCCTGCACCACGTCCGGGCAGTTCTGGCACGACAGCGAGAAGTAGGTTTCGAAGTTGAACTCACCCTTGAGCCCGGCGACCTGTTCGATCAGCTCGGCGCTCGCCTTGGAGGGGTGGCCACCGACTTGCAGCAGCGCCAGCACCAGCGAGGTGAATTCGTGGCCCATGGGGATGCCGGCAAAGCGCAGGCTGATATCGCCCCCCGGGCGATTGAGCGAGAACGACGGGCGACGGGCGTCGGCACCGTCCTCGCGCAAGGTAATCAGATCCGACAGGCTGGCGATTTCCCGCAGCAGGTCGTGCATTTCACGGGACTTCGCGCCGTCGTCGAGGGAGGCAACGATCTCGATCGGCTGGGTGACCCGCTCCAGGTAGGCTTTCAACTGAGTTTTAAGCGTGGCGTCCAACATACGGGCGATTCCTTTTCAAACGGTAGAAAAAACAACGCCCGGGCAGAGTCGCCCGGGCGTTTTGCGGGGCGGGACAGACTTCAGGTGCGGTGGCCCGCCCTCGGCTGGTTCACGGTCTTAGATCTTGCCGACCAGGTCCAGCGATGGCGCCAGGGTAGCTTCGCCTTCTTTCCACTTGGCCGGGCAGACTTCGCCTGGGTGGGCAGCGACGTACTGGGCAGCCTTGACCTTGCGCAGCAGCTCGCTGGCATCACGGCCTACACCGCCGTCGTTGAGTTCGACGATCTTGATCTGGCCTTCAGGGTTGATCACGAAGGTACCGCGGTCGGCCAGGCCGGCTTCTTCGATCAGCACGTCGAAGTTGCGCGAGATGACGTGGGTCGGGTCACCGATCAGCGGGTACTGGATCTTGCCGATGGTTTCCGAGGTGTCGTGCCAGGCTTTGTGGGTGAAGTGGGTGTCGGTCGACACACCGTAGATTTCCACGCCCAGCTTCTTGAATTCAGCGTAGTTGTCGGCCAGGTCGCCCAGTTCGGTCGGGCAGACGAAGGTGAAGTCGGCCGGGTAGAAGAACACCACGGACCACTTGCCCTTCAGGTCGGCTTCGGAAACAGGGACGAATTCGCCGTTGTGGTAGGCAGTAGCGTTGAACGGTTTGACCTGGCTGTTGATGATAGGCATCGGTGACTCTCCTCAGGGTTGAAAAACTTGATGGGAGAATCCTAACCATTCATCGCCGATAGCGCTCATTGGCAAAGCTGATGCTGGTGATTGGTTTTGGCTATAAAGCTCAGTTCAGATAGACGATTTATGTTGATGCAATCGCGGGCCAAGCCCGCTCCCACGACCGTTGCAATCGCTGTGAGAGCGGGCTTGACCCGCGCTGGAGGCACCGCTTAGCGCGTAGGCGTACGCAGGGTCACGAACTCCTCCGCGGCTGTCGGGTGCACACCGATGGTTTCGTCGAACTGTTGCTTGGTCGCCCCGGCCTTGAGCGCGATGCCCAGGCCCTGGATGATCTCGCCGGCATCCGGCCCGACCATGTGACAGCCCAGCACGCGGTCGGTGTCGGCATCGACCACCAGTTTCATCAGGGTCTTCTCCTGCACGTCGGTGAGGGTCAGTTTCATTGGCCGGAAGCGGCTTTCGAAGATCTGCACCTTGTGCCCCGCCTCCAGCGCCTGCTCCTCGGTCAGGCCCACGGTGCCGATCGGCGGCTGACTGAACACCGCCGTCGGGATGTTCCGGTAATCCACCGGGCGATACTGCTCCGGCTTGAACAGGCGCCGCGCCACGGCCATGCCTTCGGCCAGGGCCACCGGAGTGAGCTGCACGCGGCCGATCACATCGCCAATGGCCAGGATCGACGGCTCGTCGGTCTGGTACTGGTCATCGACCTGCACGTAGCCGCGCTTGTCCAGTTGCACTTCGGTGTTCTCAAGCCCCAGGTTATCGAGCATGGGGCGCCGGCCGGTGGCGTAGAACACGCAGTCGGCAATCAGCTCGCGACCATCCTTGAGGGTCGCCTTGAGGCTGCCATCGGGCTGCTGGTCGATACGCTGGATATCGCTGTTGAACTGCAGGTCGAGACCGCGTTTTTCCAGCTCTTCCTTCAGGTGCGTGCGCACTGCGCCATCGAAGCCGCGCAGGAACAGGTCGCCCCGGTAGAGCAAGCTGGTCTTGGCGCCCAGCCCCTGGAAGATTCCGGCGAACTCCACCGCGATATAACCACCCCCCACCACCAGCACACGCTTGGGCAAGGTCTTGAGGTAGAACGCCTCGTTGGAACTGATGGCCAGCTCGCGCCCGGGGATGTCCGGAATCTGTGGCCAGCCGCCGGTGGCGATCAGGATGTTCTTCGCGCTGTAGCGCGTGCCGTCCACCTCGACCTCATGGGGCCCGGTGAGGCGGCCGTGGCCTTCGAGCAGGGTCACGCCACTGTTGACCAGCAGGTTGCGGTAGATGCCGTTGAGCCGCTCGATTTCACGGTTCTTGTTGGCGATCAGCTGTGCCCAGTCGAACTGTGCATCTTCCAGCGACCAGCCGTAGCCTGCCGCCTGCTCGAAGTCATCGGCAAAGTGCGCGCCGTACACCAGCAGTTTTTTCGGCACGCAGCCGACGTTGACACACGTGCCGCCCAGGTAGCGGCTTTCGACCACCGCCACTTTTGCGCCGAAACCGGCAGCAAAACGTGCTGCACGCACACCGCCGGAACCGGCGCCAATCACGAACAGATCAAAATCGTAGGCCATATCAGTCTCCTTGGCAGGCCGCCAGCATACCGCCAGCCAGGCCCATAAACAAAAAAGCCACCCGAAGGTGGCTTTGTGACGCAACCGACCGAGTGAACTCAGTAGGCCTTGCCGGTCTTGTAGAAATTTTCGAAGCAGAAGTTGGTCGCGTCGATGTAACCCTCGGCGCCACCGCAGTCGAAACGCTTGCCCTTGAACTTGTAGGCAATCACGCAGCCGTCCTGGGCCTGCTTCATCAGGGCGTCGGTGATCTGAATTTCACCGCCCTTGCCCGGCTCGGTCTCTTCGATCAGCTTGAAGATGTCCGGGGTCATGATGTAGCGGCCGATGATCGCCAGGTTCGACGGGGCGTCTTCCGGCTTTGGCTTCTCGACCATGTTGCGTACACGGTACAGGTCGTCGCCGATCAGGTCGCCGGCGATCACACCGTACTTGCTGGTTTCCTGCGGGTCGACTTCCATGATCGCAACGATGGTGCAGCGGTACTGCTTGTACAGCTTGACCATCTGCTTGAGCACGCCGTCACCATCGAGGTTGACGCACAGGTCGTCGGCCAGCACCACGGCAAACGGCTCGTCACCGATCAGCGGGCGACCGGTCAGGATCGCGTGGCCCAGGCCTTTCATTTCGGTCTGGCGGGTGTAGGAGAACGAGCACTCGTCGAGCAGGCGACGAATACCGACCAGGTACTTTTCCTTGTCGGTGCCCTTGATCTGGTTTTCCAGCTCGTAGCTGATGTCGAAATGGTCTTCCAGAGCGCGCTTGCCGCGGCCGGTGACAATGGAGATTTCGTTCAACCCAGCGTCCAGCGCTTCTTCAACGCCGTACTGGATCAGTGGCTTGTTCACCACTGGCAGCATTTCCTTTGGCATGGCTTTGGTTGCTGGCAGGAAGCGGGTGCCGTAACCGGCTGCCGGGAACAAGCATTTCTTGATCATAAACGTCCTTAACAAGGGGCTGTGCAGTACGAAATTCGGCGCAGTCTAATCAGGCGGCGATGCGCTTACAATGCCCCCGTGGCCCGGCCGAATGAATGATAGAGAAAAACTCAGTGTAGATAGTTCCCGCAGGTTGCAAATAATCCGCGTATCCAGGCCCGCAGGCAGGCCTGGATACGCGGATGGGCGAGCGTTCTAGCCGCCTGTGCCCTGCCCGATCAGCACCCCATCGACCTTCTGGCCGTAGAGGTTGACGCCGTCATTGGCGTGGAACTTGAGCCGGGTTTTTTCCACCGAGCCTTCGACCAGGCGCGGGTCCTGAGGGCGCTCATGCGCGTTGATGAAGGCCGCCACGTCCCAGGCCTGCTGGTCGGTCAGCGTGCCTGGCTTGCCCAGCGGCATGTTGTGCTTGATGAACGAGGCCGCCGTGTTGATGCGGTGCATGCCGGCACCCCAGTTGTAGGAGTCCTTGCCCCACAGCGGTGGCATCACATAGTCCTTGGCCACCTTCTGGCCCTGGCCGCTGTCGCCGTGGCAGATGGCGCACTGCTGCTGGTACACCTGGGCACCGCGCTTGATGTCATAGCCCTGCGCAGGCTTGTCGACCTCCGGGTAGCCACGCCCCGGTGTCTCGACGCCGATCGGTGCCTTGCTCGCCAGCCAGTAGGCATACACCGACAACGCCGTCATCTCGGGGCTGTCGGCCGCCGGCGGCTTGCCGTTCATGCTGAACTGGAAGCAGCCCTGGATACGCTCGGCAAAGGTGTTGACCTTGTCGTTTTTCTTGCGATAGGCAGGGTACATCGGGTAAGCCCCCCACAGCGGCGCCGAATGCGCCAGCCGCCCCTGATCCAGGTGGCAGTTGCTGCAGTTCAGGCCGTTGCCCACATACTCGGGGGCCAGGCGCTTGGTGTCGACGAACAGCGCATAGCCGTCGCGCACCATCTTGCCGAAGGCGTTGTCGGGCAACTCGCTTTCGGCGGGGGGCTTGAAGCTGGCCGGCGTGCTGGCCGGCGCCACCTTCAGTTGCGACTGGTCTTCCATGGCGATCGGGGCCGCCTGAACGCCGCCCATGAACAGGGTCAGGGTAGTGAGTAGCAAGCGATTCATTTGGCGGCCTCCTGGCTGGCGCGGGTGGCAAAGTATTCAGCCAGCGCCTTGACCTCGGTATCGGTCAGGGCTTTGGCGACACCGACCATCAACTGGTTAGGGTCGTTGCTGCGCCGGCCGTCGCGCCATGCGTCAAGTTGCCCGGCCAGGTAGCTGGCAGGCTGGTGGGCCAATGGCGGAAAGTGCTCGCCTACCCCCACACCACCCGGCCCGTGACATTGCACGCACCCGGGGATGCCTCGGCTCCAGTCGCCGTAAAGCGCCAGCGACTCGACCGGGTCGGTTGCCATCTGCTGGCGACGGGTATCAGGGGTGGGCGGTACCGGCATTGCCGCCAGCGTGGCGCTGATGGCGCTGATCTCGGCGTCGCTCAGGGCCTTGGCCAGCGGCTCCATGATCGGCTGCTTGCGGCTGCCGTCACGAAAGTCCTTGAGCTGTTTGCTCACATAGGCGGCCGGCAGGCCAGCCAGGCGTGGGAAGCCGGCGGCGGCCATGCCCAGGCCATCGGGGCCATGGCAGCTCATGCAGGCCATGGCAGAGGGGTTCTCCCCTCCCTGGGTGAATATCTTCTGGCCATCGGCGGCAGTGGCGGCTTGCATTGAAAGCAACAGCAGGCTGCCTATCAGGATTCGATCCAGTGGGATCATCACGGACTCCATTTTTCTTGTTATAAGCTTAGACTTATAAAATATAAGCCTACCGATACTAGGCCTATCCGGCCAGCGCTACAACGCGGGCAGGCACAGAAAAATGCAGGGACAACCACTGAATCGTTTAAACGCGGCTCACGCAATCACTTGGAGATGCACACGCTCACAGCCGCTTTGACATCCCCCGGGCGCAGGGGAAAATTGCTCAACCGCTCATGCAACTTGACCGCGCTGCCACTCGAGCGCTCGCTGATCTCCAGCACTGCAGCCGGGGACTTGTCCGAGAGCTTCTGCGGTACCACCACGCGCAGGCCGCTGCCCCGCTCCTCGATGGTCAGCGGGCCACGGCTATCGGCCAGTTTTTGCTGGACGCAGGTGGCAAACTCGCGTGGCGACTTGCCCGAGATCACGCTCATGGTCTCGGGGCTCTGTTCGATTTCGGCTACATTGGCACAACCGGTCAGCGCAACTGCCAGCGCTGGTACAACCCATTTCATCGGTACCCCTCCATAAAAAACCGTTGGACCATGGCCAGGCCGATTTGCTCCCTGGATTGGCAGTTTTATCTCTGGCCTTGGCACTCAGCCCCACAGTGTAACCCGACATCGTGCTATCGTTTTGATTTGCCAAAAGATCCCTTGCGGAGAGCGACATGAAATTCGTACACCAGCGCGAGCACCTCAATGAAGACGACATCGTCGTCATCCACTGCTCCCAGCGCTGCAATATCCGCCTGATGAACGATGCCAACTTCCGCAGCTTCAAGAATGGCGGCCGGCATACCTATCACGGCGGCGCCTTCGTCAACTTCCCGGCGAAGATCACCGTGCCCAGCGACGGCTTCTGGAACATCACCATCGACACTGTTGGCCCCCGTGCCCTGTCGGCGGTAAGCAAGCCGACCTTCACCCACACGATCAAGATCATCCGCCGTTCGTCGTCGAAGCTGAGATAACCCCATGAGCGAAAACATCAAGTACGTCATCAAGTACAACCTCGACGGCGAGCGTCGTTTCGACTTCGCCGTGCTCAGCAGCACGGCGCCACAGCAGGTCGAGGAAGCCTTGCGCAAACTGCACGGCGAAGACTTCAGCAAGATCACCGACATCAAGGTAAGCAAGGCGCTGTAACCCACGCCCACACAAGGAGCCCCGCGATGAGCCAATGGCCGGACCCACGTATCCTCGACCTGCTCGGTATCGAGTTGCCCATCATCCAGGCACCGATGGCGGGCGCCACGGGGTCGGCCATGGCCATCGCGGTCAGTAACGCCGGGGGGCTGGGCTCGCTGCCATGCGCGATGCTCACCCCCGAGCAGATACGCCAGGAGATCGCGACCTTCAGCCAGGCCAGTCGCGGCCCGCTCAACCTCAATTTCTTCTGCCATCGGCCACCCGCCACCGATGGCGAACGTGCAATCCGCTGGAAGCAGGCACTCAAGCCGTACTACGAAGAAGTGGGTGCCGACTTCGGCGCCACCACCCCGGCCTCCAATCGCGCGCCCTTCGACGAAGCGGGCTGTGCCTTGGTGGAAGACTGCAAGCCTGCAGTGGTGAGCTTTCACTTCGGCCTGCCTGCGCCCGAGCTGCTGGCGCGGGTCAAGGCCAGCGGGGCCAAGGTACTGTCCAGTGCCACCACGGTCGAGGAAGCACGCTGGCTCGAAGCCCATGGCTGCGACGCGATCATCGCCATGGGCTATGAAGCAGGTGGGCACCGCGGCATGTTCCTGAGCGATGACCTCACCACCCAGATCGGCACCCTGGCGCTGGTGCCCCAGGTGGCCGATGCGGTCAAGGTGCCGGTGATCGCGGCTGGCGGCATCGGCGATGCCCGCGGTGTTGTGGCGGCCTTCGCACTGGGCGCCTCGGCCGTTCAGGTGGGCACCGCCTACCTGTTCTGCCCCGAGGCCAAGGTGTCGGCCGCGCATCGCCAGGCACTGCACAGCGCACAGGCCAGCGATACCGCGCTCACCAACCTGTTTACCGGGCGCCCGGCACGCGGCATCAATACCCGCATCATGCGTGAGTTGGGCCCGATGAGCCCCCTGGCCCCTGCCTTCCCCCTGGCCGGCGGCGCCTTGATGCCCCTTCGCGCCATCAGCGAGCCGCAGGGCAACAGCGATTTCAGCAACCTGTGGGCCGGCCAGGCGCTGCGCCTTGGCCAAGCCCTGCCGGCAGCCGAACTGACGCGCCAACTGGCAGAAAAGGCGCTGGCATTGATGTCACGGTAAAACAGATCTTTCCGTTTGTCGGGCAATCGCTATATATTCCAATGCATAACGATTACCTCATGCACATGGAGCTGTTTGATGAGAATGCGCGCCCCTCGTTTTGCCCTGACCGCCGTATTCGGCATGCTGACCCTCAACAGCGCCTGGGCCGATGAAGTCCAGGTGGCCGTCGCGGCCAACTTCACCGCGCCCATCCAGGCTATTGCCAAGGATTTCGAAAAGGACACCGGCCACAAGCTGGTCGCCTCCTTCGGCGCTACCGGGCAGTTCTACGCGCAGATCAAGAATGGCGCGCCCTTCGAGGTGTTCCTGTCGGCCGACGACACCACCCCCGAAAAACTCGAGAACGAAGGCGAAACCGTCAAGGGCTCGCGCTTTACCTACGCCATCGGCACCCTCGCGCTGTGGTCGCCCAAAGCGGGCTATGTGGATGACAAGGGCGAAGTCCTGAAGAAAAACGACTACAAGCACCTGTCCATCGCCAACCCCAAGGCCGCGCCCTACGGCCTGGCCGCCACGCAGGTACTGGCCAAGCTGAACCTGACCGAGGCCACCAAGGGCAAGCTGGTCGAAGGCCAGAACATCACCCAGGCGTTCCAGTTCGTTTCCACCGGAAACGCCGAGCTGGGCTTCGTGGCCCTGTCGCAGATCTACAAGGACGGCAAGGTCAGCAACGGCTCGGCCTGGATCGTGCCAGCCGACCTGCACGACCCGATCAAACAGGACGCTGTGATTCTCAACAAGGGCAAGGACAACGCCGCCGCCAAGGCGCTGGTCGATTACCTCAAGGGCCCGAAGGCCGCTGAAGTGATCAAGTCGTTCGGCTACGAACTCTGATGCCACTGGACGCCGGCGACCTGGGCGCCATCTGGCTGACGTTCAAGCTGGCGTCGCTGACTACCCTGATCCTGCTGCTGATCGGCACCCCGATCGCCTGGTGGCTGGCGCGCACGCGCTCCTGGCTGCGCGGGCCGATCGGGGCGATCGTGGCCCTGCCCCTGGTGTTGCCGCCCACGGTGATCGGCTTCTATCTGCTGATCGCCCTGGGCCCCCACGGCTGGCTTGGCCAGGCCACCCAGGCGCTGGGCCTGGGCACCGTGGTGTTCAGTTTCACAGGCCTGGTGATCGGGTCGGTGGTGTACTCGATGCCGTTCGTGGTGCAACCGCTGCAAAACGCGTTCAGCGCCATTGGCGAGCGCCCGCTGGAGGTGGCTGCCACCTTGCGCGCCAGCCCGTGGGACTGCTTTTTCAGCGTGGTGCTGCCCCTGGCCCGCCCTGGCTTCATTACCGCGAGCATCCTGGGCTTTGCCCACACCGTCGGCGAGTTCGGCGTGGTGCTGATGATCGGCGGCAATATTCCCGACAAGACCCGCGTGGTTTCCGTGCAGATCTTCGACCATGTCGAGGCCATGGAGTACATGCAGGCCCACTGGCTGGCCGGCGCCATGCTGGTGTTCTCGTTCCTGGTGCTGCTGGCGCTGTACGCCAGCCGCCGCGGCAAGCCGGCCTGGAGCTGACCGATGAGTGCATTGATCCAGGCCCGGTTGCAGGTGGCCTTCGACGATTTCCGGCTGGATGTCGACCTGCAACTGCCCGGGCGCGGTGTCAGCGCCCTGTTCGGCCATTCGGGCTCGGGCAAGACCACCTGCCTGCGCTGCCTGGCAGGCCTGGAGCGGGCCGACCAGGCCTACATCGAGGTCAATGGCGAGGTCTGGCAGGATTCCGCACGCCAGTATTTCATGCCGCCCCACCAGCGCCCCATCGGCTATGTGTTCCAGGAAGCCAGCCTGTTCCCCCACCTGAGCGTGAAGAACAACCTGATCTTCGGCTGGCGACGCATCGCCCAGCACCAGCGCCAGGTCGGCCTGGAGCACGCCTGCGAGCTGCTGGGCATCAGCCACCTGCTCGCGCGCAAGCCGGACACCCTGTCGGGCGGTGAACGACAGCGCGTGGGGATCGCCCGTGCGCTGCTCACCAGCCCCAAGGTGCTGCTGATGGACGAACCCCTGGCAGCCCTGGACGGCCCGCGCAAACGCGAGATCCTGCCGTACCTGGAGCGCCTGCACGACCAGTTGCAGATCCCGCTGATCTACGTCAGCCATGCGCAGGACGAAGTGGCGCGCCTGGCCGATCACCTGGTGCTGCTCGAACAGGGCAAGGTGCAGGCCAGCGGGCCGATCAGCCAGACCCTGGCCCGCCTGGACCTGCCGCTGGCCCTGCAGGAGGACGCCGGGGTGGTCATCGAGGGCGAGGTGGACGCCCACGACGCGGCCTACCAGTTGCTGGACCTGAAACTGCCGGGCAGCGACCTCAGGTTGCGCCTCACCCACGAGGCGCTGGCCCCGGGGGCGCGCCTGCGGGTCAAGGTCCAGGCACGCGACGTGAGCCTGAGCCTGGCCGACGACAGCCGTTCGAGCATTCTCAACCGCCTGCCGGTGCGCGTGTGCGCGCTGCGCGCCGGTGACAACCCGGCGCAGATGCTGGTGAGCCTGGACGCCGATGGCACAGCCCTGCTGGCGCGGGTGACGCGCTACTCGAGCGACCAGTTGGGGCTGCACGAAGGCCAGCAGTTGTGGGCGCAGATAAAATCGGTGGCATTGCTGGGCTAACTTGCGCGAACGGCTGCTGTCCATCGTCAGAGCCCCTACGCGAGCGCCCAGCATGAGTGTCGACCTGCCCCCTTTGCCCAGTGGCCTGCATTACGTGGATGACAGCCGCCCCGGTTTCCATCGGCGCCTGCTGCGCAAGCACTTCGCCTATTTCGACGCGCACGGCCAGCGCATCACCGCACCGGATACCCTGGCCCGCATCAAGGCGCTGGCCATACCGCCGGCCTATACCGATGTATGGATCTGCGCCGACCCGCGCGGCCACCTGCAAGCCACCGGACGCGACGCACGTGGTCGCAAGCAGTACCGCTATCACCCCGACTGGCGCGAACTGCGCGACAGCCACAAGTACGACCGCATGCTGGCCTTCGCCAAACGCCTGCCGAGGCTGCGCAAGCAACTCGACGAGCACCTGGCGCGGCCCGGCCTGGACCGCGAAAAGGTCATGGCACTGGTGGTCAGCCTGCTCGACAACACGCTGATCCGCGTGGGCAACCGTCAGTATGCCCGCGACAACCGCTCCTACGGGCTGACCACGCTGCGCACTCGCCATGTGCAGGTCGAAGGCAGCGCAATACGGTTTCGCTTTCGCGGCAAGAGCGGCATCGAGCACCAGGTGACCCTCAAGGACCGGCGCCTGGCACGCATCGTCAAGCGCTGCCTGGAACTGCCGGGCCAGGACCTGTTCCAGTGGCAGGACGCGCTGGGGCAATGTCACACCGTCGGTTCGGCGGACGTGAACGCCTACCTGCAGCAATTGACCGGTGCCGACTTCACCGCCAAGGACTATCGCACCTGGGCCGGCAGCGCGCTGGCGCTGGAGTTGCTGCGCGAGCTGCAATGGCAACCGGAAACCGAAGCGCGCCGACAGATCGTGGCCATGCTCAAGCAGGTGGCGTCGCGACTGGGCAATACCCCCGCCGTATGCCGGCGCAGCTATGTGCACCCGGCGCTGCTGGAGCGCTTCGTGCTGGGCGAGCTCCACGCGCTGCCACGGCCACGGGCGCGCCAGCGCATGGAGCTGGCCGAGGTGGCCCTGGCACGTTTTCTCATGACATTGAATGCATGCGATACGAATGAAAATCATTAACTAGCACATTAAATAACCCTACTTTTTAAACGCCGCCGTACCATAGAAAAAAGACATATCCCCCATCAGGCAGAGAAATTTCCCATATGCGTTGAAGCCCCCTATGCTTGCGTCCATGGGCGATACCGGTTGTGCGTAATTGCCCATCTGCCCAATCGGAACCTGTGACTAAAGACCTCAACAGAATCTTGTGCTCGGGGAATTAATTTCCATCGAATGCGTCTTTAATGAAGGGAAAGACGGCTGTGCCACCGCGCACACCCGGCCTGTGCAGCTACCGCCTGCAAGGCATTCAAAGTTACCAAGGAGAAGTACATGCTGATACTCACCCGCAAAGTTGGCGAAAGCATCGTCATCAATGATGACATCAAGGTCACCATTCTAGGGGTCAAGGGGATGCAAGTGAGGATCGGCATCGATGCACCCAAAGATGTCCAGGTGCACCGTGAAGAGATTTACAAGCGCATTCAAGCCGGCAGCCCGGCGCCGGAGAAGGGGGATGATCACCAGTAACCAGGGCTAATCGAGTCGCACGGATGCGCTTGGTCCCGGCAACACGGTTCACTGAAGCTCTGGCGTATCCCGCCCGGCCTCCGCCACACCGATGAATGCCCTGACCCTGGCCACCATGCTGGCAGTATCGAACGGCTTGTCGAACACTGCAGAAAACAGGTCAGGTATGGCTTTGCCGATACTTGCCTGGGCCCCGCTCATGAGAATGACCGGTAGGTCCGCAAACTGCGCATTGCTGCGAATCGCTTTGGCCAACTCCTCGCCATTCATTATCGGCATCATGTAGTCGGTGATGACCAGGTCGATTCGCACCTTCTCCAGCACGTCCAGGGCCATCTTGCCATTGGGCGCCTTCTCGACCTTGTAGCCGGCGTCCTCCAGGGCATACCCCAGGATATCGGCGATCACATACTCGTCGTCCACGACCAGAATCGTGCTCATGGCTGCCAGCCCAGGGCTTTCATGCTCCTTGCGCCGATGAAGCGGTGCCCGACATCACCGCGCTCGCCTGAACGAACGCCTTGTCGAGCTCGATGCCTGTCGAACGGATGACCAGCTCCAGCAGGGCCGGATCGTATTCACTGTCGCGCACCTTGAGGATCGACAGCAAGCGCTTGAGCTCGGCGTCCAGCTCGACGAAACGCATCAGGAACAGGTTGTCGACGATCGACGACAGCTCCGACGCGGGTGCGTTGATTTCAGAGCCGAACAGGTCGCGCATCTCCCAGGTCGCCAACACCGTCACATCCTCGGCACGCAGCTCGCCCATCAGCGCACGGAAGAACTCGTTGAGCCGCCCCTGGTTGGTGGCGAGCCGGGCAAACGCGCCCAGGCTGTCGATCAGCACCCGTTTGATGCGGTGCTTGCGTACATGGCTGAGCAAACGGGCGCCCACGCCATCGAGCAACCCTTCGGTAGTGGGCTGCCAGGCCAGGTGCACCGCCCCGCTTTTCTCCAGTGCCGGCAGATCGATACCGATGGCCCTGGCCTTGATGCGCAAGCGCTGCGGGGTCTCGTAGAAGCCGAAATGCAGGCCCGGCTCGGCCACTGTGGCACCGGCCAGAAAACTCAGGCCCAGGGAGGTCTTGCCAATACCCGACGGCCCCATCGCCAGTGAGACCGAAGCGCTGGGAAAGCCCCCGCCCAGCAAGCCATCGAGACTGGCCAGGCCCGTGCCGACGCGGGTCAACACCTCGCTGCCCGGGCTGGAGGGGTGGCTGTAGAGTGCTTCAAGGCGCGGATACACCTTCAGCCCCTGCTCGGTGATCTCGCATTCGTGCACCCCGGACAGCGCCCCGCTGCCGCGGGTCTTGCGCAACTGGATGCGTCGCACCGAACGTGCGCCGTACAGGTCCTCGCCCAGCTCGATGACGCCATCGACCATGGTGTGTTCCGGGCTGCCGTCATCCAGGCGCGAACTGGTAAGCAGCAGCAAGGTGCAGCCGGCAAACGCGGCATGGCCTTGCAGCTCTGAAATGAACTTCTTGGTGTCGAGCACGTTTTCGGCGCGTGAACGTGCATTGAGCAGGCCGTCGACAATCAGCAGTGAGGCGCCCTGGCGGCCGATTTCACCGCGCAGCAGCTTGACCACCGCCTCCAGCCCCTCGCTTTCGAGGGTATCGAAGGCACTGACGAACTGCAGCTGGTTGCCCACCAGCGCAGGGTCGAAAAAGCTGAGGGTGGACAGGTACTGGAACAGACGCTCATGGGACTCGCTCAGCAGCGTCGCCACCAGCACCCGCCCGCCCGTGGCCACATGGTTGAACGCCAACTGGTTGGCCAGGATGGTCTTGCCCGAGCCCGGGCGACCCTGGACGATATAGGACGAGCCGGCCACAAGGCCGCCCTTGAGCAGGTCGTCCAGACCTTCGATGCCTGTAGCAAGACGCTTGAGCTGCTCCACGATAGGTTCACTCGCTTTGAAGGTTGTCGGGCTGGGGTGGCTGCCATGCCGGCAGGCACAGGGTCATGCAGGTGCCGCGACCGCTTTCGCTCTCGACCCTGATGCAACCGTTGCTCTGCTTGGCAAAACCGTAGGCCTGGCTCAACCCCAGGCCGGTTCCCTTGCCAAAACTCTTGGTGGTGAAAAACGGTTCGAAGATGCGCGGCAACACCGCAGCATCGATACCACGTCCGGGGTCGCGCACGCTGATGAGCACATGATCGCCAACCAGTCCGTCCCACTCCCCCTGCAGCACCTGGTTGCGTGCAACCAGTTCGATGCGCCCCTCGGCATCCATGGCGTCACGGGCGTTGAAGATCAGGTTGAGCAGCACCATCTGCAACTGGCCGCTGTCCACCTCGATATCCGATACCTCGCCCTGGATATCTACCTGCAATTCGATGCCCTTGGGCAGCGCCTGGGACAGCAACGCCTGGCTCGCCCGGACCAACTGCGCCACATCGACCCGGCTTGTGCTTTGCACCTTGCGCCGGGCGAACCCGAGCAACTGCTGGGTCACCTGGCTGCCGCGTTCGCCGGCATCGACGATATGCTGCAACAGGCGCTCGGTACGCTGCGGGTCGCGAGAGGTCATGGCCAGCTTGGCCGAGCCGATGATGATCGTGAGCAGATTGTTGAAATCGTGGGCCATGCCCCCGGTAAGCTGGCCGAGGGCTTCCAGCTTCTGCGACTGGAACAGCTGCGCACGCATGGCGTCCAACTGTAATGCGGCTTCCCGACGATCGGTGATGTCGCGGGTGATTTTCGCCAGCCCGACCACCTCGCCCTGCTCGTCCCGAATCACATCCAGTGCCGCCAGGGCCCAGAACTGCGTGCCGTCCTTGCGCATGCGCCAGCCTTCGTCCTGTGCCCCGCCGGTGCTCAGCGCACGATTGAGCAACCAGCCAGGCCGGCCTTCGGCGCAATCCTGCGGTGTGAAGAACATCGAGAAGTGCCGACCGATGACCTCGTCGGCGTTGTAGCCCTTGATGCGCTGGGCCCCCAGGTTCCACGACACCACATGGCCCTCGAGGTCGAGCATATAGATGGCGTAGTCCGCAACGGTCTGCACCAACTGCTCATAGCGGCTGGCGTGCATGGTTTGAAGGTCAGAGCGCTGGGAAGAATCCATGGCAAACCCGCAGGCACCGCAGTGAGGACAATGAGAAGGTAGACAACCGGGTGCCTCTGCAATTCCGTAATTTCGAAACAGTCGTATCGACCTGCAGGACGTGAACGATAAATCACTGGCGGAACAGTGGCGCAGTGATTGCCCGGTGTCAACGGGTGCTCACCTATCCGGGCAGTGCCCGGGGAAATCGTTCCGGGCCGGGGGGCAACTTGTTATAGTCCACAGGTGCAAGCGCAACCGGGGGAAGGACGTTGACCACAGATGCAAGGATGAAAGGCATTCACGATGACCTGGAGCACACCGCCGCCGATCTGGAGCAGATCGCGCGCGAAATGGCCGGGCATGCGCGCTACCTGCAGCACTCGGCCCACCCGCAGGATGCCCTGGAAGTGCAGCGCAGCATCAATGGGCTGCAGGCATCGATCGACCAGTTGCGCAGCGTGGCCGACCGCATCGAACCCTAGCCCCGGAGACGCCCATGCTGCCAGAGCGCCCACAGGGCCAACGCGGGCCGCTGACTACCCTCGTCTACAAGCGCCGGGGCCGCGTCGGGTTGTTTTTCGTCGCCGCCCTGTCGGTGCTGGCGGGCATGACCGACGCCATCGGCTTTCTCGCCACCGGCGATTTCGTTTCTTTCATGAGCGGCAACACCACGCGCATGGCCGTCGCCCTGGGCGATGCGCACTGGGCACTGGTGGCCCGCCTGGCCCTGCTGATCGGCGCCTTCATTGCCGGCAACGCGCTGGGGGTGATCATCGCCCGCCTGAGCGCCAAGCGAGCATGGCCGCTGCTCGCCCTGTCGGCGGCACTGCTGCTGGGGGCAGGCCTGTGGGGCGCGCAGGCGCAGTTGCCGGCGCTGCTGGGCGCGATCATCGCCATGGGCATGCTCAATGCGGCGGTCGAAGAGGTGAACGGGCTGCCCATCGGGCTGACCTATGTAACCGGCGCCCTGTCGCGCTTTGGCCGCGGCCTGGGCCGCTGGCTGATGGGGGAGCGGCGTCCGGGCTGGCGCGTGCAACTGGTGCCGTGGTCCGGCATGTTCGGCGGCGCAGTGCTGGGCGGGCTGCTGGAGCACCGCTACGGCCTGGCGGCGCTGATGGCCTGCGGTGGCTTCGCCTTGGCGCTGGCCATCGTGTCACTGCTGATTCCCCGCCGCTGGCTGCGGCGTTACATGGCAAAGTAGCTGGTGCGCGAGTTGACTCGAATATAACGATGAGTTATAAAGCCGCCTTGATCCGGAAGGTAAAGTGTAGCACACACCCTGTGCCTGACCTTGCAGCCGGATGATCCGTGCGAGTGTGGTGGAATTGGTATACACAGCAGACTTAAAATCTGCCGGCGTGAGCCTTGCGGGTTCGAGTCCCGCCACTCGCACCATCTTCTGAAAAGCGCCCCTTGGGGCGCTTTTCTGCTTTCTGCGTCCTGCGTTCTCCCTCGCCTTGCCCCTGCCCCTGCGTCCATCTCCCTGCAGCAAAATCTGCAGGGATGAATTGACTTGTACAAATTTCCCTCTAACCTGCAAATATCTTGTACAAATAACAATACGTGTACAACTAAATGACCACAATGGTCATGGGTGCAGGCAATGTCCGAGTATCTCAAACGCTTTGCAGAGCGATTCTGCGCCATCGACGCGCACAACCTGGGTGTGCTGCGCGAGTTGTACAGCGACGATGTCCAGTTCCGCGACCCGCTGCATCAGATCCACGGCATGGCCGCGCTGCAGGATTATTTCGCTCAGCTGTACGCCAACGTCGATCAGGTGCGCTTCGAGTTCCACGGTTATGACCAGGTCGACGACGGGAAGGGCTACCTGCGCTGGACCCTGCACTACCGGCATGCGCGCCTGAACGGTGGGCGCCCGGTTCAGGTACAGGGTTGCTCGCACCTGATGTGGCGCGACAAGGTCTACCTGCACCATGACTACTTCGACGCCGGGGCGCTGCTGTACGAGCACCTGCCGGTGATGGGCAGCGTGATCGGCTGGCTCAAGCGGAGGCTGGCATGAGACGCATCTGGCTGACCGGCGCCAGCAGCGGCATTGGTGCGGCACTGGCCCCCCTGCTGCTGGCCCAGGGGCATCGCCTGGCGGTCAGCGCGCGCAATGTCCAGCCCTTGCAGGCATTGGCGCAGCGCTACCCCGACCAGGTACTGGTGGTACCGGGCGACCTTCGCGAAGGTGACCAGGTGCGCGCGATAGCCCAGCAGATCGCCCAGGCCTGGGGTGGCCTGGACCAGGTGATACTCAACGCCGGCACCTGCGAGTACCTGGACAGCGAAGCCTTCGAAGCCGCCATGGTCGAGCGCGTGGTGGCTTCCAACCTGTTCAGTGCCAGCCACTGCGTGGAGGCTGCCCTGCCCCTGCTGCGCCAGGGCCGACAGCCGCACCTGGTGGCCGTGGCCAGCGCCGTGACCTTTCTGGCGCTGCCACGCGCCGGGGCCTATGGCGCCTCCAAGGCCGCGGTGCGCTACCTGTTCGAATCGCTGCGCATCGACCTGGCCCGCGAAGGCATTGCCGTGACGCTGGTCAGCCCGGGCTTCGTCGACACCCCGCTGACCCGGCGCAACGACTTCCCCATGCCGCTGTGCTGGCCCGCCGAAAAGGCCGCACGCCATATTGCCCGGCGCCTGCACAAGCGCCCGTACACCATTGCCTTTCCACTCCTGTTCATCGCCGGCCTGCGCCTGGTCGCGCTGCTGCCGGTGAGCCTGCAACTGGCACTGGGCAAGCACCTGTCACGGCCACTGCGCCAGGAACCCCACCCATGAAGATAGCCATCATCGGCAGCGGTATCGCCGGGCTTACCTGCGCCCACCTGCTGCAGCGCCAGCACGCCATCACGCTGTACGAATCCAGTGACCGGATTGGCGGGCACACCCATACCGTCGACGTGCAGCTTGGCGAGCGACACTACGCGGTGGATACCGGGTTCATCGTATTCAACGACTGGACCTACCCCAACTTCATCCGCCTGCTCGATCAGCTGGGCATCGCCTCGCGCCCTACCGAAATGAGCTTTTCGGTCCACGACCCGCAGACCGCCCACGAGTACAACGGCAACACCCTCAACAGCCTCTTCGCGCAGCGCCGCAACCTGTTGTCGCCGCCCTTCTGGGGCATGCTCTACGACATCCTGCGCTTCAATCGCCAGGCCCTGAACGACCTGGAGCAGCAGCGAGTCAACGACACCCTTTCGCTGGGCGACTACCTGTACATGAACGGCTACGGCGAGCGCTTCATCGACCACTACATCGTGCCGATGGGGGCCGCCATCTGGTCGATGCCGCTGGCGCAGATGCTGGGCTTCCCGCTGCAGTTTTTCGTGCGCTTCTTCAAGCACCACGGGCTGCTGTCGGTCAACGACCGCCCGCAATGGCGGGTAGTGGAAGGTGGCTCGCGCAGTTACCTGGCCCCGCTGTGCGCACCGTTTGCCGAACGCATTCGCCTCAACTGCCCTGTACTGGGCGTGACCCGCGATGCCGACGGTGTCAACCTGTTCAGCCGAGCAGGCATGGAGCGTTACGACAAGGTGGTGTTCGCCTGCCACAGCGACCAGGCGCTGCTGATGCTGCATGATCCCAGCCAGGCCGAGCGCGAGATTCTTGGCGCGCTGCGCTATGCCGACAACGACGTGGTCCTGCACACCGACACCCGCCTGCTGCCGCGTCGCCCCTTGGCCTGGGCCAGCTGGAACTACCGCCTCGGCGGCTCGCAGTCCCAGCCGGCCGCCGTCACCTACAACATGAACATTCTGCAGGGCATCGATGCCCCGCAGACCTTCTGCGTGAGCCTCAACCAGACCGGCGCCATCGACCCCGGCAAGGTCCTTGGCCGCTACACCTATGCCCACCCGCAGTTCAGCCTTGCCGGGGTACGGGCCCAGGCGCGTCACGCCGAACTGTGCGGTGCCCGACACAGCTACTACTGCGGCGCGTACTGGGGCAACGGCTTTCATGAAGACGGCGTGGTCAGCGCGCTGCGCGTGGCCGCCCAATTTGGTGAGCAGTTGTGAACAGCGCTCTCTACCAGGGCTGGGTCAGCCACCGCCGCCCCGCCAGGGGGGATTTCGGCTTTGCCTACCGCATCGGCCTGCTGTACCTGGACCTGGACGAGCAGGCGCAGCTGCCAGCGCTGTCGAGGCTGGCCGGCAGGGGCCGGTGGAGCGCCTTTGCCTTCGACGAGCGGGACTATCTGCCAGCCGCCACTCACCAGGGCACGCCCCTCAAGAGCGCCGTGCTGGACCTGCTCGAACAGGTGCTGCACCACCGCCCCCAAGGGCCGGTGTGCGTACTGACCCAACCCCGCAGTTGGGGCCTGGCCTTCAACCCGGTGAGCTTTTTCTACTGTTTTGAAGGTGACGGGCGTCTGGCTGCGATTCTCTGCGAGGTCACCAACACGCCCTGGCGCGAACGCTTTCACTACGTGTTGCCCGCCGACGGCCCGGGGCCGTGGAACTTCAGCGTGGCCAAGGCGTTTCATGTGTCGCCGTTCCTGCCCGCCGACCTGGAATACCGCATGCACTTCTGCACACCTGCAGCACGTATCCGTGTGCGCATGGAGGACTGGCAGGCACACACCCGGGTGTTCAGCGCCGTGCTGAACCTGGCGCGCATCGACCTGGACCGACGCAGCCTGCACCGGCACCTGCTGAGCTTCCCGTGGATGACCGCCAAGACCCTGCTGGCCATCCATTGGCAGGCGTTGCGCCTGCTGCTCAAGCGTCATCGCCTGTTCGACCACTTCGCCGCCCGGGGCACCTGGCGGCGAGCCAAACCGATCAATGCACCCGACAGCGCAAAGGACACCCCCCATGAAGAGCCCTGAGGCAATCCCGGCAAAACGCTTCGCGTCCGCCGGCAACGGCATCGGCGTGATGCTGCTGCGGCGCGCTGTGCTGCGCCAGCTCGAACGCCTGCGCCACGGCGCACTGGTGGTCATCGAAGCCAATGTGGTGCACCACTTCGGCAACGCCGGCGCGAGCCTGCAAGGGCATGTCCAGGTAGTGGACGACGCACTATGGGGCCTGGTGGCCAGCAACGGCTCGATTGGCGCAGGCGAAGCCTACGTCCACGGCTACTGGACCAGCCCGGACCTCACCGCCGTGGTCCGCGTGCTGGTGGCGAACCTGGAGGTACTCGACGGCCTGGAAGGCGGGCTGGCACGCCTGGGGCGCCCGCTGCTGCATGGCCTGCACTGGCTCAACCGCAATACCCGGCGCGGCGCCAGACGCAACATCGCCGCCCATTACGACCTGGGCAACGAACTGTTCGAGCGCCTGCTGGACCCGAGCATGATGTACTCGGCGGCCATGTTTCAGGGGGCCGACGATACCCTGGAACAGGCCCAGCACTACAAGTTGCAGCGCATCTGCCAGAAGCTCGCCCTCACCCGCGACGATCACCTGCTGGAGATCGGCACCGGCTGGGGCGGCCTGGCCATTTACGCGGCACGCCACCACGGCTGCCGGGTAACCACCACCACGGTGTCGGCCGAACAGTTCGCCTATGCCCGTCGACGCATCGACGAAGCCGGCCTGCAGGACCGCATCACCCTGCTGCTGGAGGATTACCGCGACCTGCAGGGCCAGTACGACAAGCTGGTTTCCATCGAGATGATCGAAGCTGTCGGCCATCGCTACCTCAGCAGCTACTTCAGGCAATGCGCGCAGCTGCTCAAGCCCGATGGCCTGATGCTGCTGCAGAGCATCACCATCCGCGAACAGCGCTACGCACAGGCGTGCCGCTCGGTCGACTTCATCCAGCGCTACATCTTTCCGGGCGGCGCCCTGCCTTCGGTGGGGGTGATGCTGCAGGTGATGGGCCGCGACACCGATCTGAATCTGCACCACATGGAAGAATTCGGCCTGCACTATGCGCGCACCCTGCGCTGCTGGCACCAGAACCTGCAGCAGGCGCGCCAGCCGTTGCAGGCGTTGGGTTATGACGACACGTTCTACCGCTTGTGGGAGTTCTACCTGTGCTACTGCGAGGGGGGCTTTCTGGAGCGTGCCATCGGCACCGCCCAGCTGTTGCTGGCCAAGGCCGGCGCACGGCCCGCACCGCTGCTGGGGCAACCAGGCTGAACCGGCGGACAGCGCATTGGGCAGCGGTGCTGAGCAATGCGCTGCTGTTTCAGCTTGGCTGGTTCGCCTGCGTGCTGGGTGCTCGCCACCCCGCCTTGCTGGCAGTGGCAGTGGCCTGCCTGGTGACGCACCTGAGCTGCCTGGCCAGGCCCGGCGAGGTGCGCCTGATCGTCGCCGTCAGCCTGTGCGGGTGGCTGACCGACAGCCTGCTGCTGGCGCTTGGGGTGTTCGAATTTGGCGGTCATCGTTGGCTGCCGCCGTTCTGGCTGCTGTTGCTGTGGCCGGTGTTCGCCTGCACCTTGCGCCACAGCCTGCACTGGACCGCCAACCCCTGGTGGCGGGCCAGCCTGCTGGGCGCGGTGGGCGGCCCGTTGTCCTACTGGGGCGGTGTGCAGCTTGCCGGTGCCGGGCTGCCATTGGGCACCTGGCCGAGCCTGCTGGTGCTTGCCGCCGTGTGGGCCTTGCTGCTGCCGGTACTGCACCGTCTCGGCCGGCCTACTGCACCTGCTTGCGAAAGAACAAGGTGACCTGCCCGACTTCGATGCCGAACTTGGTCATGTAGGAGCGGTTGGCCAGGGTGTTATCGTCCAGCAGGTACATCCAGTCGTCGAAGCGGATGGCCCAGGTCTTGCCGTCCACCGGTACGTCGAGCACGTACTGCCAGCGCAAGGCGAAACCGGCGTTCTGCCCGCGCGCCTCTTCCACCACATCCCCGGCCGTGCCGCGCCAACGTCCCGGGCCGTCCGGGCGAATGGTCCAGGTGCGTTGCTGCCGGGTGCCGTCGCTGTAGGTGAAGTGCTCGTTCAGCACCACGTTATCGCCTTCGCTGCGCCCTTCGATCAGCACGTGAAAACGCTTGATGACCTCGCCGGAACGCTTCTGCACGATGCCCCAGCCGTCGACGCGGCCGTTGAAGTACTGACGCAGGTCGAACGCCGGTGACTGGTTGCGGTAAGCCTCGACATCGACATTGCCGCAGCCGGCCAGCAGCAGGAACACCAACAGGTACCAGGCTTTCATGGGGAAGCTCCAAGGAGTTGCCGACGCAAGTCGGGGTAGCGGCTGCGAGGGTCCAGCCAGATGGCAAAGAACGCACGGGCGAATGCCTGGTCACGCACTTCGTGCTGCAGGCGCTCCCCCACATAGAAGCGACAGCCCAGCCCGGGAACGTACACGCCCGCGATGCGCATACCCGCCTCGACATCCACGAACGCCTGCTGCATCTGCGCCTGCCACTGGTCCCGTTGCGCTGCCGTCAGCGGGGTGGCAGACAGACGCTGGATCTCCTCGAGGCTGACCTTGACCAACCGCTCGCGACTGACCGCGCGCCGGTAGGTGATCTCGAGGGCGAAGCCATCGCCCTCGTTCAAGCGTGCACCGGGGGCCCACAATCGCGCCGTATAGATATCCAGGCCCCAGGTCCTGAATTCAGCACTGCCTACCAGAAGCGCATCCGGCAGGTCGGCCCGCCACCCCGCCTGGGCGTAACCGCAGGCCAGCACACCGATCAGCAACAGCAGCCTGCACAGCGCGATGGGTGGTGGTCGCATGCGGTACTCCCTGGCAGCCCCTTGGGCGGGGGTTGCGGCGATACTTGCACATGGAAAATTTTCTGTACAAGTTAATTGCCGTATCTGTACACGCTAGCACAGCCTGCAGAAGTCACTGCTTGACGAACACTACCCACGACGGCGAGGAGTCGATGATCTGCTCCTTGAACTCGATCTGGACCTGCCCTGCCCCGAACAGGCTGATGTCCTTCAGGCCCAGGCCACCCTGAACCACCACCCGTGCATCCTGCGGAAGCCGCGACAAGGCTGCCACCAGCTCGCCAACGGTCTTGTACTGCGCCATATCAACCTCACTGTGCAAAAGCCAATCGGCCATCTTCGCCGAGGCCTGCGAAGCCTCGCAAGGGCGCACCACGTTTTTAAATGGCGCGACGGGAAACTAAACCTTCAGCGCGCGGTCTGAACAGCACCAAAAAATCATCTTGCAGATCAAGTACCTGAGGTTCACATCATGCGTTTCACCCTGCCTACCCTCGCCCTGGGTATCCTGCTGCCCCTGACTGCCGTTGCCGGCGACGGCACCACCGCCATCGGTGGCGGGCTGGGCGGCGCACTGGGCAATGTGGTTGGCCAGCAGATCGGCGGCAGCACCGGCGCCGCCATCGGTGCCGGGCTGGGTGGCGCTGCAGGTAGCGCGGCCGGTGCGCGCAAGGGCAACCGCACCCAGGCCGCCGTGGGCGGTGGCCTGGGGTCGGCTGGCGGCTCGCTGATCGGCAATGCGCTGGGCGGCTCCACCGGTTCGACCGTCGGCGCCGGCCTGGGCGGCGCGGCCGGGGGCGCGGTGGGCAATCATCTGGCAGATGACAACAGGCACAGCGCCAGCAAGCACAAGCGCAAGCACCGCCACCGTTAAGTCGCCTGCCACTACGCAAACGTCCGGCCATGTGCCGGACGTTTGCGTTTTGCATTGCAGCACAGTTGCAGTCAAACCACGCTGTACCACAGCACAAATGCCGCCATTGCGATGCCCTGCACGATCAGCAACACCCGAGCACCATCAGGCCGGAACGCCAACAGCCAATAGGCAAACACCAGTGGCAGGCACAGCAGGTTGGTCAGTGCCAGCGCGAAGATCGCCAGCACCGGGCCCAGCGAGGGGAACATGCTGGCCGGGCTCAACAGGCAGTACAGGGAAGCACAGAGACCAACCGCCGCAATGATGACTGCACAGACAACGCAGAAACGACGCGCGACGTCGCGCTCATCCAGCTCCCCAACCATGCCGCACTCCCTTTACCCGATCCGATCGCACGGATCCTACCACTTTTGCTCCCTCGCGCCGGTGCCTGCAACTGTCGATCAATCGCCGCGATGGGCGAGCGCCTGCAGCACCTGGTTCACCTTGAGGCTGGCGGTCTCCATGCTGTCCAGCGAGGCCACCACCGCGCTCCAGTCCTTGTGCTGCGCCTGGTGCAGCGCATGGCTGGCCGATTCGTGGCAGATACGGTGGGGGTCGTCGAGCTGGGCGAATGCCCGGTCGTGCTGGTAGATCTGCTGGGTTTCCGGCATCAGGTACCACTTGCCCAGGCGGCAATGCTTATGGTCCGACAGCTCAAGGTTCGGGTCCTGATTGAACAGGCGCAGGTACACCATCAGCTTGAACAACAGGTGGTCGAGCTTGACCGCCTCGCAGAACGAACTGAGGGCCATGTTCTCGATCAGGGTGGTCATGTGGTCACCCATCACCACCATTTCGTCCAGGGTCTGCGCCGAGGTCGACACGTCGCCAGCCAGGCGCGTGGCTTCATTGGAGAGGTTGCCGATCGAGTTGCTCGCAGCCGTGGTATCGACATTGATGGCGTCCACCAGCACGCTGATGTCCTGGGTGGCCTGGTGGGTGCGCTGGGCCAGGGCCCGTACCTCGTCGGCCACCACCGCAAACCCGCGCCCCTGCTCACCGGCCCGCGCCGCCTCGATGGCGGCGTTGAGTGCCAGCAGGTTGGTCTGGTCTGAAATGGCCTTGATCAAGCCCACGATGCTGCTGATTTCGCTGACCCGCGCCTGCAGGTGGGTCACGCTCTCGACACTGCTCACGCCTTGACCGGCCATGTGCGTGAGCGAGGTGGAGAACGACGAAAGCAGTTCGGACGTCTCGCTGAACACGCCGCTGTTGGCCTTGAGGTGGTCGACCTCCCCGCGCAGGGTTTCGGCCTGGCTGACCACCCCATCACGGGTCTGCTTCATCGACTCGTCGAACATGCCCATCTTGCTGTGCAGATCACATTGGTAACGGCTGTAGGCATTGAGCTCGGCCTGCTCACCCTGGGTTTGCGCCAGCAAATCGGTCAGTTGCTGGTTTTCCTGCTGGAGCGCCAGATTCTGCTGCTTCAGCTCCTGCAACTCACGCGCCTGTGCGTTGACCTGTTCTCGCCACTTTCTACCAAACATTGCCACAACTCCCCGGCACGCAACGCCTATCGATATGTGCCTCGATTTTAAAGGCGCAGCAGGGAGGCAACATTGACATCAATCAGCCATCATGCATGAATTGGCCCCTTGCGCACTGCCGCAGAGCGTCTGCATCACGTTTTTCGCGTCCTTGAAAATACCCGTGACCATGGCACAGTGCGTGGGCTGCAGTGTTTTCTCTTCGTTGTCGCAGGTAGCTGTATGGACAAACTCACCACCTTTCGAATGGGCCTCACCCTGGCTGCCGTACTGGGCCTGATGCCCCTGACGCTGCTGTTCATTGCCGGGTGCATCGGTTTTTTCTTCCCGATGTTGGTCATCAGTGAGCAACCGCTGTTCGCGATACCCATAGCCATGGGCCTGATGTCGATTTCGTTGTTCGGCCTCTGGTCGTGCTGGAAGATCTACCTGCTGGCGATGGCTGAAATACCCGTGGTACCCAACCGCCGCCTGCTGATCTGCGGGGTGGCAGTCACACTGATATGGGGCGGCGTGCTGGCCGGCTTCACTCACAAGTTCCCGCAGCTCGTGTATATCTTCATGATGCCCGGCCTGCTGTCGGCCGCCCTGTTGTGGCATACACTGCGGCGGGAACGGCAGGCGGGGTGACGCGCCCCTTCATCCCCCCTTGGTCATCGGCTTAGCGCTGGTCAGCCTCCAGCGACCTATCGGGCCTGCGCCGCTCGAGGGCGACCGCAAGCCCCGCCAGCAGAATGGCCAGCGCGTAGGCAAAAAGACCAAGGTTGACGCCCAGGATCATCTTCTCCGAACCGTCTGTGAGTACCATCGAGCCGCCGTAGCCATCGCGCAGCCAGTACGCCATCAGGAACCCGCCGGTGACGAACAGGGTCAGCAGGCTCGCCAGCCTCAGGTTATCGCGCCCCCACACCAGCCAGACGCTGTACGCACCAATGGCGGTATTGGTGAAGAGCTGCCAGGTTTCATGCAGGCGCGCGTGTGGCTCCCAGGCCTGATTGAAGACGTGGGTATCATTGATTTCGAGGATCGGTACCACGACGGCGTAAAACACGATACCAACGGTGACCATCAACTTCGCTATCATCGCAAACTTCCTTGTTCAGACCATGACGGGACTATTCGGCACTGTAGCGCCAAGTTGCGTATATCGCGACTTTTATGGATTCAGTGTCCCTGAAGTACACTTCGCGGCATCAAACCGACAAGGCGAGACCATGAGCCTATCTATCAGGCAGGCCCTGGCAGAGGACATCCACCACCTGACAGGCATTGACGCTGTTGCACGCAACGATGAACGCCGCCGCGAGCAGCTTGCGCAGGCCATCCGCGCACGTGAGTGCTGGATTGCATGCGAAGCGAACGACGCCGCCCCCCCCTTGGGTTATGGTTGCCTGGACCGAAGCTTTTTCGGTGAGTACTTCATTCCCCTGGTGGTCGTTTCAGATGCATCCAGGCGCACCGGTGTCGGCCGCCAGCTGATGGCACACCTGGAGCGAGTCGCCTCGGCGCAGAAGGTGTTCACATCCACCAACACCTCCAACCTGCCGATGCGCCAACTCCTGGCACAGCTGGGCTATCAACACAGCGGGACAATCGAAAACCTCGACCCGGGCGACCCGGAACTGGTGTTCGTGAAGTTCATGCGTTGAGTGGGCTTGTCGCCAGGCTTCTACAGAACAGAAAAGGATTTCATCGATGGCATTTTCCCCGACAGAACGTACTGCCCTGCTGGCGCTCAAGGGCGTAGGCCCCACCGTTATCACCCGGCTCGAGCAGATGGGCATCGATTCCCTGGCCGAGCTGGGCAGATCGGATGTCACTGACATCCTTGCCCAGGCATCTGCCGCATTGGGCTCGACCTGCTGGAAGAACAGCCCCCAGGCCAGGGCCGCCATTACCGCAGCCGTGGACCTGGCCAGAGGGCTGGCCGACGGTGAGCCCGCGCGCTAGCGAACTCCCCATCGATGGCGGAACCGCCCGGCGCAGCACTGGCATCGCCCGGGCGAATCTTTCAAAACGAGACTCAGTGCAGGGTAATGAAAACCCTCACCCTGTAGTCTGCAGCGCTAACGCAACAATGATGCAACTACCAGGACCCGTGACCATGAAGTGCAAGTACCTGTTGCCCCTGGTGCTGCTGGCCGGCTGCACCACCCAGCCCAATCATCAGCCCAATCATCAAGGCATCGACTGGGGCCAGGGCAATTGCCCGGCCCCAGACCCGCAGAGCATCTCGCCCAACCACCAACTGGTGATCGAAGATGGCAAGACGCTCAAGTGCCAACTGCGCCCCTACGTGTCGAACATGGCATGCCAGGGCATCGTCGACAGCCAGAATGAAGGCGTCATCTGCCAGGACAACGTGGGCAACCAGATCATCTTTCTGTTCGACGACAAGGGCGTGCTGAGCCTGCATCGAAGCCTGAGATCACGCTAAGCCACCCGGTGCAATGGAACCGCAAATGACCGTATGGAACGCCCTGGGCGCCGCCCTGCTTGTCCTGGCCAGCAGCCACGCTGCGGCTGCCGAAAACGCCAATCCGTTCGATAAGGCGCTGATGTACACCACGTTCGTGCCGAGCATTCTGGTGGCGGGCACCACCGCGCTGACCTTCAATGCGCCCGATCTGTTCAAGTCGGCCAGAAGCGACGCGCTGGCCTTCGTTGGCTCGGATGGCCAGATACGCGGCGCACAGTTCGAGCAGGCGTCTCGGCATTATCGTGCGACCGCCCGGCCACCTTTGATGACAGATCGGCAGCTGGCTCAGGCGATCACAGCCACCTACTGACCAGGCGAGGGTTCAGGCACCGGACTCAGGATCGCTCGCAGGCACGTCGCGCGTCTCCTTTCTCCCATCGCCCTGCTCGCGCAATGGCGAGCCCGCATGCGGGTGGTCGTCGCGACTGTGGTTTCCTGCCTCGGGATGCTCGCTCAGTACCGAGTTGCCGGCCTCCACATCGGTCATGTCTTCTTCGACCGCCGCTTCGTCGTCAGGCGGCAGTGGCACCTCTGGCGCCTCGCGCCTTGGATCGTGACCGGTTTCGTTGTCGGTGGTGCGCGTAACGCCCTGCTGTGACCTGTTGCCAGGTGCGTTCTCGTCGATGTCCATGGTGCTTCTCCAGGCTGCTGCACGGGATGCCCGCGCATAAGCGTGAGAAGCCTCGCAGGGTGTGGGAGTGCCGGGCATTGGACGAACGGTGCGCACAAGCGCAGGGCACCGGCACCCCCACCGCGCAGTACGGGCTAGAGTTCAGCGCTCGATCGAATGGAGTCAATGAGATGCAGGTACAAGGACGATGTGACGCTGCTTTTGAACCGGTCCGCCAGGCCTTCGCCGCCATCCTGGAAGAGCCCCACGAGCGCGGTGGCGGTGTCTGCATACAGGTCGGCGGCAAGACCGTCGTAGACATCTGGGGCGGCGTGAAGGATGCGCACGGCCATGCACCCTGGCAGCGCGATACCCTGGTCAACGCCTATTGCACCATCAAGCCGATCACCGCTGTGGCGGTACTCATGCTGGTGGAACGGGGCCGACTGGATCTGGATGATCCCGTGGCCAAACACTGGCCTGAATTCGTTCGACACGGCAAAGAACGAATCACCCTTCGCCAGGTGTTGAGCCATACCAGCGGCTTGCCTGCGCTGCGCCTGCCGGATCGCACGCCCCACATGTACGACTGGAACCACATGGCCCAGGTGACAGCAGACGAACAGCCGTGGTGGTCGCCAGGCACACAGGTGGGGTACGGCGCGACCACCTATGGCTGGATCATCGGTGAGCTGATCCGCCGCGTGGACGGTCGCGACGCCGGGGTTTTCATACACCAGGAGATCCTCGAACCCCATGCGCTGGATGTGTTCCTGGGCGTGCCTGCCGATCAGTTCAAGCGTATCGCTCACTTCGAGCATGCGCCCGGCCGAGTAGGTGACCGGTTCGCACAGGACCTGCGCACCCTCATCCTCAATGAGCCTGCGCATGTGGCGACCCTGACATTCACCAACCCCAGCCTTTCACCCACCCGTACGGGTAATCCGCACTGGTGGGGCTACCACCAGCCGGGCGTCTGCAGCCATGGCAACGCCCATGGCCTGGCGGGCTTCTACAGTGCCCTGCTGCAAGGCAAGTTGTTGGGGCCACAACTGTTGAAGGCGTTCGGCACAGAGCAAAGTGCAGGGTTCGACCAGACCCTGCGGCGCCCCATGCGCTATGGCCTGGGTTGCATGATGGAACATGCCGCCGACCCTGACGCGTCCTATTGCATGGGGCCGCAGGCATTCGGTCATGTTGGGCTGGGCGGGCCGGTGGCGTTCGCAGACCCAGACCGGGAGATGAGCTTTGGTTTCGTGACCACCACCATGGGCAGCCATGTGCTGATGGACCCTCGCGCCAGAACGCTTGCGGCACTTGCCTTCGCAGCGGTTGAGTGACGCATCGTGCCAGCGCTTACCGGGCGCTGGCGTTTCAGTCCTGATCGGCCAGTTCGCAGACGCCATTCGCACGGTTCTTGCCGGTGTACGACACATCCGGCGAGCCGTCGGGCCTGATGGTGAGCGACACGGTTATCCCGCTGCCCTTGGCTTCGAAATAGTTGTCGTTGACTTTCTTCAACGTGGCCTCTTTGCCATTGATATAGATCGGCCCGCCTTCATCGGCGTGAACCTCGATGTTGCCTGGGCAGGTGGCGTTAAGCAGCGGGATATCCGCATGGGCAATGCCGGCAGCGCTCACCAGCAAGGCGCCCAACAGTAGCTGTTTCATCGAATTGTCTCCTGAGTCGGCCAGGTGCCGAAACATCAGCAATAGCTCACTTCAACGGTGCACGCCACCCTGGTGCAGGGGCGGATGAATTGACTGCGCTACCACAGCGATGGATTCAAGATGAAAAGAGCCCCTCTCGGTCAACCAGCAAAGTGGCTGCAAGCAAAATGCCACCAAGTGCAAGAATGTTCGGAGCTGTTTTAAAATGCGCACTTTGTCATTTCAAAGGAATGAACTAGTGGTAAGTCACAATGCCGTCGCGTGCCCACACTGTCACGGGCAAAATGTTCAACTGCTGTCCGTTATCCATGCCGCAGGCACCTCCCGCATCAAAACCACTCATCAAGTGCAATCCGGAGTAGGGCCAAGTGTTACGGTCGAGACGACGGGTAAACATCAGACTGACCTGGCCGCCAGCGTCTCTCCCCCACCAGGCAAACGCTTGCTGGGGCCCGTCATACTTACGATCGTGGGCTCCATCATCCTGTATGACGGCCTTAAACTCATGAACACCTGGTGGGGAGTCGATTGGACCAGGTTCTTCATTGGCGTTGCGTTCATTGCAATCGGCGTGATCGGTTTTGTTCGTCATTGGCGGTTCAACGTCGCGCAATACGACAAGTTGGAAGTCTGGCGCCGTAGTTGGCTTTGTCATGCTTGCGGCACCCGATTTCAGCCCTCATAACGTGTGAGGTCACTGTCCCGACGCGTACTTGAGCCCGTCTAGCGCGGGCTTTTTTTGAGCCATTTTTCTGCATGAGCATAATTTAAGGGCCGCCAGCTTCTGGTTGTACTCGTCGAGGCTCATGCTGCAGGCGCTGTCACCGTACTGGTTGGCCAGGTTCAGCTTTTGCTGGTTGATCCGGTCGGCGATGGTGGCGGCATCGGTCTGCTCATCACGCCCCTGGACATTGAAATAATGGTGGGTTGCCGGTATTGGTGAACATCAAGTCATCCGCAAGGCAAATCATGCAGCTAACGTTCCGACATCTCAGCGATGTTTCAACCGATGACATCATGGCGCTTAACAACAATCCAGATGTCTTACGCCAGATGCCCTTGGGCCGCCCCGACTTTGACGAAAAAAAATGCAAGGCATGGGTCGCCCAAAAAGAGGCCCAATGGGTCCTTAACGGATATGGGCCCTGGGCCTTCTTCGTCGAGAATGAATTTGCCGGTTGGGGTGGGCTACAGAAAGAGGGCGACGACGCCGATCTTGCCTTGGTGCTCCATCCACACTACTGGGGATTGGGAAAGGTAATTTTCAATGAAATCGTACGGCGCGCTGTTCAGGAGTTGAGGCTGGAGTCGATTACCCTACTGCTTCCACCAACCAGAGTTCGAATCAAAGGTGTACTGCGCCTAGGGTTTCGCCCTGACGGAGAAGTTGATATCGACGGTACGTACTTCAGGCGCTATCGGCTCCTTGTCGGTCCAAGCGCACAGCACCCGTAACCCTTCAACTCGCATCCAGAGGAGCAAGCGCGCCGCCTGAAAAGCCTGATGCGAGCTTCTAATAGATCGAGCTTAATCCAGCACTCCATTTATCACTTCGTAGATGATGCCAGTGGCAATAGCAACGAGAATCAAGTCTGTGCCAGCTTGTTGCCACTCATAGCCATCGTAGCGCGGTAGATGGCCGATAAGTCTTGCGTCGAGCTTTTTCGCGATGCCAGGAGGGAGCGGTTTTCCTCGTGCCAAGTTCTTCTGGATGCCAGGCGGTAGTGCTGGACTTGGGGCCCAATAATTGCGGTAACTGTTCAGTACATTCAGGACGCTGCCACGATCAATGTTCGGGCCGTGGTCCCAGTCATTTTGCCCTGAACGCGTTCCCTTCGCCCCGCTCCCCTGGTTGCCGTGGCCTTGAGCATTGTGGGCGTTACCCTTTCCGTTGCCTTGCCCTTTTCCATTACCGGGGTCAGCGCATGCGCCGACCGAGCCTGTAATTAAAACAAGGCTTGTAAGCACTGAGATCAACATTTTCGATTTGAGCATGGCCGTACTCTCAGAAAGGGGATAGCCCCTCCAATGTAGACGACGCTGGATGAAAAGATTCACTCACCCCCATGCCGCATCCGGCCACGGAGGGCCACCAGAGTCACCATCTACCTGCCAGGTAGAACATGCCTCCTGCAAACACAGTCAAGATGATGCCGTCCAGTACATCGCCAAATGCGGCGTTATCTGAGCACCATGCTTCGAGCTGTGCGGCCAGAAAGAAGATCGCAATGAACAACACGACGCCCGCGATGCGCCGCTGAACCTTGAACCTGGCTTTGTCGGTTCCGAACCACAGCATTCACGCCTCCTTCAGTCATCCATCCATAACCCCACGATAACTTGCGTAGGCGCTCAGGTCACGGAGGGCGGCGCATGCCGCCGCGAAGCATTACGTCTTGCCCCACCTGAATGCGCTCCCGCATTGACCCTGTTCCGACCGGTTGATGTTGATATTTGGGCCTCACTACACGGTGCAGGTGCTCGATGAAGATAGACCCGCGACCTTCGCCGAATTTATCAAGGCCGGGGACTACGGCCTGATGGAAAGCTTCACTGCGCACAAGCGCACCCTGAACCAGTTCAGGCGCTACACCGGTCGAGCAGAGGGTTTGTCGATCAGCTTCGAGCCTCACTTGCTCGGCTCAAAGATTGAGTTCGACCAGGACAGCAGCAGCCTGACTATCCGCAACCTGCCAACGCAGCTTACTGATCAACTGAAGCGCCGCGCGGCCTGCCCCTTCGGCGCCGCCCGCCAGTGCCTCAGCGCTTGTCATGGAGCTCGGGAGGCCAAGCGCTCATGAACCACATCATTCCGGGAATCATCACGTAGATCCAGTGCTTGCCAGGGTAAACGCAGATGCCGACAGTCCAGATGACGAGCAACGTACCGCCCGCTCGCCGACGCCTCCGCGGCGTGAACCATTCCTGAAATGCCTTATGCTTTTCCCGCAGTTTCACTACCACTCTCCCTGTTTGGTAAGCGGCGAAGCATAACACCAGCAGCGCTGCCCGCCAGCGCCTTCCCCCCATACGAAAACGCCGCCTGATGAGGCGGCGCTGACTGTAACGGACGTTACCAGGTCTTTGGCTCTGACTTTTTGTACGAGCCACCAGTCATGCACTTCTCGACCAGGGAAAGAGGAAATCACCAAGCGTGTTTATCGCCGAGTCGGCGAAGTGGTCAGCCCGACCAAGTAGAGGGCTGATGCGGAAACGATGCCTCAAGATGCGGAAACGATCAGGTTTTCTATCGCCCAAAGAAAAACCCCGCAGACGTTAATCTGCGGGGCTTTCAATAATGGAGGCCGAGGTCGGAATCGAACCGGCGTAGACGGATTTGCAATCCGGAGCATAACCACTTTGCTACTCGGCCTCAAATGACTGAACCCTCTGAAGCAGCTCAATCACGTACAAACTGTAGAGATTTGCATCTCATTGAAAACGTTGAGATTTTTATTTCTCGTCGCTTTCGATGGACGCCATTATGTCCGCATTCGGGAGGGCTTGCAACCCCCTGATTTAAAAAAGATTTGGGGTGGGTTTTCGCCAACGGGGTCATGCGGCGGCAGGCTCTCCTGCCCCGCGGCTGACTTCGAACACGCCCACCAGCTTCTGCAGCTTGTTCGCATTCAAGCGCACGGTCTCGGCACTGGTGTGCAGCACCGTCACGGTCTGGCGCATTTCCAGTGACGCCTGATCGACCTCCTTGATGGTGCGCCCGTACTCGAGGCTGCGCTGGTTGAGCTGCTGGATGATGCCGAACATGTTCTCCACGGCCCGGTGCAATTGCACGTTCTCGGACGAGGCCTGCTCGGCCAGGCGCAGGCTGTCATCCACGTCCTGCACGCCGCTCTGCATGAAGCCCACGGCCTGCTGCGTCTCGCTGTGCAAACCGTCGACCATCGTACGGATATCGTCGGCCGCCCGTGCCGTGCGCGCCGCCAGGCTGCGCACCTCGTCGGCCACCACCGCAAAGCCGCGACCATGCTCGCCGGCACGCGCCGCCTCGATGGCGGCATTGAGCGCCAGCAGGTTGGTCTGGCTGGTGATGTCGCTGATCAGCCCGGTGATGTTGCCGATCTCGGCCATGCGGCTGTCCAGCAACCTGACACTGGACGATGAACGCTGCACCACATCGCGAATCGACTGGGTGCCCGCCTGCACGGTCAGGAACTGCTCCCGCGCCCGGCTGACCACCTCGTCCATGGCCTGCTTCATCTGCTCGGCGCCGGCCGAGGCCTGCTGGATCTCGCCCAGTTGCTCCTCCACGATCACCATCATGCGGTGCACGGCATCGGCCACCTCCTCGGAGGTGAGGCTGGCGGCCTGGCTGCGCCCCAGCATCATCTGGTTGGTGGTGCCCACGCTGTGGCTGGCCTTGATCACCTGCCCCACCACCGCGTCCAGGTGGTCGATGAAGCTGTTGATCCAGCGCCCCATGTCGCCGGTCTCGTCATTGGCCATGCGCGTGGTGTCCAGGCGCTGGCGCAGGTTGCCCTCGCCTTCGGCGATGGCCCTGATCACGTCGGTCATCTCGCTCAGGCGCGCGGCGAGGCGCTGCGGCCCCAGCACGCTGAACACCAGCGCGGCCAGCAGCAGGCTCACGCCCTCGCACGCATCGATCAGGCCCTGGTCGAGGCCGCTGTAGTGCTGCACCAGGTAGTTGCTGACGAACAGGCCGAGCATCGTCGCCAGGTACGGCTTCATCAGGCCGTAGCTCAGCGAGCGCCGCCGGTACACCTCCTCCAGGTCGGCTTCGCACATCATGCCCCAGCGGTCCGGCGAGCCGGGCAACTGAAAGGTCACGCCCTTGCCCACCACGGGAATGTGGCGGTAGTCCGAATAGCCGGGGTAGCTCACGAACAGGTTGGCGCCGGTGCGGATGGTTTCGCGCACGCCGGGGTGCAATTGCCCGGTGGCCGGGTCGGTGAAGCGCAGCTCAAGCTCGGTGTGGCGCTGCACCTGCACGGTCTTCCACGGGGTGTACACGCCGCTCTTGAGGTTCTCGCCGTGGCTGAAGGTGCCGTCCTCGAAGCGCGAGCGCGACAAGGCCACCCCCGGCTGCAGGCCGGGGTCGAAACGCGACTGCACCATGAACAGGTAGTTGTCCCCGGACTCGGCAAAGATATGCCCGGCCTCGCGCTGGATCAGGTCGCCCAGTACGTCGTTGGGCACCCGTGCGCACAGGCAGCCCACCACCTGGCGGTCGACCTTGATCGGCTGGTAGAACATCAGCGTCACTTCATCATGAAAGCTGGAGGTCGACGGGCCGATCGCCAGGGTCAGCGGGTCGCTGTAGGGCCCATGCAGAAACGGCGCCTTCAGCCCCTCGGCCAGCGGCCGTGGGTCGATGCGCGGGCGCGTGCCCTGGCCGCGCCAGGTCGAGGCAAGCACCTCGCCCGCCGCATCCACCACGAACAACTCGGAAAAGTCTTCGGCCTGGGCCAGCTTCTGCTGCAATACCTGCCCATCGAGGCTGCGGATGTCGTTGCCGGCACTGGCGGCCAGCTCCGCCAGGTGCTCCCACTGCTCCTGGGCCCAGCCCTGCAGCAACTTGACGCGGGTTTGCGCAATGGCTTCGAAGGTCTGCCCGATCACCGGGTACGCCGATCGGTTGAGGCGGCAGGCCCAGCCCATGGCCAGTTTGCCGGTCTTGCCAAACCATGGCAGCCAGCGCTTTTCTGCGGCGGACAGTTGCATGCAATTGTTCGATAGCGACATTTACATCTCCCGATACGACATTCCTTTGTCCATTCGGCAGGCAACTACCAGGCCAACGCAAAAAACCACCTTGAAAACCGACGCGCAAGCCAGCCACATAGCACTCTGCCAGGCCCTTCCACGCCCCCTGCGAACCCACCTTTTCTGCGCCCCGAAACGGCGCATGAACGCGCTTGTGTGCACCGCAGGAGTGCGCAGATGAAATGTCCTACAATCCTTGCCTTTGCTGCTCAAGCGGCCGCTCGCCACGCCGATAACCCGACCAGACGAAACAACAATTAAACGGCGTCAGCGGAGCGGATATGAACATCAAACAGAAACTCACGTGGGGCTTCGCGACCATCGCCTGCGTACCGATACTGGTCGTCGCTACGCTGGTGATACTCAACATCCGCCTGGAAGCGCGGGAGAACTTCGTCGACGGCAGCGACCGCGAGATTCGACAGGTGGCCAATGCCATGCAGTTGTTCTTCGACGGCATCAGCCAGAACATCGAATTTCTCAGCAAGCTGCCCATGCTGCAGAACACCGACGCCAGCCTGAAGAAGTACATTTCGCCCGACGCCCCCACGCTGCCGATGGGGCCGCAGGACAAACCGGTGTTCGACTACTTTGCCCGCCTCGGCGCCAGCCACCCGGCCTATGGCTACATCTCCATCGGCACCACCGAGGGCGGCTACATCTCATGGCCCGAAGACCCCAGCCTGGCCAACTACGATCCGCGCCAGCGCCCCTGGTTCAAGATGGCCCAGGCCAACCCGGGCAAGACCCTGCGTACCGCCGCCTACTACTGGGCCAACGACGACGCGGTGCTGGTCAGCACCGTGCGCAGCCTGCCCAACGCGCTGGGCGCCAACGGCGGCGTGGTGAGCGTGGATGTGTCGCTCAAGCAACTGACCGAGATCATCAAGCAGCTCAAGCTGGGTGAAACCGGCTACGTGATGCTGCTGGAGCAGAGCGGCAACATCCTGGTCGACCCCAAGCAGCCGGCGCACAACTTCAAACAGCTCGACAGCCTCGGCCAGGGCTATGCGCAACTGGCCAAGACTACCCAGGGGCTGGTGGAGATCGAGCTTGACGGTGAGCGCTACATGGCCAACGTGTGGCCTTCCGAGCAACTGGGCTGGCGCTTCATCGGCCTGGTCAAGCAGAGTGAAGTGATGGCCTCGGCCACCCGCCTCACCTGGCTGATCGTCGGCATTGCCGCCGCGCTTGGGCTGCTGTTCGCCTTCGTCGGTGCCAGCTTTGCCAAGGTCATCGTGCGCCCGATCAACGACGTGTCCCACGGCCTGGAAGGCATCGCCCAAGGCGAAGGCGACCTGACCCGCAACCTGCACGTGCGCGGCAACGACGAAACGGCCCAGCTCTCGGGCTGGTTCAACCAGTTCCTGGGCGCGATCCGCAGCCTGATCCAGCACATCATGCACGCCGCCGATGGCATCCTGACCAACTCCCACAGCGCCACCAGCGTGTCCAACGAAATGGCCGACGCCGCCAGTCGCCAGCGCGAGGCCGTGGACATGGTGTCGACCGCCTTCCATGAAATGGTCGCCACCGCCAACGAGGTCGCGCGTTCGTGCAGCCAGGCCGCCGAGTCGGCCGACAACGGCCAGCGCCAGGCTTCCGAGGGCCAGCAGCAGATCGACGCCGCCGTGGGCAGCGTCGACCAGCTCAGCCAGGAAATCGCCCAGTCGGCGCAATCCATGCAGCAGCTGGAGCGCGACAGCAACGCCATCCAGTCGATCCTCAGCACCATCCGCTCGATTGCCGAGCAGACCAACCTGCTGGCCTTGAACGCGGCCATCGAGGCGGCGCGGGCCGGCGAGCAGGGTCGCGGCTTTGCCGTGGTGGCCGACGAAGTGCGTGCGCTGGCCAAGCGCACGGCCGACTCCACCGCCGAGATCGACGGCATGCTCGCCAACCTGGCCCGCGGCACCAGCCAGGTCGCAGCACAGATGAACACCAGCCTGAGCCTGTCGCAGGACTCGGTCAGCCGCATCGGCGAGGCACGCACCCGCTTTGGCCAGATCCGCGAGTCGGTGGACATGATCCGCGACATGAACACCCAGATCGCCACCGCCGCCGAAGAGCAGCACCAGGTGGCCGAAAGCATCAACCAGCACATCAGCCAGATCCACGGCGATGCGCAGCGGGTGGCGCAACTGGCCAGTGAAGCCAAGAGCGATGCGTTCAACCTGACCCAGCTGTCCAACGAAATGAACACGCTGGTACGGCGCTTCAAAACCTGAAAAAAAGGCGCTGCACGATTTATTTTGCAGCGCCTCTGTCACTTTTTGTTTCTCGTGCGGCAACAGGGTTACTGAGAACCATTCACATCAGGAACCTGACCCCATGTCCGTTGCCGCCCCTACGCCCCGCCCTCACCTGCTGGCGCTTGCGATTGCCTGCGCCGGTATCGCCACGCCGCTGCTGGCCGCCGATGAACAGGCTGTGCCCCAAGCCCGGCTGAACCTGCCGCAAACCGACGTCAACGCCACCCGCATCGCCGACGGCAGCGCCGAAGCCGGCTACCTCACCGACTCGCTGAAGAACGTCGGCGCCCTGGGCGGCATGGCCCTCAAGGACACGCCCTATTCGATCAGCGTGGTGTCCAGCGAGCTGATCCGCAACACCCAGGCCACCTCCACCGACGACATCTTCAAGCTCAGCCCCTTCACCCAGTTCACCTCGCCCTCGGGCGCCGGCTATGCCAGTTCGGTGGCGATCCGCGGTTTCAACGACCTGGGCAATCTCAACATCGCCAACGACGGCCTGCGTTTCAGCAATGGCTCCGACAGCGGCAACTTCGTCGAGGAGATGGAGCGCCTGGAGATCGTCACCGGCCTCAGCGGCTTCCTGTATGGCCCCGGCAGCCCGGGCGGGCTGGTCAACTACGTGCTCAAGCGCCCCACCTACGAGCGCTACAACAGCGTGACCCTGGGCAACGCCGGCGGCGAGAACGCCTATGTGCACGGCGACTTCGGCGGCCCGATCGACGATCAGGGCGTGCTGGCCTACCGCGTCAACGTGCTGGCCCAGGACGGCGAGACCGCCATCGACCTGCAGAACCGCCGTCGCAAGATGGTCAGCCTGGCGCTGGACTGGAACGTCAGCGACGACCTGCTGGTGCAGTTCGACGCCTCGTACAAGAAAAACCAGACCCACGGCCTGACCAGCTACTGGTACTTCGCCGACCAGCGCCTGCGCCCCGACGCCGATCAGTTGGACAACGACAAGCTCTACAGCCAGCGCTGGGCGTTCTCCGACAGCGAGCACGAGCGCGTCGGCAGCCGCTTCAACTGGCGCCTGAACGAGGTGTTCAGCCTGCGCGGCGCGGTGGCCCACGACCGCAACCGCACCCAGTACGCCTACACCGGCCCCACCGTGACCTCGCCCGGGGTCTACAGCCAACCGCTGTACGCCTTCGCCCCGGTCGAGCGCGAGGAAACCTCGGCCTACCTGTTCGCCGACGCGGCCTTCGACACCGCCAGCATCGGCCACAAGGTCACCTTCGGCTATCAGGGCAACGTGGCGCGGGTACGCGACTACACCGACTACATTCCCTTCCCGGGCCCGCAGTACCAGCCGGTGGGCGGCAACGGCTCGATCCCGCTGGATGAAACCCCGCAGTACGCCAAGCCCGACTACTCCATCGGCCACGGCGACCAGCGCCTGTCCTCGCGCACCCAGGCCGACAACCTGCTGCTGGGCGATGTGATCACCTTCAACGGACAATGGTCGACCATCCTCGGGGTCACCCGCACCCGCATCAAGACCTTCAGCGACAACTTCGTGTGGGCCGAATCGCTCGGCACCCCGAGCCAGATCGACAACTACAACCAGAGCAAGACCTCGCCCAACGTCTCGCTGATCTACAAGCCGCTGCCCTGGCTGACCACCTACGCCACCTACATCGAAGGCCTGCAGGCCGGCGGCATCGCGCCCAACACCGCACTCAACGCCGGCCAGGCCATGGCCCCGGCCATCAGCGAGCAGTACGAGGTGGGGGTCAAGGCCGAAGTGGGCGAAGCCCTGCTGACCCTGGCACTGTTCAACATCGACAAGCCCAATGGCTACACCAACCAGCAGCAGATCTACGTGCAGGACGGACGCCAGGAGAACAACGGCCTGGAGTTCGGCATCACCGGCAAGGTCACCCCGCAGCTGACCCTGGTCAGCGGCCTGACCCTGCTCGACCCCCAGGTGAAGAAGGCGGCCAACGCCAGCATCGAGGGCAACAAGCCGGTGGGCGTGGCCAGCCAGCTGGCCAAGGTGTACGCCGAATACGACCTGAACGGCGTGCCCGGATTCGCCGTGACCGGCGGCGCCTATTACACCGGCAAGCAGTACGTGGATGAGGCCAACCACTACAGCCTGCCGTCGTTCACCACCTTCGATGCCGGTGCGCGTTATCGCCTGCCGCTGGCGGACAACGCCCTGACCCTGCGCGCCAACGTCAGCAACCTGACCAACAAGGCGTACTGGCTGAGCGACCACTTCCTGGGCGCGCCGCGTACCCTGACGTTCTCGGCACAGCTGGAGTTCTGAGCCCCTTCGCCGGCATTGCCGGCTCCTGCACGGGCGCACGCAGCCTGCAGGAGCCGGCGTTGCTGGCCAAATGCCCACCTCGCGCCGCGCAAATCCCTGAGCGCCGCCAAAATCAGTACCAAAGAACCATTGCCGTTCGCATCCGGCCCTGATATTGAGTGTGCCGCTTTGCGCACCCGCGCCTTTCGTTTCCTCTTGCCCACCCCGCTGGCTTCATCCCCACGCGATCCGAGATGCCGACATGATTGAAAACTCCGATGTAATGTATCGCCTGCTGGTACAGAGCGTGATCGATTACGCGATCTACATGCTGACCCCGGAGGGTGTGGTCAGCAACTGGAACGCCGGGGCGCAGCGGGCCAAGGGGTATACCGGCGAAGAGATCATCGGCGAGCATTTCTCGGTGTTCTACAGCGCCGAGGAGCGCGCCACGCAGTTGCCGCAGAAAAACCTGCAGACCGCCCGCGACCAGGGCCGCTTCGAGGCCGAGGGCTGGCGCCTGCGCAAGGACGGCAGTGCGTTCTGGGCGCACGTGGTGATCGACGCGGTGCATGACGACGACGGCCACCTGGTCGGCTTTGCCAAGGTTACCCGCGACTGCACCGAACAGCGCCGCGCCCTGCTCGAACAACGTGAACAGGAGCGTCACTTCCGCCTGCTGGTACAAGGCGTGAACGACTACGCCATCTACATGCTCGACCCGCTGGGCCATGTGATCAACTGGAACGCCGGCGCCGAGCGGGCCAAGGGCTACACCCACGACGAGATCGTCGGCCAGCATTTCTCGGTGTTCTACACCCCGGCGGACCGCGCCGCCGGCCTGCCCGCCCAGTGCCTGGACGCCGCACGCCAGACCGGCCGCTTCGAGGCCCAGGGCCTGCGCCAGCGCAAGGACGGCTCGCACTTCTGGACCAACGTGGTGATCGAAGCCATCCACGACGACGATGGCCAGCTGCTGGGGTTCGCCAAGATCACCCGCGACATCACCGAGCGCCGCCAGTACGAACTCGACCTGCTGGCAGCCAAGGAGCTGGCCGAAGCGCAGAGCGAGAAAATGGCCGCGCTGTCGCAGTTTCTCGACTCGGTGATCAGCAACATCCCGTCCAGCGTGATGGTGCTGGACGTGGCGTCACGCCAGATCCTGCTGGCCAACCCGCAGGCCGAGAAGCTGTTCTCCAGCCAGCAGTGCGCCCTGGTCGGCAGTACCCCGCAGCAGAGCCTGGTGCCGGTGATGGCCGGCTACCTCGAACACCTCACCGAGCATTGCCTGAACCACAACGGCCTGCACCTGACCGAAGACCACCTCGACACCCCGCTGGGCCGACGCACCCTGCGCTCACGCACCCTGCTCAGCCGCAACCCGCAGGTGGGTGCGGGCCACTATGTGCTGCAGATCGCCGACGACGTCACCGACGAGATCGCCGCGCACGCGCAGATTCACCACATGGCGCACCACGACGAACTCACCGGCCTGCCCAACCGCACGCTGTTCCACAACTGCCTGGAAGAGGCGCTGGCCGACGGGCAGGCGCGCCAGCACATGACTGCGGCGCTGTGTCTGGACCTGGACAATTTCAAGAACATCAACGATGCCCTGGGGCATGCCTTCGGCGACCGCCTGCTGCGCGCCCTGGGCCAGCGCCTGCGCAGCGTGCTGCGCGACCAGGACACCCTGGCGCGCCTGGGCGGTGACGAGTTCGCCGTGGTGCTGCCACACCTGGCGCGCCTCGAGGATGCCCAGCGCACCGCCACGCGCCTGATCGAGGCAGTGGCGCCGGCGTTCCTGATCGACGGCCACAGTTTCTCGGTGGGCCTGAGCGTGGGTATCGCCATCGCGCCGGTCGACCACCACAAGGCCGACCAGTTGCTGCGCTACGCCGACATGGCGCTGTACGAGGCCAAGCGCAACGGGCGCAACCGCTACGAGCTGTTCCACCCCGAGCTCGACGAAGCCGCGCGGCGCCGCCGCATCATGGAAACCGACCTGCGCACCGCGCTGCACCTGGGCCAGCTGCACATGCACTACCAGCCGATCATCGGCAACGACGGGCAGATCACCGGCTACGAGGCGCTGATGCGCTGGCAGCACCCGGTCAAGGGGCAGGTCATGCCGATGGACTTCATCCCGATTGCCGAAGAGACCGGGCTGATCCACGAGGTGGGTACGCGGGCGCTGAACCTGGCCTGCCAGGAGGCCGCCAGCTGGGCCACCGAGCAATCGGTGGCGGTCAACCTGTCGCCGGTGCAGTTCAAGAACAGCGACCTGGTGGAAGTGGTGCAGCTTGCGCTGACCGACGCCAGGCTCGACCCGTCGCGCCTGGAACTGGAGATCACCGAATCGGTGCTGCTGGAGAACAGCGACGGCAACCTGCGTACCCTGCAGGCGCTCAAGGACATGGGCGTGCGTATTGCCCTGGACGACTTCGGTACCGGCTACTCCTCGCTGGGCTACCTGCGCTCGTTCCCGTTCGACCGGATCAAGATCGACAAGTCGTTCGTGCACGACATGGGCGAAAGCCGCGAGGCGATGTCGATCATCCGCGCCATTACCGGCATGAGCAGCAGCCTGCTGATCAACACCACCGCCGAGGGGGTGGAGACCGAGGCGCAGTTCAAGCAATTGCAGGCCGAAGGCTGCTCGCATTTTCAGGGGTATCTGTTCGGGCATCCGCAGCCGGCTGACAAGCGCCAGAAGGGAGGCCGGTAGAGCAGCGAGCGCGCAGGCCGTTTCGCCGGCAAGGCCGGCTCCTACACGACAGGTGCGGGAGCCGGCCCTGCCGCCACCTGATCGTACAGCCGCCGCAGCCGCTGCACTGCCGCCTCGATCTCGCCCACCTTGACCCCGCCGTACCCCAGCACCAGCAGGTTGTCGTCATCGGCGTCGGGCTCCACGCTGTAGCCGCCGCGCAGCACCAGCCCATGTGCCGGGGCCTGCGCCAGCATCTTGCGCGCCGTGCCCGGGGCACCGATGCGTACCGCCAGGTGCAACCCCGCCTGCCCCGCCGAGTACCCGATCAGCGCCCCGAACGCCTCGTCCAGGCACTGCTGCAGGCAACTGCGGCGCTGGGCGTACTCGGCGCGCATCTTGCGGATGTGCCGGGCGAAATGCCCTTCCTGGATGAAGTCGGCCATCGCCGCCTGAATCGACAGGTACCCTGGCCGGTACAGCTGGATCAGGCCCTTGCCGAAGGCCTCGGCCAGCCCCTCGGGCACCACCAGGTAACTCAGGCGCAGCCCCGGGAACATCACCTTGCTGAAGGTGCCCAGGTAGATCACCCGGTCTTCGCCACCGAGCCCCTGCAGCGACGGCATCGGCTCGATGTCGTACCGGAACTCGCTGTCGTAGTCATCCTCCACCACCCACAGGTTGTTGGCCTGGGCATACGCCAGCCAGTCACGCCGGCGCTGCAGCGACATGATGTTGCCGGTGGGGTACTGGTGCGACGGCGTGACGAACGCCAGCCGCGGCGCAGCAGCCGGCACTGCAGAAGGCAGGCAGGCGCCCTGCGCATCGATCGCCAGCGGCGCGCAGTGCAGCCCCGCCGCCGAAAACACCACCGGCGCCCCCCAATGGCAGGGGCTCTCGACCCACACGGTGTCCCCCGGGTCGCCCAGCAGCTTGGCCACCAGGTCCAGCGACTGGTGGGTGCCCTGGGTCACGATCACCTGCGCCGGGCTGCAACGGACCGCGCGGGCCGCATACAGGTAGGCACTGAGCGCCTCGCACAGCGGGCGGTAGCCGCCCTGATCCACGTAGCCGGCCAGGTGCGCCTGGCGCTTGCTCAGGTAGCGGTTGTGCAGGCGCTTCCAGATATGAAACGGAAACAGGTCGGCGTCCGATACGCCGCCCACGAAGGCGCCCTCGGCCCGCGCCACCGCGCCGAAGCGCGCGTTGATCGCCTTGCCCCGGGCCGACAGCGGCGCCTGATCGGGCGTATCGGGGGCCGGCACGCCGGTTTTCACCTGGGGCAAGGTGTCGGCCACGAAGGTGCCGCTGCCGGGCCGGGCGTACAGGTAGCCCTCATCGAGCAGACGGTCGTAGGCCAGCGACACGGTCAGGCGCGAGACCAGCAACTGCTCGGCCAGCGCCCGGGTGGAGGGCAACTTGTGGTTGACCGGCAGGCGCCGCTGCAGGATCGCCGCCTGGATCGCCTGGTACAACTGGCGCTGCAGGGTCACGCCGCCGTCGCGGTCCAGCGTGCCGACCAGCAGGTCGTGGAGAAGCGATGCCATCGGGTGCCTCACTGCAGGGGCGGAATCGGAACCGCGAGCATACAAGTGGCCTTAACAACTGATCAACTCTGGATATAACCGATATAGCCAAACAGGCCTATGTTCGAACCAGTGCTGGCCTGACACCCCAGCTTTCCCGGCAATCGACAGAGTGATGTTCAGTGACCCTTCACACACCCCCTGCCTTCGACGCATTGCTGGTCGCAGCTCCGCCCAAGGTTTCGGCCGAACAGGCGCAGGCCGTGGCAGCGCAGTACTTCGGCCTGCACGGCGCATGCCGCCTGCTCACCGGCGAGCGTGACCTCAACTTCCAGATCACCTGCGCCGACGGCGCCCAGTACCTGCTCAAGGTCTCCAACGCGGCCGAAGACCCGCAGGTGGCCGACTTCCAGAACCAGGCGCTGCTGCACATCCAGCACTGCGACCCGACCCTGGCGGTGCAGCGCATCTACCCCAACACCAGCGGCAGCTACCAGATCCCGCTGATGTTCGATGGCCAGCCGCTGCTGGTGCGGCTGTTCTCGTTCGTCGACGGGATCTGCCTGCACCGCGTCGAACACCCCGACGTGGCGCTGCGCAGCAGCCTGGGCGAGCACCTGGCCCGCCTGGGGCTGGCCCTGCGCGGCTTCTTCCACCCCGGCGCCGGGCACGAGCTGCTGTGGGACCTCAAGCACGCCTCGCGGCTGAGCGACAAGATCGGCCTGATCCAGGACCCTGAAGAGCGCCAGCTGGCCCAGCACTTTCTGGACAACTTCGAGCGCCACGCACAACCGCACCTCAAGGGCCTGCGCGCCCAGGTGATCCACAACGACCTGAACCCGCACAACGTGATCGTCGATGCCAGCCAGCCGCACCCGGTGCGCAACATCCTCGATTTCGGCGACATGGTGCATGCCCCGCTGGTCAACGACCTGGCCGTGGGCGCCGCCTATCAACTGGGCAGCCAGGGCGACCCGCTGGAACACGCTGCACCGTTCATCCGCGCCTACCACCGCATCGCGCCGCTGGAGCCGCTGGAACAGGAACTGCTGGTGGACCTGATCGCCACCCGCCTGGTGCTGACCGTGACCATCACCAACTGGCGCGCTGCGCTGTACCCGGAAAACCGCACCTACATCCTGCGCAACGCGCCGTCTGCCTGGCGTGGCCTGAAGGCCCTGGCTGACGTGCCGCGCGAGGTCGCGCAGCAACAGATTCGTCGTATCTGCTCCGAGGAGACGCTGTAAATGACCATGATCAATGGCTTCACCGCCGAAGATGCCGCACGCCTTAGCGAAACCGAACGTGCCCTGATCGAGCGCCGTGCGCGCGTGCTGGGCCCGGCCTACCGCCTGTTCTACGAACACCCGCTGCACCTGGTCAAGGGTGAAGGCGTGTGGCTGTACGACGCCGACGGCAAGCGTTACCTGGATGCCTACAACAACGTGGCCTCCATCGGCCACTGCCACCCCAAGGTGGTCGAGGCGCTGTACGAGCAGGCCAAGGTGCTCAACACCCACACCCGCTACCTGCATGAAGGCATCCTCGACTATGCCGAGAAACTGCTGGCCACCTTCCCGCCCGAGCTGGACCAGGTGATGTTCACCTGCACCGGCAGCGAGGCCAACGACCTGGCCCTGCGCATCGCCCGTCAGTACACCGGCGGTACCGGCCTGATCGTGACCCAGCTGGCCTACCACGGCGTGACCGACCAGATCGCCGCCGCCTCGCCTTCGCTGGGTGCGGGCGTGCCGGTGGGTGACTTCGTGCGTACCGTGCGGGCTCCCGACGCCTACCGCCTGGGCGCCGAGAACGTGGCACAGATCTTCGCCGACGACGTGCGCGCCGCCATCGCCGACCTGCGCCGCTGCGGGATCAAGCCGGCAGCACTGCTGCTCGACGGTATCTTCGCCAGCGATGGCGTGCTGTCCGACCCGGCCGGCTTCCTGCAACAGGCGGTGGCCGTGGCCCGCGAAGAAGGCCTGCTGTACATCGCCGACGAGGTGCAATCGGGCTTTGGCCGTACCGGCTCGCACATGTGGGGCTACCAGCGCCATGGCGTGCAGCCCGACATCGTCACCATGGGCAAACCCATGGGCAACGGCCAGCCGATTGCCGGTGCGGTGTTCCGCGGCGAGGTGCTCGATGCGTTCGGTCGCACCGCCCGCTACTTCAACACCTTCGGCGGCAACCCGGTGTCATGTGCAGCAGCCAACGCGGTGCTCGACGTGATCCAGGGCGAAGGCCTGATGGCCAACTGCGCGGCGGTGGGCGAATACTTCAAGGCGGGTCTGCAAGGGCTTGCCGAGCGCTACCCGCTGATTGGCGACGTGCGCGGGGCCGGGCTGTTCGTGGGGGTCGAGTTGGTGACCGATCGTGCCAGCAAGGCGCCGGCCACCGAGGCAACGGCACGGGTGGTGAACGGCATGCGTGAACGTGGCGTGCTGATCAGTTCGGCGGGGCCGGCGGCCAACATCCTCAAGATCAGGCCGCAGTTGATCTTCCAGCGCGAGCATGCCGATCTGTTCGTGCAGACGCTGGAGGCGGTGCTGAAGTCGCTGAACTGACAGCGAGAGGCATTGACGGTTGTGGCCCTTTCGCCAGCAAGGCTGGCTCCTACAACGATTGGTGCAGGAGCCAGCCTTGCTGGCGAAGGGGTTCACTCACTTGGTCTTGGCAACCCAGGCATTGAAGCGCTGCTCGAGGTCTTCGCCGTTGTTGACCCAGAACTCGCTGTCCATCGGGATGGCCTGTGCCAGGTTGTCCGGCGCGGTGTTCAACTGCGCCGCCAGTGCAGGGTCAAGCAGCCCGGCGGTATGCAGGTTGGTCGACCCATAGCCCAGCTTGGTGGTGTGGATCTTCTGGTTTTCCGGGCGCAGCGAAAACGCGATGAAGTCCTCGGCCAGGGCCTTGTTCTTGCTGCCCTTGGGGATCGCCCACGAGTCGATCGCGTAGATGCTGCCATTCCATACCGTGTGCACATTGGCGCCGGCCGCCTGTGCGGCGAACACCCGGCCGTTGAACGCGGTGCTCATCACCACATCGCCGCTGGCCAGGAACTGCATCGGCTGCGCACCGGCCTCCCACCACTGGATGTCGGGCTTGATCTGGTCCAGCTTGCGGAATGCACGCTCCACCCCTTCCGGCGTCGACAACACCTTGTACACGTCGGCATACGGCACGCCATCGGCCATCAGTGCCGCTTCCAGGGTGTACTTGGCGCCCTTGCGCAGGCTGCGCTTGCCCGGAAACTTCTTGGTGTCCCAGAAATCGCTCCAGCCGGTAGGCGCCTGCTTGAGCTTGTCGCCGTTGTAGGCCAGTGCCATCGACCATACCAGCAGGCCGCCGCCGCAGTCCGACAGGGTGCCGGGCACGAAATCCGATTCCTTGCCGATACGGTTGAGGTCCAGGTGTTCGAACAGGCCCTCCTCGCAGCCACGGATCAGTTCGGCGCTCTCGACCTGCACCACGTCCCAGTTGACGCTGTTGGTGTCGACCATGACCTTGATCCGGCCCATTTCGCCGTTGTATTCACCCGCTACCACCTTGCTGTGGCTGGCGGCGGCAAAGGGGGCGTAGAAGGCCTCGGTCTGTACATCCTTGCTGGCACCGCCAAACGAAATCACGGTGATTTCGGCAGCAAGGGCGTTGGCGGCAAAAGCACTGAGCAACACGGCGGCAATGGTGGTTCTTTTCATGTCTACCTCTGTAATTTATTGGTTTTGGCAGAGTTGATACACGCTGGGCGTCCTTTCGGGTGGTCGCACTTCAGCTTCGGTAATCCACCTGATCACCACTGATCAGGCGCAAGGCGGCGGTCCAGGCCAACAGGTGAAGTTGCTGATCGAATTCGGCGTCGGACTGCTGCGCGGTCAGTTCGCAGACCGCTTCGTCCGGCAGGCGCAGCGGCGAGTTGCCCGCCAGTGCCTGTACCTGCGCCTGGCAGGCGCGCTCCAGGAAGTAGATCTGGTTGAAGGCTTCGGCAATGCAGCGCCCGGCGGCCAGCAGGCCATGGTTGCGCAGGATCATCGCCATGTGCGGGCCCAGGTCCCTGACCAGGCGCTCGCCTTCGGCCGGGTTCAGCGCAATGCCCTCGTAGTCGTGGTAACCCAGGCGGCGATAGAACTTCAGCGCATGCTGGGTGATCGGCAACAGCCCCTGCTCCTGGGCCGACACGGCCATGCCGGCAGCGGTATGGGTGTGCACCACACAGGCCAGGTCCGGACGTGCGGCGTGGATCGCCGAATGGATGTTGAAGCCGGCACGGTTGACGCTGCCGGCGTCATAGCCAGGGTCGATGGTGTTGCCGTGGTGGTCGATCTTGATCAGGTCCGAGGCGCGCATTTCGTGAAACAGCACGCCGTAGCGGTTGATCAGGAAATGCCCCGGCTCGCCGGGGACACGGGCCGAGATGTGCGTGTCGATCAGATCGGTCATGCGAAAGTGGGCCAGCAGCCGGTACAGCGCTGCCAGGTCGCAACGGGTCTGCCACTCTTCGGGCGAAACCTGCTGCGCGTCGATCCGCGGGGTGTTGGGGTGCATCGCGCCTCCTTGTTCATGGTATGTTTCGGGCACTTGGCCCGCCGGCATGCAGGGATGTTGCAGCAGCCCCCGGCGGCCCACCATGCACAGAACGCGCTGGTTGTGCCGGCCCTGTTATGGTGTTTTCACCAGTACACCCACCGCCACACCCTCGCCTGACGGATGTTTTCTATGATGTTGTTGGATGCCAGCTCGTCGCAGTCGCTGGTCAACCAGATCGTTGCGGGCATCACCCTCGCGATCAACGAACAGCGCTTGCGCCCGGGCACCAAGCTGCCCTCCATCCGCAAGTTCGCGCAAACCCACAAGGTCAGCCATTTCACCGCCGTCGAGGCTTATGACCGGCTGGTGGCCCTGGGTTACCTGACGGCGGTGCGCAATGCCGGCTTCTATGTACGCAGCGCCCCCGACACCCCCGCCCCGCCGCCGATGCCCAGTGCCAGCGACGATGCCTTCGACTTCGACGCCTACCTGCTGCTGCAGAAGGTGTTCCAGCCGCTGGGCATGGACCTGCGCCCGGGCATCGGCCTGCTGCCCGAGCCCTGGAGCGACGATGACGGGGTGCAGCGCAGCCTGCGCGCCCTGAGCCGCCGCGACCCGAGCGAGTTCACCGGCTACGGCCATGCCAAGGGGTGCGCCAACCTGCGCGCCCGGCTGGTGGAGAAACTGCTCGATACCCGAGTCAACGCCCACCCCGAGCAGATTCTGCTGACCAGCGGCGCCAGCCATGCGCTGGACCTGCTGGTGCGCTACCTGGTGCACCGCGGCGACAGCGTGCTGGTGGACGAACCGGGCTACCACAACCTGTTCCTCAACCTGCGCCTGCAGGGGGCCCGTCTGCTGGGGGTGCCACGCACCCGCGACGGCATCGACCTGGACGTGCTCGAGGCGCAGATCCGCGAACACCGGCCCAAGGTGTTCTTCACCAACACGCGCCTGCAATGCCCCACCGGCACCAGCCTGACACTGGCGGTGGCCCACCGTCTGCTGCAACTGGCGGAAAAGTACGACTTCCTGATCGTGGAAAACGACATCTACGCCGACCTCGACCCGTCCGACCAGCAGGCGCTGGCAGGCATGGACCAGCTGGCGCGGGTGATCTACGTGGCCAGCTTCTCCAAGAGCATCGCGCCGTCGCTGCGGGTGGGGTTCGTTGCCGCGCACCGCGACCTGATCGACGAACTGGTGCCACTGAAGATGGCCAGCGGCCTGACCACCTCGGCAATTGCCGAGGAACTGGCACTGGAGGTGCTGCTGCAGGGGCGCCACCGCAAGCACGTCAAGCAGTTGCAGGCCAACCTGGCCCTGGCCCATGAACAGGTGGCGCGCAAGCTCGAGGCGGTGGGCATGGAGATCTTCGTCAAGCCCCATGCGGGGTTGTTCCTGTGGGCCCGTCACCCCCAGGTCGAAGACGCCACGGCACTGGCCATGGACGCACGCGAGCACAAGATTCTGCTCGCGCCCGGGCAACTGTTCATGCCCGATGCGCGGGTGGTGCCGTGGCTGCGCTTCAATGTGGCGCACGCGCAGGATGAGCGGATCTACCGGCTGTTGGAGCAGGCCGCGCACTGACCGGATTCGACTCGCCTCTTCGCCAGTAGGCGCCGGCCTTGCCGGCGAAGCGGCCCGCCCGGGCGACACCCCCGCAGGTCCGGAGAATCAGGCATGACACGCAGAGGAATGCCGGTGGGCACGCCCGTTGCCCGCGCGGACAATGCGCCGCCTCTACCGTCATTGCTTTTGCGAGGTTCCCCCATGTACACCGCCATCGGCTACGCCGCCCAGTCGGCCACCACGCCCCTCGCCCCCATGACCTTCCAGCGCCGCAGCCCACGCCCCGACGACGTGGCCATCGAGATTCTCTACTGCGGCGTGTGCCACTCCGATATCCACCAGGCCCGCAACGAATGGGGCATCGCCGTGTACCCGCTGATGCCCGGCCACGAAATCGTGGGCAAGGTCACTGCCGTGGGCGCCAGCGTCAGCCGCTATCAGGTGGGTGACCTGGTGGGTGTGGGCTGCATGGTCGACTCCTGCCGCCACTGCCAGGCCTGCGCCGCCAACCTGGAACAGTACTGCCTCGAAGGCCCGACCATGACCTACGCCACCCCCGACCGGGTCGACGGCAGCAACACCATGGGCGGCTATTCCAGCAGTATCGTGGTCGACCAGCATTTCGTGGTGCGCATCCCGGCCGGCATGGACCTGGCCAGCGCCGCGCCGATCCTCTGCGCCGGCATCACCACCTATTCGCCGCTCAAGCACCACGGGGTCAAGGCCGGGCACAAGGTCGGCATCCTCGGCATGGGCGGCCTGGGTCACATGGGCATCAAGCTGGCCAAGGCCATGGGCGCCGAAGTCACCCTGTTCACCCGTTCGGCCAGCAAGGCCGAGGAAGCCCGCCGCCAGGGCGCCGACCATGTGGTGGTGTCCACCGATGCCGCGCAGATGGCCGCCGTGGCCGGGCACTTCGACTTTCTGCTCGACACCATCCCGGTGCAGCACGACCTCAACCCCTACCTGGAAACCCTGAAGTTCGACGGCGTGCACATCCTGGTGGGCCTGATCGAACCGGTGGAGCCGCCCCTGCACGCCGCCAACCTGGTGCTCAAGCGCCGCGTACTGGCCGGCTCGCTGATCGGCGGCATCGCCGAAACCCAGGAGGTGCTGGACTTCTGCGCCGAGCACGGCATTTGCTGCGACATCGAGATGCTCGACATCCAGCACATCAACGAGGCCTATAGCCGCATGATCGCCGGCGACGTGAAGTACCGCTTCGTGATCGACATGGCCTCGCTCAAGGCCTGAGCCTCCGCCTCACAGGTTGAAGCGCCCCAGCAGGTGGTGCTGTTGCCCCACCTGCTCCACCATCACCGCACACTGGCGCACCTGCACCTGGGTGCCTGCGGCCACTTCATGACTGATGTCGCGAATGGTCGTGGTGTTGCGGTTGATCTCTTCGCTGGTGGCGCTCTGCTGCTCGGCCGCGGTGGCGATCTGGGTGTTCATGTCGTTGATGCGGGTGATCGCCTGGCGAATGCGCACGAGCCTGTCGTTGGCCGCGCCCGCCTCCTCGGCGGTCTTGCCGGCGCTATCGCGGTTGTGCTGCATGCGCGACTCGGCGTGGCGCACCCCGGCCTGCAGCTGGTCGATCATCTGGCGGATCTCCTGGGTCGACTGCTGGGTGCGCGAGGCCAGCGTGCGCACCTCGTCGGCCACCACCGCGAAACCTCGCCCCGTCTCGCCGGCACGTGCAGCCTCGATGGCGGCATTGAGCGCCAGCAGGTTGGTCTGCTCGGCAATGCTGGTAATCACCGCCAGGATCGACTCGATGTTGTCGCTGAGGCGCGACAGGTCATTGATTGCATGGCCGGTGTCGTCCATTTCGCTGGCCAGTTGCCGGATCGCCGCGGTCGAGCGTCGCACCACGTCCTCGCCGCCGTGTGCTTCCTCGTCGGCAATCACTGCGGCCTGCGCCGCTGCCTGGGCGTTGCGCGCGACGTCTTCGGCGGTGGAGGCCATCTCCTGCATGGCCGTGGCCAGTTGGTCCAGCTCCTGCAACTGGCGCTGCAGGCGTTCATCGGTCCGGGTGGCTTCGGCCGACGTCAGGTGGGTGCTCTCGCGCACCTGGTTGGAGGTGCTCATCACCTGATGGATCAGGTTCTGCAGGTTGCCCAGAAAGCCGTTGAACTCGCGCGACACCAGCGCCACCTCGTCATTGCCGCCGTCGGGCAGGCGCCGCGTCAAGTCGCCGTCGCCCTGGTTGACCTCATGGAACGAGCGGTGCAGCAGCTCCAGCGGCTTGAGCAGGCGCCCGAGCAGCAGGCCCAGCACCACGAGGCTCACCAGCACGCCGAGCAGCGTGGCCAGCACTGCACGCCAGGTCAGGCTGTCGGCCTCGGCCATCACGATGCGCTGGTCGAGCACCACGCCGATCAACCAGTCCATGCCCTCCAGGTAGGTCAGCGGGGTGAAGGACACCAGTGAATCGTGATCGCCGGTTCGAACCGTCTGCAGCTGGCTGTCCAGCGCCGGGTGCTGGCCATCGAACAGGCTGCTGTAGGGCTTGCCGTTGTACTGGCTGTCGGGGTGGGAAATGATCGTGCCGTTGCGGCTGAGCAGAAAGGCATGGCCGGCGCCGTTGAAGTCCAGGGTATTGATGGCATCGGCCACGCTCTTGAGGCGGATATCGCCGCCCAGCACGCCGGCGAAGGTAGCGCCATCGTGGAGGCGCGTGACCGCCGAAATCAGCGTTTCGCCAGTGGCCGAGTCGATGTAGGGCTCGGTGAGCACCGCCTTGTCGGCGCCCTTGGCGACGGCATACCAGGGCCGTGTGCGCCCGTCCCAGCTCGCATCGGGGCGCCAGCTGGGCGTGTTGGTGAGGGGTTTGCCGTCGCGTTGCAAGGCGCCGAATATCAGGATGAACTCGTCCTTGAGCATCGGGCTGTCGATGATGCGCTGGGTGTTTTCAGGGCTGTAGCGGCTGTCGATGACCTGCGCCACCAGGCCCATGAGCTTGAGCTTGGCGTTCAGCCAGTTCTCGATCTGCCGGGCCAGGGCACCGCTGGACTCGGCGATGCCGGCAGACACTTGCTTGTGCAGGGCCTCGCGCACCTGGCTGACCTGCGTGACCGACAGCAATCCGGTGGTAATGAACAGCAATGTGGCGGCCGCCAGGCCAGCCTTGTGAACGATCTTCATGCCTGCACTCCGTGCCGAATCGAGCAAACGGGCATGCTAGGCAGGCGTACTGGCACACTGCAATCAACGTTGCGATGATTGCCCGGTGCCGTAATGGGGATTGTTTACCGGCATCACGGCCACTGCTTGTAGGACGAACCCGGCGGGCGGCATCCGCGCCGCGGGCAGGCAAAAAAAAACCAGGGCCGTTTGCGGCCCTGGTCTTTTTCGTCATGGTGCCTGTCAGCCCTTGAGCTGCCTGGCCGCACGCACGTGCATGAACACGCCCATCAGTGCCACGATGGCCGCCGCCGCACCGGTGGAGAACACCAGTACCTGGTAGTCCGGCACAAAGGCCATGGTCACCAGGCACCCGATGATGAACACGATCACCAGGTAGGTCAGCCACGGGAACAGCCACATCTTCAGGCGGATTTCCTTGCCCTCGGCTTCCAGCTTGCGGCGCATCTTCAGTTGCGAGAACGCGATCACCAGGTACACCAGCAAGGCGATCATGCCGGTGGTGTTCATCAGCACGTCCAGCACGTCTTTCGGGCGCAGGGTGTCGCTGAAGTTGATCAGGGCGACGAACACCGCCACCGAGCACGAACCGATGATGGCGAACACCGGCACACCGGTACCGGCGCGGGTGATCTTGAAGAACGACGGTGCATCACCGCGGGTCGACAGCGAGAACAGCATGCGCGAGGCGGTGTAGTGCGCCGAGATCAGGCAGCTGCTCACCGAGGTCAGCACCACGAAGTTCATCACGAACTCAGCGCCCGGAATGCCCAGCAGCTCCAGGGTACGACGGTACGAACCGTAGCCCGACTGGCCCATCAGCGGGTCGTTCCACGGCACCAGGGCCACGATCAGGAAGATCGAACCCACATAGAACAGGCACACACGCCACACCACCGAGTTGGTGGCCTTGACGATCTGCTCGGACGGGTTCTTCGACTCGGCGGCCGCGATGGTCACGATTTCGGCGCCCAGGAAGGCGAACATCACCCCCAGCATGGCCACCACCACTGCCTCCACCCCATTGGGCATGAAGCCCTGGGCCGTGAGGTTGCTGATGCCGTGGACCTCACCGGTGGGCCACAGGTTGGCCACGGCCAGCCCGCACACCACAAGGAAGCATATGATCGCCACCACCTTTATCAGCGCGAACCAGAATTCGAACTCCCCGTAGTGCTTGACGTTGAAGAAGTTGACGCTGATCAGCACCAGGGTAGTGGCCAGCACGAACACGTTGACGCTGATGGAGGGGAACCAGCCGTGCAGGATCTTGCCCGCCACATAGGCTTCCCAGGCCATCAGGATGACCCAGAACCACCAGTACAACCAGCCGATGGTGAAGCCTGCCCAGCGCCCGATGGCGCGCTCGGCGTAGGTGGAGAACGAGCCGGTGTCTGGCGAGGAGGTGGCCATTTCACCCAGCATGCGCATGATCAGCACCACCAGGATGCCGCCGGCCAGGTACGCCAGGATGGCGGCCGGCCCGGCGCTGTGGATCACACTCCCCGAGCCCACGAACAGCGCACCGCCGATCACCCCGGCGATGGACATCATGGTCAGGTGGCGCGATTTGAGCGAAGCGCTAAGCTTGCTCTCGGGCTCCACCTTGGAGGATGTGGAAGTCGATGTAGCGTCCATCAGTTGTCTACCCCTTGTTTTTCTTTTTCCAGCGAACACGCAAGACCGGCGAATGCCGGGCTTCATTGCTCGTCAGTGTCTGATTGTGTACGGGATGGATCGCAAACCCGGCGGGCATCCATGGCCTTGAAGGTCGGCAATCGTGCTGTGCACGCCCGGGGGCTTGCCCCTGGCGGTAGTGATCGGGCCTCTCAACATGCTTTAGCTGGCGAATACAGACCCCTAATGTAAAAATGTACGACACAGAGAGCCATGCACAGCGCCGTGAAATATGCACTGCACTGTACAGGCCGCCAATGCAGTACACCCCCGTTCCCTGCAGGCGCCAGGCGTTACGCACCCTGAAGGCACAGCCCCAACATGCTTGAATTACGACCCGACTCCGCCCCCCCGCTCGTCAACCAGATCATCAACGGGTTGCGTGAGTTGATCGAGAACCAGACCCTCAAACCCGGTGCCAAGGTACCGTCCATCCGCGCCTTCGCCGCCACCTACTCGGTCAGCACCTTCACCGTGGTCGAAGCCTACGATCGGCTGGTGGCCCAGGGCCTGCTGGTCAGCCGCGGCAATGCCGGCTTCTTCGTCAACCGCTCGGTGAACGAGCGCATCGAAAGCCAGGCCAGCGACGCCGAGCCGGGCAAGCCGGAGTTCAACTCCGAGTGGTACCTGCAGAACATCTTCGAAAGCCGCCAGCTGGCCTTCAAGCCCGGCTGTGGCTGGCTGCCCAACGAGTGGATGTTCGAGGACGGCCTGCGCCGCGGCCTGCGCCAGGTGGCCGGCAGCGTGATGGAACTGAGCGGTTACGGCGACCCCATGGGCCTGCTCGAGCTGCGCACCCTCACCGCGCAGAACCTGGAACAGGATCAGCGCATCGTGGCCAACCCCAACCAGCTGATGCTCACCCACGGCGCCAGCCAGGCGCTGGACCTGGCGGTGCGCACCCTGGTGCGCCCGGGCGACGTGGTGCTGGTGGACGACCCGGGCTACCCCAACCTGATGAGCATCCTGCGCTTTCAGGGCGCCACCCTGATCGGCGTGCCGCGCACCCCGGCCGGGTATGACCTGGAGCATCTCGAGCGGCTGCTGGCCCACCACCGGCCCACGGTGTTCTTCACCCAGCCGCACCTGCACAGCCCCACCTGCTCGCGCACCCCGCTGGCGCAACTGCACCGCCTGCTGCAACTGTCGGCGCAACACGGCTTTCGCCTGGTGGAGAACAACCTGTACGCCGACATGGTGGCCGAACCGCAACCGTGCCTGAGCAGCCTGGACCACCTGCAGCAGGTGGTGTACGTGGGCAGCTATTCCAAGAGCATCTCGCCGAACGTGCGGGTGGGCTACATGCTGGCCAACCCCGAACTGATCCAGAAGCTGCTGCAACTGAAGATGCGCTCGGGCCTGACCACCTCACAGGTGATGGAGCGCGTGGTGTATGCGGCCATCACCGACGGGCGCTGGCGCAAGCACCTCAAGCGCCTGCGCCAGCGCCTGGCCGAGGCGCAGCAGGAGGTCAGCCGTCGCCTGAACCGCCTGGGCTTCGAGATTTTCGTCGAGTCCGACGAGGGCATGTACCTGTGGACCCGCCACCCGCAGATCGCCAACAGCGCAGCGCTGGTGGACGACGCCCTGGAGCGCGGCATCATGATCGGCCCCGGCCAGTTGTTCATGGTCGACGCCCAGGCCACCGGCTGGATGCGCTTCAACGTGGCGTTCAGCACCGACCCGGCCTTGTGGCAGCAACTGGAAAAGCTGTTCGCCCGTCACGCCGCCTGAACCTGCGCAATTTTGTTCAATACGCCGCCCCCGGCCCCGCCACACACTTCCTGGACCCACATCCATAGAAGTGAAGGTTACATGGAGCAGTTCCTGATCATTGCAGCAGCGCACTTTCTGGCGCTGCTGTCACCCGGGCCGGATTTCTTCCTGGTGGCACGCACCTCCCTGGCCACCAGCTGGCGCGTGGCCAGCGGGGCCTGCCTGGGCATCGCACTGGCCAACGGGGTGTTCATCGTCGCCGCCTTTACCGGCGTGTCGGTGCTGCAGCCGCACAGCACGCTGTTCATCGTGCTGCAACTGGCCGGTTGCGCCTACCTGCTGTACCTGGGCTGGCTGTTCATCCGCCATGCCGGTGCCAGTACGCTGGAGGTTGCCCCGCAGGGGGCGCCGGCACCGTCGCCCGCGGCCACCACCTGGCTGGGCGCCGCCGGCATGGGGGTGGTGTCCGGCATCCTCAACCCCAAGAACGCGCTGTTCTACGCCAGCCTGGCGGCCATGCTGAGCGGGCCGCAGGCAAGCCCTGGCTGGAAGCTGGCCTACGGCCTGTGGATGTTCGGCGTGGTGCTGGCGTGGGACCTGCTGGTTGCGGTGGTGATCGGCAACCGCCACGTGCGCCGCCGCTTCGCCCGTGCCCTGCCGTGGCTGGAGCGGGCCACGGGGGCGATGCTGGTGATGCTGGCGCTGGGCGTGATCGCGGTAATGGCGCTGGGCTAGCACCGGGGCGTGGGGTAGGCTATGAGGCTTCATTTACCTGTTTTCAGGGATACCTATTGGCCGCTGCATGGGGCACAGTCGCCCCCACCGCGCGCCCGAGACTGCCCATGCCTATCCAGACGACTGTTCCCGAACCCACGCTGCTCGCGCCGGTACTGCTGGTGGAGGACGAGCCGCTGATCCACCGCCGCCTGGAAGCCCTGCTGCTGCAACTGGGCTACCGGCCCGAGGCCCTGCTGTTCGCCAGCTCGCTGGCCGAGGCCCGCGCCTGCCTGGCGGCGCAGCCGGTGGCGCTGGCGCTGGTAGACCTGGGCCTGCCCGACGGCAACGGCATCGAGCTGATCGAAGAGATGCACGCCACCGACCCCGGCCAGGCGATCCTGGTGATCTCGGCATGGAGCACCGAAGACACCCTGCTCGCGGCGCTGCGGGCAGGCGCCACCGGCTATGTGCTCAAGGAACGCGACGACCTGGAGATCCTGTTGTCGCTGCGCAGCGTGCTGCGCGGCGGCGCCCCCATCGACCCGTTCGTGGCCCGGCGCATCATCGAGGAACTGCGCCCGGGGGCCGCCCAGCCGGTCGACACCGCCGATGGCGAACGCCTGACCCCGCGTGAAGACCAGATCCTGCGCCTGGTGGCCGAGGGCCTGGGCAACCGCGAAATCGCCGAACAGCTGAACCTGTCGCGCTACACCGTCGAATGCCACGTCAAACGCATCTATCGCAAGCTGGCGGTGTCTTCGCGCACCCGCGCCATCCATGCGGCACGCACGCGTGGCCTGCTCGATTGAGAGGCCTGATGGCGTGCTGGCTGCTCGTCCTGTGCCTGTCGGGTGCAGCGCAGGCTGCAACGCCGGGCGGTGCAAGCTGCACCGTGCAGGTGCTGTCGGTAGCCGCCGCCCAGGGTGATGACCAGGGCAACCGCCCCGAGGCCGGCCCCTGGCAGGCCGTGACCCTGCCCGACGACTGGAGCCGACGCTGGCCGCAGCACGACGGCACGGTGTGGTACCGCCTCCAGTGGCAGCGCGACTGCGCGGCCGGTCAACGCATGCCGGTGGCACTGACGCTGCGCTCGGTGATCATGGCCGGCGAAGTGTTCGTCAACGACCAGCGCCTGTGGCGTGACAGCCAGCTGAGCGAGCCGCTGTCACGCAGCTGGAACATGCCCCGCTACTGGCACCTGCCCGAAGGCCTGCTGCACGAAGGCGTCAACACGCTGTGGGTACGTGTGGTGGGCCTGGCGGTACAGTCACCCGGGCTGGGGCCGGTGTACCTGGGGGATGAGGCCTCGGCACGCCAGCTGTATGAAGAGTTGCTGTGGACCAACCGCTCGTTGTTCGTGCTCAACCTGACCGTCTCGGCGGTGCTGGGCGGGCTGTTCTTCTGTATCTGGGTGATCCGCCGCGAGCAACGGATCTTTGGCTGGTATGCGGCCATGGCCCTGTGCTGGGTGCTGTTCATCGCCAATATACTGATGACCAGCCCCTGGCCCTTCTCCACCACCCTGATGGCTGCGCGCTTCAACGGCATCGCGCTGGTGATGTACGTCACCTGCTTCTGCGTGTTTGTCTGGCGCTTTGGCGGGCAATCGCTGCCGCGCCTGGAGAAGGCACTCTGGCTGCTGACTGCCGCACTGGTGGCCTTGATGGCACTGGCCCCGGATGCCCGCGTCGGCAACGCGCAACTGGTGGCGGTGCTGAGCACGGCGACGGTGTTTTTCCTCAACTGCCTGCAGTTTCAGCTGCATGCCTTGCGCACCCGGCGGACCGAGCATGTGTGGCTGGCCGCCAGCCTGCTGGTATTCATGCTGGCCGGGGCCCATGACCTGCTGATAATGCTGAAGCTGATCGGCGAAACGCCCGCGTGGACACCGCTCACCAGCGTGGTGACGACCCTGTGCATGTCGGTGGTGCTGGGCTTGCGCCATGCGCGCAGCGTGCGCCGCATCGAGCGCTTCAACCTGGAGCTGGCCGAAGGCATCGAGCGCGCTCGCGGGGAACTGGCCACCACCCTCGAACGCGAACACGCCCTGGCGCTGACCAACTCCCGCCTGCAGGACCGCCTGCAGATCGCCCACGACCTGCATGATGGGCTGGGCGGTTCGCTGGTGCGCATGATGGCCATGGTCGAGCAGGCCAGCACGCCGCTGCAGGGCCCGCAGTTTCTGTCGATGCTCAAATTGCTGCGTGATGACCTGCGCCAGACCATCGACAATGGCTCCAGCGCCGGCATCAAGGTGCCGGCCACGCCGCAGGAATGGATCGCCCCGCTGCGCCATCGCTTCACCCAGCTGTTCGACGAACTGGATGTGACCTGCACCTGGCACTTTGCCGCGCAGTGGCGCACACCGCCCAGCGCCTTGCAGTGCATGGCATTGACCCGCCTGGTGGAAGAGTCGCTGACCAATGTGGTCAAGCACAGCCGTGCCCGGCATGTGCGGGTTGAGCTGCAGCAGCCGCAGCCCGACAGCCTGGAGCTGAACATCGAGGATGACGGTATCGGCTTCGACGTGCTGGCGGTACAGCGCGCCGGGGTGAGCGTGGGCATGCGCAGCATGAATGCGCGCATCGCCCGGGTGGGCGGTCAGCTGGAGGTGGTTTCGCTGCCGGGTTGTACGCGGCTTGTTGCACGCCTTGCGCTGCAACGGGAGGTGCCGGCCAGCGTGTGAGCCGGTACTGCAGGCATTCGCTTGGCCGGCAAGGCCGGCCCCTGCAGGGGTTGTGCTGCTCTGCAGGGGCCGGCCTTGCCGGCGAACGCGCTACTTCACATCGAAACGGTCCAGGTTCATCACTTTGGCCCAGGCTGCCACGAAGTCGCTGACGAACTGCTGCTGCGCATCCGCACTGGCATACACCTCGGCCACGGCCCGCAATTGCGCGTTCGAGCCGAACACCAGGTCGACCCGGGTCGCGGTCCACTTCACCTGCCCGCTTTTGCGATCACGCCCTTCGAACGCCTGAGCGGCCTCGGACACCGGCTTCCACTCCACGCCCATGTCCAGCAGGTGGGTGAAGAAGTCATTGGTCAGCGCCTGCGGCCGCTGGGTGAACACGCCATGGCTGCTCTGGCCCACATTGGCCCCCAGCACCCGCAGGCCGCCCACCAGCACCGTCATCTCCGGTGCACTGAGCGTCAGCAGTTGCGCCTTGTCGATCAGCAGCGCTTCGGCCGGCACGCGGTAGTGCCCCTTGAGGTAGTTGCGAAAACCATCGGCAATGGGTTCGAGAAAGCCGAACGACTCCACGTCCGTCTGCTCCTGGCTGGCATCGGTGCGCCCCGGCGTGAACGGCACCGTGACCGTATGCCCGGCGTTTTTCGCAGCCTGCTCGACGCCGGCGTTGCCTGCCAGCACGATCAGATCGGCCAGGGAGATCTTCTTGCCACCGGCCTGCGCCCCATTGAATTCGTTCTGGATGCCTTCCAGGGTCGCGAGCACGGCGGCCAGCTGTTCGGGCTGGTTGGCCTGCCAGAACTTCTGCGGGGCCAGGCGCAGCCGCCCGCCATTGGCACCGCCGCGCTTGTCCGAACCCCTGAAGGTGGAAGCCGCCGCCCATGCGGTGGACACCAGCTGCGCCACCGACAGGCCCGAGGCCAGTACCTTGGCCTTGAGCGCGGCGATGTCGCCGTCATCGACCAGCGGGTGGTCGACCTTGGGAATCGGGTCTTGCCACAGCAGCTCCTCAGCGGGCAGTTCCGGGCCCAGGTAGCGCGACAGCGGGCCCACGTCACGGTGGATCAGCTTGTACCAGGCGCGAGCAAAGGCATCGCTCAGCTGGTCGGGGTTTTCCAGGTAGCGGCGCGAGATCTTCTCGTAGATCGGGTCGAAGCGCAGCGACAGGTCGGTGGTCAGCATGGTGGGGTTGCGCCGCCTGGACGGGTCGTGGGCGTCGGGGATGATACCGGCGCCGGCGCCGCCCTTGGGCGTCCACTGGTGGGCCCCGGCCGGGCTCTTGGTCAGCTCCCACTCGAAGCCGAACAGGTTCTCCAGGAAGTTGTTGCTCCAGCGGGTCGGGGTGGTGGTCCAGGTCACTTCCAGGCCGCTGGTGATGGTGTCCGGGCCCTTGCCGGTGCCGAAGCTGTTCTTCCAGCCCAGGCCCTGCTCCTCCAGGCCTGCCGCTTCAGGCTCGGGGCCCACGTTGTCGGCCGGGCCGGCGCCGTGGGTCTTGCCGAAGGCGTGGCCGCCGGCGATCAGGGCCACGGTTTCCTCGTCGTTCATGGCCATGCGCCCGAAGGTCTCGCGAATGTCCTTGGCGGCGGCGACCGGGTCGGGGTTGCCTTCCGGGCCTTCCGGGTTCACGTAGATCAGCCCCATCTGCACTGCGGCCAGGGGGTTCTCCAGGTTGCGGCCCTGCTCGGTACGGCTTTCTTCGTTGCCGTGCTGCTCGGGTTCGGCCACCAGGGTGCCCTCGCCCGGCGGCTGCATGGCTTCAGGGTCTTTGCCGTAGCGCGTGTCGCCGCCCAGCCACTTGTTCTCCGAGCCCCAGTACACGTCCTCGTCCGGCGCCCACACGTCCGGGCGACCGCCGGAAAACCCGAAGGTCTTGAAGCCCATCGACTCCAGCGCCACGTTGCCGGTGAGCACGATCAGGTCGGCCCAGGAAATCGCCCGCCCGTACTTCTGCTTGATCGGCCACAGCAGCCGCCGCGCCTTGTCGAGGCTGACGTTGTCGGGCCAGCTGTTGAGCGGCGCGAAGCGCTGCTGGCCGGAGCCGGCACCGCCGCGCCCGTCGCCGGTACGGTAGGTGCCCGCACTGTGCCAGGCCATGCGCACGAACAGTGGCCCGTAATGGCCGAAGTCGGCCGGCCACCAGTCCTGCGAGTCGGTCATCAGCGCGGTGAGGTCCTGCTTGAGGGCCTGGAAGTCCAGGCTCTTGAACGCCTGGGCATAGTCGAAGCCCTCGCCCAGCGGGTCGGCCTGGGGCGCGTGCTGATGCAGGATCTTCAGGTTGAGCTGGTTGGGCCACCAGTCACGGTTGGTGGTGCCACCGCCGGCGGCATGATTGAACGGGCATTTCGATTCAGTTGCCATGTGAGAGCTACCCTTGGTCGAGTTCATGTCGCCAGGCAGCCCTGCCAGGGCGCCGTGGCAACGTGCGAAATCAGTTACACAGGTTGCATCGTCAACGACTCGAACGGCTGAGCGCCGCGATCTTGTCTCTTCATCAGGATGGGTCGGCCAGCTGGCGCCGGCACCGAACTAAGGCTAGTTCGCCGCCCCCGAGTCGGCAAATAGCCGCAGTATTGGTGGGTGATAGCCATAATCTCTTATACGGAACCCGCCAGGGAGCAGAAGGTAGGACAAACGCTCGCTGAGCCGTGCACCGATAACGCAGGCGTAGTCAGGGCGAGCGACCACCCCACGGGAGGCTCGCCCCATGGACATGCGCCCGCGTTCAACCGCCATCCACGAGGCCGGTCACGCCCTGGCCGTGTGGTGGAACGGCCAGCCCATTGCACGGGTGACCGTGCTGACCCACGCCCAGGCCGCCAGCGGCCCGCTGATCGACCTGAACGGGCGTGCGCACTTTGCCGAGGGGCTGGTGGAGGCGGACTACCTGATCGTGCACCCGGCCTTCGCCGCCCGTGGCATTGCCGAATACCTGCCCTCCCTCGTCGAACCCATCGAGCGCGACCTGCTGCACTGCTTTGCCGGGCCCGTGGCCGAAGCCATCCACCGGCACGCACGCTATGACCGGATCTTGCGCGGCAGCGGCCGTGGCGACCGCTGCCGCGGGCATGAACTGATCAGCCTGTTGCCCGCGCACAAGCTGCTCGATGCCGAGGCCCTGGCCATTGCCCGGTCCGGCTGCCTGGTACGCCGGTACTGGGCGGGGCTGGTAGCAGTGGCCGACCTCTTGCAGGCACGGGGCGTGGTGGACGGCGAGCGAGTCAGCGCGTTGCTGTGCCAGGTGACTGGTGAGTCACCGGCACAAGGGCCCGCAAGCCTGCGCGAACTTGACCCTGAGGGCAGGCCCGACCAGAGGCAGGCCACCCGGCAAAAGCGTTAGCGCTTTTTGCAATAGCGCAAAAAAGCTGAGCTACAGTCGTAAAAGGCGCATCTGATACGTATTTATCAGGAGAAACTGATCTGTATCCACGGATGTTCACATCATGCAGGGATGAGCAACGATGGATCACTGGACAACGGAGCAACTGCGTCAGCTGGTGTGCTCGAAGGACCTGGACAGCCAGTTGGCGCAATTGGAAAAGCTGCTTCGGTGCCTGGGTTTCGACTGCTACGCCTTCAGTTTCACCACCCCGACCTTTTCGATCACACAAAGCAACTGCCCCAACCCATGGGGCGAGAGCTACCGTCGCCATGAGCCTGCGGTCGTTGAGCCCCTGCTTGCGCACAGCCGGCACTCATCCTTCCCGTTGCTATGGACACCAGAGGCTTTCACCAGCCCCCCCGAGTTGTGGGCAGGCGCGCAGGATCACGGCGTTTGCCTCGGCTGGACCCAACCCTTTCACGATGAGCACGGCAGGTTCAGCAGCTTGAGCGTGGTACGCCAACACCCGCCCGTGACCGTCAATGAGCTTTACCGCAAGGGGGCCGCGGTGCTGTGGCTGGTGCAGGTGCTGCATGCGACGGCGGCCGCTCTGGTGAATGACCCGCAGGGGCCGTCATCATCCGAGTGACCCGCAATGGGGTTCGCCAGCGCCACATGGGATATCCTCGCTACCTGACCCGTTCAAAGATCGAGTGGAAGACCCATTGAAACTGCTGAAGGAAAACAGAGAAATCCTCCTGTCTGGAGAAGAAGCCATCCACCTTGTCGCCGATATCGAATACATGCTCATTTCCCTGAGAGACATTGCCCGCCATTACTACAGGGATGTTGATGGCGACATCAGCCCAGGCAACAGAGCGCTGTATTGCGAAGAGACGACACGGTTCATCGATGAAAACCAGATCACCCGTCGACTGGCCGCCATGCGAAGAACAATCACTGAAAAGTTCAACCTCGAGCTGGGCTGCGACGACATGGATGACATTGAAAGAGCGGTGGCCGAGATGGACTACTGGAAGCCCAAACAGGCAACGTAGCCAGCTACGTTGCTTGCACAAAGGCAGGCATGAGCCCTACTCGACCATCAACCCTCGACGCACCCGCCCCGCCCTTTTGTAGGCCCTGACCACCGTGTTGGTCTCACACGAGATGATCCCGTCCAGGGATCCCATGCGGGCGGTCGAGACGGTCCATAGATCATGGATATCACGGCACAGCACATGCCAGAACAGCTGCGAGCCGCCACTGGTGCCAAACAGGCAACGCGTGTGTTCATCCTTCGCCAGTTCCTGGGCAATGCCCTCCGCCGCACCCGGTCGAGTCTGCAACGACACAATCGCTTCTACCCCATAGCCCACCAGCAACGGCTCGAGCTCCACACGAAATGTCAGGGCATTGCTGTCGACGAGCCCACTCAGCATCCGCTGAACCTTCGGCTCACTGACTCCACATGTCTCGGCAAGCACGCCCAGGCTGGCCCTTCCATCCAGGGTCAGGGCGCCGAGTAACCGCATTTCGTCAGCACTCAGGCTCACAGGCCCGGCCAGCACCGGCTCGGTAGGCACCGAACCATCAATACGCCAGCGGCTGGCTCGTCGGAACGACCTGAGCACCACCTGCGTCTGAACCTGCCTAACCCCCGGCACCAGCGGCAACTCCCGCACCACCATGTCAGAAAGCGCTTCCACGCTGGGCAGGTTGATCTCGGTGAAGATGTCGAACTCGCCCGTTGTCGCCATCACAACCTGCGTCTGTGCCCACTGCGCCAGGTGCTGCGCCACTTCGCTCTGACGACCGTCTGCTACCCGAATCCAGGCATGCAGCACCGGGCCACTCCCCACCACAACCGGGTCGAGCTCGCCGATCACCCGGATATACCCGTTGTCCATCAAGCGTTGCAGCCGACGCGAAAGCGTACGCTCCGCCACATCGCAGCCGGCGCTCAGATCCCGCCAGGTGCCGCGAGGGTTCGCCTGCAGTGCAATCAGGCAGGCCAGATCCGCGTCATCCAACGCAAAATGTCTTTTTTCATCCGAATCAACGGTTGACGAGACCATATCCTTACAATACCTTCGCTCAAGTGGCCAAATTAATACAAAAAAACGCCGCACATGTCTAAAAACAATTACAACTCAAACCCAAAGGCACAAGCCAATGAATTATGCGACTCAAACGTCCGAAGCGGCAAAGCCGCAGGTATCAACCGCGCGCAAAATTGCTGCTGGCAGCATTGGCAATGCGGTGGAGTGGTTCGATTGGACGATCTATGCGTCGTTCGCGGTGTTCTTTTCCACACAATTCTTTCCAAAAAATGACGAAACGGCGTCCCTGCTGGCGACCTTCGCGATTTTCGCCGTGGGGTTCTTCATGCGCCCGATCGGCGGCTGGGCCCTGGGGATCTACTCTGATCGCTATGGCCGCAAATCGGCACTGGGGGTCACCATCCTGCTGATGGCAGGCGGGTCCCTGATGATCGGCATCACCCCCACCTACGAGAAGATCGGCCTGCTCGCGCCGGTCTTGCTGGTGATAGCGCGCCTGATGCAAGGCCTGTCGCTGGGCGGTGAATACGCTTCAGCCTCTACCTACCTTGCCGAGTTGGCGCCGGACCACCGTCGCGGGTTCTTTTCGAGCTTTGTGTTCTTCAGCTCCGCCGCGGGCATTCTGACCGCCTCGGCGATCGGCTGGGCGCTGACCACCCTCCTCACCGAGGAACAGATGAGAGAGTTCGGCTGGCGCATTCCGTTCCTGCTCGGCGCCCTGGGCGGTATCGCAGGCATCTGGCTGCGTATGTCGGTACCTGAAGCAGAAGCCTCCACGCCGCCAACCGCAGACAAGGTAGAGAAGCAACCGCTGCGCACCCTGCTGCGCGATTATCCGCGCGAGACCCTGCGGATCGTGGGCTTTTCGATCCTGAGCACCTTTGCCTTCTACCTGTTCGTCATCTACATCCCGACCTATGCCATCCGTGCGCTGCACGTGGAGTCCTCGACAGCGTTCGCTGCAAACACGGTTGCAATGGTCGCGTTCATGCTCGTGCACCCACTCTTCGGCATGCTCTCTGACAAGTTCGGGCGCAAGCCGCAACTGATCGTGTTCGCCCTGGGCTACCTGGTGTTCTTCTACCCGATCATCACCAGCATGCAGCCGACGTTCTCGTCGATCCTGATGGTGGAGCTGTTCGGCCTTATGCTCTACGCGCTCTATACCTCCATCGCCCCGGCAATCATGTCCGAACAGTTCCCCAGCCGCGTTCGCGCCGTCGGCATTGGTGCTCCCTACAACCTGATGGTGGCGCTGCTGGGCGGTACCACGCCGTATCTGCTGACCTGGCTGCAGAGCAACGGTCAGGAGAGCTGGTTCTTCTACTACGTGCTCGCAGGCGCCGCGCTCACGCTTGTGACCTTCATCAAAATGCCGGAAACAGCCGGAAAGCCACTGAAATAGTCACTGGCTCGAACAACGCCATGCAATCCCCGTCAACGAGTATCGGATACGGGGATTACCGACCCACACCGCTTAGAACCTAGAACCCATGCTCGAACGATCCGAAGCCCTATGTTTCCAGTCTGCCCTGCAGATTGCCCATCTGATCGCTACCCGGCAGATCACCTCGCGTGCCGTCACGCACTACTTTCTGGACCGCATTGCTCGCGGCAGCGAGCTCAATGCCTTTACCGCAGTGTTCGCAGAGCAAGCCCTGGCGGCAGCCGATGCCGCCGACAGTGCGCTCGAGGCAGGCCACCCATTGAGCGCTTTGCATGGCGTACCGGTCGCCATCAAGGACAACATCGAAATCGCCCATACCCCGGCATCGGCAGGTTCGTTGAGCCGCCTGAGCACTGTCAGTGCCGTGACCAGCACCGTCGCGCAACGATTGCAGGCGGCCGGAATGGTTATCCTGGGCAAGACCCAGATGACCGAATTTGCGTTCGGCCTGTCCGGGCAGAACCCGACCCGAGGCACGCCCTGGAACCCGTGGGACACAACGCTGCATCGCGCCCCGGGCGGTTCCTCTTCAGGTGCGGCGGTTGCTGTTGCCGCAGGGCTTGTACCTGTTGCAGTGGGGGGCGATACCGGCGGATCGATCCGAGCCCCCGCATCGCTCAATCATCTGGTCGGCTTCAAACCGTCCAGCGGGGTCATCAGCGTGCACGGTGTGGTTCCGCTTGCGCCCAGCCTCGACGTGCTGGGCCCGATCGCCCGTGATGTTGGCGACGCCCATGCACTCACGGCCATCCTTGCCAGCCCGTCTACCGGCAGTGGGTCGAGCGTTCAGGCCGACCTTGCAGGTGAGCTGGTACCAGCCAAGCCGGGCACGGTGTTCGTACTGGACCAGAGCGCGTTCCCAAGTGCGCTGTCCGTGGGCGCTCGCCGGGTATGGGATCAGGCCCTGGTCACCCTGGAAAAGGCCGGCTGGACGCTCCAGAGCTGGGTTCCAGAGGATGAGTTGAACATCGGCCGGCTGTCCGAGTGCAACTCGATGATCATTGCCTATGAGGGGTATCGCGAGTTCGGCCACCTTGCACATGACCCTGCGCAGCCGCTCTGGGAGGTGGTGCGCAATCGCATCCTGGCCGGCGCGGCCATCAGCCGTGACGACTACGAACACGCCGTTGCACAGCGTGCCCACGCCGCCGAGGCCTTCAGACGAGCGATCGGCTCATCCGGTGTTCTGCTGATGCCGGTCAGCGGTCACGGGGCCCTGCCTCTTGATGACCAGGACGCTGCTCACGTGAGCATCGGCACGTTCAGCCGCGCCAGTAACTACCTCGGCACCCCGGCAATCGCACTACCCGCCGGATTCGATGAAGCACAGATGCCGATTGGCGTGCAGCTGCTGTCACCGGTATCTACCGACATGCACTTGCTGAACATGGCGAGCGCCATGGCGCCTGCACTGCTGCTTGACGAGCGCAAGCCCGAGCTGGGGCGGTGGGGGCTTTAAGCCCGGAACAACACTCGCGTAGCACCTGGCGCAACGTCTTCAGTGATGTTGCGCAGGTGTCATCCAGGCAGACCATCGCCGTGCGCTGCGATCGTCAGGCCGTTGCAATGCGAAGACTTTTCTACCCATCTCCGGTACCGGCGAGTGCGAAAGGCCATGGCTGCCTGTTGCAGGATCAGCGCGAGCAACGGTGAAACACTCGGGTCGGGATTTTTATTGCGACTGAGTTTACGCAGTTGAAACTTCACTACAGCCATGTTCGCCAAGGCCGCCATGGCTTTGTTTTTCCAGGTGATCGGCGGCAATTGCGGGGCATTGTCGTTGCCCGCCAGCCACTGGCGAGGCAGGTGCGGGTCGATAGCAAGGGCGGTTCCGATGCCCACCATGTCCACACCGCTTTGCACGACGCTGTCGGCCACCGGGCGGCGGCGTATACCGCCAGTGACCATCACCGGCATGTTGGCGACGGTTTGGATATCACGGGCGAACTCGACGAAATAGGCTTCGCGAGCCAGGGTGCGACCATCGCGCGCGTCACCCTGCATGGCGGGCACTTCGTAGCTGCCTCCCGATAACTCCACCATGTCCACGCCCAGGTCGTTGAGCAACTCAACCACCTTTTTCGCGTCATCGGCGGTGAATCCTCCGCGCTGGAAATCGGCGGAGTTCAGCTTGACCGCCACTGCAAAATCCGCAGAAACCACAGCCCTGACCGCCTTGACGATTTCGAGCAACAGGCGCGCCCGGTTTTCCAGAGGGCCACCCCACTCGTCCGTCCGCTGGTTGGTCAACGGCGAAAGGAACTGGCTCAACAAATAGCCATGGGCAGCATGAATTTCCACACCAGTGAATCCGGCCTGCTCGCCGAGGCGTGCGGTATTCGCGAAGCGCTGAACAACCTCTTCGATCACGCCTGGGGTCATCGCATGAGGTGTGGCAAATCGCCTGGACATTTTGCCGAGATCCAGCGGCACGGCTGACGGGGCCCAGGTCTTTTGCCCAAGGTTGGACTGCATCTGGCGACCGGGATGATTGATCTGCAACCAGAACTGCGCACCGCCAGACCGACCTGTACGCGCCCAGTGCTTGAACTTGTGCAATTGCTGATCGTCTTGCAACACCACGCCACCCGGTCCGGTCATGGCGCGGCCGTCGACCATAACGTTGCCGGTAATGATCAGGCCGGCACCACCGTCGGCCCATGCTTGATAGAGACGCAGCAAGTCCTTGGAAGGCGCCTGATCGGCGTCCGCCATGTTCTCCTCCATGGCAGCTTTGGCGATTCGGTTCTTGATGGTTGAACCGTTGGGAAGCATCAGGGTGTCGAACACATTCATGGAGCAGCCCTCAACTGAAGAGGAGGCCACCTTAAGATTAAAGTCAACTTTAAGGTCAATACCCTTTTGCGCAGTGCAGCAGTGGAGTTTGACCTTAACGCACCGCACGCTTGCCCGGCGCTTTGCCAATGCCTTCTTCACGCAGGCGATTGATCAGCATTTGCGCATTTTCCGCGCACGCCATGCTTTCGGGCTTACCCTCGATGCCCTGGATGACGAGCAGAAGCTGCGCTTTGTTGTGGGCTAGCCGTTGCTGTAGAACAGCAATTTCCTCAACCTTTTGCTTAAGCCCGCTGAGCAATTCATCGTGCTGCCAACCGCTGGCATTCATCGGCATCAACTGCCGAATTTCTTCCAATGAAAAACCCGCCGCCTGCGCTGCGGTGATGACCTCCAACACCCACTTGGTATCAGGCGCGTAGTCCCTGTAACCATTTGCTTTGCGCTCGACAGATTTGATCAAGCCGCTCGACTCGTAGAACCGGATGCGTGAGGGCGCCAAACCACTGATTTTCGCCAGTTCGCCTATTCGCATAACCCACCCTGAACACTCTGTTGACCTTGAAGTTGACTTTAAACCTAAAGTCATCGGGGCGGCCAACCATCACGCATTGAATTCAGGCTCGACCACTGTCTACGCCACTGGCATCAGCGCTTCGTCACGCCACTGTTGATGCAACAGTTCTGGAGCGCCAGCCATACGCCAACACCATCAGCAGCCCCAGAGCACCCATCGACGCTCCGGCCAGGGAAATGGCCGGATAACCCAACCCGGCGTTGATCACCGCTCCGCCCAGCGCTGCGCCAATCGCGTTGCCAAAATTGAAGGCGCCAATGTTCACCGCAGAGGCAAGATTGGGCGCGTCCTTCGCTGCTTCCATCACCCGCATCTGTAGTGGCGGCACCAGGGCAAAACTGGCGATACCCCATATCAGGATGGCCAGAGCGGCCGGCACCGCCCAACGCATCAGCAGGGTGAACGCCAGCAAGACGAGAATCAGAACGCTTAGCGAGACGATCAAGGTGCGATCTATCGAGCGGTCGGCGGCCTTGCCGCCCCACAGGTTGCCCAGCGTCAACCCCACCCCGAAAAGAACCAGCATGCCAGTGATATAGGCGGTGGAACCATTGGTCTCGCTGCTGAGGATCGGCGCGATGTAGGTGAAGACAGTAAACATCGCGCTCGACCCGACTACGGTCAGGGCCAACGCGCCCAGCACCGGACCGCGTCCCAGTACTCGAATTTCGGCCATTACACCGACGCTTTGCGACGTCTTCAGGTTAGGCAGGGCGAACCATAATGCGGCCATGGTCACCACGCCGAGGCCGGTAATTCCCCAGAAAGCGGTGCGCCAACCGAACAGTTCACCAAACCAGGTGGCCAGCGGCACACCGCCGATGGTCGCCAAGGTCAGGCCCATGAACATCGCCGCCACCGCCCCGGCACGTTTTTCCGGGGCGACCACGCTGGCGGCGACGATGGAGCCAACGCCAAAAAATGCACCATGGTTCAGTGAGGTCACCACCCTGGCGACCATGAGGCTGTAGTAATCGGTGGCCAGGGCTGACATCAGATTACCCAAGGTGAAAATCCCCATGAGCCCGATCAGCAGATAGCGTCGGGGAATCCTGCCGGTGGTCAGTGTCATCAGCGGTGCACCGAGCAATACGCCCAGCGCGTAGGCACTGACCAGCAAACCGGCAGCGGGAATCGAAACGCCCAGATCCTGAGCTATACCCGGCAACATGCCCATGGGGGCGAATTCTGTTACGCCGATGCCAAAGGCACCGATGGCAAGTGCGACAAGTGGTGGATTGATACGCATGGAAGGCTCCTTATCTATGCCGCCAATGCTACGATGCAGTTTTTTAACGCGGTAGATAGCATTTTTGGCAATCACCTTTGCGCAGGAGGCACAAGTGGACTTCAACGGCAGGTCAGGTGAAATGAGCGTGTTCACCACCGTGGCGCACGAAGGCAGCCTGTCGGCCGCGGCGCGTGCACTGGGCGTGACACCCTCGGCAGTCAGTCGGGTCATCGCGCGTACCGAGCAACGCCTTGGCACCCGCCTGCTGTTGCGCACCACCCGAGCGCTCGCCTTCACTGCCGAGGGCGAAGCGTTCCTGCGTGGCGCCCGGCGTATCCTGGCCGATATGGACGAGGTCGAAGCAGCGATCGCTGACCAGGGCGTGCCCAGGGGGCGATTGCGGGTCAGTGCCGCCCTTGGCCACGGGCGGCTGGCCATCGTCCCGCTGGTGGCAGCATTCAGCGCCCGTTACCCGAACATCGTCGTCGACCTTACCCTCGGCGACGAAGTGGTCGACATTCTCGGCGGGCAGGCCGATGTCGCGATCCGCTTTGGCCATCTGCCCGACAGCCCGCTGACCGCGCGCAGGATCGGCGACACCGGCCAGGTAGTGGTGGCATCGCCCGATTATCTGCAGCGCGAGGGCATCCCCAAGGAGCCGGAAGACTTGTTTCAGCACAATTGCCTGCGCTTCAACTTCCGGCGTGCCGAACCCAACTGGCCGTTCATCCGCGATGGAAAAGAGTTTTCCCTGAAGGTCAGCGGCAACATCGAATGCAGCAGTGGTGAAGCACTGGCACAACTTGCGCGAGTAGGTGCCGGCATTGCACGTATCGGTGAGTTCAGCGTGCGCGAGGATCTGCAGCGCGGCGCCCTGATTCCGCTGCTGGAAGCCTGGAACCCTGGGGACCAGGAACCGATTCATGCTGTGTTCGTCGGCGGGGCGGCAATGCCGGCGCGGGTGCGATTGTTCGTGGACTTCTTGCTGGAACATCACCGGATGTAAGCGCTTGATCTGAAATTCCGGGTGCTTGTGGTGTTGAAGTCTCCAAAAGGTCGTTACCTCACCAGCATCAATGCTGAAACGGTAACCTCTCCAGCTTCCCCACAAGCCAGAACCTTGAATACCCACCCCCACCCCGTTAACCTTCGCCTATCGCTTTTTGTGTCTGCTGTTTCGTGTCATGGCGGCTGTGCGTGGGGCGCATTCGTGCGCGCCGGGTTCCTTGATTCCCGGTCTACCAACCTGCGTACAGCGCCACCCTTCGTCTGGTAGCGATAGGTGTCGGCTCCACCAATCAAGGGAGCTGCACAATCACAAGAATCGTCCCCGCTCCCCCGCTTGTTAATTCCCGCAAAACCACCTACACCGCCTTCGGCTGTAGCAACGGAAACCACCCTCCCCTGTTTTCCGTCTGCGAAGGCATCGAGCTCGAAGATGCGTTGGTCCATCTGTCGCTACAGATCCAATGCGCCAAGGACACCACCGCACAAGCTTGCGAACGCGCCGACGCGCAGTTCAAGCACCTGCTGGTGGCAGCGCAGCAGTCGCTGGAGATGAGCACCGTGTTGATCGAAACGGTGCTGGACGGCATGGAGGCGCAAGCGGTAGACGCGTAACGACGTGACACCCGGGCCGCAGACGCGGCCCACTGATAGGGGTGCCTATACGCCAAGTAGGAGCCGGCTTTGCCGGCGAAGCGACGCGCGGGCAGCGCGCGGCCTAGAGAGCGCCATCAGATTCAAGGCATGCCCCCCAAACCCAGATGCAATTTCAAGACAGGTGACTGGGGATGTCTTCAGAAAGGCCACCAAAGGATCGCGGTGAGGTTATCAGGTGCCAGTCAATGCTGTTGTGCCGGTCACAAGATCGAGCGCCGCGAGCGCGGCGCTTCGCCGGCAAAGCCGGTTCCTACATGGGCTGCCACGTGCCAACGCCTGTGAGATTCGAGTTGCCAGCCACCACAACTACACCACCAGAATCGCCTCATGCACATCAATTGTCGGAATCGGCACCACACAACGGCGCGTGTCGAGCCACTGGCGCATCTTGCAGGCGTCGAAAATCTGGCCCTCGTCCATCATCGTCAGGATGAGCTTTTGAGACATGTGGTAACACCCACATTTCAGGCAACGCCGCCCTTCCCACCCGGCTGGGCAGTCGATGGCCTCGGCGTGGCCGGCGCAGATCAGACAGCTCATGCAACCCCCTGATTGTTTTTCTGGGCGGGAAGGAACGTGCTGGTTACACCACAAAAAACAGCGTTCGAAAAAGGCATGAAAATTCCGTGCCAAGGCACGTATCTCGACAGATGGCAGCTGTTTCGGGCACCCGCCTCACTGGCCCCTGCGAAGGTCGTCGATCAGGGTCTTGTACCCGGCCACCTGCTGCTTGACGTAGGTGCGCAATTGATCACCGGTCAGGGCGAACGGCAGCAGCCTGAAGCCGCTGCGAAGCTGGGCGAACTGTTCCGAGGCCAGTAGCTGGTCGAAGGTGTGCTTCCACCAGGCATAGTCCTCGTCGCTGACCCCGGGCCCCAGATAGAAGCCCCTGACCACCGGGCAGACGATGTCGTAGCCCTGTTCCCTGGCGGTGGGTACGTCCTTGAGCTCACCGCCCAGGCGTTCTTCCGAGAGTACGGCCAGCAGGCGCATCTCGCCGCGCTGCAGGTGCGTGATGACCTCGAACGCATCGGTACTGCTGACTTCGATGTAACCGCCCAGCAACGCCGTGGCGCTTTCGCCGCCGCTTTCCAGGGCGATGTAGCGCAATTCGCCAATATCGATACCCGCGGCCTTGGCGAGCAACGCGGCCTGCACCCAGTCCTGCCCGCCGGCAGTGCCGCCGGAGCCGAACAGCACCTTGCGCGGCTGCTGCTTCAGCGCCTTGACCAGGTCGTCGAGGTTCTTGTACGGGGAGTCGCTTCTTACCGCGATGGCGCCATAGCTTTTGCCCAGGGCGGCGACCCAGCGTACCGCACCCTCGTCGAAGCGCCCGAACTTGCCCTGGGCAAGGTTGAGCAGCGACCCGCTGGACCATGCGATCAGGGTGCCCGGCTCTGCCGGCCGTTGCGCGATGATGGTGTTGTAGGTAACCGCCCCGACCCCACCGGGCATGTAGGTGATCTGCATGGGCTGGTCGAACACCTTGTTCTGGGCCAGGGCTGTCTTGATCAACTGGCACATCAGGTCCCCACCGCCACCCGATGAACCGGGCACGATGCACTCGGGCGAAGACGGCGGCGCCGCCAGCAACGAAGTGGCGAACAGGGAGCAAGCAATCGAGCAGATACTGCGCAGGAAAAACGTCATGGCGGTCGCCTGTTATTGTTTTTGGTATGACTTGGCAGTTGCGCACCGGGCGGGTTGTCGCCAGTGCACAACTGCACGTACCAAATCTTAGGCTGTGTAGCTTTCTCCAACCTTGCAGCAAGGCAGCGTACGCTGCCCGCGCCATGACTGCAAAACCGGCACCACGGCAGTTACGCAGCGCCCGCCTGGCGGCCGACGCTCAGCTGCAACTGGGCAACGCGCCCGATCTGCTCCCAGTCGATCTGCAGGCCCAGGCCCGGTTGCTGCGACACTGTCACCTGCCCTTGCGCGTTGGTGCGGATCGGGTTGGCGGTGGCGAACTCGAACAGCTCCACCTCGCACGCCTGTTCGAAGTAGCTGCACACCGGCTGCCCCAGCATCAGGTGCAGGTTGGCCGCCTGCGCCAGCGAATGCCCCCAGCTCTGCAGTTCGACCTTGAGCCCGCTGGCCGCAGCGTGGTGGATGATCTTCAGCGCGGGGGTGATGCCGCCGCAGGTCATCACATCCACCCGCACACGGCTCCAGCACTGCTGGCTGGCGGCAAACGCCACCAGCTGGCTGTCGGTGATGGCGTTGCCGGCGGCCAGCACCGGCACCTGCAGCCGCGTGCTCAAGTGTCGGTACCCGGCCAGGTCGTAGTCGTCCAGCGGCGCCTCGAACCAGGCGTAGCCCAGCTCGCCCAGCACCCGCCCGACCTTGAGCGCGGCGTCCAGGTCGTAGCGCTGCTCCACGTCCAGCATCAGCGCCAGGCCCTTGTCGCCGTGGGCCCGCTGAACCTGCTCGAGCAGTTGCAGGTCGCGCGCCGGGTCGCACCAGCAATGGAACTTGATGGCCGCAAAGCCCGCCTCGACCAGTTGCTGCACGGCGTCCACATAGGCCTGCGGCGTGGCCAGCACCGGGGTGCTGGCGTAGGCGTCGATGCGCTCGCGGTAGCCGCCCAGCAGCCTGAACAGGGGCAGGCCCGCCGCCTGCGCCGCGATGTCCCACAGCGCCACGTCGATCAGCGCCTGGGCCTGGGCCGAGCGCGCATAGGCCCTGGGCTTGAAGTGCATCCACAGCCCTTCGCGCTGCAGTGCCGAGCGCCCGAGCAGGTCGGGGATCATGTCACGCAGCGTCTCGGCCAGTACCGCGTCGGGGTGGTGCGTGGTGTACGAATCGGTAGCCGCCACGCCGACGATGCCGTCGCAGGTGCTGATGCGGATGAAGGTGTGCGTGGTGCACGGCGCCGGTTGCTCCGGGGTCCAGGTGGAGCCGCGCAGCGGCGGCGCGCACACGAACACCTCGACCCGGTCGATGATCTGGTTGTGCATGGGGGCCTCCCGCCTCTAGGTGCGAACGCGATAACGCTCGATCATCGCCTCGTCCAGTATCACGCCAAGGCCTGGGCTGTCGGGCACGCGCACATGGCCGTCCTCCAGTGCCAGCAGGTTGCTCACCAGGCCACGGAACAACGGGCTGTCGCTTTGCGAGTATTCGATCAACTCGCCAAACTCGCTGGCCGCCAGAAAGTGCACGGTGGCTGCCAGCAGGATGCCGGTGCTGAAGCCGTGGGGCACCAGTTGCGCGCCGTGCAGTTGCGCCAGCTCATAGATGTGGCGCATCTCGCTGATGCCGCCGCAGCGGGTGATGTCGGGCTGGATGATCGCCGGGCGCGAAGCCTCCAGAAAGTGACGGAACTCGTGCCGCGTGGCCAGCCCCTCGCCGCCGGATACGCGCAGCCCGGAGCGCTCGGCCAGGTACGCCAGGCCGCGGGTGTCGTCCGAAGGCAAGGGTTCCTCGATCCAGTTGAGGTTGAACTGGCGCAGTGCATCGCATTGCACCAGCGCGTGGGAGTAGTTGCGCCAGCGCCCCACCAGGTCGATCTGCAGTTGCACGTCGTCGCCGATCTCCTCGCGCACCAGTTGCAGCAATGCCTTGTCCCTGGGCAGGTCTTCGCCAAAACCTGCGCCGCCGAGCTTGATACTGCGCAGGCCCTGGGCCAGCAGGCCGCGTACCCGCTCGCGGTTGCCGGCCTCGTCGGGCCGCGGGATGAAGGTGCCGTAGGCGGCGATGCGCTCACGGTACTTGCCGCCGAGCAGGGTGTGCACCGGCACGCCGTAGTGCTGGCCTGCGATGTCCCACAGGGCGATGTCGAGCGCGCTGATGGCATGGATGGCCACGCCGCGCCGGCCCATGTATTCGCAGTGGCGGTACATCTTCTTCCACAGCCGGTCGATTTCCAGCGGGTTCTCCCCGACCAGGATGTCGCGCAGCCCCTGGCAGGTTTCATGGGATGCCGGGGTTTCGATCAGGGCCTTGACCACGGCCGGCGAGCTGTCGGTTTCACCGATGCCCAGCAGGCCGCTGTCGGTGTAGATGCGCACGATCAACGCATCCTCACCCCACTCGCAGGGCTGGTCGAGCGCAGGCACGCGCAACCAGATCGCTTCTACATCGACTATTTTCATTGCAGGTTTTCCAGAGTTTTCGGGGCGCCCTGGCGAGCTTGGCGAGGGGCCTGTTCGGCGTCGCATGCAGTGCTCTGGGCCAGGCGGGCGGACTGCGCTTCGATCAGGTGTGCGGGCATTGCCGCGTAGTCTTCGCGCAGCCACTTCAGCAGCCCCCAGATCTTCACCATGAGGATGAAGATGAACGGGATGGCGGTGAGGATCACGGCAGTCTTGAGGGTGTTGAGCGAGGCATTGATGTACAGCATCGCCAGCGGCAGCACGGCCAGCATCAGGCACCAGAACAGGCGCAGGCTCGGCGACGGGTCCTGGCCTTCACGCAGGTTGCGGGTGCTGGTGGCGGCCACGGTGTAGGCCACGGCGTCCAGGTGCGAGGCCAGGAACACCAGCATGAGCAGGAAGTACACCACCGACAGCAGTTTGCCGAACGGCAGGCTGGCGAGCAGCATCGACACCGCCGCTTCGCCGCCGGCACCGCTGAGCATGGCCGGGGCATTGACCACATCGGTGACGAACTGGTGAATGGCAAAGCTCTGCAGGCTGCCGAAGAAGAACCAGCAACCGCCGCAGCCGCCCAGGATCATCGCCAGTACCACCTCGCGAATCGTGCGGCCCTTGGAGACGCGGGTGACGAAAATTGCCACGCCCGGCGTGTAGGTGATCCAGTACAGCCAGTAGAACACGGTCCAGTCACGGGAGAAGCCGCCGTCCCCGGTAGGGTCGGTGAACAGGCTCATGTGGATGAAGTTCTGCAGGGTCAGGCCGATGGCGTTGGCGATGTTGCTGACGCTGAACTGGGTGGGCCCCAGCAGCAGCACGACCAGGGCGAACAGCATGGTCATGCCGCAGGCCAGTTTTGCCAGGCGCTGCATGCCGGAGCTGATGCCGATGTAGGAGCTGAGCGAGAACACCAGTGTCACCAGGATCACCAGCGACGCCTTGAGCATGAAGCCGTCGGCAAGCCCGGTGAGGTCCGACAGCCCCTTGGCCACGGTGGAGGTGGTCAGGGTGGTGGTCAGCACCAGCCCGCCGAAGGTGGCAAACAGGAAGATCAGGTCGATGACCCGCCCGACCGGGCCGTGGGCCTTGTAGCCGGTGATCGACTCGATGATGCCCGCCAGGCTCAAGCCTTTGTTCTTGCGCACATGGAAGTGATACGCCATCGCCAGCGAGGCGATGCCGTAGATGGCCCACGGGGTCACGCCCCAGTGGAAGAACGAGTAGGCGATGCTCATCTCCAGCGCCTGCTTGCTGGCGGCGGTGATGTTCAGGCCCGGGGTGAGGTAGTAGTAGGCCCATTCCATGAACGCCCAGTACATGGTCGCCGAGCCGAGGCCGGCGCAGATGAACATGAAGATCCAGCTGGTGTTCCTGTACTCGGGCTTGCCCTCGCCCAGGCGGATGTTGCCGTACTTGCTCATGCCCAGGCCGATCACCAGTACCACGCAGGCAAAGCCCAGTACCTGGACCAACACGCCGAAGGTGGTGGTGGCACGGGTGAAGAGCTGATCGGCCAGTACCTTGGCCTGATCGGGGAACATCATCAAACCGATGACCGTCAGCGATATCACCACGATGCTGGTGAAAATCAGCGTCAGGTCTTTCTGGGTGTTCTGCTGCATAGTGAGTCCCAACTGTTGTAATTATTGGACAGACCCCCGTATTGGCGGGCTCGGCGGCTAATGTAAGCTGGTGCCCAGCGCCGAGAGAATCGCGATTTGGTAATGGACTAATAACGAAGTCTTATGAATAAATTCGCCCTGACCCGCCTGCCGCACATGACCCTGCTGCTGGCCTTCAAGACCGTTGCCGAGCACGGCAGCTTCACCCGTGCCGCCACCGCGCTGCACCTGTCGCAGTCGGCCATCAGCCAGCAGGTGGTCAAGCTGGAGGAGGCATTGGGGGTGACGCTGTTCGTGCGTTCGACCCGTACCGTGGCCCTGACCAGGGCAGGCGCCGCGCTGCTGGACGATGTTCGCGCCCCCTTCGACCAGCTGGTGGCCGCCTTCGAGAAATGCGCGCGCAAGGCCGCACCGTCGGTGCTGCACATCGAGGCCGAGCCGGTGATGAGCGCGTTCTGGCTGACCCCGCGCCTGAAGCATTTCACCCAGCGCTTCCCCGCGCTGCGCATCCAGCAACTGCTGAGCACCCAGCGCGTCGAGTTTCCCGACGAGGTGGAGCTGGCGATCAAGTGGGGCACGGCCGACTGGCCGGGTTTCGAGACGCAGTTTCTGATGGGCCTGAACTACGTGCCGATCTGCTCGCCCGCATTGCTCGAAGGGCCCGACGCGCTGCGGGTGCCGGCCGACCTGGCGCGTCACCCGCTGCTGCATGACCGGCATCATCACGACTGGGAAGCCTGGCAGGCGCTGTACCCCACGCCAGGGCTGGAGGTGCGCAGCGGGCACGTGGTCACCGACTCCAATGTGCTCGCGCAGCTGGCGATCGAGGGGCATGGTGTCGCCCTGTGTGCGATCGAGCTGACCGAACGGGCGGTGCGCAGCGGCGAACTGGTGATGCCCTTCCCCGAGCTGGTGATGCCGCATCAGCTGGCGTATTACCTGCTGACCAAGCCGCACAAGCAGATCAGCGACATGGCCCGGCAGTTCATTGCGTGGCTGAAGGAAGAGGCAGGCAACGGGGCGTAGTGCGTGACTGGGTGCCCGATCAGCCCATCAGCTCGACATCCGGAATCGCCGCCACCGTGGTTTCGCGCAGCAGCGCCAGGAACTCGACGACATAGGGTTTCTGGCTGTCTGCCGGCAAGGTGGCAGCCCAGATATCCGAGATAAGCCCCTCGCGGGTGATGGGCCTGGCCGTCACGTACTGACGCTGGAGGTAGGTCTGCACGGCCCAGCGTGGCAGCACCGCAATGCCGCGCCGCGCGGCCACCAGCATCAGGATCGCGACAGTCAGCTCGGCGGTGCGGCGCACAGGCTTGATCCCCGCGGGCCGCAGCAATGAGCGGACAATGTCCAGCGCGTCTTCCTCGATCGGATAGGTCACCAGGGTTTCGTCGATAAAGTCCTCGGCCGTCAAGAACTCGCGCAGGGCCAAGGGGTGGTCGTTGGCAACCAGTGCCACCAGCGGATAGCGAAACAGCCCGTGAAAATCGACCCCTTCCTCGTCCCTTTCGGAGCAGGACACCAGTGCAAGATCGGCGGTGCGCTGATGCAGCAGGCCAACGGGATCGTCGTGATAACCCGATACCAGGTCCACTTCCACCTCAGGCCAGCGTGCTCTAAAGGCATCGACTGCGGGCATGAGCCAGTCAAAACAGGTGTGGCATTCGACAGCGATACGCAAGGTACCGCCGGTGCCTTCGGCCATCTGCAGCAGGTCACGCGTGGTCTGATTAAGAATGGGCACCACTTTGTCGGCGGCTTCCAGCAGCCGCTTGCCAGCCGGCGTAAAGACCACCGGGGAAGACTTGCGAACGAACAATCGGGTGCCGAAAAACTCCTCCAGCGCCTTGATGTGATGGGACAAGGCGCCTTGGGTCAGTCGCATCCAGGACGCGGCGCGGGAGACGCTGCCGCTGTCGCGCAGGGCCACCAGCGTTTGCAGGTGGCGAACATCGATCGGGATTCTGTCCATTAAATTTACTGAGGTTAGGTGACGATATTATTCGTTTGAATAATAGACCTGCGATTTTCATACTTCCAGCCTCGATTTCACCCAGGCAAGACAGAGGCTGCACGCAAGATGAAAAAAACACACATGCACAGGCAGGTCGGCATTCTGGCAAGTGCACAGGCCTTGTTCCAGACGGTTTCGGTTCTGGTGATGACCATCGGCGCACTGGCAGGCGCCCAGTTGACCCACCGCGCCGACATGGCCACATTGCCTATCGCCAGCATGTTCCTGGGCACCGCACTGGCGATGTTTCCGGCCTCGTCATTCATGGCAAACGCCGGGCGCAGGGCCGGCTTTGTACTTGGCGCGGCGCTGGGCGTGACCGGCGGCATGGTCGCTGCCGCCGGTATCTGGTTCGGCTCCCTGGCCCTGCTCGCACTGGGCACCTTCCTGGTCGGCACCTATCAGGCCTTTGCCCAGTTCTACCGTTTTGCCGCAAGCGAGGTCGCGGACGAGAGCTTGCGCCCCAAGGCCATCTCGCTGGTGCTGGCAGGTGGCATAGTCGCTGCACTGCTGGGGCCGGCGTTGGCGCGGTTCGGAGGCCAGTGGATAGGCCCGCAGTACTTCGGGTCATTTGTTCTGCTGACCGTCGTCGCCGTGTTGGGGCTGGGCGTGCTGCTGTTTCTGGACATGCCTGCCACCGAACCACCGGCGGCGGCCCTGGACAAGGGCCGGCCATGGGCCCGGATCGTCCTGCAGCCGACCTACCTGGTAGCCCTGTTCGGCGCGGTGACCGGCTATGGCGTGATGATACTGGCGATGACGGCGACTCCGCTGGCGATGCTCCACCATCACCATCCGCTGGCCACGGCCGCCACCGTCATCCAGTTGCACGTGATGGGCATGTTCCTGCCCTCGTTCTTCACCGGCGCCCTGATTTCCCGGCTGGGTGCGGCGTGGGTGATGCTGCTGGGCGTGATGCTGCTGGCCTTGCACGTTCTGACCACCTGGTCCGGCACGGGCTTCAATGCCTTTGCCAGTGCTCTGGTTCTGCTGGGTGTGGGCTGGAATTTCCTGTTCATCGGCGGCACGGCCTTGCTGACCACAACCTACAGCCCGGCGGAAAAGAGCCGGGCCCAGGCGACCAACGACATGGCGATCTTTGCGGTGGGATTGACGTGCTCGTTTGGCGCCGGCGGCCTGCTCGACGTGTTTGGCTGGCAGGTGCTGAATGCGCTGCTGCTGCCTTGGCTGGGGCTTGCCGGCCTGATGATCGTATGGCGGCTCGTGGCTGAAAACCGCACCCGAACGCTACCGCAGGGCTAGGGCCGCACGGGGTGTGGCACCCGGGATGATCCGGCAAGCACTCCAGCTCTTGTATAGACTGGGTCTGGACGCGCCTCATCACTGACGGGATTGCACGATGAATCACCGCTACACCCGCCTGGACAGGCTGGCCAGCAGTTCACTGCGCCTGAACATGGGGCTTGCCGTGCTCCTGGGCCTGGCGCTGCTGTTGACTGGCTTATGCTACTGGGGCGTGAATCGCGTGCTGCAGAAGCAGGAAGACACGGTGAAGTTTCACTTCGCCCGCCTGATGGAAAACATCCGCGAGCAGGAAGCCTTTCTCAGCGCCGTGTCGCGCAAAAGCGCCGAAGGCCAACTGCTGGGCGCCTCCAGTGTGCCGGTGGTGGTGCAACGGTCTTCGTCCGATGCCACCGGTGCGGTCTATGAAGAACTCGAATACGCCTTCTCCCTGCCGTTCAGCGTGAAGATCAACCCGGCCAGGATCGCAGCCTCGCAACACGCCAGCGTCTCTACCCTGGGGGCGAACCTGGCCAACTACTACAGTGCATTCTGGTCGGCTTCGCACTATCAATCGCCCCAGGTGCTGCTGTTCAACCTGCCGGACAACTTCGATATCAGCGTACCGGCCATGGGGCGCCTGCGCGGCACGGGTCGGCCCCGACAAGAGGACTTCGATCGTGTGGTGCGCCAGGTGGGCAAGAGCCTGCACGACCACGCGCCGCGGGACCACCAGGTGCAGTGGGTGCCCTATGACGCAGGCCCCGATGCCCCTGCCACTGTGCTGGGGTATGTCGACATCGACCTGTCGGCAACCCGGCTGCACATTTCAGGGGCCAGCCCCTCGGTGGTGGTGGCGTCCATGTTCACGCTGGATCAGGTCAACAACATCGAACGCATCATGCAATGGTCGATCTACGATCACTTCAGCCTGATCGCCCCCACCCGCGAGGCATTGGTGGGCGAGTTCAAGCCCGATCGGGTGCTGCATGAAGGCCTGAACCTGAACGCTGACGGGCTGGTGTTCCGTGTGACAAGCCCGGGCGAGCAGCCCTGGACCGGCATCTATGTGATCGGTTTCAAAAGCTTTGTGGACTATGCCTTCTGGCCGCTGCTGGGGCTGGTTGCACTGATGCTGGCCGGATTGGGCGGCGGCTGGGCGTTCAATCACTGGTATCGCAAGCATGTGGTGTTGCCTGCCCACCGTGCACTTGAAGACATCGCCGAGAGCGAGGCTTTCAGTCGAGCCGTCATCGACACGGCGCCAGCCGGTCTGTGCGTGCTGCGTTGCAGCGACTACGCGGTGCTGCTGGAAAACCAGCACGCCCAGCAGTCCCACGGCAGCGCCACGCTGATCGGCGCCCTGCGTCGACAGCACGACCTGCCCGAGCGGGGCTCAACCGATCTGCAGGTTGAAGGCCGCCATTGGCACGTGAGCTTTGTGCCTACCCGCTACCACGGCGAAAACGCCTGGCTGTGTGCCTTTCATGACGTTACCCGGCTTGTCGAAGATGCCGCCAGCCTTGAACAGGCGCGCTTGGCCGCCGATTCCGCCAATGAAGCCAAGACACGTTTCCTGGCCACCATGAGCCATGAGATCCGCACACCGCTGTACGGCGTACTGGGCACCCTGGAGCTGATGGGGCTGACCGCGCTCGACCCGCGCCAGCAGCACTACCTGCAGACCATCCAGCGATCATCGGCCACCCTGTTCCAGCTGATCAGCGACGTGCTGGATGTGTCGAAGATCGAATCCGGACAGATGACCATCGACGATCTGGACTTCTGCCCTCTGGAGATGATCGAGGCCACACTCGGCACCTACAGTGCATACGCCCAGGCCAAAGGCTTGCAACTGTATGCCTGCATCGATGCCGACCTGCCCGACCGGCTGCGCGGCGATCCGTTGCGCATTCGCCAGATCCTCAACAACCTACTGAGCAATGCCATCAAGTTCACCGACAGCGGCCGGGTGGTGCTGCGGGCTCGGGTCGTGGAACAGGACAGCGAATACAGCCAGTTGCAGTGGCAGGTCAGCGATTCGGGACTGGGCATTTCCCAGGCCCAGCAGGTGCATCTGTTCGACCCGTTCTATCAGGTGCGCGACGCCAGCAGCGAGGCCGGCGCAGGCCTGGGCCTGTCCATCTGCCGCCGGCTCTGCGAACTGATGGACGGCCAGCTCGACGTGGTCAGTGCAATCGGGCTGGGCAGCAGTTTCACCCTGCAGCTGAAGCTGCCCCGCGCGCCCGGCGCACTCACCGACTGTCCTGAACTCGAGCCATCCACCGCCCCTGTGTACGTGCGCGCACCCGTCCCGGAACTGGCCCGGCACCTTTGCGCCTGGCTCGTTCGGCTGGGGGTAGACGCCCGTCCGCTGGCCAGCGACATGGGTTCGGGCAACGACGCGACACTGTTGGTGGACATGCTCGCGTCCGGTCAAGCGTGGGCTGGCCCCCGGATCAACGCCGTACCGGGCGGGCCCAACCCACCCGACCACGGCGCTGATGGCTGGGAGGTCGATGCCTACGACGTTCGCGCGATCGCCAGGGCGGTGGGCCTGGCGCACGGCGGTCACGACACGCAGCACAGCGCCTGGCCAGCGGGCACCCGCCAGCCACTGGACCTGCGGATTCTGGTAGCCGAAGACAACCCCATCAATCAGGCGATCATCAAGGAGCAACTCGAAGCCCTGGGCTGCGTGGTCACGGTGGCGTTCAACGGTGAGCAGGCACTGGCACTCTGGGCGCCCGGGGCGTACGACCTGGTGCTCACCGACGTCAACATGCCGGTTATCAATGGCTATGAGCTGACCCAGGCACTGCGCCAGCAGGATGCCGACCTGCCCGTGATCGGCATCACAGCCAACGCCATGCGCGATGAAGGCGAGCGCTGCGCGGCCGTGGGCATGAACGCCTGGATGGTCAAGCCCCTGAACCTGCACACCTTGCGCACTCAGCTGTTGCAGCACTGCGAGCTGGTTCTGCCGCAGCCCTTCACCGAGGTCGACGAACCCGCCACCACACTCTTGAGCGACGTCGACACCGTCCACGTTCCGCCTGCGATGCGAAAACTGTTCATCACCTCGATGCGCGACGACCTGCACAAGATCCACGTCGCACTGGACAACGCCGATGCCGGCGTCCTGGCGCAGGTACTGCACAGCCTGGGCGGCGCCCTGTGCTCGGTTCAGGCGTTCGCCCTGGCCACCTTGTGCGCCGAACTGGAATGCCAGCTTGCGGGGTCGCACATCACGCCGCAGCTGGCCCGGAAAGTACGCCAGGTGCAAACGCGCCTGGAGACCGTGCTGAACACACAGCAAGCCCTGGACGGTTGAAGCCGTCCTGTCTTGCGTATTCGAAGAGGATTGTTGCGCAACGAAAAAAGGGCCACTTTTCAGTGGCCCTTCTTTCTGACGAATTACAGACCTTTCGATCTGTAGCTCCAAATACTGGAGCGGGAAACGAGACTCGAACTCGCGACCCCGACCTTGGCAAGGTCGTGCTCTACCAACTGAGCTATTCCCGCGTCGTGTTGATGGGGGCCATTCTAGCGATTTTAAAAACGCCGTCAACCCCTTGATTCAAAAAAGTTTATTTTATTTCAGAGCCTTCACGCAGGTGCGGCCAGGCTGCACGCAGGTAGTGCACCATCGACCACAGGGTCAGCCCCGCCGCCACCAGCAGCAGCGCATAACCCAGGCCTACCCAGAACCCCCACACCGGCGGGTTGCCCAGCAGGATCACCAGCGCCAGCATCTGCGCCGCGGTCTTCCACTTGCCCAGGTTGGACACCGCCACATGGGCACGTGCGCCCATCTCGGCCATCCATTCACGCAGCGCCGACACCACGATCTCGCGACCGATGATGACCGCCGCCGGCAGCGTGAGCCACAGGTTGGCATGCACCTGCACCAGCAGCACCAGGGCCACGGCCACCATCAGCTTGTCCGCGACCGGGTCGAGGAAGGCGCCAAACGGAGTGCTCTGCTGCCACCGACGAGCCAGGTAACCGTCCAGCCAGTCGGTGGCGGCGGCAACGGCAAACACGCTGCTGGCGGCTATGTAGCTCCAGTGATACGGCACATAGAACAGCAGTATGAAGATCGGTATGAGCAGAACGCGTAGTACGGTAAGCAGATTCGGGATATTCATCGGCACAACTGGCTGCGAGGTGAGCGGGCATTCTACTCGCTATGCAGGCTGTCATAAATCGACTCGGCAAGCTTTTTACTGATTCCGGGTGCTTTGGCGATTTCTTCGACGCTGGCACGGCTCAGTTCCTGCAGTCCGCCAAAGTGTTTTAGCAGGTCGCGCCGGCGCTTGGGCCCTACCCCGGCGACGCCTTCCAGGGTCGAGGTGCGCCGCGTCTTGCCGCGCCGCGCGCGGTGACCGGTGATGGCGAAACGGTGCGCCTCGTCGCGGATCTGCTGGATCAGGTGCAGCGCCGGCGAGTCGCCCTTGAGGGTGAACTCGTGGGCCACATCGTTGAGGTACAAGGTTTCGAAACCGGCCTTGCGCGTGGTGCCCTTGGCCACGCCCAGCAGAATCAGGTCGGGCACGGCCAGTTCCTGCAGCACGTCGCGGGCCATGTTCAGCTGGCCCTTGCCGCCATCCACCAGCAGCACGTCCGGCAGCTTGCCCTCGCCGTCCTTGATCCGCGAGAAGCGCCGGGTCAGGGCCTGGTGCATGGCCGCGTAGTCATCGCCGGCGGTCACGCCCTCGATGTTGTAGCGCCGGTAGTCGGACTTGATCGGGCCTTCGGGGCCGAACACCACGCAGGAGGCCACGGTGGCCTCGCCGCTGGAGTGACTGATGTCGTAGCACTCCAGGCGCTGCGGGGTTTCATCCAGGTCCAGCACCTGGGCCAGCGCATCGAAGCGCGCGGCCATGTGCTGGCGGTTGGCAAGGCGCGCCATCAGCGCCTGCTCGGCGTTGGTCACGGCCAGTTGCTGCCAGCGCGCGCGGGTGCCGCGCACCCGATGGCTGATGGTCAGCTCGCGACCCCGAAGGGCCTCGACGGCGGCGCACAGGGCTTCGAAGTCTTCGTGCACCACGTTGACGATCAGCTCGGCAGGCAGTTCGCGCTCGGCGTTGCCCACGTAGTACTGGGCCAGGAACGCCGACAGGACCTCGGCCACGTCTTCCTCGATGCCCACCTGCGGAAAGAAGTTCTTGCTGCCCAGCACCCGCCCGCCGCGCACGCTGATAAGGTGCACGCACGCCCCGCCCGGGTTGACGAAAGCGGCCACCACATCCACGTCGCCGCTGCCGCCCTCCATGCTCTGCTGATCCTGCACGCGACGCAGCAAGGCGATCTGGTCGCGCAGCTCGGCGGCACGCTCGAACTCCAGGGCCATCGCGGCGCGCTCCATCTCTTCGTTGAGCTCGTTGGTCAACTGGTGGCTGCGCCCCTCCAGGAACATCACCGAGTGGCGCACGTCGGCGGCGTACTCCTGTGGCTCGACCAGGCCGACGCACGGCGCCTTGCAGCGCTTGATCTGGTACTGCAGGCACGGCCGGGTGCGGTTGGCGTAATAGCTGTCTTCGCACTGGCGCACGAAGAAGGTCTTCTGCAGCAGGCTCAGGCTTTCGCGAATGGCACCGGCACTGGGGTAAGGGCCGAAGTACCTGCCCTTGGCCTTCTTGGCCCCGCGATGGATGCCCAGGCGCGGGTAGTCGCCATCACTGAGGAACACATAGGGGTAGGACTTGTCGTCGCGCAACAGGATGTTGTACGGCGGGCGCCATTCCTTGATCAGGGTCTGCTCGAGCAGCAGCGCCTCGGTCTCGTTGGCGGTAATGGTGGTCTCGACCTGAGCGATGCGCGCCACCAGCGCGGCTGTCTTGGGCGCCAGGCCCGCCTTGCGAAAATAGCTCGCCAGGCGCTTCTTGAGGTTTTTGGCCTTGCCTACATACAACAGGCGCGCGCCTTCATCGAACATCCGGTAGACACCCGGACGTCCGCTGCAGGTCGCCAGAAAGGCACTTGAATCAAACGCTGGGGTCATATCAGAGGTTGGCGTCAACCATACCGTGGCGCACGGCCAGCAACGTCAGTTCCACGTCGCTGGTAACGGAAAGTTTCTCGAAGATCCGGTAACGGTACGTATTCACCGTCTTCGGCGACAAGCACAGCTTGTCGGAAATGATCTGCACCTTCTGGCAACCGACGATCATCAGGGCGATCTGGATCTCCCGCTCCGACAGGCTGTCGAACGGCGAGGCATTCTGCGGTTCGAACGACTTGAGTGCCAGCTGCTGGGCTATCTGCGGGCTGATGTAGCGCTGCCCGGCAAACACCAGGCGAATGGCCTGGACCATTTCACCCAGCCCGGCGCCCTTGGTCAGGTAGCCGGCCGCACCGGCCTGCAGCAGGCGGGTGGGAAACGGGTCTTCCTCGCACACGGTCACGGCCACCACCTTGATGTCGGGGTGGCTGCGCAGCAGCTTGCGGGTCGCCTCCAGGCCACCGATGCCGGGCATCTTGACGTCCATCAGGACCACGTCGGGCTTGAGTTCGCGGGTGAGTTTCAGTGCTGCCTCGCCGGAATCGGCTTCCCCTACCACCTGCAGGCCGTCGATGTCGGCCAGCATGCGGGTAATGCCCGTACGCACCAAATCGTGGTCATCGACCACCAGGACCCTGATCAAGCAGACACCTCGCGTTACGGTGTGAATTGTATCCGGCCACCTTAGCAAAAAATCGACCGGGTGAGCTAACTGTAAACGCCATCCGGCTGACGTCAATTTCCCAGCCTTCCTACGTGGCTTCCTACGCGGCTCATCGTCACTGCAGCTGGGCTTCTGCCTGGATGAGCAGACCTGCCTGTACAGGCACAGGCCACGCATGAAACTGAAACTATGCCCGGCTCGCCACGCGGAGCACAAGCGGTGGCGAATGCAAAAAAAAGCAACGCCAATAAAACAGGCTGTTCACGCTCGCGATGCACTCATCAACACAACTAACCCGTCGCCCGATTGCAACTTTCAAAACATTAAGCTGAAACGGTTTACCTAATTAAATGAAGGCGATTTGCCACCATTAAAATTTATGTAAAAACCTCGTGGAAGCATTTTTTTGGCGCCATTAAAACACACCAAATACACATATCAATTTTTTGACGTCGAACTTTATACAAACTATATGTCATTGTTTTTAAATGGTTTTTTAACTTTCACAAAACAAACTATATTTTTTTCTAGTTAATTTGATATGAAGTGTTGCCGTTCCAAAATTAAACGCTATAGGATGAAAAAAAGAGAGATAAGCCGCCGACGAACATCAACGTTCGCCGCGTTTCAGTTTGCGCCTGCCGCCTGAACATTTATCAACTACACAAGGGTTCGCTCAGGCGAACAGTGCTAAAGGGATCTCTATGAACATCAGTATTTTCGGGCTCGGATATGTAGGTGCCGTGTGCGCCGGGTGCCTCTCGGCACGTGGCCACAATGTGGTGGGGGTGGATATCTCCCCGGCCAAGATCGACATGATCAACCAGGGCAAGTCGCCCATCGTCGAGCCGGGGCTCGAGCAGCTGTTGCAACAGGCCGTGCAGCAAGGGCGCCTGTACGGCACCACCGACGTACAACGCGCCGTGCTCGACACCGAACTGTCGCTGCTGTGCGTGGGCACGCCCAGCAAGAAGAACGGCGACCTCGACCTGGTGTACATGGAGGCCGTATGCCGCCAGATCGGCGAAGCCCTGCGTGACAAGGCTGGCCGTCACACCGTGGTGGTGCGCAGCACCGTGCTGCCAGGCACGGTCAACAACGTGGTCATCCCGCTGCTCGAGCAAGCCTCGGGCAAGAAGGCCGGCGTCGATTTCGGCGTGGCGGTCAACCCCGAGTTCCTGCGTGAAAGCACGGCCATCAAGGACTACGACTTCCCGGCCATGACCGTGATCGGCGAACTCGACACCCAGTCGGGCGACATCCTGCAATCGCTGTACGAGGGCCTGGACGCCCCGGTGATCCGCAAGTCGATCGAAGTGGCCGAGATGATCAAGTACACCTGCAACGTGTGGCACGCCACCAAGGTGAGCTTCGCCAACGAGATCGGCAACATCGCCAAGGCCTCCGGGGTGGACGGACGCGAGGTGATGGACGTGGTGTGCCAGGACCACAAGCTCAATCTGTCGCGCTACTACCTGCGCCCCGGCTTCGCCTTCGGCGGCTCGTGCCTGCCCAAGGACGTGCGCGCCCTCACCTACCGCGCCGGCCAGCTGGACGTCGAGCACCCGCTGCTGGCCTCGATCATGTCCAGCAACCGCAGCCAGGTGCAGAACGCATTCGACCTGGTCAGCGGTTTCAACAAGCGCCGTATCGGCCTGCTGGGGCTGAGCTTCAAGGCCGGCAGCGACGACCTGCGCGAAAGCCCGCTGGTGGAGCTGGCCGAAATGCTGATCGGCAAGGGCTACGAGCTGCGCATCTTCGACGCCAACGTCGAGTATGCCCGGGTGTTCGGCGCCAACCGCGACTACATCGAGTCGAAGATCCCGCACGTGTCGTCGCTGCTGTGCAACGACCTCGACCAGGTGATCGACGGCGCCGAGATCATCGTGCTGGGCAACAACGACCCGCGTTTCGCCCAGGCTCTGGAAGGCAATGGCGACAAGCAGATCGTCGACCTGGTCGGTTTCATGCCCAACGCCAGCAACGCCACCCAGGAAGGGATCTGCTGGTAAGGCCACAGGCTCCGTCAAGAGAGCCCAAGGCGTTCGACTCCACGCGTCACCCGACTGTTTACCTGCCTGAGTGCCGCCTCCTTCGGAGCGCCGGCGAACCTCATGTGCGTGAACGGCCGGGTGCGCGCTGCCCGTCCCAAGGAGAAACGGCACCATGAAACCACAGCAACAGCGGCCCGAGGGCCGACCCGGCTACCTGCAGGCAGGCGCCAGCTTCTGTGCCTGGGCCTGCCTGTTCGGCCTGGTCGCGCTGGCGTCGCAGATGATCGCGCCGCAGTACCTGGACCCCAGCCACCACACGTTCATCTTCATCATCGGTACCCTGGGCATGTGGCGCTACGGCAATGCCATCGTCCACTACATCCGCGGCATGTACTTCCTGCACTGGAAGTTCCCGCGCATCCGCAAGGCGGTCGAGCGCATGGGCGACGATGCCCTGCCCTCGCACATGTTCATGGTGGTGACCAGCTTTCGCATCCCCACCCACACCACCTTCAAGGTGTACCAGTCGGTATTCCAGGAAGTGCAGCGGCTGAACGTGCCGTGCACGGTGATCGCCTCGATCGTGGAAAAAGGCGACGAGCAGTTCATCAAGACCATCATGCGCAACGAGGTGGTCGATCGCGACGACATCAAGCTGGTGATCGTGCGCGCCCGTGGCACCGGCAAGCGTGACGGCCTGGCCCATGCCTTCCGTGCCCTGTCGCGGCAGATGCCGCTGCAGGACGCGGTGGTCGGCGTGGTCGACGGCGACACCATGATGCTGCCCGGCTGCGTCGAGCGCGCGGTCAAGCTGTTCGCCTACCTGCCCAATGTCGGTGGCCTGACCACCAACGAGTTCTGCGAGGTCGAAGGCAGCCCGCTGATGCGCCAGTGGCACTCGATGCGCTTCGTGCAGCGGCACATCAACATGTGCTCGATGGCCCTGTCGCACCGGGTGCTGACCCTGACCGGCCGGCTGTCGTTCTTTCGCGCCAGCGTGATGACCGACCCCGAATTCATCCGCGACGTGGAAGCCGACTTTCTCGAACACTGGCGCCTGGGCCGCTTCCAATTTCTCACCGGCGACGACAAGTCTTCGTGGCTGAGCCTGATGCGCGCCGGCTGGGACACCTTCTACGTGCCCGACAGCAACACCCTGACCGTGGAGCATCCACCAGACAACAGCTTCTGGCGCGCCACCCGCCAGCTGATGTTCCGCTGGTACGGCAACTCGCTGCGCCAGAACTTTCGCGCCACCCACCTGCTGGGCCGCGCCCGCCTGGGCCTGTTCACCCTGTACGTGCTGCTCGACCAGCGCGTGTCGATGTGGACCTGCCTGATGGGCCTGACCGCCTCGGTAGTGGCCGGTGTGGTGTTCGGCATCGAGTACCTGCTGGTGTACCTGTTCTGGGTACTGCTCTCGCGCAGCCTGGTGACGGTGCTGTTCCTGTTCGCCGGTCACCCGGTCAGCCCGGTGTACCCGTTCGTTCTCTATTACAACCAGATCGTGGGCTCGCTGATGAAGGTGTACGCACTGTTCCACATGGACCAGCAGAGCTGGACCCGGCAAAAAACCACGCTAAGCAACGGCACTGTCGATTTCGACACGGCCCTGAACCGCTGGTCATCGAAGGCGATGCTGTTTTCATCCATCGCGATTTTCTTCGGTGCCATCTCGGTACTTCTCGAACTCACGCAACGTTAAGGAAAGGCGCCTGCCATGAGTAGCTCGAACATCCCAGCAGCCCCCGGCACCACTGCAGCCAATGTGGTCCACGAGGCCATCGACGAACGCCAGTACGTGCGCACCAAGCTCAATGCCCGGGTCAGGCTCAGCGCCCCCGGCCAGGCGCCCATCGACAGCACCCTGCAGGACATCTCCCTGGGCGGCCTGGGCCTGGTGCACAGCGCCCCGCTGAAGATCGGCAGCCTGTACACCGCCTCGATCCAGCTGCGCCTGAACCAGGTCGACCTGAACATCGACAGCCAGATCAAGATCGTCTCGCAGCGCGGCGCCGAAGTCGGCGCGCAGTTCGTCGACCTCGACGCCCAGAAGCGCGACATCCTGCGCTACATCATCAGCGCCTACCTGTCGGGCGAAATTGCCGACGTCAACGGCCTGTTCAACGTGATGCAGCGCGAGAACTACATCAAGGAGCGCAAGCACAAGTACGCCAGCGCACGCAATGCAGGCGATCGCCTGCGCGCCATCGGCGGCACCCTGCTGTTCACCGCCGCCGGCATCGCCGCCCTGAGCTTCGTGGCCTACAAGAGCTACCTGCTGTTCTTCCGCATTCCGGCCGTGCAGGCCCAGGTCAGTGCCGATGCGCAGATCATCAGCATGCCCGACAACGGCTACGTGAAGTTCCTGCTGCAGCCTGGGCAGAGCGAGGTCAAGGCCGGCGAGCCGCTGGCCAACATCTCCACCCAGCTGGCCACCAGTTTCACCAGCCCGGCCGACATGAAGGCGCTGGCCGACCTCGCGCCCGGCGACCTGCAGACCCTGCTGGGGCGCGCCACCATCGAGACCGTGATCAACAGCCCGTGCGACTGCCAGGTGTACTTCCCCAGCACGCCCATGAACGGTTACGGCTACAAGCAGGCGCCGCTGCTACACCTGCTGCCCAAGGACCAGCCGCTGTACGTCAGCGCCAACGTGCCGTTCGACAAGCTGAGCGACATCAGCCGGGTCAGATCCGTGGACCTGCAGGTATTCGGCCTGGACGAACGCTTCGGCGGCACCGTGGTGGACTCGCGGGTCGACGCACTGAACAAGAACCTCGCCCTGACCATCCGGCCGGACCGTCCGCTGCCACTGGCGGCCTACCAGAAACCGGTGGCGGTGGACCTGTACCTGGGCCTGCCGGCCTTGCCGTCGCTGTCGCGCTGAAGGGCCCCCAGATGAAACCGATGACGCCCGCCTGGCTGCTGTTCACCGCCCTCGCCTGCACTGGCCCTGCCCTTGCCGGGCAAAGCCTGGAGCAGATCCGCTACGCGCTGTACAAGGACCCGCAAGCCGATGTGAGCGCCGATTTGCGCGTGCTCGCCGAGCGCGGTGACCTGGCGTCCAAGCAGTTGCTGGGCGATGTGCTGGCCAGCAGCGACAGCGCCAACCGCCAGGAGGCGATCCGCCTGTACCAGGAAGCGTTTGCCGAGGGTCGCGGCCTGGTGCCGGCGCTGGCCTCGCTGGCCCGCCTGCTTGACCGCAGCCCCGGCCTGCGCCAGCAGCAGCGTGCCTGGGTGGCCCAGGCGCTGACCCGCTACCCGGCCACCCTGGACCCGCGCAACACCAATGCCACGCTGGAAGTGTTCCTGACCTACCCTGACCTGGTGCCCACCGCCGAGGCCGCGCAGCTGCTGGCGCTGTACGAGCAGTCCTGCCTGCTCGACTGCCACCCCGAGCTGTACCGTGCGGTGGTCGCCGAGCGCCAGGGCGACCGCGCCGCTGCCGAGCACTGGTACCAGCAGGCGGTACGCGTCGACCCGCGTGGCGTCGACCGCTACTACGCCTTCCTCGGCGAGCGCCAGGACACCGCGTTCCCCGCCTTCGCCCGCACCCTGGAGCCCCGGATGGCGCAGTTGCCGGTGGAGATCGTGCACCGTATCGGCTCGTTGCTCGACACCATCAGCACCGTGCAGCGTGCCGACCAGCAGGCCGAGCAGGATGAACAGCTGGGCAACGCCATGGGTGCCCCAAGGCCCGCGCCCACCCCCGAACAGCAGGCCCGTGCAAAGGCCCTGGCCGATGAATGGGCGGCCGCCATGGCCGAGGTCCAGCGCTGGTTCGACAACGCCGCGCAGCGCGGTTTCGTGCCGGCGCTGGTGTCCAAGGCCAACTTCATGATCTCCAACCCCACCGAGCACAACGCCGACCAGGTACAGGCGCTGATTGCCCAGGTGCAGGCCAAGGACCCGACCCGGGCCAAGGCGCTCAATGCCTCGCTGTACATGGTCACCAACTGGCTGACCCTGGACCCGCAAAAGGCCCAGGTGCTGATCGACGAACTGATCGCCAGCAACTTTCGCGACGCGCACCTGCTGCTGGCCGACCTGTACAGCAAGGGCGGCCTCGACCAGCCCGACCAGGAGCGTGCCCTGGCGATCTATCAGGAACAGGCCGAGCGCGGCGCCACTGCCGCCTGGTACCGCATGGCCACCATCTACGCGAGCGGCCGCGCCATCTGCCACGACCCGGTCAAGGCCTACACCTACGCGCGCCTTGCCCTGGACCTGGGCGAGCGCCGCGCCCGCGGGCTGCTCAAGCGCCTGGACAAAACCCTGAAAACGGCTGACATCGAGCGCGCCATGGCGGCACGCAATGACCTGCTCAAGGAGACCACCCTGTGAAAGCGCATCCGTCCCTGTTTGGCGCCCTGCTCATGCTCGCGCCGCTGTACACCGCGTTCGCCGCCGAAGAAATCACCGGCCCCGAGGCCGACAGCAGCGAGCCGGTGCGGGTAGACGCCGACGCCAGCACGCCGGTGATCACCTCCGAATTCTTCAACAAGCTCACCGTGCAGACCGGCTACGGCCCCGAAGACTCCCAGGTGGGGCGCAGCCGCGAGAGCTTCTACAGCCTGCGCTACGAACCCTCGTTCGCCTGGTACTCGCCGGAAAAACGTTGGGCCAAGTGGATGGTCTACGGTCGCCTGTGGCTCAACTACGACTCCAGCCAGACGGCCAACAGCCAGAACGAAAGCACCAACGCCTTCGACCGCGAGCAGCCCGAAGGCTGGTACGCCGAGCTGCGCGAGCTGTACGTCAAGCGCAACCTGCTGGGCGACGACCCACGCTTCTCGCTGTCGGCCGGACGCCAGCGCTTTGCCGACGACTACGGCATCTGGTGGGACGACAGCATCGAATCGCTGCGTTTCGACTACAAGGACACCTTCGCCAAGGGCTTCTTCGCCGTGGCGCAGAAGTTCTACAACTACAACAGCGACGTCAACCGCCTGGCCGACAGCGAAGAACGCACCACCTACCTGATGGGCGAGTACGCCTACCGCTGGAGCGAGAACAACTGGGCCGGCACGCGCGTGATGTACGAAGACGACCACAGCGGGCACGACCCGCGTGACCGCTACGACTTCACCGGCATGCGCTACGGGCTGTTCTTCAAGGCCGACAACCTGCAGGTCAGCCCGCTGTTCAGCGACTACCACCTGGAACTGGCCGCACTCGACGGTAAGGTCGACAACACCGACGGCAACGGCCTGACCACCACCGGCCACAACGCCAGCGGCTGGGCGGCGCTGGGCGAGATCGGCAAACGCTTCGACGACCTGCCCTGGACCCCGCGCCTGGCCTTGCGCGGCGGGCTGACCGACAAGCCGAGCAACGAGAACGACGGCTTTCGTCTCAACACCATCCAGTCCGACCGCATCACCCGCCAGGGCTCCTACAGCACCCGCCTGGCCAGCTCGTTCGTCAGCCTCGACCTGCGCAACCTGAGCTACTACGGCTTTGCCGTGGAAACCCGGCCCACGCCGCGCAGCGCCCTGGATTTTCGCCTCACCGAACTCAAGCTGCGCGATGCCAGTGGCACCCTGCCGATCCGCGTCGACGGCGACCAGCGCAGCGCGCGCAACCAGGCCATCGCCCAGGGCAGCAACGGCAACGGCAAGCACGTGGGGCAGATGCTCGACCTCAACTACTACTGGAAGATGTTTCCGGTCGCCCTCGACGGCAAGCACCTGGACGTCAACACCCTGGTCAGCGCCAGCTACCTCAATGCCGGCAACGCGCTGGATACCGGTGACGACTACCAGCTGACGGTCGGCGTCGTGATCAGTTACTAAGGGCGGGCCCCGCGATGATTTTCGCCTCAAACGTGTTCCTGTTCCTCTACCTGCCGCTGTTCCTGGCGGTGTACTTCCTGGCGCGTGCGCCGTGGCGCTCCACGGTGATCGTCGCCGCCAGCTACATCTTCTATGCCTGGTGGCGCCCGGACTTCCTGCTGCTGTTCGTCGGCATCACCTACTGGAACTACTGGTTCGGCCTGCGCATCAAGGCGCGTCTGGACGCCGACGACAAGCGCTGGGCGTTCCGCCTGCTGTGGATCGGCATCATCGGCAACCTGTCGACCCTGGGCTATTTCAAGTACGCCAACTTCGGCGCCGAGGTGCTGGGCGCACTGCTGGCGCCGCTGGGCATCAACACCTTCACCCTGGAGACGATCTTCCTGCCGCTGGGCATCTCGTTCTACGTGTTCCATGCCCTGAGCTATATCGTCGACATCTACCGCAAGGACGCCACGCCCACCAACAACTTCATCGACTTCGCCGCATTCGTCGCGCTGTTCCCGCACCTGGTGGCCGGCCCGATCCTGCGCTACAGCCAACTGGCCCCGCAGCTGCGCCAGCGTACCCACTCGCTGGAGATGTTCTCGCTGGGGGTATGCCGGTTCATGCTCGGTTTCATCATGAAGGTGCTGATCGCCGACCAGCTGGCGCCGATCAACGTGCTGTTCATCAGCGAGGGCAGCCTGCAGCTGAGCGATGCCTGGTTCGGCCTGGTGGTGTCGACCCTGCAGCTGTACTTCGACTTCGCCGGCTACAGCCACATGGCCCTGGGCCTGGCGTTGATGATGGGCTTTCGCTTCCCGGAGAACTTCAACCAGCCCTACGTCTCGCAGAGCATCACCGAGTTCTGGAGCCGCTGGCACATGACCCTGGCGCACTTTCTGCGCGACTACGTGTACATGCCGCTGGTGCGCAAGCGCATCGCCGGGGCCATGCCGGCGCTGGTGTACACCATGCTGCTGTCGGGGCTGTGGCACGGCGCAAGCTTCGCCTTCATCTGCTGGGGGCTGTTCTTCGGCCTGGGCATGGTGATCGAGCGCAAGTTCAACCTGGCCACCAAGGTCACCACGCCCTACCGCCTGGGGCGCAACCTGCGCACCGGGTTGCTGATCATCCTGAGCATGCCGCTGTTCTTCACCAACGACCTGCGCCACAGCCTGGACATCTACCAGGCGCTGTTCGGCTTCAACGGCCTGGGCTCGCTGGAGCTCTACGTGCTGGGCGCCTCGAAGATGGCCATGTCGTTCGTGGCGGTGGCGCTGTGCTGGCTGATCCTGGCCGGCAGCAACAACGTGCGCTACTACGCCGGCAACAAGCAGCACTTCTTCATGGCCCATGTCGGCGGGCTCAAGGCCGTGCTGCTGTGGGCCGGCTTCGCGCTGGCGCTGAGCAGCCTGGCTGCGCACTCGTTCTCCCCCTTCCTCTACTTCCAGTTCTAGGAGACTGTCATGTACCCGGTGATGAACTCGGCAAGCAAGGTCAACGGCATTCTGTTCTGCCTGGTGCTGGCGGGGATGTTCGTCTACTCCCTGCCACCGGTTTTCAGTTTCGCGAAAAACCAGAGTGACGCCTGGAACCTGTTCGTCGACGGCAAGCTGCTGCGCAAGTTCGAGCAGGCCTACGACAAGCGCTTCTTCCTGCGCGAGCCCTCGGTGCAGCTGTGGGCCGACGCGCAGTACCTGCTGTTCAGGGAGGGCACCAAGGGCGTGGTACTGGGCAAGGACGGCTGGCTCTATACCTCCCAGGAATACCGTGTGCCCAATGACCTGGAGGCCAACCTGCAAGGCCAGCTGGCACAGATCGACGCCGTGCAGGCGCAACTGGCGCAGCACGGCAAGCGCCTGGTGCTGCTGCCGTTGCCGATGAAGCTGGACATCTATGCCGCGCATGCAGAGCACCCGTTCGATCCGCGGGCCATCAGCCTGTACGACCGCTTCGTGGCGCAGCTGCAGGCACGCAACGTCACCGTGACGCCGCTGCGCTCGGCGTTTCTGGACAACCTCGGCGGCCCGCCGCTGTTTCTCAAGTCCGACACCCACTGGAGCCCCGATGGCGCACGCCTGGCCGCCTTCGAACTGGCGCGCCAGCACCCGGAGCTGCTGGGCCAGGAGCGCTATGTGTCGCACCAGGTCGCGCAAAAGACCGTCAAGGGCGACCTGATGAACTACATCCAGTTCGACCAGAGCCGGCTGATGCCGGACTTTGGCGCCAACCAGATCGCCGTGTACGAAACCCTGAAGGCCGAACAGAGCAGCGATGAGCTGTTCGCCGACCAGGCCCAAAGCCTGCTGCTGGTAGGTACCAGCTACAGCAAGATCGACGACTGGAACTTCGTCGGTTTTCTCAAGGAAGCCCTCAACCGTGACCTGCTGAGCATTGCCGTGGAGGCCCGCGGGCCGTTCGAGGCAATGAACCAGTTTCTGGCCAGCGATGAGCTGGGCAACCCTGACATCGACACCGTGGTCTGGGAATTCCCGCTGCGCACCCTGCTGGCCCATCGGGTCAGCGGCCAGCGTCAGATGAACCAGACCCAACACTTCTAAGGAGATACACCATGACCCGTTCGCCACGCCAACTGCTCGCCGCCACCGCCCTGCTGCTGGTCAGCACCGCCAGCCTCGCCAACGACGGCAATGCCGACCTCTACGACGCCGTGGCCCCGGCCGACTCGGCCTTCGTGCGCGTGCTCAACCTGAGCGATCGCAGCATCGACGTGACCCTGAGCGGCAAGGTCAACCCACAGAAGGTCGCCCCCGGCCAGCTCAGCGGCTACCGCTTCACCCCTGCCGGCAGCCACAAGATCGCGGTCGACAAACAGGCCATCGAGCCGCAGCTCAAGGCCAACGCCGCCAGCACCGTGGTGTATGACGGCAAGGGCTTGACCCTGATCGCCGACAAATACGTCAACGAACCGAAAAAGGCCCAGATCGCCTTCTACAACCTGACCCCCGCGCAGGCCGCCCTCAAGACCTCCGACGGCAAGACCTCGGTCATCGACCCGCTGGGCAAGGACCAGACCGGCAGCCGCCTGGTCAACGAAATCAAGATCGGCTTCGCCGCCTATGTCGATCAGCGCAACGTCGCCCAGTTCGACGACCTGTTCCTCAAGAAAGGCCGCTCGTACAGCTACGTGCTGCTGCCCGCCGCCAATGGCTACAAGAGCATCAGCGTGGCCAACAGCATCGACCCCACGCTGTAACCGCAGGCTGGCCTTGAACACAGGATGATGAACCGCGCATGAAGATCCTTACCTCCCTCGGCCTGATGGCCGTACTCGCTGCCGCCAGCCAGGCCGGCCAGGCCGCCGAGGCGCCCAGCACCGGCTGCACCAGCCTTGAGTGCATGGTCTGCCCGGCCCTGAGCGATCCGCAGAAATACGCCGAAGGGCGGATGAAACTGATGCGCGAGATCGTCCCGGGCAAGGACCGCTGGCTGTTCCGTTCGGCCGTCGACCTGACCAACGACTTCGGCATCCCCGCGCCCATGCGCCCGGAGTTCGCGCGCCTGATGGCCGCGTTCCGCCAGCAGGGTATCCACGTGGCCATGGCCGTGCAGCCCACCCGTGGGCTGATGCACCGCGACAAGCTCTACCCCGGGCAGTTGCACGGGTTCGACTTCGAGCGCGCCAGCAACAACCTGGCCAGCTACCTGCAGCAGCTGCGCAGCGGCGGCGCGGTGGTGCCCGACCTGATGCAACTGGTGCGCACCCCGCCGGCGGGCGAGTACTTCTTTCGCCGCGACCACCACTGGACCCCCAGCGGTGCCGAGGCCACCGCACGCCTGGTGGCCGATGAGGTGCGCCGCCAGCCGTTCTATGCCGACCTGACCAAGAAGCACTACCGCACCGAGCCCGGCGTGATGGTACCCAAGGACGGCACCATGAACCTGGCGATGAGCAGCATCTGCGGCAACAACTACGGCTTCCAGTACGTGCGCGGCTACCAGACCATCCCGGTGGCCGACGATGCCGACGCACTGTTCGACGAAGCCCCCGACCCGCAGGTGATCCTGGTGGGCGACAGTAACGCCGCAGCCCGTGAGGACGAGAGCAAGCAGTTCAACTTCGACGGCTACCTCAAGCAGTACCTGGATGTCGACATCCTCAACTACGCCCTGCCCGGCGTTGGCCAGGACGGCTCGCTGCTCGAATACCTGCTGTCCGAGAACTACAAGCCCGACGCACCGCCCAGACTGATCATCTGGGAGCTGCCGGCCAACTACCAGCTCGAGTCCGACCAGATGTACCGCCAGCTGATTCCGGCGGTCAAGGGCGGTTGCAGCACCTCCACACCGGTGCTGGGCAACCGCCTGCAGCGCCCTGCGCTGCGCGTCAACGACCGCATCGAACTGCTGAGCAACGCCGGCGAAAGCCGCAAGGCACTGGGCAGCGGCCAGGGCTTTCTGGACATCCGCATCAGCGACAAGAACGTCAAGGACTTCTACGTGATCGTGTATTACGACAACGGTGCCCGCGACAAGGTGTGGTTTCGCCGCGAGGCGGCCGTCAGCGGTGGCCAGTACTACCTGGAGCTGAGCAAGGCCAAGGAGTTCGCCGGGGCCAACCTGCTCTCGGTGTTCCTCGAACCGACCAAGCCGAGCCAGGCCGCCACCCAGGTGGAAACCCGTCTATGCCTCTGAAGCCCTGGCTGGTCGCCACCCTGGGCCTGTGCGCCGGGTTGCAGCTGGGCAGCAGCCTGGCCGCGCAATCGATCTGGCCGGCGCGGGCCACCGCCCAGTCGGCGATGATCGCCGACTACCGCACCCTGCAGTGCAGCAAACAGCCGCCGCCACCGTACACCGCCAGCCTGCGCATGCAGAGCAAGTACGACCAGCGCGATGCCAGCAAGTCGACCCTGCGCAGCCGCCCCGATGCCGACACCGAGGCGGCGAGCAAGCAGGTCAAGCAGTTCATCGCCGGGCTGATCTTCGCCAGCAAGCGTTTCCAGCGCGCCAAGACCCCGCAACAGGCCAACATGGCCCTGGCCTGCCAGGACCAGTGGCTGGAGCACTGGGCGCAGGCCGGTGCCCTGCTCAACCCGGATGCCAGCAGCACCGGCATGGCGGCGCGCAAGTGGGCGGTGGCGGCCATGGCCTCGACGCTGCTGCTGACCCAGGCCGCCAGCAACGGCAAGGTGCAGCTGTCGCCGGCCCAGACGCGCTGGTTCGAACAGCTCGGCGAACTGATCATCCGCGAGTACCAGCCACGCCAGGCCGCCAGCTTCACCTGGTTCAACAACCACGACTACTGGGCCGCCTGGGCCGTGGCCGCCAGCGGCATGCTGGTGCAGCGCGACGACTTCATCCGCTGGGCCGACGGCAATCTGCGTCGCGGCCTGCAGCAGGCGGTGCGCAGCGGGGACGGCAGCTATGCCTACCTGCCGCTGGAAGTGGCGCGGGCCCGGCTTGCCGCCACCTACAGCCAGTACGCGCTGGTGCCGCTGGTGCTGCTGGCCGAGTCGGCGCGGGCCAATGGCCTGCCCTGGAGCGAACACGACCAGCAGACCCTGGAGCTGCTGGGCAACTTCGCCGCACGCACGGTGCTCGACCCCGGCCCGCTGCCCGAACTGATGGGCCAGGCCCAGACCGAGGTAGCCCCCTACAAGCTGGCCTGGCTGATCCCGTTCCTGTACCGCGCGCCCAACAACCGCCTGGCCCGCCAGCTGTACGAAAGCGAGGACGGCAACGTCGACAACTACAGTCAGATCGGCGGCCCGCTCAAGCCCTTCTACCCCCCTTTGCCGTAACCCAAGGACGAATCGCCATGGCCCAGCCTGCCCGCATTTTCCGCTTTACCCGACTGGCCGGCCTGCTGCTGGCCGGCCTCGCCGGCGTGGCCCACGCCGCCCCCCAGGGCCTGCCGATGCAGCAGGCACTGCGCGTGGTCAGCCCCAACGACTACCAGGCGCAGGTGCAACAGGTGCAGGCCAGCACCCGCGAAGCAGTGAGCTTCACCCTGCAGGAACGCCCGCGCCCCGGCGGGCGTGCCACTGTCAGCCTGCAACCGATGTTCTCGGCCCAGGGCGGCAGCTGGCCGTTCGAGCCGTTCGTCAACAACGGCCTGTTCCGCGCCGTGGCCGGCTACCAGGCGCACCACCCGCAGGCGGTGCTGATCCAGGGTGGCAGCATCACCCTGGCGCAATTGGCCGACACCCTGAACAACCCGCAGGTACTCAAGCGCTACAAGGACGGCTACCTGCTCAGCTACCCGCTGATGATCGCCGCCGATGGCGGGCTGGTGCTGGAGGGCACCAGCCTGTACCTCTACAGCTATTCGGGCACGGCCCTGATCAACCAGGGCTGGCTGGGCCTGAACCAGTCGCGCCTGGAAAGCGTGGCCGGCGACAAGGCCGGCAACACCGAGCGCGCCTGGCGTCCGTTCGTGGTGGCCTGGGCCGGCAGCCATACCCAGCTGATCGGCGCCACCCTCAACCGCCTGGGCTACAACGCCAACCTGTCGCGGGGCCTGACCACTGCCCTGAGCAGCCAGCAATCGCCGGCCACCCGGCCGGCCAGCGTGCTGATACGCGACAGCCAGTTCAGCGAGCTGTCGGCGGTGGAGCTGCAGCACAGCCGTGGGGTGATCGAGGGAAGCCGCTTCGAAAGTGCCCAGCAGTATGGCGTGGACGTGCGCGACAGCCAGATGCGCATGGCGCACAACCAGATTCGCGGGGTCGACAACAACAGCGGCATCCGCCTGCGCGGGCAGACCCGCGCCTGGCTCGACGACAACCTGATCCTGGGCACGCACAAGGCCGCCATCGAGGTCAGCGACCAGCAAGGCGCCCTGCTGCTGAGCGGCAACCGCATCGGCGCCAGCCGCGGCAACGGCGTGCTGCTGCGCAACCTCAAGGGCGAGATGCCGGTGCTGATCGAAGGCAACTTCATCGGCAACAGCCAGGGCAGCGCGGTGGACGCCAGCGACGTGGCTGGCGCGGTCATGCTGGAAAACCACATCGGCAACACCCCCGAGTACGCCATCAGCCTGCGCAACACCCAGCCGCTGGCCGGGCCGCTGATTCTGGGCGGCAACACCCTGGGCCGGGTGGGCAAGGCGGTGGTTCGGGTGGAAGGCATGGACCAGGTGCTGCTGGGCAGCAACCGTTTCGAGGGCAAGCCATTGCTGCAGAACCTGCTGATCGGCGACCTGCTGCCGGTGCAGGGCCCGTTGCTCGACGCCACCGTGCGCCAGGGCTGCGTGGTGCAGGTACGCCGGGTGGCCGCCGGTACCCCGCAGCCGGGGCTGACCTGCGTGCAGAGTGCTAGCCGATAACCCGCTGCATGCGCACGAAGCATTCGTCCTCACCCTGCGCGACGAAGCCGTGGCGCAGGTACAGGGCCTGGGCCGGATTGCTCTTGAACACGGTCAGGCGCAGCAGCGGCAGATGGCGCCTGCCGGCCCATTCGGCCAGTTGCTCCAGCACCCAGCCGCCGATGCCCTTGCCGCGGGCGGCCTCGACCAGGTGCAGTTCGCGGATGTACAGCGCACGGCTGTCCTGGCTGAGGCTGCAGAAGCCCAGGGGCTGTCCGGCGTCGACAATCAGCCATTGCTCGCGCCAGCCCCAGGCCTGGTCGAAGGCTTCTTCCAGCCAGAGCAGATCGAATTCGCGGTAGTACGCCAGCATGGCGCGGCGCGTGAGGTCGCGGGCGAAGGTTCGGTGCAGGTCGGTGGCGGGGGTCAGGGTTGGGGTCATTTGGGTGCCCGTCAGGGGATTTTCGGCGCGGCCATCGCAGGTCAAGCCCGCTGCCACAGGTAAGGCGGGGGCCTTGTGGGAGCGGGCTTGACCCGCGATGGCCGTAGCACAGATTCAGAGAGTCACACTTTAGGCCCCAGCTCATCGGCATAGCAAACCAGCGAACTCCCGGGCCCCTGGCGATCCAGCTCATCCTCCAGCCACTGGGCCAGCACCCGCGCATTGTTGTGCTGTTCATCCTTGAACGCATACACCAGGGTCAGGGTGCCGCCACGGGCCTTGTCCAGCAGCCCCCACCAATGCTGCGGCCGGTCGGCCAGCTCCTGGCGATACCGCTGGCAGAACCCATCGTAGTCCACCTCACCGCGGTGAAAGGCCTGGCGCAACGCCGACGACGGCGCCACCTCCGGTAGCCAGGCACTCAGGTGCAACTGATCCTTGCGCCGGTTGCGCGGCCACATCCGATCCACCAGCACCCGCTCGCCATCCTGCGGCGCAGGCGCCTCATAGGCCCGTTTGCACTGAATCATCGGCACGTTCCTCCCACTGCCTGGGTGTAAGCGTAGCTGGGCAACCCGCGTTTTTGTTGATCGAAGTCACTATGCCATCACTCAGGGTTTTTATCCTTGATGCGCCAGGCACGACTTCCACCCTACCGGACCCGTCTAATGACAACCCCGATCAGCACCACCCTTGACTCCGCGGGTGGCCGCCCCTCCCTTGCACAACTGGCCACCCGCCCCGGCCGCGCCTCCGTCACCCTGTTCGTCTGCCTGTTGCTGGGGGGCCTGGTGTACACCGCCTGGAGCCTGTTCCGCGACATTGATGCCGCCGGTACCGTGGTCACCACCTGGACGCCCTTCCTGCTGCTGGGCCTGGCACTGCTGATTGCCCTGGGTTTCGAATTCGTCAACGGTTTCCACGACACCGCCAACGCCGTGGCCACCGTGATCTACACCAACTCGCTGCCGGCGCAGTTCGCCGTGGTGTGGTCGGGGTGCTGGAATTTCATCGGGGTGCTGCTGTCCAGCGGCGCGGTGGCCTTCGGCATCATTGCCCTGCTGCCGGTGGAGCTGATCCTGCAGGTGGGTTCGGCCACCGGCTTTGCCATGGTCTTTGCCCTGCTGCTGGCCGCGATCATCTGGAACCTGGGCACCTGGTGGCTGGGGCTGCCGGCCTCCTCCTCGCACACCCTGATCGGCTCGATCATCGGCGTGGGCGTGGCCAATGCGCTGATGAACGGGCGCGACGGCACCAGCGGCGTGGACTGGACCCAGGCCAGCAAGGTGGGCTACGCGCTGCTGTTCTCGCCCCTGGTGGGCTTTGCCTGCGCGGCGCTGCTGCTGGTGGGCCTGCGCATGCTGGTCAAGCGCCGCGAGCTGTACCAGGCGCCGGTCGGCGACGCCCCGCCGCCCTGGTGGATTCGCGGCCTGCTGATCGCCACCTGCACCGGGGTGTCGTTCGCCCACGGCTCCAACGACGGGCAGAAGGGCATGGGCCTGATCATGCTGATTCTGGTGGGTACCCTGCCGATGGCCTACGCGCTGAACCGCACCATGCCGGCCGACCAGTCGCTGCAGTTTGCCGCCGTGGCCCAGGCCACCCAGCAGCAGTTGCTCGGCCAGTCGGCGCAGCCTCATGTCGGCGACCCGCGCGCCACCCTCACCCTGTACCTGCGCGAGCGGCAACCGAGCCCCGAGCTGGTACCGGCCCTGGCGGCGCTGGCCGGCCTGATCGGCGAGGAAGTCGCAGGCTACGGCTCGCTGACCCACGTACCAGCCGAGGCCATGGCCAACGTGCGCAACGACATGTACCTGACCAGCGAAGCCATCCGCCTGATGCAAAAGCACCAGCACGGCGGGCTCGACGCGGCTGCCACCGCGCAGGTGCAGTTGTTCAAGAGCCGCATCGACGACGCCACCCGGTTCATTCCGTTGTGGGTCAAGGTGGCGGTGGCGATTGCCCTTGGGCTGGGCACGATGGTCGGCTGGCGGCGCATCGTGGTCACGGTGGGCGAAAAGATCGGCAAGACCCACCTCACCTACGCCCAGGGGGCTTCGGCGGAGCTGGTGGCGATGTGCACCATCGGTGCGGCGGACATGTACGGGCTGCCGGTGTCGACCACCCACGTACTGTCGTCCGGGGTGGCCGGCACCATGGTGGCCAACGGTTCGGGCCTGCAATTGCGCACCATCGCCAACCTGGCGATGGCCTGGGTACTGACCCTGCCCGCAGCGATCATGCTGTCGGGCGGGCTGTACTGGCTGCTGACCCGGCTGCTGTAGGCCTCAGCGCTGGCCGACGGCAGCATTGCCGTGGGAGATGATCACTTCGACGCGGCGGTTGAGCTGACGCGACTGCGCGTCGGCGTTGGAGGCCACCGGGTACTCCTTGCCATAGCCGGCACTGATGATGCGCCCGGCATCCACCCCGTTGCGGCGCAGGGCGTTGGTCACAGCCGCTGCGCGACGCTCTGACAGCTGCTGGTTGAGGCTGTCGCTGCCGGTCGAGTCGGTGAAGCCCTCGACCCGCACCTTGCGCTCCGGGTTGGCACGCAGGTACTCGGCCAACTGGTCGATGTTGCGCTGGCTGCCAGCCTTGAGTTCGGCACGCCCGGTGTCGAACAGTACATCGCCGAAGGTCACCACGGTGCCACGCTCGGTCTGTTTGGCCTTGAGCTGCTGCAGGGCCTTGAGCTGCGCGGTACGCACGTCCAGTCGGGCCTGGGTGCGCTGCGCCTCGATGCCCTGCAGGCCGGCTTCGGCCTGGCGCAGGGCAATGGTCTGCTCGGCGACGGCGATCTTCTGGTTGGCCAGGTAGGCCAGCTGCTCGATCTGCGGGGCCTTGCGGTCCTTGATCGAAGCCAGCTCGGCCTTGCCCAGGGCATTGAATGCATCCTTGGTTTCCAGTGCCGCCAGGCGGCTGGACTCCGGCTTGCTCTGCAGCACGCTGAAGTGCTCGCGGGCTTGCAGCAGGCCAGGGTTTTCGGCGGTAGTGCTGCAACCGGCGAGCAACAGGCCCATCACGGAAACGGCAGGCAACAGGTATTTGACGGACATGACGGGCATCCTTACGGCGTGATCGTGGGGGTGATGGCGTCGGGCGACTGGAGCATTTCCTGCTTCAGCACTTCAATGCCCTGCTGCGCGCTGCGCAGTTGCTGCTGGGCCTTGGCGGCACGCGCCTTGCGCTCGGCCAGGTTGGCATCGGCCTCGGCCTGCTCGGCCAGGGTGCGGGCCGCGACAAGGTTCCGTTCGCCCAGGGCGCGTTCGACGGCGTACAGCTTGTCCTGGGCGGCCTTCATTTCGGCTGGCGCGTACTGGGTGGCGTCGGCGGTCACGGCGCGGCTGACCGCGTTGCGGGTCAGTTCGACCTGCTCGGTGGGCACGGGCACGCCGGCACAACCGGCCAGCACCATCAGCAGGCTGCTGGCGGCCAGGTAATTCGTGGTGCGTTTAGCAACCATTGAAAGACTCCATAACATGAGAAAGACAGACCGTTGTTCAAGCCGCGTAAGACTATTCCCGGTCATGCCCCGCCCCTATCAGGGGGCATCCTGCTGTCAGGTAGGAAACTTCTCCGGCATTGCCACGATTCGTGCCTGCCCTTCGTCAGTGCGCAGTGAACCTGACGGGCAAAAAATGGTCTGTGGGTTTCATTTTTTCCGTTTTCAAGAAGATCACCATGCCCCCATCTTTTCAGCTTCGCGCACGGCGCTCTCTTATCCCCGGCCTGCTCGGCAGCCTGGTCATCCTGTGTGGCCCGGCCCACGCCGAGGAAGGCAGCGGCAATGAACGCTGGGTCAGCGACAGCCTCAGCACCTACGTGCGCAGCGGCCCTACCGACGGGCACCGGATCGTCGGCAACCTCAAATCCGGCCAGAAGGTCACCCTGCTGACCAGCCAGGGCAACTACAGCCAGGTACGTGGCGAGTCGGGCGATACCGTGTGGATCAACAGCAGCGACCTGCAGACGGTGCCCGGCCAGGCCGAGCGCGTGCCGCAACTGAGCGAACAGGTGACCCAGTTGAGCGAGCAGCTCAAGACCATCGACGACAGCTGGAAGACCCGGGTGCAGGGCATGCAGGAGACACTGGATTCACGCAAGGCGCTGATCGACGAACTGGAGGCACGCAGCACCGCGCTCAATGCCGAGCTGGGCGATGCGCAATCGCAACTGCGCGCTACCCAGGCGCAGCTGGGCGACGAGAACAAGCAGGTGCTGATGCGCTACATGGTGTACGGCGGCGGCATTGCCGGGGCCGGCTTGCTGGCGGGGCTGATCCTGCCGATGCTCAGCCGCGGGCGCAAGCGCAGCGACCGCTGGTTCTGAGACCCCGGCCTTCGACCGCAGGGTGCAGGCGCCAGCCTTGCTGGCGAAGGCCGCCCCACTATTGCCCCGCCCTTCCCCCAGCCAGCGCATAGGGCCCCTGCGCCAGTTGCTCACGCAGAAACGCCACGCAACTGCGCACCTTGGCCGAACTTGACGAGCGCACCGCCGTCACCGCCCAGATGTCCGCCGGCTGGTGATACCCCGGCAGCACCTGCACCAGCGCCCCGCTGGTCAGGCTGGCCGCCACGTCCCAGCGCGAAGCCATGATGATGCCGTGCCCGTCATGGGCCCACTGGCGCACGATGTCGCTGTGGTTGGAGGCCATCGGCCCGGTCACCTTCACCGTCTCGGCGCCGTTGGGCCCCACCAGGCGCCATACCCCGAAACGGTCGTCGCGGCTGCGAAACAGCAGACAGTCATGCTGCGCCAGGTCGGCCGGCACCCGCGGCTGGCCGCGCCGCGCCAGGTAGTCCGGGGCGGCCGCCAGCACCCGCGAGCTGCTGGCGATGCGGTGCGCGATCAGGTGTTTTTCCTGCACCTCGCCCACCCGCACATCGATATCGAAGTTGTCGGCAATCAGGTCCACGCGCCGGTCCAGCAGCTCCACCCACACCTCCAGCGCCGGGTACTGGCGCCGCAGCAGCGACAGGATCGGCGCCACGTGCTCGCGCCCCAGGCGCAGGCTGGTGCACACGCGCAAGGTGCCTTGCGGCTCGCGCTGCCCGCCGGACAACGCATCGAACATCGCGCCCACGTCCTCGAGGATCTTCTGCGCCCACACGAACGTCGCCTCGCCATCGCTGGTGATGTTGACCCGCCGCGTGGTGCGGTTGAACAGCTTGACCCCGAGCATCGTCTCCAGGGTGGCGATGCGCTTGCTCACATGCGCCGGCGACAGCCCGGTCTCGGTGGCTGCCGCGATGAAGCTGGAGCGCCGCGCCACCTCGCAGAACAACTGAAGGTCACGCAGCAACGGCTCATTATTCGCTATCAGCGCATTCTGATTCTTCATCTGGCCCGATTATCTCCTGGCGCTTTTTTATTAGCCTCTCACAAACGCGCTTCGACCCAGAACAAGAAAGTGAGAACCATGACTGCATTACGCCTTGCCGTGGCCGGGGCCGGCCTGATCGGCCGCCGCCATATCGAACTGATCCAGGCCAGCGCCGAGTGCCAGCTGGCCGCCATCGTCGACCCCTCGCCCGCCGCCGCCGAACTGGCCAACGCCTGCGGCGTACCGTTGTACCCGGGGCTGGCCGAACTGTTCGGCGCGCAGCGCCCGGACGGGGTGATCCTGGCCACGCCCAACCACCTGCATGTCGACGGCGCACTGGCCTGCGTGGAGCACGGCATACCGGCACTGATCGAAAAGCCGGTAGCGCATACCCTGGAAGACGGCAAGCGCCTGCTGGCCATCGCCGAGCAGCGTGATGCACGCCTGCTGGTGGGCCACCACCGCGCCCACAGTGCGATCCTGCACAAGGCCCGCGAAGTGATTGCCGAAGGGGTACTGGGCAACCTGGTGGCGGTGATGGGCAGCGCGCTGTTCTACAAGCCCGACGACTACTTCGACGCCGCCCCCTGGCGCCGCGAGGCCGGCGGCGGCCCGGTGCTGATCAACCTGATCCACGAGATCGGCAACCTGCGTTCGCTGTGCGGCGAGATCGTCGCGGTGCAGGCCCAGGCGTCCAACGCCACCCGCGGCTTTGCCGTGGAAGACAGCATCGCCATCAGCCTGCGCTTTGCCAGCGGCGCGCTGGGCACCTTCATGCTCTCCGACACCGCCGCCTGCGCGCGCAGCTGGGAGCAGACCGCCCGCGAGAACCTCGACTACCCCAGCTACGCCGACGAGGACTGCTACGTACTGGCCGGCACCCAGGGCTCGCTGTCGATACCGACCATGCGCCTCAAGTACTACGCCCGCGACGAGCAGCGCTCGTGGTGGCGGCCGTTCCAGTGCGCCACCGCCAGCCTCGACGAGGCCGACCCGCTGGCCCGCCAGCTGGCGCACTTCTGCCAGGTGATCCGTGGCCAGGCCCGGCCGCTGGTGAGCGTGCGCGACGGCCTGCGCAACCTGCAGGTCATTGACGCCATTGGCCAAGCCGCCCGCTGCGGCCACACGGTAATGATCGACAGCCTCTGAACATCGGTGCCCCGGCCCTGCGCCGGGACGCCTGCGTGCCCCCAATAAAAACAACAAACGGAGAATTGCGATGGCCACACATGACGCCGCGCACAGTGCGCGCCAAACCCGCAAAGCCACCGCCAGCGGTTGGGTCGGCTCCGCGCTGGAGTACTACGACTTCTTCATCTATGCCCAGGCCGCGGCGCTGATCTTCCCGCAGATCTTCTTCCCCAGCACCGACCCCAAGCTGGCCATCTTCGCCTCCCTGGCCACCTATGGCGTGGGCTACCTGGCGCGCCCGGTCGGGGCCTTCGTGCTCGGCCACTGGGGCGACACCCGCGGGCGCAAGAACGTGTTGCTGCTGTGCATGTTTCTGATGGGCATCGCGACCATGGCCGTGGGCCTGCTGCCGACCTTCGAGCAGATCGGCTACTGGGCGCCGGCACTGCTGGTGGTGCTGCGCCTGGTGCAGGGCTTTGCGGTGGCCGGCGAGATCGCCGGGGCCAGCTCGATGATTCTCGAACACGCACCGCCCGGGCGCCGCGGCTTCTTTGCCAGCTTCACCCTGCAGGGCGTACAGGCCGGCCAGGTGATGGCAGCGGCGGTGTTCCTGCCGCTGGCGTACTTCATGCCCAGCGACGCCTTCAACAGCTGGGGCTGGCGCATCCCGTTCCTGCTCAGCGCCGCGGTGCTGATCGCCGCCTACATCATTCGCCGCGAGGTCAAGGAGCCCGAGGCCTTCAAGGTGGCCGCCAAGCAGACCGCGCGCTCGCCGATCCGCGATGCCTTCACCTACAGCTGGCGCGGCATGCTGGTGGTGTTCGGCGTGTCGCTGATGAACGTGATCCCGGTGGTGACCACCATCTTCGGCGCCGCCTACGCGGTGCAGCCGGCCTATGGCGTGGGCTTCGACAAGAGCGTGTACCTGTGGATTCCGGTGGTGGGCAACATCGTCGCGGTGCTGGTGATCCCGTTCGTGGGCAACCTCTCCGACCGCATCGGCCGGCGCCCGCTGATCATCGGCAGCGCACTGGGCTGCGGGCTGATGTCGTTCGTCTACCTGTATGCCATCAGCCTGCACAACCTGCCGCTGGCGTTCGGCGCCTCGCTGCTGATGTGGGGCATGGTCTACCAGGGCTACAACGCGATCTTCCCCAGCTTCTTCCCCGAACAGTTCCAGACCCACTACCGCGTGTCGGCCATGGCCATCGCGCAGAACGTCGGCTACATGATCACCGCCCTGCTTCCGGCGCTGTTCACCGCCGTGGCCCCGCCCGGCTCGAACAACGTGCCGCTGCTGATCGGCGCCATCACCTGCGCGGTCACCGCCATTTCGGCCGTGGCTGCCTGGAGCGCTCCGGAAACCTACCGCACGCCCCTGGACCAGCTCGGCAAGCCGGACGCCGTGGCCCTCGACAAACCCGTGTATGACGCGCTGCGGGCCAAGGCCCTGCGCACCACCCCTGCTACGGAAACCGCCCAATGAAGACCCTGCTCGTGCTCAATGGCCCCAACCTCAACATGCTCGGCCTGCGCCAGCCCGAGGTGTACGGCCGCGAAACCCTGGCCGATGTGCAGGCGCTGTGTCACAGCGCCGGCCAACGCCTGGACCTGGACATCGAGTTCCACCAGACCAACCACGAGGGCCAGATGATCGACTGGATTCACCAGGCCCGTGGCCGCGTGGCCGGCATCGTGATCAACCCCGGTGCCTGGACCCATACCTCGGTGGCGATCCACGACGCGCTGATCGCCGCCGAGGTGCCGGTGATCGAGGTGCACATTTCCAACGTGCACAAGCGTGAAGCCTTCCGCCACCACTCCTATGTGTCGCTGGTGGCCCAGGCGGTACTGGCCGGGTTCGGCACCCATGGCTACGTGCTGGCCATCAACCACTTCGCCCACCTGCAGCGCACCGCGCAAGGAGCCGCGCAATGAAAACCGTAGCCAACCCCAGCCAGCGCCTGCGCCTGGGTTTTGTCGGCGGCGGCCTGGAGTCGTCGATCGGCGCCACCCACCGCTACGCCGCGCAACTGGACGGGCACTTCGAACTGGTGGCCGGGGTCTTCGCCCGCGACCCGGCACGCAACCGCGCCGCTGCCCAGGCCTACGGCGTAGCGCCGGAGCGGGTGTACCCGGACTTCCAGCGCATGGCCGTGGCCGAAGCCGCGCGCGCCGATGGCGTGCAGGCGGTGGCGATCATGGCGCCCAACGCGGTGCACGTGCCGGCCAGCCTGGCGTTTCTCGACCAGGGCATCGACGTGATCTGCGACAAGCCGCTGGCCTCGAGCCTGGCCGAGGCGCAGCAACTGCTTGAACGCGCACGCAAGGGCCCCGCGCTGCACCTGCTGACCCACAACTACAGTGGCTACCCATTGGTGCGCGAAGCCCGCGAGCTGATCGCGCGCGGCGCCATCGGCGAGGTGCGCCTGGTGCAGGTGGAACACGCCAGCGCCTTCGGCACCCACCCGCTGGAGCAGCAAGGGGTCAAGGCGCTGGCCTGGCGCACCGACCCGGCCCAGGCCGGGGCCTCATCGGTGCTGGCGGATGTGGGCGTGCATGCCCATCAGTTGCTGCGCTTTGTCACCGGGCAGGAGGTCAGCGAAGTGTCGGCCGAGCTGAGCACCCTGGTGCCGGGGCGCCAGTCGGACGACAACGCACACGTGAAGCTGCGCCTGCAGAATGGCGCGCGCGGCATGCTGTGGGCCAGCTTCGTGGCGGCCGGGCACCGGCATGGCCTGCAGTTGCGCGTGTTCGGCTCCACCGGATCGCTGTACTGGCATCAAGAGGAACCCGACCGGCTGGAGCTGCGTCATCAGGACCAGCCGCACCAGATCCTGCGCCGTGGCGAGGCCTGGCTGAGCGAGTCGGCCAGGTTGTCGACGCGAATCAAGGCGGGCCAGCCGGAGGGGCTGCTGGAGGCGTTCGCCAACATCTACAGCGAGGCGGCCGAGCGGATCATGGCGCGCCGCGAGCACCGTGCGCCGAGCGCGCAGTCGCTGCTGTGCCCGACGGCCGAGGATGGGGTACGCGGCATGCGCTTCATTGATGCCTGCGTGCGCTCGGATGCGGCGGATGGGCGCTGGACGCAGGCCTGAACGCCAGAAGCTGCACTTATGCAGGCCCAGCAGAATTGATTTTGCTGATCAACAATCGGCTGCCAGACTGGCGGCCGATTTCTTTTGCAGGGGCACGATCATGTCGGGTGAAACAAGTCTGGCCGCGCTGTTACGCAGCATGCGGCCGCAGTTGAATGAAGGCAGCTACGTGTTCTGCACGCTGGCCGACTGGTCGGGGCTGCAGCCTGACGAGGTGATCGGCAGCTTTCGCGAGCAGGAGGGGCTGACGGTGATCGTGTCGCGTGGGCGGGCCGAGGCGCTGAAACTGCCTTTCAGCTACGAGGCCGCGTGGATCACCCTGACGGTGCATTCGTCGCTGGAGGCGGTGGGCCTGACCGCGGCGTTCGCCACGGCGCTGGGCCAGGCCGGCATCAGCTGCAACGTGGTGGCCGCGTTCTACCATGACCATATCTTCGTCGCGCAGGCCGATGCGCAGCGGGCGATGGCGGTACTGGAAGGGTTGGCGGCGGGGGCCTGATGATAGCGGGGGCCTTCGCCGGCAAGGCCGGCTCCTACAGGTTCGGCGTTCTCTGCAGCAGCCAGCCTTGCCGGCGCCAGGGCCATCGGCCACGATGCACCTCCCCCGCCCCACACGGAACGTCAGCATGGCCCAGATCAAGATCTATGGATTGCGCACCACCCTCGACCAGCACCGCCCTGCCCTTGCCGAAGCCATCCATGGCGCGGTGATGAGCGCCCTGCAGTACCCGCCGGAAAAACGCTTCCAGCGCTACCTGGCCCTGGACCCCGCCGACTTCCTCTACCCCGACGACCGCAGCGAACACTACCTGATCATCGAGATCAGCCTGTTCGAAGGCCGCTCCAGCGCCGCAAAGAAAGACCTCATCCGCCAACTGTTCCAGCGCATCGGCGAGCACACCGGCATCGGCGCCCAGGACATCGAGATCACCCTGTTCGAGACCCCCCGCGAAAACTGGGGCATACGCGGCCTGCCCGGCGACGAGCTGGGCCTGAACTACACCGTGGAGGTCTGAACACACGCGCCGACCGGTAGCAGCAGCCGTGCATTCTTCTGCTTAACTGGAAGAACCCGGGCCACAGGCTGCCCGCCTTTTGCACAGGTGAACGACCATGGCGCGCACCACCCCCATCGAGCTGTACCGCAATATCGGCATTGTCGCCCACGTCGACGCGGGCAAGACCACCACCACCGAACGCATCCTGTTCTACACCGGGGTCAACCACAAGATGGGCGAAGTGCACGACGGCGCCGCGACCATGGACTGGATGGCCCAGGAACAGGAGCGCGGCATCACCATCACCTCCGCCGCCACCACCGCCTTCTGGCAGGGCTCGACCAAGCAGTTCCCCGAGAAATTCCGCTTCAACATCATCGATACCCCCGGCCACGTCGACTTCACCATCGAGGTGGAGCGCTCGCTGCGCGTGCTCGATGGCGCGGTGGTGGTGTTCAGCGGCGCCGACGGGGTCGAGCCGCAGTCCGAGACGGTGTGGCGCCAGGCCAACAAGTACCATGTGCCGCGCCTGGCCTACGTCAACAAGATGGACCGCCAGGGCGCGGACTTCCTGCGCGTGGTCAAACAGATCGACAAGCGCCTGGGCCACCACCCGGTGCCGATCCAGCTGGCCATCGGCGCCGAGGAGCACTTCATCGGCCAGATCGACCTGGTGAAGATGAAGGCCATCTACTGGAACGAGGCCGACAACGGCACCAGCTACCGCGAAGAGGCGATACCGGCCGACATGCTGGAGCTGGCCACCGAGTGGCGTGCGCACATGATCGAGGCCGCCGCCGAGGCCAACGACGAGTTCATGGAACTGTACCTCAACGGCACCGAACTCGACAACGAGCAGATCAAGGCCGGGCTGCGCCAGCGCACCCTCAACAACGAGATCGTGCCGGCCATCTGCGGGTCGTCGTTCAAGAACAAGGGCGTGCCGCTGATGCTCGACGCGGTGATCGACTACCTGCCCGCCCCGTCCGAGATCCCCTCCATCAACGGCACCGACCCGGATCATGAAGACCGGCACCTGGAGCGCCATGCCGACGACAGCGAGCCGTTCTCGGCGCTGGCCTTCAAGATTGCCACCGACCCCTTTGTCGGCACCCTGACCTTCGCCCGGGTGTACTCCGGGGTACTGAACTCGGGCGATGCGGTACTCAACTCGGTCAAGGGCAAGAAGGAGCGCGTGGGCCGCATGGTGCAGATGCACGCCAACCAGCGCGCCGAGATCAAGGCGGTGTGCGCCGGCGACATTGCCGCACTGATCGGCATGAAGGACGTGACCACCGGCGACACCCTGTGCGACATCAACCAGCCGATCATCCTCGAACGCATGGACTTCCCCGACCCGGTGATCTCGGTGGCCGTGGAACCCAGGACCAAGGCCGACCAGGAGAAGATGGGCATCGCCCTGAGCAAGCTGGCCCAGGAAGACCCGTCATTTCGCGTGCGCACCGATGAAGAAACCGCGCAGACGATCATCTCCGGCATGGGCGAGTTGCACCTGGACATCATCGTCGACCGCATGCGCCGCGAATTCGGCGTCGAGGCCAATGTGGGCAAGCCGCAGGTGGCCTACCGCGAGAAGATCCGCAACACCTGCGAGATCGAAGGCAAGTTCGTGCGCCAGTCTGGCGGGCGCGGCCAGTACGGGCACTGCTGGATCCGCTTCGCCCCGGCCGAGGAAGGCAAGGAAGGCCTGGAGTTCGTCAACGAGGTGGTCGGCGGCGTGATACCGCGCGAGTACATCCCGGCGATCCAGAAAGGCATCGAGGAGCAGATGAAGAACGGCGTGCTGGCCGGCTACCCGCTGATCGGCCTGAAGGCCACGGTGTTCGACGGCTCGTACCACGACGTCGACTCCAACGAGATGGCGTTCAAGGTGGCGGCGTCGATGGCCACCAAGCAACTGGCGCAGAAAGGCGGTGCGGTGCTGCTGGAGCCGGTGATGAAGGTCGAGGTGGTGACCCCCGAGGAGTACCAGGGCGACATCCTCGGCGACCTCAGCCGGCGCCGCGGGCTGATCCAGGAAGGCGAGGACACCCCGGCCGGCAAGGTGATCCGCGCCGACGTGCCGCTGGGCGAGATGTTCGGCTATTCGACGCAGATGCGCTCGATGACCCAGGGCCGCGCCAGCTACACCATGGAGTTCACCAAGTATGCCGAGGCGCCTGCGAGCGTGGCCGATGCCATCATCAAAAAGCAGGGCTAGGTCGTCGCGCGATTACTGCACGGTCGACGCCCCGCCGACCCGGTCGCTGGGTGCAGGGATGTGCTGATTGCTGACCACCAGCCGCAGCAGGTGTGCACTTGCCCGGTAAAAGGGGCGCCTGCTCAGTGTGTGGTCAAGCCAGGCATTGAGCTCGTACAGGCGCACCGGTGCTTCACCCGGGTAGTCCGCCAGTACGGCGAGGACCATGTTCCGCACCGCAGGGCTGGAACGCAGGCAACGGCTGTCGATGTACTGCCCTATGAACTGGCGAACATCCGCTGTCTCGCTGTGTGAAATGAAGATTGTCCGCACGCTGTCGGGGTATCGCTGCTCAAGATCGGGCGCCATGATTGCCTCCTGTGGAATGCTGCCGTCGCTTGACGCCATTGAACGATACAGCCGGGTCCCGTGCCATCAGGCAAACCTGAAAACGCGGGCACGCCTACTGGAACAGGTTGGCCTCCAGGCAGTACGAGATCAGCTCCTGGTCGCTGCGCACATCCAGCTTGCGCATGGCCGCGATCTTTTGCGTGCTGATGGTCTTGGGGCTGCGATTCTGATTGATCGCGATGTCGCGCAGGCTCATGCCCGCCACGAACAGACGCAGGATCTCCACTTCGCGGGTGGACAGCGAAGCCATGCGCTCGTCGATCTGATAGCCGTTGTCGATCACCGAGTTCCGGTTCGCCGGCGCCAGCTTGTAGATGCGGTTCTGGCTCAAGGCTTCCAGTGCGCGCAGCAACTCTTCGTTCACCGTGCGCTTGTCGATCACGCCCGCCACGCCCAGATTGTACAGCCGCGTGAGGATGAGGCTGTTGGACACCATCGTCAGCACCAGCACGCGCAGCGCGGGGAAGTTGCGCGTCAGGTAGGTGATCAGCCGCAGGCCGTCGCCATACTGGGAACTCTCCGGCATGTTGTAGTCGGTGATCAGGATCTGGGGCTGCTTGTCGTGCAGCACGTTGATCAGTTCGGTGGAGCTGCCCGCTTCGCCAACCACCTCGAAGCGCGGGTCGGACTTGATGAGTTCGCGTACGCCAAACAGCACGATCGGGTGGTCATCGGCGATGACTACGGTGATTTTATGCATGATCGCTCCGGTGTGCACAAAGTGTGGCAAGTCTCGGCCCGGGTCATACCGAACTCATCAAGTCGCAGAGCCGGTCGAGCGCCTGGTGAATATCGTCAATCAAGGTGAGCTGCAGGCTGGGCGCGCGCAGGCGGTGCTCAAGCTCACCGAACAGCCTGGCCAGCGCGTGCGCCTGCACCACCGACAGTGCGCCACTGACACCATGCACTTTGTGCAGGACGTCGATTTGCTCGCCGGCCGCCAGGGCCAGGCGAATGGCGCGGATGTCCTTCTCCATGGTACTCAAAAACAGGTCGCGCATGGCCGGCGACAACACGATGCCCGCTGCCGATGACTCCGCCTCGGCCAACTGCACCGACAGCTCTAGCGACGGCTGGCGCCCGGCCTCCTCGTGCGCCAGCGCCGGGGTGACATTGAGCAGCAGGTTGCGCAAGGTGGTCAGGCTCAGCGGCTTGACCACCCAGCAGGTCATGCCCGCTGCCTGGCAACGCTCGCCCTCGTCGCGCATGGCATTGGCGGTAACGCCGATGATCGGCGCCTTGGCGTTCTGCAGGCGTATCGCGCGCGCCAGCTCGTAGCCGTTCATGACCGGCATGTTGACATCGGTCAACAGCACGTCGAAGCGGTACTTGCGCCACTGCTGCAGCGCCTGCTGGCCATCGCTGGCCAGTTCCACGGTGCAGCCCAGGGCTTCGAGTTGTTCCTTGAGAATGGCCTGGTTGATCAGGTTGTCCTCGGCCACCAGCACCTGCAGGCCAAGCGCCGGTAAGGCAGGGGCTGCGCCAGGCGGTGCGGGCTCGGTGACGCCGTTCTTTTCCATCAGCACGGCGCCGGCAATCGCCCGCACATGATTGGCGCTGACGCGCCAGCCCGCCTCCATCGGCTCGGGAACCTGCGGGCCGTCGTAGTCGCACAACAGGCGCCGGCCGTTCCAGTCCGGCAGCCACTTGCCGTTGCCCAGTACCTCGACCAGCAGCGCCCCGCTGTGCACCTCGTGCTGCGCGGCGCTGAGCACCGTAACCGTGGCATGCCAGCGCAGCAGCCAGCTGCCGATGTTCTCGGCCAGCTCCAGCACGGGCGCACGCACGTACACCTGCACGCCGCCGAGGTCGATGCCAGGTTCTGCCGGCAACGGCGTGTCCGGCAGCACGAACGGCAGGCGTAGCGTGAAACTGCTGCCCAACCCCTGTTCGCTGACCACCTTCACCTCGCCGCCCATCAACGCACTGAAGCGGCTGCAGATCGACAGGCCAAGCCCGGTGCCGCTGACAAGGTTGCTCGCGCGGGCCTGGTAGAACGGCTCGAACAGGTGCAGCTGCTGCTCCGGGGAAATGCCGATGCCGGTGTCGGTGACCTGGAGTTCCAGCATGATGTCTTGCCCTTCGCCCCTGGCCACGCGACAGCGCAGCACAACCCGCCCGATGTCGGTGAACTTGATCGCATTGCCCAGCAGGTTGTTGAGGATCTGCCAGATGCGCACCTCGTCCCCTACCAGCTGGTCGGGTATTTCCGGTGCCACGCAGGCATAGATCTGCAGGCCCTTTGCACGCGCGTTGGCGATGTGCGCGGACATCACGTCCTCGATCAGGCCCAATGGCGAAAAGGCCACCGACTCAAGGGTGAGTTGACCCGACTCGATCCTGGACACGTCCAGCACATCGCTGATCAGTTGCAACAATGTCGAGGACGAGCGCTGGATGATGCTGAGGTAATCCATCTGGCGCTGGTCGAGGCCGGTCAGGCCGAGCAGCTCCAGGGTGCCCAATACGCCGTACAGCGGGGTGCGGATCTCGTGGCTCATGGTCGCCAGGAAGAGGGTCTTGGCTTCACTGGCCTTGTCGGCCATGGACTTGGCCTGGCTCAAGGCCACCGCGCGTTCCAGGTGTTCGGTGACGTCGGTGAACGCGCACAGCAGCACCTGCTGGTCCTGGTAGCGGGTCGAGGAGAAACTGAGCCGGAAACAGCGACCCTGCAGCACCATGCTCGCCTCGCCGCACAGTTCGATGCCGGGTTGGCGCGCCATCTCGACGATGGACTGCGCCACTTCGCGACTGTCCTTGGCACGCTGATTTTCCACCACCACCTGGTGGTCGTGCAGGCGGATGACAATCAGCCCGGCAGGTGCACTTTCGATCACCGCCAGGCTGAACGCCTGGCTGTCGAGCAGCTCGCTCCGGGCCTGGCGAGCCGGCGCGATGACCTGCCGGCGATAGTGGTAGTACAGCCACCCCAGCAGGGCACTGAGCAACGCGAATGCCAGCACGATGCGCAGCAGCGGTAAATTCGCCCCACGGATGAAGCTGACGCAATCGACGCAGTACTGCGCTGCCCATTGCTCGTGGGTCATCGCCAGCAGGAAGATCAGGGCAATGCCAAGCAGCAAGCCGATACCGAGGCGTAGGGAGCTTCTGGCCAACGACGTCACGCTCGCCTCTCTTCACGCTGGCAGTGCTGCAGGCAGGTGAACAGCGCACCGAGGCCGAAGGGTTTGACCAGCAGCTGCTGCATGCCTACCGCCAGGCACCGATCGCCCTCGTCGCGCATGGCATTGGCCGTGGCACCGATGATGGGCACCACGCAACCTTGACGACGAAGGGCCTTGGCCAGGTCATAGCCATTCATGCGCGGCATGTTGATGTCGGTGAGCACCACGTCGAACACCTCGTTCTGCCACAGCGCCAGGGCCTCATGCCCATCGCGGGCCAGGCCCACGCTGCACCCCAGCTCCTCCAGCTGGTCCTTGACGATCAGCTGGTTGATCACATTGTCTTCGGCGACCAGTACCCTCAGGTCCAGTTGCCGGGTGATCTCGTGCTCGATCCGGCCAGGCGCCGGGGGGGCGATGCCCTGGGCCTGGCTGACGGCCGCCAGCAGCCCGTTCAGGTCGTTGAGCTTGACCCGCCAGTAGCGTTGCTGCGACGGCGGCTCGCACTCCTGCGGGCATATCACTACACGCGGCCCGCTCCACTCCAGCAGGACGGGGTGCGCGGTGTGCGGGTGGGCCTCCACCAGCAGCACGTCATGCGCGGCCTGGATCTCGGGTGGCAGCCCGATATGGGTCTGTGCGCCCCAGCGCCGTAGCCAGCCACTGACGTATTCGGCCATTTCCAGCACCGGGGAATGCACGTAGATCATCTCGTCGGCCAGGCGCGGCGTATCGCTCGCCGGCATCGGGTACGAGCGCCCCAGCGGAATGCTCAAGGTAAAGCTGCTGCCCAGGCCCACGGCGCTGACCACGCGGATGCTGCCGTTCATCAAGGCGGCCAGGCGCTGGCAGATGGACAGGCCCAGGCCGGTGCCGGGCACCACGTTGGTCTTGGTCGAGGACTGGTAGAACGGCTCGAACAGCAAGGCCTGGTCGTCCGGGGCAATGCCCGGGCCGCTGTCGCTGACCTGCCAGAGGATGTCGGCCCGTTCCTCGGTCATCGAGCCGACCTTGGCACGCAGTACGATCTGCCCGCTCTCGGTGAACTTCACCGCATTGTTGAGCAGGTTGTTCAGCACCTGGCGGATGCGCGTTATGTCGCCGCGCAACAGCGCCGGCATGTGCGGGTCGACGAAGGCATACAGATACAACCCCTTGCTGCGCGCAGCACCGGCGTAGCTCTGGGTCACGTCGTGGATCAGCTCCAGCGGCGAGAACTCGCTGGCCTCCAGGGCCAACTGACCGGCTTCGATCTTGGCCACATCGAGAACATCGCACACCAGGTTGAGCAGCGCTGCCGAGGAACTCTCGATGGCGTGCAGGTAGTCTTTCTGCGGCCCCCTCAGCTCGGTACGGGCCAGCAGCTCCAGGGTTCCGAGCACGCCATACAACGGCGTGCGTATCTCGTGACTCATGGTCGCCAGGAACAGTGTCTTGGCTTCGTTGGCGGCATCGGCCATCTGCTTGGCCATGGTCATCGCGGCCTCGGCCTGCTTGCGCGTACTGATATCGCTGAAGGCGCAGAACAGCACATCCTCGCCGTTGTAGCGGGTGCGCACGAAACTCAGGTGCAGGTGGCGACCGTCGCCAGCCTGGAACTCGTCGGACTGGACGATTTCGCGGTCGCTGAAGGCTTGTTCGATCCAGCCGTGGCACAGGCGCTCGCGCTCCTTGCACTCGCCCAGCCACTGCTGCGACAAGGTGTTCTCCAGTACCACCTGGCCATCCGCGCGGCGCAGCACGCACAGCGCCACCGGGGCGGTCTGGATGATCGCGCGGTTGAACGCTTCACTTTCGATCAGTGCATCGATGCGCTGGGTCGCCGGGGTGATCAGGCGCCGTTCGACGCGCGTCACCAGGCGCCCCACCAGCACGCCGATCAGCAGGATCAGGGCGCTGGCAGCCAGCAACGGCCACCACAACACCTTGAGCAAGGCCTCCAGCCCGATGGCATAGAACAGCTTCCAATCCGAGTAGCCCAGCTTCTTGCGCATCACCAGCTGGTCGGGCCAGAAGCCTTCCCCGGAGAAGCCGAAGTCATGGCCTGTCTCCAGCTTCGGCAAGGGCAGCGACGGGTACACGCTCGACACGCTGCGCATCATCACATCGCCTCTGGGGTTGAGCATCATGAACTGCCCTGCCGCGTCATCGTGCAGCGTGCTGGCCACGTCGCTGGCATCCATCTCCATGCCGAGCCAGCCCGATCGGGGCTGGTGGAAATCCACCCGCACGAACAGATACAGCCGCGGCGTCGACGCCTGCTGATCGCTGAGCCAGACCGCCTGGTCCGCCTCGGGCAGGGTGGGATCAATACGCTGCAGGCGGCTCAGCACCGCGCCAGGGATCGGCGTATCGAAGCTGACCGTGCGGTTCAGGTACACCACGCGGGCCGCCACCTGATCGGCGACGTACAGCAGGTTGATGCGGTTTGTCGTGAGGAAATCCACCATGCGCCCGGACAACTGCAGGTCCCAGCGGAGATCGTCACCGGGCTGTCGGTGGCCGACCTGCTGCGCCACCGCGAACTGTTGCCCAGGTGGCTTCGCCACCGCCGACAGCGCGAGGCTCTTGAGCAGCGCCTCGCGCTGGGTGAAGAACACCCGTGCATTGGCGATGGCATCGCTCATGAGCCCCTGACGACGGGAAACTTCGTTTCTGAGAATCGAGCTCAGGGAAATGATCGCACCCACCACCATGCCCAGCACCAGCAACTGGGCGAACAATCGCAGCAGCCGGCGCACGGCCTTGGGGGTGGAGAAGAACGAGTCGGTGGGTTGCAGGAAATGCTTCAATTTCATGGCGCCAGCTTAAGTGCCCTTTGCTGCGCAGCACTATCAGGCAAGCCTTAAAAATGCGCCCCAGCACAGCCAGGGCGCTTGGCTCAGCTCGATGTACCGCCGCGAATGCGCATGCCGTGGCTGGTGCACCGGCGCGGTTTCACGTGGTGAAACGCCGGGTCAGGTCGGCCATGGCAATCGCCAGCCTGGACAGCTCGTTGCTTGCAGTGGCCGTCTGGCTGGCGCCGTCGGAGGTCTGCACCGAGTGATCGCGAATGCTCACCAGGTTGTGGTCCACCGAACGTGCCACCTGCGCCTGCTCTTCGGAAGCGGTTGCAATCAGGAAGTTGCGGTCGTTGATCTCGGTGATCGAACGGGCAATCGCATCCAGTGCGGCGCCGGCTTCCTGCGCGATCCCCAGGGTGTCCTGGGCATTGACGCGGCTTTGCGACATCGCCGTTACCGCCTGCTCGGCCCCCGCCTGGATGTCGGCGATCATGGTCTCGATTTCCTTGGTGGACTCCTGGGTACGGTGGGCCAGTGCCCTCACCTCGTCGGCCACCACGGCGAACCCGCGCCCCTGGTCACCGGCCCTGGCAGCCTCGATGGCAGCATTGAGGGCCAGCAGGTTGGTCTGCTCTGCAATCGCGCGAATCACGTCCAGCACCTTGCTGATGTTCTGTGCCCTGTTCGCAAGGCCTTCGACTTCCCCGCTGGTGGACTCGACAATCGTTGTCAGGTTCTGGATGGCGACAACCGCCTGGGTCACCCGCTCGGAACCGGTGCGGGTCGAACTGGCGGACTGCTGGGTGACTTCCGACGCGGAGGCTGCGTTGCGCGCCACCTCTTCGACCGCAACCGTCATCTCGTTCACGGCGGTGGCGGCCTGTTCGATTTCATCGCTCTGCTGCTGCAGCCCGCGGCTCGATTCCTCGGCCACCGAATGCATCTGTTCGGCCGCTGCGGCCAACTGGTTCGACGAGTCGCCCATCAGACGAATGGTGTCACGCAGGCTGGCCTGCATGCTCGCGGTCGAGGCCATCAGGTCGGTCAGCTCGTCCTTGCCGGACATCGGCACGACACTGCGCAGGTCGCCTTCGGCAATCCGCTGGTTGACCCCCAGCACCGCCAGCAACGGCACGGTGATGCTGCGCGCGAACAGAACCCCCATCAGGATGCTCAACACCACGACCACGCTGATGATCACGATCACGGTCTTCACCGAGCTCTGATAGATGGCCTCGGACTCGATCCCCGATTGACGGGCACCTTCGCGGTTGATGTCCATCATCTTGCCGATAACGATCTGCAGGCTGTTCGCCAGCGGCCGAGTCGTCTGGTTGAGGTACTCAGTGGCTTCGGCGGCGTGGTCGGCCTGCACCCGTTCCAGAAAGCTGTCCAGCTGCCCTATGTAGTTGGCGATCCCTGTCTTGACATCGTCGTAGGCCGCTTGTTCGTCCGGGCTGGACACCTGGTGACGATAGTCGGTGACCGCCTTGTCGAGCTCGCTGCGTGCACCGGTGATGGTCTCGATGGACATCTTCCTGATCGCTGTGTCATCGGTACTGAGGAGGCGATAGCTTTCAAGCCGCAGGCGCAGCACCAGCGCGTCGATCGCGCCTCCCTGGCGCACACTTTCCATCCAGTTCTTCTCGATTTCCAGGGCAGCGGCACGCACTCGGCCCATTTGCATGATGGAAACCACACCCAGGACAATGACCAGCACGTTCAATACGAAAAACACCAGTATTGCTCGATGGCCCAGCCTGAAATTTCTAAGCAGCATGTTCAATCCCTCATAGAAACAAGCAGAAAATCGGAGGCACCCGACTCCGCGTCGTTGCTGGTGGGGACTTTAATGAGGGCGTTTGAAATAGCCTATCAGGCAAGCCTGAAAACGGGCCTGCACACCGCCCTCCAATGATCGGCGATCGAGGTACGCCCACACTCCGAGCGGCCAGGCTCCCTTGCGTGGCGGTGGCAGCCGCTAGTTGAACAGGCGTTGCAACTCCGTCGGCGGCAAGGGCCGGCTGAGCAGGTAACCCTGCGCGTAATGGCAGCCCTGGCCCACGATGAAGTCCAGGTGGTCAGCCTCCTCGACGCCTTCGGCAACCACTTCGAAGCCCAGCTCGCACCCCAGCCCAATGATTGCACGACAGATCGCGTGCAGCTTGCCGCTCTGGGGCTGGCCGCTGACGAAGCTCCTGTCGACCTTGAGGATGCTCAATGGAAAACGCAGCAGGCAACTCAGGGCTGAGTAGCCGGTGCCGAAATCATCCAGCGCCAGCCGCACGCCCATGCTCACCAGTTCATCGAGGCAGGCCTTGACCTGGGCACTGTCGCTGACCCACTGGCTTTCGGTGATTTCCAGGATCAGGCTCGCCGGCGGCAGCCCGCAGGCCTGCAGAACGCGCCGCACCGAGGCGGCGAAGCCGACCTGCTCCAGCTGCAGGCTGGAGACGTTGACCGAACAGTGCAGCTGCCCCTGCCCGGCCAGTTGCCAGTCGCGGACCTGTCGACAGGCGCGCTGCAGCACCCACTCGCCAACCGGTACGATCTGCCCGGTGGCTTCAAGGGTGGGGATGAACGCCAGCGGCGGCACCAGTTGCCCGGCAGATCGCCAGCGCAGCAGCGCCTCGACACCCGCGATGTAGGGGCGGCCCTGATCGACGCGGTAGAGCGGTTGATAATGCAGTTCGAACTGATCCCGCTCCAGGGCCCTTCCGAGGTCCGACTGCAACGACGTACTCGCGACGGGCGTCGAGACCACGTAAAGCGCCGACTGATTCATCACTCACCCCTCCCACGCAGGCGTGCCATAGCCCATCCACCGCTTCGAAAGACTCCTCCAATCAACAGGCTTGCCGTCAGAGAACGTCACTCCCGTGACAGGCCAATGTTCAGGCACATGCCGCAGCGCGGACCATCAGCAGATCCTTAAAAATGCGCGTGGGCTCAGGCGGTGTGCTGCTCCCCCGCGCGCCTGAGCAGTTGCTTGCAGCGCTCGGTCAGGTGCACCACGCGCAGGTGCTTGCCGGCCTTGGCATAGCGCTCGCGCAGGGTCTTGATGGCAGCGATCGCCGAGTAGTCGACCACCCGCAGGTGGGCGCAGTCCAGGGTCACCTCGGCCGGGTCGTCGGCCGGGGTGAACTGGTTCAGAAAGGTGGTGACCGACGCAAAGAACAGGGTGCCGTGCACGCGGTACAGCTTGCTGCCGTCGGCGTGCACGTCGCTGTCGGCGTACAGCTCGCGGGCCTGCTGCCAGGCAAAGTTCAGGGCGGCGATGATGATGCCGAACATCACGGCAGCCGCCAGGTCGGTGAACACCGTGACCACGGTGACCGCCACGATGGTCAGCACGTCGTTCACCGGCACCTTGTGCAGCACCCGCAGCGATGCCCAGGCGAAGGTCTGCTGCGCCACCACGAACATCACCCCCACCAGTGCCGCCAGCGGAATGCGTTCGATCAGCGGCGCGAGAAACAGCACGAACATCAGGATCATCACCCCGGCCACGACGCCCGACAGCCGACCGCGCCCGCCGGAGCCGAGGTTGATCACGGTCTGCCCGATCATCGCGCAGCCGCCCATGCCGCCGCACAGGCCCGAGACCATGTTGGCCGCGCCCAGCGCCACGCATTCGCGGTCGGGGTGGCCGCGGCTCTCGGTGATTTCGTCGGTGAGGTTGAGGGTGAGCAGGGTTTCGAGCAGGCCGACCATGGCCATCAGTACTGCGTATGGCGCGATGATGCGCAGGGTGTCGAGGGTCCATGGCACCTCGGGCAGGGCCAGGCCCGGCAGGCCGCCGGCAATGTGCGCCATGTCGCCCAGGGTGCGGGTGGGCAGGTCGAACAGGTACACCAGCAGGCCCACGCCGAGAATCGCCACCAGCGCCGGCGGCACGGCGCGGGTCAGGCGTGGCAGCACGTAGACGATGGCCATGGTCAGTGCCACCAGGCCGAGCATCAGGTACAGCGCATTGCCGGCAAGCCAGGCCTGGCCGGACTTGAAGTGTTCGAACTGGGCCAGGGCAATCACGATGGCCAGGCCGTTGACGAAGCCGAGCATCACCGGGTACGGCACCAGGCGCACCAGCTTGCCCAGGCGCAGCAGGCCGAACAGCAGCATCACCAGCCCGCCCAGCAGCACCGTGGCCAGCAGGTATTGCACGCCGTGCTGCACCACCAGCGCGACGATCACCACCGCCATCGAGCCGGCGGCGCCGGAAACCATGCCCGGGCGCCCACCGAACAGTGCGGTCAGGGTGCAGATGATGAAGGCGCCGTAGAGGCCCATCAGCGGGTTGAGGTGCGCAACCAGGGCGAAGGCGATGCACTCGGGCACCAGGGCGAAGGCGGTGGTGAGGCCGGCGAGCACGTCGGCGCGCACGGGGGCGAGTCGGAAGGGTTTGCGTGTGGGCTGCATCGGGGTTCCAATCGGCAGGGCATCGCCTGCGGGGGTGACAGGGTATCGAGGGGGTGCAAAAGGTTGGCTAGCTTACCTCAAACACAAACGGCGTCGCAGCCATCGCGGGGCAAGCCCGCTCCCACAGGACTGTGCAGAGCGGGCTGGACCCGCGATGAAGGCGACACCCTCATCGCACCCGGTCGCGGCTCTGCACCGCCAGGTCCAGGGCCTTGTGCATGTCCAGCCGCGCCGAGCGGCCGACGTCCTTGTCATTGAGCTGGTAGTTGCGCTCGGACGGCAGGATCGGCGCGGTAAGGTCTTCGGCGTCCATCGGCTCGAAGTCGCCCTCGCCGCCCAGGGTCATGGCGCTGCGGCGCAGCAACAGGCGCAGTTGCTCGGGCTGCAGGCGCGGGTTGATCGAGAGCATGGCCGCCACCACCCCGGCCACCATCGGCGTGGCATAGGAGGTACCGCAGTGCACCTCGCCGCGCTGGTCGGCCTGCGCAGTGGACGCCTGCACGCAGGCGGCGGCGGTGATGTCCACGCGCGCGTCGATGTTGGAGGCGGCGCGCTTGACCACATAGGCCGGATCATCCACCGCCACCGGGCGCTCGCTGCGCTGGTGCCCGCCCACCACCAGCAACTGCTCGGTGACGAACGAGGATGGCAGGCGGTACTCGTCGGTACCCGAGTACGACGCGCCATTGCCCGCCGAGTTGATCACCACGACGTCCGGGTGCTCCTTGCGCAGCCACAGGAAGAACTCCTCCAGCAGCTCTTCATAGCCGCTCATGGCCAGGCCCGAGCGCACCAGCGAGTCGACCTCGTCGCCCTCGACGTTCTTCGCCCCCACCCGGTGGATGCCCCAGCTCCAGTTCAGCACCCGCACGCCATCCTCCACCAGGTTGACCGAGGCGGCGATGTTGGCGGTGATGCCAGCGTCGGAATTGCGCTCCACGATCACCTCGAAGCCGGGGCTGGCCGGGTCGAGCCCGCGCAGAAAACCGGTGTTGCCGCCCTGCTCCCAGCGCGCGGCGAGCACCCCGGCCACCGTGCTGCCATGCCCGTCGGGCTTGTCGGCGTCACGCGCGTACAGGCAAGTGCGTGGTCGCTCGCCACGGCACGGGCCCAGGTAATCGGCGAAATCGGGGGCGTCGAAATCCACGTCGCGCTCGATCACGCCGATGCGAACCGGGCTGACCGGTACCGCCGCATCGCGGGCAGGGATGCGCCGCTGGTAGAAGTTGACCGCGTCCATGAAACGGTTGGCGGCCCACTCCTCGCCGCCGGGCCGGGCCTGCGCATCTGCGGGTTCGCGCTCCTCGCCCTTTTCCGGCGCGGACTCCTCGATCACCACGGCGTCCACGCTGACCTCGCTGCCCAGGCGCAACACCATGGCATCGCGCTGCACCAGGTCACTGACCGGCAGGCGCAGCTGGTAGACGTTCAGCGGCGCGATCGCCCCCACCACCTTGGCGCCGTACTTGTCGGCCAGGCGCCGGGCCTCCTGCAGGCCGTCGTGGCGCTCTTCGATCAGCAGGCTGACCAGGTCAACATAGGTGGTCAGGCCGTCCATGTTCTTCGCCACCTCGCCCGGCCCGGCGGGCACCACATGGCTGGCCTTGAGCGACAGCCACACCGGGTTGCTGGCCTGGCCGCCCGCGTCCTGCAGCCACAACGGGCCGCTGTCCAACCGCGCCGTATCGAGGTTCAGGCGCAGCGTATCGCCATCGCGGGTGACACGGGCGGCGGGCAGCACGTGCCCGTCCAGATGCACCCCGGGCGTGCCCTGCGCCAGACCGCGGGTGCTCACGCACCACTGCTGCTGCACCGCGCTCAGCACATCGCCACAGCGCTGCAGGCCGGTGATGCGCAAGGGCTCGGCGGCGATGGCCAGGGTGCTGGCCAGGGCCAGCAGGGCGAAACCGGGTGCAATCAGGTGGGGCAGCATGGGCGACTCCGTTGCAGGGTGGCAGGCAATGACCATCCGACCGGCTGGCGCAGGTCATCGTTCAGCGGGGCAAGGCTTGACCCCGCGTTTGCGCGCCGCGCATGCTTCGGCCTCCACGACTTTCAAGGAACGACTGCATCATGAAGCTGGAAACCTTGGCGATCCATGCGGGCTTCAGCCCCGATCCGACCACCAAAGCGGTTGCGGTGCCGATCTACCAGACCACCTCGTTCGCCTTCGATGACACCCAGCATGGTGCCGACCTGTTCGACCTCAAGGTGGCCGGCAACATCTACAGCCGCATCATGAACCCCACCAACGATGTGCTGGAACAGCGCATGGCCGCGCTGGAAGGCGGCGTGGGCGCACTGGCGGTGGCCTCGGGCATGGCGGCGATCACCTACGCCATCCAGACCGTGGCAGAGGCCGGCGACAACATCGTCTCGGTGGCCAAGCTGTATGGCGGCACCTACAACCTGCTGGCCCATACCCTGCCGCGCTTCGGCATCCAGACCCGCTTCGCCGCCCATGACGACATCGCCGCCCTCGAGGCGCTGATCGACGACAAGACCAAGGCGGTGTTCTGCGAGTCGATCGGCAACCCGGCCGGCAACATCGTCGACCTGCGCGCGCTGGCCGATGCCGCGCACCGCCATGGCGTGCCGCTGATCGTCGACAACACCGTGGCCACGCCGATCCTGTGCCGCCCGTTCGAGCACGGCGCCGACGTGGTGGTGCACTCGCTGACCAAGTACATCGGCGGCCACGGCACCAGCATCGGCGGCATCGTGATCGACTCGGGCAACTTCCCGTGGGCCGACCACAAGCAGCGCTTCGCCCTGCTCAACACCCCCGACCCGTCCTACCACGGCGTGACCTACACCGAGGCCTTCGGCCCGGCGGCGTTCATCGGGCGCTGCCGCGTGGTGCCGCTGCGCAACACCGGCGCGGCGCTGTCGCCGTTCAACGCCTTCCTGATCCTGCAGGGGCTGGAGACCCTGGCCCTGCGCATGGAGCGTCATACCGAGAACGCCCTGAAGGTGGCCCACTACCTCCAGGGTCACGAGCAGGTGGCGTGGGTCAAGTACGCCGGCCTGCCAGACCACCCCGAGCACGCGCTGGCGCTGCGCTACACCGAGGGCAAGCCGGCGTCGATCCTGTCGTTCGGGATCAAGGGCGGCCAGGAGGCCGGTGCACGCTTCATCGACGCACTCAAGCTGGTGGTGCGCCTGGTGAACATCGGCGATGCCAAGTCGCTGGCCTGCCACCCGGCCTCCACCACCCATCGCCAGTTGAACGACGAAGAGCTGGAAAAGGCCGGCGTGCCGCGTGACATGGTGCGCCTGTCGATCGGCATCGAACACAGCGACGACATCCTGGCCGACCTGGCCCAGGCACTGGAAGCGTCGCGCGGCTGAGGCATCGGCGGGCAGGCAAGCGCTACACATTCATCTGTATATCCATACAGATAAACCTTGCCTGCATCGCCAATCCTGCGCATTCTAGGGCCCATCACAGCCCGACCAAGAGCTCACTCGGCCATGCGCCTGTACCTCTGCGAAAAACCCTCCCAGGCCAAGGACATCGCCAAGGTCCTCGGCGCCAGCCGCCGCGGCGACGGTTGCTGGGTCGGCACGGGCGTCACGGTGACCTGGTGCATCGGCCACCTGCTCGAAACCGCCCCGCCCGACGCCTACGATGCCCGCTACAAGCGCTGGTCGCTGGCCGACCTGCCGATCATCCCGGCGCAATGGAAAATGCTGGTAAAACCCAGGACGGCCGCCCAGTTCAAGGCGGTCAAGCGCCTGCTCGGCGAGGCGGCCGAACTGGTGATTGCCACCGATGCCGACCGCGAGGGCGAAATGATCGCCCGCGAGCTGGTGGAGCACTGCCGCTATCGCGGGCCGATCCAGCGCCTGTGGCTGTCGGCGCTGGACGACGCCTCGATCCGCAAGGCCCTGGCCGCCCTCAGGCCCGGCGCCGCCACCTTCAACCTGTACCACTCGGCCCTGGGCCGCTCGCGTGCCGACTGGCTGATCGGCATGAACATGAGCCGGCTGTTCACTCTGCTCGGCCGCCAGTCCGGCTATCAGGGCGTGTTGCCGGTGGGCCGGGTGCAAACCCCGACACTGCGCCTGGTGGTTGACCGCGACCGCAGCATCGCCGATTTCGTGCCGGTGCCGTTCTGGGCCATCGATGTGCAGTTGCGCAGCGCCAGCGCGGTGTTCAATGCCCAGTGGCGTGCGCCCGACGAGCTGTGCGACGACCAGGGCCGCTGCCTGAACCAGGCGTTCGCGCAGCAGGCGGCTGCGGCCATCCAGGCGGCGCCCACGGCGCGCCTTTTGACGCTGACCACCGAGCGCGTGCGCGAGGCAGCGCCGCTGCCCTTCGACCTGGGCACCCTGCAGGAGCTGTGCTCGAAGAAATTCGGCCTGGGCGCCCAGGAAACCCTCGACATCGCCCAGGCGCTGTACGAAACCCACAAGGTCATCACCTACCCGCGCAGCGACTGTGGCTACCTGCCCCTGAGCCAGCACGCCGAGGCGCCGGCGATTCTTGCCGCGCTGGGGCGCGCCGACCCGAGCCTGGCGCCCTTGCAGCCGCACCTGCAGGCGCAACGCCGCTCACGCGCGTGGAACGACGCCAAGGTCAGCGCCCACCACGGCATCATCCCCACCGCCGCCGCGCTCGACCCGGCGCGCCTGCCGCCCAAGCACAAGTCGGTGTACGTGCTGATTCGTGCCCGCTACCTGGCGCAGTTTCTGCCCAACCATGAATACGACCGCACCCAGGCCGACTTCGATTGCGCCGGGCAGGCGCTGCGTGCGGTGGGCAAGCAGATCGTCGAGCAGGGCTGGCGGCGCGCGCTGCCCGAAGCCCTGACCCCGCCCAAGGGCCGCGAGGCGCCGGTGGCGCAAGTGCTGCCGGCATTGCACGAGGGTCAGCTGTGCGAGGTGGCCGGGGTCAACCTCAAGGACCTGTGGACCCAACCGCCCAAGCCCTTCACCGAAGGCGACCTGATCAAGGCGATGAAGAACGTCGCCAAGCTGGTGGACGACCCGCGCCTTAAACAGAAGCTCAAGGACACCACCGGCATCGGCACCGAAGCGACCCGCGCCGGGATCATCCAGGGCCTGCTCGACCGGGGCTACCTGGTCAAGCAGGGCAAGGCGCTGTCGGCCACGCCGGCGGCGTTCAGCCTGATCGACGCGGTGCCAAGGGCGATTGCCGACCCTGGCACCACGGCGATCTGGGAGCAGGCGCTGGACATGGTGCAGAGCGGCGAAATGAGCCTGGAAGCGTTCGTGGCCAAGCAGTCGGCGTGGATGAGCAAGCAGGTGGAGCGCTGCTCGGGCATGAGCCTGCGCATTTCAGGGCCGCCGGTGCCGGCCGGGCGCGGCGGCGCGCCGTGGAAGAAGAAGCGCAAGAGCAGCGCCACGGCCGGCAAGCGACCCCGTGCCACCAAAGCGAAAAAAACCGGGGCTTAGGCCCGTGCCGGCTGCTTCGCCGGCAAGGCCGGCCCCTACAGAAACCACCGACAAGGAATGTGTATGAAACTGGGCTACACCATCGTTTATGTACCCGATGTCGAGGCATCGTTGAGCTTCTTCGAGAATGCCTTCGGCCTGAAGCGTCGTTTTCTGCATGAGTCCGGCGATTACGGCGAGCTGGACACCGGGCCAACCACCCTGGCCTTCGCGTCGCTGGAACTGGGCGAGTCGAATTTCCCGGAAGGTTTCGTTGCCGCCAGCAACAGCCACAAGCCCCTGGGCATGGAGATCGCGCTGGTGACCGAGAAGGTCGTGGCGGCCCACGCCAATGCCCTGGTCAACGGCGCCGAGGAAATCAGGGCGCCGCAGAGCAAGCCCTGGGGCCAGACGGTTTCCTATTTGCGCTGCCCGGCCGGGGTGCTGGTGGAGCTGTGCTCGCCAATGGGTTGAAAGCGCTTGGCCAGCAAGGCTGGCGCCTACAGAGGCCGTCCTTGCTGGCAAAGCCTTTGGCTCACGCGCGAATCACCGCCTTGAGCACCGTCTTGAACGTCTCGATCTGCTCGTCGCTGAACGCGGCAAACACCGTGTCCTGCTGCTCGCGCGCAATCGTCCACAGGGCCTCGGTCTGGTCGATGCCGGCCACGCTCAGGCGCACATGCCCGGCCGCCTCGCTGTCGCACACCAGCCCCTTGCGCTTGAGGTTGGCCACCGCCTCGTCGATCTCTCGCGCCGGCATCGCCACCTCGCGCTGCAGGTCGGCCAGGTTCAACCCCGCATCGTTCTCCAGCACCATCAGCATGCGCGCCTCGCTGGTGCGCAAGCCACTGGACAGCTGGCGCGGCTGGTAACTGGCTTGGTAGGCACGCAGCGCCTGGGTCATCAGGTAGTACAGGTTGTGGCTCAGGCGCCCCTGAAAATGGCTGCTGGGGGCCTGCCCCTCTTCGCGTCGGGTCATGCGGGTGTGCGGCAGCACCATCGAGTACGCACCCTGGTGGTAGAGCAACGGCGAACGCCCGCCATCGTCGAACGCTACCACCTTGCCCAGCATGATCCAGTGGTCACCGCCGTCGAGCAGCTGATGGCGTTCGCACTGGAAGCACGCGGCGCAATCGGCCAGCAGCGGTGCGCCCCCCTCGCCCGCCCGGTGCTCGATGCCGGCAAAGCGGTCCTCCCGTGGCTTGGCGAAGTTGTTCGACAGCTCGATCTGGTCGGCGGCCAGGATGTTCACCGCAAAGTGGCTGGCGGCCTCGAACACCGCGAGGCTGCTGGAGCGCTTGTCCAGGCTCCAGAGGATCAGCGGCGGGTCCAGCGAGACCGAATTGAAGCTGTTGGCCGTGACCCCGACCTTGTTGCCCGCGGCATCGGCGGCGGTGACCACGGTGACGCCGGTGGCGAAGTTGCCCAGGGCGCGGCGGAACGCGCGGCTGTCGAAGGCCACGGCAGGTTCAGTAGACATGCAAGACTCCCCGGCTGCCGCCAGGGCAGCCGTACGTTGTTGTTATGGGCAGGGCGCGGTGTTCACACCATGCTCGGGTCGGGCTCCAGGCCCATCAGCTCGCGACCGAGAATCTGCGCACAGACGTCGTAGTCGGTGTAGGCATGGGCGCCGGTCATGTGCGAGTCGCGCCACAGGCGCTGCATCTCGTTGGCCTCGAACCAGGCGGTGCCGCCTGCGGCTTCGAACAGGCGATCCACGGCCTGGATGCACATCTTCACCGCGTAGCCCTGGTTGGTGCGCCAGAACGCCAGGGTCTCGCGGCTGGGGTACTGGTGGCGGGCGCTGTGGTCGGCGTGTTCCTGCCAGGTTTTTTCGAGAAAGGCCCGCGCGGCGGCCACCTGGTGGGTGGACTCGGCCAGGCGCATCAATGCGGGGGTGGCTGCGCCAACCGCGGCACCGGTGTAGGCGCGCACGCGGTTGGCGGTCTTCTCGCGGAAGGCCTGGAGCATGCGCTCGGCCACCCCCAGGCTGACCGTGGAAAAGCCACTGGCGAAGTACGGCCGGTACGGCGAATAGAACACCTTGCTGTCCGGGTACAGGCCGAAGCCGGCGGACTTGCCTTCCATCATGTCCTTGGCTTTCTGGATGCGGTACTCGGGCACGAAGGCCTTGTCGATGAGCAGGGTCTTGGTGCCGCTGCCCTTCATGCCCGCAGCGTGCCAGTCGTCGCGGATCACGTAGTCGCTGCGCGGCAGCACGGCGAAGCAGTAGTCCTGGGTGCCTTCGGCGTTGGCGCGGCGACAGCCGACGATGGCCCATTCGGCATGGTCGCTGCCACTGCTCCAGCCCATCTCGCCGCTGAACAGCAGGCCGCCCTCGACCTCCTCGATACGCCCGAACGGCGCGATGCTGCTGCTGGCAGTGGCGTCGCGGTCGGTGCCCCAGATCTCTTCCTGCAACCGGGCCGGGAACATCGCCAGCTGGTGGCTGTGGGTGCACAGCAGGCTCATGGCCCAGGCGGTACTGGCACAGGCACCGGCCAGCGCGGCGATGCAGTCGGCGAATTCGGGCAGGGAAATTTCCAGGCCGCCATACAGCTTGGGCTGGAAGGCGCGGTGCAGGCCGATGCCCTTGAGCAGCGCGATGTTTTCGGCGGGTACCTGGCGATCCTGCTCGGCACGGGCGGCGTTGGCAGCGATGGTCGGCAACAGTGGCTTGAGGTCTTCAAGCAGCGGGTTTGGCTTTTTCATGGAGGGCCCTGCTTATTATTGGATGTCCGGGCCGGGCTGCGAGGTGGGCAGCTGGCGGCGGATGCAGGGCCAGTATGGGATGGGTGTGACGGGGGGAAAATGCACCTTCCACAGGCAAGGTTGTACTTTTCATGGGCCTCTTCGCCGGCAAGGCCGGCGCCTGCTATCGGTAGGAGCCGGCCTTGCCGGCGAAGGGGCCGCAGGGATCAGCCCTTGACCACCTGCTGCAACCGCTCCCACAGCCTTGCCACATGCTCGCGCTCGGTGGGCAACGCGCCCACCGACACCCGCACCATCCACTGCCCGTTCAACGTCGCCGGGGTCACATACGCCGCGCCCGACGCATTGAGCCGGTCGGCCCAGGCGCGGGTGTGGCGGTCCAGTGCCTCGCCTTCCAGCCCGCCAGGCTGGTGACGAATGCACAGGGTCTGCAACTGCACCGGCGCCAGCACCTCCCAGCCCGGCGCCGCACCTACCTGCTGTTCAAGCCAGCGAGCATTGCCCAGGTCGCGGCGCAGGCGTTGCTGCAAGCCTTCCACGCCTTCGCTGCGCAACATGAACCACAGCTTCAACGCACGAAACCTGCGCCCCAGCGGGATGCCCCAGTCGCGCAGGTTCTTCACTTCGCCATCGACCGCCGACTGCAGGTAGCTGGGGTTGGTGCTCATCACACGGATCAGGTGCTGCGGGTCACGCACGAAATACAGCGAGCAGTCGAACGCCACCCCCAGCCATTTGTGCGCATTGACCACGATGGAGTCGGCCTGCTCGATGCCGGTCCACATCCAGCGGCATTCGGGCAGGATCATCGCCGAACCGGCCATGGCCGAGTCCACATGCAGCCACAGGCCATGGGCGCGGGCGATGCGGCCGATCGGTTCGAGCGGGTCGAGGGCGGTGGTGGCCGTGGTGCCGGTGGTGGCGACCACCGCGCATGGTTGCAGCCCTGCGGCAAGGTCCTGCTCGATGGCCGCTGCCAGCGCTTCAGGGCGCATGGCGAAGGCTTCGTCGACTTCGATGTAGCGGATGTTGTGCTTGCCGAAGCCGGCCAGCAGCGCGGCCTTGTCTACCGAGCTGTGGGCCTGGGCGCTGGTGTAGATCATCAGCGGCCGGGCCTGCGCTTGCAGGCCACCCTTGACCAGCGCGTAGTCGCTGGCGCGCTCGCGGGCGCAGATCAGCGCCACCAGCGTGCTGCTGGAGGCGGTGTCCTGGATCACCCCGCTCCAGGCACCGGACAGGCCGATCATCTGGCGCAGCCAGTCGACCGTGGTCTCCTCCAGCTCGCTCAGCGCCGGGCTCGACTGCCACGACAGGCCGAGCACGCCCAGGCCGGTGCTGAGAAAGTCGCCCAGCACCGAAGACAACGTGCCGTTGGAGGGGAAGTAGCCGAAGAAGTCCGGGTGCTGCCAGTGCGACAGGCCGGGCATCACCAGCTGGTCCACGTCGGCGAGGATCTGCTCGAAGGGCTCGCCCTGCTGCGGCGCGGCCTGGGGCAAGGCGTGCTTCAGGTAGCCCGGCTCGACCTGGGCCATGACCGGCAGGCTGGCGACATTGGCACGGTAATCGGCGATGCGGTCGATCAGTTGGTGACCTTGCTGGCGAAATTCTTCTGGGCTCACGCGCTGGCTCCTGTGGGGGTGATTGCAGTGCCAGCGAGTCTAGGCGCTGGCTGGCCGCTGAAACACGCCGCGCCGCGCATAGCTGCTATGGCGAATCCACATAGCTGCCGGTGACGCCGAACTGCGACTGCTGCCACAGCTCGAACACCTGCGCACGAAACCAGCGGTGCTCGGCCGAAGCCTGCAGGCGCTGGTGCCACACCACCCAGTAGCGCTGGGTGTGTTCGACGAACGCCAGCGGGCACCACACCACCGGGTGCAGGCGGCTGAGCTGGCGGGCGATGTGTTCGGGCACAGTGACCAGTGTCTGGCTGGCGCACACCACCTGCACCGCCGCCGAGAAGAACGGCACCTGCAGGGTGATGCGCCGGGCAAGGCCCTGGCCGCGCAGGTGGCGGTCGATGAAGCTGTCCTTGTCGCCGCCGCCACAGATGCGCACGTGCCCCCAGGCCAGGTAGTCGTCCTGGCTCAGCTCGGCGTGCCGGGCCAGCGGGTGTTCGCGGTGCATCAGGCACACCGCGCGATCCTCGCCGAGCATGCGCCCGTGCAGGTTGGCCGGGGCGCTGTCGAACAGCGTGGTGGCCAGGTCGATTTCACCGCTGGCCAGGCGTTCGAACTGGTCCGGCGACCAGCTGCGGTAGTCGATCGACACCCCCGGCGCCTGCTCGGCCAGGCGGCTGACCAGCAACGGCAGCATGTGTTCGGCGATGTAGTCGGAGGCGGCCAGGCAGAATCGCCGCTCGCAGCGCTGCGGGCTGAAGGCCTCGGGTTGGCGCAGGGCGTCGAGCTCGCCCAGTACCTGGCGCAGGGGCAGCACCAGCGCCTGGGCCCGTTCGCTGAGTACATAGCCGCGGCCCTGGCGAACCAGCAGCGGGTCGTCGAAGGCTTCGCGCATGTGCGCCAGCTGGCGGCTGAGCACCGACTGGCTGCTGCCCAGGCGCTCGGCGGCATGGCTGAGGTTCTTGAGCTGCAACAGCGTGTCGAGGGTACGCAGGTGCGCAAGGCTCAACGAGGCGAAGGTGGGGTTCAAGGCGCGCTCCGGCGGTGTAGTCGCCCTAGGCTAAGGGGTTTTGTGCCTGACGCAAAATCCGTTGCGTGGCCTTCGCCGGCAAGGCCGGCTCCTACAAGGGCACTGAAAGCTCTAGACTGTGCACTGGTAGAACACGAGGCCCCCATGGATATCGACCTGGCGCGTACCTTCATCGAAATCGTGCGCAGCGGCAGCCTGGTGGCCGCCGCAGAGCACCTGCACGTGACCCAGACCGCGATCAGCGCACGGGTGCAGAAGCTCGAGCAGTTGCTCGGCTGCCAATTGTTCGTGCGCAGCCGCAACGGCGCCAGCCTGACCGCCGACGGCAAGGGCTTCGTGGCCTACGCCAACCAGCTGGTGCACACCTGGGAGGCGGCGCGGCGCGACCTGCCGTTGCCCGCCGGCGGCTACCAGGTGCTGCACATCGGCGGCGAAGTCAGCCTGTGCAACCCGCTGCTGCTGGACTGGGTTCGCGTACTGCATCAGGAGGTGCCCAGCCATGCCATCCGCAGCGAGGTGGGCGACAGCGACACGCTGCTGCGCAAACTGGACATGGGCCTGCTGGATGCCGCGCTGGTGTACCAGCCGGGGTACGGCCCGGGGGTGCAGGTGGAGCAATTGCTGGAAGAGAAGCTGGTGTGCGTACGCCGTGCCGGCCAGCCCGAGCCGTATATCTACATCGACTGGGGCGAGGCGTTCCGCCGCCAGCATGACGCGGCGCTGCCCGAGCACGCGCGCCCTGCCTTGAGCTTCAACCTCGGCCCGATGGCCTTGCAGTACATCCTCGAACACGGCGGCAGCGGCTACTTTCGCGCCCGCGTGGTGCAGAGCTACCTGGACTGCGGCGTGCTCGAACGGGTATTGCAGGCGCCGGAGTTCACCTACCCGACCTACCTGGTGTACGCCCGCGAGCGCGACTCGGCAGCGCTACAACAGGCGTTTGGCCTGTTACGCGGCGTGGTCGCGGGGGACAGTGACTGGTCCCAGCGCTGGGACCCGCTGATCTAGACCGGCCTGCTCGCGCTGCAGCAGTTGCTGGTGCAGCGCGCCGATCAGGTCGGTCTGGGTGACCACCCCCACCAGTTGCCCGGCTTCGAGCACCGGCAGGCAATGCAGGCCCTGGTCGCACAGCAGCGGGATCAGGGCCACCGCCGGTTCGTCGCTGTTCACGCTGCGTACCGGTTTGGTCATGACCTGTTCCAGGCGCACCGGGCGACGCCGGCCGAACAGCGCGCGCCAGCTGAAACGGCGTGCGGCCATTGCCGAATCGAGCAGGTCGCCGACGCTGACGATACCCACCAGCTGGCGCGCCTCGTCGAGCACGGGGAGGATCTTCAGGCGATGCTCGCCCAGCATCTTGAAGGCTTGCTCAAGCGTGGTGTCCGGGCTGGCGGACTGCACGTCGCGCGACATCACCCGGGCAGCCGTCATGCCGCCCAGGCTGCGCTGCAAGGCATGGCGCTCGGTGGCCAGGATGATGCGCTCCAGATCATCACGGGTCACGTCGACGAACTCGCCCAGTTCATTCAATGCGCGGTCCAGGTCGCCGGCACTCACCCCTACCCGCTCGCTCACGGGCGCATCCTGGGTACGGTGCAGGTCGGGCCGCGGGGCGACGATCTTGGGGTAGCGCACGCCGGTCAGGCGGTTGTACACCACTGCCACCAGCAGCAGGCACAGGGCATTGAGCAGCACCGGCTCGACCACCTGGGCGCCCAGGCTCGCCAGCGACGGGTCGGCCATCGCCAGGCTGACCGCCAGTGCCGCGCCCGGCGGGTGCAGGCAGCGCAGCAGGCACATCAGCAGCACCACCAGCACCAGCGCCATGCACACCACCACCAGGCTCGCGCCCAGCCAGTGGTGCAGCACCAGGCCCACCAGCATCGCGCAGCTGTAGCTGCCCAGCAGCGGCCAGGGCTGCGACAGTGCGCCCGAGGACACCCCGAACAGCAGCACCGCCGACGCAGCCAGCGGGGCCATCAGGTGCAGGGTGACGGCGTTGCCGAACAGCACGCTGCACAGCCCGCCGGCCACCAGCAGGCCGAGCACGGCGCCAAGGCCGGCCCGCAGCCACTCTTTGGGCGGGATATGCAACGCGGCGGGGATGAAGCGATCGAGCCAGTTGTTCAGACGGCGGGTGGACATGCGACGACCTGGTACCTGTTGAAATAAAAGAAGCCCGCCCAAGACGAGGGGGCTTTGTATCGCGAGGGGGCAATACGCAAAGGGCTCCGTCCCTGGAGATGGAAATCCGGGGGTTCGGATGCGCGCAGTCTGAACAAAAGCGGGGATGGGCTCCAACGCAAAAAAATGCAGCTTGAGTGCAATTATTTTGCTGGATGAGCCGGCGGGAGGATTCTGGCAGGAGCGCAAGGCTGCGCTCCTGCCGCTGACCGGGCCTGAACGGCCGAATCAGCCAAGCAGTGCCGGGTCGATGCCGTCGCAGTCGAAGGCGATGTAGCCACCCACTTCATCGGCCCTGCCATCGGTGATCTCGCCGTGATAGGACAGGCCGTTGCTCAGGGTGACGCAGATGTGGGTGGGGTCCTGCGGGGCGTCCAGCTTGCCGTTGAACTCGACCGTGAAGCGGGTTTCGCCATCGACCTTCAACCCGATCAACACATTGGCATTGTCCACGGCCTCGGTCTCCTTGCCTGCGTATTCGGCGCTGACGGTCACGGTGGCGGTGTCTTGATACATGCTAGAGCTCCAACGGCAGGAATGCGTGACGCCCACTGGCGCCAACCGGCGGCTAGGGTAAGCCACCAGGCGGGGTGTGGGGAATCCCCGTCGGGCGCAAGGTTGCAATTTGCATGAGGCAAAACGGGCACTCATGCAGGCTGCATGGCCTTAGGACGGTTCGGCTTTACAACTGATTGATTTTGAAAGGATAAATATTTCGTAGCATTTGGCACAGCAACTGCTCTACAGGAGGGGGAAGACCCATTTCATGACTGGAGCACCAACAATGATTACAAGTGCCGATACCTACGCCGTCCCCGCGGGGGACACCTCCAGCCACTCAGGGGTGTCCTGGGCGGCCATCTTCGCCGGTGCCACCGGTGCCGCCGCACTGTCGCTGATCCTTATCGTGCTGGGCTTCGGCCTGGGGTTCTCGGCTGTCTCGCCGTGGCCGGGTGATGGCGCCACGGCCAAGCAACTGGGTATTTCGAGCATCGTGTGGCTGGCGCTTACGCAGATCATTGCCTCGGGCCTGGGCGGCTACATCGCCGGGCGGCTGCGGGTCAAATGGGCCAACCTGCATGGCGATGAAGTGTATTTCCGCGATACCGCCCACGGTTTCCTGGCCTGGGCCTTTGCCACGCTGGTAACTGCGGTGCTGGTGGTGGGTTCGGTGAGCTCGGTGGTGAGCGGCGGCGTCCAGGCCGGCGCGATGGCGGCCTCTGGCGTGGCTGCGGCTGGTGCCGGCGCGGCTGCCAACAGCAGCAAGGCGAGCAATGACGATTCGGCCTACTTCATCGACATGCTGTTCCGTGACGAACGCCCGGTGGCGGTCACCGATGACGCGGCCCACGGCATTGCCGCGCGCATCTTCGTGCGTGGCCTGACCGACGGCCAGCTGAACGCCGAAGACCGTGCCTACCTGGCCAACGTGATTGCCCAGCGCACCCAGATCAGCCAGGCAGAAGCCGAACAGCGCATCGACACCGTGTTCGCCGAAGCCCGCCAGGCCATCGAAGAGGCCAAGCAACTGGCCGACGCCGCACGCAAGGCCGCTGCCGCCTCTGCGCTGTGGATGTTCGTGGCGCTGCTGTGCGGCGCGTTCTTCGCCAGCCTGTTCGCCATCTGGGGTGGCCGTCGCCGTGATGCCGCCGTGTTCCTGACGGCCGACCCGGTGCGCGTCGACCCCACCACTGCCCGTACCCTCTGACAGGAGATTCACCATGCGCTCGATACTGCTGTTCTTCCTCGGTGTGCCTATCCCGATCATCATTCTGATCGCCTTGTTCATGCATTGATGCACACACAAAGCCCCCGACCCGTCGGGGGCTTTTTTGTGGGCGACTGGCACGGCCGATAAATTCAAAAAGGATATAAAAATAACTATTTATTCTAACTAAAAGTAATAAAAAAATTGCACTCCGCGGGCATCAGCCTTTACTTTCAGGCCCTACCAGAAAACACCTGACGAACCCGCCTGCGGAGCCCTCACCATGTCCAACAAACCTCCTTCGACCCTGCGCCGCCTGCTGCTTGGCGGTGCCTTTGCCGCGCTCGCCAGCCTGGTACTGCCTGGCCCGGCCGCCTACGCCGAGCCAACCAAGAACCTGCGTATCGGCTACCAGAAGTTCAACAGCGTCAACATTCTCAAGGGCTCCGGCGCCCTGGAAAAAGCCCTGGCACCGCAAGGCATCAAGGTCAGCTGGTACGAGTTCGCCGCCGGCCCGCAGTTGCTCGAGGCCCTGAGCACCGGCGCCATCGACCTGGGGCACGCCGCCGATGCGCCCTCGGTGTTCGCCCAGGCATCGGGCAAGTCGGTGGTGTACCTGGCCGCCGAACAGCCCTACCCGCGCGGCATCGGCATTGTGGTGCGCGAGCAGGACAAGGTCGCCGATATCGCCGCCCTCAAGGGCCAGCGCGTGGCCACCGGTCGCGGCTGGAATGCCCAGTATCTGCTGGCCGTGGCCCTGCAGGACACCGGCCTGAGCTACAAGGACATCGACCCGGCCTACGTCAACAACGCCGCCGATGCCGTGGCCGCCCTGCAATCGGGCAGCGTCAAGGCCGTGACCCTGTGGGACCCCTTCCTCGCCGCAGCGGAAAAACAACCCGGCCTCAAGACCCTGCGCGACGGCACCGGGCTGACCAACAACCGCACCTTCTACCTGTCTTCGCCAGCCTTTGCCGACGAGAACCGTGGTGTGCTCAAGACCTTCTTCACCGAGCTGGGCAAGGTCAGCAACTGGGCCAACGCAAAACCCAAGGAAGTGGCGGCCCTGCTGGCTCCGCAACTGGGTATCGGCGCCGACGTGCTGGAAGTGGCCAGCGAGCGTCGCAACTACAACGCAGTGGCCATCACCCCCGAGATCACGGCCGAACAGCAGAAGCTGGCGGACACCTTCCAGGGCCTGGGCCTGATTCCCAAGCCGCTCAAGGTCGCCGACGCCGTGTACCCCGTCTCCGTACTGCCTTGACCGCGAGCGATTCGAGCATGTCCAAGCCCATCCGTTTCAACGCCTTCAGCATGAACGCCGCCACGCACCAGTCGCCGGGGCTGTGGCGCCACCCACGCAACACCAGCAGCGATTTCAATCGCCTGAGCTACTGGACCGGGCTGGCCAGGCTGCTGGAGCGCGGACGTTTCGACGCGCTGTTCATCGCGGATGTGCTGGGCGTGTACGACGTGTACCAGGGCAGCCACGACGCAGCCCTGCGCGGCGGCGTGCAGGTACCGGTGAACGATCCGTTGCTGATCGTGCCGGCCATGGCCGGGGTCACCGAGCACCTGGGCTTCGGCATCACCTTCAGCCTCACCTATGAGCACCCGTACCCGTTCGCCCGGCGCATGTCGACACTCGATCACCTGAGCGACGGGCGGGTGGGCTGGAACATCGTCACCGGCTACCTGGACAGCGCCGCGCGCAACCTGGGGCTGGCCCGGCAGCTGGCCCACGACGAGCGTTACGAGTTGGCCGAGGAGTACCTGCAGGTGCTCTACAAGCTGTGGGAGAAGAGCTGGGACGACGATGCGGTGGTCCGCGACCGGTCCCGCGGGGTGTTCGTGGAGCCTGCGCGGGTGCACCCGATCGGGCATGCCGGTGCGCACTTCCAGGTGCCTGGCGTGCACCTGAGCGAACCATCGCCACAACGCACCCCGGTGCTGTTCCAGGCCGGCGCCTCGGCACGCGGGCAGCGCTTTGCCGCTACCCATGCCGAATGCGTGTTCATCAGCGGCCCGACCCAGACGGTACTGCGCAGCTATGTGGACGGCATTCGCCAGGCCACGCGCGAGGCCGGGCGCCAGGAAGGCGAGGTGCTGATATACGCGCAGGCGCTGCTGATCGTGGGTGACACGCGCGAAGCGGCCCAGGCCAGGCTGGACGAGTACCGCCAGTACGTGGATATCGAGGCGGCGCTGGCCTTGCTGTCGGGCTGGACCGGCATCGATTTTTCCAACCTGGAGCCGGATGCGCTGATCGAGTACATCGAAAACGATGCCGGGCGCACGGCGCTGGCCGCCTTTACCAGGTCGGACCCGAACCGGCGCTGGACCGTGCGCGAGGCGGCGGAGTTCGTCAGCCTGGGCGGGCGTGGCCCGGTGCTGCTGGGGTCGCCGGTGGAGATTGCCGACCAGCTGGAGCAGTGGCTGGATGCCACCGGCATCGACGGCTTCAACCTCACCTACGCGGTGGTGCCGGATGACCTGCAGGCGGTGGTCGACACGGTGGTGCCGGAACTGCAGCGGCGCGGGCGCTATCGCACCGAGTATGAGGCAGGCACCTTGCGCCACAAGCTGTTCGGGCGTGGGGATCGGTTGCCGGCTGAGCATGCGGGGCGGTTGGTGCAGATCTGAAACCGTGCCGTCTGCAATCGCGGGTCAAGCCCGCTCCCACAGGTTAGACGGTTTCTGTGGGAGCGGGCTTGACCCGCGATTGCAGCACCACCGTTACCGCGTGATATATGGCCACTTGCCTCCACGCTATTGACCAGGATCAACAGATCGCAAAATCACACTCCTACACTAGATAGAGGAAATCAGAACGCAAAACAGGCCCACCATGAGCGAAGAATCCACCGTACACCCCCTGCCCCTGCCATCCGCCTCGTCCAACGACAGCAGTTCGCCGGCCACGCCCAAAGCGGCCGTCACTCGTTCGCGCCGCCCACGCGCCCCGCGCAAGCCTGCTCAGGTGATCCCTGCCGAAATCGAAATCAGTGCCATCAGCCACGAGCCTGCCGCGCTGCAGGTGGCCAGTGCGCCGCGTCGCGGCTCCAACGAAGACAGCGTGTCTGCCGCCCTGCCCGCCAATTACCCCTACCGCAACCGCATGCGCCGCGCCGAGTACGAAAAGGCCAAGCATGAGCTGCAGATAGAGCTGCTGAAGGTACAGAACTGGGTAAAAGCCACCGGCCAGCGCATCGTGGTGCTGTTCGAAGGCCGCGATGCCGCCGGCAAGGGCGGCACCATCAAGCGCTTCATGGAGCACCTGAACCCGCGTGGCGCACGTATCGTGGCCCTGGAAAAACCTTCCGACCAGGAGAAGGGCCAGTGGTACTTCCAGCGCTATATCCAGCACCTGCCCACCGCCGGTGAAATGGTCTTCTTCGACCGCTCCTGGTACAACCGCGCCGGCGTCGAGCGGGTGATGGACTTCTGCACGCCGATGCAGTACCTGGAGTTCATGCGTCAGACCCCGGAGCTTGAACGCATGCTGTGCAACAGCGGCATCCTGCTGTTCAAGTTCTGGTTCTCGGTGAACCGCGAAGAGCAACTGCGCCGGTTCATCTCGCGCCGTGACGACCCGCTCAAGCACTGGAAGCTCTCGCCCATCGACATCAAGTCGCTGGACAAGTGGGACGAGTACACCGCCGCCAAGGAGGCGATGTACTTCCACACCGATACTGCCGATGCACCGTGGACCGTGATCAAGTCGGACGACAAGAAGCGCGCGCGCCTGAACTGCATCCGCCACTTCCTGCACACGCTGGACTACCCCGACAAGGACCCGAAAGTCGCCCACCAGCCCGACCCGTTGCTGGTCGGCCGCGCCTCGCGCGGGCTGGAGGAAGAGGACCTGGTCAACACCCACTGACCACCGCTGGGGGCGCGTCAGGATGGCGCGCTACCTGCGGCCTAGCGCTTGTTTTTCTTCTTCAGGGCCTTCAGGCGCTTGGCCGCCCGCTCCACCGTGGCCATTTTCTCGGGCCGCTTCATGCGCTTCCACTGCTTGATCTCGTCCTTGCTGCGCCCGCAGCTCACGCACAGCTCGCCGCTGAGCTTGCACGCCGAGATGCACGGGTTGTCGATATCCTTGGCCATGCTGCGCGCTCAGCGCCCACCGCCCAGGTCGATGAAGCTGCCGGTGGTGTAGGAGGCCTTGTCCGACAGCAGCCACAGGATCGCTTCGGCCACTTCGGCCGCCTGCCCGCCACGGCCCATGGGGATGCCCGGTTCCAGCTTGCGGACCCGCTCGGCATCGCCGCTGAGGGCATGGAAGTCGGTGAAGATGTAGCCCGGCCGTACGCCATTGACACGCACGCCCTCGCCCGCCACTTCCTTGGCCAGGCCCAGGGTGAAGGTGTCCAGCGCGCCCTTGGAGGCGGCGTAGTCGACATACTCGTTGGGCGAACCCAACCGCGCGGCCACCGATGACACGTTGACGATGGCACCGCCCGGCCCGCCATGGCGGGTCGACATGCGTTGCAGCGCATGCCTGGCGCACAGCATCGGCCCCACCACGTTGGTTTTCATCAGCTTGAGCAGGCGAAACTCGGACATCTCTTCCACCCGGCTCTGGTGGCCGATGGTGCCGGCGTTGTTGACCAGCGCCGTGACCCGGCCCAGTTCCTTGTCGACACGCTGGAACAGCTGGATGATTTCATCCTCGACGCTGACATCGGCGCGCACCGTGATCGCCTCGGCACCCAGCGCGCGCACCTGCTCCAGCACGCGATGGGCCGAGGCGTCATCGGCAAGGTAGTTGATGCAGATGCGGTAGCCGGCCCGCGCAGCGGCCAGCGCAGTGGCCGCGCCAATGCCGCGACCGGCGCCGGTAATGATGATCACGTTGTCCATGGATACTCCTGGCCCCAATGCCGTTCACCCGGCAAGGCTAACGCAGCATGGGGCAGCGGGCAAAGGGCTATCAGGCCTTGGGCTCGGGCTTTTGCAGCGGGTACAGGTGCTGGCGCACGATGCCTTCGGGCAGGTCCTTGCCGAACACGCCGTAGCGGGTCGGCCATTCCTTGCGCGGCAGCTTGAAGGTGCCGAACAGCATGTCGACCAGGGGCAGGTGGATCGCGTAGTTCTTGTAGATGTAGTCCTTGTGCCGGGCATGGTGCCAGTGGTGGTAGCGCGGCATCACCAGCACGTAGTTCAGCCAGCCGCCGTCGATTCGCACGTTGGCATGCGCCAGCACCGCCTGCACGCCCACCAGGATCACGTAGGCATTCATCGCCTGCGGCGAGAAGCCCAGCAGGATCAGCGGTACCAGCACGCCGGTGCGGGTCAGCAGGATTTCGGCGAAATGGATGCGCGAGCCGGCCAGCCAGTCCATCGCGGTGCTGGAATGGTGCACCGCATGGAAGCGCCACATCCACGGAACCACGTGGTACAGGCGGTGCAGCCAGTACTGCCCCAGGTCGGCGACGAACACCGCCAGCACGAACTGCACCACGATCGGCAGGCTCTGCACCTTGGCCTGCAGCGTTTCGGACACCACCCAGCCGGCCAGCCAGGTGGACGAGGCGGTGACGAAGATCAGGATGAACTGCACCAGCATGTGGCTGACGAAGAAGTAGCTCAGGTCGGTACGCCATTGCGGGCGCAGGATGTTCTGCTGCGGGTCCTTGGCGTAGAGCTTTTCCAGCGGGATGAAGATGATCGCCGAAACCAGCAGCGCCAGCACGAACCAGTCAAGGCCAAGGGAATACGGGGTTTGACCGATGGTTTCGGTCTGAATGTTGGTGCCGCCCAGAAACACGGCCAGGCCCGCCGCGCTGATGCCGGTGAAGCCCAGGCGCTTGCGCCGGTTGAGCAGGATGTTGAGGGTGCCCAGGCTGAACGCCAGCACCAGCCCGGCCAGCAGCAGGGTGCGGGCGAACTGCTCGCTGTAGACCTTGCGGAACTCGCCGAAGGTCAGCCACTGCGGGAACAGAAAGCACAGCACCGCCAGCAGGCTGAGCAAGCCGAGCATGGCCGACAGGTAGCCGCTGATACGCCCTTCACCGAACCGGAACGGCTCGTGCCCGTGACGCTTGAAGTAGGCCTTGAGTGCCTGCATGGGTCATGTTTCCTTGATTGACTGTGGTACTCCATCACCGATGGTCGCCCTGACCAGGCACGACGCCACCGTTTGGGGTTAGAGGAGCGAGTGCTCCCACAGGTCACGCAGGCAGTGTCCTACCTTACAAATCTGTAATGCAGCGCTCAGTCTGGCGACAGCTTCACCCGGCTATGCTCCAGCCATGAGCCCGGTTACCCTGTTGCACTGACCGACCACCGATCATTCGAGACGCGGGTTGCCCTGACGGCGGCCCCGGAGATCCACGATGCTGAAAAAGAATTTCGTTGCCTTCGGCCTGCTGGCCATGAGTGCGCTGGCCCAGGCCGGCCAGACCATCGATGTGTACCGCGACCCCAACTGCGGTTGCTGCAAGGAATGGATCAGCCACCTGCGCGACAACGGCTTTAGCGTGAATGACCATGTGGAGCCGAACATGAGTGCAGTCAAGCAGCGCCTGGGCGTGGCGCCGCGCCTGGCGTCGTGCCACACCGGGGTGATCGACGGCAAGTTCGTCGAGGGCCATGTGCCGGCCGAGCAGATCCAGCTACTGGCCAAGCGTCCCGACCTGCGCGGCCTGGCCGTGCCGGGCATGCCGATGGGCTCGCCAGGCATGGAAATGGGCGATCACAAGGATGCCTACCAGGTCATCGGCCTGACCCGCGACGGCACCGACGAAGTGGTCGCCAACTACCCGTGAGCACGGCGCCATGCTGAGCGGCTGGGGGCTGTTCCTCAGCGCCTTTGGCGCCGCCACCCTGCTGCCGTTGCAGTCCGAGGCGGTATTGGTCGGGCTGCTGCTGCACGAACCTGATGCCTGGTTGCTGCTGCTGGCGATTGCCACCGCCGGCAATGTACTGGGCTCGGTGGTCAACTGGCTGCTGGGCCGGGGTATCGAGCACTTGCGCGACAAGCGCTGGTTTCCGTTCAGCCAGGCCCAGCTGGACAGGGCCCAGCAGCGCTACCAGCGCTATGGCCAGTGGTCGCTGCTGTTGAGCTGGATGCCGGTGATCGGCGACCCGCTGACGCTGATCGCCGGGATCATGCGCGAGCCATTCTGGCGTTTCATGCTGCTGGTGACCGTGGCCAAGGCCGGGCGTTACCTGGTGCTGGTGCTGCTGACCCTGGGCTGGGTGCACAGCTGAGCGGCTTCAGCAGAAGCGTTGCAGTTGCATCTCGCGCAGCCGGCTGAGGGTGCGACGGAATGGGAACTCCAGGTAGCCTTCGGTATACAGCGCCTCGAGTGCCACCTCGGCCTCCACGTACAGCGCCACGCGGCGGTCATAGCATTCATCGACCAGCGCGATGAAGCGCCGCACGCTGTCGTCGTGAATCGACAGCTGCGGCAGTTCGCGATCCCCCGCCACTACCCGCTCGGCGCCGTCCTCGGTGCCGCGGGCGATTCTGCCCGGTCGTTGCCGGGCCCCGAGTGCAGGCACCTCGCCCAGCAGAATGACCTTGAAGCGATCACACAGGGCCATGAAGTCCATGGCGGCCAGGGGCTGCTCGCACAGTTCGTTGTAAGTGCACCACACCGCCGAGGTGCTGCGTCGCACCACCTTGACCGTGCGGTAGCCCAGGCTCAGGTCCTCGCGGGTGGCCGGTTCACCCGCGCTCGACTGCTCGAACACCTGGCCCAGCGCGCTGGGCTGGCCCGGCTGGCGCACCCAGTAGCGTTGCAGTTCGGCACCGGGATGCAGGCGATGGTCCTGGCCGCCGTCCACCGCCACCACGTGCATGTGCCGCTCGATGGCGGCAATCGCCGGCACGAAGCGTTCGCGATTGAAACCGTCGGCGTAGAGCTGCGCCGGCGGCTGGTTGGAGGTGGCGACGATGACCACGCCGCTGTCGAACAGCACCTGGAACAGGCGACCGAGAATGATGGCGTCACCGATGTCGTTGACGAACAGTTCGTCGAAGCACAGCACGCGGATCTCTTCGGCCAGGCCGTGGGCAAGGGCCTGCAAGGGGTCGGCGGTGCCGTTGAGCTGGAACAGGCGCTGATGCACCCAGCGCATGAAGTGGTGAAAGTGCTGGCGGCGGGCGGGCACCTGCAGGCAGCGGTGGAACTGGTCCATGAGCCAGGTCTTGCCGCGCCCGACCGGGCCCCACAGGTATACCCCACGCGCCACCTCGCCGCGCTCAAGAGCCTCGAAGCAGGCTTGAAGGCAGTCGACGGCATGCTGCTGCGCAGCGTCGGGGACAAAGCCATTGAGCTCGATGGATTGCTGGTACAACGACAGCGGGGTGAGGCTGGACATGCCGGGGGCCTGTGCGGAAAAAGGCCAAGGGTAGCATCAGTGACGTTTGCGGGGCGTGCTTCGCCTGCAGCAGCCGGCCTTGCCGGCAAAGGACGCGCCGCCGCTTACTGCGTCAGGCCCACCTTCAGCAGCGCACCGTCACTCTCGTCGGTCAGCACATAGAGAAAGCCGTCCGGCCCCACCCGCACATCGCGAATACGCGCATTCAACTGCCCAAGCAGGCGCTCTTCATGCACCACCTTGTCGCCATCCAGTTGCAGGCGGATCAGCTCCTGGGCGGCCAGCGCGCCGATGAACAGGTTGTGGTCCCAGGCCTTGAAACGCGGGTTGTCGTAGAACGCCATGCCGCTGATGGCCGGGGACTTCTCCCACACGTGCAGCGGGTCCACCGCGCCCTCGACGCGCTTGCCCTTGGCCTCGGGTATCGGCAGCAGCGAGTAGTTGATGCCGTGCGTCGCCAGGGGCCAGCCGTAGTTCTTGCCCGGCTTGGGAATGTTGATCTCGTCGCCGCCGCGAGGCCCGTGCTCGTTGGTCCACAGTTCGCCTGTCCACGGGTTCAATGCCGCGCCCTGCTGGTTGCGATGGCCATACGACCAGATCTCGGGGCGCACGTTGCTCTGGCCGACAAAGGGGTTGTCCTTGGGCACCTGGCCGTCGGGCAGCATGCGCACCACCTTGCCCTGCAGCTTGTCCAGGTCCTGGGCGGTGGGCCGCTGGTTGTTCTCGCCCAGGGCGATGAACAGGTAGCCGTCGCGGTCGAACACCAGCCGCGAACCGAAGTGGTTGCCGCTGGACAGCTTGGGCTGCTGGCGGAAGATCACGTTGAAGTCGTCCAGGCGCAGGTTGTCGCTCGACAGGCGGCCGCGCCCCACGGTAGTACCGGCCGTGTCGCCATCACCCCCGCCTTCGGCATACGAGAGGTAGACCATGCGGTCCTGCTCGAACTGCGGCGACAGCGCCACGTCGAGCAACCCGCCCTGCCCCTTGGCCCACACCTGCGGCACGCCGCTCAACGGCGAACCGACCTTGCCGTCGGCACTGATGATGCGCAGGTTGCCCTGGCGCTCGGTCACCAGCATGCCCTGCCCGTCGGGCAGGAACGCCAGCGCCCAGGGGTTTTTCAGCCCCTCGGCCAGGGTACTGACGGTGAGCTGGCCTTCCTCGCTGGGGAAGGTGCGCTCGGGGGCGGCGGTGGCGGTCAGCGGAAACAGCGCCGCAGCGCAGAGGGAGAGTAGCCAGGTACGTGAAGACATGCAGGGTTCCTTGCAGTGGGCCAAGCGATCAGGGCGTACGCGTCGATTCGCGCGGCGGGCGGGAGGGGTCCAGGCGCGGCGGCACCTGTTCACGGCGCAGGTTCTGGCCGTTGCCGATGCCGCCATTGTCGAGGGTGGGTGGGCGCGGCAGCGGCTGGGTGGAAGGCCCGCGCGGCGGTGGCGTGGAACGCACGGTGCCCTGCTGGGAATTGGGGTTGGCGCGGCGCACCGGGTCGTTGTAGGGATTGCCCGCGTCGGCGGCCTGAACAGGCATACCCAGTATCAGGCTCAGTGCTGCGCCGGTCAGTGCCGGCAACCATCGGTTCATCGCGTTCATCTCCTGCACAACGTCAGTGGCCCCAGGCGTTGGATAGCCTACGGCGCGAGAGGTTCGCGACGAAACCCGTTGCCGGGCCAGAGATGATTCAGATTGTTACGCTGCTTGCGCCACTTTCAACCGCGCCAGGCATTTGCCACACTGCAGAGACATTTGTCCGGAGCCAAGCCCCATGCCCTGTTTCCTGCGTCATACCCTGCGTGTCGGCCTGGGCCTGCTGCTGGCCCTGAGCCTGAGCGCCTGCGCGTTGCTGCAGGGGCGCGACCCGTTGACCATCAGCGTGATCGGCATCGAGCCGCTGCCCGGCCAGGACCTGGAAATGCGCATGGCGGTGAAACTGCGGGTGCAGAACCCCAATGAAACGCCCATCGACTACAACGGCGTGGCGCTTAACCTGGAGGTCAATGGCCAGCCGCTGGCAACCGGGGTCAGCGATCAGCACGGCAGCATCGGGCGCTATGACGAAGCGGTACTGAGCATTCCGGTGAGCATCACCGCGTTCTCGATGCTGCGCCAGGCCGTGGGCCTGAGCCGGGTGAGCAACCTGGATGGCATGCCCTATGTGCTGCGCGGCAAGCTGGCCGGGGGCGCCTTCGGCACGATGCGCTTCACCGACAGCGGGCGGCTGGCGCTGCCCAAGCCCACCGATACGGCGTGGTAGCGCTGGGGGGTCGGCTACTTGGCAGCCGCCATCAGCTTGTTGACTTCGCTGCGCACCATGTTGGCGAACTCCGGCGGCGACATGCCGTCGAGCTCGGCCCGCACCCACTCGGCCCATTTGCCCTTGCGCCGCGGCTTCTCGCTGATCAGCCGCGCGGCTTCGGCCTTGGCCTTGCCCAGGTTCGATTGCCAGAGTTCGAACAGTCGCGACTTCTCGTCCTCGATCTGTGCCCGCTCGGCGAAGCTCATGTTGGCCAGATTGAAACTCATGGGGATTCCTGCCACTTGAAAATGGGGGCTATCTTACACTGTAGCCACCGAGCGCCGCCAAGGCGCTGCAACTTTCGGCGCGCTCAGGCATCCATTGATACAGTGACCATCATTCAACGAGGAAGCGTACATGGCCAGGAAAAGCACCCTTAAAGCCGATGCCGAACAAATCAAGGACCAGGCCTTCAGCGAACTGCAGGCGCTGATCGAAGAGTCTGACAAGCTGCTCAAGGACAGCTCCACCCTGGTGGGCGAAGAAGCCGAGACCCTGCGCGCACAGGTGGGCCTCAAGCTCAAGCAGGCCCTTGATGCGGTGGGCGGCGTGCGTGAAAAGGCCAAGCCGGCGGTGGATGCCACCGAGGATTACATTGGCGGCCACCCGTGGCAGACCGTGGCGATTTCGGCGGGCTTCGGGCTGGTGGTCGGGCTGTTGCTGGGACGTCGCTCCTGACACCCAATCGCGGGTCGAGCCCGCTCCCACAGGCTTGCACTGTACCTGTGGGAGCGGGCTTGACCCGCGATGCATTCAACGCAGTTTCAAGGGGTCCACCACCCCACACGCAATCGCCATCCCCACCAGGTCCGGCAGGTGTTCGGCCTGCATGCGCTTCATCACCCGCGAACGGTACAGGTCCACGGTCTTCACGCTGACCTGCAACTGCTCGGCAATCTCCCGATTGGTATAGCCCTGCACCAGGGGCACGAACACGTCGCGCTCACGCGGGGTGAGGCTGTCGATGCGCCCCTGCACTTCATCGCGCTGGCGACTGCTGACCTGAACCCGTGACGAGCGCCCCAGGGCATCCTGCACGCTGTCGAGCAACAACTGGTCGTTGTAGGGCTTCTCGATGAAATCGATGGCCCCGGCCTTGAAGGCGCGTACCACGATCGGCACATCGGCATGCCCGCTGACAAAGATCACCGGCACCTGCACGCCCCGGGCGCGCAAGGCTTCCTGCACGCTCAGCCCACCCATGCCGGGCATGCGCACATCCAGCAGCACGCACGCCGGCAACGCCGCATCGCAGGCCTCCAGAAAAGCCTGGCCACTGGTGAACGGCAGCGCCTGCAGGCCCACCGACTCCAGCAGCCAGACGGTGGAGTCGAGCATGCCCTGGTCGTCGTCGACCACGTAGACCTTCGGTTCCTGCATGGAAATCCCCTTGTTCATGCACTGGCCACCGGCGCCAGCCGACAGCACAAAATCAATCCGCCGGTATCACCCGGGTGCGCCTGCAAGGTACCGCCGAACCCTTCGACGATACTGCGGCTCATGCTCAAGCCCAGCCCCAGCCCTTCGGGCTTGCTGGTGGTAAACGGGGTGAAGATGCCGTCCAGCTGCTCGGCGGCCACCCCGGGGCCCTGGTCGGCCACCTGGATACGCAGCCAACCGGCCTGCTGGTCGGCGCTGATCAGCACGCGCGAAGGCGCCCCGGCATGCTGCTCGCGGTTGGCGTCGATGGCATTGCGCAACAGGTTGAGCAGGACCTGTTCGAGCAAGACACGGTCGGCGTATACCGGCGGCAGGTTGTACACCATGTGCTGCTCGATGGTCACCTGGGCCTGCGCCGCCTCCCAGGCACACAGGCGCACGGCCTCGCGCGATACATCGGCCACGTTGAGCGCCTGCAAGCGGCGCGGCTCCTTGCGCAGGAACGAGCGCAGGCGCTTGATCACTTCGGCGGCATGGGTGGCCTGCTCGGTGATGCGCTGCAGGCCCTGGGCGACCCGCCCGGCCGCCTGCGGGTCACGCTCCACCGCCAGCAGGTAGCGCTGGCTGGCACTGGCATAGTTGACCACCGCTGCCAGCGGCTGGTTGATCTCGTGGGCGATGCCGGAGGCCAGCTCGCCCAGGGTGACCAGCCGCGCGGTGTGCGCCAGTTCATCCTGGTGTCGGCGCTGCTGGCGTTCACGCAGCTCGCGCTCGGTCATGTCGCGAGCCACCAGCGAGTAGTAGCGCTCGCCACCTGCGGCCCGGTGCGCCAGCAGTACCAGCGACACCGGGAACGGCGCCGAGCCGTTGTAGGGCGCCAGCCGCGCCTCGCATTGCCACACCCCTTCGCGCTCGGCGCAGGCCCAGCCCTCTTCGTCGAGGCGTTGCAGGGCTTCTTCGTCCAGCAGCTCGCGCAGGGGCGGCACGGCCTGCACCTCCAGCAGGCCCAGTGCACGCCGGGCGGAACGGTTGAGGTAGGTGAGCTGGCCGGCGGGGTCGGTGAACAGCACCAGGTCGGTGTTGGCCTCGACCACCTCGGCCAGGCGCCGGCGGTTTTCCTGGGCTTCGATGCGCACGGTGATGTCACGTGACACGCTGACGATCTCGACCACCGCACCGGTGTAGGTTTCGCGGATGGCGCGGCTGGCGATCTCGAACCACAGGTCGCGGCCATCGCGGTGGCGCACGCGACAGGTCATGGTCTGGTAGCCGTCCTGCTCCAGCGCCTGGGAGGCCTGCAGCAGCGATTGCTGGCGGTCCTGGGGGTGAAACAGCGACTGCACCGCCACCCCGCGCAGCTCTTCCGGCCAGTAGCCCAGCAGGCGATAGGAGGCCGGCGAAGCATCCAGGAAACACCCGTCGGGGGTATGGCGCGAGATCAGGTCGGTGGTGTTTTCGGTGATCAGGCGGTACAACCGACGTGCCTGGCTGGCCTCGCGCTCGGCCAGGCGCTCCACCGTGGCGTCGCGGCAGCGGGCCAGCACCTGCAGGCCGCCCTCCAGCGGGACGAAGGTCCACAACAGGATACGCTGTTGCACCAGGGCCTCGACCTCGGCAATCGCCCGCTGCTGGTGCAGGCAGGCGCTCACCAGCGCCTTGTAGTTGGCGGGCAGCAGGCTGCCGACGGGCGGCTTGGGCCAGGTGTCAAACAACCCCTGCACCGCCGGGTTGGCGGCCACCACCTGGGCGGCGGCATCGAGCAGCACGGTGGGTTGCGGGTCCTTGTCGAGCAAGGCCGAGGGAGGAAAGGTCACTTGGGGCTCCGGCTTTTTATAGTATTTATACCATATTGCTATAGTCTATCTTCCAAGTAATATGGAGAACAGCGTAAAAATGAAACACCGAAGTCGGTCTGCGTACCGCCTTCCAGAAACCTGATCAGAGCTAACAATCAGCCATCGGAGGTTTCAGCCAGCGCCTGATCGCGGCTGCCTCCTGCACAGGAACCGTTCATGTCGATCTTCTCCCAGGGCCTGCAGCCCGCCCCCGTCAACCATGTCGCCCTTTCCCCGCTGAGTTTCATCGAACGCACGGCTGCGGTCTATGGCGATTACCCGGCGGTGATCCATGGTGCCATCCGCCGCAACTGGCAGGAAACCTACCAGCGCTCCCGCCGCCTGGCCAGCGCCCTGGCCGGCCGCGGTATCGGGCTGGGCGATACGGTGGCGGTGATGCTGCCCAACATTCCGGCCATGCTCGAGGCGCATTTCGGTGTGCCGATGATCGGTGCGGTGCTCAACGCCCTGAACGTGCGCCTGGATGCCGAGGCCATCGCGTTCATGCTCGAGCACGGTGAAGCCAAGGTGCTGATCACCGACCGCGAATTCCACAAGGTGATCGAAGCAGCGCTGGGCCTGATGGCCCACCCGCCGCTGGTGATCGATGTGGACGACCCGGAGTACGGCGAGGGCCGCGCCGTCAGCGACCTGGATTACGAAGCCTTCCTGGCCGAGGGCGACCCCGAGTTCGTGTGGCACTGGCCCCAGGACGAGTGGCAGGCGATCTCGTTGAGCTACACCTCCGGCACCACCGGCAACCCCAAGGGGGTGGTCTACCACCACCGCGGCGCCTACCTGAACGCACTGGGCAACCAGATGACCTGGGCCATGGGCAACCACCCGGTGTACCTGTGGACCCTGCCGATGTTCCACTGCAATGGCTGGTGCTACCCGTGGACCGTGACGGCCCTGGCCGGCACCCATGTGTTCCTGCGCCGGGTCGACCCGCAGAAGATCCTGACCCTGATTCGCGAGCACCAGGTCACCCACCTGTGCGGCGCACCGATCGTGCTCAATGCGCTGATCAACATGCCCGACTCGGCCAAGGCCGCCATCGACCACCCCGTGAACGCGATGGTGGCCGGGGCGGCGCCACCCGCCAAGGTGATCGGCGCGGTGGAGGAAATGGGCATCAAGGTGACCCACGTCTACGGCCTGACCGAGGTCTACGGCCCGGTGACGGTGTGTGCCTGGCATGCCGAATGGGACGCGCAGCCGCTGGAGGAGCGGGCCCGCATCAAGTCGCGCCAGGGCGTGCGCTACCCTACCCTCGAGGGGCTGATGGTGGCCGACCCGCAAACGCTTGAGCCGGTGGCCCGCGACGGCAACACGCTGGGCGAGATCTTCATGCGCGGCAACACCGTGATGAAGGGCTACCTGAAGAACCCCGAGGCCACCGCCGAAGCCTTCCGAGGCGGCTGGTTCCATACCGGCGACCTGGCAGTGTGGCATGCCGACGGCTATGTGGAGATCAAGGACCGGCTCAAGGACATCATCATTTCCGGAGGCGAGAACATCTCGACCATCGAGGTCGAAGACACGCTGTACCGCCACCCGGCCGTGCTCGAGGCTGCGGTGGTCGCCCGCCCGGATGAAAAATGGGGCGAAACCCCCTGTGCCTACGTCACCCTCAAGGCCGGTTTCGAAGGTACCCGCGAGGCGGACATCATCGCCTTCTGCCGCGAGCATCTGGCCGGCTTCAAGCTGCCCAAGACCGTGGTGTTCAGCGAACTGCCGAAAACCTCCACGGGCAAGATCCAGAAGTACCTGTTGCGCGACTGGGCCAAGGCGCTCTGACCTTTTTTCACCTTTATTCGGAAACCGTTATGCCTGAGTTCAATGCACCGCTGCGCGACATGCGTTTTGTTCTTCACGAAGTGTTCCAGGGCCCGGCCCTGTGGGCACGCCTGCCGGCGCTGGCGGCCAGCGTCGACGCGGATACCGCCGATGCGATACTGGAAGAGGCGGCCAAGATCACCGGCCAGCTGATTGCGCCGCTCAACCGCAGCGGCGATGAGGAAGGCGTGCACTTCGCGCAGGGTCGGGTCACCACTGCGCAGGGGTTCGTGCAGGCCTGGCAGACCTACCGCGAAGGCGGCTGGGTCGGGCTGGCGGGCAACCCCGAGTACGGCGGCCTGGGCATGCCCAAGATGCTCGCGGTGCAGTTCGAGGAGATGCTCTACGCCGCCAACTGCAGCTTCAGCCTGTATTCGGCGCTGAGCGCCGGCTGCTGCCTGGCCATCGACGCGCACGCCAGCGATGCATTGAAGGCCACCTACCTGCCGGCGCTGTACAGCGGGCAGTGGGCCGGCACCATGTGCCTGACCGAACCGCATGCAGGTACCGACCTGGGGATCATCCGCAGCAAGGCCGAACCCCAGGCCGATGGCAGCTACCGGGTCAGCGGCACCAAGATCTTCATCACCGGCGGCGACCAGGACCTGACCGAGAACATCGTGCACCTGGTGCTGGCCAAGCTGCCCGACGCGCCGGCCGGGCCCAAGGGCATCTCGCTGTTTCTGGTGCCCAAGCGCCTGGTGGGCGAGGACGGCAGCCTGGGTGAAACCAACGCGGTGAGCTGTGGATCGATCGAGCACAAGATGGGCATCAAGGCCTCGGCCACCTGCGTGATGAACTTCGATGGCGCCGTGGGCTACCTGGTGGGCGAACCCAACCGCGGCCTGGCGGCGATGTTCACCATGATGAACTACGAGCGCCTGTCCATCGGCATCCAGGGCATCGGCTGCGCCGAGGCGTCGTACCAGAATGCCGCACGCTACGCCCGGGACCGCCTGCAAAGCCGCGCCGCCACCGGACCGCTGGCCAGCGACAAGGTGGCCGACCCGATCATCGTGCATGCCGATGTACGGCGCATGCTGCTGAGCATGCGCGCCCTGACCGAAGGCGGCCGGGCGTTCGCCACCTATGTCGGCCTGCAGCTGGATATCGCCAAGTACGCCGAGCAGCCGGAGGAGCGCGAGGCCGCGCAGCGCCTGGTGGCCTTGCTGACACCGGTGGCCAAGGCGTTTTTCACCGACATGGGCCTGGAAAGCTGCGTGCTGGGCCAGCAGGTGTTCGGCGGCCATGGCTACATTCGCGAATGGGGCCAGGAACAGCTGGTGCGCGATGTTCGCATCGCGCAGATCTACGAAGGCACCAACGGCATCCAGGCGCTGGACCTGCTGGGGCGCAAGGTGGTGGCCGATGGCGGACAGTCGCTGGCGCTGTTCGCCAACGAGATCCGCAGCTTCTGTGAAACCCGTCCGCCCTTGTGCGAACCGCTGCTGCATGCCCTGGCGCAGCTGGAAAGCGTGAGCCAGTGGGTACGCGAGCAGGCCACCGGTGATGCCAATGCCGTGGGCGCGGCGTCGGTGGAGTACCTGCACCTGTTCGGCTATGTGGCCTACGCCTACATGTGGTCGCGCATGGCGGCCACTGCCCGCGAACGGCGCGAGCAGGAGCCGGCGTTCTACGAGGCCAAGCTGGCCACGGCTACCTTCTACGTCGAGCGTCTGCTGCCCAGGGTACTGTCGTTGCAGGCCAGCATCCGCGCAGGCAGTGCGCCGCTGTACCAGTTGCCAGCCGAGCTGTTCTGAGCCGCGCAACGCTCCAGGCGGGTGCTTAAACGATAAAAACCACGCATTTGCGTGGTTTTTCATTCAAATATTTCTTACAACTGATAGTCATTCACGATGAACTCGGTTCTCGTTGGCCACCTGCCAAGGGTAGAATGGCCAAAACCGGGAGTATCAATGAACCAAACCAGCCTCAGCGCAGCCGAACTTGATGCCATCACCGATGCCGCTGCGCACTGGTGCATGCGCCTGCATGCTGAGGACTGCAGTGAACAGGAACGTGCCGCCTGCGCGCAATGGCGCGCAGCCGACCCACTGCACGAGCAGGAATTCCAGGCCATGCAGGAGATCTGGCAGACCGCCGACCACCTGCCCCGTCCTGCTGCCCCGGTAATCAATCTGTCAGCCAGGCCACGCGGGCGCGCCCTGCGTCGGCTGGCCTCGGCTGCGGCCGTGGCGCTGGTGGCACTGCCGATTGGCGCCTGGGTGGGCTGGGAACAGGGCTGGCTGCCCAACAGCTATGAGCGCGTTGAAAGCGGCAATGCCATCGCCCGCGCGGTGCTGCCGGATGGCAGCGAGGTGGAGTTGAACCTCAACACCACCCTGCGCTACGCCAACTACAAGGACGAACGACGGGTGACGCTGGTCAACGGCGAGGCCTTCTTCAAGGTGCAGCACGATACCCAGCACCCGTTCGTGGTGCGTGCCGGCAAGGGCCAGACCCGGGTGACCGGTACCCAGTTCAACGTTTGGAAGTATCAGGACCAGGTGAAGGTCACCCTGGTGGAAGGTTCGGTGCTGGTCAGCAGCAACAGCAGCGACCCGGACAGCGGCTATCGCCTGGGCCCCGGCATGCAGGCCAGCTACCGTCGCGGCGACTACGAGCCGGCCCTCAGCCAGACCTATGCCCACGACACCAGCCTGGCCTGGCGCGGCGGCAAGCTGATCCTCGACAATCTGCCACTGGACCAGGCCCTGCCGCTGATCAACCGCTACCTGGAAACGCCGTTGCTGCTGGCGGACGCCAGTACCGGCAGCATCCGCATCAGCGGCATCTACAACACCACCGAGGTCAATCGCCTGGTGAGCAACATGCCCAAGGTGCTGCCGGTGTACCTGACGCGCAACAAGAACGGCGATACGGTGCTCAACCGCATCTCGCCGCCCCCGCGAAAAAGCTGAGCCTCGCGCCCAGCTCCTGCGCCCTGGCGCGCTACAGCACCATCGCCGCTACCCAGCCGAACGCCAGCAACGGCAGGTTGTAATGCAGGAAGGTCGGCACCACCGTGTCCCAGATGTGATGGTGCTGGCCGTCGACGTTCAGGCCCGAGGTCGGGCCCAGGGTCGAGTCCGACGCCGGTGAGCCGGCATCACCCAACGCGCCGGCAGTACCGACGATGCACACGGTGGCCAGCGGGTCGAAGCCCAGTTGCACGCACAGCGGCACGAAGATCGCCGCCAGGATCGGCACCGTGGAGAACGACGAACCGATACCCATGGTCACCAGCAGCCCCACCAGCAGCATCAGCAGCGCCCCGACCGCCTTGCTGTGGTCGATCCAGCCGGCCGAGGCCTCCACCAGGGTCTTCACTTCGCCGGTGGCCTTCATGACCTCGGCAAAGCCGGACGCGGCAATCATGATGAAGCCGATCATGGCCATCATCTTCATGCCTTCGGTGAACAGGTCATCGGTGTCCTTCCAGCGCACGATGCCCGACAGCGAGAAGATCAGAAAGCCCGCCATCGCACCGATGATCATCGAGTCCAGCCACAGCTGGATGATGAACGCCGCGGCGATTGCACAGCCGGCCACCATCAGCGTCAGCGGGTTGTAGCTGACCGCCACCTGCTCGACCTGCTCGATCTTTGCCACGTCGTACACGCGCTTTTTGCGGTAGCTGAAGAACACCGCCAGCAGCAACCCGAACAGCATGCCCGCCGCCGGTATCGCCATGGCCTGGGTCACGTTGACGCCGCTGACGTCCACCCCGCTGCGGCTGACGTTGGCCAGCAGGATCTGATTGAGGAAGATGTTGCCGAACCCCACTGGCAGGAACATGTACGGGGTGATCAGGCCGAAGGTCATCACGCAGGCCACCAGGCGCCGATCGATCTGCAGGCGGGTCAGCACGTACAGCAGCGGCGGCACCAGCAGCGGAATGAAGGCGATATGAATAGGCAGGATGTTCTGCGACGAGATCGCCACCACCAGCAACAGGCCGATCAGCAGCCACTTGATCTTGCCGCCTTCGGCATTGCGCTGACCATGGAACATCGACAGGGCGCGATCGGCCAGCGCATGGGCCAGCCCGGACTTGGCGATGGCCACGGCGAATGCGCCCAGCAGCGCATACGACAATGCCACCGTGGCACCGCCACCCAGGCCGCCGTTGAACGCCTTGAGCGTGCCTTCGATACCCAGGCCGCCCACCAGGCCGCCGGCGAGCGCGCCGATGATAAGGGCGATGACCACGTGCACACGGGCCAGGCTCAATATCAGCATGATGCCGACCGCGGCAATTACTGCATTCATTTCATGACCTCTAGAAACCAGACAAAGCTTGCGCTGCGGCGACAGACTGCGAGCGCAGTGGCCGAACGACAGGTGTTTTTATGGGAGGGCGCACACTCTGAAGCAGCACCCGCCACTTGTCAAAGTACGGGGCTAGACGGCTGCACGCGGGTCGCATGCATGACTGAAAACGACGCATTTCAATTGAACGTTTGAATAAAGAAAAACTGCGCCTGGCCGTTACAGTCGTCAGCCTCAATCTTTTTTTGGATCAAAGGACTTCGTCATGTCGTCGAGACAACTTTCCATCCAGTGGAAAATCACCCTGCTGGCCGGGCTCTGCCTGGCCAGCATCGTTACGCTGCTGGTGGGCCTTTCGCTGTACCGCATGGAGCACAACTCCGAGCTGGTCAAGGCCAGCAGCATGCAGATGCTGACCGAAGCGGCCCAGTCGCGTATCGAGTCCCAGGGCGAAGTCCAGGCCTTGAGCATCCGCCGCCAGTTCATGGATGCCTACCAATACGGTGCAGGCTTTGCGCGCCAGGTGCTGTTTTTGCGCGAGCAGGCCGAAAAGCGCTTTCTGGACGCCTTCGACCTGCGCGAGGACATGACCCGCCAGGTGCGCGCCGCGCTGCAGGCCAACCCCGACCTGCTGGGGCTGTCGCTGGTGTTCGAGCCCAACGCCCTGGACAACAAGGATGCCCTGTTCGCCAACCAGGCCGAGCTGGGCAGCAACGAGGCCGGCCGCTTCGCCCTGTACTGGTCGCAGCCCACGCCCGGCAAGCTGACCTCGATGGCGCTGCCCGAAAAGGACATGACCGACACCAGCATCGGCCCCAGCGGCGAGCCGGCCAACACCTGGTCGGTGTGCCCGCGTACCACGCGCAAGACCTGCGTGATCGAACCCTACTTCTATGACATTGCCGGCCAGCGGGTGCTGATGACCAGCATCGTGTTCCCGCTGATCGTGGCCGACAAGGTGGTCGCCACCCTGTCGATCGACATCAACCTGAACAGCCTGCAGGCGCTGAGCCAGCAAGCCAGCCAGAACCTGTACCAGGGCCAGACCCGCATCGGCATCATCAGCCCGGTGGGCCTGCTGGCCGGCTACAGCCCGGATGCGGGCAAGCTGGCGCAACGCTTCGACCAGGTCGACAGCACCAGCGGCAAGGAGCTGATAGGCCTGCTGAGCAGCGGCACGCCCCTGCAGAGCCTCCACAAGGACGAGCGCCTGAAGGTGCTGGCATCGTTTGCACCGATTCCGGGGGGCAAGCCCTGGGGCGTGCTGCTGGATGTGCCGCAAAGCGCCCTGACCGGCCCGGCCGAGACCCTCAAGAACGAGCTCGACCAGCGCAATACCAGTGGCACCCTGATCGAGCTGGGCCTGGGTGTGCTGGCCGCGATCGTGGGGCTGCTGCTGATCTGGGTGATGGCGCGCAGTGTGACCCGCCCCATCCTGGGCGTGGCCGCCATGCTCAAGGACATCGCCAGCGGCGAAGGCGACCTGACCCGCCGCCTGAACTACGACAAGCGCGACGAGCTGGGGGAACTGGCCGGCTGGTTCAACCGCTTCCTCGACAAGCTGCAGCCGATCATCGCCGAGGTCAAACGCTCGGTGCAGGCGGCGCGCGACACTGCCGACCAGTCTTCGGCGATTGCCTCGCAGACCAGCGCCGGCATGGAGCAGCAGTACCGTCAGGTCGACCAGGTGGCCACGGCGTCCCACGAAATGAGCGCCACCGCCCAGGATGTGGCGCGCAGTGCTGCGCAAGCGGCCCAGGCGGCGCGCGACGCCGACCAGGCGACCCGTCAGGGCCTGGCGGTGATCGACCGCACCACCACCAGCATCGGTACCCTGGCAGCCGACATGAACACCGCCATGGCCCAGGTCGAAGGCCTTGCCGACAACAGCGAGAAGATCGGTTCGGTACTGGAAGTGATCCGCTCCATCGCCGAGCAGACCAACCTGCTGGCGCTCAATGCCGCCATCGAGGCGGCCCGTGCCGGGGAAGCCGGGCGCGGCTTTGCGGTGGTGGCCGACGAGGTGCGCAACCTGGCCCGACGCACCCAGGAGTCGGTGGAGGAGACCCGTCAGGTGATCGAGCAACTGCAGGCCGGCACCCGCGAGGTGGTGGGCGCCATGGACAGCAGCCACCGCCAGGCCCAGGGTAGCGTCGACCAGGTCGGTCAGGCCGTGACTGCGCTGCGCCAGATCGGCGAGGCCGTCACCGTGATCAGCGACATGAACCTGCAGATTGCCAGTGCCGCCGAAGAGCAGAGCGCGGTGGCCGAGGAAATCAACAACAACGTGGCGACCATTCGCGATGTGACCGAGTCACTCTCGGAGCAGGCCAATGAGTCGGCGCGGGTCAGCCAGTCGCTGAACAGCCTGGCCAACCAGCAGCAGGGGCTGATGGACCAGTTCCGCGTCTGATGGTGTTATCGGGCTGCCCTGCGGGGTAGCTCGATGCTCACCCGCAGCCCGCCCAGCGGGCTTTCCAGCAACCTCATCTGCCCACCCCAGGCTTCGGCGATATCGCGAACGATGCCCAGGCCAAGCCCATGGCCATCGACCTGTTCATCGAGCCGCGCACCGCGCTCCAGCACCCCGGCCCTGGCATTTTCGGGGATGCCCGGGCCATCATCGTCCACCCACAGGCGATACACCCCGCCCTCTTGCTCGATGCTCAGGCAGACCTCGCTGTCGGCCCACTTGCAGGCGTTGTCCAGCAGGTTGCCCAGCAGCTCGAGCAGGTCTTCGCGGTCCCAGGGCAAGGACAGCCCATCGGGCACCTGATGGCGGATGAGCAGGTGATCGCCGTGAATCATGCCCAGAGTCGATAGCAGGCCCGGCAGTTCGGTGGCGCAATCGAAATGCGCCCCCGGCAGGGCATCGCCGGCCAGCCGGGCGCGATTGAGTTCGCGGCTCAGGCGTTGCTGGATCTGCTCCAGCTGAGCCTGCAACTGGACGCGAACCTCGGGCAGGTCGTTCAGGCGCTCGCTCGACGCCAGGCTCATCAGCACCGCCAGGGGAGTCTTCAGGGCATGCCCCAGGTTGCCCAGCGCGTTGCGTGAACGTCTGAGGCTGTCTTCGGTGTGTGCCAGCAGGTGGTTGATCTGCGCCACCAGGGGCTCAAGTTCGACAGGCACCTCACTGTCGAGCTGCGAGCGCTTGCCCTGCTGCAGTTGGGCGATCTGTTCGCGCGTGCGTTCCAATGGGCGCAGGGAGCGTGTGACCGTGATGCGTTGCAGCACCAGAATCAACAGCAGCGCCACCAGCCCCAGGCCAAGGCCGAGCTGCTGCATGCGCCGGAAGCCGTCGCGCACGGGGGTATAGTCCTGCGCCACGTTGATCGAGATCGCCTGGCCCAGGCGCCGGTAGTCGGCACGCAGCACCAGCAGTTGCTGGCCAGCCGGGCCCAGCTCCAGGCCCGCGTGCAGGCCGGGAGTTGGCGGACGGGGCATGTCCATGTCCCAGAGCGAGCGGGAACGCCAACTGCCCCCTTCGAAATCGATACGGAAGTAGTAGCCGGAAAACGGCCGCTGGTACGCCGACGACAGGCGTCGCTCGTCCAGTTCGAGGCCGCTGTGGCCGCGCACCAGCGCCACCAGCAGGTTTTCGCTTTCCTTGCGCAACCCCGTCTCCAGGTAGCGCTGCAACCCGACCTCGAACAGCCACAGGCTGATCTGCGCCAGGGCCAGGCCGACCACCACCAGTACACCGACCAGCCCCAGGCTCAGGCGCGCCTGGATCGACTTCACTCGACCACTCCGCCAAAGCGATAGCCCTGGCCGCGATGGGTTTCGATCACGCTGCGCCCCAGCTTGCGGCGCAGGTGGTTGACGTGTACTTCGAGCACATTCGAGTCGCGCTCGGTTTCGCCGTTGTAGAGGTGCTCGGCCAGGTGGCTTTTGGAAAGGATCTGCTGCGGGTGCAACATGAAGTAGCGCAGCAGGCGAAACTCGGCGGCGGTCAGTTGCACGTCCTGCCCGTCGCGGCTCACGCACTGGCGGCCTTCGTCCAGGTGCAGGCCGGCGGCCTGCAGGGTCGGCTGGTTGGCCAGGCCACGGGCGCGGCGCAGCAGCGACTGGATGCGCAGTTGCAGCTCTTCGGGGTGAAAGGGTTTGCTCAGGTAATCGTCGGCACCGGCCTTGAGGCCCTCGATGCGCTCGGCCCAGGAACCCCGTGCGGTCAGGATCAGCACCGGGGTCGACAGCCCGCCGGCGCGCCATTGGGCCAGCACTTCGAGGCCGGGCAGGCCGGGCAGCCCCAGGTCCAGGATAATCAGGTCATAGGGCTCGCTGCTACCCTGGTACACCGCATCTCGGCCGTCGGCCAGCCAGTCGATGGCGTAGCCCTGGCGCTGCAGGCTCTGGGTGAGTTCATCGGCCAGCGGGACGTTGTCCTCGACCAGTAACAGGCGCATCAGTCATCTTCCTCATCTTTGATCAGCACACCCGTGCGTGCATCGAACTTGATTTCACGCACGACCCCTTGCGGGGTGACCAGCTCGACTTCGTACTCGTAGCGGTTGTGCTTCTCTTCCAGCTCCGCCTCAAGCAACTTCGCCCCGGGGTAACGCCCCAGGGCGGAGTTCAACAGTTGCTCCAGCGGCAGGATGATGCCCTTCTGACGTAGCTCCAGGGCTTCATCCTGATCGAGGTCGCGGGCCAGGGCCGGCGTACAGAAGACCAGCAATGCGAGGAACAGCCACGGTGCCGTTCGCTTGCGTGCAGTCATCAGGTGTCCTTGGCGTCCTTGAGTACTTCACCGGTCTTGGCATCAAGGTCCACGTCCCATTCGACGTTCTGCGCGTCACGCAGTTCGACCTTGTACACATAACGGCCGTACACGTCCTCGAGCTCGGAGTCCTTGATGGTGGCACCCGGATGCTTGGCCAGCGCTTTTGCGTTGAGGTCATCCAGCGACAGGATGGTCTTGGCCTGGACCAGCTGCACGACTTCATTGGTGGGGATGTCTTTAGCCAGCGCAACGTTGGCGCTCAGGGCAAGGGCGGCGGTGGCGAACAGGGCAGTCAATGTTTTCATCGTGTCTCTCCATTTAGGATCAATCTTGCTTACGGGTTCAGAATACCGAACCCAACTTAACTGAAACTGAAAACAACTGGCGCCATGATAGCTCAGGCGCGCCCCTGTTCCGTCCACGCTTCTCTATAATCGTTGATCCAGGACAACGAGGCCCTTATGAGCTCAATCCAGATCAAGTTTCCAGCGCTGACACTCAAGGCCGGCACGCGGGCGTTTGCCCATGTACGCGAACGCGGTCTGCAGGCTGCAGACGTGGGGGTGCTACCGGGCGCTGCAGGCGGCCCCAAGGCGCTGGGTATCCAGGGTATCGACCTGGCGCTGTTCGGCCAGTGGCTGCCCACAGCACCGCGCGCGCGCTCGCTGATCGGGGCATCGATCGGCTCCTGGCGCTTCGCCAGTGCCTGCCTGCCCGACCCCGCCCAGGCCCTGCTGCGCCTGGGCCATCTGTATACCGAGCAGGATTTCGCCAAGGGCGTGACCCAGGCCCAGGTCAGCCAGAGCTGTCGTCGCATGCTCGATGACCTGCTGGAGGGCCAGGATGCTCGCATTCTCGACAACCCCCACTATCGGCTCAACATCATGCTGGTCAGAAGCCACGGCCTGCTTCAGCACGATCATCGAGGCCGACTGGGCGTAGGCCTGTCGTCGGTGATTGCCGACAACCTCGTGAGCCGTTCGCGGCTGGCCCGGCACTTCGAACGCGTGATCCTGCATGACGCACGCTGCGCACCGCCGTTGAACCCCCTCACGGACTTCCCTTCGCGCTGCCTGCCGCTGGCGGTCGACAACCTGCGTCATGCCCTGCTCGCTTCAGGCTCCATTCCCATGGTGATGGAAGGCGTGCGGGACATTCCGGGGGTCGGGGCGGGCACCTACCGGGATGGTGGCTTGCTCGACTATCACCTCGACCTGCCCTACAGCGGCGAGGACATCGTGCTTTACCCTCACTTCACCCACAAGGTGGTGCCGGGGTGGTTCGACAAGGCCCTGCCCTGGCGGCGCAGCAATGCGCAGTACCTGCAGAACGTGCTGTTGCTGGCACCCTCGCCGCAGTACCTGGCCCGCCTGCCCTACGGCAAGCTGCCGGATCGCAGCGACTTCAAGCGCTTCATGGGCGATGCCGGTAACCGCCAACGTTACTGGCGTACCGCCATGAGCGAAAGCCAGCGGCTGGGCGACGAGTTCCTGGAACTGGTGGAAACCGGCAAGCTGCACCAGCATCTGCAACCGTTGAAGTAGGCTTGCTGTTAAACTGCCGGTCAGCATTGGTTTTCAGAGTTCTAAGATACCGTGGAAATTTTCAAAGATTCCACAGTGGATTCCCGCCGAAAACCGAGCGATACCACAAACAGCCATGACGCCCTAAAACAGGCGTCATTGGCGTATCGTCGAGTACCACTCTGTACCTTCCCAATCTCGAAAACCTAGTACATCATCCAGTACATCCAACTACCACCAAGAGGCAATGTACTAGTGGCGCTCACTGACACCGCGGCCAGGCAGGCCAAGCCCCGGGAAAAGGGCTACACCCTTGCGGACTCGCTCGGGCTCACGCTGTACATCGCCGATACGGGGGTAAAAAGCTGGCATTTCAGGTTCACGTGGCTTGGCAAGCAGGCCAGGATTTCGCTTGGGACTTACCCAGAGATTGGCTTGAAGGAGGCGCGCGCGCGTCGGGATGAAGCGCGGGAGGATGTTGCGCAAGGAAAAGACCCACGCGAATCAAGGCGGGCGAAGAAGACAGAGCGCCTCGGCGCTCAGGAGAGGACATTCCGCCGAGTCTATGACGAGTGGCTGGAATTCAGGAAGGGAAGCCTGACCGAGTCGACGATCAAGATTATTTCGAATGCGATGGAGCTGGATGTACTGCCGGCCTTTGGCCTGCGACAGATTGATTCCATCAAGCGGTCAGACGTGATCACGCTGATTCGCAGGATTGAGCGACGAGGATCATTGACCACCTCAGTCAAGACCAGGCAGTGGATGGGTCAGGTGTTCCGGTACGCGATTGCAACCGGCATGATCGAGAACAACCCCACGGCGGAAATGCACACTGTCACTGAGAAGATGGCGCCGCATAAACACCGGCCGTTCTTGGCATTCACTGAGATGCCGGCCATCATTAATGCCATTGAAAGAAGCCAGTCAGGTCTGCAACTGCAGTGCGCAACAAAGCTGCTGATCCTCACAGTCTGCCGGCCGGCAGAGGTGCGCAAGGCCGAATGGGCGGAAATCGATCTGGACGCCGCGACCTGGTCCATCCCTGCCAGCAAGATGAAGATGCGCCGCGACCACGTGGTACCGCTATCGCGGCAGGCCGTGGAGATACTACGCTCGATGCTGCCGATATCCGGCGGCATGAAGTACGTGTTCCCGAACCGGTCAGATGCCGTCCGCCCAATCGGCATCAACTATGCTGTCAACCTGCTGGACCGCTGTGGTTACACCGGCCGGCAGTCGCCGCATGGATTCCGGCACCTCTTCTCCACCGAGATGAACACCCGCGGCTACAACAAGGACTGGATCGAGCGGCAGCTGGCCCACGCTGACAGCAGCGCGATCCGTGACGTCTATAACCATGCCACATATATAGAGCAGCGTCGGGGAATGATGCAGGATTGGGCTGACATGGTGTTGCCACCAGTCGAGTGATGCCTACCTGCAGTCGCTGACAGCGGCTAATAGCTGTTTCCCGTACCCGATCCGCTGCCTACGCTTCGCCAGGAGCGCTCACACCTTCACTTCCAGGTTGTCGGCCTTGCGCAGTCCGCCGGCCTAATGAAGATGCGGCAGATCCTTGCCGCGCGTCTTGGCCACGACAATTCGCTAGCGTCGGCCGGCCCATGTAGGTTACGTGATCAGTGGTTGGGAGTTGATTCCAGAAGCTCGAGGACTTCATTCGCATACTTCCACGCCGCCGGCCAACAGACCAACCGCAAGATCTAATGCATAAAGACCTTTCGCCTTAACCACTTCAGCCCCGAAATAATCGAAACTATTGAAAAAGGGCCCCAATTAAGGGGCCTCCGGGAGCTTAGTCTTTCTTCTCGATAAAATCAGGGATGATATCTGGGTCAAAGCCGCCGTCATCACCACCCTCGTCACCACCACCCTCGTCGCCACCATCCTCGCCGCCACCATCCTCGCCGCTGTCTGGCGGGTAGTCGCCCGAATCGCCACCTTCTGGCAATAAACCTTCGGGGTCTGGGTCGGAAACGGTGCCAACCACATCGCCAGCGCTTTCAGGCGGGGTCGGATCGTTTCCGTCAACCGCTGCTGGGGCTGGAGCGCCGGACAGATTGCGCAGGATCATTTTGATAGCCTTACCGCCCACCGAGACGATAACTTGGGCTGCCACGCCGGCCGCGATCTGAAGCCCCAGGTTCTTAAGTTCATCCTCGCTCGCCGACTCGGGCATGTAGTTTTTCGGCCAGTTCAGATTGCTTTTGGCCGCTTGCAGAACTTGATTGTACAGACTGCTCTGCTCTGCGCCAGTCGGCCCTACGGTTAGGGAGCAACTGTAGGTGCTGACGGTGTTAGTGCCTTGCGGCTCCATCACATCGATAGAAACCAAATGCTGCGCGTCGCGCTGTGCGGCTTCTTGAACCGCGCCCGAGAGCTGGTTCAGGTTGTAGCAGAACGGGACAAAGCAAACATTCCCGAAAGCATCGGTGAATTGCAGGCGAAGAGGGTTTTTTACATTCATTTCTAAGGTCCTTCTTGGAATGAATCTTGATCGTATAGCGAATGAACGAAAGTTGCAAACGCGCAAGCCGCGCTAAATGCCGCCGTTAGTGTTTTCCTATGGCCGCAGCGGAAATATCCGATAAACAAATGGTACGACCGGAAATAAACAGAATATTAGGTAATTTTTATTGATTACAGGATTTTTCCTGCTTAGCGCGAACGCAGCGACAGCATAAGCCTGCTATTACCCCGCACGTTGATCCACTCGTGTGATCAGGTAGTAAGCTCCATGTCAGAAAATGCGGCTGCCTCTTTCCTGGCGACCAGAGCTGATCCGATCAATGACAGCCTCGCAAGTCAGCCCCGCTATTCGACTTCGCTCAAGCGCTGTCGGCCAGGCTCAACGACAGGCTGATACAGCTGCCTCAAGCTCCTTCTCATACCCAATACGCTGCCGTCGTTCAGCCAGCAAGCCCTCACCTTCGCCTACAGGCTGTCGTTCTTGCGCAGGCCTGCAACCTCCAGATCAATGGCGAGTTGCCGCCTGACCTCCAAGCACAGCCTGCTGATACTCACTGACAGCCTGCATGAGCGATTCGGCCTCAACCCGCAAGCGGTCGACCTCTTCTGCCGCGGTAAGCGAATCTCGCGCCTCCTGGTAGCGCCGCACCGCATCCATCGCTTGCTGCATCAGCGGCTCACCTAGCGTCATCTTCTTGTGCAAGTCGTCCATCTTGCCCTCCTAAGTCTCTCAGGAAAGTGTAGGGCATCTCGCAAGCCAAGCCAGGGCTTTGAATCGGCTTTACTTTAGCCAGAAAGTCGGCTTCAACGTCAGCGGGAGGCCCTAACATGTGACCTTCCGAACACTGATGCTCAAGAACTGTAACGGGCAGTCGATATAGCTTGCGATTTCAAGGAGAAAAACATGCTCATAAGCTCCGCAGCAACCGCCCTCACCGCCCAGTCGGGCGCCAGCCCTGCGTCTCAAGTCCCCCCTGTCGAAGCAGCTTCCGTGGAACCTAAATCTGCTTCTCAGGAAGGCGTAAAAGTGGATCTGTCACCAGAAGGAAAAGCTCTGGCCGCCAAACATGGCAGTAAGAACGCGGATATCGACTCCAGTAACTTACCCGATGGTGTGAAGAAAATTCTCAAGGTGATCCGGGAAATCCAAGAGAAAATTCAAAAGAAAATGGAGGAGCTGGACAAAGTAATGAGAGATCAATCCCTTAGTGATAAAGAGCGTGAATCTAAAGCTCAAAGTATCCAAGGCGAACTGGCAGCGCTCACCAGCCAATTATCCTCAAGCACCAATGACTTACGACGCGTTGAAAATGAATTGAAACTCTCGACAGAGCAAAAAAAGGTCTCCAATTACTTATCCATGCCCAAAGCATGATTGTCCAGGGTGGCGCCATCTGATTGTCTCTACACATCACCCGGCAGGCAATCAGTAGCTTCTCACCGCCCCGATCCCTCGGACAATCCTGGCTTTATTCAGCGACCAACCAAGGTGGTGAAAAATGAAAAAATTCGAAGCCATCCTGAATAAGATGATCAGCACCAGCATTCAGAAACTGTTCGTTTCCAATTCAATGGTTCACGACTATTGGATCACCAAGCAAGATCTGAACAGGCAGCGAGTGACCGAAAAACTGGTCTCGAACTGCGAGGGGCGCTGCTACGAGCGAGAAGTGATTTGCGAATACGTCAAGGCCCGCAGAGCCTTCAACATCCGGATTGATCTGAAGCTCTGCAGGCTAACGTTGAGCCAGAAGGCCGCCCTATCCAATGCGCTTGCAGCGGCACCAAGAAAGGCTTTTTCCCGCAAGTGAGGTCTATCTCGCTCGCTCTTACTCATTGGCGAGCGTTGCGCACATAAGCCTGGCACGCCGCAAGAGCGATCAATCCCTCGTCACCATCTCCGGTGATGGCGACAATTCGTTGAGCATGCGCTGGGTCAAGTTCGGCTCGCGAGCCTCCATGAACCACGCCGCAGGCGCAGGTGGCGGCTGACACCCCACCGCCGCCACCCTGGGCGGCGGCGAGTAGGACTGACAGCCGCAGATCAGCAGTAGCCAGCCGATCACGCAGGCGATCCCGGGCTTTTTGTGCATCGCGTAATTCCTTGTGCTTGGTTTTTTCATCCGCCTGCAGGCGGTCCTCCAGGGCCCGACGGCGCTCCTGATCCTGCTGCAACTGATCGAGCACAGCGACCACAGCCGCCTCTCGCTCAGTCACGTAAGTCTCGGCCTGCTTGGCCAGCAGTGTTTCGTAAGCGTTAGCCTGCCATAGCCATGCGCCAATGCCACCCATCGCGAGCCCCAGTAGCAAGGCCCGCGCACGCGCGCCCCAGGCGATCACACCAGCCTCCCGCCGGCCGCGATGTAGTGCGCCAGCAGGTCATCCAGCTTGCGCTCATGCTGCCCATACCCAGCACCCGGCAGGCTGGCCCAGATGTTCCGGCACTTCGCGATTGCGGCCTGGGTACGGCCGGCATGCACGTCCGCCAGGGCGCCGCGCTCCTTGATCAGGTGCAGGGCAAGCTTGTCCTGACTGGTGGGCCCGAAGTCGGGCAGCTTGAGCAGGTCGCGGTAGTGCGGCCAGTAGCGCTGGAGTTGCTGGTACCGGCCTGCGGCCGTGGACTTCAGGCCCTTGTTGTTCACGGTCACCAGCACGCCAGGGTGTGTACTGTAGCTCTTGAACGTGTTCGGGCTATCGATGCCGCCAACCACAACGTCATAGCCGTCGTCGCGGGTGTGCTTGCTGATCGATGTGCCTTCGGACCATGCCAGCATGTCGAGGAAAGCGAGAGCGTTCTTGCTGCCCGCCAGTGAGTCGGAAATTCGAGCCATGTGTTTCTCCAGGCAATAAAAAACCCGCTCAAGGCGGGTATCGGTGTATAGCTGTTGTCAGGCCGGCGGCGCGGGCCAGTCGATATCGACCGGGTAGCCGGGCTGCTCCGGAAGGCGGCTCAATGCGACTCGGTACTTCTTCCAGGCCTTGAGCGATAGCACTTCGGCGGCGGTCGCGTCGTCGATGTCCACGGCATCTTGCAGCGGTGCAATCGCTGAATCGGCGACGGCGCGCCGAGTTGCGGCCTCGGCTTGCACGCCGGCCAGGTGCTGCGCTGCAGCGGCTTCTTGCTTCATCTCTGCCGTGATCATCTGCGACCAGTCGATGACGCCAACAGTATCCGTCCAGGCCAGCCCCAGGGATTCTGGCTGCGGGTCATTGTCGGTGGGCAGCGGGACCCGGCCATCTGGTGGGTTGACGATATCCACCGGGAATCGCGACTGCTCGCTGGCCTGCGCGCCGTGAGGGAGCCTGACGGTCAACGTAAGCTCCCCATCGATCCGCTGGACTGGCCCATACAGCCACGGGCAGCCCGTCGCAGTAGCGGGCAGCATCGCGCCGTCGGGCAGGGCTTCGAAATCGAGCTTCATGCCGTTGATCGTGATCGATTCGCCGCTCCTGCTGAGCACGAGTGTTTCGTCTGCACTGAACGGTGACAATTTAATGCGCATCAGTACCACCTCCCTTGCACAACAATGTTTATGGTTCTCACCGGTACGCCAGGGGATGAAGTGAAGTAGGCCTTCACACTGATGTTGTTGGGTTCTACCCGGCCCGCGACCAGAAATGAGTTGTTTAACGCGTCATTGCCGGAGAGGACAGCGCTGCCAGCAATGAACGTTACTGGGGTTGGGGTGCCGATATCGTTGGAGACGTGCAGGCCCGCGACAGGAGAAAAAGACGTGGTAGTTACTGCCATTTCGGCGGTGGCGGTGCCGTCCGCGTATTTGACGTACCTGCCATTTGCATTGCTGCCCTTCTCAAATATCGCACCCGTTGGTAT